>CP070896.1:3337500-5633035 GCA_017084465.1 Lacrimispora xylanisolvens | reverse complement strand
AAAGAGAAAGCCCTCCGGCATACCCATACCAAATGCAGTATCAAAAACAGCTACGTTTGGTGTTCCTGGCATAGCTGCTTCCATACGCCTCAATACCCATTAAGTTTGCAGGGTTATGCAGAGGTCCTAAATCGAAACAGTCACGGATTACTTTTTTTACATCTTCATTTACAACGATGGAATCACTGTAAATAGTACCGGCATGGAGAACACGGTGTCCTACTGCAGAAATTTCACTGGTATCTTTGATTACTCCATGCTCAGGATTAACCAGGGCATCCATAACCAGCTTGATTGCTACAGTGTGGTTAGGCATCTCTTCTTCTAATTCGAATTTGCCAATTCCTTCTGCTTTGTGAGTCAGTTTGATCCGTTAATACCAATTCTTTCCGCATAAACCTATTGCTAAAACTCCCTGTTTTTTCCATATCAATAAGCTGATACTTTAAGGAAGAGCTTCCGCAGTTGATAACTAAAATTTTCATAAAACTTAATTCTCCTTCAATTATTTTACAATTTCGCCGTACTGTTCTCTGCCGCAGCCTGCTGCGTTAGATTCATCCGTATCAATGTGCATAGCCAGAGCATAGGACTCGCTTACACGTACAACTACATCTCCGAAAACAAGACTTCTGCCATTTGTATCAATTTTCACAGAAACGATCTCGCCGTTTTCAACTCCCAGCTTTTGTGCATCTGCAGGCGTTGCGTGAATATGACGCTTAGCTGCAATTACACCCTCTGTGATATCAATCTCACCTGCCGGTCCGACAATCTTACATGGTCCGCTGCCTGCAATATCTCCGATTCTCTTTACTGGTGCGGCGATTCCTGCAGAACGGCATCTGTCAGAGAAAGTTCCACCTGAGTCGATTTTCTGACTGGTCCCAGAATGGAAACTCCTTTGAACTCACCTTTTGATCCCACAACAGTAACTCTCCCTCGCAAGCAAACTGACCTGGCTGGGATAATTTTTTCTTCTTGGTTAATTCATATCCCTGTCCAAATAAAATCTCAAGATGTTCCTGAGATAAATGTACATGACGAGCTGATGTTTCAACGATAAAATTCATACTTATCTATTCTCCTGTTCTAATTGATCAATGCTTCTTCTTGATTCTCACTCTATTCTATGAGCATTCCTGAAAATTTTCAAGTGTTGTGACAAAATAATTTGCATTTTTTTTGCGAAACAATAGCATAATATAGGTTGAAATAAAGAAAAAAGGACGTTTTTTTGATAAAAGAGAAAAATTGCATGCTGTAGGTATTATCGCTGAATACAACCCTTTCACAACGGCCACGCCTATCATATCAGAAAAGCGAAAGAACTGTCAAATGCAGAATTTGCTGTGGTAGTCATGAGTGGAGATTTTGTACAGCGGGAGCCCCGCTATTTATGATAAGTATACAAGGACTGCCATGGCGCTTCTGCGGAGCCGATCTGGTATTGGAAATTCCGTCTGTCTTTGCTTCCGGAAGCGCGGAAGACTTTGCCTCCTGCTCTGTGGCATTGCTAAACGGCCTGGGGGGCAGTTGATACCGTGTGCTTTGGCAGCGAAAGCGGGGATATGGAAAAACTTTCCGCTATTGCTACTATTCTCGCCAACGAACCTGCTGTTTATTCAGATGAGTTGCGTAAAGAGCTGAAAAAAGGGGCTACTTTTCCAGAAGCAAGAAACACCGCTCTTGTCACCAGCGGAGCTGTTGGGGAAGAAGATGCCTCGATTCTGGCCCTCCCAACAACATTTTGGGATTGAATATTTAAAGGCCATTTATAGACAAAAGGCTTCTTTAACACCTTTGACCATTGCAAGAAATGGAAGTGGCTATCACGATCCTCTTCTTACACCCCATCTTTTGCTCCGCAACCGGACTTAGAAAGGCATTAAAGGAATCAGGAGAAAATTGCAATGAGGCAGGAATTCAGTCTTTAATTATGTACCAGATCCGGTAAAATTAAAAATACAGGAAAGCAAACCGCTTTACTGCGACGATTTCAATCTCCTTTAAATTCCGCTCTCTTTAAGGCTGTCTATGGAAGGAATCCCATTTAATAATTTTTCCGATGTATCAGAAGAAATGGCTGCAAGAATTACAAAACAGCTTCCTGATTATGATTCATTTGAAGAAAAGATCAACCAGCTAAAAACCAGACAATACACCTATACAAGAGTGAGCCGTGGTTTGCTCCATATTATGCTGGGGACAACTGGTCAGCTGACAGAAGATGGCCGGCGGGCAGGCTATGCTCCTTATGCAAGAATTCTGGGTTTCAAAAGAATCCGTATCCCTGATGGGAGAAATAAAAAGAGAGGGAGCATCCCTCCTCATCGCCAAAACTGCTGGTGCAGAAACCAATTTAACGGGAGCAGCTGCCGCTATGCTCCGGCATGACTTCTATTCTTCTCACGTTTATCAGACAGTATTACAGGCTAAATATGATATAAAAATAAAAAATGAATTTACACAATCCGTCGTCATATTATGACGGCGGATTGATAAATTCTCTGATCCTGTCTTTATATAGAAGAAACCGGGATTTGGGTACTACAATTCCCTGCTTCCACAGATCAAGAAGCTCATCAAAAGTCACAAGCTTTGCGTCCACAACTTCCTCTGCCTGTAACTTAAGATCGTCTTTCGAGACATTCTGCCTGTTGATATAAGTATCCACAAACCGTTCCCTCTGTCTGATGCTGTGAATCAGCGTTAAATCCTCTTTTTCAGCATGAATTCCGGCTTCTTCCCAAAGTTCTCTTATAGCCCCTTCCACTGTGGTCTCGCCGGCAAGAACCGAACCGCCGGTACACTCCCACATTAAGCCGTAAGGCTTATTCGGATGCCGTCTGGTCAGTAAAATCTGATTCCTGTGATTTACGGTCCAGATATCAGCAATCAGATGATATTCCCCTTTTCCCAGCGGAACTCCCCGGACATGAGTCCTTCCAGTTGCCGCTCTGTTTTCATCGTAGATATCCCAAAGCTCCATAAGCCGCTCCCCTGTCTGACGTGTCAACAGTTAAATTTAGAAGTTTGCTCCATTCCAGCCCCAGTGTTCTGCTTCTTCGTATTTAATATAGATTTTATCCTGGGCAATTCCAAGTACTTCTTTAAAAATTCTGGAAATCTCAGCAGTTAAATGATCCAAATCCCGGTCAGAAGCATGCCCGAAAATCTTAACTTCTACAAAAGCAAGCTTCGTATTGTTCTTTCCTTTAAAATAAAGAGAATAGTTATCTTCAAAACCAACCATCAGCCAGCTTTCTGACTTTCCCTGAATCAGACTGATTGACTGGCCAAGTTTATCCTTTATCAGTTCTTTTCTCTTCTTCGGATAACGCAACATTTACTTTGAATTAATAAAAGGCATGGATTTTCCTCCTTAAATTATTGCTTATATCATAACATATATGACAGCAAATTTCACTTATAATTTTATATTATTTATTCTTTGTAAAACAAATCATAAAGAGTCAGATTTCCATGAAGAAACTCCATAATTTCATCAATTTGGCTTCGGTTATTTTTCTTTTCTCCCTGCTTAACAGCACGGATTAATATGTTCTTTGGTGTATGCTCCATATCAATAAATTCCAGAATCTGTGTTCTGTATCCCTGGTTCTCCAATATCTCTGCCCTAAGGGCATCTGTATACAGAGCTGCCATTCGTTCTTTTATAAGACCATACTGGAAAACAGGTGCCATCAGACTGTTCTCTATGTGCTTGTTGAGTTCATGCTGACAGCACGGTACGGATAATATGACAGATGCCCCCCACGAAACCGCTTTGGCCAGAGCAAAATCAGTGGCTGTATCACAGGCATGAAGTGTAACTACCATATCCACCTGATTAACGCCCTCGTATGATGCAATATCACCGTGATAGAATCTGAGTTTTTCATATCCATAGCTCTCACTTAACCGGTTGCAGTTGTCAATTACCGTCTGCTTTAAATCAAGACCAATAATGCGGATGGAGTATCCCTTCTGCACATGAAGATAATAATACATGGCAAATGTTAAATAGGATTTGCCGCAGCCGAAATCAATAATTACATTTTCCCTGTCTTTGTGAAGTCTGGGAAGTATATCTTCAATAAATTCAAGGAACCGGTTAATCTGGCGGAATTTGTCATATCTTGATTTTATGATCGTTCCATTTTCCGACATAACTCCCAAATCAACTAAAAAAATGGTATGGGTGTTCCTTCTTTTTAAAATATAATTTTTTTTGTCTGTTGTGGTCCGTTACTACAGGAAGTGCTGTAATTTTTTTTTTTGGGAATACGTTTCATCTTAATACCAGGAACTCCTTTTTTTTGCTGATCAGAACCCTGACCTGGCCTTTTGCTGATTCCAGTTCCAGCTGACGAAAGGTTCCAGCCAGTAAATCTGCAGCATAGTCTGCACATTCCTCTTTGTCAGATTTTTTTTATGAAATGCCTGGTTTCCAACCAGCTCCTCGGCCTGAAACAGTAATAAATCCTTTTGCTTAAGAGGACGGATTTTCACTTTGGACATTCCCTGTTTCTCAACCGGATTGCTGATGATCATACGGATTAGATATTCATCAAGAAATTCCTGGAGTGCTTCCGTCACTTCTCTTTTATCGTTCTGTTCCATGGCTAATTCTTAAAGCTGTGTATAGGCGCAGGAATTCTTCCTCCGCGGTTTACAAACTTTTCACAGGAGTACTGATTGACCGGCATAACAGGAGCGTATCCTAAAAGACCGCCGAATTCCACGGTTTCACCAACAGTCTTACCGATTACCGGAATAATACGAACTGCGGTTGTCTTCTGGTTTATCATACCGATTGCGGATTCATCTGCAATAATTCCGGATATGGTGGTGGCAGGAGTATCTCCAGGAATGGCGATCATGTCCAGACCAACGGAGCAGACACAGGTCATTGCTTCCAGTTTTTTTCAGGTTTAATGCACCCATGGCCACTGCATCAATCATTCCCCTGATCTTCGCTGACAGGGATAAATGCACCGCTTAAACCACCTACATAGGATAAAGCCATAACTCCTCCCTTTTCACCTGGTCATTGAGCAGAGCCAGGGCAGCCGTTGTACCTGGGGCGCCAACCCGTTCCAGACCAATCTCTTCCAGGATTTCAGCTACACTGTCGCCGATTGCAGGTGTGGGAGCCAGAGACAAATCTATGATTCCAAATGGAATATTAAGTCTTTTGGATGCTTCCTGGGCAACCAGCTGTCCTACACGTGTAATCTTAAATGCAGTTTTCTTAATGGTCTCGCAAAGAACTTCAAAGTCCTTTCCTCTCGCAGTCTCAATCGCACGTTTTACTACACCGGGTCCGCTGACACCTACGTTAATAATTGCATCTGCTTCTGTAACACCGTGGAATGCACCAGCCATAAATGGATTATCATCCGGCGCGTTGCAGAATACCACCAGTTTTGCACAGCCAAGGGAATCATTATCTTTGGTCTCCTCCGCTGTTTCCAGAACAATTTTACCCATAAGAGCAACTGCATCCATATTAATTCCTGTCTTGGTAGAACCTACATTTACAGAACTGCAGACACGGTCTGTACAGGCCAGAGCTTTGGAATAGAGCAGATCAGATTTTTATCAGCCGTTGTCATTCCCTTGCTGACAAGTGCAGAATATCCGCCAATGAAATTAACACCAACTTCTTTTGCTGCGCGGTCAAGGGTCTGTGCTATGGTAACAAAGTCATCAGGAGTTTTGCAGGCAGCAGCTCCTACCATTGCAATCGGGGTTACGGAAATACGTTTATTTACAATGGGAATTGCAAAATCTTTCTCTATCTCTTTTCCTACAGATACCAGATTTTTTGCAACCGTGGTGATCTTGTTGTAAATCTTTTCATTCACCGCTTTTAAATCACTGTCGCAGCAGTCAAGGAGACTGATACCCATGGTGATAGTGCGCACATCCAGCAATTCCTGCTCGATCATCTTATTGGTCTCATTTACTTCAAACATATTCAACATATCGATAACCCATCCTTTTCTTAAGCCTCACTGCAGTAATCAGATCCGATGCATTTTAGTAAAAATTTCTTCTCTCTGGCATTTTACCTTTACACCAATCTCGTCTCCAATTTGTTCCAGTTCATCCGCAAGCTCTCCAAAAGGCTTCGCTGCTTCATTGATGTCAACAATCATCATCATATTAAAATATCCCTGTACAATGGTCTGGGAAATATCCAATATGTTTACCTGGTTATTTGCCAGATAAGTGCAAATCTTTGCTATAATCCCTACTGTGTCCTTGCCAACTACTGTAATAATCGTCTTATTCATCATGCATCTCCTCTTTATATAGTGATAATTTCCGACATCTGATCCCGTTTTGCAACGGCTATGGAAAAAATCAGATGCCTTAAATGGATTATCTCCTTCTGAGATTTCAAGCTTTACGGTTTCATAAGCAAGCTCTTCGTAATTATTTTCCTTGCTTAGATGGCCCAGCAGAATCTTCTTTAAGTTTTCGTGAAGAATGCAGCACAGCAGACGTCCTGCATTTTCATTGATAAATGTCCATGATCTCCCAAAATCCTTCGTTTTAAGTAATAAGGATAAGGTCCTGCCTGAAGCATATTCACATCATGGTTGGATTCTAATAAAAGAGCATCCAGTCCCTGGAGATGCTCGATAATGTACTGGTTGTAATGCCCCATATCCGTTGCTACCGCAACAGATTTATGTTCATGCTGTATCCGGTATGCTACCGGATTTGCCGCATCATGGTCAATGGAAAACGGTTTGACCTCTAAATCTCCAAGGAAAAAAATCCACATCCGGGCGAATGGCACAAAACAATTCCCGGGGATATTCTCCCAGATACTTCTGCTTGGAAATCTCCTCCAGCGTCTCCTTTGTTCCATAGATGGGAACTCCATACTTTCTGGCCAGTACTCCAAGCCCTTTGGTATGGTCAGAGTGTTCATGAGTGATTACAATTCCTGTGAGCTCGCTGCCCTTTAATCCAATTTCATTTAAGCCCTGTTCAATTCTTTTATTACTTATTCCGGCATCTACCAGAACATGAGTCGTATCAGAACCTACATAAATGCAGTTTCCGCTGCTCCCGCCAGCAATGCTTACCAGTCTCATCGTTTTCTATCCCCTGCTTTTTAATATTTCCGCCAATTGATCCTCTAAATCCTTAACAGAACCATGGTTTTCGATTATCCGGTCACAACGCCTTGCATATTCCTGTTCCGACGCCTGGCTTCTGATCATTTTTTCCGAATGTTCTTTTGAGTAGCCCCTGTTTTTTAAAAGCCGGCTCATTCTGACTTCTTCTGATGCATGTACATACCACATCTCATCATAGATATCTTCCGCTTCTTCACCCATAATTGCAAATTCTACCACAATAAGCCCGGCTTGGGAAGCGGAAATTTTTTGTCTGATTCTTTTCCACACCAGGGGATGAATCATTGAATTAATCTGTTCTCTGGCAGATTCATTGTCAAAAATCACTTTTCCCAGTGCAGTACGGTTAATGGTGCCGTCTGAATTAAGAATGGCTTCACCAAAAGTTTCCCTGATCCGCAGATATCCTTCTTCTCCAGGTTCCATCAGTTCATGGGCAACTTTGTCCGCTTCCATCACTTCTGCATTATATTTTGTTCTTAATATGGTGAGAACCAGACTTTTACCAGCCCCCACTCCGCCAGTAAGTCCAATTACTTTCATACGTTTCACCATCCTATTATTTGGCATCAAACCAGGATTCCCCAACATTGGCATCAACTTCCAGCGGTACAGCAAGACTGGCAGCACTCTTCATCTCTTCCACCAACAGTTTTTTCACCTGATCAAGTTCTTCCAGCCGGGTCTCTATTAAAAGTTCGTCATGAACCTGAAGGACTATTTTTGACTGCAGACCCTGTTTTTTAAGGGCACGATCAACCCGAATCATGGCAATCTTCATAATATCTGCCGCTGTTCCCTGAATCGGAGAATTCATCGCTACACGTTCTCCAAAGGAACGCTGCATAAAATTAGATGATTTCAGTTCAGGGACTGGTCGGCGCCTTCCAAACATGCTGACTGCATACCCGGTTTCTTTTGCATCTGCCACCAGTTTGTCCAGGAACAGTTTTACCCCTGGATAGGTTTCAAAATACTTTTCGATATATTCGGTCGCTTCTTTTCTGGTAATACTTAAGCCTTCACTTAAACCAAATGAACTGATTCCATATACAATCCCGAAATTGACCGCCTTGGCATTGCGTCGCTGCAGGGAGGTTACTTCCGTCAAAGGAACATGAAAAACCTCTGAAGCAGTGATTGCGTGAATATCCTCGGCCTGCTGATAGGCACCGATCAGCCTTTCATCTCCCGACATATGAGCCAGTACCCTCAGCTCAATCTGGGAGTAATCGGCGTCTACAAAAACACAGCCTTCCTGTGGAACAAAAACTTTTCGGATCTCTCTTCCCAGTTCCATACGGATGGGGATATTCTGCAAATTAGGCTCTGTACTGCTGATTCTGCCGGTAGCGGTAATTGTCTGATTAAAGGTCCCGTGAATCCGTTCATCGGAGCCAATATAGGCGGCCAGTCCATCGGCATAGGTGGAATTTAATTTAGTCAGCTGTCTGTAATCCAGAATCTGTTCTATGACCGGATAATCAGGCGCCAGCTTTTCAAGCACATCGGCAGCTGTGGAATAACCGGTTTTTGTTTTTTTCCCACCTGGCAGTTTCATCTTTTCAAACAGGATCTCACCCAGCTGTTTGGGCGAATTAATATTAAAGTTTTCCCCTGTCTGTTCATATATTTTCTGTTCTGTTTCCTTAATCCGGATCTTTAATCTGTCCCCGTATTCTTTCAGCCTGTCCCTCTCCACACGGATTCCTGTTTCTTCCATAGTAAATAAACTATATACCAGGGGCATTTCAATCTCATAAAACAACTGATCCATCTCAGCTGTTTTGAGTCCTTCTTTTAAAATGCTTCCGCACATAAAAGAAACATAAGCCATGGAACACATACAGGTTACTGCCTGGGTTTGATTTTCAGAAAGTGCCTGGATTATCGTACGTTTCCCCAACAATTCTGTTTTGGAAGAAAGGGATAACTGGAGATAATCCTGTGCCAGATCATTGTATTCATAGGAGCTTTTTAAGGGATCAATTAAATAAGCCGCCAGGGAAGCATCAAACACTGCTTTTTCATCAGACACATTCAAAAATGGAAGCTGGCTTTTCAGATCAAGAACGGTAACATTTGCTCCGTGTCTTATGACTTCTTCTGCCTTTTCTTTCAGGTATTCTGACGTTAAATTCCCCTGGGCAATCAAACACCAGCACTCCTCTTTTGACAGACATAAAGCCAGGGCAGTGATTTTTTTGTCAGCTCCTGCCACCTGCAGACCAAGGCTCGTACCTGCAGCACATCTTGAAAAAATCGCCTCTGCATCAGCAAGCTCTGTAATCGCTTTTCCCATCCAGCCATCAGAAGAAATCTCCTCCGCTTCTTCCGGGAAACTTGCAGGTTCAAAATCCATATCCATGATTTCTTCAATTTCTGATTCTGCAATGGATCTGACCTCATTAAGATGAACATCATAATCTGTTTTCAGGCAAAGGAATTGCGCTTCTTTGTTGATCTGCTGTTCATACTTCGTTAATGCTTCCCGGATCTGACCAGACTCAGGTTCCTCTTTCTGTTCATAGATTGCCTGCAAAGAACCATACTGTGAAACAAGACGGCATGCGGTTTTTCGGCCAATGCCTGCACCGCGTTCCAATGAAAAAACCTCTTTTAACTGTTCCGGTTCAATGCCAAACTCTTTTTTTACTTTCTCCACTGTCCAGTTTATTAACTCTGTCCCTTCTTCTCCCACACCAGGCATCCAGGCAGTAATATGCTGACTTACCGCCATTAAAATGTTCTCATCTGCAGTGAGTATGGAAACGTCTTTTTCATCCGACACACAGTTTTCAGCCAGAGAGCAAATAAGATCCAGAGAACGGACTCCCTCTTTTTCAAAAACCGGAATTTTTAAAGAAGCCAGTGTTTCCTTTAATCTGGTCTCATTATCCTTCAGATCCCGGGCAGTTATCCCATTCTCATTCATACTGCCAAATACTGCTGCAATATAATCTGTCTGTTTATCTTCTATAATGCGAACCACCACATTGCGTATTCCTTTTACACTATTGGCTGGAACTGCATAATAAGCCTCTTTCAGCATGCTGGTACCGTCAATCAGTACTGTTTTTTTTCTGTTCATCTGTTCTCCTATCCAAGCAAGCCCAACTGCAGCCAGATTCTGCACTGAAGAAGGACTGTAATGACAAGTGCCATGACGCATACGGTGGATACCGCATATCTTGCTATTTTTATCAGCTGAATGAACTGAAGTCTTTGTCTGGATTGTTCCAGAGCCGCCTCCAGTGCTCCCTTGATATTATAATTCCCTGTTTCAGAATCAAGCTGCATGATACCTGCTTCTATGGTAAAATATATCTCCAGTTCTTCCATACAATTTAAGCAGGTCTGCGTATGTTCCAAAAATTCTTTCAGTTCCTCATCTGTCAGTTCATCGTTTATATATGGAATGACCAGACGCTCTGCTTCCTTACATGTCATCGCCCAGACACCTCCTTAACCATAGCTTTTTACTATCATACAATATATTTTACTGATTTTCAATTTAAATACTGCTTGAGCAGGTTTAAAAAGATGATTTCTATCGTATCCATCATTGCACACCATCAAAAAAACAAATCCAGGTTAACAAACATATACTATAACTGACTTAACTTTAGATAGGAGATCTGTGTGACTTATGTTTAAAGACAAGACTCTGCTCATAACTGGAGGGACCGGTTCCTTCGGGAATGCCATGCTTAACCGGCTCCTTGATACAGATATAGGAGAAATCAGAATATTTTCACGAGATGAAAAAAAACAGGATGATATGAGGAAGAAATATAATAACAAGAAAATTAAATTTTTAATAGGTGATGTAAGAGATATTACTAGCGTAAAAAACTGCGTGCGGGGTGTGGACTATATTTTCCATGCAGCCGCCCTCAAGCAGGTCCCAAGTTGTGAATTCTTTCCGTTAGAAACGGTCAAGACCAATGTTTTAGGCACAGAAAATGTGTTGAGTGCCGCCGTAGAAGCAGGCGTTAAAAAAGTGGTCTGCTTATCAACCGACAAAGCCGTTTACCCTATAAATGCAATGGGCATGTCCAAGGCCCTGATGGAAAAAACCTTTATCTCCAAAGCCAGAACAGCAGAAAATATAGTGATCTGCGGTACCAGATACGGAAACGTCATGGCATCCCGGGGTTCCGTGATACCTCTGTTTATTGAACAGATAAAAAACGGACAGCCGCTCACTGTAACGGATCCGGATATGACCCGGTTTCTGATGAATCTGGACGATGCCATTGAACTGGTGCTTTTCGCATTTGAAAACGCAAAAACTGGGGATCGGATGGTTAAAAAATCCCCGGCAGCAACCGTTGGTGATCTTGCTTTAGCACTTAAAACCCTATTCCATGCCGATAACGAAATCCAGAACATTGGCATAAGAATGGGGGAAAAGATGCATGAAACGCTGCTTACCAGGGAGGAAATGGCATCAGCAATGGACATGGGAGATTATTTTTGTATCCCTGCAGATGAAAGCGACTTAAACTATGCAAAATATTTTAGCGACGGCAACCGGGATATCGGAACCATACAGGAGTACAACTCAAGTAATACCCACCGGCTGTCTGCGGAAGAACTGAAAGAAACATTGTCAGGCTGCAGCTATGTGGCAAATGAATTAAAGGAGTGGAACCATCTATGAAAATACTGATAACAGGTTCAGGCGGATTTATCGGAAAAAATTTGTGTGCCCACCTGGAAACCAGGGGAGACTGCCAGCTTTTTAAGTACGACATACAGACCAGCCCGGAGCTTTTAGAACAGTATGCAGCAGACTGTGATTTTGTTTTTCACCTGGCCGGCGTTAACAGACCAGAGCATCCTTCAGAGTTTGAGGAAAACTCTAAGTTTACCAGTACGCTGTTAAAGGCTCTGAAAAATAGCGGTAAAAATACACCTGTGCTCATGTCATCATCTATACAGGCGCAGCTTGATAATCCTTATGGCCTAAGCAAACGCAAAGCAGAGGATCTGGTAAAAGCATATGCGCAGGAAACAGGGGCCGATATTTATATCTTCCGCCTGCCCGGGGTTTTCGGCAAATGGTGCGTACCCAACTATAACAGTGTAGTGGCTACCTTCTGCCACAACATCGCCCGTGGTTTACCCGTACGCATCGATGATCCCGATACAGAAATTTCACTGGTCTATATCGATGATGTGCTCAATGGGTTCACAGCAGCATTGCAGGGCGATATCATAAAACAGAACGGGTTTTGTCAGGTGAGACCCGTTCATCCCACAACGGTCAGGGAACTGGAACATACCATCACGGGATTTCGGGATGGCAGGCAGAACCTTGAGCTGGCGGATATGACCGACCCACTGACTCAGAAACTGTACAGCACCTATTTAAGCTATCTGCCTGTTGACAAATTCAGCTATGCACTTAAGGAATACCGGGATCAGCGGGGCGCTTTTGCTGAATGTCTTAAATCAGCTGCAGGGGGTCAGATATCCGTAAATATTACAAGACCCGGCATGACAAAGGGCGGTCACTGGCACCATACCAAGACTGAGAAATTCATCGCCGTAAACGGTTGTGGCCTCCTGCGTTTTCAGAAACTGGGCGGCGGGGATATCCTTAAGTATCCCATATCATCAGAGAAACTGGAGGTAGTAGACATTCCGCCTGGCTATATCCATGATGTAACCAATACAGGAAGCAGTGACCTGGTGTTGCTGATCTGGGCCAGCCAGCTTTACGACCCTGAGCATCCAGACACATATCCTGGTGTAATAGATAATAATTCTTTCAAAAAGGAGTAAGCGATGAAGAAACTGAAACTGATGACCATACTGGGAACCAGACCGGAAATTATCAGGCTGTCCTCCTGCATCAAAGCTTTTGACCGGTATTTTGACCATATTCTGGTTCATACAGGGCAGAATTGGGCAAAGTCCCTAAATGACGTTTTTTTTGATGATCTTGAGATCCGTCCGCCGGATTACAGCCTTTCATGCCCAGGTGAAACACTTGGGGATACTATGGGCAATATTATCGCAGAAACCTACCGCATTTTACAAAAGGAAAAGCCTGATGCCCTGCTTGTGCTGGGAGATACCAATTCAGCACTGTCGGTCATTTCCGCGAAACGCTTAAAGATTCCCATCTTTCACATGGAAGCGGGAAACAGGTGCTTTGACTTAAATGTACCGGAGGAAATCAACCGTAAGATCGTGGATCACGTATCCGATATAAACCTGGCATATACAGAACATGCCAGGCGGTACCTCCTTTCTGAAGGCATTACAAAAGAGCATATTTTTGTTACCGGTTCTCCCATGACTGAAGTCCTTGAAAGCCACAGGCAAAAAATCAACGAAAGCAGCATACTGAGCAGGCTTGGACTGGAGCAGGAACAATATTTAGTCGTATCCGCTCACCGGGAAGAAAACGTAGATGTGGAAGGCACATTTATTTCACTTATGCAGGCCGTCAATGCCGCCGCAAAGACCTATGGAATGCCTGTGATCTTTTCTGTGCACCCAAGAAGCCAGAAAAGGATTGACAATTACGGCTTTGTCTTCGATCCGCTTGTACAATGCATGGAGCCCTTCGGGTTTCTCGACTATTGCCGGCTGCAAAAGAGCTCATTTTGTGTATTATCTGACAGCGGAACCCTTTGCGAGGAAAGCGCGATTCTCGGTTTTCCCGCAGTACTTCTTCGAACTTCCACGGAAAGACCTGAAGCCCTTGACAAGGGTTCTGTGGTCATTGGAGGAACAAATGAAAAAAGACATTTTGCAGGCACTTGAGTTGTCCGTATCCATGAAAGCAAATCAGGAACCCATAGCTTTGGTTCCTGATTATACAGATACCAACGTTTCCTGCAAAGTAGTCAGAATTATTGAAAGCTACACCAAAATAATCAATCAGAATGTATGGAAAAAGAATATATGAGGTGGATGAAATGAGTCTTGTGCACACTCTGCTGTTCATGTTAAGGCAGGAACAGGATATGAAATTAGCCGTCAGCTGTTTAAGATCTCTGGAAAACAGTACCTATAAAACAATCGTCGTCTATAACCAGGGGAACCTGGATAATAATAATCTGGATAATTTTTTAAAAACTTTTAATCTTGATTGTCACATTATTGGGGACGGTACGAATGCAGGTACCACAGTTGGCCGGCAAAAATGCTTTGAATACATTTGGAAGAACATACCGGATACACAATATATCAGTGAACTGCATTTAGACATGATCTTCTCTCCAAACTGGGAGGACCCACTGGTCACCTATCTTGAGAATAATGAGGAACCTCTGGTCAGCTGCGGTATTGTTGATAAAAAAGGGGCGATGCCCTTCTTAAATATAAATACGACTCTGCCTGATCAGTTAACACAATACGACGAATTTCTTATGGGGCTTCGGACAGACAGCGTGGTTCAGGGATTTACGAACCCCTGTATTCACGTTTCTGAAATACTTAAGAAAACAGGCGGCTATAACGCAGCTTTTTTAAAGGGACGCCAATGCTTTGAAGATGACAGTATGCTTCTTGGTTACTACTACTATTATGGAACTAAACGGGGCTGGTATCCAAAAGTCAATTATAATTCCGTGGTATATCACGAAATCGCCGGTCAGAGGATGACAGCAGGCGGTAAATCCGCAGACAATTTCAACGGCCTGGTAAAGCAATACGGCACCATGGGACTTAAAGCTTTAAGCGAATTGCACGGTAGTCCCTGGCACAAACAATATTTTTTAACCCGTTATCAGGAAGGAATGAATAAATAAATGAAAGTACTCATTCTTGGAAACAGACTATTTTCATATGATATGCAGTGGGGATTTAAGCAGGCAGGCTGCGAAGCCTCCGTCATCACGGCTACCACTGTGAATCAGATGGATCAGATTTTAACAAATTGTGACGCTGACCTCATTATCACTTTGGGGGCACCTCTGGAACTTAAGCATGATGTCATGTCATTTCTAGGAAATAACCGTCCTAAGTCTCTGAAGCATATCCACTGGGACACCGATGGCATATCCAGTACCTATTTCCTTTCAAAAACAGGAGACGGTATTGAAATGGATATCATCTATGCATCGAAACCTGATCTGGTGCTTACTATGTGTCCGGAAATGCGCCAGTTTATTATTAAAAAGGGGTTCCCCTGCGAGATGATGTATTACGCCTACTGTCCGGCCGTTCATCATCCAATGGAAGGCCTTAATACAAAAGAAGAATATATTAATTTGATCGGCAATTCTTACGCAATGATATACCCGTTCCATCCGGAACACTACCGCTATAAATCACTGCAGATACTCTTAAAACCCCTTCTGGAAAACGGATACCAGATACAGCTTTACGGAGACCCGGGCTATTTGCCCCTTATCAAAAAAATATTAGCTATAGATACGACTCAGATATATTATCGTGGGGGTATGGCCTATGACCGCACCTGCGCAGCATATAACAGCAGTTTTATCAATCTTGTAACACAAAATCACCAGCAGACCATAACCAAGCGAACCTTTGAGATACTGGGTTCCGGCGGTTTTGTTCTGTCATCCGACAATGCTGAGATCAGAAAGCTGTTTACTCCGGGACGTGATCTTATTGTGTCCTCTTCCCCCGAACAGACCAAGGAACTGGTAGAATACTATAAGAATAACAAAGATGAATGGATGAACGTACGAAAAAATGCGGCACTGAGCGTACAGAACCATACCTACAAACAGAGGGCCGAGTATATTATTGAACAGTATAAAAAAATTTTATAACCTCTCTTCTCCCTGCCTGATACTTTCATACTCAATTACTCCAATTCCACAGACAGGGAGAATACTTTCACAGCCTGCATTCCCGTTGCCGGGAATATATTTTGTTGATTTTCAATTTAAATACTTGCCAAATGGAAAATCCTGTGATAGAATAATGAACGTTGTAAGTGCAAGCCGGCATGTCGGAATGGCAGACGAGGCGGACTCAAAATCCGTTGATGGCAACATCGTGTGGGTTCAAGTCCCACTGCCGGCACTACACCCTTGGCAGGGAGCAAGACTTCCCAAAGCGGATTTATTCTGGCTTTGGGGAGTCTTTTCTCTATGTCCTCATATTTTTCCTACAATTCCCTTAATTTTACATAATATTCTAGGAAAACCAGATGGTATTATGATATACTAACTTCAGAAAAAATAAATCAGATCCGAGGTGATTTTACGAAACGTCATATTTTTTTCATGGCTGCGCTTCTATCTCTGTCTCTTAATGGCTGCGGTCACCGAAATTATGTAAAACCAGATTTGTCAGACATTCAGACAGCAAATATCAAAGAAACAACTGCCCCCGCAGAAACGTCTGTAATAGAAGTTCAGAATGAATCCGAAAGTTCCGGCAGTATAAGCACAGATCCCAAATCAAAAATAACCACTTCGATATACGTTTATAAGAATGACAAGGTGACCATTGAATATCCGGTTCTTAAAGAATTAGCAGATGAATCGAAATTAGAAGCCGTCAACAATCGGTTAAAAGAGAATGCGCTGGAAATAATCAATGCTTATTCCATTGATCCATCAAAGGATACTCTTACTGTCAGTGCTGACATCATTTCATCTGACAGGAACAGAATCAGCGTTGCCTATACAGGCATGCTTTCTTCTGAGGGGGGCTGCACATCCCACCAATGTTTATTACACCAGCGTCATTGACTTAAAGACCGGGAAGAACATCAGGCTGAGGGATTACGTGGATCCAAAACTGCTGGCTCAGTATGTGCTGTCTGATCAGTGTAAGTTTTACAACACTTCTCCCGAGCTTAAAGAAGCTTTGATGAGCGCACGGACTGACATGGATGAACAGACATATACCGACATTTTTCAAAATGCAGATTTTTCATCAGAACAGCTGGAAAAAGGAGCCACAGAATTTCCGGAATCCTTTAGTTATGAGGATCAGGGGGTCATTATCGTCTCCATACCTGTCGCTCATGCTTTGGGGGATTTTGCGTTAATTGAATATACTCCTGAGACAAAATAACAAAAAGAGTTGCCATTTATCCCTTTCTCTGATAAAATAGGACGGAAAAATAAAAAGAAACGGGGTATTCTCATGAGTAACAACGCAAAACTGACAACCCGAGACTATCTGCTCAGCATTCAGCATCTTTTCGCCATGTTTGGCGCAACTGTGCTGGTACCCTTACTGACAGGTCTCAATCCATCGCTGGCATTATTCTCTGCAGGCGTTGGCACCTTAATATTCCACTGCTGTACTAAATTTAAGGTTCCTGTGTTTCTCGGTTCATCCTTTGCTTTTCTGGCCGCGGTTACCGCAATTATCCGACCGGAAGGAACCGTGATCCCTGAGAACGTACCTTTAGTACAGGGTGGAATTATTTTTGCCGGTCTGGTGTACTTGATCTTTGCATACATTGCATTCATCATCGGCGCTGAGAAAATCAAAAAAGATTTTCCCTCCCGTTGTGACCGGTCCTGTAATTGTAGTCATCGGAATTAACCTGGCCGGCACGGCACTCAGTGATGCAACCGGTAATTTAAGTCTGGCTGACGGTGTAACACCTGCTATCGCGCTGAATCTGGGAATAGCGATTTTCACATTATTCGTTGTTATTCTCTGTTCCATTTTTGCCCATGGATTTTTCAAGCTGGTACCGATCCTGATCGGAATCGCAGCTGGTTATATCCTTTGCATCGTATTAGGGGCATTGGGAATCTTCCATATGGATTATTCAGCCATTTCAGCTGCATCATGGATTAATATCCCGTTTGTAACAAAGGATCTCAACGGCGTAACCTTTATGTCTGTTCCAAAGTTCAGCTTAGGTGCTATTCTTTCCATCGCACCCATTGCCTGCGTTACTTTCATGGAGCACATTGGTGACATCACCACAAACGGAACCGTTGTAGGCAAAGATTTTCTTAAGGATCCGGGACTTCACCGCACTTTAATGGGTGATGGTATTGCCACTCTGCTTGCAGGATTACTTGGCGGACCTGCCAACACTACTTATTCAGAGAATACAGGTGTTCTGGCAACGACTAAAAACTATAACCCCAAACTTCTTCGTGTGACAGCTGTTTTTGCAATCATTCTGGGTCTTTTTGGAAAAGTCGGTGCAATTCTTCAGACTATTCCGGGTCCTGTAAAAGGTGGTGTGGAGATCATGCTGTTTGGTATGATTGCCGCTGTGGGTATACGCTCTCTGGCAGAGTCTAACCTGGATTTCACACACAGCAGAAACTTAACTATCGTTGGTCTGATCCTGGTATTCGGACTTGGACTTGCCCAGCTTGGAGGGCTTAACGTAAATATCGGTTCTGTAACATTAAACATTTCAGGTCTTTTCATCGCTGTTATCATAGGTGTCTTTATGAACCTGATACTGCCTGAAACCCCTGATACAGCAAGAGATTAAGAAAGGATTAATACTATTATGGATTTACAAATGGACAATGTAACTGTTTTTACCCACCCGCTGATTCAGCACAAAATTTCAATCTTACGAGACAAGAGAACGGGAACTAATGAATTCCGTGCGCTTATAGAAGAAATTGCCATGCTGATGGGATTTGAAGCATTAAGGGATCTTCCTTTACAGGATGTGGAGGTTGAAACCCCAATTGAGACCTGTATGACTCCCATGATTGCCGGTAAAAAAATGGCAGTTGTTCCCATCCTCAGAGCAGGTCTTGGTATGGTTAACGGAATCCTGGCTCTTGTACCGTCTGCCAAGGTAGGACATATCGGTTTATATCGTGATGAAAAAACTCATGAGCCTCATGAATATTACTGCAAACTTCCAAGCCCGATTGAGCAGAGAACCATTGTTGTTACCGACCCCATGCTTGCTACCGGCGGTTCTGCAACTGCAGCCGTTGATTTTATTAAGCAGTACGGCGGAAAGCACATTAAGTTCATGGCCATCATTGCTGCTCCAGAAGGTTTAAAACGACTTCATGAAGCACATCCGGATATCCAGATCTATGTAGGACATTTAGATCGTCAGTTAAATGAAAATGCATATATCTGCCCAGGTCTTGGCGACGCTGGCGACCGTATATTCGGTACAAAATAATAAATATGAAAAAACCTGTATTTTCCGCCTGAAACAAGGCATGAAAATACAGGTTTTTTTTATGTAATACAGGATCAACCGATCCCTTTGTATACAATACTTAATATGAATACAAGTAATGCAAGGGAGACATAAATGTATTTTGCAGTAAAAACAAAATAATTACCTAGTGGTTTATTACGTCCTTTATTTAACTCATCCATGATCTTCTCATCTTTGAGCACCCAGTAAATTATCACTGCACATAGTACTGCTCCAAATGGAACCACGTAGATCGTAATATAATCCATCCAAGCGCCCATATATGGCTCATATTCAATGAAAAGGCCGATAATAAAAACAACTGCGCCCACAAATGCAACTGCTGCTTTTCTGGGGAAATGCAGATGTGTCTGAATCGCTTCTGAGCAGACTTCAAACATGTTAACCAGAGAGGTCACTCCCGCAAATAATACGGAAAGGAAAAACAATGTCGCAATGACTCTGCCCGCTGGAATCTGTTCAAACACTTTAGGCAAGGTTATGAACATCAGAGGTGGTCCGCTGGCCGGATCCATCTGAAATGCAAATACAGCAGGAATAATAGCAAAACCAGCTAAAAGAGCTGCTATGGTATCCAGCAAAGCAGTGGTAACCGCTGCTTTTGGTATATCCTCTTTCTTATCCAGATAGCTTCCGTAAATAACCATTCCTGAGCCAGTAATGGATAGGGAAAAGAAAGCCTGTCCCATAGCCATAACCCACGTTTCCGGTTTTAGCAAAAGCTCCCACCTTGGTACCAGCAGATATTTATATCCCTCAAAAGCCCCGGGAAGGAAAAACACCCGGATCGCAATCAGTAAAAACAAAATAAAAAAAGCAGGCATCATGATTGCATTTACTTTTTCAATGCCTTTTAATACACCGCCTGCTAATATAGCTACCGTCATGATAACTACAAGCAGATGCCACGGAACGCTGCCAAAATGACCAGTTGCCTGGGAAAAATATTCTGAAGCTTCCCCCTTCATCATGACACCGGATAATGATCCCCATAAATACCTTAACACCCAGCCTACGATTATGGCATAACCAATGGCAATACCAAAGGAACCAATCAAAGGGATGGCACCCAGAAAGGAACCGCCTTTTTTCCCTCTCGTCTTAAGAGCATAATCATAGGAGCCAATGGGGCCAGTGCCGGTGAGCCTGCCAAAAGCAAACTCTCCGGACAAGCCAACCAGACCAAATAAAAATACAAAACCAAAATACACCAGTAAGCAGCTCCTCCATATTGTCCCAGCCGATAGGGAAACATCCAGATGTTTCCCATACCAACTGCGGAACCAACAGAAGCCAGAATGAATCCAATTCTTGAACCGAATTTTCCATTTCCTGCCTGGGCATGTTTACTTTCGCTCATGTTTTATTTATTCCTCAGTAATTTTCTTTTCTACGATTTCTCCCTGCTTTTTGTAGATGGAATTACCCTCTACACAGCCTCTTACGCAGGAAAGCGGATAGATATCTGCTTTTGGTCCGATTACTGTACCAGGATTTAAAATAGCACCGCAGCCGATTTCTGCGTAATCTCCAAGGATGGCACCAAACTTCTTAAGTCCTGTTTCAATATCTCCATCTTCTGCATGTACGGTAACAAGAGATTTATCTGTTTTTACATTAGAAGCAATGGAGGAAGCACCCATATGGGACTTATATCCTAAAATGGAATCTCCAACATAGTTGAAGTGAGGAACCTGTACGCCATCAAAAAGAATGGAATTCTTAACTTCTGAGGAGTTTCCAACTACTGCACCTTCACCAATAATTGCGTTGCCTCTGATAAATGCGCAATGACGGATCTGTGCATTCTTGCAGATAATTACATGCTCGCCCATACAAGCTGTTGGCGGAAGATTTACAGACTTATGAATCCATACTGCTTTTCCTACATGAACATATTCGTCTTTTGGAAGACGCTCTCCAAGAGAAACGATAAACTCGCTGATCTTAGGAAGAATTTCCCACGGATAGGTGGTCTGTTCAAACAATAATTTGGCCACTGTATGATTGGTATCAAATAAGTCCTGGTTTGTCATATCTTCTTTTTTCATGTTAATAATCTCCTATTTTTGTTTTTTATAATTAGCTGCCGCAGCATCAAATACATTACGTAAATCATAATGATTATTCAGCTTCAGTACCCAAGCGGTACGTCCGGCAACAAAATTCTCCAGTTTCTGCATATATTCTTCTGAGGTTATGCTTCCCTCTGAGACATAAGTTAATCCCTTTTCCCAGCTGGCTGTCAGTTCCGGATTAAGCAGCTGTTTTATGGAGGCATTCACTACATCATAGATCATCTCTCCTAACAGCGTAGGCACAATCACCTGGGTCTTCGTATTTAAAGAGAGAGATATTCTATATTAAAAAGCTTTTTTAATATCTCTGCTCTTGTGGCACTGGTTCCAATACCACTACCCTTAATCTGGGCACGGAGTTCTTCATCTTCAATTAACTGACCCGCATTCTCCATAGCAAGAATCATGGATCCTGATGTATAGCGCTTTGGCGGAGAAGTCTCACCTTCTTTGATAATCAGCTTTTTAACAGGCAGCTGCATTCCCTTTTTCAATGAACCAAGCATGGCAATAAAAGCTGGATTGTCCATTTGCTTCTGTGATGTTTCAGAATTATTCTCATCCTGATTTTCACTGTCAGGGAGAGGTTCTTCCGTCTTTTCTTCTGCTTTTTTCCTGTTGCCGGATACATCTGCCACTTTTAAATACCCCTCTTCCAGCATTACCCTGAAGTTGGAAAAAAAGTGCTCTTTTTCTGCAACCAGTTCAAGCGCATACTTTTGATAAATGGCCGGCGGATAGAAAATACTTAAAAAACCTTCTTGCAACCACTTCATAAACCTTAGACGCAAGGGGCGTTAAGCCTCTTAAGGAGGAAAGACCCTGACCAGTGGGTACAATGGCATAATGGTCCGTAATCTGCTTATCATTGACATATCTTGTTTTATCAATTGATTTGTAGGATCCTCTGTTTAATACTTCCTCTGCCGCGTCCTTTAAAGGCTCAAAACCTTTCAGACCACTGATGTTCTTATAGATTTCCTTTGCTACTGCAGTGGAAAGAACTCTGGCATCTGTTCTGGGGTAAGTGACCATCTTCTTCTCATAAAGCTCCTGAACCACCTTTAGAGTCTCATCAGGACTGATCTTAAACATCTTAGAACAGTCGTTTTGAAGTTCAGCCAGATTGTAAAGCAGCGGCGGATTCTTTGTTTCCTTCTTTTTCTCAATTGATGCAACAACTGCTTCCATGGGATCTGATGCAGAAAGTATCCCTATCAGCTCCTCGGCATGCTTTCTTTCTTTAAATCCATTCTCTTTATAGAGGTATGGCGACTCATAAAACTTAGACCCCGGAGCGCTTTTCCATTCACCGTCAAAATCCAGATCTTCTCTGGTAAATGTACCGATAACGCGGTAAAACGGCGTCTTTACAAAGTCCCTGACCTCCCGTTCTCTCCGCACCACCATTCCCATTACACAGGTCATGACCCGGCCAACGGAAATAACAGTATTCTTCCCGCTCTTTAAATAATTTGAAATATTCTGTCCGTATCTTAGTGTAAGCAAACGGGAAAAATTAATTCCCATGAGATAATCTTCTTTTGCACGCAGATACGCGGAAGCCGAAAGATTATCATATTCCGCTTCGTCTTTTGCTTCCCGTATGCCTCTTAAAATTTCCTCTTCTGTTTGGGAATCAATCCAGACTCTCTTCTGCTTTTTATCATTCACCCCCGCCATCTGGGCAACCAGCCTGTATATGTATTCTCCTTCTCTTCCGGAGTCAGTACAAACATAGATTGTATCCACGTCAGGTCGGTTTAGCAGACTGCTCACAACTTCAAACTGTCTGGCTGCACTTGGAATTACTTCATATTTAAATTCTTTTGGAAGAAACGGCAGGGTGGCTAAGCTCCATCGCTTATATCTGGGATCATAGCTTTCCGGATAGCTCATCGTAACCAGATGTCCCACGCACCAGGTAATAATCACCTGATCTGCTTCTATGTATCCGTTGCTGCGTTTTGCGTTGATTTTAAGCGCATTTGCGAACTCCTGAGCCACACTTGGTTTTTCTGCAATGTATAACGATTTAGACATATAACTCCCTACTGCTTTGTGATAGTAACCGTTCTATTATACCATTAAACTTCATGAATAGCAAATATTTCTGACAACTCTCACCAAAAGGCACATCAATTTTTATTATAACATTGATAAATTTTAATATCAATGGTACAATAATTAACAATTTACTTAAAATTCCATTACATGAATGCAAAGGAGTGTTTTTCTTATGTCTGTACAAAAAAGTAAAGGAATACTTCAAAGAATCTGGCCGGGACTGCCAGATTATGGAGTTTCCTGTTTCCAGTGCAACCGTAGAATTAGCAGCAAAAGCCCTGGATGTGATTCCGGCAAGGATTGCAAAAACCATGTCTTTTCACAGTTCTGAAGAAAACAGGTGTATCCTGGTGGTTACGGCCGGCGACATGAAAATTGACAATGCAAAGTTCAAAAAAACATTTGGGATTAAATCAAAAATGCTGTCTGCTGACGAAGTATCTGCTTTCACTGGTCATGAAATTGGAGGCGTGTGTCCCTTTGCCAATCCTGACTGTGCGACCACTTACTTAGATGTGTCTCTTCAAAGATTCTCTTCTGTTTTTCCGGCAGCTGGCAGCTCTAATTCAGCAATCGAGCTGACCAATGAAGAACTGTTTTCTTTTGCCCAGGCGAAAGAATGGGTTGATGTTTGTAAAGGTATTGAAGTTTCCATTTAAAATAAGAAAGTAAAACTGGGGGGGGATTTTATGACAGCAAAAAACAAAATAACATTACAGATTGCATCAATCTATATTTTTGTATTACTGATGGGGTTTTTATTGAGAAATTACGAAACAAATAATCATTATCAATGGATCATAATCTTTATCAGTATTTTTGAAATTGCAATGATTTGCTACATAACAGGAAAAGTGGATGGAGAGCCGCTTGGCAGTATTGGTTTGCGAAACGTTTCTATTATGGATATTGTACACGGTGTGGTGCTAGGGGTTATTCTTTACCTTCTTTATACCGTTCCGGTGGAGTTATTTACAAATATGTCCGTAACTTCTAATCGCCCTCTGCCATTTAGTGAAATGCCTTATTTATACACCCTTCTCTTCCTTTCATTTATTAATAAAATAACAGAGGAAGTCATTTTCAGAGGATACATTTTCACAAAATTAAATCAGCTGCTTTCTTCTAAATGGTCTGTTATTCTTATCAGTTTCTTATTTATTTATGTTATGAATCTGTCTAAGACTTTAAGTTTTAATGGATTAAATATGTATGGAGCATTTATTACAACAGTTCTTTATTGCTATTACTTATACTATTTTTCAAGAAAAAGTATTATTCCATTGATCATTTCAGATTGTCTGCTAATCATACTGAGAGCAGGATATGGATATATCATATGGGAGGCGATCTACAGCTTATTTTAAAACAAACTCCCGCTGGATTTAAGCAGCGGGAGTTTGTTTTTTAAATTCTGATAATATAACCGACAGAAACAACAAAGCACAGCCTGTGAGTAATTTTAAAGTTACCGGCTCTCCCAGCAAAAAAACGGAGAACAGCAGACCAAATACTGATTCAAAAGACAGAATAATGGAAGAAGTGTTGGGGCTTAAATGCTTCTGTCCCATATTCTGAAGCAGAAAACAAATCATTGTGCTGAAAATGCCAAGATAAAGAAGGCTGATCATCATAGAGTGATCAATTACAGACAGATCCAGTCCTCCCTCTAATAACGGAGCAACCACCCAGCTTAACACAGCCGCGACTGCCATCTGCATTACCGTCAGTATAATAGGATCATGAGTCTCAGTATACCGGTCAACAAATACAATATGAAAAGCAAAAAACATACCACAGATAAGAGTCATAAAATCACCAATATTCACTCCCAAGTCACCCTCCAGGGAAATAAATCCCAGACCGATGACTGCGATAACTGCCGCTCCCACATTGTTCTTAGAAGGTTTTTTTCTATTAAAAAACCAGTGCAGGAAAGGAACAAGAATGACGTATAATGTAGTAATAAAAGCATTTTTACTGGCAGTGGTATACTTTAATCCATAGGTTTGAAAGAAATAACTGATAAACAGAAAAAATCCCAAAACCAGACCGCAGATAATATCTGTCTTTCCCACCCTCTTTAAGCGCTTCCAAAATACCACCGTAAGTGCCGCAAAAGCAATGGTAAAACGCAGTGCCAGCAGATAAGTTGGTGATATGACATCCACTGAATTTTTCATTACCACAAAAGCACTTCCCCAAATTACGGTGGTAATAATCAGTCCCATGACTGACAGTGCTTTTATCCCTTTTTCATTCGTTTTATTCATAAGTATGCAATTATGTCCTTTCACAAGCGTTCAGGGGCGCAATAATCTGCGTCCCTGAATTTATATCATTGTTGTTCTATATCGTTGAAAACTTATATATTGTTGTTGTCTGATATTCCTGTCCCGCTTTTAGAATCGGGGAAGGGAATTCGGGAGTATTCACCGCATTGGGATAATACTGGGTTTCAAAGCAATAGCAGCAGCGTTTGCTGTAAACGGCTCCACCCTTACCAGACATCTGGTCATTTAAAAAGTTCGCAGTATAGAACTGCATACCTGGAAGATCGGTATATACTTCCATTCTGATTCCTGTTTTATCAGACTCTGAAGCTGCGCATAAAGCCAGTTCGTTTGACGGATGATTTAAAACCCAGTTATGATCATAGCCGCTTCCAAAAAACAAGTGCTTCATAATCTTCATTGATATCCTGCCCGATTGTTTTCATAACAGTGAAGTCCATGGGGGTACCCTTTACCGGTGTAAATTCGCCTGTAGGAATTGATATTTCATCAGCCCTGGTATATGTATCGGCATCAATCCATACTTTCTGATCTAATGCACTTCCGCTATCATGTCCATCCAGATTAAAATAGCTGTGATTGGTAAAGTTTGCAACTGTATCCTCATCACAGATCATATGATAGTCAATCTTCAGGCCATCGTCTGGTGTGAGGGTATATGTTACGGTAATATTGGCATTGCCTGGATATCCCTGATCTCCATCTGGTGAAAACAGAGAGGAAACTCACACTGGTTCCCATATCATTTTCTTCTGCCTCACTGTCCCAAAGACGTGATTGGTAAAGATCCGGACCGCTATGTAAGTTATTGGTACTGTTATTAGCTGTAAGCTTGTATTCTTTCCCATTCAACATAAACTTTGCACCGGCAATACGGTTGGCATTTCTTCCGATGGGAGCACCAAAGTGAGGCGGGTTGAGCAGATAATCCGATACACTATCATACCCTAATACCACATCCGTTTCCTTTCCATTCCGATCAGGCACATTCATGGTCACCCAAACTGCGCCCAGATTTGTAAATGAAGCAGATACTTTGTTTTCATTTACCAGTGTATATAAATACACCTCTCTGCCATCCGGCATGTTTCCCCAAAGTTCTTTTTTGTATGCCATCTTACTTCCTCCATATACCTATTTTATAAAGGCTCTCTCCTGGACAGAGAGAGCCTCATAATCCAGTTAATCTCTGGCTTTGATATACCCTT
The DNA here is from genome assembly GCA_017084465.1 of Lacrimispora xylanisolvens. GTDB lineage: Bacteria > Bacillota > Clostridia > Lachnospirales > Lachnospiraceae > Lacrimispora > Lacrimispora xylanolytica_B. The sequence continues at coordinate 5,606,101 of CP070896.1, read as the reverse complement.
TCGCAGTCAAAAGCTCTGCGCAGAGTACTGCGCCGCCGGCTGCCCCGCGAACTGTATTGTGGGACAGACCAATAAATTTATAATCATACACAGCATCTGTTCTTAAACGACCTACAGAAACTCCCATTCCGCTTTCAAAATCCACATCAAGGGCAACCTGAGGGCGGTTATCTTCTTCTAAGTACTGGATAAACTGCTTTGGTGCACTTGGAAGATCCAGTTCCTGGGGAAGGCCCTTAAAATTAACCAGACGGTCTATTAATTCTTCTTTAGCCGGCTGCTTGCGGAATTTAACGAAAACTGCTGCAGTATGACCATTAAGAACGGGAACTCGAATGCACTGGCAGGTGATTACCGGCTCCTGTGCTTTTTACAATCTCTCCATTTTCAATGGTTCCCCATAAACGAAGGGGCTCCTGCTCGCTCTTCTCTTCCTCACCGCCGATATAAGGAATAATGTTTCCTTCCATCTCCGGCCAGTCTTTAAAGGTCTTTCCTGCGCCTGAAATAGCCTGATAAGTTGTAGCTACCACCTCGTATGGTTCAAACTCTTTCCATGCAGTGAGAACCGGTGCATAGCTTTGGATGGAGCAGTTGGGTTTTACGGCAATAAATCCCCGCTCTGTACCAAGGCGCTTTCTTTGATCTTTTATTATTTCAAAATGCTCTGGATTAATCTCCGGGATGACCATAGGGACATCCGGTGTCCATCTATGGGCGCTGTTGTTGGAAACAACTGGTGTCTCAGTTTTTGCATATGCTTCTTCTATGGCTTTAATCTCATCTTTCGTCATATCCACTGCACTGAATACAAAATCCACACCTGCCGCAACTGCCTCAACTTCATTTACGTTCATGACTGTTAAGTGTTTCACTGCTTCGGGCATGGGAGTGGTCATCTTCCAACGGTCTCCAACTGCCTCTTCGTATGATTTTCCTGCTGAACGTGGACTGGCTGCCACAGTCACCACCTCATACCATGGGTGATTCTCAAGCAGAGATATAAATCTCTGACCAACCATACCAGTAGCTCCTAATATACCAACTCGCAACTTCTTTTCCATCGCACTCTCCTCATTTCTTTTCATCTTGTAATACTATAATACGCTAAATTCTTAACTATCCTATAACAAAGTGAAAAAAAAATCAATATTTATTCGTCAGAAAAATACATTTGTGCGTGTCAGGAAGACATTTCTTTAAAATGTGTGTTGCAGTAACGCATTAAAGGCGAACCTTACTGCCTTTTCCATCTCTTTTGCCTATCTTTAAACGGTTTAAATGCACTTCTTTTTCTTTGTATTGTATCACCGGTTCATCTCCAAGGAGATAGACAGCTTCCAGACTCTCACCTGGCGACAGCTTAATTCCTCTTACCCCTCTGGCATTCTTTTTCATCACGGGAATCTCATCGGTGGCAAAACGCAGAAATACTCCGGAAGAAGTCTGAAGGACTACATCCGTCTGACCCCCATATGGCAGCGCACAAATTACCATATCGTCATCCACAAGTCTGGTTGCAGCCACAGTACGGTTATTGGTTTCGAATTCCTCTCCTGGAACCATCTTAATCAAAGCCTGCCTGGTTGCAAACAAAAATCTATTCCCTTTTAATCCGCCTGCATGGGATAAATAAATGATTTCTTCCCTGGTTCCGTCATATTTACTTAAATTGTCAACGGGAGTCCCCTTGTCACGAAGCTTTCCTCCCGGGATATCCAATACTTTTATCTGATGTAAATTTCCAGTATTCGTAAAAAATACAGATTTTGTCCGTATTCAGACAGTTTACCACAAAAGGATTCTCGGTTTCAATGGTTTCTTTATTTCTGTCATAAGTATTTTTATCCAGTATCTTACAATAACCAAATCTGTCCATTACAAAGGTAACTTCTGAAACAGTTACAGCTGCTTCATCGTATACGGCTTCCTTTCCGTCTTCAATCAGAGTCTTTCTCGGGGTACCGTATTCTGACTTAATATAATCCAGATCCTTTTTAATGACCTCATCCATATTCTTTCTGCTGGAAAGTATTTTCTCATACTCTTTAATCTTTGCCAGTGTTTCTTTGAATTCTTTTTCCAACTGAAGAATCTCCAGTCCGATCAGTTTATATAACCGCATTTCGAGAATGGCGCTTGCCTGCTTTTCAGTAAAACACAGTTTTTTTGCATCTTCTTCAAAGCCCTTGACCCGGAAAGAAATATTTGAGATATCACCTGTCATCAGACAGTTTTTTGCATCTTTTAGATTCTTCGATCCTCTTAAAACTGCGATAATTAGATCAATAATATCGCAGGCCTTTATAAGACCTTCTTTTATTTCTTTCTTTTCCAGTTCTTTATCCAAAAGAACCTGATATTTTCTGGTTGCATTTTTATACTGGAAGTCCAGATAATTCTTTAAAATACCTTTTAAATTCAGGATTTCCGGGCGTCCTTCCGCTATAGCAAGCATATTGACACCGTAGGTATCTTCCAATTTTGTCTTTTTATAAAGAATGTTTCTGATTTTCTCGACATCCGCATCTTTACGAAGTTCTAATACGATACGGATTCCTTCTTTGTTGGACTGATTGGAAATATCGATTACATCTGTAAGCTTTTTATTCTCTACCAGATCCGCTATATCCATAAGGAATTTATTGATTCCGGCTCCAACCATGGTGTATGGGATTTCGGTAATAATCAGCTTGTCCTTATCGGCTTTTCGCTTACCAAGCTCTACTTCAATTTTTCCCCGAAGCTTTATTTTCCCCATTCCGGTTTCATAGATGGAGGGAAGATCGCTTTTGTTAGCAATGATTCCGCCTGTAGGGAAATCAGGTCCCGGCAGGTATTCCATTAATTCCCTTACAGAAATATCCGGATTATCTATATATGCCTGAACCGCGTCCACCACTTCGACTAAATTATGGGGGGGAATGCTGGTACTCATGCCGACTGCAATTCCTTCCGCACCATTAATCAGCAGATTGGGAACTCTAACCGGAAGAACTTCCGGTTCTTTTTCCGTCTCATCATAATTGGGAATAAATTCTACGGTTTTATCAAGGTCTTTTAAATAAACCTCTTCGGCAAACTTTTCCAGTCTTGCTTCGGTGTATCGCATGGCCGCTGCCCCGTCACCTTCTATGGAACCGAAGTTACCGTGCCCGTTTACCAGGGGTACGCCTTTTTTAAATACCTGGGACATTACAACCAGAGTCTCGTAAATGGAACTGTCACCATGGGGATGATATTTACCCATGGTATCGCCCACGATTCGTGCTGATTTTCTGTGTGGTTTATCATGATTTAAATGCAGTTCGCTCATATCGTAAAGTACGCGGCGCTGCACCGGCTTTAATCCGTCTCTCGCATCCGGGATAGCACGTGCTGTAATGACACTCATGGAGTAGTTCATATAGCTTTTTTGCATTTCCTCGGAATACTCTGTCTTAATAATTTTTTCTGCCATATTCCTTCTCCTTACGCATCGATCTCCGCTTCATCCGCATGCTCATAAATAAACTGTCTTCTGGGAAGTACATCGCTTCCCATAAGCATTTCCGTTATTTCTGAGGCCATCCGTGCATCTTCAATTTCAACCTGTTTTAATACACGCCGTTCCGGATCCAGAGTTGTTTCCCAAAGCTGTTCTGCATCCATCTCACCAAGACCTTTATAACGCTGAAGAGTAAATTCGCCGGTATGTGTTTTTCTGTAACGTTCCAGCTCTTTTTCATCGTAAAGATACTGTTCCTCTCCCCGTTTTGGAATCACTTTAAACAGTGGCGGCATAGCGATATAAACATGGCCGTCGTAAATTAATTCGGGCATAAACCGGTATAAAAATGTTAACAGCAGCGTATCAATATGACTGCCATCCACATCGGCATCGGTCATAAGAATAATTTTATCATAACGAAGCTTTGTAATATCAAAATCATTGCCGTAACCTTCAGAAAAACCACACCCAAAGGTATTAATCATTGTTTTAATTTCAGCGTTGGCCAATACCTTATCGATGGAAGCCTTTTCCACATTTAAAATTTTACCGCGAATGGGAAGTATGGCCTGGTACTGACGGTTTCTCGCCGTCTTGGCAGAGCCGCCGGCGGAATCTCCTTCGACAATAAATATTTCACATCTGGTAGCATCTCTGCTTTCACAGTTAGCCAGCTTTCCGTTGCTGTCAAAAGAAAATCTTGACTTGCTAAGCATATTGGTTTTGGCCTTTTCTTCTGCTTTACGGATCTTTGCTGACTTTTCCGCACAGCTGATAACGGATTTAAGCACTTCTAAGTTCCGGTCAAAATATCTCTGCAGTTCATCGCCTGCAACAGTAAAAACTGCCTTTGTGGCATCTGCGCTGGCAAGCTTTGTTTTTGTCTGTCCCTCAAAGATGGGATCGGGATGCTTGACTGCAATCACCGCAGTCAGACCGTTTCTCGTGTCAGCCCCTGTGAAATTCGTGTCCTTTTCTTTTAATATACCGAGTTCTCTGGCATAACTGTTAATTAACTGAGTAAAGCGGGTTTTAAAACCTGCTAAATGGGTTCCGCCCTCCTGGGTGAATATGTTGTTACAGAAACCAAGTATGTTTTCTTCAAAGGTATCCACAAACTGAATGGCTGCTTCCACTTCCACTTTATCAACAATTCCCTTAAAATAAATCGGATCATGGACAGCTTCTTTTCCAGCGTTTAATTCCTTTACGTAAGCAACGATTCCTTCCGGCTCATAAAATTCCACCTTTTCCTGTTCTCCTGCTCTCTTGTTACTATAAGAGATATGAAGATTGGGATTTAAGTATGCCGTTTCGTGAAGACGGCTTTTCAGCCAATCCGCTTTGAAACGTATCTTTTCAAATATAGTTTCATCAGGAAGGAAATTGATTTCTGTTCCTGTCTCTCTGGTTTTTCCCAACGTAGGAAGCAGGCCATCCACCAGCTCCACCGTTGGTATGCCCCGCTCGTATTTGTCATAATGAATCAGACCATCTTTATATACTTTGACACTCATGTAATCAGACAAGGCATTTACCACGGAAGAACCTACACCATGAAGTCCTCCGCTGGTTTTGTATGCATCGTTGTCAAACTTACCGCCTGCATGAAGGGTAGATAAAACCACTCGTTCCGCTGAAACACCTTTTTTGTGCATCTCAACCGGAATTCCACGGCCAGAGTCTTTGACTGTACAGGACCCATCGGCCTCCAGTGTCACCCAGATCTGATTACAGAAACCTGCCAGGTGCTCGTCCACTGCGTTATCAACAATTTCATAAATCAGATGATTCAGTCCCTTTGTCCCAACACTTCCTATATACATTCCCGGACGTTTCCGTACCGCCTCAAGGCCTTCCAGCACGGTAATACTGTCCGCGTTATACTGCGTTTTCGCCATGTTACTCCTCCACATCTTGTATTATCAAATCCCATTATACAATGGTTTTTCCATTTTTGGCAAGTTTATGGGGGATTTTTTACCAATTTTCAGAAAAACCTATTGTAATAATAAAGTCTATTGTGGTATAATACGGAATGTGTCAAACAATAGCATGCAGATATAGTTCATTGGTAGAACATCAGCTTCCCAAGCTGAGGAGGCGGGTCCGATTCCCGTTATCTGCTTCAAACCTTTGAAATGTTTTCCAGATATGTTATATTGGAATTGCAAAAGGAACAACCGCCCCAATACAAGGGGTTGGCCTATAAGAAGATAGAAATCCCCCGATACCAGCCAAGTATACAAGGGGGATTTTCTATTGCCCATTTCTGGGGCTTTAGAAAACGCTACTTACAATTTACGAAAATAAAGGTAAGTAATGCGATTATGAACATACCAAAGGCCATAAGGTCTTTAAAGTCATATTTCATCCGCACCACCTCCCATCTATGTATGATGGAAGGTCAACACCCTTGCAGTGACACGATTGCTCCATACCACTATGGTAACATATTCCTTTTTATTACTCAACAAATTTTCCCGTCAATAAGATTAATACCCCAATTCCTCATCCACAAAGATAATTTCACACTTCATACTCAATGGTACACGTTCAATTACCGATATAATACGGCATATCCGGTTAGGACTGTTACAATCATAACATTTATCTCCCTTAACCGCACACGGCGTTTTTGCTCCCAATCGTTTGGCATTCAAGGGGGCAGCTATATTTTTACACCGGGAATAAGCTTCACCAATATTTGCTGTAATTTTATTTCTTCCTATAATGATATAACAGGATTGAGGTCCAAAAGCAGTCATTGCAACACGATTACCTGTAGCGTCGATATTTACAATTTCCCCAGTCTCCGTTATTGCATTTGCACTGGATATATAAATATCTGCGCAATTTGCAAGTCTTCGCACTGCCATGCCTGGAACTTTATTGTGCCATACAACAGCATTTTTCTGTTGCAGGGCCTCAAACAATCCCATTTCCTTCAAAGTTTCACTTCCACCAAATCCGATGGTTTGATTTTGTAAAAGATCGGTAAGGTAACAACAGGCATCTTCCTTTGTAGAGAAAAACTGTGTTGTAAATCCATGCCGCTCAAAGTTCTTTCTTATCTGCGAATATTCCATAAACTCATCTCCATTTTATACATTTTTTCTGTTTGTCTATAGAAACAGGATACCATCAAACCTGTAAACTATCAACATTAACATTCTATGTACTCTAATAAGTTAATCCTTCTTCTGCAGGAAATTTCTGTTCCCTTAACCACTTTCTTAATATTTCAGTATCAATATCACCAAGGTCAATTCCTCCTGCTTTTATACCTAGCGCCGCAGCCGTACCTGCTGCCTGCCCTGTAGCAAAACAGGCACTCATAATACGTATGGAAGACATCATGATACGATCCGCACTGATAATCCGGCCCGCAACAGCTAAATTTTTAAGCCCTTGGGGAATTAAACAACGGTATGGAATCCCATAGCATTCACCATTCTTATACTTGGAAGTCTGATAAAGTTTTTCATTCTTTTCGCTTTTTTCAGGCAACGCTGCATGAATGTCAATTGGGTAGGAATAGTAAGCAATTGCATCCGGAAAATCGGCTCTGTTTAAATAATCCTCTTTTGTCAATGTATAGCCGCCCTTTATTCTTCTTGATTCACGTATCCCAATGCCGGGACCACTGGAAGCCAGCACACATTTCTCCATTCCCGGGACGTATTCTCTTAAAAACGTTATGAGCTCCGGTAAGTTTCTTCTGGCTTCCATTTCAGCCTGGCTTTTGTTCCATGGGTCTAAAGGTTTTAAATCATATACATGACCGAAATTGAATCCTGCTATTCCATCTGCCTGTAAAGCCATCCCCCCAACCTTGGTCTCATTTAATGGAAAACGGCCATCTTTTTTTGCTTTTTCCGATGCTACCGAAAGATTTCCGTTTTCCCCTTCTTTATCCACGTATTCCATAAACCGATTCACATCGATGTTTGCAACACGAAAACAAAGTGTACCTGACTGTACCCTGCCGTCCTCATCTCCATATTCCCACATCGCTCCTGCCATCGCTGCCAAATCCCCATCTCCGGTACAGTCGATAAAATAGTCAGCCTCGATCCATTTAAATCCCCCTTTGTTGCAGACTCTGACTGCTTCGATTTTACCATCTTTATATCTGACTTCTGTGACTGTTGTGTGGAACAGCACATCACAGCCGCTGTCCATTACCAGATCATCCATGACTCGTTTTAAATGCTCCGGATCAATGGGATACCAGTCTATTCCTTCTATACGATCTGGCTTCCGGTCATAAAAGGGACTTTCATATCCATCTTTTTTTAGGGCCTCTAAAATTTCCCGTCCAATTCCTCCAATTAAATCCTGTTCCCCATTTGTAAAAGGGCCAAACGCAGGTACACCGGCTATAGTTGCCATACCTCCGAAATAGGCTTCCTGTTCAATTATCAATGTATTACAGCCGTTTCTGGAAGCTGCTACAGCTGCTGCAACGCCTGATGGACCTCCTCCTGCCACGATTACATCATATTGCTCTTTCATGCTGCAAAACTCCTTTTCTTCTTCCTGTTAATTGGTCTGCCAGATTCGCCCCCATACGTATATGTCCATTATCAGAAGGGTGAAGTAAATCCGTGCTCAAATATGTGAAATCCTTTAATATCTCTTCCCCTTTCACCAGATGAAATCTCTGATCTCCCACTTTTAATGCTGCCTGCCTTACTATTTCCTTAAAGCTGCGGTAATGCCGATAATAAGCGGAGTCCTGATCCAGTGCGATAAGTCCTTTGTTGGGAAACATATCAATCACAAAAATTTCTCTGGCCCGGCTTTTCTTTAAGGTCTCCAGAAGATATTCCACTCGCTTATAAGTTTCTTCCTCGTCAAAAAACAGTACCATATTCACACCAATCTCCAGAGAAAGAACATCCACAGAAAGTTCTGCCAGATAGTCAGCCACTTCCCTTTCGCATAAACAGGAGCCAGAAAGGCCTTTGTTCATCACATCCCAGCCCGCTGCCACCGCCGCCTGGTTTATGTAACTGTTGGAATACAGGTTTGTCACACTTCCGCATGTAATGGATGATCCGTAAGCTGCCCATAAAACAGCTGGTTTTTCTTCTTTACCTGGCGGCCTTAGGGTGCTTTCATAAGTGTCAATATAATGGAAATAGATGGCTCCATTCATTCCAAACTGAATCCGCCAGATCCATGGGGCAAATTGTTTTCCAGTCAGCATATTTTTATTTACAATCTCATAAACAGGAGGATCTTCCACATGAAGTACGGTGCAGACTCCTGCCTTTAGTACTTCTTTTTTATGGAGTAAGTCCCCTTTATAAATAAGCACATCAATATCCTGCTCAACTGCTGTCATTGCGACATCAAAATATTTGGACTCCGTTACAAACCGGAGTTCACAACCATGGACCCTGTCAGCCCGGAATCTTGCGTTCCTGTTTTCCGCCACTCCCAGGCTTCGGCTTAAGTCACGGGGAAAGCGGCAAAGTTTCTTTCCTCCCATTCCTTCCACGTCTTCTAAATGATCCACATTATGGAACTCAATGCCATAATCAATCATACTCTTAACTTCCTCTCTCTTCCGTCTGCCTCCTTTACATGAATCATCATAATTCCGCCTGACGCTTCAAATGATACTGCGTCCACTTTACAGGCACCGTCACTGCTGGTAATCACATGAGCAAACATTGCCTCTCCTCCAAAAGAGCGCTCAATCCTGTAGTTAATATCCGATACAGAAGGATTATCCGGCCCTTTTGCGCTAAATACAGCCTGACCAAATCCATAGCCAAATATATGAGTTGTCACTTCCCTATCCTGATAAGCAGTTACGATAGTACCGTCTGCTATTGTCTGTTGAACGGAATGAAGATGCTTAAATGGCTTTTTTATAGAAAAACCTTCTGCTGGCCGGCCGTTAAACGTTAACAGGTTCTCTCCCGAAACATGCATAACCCAATCAATTGCTAAATCTGGATCTGCTCCTGTTACCAGAAAAACTTCTGCAAAATAATCATCCGTCCAGGCAATTTTTCTTGTCATTTTAACAGATCTGTAATGTTCTTCCTTCCACTGTACAATAGTAAAGCTGTCGGGCATGGTATAAGGAGCAGTCCAGTCCGCTTCTGCCTCTGCATAAATAACCCCATCCAGTTCCTCATAGCGTTTTAAGACTGCGTTTACCGGCGCCTGATTTTCTTCCCCAATCATCACGGTATTGTGAGATCCTGTATTTTTATAATAATCGTAATGCAATAAGGCACCATACCCGGTGGTACCAAGGTCGGGAGAGATCCTCTTTCCATAAGCCAGATAGCTAATGTCCAGACGGTCGTAATGGTCGTGCTCCCCGCCATAGCTGTCATGCTTAAACAGCAGATACCGCCCATTGGAACCTCTTAAAATGGTATTTCCACTGAGTCCTTCATTTACATGATAATTTTTAGAAAAATGACTGCATGAGGGCAGCTCATCCACACCATAGATAAAAGCTTCCAAATTATCCCGTTTTTCGTTTTTATATAATTGATTTAAAATATATAAAAGTTTCTCCCCTCCCATCTCACGATAAGCAAACTCGTAGAGATAGAGACTGGAAGATGTATGTCCGTAATTTGTATCATTTAACATTGGAATCCGGAATCCTGGCTCTAAATAATCCACTAATAACTCCATCATGGCCTTATAATTGGGATGACTGATATGGCTGTGTGGAGTATGCAGAGCAAACTTTTCATATGCAAAAAAACTGGTTAACGCGTAAAAATGGTAACCAAAGGCTCCTTCAAACCACATATGATTGGGAAGCATTCCATGCTCCAGCTGATAAAGAAGGCCATAGGGTTCATAAACGGCAAATTTAACATAGGAATCCATATGAAAAATCAGCCCGATAATGGCTATGGCAGAATTAATAATTACCTCATGGTTATGTAACTGATTATGGCGGTGTTCCATGAGAAATTCAGCGCCTGGAAGCAGCATGCCATCCCGGATAAAAGTCTGCTCTGCCTTTGTCATTACATCAGATAAAAGATCATAGGTCATAGCAAAGCTTCTGAGAAAATTGGCCTCATCAAGAGTCTGGGCGCCTGATTTTCCAGGACCATTGTAAGGGATGTCTCCATGCACCTCGTAATCTTTATAATATTTGGAATACTCTGTCATGATAGAGATCGCCTTTTTTGCATAAGACTCTTCTTTGGTAACCAGGTATAAAAGTCCCATTTTAAATGCAGCAGTATAATTTCTGGAGTTTATGATTCCCCACCAGGTGCTGTCGTAAGGCTCTCCTGTAAATACCTGACCACAGGCCGGGCATTTATGGTAATGCCCGTTCATTCTGTTAAATTCCAGCTGAACCGAGCATTTGGGACAGTAATAATAGAGGAACCAGTTTGCTATTCCAGTTTTGGGAACAAGAACCGGCTCTGTCATCACCTCACTTACTTCCTCTTTTAACTGACTGATTGCTTCAGGCCAAAGCTCCCCTTTTTTTTGAGAGCTGCGTAATTTGTGCTTTTGTAAACTGTATCATGGTATCCCTCCCTTAATATAACCGTTCTTCTTCTACTGCCTTTTTAAATTCCGTTGGCGTACAACCGTAAAATTTCTTAAAACTGCTTGCAAAATACCTTTGATTCTCATATCCACACTCTTCTGACACTTCCTGTATCTTTAAACTGGTCTTTTGAAGAAGCATTCCGGCATGCTCCATCCGTTTCCGTATGAGATATTCTCCAACCCCTTCACCTGTATGCTGTTTGAAGATCTGGCGTACGTAGCTGGAACTAAAATGTACCTTGTCAGCAACCCACTCTAAATCCACCGTGCTGTCTTTTATATTATTTTCCAGTAACAGTTTCATTTGTTTTACCACTGCACTTGCTTTTGTTTCCTCTGAATAATCGGAGATCACCATACAGCAGGTTTCTATATAGTTTTCCAGCATTTCCTTCATGTCCATAAGGCTGCCATAATGAATCCTGTCCTGCATCCAGGCTGCTGGCTCCAGAATCTCCCGGTCAAAGCCGTCATGTTCCATATCATTTTGAATTGCGTAAATCAGTTCCTTTACCGACACACTGATGTAGTCATTTTTCTTATTGGACAGAGATGCATAGCTTTTAATTAAGCCTTTCAGTTGTAACAGCGCTTCGTCTTTTTGCCCCAGCCGTACGGAAAGACGGATCTGATTTTTCCAGTCTCTGATTGAGGAGCTGCTGCCTTCCTCCTGTTTTTCATGCTCTTCTCCGTAAAATAATATAGGGTGTTCTGTATTAATCATTCCCCGCCAGACCGCCATCGCTTCCTGATAAGAAGCACACAGCCCCTCCCTGCTCTTGTAAGGAGATCCTATGGCAGAAGTAAGCTGGATCTGATAATACTTTCTCAGACTGGACTGTATCTTTTCCATACCTGCTTTTATCTTGCCGGTAAAAACAGATTCCCCGTCTCCTGTCCCGCACCAGATTACAACCAGATGGGCTCCATCAAAACTAACTGCATAAATATGGATATCCGGTGTAAAATAACCTTCCCGTATCAGCATCAGAAACTCTTCCACACTTTCCTGACTTTTAAAATCCCAGGTTCCTCCTGCAAGACGGAGTATGCCTGCCAGATAATAGTCTCCTGTTAAGTTCATACCAAGCTGCTCATAGTCTGTTTCTCTGCATTCACGCCCTTCCAGAAGATCCTTACATACCTTTTCCCTGTAAAGACCTTCTCTGATAATCGCCTGCTCCCGAAGCAGACTCATATTTTGCTGGAGTGTTTTCTGACTGTCTAACTCGTTTATCATCTTCTCTAAAACTTCCTCCAGCTCCTGGGGCAGAAACGGTTTTAGCAGATAATCCTTTACACCAAGAGAAATAGCCTGTCTGGCATAATCAAATTCATCGTATCCGCTGATCACAACATATTTGCTTAAAAGACTGGCTTTCTGCATCTCTTTAATTAAATCCAATCCATTCATGAAAGGCATGGATATATCTGTGATTAAAATGTCCGGTTTTAAAAGAAGAGCTGATTTTAAAGCTTCTTTTCCATCTCCTGCTACTGCAACCACTTCCACAGCCAACGAGGAGCTTCGAATGTTTTTTACAAGTAAATCCCTTACATAATCCTCATCATCTACAATCATGATTCGATACATGAATCCACCTCCCCATCTGTGACTGGAAGTGTAAGTATTGCTTTGGTCCACTGGCCTTCTACACTCTCAAATTGTAGTCCGTAATTCTCTCCGTAAAATAAACGTAGTCTTTCATTTACATTATAGATTCCATAACCTTCCAAACGGTCTGTTACCCCTTTTTTTAATGTTTCATTGAGAATTCTTAACTTATCTTCTGGAATTCCTGCTCCATTATCCCATACAATCAGTTTTAATATTTTCTGTGCTCCTTCGCCCCATGGTTCTTCATAAATCCGTATCAGTCCTTCCCCCTTCTTCTCTTTGATTCCATGATAAATCGAATTCTCTGCCAGCGGCTGTAAAATCAGTTTAATTACCCTTATGTCCAACCACTGCTCCCCTACTTCAATCTGGTAATTTAATTTTGAATGATAGCGGATTCTTTGAATATCAAGATAACTGGTCACATGTTCAATTTCTTCTCTTAAGGTAATAATTTCCGCTCCTTTACTCAGTGAAATCCGGAAGAATTTCCCAAGAGAATTAGATAGAATACTGATTTCCTCTGCCCCCCTGATCAGCCGCCTGCCACGTGATGGCATTTAGCGTGTTATAGAGGAAATGGGGATTAATCTGAGCCTGCAATGCCTTTAATTCTGCCTTTCTCTTCTGCTTTTGTACTTCGGCTGCATGATCCCGTTCCCATTTTAATTCTTCGATTGTTTCCTCCTGCTTCCTTACCAGGTTCTGGATTTCTCCGATCATATAGTTAAAACTCTTTGCCAGACTCCCCACTTCATCTTTATACGGATAAAAAAAGCGGGTATTAAAATCGCCTTTTTCAACCAGGCTCATGCGCTTTTCCAGTCTTCTCAAAGAGTTGGTCAACTGATAGGATAACAAAAGGATGGCAGCCACACCAACCAAAAAGATCACTCCCAAGGTCTCTAAAATTACATCTCTTAAACTCTGTAAGCTGCCCAGCAGCGTTTCTCTTGATTTCAGTCCAAAAATCTGCCAGCCATTTTCGGAAAGTTGATTGCAGGTCACTAAATACGTATTGCCTTCATACTCGTAATCGCTGGTGAGGACTGCTCCTTTTTCTCCCTCTTTCGGGATCAGTTTCATCAGTTTTGCAGAATCAATGCCTTCTGAGCCGATAATTGTATTACCAGCCTGATCCAGAATAATGATCTTATCAAAAAACTCATATTTTCCTGCTAATATATGTTCCAGTTCCTTTTTCTTTAATTGAAGGATTAAATATAAGCTGCCCTTATACCCCTCCACACTAAACCTTCTCACACAGGGAATGATCTGATCCGTATCCTGAAAGATCTGATCCGTTTGTGACGGGAACCACTGGATGGCTTTTCCCGGCCCTCCTATATAGGAGCTGTAATACTCCGACTCTTTAAATTGAAACTGCCAGTTTCTCATCCGGACAAAATTATCAAATTCCCGCTTGTCTGTATAAATATAGGAGGAATGCAGCAGATTTTCCCCTGTCTCCAAATCCTTTAAAAATGAAGATACGGTTCCCATGGTTTTTATCAAATTCAAATCATTGGGATTGTTTAAATAATCAGAAAAGCTGACTACAAAGGTATAATTGGTCAGCATACCCTGAGCTCTCTGCCTGATCACTCCAATCCGCATATCAAGGGTATCCACAATCTGTGTCAGTACGCTCTCCGCACTGACCCTGAAATTTTCCTCGATGTCATGAGACGTATAACGATAATAAGAAAAACCGCTGATTGCCGTTGTTAAAAAGAACATAATGCCAAATATCAGGATAATCTTGCTACGAAACCGCAGATTTTTATAAATTTTTTTCATCGTTATTTTCCTTTTTATATCGCCTTTCCTGGTATGTACAACTTATTATTCTATCATACCATCCGAAAGGCCGAATAGCCAGAACACAGACTGTTCCGGCTACAAAATGGAAAGGCTAACCTTTTACCGCACCGGCCGTCAGCCCTGCAATAAACTGTTTATTAGAAAACATGTATACAATCAGGATCGGAATAATTGCTATGGAAGCACCTGCAAGCATAATGTGCCACTCCGCTGCTGAATTAACGGAATACTTCAGCTGAACCACCGCAACGGTCAAAGTCTGAAGCTTTGGTATGGAAATTGTCATAATTAAACTGGTAATATAATCGTTCCACGCGTTCCGGAAGGAGAATAACGCCACAACTGCAAGAATTGGCTTACTCAGCGGAAGAATAATGCGGGAATACACTCCGTAAATGCTGCATCCGTCTATAATGGCGGCTTCATCTAATTCCTTTGGGATACCTTTTGTAAATCCCATAACCAGAAATACATTGGTGGCCTGCCCCCCAGTCAGTGCAATCACCAGCGCAAATATGGTCTTGTTTATTTTCAGTGCACGGAGCAATTCGTAAATGGGATAGAGGGTTACGGATCCCAGTGACACAAACATCATAGACATATAAAGTGCAAGCAGAATCTTTTTTCCTGCGAAATCTTTTCTTGCCAAAGCAAATCCGGCAAGGGAAGTGGTAGTCACTGCGAGAATCGTCACCGATATGCTGACCACAACGCTGTTTAACGTATATTTAGTAAAATCAGCCTGTATAAACGCTTTATAATAGTTTTCAAAATGCCAGACGCTGGGGAAGAAACCGCCTCCCTGGGTCAGTTCGGCATTGGTCTTAAACGATCCAAGAACAGTATAAATCACCGGATACAGGGTAAAAACAATCATAATCCCCAAAAAGACCCATTTCGAAATCAGCGCAACCCGGGCTTTGTCAGACAGATGTACTTTTTTCATTTTCTTATTCTGTGCATATGCTTCTGTCATAATCTGCCTCCTTAATAAATATCATCCAGTTTCTTAGAAACTTTTAAGTAAATCACCGTAACCACACCTGCAATAGCAGCAGAAATTACACTGACTGCCGCGCCGTATCCATACTGGGGGACCGTTGCTTCTGCAGCTGAAATTGGAAAGAAATACCGGTATCCGTAAAGAGACATGACCATGGTCGCATTATTGGGACCGCCCTCGGTAAGTACCATAACATTGGTTATATCATTGAAGGCAGATGTAATTGCAAGCATCATAATGATCTTTAGAATTGGTCCCAGCATAGGAACAATGATATACCAGATCGTCTGAAGTTTGCCCGCTCCATCAATTCTGGCGCTTTCAATGGCATCCTCTGATACCTGCTGGATTCCTGCTATAAAATAAACCATATAGTTTCCGACGCCGCCCCAGACGGCAGTTAAAATGAGTGTCTTCATGGCGTGATCTTTACCAAGCCAGTTAATAGGACGGCTGATGATTCCCGATTCCAGAAGATATTTATTAACTTCACCGTTATAAGCATTGAACAATAAGTAAAATACAAGGCCCATAACGGCTGAGCTCATGATTGTGGGCAGAAACATAATGCTCTGGGTGACTCCATTTCCGCGTTTCTGCTGATTTAAAAGAAATGCAAGGAAAAAGGCCAGAGGGATAATAATAAGAACTTTTCCAAATCCGTAAGTAAACGTATGAAGTACACTTTCCCAGTACACTTTATCCCGAAATACTCTTGCTAAATTAGCAGCACCTACAAATATGGGCTTTCCGGTTCCATAGCCGCCATATTGATAGAATACATACTTTAACGTCCATACAACCGGATACAGAGAACAGGCTGTAAAAAGAATCAGATTTGGCAGCAAAAAAGAATATGTCTGCAGGTTGTGTTTTAAAGTCTTCTTTATTCTGAGATTCCTGCTTATCGTTTCTTTCATCTGTGTACTCCTTTCTTAACGAAAGAGGGGCTGCCTCTTTTTCTGAAGTGGCCCCTCTTTTCCATTACTTACTTATTTACTGTAATTTTGGGTTCTGCGGATCGTAACCAGAAATCTTTACTTCATAGCCTGTGTTATTTTTAATCGCATCCTGATAAGCCTTGTTATAACGATCAGTTAAATCCTTTAATGCAGTATCAACATCTGCATCTCCATAGTAAATTGATTCGCAGGTCTTAAACATATCCTCACCTTCCACTACCATACCGGAAGCAAATGCTGAGTGAGGTGGCTTTGGAAGAAGTGCGTCTATATCGGATATCAGCAGCCATTTTTTATTCTGGAAATCAGCACTTGGTTTTGCTTTTGCAATAACACTTGGCAGAATGCTCACACCATAACCGCCTTCATAGTAGCCAACCAGATAATCTTCATTTGTGAAAATATCTTTGTATACTTTAAATGCCTTCTCTAAATTAGGGCTCTTTGCATTAATAACATATCCGCCGGTCCCGGTGAAAAGCTGTTTTCCAATCGCTTTGCCTCCAACGGTTGGAATGGGCACACAATCCCATTTATCAGAATCCATTGGAAACTGATTCTGGTATACTCCTGGTTCTGCATGGCTATAAGACATGTACATACCGATTTTGCCTGCTGCAAACTGTGTTCTTAACGGGTCAATATCAAGGGACTCACATCCTGGGAATGCGCTGTCCTCAGAAAGCAGTTCTTTCCATAATTTGAGAGATTCTGCCCATGGTGTAA
Organism: Lacrimispora xylanisolvens; assembly: GCA_017084465.1. GTDB lineage: Bacteria > Bacillota > Clostridia > Lachnospirales > Lachnospiraceae > Lacrimispora > Lacrimispora xylanolytica_B. The sequence continues at coordinate 5,588,918 of CP070896.1, read as the reverse complement.
AATCATATTCTCCCTTTGCAAAGTCGTATCCATTTACAAGTCCTGTTTCACGTTGAAGTCCGATCAATAAGGACCTCTGTAATCCAGAGCTTGCACTCTTCATATTTTCAGCAAATCCATAAATTCCCTCACCAGACAGCTTGGAAGTGATGAGTTTGGAATCTGCCACCATTTCCTCTAACGTTTTTGGGGGCTCTGCAATCCCTACACGTGCGAATATTTCTTTATTATAGAAGAGGCGGCAGGTCGTTCCAGTGGTGGGAATAAAGTAAAGCTTTTCATCCAGTTCGTTATAACCAGGAAAGATGACGTCCTTGAAATACGTCTTCATATTTTCATCCATAAAGTCATAGAGGTTTGCCCACTGACCTTCATTCACGTATTTGTCAAACATCTGATCCTGCTGAACCATGATATCAGGCAGTTCACCGCTTTGTACTGCCATATCAATGGCCTGAACGTAGTTGTCCGTATAGAGCTGGTAATTTACCTGAATATTATCTGTATTGGTTTTGTTATACTGATCAACCTTTTCCTGTACATAGGATGCGTCATGGCGATCCTTTGACCAGATGTTAATCACGGTTTTCTCCCCGCTTGCCGCTTTTGTGTCAGATGATGCCGCTGTTGTTTCCGCTGCTGCTGTCGTCTGGGCATTTGTTGTTTCAGTCGTTGCTGTTTTGCCTGAACAACCTGCCAGCGTACCCGCTGTCATGAGTGCAGCAAGTGTAATTGCTCCAATTCTTCTTAACCTCATAAGATGTTTCCTCCCATTTCTTGTTTATGGGTTCATTATACGGGATAAATGAATGACCGTAAATGCAATATCCGTCTATCCCATGTTCAAAATCCGATGTTGCAGTTCATAGTCTGTACACATTCTTGTAACACAAAAACCCCGGCAAATACAAGTTTCCTTGTAAATACCGGGATTTAAGAATTTTCTATCTCATCTGACCTGGAACCCAGACTCATGCTTTACAGGTATTAAATCCGCCTCGCAGTGATAAATTTCTATAAAACGTTCCCCTTTCAATATCTCAAATAAGTGATCAATTTTCTCCCGTTCTCCCTGTACTTCCATCTCTACACGGCCGTCATCAAGATTTCTCACCCATCCCGTCAGTTTTAACTGCACGGCAAATTGCATAGTTCGAAAACGGAAGCCCACGCCCTGGACTCTTCCATCAACATAGATGTGTTCTCTTATAATTTCTCTGTGCATATATTCACCGCCTTATTTTCATCTGTAGGAGACAGAGATGTTTTTTCACTAAGAAGCCTTTCAAAATCTTCTAACGGCATCGGTCTGGCAAATACGTATCCCTGTATAATATCGCATCCAGCCGATTTTAAAAAGTCAACCGTCTCTGTAAACTCCACACCTTCAGCAATGGTTTTAATATGAAGCTCCTTTGCCATATTAATGATGTTGGAAATGACAATGCGCTCTCTCCGGATATCATTACTTTTTCTAAAAAACATAATATCCAGCTTAACAATATCTATGGAAAGATTCTTTAAGAGATTTAAAGACGAGTAACCTGCTCCAAAATCGTCAAGGGAACAGATAAATCCTTTTTTCATGAAGCTTTGCCACCAGACTGTTAAATACGGTATCATCTGAGAGCATAACTGTCTCAGTAAATTCCAGTTCCAGTAAACCGTCGGGAATTTCATATTTTTCCTTGATACTGCCATAGTAATCTACAAAATCATCCCTCAGTATGCCCATCTTGGAAACATTTACAGCAAGGTTTATAGGCGGATTTCCAGACCGTAAATATTCATGAAGCCATTTACAAGAAAGTTCAAACATATAGCGGTCCAACAGGATAATCTTTCCTTCCCGTTCCATAATAGAAATAAACTGTCCAGGCAGTATGGTTCCTCTACGCGGGTTTTCCCAGCGAACAAGAACTTCTCCTCCCACAATCCGATTATGATTCTGAATGGAGATCTTAGGCTGGACAAAAATCCGAAACTCCTGTCTCTCTATGGCTCCTTCCATCTCTGATTCCAGTTCAGATTCATCCACAACCTTGTCCCGTATCTCCTTATTATAGAAACCAAACTGATCTCCAGGTAAGCTTTTTATGTATTTTTGCGCAATGTTGGCCCGATTCACAATATTATCGATAGAAACATTCCGATCTTCCTCTTCCAGGCAATATACTCCCATACAAAGTTCGGTTGCAATTCTTTTATTATTGGTTAACTCCTGCTGGCGGAAAGCCTGAACCAGTTTCTGAAACCAGTTCTGCAGTTCTGCCCGGGATTCATATTGACAGAGTCCTGCAAAATTATCCGCTGACACTCTGCAAAACAGAAAATTCTGTTTCGGACACTTTTGCAGTAAATTGGCAATGGTAATAAGAATCCGGTCTCCTTCCTCATATCCCAGCACATCATTAATAAACTTAAATTTTTAATGTCACAGTACCATACCGCATAGCTTTTCATGTCTGCATTTTTAAGAATACGTTCCGCTTCTTCTTTAAATGCATAAAAATTATGGCAGCGGGTAAGTGAATCCGTATAGGCAATGTTCATCAGAGTTTTCTGATTTGCTGTAATTGTTCTGTACTGTCTGAAGTAAAATAAAAAAAAGAATCCGGAGGATAATAATATCAAAATTCCGATACCAACAGCCGTTTCCATAAATCTGTTTTCCAAATCGGATCTGGGAAAAGTATTTAAAAGATACCAGTCATTGATTTCAAGCGGTAACAATACAGCATGTTCCTGCCCCCTGACTCCAATTTTTAATTCAGAAGAAGTTTGCTGACCACTTAAAATCATATCGTAAATTTTATGTTTTATATCACTCCCGGCAAGTTCATTATTTCTATCACCTGATGCCGCGATTAAATTCCCCCTGTTGTCAAAAACTGCGCATATTCCTAAACTTGCATAAATCTGCGTATTCAGCAACTCATTCAGTACATGGCGTACATTTCCTGCGTAAAGATAACCCAGAGGCTGGTTTTCATTGCCCCTTATTAAAACATTTAAATAATAATCTTCCCTGTCTAATCTTGTCCAGTCAAGCTGCCTGGTATATTCCACCCTCATACCTTCCATGGAAAGCTTCATACGGCTGACTATATCCGGCAACTGTCTGGCATGATCAGAATCCATGCCTCCAAAGCCTGCTGCTATGGTTTTAAGCAGGTAGATATCCCCTTCTATCCGGCCTTTGACTGTTAACTGGTTTTGCTTTGATACGCTATTATAATAATCATTATTTTCTATATCATTCCTCTGCACCATATAAAGAAGAAAGCTGATGCAGCAAATAATCAGAAACAGCCATAGGAGTACAGGAATTGCCATATCAAATTTTCTAATTCTGATATTTTCCCTCATATGCATAACAGTCCTACTCCTTGTAAGGAAAGCTTACATTTTGTTCTTTTATGTTAATTATAGCTTTTTATGGAAGGTTTGGCAACGATTACATAATCTAAGATTTTTTTCATAAAGGGGTTGATTTTTCACCTTGTTTTTGTTATACTGTCAAAGGTTCGGCACTATGCCGAATAGCCGGATTGCTTCCGTAGCGCAGTTGGTAGCGCAACGCATTCGTAATGCGTGGGTCGGGGGTTCGAGTCCCCCCGGAAGCTGTTAGAAAACCTCGTGTTTACGGGGTTTTTTTTATATTAATTAATTCTGTCGGCATTCAAAATATCATGAATTTTTACTAATATAAATCTTTAATGCTTTTATAGCAAGGTATAAAGCATAGATGCACATTCCCATTACAAATAATCCAATTAATAATAAAATCAAATTAATAATACTAAGAAATAACATACCACATATTCCTCCGGCTTTCATAGAAATTGTAAAATGTGTTTATGCCAGGATAATAAAAAACCTCCCGTATTTAATGTGATTTCCAATAAGCAAAACAAAATAGTATAGCTTGCTGGTGGCATTCAATCCGCGAGGTTTTTCCTAACACTTTAAGTATTTAAAATCAAATCCTTTAATCTTACTTATTCAATAATAAGTTCTTTCTTTTCAACTATTGCTGTTGCCGCTGAGCAAGCAGGGCAATCACAATAGATCGCGCCTTCCGACTTAATTTTTTTTGCATGTCCAGCAATATTCTTTGCGGTATCCTCTCCAAAAATCTGAATTCCATGATCAGATTCTGCAAAACCAATTAAAGCATCAATCGGTATAATATCCGCCTCCAGTTCTTTTATGTATCTTTTTGTTTCATCCGCTTCTTCTTCCGTCCCAATTGCATCCAGCCATGTCTGTGCGGCAGCTTTTGCTTCCTTGCTGCAGGATGGTGCATTGATTAATTCATGTGATTTTTCGACTACATAATTTAATACTTCTTTGTTCATTGCGGTTATCCTCCTTTTTCATCTGGAAATTAATTACATTTTATCACAAATGAAATAGTTTTACAATTTTGCATATATAACTTTCTCTATCCCCGACCTTTTTATGACTGCATGCTCTGTCCGCCATCTACATGTAAAACCTGACCGGTTACGTAAGAAGAATCCTCACTGGCCAGGTATACATAGGTTGGGGCCAGCTCAAACGGCTGACCTGCCCGTTTCATTGGAGTGTCCGAACCAAATGTGGGTATATAATCAGCTGGCCAGCTGGCCGGCTGTAGCGGTGTCCAGATTGGTCCAGGTGCAACTGCATTTACACGAATTCCATCAGAGACCAGCGAACGTGCCATGGCACGGGTAAAGCTGACAATTGCACCTTTCGTACTGGAATAGTCAATCAGCCATTCATTTCCTTCATAAGCAGTAATTGAAGTTGTATTAATAATGGAACTCCCGCATTTTAAATAAGGCCGTACTAATTTCGTCATTATGAACAAACCATAAAAGTTGACTTCAAATGTAAGCCTCATTTGTTCTGCAGATATGTTTTCAATTCCTGTTTGAGGAAACTGTACGCCTGCATTGTTTACAAGAATATCTATTCCGCCAAAAAACGATACCGTTTGAGAGACCGCTTCATTACAAAATGTTTCATCCCGTATATCCCCTGAAATCAACAGGCACCTGCTGCCTTGTTTTTCCACGTAGCATTTTGTTATCTGGGCATCCTCATGTTCGTTAAAGTAAATTATACATATATCTGCGCCCTCTTTTGCAAATGCCAGAGATACCGCTCTTCCAATCCCACTATCTCCTCCTGTAATCAATGCAATTTTATTCTTTAATTTTCCTGTCCCAATGTAATTGGGATTGTCAAAGATGGGTTTAGGATCCATTAATGTCTCTAAGCCAGGCTGGATTGGCTGGTGCTGTGGCGGAAATTGTACCGAAATCTGCTCACAGACCTCCCTATAGCCTAAATACGGGTAACAATTCATTCTAGTTTACTCCCACTTATATTCATATAATTATCATATATTAAATAAAGTCTGGGATTGTTACAGGAATCGAGGAAAATTGGATACGTTAACTATAGTATACTTGTATTTCGCCTTACTTGTTTTTTCTTCTCAAGATAATAATTCCACATACAAGAATCAACAGACCCAGACTCAATATTGTCCCACTTCCAAGACCTGCATCGCCTGTCCCAGGTAGTTTACTTAGCCAGTTCCAAAACCCTGTTCCTCTATGGCTGATAATTCCAAGACCATTTAAGTTTGATTGATATTTAGCTGTTATTATGCCTTTTCTATTTCTACGCTCCGGACTGTTAAACATTGTAAGTTCTCCTTTTACGGTTCCGTCGTCTGTTATACAAATAGTCAGAAAGGAATCAATCTTTCTATACCCTACCGGAGCTTTTAGTTCATGAATCGTGTATTGACCAGAACGGATCGGTTGGAATGAAATGATTCCATTTTTTATCTGTTATTCCTTTAAATACCGGCTCTCCAGCTTCACCTCTGATCTCCAGTTCAGCTCCTGCTAATTTTTCCATTGTTTCGGCATCTGCCTTTTGGATTATCACTTCCGGAGAACGGTAATTAACAACTGATACGATACTGTTTTCTGCTACCTCACCATTTTTAATGGTGAAGGTGTAAGTATGATCTGTTGCAAGGTATCCAGGAGCTGACTTTGTCTCTTTGTAAGTATAGGTTCCATTTTCCGGCATATCAAATTCTGCGTATCCATCTTCACCAGTATTCACAGTCAGATATAAGCTTCCGTTAGGGCGGTAAATAGTAAATTTCACTCCTTTAATCCCCTGTCCTGTTGCCGCATCAGTTTTGAAGAGATACATTTTATCCGAGCCTGGACTTTGCTGGCTGGGATCGGTCATAGTAACCTCCAATCGTTGGGTCTTTGGGTGCAGTAAAGGCTATATCAGAGGATAGAAGGTAACCAGCTGGGGCATTTACCTCATGAAGATAATAAGTTCTTCCTGCTACTAATTCACCTATAATATCTATCGGTTCATCTGTTGATACAAAGTCTGAAACAGCTACGTTTTTTTGCTGATCCAATATCTGTAAAGTGGCTCCTTTTAAAATCCGACCAGATGAATCTACTTTTCTGATGCAGACTCTGGTTGTATCATTACTCATTACCACCTGGTCAATGCTTCCAGTCTTACTGACAGTAAAGGGTATATCTTTTGCATAGGCATACCCGTCTACTGGCTTTTCTTCTATAAAGTGGTAAGTTTCTCCAGCTATTAGTTTTCCTAAGATTTCATGAGGCTGCTCCCCAGATATCCACTGTTCTATCTGATTTCTTTCATTATCTATTACACTCAGACGATTTCCAGGAAGTTCTTTGTTGCCCGTAATCGCCTTTTTAGAAAGGATTACATGGGTCGGATCATCAATCATAACCACTGTATTCCTTTGTCCATTTAAACTCATTGTAAATGCCACATCTTTTGCATAGGCATAGCCGTCTGCGGGTCTCACTTCATGAAGCCAGTAGCTTTTTCCGGCAATCAGTTGCCCTTTTATTACTTCGAATTGGCTTCCTGTTGTGAAAATTAAGTTCTCGCCGGCTGTTATACCATTTCCATCACAAATCGCCTTTGCAGCTGTTTTGTCCTCATTTAAGATCTGAAGCGTGCTTCCGGATAATGGATGTATTGCTTCGGAAGGAGTACTCTCAGTCAGAGGCTTGGCTAGTTTTTGAATCTCTATTTCCGTTTTTTGATCTTTCATAGTGACGGTTATTGTTTCCGCTTCTTTTGGTACAGTAAATGTTACACTCTCACTGTAGGCGTATCCGGCAGGGGGCTCTTCTTCAGAAAGTTCATAGGTTCTGCCCGCGATTAAAAGCCCTGTAAAAATAACTGGTTCTCCTGTTGATGTAAATTCTTTGATTAATAAACCAGTATCCTTTTCCCTGATAGCGAACCGCCCACCACTTAAAAGTGCTGATGATTCTGCATCCATTTTTAAAATAATCACTTCTGTCTTCTGATCCTCCATGATAATGGTCTCAGAAATTCCACTGATTTCTGCAGTAAATCTGATATCTTTTTCGTAAGCATATCCATCCGGAGAAATGATCTCTTTAAAAATATATTCTTTACCGGGTGTTACAAGTTCCGCTGAGATGTGTACTCTACCTCCTTCCTTCGTAAATTCATAAATCAGCTCATTAGTCTCTGCATCAATCAGCTGATAGCTACCTCCAGTAAGATCCTTACCAGTATCCCTGTCAATCTTGGAGAAATACAGCTGCACCGTCCGGTCTTCCATATCAACGTTATCAACCTTTCCTAAAGCGTTTACTTTAAATCGGTACACACCGCTTATCAGGCTGTTCCCATCGCTGTAAGAGGTTGTCTCCATAAGATTATAGCTTCCTCCGGCTGTCAGAATTTCCCGGATCGCTTCGTCATTTCGATTGCTTTCAAGCACTTCACTTTGGAAGTTTTTCTTGATTTCTCCGGTCACGATCTTTTCTCCCGGTTCATATCCATCTGTTCCCACTTTGGTGATTTCATATCTGGTTCCATAGGGCAGACCGGAAAAGGTAATAAATCCATCTCCGGTAAGGGTAATGTCTCCCTCGCCCTTGATTCTTCCTGTTTCAGAGCCAGTGAATGCCTGGTAGCCAATTAGGACCATTCCTGCTCGATCTGTGAATTTCACATGGTAGGTGAATGGATCTGTCTGGCTCTGTCCGGTTCCCGTCAGCTTATTGATAATACTCACCGAACCGTCCGGAACAATTGGGTTCCACAGACTGGTGGTTTTTGTGACCGCTCCGACTGACGTAATAAAGTTTGCTTTCACTTCCGTTCCTGTTTTACCACGAACCACGACCACCACATCCACATTTCCGCTTTCATGGGCGGCTACATCGGAAAGATTCCAGGTTACGGCTCCGTTTAATTCTACTCCATATGAGGTAGATCGTAGATAAGCAAGTCCTTGTGAGAGCACAACTTTTACCTTTATATCTGCCGGGTAACTGTATGGATTGGTATATGTAATTGTGTATTTCATAACGTTTCCTGTCTTTACTGCATTGTGATCTGCCCCAACGCTGCTTATCACCTTGGCGATCGGGCTTTCTTTCATAACCGGATTGGTTATGGTGTAATCGTGGGTATCATCACTGACGATCCAGTCTGCCAGTACATTTCCCTCAGAGTCGGTCAGTTCCTGCCTGGTCTCTAAATAAGTTCTGGAAGACAGCGAGTAGGCTCCCTGTTCATCAAGATAGATCCGTCTGGTTTCTTTTCCGGATTTTTCTGTCTGGCCGTCTGAATACCTGGTATATTCGGTAATCTGATATAAATGCCCGTCCGTGATCCCGTCATTAGCAGTCAAGCTAAGGCTGCTTCCTGTTCCCATGAAGGCTGGTAACTCTATCCCCGTGTCTAAATCCTTTAAGATAAGGTAGGTTTTTTTACTGGAACTCTTCCGGTTATGGTAAGGGCTTCTATGGTGCCGTTCTCACTAGCCAATTTTAAAACGCTGAAATCATTGGATACATTTAAAATTCCTGTTCCTGAATGATTTATGGTAAAGATCACTGGTGCTGAAAGAACGTATCCGGCTGGAGCCTTTAACTCCTCCATGATATAAACCTGTCCTGCTGATAGCTTCTTTGTCAGGGTAAAACCATTTGATTCGGAAACGGCTGTTGCTATGGCTTCTCCGTTCTTTTCATATTTGCCGTTCGCCGCTACCGCCTTGTAAACAGCAATCTCCGCTCCTTCCACTGCCATGCCAGTTTCAAAGTCTGTTTTCTTAAAAAGGATCTTTGTGGGGTCATTATAAATCTCATAATGATAAAGTACTTCACTGGCGTTTTTCGTACCGTCAAATTGGAATTTCTTGATGTTCTCGGCAATCTGATAAAAATCAGGAGGAGAAATTTCTTCCACGGTATAGGTATAAGCTTTTATTGTTCCATTTGTCTGAACTTCTCCGACTGGAAGTCCTTTTAAAACGGCGCTTCCTTCGGTGCCGGTTGTCATGTACCAGACAACACCCGTATCCTTATTGATTACTTTGAACCGGGCATTTTCTAAACCTTCATTGGTATCGGAAGCCTTTTTTATTGATTTCCAGAGTTCCAATGGTCGGTTGATTTGTAATCCGGTAAACCGGAATCTTTTCTGCTCCTACTTCTATTTTCACCGGATCTGCTTTCTGCATATAAGCAGGTGGGGTGATTTCAGTAATGTAATACGTTCCGTATGCAACCTTGCTGATCCGGTGAGGCTTTAAATCTCCCACTTGGAACCCTTCTATGATTTTGTCATTGAACTGGTCTTCTTTGGTGTAGCGTCCGTCTGATCCTGAGATCCAGTTTTCAATAAAATGAGCCTCATCCTTAATAAAGTTCCCGGCTTCATCGGCCCGGTATAGGGCAAGTTCTGCCCCTTCAGTTGCATACTGGTTTGTTCCGTCTGTAACAACCTTTAAGACGTTGATGAACTTCTCTTCATTTTGTAAGCTCACTCGCTGCACATTTCCGGTTTCTGTAAGAACAATTGCTTTTGGATCAGCCGGTTCAAATCCGTCCGGGACCTTTTCTTCTACCAGTACATAGGAGCCGATCATCTTCCCGTCCTTTTCTGCATTCAGAGGCAGATAATCCAGTCGGTGCAGCCCCTCTAAAGTATCATAGGATTTTATGCCGTTATTTTCCTTAAAGTTAAACTGGTATTCAAAGTTAAGTGGCAGCTTTCCATCGGAGTCAAGGGAACCGTTAGTCACGTTTCGGTAAATGGTGATCCGGATCGCTGCTCCAGTATCGGTGGCCCAGATCTGCGTAATGTTCTCTCCCCTTTTCAGTTGGTATGCTCTCCGTCCGTTCTGCTCTCCGTTCTCCGTCTTTGGTGTACCAGGTTAGATAGGTGAGACTTTCTCCTTTTTTCCGGTAAGCAGCTTCAAAATCTGTCAAAAAGCTGGATTTGTTATTGGTAAGACCCAGGAAACCTTTTATGCGATCCGCAAACTTATTACTCTTTAACGTCAGCTCCGTGTATTCCGTTAAATCATCTGTAGTCCACTGATCTACTTTCTTTGACTCATCGTACTGGGGCTTTCCTCCTTCCGTTAGAATAGTTCCGTCTTGGTCTGTCTTTGCTTCGTATAAGGCCAGCCCAGCCGCATGATCATTTGGCAGGAGTGTTTTTATTCCCTGCTGTCTAAGTAATACTTATAAACCTCCAGTTTCGTATGGTCATTAGTTACGTTGATAGTCTGAACATCACCGGCCGCTTTTACCGTAATCTCCATAGACGTTCTTACATACCCGTTTGCTGCTTCGGATTCTTCTAAGATGTAATCTCTAGCCGGAATACCTTCAAAATACTTGGCTTTTCCATCGGTGATCCAATCTGCTACTATCCGTGCCGGCGCATTGTCTGCGGTGCTCTCTACGGTCCACTCAGCCGGTTTATCATCTGCCTTCACCAGGTAATAACCTTTGGGATAGGTGTTACTGTCTGTGGTGTAAACTCTCTTAGCCTTGTAAAGTGCCAGGTGCGCACCTGTGATCTGTTGATAGCTGTAAGCGCCTTTAGGTTCCGTCACTACAAGGCCTTCCTGGTAATCACTCATAACTGGTATCCGGTATTGGCTGGCTGCATCAGTCTTTGTTATTTCCACCTTAATCTTTGGATCTTCCATGCCGGATGCTTGTACTTCTTTTGTTTCTTCTACGGTAATCCCTTGTGGAAACCCTTTCTGATAGCCGGAAGGAGACTTTACCTCTTCCATGATATAAGTCCCTGGAATCACACGTTTCAACATATCTGCCTGTCCTACCGTCATAACCGTTTGGAAAGGATCGTTCGGATACTTTTCTCCAGTGGTCCAAGTGTTTTCCATTACCCAGGCTTCCCCTTGACGATGGTAGAGACTCGGATCGTCTTTGATATCCTCTTCGGAACCTATGGCATCTCTTCCGGAATGATCATTAATCCGGTAAGCCGCCCGGTTATAAGCTTCCAGTAAATCATCGTATTTGTAGCGCACATAATCCCCGTCAATATCGTAAATGGGATCACCCTTTTTATAGGTTTCCTCTGACTTTTGGTAATACTCCGGCAGTCCATGACCATTTAGAACCGGGTTCATGCTCTTTTGAAAGGTTTTGCCCTTGTACGTCCCGGTTGTGTACTCCTGATTGGTATCTGCATTCACAGTCGCAATCCGGTAGGTTTTAATCTTTTCCCTGGCAATGATAGCCCCTGTCTTATTTTGTGAAATCTTTACCGGCCATACCAGGAGCTTATTTCCCTCTTTGGTGTAAGCCATTCCTGTGGTCGGGTTGACGTATGCATCCCGGTTTCCTTCCGGATCCAGGTGATAGAGTGTTGTTTCAGAAGGTAGTGTCAGGAGCTTGTCTGCTTTTGTATAGCGAACCTTGGTTAAATCTCCTCCTTCAAGCTCAAAGACTGGTTTTCCTGCCTTTAACACAAAGATAGATTCCCGGTTTTTTACAGATACTTTATTGCTGTTTCTGTCATAACCGTAAACGGCTCCATCTACTCCGGTATCTGTGACCGTAAGATCTGCCAGGGAATAAAAGAGAATGTCGGTATCCTCCCGGTCTATGGTCTCATACGTCCAGGTACCTTCCCCTGTTTCTCCGGATAGACTTCCAGCCTGATCCTGCTTATTAATAAATTCTACGGTACTTCCAGCATATCCTTTTTTCACTTTGATGGACTGGACGTTATTGTTCCGGTCTCTCACCACTTCCACGCCGTCATATCCGTAATCTCCACTGTCTCCGTTTTCTTTGACCTCAACGGCATCGTAGAGTGCCATTTTTGCCCCAGCTGCGTAACGGTTCTTATCATCTGCAGTATCCAGAGGTCTGGATACCAGACCATATCCGGCAAATACACCATTTAAGTAAACTGGCTCGACGTTCTCGCCCGCTTTTTTTCTTGCCTGAAGAGATTCTAAGGTTCCTTTAAACCAGGCATATCCTAAGTAGGTTCCGTTTTTTATAGCCAAACTCCAGGTTTTCCGCCCCGTATCTCTGCTTTAATTCCAGTTCCGTTCCTTCCACTCTGGTTTCGGTCTGATAGGTAACGGTTTTAGCAGCATCTTTGATTTTAGATACTTCTAAACGAATCGGGGTATTTCCCACATAGATCCTTGCGGTATCCTCATCTAATACTTTATTTTCATAAATGGCTGCAGCCACTCTTTCATCCCGCTTTCCGTCCTGGTAATAGGTGGTCTGATCGGAATAGATCTCAATGGCTACCGGCTTTGTTCTTACATAGCCTGCAGGTGCCTTGATTTCACATAAAACATAGGTCCCGGCACCTAACGGCTGGGGTGTAACAAGATATCCAGTATTCTGATCCTGATAGGAGGTAATGGACAGATTCCCTTCCTGAGCCTGTACCCCATACCTCATTGTTGTAAAGGCTTCAAACTGGCCGGTTCTTCTTCCTTCTTTATCAGAAAGAAATACCTGTTCTCCTTCCTCACAGATCGGGGTGCCGGCTGGAACCAATCCGCTGTAGGTCTCACCTGATTGAACGATCCCGGCAGCTCCCATTGCTTCTAAAAATTCCTTAGAGCCTTCGATCCAGGTATCTGTTTCATAGAACTTTACCTTTCCGTCTGTGTTTGCCCCGTCCTCCCTGGACGCTGCATACAATGCAAACAAGGCACCATCGTGAAGGATATTTTCTCCTGTTTCTGAATCTAATTTTTCAATTCTAAGCCTTGCTTTATAAAACCTGTTATTAAACTTTGTATAACCAAACCCTTTGTACGAACTCTCCCCATTTGGAGAAAGGGAGCTGTCTGCCACCTCTGTAACTGCATTGTCAGAGGCCACTACCGTCCACGGTACAAGCATAGGTGCATAGTTTCCATCATAGGCAATCTGCGCGCCCTGCATGGTCGCTACATTATCTTTGTACTGTCCAGGGAATGGGACATCATTTGCCATACCTTTGTTTTCTGCAACGGAGCTGAACCGGTAATATTTTGATACCGCATCTCTGCCACTCAAACCCTCTGACAGATAATAGGGAACATATCCACTTATCCTGTTATCCTGCTCGTTGTAATAGTTTTTATAGGGCTTGAATCCGTTCTGGCTCAGGGCAAAATAATCACCTGATCCAGTTCCAGTTATGCCATTTCTGATGTTGTCAATGTCCATGCCGTATTTGTAAACTTCAAAGTCCCCATCTGCATTTCTGCCCTTGATTATGTTTACACTTTCCTCATTGAAGCGGATCTTGTACTTACTCTCCATATCAGGCTGTGTTGAGCCGGCAGAATAATTGTAATAATTATTAGTTACTTCCGGGAGTAGCCTGGGAGCCATCATAGTCTGCATAGACAGAGGGGAGCGAGACTTCTCTTGGCTTGTCAATCTGGTAATGCTTGTTCTTTAAATCTCCCAGGTTACTGTATTTTGGCTGCTGTTCTGCCACCACGTAGGTTCCGTACGGCAGATATTTTGATGTGGCAAAATAATAACCGTCACTGTTTCCTGCAGTATCACCAAATAATGTATCTGCAGAAAGTGTCGTTAGATCCTTATCTGCCCCTCCCTCCTGTGTACTGTCCCATTCAATGGAATAAATCTGGTCTAGGTCATATGAAAAGAACGGTTTTAAATAGTTTTCTGCCTTTCTTATTGCTTCTGAAAGGGCTATGTCATAAACTTCATCGGAATACACACTTTTCCCTGCAGCGCTTACCGCTTCCTCAGACTGATTCTTTTTCACCAGTTTTGCGACTTCATCATCCAGATACCAGGTAATTGCAAACTGGCGGACGTTGTCTGAGCGGAGGGCATTATCTAATGCTGTCTCTGAGGTGTTGATATTATTCTTAATCTCTGCATTGTTATGGCCCGCTGGATATTGATTTTCTGCCCCTCCTGTTCCAAACAGGAACTTTTTTATTAGAGCAAAGGGCTTAAAGGATGTGCTGCTGTTTTCTGTATGATCCCATTTATCCGCATTGGCCACATTTATGGCATCAAAAAACTTTTCGTAATTATAAACAGAGATATTTCTTGCTTCACTACCGTTATCAGCCATTACAGATATGGTTTCCAGTAGGGAAGTATAGCCGTTATTCTGGCTCTCATTTATGAAACCATTTGTATAGCTGTATAAGGAATCGTTGCTTACAACTGCATCTTCTGAATTCTTGTATAAAGGCGAGGTAATGTGCTGGACTTTCGTATAAACCTTATTTACCAGGGCTGGAAATCTCTCATTTTGGTCAGTTACATTTATTTCATTTCCTAACCGGTCCTGCCATGTTACATTCCCATCGTTGTCTCGGTGCAAGCGTTCCAGGTTCGATTTTAAGTACACCTTAAACCGGAAGTTGTCCATCTTCCTAGCCGCCGTATTCCTTCCAAAATGCCCGCCAAATGTTCTGGTAAACCAGTCCTCATGAGCTGCGCCATAGGTGTTGGTATTTTCATATGATTTTTCATCTATGGTCTTAGTGACTTTAATTTGCTGCCCAATAATACGTTCCTGAATCGGAGTCGGTGTTTCTCTTGTGTTTCCATCCTCATTCAAGTCGTGATAACCATTGCTGATCAATCGCTGATTCTTTATGAAAGTTTTGTTATTGTCAAAGTTTGCGGAAGTAAATGCTCCAGCTCCTGCACCGGAAACTCGAATAACATATTCTGCATTGGATATGCTGGATCCAGCTGCATACCCCCAAACATTATTGGGGCCGATCCTGTTTATATCTTCATTGGTTACTTCACGTTTTCCATTATTAAGCGCTATGGTAAAGTTTCCGGATTTTACGCCGCTAAGATCCATATCGTTTGAGCCAACATGGATGGTATACTGCTTTGCAACCTGATCATAGTAGTAATAAGTGCTGCCAGTCTGGTCAGTCACTTCTTCCATGGAGCTGACCTTGGGAATCTTTGAGGAACTTACATTCTCCTCATTTACAATAACTTCCTTGTAATTCGGCTCCCAGACTTTTCTGGTTACAGGAGCATGGCCAAAATATGTATCACCATTTAAGTACCAGTAATCGTAAAGGGTTTCACCTGCAGCATAATGAAGGTATCTCTCACTATCCGTTGGATAAATTGTTTTGTCTGTCGGAATTCCATCGTCACTGACTTCAAAATCTGGCGTTACATTGATTATGTATTTGCCTGTATCCTCCACCTTTGCGGCATTTAACTCATCTCCTGTGTATTTTCTTATGACATATCTTCCATAGGTTGTATTCAGTTTTGTTAAGTAAGTGGCTACCACATCACCACTGGAATTTGTCTGATACAGTAAAGTCCTGGCCGGAGTCATGCCAACAACAATTGTCACAATTGCTTTTCCGCCACTGTATTCTATTTTTTGAAGCCCCCCATAAGTAAATACCTTTTCGTTGATGTAATAATTTAAAATAGATTCAATGAGTGACTTATTGGTTGTGACATTTTCAATTTCAAGAACGATTTCTGGTTTTCCGTAGACGTTTTTTCCATTCACCGTCCGCTTTTCATCATAGACCGGAGTATTAATTGTGGAATAATCACCATCTTTCGGAGTTTCCATCTGTAGTGAATCACGCATCATCTGCTCCAGTTCGGCTTTCACATACTTTACGTTGCTTTCTGCATTGGTAAATGCACTGGCAAACTTTACCGGATCACTGGCAACCGCAGTACCTTCTGTCGGAAGTTTATCTGCCTCAATTCCAGTTGCTTCATAAGGTACCTTTACAGTCGCAGTTACTCCAGACTTTTCAATCATATTTCCGTTGATATCACGCTTATAAACAGATTGAGATTCTGCCGCCAGATAATAAGGGGCTTCCTTTGCATCAACCCACTTTCCTCCATCCACCTGCTGGATTACTACCGGCTTTAATGTAACATTGTTTATGTAGATATCTGCCCCCTCCGGGATTCCATCAAGCACTACATTATAACCATTGGTGGCATCCTTTGATTTTGTTTCAAGAAGAAGTAAGTTTTCCTTATTTCCATATGCGGCATTTCCCTCTGGAAAGGTAACTGCATGATAAAGCTGCTTTGTGATCCAGGCGGATCCCAGCGGGGCCGTTCTAGAATCAGCGGTCTCACCATAGGTTTCGCGGATACCTGTCACAGCATTTGTAACCTTCTTATCTTTTCCTGTGATAGAAAGTTCGTATCCTTCGGAGCGGGTAAGCTCTTTAATATAATAGTTACCAAGAATCAGAGGTCTTCCGATCCAGCTATCACCATTCATATATTTATTGTTTCTGTATATACGTCCCCCTCTCTTCTTGTGGCTGTGCCTTTTCATATCCATCTTTCATATACAGATTTTCCGGATAGTTCTTTCCAGTGTATTCAATTCTTCCAGTCTTATAATTGTAGAGGCTGTGAGGTTTTTCCGTTATCGTTAAGAAGGATCCCTCCCCATTTTTATCTGTTGTTGCAACAGCAACAAGATCATTTGCATCAAATACCACGCCAATACCGGAGGAGACATTTCCATTCTCATCTCTTTGGGTGTCTGGACCGTAAATATCATCGGCTGCAAACAAACCGTATACAGCGCCTTCTAATGTGGCATCCCCCTGGGTATCTCCAAAGGAATCATAGTTTTCGGATTCTCCTGCCTTTAGTTCCATGTCTCTTTTATTAAAATGAACCTGTCCAGGTACACGATGATCGTACACTTTAAAGGTATGAGCGGTATGATTACCTGGTCCTTTGTCCACTTCTGGCTGACTGTCTATCTCTCCCACTTCAAAATCACCACTAAGAGCCTTTAAACTAAGAGCTGTTGTCATAACTGGCTCTTCATCCGTGTCTTCAGTAGCAAATAAATTGATTTTCCTTGTGGCTCTTTTTTCTTCAGATATAGAGGCTTCCGAATCAGTGGCCAGGCTAGATCTCAATGAATAATTAATAAAGTTCTTTTGCGCCTGTGAGGGGGTTTGATTCATCATAATCTATGGAATCATCCAGAAATTCATCATCCTCATTCTCTTCAAATTCATATTCCTCTAATTCGTCTTCAAATAACTCTTCATCATCTTTTGCAACCAGCTTTACGGTTATTTCCTTCTCTTCCGCAAAAGCTGTAGGAAGCCCAATAAATTTAAGTAACTTATTAATAATTTTTTCTCCAAGCGGTAGATCATAGGTTTCTTTCAGGATTAAATCTCCGCTTTGTTCCGGATCTTCAGAACTTCCGGAAGGACTTGCTACATAATCACTACCGCCGGAAAGTAACATTTTGTTCTCACTGATAAGGTCAAGATCCTCTGACTCAAAATCTGCCCTATCTGCTAAACTCTGAACCGCAAAACCTTGGAAATCACCGTTATCCGAGCTGCCTTTCGTCATATTGCGCACATATCCGGTGACTCTAACATCTGAATTACTGGAACTTTTCCTCTTTGCAAATCTTTCGGCTTCTGAAGCAGCTGTTGTGATAATTTCTATCGGAACATCATCCGGATGACCCGGATCATGAATGATATAACCATCTCTTGGTTTTGTTTCCCTAAAGGTATAATCATATTCAAGATTGATGAAAGTTTCATATGCTGCATCTCTGGCTGCCTTACAGCCTGACGCTTCAAATGCCTCATCTTCAGATGGTTCATCCTCACTTCTACATTCCCAATGATGAAAGGTTCCCCCACTGGCTGCAGCACGGGCTTCACAAGCATCTACCCCTGCCTGCCACTCCTCCATGAGTCTTTCATACTCTTCTTCAGCTTCGTCCGCTTCATCGCTTCCTTCCCCTTCTTCGCCTTCTCCCTCTTCAGATTCATCTATTTCCGGTTCCGGAGGAATTGGATGGCCATTGCAATAAGCATGACTAAAATCGTAATAACGGGTATCTTTATGAGAAATATGCCCACTGGCATCTGTAACCAGATCATCATCAAACACCAGCCAGTCCTGCCACGTTGTGGGTTTTTCTCTCATGTTATCTTCAATGATTCCACCATCAGTTTCATCGTCGCTTAATTGACTATCATCAAATTGTTCCAATGCCTGCCATGTGGAACCCTGTAAGGGATTACCCGTTTCATAATCCTTTTTTTCCAGATCAACTTGGTAATTGGATTGAAAAGTTTCATTGTGCTGGTATACTTTTAATGACACTTCTCCATCTCCCGGAGTCGGAGTGGGAGCATTTGTGCTATATTTTGTAGTTAGAAAAAAATCACATGTTTTTTCTTTCACATTTCCTTTTGCCCGGTATAACTGCTGGGAACCTGGTACATTACACTGGAAATACTCCAAGCTTCCTGTGACTTCTAATACTCTAAAAACAGTTGGATCATAACTGATCTTCATCACTGCTTCCGTTAATTTCTGACCAGCCGGTGCATTGGGGAAACTCCAGGAAAGGTTCTGTCCTTCTGTATTAATGACCATTCCTGAAGTTACCGGATCAATCCTGCAATACTTTACAAAGGTTTCCCAATCTTTAAGACCTGTTAATTCATACAGCTTTTTTGTATCTATTTGACCGGGACCACTTCTTAGATCGTTGATATACATGGCCTGTCCATAGGTATTGTGTTTACTGATAAGGTTAAGGATATCCATTGGGCTTTTACAGCCTTCCGGTACGTTCTCCAATGACATGAATCCATCATTGGCCATGTTTTCGATCCAGGCTGATCCACCGCTACTTTTTCCTTTGGTCCATGCAATTTCTCTTCCCTCTTCTGGAGTAATACGTCCAAACCGATTAAAATCTGTCTTTCCATCATAACTTCCAAATGCACCAATATAGGCCCAAAACATCCGTTTCTGCTCAACAGTTCCTTTATTATAATCAATATCAGCATTCACCTTGGAATAGTCATAATTGCTATGAGCAGATGCTCCTTTATTCATGCAAAAGAAATAGGTTTCTGTTTCACTGCCAGGAGCTTTCCCTTTCAGATATGGATGCCCTGCCTGACCAGAACTGACAAACACCAGTCCAAACCCCCAGGAATCAAACATACTAGGTGGTAAGTAAGTAAATACAGGCGTTAGCAATAAGACGATTGCAAGCAATGCTGCAATTCTTTGATTTAGTTTAGTACCTTTCTTCCAGTATCTAATCATTGATTCTCCTTATTTCTATCTATTACACTTAATTTTGAACGCAAAAAAGCTACCGATTAAATTTAACCGATAGCTTTCTTTAATATGAAATATTCAATATTTAATTAAATTTTATAAATGGTGCCTGCTTTCCATAAATGATACCATAGGATATGTTCGGAAACCTTCCTTCTACAGTTGTAGGAACTTGGTAACCAGTTGCTTTACAGTACTCTCCTAACGGGGTTAAATGTGGTTCACCTACTAAATAAAATGCCGGGGTATAAACTTCTGCAACATTAAAGTAATCATCTTTATTTGATGGCTCATAAGACAGCCAAATGTTATCAACTAAAAACACTGGATAAGTGTGGCTTACAGAGCCAAGTTCATCTATAGGCAAACCTACACATGCTGCAAGCAAACGTGCTGCGCCAGTATATCCACTGCAATTTGCTTTTCCATCAACCAGGCAACTATAAGCATACTGGGTTCCTTCCTGATCCAAGTAATCTGCTTTCGTGATTCTTTTTGCAATCTGTACTGCCTTTTCATAATCAGAAGCATTTTTCCAATCAAAGCTGTTTAAGAAGTCACGGAGTTCCGTAGTAAGTCGTTCTAGTTTTTCCTGATCCACACTTTCCAATCCCTTAGTTGGATAATCTGTCAACTTTGCAATAGCCGCCAATTCCCTTGCTCTAAAATAGCTAAGAGAAAGAGGATCTTTATTTGCAATCGCAAGATCAAGAGCATACTGCATAGGGCCAACAGACTCATTGATGAAATTATGAGGATCACTCTTCCAAGCAGTCTCTCCCGTCACCGGGCTATTTATAAGCCATGGTTCCATATAGCCTTTTAAAGGATATTGCGGATCATACGTATCCGCAAATGATGATATTGCTGTTCCAATCACTAACATGGCTGACATTGCTGCCACTAATAAATTCTTTTTCATACATCCCCCTCCTATCACATACTTGATGATAACATAGATTAACCCACTAATCAAGCTGCTGGAATATTCAGCAATGCGCAAAATAATCTTCAAGTTTTTCAAATCTGTTAATTCATTTTTACTATAATTTTGCATACTGTTAATAATAGAGAACACCAAACTTTTGTTTGTATTAGCTCACAGCTAAATACTTTATTACAAAGTGGTGTTCTCTTTCTATTTGTTTCCTATTATCCAAATAAGACTATACTCCAAATTCTTATTCTTTAATGAACAGAACTAAGTTCTGCTCGTTTATCTATAAATGAGTAATTGGGATTTAATAACAACGACATTTAACCAGGCGGGAAGTATTACAATTAATGTTTGATCCGTGATGTGCGAATAGAAAGCATAAAAACGTCAATCAAACTTTTAGGGCATATTTTTATAATGAGTTCAGCATTGAATAATTTCAATCTTGCCACCAGTAATACGATAAACTAGCCGATTTACTTCATCAATTCTGCGGCTCCAATATCCCTGCATATTTTCTTTTAAAGGCTCAGGCTTACCAATACCTGAATAACCATTCCTATCAATATCCTGTATTAAAAGAGTGATTCGCTTAAGAGTTTTTCTATTTTGGGTTTGCCAATATAGTAAATCTTCCCAAGCCTCATCTGCTTATCGGTTAACATATTTGGTTGTCATTGTACGATTTTTTTCAATTTATAAGTGATGTCAAACTTGGTTTTTTTGAAACACTCAATGTCATTAGCTGACATATGATTTTCTTACTACAAAAAAGAAAAAAGTAAATAATGAAACAACACAGACAATAACAGTTATCACAATAATAGTTATTGCTAATACACATTTCTTCATCATGATGATATCCACTGTCCCTTCTCATTTACTATATATCCATCAGGTGTAATGGTATTAATCAGTAGCTTTCCTTTTGTTCCATCGGAAACAGTATTAAAATAGTACCAGGCTCCTTCAATGTTTTGCCAACCAGTAAGCATCTGGCCCTGGGTTCCATCGGTAGCCGTCTTTAAGTAAAAGATATTCCCATCGGCATATGTTTGCCAACCAGTCACCATAAAGCCATCTTTGTCAAACCGGAACCAGGATGCCTTTTCCTGATTTCCCGTTGCAAATGGATTACTGATATAGGCCCATTCATCGGTAAAGGTCCGGTCGGAAGCGAAGATCCATTTTCCATTACCAGCCTGTGTCCAGGTGCCGGTGATTGCTCCAGAGGGTGCTGCCGGTCCTTTGATATTTCCTGCAGCCGTTACTCCTACGGATCGGCTTCCACCACCACCTCCTCCTCCTCCGGAGCTGCCTCCAGAAGTGGTATTATCAATGACTTTTAAGTTTAACTTTACCTGGATTGGATCAGAAAGCTTTCCATCACTACTTTCTGCATATACAATAGCGTTTGTGCTTCCAGAGTACTGTGATTTTCCCAGTATCTCATTGATCCAGCCAGCAATTACTTCCTGTTTCATTAATTACCACAGCCTTTACATTTCCTTCTGAATCTACGGAAAGGATTCCTGAATCAGAGGACCGCCACTGGATTTTCTTCCCATTATTTTCTGAATAAACAGAAGCAGAAAATTTCTTGGCTTCCATACCACTCCAGGTATAAGTAGGATTATTTCTTCTTCCTGTTTTGGTTAGTGCCAGATCAAAAGTCTCACTATTTCGATCTGCTTCCAGGCATTCTGCCTGGAATGAAAGTTTCACCAGACAGGAGGCTGCTTTCTTTCCATCTCTTGTGGTGGCCGTAATCACCACGTTCTTTTCTCCCTGGTATGGAGTTTTGTAACATGCCTTATTGATCCAGGCAGCACCTTCAACTGGAATTACATTTCCCTGTTGATCAACGGATAACGCTTCCGGATCAGAGGAAGTCCAGATTACAGTCCGGTCATAAGGTTTATGTCCTGTTGTATCATCAAGATCCGGGAGAACAGTTGCAGACAGTTTCTTTGCAGTAAATCCTTTCTTATCTGCAATCTGTGAATGGATATCTCCAGCCATCTGATAGCCAAGATTATAGGATAGTTCTGTTTGATCCATGATAATTCCTTCCGGGACTACTCTGGTCTGGTCATCCGTTACAAAGTTGATAGTTACCTGGCAGACAGCAGAAGCTTTATTCCCCAGCTTGTCTTTTCCATCAGCAGTAATCACTACAGCCCGGCTTCCTCTTCCTGATACTTTTGCATATGGATCATTGCTTTTGATTCCATTGTCAGTAGCTATGATGTTACGAATCCAGGCAGCATCCTTTAGAACAGAAACTGATGCTTCCCGGTATGCCTCATTATCCTGCGTAACTTGCACGACTGCCGGATCGGAACTGGTCCATACTACTTCATCCTTAGAGAAGAAGTCCGGAGTAAACGTTGCCGTTAAGGGCTGAGGAACTGTTACTGTAACCGTTTCCTGTGGATTGATCCGATCCCCAGTCAGAGTCCTTTTCACCGTATAGGTAAGCACCTGTTTATCAAGAACTGCTCCTTCCGTGGCTACTAAGGTATTGTCAATGATCTGAAATGTGACATTGATCCGGCTGTTGGCAGCACAAGGTTTTCCTTCAAAAGAAGTAGAAGGTCTGGTCTGTGCCGTTAAAACTGCAACGCCTCCGTTTTGATGCCCCGCGCCGTAAATAGTATTGGGAATCTTATATTGGAAGTTTTCATCTGCCTGTTTCTTTTCTGCATCCGCTATAATGGTTTGAAAGAAGGAGGAGGAAAGATTGACTGCCAGGCTTGCCGACTGTGAAGAGTATCCGTCAGTTTCCTCATCATCGTTCTTTGCAAGAGTGATGAGCTGAGGATCATCAATGCTCCATTTCACCCGGTTGTCTGCTACGTCATTGTTGGCATCAATTACAGCCTTGATGTTTACCGACTGCACTTCAGTTCCTTTTTTCTAATACACCGTTGATATACCTGGTGATCAGCTTTCCTTCCTTGTTTTTAATCTCTGTGGTTATTACCGGATTCTTCCGATTTCCAGCCCTGGTCTGAATGACGGCAAAGGTATAACTTTCCGGAACTACCTTTACGGATACTGCCACTTTCTTATAAATAGCAGAAAGGGTGATGTTATCTTCTGGCATGGTAAAGGTATAGGCATGGCTGCTGTCAGAATAGGTACTATTCTTTTTTGATACCCTTGCTATTTACATAGAAAGGAGCGCCTTCGATCTGAAACTTTTCCGTATCCGTATTGTTTGGTACCGTTGTCACGGTGACTGCGGTACCGGCTGCAATGGCTCCCCGATTTTCTTTATCCATGGGTCTTGAATACTGAGAGCTTCCCCGTACTTCCAAGGTGGCAATATCATAATAGTTCTGGCCGTTTGCTATGGTATCAATCTGATTGACATTTAATAGATACCCTCTTACGGGCCTGCCCAAAGAATCCGGTGCAAAGTGATCCAGGATATAATCTCCAGGCGCCTCATCAAGAACGGTCAGGATACCTTTTTCCAGTTCTTCATAAAAGTACTGATCCGATATAGTCTTTTGTACTCCACCCTGAACCAGAGTATAGTAGAGATCTCCCGTGTGCCAGTAACCGATATGGGCAGCGTAGGTATAATCATTGTCATCCTCAATCTCGGAACCGCAGACATTGGCGCTTATCTTACTTTCCGTATCAGCAAACAGATACGCCACATCCTCTATGTAGTTGTAATTAGTTGCAGCTCCCTGTCTGGTTCCGATAAAGGTTCCTTCTCTTGCCATGGAGCCAAGCTGGGAGTTTCCAATGGTTCCCGCAAAACGTGCCACTTTTATTTTCCCGGCTGCATACTTTCCTGTAATTCCTCCGATTGCGATAGAGTGATAACCTCCAATGGTTCCGCTTACATAGGTGTTAAATACATTTGAAGCATTCTGATACCCTACAATTCCACCAATGTATCCGGTTCCCTGAATTCTTGCGGTAGTTCCTGTTCCGGTGGATACCTCACAGTCCACAATGGAGGAATTGGGAGGCAACTCCGACAATTCCACCGGCATAAATAATTTCACTTCCTCCTTTTGCATCAATCATGACTTTTTCGCAGGTGGCATTTTCAATGACGGTACCACTGATCTCTCCCGCAATTCCTCCGGAAATACCAGTGGATCTGATGTCAGCATTTTTTACGGTTACATTTCGGATTTCACTGTTTTCTGCATACCCTGCCACCACACCAGTCCGGTCATTTCCTTTTATGGATCTGCTATCTGGAATTATGGTCAGGTCATGGATGCTTGCATTGGATACCGATCCAAAGAGTCCTACGTTGTTATAACCGGCAAAGGAAGCCAGCTTTAAGTTCTTAATGGACTTTCCATTTCCATCAAAGAAACCATTAAATGTGTGGGAAACTTTCCCAGTCTTTTAGAAGAGTCTTGATAAAAGCCGATAGGAATCCAGTCCACTCCCTGAAGATCAATATTCGCACCCAGGGCAAAGTGACATCCGGAATAATCTCCGGCATATTTGGCTCCCTCCGCCTCCGGCACCATCATTCCCATGGCCGTAAGCTCGGATAGTCCCATAAGCTGCTCCCGGTTTTTGATCAGGTATGGCTTTTCTTCCGTTCCCTCTCCCTGGCTCCCACTAAGGAATTCAAAACTGGTCTTTCCAGACCAGGAATCCCAGATATCTCCCAGGGAACTGAAAGAAGGAACAGAAGAAAGTATTAAAGCTTTTTTAACATCCGTGAAAGTAGGTTCTACTACTTCAGATGGTGTAGCAATATTTACCGGTTCCGTAGCCGGAATTTCAATCGGATCTGGGTCTGCAGGTAGGATCTCTTCGGGTTCTACTTCTGGCAGATCTTCTTCTACGTCCTCTTCATTAACGGGTTCTTCTACCTCTGATTCTATCTCACAGCTCGCATCAGAAGGCGTGGACACTTTTAAACCGGAAACTTCTGTCCCTGATTCCGCATATACTGCCCAAAGCGGTACTGCGGTAATTGTCAGGGTGGCACACATGATGTATGCCAGCCCTCTCACAAATTTTTTTCGCATTGTTCCTCCTATTTAATTTTCCAAACTCCATTTTCATCTACCAGATATCCATTTGGAGTAATCTCATTTTGATACATTGATCCATAAGGCTTGCATTAAAGCAAAAAATGGTTGTGCATATCCAACCGTGATTACTACAATGATGGTAGCAAGGAAATGGCAAATAACTATTTTTATATTTCCTTTCATATTTCTTTCTCCCTTAATTTTTTATCTTTGTATTCTTTAATCCATTGGATTTGCCCCTCATCCTCCTGATCTTTATTACTTAAGCATGTAACTATCACACAGGACACTGTAATAAAAATAAAAACTACAATGGATGCACAGATAAAGCCAAACAATATAAACGACAGTATGTTCATAAATCTCTCCTATTTCTGAGGAATCGTCATAACCGGTCTGATCCCGATATTTGTCTCCGAAACATTCACCGGCTGTATATTACCATCTATCAGGCTAACCGCATAAATGCCTTCTCCGTACCAAAAATCTTCCAGACCGCCATTTTGAGGAGTCCGCAGATAATAGCCTTTTGAGTAAGCAGAAATCTGGGAATCAGGATTATTTGTTTCACTGCCATTAAACTTCCATAGATACTCCCGATACTTCAACGCCTCTTCCATGGATAGAATAAAGACTTTATCTTCCATAGACTGAAATAGACGATCATAACCCATTAAGCTGCTCTCTTTTAGCTGCTCATATGTTCCTCTTCCGGTTGATCCTATGTATGATCTGGTAATTCCTATATAGGCATTATGTAAAAATCGCGAATCTGAAGCATTGTTCTGCAGCCACTCTCTCACCTTTGAATATTTATAGTTATTGTTATCTCCAAAATTGAGCTTTTTTGATGTCCCCATAATGTCGGACCGGATCACGCTGTCACATAGAAACAAAGCTGCTTTCTGGCTGTTGTTTATAGAATCCTCATAATCCTCGTCGATACATCGGAATAGATAGGTTTTGTTTCCAATGGTACGGTACTGGACATCCCCCCATACTGTAATGGATGGCTTCTGGTGTTTCCTGTACTGCTTGATAACAAACATCACAGATTCCATCATGATCCATGTCTATATGTCCCATAGCAGGTAATATCACTGTTTCCTCCCTTTTGCATTTTAAGCATTGTACGGTCTCATAACCGTTATCCATGCAGGAAGGTTCCACCTGATCGATCACTTTATAGCTGTGATTGCAGGTATTTTCATCATATGTTTTCTCAAACCCAACCCGCAAAATGGTATATGTCTCATCAGAAATTGTTAATTTTTCCAATGAAAGCTCAGATACATTTTTGACCGCGGGGAACTTCTGGCTGATAATTGCAGTATTTGGGGTATATCCCTTTGCTATTACATAAACCTCTATCCGATCTCCCCCCATCTGCCATGGATACCAGGTTAAGAAGTCTCTCATTTGCTTCCGCTTGGCTTTCACTAATAAGCTGTCCGACTAATGGCCTTTCTCCTGTAATGCATTGAACTGCTTCACCGGAAACATCCAGCCAGTAATTTAATCTTTCTTTCATATCTCCTTCTGAATCTGGTATTTCCGGTAAACGATCACCTTTCCGGTATTCGATATAATATTTCTGGGTACCATTTCCATTTACCACAACACTCCATGGACTTGGAACCAGGGAATGGTAGTAATATTGATCACTTCCCATAATTGTTTCTGGAAAATTAACAAACAGTTCCTTACCTTCCTCAGTCTTACCCTTTTGCCCTTTTAAAATCTCCCTGTCTGGCTTCCCTTCTTCAATAAACTTTATGTCCCAGTCAATTTTTCTGGCCTCAGATGGGGAAGCTGTGGTAACTTTCACATAATAAATATTTAAGTTGATCTGATCACTGGTTAATAAAAGGGTTTCTTTCTGGCCTTTAGATATCGTATATCCTTCAATGTCCGGCTGGATCAGTTCTATTGTTTCTCCTTCATTCCCTGTTCCAGTCATAATGTGTAGAATTGTTTTATCAGCAATATCCATATACCTTACGATATATTTGTATTGTTTAACTGGTACCTCTGGGACTTCCTTCCCACCACTTTCATCTGGATTAGTTGGCCTTATAGGTTCTGGCTTACTATCAGGCTTTTCACCTTTATTTTCATCCTTAGAATTGTTTGAGTTGCTGTGACCTCGGCTTCCACCACCTCCGCCAGATCCTCCGCCACCTGAACCACCAGAAAATATGGTTCTGCCTGCTAATGTTTTCCTTTCTACAACCGTCTGTATCCCCTTCCCCGGAATTTCAACGACACCTACTTCGTTAACCCATGCGCCGGATTCATTGACCATATATC
Organism: Lacrimispora xylanisolvens; assembly: GCA_017084465.1. Lineage (GTDB taxonomy): Bacteria > Bacillota > Clostridia > Lachnospirales > Lachnospiraceae > Lacrimispora > Lacrimispora xylanolytica_B. Next base: position 5,561,139 of record CP070896.1, on the reverse strand, counting down.
CATCTGGAGTCATACCATTCTCATACATTGAACCATGCGGATAATTTTCCGTTCCTGCTGGAGAAAGAAAATAGCACTTTCCATCAATCCACTGCCATCCAGTCAGCATCTTTCCTCTTGTTTCATCAGAATTCGGACTAAAAAAATACCATTTATCGGAAATATGTTTCCAACCTGTGTCAATATAGCCATTTTCACTAAAGTAATACCAATTATCAGCTATTAGCTGCCAGCCATTCTTTTCAGTTGCCTTGCTTTCGTTATAAATTCGATTAACATCATCTTGTATACATTCTCCATAGCTTAAAATTGGAATATATAAAAATGGTAAAAGCAGACTTAATATAGCCAGTGATTTTCTCTTTTTCATTCATACCACCAATCTTATTTTATAAATAATATTTAGTTATTAAATCTAAGTCATAATGCCAGTTTTATTCAGCAAATCTCCTAATCTCCTCCTTTCTATACAAATAAATAAACATTTCTCCTTTCTATTATTTATTTAAGCAGAACTAAGTTCAGTTCATACCGTATCAGGATTAAATAAGACTGCAAAAGATGTGATTAATTCAATTAATCAAAAATTGTTACATGTATTTGGAATATAATAAAGAAAATCAGACACAAGAAATTAATTAAAAAAGATAGATAAAAAAAGATTAAAATGAATAGATTAAATAAATAAAAATGTTAAATCCATAGAACGTTTAAGTGAATAAAATAATTAAGGAATTAAGGTTGAACAATCTAAATAAATACCAGAAAAGCAGAATGTTAGAGAAGGTTATTGCATCGAATTATATTATACCATGAATTTTATAGAATACCAACATATATTTTAAGATATCTCCACTTTATCAATTTAATCATTTTCTAGAACTATTTCTCCCATAACCACCATATATTATTACAAAAAGCTATTAAGGATTACATATGAACGTAAGCATTGGAATGAAAGCTCCAGACTTTTCTGCAATGACAACATTTGGACCCATAAAATTATCTGACTACAAAGGCCACTGGGTAATACTTTTCTCTCATCCCGGCGATTTTACTCCGGTCTGCACTACCGAATTTGTAGCTTTTGCTCAGGCCAATGACCAATTTGAAGCCTTAAATGCCAAATTGATCGGTTTAAGCATAGACAGCAATCCGTCCCATCTTGCCTGGGTAAACCAGATCTACCTGTTGACAGGCGTCCAGATTCCATTCCCTATTATTGCAGATCGTATGGCAGAAGTGGCGGGTATGTATGGCATGATAGCACCCGATGCCTCCAAACAGGAAACTGTCCGAAATGTCTTTTTCATCGATCCTGATCAGATTATCCGGGCAATACTTGTTTATCCTCTTACAAATGGCAGAAATATTTGTGAGATCATACGGCTCTTAACTGCACTTGAGACAACAGACCGCTGTAATATTGTAACTCCGGCAAACTGGGAGCCAGGCAGTCCTGCTATGGTACCCCCACCCCGTACTTATGACCAGATGATAGAGCGGATTAATAATCCACAGGCTCAAAACTTAAATTGTATGGACTGGTTCTGGTGTTATAAAGATAAACCCTGCTGATCCCGCTTTAACACAAAAAACCTTCAGGATTAATCCTGAAGGTTTTTATTATGACCTATCCGAGAATCGAACTCGGGTTTCCGCCGTGAGAGGGCGGCGTCTTGACCGCTTGACCAATAGGCCAGTACGAATATGATTCATACAAAATCGAGGCGACAAGATTCGAACTTGCGACCTCTGCGTCCCGAACGCAGCGCTCTACCAAACTGAGCCACGCCTCGATTACGTTACGTAGTATAATATAAATTTGAGGCAATGTCAACCGTATTTTCAAAATTTTTTTATTTTTTTAAAATACTGGAAAAATAACATCAGATTTCAGTTACTCTTTTTAATCTTCCGCTGCAGAACAAAGAATGCTATTCCGCAGCGGAAACTATGTTACGCCAGATCAAACAGAGACAGCTGATTGGATTCGGGAAGATCCCCAAGAAGTCCCAGATCCCCCATAAGATCACAAACAGTCTTACTGACCTTTGTCCGGTTTCTGAAATCCTCTCTGGATAAGAATTTTCCATCCTTACTGGCGTCTACAACCGCATCTGCCGCTTTTTCTCCCAGTCCATCTATACTGCTTAAAGACGGCATTAATTTTCCATCAATGATTTGAAAATGTCTTGCTTTTGCCTGGTAAATATTAATAGGAGTAAAATCATATCCTCTGGCGTACATTTCCTGGACAATTCTCATATCACGAAGAGTATCCTGCTCCTTTTTGGAAAGAGTGTCGATCCGTTTCCTATAATCAGCCAGATAATGCTCCAGCTTTTCTCTTCCCTGGCACATCAGCTCATAGCTGAAGCCATTGGCACGGATACTGAAAAACGATGCGTAATAAGCAAGTGGATAAAACACTTTACAGTACGCGATTCTCCACGCCATCATAACATAAGCGGCCGCATGGGCTTTGGGGAACATGTATTTAATCTTTTTACAGGACCAGATATACCAGTCCGGAACCCCATGGGATGTCATCTCCTCCTCCCATTCGGGTTTTAACCCTTTTCCTTTACGAACGCTCTCCATGATAGAGAAAGACAGACCTTCTTCGATACCCATGGAAATTAAATATATCATAATATCATCTCTGGTACATATAGCTGTCTGAATGGTAGCCTTACCTTCCTGAATAAGGGCCTGGGCATTACCAAGCCACACACATCCGTACCATGAGCAAGTCCTGCAATGCGGACAAGATCCGAGAAATATTTGGGCTGGGTGTCTATTAACATCTGCATGGCAAAATCAGTACCAAACTCCGGTACTCCCAGTGCTCCCAGCTTACAGCCGCCGATATCTTCCGGCATAATTCCAAGGGCTGATGTGTCCTGAAAAAGTGACATGACTTCTCTGCTGTCCAGAGGAATGTCTTTTACCGGATCAAAGCCAATCAGGTCCTGAAGCATACGGATCATAGTCGGATCGTCGTGTCCCAGAATATCAAGCTTTAAAAGGTTGTGGTCGATGGAGTGATAGTCGAAATGGGTTGTAACCGTCATTGTAGTCATATCATTAGCCGGCCTTTGTACCGGTGTAAAGGAGTAAATCTCCTCTCCATGGGGAAGAACGATAATTCCCCCCGGATGCTGGCCAGTGGTTCGTCTCACACCCACGCAGCCCTGTACAATCCGGTTAATTTCACAGTTCCGTTTTCTTACTCCATGTTCCTCGTAATAATTTTTCACATAACCGAATGCCGTCTTATCGGCAAGAGTACCGATAGTTCCTGCACGGAACGTCTGCCCTTTTCCAAAAATAACTTCTGTATAATCATGGGCCTTACTCTGATATTCTCCGGAGAAATTCAGATCGATATCAGGCTCCTTGTCTCCCTTAAAACCAAGGAATGTTTCAAATGGAATATCAAAACCATCTTTTGATAATGGGTGCCCGCAAACCGGGCATATCTTATCTGGCATATCGCAGCCAGCCATTCCTGTAAATGCCTTTACTTCTTCTGAATCAAAATCATAGTAGTGACAGCTCTCACAGTAATAATGAGGACTGAGAGAATTTACTTCTGTAATTCCCGACATATAGGCAACGAAAGATGATCCAACCGATCCTCTGGATCCAACCAGATAACCATCTTCGTTGGATTTCCACACCAGCTTCTGTGCAATGATATACATAACCGCAAAACCATTGGATATAATGGAATTCAACTCTCTCTCCAATCGTTCCGTAACTATCACAGGAAGATCCTGTCCATAAATAGCATGAGCTCTGTCATAACAGATTTTTCTTAAATCCTCATCTGAATTTTCGATGACAGGTGCACATTTATCCGGACGTACAGGTGAGATCATTTCACACATGTCCGCTATTTTTCTGGTATTCTTTATCACCACTTCTTCCGCCTTGTTAGGGCCTAAATATTCAAACTCCTGAAGCATCTCCTCTGTAGTCCTAAGATATAACGGAGCCTGTTCGTCGGAATCTTTAAATCCTTGTCCAGCCATAATGATCCGCCGGTAAACCTCATCCTCCGGATCAAGGAAATGAACATCGCAGGTTGCGCAGACAGGCTTTCCAAACTGTTCCCCAAGGGTTACGATCCGCTTATTAATATCAATTAGATCCTGCTGGGTCTTTACCGTACTCTTTTCGTCTCTTAACATGAATGCGTTGTTGCCAAGTGGCTGTATCTCCAGATAATCATAAAAAGTTTACAAGTTTGGCTATTTCCGCATCCGGAACGCCACGTAAAAGAGCCTGATATAACTCTCCTGCCTCACAGGCAGAACCAATAATTAATCCCTCTCTGTATTCATTTAAAACGCTTTTGGGAATTCTCGGTCTTCTGGCATAAAAATCGATATGAGAGCGGGAAATCAGGCGGTATAAATTAACCCTGCCCACATCATTGGCTGCAAGGATGATCACATGATAAGTGGGAAGCTTTTTAATCATATCCGCCGACATAGTACTGAGTTTGTTTAACTCATCTAACGATTCTACCCCCCGCTCTCTGAGCATTTTTACAAATGCCGCAAATATCTCGGCTGTACATCCTGCATCATCAACCGCTCTGTGATGGTTCGCCAGGGAAATATTTAAGGCTTTGGCCACTGTGTCCAGTTTATACCTGTTTAAACTGGGTAAAAGAAGCCTGGAAAGAGCCACGGTATCTATTACCGTAGGGTTAAATTCCAGCTGAAGCTGCTGAGCATTATAAGAGATAAAGCTTACGTCAAACGAAGCATTGTGGGCAACTAAAACAGAATCGCTGCAAAACTCCAGAAACTGGGGGGAGAATTACATCAATCTTTGGATGAGGAAGCACCATACTGTCATTGATTCCAGTCAATTGTTCAATCTCAAAAGGAATTGGTACATCCGGATTTACAAAAGCGCTGAATTTGTCTTTAATCTTTCCATCTATTACCTTCACTGCACCAATTTCAATAATCCGGTTTCTGGATGAACTGAAACCCGTTGTCTCAATATCGAAGACAACATAAGAATCAGAAAAAGTCTGATTCCTGGAATTTTCAACCAGTTGCTTTAAATCATCAACCAGATATCCTTCCACTCCATAAATAACTTTAAATGTATCACCTTTATCAAGGGCATGGTTTGCATCCGGAAAGGACTGTACACAACCATGATCCGTAATAGCAAGCGCTGGCATCCCCCATTTTTTAGCACGTTTTACAAGATCTTTTACTTCAGAGACGCCATCCATGTCACTCATCTTTGTATGACAGTGAAGTTCCACCCGTTTCTCCAAACTGTTGTCCGATCTTTTCCCAGTAAAATCTTCTGATTTTTTAATACCCACAACAGATCCCAGGGTCAGCTCCCCATCAAACTTATCAATGGTTGTAACTCCTTTTATTTTGATGAAGGTACCTTTTACCACTGCGTTCTTCAGATCATCCAACTGTTCTTCCCTGGCAAACATCTTCACTGTAATTGTGTCCGTAAAATCTGTTACATCAAAAATAATAATAGTCTTACCGCTTCTCAATTCCCTGCTGTCCGTCATAATAATCTTACCGCGGACCACGACTTCTCCGATTTCCCCGTCAATCTTCTCAATTTCCATGGTTTCTTCTTCAAAATCTCTGCCATACAAAACATCAGGATTATCAGAACGGCGGCCATTATAGGAGTTCTTCCGGTAATCTTTCCATTCCTTCTTTCCGGAGTCAGACTCTGCTGCTTTACCGGATTCTTTTTTATCTCCTTCTTTTTTACCACCCATGCGGAGTGTGGCTGCAGACGGCTGGGATTCCTGTGTGAAAGGCACTTCATCAGAATAAGTGGCTGCCAATACGTCCAGTGGGCCATCAGCCATAGAAGGTCCGCCATATTCGTCTGTCTGGCTTTTTTGCTGTCCGGCAAATGACGTTCTGCTAACGATTTCCTCTACTTCCCTCTGCATCTGAAGCTCTTTTTGCTTCGCCAGGACATTCTCCTTAGGCTCAATAAATTCATACTGAACTTCAACAGGCAAGCCGCATCTTTCGTGAAAAATCTTTTCCAACACCCGCTTTAACTCGCCGGCTTTTTCATGGGTTACAATGGTATCCTCCACTGTCATCTTCAAAAGATCCGGTTCGGGAAACTGGCACTGTGCCTTCCGGAACATATTATACTCAATGATGCTGTAATTTTTAAGTTCCGCCAGAAGACTTTCCCGATAGATCTTTAAAAGCTTCTGCGGCGTATACTGTCCCGACAGGCGGAACCGCTCAATGATTTTAATTGTGATCTGCTTGGAAGGAAACAACTGTTCCTTGATCCCTTTTTCCAGGCTGTATATATTTTGCTTGTGTATCAGTCTTGGACTGATTAAGTAAACACGAATAGAGCTTCTATCCCTGTTTGATGTGACTTTTTCCACATCTACCAGATTTAAAAGCTCTTTTAATTCGTCAGTAATATGTAAGTTTGGAAAAACTTCCAAAAATTTCTTTGCCATTCTATCACCTATTGCATTTTCATAAGTTCTTCCTGAAGGGCGCTAAGAAGTTCTTCTTCCGGAACCTTTCTGATTACTTCTCCTTTTTTAATAAGAAGTCCCTCTCCGATTCCACCGGCAATTCCAATGTCTGCTTCTCTTGCTTCACCTGGTCCGTTTACCACACAGCCCATTACTGCCACCTTAATATCCAAATGGTCGTAAGCAGAAACCATATCTTCTACCTGATTGGCCAGGGAGATTAAATCAATCCTGGTTCTGCCGCAGGTGGGACAGGATATTACCTCCACCCCTCCCCTTTTTAGACCCAGAGATCTTAAAATGGTTTTAGCTGCCTTTACTTCTTCAAGCGGATCGCCGGTAAGAGACACACGAATGGTATCACCAATTCCCTTATGAAGAATAATACCCAGCCCAACGGAAGATTTAATGGTTCCAGATATCAGGGTACCAGCCTCTGTAATACCTACATGAAGGGGATAATCCGTTCGCTCTGCGATCAGTTCATGGGCCTTGACACACATAAGTACATCAGATGATTTGATGCTGATTACCAGATTTCCATAATCCATCTCCTCGATCATACGTACCTTATTTAATGCGCTTTCCACAATTCCCTCTGCAGTAACTCCTCCATATTTTTCAATGAGATTTTTTTCAAGGGAACCGCTGTTAACTCCCCACACGAATGGGAATCTGATATTCCTTTGCCTTATCCACAACAGTTCTTACACGATCCAGAGAGCCAATATTGCCCGGATTAATCCGGATCTTATCAGCTCCTGACTCGATAGAAGCCACAGCCAGCCGATAATCAAAATGAATATCGGCTACCAGAGGTATACTGATCTGCTTCTTAATCTCCTTAATAGCTGCCGCCGCTTCCATATCAGGAACAGCAACTCTGATAATATCGCATCCGGCCGCGGTCAGCGCATTTATCTGATTAACTGTTGATGCAACATCCTGAGTTTTCGTATTGCACATGGATTGGATCAGAACCGGATTGCCTCCACCGATGACCTTGTTTCCGATCTGAATTGTTTTCGTATGATCCCTGTTCATAAGCTCCTCCATTTATACTTTATCAGGTGAATCTGCTGATATCATTAAATACTACAAAAATCATCAGCGCCATCAAAGCTGCCATACTGATCATGTTTACAAGACCCTCTTTTTCCGGGTCCATTCGTTTTCCACGTATTGCTTCTATAATTAAAAACAGCAATCTCCCACCATCAAGAGCTGGTATGGGGAGCAGATTCATAACACCTAAGTTGGCACTTAAAAGAATACACATACTGATGACATTCATAAGCGCCGCAACTACACTGACAGTAAGGCCCGCTTTTACAGAATCATCAATCATAACAACGATTCCTACCGGACCGCTCAAATCATTGACACTGGCCTTCCCTGTAAATAGCATACCAAGGCTCTTTACAGTCAGTTTTACATCGTATTCCATCTCCATATATCCATGCTTAACCAGATCACCGGCATTTGCTGCCTTTTTGTTTTCAGGCGCAATTAATATACCAATCAGATATTTTTTACTCTCCTCTGAATATTGGGGAGTAACAGTTACAGTCTGGATTTCCTGATTTCCTGTCTGAGGATCTGTTCTTGAGAATTCCACCTGATTCATCTTATCATCCGGTTTCATCAGCTTATAAAGAATATACTCCTGATACATGGAAACTTTCTCTCCGTTAATTTTTAACAATTTATCTCCGGAGCGCATTCCTGCTTCATATGCAGGTGAACCTTCTGTTACTTCTTTTATATAAGTAATGTCATATCCACTCATACCTACCAGAACCAAAGAAAGTAAAAAGGCAAGAATAAAATTAAAGATGGGCCCTGCGGCAATAACTGACATTCTTGCAGGAATGGATCTATTCTGAAAAGCCCGCTCATCAGGATTTTCTTCATCCTCTCCCAGCATCATGCAGGATCCGCCTAAAGGAAGCAATTTAATGGAATATGTGGTTTCTCCCTTCTTAAAATGCAAAAGGCGGGGTCCCATTCCTATGGAAAATTCCACTACTGCGATTTTGTTCATTTTTGCAAATAAAAAATGACCTAATTCATGAATTAAAACGATTAAACCGAATACCAGAATTGCTACGATAACACTGGACAATTTACCACCTGCTTTCTATATATTCATAAGCTGCAGCCTCTGCTTCAAGAATCTCTTCCACGGTAGGATTCTCTTTTACAGTATGCCCGTTCATCGCTCCCTCTATCATATCTGTGATAGTAAGATATGTAATTTCTCTGTTCAAAAATTTGGCAACTGCCTTTTCGTTAGCAGCATTAAAAACAGTCGGGAGCGTTCCACCGGCACATCCGGCCTCATAAGCCAGTTTCAACCCCGGAAAATTAACAAGATCCGGTTTTTCAAAATTAATTTGACCAATAGACCAGAAATCAAGACGATCTCCTTTTAAATATCTCCGCTCCGGATAATAAAGTGCGTATTGAATAGGAAGCTTCATGTCCGGAGTTCCCATCTGAGCCATAACTGCTCCGTCTTCAAACTCTACCATAGAATGAATAATGCTCTTAGGCTGAATCACTACCTGTACCTGATCCATTTTAACACCAAACAACCATTTGGCCTCCATGACTTCAAGCCCTTTATTCACCATGGTTGAAGAATCTATGGTTATCTTTCGGCCCATCGCCCAGTTTGGATGGTTAAGTGCATCCTCCACTTTTACATTTTTTAAATCTTCTCTTGTTTTACCACGGAATGGACCGCCGGAAGCAGTCAGAAGGATCTTATGGACAGAGCCCTTATTTTCTCCATTCAGGCACTGAAATATTGCACTGTGTTCACTGTCTACCGGAAGAATCCTGACACCCATCTTCTTTGCGAGAGGCATAATGATGTGACCGGCAGTTACCAGAGTCTCCTTATTGGCAAGAGCGATATCTTTCCCTGCTTCCATGGCCGCAATGGTGGGCCGGATTCCTATCATTCCAACTACTGCAGTGACAACAATCTCTGAAGTTTCTTCCACAGCAGCCTCGATTAACCCCTCCATACCGGAAACAACGCGAACCGGAAGATCTCTTACTGATCTTTTCAGTTCCTTCGCTTTTTCTTCTTCGAAAACACAGGCTATTTTGGGGCGGAATTTTCTGATTTGTTCTTCCAACAGGCGTATGTTGCTTCCTGCAGCCAAAGCAGTCACCTCAATGTCCCCCTGGTTCTCCACCACCTCCAAAGTCTGCGTCCCAATGGATCCTGTTGACCCAAGGATTGCTATTTTCTTCATCTTATGCTGTATACTCCTTTTCTTTTCCTAAATTCCGATTTAAGGTAATACTTTGTCAGAATCTTATCGTATAAATGTAACCACAAAATAAATAACAGGGGCAGTAAAAAAGCATACTGTCAAAACGATCCAGTATTCCACCGTGCCCTGGTATGAGTTTTCCATAATCCTTAACCTGATGATCCCGCTTTATAGCAGATGCAGCAAGATCACCAACAGGTGATATAATCGCGGCAAATGCACAGGCAAGAGTACAGGTTATCTGCGGATATTCAAGTACAGTCATTGACTCACCAAAAATTGTCGCATATAAAAATCCCAGAAGTGAGGCTCCTACAATTCCACCGATGGCTCCCTCTATGGATTTATGAGGACTGAGTACAGGTGCCAGTTTATGCTTTCCAATGAGATTTCCAACACAGTATGCGCAGGTATCACAGCCCCATGAGCTTAAGAATACCAGCCACACCAGATACTTTCCGTCATTCATAGTCCGAACCTGGTATAAATAGGATAACATGACCGCCACATAAAAAAATCCGAAAAACGCTCCTGTCACTTCCTCAGTTTTATATTTTGGAAAAGCAAAAACATAAAAGCATAAAAGAAGCATCATGAAAACGATAGACATATACAATGCATACTGCTGCATATGAAACCATAGCAGCCCGTAATAAACAACTACAATTAAATATCCCATATAACCCATGGGATGATCATGAATCTTAAGTACACGATACAGCTCATACAAGCCAATCATGGATATGAAAATCGTTGTCGCAAAAAGCAGAAGCCCACCACTTCCTACTGTTATCAGTGCGATCAAAACAAGAACAATTCCGCTTATCAGCCTGGTTGTAAACATCCCGCTTCCTCCCTCGTGATCACTTCACTCCTCCAAATCTCCGTTCTCTGCTATTATACGCTGTAATGGCTTTCATTTCTTCCATATTAAAATCAGGCCAATAGCAATCAGATACATATATCTCCGTATATGCAAGCTGCCATAAAAGATAGTTAGACAGCCTTAACTCTCCGCTGGTACGGATCAAAAGATCCGGATCGGGAATTCCTTTTGTGTCAAGATAACTTGTAAATTTATCTTCCGTTAAGGATTCCGGTGAAATCTTTCCCTCTCTGGCATCTTCCATGATCTTTCTTGCAGCCCGGACAATTTCATCCCTTCCACCGTAGTTGACCGCTATCACAAAGGTCAGTCCTGTATTATTCTTCGTCTCTTCCACAAGACGTCCAATTCCCTCTACAATATCAGAGTCAAAACGCTCTATGTCTCCAATCATCTTTACACGAACATTATTCGCTTTCGAAACTTTTAAGAGTCTTACCATATAATAACGAAACAGCTGCATCAGCGCTCCCACTTCCTCTGTGGAACGCTTCCAGTTCTCTGTTGAAAAACCATATACCGTCAAATACTTAATTCCCAGTCTTGCTGCATCTTCAACGGTCTTCTCCACAGTCACACAGCCTTCCTTATGACCCATACTTCTGGGAAGTCCCCGTTTTTTTGCCCATCTGCCATTTCCGTCAAGAATAATGGCAACGTGTTCTGGAATCACCATATTATTCAATTCTTTATCCATAAAGTATCACTCCTTTTAAAACACAAAACAGGACAGGCATAATGCCTGCCCCCCTGTTTATTTTATACAGTAAGAAGATCTTTTGACTTCTCATCAGTTGCTTTTTCAATCTGCGCAACCATCTTATCTGTTAATTTCTGAATCTTGTCTTCTGCATCAGCAAGTTCATCCTCAGAAATCTCTTCTGCTTTTAACTGTTTCTTAAAAGAGTCATTGGCATCACGGCGAATGTTACGGATTGCGATCTTCGCAGCTTCTCCCTTTTTCTTTACATCTTTTACAAGATCTTTTCTGCGCTCTTCTGTCAGCTCAGGAAATACCAGGCGAATTACATTACCGTCGTTCGTTGGATTGATTCCCAGCTCAGAAGTAAGAATCGCTTTTTTCAATGGCTTTTAACAAAGCCTTCTCCCATGGCTGAATCACGATCATACGTGCTTCCGGAATAGTTACGTTGCCCACCTGCTGAATTGGTGTTGGAGTACCATAATAATCCACTCTGATTTTATCCAGTACATGGGGATTGGCACGTCCTGCGCGAATGGTCATAAAATCATTCTCCAGCGCTTTTAATGTCTTATTCATTTTATCTTCATATACCTGTAAACTCTCCTGCATATCGTCCTCCTGTTTTATGCGGTCACTATCGTGCCGTTTATTTTTCCCTGCATTGCATTGGCAATGCCATCTTTTTCATTCAGATTGAATACTGTAAGGGGCATCTTATTCTCCATACACATAATGGAAGCGGTCAGATCAATTACCCCAAGCTGCTTTTCTATCACTTCATCAATGGAAATTTCATCGTATTTTACTGCATTGGGATTCACTTTGGGATCGCTGTCGTAAACTCCGTCAATGGACTTTGCAAGCAGAATGCAGTCAGCATCCATCTCGATGGCACGAAGTACAATTCCCGTATCAGTTGAAAAGTATGGGTGACCAGTTCCACCGGCAAAAAACACCACTTTACCCTCTTTAAAATACTGGTTAGCCCGGTCTTTGGAAAACAGTTCTGTCATGGAACCACATTCAAAGGGGGGGTGAGAATCCGGGTATCCATTCCTGCGTTCCTGAAAATTTCCGAAACATAAATGCAGTTCATAATGGTGGCAAGCATACCGATCTGATCCGCCTTTGTGCGGTCAATTGCATTACTGGTTCTGCCTCTCCAGAAGTTTCCTCCGCCTATGACAATTCCCAACTGAACGCCAGCATCAACGGATATCTTAACCTGCCGTGCAACCTCTTTTACAGTGGCCTCGTCATAGCCTGTCTTACTGGAACCGGCAAGAGCTTCACCGCTGAGTTTTAATAATACACGTCTTGGATTCATAGCTTAAACTCTCCTGTACTTTTGTATTGTCTTAAAAGATTATAGCATACTTTTACATGGTTGGAAAGAGGAAGTTTCCCAGTTGATGGAATGTAAGTCATAGCAGATCTTTTCGTCTGCTCAAAAAAACACCCAGGAATATTCCTGGGTGTCTGTTTTTTAAGAGATAAATCTTATTCCATGGTTGCATACTGGAAGAACCAGTAGCTATATGGAGAGTACCATGTGCCTTTCAGCTTTGGATTCTGTAAATAGAATTCATTCTTGTAGGTAATTGGTACAATCGGAGAATCTTCAAGAAGCAGAGTCTCTGCCTCATGCAGTTTTATAATGCTCTTTTACGTCAGCAGTGGTATTAGCCTCGTTAAGCAGCTTATCAAATTCAGGATTGTTGTACTTAGCATCGTTGTTACCGCTGGTAGAAAGGTTTACATTCAGCAGGTTAGAAGGATCATCAAAGTCAAATCCCCAGCCGCCACGTGATACCTGATAATCGCCTGCACGACGGGTAGGTGTAAAGGTTGCCCACTCAACAATTTTGATATCCATATTGATGTTAAGAGTCTCTTTCCAGCAGCTCTGTAAATATTCTGCAACTGGCTTATTGAATCCAGCATCATTGGTCATATACTCAAATGTTGGGAATCCCTGTCCATCAGGATATCCAGCTTTAGCAAGAAGTTCTTTTGCCTTTGCAACATCTGCAGCATGATCATCAATATTAAAGAAAGTTTTTCCTTCTTTTGCAGTTACATCATTAAAGAAAGTACCGCCCTCTGCATCAGATACACCATCTGGTACAAAGTTTGTTGCTGGTGCGCTGGTACCCTGCATAACAGTTTCTGCTACATATTTACGGTCAATTGCAAGGCTTAATGCTTTGCGGACATCTGCGTTGTTAAATGGTTCTTTCTGAGTCTGGAAATTCAAGTAGCTAACGCTCATGCTAGGATCAATGTGGAAAGCATCTGTTCCCTTCAGTGCAGGAATCTCTTCTGTAGGAACATACTTGATCATCTGTAACTCGCCTGCCTGATATGCACTGTAAGCAGCGTTGGAATCTTCCATAAGAACAAACTTTAAGGTGTTTAAAGTTACCTTATCAGCATTCCAGTAGTTTTCATTTTTTGCAAAAGTAATGTGAGAACCTGGTACCCATTCAACCATCTTTAAAGGACCGTTGGAAACATAAGTCTCAGGCTTTAAGCTCCACTGGTCACCAGCTGCTTCTACAGCTGCTTTCTGTACAGGAACCATGGAAGCGTGAGTTGCAAGTTTGATAAAGTAAACGCAAGGAGAAGCTAATTCTACTACAAAAGTTTTGTCATCAGGAGCGGAAACACCCAGAGCATCCAGGTTTCCTGCAGCTGCTTCTTCATATCCTTTTACCGGTCCTAACATATCAGCGCCATATGGAGCTGCAACGTTGGGATCTGCAAGTCTCTTCCATGCATAAACAAAGTCATTTGCAGTAAGTGGTGAACCATCACTCCACTTTAAGCCATCACGCAGCTTGAAAGTATAAGTAAGGCCATCTGGGGATATATCATAAGACTCTGCCTGTCCTGGAACAATTTTGTTCTCCTTATCTACAATCAATAAGGTTTCAAAGGCATGCATAATCATATTTGCACCATCAACTGAAGAGTTTAAAGCCGGATCAATGGTCTCCGGGTTCGGTCCAAGTTGAACTGCAAGGTCAAGCCCCGCGGAATTTCCTTTTTCAGCAGCTGTTGTTTCGCCAGCGGCAGCAGCTGTAGTTGTGTCAGCACTCGCTTTTGTTTCTGCTGGCTTATTGCCGCCACAAGCAGTAAGCATCATGCCAGAGGCTGCAAGTACAGCAAGCATAAGTGACATCTTTTTCATAACGATTCCTCCTATAAAATTATTTTAATTAACGCAGTAGCACTTTATTCGGCTACTGCGCCAATTCATTTTCTTAGCATAACATAAATGCGTTAAAAGTTCAATCTGATTTTAATTAACTTTATCCAAATGATGGCAAGCGGCATAATGTCCGGTTGAAACTTCTTTCCATTCTGGTTCCTGCGCTGCACAAAGTTCGTCCGCATAAGGACATCTGGTGCGGAAGCGACAGCCTGATGGAGGATTTACAGGACTTGGAACATCTCCCTCAAGAACAATTCTCTTGGATTTACGGCTGGTCTCCGGATCCGCAATCGGAATCGCTGAGATCAGACTCTTGGTATATGGATGAACACTATGGAATGTCAGTTCATAGCTGTCAGCAAGCTCTACCATCTTACCTAAATACATAACACCAATCCTGTTGGAAATGTGTTTTACAATAGATAGATCATGAGCAATAAACAGGTAAGTAAGACCCATTTCTTCCTGCAGCTTTTCAAACATATTAACAACCTGTGCCTGAATGGAAACATCCAATGCAGATACCGGCTCGTCACAAACAATAAACTGAGGATTTACTGCAAGAGCTCTGGCAATGCCTACACGCTGACGTTGTCCGCCGGAAAATTCATGAGGATAACGGTTCGCATGCTCTGAGTTAAGTCCTACTGTTGATAAAACAGAGATAATCTGATCCTGACGGTCTTTTTTGCTGGCAGCCAGACGATGAATGTCAATTGCCTCACCAATAATATCTCCTACTGTCATACGGGGATCAAGGCTTGCATATGGATCCTGAAATACAATCTGCATCTTTTGACGATAAGGAAGCATGTTTACCTTTGTGATGTCCTGTCCGTCAAAAAAGATCTTTCCGGGAAGTAGGCTCATACAGTCTGAGCAGAGTACGGCCTGTAGTCGTCTTTCCACAACCGGATTCTCCAACCAGACCAAGGGTTTCACCTCTTTTGATTCCAAAGGAAACGTTATCGACTGCTTTTACAACTTTCTTTTCGAATAATTTACCACCGGCAACAGGGAAATACTGCTGTAAATTCTGTACCTCTACAAGATATTTGTTATCCATCATGCATCTCCCTTCTGTCTTTGCTGTTTCTCAAACTCTTCTTTCTGAAGCAGCCAGCATGCACTGTAATGTATATCGGTTATATCCGTATATTCCGGCATTTCACGCAGACAAATCTTCATGCAGGCTCTGCATCTTGGTGCAAACGGACATCCTGCAGGCGGATTCAGCATATCCACCGGGCTTCCTTCAATAGGAATCAGCTTATTATGCTCTTTCTCCGTAAGCTTTGGAATACTGCGGATAAGACCCTTGGTATATTCATGGCTTGGGTTATAGAATATATCATCAGTATTACCATACTCAACCACTTTACCAGCATACATAACAGCAATACGGTCACACATGTTGGCAACAACACCAAGGTCATGGGTAATCATAATAATTGCCATACCAAGTTTTTCTTTTAATTCCATCATCAGTTCCAGAATCTGTGCCTGAATTGTAACGTCTAAGGCAGTAGTTGGTTCATCCGCAATCAGAAGCTTTGGCTCACAAGCCAGGGCAATAGCAATCATAACACGCTGACGCATACCGCCGGACAACTCATGAGGATACTGGTTTAAACGTTTCTGTGGCTCATTGATACCAACCAGGGTAAGAAGTTCTCTTGCCCGCTCGGTTGCCTGCTGTTTGTTTTTATTTGTATGGAGCATAACCACTTCTGTGATCTGGTTTCCAATGGTATAAACCGGATTTAAGCTGGTCATTGGGTCCTGAAAAATAATTGAAATTTCATTTCCCCTGATCTTTCTCATTTCCTTTTCCGTCATCTTCTCAATCTGATGTCCGTTAAACTGAAGAGAACCGCCGATCAGACGTCCCGGATAAGCCGTAAGACCCATAAGACTGTAAGCAGTTACAGACTTGCCGGAACCAGACTCTCCTACAATTCCCAAAACCTCACCTTCACGAAGATGAAGTGATACGTTATTAAGCGCCTTGACTTCTCCAGCCGGAGTAAAGAAAGAAAGACGTTCATTCTCAATATTAACTAAATATTCACTCATGGAATCTCTCCTCCTTTAATCTTTCAGCTTCGGATCAAATGCATCCCGAAGACCATCACCCAACAGATTGAAACTTAAAATAATAACTGAAATCATCAGTGCCGGTGCAAATAAACGGTGAGGATAGCTTTGCAGACCATTTAATGCAGCACTTGCAAGGCTTCCCAGTGAAGGCATGGGTGCAGCAACACCTAATCCAAGGAAGCTTAAGAAGCTCTCGGTAAAGATAGAAGAAGGTATCTGAAGCGTTGTTGTTACAATTAATGTACCAATACAGTTGGTAAGCAGATGTTTTTTAATAATATGTCCGCTGGAAGCTCCTAGAGCTCTTGCAGCAGTTACATATTCCTGCTCTTTTAAAATCAATATCTGGCTTCGCACAATACGGGCCATACCAACCCAGTAAAGCAGGGCGAATACAACGAAAATACTGATTAAGTTAACACCAATAAGCTGAATCCATTGGAATCCAGGCCTTTGAGCCAGCGCTTTTAGAGGTTGATCAAATGCTACAGATAAAAGTACAATGATCAGAATATCGGGAACCGTATAAATCATATCCACAATTCTCATCATTATCATATCTACCCAGCCTCCGAAGAAACCTGCAATCGATCCATAAAGAGAACCAATGAGCAAAATAATAGCGGAAGCTACCAGACCAACAGTCAGAGAAACACGGCTTCCCATCATAACACGGATTGCGTAATCGCGGCCCAGGTTATCGGTTCCCAGAATGTGTGGGAATACACTCTCTCCTGAGTCCATAGCAGTGATTTCTTTCTGGGAATACTGCATGGGAGCAAGGTTTTCACTTCCCCTGATCTGCTGTTCATAGCTATATGGATAAAGCTGAGGTACAATAAATGATAAAATAAATACTAGCAAGATTACAACAAGACTGATCATTGAAATCTTATTCTTCTTAAGACGTCTGATTCCATCTTTCCAGAATCCAACGCTTTTACGCATGACTGTCAGGCTTTCTCTTTCTGCATCACTAGCCGGGAGAAAGTCTTCCACATTAAGCTGCACTGATAATTTATTCTTTGGCATCTTCTTTCTCCTTCCTTTACTTCAGATTAATTCGCGGATCAATAAATTTATAAGCAACATCCACCAGTACATTCATGATAACCATTAAAGTTGCAAGGAAAATTGTTGTCCCCATGATAAGAGGATAATCACGTCCTGTAATGGAACCAATAAATTCAGATCCAAGCCCTGGAATTGTAAATATCTTTTCAACAATGAAGCTTCCTGTTACAGTGTAAGCCAGCAGCGGTCCTAAATATGTAACCACTGGAAGAATGGCATTACGAAGTGCATGCTTGAAAATACTTACCAATTGGGAAAGACCTTTTGCACGGGCTGTTCTCATATAATCCTGTCCCATAACATCCAACATGGATGAACGCATTAATCTTGAAATATAGGATGATGGATAAAGAGCCAGTGCCATAACCGGCATGATATAATTCTTCCAGGATCCAAGTCCATACGTAGGTAATAATCCCAGCTTCAAACTGAGAATATACATGAGTATGGTACAGACCACAAAGCTTGGAACCGCAATTCCGCAGGTACTGAAAACAATAATAATATTATCGACCAGAGTACCTCTCTTAAATGCCGCAATACTTCCAAGGGGAACGCCAATCAAAACTGCTGCTAAAATAGCCATTCCGCCAATTCTTGCAGAAACCGGGAATTTAGTACCAATAATCATATTAACGGTACGTCCGCGCTGTTTCACACTTAACCCAAGATTTCCATGCAGAATATCCTTCATATAGGTTGCATACTGTACGCTTAATGGCTTATCCAGTCCATATTTTTCATTTAATGCCGCCTGGGCTTGTGGGCTGATTGCCTTTTCTGCCATAAATGGTCCACCTGGAACCATGTTCATGACAAAGAATGTTACGGTAGCAACAGCAAATATCGTAATAATTGCCATAGCAATACGTTTTATAATATATTTCGCCATTCTCATCAACTCCTTTTGTGTTGATGTCCGTCCGACTGGAAACATATGTCAATCGGAAACGGACACTGTTTGAATAGAAAAATCCCATGGATACCCATGGGATTCCCCCCAGAATCCTGTTACAAGATTACTGCATCTGTTTTGCAACTTCTTCTGCAAAGTTCTCTTCTTTTTTCTCAAGGCCTTCGCCTGTCTCGAAACGAACAAACTTTCTAACTTCAACTTTTCCGCCAACTTCTTTAGAAACCTGCTCTAAATACTTGCCAACAGTTAAGTCACCGTCTTTTACATAAGCCTGGTCAACCAGACAGAACTCTTTTAATTCCTTATTCAAACGGCCAACAATCATCTTATCAAGGATTGAATCAGGCTTGTCAGGATTTTCGTTCTTAGCCTGAACCTTTAAAATCTCAGTCTCGTGATCGATAAATTCCTGAGAGATTTCATCTCTCTTAACATACTTTGGATTTAAAGCAGCAATCTGCATTGCTACGTTCTTTAAAGCTTCCTTAACAGCATCGTTAACTACTTCTGCACCAGCTTCAATTAAAACACCGATTCTGCCGCCACCATGAATATAATCAACAACTACACCATCAGTTGTGATTTTTTCAAATCTTCTGATATTCATATTCTCGCCAATAACAGAGATCTGAGCGGATAATGCCTGTGCTACTGTTAAAGAGCTGTCACTGTTCCATGATTCAGCCATGAATGCATCCATATCTTTTGCATCAGAAGCAAGAACCTGAGCTACTACATCAGCAACATATCCCTGGAACTGAGCATTCTTAGCAACGAAGTCTGTCTCACTGTTAACTTCAACGATTGCTCCGGATTTTCCATCTTCACTTACTACAGTTGTAACAACACCCTCTGCAGCAATTCTTCCTGCCTTTTTTAGATGCAGCTGCAAGTCCTTTTTCTCTTAAGAACTCAACTGCCTTGTCCATATCACCATCAGTCTCTGCAAGTGCTTTCTTGCAGTCCATCATACCTGCACCGGTTAACTCTCTTAATTCTTTTACCATTCCAGCTGTAACTGCTGCCATTCGTTTTCCCTCCATCGTCGATTAAACGTAATTGATATTGTAAAAAGGTCTGTTCATAAAAATATGCTTCGACCCGCCATACAGCAGACCGAAGCATACATCCGTCTGAATCTTAAGCTTCTACAGTCTCTTCTAACTCCTGAGCTGCTTCTGCTTCCTCAGCTACTGCCTCGCCCTGGTTTGCTTCGATTACTGCGTCTGCCATCTTGGATACAATTAACTTGACAGCTCTAATCGCATCATCATTACCTGGGATTACGAAATCAAGTTCTTCAGGATCACAGTTTGTATCAGCAATGCCGATTAACGGAATGCCCAGTGTGTGAGCTTCCTGAACGCAGATTCTTTCTTTCTTAGGATCTACAACAAAATTGCATCCGGAACTTTCTTCATATCTTTAATTCCGCCTAAGTTCTTCTCTAATTTCTCCCATTCCTTCTTAAGAGCAATTACTTCTTTCTTAGGAAGTACTTCGAATGTACCATCCTGGGACATAGTCTCGATCTGTTTTAATCTTGCAATTCTGGACTGAATTGTCTTGAAGTTAGTCAGCATACCGCCGAGCCATCTCTCGTTTACGAAATACATACCGCAACGCTCTGCTTCAGACTTAATCGCATCCTGAGCCTGTTTTTTTGTTCCAACAAAAAGAATCTTTCCGCCTTCAGCTGCAATATCAGATACTGCCTTGTAAGCTTCGTCTACTTTAACTACAGATTTCTGTAAGTCGATGATGTAGATACCGTTTCTCTCTGTGTAAATATAAGGAGCCATCTTAGGGTTCCATCTTCTGGTCTGATGACCGAAGTGCACGCCAGCCTCTAAAAGCTGCTTCATTGAAATAACGCTCATGTTATTACCTCCATTGGTTTTACTTCCGTCCGTTTCTCTTGCTTCCGGGGAGACCATTATATGGCACCTTCCTCTGGAATCCGCAGACGTGTTTTTTGTAAGCCTTGCTAGTATAGCACAATATTTTTAGTGATGCAAGTAATTTTTTATATTTTATGTCCAAATCAGAAGATTTCTGTCTTGTATCCACAAAAAAGGCAACCATGAATGATTACCTTTTTTAAGCTTATCTATACACTATAAATCCTTTAATTCACGACGCTCTGCAATGATTTTTGTATTGCCTGCCTTTATCGATTTCAGCTCATCAAACACCACATCATTTAAAACCTTTATATAGGTTCCTTTCATACCGGAGGATCTTGATTCAATAACGCCGGCACTTTCAAACTTACGCAGCGCATTGACAATCACTGATCGGGTAATTCCAACACGGTCTGCAATTTTACTTGCAACAAGTATGCCTTCATTGCCATCCAGTTCTTCGAAGATATGTGTGATTGCTTCCAATTCAGAGAATGATAAGGTGCTGATCGCTGATTTTACAATCTGAACCTTTCTTGTTTCTTCTGCATTCTCTTCATTTACTGACCGCATCATCTCAAGTCCCACAACGGTGGTTCCATACTCACTTAAAATAATATCGTCAATGTCATATTGTGAATCCGATTTGTAAATAAACAGAGTTCCAAGTCTCTCCCCTGCTATATCAATCGGTGTAATAATGGCCTGATATTTTCTGATGTTATCACCGGTAAAACCAAGCGTTTCCAAGTTTACATTTTCTTTTGTGGAAAGAATACTGAGCAGTCGTTCATTCAGCATAGTATCTACATAACCACCTACCTGATCTGCAATCAGTTCCTGAATCTCATCAATGTCAGGCGTAAGACCCACGCCAAGCACCTTGCCCTTCTTGCTTATAACAAGAATATTGGAATTCAGGATCTCGGTAAGCACTTCACAGATATCGTTAAATACGACCTTATGCGAATTATTGTTATGCAATAATTTGTTAATTTTTCTAGTTTTGTCCAACAACTGTACGCTCATTGCCGAAAACCTCCTTTATAATTGATGTTAAAATTCGAAAAAACGCTTTTAATAATTAAATATTATCACTATTATTTTCAAATAACAATAGTTTTTTGAAGATTTTCGATTTTCTTAATAATTATTCTTTTTTCCTACTTATCTGTACTGTATCCACACTGCTCATTTGAGCACAGTAACTTGTTGCCCTTTTCAACCATATATGAACCGCATTTTGGACATTTCTGGGTAGAAGGCTTTTGCCATGACATAAAATCACATTCAGGGTTTGCCTCGCATCCATAATAAATTCTGCCCTTTTTTGTCTTTTTAATTACTACATCCTTACCGCACTTTGGACAGGGAACTCCTGTTTTTTCCAGATAAGGTTTCGTATTCTTACATTCCGGAAAGCCGGGGCATGCAAGGAATTTACCGTGGGGTCCGTATTTAATAACCATATTACGGCCACAAAGTTCACAAATCTCTTCTGTTACTTCATCTGCGATGGTAACAGATTCCTGTTCTACCAGTGCCTTATCAACTGCTTCCTTTAAGTCAGGATAAAAGTTTTTCACTACTGTTTTCCACTGTACCGTTCCATCTCCAACTTTATCAAGAAGATATTCCAGATTTGCAGTAAATGTGATGTCTACAATGCTGGGGAAGCTTTGCTTCATTATACTGTTGACTACTTCTCCCAGTTCTGTTACGTAAAGGTTTTTTATTTTCTTTCGCCACATACCGTCTGGCTATAATCGTTGTAATCGTAGGAGCATAAGTACTTGGACGACCAATTCCCTGTTCTTCCATTGACTTTACCAGAGACGCCTCCGTAAAATGAGCCGGGGGCTGGGTAAAATGCTGACTGTTTTCCAGCTTCTCCAACTTAAGTATACTGCCTTTTTCCAGATTACCAAGAAGAACATTATTTTCTTCCTTCTCTTCTTCCTGTACATAGACTGACATAAAGCCGTCAAACTGAAGCTTTGAAGCAGAAAGGGTGAAGAAATAATTTCCCGCTTTCACCTTCACAGAAGTTGTTTCATACACAGCCGGCTGCATTCTGCTGGCTGCAAATCTTTTCCAGATGAGCTGATAAAGACGGAATAAATCTCTCTGGAGTGATTCTTTTACAATTACCGGTGTCAGTGCGATATCGGTTGGACGAATCGCCTCGTGGGCATCCTGTATCTTAACATTGCTCTTTTTGTTCTGCTCTCCATTTGCCAGATAACGGCTGCCGTACTGCTTTTCAATGAACTCTCTTGCAGCAACATCAGCCTCTTCTGCGATTCTGGTAGAATCAGTTCGCAAATAGGTGATCAGACCCACTGTTCCGTGGCCTGCGACCTCCACTCCTTCATATAACTGCTGAGCTAATCGCATGGTTTTCTGAGTTGAGAAATTAAGAACCTTGGATGCTTCCTGCTGAAGTGTACTGGTAGTAAATGGAATGGGGGCTTTTTTAACCCGTTCCCCATTCTTAACTTCTTCAACCTGGTACTCTTTCTTCTTTAGACCTTTCAGTATTTCATCTAACTCTTCCTTATTATGAATGGCTATTCTGCCATTCTTGTCTCCGTGAAATTTGGCTGTTAAAGTCTTCTTGCTTCCTTCCTGCTTTAAGACCGCATCCAGATTCCAGTACTCTTCCGGAATAAAAGCATTGATGTCTTCTTCCCTGTCACAGATAAGTCTCAGAGCAACGGATTGTACACGACCGGCACTTAATCCCCTTTTGACCTTTGCCCACAAAAGAGGACTGATCATATATCCAACCATTCGGTCAAGAACTCTTCTTGCCTGCTGGGCATCCACAAGATCCATATCAATGTCTCTTGGGGTTTTTAATGAAGTTTTCACTGCATTCTTGGTAATCTCATTGAAGCTGATGCGGTATACCTGTTTTTCTTTCAGTTCATCTAATTTTAATGCTTTCATCAGATGCCAGGAAATCGCTTCTCCTTCACGGTCAGGGTCAGTTGCCAGATAAATCTTATCCGCTTTCTTCACTTCTTTTCGCAGTTTTGCAAGAATATCCCCTTTTCCCCTGATCGTTATATATTTTGGATCAAAATCATGTTCCACATCGATTCCCATCTGACTCTTAGGAAGATCCCTTACATGTCCATTGGAAGCATCTACTTCATAGTTTGCTCCAAGGAACTTTTTTATAGTTTTTACTTTTGCGGGTGACTCCACAATTACTAAACAGTTCGCCATACCAAACTCCTCGCCTATTGTTTCTTACCATAATATTGATGGGATGTCTGTATAATGCTGCCCTTTAATTCCAGTTCCAGGAGGACACTCATGCACTCGCTGACAGACAATCCACTGCAGCTCACAATCTCTTCCAGATTCTTCGGTTGCAAATCTAGGCAACTATACACCATTTTTTCTTTTTTGGCAAGCCCGTTCTTATTTTTTTCATGAACTCTTAATATTTTACCGTTCTGTAACTTAAAATATTCCAACACTGTCTCCGGGGAGAGTAAAACCCCTGCGCCTTCAGCAATAAGGCGGTTACACCCCGTACTTAAGGGATCAGTTACTCTTCCCGGAAGTGCAAAAATCTCTTTCCCCTGCTCCAGTCCCAGATTTGCCGTGATCAGGGAACCACTCTTTTCTCTTGCCTCAATTACAAGGATTGCATCAGAAAGTCCGCTTATAATCCGGTTTCTCATGGGAAAATTCTGAGGCTTCGGAGCTTCATCGGGCATAAATTCCGTTATGATACCTCCGCGTTTTTATCTGGCTGAATAATCCGTAATTTTCTTTGGGATAACAAACATTAATTCCACACCCCAGTACTCCATAAGTTTCCTGACCTGCCTCCAGGGCCCCTTCATGTCCCGCTTCGTCTATGCCATATGCAAGACCGCTGATAATTGATATACCTGCAGCTGATAACTCTCTTGCCAGGCTCTGAGCCATCTGACGCCCGTAATTGGTGCAGTTTCTGGCTCCTATTATGGCAGCCGCAGGTTTCTCCTCTCCAGGAAGCTGGCCATTTACAAAAAGACCCATAGGGTATCCATAAATAGACAGAAGCCGTTTGGGATAATCAGGATCAAAATGTGCAATAAATCGAATACCCTTTTTTTCTGATTGCTCCAGCTGCCTGCGAACAGAATCCAGGTAAGACTTTCGTTCTTCAAAAAACAATATCTCGCTTTCTTTTAAAAGCCCGCAGCTTTCCAGTTCTTTTCTTTCTATATTATATATCCTCTTATAACTTCCCATGTGGTCATACAGTTTTTTTATTCTCACAGCTCCAAGAAATGGAATGTGGGAAAGCCAGTATAGGTATTCCCGTTCTTCCAGATTATCCATAGATACCTCCCCAAAACTTTCCTTCCCGGCTTCTCAGCCCCGCAGCTTCTGCCAGATGACTTTTTGAAATATTTTCACAACCTTCCAGATCTGCAATGGTTCTCGCTATTTTAAGAATCTTTTCGTACCCTCTTGCACTGAGTGACATGGAATCGTAGATTTGTTTTAAATATAACTCTTCCGTCTCAAAAAGGCCGCAGTATTTTTCCAGATCCGGTTTTTTCATAAAACTGTTAAAAAGTATGTTCGTCCCCCTGAAGCGTTCCATCTGCATTACCCTTGCCCGTTCAATACGATCCCTCATAGCGGCAGAGGATTCACCTTTCTTCTCTTGCCGCAGTTCCTTATAACTTACCGGGCTGGATTCTGCACAGATATCAATTCTGTCCAGGATTGGTTTTGAAATTCTTCCTAAATATTTATTTACCTGGCTTTCTGAGCATCTGCACTTTGTCCTGTCTGGATAAAAACCACAGGGGCACGGATTCATGGCGGCTGCTAATAGAAATTTAGCTGGAAACAGATAAGCTCCATGACTTCTTGATATGGTAATTTCCCCCTCTTCCAGAGGCTGTCTTAAAATCTCAATGGTGGATTTATGAAATTCCGACAATTCATCCAGAAATAAAACCCCTCCAGAGGCGAGAGTAATCTCTCCCGGTCTTGGGATTCGCCCTCCTCCCGCAAATGCCTGAGGGCTTATGGTATGGTGGGGACTTCGAAACGGCCGGGAATTCATAATTGGAGTTTCCCCGGAAAGCAAACCGCAGACGCTGTATATTTTTGAAATTTCCATGATTTCCCCAAAAGAAAGTGACGGCATAATCGTAGGAATTCTTTTGGCAAACATAGTTTTTCCTGTGCCTGCAGGACCAATATACATGATATTGTGCATACCAGCTACAGCAACTTCCGTAGCCCGTCTTAAAAACGGCTGGCCACCTACGTCTGAAAAATCTACATCATAGATATCTTTCTCTGTCTTTAGTTCTACAGGATCATCTGGAAGCTGAGGGAGTTTCTTTCCTCCATTTAAATGATCAGTCAGGTCTTTTAATGTATGTATCCCTATAACCTGTATTCCGCTTGTGAAAACACCCTCTCTTCTGTTCTCCCTTGGCAGGTAACAGATTTTCTTTCCTTCCCTTTTTGCTGCAACAACAATGGAAAGAGCTCCAGGAACGGGATTTACCGTACCATCCAGCCCCAGTTCACCTGAAAAAACACAGTCGGACAAACCAGCAGACTGGATCATACCAGAAGCAGATAATATAGCAATTGCAATAGGAAGATCAAAAGCTGTCCCCTCTTTCCTGATATCTGCAGGGGATAAATTAATGGTTATTTTTTTTGCAGGAATACGAAAACCAGAGTTTTTAAGGGCAGTTCTGACACGGTCCTGAGCTTCTTTCACCTGCGAAGAAAGATATCCAACCATGGAAAAACCCGGCAGCCCATCACTTACATCTGCTTCCACAAGTATGGGGACGCCCTCTACACCGATAATGCCGATACTATGAACTTTACTATACAATTGAATGCTCCTTTCAACATATAAAGGAAATAAAAATGGAAATTTATGCAGAAATGCACTTGGAATATCCGGAATCGGATTAGATTTATGATAACTTAAAAAGCAGAAAAAAACAACTGTTTTCTCGCTTTTTCTGCTTTTATAAATTAAAAATGAAATAACTGTCAAATGCCGTCAGACATCCCTTAATCCCTGAGAGAATTCTGGCATATACGGCCTGTAACGAAGTGGCATATGATTCAGCTGGCATATGGGATTGGTACGTTCCTTGATAGAAATACTCTTTCTGAAACGTTTAAAAAAGGTCTTCGTATTCATCCTCCACCGAAGTTTTACAATCTTATCTTCCCAATCAGATGGTAAAAAAATCAGTCAGATACCAATGGCGGTATGCCGGGTGAAGGACTGCTTTTTTTTTCTATTAACATCATATAGCACCCAGTTCTCACCAGACAAACGATCTGCAAAATGGGGAGCAAGAAGAACAATTACATCATTCTTAGGGCCAATTCTTCCTACCAGTAAATCCCCTCCATCTCTGAAAAAGCGAACAAATCCAGTCAAAAGGTGAGTCTCATTGTCCACAAAACGGCACATTTGAAACATGTCATAAACAGCCTGGTTCTGAATCATACTGACAACCCTGCCCCCACACGAAAGCCATGGATCAGAAATCGATAAATCTTATCTGCCCGATCCATATCATTACTCAGAGCTGCTTTATAAACAACTTCATAAGCTTCTTCAGAAATCTTATTCCGGATTGCTGTAATCACCTTATCCGCTTTTTGAGAATCAACGGTAACTTCTTCATACTGGCAGAACAATTCCATGGTTGCACCGTCATCTTTCAGCCGGAGCTTTCCATTATCATGCCCTTTCCCGCTGGCCCATGCAGTATAAACACCGCTTAAAATCCCTTCTATGCTGCTGTCACAAAGATATATCGTCTTCATACCAAAATACCTCCGGAATTTACCTGTGTCGACAGACTGGTAT
This sequence comes from Lacrimispora xylanisolvens, assembly GCA_017084465.1. Lineage (GTDB taxonomy): Bacteria > Bacillota > Clostridia > Lachnospirales > Lachnospiraceae > Lacrimispora > Lacrimispora xylanolytica_B. Next base: position 5,533,637 of record CP070896.1, on the reverse strand, counting down.
CGTCAAACAGAGACAGCTGCTGGTACGTATTGGTAGAGCTGATATCCCAGACACTTCTTCTTTCTTCTCCCACCAGATGTCTGGATATATAATCCTCTTCAATCTTTACCGGGTACATCATCCTCCCTGAGCAGGTAATAAAATAATGTGCTCTTTTCAGTACTACTCCCATCTTCTTTAGTGCCTCAAAATCTAAAATACCACTGCGTCTGGCCGCAATAATCCGCTTTACAGACTTTACTCCCATGCCTGGAACCCTCAAAAGGGTAAAATAATCTGCCCGGTTCACCTCTACCGGAAACTGTTCCAGATGCCGCAGTGCCCAATCACACTTGGGATCCAGAAGAACATTAAAATTAGGGCGGTCTTCTGATAGCAGTTCTCCAGCCTGAAATCCGTAAAACCGCATCAGCCAGTCTGCCTGATAAAGTCTGTGTTCTCTTAAAAGCGGCGGTCCTCCTGGAAGAGCAGGCAGGCTGCTGTCCTGATTAACCGGAACAAACGCAGAATAAAACACCCTTTTTTAAGTCATAGTTTTTATACAATGCCTCTGCCACCATCATCATCTGGTAATCATTCTCCGGTGTGGCACCCACAATCATCTGGGTGCTTTGGCCTGCTGGTACGAAGGCAGGAGTCTTTTTATATTCCATTAACTCAAAGCGGTTGGTTGCAATCCCGTTCTGAATCTGCTTCATGGGTTTTAATATCTTGTCGCGATTTTTACCTGGAGCCAGTTTTTTTAACCCTTCTGCTGTGGGAAGCTCTAAATTAATGCTCATACGGTCTGCAAGAAATCCTGTCTTTTCAATTAACAGGGGATCTGCGCCCGGAATGGCTTTTACATGAATATATCCATGAAAGTGGTACTCCTCTCTCAGCTTTTTTAACGTCTGATAGATAAGATCCATGGTATAATCTGCGCTGGTCAGTACACCAGAGCTTAAAATAATCCTTCAATATAATTGCGCCGATAGAACTGTATGGTAAGCTGGCAAACCTCCTCCGGAGTAAACGCAGTGCGTACCACGTCATTGGAAGATCTGTTGATGCAGTATTTGCAATCGTAAATACACTGATTTGTAAATAATATTTTAAGCAAAGAGATACATCTGCCATCTGCTGAAAAACTATGGCAGATACCTGCTTTACTGGCATTGCCGATGGTGCCCGCCTTCCCCTTACGGTCTACTCCGCTGGAAGTACATGCCACATCATACTTGGCTGCATCCGACAATATCTCTAATTTTTCCTGAACACTTAATGATTCCTGTATTAGCATCTCTTCACCTCGAACACTTGTTCTTGTTATAAATATTATCATATATTATAAATTATTTCAAGTACTTCCCGAATATATGTTCTCTTTTTATGGTAATTTCTATTCTTACTTCATACAGGAAACAGGCAACAGAAAAAGACGGCGAAATTCCCCGTCTCTATCTGCTGATTAAGCCCACTATTTAAACTTATTTTTCAAATCCACCTGGATTTTTCTTCTGCCAGTTCCAGGAATCACGGCACATCTCAATAATTCCCCGCTCTGCTTTCCAGTCAAGTTCCTTCTCTGCTTTGGAAGGGTCAGCATAGCATGTAGGGATATCTCCTGCCCTGCGATCCATAATCGTATACGGAATCTTTAAATCATTTGCTTTTTCAAATGCGCCGATCACGTCAAGAACGCTGTATCCGATTCCTGTTCCTAAATTATATATCTGCACGCCGCCTGACTGCTTTGACATGGCTTTTAATGCCTTCACATGGCCTAATGCCAGGTCAACAACATGAATGTAGTCACGGACACAGGTTCCATCCGGAGTATCGTAATCTTTTCCAAACACTCCAAGGCGTTCCAGCTTTCCTACCGCTACCTGAGTAATATAAGGAAGAAGATTGTTAGGAATGCCTTTTGGATCTTCTCCGATCCGGCCGGATTCATGAGCGCCGATAGGGTTAAAGTAACGTAATAACATTACATTCCACTCTGGATCTGCGGTATTTAAATCCGTCAGGATCTGTTCTAACATTCCCTTGGTTCTTCCATAAGGATTGGTGATTTCTCCCTTGGGACAGTCTTCTGTAATGGGCACGAATTCAGGATCTCCATATACTGTAGCGGAAGAACTAAATACAATATTCTTCACTCCGTGCTTTCTCATAACATCACAGAGCACTAACGTTCCTGTAATGTTGTTATGATAATATTCAAGAGGCTTATAAACTGATTCACCAACTGCCTTCAGCCCTGCAAAATGAATGACGCCATCAATCGTTTCTTTATTAAAAAATCTGCTCCAGTGCTTCCTGGTCCAATAAATCCGCCTCATAAAAATTCAGTTTTTTTCCTGTTATTTCCATAACACGATTCATGGACTCCCTGCTGGAATTACACAGATTGTCAACTACCACTACCTCTAACCCGGCATTCAGCAGTTCTACGCAGGTATGACTTCCTATGTATCCAGCACCACCGGTCACTAATATCGCCATGTTAACTTCCTCCTTTTAAATGTCCTTAAACTATTATAAGCAGGAAATTAAAAAATAACAATGTAGAATTTCTTAAAAACCTATGATTTTTATCTGATTTCTTCTATTTAAATATAGAAGTAAAAAATCCGAAAATGTTTTTAAAAATATTTCCTATGCGGTGAAGCACATTTCCATCGGGATGAAAATCTTCATCTACTTTACTATCCTTATCTTCCTCGTCTTTTTTAATTTCCCCTGTTCTCAGTATGATCTGAATGCTCTTTGGTGATGGGTTCTTTACCGATGTCATGGAAACAGGCTTTGCTTCTAAATCAATATTTAGCAGGGTTGTATCCTTAGTGGTATATTCATCCCACTTATCATCAATCATATTTTTAATTGTATCCTTTGCATTTCTTAAGACTTCGGTCTGATCAAGTCCGTTTCCAGCAATATCCAGGGTATCGGCCAGCCCGTTTAACGTCTTTTGTGTACTGCCGTTTAACGAGCTTCCCACCGTCTTTAACTGACTCTCCAGAGAACGGAAGAATACATTCATGGAATCAATACTCCTTGATGCACTGTCTGTCATTTTTCCCATATCTGTCAGCGTATTAAGCATCTCATCATGATGACGGTTTAAAATTCCATTGAGTTCCTCTGCATTTCCAATCAGATCATCCGCAGTATCACAAAGTTTCCCAACGGCATCCGTGGTTTTTATTACCCCGTCTGTTGCCCCGTTAATATGATTTCCTTCCGCATAAAGATCACCAAGAAGTGCTTTTGTCAAACCAAGGAACTTTGACATATCGTCAGAGATTCCTGCTCCGCTTCCTGCCAGCTGGGGCAAAAGCTGTGCCAGAGGCGCTGCTGCCTGTATGGCAGCCTTTGTTGCAGCATTTGTTGCAGAGCTGGGGGAAGCAATATTTTCGGCTCCCAGTGCAGAGGATAAATAATTGGTTAATGCATTGATTTCTGTAACAGAATAGCCTTTCTCATTAAACAAATAAGAGGAAATCTCGTCACTGTCTGCCAGATCTTCTGCCTTGATATCCTCAAGTAAGTCTTCCAGATCCTCGTCTCCAAGTGCCTGTGCCGAAGCGCTTAGTGATCCGCTTAAAGAAACCATCTGGGGAAGTATCTTTGCCAGCTGTTCCAGCTCCTTAGCCAGTGTCTGCTGTTGGTTTGTCAGTGTGTTTAAATGGTCCTGTGTTTTATCAAGCTGCTTTAAAACCATCTGGGTTTTCATTCCTGTTTCCGGAGAATTCACCAGTTTCTGCAATTCCTTCAGTTCATCTCTTAAATCTCTTACTCCTTCCTGAAGATCGTTTAAATCCGGAGTAAGATCACTAAGGATTTCAGTCAGGTGATTCGTCTGGCCTCTTAAATCATTTAACGCAGTCTTGGCATTCTCCGTGTGATTGTAAAACGGCCGCAGTGTCTGAGACAGTCCATCCAGTGCAGTAAGGGCAGCATCAGCGTTTTGATAAACCGTTCCTTTGGAATCTGCAACAATCTGTCTGGTTTTATCAAGCCCTCTGATTCCATCTGATGTGTTGTCAATACTGTTCTTCATCTGATCCATGGTATTTAGCACCACATCCAGGCTGTCACTGATTGCATCAGCGGAATCTTCCATGGTTTCCTTTGCTTCCCGCAAATCTTTCACTTTGTCAAGCTGACTCACTGTCAATGGAACCATGGCAAAAACAACGCCGGAAAATTTAAAATCATCCGTTCCGATGCGAATGGAATAATGTCCGTCTTCCCCTGGAAGCGCAAAGAAAACAACCGTGCTTAAATTACCAACCGTTTGCACCTGGGCGCCTTCTGCTTCCAGACTTAGGTTTTGATCCATATCTACGACAGCACTGCCCATTAATGTCATATTATTTTTGTAAAAATCGGAAAGTCCTTCATTGGGCTTAAGATCCACATTCACTTCTACCAGACCTTTTTCACCCGCCAGTTCCTCTGCTTTTTTCTCTACTCCGTTAAGCCTGTAACTGACTGTAATATCCCAGGGCAGTTCTTTTTTTTCTGTCTTTGTCTGTCCCTCAAAATAAAATCTCTTTTCTCCTGCTTCCGGAGTAAACGTTACCGACCCGTCTTCTCCGATTACTGGCTGGGAATGATCAGTCAGATTAATTACCTTTTCATAATTCCCATAATCCACCACCGGCTCATTTCCATCTGTTTTATAAATCTTTACAATACTGCTTTCCTTTATTTCACCATAGGGGTCCATTGTTACATAAAGAGTTTCATCGTATGGAGGCTGAACCTGCGATGCCAGCGGCATCAGTACAGACTGCATAGAAAAAACAGCAGCCAGCCCTATGGATAATATTTTTTTATGCTTATTCATTTACATCCCCTCCTTTTAATGTTCCTCTCACCTTTGTATATTTTAAGCGACGCCTTTCTTTTCGTTTTATGGAGCGCTCCTGCTGTTTTTGTATCTGTTTATCAAACAAACTAAGAAGTGCCGGCAACAGAGATAATACTAATATCATACTAAGTAAAGCCCCTCTGCCCACAAGCCTTCCCACCTGGGAGATCGCCTGAATGGAGGAAGTAAAAAACAGAAGATATCCCACCACAGTCAGAATGCCTCCTGATGTGAGAATGGATAAGGTGCTCTTGGAAATAGCCGCCATTGCTGAATCTGTATTATTCATGGTTTTTCTAAACCCCAGATAATTGTTGGTCATCAATATGGAATAGTCAATGGTAGCACCCAGCTGAAGGCAGCTGACGATAATATAACCGATATAAACCATACTATCTCCCATAACGTAAGGCAACGTCATATTCAAGTAGATTGCCACCTCTATGGGGATAATAACAAGAATCGGCACCAGAATCGCCTGAAAGGTCACCAATACCACAAGTGCAACTCCAGCAAGTGAAAGGAGCGATACCTTATTATAATCATCTGTGAGGATATCACGGATATCAATGGTTGTGGGTGTCATACCAATCACATAAGCATCATCAGGGTAAAATTCACGTATTACTTTCTCAAGCTTCTGGCTGCAGTCAAAAGCATACTGGCTTTCCTGTACCGTATTCATTGATATTAAAAATCTGGCATACCGGCTGCTTCTTAACTGCTTGCTTACCTTATCAGGCAGAAAGCTTTCCGGTATTCCTCTGGGTATTGTACCTGACATGGAAATGGCATAATTTACAAAATCCAGATCCTCCAGGGCATCTGTCAGTTGTCTTTCCGTTACCACCGAACCATTTGGCACAATCCCGATTATCATATTGGATTTTCCAAACTGCTCATTAATTTTTCTGGTATCCTCATAGACTCTTGTTCCCGGGCCTGCCCCGATGGCATCATCGCCATAGTAAAATGCATTCATGTTTTGGCCAAAGTAACAGGGAACAGCCAGGAGCATTGCTATAACAAACACAGGCTTTCTTAACCTGTTCATCAGCTTTGCAAACCGGTCAAAAGGAGGCACAAAAGGTTTATGGGCCGTTTTTTCTATCATTTTATCAAAATGCAGGATCAGAGTCGGCATCAGGAAAAGTACGGTTGCAAGGCTGCATAGAATTCCCTTTGTCAGAACAAATCCCACATCCCTGCCGATGGTAAAACGCATAAACGCAATGACTATAAATCCAACAATCGTAGTCGCTCCGCTGGCCAGAATAGAACTGCAGGATTCCTTCACCGCCATTTCCATGGCTTTATGTATTTCTACTCCCGTTTTTTTAATGGCAGTAAACGTATGTAAAAGAAAGATTGAATAATCCATAGAAACCGCCAGCTGCAAGATAGCTGCTGTTGAAAATGTAAAGAATGAGATTGTACCAAACATCAGATTAGACCCCATATTCAGTATAATTGCAATTATCATAATTAAAATAAATAAAAATGGTTCCATCCAGGATGTGGTCGTCAGGGCCAGTATCAGCCAGATAATAACCAGTGCCATACCAATGGCTATGGTTATCTCATGTGTAATTGATTCCTCCCTCTCTTTACTTGATATGGCGCTTCCGGCAAAACAACCCCGATCCTTTCCAACAATACGGTATATTTCCTTTATAGCGGAACGGGTAAGGGGATTGTCATCTCCTTTTATAAAAATTACATCCATCAGCGCATTTCCATCACGGTAATAGTTGTTCATAGAGAACGAATCAAGTGAATCCATATCAGACAGCCCCTCATTTGCAAAGGAAGCGCCCATGTATACATCTGTTGTAAGATCAGGTCCTATTACCACATCAACGCCCTCCAGATCTGAGATTTTACTCCTGATCCGTTTCGCTTCCTGAAGGCTTACGTTTTTTACCATAATCCGGGCCATGCCAGGATATCCGAACTCATCCTCCATCACATCCAGAGCCTGTTTCGTCTGGGCAAATTGGGGCAGATACTTACTTAAATCATAGTTGACTTTCACAAAAGGAAAGCACACTGCACAGATTATGGTCCCTGTCAAAAAAACACACTCTCGATCAATTTTCCTTTAAATACAACAAAATGAACAAATTTGTCAAAAAAACTTCTATTCTTTTCCATATCCCCCTCCATTTATAATCGTTAATCTACTAATGGATACTTTATTGACTTTTGAACACGTGTATATTATAATACTAGTGTAAATAACATTCAATAATCAATCTATTTTGATACATCTATTAATAATCACTGAATATTTTCCAGCATAATACTCAACACCATTTAGTAAAACGTCAATTAAAATCAGAAGGCGCGTCAAAGCGCGAGGGGGAGGAATTGTATGGACATGCAAAAGCAGGATCGACGCATACGAAAAACTCAAAGATTATTAAAAGAAAGTCTACTTGAACTTATGGAAAAAAAGGATTTTAAAAATATATCCGTAAAGGATATTACCGAACTGGCAGATTTAAACCGCGGAACCTTTTATCTCCATTACGCAGATACTTACAGTCTTCTGCAGGAAATGGAAACGGAAGTATTAAGAGACTTTCAAAACATGGTAAACGGCTATCGGGACGCTTTTAAAAAGGCTTCTCTCATGCCAGTAACAATTCCCATCATTCAATATATTGAGGAAAACAAAAAGATATGTAAAATCCTTTTTGAGAACAGTTCATCCAATGATTTTGTTAATCGCTTCCATACTCTTATCTTAAAAAACGGAACTGCCATTATCAAAGAGCAATACCCCAACGCAAAGGATGTAACCTTAAACTATTTTTTGGAATTCATAACCTACGGACTTACCGGAGTTTTAAACAGTGGCTCAATACCGACATGCAGCAGCCAAAAGAAGAAGTTGCAGAATTCGTGGATAAGGTTATAATGGGAACCGCAAAAAATCTTTTAACCGCATAATTGTGTGATAAATATAAGACAATCCTTATGTTTCAATAAGTACTGACCGATATATGGTTAGTTAGATTTTGTAACTGCATCTAATCTTTTGCATTAAATATTACATAAGGACGATCATTATGCCTACAAAAAAAACGAAAGAAAAAGTACCTAAAACAAAACTAAAACCAAAAAGCTGCAAGAGTAAAGAAAGAAAAGCCTGCAAAAACTGGTAAAAAATCTTTATTGCCGAAAAACAAACGTGTCGTTATCCTGTTGGTAGCAGCCCTGTTCATTGTTATTATCGGCGCCGCGCAAGCCATAATTTTATTATCCATGAAAAATAAGAATACGGTGAAAGAAAAGGTAGCCAAAGCACCGGTTTTTTATTTTTCAAAAGATGAGGACATCTCCTCTTTCACCACAATTGTAGGGGAACGTACCTACGAAGAACCAGCACCTGTTCCAGAAAGCTCAGAGGAGACAAAAAAATCGGAGGCCGAAAAGAAAGAGTCCGACGATGCCGCAAAGTCTGGTACAGAGGCAGAAGGCAAGGCAGCTTCCCAAGGTGATACAGCCGATGAGGCAAAAGACACCTACAAATATGTACATTTGGAGAATGCCTCCGCCGATTTAAAAACCTATAAGGATTACTTAGAAACCCAGAAAAGTTTTATTGATGTGACCAAGGAAAACACAACGGCAGAAAGCACGGAAAGTGAAACAAAAAGCGAGAATGCAGAATGTTATCAGCTGGCCGGTCCTTCTTCCGACTCCAAGACCTACCTCTCCATCACACTGGAAACTGCAGGCGACAGTGTGACTGTAACAGCAGGCAAAGGCAGCGAATCCTGGAACGATTTTTTCAAAAGCCAGTGGAATGAGCAGAAAAAAGTAATTTCCGATATACAAAAGCAGCCCAAGTCAGAAACTTCCATTGAACAGGCAGAGAACACTGTTCGTTCTCAGGGGCAGGAAAAGTTAAAGCTTACAGAAAGTGCAGACTCCTATCAGTTTATAGCTTCTCCGGGAATCACTAAAATTGAAGGAAAGAACTATTACACTGTACGGACTTACAAACGGCTTCCCGACAGTACGCTGACCTATGTTGCCACCTATCTATGTGATTGCAACGACAACAGCGTAGGCTTTCAATATGACGAGGTAACCGGACAGACCACCCCACTGGGGTGATAAAAAAGGACCATTGCTCCATAAGTGATTTACACATATGGAGCAATGGTCTTTTTGATAACATTATGATTTGATTATATTCTGGTACCAGTAAAAGCTGTCCTTTGGGATTCTTCTCTGAGTTTCATAGTCTACATAAACAATTCCAAACCGGTCGTCATAACCCTTTTCCCATTCAAAATTGTCCAGAAAGCTCCACAAAAAGTACCCTTCCACCTTCGCCCCATCTGATACTGCGCGCTTCAGTTCAGACAGATGGCGCTCCAGGTAATCAATTCTGCATGGATCGTGAACACCGCCATCTAAGGATATTACATCCAGGGCTGACATACCATTCTCTGTAATAAACAAAGGCAATTGGTACGTATCGTAAAAGTTCTTTACTGCCCAGTACATGGCTTTGGGAGTAATGGGCCAGCCCATTCCGGTCTTCCCATGTCCGGCAGGAAGTTTACCAAGAATTAACTCACCTGCGTCGGATAAATTAACAGAGGTTCCCTGATAGAGATTCATCCCACAAAAATCAAGAGGCTGGCTGATCAGAAGCCGGTCCCCTTCAGACAATTCTGGTAAGTCTTCCCCGAATAATTGAGGACATTGCCAGTGAAATCTTCCTTTTATAAACAATTCATTCCAGAATGCGGAAGAATGAATCCAGTTTTCCTCTCCTATGGAATCCTGCAGCTCCTTTGCTTTTGCAGCCAGCAAATCAGTTTCTTCCACAGGCCAGTAGGCATTGCCGCAGGTAGGTGCATATCCTACCCGGCAATCCGGTACCAGTTCCCGTAATTTCTGCACAGATTTCCCATGTGCCAAAGCAATATTCCGGCACATGGCAAGGATTCTGCCCACCGGATATTTGATTCCCGGAGCATGGGTGCATCTGTCATATCCAAGCCAGGTAAATATCTGCGGCTCGTTAAACGTAAAGTAATGCTTTACCCGGTTTCCAAATGCTTTTGCTACAACTGCTGTATATTCAGCAAACCAATCAGGGCTGCTGGGATTTAACCATCCGCCCTGCATCTCCAGTTCATTGGGATAATCCCAATGAAACAAGGTCACATATGGAGTAATATGATGCTTTAACAGTTCATCAATCAGATCCGAATAGAATTTAAGCCCCTTTTCATTGATGCTTCCAACACCGTGAGGCATAATTCTTGGCCAGGAAACGGAAAAGCGGTAAGCCCCTACCCCAAGTTCTGCAAGCAGGGCTACATCCTCTTTCATTCGATGGTAATGATCACATGCCACGTCTCCTGTATGTCCTTCAAAAATTCTGCCTTTCTCTCTTACAAAGACATCCCATACTGACAGCCCTTTTCCATCCTCAAAAGCTGCCCCCTCAATCTGATAGGATGAAGTTGCGGTTCCCCATATAAAGTCTTTTTTCCAGTCCATCGTATCTATCCTTTCACACTTCCTGCTGTTACACCGCCAATAATGAATTTTGACAGGCACAGATAGATGATTGCAACCGGAACAATGGCTATGGTAATCAGCATATAAACCTGCCCCATGTCAAATTTCAAGAAATCTGCACTTCGAAGCTGGGCAATCAGGATTGGAAGTGTTTTTTTCGTATTGGATTTAAGTACAAGGGAAGGAACAAAATAATTGTTCCAGGAAGCCACGAATGCAAAGATTCCCTGTACTGCCAAAGCAGGTTTTACAATGGGAATTACAATATAATTAAAGGTGAAAAATTCATTGGATCCGTCGATTCTGGCTGATTCCACGATTTCTAAGGGTAAATTACTCTGGAAATAAGAAACCATAAAATAGAATACGACTGGTGCAGCCATAGACGGAAGAATCAGTGGAACAAAACTGTCCATAAGCCCCATTTTACCAATCAGGCTTAAAAATCCAAGGGTGGTTACCTGCGTGGGAATCATCATAATCAGGATGATAAAAAGATACACAGCATTTCTGAACTTAAATTCATAGGCGTGAATGGCGTATGCCGTCAGTGCTGATACGTACACAGAAAGAGCTGCAGAAGCACTGGCGATAAATAAACTGTTTATTATTCCACTTACTACAGGCAGATTCTTGTTGTGCAGTACGTTATATAAGTTAGGACCAAATGATTTTCCCGGTAAAAATGAGAATCCCTTAGCAATTTCCGGATGGGATCTGGTCGCATTGATGATCAGGCAATAAAAGAAAAAAAGGCACAGAAACGATAAGAGTGTTAATACGATATAGGCTGCTGCCTTTTTTAAATTCTTCACTTTTCCCATTATCTTGATCCTCCTTTCTCTTTACCGGAACCGGTAAGTATGAAAAATACTACAAGACTGAGTGCTGCTGTAATAATGAAGAGTATTACAGATAAAGCACCTGCCATACCGTAGTTTTGCTGTATAAATGATTGTTTAAAAACATAATTAACGTCATGCTGGTCCGGTCAGGTGTACCCTTTCCGTTGGTAAGTACCTGGGGTACATCAAACATCTGCAGTCCGCCGATGAGTGAAGTAATCAGCACATAAATAAATATGGGTTTAATCGTAGGCATGGTGATTTTGGTAAATATCTGAAGAGATTTCGCCCCATCAATGGCCGCAGCTTCAAACAAAGCAGAATCCACTCCTAAAATAGCCGCCATTAAAAGGATGGTGGTATTGCCAAACCACATCATAAAATTCATAAAACCGACCAGTCCCCTGGTTCCCCATACTGTGGTGAGATAACGGATCGGACTGTCGATCAGCCCCATTCTTATCATAAGATTGTTCATTGGACCGTCATCTGAAAACAGGGCAAAAAACAGCATGGCAAAAGACGCTGCCATAATTACATTAGGAAGGTAAATAATTGTCTTGAAAAAAGTACTTCCTCTTAGCTTCATTCTGAAATCAGCAAACCAAACCGCCAGAATCAGGGAAAAGAAAATCTGAGGAATAAAACCGATTATCCAGAGAACCACCGTATTGCCCAGGTATTTAAGGAGATCACTCTGGAAAATAGAAATATAATTTTCAAATCCCACAAAATTAGGTCCGATCTGGGTTAACCCTGAACGGTAATTTTCAAACATGCTGTTATAAAACGTAGTTACCAGGGGGATAAAGGAAAATATTAAATATGTAGCAAAGAAAGGTATTAAAAAAATATATCCCCATTTTGAATAGCTGACTTTCTTTCTGGCTTTTGCCTTTTTTTCTCTTACCATGATGGAGCCTCCTGTTTTCATACAGGGCGGGAAAATCCCGCCCTGTATTTTGCTGCTACTGTGTTTCTAATTCTGGATACTTCTCTTGTGCTGAAATGTAGAAATTCTTAAGTGCTGTATCTTTGTCTACAGTACCGTTAAAATAATCATGCATAGCATTCTGGAAGCTTTCATTCAGACCCTGATCATAAGGAGAAATCTTGCTCATATCGATCTTCTCTGCAGCGTCACAGTACATCTGAAGAGGATTCTGTCCGCCAAGGAAAGCTGACTTGTAATCGCCCTTTGCAAGAGCTTCCATAACTGTCTTGTTATTAACAAAGTCATTCTTCTCTTCTACAATTTTCTTCATGGTTGCATCATCACAGCAGATTGTCTTCATGATATCTGCTACGATATCAGCGTTATCCGTACCAGTTGCTGCACACAGCCAGGTTCCGCCCCAGTTATAGGATTCTGGTCCAATGGTTGCAGCCCAGTCACCGTAAACACCATTACCTACTTCCTGCTTTCCGCCGTCTGCTTCTGCTTTTGCAAGAGAGTTTTTAGCAAGAACGAAGTCTACGCCCCATGCAGGCATGAAATAACCAAATACTTTTCCTTCAGGACCCTGTCCGGAAGCCCATTCAGCTGCCCAGAGTGTGGTCTTCTGATTGTAACCGCCGTCTGTATACTTCTTTGTCTGATCAACCCATTTTTCAAGGCTTGGATCAATAGCTATCTTCTTTCCATTTACCCATGGAGCAGCTACATTGTTAGAGAAAGTACGGTAAGAATCATCAAAGCCGGAAAGCATAAAATAACCTTTGTCTTTCATCTTGGCTGCTGTTTTGTCAAAAGAGTCCCAGTCATTAATAGCTTTTTGAACTTCTGCAGGATCATCGGTTCCAAGTACTGCTTTGGCAATGGAGCGGCGATAAATATAAAGTCCTGGGCAGCCCTGCCATGAAATACCTTTTTGTACTCCCTTGGAATCCTTAGCGATTACTTTAGTATAGTCATACTGCTTTGACATATCCTGTTCCGTAACACCAACATCCTTTAAATCCATGGTGGCGTCGGAATTTACATACTTCAGAATGTAATCTGCTTCAACCAGGAACATATCCACTTTATCATCAGGCTTTGCGTCATTCTGATTTAACAGTGCCTCATCAAGAGCATTCTGATAAGCGTTGTTCTCACTGGGAGTTGTCACAAAATTAACCTTATAACCTGCCGGAAGTTTGGAAGCATAATAATCTTCATATCTGGCTTTAAATTCATCGTTCCAGACATAAATGTTAATCACTTTTCCTCCTTCACCACCAGCTTCTTTCTGCGTCTCCGTCTTTGCCTCAGTTTCCTTGGCAGTGGTCGTGTCTGCAGTTTTGCTTCCGCTTTCGCTCGGTGCATTGCTCTTTGAGGAGCATCCGGCAACCAGTGAAGCTGCCATCACCGCGCATAATAATCCGCTTACAACTTTCTTCTTCATATTTCCCTCTCCTTTTCTGATATTACTATCATGAAATATTAGCATTACCAACCGATTCCCCTGTAATCAGTTCGCCTTCCACAATAATCTGTTCCGTGAAAGTCGTCTTAGGTTTATCGATCGTGCTTATCAGTTTTTTAGCGGCCTGCATACCAATTGCTGATGTAGCCTGGCGAATGGTAGTAAGCCTTGGGTTTAATATCTGTGATAATCTGCTGCCGTCATATCCGGCAATTGAGATATCATCTGGAACCCTTAAATTTCTCCTCCGGATTTCATTAAGTCCGCCGATCAGTGCGGTATCATCCGGATATAAAATACAGGTTGGTGGATCTTTTCTGTCTAATAACTCACTGGTACATGCCATAGCCTGGCTGACATCCAGATAGTCTGCTTCCAATACATAATCATCTGGTACTGAAAGTTCCCGGCTTTCAAGAAATCGATAGAAGCTGGTGAGTCTGGCTTTAGTAACGGTAGTGCTCGCCTGTCCGTGTATGTAAGCAATCTTTCTATGTCCTTTTTTCATAAACATATTCCATCAGGCTCTCAATGCCCTTAACGTTATCGGACAATACAGAAGAACAGTTTTCATTGATGTGATCGATTGTTACAACAGGAATGTCCCCGTTTAACAGTTCAACCACTTCAGGGTTGTCAAATTTAACACAGGCAATCACCACTCCGTCTACATTTCTGTATTTGCAGTGTTCATAATAGGAAACTTTCTTTTTTCCTATCTGCCCATTAATAAACGTGATATCATAACCCTGCTTTTCCGCCTCTACCTTAAACCCTTCAAGAACCGCGGCAAAATATTCATGGGTCAGACCGCTGTTAGCCTCATCAACGAACAGAACCCCTATGTTATAGCTTCTGTTTGTCTTTAAGGACCTTGCTGCAGCATTGGGAAAATACCCCAGCTTTTCCGCTGCCTGCTTAACTCTTATTTTAGTACTCTCCCCGATGTCGCTCTGATCATTAAGCGCCTTGCTCACTGTGGCAACGGAAACCCCGCAGTGCTGTGCCAGTTCTTTCATAGAAATCATATGTCTCATCCTTTTAACTTAATCGTTTTCGTATTTTCACTATACCCCTTTCTTTGGCAAAAATCAATATGTTTTTTCTTTTTTGTCTAGTTTAAATAGTTTTTATTTATAGTTTTTGTGCATATTTACATCATGCAAAAGACTAATATATTTTTTCTTCTATAAATTCAAAGATTCCTCTTGTTTTTTTTTTCTCAACCCGCGCTATTATGACCGTATAACTCCCTAATATCTTTCTTAATCGTTTTCGAAAAAATGTCGTTTTTTTAGGGATTTGGGTCATCCAACAGGAAGGAGTTATTCAACTATGAAATATGGATATTTTAATGACCAGGACAAAGAATATGTAATTACTGCCCCAGATACTCCTCTGCCGTGGATCAACTATCTGGGAAGCGAGAATTTCTTTTCGCTGGTTTCCAATACCGGAGGAGGATACAGCTTCTATAAAGATGCCAAGATGCTCCGGCTCACAAGGTACCGTTACAATAATGTTCCTCTGGACAGCAACGGACACTACTACTACATTAATGAAAACGGCACTATTTGGAATCCGGGCTGGCAGCCTTCAAAGACTCCATTGGATTTTTATGAATGCCGTCATGGACTTGGAGTGACCCGTTTCACTGGAAAGAAGAATGGTCTAAAAGCCAATGTGACATCCTTTGTACCATTGGGAGACTCCTGCGAGATCAACCAGGTAACATTAAAGAATGAAAGCACCGGGTCCAAAGATTTTACCCTGTATTCTTATGTGGAATTCTGTCTGTGGAATGCCATGGATGATATGACCAATTTTCAGCGGAATTTCAGTACCGGTGAAGTAGAGGTGGAAGGTTCTGTTATTTACCATAAAACAGAATACAGAGAAAGACGAAATCATTATGCCTATTATTCCGTCAATTCACAGATCCAGGGATTTGATACTGACCGGAATACCTTTGTAGGCGTCTATGGTTCCAATCAGAATCCTGCTATGGTGGAAAAAAATGCTTCCGGTAATTCCATGGCCAGCGGCTGGTCTCCCATCGGTTCTCACCGGATCACACTCCATTTAGAGCCCGGTGAAGAAAAAACCTTTGTTTTTGTTCTTGGTTATGCCGAGAATGAACCTGATTCAAAATGGAGCGCACCAGATGTTATTAACAAAGCACCATCTGATGCTGTTCTGAAAAAATACCGCACTGCTGCTGATATTGAGACTGCACTGGAAAAACTGAAACAGTATTGGACAGATCTTCTATCCACCTACAGCGTTTCCCTGAAAGAGGAAAACAGCCCGCATGGTTAACATCTGGAACCAGTATCAATGTATGGTTACCTTTAACATGTCCCGTTCTGCCTCTTATTACGAATCCGGAACAGGAAGAGGTATGGGATTTCGGGATTCCTGCCAGGATTTGCTTGGTTTCGTACACATGATACCGGAACGGGCCAGAGAGCGGATCATCGATATTGCCTCTACTCAGTTTGAAGACGGAAGTGCTTATCACCAGTATCAGCCTCTTACTAAAAGAGGAAACATGGACATCGGAAGCGGATTTAATGACGATCCGCTCTGGCTTATTGCAGGTGTCAGTGCATACATACGGGAAACCGGCGACTGGGATATTTTAAAAGAAAATGTTCCTTTCGATAATGATGCTGACAGAAGCCAGACTTTAATGGAACATTTAAGACGTTCCTTTGGATTTACAAAATCCCATTTAGGCCCTCATGGACTTCCGCTCATCGGCCGTGCCGACTGGAATGACTGTCTGAATTTAAACTGCTTCTCTACGGAGCCAGGGGAATCATTTCAGACCACCGGACCATCCGAAGGACCTGTTGCGGAATCTCTGATGATTGCAGGAATGTATGTAAAGTATGGAAAAGAATACGCAGAAATCTGCCGTTTGACAGGATTGGAAGAAGAAGCCATTGAAGCAGAAACTTCTGTAAAAGCGGTTTATGACGCAGTCCTTAAATCCGGTTGGGATGGAGAATGGTTCCTGCGCGCCTATGATGCAGCTGGTAATAAAGTCGGCTCAAAAGAGTGCACAGAGGGACAGATCTTTATTGAACCTCAGGGATTCTGCGTAATGGGCGGTATCGGAATTGAAGAAGGACTGGCTAAGAAAGCTCTTGACAGTGTACAGGAAAGACTTGATACCACCTATGGAATCGTTCTGCATCAGCCGGCATATCAGACTTACCATAAGGAGCTGGGTGAAATTTCTTCTTATCCGCCAGGATATAAAGAAAATGCCGGTATATTCTGCCACAACAACCCATGGATTTCCATTGCAGAAACCATGATTGGCAGAGGAAACCGTGCATTTGAAGTATACCGGAAAACAGCTCCTGCCTATACAGAGGAAATCAGTGAGATCCATAAAACTGAGCCTTACTGCTATTCCCAGATGGTCGCCGGTAAGGATGCTGCTAATTTCGGTGAAGCAAAGAACAGCTGGCTCACTGGTACAGCTGCCTGGACCTTTGTCTGTATCTCCCAGCACATTCTGGGAATACGTCCCGGCTTCCATGGGCTGATTGTTAACCCTTGTCTTCCGGATTCAATCGGAGAGTTTTCTGCGATCCGTAAATTCCGGGGTGCTACCTATCACATTCATGTAGTAAGAAAAGGGGAAACAGGCAATAAGATTTCGTCCTTCCTGGTAGATGGTTCTGCCATTGAGGGCAACGAGATCCCATTCCAGGCTGGAAAAACAGAATATCGTGTAGATCTTACACTGGAATAAGCAAAAGGGAGAAAGCCGAAAACATGGCTTTCTCCCTTCTCTTTTCTAACCTTTATTCTTTATCATACGCTTCCAGTGCAACGGGCAGTGCCTGAATGACTACATTACCCGCTGCAGGCAGTCCCACCAGAATGCTGCTGATTATTTCCTCTCTTGTGGCTCCATGGGCTTTTGCCATCTGAACGTGGAAAGGCAAACCGCTCTCCAGCCGCATAACAGCCATAACGGCTATATATGCAAGTTCCTCTGTCTTTTTATCAAGGCTGCTCACTGAATCCAGCTTGTGGATCATCTCCATCCATGTGGTCTGAACCTCCGGTACCTCCTGTGCAAATACTGAAAATGCATTGCTTACCTGCATAATTTTACTCCTCTCTTTTTTGTGTAGCTCTGTTTATTCTTTAGAAAACTGATCCTTCCAGGCGGGCAGTTTCTTCATACTGCTCACTGCAATTTTTTCTGCTGCTGACTCATCAAACCCCTGTGTTTCCATAATAAACTTTGTCATACCGGCTTTCGCCTCTTCAAAAGAACGCATGGTTCCGTCGGGTCTGGCACAATAAACACAGTATTCTTTCTGCTCGTCGCCCTGTGGAAAATCCGATTTCTTTTCCATAGGCATACCGCAGGCGATGCATACCTTCATATCGCTCTCCTCCTCTATTTCGTAATCAGACTTATAAATGTGTGTTTTAATTCTCCTGCATAGCGGGCTAAGACCGGTTCGTCCGGGGAAAAGAAATCCTTATTCCATAAATAATAATGGATCATGCCAAGCCAGGTATTAAAAAGCATATGGACAGGAACCTCTTTTACAATTCCATTCTTTATCTCCCTTGATAACAGGAGATTGAAATGATGGGCAATTGTGGACTGATTATCCGCATACATATACTGTACCTCTTCTGGCAAAAGGCTTCTCTCCGTAATCAGGCGCAGATAAAACTCCTCATGATCAATGAGAATCTTTAAATGTGCATCCAGAAAACCACTGACACTGGCACTGGCACTGGCACTGGCACTGGATTCTCCCATATCGTGAAATTCAGCAGCAAGGCTGAGCTGAAAATCACCAATGATGCACTCCAGTAAATCATTCAGAGACTGGAAATGGGCAAAAACAGTTCCATGTGAGACCCCGGCCTCTTTGGCAATTTTCGCTGTTGAAGCGGAGAAACCTTCCGTTGCATAGATCCGGTATGCAGTATCAATAATTTTCTGCCTGGTACTTTCTTTTTGTATCTGTCTTTTTGATTTCATATTAATGACCACCAACTCATTGAGTGCGTACTCAATATAATCCTTTTTTCATCTCTTGTCAACAATTTTATTGTAAAAATAATTATATGATTTAAATGGAACCCGCTAGAGCTTCTCACCGGTTATACGTAACCCCATAAAATCCTTTATCACCACTCCACCTTTAAGCTTGCTGCTGTTAAGAAGTTTCTCTATCTCTTCCAGGGTATAAGAGGCATACAGGGAGGAAAGAAATCCCGGTCTTAATTCTTTGGGCTTTGTACTGAAATATATCATATATTTTTTAAAATAACCAATATCCCGTCTTAAATCTGTAATACAATATCTTCCTCCTGTGCGCAGAACCCGGTAAATCTCGTTAAAAACCATAACCGGATTTTCCCACTCATGGAGGGATCCATTGGATATTACACCATCAAATGCTGCCTCCTCAAAAGGCATATTCATTCCATTGCCCTGTACATAGCGAGCCGGAATTTCATATTCCCTGGCATTTTTCTCTGCAATACGGATCATGGCAGGGCTGATCTCACAGCCAGTAAATGTTCTTGGATTTACCTGTTTCGCCAGCTCCAGGCCAACGTATCCAGGGCCGGGGCCTATTTCCAGTATATCTCCCCCATTGATCCCGGAAGCTATCATCTCAGCCACTCCATTCCAGCCCTTATCCCTCATACCTTTTGCAAACTCATCGAATATCTCTGCTGTTACTTCACTCTGGATCCCCTCATTGGTTTCAATTATTCTTGCCGCTGTCATAACCTGCTCCTTTCTTCCCAATCGCATCTATGGATTCTTCTGCCCAGCTTAGCTCAGCCTTGTAATGCATCAGATGGTGATTAAATATAATATCAGCATAAATCTTCATTTCTTCCGGTATTACTTTTTCCATCTCTGTTCTGTGTTCTTCAATTTTCATCATTATTTGTTTCAACTTGCTGATATGAAGATTCAGGCTCTGTAAAAAGTCAGAAGCAATCAGATATTCAGAAAAATAGAATGCTGCGTCAGCGTCAAAAACCGGACGGTAACTCATGTCCAGAGTCTGCTTTAGCAACTCCTTAAATTTTTCTGCTCCACTCTCTCCCACAAAGTAAACAGTTTTTTCAGGTCTGGTACTTTGCTTATCTCTGATGGCTGTTAAAGTACCGGAAACCTCCATCTTCTCAAGATGGTAATAAACATTCGGTAATTTGATCTTAGTAAAATCCTCCAGCTGCTCTTCCATAATTTTTTTAATCTGGTAGCCGTGCTGCGGTCCAAAGCGCAGTAATATTCCAAGTATATATAGTGGTATCATAAGAATTTTGCTCCTTTTTTTAGTCAGTACTGACTATTTATAATTATCATTATACTCAGTACTGACTAATTGTCAATGTGGTTTTGTCTCTTTATTGCTGTTTTTCTATGTATTTTTTGCTATTTCCTGTATTCCGCCATTTGTTAGGTATTAGGTTACTCCATTGGCATAAAATGGTTATATACTGTATATAGAAAGGCAGGCTTGTCATGAATAAAATACTGGATAATGATTATTACGACTTTATCATCAGCAACTCCCTGATCCCTTCTAATGACTTTTCAGAAAATGTCACAAAATTAAACAGTGATTTTTCTCTGCTTCATCTGGCAAAAAAAAATATGCAGGCCTGCGACTTAGGCTTACATCCATACGAAAATTTTCCTTCTATTTTTACACTGACTTCCGCCATATACACGGATCCTCCCGACAGTGCCGCCCTTGCCGACCAGCTTCTTTCCAATTATATGGGGCTTGGAA
This sequence comes from Lacrimispora xylanisolvens, assembly GCA_017084465.1. GTDB lineage: Bacteria > Bacillota > Clostridia > Lachnospirales > Lachnospiraceae > Lacrimispora > Lacrimispora xylanolytica_B. The sequence goes on along the minus strand of CP070896.1, from coordinate 5,513,155 downwards.
TTGTAATTGGTATCATAGACACAGGCATTGATTATTCCCACCCTGCTTTTCAAAATCACGATGGAACAACCCGAATACTTTCAATCTGGGACCAGACTGACCAGACCGGCAAGCCTCCCACTGGTTTTGCCTTCGGCTCTGAATATACAAAGAATCATATTAATACCGCTTTAAAATCTCCTCTTCCATTAAATATTGTCCCTGAAGTGGATACAGTCGGACACGGTACTGCCATTTCCAGTATCATATCAGGAAGCCATAATGAGGAAAATTCTTTCATAGGAATTGTACCTCAGAGTAAGCTGGCTGTTGTAAAATTAAAAGAAGCAAAAGATAATTTAAAGCAGATTTACTTTATTCCGGAACATTCCCTGTGTTATCAGGAATCTGATATCATGCTTGGTATCCGATATCTTCTGGGCGTGTCGGAACAGTTAAACCGGCCTCTGATTCTTTGTATCTGTATGGGCAGCAGCCAGGGGGGACATGATGGGCGAGGCCCCCTTGGTTCTTATTTAGACCAGCTGACCAGACAACCACGTATTGGTACTGTTATTGCAGCAGGCAACGAAGCAGCCCTTAAACGGCATTATTATTGTTATTCTCACATACCGCCTTTTTACAGCAGCTTTGATCTAAAAGTAGGAATAGAGGACCAAATGTTCTCCATGGAAATCTGGCCATTCCCAGCGGGGCGGATCACCCTTGAGCTTTACTCTCCGGATTGTGAAATAGTAAGCAGTCACTATACTTCCATTAATACCTGTCAGACCTTTGATCTGTTGCAGGGACAGAGTTCTGTCTTAATCAATAATATTATTCTGGAAGGGTCTACAGGAGATCAGATGATTCTGGTACGTTTCAATAATCCATTACCCGGTATCTGGCACTGCAGGGTTAAAAGCGAAGGAGATGAGCCCTTTTCCTTCCACTGCTGGCTCCCTTCGGGAAACCTTATTTCTGCTGATACCTTCTTTTATCAATCAGATCCAAATACAACCATTACCTCCCCGGGTGATGCACGTGTTCCCCTGACAGTAGCGGCTTATAATCAACTTGACAACTGTTTTCTTGAGGAGTCCGGCAGAGGATTCTCCCGGTTTGGTGAGATTGTTCCAGATGTTTCTGCTCCTGGTTTTAAAATTCCCTGCGCTCTGCCGGAAAACCGGTACGGTACGCTTACTGGCACCGGCGCTGCAGCCGCTCATGCCGCGGGTGCTGCTGCAATGATAATGGAATGGGGATTTGTCAGAGGCAACCATACTCCCATCACCGGAGTGAAGGCAAACCGCATGATAATACGCGGTGCAAAACGGGATAACGCTTACTTCTATCCAAATAACATATGGGGATATGGCAGAATAGACATGCATCATTTTTTTGAACAGATCTCTACTTTTACCTGATAGAAAAAGACCTGTGAATGCGGAATCTTCCTCATTCACAGGTCTTATCAATTACTTTATGAAAATGCAATATTAATATCAACTGGAATATTATCTGCCAGCAACTGAATGCAGAGAATCTGACTGGAATTCATCTTCACAGAAACCTGATCACCATAAAGCAGCGTAGGAGTTGAGATATCTACCGTAATACCAATGTTGGAAAAAAAAGTGGCAGCGTTGGCAGTCAGCATATTGGCCAGTTCTGAAATTGCACTCTGAGCCATTTCATTAAAATCATCCACCGGCATACCCATCATCATCGTAGATGCAACTTTTTTTGCACTCTCCAGATCCAGATAATAGACAACATTTCCTTTTATCTCGCCTACAATACCAACTGTCATAATGACTCCCGTATAAGTCAGATTGCAATCTTTCAGGCTTAAATTGGTTTTTTCAACTTTTTCAAATCCCAGCTGCGGCATAACAGATAGAAATGCTTCAATAAAAGGATTTATGTATTTTACATCCACTGATCATCACCCCTTTGAAAACCTATATTTAACAAAATCTCTCCAAAATCGGAATCTGCCAGTATGTTTGTTGTTGTATATCCAGGGGCAGTAATATGGATACTTTCACCATGCATGATAGTCGGTGGTGCCACCCTGAGTCCATAGGCCTTATTCATTCTGTTTATGATAGAGCAGGCGTTTCCGGATACAATGTTAGTAAACTCTCCAAGTACTGCAAGCACTTCATCAATGCCCGTAGCCTCTCTTTTCATTATGGAAGCAGTCAGTCTATAAGCTGTTTCCATCTTTACATCAATCAGCATTCTTCCGGAAAATTTACCGATGATACCTACAATAACTGCCAGACCTTCAGATTGGAATTCCTTGCTGCAGACATGTTCATCCTTATACTGGATCAGCGACTTTGTAAGTTTGTTTGTTCCGTCAAGAAGTGCTTCTTTAAAAATCTTAATATACTCACTTGATAAAAAGCGAAACAGCTCTTCCGATGACATAACACGGTTTACCGCAGTCATCAGCTCCTCTTCATCAATTGGTTTCTGAACGTAAGCTGAAACCTTGTTCTCTTTTGCTTCTTTCACAATTTCATCATCCATCATGGAACTGATAACAATAACTTTAATGTTTCTGTCAATTTCATGAATTGCACGGGTGCACTCCAATCCATCGGTTCCAGGCAGTGTCATGTCCATCGTCACAAGCTGAGGCTTTGTTTCCTTTATCACCTGTTTTACTTCTTCCAGTGTCCCTGCTTCTCCAACTACTTCAAGACCGTTTCTAACAAGAATTCCTTTGATAAACGCGATAGAGAAGGGAGAATCATCAACTATAACAACTTTTGTACCCGCCATAGAATAAAGCCTCCTGTAATTAATAATGATTATTACCTTTTGTATTATACAACAATATCATATAATGGCGTATTTTGTCAAAAGGTTTACTTGTTCGATTACAAAGGTTCGTTTATTAAGTCATATTTTTTCCAAATATCACCAAAAACGGTATCACTCCTATTTTACAGCTCATATAATAATAGAAACAATTATATCGGTGAATGATGCTATGTTTGAAAATGACAAGACCGAATTCGATTCTGAAATGACGAATCTGCCGGAATTTCCTTCGGATTTCGGACCAAACCCATTTATTATTGACATGCAAAAAGCAGCCAGACAAAATGACAATTTTCGCACCACATTGTGGACCGGAGACCATCTTCAGGTCACACTGATGAACATACCAGTGAAAGGGGTTGTGGGTCTGGAAGTCCATTCGGATCTTGACCAGTTTTTTGAGAGTGGAGGAAGGCCTGGGCCTGGTTCAACTTGGAACTTCAAAGCTTTCCATGGACTCCCAATACCTGGTATTTGACAATTACAGCATATTTGTTCCTGCAGGCATCTGGCACAATATTGTTAATATTGGAAACCAGCCCCTTAGAATGACTTCTGTTTATGCTCCCCCTCACTACGAATGGGGCACCGTACATCCAACCAAGGCCGACAGCATTCAAAACGATGAAAGCTAATCCGGTTCTTATGAGACATAAAATTACAGCCTGCCCGGTTGAACCAGGCAGGCTGCAGTATTATGGAATTATTGTGTGACATTAATAGTAACAGCTTTTGGTCTTGTCATTGCTTCTATGGAATATCTTACCCCCTGAGTTCCCATACCGGAAGCCTTTACTCCCAGGAACGGAAAATGATCTGGTCCTCGTTCTGTCTTGTTATTAATCTGTACCGTTCCCACTTCTAATTTCTCAGCAATGAGAAAAGCTTTATTAATGTCTTTTGTAAATACAGATGATTGTAAACCATACTCAGAACGGTTGGCGATTTCCACTGCTTCATCCATATTCTTTACCCGGATAATCGGCAGAATCGGCGAAAATGGTTCTTTCCATGCGATTTCCATATCCACTGTCACCTTATCTAACAAGGTGGGATAAACCAGGTTTCCCTCTCTTTTATTACCCACAATCAGATCAGCCCCTTTATCAATGGCATCCTGAGTTAAAAATACCGCAAAATCCGCAGCTTTCTGATCAATGAGGGGCGTTACAACCGCTGAATTTCTGGGATCTCCTACGGATAATTTTTCAATTCTAGATTTTAACATGGTGACTAACTGGTCTGCTACTTTATCTGTTGTAATAATTCGTTTCACCGCTGTACAGCGCTGTCCGGAATAGGAAAATGCGCCTTCCACAATATTATCTGCCGCATACTCCAAATCTGCATCTTCCAGTACAAGAGCCGCATCCTTACCGCCAAGTTCCAGAAGCAAGGGTGTCATACAGGAAATTTGGGATATGTGCCTGCCCACCTCCGTGCTGCCTGTAAAATTAATAAAATCAATTCCCTGGTGGGTTACAATGTAATCGCCGATCTCACTTCCTTTTCCAGTTACTGTCTGCATCACCCCTGCCGGAAGTCCTGCATCCTGCAGCGCCTTTACAAGGTGAAGTGCACTGATGGCGCCCTGTGTTGCCGGTTTCAATATGACCGCATTGCCCCCCATTAATGCTGGTGCTATCTTGGAAGCAGACAAATTAATTGGGTAGTTAAAGGGGGATATTGCTAATACGGTACCAAGAGGAATTCTCTTTATATAGGACATCTTATTTCGTGAGCCCCCTGGAAAATTCTCACCGCTCACTGCAATTCCTTCCAGACTTTTCCCTGCATCTGCAGTAAAACGTAAAAAGTCCACTGTTCGTTTGACTTCTGATACGGAAGATTTCTTATCTTTCGCAATCTCCATCATGAGGATATCTGATATTTCTTCTATCCGCTCCTCCAGAAGCGCTGCTGCTTTATAAAGAATTGCTGCTTTTTCGTATATGGGTACAGTGCCCCACTGGGATTGACCTGCTTTGGAATACCGGACTATTTCATCTACTTCTTCCTTACTGATCGCCTGTATCTTACCTACGAAAGAACCGTCCGCAGGTGATGTTATGGTAATGACATCTCCTGATGCAGATTCTGTCCACTGTCCATTGATTAAATTGTTATATATAAGATTCTCATTGCATAATCCAGCCATATGATTCTCCTCTCATTTCTTTATAATTACCATCTGACTATAATATACCAAAAATATAAAATCAAATACCAATGATTTTATATGCTAACAGTATACAGAACATTCGTTCCTAATGCAATAAATTTTTTTTATAAATTATATGCTAATAGCAATATATATGATACAATTAATATTTAAACGCCGGATACTTTTATATTAGGCGTACAATATTTCTATATACGGGGTGAAATGAGATGAAACGCAGTGTGATATTTTTATTATTTGCAATTACTATTACCATTATGTTATCCAGTTGTGGAACATCACTGAGTGAAGAGGAACTTCAAAAGCGCAGGGAGGATTATTTAGTTTTAATTGATTCTCACCATGCAGTAGGTTATGATAATAACTTTAAGTTACTGAAAGAGAAAAATTCTATGGAAGAGAATTTGAGAATTTTATGGAAATACTATCTATCAGACCACGATTTTCCTGACAGAGATACACGAAAGAATGTGGAACTGCTTATTAAGCTTGGAAATTTTGACTTTATTGCAGAGGGGCTGCGCTACAAAGCCGCTCCTGAAAATCCATATTATAACGATTGGCCGCGTGATAGCCAGTATAACACAAAATCAGAAACAGTGTGGTTTAAAAATGATGAAGTGTTTTGGCTTATGCTACTCTTGCCAGACTCTGATATTCCAGAGGAGCACTCAGGGCTTAAAGAGGTTTTGGCTGAATGCGGGAAAAATATTTTAGGAGGAGATCTGGACGAGCCTGCGACAATAGAGGGCATATGGTTTTACTATGAAAAAACAAGCCCTGGTTTATTAGAGAAAATAGATCCTAAATTTCTGCAATATTTCTCAAATGAGATTAAAACCGCCTATAAAAATGCAGACGAAGACATTCAAAATCGATTTATAAATGCCATCGACCCTGAAAATTTCAGATATATATATGACACCAAAAGTCCTGTCAATGTTTATTCATTGGACGAAGCCGAACAGCTGATGAAGGAATTTCCACCTGCAGGCTCATGGGATGGTGGCTACATTCGTATCGTGGATGATCCTACCCACCGGGAATGGATTGATGGGTATGGGATAAGTGACTATAACATTAATACATCTGTATATGGTGCTTATATATACGCAAGAGAGTCTGACGCTTTAGTTCCTGTAATTAATCCGGTAAATGCGCGTTTTGCAGTTTACGAAGAATACACGGATGGGAAGTATTATGCCACTTACACTGGTGACATAAATTTTGCTGTATATCTTTTAAGCTTAAAAATACGCATAGTGGATTTATTAACCGGAGAGGAAATATTCAGCGAGTTAACACTCAGTAATCCCCCGCCTAATGAAATTTCATGGACTAATTCTTATGGAGGCAGCGACTTTAGAATTGTTGACGGCAAATACTTTTACAATGATTTTGATTGGGGCAGGTACGCCGCTGTGATGGAGAAATACTGTGATAAACCGGTTTCGTCAAGCCAGCAGGAACGGTAACTACATAATTGTTATGAACGTCAATCAGGGAAAGGAGCTCTCCAATGAGAACTCCTTTCCCTGATTTATTTCACTACTACACCCACCCCATCGGGTATTACTGTTATGTCCGCATCTGCCCCTTTTAGTTCGAAAGCCCTCTTAAGTGCTTCCTCAAATGTATATGCATGCTGCATATGCATTTTTTTAATCATTTCCGGATCACATAGATCGGAAACCAGAATGACTGTATGCTTTTTAAGTATCCGTGCAAGTATCTGGAACTCCCATTGATCCGGTATTGTTTCTGCTCTTCCGGTTTTCATCACACGGTTAAGAACTTCTTCCGGGCTCTTTGCATTTGCCATGTTTTCATAAAAGGATTTCCCTCCATGCCCGTCATTGCAGGCCGAGACCATAATAATAACCCCGCCCTCTTTGCACACAGCTTCTGCTGCCGTCATTCCTTTTACTGACTGATATACATTCTGGTCAAGAGGATATCCTCCATTGGAAGTTATGGCAATATCTGCTTTTACAGCCTTGACGGAAGCCAGATCCGTAACAAATTTACAGCCTTCTGCGTGTGCCAGTTCACTGTCTCCTGCAAAAGCATTAATAATATTTTTTTCACTGTCAATGACAACATTCAGTATAAATGCAAGCTTTGCCTGCCTGGCTGCATAAAGCATATCGTTATGAATGGGATTGTTATGTATGACTCCGGTCCTGGCGTACTCGCTTGCTATAAATTCGGAGCAATGGTTTGCCATTACGGTTTTCGCCGATGCCACGCCTGGAAGTACACTCTTTCTTCCTCCGGAAAATCCCGCAAAAAAATGAGGTTCTATAAATCCTTCGGAAATCAATAACTCCGTTTCCATTGCCAGCTTATTAAGCCAGAGTTCTCCCCCCGGAAGGTAGAGTTCCCACTCTCACTACGCTGTTTTCATCTTCTGATAAATGATTGATAATCACTTCATGATCTACTATTTCCTGTCCAAACTTATAAATCAGTTCTTCCGTCGTATCAGGTCTGTGAAATCCGGTAGCAATTAAAATTGTAATGCCAATATCAGGATTGGCCTTTCTGATCCGTTTAAGAAGGATGGGCATTGTCACTTTACTTGGTACGGGTCTTGTATGATCGCTGGTTATAATTACCATGTTTTTCCTGCCCTGAACCAGTTCTTCTAAGGTGGCACTTCCGATTGGGTGATCCAAAGCCCTGTTTACAATCTCCTCCTGACTGGCACTGGCGTGAAAAGTATGAGCTTTTGATTCTAATATTCCAACCAGATTATGATCTGGAATTTCAACCTCTAAAAGTCTGTTTGAATACGGTATTTTTATTTTGGCCATAAGATTCCCTCACGATCTTTTTATCAGTTTGATTTACTGAAAAATCTTCCCCGGATTTAAAATATTTTTGGAATCAAATGCCAGTTTTATATTTTTCATCAGTTCCACATATTCCTGACTGTATTGTTCCAGCATATATGCTTTCTTGGCAAAACCAATTCCATGTTCTCCGGATACCAGACCGCTTAGCTCCCTAGATTTACTATACATGGCTTCAAATACTTCTGAAAGTTTCTTTTTCCAGGCTTCCTCTGAAAGCTCATCCTTTAATACATATACATGAAGATTCCCATCCCCTGCATGACCAAAACTTCTGATTCTTACTTGAAATCTATCTTGAAGTTCGTGGGTATATTTAATAAATTCAGCAACTTTATTCCTGGGAACTACTACGTCACATTCATCCATATCTGTGGTTGATGCTTTCACAGCTTCCAGAAATGCTCCTCTCGCAGACCAGACAGAGTCTTTTCTCTCATCTGTATCAACAATAAATACATCGCAGGCACCTTCCTTCAGGCAGATATCCGCTACTTTTTCGTATGCCCGTTCGATTTCCTCTCTGGTATTTCCGTCAAATGTCAGTAAGAGATATGCATCAGAAGAATTGTCAGGGAATTTCTTTCCCAAGTATACCTCGGCTGCCAGAATTACTTCTCTCTGCATAAATTCTATGGCAGTGGGAGCAGCTTTTGATTTCACGATTTCCGGAACCGTACTGATTGCCATATCCAGGCTGGGAAATGGAATTAACAGGGATATTGCCTTTTTAGGCAGGGGAAGCAGTTTTAAAATGGCCTTTGTTACAATTCCAAGGGTTCCTTCTGACCCGCATATTAAGTCTTTTATACTATAGCCAGAGGAGTTTTTTACCACTTTACCACCGATTTCAAGGATCTCCCCGTTTGGAAGAACAACCTCCAGCCCTCTCACGTAATCTCTGGTAACTCCATATTTAACCGCTCTCATGCCTCCTGCATTGGTATTGATGTTGCCGGCAATCGTCGCTGATTTTTCACCTGGATCTGGTGGATAGAACAAATCATGTTCTTCCACAAATTCACTGATTTCCATTAATAAGACCCCTGGCTCCAGAGTCAGGGTGAGATTTTCTTCGTCTATTTCCAGTATCCGGTTCATCTTAGACATATTAATCATAATTCCACCAAAAACAGGAACAGATGCTCCAACTAAACCAGTACCAGATCCTCTGGCTACAACAGGAATTCTGTGGTCATAGGCGTATTTCATGATCTTTGATACTTCTTCTGTTGTAAAAGCATCCACCAGTACATCTGGCTTTCGGCTTATTCCGCCCATTTCATCATGACTGAAGTCATCGTTAATTTCATCATCGGTAAATACTCTGTCCCTGCCAAGCAGAGTCACCAGATATTCCACGTCTCCGGTATCAATTTTTTTATAATCCATCACATTTATTCCCTCCTTGATTCGTAATTTTTCTATCAATAAATCGACCCGCATTCTATGTAAAAATTATTAACTACGCCCCTGTACACTTTAATTCCTTCACAAGCTGAGGAACGATTTCATAAATATCTCCTACGATTCCATAATGTGCTGTATGAAAAATTGAAGCATTTTCATCTTTATTGATAGCAAAAATACGATCTGAGTGATTCATTCCTGCCACAAACTGAACGGCACCGGATATCCCCAGAGCAATGATCAGCTTTGGCTTCACCGTTCTCCCGGAAAGACCAATCTGCTTCTTTGCCGAAATCAGCCCTGCCTCCACAAGAGGTCTTGTTCCAGCAATCTGGGCATGCAAAAGATCTGCCAGATCCTGCACCATAGCCATGTCCTTTTCGGATTTTATGGCCCTGCCTACTGCAACGATCACCTCCGCATCAGATATGTTTTCCTCTACTTTTTTCTTTGTAACCTTTAAAACCTCAATCTGGGATTTTAATTTTTCCGGTTCCAGTTCACATACCGTTATTGTTCCTTTTGGATTCCTCTGTCTTTCCGGTGCATTCATAATCTTATATCTTACCGTTGCCATCTGGGGTCTTGTATTGGGACATATAATCTGAGCCATAATATTGCCGCCAAAGGCCGGTCTGATCTGAACAAGATCTGTGTTTTCCTTCATTTCAAGTATGGTGCAGTCAGCAGTTAACCCGGTTCTGAATCTGGTAGCCACTCTGGGAGCAAGAGATCTTCCTGTGGTGGTGGCACCCACCAGTATGGATGATGGTTTTACCTTATTTATAAAGTCTTCCATAGCTGCCGTGTAAGTTTCGATTCTGAAATCCTTTAATTCTTTGTTATCGTATACAAAGACTTCATCCACACCGTAATGGAGCAGCTCTTCTGCTTTCTTTTTTATATTGTGGCCGATAAAAACACAATACACTGGGAAATCAACAACGGAAGCAAGCTCTCTGGCTTTTCCGATCAGCTCCATTGTCACCGGATGAATGGTTCCTTCTACATGATCAACATAGACGGCAATTCCTTTCCACAGGTTCTTATCAACCTTTTTTGTCTCTGTTTCAACAAATTCCATCACCCCTGCCGGACCCTTTTTCACACATATCTTACACATCTTACAGCCTGCATTCACCTGTACTTTTCCGTCCGTGTATTCAATTGCCCCAAAAGGACAGACTTTTAATAATTCTTCAATATTTGACTCATTCACATTCTCCTGGTTACATATTAACTTGCCCATAAAATCCCCACCCTTCTTTATATGAATTTTAACTCTTTCAGTTTTGATGCCATTTGTAAGCTGAGTTTATCGCCGGTTCCTGTCCATATCTCTCTGTCATTGTTGACGGATGGGGGGAATATTCTCTCTACCTGTGTGGGGGAACCATTTAACCCATATTTCATCTCATCTTTATCCTCAAAATCATTGATGGTCAGAATTTTGATTTCCTTGTCTTTTGCCTCTAACTTTTTCTTGTAAGATGGCAGTCTTGGCTGAAAAATATCTTTCTCGACGGTGATTAAACATGGAAACTGGATTTCGGCGACTTCAATGGTGTCTGGCATATCCATTTCTACTATAATTGATTTTTCTTTTATTTCTACAATCTTTAAAACGTTGGTAATATGCGGGATTCCAAGATATTCCCCCATCTCTGGTCCTACCTGCGCGGTATCACCATCTGTTGTCTGCTTTCCACATAAGATAAGATCAAAATTACCCATTTTTCTCACGCCCTGGGAAATGGTATAAGAGGTAGCAAGTACATCTGCTCCCGCAAACTTTCTGTCCGTTATTAATGCTCCGTCGTCTGCTCCCATCATATATGCTTCTTTAATTACCTCTTTCGCCTGAGGCGGTCCCATGCTGATCACCTTTACCACTCCGCCCTGCTGCTCTTTCATTTTCAGTGCGGTTTCCAAAGCATACAAGTCATAAGGGTTCATTTTTGAATCTACACCATCTCTCTTTAAAACACCAGTTACCGGATCCACTTCAACTTTTGATGTATCCGGAACCTGCTTGATACAGACTAAAATATCCATTCGTATCCCTCTCTTTCTATGTATTAAATATAGTGTGGCAAATCATACAAACGTAACATGAATTTGTATTGCTTAATTGGTATAATGGTCTGACCACTTATTGCCATAATATCACAATATTAGAAAAACATCTATACATTTTCAAAAATTTTAGTAAAAATATAAAAATAAAAAGGTCAGAGCGGCTCATCATTTTGATTTTAAGCCGTTCTGACCTTGTACCATCAGATTTAAATAACTTCCAGCAATACATCAATAACCCCGCCGCACACCATGCCTTCCTCTTCTGCATCTGCTCCGGTCATATCCACATGGTAAAGCTGGGACTTCTCCCTGTCACTGCGAAGCATCTGGAATGCGATCTGAAGAACCTCTGACTCCATACAACCGCCGCCAATGGTTCCAATACACCTTCCTTCCGGCGTTACCAGCATCTTTGTGCCAACATCACGGGGAGCAGACCCCTTTCTTGCCACAATAGTAACCAGAACGTTTCGTCCTGTTTTTTCTTCCGGCTTCAAAATGGCGTGCAATATATCTTTGGAATATCCGCTGGAACGCATCTTCTTGTTCTTCACTTCAATGATTTCTGCCATAATAGCAACACCGATTTCAACGGGAGTTTCCGCATTAATACTCAGGCCTATGGGACTGTATAACTGATCAAGAACTGCCTTATCGCAGCCATTTAGCAATGCAGTTTCTTTTACCTTAGCCACCCGTGCCCGGCTTCCAATCATTCCAATATAGGCATGTTTTTTCCTGGCAATCAGTTCCAGACATGTCTGATCATAGCGGTGACCTCTTGTTACAATAACAAAATACGTATTACTGCTGCCCTCCACCTGGCTCAGACCCTGCTCAAATGGTTCGCAAATAACCGTTGTCGCTCCTGCCCGCCTGGCATTGTCTGCAAATTGGGGCGGTCTTCAAGTACGGTGACTTCACAACCCATCATGAGACCTATCTGTATTACCGGAATTGAGACATGCCCCGCACCGCATATCACCAGATGAATCTCCTGACCCAGCCAGTCACAGTAAATACGCCTGCCATCAAGAGTAATCAACCCTTTTCTGCATTGATCTTTATCACTTGCCACGTTCCATATGGTTTCAGCATGCCCAGAAAAATAACCGGACTCCTTCGTCTCACAGATAAGCATCTCATCAGAAAACAATGCCTTCTGTCCCAATGCTTCTCCATCGATCACTGTCGCAACCATATTTCTTTTATTGGGATCACAGTCTGCAATGGCTTTGTATAGTTCCAACATATTTTTTCTCCTTATCAGATCATTTTAATATACTTGTTGGTGTAATCAAGATGCTGACGCATCGCTTTCCGTGCTGCAACAGAGCTGTGCATTTCAATGGCCAGATAGATTTCTTTATGTTGTAACAAAAGTGTTTTTTTCTTTTCCTGATCTGCTATGATTAATTTCCTGGTATCTTTAATAAAATCATCAACCAGATGTGAAACGGTTCTTAGAATGTTAAAAATCAGCACATTTCCTGAGTACTCTGCAATCTTATAATGCAGCTCTTTATCAATCATTGCATTCATTTTTTCATCTGTACAGTGTTCAAACCGCTCCATGATTTCTCTTAATTCGCCTAATTGCTCATCCGTTATTCTCTTTGCAGCCAGACCGGAAGCCTCTACTTCCATAATCTTTCTTAATTCCAGTATGTCTTCCGGATTGGTTCCTTCCAACGTATACATGATGGATAAAGGTTCAAACAAATTATCCTGGAAGCTTGATTTAATAAAATTTCCTTCTCCCTGCCTGCACTCGATTAATCCAATGACTTCCAACGCCCGAAGAGCTTCCCGGATTGATGCTCTGCTCACCTGTAATTCTTCAACTAAATCTCTCTCAGAAGGAAGCTTGTCTCCTTTTTTCAGAACTCCGTTGTCAATCATTTCCCTGATCTGATCCATTACCTGTTCATAAACCTTCGTGTTTTTAATTGGGCTGAACATCTTATCCTCCTGCTTGCTGACATGCTTAGTCATATTATACAATTAATACCATATTAATTCAACACCGTCGGCAGGTCAAGCATGTATGGAGGAGAAACATCCGAAGTAACTCAATCTGTTATTATTTTCTTGCTGCTATTGTGAAAATAGGGGTAGGATTATAAAATTGGTTTATTTCACTGTAAATTCTGTCTCCCACCTGTTCATCCAGCCTGATCTCCTTAAATCCTGCAGATTTCAGAAGTTGAACATCCCATGCAGGTCTTGGATTTGAGATGGGGCGCAGTTCCGTTTTTAAATGTTCATATGCACTCCACTGTTCCTGCGTAATCTTTGAATGTGCATGATTTTCCGGAAGTTTTTGCTGTTCATTCTCTCTGCTGTAATCTCCGTCAAAATTAATAAGTACGCCATCCTCTTTTAAAAGACTATGCCATTTCTCATAAGCTTTTTTAAGATCCGGCAATGTCCATGCCACATTTCGGGTGACAATCGCATCGAAGCTGTTATCTGGAAAATCCGGCATCTCTGCATCCATTACATAAAATTCAGCAGGTATTCCAAGAATTGCCGATGATTTTCTTGCTTCCAGGATCATTTTCTCAGTGAGATCAATCCCCGTCAGATCGTGGCCTTCCGCCCCGAGTAAAAAGCAGAAAAAACCTGTTCCTGTGCCAATATCCAGAATTTTAAGACCTTTTTTAGCAGGAAGATAGGTTTGAAGTTCCTTCAGCCATCGACCGCGCATATCAGAATTCAGCTCCTGTATTTTTAGTTCATTAAACATCTCTGCGCGTGAGGACCAGTAGTCTGCCATCTCTTCTTTTATCTTTTTATTTAAATTTATGTCATTTAATTCACTCATAAGTAACTACTCCTCCAATGCCTGCTAATTATTTATCGTTGTGTTTTCATCAACCCAGTAGAAATCTGCAGGGGTAGAATTAATTCCGTCAATATGTTTTTTCATAACAAAGTTCATTATGGGATAACAAATAAATTGCTGCACCATCATTTAAAAGAACCTGCTCAGCCTGTTTAATCAAATCTTTTCTTTGTATCGGATCTGCGCTTACATGCACCTGGTCCATAAGAGAATTAAACTCTTCGCTGTTATATCCAGTCGCATTATAGGAACCGCCCGCTTTAAAATAGGTGTTGATCTGGTTCTCAGGGTCTCCGCAGTTCATGATGTTAATGCTCATACAAAGCAAATCATAATCACCTGTCTTTTGCATATCCATAACGGTCTGGGTATCATGAACTTCTGGGGTGACTTTGATTCCCACCTTGGCCATTGCTGCCTGAGCTGCCTCCACAACGATCTGCTGTTCCGGGCGTCCGGTATAATAGACGAAACGAAGGTTGAACGGCTCTCCAGCAGGAGTTTCACGGAAACCATCTCCATCCGTATCGGTATAGCCTGCTTCATCCAACAGTTTTTTGGCATTCTCAGGATTGTAAGCATTGGGATCCGTCAGCGTATCATATCCATAATCGGATGCGGAAGTTATAAGTGTTTTCCCTGGAACATACTGATTTTTCAGCAAAACTTTGCAGTAAGAATCTTTATCCTGCATCTGAAGAACTGCCTCACGAAGTACTTTATCCCGCAACGGTCCGTTCTGATTCATAAAACCGATGGTAGTACGCCCACTGGGGTTTGTTTTAATTTTATAATCGCTGTTTTTTTCAAATGTACCAATATCATTCATGCTGACATTATAGACCGCATCAAAGTCACCTGACTGAAGTCCCATACTGATTGTGGACTGGTCCTCAGAATAAATGAATTCAATCCGATCCATCTTTACTTCACCATTCCAGTAATTCTGGTTTTTAACTACCACACATTTCTTTGTGGCAGTATCAAATGATTCACATACATACGGACCAGTTCCGATTGGACCGTTATCCCCTATTTTGCTGTTATCAACCGACGTATCTATGATACAGAATAATGGATCAGCCAGCTTATTAGGCAAAATGGGTTCTGGCTCTTGGGTAGTAATCACCAGCTTCTGGCCGTCAGCTTCTATGGAAACAGGGGTGAAATACTCCACACCCCTTTCTCCATTCTCAAAAACATTCTCCAGAGATTTTTTAACGGCCACTGCATCCAGCTTGTTTCCGTTGGAAAATGTCACATTATCTTTTATATTAAAAGTCCATACCGTATTGTCCTCATTGGAGGAATAATCATTCTCTGTAAGCCAGCCGGTTATGGAATAATCATCATTCATTTTAGTTAAAGTCTGGCAAATGCCATAACGTACCGGATACCAGCCATTATAAGCCTTAATGGGGTCCAAAGTACCCGCAGACTGACCGCTTCCGATCACCAGTGTCTTTTTACCTTTTTCTGCGCCAGTTGATGTCTTCACATTTCCTGCCGCAGATCCGCATCCAGACAATAAGCTGCCTAACATAGCTGCTGACACAAAAAGGGCAAATATTTTTTTAACTCCTGCTATCTTCATTTATCCTCCCGGTATTTAAAACGATTAAATTGATGGCATGCTACCAGATGATCGGGTTCTATCTCCCATAGTCCTGGTTTTTCTGCCCGGCATACATCCTTACAATGAATACAGCGGTTTTGGAAAGTACAGCCCTCTGGTACATTCAATGGACTTGGTATTTCACTATCCATGCTGACTATTTCCTTTGAAAAATCCATGTTAAGGTCAAAAATAGAATCCAGTAACGCTTGTGTATATGGGTGTCGGGCTTTTGTGCTGACTTCTTTTCCGTTTATAATCTCAACAACATTGCCCAGATACATAACTGCTATCTGGTGTGCAAATTGCTGTACCAATGCCAGATCATGGCTGATAAAGCCTATGGATATCTGTTTCCTCTTTTGCAGATCTAAAAGCAGCTCCACTATCGTCTGCTGCACAGAAACATCAAGAGCTGAAGTTATTTCATCACAAATAATCACTTCCGGTTCCAGTGCCAATGCTCTGGCAATACCGATACGCTGACGCTGACCGCCACTCATGTCATGGGGATAACGTTCTGCAAAGCTGCCAGGAAGTTCTACCATTTCAAGAAGTTCTCTGGCTTTTGAATCCATTTCTTTTTTCTTAATCACATTAAAATTGTAAAGCGGTTCACAAATTATTTCTTTTACTTTCATCCGGGGGTGAAATGCTTCCCCAGGATCCTGAAAAATCATCTGAATGTTTCTGCGGCTTAGACGAAGTTCTTCGCCTTTTCGCTCTGTGATATTTTTCCCATGAAACAATATTTCCCCGGAAGTCGGTTTTTCCAGCCCCACTGCCATTCGCATAAAAGTACTTTTTCCGCAGCCACTTTCTCCAACAATACCAAGGGTCCGGTTTTTGTAGAAATTAAGGCTGACATCATCACAGGCAGTCAGAATTCTATGCCTGGATAGTTGATATGATTTTGTAAGATGCCTGGCCTCAATAATCAGATCATCCGGTTCAAACATAATAATAACCTCCCAAAGACGGCACCGCAGATAAGAGCTTCTTTGTATATTCAGCCTGGGAATGATGCAAAATGTGATCTCTGTCACCGCTGTCTGCTATTTTTCCGTCTTTCATCACCACAATATGATCCGACATATATGCGGCTAGAGCCAGGTTATGGGTTATCACAATAATGCTGGTGCCGTACTCCTCTCTCAGTTTCATCATCTGGCGGATCATCTGCGCCTGCATTGTGATATCCAGTGCGCTGGTAGGCTCATCGGCAAGCAGCAGCTTCGGCTTAAAGGCCATGGCAAACGCGATACCGACACGCTGTTTCATACCGCCTGAAAGTTGAAACGGATAGGATTTCATGATGTTCTCCCCATCAGGCAGACATGCGCCTTCCAGCATCAGTACACCTTTTTTCCACGCTTCTTTTCTGGTATAAGCTCCATGGGCGCGGATATATTCAACAAACTGAGAACCAATTGTACGGATTGGATTCAACATGGCTCCTGAATCCTGAAAAATCATAGAAATTTCTGTACCGTAAATCGTTCTCCAGTCATTTGCAGTATAGGATAAAAGGGATTCTCCCTCAAAGAAGATGTCTCCCTGTGCTACCATTCCCTGTCCAGACAGATTCCCCATAACTGCACGGATAACAGAAGTTTTCCCGCTTCCGCTTTCTCCCACCAGACAACAGATTTCTCCCTGTTTTACAGCCAGTGAGAAATTTTCAACTGCTGGTTTGCCGCTTTTATTATAATTAACCGTAATGTTTTGTATTTCCAGCATAATTTCCTCCTGCTGCCGGTCTTTTATCAATCACTTAACGGATCCAGGATATCTCTCAGACTATCCCCCCAGCAAATTAAATACAGCAACAACAATAAATACAGCCAGGCCTGGAAAAAACATCATCCAGGGGGCGGTCTGTAAATAAGCGCGTCCCTCACTCAGCATCATTCCCCATTCAGGAATAGGTGGCTGTGCTCCAAATCCAAGAAAGGAAAGTGCAGCTATTTCAAGCATCATTGTGCCAATATCTGTAGCAGCCGTAACAATCAAAATAGGCATAATCATTTTACATATATAGTTTCTAAGGATATAACCAGTCTTCGATCCAGTCAGTACAGCTGCCGACATATAATCCTTATGCTTTATTCTAAGTACAAGGCTCCGGGCGAGACGCGCATACTTTGTCCAGCTGACAGCTACAATTGCAATAACGGCATTCAAAAGACTGGGACCTAGAATTCCGGCAATTGCGATTGCCAGTACAAGTCCGGGAAATGAAATCATCATATCAGAAATTCTCATAATAACAGAATCGGTGATTCCGCCGAAATAGCCTGCCAAAATGCCAAGTGCCGAGCCAACAAAAAGTGTAATCACCACTAAGAGAAGTGCCGAAGTCAGAGACGTCCGTGTTCCATATATAACTCGGGAAAACAGGTCTCGTCCCAGTTTATCTGTTCCAAACCAGTAGTTTGCATCCGGCGGTTGTTCCGCGTTTGTTATCACCGCTTCATATGGGTTATGGGGAGCTATAGAAGGAGCAAAAACAGCTGCCCCAATAACAACAATAGCTAAGATACAAAACACCGTAAACTGTTTATGATTTTTTTGCAAAATGCAAGTATCTTCTGTATGTCTCTCACCTCACTTTCGTCCTGGGGTCCAGCTTCTCATATGCAATATCTACAATCAGATTGATCACCATATAGATCAGGGCAACCCATAGAACATATCCCTGAATCAGCGGATAATCTCTGGCAGCTACTGCCGATACAGCAAGATTGCCTAACCCTGGGTAAGAAAAGATGACTTCCACAACTGCGGTTCCCCCAAGAAGGGATCCGAAGGATAACCCCAGCAATGTGACTAACGGAAGTAGTACATTGGGAAGGATATGTCCAAAGAGAACCGTACTTTCTTTTAATCCTCTGGTCCGTGCACCTACAACATAATCCTGATGTAATTCTTCCAATACAGCAGCACGTATTTGCCTGGTATATTTTGCTGTCATGGGAAAAGCGAGAGTGACAGCCGGCAGAATCATTTTCTTAAACCCAGTGTCAGAGGATATGACAGGAAGCAGCTTAAACTTCAGTGCAACAATGTAAATCAGCATCACCCCAAGCCAGAAACTTGGCAATGAAACTCCCACAAATGAGAAGGCTCGTATGATATAGTCAGCTGCCTTATTGTGTTTTACTGCTGAAAGTACACCGAATGGGACGGATATTGCAAGCATGAGAATCATTGAAAACAGTGTAAGTTTTAATGTGGGCCACAATCTTTGCAGCAGCACAGACACAACCGGTTTATTCAGTGAATAGGAAGTGCCCAGATCTCCGTGGAGGCAACTAAATAACCAGTTGATATATCGTACCGGAAAAGGGTTGTTTAAACCCATTTTCTCCCGCATAGCTTCTACCACTTCTTCGCTGGGAACACTTCCGTTTGCGGCATACATTGCCTTTACAGGATCACCGGGCGCAAGATAAGTAAGGCCGAATGTCAAGAACCCAATTCCAAACAATACGATGATTATCTGCAAGATACGACTGGCTATGGTTTTCTTTGTCACCTTTTATACAATCCCTTCATCAACATTTTGTGGCACAAATTTCGAATAAGGGAGACTCACCATAGAGATCCTTTTCCCATTCTTCATACACGTTTTCACCAATATTATCCTGTATCTGTACACTCATGCCCATATTCTCAAGTGTCTGTTTATCCCATACCGGACGCAGTGTACTTGTTAGTGGAGAGGCCGCAAAGAATTCCATATTTTCAATTGCTACCACCTCTTTTTGTCCATATTTATGTAAGTAACGTTCTTCTCTTTCTCTGACACGCTTAAGTTTTTCTTCATCAAAGAAATGAAGATGCCAGTTGGCGTCATAAATTAAGAGCCTTCCGTTCTTCTTTAAGATCCGCTTCCATTCATTGTAGACTTGTTTGGGATACTCCAATGTCCAAGTAACATTTCTTGTAACAATCACATCAAATTCCTCATCCTCAAACTCCAGCTGATTAAGATCCATTTTCTTAAAATCTGCTGACACTCCCAGCTTTTTTGCATTATCTTTGGCACATGCTATCATTCCGTCCGAATAGTCAATCCCCGTCACCTGTTGTCCTTCCTCTGAAAGAATACACGCAAAAGCCGGGTCCTGTGCCGGCATCCAATATTTTTAACCCTTTTCTTCCATTCAGATGTTTTCCAATCTGTCTTTTCCATGCATCTTTTCGAAAGGATGCCAGTTCTGATACTATATAACGATTATAGTCCTCCCCATCTCCCCATGGTTTCTGTCGTTCATCTCTGTTCATTAAATCTGCCCCCAGTTCTGTCTGTACAATGTAAAACTACGCGAATGTACCATTTTCACATAGTTGCAATTATACTTTAATGTGGATTTACCCACAAGCCAGGGGAGGGGATATTTATTACACTAATTTCTTGTCAATCTCCTCTGGGAAAAAGAAAAAAACCCCGAGTATTTCCACTCAAGGCTTTCTCAAAATCAACTTATTTGTGTTCCTTCCACATACATTCCGTGATATTCATCTGTGTAAACACTGCTTTAAAGGAAGAGTCTTCCGGGCTGCAGGCATAGATCCCAAAAGATATCTCTCCTGCACCTTCCCACATATGACAGATTCGCATCTGCTTAAAGTTGACTCCGTCCAGACTGCATTCGATGCAATAATCAGACTCCCGCCGGCTTAACCGATACCACATTTCTTTTATAGAAGCATCAATATCTGTAGTTGCCCAATCTGAGTAACCATGGTTTGTGACAACACTTCCCAATCGCTGATATTCTTCATTTTCATATTCAACAGATGCCTTCAGCCAGTTTTCACTGTCCAGATACATGACTACACCACACTGATCAAAGCGGTGTCCGCTTGCAAACTCTGTTTTTACAATAAAGGAAAAATACGTTTCTTTCGTCTTCAGCTGAAGAACCGGAGCATTGTCATTCTGAAATCCATAATACGTGCGCTGCCATAAATCAGTTCCAGGCTCCGTAATCATTTCAATTCTGTCATCTGAAATCTCGCATGTTTTCAGTTCTCTGATCCAGTAAAGATTACCATCAGTAAATTTTCCAATAAATTTTGCTTTTTCCTCCACAGAAAATTCCCCCTTACTTATAAAATATTGAAGATAACCGTTTTTTCTTTCATAGATATCTTTCCTACCTGATATCCATATTCAGCCAGTTCTTTCTTATAAGTTAAAAAAGAGTGGTCTAAAGGTATTCCTGCGATTTCGCCGATTTCATCAAATGTCAGTTTGAAGGACGGACTGCCATTTTTCTGGACGTATTCCCATAAAGCATTGTATTTACTCATTTTGTATCACCTCTTTCAAGCTGAAGTTATCTCTTTACAGTAATTAACTTATCATCTATTGTGTGTAAATGCAACTATTAACCAAAAGAGTTCCTTACTGCGCTATACATCTTTAACTCAATGTTTTAAGAAAAATGTGGTTCAAATCATCCCACTCATGTTTTCTATCATCCGAAATGCTTTCCACATAAGCTTTTTGATTTTCTAATTCATTGATGATAAAATCCTGAATCACGGAAATTTGTGCACCCTTCTCTTTTTCATCACTCTTTTTTTTGATTTCCAACAGCTCATCAATCCCCTTATGAAGTTCTGTCGGAATATTCATTTTCATAAGATCATCAAATAATACCGGAGGCGGACCCTTAAATTCCTGTATATACTTTCCTGCAAGCAACGGTCTTAATGCATAGAAATATTTTTTATACTTCACAGACTCTTCCTGCAAATACTTCATATATGTGCTTTTTGCAGTACCATAATAATGATATGCCGCTGCTTTTATTGAAAAGCAGCCTTTTGCTTCATCATATATCTGTTTCCATAATTCAGTTGTCTTATATACTATCGGAGAATTACTCCATTCAAATAAAGTTGCATTTCCCCGGTAGAACTGTTTTAATACTTTTTTTAAATCCCAGCCATTGATATCCAGCACTTCATCAAGCTGCCAATCTATCACATCCTTTGATTCATTTAATTTAAGATAATCTTCCTTTCTCCTGATATAAATGAATCGGACATCATAATCACTATCCGGCGATGCAAATCCCCATGCCCGGCTTCCTGACTCCACTGCATGTAATATTTTTACCGTTTCTTTCTTTTCAATTTCCAACAACTTTTGTTGAATTTCTTTGCTTATATCAAGCATTAATAATCACCCTCTATCACTTTTTTGTTGATATACTCGACAAACGCCTCTACTTTATCCATATCCGGATTATCTGGTAAAACGCTTACCTTTATTGCTTTTTCAAGCCTGCCTTCATAATCTGCAAGTATATCATAGAATTCACTGTCAAATGTTTTATCATCCCGTTGAAAACTGCCGCTCCTTATCTTTTTAAGCAAATCCAGGTCATTCTTGCGGCAGGTATTAATCTCACCCTTTTCCAATATATCAATTGCCATCATAAACAGCCTGATTAAGTGCATGGCATGCTTGTTCAGATGATTGTCATCCTTTTTTCTGTTCCGTTTTCCTATTTTATCGTAATCCTTAACAACATTATGCATAACGGACCACATGTTTTCATAATCACGCAGCGGCAGGTGCTTATAGGAGGCATCTACAAATATCTCTGTGTCAAATTCAGGGTTTTTAGCTGTATCAATATAAAGATGAATGCTTCCCTGATCAAAGCTGTCATAACGCCGCTGAAAATCCTCCAGTGCATTTTTGACGGAATTTAAGATATGTATCTCCTTTTCTGTCTGAGGCATAGAATCCCTGGCTATTGCATTTTGAAGACGTCTCAGCTGTGCACCTGCATATCCTCCAAATGATTTTGCCGCTCTTTTGGAGAGAAAAAAGCCCTTTATTATCAAGTAATTCCTGACCTAGTTTTGTTTTAATTAAATACTGGTCTTCATTCAGTCCAAGAATCTCACAGGTGTTTGGATTACACTCAAGCAACAATCTTACTATCTTATTAAATGAATAAATGACTGTATCTGTCTTTAAATCCTCATACTGTTGGAATTCTGTTAAGCCAATCAGGTCAGATGGCAAATTGAGAGTAATACCGCGGAAATCAATATCACTGTTCTCATTGTTTGTTCCATATGCGTAACTGCCGCCCAAACCAAGAAGAATAATATTATCTCCCAATCTTTCGTGTTTTCTAAGGAAATCATATTCAGTAGAATTAATTATTTTTTTGAAGTCTTTCATATCCTCTTATCTCCCCCTAACTGTTTTTAATTATACACCGCCGCCCATTAACTCCCTGAGCTGTCCCAGCAATGCGCCGCCACCTGCTACATTGATATTACCTACTTGCATGCAGATACGTTCCAGACACTCTAACTCTTTTAATTTATAAAGAGTTTTGTTCTCATCCATTAACTTTGCCGTATTAAGCAGTGAACGAGTGGAAGCTACCTCCTCCCGCCTGGTAATAACATTGGCCTGTGCTTTCCGTTCTGCAATCAGTACAGTATTCATAATATCCCGGATCTCGCCTGGTAATATGATATCTTTTATACCGGCGGTTAAATATTCCACGCAGTATTCCTCCTGAACCTCTTTCAGCCGTGCAAAGATAAAACCTGAAATCTCTTCTTTCTGTTCTAAAATCTCATCCAGACGATAGGAACCGATATATTCTCTTACCACTAGCTGCGCGCAGGCATACAGCTGAGTTTCCAGATTCTTTATGGTCTCAAGCATTCTTTGAGCCTGAGTAACCCGGTATGTACAAAGCAGATTAACTCTGATGCCGATTCGGTCCGCTGTCAGGATCTCCTGACCGTTTATCTCTAATGTTTTGGTTTTCAAATCAATCACCTGGCATAATACATCCTTGTCATAGGTCCAGTAATAATAAGTACCTGCCGCTAATTCTTCCACAATCTGATTGTCGAAAAACAAAATACCGGTCTCACCTGTTTTAATCTCCACTTTCTTATAATATTTTAGCGGAATATGAGCCAGACAGGATTTTGTGATTTCTGATTTCATTTTCGTCTCTCTCATATCTAAAAGCTCATACTCATATTGTTTCCAGTTATTCCAATACAGATATACAGGCTCAGTCAGCACCTTCTGTACCACACCATTATATCGCAAAATGCCGATGTGTCCCTCCGGAATCTTAATATGTAAAATTCTATCAGCAAATGACTGATCCTTTAACAAAACCTCTATGGGCAATATTTCAAAGTCAACCATATTATCCATCTTTTCAATTATAACCTGATAGCCAAACGTTCTAGAATAGCGATGCTTACCGAAGTATAAGGTTTTGATAAAAATGCCGTTTTTCATTAAATAACCGCATTCATTCTGATTGATTATATATTTCATAGTTTGTCACCTCATTTTTTATTATATTTCTGTTTAGGAATGTAAGTCTGATATCTGCCTCAGAGAAGCTGCGGACTGGCCGGCCTAAGCCTGGTTTCTGATTCGGTTTCCTGCTGCCTGGAGAACCTTCTTTTGACTCTCCATCCCGCAGGAAATGGGACCATAAACTGTACCGAAGGAAACGACCAGTACAAAGCTGCCACTCTGCTGTCATAGCTGACATATACCAGCACCGGAAATCTCCAAAAAACTGAGAATGCCGGTTTTCTGGCACTGAAAGCGAACTGACTGGCAGATACCATATTTACATTTCATTAAGTTGGACACTTGGTAGGTGTCTTTATGATCTCTCTGCCATTGAGAATCGGTTTCATAACCGGCAGGATTCGAACCTGCAAATAATCATTTGGGCGAATGTGGTTTTCCACACCTCCCATTTATATAATTTCTGCGGCATACCGAACTGTATTACAGCCGGCACCATCCAGCATTTAAAGCTGGTATATAGCAGATAATTATCCTTTTACTACTGCAATGGTCTTTAATTTAGAAACAATCTCAACCAGATCATTCTGATTATCCATCACAGTTTCAATATCTTTGTAAGCAAAGCGGCTTTCTTCTGCCACATCTGCCTTTTTTGATTTACCAAGAATGATACCCTGTTCTTTCAGATCATTTAATACGGCTTCACAGCTAAATGCTTCCATTGCCCCCTTACGGGAATAAGCACGTCCGGCACCATGAGAGGAGGTGCAAAAGCTCTCTTCATTTCCTCTGCCTTTTACCACATAACTATAAGATCCCATTGCACCGGGTATTACTGCCAGCTCACCGCTTCTTGCTCTGGTAGCACCCTTTCTGTGTACCCAGACATTTTTACCATAATGATGTTCCAAAGACGCATAGTTATGGTGACAGTTAATTTCCTCGCCGAATACAACCTTCTGATCTGAATATTTCTGAATTTTCTCTGTCACAATATCTTACGCGCTGCATCATGCTGGCTCGATTTTCAAAGGCATAATCCATGGCCAGATTCATCCATGCAATGTATTCCTGCCCTTCTTCTGAATCAACCGGAAGAAATGCCAGACGGTACTCATCAGGAACCTGTGAATACCACAACTCATTTAGAGCTCTTGCTTTCTTATGATAAGCATCACAGATCCGTTTGCCAAAGTGGCGACTGCCGGAATGAAGCATAATTCCCATATAGCCGTCCTGATCCTCCTGAAGCTCTATAAAATGATTTCCGCCTCCCAGAGTTCCCACCTGATAATAGGCAGATTCAATTAAGGGAAACAATTCCTGATTGCTCTTATATTTTTCAGCCTGCTCAAGTGCCTGATCCAGTACATGGGAAGTCTGTTTTTCAATATGTGAATTAAAACCAACAGGAATATTCCGCATTATATCTGCAATTATGGTCTGCACAAGCGTGCCATTCCCAGTTACCACTTCTTTTAGCGCTGCAGCTTTAATATTTGTGGAGATGAAATTCATTCCACAGCCAATGTCCACTCCAACGGCATTGGGTATAATAACACCTTCGGTGGCGATCACTCCGCCAATGGGCATTCCCTTTCCGGTATGTGTATCTGGCATCAGGCAAACCCACTTATGTATAAATGGCAGATCTGCCAGGTGATACGCCTGATCCAAACAGCTTTTTTCAATCTGGTCTATATTCTCCAGCCATACCTTAATTGGCCTTCTTGTTTTTTCATTATAAATAACAAACATATTAATTCCTCCGTTTCCATTTCTTACCATGGCTATATCATAGCACCGTAAATACTTTTAATCATTTAAAAAAAGTTGCGAACTTAACTATTATCCATATATAATAGATTAAATAAACACAATTTAAACTTGCAGGAGCTAAAATACATGGCAGAATTCAATGAATTGATCAAACATTTTAATAAAGTACGCACTTATGTACGTGATTTTTATGTCTATGGGTTTAAATCCCGTATGGATTATCCGGAATCTGGCAGACGCACTTATGATAATGAACGGAGGCGGATCGAAAGCTGGTTTGCTGATTACATTCAGTATGATTATGACTCCAGCCATAAGAAATCAATTGCCATCACCATGGACAGTAATCGAATTGACAGTAACCCCTTATTTCATGTGTGGAAAAGCAAAAGCTTTACAAATAATGATATCATGCTGCATTTTTTTCTTCTGGATCTGATGCAGGATGGAAAATCACGCAGTGTGGAAACAATAAATGATAAATTACAGGAACGCTACCTTACTCTTTTTGAGGTGCAGACTGTTCGCAAGAAGCTGATTGAATATGAGCAGAACGGACTGTTCTCAGTAAAAAAAGAAGGCCGTCAGCACCTGTATACGGCTTGCACGGATTTGCTGACTAGCCATCCGGATTTATATCATGGACTAAAAGAAGCAGCCTCCTATTATCAGACTGCTGCTCCCTTTGGATTTATTGGAAGCACCATACTGGATTCACTGCGATGCCGAAACGACCACTTTCGATTTCGACACGACTATCTGGCCCACACCCTGGAGGATGAGATTTTGCTTCCGCTTCTTACGGCCATCAGGGAGAAACAGCAAGTACGAATGCAGATCAAATATATTCGAAGCGGTAATATCAACGAATTTGAGTGTGTGCCCTTAAATACGGATCAGTACCCAGACCGGCCGCCGCTACGTATGTGTACGAAGACTGACAAACGGACGTCTGGCTTCGTATCGGCTGGACAGCATACAAACTGTATCCCTTCTTAAATCAGATATAAATTACGACCGGTATCTGGCGGGTTATGAGAATAACAGCGATTATATCTGGGGTGTTTCGTTTGGCTGCCGCAGGGAACCGGAACAGGTATGTCTGCAGCTCAGTATAGAAGAAAAGACGGAACGCTATCTGATTAACAGGATCAACCGGGAAGGCCGACAAGGCCAGCTGAAACGGATACAGCCAGATATTTACGAATATACCATTGAATGTTGGGACAGCGCCGAAATACTTCCCTGGATCAGAACCTTCACCGGACGGATTCTTGATTTCACCTGCTCAAATAAACAGGTGGAACAACGTTTCTGGAGCGATATGAAGAAAATGCAGCAGATGTATGTCTGGGAAAATATTGATACAATACCTTCAGGAGGACAGTAACATGGAACTCTTTTCAGAAATATATAATTGTTATTATCAGGTTGTCGCCCGAATACTGGAGGAAGCGGCCCATAAGCCTGTCAGCCAGAACGAGATGACGGAAATTGCCCAAAGATATGGTTACGATGAAAGTGCCTTGTCAATCATCCCTCATCTGCTAAATGGGGACTGGGCTTTATTTTCACCTGATGACAGCGGTAAAAAGTTCACTTCACGCCTATGCAATCCCGTTCGTTTTCCGCTAACTTCTCTTCAAAAATCCTGGCTGAAAGTTCTGCTTAAAGACGAACGGATCCGTCTGTTTTTTACTGACCAACAGCTGGAACTGCTTCAGGAGGAATTAGCAGATGCCTCACCGCTTTATGATCCATCGGCCTTTCACTATTTTGATCAATTTCAGGATCACGATGTGATAAACGCCTCTTTCCGTCATCATTTTCAGCTGATTTTAAAGGCGGTGGAACAACACCAGACGCTTAAAATCTCCTATTATTCGGTCAAACAGCGGCTGATTGAATTTACTTATCTTCCCTGCTGGATTGAATATTCCGCCAAAGATGGCAAGTTTCGGCTTTACGCCCTATATAGACGAAGAAATGGCTGGCGCATGGATGTTTTACATATTGGACGTATTGTTAAAATAGAAGAAACAGGATATTACATCAAAGAACCAGTCCAAATAGACAGACTTGCAGATGATACACTCTGTCAGGAACCACTGGTTATGGAAATTTCAGATGAGCGCAATGCATTGGAAAGAACCATGCTTCATTTTTCCAGTTATCAGAAAAAAGTGGAACGGATGGAGGAAACGGGAAAATACCTCTGTTCCATTTACTATGACAAAACAAGGGAAACCGAACTGTTAATTCAAGTGCTTGCATTTGGTCCGGTAGTAAGAGTGGTTGGACCAGCTTCTTTTTTAAAGCAGGTTATGGAGCGGGTTAACCGGCAGCAGTTACCAGTGAGGAATTGATCATTCTTAAAAGGCATCTGCTGCTTAACTTGGCAGATGCCTTATACTAAAAGGAATAAAATCATTATTTAACTATTGACATCTTTATTAACAGATCTACGAAACGGAGGTGAGATAATTACGGAATTTAATTAACCCCACTCCATACCAATGTACTCTTTTCTTTCAGACCATCGAATTCTTCATCCGTTAAATCATCAAGCTTATACAAATTTCTAATCGGCAAATAATAAATTTCTATCATCTGTGGTTTGTAATCATAACTTTGGTAATTATCACCATATATAATTGAACCTGTGCTGCTGCCGCTTTCACTATAATCTGCAAGGTCGGAGTCAAAGAACAGGCTGGTCCACAGCGTTTTCGCATAGCCGTAGTAAACAACCCTTACATTCTCTCCATTTCTATTAATATTTCTGCCTGATGAACTTTCAGAAATCCGAGAAATTCCCCGGTAATGCATCTCAATCACATTGATTACATCTCCTGAATCATTTTGCCCATCGTCTCCATCATTGGAAGGATCAAAACTTTTCCAAACAATTCTGCCATCTTTATTGGTTGTAACTACGTGAGGCCTTAATTCCACAAACATACGATTAGTATCAAATGGAAGTGGCAATTCATAGTGCTTTGCAAAAATAATGAAGCTGCATAATATTATAGTGCAAGTTAAAACGGTAACCATAATATTCTTATGTATTATTTTTTCTTTTAGTCTTTTAAGAAAATCAATGTTTTTATCTTCAGGTGGTATTTCGTGTAAAATAACTATCGACATCTCTTCATAAATCGCCTTATATAAGTCTGTTTTCTCCATTCGAAGTAATGTGCTTCTTTCCGGAGAATCAGCCCCCCGCATATCTTCGCTAAATTCAACCTGTTTGAAACGGGAGTGCTTCTCCAACCATTGGTACCAAATGTGCTTAGCTATTTGACAGAGCCAAACCGATAACTTGCAACTTCCATCGTAATTGCTCATTGTCCGCATAGCACGAAAAAAGTTTCTTGCGTCAGATCTTCTGCCAGATCTTCATTATGCGACAGACTAAGCAGGTATCTGTATACATCTTTAGCATGTTGCGTGTAGGCTCTCTCAATATCATTCAAGGCTGCTGCCTCCAGTCTTTTGTTCTTATCTATATATCCTGAAAAAAAGAGTTCCGTTACAAGAAAATTTAAAATATTTTAACTTCACACTCATTATATTATCATGAAAATACCTGTTAATCCAAGAATTATGATGCTTGCCGGAATAGAAATGAATATTTTCAATCTTTTATCAAACAATAATAGAAATAAAAGGAGGCGTAACAATGGCCGTAGCTCATAAAAGTGCAATTAGTGTAGGAATGCTCTATATCCCCGTAGGATTATATAAAACCACAAAAGATATTTCTGTTAGTTTTAATCAGCTTTGTAAAGATACTCATGAGCGGGTAAAATACAAAAAGATCTGCCCCTCCTGTAATAAAGAGGTGGAGCCTGACGGAATCATAAAAGGATACGAATATGAAAAGGGTAAGTATGTTACATTTACAGAGGATGAACTGGAGAAAATCAAGACCAAGAAAGATAAAACAATCCATATAGAGCATTTTGCAAAATTAACAGACGTGGATCAAATATATTATGAGAAGAATTATTATGTTGTTCCTGAGCCAGGAGCAGAAAAAGCCTGTGAATTACTGCGCCAGGCAATGCTTTCGCAAAAGAAAGTCGGTATTGCCAAAACAGTAATCGGATCAACTGAGAATTTAATGGTTTTGTACCCGACAAAAGATGGAATTATTGCAAAAACTCTTTTCTACCAGGCAGAGATTCAGGCTGTGCCGGTTGC
Source organism: Lacrimispora xylanisolvens (assembly GCA_017084465.1). Classification (GTDB taxonomy): domain Bacteria; phylum Bacillota; class Clostridia; order Lachnospirales; family Lachnospiraceae; genus Lacrimispora; species Lacrimispora xylanolytica_B. The sequence goes on along the minus strand of CP070896.1, from coordinate 5,483,023 downwards.
AACAGCCAAGGCAGAAGTGAATAAGGCAGAAATAGATATGGCGAAAACTCTAATTGATTCCATGACTTCTACATTCGATCCTGGTCTTTATCATGACGAATACCAGGAAAGACTGCGCCAGGCGATTGAAACAAAAGTAGCAGGCAAAGAGATTGTAAACGCAGATACGGAAAGTCAGAATAATATCATTGACCTGATGGAAGCCATGAAGAGAACAGTTGAAATGGCAAAAGGTACAAAAGGGTTAGCCTGATGGATCTATTTGACAGTAAGAACGTAAGTCCCATGCTGATATCTGAGATGAAAGCCCCTTTTGACTCACCAGATCATATCTATGAGATAAAATGGGATGGTATCCGATGCATATCATTTTTAAGTGATAAAACTGATATGCGAAATAAAAGAAATAAATTAATGATACCTCTCTTTCCGGAATTGGAAGACTTATATAAACAGGTAAAAGTAAAGTGCATCCTGGACCATGAATTACTAGTCCTTAGAAACGGAATACCCGATTTCTACGAAGTCCAGAAAAGAGCTTTGATGAGTAATCAGTTTAAGATCAAATTAGCTGCCAGTAAATATCCCGCCAGTATTATCGCCTATGATATCTTGTACTACAAAGATAAAGATATTACCATGCTCCCACTTATGGAACGCAAGAAATATTTAGATGATGTGGTTATCGAGAATAATCTGATCTCTGTTTCCCGATACGTTGAAAATAATGGAATTATGTTATTTAATCTTGTAAAAGAAAAAGGGTTAGAAGGAATCGTAGCAAAAAGAAAAGACAGCCTGTACTGGCCGGGGAATCGATCAAAAGATTGGATTAAGTGTAAAATAATGGCTTCTGATGATTGTGTTATCTGCGGTTATATACCAAAGGAAAATAACATGACCAGCCTTATACTGGGTCAATACGACGATGATTTATTAGTGTACAAGGGACATGTTACCCTGGGAGTAAGTCTCAGGATTTTAAATGAGCATAAGTATCAGATTATTGACTATTCTCCTTTTGGTTATGTGCCTAAAGGGAATGAAGATGCTATTTGGCTGGCGCCAGAGCTGGTATGTATTGTTGAGTCCATGCCAACTGAAAAAGACAGCTTCCGACAGCCCGTATTTAAAGGAATCAGAGACGATAAATTAGCAATCGAATGCAGGATATAAGCGGCTACCCAGGCTTCTTATATCCTGTTTACATATAAATTCACTCAATGTATTGTTCCCATTCACCCATCTCACCTAATTTCTTTCCGATGGAAAAATAATTATAAGGTGCATAGATTGCAGGTTTTAATTGGGTTAAATCTATTTTTTTCAGATCCATGGATTCATATTTTTTATCAATTTGGATGTTTTTTATTTTAGCTAAAAATAGATGAGCACCATCAAGCTCAATTATTTTGGAAACTTCACATTCATATGCCCAGTGACACTCCTCTACCATAGGGACTTCCAGGCATTTCCCCCATTTATAGCTGTAAGATACTTTATTTTTCATCGCTTCCTCACCTTGCGTATTACCAAAGTAATCTGCAAGCCAAAGATTGTCCTCAGTAATCATATTAGCAGAGAACTTTTTATCCCGAAGTATGTTAGACTTGGTCAGTTTGCTTCCACCTATCGTCATCATTATATGTGGTGTCTTATCAAATGAAAATCCTATCCATGTGATAATACAGAAATTTGGAGTGCCATTTTCGTTTTTTGTTCCAATGATATACATTGGCTGTGGACTAAACACCCAATCCGGACTAATATTAATCTTCTCCATATTCTCCCCCTAAAGCTCCATATCCTTTAACAGACCTTCAAACCACTGAACATTTACCAAGTGATGAGAACGTGAATTTTCCAGCATCTTTCTAAAATTATCAGAGATAGTTTCATCATGCTGAATTGATTGTTCTAATAAAAAATATTTTATTTTTCGTTTCTTCAATTTGTATTTCTATTAACTTTTTTTTAGCTCATTTTCATTATACTCATTACCAAATAACATTGCTATATAAAATGATAAATTTATATAGTCGGTTTTAGAACCATATTTAAACATCAGCTTTTCAAATTCCCTATTACCTGATTCAGTGATAATATAATTATTTGTCTCTCTCGTACTCTCTGACTGGTTAACTTTCTCAATATATTTTTTCTCTTCTAATTGTTGAAGATTGTAATAAAAGGATCCTTTGGTGAAATTAACAATATATTTATAATGCCGCTCTTCCATTAAGGATAATAATTCGTAACCATGAGATCCGGGATTTTGTTTCAATAAACCTAAAATTAGTAATGGTATCAAGAAATACCTCCTCTAAAATTTGATTAATTACATAACATGCGCTATAAATTCCTCGTATGATATTTTCCCCATAGCAAACTCCATACTTTTTATATAACTTTTTTCTGTTTTGGTATATGTTCTGGATTGAATTAGGCTAACCAGCTCGTTTTCATTCATCAATGGCTCTAATACGTGATGCCTGTTAGAAAACCCATCAAAGTATCGTACTCCGAATTTCCTTTGAGAAATCGCATCAAAATGTATCCCATCATGATTTGATGTTAATTCTTTTGCTGTGACAAAGTAACAATTATCTTGTTCAAATGCAAATCTTTGTAATTCCTGATTAACGTATTTATATTCCGTACAACTTTTCCCAAAACCTTCTTTACCCAGAAAATCACCTAAGCCGCCAATCATAATTGGAATATTTGGGACATTTAACTCTTTTCTAAGCGACTCAATGATTCGTAATAATTTATCATAATATACTTTGTAGTTGCCATTAGCGCTGTCGCTTTCTCCCTGATGCCACAGTATTCCTGCTAAGTCACTGCTTTGCATCGCAAATTTAGCTTCTGTTATGGCATGTTTAAATAGCACCCCATCCACAGCCCACTCATCCAGCATGCTGCCACCTTCTGCACAGGGAATCAGTCCAATTACTTCTTCCTGATTCTGACGACACCACATATCTGCGAAAGAACCAGCGAGACTTATTCCTGAAACAGGACGATCATAATTAATGGGTTCGGTCATCATCTGCCATCTGCCATTACGTAACATCTGTATTCTTTCATTATAAATAGGCGGCACCTCATGAATAAAGCCTCGTCCAGCCATATTAGACTGTCCGATCATTAAAAAAGATTTCATTATTTTTTATCCTCTCTTTTGTTTTAATTATTCAACACATCATTAGTCTAATTAGACTATTCCCCTTTGACAATTATACCCTGATTAAACCAATTGTCAACTGGTATGTGATTGGTAACTGACATAAAAAAAGCAAGCCTTGAGGCGATATATACTCAAGGCTTGTCATAACCAGCTTTGCTTAAACGTTAAGGGGCTTGACTTGTTATCCCCAAAGCGCATTGGCATCGGTGGCACTTCGGTTCAGACGGGAAAAATCCGTCTTAACAAAGGATATGGTTGAAAGAAGCAGGAACACCAAACCAATGACCAGAATAACTCCAAACGTCATAATCGGAGTAATTGCAAACCCATTTATTTCAACCACCAATCCTTCTTTAATCAGTTCGGAAACAGGGAGATTCCCTTTTTCCAAGACGATCATTCTAAAAAATGCTGTGGCATAAGTCATAGGATTTAGGTAAGCTACAAACTTTAAAGAGCCTGGCAGCATGGACAATGGAACATAGGCACCGGACAGAAATGTGAGGGGCATGGTTACTGCTGTTTTGACAATCTGGAATGTCTGACCGTTTCGTACCTTCGTGGCTAAAAACAGCCCAACACCAGAGAATACGATACCGATAAAAATCATGGATACGAGCACCAACAGAGGAGTTTTCCAGCTGGTAAACTTGATACCGATAAATAAACCAATTACCAGGATCAGGATACCCTGTAAGGTGGCTACCGTTGCTGCAGACAGTAATTGTCCCATTGCAACATAAACTCTCTTTGCCGGGGAGACCAGAACTTCTTTCATAAAACCACTGACCATATCATCAACCGTTGAAGACGCAAGGTTTAGCGCACTCTCAAATACAGTCGTGATAATAACACCGGAAAGCATGTAAGCAATAGGGTTTTCAATGAAATCATTTTTAAATATTGCACCAAACACATATACAAAGAAAAAAGGAAATATGAGCGAAAATATTAACCCGGTTTTATTTCGTACAAATGCTTTTAGTCCTCTTTTCCATAAGGCGAATACTGTATTCATATTATCCCTCCTCCCTGATCTTTTTTCCTGTTATCTCTAAAAACACATCATTAAAGGTTCCTTTTTTAATTTCAATATTGGTAATGTGTTCCTTATGAACGCTTAACACTTCCAGCAGTCGGTCCAGATACTCTGCTTCCACCTTATAATAACCATCTTTTTTTGAATAGTTTAATTGATGCTCCGTTAGCAGAAGTTCAAACCCTTCTTCATCATCTGTATTGATATAAGCTTTATCCTTCGTATACTTTTTCTTTAATGCGTAGGGGGTATCATGTGCTACAATTACTCCGCCATCCATTATCGCTATCTTATTGCAGATCTCGGCTTCTTCCATGTAGTGGGTGGTTAGAAAGATTGTAATGTTCCTTTCTTTTTGAAGCTTCATGATATATTCCCATATATGTGCTCTGGTCTGGGGATCCAGCCCTGTTGTTGGCTCATCAAGGAATAAAACCTTTGGATAATGCACCAGGCCTCTGGCAATCTCAACACGCCGTTTCATTCCTCCCGACAAAGCGGATACCATTTTCTTTCTTTCATTTGTTAAATCCACAAGGTTTAAAACAAACGTAATTCGTTCTTCTACTTCCTTATTTGGAATGTTATAAAATACACAGTGCATTTTTTAAATTCTCTTCAATTGTCATTTTCCCATCAAGAGTGGAATCCTGAAATACAACTCCAATGGAAGACCGCACCTCACTTTTTTGCCTGCTGACATCTTTTCCATCGATCAATAACGTACCGGAAGTTTTTTCAAATATGGTACATAGCGTATTAATCGTTGTGCTTTTTCCAGCACCGTTTGGTCCCAGAAATGCAAATACACTGCCTTCTTCCACATCAAAAGATATATCGTTTACAGCGACAAAGTCACCATATTTTTTTGTGAAGTTTTTAACCTGAATGATTGGATTCATAGTTTTATCTCCTTTTTGCTGATTGTAATAAAGTATAATTTGATATAACTTATTATGACGAAGCAAACACAGCGTTATCATCAACGAAAAGCCCCTATTTTATACAGTGCTACAGTGTCACTAAAAAAATTCAAGCTGCAATTACTATGAAATGCAGCAAGAATACTGCTATATTATCATAATAAAATATCATTTACAACAGAGAAAGTGTACCATGCAATTCCCTTGGTATCATATTGACCAATCAAAAAACGATACCCTGCCATTGATGATTTGAACAAATGGCAAAATACCGCTTTCCATTAAATCTATAAATAAAGTTTATATCCCACTGCTTCCAGAAGCTCTTCATTTTCTGTGGAGGCAAGAATCATATTTTTCTCCCCTCTATTCCACTCCTGATCCATCTCTGAACATTCAGACTTACAAATAATCTTCCCTTTCTTCCATCTCTCACAAAAGTCAACACTCGTTCATCGGTTTCTTCCCATAATACTTCATAGGAAGTGTCTTCCTCTATATATTCTTTTCTTATCTCTATGATCTTCTGCACAAATTCATATAGTTGTGGATTTTGGCTCCATACCATGGGATTCCTGTATTCATTTTCCTTCATTCCGCAAATTGCCTGTTCATCGCCGTAAAATAAGCTGGGGACCCCCGGGAACAGCATAAGAAGGATACAAGCTAATTTCCACTTCCGCAGGTCGCCCCTGCAAAGAGATAAAAATCTGGGTACATCATGGCTATCCAGAAGATTCAGCTGCCCGTTTACAAGATTGGTAGGGTAACGGAGCCTCATCTGTTCCAGCTGTTTGGCAGCTGTTATCGCATTTTTATTATCACCGATGATGTGATCACGGCAAATTCGTCTGAATTCGTAATTCATGGTTGAATCAAAGATATCTCCCCGAAGCCAGCTTTCTGCATTCTCCCACACTTCACCAATGAGAATTGCTTCCCTATTTTCTTTTTTTACTGCTTCCCTGAACTTTCTCCAAAAATTCCGGTCTATTTCATTTGCTACATCTAGCCGCCAGCCATCTATCTGATACTCACGAATCCAATAAGTACCTACATTGGCAAAATACTTTTGCACCTCTTCATTTGAAGTGTTTAGTTTGGGCATCTTAGGCTCATAAGCAAAGCATGCATAACCAGGTTTTTCTTTTTCCGACTGGGGTCGTCGAACCGGAAATTTTAAGTCATAAAACCAATCAATATATTTTGAATTTTCTCCCTTTTCCATTACATCTTCAAAGGCAAAAAATTCCCAGCTGCAATGGTTAAATACACCATCTATAATGATCTTCATTTCTCGTTTGTGAATTTCTTCCACTAAGTGTTTAAATTCCTCATTGGTTCCAAAACACGGATCAATTTGATAATAATCAATGGTATCATACTTGTGGTATTCTCCTGCTGCAAATATGGGATTAAAATAAATACAGTTAACGCCAAGTGCCTGGATATAATCCAGATTTTTTATAACTTCTTTTAGCGTTCCTCCTAATCTTGATCTGCAGACCTTTCCATTTTCTAATATTACTTCCTTTGGCTGTGTGATCGAACCAGGTTCCTCACCGACAAAGCTATCGGGAAATATATTATAAACAACAGCCTTCTTAAACCAGGCTGGTACATCTGGTATCTCATTTCTTAATATGTAGGGGTACTGATAATACTCGCTTCTTTCTTCCATAATGTTACGTTCAAAATAATGAATTGCAAGTTCATTTGAAAAACGTTCTGAGTAATAATAAGTCCACTCTCCTTCATTTTGCAGCTTAAAATAATAACATACACGGGTATATGGTGTTTCAAAGGTCGCTTCATAATAATCAAAAAATTCATCCCTTGCTTTTATTTCCATCTGAATTTCTTCAAAAACGACGGGTGTTACAGGACAAGCCCGATCACCATAGTATAAGGTACACGCTGAAACATTGCCCTTTTGTGTTCGTATTCTTATGGTCAATCTATATTCCGAATTGGCAAATGCATAATTTGATAACGGAATATGCAAAACAGCCTCACGATTTATTTTCATGTTGTTTTTCATTATCCTTTCACTCCTCCTGTAGTCAATCCTGATACCATATATTTTTGTATGGAAAAAAACAGGATCAAAATAGGTACTGAAACTAAAATTGCGGCTGCTGAAAATAACGACCAGCTTCTGCTATAATCATTGGCCTGAAGCTGATAGAGACCGCCTGCAAGATTATAGTTCTCCTCTTTCATTATAAATGTAGTTGCAAACAGATACTCGTTCCATACAAAAATCAATACCATGACCGCAGTCACAATAATGGAAGGTCTGGCAAGGGGTAATATGATCTTCCATATGATTTGTCCTGAACTTCCTCCATCAATTCTTGCAGATTCTTCAATTTCGATAGGAATGGTATCGAAGTAACCTTTCATATTCCAGATACTGAATATACACATGCTTCCTGCATAAATCAGGATTAAACCAATGTAATTATTTAATAGGTTCATGTTTTTAAATAATCTAAATATAGCAAACATCGATAAAATTTGTGGAAACGCATTCAAAATTAACAATAGCTTTAACATCTCATTTCTCCCCCGAAACCGAAATCGGGAAAATGCATACGACGCTGTCACCGAAGTTCCCATTGCAAGTATCATGGTCCCAAGACTAAGAACGACTGAATTCTTAAGCCATATAAGAAATGGCTCCTCCACCAGGATAGCTTTATAATTTTTCAAGGTAGGACTCTGGGGAAATAACAATCCGTTTCCAAATGCAGAACTATCACTGCTTACGGAAAGTAAAAATGCATATAAAATAGGAATTAAAGTAATAAAACATAACAATACAAAAAATACATTTAAGATACTTAAACGGGCCATGCGTCTTGCTGTTTTTATTCTCATACGTGTTCCTCCCGAATGCCTCGATTGACAAATAAAGAAAATAGAATAATAAATCCAAAAATCACAATTGATACAGCGGAAGAAAGACCATAATTATTAGATACAAACGCATTTTGGTGCGCATAGGTAATAACAGTCTGAAGAGTTGCTCCTGTAAGAGAGCCCTTTTGCATCGTTAATAAATAGATAATGTCAAACTGCTTAAAGGTGGTAAATGTCGTCATAATTATGGAAGGAGCTAATATGGGCTTAATGCATGGTATTGTAATATATAAATTTTGAGCCCACCATCCGCCTCCATCTAATCTTGCACTTTCATAATAGCTGATATCCACACTCTGCAACGCCCCATCCATCATCATAATGAGAAATGGCATCGCCATCCATAAGTTTAATACCATACAGGAAATAAAGGCCGGTATGTTTTCAGATAAAAAATCCATGTTAGATAACCCCAACGCGGAACGTATTTTATTCAATAAGCCGTACTGCGGATTATAAATACCTACTTTCCATAATAAAATTGATATGTAAGCCGGCATCGCCCAAGGAAACATCAGGAGTGTCTTGTATAGTCTCGCTAGTCTTAGCCCTTTTGCATTCAATCCAAGTGCAATCAAATAGGCAGCCAAAATCTGTATGACCATATTTAAAACGGTCCAAATGATTGTAGTTAATAATGCAGCCATAAAACCTGAATCCAGTTTCGTTAATGCACGTCTATAATTATCCAAGGCTATAAATTCATAGTCCGTCCAATGATACAGATTCATATTTGTAAACGAAATATATATGGTATATATAATCGGAAATACCACAATTAAACCGATTAAAATGATTGAGGGAAAACTATATTCCCATGGAAGAATTTTATTTTTCTTGTTCATAAATTGCCTACTCCTATATCCCCAATCTGCAGCAATCTATCCTATAAAGGACAGGTAGGTGTCTCTATATAATCGTAGAACAAGTTTTCTACTGTATGACCGATTAACTATATAAAACAAGTTAACCGGTCATACAAAGAGCTTAAAAACACCCTCCGATAACTTCCTACGTACATACACTTTTATTGCATATCTGCAATTGCAGTCTCTGCCTGCTTTTGATATTCATCCGCAACGCTGTTTAAATCTTTGCCAGATTTATTAACTGCCGCAAGAAGTGATTCTGCCGGTCCCCACATTACGCTCATTTGGGGAATGTTTGGCATTGGCTGGGCAATATCAGCAGTCTTTCTCATAGCAGCTATCATTTCATCCTTTGAAACCGTTGTATTTTCATAAGATTTTTGATTCGCTGGAGCGCATCTGGAGCTTTCAGCCAGATCAATTCCAAGCTGGGGATCAGCAATTTCTTTCAGTACCTTTTCCACCGCTTCTTTTTTAGTTTCCGCTGCATGCTTCATAACACCAACTCCCTGGACACCTGAATATGGCACCAGTGCATTACCGTTTGGCAGCTTGAAATCACATAAGGATTTTATTCCATAATTGATTTTAGCTTCTTTCACACTTGATATCATCCATGGTCCGCCAATAATTGCTGCTGCTTTTCCGTCTTTAAACAGGGCATTCACCGTATTATAATCCCCATCCGCTTCTAAACTGGCAAACTTTTTATTATATTCAATTGCCTCCATGGTCTTTTCATCATTTAGTCCTGGCTTTGCCTGCTCATTGATAATGAATCCGCCAAATCCGTTAATTAAGGGAGCTACATTATAAGCAGTTGAATGTTGGTTCACTAAAGCATAAGTTCCTGCAGTGGCATCTGTATGGTCTTTCATGTAGGAATAAAGTTCTTCCGTGGAGGAAGGCACTTCTCCCTCCCACAAATCCTTATTATAAATAAAAAGCAGTGTTTCAAAGTAGACAGGCATCAGGTATTGAGCATCCTTATAATTCCCTGCTTTCAGCGTCATGGGAAGCATATCCGCATAAACGGCTTTATCAATCACATCCGTAATTGGTGCCAAAGCTCCCATTTCCACAAACATTCCAAGAGAATCATGGGCATACATATAAAGATCCGGTCCATTCACCTCATCGCTTCCATATAGCTTAATCTGATCTGTTAACCCGCTCTTTTGTTCGAATTTTACAGTGATTCCATCATCATTTAATGCCTCATTTAGATGATCTTCCATCAACTGTATCATTGCCTTATCTCCATCATGCCAAATACGGATGGTATTGAGTGCTTCCTTATTCCCCTGCTTTGCTGCAACGCTGTCCGTATTTTTACTACATCCTGTAACCATTGCAACAGTCATTGCAATACACAAAACCAGTGCCATCTTCTTCACTTCTCATGTCCTCCATTCAAAATTTAGAAACCATGTTACGAATCTTTTACCAGTCTATATTCACTGTCCCTGCCCCCGATGCTGGCACCGTATAGCTGCGATTATCTCCACTTTGCCAAATGACATTGCCTGCCGCATTTTTCTTGATTGCTTTAAACTCAATTTTCTGACCTGCCGGAATATATACGGTCAAAATCCATTCCGGATAATTGGGACAGGCTGCAGGCCCTGCTGCTTTGCTTGGATCCCAGTTACCGAGTTCAGCACAGTTCCCTGAAATATAAACACTCTGCCCCCAGTCCGTAGACGCATTGCGAATGTGAATGGTCACCGGAATGGTATTACCTGCATTTTTCATCAACCACATATATTTTAGAGGTGTCTCCGGTAAGGGTTATTGTAACTTTCTTATCTTGGGATACGGTTATTTTATCATTGGGATTCATTACATTTACTAACGTAGTCCCTGCCTTTATAGAACTTTCGGCACGTATTGACATCGTTTCAGTATCCGTCCCTTTGGAATTATGAAACGCACAAATTAATTCCTGTCCAGCATTCTTTCCGCTATCCATTCTTCTTGAAAACGCATAAGTATGCATGGAAGTCCACATCTCACGTTGTGTTCCAAAGCTTAAAGCTTCATATTTTTCCCGAAGATCATTTAAAGTCCGGATAAGCTTATAGGTATTGGTGGATGTGTTAAAATAATCTTTTATTATATTGCCGTTTTGATCCTTTGTTACCATGGACCAACGATTCCAGGTATCTGCAATCCCATTGATCCCCTGACCATTGGCATTTCCTCTGTTTTGCTCTGTTCCCTGGAAGACCACCGGGGTTCCCCTTGCTGTAAATATAAACGTTAACGCATTATGGAGTTTATCAACATCACCCCCAGCTTCTGTCAGAAAACGATTTCTGTCGTGATTGTCAATAAATGTAACCATATCATTCAGGTGAGTTCCATAAAGGCTATCCTGTGCCAAAATGGACTGAAGTGAGATTTCCGATGTGTTGTTAAAATTCTTACCATATGCAAAATCATTTACAATAGCCTGAAAAAGAGGAAAATCAAGCATACCTGTTTCAGCGTTATCCCCAACCCAATCTTTAATAAATTCCACATGCATATCAAAGTTCTCGCCAAAGGTTGCAACTCCCAAATATTCCTGTAATTCATGAATATCAGATGGTTTCATACATTTTGCCGCATCCACTCTGGCCCCATCTGCCCCGGTATAGGTAAACCAGTTTTTGATAGAGTCGAACATTGCACCCTTGGCATCTTTATTATCAAAGTCAATATCATCCAGTCCACCCAGGTCATGATCTTCAAGCATCTGTGTGCTTGTTGATGTATGAGGATGCTCTATGTCAAAGTTAATATCTCCTTTATTGTGATACCATGAGACATTATTAAACGGCGCCGCAGGCTGCAACTGAGTGCCCTCTTTTAATCCTGTACCGTTGGTATAATGCGCATTGCTTCCGATACCCTGCAGATAATCTCCTACATGATTGGGAACTACATCAAAAATGACCTTAATTCCGTTTTCATGGCAAACATCTACCAATTCCTTTAGCTTATCCTTGCTGGCCTGAGGATCTCTTGAACCGAAATATCGATTAGCCCGGTTGGGATCAAATACATTATAGCCATGATAGGCTGTTGGCCACTGTTTGCCACTGGAATCCGGTATTCCCCATAGCTGTGGGTCAGACACCGGTGAAATCCAGATTGCAGTATATCCCATTTCCTTAATGTAAGAAATCTTATCTATGATTCCCTGCCAATCACCACCGTGCATATAACGATAATCTTCTTCTGAGTTCTCTGCATATCGAAAAGCTTCTCCAGTTGCATTATTCGTTTTATCCCCATCATAAAATCGATCAACCATAATCTGATAAATAGACTCTCCCCGAAGACTTTCGGCTGCATTTACCTCCATTGGAGGTAACAGAGGTATTGTCATAATAAAACAAAGTACAAAGCTTACAATACGTTTTAACATCTTTTTCACTACCCTTTCCCCTTCCTTCTCCATTCTTGATATGTTGTTTACTATTTTATAAAATACCGGTATTCATAAGCAAATTATAACAATACCACTCCTAATAACAAAGTTTTTTTATACATATTGCTTGATTTTTTTAGGTAAACGATATACTATTCTAATGGAGTTTAAGAAGGGGGTGTCCAATGGCTGTAACAATAAAAGATGTTGCCAGGGAAGCCGGAGTATCCACGGCTACAGTATCTAAAATACTGAACAACAAGCCTTATATTTCAGAGAGTACGACTCAGCGTGTCATGGAAGTAATGAAACGTCTCAATTATCATCCCAATGCACAAGCCAGTAATTTCAAATGCAAACGTACTGGCAACATTATCTTTCTTGCTGTTACGGAAATACATACTGCCTTTCATAATCCTCACATGTTTGAAATTCTATGTGGTGCGCAAAATGTAATCCGAGACAAAAACTATAATCTGTCTTTCTTGGGCGTATCTGACAAACAAGATGCTTTTGATTCAGCAAATAAAATCGTTGGTTGTAACACAGCTGATGGTATTTTGGTCCATGGCTCTGCCACTTCAAGGGCATTGGTTGACTTTTTATCTAAAAACAATTTTCCACACATTATTATTGGGAGGCCCCCATTTGCCAGTCCCTCTTCCTGGATCGATACAAACAATCGCGTTTCTGGTCAAATGGCGATGGAATATTTAGAAAAATGCGGCTATTCTCAGATCGCTTTTATCGGAGGACCTAAAAGTGATGAAATATCAAGGCACCGCCTGCAAGGTTTTGTTTCGTATATGAATATTAATGGACTGACCATACAAGATGATTTTATAAAATACGGTACCTATACAAAAGAAAGCGGATTTTCAATGATGGAAGAACTCCTAAGTCAGCCCACTCTCCCAGATGCCGTTATCTGTGAAAATAATCAGATTGCAATGGGGGCCGTTGGGGCAATAGAAAAACATCAATTATCCATCCCAAAGGATATAGGACTCATTTCATTTGACGATTATCCTCTTTCACAGCTCATTGAACCTCCTCTCACTGTGATTGACATAGATGTCCATGAAATGGGGAAACAGGCGGCTTCTATCTTATTGAGGAAAATAAAGAATCCGGGACTTCAGGTTCAATCCTTTGTAACTCTTCCTAATCTGATTGTCCGATCATCAACGAAAAATCAAAACAAGGTGCCATAATTTCTCTTTGGCTACAGTATATCTCAGTATAAAACAAATGCATCTTGAATGGGCTTTTAAAAGCTTTCTCAAGATGCATTTGTTATGATACTTCCATTAATAAATTCTTGAATGACTGTGAATATAAAACTCTTCCTGACTTGGTTGGAATTTCTTTTCCATTTTTTCAAAATTCATATCAAACTGCTCTGCCGCTATTTCATCTACATCATAGACTTCGCTTTCCACATAACGCCACTTTCTTTTATCCAGGCACCCCTCTGTTAATTCCTTTACCATCATGGCTGTTGGATAAATGTCATCTCTAACGTAAACATCATATTTTTTACAACTTTTAAATCCACGGGAAACGTAGTTATCCGGATTTCCAAAAATTACGATGACATCGTAGGACATTTCTTTTGCCTTTGCAAATGAGTATTCAAGCAGGACTTTTCCATATCCCTTTCTTTGGAGCTCAGGATGTACACTTAAGGGGCCAAAGGTCAGTATCTGCTTTTCACGGTTTTCTTCATCAATCAGCTTTGCCTTGGTGTACATGATATTTCCGATAATACGATTGTCTTTTTCAAGTACAAGATCCAGTTCAGGTATGAAATCCGGATGATTTCTCATGACATGTACCATATAATGTTCACTGCAGCCCGGAACATTTAAATTCCAAAAGGCCTTTCTGGTTAAATCCTCTACATTCCAATAATCCTTAGCCTGTTCATTTCTAATGGTATAGTTCTCTATGTTGTTCATTTTATCCCCCTCCAAAAACTTTTTTTAATCTTCAATGTTTATTCGATACCAGTTTTCTTTTATTTTTACATCGGTCCTTTGATCATAATCATATTCCAGCAATAAATTCGTTTCAATCTGCTCGTCCTCTGAATAAACGATAAATTGTGATGATCCGAAACGGATTGCATATTGTAGAAAAGCCACATCCTCATGTCCTTTTTGGCCCCCTACAGAATAGGCAATACCTTCCGTATTATCTCCTCTGTGGATTTTATCAACGACTTTTTGATATCTGCTAATCTGTAAATTTGTTTTATAATTAGTCAACGGAGGTGATATGTATGGTTCTACCAGCCAGCTGCCAGCGACGAGCACGAATGATAAGAAAACAGATCCCAGACCGTTTATTAAATGTGATTTTTGTTTCCGGTTCACAATCACCTGCACAATAATTATTATAAGTAGAACGGGAACAATTATAATAGATGTAAGCAGGGTCAGAGTAGTCAGAATTGCAGCTAGCGTACTGACTGCAGCTAAAATAAGTGATATGCTATGTATGGTAGCAAAGCAAACCAGGAAGATTCCTGGTATAGAATATACTTTCTCTTTTTGTATCGGTTTAGTTAGAAAATCGCTATTTTGATCCATTGGTTATCTATATTCCTTATCTTAGTTTAGAAGGTATTCTTCTACTTTCTTTTGGGAAGCGGATAATAAAGAGCCTTGAGAGACTATGCCCTCAAGGCTTCCCCTTAACCAATTAGTTAAAAAAACTATAGCAGGACTATGGTAAAACATTACCGGCTGCACAATAGATTTCATACCATTCCTCACGGGTCAGATAAATATCCGCTGCCTTCATACAATCTTTTAGCCTGCCAGCATTCATCGTTCCTGTCACAGGCTGCATATGTGCCGGATGCCGAAGTATCCATGCTAATGCAATTGTGGTATTTGATACTTCATAATTTGCTGCTATTTTATCAATTGCCGCATTTAGTTTTGTGAATTTATCATTGTTTAGAAAAACGCCTTCAAAAAATCCATATTGAAATGGAGACCATGGCTGTACCGTAATATCATGTAAGCGACAAAAATCAAGTACACTACCATCACGGCTAATAGCGGTGTCATCTGCCATGTTGACATGGAGCCCTGCGGATATCATAGTGGCATTGGTGATACTTAGCTGTAATTGGTTTGCTATAATTGGTTGGTTTAAATATTTATCAAGCAGCTGTATCTGCATAGGATTCTGATTTGATACTCCAAAATTGCGTACTTTCCCACTGCTGTAAAGCTTATCAAATGCCTCAGCAACCTCCTCTGGCTCAACCAAAGCATCCGGACGATGCAAAAGAAGTACATCCAGATAATCGGTTTTCAATCGTTTCAGACTGCCGTCTACCGCCGCTAAGATATGTTCCTTTGAAAAATCAAACATCCCTTTTCGTATGCCACATTTGGATTGCAGGATTATCTTTTCTCTGACAGTACTGTTCATGTGTATGGCATCTGCAAATATTTCTTCACATGTTCCGCCGCCATAAATATCTGCGTGATCGAAGAAATTCACTCCGCCCTCCAGAGCAGTCTGAACGAGACGTTCTGCATCGGTTGTACTCAGCTCATTAATACGCATACATCCAACTGCAATAGCCGGCACCTGCAAATCAGATTTACCCAATTTTATATATCTCATGATAGTTTACCTCCTCATTCAATTATGACAAAAATCACCAGTTTCCTTATGAATACCCCTGCCATATATAATTTATTATAAACCTTAAAGCTAACATTAAGTCAATACATTATAATCATAAATCATAAATCATAAATTAGTCGTTTTAACCGGAGTCAGTGGCATGACTTTTAACGATAATAAGAATATTTTAGCTGTACCACTGGCACCTCATTCCCCGCTCTTCCCGCTTAAGAAGGCATCGTTCATCATGGTGGAGTCGGTACGACGGCAACTTTCATAATAGTATAACACTAGAATTTGCGCAAAGTTCGCATGCCAAGGGAAGCTTCGCTCCCCATCGCTTATTTTTCTTTATCCTCATATTTATTATCACGATTCCAATAAAAATAGTAATTACGAAAAGCATCGGCTAAACACACAATGATAATTACTCCCAACAATATTAAGCCTTCCATTGAAGAGAAAAACTGTCTAAGATTATTTATTCCACTTGTAACGATAATAAATAACGCAACAAGAATTCCCGGCAAGTAAATATGAAGAATCCGTAACCATTTTTTTCTACCATGTTTGTATTCTTCTTTCGTTTCTGCCAAATCTTTTCTTGTACATCTAACGATTGCAACCGGAAGCCCTCCTCCTCTTGCGTAATTTCTTTCAGCAATATACTCTATCCCATCAAGCGTGAATTCTGGATACATCCCCTTCTTTGTGATTTCGATCTCCATATCTCGTTCCATTGCATATTTGTAAAGTACATTTTCAAAATCATAGCTATTTATTATCGCATCATCTGGAGTAAAAGTAATCACTCTCTCATGTTCATAATCAACAACTTCCATGTAATCCTTAATCCATGAAGTGAAAAAATGCTCTTTTTCCATACTTTGTAAATACTCTTCTACATTTAATTCATCTATAGTAATCTGCTTTTTCTTTAATGCTTTGCAAAACTCAATCGCATTTTTGTCATCACTTATTCTTTTTTCCAATATATGCTGTTGTTTGTCCAGGGAATTTGACAGGTTCTCCTTCTCACGCAAAACCAGTTTAATTTGTTCTAATGGCATATCAAGCATTCGGAGCATCTTAATTACTTTTAGTATTCTGACGTCATTCTCTGAATATTCCCGATATCCATTATCAGGATTACGTTTTGTTGAAAACAACTCTGCTTTTTCATAAAATCTGATATTTTGTGCAGATACTCCTGTCCTCTGTTCCACTTCTTTAATGTTCATAAATATACCTCCTATTTATGAGGTGATTGTAAACCCTATACAAACTATAAAGTCAATAGAAATATATAAAAATACTGGCTATTTTATGTTTTCTGCATACTTTAATCGTAACGTTTGATCGTACCAGACTGGTACAACCTCCTTAAAATTATTATAATTTTCAAAAGCAATTTTACACCTTTTCTTCATACCCTCTATTTCCCCACTACCAAATTTTTCGGCCCACTTGATAGAATGCAGCGATGCATGTGCGACATAAACAGCAAGAGTTACCCAAAAGTCAATTGGAATCGTATCATTAAAATACTCATCAATCTGGCCAACGCAATATGGAATACTCTCTTCTATCCCGAAGCTTTCTAACTTATAAAACTCTTCATACGGATCTCCGACTTCCCAACGATTAAAATCTATAACTCCTATATTTTCATTTTGAACATAAATCAGATTTCCCGGATGATAATCTCCATGTAAATATACGGGTGGTTTTCTCCACAATTTATTAATATTCTGTTTCACAAATCGTATTGCATCTTCATCATTTGGAACTCTTAAATTGGAATTTTCATATTTCTCAAGCTGTAATAATTTTTTATCTACTTTTGTTTTTTGAGGTAAATCTTCTTTATCAACACATATGCTATGAATCTCTTTAAGAATTTTCCCCGCTTGTCTTCCCAAAAGATATTGCTGTTGCTCTGACAATTTTCTCAATTCGTCCTCTAAATCTCTTCCTTCCACCCAAGATAAAATCATGTAAACACTATTTCCATTATTACATATTCCAAAGGAAAGTGGTTCCGACATTGTGAATCCCGATGTTGCAAATTTACGTATTATGTCGTACTCTTTTTTCTTTATATCAAATTCACTTACATCTGAGATTCGTAATAATAAATGCTCTCCCAAATCCGTTGTTACAAAATACTTTTTATCCGTCGAATACCCTTTTTCAAGTAAAACAATTTCTTTCCATGATTTGTATTCCGGAATGTCCATATATAAATTAGTATTCACAATCTACCACCTCCATAAATAAAATCTTTGTTCTGGATATTCATTTTCGAAAAAGCATAATTCTCCCTCCTCAAACCCTGCTTTCTTATAAAAAGCTCGTGGAGCAGATCCCTTTTCATCTTCTTCTCGAAATGTTTCCACAACAATCGGTCTGTTTTTGTCCATTCTGTCAAGCATAGCCTTAACCATCTTTGAAGCTATATGTTTTCTTCGAAACTCTGGATGTACCGACATACAACAAAGCATGTTATGTTTTATTGAAAATAAAAGAATACCTACAACCATATTCCCAAACAACGCACATATGGCTGTTCCCCTATCTATATTTTTCTTTACAGTATTCTTATATTCAATTACTTTTTCCTCTGTTTCTAATCCCGGGAAATTCCACTTTACAGTTTCAACCATACTCATCCATGATGAAAGATTTTCATCGTTCGCATATACAATTTTAATTGCCGAATCTTCATTACGAAAAGTATTGTACCAACTATCCAATTCAAAAAGTTTATCTAAGAACCAATATGGTATAAAAGTACCTTCTTGCTGCATTTTTAGTACTTCCTCTTTATCAGCCCATCTAACAGCCTGTACCTCTTCCCTCTGTAATTTAACATGCGAAAGATCAACATCATTTTTTACTATATAATAATCATCAAACCCATTTCGAAATGTTGTCGTGAACTGTGGAAGCACATCTGACAAATTCATCTTCAATCCTAATTCTTCTGCTAACTCTCTCTCAGCTGCTTGACTACTACTCTCTCCAGCAATTGCAGAACCTCCTACCGATAAATCCCACATATTGGGCCACCCGCTTTTAAATGGCTGACGCTGTTGAATTAACAACTGATTTTTATTATTAAAAATACATACATGAATCACAAGATGGTATTCATCGTCAGACAATTTTTCACCTCTTTTGTGCAGTTTTCCTGTCTTCAATCGTTCTTTTGTATAGATATCCCAAAATTCCGCTTTTTCTTTTATATCACTCATTTGATTCCCTCCAATCCTTATATCATTATGTTTGCCAGCATGATAATTTTACTATAATTTCGAAAAATGTATAGACTTGTATTTAAAAATATAGTATACTGTAAAATGGAGTGTGCCTAAAATTGACTTTTAGGCACACTCCATTTTTGTGGTTATATTATAAATCTGTCATTGCTGCAAATCGTATTCTTCTGGACAATTCAGTTGCTTCACATTCCCCTATTTTGCCAGATTATAATTCTCCCCGACTGAGAACGGTAGTAAATAAATATGAACGAAAATAGTAACTCTTAATAATTTACAATATATTGCCAAAAAAATAATCATAATGAATATTTTCCTTTTTTTATAGAACAATAATAAAAAAAGGAGGTATTACTATGGCGGTAACTCATAAAATTGCTCAGTGGACTTAAAGAGGTAGGCCCAATCAGCTTATCCGCTTTTTAATATATTTGTTCATATAAGAAATCCAGGCAGCCTTTAAATAGGTTGTTTGTTTTATATTTAAAAAAAATAAATTATGTCAGGAGATTATTATGGGAATTATTGGTTGGATTATCATTGGTGCTATTGCTGGTTGGCTCGCAAGCATGGTTACTGGAAACGATAAAAAGATGGGTGCTTTCGCAAATATAATAGTGGGCATTATTGGTGGGCTTATCGGCGGATTCATTGTGAGTTTACTAGGCGGAACAGGCATTTCGGGCTTTAATCTTTGGAGTCTTTTGGTTGCCTTTATAGGTTCTTTAATTGTTTTGTGGATATTTAATAAAATCAACAAATAAAATAAAGATTGGAGGCGTAATTTATGAATCATTCAATCAAAAGTAAAACTGATAAAGTTGTAGGTTCAATCAAAGAAAATATTGGAAAAGCTATGGATTCTGAGCAGATGGAACTGAGCGGTAAATTGCAAAATCTTGCCGGCGAAACCAGAGGGAAGGTTGAAGATACTATGGGAAAATCCGTAGAAATCAGTGAGGATATCAAAGAATCAATTGCTGAGAAGGCAAATGATTTAATTGATTCGGTGAGGAAAAAAAATAAATAAGTACTTGTTTTATAACCATTCTTATAAATTTGCAAAATAACCTTGATAATTTATTTGTTTGGTGTTAGGATAAAACAAATATTTAAATGCAATGAAAAGAAATAGTACATGTGATTTTGATTTCAGAGAGGGAATGGCAGGTGTGAATTCCTATGATAATAGCATGGAAGGCGTCTTGGAGCAGCGGAGTGAATTTAGTAGCTACCGCCGGATTATTCTACCGTTAAAAAAGAATTCGATATAAGATTACCAGGTAATCCGTATCGATAAAGTGCAGATACTATATCTGAATTTAGGTGGAACCGCGGAGATAATCGCCCTAAGCATATTTTTATATGCTTGGGGCTTTTTTATTGTGTGACAGTAAAAAATAAACCCCCTGCTATGCAGGGGGAGGGCTGATCTTTAGATATAAGTTACTCCTGTGCTAAAATAAATGTAGGTCTGCAAACCACAAATAAAAGCACAGGAGATCCATAATGGACATTAATAGTTTAGCCCATACTAAATGGGAATGCAAGTACCACATAGTCTTTGCACCAAAATATAGAAGGCAAGTAATCTACAAAGATATAAAAGCAGATGTTGGTCAAATTCTAGGAAGTTTATGTCGGAGAAAAGGAATTGAGATAATGGAAGCGCAATGTATGCCAGATCATGTACACATGCTAATACGAATTCCACCAAAATACTCAGTATCAGAAATAATGGGATACTTAAAGGGAAAAAGTTCGCTAATGATATTTGAAAAGCATGCGAATTTAAAATATAAGTATGGAAATCGTCATTTTTTGGTGCCGCGGATATTACGTCGATACAGTAGGAAAGAATACAGCTGCGATTAAGGATTACATACAAAACCAGATAAAAGAAGATTTAGAATACGACCAGATGTCACTAGTAGAGTATATAGACCCGTTTACGGGTGAGCCGGTGAAGAAAAACAAGAAATAAGACTCTTAAGAGCCAGTTGGAAATCAAAGCAAACCAGCAAGCCCCCTTTGGGGCTGCGCCGGAAAAAGGTAGCTCCGATTAAGCCCTTTTAAGGGCAGCTGAGAATGTGGTGCAGTAGGCAGACTTTCGGAGCGCCTTCCGGGCGCAAGCAGGAAATAAACCCCTTATAGGGGTTGAGCAAGCCACCGGCTAAGCCGGTGGTACTGACTGCATTTTTAATAAAAAATAAAGGAGGTTATTTTCAATGAAAAGAAAGTTTGAAATGGATGAAATAGTAAGATATTGCAATCAGTATGGTTTTATATTTCAAGGTAGTGAACTATATGGTGGATTGGCTAACACATGGGATTATGGTCCGCTTGGTACACGGTTAAAAAATAATATTAAAGATGCCTGGAGATATTATTTTATTCAATCAAGAGAAAATAGTTATGAACTTGATTCAGATATTTTAATGAATCCGACAGTCTGGGAAGCTAGTGGTCACTTGGCTGGATTTACAGATCCACTATTGGATTGCAAAGGATGTAATACGAGGCATAGAGCAGATAACTTATTAAATGAGTATAATTCCAGTATGAATGCTGATTTCATGTCACAAGAAGAAATGATGATTTATATTCGCGAACACAAAGTCCCTTGCCCCAAGTGCGGAAAATCTAATTTTACAGACATTAGACAATTCAATTTAATGTTTGCAACTCAGAGGGGAGTTACACAAGACAGTTCAAATACAATTTATTTAAGACCAGAAAATGCCCAAGGTGAATATGTCAATTATTTAAATGTCCTTAGAACAATGCGTGCAAAATTACCTTTTTCCATCGGACAGATTGGTAAAGCATTTCGTAATGAAATAACTCCTGGTAATTTTACTTTCCGAACAATTGAGTTTGAGCAAATGGAATTTCAGACTTTTTGTAAGCAAGGAATAGATAGCGAAACTTATGAGTTTTATAAAAATTATGGTATTCGTTTCTTTGAATATTTAGGTCTCTCCCAAGAAAATCTAAGATTTCATAACCATGAAAAGCTTGCTCATTATGCTAAAGAAGCTTGTGACATCGAATACTTATTTCCATTCGGATGGGGCGAAATTAATGGGACGCATAATCGAACTGATTTTGATTTGACAAGGCATCAGCAATACTCTGGAAAACCAATGGACTATTATGATGAGATAACAGGCAAAAAATACATTCCATATATTATTGAATCAACCTATGGGTTGGATCGCATTTTTTTGGCTTTATTATTCGAAAACTTACACGAAGAAGAAATTGCTGAAAACGACACAAGAATTGTATTAAATATTGCTCCAAAACTAGCTCCTATTAAAGCCAATATATTGCCTTTAATAAAAAAGAAACATTCAAATCAAGCTACTGAAATCTATCATATATTACAAAAGATGATGATGGTAAGTTATGATGAATCCGGTAGCATCGGCAAACGATATAGACGTGGAGATGCTATTGGAATCCCCCTTTGCAATTACAATAGATGATAATACAATTGAAAATAATCTAGTAACTGTTCGTCATCGCGATACCATGGAACAAGAAACTATTTCAATTGAAAATCTTCCTGGTTATTTAATTGTACAACTGGAAAAATAACTGTTCCTGAAAAACTAATTTAATAATTATATTTAGTGGTTGTATCAATGAAACTTGAGACGTCCGTGACCTGAAGGAGCTCTTGCATGGGCTCCTTTTATATTCATCACGTAGCGTTGAAAAAGGAAACTGTATGGATGCCTTAG
Source organism: Lacrimispora xylanisolvens (assembly GCA_017084465.1). GTDB lineage: Bacteria > Bacillota > Clostridia > Lachnospirales > Lachnospiraceae > Lacrimispora > Lacrimispora xylanolytica_B. The sequence continues at coordinate 5,459,975 of CP070896.1, read as the reverse complement.
TCTATTAATCACTCTCAAGCGCTATAAAATCAAGCAATTCAGCGGTTTCCACCGCCTTTTCTTCTGTTTTATTCCAGGCTTGCTGGCATCTAAATACGGGCAGCATAATCCAAGGATATCCAGCCATTCCTATTCTTCTGATAAGACTTCAGTAGCCCCCATTTTGTGGCTCCCTCCCCCGCAGATTACAGTTCCTGTAAAACCCGGCTGTTTTCTGTAATTTGTGCCGGGGCCTTTGCGGATATGCAAATCCGGGATCGACACCTTTACCCTATAGGTGTCAGAAGGCAGACTTTCCATGAACTGTACAGCCCCTTTTCCATAGAGAGATACATCCTCATTATCACCAGAACCACTGTTCTGATTCTGCCACTTAAACTCCTCCAACATGCCCTTCGCCCGGATTTGTGACGGGCAGTTCTTGGCACACACATCATAATGCTGTAATACCCGGTCAGCCGGAATCCCTTTGCCAGAATCCGCACACAGGAATACACTGCCGTAGTCTGCATAGCTGTCCGCTCATTGACCGGCTTACCGCTGGTACTTCTTCCAAATAGAAAGGATAAGGCAGAACCTGCATAAGAGTTTCTTGGCTTATCCCTTGCTCCACGTAATCCCATTAAACATCTGATTCCCATCTGCTTTCCTCCTAAAAATGGACAAAAAGAAAGCCTTGAGACTTCATACTCCCAAGGCTTCTTATAACCTGCTTACTAATAAAACAATTTCGTATATTCAGTTTGCGTGTCTGCGATATGATAAACATAGACAGATTTTTCTATTGTCTTATAGATTACCACATGCTTTTTACATATCACCATTCTGTATTCTCTTTCATTGAGCCATTTATCAGGTGTTAGGGAGCCAGAATCCGGGAAATCCTCTAAACGTTCAATGGCATCTAAAATATGGTCACTGACTTTTAATGCCGTTTCTACATCAAACTGCACTGCATAATAGTCTTCAATTCCCTTTAAATCCTCCCAGGCAGATGGAAGAATTTCCACCTTATACTTCATTTAAACGCTCTCTTAATGCTTTTCTGGCTTCTGAAACACTCATGGTTTTTGCTCCGCTAAGACGCTCCTGCTCTGCCTGCAACACCCTCGACCGAAGTTCTAAAATCTGCTCCCGTTTTTCAAAGGCGTCAATGCTCATCAGCACCATATCACCTTCACCATTTTTAGTTATATAAATAGGTTCTTTTGTCTCTTTTGCCAGATTGGAAATCGTTGTATAGTCATTTCTCAATGCCGCTGATGCTTTAATAATCATATCCTACACTTCCCTTCATATCATTATTATGATATTATTATAACTCTTTTTTCCTATAAAGTAAAGAGACTTCTAACTCTATTCTGTGCAGATGGTTTCTTTAAAATACTAAAATCCCTCTATCATCGTATACACTTCCTCCGTCATTTCCAATATTCCGGATTGATTATATTTTATCACATTCCATCATCCTTCAAATACCTGAAAATTTCAAGCTAGCTTCTTCCTCACATACCTCCATAAAATCCATGTATTGTTTCCAGTCACTTGCAATGGTATCTACCTTCATGGTTACCATCGCATTCCACTTACCAGCCCGAATCTCTGACTTTAACTGGAGAAACTTTTTCCGATTCGGATTTGTACCGGACTCTACTTCAAAAAATAGGACCTTTACCATTTGTATCAATATTCTCCGATTTGTCACACTATCCGGCGATACTCAATACATTTTGGCAAAAGCCCTATTTTAACTATTTGGCATTACCCCATCCCAATCTGAGATTCGGTCACACCAAACAATTTAAAAAAAACACAACTCTATTTTTCTCAAGCAATCAAGCAAGTCCGCATAAAATCAAGCTTTTCTCTCCAGCAGACAAACTGTCTCCACATTCCTGTGAACGCAAGTTTTATACTACATGGCGAAAATATAGAAGGATAATGCAATGAGAGTTAAAATTTCACCCCATCTGGGCAAATTCCCCACTCCCAATGCATCAAACATTGAAAAAAAAGCCAATACAAACCCTGATTTGCTTAATTTTTGATTTTATTTTGTATTGATTGAACAAAATAATCACATATTAAGCCGTCAACTGTTTGCTCTAAGTTCAATTGCTGTCCCAAAGCATTATTTGTTTCATTAATAAATCTACCAAGGTAGCCTATATCTGTTAAATCATGTGTATCTCTCGTATTAAAGTACGGGCATATGTTCCTGAATAATTTTTCACTTTCCAAGTAATGCTTTAATTCAAAATCAGGCGTAAAATCCGAAAAAACCTTTCTAATATCCAGATCAGGCAACTCATCATCTGATATGTCAACATTTTGATAATCATCCCAATATTTTGAAACAATACTTTGTATCCTCTCACATATAATTTCTTGAACCCTATTTGAAATATTCGAGCAACTTCTCGAGTATTCCAGCAATCTTTTTTAATCCAAAACCATTCCAATGGTGTATCCCTGATTCTATGACATATCCCCCTCTTAAATCCTTTGAAATAAGCGTTGCTATTTTGTCAAAATCAATATCACAAATTTCTTCGTTAATAATTTTATTCTTTATATCTGGAAGTTTTTTAAAATCCCTTTTTAATTGTGAATTATTGTCTCGAACATTCAAAAAATCATCAATATATAATAACATTATATTTCTAACATCATCTGCTTTCAAATAAATTAAAATATCATAATAATTTTTATTATTCAAATCATAATCTACTTCTGTTAAATGTTTTATTTTGCTTTTGTCATGCTTATCATTCCAGATTTGAATGCAATAGTCCATTTCAGAAAATTCTCCCTCAAACCAGAATAAATGCCTTCTTTTTGATCTGAATATTCGTCCAAGCTGACTATCTTTATAATTCGAGATTTCTAGTGATTCCACGTTGGTTAGTTGCTCACCAGAATGTACAATTAAAGTTCTAATATCTAGCAATAGTTTTATTGCATTACATTTCACAGCTTTAATATTCCAAAGCCGAGATAAATACTCAATAGCATTGACCAATCTGTAAACATTATTTGCAAAATAGTCAGCCTGCATACTGGGAATACCTGATTCATTGCCTTCACCCAAAATCAGATTCCAGCTTATCAAAATAATCAATACACCCTCGAACTATCCATACCAAGGATGCCTCTGTATTATCAAAGCTCATTTCATTTTGATACTTTTCCATGTTCTGATTAAGTTTCTTCTCCAAGTTTTCAGCTGTATTTAAGAATTTTTTATTCGAACAAACTTTTATTCTATCCACTTATATCTCCCTCTAAAACAGAAAACAATTATTATGCACTTATAAAATATATATCATTTACCTATATTTTGCTTATCATTATCAGAGGATAGCATAATAATCACAATATCCCCGAACTCCATCTTCCCAACATTTTTTAAGCGAAGCTACTGATTGCTTTACATATTCATGATCTGAAGCAGCACATGGTCCTGCATATCCGTTCCCCGGATCCCAACTCTCCCATCTAAACTTTACACCATCAATTTCTTCAGCTCCCGTTATTGTTGAAATATATACATCACCGCTCCAGTCAACTCTTAATTGATGTGAAATACAATCATTTGCATTTGCAAGCATTTCTTTATATATAGATTCAGTAATATTTTTTATATTGATTGTTTTACATTCATTATAATTAAAACATCGGTTCAATCCTATCCATGTTATATTGCCTTTTGAGAAGAAAATTGGAATTGAGCGTGTTGGTAAATCATTTTCAAAAGAAACTGTATACAAATAACAATCATCTTTTTCTAGAGATACCTTACTCACCATATCTTCGCTTGAACTTACTAATACAAGTTCAAAAGTTCTCTTTATCTGTTCATACACAAATTCAATAGTTTGCAACCTATTTTCAAATATTACGACTTGTGTACCTTCTGCTTCTAATCGACATATTAAGTCTTTATTATAATGACTGTTATCCGTTGAAAAGACAATTATGCACTTTTTACTCTTTCTCAAAATACTATCTTCTATAACCTTCTGAAATTTCATCACAGAAAATTGTTTATAAAGAATATCTTCATCTATCTTTAACTCACTTAATCTATCAAATAAACTATCTCCATCGATTACAATATCTGTTCCATTTTGCAGTCCTGGAATATTATTCGCAATTAATTCTGACGCTTCTTGTAGATTCTTTTCTACTAAAATCTTATACATTATACAAATACACTTCGCTTCAATTTTCCATTCCCATTTCTGATACGTTTGCAATGCTTTTCCCAATTCTAAGCTATCTTCAAGAACTTCTTTACATGTAATATATGTGATTTCATCAAGATATGGTAACATTTTATCTAATTCACCTAAGGATTTATTAACTTCATCTATATACTTTTCCGACGCGTAATGTGTTTGAATTAGTTGATTAGATATCTCAAAAACCTTATGTACTACATTTTTCAGTTCAAGAATACCCTTTTTTATTTCGATTGAGATAACAGATTTTGGATCTTCTACAACAATTTCTCGTTTTATTACATTCCATACTTGCTCCATGTGTATTGAATCATAGTGCGCACACCATGCAATTATATCTGAAACATCCCAAATATTACTTTCTGAACAGTCCAATGTGTCATATTTAGCAAAATCCACAGAATAACTATTTTGTCTTTTTCCTAAAATAAAGAAATAGATTTCATTATAATCCTTATCAACATTATTGCTAACAACCTTATCCAATGAATCCGAAACTTTCTTACTCGTTTTGGTAGAAGTAACTTGAACTCCAATATGTCTTTCTTTATCACCTAAATCAATTCCTGGAAACCTATTAATATCTGTATTTAGATTTATTAAATTCCATCCCATACAAGTATTCAATACATCTTTAATAAAATCTTCCGAAAACACATTATCGTCTAATAAATTATTCTCAGCCTTAGCCTCTATCTCATTGGCATAAATCGACAGTTCATGAACAATTCTGTCATAAATATCTTTTTTCTTGATCATCTTAATCGTCTCCCACCAAAGCAAATAATTATATAGTAAACATTCTTCATAATCCATATTATCCATGTTAATTAACTAAATAAGAATCTACATCTCAGAAAATTCTAATTTGGCTTTCATTTCTAAAACCCTTTTTTGACAGAATTCACACCTTTTGCCAAAACGTTCATACCCCTTACCCCACCCCAGTAACCGGAGACTTAGATTATTCCAGCAAGGTAAAAAGCACACCATCATTTTACCTTTAAAGCCTCGAAGCCCTTTGATTTACTGGGCTTTTCTCGACAGCAGACAAACCGTCTCCACGTGCGGTGAAACTTTTTTATTATACTACATGGCAAAACTTATTCTTCTACATTAGGGTAGCGTTAAGATTTTACCCCCTCAACGTTGTTACTCCACATCAATCTCATTGCTCTAAACTCTATATCTCACCAACTTAACTATCCATATTTATAACTCAAACAAGTCATAAGAAGGAGCTTCTGTTCTATCCACTTCAATGCCAAACGACTGCGCTATTGTTTCCATTCCCCAAACATACGAGCCAAATTCATCTTTCTGTGATTGGCTAAGTTTCTCCCATGCATCTGGATTAACTACTAGATTTTCACTTATCATCGGCAAAAGGTTATTAATATAATTTCTTTTCTTTATTTCATCCAAGTTATTTAACTGTTCATAATACTTTGAAAACAATTGATCATTTTTTTTGAACCAAGAAATAATACAGTATGTTTTCTCCTTTTCAGGAAATACACAAACATATACATGCTGCACAGATTTACTAAAATCCAATAAATCTTGCACTTTATTATTTTTCAAATCATATTGTAAAGACTCAAATCCTGTACATGCAAATTTTACGGCTTTATTAAACTCCCATACAATACTTGTTAAATAAATATAACTTTTATCCAAAATGGCTTTATCAAATATTTCTCTGTCCTCTTCAAAATCTCCAATTGCCATTCTGTTACCCATAAAAGGATTTTCTGAATCTGGCATATTAACCAACGAAGGTTTCTTTCTGAGAATAATTTGTTCCATTCTCTGTAATTCTTGCTTTTTATGGTACTCTAAAGCAAAACATCTATAAGTAAACAAAAAAATTTGTTCTTCCGTTTTTTCGAAATCCTTATCCTCAATTGGCTGAAATAAAGTCTTATCGTGATACCCACAAAAACCTGTAAATACAGTTGCTTCTTTTCTTCCATAACTTGTCATAGGTGCAAACGGGTCATCCGGTTTAGGGCATGGCATAAAAACAATCCCCTCGCTAGATATCTTTTTTAGAATCTTATTATTCTGTATTGAATGAGCTCCTATTATTTTTTCTGAACACTCTTTTTTATTTGGATGTAGACATTGTTTTATCTTTGATTCTTTACGAATTGCCTTATAGTTTTCAAGCAAGTTTAATGGATTAGTAAAGTATGCATCATCCTGTTTTCCTTTACAACAATTTTTATATTTTTCTCCACTCCCACAAGGACATGGATCATTTGGATATATTTTTTTACTCGTAAAGATTTCCCCTTTCTCATCAATAGATTATTATTCGTTTGTAACTTCATTTTTCCAATCTTCTATTCCAGATTTTTCAAGTAATACTTTAGCCTGTTCTAATCCTACCTCATAAATATATACTGACTTGGAACGATGACTTCCTTGATTAATAAATCCATCTTCCTCTAGTTCATTCAACACCTTAAATGGATATCCCTTCCACGCATTATTCTCTGATGCTGAAAATCCATCTAGACTTCCAAATCTTGTCATATGCATCAAAACCTGTCAATTCCTTTACGGCTTCCTTTGCCAAAGTCTTCTCCATTTCTATTCATTCTCTCCCTTTTACCAATTGTATGGCTTATTCTCTTCTAAAAAAGGTTTTATCTCCATATTTTTATATAAAGATTTATTATATTCATTAATCAAATTGAAATCCTTTTCCACATAAATATGATTTTTGGATCAATTCCAAATCGTTATCTTTTTTTCTTCTGCAGTTTTATTCCCAAATCTAACAAGTTCATTATTGAAAATGTACAGCATCATATCAAATGAACTTGAAAAAATCTGTTGTTCTATTACAGATTTTTCCGATATAATCAAAGTTTTTTTATATCTTCCATATTATGTATAACCGAATATGTTAGTCTATGATTTCCATCTATAACAAGCAAATTATACTTTCCGCTAAAATATGGCACTGCGATAATTGGCTGATTATTTCCGGCATATCTTTTTACATTTTCCTCTACTTTTGTCCAATAAATACACTGACTATCTCCTTGAAATTCTGCAATAGGAATCCTTTGGTTTTGGGAAGAATATTCTTTACAAATTTCATTAGCTATTGAAACTCGGAAATGCAAAAATAACGTATCAGTTTTCCAATGTATCGGCAATTGAAAAATCTCTGGTTCACTCTGCACATTAATCATATATTCCATAATAGCTTGCTTTGTACTAAATTGTTTGATTAAAATATCATCATGCTGTCGTAATACATTTAACCATTGTCTCAAATATTGAGCCTGAATATCTTTATTTGACAATACCCTTTGTCCCATTATCTCATCAAAAATTTTACTATAATCAACCATATATACTCTATGATTCATAAAATCAAATGGCATAACATCATCTCCTCTATATATTTCCTTCAGTTTTTTACACCGGTGTAAAAGAAATTCCTCATAGCCCATCTATGGGAGCTAATAAAAACACTCCACTTATTCTGCCACAACCACCAACCACTTTGGTTTACTAGTTTTTCGGACATAGATGGCAAACAACTTCAACATTTGATGAGAATTTATACTACATAGCGAAACTATATCCTACCCCTCTACAAAATCTAAGCTTAGATAATAATCAACTTTGTGTATATGTGTTTGGCTATCAATAATTTTTATATCATTTGGAATCCCTAGAATTGCATATTGTTTATCAAAAATTACTGAAAAATAACAATCAAAATCGCTTTGTACAAGTTTATCTTTGGTAAACTCTGGTAAAGTTCGCTGCAATAAAGACAGCGCCTTTCTAAAATCATAACATTCAGCATAACTTATTCGCATTAATTTTTTACTTCCAATAATCGATAATACTTTTGTCGATAATTCATTTTTAGCCCAGTCATCCAAATATGAAATATTCAACTCAATTTCTTTACTCTCTTTTACAAAATATGTTAATAAAACCTCAAACTCTTCATCAAACAATTTCCTATTACTAAGTACCAAAGGACCCAATATTGGGGATAAATTTTCTCTATCTCCCTTGTTTCTTTTATACTTTACTAGTAATTCTCTTATTTCCAGACTTTCTTTATCTGCAGGTACCGGATATGTATTTCTTAAGCCATATTTAACAAACGTATTTTTAAGTATTTTCTTTTTTCGTATCTGATCAATTATCTCATCTTTGAACTGAAAAAGTAATTGCTCATTCTTTTTACTAACAGATAGTATATCAATGTCATACCCGTTAGTACTTACATAAATGTATATTGGAATATGCACAAATTTTGAATACACATTCTCAATACTATCGATACTCAAAAGTTCATCTGGCTCACTCTTAGTTTTGTCATTATAAATATTCATTTCATCCAAAAACACCGTATTTACACTATCGATATTTTCTTTAAAAACGTCAATATTATTTAATTCGAAATCTGCATCCAGTTTTTTATCGTAATTACGAACTTTATCCAAAAACTGATAGTTCTCATGCTCGACAAGTACCTTTTTATTAATGGGATCAAGATAAACATTCTTTATGGTATCTTTACGTCTCTGAATTGTTTTTAACTCTCGCAGAGCCTCTTTACCTTTTACCATTAAGCTACATCGATTGGTTGTACAATAAATAATATCCTTAACGCTTAAATCTGCTAAAGTTACTTCTAACAATTTTCTATCGATTCCTAATATATTAACTAATTCATCAATTTCTTGTACCCCTTCATTAATAAGTCGTAACACTATTTCATCTAAAAGCGGAAGTGCATAGAAGGACCGTTTAGTAACGGACAAAATTGTTTTTATGATAGGTACAAACACCTCATCATTTTTAACAAATATGTATCCATCATTTTTACGAATGTTAATATTAGCTAAGGAATCCAGTAATTTATCCATTATAGTTCACCTCCAGGTATTACTGCACATTCATCTTCATGCTCACAAATGTAGTCTACTATCTCAACAAACTTATTTTCCGGATCATCAAATTTGTAGAAAAAGTCCATATCCCCACATATTATAAGCAAATTTTTGGCTCTCGAAAAAGCAACATTCACACGCTCCTTTTCCTTTTGAAAACCAATAGAATCTTTCGTTCTTACAGTACTGTATATAATAATATCATTTTCTCTACCTTGAAATGCATCCAACGTATTAATATCTATTATTTTAGCAATTCTATCATAACCGCTATTATTTACAGATTTCCTAATAAGCTCCTTTTGTCCACGATATCCTGTAATAATGCCTATGTCCAAATCGGGAAGTACTCCTTCATTTTGGAAACTTTCTAACAGTTTCTTTATCAATGTATTTTCTGCATAGTTACAAAAAGAGCCTCCTTTTCTTATACTTTCACCCTTTTTATCCATGATTGATGTATCAACCCAAACAATAGATTTACCCGCAAATGTTTTTATCGGATGTATTCGTTTTTGATTATCCACACCTGTTGCAATTTTTCCTCCATAAAAAACCTGGCTTATCAAATCTCCAATATTACGTCTCATTCTATACTGCATTGTCAATATTTGCTTATGCGTTTCTGGTAATACATCAAACAACAAATCAAATAGTCTATATTTGGGTTCTTTAGTTAAATTAGCAATTATAGGTGATAGTTCTCTATCTGCATATGCTGGCAACTGATTCTGATCTCCTACTAATACAATCTTCTTTGATTTTATTATTGAAACTAGTAATTCCGGCGTTGTTGCTTTGGCCGCCTCATCTATAATTACATAATCAAAGTCCAATTCTTTTACAAAATCATTAGATAAAAAACCAACGCATGTACCAGCTATTATAGTAGCACTCTTTACCACTTGATAATCCAATGTTTCGAGATTACTACATCTGCTAATCCAATCTTTCTGTATATCCTTAATTCTATTCCATTTCTCTATTGCTTTCTGGTCGGTAACATTTTCATATAATTTGTCCTGCTGTGATATATATTGATTAGATGCCCCCTGTATCTCAGAGAACATCTTTTTTCTTATTGCAGTAATTGTACAAAATTCTTCGACTTTAGATGAAATATTCTCATCTCTTCCGATTCGAATAATATCAAGCTTACATGCCTCCAAATCAATTAACCCTTCTACTATATTGTCAACAGCAGTATGCGATTGTGACACAACCAAAATTCTTGAAGAATCTTCAAATTTATTTATTTGCACTATAATTTGTCGTATTATTTCCTTAATAACAGATGTTTTTCCTGTTCCAGGTGGTCCCTGTATTAAGCTAATGCTATCTGAATATAGAGCCTTTTTGATAGCCTCTTTTTGTGATGTATTTAATTCCTCCTTACTATATTGAATGTTCTGTAAAAAAGGTGTATATGTAGGTTCATCTAAATTTAATAAAATATCTTTTAAATTTTTTGATGAATAATTATCATCATGCAAAGCTCTTATTGCATAATGTTGTCTTTTGTACGCACTTATATTTGCTCTGAAATCTTCCATAATAGGACTATGTTTTCTAAGTAACGGACGTAGTTTACCTAATTGTACTCTTTTATTCAAATCTATAATTAAAATAGTCTCTTCATCGTCATAACTAACACCATGATATGTCCCTATATCATAATAATAGGAATTTCCTCTATCATCCATATCTTCTACAATATATTTCATATCGTTTTCTAACTCATCAATATTGTTATTTCTATATTCCTCAACGGTTAGAAACAACTGTTGCTCAATAATTGTAAATGTAGAATAAATGATTTTTCCCACACGTTTCTTCTCATTCTTTATCGACTCATCTAAACCCTCCTGCCATTTTCCGAACAAATCATCAAACAGTTCTTCTTGTTTCTGTAATATACTTTTATCATTTCTATTATTTTTTTAAATTTAACAATTAATTTTTCATTATCATTTTGATCAGATCTGGATGAATAATTTTTTCTATTAGCGTCAGTAAACTTTAATAATCCATCTAATTTAAAGCCTCTTTTTTGGTTACTTATCCTTCTGTCTATTGATAATGCCATAACCTTAATTACTTTGAATAATTCTTCATCCTTTTGATATAAACACACCACTGCTATTTTTTTACCTGTAAAAATATATACATCATTTCTTTGATCGTAATATGCTGAACATTCTTTAAACTGTGTCTTTAAAAAAGATTTAGTAAAAATAGTCATATTCATGTCTGTTTCAACTACAGAAATATTTTTCAAATAGCGCAGTTTATCAACATCAATATTACATACATAAGTATCACGTATAGAAACATTATCACCGATTATATCTTCCATAATGTCAATAATATCACTGACCTCTTGAAATCTGGTTCCCGGCTCTTCGTCTACCATTTTCTTTATAAGATTCCTTATTATTTCTGGAACCTCTAATTCTTCCATGGTTCTACAAATCATTTCTGACCCATCAGGCAATATTCCAAATAAAATATAAAACGTCACAGCTCCTAATGAATAAATATCGCTAGCTTCTGTAGTACTGTTCCCCTTAACCACTTCGGGTGCTGAAAAATTAGGAGAATAAAATGGTAGGGTTGTCTCTTGCTCTACTATAGATTTTATTTTACTAGTTCCAAAGTCGATAATCTTTATCTCACCGGATTCTAAATTATACATGATATTTGATGGTTTTAAATCACGATGTAATACGTTATTATTATGAGCTTCTTCAATAGCTTTATATATTTTCAAACATATCTCGTATTTTTTAACCTGTGATATACCACTCAAATCTAAGTCTTCAAGATTTTCGCCTTCTACATAGTCTAATAATATCAAGCCCCAATCAGTTTTATTGTTAAAACTCGCATTAAGCATATAATCCCGAATTTTTACAATACTATCACATGCATTTAACGTTTTAAGTGCGTCAACTTCTCTTTTAAATATTAACTTTTGAAATCTATTATTCAAAGAACCTATTAATTTTAGCGCATAAATATTATCACAAGTCATCTTATTCTTTTCTTTGACCTTTAAGATAATGGTTTCACTAGTTCTTGAGTAATGAATGACCTCTAACACGTCATAATTATCCATTTTATTTTCAGCTCCTTTTTCATAGGTGATATTACAATTTTACCATATTCTACAAACTTTTACTATCTGAAAAAAGGCAAGAAAAAAGACCAACCAGGAAGATTCATCCCAGTTGGTACCTATTCCTACTCTTCTTCATTTTTACACTCAATCTCCGTTCCATCCAGGAACACTACCCTCAACGTACCGTCCTCAAACACTTTGATATGATTCAATACTCGAAGTATAAATTCCGTATCCATTTTATCTATCGGCTTCTTATCCTTTGTTAATTCCTGAAAATTCTTTGCTCGATACACTTCTAACAGATCCTCACGTTGCTTCTGCTGCTCCCATTTCTGCCACAAGTACTCCTTATTCTCTAAAATACCATTCCAAGCCATAACAAACGCTTTTTCCAGCGTACTCTCCTCCACATGTCGATTGGCACAGCCCATAACCCCTTTCACTTTATACCGTTCGCTGCACTGCCATACCTTTCTATCAATACCTGTACTACTCCGCCACCCTTTCCGGGCAAACACTTTCCCGCATACCCCACAAACTATCTTGGAAGCGAAAGGATTATTCTCTGTATTGTGGGAATAGGAGTTTGTCCCGTGTTCTTCCATGTACTTCTTCCGTCTTGCAGTCTCCAACTGCACGCACTCCCAAATCCATGGCTCAATAATAGCTTCGTGGTCATCCTCAATATAAAACTTCTGTATTTCTCCATTGTTCTGTACACGTTTCTTCGTAAGAAAATCCGTTGTATAACTCTTTTGCAGAATGGCATCGCCTTTGTACTTCTCATTTTCCAGCATACTCTGCAAAGTAGTGGTCTGCCACTTCGTTCCACCGTCCCAGTTTTTTACGCCCTCCCGCTCAAAAATCCGTTTAATATAATCAACCGTTTTCCCATTTAAAAACTCTGAATATATTCGTTTTACATTCTGTGCCTGTTTTCGATTAATAACCAATTTCCCCTCCTCATCTGTATCATACCCAAGGAATCTCTTGGTACTCATCTTATGCTGCCCCTTTTCGAATCTCCTACGTATTCCCCAAGTAGAATTTTCAGAAATAGACCGGCTCTCATCTTGCGCCAGTGAAGAAAGAATAGTTAGCAGTACTTCTCCTTTTGCATCCAATGTATTAATATTTTCCTTTTCAAAAATGATTCCAATACCTAATTCTTTCAGCTCCCGCACATAATTCAGACAGTCCAGTGTATTTCGTGCAAATCTTGAAATCGATTTAGTGATAATCATGTCAATCTTCCCTGCTCGGCAGTCTGCTATCATTCGTTTAAACTCATCCCTCTTTTTAGTATTGGTTGCCGAAATCCCCTCATCCGCATAAGTACCTGCATACTCATAAAGGGGATTCTCATTAATAAATGTGGTGTAATAATTCACCTGGTTCTCATAACTTAATAACTGTTCTTCTTGGGCGGTTGATACCCTGCAATACGCCGCCACCCTTAACTTCCGCACATTCTGGCTCATATTCTCGCCCGTTGATGAAATCTGCCTTGCGGGTATAACGGTAATGTTTCTTGCCATGCCCACTCACCTCCTCTACCACCGTTGGTTCTGTAATGTTCCGTTTTATGACCTCTATATTATCCACCCGCACTCCCCGACAGGCTTGTTTTCCCTCTTTAATGTAAGTGCTGCACAGCCACTGAATCTTTCCTTTATATACCATTCTGCGCCTGAGATTTTTTCCACAATATGGGCAAATCAGCATTCCGCTCAGCGAATATCGGTTTTGGTACTTCTCTGTATTGTCAACAGCAATATTCCGCTCCTTCTTCCGGCGTTCCCGTTCCGCCTGTACCTGGTTCCATTTTTCCTCACTCACGATAGCCGGGTGGTTATCTGTGATGTAGTAACTCTGCACTTCCCCACGGTTTAATCTTGACTGGTTCCGCTTATTCTCCGGTGTGAAGTATTTCTGCAGGTGATAATCTCCTTTGTACTTTTCATTGGTCAGCACCCCATTTACCGTGCTTTCATTCCATTCCACATCGGTCACGGACTTTACCCCAAGAAAATTCATCAGGCTTTTCAGTCTGGAATTTCCCAATCCGAACAAGGTCATGTCATAAAGAAAATCCACTACTAATGCCTCTTTCTGGTTAATAATCAGTCCACCATACTCATCCTTGTCATACCCCAGGAACCGCTCAGTATTAATCATGATTTCTCCCTGCTCAAACTTCTTTTTAATGGTCCACTTGTTATTCTCGCTCATGCTCCGGCTCTCTTCCTGTGCAAAAGAAGCAAGGACGGCAAGCATCATCTCACCATCCCCTGAAAGGATGTTGAGATTCTGTTCTTCAAAAAAAATACCGACACCCAGTTCTTTCAGCTCTCTTGCAACTTTCAGAACGGTGACGGTATTTCTCGCAAATCTCGATATTGACTTTGTTATGATTAAATCGATTTCCCCTTCCCTTGCTTTTCCAAGCATTTTCTGGAACTGTGGACGGCTCTCGCAGTAGCCGGAGATTCCCTGGTCCGCATAGACTCCGGCAAACTCATACTCCGGGTTGGAAGTAATCAGACGCTCATAGGTATCTGTCTGATTTTCGAGCGAGTCCTCCTGTCTTTTGCTGTCTGAAGACACCCTGGCATAAGCACAGACACGCTTTTTCTTTTGTAACCCTTGGAAAACAGGTTCCAGTATTCGGATTTTCATGAGCAATCACTTCCTTCAAAATAATCCCGGACAAACTGCTGAATCCGTTTATATATAGGTTCAGCACCTTCTGGTCCACGGGTGCAGATGACCTCCACACTGTTCTCCTCACATACCTCCATAAATTCCATGAATTGTTTCCAATCCCTTGCAATGGTGTCTGCCTTCATCGTCACCACCACATCCCACTTACCAGCCTGAATCTCCGACTTTAACTGGAGGAACTTTTTCCGATTCGGATTTGTACCGGACTCTACTTCAAAGAATAATGTCATTTTCCAGTTCCCTGCTCCGTATCTTCCATCAAGAACCTTCTGGATTTCCTCCAGAAACTGCGTGTAATCATGGTTGCTATGGTTCATTCTACAGTAGAATGCTGCTTTTTTTACCTTACCTGCAACTACCATAATAATAAGAACTCCTTTCATTTTTTGGTAGTCTATTAATCACTCTGAACCGCTATTAAGTCAAGCAATTCAACGGTTTCCACCATCTTTTCTTCTGCTTTACTCCCGGTTTGCTGGCATCTAAATACGGGTAGCATAATCCAAGGAAATCCAGCCATTCCTATTCTTCTGGTAGGATTTCAAAAGCCCCCATTTTGCAGCTCCCTGTCCCACAGATTCCTCCACGATGGTAAAGATACCGATTCCGGTAAAACCCGGCTGTTTTCCGTAATTTGTTCCGGGACCTTTGCGGATGTACAAATCCGGGATAGATACTTTAACCTTATAGGTGTCAGAAGGCAGACTTTCCGTGAACTGTACATCCCCTTTTCCATAGGGAGATACAGCCGCATTATCACCAGAACCCCCACTCTGAATCTGCCGCTTGAACTCCTCCCACATGCCCTTCGCCCGGATTTGTGACGGGCAGTTCTTGGCACAAACATCATAGTGCTGTAATACCCGGTCAGCCGGAATTCCGGTTTCTTTCCTCAACTGACGAACAAATGCCACAGTGTTTGCAAACGCCTTATTGAAGTCATACCCTGCCTGTACACACATTTCCACACCGATACTATTCTTGTTGTTCACGGTTCCAAACAGCCGCCCTCCATAATTTATGCCTACGTGCCAGCACCCACGCTCATTGGAAGCCGCCTGGTATACCGTGTCACCATCATCCGTATAATAATGAACGGAGGTGCTTAAGTTCCCATTAAACTGTGCTTTAGCATGAGCCAAGGCATCCGCTCCGGCACGGAAGTTGTCAGTATTGTGGATTACGATATACTGCGGATTATTTACGCTGTAAGTGTTATTAGATGACACATAACTCCTATTTATCTTCATGATTTTCATTCTCCTTTAACTGCTCCAGGACATCCTTCATCTTCTTTGGAATGGGAAGTCCAATCAAAGCAGCATTTTCCAGAATGGAAATCCCCTCATTGGACAGATAGAAGAAAATCACGGTTGTCCGCAAGACGCTTCCATTCTGAATCACATGGGTGTCAATGATGTGTGCCACCGCCACCAGTGAAAAAATCACCACCTTCTTGAAAATCCCACGGAAACCAATCTGACTGGAAAGTTCCTTATTCAAAATTCCAACCATCACTCCGGTCATATAATCCACTACTACAAAAACAATCAGTGCATACAAAAACCCGTCAAAACCGCCCAGTACTGCTCCAAGTGAACCGCCCATGGCGGCAAAAACATACTGCATTGTATTTGCAACATCCTTCATCGTGCTGCCCTCCTTTTATTTTCTGCACAAAAAAGACAGCCCGAAAGCTGTCCAGCTACTGTGAAATGGAATATCCTCATTCCTGTGTCAGTGTGTATGTTATCTTCATTGTTTTATCTACTGTCTTCACCACTGCCGAAGACAGATTATTAATAGATGCCAGATAAGGTGTCAGCAGGTACATGGTCCGGTATTCGGAACCGTAGCTTCCACCCCAGCCCAGCAGGAAGTTCTTGTACTGGAACAATGGCGTTGCTGCGTCATTCAGCCTTGCACTCCCCTGTGTTTGGATAACCTTGTCATCAATCGTAATCTGGAAATCCCCTCCGATAATCAAATCACCAATCAGGATCATATAAACCTCGCAGGTCCCTTTGTCACAAAGCGGTTTCCATTTGGAAGTGAACCCTAAATTAATCAATGTTACATCAGAAGAATTCGCCGTATTGATCTTATATACGCCTTCTTTATTATTTGCCATAACATACAGATATCCCTTCCGCATACAGCATTTCAGAACCCGCTCCGGGTAAGAACCGCTCTCGTCCCGTTTTCCCACATCTATGAGCATTGCATTGGAAAGTACCCATTCTCCCTCCGTCATGGAGTAATCAGTCTTTGAGATTTTTGCCCACACCATGGCAGCACTGCCAGAGGAATTTCCTTCATTGGAAAATCCATACCAGTAGCCATCCGCACCATCCAAAAACTCTCCATAGAGCGTATACTTTCCTAAAAAGCGGAAGGTGGTGGTCTGGATTACTTGATCCTCCAATACTGTATAAGTGGTGTCATCCAGTTTCTCATTCAGTCCGATACTGAAAATAGGGACACGGACTTTACGGATCCGTACAGCAGAATCCTGATAAGTAATGGAGTAAAGTAAATCATTCTCAAAATCCACTTCCACCGTCTCAAACAGCACCAACTGTTTTTCATTGGACAAACTGCCGATATCCACACTTTTTAACTGCAAAAAGGTGGTGCTGTCATCTACCAGGTTCCCATATGCATTTGTCCCGCCCTGTGCACTGGTCAATGCTGCCGCTGCAATCGTTCCATTCCCCTGGCTTGGTGTGAATTCCCATACGAACTTGTAGCCATTCTCCAATATCTTACTCTCCGTCAGATTCAAACTTCCCCTTGCCACATTTGCCGTGGAATTCACATTGTTGGAAGCATAGGCAACCGGCAGATTATGCGATGAGGAATAGATATTATCTGCATTCTCGTCCAGTGCTTTGGAAAACAGCAGGATTCCTCCAATCATGTTTGGACAGATGGGAAGTAATCCTTTGTTCCATTCAATCCCGTCAATACTGGCTGCTGCCTCATAAAAAACCCCCAGCGGATTCAAACCAAAGATGTGATCCACTGCATTGGTAATCATGTTTTCCTCTGCTACTGTTTCCACTTCCCCAGTATTTACATCCGTAAGTTCCAATGACATCGTTCCTTTTAACTTCATTACAACCTCCTTAACTGGTATCCACTGGTAAACCAAATGCGCCAATGGAAATCCTGCCCATACTGTCAGCCATCTGCCTCTGCACCAATTCCATAGTCTCTATGCCGATGGACTCTGTAAAACCTTTGACCATAAGCCCTGCTGCAAGCCGGAATGCAGAAATGGTTTCCTCTATCGTAATCTTTCCGTCCCAGGCCAGAGCCGCCGCCATGCCCTGTCCGTTGATGGAAGCGATGCAGCCACCCGTTTCTATGGTTCCGCTTCCGCCTTCCATTCTCAGATACACATTAAACGTATTTGTGAAGTTTGGAATCAGATTTTCGATTGGGTAGTACAATGGCAGTACATGCTTTCCACCGCCCCAGTTCTCTACCGGATAATGAGTCAGAATTTCCTCATCGTTGAATTCGTACCTCACAAAAGCCGTCGCCTTCCCATCTGCTGAAAACGTGACCGGCAATTCTACATTTACGGAAATATCTTGTGTGTTTTCCTTTCCATCTTCCCCCTGTGCTGGAATGGGAACCACAATGGTACCTGCTGCCGTTCCGGTCTGCTCCTTTATAGCCGCTGTTACATCTACCAGAACTATGGCAACTGCACATGGGTTTCCTCTGCCGCCGCAAACTCAATGCTGATAATTTTCACACTTGTATCATTCACCGTATACTTAGAAGCATTGGTAAAGGTATGGATTCCTATCTTCCCCGCCTCAATCTGGTTCAGCAGACCAGAAATGTTCTTGTCATTCTTAGACTTGGCCTGTGCCAGTCTTGGATTCTTCCCTACGCATTTCAGGAAATGTTTTCCGTTGATTTTGACCTGGTATCCGGTGACACAGGTTAACTGGTTTTCATCCGCATGACCGCCTGAGAACACCAGCACATCTCCCAAATCCAATGCCGGATTGCCGATGGTATCCGAATCAAAAGGAACATAACAAATGACAGACAGAGCTGTAAGTATATTTTCCAGCAATGCCTTTCTTGTTTCTTCCAATCCAAACTGCAAAAGGGGATTCACGCCAAGGTTCATAGTTAAACCATCGTCCGGCTCCAATGCGTAATACTCGGAAACCTGTGTCTTGATATTGGTGGAACTAATGGCGGTATACCGGGTAATAAAATCAGAGAAGCTGCTTGAAAACCGGTGTCTGTCAGAAATCGTCATCACTGGCTGATTCCCATATTTGCAAAGCTCCAGCTTTCCTTCCCGGTTGATGCAGAAGAACCCGCCAAGCACCTGCCCCACATAGAACAGCACATCCCTGTATGTTTCAATGTCATTCTCCGTATAAACCGACAGCAGCTCTGATCCATTGGGCATGGCTTCTATCTCTGCCTGGGTGTGTGCCAGTTCCACGTTACATGCTTTACAGCACAAAGCCAGGAACGCATAGGTATTTCCTGCCGTTTCAAATCCATTAAAACTTTTCTCAAACCGGAGCATATAATCATATGCCTTGATTTCCAGACAGCGTATGGTGCGGTTTGCTTCACTGATTTCAAAGATTCCCATAGGGACTTCCTCGTACACACCATCGGACACTTCCAGGTGAAAACTCACTCTGATTTCCGCTCCCTCCAAAGTATAGCGGTCAATCCCGGAAAGCAGCGTGATTCCCAATTCCGCTGCATACACTGTTCCAATTTCTATCTCCGTACTTCCGCAGCATTGGCTGGTAATATACCCGGAACCTTTGACAATGTCCTCATTGCTAAAGATATATTCCATACCTGCTTTTGTGGTAATCTTCCCAGTCCAGCAGAACTTCCGGGTGTTCTCCTGCACCGCTTGTAAAAAAGGCTTTGCTTACCGGATACATGAAAACACCACCTTCCTTAGAATTCCCGCAGTGTAAAGGACACCGCCCATAAGCCTTTGTAGGAGGTGTCTTTCACCAGGCTTGCTTTATAACCCTCTATATACATCTCTGTCTTACGGATATCCAGCGTTTCTGTGTCAAAATACTCCACGGTTATCTTGGACTTCCTGCGAAATTCCGTCATGGTCTTTACCCACTTGGGACTCAAGGAAAGAAACCGGTATGGTCACCACTCCGCTCCTCACCACATCCCTATGGGTGGTTCCGGCTTCCGTTTCCCCTCCGGTATCCGCCTCCACATCGGACAGTTCCACTTCATAGGAATCCGGCATGGGAAGCGGTATACTGTCAAAGGTCAGATATTGAATGAATGCCATACTTACCGCCCTCCTGATCTGAGATTCTGCCTGTTCTGTGCATTGACCACCACTTCATCCAGCAGAGTACCGCCAAGGTACACCGGAATACAGATGGTTCCCGCACCGCCCATAGTGATTCCGCTTACCGAATCCTTAATGCCGGAAAGCAAGTGACTGATAGAATTAGTAGATGCCGCCTGCTGTGCCATCATATCTGCAGTACGCACCTGTGGGCTGACCACCATATCGGAAGCCACGCCTTTTACTGCGTTTTCCACTAAACCCCGGCTCCTTTTAATGCCCGTTGCCAGCCCGACCATGAAGTCCGGCATCCAGGATTCGTATTCCGTAAGCGGTCCTTCGTCCGGCACAGAAAAATGGAGAAATGCCGCAATCTTGTCCGCTATGCTCTTGACCGCATCCACCACATTCCCAACGGCATTACGGATACCGTCTGCAATTCCATTGACAATATCCACACCCCAGTTCCAGGCACTGGAAGCAAGTCCCTTGATATACCCGACCGCTTTCTCAAACCCATTCTTTACGGCATTGTATACATTGCTCATGGCACTGCTGATGCCGTTTACGATGTTATTGAAAATATTTGTAACAGAGGTCTTGATGGCATTCAGCACCGTAGATACCGTATTCTTCACGGCATTCCAGGCTGTGCTTACCACGTTCTGTACCGTACTCATGACCGTGGATACTACATTTTTAATACCATTCCATACCGAAGAAACGATGTTCTGAATTGCATTCAGAACGGTGGTAATAACTGTCTGAATCGTATTCCATGCCGTAATAAGAAATGTCTGCACCGCCGTTACCACTGTTGTAACCACTGTCTTGATGGCATTCCAAACCGTAGTGAAAATGGTCTGGATTGCTGTCAGCACCGTGATGATAATGGTCTTATAAATGTTGAAGTAGGTAGTGACAATGGTTGAAATTACCGTCAACACGGTCTGGAACAGGTACTTGATACCTTCCCACAAAGCGGAGAAAAATACAGCAATCCCATTCCAGATAGTCTGTGCCGCCGTGGAAATTCCTGTCCAGATGGTGAAGAAGAACTGGGAAATCGCTGTCCATGCCGCGCTGGCTGTCTGCTTAATGCTTTCCCACAGTCCGGTAAAGAACTCCTTTACCGCATTCCATATGCTGATGCACGCAGCCTTGATTTCATCCCAGTGAGCAATCAACAGCTTACCAATGGCAATCACCGCCACTATCACGGCGATAATAGCCAGAATTGGTACACCCACACTGGCAATGACCGGAATCAAAGCAGAAATGGCAGGTGCTATCATACCGACCAGACTCATTACTGCACTGATTCCCGTGGCAATCTTACCTATGATAATCAGTACCGGACCGACAGCCGCCACAATACCTGCAATGATTACAATCATCTTTTTGGTACCATCTGACAGTCCGGAAAACCATGTGGTGAATGCCTGAATTTTCTCTGCCAGTGCCATAATAATCGGAGCCAGTACACTCATAATGGCAGACCCCAGTTCAATGGCTGTGTTCTTTAACTGGTTTAATGACTTCTGGATAGTGTAAGAATTGGTGTTCAGTTTTTCGAAAGCCGTCTCCGTTGCTCCGGTAGAATTCTGCATCTGTTCCAAGGTTCCATTAAAGGCTGCCGCACTGTCCCCAAGCAGAATCAATCCGGCTTTTCCTGCTTCTGCACTGCCCCATAAATCACCAAAAGCCAGCCCCTGCTCCTTTGCACTATCAGAAATTATCTGCAGTACATCGGAAAGGCTGGCTCCCTCCTGCATCAGTTCCAGAAAGGACTTTCCTGTTTTCTCTTTTAAGGTGTCCGACACCTTCGTGCCGGATTTTCCAAGCTCGTTCAGCATGGAGTTCATGTAGGTAGTTGATTCTGCAGTTGCCACACCATTGGAAGTCATAATGGCATACCCTGCCGTCACCTGCTCCAATGCCACGCCATTTGCCTTGGCTGTCGGAATAATCTTACCCATGGAGGAAGACAACTCCCCAACTGTGGTCTTACCGAGGTTCTGTGTCTGAATCAGCACATCGGATACACGGTTCACCTCAGATGCCTCCAAACCATAGGCATTCATGATGGTAGTCAGGACATCCAGGGCACTTCCCGCATCCGCAAAACCAGCCCTTGCCAGTTTGGTCGAATTGGAAACGAAGTTGACCGCATCTCCGGTCTTCTGTCCCGCAGAAATAGCATCATAGACATTACCGGCAATTTCCGTGGAACTGATTCCTGTCTGATTGGACAGGTCAAGAATCGCCTTTTCCAGTTCCGATAAGGGAACCTCTGTGGTATCTGCAATGGTATTTACCTTCGCCATGGCATCCTCAAAATCCATCGCCATCTTGGCAGATGCCCCGCCAGCCGCAGTAATGGCTGCGGTAACTGGGAGCATCTTCTTTCCGGTGGAAGTGGCGGCATCCCCGAATTTCCCAATCTTCTCCGCCGCCTGAGTAAATCCCGACAGGGAGGTATTAGTCTCCTTCGCCTGTTTTTCCAGGTCTTTTAAGTTCTGCTCTGTTTCGATGATTTCCCGCTGCAGGGCATCGTACTGGTCTTTTGTAATCTCTCCTCGCTCAAACTGCTGCTGTACCTGTTGCTGGGCTGTTTTTAATGCATCCAGCTTTTCTTTCGTTTCCCCGATGGCATCTGTCAGAAGCCGCTGCTTCTGCGCCAGAAGCTCTGAATTATGCGGATCCAGCTTCAAGAGCTTCTCCACATCCTTTAACTGGGATTGGGTGTTTCGGATTTCTGAATTTATCCCCTTTAATGCAGTTGTAAGTTTGGTGGTATCTCCGCCGATTTCCACCGTAATCCCCTGTATTCGGTTGGCCATAGGATACCCCCTCCCTTACGTTTGGACAGAAAAAAAGAGCCAATTAAGGCTCACAATGCATAGAAAAGACACCTGCCATTTCTGACAGATGCCTATGTAAAAATTATTGTTTATAATCAAAGTAATTTAAAAATAATCACTATGCTTATATCTATTTATATCACCAATCCCCTTTACAACTTATGATTTTTCAATGCACTAACCATTGCACGAACAGCTCGCTTGTTTTTGTCTAAAATATTTTTGTATATTTTCAGGAAGGGTATGCACGTATCCATCATGTACTAATTCTGCATCACCAACCTCATTGAATATGTAGTCTATAGTTTGTTCGTTTTGTGAATCCATAATATTAATTACTAGTTGTTCAGAAGTACACCGTTCAAGCCCCATATAACTGCTCTTACGTGGATATTCTAAACTGTCATCATCTTTATCTATTATTGCAATATATCTTCCATACTTTAGGCAATCATAAATAAAATTTATTGGAACACAGTATAATATATCATATCCATTTTTTGACACTGTTATTTGCCCTATGCAGTACACATGATTTTTTTCATTCTGTCTCTTTTGAAACTCAGAGACACTGTTTGCAATTTGAGATTCTTCAATACATTTTGCATATATCATAATATCATCTCCAACTTATAACTTTCTATTTAGTAAACAATTCATTTCATATATTTAGAATTTATAAACCATAATAAACACTTATATTTTTTTTCTAACATTTCATTAAATAGAATTTCATATCGGGGAGCCAAAGAAACTAATGTGAGTTTATACCATAACTCTTCGCTCATATCTATATTTTCTATGCACCATATTTTATAATGCTCATTCTTTGTTTCAGTATAATAGTCAATAGAAACATCTGAATTGGAATATCCATTATGTTTTTGCTTATATTTTTCTGTACTATACTCATTTTTTATAAAATCAATATGTCTAAAAGCTTTTCGATTTGGGTAATATTTCCCATGAACAAAAGTTGTTAATACAAACTTAGGTTTATAAGTTTCCGCAATGTTTGGGAGTTGCTCTACCTCAATATGCCAAAACTCTTCATCAAGAACAGTATCATAATCCTTCTTAATAACCATTAATAATTTGTTATATGTTTCAGGATCATAATGAACAATAATACTCTTTGCTCTTTCTAATCTTGTTTCCGAAAAAAGAAATGATGGTCCGTAGAATTTTTCAAAAAATTCATAATGACAAATATCTGCTTTATCAACATCGATTGCTAATCGTTCATCTAATCGAAAAAATAGGTCAGCTTTACTTATATCAACGCCATCTTGCATAATTCTGAAAACAGCAGGAATTGGTTCCCCTGCATGGAGTGGCTTTCTATTGATATATATATTATAAAGATAATATTTGTTATCAAAAATAAAACCACTCTGCCGAAAATCAATATTTTCTACTTTAGTTAAATGATAATCATTTGTTGGATAAACAAATTTTTCTTCTGGAACAATAATATTAAAATCCCACTGAGTGTACCTGTTCCCATCTAATACATAACAAACTAAGGCACACGCTAGTATTTCGTCGTCAATGTGCATATCTTTAGATAATGATGTCTGTTTTGTGACAATATTATATCTTTGCATATCATCTAATTTAATTGGAACAGCATAAACAAGAATAGCCTGTGCTACAAATAAATATGATGGGTTTGAAATGTCATTCGCCAAGTATTGTAGAATGGTCTCTTGAGATATTCCACTTTTTTCTATAAGTTGTTTTGTTTCATTTACCAACGGCTTGAGGTAATTTTGAGTTCCATTCCATTTCATTCCTCCGAAATGTCTAAATAACGGAAACGTCAAATGAAAAGTATAATAGCTTATGTTATGATATATATCTAGTGATAATATTTCCATTAATAATTCATCCATATATACAAGAAATCTCCTTTACAATTTGATTTGTAATATTAGTTTTAACTTTTCACTGATTATACCTTTTATCTGAAAATGATATAATCTTCAGTTTCATTTATTCATACAAATTTCTATTTTCCACTGACTTTAAAAACCGTTTTCTGCTACCAGTATAGCAGGAAACGGCTGCTCTATCAATGCAAATCAGAACTTATCCATATCCTCCTGCGTTGCCATTTCCGCAAACTTGCACTCATCATTCCGGCTCTCTGCATACATGTCATTTATCAGTCCAATAGAAAGCAGTTCCAAATCCTGCATAGAAAGTCCCAACTGCACACACCGCAGGAGGAACAGCGGTGTTGTCATTTCACGCTCTGTTGGGCGAAGTTTTTTTTAGCCTCCACATCCGTCTGTACATTCAATCCCCACAGCTCTATCAGCTTCGGAAGCACCTGATAAATGGAAAATGTATTAAATCCATCCAGCCATTCCTCCGGCGTGTTAGGAATGGAACCATCTGCATGTTTTGCCATCACATATGCAATGTTCTCAAACATCTCCAAGGAAAACAGGTCAAGCCCGGACTCCCCCCTCTTCCGAGCCATTCACGCTCTGCTCCAACGCCCGTAAATCCTTATAAATATCCCTCTGGAACTTCAAGCGGTAAATTCGTGGAATCGCCGCTGACGCCTTAAATAAAACATCCTTGCCGTCAATCTCAATTGTCTTGGTAATGCTCATGTCCTTTCCTGCCTCCTATGATTTTCGTATCTGTTTCTTTCTCTGCTGTTGCTGCCGCTGTCTTACTTATGGTCTGTGCTGAAGCAGATGCCTGTGCCGCTTCCACTGCCGGAGAACTGGCGGGCATATACACCGCCTCATACCACTTATCGTACACAGCCTGAGTAGTGGCATCCCCTGTCTTTGCTTTCACATACCCGCTTGCCAATGGCCTTGCTTTAATGGTCAGCGTTTCTGTCTGCACTTCTTTGGATTCCTCATTGCTCTTTGACTCAATCTTCGGTCTGGATGCAGAACAGTTATACAGCACATGACGGATTTTCTTCACGTCCCCATCAAACTCAAAGAGCAGGGCAAAGCTGCCTGTCTCTGAATTGCAGTTTTCCACCAGAACCTTGTTGGCATCTGCTTCTTCCTTTAAAATGTCCGTGCGGAAGGACTCTGGAATCATAGCAAGCTCCAGATCCCCGTCATATCCCATGTTGTTATTGATAATGTAATACTCAATGCCATCCGCATAAAAGGATTCCGGCTCTCCGTTGGGATCCAGGCTGATGGACACCGCTCCCGGAAGTGCCGCCGGAGTCCCAAAGGTACTCTCTCCATTTTCTCCTGCCTTAATCGGTGCATAATGGGCATTGCACAAATTGAACTTCACTTTATTTCCCACTCACTAAACCTCCATTTCATATAGTACCTCGTACAGATTTTCTGACTCAATCCATACTTCGCTTTTCCCATAAAAAATGCCATGCCTGGTAAGCACAGCCTCGACCTTTTCTTCCAGTTCTATAGATTTCTCATCGGTATACAGTTCCAGATGCAGTCGATTCACTTTGAAATAAGTGATCCCGTCCGCCGCAAAATTGTTAGCGCCCGGATAAAGAAAGACTAAAAAGGGCGGCTCCGGAGACTGTCCCTCCGCGAAATGGTCATAGGCAAAGGGCAGTCCTGTTTCCTCTGCCATTGCCACTACCTGTTCATGGTTCATCCCGAAAGCCCCCTTTCGATTCTGGAAACCAGTTCTTCTGCTCCTCTCTGTTCCGCCGGAGCAATATGTGGAATGGCAGCCACCCGTCCGCCTCCCCGTTTCGCATGTCCATGTTCCAGAAGATGTGCAATCTGATACCGGTCACGGCTGTGTACCACCATGGTGAGAGAATTGGCATTCTCCTTCACCTTCTTCGCTGCCCAGCTTTTCTTGTACTTCCCAGTACGTACCGGGGCATTTTCCTGTATTTCTTTCTTCACAGACTTACTGGTTTCTGTGACACACTCCTTCATTACTTCATTGGATAAATCTGCATACTCAGACATGGACTGGGCGATGACATCTGCCATCTGGTCCACGCTCACCCTTCGCTCTGCCATATCCTACCTCTTCCCTCTCTCTGCTCGCAGCTTGATGGTTTTCTTCTGGTACTGCATGAAATCCACGAAGGTGATATTGTAAACTTCCCCTTTGAACACAATCCGGTATAAGGTGCTGTCCATGGATTCCAGTTCCCTGCAGTACCGCACAATAAAATAGAGGGAAGCCTCCTGGTTCACCTGTGCCGCCTCCCAGTATTCCCGGCCGGACAGGTTATTCACATAAGCATGGCAGGAATAGTAATTAACCCATACATTCTTCTGGTTTCCGGTCTTATCCTTCGTGATGTTATTTTTCTGGATAAGGATACTCTCACGCCACTGCCCGATCTTCATCAGAACACCTCGTCCCTCTGCCCGAACAGCAGGCACTTCAGCATCAATGTCAAATCTTTGAAATCCGCCTGCTCCCGGTTCTCGTACAAGTAGGAAATGCCATACAGCACGGCCGTCTTCACGGGATTCGGCACTTCCTCTATCTCATCAAATGTCCGATGTAAAATGTCACTGCACAGACTTTCTGATGTGGCACACAAGCCCAGCAGGAAATCGTCCTCACCGATGCTGTCAATCCGCACATATTCCTTGATTTCTTCCAATGTTACTACCATAGATGCCTCCTTTCCACATAAAAAAAGACCTGCCCGCTAAAGCAAATCCTAGAAATTTATTCAGGCACCGCTTGCTGCCTTCATAGCCAGCACTTTCACCGCTTCCGGCAGAATCAATTTGCCGTCAACTCTCTGGCTTCCAAGGAAGCCGACCTGACCGTTGGCTGCAAATAACTCATTCAGACGTTTAAAGGAACGTCCCTGTCTGTCGGCAATCCAGTAATACTTGAAATCACCAAAAGCAATGACTTTTCCCCCTGCTATAATGGCCGGTGCGTAAGCAGATGTCACTACGGGACGGTTTAAAACCGTATCCGGCTGTCCTGCCTGCACGGAAGGCTGCCAGATATAGGTACCGTTATTGTCCTTCAGCTTACGGAGTGCCTTTACCGTGGAATCATTCATCACAAAAGTCGATTTCTTACGGTACGGGCTTTTCACAGAATAGAACAGATCCATCACATCATCAAAAGTAATGTTTACCGTGGCTGTGGTCACACCCTCAGAAGCTCCGCCGATGGAATTGAAAATTCCGGTAGGTTTCCCCTTACCATCGCCCACAAGGAATGCTTCCTCCTCTTTCGCACCGATTCTTCTTGAAAACTCATTGGAGATATAGGTTTCCATGTTAAACACGCTGTCATTCAACAGCTCGTCAGAGACTTTAATCATGGTTGCCACCTTATAGGCCGCAATGGATACCTGTCCGAAAGAATCATCAGACTCCGGAATCTGTCCTTCCTCATCTACCCAGGAAGCCTCTCCCTTAGTTGCCACCACCGGAATTTTCCGGTCACCGCTGGAAGTCTGGATTATGGTTGCCAGAGTACGGAACACATTTTCTTCCTCCAGTCCCTGCACCAGCGTCTGCTCAAACTCATCTGGCACTAAATACCCACCCTCGGAGTCCGTGCCAATCTGTAGTGCATTATTTACATCGTAGTAATTCTTCTTACGCATGGCGTTCCAGAACTCCCTGCGGTATTCCATGCCTGCCCTGCCCGTCTTTTCTTCACCGGATGGATTCCCGTTTGGTTTGTTGGTAATCGGTGTACTGGTTGGCTTTGACAGTTCCAGGTCAATGGCAGTCTGGCGTTCCAGACGCTCAATCTCTTTACCCAGGTTTACCACATCTTCCTCCATCTTTTCATACACAGCAGTATCCTCCGTACTAAGGCAGCCGTCCTCCCTGCGCTTCTCATCCAGGAATTTCTTCGCCGCTTCCCATGCCTTCGCTCTTTTTTCCCTTAATTCTAAAATCTGTTTCATGGATTCTTCCTCCTCAATGACTTAATAGATTTAAACGCTTTTCTAACTGCTCTGCCGGGATTCCCTTCTTTTCCGGTTTCTTCGGGATTAACTTATCTAATAGGGAATTGGCAACCGCCGCCCTGGAAAACATCATTCCTTCCAGTTCCAGCCTATTTTCTTTCTCCCTGTTTCCACTTTTGTTCTCTAAAATCTCATCTGCAAATCCGAGTTCCACTGCCTTCCTGGCATTGAACCAGCTCTCTGCATCCATCAGATGGGAAACTTTTGTCCGGTTCAGCCCAGTCTTGATTTCATAGGCGTTCATAATGCTTTCCTTCACCTCGTCCAGCATGGCTCCGGCTTTTTTCATCTCCTCCGAATCCCCGATGGCAACCGTCATGGGGTTGTGGATCATCATCATGGCAACCGGGGACATCTGCACCGTAGTTCCTGCCATAGCAATGACAGAGGCAGCCGAAGCAGCCAGGGCATCCACCTTCACGGTCACATTTCCCTTATAGTCCATCAGCATGTTGTAAATCTGTGCCGCCGCAAACACATCTCCGCCCGGAGAATTAATCCAAACCGTAATATCACCGTTGCCGGATTCCAGTTCTTTGCGGAACAGTTCCGGTGTCACTTCATCGCCATACCAGGTTTCGTCTGAAATCTCCCCGTCCAGGTACAGCGTCCTTCCTCCTACGTCCTCATTCTTCACCCAGTTCCAAAACTTCCGTTTCACCTGTATTCCTCACTTTCTTACACACAAAAAGGAACCTGCCCCAGCAGCTTCATACTGCTAAGTTGGTTCCTCTTCTTTTTCTATGCCGTTTCCGGCGAACAGCCCGGCATCCTTTAACTTTGTCATATTCCCGTTTATCAGATAGAGGTTTCCCCCTTCCTCCTCCGGTATTAGGTTCAAATCCTCCAGCTCCCGAATATCGTTGGCGGACATCCAGCCATTCTGTCTTGCTGTGGCATAACCGGTCATCCGGCTCTGATAATCCCCACGGAGCAGTCCGTCCACATTTAATTTAATGAAGTATTTCTTCTTCTCCTCCGGAAGCAATAGTGCCTTCTGCAAGGACTGTTCCCAGCGGATTACCCATGGGTTCAGGGTATACTTCACAAACTCCAAAGACTGCTGCTCTATGTTGGAAAAGCTGGACTTTTCCAAATCCCCTACCATGTGGGGCGGAATCCGGTACAACCGGGCAATCTCATTAATTTGAAACTTGCGTGTTTCCAGAAACTGTGCTTCCTCCGGTGGGATACCAATCTGCTGGTATTTCATCCCTTCCTCCAGCACCGCAATCTTGTGGGCATTATTGGTACCACGGTAGACCGCATTCCAGCTTTCTCGAACCTTTCCGGGGTCTTTTAACACTCCGGGATGCTCCAATACGCCGCCGGGATTTGCCCCATTGGCAAAGAAACTTGCTCCGTACTCTTCACAAGCCTGTGTCATACCTACAGCGTTCTTTGCCATGGCAATGGGCGAATAGCCCACAAGACCATCAAAACCAAGCCCTGGGATATGCAGAACCTCCTGCTGCCGAAGGTAAATCTGTCCGTAAGTGTTAAAGTTCGGATTCTCTTCAGAATCTCTGGAATAAATATAGATAATCTCCCCATTATCTGCCCTGTCCACCTGCATCTTGTTAGGCAGGAGCGGATATAATCCAAGCACCCGTCCTGCGCCATCCCGGATAATCTGTGCATAAGCATTTCCCCAAATCAGCAAATGGCTCATTAGAGTTTCACGAAATACAAAAGAAGTCATTTCCTCATTCGGCTCATCGTGCAGAATAGAATAAAGCGGATGGTCAGCCACCCGCTCCTTTCCCTTGTCCGTATATTGATAGATGTGCAGCGGAAGTGAAGCCACCGCCTCTGCCAGAATCCGCACACAGGAATACACTGCCGTAGTTTGCATGGCTGTCCGCTCATTTACTGGCTTCCCGCTTGTACTCCGCCCAAATAAAAAGGAATAAGCAGGATTGTAATTATTCCTCGGCTTATCCCTCGCACCTCTGATTCCAAAAATCGAACCGATTCCCATTGGATATTTCCTCCTTAAAAAGGGCAGAAAAAAAGCACCTCCAAAGAAGTGCAACTTGTAACCTCATTTTTTTAACAAAACTTATTAAATGTACTCACTAATTGTGCTATATTCTTTTACAAAACCAAATTTATTCATTTGCTTTTTGTCTGGCACTCGCTACATTCAGCGTCATGAATCGAGATTATACCACCGCAAACAGAACAGGTATACTCTTTCTGCTGTAACTTCATAAACTCCACAAGTCCTATTTCTTTTGTTGTACGACTATTTTTCACAAGACTTGTATTGTAACGGGAATTATAGCTTTTTTCGAGTGATTTGATTTGTTTACATGGATGTTCTGAACATTCGAAGCAATAAGAAAATCCCTTTTCTTTGACACAATCTTTAATTTTACATTTCCGGCAATGCTCTGGCTTTCCATTGTCGCCATTCAAACAACCAGCACAAGGTTTCTTATGATAACAATGTTTATAACATACCAAGCAGTTCATTCCACAGGGTGCAAACATCGTAGTTTCAATTTTATCGGGCATTTTCATACTATACGGTCCCCTTCCAAATTTTTGTTTGGGGTTCTGTTCAATTCTAATACGAACAGCTATTTGTCAATGATTAACCCCATAATAATCTGTTTATTTTCATCAAGTATAACATGAGAATCCTCAAATTAAAACACCAGAACGCCTCGTTCGTCATATACACTTGCACTCCCTTTTCCTCCATTCCTGATTGCCCTGTCAAGGGCCATAACCGTTGCCACCGCACCGTCAATCTTCTCCGTGGACTTCTCCTTATCCGGTTTAATATTCCCCGCCGGGTCCTGGCGGATAAAGATGTTATCCATCATCCATCGTAAAACCGGATGTCCGCCATGAGCCAGTTTCTTCTCCAGTGTCAGCTTCATCAATTCCTTGCTGGGCGGTGACATATCCTTAAAACCCTGACCGAATGGAAACACAGTGAATCCCAGCCCTTCCAGATTCTGTACCATCTGCACCGCTCCCCAGCGGTCAAAGGCAATCTCTTTAATATGAAACTTCTTTCCCAAATCGTCTATGAATCTCTCAATAAATCCATAATGTATCACATTCCCCTCCGTGGTTTTCAAAAATCCCTGCTGCTCCCATACATCATATGGCACATGGTCCCGGCGTACCCGCAGCCGCATGTTCTCCTCCGGTATCCAGAAATACGGCAGGATAATATATTTTTCTTCTTCTATCCTCGGAGGGAATATCAGGACAAATGCTGTAATGTCTGTGCTGCTTGACAAATCCAGTCCTCCGTAACATTCCCTGCCAATCAATTCGACATCATTGACTGCAAAATTACAGGCATCCCACTTCTCCATCTGCATCCACCGAGTAGACTGTTTCACCCACTGATTCAGACGGAGCTGCCGGAAAATGTTCTCCTCCGCCGAATTATCTCTAGCGCTCAGATAAGCGTTTCTGACTTTTTTTCTATATCAATGGTGTATCCCAGAGACGGATTCGCCTGATACCAGACCTGCTCCGATGACCAGTCCGCATCATCCTTCGCTCCATAAATCACCGGATAGAACGCAGGGTCAATCTTTCTCTCAAGGATAATATCCTCTGCCTTCTGGTGCTGTTCAAAACACACCGAGTTCCGGTCATTTCCTGCCGTTGTAATCAGAAAGAACAACGGCTGTGTTCTGGCATCACCGGATCCCTTCGTCATGACATCAAACAGTTCCCGGTTCGGCTGCGCATGTAATTCATCAAAAATAACCGCATGAACATTCAGACCGTGTTTCGTATAAGCTTCTGCGGAAAGCACCTGGTAAAAGCTGTTGGTCGGCTTATATACCAGCCGCTTTACCGACATGACCGGCTTGATCCGTTTTTAGTGCCGGACACTGATCCACCATATCCACCGCTACATCAAATACGATAGACGCCTGCTGCCGGTCAGAGGCACAGCCATATACCTCTGCACCCCATTCTCCGTCCCCGCAGGTCATATAAAGAGCAACAGCAGCCGCCAGTTCCGATTTCCCATTCTTCTTCGGAATCTCCACATAAGCAGTGTTGTACTGACGGTAACCATTATCCTTAACTGTACCGAACACCTCTCGTATAATGGTATCCTGCCAAGGTAGAAGCTCAAAGGGAACTCCCCTCCACCTGCCTTTGGTATGTTTCAGGCAGTTGATAAAGTTGACCACATGTTCCGCTTTTGCCTCATCAAACATTACCCGCCACCGCCTTTATACAGGAGCAGTTCCATGGCATCGCTTTCCTTATCCTCCCCATTCTCTGCCACAATACGGCTCCTGGAGGAAGGGGTAAGCCCAAACTGCTCACAGAACCGGTTCATGATTTTCAGATAGGTCTGGGCAATGGAAACCTGCGGCACCTGCTGCCAATAACCGGAAGGCGTCTTTACGATGGTTCCATGCTGCGTAATAAATTCCTCTGCTTCTTTCCACCGGGCATATGCCTGACAGTACCCGGCAAAAGCCGCCATATCAATCTCCGTGAGGATGCCAAGCTGCTCCATCTGCTTTGCCATACGCTTCCATTCCTTTTTCGCTTCCTCCTCCAGCCAAACCGGACAGCGTGGAGCCTTCTTCTCCGGTTTTGGTTCCTGTGTGTTTAAACTCCGCTTTCCAGGATTCCCCTCCAGGACTTTTACCGCCGTAGGTCTTGGTTTTCTGCCGCTCTGTGCCATCTGCTCCACCTCCCCTCTGTGTTCCGGCAAAAGAAAAGAACCTCCGAAGAAGCTCTTATTCCTTGATTCATCAGCTTATTTTTATGGACAGCTTTCCTCCAAAGCCCTTTTTAATATAAAGTCATCAAACCCATATTTTATATAAGCCCTCTCCAGAATCCCGTAATAATTGTAACTCGGCTTATTTTGTGGGTTTCTCTCATCCATGATGTAAACCATAGCATTGCGTGTCTCTCCGTTAACAAGAACCGGCAGATCCTTTTTGTAATAAAACTTCGGATACCCCTCATAGCGGTCCAGTCTCCGTTCATCTTCCCTGCTGATTTCCCATATCAGAACCGGAACATGACTCCCTTCCTCCGGTTCAATCGTAGCGTAGGCGTGATCCTTACCACCTTTGAACAGCAGCCGGTGACTTTCCACAACAGATGTACCAACAACTCTTGCATCCGGGCACCTGTGCGCCATCTGTTCCTCATCCATGTTACTTCCATAAGCAATATACAGTTTCGTCATATGGCATCTTCCTTTCCTTTTTTATAGTGAATTCTCCCTCCTGCCACCCCAAGGGCGGTCAATCCGCCCCTTGGGGGAAGGTTATGTACTTATGCCCCGTGTCTCCAGGCTGAGTTTCCATCGAGATGTTTTAAAAAATGCAGTCTGCAGGTCTTAAATTCGTCCCCAATGAGTCCAAGCCGAAGCATCCAGCACCGGAATGCGTATTTCTCGTTATCCGTGACCGTCCGTCTTGGAGATGCTGATTTCTGTGCCAGTGCCTGATGGCTGACCGCCAGACAGAACTGAATGTATGCCTTGACCTCCCCGGCATGAGTGGTGCTGTTGAAAAGCCTAAACTCCACCGTTCCCTTAGTGAAGGTGGCGTGCAGGTTCAGTCCATGGTAGCGGGTAGAATTATAATGCTTATTCCGGTTGCTGTTGGGGTCTTCCGCATACCAAAGATCCTTAAGCTCTGCCATCGTCTTCGGCTTTTTCTTGTTAATAGTTTCAATCAGCTTCTCATTCACTTTCTTGCAGTAGGAAAGCCTCCTTGGGTCAATCTGCAGGGCTTTGTAGAGAATATCCTCTTTGCTGGCAATGATGTTCACCATATTCCGCAATGTCTGCGGAGTGTATCGGCTGGCATCCACATGGATGTGAATCCCGCACTTCTCGCTGGCAAACGCCCCTTTGTGACGGAGCCTCCGGATGATATCCTGCAAATCCGGGATATCTTCGTAGGTAAGAATGGGACTGACAATCTCTGTTTTGTAAGTGTCATCTGCACTTACGATTCTCCCCTGCACCTTCATCTTTGCTATGATGCTGGAATCGTAGGTAGCTTTCCAAATCCTGCCTTTCCGGTCTGTTGCCTCGTAGGTTTCGTAATAGGTTCCTGCATAGCAGCTTTCAGTCCCAAAATACTCTGTAATTACCGCCGCCGCTGTTTCCCTGGTAATCCCTGTCAGTTCAATCTCAATCCCGAATTTCTGTGTTTTCATATATTTATGCGCCTCCTGTGCTTTCTTCGTTTTTTTTCTGGTATCATATTGAGCAGGCTCAATATGCGTAGTCTATTAATCACTCTGAACGCACATTTTATCCAGTTAATCCGGCGCATAATGTACACAAAGATTTGGGTGGGATCTGCCCATCAATCGTGTGTTTTTACGGGTTTCTTCTATATTGATAATAAGGCAGGAAACCATGTGTTTAAGCCGCTTTCTAATATTCTTCCTTCTCCTCTGTAATTCCGGTTTCTTCTGAAAGCAGTTGGTTTACCGAATCATTCATCAGGGTATCTTCCTCAGCTTCTGCCTGCCCTAAAACCTCCTGTTCCGCCTGCTTCCGGGCTTCTGACCTCTGGCGGCCGCGTACCCTTGCCCTTTCAATATCCTCCGGAGTGCGGAAAGCAGAATGCCCTTTTAAATTGGCAAGCATCACCTTGCGTATCTTTTTCCCCTCGGTTCCGCCAAGACCCAGGCGTAAAAGCCAGATGCGCATATAATACTTCTCGTTCTCTGCAATGGTTTCTGCCGGATTCACCCGCTTGCTGTCTAAGGCTGCCGCACACATACTCGATGCCAGTTTTGCATAAGCTCCCGTGTCCTCCCCATTTTCAGAAAATGGAAATGCCTCAAACACAATCTCGTCCTCTGTAAAATAAAAGCCTTTGTTCCGCTTATTCCCTTTATAGGAATGGAGCAGTTCCAGGAATTCTCCTCTGCCCTCCGGCTCTGTCCCCTGCAGTTTTACAAGGAACTCATCATTTACCTGGAAAGCTTTTCTCCCAACTGCTTTGTTCAAAAGGTACTGTTTGCTGTGGATCATGAAGACCAGGTTCTTCAAACTCAGTCCCGTATGCTCTCCCATAGGAATCTTAATCTCCAAACCCTCCATCTCCTCTTCCCTTTCCACCAGTCCTCTTTCCACCAGACCAGCAAGAATCATTTCCTCCAGTTTCTCATCCCCGTCCGGGAGTTCCACCTCGCCGGTCCGGTTCACAATGCATTTTCCAATCTGGTATCCGCAGCTTGGGACACCCAGGTAACGGGAATCATCCCCTGTGATTTCGCAGATTGCCTTGACAACGTCTTTCCTGTTTTCCGTAATTGTTATAATTTTCTTCACAAGCCTTTACCTCCGTTTTTTTTGGTACTACATAAATCACTCTAAACGAGTGTAAAGTCAATGCAATTCTCCATCTTTCCAGATTATTTTTCATCCTCCCTGAAACCACAGTTATCAACCACTTCACGGGATTCCGGCAGTGCCATGGCCACCGCATAAGCCACCGTGGCGGTCACCGCATTCCCTGCCTGCTTGTAAAGCTGAGATTCGGAATTGACTGCTGCCGCCCTCTCATACAATGTATCCGGAAATCCCTGCAGCCGGAAACACTCACGTGGAGTCAGCCTGCGGATACGTCCGCATTTTAAGACGGCTCCCATCTGGCAGCCCGTGTCCAATGTCTGGGAACACCCTTTACCCACACGCCCTCTCCGGGTTGCACTTTTTGGATATGCCAGACAGATTCCATCACCGGGATGAGCAATATCATATCCCTGCCTTGTGCCATTCACGATAGGAAGTTCCACCTTATCCTCCTGCAATGATTTTACATAGGTAGACACCATGCCTGTCTTGGCCTGTCAGCGTAAACATTGGCTCCCCGTCCGCTTTCATCCGCCTGCCATTCTGCCGCTTCTCCATCCTTTCCGGTGTCAGAACCGCATGAACTTCCATCACACCAGAATTACTGGCAGGATAGTTGATAATACCTGCGTTATATCTGGCCTGGATACATCTTGCCACTTCTGTGACCTTGGGGCTGCTGCACTGGTCAATGAAATACAGCCCCGTCCTTGCTCCCATTCCGCCTCCATTAGCCCCAAGGGTAACCGACACCCCAGCCGGATCGTAAACACGGTATCCCTGCAGCCCACCTATAATCTGTTCAAGAGTTCTGCCGTCTTCTCCAGTGACAGATAATATTTCCCGTCTGCCTCTGCTTCTAAGATTTGCGATAAGGAACACCCGCTCCCGGTTCTGCGGGACTCCGAAATCCTTGGAGTTAAGCACCTGCCATTTCGTGTCATACCCTGCTTCATCCATTTCAGACAAAACGGCGGCAAAATCGAATCCTCCATTAACTGAGAGCAGGTTCTTAACGTTCTCAACAAGTAAGTATGTGGGTTTACCACTTTCTTCTTTGCCTTTGACAAGGTCAATGATGTTGTAACAGATTCCACTTCTCTTTCCACGCAGTCCCCGCTGTTTCCCGGCAACGGAAATGTCCTGGCATGGGAATCCGAAGCACCAGATGTCTGCATAAGGAACATTCTCCGGCTTAAGTTCTGTGATATCATCTGCGAACCACTCTCCCTTTGTATCGTACATGGCTTCATAGGAAGCCCTGGCATATTTGTCATACTCACAGTAACCGATACATTTATGTCCTGCATTTTCCAGCCCAAGCCGGAATCCGCCAATGCCGGAGCATAAATCAAGGAAGGTCAACTGCTTCATCAGCTCCACCTTCCCTTTTTAATTCCTCATATTTTATTTTCTGCCCGCTGCGGATGACAACGACATTTTCCGCTGAACCGGCCTGCTCCACATACCGTTTCACAATAACATCCACGAACTTCTCATCCAGTTCTGCCATATAGCAGATACGGTTGGTCTGTTCACATGCAATCAGAGTAGAACCGGAACCTCCAAAGGGATCCAGAACGATACAGTTGCTCATGCAGGAATTCTGGATTGGATATGCCATAAGTCCCACCGGTTTCATGGTCGGGTGATCCTTGGACTGCTTCGGTCGGTCAAACTCCCATATAGTGGTCTGCTTCCGGTCGGAATACCAGTTGTGTTTCCCTCCCTTTTTCCAGCCAAACAGAATCGGCTCGTGCTGCCACTGGTAAGGGCTCCTTCCAAGAACCAGACTCTGCTTTTTCCAGATGCAGGTACCTGACAGGTAAAATCCTGCTCCCTTGAATGCGCTGCGGAAATTTAATCCTTCCGTGTCGGCATGGAATACATAGATAGATGCGTCCTGCTCCATACTCGCTTCTATATTTACAAAAGCGGCAAAGAGGAACTGATAAAACTTTTCATTCTCCATGTGGTCATTCTGAATGCTCCCAGCAGTTCCCTCATAATTCACATTATAAGGAGGATCGGTTACCACCATATTTGCCTTCTTCCCAGCCATCAGCAAATCATACGTTTCCGGCAGAGTGGAATCACCGCATACCAGCCGATGCCTGCCAAGCAGCCATACATCTCCCCGCTTTGCCACTACCGGTTTCTGCAGCTCCGCCTCTACATCAAAGTCATCTTCGGTGATATTTTTGTCATGTACCGTATTAAAAAGCTGTTCAATCTCCGGCGGTTCAAATCCGGTGAACGCCACATCGAAATTGGATTCCTGCAAATCCCGGATTAAGTCAGCCAGAAGTTCCTTATTCCATTCACCCGTAATTTTATTCAGGGCAATATTGAGTGCTTTCTCCTTGGTCTTGTCAATCTCCACCACGATACAGTCAATTTCCTCGTACCCCAAATCGAATAAAACCGTAACCCGCTGATGACCGCCAATGATGGTCAGGTCAGAATTGACAATAACCGGCTCCACATACCCGAACTCCTCAATGGAGCGTTTGATTTTCTCATATTCCTTATCCCCTGGCTTCAGCTTCTTCCTCGGATTGTAGGAAGCAGGTATTAGGTCTTTGATTTTAATTCTCCGAAATTCCATTCTCTTCTCCCCTCCAGAACCTGTCTTTGATGTAGCAGTTGTGACAGCAATATTTCCGTTTTCGGTTTCCATAGGAAAAAAACTCCCTGCCACAGTACGCACAGATCATTGTGTATAATGCAGTATCCTTCTGTTCGGAAATCTCCGGGTGTACCCTCCACCATCTTCTCCGGCAGCTTTCCGAACAGAACTTCTTCGGACGCCCGGTGGCAGGCTGCTCTATTTCCTTTCCACAGTACAAGCAGGCTTTGCCCTGGGAAATCTGTTCCGATACATTCTTTTCCAAAGCTGCGGCGTATCCAGCCAATCCTTTGCTCCTGCAGTAATTCCGGACAATGTCACGGGACAGCCCTGCCTCAGTGGCAATCCTCCGATAGCCTAAACCTTTCATCCTCAGTTCCCGGATTCTGGTTTCCTGCGCCTCTGTCATTCCCTTTCGCACCTCCTTACAGAAAAAACCGGGAAAAGCAGATAATTTCTTTCTTTTCTCGGCTTAGAAACATGGATTTCCGATACTTTTTGGCAAAATCCCCTCCAAGCAATTCAGCGGAAATCCTATGTTTATGTACAATAAGGCACCTATTATCCTATCCCCCCTGACGGTTTCTGCGAAAATTCACGTCTTGGGGGGCGGCGGTTTCCAGGGGACGGGGTTCTGGAAATTCGAACTCCCCCTCCCTTCTTTCTTCTCTCCCACAAATTCATAACCTGAACAATAATCCCGGATAATATTTGTCTACGTTGCACCCCAAAATCAACTGGATAAATTGTTGTTTTAGATTTACTATGGCTCTACCAAAAGAAAGAAGGAGGAAATACTTTATGAAAACTAAGCAAATGAAAGTTCTTTATGCCAGCCGTTCAAGCTCAAAACGGTATATTGGCGGCAATACTTATACCTGCACGCCAAAGATATCTATGGAAGGAAAGTGGCTGGAGGAATTGGGATTCCATATCGGGGACGCAATCCAGGTATTCTATGAGGACAACTGCATCCGCATCGCTCCCGCCATGGTATGTGAAGAACAGGCACAGTACGAAGCAGAGCCGGATAGATGAAAAAGAAGAGATAACATTCAGAACTGAAAGTTCCCTTCTCATATCTCATTTCAAACACCCTGCCCTTTTCAGCTGTTCCAGGTCCAAGATACTACAAAAACAAAAAAAACATTCAAATGAAAAGCCCTGGGAACCTCCCAAGGCTTTTCACTGTCAGTATTTGTATTCCTGATAACGGTCTTCCGTCATTGTCTTTCTGTCATGGCAATTCTTACACAGCGCCTGCCAGTTGGACTCATCCCAGAACAATTCTTCATTTCCACGGTGTGGAATAATATGGTCCACAACGGTGGCTTTCACCAGCTTCCCACGTTCCCAGCACCGGACACACAGCGGGTGTTCTTTCAGATACCTGCGTCTGGCTTTCCGCCAGCGTCCGTTATAACCTCTCTCTGATGCTCCGGCACGCTCTGTCTGATACAGATAGCTGTGTTCTTCACAATAGGCTGACTCTGTCAGATTCGGACATCCCGGATACCTGCAGGGCTTCTTCGGCTTTCTCGGCATCTGAATTCACTCCTTCCGTATGTAGTGGCAGGGTGAAAGGATAAGTCCCTGCCAGTGCAAAGGCATGAAAAAAAGCCTCATGGAATTAAATCCACAAGACTCTTTACATTTCTTCGCAGCTTAATCATAGCACAGGATCCTATAAACTTTCAATCAACTCATTGTCTACACTTAGTCTACCCATTCAGCTTAACAAATAGGAATCTGTCTGCTGCCCCCGCAGTTCATAAATCCGTTTCAGTTCCTCCACGGCTTTCTTCCTGTACTTTCCAACCATGGCATGGCTTACATTGTATTTTATCATTAATTCCTGCCAGCTTGCCTGTTCTATAATCATATCCCATATAATCTCAGGCAGACGCCCGCTCAGTTGGCGAATAGCATATTCCAGGAAATCCATTTCTTCCTTTATCTGTTTATAGCGTCTCAGTAAAAAATCAAACCACTCATCATCCAGCCTTTCCTTTACCTGTCTGTAAACCATGGCTGTCATTCCTGTTTTATCGGAAGTACCGCTGATCTGTACACGCTCACCCTGTAGTTTTGAAAAACACAGGCTCTCGATAACGTCCTCATATGAAATTCCCTGGAACCTGCCCAACTCATATTCTAACAAGGCCAGGTTACTTTTCCACTCCCGGTATTCTTTAAAGATTCTTTCCACATCCATCCCGGATACCTCCAATCCTAACCTTTACCGCCTCCACCAGTGCGGACTGCCCGGTATTCTTTCTCTCTAAAGAAGCAAACACCTGCTCATCCATGGTACCTTTCGCTATCAGATGATGAATCACCACCGTTTCTTTTTGTCCCTGTCTCCAAAGTCTGGCATTCATCTGCTGATACAGTTCTAATGACCAAGTCAGTCCGAACCAGATCAGCGTAGAACCTCCTGCCTGCAGGTTCAGCCCATGCCCGGCAGATGCCGGATGGATCATAGCAAGTGGTATCTCACCGTTGTTCCATTTCTTAAAATCCTCCGAAGTGTCCAGTTCCACCGCCTGAAACCGTTCCTTTATCCGCTGTTTATCATGCTTATACCAGTAAGCCATCAGCACCGGCTTCCCATTTGCCGCTTCCAGTAAATCTTCCAGAACGTCCAGCTTTCGGTCATGGATATGCCGCACGTCCCCGTTCTCATCATAAACTGCTCCGTTTGCCATCTGTAACAATTTATTAGAAAGCCCCGCCGCATTAACCGCATCCACATCCCCTCCTTCAAAAGGAAGAAGCATATCCTTTTCCAGTTTCCGGTATAGATCATACTCTTTCTCATTCAGGCTCACCTCCACCCGGTTATAAATACATTCCGGCATTTCCAGATAGTCCACCGCCTTCATGCTGATAGTGATGTCTGAAATCAATCCATAAATTTGTTCCTCTGCTCCATCTTTTGGCTTATAGGAATACACCATATCCCGGCTCCGCTTATCCGGCAGAAAGAACCGATCCCGGTACGTCCCGATAAATCGTCCAAGTCTCTGCCCCATGTCCAGAATGCCAATTTCCGCCCAAAGGTCAATCAGACCGTTTGGTGCGGGAGTTCCGGTCAAGCCCACAATCCGGTGTGCCTTCGCCCTTACTTTCCTAAGAGCCTTAAACCGCTTTGCCTTGTGGGATTTGAAGGAGGACAGTTCATCAATGATAATCATGTCAAAATCCCAGTTGCCCTGCCCTACCAGCCACTCAACGTTCTCCCGGTTAATCACATAAACATTTGCTTTCCGGTTTAATGCCGCATTCCTTTCTTTCTCCGAACCGAGAATGTGAGAAAGCAGCAATCCATTCAAGTGATCCCACTTCTCATACTCCCCTGTCCAGGTATCCCGTGCCACACGCAAAGGTGCAATTACGAGAACCCGCCTGACTTCAAAGTAATCCAACAGCAGCTCCCAAAGAGCGGTCAGCGTAATCACAGTCTTGCCTAACCCCATGTCTAAAAGGAGCAGACTCACCGAATGCCCTATGATGAACTCCTTTGCGTAATCCTGATATTCATGTGGATTGTATTTCATCCAGTATACCTCCAATCATCTCAGTTCTGTCTATGCAATAAACCGGAAAGCCCAGGGCTTCCAGTTGTGTTCTCCTTTTCTCCTGCAGAGGACGCAGCTTTTTTCCGGGAGCCTTCAGCTCAGCAAAAGCACATCTCCCGCCCGGCAGAAGCACCAGACGGTCCGGCACCCCATCCAAACCCGGAGAGGTGAATTTCACAGCCCTGCCGCCACGCTTTTTTACCTGCCGTTGCAGGGCCATCTCTATCTGTCTTTCTTCTGTCATACTTTTCAGCCTCCCTTCCAAATGTTCTGCTGCCGATTTGCTATTCTTGCACGTATATAACGTAAACACGCATTTGCACACATTTTCCTCTATCCTTTTTATCATTTCATAAATATAAGGTGGTATCAGCAACAACAGCAACATATGCCCGCTAACGCTCATAATTACTGCCTTTACGCCTGTTGCCCTTCTAGCTAATTTAAGGCAGCTTTCCCAGCAACAGCAACAATTTTCTTTGTTGCCAATCTGGCTAATTGTTGCCTTTTGCTGCCGTAACATTTTCCTCCCGGCAATATCCTCTGACTACTCCATAAATCGGAAACCTGATTTTTGCGTCCGACTTCCTCCAGCCATCTATATTTGCCATAATCGCCGTGATCTCATTGGCATCCTGGCGTTTGAGATTCGATCGTTCTTTTCCAAAGCACTCGCACCATATTTCCATATTGCACACACGCTCCCGCTTTTTCACACCCTCTCTCCCGCTGTTCTCCGAACTCAGAACCATTCACATAATTCCGGCGGTCATAAAGTTCCATGCTCTCCCAGTTCTCCGGCAGCAGCTTTTCCAGGTATTCCTTCACAATGCCTTCCCGCTCGTCAACCTCCATGGCAATCTGCTGCTCCTTGATTGCCATCTGTTCCGCCGCTTTATCCAGGCACAAGGATTCCCCTGCTTTGTAATATGATAATGCCTCAGCCCAAATCTGGCGGACGTCCTCCTCTGTCAAATCCCAGGATGACTTCGCTGCATCACCGGGTGTTTTCACCGGCCAGAATCTCCGGTTACCTGCGGTATCCCGAAGATATCCGTTCTCCGCATTCGTAGTTCCGATAAAGATACACTGCCTTGGATGCGGCGTTGCCCTGCGTCCAAAGGATGCACGGTAAATGTCAATCTGCCTGGAAAGAAACCCACGAAGTGTTTCAATCTCCGTTTTCTTCAGACCAGCTAGCTCCCCGATTTCCAGAATCCAATAGCCCTGCAGTTTTTCCGCAGCGGTCTTATCTCTGGTATCATTAAGGAGCAAAGAGTCATTAAACCATTCCCCGCTCAGCTTCGCAATCAGCGTAGACTTTCCTTTCCCCTGCGGACCGTTCAGTACCAGCATGGTGTCAAATTTACGTCCTGGATTCATCACTCTGGCTATCGCACCGCATAATGTCTTTCTGGTCACCGCACGCACATAGGCATTGTCAACCGCACCCAGGTAATTCACTAAGAGAGTATCTACCCTGGGTATTTTATCCCATTCCGGCAGGGAGCTTAAGAATTCTCTGACCGGATGATAGGATCGGTCATCCACCACCTTCGTCACAGCAATGTCATAGTTCCTGGCAGAGAAATTCCCATAGTTTAAATCTACATAGGAAACAAGCTGGGAATCATCCGCATCCCTCCAGAACTTCCCCGGATGCTCCCAAGGCACCTCGCCTTTAATCTCCATACCATCACTAAACTGGTTAAACACAATGGACTTCAGTTTTTCATCATGGTTCAAAATCAGTAGGAGATTTTTCAGGTTGTTAACAAGCACGCCCTGGCGGTTGTATTCCAGTCCCAGCCTCCAAT
The DNA here is from genome assembly GCA_017084465.1 of Lacrimispora xylanisolvens. Lineage (GTDB taxonomy): Bacteria > Bacillota > Clostridia > Lachnospirales > Lachnospiraceae > Lacrimispora > Lacrimispora xylanolytica_B. Next base: position 5,415,458 of record CP070896.1, on the reverse strand, counting down.
CTTTTTCCGCAGCAAACTCCCATTTCACTGCCTGTTCCTTTTCTTCCAGAAGTTCTAGTTTTACCTTTTCATCAGATACGGCGAACTCGCTCATAGCTTTGAAGGACGGCAGCTTACTGCTCTCCGTATCCTCATCCGCCTTTTTATCCAGTTCCCCGAATTTATGGATCCGAACCATGTCAAAGGCATTCATAAGCTGACCGCAGGCTGGGTCCGTGGCATGATGGGAATAGGCGAACTTTCCCGCATAGATTACAACACCTGCTTGGGAATCCGCCGGGACGTAGTCATACCGTCCCGGTATCTCGCTTGTGGTATAGATGTCGGAAAGAAAGGCTTCGATGGCATCTTCAATGGAGTACGCCCGGCAGAATGCCCCAATGGTTCCCACCTTAGTAAGAGGATCCGCCTGCTTTTCATTTCCCGCTGTACAATGGTCTGCTGATGGCTGCTCACCGGCCACTGGGAAGAATCATGCCAGTTCTCATATTTATGCAGAACAGTATCCGGATTCAGAATCTCACCTTCAATCTCTCGGAACATGAATTCTCCATCTGTGGAAGTGCTTGGCCAGTACATCAGCCGGGAAGGTTCATAGGTGGTATCATCAAATAACTCCATACCGATTTCTTCAGCCATTTTCCTTGCCACTGCCTGGTACTCATCCGGCGTGACATTCCTGGACAACGGAATCACCAGCCGGAACCTTGGTTTCTCCAGGGTATGTTTATGTGTGGAGTATAAGTAACAGTGAAAATCATGAAACAGTTCAAGCTGGTCTGCAATATCTTCGGAAGCATAATCCATATCCAAAGTCAGCCCGGAACGGAATACAACACAATCCTTTTTCCTCCGGCCGCCTTTCAGCTTCCCTAGCACAAAACCGCCCACATCTTTGATATCATCCTGTCTTGCCTTGGACAGTTTTCGGTACTGCTCTACTGTTTCCGAGGTGCGGATAGTTGCGGCAATCCGTTTCCTGAATTCCTCCAGTTCCATCTCCACGCCATTCCACTTTTTGTCTTTTCTGGAATTCCCCACTGAAACATACAACTTCATTTTCCCAGCCTCCTCAATCTTTTTTATAAAAACTGCACTCATATCCGTCCGCCCGGAGTGGCAGACCATCTGCCCATACTGGCGGTACTGCCATAAGCCTACACAGTTCTTCCACGGAGCCTTCAACTTCCGGTACTTCTGCTATAATCTCATCATGACAGTGCATGACAATTTCATACCCTGCTTGATCCACCCTAAGCATAGCCTCCGCCAATAAATCTCTGGCTGTCCCCTGCACAATGTTCTCAACCAGTTTCGGCCCATAGGTTTCTATCCGGCACCATTTCTTGTTCTCTCCGATTCCCTCATAGGTCAGTCCTCTCCGGTCAAACTGATTCATCTCCATTCTTGGCTTCACATAGGACAGCTTCCTGCCCGAAGGAAGAATCACAAAAAGAATCCCGCTACGGTATTCAAACACAATTCTTCCTGCCTGCGTCCTCTTTTTCTCGGTGACTGCTTGGATTGCAGCCTTATCCACCTCCCACCAGAATTGCGTGATATGCGGATTGGCTTTTCTCCAGGTTGAAACCAGGGTTGAAAGTTCTTCTTCCTTAATCCCCATGTCCAGCGCCCCCATAGAAATGAGCGCACCTGCGGCTCCACCATAACCAAGAGCCAGCTCTGAAATTTTCCCTTTGTGACGCAATGGGGAACCTTTCGTAACCTCCTTTATAGGCACATGAAACATAGCGGAAGCGGATGCCTCGTAAATTTTGCCATGCGTGGCAAACACCTCCAGTCTCCACTGCTCTCCTGACAGCCATGCCAGTACTCTGGCTTCAATGGCAGAAAAATCTGCTACCACATACCTACATCCCTCCATTGGAATAAAAGCGGTTCGGATAAGTTCTGACAGCACATTTGGTATAGATTCATATAAAAGTTCCACTTCCTCAAACCGCCCATTCTTCACCAGCTTCCTTGCAAGTTCCAAATCAGGGAGATGGTTCTGAGGGAGATTCTGTACCTGTACCAACCGCCCTGCCCAGCGCCCGGTACGGTTTGCACCGTAAAATTGCAATAACCCATGTACCCTTCCGTCCAAACACACGCTACGCTCCATGGCTTCATACTTTTTCACGGAGGTCTTTGCCATCAGAAGACGCAGTTTCAGCACTTCCTGCATTTTCCTTCTGACTCCTGAATTAATTCCCTGACCGCCTTTTTCGCCAGGCTTTTCACCTCCACTCCCTGCTCGTTCAGCCAGTCCTTCATCTGTGCCACGGAATTGGGATTCTCCAATCCGGTCAACTCATATGCCCGTTTTGTCACAATCTCCTTATGGATCAAATCCCCGGATACCGCCTGCCGTACCAGTTCCTTATCCACCAGAACGCCCCGGTCATTGATTTTCTGATCCAGACGATAAAGTTCCATTTCACGCTCAGGAACGGGGAAGTTTTTCAGCTTCTTCCGGATCGCATATTCCACATCCACGTCACGGATGCAGTAGGTTTTGAATAATTCCCATCTCTCCGTTGCATGGACCGGAAGATTTCTGGTTCTGTCTCCATTACTTTTTGTTGGCTTGCAGGGAACACAGAAATAGTGGATTAAATCTCTGCCCTCTTTCAGCTTCTGCCTTTCCAGTCCCAGCAGCACCCCAACGTCCTCTAACGACCGGGGAAGGGCAAGCAGTGCTGCCTGAACCGCGCTGCAATGCCAGGATTCCGGTGACAGACGGACTCCGAAATATTTACTCAGACAAATCCGCTCAAAGTTGGCATTGAACGCAGTTTTTACCACAGCAACATCAAACACCGCTTCCTTTACTTTCTCCGGCAGCTCCTCCCCCTGAGCCAAATCTACAATCCTGGTGTCTTCGTCATCAAATTTATAAGCAAACAAAAGGACTTCAAAAGCAAGGCTGTCCGCATACGCATAAGCTCCGCATTTTATCAAGTCCACATCGGAATAGGTCTCTATATCAATCGCCAGTATCCGTTTCATCTGCATCACTTCCTTTCCTGCTTCTCCCTATGTAACCGGGCGGATATTCCGTCCACCCAGTATCGTTTATCCAAGAAAATCTTCTTCCACAGCTTCAAAGTCATCTTCCGCATTCGTTCTACCGCCAAGAGGTTCTCCGTCCTTTAACTTCTGTATATTCCCAAGACCTGCGGCAATGCCGCGGTTTCCATTATTGTTAAATCCATAGAAGTTGACGGAAATCCTGCCGTAACAGCCGGAGTACACCTCGGACTGGTCTAAGATTGGCTGCACGTTCTTATCGACCACCTGGGGAGCCTGTCTGGAATTGGCATTGAAGAAATAGCTATCTGCATAAGCTTCATCCTCTAGACGGTCAATGTCACCGTCACGCAAAGGCAGTTTCAAATTGGCAGGAATCTTCCCTCCCCACTTGGAAAGGGAATCTTTCTTCGCCTGTTCAATAGCTGCCTTAATCTTCTCAATGGTTTCCGTATCCGATTTCGGAATAATGGCTGATACGGAATACTTCGGTTCCCCGCCATCAACTGCATTCGCCTCCCAGCAATGCAGATAAGAAAATCTGCAAGGTACGATTACTTTTGTGATTGGTGCATTTTTTATTCTCAATGTTCATATGATTTACTCCTCCTTAAAATCCGCTTCTGCGTCTGCTGTTTCCACCGGCTGTCTTTTGTCCGACTCCGGTACCAGTGTAATCTTGCCCTGTGGCTTATACACAAATTTTCCAAGTATCTGGACAAACTTCTTTTTCCCCATCAGCTTTTCCATCTCCGTAATACCAATGAGTGCCTGTTTATAAATATCTGTGTATCCGGCTGCCTTTGCAGCTTCCGCTGCTTCCTCATCACTGCTGTACTTCCGGTTGCTCCGACCCTCCACCAGTTTGAACCCATTCCAGTGTTTACTATGGGTGATTGCCTCATCCTGGGCATAGGCATAGATATCTGCTGCCCATTTGGCAAGCTCATCCGCTTTTTTCAATACCTCTGCAATTTCTTCATCGGATAGCAGAGCCGGCTGGCGAAATTCCATTTTCGCCAGTTCCAGGAAGCTCTCTCTGCCCTGACCCTGCACTGATTCCTGACTTTGCAAAACCTGCACCAGGAACCGGAAACAAATTCACCCTGTCCTTTATTCGCCAATGCTGCTCTTGGAATCAGGTATTCTTCTGCCCATTTTCTCAAACCAGCCACCGTAATCTCCCAGGTACTGACAGATTCCAAACGGGGCTGATGAATGGCAAGGCTGACTCTTTCAATATCATAAATGGCATCGAAAAGCTCCAAAGCCCCCAACGCATACAGCATCATCTGCGGATTTTCCTCCGCTTCCACGGCAATGCCTTTTCCATACTTCAAATCAATGATGAACAAGGTTACGTCCGCCACAATCACTAAATCTCCGGTACCAAACCCTTCTGGTACATACCGGGAAAAGTCCAGATGCTGTTCAATGAGAATGACCGGGTCCTTGCAGGACTGTTTCGCCTTTTCAATCTGTTCCATGGCAAATGATACATATTCATCTGTACAATCTTCCATCTCATCACAGTCATAATCGGATACCGGACGCCTGGAACGCTTCTTAAGCAGACGTTTCAGCTTATGTTCCGCTAGGGCATGGGCGGCGGTTCCTTCTTCCGCATAAATACTTCCTTCGTCCGCTGGGAACTGCTGCTCCAGCCTTGCAGACGGAGTACAGTTCAGCCATCGCCTGGAAGAAGATGCGGATAGCAAAGCATGCCGTCCCATTACAATTTCTCCGCATCGGCAAGCAGTGCCGAATAATCTTTCTCTTCCACGGCAGACAGCTTCACAGCACCATATTTTTTCAGAAGTTCTCTAATCTGTACTGTCTTTCCGTCCTGGGATTTCTCCGCCAATACTGCCCGGATCTGCTCTACGGTCACTTTCTTTTCCTGGGTATCTGCTTTTGCAGTATCTTCCTGCTTATCCTGCATTATATCCTCTGCTTTATCTGTACATGGATTTACCACCTCTGTCTGCCCGGCAAGCAACCGAAGACTCTCCGCTACCATGGAGAATCCTTCTGCCATCTTCAATAATTCACTGCTCATCTAACATTCCTCCATCTCTTCCAATCGTTCCATTAATTTCTCAGAGAACATGGTACACAGTAATAATTCCTCTCCGATTTCTCTTGCATCAAAGTATTTTGCCCGGCTGCCATATTCCAGGCAGGCTTCCTCTATCAGTCTGCGTTTATCCTCATCTTTTTCATTTCCAAATACCCATATTTCGTCCACCTGTTTTGCCAGCCTCAAAGTCAGCAAATGTTCCACCGCAGATCCAAGCTCATCCATGAAAATGTTATAGAAATTCAGATAAGAGCTGATGGGCAGGACTCCCTTATGGGCGGCAAAACGGCAATATTCCAAAGCCCTGGCCCGGTCATTTTCCTCATTACCCGTTATCTTTGTTACAACCATTACCAGCTTCATCCGGCATTCCTCCTTCCTGTATCTCTTTGAACCAGACCGGGATCCCATGCTCTACGGCAAACTTCACTTCCTGCGCCATGCCATCCGTTGTCTTTCCATATACCCAGACTTCATCACACTCCTGCATCAGTTCCAGTCCCATAGAAATCCCATCCGTACGCTCTTTGAGACTATCTTCATTCAAAAATAGAGGAAACATAAGATGCGGGGCAATCGGGAGACAACCTTCCTCATATGCCTTTCTACAGTACCTTGCAGCTTTTTTCACTGTTCCCTTTACATCTCCACGAAAAGGGCTGCATATAAAAAATCTTTTCATCTTTTCCTGCTATCCTTTCCGCACATGGCTGATGACTTCTTTTTTTTCTGAAAGGAACGACAGGAATCCTTTTTTTGGTTCTCTCATTCGTCACCATAATTCTTGAACAATCCTCTCCACTTACAATAATCCGCACTGTCCTCATGGCTAAAAACCTCCTTTCCTTTTGAGACATTTTCAAAGCCTCTATCTTATAGCCACGGGAAAATGAATTTTTAAACTAATCCAAAAGTTTTTTTATCTTATCCGGTATTTTTTTCAGTCTCTTGGATACGGCCATTGCCGAAATACCTAATTCCTTTCCGATTTCTTCCATGGTCTTATCCTCAAAATAATATTTCTTAACTATTATGGAATCCTTACGATCCAGTTTCTGAATGGCCCGGTGCAGCCTTTCCTTCTCATCTGAATGAATAATGATTTGTTCTACATCCGCCCTATTGTCAGTAAACTGCATTGGACGATACCCATCACGGTTTTCCTGCATGAATTCCAGAGAATTATGCCGTCTCGTTTCGGCACGGTTTCTCCTGGACTGCATCTTCTCCATTTCGATGATAACTTCACCAATATTGTCATCCACTTCTATTTCCAACCTCTCTCCGGTTAAAAACTCATAATTGATTCTCATGCTGCTCCTTTCTTTACCCGTGAGTAAAGCGGCAGCAGCAGGAATGGAAAAACAGGCAAAAAAAATAGCCAGAGTAAGCTGGTATTCCGCTTTACTCCGGCTATTTGGTGTCTCGCTTATGCGGACCCTTTGCTCGGTAGATTTCTTTTAATAGGTTACTAATTCTTCTTTGATTTTTTCTTCCTGAATGCTGCAAATCCTGTAACGGACCTGTATGATATTCCTGCAATGGGGGCATTTTAGTTCTACCCATATATCCCCTTTTGCAGATGAGCATATATCAAATACCCGCTTCCGGCATATAGGGCAGTTCATTTTCTCCTTCATCCTGGAATAGCTCCTTTCCTGTCAATGAGTTAGTTGACAAACGGTACAAAAAAATAAGCCGTTTAAAAATGTCAACTATGTACCTGACACGCTCCCTTTAAAATCAGCACTCTGTCATTCACAGAGTGCCTGGCATCTGCCGGAATATGTTAAGCTGTCTTTCATCATGAGTATTTGCGTTCTTGCCTGCATATTGGATGAATCCTAACTGGGATAACCGGATGCCAGCAGAAATGGGTGATACCTGAAATATTCTTGAAAGTTGCTCTTCTAAATCTGATTCATTACAATAAGGGGTGGCAGTCAAGTCTGTTACTGCATTGATAAACGGTGTTTTTGGCATCAATATAGCGGCACTGAAATATTTTGCATGATGTTCCAGCCAGTCTATATCAGTAACCAGCCTTTTCTTCCCGAATTTCTCCAATCCACCCTCAATATCTGTCTTTTTACATCCTGCGATTCCTGAAGCTGATATTTTTTTCTGGTTATTTTTGCTTTTGGCATATGCATAAAAGTCTGAATGAAATACCCAGTGCCCGCATTCATGTCCTATGGTGGATCGTAACCGATACTCCTTCCAATCTTCCAACACTGTATTGTCGATGAGCATGGTACCTCTCTTTGCATATAGATAATCCGCACGTTTTTCTTCCGGAAGATAAATAGGGACTCTTTCTGCTTCCTGGAATACCATCCTGCCTAAAATCAGCCCGCAATGGGAAAGGTACGCATAATCCAAGGTCAAGTCCAGATAAAACTCTGCAAATTCCTCCATGTTTACTGGCTGCGGGTTCCTTAATACGGAAGAATTATAATCTTTTAAAAATTCTTCTGCATGAGCATCAATCTCACTATTGCACATGATAGGAACACCATTTCTTTTTTTCCTTAACTTTGGCTGGTACATAATCGGTTCACCCTTTCCTTGCCTTTAATTCATTCAGCAGAACCTGCCACTCTTTTTCCCCTGCACCAGTTTCCATCGACAGCCTCAATGCCTCTATCACATAGGAATTGCAGAGCATATAATCTGCACAGTCCTGGGGTGTTGTAATATCATTAGATGACCGCGATTCTGCTGCCATATCATAAAGCGTGTGGGTTTCCTCATCGTCCAGCATTAAAAAATAAGCCAGTGATTTCAGTCTCTCTGACGTAAAGGTGCTGCTTCTCCCTTTCTCCACCTCACTGTAGAACTGTGGCGATACTTTTATGGCTTTCGCCGTTTCCCGCAGAGATTTTCCTTTACTTTTTCTAAGTGTCTCCACGTATTTTCCAAATCTTAATCTATGGTCTGTATTCATAGCTTTCTCCCTATAAAGAATTTTATATGGTAAGCATTGCCATGAATACAAACATCTATTCGTCAACTTGTTAATTGACAAAAATATTTTTTATTGGTATTGGTATTTTGAATTTTATAGACAAAGTCAGATAAAAAAATCCCCTGCTGCCTCATAAATATTAAGCTGACAGTGGGGATATAGGATTTGAATTAGAATTGTTACTGTCAGAAATTCAAGACAGGATTCCGCATTTTAAAGCATACTGGCACATCTGCTCTTCTTCGGTGTAGGTTTCATCATATTTACTCTTAATCTTCCCTACTTTGATATCTTCCATTAAGTCTTCCAGAAATTTCTTAAAATCCGGATTGCTGTCGACCAGACGATTAATGGTATCCCAGTCAAGGGATTCCTTTTCCTTTGCGGAGAATAGAATTTCACTTTGCATGAAATGCTCCGCATCCAACCGGATTACTCCCAATCCCGAACGCATTGTTTAAACGACGCATTTCATCCATTAATTCCGGGTTTTCCGTAATATGTAGTGCTACCAGATAGCCTTCATGCGCCCAGCTGGAATTGGATACTGCCTGGAAATAATACTCCCGGAGGTTGGCAAGATTCACGTTGATTTTCATTTCAAAGGAATACAGCTTATAAGGATTCACTTTTAAAATATCAAATAGCTTAAGGGTATTTGGTGTATAAGATTCAAAAGGGAAATGCACCCCTACAAGATCCGGGTGCAGCCATTTGTTCTTTCCACTCTTTTCACGCTTGGAAACTTCATGGTAAATGGTTTTTGTGGAGCATTTAAAATGTTCATCGGAATTCACAAAACTGGAAAGCAGGATATGTAAATCCCGTTCTGCAAATTTCAGCTTTTTTCCTGCCCGTTCCTGCCTGTCCTCATACTCCTGTAATCCTGCCGTTTGTCCTTTCAAGAAAAACTTTGCCGGGCGTTTACTTACCTGTTCAAATATCGTATCCTGGTTGTTCTTAATATCTACATATATTCTGGCTGACAGGGTACGGATAGGGGTTTTTCCGGAAGATGACAGTTTCTCCAGTAAGCCATATCTGCCCGCCGCTTCCCACATTTCCTCTACTGACAGTGGTATGTTTTCGTGTTCTAATACTTCTTTTGCTAAATCTAAAAAGCTATAACCCATTAATTAATTTCCCCTTTCGTATTTCTATATTAATCTATAATTGTAAATATAATGTTTTTGGAAATATTGAGAGAATCCTCGATAAGAATATGAGCTGATTAAAAGTACTTTTATTTTATACCAAAGACATACTAATTTCAAGTGCCCTCACCCAAAAAGTAAACCATCTGGTCAAATGTATTTATCTTCAAATAAGGGTTTCGCTAATTTATATGTACATTTCAGCGAAACCCCTATACGTTTTGGCAAAAGCAGTAATTTAACTAATCTGGCATTACCCCATCCTCATGAAAGAAAATATAAATTTATCTTTGCCTATATAACAACACAGGTTCATCTTTCACTTGGCATCCCCTCAACACCGCATAAAATCAAGGTTTTCTAGACAGAAGACAAACGGTTTCAACGTTTGCAGTCGAAGGAAACATATCCACACAACACGCCTTAACCACCTCATACCCCCTCATCTGCAGCACTTCCAAATCTCTCACCAGACTCGTTGGCTTACAAGACACATAAACCAGCCTGTCCACCCCAAAGTCAATGATCTTCCCCAACGCCTTTGGATGAATCCCATCCCTGGGCGGATCCAGAATAATAAGATCCGGCTTATCTTCCAGTTCATCAATCACCTTTAAAACATCCCCCGCGATAAACTCGCAGTTATCCAGACCATTTCTTCCAGCATTCTCTCTAGCTGCTTCCACTGCCTCTTCTACAATCTCCACACCCACCACTTTTTTCGCAACAGGTGCAATAATCTGGGCAATGGTTCCAGTACCACTATATAAATCAAAAACCACCTTATCCTTTGTCTCCCCTACATACCCTCTTGTGGCTTCATACAGTACTTCCGCCCCCAATGAATTAGTCTGAAAGAAGGAAAACGGTGAAATCTTAAACTTTAGTCCCAGTAATTCTTCATAAAAATAATCCTGTCCATATAAAATATCTGTCCGGTCACTCTTCACCACATCTGCCAGACTGTCATTCAAAGTATGAAGAATTCCAACAATTTTTCCATTCAGTTTCAAGTTAAGCAGCGCATCAGCAAAAGGCTTTAAATCAAGTTCCTCCTGAGTCGTGGTAACAAGATCAACCAGAATCTCTCCTGTTTTCACCGCTCTGCGCACCAGAAGATGACGCAGATATCCGGTATGCTGCATCTTCTTATAAAATCCGACCCCTAAGTCTTCGAAATAATCCTTAGCCGCCTTTAAAATATCACAAAAGTCTGTATCCACAATCTTACATTCTGTCGTCGTCACCACATCATAAAAACTTCCTCTTTTATGCATTCCCAGGGAAAGAGGACCATCCTTATATTCATCTCCAAAGGAAAACTCCATCTTATTGCGATATTTATCTTCGGTTGGGCTGGGCTTAATTCCTTCAAATATAAAATCACCTGTCACAACACCATCTAACAGGGATTTTACCTGCTGCTCCTTAATCTTTAACTGTTCTTTGTAAGGAATGGTCTGATAGGTGCAGCCCCCGCAGATTCCAAAATGAGGGCAGGGATCTTTTGCGTATTCAAGAGGGGATTTCTCTAAAACTTCAAGAATCCGGCCTTCGCATTTCCCTCCCCTTTTTTTATTAATCATCACTTTCAATTTCTGTCCGGGAAGTGCGTGCTTAACACCAATTCTTCCTTCCGGAAGTTCTATCATGCCTTTATCAGGAAATTCAAACCGTCCGATTGTACCTTCGTATATCTCACCCTTTTTCACTTATGCTGACTCCTTTTATTCTCTTAAATTTTCATTTAAATTATATATTCTGTCATGTAAAAGAGCGTGTCTCACTTTCTGAGGCACGCTCTCCTTTTAATGCCAGATTTTATTCTTCGGAACTAGCTTCCGACTTCTCATCCTCAAAGAAATCATCGTCGAAATCATCATCAAAATCGTCTTCAAAATCTTCCAGATAATCCGGAGTAAAGAAACGATATACGGTGTAAGCAATTCCAGCTACTGCCGCTACTGCGCCTATGATCGCGAGTATCCAGAGGATACAGTTTTTCTTCTTTTCTTCCTGTTCTCTTTTATGAAGCAATTCATTCACTCTGCTTGAGTTCATAAGATCTTCCAGTTTGCTCATAGCTTCTTTGCTCATTGCATCAAATCTGTTCATGTCTCCACGTCCTTTCTGAGAGCCCTGCTTTCATTCATATCCTTTACGGCATAGATTTCTCTCTTTGCCTGTAGCAGTTATTATACCATTATATTGCCTTTTTTACTATGGTTTTTGGTTTTTTTTAAAATTTTATGTAATTTAAATTATTCTCTCACAAGCTTCAGTTTTGCAAAAGAAGCAAACATTTTTTTCACACCTGCCTGATCAAAGTGAACCGTTACTTCGAAATCTCTTCCGCCATCCTTGATTTCCTTTACCTCACCGATTCCGAATTTAATGTGGCTGACTCGGTCTCCCTCTTTATAACCAAGAGAAAGGGGTTTTTCAATTGTAAATGCTTTTCCGAATCCAGGAGTCGTTACAGGCTTTGATGTTTTTGAGGCATATGCGTTGCTGCCCGGTCCAAAGCTGCTGACACCAGCCGTCCGTCCTGCTGCCCCGCTATTCCCCCATGGAAGACCGCTGTCGTCAAAATCGGACTGGGCTCTGGAAGAAAGTCTTTGTTCCAGTCTGCTGGAGTCCAATAATTCGGCTGGAATTTCTTCCACAAACCGGCTGATCTTAGAATACCTGGTTTCGCCATTTACCATACGCTGTCTGGCGCCAGTCATCATAAGAAACTTCTGAGCTCTGGTAATACCAACGTAGCAAAGTCTCCGTTCTTCTTCCACATCCTCTTTATTATCGGAAGAAATAGACATCATACTGGGGAATAAACCATCTTCCATACCGCTTAAATAAACTCTTGGGAACTCAAGTCCCTTGGCACTGTGTAGTGTCATCAGCGTAACACGGTTTTCTGATTCATCCATTCGGTCTACATCGGCAACAAGTGCAACCTCCTCCAGAAACTCGCTTAATTCCGGATGCTCATGCTCGCCTTCAAAGCTGACTGCTTTGTTGATCAACTCTTCTATATTCTCCAGTCGGGTCTGATATTCGATCTCTCCCTCTGCTTCCAGTTCCTTCTGATAGCCGGTTTCATCAAGGATATCTTCAATCAGTTCGTGAATGCTGTAGGTTTCTTCCGTCAGCCTGTCCCGGAAATCTTCTATCTTTTCCGTAAATCCAAGAACTTTATCCGCTGTTTTTCCAAGCCCCGGAACGGCTTTTGCCCTGCAGAATGCATCGTAAATGCCCAATCCACGTTCGGAAGCAAATGCCTGGACCTTGCCGATACTGGTAGCACCGATTCCCCTTTTTGGAACATTGATTACTCTTAAGACAGATAAGTCATCTCTTCCGTTTGCGATTGTTTTTAAATAAGCTAAAATGTCTTTGATTTCTTTTCTCTGATAGAAGTTAACGCCGCCAACCATACGGTATGGGACGTTATGCTGAAGACATTTTTCCTCGATCAGACGGGACTGGGCATTGGTACGGTATAAAACGGCACAATCCTGGTAGTCAGATGAACTGTTTAATATGTCACGGACAATGGCATCCGCCTCTTCCGTCGCATTTTCAAACTGCTTAAACTGAACCATGGGGCCTTCTTCATTGGAAGTCCATAAGGTTTTATCCTTTCGGCCTCTGTTATGGCGGATTACCTCATTGGCTGCCTGTAAAATATTCTGGCTGGATCGGTAATTCTGTTCCAGTTTAATTACCTTTGCACCAGTATAAGATTTTTCAAAGTTTAAAATGTTCTCGATATTGGCACCACGGAACTTATAGATGGACTGATCATCATCACCCACGACACAAAGATTCTTATATTTTCCCGCAAGCAGGCTGATTAAACGGAACTGAGCCGTATTGGTATCCTGATACTCGTCCACCATGATGTAGCGGAAACGCTCCTGATAGTAGTTTAAGACTTCCGGGTTATTCTGAAACAACTCTACAGTCTTCATAATCAGATCATCAAAGTCCAGTGCATTGTTCTTCTTTAACTCACTCTGGTACTCTTTGTAGACAGAAGCTGCTTTCTTCTGCCGAAAATCGCCGGAAGCGTTGAGTTCAAACTCCGCCGCACTTATCAACTCATTCTTGGCTGTGGAAATCAGGCCCAGCATCGCACGGTCTTTGTATACCTTGGGATCTATATCCAGCTTTTTTAAGACATGCCGCATCAGAGTTTTCTGGTCATCTGAATCGTATATGGTAAAATTAGTAGTATACCCAAGACTTTCTATATGCCTTCTTAAGATACGAACACAGGAAGAATGAAATGTGGAAACCCAGATGCTGTCTGCTCCAAATCCCACCAGACGATCCACACGTTCTCTCATTTCTCCTGCTGCTTTATTGGTAAATGTTATAGCAAGTATGTTCCAGGGATTCACACCCTTTTCTTCTATTAAATAGGCAATCCGGTGCGTAAGAACTCTGGTCTTACCAGAGCCAGCTCCTGCCAGCACAAGAAGCGGTCCCTCCGTTTGAAGTACCGCCTCTTTCTGCATAGAATTTAATGTATCATAAATACTCATAAATTGTACGCTTTTTCCTTTCCTTGTTCCTGCCCATGTTTTTTGGGCATAGAGGGATGCCGCAGGCACCTTGTTCCTGCCCATGTTTTTTGGCATAGAGGGATGCCGCAGGCACCTTACTTCAACTCAGCTTCAAATAGGCTTTCAGGGAATCCATATGTTCCAGTGCCAGCCGTCTTCCCTCCTGATACAGCGCCTCCAGTTTCCTTTTGTCCTGCTCCGTTCTTTGAACTGTCACATGATGATCCGGACGTATTACGTAGATTCTTCCCTCTTTTTCCAGACGGTCAATCTCCTCCTGCATCCGGTTATATCTGTCTGGAACGTCCTCCAGCGCCTTTAAAAATCTGGGAAGAGGTGCGAAATAGCGCTCATACCCTTTTTCGTCCATTTATCAAGGGGCGGTTTCCGATAACCCGGTTCTCTGGTGAGAACCAGCACAATCTTTTCATACCCCAGATCAATCGCTCTTTGATAAGCCATCGGCATGGAGCAACCGCCATCTAAATACTTCTTTCCTTCCACCGTAATCATTCTGGAAAGTATGGGAATGCTGCTGGAAGCTTTCACCGCATCGATGAAATTGTCACATTTGCTCTTTTCAAAATATTCCGGCTTTCCTGTCTTACAGCGGGTTGCTATCACCTCGAAAATCTGTTCAGACTGATAGAATGTGTCATAATCAAAGGGAACCAATGTATTGCTTAATTCCCCAAACAGGAAGTCAAAGTTAAAGATCGAACGTTTTTCCACTAAATTCCGGAAACTTAAAAAACGTTTGTCATTGACATAATCCAAATCCACTTTTATGGTTCTGCCTATCTGCTTGCTGACATAACTCATACCTGACATGGAACCGGCCGAAACACCGTTTACATAGGACATCTCAATCCCCTGTTCCATGAACACATCCAAAACTCCTGCAGTAAATACTCCCCGCAGGGATCCCCCTTCTAGAACTAAAGCTCCTTCTGTCATCTTAAATCACCTCGCCTTCTATTTTATTTCATTTATCCGGTCCGGTCAATCCCTTTCGATATCGCCAGGCGAACTTGAGAATTGAAAAAGCAAATTCCACGCCCCAGAGGACAATTTATATTAACTCTTTTCTATATACATGATATCTTTATAACTCTTTCTGACAGCAATAGAAGGAGAAGGGGCATAAATAACTTCTTTTTCAGCCCTCTACCCCTTCTCTCCTATTTTCCGACCTTCTCTATCCCCGTATTAGGCATTGTGGCATAGATGACGTTTATTTCCTACGCTTGCCCCTTTTCTTCAATCTTATAACTACTTCTATACTGTTTGAGGCATAATAGCAGATAGGTCTTGTTCAGTGCCCCTCAACTAAGGAAACTCAAAACCAAGCTGCCCTGAACAGCAAAAAATACCTGAACATCTATACATTTTTAAATAAGTTCATCATCAAGTCAGCCATTACGCGAACTGGCTTTGGTACAATTCATAATAAGCACCTTCCAGTTTCATTAACTCATCATGATTTCCAGCTTCCCGAATCGTACCCTGATCGATAACAAAGATCCGGTCTGCCTTGCGTATGGTGGATAATCTGTGGGCGATAATAAAGGAAGTCCGTTCCTTCAAAAGCACTTCAATTCCTTTTTGAACCAGCAGCTCCGTATGGGTATCAATGCTGGAGGTCGCCTCATCAAGAATAAGAATGCCGGGCTTTGATACCATGGTTCTTGCAAAAGCCAGAAGCTGTCTCTGACCAATGGAAAGGCCGGCTCCTCTTTCACTGATTTCCGTATCATATCCTTTTTCTGTCTTCATAATAAACTCATGGGCATTCACTGCTTTGGCAGCCTCTTCAATCTCTTCATCGGTGGCATTTAACCGCCCGTAACGAATGTTATCCCGAATGGTTCCGGAAAAGAGGAAATTATCCTGGGTCATAATGCCCATCTGGCTTCTTAAACTCTTTAATGTTACACTTCTGATCTCCTGATCGTCAATATAGATCTCCCCGCCAGTCACCTCATAAAAACGGCTGATCAGGTTTACAATGGTCGTTTTCCCCGCACCCGTCGGCCCTACCAGAGCAATCGTCTCACCTGGTCTTACTGAAAAGCTTACGTGATCCAGGATCAGACGGTCTGGTTCATCTCCATAGGCAAAGGAAACTTCTTCAAACCGTACCTCGCCCTTTAATTCCTTTAGTTCTACTGCATTCTCTTCATCCTTTATTTCAACTTCCGTATCTATGATATCAAAAATACGCTCCGCAGCTGAGATATTGGTGGTCAGCTTATTATAGAAGTTGGCAAGATTACGTATGGGACTCCAGAACATGGCGATGTATGTGGAAAATGCAAGAAATGTACCAATTCCGATCTGTTCCACTCCCACCACTTTAATACCGATAAAATATAGCAAAAACCCACCCATTCCCCAGGTTATTTCAACAAGAGGGCCGAACGCATCTGCAATGACTACCGCATCAATGAAGGAACGGTAATGCTGGTCTACCAGATCGTGAAATACCTCTTTTGTCTCATCCTCAGCAGCATAGCTTTGTATAATCCTGATTCCCGATAAGTCTTCGTGGACATAGCCATTTAAATTAGAAGTTTTCTTTCTGTATACCCGCCATCTTTTATGAACATTGGTCTGAATAAAAAACATACCCACCGCCAGAATGGGAATTGTCAGCAAAGCCGCCATCGCCAGACGGTAATTCTTAATCAGCATAATGCTGAGAACGCAGATCACCGTAATGAAATCCGGAATCAGCTGGGTGACACTATCGGATAATACATCTTTTAGTGAATTTACATCACCAATGATTCTTGCAAGTACCTTCCCTGTGGGGCGGCTGTCAAAGAAGCCAAACCCCAGAGACTGGATATGCTGATATAGTTCCTCTCTGATGTTTAAAAGCACACGGTTTGAAACTTCCGCCATAATACGCATACGAACCTTGGTACCCACTAAAAACAGCAGAAATAATCCAACTGCTCCAATACCCACATATAGAAGTCCATTGACATCCTTTTGTGCCACACAGACGTTTACCGCATACTCCATCAACAGAGGTGCCAGCATACTGATGGTAATGGTGCCGCCCATAATAAACAGAACAAGCACTATTTTCTTTTTATAAGCAAGCAGATAACGAAACAGGCGGATTATGGTATCTTTTTTCAATACCTCTTTCTGTTCCTCATCGATTCTGCTGGTATTTACTGACATAGTGCAGCCTCCTCTCCATACTGAACCTCATAGGTTCTGTAATACTGTCCCCGTTTCTCCATAAGCTCCTCATGAGTTCCACGCTCGATAATCTTTCCGTCTTCCAGAATCAGAATTTCATCGGCTCTGCGCACAGCCGAAATTCTGTGGGCAATGACAATTTTAGAACTGTTTTTCAGTTCTGATAAATGAGATTCAATCTCCCTCTCGGTTTCCATATCAAGGGCAGAGGTGGAGTCATCAAGAATCAGAATAGGCGTTTCCTTTGCAATGGCTCTGGCTATGCTGATTCTCTGCTTCTGACCTCCGGGATAAGCCTACGCCTCTTTCACCGATTACCGTATCATACTGTTCTGACAGCTTCTGAATGAAGCTGTGTGCTTCTGCTGAAATCGCCGCCTGCTGAACACTTTCCCACTCCGTAGCATCCTTATTTCCGGTTTTGATATTCTCGGAAATGCTGTCGGAGAAGAGAAATACATCCTGCATAACCACAGAAATCTGTCCTCTCAGCAAGGGTAACGGCAGATCCTTAATGTTGATTCCATCAAGGAGAATCTCTCCCGCCGTTACATCATAGAAACGTTCGATCAGATTGACAATCGATGTCTTTCCTGAACCGGTGACGCCCATAATACCCAGTGTCTTTCCTTTTTCCAGAGTGAAATTGATATCATTTAAGATATCTTTTCCATCCAGTTCAAAATCTACATGCTGAAAGGTAAGCTCCCCTTTCACAACTTCCGGAAGAACTGGTTTATCAGGATCTGCAATCACCGGCTTCTCTTCCATGATCTTTTTAATCTTCTTATTGGAAGCAAAGGCTGCGGCAAGGTCATTGCTTAACCAGCCTACCATTTCCATAGGCCAGATGATATTGTTTGCATATTCGGAAAATGCTCCCAAATCACCGATTGACATCTTTCCCTTAATTACAAGTATTCCGCCAATGACAATGACTGACATCATAAGGAACTTAGATAAGAATGAGATGTTTGGCTGGAACCGGATCAGCAGCTTTGCCTGACTCATGTTTAAGTCATAGTACTGCTTGTTGTGCTTCTTAAATTTACTGATTTCATAGTCTTCTCTGGCAAATGCCTTAACTGTCCTGACTCCAGCCAGGTTTTCCTGGGCAACCGTATTGAGCTCTGCAGTCTGTTCGCTGATCTTGTCGTAAACCTCACCCAGCCCTTTTTCCATCTTTAATGCATACCAGGCAATAATCGGCAGAATGACAAGAGGAATCAGTGTCAGGACAGGGCTTAACCGCACCATACAGACAAGAACAATGATGGTGTGAATGGAGCATTCCAACACAAGCATTCCTACAAAACCAAAGGCATTCCAGATCCGCTCAGCATCATCCTTAATCCGGGCCATCAGTTCTCCCGTATTATGGCTGTCAAAATACCCTACGGACAATGTCTGGATATGATCAAACAAATCCTTTCTTAAACCACAGGCGATCCTTGCAGCCGCAAAGTCAAAGATAAATTCCTTTGTATACTGAAATATCGCTCTTCCAAATCCAATTCCCAAAAGCCCTAAAAGCAGCTTCATAAGAATCTTTGTCTCACCACCCACAATTACATCATCGATAATATGTTTTGTAATCTGGGGGGCTGATGCATCAAGCAAAATGCTGATAATCATCGCTGCAAGGGCAAGAACGTAAAGAAATTTATATTTCCTTACATACTTCCACAAATTTTTCATACCATTTCCTCCTATTCTTTTAAAAAACTTCATGACTTTTGTCCCATATATGTAAAAAAACCGAAAAAAACTGCGTAGTGCGGTCTTTTTCGGTAAATAAGCAAAAAAATAACCGCAGTCATTCAGACTGCGGATAAACTCATAAAAAGAAGCTTCGATCAAGAAGCAGCATTTGTCCTGACATCCTTAGATGCAAAGACAGTTTTCCATGAGGCAGACTGAATTTAGTAATATATTTCTAACTATTTGATTGTTTCTGTTGATTCCACAATTACGCATCATAGTTCCTGCCTCCTTTTCTTAGATTTTGTTGTATTTAATATACAATTATAAGAATACTGCCAATTTTTTTATTCTGTCAAGCAAATTTTGAACTTTTATGAAATATAGGAAATTGCAGTCAATTATTCCAGAAAGAACTTAGTTCTGGTACGAATTTTCTCTTTCCATTTACAGCAGTCATTGAGATGAAGCATCACATGGCGGGTTGGCGGCATCAGCAATAGTCCCGCCACATCCTTGTTTCCCCAAAACTCCAGCAGCCACTCAGAATCCTTTTGAGAGGTTACGCCGCCTTCTGCTTTAATTTTCATAAGGTCCGCTTCATTCACATCCCGAATCATATCTTCATAGGTAAACCGGCTTACGATTTCCCTGGTTCTTTCTCCCACAGCACTGCGGTAATTAAGCAGTTCCTTACAATTCACCTGTTTGCTGAAAGACATAATCTCCTCATCGGTTAATGCATTACCTGTATCCTTTATGGGAGAATTAATTCTCCTGCTCCAGTCCTCGTCAAAAAGCTGGTTTCCCCTTGCAGCCAGAATGCCCATGGTCAAATCTTCAATTCTCGCAATATGCCAGACTACCCAGGCAATTGTCTCATCATCTTTTCCAGGCATAATTGCATATTCCCGTGGTTCCAAGTCTCTAAACAGGAGGTCTGTTTCGTTTTCTTCTCTATCTTTTATATTCGTTGTATGCAGCTGTTTATGAATGTCCAGAAAAATATTAATGGCTTCTTTGGTACTTTGCTTTTTCCGGATCACCTTATTTAATGCCTTATGCTCTTCACTTAATCCCTCACCAAAATATTTCATAGTCTCACCCCACAGGATTCTGTTATGCGTTTCTTTCGTCCAGCAATTCTTTCTGTCTTTTCTTAGGCAGCTTTGCAAAAATAAGAGAATAAGACTTTTCCAGCATATCCTTTAACAGATCTTCCGGCACTTCTCCATCTGCCATTACTGAATTCCAATGAACCTTGTTCATATAATATCCCGGTACAATGTCTTTGTACTGCTGCCTTAAAAAATCACCTTCCAGAGGGTCCAGCTTCATGGATATCAGCTTTTCCTTCCCCTGATCATCTCTGCAGACAGCTGCAAACATCTTACCGTCAATCATATACCTGTCCCAGTTCCATTCCTCTTTAAAATCACTGGTAACTCCATTCATTTCCTTTAAAAAGCCATCAATCCACGGATAATTCATAGTACCTCCTAAAATCCTCTATTTTCTGTTAGGACGTCTTTTTATCAGCAGAAGATTTAGATAATCATCAAACAAAGACCGATCGTCCGCAGGAAACATGATCCATTTTCCATCATGGTATGTGGTTGAAGTATCATACAGTTCCAGTATCCGGGGTGAGAAGTTTTGCTTTTCCAGTTCAAACTTGTCCCGCTCTGCTTTGCCCAGAATTACCATGAAACCACAACAGCCCTCTTTTGCATAGAGTGCGCAGAGGGTCTTCCCCCCTCTGCGGTATTTGTATTCGTACTTCCATGCCTTACCGCCGCTATTCCAAAGGCGGTCCATATCATATGTTTCTTCAATCTTAGTACAGAGAGCTTCCCATGCAAGAAAAGCCTCCTCGCCAATTAAACTGATCATCTCTTCCCGGTCCGGGATCTTTTCAAGCATGAGTAACTCCTTTCGTTGATTGCCCTGTCACCTGTTTAAAGGATTATATCACCCATAACATGACAGCTGTGTGTCATTTTATGAAAAATGATATTCATCATATTCTTCCATACTCATTCGTTCAATGGTAAATTCCGTTACCAGTTCCCCGTCCGCGCTAATGCAGTATTCTGGATGAACCGGTGCTCCCCAGCTGTCATCTCCGCCTACTCCTCTCATTGCCCCAAAAATGCTAATGACTGTATATCGCGGAGCAGAAAGTTCCTCATTATGAGTGGCAACTTCCAGTTCTTCAGCGGTATAGGGGAGAACGGATGCTTCGAACGGCGCATTAACAGCCCTAAAACCGATGGAATTCCCCTTTCGGTCAGAAACCTTCAGCCAGCGTACTCCAGTCCTGTTACCGCACTCCTGGGGAACCAGATAAGGCGAAACATTCCCTTCCGGAGTATCTTTATAGATTCCAAGTCTGGCGCCTTCCTTACGGTCACAGTAATTCTCCTCTGGTCCTCTTCCATACCAGGTAAACTGTTTTGCCGCAGCTGGAGTTATGAGTCTCATACCAAAAGCGGGAAGCTCTGGCAGTCCCTCTTTCCCATGATATACGGCTTTCACATGAATGGCTCCTGTTGAATCTACCTCATAGATAACCTGAGTTTCCGTCTGGGGTATCGTTGAAAGCTGATAGGTATAGGTAACTGTAATGCAACCATCTCCCTCTTCCACTTTGCAGTTTTCATTTCTGTAAGCTGGGAATCTGCCTGCACCGAACCACATAGAGCTTTTAACGGAGAATCGGTTTCCCTTATCATTATCAGTAGTCGCTCTCCAGTATACAGGCATGAGAGGTCTTCCCACCCACTCTTTTTCATCATAAACAATGGAAACAATACTTCCTTCCTGTCTGGAAAAGAGAATCCGGAATCCTTCCCCTGATACTCCAATGTTAACATCTCCATAAACGACGTTTAATGGCTTTTTACCGCAAGGCTGCTGCTCGCCCTTAATCTCCCGGACACTCTCACCAAACGCAGTTTCAAAACCAGAATCTGCCCATAACGTGTCCTCCTTTAAAACCGCCGACACCTGATGAACGTATTCTCCCACTTCTTTCCATTCCGGGATTTCAACCGTAAAATACGCGCTGTTTAATGGTTCCACATCAGCCTCAAACTGCTTCTGGAAGATCGGCTCCCCATTTCTTAATACAGTATAAATGAATTCACAGTCTGAAGTATTCTCAAACAGTCTGCGGTTTTCAATTTTCACTCCTTTTTCATCGGGAATCAGGCGAAGATCCTGATAAAGGTACTTCACTTCCTGGGCCTTGGGAGATGCGGTACGGTCTGCGAAAACAATTCCATCGCCGCAAAAGCTGTAATCTGTGGGACGGTCTTCAAAATCGCCGCCGTATGTCATATGCTCTTCTCCATAAGCATCTTTTCATCAGAGACTGGTCAATATAGTCCCAGATAAAACCACCCTGATACATCTCATAGCAGTCTTCCAGATCCGTATATTTATTCATACCGCCAAGGGAATTGCCCATGGCATGCATATATTCACACAAAATAAATGGCTTTTTCGGGTCCTCTTTGAGATAACGCTCCACCTCATCCGGTTTCGCGTACATCCGGCTTTCCATATCACTGGTCCGGTCAAACTCCCGGTTCCAGCAGACACCTTCATAATGAACCAGTCTGTCCGGATCTCGTTTTTTGAAAAATTCTGACATGGCGAGAATATCCTCACCTGCATAGGATTCATTCCCGCAGGACCAGATCAGAATACTGGGATGGTTTTTGTCTCTCTCCAGCATGGATTTTGCCCGGTCTACCACACATTCCTTCCACTCAGGCAGGCTTCCGGGAACATTCCAGGAAGGCTCACAATCTCCCATTTTCTGCCAGGAACCGTGGCTTTCTAAATTCGCCTCATCAATTAAGTAAATTCCATATTCATCACAGAGCTTATACCACAGACTCTGGTCCGGATAGTGGCAGGTACGGACAGCATTGATGTTATGCTGCTTCATGAAACGGATATCCCAAAGCATATCCTCTTTTTGTAATGGCACGGCCTCTTCTGACGTTAAACTCATGGCGGTTGACTCCCCGGAATACAATTCGTTTCCCGTTGAGACACATAATGCTATTCTTCATTTCAAAGCGGCGAAATCCCAGCTTCTGGGGAATTACCTCTTTTAACTGACCGTTTTCATCAAATAAGGAAATCCATAATTCATAAAGATAAGGATCCTCTCCGTTCCATAATCGGGCGCCGGGTACACAACCGGTAAGCACAGTATCAGCCTTGGCTGTCTGGGCATCAAAGGACAAAACGTCATTACCTTCTCTGTCTTTTAAAACAGCACTGACACTTCCTTTGATTTCTCCTATAAGACTTAGCTCTGCACGTAAAAGTCCATCCTTGTAATCATCAGAAACATCTGCATGCACAAATAAGTCCCTGACATGGCAGGAAGGAACTGCATATAAATACACATCACGGAATATTCCGGAGAACCGGAAAAAGTCCTGATCCTCAATCCAGCTTGCGCTGCTTCTTTTATAAACCTCCACTGCAAGACGGTTAACGCCATCACAGACTGCGTGAGTAATCTCAAATTCTGAGGGAGTAAAGGAATCTTCGGAGTAACCGATAAAAACTCCATTCAGCCATACGTAAAATGCAGTTTCCACACCCTGAAATGAGAGAAAGAGACGTTTATCCTTTAATTCAGTTTCTAATTCAAATTCCCGTAAATAGCTTCCTACCGGATTATTTTCCGGATCCGTAAAGGGAGGTCTTAAATCTGAAATTCCGTCCCACGGATACATGGTATTGATATACTGGCATCTGCCAAATCCCTGTAATTCAATATGTCCAGGCACCATAATAGAATCAAATTTATCTGCATTAAAATCTTTTTCATAAAATTCTTTTACCCGTTCTTCCGGTTTCTCTGCAAAGGAGAACTGCCAGGTTCCGTTAAGCATCTGGCGCAGTCTCATATCACCTTCTTCAGCCTCTTGTTTTGTCTCGTAATACTGATGATCGGAATGGGCAGAAATTCTGTTTACAGAAAATACTTGAGGATCATTAAGCCATTCCAGTTTTGCGGTTTTTTCTTCCATTAAAAACCCCTCCTTCTATTAAAAACATTACACTTATTATAATCGACAATGGTAAAAGAATCCATTGTATTTTTTGGTTTCCGAATGAAAAATAAGGGCAAAGAAGCTGCTATGGATCCACATCTTCTTTGCCCTTAAAATTTCTGTGGTATAAACCGGCTCTGCTAGCGGATGGAGCTTTTCACCTGGGTTTCAATCCGAATGGTTTCTCCTTTTTTAATCCGGTAGGATACTGACGGAATCGCTGCATTGGGGTATAACACGTTGGTATTAGGATCCGATTCAATGACAAAACCAGCTGCACAAGGACCTTCCCCTGTTACCTGACAGCATTGCTCCTGGTTTGATACAAGAGCAGTTGTCCCTGCTGCCTTCTGTTCATATTCATCTGCAAACTTCTTTACGGCAAATCCGCAGTCGTATGCAGTACAGTCGTACTGGCTTTCAATCTCATGAACTCTTAAATGACCATATTCCTGAGGCACAATGGTGGTAGTAACCGCAATGCCGGGAAATGGATGCCAGCTGCTGATTACACGGTCTTCTAAAACTTCGTACTGGTCACTGTATTTTCTCACAAAAACATAATCATCCCCATCAATTACAAATGCAAGGGATGAATCCGGTGCATTCTCATGGAGTACAATCTGACTCCTGGCGACTGAGAAGCCAAAACGGGTGGAGTAAGCAAACTTGGAATATTTCTCCGGTACGTGACCATGACCGTATTTTCACAAACACCTGCTGGATAGGCGATTACATCCGATCCGATCCGCTGCATCAGCATATCCGCCTGTTTTAACAGCTTTATACTGTTAAGACTGGGCAATGGTTCTGCTTTTGCAGACCAGAAGGGATGACTGTCTGGCAGTCCCAGACACAAAAGCGTCTTCATACCCCAATAAGGAGATCCGGGCGCATTGTAACGCTCTGCCATAATCAGATTGGGATACGCATATCCAATCGTCAGTACACCGTCCCTGTCAAAGATTTTCTGATCCAGCCACCAGTTTAAATGACGGGATAAAATCCCCTTTACAACGCCTGCGGATATATCATCAAGCCCTGCAAATAAGTAAGCAGACCAGAATGCAGCTTCTCCGAACCGGTAAGAAAGACTTCGTCCAAAGGGCAATGCGGCACCATTTTCATCAAACCAGTAAATAAAATCTCTGGCAAAAATTTTGGCCCGTTCTCTAAATTCACTGCATCGCTTAGGATCTTCCTCTTCCATTGCTACGGAATATAAAAGACCGTAATAATGCATGGCAAAAGAAATGTAGTAGTCCTTCTGACTGGAGCCGCCATCCCGGTACCAGCCATCACCGATATAATAACTTTCGATTTTATCAAGACCTGACAGGAGCTTTTCTTTGCTGTATGGATAGCCAAGCTTTTGCAGGGCAATATTTACAAGAATCATAAAAAACTGCCAGTTACAGTCCGGTATGATGTGTTCATTGATTCCGTAAAGCCATTTAGCAAGATTGTCTTTTTCCCGTTCTTCTAAGGGTTCCCAAAGTTTTTCCGGAGTAAAGATCAGACCGCTTGCAATGGCAGCCATCTCTACAAACCTCTGGTCGTAATCGTTAAAACCGCCCCAGTATTCACTATGGAGTGGATCAGTACCATTTTTTATACCATTAGCATAGATCTCTTCATAGCCTTTTCCTCCTCCAAGCCATAAGGGCACCAAAGCCCACAGGGGTCTTGAAAAAGCCTCCATCTCCATGCTGACTGCAGGATAAGTAACACCGCTGTCTCCTAAATGCAGTCTGGCGCAGCCGTTGCTGTATAATGGCTTTAATGGATCTAACAGCCGAAACATTAGCTGTCTGTAGTCCTCTTTTGTTTCAAGCTTCATGAACATTCGCCTCTTTTCAATCATTAATTGTTACCAATATGGATTCCAGTCTATGGACAGACGGATAAGTGCTTCTAAATAGAAATAATCCCCCCAGATATTACATTCATCCACACCTTCCGGGGTGCAGGTATTGTATGGAGATTTCTTGGAATACGTGCTGTGAAGAACCAGTCCGTTGGATTTGGTTCCTTCTTTCACCGCATAACCAGTCACTACTGATTCCATGATCTTCTTCGCAATGGAACGATAGTAAGTTGCTTCCGCTTCCGGCAGATAGTTAGCCATTTCAAGCATTCCGCAGGCTGCAATGGAAGCGGAGGAAGAATCCTTTGGCTCCCCAGATCCATCTGTAAATTCCAAATCCCAGTAAGGTACTAAATCATCAGGGAGATGGTCTAAGAAGTAACCAGTCACATGCTTAAAGTCTTCTACATATTCTTCTCGTTTCGTATAACGGTATGCTAAAGCACAGCCATATACTCCCCACGCCTGACCTCTTGCCCAGGCAGACCCGTCCCGGTATCCCTGGCAGGTTGCACCATGATCCGGCTCACCAGTCTCCATATTCATAAAGAAGGTATGCCAGGTGGAATAATCTTCCCTGATCACATTGGCAATGGCAGTATGAATATGCTTTTCAGCAATATCCCTGTACTTTGTATCATTGGTTTCTTCTGATGCCCAATAAAGAAGAGGCAGATTTAAAAGACAGTCAATGATAAAACGGTAATTCTCCGGCTGGTTCATAGGTCCCCACGCCTGAATAAACTGCCCCACTGGCTGAAACCGGCTGATGAGCTGATCTGCCGCCTTGATTGCCGCCTTCTTTCCTGTCTCATCTCCTACCAGCTTATAAGCTGCCACGCAGGAAGGGGAATACAGAAATCCCATATCGTGATGATCCACTTCCACCTTATCTTCAATTCTCTTTAAAAAGCTTTCTGCCTGAATGCTGCCAGACTTGGCAAATGCATCATCTCTGCTCCACTCATACGCCAGCCAGAGCTGGCCAGTCCAGAATCCGGTGGTCCAGTTTACATTGGGAGTTGGCTTATAATAGCCATCTTCACTATATGCTTTTTTAAAAGAGTGAGTAAATTCCCCTAAATTATCCTTCAGCTGTCTGACAGCAAAGTCCAAAGCTTTGCGGCACTGGTCTGCCGACAGCTCCGGTCTGTTTTCAAACAATTCTTCAGTCGTTTCCTTCATTTTCCATTACCTCCTCATAAAACTTCTTCATCACTGCAAACGCAGGCTTTTCTCTTATTCTGTCCGCAGTCACCAGACCCTTTATGTTGTATCCGTTCTGATATGCACCAAGCCTCTTGGGCGTCCGGTAATCATACAGGATCCAGGGCGCCGTGCCCTGAATGTATTCTGTTTTACCAAACATCTCTACCTGCTTTTTATAGATTTCTTCCTGTTCCTGTTCAGAGCCGCGGACATTCTTTCCGGTTTTATTTTCAGTATGATATCCATCTGCACCAAATTCACTGATTATCACTGGTTTTCCGGCTTAGATCCATTTAGAATTTCTGTCAGCTTCTCATAATCAGGATCATACCAGCCGTAGTACTCATTAAAACCGATAACATCCAGATGACTCTCCAGCCGGTCAGCAATTCTTAAATTTACGGTATCTACCAGACACGCAGCTGAAATCAGACGGGAAGGGTCCTTTTCTTTCGCTGTCTCTGCCAGGTACTTCATAAAGTGATACCTGTCGTCTGTATCGGGGTTTTCATTTCCAACAGACCAGATGATAACACTGGCCCGGTTAAAATCCCGGGAGATTAATTCTGAAAGCTGGTTTCTTGCATCACTGAGCGTCTGAGGGTTTGAAAAGTCGATCCACCAGTAAACCGGGATCTCCTCCCAAAGTAAAATTCCTTCCTCATCCGCAATCTCAGAAACCCACTGGGTATGAGGGTAATGGGCCAGGCGCAGGAAATTGCAGTTCATCTTTTTCGCTCTCTGAAAGGCTTCCCGGATATCCTCTTTCGTTACTGCTTTCCCATGATCCTCTGTTTCCTCATGGAGACAGGCCCCCCGCAAGAATACGGGTCTGCCATTTAACAGTATCTTTCCACCTCTTGTCTCTATGGTACGAAAGCCGATGACATCCGTCACCTCATCCTTTACTTCACCCTTTTCCTTCAAAGTCAGAATCACATCATAGCGTTTGGGATTCTCAGGACTCCAAAGGGATAAATTCTGTGCATGGACGGTCTTTGAAAAGGTACCATCTTCGCTTACAGGAATGGTTTCTTCTATGTTAAGTTCCGGAATTAAGAATGTCAACGTATGATCTGCCAGTTTCTTCTCACTCTCAATAAGAGCCTTAACTTCAATCGCTCCAGTTTCCCTGTTAACAAGACTTACTTTCATATTCTCAATGTAGACATTGGGTACAAAAATAAGGGAAACATCCCGGTAAATACCACCATATAAGAACCAGTCCGTATTTTCACTGGGGATCTGCTCTTTTCTTCTGGTATTATCCGCTACCACAATTAATCTGTTTTCAGCCTTTAGATGAGGCGTAATCTCTAAGGAAAACGGTGTGGAACCTCCTTTGTGGATTCCAAGAAATGTTCCATTTAAAAAGATTCTGGCTTCATAAGAAACTGCACCAAACTGTAAGAACACACGACCTTTGTTTTCTTCTTTCAAAGAAAACCGGCGGCTGTATACCGCCGGTCCCTCGTAATAAAAATATTCCGGTTTTGCAAGATTCCATACTCCCGGTACTTTGATTTTTTCCCAGTCGTCAAAGGCGTAATCAAGAGGGACACTGCGCCCTTCGTCATTTATTTCCTGTTCTAAAAACCACTTTGCTCTTAAACAGTTATCGTACTGGTCCACAGAAAAGTTCCAATTCCCGTTTAAAGACTGAGTTCTTCTTCCTCCTGGAAAAATCAAGGTTTCCTCTTGTATAACGGGGATTCTGTAGTTCCTTTTATAATCCCCGTTATGGATATTGTCCACGAAATTTTTTATTATTTCCATTGTTTAACCTTTCACGCCGGTAGCTGCAATTCCTTCTACGAAATATTTCTGAAGGGATAAAAATACAATTAATACGGGTATTAAGGAAAGTACTGATGCTGCCATAATCAGACCAAATTCTGAGCTGTACTGGCTGATAAACATTTTAAGTCCTAACTGAAGTGTCTTCTTGGATTCCGTCTTTAAATAAATTAACGGTCCTAAGAAGTCATTCCAGGTGTTAACAAAAGTAAAGATCGTAAGCGTAGACAGCGCCGGTTTTGACAAGGGAAGCATGATTTTAGAGTAAATCTGATACTCTGACATACCATCAATCCTTGCCGCCTCACACAATTCATCGGGAATTCCCTGATAGAACTGTCTCATCATGAATACTCCGAAGGCAGAAAACGCCTGAAGGAAAATAATCGCCAGATGAGAATCATTCAGTCCGAAATTTCTCATCATCATGAACTGGGGAACCATGTAAACCTGCCACGGAACAGCGATGGTAGCAATATAGGCCATAAAAAGAGTATCTTTGTATTTAAATTTCAGCTTTGCAAATGCATAGGCAGCAAAGCTGCTGGTTAAAAGCTGGAGAAATGTTACGATCAATGTGATCTTTACAGTATTTCCCACAAAGGTCATCAGAGGGATTTTTGTCCAGATATCAACATAATTCATCCAACGGGGATTTTGGGGAATCCACTGAATGGGAAAGATAAATACGTCTTTATCAAGTTTTAATGATGCTGACAGCATCCATGCAAACGGGATCAGCATAGCCGCTGTAAGAATGAGCAAAACCACATACAGGAGGGATCTGCTGATTTTATAATTTGTGCTTTTTACTTTCATGTTATATCCTCCTTCTTCTAGTTTGCATATTTTTTCTCACCACGGAACTGAACCAGGGTGATAGCAAGAACCATTAAGAACAGCACTATTGCAACTGCACTGGAATAGCCCAGATTCCAGTTACGGAATGCTTCTTCATAAATGTGGTAAACCAAAACCATTGCCTGGGAACTTACAACACCGTTAGAACCGCCTGCAAGCATATATACAATATCGTAAACCTTAAAGCAGTTAATGGTCAGGATGATTGTAACAAAGAATGTAGTAGGCTGAAGCTGGGGCCAGGTGATATAACGGAACCGCTGCCAGGAATTACAGCCGTCAAGGCCAGCCGCCTCATAGAGCTCTGCATTGATTCCCTGAAGTCCTGCAAGATAAATTACCATGTAGTAACCCATGTTCTTCCATACACTAAAGAGCACGATTGTAAACATAACCCAGTGAGGATCTGCCGACCATTTCGGCAGGCTTTTTGCATGTACTCCCAGATAATATAAAATCATATTGACCGGTCCGCTTTTCTGAGGACTGAAAAGCATATTCCATACGGCTGCCACTGCAACCAGAGAGGCTACATAAGGAAAGAATCCTACTGTACGGAAGAAATTTCTTCCCTTTATTTTCTGGTTTAAAACGATTGCCAGTCCCAGTGCACTGACTAAGGTTAAAGGTACGGTGGCGATACAGTATACGATAGTATTGATAAAGGCCGAATGAAACCTTGCATTGCCAAACATGTCAATAAAGTTTTTAATTCCTGCAAATTTCATGGGACTGTTCCCATCCCAGCTCATAAATGCCAGTACAAACGCAAAGATAATGGGTCCCAGCGTAAATATGGCAAATCCGATAAAGTTGGGAGCGATAAAAGAATAAGCGACTAAATTTCTTTTTTCCTGTCTGGTAAGAATCTCTCCGGTCCTCACCTTCTTAATTTTCTCATCTATTGTTTCGATTTTCGCAATCAGCCTGTCACGCTCATGAGTACGTTTTGCGTCTTTTAACAAAAGACTGAGTGCATTCCGTTTCTCATGTAAAGCCGCGATTTTTTCCTGTTTTTGCGCTTCTGTTATTGTCTTAGCCATAGTCTGTCTTAAAGCCCGGTAAAACGGCTTATCCTCCTTTTCCAGTTCTTATCCGTCAAAATCAAATCAGAAGTTTTTAAATAAGGCGGGCCGTTATATGCTGCCCGCCTGTTTTTGTTACCACGCTGCTTTATTTGCCAAGAATTGCACCGATTTTTTCATTCATCTGAGCAATGCCGTCATCAACTGACATACTTCCTGTCATGATTGCATCATGTGCTTCATTTAATACAGTTTCGATCTCAGAGCTCTTTGGATTTACAGGCATCTCTAAGTAAAGCTTGGAAGTGTTTAAAGCTTCAACACTGGTTCCGTCTGCTTTTGGGAATCCTTCTGCACTGGATACAAGATCAGCAACTGTGTTGTTCATAACAGCTGGAATGGTTCCGGTGGAAGCAAGAATCTCTGCTCCGTCTTTTCCGCTTACAAAGTTAATGAATTCCCATGCAAGATCTTTATGAGGTGCATTGGCAGGAATTGCAAGAGAAGTAATGGTAGCAAGTGTTGATCCTGGCTCTACGCCTTCTGCATGAGGATATTTTACGATTCCCCAGTTTTTGCAGTCTGTATATTCACCTGTACGGATCTTATCCATTAAAGTGGAGATAAACCAGGTACCCATGTTCATCATAGCGATGTTGCCCTGTGCAAATGCGCCGGAGTAATGAAGTCCGCTGGTCTTTAATGTAGCATAATCCTGGCAAACGCCGTCTTCCTGCTCTTTAATTACCATATCATAGTAAGGCTTTAAGAAATCATATTTTCCATCAATAATGGTATTTTTTCCGTCAAGTACACCAAATAACTGTACTGCAGATCTCCATGTATGATAATGTGCTCCGTATACTTCCTGTCCTGGTGTGTCTACTGTTAAGCTTCTTGCCAGCTTATCATACTGTTCAAATGTCATATCATTGGTTGGGTAAGCAACACCTGCTTTA
The DNA here is from genome assembly GCA_017084465.1 of Lacrimispora xylanisolvens. Lineage (GTDB taxonomy): Bacteria > Bacillota > Clostridia > Lachnospirales > Lachnospiraceae > Lacrimispora > Lacrimispora xylanolytica_B. The sequence goes on along the minus strand of CP070896.1, from coordinate 5,383,933 downwards.
TCAAAGATGTCCTTATTATAGAACAGTACCCAGAAATCGTTACGGAATGGAAGCTCATATAATTTATTTTCTACCTTAATCTGATCGGTAAGGCCTTTATACTGAGTTAAATCCACTTTAGAAGATTCGATGTAGCTGTCCAGAGGCTCTAAAACGCCTTTGTTTACCAGTGTCATGTATCCTGGAACATCCTTTACAGTTACCACATCAAAATCAGAACCGCTGCCAGTTAATTCTGTTGCAAGAACTGTCTGATAATCGGTAGAACCAAGATCCACCATCTCGATTTTAACATCCGGATGTGCTTTTTCAAACGCATCGATCAGAGGCTGATAATAGGTAGTGGAACTGATATCCCAAACTGACCATTTCAGTGTTGTCTGTCCGCCTGCTGATGCAGTGGTCTCTGCTGCCTTTGTCTCTGCTTTGCTTGCTTCCGTTGTTGCAGCTGTAGTTTCTTTGGTACTGCTGCCGCAGCCTGCAAGTGCAGTGACTGCCATGGTACAGGCAAGTGCAAGGCTAAGTGCTCTTTTTTTCATTGTATACCCTCCTGATTTGAAATTGTTTTCAGTAAATCCTTGTGATTTACTATGGTCCTATTATAACCCGCTTCCATTAAATTTAAGAATGGAAATTATCTAAGAAAATATTCACTATTTATTCACAAATTAATTCTGTATTACTAAAACATGTATTTTTTTATGATAAACAGTAAAATTTATCTTTTGTATACATATTGACCTGTTTTTATAAAAATAACACGGTTCTTTTCATTGACATTTTACAGGAAATAAGCTAACTTAAAAAATGGCAGCGTTGGGTATGAATACATCTATTATAGAAAGGACTTGTCTGATATCATGTGGAAAACACTGATTCCAAAAACTATACGAGGCAAAATCATGATTTTGACGGCAGCAGTTACGCTGCTTATCACAGTCCTTACAACCACAGTCTGTTTCTCAGTCTTTCAGTTATTTCTCAGAAGAAATCAGGTTCAGTCTGCAGAATTCAGTCTGCAGGTCGTGAGCAATAACATAGCAACAGACATGAAGGATATCATTTATTTCAGTAAATGGTGCTGCTCCAATGGAGTCATACAGGACTATCTGGAAGCATTTAAAGATTTAAACAAGCTTCCTACCGCTTCCAATGATTCCAGCAATTTACGGCCAATGGCTCTTTCCACCCATAACCGTCTGAAAGAAGAATATTATAAAACCCGTTCCTACAAATATATTCGTGCAATCGTTTCTACTAATAATGAAAATAACTTTCTCCATATGACATCTTCCGTCAGCACCTCTTCTCCTTATGCAGCCAAACTAATAAGGAAGAGCGATTTTTTTGAACCTCTGTTTCATGCTGACGATTTTTTATGGATTGGGTTGATTCATGACCCATTATCTTCGATCAATCAGGGAGAATTCATTCCGATTGTACGTCCCGTTTATGATAAATTTAATTCGGAAATCATCGGATGGACTTATGTTGAAATTTCAACCAGACTGTTTACGGACTATCTTGCAACCTATCCCCTACCGGATGATAGTCTTTTCTTCATTAATATGGGAGATAAGACCTATCGTTATCAGTCCAATACTCTGGTGGAAACAAAAAAGCCTTATGAGATTTCGGAAAATTCAGCCAGAAAGGAATCTTTTTTAGCTGGCACCCTGGTTCATTCTGTAACCATGAGTGGCGGAGAAAAACGAATTCTTATAGAACGACCTATAGATGGTGTCAATGATTGGAGTATATCCCAGATTTTGTCAGAACAGCAGTTCAAACAGCAAAAGAATTTATATACGCTGCTGATTATCGGCATCTGCTTTTTTATTGTTTCTATGGGCATCCTCCTTGCATTCTTTTTAAACCGCTTTATTATGGAGCCAATCCATAAGCTGAGTAATAAGATAGACAGTATTTCAACCGGAGATTTTACGAGAGACAATACCATTGAATGGAATCATGAGCTGGGACAGATCGGCAGAGGTATCAATACCATGTCCGGTAATATTATCACTCTGATGGAAAAACGTGTATCCGATGAAAAGCAGAAAAGGATCTGGAATATCAGATTCTTCAAAGCCAGATCAATCCTCATTTTCTCTATAACACGCTGAATTCCATCAAGTGGATGGCCACCATTCAGAATGCGGGAGGCATCGCAGACATGACTACTGCCCTTGCCCGGCTTTTAAAGAACGTATCCAAAGGAACAGCTTCCATGATTCCGCTGAGAGAAGAACTGGATCTTATTAAGGACTATTTTTTAATACAGCAGTACCGTTACGGCGGCAGTGTGACCATTGAATATCAGATTCAGTCTGATGAACTATATAACTGCCAGATTCACCGGTTCTCTCTTCAGCCCATTATTGAAAACGCTCTCTTTCATGGAATTGAACCAAAAGGAGCGGCAGGCAGGATCATTGTATCAGCCGAAGCGGAAGAAATCGCTGGAGAAAAAGGACTGATGATCCGTGTGACCGATAATGGAATCGGGATGTCGGAGGAAATGATCGAGAAAGTACTTCGGGAAGATACTGATTCTCACAACAAAACGGAGTTCTTCCGTCACGTAGGCATAAGTAATGTAAACAAGCGGATTCAGTATGATTTCGGACCAGAATACGGAATTACAATTACCAGCCGGCAAGGTGAATTTACTACCATGACCATTCGGCTTCCTTACGTACTGTTTACAGAAAAACAATTGGCAGAAAGGTAATTAATATGACAAAATTATTGATCGTGGATGACGAACCACTGGTTCAGATCGGAATAAAGTCCATGTTAAACTGGACAGACTACGGGATTGAAATCTGCGGCACTGCAGTTAATGGTCAGAATGCACTGGACTTAATTGAGGAATATTCGCCGGAAATCATCATTACGGATATTCGCATGCCTATCATGAATGGTCTGGATCTTGCAAAGGCGTGCCGGGAAAATACGGGAAAATCCCTCTGTTTATATTTCTCACAAGTTATGAAGAATTTCAGCTGATTAAAGAAGCAATGTCATATGAAGCAGTGGATTATCTAATCAAGCTGGAATTAAATGCCCAGTCCTTACTGGAATCCGTTCAAAAAGCTCTCTCCCGTTTAGAAAGTCTTCGGGTTTCCATCGAGTATAAGGAATCAGGACGTCCTCTGCTTCAAAGCTATTATGAAAAATTTTTCATGCGGCTTTTACACAATTTATTTGACAGTGAGGAACAGTTTGATTTACAGTCAAAGGATTTAAAGCTGAGTTTTACAGAGCACTGCTACTTTGCAGCCTTTTGTGAAATACAGGAAAATAACCACGCAAATATGGAATACAGTAAGTTAATGAATCTGTATAGCAGTACCCTGCAGATGTACAGAGAAATTATAACCAGGTATCTTCCCGCCTATGTGGTGTCTCTGGATATGAAGCATTTTGCAGTTGTGTTTCACCTTGATGCCTTAGACGACTTTAAGGAAGATATGATTAAAAATGCCTTTCTCAATGCTTCGGAAATGGTGAACAACTATTTTAATGTAACTGTGTTAACCGGTGTTGGTTCCCCCCTTCTCCCAGCCATTAAAAATCAGCGAATCCTACCAGGAAGCACGTCAGGCCTTTGGACGTATGAACCGGTCCCAGTCCATTGCCTTTTTTAATAGCGGCGATACGGATTCAATCCGGAATGCATTTAATATTTCAGTCTTTAAAGGGGAAATTACAAAGGCATTTAATGAATTCGATACAGATGTACTCTCCCGCACCTTAACAGAAATTATAGAATTGTTTGAAGCCCACCCGCTGCGTTTTTCCCAGGCTGCAGACGGTGCCTGTAACATTCTTTATCTTGCATTGTCTCTTCTTCCCGATGGAGAGGCAAATATGGCGGAGATTTTCTCTTCTTATAGTGATGGTTACCGTTCGATTTACCGGTTTAGCAATGTGGAACAGATCGTTGAGTGGATGACCGTACTCCGGGATGGTTTGTGCGAGATTTTAAAATCCAAACGAAAGACCTATAAGGCTCATGTCATTACAAACGTACAAAAGTATATTCACAATCACGTCGCCGAAAAGCTCACTTTAAATGAGGTTGCCGGAGTTTTCGGACTGAGCCCTAATTATTTAAGCATTCTGTTTAAAAAGAACTGCCATCTGGGTTTTTTCAGAATACATCGCCCAGGCTAAGATCAATAAAGCAAAGACTCTTCTCCTGGAACAGGACATGAAGATTTATGAGGTAGCCGACCAGCTTGGCTTTGAAAGCGCTTTTTATTTCAGTAAGGTATTTAAAAAAGTCACCGGATACTCTCCCAGGGACTTTATACAGCAAAATACTATGGATCCGGAAGAAGAATAAGGAGAACACATCATGATTACAGAAATTTTTCAGCATTTAACGAAACCTATCACCAGCTTTAATCCGTTATTTCCTGCTTCCAACCGGGATTCCTGGGAAGGTCTGCCGGAAGAATTACGATCACGTTTGATTCAGGATGGGGAACAATATCTTGGTTTTCATTACCCTTCCCTTCCTGCTACTGAATTTATGGAATTCTCCAGAACAGGAAACCGGAGTCATTTTCAGGATAAAATGTTTTTAAGAAGAACTGTTTTAAATTCTCTGGTTCTGGCTGAATGTGCAGAATACAAAGGACGTTTTCTGGACGATATCATCAACGGCCTTTATTTAATCTGCGAAGAAAATGCGTGGCAGCTCCCTGCCCATAACTCTTATATCCGGGATACACCCCAGTTCATCCTTCCTGACGTAACCCGGCCTGTTATCGATTTATTTGCTGCTGAAACCGCGGCGATTCTGTCTATAGCAGAGTATCTTCTGAGGCAGGAGCTTTTTTTAGTAAGTCCCTTCCTGTCTGTAATGATCAATAAAAATCTGGAAGAACGGATCTTTCGGCCTTATCTGAATGAACATTTCTGGTGGATGGGCGATGGCAAAAGTCCCATGAACAACTGGACGGTATGGTGTACACAGAATGTGCTTCTCTCTGCATTTACAAGAGATCTTGATGAAGTGAGAAAACACCAGATTCTTAAGAAAGCATGCCAAAGCATCGATTACTTTCTTGATGAATACGGAGACGACGGGTGCTGTGACGAGGGAGCTCAGTATTATCGTCATGCGGGATTATGTCTGTTTAATTGTCTGGAGGTATTGAACGGCATCACGGATAATTCCTTTCAATCCATATACTCAAATGAAAAAGTCAAGAACATTGCAGCATATATTTTAAACGTTCATGTTGACGGGATCTATTATGTTAATTTTGCAGACTGCTCTCCTGTTGCCGGGCGCTGCGGTGCCAGAGAATTCTTATTCGGTAAACGGACAGGGAATCAGGAATTAATGGCATTTGCTGCTTCTGATTATCAAAACGGGGAAGATCCCCTGGATGCCGGTGAGCACAATTTATTTTACCGGCTCCAGACCGTTTTCACATATGGGGAAATGCTTACCTTTGACAAAACTCCTTCTATTAAACATAAGGATTACTGGTATGAAAGTGTCGGAATCTTCATAGCAAGAGATGACCATCGGTACTTAGCCGTCAAAGCAGGCGATAACAATGACAGCCACAATCACAACGATACCGGCAGCTTTACCATTTATAAAGATGGCAAGCCGCTGCTGATCGATATAGGTGTGGAAACCTATACCAAGAAGACATTTTCTCCGGAACGGTATGATATATGGACCATGCAGTCCCGTTATCACAACCTCCCCTCTTTCCTGGATGGAAATATTGAAATCATCCAGAAAGACGGAGCTTCTTTTGCTGCAAAAAATGTATTCCATGAGCTTGGTTCTACTGTGTGCAGCATTACAATGGACATTGCCGGCGCTTACCCGGACAGCCGGATTCATTCTTATGAGCGAAGTGCTGTCATGAAAAAGAGGGGGAACAGATTGTTATAACGGATCATTACGAGGGGGAGAATTTGCAGCCGGTATTATCCCTTATGTTTTATGAGGAACCAGCATTAGATGGGAACCAGATAAAAATCGGAGATCTTGGAACAGTAACTGTATCCGGCAGCTCTCATATGAGAAAGGAATGCCTTCCCATAACAGATGACCGGCTGAAAACAACCTGGAAGCATGATATTTACCGGGTTCTGGTGTCAATGGATTTAAATGATTTAGTATTAACCATAGAATAGATATAGATTCTGGAGAGAATAGGGCAGAAATCCATACAAAAGGATTTCTGCCCTGATTTTGGATTATCATTTAAACGGACTAAAGATAAGAAAATATCTCCCACTACGCCTGCCTTATGAGCCAGTTAATTTTACCTCCATTATTCCCTGCCTCACCTCCGATAAATCATGATGGTTATAAGTCCGGTCAATTGACACAAATAATGGTCATAGTTTAAAATAAAATGTTTATTTTTTATTGTTATCTTATAAATTTTATATTATATTTATTAAATATATCTGCAGTTTATACAATAAGGAAACCTAGCTAAGGAGGATTTTCATTATGGAATTTTTATTGTCAGGTGTCACAGCAATTACTTGGCAGCAGTTGGTTATGTATGGAATTGGCGGGTTATTAATTTATCTGGCCATAGCCAAAGGATTTGAACCTTCACTTCTGCTGCCTATGGGTTTCGGAGCTATTCTCGTTAACCTTCCTTTGTCAGGAGTACTAAACCAGACAATTGAAGGAGTGGGGAATGTAAACGGAATAATCCAGTGGTTATTTGAGACTACCATTGAATCTTCTGAAGCTTTGCCTATTCTTTTATTTATTGGAATTGGAGCTATGATCGATTTCGGACCACTGCTCTCCAATCCTAAAATGTTCTTATTTGGCGGTGCTGCACAGTTTGGTATCTTTTTTACTATATTGCTGGCGGTAATCTTTAATTTTGATCTAAATGATGCGGCTGCCATTGGTATTATCGGTGCTGCAGATGGTCCAACCTCTATTCTTGTTTCCCAGATCATGCACTCAAACTATATGGGAGCAATCGCAGTTGCTGCATATTCTTATATGGCACTGGTACCGATTGTACAACCTTTTGCAATCAGACTGGTTACTACAAAAAAGGAACGTATGATCCGTATGGAATATAATCCGGCATCAGTAACCAAATTAACCAGAATTCTGTTTCCAATTATAGTTACCATAGTTGCAGGGCTCATCGCACCCCAGTCTGTTGCACTGGTAGGCTTCCTTATGTTTGGAAATTTAATCAGAGAATGTGGCTGCCTGGGAAGTCTATCTGATACGGCGCAGACCACGCTTGCTAACCTGATCACTTTACTGCTTGGCATTACAATTTCCTTTAGTATGCAGGCGGAAGCATTTGTAAATGTCAATACATTACTTATTATGCTGCTTGGATTAGTTGCATTTGTTTTTGACTCTATCGGCGGCGTCTTATTTGCCAAGTTCCTGAATTTGTTTTTAAAGAAGAAAATCAATCCGATGGTTGGCGCTGCAGGAATCTCTGCTTTCCCTATGTCAGCCCGGGTCATTCAAAAAATGGGACTTAAGGAAGATCCGACTAATCATCTCCTGATGCATGCGATCAGCGCAAATGTAGCAGGCCAGATTGGTTCTGTTGTAGCAGGAGGCGTGGTTATAAATTTGGTTAGTCAGATTCTTAAGAATATGGCTTAGGTGAAAGGAGCTTTATTATGAATACACAAAATATAATTTACGCTTTAGAGATTATGGGAAAAGGTATGGCTTCCATATTTATAGTAATTGGAATCTTAACAGCAATTGTAGTCCTGCTCTCTAAAATTACAAATACATCCAAATTGAAGCAGGACAACTCTAAAACAGACTAATCATATTAATCTGTTAATCGGGTAGGAGGTAGATAATTATTTTATCTACCGACCTCCCACACCACCTAGCATACCGTTCGGTACTAGGCGGTTCCTTAGTTTTCATAAACTATTGAATAATAGTCAAGCATGGAGGTATATCCCAGCTTGGCTATTATTTTATTTGAAAAGATTTGGTTCAGCACCTTTGCCATTCTCCAATAACCTTTTCTGCTACATGCAAGTTCCTTGGCTCTCAATGTTCACAGCCTAATGCTTTGAGCATTCGGTACTTCGTCTTGATTTTTTCTTCCACTGTTTCCAGTAGACTGCCCTTATTCTTCGTCTTACCCACTCATCTGTTGCTTTTAGAAGTGCTTTCATGTCTGCAAGTTTGAAGTAGTTCACCCAACCTCTCACAAACTGTTGGTACTTTTCTTCTCTTTTCGCATTGCTCATGCCATTATTTCTGTCTGTCAGTTCTCTGATTTTATTTTTCATCTTCTCCACTGACTTCGGGTGTACTCTTAATCTGCATTTTCCCTTGTGTCTGTAAAGCTGTATCCAAGGTACTTTACCTTGCTGATATGAGCCACTTCTGTTTTCTTCCGATTCACTTTAAGAAATAATTTCCCTTCGATGTATGGGAGTATGTTTTCTAAAGGTTCTTTCTGCACTTTTTCTGCTTTTACAGAAAATCATACAGTCATCCGCATAGCGGACGAATCTGTGTCCTCTGCGTTCCAGTTCCTTGTCCAACTTATTCAGCATGACATTGCTAAGCAACGGACTAAGTGGTCCACCTTGGGGCATTCCGACTTCTGTACGTTCAAATATCCCCCTTGCCATAACTCCCGCATTGAGATATTTATGTATTAACGAAATCAGCCTGCCATCTTTGATGGTTCTTGACAATACCTCTATCAGCTTACTCTGGCACACCGTGTCAAAGAACTTTTCCAAGTCCATATCTACCACGTATACATAGCCGTCATTTACATTCTTTTGGCACTGTTTGAGCGCATCATGTGCTCCTCTTTTGGGTCGGAATCCAAAACTATTATCTGAGAATCTCTCTTCGTAGATTGGAGTCAGTTCCTGGGTGATTGCCTGCTGTATCACTCGGTCAACTACCGTAGGAACACCAAGTCTTCTTACTTCACCTTTTGTTTCTTTGGGTATTTCTACCCGTCGAACTGGATTGGGTTTATATTTACCTGTCCTTATCTTTTGGATTAGAGTGTCTTGGTTTTCTCTCAGATAGGGCAGAAGTTCATCTACCTGCATTCCATCAATTCCACCTGCTCCCTTATTTGATTTCACTTGTTTGTATGCCTTATTAAGGTTATCTTTCCGTAAAATCAAATCCAAAAGATTGTTCGTCCAATAGTCTGTGATGATACCGCTCTTTTCAGTAATCTTAGAGTAGTCGAACACTTCTGCATACTCTTTCTGTTCCGCAGATACCATTTGCAGATAGTCTTCCATATGAAGTTGTCTGTTCTTAAATCTACTTTCAGTTACATTCATTGCTTGTACCTCCTAAAGTTCAGTCCTTCCCAGTATGTTTGCAACCATCTTGGTACTATGACCTCTGCTGACTTCTTGCCATTCGTTATTACTACAAGTTTCATACTCTGTTTTCGCTTGCTGACAAGATCTCCCTTGGTACCACACGTTTCTTTCTCTCCATCTATCTGCCACATTTACTACAATTAATTCCGAGTAGTTATTGGACTTTAGCTTGTGTTGCAACCTTATCCTTAACTATAGCCTGATGTGGTTTCTGTTCGTCAGACCAGAGATTTGCCTCCACCTTCCTTCAGATTCCACCTCACGGTGGACACCCTTGGTCTTGGCTATGTCCTTCCCACTACCAGGGCGGACTAGGGACTTTCACCCATTAGAAACGTGCGCCGCAAAGCGCACAACGAAAAGGCTTCTCACACCGTGAGGAGCTTTTTTTGTGTTCATTTCATCCGGCCTTATATTATGTTTTGAAGTGTTCATACCCCTAAGCCGTATGTCCCGAAATTTGACTGATAGCATACTATATATGGATACTATTGATCAACAATAATCTGTATCATTATTTAACTTAAACTTAAACAAGGGGGATAACTATGGCTGATATTGCTTTACAATTGGAATTAAACAATTCCGTTAGCATAGAGGCTGGAAATAATGTTCTTTTTGACAGCATTGTCTTCACTTCAGGAAATATAGCTTACGATCCTGCCACAGGTGTCATCACTTTCCTGTCAACAGGGAGATTTTCTATTGACTGGTGGCTGGCAACACAATCTTCTCAATCTACAAATGGAACTTCATTTGCACTTGTTACCTCACAAGGTGATTTTTTAAGAGGAAATTCTCCGTTAAAAACTGGTGAATTATATGGAGCTGGAATTATTGAAGTTGTCAGTGCTCCTGTTACTTTATCGTTAGAAAATATTAGCACAGCAACTGTGTATTTCTCTCCACAGGTTCCTTTAAAAGGATCTATTGTCATAGTTCAGGAAAATGTTACTGGTGATGGGTCCACGGGACCGACGGGACCGACTGGACCTGCTGGACCAACGGGAGATACTGGACCTACCGGAGCTACTGGACCGACCGGGGCTACTGGACCTACTGGGGCTACCGGACTGACCGGAGCTACCGGAGCTGCTGGACCGACCGGGGCTACCGGAGCTGCTGGACCGACCGGGGCTACTGGAGCTGCTGGACCGACCGGGGCTACTGGAGCTACCGGGGCTACTGGACCGACCGGGGCTACCGGATCTATTGGTGCTACCGGACCGACCGGGGCTACTGGGGCTACTGGACCGACCGGGGCTACTGGGGCTACTGGACCGACCGGAGATACTGGACCGACCGGGGCTACCGGATCTATTGGTGCTACCGGACCTACCGGAGCTACTGGAGCTACCGGGGCTACTGGACCGACCGGGGCTACTGGGGCTACCGGACCGACCGGGGCTACTGGGGCTACCGGACCGACCGGGGCTACTGGGGCTACTGGACCGACCGGAGCTACTGGAGCTACCGGGGCTACTGGACCGACCGGCGCTACCGGGGCTACTGGGGCTACTGGACTGACCGGCGCTACTGGGGCTACTGGACCGACCGGAGCTACTGGAGCTACCGGACCTAACGGGGCCACTGGACCGACCGGGGCTACTGGAGCTACCGGGGCCACTGGACCGACCGGGGCCACTGGACCGACCGGGGCTACTGGATCGACCGGGACCACTGGACCGACTGGGGCCACTGGACCGACCGGGGCTACTGGACCGACCGGGGCCACTGGAGCTACCGGGGCCACTGGAGCTACCGGGGCCACTGGACCGACCGGGGCTACTGGACCGACCGGCGCCACTGGACCGACCGGGGCTACCGGGGCTACCGGAGCTACCGGGGCTACTGGACCTACTGGAGCTACCGGGGCTACTGGACCGACCGGGGTCACTGGACCGACCGGGGCTACTGGACCGACCGGCGCTACTGGACCTACCGGCGCTACTGGACCGACCGGCAATACGGGTTCTATTGGACCCACTGGTGATACTGGACCTACCGGACCTACTGGCGCGACTGGGCCTACTGGTGTAACCGGGCCTACTGGAGCAACTGGACCCACTGGTAATACTGGACCGACTGGTGATACTGGACCTACCGGTGATACTGGACCTACCGGTGATACTGGACCTACCGGTGATACTGGACCTACCGGTGTAATCGGACCTGCTGGGGCTACTGGACCCACTGGTGATACTGGGCCTACTGGGGCAACCGGACCTACTGGCGTGACCGGATCTACTGGCGCGACTGGGCCTACTGGCGCAACCGGACCTACCGGTGATACTGGACCTACTGGCGATACCGGGCCTACTGGTGATACCGGACCTACTGGCGCGACTGGATCGACTGGTGATACTGGACCTACTGGCGATACCGGCCCCACTGGTGATACCGGACCCACTGGTGATACCGGACCTACTGGCTCAACTGGGTCTATGGTGATACCGGACCTACTGGCGATACCGGACCTACTGGTGATACTGGACCTACCGGTGCAACCGGACCGACCGGTGATACTGGACCTACCGGACCTACTGGATCTACGGGTGATACCGGACCGACTGGCGATACCGGACCTACTGGCGATACCGGACCCACTGGTGATACCGGACCTACTGGCGATACCGGACCTACTGGTGATACTGGACCTACCGGTGCGACCGGACCGACCGGTGATACTGGACCTACCGGACCTACTGGATCTACGGGTGATACAGGACCGACTGGCGCGACTGGACCGACTGGCGCGACTGGACCGACTGGCGCGACTGGACCGACTGGCGATACCGGGCCTACCGGTGCAACTGGACCGACTGGTGATACTGGGCCTACCGGCGCGACCGGACCGACTGGCGCAACTGGGCCTATTGGCGATACCGGACCTACTGGTGATACTGGACCGACTGGACCGGCTGGAGGACCCACGGGCGATACAGGACCTACTGGCGACACCGGACCTACCGGACCGAGTGGTGATACCGGACCTACTGGCGATACTGGACCTACTGGTGATACTGGGCCTACTGGCGATACCGGACCTACTGGCGATACCGGGCCTACTGGCGATACCGGGCCTACTGGTGATACTGGACCTACTGGCGTAACTGGACCGACTGGCGATACTGGACCTACTGGTGATACTGGACCTACTGGTCTGACTGGCGATACCGGACCTACTGGTGATATCGGACCTACCGGACCGACTGGTGATACTGGACCTACTGGTCTGGCTGGCGATACCGGACCTACTGGTGATACTGGACCTACTGGCGATACTGGGCCGACTGGCGATACCGGACCTACCGGGCCTACTGGTGATACTGGACCTACTGGCGCAACTGGACCGACTGGTGATACTGGACCTACTGGCGATGCTGGACCTACTGGCGATACTGGACCTACTGGTCTGACTGGCGATACCGGACCGACTGGTGATACTGGACCTACTGGTGACACCGGACCTACCGGGCCTACTGGTGATATCGGGCCTACTGGCGATACTGGGCCTACTGGGCCTACTGGCGATACCGGGCCTACTGGTGATACTGGTCCTACTGGCGCAACTGGACCTACTGGTGATACCGGACCTACTGGTGATACTGGACCCACTGGTGATACTGGACCTACTGGTCTGACTGGCGATACCGGACCGACTGGTGATACTGGACCTACTGGCCTGACTGGCGATACCGGACCTACTGGTGATACTGGACCTACCGGCGATACTGGACCTACCGGTGCAACTGGGCCGACTGGCGATACTGGACCGACTGGTGATACCGGTCCGACTGGTGATACCGGACCTACTGGTCTGACTGGTGATACCGGACCGACTGGCGATACTGGGCCGACTGGTGACACCGGACCTACCGGGCCTACTGGCGATACCGGACCGACTGGCGATACCGGACCGACTGGCGATACCGGGCCGACTGGCGATACTGGTCCTACTGGCGATACTGGACCTACCGGTGATACTGGGCCGACTGGTGACACCGGACCGACTGGTGATACTGGACCGACTGGTGATACTGGACCGACTGGTGACACCGGACCGACTGGACCTACTGGCGCAACAGGACCTACTGGTGATACTGGACCTACCGGGCCTACTGGCGATACTGGACCGACTGGTGATACCGGACCGACTGGTCTGACTGGCGATACCGGACCGACTGGTGATACTGGACCTACTGGCGATACTGGACCTACTGGCGATACTGGACCTACTGGTGATACCGGACCTACTGGTGATACTGGACCTACTGGTGATACTGGGCCGACTGGCGATACTGGACCGACTGGCGATACTGGACCGACTGGCGATACTGGACCTACTGGTGATACTGGACCGACTGGTGATACCGGACCTACTGGGCCGACTGGTGATACCGGGCCTACTGGCGATACTGGACCGACCGGACCGACTGGTGATACTGGTCCTACTGGTCCTACTGGCGATACCGGGCCGACTGGTGATACTGGTCCTACTGGTGATACTGGACCTACTGGACCTACTGGTGACACCGGACCTACTGGCGATACCGGACCTACTGGTCCTACTGGCGATACCGGACCTACTGGTAATACTGGACCTACAGGTGATACCGGACCGACTGGCGATACCGGGCCGACTGGCGATACTGGTCCTACTGGCGATACTGGGTCTACTGGTCCTACTGGCGATACCGGGCCGACTGGTGATACTGGACCTACTGGTGCAACTGGACCTACTGGCGATACCGGACCTACTGGTGATACTGGTCCTACTGGTGATACTGGACCTACTGGTGACACCGGACCTACTGGACCTACTGGTGATACTGGTCCTACTGGCGATACTGGACCTACTGGTGATACTGGACCTACCGGGCCTACTGGCGATACTGGACCGACTGGTGATACCGGACCTACTGGCGATACCGGGCCTACTGGCGATACTGGGCCTACTGGCGATACCGGGCCGACTGGTGATACTGGACCTACTGGTGCAGCTGGACCGACTGGTGATACCGGACCGACCGGACCGACTGGTGATACTGGTCCTACTGGCGATACCGGACCTACTGGTGATACTGGTCCTACTGGTGACACCGGACCTACTGGACCTACTGGCGCAACAGGACCTACTGGTGATACCGGACCTACTGGTGATACCGGGCCTACTGGCGATACTGGACCTACCGGACCTACTGGTGATACTGGACCGACTGGCGATACTGGACCTACTGGCGATACTGGTCCTACTGGCGATACTGGACCGACTGGTGATACCGGACCTACTGGTCTGACTGGCGATACCGGACCTACTGGTGATACTGGACCGACTGGCGATACTGGACCGACTGGTGATACCGGACCTACTGGTGATACTGGACCTACTGGTGATACTGGGCCGACTGGCGATACTGGACCGACTGGCGATACTGGACCGACTGGTGACACCGGACCGACTGGTGATACTGGACCTACCGGTGATACTGGACCTACTGGTGACACCGGACCTACTGGACCTACTGGTGATACTGGACCTACTGGTGATACCGGACCGACTGGGCCGACTGGTGATACCGGGCCGACTGGCGATACTGGACCTACCGGACCGACTGGCGATACCGGGCCTACTGGCGATACTGGTCCTACTGGCGATACCGGGCCGACTGGTGATACTGGACCTACCGGACCGACTGGTGATACTGGACCTACTGGTCCTACTGGCGATACTGGACCTACCGGACCTACTGGTGATACTGGACCTACCGGTGATACTGGGCCGACTGGTGACACCGGGCCGACTGGCGATACTGGACCTACTGGCGCAACAGGACCTACTGGTGATACCGGACCTACTGGGCCGACTGGTGATACCGGGCCTACTGGCGATACTGGACCTACCGGACCTACTGGTGATACTGGACCTACTGGGCCTACTGGTGATACTGGTCCTACTGGTGCGACTGGACCTACCGGTGCAACTGGACCGACTGGTGACACCGGACCTACTGGTGACACCGGACCTACTGGTGACACCGGACCTACTGGTGACACCGGACCTACTGGCGATACCGGACCTACTGGGCCTACTGGCGATACCGGACCTACTGGTAATACTGGACCTACCGGTGATACTGGGCCGACTGGTGATACCGGACCTACTGGTGATACCGGACCGACTGGCGATACCGGGCCGACTGGCGATACTGGGCCGACTGGTGATACTGGGCCGACTGGTGATACCGGACCTACTGGACCTACTGGCGATACCGGACCGACTGGGCCTACTGGCGATACCGGACCGACTGGTGATACCGGACCTACTGGACCCACCGGTGATACCGGTCCCACAGGACCCACTGGTGATACCGGACCTGCTGCCGGTGCATTAGCCTTTGCTAACACAACCGGAACGTTAGCTGTATTCCCACCTATAGACACAGAGGTAACGGTTGCATCAACAGCAACTCCAGTTACTGCCGGCAACAATATAAAAGTTGACTATGGAATTGATTTACAGAACGTAACAGCTGCTGATTACAGTTATACTACTGAATTTAGATTATACAGAGATGGAACTTTAATAGACACAAGAATTTCGAGTTCCAGTGGTTCAATTGCAGCTACGCAAGATACAGCAATCGCTAATACTTTTGTTGATACTGCTCCTGATACTGTTACTTCAACCTATCAATTACGAGTAATCTACACTGATGCTACGAATATCACAAACGCAAATGTTATTAATCGAAATCTGAACTTAATCGTATTCCAGTAAACAGAATCTCTTACAAAAGTATTATTACCAACAAAATGTGACATTTAACAGGTCAATTTACTGGTCGTGTCCATTATCAAGCAAGTTTTTTCTAACAAACTTGCAACTAATCACATATGATATGTTATAAAGGATTGAAAAAGCCCTTTATAATACAATTCACATCTACAAGACATCATACAAGTAAAAAAATCACACCTTGACAGGAGGGAGTTATAATGAGTAATTGTAGAGATTGGGACAGAAACCACTGTGGTTGTGGTGGTTGCGGCGGGGGCTGTGTAGGCCCAGTCGGACCACAGGGACCAAGAGGCTGCCCAGGCCCAACCGGGCCACAAGGACCAAGAGGATTCCAGGGGCCAACCGGACCTACTGGACCTCAGGGAATTCCAGGTCCTGATGGACCTACCGGACCACGTGGTCCTCAGGGTCCTGTAGGACCACAAGGACCGCAGGGTATTCAGGGCCCAGCTGGACCTACTGGACCTACTGGTGCTACTGGTGCTACTGGTGCTACTGGCGCTACCGGACCTACTGGACCTACTGGCGCTACTGGTGCTACCGGTGCTACCGGTGCTACCGGACCTACTGGCGCTACTGGCGCTACCGGTGCTACTGGCGCTACCGGACCTGCCGGACCTGCCGGACCTACCGGACCTACTGGCGCTACCGGCGCTACCGGCGCTACTGGCGCTACCGGACCTACCGGACCTACTGGTGCTACTGGTGCTACCGGCGCTACCGGACCTACCGGACCTACTGGTGCTACCGGCGCTACTGGCGCTACCGGGCCTGCCGGGCCTGCCGGACCTACCGGACCTACCGGTGCTACTGGTGCTACTGGTGCTACCGGTGCTACCGGACCTACCGGACCTACCGGCGCTACTGGCGCTACTGGTGCTACCGGACCTACCGGACCTACCGGCGCTACTGGCGCTACCGGTGCTACCGGACCTACCGGACCTACCGGTGCTACTGGCGCTACTGGTGCTACCGGACCTACCGGACCTACCGGCGCTACTGGTGCTACTGGTGATACCGGACCTACCGGACCTACCGGCGCTACTGGCGCTACCGGTGCTACCGGACCTACTGGAGATACTGGACCTACCGGACCTACCGGACCTACTGGTGCAGCTGGACCTGGCGCTCAGCTAAGAGGCCTGGAAGTACTGTTAACTACAGGAACAACTGTTGCGAATGGCAGCCCTGTCATCTTTAATACAGTTGTAAATGACCAAAGTATAAACATTTCTTATAATACAGTTACAGGTGTTGCAACCATCACATCCACAGGTATCTATTATGTTTCCTGGTGGATCTCAACTGATGGTGCCGGACCTTCCACTTATGTTGAATTCTCAACTCAGATAAATGGCAGCGGAGGAATTCCTGCAGATTCACCAATCGTTACTGGTCAGCTTAATGGATCAGCTTTGGTGACAGTAGGTGCAGTTCCTGCTACCGTACAAATCATCAATACAACTGGTCAGGATGTATTCTACGGTACAACTCCGGTTATCGCTCATATGATAATCCTTGAAGTCTCTGTATTGTAATAGATCTTAAACCACAAAAAGCGCCGGTGCAAAAACCGGCGCTTTTTCTATCACATAAGCGGTGCAAACAGCCTGAGTGCCCGCCCCGCAAATCTTTCATACCACGGATCATTTGGTATATCTTCTAACGAAATCCTTCTGCATAAAGACAGGGTTTCCTGATAATCCCGTTCCACATCCCGGATTACTTCATTGCGGTACAGATACGTCCCGCATTCAAAATGAAGATACAGGCTTCGAAAATCCAGATTAATTGTACCAACGGCTGCTTTTGTATCATCACTTGTAAACACTTTTGCATGCATGAACCCCGGAGTATATTCCCATATTTTAACGCCTGCCCGAATCAGCTCTCCATAGTGAGATTTAGCAAGCAGAAAAGCATATTTTTTATCCGGGATATGGGGGAGGATAATAGAAACATCCACCCCTCTTTTTTCAGCAAATGTCAGGGCTTTCACCATCTCATAATCAAGAATCAGATAGGGAGTCATAATATGAACATAGTACCTGGCATTATTAATAATATCTAAGTAAACCTCTTCTCCAACTGATTCCTTATCAAGAGGACTGTCTCCATAGGGAATCACGAATCCTTCCATATTAAGCTCCAGGGGGTAAAAATACTCTGGGTCTCTTAAATAATTATCATATTTCTCCGGTTCCTTCTCAGATATATTCCACATTTGAAGAAACATCATGGTAAAGCTGGTAACGGCATCTCCTTTAAGCATAATTCCTGTGTCTTTCCAATGTCCGAACCTTACTTTTCTGTTAATATACTCATCTGCCAGGTTGATACCACCTGTAAACGCAGTATGTCCGTCTACCACAAGAATTTTTCTATGATCCCTGTTATTCTGATAACTGGATATCACTGGTTTGATTGGTGAAAATACTTTTGCCTTCAATCCCTTTTCCTGAAGCACTTTAATATAATTATATGGAAGCACTGTTAATGATCCCATCCCATCATACATAATCCGTACTTCTACCCCTTCTCTGCTTTTTGATTCCAGCAGTTCCAGTATAGAATCCCACATTTCCCCTCTTTCAATTATAAAAAATTCCAGAAAGATAAATCTCTTCGCTTCAGCTATCTCCCGCTTCATAGCTTCAAACATCGCTTCTCCCAAAGGATAGTACTGTGCGTTGGTATTTCCATAGGTTGGATAATGACCATATTCTTTCATATAATGTGCCAGATTTGCATTTCTTCTGCTGACTTTTAATAAACGTTCCATAACCCTGGGATTCTGCCCCAGATAGCACTCGGTCTCATCCATGCCGGACTTTAACTTCTTCTCCATAAAACGTTCAATAATCTGTAATTCCACCAGCATATAAAAAAAGGTTCCAAAAACAGGAACTGCTGTTACAGGTATCATCCAGCTCATTTTAAAGCTGGGATTCTCTTCTTTATTTAAGATATAAATGATAACCAGTGCGCTAAGCAATGTAACTGCACCATAAAAATACGCCAGATAAAAACTCAGAAAGCGGTATGCTGCTGCTATAACAAAAATCTGTATTATAAGTGAAATAACTGCAAACATAGACCTTCCAAAAATAATCCTAAGCATCTTTTTGATACGACCCATCCTCTGTACCTCCACAGTGCCAATTTGTTTTTTACATGGTTCATATTATACCGCCTGACCAGGTATCTTGCAAGTATTTGCCAATTTGCCCACAGGACAAATAAGTTTTATTGAAATTCCCTTTTATTTACAGTATAATGCATAGTAATAAAAATTATCAAAAGGAGACCATCTATGGAAAAATCCAAGGTTTATTACACAAATTTTCATACCACCTTCCGTGAAAACCTTCCTCAAAAACTTGCCCGGCTCATAAAAACAGCTGGTATGTCTGAGCACATTGATTTCCAGAATAAATATGCCGCAGTTAAAATCCATTTTGGAGAACTGGGCAACTTATCATTTTTACGCCCTAATTACGCAAAGGTAGTAGTTGATTTAATTAAAGAAGCAGGTGGAAAACCATTTTTAACCGATTGCAATACCTTATATGTGGGAAGCAGGAAGAATGCCCTGGATCATCTGGATACTGCCTATGAAAATGGATTTTCACCATTTTCCACTGGCTGCCATGTTCTGATTGCCGATGGTCTGAAAGGAACAGATGAAATCCTGGTTCCAATAGACGGAGAATACATAAAAGAAGCTAAAATCGGACGGGCAGTTATGGACGCTGATATTTTCATATCTCTTACCCACTTTAAAGGACATGAAAGCACTGGTTTTGGTGGAACTCTAAAAAATATCGGAATGGGGTGCGGCTCAAGAGCCGGAAAAATGGAGATGCATAACGCTGGTAAACCTCATGTTACCGAAGAAACATGCATCGGCTGTCATGCCTGTGAGAAAAATTGTGCCCATGATGCTTTTTCATTTGAAAATAAAAAAGCGTTGATTAACACCAGCCGATGTGTCAGCTGCGGCCGTTGCATTGGGGTTTGCCCTGTAGACGCCATTGAATCTGATTGTGATGAATCTAACGATATTTTAAACTGTAAAATAGCCGAATATACACAGGCAGTACTAAAGGATCGTCCTAACTTTCATATCAGCCTTGTGATGGATGTTTCCCCTTACTGCGACTGTCACTCAGAAAATGACATCCCGATCATTCCGGATGTGGGTATGTTCGCCTCCTTTGATCCCATCGCGCTGGATGTTGCATGTGCAGATGCAGTAAATAAGCAGCCAGTTATGGCAGGGAGCGTTCTTGAGAAGCACGGCAGCCACCATCATGATCATTTTAAAGATACCCACCCTACTACAAACTGGAAATCTTCCATTGAGCACGGGGTAAAAATAGGACTTGGCAGTGCTGAATATGAATTAATTTCAATATAAGGATACAAAAAGAGAGAGGTTTACAAAGACCTCTCTCTCCTCTTTTAATCAGACCACCCCATATGATAGATTCCATCTTCACTGAGGGGGACTTTATCCCTTCCGATCTGCCATACTGAAATCTCACTGTTGTTGACCTTTTTTTCAGAAACATCCTTGGCTATAATCAGCTGAGGCCAGACAAAGGTGGTGTCTACCTCTTTTCCATCAAGACATACTTTCGAATAAGGGGTAAAATTCTCACCATAAATCAACAGATTGGAATCATTATAAACCACTTTATCAATTTTTATTTTATCAATTCCCATCTTTAAATCAGTTTTCAGATAAGGACTGTCTCCCCCATATACTTTATGCTCTCCATAAAGGATATCATACTCCAGATTTTTCATATCCTCCAGATAGCTTTCCTCATTGGTGTTTTCCCCATTTAAATATTTTTGATGAAACCGGATCATGGTTCCTTCGTGAATGTTCAGCATATTAAGAACATGAGAAGAAAGCTGATAAGCCTCCACATCCTTTTTAACCACAGGAAGATTCATGTTATTCCAGATAACGTATTCTGTCTGAAACAGGGAGTGATTCTTCATCTCATCCTCACTCCATTCAAAACCTGGAAGATGATCTCCATACATCACCAGTACGATGGGTTCTTTGCGGGTTCTTAACGTATTAACAAGGGAACGGATAAACTGATCCATCTCGTTAATCTGCTGGCAGTAATATTCAAAATTTGGATACTTTCCATGTCCCTGTACCGATATAGTATAGATATAATCAGGTCCTGGTGTAGAATCCAGGGTCTTAATAATCTCGCCGGTTAAAATTTTATCCTTACACCACCCAGTGGGATTCCGTTCAATATTGTTCATATATTCAATGGGAGTAAAGGTATCAAATCCAAGCTGAGCAAATACCCGGTTTCTATCATAAAAAGTGGCTTCGTTATTATGAATGGTATGAGCCGTGTATCCCAGATTTTTCAAATCATAAGCGGTACTTTCACAGGAGGTTTTTTTAAGAACTGTCTTATATGGATATTCGCCCGGGCCGAAAAAGTCCAGATTCATACCGGTTATGTTTTCAAACTCTGTATTGGCAGTACCCGCTCCAACAGAAGGAACGCTTAAATATCCCCCTGGATAGTTTTTTTGCAGCTGGTGGAAAAAGGGAATGGGATCATAATCTACCGGATTGTTTTTCCACAAAGAAGGGTCAAAAAACGATTCCAGCTGAATAAAAATTACATTGGGTTTTGTGTTTTCTGTAATTGCATAGGTGTTTTCAGGCACCAGTTCCTCCGACTGAATGGTTTCCAATGTTTCAGACCCATATCCTTCCGGTTTTGCTATCCCGGTATTAAATACGGAATTGGAAAAACAGTATGGGAATCCGTATGATCGAAAGCCTTGTCCGATGTTACCAAAATGAACCGCTACCAGTCCGTACTTCATGGCACCGCTAGTAACGCCAAGTACCAGTGCAGTACTCAGACAAATGATTGCCAATCCATGACTCAGTCTGGTTTTCTCCTGACTGACTGGTGCTTTTTTCCAGACTCCCACTAATAAAATAAATGCCAATACACCAGCTGATGCCATGAGAATAATCTGCATCCAGGTAAAGTAAACGGTAGCAAGGCTTATGGCATACTTCACCAGGCGCAGATCTGCTGCCGTAAAGGGGGTTGTACGGAAGATCAGTAGAATACCGTTTACAATCCCCATAAAAATCCATAGAAAAGTAATTAAGATACAGGCAAATGCTTTTCGCCTGGTAATAAACATAATAGTAAAGGGAAGAAAAATAATTAAAGTATTAAGCAGAAAGATAAAAAAACTATTCCCTATATAAGAACCCAGATTTAACAGCGACTTCCGGCTGGCCAGCTCTATCACTATATTAATAACTGCAGAAAGAGCTAAAAGCTTCCAAAGCCATCTGAAATAAACTTTCATCGTATACCTCATCTTCTATGCACATTTGCGAACCGGGTTTAGTCTACCACATTTTACTGCAAATTTACATACCTTTTTTTAAATTAGCATGTAGTAGGAGAAAATTTCTCTAACTGAGTAATTTTCCCTGTTGATCTGCATGGCAGGCAAAATAAAAAAAGGACCGGATTCAATCCGGTCCTTGGTAATCATTCCTGTTCTTCCGTAGGTTCAAACACATCATCATTCACAGCGTTAATGCCCGCAGTTACATTCACTTCCTCTGCAGAGGTAGTCTGCTCCTTCTCATCCATCTCTTCTGAATCAGGATCAGCTGCTGCCTCTTTCACAGGTGCCCCGCACTTGCCGCAAAAAAGAGAGCTTTTGGGGACCTTTGCTCCGCATTCCGCACAGATACGGCTGCCTTCGCTTTGGGTCAATTCAATCTCCAGGGCGGCAATTCTTGCCCGGCTGGCTCTGACAGCTTCATAAGCTTTGGTATAAGCTTCCTTAGGCTCACTGTTGTCATCATAATACAGTTTTCCAATGACTGCATAAGCTTCTTCCAGCTTGGTTTTCTCTGCACCGATCTGTGTCTTTAGCTGTATTGTCTCAGTCAATGCTTTCGCCTTCGTTGCAACCTCTTTGCCGGTATCACTAAGTGTCTTTCCCAGCTCTTCAAAAAATGCCATCCGTGATTCCTCCTTTGACTTTTGCTCCTACCATTGTAACTTTATTGGAAGAAAAAGTCAATGAAAGACTGTTATCACAGTTCCTGTTTATGGCTTTAGCGCTTCTCTTACAGAATCAGGAAGCTGTTTTAAAGGTATGATATACTGAATCTCACTGCGATTGCCCAATGCACTGCTGACAGCAGAAAAACTGATACGTTCTGTATTCCAGATACCAAACGGGTTCATGCCTGCATATTCATCAATCGCGGCCTGACTCATAATCTGAGCAATCAGCTGCGGGTCTGAAACGGTATAGTATTGAGAACTGCTGCTTTCATAAGCTTCCGTATCATATTTGGATAACCGGCTTAAATCAAAGGTGATTTCTTTTATTTCGTTATAGGAATTCCAGCTATCTACATCCAGCTGGCATTCTCTTAATAAATTCATAGTATTCGTAAAGGAAGGATAGATTGGGTAATATCCTCTGGAAGTCAGATCACTATACTGCCAGGAATTCCTGATTTACCTCTCTCTTACTATCTGCTTCAGCCTGAATCTTTGTCATAAACTGAATGGAAGCTATGGGATTTTCTTTGCTCATAGTCTCAACTTTCAACTGACTTAGATCTGTCTGATATGCAAGAAGGAGTTTTTCCGTCATAGCCTTATCTGTACCATTTTTGTCACGACTTATAATACTTGACTGTGATCCTCTGCTGACTCTCACTGCTGATGTATTCTCAGTTGTCTGACTGAAAATAGGATATACTCCCTGAATGAAGTCCTGATCTTCGTATAGCTGGGACAGTTCCTCTTTTACCTCTGAATTTTTCAGGGAATAGCTGCGATATACATTTTTTCCATTCTTAAGGGTATATTTTACAGAGAAATCGCAGTTTCTGTCTGATTCTTTCCAATCGTTATCAGAAAATCGATCCCAATTTTTGCCCCTGTTGTATTCAACTGCCTTTTAACCATAGACAGTGCCAGTGCTTTATTCTCCAGCTTCATATGGCTGAAGATATAATCATCTCCATTTTGATACTGCCAGCGATAATCATCTATGTTATCCCAAACTGCATCTCCATATGAAACCCAATTGTTATCATTATTTAAGGATATCGCCATGGAATCTATGGAATTTTCCGAAGGTATATAACTGTCATATCCAAACAGGTCCATTTGAAAGCTGCTAAATATCACCGCCGCCACAAGAGCTGACGCAATCATCTGCTTCCAGTTTGAAAATAGTTTTCTAAAGTCAAAGTGGTAAATGATTTCAATGACACAATGAGATAGAAACATACCACAAAGCAAACCAAATACCGCCCACCCCATATCAGAGCGGATGGTCCAGAAAATAAAGCATCCGGATAGGGAAGATAAAACAACAATGGGAATCCGGATTATCGGCATACTGATTTTAAATGCCATCGCCTTTTTTGCGGACTCAGAACCCCTTTTTTTATATAAAAACAGACAAAGGAAGGTGAATATTACAAACAAGACAGATACAATTATAATCTGAGAAACTAATTCAGCTCCCAGTCTCCCGCCATTATCAAGTGCAACATTATAAATAAATATGGCGTATGGAGAAGATTTTACAAGAAACGGGCGGAACAGTTCTTCTCCGCTTCTATAGCTGGTATGAAAAAAGTGTCCATAACATCCCTGTAAAATAATCAGTAAAATTGTAAAATAACCTTCGAAAACTGCTGTGCCAAATATACCTACAATCACGCTTCCCGTCATAATCATCGCCAGCACTGTAACAGCGTAGATCATAGCATAATGAAGCAGAAAAAGCAGATATCCTGAAACAACTGTACCCATAAGTACAGAAGGTGATATACCATATGCCGTAGTAACGCCCAGGGTAAGAATTAAATTAACCCCATATACAACTGCCACAATCAGTATACCATTCAGATAATTGGCCCAGAATAAGTGTTTTCTGTTTACTGGAATTCCATGATAGAAGTCAACCTTTTGTCTGGAGTGAAGATAGGAAAAACTTGTAACTCCCATCACAATGGATAAAGCAATCATCAAAAAGGTGATAAAACCATTCTCAAATCCCATTAAATGCCTTAGTTGAGAATGAATACTGGCTATAGTATCCTCCCGTTTCAAAAATTCTCCAATTACCATAGCTATGGTAACAGGGAGTGAGAAGAAAAACATCAGAAAAGCAAGAGTCACCGCCCAAAGTCTGCGCTTACCATCTTCCTGTATCAGTTTAAAAAATAAGCTTTTTGATGTCATATCCTGCCACCTCCGTTTCACTTATAAATATTTCTTCCAGCGATAAGGGAATAATCTCATAAAAGACAGGCTGGAAGGATTCCATCATTCCAACAACCTCTTCCTTTGTTCCCCGCACTGTCATGGTATACAGCTTTCCTCTCGTCTCCGTCTTAATCCGGTCTAAGTTTACCAGGTCTGCCTCTGTCATACCATCTTTTAACACACACTGAACCTTGTGAATATTCAGCTTTAAATCATCTAAATCCTTTGAAAGCAGTATGCCTCCTCTATGGAGCAGTCCTACATGGTCACATATGTCTTCCAGCTCCCTTAAATTGTGAGAGGCGATAATGGGAGTTAGATTTCTTTCCGCCATATCATTGGCAAAAATACTTTTTACTGCCTGGCGCATAACCGGATCCAGACCGTCAAACGTCTCATCACAGAATAAATAATCTGTATTGGCACTGATGCCGCAGGCTACTGACAGCTGCTTCTTCATACCCTTTGAAAAGGTATGTACCTTTCTCCTCATTTCCAACCCAAAATTACCGATCAGACTTTCAAATCGCTTCCGGTCAAATTCCGGATAAACTTTACTATAAAATTCCATCATATCCCGGGGAGTGGCATTATTAAAATAATACTGATCATCTGAAATATAGAAAAATCTCTTCTTTACATTCTCATTTTCAAAGACAGACTCTCCATCTATGGTCACAGTTCCCTCATCTGGTTTTAAAATTCCGCTAAGAAGCCTTAAAAAAGTGCTCTTGCCAGCGCCATTGGTACCGATAAGACCAAATACATTCCCGTCCTTTATCTCAGCACTTACATGGTCCAGTGCCATGATATTGTCAAATTGTTTTGTCAAATTTTCTGCCTTAATCATTCTTTCACTCCTCCCCCTGATCCGTTTTCTTCATAAATCCATTCCTCTGCCAGCCACGAATGGGCTTTATCCTCTTTTATTCCAGCCCGCTTTGCCTCTTCCACCCAGTCCCCCAGCTTATTCTTTAATTCACTGGTTTTAAGAGCACGGATAGAGCTGGTATCTGCAACAAAACTGCCTCTTCCTTTCACAGAATAAATAAAACCTCTCCTCTCAAGCTCCATATAAGCTCTCTGTATGGTATTGGGATTGATGGATAAGTCTGTAGCCAGACTTCTGACTGAAGGCAGCTGGCTATCCTGATCCAATACTCCGCAAATCATAAGGTCTTTTAATTTTTCCACTATCTGTTCATAGATAGGTCTGCGATCTTTATAATCAAGCAGAATCATAATTCACCTCTTTCTTAACTGTACCAACACATTTAATACACTTAATATAGCAGATCGCCTCCGATCTGTCAACCGGAGGCGGCATTATTTAATAATTTCTTCTGTCTTCAACAATCAGGATCCGAATCGCATTCATAGTATTGCTCCAATTAAATACATATAATGTATAAGAGGCATTTCCTCTGATGTAAAGATTAGAAGAAAGCAGAATATTTTCGGTCTGGGCATTGCTGCTCATTACCGAAACCAGGTAGAAACCCACCTTTTGGTATTTAAAGGCGGTTACTTCTTTATAGTCCACCTCCTTAAATGTAAGTACTCCTCCATTTAAAAATACGTTCACTTTTCGATTTGTAATTGATAAATTGCAGACCCGAAAGCACCCGGTGTTAATTCCACCGTTGCAGTACATATCCATGATCTCCATTATTTCAAGACCGGTATCTGAGTTGAACACTGCCACCGTCATTGCCTGCCCCAGTGGGACATCAATCTTTTTCTCTAAATATACGTATCCATTCTCCCCTTGAACGGTCACAGTCTGCGTCTTGGCCGAAACTCTTCCGTATTGGCTCATGTCCCCGTTATCCAGTCCATTTACCGCAAGCTGCTTGTTAATATAGATCTGAAATGGATCGTAGCCTGCAGCGGCATTTAAGAATCGTACCAGTCCGTATTCACTGGTATTACAAAATAGCATGGTATAATTGGCTTGGGAAACACGGTGATTACGGAAGTCCAATGTTCGTCAGTATCCGAATTTTCACTGGGATTTCGTTTCAATGGATAATCCTCACTAAGATCCGGAGCGGGTACATTAGACGGGGTATCTGATGGTGTAGTATTGACTTCCTGATTGGAGTCAGGAGGTTGATTTTGATTGGTGTCATTTTGCATATAATAAATAATACCCATAAAATCCCTCTTTATTATCGTTATATAGTAAGTTTATTCCACGAACAATCCTCAGTGCCTGTCAGATAGGAATTATCAAATTTTATGGATTATATAAAGTATGGGCAGATTACAGAAAAAAGGTGCACCCAGTCTTCTGACCAGGTGCACCTCTCTATATCAATATTCTAATTATTCATTGCCGTATAAAGTAACCAGCTTCTGAAGATATTCATATCTCGCTTTTGCATCTTCCTCATTCTTACCGAATAATTCAGCTGCTCTTTCCGGATTCTTCATTGCTAAGGATGCGTAACGAACTTCACCCTTTAAGAATTCCTGATATCCTTCCAGTGCAGGAGCCTTGCTGTCTAAGGAGAATTTCTTCTCAGCAGAAGGATTGAAACGGAAGTTATTCCAGTATCCGCACTCTACAGCAAGCTTCTCTTCTGTCTGTGCCTTTGACATACCCTTCTTGATACCATGGCTGATACATGGAGCGTATGCGATAATTAAGGATGGACCTGGATAAGCTTCTGCCTCTGCAATTGCTTTAACAGTCTGATTGTAATCAGCACCCATAGCGATCTGAGCAACGTATACATAACCATAGCTCATAGCAATGCTTGCAAGATCTTTCTTCTTGGTATCTTTTCCGCCAGCTGCGAACTGTGCTACTGCACCAGTCTTGGTAGCCTTGGAAGACTGACCGCCTGTATTGGAATAGATCTCTGTATCGAATACCATGATGTTGATGTCCTTACCACTAGCAAGAACGTGGTCAACACCGCCGAAACCGATATCATATGCCCAGCCGTCACCACCAAAGATCCACTGAGACTTCTTACCAAGGAAATCTTTATTTTTTACTACAGCTTTTGCTAATTCGCAATCAACACCATCTAATGCTGCAACCAGTTTGTCGGATGCAGAACCGTTGGTAACGCCGATGCTGAAGGTATCTAAATACTCTTTGCATGCTGCTTTTACTTCATCAGATGCTTTATCGGAATTAGCGATTTCTTCTACTTTGCTCTTTAAGCCTTCTCTGATTGCATTCTGAGCTAAAAGCATACCGTAACCGAACTCAGCATTATCCTCAAATAAGGAGTTTGCCCATGCAGGACCCTGTCCCTTGGCATTTACGGTATATGGTGTAGAAGGTGAGGAGTTACCCCAGATGGAAGAACATCCAGTTGCGTTTGCAATGTACATTCTGTCACCGAATAACTGAGTGATTAATTTAGCATAAGGTGTCTCGCCGCAGCCTGCGCATGCTCCTGAGTACTCAAGAAGAGGCTGTTTAAACTGGCTTCCCTTAACAGTTGCTTCTTTGAATTTATCAATAACTTCCTGCTTAATTGGCAGAGTCTGACCATATTCAAATCTTTCCTGTGTTACGTCGCAGTTAGCTTCCATGTTTTCCATAGTAAGAGCTTTTTCGCCCTTCTTTCCAGGACAAACATTTGCACAGGATCCGCAGCCGGTACAGTCAAATGCAGATACAGTGATTGCGAACTGATATCCTGGCATTCCGGTCATAGGAAGAACTTTCATGCTCTCTGGTCTCTTAGCAGCCTCTTCCTCTGTTAAAGCAACAGGACGGATAACAGCATGAGGACATACATAAGAACAGAAATTACACTGAATACAGTTGTCTGGATTCCACTGAGGAATGGTTACTGCAATACCACGTTTCTCGTAAGCAGCAGATCCGGAAGGTGTAGAACCGTCAACATAATCAACGAATGCAGATACTGGTAAGGAATTACCGTCCTGAGCGTTAACTTTTGTCTGAACGTTGTTAACGAAGTCAACAACATCCTGTCTTCCTTCTTTGATCTTCTTATAATCAAGACCTTCGTCTTCGCCGTTTTTCCAGCTTTCCGGAACTTCAACTTTAACAACGCCCTTTGCACCGGCATCAATTGCTGCCCAGTTCTTCTGAACGATCTCTTCACCCTTACGGCCGTAAGTTGCTTTAGCAGCAGCTTTCATAAGCTCGTTTGCTTTTTCTGCAGGAATGATTCCTGTCAGTTCAAAGAATGCAGACTGAAGAATTGTGTTGATACGGGTTGCGCCCATACCAGTTTCGATACCGATCTTCACACCGTCGATGGTATAGAACTTAATGTTATGATCAGCAATATACTTCTTAACCTGTCCTGGTAAGTGCTTTTCAAGACCTTCCTGATCCCATGGGCAGTTTAATAAGAATACACCGCCGTCAACCAGTTCCTGTACCATGTTGTACTTACGGATATAGGAAGGATTGTGGCATGCTACGAAATTAGCTTTGCGGATTAAATAAGTGGATTTAATCGGCTTATGGCCAAAACGTAAATGAGACATAGTGATACCGCCGGACTTCTTGGAAT
Source organism: Lacrimispora xylanisolvens (assembly GCA_017084465.1). Lineage (GTDB taxonomy): Bacteria > Bacillota > Clostridia > Lachnospirales > Lachnospiraceae > Lacrimispora > Lacrimispora xylanolytica_B. The sequence continues at coordinate 5,353,910 of CP070896.1, read as the reverse complement.
CATAGTCGAAGTAAGCCTGAGCATACATATCTGTATTATCACCGATAATCTTAATGGAGTTCTTATTGGCACCTACAGTACCGTCAGCACCAAGCCCCCAGAACTTACAGTTAGAAGTTCCTTCTGGAGTTGTGATGATATCATCTCCTGTCTCAAGAGAAAGGTGAGTTACATCATCCACGATACCGATAGTAAATGGAGTTTTTGTCTTGTTCTCGTAAACAGCTACGATCTGAGTTGGGGTAGTGTCTTTGGAACCAAGGCCATAACGTCCTGTAAGAATCTTAACCTGATCAAACTTTGTTCCCTTTAAAGCTGCAACAATATCTAAGTATAATGGTTCGCCTAAGGAGCCTGGTTCTTTGGTTCTGTCTAAAACAGAAATAGTCTTAACAGTATCAGGAATCGCATCGATCAGAGCCTGTGCGCTGAATGGTCTGTAAAGACGAACTTTAATCACACCAACCTTATGGCCAGCTGCAACTAAATAGTCAAGAGTCTCTTCAATGGTATCGTTTACAGAACCCATGGAAACAATTACATGATCTGCATCAGCAGCTCCGTAGTAATTGAAAAGTTTGTAATCTGTACCGATCTTTGCATTTACCTTATCCATATATTTCTGAACAATTGCAGGCAGTGCATCATAATATGGGTTGCATGCTTCTCTTGCCTGGAAGAAAATATCAGGGTTCTGAGCAGAACCTCTCAGACATGGGTGATTCGGATTTAATGCGTGACGGCGGAACTCATCAACTGAATCCATATTTACCATCTCTTTTAAATCTTCATAATCCCATGTTTCGATCTTCTGGATCTCGTGAGAAGTACGGAAACCATCAAAGAAGTTAATAAATGGTACTTTACCTTCAAGAGCTGCCATATGAGCAACCGGAGTTAAGTCCATAACTTCCTGTACGCTGGATTCGCATAACATTGCACAACCGGTCTGACGACAGGCATAAACATCAGAGTGGTCACCAAAGATTGATAAGGCATGGCTTGCGATAGCACGTGCAGATACATTGATTACACCTGGTAACTGCTCGCCGGCAATTTTATAAAGATTAGGGATCATGAGTAACAGACCCTGGGAAGCTGTATAGGTGGTGGTCAGAGCACCTGCTGCCAAGGAACCGTGAACCGCACCTGCGGCACCTGCCTCAGACTGCATCTCAGTAATGTGCACTGTCTGGCCAAAAATATTAGTTCTTCCGTCTGTAGACCACTCATCTGTAGCTTCTGCCATAGGTGAAGACGGTGTAATAGGATAGATTGCCGCTACATCAGTAAATGCATAGGATGCATGAGCTGCTGCATGGTTTCCATCCATGGTTTTCATTTTTCTTGCCATTCTTGATTTCCTCCTGCAAATGTGAATATTTGTATAATTTGGTTCCCCTTAGGGGAAAGTGACCTGACATTATTATAACAATTATTCAACAAAAAGCAAATATTAAAACTGGAAATTAAAGTATTATTTTCAAAACAATTTAAAAAAAGACAGTACCAGACCTGAAATATGTGTCTGATGCTGTCTTTTTGGGTTGTTAATACTATTGACTCATGGGATTTGGCTGTATGATAGTTTGGGTATTTCCGCGGTTGTTCCTTCCGTCTCAGCCTGAGTTGCCGGAGTGTTCTGGGTTTCCGCTGCTGTAGTGGGCGGGGTCTCACCTGCATTCGTTCCCGGACCGCTGCCTGGTAACGTCTGAGTGGGAGCATTCCCCTGATGGTTCTCCGGTACAGTCTGGGAAGGTTCTGTTGCAGGTACCACAACACCGGTTGTATTCCGTTTTACTGTAGCTGGCTTGCCGCGATAGGTGCTGTTATGGAAGAATTCATCACTTACCACAGTACCGTTCTTCTTAGTCACCAGATTGGTTACCCAACGGCTTCCCTTTGTCTCCTGCTTAATCACTTTTTCTTCCCCTGGCTGCATGGTCTGATCCTCTTCATAAATTGGTGCCGGAGCATCTAACTCTGCTGTCTTGTTGGAAGTCATTGACAATGTAACACCATCTTCCAGTATCGGGATACCTATAATAGAAATCTTAAGCTTGCGATCAGCAAAACTGGTTCTGATGGCAATGGCACTGGAAGAGTTATTAACAAACTTCATGTCTGGTCCACCAAAGCTTACCATGGCATCCTCACCCGGAGTCACATAACTGGGTTCATAACTGTGGGCATGGCGCTCTGTGGTTGTCAGTCCTGCAAAAACAACTGCATTATACAGGGTGGAAGAAACCTGGCATACACCGCCACCGGGCTCTTCAATCAGGACTCCGTTTAAATAAGCTCCTGCCGGACGATATCCCTTTGCAGAGGAACGCTCACCAGTTGCCTTATTAAAGGAGAATTCCTCTCCCGGCTGCAGAATCATTCCATTAAGCGCAGTGGAGGCAAGCTCAATATTCTTATTCCTGTCGCTGTTAGTCGTTGTTGTTGTTGTGTAAGTTCCAATTACTTTATAAAGAGCCTTTGCCTGCTCTTCCGTAATCTTAGGAGCTGTCTCTGTAGCCTGTGCAGCAATGGAACCCTTATAATTCTTTGCCTTAATCTGTGCCAGAATATCGGCAGTCAGCTTGTCCTGGTCAATTGCAATTCCCTTTTTTTCACCAGCGTAAACAAACTTTCCTGTGGCTTTGTCAAATCCTGAGATTGAACCATTCTTGGCGGGTACATCCCACTTTCCAGCAATGGCTTTCACCTCAGTCTCTACTTCATTATCCAAACCATCTGTATCGATGGTATATTCCTCTTTTGTATCCTTACTGTAAATTTCATTAAGCAGGGTATCAATCCTGTCATCTAAAAAATTCTTCAGTTCGTATGTTTCACTCTCATAAGTAACTTTCATTCCCCAGCCTATGGACTGGTCAATTGCTTTTTTAGCTTCCGTCTTTGACAGACCTGTAATGGAAACTCCGTCTACATGCACCTCTTTTTTTAACTGGGTCTCAGAGACTTTCGTAGAGTTCACATCGGTCTCCTTTGTCTTATGACCCCCAATATACTTAACAGCAGCCATAACACTGATAACGGAGGCAACAGCGAAAACAGCCGCCAGTAAAATCTTCGTAATTCCGTACTGCGGTCCTCTTCTTCTCTTCTTACCGCGTCTTTGCTGATAGGAGTTTCCTCCTCTGTAAGACTGGCTTGTCCTTCTGCCTGAATTGGGCGTATTTCTTTTGCTTCCGTTCTGGGAGGAATGGGTTCTTCCACCGCTTCTTTGTCTGTTATCATCCTGACTCATTTACTTCACCTTTTTACATGATTATGTAGCATTACACTGAGTAGTATACCATACTTTGTGGGAAATGCTATTACGTTTTTATGAATTTTCTTAATTATTTTTCGCGAAAATTCTACATTTTACAGAACTAAAAAAACATGTTACTATAGTATTAATAAACTATTTCATTTCGGAGGTACCTATGAATTTTATTGATCTTCACGTTCATTCAAACGCTTCTGACGGCACCTTAACACCTGCCAGAGTTGTAGAACTGGCGGCGCAAAAAGGGCTTTCGGCAATTGCGCTTACAGACCACGATACAATCGAAGGCATTCCGGAAGCTTTGGAGGCAGCAAAAAGTCTGCCTTTGGAAGTGATTCCCGGCATTGAACTCTCCTGCGTCTATCTGGGTGAAGAAATTCACATTTTAGGGCTTTATGTCGATCCGGCTGATAAAAAATTTATCACTGAAACTGACACGTTAAAAGACATCCGCATGATGAGGAATACGGAGATGATTCACCGTTTTCAAAATGCCGGTATTGACATCACACTTTCTGAGGTACAGGCCGGTAATCCCGATACAGTTATTACCCGTGCACATTTCGCCCGGGTTCTGTTAGAAAAGGGCTATGTCACGAATATGGATCAGGCATTTAAAAAATATTTAAGCTACAGCGGACCGTACTGCCCGAGAAAAGAGAAGATTACTCCGGAGCATGCCATGAAAATACTTCTAGACTGCAACGCATCCCCTGTCCTTGCCCATCCATACCTGTATCACCTGGGAGACAAAAAAACAGAAGAGCTTGTTTCCTATTTAAAGGAGATGGGTCTCCATGGTCTTGAAGTCTATCACTCTTCCAATAATCAATATGATAGCGGCAAATTAAAAAAGCTTGCAAAAAAATACCAGCTTTTTCCTACCGGCGGCTCTGATTTTCACGGAGCCAATAAGCCTGATATTGATTTAGGCACAGGAAGAGGCGGTCTTCGCATCTCGGCCCTGCTTCTTGATGATATTAAAAGAATACGGCAGGAAAAGGGGCTGTAACCTCTCCTGCCAAAATCACGTACTATCCGATTTCCTTCGTCCATATAGCGGGCAAGATCTATGGCAAAATATGTGATCAGAATATCTGCTCCTGCACGGAAGATACTGACGGCTGATTCACAAACAGTTTTTTCCTCATCCATAAAGCCGGCTTTTGCTGCAGCCTTAATCATGGAATACTCTCCGCTTACACTGTAGGCTGCCACAGGCACTTTAGTGCTGTCTGATACCTCACGTATGATATCCAGATAGGAAAGAGCTGGTTTTACCATAACAATATCTGCCCCTTCTGCTACGTCAAGCTCAACTTCCTTTAATGCTTCTTTCCTGTTATGGTAATCCATCTGATAGCTCTTGCGGTCTCCAAAAGCAGGTGCAGATCCGGCAGCCTCCCGAAACGGACCGTAAAAGGCAGACGCATATTTTGCGGAATAAGCCATTATTGGTACATTCACAAATCCAGCTTCATCAAGCGCCTGTCTCATGGTTTGAATCCTTCCATCCATCATATCAGAAGGAGCGACCATATGAGCGCCTGCTTTTACATGTGAGACTGCAATGCGGTTTAAATACTCAAGAGTCTGATCATTATCCACATACTCTCCATCTAATATCCCGCAGTGACCATGAGAAGTATATTCACACATACACACATCCGTTATGATATATACTGCCGGATAAAATTCCCTGATGTAACGGACAGCGCGCTGCACAATTCCATTCTCATCGTAGGCCTGGCTGCCGCAGCTGTCTTTATGTGCTGGTATGCCAAACAAAATTACCTTATTAATTCCGGCTGTAGTCAGTTTATCAAGAATTACACAAAGCCGGTCTACACTATATCGATATTGTCCCTCCATAGAAGGAATTTCTTCTACGATACCTTCTCCATCCACGGCGAACAGGGGATAAACAAGAGCCTGTCTGGAAACTCTGGTCTCCCGCACCATTGTTCTTAAAGTCTCAGATGTTCTAAGTCTTCTGGGTCTATATAATAAATCCATTTCCATTACCTCCCTTTTATTCCTGTCCTATTATACACCCTCTTAAATAAGATTCAAGTAATTCTTGCGACATTGGAAAAGATTGCTTATAATAGCAGATGTACAATACGAACCAGAAATGAGGTATTTTATTATGGAAGAATTTTATCAGGCAATTGAAGATGCCATTGGTAATACCGGGTATGAAGGTCCAGTAAGCGGACAGGACATTTACGATGAGATCTGTGATGAGATTGAAGACAAGGAACCGGGAGCTTATGTGTTCATGTCTAAAAAAACAGATGATATATTTTTTGAGTACAAGATTCAGATCTTTGAAGATCAGTTTAACTTAAGTGCGATTGACATTCACAGCTCCGGTACGGTTTATCACGCAAACCTAGATTAAGGAAAAAAGGATTCCCCGATGGTTTTCATTCAGGGAATCCTTTTTTTATTGTTTTACTGTTTTTTTACGTTTTGCCCGTTCTTTCGCCCAAATTCTTTTGTTCACAGTTTCTCTTAAAATCGCATAGAGAACGGAACAAAGCGGAATAAATATCAGCATACCGGCGATTCCCATGGCACTGCCGCCAATGGTCACCGCTACCAGAACCCAGATAGCCGGAAGTCCCACTGAATTGCCAACCACGTGGGGATAAATTAAGTTTCCTTCGATCTGTTGAAGAACGAAGAAGATGATGAGAAACAAAGCTGCATCAAAGGGCTTCACCATCAGCATTAAAAAGGCTCCGATTGCACAGCCGATTAATGCCCCAAACATAGGAATCAAAGCGGTAAATGCGATCAGGACTCCAATAAGAAGTGCATACGGAAGGCGTAATATGGATAATGTGAGAAAGAACATGCTTCCCAGTATTACTGCCTCCACACACTGTCCAGTCAGAAAATTGGAAAATGTACGGCTGGTAAGACTTAATACCTCTAAAATTCTGTTAGAAACATGATCTGGCAGAAACGCTTTCATAAACTTCTTTATCTGTCTTGATAAATTTTCCTTCTGCAAAAGAATGTAAACTGCAAATACCACACCAATTGCAAAGGTTGTCACTCCGCTTATAATATTTAAAGCTGCGGCTAAAGTAGAGGACAGCACTGTTCCGGCACCAACAGATAAAAACTGGACAATATTCTCAAGATAGGATTTCCAGTCAATCTGAATACTATTAATATAATCTGTAATCTCCGGATATTGGGAAAACAGCTTCTCTGCTCCCTGCTTTACATCATTGAAAAAAACAGGTAAGCTGTACTGCAGACTTAAAACTGTATCAAACAGCTGTGGCATGACTACAAAAGTAACCACAAGCAAAATTCCGATTACAAACACGAAAGTGAGGACCAGGCTTAAAGGACGGCGAAACTGACTTTCTTTTTTTACCGGCAGAATTCGTTCAATCGCCCGCATGGGAACATTTAATACAAATGCCATAACTCCACCTAATAAGAAGGGAGTTATAATCCCCACCGCCCTGACAATCAGGGCAAATAAACTTCTATAATTAATACCAGCTACTACGGCAATCACAGTAAATATAATTAACCATCGTAATTTTTTTATTGTGCTGTCATTTAATTCCATTAAATCCTCCTCTGGATCTCTTCCTGAAACACTTTTTGAATCTCCTGTAACGATGTCTGGAAAGTTCCCTGTGCCAGCAGGGCATTCCCTCCGCCACGGCCATTTAATTTCTCATTTAACTGGCGGCTGAATTCCCGCATATCCATATCACTGCTGCCTGCTGCATACTGATACAGGCCATCTTCCCCGGAACATACCAATACAACGTTCCCCTTCTTCTCCTCATAAAGCATGGTGGCAAATTGTCTGAGCTGTGCTGGCAAAAGATGCTCTTCAAAGACCAGCAGTGGATCGCCGCTAACAGGATATTGTGCCGTTTTATATGTAAGCAGCTCTCTGGTGAGACGGCTTACATCACCATCCTTTTTCGCTCCGTCCTCTTTTAGCTTTGTGACTGTCTCCAGTACACTGTCGGGTTTTGCTGATAATAACACGGAGATTCCCTGGACAGCTTTTAATTTTCTGCGGTAATCAAGAAATGCCTCTCTGCCGCACAGCAGGGATATTCTCACGCCGCCTTTATATCGTATCAGGCCGGTGACTTTTAAAATTCCAATCTCTCCTGCAGTCATCACATGGGTTCCGCAGCAGGCACATATATCTGCTCCGGGGAATTCAATAATCCGTACCTGACCGCTTAATTCCTTCTTACTTCTGTAATTCAATGCATTCAGCTCTTCCTTTGACGGATAAGTCTCTAAAACCGGTATATTCTGCCAGATCAGTTCATTCACTTCAGCTTCCACTTCTTCTGTCTGTTCCAGAGTCAATATCCCGTTAAAATCAACGGTGACCTCATCTTTCCCCATATGAAACCCTACATTATCGTAACCGTAATACTTATGTACCACGCCTGAAAATAAATGTTCTCCGGAATGATTCTGCATATGGCTGAATCTTCTCTCCCAATCTAAAATACCGGTCACAACCGTGTTTTTAAGAAGAGGTCTGTCCGTAATATGAACGATTCCCTCCGGACGCTCTCTGACATCCAAAACACGGGCGTCTCCCAATGTGCCTGTATCCGCCGGCTGCCCTCCACCCTCGGGGTAAAAGGCTGTCCTGCTTAACTGAACAAGATATTTGCCATCTTTATCTGGTATACATCCAGTCACATCTGCTTCAAACTGTTTCACATAGGGTCTCTCATAATATAATTTTTCCATCTTTTGCTCCTTTTAATCCTGTTGTTACTAATTATACACAACATTTCTTTAAGTTCAATCATATCAAATCTAAAATTTTTCAGAAAAAAAGGAAACAGTGGCAAGCTGACATTCATACACTTACAGTGTAAACAAATTATTTTGGAGGAACCAATATGAGTGATCTGGCAGCAACTAACTGTGGATGCGGATGCGATTGCAACAACGGAGGATGTGGTAATAACAACGGTTGTAGTTTTATCTGGATTATCCTTCTTCTGTGCTGCTGCGGCGGCGGTAACAGCTGCGGTGGTGGATGCGGCAACAGTTGTGGCGGTTGCGGAAATGATGGTTGTGGTAGTTGGATTTGGATCATCATTCTTCTGTTCTGCTGCGGCGGCAACGGATTTGGTGGCAATAACTTCTGCTGCTAAACAAAACATAAAGCAGGACCCGAACCATCTTTGGTTCGGGTCCTGTTTCCGTTTAACTGCGGCTCTGACCTTTTTCCTGTCCCGGCCTTGTAAAAGCAGACTGGTTACCTGTTCCTTCCTGGCTGTTTCTGTTTTGCTTTTGTTTCATACACTCATCATCAATTTCGTAAACCGCATTTCCATCTATGATCAATCGGTTTCTCATATATATCACTCTCCTGTAATACTAATATATGCGGCCGCATATATTGTCAACAAGAAAAGTAAGGATCCCATGAAATGAATAATGAACAAAATGTCCACGCAAATGAATTAGACTCCCGTATCGGGGATAATCATCTTGATATGATGAAAGCCGCCCTGCCTTATATGAATGTTCCCCAGCAACGTATGATATCCACCTTTGTTAAATTCAACGAACTGCAGCGCACCATAAACTTATTTGAAGATGGAGAAGTGGCTGCTATGGGAATCTGTTCTGCAGGTGAAAAGGAACGGTCTAACTCACCCCTTGAGATGTTAAACACCATTAAGCCTTATGCTGATCCTTCCGAGCAGGACTTAATTGACTTATTTATCAACATCTTCCAGGGATTTAATATGGCAAATGCCTATTCAGAATCCGTTCCAAGTTCTACGATCCCGCTTCAGGCCCAGGCACAATCACAGCCCCGTAATCAGGCTCAGTCAGACGGACAAAACCGTTCCAACAATTCACATCGCCAAAACAACAATCCATTTGGCAGAATGCCTTTTGATCAGTTAAAGAACTTTATGCCTCCGGAACAGCAGTCACGGCTGGAAACCATGCAGATGATGATGTCCGCCATGCAGCAGATGAATTAAAATACAACTGTCACCATCTTACTCCATACATATTCACAGGAAAGGAAGGATATCAACTTATGAATTCCAACTGGAAACAGGACCCACGGTTAAAAAATATGAATCCCCAGAAGCTTTCCATGCTGACAGAATTTGCAAAACGCGCTGAGGCTGCTCCAAAGGACCAGCTTTTTTCCCACGCTCATGAGTCTGACCGCGGAAGCCAATCAGAAGGGGATCCATTTTAACGATGATGAAACAGATCTTCTTATTTCTATACTGGGCGATAATATGAGTCCAGCTGAACGGCAGCGGATCCAAACCGTCCGCATGCTTTCGAAAAATATGATGAAACGAAATGGAAAGAAATAAAAAATCGGTGTCAGGATACATACCCTGGCACCTTTTTTTTACAAATTGAATGTTTTATTAAAAACTTAATGTTGCCAGAAAAACTTGAATTATTAACAGAGATAAATAAGATTTTCGAACACGCAGCCTGTATATATAACCAATAGTAAAATATATCAACCACATTTTAAAAATATAAATCGCTACGACCTCATCTTTAACTAATATCAGAGTCGCAGCACTGACGCAGATACTTCCAATCAAAATGACTAATCTAGATATGTCACCAAACTGGAATAATATATCTTTGAGTTTGGTACGGCTGGTAAAATATATAACACCATCTGATAATATTCCTTTACCTTTTATAATATCGTGAAAATCACCTGTAAAATAAAACAAAAAAGTAATATTTAATGCAAGGTAAAGCACTATACTTAACTGATTCAGATATAAATTTCCATTATTTATCAACAATATTTTCAGCACCAGACTGATTACAGAAAGTATAAGTAATATTGAAATAAACGCTACAGATTTTTTTATGGGAATGCCAAGTAATTTATTTTGCTTTTTTATCGTATCTGATTTTAATCCAACATCTTCACTGGAGGGAATTCCAAATATGATATAATTATTGTTCTGGCATATAATTTCCATTTTTTTCAGCTTTCAATTTTTCAATTTCTGCATCAATCTTTTCATCCAAATGTTTATGATAAATAACGCATGAATTTGATTTTTTTAGTTTTATCATAACAAAATTTTAATATATTACAGGAATCTCCTATGATGCCACAAACATAATATCCTTCCTTCATCTGACTTTCTATGAATTCAGTTAAAGCAGTATCCTCATAAAATTGATAATTATTATATGCTAGTTTATATTTTTTTTTCTTTATCTCGAACATATATTTTCTTTACCTTTTTCATATTTTCAAAACAAAATTATCCCAAGGACATCGCTACCATAATTATTTCAATGTTATAGTTCAGTATATTATCCTTCAAATATACCTCTATTTAATAACTTAAATGCTTATAAAAAATATAGCCTAACGCAAAATACCAAAGAACATTAGCATTCCGGAGACGTTAAAGGTTGTTTCTTTTGTTTTTTATATTACCAGGAAACAATGGCTAAAACATTTTATTTATCCCCGGAATGCAATAACTCTTCTAACTATATTAATAATATTTTACCATTATTTAATAAACTGTAAAATGTTCATAACTAATTTCTTGACGATATCTTCCGCTACATTGTTTATTTGCGTAAAATTTATTTATATATTTATAATCGCTAGCTCCAGCTGTATAAGTTGTATATGCACAACCCAAATACTGAGTTTTAGGATTCACCTCCACAAGAACATCGTAGACGCTCTTAGCAATTCCAGTCAACGTCATAGCAATGCCTGCATAAGTGTGAAGAGAACCAATGATGGCAGATAGGGCAGTAATAGTTAGATTATCTAAAGACTTACCCAAGGAGATATTCTGTTTTCCTGAAGATAAAAAGTGGTTATAACTTGAAGGCTTTAAGCTACCAAATGGTGAAAGAGACTTCTCACCTTTCCAAATGGTCCCTCTTGCTGAAGCATATGAATTATCATCTCCTACTTCAGTTATTTGCACTTTATATCCATCAAGTATAATACTGCCGTCCTGCTCAAATGTAATTACATTGCTCTTTTTTCCATCGCTGGCTTTAATGGTTACACTTCCATTATCATTTTTTTCTAAAAGCACTATTTCATCAACACCATTATAATCTAAAGTATACTCATTACCACTTGACGTCACCTTAACTTTTTCGATAGCTGATGTATCTATATGACAATTGTTTAATGTAATATTTTCTGAAAAAATTCGAGAAGTCTGTTCTTGAGTAAATTCCTGCCCTGCTAAAATAGATGTTTCAATTTTATTAAATTCCTGTGATTTATAAATTGGTGTTGCAAAAACCTCATTTGTGGAAAACATCAGAATCATCGGAACCAGTAAAGCGCTAACTAATCGTTTCATATTAAACCCCCTTTTTTTTAACTATTAAATTATTTTGCTACTTGAAGTTATGAATTAAATTACCATTGGAATCAATCCCCCTTCTCTTTAACAAGCTCTACTATGTGAAATATCAATTATTACCTCAAATTCAGAATATACTCATTATTGAGCTTTATCAACCCAAGTGCCAAAATTATACACGTTAAGTGCTAAAATTTGCATCTTATTTTTTATACAGACAATTAATCGGTTAAATAATACTAAAAACAGATACATAGAATTCCAAAAGAATCTGTTTAATCATACTCTAACACTAAATTGATTATAAGAATCCAACGTAGCAACCCACACTTAATTAAATTTATAAAGAAGTAGGTTAAGATGTGAATTTTATATATTTGAAAACCAACAAGGACACTATAACTGTACTTTCACAGTCATAGTGTCCTTTAAGCTCAAATGTTTTAAACTATTTGCAAACAATATTCACAATTCTTCCAGGAACATAAATTTCCTTCACAATGGTTCCGGTAATCTTATCCGGAATCAATGCCTTACCAGCCTCAATTGCATCTTCCTTTGAAACATCCGCCGGAAGTTTTACAACTGCTCTTGTTTTACCGTTTACCTGAACAGCCACTTCGATTTCATCCTCTTTCATGGCTTCCTCACTCCACTCCGGCCATGTGGCATGGAATACAGAGTCTGTGCCGCCAAGCTGCTGCCACAGTTCCTCGCCAATATGAGGAGCAAATGGTGCAAGAAGAATTACAAAGGTCTTTAATGTCTCTTTATCAATTCCGCCAGCTGTTTTTGCAAGCTCGATCAGCTTGTTGTTATATTCCATAAAACCAGATATTACAGTGTTTAAGTTAAACTGGTTAAAACGCTGTTCAATATCAAATACCAGTTTGTTGCGGAGACGGATCATCTCTTTGGTCGCTTCCACGTCCTTTTCACAGTTATCTGATACCAGATTATAGAAACGGTTCAAGAAACGGCTGACGCCTTCAATTCCCCTGTCATCCCACTCGGCATCTAACTCCGGCGGTCCTACGAAGAGTTCATACATACGAAGGGAATCACAGCCATAATCCTGAACAAGCTCATCAGGTGAAACCACATTGCCCTTTGATTTACTCATCTTAATTCCGTTTTTACCAGTAATCATTCCCTGGTTAAACAGTTTGGTGAACGGCTCGTCAAAATCTACCACACCGATATCATTTAAGAACTTGGTGTAGAAACGGGAATACAGAAGATGAAGAACTGCATGCTCCACACCGCCAATATACATATCAACAGGAAGATATTTGTCTGCCTTTTCTCTGGATACCAGTTCATTCTCATTGTGGCTGTCTACATAACGGAGGAAATACCAGGAAGATCCTGCCCACTGAGGCATGGTATTGGTCTCTCTCTTTGCAGCTGCACCGCATACCGGGCAGGTGGTATTAACCCACTCGTCAATATCTGCCAGAGGGGATTCTCCTGTACCAGTCGGCTGGTAGCTTTCCACTTCCGGAAGAGTAAGAGGAAGCTGATCTTCCGGCACGGGAACATTGCCGCAGTGAGGGCAGTGAATGATCGGAATCGGCTCACCCCAGTAACGCTGTCTTGAAAATACCCAGTCACGAAGTTTGAAGTTTACTGTTTTCTTACCAAGACCTCTTGCTTCGATCATGGCAGGCGCTTCTTTTTTAAGAACGGCTGATTCCATGCCATTCCATTCTCCGGAATTAATCATGGTTCCGCTGGCGTCTGTATAGGCCTCAGTCATATTCTCAATTTCTTTGCCATCTTTTGCAATTACCTGAATGATGGGAATATTAAATTTGGTTGCAAATTCAAAGTCCCTGTCATCGTGAGCCGGAACGCACATGATTGCGCCAGTTCCGTAGTCACCCAGTACATAATCGGAAATCCAGATCGGAACTTTTGCTCCGCTTAAAGGATTGATTGCATAGCTTCCGGTAAATACTCCTGTTTTTTCCTTATCCTGGAGACGGTCAACATTGGATTTCATGGAAGCGTCATAGATATACTGGTCCACTTCTGCTTTGGTTTCCTCTGTTGCAAGAGAAGATGCAAGGGCATGCTCAGGTGCAAGAACCATAAAGGTTGCTCCGTATAAGGTATCAGGTCTTGTGGTATAAACCGTAATGGCTTCTTCTTTCCCCTCTACTTTAAAGTCTACTTCTGCACCGTAAGATTTTCCGATCCAGTCAGTCTGCATCTTTTTAACCTTTTCCGGCCAGTCAAGCTTATCCAAATCATTTAAAAGGCGGTCTGCATAGGCAGTGATTTTTAACATCCACTGTCTTAAATTCTTCTTTGTCACTGTGGTTCCGCAGCGCTCGCAGCAGCCGTTTACCACTTCCTCATTGGCAAGACCGGTTTTACAGGAAGGACACCAGTTAATTGGGAATTCCTTTTCATAGGCAAGACCCTTCTTAAACATCTGGACAAAAATCCACTGGGTCCACTTATAAAATCCAGGATCTGTGGTATTTACTTCCATATCCCAGTCGTAAACAGCCGCGATCTCATTGATCTGCCGTTTAATATTACTTACGTTCTCAGCCGTTGATTTTGCTGGATGAACGCCCATTTTAATGGCATAATTCTCTGCAGGAAGACCAAATGCATCCCAACCCATGGGATGAATCACATAATGTCCCTTTAAAATCTGATAACGGCTCCAGACATCAGAGATCACATAACCTCTCCAATGGCCAACATGAAGGCCGCTGCCAGACGGATATGGGAACATATCCAGACAATAATATTTTGGTTTCTTTCCATCGTCAACATTAATGGGGTTCTTTTCCCAATTCTCGCGCCATTTTTTCTCAATGGCACTGTGGTTATAAGATGATGCCATAACAAAATTCCTCCTTATTAGACAGTCACGGTAAATTTGATTCTGATTGCATAAAAAAAGCGCCTCCACCCGTAATAAAACGGCTATAGAGACGCAGTATCTACCGCGTGGTACCACTCTATTTCATACAGAACGTATGCGCTCAACCGGACAGACTCTCCTGTCCGCCCGCTGTAACGGTCGGGATTCCGGCTATACCTACACAAAAGCCATGGCTTTCTTCAGTATGCTACTCAAAGGCCAGTTCAGCAATCTTTCCCAACCGGCTCTCACCAGCCGCCGGCTCTCTGAATGTTTCAGACTGCTTACTACTCCTAATCACAGTATTTTTGCTAAGTGTAAATGTAACATAATTGCCAGGATGTGTCAACCCGATTTTATGAAAACTCTGCAACAACAAAGGAAATGGCAGACAATACAAAAAATATAATCATACCAGCATTCAAAAACAGGATTTTACCTGCTCCCCTGCCCCATACCGATTCCTCACCCTGCCAGAAAATCCATTTTTCCCTTGAGACAAAAAATAATACAATACCAGCGATCATAGATCCATATATAAACAGGGCATAGACAGCTGCAAGGGGAATGGAATTCTGAATATAAATAGCTGCAACGGATCCAAGGAAATTAATAATCATATGAAAACCAATGGTATAGCGGATTCTTCCTGTTCTGGTATAAATATAGCCAAATACAAGACCGATCCCAAATGCATAGAAGAATTGATAAAAATTTCCATGACACAATCCAAAAATAACAGCGGATACCAATATAGCCGCCTTATCCCCATATCTGCGGACACGGTCAATGATGAGTTTTCGAAAGAGAATCTCTTCGCAGACCGGTGCCATGACTACCATAATTGCAAAGATCGTTCCTGTATTCAGTCCCTTAAGTACTTCTGCAACGGGATTCATCATAGGCTTTCCTTCCAGAGCACTGATGAGACTCATAAGCAGCTGTCCCGCCAGGTTACCGGCAACCAAAGCACTGATACAGATAAAAAAAGAATAAATCAACAGCATCTTTTCCGGTTTCCGGCTTACCGGTTTATGGGTAACAGGTATATTCTTTATAATCAAAAATAAAACCAGCCCTCCCGCTGCATAATTAGCCAGGGAAACGGTAAATAAGGACCAGCCCCTGGACAGATTAAAAATTCCTTTCTGACTGACCACCTGAATCACAATTCTTAACACAATCTGCAGTACTATTGATGCACTGAGAAATCCTGTATATCCAATTCCGATTCTGCCAAATATTTTTTTTGCGCCCTTTGTCTCTTCCACCAAAAATCTTACCTCCTGCTGAATTGTTACCAGTTTAACACAAAATGGGCAAATACGCAATTCTTCCGGCTGCTGCCATTGGAACTGGAATCCTGATGCTGCAAAAAGGCGGATCCAATCATGCATTGGATCCGCCCTGGTTACTGTTTTATACTTCCGTACGGTCAACCTTGGAAGCCCGTTCCTCAACTTCTTTCTTCTGAACATCTCCGGGAGCCAGCTCATAACGGCTGAACTCATATTCAAAGGTACCGATACCACCTGTCATAGAGCGAAGGTCTGTATTATAGCCAAACAGCTCAGACATGGGAATATCCGCCTCTATGACCTGTTTTCCATGATGATTGGAATTCATTCCAAGAACACGTCCTCTTCTCCGGTTTAAATCTCCCATAACATCACCGGTAAATTTATCCGGCACAGTGACTTTTAAGGAGGCGATGGGTTCCAGCAGAACCGGGTTGGCATCCATAAAGCCTTAAAGGCCAGGGTCGCAGCCATCTTAAAAGCAAGTTCAGAGGAATCCACCGGATGGTAAGATCCGTCTGTCAGCGTTGCCTTGATTCCCACAACGGGATAGGCAGCTAATGGTCCTTTTAAGACGCATTCTGCAATTCCCTTTTCCACTGCCGGGAAATAATTCCTGGGAACCGCTCCGCCAAATACAGATTCTTCAAATACATAAGGAGTCTCTAAATCTCCGGAAGGCTCAAAGGTCATCTTTACATCACCAAACTGTCCATGGCCGCCTGACTGCTTCTTATATCTTCCCTGAACCTCCACTTTCTTGCGGATGGTCTCACGGAATGCAAATTTAGGTTTGCTTAATTCAATCTCAACCTTATAGCGGTTTAACAGCTTGCTGACCACTACCTCCAGCTGCTGATCGCCGATTGCATACAGAAGAGACTGACGGTTCTCCGTATCATTCACTGCCTTTAAGGTCCAATCCTCTTCCGTTAACTTAGCCAGTGCATTGGGAAACCTTATCATCGTCACCCTTTGTTTTCGTCTTATAACGCATATACGTATAAGGGGTGGAAATCTCAGGCTTGTGATAGACAATGGGTGCGGAGCGAAGGGCTATGGTATCACCGGTCTGCGTCACATTCAATTTGGATACTGCGCCAATATCTCCGGCTTTTAATTCCGGAACTTCGATGGCATCTTTTCCCCTTAGCACATAAAGTTTTCCGCTTTTCTTCTGTATCTTTATTTACATTATAGATGGCTGAATCCGCTTTCAATGTTCCTGTACAGATCTTCATCAGAGAATACTTGCCGATAAACGGGTCTAAGATTGTCTTAAATACCCGGGCTGACAAAGATACATTGTCATTATATCTGGCAGTAAAACGTTCTCCGGTGGAAACATCCACACCGATGCATTCATAACGCTCCGGTGATGGAAAATACTTGTCAATTGCCTGTAAAACCATCTTTACACCCTGGGCATTAATTCCGGATCCAAGCATAACCGGAACTATATTTCCCTGTATTACATGTTCCCGAAGTGCAGAAGAAATCTCTTCCAGGGTAAACTCATCGCCTGAGAAATACCGTTCCATGTATTCCTCACTGATTTCAGCAACTGCTTCCATCAAAGCTTCTCTGGCAATTCCTAAATTCTTCTGGCTATACTCAGGAATCTCACATTCCACATAATCACTGTTAACGGTGAAGCGCCGCCCAGCCATTTTCACCACATTCACAAATCCTACGAACTTTTCGTTCTCTCTGATAGGAAGGTGGAACGGAGCTATCTTTCTTCCGAATTCTTTCTCCAGCTTTAAAAGAAGTTCACGAAAGCTGGCCTGATCGTCATCCATATTGGTTACAAAAAACAGTCTGGGAAGCTTGTACTTTTCACAAAGCTCCCATGCCTTTAACGTACCAACTTCAATTCCTGCCTTGCAGTTTACTACGATAACAGCAGCATCTGCTACGCTGATTGCCTCTTCAACCTCACCAACAAAATCAAAATAACCGGGAGTATCAAGTAAATTAATCTTGATCGGTCCATCCTCTCCTTCATATTCCAACGGAATCAGGGAAGTGGAGATGGAGAACTGTCTCTTAATCTCTTCTTTGTCATAATCGCTGATGGTATTGCCATCGGTAACTTTTCCCATTCTGCTGATGGCTCCGGTCACTAACGCCATTGCTTCAGCAAGGGTAGTTTTACCGGCGCCCCCGTGCCCAAGTAAGGCGACGTTACGGATTTGTTTGGTTCCATACACGTTCATAAGCATTCCTCCTGTTCGGTATTTAAGTCTATAACAATATTTTACTAAAAATGTCTTATAATTGCAAGTAAAAGGTACAATTTGCACAAATATTTTTCGACATTTTTCTATATTTTGATAAAAGAAAAGAGGGCGCCGCCCTCTTCTTTTGCTATATTCAGCTATAAGTATTGTATTTTAAACAAAATCCGATTTTTCAGGGTTTGTGATGCAATTTCACAGCAGCCTGGAGAGCCCCATCAAGTGCTGTAATCCATGGTATGGAAGTCCTCGCCCCCGGCAGTCCTTTATTAACTTTTTCATCCACCATCTCCCGCAAAATATCATTTTTCACAAGAAGGCTTCCCCAGTACAAGAGGTCTAATCCATCTGCTTCCATTTTAGCTGCAGTATCACGGATCAGCCCCCATAAGGCGTCTGCACATTCCCGGTGAATCTCTATGGCGGTCTCGTCTCCCAATGCTGCCGCCTGAAAGGCAAGCAGGGAAAATCTGGCGATCTGAGATTTCTCCATAAGATTGGCATTGATATAATCATCTATTTTTCCCAATGTATCAATTCCGGTAGACTTAATAAAAAGAGGAGTAAGAATGGGACTCCTGACCCGCCCGGATATATCATTGCCCACCGCTCTTAAAACCTTTAGTCCCAGATCAAAACCGCTTCCCTCATCGCTTACAATGTGATTATATCCTCCTGTTCTGTATATGATCCCGTTCTCATCTCTTCCAAAGCATACGGAACCGGTGCCGGATATGATTACAAGAGCAGGCGATTCCGTCAGATAAAGAAATACTTCGCAGTCATTGATTACCTTCAGTTTTTCAGGCAAAAATCCCATTTCTTCAAAAAAGGATCTGCAATCACGTTCATGAACCGGAAAATCAATTCCGCTTGCTGCCACACAGATTCCCAGGCAGCTGCCAGAATCCAGATTCAGCTCTTTCAAAGCTGGGATTACCAGTTCCCGGTAACGCAGCCTGCTTTTCAGCTCCATCTGTATTGAGACTACAGCCAGGTGCTGTAAATTCTCCCAGCACGTTACCTGCGGGATCGCTGACCTTTAGACGTCCATTGGTTCCTCCCACATCCAGTCCGGCATAAAATTCTGTCATCACCCTGTACTCCTTCCGGTTGTCATCTCCATAGCATAAAACCTGCTGTGGTAAACATCTCATTACCATCTAAAAGATACTTCTTTAATGAAGTCTGCAGGGAAGTAGCGCAGGAAAATTGTTCAAGTGCTTCCATGGTAAAATCAAAACCCATAACCCGCTCCAGTATCTGTGGCTGCCCGGTCAGCACAGGCATTTTATGAAATCGTTTCATAAAGCTTATGATTTTGCTGGTCTCAGGAAGGATGTGCTTAAGATGGGGATCCAGCAGCCAGCTGTCACAGACAAGAATCTGATTTTCATAATAGTTCTTTGCCGTATGAAAAGAAGAATCAATGCTGTCAGGAGATAAATCAGAACCTTCCGGAATATGAACGGCAACCGCCTTTTCTCCCGGTGCAAGCTTTAGCTCCCACTCCTTTCGATTTAACAGAACGGGGGCATCCATCTTGACAATTCCTGATTCTAAATCCACCATATATCCAGTCAAGGCACTGTCTCCAAAATCCAGAAAAGTTTCAGTTTCACGTTTCACTCTTCTTCCATTTGTGCCTGAGATATATCCGTCCTGATCAATCATCAGATCCGGACATGCCAGTGCCTGAAACTTACCGGATTGTCTGTTTTCAAAAATCAGAAACGGAAATTCATAAGTCACTTCCTCAAACTGCAGGCTGCCGAATCTTCGTACTTTTCCGATAAGGGAGCGGAATACCCACTCAATCCGGTCAAGTCCCACCTGACCCTTATGATATTTGCGAAATGAATGAATCCATATTTCAACATCTTTGAAAGAATCCCGGATAACAGCTTCCGGTATGCCCTGCTTTTTTAATTCCTGTACCAGTTCCGGCAGTATCCAGTCAATGTAAATAACCGGAAGCAAAAAGTCATCCAAATGAAGGAGTCTGGCATGCCTGATTCCAAACATCACGGCTTCTGCTGCTCCCTCGGGATCTTTTTCCACCAGCAGAAGTTCCCGGCATCTGCTGTAATTTCTTATAAAATATTCATTACTCTCATAGGCAGCGGCAAAAAATGCCACCGCTGCCTGAGTATCATCACTAAATATACTGAGTTTTGTCATTGTTATTTGTAAATCCCACTTTCAACGGTCCTGCTGTTAAAATACGTTGCGTTTCATCAAATACCGGCCGGAGATTTTCTGCATAGGCTGAAAACTGGGCAAGGGATTTAAATTCCTGATTTCCTGCACATACGCAAAAGTAAGCAATATCATCCCCATAGGTACGGTATTCGCATTCAAACAGCTGGTCATCCACGGGTTCCAACGTACTGCTGCACCAAAGAGCCACAAAGCCCCCAGCCTTACTGCCGAAAAGCCAATTTCCGGAAATTATCGTCTCGGAAAACTTCGGTGAAGGAAAATAAGCATGGGTGAAATGAATGGGATGCTCCTCCGGTATATGATAAACAGCCCCCAGTAAATTACCTTCCTGAACCAGTGCAGGCATTACTCCATTACCGAACCAGTACCCCGGCCTCATGGAACAGGAATCACAGGTTCCTCCCGGGTGGTTTGTAAAGATGTCTGTCTCCATATCGAGGGCTGCATACCACATGTGCTGCTGATAGCCATATACGCCAGGCTCAAAGCAGGTGGTTCCATGGAACCGTTCGTTCAGAGACTTGGTGTATTCGCAGGTTGTGGGATCGGAATCCGGATCCAGAGTCAGGTTTTTCCAGCGTTTAAATTCCGGGTCCGGTCTTGGAGACTGAACGGAGGTCATACAGTACTCTGATGTTTTCTTCAGTCTTATGAGAGCATTTCCAGTGGAATAATCCATATCTGCCGGACGCTCCATAAGTTCTTTTAGTCCTTCTGGAAGTTTATAGTTGCTGCAAGAATAAAAGCCCAGCCAGCCTTCTCCGTAGGAATAAGGGACGTCAGGATTGATCAAATTCATAAGCGCCTGGGCTCCCTGCTCAAAGGGATGGATCACTTCCCTGTATACTCGTCCCATAGGAGCAATTACAACACCGTCATAGGTATGGAGGCACAGCATTTCAAGAAGTTTATCGGTAATCTTAACTGCCCTTTTTGATATGGCTTCCTCTGAAAAATCAATTACATTTAACAGTGCTGCAAACGTAACGCACATATAAACTGTGCTTAAGAATTCTTCAAATCCATGTTCCTCTACATCCGCCAGCCATGCTTCCACTTTAGCTCTTCCGATTTTAAAAAGCTCTCTGCCGGTCATGTCTGCCCGTGGGAAATACTCATCCGGGTACATCTCTCCTGCATTCATGGCACAGGTATAGAACATAAGAGAATGGTTTTCGCTCCAGAAGCACATGGCGTCAGATCCTTTTTGATCCATCCAGTAACGCCAGTTTAAAAGAACCTCTTTTGCACGTTTCGACAGATCCTCACTGACCTGATAATTCTTTAGATAACGGACCATGCCGCACACCAGAAAATCAGAGCAGTCATATCTGCTTTCAATCTGATCCAGAGTCTCAAAAAGAAGTTCACTATCCCGCCCGCTGTCCATTTCAAGGGCTTTTCGCGCGAGAATATTGGAGATGGAAAATCCGAATTTATCCCCTCTGGACAGACTTTCTGCTTCTGCAATTCTATGGAAAATAGCCTTTTTATTCTCCTCAAAGTCTTTGTCTTTGCCATATTCCGGTTTCTGAGCCAGGATATTCTCCACTTTTCTGGTGAGTACTCCATGGTCATTTTTTATAGTTACTAAAATAACACCTGGCTTCCCGGCATCAAGCTTCACCTGATTTTTACCGCTGATCTCCTGCCATTCCTTCCGGCTTTTCACCTGTGCAAAATCAGGACTTTGGCTGTCATAAGCTAAAGAAGTACCTTCTGGAGCGCTTTCCTTAAAAGTCATGATGGAATTCTTAATGGAAATGGAACCAAGCCAGTTTTCCATCCGTACCAGTTCATCGGTATGTTTCTCATCTGGCAGTACAACACAGATCTCTTCCATATGATCCATAATCTGAATGCCAAATAACGTTCTCGTATCCCTGACACCAAGTGTCTGCAGACTGATATAAATTTCATTGATTCCCTTTTTCAGCTGAAGCTCCATCTGTTTCTTTTTAATGGGCTTATAAACCGGGGTATCCATACGGCAAACCAGTTCCCCATTGCACCACACATCTACTGCCGCATAGGACCATACAACAGCTTTCACTGTGATGTCTTCTTTTACCTCGATTCCCGTCACTGCATCCAGTTCTACTTTCTGCAATGTAGAATAAAATGTACTTTCGTCTACAAACCAGTTTCCATAATGATAATAATACTTCCATGGCATCTGAAGTCTGCTGTTTTCTCCAAGGATAACCGGGCCATCGGGGCAGGATTTGTTTAAGTCCGCCACGAGGGATCTTAAATGCTGTTCATAACGCAGCTGGTTGTCATCTGATTCATGATTGATAAAATCCGTTACTTTTGGACCGGATATCAGGTAATTCGTAAGAAACCCGGTTCTGTTCAATTGTAATTTTTCCATTGTCTTATCCCTTTACTGCCCCATTGATTTGTTTTATCTCTATATTAAATGATTTCCCTGGAAAATTACATGGCATTTTCCACGTTTGATGTAACTTTTTTTAACATGTTTGACGGCTTCACTAATATTTCTTATAATCTGCAGACAAAATTGTTATAATAAGTCTGGATCTTTCCCTTTTTCGCTGTGGAAAATTGCCTCTGAGAAATTTTAAATTTATAATTTACTTTAAAGTGTTAAACTTTAACGTATAAAAGCGTTGACAACTTCCCCGCTATCCATTACAATGGGGATTAATCATTTGTAAGAAAAGAGGAAAAAGGGATATGATTATAATTATGAAACCAAACGCTTCTGCAGAGGCTGTAAGTAAAGTAAAGCACTTGATTGAATCCAACGGCCTGACCGCTCATTTATCAGAGGGAACGGAAGTAACCATAGTAGGTGTTGTAGGGGATAAAACGAAACTTCAGGGTGCTAATATTGAAATGATGGATGGGGTTGATAAAATCGTTGCGGTAACAGAAAGCTACAAGGTAGTAAATAAGAAGTTTCACCCGGAAGATTCTGTTATTACAGTGGGCAATGCCAAAATCGGCCCAGGGCATCTTACCATGATGGCCGGTCCCTGTGCCATTGAAAACCATGACATGCTTTTAGAAACTGCCTATGCAGTAAAAAAAGCCGGAGCACAGTTCTTAAGAGGAGGCGCTTACAAGCCAAGAACTTCCCCCTACGCATTTCAGGGTCTGGAAGAAGAAGGGTTACAATACATGAAGGAAGCCAGAGAGGCGACTGGACTGAATGTAGTCTGTGAGGTGACCAGTTTAAGATCACTGGAAACTGCGGTAAAATACGTAGATATGATCCAGATCGGTGCAAGAAACATGCAGAATTTTGAGCTTTTAAAAGAAGCAGGAAAAGCAGGAATTCCTGTTCTCTTAAAAAAGAGGTCTCTGCGCTACCATTGACGAGTGGTTAAATGCAGCAGAATACATCGCTTCCGAAGGCAATCCCAACATTGTTCTTTGCGAAAGAGGAATCCGCACATATGAAACTGCAACCAGAAACACTCTGGATATCAGCGCAATTCCCGTTATCCGGTCTAAGAGCCATCTTCCGATTATTGTGGATCCCAGTCATGCCACTGGTGTACGTGCTTACATCGAGCCCATCTCCAAGGCAGCCCTTGCAGTGGGTGCAGACGGTCTGATTGTGGAAGTTCATCCCTGTCCTTCCTGTGCATTATCTGATGGCCCTCAGTCTCTCACCTTTGAGCAGTTTGAACAGTTGACAGAGCAGTTACAACCTTACGCAAAACTTTCAGGGAGGGTTTTCAATGAATGATGAAGTCATAGCCTTTATCGGGCTTGGTCTGATCGGTGGGTCTATTGCCCGGGGGGATCAAGCGTGAAGCACCAGATACAAAAATAATGGCTTATATGCGGACACGTTCCAGACTTGACAAGGCCAGAGAAGACGGCATCGTGGATGTGATTCTCGACGGCATTGGAGAAGAGCTTTCGGAATGTGACTTTATATTCCTTTGTACGCCAGTGGAATACAATGCAGAATATCTAAGCAAAATCCAGCCCTATTTAAAACCAGGAGCTATCGTCACCGATGTGGGGAGCACTAAAACCGACATCCACGAAGCCGTAATCCGCCTTGGCATGGAATCCTGGTTTGTGGGCGGTCACCCAATGGCAGGCTCAGAAAAAACAGGCTATGAAAATTCTACGGATCATTTGCTGGAAAATGCTTACTATATCATTACTCCAACTGCGCAGACATCAAAGGAGCAGACCAATCGTCTCGTACATATTGCAGAGATGATCGGCTCCATTCCCATCGTTTTAGATTATCATGAACACGATTTTGTGACGGCTGCCATCAGTCATCTGCCCCATATCGTTGCCTCAAGTCTGGTAAACTTAGTAAAGGACTCTGACAACCAGCAGGGGCTTATGAAACGTCTTGCTGCCGGAGGATTTAAGGATATTACAAGAATCGCATCTTCATCACCGGAAATGTGGGAACAGATCTGTATGACAAACCATAAAAATCTTTCTCTTATTCTGGAACGCTACATCGATTCCTTAAATCTGATTCTGGGTGAATTAAATAAAAAAATGGCAGTTATATTAACCAGCTGTTTGAAACCTCCAGGGATTACCGGAATTCTTTTTCTGAAAAAGCAACCGGTCCCATCGCACCTGAATATTCCTTTACCGTTGATATGGCAGATGAAGTTGGTGCCATTTCCACTCTTTCTGTGATCCTGGCTGCCAAAGGGATCAGTATCCGGAATATCGGAATCAACCATAACCGGGAGCACGGAGAAGGAACTCTGCGCATTGCATTTTACGACAAGGAAACCATGGATCAGGCCTGGAAGCAGCTGGAACGCTATCATTATGAATTAATATCCAATTAAGAGAGGTATCCTATGAAATTTACAAAAGCCTCCCCTCTCAGGGGAGAACTATCCATACCTGGCGATAAATCCATTTCCCACCGCAGTATTATGTTCGGTTCTCTGGCGAAGGGAACCACTGAGATCACCAATTTCCTCCAGGGCGCTGACTGTCTGTCCACCATTGCCTGCTTTGAGAAAATGGGAATCGGGATTGAAAATAACGGGGACTCTGTGATCGTTCACGGAAACGGCCTGTTCGGGCTAAAAGCCAGAGACCATACTGGACTGCGGAAACAGTGGAACCACCACCCGCCTCATATCCGGAATCCTGGCTGCCCAGGACTTTGACGTCACTCTTACCGGCGATGACTCCATAAAAAAACGGCCTATGAAACGGATCATGGATCCGCTCTCACATATGGGCGCTGACATAAGAAGCCTGGAAGGCAATGGTTGTGCACCTCTTGCTATTACAGGAAAGAAGCTTTACGGCATTCATTATACCAGCAAGGTAGCCTCTGCCCAGGTAAAATCAGCCATACTTCTGGCAGGTCTTTATGCAGATGGTGAGACAAAAGTAACAGAACCTTATGTATCAAGAAACCATTCTGAAATCATGCTGAAATACTTTGGTGCTGATGTATCCACAGAAGGTACAACTGCTACCATACGGCCTGCAAAGGAATTGTATGGAAACAGAATCGTGGTGCCTGGAGATATCTCCTCTGCTGCCTTTTTCATCGCAGCAGGTCTTTTAGTACCTGGTTCTGAACTACTTTTAAAACATGTGGGAATCAATCCTACCAGAGACGGAATTCTTTCCGTATGCCGGGATATGGGTGGGGATATCACACTGCTTAACAAAAATACTGATTCCGGTGAACCGACTGCTGATATTCTTGTAAAATTCAGTACTCTTCACGGAACAGAAATAGGTGGTTCCATCATCCCCACATTAATTGATGAACTTCCCGTCATAGCTGCCATGGCATGCTTTGCAGAGGGGGAAACCGTAATAAGAGATGCAGGGGAATTAAAGGTTAAGGAATCCAACCGCATTGAAGTAATGGTACGCAATCTTTCTGCAATGGGCGCCGATGTGACAGAGACTGAGGATGGAATGATCATCCGTGGAGGCAGACCCCTTCACGGAGCTGTGATCGACAGTAAGCTGGATCATAGAATTGCCATGACCTTCGCTGTTGCAGGATTATGTGCAGAGGGGGAAACCGAAATTAAGGGTGCAGAATGCGTAAATATCTCCTACCCCGGTTTCTATCAGGACTTAGAACGCCTGGGCAGATAATTACAATAAAAAAGCAAAAAAACGGCTGCATAACCTGTTTTTTTGCTTTTTTTATATTTCGGCTATAAAATGGTAACCTGGCACATTTTCATGGAATTCAGCGCATTTTCATGGCTTTCTGGTGTTACTCCCGCACAGCAGGAAGAATCCACAATTACCGGAGTCTCCGGAAGAAAAGCCTTGATTAACAGGGCATTGGAAATAACGCAGATATCGGTGCACAGGCCGATCAGCTCTATGGATTCGTAATTGCCTGATACTGCATATTCCCCCACAGCCGTACTGGCAAAGGTGTTTTTCTCAAAACGTCTGCCCGGTATCTCTTTTAAAACATCAGCCAGCTCCCAGCCGGCGGTCCCCTTCACGCAGTGCAGCACTGGGAGGTTCTTTCCTTCCTGGGTATCCATATAATTATGTTCATGAGTATCAAGAGTAAAGATCACATCGTCTCCTGCAGCCTGATATTCTTCGATTTTCTTTTTTACGTTGGCAACGATCGCCTGCGCCTCTATCGTTCCCAATGATCCGTCTATAAAATCCTTCTGCATGTCCACCACAACTAACAGTCTGTTCATAAATTCTCCTTTCATCCCTCATCTTTTTTTATTCTATCACAAATCCTGGAAAATAAATATTTTTTTTAAATACCTGTTGACAAAAATCCTTTCACGCATTAATATATTGATTAATAAAAGAAACCGTTGAAAAAGAAGAGTAAGCTTTCCCAGCAGTATTTCAGAGAGCCGCCGGTGGTGTGAGTGCGGTATAGTGCAGATAGCTGAATGGACTTTTGAGGGCAGCCTTGAACCGAAAGGTAGTAGGGGCTGACGGAATCCACAACCGTTATATGATGTGGCATATATGTTAGTATATGAAAAGAGGGCTTATAGTAAGCCAATTTGAGTGGCACCGCGGATTGTATGATTCGTCTCAAGTATGTGTATAACATACTTGGGACTTTTTTTATGCAACAAAAGGGATTCTATCAATAAAAATAAAATTCTAGGAGGAATTATTATGAAAAAATCTTTAAAAATCATGTTACTGGCAGCACTTGCTGCTACTCTCACCGGATGTGCCTCTGGCAAAGCACCGGAAAAGACACAGGAAACCACAGCAGCAGCAACCGCAAAAAGCGAGGCGGGAACTTACACCATTGGAGTCGCCCAGTTTGCAGAGCACGGCTCTCTCGACAACTGCCGGGAAGGTTTTTTACAGGGACTTGCCGCAGAAGGAATTGAGGAAGGAAAGAACTTAACTGTCCTTTATGAAAATGCACAGGCTGACGGTGGTACAGCAAGCCAGATCGTAAACAACTTTCTTGCAAAGAAGACCGATCTGATCTGCGCCATTGCAACCCCCATGGCACAGGCTGCCTACGGCGGAGCTAA
This sequence comes from Lacrimispora xylanisolvens, assembly GCA_017084465.1. Classification (GTDB taxonomy): domain Bacteria; phylum Bacillota; class Clostridia; order Lachnospirales; family Lachnospiraceae; genus Lacrimispora; species Lacrimispora xylanolytica_B. The sequence goes on along the minus strand of CP070896.1, from coordinate 5,326,105 downwards.
AAAAGTCAACGTTCCTGTTATATTCACAGCCGTAACTGATCCGGTGGCAGCTGCTCTTGCTAAAGAAGACGGAACTCCGGTAGGGGAAATTACTGGCACCAGCGACAAGCTTCCTGTAGAAAAACAGTTGGAAATGATCCGCAAGATTCTTCCAGACGCAAAGAAAATCGGAATTTTATACAGCACAAGCGAAGTAAACTCAGAGACAGCCATCAAAGAATACAAAGCTGCTGCTGCAAATTATGGATTTGAAATCGTGGAAGGCGCAGTTACTTCTACTGCTGATATTTCCCTGGCAACTGACAGCCTTTTAGAAAAGGTTGACTGCCTTAACAATTTAACGGATAATACCGTAGTCAGCTCTCTCCCACTTATTCTTGACAAAGCAGGTAAGAAAAAACATACCGGTATTCGGCAGTGAAGTGGAACAGGTAAAAATCGGCTGTCTTGCAGCAATGGGTCTCGATTATGTGGATTTAGGAAAACAAACCGGTGTTATGGCTGCTAAGGTATTAAAGGGAGAAGCAAAAGCAAGCGAATTAAATTTTGAAGTAATCAAAGATGCAGCATTTTACGGAAATTCCAAGGTTGCTGATACACTTGGTATTACCTTACCAAAGGAACTGACCGATTCTGCTGCCAAGATGTTTACTGATATTTCAAAAGGAACAAAATAAGAAGAAACTGAGTGGAGGAAGTTAAATCATGTCAATTATACTTGGCGTTTTGGAAGAAGGTCTGGTTTATGCCATTATGGCGCTGGGCGTATACATCACCTATAAGATTCTGGATTTTCCCGATCTTTCCGTTGATGGCACGTTTCCCCTTGGAGGCGCTGTTACCGTTACACTTATATTAGCCGGTATAAATCCTCTGGCAACCCTGTTTATCGCATTTGCCATTGGAGCTCTGGCCGGGTGCATCACAGGTTTTATCCATGTAAAATTAAAAGTGCGGGATCTTTTGTCTGGTATTATTGTCATGACTGCTTTGTACTCCGTTAATTTAAGAGTTGCCGGAAAAGCCAATGTTCCATTTTTTAATGTGAGCACAATTTTTGAAAACAGCCTGGTTAACAGGCTGTTTCCGGCGTCACTAAGCGGCGTTACTGTGGTTGTGATTCTGGCAGTCATTGTTTTCGTTGTGAAATTTATTTTAGACCAGTACTTAAAAACCCGCTCCGGATATCTGTTAAGGGCCGTTGGTGATAACGAAACACTTGTTACTTCCCTGGCGAAAGACAGAGGGATGGTTAAAATTGTGGGCCTTGCAATTGCAAATGGTCTGGCTGCTCTGGCAGGTTCTGTATACTGCCAGCAAAAAAGGCTTCTTTGAAATCAGCATGGGAACCGGAACCATCGTCATCGGGCTTGCCAATGTCATCATCGGTACAAAGCTTTTTAAACGGATCGGATTTGTAAAATCAACCACTGCTGTCATTATAGGCTCTATCATTTACAAAGCCTGCGTATCATTTGCAATTTTCTTAGGTATGGAAGCTTCAGACTTAAAACTGATCACATCAGTTTTATTCCTGGCCATTCTGGTATTGAGCAACGGCAGGGAAAAGAAGGTGAAAGCATGATTGAACTGAAAAACATAAATAAATATTACAACCATGGGACTGTCAACGAAATGTGCCTGTTCCACAATTTTGATTTAACCATAAAGGATCAGCAGTTTGTTTCTGTTGTGGGAAGCAACGGATCCGGAAAGACTTCTCTTTTAAATCTGATCTGCGGCAGCATTCCTTTGGACAGCGGATCCATACTCATTAATGGCACCGATATTACCAGCATGCCTGAATACCGCCGCCAGCGGCGCATTGGTAGAGTCTATCAGAACCCTGCCATGGGAACCTGCCCCAATATGACCATACTGGAAAATATGGCACTGGCTGATACGAAAGGAAAACCCTTTAATTTACTTCCGGGAACCAATAAGCAGCGGATTGGCTATTACAAAGAACAGCTTCATACATTAGGTCTTGGACTGGAAGACAAACTTCACGTAAAAGTAGGAGTTTTATCCGGAGGTCAGAGACAGGCCATGGCACTTTTTGATGTCTACCATGACTCCCATCGAGTTTTTGATTCTTGATGAACACACAGCAGCACTTGACCCCAAAACGGCTGAGATTATCATGCAGCTGACTGATAAGATCGTGAAAGAGAAACAGCTGACAACCATCATGGTAACTCATAACCTGCGCTACGCAGTGGATTACGGAAACAGGCTTCTTATGATGCATCAGGGCAATGCCGTTGTAGACTGCGCAGATGAAGAAAAAAATGGCCTGGACATTAACTTTATTCTTGAGAAGTTTAATGAAATCAGCGTGGAATGCGGAAACTAAAAAGAAAGCCTGGATCAGTCAGATAAAGTGATCCAGGCTTTCTTCTATTCCTTTTCTCTCATCCAGACAGTCATCTCTCCCTCTCCCCGGTTATTCCAGCAAAAATAAGGGATTGCTTTCAACTCTGCTTGTTTATAAACCGGCCTCTCTTCTCCATATAGAGAATCCCCTGCCTTTTCATAATCAATACAGCTTCCCTGTAATCTGGCGCACAGGGTGCCTCTTAAAAGCTGGTGGTCAAATTCTTCCTGTGGCTCTACGCTGGTATCGACAACCACCCCGGATAGATATTTTCCATTATCCGCCTCTTCCAGGCAATAAACCACCGGTCCCCTCATCAGGCTTACTTTTCCTATATTATGGCGCACCCTGGGGTTGGATCTGACGTATCGGAACGGGACATTCAGTTCCATAACAACCGTATCCTCCATTTCCCATATTCGGTTTAAATAAAGATACCCTCTTTCCAGGGTTCCAGTCTCTTCTTTTCCATTGATTTTAAGTACCGCTCCCTTACAGTAAGAAGGAATGCGTACAGCAAGGGTGAACTGGCTTCCTGGTTTTTCCGGACTTATAGAAAGAGTGACCGTTCCATTTTCAGGATAGTCGCATTCCTGACTTACACGGATGCCAACGCCTGAGAGCTGACACTCCATTCTGCTTCGTATGAAAAGGTTGACATAGATCGTACTGTCATCTGAAGCGTATATGTAATTACCAAGGGAAGCAAGGGTTCTGGCAATATTGGGGGGGCAGCAAGCCACTCCGAACCAAAGCTGTCTGGTAGTTTTTATATGCCGGTATGTGGGATTTTTCGCCACTTCTGGCACTACCTCCAGTGGATTTACGTAGAAGAAATGTGTTCCATCCATTGCAATTCCTGCAAGAAGAGTATTATACAGAGCCTTCTCCACAATGTCCATGTATTTTCCATCTCTGGTGAGATGAAACATCCGGTTGGAGAACATGGCAAGACCTACCGTCGCACAGGATTCTGAATAATTGGTATCATTGGGGAGGTCATAGTCTGCTGTAAACCGTTCGCCATAGGCGGCTGATCCAATACTGCCGGTTATATACATCCGCTTGTTCACAATATTTTCCCACAGCGTTTCACACTGGCTGGTAAGAGCTCCGTCCTGATATTCATAAGCCAGGTCTGCCATTGCACTGTAAAGATAAACAGCCCGGACACAATGACCTTCTGCTGTCTCCTGTTCCTTCAATGGCATATGGGACTGATTATAATCCAGACTAAAATCTTTAAATTCAGGGAAAATATAGTTCCCGTTCTTAATACAATCCTCATTTAGGAAATAGCAGGGTCTCTCACCTCTTGTTCTTACAAAATAATCCGCAAGCCAGAGATAATTTCTGTTTTCCGTCACCCGGTACAATTTCACCAGAGCCAGCTCAACTTCCGGATGCCCCGGATAGCCATGAATTTTACCTTCTTCCGGTCCAAAAACAAGGCAAAGATGATCTGCAAATTTACACATTACATCAAGAAATTTTCTTTTCCCAGTGGCCTCAAAATACGCCACAGCTGCCTCCATCATATGACCAGCTGTATAAAGTTCATGTCCTTCAAATAAGTCTGACCATCTTTTGTTTCCGGTAATTGTATAATACGTATTTAGGTATCCGTCCTCACACTGGGCTGCAGCAATCAGATCAATGGCCTGATCCGCTGCTGCTTCAAGGCTCTCATTCCTCTTTTTATTAAGGGAACAGGCAACTGCCTCCAGCCATTTTGCCGCATCGGTATCCTGAAACACCATCCCCTTATGCTCTCCTGTCTCCTTCCCGGCTGCAATACGGAAATTCCTGATGCAGTAGCTTTTTTCCGCTCCCTCCACCCGGTCATTAATCAGGTCCCATTGAAATGGCAGAATTACCTCATCCACCAGATCTATATATTTACCCCAGAATGTATCCTGTATTGTAACATGTTTTAAATCTGCACCCGTCAGTTTATTTCCCACCATACCTTTTCCTCGCTCTGCTATCTATTTTCCTGATTCAGTTTTTTTACCGACTCCCCTTCAATCAGAGTGCAGGGAAGTGTGATGCTCACATCTCCAACGCTGACTCCACTTACATTTTCAAGCAGCAGCTCCATAGCGCGGTATCCCATCTCCTGCAATGGCCGTTCCACGGTTGTAATCCTTGGCGTTACGTATTGAATAATATCGGAGTTGTCAAAGCCTGTAACAGAAACATCATCAGGTACTTTCAGTCCCAGCTCTCTTGCTGCATCACAGACACCCACTGCCATATCATCATTCATTGCCATAATAGCTGTGGGGTGATCATTTTTGTTCAATAGTTTTTTCGCAGCTTCTTTTCCTTCCCGGTACTTCCAGTTCCCACAGGTTATATTCTCCTCTTTCATGGTGATGCCGGCCTCGTTTAAAGCTTTTAAAAAACCATTGTACCTTAATGCGGCGGGTTCTGACTCTTTTAATCCATTAATAACCCCAAACTCTCTATGTCCGTTTTCAATGAGCATTTTTGTCATATGATAAACTGTCTTTTCATTGCTATATCGAACCGATGATCCTTCTCCGTCTGTGTAACAGTAGCAGTAAACCACCGGTTTTAATATTGCCCAGGATATGACTTATTTTCCGGTCATGCATGCCTACGTAAATAATGCCGTCCACCTGCATTCCGATCATTACATCCAGTGCCTTATCAATATCCTTCTGATAGTTGGAAATGTGATCGAACTGGGATTCAATTTTATTTAACAGCCTTAAATTGCTCAGTATAGTGTTATAGCCTCTTGCTTCTGCAATCTCATTGATTCCGTCTATGATATAAGCTGTATGCCAAACTGTTACATCCTCTACAATCACTCCTACCAGAAAGGATTCATTCCTTCTTAAGCTCTTTGCCAGGATATTGGACCGATAACCGGTTTCCTTGATAATTTTCTCTACCTTTTTTCTGGTTTCATCACTGACCTGTGCCGTATTATTTAAAACATACGATACCGTTGCCACGGAAACTCCTGCCATTGATGCAATTTCCTTTAGTGTCATGTATTCTCTACTCTCTCCTTTCCTTTTCCCTGTTTAGCCCTTCAGCCCGGACGTTTTAATTCCTTCCACTAAAAATCTGGATCCAAACAGATAAAGCAGCATGGGAGGCAGAATCATAAGCGTGGAGGCAGCCATTATGGAAGGCCAGTTTATTACAAACGCGTTACCTGAAGTATACATAAATGTGGTCATAAGTGCAATGGTCAGAGTCCTCCATCTATCACTGTTTATGTAAAAAACCGGCTGGGTCAGTTCATTCCACCAGAAGACGCAGGACAACACACCAATTGTGGTAAAGGTTGACTTTGATAAAGGTATCAGCACACGGAAAAAGATACCGATTCTGCTGCAGCCATCCATGGTAGCAGCCTCATCCAGTTCCTTCGGGATAGAACGAAAAAACTGCCGGAACAGAAATACGTTATAAGGATAGGCAAAAAATGCGGGGACAATCATTGGAAGCAAAGAATCCAGCCAGCCAATTTTTCCAAACATGATATACTGGGGAACAATGAGTGCGATATTGGGAATCATCATTGTTCCTACAATCAGGGAAAAAATCAGATTTTTCCCAGGAAACTCCATTCTGGCCAGGGGATAGGCAACCAGTGAGGAGGAAATTAAAGTTCCCGCCGTGGTTCCCGCCATCAGAAGAACAGTATTTCTGACATAAAGCACATAGTTGGAGTGATAAAAAATATACTTATAGTTTTCTACAGTCCCTTTTTGGGGGAAAATACCAGATGATGAAGTAAACTCTGTTAAGGTTTTAAAGGAACCGGTAATTACCCAGATAATCGGAGAAAACATGATTATCCCAACCAGAATTTTCATTATAAAAACCAGAATCCGGCTGGCTCTTCTTTTTGTTTTAGCTGATTTCATGTCTCTCCCCCTTTAATTTTCATAGTAAACAATCTTTTTTGAGATTGCAAATATACCGATGCCGAAACAACACGCAATCAGAAACAGTATGACAGACATGGCACAGGCATATCCTACCTTCATATTGCTGAATGCTTCTTTATAGATCAGAAGGCTGAGCACCTGTGACATTCCATTTGGATCACCATTTTCTCCAGTCAGTGGATATAAAAGAGCAAATGAGCCATTCAATGCACTGATACAACCCATAACCGCATTAAACAGGATGATGGGGATATCATGGGAAGGGTAATCCGAAAGAATTTTTTTTTTTAACGGGTTGGCTCCATCAATTTCACATGCCTCATAAAGCTCTCTGGGCACATCATTTAACCCGGATCGGAATATCAGCATCATTTGTCCTGTGTTGTACGTAAACAGAGTGATAAAGAACAAAGCCACATAGACGGTACGGCTGTCGTACAGCCAGTTAACCATCACATTCTTACCTGCTAATGCAGAAATAATCCCGTTTAAAAGCCCTGCTTCCTTTCCGAATATGGTTCGGAATGTATAGGCAAGTGCTACCGTCGGAATAACCGACGGTAGAAAATAACAAAAAACTGAAAGATACCATTGAGCCTTTGCCTGTAATTTAGCAGCAGTGCCATAATTACAGCCCATACAGTCGTTACGACCATCATAACAATTGTGAAAAAATAAGGTTACACCAATGGAATTCCAAAACGTGGCACTTTGAAACATAGTTACATAATTGGCCAGGCCTATGAACTGGGAAACACCACTCAGTTTCCGGTTTGTCAGACTGACAGCAAATAAAAAAGGCAATGGGAAACAGGGTGAAGCATACAAATCCTACCATCCACGGAGCACAAAAAAAGCATAGGCTGTCAAATGATTCATAAGCTTTTTTTCTTCGCCGTCTTACTGCTTTCTTTTTTTCCATTATCATACACGTTCCTTCCGGCTTATCTTTTAGTAGCCAATGGTTTCCCGGGCATAGGCATCGGCTTTTTTTTTACAGCTTCTTCGGGTGTCTTCTGACCAAGTACTGCCGCGTTAAATTCGCTGACTGCATTGTTGGTAACTCCGGAAGGAAGACAGGTATATCCGAAAACCCCGGCTTTTAACGAATCGGTCATCGCATCCCAGTTTTTATGGTAGTGGCACTTTCCACCTTCCATGCACCTTTTTCAGCAATGGATTTGATGGCAGATGGATTGCCGCTGGACTTTGAGTTAATGGTCTGCCCCTCTTCTCCCATCAGATATTCGATTACCTTAAATGCGGCATCCTGGTTCTTACTTTTTGCGTTAATGCTGTAAAAGCCGGTATGAAGGGTATTGTATTTCACCTTATCTGTAGGAATGGTAGCAATATCCCACTGAAAGGGAAGGCTGCTTCCATAAGTTCCGATATTCCAGCTTCCCTGCCAGCTCATAGCCGCCTTACCAGAAGCAAATAAATCTGCCGTATCGGAAGATGGTTCCGGCATTACCCCGTTTTTTGCCATAGCAGCTACGTCTGAGACAAAGGATACCGCTCCGTCGCCAATGACCATCTGGCCCTTGGAAGGATCGTATACCTGATCCCCTGCACCGCCAATTCCCGCCCACCAGGTCTGGGTATTGGGAAGTGTACAGCCATACTGTTTGGTTGTACCGTCAGCCGCCTTTTGGGTCAGCTTTTCTGCAGCAGACTTATAATCCTCATAGGACCAGTTGTTGTCTGGATAAGAAATTCCGGCAGCATCAAACATATCTTTATTATAGAAAAGAAGCTCTGTCGCAGCACACCACGGCAGACCGTATGTACCTCCAAGCCCAGCGGACAGTGCGGAAACTGCGTCAATAAAATCTCCTGTTTTAACGGTTGAATTTTTCAGGTAATCATCCATGGGAATGATTCCTTTTGCCTTGGCAAAATTGGCAATATCATTCTCCCAGATCACATAGATGTCCGCAGAATTATCCCCTGTGGAAACCATCTGATTTAGCTTGGAAGAATAGTCGCTTTCCGGAATTACCGTTACTTCCACTTTAATCCCGGTTGCCTTTTCTGCCTGGGCGTACATATTCAGCGCCTCATCCTTATTGGGTTCATTCCATACAGCGATGGTAACCTTCTGCCCTCCGTCTTTTTTTGCACCCCCGGCTGTCTCTCCTGCCTTTGTGCTGCAACCGGCCAGCATTCCCACTGCAGCCGCTGTCAGAAAAAGTAATCCCCATAATTTCTTCCTTCTCATAAAATTTTCCCTCCAGATTATTTATTTAATCGTTTAAATTAGCATGTTTAAGAATAGCTAAAAGATAATAAAGAATCTTTCAGCATCAGCGTTATTTAAACGTTTAAATTATAAATTATAGAACTTTTATTACACATATTAACTAATCTAACTATATAATATAATTTTTATTTTGTCAATTATGCATTATAAATTTATTATTATATGACTCAGATTCTGTTATTTTATTTAAAGGTTTAAATTCATTGTAGGATGATCACTATCATATTAAATCAGGCGGAGCAGGATTTTCATTATCCTGTTCCGCCTGTCAATGGATCTTATTTACCTACCTGCTCATCTCGCTTTGAGGTCCCTTATCATTATGCTCCCGAATTACAGTATTCACTTCACTTAAATCAGAGGTTGGAAGATCACCTGGTATGGTGTTCTTTAAAGCCGCAGTGGCATTGCCGTACTGAACTGCTTTCATGCAGTCACCGCCAGTACTTAAAAGGCCATAAAGTGCACCTGCTATATAAGCATCTCCGCTTCCAATCCGGTCAACAACATCAATATTATGGTATGGTTCTTCCTCATAATATTCGTTTCTTGCAGCATCGTAAATAATGGAACCGAACGTATGGCTCTTCGGGCTATGTACGATTCTCTGCGTAGAAGCCACGATGGAAATGGGATAATCTTTTGTAAAGCTCTTCATCATTTCTTTGGCAGTTCCTTCTTTTTTGAAGGTCAGCCTAGCTGTATCTTCCGAACAGAAGAAAATGTCCACAAAAGGAAGGATCTGCTCGATGCAGGCTCTTGCTTCCTCTCCTGTCCATAAATTACCCCGGAAATTTACATCAAAAGAAATGATGGTGCCGCTCTCTTTGAATTTGCGTATCATATCAATGGCAGTCTTTCTCGTATTCTCACACAGAGCAAGGGTAATGCCGGTGGTATGAAAGCAGGTGGTTGCTTTGTACATGTCCTCTGGAAAAGAGGCTTCACTGATATTATAGAAAGAGCTGTTCTTTCTGTCGTAAATTACCTTGGGTTTTCTCGGATATGCACCATATTCGTAATAATAAAGTCCAAGTCTGGCATTGGAGCTGTTATCATAAACAAAATAATCATCACTGATTCCATAAGAACGCACTTTGTTCTTTACAAAATTTCCCATATCATTGGCAGGAAGCTGGGTAACCACACCGGTATGAAGTCCTAAAAGAGCCGCTCCTACCGCAACGTTTAACTCTGCTCCACCAACCTGTTTCTGAAAGGAATCTCCCCGGACCAGTCTTTCCACTCCGTCCGGAGACAGACGTAAAAGCAATTCTCCCAGGCTTAATAAATCAAATGGTCTGTCACTCATCTTGATCGTTCCTCCATAGATTCTAAAAAAGGGGGTCATGCATAATGACCCCCGATGTCTTTCCTCGTTCAGTTAGAGGCAGTCATATCTACTGCCGAAAACAGTTCAGCCTGATTATCTCTGAACACGTCCTGATCCGTCACCGCCAGCAAGGCTGTCAACATCTTCTCTGGATACAAGGTTAAAGTCGCCAGGAATGGTGTGCTTTAATGCGGAAGCAGCTACTGCATATTCCAGAGCAGCCTTGAAATCTTTCTTATCAGCCATACCGCAGATAACGCCTGCTGCGAAGGAATCTCCGCCGCCTACACGGTCTACGATTGGTGTAACGTGATACTTTCTGGAGTGATAGAACTCACGGGTAGCTCCATCCATAATACATGCAGACCAGCCGTTATCGGAAGCGGAATGGCTTTCACGTAAAGAGCTGATTACATATTTGAAGTTGAACTTGTCAACCATCTGATTGAAGATGTCAACATATCCCTGTAATTCCAGTTCTCCGGAAGTAACATCAGTGTTGCCTGGCTTGAAGCCAAGTACTTTCTCTGCATCTTCTTCGTTACCGATACATACGTCAACATACTGCATTAAGTTAGTCATAACCTTCTGTGCTTTCTCAGAAGACCATAATTTCTTACGGAAGTTTAAGTCAACGGATACAGTAACGCCATGAGCCTTAGCTGCCTTTAAAGCTGCCTCGGTCAGTTCAGCTGCGCTGTCGCTGACAGCAGGAGTGATTCCTGTAAAGTGGAACCAGTCTGCGCCCTCGAAGATCTCATCGAAGTTGAAGTCTGCTGCAGTTGCAGTAGAGATAGAGGAATGTGCTCTGTCATATACAACTGTAGAAGCTCTCATAGCAGAGCCTGTCTCTAAGAAGTAGATACCAAGTCTTTCACCGGTCTTTGCAATGTGCTTTGTTCCAACATTGTATTTTCTTAATGCTGCAACTGCGCAATCACCGATTGGGTTCTTCGGAACTGCAGAAACGAATTCTGCTTCATGTCCGTAATTTGCAAGAGAAACAGCAACGTTTGCTTCGCCGCCGCCGTAATTTACATCAAACTCATCTGCCTGAATAAACTTTTCATTGTTCGGGGTAGATAATCTTAACATGATCTCGCCCATGGTTACGATCTTTGCCATTTTGTATTCTCCTTAATTCTTAAGTTGTTTTCTATTATTTGCGAGCTGCTGCTACTGCTTCAACAAATTCTTTTGCTTTTGCTGTAACTGCTGCAAAATCGCCTGTGTTAGCGCCCTTTGTCAGGCTGCTGCCTGTTCCAACTGCATATGCACCTGCCTTGATCCACTTATCAACGTTATCAACGTCAACACCGCCGGATGGCATGAAATCACCCTGGGGAAGGGGTCCTTTAAAGGAGCTGATCGCTGCTGGTCCCATGATGTTGCCTGGGAAAATCTTAATGATGTCACAGCCGCATTCCAGTGCAGTGATAGCTTCGGTTGGAGTCATAACACCTGGGAGCATCGGTACTCTGTAACGGTTGCAAAGCTTGATTGTCTCTACGTTTAAGCCTGGGCTTACCACATAGTTAGCTCCTGCAAGGATTGCTGCTCTTGCAGTTTCAGGATCAAGTACTGTACCTGCACCGATTACAACATCTTCATTGGTGCTATATTTTTCAGACATTTTAGCGATGAATTCAATTGGGTTTCCTTCATCCATAGTCATAGTGATTTCAATAAAATTGATTCCGCCTGCAATGATTGCATCAACGACTTTCTCGCCCTGCTCCAGGCTTTTTGCACGAACAACAGCAACCAGACAGTCTTTTTTCATCTTTGATAAAACTTGTTCTTTTTTCATGATTGTTCTTCTCTCCTTTTTTTGAATTCGCATATACGAATTAACTTCATATTTACGATTCTTATACTTGAAATATTAATCGCTTCCAGGCATTTTGTCAATAAGTATTCCTCATATTTTTCCAAGAAAGCCTAATAACCTGGAAACCTCCATACCCTTTCTGGAAACCAGCGTTCCAAGAGCTTCATAATCTTCTGCCGGCTTATATAAGCTGGATATGCTGATCGCTCCCAGTACGTTGCCATCCCGGTCAAAAACCGGTGCTCCCACGCACTGCATATGCTCTTCCATCTCTCTTGCATCAAAGGCGTATCCTCTTTCTCTGACCTGTTCCAGTTCAGCAAGGAGGCCTTCTCTGTTTTCAATGGTTCGTTCTGTATACCGGGTAAATCGGATACGGCTGATGATCTGATCTCTGCTTTCCTCATCACTGTATGCAAGAATCACCTTCCCAAGGGAAGTGCAGTACATAGGATTTTTCGATCCCACCGTAGCGGTTGTAATGATAGGATTCTCCGGTTCGAACTTACATATGTATACAACATGATGATCTGACGGAATTCCAAAGAAAACGGTTTTTCCTACTTCTTTGGAAAATGCCTTCAGTACCGGCTCAATAATTCCGATGAAATTCAGATTATTGGTATAATTAACTCCGATTCTGTATGCCATTAAGCCAATGGTATAATTCTGTTTCTGCCCCCTTGTCACATTGACCATGCCCATCTCTCCCAGAGTGGTGACAATATCATAGGCACTGGTCTTAGGTAAGTCCAGTTTCTGACAGATATCATCTAACGTTGCGCCTTCCGGTGTTTTCGAAATAAGCTTCAGGATTTCTACTGTACGTTGTGTGGTTCTGTTAAGTTTCATGGTATAGCCTCCGTTTCTAGGCTCTAGTATACTCCCGGGATCCACAAAAAAGCAAGATTATTTTCGCATATACGAAGTATTTGTAAGTGTTTACAGGATTATACTGATTTTATGGATTATTTTGCAAAATTAATAAATGAGGGATTGTAATATATATCATAATTATGTATAATAACTTAGGAATGTAAATACTTACAATTACGGAGGGATGCTTTTGAATATTTATGATGTTTCCGAACATGCTCATGTTTCAATCGCCACCGTTTCCCGCGTGATTAACGGGAATCCCAATGTCAGTGAGAAGACCAGAAAGCGGGTTCTCGCTGTCATGGACGAGCTTGGTTATACACCGAATGTGTTCGCCAGAAGTCTGGGGCTTAACACCATGAAGACCATTGGAATCATGTGTGCGGATTCCTCTGACCCATGGCTTGCAGAAGCTGTCTATTTTCTGGAAAAGCAACTGAGAAGCAGCGGATATGATTCCATTCTATGCTGCAGCGGCTATCTTCCCGAAACCAAAAAGAAGTATCTGGAACTGCTGCGTTCCAAGCGGGTGGATGCCATAATCCTTGCCGGCTCCCATTACGTGGAAGCCAGAGAAAAGGACAATGCCTATCTTTTGGAAGCTGCAAAGGACCTCCCTATTATGCTGGTCAATGGCTGTCTGGAGGGCGGACAGATTTACAGCACAGTCTGTGACGATCAGGCCGCTGTCTATTCTGCTGCTACAAAGCTTTACCAATCAGGCCGGTCGGCTCTGCTGTATCTTTATTCCGGTACTTCTTACAGCAATTTACGGAAGCTCTCCGGATATCGTCAGGCCACTGCTGCTGCCAGTTTACCGGTTCGGGAAGAACTTATGGTTCTCTGCTCCAAAGATCCGGATCTTGCCATGGAACAGCTTAAGGAACTGTCTGATTCCGGCTTAAAATTTGATTCTATTTTAGCTGCTGAGGATATTTTGGCCGTTGGTGCGGTAAAATATGCGAATCAGACCGGAATTTCCATCCCTGAGGGCTTAAGCATCATCGGATACAATAATTCCATATTGTCCCGCTGTACAACGCCCGAAATCACTTCCGTGGACAACAAGGTTGAAGCTCTCTGCACCACTACCGTCAATACTTTGATGAAGGTGCTGGAAGGAGGCAATGTGCCTGCAAAGACCACCATTACTCCAGAGCTGATAAAGCGAGGTACTACTAATTTTTAATCACATATATTTTTAAGGAGGACTCACCAACATGAAACAGTTTATGGACAAGGACTTTTTACTGTCTACCCAGTCTGCAAAAGATCTTTATCACAATTATGCGGCAAAGATGCCTATCGTAGACTATCACTGCCACATCAATCCACAGGAAATCTATGAAGACCGCAAATTTGATACCATTACACAGGTATGGCTGGGCGGCGATCATTATAAATGGCGTCAGATGCGTTCCAATGGTGTAGAGGAAAAATACATTACAGGAGATGCCACTGACAGAGAAAATTCCAGAAATGGGCAGAAACCATGCCAAAGCTCATCGGTAACCCTCTTTATCACTGGAGCCATCTGGAACTTCAGAGATATTTTGGTTACACAGGCTACTTAAACGGAGATACAGCAGAAGAAGTCTGGAATTTATGCAACGAAAAGTTACATCAGGATTCCATGAGTGTACGCAATTTAATCAGACAGTCCAATGTAACCTTGATTTGTACTACTGATGATCCTGCTGATACACTTGAATGGCACCAGAAAATTGCTGATGATTCCTCTTTTGAGGTAAAGGTCCTTCCAGCATGGAGACCGGACAAAGCCATGAATGTTGAAAAGCCTGATTTTGCAGCTTATATTGCAAAACTGTCTGCAGCAAGCGGCATGGAAATCAAAGACTTCGCTTCTTTAAAGGCTGCTTTAAAGAACCGTATGGAATTCTTTACAAGCCAGGGCTGCTGTGTTTCCGACCATGCCCTTGAGTACGTAATGTATGTTCCTGCAGATGATGCAGAGCTTGATGCTATCTTCGCAAAAAGCGTTTCCGGAAAAGCTGTTACCAAAGAAGAAGAACTGAAATACAAAACTGCATTTATGATATTTGCAGCAAAAGAATACAATCGTATGGGATGGATTATGCAGCTTCATTACGGCTGTAAGAGAGATAACAATGCATTTATGTTTGAGCAGTTAGGACCAGATACCGGATTTGACTGTATCAACAACTACGCTCCTTCCGCTCAGATGGCTGATTATCTTAACGCCTTAAGCGCTACAGATGAGATTCCGAAGACAATTATCTACTCCTTAAACCCCAATGATAACGCTTCCATCGGAACAATCCTTGGCTGCTTCCAGAGTCAGTACCCAGGAAAGATCCAGCAGGGTTCTGCCTGGTGGTTTAATGATCACAAAACCGGCATGACAGACCAGATGACTTCTCTTGCCAACTTAGGATGCCTTGGAAACTTCATCGGAATGCTTACCGACTCCAGAAGCTTCTTATCTTATACCAGACACGAATATTTCCGCAGAATTCTTTGTGAACTGGTAGGCGGCTGGGTAGATAACGGAGAATATCCGGATGACCAGAAAGCTTTAAAAGAAATTATCGAAGGCATTTCTTATAACAATGCCATGAACTATTTTGGATTCTAAGTTATTAATATAAAGACAGGGTGCCGCAAAGCATAGCTGATTTCAGCTGCTTGACGGCATCTTTTCTTTTTCACTTCACGATTTATGGTCATTTTGGGGAATCAGATATACCGTTTCACTGCCGCCATGCCCGGAATCCGGCTGTTTGACAATTAAGAGATTATCCCCATAAGTCAGCATAACTCGAATATTTGATGAATCATTATCTAAATCAAAATTTTGAAGCTCAATTTTCCCTGTACCCTCATCCATTCTGTATATCTGATTGGTATTTCTTTTATACAGGTATTTATTAGCAGTAAGACCGGAAAAATCACGGACATACTCAACATCATTCTCATATAAAAGAGCCTGATTATCGCCTTTATCAAAATCACCGACAATGGTATTATTGGAATAATCCGTAATGGTAAAATAGTGGCTGAATACACTAAAAGAACCTATTCCACTGGTTAATTCGTAGGTTTTTAGCAGATCGGTTATATCTGTTTCACTTATAAAAGCAAAATCAGAATCATACCTGGTAATAAAGCAATTGAAACTGGAACCAGACTTGCTTTTTTCTAAAGCATACAGACAGCTCCCATCACTGGTTATATATATAATTTGGCGGGGTGCGTTTACCTTACCAGAAATCGGAGTACCGGCTTTTGAATCCAGTTCCACCTTCTCCATGTTCTGATTACTGTTCATTGTTTCCACAAAAGAATAAAAGGCTCCATTATCCGTATTATTACCCTGAAGAGATACCAGGCTGCCCCCTAAGACTGTTAATGGAATAAGCTTTTGGGAATACATATTTTTAGATACTGCATACATCTTATCTTCCGAAAAGTTTACAGCATATAAATCATTCTCCAGTTCAGATCCATTATAAAGACTTAAATAGAAATAGAGCGTGTCATTGATCAATGCGTTGCTCATCCCTTTCAAAGCAAAGTTATCTACGGTTAAAATCTTTTGATTACTTCCATCCTTAAAATTGTAAATATAAAAAGTGGCATCCGACTCGCTCATCTCCATATATAATAATCTGGTTTCATAAATGTCTATATAGGTTCTTAAAGAAGAATCATCAAAGGTCACATTATAGGCCTGGACTTTATTTGATGAAGATTCACTGGTATTGCCATGATCCAGCTGAATATGGCAGCCTGACAGGAAGATAATGCATACCATGATCAGCGGCAGGATAAAGCCTTTGATTTTCTTATTCATAGATTCAGGAACTCCTTCTTAGTGCCTTAAAAAGACCAAAGGGAACATATCCCCTCAGTCTTTTTAAGAAATCTTACATTCTTTATATTTAATACATAAATCCAATATTTACCCGGCTGTATGCTTTATATAAAGTAGAAGAAGACTTGGTGTATGTCCAGGATTCTCCGTCCAGTCCTGAACCAGAATATCCAATCCATGGATCACCCAGTGCAAACGCAGACTTATCACTTTTCGCTCCATACACCGACATAAAGTGGCCGTTTGTTGAATAGAGCCAGCCGTCACTGGTTGAAAAGGTCAATCCAATAATAGGTGCCGCTTTGGATGAGGAAACACCGTTGTATAATAGTCTGCACATCTCAGAAGAGGATTCATTGTATCTTCCCACGTATCTGTTTCTCGTCTGCTGCCCGTTAATATAGTTTATCATATCAGCAAGATAAGAGCCATTGGTGGTAGTCCGGCATCCTCTTGCAATGTCTGACTGATTACGGGCAACTCCCAGATAATTTAATGCAGCCTGAACAGTTGCCGGGCCGCAATTATAGTTTGTGATCTGGCTGTATACGGTATATCCGTTTAGGTACTTCCAGGAAGTGGCTGCCTGGCGTGACAGGCTTTGACTTAGTAAATCATCCTTCTTGACGCCTGATTTATCCTGTGGTCTTGCAGATCGGGCGCCTTGGGGAGCTTTCAGGGAATCCCCGCTTACAGGGCTGCTCTCTCCACTTACAGATACTGTTTTCGCTTCTATAAATTCTTTCGTGAAACCCTCCTGTGAAGCAAAGGAGATGCTGTTGGCCGACAACGCCATGGTTAAAGTCAGAAACATTAAAAGTAGCTTTTTCATAATTATTACCCTCCATTTTCTTTTGTTACCAGATTCTTTTGATTCAATTACCGGATATCCGGCGACCTGATGCAATACTTAATACGAAATGGCACTCACCTCCCTCTCGGTCTGTTTTACAATATACTACAAAATTCTACAAAAAGCGGAACCATGTTGAAAATAGCAGTTTATATGTAATAAAATACTGGTTTCATGCTCCATAAAATTGAACAGGCCCACGCAGGTTCGATTTTTATTCTACCTGTGCGGGCCTGTTCAGCCTGATAAATTATAATACTCTTCTTTTAAAATCCAATGTAATAAAGCGCTCCTGGTACCAGCAGATGCAACGCTATAAAAAGAATGGCCAATAACGCTGCTCTCCTGTGCCATACTAGGAATACAGCTTTTTTCTTTATGGAGAAAAGTACTCCAAGAATCACCGCTGCAATACTGACAATCCAGGCAAGGGTACCTGTATGAAGCCGGATTGAACCAAGCGCCAGGTATCCATGAATCAGAGAAATCACTGCCAGACCAAACCCGGCAGGTTTATGAATCTTTCTAAACCTCGTTCTCCAAGTGGTAATCATACGATTTTTCCCTTTGTAGAATATCCGGTTAAAATGCCTCAGCAAAAACGGCATCATAACAATTGCAAACAAAACTGCGCTTGTAATACCTAATACTTCATACATATGACCGCCTCCGGTTTATTCCACAATTTTTCCTACTTCTTTCATCTTCTTTAAAACAGAAGTTCCGTGAGGAGATACTTTCTTAATCTCTTCTGTCAGATCCTTACCTGCCGTATAGCCGTTGTGTTCTCCGTCCTTCCACATCTTGCTTTCAGTAACATCATAGATCACGCCGTCAACCGCGATATAAGCAGGATTTCCGTCTTTACCATTATATTTTGAGAGCTCATCCAATGTAAGCTCCAGTTTTTCTGAGGATCCAGTGGTATTGTCCTGAGCTTTTGAACCGGCACAGCCCGCAAGCAGGAATATAATCATTAATGAAAGAACATAAATTATCATGTTTTTTTTCATAGAACCATCTCCTTTGTATCTTTTTTTTTTGTATTTGCTATTATATCAGTATATTTGATTTTTTATCAAGAATTAATCTAAATTATAAATCATTATTTTAGCATTTTCTGTTAAATCGCTAGAAAATTAACAAAAAAAGTGCTGTAACACAAGACTTTTATGAAACAAGCTTGTATTACAGCACTTTTATACCTATAACATTTTTATATAATTACCTTAACTGGGCACTTGGCGGCACATTTACCGCAATTGGTGCATTTGTCATAATCAATAATCGCAACATTATTATCCATATGGATGGCATCAAATTCACACTGTTTGATACACATGGTACACCCAATACAGCCCACATCGCATTTAGCCTTTACATCTTTTCCCTTATCATGGGAGTTACACTGAACTAAATACTCTGCTTTATATGGAACCATATCAATTAATGCATTGGGACAGGAAGCCACACATTTGCCGCAGGCAACGCATTTCTCCTTATCAACTACCGCAATACCGTCCACAACATGGATTGCATCAAATTCACATGCTTTCACACAGGATCCGTATCCCATACAGCCATAAACACATGACTTCTCACCAGATCCAGGTACGACTGAAATCTTACGACAGTCATCAATACCATAATAATTATACTGTACTTTTGTTTTATCACAGCTGCCTTTGCACTTAACAAAAGCGACCTTCTTCTCAGCTGAACCAGCAGCTACTCCCATGATTTCACTGATCTTTTCTGTCACAGAAGCACCGCCGACCGGACAGGCACCTACATCGGCCTGACCTGCAGCAATGGCTTTCGCAAGAGCATCACAACCTGCATAACCGCAACCGCCGCAGTTGTTGCCTGGAAGCTCATTTCTGACCATGATCTCCTTCTCGTCAACCTCAACTTTAAATTTCTCACTTGCAATGCCGAGGAATACTCCAATCAGAATACCGATAATGCCAACAACGGCCGCCGCAAAAATAATTCCTGTTATCATATTCTTTCGTCTCCTCCCTTAAATTAATCCGGAAAATCCGAAAAATGCAATTGCCATCAGGCCAGAGGTAATCAGAACAATTGGTGATCCCTTAAAGGAATGAGGAACGTCATTATATTCGATTCTTTCACGGACACCAGCCAGCATAATAATGGCAATGGTGAAACCAACGGAAATACCCACACCGTTTACAACGCTCTCCAGAATGTTATAGTCCTTCTGAACATTGGTCAGTGCCACACCTAAAACAGCACAGTTTGTTGTAATCAGGGGCAGATACACACCAAGGGCCTCATAAAGAGCAGGCATGGATTTCTTTAAAAACATTTCTACAAACTGTACCAGCGCTGCAATTACAAGAATAAATACGATGGTCTGTAAAAATTCCAGATGAAGACCCACCAATACACTCTTATAAATTAAGCTGGTAACAAATGATGCAATGGTAATTACAAAGATAACAGCCGCGCCCATGCCGGCAGAAGTTTTCACATTTTTGGAAACTCCAAGGAATGGACAAAGGCCGAGGAACTGACTGAGCACTACGTTATTAACCAGTGCGGAGCCAATGGCAATTAATAATAATTCTTTCATCGATCCACTCTCCTATTCGTCTTTCTTGGAAGTTGCAGTTTTTAATTCTGCTTCTTTTCTGGCTACTTCTGCTTTTTTCGCTGCAAGAGCTTCTTCGTCTGCCTGTCTTTTTCTGGTCTCTAAAACTTCATGGTTTGACATGCAGGAAGAACCGGTACAGGACATACAGTTGCCTCCACAGGCTAACTTAGACTGTGGAACAGATCCGTTGGTTGCAGACGGAGCTTTAAATTTATTCTGCAGAGCAGTTAAAATAGAAAGCACAAAGAATGCACCAGGAGCCAGAACAAAAATAGCAATGTGGTAATTCTCCGGAATGATGGTGTGTCCGAATACCGCACCGGAACCCAGAATCTCACGAATAAGTCCGATACAGGTTAAGGCTACCGTGAAACCAAGTCCCATACCGATACCGTCAAAGGTGGATTCTGCCACTCCGTTCTTGGAAGCATAGGATTCTGCACGACCTAAGATAATACAGTTAACTACGATCAGCGGAATGTAGATTCCAAGAGCGGAATAAAGGCTGGGCACATAAGCCTGTAAAAGCAGCTGCACGATGGTAACGAGAGTTGCTACAATAACAATGTAAGCCGGAATTCTGACACGATCCGGAATAATCTTACGCATAGCTGAGATAATCATATTAGAAAATAACAGTACCACAGTTGTGGAAAGTCCCATACCTGCTCCGTTTACTGCAGATGTGGTAACAGCCAGAGTCGGACACATACCGAGCATCAGCACGAAGGTCGGGTTCTCTTTTACGATACCGTTAAATAAACGTTCTGTACATTTGTTGTTCATCTTCCCACCTCCTACTGATTCATATAGTGATGCACATAATACAATGCTGCATTAACCGCATTGGTAGTAGCGCTTGATGTAATGGTAGCACCGCTGATGGCGTTGATTTCAGCATCGCCTGCATTACCTGATTTGGTAACAGTAAGTGACTCTGCACTCTTTCCATTGTACTGATCTTTAAATGCCGGTTCTTTTGCTTTAAGACCTAAACCTGGAGTATCGCTGATTGCAAGGAACTCAATACCGCTTATACTTCCATCGGCTTTAATTCCAACGGAAAGCTCTACCGTACCACCATAGCTGTCATCAGAATGGGACGTGATAACATAACCAAGCAGTGTGCCGCTTCCATCTACCGCCTGAAGTGCATTGTTCACACCAACTTTACCAAAGTTCTGTGTGGTAAGATCTGTATTGCAGGTTTCAATGTCTGCCTTCATCTTATCATCAGACTTAAAATCAGCTGCTTCCGGAAACACTGCCTTATATGCCTCAATATTTGCAGCAAGAGTTGCTTTTTCAATGGGAGCTTTCGTAATCTGATAAGCACCGCCTAACAGAAAACCGGAAACCAGAGTAATGACAAATAAAATCAACGCGTCTTTCATATATCCGCCACTCTTCATCTTATTTGCCCTCCTTTCCAAATGCTTTTGGAAGTGAAATCTTCTCAATCAGCGGAACCAGAATATTGCTGATGATGATTGCATAAGAAACTCCCTCTGCAGAACCTCCGAAAAGACGGAACAGACCAGTAAGCACACCTAACAGAATTCCAAAATAGATCTGCCCTTTAATTGTAACAGGACTTGTTACATAATCGGTTGCCATAAAGAATGCACCAAATATGATACCGCCGCCGCATAAGTGAGTCAGGACGTACATCAGGTCATGCTGTCCAAACACAAATACAAACAGGGAAAATGTAATTAAATAGGCAGCCGGAATACGGATTGATATTACTTTTCTTGCGATTAAATATGCCGCACCAATCAGAAGGGCGATAACGGAAACTTCTCCGATTGTTCCAGGAATCTTTCCGATAAACATAGCAGCCACATCAACTGACTGACCAGCTTTAAACGCTGCAAGAGGAGTAGGACTTACAACCGCGTCATTGTATGTAAACGTGGTCATAGGACCTGCAAAAGAGATCAGAAGAAAACATCTTGCCGCAAGGGCAGGGTTCATAAAGTTCTGTCCCAGACCGCCGTAAAGCTGTTTTACAACAATGATCGCAAACACACCGCCTAAAAATGGCATCCATAACGGGATTGCCGGAGGCATGTTAAGTCCAAGAATCATTCCGGTTACAAGTGCACTGCCGTCACTGACAGTTACTGGTTTCCCCATAAGGGTTTCAAAAACATATTCGCTTAATACACAGGATAAAATGCTGACAAGCAACACCAGTGCAGCTTTTACTCCAAACTGATATACACCATACGCAGTGGCCGGGATCATGGCAATTGCAACATCCAGCATAAGATTCTGTGATGTTACCTGGTCCCTGACATGAGGTGATGATGATACGTTTAATAATTTACTCATACTTCACTCTCCTACGCTTTTTTTCTGCTTGCGATAACTGTTTTGCGCATCTCTTTAAATGCCTGGGTTAATGGCAGTTTCGCCGGACAGGCATATGCACAGCAGCCGCATTCGCAGCATTCCATACCATCTAATTTTACAAATGTATCTATGTCAGATCTCATAGCTGCCTGCATCATCATCTGTGGAACCACGCGGCTTGGACATACATTGACACATCTGCCGCAACGGATGCAGGCAGTAGGTGCACTCAGTGCAACCTCATCCTTTGACATGCAGGTAAGCGCAGAGGAGGTTTTGGTAACAGGAATATTCATGTTAAACAACGCCTGCCCCATCATAGGTCCTCCGGAAATTACTTTCTCCGGTTCTGTTTTAAATCCTCCGGAAGCCTCTAACAGCTCGGCATAATTGGTTCCTGTTCTCACATTATAGTTCTGTGGGTTTGCAATTGCATCGCCAGTAACTGTTACAATTCTTCTGATTAATGGAGTGGAATTTGCAACTGCATTGTAAATGGATATAACTGTATCCACGTTATCCACGATGCAGCCAGCATCTGCCGGAAGCATGGAAGAGTTAATCTTTCTTCCTGTTACCGCATAGATCAGAGCGCGCTCTCCACCCTGTGGATATTTTGTCTTTAAGGGGCAAACCGTGATTCTTGGCTCATCTTTTACAAGCTCCGTCATCACTCTGATTGCCTCTGGTTTATTGTCTTCGATTCCGATTACACCTTTTGCATTATCAAACAGCTGTAGAATGATATTCAGACCTTTAATAATACTTTCCGGCTCTTCCAGCATCATCCGATAATCGGAAGTCAGGTATGGTTCGCATTCTGCTCCGTTTACGATAATCGTATCAATTTTTGTCTCATCCTTTGGTGTAAGCTTTACATGTGTGGGAAATCCTGCACCGCCAAGTCCTACAATGCCAGCTTCTTTTACGATATCACGTATCTCTTCTTTTGACAGGGATTTGGGATCCCGCTGTTTTCCAAAACCTTCCGCCTCCTGATATTTGCCATCATTATCAACAATGATTGACATTACCATGGAGCCGTTGGCAACCATTCTTGGTTCAATGGTTTTTTACTGTTCCTGAAACAGAACTGATCACACAGGCAGAAATAAAACCGCCCGCTTCTCCGATCTTCTGACCAACTAATACCTGATCACCCGCTGCCACCAGAGGCTTCGCAGGAGCACCGATATGCTGGGATAGCGGGAACACCATCTCGCCTTTTGGCTGCAGTACCTGCACAGGTTTACTTTCCGACAATTCTTTTCCTTCATAGGTGTGAATGCCGCCTTTAAATGTAGCCAAACCCATTAGACTAACCCTCTTTCTCTACAATTCTTTATCTCTCCCGACAAAATCTTCTCACTTTGTCACCGGAGTAAGTATAACACAATCTGTAGGCCGAAACAATCCGAAATTACATATTGTATACTGTGTTCCGATTGTAATTCTTACCATTGGTGGGAGGATTGACCTGTCTTAAGTTGCAATTCATTGTTAAACTTTAAACAATCAAACTTTGTAACCAATGCCTTTGTTTACCAAAAAAAACAATCATTTCTTCATGTATACATAAAAAAACAAAATAAACAGTTTTTTTAATTATTGTTTTTATTTTTATACATTCTGTCTTGTTAAATTTTTGTTAATATTTTCTTTTTGTTTAAAAATTCTCTTTATTATTAATAAATATTTTTCATTAATGAACCCATTTATTTATTAAAAAAAATAATAACAAAACAGGAGCATCCGGCTTGCCATGAGCAGAAATCCCTTTCCATTC
The DNA here is from genome assembly GCA_017084465.1 of Lacrimispora xylanisolvens. Classification (GTDB taxonomy): domain Bacteria; phylum Bacillota; class Clostridia; order Lachnospirales; family Lachnospiraceae; genus Lacrimispora; species Lacrimispora xylanolytica_B. The sequence continues at coordinate 5,302,014 of CP070896.1, read as the reverse complement.
ATAGCTTTGCCCAATGCTCCCTCACTAAATTAACTGTTAAAAACCATGGATTAATCCAGTTCTGCTGCTCCGGTGTAAAGTTGATAATATCGTCCTTTATGATTTAAAAGTTCCTCGTGATCCCCCCCCGTTCGATGATCTCACCATTTTCCAGTACCATAATGGCATTGGCATTTCTGACTGTGGACAGCCGGTGAGCGATTACAAAGGTGGTCCGGTTGGTCATAAGGCGGTCCATACCCCGTTCAATATGCTTTTCCGTTCTTGTATCTACGGAACTTGTAGCCTCGTCTAGAATTAAAATGGGGGCTTTGGAAATAGCTGCTCTTGCTATGTTAAGAAGCTGTCTCTGACCCTGGCTTAAATTAGCTCCATCTCCTTCTAAAACCGTCTGAAATCCGTCATGGAGTCTCATGATAAATGAGTAGGCAGACGCTGTTTTTGCCGCCTCGATCACTTCTTCATCTGTCGCATCCAGTCTTCCATAACGAATATTCTCCATTACGGTTCCTGTAAATAAATGGGTGTCCTGGAGCACCATGGCGATGTTTTCCCGAAGATTTTCTCTTTTTATATTTCTGATATTCACTCCGTCAATGTTAATTTCTCCGCCCTGTATATCGTAAAAACGGTTTAACAGATTGGTAATTGTTGTTTTACCCGCTCCGGTTGAACCTACAAAGGCAATCTTCTGGCCTGGCTTTGCATAAAGGCTGATATCTTTTAAAATCACCTTATCCGCATTATAGCCAAAGGTCACGTTCTTTAATTCCACAAAACCATTCATCGGATCCAGCACTTTTGCATCTTCCCCGTCTGCAGGCTCCGGGCTTTCATCCATAATTGCAAATACCCGCTCTGCGCCTGCAAGAGCAGAAAAAACATTGCTGATCTGCATGGAAATTTCATTAATCGGACGGCTGAACTGTCTGGAAAAGTTTAAAAATACGGTCAGTCCGCCGACGTCAAAGCCTTTTATTACACATAAAAGTGCGCCGATACAGGCAGTTAAAATATAATTTAACTGACTCAGGTTAAACATGATCGGCATCATAACACCGCCGAAAAACTGGGCTTTTATCATGTTATTCTTCAAATCATCATTGAGAATTCCAAATTCCTCTTCTGCCTCATTTTCATGACAGAATACTTTTACCACTTTCTGCCCGCTGATTGTCTCTTCAATATATCCATTCACTGCACCCAGAGAGCTCTGCTGGGCGCCAAAATACTTCTGGCTCCTCCCGCCAATCATTCCTGCTGCCTTTATCATAACCGGTATCAGCACCAGAGTCACCAGTGTCAGCCAGATATTCGTATAGATCATAAGAAACAGCGTTCCCACAATACTTAATGCCCCAGAGAAAAGCTGGATTAAGGTATTGCTTAACATCTGGCCGATGGTATCCACATCGTTGCTGAAACGGCTCATTAAGTCTCCGGTATTGTTGGTGTCATAAAACCGTACCGGAAGGGTCTGCATCTTTTTAAATAAATCATCTCTTATTTTTTGAAGGGCGTTCTGGGCAACAGATATCATGATTCTTGACTGGGCATAGTTGGCCGCTACTCCCACCAGGAAAATCCCCGCCATAACTGCAAGCCCCTTTGCAAGACCTGCCGCATCTCCCCTGCTTCCGTCTAAGGGTGCAATAAACTGATTCATAATGGGCCGCAGCATATAGGAGCCGCCTAAATTGGAAAGAGTTCCTATCACTACACAGACTAATGCGATCGCCATCTGGGGTCTGTATTCTCTTAAATAAGACAGGAGACGTCTGGCAGTGGCATTGGCATTCTTGGGAGTGCCTTTTTTCATGGGTCTTCCATGTCCGGGGCCTCCCATACCTCTCCCGCCTTTTTGAGTTGAGGCAGACCGGCCGTAACGCCTTTTTAAGCTTTCTATCTTCTTTTGTTCTTCCATTATGCACCTGCCTCCTTTTCCCGGTCTTTTTGTGAATAATAAATCTCCTGATAAGCCTCACAGGATTCCATCAGTTCTTCATGAGTTCCAATCCCTGCAATTTTCCCTTCGTCAAGAACAATTATTTTATCCGCATTTTCCACTGACCCGATTCTCTGGGCAATGATAAATTTTGTGGTATCTTTCAGTGTGGTTGAGAAGCTTTGCCTGATCTTTGCTTCAGTCGCTGTATCCACTGCAGAGGTGCTGTCATCAAGAATGAGAATTTTAGGCTTCTTCAAAAGGGTTCTGGCAATACACAGCCTTTGTTTTTGTCCTCCTGAGACATTGGAACCGCCCTGCCCCAAGTCGGTATCATATCCGTCTTTGAAGCTGGAGATAAATCCATGAGCCTGAGCGCTTTCTGACATCAGGACTATTTCATCCAGATCAGCCGTTTCATTTCCCCATCGTAAATTTTCTTCAATGGTTCCCGAAAAAAGAACATTTTTCTGAAGCACCATACCTACGCTTTCTCTTAAATGCCGGATGGAATAATCTTTTACATTAATCCCGTCTACCAGCACTTCGCCTTCCCCTGCATCGTAAAGGCGGGGGATGAGCTGAACCAGAGATGTCTTGCCGCTTCCGGTCGCACCGATAATACCAATGGTCTCACCGGGATTTGCAGTGAAATTGATATGATCCAGAACAAGATCGTCCTGGGTATATTGGAAGCAGACATTGCGAAATTCTACTTTTCCGGCAGTAATCTGTGCGGATTTTTGAGAAGCATGTTCATCTGTCAAGTCAATTTCCGTATCTAAAACCTCTTTTACCCTCTTTAAAGAGGCCATGGCACGGGAGGCCTGTAAAAACACCATGGAAAGCATCATGAGAGACATGAGAATCTGAACAATGTATATGGTGAATGCAGTTAAATCTCCCACTGGCATTTTACCTGCGATAATTAAATTTCCTCCATACCACACGACCGCGATGGTGGTGATGTTCATCATCAGCATCATTAAGGGCATGGAAGTGATCACTACCTTCATGGCATTTAAGCTGCCTTCTTTTAAATCCCGGTTGGTGGCCTGAAATTTTTCTTCCTCATGGCTTTCCCTGACAAAGGATTTTATTACCCTCACATTGGTTAATGCCTCCTGTACGCCGGAGTTTAAACGGTCAATCTTCTTTTGCATGACCTCGAACCGGGGAAATGCAATGATCAGTATAATAGCGATTATAATGATCAGCACCGGAATCACCACAAGAAGAATGCTGACCAGCTGCCTGTTCATTAAATATGCCATGATTAATCCGCCAATCAGCATACCAGGCGCCCGAAACATCATTCTAAGGGTTAACATTACTACGTTTTGAATCTGCTGAATATCATTGGTCAGTCTGGTTACCAGTGATCCGGTACTGAAATCATCAATATTTTTAAAAGAAAATTCCTGAACCTTATGAAAAACATCTTTTCTTAAATCTGTACTGAAGCTGATGGAAGCCTTTGCTGAGAAATAAGCGGCTCCGATTCCACCGATTGCCATGACTACAGCAATGAGAACCATGATAATGCCCATTTTTACAATATATGTTTCATCTCTTACCAGCACTCCGTTATTGATAATCAGGGAAGTCAGCCTGGGCAGCAATATCTCGCCGAACACTTCCGTGAGCATCAGAACAGGAGCCAGAATAAAGGCACCCAGATAGGGTCTTATATATTTCCAGTATCGTTTCAAGTTGTTATTCCTCTCTTTCTGCCATGTCTCTTTCTGCCATGTCCTTTTCTACAGGTATTTGGGATAAATTATCATAAATACGGTCCATAACCTTGCCCATATTCATTAAATCTTCATCGGAAAAGCCCTGAAACATCTTCATTTCTACATTACGGAAATATTCCCGGCTTTTGCTTACCATATCCCTCCCTTTCTCTGTCAGGCACAATTGGTTCATCCGATTATCCTCTTTGTCGACGATTCGGGTAATGTAACCTCCTTTTTCCAGTTTCTTTACTGATACCGCTATGGTGGCAGTGGAAACGTAAAGGCGTTTCGCCAGCTCCTTTTGTGACACATTGGAATGTTCAGAAAGCATCATTAAAATCTGATGCTGGCTCCGGTATACTCCCGTCTGCTTACCCTGTTCATCTAAAACGCATCGGTGCATCTTCATGATCTTCATATATTTTGTCATGACGCTGTGCATCGGTGAGTTCATTCCCATTGATCCTTCCTCTCCAAAATGGCACATCGGTTTCATCTTACGCCTCCTTTTGTTAGCTTGTTAATAGTTAGCTAATTAACTATATAAAATTATAACACCGCCCGACTCCCTTTTCAATCCTATTTTTAATGGAATTCAGGCGGCAAAACCTATTTTTTTTGTTGTTTTTTGATATAAATTCTCAATAAATACTAAAAAAGCTTCAACTCCTGCTGTTCATATTCCTGACGGCGCTTCAGCGGAATCTGTCTTTCCTCCAGCATATCCCGGAACGCTTCTTTGTCAGAAAGCCAGTCCCTGATCTCATTTTTCTCCAGTATCAGCGGCATCCGGTCATGAACTGGTGCCACATAAGAATTAGCATTGGTAGTCAGAATTACGAACCGGTCTTCCTCAGCCCGCTGATAAAAGCCGGCCAGAAACATGGTTGGATGATGCTCTCTGTAAAAGGCCGCTTTTTCCTTGTTTTTACTCCATTCATAAAATCCGCTGCATGGAATGACTGCCCTGCGTAAGAGAATGCTTTCACGAAACATGGGCTTTTCAAGCACAGACTCCGATCTGGCATTAAAAATCACACCTTTCTTCTGAAAGTTCTCAAATCCGAAGCGCTGCCGGACAGGCATTACCTGACGGTCCCTGCTGATAAAAACCATTGCCTGGCTGGTGGGATAAACGTCACCGGTAAGGCGCTCTCTGTTTATTTTGCTGTCAATTTCTTTTACCAGCTGTTCAATCTCCCGTGCTGTCTCATCATCCACATAATACCTTCCGCACATGCCATTCTCCTTCCCTGTATTTTATTTTGGTAATATCATAACCCATTTGCAGGCTTCCATGTAAAAAATCAGCTTAAATTCATGGCGTATTCCTCCGATTATGGCTTCGCACCCATATTCTTTGGAAGGAATTCCTGAATAAATTTTATTTTCGCTATGTTTTACCGTGATTTCCCTTACCGTCTGGATCTCTCCGTCATCGCCTTCAAATTTAAAGCTTAACGGTCTTAGATTACAGCTGGCTGTAAACCACGCCTTACAGGCTATATGATACATTTTACCTTTTATTTCTCCGCTGTCAATCGCCTCTGCATTGATCCCGATTCCAAACGTGGACATCCTTCTCACTTCCTGTTTTTATAAAATAGTCTGTCTGCTGTAATCCACAGTCCTTTTTTCCCTGCTGATTCCGCCTCCCATATGATCCAGACAGCGTGCTGCCGTATTCTGTGGTGATGTTAGAAAAGAGGCTCTTATAATAGAATCATTGCCGAACCGTTTTCTGATTTCATCCACGGTCTCATCAAGACGCTGCTGCTTTTCATAGTCTCCTGTGTCAAAGAGTCCAAGCTGCCGGTCACTCCCCCTTTGTAATCCGGGTTGTGTGAATTCCAAGGTGGCGGACGGGCTGTTCATCCCATGCCTCATCAAATACCTGGCAGGCTGTCTGAAAGATCTCTTCTGTTATATTGGTAGGGGAAGAAAGAATGGTCTGATGGCTGTAATAGTGAAAATCCCAGTCCTTGATTCCAACAGATAGCACTCCAGCCCGGACGTTATCCGACCGAAGTCTTGCAGCAAGGGTTTCCGCAAGGGATAACAGTACCAGATGGGCATGTTCCTTATCTGCTACATCAAAGGCAATGGTGGTGCTGTTGCCGTATCCTTTGTTGGGCGGCGGAACTGGTTCTACCGCCGAAAAATCAAGTCCGTTGGCAAAGCACCAGATCACATCCCCCATCTTGCCAAAATGGCTTTTTATGAGTCCAGGGTCGGTTTCCGCCAGATCTTTGATTGTTTTTATTCCCAGCTGGCTAAGTTTGCGAAATGTGGCTCTGCCTACAAAAAACAGTTCACTGACTGGCAATGGCCAGAGTTCCTGGATTTCTCCGGTCCACAGCGTATGAACCCGGTCCGGCTTTTTAAAATCCGAAGCCATCTTTGCCAGGACTTTATTATCAGCAATCCCGATATTAACGGTAAAGCCCAGCTCTTCTCTGATTCTTCTCCCGATTTCCAAAGCTGCTTTCTGGGGTTCTCCAAACAGTGCTTCCATTCCCGTCATATCCATGTATGCCTCATCAATGGAGTATTGCTCTACTGTGGGAGAATACTCCTTCAAAATGCGGATAAAACTCTCCGAGGACCGCTGATACAGATTATAGTTGGGCGGAACCAGTAAAAGTTCCGGACACTTCTGGAGCGCCTCCGTAACGGACTGACCGGTGTGAATGCCATACTTCTTTGCCGGGATGCTCTTCGCCAGAATAATTCCATGGCGCATGGTCACATCTCCTCCCACTGCGGACGGCACCAGCCGCAGATCCAGATTTCCCGAAAGATGCTTTAAACGATAAACCGCTTCCCAGCTTAAAAAACGCAGAATTTACATCAATATGAAAAATAACCCGATTCATATACTCACGTATAATCCAATTATCTTAGATGGTAATTGGATTTTTCCTTTCTCCCAGATTCTCTGGGCATTTTAATCCATCTCTGATATATTTTGAAAAGGCACTGTGGATCTGTACCTATATAATTACAGCTTTGACTGTTCCGAGGTGACTCAGACCACAGCTTTTCGTCTATTACTGTTAATCAGTTTGTTAACGCCTGACGTTTCTATTTACGTGATTACACAGCCGGATTCTCTGTGGAAGACAACAGTGCCAATATACATATCAGGAGGTTTCACTCTATGTCCATGTACTTTGTTGGAATTGATATTTCCAAGTACAAACATGATTGCTGCATTATATCTGCTGCTGATCAAAAGATTGTTTCAAAATTTACTGTTAAAAATGATAAGACAGGTTTTGAGCAGCTACTCACTATTTTTAATTCTCTCTCCAATCCACAGGATATAAAAATAGGGTTCGAATCAACAGCCCACTATGCCCTCAATCTCGAACTCTTCCTTGAAAATGCCAATCACAGCTTCATGGAAATTAATCCAGTTCTCATCAAGGAATACAAGAAATCCACATCTCTAAGGCGAACCAAGACCGACTCTATTGACTGCGAATCAATAGCCCGGTGGTTAATGACTGTTGAATACAAACCCCATTCAAAAGGATTTTACCACGCTTATTCCTTAAAGTCATTAACTCGTTTGCGTGATAGGTTAGTTCGGCAGCGTTCTTTTATCTTATAAAGATTACCAATGTGCTAGATCACACCTTTCCTGAATTCAAGCCTTTCTTTCATGAGCGTTTATCTAAGACCGCTCTGTATCTGCTTGAAAACTACGGTTCCGCTGAAAAGATGGCAAGAATGAATTCAGTATCTTATGACAAACTTCGTTCTATATCAAGAGGCAAGTTTTCTCCTCAGCAGTTCCTGGAGTTGAAGGAACTTGCCACAAATACTGTGGGAGTAAATAATTCTATCTTTGATGTTGAACTGAACAGCTTACTTACTCTTTACAAATCTCTTGTAAAAAAGAAATAGGTACTCTTGAGAATGAAATCAATAAACTAATTGAAGAGGTCCATCCTCATTACATGTCAGTTCCGGGCATCGGTCCAATATCTGCCGCCGTTATTTACTCTGAATACGGCGATATATCGAACTTTTCAAACCCAGGTCAGATGCTTGCCTTTGCTGGAATAGAACCAGGCATAAATGATTCTGGAACAGAATCACACGGTGGTAGAATGGTGAAGCGTGGATCATCTCAGCTGCGATATGTTCTTATTAATTGTTGCCTTCCATTAATCCGTTTCGATATAACATTTGCAACTTATTATGCCAAGAAACGCGGAGAAGGCAAACCACATCGAGTAGCTATTACTCATGTGGCGAAGAAGCTTGTTAGAGTCATCTATGCATTGGAGAGGCAAGAAGTAGACTATAACATTCAAAAACTTCGCTAAAACATCTTTCTAATAAAATTTTGTATTCATCTGAAATACGGTGTATTCAGATGGCTTATTAAAGTTACTCTTTTTTTATATCAAAAAATTTGTATAAAACCTCTTGACTATTTATAGTTTGTCACCTCTGAATATATGATAACCGAATGTATGTTCGATTAATAGTGGAAATAAAAGGATGTATTTTTTATCGGAATACATCCTTTATGCCTTTTGGAATTTCCATAGAATCAGAAAGTTCAAACATCTGATTCCCCAGTTCTATGTATTCCCTGCTGCTGACATCCTTTATCAGCCTTTGTTTCTCATATAGTTCATGGATTTTTCCGTTCTTTACACCGAAGCTTTCCGGTGTATGATACTGAAGCTCAAACATCTGCCCCTGTGGTGACCGCAGTATGGTATTAATTCCATTATAGGGATTTTGATTGTCAAGCCAGTAATTCTCAATTTCAACCGTATTATAACCAGATTTTTTGTAGATCTCAATAATTTTTAACACTTTTTCTGAAAGCACTTCCGGAGAAATGGTGTAGGTGTAACGCAGTATGTCGTTAATTTCCCACGCCTGCCCTGTCTGGCTGTATTTGCGGTAGAATTTTTTTAAATAAGAGCCCACTGACTTGATCCGGCACTGGGTACCCACCATATTCACACCGGTCTGCTGTGCCACACATTTTACTTTCGTTGTAATAAGCGGTTCCTGCTTCAGTGCCTGTTTATACCACATTATGCCTTTTATCCACGCTCTTAGTATGTTTCTTTCTTTCCTTACTGCTTTCAGGCAGTAATATGGTTCCCTTACCGGCAGGCAATCCCGGTAGTATTTCCCCCTTTGCATTGTTCTGAATTTCCTTTAATATTTTTATAGTACCATTCAGAATATGCAGCCTGCCCTTTAATTGTGTCTGTTTTCTATTTTATTCAAGTGAAAAGCGGAAGCCGATACCACCTGACTTCCGCTTATTTTAACTACAATCGTCGCCGCTGCAGTTCCCATTACAGTTATTCCAGCAAGATTCGAAAGCAGTTCAACGTTCACACCTTTTAGTTAATACACTTAGGTATTTAAATGTTCCTGACAGCAAAGAGCTTTCTGCGACGTAAAAGTTTCACTAGCCATTTGTGCATTTTGATTTATCTGCTGTACACTTTATTATATGGAGCGCAGAGACAAGATGTGAACTGCCCCAAAAACGGAGCCGGCTCCTGAAAATACCCCTTTAGTCTTCCTTATTTTTAAAAATAATACGAAAGATAGGGAAAAAGACCCAGAATGAAACAGCTGAATTAATCAGCATTGTGATCACATCTGCCATGGTTTCACCGCTCCTGCCTAAATGAAACCTGTTCATAAAGAGATCATAGACCGGAGCCTTATAAAGTCCTTGCAGGGCAGCTGCGCCAATGGTAATGATCACATAGGCGATCACATACCACACGGCCGCCTTAAAAATACTGTTATTGGCTTTGAATGTCACATTTCTCTGAAGGAAGAAATTGATTACCTGTGCAATTGCCATGGTAATTTCCACTGCCAGAAAGTATGCAAGTCCTCCGCCTCCGCCCATGGAAAGAGTTCCTGCTCCGTAATTAAAAATATAGTAAGGAGAGCCATCTAAGTTGGAACCGATGTGGCCGATCTGAAAATTGGTATTTACAAGAGCGGTCATCTCAAATACATTCCTGAAAACCGGCATTAAAATCATCTGCAGGACCGTAACCCCGTTGGATACCATAAAAAATATTATAAATTGTGCCATTGCGGGATGTCTGCCTGTAAACGACTTCCACCCTCTTTTTAAACCTGTCAGCATTTCATCACTCCAATCTATTTCCCGGACAGCTTCTTTTCATAAATCTTGTTCGCTTTTGCATTGGAGAAAAAGCCTCCGATCACTTTTTTTATCCCTTTCAGGAAATGTCCGTTAACAACAAGAACCATTCCCTCTGCCATTTCCATGCTGACCACGCCATTTGTCATTTTTGCAATTCCCCGAAACGGCATGCTGTAAATAAAAAGGAGGTTCAAATTTGGTTTCCCCTTTGCTTCACTTTTATTTTTCAGTCCCGTCAAAATGGCGTAAATAAGCCTTGCCAGCCGGCTCTTTGCATAGTACATCTGGCAGAATGCATCATTGATTCCCAGCTCTCCGCTCCATTTCCCGTTTGGAATGGGGCGTCCTAACAGTGTCTCAAATTCATCTGCGGATACATCAGCAATTTGCCCGGAATAATAAGATTTCATTTTTTCCGGCGCATATGGCAGTACATCGGTGGTACCCGAAAGAGTGAGGGTACCGCTCAATCTTAAATCTTCCACGCTGGCTCCAATGGATATGGTATAATCTCCTTTTTCCACTTCAAAGCGTTCTGTCGTCACATTCCAGTACCGGAACGTCTTGTCGTCAAAGAGGATCTCCACCGTCTTACTCTCTCCTGCTTTTAAATCAACCTTTACAAAGCCTTTTAATTCTTTTACCGGACGGAAAATTGTTTTCTTAAGCCCGCCTACATAAAGCTGGGCCACCTCTTTCCCATCCCGGTCCCCCTTGTTGCTGATGGTAAAACGAACACGGTCTTCCAATATCTGCAGACCGGAATAATCAAATGTTGTGTAGGACAATCCGAAACCAAAGGGATAACGGACGGGGATCCCTGCCGTATTGTAATACCGGTAACCCACAAAGATCCCTTCTCTGTATTCTGCACAGCGTTCCTTCCCCGGAAAATAACGATATGCGGTATCCGTAAGGTTCATGGGATAGCTTTCTGCTAACCGGCCGGAGGGATTAACCTCACCGGTTATAACTGATATCATGGCTCCGGCTCCTGCCTGACCGCCCAAGTAACCATGGAGAATGGATTTACAGCAGGACTGCCACGGCAATTCTATTACAGATCCTGCACTTAAAACTCCCACAATGTTGGGATTGACCCTGGACAGATCTTTCAGCAGGCTGATCTGGTTGCCTGGTATTTCCAGATGGGTCCGGTCCTGCCCCTCGGATTCACTGAGTTCATCAAGCCCGAAACAGTAAAGAACTGCATCGGCTTTTGCCGCCAGGGCAAGCGCCTGGTTTTTCAGTGTTTCATTCTCTTTGCCGTTTCGTTCATATCCTTTGGAGCACCCCACCAGATTTAAGGGGACACTCTTTATTACCGACTCAATGGTCTCCAGAGACAGTGGGTTTACAATGGAAGATCCTGCCCCCTGATAACGGGGGATAAATGCAAAATCTCCAATTACGGCCACCTTACATCCGGAATTTAACGGAAGCAGACCATCGTCATTTTTAAGAAGTACAATGCTTTCCAAAGAAGCTTTTCTTGCCAGTTCATGATGGGCTTCTTTGTCAAAGGATTTCTTTTTATTTTGGGGAGCCGCTGTAAGGTCCAGAACAGCATCTAATAAATCATCCACACAGGAATCCAGCTCCTCCATGGTAAGTGTACCGTTTTCTACAGCCCCTAACAGCTCTCTTGCAGAACCCAGCCCGGGTGCCGGCATCTCTAAATTAGAACCGGCCAGAACTCCCTCCACGTGGTTGTTGGAACCGCCCCAGTCCGTAATGACAATTCCATCAAATTTCCAGTCCGTGCGCAGAATATCCTTTAACAGATGCTTATTCTCATTGGCATAAACCCCATTTACCGCGTTGTAGCTGGTCATAATGGATTTTGCGCCGCCCTCTTTTACCGCAATTTCAAAGCCTTCCAGATAAATCTCTCTCAGTGTCCGTTCGTCAAGGACGGAATCAACAGACATCCGAAGCCGCTCCTGGCTGTTGACTGCAAAATGCTTGGGGCAGGCGTAAACTCCCTCACTTTGGATTCCCCTGATATAGGCCGCTGCCATCTTACCCGATAAAAGAGGATCTTCTGAAAAATATTCAAAATTTCTTCCGCAAAGTGGGCTTCGCTTGATATTCAGCCCCGGCCCCAGCAGGACATTTACGTCCTGGCTGGAAGCCTCTTCTCCAAGGGCCCTTCCGATTTCCTCTGCAAGATCCTCATCCCAGCTGTTTGCCACGGTGGCAGCCGTGGGGAAACAGGTCGCTGGCAGGGAGGCATTAAGTCCTAAATGATCCCCTGCACCGGCCTGTTTACGGACTCCATGGGGTCCATCCGCACAAAATATGGAAGGAATTCCAAGCCGGTCGATATTTCTGGACTGCCAGACGTTTTTTCCGCTTAAGAAAGCCGCCTTTTCCTCCATTGTCATTTTTCGGATGATATCCTCATGTTTCATTCTGTCATTCCTTCCTTTTCCAGCCGCTTTTTATAGTTTTTAATAATTCTTATTTCTAAAATAATAATTCCTGCTGCCAGAATCACATCAATGATAATTGCCGCAATCTGCCACATCAGCAGGCTTACATTTGCATTGTTTCCTTCATAGGCACGGCTGTTTACTACTGTATACATAATATTTTTACTGGATTTTCTCATGGCATTTAAGCTGGTAGCGCTGGTCTTGTCTTTTACATGATTTGTTTCCGTATCATAGGCAACTAACATGGCATCATTGCCGTTGCGGATCTCCTGATCTGCATTCTGGAATCCATAACCTCCAAAATAATCGGTAAGAACAAACCCCTGAAATCCCCATTCATCACGCAGAACTGTATTAAGCAGCGTATTATTGGCACCGGAATACACGGTTCCTATATAATTAAAGGAGGACATAACTGCTTTTGCGTGACCCTCTTTTACCGCGATTTCAAAAGGCTTTAGATAAATCTCACGGATTGCCTGCTCATTGGACCAGGTACAAAGCATATTAAGGCGATTGGTTTCCTGGTCATTTAATGCAAAATGTTTAATATATGCATAAACTCCGTGCTTTTCGGCTCCAGCCACCGCTTTGGCTGCCATCTGTCCGGAAAGAACACCGTCCTCAGAATAGTACTCAAAGTTACGGCCTGCAAATGCACAGCGGTGGATATTCATGGCCGGTGCATACCAGCCAGACACCTTCATTTCATCCGCCATCTTACCGATCTTCTCTCCAAAAGCCTCTGCAATATCATGATTCCAGGTGCTGGCAATCATAACAGCAGATGGAAAACCGATGGACCCGGTTCCGGTAAAGTTGTTATTGATGGAAGCAGGGCCGTCACAGTCTACGGTTCCAACTTTATTTACACTTTTTGCCTCTGAAGTCTGATAGCCTCCGATTGCAGTCAGCGCATCCATTTCACTTACAGTCAACTGGTCAAGCAGCTTCTCCCACTTGGGGTCATCAAAGGGCAGTCCCCGCATATCAGCAAGCTTTATTCCGTTCTTTGCGCCTGTCACCGGCATGGGATCACTGTCATTGTTGTGGGCTGCCGGATCGTAATTGCTGTTGTTTACAAAGGTTTTTTTGTATTTCTCCGGCATGCTCATATTTTTTGGCGCTGCCGTGGCTTTTTCATAGTTGGCAAATCCATCAGCACGGGAAAGATAGGTCAGATCTCCGTTTGCATCTTTAAACTGATTTACTGCAACTGCTTTATCTGAGGTACGTGGTGCGGACTCATTATATACCACGGTTTCTGGTACGTGATATTTCTGTTCTGCAATGATATTGTGGGAATCAGACCGGACAGATATGCCATAATCACCGGATTCCAATACATAGCAGCCGTTTACAGCCTCATCAAAGGAAGCCATGTCTTCCGCCTGAAGGGATATCTTAATGGTCTGGGAGTCCCCTGGTTTTAAAATATCGGTTTTATCAAATGCGATCAGATTCGCGAAAGCTTTTTCAATTCCCTTATTGGTATAAGGCGGATTGTAATAGACCTCCACTACATCCTTACCTGGATTTTTCCCTGTGTTGGTTACTGTCACATCAAATGAGATTGTTCCGTCCTGTTCTGTTAATTGCCCCATTTCCTGCTGAAAGGACGTATAGGACAATCCATAGCCAAAGGGATAGACGACCTCTTTTTTATAATCTATCAGTCCTTCTGCTGCTGCCGTCTCGTAGAAACGATAGCCTGTGTAAATGCCTTCCGTATAGTTGACAAAGCTGGGATAGGTATCCGCTCCTTTAAATGCCTTGCCTTTGAATTCATCCATGTTATCGTAGGTGAAACTTCCAAAGTTATTGTAATTAGGTGCATTTGTCAAATCAGCCGCAAATGTATCACTTGTTTTTCCTGATGGATTGACGGCACCGCTCATAATCTCACCCAGTCCTTTAAAACCGGACTGACCGGTACCCGGACACCAGAGAACCCCTTTTATCTGGCTGTAATCGTTGACAAAGCCAAGTTCCATGGCGTTGGCACCGTTATATACCACAATGACATTGTCAAAGCTTGAGCATACCAGATCCATCAGATTTTTCTCTGTCCGGCTTAACTGCAGGTAATGTTCCCCTGGTTCAAAATCCTTGTAATCTTTGGAGTTATCGGTGTATGTGACCTTGCTTACATCTGTGGGAAGATCTGCCCCCTTCTCCGCCAACGCGGGTAATGACTACCATAGCCGTATCAGAAAAAGCTTTGGCGTCTTCCATAAGCTTATCGCCATAGGTATCTGCTGCAGGCTCCGGCAGCGTCCAGTCCTGATCAAACATACCAACGATCGGGCGGTCTGTCCGGTATGCCGTATAGAAATCAGTCAGACTGGTATTCAGTTTAAAGCCCGCATCTGTAAGACCCTGAAGCAGTGACTCCGTCTCATATGCCTTTGACAAAGATCCGGGAGCCTGTTCCTCCATAGCACGGGTTTGTAGATGCCCATCCAAATACGTTTAAATTAGAATTATTCTTTAAGGGAAGAAGGTCTGCATCATTTTTCAAAAGAACAATCCCTTCCCTGGCAATCTCGGTACAAAGAGCAGTTGCCTCGTCAGATGTTTCCTGTGAAATAGTTCCGCTGCCAGTTGCCAGTGAAATCAAATTGGACATCGGTCCCCAGCAGATTAAGTTTACAACTACAACCAAAGCAAGAAGCATAGCCATGAGACTATTTTTACGGATCAGATATCTGGTAGACCCCTTCCTCTTTCTGCATACCACCATGACTACCACCGCAGCTGCCAAAACTACGGCAAAGCCAATGAGATATGGTACACACAGCTTGACGATTTTTAGCACATCATCAATATTGATCTGTAACATTTCTTTCATCCTCCTCCATACATCGTTTTTGTATTCTTACTTTAGCACAGTTATGGCGGACCGGACTGCCAATTGCACAACAGGTCGGTTTTTCTGCATGAAAAGCAGTGCCGCCTGTCCGGGTGGACAGGCGGCACTGCCGGATTATTTACTTAATCCTCTCTGGGAAGAGGAATGACTACATTTAGTTTAAACCAGTTATCCTTTGTATCAATGGTCACCCAGCCATTGTATTTTTTAACCGTATATTTAATGCTTTTGATGCCATATCCATGATACTCCTTATTGGCCTTAGTCGTGGCTGGCTGATTATTCTCAAACTGAATGTTTCCTTCAAAATAATTTTCGAACCGCAGAACAACAAAGTCTTTTTTGGATAGGACTTCCACGTGAATCAGCCGCTTTTCCTTTTCTTCGATTTGTATGGCACATTCAATGGCGTTATCCAACGCGTTTCCAAGAATGGTGCAAATGTCCATCACATGGATGAAATTTAACAGCTTCCCATCTACCACAGAGGTCAGCTCGATCTCATGTCTCTGACAGGTCATACTTTTCCCGGTAAGTATGGTGTCCACCACGGAATTGCCTGTCTTATTCTGGGCTTCATAGGTACGGATTTCGCTTTCCATTTCGTCTAAGAATGCCAGACGTTTCTCCGAGTCCTGTTCTGCTCTTAAAACGGCGATCTGATGCTTTAAATCGTGGTATTTCCGGTTGACCATCTCGATGCTTTCCCCGGACTTGCGGTACTGGGAGTACTGGCTCTGCAGGATATTACGCATAGCCTCTAAATCGTATTTTACCTGCATCTCCTGTCTTAATATATGATATGCAAAAAGGATGACAAGACCGCTTAGATCCACCAGAGTCCTGATGTTAAAGATCTCTTTTGTAATCTGGCTGCTGAATGGAGAATTGGAATATACAAAGCTTAAATTGCTGACGAAAAATACAGTTGCACCGGTAGCGGTCACAAACAGCAGTTCTTTCAGCGTAATCGTTTCCTTCCGGATATGTTTTCTTTCCAAAAAATAAGCGCCTCCAAATACAATTCCGAAGACGATGAAAAAAACAAGAATATCCAGCCACATATCCGATATCTGGGTACTTAATACGGCATTATAATAAAGCTGCCACTCTAAAGATGCCGTAAATTCTGCCAGAATAAAAGACCGGACACAGTAATACCCTGCACTGCCCGCCGTAACCTCACAGGTGATCATAAAATATACCTGCATCAGACCGATTGCCAGAAGCATTCCGGGAATCCACAGTGACTTGGGAAATGTCCCTGCTGCCAGCTGTATCCCGCATTGCAAAAGGCAGGCAGCACATATAACCGCAGCCAGGGAAGGCCCTTTCAATTTCCTTTTCAGATTCAAAACATAGATGGTGCATGCAGCCCATTCCGCGATCCCCGTGTAGAGCCTTGGAATCTCTGTCAGCGCAATATGGTTCATTATAAAGCCCCTCCCAGATAATTGGTCAGTTCCTCCATGAACTCCTTTTTCCTGGTTCTGCTGATGGTCAGCCGGGCTCCCTTCATCAGCACACAGCCCTCCTGCACGCTTTCCACATGTTCCAGGTTTAAAAGATATCCCTTACTGCAGCGGAAGAAATTTAAACCCTTCAGTCTTTCCTCCACCTCTTTCATTGCCCCAAAGGTCACATATTCCCCTGTCAGTGTATGAAAAATAAGCCTGTGTCCCAGACTCTCAATATAATAAATATCCGGCAGATACAGTTTCACCGTACCTCCCTTTATATTAACTGCCATATATTTTTTCACATTCCGGTTGATACGCCCGATTACCTTATCAAGTCTCTGGGAAAAAGAAAAATAGGAAACGGGTTTTAACACATAATCGGTTGCCCCGACGGTGTAACCCTTAATGGCATACTGTGCCATATTGGTGATAAAAATAAGAATTACCTCCGGATCTTTTTCCCGGATCAGCTGTGCTGCCGTCATCCCGTCCATAAATCTCATTTCTATGTCCAGTAAAATAATATCGTACTCTGCTTTGTAATTTTCAACGATTTCATCTCCGTCAGAAAAAGTGAGAATGCTAAACATCTCATTTCGTTCGTTCTGATACCGGAGTAAATATTCCTTTAGCTGTAATACACTCCCTGCATCATCATCCACGATTGCAATTCGAATCATAACTCTCTCCTCCAGTGGGTTAATCAATACATATCTTTAAGGATACACCAATTTTTTCCAGCTGGCAATCAATTTGGTTTATGATTCATTGGCAAAAAATAAGAGATACCAATCGGTACCTCTCATAAAACTGTTCTTATTTTGTCCTGGATATCAGGAATTCTTTTAAATCAGTGATAGACATATTCTGCTGATCCAGTATGGAAGATACTTCCTTAAACTGTTCCAGACTGATCTTTTCCTGGATTTCCTTTTCTTTTTCTATTAATTCAGTAATTGAATTCTTATGCTGCTGAATTGATTCCTGTACGTCTGCTAATTCCTTTTGAAGCTTTTCAAGTGATGATTTTCTTACTCCTCTGGCCATATTTAAGTCTCCTTGCTGATTCTGGTATTCTGACCATATATTAGCAATAATTGGAGTAAAAATCAATATTATTTCCATAAAATGGAATTGGTAATTTTTTCCATCTGTTACCACAGAATGTTCTTTTAAGAATTGGGGTCGGATGACCATGTTTCATCAAGTTGATTTCCTTTAAATACGCGTCTTAAACCATTGGACTTTTGCATATAAACATCCTCATCGGGATAATAGCAGGTATCCTCATTCTCTTTTGTTCCCACATCAAGAATTACCAGCGCTTCATTACCGGAATTAAAGAATGTATGAGCGATGTTTTTTCCTGCCGGTTTTGCAATAAAATCATCTTTTCCTACTTCCTGTTCCTGTCCATTTAACCGTAGAGTTCCTTTTCCGGACAAAATCAGAAAAAACTCCTCCTGTTGTGTATGGCTATGATATTTCGTACTGAATGCCCCGGGAGGAACGTAATCAATATTTACATAAAGTTTCTGGCTTCCTGCTGCATCCCCTAATGACTTGGTAACCAGTCCGGCTTCATCGCTCCAAATAAACTGCTTTGATATTTTTTCTATATTCATTTTTATATTTCCCCATTCTGACCTGATTTTACCATTATAATATCTTTGCATTGATTAAATAACGAAAATCTCCTGATTGCTCCATCAATGGCTTCATCCATCCTCTTCGTCCGTTTTACATCTGGCTCAAACCATATATTTTTTACCAGCAATGTCTGTCTTTTCGTATCTGCAGATGCTTCAATTCTGCCGATAAAACGATCACCGTAAATGACTGGCAGCACATAGTGACCGTATCTGCGTTTATCTGCCGGTGTGTAAATCTCCCATTTATAATCAAATCCAAAAAGTGCCTGTATTAACTTTCGATCCCACAATAAATTATCTAATGGTGCAATGAATTCGCATCTTTTTTTCCAGTTTGTGCGATCTTCACACTGTCTGGCAAGGGGAATGTCCTCCACCAGCATATAAAGTTCTTCTTTCATTCCCTCTACATGGACCGTTACTATCTTCCCTTCTTTAAGAAGCCGGGTAAATGCCGCGCTTCGCTCCGAAGATTTTAGTCCTCCGATGTTCAGCCATGCATCCGAAGCCCTGTTCCATAACAGTCCTACTGAGCCGATTCTGCGCAAAACGCGCCATGTCTGATGGTCATGGTCATCCGGGTAAGGGTCAGGGTCTGATAAAATTGCCCTGGGAATACAGTTTTCAATCAGATCATAGTACTTGATGGATCCCGCTTTGTGATGAACAGCCAGCTCACCGGTAAAATACATATGCTCAAGCACTGCTCTTGACAGTTTGGTACGGCTCCAGTACCAGTCCACCTTATCCGGCATATCAAGATCTCCGGAGCACACCGGACCGTGATCTGCGATATGTTTTCTCACCTGACTCCGGGCCCCGCGAACTGCCTCATGACTTCTCTCCCACTGCCGGTGCTGCACCCGGAAGCGTTCAAAATACGGCCAGTCACTAACCGGAATAATTGAAAGGTTTTTATCGAAATAATCTACTAGTACCCGGTCCTTATATAAGAGCTCAGAAAGCATTTCTTTAGAGAACCGTTTTATTCGTGACTGCAAAACCAACTCAGCATTTTTACCGCACACATCCACTGGGTCAAACTGGATACAGCCTGCCTGACGGATAAATTCCATAATTCCCTGCTTTCCCTCAAACCGGTAGTCTCCAAGCAGTCCCTGCTTTAAAAGGAGAAAGTGGCAAGCCTGTCTCTTTGTAATTGATATCATTTCCATCTCTTCCCTCTCTTTGCAAATGTCCCTTATATATGTATTACTCTCAGAAAATACCAGTGTACTTCACGTAATTACTGATGTAATATAGTAAAAAAACATAAGGGGTAATACATAATGCCAAATTCATATTTTAACAAAAATAACTCTGATCAGAACGGCCTGGTGCTGGGTGTCAGCGTTGGTTTAATCTGTGCTTCAGTAATTAATAATCTATTAATTGGATTAGCAATGGGAATTGTCTTTGGTATGTTATTTCAAAAGGGATTTTTTAGAAAAAAACTGTAATACATAATCAGGATTATTTCCCCATAAACGTTTCCTCAAAAATTGTTTGAAGCAGAGAAACAGGTTCCTGATCCAAATAGATTTTAAGCATCCCTTTGGGCGTCATTTTATATTGCTCTAGCTCGGTCTTATGGGACAATAATGCGGATGCCTCAATATTGATATGATCCTTAAACGGAATAAGACGGACAAACTTATCTCCCACATAATAGCTTGGTAATGTGGCCCACAGCCGCTCCTCTGCTTCACATGGTATGCTTTCCATAATCTGTTCTCTTATTTTCATAAAAAGCTGCTTAATTTCATCACTGTACTTATTCATATAGTTTTGTATGTCTTCACTCATAAGAAACACCCCCTTTTTAAGTATATTAACTCCAACACCTCCCGCAGTCAAGATTATCAGACTGCGCAAAATTCATTAAACATAAAAAACATCCTATCACAGAAAAAAAGACAGCTGTATGTCATGTTTTGTAAAGAAAAGGTATTAAAATATTTCAGTAAAACATCATATAAAATAATTTTTTTTATGTATAAGCCAATATCACAATAATACGTTATATTCACAAAATTTCCACACATCTCACATATTTTCAGCTTTACATAATGATGTTTTTAGGTTATACTTACTATAACTCTTCTTTGGAGCATCGTTTCCCCAATTTCTACGGTGCTCTTTTTTTGTCCTCATTTCGTTATGAATCATAATACACAGAGAACTTCTTGAACCTTTCTTCATGAAATGTTATAATCATTTCATTACAAGACAGGAGGTATTATATATGAACTTTACCTACACCCCTAATAAGATTGCACTTTATCATTCAGACAGTAATCTGCTGGCTGAAGTTACATTTCCAGACGTAGATGACAACACGGTTAATATCAATCATACCTTTGTGGATGATTCTCTCAGAGGACAGGGTGTCGCAGGTCAGCTGATGAAAGCGGCGGCAGATCATCTGCGCTCGGAAGGAAAAAAAGCAGTTCTGACATGCTCCTATGCTATCACCTGGTTTGAAAAGCATCCGGAATATCAGGATTTGCTGAAATAAATAATATAAAAATTGCAGGTCTGAAACAACAGATCTGCAATTTTTGTATTATGTCTTTATTTTATTTTACCATCTACAAATTTTATGAAGCTTTCTGCATCTCCTTCAATAAAACCATTTTTATCAAGAGGAATAAACATTCGCCCTTCTAAAATAAGTATAATCAAATTTTTTAGTCTCTATATGTTTTAAAAATATGTTGATATGAAATTTCACGTTGATTTTTATTTTCTGTAGTCATCAGGATAAGATCCTTAAACTCAACCATGCATTCACAATCTGACTTCCCGTACATTACCTGCATACGCTGCCGATTTAAACGAATCACTTTTTCCAGCTTGGCAATCAATACTCCTACCAGAAAAACCGGAGCTGCCACATTAAATATGGTCAGCGCTCCAATGTCGTGCTTCAAAAATTTCACAACAAAATTAATAATGATCAATAAGTACACAATTAAAAACGGGATTATCAGCTTCCGGTAATAATCCAGCAAAACTGCATAATGGTATTCCTTCATGACCTTTTCGGTATGTATACATCTGTTTTTCATCTTTCTCCCCTTAAATCTATATTTAACTTTTTCATTTTATCAACTGAATCATTAACAATCAATGATTAAATGGGATAAAGATAACTCTTTTTCCGCCCTATGCCCCATTTCTCCGATTTTCCAAACTTTTCTATCCCTATTTTGGGCATACCAGCAGGCATATCTTTGTTCCTGCCTCGCCGGCATGATCTTGCGCGGCATAGACAGTATCTTTTCCCTACGTATGCCCTGTTTCTTCAATTTTGTCATTCCTTCTATACCAATTGAGGCATAGCAGCAGAAGAGTCTTTGCCTGTGCCCCCATATGAGAATAAGCCAGGTAAATCAGCATGGACCTGTGCTGTCTACCCGGCTTACGATTTCACTTTGGTATTGTATATTAATTTTTTAATCTACCATGGAATTACATTGAATAACAACACAGCTGCAAGTGCACCAATTACAGGGCCAACTACGGGTATCCAGGAATATTTCCAATTGGAATCACCTTTTCCTTTAATGGGAAGTAATGCATGAGCGATCCTGGGGCCTAAATCACGGGCTGGATTAATGGCGTATCCAGTTAAACCGCCAAGCGACATGCCAACGGAAACAATGATACCAAATACAAGAAGTTTGTCGACGCCTGGGGCTAAGTTTGTCACATTTCCAATGCCTTTGATTGCAAAAACAAGCACGAATGTTCCAACCGCTTCGCTTAACAGATTCAGTCCGGTATTGGGTACAGATGGGCCTGTGGAAAACACGCCCAGCTTTGTTGCAGCATCTTCTGTAAGATCAAACTGTCCCTTAAACAACACATAAACCAGGGTTGCTCCAAGAAATGCTCCAAGTAATTGTGCAATGATGTACGTTGGTACTACATTCCAGCTTACAGATCCCTCTGCCGCCAGGGCGATGGTTAATGCAGGATTAAAGTGTGCTCCAGAAGAGGCTCCGAAAATAAAGGCAGGCAGCATAACTGCAAGACCCCATGCAAATGTTATCTGGACCGATCCGGCCCCTTTCATCCCCGACTTATTTAACGTAACGTTTGCTACTACGCCATCACCAAGTAATATCAGCAACATGGTACCGATCAGTTCTGAAATAAAAATCAACATACTCCCTTACCTCCTGAAATCTCGGTTGATAGAAACCATATCATTCCTTTGCCCAGCCATAAGAACATTTAACAGCTTTATTCCAGCCATTTACAAGTTCTGTTCTCTCAGCTTCGGCCATATCGGGGCGGAATACTTTGTCAATCTGCCAGTTCTTTACAACCGCTTCCTTACTCTCCCAGTAACCCACTGCAAGACCTGCAAGGTATGCAGCTCCCATGGCAGTCGTCTCTACGCACACCGGTCTGTGCACCGGTGCTCCCATAATGTCAGACTGGAACTGCATCAGGAAGTTGTTTGCACTGGCTCCGCCATCCACTTTTAATGTGCTGAGGGTAATGCCTGAGTCTGCCTGCATGGCATTAATTACGTCATTTACCTGGAAAGCCAGTGATTCAAGAGTCGCCCGGATAATATGGTACTTGTTGACTCCTCTTGTGATGCCGACAATGGTTCCTCTGGCATATTGATCCCAGTGAGGCGCGCCAAGTCCTGTAAATGCAGGAACTACGTAGCAGCCATTGGTATCTTTTACCTTTTTCGCCATATACTCAGAATCCTGGGAGGAATCAACCAGCTTCATCTCGTCACGAAGCCACTGTATGGCAGCACCCGCCACAAAGATGGATCCTTCCAGAGCATAGTTTACCTTTCCGTCAAGACCCCAGGCAATTGTGGTAACCAATCCATTTTTCGAATATACAGGCTTTTCTCCGGTATTCATAAGGAGGAAACAGCCGGTTCCATATGTATTTTTCGCTTCTCCGGCTGTAAAACAGGTCTGGCCAAACAGAGCGGACTGCTGGTCTCCTGCTGCCCCGCCAATGGGGATGGGACCGCCAAAGAACTGGGAATCGGATTCCCCGTACACAAAGCTTGATGGCTTCGCTTCCGGAAGCATACATTCCGGAATATTTAATTCTTTTAAAATATCCTGATCCCATTTCAGCTCCTGTATATTAAATAACATGGTTCTTGATGCATTGGAATAATCAGTCACATGAACTCTGCCTTTTGTCAGCTTCCAAATGAGCCAGGTTTCCACTGTACCAAAGAGCAGTTCCCCGGCTTCGGCTCGTTCTCTGACTCCCTCTACATTGTCTAAAATCCATTTCAGCTTGGTTCCTGAGAAATAAGCGTCAATGATAAGACCTGTTTTTTGCCTGAACGAATCGGTAAGCCCCTTTTCTTTTAAGGAGTCACAATACTCAGAAGTACGTCTGCACTGCCATACAATTGCATGATAAACCGGCTCACCAGTTGCTTTGTCCCAGACAATTGTTGTCTCTCTCTGATTTGTAATACCAATTGCAGCAATATCTTCAGCAACTGCACCAATTTTAGACATTGCCTCAACCGCTACTCCTAACTGGGAAGACCAGATTTCATTTGCATCGTGTTCAACCCAGCCGGGTTTGGGGAAATACTGTGTAAACTCTTTTTTAGCCACACTGCACATCTCACCCTTCTCGTTAAATAAAATGCATCTGTTGCTGGTTGTTCCTGAGTCCAAAGCCATTACGTACTTCGCCATCAATAATACCCTCCTTTGATTTATTCATTTAATAAGTACTTTACGTACCTTTTAAAACTTGTTAACATATCCTGATTTTGTCAGATTCCGGTATATCAATTCCAAAGACTGGCCCCCTGCTGCTGCAATGGTTCCAGCAACGGCACCTTCCACCAGCGGGCAGTCAACCATTTTTACTTTGTGATTCTCTAAGGATTCCAGCACCATTTCTGTCGTCATCACGGCACTTCCCATATCCATAAGCACCAAAACACCGTCTCCGCTATTTGCCTTTTCTATGGCATCTGAAATAAGCTGATAGCTGGTGCCAAAACTTCCATCCTCCAACCCACCGGCCGGAATAACTGTGACTCGCTCCGCCATGAGCCTGGTAAAATCAGCTACACTTTCAGCTAACATCCGGCTATGGGATACAATTACAAAACCAACCATATATTCCCTCCTGTCACATCTGGGAAGCGATTGCTTCCAAAAGGAATACAAATGACGTTGCGCCGGAGTCCTGATGGCCGATGCTGCGTTCACCAAGATAGGCCGCTCTTCCCTTTGTTGCAATAATTGTCTTTGTATACTCAATTCCTTTTCTCGCTGCAGTAAGACCTGCCTCCATTGACTTTTTCCCGTCACCGGAAAGCATCCATTCCTGTTCCATCGCACGCTTTGCAGGCAGCATGGCATCAAGCATCGTCTTTTCACCCTCAGCAGCCTTTCCCCGTGCCATTACTCCATCAATGGCACATTGAAAAGCCTCTAAAAAGTCGGAAAACGTAACTTCTTCTTTCCCTTTTAAAAACATTCCTGCTTTCATAAAAGCGGTGCCATATAATGGACCGGAGGCACCTCCAACCGTAGACACCAAAATCATTCCAAGGTTTTTTATCATATCACCGGCATCCATCATAGCCAGTGAATCTCTTTTTTTGATTACTTCTGAGAAACCTCTTGCCATGTTAATGCCGTGGTCTCCGTCACCAATGACATTATCAAGCTCAGTCAGAAACTCTTTCTGTTTTTCCATAGCAACTGCCATCTGATCAATTACCTGGATTATTTTTTCTTTGTTCATCTCATCACTCCATTATTATCATGCTTTCCATGCGGGTGTATCAGCTTTTTCATCTAACAGCGATTTTAACTGCGCATCTAATTTCAACAGGGAAACAGAAAATCCTTCCATCTCTATGGATGTCATGTATTCACCAACGTAAGTCTTATAGACAGAAATGCCCTTTTCTTTTAAAACATCTGATACCCGGTTATTGATAATAAATAGTTCCATTAAAGGAGTCGCGCCGGAACCATTAACCATAACCGCTACTTCGCTCCCCTCATAATCAATATCAGAAAGTATCTTATCAAGGAGCAGATCCACGATTTCATTAGCTGTTTTTTATTTTCTCCCGGTGAGTACCAGGCTCGCCATGAATTCCAATCCCAACCTCCATTTCATCCTCTGCCAGCTCAAATCCCGGTTTCCCTGCAGCGGGTACGGTACAGGGACGGATTGCTGCCCCCATTGTACGGACATTGGCGATTACTTTATTGGCTGTTTCCTGAACCTGACTGAGGTCATCTCCCCTCTCAGCTGCAGCTCCCGCTATTTTATGTACAAAAACAGTGCCTGCCACACCTCTTCTGCCTACGGTGTATAAACTGTCTTTTACAGCTACATCATCATTTACAATTACCTGTTTTACCAGGATTCCCTCAGCCTCTGCCATTTCTGCTGCCATTTCAAAATTCATTACATCACCGGTGTAATTCTTAATCACCATTAATACACCGGCATCATTTGCAATTTCTTTGATTCCTTCATAAATCTGGTCGGGAGTGGGTGAGGTAAATACTGCTCCTGCCACTGCAGCGTCAAGCATTCCAGTTCCTACATATCCTGCATGAGCAGGCTCATGCCCGCTTCCGCCGCCGCTGATCAGTGCAACCTTATTTTCTTTTTTATTCCTTCGGACTACTACATTACCGCAGTCAAGCTTTCGTAAATCCTTTGGATATGCTTTAACAAGTCCCAAAATCATTTCGTTCTCTGCCTGGTCCACGTCATTCATGAACTTTTTCATCTTTAACTACCTCCTCACAATTAAAAACAGTTTCTTTATCACTACATAAACCATACCGCCTGGTCAGAGGTTGATATGGAAAGTGCACCGCTTCCTAACGCTGACATCACATCTTCTTTATCTGAAATCAGTCCGCCTGCAATTACAGGTACTTTGCTGATTTTACAGACCTTCTTTATCACTTTTGGCATAACTCCCGGCAAGATCTCAATGACATCCGGATGTACCCCACAGGTAACATTCTGCTTTTCAATATTTACAAGAGCCATGGAATCAATCACAAAATATCTCAGTACTGTATATAATCCAATCTCTTTTGCCCGTTGGATCAGAGACTGTTTTGTGGTTATAATTCCATCTGCCTTTGTATGTGTCTTGATAAAATCTACAGCAGCCTCCTTTCCGCTTAAACCAACCAGCAAGTCCATATGGACCATAATGATGTTATCTTCTTTTTTCACTTCGTCTACGATCTCACTGATATTGCAAACATCTCCAAATAATATGAAAATCACTTTAACATCTGATTCTGCACATTTCCTTAAGCCAGCCATATCTTTTACTGCAGCAATGATAGGGTTGTTTTCAATAACAGTCCATAATTTGTTGTCCACCTTCAACACTCCTTACTTGTCTATTGACCAGCTTTCGTAAATATGAATATATTTTTTCTTTCAAAAAAAAGAGTGCATAACGACTAATCAGCATTTCTGCTGCCGTATCTGCACTCTTCTCTCTAGGATTTTACTTATATACAATATAGCACGTATTTGTGCATATTGCAATATTTATTTTAGATATTTTTTTTTTTGTTGTATTATTGTATTGTTTTTATTTAACATTATTCTTTTTTTTATATACATATTGCATAGTTTATTTTTTGGTTTTAGCAAATTAATACATGCCATTTGACTGTTTTCTACTTGTTTCAACGGGTTTGTACCGTCACGTGATTGAATGTATCCTACAAAAAAGCAGTTAAATCTCTGTGATTACCAACAAGATAAGACTAAATGTGCGTTATCTTCGTTATTAGTTTCACATTGTTGACTTGTGAGGGTAATTTCTTCATGCAGGGATCCAATGAAGTGATTGTTTATAATGAGAACTCTGCACTAATAAAATAATCTTTACCGGGGTCTTGTTGCGGCTCAGTTCTAAAACCTTTAATTATCCGATATTCTCCAGGAGCTAATCTACCATATAATATTTTAGAATCAACAGACCATTGGAAGCTGCTTCCCCTTTTTAGTTCATAGCCCATAGAAGTAAACATAATATCGTCATTGACTGGTAAAGAATACCACTTTTGTCCATCTTTCACTTCAATAATATAATCTTCACCAAATATTACAGAAACATCAGAAGAGGAATTAATGCAAACTGTAATTTTCGTATCAGTTATTGATTCAACGGTCATGGTGATATCACTTAAATCATTTAGTATCACTTTACTTTCGGATCTATGAAAAGCTTCATCGTTATTATTAAAAATGTTTATACAAATTAATAGCAAAAAAAGTGACACACTAACAGCTAGAATAACCATCTTTTTTATCATTCTCTAATCCTACCGGCCATGTTTTTGTTTCATACCAAAAGCAATCCACCGCCCGTCTATGTCTTCTAACACAAATTCCAAATTATTGTAATCTGTCATCTTTAGTGGGCGAACAATTTTGGCACCTTTGCTCATAAATTCATTTTGCAATTCTTCCTGATTATCCGTAATAAAATAAGAATCTTCCCCGTAACCATACAACTCCCTGTTCGTGTAAACTTTGTCGGTATTTGCTTTTGTCAAAACTACTTCCACACGATCACGGTAAAGACAAATATGGGGCTCCTCTACCTCTAAATATTTAACCACTCTAAATCCCATAACTTCATTATAAAATTTAGCGGTCTTTTCGATATCTGGTGTGGGAAACACTGCCAGTATCGAATAAAGTGTCTTTTCCATACATAACCCCTCCTTATTATAGCGTCTAAACGAAGTATTTCACTTAATCACAATGTTATTACGTTACAGAAAATTTCATACCAATCGCATATATAAAATCGGATAAGGATTCCCCTGCTCATCCGTGTCAGTTCTTTTATAAACCTGAAATCCCATATGCTCATAGAATGCTTTCGCTTGCGGATTCTGTTCATTCACCCCTAATTCATTTATGGAATAATTCTCTATCCCATAATGGATCAGCTGTTTTCCCAATCCCTTTCCACGATGCCCAGGAGACACAAAAAGCATTTCTAATTTTCTATCTTCAATTCCCATAAATGCAACAGGATTATTTTCATCATTAAATGCAACAATCAAATGAGCGATTGAGCTCAACGCCTGTGGAATATACCTGGATATATCTTTAATCTCTGAATCAGATAAAAATAAATGTGTTTCCCGAACCGATTTGTCCCAGACTTCAAAAAGTTGCTTTGTTAGTACCGTATTTAATTCTTTGACTTCAATCAATTTCATATTTACTCTCTCTCTTGATAACGAGTTCCCGTCGGACACACTGAAACTGGAAAAGTCTGGATAACATCAGACTTTTCCAGTAAAACTTACGGGTGTTAATTAATAAAAACTACAGGTTTAATCAGATCCTTTGGCTTTTGATCCATTAAATAAAAAGCATCTTCAATTTTTGCTAAGCCATTATACCGATGTGTGATCAGTTTTGTTGTATCTATCCTACCATATTCAACCAAATTAAGCAATTTTCTAATTCGACGTGCGCCACCAGGACAGAATCCTCCACGAATAGTTTTATCGGCCATGCCAAGGCCCCAGGATGATGTTGGCATAGAGAGCTCGTCCTGAGCGTCAAAGAAATTAACATTGGAAATATATCCACCCGGAACTGTCATTTCAACTGCCTGCCGAAGAATATCTCCGCTACCTCCTGCAATAATGACAGAATCAGCACCGCCTTTGGTTAATTCAATTACCTGTTTTACGATATCGCCATCTTTGTAGCTTACGATGTCTGTTGCTCCGTATTCCCTGGCAATTTTAACACAGTTGGGACGAGTACCGATTGCAATCAACTGACCAGCACCCTGCAGCTTGGCTCCTGCAACTGCCATAAGTCCAACAGGACCTATTCCAATTACAACAACCTTATCACCAAATCTCACATTTGCGTTTTCTACACCATGAAAACCAGTGGACATCATGTCCACTGTCATTAAAGCAGCCTCCGGCAATACGTTTTCTGGCAAAAGGACCAGATTGGCATCTGCCTGATTAACATGAAAATATTCCGCAAACGTGCCGTCTTTGGAACCCAGGAATTTAAAACTTTTCATGAGTCCTTCATCATGTGCATTATATTCTCCCTGCACATTTTCAGCGAGCCAGTTAGGAGTCGTGCAAGGTACAACGACCATATCACCTGTTTTAAAATTATTAACCAGATTGCCCACTTCTACTATCTCACCAACAGCTTCATGTCCAAGAATTAAATCTTTACGTTCTCCGAAGCCACCATGAAGAAGATGGTTGTCAGAGGAACATGGGGCGAGTACGATTGGACGGATAATTGCGTCTAAAGCCCCGCATTTCGGGCGATCTTTTTCAATCCAGCCCGCATTTTCAATAGAGTGCATTCCAAAACCTTTCATTATGTATACCTCCTTTTCGTTATATAAAAGAGTATATGACATCGATAAAATTATATCAATATTTTTTTACTTATTTATTGCATATGAAGTTTCCAGGTAGATACGAGGTAAACTTAATATTAACTCCTTATCTGACTATATCTCACATTATTTGACAAATATGTATGAGTATAGTAAACTCTAACCAAAATAGTGATATGCAGGAGAAAATTATATGAAAAAATATATTAGTATTATTATATTAGTTTTTGGTGTTTTTTCTTTTTTCTTTCCCCTTATTGCTCCATTTATTATAAAGTCATGGTTCGTAAATTCTTTTTCGGTAATGAGTTGGGTTCAAGAAAACGTATCCCGCAATATGGGGCCAATAATTAGTATGTTTCCTTTTATTTTTCCTGCCTTAACAGGCTTTATTACAGGTATTGGAGGAATTATTTACTGTATATCTATCAAGCCAAAAACTAGTATAAATTTTTTGAGAGCATTAATTGGCATGTCATTTGGGCTTTTCAGTGTAGGCACTTCTCTCATTTCCTTTATTATCACAATATTCCTAGCTCTAGCCGATTATATTTAGCATGTGTGTGGAGTATATAAAATCGAAAAAATTATATCAGGAGAAAATATGGTTAAAGTAATTGCAAGAAGCGTCATAAAAAGAAAATCATTTATCTGACGCATTAGAAATCTATAAGCATCTGGTTGCTGAAACTGTAAAAGAAACCGGCTGTATTGCTTATGAATTATTTCAAGAACTAAATAATCCCAATAGCTTAACTTTAATTGAAGAATGGGAGGATATGCAGGCTTTGCAGCGTCATACTCAGACGCCACATTTCATCACCTTAGTTGAACAACTATCTTTATTTGAAAAAGAATTACCAGTTCTGATATATAAAAAATTATTTTAGACTATAGTCTTTAACATCTGCACTCCTTATGCAACATAATATAAACACACAAATAAAAAAAGCCTAGTATTTACTAGACTTTTTGAGTGGAGCAGACGGGATTTGAACCCGTGTCCAAAAACCAATTCCCTGTTCTTCTACTATCATAGTTAGTTCATTGACATTCCCTCCACAGTCCGGGAACTAACACCCTGGCTGCTTCAGTAGCTTCATAATACACCCGTATGCTCAAAGCTTTGCATACGTCGTTTCTCACATAGTCGATGCCGGGATCTTAAAGTGTGAGTGCTCTAAGGCCGACAAGCTGCATTAAGCAGCTAAAGCTAATTTATTATTGTTAGCGTTTATATTTAGGTTTGCCATTTAACGCATCGCATACGGATAGCTTCACCAGCTGCATAGCCCCTGTCGAAACCAGTACTGCCCCTGACTGGTACTCTTCAAGCGAGCATTATCATAGTATCACGAAAAAAAATAAATGTCAACATCCACTGCGTTCCATTTACAGATCGTCAATCAGGGCGCTGCTTTTGGCATATGCTGTGCTTCTTGCTTCAAAAAAATCAGTTTTTATTAAATTTGCGTTGCTGTACTGGCTGACCCAGGACATACTCTCAGGCTCTCTCTCATGCCCCTCGTAAATCCGCTCCCAGCCAAGACTTTCACACCGGAAATTGCCCAGATACATGATGTAATCTGTGATCATTTCCTTTGTTAATCCGGGAACCTCATCTCCAATGGCATAGATACCCCATGCGATTTCCTGCTCACACCCTTCTTTGATCATGCTTCGGTACTCACTGACGCATTCTGGGGTAAACAGTTGGGGTTCTTCCTTTTTTCAGCTCCAGAATGATGTTGCGGAACAGCCATAGGTGTGTATTCTCATCCCGGTTAATATAGCGGATCTCCTGAGAGGAACCTGTCATTTTATGATTTCGTCCCAGATTATAAAAGAACATAAAGCCACTGTAAAAATAGACTCCTTCCAGAATAAAGTTGGCAACCACTGCTTTCAAAAATGCCCGGCTGCTCTTGTCTTTCTGAAATTCATTATACAGATCTCCGATAAAAGTGTTTCGTGCCAGCAGATGAGGATCATTCTTCCACTGATATAAAACCTCATTTCTCGTCTGGGGTTCGCAGATGGTATCCAGCATATAGCTGTAGCTCTGACTGTGAACAGCCTCCTGAAAAGTCTGAATTGCCAGGCAGAGATTGATCTCATTGGCTGTTATATATTCGCTGATGGCTGGTAAGTTGGCTGTCTGAATGCTGTCTAAAAACACCAGAAATGATAAAATCTTATCATACGCCCTGCGCTCACCCGGACTTAAAAGAGGATAATCCTTGCTGTCTCTTAACAGATTAATCTCCTCCGGTATCCAGAAATTATTCATCGCCTGACGATACCAGTCACTTACCCAGCCGTATTTCATGTTGTTAAAATCATTTAAATTGGTGGTATTGCCATTGATCATGCGCCGATCTCTTACTTCCACGGATCCTTCCGGATTAAATAGAGGTCTTTTCTTTAATTGTTCCATGGGTACTGGTTCCACTCTCCTTCTTATTGTCTTATTTTCCTAACTTCTTAGCTGGAGCATGCCTCACAGTCGTCCACTTCAAGGCTTTTGGATCGGATGTAGTAAATGGTCTTTACTCCCGATTCCCACGCCAGAATGTACAACCCAAGTACCTGCCTTAAGGTATAATCATTGGTAATATACAAATTCATGCTCTGGGCCTGGTCAACATGGCGCTGCCTGACCCCTGCTGCCTTTACAGACCAGGTCTGGTCAATATAATGAGCATTTTTTGTATAGCCAGAAAGTGTCCGGAGTAAGCCCGGGCGCAACCCTTGGAACCAGTCCGTTCTTTTTCTCTTCCAGATAGTACCGGCTCATAATCGGATCAAGTCCTGCCGTAGTCCCTGCAATCATGCTTGTACTGCTGGTGGGGGCGATCGCAATCAGCCATGCGTTTCTCATCCCCCATGCATTTACTTTTTTACCTAATTCGACCCACTCACGGGATTCATAGCCCCGTTTTTTAAAATAAGCACCCGTCTGCCAATCACTTCCTTCAAAGAACGAATAGCTTCCTTTTTCTCTTGCAAGATCACAGCTGGCCTCCACCGCTGCATAATTTATGGTCTCAAAAACCTGATCGGCGAAAGCCAGATGTTCCTCTGATTCCCAGGCGATTTTATTGTTTGCAAGCATGTGGTGATAGCCGCTTACGCCAAGACCGATTGGGCGGTATCGTTCATTGGTGATCTCTGCATAAGGAACCGGAAAATAGTTAAGATCAATGACATTATCAAGCGCACGTACTGCACTTCGGACCAGCCCGGTTATTTCTTCTTTGGGAATTTACATCTATTTTTCCAAGGGATAAGCTGGCCAGATTACAGACAACAAAATCTCCGGGCTTTGTGACAGTTACTACAACCGTTTCCCCGTCCACGGTCTTCACGCTCTGTTCCACCTGTTCCACTGCGCTCATATTCTGGGCAATTTCCGTACAGAGATTGCTGCAGTAGATGATTCCTTTATGACTGTTTGGATTGGAATTATTGACTGCATCCCGGTTAAATGTAAACGGAGTTCCTGTTTCTACCGCACTCTTTAAAACAAGTCGGATAATGTCCTTAATCGGGACAACCCTCTTATGAATTCTTTCGTCATTTACACACTTAAGGTAACGTTCCTCCCACAAATCTCCCCAGCAGTCTTCCAATGCCCAGCCCATTACAGTGAGTATCTCGTGGGGACACATCAGATACCAGTCACTTTCAATATCTTCCTTCGCCTGCCGCCAGAATAGATCGGGGTAGCATACTGCCGGGAAAACATCGTGGGCTTTCATGCGGTCATCGCCATTATTGGTTTTAAGCATTAAAAATTCCGGAAGATCTTTGTGCCATACGTCCAAGTACACTGCTACCGCACCCTGGCGCATTCCCAGCTGATCCACTGCAACCGCCGTATCATTGGCAAGCTTGATCCAACGGATCACTCCTCCGGCCGCTCCTTTAAATCCACGTATGGAACTTCCGGCCGCCCGGACTTTTCCAAAATACAGTCCCATGCCGCCGCCAAATTTACTGATCTTGGCAAAACTGTCTATGCTTCGGTAGATCCCATCCAAACTGTCAGGCACTGTATCTATAAAACAGGAAGAGAGCTGATGGTATGGTTTTCTCGCATTGGATAAAGTAGGGGTTGCCATGGTCACCTTTAATGTGCTGAGCATATCATAAAACTCCTTTACCCAGCCGTCCCGGTCTACCTTTTCCAGCATGGCAAGATGCATGGCAATCCCTAAAAACATCTCCTGAGGTGTTTCAAGGGGAACATTCTCCCTGCTATGAATTACATAACGGTTTAACACCAGTTCCAGTCCGGAGTAATTAAACAGACGGTCTCTGGTATGATCAATATAAGCTTCATACCGGTTAAGTTCGTCCTCGCTGTAATTATCAAGAATGTAGCTTCCGTACAGATTCTCACCCGTTAAATAAGCAACTTTATCATAGAAGCTTTTTAATCCATGCCTGTTAAGCTCTGCGTTCAGGATTCGTCCAAACTGAACCAGATAAATTCTTGCACTTACGTATTCCCAGTCAGAGGCTTCCTGGGTCGTCAGCTCAACTGCTGCCTGAATCAGCGCAGAAAGTCTCTCTCTGACCGCCATGTCTTCTTTAAAAAATGTCATAAACTTTATATAAAGCTTGTTTAGACCGTATGACGGTGAATTGTATTCCCGCTCTATCTCATCAAGTACCGGGCTTAATTCAGGTACTTCCTTAAAGTATGCCAATATCTCATTTTTACCGTATAATTCATCCATACTGATTCCTGCCATTCTATTGCGTTATAATAATATCAATAACTGTTATCAAAGCTATATTCATGAATATACCACAAGATATTGTTAATTTCAACCATCCGATCACAAAATATTCGTTTTTTTATCTTTGCAAAAAATCACCGGGGAAGAAAATCCATAGAAGATTTTAACTCCAGATCTTTAAAAAGTGCATTTACAGCAGAGGTGTAGTCCCATAGATTCTGGGATTTTTGTATCTTTTTCCCGTGCTTTTCGCTGTTTTCAAAAGATTGAAGCATATAAGCCCACAGTTCTTTCATTTTAAACAGCAGATTGCGGTCGCCAGATACGGTTTCCTGGTATCCAGAAAGAATTTCGTCATGAAATGCCCTCAGCTGCTCTTTTTTAAGACGCCCCTGTCCTTTTATTTCTCCTGCAAGCATGGGGTTGGCAATCAGTCCCCTGCCAAGCATCACCCGGTCTACAGATGGAAATCTCTGAACCATTCGGTCATATGCCTCAGGAGTAAATAGATCTCCATTATAGCAGACGGGATTTTTACTAACGGTGACCGCCATCTGAAACATGTCCCAGTTTGGAGTATTCCGGTAAAAATCCGTTTGGATCCTGGGATGGATAATCAGCTCCTTAACCGGATACTTGTTATAGATTTCCATAAGACGGTAAAATTCCTCCGGACTGTCCTTTCCAATTCTGGTTTTAATGGAAATGCTCATATCAATGGAAAAAATCCGGTCCAGAAACTGGTCTAACTGATCAGGAACTGCAAGAAAACCAGAGCCTCTTTGCTTGGATACAACCGTTTTAGATGGACAGCCCAGATTTAGATTTACCTCATCATATCCATATTTTTTTAGTTCCGTAGCGGTCCAGACGAAGCCCTCCCAATGATTGGTCATAATCTGGGGAATCGTCCTTGCGCCCTCATTATGCTCCGGAAGAATATCATTTTTTTCTCTGGAAGAAAATTCACGGTTCTGTGTCGGTACAATAAAAGGTGTGAAGTATACGTCTACATCCTTGAAAAACTTACGATGTGCATTTCTGTAAATATATCCTGTAATCCCCTCCATGGGGGCGAAGTAATAATTCATAAGCAGTTCTCCTGTTCCATTTTTACACTCCCCATTCTACCACAGGAGATGAAAAATTCATAGAATACCATTTGCAGATTATGGAAATTGGTGCTATAATATTGGGCAAAATGCCATTACTCAGGAGGATCTATCATGTTTCGTTATAATCAGATTTTAAACGTACTACCGGTGTCATAATGCTTGCAGCCCTGTTCTCATCTTCTGTTGTTTTCACAGCAAAAGCGGAAGAAGAATCCGGACCTGCCTTTGCTCCTCCGGTTAACCATACTGCTGCGCCTGAGATCGGTCCTGGAATGAGTTTAAAATCCAACTGTGTGGTTGTTTTAGACCCTGGACATGGAAAAACAGACGGTCACTACTCCGGCTGCCACTTCGAATACGACGGAGTTACCTATTATGAAGATATCATTACAATGAAAATAGCCAATTATACGAAAGAGTATCTGGAGAAAAATTCCAACTATACCGTTTATATGACGAAAGACAGTTCCGAGGTCACCGTTCCTCTGGATCAGCGGGCTGCTTTTGCGGCTTCCGTCCGCGCAGACTTGTTTGTCAGTCTTCACGTGGATTCCATCGCAGGAAACGGCACCACAAGAAACGCTTACGGCGCCAGTTCCATGTCTCCCAGAACCGGACGGTTTAACAATGACGTGGCCATTCAGTCCCAGGATGCAGCAAATACAATTTTAAACCAGCTTACCGGCCTTGGACTTCACAACAGAGGATTAATCCTTCAGGATTCCAAAAACGGAACCTTATATCCAGATGGAAGTACTGCTGATTACTATGCAATCCCCCGCTATTCCCAGATGTACGGTCTCCGTGGTTTTATTATTGAACATGGATACATCAATTACATCAGCGACTTAACCGGATTTCTCTCCACCGACGAGCAGTTAAAGAAACTGGGAGAGGCTGATGCCAAAGGTATCATTGAATATTTAAACAAAGCTGGAAAGTCCACTTTTACAACAGCCACTGCTACTGTTTCGGCACCACCTACCAACTAAGAGCTCATAATCCCTGCCTTCGTGCATAAAATATATCATAAATTACGGCCCAAACTGGCAGGGAGGAACAGGTTTGTCAAAAATTCTGGATAACAGTTATTATGATTTAATGATTAGCACCGCCCTGGCACCAACCTATGATACCGGTGATAATATCACCTATTTAAACAGACAGAACTCTCTGCTTCATATCCCCGCCGGCACCGGAGATCCCTGTGACCTTGGAAAGCATTCTTACAGCAGCTTTCCTACCCTTTACACCCTTGCCTCAACCATAAGCCTGGAAAAATCGGGAGTTACTACGGTACAGACAAATCCCTTTCTGGCTTTATACGGGCAGGGGGTATTGGTAGCGGTCATTGATACTGGGATTGATTACCGTCATCCGGCATTTCTCTTTAATGACGGTACTTCCCGGATTCTTACCATGTGGGATCAGACCGATCAGTCAGGCACCATCCCCAATGAATTTACCTTTGGAACCGAATACAGCAGGGAACAGATTAATGCTGCCCTTAAATCACCAGACCCTTTAAGTGTTATTCCCATGACAGATACACTGGGACACGGAACTGCCATTGCCAGTATTCTGGCCGGCTCCCCCAACGAACAGCAGGGGTTTCGCGGAATTGTTCCCCAATCTGATCTGGTGATTGTTAAGTTAAAGGAAGCAAAGCCTGTTCTGAAAAAAGTGGCCTTTGCCCCTGAAAATGCAAACTGCTATCAGGAATCCGATATAATTCTTGGCATTCGCTATGCCGTTACGGTTGCTTCCCGCTTTAACCGTCCTGTAGTCATTTGCATTGCTCTCGCAAGCAATCAGGGTGGTCATGACGGAAGAGGTGCAACCAGCGCTTATTTAGACCATCTGGCCCTTCTTCCCGGCAATGGGATCTCCGTTGCTGCCGGCAATGAGGGAAACAGCCAGCGTCACTACTACAATTCTACTTTGGCTGCCCCTTACTACAATGATATTGAGCTGAGAGTGGGCAGCAGTGACACTTTATTTGCCATGGAAATCTGGACTTATGCACCTGCCAGACTTTCCATCGATATCTCCTCTCCCAACCGTGAATCTACCCAGCCGGTTTACCCGGGATTAAACCAGTGCAGAAAGTTCAGCTTTATTTTTAATAAGACCACAATCTATGTGAATAATATTATTTTTGAAGAGGAGACTGGGGAGCAGGTGATTCTTCTGCGCTTTAGTAATCCCCTTCCCGGAATCTGGTATCTGCGGGCGCAGAGTCCGGAAAATGAGGCTTTTTCCTTTCATTCCTGGCTTCCCGCCGGTAGTCTTTTATCAAATGATACCTTTTTCCTGGATTCAAGTCCGGATACGACCATTACATCACCAGGGAATGCAAGGCACCAGTTGACAGTAGCTGCCTATAATCAGTTAAATGACAGCATTCTTCCGGAATCAGGAAGAGGCTATACAAGAACGGGTCAGGTAAAACCCGATCTTTCAGCTCCGGGCTTTGAACTCACCTGTGCAGTACCGGGAGGCCTTTATGGAACCGCAACCGGAACGGGAGCTGCTGCTGCCCATGCAGCGGGAATCATTGCTATGGTATTTGAATGGGGAATTGTAAAGGGAAATTATCCCAGACTCACCGGCAATGACGTGAACCGGCTGATGATAAGCGGTGCCGTTAGAAATCCGGCAAACACTTATCCCAACAATATATGGGGATATGGTCAGGTTGATATAAACCGGCTGTTTGAGCGTTTCACCAGTAATTAAAAAAAGCCTTCAAGCCAGGCAATAAATCGCCTGTGGCTTGAAGGCATGTCTGCCGTTCAAAGATGACTGCAGGTTTATTCTTCAACAAACATATCTTTACCAACTCCACATACTGGGCAAACCCAATCCTCTGGAATATCCTCAAATGCAGTGCCTGGCTCAATACCAGAATCAGGATCACCGATTTCTGGATCATATACGTATCCGCATGGTTCACAAACATATTTTGCCATCCCCTGTCACCTCCTTACATTTCTCTGTGCTTCTTTTATAGCATATAATATGTTTTTTATCAATAGATTTATGATGATTTGTCCTTTAACTTACAAATCTGTTGTGTCATAGTTCCCATGGGACAGTATACGCACCAGGATCTTGGTTTATACAAAACCATGGTAATAATACCAAGTACTGTGGATGTGAGCATGACGCTGTAGAATCCGAAGGCAAACTGGGCAACCCAGTCCGCTGCTATGGTTCCATGATAAGCAAAATGCCAGGGAAGTTTAAAGGTCCATAAAAGCTGCACTGCCTGCTTTAAGCTTCCTGCATCTGAAAAAACCAGATAGGTGGTGAACAGCATATTTCCAAACATGATAAGAAAAAAGAGGAGAAATCCATATCGGAATCCACGGCTTCTTATGAATGCTGGTATATCTTTTTTCCGGGATAATTTCAGTCTGTTTCCAAGAAGATCCAGAAGCTGGCCTCTGCCGCAGTAGTGATTGCAATAGGTTTTATTTCCCTTAACTGCAGAGATTCCCAATGGAATCAGGAAACAAAGGAGTCCCAGCCAGGCAAAAAGTATATTAAAGAATCCCAGGATCAGATAGAGCAAGGATGCCAGCCAGAGATAATCATACCAGTTTTTTTTCTTATTTGTTTTCATCTTCTTCCCTCCTTTTCAGTATTTCAATATGAATCACTGATGCCGGACAGGCCTTTGCACACAAACCACAGCCAACACATTTTTCCGAGTCTATTTTGCTGTGATCCCACATGGTATTGTAATGGCTCCTTTCGGACACACTTTCATACAGCTGCCGCAGGCGACACAATGGGTCTCATCTACAACCGCATACCTCTTGTTTTTTTGTAACGTCATTGCTTCCTCCATGTTTTTTTCTAGATCTTAACAGATTTTTTCCAATTTTTCCGTGACCATGTCACTTTAGATAATCCATTTTGATCCGAAAAGAGGAAAAAGATCTGTCTCTGCCAAAAATTCCGGCAAAATACAGATCTTCTTTAAACGCTTTATGATACAAAATCTTCTCTCATTGGGGTGAAAATATCAACTAGAATTCCTTTTTCCAGGCATACACAGCCATGCATCACACCATCCTGTTTTAATAAAGTATCTCCGGCCTTAACTGTCTTTACTTCGTCACCGATGGTAAATTCAAAGGCACCGCTGGCCACATATGTAATCTGTGTATGGGGGTGATTATGCATCTTGCCAATGGCTCCCTGCTCAAAATGATTCTCCACACACATCATGCCGTCACAGTATGCCAGCACCTTTCTGACAACACCGTCTCCCGCTTTCTCTCCTTCAATGTCCTGATTGAATACCCATCTTTGATTTTTTTCTGTTTTCATGTTATGCCGCTCCTTTTCGTAGTTTTCTTAATTTTAAGTAATTTTACCAATAATGTCAAGATGATCTGGCAGCCGTACACTACCTGTCAGTTTTTATTTCCAGTCTTTCCACGTATCAGGCTGATAACCGATTGTTGCCTGTTTTCCATTTCTGACAATGGGTGTTTTCAACACTTCCTGGTTTTCTAAAATCTTATCATCTTTATCCTCAGGAGCAATGTATTTGATAAGAGCCAGAATATCCTGATTCCGGCAATTCTCATCAAGCATGGCATCCGTACCACCTACGGCCTGTCTCACACTGTTATATTCCCCTTTGCTCATTCCTTTTTCCTTCATATCAATCAACTGATACGGAATTTTACGCTCTTTAAAATAACGTTCTGCTTTTTTCGTATCAAAACACTTTTTGGTTCCGAATATCTGTACATTCATGGTGCGCCCTCCTTTGCCAAACTAAAAATGGTACTGTTGTTTTTATGTCTCAAACAACAATACCATTTTAAAGATAATTTTACCAGACCTCTTCTGAAATTTCTTTTACCAGTTTTATTTTTTCCCACTGCTCTTCTTCTGTCAGTTTATTTCCTTCTTCGGTTGATGCAAAACCACATTGGGGACTTAATGATAAGCGGTCCAGAGGGATATAACGGGAAGCCTTGCGGATTCGCTCAATGATCCGCGATTTTTCTTCTAAATCCGGAGATTTTGTTGTAATCAGTCCAAGGACTACCTGCTTATCTCCATCCACATAATGAAGGGGTTCGAAATCTCCAGAACGCTCATCATCAAATTCCAGGTAGTAAGCAGAAACATTTTCTTTTCCAAATAAATGGGGGGCAATGGGGGCATATCCGCCGGATGAAGCCCAGGTGGAATGATAATTGCCTCTGCATACATGTGTATTGATAACCAGATCTTCCGGCAGATTCTCCATTGCCAGATTGTTCAGTCTCACATACTTTTCTGCCTCGGTAGTAACAGATTTTGATCCCTTCTGTCTGGCTTCCCAATATTTTGTGTCACAAAACATTCCCCAGGTACAGTCGTCAAACTGGACATTTCTGCATCCTGCTTCATACAGATCAAGGAGTACGGTGTGATAAGCAGATGCAATATCCCGGATCAGCTCTTCTTCATCCGGATAGTAAGACTTTGTCTGTTCCAGATTATCTCCCCGCTCCAGTTCAGCCAGAAACTGGGCTGGTGCCGGTATGGTCTGTCTTGCAGTGACTGAATCATCCTCAAACAGCTTCACAAATTTAAAATGCTCTACAAAGGGGTGATTATCCCCAGAGATTTTCCCGCTCAGACCAGCGGATTCTCCTCTGGTAACTTCGTCATGAAACGCATAGCCACGTTCCACTTCCAGTTTTTTAACACCCTGAAGCCCCCACATAAAATCCAGATGCCACCAGCTTCTTCGAAACTCTCCGTCTGTAATGACAGGAAGCCCCGCCTCTTTTTGCTTTTCGATCAGCTCTGTGATGGCTCTGTCCTCAGTCTTTCTTAATTCTTCCTCTGTTACGGTTCCATTTTTCCAGCCCTGTCTTGCCTCCTTTAAATAATCAGGACGCAAAAAACTTCCTACTATATCAAATTTAAATGGTGCTCTTTTTTTTAACTGTGTCATGGTTTTACTTTCCTCTCTTTTTTCCTGCCTTGTTTTTCTTTATTCTAACGGATAAAGTGATATGTGTAAAATTCTATATTTTTATGACCTGGTATAGTTTTAAACTATACCACTTTGTGTTAGAATAAAAACAGAATGAGAAAGAGAGGAATCCATAGCAATGACGCTTCAGCAGCTTCGTTACATCATCACTATTGTAAACTGCGGCTCTATATCAGAGGCTGCAAAACAGCTTTTCATCACCCAGCCCAGCCTTTCCAATGCAGTGAAAGAACTGGAACAGGAATACGGCATCACCATATTTAACAGAAATCCAAAGGGGATCTCTCTTTCCTCAGACGGAAGTGAATTTCTTTCCTATGCAAGACAGGTTCTGGAACAGGCTGATTTACTGGAACAGCATTATTTGAAAAAAACTCCGGCAAAAAGGATCTGCTCCATATCCACCCAGCATTATGCATTTGCTGTGAATGCTTTTGTTAATCTGGTGGAAAGGCAGGATAATGACGAATATGAATTCACTTTACGGGAAACAAGAACGTTTGAGATCATTGAGGATGTGAAAAATTTCAGAAGTGAACTTGGTATTGTTTATTTAAATGATTTTAATGAGAAGGTGCTTGAAAAGCTTTTTAAAGACAGCGGGCTGATTTTTCACCCATTGTTTGAAGCTTCTCCCCATGTATTTATCAGCTCATCACATCCTCTTTCCAGCCGATTATCTGTTACAATGGAGGATTTAATGCCCTATCCGTTTCTGGCTTTTGAACAGGGGGAATATAACTCCTTTTATTTTTCTGAGGAGATATTAAGTACTGTCCCAAGAAAGAAAATCATCTATGTCAGTGACCGGGCTACGTTATTTAATTTATTAATTGGCTTGAATGGCTATACCATCTGCAGCGGAATCTTAAACAGCAACTTAAACGGAGATAATATTATTGCCGTTCCTCTAGTTACCTCGGAATGTATGAGAATTGGTTGGATTGAGAATCCAAAGATACATTTAAGTATATTCGCCCGAAATTATCTGGAAGAGTTAAAAGATTTAATCCGGGCGGATGGGCTGGCGGTTTTTGTGGAGTGATTTTAACAGGAAAAAGCGGCTCTGCTTCATTACTCCTTGCAGAACCGCTTTTATACTATCTCACTGTAACCGGACAAGCCTTATACTGTAACTCTTCACGAAAATATTTCATAATTTCAAACACAGCAGTTTTCACTTCCTCCAAAGGACCAGTCAAAATCAGGGTACCGCTGAACCGGTCTAAAAATCCCAGTTCCACGTACCCGGCTTTTACCGCGATATCTGCTGCAATGACTGTGGATTCCGGAGGGGACATATGAATGGTACCGATTGACATTCCTTTAAAGTCCTCTCCTGCATGGGTACCTATATCCAGGCCCAGATTCTTATATACAGAAGGTTCGGAAACTCCGATGACATGGGCCATTGATATTTCTTTCCCGGAAACGGAGACTTTTACCACACGCATCTGCTCATTTCCCCCATGTCTGTGTGTTTTTCCTAAAATCTGCTGCAATGCTTCCTGATCAGGCCGCTTTTCTGTCATTTAAACACACCCTTTCTGGGTTTATCCTTTTTTCTCTTCCCCTAAATACTCCTTCAGTAAGGCAATGCCTTCCCCAGTGATACTGCTGACTGGGAAAATCCGTTCACATCCGGCTTCTTCCAGCCACTGCCGCACCATGGCAACCTTTGCCCCGGGAGCATCTATTTTGGTTATAATACCAATCATAGGCCGGTTGCAGGCATTGATAATCCCCGGCGGAAAGAGATTAAAGGGTTCATCTGCTCCGCACAGCAGGCCAATGACATCTGACTCATAGGAAAAACAGCAGAGAGCCTGCATGGATATATTCTTATTTTCCACGTATTCTCCCGGTGTATCAATGGTAACATCCCAGTGATTGACATACTGGGTCTTATGATAAACCACCGGCTCTCCCTTTAATGCCTGGGTCAGAGAAGTCTTGCCTGCTTCGCTTCTTCCGCATAAAAACAATTTTCATCTTATCACCGCTTTGTAATCTGACAGGTCACATACCCAAGTTCATCATGAAAATACTGTACGATCTCTGTAATCGCAGCCTGAACCTCTGCGATCTCACCGGTTATAATCAGTGTGCCGCTGAACCGGTCAGCAAACCCCAGATCAATATTTCCGCTCTTTACCGCAATATCGGATGCAATGACTGCCGACTCCGGAGGAGTCATATTCATAATTCCGATAGCAGATGAACGGTAATCAATTTCCGGATTTAAACCCAGCTTACGATATACCACTGGCAGCGGTCCTCCGATAATATGAGCCAGAGTAATTTCTCTTCCTGCCACTGTTTCCTGAACGATACGGATCTGCTCTCCCTGTTCTGGTGAAGCTCCATATTCATTTCCCATTTAATACCACCTCGATCCATGCAAATATAAACTTTACCAGTCAATTATAAGCGTTTCCCTCTAGGGCAATGTCAATGCCTTATTATACGGGGAAATACATGTCCATATTTTCTGGATTTTAATCGTTTCATCTCTCCAATCATACATTTCCCAGGCAAAAACCTTTCCCAATAGGGTAATGTTGCCATTAAAGAGTTCAAAGCGCCCCAAGCCCTTTCAGTACACAGGAAACCACACTTCTCAAAAATTCTTCATCAATTCCTTCCCCGGTAATTAAAAGCCGGTAAAACAAAGGTGCATAAATCATTTCTACACACAATTCCAGATTCAGTCCGCTCTTCATCTCTCCCCGCTCAACTCCCCGTTCCAGAATTGTTCTGGAAACTTCTCTGCGAGGTGAAAAAT
This sequence comes from Lacrimispora xylanisolvens, assembly GCA_017084465.1. GTDB lineage: Bacteria > Bacillota > Clostridia > Lachnospirales > Lachnospiraceae > Lacrimispora > Lacrimispora xylanolytica_B. The sequence goes on along the minus strand of CP070896.1, from coordinate 5,257,635 downwards.
ATCTGGACTGGTAAGCCTCTGCTACATCAGAGTCGGACTGGCCTTCTGCAATCAATTCCCTTATAATCCGTCCTTCATCCGAAGCCAGGAACGAAGAAAGATTGCTGATCTGGATTACCAGATCTTCTATTACCGAACCGGTATCCGGCACAGGATACTGTTCCTTTAGAGTTGTGAAAAAGCTGTCTGCCACTACAGCCGCCTTATTCGGCCACCATTTATAGATCGTTGCCTTGCTCACACCTGCATGCTTGGCAATCCCTTCTATTGTAACAGCCTGAAATCCGTGGTCTGTCACCAGCGTGTGGGCGGTATTAAGGATTGCTTTCTCTGTTGATTCACTGCGCGGTCTTCCCTTGCCTGCCATATTTCGTTATTGTCCTTTCTATTAGCAATTTTATATAATGAACGTTTCGTTTATTATATATCTTTCGTTTATATTTTTCAAGGAAAATCCATTGACATTTATAAAAAAATAGGATTAAGATTTAATTACTAAACGATACGTACAGTTTATATAATCCATGAGAAATGAGGTACCTATATGAAAGAAAGTAAAATGAGCAAAAATCAATCTCCTCTGTGGCTGGTATTCCTGCTGGCTGCCTCCTGCGGTCTGATTGCCGCAAATTTATATTACGCCCAGCCTCTTGCTGGACTGATCGGCAATTCACTTTCCATGCCCAGATCAATGACAGGGCTTATTGTCACCATGACTCAGCTGGGATACGTAATTGGACTCCTTTTTATCGTACCTTTAAGCGATATGGCAGAAAACCGGCTTTTAACCGGCTTAGGCCTGATGACAGCTGCCTGCGGTCTGCTCATTAGTGCTCTCACTCACCATGCCGGCCTGTTTCTTTTTGCAGCCTGCCTGACCGGCTTTGGTTCTGTATCTGCACAGATATTAGTTCCTTACTCAGCCTCGCTGGTTCCTGGGAAGGAGCAGGGACGTATGGTAGGCAATGTTATGAGCGGACTTTTACTAGGTATCATGGCAGCGCGCCCGCTTTCCAGCCTGCTTGCCCAATTTACCGGCTGGCGGAGCGTATTCCTTTTATCTGCCGGTATTATGGCAGTCATTGCAGCTTTCCTGGTGTATCTGCTTCCTCCCCGCAGTCCCCGGAAGAATCAGTCATACCCCAGTCTGATCGCTTCTTTGTTCCCGCTATTCATTCACACACCTGTACTAAAGCGCAGGGCGGTGTATCAGGCCTGTCTCTTTTGCTCTTTCAGTCTTTTCTGGACTGTGGCTCCTATGTGGCTGGAAGAGCATTATCACCTGACCCAGACCGGGATTGCATTATTTTCTCTGGCTGGTGTAGGGGGAGCAGCGGTATCCCCTGTTGCAGGAAAGCTGGCTGACAAAGGGTACACAAAACCGCTTACCCTTCTGGCTTTTTTCACTGCATCGGCGGCATTCCTGCTCACCCACGGGATCTTATCTCCCACCAGAATCTCCCTTATGGTCTTTCTGGCAGCTGCACTTCTTCTTGACATGGCCGTTTCGGGAAACCTGGTACTGAGCCAGAAGGCAATTTATGAACTGGGTGATCAGACCCGGGGAAGAATGAATGGCATATTTATGGCAGTTTTCTTCACGGGAGGAGCGCTTGGCTCTTTTCTGGGCGGCTGGGCTTATGCATATGCAAGCTGGTTTGGCGCTTCTCTCATAGGAATGGCTATGCCGCTTATCGCCCTTCTTTACTTTCTGACCGACAATGGATATAATCATAATTATAAAAAGGAGATCATCAATGAACAAATTATTTAATCCAATGAAGATTCGTAATCTGGAGGTTAAAAACAGAATCGCCGTACCTCCCATGGTAATTTACAACCGTACTGATGACACAGGCTATGTAACTGATATTCAGGTGGAGCATTACCGTAAAATTGCCCAGGGCGGGCCGGGACTCATCATTCAGGAGGCTACCTGTGTAGAAAAGGACGGAAGACTTTGTGATTCACAGATTGGAATCTGGGAAGACGGGCAGATTGAAGGACTTAAAAGAATTACAAATGCGGTTCATGAAACAGGGACACCCATCTTTGTACAGATTCATCACGGCGGCGTCTTCGGCTTTATGGAAGAAACCGTCTGCCCCAGTGACATCGAGTGTATGGTGAAGGGTAACATGAAAATCCAGAGCACTCACACTTATGGAATTGCACCGGATTCAGAACTCATTTGCAGATGCCGCAGAACGGGCATATAAGGCAGGTTATGATGGAGTGGAGCTTCATGGATGCCACAACTATTTAATCAGTCAGTTCTTAAACAGCCGGGTGAACGTGCGAAATGATGAATATGGGGAAAATCCGGCGCTGTTTGCTCTGGAAATAATCAGAGAGATCCGGAAACGTACACCTGATTCTTTTATCGTAGGAATGCGGCTGGGTGCGTTCGAGCCCACACTATCGGATGGGATTGATCATGCCAAGATTTTTCAGGCAGAGGGTATTGATTTTCTCAACATTTCTTTTGGATTTATGCAGCTTTCAGATCCATTTAAGCCGTCTGATTACCCGTTCACGGACTTAATTTACGGTGCACAGGAAATCAGGAAACAGGTCTTAGTTCCGGTTTTCACCGTGGGAGAAATCATTTCCCCAGAACAGGCCGATGAGATATTAACTGCAACCGGGATCGATATAGTTGATATCGGACGGGGAACTTTGGTTAATCCCAACTGGGCAAATGATGCAAGGAACGGAAAAGATACAGGAGCCTGCATTCATTGCAAAATCTGTATGTGGCGGATTAATCCTGAAAAGTGTCCTGGCAGAATCAGATACGAACGAAATAATAAATAACAAAAAGAAGCGCAGCTCTATGGATAAACCCCATTCTAAGAGCTGCGCTTTCATATATAAAGACCTGATCAGATCTTTTTCTTAATATCTCATAGGCATAATTTCAAGATAATCCTGAACTGTTGCACCCTTCATGAACATCTCAATAATCTGCTTTCCTAACGGATTTAAGTCATCTGTATTGTATTTAACCAGTTCCTGTCTGAAGAACTCAGTTAAGATTTCAGCACCTGCATCGTAACCTTCAATACCCACTTCCTGCTGAGTCTCCGGTCTTAAGAATGCTCTTCTGATATATTGTCCGTCAATCTTTAATGAATCAAGACCAAATCCTAACAGAGGACAGCGGGCTTCTACCAGATGCTCTGGTTTGAACTTGGCGCTTCCGCGGCGTGCAATATATTCTCTGGAGATCCACTCAGGCATAAAGCTCACTTCATACGCTCCGATATGCTGATTAGGAATCAGAACATAGCGGGTGTTGGTAGACTGTAATATCTGATCCAGAAGAAGGTTTGCCTGTGTTACCATCTTACCTGTTGCAAACGGCCAGTAGGAGCCCACTCCTTCGCTGGTCATTCCCTGGGAGTCAATAATACTTGGGTTGTTGTAGCCTCTTGGTGCTACCAGACGCCACAGCCATGCAAGAGCAGGAGGAAGAATATGCATAATACCCATAATACCGTATGAAGGATTTGCCTTTGTACAGGCTGGTGTTCTGACTCCAAAGCTTCTCACATCAACCTCAACCGGCTCATCAATGGAGTTTGGAACCAGTTTTCTTGGCAGAATTACTCTTGGATTCGGGCATGGTTTTCCAGTGCTGTCCATGGTATGCTCCCATGGCAGACAAGTCGCTTCCGGTACTCCCTGAAGGTTTAAAAAGATTAACGGTTCTTCCGGCTGAATGAATATTCTTTCATACTGGGGAGAATCTCCGTAACGCTTAACATTATCCACTCTTAAGAACCAGGAGGACTCTGCATCCTTTACAACCAGCTTCTTACTGCCCTGCTGCATCTGGGGATGGCACAGTGCCATATCATCTGTTACAGGAATTAATTCGCAGGTCTCTGAGAGATTTAAGTAGTTCTTCTCTCCTGTCACTGTATTTCTTCCTAAAACAACTCTTCCATCCATCTCTTTATGGATATCTTCCAGCATTTCACTTTTTCCGCCGCCGGAAGCACCTTCATGCATAATCACGATTTCATTGTCGTAAGGAGTGATAACCTTTACTGCGGAAGCATGTGCTGTTACCCAGCCCTCTTCCTCACCAATGTCTAAAAGCACGCCATAAATACCTTTTTTGGCACTTGGGCCTGGATAAAGATTATAGGCATATACCTCATGTATTCCCTGAAGACGGTTATGAACCACTACCTGTTTTCCATTAAAATGGGTATGGCGGAATGGCGGTGCAAGAAAAACCACTGCTCTCGGTTTAAAATCATATGTGATTTCGTCTATGTTTAAAAATCCCTGGAGATCTGCCAGGCCTGCTGCGAAAAATCCTGCGTTGGCCGGAGCTACTAAAACAGAATCATAACCATACTCCAGACCGCCGGATTTAAATGGGAAAAATATCAGTTCCTGATTTTTCAGCCAGTCAAAGGTATCCATTCTGAGAATTTCGAAATCTTTGTGATAAACATCTTCATATCTTGGCTTATCCGTAGGATTCTTATCCGCAATCAGCATGGAGTTTGGATCACGTCTGCGCATATAATCTTCCATATAATTCACAACAATACCATTTTTACATTTGGTTGCAGTCGCCTCTAAAACTCTTCCCTTGCCTTCCACTTCATAATCAATGTCGAATGTAATGTTCTCATCGCCACCCATAGCAAGAGTTAACAGTTCATTTCTTGATTTTGGAATGACCACACCTTTTGACTGATTTAAAATATCCTGTACATACTCCGGTAAATTTAATTTACGTAAACATTCTAGCATATTTTCCTCCATTCCTGTGCATAATTATGCACCTGAAGTTTGTACCGAAGACCGCACTGGTACAAACTATGTAGTTTAAAAACCCCAAACATTAGCATTACATAGTTTATTTTAGACATTTTTCGTCATATTACTCGCCCAGCATTTTTTGCCAAAATTTTGACATACCCTCTACCCTTAAACATGAACTTTATTTTTCTTACTCCTGCCGATCAGCCTCCCTTTATCAGGCATTATGGGAAAAGCCGATACCCGTAACCTGGATATCGGCTCAGTTACACCTTTATGCAACCCGTTTTATATGTCTTCCGGTACTATGAAACTGTGTAAATCCAGTCTTATCCTATGCCGTCATTCGATAGTGATGTAGAAAAACACTTTAAAAGAACAAAGTCCTACTGTAGAGATACAATATCATGAAAATTCTGTCGTGTCAACGTTTTTTTATGCAGAAAACCCACTGACATCAGGCGGCTTTACACTTCATCAATCGCCTTTCCAATATCATGTCTCATGTATTTATTTTCAAAATCCACCCATTTAACAGCTTCATAGGCGTTGGCTCTTGCTTCTTTTAAATTATCTCCAAGAGCTGTCACACCAAGAACTCTTCCACCGTTCGTAACGGGAATTCCCTCTTTATCAAACTTACTTCCAGCGTGGAATGCATAGTAGCCTTTCTGTCCTTTAAAATGCTCCAGCCCTTTGATTGGAAACCCTTTTTCATAATGCTCCGGATAACCATCAGAAGCCAGAACCACACAGACCGCCGCATTGTCCTCGAATTGTAAGTCAATGTCACTTAGTGTTCCATCGATACAGGCCTCAAACACCTCTACAATGTCATTTTTCATTCTGGGAAGTACGACCTGTGTTTCCGGATCACCAAATCTTGCATTATATTCTAAAACCTTAGGTCCCTCGTTGGTCAGCATCAAACCAAAAAAGATAATTCCCTTAAATTCCCTGTTCTCAGACAGCATTGCATCCACTGTCGCCTGATAGATGTATTTTTTGCAGAATGCATCGATCTCCTCTGTATAGAAGGGACTGGGGGAAAATGTTCCCATTCCGCCTGTGTTAAGACCTTGATCTCCATCCTGAGCCCGTTTATGATCCTGGGCAGAAGTCATTATCTTTATGTTTTTGCCATCTACAAAAGAAAGTACGGACACTTCCCGGCCAACCATGAATTCTTCCACTACAATCCGGTCACCGGCAGAGCCGAACTGCTTGTCCAGCATCAGGGTTCTGACACCGTCCTTTGCCTCATCTAATGAATTGCAGATTAATACACCTTTACCAAGAGCCAGACCATCTGCCTTTAAAACAACCGGCATTTTGGCAGTTTCCAGATAAGCAAGTGCATCCTCTGGCGAATCAAAGGTTTCATAAGCAGCCGTGGGTATTGCGTATTTTTTCATCAGATCCTTAGAAAAAGACTTGGAGCCTTCCAGACAGGCAGCTTTTTTCTCCGGACCGAATACCCGGATTCCGGCATTTATAAATGCATCAGCAGCACCTGCCACAAGAGGATCATCGGGTCCGACAATTACCAGGTCAATCTCTTTGCTTCTGGCAAATTCCACCTGACTGTCAAAATCCATCACTCCCATGTCAACACATTCTGCAATTTCAGCAATTCCGGCATTTCCCGGAGCGCAGTACAGCTTTTGAACCTTAGGGCTCTGGGCGACCTTCCATGCAATGGCATGCTCTCTGCCGCCGCCTCCAATGATCAGAACCTTCATGCTTTTTCCTCCTGTTCCTTTGCAATCAGTGCAATCGCCTGGGGAAGAATAACCCACTCCGCTTCTTCCATGACCCTTTTCTGAAGTTCCCCCCGGCGTATCGCCTTCCTTTACCTCCACTGCCTTTTGCAGAATAATGGGGCCTGTATCCGTCCCCTCATCAACATAATGGACGGTAGCTCCTGTAATCTTTACCCCCCTTGCCAATGCGGCTTCGTGAACCTTCAGCCCAAAATAGCCGGTTCCGCAAAAAGAAGGGATCAGGGAAGGATGAATATTGATAATGCGGTTTCTGTATTTCTGAATCATCGCTTCAGGAATGGTAACCAGAAAACCGGCAAGTACGATTAAATCAAGATGATACCCGTCAATTCTTGATAATAGTTCATCGTGAAACTGCGTTCTGCTTTCAAATTCCTTAGGGGAAATGCAAAGAGCATCGATTCCATGATTCTTTGCACGTTCTAATGCATAGGCATTTTTGTTATTGCTGATGACTACTTTGACTTCTGCGTTATTAATCTCCCTGCTGTCAATGGCATTAAGAACCGCCTGAAGATTAGTTCCCCCGCCGGATACCAGAACGCCGACTCTTAGCATAAGACCACACCCTTCTCACCGGCTTTTGTACCGCCGATTACATAAGGGGTTTCTCCTGCAGCTCTGATTGCCTCCATGGTCTTATCCTGATCAGCAGGATCCACAGCCAGTACCATACCAATTCCCATGTTAAAGGTATTGTACATAATCTCTTCTGCTATCTCACCCTTTTTTTCCATGAGTTTAAATATCCCAGGTACTTCATAGCTGTTTTTCTTCACTTCAGCGCAAATTCCATCTGGAAGCATACGTGGTATATTCTCGTAAAATCCGCCTCCTGTAATATGGCTGCAGCCTTTGATATTCACACCGTTCTCTTTTACGCTTTTTAATGCTTTCACATAAATTTTGGTGGGCACGATTAAGCATTCCCCAAGAGTTTTACCCAGTTCTTCATAATAAACATTTAAATTCTCTTCTGTCACATCAAACACCTTGCGGACAAGGGAAAAACCATTGCTGTGGACACCGGAGGAGGCAATACCGATTAAAACATCGCCAGCTTTAATCGATGTACCGGTAATCAGATTTTTTTCATCAACCACTCCTACTGCAAAACCTGCAAGGTCATATTCATCTTCAGGATAAAAACCTGGCATCTCTGCAGTTTCTCCTCCAATCAGTGCGGCGCCTGCCTGCTTGCAGCCTTCTGCCACACCGCTGACAATCTCAGCTATCTTTTCCGGATAATTCTTTCCGCAGGCAATATAGTCAAGGAAAAACAGAGGTTCACCGCCTGCACAGGCAATATCATTGACGCACATGGCTACACAGTCAATACCAACGGTATTATGTTGATCCATAAGAAATGCTATCTTCAGCTTAGTTCCAACTCCGTCGGTTCCGGATACCAGGGTGGGCTTCTCCATATCTTTAAATGCTGACATGGAAAACGCTCCTGAAAATCCGCCAAGCCCGCCAAGTACCTCTGGTCTCATGGTTTCCTGCACATGCTTTCATTAATTCAACCGATTTGTATCCAGCTTCTATATCAACTCCGGCATTCTTATAATCCATCTCTTTTTCCTCCGCTTTTTCTTCCTCTATTTCATCTGGGACAAATATTCCCGATACCCGATCTTATCCAGCTTCTCTGCCTTTTTTACTACATCATTCTTCAAGTTTTCAGAATAATCCTTCAGCCTTGCCAAAAGCGCTTCATCTCCTGCAGCTAATATCTTTGCAGCCAGAATTCCAGCATTGGTACCTCCGTTAATGGCAACTGTGGCTACCGGAATACCGGAAGGCATCTGTACGATGGAATACAGGGAATCCACTCCCCCCAGATCTGAAGTCTTCATAGGAATGCCAATGACAGGCATTGGAAATAATGCGGCACACATTCCCGGAAGGTGAGCTGCTTTACCTGCTCCGGCGATGATCACTTTGATGCCTCTGGCTTCTGCTGTTTTCGCATATTCAAAAAATATGTCCGGTTCTCTGTGTGCAGAAATAACAGTCATTTCAAATTCTACTCCCAGTTTTTCAAGAACCTCTGCAGCCTGCGCCATAACAGGCATATCTGAATCACTTCCCATAACAATAGATACGTTTGCCATAGTAATTTCTCCTCTTTCTCTTCCAATCGTGTGTAATCATTATTAAGAGTAATGTTATTAATAAGTCTATCTAATATTATATGCTTATTAATTAATTTGCACTTATTAATTATAATACTAGCTTTTCTCTGACTCGTCAATATTTTTCTTTATAATTTTAAGTATACCCGGTAACGAAAAAAACAGGCGTGAAAAACCCGAAGGATCAAACAACCTCCTGCTTTTCACACCTGTCCTGTATTTAATATTTGCTGTTCTTAAAAGAAGAGGAGTCTTCGAAGTATACCGGGTCAATAGCAACCGGCTCAAACTCTGCCTCTTCCTGATAAACCGGAATAAAATCAGCCTCTGCTTCTTTCTTTTCCGTGTTTAAAGGCAGGCTGCTCTTCTCGGCTGTGCTGCCATGTACCTTAAATTGCTGAATCAGGCTTTTCATAATCTGTGCCTGTCCGGATAATTCTTCACTGGCAGCCGCACTCTGTTCTGCTGTAGCAGAAGTGGTCTGAACCACACTGGAGATCTGGTCGATTCCCAGAGTAACCTGATTAACAGCGGTAGCCTGTTTGTCCGAAGCGGCAGCTATTTCTTCTATAATCATATTAATGCGGCGACTTCCTTCAACAACCTCCTGCATGGCTTTCGCTGTTTCAGCAGTGATTCTGTTTCCATTCTCTACTGCCTGCAGACTTTCTTCAATGAGAATTGTAGTATTTTTAGCAGCTTCCCCTGATTTGCTTGCAAGATTGCGGACTTCGTCTGCCACCACAGCAAAACCTTTTCCTGCCTCTCCGGCTCTTGCAGCTTCTACTGCCGCATTTAATGCAAGAATATTGGTCTGGAATGCAATGTCCTCAATGGTTTTAATGATCTTGCCGATCTCACTGGATTTGGTGATAATCTCAGTCATAGCCTGATTCATTTCCATCATCTTCTGATTGCTCTTTGTCACATTAAGACTGGCTTCTTCTGATTTTAAACGTGCCTCTTTGGCGTTCTCGGCATTTTTATTAATCTGATTGGAGATATCATTAATGGTAGCTGCAAGCTCCTGAATGGATGAGGCCTGTTCAGTTGCTCCCTGGGACAGAGCCTGAGCTCCGGATGATACCTGCTCAGAACCACCTGCAACTAAGTCAGCGGATTCATTAATCCGGGTAAACGCATCACTTAAATTATCCCTGATATTCCTGATTGCCAGTAATATTGGTTCATAATCCAGAACATACTGTTCCTGGTTCTTTGAAACAACCGTAAAATCTCCAGCTGCCATGGATCCAAGGATGTAGATAATATCATCAATAATACTGCCAATATTTAAGATAGTGGAACGCATGCTGTTGCCAAGGCCGCCAAGTTCATCCTTTGACTGATAATTCAAATCAACATGAAGACTGCCTTTTGACATCTCTGCTGCTGCTTTTTCAATCTGCTTAACAGGAGCAACGATGCTCTTAGTCATGGCTGCCGCAAGAATGATGGTGGCTGCCGCTCCAATAATCTGAAGCAGAATAACAATCACCTCAGTGCCGGTCATATCAGACTGGGATCTTTTATAATCACTGTCAGCACTCTGCTTGGCAGAATCACTGATTTGGATCAGATCAGCCTGAATCTGGTCAAAACGCGGTTCCAGTGATTCAAAGAAAACCTCTGTTGCCTGCCTGGTTCTGTTGTCCTTTGCCAGTGTGAAGACTTCTTCTTTGGAAGGCTCTGCTTCGCTAAGGGCTTTTTCAATATCTTCCACCAGGGCTTTGTCACCCTTGTATTTTTCTTTCAGCTGTTGAAGATTTTCTTTTAATTCATTAAAATCCGCCTCAGACTGGTCAATATAGTTACCCTTCTTTATTAAATCTGAAATCATGGTTGCATAGCCCACATTCTTTGCTGCTGACTCAACATTGCGTCTCATCTCAACCGTCAGCATAGATACCTCATGACCGTTGTTGTAAAATTCTACAAACCTGGAATTATTAACGATCAGACTGTATAACGAGGTGCCTGATACAACTAAAAACAAGATAAAAATAATTCCAAAAGAGACTGCAATTCTTTTGCCAATCTTTAAATTCTTCATCTGGTATCCTCCAACTATCTCTTTTGTAAATTTCTCACACCGATAGTGTATTATCGGCAATTATAAATATATCTTAATGACAATCCTTAAGTTTTCAATTATGAAAGCTTACAGCGCGGAAAACGGCAGATTCAACTCTTCCGTTCCTTTTAAAACAAATTTTCCATCTTCAATAATCAAAGTTCGTTTTCCATCTCCGCAAATTGTTTCAATCTTATCCAGTTCCGCGTAAGGGATGGTGATATCTGTATGACAGTTAAAATATGCCTTGGATGCATCCTCTTTTCTCAGAGCTGAAACCTCATTTTCCTTGGCGATAATCTCCTTGCCATTGGGATTATATAGCTTACTGTCTTCCGCCCAGCTGTAGCACGTATCACCAACTGCAAAATGTGGTCCCATCTTCTCCACAATTAAAATAGGAAGCTTATCAAGAATATCAAACTTTCTTGCCATAGCGTAAGCAGTGGTATTGGTTCCGATGGCGAACTCACCCATGGGCAGAGTGTCTTGGTTCTTTAAGATCACCTGTCTGATCAGTTCTTTCCCTTCTTTTGGATCTTCAAAATTACTGCAGGAATAGTCTTTGATCATGCCGTCTTCAAATGTCATTACCAGATCCTTAAACTGGAAATCAGTAATGTATACCGTGCTGACTTCTAAAACGCCGCTTGTTCCAGCCAATCTTGGTGAAGTAAATACTTCGCCAAGAGGAATATTTACATCGGCCACACAGTTTTCAAAATTTGTTTCTTTTTCTCTGTCTTTTAAATGGTGGAGTGCAACTGTTAAACGGGTTTTATTATTTCCTTTACCTGTAATTTCCACATAGTCTGCTTCATCCAGTGCATCGATAATCGTTTGCTGCAGATCTTTGTACTTTTCATAATCCAGGGTATTGATGGCAATGGTCTCATTAAATATCTCTTCAAAATTATCACCGATTTCCGGAACAGGAAATGCGATGATGGTAAAGCTGATTTCATCACCGGGAACATACTCATTTAAAATTCTTGCAGTTTCACCGGACATCTCCACAGAAAGCTTCTCCTGTTTGGAATCAAGGTGGTTGGCTTCCGGTTTATTAAGCGGCTGAAAGCCTTCTTTTCCCAAATGTCTGAATTACCGCAGGCCCTGCAAAAGCCGCAGCCAGATCTTTATAAGTCTCGTATGCAACTTTCAGCACAGAAGCTTTTCGGTCTTTAAAGGCTTTATTGACATAGATCCCATCATCGTAACGGTGATCATAATCGTACTGACGGTTTGGTGACGTACTATAATAGCCTGCTTTACGACCTACATTGGTATTCACCGCCCAGACTGCAGCACGGCATAAAATCACCTTAAGCCCCAGTTTCAAAATTCTCTATGGCATATTTTACCATGCGTTCAAAGCCGAGCTCATAGCGAATCTGGACTGCTTTCTTTTTGGATAAATCTCTGCCCATTACCTGAAATCCTTTTCTGTAACCTTCCGTATAGGTATCAGCCATCAGACGAACCTTCTCCTCCGGAAGAGAATTGAGATAATCTGCAACTTTAAGCTCGGAATCTGAAATATATTCCCCAAAGAGGTAGAGATAGCGAAGATCCGTTAAATCACTATTCCGTATAATATCTGTTGCAAAGGAAAGGGAAGGATCTAAGCCCTCTCTTACACGGAAAGTCACTGTATGATCCGTATAATCACTAACAAACCAGTAAATAACCTCCTTTACAGAGGCTACCTCCGGCACTTCCTCCTCAAACATGTTATAGATTTCAATCAATGCCTCATTTAATATCGTGATATCAGTCAGCCTGTTTTCATGAACAAAAACAATATCTCCTCTGATTTCCTTATAAAGATAGCAAAGGAGCTGTCCGAATCCGTCTCCCAGTTTTTCCACTGCATAAGCTGGATTGGCATAACTGGTTTCATAAGCGTCAGGAAGAATGTCCTCATAAAATTTCTGGTTCCATTCTTTCAGTTCATCTAAAGAAGCCGTATTAAGCTTTCCCTCTTCTATAAAGTCAAGGTATTCCCCCATAAGGCATATAAATGAGGCTGTCCTTGTAAAATAATCATGAAACGGCTGTGACACTGTCTTCTCGGAAGAGATCTGGCTGATCCGCTCCATAGACAATTGAAACCGTTCCATAATTCCTTCATTTTCCTGTTCAAATATTTTTCTACTATCCATTTTTTTACCCCTTCATTCCAATAATAAGAAGAACTATCCAAAAAATAATCAGCAAAACACTGATGCCAATTCCGATCTTGGACAGTATGTATTTTTTTTCCTTTTCAAAGAAAGAAAGAACACCATAAAACAGGGAAAAGATAGAAATCAACATGCTGCAAAAGCAGACAGCCGCAACATTTAACTGCGCCTGTCCTGCAGTGATTGCAGCACTGGATATTCCAAGTATCCCTAAAACCAGTGCTCCTAAAGCCAGTCCCAACGCCAGAAAACTATTTTTAGCATACGGTTTTCTAATGTAGGATACCCTTTTCTGCTTTGCCACGCCTCATCCTCCTTACTCTTATGTGCTGTACTATTTTATAAAAAATATAACCAATCATTCCTCCCAGGGAGTTTAAAATCATATCATCCACATCAAAACTTCCCACCTTGAAAATAAGCTGGGTGGTTTCAATGCAGAGACTGAATAGAAAACTGAGCAGAGTTGTATTGAAAAAGCGTCGGCTCCTGCGGCTTATAACCGGCAGAAAAAAACCAAAAGGCATAAAACAGACTATATTCCCAACCACATTTAAAAGGAAAGATTTAATACCCACCACATGGCGGTAAACAATAAATCTTTTAATTTCCTTCAGCGGAATCAGGTTATAAGCGTATTGCTCCCGTATATGGCCGCTTCTTCCAAAATAATCGGAGAAAAACAGAAAATACGCCAAAAAGATCAGGTAAATTATAAAAATCACCCAACCAAATTTCTGCCGTTTCGTCGCATTTTTAATCATAACAGCTCCATCTTTATACCAAAAGGAGAGAGCTGCCAGAATTTATGGATTCTGACAGCCTCCGCTCTTGTGATAACGGTTAAAATGTAATTTCAGATTTTCTTTTCATTAAGATTGCTCCGTTTACGATTGAAATGATACCGGCAGCAAGTCCGATGGCTGTCACTATAATTCCAACAACAATATTTAATGCACCTGCATTTCTCATGGTTTTATATACTCTTTCCATATCCTGCTCTCCTTATTTTACACCATACACATTATAATAATCATCAATTGCTGCCTTTAATTCATCATTAATCAGTACTCGTCCCTTGTATTCCCGGTTATAAAGATGTTGGATGACTTCCGCCATAGAAACGATGGCAGATGCTTTAAATCCATATTTTTCCTGAATTTCATCCAGTGCACTCTGCTCTGTTTTCCCTTTCTCCATACGGTTTAAGGAAACCATGAGACCCAGAATCGTTACATCTCCCTGAGCTTTGATAATAGGAAAGGTCTCTTCAATGGACTTTCCGGATGTGGTCACATCTTCAATAATGACAACTCTGTCTCCATCTTTTATAGGACTTCCAAGCAGAATTCCGGCATCGCCGCCATGGTCTTTTTCTTCTTTTCTGTTGGAGCAGTATTTAATTTCCTTTCCATACAGTTCATGGAATGCGATTGCAGTTGCAACGCTTAAGGGAATCCCTTTATAGGCTGGCCCGAACAGTACATCGAAATCAGTACCAAACTTATCATGTATCGCTTTTGCGTAATACTCACCCAGCTTCTTTAACTGTGCTCCTGTTACATAAGAACCGGCATTCATGAAAAATGGAGACTTTCTTCCGCTTTTCAGTGTAAAACTTCCAAATTTAAGGACATCACTGTCCACCATAAATTCAATAAACTCCTGCTTATACTGTTCCATCTTTCTGTCCTCTCTATTCAAAAACCGTTCCGTTATCGTACTGCACCGATCAGTTCGCTTAAGTCTTCTATCTGATATTTTACCATATAATCTTCAATACCTGCAATAATTTCCGTGGTTGCATAAGGATTAACAAAGTTGGCTGTTCCTACAGAAACAGCGGTGGCTCCTGCAAGTATAAATTCAAGTGCATCCTCAGCAGTCATAATTCCACCCATTCCGATAATGGGTATTTTAACCGCACACGCTGCCTGATAAACCATTCGCACTGCAATTGGCTTGATTGCAGGACCGGATAACCCGCCTGTCTTATTGGCCACTGCAAATGTACGGCGATTTACATCAATCTTCATTCCTGTCAGGGTATTAATCATGGATAAGACATCTGCCCCGCCTGCTTCCGCAGCTTTTGCCATAACGGTGATATCTGTTACATTGGGACTGAGCTTCATAATGACAGGCTGTTTTGCATACTTCTTGATCTCTCTTGTTATGGCTTCCACCGCTTTTGGATCCTGGCCGAATGCAATTCCGCCCTCTTTCACATTAGGGCAGGAAATGTTAATCTCCAGCATATCCACCGGTTCATCTGAAAGCCGCTCCACCACTTCAATATAATCTTCCGTGGTCTTTCCGCAGACATTGACAATGATTTTTGTATCATATTTCTTTAAAAATGGAATATCCCGCTTAATAAATACATCCATACCAGGGTTTTGAAGTCCAATGGCATTAATCATTCCACCATAAGTTTCTGCAATTCTGGGAGTGGGATTCCCTGCCCAGGGAATATTGGCAACTCCTTTTGTCACCACTGCACCCAGGCGGTTTAAATCCACAAGCTCGCTGTATTCTTCACCGGAACCAAAAGTGCCTGAGGCTGTCATGACCGGGTTGTTTAATGTAACACCGGCAAGATTTACTTTCATATTCATCTAGAATTCAACCTCCTCAGCCTTAAATACCGGACCATCTTTGCAGACTCTTTTGTTATGAACCATGGAATGGTCGTCTTTCTCACTGCTTTTGCAGACACAGGCAAGACAGGCTCCGATTCCACATGCCATCTTCTCTTCCAGGGAAAGATAGCATTCTATATGATGTTCCAAAGCATATGCCCTTAAAGACTTTAACATGGGGGTCGGACCACATGCAAAAATCACATCGCTTTGTAAGCCATGCTCTCTGATTGCATCCATAACATTACCTTTGGTTCCTGCAGTACCGCTTTCTGTTGCAAGAAACGTATTTCCATAGGGGAGAAACTCTTCATTTAAAAACAGCTCGTCCCTGTATCCCAAAACCATCTGTTTTGTGCAGGAAAGATTCTTCGCCAGTTCTAACATGGGAGGGATTCCGATACCGCCTCCGATTAACAGCGCCTTTTTCCCGGAGTCCCCTGCTTCCAGCGGAAATCCATTGCCTAAAGGTCCCATAATAATAACCGGGTCACCAGCCTGATAACGGGAGAACTCATCGGTTCCTTTTCCTGCTATGCGGTAAACGATTCTTAAAAGTCCTTTTTCCCTGTCTGTCTCACAAATACTGATGGGACGGGGCAGCAGCTTTGAGCTGTCCCCTGTATAAACGGAGATGAACTGTCCAGGCATTGACTGGTCAGTAATTTCCTTTGCGTCGATCCACATGCTGTACACACCGTCTGCCAGTCTGTCCTGGCTGGCAACTGATGCAGTGATTTTTATTTTTCCCATGATTTCCCCCCTATAACACCCGGTTAATATCAGAAACCATATCAATCACGGCCTGTCTGGAAGCTTCTCCAAAATGCTGGGGACCGAATTTCTTATATGCTTCCTGTTTATAGGCGGCGATAATGCCTCTGGAAGAATTCACGATTGCCCCAAGGCCATCTTCATTAAAACAAGGTTTTAAATCCTCAGCAGTTCCTCCCTGTGCTCCGTAGCCAGGTACCAGAAAATAGGTGTTTGGCATCAGTTTTCTTAATACAGCACTCATCTCCGGATAAGTGGCTCCTACTACTGCACCCACGTTGCTGTAGGTTCCATCCATACAGTCTGCACCCCATTCCACGACTTTCTTCGCTACGTGTTCATAAAGAGGTGCGCCGTCGATCAGACGATCCTGAAATTCTCCGCTGGAAGGGTTGGAGGTTTTAACCAGTACAAACAGGCCTTTGTCCTCTTCTTTGCATACATCAAGAAAGGGAGCGATGCCGTCTGTTCCAAGATAGGGGTTGACTGTAAGAAATTCTGTGTGAAACGCCGGAATACGTTTAGAACCAACCTGTACTTTACCGATATGAGCCATAGCATAGGCTGCAGATGTAGAACCAATATCTCCTCTTTTTGCATCAGCAATGACAATGAGTCCCTTCTCCTGACAGTATTTCACTGTTCTGTCGTATACCTTCAAGCCTTCCACTCCAAACTGCTCATACATGGCAAGCTGGGGTTTTACGGAGGGAATCAGATCATAAACATGATCTACAATTTCTTTATTGAACTGCCAGATTGCTTCTGCAGCACCCTCTAATGTCTCACCCAATTCATGATATGCCTTCTCTGTTACGTGATCGGGAATATAACTTAGCATTGGATCAAGTCCCACACAAACCGGTGCGTTTGTTTTTTGAATTCTGTCAATTAATTGCCTGATCATGTTTTCCTCCTCGGTTCTCTTCGCCCTGTTTTTTCTTTATCTTACCAATTCTATCATAAGAAAGTTATGGCTTCAAGCCTTTTACCAAACTGATCATAAAAATCCTGTTCTTTCTCAAAGGGGGTTAGATAGAACATTTTCAGAACATTCATGCTCAGCTCCCTTGTTAAATTTGGATCATTGTGCTTTTCCATCTCATTTTCAGCTTTCTTTAAAAAATCGTGCCAATCCGCAATAAATTTGTCGTATCGCTTCCCATCCGGATTGTCCATAAAGCTGCGTACTTTCACCTTGGTTCTGTTCTTCTTAGTGCATTCATAAATCTGCAGAAAATACCGGATACCTTCCTCTGTATAAATTCTTCCAAGAGGAAACAGACGGCAGATCCCGGGACGGAACGAATGAATGCTGCACCGGCCCTGAGGATCGAGAAATCCGCATGCCTCTCCCTCTTCTCCCATCCGGATACTTGGAAGGACAATTCCATCCACAACATTTAACTCTGCCTGATTCTGAATGAGCGCTTCAAAGGTGCAGTTAAGTCCTTTTGTCAGCCGGAATACATCGAGAGGATCCAGCACAATGGAATTGCCCATCCCCTTGCAGCAGGCAGAACAGCCTTCGCAGTCTTTGCAGTCCGCTTTTACCATATCATTTAAATCATACAACTTTCCATCTGAAATTTCTTTTATATCAATTTCCCGCTTCATGAATTTATCCTCACTTCTCCATTGTAGCCAAACAGTGTCATTCTATCATCTTCTGCCATCTGAAGAAAGTCTAAATGTGAAAAAAGAGAAGATTTTATTACACATCTTCTCTTTCCCACTGTTATGAAGCTTACTTATAGATTGTATTCCTTCAAATATGCAGTGGCTACGTACGCGCCGCTTTTGTATGATTTCTTTTCCATGGCCTTATCCGTTTCCAGGCTGACATTAATCCACATCTCTTCTGCCGCAATGTTAAGATGGGAAAGCATGATCCCCACACTGATCTCCCGAAGTGAGACCAGATAAGGGTAGGGCAAAAACTCCCTGCAGGAAAATACATATATTTTATCGTGATAAACAATAAACCTCCATGGCTGGGTATTCATTATTGATGGAGAAAGCCGTACCGCTTTTAATATATTTTTTACGGACTCTCCTGCTTCTTCCTTAAATACACACAGTTCCTTAAGGGGCATCCGCCTGGCAGTTGCCGGATCACGGTAAAGCAGTGTCCTGGGATATCCGAAGGCAATGGTTATGACCTGTTTAAAACCAGCAGGTGCCGGTTTTGAGCTCTTTGCATTGGCAAGATAACAGGTACCAAGACCTTTTCCAGTCATATATAATAAAACAGGTTCTGCCACATAACCGGCATTGACAAGATATCCTTCTTTCTCCTCCGAATAAAGGATCAGATAATAAGGAGCATCTACCTTCCACAGACCTTTTGACGGAGTATCATCCTCCGTACTGTCACAGATCTCCATCTTCACCTGAATATCGCCGTATAACCTTGAAACACAATCCCCAAAATAAAGAATATCCCTTTTTTAATTGCTCCGGAACCGGTTCTTTCTTATATTTTTTAATGGATCTTCTTTTAAATATCATCTGATATAGATTCATACCTGCTCCCCCTCTCCTCTATCTGGAAATCAGTTTATATAAGCCTTCTCATCTCTTCCAAAAGGCCTGAAAATACCAAAAGGGCGTCTTTAACCGGCTCTGCTGTGGACATATCAACGCCGCACAGCTTTAAAAGCTCAACTGGAGGCATGGAACTTCCTCCGCTTAAAAATTCGTAGTACCCCTTAATAACGGTTTCATCTCCTGCTAAAATCCGGCTGCTGATCGCCACTGCAGCGGAAAATCCGGTAGCATACTGATAAACGTAAAACGGTGTATAAAAATGGGGGATCCTGGACCATTCGTAGTCGATTTCAGGATCAATCACCATCTCAGGGCCAAAATAATCCGCATTCAGCTGATGATACATCTGGCAAAGCGTCTCTGATGTCAAAATCTCTCCCTGTGCTGCAAGGCGGTGGGTCTTGTCTTCAAATTCAGCAAACATCGCCTGCCGGTACAGAGTGCCACGGAAACTGTCCATAAAATGATTTAACAGATAGGCGCGTTCCTTTTTATCCTCTGTAATCTCAAGAAGATGTCTGATTAAGAGGGTCTCATTGCAGGTACTGGCCACTTCAGCAACAAATATCTTATAACCCGCATCTACATAGGTCTGGTTTTTTATCAGAAAACCAGCTGTGGAGCGCATGTCCCATCTCGTGAGCCAGAGTAAAGACACTGTCAAGTGTTCCATTAAAATTCAAAAGCACATAAGGGTGAACTCCATATACTCCCCAGGAATAAGCACCGCTTCGTTTTCCTTCGTTCTCATACACATCAATCCACCGGTGATTAAAACCTTCTTTTAGCAGAGAAAGATAATGATCTCCCAAAGGCTTTAACCCTTCAAGCACCATATTCTTTGCCTCTTCAAAAGATATGGTCCGTTCTTCTCTGGATACCATGGGCACATAGAGGTCATACATATGAAGTGTCTCCACTCCCAGTGCCTTCTTTCTCAATGCCACATACTGATGAAGGTATGGAAGCCCGTCACGGACAGCCTTGATAAGATTATCATAAACCTCTTCTGAAACCTCATTTTCTGACAGGGAATGGGCTCTGGCAGATGGATAATTTCTTGCTGTTGCGTAAAATGCAGACTTTTTTACATTAGAAGAAAAGGTAGCTGCCAGAGTATTTCCAAACTGCTTATATACTCCATAAAGACCATAAAATGCGGATTTCCTAACTTCCCTGTCCTGTTTTTCCATAAGGGCAACGTAATTGCCATGACTGATTTTTACAGTGTTTCCGTTCTCATCCTTAATTTCAGGGAATTTTACATCTGCATTATTAAACATATTGAAAATTTCCGAGGAGCCGGAGGTTGCTTCCATAGAACCGGCAAGCAGTGCTTCCATGGCTGCAGGAAGTGTGTGTGCTTTCTTTTTTAATATCACTTCAAAGGTGCGGTTATAGCGGTTCAGCTCAGGAACTGCTTCACGGTATTCCTTTAACAGTTCCTCAGATATGGTTAAGATCTCAGGTACGATATAGGATGATAAACCAGCGGCCTGATAGGACAATGCCCTGGCTTTTGATGACAGCCCCTGATATCTGGCATTCCCCGTGTCTTCGTCAGATTTTTGTTTTCCATATACGAACAAAGTCTCAATCTTTAATGACACCTCTTCATCAAATTTGAGACAGGAAAAAAGCATCTCGCCAGACTGGGCCAGATGTCCTTCAAAATTTTTATAACCTGAAAGCGAGCGTTCTGTTTCGTGGAATAAATCCTCCCAGGCCTCATCAGACGGCAGTATATCCGCCAGGTTCCAGGTGTCGCAAACTGGTATTTCTTCTCTCTTTTTCAATTTTGATCCCTCCAACTGCTTTACATGTGTTTATTCTATCACCCATATTTCAAAGAGACAATCAGCAATATGGAAAATATTTGATTGAATTTTACTATTTTATTGTATTATACTATACGAAAACATACCAGGAGTAAAACTATGAATCTTATCCGAACCAATGCACCAGATGCCCATTTGACAAATGACCTCCGTCTTTTACAGGAAACCTGCAATAAATACGATCATATCTCTTTCTCATTTCCTTTGGAGGAAGAATGCATCTGCTGTTTATTATATGAAAATGAACGCCTCTTATCCGCTCTTATCGCTTTTTTTACAGATTCTGACACCATGGAATGCTATGGCTGTACCCTTCCTGGTGAACGGCAGAAAGGACATTTTACATCTCTCTTAAAAAAGCTGGTAAATGATTATCCTGACTGCGATTTTTTATTCCCAGTGTACGAAAACTGCAGGGATGGGATAAAAACGTTACAGGCTATGGAGGCTTCTTTCTGTTACACGGAACATTTTATGGAACGTTCCATTCCTGTTTTGGCAAAATCCGGTTTGGAGGAAGAAAATGAAGATAGGAATGATTTAACCATCTCATTCCATAAAAATTCCGATGATCAAATCTGCTATGAGTTTTTTAAGGATAAAGAAGCAGTCGGGATGTGCAGTCTTGATATTCAGGAAAAAGCGCTTATTTATATGGATTTGAAATATCCAGACCACTGCGGGGGCAGGGTCTTGGAACTGCCTGCCTGGGTTTATTTTTAAAGACTTATACTAATCTTCCCGCAGATCAAAGAACGAAAACCATCTATTTACAGGTATCCGGCGACAATCTTCCGGCCGTGGCTTTGTATAAGAAAGCCGGTTTTAAGATTCGGGAAAGCCTGTCCTACTATTTATACTAAGCTCTAGTGCATTTCTCTTATCATACAGTACTGTTTTAACTCAAAATGCTTTTCAACCACGCCGAAAAGTCTGAAACCAAAATGTTCATAAAAGCTTACATTGCTGTGTTTGTGGGTTTCCAGTGATATCATGAGGTGATTTTTGTCTGCAAATTCTATGGCTTCTTTTAGAAGGCAGGCAGAAATCCCATGATGCTGCATACTGGGTCTCACTGCCAGATATATGATATGAAGCCGTTCTTCCTGATGAAGCTGGTCAGTCCATCTGGAATTTAAATAATCCCTTCCCTGAAAAAATTTCCAGAAAGTCTTTAGCGACCTGTCTTCCTTGATTAAATAACTATCCGTTTTCAAAGTCGCCGCTGCTTCTGCCAGATAATAATGAACAGGATTGTAAACTTCTGATTCATCATCTACAACCATAATTCCGTTAATATCAGGACTGTCCGCATAAATCTCACAAGTCTCAAAAAATTCTTCCATATCACATTCAAACAGTTCGGGGAGAAGACGTTTCCTTGTATCTGCGTCCGGGATCAGATTGCAATAAAGTGGGTCCCCCTCAAAACACTCTGTCAGCAGTTGCTTCAATTTCTCAATATCTTTTTTTTGCACCCGGTACAATCGGTCACTTTCCATAATCCTTGAGCCTCTTTTTTAATCTTTTTCACGGTGATTGTAGCACAATAATCATCAAGCTTCAATGGATTTCGCAGATTTTACTGCTTACTTCCTTGCTTGTATTTATCCTACCATTATTATATAATAAGTATGATAAAAAGGTACCGCAAATTACAAGAGAGGGGCATGCATACAATGATCGATATCAAAAAGTTTATTGATTTGAAGGCATTGCAGTCGATTCAGGACCAGTTTTCGGAAGCGACAGGGTTAGCAGCAATCGCGGTGGATGCAGAGGGTAATTATATCACGAAAGGCAGCAGCTTCACTGAGTTTTGCATGAAATACACAAGAAACAGTGAAGAAGGCTTAAAGCGGTGTGAAGCCTGCGATAAAGAAGGAAGTGGAGCTTATTTCTGCCATGCGGGGCTTATGGATTTTTCCTCTGACATCATTGTGAAAGGTGAAAAGGTGGGAGCAATCATCGGCGGACAGGTTTTGCCCTCTCAGCCAGATGAAGAAAAGTTTCGTACCATTGCCAGAGAGCTGGGAATTAACGAAGAGGAATATATCCGTGCACTAAGAAAAGTACCGGTACGATCAGAAGCCACCATCAAGGCAGCTGCACAGATGCTTGGCAGCATAGTGAACCAGCTGGTTAATATGGAATACATACAGGCAATCTCCGGCAAAAGAGACAGCGTACTGGATAAAGAAATTGACAGCATCAAAATTTCATTGAATGAAGTAACAGCAAAAACCCATGACCTGCAGAAGGTGGCTTCCATGGAAAATATTCTTTCCATTAATGCCTCTATAGAAGCGGCCAGAGCCGGTGAGGCAGGGGTTGGATTTGCAGTAGTAGCCAGAGAATTCGGGGAAATCTCCAAAAGCTCTGGTGAGGTCTACGAACGAATTCATGAACTGGTGGCAGATATTCAGAAGTCGGTTAGAAACTTAACTGAGATTGTGTAAGGGATCTATAAGAAAAAGGCATGCACTGATTCCCGTGCATGCCCATTTTTTATTCGTCCCAGTTATGATAGGTCGCCTGTACATCATCTTCTGCATCTAACAGATCCAGAATCCGGTTCATCTTCTTTAATGAATCTTCATCAGTCAGCTCCACCCATGTCTGTGGAATCATGGTAACTTCAGCCTGAATCATGGGGATTTTTGCTGCTTCCAATGCTTCGCGTACTGCGCTGAACTCTTCTGGCGCAATCAGAACTTCGTAGCTGTCCTCTTCTTCTGAGAAATCTTCTGCACCTGCATCCAGAGCAATCATCATAAGCTCATCAGCATCCATATCACATTCTTCTTTATCTATAATGATCTGTCCCTTTTTGTCAAACATAAAAGATACACAGCCTGGAGTACCCACATTTCCGCCGCCTTTTGTAAATGCGTTCTTTACGTTGGCAGCAGTCCGGTTTTTATTGTCTGTCAGAGTATCTACGATGATCGCCACTCCATTGGGGCCATATCCTTCGTATGTAATTGTCTCATAGTTAACAGAATTGGCATCTCCTGCAGCTTTTTTAATGCCCCTGTCAATGGTGTCATTGGGCATGTTGTTGGCTTTTGCTTTCGCAATAACATCACGGAGCCTACTGTTGTTCGCAGGGTCTGATCCGCCTTCTTTAACCGCTACTGCAATTTCTCTTCCGATTACAGTAAATATTTTACCTTTTGCGGAATCGTTTCTTTCTTTTTTGTGCTTAATGTTTGCGAACTTTGAATGACCTGACATCGCTTCCAACACTCCTTTTCTTTCTCTATTTCGTCCTTTTTATATCAGAAAATAACATCTTTTCTATTCTATCACTATTTATTTCATCTTGCAAGAAAAAAACAATACACAGCTGCCATATCCTTCCTGTCTGATGCAGGAAAGTTCTGGCAGCTGTGTGCTTATGATTCTTTTTCTGAGTCTTTTAACTCGGATTCCGTTTTTCTGACCGTTTTTTCTTCCTCAGAAAGCACTTCTGACTCTTCCTTCCATACACGGACGGTCTGAATCATCTTGTTCTCCACCTGAAGGATCTTAAACTTATAACCCATAATGGATACTTCTGATTCTTCCCCTTCCTGGGGAATCCGGTCCAGTCTGGAAATAAGCAGACCATTTATTGTATCATAGGAGTCATAATCCTCCTCATCAAATTCAATGTCTAATGCCCGTTCCACGTCTTCCAGGGTAGTCATACCATTCATAACGTAAGTACCGTCATCCGATGGTACGATAAATTCTTCATCCATGTCATACTCGTCAAGAATATTGCCTACAATCTCTTCCAGAATGTCTTCCATGGTAACAATACCGGAAGTCTGACCATATTCATCAACCACAATTACCATGTGGATCTTTCTGGACTGCATCTCTTTAAACAGGGTATCAAGATTCCTGGTTTCGGGAATGAAATGAGCTTCTCTTAAAAGTCCTTCAATCTCCCAGAGCTGCCGGCTGCCATTCTCTTCTGTTTCAGCGGCAATCAGTGCATCCTTCATGTGAAGAATACCAATGATGTCATCCACATCTTTTTTATAGACCGGATACCGGGAATTATATCCCTCTGTCAGGATAAATGTCACCGCTTCTTTTAACATCATCTCTCCGTCTAAGGAAACCAGATTCTTTCTGTGAGTCATGATATCCGCAGCTTCCTTGTCATTGAGTTCAAAGATATTGGTGATCATCTCGGCTTCCCTGGCTTCTAACACACCCTGTTCATGCCCCTCATTTACCATAGACATAATATCTTCTTCGGTTACGTTCTCATTGTCTGTTGCCATATCAATGCCCATGACCTTAAGAACTACGAAAGCAATCAGGTTTGCAACCCAAGCAAAGGGAATCAGGGGAATCATAATAAAAGTTACTGCGGGAAGCATACGGTATCCCCACTTTTCCGGATTCTCAGCTGCACAGCGCTTTGGAATAATAATACCGAAGCTGATCAGCAGAATAATCAAGCAGGCACCTACAAGGAAAAGACTAAAAAGAGAAATCCACCGGTTGGGGCCATCGCTCCCCCGGCTTAAGATTGCCTCCAGCCAGATCTTAAACTGTCCTAATACAAACGCTCCCGTCACCATACCAATTAAGTTGGTTGTAATCTGAATGGTGTTCACAAATCTGGTCGGTCTGTTAACGATATGCAGCAGTTTTGCAGCTTTTTCGCTGCCTTCTTCCATCTGATGTTCCAATTCTGTCGTATTCACATTCTGAATTGCTGCACCAAATCCATAAAAAATTGCATCCAATACGATAAAAGCAATAAAAATAATCACGCGTATAAGCGGATTGCCATCGTCCATCTGAAAATTCTACTCCTTTTGTTGATTTTCTTTCGTATTTTTTCTCACAACTATTTAAGAATATACCATTTTATCAGCATTCCGTCAATGGTGAACTATGTATTCAGTTCTAAGCTGATTCTTAATGCACAGTCCACTTCCTGCTGCAGTTTTTCATCAATATGACAAATTTTCTCTTTCAGTCTCTGCTTGTCAATGGTCCGCAGCTGTTCCAAAAGTATAACTGAATCCTTGATCATATCGCACTTTTTTGTATCCAGCTCCACATGGGTAGGCAGCTTTGCCTTATTCATTCTTGAGGTAATCGCTGCACAGATCACAGTGGGGCTGTGCTTATTACCGATGTCATTTTGTATAATAAGAACCGGGCGAATCCCGCCCTGTTCAGAGCCTACTACCGGTCTTAGATCGGCATAATAAATGTCTCCACGTCTGATTATCACATTCTCACACTCCGTCAATTTATTTAAGTCTATTATTGACCTACTTTGACTCGTGTATTCACTTAAGTTTTTCCGCCGCATACCTTATCATATGATATGGACATGGAGTTGGTTATCACACCTTTAAAAAGGAGTTGTAACAATCGTTAAAATAATCTTTGGTTCCCACTACTTCACCGTGTTCCATATAGACCCTGGGCACCCGTTTGCTGATATCACAGAGAATTTCATAATGAAAGCCGCCGCACCGCTCGGCCAGTTCTTCCACGGTAATCTGTTCCTTTCCCTGTCTTCCTACTAAAACAACCTCATCTTCTTCTTTGGCACCTTCAATGGATGTGACATCAACCATAAACTGATCCATACACACCCTTCCAAGAATTTTAGCCCGCTGTCCCCTGATTAAGACCTCGCCTTTTCCAGATAAATTTCTGGGATAGCCATCCCCATATCCCACGGGGATTGTAGCTACTGTCATTTCCTGCTGGGCCGTAAATGTTCCACCATAGCTGACAGAAGTTCCAGGTCCGATTTTTTTTATGTAGGTAATGGTACTTTTTAATTCCATTGCAGGTTTTAACTTTACGGGTTCTTTTTTTACCTCTGCGGAAGGATACAGCCCATAGATAGAAATTCCTGCACGGACCATATGAAAATTAGCCTCCTGCAAATCAATAATTCCTGCACTGTTGGAACAGTGAAGGACAGGAATGGTGATTCCTCTTTTTGCCCAGCATATCTACAAATGCCTGAAATTTCTCAATCTGTGATCCCGTTGTTTTTTTATCCGTTTCATCTGCTTTTGCGAAATGAGTGAAGAGCCCTTCTGCATAAATCCCAGGCAGTCTGCAGATCTTTGCTGCTTCCTCCGCCGCCTCTTCTGTCACCGGATATCCAATCCGGCTCATACCAGTATCCAGTGCCAGATGAACCACCGCTTTCTTTCCTGCTTTTTCCGCCAGTTCAGAAAGGCGCATGGCTTTCTTCAGCTGAAATGCTGCAGAACTGATATCATAATCCACCAGAAGCTGATAGCCATCATAGGGAACCACTCCAAGAACCAGAATGGGCTTTGTGATTCCATGTTTTCTAAGTATGACGCCTTCTTCCACTGTAGCAACTGCATATCCCCACACATAAGGATCAATTGCCAGAGCCACAGGCACAGAACCATGACCATATCCATCGGATTTTACTACCCCGATCATCTTTGTATCCGGCTTTAAATTTGCTTTCATCTCTTCCATGTTGTACCGGATTGCATCTAAGTCTACTGCTTCATATACCCTTCCATATGTTTTCATGATTTATTCCCTCGTTCGCTCCTGCAATATTATACCAGTCTCATCTGCCAGTTCTCTGGCAAGAAGACTGTAATCTCCATATTTCTTCTTTCTCATATCCCCCCGCCAGACCGTGAAGCCATACACCCAGTGCCGCTGCATCCGGTCCTTCCATTCCCATTGCCAGTAACCCAGCCAGAATTCCGGTCAGTACATCTCCTGCTCCTGCCTTTGCCATGGAACTGTTCCCGCTGCTGTTTACATAGGTTCTCTGATCATTAAGGGCAGCAATGGTAACTGCATCTTTTAAGATACAGGTTATACCAAACCGGTCCGCATACTCTCTGGCTGTCTGAATGAGATGTTTTTTTATTAGTTCTACCGAGCTTCCGGTAAGCCTTGCCATCTCTCCCAGATGAGGGGTAATGATAATGTTCTCCGTGTAATAACTGGTAAGTTCCGGATTGCTGGCAATGGTATTCAGACCGTCAGCATCAACAATCACCGGGACATAGGCATTTACAAGAATGGATTCCACCAGATTTTTCACATAAACACCCTGCCCCAGTCCCGGTCCCAAAACAATCACACTGGCCCACTCACACTGTTTAATCAAAAGCTGTTCAAAGCTCTCCGTTTTCCGTTCAGCATCTGATGACCGGTAGGAAACAATCACAGCTTCAGGAAGTAAGGTCTGCAAAATCTCCCTGTTTTCCTCTACAGTAAAGATCCGGACCAGACCAGCACCAGTCCGATAAGCGGAAAGTGCACTTAAATATGCAGCCCCGCTCATGTTTCTGGAACCAGCAACCAGAAGAACTTTACCAAAGCTGCCTTTATTGGAATAGGCCGGCCGGCTGGGGATCAGTGTCATGTCAGTCTCTTGAAATGTAAAATATTCCGTTTTCACATAATTCATACTTTCAGGAGGAAAACCAATATCCTCTACAATCACCCTGCCGCTATATTCTTTTCCAGGGTACAGCATGGTGCCAAGTTTTTCATATCCGAATGTAACCGTTAAATCTGCGGGGATTGCAGTTCCCATAATCTGTCCGGTATTGGAGTGAATGCCGGAAGGAATATCCACTGCTATTGTAAAATCCGGTTTACACCTGATTACGGATTTCATAATCTCCAGATGGATACCAAGAATCTCCCTGTCAAGCCCTACGCCAAACAGCGCGTCAATGAGCAGACTGCAGGTTCCCGGGTTTCCAACCATGCCTTCCATTACTTTTACTCCTGTTTTCTCTGCAATGGAGAGCTGGGTTAAATATTCACTGCTTCCTTTGTCCTTTTTTCCAGCAAGAATAACCAGAACATGATAACCGCTTATATGAAGCATTCTGGCAACAGCTATTCCGTCAGCACCATTGTTACCGCTCCCGCACAGCACCCACACCGGCTCCGTCTGTTTTACATGATTTACTGCTTCTTTAAAAACGGCCAGGGCTGCCCGCTCCATCAGTACCAGTGATGGGATACCAATTTGTTCTATGGTATATTGGTCAACCTGCTTCATCTGCTCTCCCGTTACCAGATATCTCATACTGCACCCGCCTTTCTCCATAGCAAACTACCGGCAGCAAAGAGGGAAAAAAACCTCTTTGGCTGCCGGCAGGCATATTAACTGTTCTTTGCTGATTGTCTTTGCTTTTCATCAACCGAATTATCCTGCATGTTGCAGACCCGGTAAGACAGTCTCATCAGACTCTCTGATAAGTGTACATTCTCTACCACAACATCATCCGGCACGGTTAAGTCTGTATGAGCGAAATTCCAGATAGCCTTGATGCCTGCCCTTACAAGACGGTCTGCAATTTCCGGTGCCTTGGTCTTTGGTATGGTCAGGGCTGCAATCTGAACATCATTATCTTTTACAAACTGTTCCAGATCATCTACACTTCGGATCTCAATTCCGCGAACAACCAGACCGATCAGACGTGGATTGATATCAAACATTCCTTTGATTAAAAAACCACGCTTTTCGAAATTTGCATAATTTGCAATCGCCTGTCCTAAATTGCCCGCACCAATAATGACTAAATTGTGCTGTCTGTCAATTCCTAATATCTTCGCTATCTCTGTATATAAGTATTTCACATTATATCCATAACCCTGCTGTCCGAATCCGCCGAAATTATTAAGATCCTGGCGTATCTGAGAAGCGGTCACTTTCATACGCAAACTCAGCTCATTAGAGGAAATCCGTTCCACTCCATCCTCCATAAGCTCTCCCAGATGACGATAATACCTGGGAAGCCTGGCAATCACTGCTTTTGAAATTTCTTTATCTGCCACATCTTCACCTTCTTTTACTTAGAATTTAACTATCACCATTATAACTGCGTGATAAAATAATGTCAAACGAGTTTTACGATTGTATCCTTGAAAAATAAATGGACCTATATTATACTGGTACTATTGTCCCAATTTATTCAGGAGGAAAGAAACCATGATTCTCTCATGCAGCAATATCAGTAAAGCATTTGGCACCAACGAAGTGATTAAACACGCTTCCTTTCATATAGAAGACCATGAGAAAGCCGCCATTGTAGGAATTAACGGAGCCGGTAAATCCACTTTGTTAAAAATGATTATCGGCGAACTGGCATCCGATGAAGGAGATGTGGTCATATCCAAGGGGAAAACCTTAGGCTATTTATCACAGCATCAGGATTTATCCGGAGACCGTACGGTCTATGAAGAGGTTCTGGAAGTGAAACGTCCCCTTATTGATATGGAAGGGAAAATCCGCAAACTTGAGCTAGATATGAAGCACGCCACTGGTGAGGAACTGGATGAGATGCTTACCGTTTACAGCCGCTTAAACCATGAATTTGAGCTGCAAAACGGCTACGCTTACCGAAGTGAGGTTACCGGCGTATTAAAGGGTCTTGGCTTTACAGAAGATGAATTCGGGAAACCGGTAGCTGCTCTTTCCGGCGGTCAGAAAACCCGGGTAGCTTTAGGACGCCTTCTCCTTACAAAACCAGACATCATCCTGCTTGATGAGCCTACCAACCATCTGGATATGGACTCCATTGCCTGGCTGGAGGGTTATCTGATTAATTATGACGGCAGCGTAATCATCGTAGCACATGACCGATACTTTTTAAACCGTGTGGTGACAAAGATCATTGAGCTGGATAATGGCATTTTGTCCGTATATCAGGGTAACTATACGGAGTACAGCAGCAAAAGAGCCATGATTCGGGAAGCTAAGATGAAGGCCTATCTAAATCAGCAGCAGGAAATCAGGCATCAGGAAGAAGTAATTACAAAATTAAAATCGTTTAACAGGGAAAAATCCATACGGCGGGCTGAAAGCAGAGAAAAGATGCTGGACAAGATCGAGTTGTTAGAAAAACCTACCGAGGTGAACGACGAGATGCGCATCCAGCTGGAACCTAACGTAATCAGTGGAAATGACGTTTTAACTGTTAAAGATTTAAAAAAATCATTTGGAGACAATTTACTTTTTGAACACATCGGGTTTGAAGTTAAACGTGGAGAACGGGTTGCCATTATCGGCGGCAACGGAACCGGGAAAACTACAATTTTAAAAATATTAAACGGCATACTGGCGCCCGATCAGGGAGAAGTTTCCTTAGGCTCCAAGGTACATATCGGATATTATGACCAGGAGCATCAGGTTCTTCATATGGAGAAAACTTTATTCGATGAACTTCAGGATACCTATCCATATATGAACAATACCCAGATCCGCAATATTCTGGCCGCCTTTCTATTTACAGGGGATGACGTATATAAACGGATTAAGGACTTAAGCGGCGGGGAACGGGGACGTGTTTCTCTTGCAAAGCTTATGCTTTCTGAAGCCAATTTCCTGATCCTTGACGAGCCGACCAACCATTTGGATATCACCTCCAAAGAGATACTGGAAGGCGCCCTGGTCAATTACACCGGCACCGTGCTTTACGTATCTCATGACCGTTATTTTATTAATAAAACTGCCACACGAATTCTTGACCTGACCAACCAGACCCTTGTTAACTATATTGGTAATTACGATTATTATCTGGAAAAGAAGGATATTATGACTGGTCTTCTGACCCCGGTGACCGAAGCTGCTGTTGTTACCGGCGAAGACGCTTCCGGGATAAAGCTTGACTGGAAAGCCCAGAAGGAAGAACAGGCAAAGATCCGTAAACGCCAGAACGAACTGAAAAAAACTGAAGAAGAAATTCATAAACTGGAAACCAGAGACGGGGAAATCGATGAACTTCTTGTAAAAGAAGAGATTTTCACAGATGTACCAAAACTTATGGAATTAAACCAGGAAAAAGAGATGATCAGCGAACGTCTGGAAGAGCTGTATGAGCTTTGGGGTGAGCTGGCAGAATAAACAAAGGGAAAGCTGTATGTTGCAGCTTTCCCTTTGTTTTATTTGTCGTTTAAAAACTTCTGGTCTTTCATTGTTGCATAAACATCGGGGTAATAAACATTCTGATAAATTCCAGAAGTATATTTACTCCAGTTTCCTTCCTGCTGACGCCCCACTTCTTTTAAATAATCTTCCATCTCCATATCGTACTGGTCGATGGCTTCTTTCATTTCCTCTGTGTGGTAAACTTCATTATGACGAAATGTGGAAAATGGAAGCCTTGGTTTCTTGTGTGATTCGTCTTTTGGATATCCCACTGCCAGGCCAACTGCCGGATAGGTATAGGGAGGAAGATTTAAAAGCTTTATGATTTCACCTGGATTTTTACGGACTCCGCCGATTGGTACAATCCCAAGATTCAGCGACTCTGCGGCTATAATTGCAGCGCCCATGGAAAGTCCTGCATCAAAGGTTCCTGCCATGGTTCCTTCCACACTCTCATGTATCACCTGTGTCAGCCCGTTTTTCTCAGCCGCAAGACTGGTTTTATAAAATCCAGTACAAACAGAAGAAATACCGGTGCATCTTCCACCCATTTCTGACCACCCGCCAGCTGGGCTATCTTTGCCTTTGTTTCTTTATCCTTAATTACTATTACCGAACTCTGCTGGCCATTAATCGAATTGGGCATGGACTGTGCAGCCCTTAGGATCTCGTCGATGATAACGTCATCAACCTCTTTATCCAGGAAACTTCTGATTGATCTGTGGTTCTGAATTGTTCTTATAGTCTCATTCATATATATCACTCCTTTAATTTAAATTATTATCACTATAAAAAGTGCTGCAATTGCAGGCAACGCCTGTTTGAAAAAAATAGTTTTCGATGAAGTCAGTGCTCCATATACCCCTGCAATAATCACACAGGAAAGAAAAAACATGGAAATTCTGTCTGCCCATATTCCTTCCCTCACAAGCAGGGACCAGATAAGACCTGCGGAAAGAAACCCATTATACAACCCCTGATTTGCCGCCATTACACTCGTTTCCTCAAAAAACGACGGTTCAAAACCAGGTAACATCTTTTTTCCAGCTGTCTTCCAGGCAAACATTTCCATCCATAAAATGTATAAATGTTCTGCTGCTATCAATAGAACAACCATACGAGGCATGAAATCCATTCCCATTCTCCTTTATATTGCTAAATTCAATTTTATTAAATATAATTTTATAATATTATATATTAATTAATTTGTCAACCGGATTTTAAATAAAAAAGCAGCGCTGAATCAGTATAATCTATATCAGACTATATGTCTGCTATAAGAATTATTCGTAATTCAGCTCTGCCTGTATAATATCTTTTTTAATATCCGGGTCACTTCCGGGGCTTCTGCCTCCATCTCTGACCTGGTTGATGCACTTTCCAAATATGCTGCTGCCAGCTTTCCAAAATAAAATTTCATATCATCCGCATAGTAATCCGGTATGAAAACATATTCGTCCACCAAAGATTTATCCATAGATAAATCCGTCGCCTCCTGAAGTGTTCCCTTATATAAGCCGTATTCATATCCGATATATTCACAAAACGCTTCTGTTAGTTCAGAGGGATTGCATATCTTTATTTTCTTATAAGTGGTATCCAGCGAATGACCTACATAATAAACACCACTCCCGGTATTGGGCGCAGAAAAATACTGCTTTTCCGGATAATAAAGAATTTCCCAGCCCTGACCCGTAAAACGCTTCACCCACTCTCGTGGCAGATTCTTGGAGGCTTCTGTGAATCCTTCCTTTACTTCAGCAGATACGGTAGTATTCTTTTTCTTACTTTCAATTATGATATCAAAATTTTTGTTCCTGTTTCCGGTTTCATCCATATAAAAGAGACCGACATACTGGTTAGCAGCCATCTGTCCATTATCAAAGAAATAATACTTTCCTCCGGTTACATACTTATATCCGGAAGAAGTCATCTCACCCTTTGCTGAAAACCAGTACCAGCTTCCATCCTGGTCCTGAAACCAGCCTTTTTGCGGAGTACCATCTTCCTTGTAATAATGCCACTTTTCCTCTTCGTCGTTATAGCACCAGCCAAGCTGCAGCTCCCCGGTCTCGGCAAAGAGATAATCCATACCCCGGATCGTAGTCCAGTCTGTGCTCATATAACCATCAAAGCCAAAATAATACCAGCTTCCGTCAATCTTCTCCCAGCAGTTCTTTTTATAGGTTTCATCCTTTTTTATGTATCTCCAGCCTCCGGAATCTTCCTTCCACTGCCATTCCTTAGTAGCTTCCATAAGATTAATGGGGGTGCTTTGTTCCTGCCCATTATCTTCTGAAGCAAGGGAATTCATCATCCCTCCCATGCTCAGAAGGATCCCTGCTGAAATTACTACCAACCATTGTTTCCTCAAGGGTACCAAGCACTCCTTCCCCGTTGTCTGTAATCTATTAGAAGTGTACTATAGATTGAGAGAAATGTACAGTTTCCAATATCTGAAGATTTTGTGAACATTTTCCAAACATTCCTTTCCAAATGTACTGTTTTGGGATATAATAATCCCAGTATAATTTTCAGAAAGAGAGGTTTCCCCATGAAATGGAAACGCGCCCTGGCTATTGTTGGTCTGGTACTAATCTGTTCCCTTTATCTTATTGCGCTGGTATTAGCATTTTCTCATAGTGCGGAATCAAAGAAATGGCTGATGGCGGCTATCTATTCCACAGTAGTTATTCCTGTATTTATATATGCTGCTCAGCTGGTTATCCGGGTCATTAGACCCAATGATAATAACAACGATACTGATACCACAAAATAAAATAAGCAGAGACAATAGGAATTAATCCTAATGCTCTGCTTATTTTTTCAATCCTAACGATAAATGATATCATCTCTTCCCGGTCCATTGGAAACCATGGTAATCGGAGTTTCAAGCTCTTTCTCAATAAATTCAATATAGTTTCTGCAGTTTTCTGGCAGATCCTCATATTTTTTAATTCCTCTGATCTCACATTTCCAGCCTGGAAGTGTGGTATAAACCGGTTTTGCCTTATTAAGTTCAACCGTATTCGGGAAATCTTTTGTAACTTTTCCATCAATCTCATATCCGATACAAACTGGAAGTTCATCCAGATAACCAAGTACATCCAAAACAGTAAGTGCTGCTTCGGTAGCCCCCTGAATTCTGCAGCCATATCTGGAAGCCACTGCATCAAACCATCCCATACGTCTTGGTCTTCCAGTCGTTGCGCCATATTCGCCGCCATCACCGCCGCGGCGTCTTAACTCGTCTGCCTCGTCTCCGAAGATTTCGCTGACAAATGCGCCGGCACCAACTGCACTGGAATATGCCTTTACAACTGTAGTAATGTTCTTGATTTCATATGGAGGAATGCCTGCTCCAATTGCACCGTATGCTGCCAGTGTAGAGGAAGAAGTAACCATTGGATAGATACCGTGATCAGTATCCTTTAAAGATCCCAGCTGCCCTTCCAGTAATATATTCTTACCTTCCTTAATTGCATTATGAAGATAATTGGAAACATCACAGACAAACGGTTTTACCATCTCCCGGTACTCAAGTAAAGTCTTAAGTAATTCTTCCGGATCAATGGCTGGTTTGTGATATAAATGTTCCATTAAAACATTCTTCATCTCACAAACACGTTCCACCTTTTCCTTTAATGACTCTTCATCAAAAAGTTCGCATACCTGAAAACCGATTTTAGCGTATTTATCTGAATAAAATGGTGCAATCCCTGATTTTGTGGAACCAAAGGATCGTTTTCCCAGACGCTCTTCTTCATACTGATCAAACAGAATGTGATATGGCATCAGAATCTGTGCACGGTCAGAAACCAGAATAGCCGGCTTTGGAACTCCTTTGCTCACAAGATCATTCACTTCCTTAATTAAATAAGGGATGTTTAATGCCACGCCATTGCCGATAATGCTGGTTGTGTGGTTGTAGAAAACACCTGATGGCAGAAGGTGAAGGGCAAACTTGCCATAATTGTTGATAATGGTATGCCCGGCATTGCTTCCGCCCTGATAACGGATAATGATATCGGACTCCTTTGCCAGCATATCTGTGATTTTACCTTTTCCTTCATCGCCCCAGTTGGCGCCTACGATTGCTCTTACCATTCGATTAATCCTCCTATGAGTGAAAAAATACCTTTTACTTCCCTATGATAGCGCAAAGATTCACATAAGTAAAGTCAATATTATTTATATTTGGCATAAGTTTAACTTATATCATCAATCATGAGTTTCAGAATCTTCTTTCCAGCAGGAGAAATGGGAGTCTTACTGTCTGTAATAATTGCAAACTGCCGTCCGGGCATGGGCTCTTTAAACTGCAGTTCTATCAGGTTACCTTTCTCAAGCTCCATCTGGGCAAATCCAGACATCACACAGCCAATACCTAAGTTCCGCATGGCAAACTGAACGATCATATCGCTGGTGGAAAGCTCGAATTCCGGTTCCACCTCCACTTCCCGCTCTTTTAAGAACTGGTCCATAAATGTCCGGGTGCTGGTATTTTTTTCCAGAAAGATACAGGGAAGTTCCTTTAAGATATCATAACTCAGTTTTTTCCCTTCCAGATGCTTAAACTTCTCACCTGCAATAAAAACATTGCGGACTTCCTTTACAGAAGTACTTTTTACCTCGTTCCTTGCTTCAAAGGGAGTACTGACCACACCAAAATCAATCTTCCCTTCATATAAAAAGCGAAGTGTTTCTGGTGTAGGACCATTGGAAACTGTTACTTTAATTCCCGGATAAAGCTCATGAAATTTTTCCAGATAAGGGAGTAAATAAAACTGAAGTGTCATATCACTTGCTCCTATGCGCACCTCACCGGTCTCTAAATCCCGCATCCGTCTTAACATATTTTCCCCGTGCCAGATGCTCTCTAAACCGGATTTTACATAATCGAATAAAAATTCTCCTTCTCTGGTCAGCTTTACTCCTTTTGACATCCGCATAAAAAGCTGGCAGTCCAGTGACTGTTCCAGCTGCCTGACCGCCTGGCTGACTGCCGGCTGGGAGATGCACAGCTTTTCTGACGCCAGTGTAATACTGCCTAAGGTTGCCACATAATAAAAAACTTTATAATATTCCAGACTACTGCTCATCATTCCTCCTTGCACACAAAAAACTGCAGACAGACTCATTGATAAAGATCAGTCTGTCCGCAGCTTTCTTATACATTGATTTCTGCTGTCATACCAAGAAGTTCCTGGTTGTCCTTAAGAAGAGGACGAATCACCTCATCAAGGTATATGGTAACCTGAGCCGGGGCGCAGCCTACATATTTTTTAGGATCCATGCTTTTTTTCAGTTCTTCTAATGAAAGATTAAAAGATGGGTCTGCTGCAATGAGTTCCAGCAGATTGTTATCAAGTCCGTTTACTTTCACATTCTTACCGGCTTCCATGGAAAGCTCCCTGATCCGCTCATGAAGTTCCTGTCTGTCGCCGCCTGCTTTTACCGCATCCATCATGATGTTTTCTGTTGCCATGAAAGGAAGTTCCGCCATCATATGCTTTTCAATGACCTTGGGATAAACCACAAGACCATCAACCACATTCAGATACAGATCCAGAATTCCATCAATTGCAAGAAAACCTTCCGGCACACTGAGACGTTTGTTTGCAGAGTCATCCAGTGTCCGTTCAAACCACTGAGTGGAAGAAACAAGCATGGGATTCATCACATCTGCCATAACGTAATTGGAAAGGGAAGCGATTCTCTCACTTCTCATGGGGTTTCTCTTGTAAGCCATGGCTGAAGAACCGATCTGACTCTTTTCAAATGGCTCTTCCACCTCTTTTAAATGCTGGAGAAGGCGGATATCATTGGAGAACTTATGAGCACTCTGAGCAATTC
The DNA here is from genome assembly GCA_017084465.1 of Lacrimispora xylanisolvens. Classification (GTDB taxonomy): domain Bacteria; phylum Bacillota; class Clostridia; order Lachnospirales; family Lachnospiraceae; genus Lacrimispora; species Lacrimispora xylanolytica_B. The sequence continues at coordinate 5,220,084 of CP070896.1, read as the reverse complement.
CTGCCAGAACGTTGACCACACGGCTGTCCACTTTCCGAGAGTAGGTCTGACCAGATACCGGGTAACATCCCTTATATCCCATCTTCTCTGCAATCATGGCATCCACTTTTCTCACTCTGTCCATGTCTCCGTCAAACAGCTCTAAAAAGCTGGCCTGGGTTCCGGTTGTTCCCTTGGAACCAAGAAGGCGTATGGAATCAAGAAGATAATCCAGATCCTCTAAATCCATGGTAAGATCATGGAGCCATAACGTAGCTCTTTTCCCTACAGTCGTAGGCTGGGCAGGCTGAAAATGGGTAAATGCAAGAGTTGGTAACTCCTTATAGCTGTCTGCAAACTTTGCCAGCTCAGAGATTACATTAATCAGTTTTTTCCGCACCAGCATAAGTGCTTCTGTCATAACAATAATATCTGTATTATCACCCACATAACAGGAGGTGGCTCCAAGATGAATAATGCCTTTTGCCTTGGGACACTGAACTCCATATGCATATACGTGAGACATTACATCGTGGCGGACTTCTTTTTCCCTCTGGATGGCTACCTCGTAATTTATATCATCCTGAAATGCCTTCAGTTCCTCTATCTGTTCTTCCGTAATGGGAAGTCCAAGTTCCTTTTCTACTTCTGCCAGAGCAATCCACAGTTTTCTCCAGGTCTTAAATTTTTTATCAGGAGAAAAAATGTACTGCATCTCCTTGCTGGCATAACGCTCAGACAGCGGGCTTTGGTAACGATCTGTCATGTTGTTTTCATTCCTCCTTGGGTTTCGTTGTAGAGCTATTTTATCATAGTTTCTTTATTATGGGAAGAGCAGTCAGGGACCGCCTTCCGGTTATGCAGCGCAAACCGGCCTGACAGCCCCTGATTTTAAAGTCATATTATTTGCTGTATTCGCCGCGTATGTCTTCTTTCGGCGGTTCAATGGGATAGTTTCCGCTAAAGCATGCCGTACAGATGGGCAGCCCTTCCGCCATTTCATTCAGACGTTCTATATTTAAATAAGACAGGGAGTCTGCTCCAAGAAGGTCCCGTATCTCGTCAATGCTTCTGTTATGGGCGATCAGCTGATCTTCATCTGGAATATCCGTTCCGAAATAACAGGGGTGTAAAAAGGGCGGCGCACTGATCCGTACATGTACCTCTTTGGCACCGGCTTCCCGAAGCATGTTTACAATCAGGGCACTGGTCGTTCCCCTGACTATGGAATCATCGATCATGATTACCCGTTTCCCCACAACTGCTTCCTTAAGTACATTTAACTTGATTCTCACCGATGATTCACGGAAGCTCTGCTTTGGCTTAATGAAAGTCCGGCCTACATAGGAATTCTTTACAAATGCAGTTCCATAAGGAATCCCTGACTGAAGAGAATATCCAAGGGCAGCTGCATTACCGGATTCCGGAACTCCCACCACAACATCTGCCTCTACCGGTGAATCCACAGCCAGCGCCCGGCCTGCACAAAGCCTGGAATGATATACACTCACTCCGTCAAATACGCTGTCCGGTCTTGCAAAATAAATATATTCGAATACACACCTGGCCTCTTTGGATTTTTCTTTAAAACAGAGGCTTGTGTCTGAAGCAATACCGTCTTTTGTTATAGTTACTATTTCGCCAGGCAGAACATCACGGACAAATTCCGCACCAATCGTATCAAGAGCACAGCTTTCTGATACAATGATGTAAGAATTATCCCGTTTCCCAATGCACAAGGGCTTAAATCCGTATGGATCCCTGGCTCCGATCAGCTTACGGGGGCTCATAACAACCAGGGAATAAGCTCCTACAATTTTTTTCATGGCATTGGCAACTGCTGCCTCGACGGAAGGGGTTTTAACCCGCTCTCTGGCAATATGATACGCGATTACCTCGGAATCAATTGTAGTCTGAAAAATCGCACCGCTGTACTCTAATTCTTTACGAAGCTCTGGCGCATTCACCAGATTTCCGTTATGAGCCATGGCAAGAGTACCTTTTACATAATTAAGAACAAGAGGCTGGGCATTTTCCCGTGTGCTGCTGCCTGCCGTTGAATAACGAACATGGCCTACTCCGATATTTCCATGAAGACCTTCCAAAACCTCGGGAGTAAAAAACTTCGTTACATAATCCCATCCCCTTATGCGCACTTACTTTTCCTTTCGGACCTTCGGTATCACTGACAGCTATTCCGCAGCTCTCCTGTCCTCTGTGCTGTAATGCAAACAGACCGTAATAAATGGTGGAAGCAACGTCGTCGCCGTCAAAATCATAGATGCCGAGGACACCGCACTCCTCATGTAACTCTTCTTCTATATTGAAGTTCAATTCGTTACTCATGAAATATCTACCCTCTCTGCGCTGTTTACTGAATTCCAAGACGGCGGAATATCTCCTCATATGCGTCTTCCACACCGCCTAAGTCTCTGCGGAAGCGATCCTTATCCAGTTTTTCGTGAGTGTCCTTATCCCACAATCTGCATGTATCAGGAGAAATCTCGTCGGCAAGAATAATCTGTCCGTGGAAACGGCCAAACTCAATCTTAAAGTCAATAAGATCAATATTTAAAGTGTCAAAATACTCCATGAGAACTTCGTTTACTAAAAATGCATACTTTGTAATGGCATCAATCTCTTCCTGTGTCGCAAGATTAAGAGCCAGAGCGTAATAATCGTTAATAAACGGATCTCCCAGGTCATCATTTTTATAGCTGAATTCAAGTGTCGGACAGGCAAATTTTATTCCCTCTTCCATACCCATCTTTTTTGCAAAACTACCTGCAGAATAGTTTCTGATGATTACCTCAAGAGGAACGATCTCTACTTTTTTTACTGCAGTTTCACGGTCGTTTAGCTCTTCAACCAGATGAGTCGGAACACCTTTGGCTTCTAATTTTTTGAAAACGAAATTAGTCATACGGTTGTTGATTGCACCTTTTCCAACAATGGTACCCTTTTTAAGACCATTGAAAGCTGTGGCATCATCTTTATAAGAAACAATTAACACGTCCGGATCTTCAGTAGTATAGACCTTCTTTGCTTTTCCCTCATACAGCATTTCTTTTCTCCACGGTATCCACCTGTCCTTTTCTGAATTAATTTATAAGTTTTTCAAATAAAACTCTGGTGTTTCAGTAGAAATTATAATACAGTGAAAATTGGATTGCAACTGGTTTTATTATTATAAATACTAATGACCAATATACATGTCTGTTTCTCAATGTGATTCATTCAGGATCTGATGCTCCACTTTCTGCCAGAATTTTAATTCACCTTCTTTTAAATCCAGCAAAACGCCGCGTTCTCTTATTTCTCCCTCCGTTCCTTCAAAAGAAGAAATTTCAGTAATTGCTTCTTCCATAATTTCGTCTTTTACTGTATATATTTTTACCAGCTCACTGCAAATACGATCTCTTTCACTGGGAAAGAACAAGGCAGCTTCTATAAACAGGCAGCAATACAAAAGATAACGCAGTCTGCTGCAACTTTTCTCGCGGTTAAAAGCCCATCTTAAACTTCTCCATGGCTTCTTTCTTTTATTATATCTCAGTACGCGATAATTTTTTAAAATATAATTCATAAACAAGCTCCTGACTGATAAAAGGCATAACATAAAGGGGAATGGAAGAAAAACGGGAAAACATATCAATAGAAAATTAGATGTGTGTCTGATCTGATTATATACGAAAGTAAAAAAAGCTTCAAGCATAATTTTATGCCGAAGCTTTTTATGAATAATTATTTTGCTGCTGTTGTACTTTCTGTGGTAGGCTGACCATTACTTTCACCGGTAATTTTATCAACGCCTTTTTCCACGTCTTTTACAGCATCATTGATAACGCCTGTACTTTCCTTGCCCTGATCAGCTTTTGTTGTACCTGCTGTGGTTGTAGTCGGTTCTTTTGTGGCACCTGCAGTAGTCTGTGCTGCTGTAGTTGTTCCTGTTCCTGCTTTTGTTGTTCCATCAGTTCCTTTGGTTGTACCGCATGCTGTCAGGCACATTACTGACATAATGACAAGAATTGCAAATACATATGGTTTTATCTTCTTCATAATACTTCTCCTTTCATGTTCTATGCTTAGTATGTGTCAAGGAGAAATGAATTATAGTGGAAAATTTTGTCAAATCAGTTTTCTATCACATCTTTCATAGTATAGAGTCCTGGCTTTTTCCCTGCTAAAAATTTGGCAGCAGAAACTGCTCCTCTTGCAAAAATAGCTTTGGAATATGCGGTATGCTGGAAGGTAACAACTTCATCTGTTCCGGCAAAAATCACGTCGTGTTCCCCTACAATGGTGCCGCCGCGGACTGCAGAAATTCCAATTTCTTTTTTATCTCTTGCTTTTCTTACCTGGCTTCTGTCATAGACGTAATGGAATTCCTGATCCATTGCCTCATTAATGGAATCTGCAAGGGCAAGGGCAGTTCCACTGGGGGCATCCAGTTTCTTATTGTGATGTTTTTCTAAAATCTCAATATCAAAACCAGCGCCGGCAAGAACAAGGGCAGCATCCTTTATCAGCTTCATCAAAAGATTAACGCCCAGAGACATATTGGCAGACCGGAGAACCGCTACCTGTCTGGATGCTTCTTCAACCAACTTTACCTGATCCTCAGTAAGACCCGTTGTACATAAAACTACCGGAATCTGCTTTTCAATGCTGTAATGAAGGAGACCCTCCACAGCTTTTGCAGAAGTGAAATCAACAATTACATCCGCTTCTACATCACAGGACTCTAAAGAAGAATACCGGATACGGATTTTCTTTCGTCATGTTGGGGTCGATACCGGCAACAATTTCTATATTATTCTCTTCCGCTGCAATACCGGAAATGACCTGTCCCATGGCCCCGTTACAGCCGTGCATTATCATCTTAATCATGATTTCCTCCATATGTATAGCATATACTTCTTATAAAATTCCATACTGTTTCATGGCAATTTTTAAATTTTCCTGATTTTTCTCTTCCATTTCAGTTAATGGAAGACGCATTGGTCCTGCCTGTCTTCCCATGAGATTTAACGCTGCTTTTACAGGGATGGGATTGACTTCACTGAATAATGCATTAATTAATGGGATTGCTTCCAGCTGAAGTCTTGCGCTGCGCTTTACATCACCGTCAAAATACGCCTGACAGATCTCATGTGTCTTTGCAGGAGCAACATTGGATAAGACAGAAATAACACCTTTTCCGCCTAAAGACATCATGGGAACAATCTGATTATCATTGCCGGAATAAACATCGGCTTTCCCATCCGTCAGACTCATTAAATCAGCAATGGCAGAAAAGTCACCGCTGGCCTCTTTCACGCCTAAAATATTAGGAACAGTAAGACAGAGATCTGCAATGGTCTCAGCTTTTATGGTTACACCGGTTCTGCCTGGGATATTATATAGAAGAATCGGAATATTCACAGCGTCTGCCACAGCTTTAAAATGAGCCTTTAATCCGTTCTGTGTGGCTTTATTGTAATATGGAGATACCAGAAGAAGACCATCCGCACCCAGTTTTTGTGCTTCCACAGACAGATAAACAGCTGTATCCGTACAATTAGAACCTGTTCCGGCTATGACTGGAATTCTCTTCTTTGTTACCTCACATACGTATCTGATTACCTCCAGATGTTCCTCATGAGTCATGGTAGATGCTTCCCCAGTGGTTCCACATGCAACAATCGCATCGGTTCCTTCCGCAATCTGCTCCTCTACCAATTTTTCAAGTACCTCATAATTAACAAGTCCGTTTTCCTGAAATGGTGTTACAAGCGCTACTCCTGCGCCTTCAAAAATTGCCATGGTCTTATCCTCCTGATTCTTTATCGTTATACATAGTAAACTTCTAAGGGCCCTTTGGCACTCTGTTCTTCCTGTCAAAACGAAAAAACAGAGCTGACAACAGGGTCAGCTCTTAAAGTCCAGAATCTGGTAATCTCATCTTTCTTTAAGTAGCTCCCCATCCATACGGATGACAGTCATATGGCTCTTAACCATATGCCCAGAACAGATATGTTCAGGCCATACCGTTCTTCGGCGTCTCTTCCTTTCCACTGTCCTCCCCTGTACCTGATACATCGGACAATATACTGATAAGCAACGCAACCTCTACTCTATTATGTATGTTACCATACTAACATTATTATTTTGTATTGTCAACTTTAACATGATTGATTTCCAGAATACTGTCTACATAAGGTTCTATCTCTTTTGAGAATACCTTACCGGTTAATACGACCTCCATCTCATCCACTTTAGACTGAAGAAGTTTTATGAGTTCTCCCGCTTCTACAATGCCCTGGTCCAAAAGTCCAAGAATTTCATCCAGGATCAGCATATCGCATTCTCCTGTAGACACTACTTTTCTGGCAAAATTAAGACCATTACGGATATTCATGCGTTCCTCTTCCTGCCGTTCCATGGACAGATTCTCAAATAATCCATCGCACTTCTCAAACCGGAAGATCTTCATCTCCGGTTCCAGTCTTTTTCATAATCTCCAGAGATCCACGTCCCTGACAGCCTTTCAAAAACTGGATCATGATGACAGTTCTGTTCTTCGTCAGAGCCTCGATTCCCATGCCGAGTGCAGAAGACGTCTTGCCTTTCCCTTCCCCGCATATAACCTGTATCGTACCTCGATTCATCTTTCAGCACCTCATAACAGCTAAAAAGCAATTATTTACTTATTATGTTAGAACCTGCTTATCGTATCATATAATTAATATTTTTTCAAGTTTTCTTATTATTTCCTTAACATATTAATAATATTTTATTCAGAGCATTCCAGTTTGCTGACCGATACCTCGTAAGCCACTCTCTTCTCACATTCCGTATCCGTGAGCTTTTTGGTATACTCTCTGCTCTGAACTCTTCCCCAGACTTTAACTCTGGTGCCTACTGTAAAACCAGAAGCATATCTTGCATTTCTTCCCCATGCGATACAGGGTATGTAATCGGACTTTCCATAAGGGCGGTTAACTGCAAGTAGTAAATCTGCAATCTCCCTGCCTAACGGGGTTTTTCTGTAAATGGGTGCTTTGCAGATATATCCATCCAGAAAATTTGATTGGTTTTTGTGTAATCTGTAAACTCTTCCATAAAGTGGATCTCGCGGACAAATACGGAAAGTACAAGGCGGTTCTTTGTTCCTTCATGACGATTATAGGAACGGAACTGACCAACCGCTTCTATGGTACAACTTTCGTAATTTCCTTCCACGTCGATGAGACGTTCGGAGATCATCAACGGAATCACGTCTGCCTGATCACTGAGACGGTTTACCGCAATGTCCACCATATAGAATCCTTCTCCAAAAACCTCATGGCTGAAGGTGAAGCCGGAGACAATCTCTCCGATAACGCTTACTTTGTTGTTTTCAATCATTTTTTCTGACATAGTATTTCTCCTCTTCTTTCACTAATTTGCTAATATGCTTCACAGCTAATATTAAATTTATGTGGCAGAATACATGAAAATGATAAAAAGCATACCAAAAATATCGACAGAAGGAGGCAGAATGCACAAAAAATAAAGGAGAATGCTGACTGATCGGCGATATTTCGGCGATCTGCGTCAGCATTCTCCTGTTTATAACAATTTATACTAAAGATTTTTTATTCTGAGAAGTACGTTTTCTGATTGTTGGATCCAGAATTTTCTTTCTGATTCGAAGGCTGACAGGGGTAATCTCCAACAGCTCATCAACATCAATAAAGTCAAGAGACTGCTCTAAGCTCATCTCCTTTGGAGGGCTGAGTTTTAAAGCGTCATCAGCACCGGAAGAACGGGTATTGGTCAGTTTCTTTGCTTTACAGATATTAATTTCAATATCTTCTGCCTTGGGGTTCTGTCCGATTACCATACCGGAATATACCTTAACTCCGGCTCCAATAAACAGAATTCCTCTCTCCTGGGCATTGTAAAGACCATAGGTTATGGATTCTCCTGATTCATAAGCAATTAAGGATCCGGACTTTCTATAAGACAGTTCACCCTTAAACGGTGCATAATCATCAAATGTAGTATTCATGATTCCGTTACCCTTGGTGTCTGTCATAAATTCACCGCGGTAGCCGATTAATCCTCTGGAAGGAATGGAAAATTCCAGTCTTGTATATCCGCCGTTAGCCGGACTCATACCCTGAAGTTCACCCTTACGGCCTGTCAGCTTCTGAATAACAGCTCCGGTAAACTCTTCCGGTACATCGATATAAGCGATTTCCATTGGTTCCAGTTTTCTGTTTCTTTCGTCATAATGATACAAAACTTCTGCTTTACTTACTGCAAATTCAAAGCCTTCACGTCTCATATTCTCAATCAGAACAGATAAATGAAGCTCTCCTCTACCGGAAACCTTAAAGCAGTCCGGAGATTCTGTCTCCTCCACACGAAGGCTGACATCTGTGTTTAATTCGCGGAATAAACGTTCTCTTAAATGACGGGAAGTGATAAATTTACCTTCCTGACCTGCAAGAGGGCTGTCATTTACCATGAAATTCATGGCGATTGTTGGTTCAGAAATCTTCTGGAACGGAATGGCTTCCGGATTTTCCACAGAACAGAGAGTATCACCAATATGGATATCTGCAATACCTGAGATGGCTACAATGGCGCCAATTCCTGCTTCCTGTACTTCTACCTTATTAAGGCCCTCGTACTCATACAGCTTACCAACCTTAACCTTGCGGAATTTGTCAGGATCATGATGATTGACAATGACGCATTCCTGGTTAACTTTGATTTTGCCGTTATCTACTTTACCAACTCCGATTCTTCCCACATACTCATTATAATCGATGGTACTGATTAAAAGCTGGGTAGAAGCTTCCGGATCACCTTCCGGTGCAGGAATGTGGTCAATGACTGTCTGGAATAAAGGAGCCATATCAACGCCTTCATCTCCCAGCTCTTTTTTTGCAAATCCAGCTTTTGCAGAAGCATAAAGGAATGGACAATCCAGCTGCTCTTCACTTGCATCAAGATCCATAAGAAGCTCTAACACTTCTTCTTCTACTTCTTCCGGTCTTGCTTCCGGTCTGTCAATCTTATTGATACAGGCTACGACAGAAAGGCCTAATTCCAGTGCTTTTCTTAAAACGAACTTGGTCTGGGGCATAACACCTTCATAAGCGTCTACTACCAGAATAACTCCGTTAACCATCTTTAATACACGCTCTACTTCTCCGCCGAAATCTGCATGTCCAGGCGTATCAATAATGTTAATCTTTGTATCTTTGAAATGAACTGCCGTATTCTTGGATAAGATGGTGATACCGCGCTCTCTTTCAATATCGTTGGAATCCATAACGCGTTCTACCACTTCCTGATTCTCACGGAACACACCGCTCTGCTTTAACAGGGCATCCACAAGCGTAGTTTTACCATGATCGACGTGGGCAATGATTGCCACATTCCTGACGTCTTCTCTTTTCATCTTCATAAATGTACTCTTCTTTCTGTTATTCAAGCATAATACAGGTAATTCATTCCCATATCATAAAAAACTAAGGACCTGCTATGCCCTTAGTTTCATCTACATTATCACGATTTATTAGTATAACACCTGAAATATAATATTGCAAGATTTTTTTTATTTTCTGAAACTATTCCCCTTCTGGAAACAATAAGACTTCTTTTTCGTGTATGCCAAAAAATACAGAATCCCCTGTCTCAAGATTTGCTTTTCCTCCTGTGGCTTCCGTAATGTCTGCCTGAAGCGTTAAAACTTCCTCATCAGGTACCAGCACCGTGAGCACCACATGATCCGTGTATTCACTGTTTAACGTTGTAATATCTGACTGACCCAAAAGATACTGTATTTTTCCCACTCCATTATAATCTGTATCAATGATAAGTTTTTTTGCCGGTAGCAGAGTCAGAACCGTACAGGACTTAAGGCCTTCCTTTACTGCCCCGGAATAAGCTCTTACAAGACCTCCCGTACCAAGAAGGGTTCCGCCGAAATAACGGGTAACTACCACACAGAGATTCACAATTTCCTCCCCTTCCAGAACATCAAGCATGGGCTTTCCGGCTGTCTGACTGGGTTCTCCGTCGTCACTGCATCGCTTCCCTTCCCCATTCTCTCCCAGAATCCAGGCATAACAGTTATGACTGGCATCCCAGTGTTTTTTTCTTATTTCTTCTATAAACGCCTGAGCCTCTTCTTCTGTTTTAACAGGTCGAAAGCTGGCTATAAAACGGGATTTCTTTTCAATAATTTCTCCCGTACCTTCTTTGTATAATATTTTATAGGCTTTTCTCATACGCATCCTCATTTCTTCTATATAAACAATCCTCTCCCATTATATCCAAAATAAGGTGCAGGATCAAGGTTCCATGTATAAATGGATAAATTTCTTCCAAAAATGGTAAGTGTTGAATTGCACGACAATTTTTGGTATAATGAACCGGTAAAGGAGGTTTCCCATGAATTACGGCAAGCAAGCGACAGAGAGAAAGATCAAATCTGCCAATTCAAAAGCGAGGAAATACACCACAAAGGTTTTTCTTGCCTTTTTAAAAAGTCTGTTTATCCTATGCCTGTTTGGAAGCATTGTGGCTGCAAGCGTCTTATTTGGCATGGTAAAAGGAATCATAGACAATGCTCCTGATGTGGACATCTCAACCATTGTCCCCAACGAATATGCCACTACCGTTTACGACAGTGCGGGCAATGTCACCGAGACCCTGGTAACTGCAGGTTCAAACAGAGAGGAAGCCACTTACGAGGAACTTCCTAAAAATCTGGTCAATGCTTTTGTTTCTTATGAGGATTCCAGATTCTGGGAACATAACGGAATCGACCTGCGCTCCATTATGAGAGCGGTAAGAGGGGTACTGACCGGCGATTCCACAGCCGGAGGCGGAAGCACCATTACACAGCAGCTGATTAAAAACAGTGTGTTTGGCGGAGGTATGGAAAAAAGTTTTGGAGAACGTCTGGAACGAAAATTTCAGGAATGGTTTCTGGCCATTAAACTTGACGGTGTTATGTCAAAGGAGCAGATCATTACCAACTACTTAAACACCATTAACTTAGGCAACAATACTCTGGGCGTCAAAGTGGCTGCCAAGAGATATTTCAACAAATGTATCGGAACTGACCTTATCTGAATGTGCTGTTTTAGCAGGAATCACCCAAAACCCTTCTAAATTTAACCCAATATCCGGTCAGAAGAATAACGCAGAAAAGCAGAAGGTCATTCTTCAATACATGCATGATCAGGGATACATTACAAAGGAAGAGGAAGACCAGGCTCTTGCAGATGACGTCTATTCCCGAATCCAGAATGTTGACACTGTAACCAAGGAAACTGCATCTCCATACAGTTATTTTACAGACAAACTGGTGGAAGAAGTTATCACTTCCATGAAAGAACGATTAGGCTATACCGATACTCAGGCTCATAATATGCTATACAGCGGAGGTCTCTCCATCTACACAACCCAGGATCCTGGAATCCAGACCATTGTAGATGAAGAAATCAATAATCCGGAAAATTATACTGCAGCACGCTATTCCATTGAATACAGGCTGTCTGTCACTCACAAGGATGGAACAACCACCCACTACTCCGAAGAAAATGTCAAGCGCTATCACAAGGAGATGGGGGACAACGGCTATGATGGGCTATACAATAACGAAGAAGCGGCGGAGGCAGATATACAGGGCTATAAAAGCTATCAGCTGAAAGAAGGAGATACCATAATTGGAGAAAGCCTTCATAAAACCCTGCAGCCTCAGGCATCCTTTGTAATTATGGATCAGAAAACAGGAGAAGTAAAAGCAATTAACGGAGGACGGGGACAAAACTGGCCAGCCTCACATTAAACCGTGCCAGCAATACCTATCGTCAGCCAGGTTCTACCTTTAAAATCCTCACCGCATTCTCTCCGGCTCTGGATACCTGCGGTGCTACCCTGGGTTCGGTTTATTATGATTCTGTTTACACGATTGGCAATAAAACATTTTCCAACTGGTACAGTTCCGGATATCAGGGATACTCAAGCATCCGTGAAGGTATCGTTTATTCCATGAATATCGTTGCTGTGCGATGCCTGGTTGAAACAGTGAAACCCCAGCTGGGAGTGGAGTATGCAAGAAACTTTGGAATTACTTCCCTGACTGACACCGATTACAATCCGGCTCTTGCACTGGGAGGAATCACCAAGGGAGTTTCAAACTTAGAGCTTACCGGCGCTTTTGCCACCATTGCCAACGGCGGAGTGTATACAAAACCGGTCTTTTTCACCAAGATCCTGGATCACGACGGCAAGGTTTTAATTGATAATACACCTGAAACCCATCGTGTTTTAAAAGACTCCACTGCTTTTCTCTTAACCGATGCAATGGCAGCGTCCATGGAAAGCAGCAGGAAATTTTCCAGCTCAGGCCCCAGTTCTACCAGCCCTGCTGCTAAAATACCAGGAATGTCCGCTGCAGGAAAAAGCGGTACCACCTCAGCCAACAACGATATCTGGTTTGTAGGTTATACCCCCTACTATACGGCCGGTATCTGGGCTGGATGCGACGATAACCAGAAACTGACGAAGCAAAACGGAGGTGCCTCCTTCCACAAGGCAATCTGGCGCAAGATTATGACCAGAATCCATGAAGGAAAGCCAGATCCCGGTTTTCCTATGCCTGACAGTGTAGAAACGGCTCAGATCTGCCGAAAATCCGGCAAACTGGCAGTGACCGGTGTCTGTACGGAAGATCCAAGAGGCAATGCTGTTTATACAGAATACTTTGCAAAGGGAACGGTACCTACAGACGTATGTAACAATCACGTAAGAGCAACCGTATGTTCCGTATCCCATCAGCTGCCCACTCCTTATTGTCCGGAACGGACAACTGCCGTATTTATGGTACTTCCAAACGGCGAGACAGGTCAGACAGATGATTCCAAATACGCAATGCCTGGATATTGCACCATTCATTCAGCAAATTCCATTACCATACCTCCAGGCAGTTATCCTTACGAGGATGAAACATCTCCCCAGCAATACGCACCGGGCTACATTCCACAAAATCCCGGCGCAAACAAACCCATTTATCCCTGGGAAGATTATTGATCAAAAGAAGGGCATCAAACCTTAAAACAGGTCTGATGCCCTTTTCTTATATAAAATCAGCTTTTCATTTTCGGCTTGAATATAATGGATCCCAGATATCCAAAAATCAAAGCACCGGATATCCCCACTGCGCTTGCAGTAAATCCACCTTTAAATACTCCCAGAAAACCGTCTTCTCCCATACTCTTTAAGACGCCTTTCCACAGAGAATTTCCAAATCCCAGAAGAGGAACCGTTGCTCCAGCTCCTGCCCAGTCACTAAAGGGCTGATAGATTCCAAGGGCTCCAAGAATGCTTCCGATTACTACTAAAAGTACCATAATCCGCCCGGGCATCAACTTGGTATTGTCCATCACAACCTGAACCACTGCACAGATTGCTCCGCCTACCAAAAATGCTTTTACAAATTCCATAGAATTCTCCTTTCCAGATTAGTTGTCTATATGCTCGATCATAACTCCATGGGCGATGGCAGGAATGGTTTCTCCTTCGTTAAAGCTTACCGTGGACAGCAATGCACCAGTTGGTACAAAAAGAACTCTCTTCCACGTTCCATCCTTGATTTTTGGTAATATATAAGAACAGAGCGTTGATGCAGCACAGCCACAGCCGCTTCCTCCCGCATGGGTATCCTGGGAATCAGGATCGAAGATTTCTATCCCGCAGTCTGTATGGATGTTCTCCAGATCATGCCCTTTGTTTCTCATGAAGTCCAGGAGAATGGTGCGGCCAACCCGGCCAAGATCTCCAGTTATGATTTTATCATAATAATTTTCATCTACATTAAAATCGTCAAAGTTCTGCTGTATGGTATGAAATGCGGCAGGTGCCATAGCCGCTCCCATATTCATGGAATCCTTGATCCCCATATCCACCATACGGCCGGTAGTTATACCCGTAATTGCCGCAATTCCTTCTTTTCTGTGTTTGGTAAGAATAACAGCTCCGCAGCCGGTCACTGTCCAGGAAGAAGAAAACGGGCGTTGATTTCCATAACCCAGAGGAAACCGAAACTGTTTTTCAGCTGTTGCAAAATGGCTGGATGCCATTGCCATCACTTTGTCTGCATAACCTGCAGCCACTGTCATAGAGCCAAGATTTAAGGCCTCTCCCATGGTAGAGCAGGCACCAAAAAGTCCAAATAAAGGTATTTCCAAATCTACCGTACCAAATGATGTTGCTATCAGCTGCCCAAGTAAATCCCCGGCAAACAAATAACGGAGGTCTTTTTTTCGGATATCTCCTTTTTCGATTGCCAGGTCTGCGGTTTGCTTTTGCAGTGCACTTTCTGCCTTCTCCCATGTATCTGCCCCAAACATATCATCCTGCTCCACTACATCAAAAAGCTTGCCAAGAGGTCCTTCACCCTCTTTTTTCCCGACAATGGAAGCCATGCTCTCAATCACCGGAGGTTCTTCAAATTTTATGCTTGCTTTTCCAACCTGCATTTTATTCACTCCATTTCTCTTTCAGTCTGGTCTACACTATGCCGAAGGCTTTCAGGACATAGGCGATCACTCCCAGTATCCACGAACTTAATATGCCGTAAAGAATAACCGGACCGGCAATGGTAAAAATCTTACAGCCAATTCCAAATACCTGTCCCTCTGCCTTAAATTCTACCGCAGGCGCCACTACGGAGTTTGCGAAGCCGGTTATGGGTACCAAAGCTCCGGCACCGCCAAATTTGGTTATTTTGGGATAGATATTTAAACCAGTAAGAATTACGCTGGCTGCAATTAAAATCAGAGTCGTCCAGGCAGACGCAGTATCCTTTTCCACTCCCTGGTTCATGATTAATGTGGAGCAAATCTGACCTATGGTGCAGATAATTCCTCCTACAAAAAAAGCTTTGATAATATTGGGGAGTTTTTTATTTACAGGAGTTACTTCCTTTACATAGGCTTCATAGGCTTTTTTATTAACTTCCATTCGTTTCCTCCATTCTGTAAATATTTATTATTATTGTCCAAAGCGTTCTGCAAAAAACAACAGGGAGCCTGTCAATTTACCAAGAGCGATAGACAGTATGATATATTGCAGCCCAACCCCCAGATTAACTCTTCTGCTAAAAACAGGTAGTGCTTTCAATGTTTCTGCCAGAGACATTACCAGACAGCCCACAAATATTCCCACAGCAAGTCCAAAGATTCCTAAAAATATATTACCCCCAAATCCAATGGGTGTTTCGTAAATATCACCGATATTTCCAAGCACACCACCAAGAATGATACATGACTCATACAGCATAATGTGTTTCTTTGTATGAGTAAATCCAATCAGGCGGGGAAACACTCCAATAATTGCCAAAAAAGCAAAAACGCCGGCTGCTATGATGCCGCCAGCGCTTAATCCGACAAAGCATAGCAACACCTCTTTAAGAAGCATCGATATCAGACTCCTTTCTCCCTTCATTCTGGATCAGGGTTTTGCTGATATTATCTTCATAAAGGCGCATTTCCACCTCCAGGGGGGTCGGATCGGTATTGATCTTAATTTTTGCAAAATGATTAAAAAATCCAACAATTCCAACAGCCAGTCCAACGGAATAGCTGACTTCCAGAATCGTAAAACCATTGGATTCCTCTCTCATAATAATCTTATAGATTTGCTTGAACACATCGGTAACGCTCACATCGTTATTAAATGTCATAATTGCAAAAGCAGCACCGCAATAACAGATCACGCAGACAAAAATTGTTTTTATCCACTGCCACACCCAGTTGGGAGATTTGGGTCTGTGGTAATCAATGATATAATCAACCTTACCCACGTTATTGACAGAAATAGCCGGATCCATTTCCACCAGCTTTTTTATCACATCAAGTGTACTCTCAATATAACGCTTGTTACGATCTGAATGAATGGTTTTAATCCGCAGCGCATTACACTTATTTAAAACGGCAGAATCGTCACAATAGACATCAGCTACATCTTTCAGCTGTACTTCCTTGTGGTGTACCTCTGTAATTTCACTGATGTTTAGATATACGGTCTTACTCATGCAACCATCTCCCATCTTGGAGCGGCCTCAACAAGTGTTCCCTCCTTCTGTGTACCATCAGGCATAACAGCAATCATATACCAGATTGCAGCTGCAATTGCAATTAAGCATATGACCAGTAGTGTCATGACTAGCTTATGTTTCATGGATTCCATACATGCTCACATCCTTTTCTCTGGTTTTTCAAAATTAGTATGAGCCGTATGAAATTTTTTTATTCTATAATTTTTCGCGCATCTGTTTTAAAATCTTTTTTTCCAGCCGGGAAACCTGAACCTGGGAAATGCCAAGCTTATCAGCAATCTGACTCTGAGTCTCATTGTAATAATACCGTCGTATAATAATTTCCCTGTCCTTGTCCGACAAATCGGTTAACAATTCCCGAAGTACCATACGGTTTAACAATTCTTCCTGTGCAGAGCTTTCTTCTTCTATTTTATCAATCAGAAGCAGACTGTTTTCGTCATTTTTATTGACAGAACGATATAACGATTCCACCTCAGCTCCAGCTTCTATAGAAGCTGCCACTTCTTCTTTACTGGCCCCGATTTCTCTTGCAATCTCTTCTACCGTAGGCTCTCTTCCAAAGCGGTAAACCAGTTCCTCCCGCACATTTTTTACCTTCATTCCCATTTCCTTAATGGACCGGCTGACTTTTATGATTCCATCATCTCTTAAGAAACGCTTGATCTCTCCGGTTATCATTGGAACTGCATAAGTTGAAAACTTGACTTCATAGGATAAATCAAATTTATCAATGGCTTTCATTAAACCAATGCTTCCAATCTGAAATAAATCCTCAGGCTCATAACCACGCCCCGTAAATCTGCGCACAATACTCCAGATCAAACCGAAATTCTCGGTCACAAGCCGGTCTCTTGCCGCTTTATCACCATCGTGAGCCATTTGTATCAATCTCATGGTCTCATCCATAGGGCTCACCTGCTAATCTTCTTTTTCATAATCACCGCAGTTCCCTTATCTGGTTCCGACTTGACTTCCACCTGATCCATAAATGCTTCCATAAAAGAGAATCCCATACCAGACCGGACTCCGTCAGGATCCGTGGTAAACATGGGTTCCATCGCCTGTTTAATATCTGTGATCCCGATTCCTGTATCCCTGACGGAAACAGTCAGTTCCTGTCCCTCAACCGTCACTTCTATGTAGATGATTCCTCCCTTCCCCTGATATCCATGGATGACTGCGTTGGTGACTGCCTCTGAGACAGCCGTTTTCACATCTTCCACCTCCTCCAGGGTAGGATCCAGCCTGGCCATAAAAACGGCTACTGCTACTCTGGCAAATTCTTCATTTTGGGACAGGGCTTCCAATTCCATTTTCAGAATTTCTGGTTTGTTTTGTTCTGACATATGTTCCTCCTCAACCTGTGACTGCTGCTTCCTTAGAGTCATATAATTTCATTAATTTTAAAATTCCTCCCATTTTCAGAATGCGAAGAGCCTGAGATCCCGCACCGTAAATGGCTACACTTCCTCCGCTTAATGCCATCTGTTTGTAACGATTAAGCAGGATTCCGATTCCGGAGGAATCCATAAATCTTGTACTGGAAAAATCGAATATAATACGGCGGATATAATTCTCGGAAAGGATTAAATCTGTTTCATATTTTAACCCGGAACAGTTATGATGATCCAGTTCCTCCGGCAGATGAACGATTAATGTGTGACCTTCTGCCTCATACGTAAAGTGTGGTTGATTCATATGCAATACTCCTCCATTTCTTATTGTCTGTCCGTAATACCAGAGAAGAGTGTTTTTTATACCGAAAAATAATCCGGGTGAATAAAAAAAGACACCACAAAAATATGTTTCTTCTGTAGTGTCTTTTCGAATTCTGCCATTAAAAACCTCGTTCTGTTTTCGCCTTAGCAGATAACGTTTCGTCTTTGCTGTTATTTATGATATCAGAAAACAAACCATTGGCCTGATCCTTCTGATCCATTCCCTTGTAGATAACGGCAGTCTTAAACTTCGCCTGCCAGCTGTCTGGTTTTAACTCAATACATTTTGCATAATAATTAAGGGCGGACTGACTATCCCCTGCTTCCATGGCTTTATCACCCAGACTCTCTAAAATGGGGCATCCCTTCTGTGCCATATCCTTTTTTATCTCAACAATAATCGCCTGAACATCTGCTGAAGCAATGAGCCCAGGATTGAGATCTGCATAGATTTTGACTGCAGATGGAAAATCATCCTTTTTATATGCCTGTAAAATACCGATAACCGACTGATACTGAGCCAGAACGCTGTCAGAGTTATTGGTTAAGGATGCCAGGGAATCCTCTGCTGTCTTCTTTTCTGATTCCAGAGAATTAAGCTGCTGTGTTAAAAGATCCGCTTTTTGATTAGCCTGGCTTAATTGCTCGCTGTATTTTAACATCTCTTTGTTATGGTTATCGTTAATGGCTTTGGTGTTCGCAGGCATAACCATAAAGAACACCACCGCGGCTCCCAGCAAAAGTCCTGCCAGTATGTTTAAAACCGCCTGATCCCTGGTGTTTTCCTTATAGCTTGGCGGGATAATCACATCATCATCCTGCATCTGCCTGTGGGAAACCACGTTCTTTAGTTTTCTTTTTTCCGGTTCCCGTTCTGGCTTAACCCTGATACCGGTGTCTTTCATAATTGATTTATAATAAAGTGCTTTCGGATGATTATGATCAATTTGAAGCACCTTATTTACTGCTTTCCCTGCTTTCTGGTAATCCTCCCGTACGATATAAAGGAGTGCAAATAAAAGCTGGGCTTTTACATAATTGGGCTTGTCCTCCACTGCTTTATTAAGCTGCAGTATGGCCAGATCCTCACTTTCGCTTTTGACGTAAGCCAGTGCCTGATTAAACCGGCGCACTGCCCTCCGCTCCAGATCCATGGTGCCCTTTTTCTTCTGAATCACTTCCAGGTAGTAATCGGCTCGGTTATCCTCAGGCTGTAAATTCTTGCTGATAACCCATTGAACCAGTGCATCGCCCACCTCTCCTACCTCATAATAGATGAGACCAAGAAGATTCCTTGCATCTGTCATATATTTATTAAAATGAAGACACTTTTTTAAACAATCAGCTGATCCGGTTAAATCTCTTAGCTTAGCCTTCTCCAGTCCCATATTATAATAGCTGTTTGCAATCACCCGGATTCTTCGTTCATAATCCATATTTTATCCGCCTATTCCTTGCTGACTTCTTTAATCAGATTCATCATAAGATCATTCATATCGGTTAAATCACTTCTTACAATGGCATCTTCAACTGCATCGACCTCCAGGCTTGGCCTGTAGTCCTTAATCTCAGAATCAAAATCAATCATGTTTAATCCTCCTTAAAACGGCTTTTATCTCACCCATTAAATAGAGTGAACCTACACAAAACAGCAGATGATCCTCATCTTGTTTATGAAGCATAGAAAGCAATGCATCCTCTGTGTTTTGAAATCCTGTTATTTCGCAATGAACCACTTCTTCAAACTCATGTAAGGCTGTCTCTGGCTTAATTCCTCTATCGGAATCTATATGTGTCACTACAACTTCATCCAGTGGCAGACTGGTTGCAATCAATCTTATCATTTCGTGATAATTCTTATCGGAAACGGCAGAAAACAAAAGATTCGCTCTTTTTTTCCTGTCTGCACACAGTTCAGACCCAGTCTTTACAAATTCTTCCATTCCCCCTGGATTATGTGCCCCATCCAAAAAGACGTCTGGCTGAACTTCTTCCATTCTGGCAGGCCAGCTCATTTTTAAAAAGCCTGTCCGGATCTGTTCCCTTGTTTTTTTAAGTCTCATATCTCCCAGTAAACCGGATACTTCCACTGCCCGCAAAGCGAGAAGGGCATTCATAACCTGATATCTGGCTTTAGAAGGAATCATTACCTGATATAGATCCCCTTTAATCCCTTTTAGTTCTGCCTGGAAGCCGTTGTTTACTGATCCTGTGATCCGGTAACACTGCCTGTCCGTTTCAAAATAAGGTGCGTCCTGTTCCAATGCTCTTTTTCGGATCACATCCGAAACAATCTGGTCATTTGCGTCAAACACCACCGGAATATTCTTCTTAATAATACCTGCCTTTTCAGAAGCGATCTCTATCGTATCACCTAAGTATTCCGTATGATCCAGACTGACTGAGGTGATAACAGATACCAGGGGATGCCGGATGACATTGGTTGTGTCAAGCCTTCCGCCTAAGCCAACTTCCAGTATAACAAGATCAACCCCGGACTTCTGAAATAAATCCATAGCCATATAAAATAAAAATTCAAAATAAGACGGATGGCAGTATCCTTGTTCTATCATCCGTTCAGAAAGCGATCTCACTGTCCGGTAGCTGTCTGCAAAAGCTGATTCCGATGCCATCTCTCCATTTACACAAAAACGTTCTCTTATATCAATCAGATGAGGGGAGGTAAATGTACCCACTTTATATCCAGCACTTAAGAACACAGACTGCAAAAAAGCACATACAGAACCTTTTCCATTGGTCCCTGCAACATGAATGATTCTCATGGTTTCATCAGGCTCGCCCATCTCTTTTAAAAACGTCCTGATCACTTCCAGTGAATTCTTCTTTTTCGCCCACATCGGGATACGGCTTAGATATTCCTCTGCCGTTTCTTCAAATCTCATCCTTAAAGTACCAACTTCCTGCTTAAATTCATAGAAAACGGACTGATCCAGCTTCCTCAATTAATTATAATATAAGTCTGCCAATATGCAACCCATTTCTTTCGCAAAAAGTCCTTTATTTCTACATCTTGTCCCCGTACATTCCCGGAAAGGGGCAAATTGCCTGAATCTAAAATAGGGAATGCCAGTTAACCGGCATTCCCTTTCTACTTATCTGATACAGCTTATGATTCTCCGCAATATGCAATGGCTTCAATTTCCACTAATGCGTCTTTTGGAAGAGCTGCCACTCCAAATGCTGCTCTGGCAGGGCATTCTCCTTTAAAAAAGGTAGCATAAACTTCATTCATAGCTGCAAAATCATTGATATTCTTTAATAATACCGTTGTTTTAACCACCTGATCCATGGATAAACCACCACTCTCCAGTATGGCCTTTATATTGGTTAAAGACTGTCTTGTCTGAGATGCAATATCCTCACCTGCAAATGCACCGGTTGACGGATCAATGGGAAGCTGACCGGACACGAACACATAATCGCCCCCGCGAACACCCTGAGAATAAGGACCAATTGCTGCCGGAGCCTTTTCTGTCGCCAAAACTTTTTTCATAATTATGTATCTCCTTTCGTTCATTACAATGATATTTCTAGATTAACACACATTCCTCAAAAGTCAAGAAAATTATTTTGGTATGCTCAAAAATATTTAGTTTAAGTGGAGTTTTTACCCCTTGTCATCTGGTATTGAATACTATATAATATGACTAAGGGGATTATCACATGTGCGGAGCTTTCCCGTGCAGAACGGAGGACATATGAAAACCAACGAGGAACGATTACAAAAAATTTTAGAGCATTTGGATGGGCTTGGCTATATCTCGCCGGAAACCATTCCAAACATTGATTTATATATGGATCAGGTTACTACTTTTATGGATAAGCATTTAAGTGAAACAAAGCGCTATCCAGATGATAAGGTCTTAACCAAGACTATGATCAACAATTATGCCAAGAATAATCTTCTTCCCGCTCCTAATAAAAAGAAATATACAAAAGAACATATTCTTCTGCTTATATTCATCTACTATTTTAAAATTTGTTATCCTTTAATGATATTGAACAGCTTTTCAGACCAATTACCGAAAAGCACTTTAATCCTTCTGACGGTATGCCATTAGAAGCAATCTATAAGGAAGTATTTTCCCAGGAAGATCCTGATTTAGAACGTATTAAATCCGACATACTGGAAAAGTACCAGCGTTCCAGTAAGACCTTTGAAGAAAAAGGAATTGAGGGTGAAGACCTGGAATACTTACGCCTCTTTTCCTGGATCTGTGAGCTGTCACTGGATGTATACGTAAAAAAACAGGTAATCGAACAGCTTATTGACGATTTAAGAGAAGACCCTTCTTTAAAAAGGAAGAAATAACGAACAGGGGACAAGAACCGGTATGGGCTTGTCCCCTGTTTTCTATATCTCTTTCTTCTCTTCCAGACGCTTAAATACCATATCATAACCGTCATTCCCGTAATTTAAGGAACGGTTCACACGGCTGATGGTAGCTGTGGATGCACCGGTCTTCTCTGCAATCTCCAGATAGGTTCTGCCTTCCCGAAGCATCTTTGCCACTTCGTATCTCTGGGATAAGCTTAACAGCTCATTCACCGTACATACATCCTCAAAAAACGTATAGCACTCCTCCGGTGTTTTTAAGGTTAGAATTGCTTCAAACAGATGATCAACGGCATCTGTCTTAATTTTTTTATTCATATGAGATCTATCCCCTTTTTATTCCTTATGGTCTATCTGTATTTTAACATATTAACGTTATAAAATCCACCCCTGTGGCATCAGGAAAGCATAAATTTTTCTACTACCAGAGCAATTCCGTCATCATTGTTGGAAGCAGTCACATAATCAGCTGCTTTTCGGACTGGAAGAACTGCATTTTCCATGGCCACTCCAAGCCCGGCGTACTCAATCATAGATAAATCATTGTATCCGTCACCGCAGGCAATCATCTCCTCCCTGCTCATGTTAAGATGAGTAAGAAGCCGTTCCAGGCTTGCCGCTTTATCAATTCCCTTAGGAAGAATCTCCAGAAAGTAAGGTTCTGAGCGGTACACACTGTAATCACGTCCCAGTGCAGCCTTAACCTTGGGTTCTACCATGGCAAGATAGTCCCCCTCTTCCAGCATCAGATATTTCACTACGGGAAACTGTACATAGCCTTCCATATCTTCCACTTCTCTGACTTCCAGTTTATTCACGGCAGATTCCTTGCCTACATATTCATCTTTGGCATTCCCGGTTATGATTAAGTCATCTTCATAAGTTAAGATATTAACCCCGTGCTCCTTGGCCATTCGGATAATCTTCTGGTTAGAAGATACCGGCAGCTCCTTTGCAAAGATGGTTTCTCCTGATTTACAGTCTATAATACGTCCTCCGTT
Source organism: Lacrimispora xylanisolvens (assembly GCA_017084465.1). Taxonomy (GTDB): domain Bacteria; phylum Bacillota; class Clostridia; order Lachnospirales; family Lachnospiraceae; genus Lacrimispora; species Lacrimispora xylanolytica_B. The sequence goes on along the minus strand of CP070896.1, from coordinate 5,196,915 downwards.
AAAGGATAAAATATAACCGCCTGTTTCGTGAAGCTTTAATTCTTTTGCAATGGGCATGATTCCATAAGTCGGGCGGCCGGAAGCCAGCACAATCACTCCGCCCTGGCGCTGCAACTCAAAAAGTGCTTCTTTTGTTCTGGGCGTGATTTCTTTATCCCGGTTCGTCAGCGTCCCATCCAAATCAAGCACTATTATACGATATTTCATTGTACTTCACCTGCTTTTGTAAATTTTACTATAGCAGTATAGCACAGTTTTAACCTATATACCATCTTTAAATAAAAAATATGGAATAGTTCGTAAACTCTGCCTGTCAGCCTACATAGAATTCTAACAGGAGGATGAATGGAGGAGAATCAAATGAAGAAAGCAATTGCAATCTTTCTGGCTGTAATTGTGGTTGCCGGATTATTAACCAGCTGCAGAACAACATCCAGAAAACAGATCAAACCCCTTTTTTCCCACGTATCCGCCCAGATCTTTATTATTTAAAATTTTTTAAGACAAGGTACTTTCCCGTATTACAACAATACAATGTAGTATTAAGATATGAAAAAGGAGGATTTTATGAGAAAAGCCTGTCGTACATTTATAATGGCCGTTCTCACCGGAGCGTCTTTACTAAGCTTAACTGCCTGCGGTTCTAAGACAAAGTCATCGGACTTAACCCCGGTCAAATTAAATGAAGTTGCCCATTCCATCTTTTATGCCCCCCAGTATGCAGCCATAGAGCTGGGATACTTTGAGGATGAGGGCATTGATTTAACCTTAGTAAACGGAGCCGGCGCTGACAAGGTTATGACCGCCCTTATATCCGGTGATGCAGATATTGGTTTTATGGGCTCTGAGGCCTCAATCTATACTTATGCTAACGGCTCCCAGGATTACGCAGTTAATTTTGCACAGCTGACTCAGCGTGCAGGCAATTTCCTTGTTGGAAGAAGTGAGCAGCCTGATTTTAAATGGGCTGACTTAAAAGGAAAGAAAGTATTGGGTGGCAGAGCCGGTGGTATGCCGGAAATGGTATTTGAATATATCCTGAAAAAAGAACGGAATTAATCCTGCCACAGATTTAACAATCGATCAGAGCATTAATTTTGGACTGACGGCAGCAGCCTTTACCAGCAATGATGCAAATTATACCGTTGAATTTGAACCGTTTGCAACAGGACTGGAAAAGGAAGGCAATGGCTTCGTAGTCGCTTCTTTGGGCGTAGACTCAGGCTATATTCCATATACCGCCTACAGCGCCAAAAAAAGTTACCTGGAAAAGAATCCGGCAACAATACAGAAATTTACCAATGCCATTCAAAAAGGACTGGAATATGTTAATTCTCATTCCTCAGAAGAAATTGCAAAAGTAATCCAGCCCCAGTTTAAGGAAACCGATGTAAAAACCATTGCTGCCATTGTAGACCGCTATAAAGCCCAGGATACCTGGAAAAAGGATACTGTATTTAACAAAGACAGCTTTGAGCTTTTAGAGAATATTCTGGAGGAGGCTGGTCAGTTAAAAGACCGGGTTCCTTATGAAAATCTAGTGACTACAGAGTATTCTGAGAAGGCTGCCAAATAATTATCTCAACAACAAAGGGGACATTGCACAGGCAATTGTCCCCTTATCATAGTGACATTATGAGGTGAAATCAATGAATGCTCCATTCACTCAGATACTGAATCCCACCAATGAGCAGCGGCAGGAAATGATCAGAAATTCATTGGAGGTGGCTGGCCGGCCGGAAGATTACGAAAATATTGTCCGTTTGCTGAGCCCACCACCAGACATTACAAATTATGCACAGCCGGGATCACTAAAGGGTGTAAAAAATCGGGGTGATCGGAGGAGGCCTTGCCGGTCTGTCCGCTGCATTTGAGCTTCGAAAGCTGGGGGCTGACATTACCATTCTTGAAGCCAATGACAGCAGAGTGGGAGGAAGAGTTTATACCTATTATTTTAACACGGAATATTATAATGAATTTGGCGCCCACAGGATCCCCGTTACCCATGAAACCACCTGGCATTATATTAATTTGTTTGGTCTCAATACCCGTCCTCTCTCTGTAAGGCAGCGGAACAATTTTTTGTATGTACATAACACCCGTTTAAGAACAACAGAATCCATCGAGCAGAATCTTTATCCCCTTTACGACTTAACTCCCCAGGAACGAAACACCCCCTGGGCAGAGCTAAATGACTACGCCTTTACGTATCCAATGATGCAGCTTCCGCCTGATATCCGCTCGGAGCTGATACAGATCTTACCCCGGTATTCTCCGGAACTTCTGCCTTTTATGAACTATTCTGTGCGGCAGACTCTGGAAAATCTGGGTCTCAGCCAGGGGGCAATCAGCCTGATCTCAGGGGTGGATCCAGGAACCGGGTCTTTGATTGATGCCAGTTACGCTGAAACTGTCCAGGAGGAGTACACCATTGACTACCGTAATACCTATACCATTGAAGACGGGATTGTAAACCTGCCCTACGCCTTTATTCAATCCTTCTACACAGACAATCTAGCTCAATATCAAAATATTCCATCCTCTCAGCTGGGCACTGTCACTTACCGGCCCGGTCAGACGGTCACAGGTATTTACCAGCAGGAAGACAGCGATCAGATTGTTCTTGCCCATCGCAATGTGCGGGATTTAAGCAGAACTTCTGATACGTTCGATTATGTTATATGTGCTATCCCCTACTCCACTCTGCGGGAAGTGGAAATCAAACCAAGTTTCAGCAATCCCAAGATGCAGGCTATCTTAGAATATAATTATACCAATTCTCAAAAAACCTTCTTTTTATGCAGACAACGTTTTTGGGAACAGGATACGGATTATGGTCGTATGGTAGGAGGATTTTCCCAGACAGATCTGCCGATTCAGTACATTTTCTATCCCGGAGATCATCTTGTTTGTCCGGATCCTTCTTTCTGCTCACCAAATGAACCCGGTGTACTGATTGCTTCCTATAATTATCATTTAAATTCAACAAGAGTAGGGAATATGCCAGAGCCTCTGCGGTTTGAATATATAAAACAAAGCGTAGAGGAAGTTCACGGATTGCCAAGAGGATTCTTAGATCCCATTGTGGCAGACCATAAGACCGTGGTATGGGATAATGAGCCTTACAACCGGGGAGCCTTTGCTGAGTCACTCCCAGGTCAGAAACCATTGTTTTCTTATGAGATGCTGAAGCCTGAATATAATCAAAGGGTTTTCTTTGCCGGCGAACACGTATCCACAAAGCACGGCTGGATGCAGGGGGGCGCTTTATACAGGTATGGAAGCATCCAATCAGCTGGCCTATTCTATTTACAGTCAGCCAATGTAGTATCATAAAAAGTAAGGGGCTGCCCTAATAGAATCTTCTATTAAATGCATCCCCTCTTTTAATGGCCAAAAAACTTATTCATTTTTCACTCTGATATCTAAAATATCCAATAAGAACATAAACATGGGAATGCCCAAAAGCAGTCCCCACACTCCAATATAATGCTCACTGACTAAAAGAATGAGAAAAACCAGAAATACCGGCAATTTGGTTTTAGCAGACATCAATTTAGGATTGAGCACATAAGTCTCCAACGAATGAAGCACAAATATCATGATAATAACCTCTATAATTTTAAACGCGCCTCCGATGTTAAACGCTATAATGGAAAGAGGTATAAGAGATATTATCACTCCTGCAACCGGAACCAGTCCAAGTATGAAAATCATGGCTCCAAGTCCCAGAGTCTGCGGAAATCCCATAATAGTTAATGCTACTACAGACAAGAACGAATTAATGAATGCAATGACGATTTGCAATTCAATGACTTTTCCAAAGGAATTCAAAAAACTTCTTTCCGTAAAATGTAAAATATTGATAGAGGAACGACACTTTACTGTGCTCCATATGTTTAAAAAATGCTATAATCTCTTCCTTTTCCAGAAGAAAGAGAAAGCTGATCAACAGAGACAGAAGAATGTTGATGCTGAAAGTTCCTGCAGTCGTTACAAAGTCCAGCAAATGGCTTTCTGCCATACGAATGTAGTCGCTGATCTGATCCTCCGGAATGCTGCTTAACAGATTAAACCGGTCATAATTCTGTAACTGATTTAAGTCAAAGGTAGAAATCAGATTGATTACATCAATCAGCTGCTGGGTAACTTTAGGAATATAAGCAATCATGGTAATGATAAAAATAAGCAAAAATATAAGATACATTAAAATGGTAATAAGCTTCCGGCTGATCTTTATATACTTATTAACCTTTTCATATATAAATTTCTGAAGCTGACCAAAGATGAAAGTAACCATAAATATCAGCAAAAACTGATTGAGCATTCCTCTTAAAAAATAAAGAAAAACTGCTAAAAGAATGATACTGATTATTTTCTTCGCCAGTTCTCCGTTTATAAAATGATCCAATTTATCCATTGCCTGTGCCTTTCTGTTGTCAAATATTATTATTAACACTGTAGTCATCTGACACACTATCTATGAGATTATAATATAGATAACGGACAATGGAAATAGTAAATCAAAAAAAATCGCAAGAACTTTAATACTTTTTAAAAACAGCATCGCCTGATTAATCCGTCTTTACGTTGACCGAATTGAGTTACTATGGTATTATTCCCAATAAAGATAGCGATTACGCCTGAGAAAGGACCACTGCTCTATGTTAATATTCCACTCGGATTTGGACAACACCCTGATCTACTCCTACAAACATAATATCGGCCCAGACAAGCTATGTGTTGAGAACTACCAGAACCGGGAAGTTTCATTTATTTCAGAAGAGGCCATGGAAATTCTTAAACGAATTCATGCTAACCTGGTTTTTGTCCCCACCACAACCAGAACTATGGAACAGTATAAGCGAATCTGCTTTCACAGGATTAATCCAAGATATGCTTTGGTCTGCAACGGAGGGATCCTTCTGACCAATGGACAGATCGATTACAGTTGGTATGAACAGTCCTTAGACCTCATATTCAGCGCCAGAGAAGAATTGAAAGATTCCATAAAATTGCTTGATAAAGATCAAAACCGATCTTTTGAAGTCAGATTTATCGAAGAATTATTTGTATACACGAAAAGCAGAGAGCCACAAAAAACCGTAAACCTTCTGCATAGCCATCTGGATAACAATGAGATTGATGTCCTGTGTAATAAAGATAAGGTATATGTTATGCCAAAGAAACTGAGCAAGGGAGATGGAATAAAGAGATTGAAAAAAATATTGAACCCGCAAAAAGTCATCTCCGCTGGTGACAGTTTATTTGATATCTCCATGTTAAAGGCGTCAGATCTTGGACTATGTCCACAGGGACTTATCACAGATTTCCACCCCACAATCCTGGAATTTCCAAAAGAAACATTTACCGTTCAGCTGTTGAAAGAAGTGGAGCATCAGCTGAAAAAGACCGTTCCGAATATCTGAAACAGATGCCGGTACGGTCTTTTAAAATTATTTATTGTTTTTTCTTACAAACAGCTTTCTTATCATGTCCACAGGTATCATTGTAAAGCCCAGCGCCATTACCACCAGCCAACCGGTTAATCCAAACGGAACGCAGCTGAACATATTTCCAATCCATACAAAAGCAGGAAATGGAACCGCCGCAGCATTGACTATTACCGCCTGTACCAGAACAATTGTAAAAATTACCCTTAAAAAACCAGGATTTAATTTCAGTCCATCAAAAATGCGGAATCCGTCATTTCTCACATTAAATCCATTAAAGAGTGCGCTTATGATGAACAGTACAAAATACGCCGTTAAATGCTGCTGTTTTGTCTCAAACAAACCAGAAAATACAGGCATCTTCAAAAACAGGAAACTCAGACATGTCAGCCAGATTCCCATAATCAGAATCTGAGTAAGCATAGCTTTGCTTACAATACTTTCATCTCTTCGCCTTGGTTTCTCACTCATGTATTTCTCCAAAGCCGGTTCATTTCCCAACATAATAGCGCCAAGTCCGTCCATTACAAGATTGACAAATAGTAAATGAGTTACCTTCAAAGGTTCTTCCACCCCAAAAAACGGTGCTACCGCACTCACCAAAACAGCCGCTACATTGATTACAAGCTGAAATTTACAAAACTTTAAAATGTTATGGTAAATCGTTCTTCCGTACCAGATTGCATCCTTAATGGACCGGAAATTATCATCCAATACTACGATTTTACCCGCTTCTTTTGCCGCCTCTGTACCGCTTCCCATTGCAAATCCCACATCTGCTCTTTTTAAAGCCGGGGAATCATTTACACCGTCCCCAGTCATTCCTACAACCAGATTCATTTCCTGACATATTCTTACCATTCGTGATTTATCTGTAGGCAACGCCCTGGCAATAACACGGATATCCTTAATGATTTCTTTCACTTGTTCGTCTGTCATCTCATTCAGTTCAGCGGAAGTCAAAGCCTTGTCACTCATTTCCGTCATTAAGCCCGCATCTTCTGCAATTGCTATTGCAGTTTCTAATCTGTCTCCAGTTATCATAACAACCTGGATTCCAGCGCTTTTTACTTCATCGATCGCTTCCTTTGCCTCCGGTCTTACATCATCACGAATTGCCACAAGACCTATGATGACAACATCATCATTGATCTCATTCTCCTGCAGATCTTTGTCAGAATATCCAAACGCAAGCACACGCATCGCCTTTGTAGCCAGTTCATTGATTTTCATATTCACTTCATCAAAATCCAGTTCTACTTCATTTCCATGAATATCCAGCGCCTTATTTGCAACGGACATAAACTTTTCCGGAGCTCCTTTGTAAAAAGTTCTTCCCATACTGCTTATATGCGCCTGACTAAATTTATTAGCAGAATTAAAGCTTTGAACGCAGTCAACAACACAATCTTCATCTGAAGCCAAAAGATTGTAAACATCTTCTCCAATAAATTTAAGCATTGCCTGTTCCGTAGCATTGCCGCCTATTACCTTGTGATTAGCATCAAACATTGCCTGAGCGTTTTTGCCAATAGCCAGATCCAAAAGACTTTTCAGTTTTCCATGCCTGCTTAACTGGGAAATCTCAATGGAATTTCCATCCGCCGTAAAAAATCCAACCACTTCCAGCATTCCTTTTGTAATGGTTCCGGTTTTATCGCTGAAAAGAATATTTAAAGATCCGGCAGTCTCAATTCCCTCTGCCTTACGCACCAACACATTATGATCCAGCATTTTACTTGTATTTTGCATGAGCACCAGAGAAATCATCAGTGGAAGTCCTTCCGGTACAGCACATACAACAATAACAACTGCTAACGACGCCGATTTAATAACATCCTGTAAAATCCCGGTAACTCCAATGGAAGTATAGGCTGCAAAACCACCAGCTGAAATGATAAAATATAACATGTAAAGAACTGCAATTACAGCTGCTCCGATATAACCAAAGGTTGAAATCTGTGTTGCAAGCACAGATAACTTGACCTTTAAGGGGGAATCCAGTTCCTCACTCTGCATATCCTCTGCCATTTTGCCCATCATGGTCTTTGGTCCGACTTTTCTTACGTCTAAAATACCTTCCCCGTCAAAAACAACGGTTCCCCGAAAGAGGGAATGGTCATCTACAAAGGTTTCTCCAGTAATATCATCTGTCATTTCAAACGTTTCATCAGCAGAACACTTTTTGCATTCTTCTGTCTCACCATTCAGGGAAGAGTTATCCACAGTCAGGCTGCCTCTTATCAGAATTCCGTCTGCCGGAATCTTATCGCCGGACTGAAGCAGAACTTTATCGCCTACAACAATATCATCTACATCAATTACTGCAACCAGCCCATTACGGTGTACCTTGGAATGATCCTTTTTAGCATTGTCTTTTAACTCCCGGTATTTCATATCACTGGCAACTCCGGTTTTTGCAGAAACAAACGCTACAATTAATACAGCTACAATGGTTCCCACAGGTTCGTAAATCTCAGCATAGCCAAAAAAGAACATGGCAATCATCAAGGCCGCGATTGCCAGCAGAATCCGTATCATTGGATCGTTAAAAGTTTCCTTAAATTCCTCCCAAAAGGTCGTTGGCTGGGAATCTGGTATTTCATTGGTTCCATGTTTTTTTCGAGAATACTCTACTTCTTCATCCGTCAATCCATTAAACTTCATTCATTATCTCCTTAACAGTCATAAAAATATGAGGAAGAAATGTTCCCATACCGAACGAATCTTCCTCATAAATCAATCAGGCAAATCTGCCTGCTAATTCTGCAAGCCCAGGATCGTTGGTCCCCTGCCCTATTGCATTGAATTTCCATTCTCCGTTATGTCTGTATATTTCACCAAACACAAGCGCAGTTGCTCCGGAATAATCATCTGTCAAATTGTATCTGCACATCTCTGTATGCTTTCCACTATCTTCCAAACGGCAAAATGCATTTGTAATCATTCCAAAATGCTGTCTTCTCTGAACTGCCTGATAAATATTAACCACAATTACAATTTTGTCATATTGTGCAGGTATCCGTGCCAAATCCACAACCACCTGCTCATCATCGCCATCACCGGCTCCTGTTAAGTTGTCTCCCATATGCTCAACCGTGCCGGATCCATGCCTCAAATTGCCAAAATAAACAATATCCTGTTTCCCCATGAGTTTTCCATTCTGCAGTAGAAACACAGATGCATCGCAATCAATGGGTTGAGGCTTTGGTGCAAACAGCCCCCTTGACTGTTTAACCTCATCCCAGCCTAATCCGATCAGTACTTTAGAAAGTTCCGCATTGTCTTTTGACAAGCTGACTTTTTGTCCCTTTTGTAAACTTATAGACATATGTAATCCTCCAGTTATTTTTTATTCCACAACTACTCCAAAATTAGAGCATAAAGCGGCCAGCCCTCCCTGATAACCGCTTCCAATGGCATTAAATTTCCACTCTCCGTTATTCTTATACAACTCACCGAATATCGCAGCTGTTTCAATGGAAAAATCTTCTCCCAAATCATATCTTAGCAGTTCTTCCCCTGTGGTTTCATTATAAATCCGGATAAACGCACGGGAAACCTGTCCAAAATTCTGTCTTCTCTGTTCCGCTTCATAAATCGTAACCGTGAATGCAATTTTGGATATGTTCTCCGGTACCATGGAAAGATTCACTTTAATCTGTTCATCATCGCCTTCACCGGCTCCGGTCAGATTATCTCCCATGTGTTCCACACAGCCTGACTGATGTAGTAAATTGCCAAAAAACACAAAATCTTCTGATCTGGATACTCTTCCAGTATCAGTAAATAAAAAAGCGGCAGTATCCAAATCAAAGTCACCGCCCGTATCAAACTGGTTCACATCCCAGCCAATCCCTACCACTACCTTTGTAAGACCGGGATTTCCCTTGGTGATACTAACTTTCTGACCTTTTTGTAAACTTACTGGCATATAATTTCCTCCTGATTATGATGCATCGATTCCATAATGAGCACAAAGCGCAGCCAGGCCACCCTGGAAACCGCTTCCGATAGCATTAAATTTCCATTCCCCATTATGTCTGTACAGCTCTCCTACCACAATTGCCGTCTCAATGGAGAAATCCTCCCCCAAATCATAGCGGATCAATTCTGTATTGGAAGATTCATCTACAATACGGATAAATGCGTTAATTACCTGACCAAAGTTCTGTCTTCTTGCTTCAGCATCGTAAATGGTTACTGTAAATGCAACTTTTGTCACATTAGCAGGGATACGTGTTAAATCGATCTGTATCTGCTCATCATCCCCATCTCCTTCACCCGTTAAGTTATCTCCCATATGTTTCACTGACTGGCTTGCATGGGTTAAATTGCCATAGAAAATAAATTCCTTTTCAGTCGGGCATTTTCCTGTATCATCCATTAAAAATGCAGCCGCATCCAGATCAAACGCAGCGCCGGAATCAAAAGCATTTATATCCCAGCCTAATCCGACCATAATGTTTTTCAGTCCTGGATTTCCTTTTGTCAGATCTACCTTTTGTCCTTTTGATAAATTAATTGGCATATACAATATCCTCCTGTGATTTCAGTTTATTTTTTTGCCGAATTTGGCATATGATACCTACTGTTAAAATCTTTTTTAATAACTTCCAGTCTTGCCTGATCTTCCACCCGCTGTCTTCTGGCATTTTCCTGGATCTGTCTGGTTTCTTCTATACCATCAACAATGGTTCTCCATGTAGTCTCCAGAGTCTCAATCTTTATAGAACTGCCAGAAGCCAATCTGGCGGTCATCTTGGACTGTTCAACTGTATTACGGGCATTTTTAATCAGCATTTCATTGGTTTTTCATCAAGGGCTGACATGGCTTCGGCCTGTATTCTCTGACGCTTAAGCATAATGGCCTGAGCCAGCGCCTGCTTAAATACCGGTAATGTAATGATAAACGCTGAATTAATTTTACGGACCAGATTCATATTGCTGAATTCCATGGTCTTAATCATGGGAACGGACTGCATGGCAACATTTTCAGCAGTTCTTAAATCCTGTGTCCTTTGCTCCAGCATCATAAGAGCCTGTTCCAGACTCTGGATCTCAAACTGTATGGAATTATCACCAGTGGATTCCATATCAGAACGCCGTCCTGCTATGTAGGTTTCCAGTTCCCGAATGCCCTGCTCCCCTGCCAGTATATATTTTACCAGTTCATGATAGTAGGCTACGTTTGCTTCAAACATTTGATTAAGCTTTCTGTTAGACTGCTTAATCTCAGATTCATACTGTTTTAACTGAACATAAATTTTGTCTACTTCTTCACCCATGGTATGATACTTGTCCAGGATCCGGTCCAGCTGCTTGCGTAAATTCCCAAACAACTTGCCAAACAGTCCCGGCTTTTCTTTGATCTCCTCTATGTCAAACTTCGACATGATTTTTGCCAGCGTATTAAGCATTTCACTGGAACCGTCTAACTGAGACATATTCATACCATTTAATACCACATCGGAAGCTTTTGATATTTCCTCTGCTGCACCTGCTCCAAAGGATACAATTGTTTCTAAATTGTTTACCTCAATCTGACTCACCAGCGCATCTACCTCCGGTGAATTGGTCAGTGCCAGATTAAGCTGCTCTCTGTCTGACGAGATGTCATAAACCGCAGGTTCTGTCTCATTTTGTGTCTGCGATTGTGTACTTACAGCTGATTGCTGTGATTGTGCTTTATTAAAGTCCAAGCCCATATTAGTTCCCCCCTTCTAAATATTCTATGATGCCATGGCTGGCTGCTATTTGATAAAACAGTGTCGAAATCAGGCGGCTCCAGTTCATATCTGTATTCACCAATCTGATGTTCTTCCATTATTTTATTCGTAAAGTACTTTTCCACTGTTTGATAACCAGTCGGAATAAATATTATTATATCGAATCCCAAAAGATTTAAGAAAGCCATTAAAATACTGTCCTCTAAGGAAAATATAGTTTCTGTTGTATTAATAAATATCACCTTGGGATTCTTTTTGGTAAAATCGAACTTTTGTATCAGCCTCAGGATCTCATGATTTAAATTCAATACCACGGAGGCAATGGTGTATTCCGTACCATTTTCAAAGGTACCTTTAATTATTCTCTGATCCAGTAAAAGCTGAAACTTATCCAGAAGATACTCTTGTACTTCTTCCCTTAAAAACGCATAAGTATAAGCTTTATGGGTCTTAATTCTATTTCGCTGCACTCTGCCGTTTTTCAAAAATTCGGTTGCATACTGCTTTATCGGATTAAAATCAACAGGATTAAGAAAAGGAGTTTTCTTTATCAACAGCGTATCTTCCGTTTTTAATCGTTTTATATCAGACCAATATGCAGAAACCGGACCATCCTTAACTCCTGATATCCTGGCAAAAATCACAGGCAGGGTTACCTGATCATTGACGACACCGAAATTCGGGCGATATTTCAGCTCCTGATCCCACAAAATAGAAATCTCCTCATACATGGTCCTTAAAATAACTGAATTTCCCTTTCGGTACTGGTAATCCCGATAAAGTCCGGTATCCTGATAGAGCAATCCATCCAGTTCCCGCTCAGCGTGATACGCGGCAGTCCCCATGCGGATATCCCCGCTCACGCAGGGAAATTCTTCCACTTCCATGGATTCCTCATGACTGATTTCATAAAGCATCTCATCTTCCAGCGCACACCTGATATTACGGTTGGGATTTAATATTAAGACATCAGCAGGAATCCTTGAAAGGATCTTTACAAAAAGAACTTCATTTTCATTTTTAATACCACCTAAATAAATAAAGCAGGCTGCCATAGGAGGGGTCCAGCAGGGAAACAGTTTGGGAATGTAACGATTTAACCAGCACAATATATAAATCGCCTGATTTGTCATTTTATTTAAGCTGTAATCTGAATTTTTATTCGTTTCCAGCATCACATCCAAGAATGCTTTTTTAATCAGTTTTTGAAGTTCATGATTTGCCGGATATTTTATATTCCCGGATAAATCTCCCAACATCTGTTTAACGGAGCTGTAATTGCTTCTTTTAATTAAAGAAATCTCATCCATATCCGGAATCTTAATCTTGTGATTAATAATAACCAGATCTCTTTTTGTACTTTTCAGCTGTAAATAGAATTGATACAGCTCGTTCAAATAGGTGAGCTTATCCTCCACTCCATTAATCCTTAAATAGCAGTTATAAAATGTAAGCGATTCACTGCCTCTGGCCATAACACCTTTTAAAACATCTTCCAGTCCTTTTTTTTCTGTCCACTTGTTGGTACAGGCTGTTAATTCAGGGAGCTGTCCATACATGCGCTCAACCTGCCTGTCTTCTTCGATTTCCTCCTGGAATTTACTGATGGAAAAGGATTTTGGAAATGGACTAAGTCCTGTCATCGGATACGCAACAGACAGTCTTGAATCTTTGTCTGTCTGAAGATAGCTGCTGTCTCCCTGATGCTGAAGCAAAACAACATCACAGCCCGCATTGGAAAGAATGGATATAAGCTTTAACTCATAATTACTAATCTCTCCTTCATACAAAATCTTAGGAATTTGTTCCGAACCAAGGCGGCTTACAATTCTCTCGAACTTATAGTACAGCCAGCACATATATTTGACATATGCATTTTTCAGCATATTATCATTCTTACCCTCTATTCTCATATAATCCAGGGTATCATAAATGGCAGCTGATACTGCTTCCAGCTGATATCCATTCATTCTGGGAAGCCACTTTTTTAAGCTGTTAATAAGAAAGCCCATGCTGAGCTGAAAATCATTGCCCATTATCTCATAATAATAATCCAGATTACTATCTTCCGGATTGGGGATTTTTCCTTCCAGAATAACACCATTCAATCTGGCGGTTTCATAGTATCGCTTTAAAAACTGAATAACTTCCCTGTTTAAACCGTTAAACCGATAGAAAAATACGTAGTTCCCTCCCCTTCGGTTAAGGTTAAGAAAATATTCATCTAAATTTTGGAGAATTCTGTGTTTAAACATCCTTTGTTATCACCTGCAATATCTGTTTTGTTTTTTTCTATTCAGAAAATAGCCCATAACCACTCCAACCCCACCTCCCATGATGTGGGTAAGATGGGATACATTGTCTCTTGTAAAGATTCCATCAAAAATCTGGCCGCCTATGTAGATAACTGCTATCAAAATAAATGTGACGGGTATGCTGCCTTCAGTGATACTGGTCATAGATGAAAGCATGATACATGCAAAAACAACACCACTGGCTCCCAAAAGTTGAGTACCGGGAAAGAAAACAAGATTAAAAATACCCGTTATCAATGCTGTTATTAACATGACAAGACTTAAATTAACCGAACCATACTTTTCTTCCAACAGAGGCCCTATTACTAGTATTAATGTAATATTTCCAAAAAAATGGTCCCAGCCCGCATGTCCAAATACGTGACCAAACAGCCGGATATAAAACAGGGGATTCCAAGGAGAGGAACGGTATATACTGAAAAACATTCGATTGGTAATGCCGTGTGTAATATAATTTAAAATCAAAGCAATAAAACACAGGAATGTAAACCCAAGAATTATTGGAGAATTGAACGAGATCAGGAACTTTTTTTGTTTCATAATACCCCCCTTTGCCTTAAGCTTGTTTATTATATCACAACCATACATGTTTCACAACTATTCGAGTTATTAAAACATATTTTTTAAAAAATATGTAATATTTGCTGATATTCTGTCATTTATAAAAGCCACGGGCAAATTTATCAATTTCAACGTAGCTTACTGCCAGATTTAAATTTTGTCCCCTATCAAACCCAGCCGTGCTTATGCCAATTATCTCTCCATAAAGATTTATAAGAGCACCCCCGGAACTTCCATGGGAAATCGGAGCTGTGAACTGTATCATTTTCACATTATCAATCGTACGTAATCCGGATATGATACCGTCAGATACTGAGTTAAACATCCCAAGAGGGCTTCCAATCGCTACCACTTTCTGTCCTCTTACCAATTCATCACTCCCCCTATAAAGAGGAGCAGGTCCTGGCATCCTGCCTTCTATTCTGATTAAAGCCAGATCCAGAAATGAATTATCTTTTATCACCTCATCAGTTGTATACAATTCATCATTATCCTCAATTCGCACGGTATAGAAAACTCCTCCTTGTATAACATGATGATTGGTGAGAATATATCCATCTGAACTAATTATAATTCCAGAACCCGTTGCTGTAATATTCCCCTCCTGGTCGTGGACCGCTATCATTACAACAGAGGCCGCAATCATTGCCAATTCCTCAAATTTTTTTACGCATCTTCGCTCAGTTGAAATCGGGGGTTCTTTATGGCGCGAAGCTGTAATATATTCCCTTCTGTCATAGCATGGAATCTCGGCAGGGGAACAGGGGCCCAGAACCAATTGAGATGACATAGAAAGCAAAGACTTATCAATACCTTTATTTCCTTCCGGCATTAATATCATTACATCAATTCCAATAAGCGTAAGAAAATACAGAAATAAATATTCATGATTTTTCACCGCACCGTTTACAACAAATTTACAGGAACCTGCCTGATTCCAGTTTGTCAATATCCCGCTTGCAGTGCAGTCCAGCCAGTAAATGAGTTTAATAATAAAATTGCTCTCCATTGATTCACTGGCACCTTTCGAATATTCTCTGAATTTCGCGGTGGTTTTTTCCATAGCTTCTCTGACAGCTTCTTCCAGCTGAGTACCAGGAGGTATATTTTTCCCTGTCAGACGGCGCCTTCCGCTCTGCAGCCATTGTTCATAGCAGCCACGGTAAAAATTGATTTCTTCCATGCTTTTTAATCCGGGAAATCCCGTTATCCGTATGTAGTCTCCCTGTCCCTGCTGTACACGTTCTGAAAGCACTCCATCCATTTCTCTGATCATTCTTAAATAGTGATCAGACTGTCCGATGCAGCTCAGAAAATATACATCTTTGCAGCTTTGATTCAGACCACCTTTTACGCTTGCAAATGCCATAATTGACGTTATATTCAACACATTATATCGAACCTTCATGTTATGCCCGGCTCCCAAATTTACATATTTTGATATATATCGACTATTTTAGCACACAACAATAGAAAAAACTATCTTTTGTGCCATATTAGTGCTATAATTATCGAATCTGACCATAGAAGGAGTAGTTGTTATGGATCCATTATTATTATCGTGCGGCGTAGGGCCTCTGTTGTACTGCCCAGCTGCATATGACACTGCAGCGAATTCAATCATTAAGCAGAATTTCGGTAAGAATTATTCTTTTGCACTCTGCCTCGAAGATACCATCGGGGATGACCATGTGACTGAAGCAGAAAACCAGTTGATAAACTCTTTAAACGATATATTTAAAGCACAGCAAGATCACGATTTTTATATACCAAAGATCTTTATCCGAGTAAGAGAACCAGAGCAGATAACCCGTTTACTGGCTGGCCTGTCTGATGCTGCATCCCTGGTACAGGGATTTATAATACCAAAGATAACCTTAGAAAACATAGATTATTATATTCATTCCATAACAGAAGCCAATTCCCGTTCTGACCGCCCCATCTATATCATGCCTATACTGGAGAGCCCAACCATGATTCATCTGCAGCATCGATATGAAATTCTATACGGTCTGAAGGAAAAGCTGGATAAAATTTCGGATCTGGTTCTGAACATTCGGGTAGGGGGCAATGATCTGTGCCATTCATTCGGGTTTCGCCGCTCAGACAGCAATACCATTTATGATATACGGCCAGTTGCTGACATTCTGACCGATATTATAACTGTTTTCGGAATGGATTACATAATCTCTGGTCCTGTCTGGGAATATTACAATGGTGAGAATTGGGACAAGGGCCTTAGAAGCGAACTGCAAATGGACCGTCTGAACGGTTTTGTTGGTAAGACTGTCATTCATCCGAAACAGATTCCCCTGGTGAACGAAGCATATATGGTCTCTTCTAACGATTATGAGGATGCCGTGTCCATACTTGACTGGAAGCCCGAATCCGGCCTTTTAGTTTCCGGGAACAGCTCTATGGAGCGAATGAATGAATACAAAACCCATTATAACTGGGCCAAAAGGATAATCGCCTTATCCAGTACATACGGGATTTTAAAATGATCTGTCTGTCATAAAAATATATTTTAATGAAAAATGAGCTGGGGGAAATTGATTCCTGCCCCAGCTCATTGCTATTGTGCTGATATTCGTCCGTCTTATGTATCTGCCATTTTTTTGATAATCCCACAGGCTTTATAATTACCAAGAAAGGCGTATTCAATGGGAACACCTTTTTCCTCCGACAGCTTTTTAATATGGTTTAAGGAAACATCGTCCCGGCTGCCAGTGTCAATTAATATTTTCCAGGGTACTCTCCGAAGCAATACCCGGGTGGTTTCACCGATACCAGGTTTAATCAGATTAATATCCTCAATTTGAAATTTTTCAGCAATCTCTCTTACTTTCTCAATCCCTTTCTGCTTTAAACAGGGCCTTTCAACCGGATTTTCCTTTTGAAACCGGGATTCTATTTCTCTGATAAAATCATAAGACAAATCTTCCCCCTGAAGTTCCTCGTAAAAAACAGCTCCATGGAAATCTTCTTTTCCAATTATATCATCTCGTAAAAACGTTCTGCTGATCAGACCAGAAACTGTGCTGTTTAAACAGGAGCTTGGGATGAGAAGATCTGAATTCGTTCCTGACAGCTCCGTAATATTTGCCGGATCAGCTGCCACTGCCAGTTCTGCTGACAAACCCGGGATTTCTTTAACAGTTTTCTTTAATTCATTTTGTATTGCACCTTTTCCGATCCAACCATCAACAAAAAGTATGTTTTCCGTTTTATATCTGTTTAAAATATAAGACATTGCATTCTCATCTATTCCTTTACCTCGGATAATAGAAACGGAATAATGTTTAATATCCACCTTATATTTCCACCGAATATACCGCTTCAACAGAATGCCGACTGGTATTCCAGCTCTTGCCAATGATACAAGGACTACCTGTTCTCCCTTCTTCTTCATGATTTTGTCAGCTAGTCTCCCTACTGAAAAAGCAGTATCATCGCCAAAATTTTTAAGAGCCTCTTGATACGCTTCCATATACTTTAATGACGGAATATACTCGATTGGGAGCATTTCACAGTAGTGCTTCCCTTCCTGTATTAGTCTCTCTCTCTCCTCGGCAGGCTGCGGTCTTACCATTCCGGTAATATCTTTCAAAAGGATTATTACATCCTCTTCCGAATATGAGCTTCTCATTTACAACACCACCTTATATAGAATAGTTTGGAATTACCACAACGGCTCAAGGAATTGGCCAGACTGTTAATTCCTTTTTGGTCATCCTTCACGGAATCAGTAATAATAAGGACCATATCATATTGTTTGAGATCATATACATAGGTTGTCCTGTCCTTGTCATAAACACTGCTTAACTGATACCTTGTATGTAATGGATATGTCTCTTCTTTGCTGGTCACAATGGGACTCCTGGTTGTGGCATGAAATAATACCCGCTTCCCCCATTGTTCTATTTTAGATGCGGCAAAAAGCCCTGGGTACATAAATTCCTCTGTCCCTAAAACCAGAATGCTGTCAGCCTCCGTAAAATCAATACTGGATTCGATCTGCCGCCACAAACACTCGCATGCCTTCTTGTAATTGTCAGCCAGAACAACTCTTCTGGCATCCAGATAACCTGTATACCTCAATTCCTGATAGGGCATAATGCAGGATTTAAAATTCTCTATGCAATAATCCCCCTCGTTTCTAGACGTTTCTGCAATATCTCCATATTGAACATGGTTCGTTTTCAAAAGACAGTGTGTACGGATTCCGTATGCTTCATATATCTCTTTTGAATCTTTATTCATGCCATTCAGAAGGGAAGCCACAGAAAACTTTACTTTTTCCGGATATAACCGGTTGATCAAATGGATAATATTTAAAATGGTATTGCCAGTCGTTACTTCATCCTCAACAAATACAATACGATCAATCTTATTAATCACTGATTCTAAATCTTCCCTTACGAGTTTCTGCTCAGTGGCATGACTATGAGTCTCTGAAAAGTATAAATAGCTGACTCCCGGAATTTGTTCCCTGGTAGTCTGCATATAAAAACCTCCTGTACAATCTGCCACTGCCGCTCCTACAGCAGTGGCAGTCTCAGCAAAACCAATGAGCAAAAGTCGTTCATCTCCATATTCTGATTTAACCATTCTGCCAAGAGACTGAAACATGGCAAGTGCTGTTAACGGCTTAACTGGGATATGCTTTCCCTGCAGCCGATTGACTACAAGATAATTTCGTTTATTATTATTTTCTCTTTTTCCTATTGCAACCAGATCGTTTTCTTTATACATAAATCCCCCTTGACTTTATCTTATCATTCAGTATTTCGAAGTATATTGCGGACTATTTATAAGATTATAATATAAATACAAGGCAATGGAAACACTTTATTTAAAAACACCTGTAGCTAGCGTAAAGTTTTATTCGGATAATGGAAAATAAATAAAAAGAGAACACCACTTTGTGATAAAGTATTTAGCGACTAACTAATACAAAACAAAGGATTGGTGTTCTCTATGATTAACAGTATACGATATTTTGAGGAAGAATGCATCAACAGATTTGAAAAAATGGAAGATAATTTTATGAAAAAACCCGCTGCAAATGGCAGAGTACGTAATCAGTATGACTGCAGAGCTCCATAACCTGGGGTTGCGTATGATACAGGATTCTTTAGAAGCAATGGATCAGATGCTTCAGGACAGCCCTATGCGATTAAAGCATTGGATTGTAGAGTCTCACACAACAAAGCAGCTAGTGACTTCTTTGGGAACTGTCACATTCCGTAAAACATTATTCACCAATAAAGAGACAGGAACCAGTGAATATCTGCTGGATAGAATCCTTGGCCTGGAGCGGAATGAAAGACTCACACAAGATGCAGAAGCAAGGCTGTTAAGTGAGGCAGTACAGACCTCTTACCGGCGGGGAGGGGAAGAAACCAGTCTGACAAGCGAAGTGAGCAAGCAGACGGTAAAGAACAAACTCCATCAGTTGAATTTTCCAGTACATGAGGTAAAGGCAGAAAAGAAGAAAGTAGACTATCTCTATATCGATGCCGATGAGGATCATGTATCTCTGCAGTGGCGCGAGAAGAAAGGCGATCTGCGGGAAAATGAGAACCATCAGAAAAATAACAACCTGATAACAAAACTGGTCTATGTTTACGAAGGAATAGAAAACGAATCACCGAAGAGTAAACGGCACCGTCTGGTTAATCCGTATTATTTTTGCAGAGTGAATACAGGAGAGGATAATCTAAAGTTTTGGGATGAAATAAATGACTATATCACAAACCACTATGAACTGGAAACAGTCAAAAAAATATATTTAAATGCAGATGGTGGAGGCTGGATTAAAGCCGGGATGAATCGTCTGGAAGGAGTCACATATGTACTGGATGAATTTCATCTGGAAAAATATCTGACAAAACTTACGAGCCATATGAAAGACAGCCGCGATGATGCGGCGGATGAACTCAGGAAAGTGATCAGAAGCAAAACAAAGAAAGAATTCACAAGGCTGGTCGACCGTTTGGAAGAATATCTGGAGGACGAAACAGGAGTAAAAGAATTAGGGAAGCCAGGGAATACATTTTGTCTAACTGGGCAGCAGCAAAACTAAGGTTAAGTCACCAGGCTGGAGTAAAAGGAAGCAGTACAGAAGGGCATGTAAGCCATGTACTTTCAAGCCGTATGAGTTCAAGACCAATGGGCTGGAGCCGGAAGGGAGCGGGAAAGATGGCACAGCTGCGGGCTTATTATCTAAACGGAGGGGATATGTTGGAATTAGTGAGATACCAAAAAGAGGAACAGCCTAAGGCAGTAGGTGCTGAATATGATGTTCTGAGTGGAGATGTAATTCAAAGGTCAGAGAAAAATCGGCACGGAGAATTGGGTAAATATACCGACCAAATATCTCATAGTATCTCGCTGCATAATAAGAGAATCGTATACTTTAATGCTCATATTTGGGGGTTATGATACAAAGCCAGGTAAATATACGAAAGTCACTTTGCTCGTCATAATTGCTCTGAGATCTAGCTCAGGGCTTGTTTTGAATGGAAAAATAATGTATATTAAAGCCACAAGTCATTGCCTGATACGTTATCAGAGCATCGTGGGTGAACTCTGCACCATTCAATCCGAAGATAAATTTACGCAATCAACACCTGTAATCATCCTTTTTAATTCTTTTGTCTGGTGTTATAATAATTATTACAGGATTATTTTTATCAAAGCCTGTAATTATATCAATGATCGGAGTGATACATATGAATATCGTATTATTAGAATCTCTTGGGATTCCGGACAGCCTGTTAAAGGAATGTGCAAAACCATTGATCGATGCAGGTCACAGTTTTACCGCTTTCGAAAAAAACACAGATACCAAAGTTCAGATTGAACAAGCTCAAAATGCCGATGTCATTATGATTGCCAACATGCCACTCAGCGGCGAAGTCATCGACGCCTGTAAGAACTTAAAATTTATAGATGTTGCTTTTACAGGTGTGGACCATGTAGATCTGGCGGCAGCAAGAAAAAATAATATTTCCGTCAGCAATGCTGCCGGTTACTCTACCGAAGCTGTTGCCGAGCTGTCTTTATGCCTTATGCTCTCTCTACTACGCAATGTGATGCAGACAGATGCCCGCTGCCGGGAAGGAAAGACAAAAGATGGTCTGGTAGGCTGCGAGCTGAGAGGAAAGACCATCGGTATTATCGGTGCTGGTGCAATTGGTATAAGAACTGCAGAACTTTGCAAAGCCTTTGGCTGCCGTGTTCTTGGTTACAAGCGTACCATCACTGGAAATGAACCGGATTTCATGGAATTTGTATCTTTGGATGAACTTCTTTCCAGCTCAGATATCGTGAGTCTCCACTGCCCGTTAAACGATGACTCCCGCCATTTAATAAACAGGGATACAATTGCTAAAATGAAACAGGGAGCTTATATTATCAATGCTGCAAGAGGTCCGGTAGTGGATTCGGAAGCACTTGCGGAAGCTTTAAACAGCGGATATCTGGCAGGTGCTGGAATCGATGTGTTTGAGAACGAGCCGCCGATTGATACTTCCCACCCACTTTTAAACTGTAAAAATACAATCGTTACTCCACACATTGCTTTTGCCTCTGCAGAATCGATGAAGTTGAGAGCCCAGATCGTATTCGAAAACCTGAAGAAATGGATGGAAGGCGACCAGATTAATAAAATTTTGTAATTTTGAGCCAAAGAGGCATCTCAATTTGATGCCTCTTTTCCATGTTATTTCTGGAAGTTTTTTACAACAAAATCCACAGAAAAGAACGAAAAATATTTTTCTATTTGTGCAAATAATACTTGTAATTCAGAATCTTCATGCTATAATTTAGACAAGGGGATATAGCTCAGCTGGGAGAGCGATGCGTTCGCAACGCATAGGCCACGAGTTCGAGTCTCGCTATCTCCACGAAATGGAAGTATAGCTCAGCCGGGATGAGCGTTCGCCTCACACGCGAAAGGCCATGGGTTCGAGCCCCATTACTTCCATTTTTCTATAAACAGCCAAAACACCGGAATCACTTGTGTATGCAGGGGATTCCGGTGGTTTTGTTTCGTAACAAAGTGATTGTAATGGATATCCTGAAGAATTACTGAATTAAGATTAAAATAGCCTATGGCTTTTTAATAAAGTACAAAAGAAATGAGGAAAATGAATATGAAAGTTATGAAAGCTTTACCCGTATTTGTTGTCAGTGTACTGCTTTTAACCGCTTGCTCTACGAACTCTGCAGAGACCACCCAGTCACCAACACAGGTTGAATCCACTCAAGAACTTGAAGGAAAGGTGGAGGGTCTGAGCGAAAGCATGGAAAGTAAAGTAAAAGATTTAGAAACAGCACCAACGGCTGCTGCTACAAGTTCATTAGAAGATCTAGCCAGCTACCTGAAAGAAAACAACATGATCCAGGGGGAAGCGGCAGGTGTACCAGCTGAAGCATTAGGTGCTATAAGCGGTGCAAAATATGATAAAGTAGCCATATACGAATTTGATAAGGAATCGGATAGTTACAAAAATTTGAAGGAAAATGGATACGTTACTCTACAGGGATTAGGAACTAAAATACAAGCAAGCGCAGTTAATGAGAAATTTATGATTTTATGTGATAAAGCTGAAAATCGGGATGAAATTATCAAAGTCTTTATGAATTACAAATAGAAAAACTGGAGTTGTGCAGACCGTACAACTCCTTTTTCTAAAATAATTCTGGCTTTACGGCATAAAATAGTATTAATTATAGATACATAACTGAGGTGGTACAATGAGTTATTGTTGTGATGTATTATTAATTTCTACATTAGCTTGTCAAATAGCAGATAGCTTAAACGACGATGAATTATCTTTGTTTGCAGCTGATATACTCTTACTAAGTGATGCTTTAAGCGCAATTGCTGTCAGGCGTTCAATAACGAATTCTTGTACAAACAACACTCCTTCAACAGACAAACCTACCTGTTGCGAGGAACAAAAAAACTACTAACTAATACAGATGAATCCAATACCGATTAATCCTGTCCCCATCCACAACTACTTCCTTCTCAAAAAGCCCTCCGTTTGCCAGAATTGTCTTCTCGCTTCCTACATTGTCATAATCACAGGTAACCAAGACTTTATCTAAACCATAATCTTTACAGTTTTTCAAATTCTGCCGTAACATTTCTTTTGCGTACCCTTTTCTTCTTTCATCAGGCCGAACGGAGTATCCAATATGACCGCCCCAAACGCTTAAAATAGGATGGTTTATGTGATGTCTGAAATCAATAACTCCAACAATCTTATTATCGGCTGTCCGGACCGCAATAAATGTATTAGACGTGACCCTGTCTTCGGGACACGTTTCATCACTTTCCAAAAGATCAATGGTTCTAATCCATTCATCTGCCGAAAAGCACATCTTTAAATTGCCACAGCCATCCAGGCTGTCACCGGAATCTAAAAACTCCTGGCGATATTTCATGATATCTTCTGCATATTCCATTGTTGGCTTTATTAATCTGATTTCATCCATTCTTTTTATCTCCTACTCAACGATTTCCTCTTATATTAATATATCAGTTCGAAACATTCAATATTTAATTCTCAGACTGTATCAAAATAACCCTGATAAATTATTTCTCTTCATGACCAAAATCTCCCCCCACCATACAACCTACTCTCTCATATTCACTTTTTTTCAGCATAATATAGAACAAATGCTCCTACCTTTTTTAAGGGAGGCCCCTTTTGGAAAAAATACTAGACAATAATTACTATGATCTCATTATTAATAACGTCTCTGTGCCTCTGTATGACGAAGGGGATAATATTACACCTTTAAATATCAGACATTCTGTGCTGAATGTTCCTGTAGGAAACGCTGATCCATGTAATCTGGGTAAATATCCTTATTACAGCTTTCCATCCCTTTATACTCCTACCTCCACCGTAAGTCATGAAAAATCCGGAATGGGAGCCGTACAGCGTAACCCATATTTAAATCTTAACGGGCGGGGAATTATCGTGGGTATTATTGACACAGGCATTGATTATCAGCATCATACTTTTCTTTTTAATGATGGCACTTCAAGAATCCTGTCTTTATGGGATCAGTCTGTTCAGGATGGAACTCCACCGGAAAATTTTACATATGGAACTGAATATTCAAGGGACATGATCAATCTGGCTCTGGCCTCTGGCAATCCGTTATCCATTGTTCCTTCCGGGGATGCAGATGGGCATGGTACCGCAATCGCCAGTATCATCGCCGGATCACCGGAAAATGAACAGAATTTTTCCGGAATTGTTCCTTTTGCCGAACTGGCGGTTGTTAAACTGAAGGAAGCAAAGAAAAATCTAAAGGATTTGTTTTTTGTTCCAGATGGTATTTCCTGCTATCAGGAGACTGACCTGATGCTGGGTATCACTTATCTTCTTTCCATCGCGCAGAAAGCCAACCGCCCTCTTGCCATCTGTATTGCCATGGGAAGCAGCCAGGGAGCCCATGATGGCAATGGTGCTTTCAGCAATTATTTGAATTATCTGGTACGTCTTCCCGGTTATGGAATTGCTGTTTCTGCGGGAAACCAGGGAAATGCCCGAAGGCATTATTTTAATTTTACACAGCAGGAACCATTTACCAATCAGTTTGAATTGAGAATCGGTGAAAAAGACAGCATGTTTTCCATGGAAATATGGCCATCTGCTCTTGGCAGAATTTCCATTGATATTTCCACGCCAAACCGGGAATCGACTAAGCTCATACGTCCGGGACTGGGGGGAATGCAGAAGATTCAAGTTTGTTTTCACCCCTTCTGTCTTATGGGTTAATAACATGAGTTTTGAGGAAGAAAGCGGGGATCAGCTGATTCTGCTGCGCTTTCAAAACGCCATGCCGGGCATCTGGAGTTTTAATGTGCAAAGTATGGAAAAAGAACCCCTTGCTTTTCATTCCTGGCTTCCAGCAGGCGACCTGATCAGCGATGATACGTTCTTTTTAAATTCCAATCCCGGCACTACCATTAACTCCCCTGGAAATGGATCCCACCAGCTGACAGTCACCGCCTATAATCAGTTTAGTGACAGTATTTTAACAGAGGCCAGCAGAGGTTTTTCCAGAAATAATTTCGTGAAGCCGGATATCAGCGCACCAGGGCACCAGATCCCCTGTGCACTTCCTGGAAACCGGTTTGGGACCTTAACCGGAACAGGTGCTGCAACCGCACATGCCACCGGTGCTATTGCAATGATTTTAGAATGGGGTATTCCCAGAGGCAACTATACCACCCTGTCAGGTAATGTAATCAACAGTCTGATTACCCGCGGAGCACGACGGCAATCTTCTATTATATATCCTAATAATATCTGGGGCTATGGAATGTTAGATGTGAATGAACTGTTTCAGCGACTTACCAATATTTAGAGGATGTAACATTTTTCCATTCTCCCCCCTCCTTTCATATTAGAATTCCTGCTGCATAAACTTATCATATATGCCCTCATTATAAGACAGGAGGACTTTTATTGAATAAAATTCTGGACAATAACTATTACGATCTTATTATGGGCAATACCATAATATCGGGTTACGACATGGGAGATAATATAACTCCGCTGAGTGATCGCTACTCTTTGCTCCATATACCCATTACTTCTCCCGGATCCCTGTGACCTGGGAACTTACTCCTATAACAGCTTTCCTTCCTTATATGCATTGGAATCTGAAGTGAGCCGGGATAAATCAGGAATCGGTTCCGTTCAGCAAAACTCTTATCTGGGTCTTATGGGGAAAGGCGTACTGGTCGGCGTAGTTGATACAGGAATTGAATACACACACCCGGCATTCCAAAATCCGGACGGTACCAGCCGCATCTATTCCATCTGGGATCAGACAATACAGGAAGGAACTCCTCCGGATAGCTTTACCTTTGGAACCGAATATAAAAAAGAACAGATAAATGAAGCTTTATTATCCTCACAGCCGCTAACTGTGGTTCCTTCTACAGACAACAACGGGCATGGAACTGCCATTGCCAGCATAGCGGCCGGATCACCCTCAGCAGACCTCTCTTTCTCAGGAGTCGTTCCATTATCTGAACTTGTTATAGTAAAATTAAAGGATGCAAAAAATAATCTGAAAATATTTTCTTTGTTCCTGAAGATACCTACTGTTTTCAGGAATCGGATATTTATCTGGGAATCCGTTATCTGCTGTCAGTTTCCCAGAAAGCGGCAAGACCCATAGTAATATGTATCTGTCTGGGAAGCAGCCTGGGTAGTCATGACGGCAACGGGGCAATCAGCAGTTTTATGACAGCTAAAACACAAGATCCGGGAATCTGTTTTGTTGCTTCCGCTGGCAATGAGGGGAACAAAGCCAGACATTATCTTAATACTACCAGCCAGATCCCCTGGTATCATGATTTTGAGCTGAATATCAGCGAAAAGGATAAAGAATTTTGTATGGTTCTCTGGCCTTATGCAACAAGCCGGATATCCATTGATATTTCAACCCCCAGCAGAGAATCCACACAGAGAATTTTTCCAACCCTAAACGAATGCAGAAAATTCAACTTTATTTTTGCACAGAGCATCATTTGGGTGAATAATATTCTTTTTGATGATGAAACAGGTAATCAGGTAATCATAATGCGATTTAAGGATCCTATGCCCGGAGTGTGGTATCTGCGGGTGCAGTCAATGAAGGAAGAACCTTTTTCCTTTCACTGCTGGCTTCCCAACGGAGATTTTCTGTCCGATGATACTTACTTTTTAAATCCAGATTCCTCCGTGACCATTACCTCTCCCGGAAACGGAACTCATCAGTTAACAGTTACTGCTTACAATCAATTTAATGACAGCGTTCTTACAGATTCCAGCAGGGGTTATACAACGGCGGGTATGGTCAAACCAGACATTGCAGCTCCAGGTCTTTCGCTTCCCTGCGCTGTTTCAGGGAATTCATATGGCAGCGCAACGGGGACTGGTACTGCTGCTGCACATGCTGCCGGCGCTGCAGCCATGATTTTAGAATGGGGAATCGTCAGAAAAAATCTTCCTACTTTAACCGGATATGATATAAACCGAATGTTCATGAGAGCCGCCAGGCACGGGGCAGCTATCACATATCCAAATAACCTTTGGGGGTATGGCCAGCTTGACATAAATAAAGTTTTTCAGCAGCTTACAAATCTGTAACGGCAAATATGGAAAAATGGACCGGAGGACTGTCTTTTGGAAAAGATTCTGGATAACGATTATTATGATCTGATCATTAATAATGTCTCAATTCCCAATTATAACTCAGACAATATAACCATGATTAATTTCAGACATTCCCTGCTTCATATTCCAGCAGCCGGTTCAACTCCATGCCTGCTTGGAGAATATCCATATCATACATTTCCCACTCTTTATACACTTAACTCTACCATCAGCATAGAAAAATCGGGAATCGGTCCTGTACAGAGAAATCCTTTTTTAAATCTGACTGGGCGGGGAATTATTATTGGAGTGATTGATACAGGAATCGATTACACACATGAAGCGTTTCTATACAATGATAATACTTCCAGAATTCTTTCTATCTGGGATCAATCCGTTCAAAGCAACAATCCGCCGGTGGGATTTACATTTGGGACAGAATACAGCAGAGAATCCATTAATATTGCTCTGAGATCAGATGATCCCTTATCAATTGTACCTTCTGTCGACACCATAGGGCACGGAACCTCCGTTGCAAGCATTATTGCAGGAAGGTACAATCCGGAGAATTCCTTTACCGGTGTGGTACCGGAAGCGGAACTGGTTGTTGTAAAGCTAAAAGATCCCAAACAGAATTTAAGGAGTATGAACTTTGTAAAGCCGGACGTATTGTGCTACCAGGAATCTGACATTATGCTGGGAGTCCGGTATCTGGAAACATATGCACAGAATGCCAGCCGCCCGTTAGTTATCTGCATTGCCCTTGGCAGCAGCCAGGGAGGTCATGACGGCACAGATGCACTTAGCAACTATTTAAATTATCTTTCCAGACTGCCGGGAATCGGAATATCTGTTTCAGCAGGAAATGAAGGCAATGACAGACGTCATTATTTTAACAGTACCACAGCCCCGCCTTATTATAATAACTTTGAATTAAGAATAGGAGAAAATGATTCCTTGTTTTTTATGGAAATCTGGCCTTATGCACTGGGCCGAGTATCCATAGATGTTTCTACCCCAAACAGAGAATCCACTCAGCCCATTTACCCTACCATTGGTTCCTGCAGAAAGTTTGATTTTATTTTTACAGGTAGTACCGTGTGGGTAAATAACTTTATATTTGAAGAAGAATCCGGCGATCAGCTGATTCTTCTGCGTTTTCAAAATCCCCTTGCAGGTGTCTGGAATATCCGGGTACAAAGTATGGAAAACGAACCCATTTCATTTCATTCCTGGCTTCCTTCCGGTGATATTATTACAAATGACACATTTTTTTTAAATCCCAATCCGGATACTACCATTACCTCTCCCGGAGATGGAATCAGTCAGCTTACCGTTACTGCCTATAATCAGTTTAATGACAGTATTCTCATTGAATCCAGCAGAGGTTATACTAGAAACGGGCTGATAAAGCCAGACATTGCCGCTCCCGGATATCAGATTCCATGTGCGATTCCACGAAATCTTTATGGAACCATGACTGGAACTGGTGCCGCCGCTGCTCATACAGCGGGAGCCATCGCCATGATACTGGAATGGGGAATACCAAGGGGGAATTACACATCCATGACCGGAAATGACGTAAACCGGCTGTTGATCCGGGGAGCTGCACGTGACAGTTCTATCATCTACCCAAACAACATATGGGGATATGGCCGGCTTGATGTAAATAACCTGTTTCGAAGGCTGACCAATATCTGATCCGGTTGTCTTGAAAGGGTGTTTTAATTCTTAATATTGGTGCAGTGAGGAGGCCTGATTTTGAATAAAATACTAGATAATAATTATTACGACTTAATCATTAATAATATCTCGGTCCCCTCCTATGATACGGGAGACAATATCACACCACTTACAGAGCGAAGCTCACTGCTTCATATTCTCACAACTGGAACGGATCCCTGTGATTTGGGAACACACCCCTACAACACATTTCCCTCACTTTATACTCTGGAATCCACCATCAGTATAGAAAAATCGGGGATTGGAACGGTTCAGAGAAACCCGTTTTTGAATCTGACCGGTCAGGGTGTTTTAATGGGCTTTGTAGATACCGGCATTGACTACCAGCATAACGCATTCCGCAATAACGACGGAACCACACGCATTATTTCTATATGGGATCAGACAGTGCAGACCGGAGCCATTCCGGAAGGTTTTACCTTCGGCAGTGAATATAACAGAGAGGCCATCAATCTGGCATTAACATCAGATGATCCACTTTCCATTGTTCCGTCTACAGATACCAACGGTCACGGAACTGCCATGGCAAGCATTGCAGCGGGCAGCGTCAGTGCTGACCAGGTCTTTGCCGGTGTGGTTCCCAATTCCCAGATTGTAATTGTAAAGCTGAAAGATGCAAAAGAAAACTTAAAAAATGTATTTACCATACCAAAAGATACATACTGCTTCCAGGAATCAGACATTTTGCTGGGGATCAGATATCTCTTTTTGACAGCGCAGAAACTGAGTCTTCCCCTTGTTATTTGTATTGCACTTGGCACAAGCCAGGGCAGTCATGATGGCAAAGGTACATTAAGCAGCTATTTAACCTATCTGGTACAGCTTCCGGGAATTGGTGTGTCTACCTCCGCCGGAAATGAAGGAAATACACAAAGGCATTATTTTAACAGTACGTCTGCTGTGCCATTTTATAATGATTTCGAATTGAGGATTGGAGAAAATGACAAAGAATTCTGGTTGGAAATCTGGCCATACGCACCAGACCGAATCTCCATTGATATCTCTACGCCAAACAGGGAATCCACCCAGAGAATTTATCCTTCCATATCAGACTGCCGGAGATTCAATTTTATTTTTACCCAGAGTGTGGTCTGGGTGAATAATATTATTTTTGAAGAGGAAACCGGTGATCAGCTTATATTAATCCGTTTTTTAAACCCTCAGCCCGGAGTGTGGTCTTTACGGGCTCAGAGTATTGAAAATGAATCCTTTTCGTTTCATTGCTGGCTCCCAAGCGGACCAATCCTATCTGACAGCACTTATTTTTTAGCACCCAATCCGGATACCACCATCACCTCTCCGGGCAATGGTGCCAACCAGCTGACCGTAACCGCTTATAACCAGTTTAACGATGGCATTCTTCCTGAATCCAGCAGAGGTTACACCAGAAGCGGTCTGGTTAAGCCGGATATTGCAGCACCCGGCTACCAGATCCCCTGTGCTGTTCCTGGCAACCAGTACGGGACTGCAACCGGTACCGGAGCCGCCAGCGCCCATGCAGCAGGAATTATTGCCATGGTACTTGAATGGGGGATTCCAAGAGGCAACTATACTTCTCTGACCGGATATGACGTCAACCGTTTAATTATAAGGGGTGCCGTGAGAAGCCCCTCAGAAGTTTATCCAAATAATGTCTGGGGGTACGGCCGAATCAATGTAAACAATTTATTTGAGCGGCTTACCAATATCTGATTTTTAAGAAACAGGCACCAGAGTTCCTGATATCAGGATGATCTAGTGCCTGTTTCTTTTCCTTACATGTTCAGTTAAAGACAGAAATTCCGTATTTCAGTTTTCTGTAAAATTTCCAAACGATCACTGCCGGGAAGCTGAAAAACAGATAAAGCGTTGTCAGTCCACCGATAACAGCATATACCGCCATAAGCAAAACAATTATGAACCCCATAATTCATCCCTCCTTCTACCCTTCTATTTTAGTAATATATGCTATAAAAAGATAGAGATTGGAGGGAATCTTAACGCTATTTTAATAAAATCGATTAAAGTCGAAACCGGTCGATTAAACTCTTTAAAATCTGTGCCTGACCGGAAAGTTCCTCACTGGTTGCTGCACTCTCTTCGGCTGTTGCGGAGTTTGTCTGAACCACACTTGAAATCTGATCAATCCCCAGATTTACCTGCCCAATGGAAACAGCCTGCTCAGCTGACGAATTGGAAATTTCATTAATCAATGATACGGTTCTTTCAGAAGAAGCAGCAATCCGGTCTAAGGATTCTTTTGTTTCTGCCGCAATCATTGCTCCATTTTGCACAGACTGGTAGGAATTCTCGATCAGGGAAGATGTGTTCTTTGATGCTTCCCCACTTTTGGAGGCCAGATTTCTTACTTCATCTGCAACGACTGCAAAGCCCTTTCCTGCTTCCCCTGCCCTTGCTGCTTCTACTGCCGCGTTCAATGCCAGAATATTGGTCTGGAAAGCGATGTCTTCAATTGTCTTTATTATTTTCCCGATTTCCCCAGACGTCTGGGAAATCTCATCCATGGCTTTTGTCATCTTCAGCATCTGTTCTTTTCCGCTGCTTAATTCTTCAGCCATTTCTTTCGCCTTGTTACTGGCTTCCCTGGCACTTCTTGCATTTCCTTCTACCTGCTTTGAGATATCACCCAGGGTGGCAGCCAGTTCCTCTATGGAACCTGCCTGTTCCGTAGCTCCCTGAGACAACGCCTGGGCACCTGCAGATACCTGATCTGCTCCTGCTGCCACTTCACCGGAAGAATGGCTGATATGTAAAAGAGTATCTCCCAGCTCTGCCTTTAACTGATGCATCGCCTCATGTATACCTTTGAATCCCCCTACGTAAGCAGCATCACAGGTGGTGCTGACTGTCAGATCTCCTGCTGCCATCTCATGAAGAACGTAATCCACATCTTTAATTATCATTCCAAGTCTGGAAACAAGCTCCCTTGTGGCATCGGCAAGGATCCCTGTTTCATCTTTGTTTTTCACCTCTGTCACAGGAGAATCAAGATCTCCCTCTGCCAGCAGCTTTAACCGGTTTGCACAGGAAGTAATGGGACTTGCTATCTTGCCTGCCAGAACAGCGGATACGATTCCTGAAACTACGAGAAATACTGCAATCAGGAAAAGAGTAATCCCGCTGGCTGTTTTTGTGGATCCCATGAAATCTGTCATAGGTGCACTGATTCCAATGCTCCAGCCATCCGTTCCTGCGATGGGCGCATAGGAAAGAAACATCTTATGCCCCTGGTTATCATAACGTCCAAAACCGCTTTCCCCCTTGGTCATCTTTGCTTCAAGTGCCGCAAGCTGGGCAAGCCGTGAGTCCTTTGAAGCACTTTCCTGGACATTTATTCCGTTGGTAACCTTGTCCATATTGGGATCGGCAATCACCTTTCCCGACTGGTTAAGCAGATAGGCATTGGAACCCTTGCTGACCCGTATGGAAGCAGCGATATCATTTAAAAAGGTTTCCTTAGGAACAAAATAAACAACCCCTACCACTTTCGTTCCGGGGATTCCCTTTTCCCACAAAGGGGCTGATATAATAATCGTCATCTGCCCTGTAACCTTACTGATTAATGGTTCCGATACTGCCATCTCTCCTTTGATTGACCGCTTAAAATAATCCCGGTCCGAATAGTCTTTTCCATCAAAAATACTGATACCGTCGGTCCCTATAATATTGCCTCTCTGAAACTCGTGGGTCTTGGCTCTCTGATCAATAATAGACTTCTTTTCATCAATACCAGTCTCCGGATTAGCCAGTCTTGCAATACTTCCCGCTTCATAAGCAAGATTCTTATAAATATCCAGCTCCTTTGCCACCCGCTCAGACGCCGTCTCAGCCAGTTCCGTCATGGACTGGTTCATCGTACCGATCATACTGAAATAATTTAAATAAATACTGATGCCGCCAACTACTGTAAGTGAGATAAAAACAGTTAAAGCCATGTAAAGAAATATTTTGTTTTTTATGCTCTTCATGACAATTCCTCCTTTGTGTCTCAGCAGAAAATTTATGGATAAATCTGCTGTTCAACTTGATTTCAGTATACTTCACAAAGATATAATTGTCTATTCTCTTTTAGAAACCGGGTTATTCCACCTATGGTGTGTTTTTTTGTAATATCACACAGATTTTAGTCGTTTTTTTGTGCATTTTTACATGGGATATCCGGATTTTTTCTCCGCATAATAAATGGAAACAGGAGGTTAACAATATGTTTCCAGATAAAATTTATTTTGAACCAGATTCCCTGAACTATGAGTTAGGCGGATTATTGAAAGAGAAATATAAAGATATACCATGGATCCCAATTGAAAGCCATAATAAAATAGATGAACTGCGCACCCGGCCCAACAAGGATTTCCCTGAATTAAAACGGCTGCTGGTAATTGGAGTCAGAAAAACCCATAACTACGTTCCAAACCATAAAGTTTCGGATTATCTTGTTCCTTATACGTCTTCCGGCTGTACTGCCATGTGCCACTACTGCTATCTTGTCTGCAACTATAACAAATGTTCCTATCTGCGCCTGTTTGTGAACCGGGAACAGATGCTGAATAAAATAATCAATCATCAGGCTAAATCCGTAAAAGACAATACTTATGAGATTGGCAGCAACAGTGATCTGGTTCTGGAAAATACAATTACCGGCAATTTATCATGGACCATTGAACAGTTTGGAAAAACAGAGAAAGGCTTTTTAACCTTTCCAACTAAATTTAACCAGGTGGATCCTCTTCTTAATTTGAACCATGGTGGACGCATTATCATGCGTATGAGTGTGAATCCCCAGTCCATCATAACCATGTTTGAACCTGGAACTTCCGGATTAAATGCAAGAATTACTGCATTAAACAAAATGTGTGACGCTGGTTACCGTGTTGGAATCCTCATTGCACCTGTCATATTAACAGACGACTGGAAACAGCTTTATTCCGAACTGATTACAGTTCTTTCCATGCAGTTAAGCGAAAAAGTAAAACGGACTGCTCTGGTTGAAATAATTTTCATGACGTACAGCTTTGTTCACAATGCCATTAACAGTGAGGCATTTCCTGACGCAGGAAAGCTTTATGACAAAGACTTAATGACTGGAAGAGGCAGGGGGAAATATTGTTATAAAAATGATTTAAGAGAAGATGGGGAACTGTTTTTAAGGCAGCAGATGAATGAAAAATTAAAGGAAATGACAATTTTATATATTGTGTGATACACCGGAGACTTTCGGCTTTCTTTGCAATGTTTTAAAAGATATGATATAATAACCTCGTTTTTATTCTAAAGATAAAAGAAGGAAGATAACCATGTATAACGATTTATTCTCCATCGGGGGTTTTACGATTCACGGATACGGTCTGATGATCGGCATCGGAATTGCCGCAGCCTACTTAACAGCAGAATACCGCGCCAAAAAGGCTGGGCTGGAACCGGATCACTTATTCTATCTGCTCATACTGGGAGCCGGAGGCGGTCTTATCTGTGCCAAGCTTCTTTACTACGTTACTATATTTGATGAGATCAGAAGTAATCCCAGACTTTTACTTGATATCTCTACCGGATTTGTAGTATATGGAGGAATCATCGGGGGAATTGGTGCCGGATTTATTTACTGCCGTATAAAGAAAATAAGCCCAATCCGTTATCTGGATCTTGTAGTCCCGTCAATTGCCCTGGCACAGGGGTTCGGAAGAATTGGATGTCTTCTTGCCGGATGCTGTTATGGGCGTCAGACCCCCGGACCTTTTTCCATTACCTTTCAGAGTTCTCAGTTTGCACCTAACGGAATCCCGCTGCTGCCGACTCAGACTGTATCCAGTATTTTTGACTTTGCCAACTGTTTTGTACTGCTGGCACTGGCACGGAAAAATCCCCCTGCCGGAAGAGTCAGCGCTTTCTATCTGATTTTTTACAGCCTGGGGAGATTTGTAATTGAATTTTACCGGGGTGATTTAATCAGGGGTTCTGTTGGAAGCTTATCTACTTCCCAGTTTATCTCCCTGTTTGTAGCTCTTGCAGGTTTTATCCTTTTGTGGAAATCCGGCAGAAATAAGAACCAGCTGTCATAAACGTGATCATCAGCCCGCTTCAAGGTCTAAGTTGTTTCTCTCTCAATAAGAGAAGCTTCAAATACTTTGTGAAACGGGCTGTTTTTTTTATCCGGCCCACCTTCGATGTCGGAAATAATCATCCTGGTGACCTCTTCTCCCATCTCTTTTGCCGGAACCTCCATGGAAGTCATTGCGGTTTCCAGCATTCCTCCGATGGAATGTCCCGTCAGGCTGATGACCTTCACCTCCTCAGGAACCTTTATCCCCCGCTCCTTTAAAGCTCTGATTGCCCCCAGCCCCTGCATATCCACGGCTACCATAAGGCCGTCCAGTGCTGTGTCTTTCTCCATAAGTTCCAGAATTCCGTTATATCCGTTTTTAAAATAATCTTTT
Source organism: Lacrimispora xylanisolvens (assembly GCA_017084465.1). GTDB lineage: Bacteria > Bacillota > Clostridia > Lachnospirales > Lachnospiraceae > Lacrimispora > Lacrimispora xylanolytica_B. The sequence continues at coordinate 5,161,499 of CP070896.1, read as the reverse complement.
TGGGGAAATGGGGAATCAGCCACATATTCTGTTAATGACAGTTCCCTGATTGCTTTCCGGTAACCCTTATATCGTTCTTTGTATGGGATAATTTCCATTGAACCGTTAATAAAGCCAATATGACGGCACCCCTTCCCATAAAGATATTTAACTCCCTGATAACCACAGGCATAATAATCGGCTACAACACTGCTTAATATGCTATCCTGATTTCTTACTATCTGCATCACCGAAATACCACTGCTTTTTATGTCCCTTAAAAGCCGCCCGTTCTGCCCGGTTGCCGCTATTAAGATTCCATCTACCAGCCCGTTCCGCAGTCTGTTTAAACACTCCTCTTCCGCATCCTGCCTGTCTTTTGTATTGCATATGATGATACTGTATCCCATCTTTCTTGCCTGGATTTCTATCCCCTGTACCATTTCCCCAAAGATGGAAAAATTGATTTCCGGTATAACAACACCTATGGTGTGCCTCTTTCCCTGTCTCAGCCCCTTGGCAAGCAGGTTTGGCTTATAGCTAAGCTGCTCTACTGCGGCATATATTTTTTTCTTTGTCTCAGGATGGACATAAGAGGTATGATTAAGGGCTCTTGATACAGTGCTGACATCTACATTAGCCAGTCTTGCCACATCTTTTAATGTTGCCATTTTACCAGTCTCCTTTCACAATACAATAAATCCCTTTAAATCTTTTATACCACACAAAATTTTCCTGTCAACAAGATGTGATATCTGATACAAATAAAAGTCTTCAGCGGCAGGACAGCCCTCTGAAGACTTTCATTTAAACTGTTAATCAGGAGAATAATTTCATTATGGATTCAGCAAATTTGGGCAGAGCCGTTTTAAGAGCTGAAATAGTCAGTACCAGACAGAATATATAGCTGATTACCATGCAGATTCTTAATATTTTAGGCTGCTTCACACCTTTATTTACATCCTTGTTCCAGATCAGCATACATACAAAGAGGCCAGATACCGGAGTTGCAACGGCTGTCATAATATTGGCAAAAAGAATCAGCTGGGTCGGCGACCCATTATAGGAAAAGCATATTACAGCGGCAATTGCCAGAACAATCATAGAACCAATTTTTATACTTTTATGATCCAGATTGGTAGGCTTGTCAAAACCGGCGTTCAGTAAAACAACCGTGCGGTGAGTATTGCCAAGAAGAGAAGAAAAAGCAGCCGCTAAAAGTGCAATTCCCATAACCACATAGGCTGCCTTCCCCAGCAGCGGAACCATCATTTCTCCTAATTCAGCAGGGTTTTTAATCACAATTCCTGCCGGGTGAAGAACGATTGCGCCTACAAGCATAACTGCCCCACTGATTAAGATCACTCCTACAATATGGGTGATAGAATCAACCATCATTGCACCGTTAAACAAATCTTCTTTCTCCCACTTTTTTTCTTTTCCAAGGTAAGTGCCGTAAACACCTGTGGTAACAGACGCATTGGTGCTGATAAAACCCAGGGCAGTCGCCAGACTTCCAGCTGGAAATGTCCAATGTGTGAGACCACTTCCAAACTCTCCAAAGGAAGGCCCCCCAGCCCTCACCAGCGTGGCATAATAACCGAATATCATACCGATAATACAGATTGTAATTCCCTTTTCCACCTTGGAATATACACCTTTTGTCAAGTAGCAGAATACAGTTATTGCAATCATAATGATTGCGCCTAATTTCCAGTCCATACCAAAAATCAGATTCATACCTGATCCTGATCCGGATATATTCCCCATTGTGAAAAACATACAGGATAAGAATGAAGCAACTCCCACAAAGGCTGCAGCTTTCCCTCCATAATAATAACGGATGGCATGGATAATCGGTTTACCGGTAAGCAGCGCAATCCGATAAGTAGTAAGTAAAAATGTAACCCCCATAAACAAAATGGGAATGAACAGCCAAAGCATTGCATAACCATATCTGGCTCCCAGCATGGCTGCAGTTGTAATGGCTCCCGGGCCAATAACAATTCCGGTAAGTACAAGTCCCGGACCGATTCTCTTCACTAACTCCAGAAACGGCAGAGTTTTTATAGCTGAGTTGTCAAAGGCTGCATCGATTGATACGGCAGCTGTACTTATATTATTTTCCATGAACTGACCTCCACCTGACATGCCAATTGCTTAGAGAGTAATTTTAGATGTATAGCCGCTTCCCTTTAAGCCCTCTGATACCTGTGCCTTTTCCTCAGCTGTTAATGGAAGCACCGGCCGGCGCATCAGAGCTGAAGAAAAGATTCCTCTCTGATAAAGAGCTTCTTTCATACGGGCATGTGCTTCTCCTGACGGCTGTCCTCCACCGTAAATCGCTCTGGAGATGGGGAAAATCTTATCATCATATTCATGGATCTTTTTAAAATCTCCTGCTTTATAAGCTTTAAATGCTTCTGTGATCAGTTCCGGAATACATGCTGCAAAACCGATTAATGCACCATCCATACCAGGGAATGTAAGAGAAGACATCAGGCTTTCATCATGGCAGGTAATGAGAGAAACGTGGGGAGCTTCCCTGCGCAGAATCCGCACATCGTTTTCATATAATGGAGTCACACGGGTTCCCATCTTAATTGCTTTTACATGATCGATTTCTTTGCACATCTTAACCAGAGTATCAACTGGATAAAATGCCTTGCTGATTGCCGGATATAAATGGATAATAATATCAATATCCGCACCGTCTGCCACGTCTTTTATGTAGTGAAAAGGTGCATCGGGATGCATTCCAAAGCGAAGCCACATATGAGGAGGCATAAGCAAAATTCCATCAGCGCCTGCTTCCTTTACTTCTTTTGCCATCTCGATGGACTCAACCGTATTTTCACAGTTGATTCCTGAAATGATTGTCAGTCTGTCGCCAACCTCATCTGCTACAATTTCTACTACTCTTTTTCGTTCTTTTCTGCTTAATCCGGTTACCTCTCCGGTATGCCCGTTGCAGACTAAACCTTCAATCTCATCAAAGCCGGCAAGCCAGCTGACATATTTTCTCAGTTCAGCTTCATTAATGCTATAGTCATCATTCATAGGAACGCAGATTGCAGGGAATATGGTTTTCCAGTTTTTTACTTTAGACATTTTTTTATCTCCTTTTTCATGAAAGAATGTAATGAATCTGATTTCACATGTATTGCGCCATACATATGATAGGTTTTTCAGCCCGGGTTAGATATAATATACAATTTTATTTGGATACAAACGTTTGTATATTGTGAATCAGATTATATCACCCAAAAATGTCGTTGTAAATACAACCAAATGTTCCTGCAAATTGTTGCATAAATTGGTGTTTTTTATAGTCCATTGTACTTTGGCATGGGGAAATCCAGTTCGTAACACCTGCAAAGATCAATGAATTCATGAATGGTTCTGGTTAAAAGCTTGTCTTTGTGATGGACAATATAGAAGTACCGTTTAAATTCCGCATCCTCTATTTCCAGCTGGTAAACCAGTTTTTTCTCCAATGGGCCGGAAACCATGCGCTTTGGCACAACGGCAATTCCAAGTCCATGAATGACTGCATTGACCAGTGCGGTTGTACTCATCCCTTCCCAAACTGGCTTTACCGTAATACCTGATATTTCCATCACTTCTTCAAACAGCTCTCTGGTCCCGCTCCCATGTTCACGTAGAAGAAATTTCTGTTCGCTTAACTCTTCTTTTTTCAGCACCTGTCCCTGGTAATAGGGGTGACGCCCCGGTGCAATGACTGCAAGGGAATCTTCCATGTAAGGCTCTGCAAGCAGGGAGCTTTCATGAACCGGCCGCTCCACCAGTGCAAAATCCAGTTCATTACTTAAAAGCTTCTGTTCCAGCTGATGAGAAGTTCCGATAAAAACCTGTACCTCCGCTTCCGGATACATTGCTGAAAATTTTCCACATAGCTTGGCATGAACTGGGAACCTATGGTGATACTTGCTCCGACTCGCAGCACTCCGATGGTATCCCAGTTTCTGATCCCTTTCTCCATATCATCAAGGAGGGCAAAGATACGCTGGGCATATTCCAGAAACTGTCTGCCTGCCTCAGTCAGATAAAGCCTTCTGGATATGCGGTCAAATAACACAATCCCATAATATTTTTCAAGTTCCTGTATGGCTACAGAAACGGATGGCTGGGTCATATATAGTTTTTTCGCTGCTCTGGTTATACTGTTATTGCATTCGCACACCGTAAGAAATATACGCAGATGGCGTATGGACATAGGGATACCTCCTGTTATTATAGCTAATATCATATGTTTTTGATAAAATTATACTATTTTAATTATAAACCATCAAGTGCTATACTTGTAAAGAAATAAACAACCTGAAAGGAAACTTCTATGAAATACTTAATCAAAGCGGGAAAACTTTATATGCTTGATAATGAAAGACCCTCCACAAAGCTTGCCTGCTTAAAAATGCCCTATTATCCCACAAGGAAGACCATACTTTCCCCTGACGGCAGAATTAAATTATATGCAGATATAAAAAACCTGTGAGGGCGGCGAACACAGCCAGGAGCAAATATATATCCTTTCTGATTCTCTTAATCAGACCATATTATCCGGAAATCCTGTATTCCCGGAAAATCTGTCTTTACTCAATGGCCAGCCAGTAGATCAGATCAAGTTCACCATGGACCATAAAGTATACGATTTATTTATGAGAAGCAGCCAGGAATACTGCATCATGGATGAGGAAAGCTGGGTGGCTGCAAGGCTTGTGCACAATATATCAGGTGGTGGCTGGAATGTGGAGGCAGATCCGGTTTTTTCTCCTTTTATTTTAATGGGACTCTTTATTTTTTGCAGATATTTAGACAGAGAGAATGAATTTGTATCGGAAACAGGAGACTTACACAGATGAACAAAATATTAAGCAGTATATTCTTATCAACACTTTATTTAAGCTCCTTTACCTTTGGTGGCGGCTATGTAATTATCACATTGCTGAAGAAAAAATTTGTAGATGAGCTTCATTGGATTGATCAACAGGAAATGCTTGACCTGGTAGCCATTGCCCAGTCCTCACCAGGAGCCATTGCTGTTAACGGAGCCATCGTTGTGGGATATAAACTTGCCCGATTACCAGGCGTTATCTGCGCCGTATTAGGTGCTGTAATTCCACCCTTTATTATTCTCTCTGTCATCTCATTTTTTTACACCGCCTTTAAAGAAAATTCCATCATCCAGGCAATGCTAAGCGGTATGACAGCCGGTGTCGGTGCTGTGATTCTTTCCGTTGTCTATGACATGGGAGGTGACGTGGTAAAAGGAAAAGATCCCCTTTTAATTATTCTGATGGCAGCTTCCTTTATTGCTGCTTACTTTTATCATGTAAATGTAATTTTTATCATCCTGGCTGCAGCACTGACCGGTATCTGTAAGACTATCATTAGAAAACTTAGAAATGAGGCATAATTATGATCTATTTAAAATTGTTCTGGGCATTTTTTCAGATTGGAGCGTTCAGCTTCGGGGGTGGTTATGCCGCCATGCCATTAATTAAGCAACAGATTATCACTACTTATCACTGGCTCACCATAAACGATTTTACCGATTTAATTACCATCTCACAAATGACACCTGGGCCAATTGCCATAAATTCTGCAACCTTTGTAGGAAATCAGATTGCCGGAATACCCGGCGCTTTTTTTGCGACTTTGGGCTGCGTTCTTCCTTCCTGCCTGTTTGTCACCTTCTTATCCTGGGCATATAACCGATATAAAAATTTAAGCATTCTGCAGGATATATTAGAAAGCCTGCGTCCTGCCGTTGTATCTATGATTGCAGTGGCGGGAATTGATATTTTACTTCCTGCTGTCTTTCCCTCTGGTTCCCTCTCTTTTTTACCTGGTCAGGTCAAACTTCGTCCTGTGCTCTATTTTGCCGCTGCCGTATTTCTACTCCAAAAGAAAAAGAAAGACCCCATTCTCGTTATGGTACTTTGCGGTGTTGCCGAAGTAGCGGTTCAGTTGCTTATGCCTGGTATATAAAGTTGTTCATCTGTTTCATAACCGATTGAATCATGATTTGTACCGTTTCAATTATCTTATTACCCTCATTATTAATAATCGTAACTTTTTTATATATTTTCTATTAACAAATTGTCACTTTGTGTCGAATAGCAGTTGATGGTGAAGAAAAATGAAACTAATGACAGGAAAGGAGGGTCATTTTTTTAATATATAAAAATTTAGCTGCATGATATGCAGTTTATTTTTTATTCGTTAACTGGTATATTTTTCCATAAAAGCAAACTATATTACCGGTGCACAGGAGGGAAGTTTTTTACTATTTTTTTAATTTGAGGGAGCATTAAGATGAAGAACAAGAAAAAAATTAATTTTAATGATATGAAGCTTGCAATGAAAACATCCATTGCTACAGGTATCATACTGATTTTGAGTTTGACCGTGCTTATTACCATCTCTTCCATACTTGCCAGCAGTTCAATATCCAAAGCAATCAATGGTGAGTTTACAGGAATTGCAGCTCAGAATGGTCTCATGGTTCAGTCTATTATCAATGATGCGTCTGGCACTGCCAAAGATTTACAGGATTACTTAAATCGGGTTTATAACGGCGGGGATGCCACCAGTGACTGGAAAAACATCAACAGGAAAAGCAAAATATACAATGCCCAGTTGAAAGAAGTCAATTATGAGGTAGAGAATTACATTACAAATTCAGCCTGGGCAGCGCTTAATAATAGCGATTCCTTATATGGCGTCGGCGCCTTTTTTGAGCCTGGACAATTTGATCCGGCAGTTAAAGATTACTCTGTCTATGTTGACCGTGACAATGCAAAAAATAACACTGCCCAGTCTCTCGGTGCCTACAGCGAATACTCCAATCAGGATTATTACCGGGTAGCAAGAGAAACAAAGACACCTTACCTGACCGATCCTTTTAATTATAAAGGAACCATGATGAGTACCATTGCATATCCAATTATGAATGGAGACCATGTAATTGGTGTGATCCTGGCTGATATTAATGTTTCTAATTTTTCCAGAATCAAAACCACCGATGCCAAATATCCTTCCATGTATGTTGATATTTATACAGAAGGAAATATGATTGCTTTTGACAGTAAATCAAGTGACAACATAGGTAAAAAACTGGAAGACTTAATTCCTCCATCAGAATATGCCAGGATTGTAAAAAATGCAGGAAAACAAGAAGGAATTCCACATTGATACAAAAAAGGCTGACGGTTCTCTGGAAACCAGACATTACTATCCCATCACCTGCGGATCCCAGACCTGGTGGGCTTCAAGCAGTCTTGACAAAAGCGATTTGTATAAGGATGTGGTAAAAAGCGTTATTGTCATGATTGTGCTGGCTGTTTTATCCCTTATTTTTATTAATTCGGTTATCATTGTATTTTTACGCAGAACATTAAAACCCATTGACGGAGTTGTGGCAGCAGCGAAGAACATTGCGGCTGGAAACTTAAATGTTGAGATTCAGGTCAAAAGTAATGATGAAATTGGCCAGTTATCAAAAACATTTGTGGACATGGGACAAAATTTAAAATTGATTATTCAGGATATCAATTATCTGCTTGGTGAAATGAGCCAGGGAAATTTCAAAGTTCAATCGGAATGCCAGGATCAATATACCGGAGATTACCGCTATATTTATGAAGCAATGCACAACATCCGCTTAAATTTAAGCAGCACCCTTCTGGAAATTGACGAGGCATCTGAGCAGGTATCCACAGGAGCTTCCCAGGTAGCTGATGCTTCCCAGGCCTTGAGCCAGGGAGCCACAGAGCAGGCCTCTTCCATAGAAGAATTGTCCGCAACAATCACAGAAATTTCAGAACGTGTAAAACAAAATGCCGCCAATGCGGCCGAGGCAAATACCCTTTCTCAGGAAGCAGGTACGGGTATCATGGAAAGCAATCAGAAAATGAAAGAAATGACGGAAGCGATGAATGAGATTGCCAATACTTCCAACGAAATCAGTAAAATTATCAGAACCATTGATGATATTGCTTTCCAGACCAATATCCTTGCACTGAATGCAGCTGTAGAAGCAGCCAGAGCCGGATCTGCGGGCAAGGGATTTGCTGTTGTCGCAGACGAAGTACGAAACCTGGCTGGCAAATCGGCAGAGGCAGCTAAAAACACGACTGCTCTTATTGAGAATGCCATATCTGCAATTGGAAGCGGAACAAAAATCGCTGACGAGACAGCGAATGCACTTCGCCTGGTGGTTCAGAAGTCTGAAATCTCCACCGGTAAAATTGCTGAAATTGCAGAAGCATCTAATGTACAGGCAGATGCCATTACACAGATCACAACTGGAATTGACCAGATTTCCGCAGTTGTTCAGACGACCTCTGCTACTTCAGAAGAAAGTGCCGCTACTTCAGAGGAACTGTCTGCTCAGGCAGTGAACTTAAAATCTCTGGTAGGAAAATTCCAGCTGGTAAACAGTAAGGAACAGCAGGAAGATGTGCCCCAGCTGACTGAACGCAGCCATAGGCCTTCTACTGAGTTCTCTGAAACAAATACAGATTCCAAGTATTAAATTCAATCAATATAAGAAACGTACATGAAAGGTTTTCCCTGTCATGTACGTTTTTCTTTACAATTCCATTCCTAGTGCAATAAGCCGGAACATACGAATTGCTCCCTGATAATATAAATCTTCTGCCCGGTTAAATGCCTCATTTAAATCCATAACCCCATTTACCGTAGTCATAATTGAACGGATTCCATAATCATAGATTTTCTCCGCCCCAGTTCCCATGGATCCGGTCAGAGCAACAGCAGGAATCCCTCTCTGTCTGCATCTTTCTCCAATCCCCTGCATTACCTTGCCAAAGCAGGACTGCCAGTCTGCCCGCCCCTCTCCTGTCACTACAAGGGAAACGCCATTAAGGCGGGAGTCAAAATCAATTAAATCCAGAACCGTTTCAATACCGGATTTTAGTTGTCCCCCCTAAAAAGATACAAAGTGCAGCGCCAAGCCCGCCAGCAGCACCTGAACCTGGAATTTCATCCGGATTGATTCCAAATTTCTGTATCATTATATTTCTGTAATTTATCATTCCATTTTCAAGCTGGTCTAAAACAGGCGGAGTCCCTCCTTTCTGCTTCCCAAAGGTATAGGCAGCTCCATCAGGACCGCACAGTGGATTGTTTACGTCACACATAACAGTAAGCTTCACCTTGTTAAGTCTGGGATCCAGACCGGAAGTATCAATTGAAGATACCCGGATTAGATCCTCACCCCTTCCATTTAGCTCCTCTCCGCCAGCATCCAAGAACCGGACCCCCAGCGCTCTCATACAACCCATTCCGCCATCATTTGTTGCTGATCCTCCTATGGCAATGGAGATGTCTGTAAACCCTCTGTTTAACGCGTTTTATCATTTCCCCTGTACCAAAACTGGTGGTGGTTCTGGGATCTCTCTTGCTTTCTGGTATCAGGGTCAGGCCGGAGGCTGCCGCCATCTCGATAATGGCCCGGTTCTCATCCAGACTGCCATAATAGGTGTGAACTGTCTCTAAAAGAGGACCATGTACAGTCACCGGCACCCTTTCTCCCCTGACGGCAGAGATTACCGCGTCTGCAGTCCCTTCTCCTCCGTCGGCAACCGGAATCCCTTCCCACTCACAACGTCCAAATACTTCATTAGCAGCCTTACCTAACAGGTCAATGGTCTGTGCACTGGTAAGCGTTCCTTTCAAAGAATCGGATGCAAATAATAGCTTCATATCAGGTCTCTCCTTTCCCCCTTTTTCGTCCGATTCCTAATGAAGAATCAATGACAGAATAAAGATTTCCAGTATTCCTGCTATACCAAGTACCAGAGTTGCCATGGTCTGAGTCTTATATCCCTTTTCCGGTGTCATTGCACCGAAGTTTGTCACAACCCAGAAATAGGAGTCATTGGCATGAGAAACAGTCATTGCACCGGCACCGATTGCCATACATGCAAGGGCAACTCTCACTGGACTCTCCAGCCCCAGCATAGGAAGTAAAGGTGCCACAATTCCAGCCGTTGTGGTTAAGGATACTGTTGAGGAACCTTGTGCACTCTTTAAAATGGCTGCCAGTATAAATGGGAAGAAAATACCCATGGTACTTAATACCGAGGCGTGATCCTTAATGTAATTAACCATGTCAGTGGATGAAATCACCTTACCCAAAACTCCGCCTGCAGCTGTGACAAAAAGAATAGGTCCCACCGTTTTTAACGTTTCATTGGTGATTTCATAAAAATCACTCATTTTCCCTGCACCTTTTAACTGAATCACACTAAAAAGTGTACCGACTGCCAAAGCAATGATTGGTGTTCCCAAAAATTTAATTATATCTCCGCCAAGTCCGGTCATACCTGCCATGGATGCTGCGGAAGAAAGAGCCATTAAAAGAATAGGAACCAAAATCGGGGCAAGAGCATTGACACCACTGGGAAGCTTTCCAAACTCTGCTACCAGTTCTTCATAGGTCTTTCCGATCTCTCCCATATCTGCCTCATCATTTGATTTTACCTTTTTGCCTATATATCTGGCATAGAAGTAACCTGCAATCAAAGGAAAAACAGAACACAAGACGCCCATTCCCATTACAAGAAGCAGATTTTCACCAATTCCAAGGGTAGACGCTGCTGCTATGGGGCCTGGTGTGGGCGGAATAAATACATGGGAAATATATAATCCGGAAGAAAGCCCAACCGTCATTGCCACGGAGGATGCTGCCGTCCTGTTAACCAGTGCTTTTCTGATGGGATTTAAAATTACAAACCCAGAATCACAGAAAACTGGAATAGATACCACCCAGCCCATCATTTCAATTGCCAGTACAGGATTGTTTTTCCCCACCAGCTTAATTACCATATCTGCAAGTTTCAGTGCAGCCCCTGTTTTTTCCAGAACGGTTCCAATTAAAGCACCCAGAATAATTACGATACCGATGCTTGAAAAAGTGCCGGAAAATCCTGCTCCGATTACAGATGCCAATCCGCTTACTTTTGTTCCATCTCCCAATGTTTTGTCTGACAGCGGTATTCCTGCTACAAGGCCCAACAGCAAAGAGATGGTCATAATTGCGATAAACGGATGAATTTTAAATTTGGATATAGCCATAATCATCAGAATAATCGCCAGGATAAATACAAAGATTAACGGTAAACCTGTCATAAAATGACCCCCTTCTTAAATGAAATTAATCATGCAGCTAACTTCTTATGCCAATAGTATCATCATAATAAATCCAAAACCACTGCTGTGAATCTCAATATCACGTCGATTTTTGTATTATTAATACGAAACTAATGTTCTTTTGTTAAAAAAGAATAAAAATTTTCCATAAAAAAACGGTCTTTTGCTGCTTCAATGGGGTTTATATTAAAGTAATCTTTGATCTTGCCATAGCGGTATAAAAGCGTATTTTTATGAACAAAGAGTTCTTTTGAAGCTGTCACCAGATTATAATTGGATTTTATCAACGCACCTGCTATTTCAATAAATGATTGTTTCAAGTCTTCATTCATTTCCTTTTCATAAGTCTGAAACATCCACTGAAGTTCATTAAAGGGAACAACGGAACGTATATAATTACCTGTAAAATCATAAAAAAATGCAGCCGTCGTATTCACTGATTTTCCTCCAGCCATACGCAATGTCTGTAAGCGTAGTAATACTGAGTGAAATTTTCCTGAAAGGAACCAATATAAAATCTGCATTGCTTCTCCTGCTGACGCAGCCATTTTAATACGGTGCTGAGATAATCCCCAATTAAATATTTATAATCAGCAAACAGCTTGGTGTTATCTGTTTTCATGGTTTTAAATATCAATACATGGGTATCATTTAAAACTGCACTGATATCCTCTCTTCCGTGACGGGGACCATGTTTTAGCATGTCCAGAATTAATTCAGCTTTTACCTCTTCTGTTTTGCATAAGATGGGAATCCGGATTATGTTTTCAGAGTAATTAAGCTGATGGGCCATACTCCGCAGTTCTCCCGGGTCGGGATGTTCCACATGGATCAGCAGATTGGTAAAGTGTTCTTTTTTATCTCTTCTCCGACGGATTTCCTCCTGCTGTTTTTCATATTTTAACATCGCCTCAATTGCCATTTTAGTAATCAATGCGACCGGCTTTATTTCAGCTGGCTCTCCGGTTAATCCAACCACACCTTCCCGCCTTCCATCGATGTTGATTACCATGTTAATTCCTGGTCTGACACCGGGATAATCTTCCTCTCCTGATGTGACTACCATGTCTTCTTTCCCTGTCACAATATAATAAGCGACCTCATGAAACGTTCCCACCCGGCTCTCATCCCGGCTTGCTATAATAATCCCCTGATCATTCATGATATTGATATTATACTGGGTATACTGGGTTACCTGTTCAATAAATTTCCTTGCCAGATCTGTTTCAATCATACCTTACCTCCTGACCTTCTCTGCTGCATGCCAATAACAGCTTAACATATTTTTCCATCTGTAACAATCATGGGGATATGCTTAAATTCTTTACTTTTTGATTTCCTTATGATACAGTAATTCTTGCCTGAATTTAATCAAAAAATAGGAATTTAGAATCAGAATAGGAGAATATTATGCTGACAGATGATTACGCTACACGGATCAATAATGGAATGGTTAGTACATTGTTAAAACTGATTTTTAACATAGAGCTGGGTAAAAATGACGACAGGGCTTTTAAAAGCCGGGAAATGGAAGAGAAATTTGAAGAGCTGAAAAAACTGATTGAAGAAGGATCCATTAATGATGCCGAGAATACTCTTTTAGAAGAACTGGATTCTGAGGATATGGAATACTTAAAACTGGCCTTGATGTTCTATTACACCTTAAATGACAAAGGCGGGGATTTCTTAGATAAAAACGATTTTTCCAAATCTGAGATATCTGACGGACTGCGTTATGTAGCAGGAATCTACGGATATGAGAGTATGGCAGAGGCAATGCTTGGTGACAGCGACATCTGATTACGACGAAAAATCCCCCATTCTGCATACTACCTGCTGATGCAGAATGGGGGATTTTCTAAATACTATTTATTTGGACATATGTCCGTTTAATTTTTCTACCAGTTCTTCAACTGGAACTCCGTGTACCATACAGGCTTCTTCCAGACTTTCCATAGTTGAGGAAGGACAGCCAAGACAATGCATTCCCATTTCAAAAAAGTATGGTGCTGTGGTACGGTCTGCTTCTAAGATTTCTCCGATTAATGTTTCCTTTGTCACTGTAAGATTCATTTAAATTACCTCTCTTCTCATATTGTTTTTCATTGGGTCGATGGTTTCAAACAACCGCCCTGCCCCTTCTTTTGGCAGAAGTACCTGCTCCATCCGTGGCAACGCTATTCCTATGGTTTCTCTTATCACATCTTCTATGGTCTCCACCGCAATGATGGTAAGCCCTTCTTTTGTTTCTTCCGGCACATCCTTTAAATCAACCACATTATCCTGAGGAATCAGAACTTTCTTAATTCCTGCCCTCTGTGCTCCCAGAAGTTTTTCTTTCAGTCCGCCGATTGGCAATACGGCTCCTCTTAAGGTAATCTCACCAGTCATAGCAAGTCTGGAATCAACCTTAGCGCCTGTGACTAAAGATGCCAGTGCGGTAAAGAGTGCAATTCCGGCGGAAGGACCATCTTTTGGTACAGCACCTGACGGTACATGAATATGAAGATCTCTCTCTTTAAAATTAAAGGTATTAAGGGGCAGTCTGGATTTTAAAAGGCTTAAGGAGATCCTGGCGGATTCCTTCATTACATCTCCCAGCTTTCCGGTTAATATGACGTTACCGTTGCCCGGCATATCAGCCGCCTCAATAAATAAGATCTCTCCTCCTACCGGTGTCCAGGCCAGTCCGGTTACCACACCAGGCGGGTTGTCAAGCTGGGCTTTCTCATGGCGGGAGACTTTTCTTCCAAGAAGGTCTTCCAAATCTGCAGGTTTCACTACAACTGGTATCTCAGTCTTTTTTGATACTATTTTTTCTGCTGCAGTTCTGGCAAGGGAGGACAGCTGCTTTTTAAGACCTCTGACTCCGGCTTCCATGGTATAATCATTTATAACTGCTTTCAGCACTTCATCTGCAATCACAAGCTCTTTTTCAGTTAATCCGTGTTCTTTTAAAACTTCCGGAATCAGATGATCTTTTCCTATATGAAACTTTTCATCTGCCGTATAGCTTGTAATGTTTATGATCTCCATTCTGTCAAGCAGAGGACCGGGAATGGTCTCTAAGGAGTTTGCCGTAGCGATGAAAAATACATCGGACAGATCATAAGGAACATCCAGATAATGATCTGTAAAGGTATTGTTCTGCTCCGGGTCAAGTACTTCAAGGAGTGCGCTGGCAGGATCTCCGCTGTATCCTCCTGACATCAGCTTATCCACTTCATCCAGTACCATAACCGGGTTGGTGGCACCAGCCTTTTTCATGCTCTGAATGATTCTTCCAGGCATAGCTCCCACATAGGTTCTCCGGTGTCCTCTGATTTCAGATTCATCCCGGACGCCGCCAAGACTTAACCGTGTATAAGGTCTGTCAAGGGCTTCGGCAATGCTTTTTCCAAGACTGGTCTTTCCTGTTCCCGGAGGTCCCACCAGTAAGAGGATGGAGCCTTTCTTTTCTTTGTTCAGTTCCATAACTGCCAGATGCTGTATGATTCTGTCCTTTACTTTATCCAGGCCGTAATGTCTTTCGTTCAGAATTTTTCTTGCTCCATCTAAATCTACTGATTTTGCGGGCTGTTTTTTCCACGGCAGTTTTACCAGTAAATCCAGATAATTGCGCATTACCTTGTAGTCAGGCTGGTTTGGTCCCTGCTCTTCCATCTTTTCATATTCTTCCAGAGCAGATTCCTTTATATCCTGGGGCATGCCAGCTTCTTCAATCTTGGAACGGTAATCATTCTCTTTCTTGCCGTCCCCTTCTTTTCCTTCGTTTAATTCTTCCTGAATGGCTTTTAACTGTTCTCTTAAAACTGCTTCCCGATAATTTTATTCGCTCTTTCAGAAAACTTCTCCGTCACCTGCATCTGCAGCTCAATCATTTCCTTCTGCTTCAGCATATGATCCATGAAACGGAGGCTTCTTTCCTTTAAGGACTGAATTTCTAACAGCTGGTAGCGTTCCTCGGAAGAGATCTGTATAAACTGGGATAAATACATCATAAGTGCATTGATATCCTGAAAACTGTTTACGATTCGCTGGTACTGTTCTCCACCTGTGAATTTACCGCTGATCTCATTGCTGACTTTTTTAATGTATCCCAGCATTTCCTTAAGGCTTGCCTCATCTAAGTCTGTCAGATCCGGCTCTTCCTCAAATGCAGCGTATAAAACACCTTTATCTTCACTGATCTGGTTCACCTTGATTCTGCTGCCAAGTTCCACTGACAGGCGGAACCCCTTTTCCGTCTGTTCCACTGAGTTTATGGAAAAGGTAACACCAATCCGGTGAAAATCATCTTCCGTTTTATCTTCCGAGCCTGAATTCTGTTTCAGCGGCAATGCAATCTTTACGATTTCCTCCTCTTCCAGGCTCATGATCTGTCTTTCATTTAAATGTTCCAAATGTATTATTGTCGCGACACCAGGCAATAAAACTTTATTAAAAACCGGAACAATTATGCCGAGATTATTATCATTATAATTTTTCATAGTTTTATCCTTTCTGTGCGTATTTTAAGTGAATGTTCATTTAACAATCAGATTTTTAATTGCGAGATATCTCTTACTAGATCAATAAAAGTATCCCGCTTATAAATGTTACATCATAATTGCATCTTGTATCATGATAATCAGCTCTGTGAGCAAATCTTCTTTCTGAGCTTCATCTTTCCGGTTATCAACCGCAATGGCTTTCACCGGCTGGAAAATAATTGCCAGCAAATTATCTTCTCTGTAATCTCTTAAGATATGGTTCTGCTTCATCTCTGCCATCATATGATAAATTTTACAGATGCCCTGTTTTCCAGAACAGCTGTTGGCTAAAGATGGACAGTTGGAAAACTGTTCCACAAAACTGAAAATTTCCTTATTCTCCAGAATGTAGTTATAATAGCTTCGAATCAGTAACTCAATCTGCCTGCGCCCTTCTAACTCCTGTTTCATGCTGTCTAATAAGTAGTCGTAAATCTCTTCTGAATATTCC
Organism: Lacrimispora xylanisolvens; assembly: GCA_017084465.1. Lineage (GTDB taxonomy): Bacteria > Bacillota > Clostridia > Lachnospirales > Lachnospiraceae > Lacrimispora > Lacrimispora xylanolytica_B. Next base: position 5,145,335 of record CP070896.1, on the reverse strand, counting down.
AGGTAAATGTCATGCAGCATCACATCCTTATTCTCGTAATAGATGTAAACCGTTGCCGGCGAAACCCCTGCCAATCTGGCTATTTTAGAGACAGAAGTGCCATGAAAGCCCTCCTGCAGGATCAGCTTTATTACTGCTTCCTTGATATTCCTCACCTTTTCGTCGTCTTTTCTTCTCATTTCATCACCTCTATAGGTTTATAATAAATGATCATTCACTTATTGTCAATCATTTTTTTCATAAGTTCTTATAGAAAGGTGTAAAAGAAAAGAGAAGCCTGACTGTAAGTTAAGTCAGACTTCTGCAAATTCTATTAAAACTCCCCTGTTTTAATACGTTTATTTTAGTTCGTCTATGTAGCTTTTTAATGTATCAAATCCTCCCTGCTGATAACGGCGGATAAATTCGGTTCCAATTACGGCGCCGTCTGCACCATTTTTCATAACCGTTTCAACATCAGAGGCAGTTTTGATACCAAAACCTACAAATGCGGGAATGGAAGTGAACAATTTCACTCTTTTTACTACTTCGATATATTGATCGGGCAGTTTATCAAAAGAGCCTGTTTTTCCTTCTCCCGATACCACATAGGCAAACAGATGATTGTGTTCTAATGCCTGTTTCAGTTCCTCATTACTTTTGGACTGATTGAGTACTTTGATTGGATCATGAAGGATATCTGCCGGATAATCACCATTGACACAGATAAAACCATCATATAGCTCATGTGGAATGTGGGTAAGCGAAAAGCGTTCCACACCTTCCTGATATGTCATGATAACAACTTTAAAATGAAAACGGCTGCGAATCTCCTTTAACGAAGCTGCAATGTCTTCCCCGGTTAACCCCTGGTTCAGGATCACTTTATTTGTTTCACGGATAATCTCCCCATCCATGTAAGGATTTAAAACAGGAATCCCAACTTCCACATACCCCGCCCCTTCTTCATCAAGCAGCTGAAGAATTTCAAAAAAACGTTCTCTGTCCGGATAATGCAGTGGGATATAAAAAGCCAGATGTTTCATTACATTCCTCCAAACATTCTCAGGATCCAGCCTAAAATCGGTCCATAGAAGGAGTAGTCTGTTTCACTTAAGATTCTCATAATCGGTGCGTAGGTTCCGATCATTGGCAGTAAAAGGGCTTGTCCGAAGATCAGAATCAGACCATTTACAAAGGATCCGATTATGGCACCTCTGCGGCCGCCGTGGGCATTGCCGAAGATTGCAGTTACTGCACCGGTAAAGAACGTTGGAATCAGTGCCGGGAACACTACTACCGGATAATTCAGTAAACCAAGAACCATCATTCCCAAAAGTCCTGCAATCAGGCTGGTCAGGAAACCAAGTATAACTGAGTTGGGGTAATTGGGGAACAACAGCGGAATATCCAGTCCAGGTACGGAATTAGGAATAATTTTATTGGCAATTCCGTGGAATGCTGCAATAATTTCGGAAAGCATCATTCTGACACCGGTAATAATAACTGTAATCCACATACCAAATGACAAACCTTTTAAAAAGCTGAAAACCAGGATATCCTGTCCGCCGGTAACATTTTCCAATGCCCAGGATGGACCGGAAAGAAGGCTGATGGCAAGGAAAAGGATGGTCATAACAATGGTCAGTGAAATAGTCATCTCTCTTAAAAAGTTCAGTTTTTTTGGTACATTGATATTCTCAAGATCATGCTCTTTATTACCAAATGCTTTTGCCAGCAGGGAAGAAATAAGAATTCCCACAGAACTGGAGTGAGCAAGAGTAAACCCTTCCCCGCCTTTTACCTCTTTCATAAACAAGGCGACGTAAGCGCAGGAAAATGTCATATAAGAGCCGAGTAAAACAGCACCCACTGCCACTAACGGGATCGTGCTTAAGTTGGTTCCGAATTTCAGCAGTGCTGCAATGAGTCCAGCATAGAAAAAGGATACGTGAGCAGATAAATGTACGTATTTAAAGCGGGTGAATCTTGCAAGGAGAAGGTTGACAACAAATCCCAGTGCGAAGATCAGCGCCATCTCCGTTCCGATTCCTGAAAGACTTTCGCTTTGTGCCGCACCGATATCAACGGGAATTTCCGGCAGATTAAATATTTTCGTGATCATGGTCTGCAAAGGCAGCAGAGATACACCAAGAGTCTGTCCGCCTACATTGATCATGGTGAAACCAATCATGGTTTTGATTACGCTTGGCAGAATCTGATCCCAGGTCTTTTTCTGCGCAGCCATACCTATAATTACTACGATTCCAATGATGAACACCGCCTGGCTGAACACATTGCGAATCAGATACATCATTACTTCCATAGTTCTCCCTCCCAGGGCTTCTACACCTGTTATCTCTTTGTATTAATTGCTTCCATAAGCTGTTCTTTCAAATACTGCTTATCCATCATATTATCAATGCGGATAATATGAGCCTTTGAATCTCTTAACACATCAGCAAAGTCTGAAGTGGTTATTAAGATATCATAAAAATCAGGGCTCACAGAACCAATATCAGACGCGTCTACCACTGCTTCAATTTTTTCTCCATCTAAAATCTGCTGGGTAAACAAACGAAGCATCATGGAGCTCCCCACTCCTGCACCACATACCGTAACTATTTTTAACATTTAGGATTCCCCCTTTATAATTTTCATGATTTCCTGCTGTGAATCTGCGTTAATAATTTCTTCTACTTTCTTCTCATCCATAAGTATGTCCGCAAGTTCTGTCAGAGCTTTTAAATGTGACTGGTGATCGATGGCGCATAGACCAACGACGATTTTAACAGGATCATTTTTCGGATGTCCAAAAACCACAGGCTCTTTCAGCGTAACAATGCTAAGTCCGATCCCAAGTGCTCCTTCTTCCGGTCTTGCATGAGGCATGGCGATTCCGGGAGCAATTACAATGTAGGTTCCGTTGACCTCCACATTTTTAAGCATTGCTTCAATATAAGCTTCGTCAGCCAGACCTTTCTCAACAAGCAGTCTGCCGCTTTCCCTGACAGCTTCGTCTCTGCTGCCTGCAGAATACTTTGCCTGTATTAAATCGGTTGTCAGTATTTCTTTTAGCATAGGTTGGTAAATTCCTTTCCTGGGTTCTGTTTTTTCAGAGAACCCCAAATATAAACTTAATTCTTTTTTCAGAGCTGGAATCTGTTCTTCTTTGATATCTGCGTATTTGCGAATAATGCCCATAACATCTCCCAGATGAATTCTGGCAGTTAAAAAAGATAACTGATTTTGTATTTCTCTGATATCATAATCCGAGAGGAACGGACTGACTTTTAATACCTGTATATCTTTCCATTTAAAAGGTACCGTTGAAACAATAAAGTCGGGCACGTGTTCCATCAGCCACAAAGCCGCATTGCGAAGGCTGAATGTCCCCAGTATGTTTACATGAAACATGGCTTCCAGTCTGCTTTTTAAGATCTCGGAGGTGCTGATTCCTGCATTGCAGACAATAATTACATTGGGCGTTCTGCGTACCTGTTTTTCATTTCTTTCAATTACCGAAGCAAACAACAGTGTGAAGTATGATACTTCATGCTCATTAAAATGAACTTTCAGCTTATCCTCTACCAGCATAACCCCTTTAGAGACAGCATCGTTAAGCTGGGAGAAGTTCTCCCTTACATAATCCAGCAGCGGGTTTTGGGCCCACTCTTCGGATAAAGCCCTTTTATAGGCTGGCCGGAGATGATTGAGCAGTCCCTCGTACAGCTTTGTATCTGTAACAAATGCTTCAAAGGGGTATTCCCTGGCGACTGCTTCAATAAACTGGTTGGTTACCAGATGAAAGGGGAGCCATTGCTCGGAAAGCAGTTCTTCATACTTTACCACAGACGCTTCCGTCAGCTTATTAGCCAGATAAAAGCAGTCATCTAAGGACACTTCCGTTCCAAAAATAGATGCAAGCTCTTTTCTTTTCTGTAAAAAGGTGATTTCCTCTCTTGTCAATGGATCTTTGGGACCTTCCGGAAAGACCTTTCCCATGGAAATTCTTGCATAGGTGACCCAGAATGCAGCCAGCATCCGGTGAAATGAAACATCACTGAGTTCCACGCTCAGTCTTCCTGACACATCGTCTAAAAAGGCTTCACACTTCTTTATGATTTCCAGATCGCCCGAAGGCCGGTTTTCAAAAAACAAAGGGTCTTCACTGACTGACAGGATCAGAAGATTTCGGATATTTAGCTCTTTCGCAATTACACGGTAACCTTTAAAGGGTGTGGATTCTATTGCGATTGAGTGAATAGCCAGCATTTCCTTTATTTCCTTTAAATCCGCAATCAGCGTGTTTCTGGAGATATCCAGAACCTTCAAAAGATCCTCTACCGTAAACTGGTCTCCTGCCAGAAGTATGGTCTCTACAATCCGCAGACGCCGGATTCGTTGATTGGTTAAAACAAAATCCGAGGTGGAAGCAAGAAGACTTTCAAATTCAATTGTTAACGGTTCTGCATAATGCAGTTTCCCTTTATCTGCCTGTATAATGGGATATCCGCCTGTCTCCAGAAGCTCATTCAGCTTTTTTACATCACTGTAAACGGTTCTGGTACTCACTCCAAACTGAGTGGCAAACTCCCGGACTGTTAATTCCCGTTTGTTCTGACAGACAAGTTCAAATATTTTTGGAAGTCGGTTTTCCATGATTTCCTCCTTTATGTGCTCAGTATAGCATTTCGGTTGTTTTACCCGCAAAACCAATTTACTTCACAGGCTTTGCATACTTTGGTATATAGGGAACAAAAAGAGACACCTTTCAGTGTCTCCCATAACTTGCATAATTAGAATGGTTACAGATTAATATCGTCATTAATATTTTTCTTATAACTATCTTATATGAAATATATTTTTATTTTTCCTTTCCCACCCAGTTCTGCGGTTTTTAATGTTTTTCTTTTTGGATTTTCAGGAAACCACCCCTTTTCCACTCTCTTCTTCTGCTCAAAAATTTCTTTTATACTCCACAAAAGAGAACAGCCAAGGACTGCAGACAGTGACCGCTCCGTGGAAGAAGGAGACAAAAGAGAAATTACAAAGCACAATAGTCCAAATATCAGAAACAAGGGCCATATTTTAACAGTAAAATAATACTCTGCCTTAATAACAACCGGATGCAGCAGTCCGATAATCAGAAATGTCCCTATACCAATGATGATTCCATCATAATTCATTCAGTAGTACCTCTTCTTTCTTTCAATTATTATATTGTATTAACAGAATTTCAGGTTTATATCTCCATTTCGAATTCCAGCCCCAGCAAATCATCCCGCCAAGCCCGATTCTCCTTTTCTGCTGTCTTTATAAATCCTGCCTTCGTATACATCCCAATAGCCGTTGTTAAATCATTGGTAGTTTCTAAATATACCTTCTTAAAGCCTTTTTCTCTGGCAAAAGACATAGCCAGTTCAAAAAGATCTTTCCCAAGTCCCATTCCCCGGTAATTGGGGTGCAGAAGGAACCACCGAAGCTGGGCCCTCTCCCCATGACCCACAATACCGATGCAGCCCACGATCTCTCCCTCATGCTCTGCACACCACAGCCTGTCTTTCTCCGGATTATACTGAACCAGAAACTGATAAAAGGATTCTGCAACATACCCCTCAAATGCCACGGAATAATCATATTCTTTTTGTAAATCCAGCCATGTAAATAAGTAAGATATCCTGCATCTCCCGGTCTTACATCATCACGAATGGTAATATCACTGCGCCTGATATTTTTTCCTTTTGTCAATATGGTTTCAATGGAAGTCATGTTCCGTGCCAGCACCTTAATTTCTTCCTCAGGAAGGGTCTCCACCAGCTTTTCTATCTGCTGGTCAGAACGGTCATTAAACTGATCCTGGTTTTCCTTTCCAAATGGAGTTACGGTAAGATATTGAGAACGTCTGTCTTCTGCAGACTTTTTTTTCTCAATCAATCCTGATTTTTGAAACTTTTTTAATATCCGGCTTAAGTACCCCACATCCATAGAAAGGGTATCTGCCAGCATGCTGGCTGTACATTGCTCTGTTTTTTCGATCTCATGAAGAATCCGCACTTCTGAAAGGGAATAGGGACTATCCAGAAAATGCTGGTTAAGCAATCCCAGAACATTGGTGTAATATCGGTTAAAACTACGAATAATTCCTATGTATTTCTTCAGGTTACTCTGCATGGCTTTGCCTCCTGCTGTAAAATGATAATTATATCTTATCATTATAGTTGATTTTGTCAAGTATTTTATTTGTTTTAATCAACTATACAATCATATCATTATCAACAGATTGGGCAAAGCAATAAAAAGAATTCTGGCTATCTCTGAAATTGCGGACTTCTATGCCAAAAAGAGATTTAATGCTTTCTAAAATACCATCATCATCTGGTGTATGAATGTTAAAAATGCTGCCGTGATTCATTAAGATAAGAGAATCCGAATACTGAAGAGCCAGATTTAAATCATGAAGCACCATCACTATGGTTTTCTTTCGATTTTTGTTCAGGTTTCGAATCAGTTCCATTATTTCATAGGTAACATGAATGTCCAGATAGGTAGTCGGCTCATCAAGAAGAATCAGGGGAGTATCCTGATTGTAAATCATTGAGAGAAATACTCTCTGCCGCTCACCACCCGAAAGCTCTGCCATGTTTTTATGACGAAACTCTTTGCATCCAGTCAGTTCCATGGCACATTCGCTCATCTCTTCCTCTTCTTTTGTATAACCGGTAAAAGAAGACTGGTAAGGATATCTTGCAGCCATTACTGCTCGAATAGCGGTCATATCTGGAATCTGACTGTTCTGGAAAAGCATGGACACCTCTCTCGCCACCGCTCTCTTATTCATATGAGAGATATTTTTTTCACCTAAAAAAATTTCGCCAGCCTGGGGTTTCAGCAGGCGGGAGGCCAGCTTTAAGACCGTACTCTTTCCGCAGCCATTTGGCCCGGCAATAGTCGTTATCTTCCCAGCCTCTATTTCTAAATCCAGATTTGTGATAACCGGTCTGTTTTTATGATAGGAATAAGAAACCCCCTCCATTTTTAACACTCCATATCCCTCCTGTTTCTGTTTTTCAGAATCAGATAAAGAAAGAATGGGCAGCCCACGATAGACAACAGGATCCCTACCGGAAGTTCATAAGGAATAAATAACGTCCGTGCAAAAAGATCACATAATATAACAAACATTCCGCCAAGAAGCGCGCTGCCGGGTAAAACGAAACGGTTATCCGTACCGATTAAAAGCTTCACTCCATGAGGAATAATAAGACCCACAAAACCAATGAGCCCTGCAAAGCTGACAGCTGCACCCGCCAAAGCCGCGGCGATTACAATTGCCAGGCATCTGATCACAGGTACATTCATTCCTAAAGCGCCGGCACGTTCTGTGCCAAGCCCCAGGTGATTTAAACCTTTTGCGCAGCAGAAAGAAAGCAAAATCCCTCCCAGTATGCCAAAAGTGGGATAAATCAGCCGATCCGTAGTAACCCCGGAAAGACCTCCTGCCAGAAAGTTACCCGCGCCTACATAAGCATCCGGAAACAATATCAGTACTGCATTCATTCCGGCTGTAAACAGGCTGTTGATCACAAATCCGGACAGAACAAGCAATAACTGCGACATCCGGCTGGTCATCCCAATAAGCAGAATCAGAACCGATGCAAGAAGCGCTCCTAAAAATGCAGCAAAGGGTATCAGGTCATGGGCACCTGGAAAAAGAATAGAGCAGATCAGAACAAACAGCCCTGCCCCTGCATTGACACCTATGATATTGGGACTTGCAAGTGGATTATGAAACACCGTCTGAAGAATTGATCCGGAAACAGCAAGGCCACTTCCTGCAAGCAGTGCTCCCATAACTCTCGGCACCCGCACAGTCATAAAAATACGGTAAACCGGATCCTGCGTTCTGCCGGAGAATAAAACCTCAAATATCACAGAGGGCGGAATGAAGCTGGCACCGGAAAATAAACCAAGCAAAGCAGAAACAATAAGAAAAGCAAAGGAAATCAACAGAAACAAATAGCCTTTTTTATCGGGTGCCGCTGAGAATTTCAGAAAGGTAAACATAGCTCTCCCCCCCCATTTCTCGTTGGGCTTATATAAAAACTTATCTTTTGGAAGAAGGATATAATGCTGATTCTGAACTGCTTTCAAACCATTCCACGCCGGATTCTTCTCGATACTTTCTTTTAGATTTTTATTTGCCTGCGCATCATCATTCCCCATAGGAACAACAAAGATATAATCCGGGTCTTCTTTCATGATGGCTTCCATGGTAAATTCTTTTAACAGGCTTTTGTTTTCATCTGCCAGATTGATGCAGCCTAAGTCTTTCAACATTTTTCCTGTCATGCATTCAGAATTTTTTGCCACGACGCCGCCGGAATAGGTGATAAGAAAAAGAACTCTTGGAGAATTTTCAGGGACATTCTTATTGATCACAGTTTCAATCTGCTGCTTTGTCTCCAATCCATTTTTCTTATATAAATCCTCTCTTCCAGTAATATCTGTGCAGATTCGCAGCATGGAAAGGTAATCCTCAAAGTAAGTCACATGAAAATAGGCAGTTGTAATTCCTGCCTGTTTCAACGCTTCCTTTAGAGCTGTGTGCTCTTTCGTCTCAGATGACAATATGACGAGATCAGGATTCAGACCAATGATCGTCTCCAGGTTAGGGCTGTTGTACTTCCCCACAGAAATCACGTTGTCAGGAAGTTCAAGACCTCTTTCTTCAAATGCATCATCGGTCACTCCCAATAGCTCTCCCCCTGCTTTTTGCCAGGTATCCGCAAAGCTTCCCATGAGCGCAACAACACGTTTGGGATTTTTCACCCGGATCTCCTGTCCTAACGCATCCGTAAATTGATAATACCCGGTCTGATCATCTGCATCATTGCTGGCTACTGCCACAGTCCGTGCTGCACATCCGGATAAGAAGGAAGTAAGTATCATAATTAATACCGTTATTTTCAGCAAACGGAATTTCATTTTGCAGGAAGTCCCTCCTTCCACCTGGTTCCAAATCCACAGTAACTGTCCTCCGCCATATAGTCACCGTCGTGGTAATATCCGGCTCTCGCCCGGCAGCCACCGCAGTCTTCTTTGTAATCGCATGTACTGCAGGTACCCTTATACTCCCTGCTTCTTAACCTTTTAAACACACTGCTTTCAGACCAGATTTTATCAAATGAATCCTTCCGGACATCTCCCGCAATTTCCATCATATATGCACACGGCCTTACCAGCCCCTCTGGAGTAATCACACAGTAAGACAAGCCAGCAAGGCAGCCCTTCTTAAAACGGCTCTGAACCTCCAGTTCCTTTGCCACACGGACAAATTGGGGCGCACAGGTGGGCTTTATATCAATGGGTACATTTTTCTGTTTCTCCATAATGGTTTTTAATAGTGCTTCATATTCCATAACCTGCAGGGAAGTGTCTTCCAGAAATTTTCCTCTTCCCACTGGAATGAGAAAGAATATGTAGTTTGCCACAGCTCCCACATTTACACTAAAATCAATGATATCGCTTACTTCCGCCTGATTCCAGTCCAGAACTGTGGTATGGATCTGAAATGGCAGTCCCACTTTTTTGCAGTTTTCAATTCCTTCCATGGTTAAGCGGAATGCATCGGAGCAGCCTCTGAAATCATTATGCTTTTCTTCATTTAAACTATCCACGCTGATTCCCATGGCTGCAGCACCGCAGTCTTTTAACTTTCTGGCCGTTTCTTCCGTCAAAAGTGTCCCATTGGTTCCAAAGACCGGCCTTAGACCGGCTTTTACGGCATGAGATACCAAATGATAAATATCCGGTCGCATCAGTGGCTCTCCCCCACTGAAAATCATGATTCTAAAACCTGCCTTTGCAATTTCCCCAATCATCTTTTCTGCTTCTGCTGTTGTCAGCTCTTTTGTTTTCCTGCTTCCGGCATCCTGGTAACAATGCCTGCATTTTAAATTACACTCGTTGGTTGTCAGCCACGATACAATCATGGATGCACTCCTTTCGTTTTATGCGCCTTTTGCAGTTTCAAAAAAGTACATCCTATCTATATGCCGAGAAGCTATGACATAGAAGCTTATGAAGATTGGTAAAATCCACAGATCTCTGAAGAAAGCCGTCTCATCTTTTCCCGCATTTCCTCCGGCTCCAGACATACACATCTGGTTCCCATGCCAAGCAGATAGCCACAGGCAAGATCGTCCACAGGCATAAATAGTTCAGCTATATAATGATCCGGACCGTCCGGGAGTCAGACAGTCTTCCCCGAAACGCGTTATAACTAAATCCCTTACTCCTTCCTGAATCCTCAGCTTTACCCTTGTTAGAGAATTTTCTCTGGTCTGTATCTCATCCAACCGTTCTATGGGAAAATCCCGGATTTCAAATCGCTGGTCTGATATTAAAAGATCGCTCATCCTTAACAGTTTAAAAGTACGAAAATCCCTGCGTGACAGACAATATCCCTGAAGATACCAGGCCTCTCCCTTCCATAAAAGACGATAGGGTTCTACTTCTCTGCTGCTTTTTTTATCTCTGATATCCCGGTATTGGAATGTGAGAAGTCTCTGCTGATCTAACGCATCCTGTATCAGTTCAACTGTGTAAAACAGATTACCGGCATTGAACCAGGGTAAAGCATCTATTTTCATCTGATTTGCACGATATTCCCACTCCTTATGATGTTCCTTTGGAATCATACCCTTTACTTTTGCCAGCGCCGCCATGGTCTGTTCCCCAGGCAGATTATTTTTAATACTGGATAATCCCATCAGAAGTGCGGTGATATCATTTGCCGAGAAAATTCGTTTTCCACTTTAAATTCTTTCATGATTTCAACGCCGCCGCCCGGTCCTGAAGTGGCAAAGATTGGAATTCCCGCCTGATTAATCACTTCTAAATCCCTGTATATTGTCCGCATGGAGACCTCAAACATCTCTGACAGAGATTTTGCGGTTACTTTCTCCCGTTCTAAAAGAATCATGATAATTGCAATAAGTCTGTCTATTTTCATCTCATCACCTTCATTTTTTTAATCAGCTTAAATCATTGACATATAGATGTCAACAATAGGATGTTATACTTTAAAAAAAAGGAGAAATCAAACATGGATAAAATATTTGAAAAAGCACTGGAAGGCCTGGAAAAAGAAATTGGACAAGATAAACTTATGAATCTTGCAACGAGAAATGAGGAAGGCGTTTCTGCCCGAACCGTTAATATTTATACTTACGAGGGATGTTTTTACTTTGTGACAGAAGCTGATTCCAACAAATATGAACAGATATGCAAAAACAATTCTGTTGCCCTAAGCATTGATGCCATTCAGATCAGAGGGAATGGAACCTTGCTTTCCCATCCCTTAAGTGATTCGAATAAGCAGATAATAGGTTATGTACAATCCGGGCTGCCTCAACATTTTGACCGTTATAAAGATGCTTCTGCCATGAGGCTGATTAAAATCACCCCTTCTTATGCCAGTTTTCTATCTATGGAGACCGGGAACGGTTATGTGATCGATTATAAAAAACAAACAGCAATGCCCATTGAGCACCAAATGTAATTGAATTTGTTTGCCACTTGAAGTATGGTATAGAAAAAGAACAGGAGAACAATATGAAAAAAAATATACTATTTGTAATATTAGAAGGATTTGCAGATTGGGAAGCTGCTTATTTATCGTCTGCAATCCGGACATTTGATGGGGATCAATACGATGTCAAGACTGTGTCCTTAGAAAAGAAGGCAGTGGAATCCATTGGCGGATTCCGGGTTATTCCTGATTATGATATCCATGATATGTCAAAGGATTATGAGGCTCTCATCCTCATCGGCGGAACCTCATGGCGGGGTGAATCCGCTCAGCAGATCCGGCCCCTGGCAGAAAGATGTTTTCATGATGGAAGAATCTTAGGTGGCATCTGTGATGCTTCCGCATTCCTGGGTACAATTGGGCTGTTAAATGACGTCCGACATACCAGCAATGACTGCGAAAATTTAAAGCAGTGGGCCAAAAATGCTTATACAGGAGAGAAAAACTATATTGTGGAGCCGGCGGTAAGAGATGAAAAAATCATTACTGCAAATGGAGTTTCGCCTTTGGAATTTGCAACAGAGGTTCTTATGGCATTAAATATTGCGCCAGAAAACGAGATTCTTAATTGGTATAATTTTTATAAATACGGCATTTATGAGGGAAATAAGAACTAAGGAAAGCCCAGGGTATTTCCCCGGACTTCACCTGTCTGGGGAAATATACCCCATAATATAATTAGAGCTTAAGCCTTTGCGTAATTCCCTGTTCCATATAACAAATGGAAAAATCCAAATCTGCAAAATTGCAAATCAGCTCCGCCCACTTATCATTTGCGGTTCTCCTCATAATTAAGATTCCCTCTGAAGGAACAGTAACCTCCAGATCTCCGTCAAATGCACCGAACGTATTTCTAAATTGCATCAGAGATCTTAATTTTTTTACTACATCTCTCTGAGCGCAGGCTCTGATTTCTTCCACCGTATAATTATGGCGGTTAATGGATCTGTGATCTTCTGACTGTTCCAGTGCTGCATAATCATTTTCACCTGCCAGCATTCCAACGTAATACACCTGAGGGATTCCCGGCGCGAAGAACTGTACCGCACGGGCAAGTAAATATGCCTGTTCGTTTTCATGAAGCGCTGAAAAGTAGGTTGCGTAAAGCTGATATGCCTTTTTAAACCGTTTCTTCTCCGGGTTCAGCGGCTTAAACTGATAGCTTAAGCGGTCTTCGATCCGTTCAATTAATTCGGCTGCTTCCTCTTCATTAACCCAGTCATAGGCATCATATACACCAATTCCGTCATGAGTATCCAGAACCGTGAATTGTGTACGGGGAGCTACTTCCAGCCAGCCTGCCAGCTTTTTTGTGTCCCCGGTGTAGATAGAGTGAAGCATCAGGAACGGCAGTACAAAATCATAGCTCCAGACTTGATGCTCCTCTAACTTCTTAGCTGTCTCCCATGTATCATGGATTTCCGGCAGAAGCCATGCCCTGTCACCGGCCATCCCGGTTATCTCATCAATCACGTTCCAGATATCCGGTTCAACCATGAAACAGCTTGTATCCCGTTTTTTCACCACATAGCCAAGTGCATCAAGGCGGATAATGCTGATGCCATTTAAGGCAAGATGATTGAAATTCTCTCTCAAGTATTGCTTTGCTGTCTCTGTCCGAAGGTCCAGATCAATCTGCTCATTGGTAAAGGTGCACCAAAGCTTCACAGTCTTTCCATCTGCCCGGACAAAACTCTGGTATGGCTCTCCATCCTTTCGCCGGTAGAGCAGGCTGATATCCCGTTCATCTGGTCTTCCCTCTCCCCAGAACTGCTCATAATCAAGGAACATGTCCGCAAAAGGGGAAGCTTCGCCTTTTTCAAGATAATCCAGAAATTCTTTACTCCTTTTGGAAACATGATTTACCATCACATCACACATGAGATAATATGATTCTGACAATTTTTTAATATCAGCCCAGTCTCCAAAAGCAGGTTCTACCGTTTCATACGTAATGGGGGAAAATCCCCGGTCTCCGCTGGAAGGAAAAAAGGGCAGAATATGTATCCCTCCAACGGCATCTTCAAAATATTCTTTCAGTACATTTCTTAATGTAACAAGATTTCCTCCAATGCTGTCCGGATAGGTTATCAGCATTATTTTGTTCGATATATTCAAGTCAGCTTACCTCCATTATTTAATAGCCCCATCCATGACCCCTGTCACAATCTGCTTCTGAAGGAAAAGATAAATTACAACAACAGGCAAAACACTTAGAATTAAAGCAGCCATTGCCAGTCCCAGTTCCGCAGTATATTCACCAAAGAAATAGAATGTGGAAAGGGGAATTGTCCTGTTCTTATCTTTGATGAGAACTAAAGAAGGAAGAAGGAAATCATTCCAGATCCATAATATATTAACAATTAATATTGTGGTTGTAATTGGCTTTAAATTGGGAAATACGATTTTCCAGAAGCAGTAAAAATGAGAACAGCCATCAATCAGCGCCGCTTCCTCCATCTCTCTTGATATCCCTTTCATAAAGCCGTGATACATAAACGTAGTCATAGGCATACCAAAGCCCATGTAGAAAAATATCAGGGCTGTCCGGCTGTTCATAAGTCCCAGTTTTCCAAAAATACTGACAAACGGAATCATTAATGACTGAAACGGTATAATCATGGCGCAAATTAATACTGTAAAAATAATTTTGTTGGCTTTAAAATCCCAGCGAACCAGCATATAAGAAAGCATTGCACCAAATACAATCAGCAGAATCTGAGAAAATGCCGTAATATAAGCAGTGTTCATCAGCACCGTTCCGAATTTCATGGTCACCCAGGCTTTTGTAAAATTGGCCAGTGACAGGGCATGGGGAAGTGCCATGGGGTTCTTAATAATTTCAATTCTTGGTTTTAACGCATTAATCAGGACAAGAAAGAAAGGTAAAAGCATAAAAACTAAAAACAGAATAGCAAACAACTGTTTTATCAGGGAGTTGATTCTTCTTTGTGTCATCATATGGCATCAACCTCCTTCTTCTTTAAAACTGCTACCTGGGCAACCGCAATAACAGCGACCAGTATAAACAGTAAAAATGCCTTTGCCTGACCAGGACCCATGTTCTGGTTTAAGAATGCTTCATTGTAAACATGCATGGAAATCAGCTCCGTGGTGTTGTAAGGTCCGCCCTTTGTCAGGGATAAGTTCACATCATAAACCATAAATGCCTTTCTCAGAGTGAGAAACAGCGTGATGGTAAATGCCGGCACCATCATGGGTATTTTTATTTTCTGAAGCATCTGAAGAGGGCTCGCCCCATCCATCCGCGCCGCTTCAATCAGACTTTTATCAATTCCAACAAAGCCCGCAATATAAATTAACATCATATAACCAGCATTCTGCCAGACACCCACCAGGATCAGCGCCCATAAAGCTGCGTGAGGCTGTGTCAGCCAGCTGATTTCAAAAAATGGGATTCCGGTCTTGGTACCAAAATAAACAAATACTCTGGAGAAGATGAACTGCCAGATATATCCTAAAATTACGCCACCGATCAGATTAGGCGTAAAATACCCCGCTCTGTAAAAATTCTGTCCCTTCATACCGCTGGTTACCAGCAAACCGAATAAAAAAGCAGATGTATTTGTTAAGATCATAACAAAGAAAACATAATAAAACGTTTTACCCAGGGAACCCCAGAATGCGGGGTCCCTGACTGCTGAAATATAATTTCCGATTCCTATAAACTCAATTTTGCCGTCTAAGGAACCATTCCAATTGGTAAGCGATAAAAACAGACCGGAAAAGAAAGGGATGAGTACTACGATACCAAAAACCAACAGAGGGATTAACCCAAATGTAGCAAAAACCTGAAAACTTTTCAAATTTGATTTTTCTTTATACATAATATCTCCCATTTCATCTTTTATTTCTTGGAGAATTCCACCCATTTATCCTTAAACTGATTGGCAACATCGGCTCTGGTTATTTTTCCATCCAGATATTGCTGCATGGTTGCACCAAACTGATTCATGACACCAGCTGGGAAATAATCGCTCATTCTCTCCAGAGTGTTTCCCTGTTCCATGTAAGAAACAATCTGCTTTGCTACCGGATTGGCAGGCTGTATCTCAAAGCCTTCAAAAATAGGTACAAACATAAGAGTGTTGACATAGGAATCCTGACCTTCTTTGGAAGTAACCAGCCAGTTAAAGAAATCGATGGCTGCTGCCTGCTGTTCCGGTTTGGACTGCTTTGCGTCAATGGCAAACATGGAGTAAGATAATACAATTTCCTTATTTCCAACAGCTGCTTCGTCATCACCCATTGGATAAGGCATCAGTCCAACCTGGGCATCCGGGTTAATATCTACAATGTTTGGATAAATATAATTACCGATAGGCCAGAAAGCAACTTCATCACTGGCCATTGTTAACTGGTCATCCTCGTAAGCATTGGCAAGTGGTGACTTGGCGTATTTATTATATTTCATGAGAAGATCAAAGGTATCCATCCAGTTGTTAAACACCTGGCTGTCAGCAAAATTGTATTCTCCCTTGCGGCATGCTTCAATGACAGCCTGTCTCTCATCATAATTCTTACTTACAGCGCCGTATAAAACAGAAGTCAGATGAGAACCTAACAGCCAATCCTTATTGGTAATCTGAACTGGTGCATACTCAGTCTTTGAAATCTCTTCTAAAAGCTGGGCGAAATCTTTTCTTGATTTAATTGAAGCTGGATCAAACTCTTTTCCAGTCGCTGCCTCAATTACTTTTTTGTTATACATAATGCCGATGCCTTCAGCGGTTGTTGGAACAGCAAGAACTTTTCCGTCTGATTTCGTCTTATCCTGTGCCCAGCTATAAACCTTTTTAGCAAAATCGGTATCTGTAATATCTAAGAAATTATCTTTAAATGATGTAAATTCCGGTCCTCCTACCATAGTGATCGTAGGCGCATTCCCAGATGCATATAGGGATGTGAGTTTTTCGTATATCGTCTGTCCTGACAATGGAATTGCAGTAATTGTTACATTAGGGTGAGACTCTGAGTAACGTTTGAAAGTCTCTTCAAACTGGGGAACAATTTCCGGTTTTGTTACAAGGAAACTAATCTCCACTTTTTCCCCGCTTCCTTTGCTCTCACTGGTTTGTTCTGCTGCTTTTGTGTCTTCCTGTTTTGCAGGAGTTGTTTCTTTCACGGAACCGGAGCAGGCAGTCAAGGATGCAGCCATTACACCAGCCAATAAAAAACTAATAGCCTTTTTCATAAATAATCCTCCTTCTCATTGTACATATTGCCATTTTTCTCTGAGATCCATTACAATCTCTTGTATAAATTATAACATTATGAATTCAGAATAAATAACGAAAACTGGCGTGAACATTGCAAATGTTGACAATTTCCGACTTTAATGTTTCTTATTAATCTGATCACGGTCCACCGCCAGCTGTATGGTACTGTTATGACTTTGAATCATATAGTTCTTATAGTCTCTGGGGGACATTTGGTACGCAGATTTAAATGCCCGGAAAAAGTTAGAATAATCATCAAACCCGCTTAGTTTATAGATATCCTGTATTCTTGCACCCTCCATCAGATAATTCCTTGCAATAATCAGCCGCCTCTTTTTGCAGTAATCCATGATGGTCATTCGTGTATGCTTTTTAAATTTTCTCATAAGATGATATTTATTCATAAAGAAATGCTGCGCTATCATATCCAGAGTGATGGGTTCCATATAATGCTGGTCAATATAATCCATAATGGATTGAATCATCTCATCGTTTTCAAACGTAGTCTCTTCCACTGACTGAGAATTCTGGCTATATCGGCAAAAAAGCAACAAAAGCTGGCTTAAATAACTCTCCTGAAGATAGGAACTTGCAAAATCCACCGCTTCACTCTCCCGGCACATTTTTCTGAAAATGGATTCGATCTCTTCACTCTGCTGTCCGGGGAGACGAAATATCTCTGTTCTGCTCTCCTTTCCTATCATTGTATTATATTCAATTTTTCCACCCAGCAATGTCTCCAGGTAATTATATTCCAGCCATAAGACAAACCGCCTGTATGGTTTTGTCATATCTTTTATCACAGCCCGATGTAAACGCTGATTATTAATCAGTACAATATCTCCGTGTTTCAGGGTATAGATCCTACTGTCAATGATATAATCGCAGTCTCCTTCCGCATGGTAATATATTTCAAGAAAATCATGGTAATGGAGAGGATGATCCACAGAAGGAATATTATCTTTATAAAAAACTTCGTAATTAGGTGAATCCATATTATCTTTGATATACAACGTGTTTTCCATATAGCCTCCGTTTAAGCTGACAATCTTATATCATTATCAGCATACCAAATCAAATCATACAATTCAATGCCAATTAAAATATCCCATAAGCACAAAAAAGAGCGCTGAAATGTCCATACAGAACAATCAACGCTCATTTCTTATTAATTATTTCTTATTAATCTGGTCCACTAATTCCTGCAGTTCTTTTATAGAAATGACATCCGGCGCAAAGCTTAATATCTGCCGAAGGGGCATATAACGGAACATGGCATCGTCCATCTGCTGTGTTATTGCCGATTTTGCAGCATCTCCATCTGAATTCCCCAATGCACTACCTTTTTTATAACGGTCGATAAGGGGGGTAATTATTTCTGTCGCATCCGGATCTGACAAAATGTCGCCTATAATGCTGTTTAAATCGTAAACAACCGGTTCCTTTACTGTAGATTCTACGTACACACTTATTATCTGACGAAGATCTCTGGAAGAAGATCCTGCATGTATGAGATATGTACCCGTTTCTGCAAACCAGTCTTTTAATTCCACATGATAGTAGGAAAAAGCCCGTTTACCAAGGGTAAAAGCCACTGTTTTTGTTTCTCCAGGCTCTAATTCAACCTTTGCAAATTCACGCAGTTCTCTCAACGGGCGGATTACATAGCTATCCGGCGCTTCCACGTAAATCTGCACAACCTCTTTCCCCTTAACCTTACCTGTATTGGTGACATCAAGAGAAACGGTCACAGTTTCATCATCTTTCATGGCGGATTTATCAGCTTTCATATTGCTGTATTCAAAAGTGGTATAGCTTAGTCCATGGCCAAATGGAAACAGCACTTCCATCTTCTTTTTATCATAATACCGGTATCCTACAAATACTCCTTCCCGGTATTCTGCCCGATCCTTTTCTCCGCCATAATAAAGATAGGACGGATTATCTTCCAGCTTAATTGGAAATGTCTCAGCCAGTTTTCCGCTTGGGTTTACATGACCGTATAAAATGTCCACAACTGCACCGCCAACTGCCTGACCGCCCAAATATGCCTCCAGCACTCCTTTTACCTTATGAATCCAAGGCATCTCTACTGGTGAACCATTGTGAAGCACCACTACGGTATTGGGCTGAACGGCAGCCACTGCTTCAATTAAGGCATTCTGACATTCCGGCATAGCCATATGAGTTCTGTCATACCCCTCTGATTCAAAGGATTCGGGAAGACCTGCAAAAATAACAGCTGTTTTTACTTTCTTTGCCGCTTCAACCGCTTCCTCTAGCAAGGTATTATTCATCTGATCTCCATCGATTTCATAACCCTGGGCATAGATTACCCCCTTGTCTTTGGCTGCCTCCACAGCAGACTCTACCTTTGTAGAATTAATGTGAGAGCTGCCGCCTCCCTGGTATCTGGGATGGGCTGCGAAATAGCCGATAAATGCCACTTCATCGGAATCGGAAAGAGGAAGTATTCCCTGATTTTTCAGGAGTACTGCACACTCTCCCTCCATCTTTCTCGCCAGTTGGTGATGGGCATCTTTATCCCATACGGTTTCCGGCTTCCGGTTCTTTAGGTATCGGTCAACAATGGTCAGAATTCTGGTGACTGCCTGGTCAAGAACTTCTTCTATCAGCCGTCCCTCTCTCACTGCTTCCACCAAACATGCATCATTGACTCCGCCTGAGGAAGGCATCTCTAAATCAAGCCCTGCAATTACTCCGGCAACACGATCATTCACCGCTCCCCAGTCACTCATAACATAGCCGTCAAATCCCCATTCATCTCTTAGTATATCCGTTAAATAACGCCTGTTTTCCGAACCATAAGTTCCATTTATTTTATTGTAAGAACACATCACAGTCCAGGGCTTTCCAGTTTTTTACTGCCCCTTCAAAAGCAGCCAGGTAAATTTCCCGAAGTGTTCTCTCATCCACTACAGAATCAGAGGTCATGCGCCTGTGTTCCTGATTATTGGCAAGGAAATGTTTTAAACTGGTACCTACCTCCTTACTCTGTACGCCCTTAATATGGCTTCCTGCCATCTCAGCCGCAAGATAGGGGTCTTCCGAAAAATACTCAAAGTTTCTGCCGCATAAAGGCGAACGCTTAATGTTAACAGCCGGTCCCAGTATGACACTAACATTCTCCGCCTGACACTCATCTCCCAAAGCCTCACCAAGACTTGTAAGCAGTTCCCGGTCAAAAGAGGAAGCGGTTGCGCATGCGGTAGGAAAACAGACTGCTTTTATACTGTCATTGACACCTAAATGATCGCTTTTTTCATCCTGCTTTCTTAGCCCGTGAGGGCCGTCACTCACCATAGAGGCCGGAACGTTCAGCCGATTCACTGTCTTTGTATGCCAGAAATCTGCACCTGAACACAGTCCCGCTTTTTCCTCCAATGTCATTTCCCCAACCAATTTTTTTATATCCATTTTATCTATCCCTTCTTTTCATTTATATTATCGGATGTTATAAACACTTCTCACAGTTAACTCCTCTGGAAGACCTTTTAGAACCCTGACTTTTCTTTCTCCCGGATTCATATCAAAGAAATTATCGCTTAACAGAAGATTATCCTCTTTATTACGGATTTCTACAGAGCGGGCATAAGCCTTTGCCTCCACGATCAGATATTCTCCGTCTGACCGTACGGTCAGCTGGGGATCAATAAAACGATAGTGTTTGGGTGGACAGAATAAAACTGTTCCCTGGGACAGGATTTCTCCCCCCTGTACCAGTTTATAGCTGACATAATCCTCATAAAGACTGGCATCCTGCATTGAAACCTTTTCAAGCCACAGAGAGGAAAGCTTTGGAACTACACACTCTTTTCGCCCGCTTTTCACTATCTCTCCGGTGTTTTTTCTCAATTCCCATACAGCAGTTACCGTTTCATCCCTTCGGGTTTCATTTGCCACGCACAGTCGTATGGATTTAATTACCTCATAAGGCTGGGCGTTGGGATTGGTGTCCTGGGTAAGTATTCCCTCTTCCTCACAGGAAATCATAAGAGGGGCAAAAAACCGCTTCTCATAGTAATGAAGCGCTTTCCATCTTCCATAATAATCGATGGACGACCACGAAGCTACAGGCCAGCAGTCATTAAGCTGCCAGACAATCGCTCCCATACAGCGCCCCCGGTTTCTTCTAAAGTGCTCCACTCCATAGCGCATGGCCTCTGCCTGCAAAAGCTGGGAAGCATAAAGAAGGGTATCAAAATCACTGGGATATAAAAAGGTCTGCTCCATATAGTTCATTATTTTTCCGTTTGCTGTGGAATTGCGCTGATGCTTTTCCATGACATAGGAAAAGATATTTCTGTCCTCTTTTTCCGTAAAAGTCTCCACTGTCTTTATGGATGGAAATGACTGGAAACCAAATTCTGAAACGTACCGGAAATAAAATTTGCGGTACTCTGTAATAGGCTTGTTTCCATGCCATACGTCCCAGTAATGGACATCTCCCCGATTTTCATCGTTGGGGTTGTCAAAACTTCCTCCTGATGAGGGGCTGGCAGGCCAGTAAAAAGTATATGGATCTTCTTCCTTTAATATTTTCGGTATTATATATTCATAGAGCTTAATATAATCGGCTTTCTGTCTGGGAGTACATCCCCAGAGTTCTGTATCCGTAAACATCTCCATCTCATTGTTGCCGCACCAGAGTCCCAGACTTGGGTGACTGCGGATTCTCCGGATATTATCAATTAATTCCCTTCGGACGTTCTCCTCAAATTCCTCTGTCAGATCATAAAGTGCGCAGGCAAACATGAAATCCTGCCACACCACCAGTCCCAGTTCATCGCAGATATCCCAAAACCCATCAAAGGGATAATGACCACCTCCCCAGACCCGGATTACATTAAAATTCGCTTCCTTGCACTGGGTCAGAAGCTGCCTTGTTCTCATCTCACTGCATCTGCCTAAAATACAGTCCTCAGGAATGTAATCAGCTCCCATGGCAAAAAAGCTGACTCCGTTAACCTCATGTGCAAAGGATTCGCCAAACTCATCCTTTGTTCTTTTCACGGTAAGCGTACGAAGACCGATCCTCTTTTCCCAGGTATCGACCTCTTCCTCATTTTTCAAAAGCCGGACCAGTACAGAATAAAGATTCTGCTCTCCATACCCATTGGGCCACCAAAGTCTGGGGTTTTCAATGAGAATCTCTTCTGGCTTTCCGCCAAACGTATGAACCTTCTTTTGGTTCTTATCTGCCAGGTCTGTGACTGTAATGCTCAAAGTATAACCGTCTTTCAGAAGCTCTTCGTTATCTTTCTCCCAATCAAGCAGACGGTTATCGCCAGTTCGGCCGACTAAAACCTTAAAATTTAAATAAACCCCTTCCGGTTCATGGCGCTGGCTGACCGAAACACTGTTAAAACTGGCGCCGGTTACACCAGCCAGGAAAATATCCCGCCAGATACCGGCATCCGGAAGTCTGGGACCCCAGTCCCAGCCAAACATGCAATGCGCCTTTCTCAGCTTTGAAAAGCCCCGCATGGCATCCTCGGAACCTCCGATCCTATCCTTTTCATATTCTTTTTCAATAAACCTGGTGGGAGAATGGAATACCAACCGAAGCTTATTTTCTGTCCGCTTTATTATATCTGTTACTTCAAATTCCCATTGGCGGTGCATGTTATTTACACTGCCAAGGGGGGTGTTATTTAAATAGATGTCCGCCAGAGTATCAAGTCCCATAAAGTGAAGGTATACTTTTTCCTGCTTTAATATCTCGTCATCTCCGTCAAAAACACCCACATATTCAAAATCTTCTTTCATCAGCTCCAGCGCTTTTAACTCATTGTCCCGCCAGTAAGGATCTTCTATCACTCCATTGGCCAGAAGATCACCATACACGCTTCCAGGCACCGTTGCCGAGTACCAGGTTTCTTCTGAAGCAATCCGCATTACAAATGCTTTGTCTATTACCCTTTTTTTCATACATTCTCCTTTCAATCCGCAGTCAGACCGTCGATAAGTCCCACTCTTCATGAATTTTGGGTACATCATTAATAAGGCGTTTTGTATAAGCCGCCTTGGGATTTAGAATCACAGCTTCTGCTGTTCCTGATTCCACAAATTTTCCATGTTCCATTATGTAGATGGAATCAGAAATGTAAAAAGCAAGCCCGATATCATGAGTGATGAAAATAATGGTCATGTTGGTCTCATCTCTCAGCTTTAACAGCATATCCAGTATGGTGGCTCTGGAACAGGCATCAATCATGGAGGTGGGCTCATCTGCCAGCAGAATCGCCGGCTTTAAAAGAAAGATCCTTGCAATCATCAGCCGCTGCATCTGACCTCCGGAAAGCTCAAAGGGATATTTGTTGGTCAGCTCTTCAAATTTCAGATTAACAAAACGGCAGGCTTCCGTCATCATCTCCACCTTTTTCTCATAAGGGAGTCTGGCGCCGCCTCTCATTTTAATGCAGTCTAAAAGCACCTGATCAATTTTATAAAATACATTGAAGGAGGAAAACGGATCCTGAAAAATCGCCTGAATTCCCTTCCAGTACTCTTTCTTCTTATGATAACCTTTAATATCACGGGGCTTTCCCTGAAAGCAAATCTCCCCCTCTGTGACACTGATTAATCCCAACAGCATCTTAGATAGAGTTGTCTTCCCTGAACCGCTCTCACCCACGATAGATACGATCTCACCTTCCCGAAACTGAAAATCCACATGATCCACCGCCACTGTTTTATCCTTACCCATTCCAAAGACCTTTGTCACACCAGTTCCGCTTAAACAGGAACTGTTCTGTACTGGCTTTTTTTCTTCACTCATCCTGATATACCTCCCTTAATTCCTTTTCTTCCAGATAGCATCGGTACATCCGGCCGTCCTCCAGGCGGCTTTCTGCAATAGGGTGAAGCATACAGGCAGGCTTGGCATAGCGGCAGCGATCAGCAAACCGGCAGCCTTTGGGTGGGTTTTTTAAATTAGGCGGAGTGCCGGGTATGGCAGTCAGCTTGGCATCTCTTGCCCCCTTCTCCGGAACCAGGATGGAACCCATCAGGCCTTTGGAATATGGGTGGAGAGGATCAAAAACCATTTCCTTTGCAGTTGCATGCTCCACGATCTGCCCCGCATACATCACCATGATCTCATCCGTAACATTATAAAGGAGAGGAAGCTCATGGGTAATGAATATCATGGATTTAATAAAGCCTTTTTCCATTAAGTTCCGAAGCATCTTGATTACCATCTTCTGGGAAGTCACATCAAGAGCAGAGGAAGGTTCATCTGCAATCAGTACTTTGGGTGATAAAATAGTGGATATGGCGATAACGGTCCTTTGCCTCATGCCTCCGGACAGTTCCACTGCATGTTTCTTTAAGACGCTTTCCGGCAGTCCCAGAATTTCGAACCGCTCCCTTGCAAGATCATAAATCTCTTTTTTCGAAGCACCAGGGTCATGAGCCCGTATGACATCTTCGATAAAAGAAATAATCTTTTGTGTGGGGTTTAAGGCATTCATGGCAGCCTGAGGGATATAAGCTATTTCATTGCCAAGTACCTTCTTACGAATCTCATCCGGCTTCATACCGGTTATATCCACTCCATCCACCTTTATGGTCCCGCTCTGATAGTGAAGGGGGGCAAAATAATACCCCATTAAGCTCAGTGCCAGTGTGGATTTTCCACAGCCTGATTCCCCTGCGATTCCAAGAGATTTCCCTTCTTCTATTTTAAGCGATACTCCGTCAACTGCAAAGACATTTTCCCCGAATCTGGTAATATATTTTGTTTTTAAGTGATCTACTTCCAGCATTGTCTTTCCCACGTTTTATCCTCCTCACTCTCTTAACTGCGGATTAAATATCTGATCCAGGCCCGTATTCATCAGATTTAAGGAAAATGAAATCAGTGCGATGGAAATGATGACAGGAAAATAAGCCCACCAGTCCCCATTCAGATGTGCACTGTAAGACATCGCCCAGTTCATCATAAGACCAAGAGTGGATACCGTCGTTGTAGCAGGGCCAAGCCCGATCATGGATAACTGTGCCTCTGCAAGAATCCCGGGAGGAAATCTGTAAAATCAGTGCCATTACAACGTAAGATGCTATGTATGGAAGAATATCAGTCAGAATAATCCGAAACAGACTATGCCCGGAAAGCTTCGACAGATTCACGTGATCTCTGTTTCGAAGAGAAATCACCTGGGAACGAACCGATCTGGTAGTCCAGGTCCATGAGGTAAGTCCGATTATAAATGCCACCATCATCACCCCTCTGGCATTTTTACCTATGCTGTAGGAAATGAGAATAAGAAGAATAAAGCTGGGAATTACAGTAAACAGATTGGTGATAAACAAAATAAAGTCATCGATGATTCCCCCCAGATACCCTGCAATCAGCCCCAGAGAAAGTCCAATGGTCGTGGCAATCAGTCCTGCAATAAATCCTATTTTTAAAGAGGTTTTAATGGCTGCCACCAGCTCTGTCAATACATCACGTCCGAAATTATCTGTCCCCAGTATGAATACCCGTCTGCTTCCTACATCCTTAACATTGACATAAGAGGTGGATGGTATGGTCTTTTTCACCGATACTTCCCCCGTCTCCTGATTCTTTTCAGCCAGAAGAACATCTCTGTCCTCAAGCAGTCCTGTAATCTTTTTTGTCTAGACGGCTGAAATACTTTTTTCTGGCAGCGATAAGACCTTTTTGCTCACTGGAAGAATCATAATGGTCTTTCCACAGTGAAACAAGCCCACCGGCATCCGTTACATCCATCTCCTTTGAAGAAATGCCCGCGAACTGATTCAGCCAGTCAGCCATGGCCATACGTTCCTCCATGCTTAAATTCTGCTCAAGCCTGCTGGAGGACGCATTTAAATTCAAAGTATATGGATTTGTATTTACTGCTTCCGAGACTGAAATATAGGTTCCCGGCTTAAAAAAGTTTCCCTGCCCAACCATCTCCAAAGGATCATTGGTCACAATCAAAGGATAAAAAATAGTTAACACAAGCAATGCTGCAAATATGATAAATCCCACTGTAAATTTAGGGGAATGGAAAATCTGTCTGATCTGGTTTTTCATCACTCGCCCTCCTAATCCTGCTGTGCTGCCTTGATCCTGGGATCAATGACACCGTAAATCAGCTCCACAAATAAATTAGCCAGTAATACCATGATTGTAATAATCAATGTACAGGCTGATATTAAGGGGTAATCCCTTCCTTTGACAGCAGCCAGCAGTGTGGTTCCAAGACCGGGATAGCTGAAGATAATTTCTGCAACCAGCGCCCCTCCGATCATGGTTCCAATGGACATGGCAAGACCTGTGATCTGGGGAAGCATGGCATTGCGAAATACATATCCAACAATTTTTCTGTCTTTAATACCCATAAAGCGGCTGTATTTTACGTAATCTGCATTTAATTCATAGATTGACATGGAACGCATTCCGATCGCCTGACCACCTACCGTTATGAGAACAACAGACCAGAATGGGAGCTGGTAATGAGCCAGAACAGAACGGAAAAATGTAATGCTTGCGCTGGGAATTAAATCAAAACCATAGCCTCCGCTGGAAGGAGCAAGACCCAGCTTCAGTGAAAATACATAAAGGAGAACAGTCGCCATACCAAAAGCCGGTACATTGCTCATAAATAAAAATACAGGAAGTATCCCCTTATCAAATATACCCTTCTTATAGGCAGAAACCGCTCCAAGGACATTACCAAGAATCCAGCCAAGCAAAATTGCAGGAAGCTGAAGACAGACGGTCCACCATACGGATGAAGCAATAATATTCCCAACGGTTCTGGGATACTGGCTGAAGGAAACTCCAAAATCTCCTCTCAAAGCATTCTTTATGAAAATAAGAAACTGCGTGCTCATAGGCAGATTGACACCGAATTTCCGCATAGTCCTCATATACGGCCTGGATTGCGGTAGAATCGGTCATACCGTCTACCGCCCTGGCCGCAATGGCTGAGACCGGATCACCTGGCATCAGTCTGGGCAGAATGAAATTCAGCACCACAGCAATTGCCAGAGTTATCAGATACCAGATGATTTTATTGGTATAATATTTTTTATATCCCATCAAAGTCTCACCCCTTTTGTAATTCCTCTTATTTTACATTTACCAGTTTATAAAGAGCTGCGATTCCATAACCATCGGTACAGTCTGTCGGAGGAATGTTGTCACCGTCATCAAGCTGTGGGAATCCAGTCCATACACTTTCATTCACTGCGTGAAACAGCATAGGTCTGTACATCAGGGAGAAGGAAGGAACCTCATCTAAGTAAATTCTGCTCAGTTCTGTATAATACTCTTTCAATGTATCTTTATTGGTCTCTAACGGGATCTTCTTTAACAGATTGTTTGCATCCTCATTGATATAACCGCCGTAGTTGCCGGTCCAGTTTACCTTAAGATTAGCGTAATCGGTTGACATAAAGGCCATAGCTCTGCCCCATGGGTTGGCAACTGAAGCTGCAGGCGGATTCCACATACAGATATCAAACTTTCTGGTCGTCATATCGTCATAGAAGGTATTGGCATCCGGGAAATAAGTCTCAATTCCGATTCCGATTTTGCTTCCTGCTGCTGCAACGATTTCCAAGGAGGCATTCCAGTCTGTCCAGCCATCCGGACATTCTGCTTTAAAGGTAAGATTCTTGCCGTCAATTTCACGGATTCCGTCTCCATCTTTATCCACAATTCCAGCCTTGTCTAGGAGTGCTTTTGCGCCTTCCACATCATTGCCTGTAAACTGATAATCCTTTAACGCATCCTGATTCACAAGAGCCTGTTCCCCTGAAGTCGGGTTCATAATGGAACGTGGCACATCTTTAAAGCTTGGAGACTGATTGGACATGGCGGAAGCGATGATCTGATCATAATCAACTGCCATGGCAATGGCTTTTCTTACTTCTTTCCGGTCAAGTCCTGGTTTCTCCACATTAAAGAAAGCGGTTGGCATGGTGGCACAGACGCCGTAAGGTGCCTCATCAATATAGGTAGAGATTGGCAGACCGTCCTGTTCCCAAAGTTTCTGCACATTGGTAATGAACTGCTGGGAAACATCAACCTCTCCAGATTTAAACGCAGTATCTCCTGCGGCATTATTCTCATAAATTACGTGGGTAAGATATTTTGGTGCAGGAAGTTTTCCCCACAGGGCTTTTCCCCAATAATTATCATCTCTTACAAAAAACAACCTTCTGGTCGTCATTGTAATAGGATTTATAAGGTCCGGAAGCAACGAAATCATCCATACGGTCCTGTTTGATTTTGTCTGCATCGTTGCCATTACGCTGTTCTACTTTTTGTAGGTAGGCCTTCTGCATAACATAAATTTTCGGAACATATTCCACTACCTTTAAGGGATTCACTGGGAGACCTTTGTCATCCAACTTTGCCTTAAATATTACGGTATGATCGTCTTTCGCTACAACTGAATCAATGTAATTGGAATAATCACTGCCCTGTGCAGTGGCGTATTTTTATGGCAGTCAAAGGTGTATGCAACATCCTGCGCGGTAACCGGAGTCTGATCACTCCATTTGGCATCCGGGTTTAAGGTTATGGTCAGCTCTGTCTGTGTATCGTTCCAGGAATAATCCTTTCCTAAAAGTCCATAAAGTTTACCGTCCAGCATGTTATACATGAAGAGAGTCTCATATACGATTGTCCTTGCATTATCCTGCTGTGTGATTGCCATTGCATTGTTTGAATTAGAGCTTAACGGATTCCAGTCATTAATTGTCCCCCACTGCTGTCCGTTGAAATAAAGAGTTTCATTCCTTGGTGTGGAACCGGCATCTGCCGAATCCTTTTTTTCTTCCGCCGTTGTCGTCTGTGCAGTAGTCTGTGTTGTCTCCTCAGCCTTGCTTGTCTGCCCGGTTTCATTCGTGGATGCTGCTTTCTGGCATCCGGAAAGAAGGGTCATAGTCATTGCGCCAACAGTAAGCAGCGCAGTCCACTTGTTAAGTCTCTTTCTCATTCATAAACCTCCGCCCAATGATCTCCCAGATCCTCTGACCTGGGGCTATTATCTGCTACAATTCTATTGTAAATGTTAAAAGGTTTAATTAAAATGTTACTATTTTCGTTTTTGGTGTAATATTTTCAGTTTTCCCATCCTTCACTCTTAAATTTTTCCGAAACTCACTGGGAGTAATACCAGCCACCCACTTAAAAGACTTCATAAAATGCTTGGGATCTTCATACCCTGTCATCTGTCCAATCTCGCCGATCTTAAAATCAGTTTCTGCCAGAAGCCGCTTTGCTTCATTCATACGGATCTTTCGTAAATAATTAACAAAATTATCACCGGTATATTCCTTAAAAGCAATGGAAAATACGGTGTAATTCATGGATACGTAATTGGAGACCATGGCCATGTTAATATTTCTGGAATAATTCTCATTCATATAGGCCAGTGCTTCTTCCACCTTTAAGCGGCTTTTATAATCATCATTTTCACGAAGAACCCGTTCATTGATACAGGAAAACACCCGCCTGATTTCCGTGCAGTACTCATCAATGTTGTTAAATTCCAGCATATGGCAGAGTTTTTCCAGAGATATCTCTTCCTCTGCCAGGATTCTGCCGTAAAATTCTCTGACTCTCATAATAATGTGGCTCATAAAATCCTGAAACTGTAATCCTTCCACTTCTCCTTTTTTCACTCTGTCTGCAAGTTCCAGAAGAAGGGCTTCATTTTTACTGTTTTTCTGGGTTCCGATCCGTTGAACAAAACATTCCATCTCATTTTGGGGCATCAGGCAGTTTTTACTGGTTATCCCATCTCTTTCCTGCATACAAAAACCACGGATTCTCCGCTGTCTGGCTTCTTCATACGCTTTCCTTAAATTTAAAACTCCCTGAAAGGGATCGCTGACTCCAAAGTCTGAGCTGCCATCCCTGTTTAAAATAAAATCTTTCACTTCTTTTTCCGCCATTAAGGTCACCTGGCACCCCTCCACATCAGGGAACGTAAATATCCGTGTATCATCCACCTCATTAAAAGTCCCGCTGCTTATTACTACTGAATAGGCTTCCTCATTAAACCAGTTTAACCGCTCTGCCTCTTTCATCTCTTCTCTGGTAATGTTTTCAGATAAAAGAATTCGCCTTATCTGACTGTAACACAACGCCCTCTTTGCCCGTTTTTCAGACTGCTCCTTCTGTATCTCCTCCTCCAGCTTCATCATAATGGAATTCAGTTCTTCCCGCTTCACTGGCTTTAGCAGATATTCTCTGGCTCCGCATCTTAGCAAATCAACAGCGCAGGAAAAATCATCATATCCACTGATTGCAACAATTCTTGGTATGTACTGGCTTTTCTGAAGTTCTTTCACCAACGTGATTCCATCCATATCCGGCATGCGAATATCTGTAATGAGAACATCAATGGGCATGTTCCGGATAATCTCCAGTGCCTCCAGACCATTTTTACATTCTATAATCTGGTTAATCGGAACCTGACACCGGGCAATCATGGCAGAGATTCCTTTTCTTATAATTTTACAATCTTCTGCAATCAGCACATGATTCATGTGATCCCCTTCTTTCTTTTCTGATATGGAATTTTTACCGTGACCTCTGTAAAAGTATGCTTTCTGGAATCAATAACAATTCCATAATCCGGACCAAAGCCAATTTGTAACCTGTCATGAACATTCTTTAATCCAATTCCATTTTCCTGCCCGGATGTATCTTCTATCTCTCCGCTCAGCCGCTTGCGCAGTTTTTCCAGTTCTGTTTCTTCCAGCCCGCACCCATAATCTGTGATGTGGATATAGCAGATATCTTCAATAATTTCTCCTTTCATATAGATGCAGGTATCTTCTGTAAATTCCCGCATCCCGTGGCCAATTGCATTCTCAACAATGGGCTGCAGTGACATCTTGGGTATTTCCTGACACAGAATTTCCTGGGGAAGTTCCATACTTAAGCCTATTTCATCGTCATACCACAAATTCACAAGCGCCAGATAATTCCGGATCTGATCAATTTCTGCTTCCACCATAACGTAGCCTGATTTCCACCGCATGCTGTAACGCAATAGCTCGCCAAAGGAAGCTACAGTATCTGCAATCTCATATTTTTCATCAATTTCCGCCATCATTTTGATTGATTCCAATACATTGTAAATAAAATGATTATTGATCTGATTCTGCAATGCCTTAATCTGGGCATCTTTCACAAGGAGCTCACGGTGCAGGGTTTCATCCATCAGCTTCTGTATCCGGTCCAGCATGGTATTCAACTCAATTCCCAGTTCTCCGAATTCATCCCGGCTCATATTCTTGACTCTTACCTTTAAATCTCCCTTCTGTACCTGATAAACCGTATCGTAGATCTCGAAAAATTGCCTTAATATATGAGTTACCTGCTTATTGGAAAATAAAAAACAGTACGATGAGGATCATAATCCATAAAAGAGAAAACTGTA
Organism: Lacrimispora xylanisolvens; assembly: GCA_017084465.1. Taxonomy (GTDB): domain Bacteria; phylum Bacillota; class Clostridia; order Lachnospirales; family Lachnospiraceae; genus Lacrimispora; species Lacrimispora xylanolytica_B. The sequence goes on along the minus strand of CP070896.1, from coordinate 5,114,079 downwards.
GTTTCGAAGTACGAAGCGCCATTTTTTCATTTTTCGTGGAGACAATCCGGATTAAGTATCCCTGAATGGATTTAATTTTCACGCAGCCGGCTAAAACCTCTTCTCCCCCAATTTCTGTCCTTTTGCTGACTGCACCGTTTGAAAGCGAGTCTGATTCTTCCAGACTATGTATAAAATCCATCATATCTTCTTTTTGCTTTTCCCACAGAGGGGAAAGCTGTTGACTGCTGTATATAATACCGGCCGAATCGATAAAGCAGGTTCTGTCTGTCACGGTTGAATGATAGAGATCAGGAAACATATTTTCCATGGTTACCGCAGATTCCACAATGCCATATCGTCCGTACCGGTAATCATTGAGCCTTGTTATGAGGGATGCAATTCTGGGAATATGATCCTGATCATCCGCCCCGCCCAAAGCGTCCTCATAATCAAAGCACCAGGTTCCTGTAGGCGGTACCCCGTCTTTGCCCCATTTTAAGTCAGCAATTTTATCTTCTTTGTAGAGAAGAGGAATAATCTCCTTCACGGTATTGGAGTTGACAAATATTCGCAGCTTATAAATATAGGGATTGCTTTTGACAATCTTCTGCACCCCGCTGATCTCTTTCCGTAAAAGTCCAGAATGTCCATAAAACTAAATTTTTTATCAGACGCAATCTGATTTAAGAAATCATTGATTGATTCATTATTTACAATAATCTCAGAGGATAATTTACAGTTTACTGCAATCTGCTCTGCATTCTGGCAGCTTTTATCCAGTTCATAAATCATCTGTGTTTGTCCATCCTTGTATAAGGACGCTTCCATATTGTGAAAAAACAGCAGAATAAAAATTCCAATGGGTACCATTAAAACACCAAGAATCAGCAACGTAAATTTACTGCTCAGTGACAGCATTCTGAATTTTTTTCCGGCTATTCGTTTTCTGTCGATCAGAATCTGAAACCCCCTTCCAATTCAATTCAGGTTCCAAGGCCGATTTCCAGCTTGTCTTTCTGGTAATCAGCCCTATTTAATATATATTTTGCTGCATTCGTCTTATGATTTTAATGTCAGAAAATTTCAGATAGTTGTTAACTCAACGAATGTAATAGATATGTCTGTCAATTAAATGTTAAATGAGATGGAAGAAATCCATCTGCCCATCCTTTAAGGACTTGACGGGTCTTTCTGTTATCACTGCATCCTGAGGAACTGATCCGAACAAAACCGGGGATTTGGGATCATGATTCTCCCGGTTTACACGGGCTCGTTCTCTTGAATAAACTCCATAGCAGTACTTGCAGCCATTTCCACAGCTGTCATAGCTGCCGATGTCCACACTTTCCATACAGCCACATCCGGGACGCTGTCCGTTATCCTTCTTTTTTGCGAAGGCTGCAGCCAGTCAGTTCTTCAATTAAGTCCCCGTCAATGCAGGAAGCATGGCTGATCCCGAACCGGCTTAAATCAACAGATTCACAGCATGTGGATAATTGGATTCCATGCTTTTTTGCACTTTTTGAAAATCCTTCCCCAATCCTTAACATGTCCTCTTCCTGTATGTCACGGACTCCCAGATTTTGCAATTGGGTTTTCAGTCTGGCATAAAAATCAAGGAAACTGAAAATACATCGGTTTGTGCTGCCTTCCAATAAACCTGCCATTTTTTCAAAACAATCTAAATGGTATTCCACATTCATCCTGTCGGTGAATACCACAGGATCATAGCGCCAGATAACGCGATTGGAACCAATTTTAGCGCTTAACTTTAAAAAAACCTCAATCAGATCTTTTTTATCCGGTAAATATTCCTCTACATCTCTTCCATAAGGAGTAAGGGTAAACTGGATATAATCATATCCCAAAGCGGATATTACGTCAAGCTTAGATATCATTTCTTTGGGATTTTTAGTCCAGAATACAATACAGTCCACGGTCTGTGGGCTTAGCTGTATCCGGCTGTAATGAGAAGGATTTCTTGGATTGGGAACCAGGACATACCCTTCTTTTAAACGATTTAACAGCCAGTCAGAATAGAAAGCCGGAATATCAGTCCGGCGGCTGGCACTGAGTATCATTGTACCTCCATTTCTGCTACCTGATCATATGGGCAAGCATACCTGAGAAATAAGGTATCAGCCAGATCAGCCATACAAACAGGCTGAATTTATGAAATCCAGCCATCATATCTTTATTATTTCGTATTAGAACCACCGTTGCCCAGACCGCATGGATAAGCATAAGTAAGATTGCCGCAATTCCGGTTACTGAATGAAAATTAATGGCACTCTGTCCCACTGCAAGACGGCTCATTAATGATGTTCCCGTAGTATCACAGACAAACCCGGCCCAGAAAGCAACGAGATGCCATGGTTTTAAAATCTTTTGCAGCTTTTCACCGAACACTCCCAAGGTATAAAAGATTAAAGCTAATGTAATAAAAAAGCACAGCGAAAAATAACATTTCAGCTCCTCCTGTTTTTATGAGATTAATATTTGTTTATAATGATTCCTCAAATGAACCGGTTTTATAATTATTTCTTATTCCCGAATAGTTACTTTAAAAAATACAATAATAACAAATAATCTGTTTTATAAAATACAAGGAGGTCTTTATGAAAAAATACACTCAGGGTATTGAATTGCCTTTAGGCTTCGGGCTAGCACTGGAAGAATTTCAGGCGATGAATTACTTTTTTTCCCTGCCGGAGAACAGCAGCATATGGTTGATCATGCAGAAACAATCCAGTCAAAACTGGAAATGCTGGCATACGTTCAATCAATTGTGAACTCAGGATCCTCTGACAACCACACTTATTAATATGATACATGATTTGGAAACAAGTGTAAATAATGATTGTAATAACAATCTGAAAATTAAAGAAAACAGACCGATCTTTAATAAATCGGCCTGTTTTCTTTAATTGTTCTACTTTTATTTTATTTTTAGCTATATTATTAACAATAATTAATAATTCTCAATATTTACTGACACATGTTATGCGTACGAAAATAATTACGATAAATAATTTATGAAGGAAAGGAGGTGGTTCCTATGTGGAGTTTACAATAATAAACCAAATTGATCCGAAACAAATGTAACAGGGGTATGAAAAGCAAATGATAAAAACGAAAGGAATTAACAATGCACAAAAAGATTAAATTTTTAACAACAGGAATTACTGCAGCTGCAATGCTTGCAATGATGAGTTTCAATGTTTTGGCGGCACCATATGTCAATAAACAGTTTGAGTTAATCCAGCCGGACGGCAATAAAGTTTTAGTAAATGCCACAGGGGATGAATATTTCCAGCAGATCGAGACTCCTGAAGGGTATACTCTTTGCCGTGACGACAATGGCTGGATCTGTTATGCAAAATTAAATGAGGATCAGACCGAATACATATCATCAGGAATTGTTTACAAAGGAATTCAAAACCGGGGAAATACAAGCTCTGGGGGCGAAGACCAACAGGGAATCACAAGCCTGAAAAAACATGTAAAAATTAAAAATGAAGCAGTTCGTCAGAAAGTTGATGAAGTAAGAAAAAGACTGCATGGAACTGATTTAAAAAATGCTCCTGAATCCGATAACGATTTTGAAAGAGGCCTTCTCGATTCAAAAATAAAAGCTTCCGGAGACGTTACAGGCCTGACAATCTTAGTGGATTTTCCAGATGTAAAGAGTGATATTCCTGAATCAGAAATAGAGCGTTTCTTTAACGAAACAGGCTACACAGGTTTTAACAACAATGGATCTGTTAAAGATTATTATTACGATGTCTCGGGGGGGGAAAAGTTACTTATACCAATAAATTAATCGGATTTTATACAGCAAAGCATCCAAAATCCTATTACGATGATATTTATGAACAAACTGGTTCCTATGCCAAATCAGACGAGCTTGCAGAAGAAACATTTCAGTGGCTTAAATCATCTGGTATTAATCTTTCCTCACTTACCACAGATTCCAGAGGTTATTTAAAAGCAGTTAATCTTCTTTATGCAGGCACTCCGGATGCAGGATGGGCAAAAGGATTATGGCCCCATCAGTCCTGGTATCCAAAGTCCGACTATATCAGTGGTGTTAAAATCCAGAAATACGAGATGTCCAGTATCGGAAGTGATATGTCTCTCTACACAATATGTCACGAGAGCGGTCATATGATTTACGGATATCCTGATCTTTATGATTATGATGGAGATTCACAGGGTACTGGAGCATACAGCCTGATGAGTACCGTATTAAATGAAAAGAATCCAGTTCCGCCAGATCCATACTGTAGAAATATTATATCCCGCTGGAACCTTCCCATGAGCATGAATGAATATGGAGCTGATACAAAATTTACTGCTGCAGCTGATGGAAATGGAAATTCCTATTGTTATAAGTGGTCAGGCAACTGGCACGTAGATGAAAAAGGGAATAATTCTAAAAATGAAATGACATCCGGCAGCCATTATTTAGTATCCCTTGAACAGGCAGACGGAAAATATGATATGGAAAGAAATATAAACGGAGGAAACCGGGGAGATTTATTCCGTGCAGGTTACAGAGATTCCTTTACCAGCACCACAACTCCTGATTCCAAATGGTGGAATCAATGGGAATCTGGTTTGGAATTATCTCAAATCAGTAATTCAGGTAAGGAAATGACATTTGTTCAATCGGCCTCCAGTCAGATTCCTGATCCTGATCCGGAACCACAGTTAAAAAACATCGCCGGACTAGCTTCTGCCACAGCCTCTTATGTATCCGATTGGGAAACGATAACTGCATTAAATGATGGAATTGATCCTTCCAGTTCAAACGACCGGAGCGGCGCTGTATACGGTAACTGGCCAGAAACCGGTTCACAATGGGTTCAGTACACATTTAATGAAAATCATACCATTACAGGCTGTGATATCTATTGGTTTAAAGACGGTCAGGGAATCGATGTCCCAGCTTCCTGCCACATCTATTACTGGGATGGCAATGCATGGCAGGAAGTGGAAAATGCCAGAGGCCTTGGAACAAAAATTAACCAATATAATACAACTACTTTTACTCCGGTAAATACAAGGGCAATTTCCATTGTAATGGAATCAAAAGGAACCAGCTCAACCGGGATACTTGAATGGAAAGTTTATGGGAAATAATAATGATAAATAGCTGAATTTAATATAGAATGGGCAGATTTAACCGGAAAACTCCGATAATCTGCCCGTTTTTTACTTCTGACTTTGTTCTACTTCCTGACTGCCAAATTTTTTCTCCCAATAATCCTGATAATCCTGGGTGAATCCGGCATTCAATGAATTTTTCCAATATAGATAGTCCAGTGTACCATTGTATTCCGAACTCCAAGGTTTAGGGAGTCCGGTATAATGAATGACAACTGCAGTATCTTTTATATCGGAGAGACTGCATTGGTCAAAGGGATAAGTCTGGGTATTATATTCCTGGCTGCAAAGCTTTATATGATTCTTTAAAAGGCAGTTTAACACATCCTGATCAAAATAACGCAAAGCTTCCCTCTTCTCTTCAATCAGTGCCATAATATCTTCAAGCTTAATCTCTTTTCGAAACAGTGCCAGATTAAACAGCATGACTCCTGAATTAAAATACGAATCTTCTTTTTTTAGCCCAAGCTTTTCTTTAAGTGCAACCACTTTATCGATGTTTTCAAACCGGTCTCTGACAGCTGCGGCATAATTATTTTCAAAGCTCTGATTGTAAAACTCATTCAGGGATCCATTGATAATAATATCCGCATCCAGATATAAAACCCTGTCAAGTTCAGTGGGAAGCAGATATGGTGCCAGGATACGGTAATACAATTCCGGCTTTTTATACCGGCTGGAAAGAGGAACGTTGGTAAAAAATCCAGAGGCACAAACCGGATGTAGCCTTGCTTTACACTTATTAATCAGAAAAAGTTCCAGATCATTGATATCTTCCTGGGACAATGAACTGTATAATAAGTATATATCAACATTTTCATGAAATCTGGAAAGGGAATACAGCATCACCTTAGCCGGTGTTAAAAAACTTTCACAAATTGAAATTAACAGATTCATACTCTCCTCCTTAATCACACAATCATTTTTAATTCTATGATCCCCTTATGGCTTCCATGTCTCTAAAGGCAATACAGTACATAATCCTGAAGTTCACGGCGAAAACCTGCCAGCCGAAGCAGATCTTCCGCTTCCTTGGGGTATTCTTTTATTACTATTCTGTTTCGTGAAGAGTAGATTCTATGTCCCATAAATTCCTTAACAAACACCTTAAGCGCATCTTCTGCACAATCCATATCAAATATCTTTAAGACTTTACCCTGGCGTTCAAAAATGGCTGCCGGTATTCCTTTGCATAATGCCACTGCAGTTCCCTGTACATTTAGAAATGATCTTCCTTCCTGATGCTTTAGTGCTTTCCCCCAAAGCTGGGCGGGATCAGCTCCGTTTAACCAGATTACCTCTTTACCAGGATTTGAAAGCCCCGCCATGGTTCCTGCAAAATTTTTATCCCGGATAAACTGGATTCCTGACAGGCCTTCAATAAAATAACCCCTCCGCACTCTGCCAGTATATTCCCAGATCCGCAGTGTTTCCAGTGCCGCACTCCAGGTCAGTCCCTTGATTGTCTCTCTGCACACAATCACGGTTCTGTCAAAGCAGCGCTCAAGCAGTTGCTCAACAGTAGCTTCCTTACGCGGACGTACTACTTCCCATCTGCCGGTTAATAAAATTTTTGTCCTGGCATTTACCCGCTGACGAACGGTTCCTTTATTCAGTTTATCCCGGTTCATAAGCTGCCTGACCGGAATCAGGCTGTCTGCGCTTACAAGCCCCTTTTCTGCCAGTGAAAACAAGGCTTCATAAGGCGATCCTCCTATGATTTCTTCCAATCTCTGCATGAAGCATGCCCCGTGTTTCAACAGGGCGCCATATACGGCTTTTTCTTCTCCCTCCAGCTGTTCATAGACTTCCCATAAATCTGCACTCCAGTCTATATCAGCAGTCTGATGGAACGTAAGGTCAGAACCGTTTTCCAGCTGCCAGAACACTTTACCCGCTGATAACAGCGAATCCATAAGTTCCGGGCGATAGTTTCCAACTCGTGCAGGCAAAAGTACATTCTCCCACAGATCTACCTGAAAAGGCTGATCCAGCAGTCCTTCCCAAGGCAGTCTGAAGCTGCTCAAGAGGGGAGGCGGATATCCGAAGGCGCATTGCCATAAGAGCGGCATAGCATCCGGAAGGGAGGGTGGTAATCTGCCTTCTTCTGCTTTTAATTGTCTCATTTCTGGCTCTGTCATAAAGGTCAGCGTGATAATAAACTCCATCCTGTAAAATCACTTTCTTCTGGTCACACAGAGAAGTTAAAATATCAAGTGCTCTTTCCTCTGGCCACAAATACCGTTCAGCTGTCTGTTCCAAAGATTTTGCTCCCCGATACTTAAGCATTCTCTGAACAAGACGTTTCCCCGCATTTTTCTGCCCCTTAATCAGAGCATCTTCATAATCATCGGCATGCTCTGCAGCAATCCATAAACCAGGTTCTACGTAGAGTGCCCTTCCTTTTAAAGCCAGAGACTCCAGCCATTCAATGGGAATATCAACTTCTCCTGCTTCCATATCACCTTCTATCATAAGCAGTGTATGAAGCTGTTCCTCATCTTCCGGAAGATGCATTCTCTGGGAAACACGGGCCAGGTGCTCAGGCTCGGGGGTGATTTTGGCCGCCTCTTGAACTGCCTCCTTTACCGTCTCATGGATGCTCTGGGGCGTAGGAGCATAATCATACATCATGGAAGCTTCTGTCTGGCGCCTTAAAGGCAGTGACATGGGGGAAGGTGTCTCTAAGTACATCTCCCGTATCTGAATGTTTCCTGATTGTATCTCATTTAAAACAGATTGCAGTCCCTTTAAATCCCAAAAGTCCTCCAGACATTCCCGTTTTGTCTCCCTTAGTATGGGATGGGTTCCCTCTTTTACCAGGCCAGACAGCATCTGTGCACTTTTCATCCGCTGAATCCAGAGGGGCTGACGCTTTTGATTTCTTACCCCCATAAGCAGCGCCCTGGCTGCATTGTAACGGAAATTCATGTTAAATAGAGGGGTGGCCGGAAGTAATGCAGCCACAATGGCATCTGCTTTTTGAGGAGATACTTCATAAATAAGTCCATCAGGCAAAGGGGTTCCATCATAAGGAAACAATAAAAAACCATCATCATCTGCCGTACAGTTAATGGTTGTATCCATATGAAGTTTTGCTGCTTCCGTCACAAGAAGGGACAGGGGTTCATTAATCTGACGTCCAAATACAGAATGAACCATCATCTGATGATTGCTGTTTTCATCCATAAAGTGCTCCACCAGTATGGTTCTGTCATCTGGAAGGATTCCCGTGCTTTTTTGCTGACTGAGCAGAAAATCAAGAGCACGCTCTCCTGTCACTTCATCTAAGCCAAGCTTTGTTAATTCTTTATATAAAGCTTCTGTACTGCCGGACTCATTAAACCTGCGAAAAATCTCCCCGAATACAAGTCCGGTTCCAAGTTTTCGCCCCTTAATATCTCCATGCCAGAAGGGAAGCCTGGCGCCGGAAGTATTTGCCTGTGATACGATCACAGTATCCCGCATAATACTTACAATCTGCCATGCGAAAGTACCAAGTAAAAACCGGTCCCCGATTCTGCTTTCAAAGACAAACTCCTCATCAAGCTCTCCCAGCCTGACTCCGCTTTCTGACCGGACTGTATAAAGACCTCTGTCAGGAATGGTTCCACCTGCACTGACCGCCAGCATACGGCTGTAAGCATCTCCGCTTATCCGGTCATGAATCCGGTCGTAAATAATTCGGGGTCTTACAGGAATATCCCGTTCATGCTCATAATCACCTGCAAGCATACGTAAAACATCCTTTACATCCTCTGCCGTTACCTCATAAAACGGATAAGCTCCGGCTAAAATATCCATCACATCTTCCACCCCGAATTCCTGGGTACATGCCATGGATACCAGATGCTGGGCAAGTACATCCAGGCACAGCCTGGGCGGTCTGGCATATTCTATCTTCCCGTTTCTGGCTGCTTCTGCAGTAAATCCGCAAAATAAGCCTTCCGAAGCCTCTCTGGGAAACATATACATAACGCTGACACGCCCGGGATTATGCCCGGCACGCCCCAGCCGCTGCATGGTGCTGGAAACGGAACGGGGGGCAGCCAACCTGAAATACCTGTTTGATTTCTCCCACGTCAATTCCAAGTTCCATGGAGGAAGTGGTGCAAAGAAGTTTCAAAGAACCATCACGCAGTGCCTGCTCCACTTCAAAACGCTGATCCTTGGATAAGCTCCCGTGATGGGTTCGGGCGAATCCCTCTCCGCCTAACTCGTTAATAAAGTGGGCAAGCTTTTCTGCATATGCCCGCCCTTCCACAAAAGCCAGAGAACTGCCTGTTCCTCCTATATAAGAGTATATGGTTTTTGCAATGTCTTTCCAGACAGAGTCCTTACCCTGAATGTTTCCATCTGAAAATGGACTTTTTATTTCAATCCTGATCTCCTTGTTCATCTTAGGCGCAACAACGGAAACCTTTCCGGGAGCCAGGTAGTTTGCTGCAAGATCAAGAGGTTCAATGGTAGCGGACAATCCGATCCTTTGCAAAGGATTGCTGCAAAGCTTGTCCAGTCTGGCTGCAGAAAGCATTAAATGGGCTCCTCTTTTGGTGTCAATCATCACATGCAGCTCGTCGATAATCAGTGTTTTTGCTGTCTTTAAGATTTTTTGTCCTGATTTACTGGTCAGCATCAGATAGAAGGATTCCGGAGTTGTAATAAGAATGTGGGGAGGTTTTTTAATCATCTGATTCCGTTCTTTTTGTGTAGTGTCACCGGTTCGGATTCCTACGGAAAGTTCCAGACCGTTATAATTGCCTGACTTTTCTCTCCTCCACAATTCCTTCCAGGGGCCGGCGGAGGTTTTCCCTGATGTCACCAGCCAGGGATTTTAAAGGAGAGATATAAATCAGCTGCAGTTCCTGTTTTAACTCACCCCTTGCTGCTTCGTTTAAAAGCCTGTCAAGAAATATCAAAAACGCCGTCAGTGTCTTACCCGTTCCGGTAGGTGCGGAAACAAGGGTGTGCCTGCCAGCTGCAATTTCAGGCCATGCCTGTTTCTGAACCAGGGTAGGGGTACCAAGAGCACGTTCAAACCAGTGTCTGGTATCTGTTTGAAAAAGTTCCATGGAATGATCTGACATAGACGCCTCCGTTTTTTAATATTTTATTGCTGCATTGTTTTATTATAAATAATGGTATGTAACCTGTCAATTTATGAAATAACAAATAACACAAAGGTAGTTAATTTAAAGTCAATGTTTACAAATAAGAATTTAATTCCTTTTTATTAAACATAACCGGTTATAAAACAATGTTAATTATAATAAAGGAGGAATTAATTATGGGTTACGGAGATCCATTAAACAGTACGAATGATTTAAAAGACAGGAGTCAAACAGATCTTATTGCACGTATGCTCTATTCAGAAGCAAGGGGTGAATCAGATCAAGGCAGAAGAGGTTGCGGCTATGTAGTTAGAAACAGAATGGCTAAAAACTCATCCGAATTTGGTGGAAATTCATATTCGGGAGTAATACTAAAAAAATATTCATTTGAAGGAATGACAACAGAATCTGCATTAAAGCCTGATATAAACTCAACTGCTTGGAAAGAATGCTTAGAATTAGCACAAAAATTTTTCTTAAATCCAGATAGCATTGTAAAAATCCTATAGGTACTTGTCTTTGGTTTGTCACAAATAGCTTATACAAAAACAAAATCAAAAAATCAGGTTCAACAGAATCATATACCTTTAATGGTAAAGATTATGTTAAAGTTACGGAAAAAAAAAGGTTATTGGAGGACATACTTTTTTTAAAGTTCAAGGTTATTAATTAATAGAAAAGTAAGCTCTGGCTGACATTTTCAGTTAGAGCTTATTTTTTCTGTTAATAAAACAATAATTGCAATCATATATTAATAAAGCATTAGTTTCAACAAGTTGACAAAACTTTGTGCATAAACTATTATAGTAGTTAAGTTATCTAGGAGGGGAATTAAGTATGAACGTTAAAAGAAAGTATATTTATTTTGGAATAGCAGTTATATTAGCTGGAATAGTCATATTATATTTAAACAAACATCAAGCCAATAAAGAGTTAAGTATTGACAAATTAGATAAGAATATTACAAATGAAGATACATTTAAAAAATCTAAATATCCTTTATTAGCTGAAATTCCAGAAAAGAATTTTTTATGTATATGGCATAAATGATAATACTGATAATTATAAAGGTATCATAATAAGATATGGAAATGAGTTAAAAAATTATGACATCAAATATATGACACCAATGTTTGTTCTTCCTAAATTAAAAGTAATTCAAATTGGTCAACAGGATATCATATTATGCTCTTTTAATACTGAATCTGGATCTGAGGTGTATATTGAAGATTTATATGGTTTTTACCAGGACTCTAAGAATTCTTTAAATATTATGAATTTTTCGGCGGATAATTATAAAAAAAAATTAAATGAATCAATTAACTATAAATTACAGAGTGACAATGTTTTAGATATAATTATTAATAATAAAGATTTATATGACATTGATCTTAAAAAACTTTAATGATTCGAATTGGAATTTTGAAAAAAAATTTCTTATGGTAACAATGTATCATTTTCTTTTGATAGTGGAATAAATATAACTTTAGGAATAGAAGCTTATTTCACTAATATTGTTACACCACAATATATTGGGACCATAAAAGCTGATGTTGTAATCAATGAAGATAAATCATTTATTTTGGATAATATAAAAGTAGAAAAATAACTATAGGGTGTTTAAGAAAGGGGCTGTCGCGCTAGATTACTTAGTGCTCCAGCCCCGATTTTAGCCGGTTGGTCAAACATCACAGCTGATTTTTACTGATACATGCCAATTACTCCAAAATCATATGTTTTGTTATATTCAGGATTGCCTGAGATAAATTGAATATACACTGGTGCATGGTCCAGATCAGGCTCTTTCTCAAACAAAAATCTGTCAGCCTGGCGTAATGCCTGAAGTGCAGTAGGCATTTCGTTATAGAATATCTTATTTCTTATGGATGGATCTCCGGTTACACCCTCACCATCAACAATCACAGAACCAATTAAGGCAACTCCTTCATTATATAATTCCCAGGCAATTTTCACCTCGTCATGCATTTTGGTAAATTGATCCTCTGCATACTCAGGGGCTACAAACACAAACAGTTCTGCGGTTATATCTGAATGTGTAATCGTATATAATCTGCCCTTAACAGGCCCGTATGGTTCCATTATATCCCGATATTGTACAAATACCTTTTGAGAATTAAGCTTTTTCACCTTAAAAACCTCTTACATCAACAGTCTCATTTATGGTATGCCTAAACACTTAAATTTGTGATAAATATTAAGCCAGAGCCCACAACAAAAGCCCCAGAGGTGTGAGCTCCGGGGCTTGATTACTAGACATCATTGTGTTTAATGGACTTACGCTTGGCATTTTTATTCTTATTCTGATTTTCCCTTGTAAGAGGCGTCTGACCATTGCATTTTTCCATTCTGGCTTCCTTATTATCCGGCTGACTGTCTTTTGGCATAAACAGGCTCCTTTCATTTTTTAATTAGGATGCGTCATTTTTGGAATCCTATGTATGCCTGCCGGTTATTTATCTGCTCAGTATCTTTGTGATGCCTCCAATATAGAGATGATGATAATCTTTATCTGCATAAAATTTGGTGTCTATTTCAGGAATTATAAAGTTCTCCGGTTTCATATCTGTTACAAAGAGTTTCTCGCAGATTAAAACTTTGGATGCTTCATCAATAAACGGCACACCGTCTTCATGATTTACTGTTACTCCAACCTTTTTTATCTTATCTTCATCTCTTCCTGATACGCTGCCTAAATACCCCAGTTCTTTTGCATATGCTTTATGATCCAGAAACGAGAGGGAAAAATGATCGGCACCATCAACAAATTCTTTTGTAAAACGGCTCTGTCTGATAACAGCATAGGCGACACTTCTGTTCCATAAAATCCCAAGTCCGCCCCAGGAAGCCGTCATGGTATTTACCTTCCCGTCTTTTTCAGCAGTAATCAGCATCCATTCATCCCCAATTAACTGAAATGGATTGTAATTAAACTCTTTTGCAGTAATGGTTTGAAACGTGTTCATAAATTACCTCCTGATATAATTGTTAATCAGCATCCTTTTCCATCAATGGAACAGGCATTCTGAATCGGTTGGGATTTAACATCATCGATAAAATCAGCGATATCAAAGGTCTGAGTTCCATCTTCCAGAATAAAGAGAGGAATTCCGATTCTGCCCTCTTCCTTAACCGGTTTAAACATCTCATCATGATCCCGGTGGCGGAGAAATTCTTTTAATGTTGCAGTATTCTCTGTAATATTCCTGTAATCCAGTTCAACTGTGTTAAGTTCTCCCAGCTGAGCCTTTGCTGCTACACAATCCCGGACAGATTTCTGTCCCATACATAATGATTTTCATTTGGATCTTCCTTTCTATATCTTGCAGTTATCGTACTTGATGAGATCAGTATATCATATAATCTGGTTTCTTATCTTATTTTTTTACAGCAATTCTCCGTACCGTTTTATATAGACTGTTTTTAAAACAGTGGCAAGCACCATATAGCAGACTACAATCAGTGCCAGCCATGCAAAATAGATTCCAGGCAGCCTTGCCAGCTTTAATGCCTGTGCTACAGGAGTGAATGGGATCATGGTAAGAACTGCAATCCCTGCAAAGGAAAGGCATACCACCTGTTTGGAGGCCCAGCTCTGAATAAATGGTATTTTAGGTGTTCTGATCATATGAATGACCAGTGACTGACTCCACATGGATTCGATAAACCATCCCGCCTGAAACGTTGCGATAAAGAGAGCCTGCATTGCCGGATCCGTAATCTGATGGAACATAAGCCCGCCGCATACTGCCGGACAGATGACAAAATACATCAGTAGATAAGTAGCTATATCAAAAAACAGAACTGGCAGGTCCTAACCAGACCATAAAACGTCCCACAGAAGATGCATCCCATTTTCTTGGCTTTAATAAATATTCTCTGTCGACATTATCCCACGGGATCGCCGTACAGGAAACATCATAAATCAGATTCAATAAAATCAGATGAATGGATGCCATAGGGAGAAAGGGAAGGAATGCACTGGCTGCCAGCACGGAAAACATATTTCCGAAGTTGGAAGAAGCCGTCATCTTTATATATTTTATCATATTGGCATAGGTCTTTCTGCCTTCTATAATTCCCGATTCCAGAACCATTAAATCCTTATCAAGAAGAATTACATCTGCCGATTCTTTGGCAATATCCACTGCAGTATCAACCGAGATGCCCACATCCGATGCTTTCATGGCGGAAGCGTCATTAATTCCATCCCCCATGTAGCCCACCATATGACCATTTTCTCTGAGAACTCTTACCACTCTGGCTTTCTGGGCAGGAGATAATTTAGCAAAAACTGTTATACTCTCCGCTTTTTCTGCCAGCGTTTTGTCATCAAGATCATCAATCTCAGAGCCAAGTAAAAGCTCATTGACCGGAAGTCCCACCTGTCTGCAGATACAGCAGGTAACCTTCTCATTATCACCAGTCAGTATTTTAACATCCACACCATGCTCATAAAGTGCTTTGATCGCCTGGGCAGTGGTTTCTTTGGGCGGATCTAGAAAAGCCAGATATCCGATCAGCACCATATCCGTCTCATCGGAGACAGAAAACTGACCTTCCGGTGCCGGATTTGTCTTGTGAGCCACTGCTATTACACGCATTCCATCGGCATTGAGCTCATTGGATTTGGATAAAATAAATTCACGGATCTCTTCTGTAAGCGGCTCAACATTACCATTATATTCTGCATAGGAACAGCATTTGAGCATTTCTTCCACTGCTCCTTTTGTGATCAGCTGAGTCTTACCGCTGGAATCCGATACCACTACACTCATACGGCGGCGGTTGAAATCAAAGGGAATCTCATCCACCTTTGTATATCCAGTTTCAAGATGACTATTTTCAAGCTCACGGTTCTTTGAAATAATTGCCAGATCAATAAGATTTTTAAGCCCCGTCTGATAAAAGCTGTTTAAGAATGCGTGACGGAGAACTCTGTCATCTTCATTTCCATGGATATCGAGATGATATTCCAAAACCACCTTATCCTGAGTCAGTGTTCCGGTTTTATCCGTACAGAGGATGTCTATGGAGCCTAAATTCTGTATTGCGTTTAAGTTTTTAATAATCACTTTTTCTGCTCATGGCAACCGCTCCCCGGGCAAGAGATGTGGTTACAATCATAGGCAGCATTTCAGGGGTCAGCCCCACCGCAATGGAGATGGCAAAGAGTGTGGCATCCAGCCAGTCACCTTTGGTAAATCCATTAATAAATAGTACAATGGGTACCATAATGAGCATGAAACGGATCAGTACCCAGGAGACTGAATTCACTCCCCGCTCAAAACCGGTCATCGGCGGTTTCACTGTCAATTCCTTAGCAACGGTTCCAAGCACGGTATCATTTCCCACTGCAACTGCAACTGCTTTTGCGCTTCCACTGATCACATTGGTTCCCATAAATGCCAGGTCTGTAATCTCAGTGAGCACCTTGGTATCTGTATGATTTACAGCAAGCTTTTCCACCGGCTCACTTTCACCAGTCAGTGCTGACTGACTCACAAATAAGTCCTTGGAGCTGAGAATCCGTACATCAGCAGGCACCATATCTCCTGCTGAGAGATGTAAGATATCACCCACAACCACATCCTCTAAGGGAATTTCCTGCCTGCCGGCTTCCTTTCGCTCCACACAGGTGGTGGTATGAATCATCTGTGAAAGTTTGGCTGCAGCATTACCGCTTCTTGTTTCCTGTACAAAACGGAGAATTCCGGAGATCATTACCATGGTAGTGATAATAATAACGGTTGTATAGCTTTTATTCTGGGGTTCTGCATAAATAATATCGGTAAATACAGAGACCACAGTCAGAAGGAACAGGATTGAGGTAAATGGATTGACAAATGCAGCCCAGATCCGTTTCCATAGGGAGTCTTTCTTTCCATGTGTGATCACATTGTTTCCATAGGTTTCTCTGGATTCCTCTGCCATTTCCTCTGTGAGTCCGTCCTCAAAGGTTCCCAATGCATTCAATACCTGTTTTGTATTTCCATCAGCAGCCTGAAACAGTCTCTGTTTTGTTTCATTGTAACGGGAATGATCGGCCAAAAGCCTTCCATTCCTTTTTCTGTTTAAAATAATCTTCTTCATGGTTTCTACCTCCATAATTATAGTTTGTAATTTCAAAAAATTATGGCAGCCAAGAGAAGCGTATTGGGTTCAGGAGCCTGGAGCAGACAAGTGTACGTCCTCCTCCAAATCGCTCCTGCTGCCTCGCTTCCCGGGGGCCGCGCCGCTACTTCCGTCTGCATCCATTCTCCTCACCTCACTTTCAAAATAATCTTATTATTATAAAGCCTGATATTAAATATACCAAAAATGGGCACAAAAAAACCACCATTATCAAAAAACGAGTTTTTGAGAATGATGGCCGTAATATCTGGCTGAACAGCACAACTAAGTAACAGGCAAAGACTGCCTGTCACCGATATTATATACTGCCATCATCCGTTTCATACAACTGTGACAATTACCACTATCCAAAACAGGCACATCCTTTCTTTTTAAAATTTAAAATAAAAAATTCCCGCATATTCGGAAAGAATATACGAGAATGTAATTACATTTTCTTATATTTTCGTTTGAGTTTTAGCTTTACAGGGCAATGTAACTGTGTTATGCTGCACCTTATTGTCGATGCAGCCTGTTCAAACCATCTCATTGTGTCTCCACAACTTTGCGGCAACAGCCCGTATCCCTGTAGTAGCCTCACCTACCGAATATTCGTCTTTATACTAGATCAATTTGCCGCGTTTGTCAACCCCCTAATCGTTTTTTATTTGATTAGTATGAATCATTTTGATAATGTCCTTATATACCACATGTGATTATGTCCCAAATAAAATATAGTGTATGATATACCTCATAACAAGAATAGAGGTATGTGCAGTGAAAAGGATTGAATTAAAAATGAATGAACAACACAAATACGATATTATCAAATCCCTCGTGGACCATAATGGCAATAAGAAGGCTGCAGCAGTTAAGCTTGGCTGCACTGAACGACATGTTAACCGACTTATCCATAACTATAAACAGTCTGGTAAGCAAGCCTTTCAACACGGTAATACCGGTCGTAAGCCTGTTCACGCTTTTACTGATGAACAAAAGAATGACATTCTCACCATTTACAACAACAAGTACTATGATGCTACCTTTAGCTATGCCAGTGAACTTTTTGCTGAGAACGAGGGGATTCAAATTTCACCATCCGCTCTCACCAAGCTTATGTACGAGAACTTCACCACTTCCCCTCGCACTACCAAGGCTGTACGAAAACGTCTGTGCAATGCATTACGCAAAGAGCAAGCTAAAACTAAATCCAGAAAAAAAGCGATGTTATTCAAACGGCCATCGTATCCATTGAAGATTCTCATTCACGAAGACCCAGATGTGCCTATTTGGGAGAAATGCTTCAAATGGATGCCTCTGTTCATTTATGGTTTGGAGATTATAAAACGCACCTTCATATTTCTATCGATGACTCCACAGGTCAGCTCGTTGGTGCTTATTTTGACAACCAGGAAACGTTACACGGTTATTACAATGTATTTCATCAGATACTTACCAATTACGGCATTCCTGCTATGTTTTATACGGATAAGAGAACTGTTTTTGAATACAAAAAAAAAGTAAATCTTCCAGAGTTGAAGATGATACTTTTACTCAGTTTAGTTATGCTTGTAAACAATTAGGTGTTGAAATAAAGACAACCAGCATTGCGCAGGCAAAGGGACGTGTTGAAAGAGCATTTCAGACTTTACAACAACGCCTGCCAATCGCATTACGACTGGCAGGCATCACAGAACTTAACGAGGCAAACGTATTTCTAAACTCCTACATAAAGAAATACAACGCTAAATTCGCACTTCCTATTAACAGTACCAAATCTGTCTTTGAAAATCAACCAGATATTGAAATAATTAATCAGACACTGGCCATTTTAACAGAACGCACTGTGGATGCCGGTCACTGTATTAAGTTTAAACAGAAGTATTACAAGACCATGAATGCCTTTGGATTGCAGACACACTACCATAAAGGAACCAAAGGTCTGGTTATTGAAACCTTTGATAAAAGGTTACTTTACAGTACAAACAATACCGTCTACGAGCTTGAACTGATTCCTGAACACGAGAAGCTATCCAAGGAATTTGATATAAGACCAGCCAAAGAAGTACCGGTAAAACGAAACATACCAGCTACGAGACATCCTTGGCGAAACGAAAACTTTTTAAAGTTCCGAAACTTCAGTCTTACAGAAGAATTGCTCCAATGCTAGTCTTTGAGTGATAAAAATTTGCACCGGTGAACCGGTGCAAATGATTTGGCTATTTTAGGACATTTTCAAAAATGCTTGACACCCCCTAATCGTTTTTTATTTGATTAGCCATGCCTTGGCAGTAAAATCACCATCGATATCCCCATATTCTTTTATAATTTTTTTATCCTGGAGAAAATCAAGGCTGATCTCTTTGGAATTCTCAAATCTATGGACAATCACCAACTGTTTATTACAAAATTCCCGGATAACAAGCTGTTCTCCCTGGGGATTATTATAGCTTTTCGTACTGTTTTCATATTTTATTGTTTTTCCATATTTTATGATATCAGCTGCTTCTTTATAAAATTCCATTCCTGCCTCAATCACTTCCCACTGTTTTGCAGTAAGATCATAGATATCACCGCTTAAGCACATTCTGCCCAAAAAAATACTGATCATGGAATAATAGATTCTGTTAATACTGTCACTGCTTCGCATAACTGCCCAAATCTGACTTTGGGACGGTTTTATTACTCTATGCATATTTGCTGCTATAATCGGTATAGCCGTTGTTTCATGGGCGTCGGAAAAGCTGGCCTGGGATACCAGTTCCATCATGGAGGGCTCCAGCCTGTGTCCTCCGCTGGAACAGTTTTCAATTACAATATCCGGAATTTCCCTTCTGATTTTTCTGAAAAATTCCTGGGTTGCACTGACTTTCTGTCTTAACCCTTCACCAAGGCTTTCGGCACCGTCACAGCCAATGCCGATGGTATCATTATAGTCAATTTTAATATAGCCAAATCCGCATTCTTTCAGAGTTTTTATGACCCCATTATTTAAATACTCCATAACCCATGGATCGGACATATCCCAAAAGCGTTTATCGCCTACAGTAAGTACTACACCATCTTTTTTCAGCAAATGTTCTGTATTGTCCCAGTGCTTTGAACGTCTGCCAACGGATTCCAGTTCAAACCAGAGGCCTGGTATCATCCCGCATTCCCTGATATGATCCGAAGCTTTTTTTAAGCCGCCCGGGAATTTTTCGTAATTGACATCCCAGTCCCCGATGCTTTCCCACCAGCCATCATTTTTACCATACCAGCCGGAATCAATTACCAGGTACTTAACCGCCTTATCCTTTAGCTTATTACAGATTTTGCTGATATTTTCAAGGCTTGGATTACCCCAGGTAGTACAATATTCATTAAACATAATACCCATATCCTGATCCAGTTCAGATATCTCAGGCTTTTGTGCCTTCACCAGTTTATCACACACCTCATAGAGTGAATTTCCACTGGCAATGACTGCTTTGGGGGCAGTAAAGGTTTCCCCCGGTGCTATATTCTTAAACCAGTGTCCAAAGTCCCTGTCTGCAATACCACCCACAAGTGACAGAGTTTCATCCTCTTTGCACAGGATCTCAATCTGCCAGGAAAAGGGGATATATAACTGAACTGCCGTAAACTCCTGTGTTTCACTGTTTTCCAGCGCTATAAAAGGAAAATACTTTCTCACTGGCATGGATCCTAAATTGCCAAATTTCTCCACCCGCATACCGCATCTGTTCCAGGAGGGCTCTAAGTGCAGCTCCTCAATTGTTTCAGTCCTGAGTTTTCCTTCCGCACTCCAAAAGGATTGGAGCCTGTGGATTTTATCCGCTTTTATTCCCTTTAGAGCAAAGGATGAGAGCATTTCTAAAGTTGTACTTTCATTACCTTTATTCTCAAATGTAGTGCGTACCTCAACGGTATCGTCATTCATTACCAAATCCAGTGTTATATACTGATTCGTACTGTTTTTATAAACAATTTTGTCATCCTTTGAGAATTGGTTCAAGTCCCCTTGTAGATTCACCTCCGCATAAAGTCAGGCCATTGGAAAATCCTCCGTTATGAGCATCTTTTCTTAGTTTCAGTTCTGCATAATATTCCATTGCCAATCTCCTTTCTGACAGCTTCCGGGCCTGTTCATCATAGATTCTTTCTCCTGCCTGACTTTATGCTAAAAGCTGTATTTCATAAACACATTCACCATAACAGACTACCTTCTGCCCTTCATAAGTTACGTCTATCGTATCCCCGAATACGATATTTTTAATGCTGTCAGGCTTTATAAAACAGCAACTGCCGCCTTTTTCTGCAAGAATACTACCGGAAATAACCTCTCCGTCCTTCCAGGTAAAGGAAACGGTTAAGGCACCTTTGGCTTTTAATCCGCTTATATGTCCGCAGTCCCAGGTTTTTGGCAGTGCTGGCAGGAACGTTAGCTCACCGTTAATGCATTGCAGTAACATTTCCACAATTCCTGCCGTCCCGCCGAAATTACCGTCAATCTGAAACGGAGGATGACAGTCAAACAGGTTGGGATAGGTTGATTTAGTCAGTAGATCCATAATATTCTCTCCTGCTTTTTCACCGTCCCTGAGTCTGGCCCACATGGTAATAATCCAGGCTCTTGACCATCCGGTATGACCGCCGCCGTTCTTAAGACGTCTTTCTAAGGTCACCCTTGCAGCCTCCATTAATTCCGGAGTTCTTTCATAAGTTATCTGCTCAGAAGGATACAGCGCATACAGATGAGAGATGTGGCGATGTCCCGGTTCCATTTCCTCATAGTCTTCCGCCCATTCCATTAACTGTCCGTATTTACCAACAGACAGCTGGGGAAGACGGGGTAATATTGCTTTTAGCTTATTTGTCAATTCATCCTCGCAGTCAGTGATTTCTGCTCCTTTGATACAAGCCTCCAATAAGTCCCTGATAATCTCGGTATCCATGGTCGGTCCGATGCAAAGCTGCCCCTCTTCACCACTCTGATGGAGATATGTATTTTCCGGTGATATGGAAGGTCCTGTTATCAGTTTCCCCTCATGGTTTTCAAAGAGGTACTCTGATATAAAAAGACTGGCTTCCTTCATCAAATCCATATTCTTTCTCAGGAATTCCTTATCCTGGGGGGCGCAGTCTCCGAACAAATCCGTATTATGGTGTGCAACAAAACCAGGCAGGTCGTACATATTCCTTGCAACCTTCTGACCATAGGGAAGCATTCTGCGGATTAACTCAAAAAGGGGAAGGTGACATTCCGATAAGTTGCAACTTTCTGCCGGCCAGTAATTCATTTCCGTATTAATGTTAATTGTATATTTACTGCCCCATGCCGGATGCTCATTGCGGTTCCAGATGCCCTGTAAATTTGCCGGCTGTGACCCCGGCCTGCTGCTTGAAATCAGCAGATACCTGCCAAACTGGTAATACGCTGCAATCAGCTCCAGATCCTGTTCTCCCTGCTGCATGGCTTTCAGTCTTTCAGGAATCGTCCTTTCCGCTTTTTCAGTATCCTGACCTAACGAAAATTGAACGCGATTAAAATAGCTTTGGTACTCCTTTATATGCTCCGACTTTACAAGCTCATAAGGCAGTTTAAGTACAGACTCCAGCTTTTCTCTGCACCAGCCGACCGGTTCTTCTTTATAGAAATCACTTCGGATTGACAGATAGATGGTAAAGGAATCTGCTCCATTTACGCGTATCTGATCTCTGTGAATCTCCATGGTACCGCCTTCATTCTTAATTGCAGCCATAACACAATAACAGCAGCCCTCCCCACCTTCCTTTACAGTCATGGATAGGATATGGTCGGAGATTTTCTCGATTTTTTCAACATTACTGCGAAAAAATGTCATAGTCAGGCAGCCATTTACCTTTTCTTTACCTTTACTCTCCTGGTGGAGGGCAATTACCTGATGTACGGCACTGGCAAAATATTCCCTTTGGTACTCCAACCCGCCAATCTCATATTCCATGGTTACAATTGCCTGATTTAAGTCAAGACACCTTATGTAATTCTTAAACTCCTGGTTTTCTTCATGAAACTCAAAAAAGATTTCACCGGCAGTACTGTAATTTCTCTGCTGGTCAGGAATAGGCATCATGGTATCACCGGCAAGCTTTGAAGCAGCTGAGATCATGCCGTCTGACAGTAACCGGCGAATCTTAAGATAATTGTCTTTCGCCTCCGGATTCACACGGTTTCTGCCCCCGTTCCCATACCAGATGGTATCCTCATTCAGCTGTAATTTATCTATCTGAACTCCACCAAAAACCATAGCTCCAATATTCCCGTTGCCAATGGGTGCTGCTTCATTCCATATTTCTTCACTGTCAGGTCTGAATCTTTGGTACGGAACCGGTCTGTCATATAGTAAACGATTCTTCATAAGGATATCCTCCAGGCTAAATTAAAGTAAACGATTGTAAAGATGCACTGCCTTCTCCCCGATAGGTAATATAAATTGGCCAGATCCCATCCGGAATGGCAAAATCCGCCTTATATTCTTTCCATATATTGGTATAACCAACCGGAATATTTGCAAGTGCTTTTCCATCCCATGAGGTTTTTATCTCAAACTGTCCCTTGCAGTATCCGCGTACTTTAATTATAACACTCTTTACTCCCTGACAGTCAAAATATTTAAATCCGGCAGTCGCCGTATCACACATATTCTGTATATAACCGACTTCCTCATCCCCGTCTTTCCCATCCTGTGTTATTTTGGGAAACCGGCTGTCCATCCACAGGCCTCCAAGGGGAGTATAAATTTCTTCATCCTTACAGAAAAGATTGCAGGCTAAATAAGCAGGATATTCTCCTCTTCCAGCCAATGGCCCTCCGTTCAATCCGCAGGAGGTCATCTCTGGCTGTATGATCGTTCCATCTTCCCGGAACTCAATGGGTTCCGCACAGCCTTGCCTGCTGAAATTTGTTCCATCTGTATGGCGGTGGTAAAATATATACCACCTGTCATTAATTTCAACCATACTTCCATGATTATTAGACCCATAATACATGGGCATCCTGGCCGGTTTATAGGAATGAATGTGCATATCACAATTACTGCTTACGACTCCACCATATATAAAACCCTTAGTGGGATATTTACTGGTTGCATAGCATAATTCATGCATAACAATAGAGGAATAAATAAAATAATAGGTATCTCCTCTTTTTCTCATAGATGGTGCCTCGAAAATTCATGTTCCATAAAGGAACTTCCTTCACTAAAGGGCTCGCTTGGGGCGATAAATACAGGATCTTCCACAATGGTAAGCATGTCAGGTCCAAGTACCGTTACCATGGGGCCGCTTCTGGTTCTGTCACCTACGCCGCAGAATCCGGTATATAAATAGGTTGTGCCGCCTTCTGTAAGGACCCCTGGATCAAACTGGGGCTCGTCACCCTTTCTTTCTCCCAGACGCGTACCGTCAGCATAATGTACATAACCGTAAAATTCATATCTCCCCGCCGGTTCCTCACACACCGCAACGGATACGATGCTTACTTTATCCAGCACATAATAAAGATAATAGCGCCCATCAGGACCTAAGGTTACATCCGGTGCGTATAAACACATGCTGCCGTCCTTATTAAGGGGGTCGGATACCTTGGGGTAAATTACGCCTTCATATCTCCAGTTACCCAGATCATCCACCGGTGCCGACCAGCATACATAATCATTTAAACAATAAGCATTGCCCCGGAACCGGTCATGAGACCCATATACATAAATACGGTCTCCGAATACATAAGGCTCCCCATCAGGTATATATTCCCATGACGGAAGATACGGATTAAAGGCCTGTTTTTTCATAATGCCTCCCACTCTGATCAATATTCTTTTGACTATTTAGTCCTTATTATTTGCCAGCTGCCTTCATATAGGCATCATAGCATTTCTGATAACGGGCAATATAGTCCTCTACTCCCATATCCTTTAATTTACTGATATAGTTATTCCAATCTTTGTCAATATCCATATTACCTGTAATAAACTGTACTGTAGCCTGGTTTACAAATCCGCCAATGGTCAGCGTATATTCAGAAATAGCCTGACTGTCTTCCCCTCCGAAGGCAAGGTTTGGAATCAAAGTACTGACATCCGGTGAATATTTCTCATATTTTTCCGCTGCCTTCTGGAATACATAATCCCCATTTACTTCAGGATGTTCTATCTTTACGGCAGAACGGAAATCAATGTTACTGGATCTTACCATAGCATCAGAAGTATAATACCAATGATCATATTTTTTAGAAAATCCATTACCGAGCCAGTCAAAATCATCCGGAATCTTATAGGTTTCATATTTAGGAGTACCACCACCTAAAGAAGTCCCATCTGTTGTCCAGTCCCAGCCAATGCCTTCCGGCCCATAGGACTGCACATTGGAAGCTTCTTCTGATGCCATGAAATCAAATAAAGCTGCTGCTATAACCGGGTATTTGCAGTTAGCAGATATACTTCCTACAGAAGATCCAAAGTAAGAGTTTATACTTCTGGCCGCCAGTCTGACCCCATCAGGTCCTGCAACAGGCTCAAGGCATGCCCAGTTTTGCCAGTCACCAGGTTTGTTAGCCCAGAAATTATCTCCGTCTGCATTCACACCGCCATCTGCATATAATCCAACCAGATGGTCAGTATTATTTAAAGCAGAATCATACTGGGTATTATCCTGAGTAAAGGTCTGATTATCCAGTAAACCTTCTTTATAAAGCTTATTCATATATTTAAGTGCATCTTTATACTGGTCTTTCATTACGTTATACTCAATTTTCCCATTGTTGGCGACAAAACCGGCTGCTACTGTAGGGTTTGTATTGCTTAACGGATTGTTACACTGTACAAAGGAATTAATCATCCAGACAGTGGGATCGGTTGCCCAGCCGCCGATATAACCGGTCATAGGTATTTCATCTGCTGCACCATTACCATTGGGATCCTGGGTTTTAATTTTTTTCATGTAATCATACAGTTCATCTGTGGTCTGAGGCACCTTACCATCATTAAGTTTTTCCACCCAGGGCATATAGATCCACATTCTGTTCTGGAACATATTATGGAAGCTCTCATTCTCATCACCATATGTATAGATGTTTCCGTCAGTCATTGTAAGATCCGCTTTTCTGGAAGGACTTTTTTCATTGTTGGCATTCCAGTTTGGCGCGTCTTTTAGATAATCATTTAAGGGAATAATCAGCCCCTGCTGTCCATAAGACTGTACTTCTGATTTTGTCCAGTTGGTTGCCAGGAATATATCCGGAAGGCTGGCTGCATCTGTCATAACAAGATTTAATTTGGTTTTTGCATCATCACCATCTAAATCATATACATAATTCAGATGGATATTGGTTTTTTCCTCCAGCCAGTCGGTTACATAGTTATCCTGATACGTGCCCCCGCCTGTAGCTGTGGCATATACAAAAACTGTTAATTCCAGCTTTTGCTTCAGTGGAAACGTCACATCTTTAACGGATTTGAAATTAAACGCATCTTCAGAAGATGTTGATTTCGTATCATCTGTTTTGGCATTGGAAGATTTCGTGCCAGATTTCTGGCAGCCTCCCAGCAGTGATACTACCATTGCGGTTGAAGCTATGATTGATATGATGCGTTTGTTAAAAAACCTTCTCTTTTTCATAGTATTTTCTCCTCATTTTTTATATATTAAGCTAAAAAGGTTTCACTCAACCTTTAACAGAACCGATCATAACACCCTTTACAAAGTATTTCTGTACAAAAGGATAGGCAATCATTAAGGGAAGGCTGCTGATAATAATTGTCCCATACTTTAACATTTCACTTAAATTCCGGTTTTTTGCTGCTACCATCGTCGGATCCACATTGGCGGAAGACAGATCCACCTGGGACATCAGAATTATTTTTCTGAGTACCAGCTGTAAGGGGTATTTATCCACTGAATTAATATAAATCATAGGGTTAAAATAAGAATTCCATAAGGAAACCGTTACCCAAAGACTAAGAACCGCTATGATTGGTTTAGACAACGGTATCACGATCATTGAAAAGAATTTAAAATCAGAGCAGCCATCCATCTTTGAGGCTTCCAGTAATTCTTTTGGAATCGTCTGATTAAAGAATGTTCTTGCAACGATAACGTTATAGGCACTGACTGCACCGGGCAGAATAACCGCCCACATCGTATTAATCATCTTAAGGTTCTTCACTAACATGAAGGTTGGGATTAGTCCACCCGAAAACATCATGGTGAATAAAAAAAGTCCTGTTACTATTTTTCTTCCCCTGAAATCCTCCCTGGATAAGGGATATGCTGCAAACAACGTCAGGATTATACTGATTAAAGCTCCGCAGACCGTATAAGTAAGTGAATTCTTAAACCCGGTCCAGATTGATTTATATTTAAGTACTGTTTTATAGCTGTCCAGGGTAAATCCTACTGGAAAGAGTTTAACCTTTCCAGTCATCAGCGCATTACCGCTGCTGACTGAACAGCTGATAATATAGATAATCGGATATAACACAACAATTAACAGCAGGGTGAGCAATATATAATTGATGAAATATACAACCTTATCCTGTGTAATTCTTCTACTCTTCATAATTTCCCCCCTTTACATAAAACCAGCGCCTGATACTTTATTGGCGATTTTATTTGCAGCAAGTATCAGAAACAATCCGATCAGGGACTGAAACAATCCAATGGCAGTAGAATATGGATAATCAGGAAAAGTGGAAACCAATGATACCTTATAAGAATACGTAGTAATAATCTCAGAAGCAACCAGGTTATTCTGGTTCTGCATGGCAAGAACTTTCTCATATCCGACATTTAAGAGACTTCCCATATTTAAGATCATCATAATAACCACCGTAGGTATAATTGCCGGTATATCCACAAACCGTATTCTCTGTAAAAGAGTGGCTCCGTCGATAATAGCTGCTTCATGCTGCTCCATGTCCACACCGGCCAGGGCAGCAATATAAATAATTGCGCCGAAACCAATCCCCTGCCAGACACCGGTCCACACATAGAGGGAAGGAAACAATCCAGCACTGCCCAGTACATTAATTCCGAAATGATTATAAAGAATGCTGCCAATTACACCAGTTCTGTTGTCCATGATTATATTTATAATTCCTACAAATACAATTGTAGAAATAAAATAAGGACAATATGTAATCAACTGGGCCGCTTTCTTAAATATGATATTTTTAGTATAATTTAAGGAAAGAGCCAGCATTATGGAACAGGGTATGCTCACCACCATAGAATAAATGGAAACCACCAGGGTATTGCGGAAACATTCTTTAAAATTGTAATTATTGAAAAATCTTATAAAATTGTTAAAACCATAATTATCAGCCCATGGACTATCCCATATTCCCAGACTCACCTTATAATTTTTAAAAGCAAGTATAACACCGTACATGGGACCATAAGAAAAAATCAGTAATACACTTAAAGGCAGTGCGATCATAAGATATAATTGCCAGTGGGCAGCAAAGTATTTCATAAAGCTTCCTTTCTTTTGAATTGTTACTTTAGCTTTATTACGGTTAAGCAATTCATTCACCTCTTCCTTTTCTTTTTTTCATCATTGCACACCGCTGGCTAAAAATATATATACAATCCTTTTTTCCCACTATTCATTTTTTAAGAATCCACTATTTATAAGGCTTCTGCGTCATTTTCCAGCACTCCCTGTCAGTCCTTATTTTTTTCTGTATTCAGAAGCACTGGTTCCCATTACCCTCTTAAAAGCCCGACAGAAAGAATTGGCCGAGCCATAACCTACGTGATCGGATATTTCACCGATGGACAAATTCGTCTTTTCTAATAATTCCTTTGCCTTTTCAATTCTTACCCCTTCCATATAATTAGAAAAGTTAATTCCCAGGGACTGCTTAAATATACTGGATAAATAGGGTTCACTGATACTGAATATATCAGCAACACTGGTAAGCGAAAGATTTTTGTCACCGTAATTAACATCAATATAGGAAGCAATGGAAGCTGTAATCGCTGAAGTATCCTTAAGCTTCTTTTTGTCACCGACACCTTTACATACCGTCCGGTACAGGTTCAGTGTGAGGGTGAACTGATTCAGAAGTGTTGCATTACTGTTTTCCTCTAATTTATTATAATAGGTACGGTATTCTGATTCATCTGCCCCAATCCGGCGGATTATGCGGAATAACGCTGTCTGCAATTCATTCAATAGCATATGCTGAAGGTAAACCGGCAGATTGTTCTCAATAAAATACTTTTTAATTATTTCCTCAAGTGCATCATGGAGTCCCTCATTATCCCCGGCCATTACATAATGCATAAGTTTTAGAGAAAAGTCCTGAGGAGGATAGGAAGGAATATTCACAAAATTATTAATATACCAGATGACGGTATTATCAATCTGCCCCTTCTCATTCTGAAACATATACACTGCATTATTATAGGAATCCTTAACTTCTGTCAGACTTTCCACTTCATTGCCGCCATATACAAAGAACTGCTCCGATACATTGGAGGGCACGGCTTCCTTGATTTTCCTGATCTTTCGTTCGGTCTCTTCTTTAAAACACTCTCTGTGTTTCTTATCGATACTCATCAGCAGGACTACCTGATCACCGTCAAGATTGGTATAGAGGCTGTCTGGAAGTTGTTCTTTCAATACTTCAATAATTGAAAGGATGCAGGAGTTAATCAGTTTCAGATCATCTTCTACAATTTTATCTATATCCGCATTAAAGCGGAATACAAGGATGCCAAAGACCCTGTCAGTGTGAAGCATTCCAATATTACGGGCAATTAAGGAAACCTCTTCTTCCGTAGTGAAATTGCCGTATAACAACCGGTTTAAAAAAGCGTTCCTCAAAAACGGTTTCTGGCTTTCAATTACTCTTATCATGTCTGTATTGGTATTCACCAGATGTTTAAAAGTCTCTTTTAAACTTAAAAAAACTGCCTGATGCCCTTGAAACCGTTCCGTACTTTGGGAAACTTCTTTCATAATATCATTAATGGGAGTGGCGCTTTTCTTGGACATATAATAACTTAATATAATTCCCACCGTTATCGCAGTAAAAACAAAAACAGCCAGCATGAACATACTGTACACACTTCTGCTGTTGACTGCCACCATTGGCTGCAGCATATAATATTCCAGACCGGATTTGTCTGAAGCATACCGGATTACCAGATATTTTTCTTTATTAAGGATTACTGTCTGATTCTCAGGATTCTCATTACGGTTGATGACCATGTCAACTGCTCTGCTCACATCCTCCTGGGCTGTTGTCTCCGGTACCTCCTGAGCTTTATAGTAAAGCAGCCTGCCGTGAAAATCTTTTATAAACTGGATACTGTTATCAGCCCTTGCCGGCATTAAGGTTTCTAATGCCGTATCTTTAAACATGATCTCAATCCTGCTTTTCCCGTTATAATCCCCATAAATCATAGGTCTTGTATATGCAATCATATTGGGGGATGTTTTTGTTTTGTATTTATAAGCTTCCATTGGACTTAATCCATAAATTACTTTATCCTCTTTCATATGCCGGTACCAGTCACCGTAACTTTTATACTTTTCCTCATGGAGATAGAGATCATAGAAATCCTTGTATGTATAGGCGATCTGCTTATTTATGACAGTTTCACTTTTATCGAAAAAAATGAAATAATCAAATATAGACTGATTAATAGCATATAGATCGGGAAGCATGGTGTGCAGCTCATAAACCTGATAGGAATTGGGACCATCAAAAGCGGCAGAAATTTTCTTAAAGGAATTAACACTTGTATTAGAGGCAAGACTGTCTCCCAGATAGGAGACTTCATCAAGCATCGTATCCACTAAAACTGCAGCATGTGTCAGCTCTGTCTTCCTTGACTGTATATCGTCATTGCCAATTACTGAAATTATTCTGATATAATAACCGCTGCAGATTAATAAAGGAATAAACAGAACAATAAAATACGTCACCATAAATTGATACAAAATGGTATGGGCCTTGGATTTTCTGAATAATTTAAACGTTCTTTTTCCATTTTGTTTCATGACAGGTCTCCTTATGGGAAATATTATTTTTATGTATGATGCAAATAGAAATAAAAAAGGGATGCTGCAAATAAAGTAAAGGAGATAGATTTCATGACTGTTTCCTAACGCTCCTTTTTATAGTCAGCCACTTATCATCTTATTTCCCGTTACTATAATGCAACAACCCTACACTATTATTACATAAAATTATTAAAACGTGTATATTCAATCCTTAATTTGTCATATACAATTTTTAAGAATTTCATCAAACCCATTATTTCTTTACAAATACATGGTTTCAAACATTCGGATTCCTGCTGCTGTTGCAAATATCTTCTTCCTGACATTCTCAACTGCCTCCCGGGACATCCCGTCCTCCCATGCATTGACAAGAAAATCAGCTTCTACAAGAATCTGATAATCCTTCCCTTCTATATTTTTGTATGTATGATGGTGACCTACCAACCAGCAGATCCGGTCAATCTCTTCAGGAGAATACTCAAGAGACACAAGAAGATCTCTTGCAATGGGCGGTCCCTCCAGCTCCTGGTAATTGCCTGCGCTGCTGTGATATTTCTTCGCTTGCCTTAATGCCGATATCATGAACCACACAGGCTGTTTCCAGTATCCGCTGCATCTTAGCATCAAGCCCCTCTTCTTCTCCAATCAGCTTACCAAACTGGTATACTTTAATAAAATGCTGAATCCTCTTTGGATCGCCTTTATAATATTCCATCATCTTTTCAATCACATCGTTTATGGTATTCATCCGTTGAGAGCCCTCCTTATTTATTCTGTATTTATCTTACTGAGACGGAGGGCATTTGTCAACGCAGAAACCAGCTTCATCTTTTAATTATGGCTGATGTCAAATTCAAAACTTTTTAAGTCAGCCGTAAGCGCAGCATAATAGGCGCCCCAGGTGCGGATGATAGTCAGCTGATAATCCTTTTTAAGCTTCACTTCCATATTTCCCTCCAAAGCAAACGCCGGGTGGGTGTTTCTAAAACGCATCAACTCAAAAAGTCGTTTCACAACTGAACGATGGGTCTCTTTTTCTATTTCTTCCAGGCTGTAGTAGTGACGATTAATGTCTCTTCCATTTTTTGTCTTTTCCATCAGCTCAATATCATTGGATCCTGCAAGCAGACCCACATAATATACCTGTGGAATTCCCGGTGCAAAAAACTGAATGGCTCTTGCCAGCAGATATGCATCATCCCTGTCACCAAGTGCAGAATAATAGGTAGTGTTCACCTGATAAATATCCAGATTGTTGTAAGCCGCTGTATTGTATATCTTTTTTACATTGGCTCCCTTGGTAAACATTTTTTCTTTCGTCTCCTCAATCGCCTCATCAGGCATTAAGTCTCTGGCATCCACAATCCCGATTCCATCATGGGTATCCAGCGTGGTAAACTGCTTTTTCGGAGACATCTCAAGCCATCGTTTTAAATACACTCCGTTTCCTGTATAAAGTGCATTTAAAACCAGCACAGGAAGTGCAAAATCATAGATCCAGAAGCCCTGTTTTGCAATTTTCATCTGGATGGTATAATGCTCATGGATCTCCGGTAATATATCCACACCCTTTGAGGACACAACATCCTGAATCTCATGAAGCAACTCCCAGATATCCGGTTCCACAAAAAAACAATTGGTATTTTTCTTTTTTATCGCATAGGCAAATGCATCCAGCCGAATAATGGAGGCTCCATTCTCACACATGTCGGTTAAGGATTTACGTATGAATTCCTTAGTCGTCTCAGTCCTTACATCCAGGTCAATCTGTTCCTCACAAAAGGTACACCAAACCTTTTCTACATCCCCATTTTTAAATGTAACCTCGGTATAGGGTGCCCGTGGCTTTCGTTTGTAGATTAAATCCACCTCTTCTTTGGTTGGTTCTCCCTGATCCCAGAATTCTTTATAACGGATAAACATTTCCTTGTAATCGGAAAGCTCCTTCTTTTCCTCAAAATCCTTAAAATAATCAGAATTTCTGGAAATATGATTTACCATAAAGTCAAACATCAGATAATAGTCTTTGCTGATCCTTTTTATATCTTCAAATGTTCCGAATTCTCCATCCACCTGATCATAGCACAAAGGAGCAAAGCCTCTGTCTGCAGAAGAAGGAAAAAAAGGAAGAATGTGCACACCGCCTACCTCGTTCTGTAAATAGGTATGCAGAACTGTATCCAGTTCTTTTAAATTCCTGCCCAGACTGTCCGCATATGTAATTAACATGATTTTATTATTCAGTTCCATTCATCCAACTCCCATCTATTCACTTATCCTGATTTTCCTTAATGCATGAAGTTTTATATCTCCCTTGATCCCGGAATACTCTATCTCCACAGATCCTGAAACGCTGTCACTTTCATTATCCGTCACAGCATATGTCAATCCTTGGCAGGCAAACAATTCAAATACATCCATATCTGCATAAATCCTTAAATGATGTTCTTTTTCTTCTTTTAATGGTATTCTGTGCGGCCCCACTTTTATTTCACGGCTGAAAAGATCAATAGAAAACAGGGTTCCAAATACAGTCAGCTTTATATACGATTCACCTTTACTCTTTAATTGTCTGGCGTCACTAAATGCCAGTTCTATCTCAAGCGCCTGACCCTCACCAGAATAAAGGCTGGCAAAACACGGTGCAAGAGTCTCTTCTTTCTTATCCAAAGCTTCACTGAATGTCTCACTTCTCAGCTTTGCCAGTTCCTTTGCCGGATTGATACAGATCCGGTAACCCTCAGTCGTTTTACTAAGCCCCAATTCTCCAGGCAAGGACAAAATACCGGCGTAATTCCTGTCTTTCTTCACGCTGGTTATCCAGCTAAGCTGTAAAATTCGGTCACCTGTCCCTTTAAAAATCTGTGCTGCATATGGCCTTACAAAGTTTCGGTCAGCTTTATTCTCTCCATCTGTGATTATGTTATAAAGCTGATATCTGGCAATGGCGTCTCCCTCTTTATTCTTCTCTGCATGAAAATATTTCCCATCAAAATCTCCCAGACAGTAATATCCGTCTGCAGACCACAGCACCCACTTTTTCACCCCATCGCCTTCACAGGTAAGCGGAAAAAAGTCCGGACATTCCCACATCCCCGGTATGATAATTTCCTGCATCTTCTCCCAATGAATCAGATCTTTGGATCGGAAGAAATAGAAGGTATCATCAGAGATATAAAGCACCATAATATAAGAGCCGCTTTCTTCGTGATAAAACACCTTTGGATCTCTGTTTTCCTCATTAATATGAGGCAGAACAGATTCTTCCAGCTTTTTAAGAGTTTTTCCATGATCCGTGCTTACTGCTACTTTCTGAGTGAATCTATGCTTCTTAGACCAGTGGCTGCGTCCGCCAGCTGAAGTATAAAAATATGCAATTGCATCCGTCCCCAGTCCCAGACAATTGTTTTGATCCAATATAGCTGTACCGGAAAAAGCTGGTCCCTCTTCATCCGGAAACAGAACATCCTCCGTCTGTGTATAAGACAGAAAATCACGAGTACTGGTATGTGCCCAGTGCATGTTCTCCCACTTGACTCCGTAAGGATTATGCTGATGGTAAATGTGATAAACTCCATTGTCATAAATCAGCCCATTGGGATCATTGAGCCACCCAAATTCCGGTGCATAATGGATCAAAGGTCTTTTGCGTCCTGGATTTACTGGCTTTTTATCTCTAACCAGAATGCCCTCAAACCATTTTTCTTTGTAATCCCCTTCTATGGTCATGATATCGCCCTGATATGCCGCCGCATCAAACCACGCATAAAAATGTGGTTTATCTTCTCCGGTCTCAATACACATCTCCTGAATCTTTACGCCACTCATATAAAAAGATACAATGGAATCTTTCGCTCCCGGTGTGATGGGAATCCACAAATATTTCCCTGTAATACGAATTGTCTTTTCCAACCTGCTGCCCTCTCTTTTTGTCATTTTCCTGTTAAAAAAGCCCTGCGTTACCAATTATGGAATCACAGGGCTGTCTCCTATGCCTTTACTGCTCCCGCTACAACACCGCTGATAATCTGCTTCTGCAAAATCAGATATATTACAATGACTGGCAGTATGGTCAGCACCAGACCTGCCATGATTTTCCCCAGATCGCTGGAATACGTACCATAAAAAGTATAAGTTGATAAGGGCAACGTATATAATTTCTTTTTTCCAAGTATCAGACTGGGAAGAAGGTAATCATTCCACAGCCATAAGACATCAAGGACAATCAGGGTTGCAGTAGTGGGCTTCAAAAGCGGAAAAACAATCTTGAAAAACAGCTGGTAAGGGGTGCAGCCATCAATAATAGCCGCTTCCTCCAGAGAAATTGGAACCCCGGAACGGATAAACCCATAATAGATAAATATGGCCAGACCCATACCAAATCCGATATTCATAAATATTAATGTCGACCTCATATTCAGCATTCCAAACATATTCCCGTAAATGGATATGAGGGGAATCATAATCGTCTGAAACGGTATTACCATAGCTGCCACAATCAGTGAAAAACTGAATTTTGCTGCAAAGGTTTTGGTTCTTGCAAAGAAGTAGGCTGCCATGGATGCAAACAGGACAATGAAAGCCACACTGACAAAGGTAATTAGCAAGGAGTTTCCAAACGCCCTTACATAGTTCATCTCCCGAAACGCCGAACTATAGTTATCAAAGGAAAAGCCTTTGGGATCTACCAGCATAAGGGGATTCTTTATAATCGTAATCTTTCTTTTAAACGAATTGATCAGGATTAAGAAAAATGGAATCATGTATAAAATCAGCACCGCCGTTAATAAAACCAGCTTCATAAGGTTCATAAAAACTGCTTTTCTTCCGCCTACCACAGTTCTCCCTTTCGCCATTACGCTTCCACCTCCTTCTTCCTGCTTAAGTAATACTGGGTGACAGCCACCACTGCGACCACTGCGAAAAGCACCAGCGCCTCTGCCTGACCTAACCCGTACTGTTTGGATTTAAACGCCTTCTGATACACATGGAGAGCCGCCATAATCGTACTTCCATATGGTTCTCCTCCTGTTAAGGAAACGTTTAAATCATATACCATAAAGCATCTGGTCAGTGTTAAAAAATGTACAGATGGAAAATGACTGAGCCATCATGGGTATCACGATGTGTCTGGTCCTCTGTGTATTGGTACATCCATCAATACTGGCCGCTTCTATTAAATCCTTTGGCACTCCGACAAATCCTGCAACGTAGATCAGCATCATATATCCAGAATACTGCCATACGGTAACCAGAATTAAAGCAAAGAACGCTTTTATGGGATCCGATAACCAGGAACTTTCAAACAGCGGCGCTGAAATGATCGCTCCAAAAGCAGTAAATGCTTTGGAAAACACAAACTTCCAGATAAATCCCAAAACAATCCCGCCGATTAAGTTTGGTGTAAAAAATCCAGCCCGGAAAAAGTTCTGACCTTTCAGCCCGCCAGTCAGTAAATATGCCAGCGCAAATGCAATCACCTGTACCAGGATTGTACTGATTGCCACGTAAGACAGGGTCAGTAACAATGCATTCCAAAATCCCCCATCCTGAAATACTGCTATGTAGTTGGTGATTCCGATCAGATGCTTTTTCTCTGAAATCCCATCCCAGTTGGTAAAGGTTAAATATACACCATAGATAAATGGAATGATGACTACTGCGAAGAAGAAAAACATTGCCGGACCAGCAAACATCATATATGTTTTTATTTTATTGGACATCGCATTTTTTCCATAAAAGCGTTCCTTCCCTATCCCCTATTTCTTGGATTTCCAATAGCCCTCTAAGTCAGCCGCAAGGCCGGCACGGTCTGTTTTCCCTCCCAGATATTTCTGTACAAAACCACCGCATACAGACCAGTGATCTCCAGGCAGTCCATTGTACTGATCAAACGTCAGCCCTGCATCTGCGTAAGCCTTTAATGCCTGCCCCAGCTTATTGTCAGGGGAAGCGTTGAAGGTACTAAAGCATGGTACTGCAAGAATCTGGTTTGCCACAATATCCTGGGCTGTCTTATCATAGACCAGCCAGTTTAAAAAGTCTTTCGCAGCCTGGATCTGTTCCGGAGACGCGTTTTTATCAATCATGATCTGTTTGGAGCCAACTGCATTGACCAGAGTGTTGAACTTATCATCCTTTGTATTCTGAACAACAGGAAGCATGCCAAACTCAGAACTGGAATCTGCAAATCCGGATACAACTTCCCATACCCAGTTACCGTTAAACCAGAATGCAACGTCACCTTCTGCAAAAAAAGCATTATCTGTATCGTAATCTGCCGCAAGCGGATCTTTTCCATTGATGTTATATTTCATAAGCACGTCAAAGGTATCAAACAGGCTGTTAAATCTTGCGTTATCAGCCAGCTTGGCAGATCCATCCTTTAATGAACCGATGAGATCTTCTGCTCCTTTGGAAGTTCCATCCTGTTCTTCATACATAAGTCCCAGATAATGAGCTCCCAGTGACCAGTCCTCTTTGGAAATACAAACCGGTTTTTCCATTCCTGCAGCAACCAGTTCATCGCAGATTGCTTTAAAATCATCAAGATTTTTTATGGATTTCTCATCAAAATCCTTTCCCAGCGTCTTTTCGATGGCAGTTCTGTTAAATAAAAGTCCTCTGCCTTCCAGACTGAATGGGAATCCATACAGCTTTCCGCCTACCTTTACACCATATTTATCTCCGCCGTCGGCCACCCATTTTTCCCCATCTAACGGGAGGGCCTTTTGTTCTGCAAGAGCTACAATATCATTGCAGTCCATAATGGCAAGTGTAGGAGCATCACCTGCTGCATATCTTTTCTGAATTGCCTCGTAGGGAGAATCTCCCTCTGATATAGAGGTCATCTCTACAGTAACTCCGGTTTTTTTCTTATAATCCTCAAACGCCGGTTCAAAAAATTTCTCCATGCCTGCTTTTGTGTTTAAAATGGTGATGGTGACTCCATTTGCTGCAGCTCCTGCGCTCTGAGATGATTCTGCTTTGCTCCCTTCTGCACTTCCTGCTGCCGTCGTGCCTGCGTCCCCCTCAAGCGTCTTGCTTCCGCCGTTACATCCTGCTGCAGTAAGCATCATAACAGCTGCCAATCCCAATGAAAGAACTTTATTTCGTTTCATTCCAATACCTCCCTGATATTCTGATTTTCCGCAATATCTGCTTCCCCATGGAAGCGTATTTACGTATGCTGTAACCTGAGTATATTCCTCTCCGGGCTTCATGTCAACCGCTTGACATATTTTCGTCTTATCTACAAATTTTTTATTCTATTTTTGTGCATTTTACCCAAATATTCATTACGATATATATGATATATGATTTATTATTTATTTTAAAGCGCTTATTTCACAGGTCAATCGCTTATAATATTCCTTCCTGCATTCGACAATAAAAAATGACACTGGCTTTTACGTTCCAGTGTCACTATTATTTATGTGGAATTTCTTTTTACAAGAGTAACCGGCAGCTTAAACTGTTCCGGAACTGCTTCATGATCCAGACTCCTCTGTATAAATTCGATGGCCCATTCCGCCATCTCTCTGACCGGCTGCCTGATGGTGGTAATCGTGGGAGTTGTCAGCCTGGCGATATCCACATCGTCAAAACCAACCAGCCGGATCTGTCCGGGTATGGATATCTTCATCTCAGCGCAGATCTGAATGGTCTGGGCAGCAATCAGATCACTGCTGGCAAAGATACCGTCTACGAAAGGATCTTCCTCAATGGCTTTTCTGATGTGCTCATGATAATCCAGAGTATTGTAAATGGTGCTGGTGGCCATAACTTCCCGGTGACGCACTCCGTGTTTCTCACAAACAGCAATAAATCCTTCCGCTCTGGCATCCGCCGGCATGTTTTCATTTTTAATTCCGCTTAAATGAAGCAGATTCTTACAGCCTAAAGATATTAAATGTTCTGTCGCCAGACAGCCTCCCTGATAGTTGTCACACTGAATTCCCACTGTTCCGGCTTCTAAGTTACGCTCTATGGTAATGACAGGAATGTCTAAATTCTTCATCTCTTCAATATCCACGTTCCGGCTGCACAGTACAATCCCGGATACCCGGTTGCTCTTACACATCTGGATGTATTCCAGTTCCTTTTCATTCTTTGCTTTGGAATTGCACAGCAATATTTTGTAGCCTTTGTTGGCAGCTGCGTTTTCTAAGTTGCTGATGAGCTTGGCAAAATACGGGTGGACAATGTGAGGGACAATAATTCCAATGGTATTGGTTCTTTGCATGGAAAGAGACCGTGCCAGTTCATTGGGCTGATAATTAAGCTCCTTCATAACATCGTAAACTTTTTTTCTCGTCTGCTCACTGATATAGCCCCGGTTATTAATGACTCTTGAGACAGTGGTGACCGTAACTTCTGCCCGTTCTGCCACATCTTTAAGGGTTGCCATTGGTCAATCTCCTCCCGCCGTCTTTTATTCTGAAAATAAATTTTGGATTCAGTATACCATATTGCCCGGCTACGGTCTAGTACAATCCCGGAAAACTCTATTCTACCTCTGCTATCTCTATGCCTGATGTTTTCTGATACGTATTGCCATATATTCCTTCCCAGGCAGTTCCACTTTAAATCTCCCCTTAAATATTCCCCTGTTCTCAATAACCATATCCCATGTATCAATGACTTCCACATCAAATTCTGTTATGGCATCAAAATAAAATTCCCGGAAAGAGGGTCTGTTAAAACCATAGTAATATAAATAATAGCTGACATGTTCCGCAATTGCGCATACCTCGTCCCAGGCCTGTTTTAACGGAGTCAGCCCACACCCCGGCGTTTCTGATAAGATCTGATAGAGAAACTTCAGTCTGTCAGGACTTTCTCCATGTAAGACACCGCCGTGAGACCACCACAGGATATCTTTTGGATTCATATAAGTTTCTCCATGACCAGCGTATCCTCCTCTTAAGCTGGCTTCCCAGAATCTTCGAACCAGTTCCTTACCGCTTATATTTCCCCAGCCATGCTGTATGTTTCCTTCATAGGCTATCTCATCCAGCACCACCGGCTTTTGATACCTCTCTCTCCATTCATCCACGTACTCCGCCGTTTTATAAACATCCTGCCTCTGTATGCTGCAGTGGGTAATCCATGGTCTGGTATAATCATAAAAAGCCCTGCAGTTATGGATGGATCTCAAGTGATTGTATTGGTCCTTCCTGCAAATGATCCCTGCATAATTTTCCCAGTCCTCCAAAGACTTTTGAGGCATAAGGTCATATTCATTGGCAAGTGACCACCAGACATTCCTGTATGCAGAAAATCTGGCAATCACGTAGTTCCAGTATTGTTCGTCCTGTTCTCTGTCCATAAGGCTGAATCCCCACCGATCGTAAGGATGCATAACGATTAAATCCGCTTCTATAGTCAGATCTCTCAGCTGTCTGATACATTGTTCAATATGCCGGAAATGATCCGGATTAAAACGGGAATAATCCCACTGGTTTCCTTCCGCCCTTCCATTAAACTGCATAAAATTATCACTGGTTAATTTTGTGCTGTCGCAGGGAGTTCCTATGTATGGATAAGAGATGGGTTCGTTTAAGTTGTAATCATAATGTTTCGGTAAAATACAGAAACGAATTTTGTTAAATGCACTCTTCTTAAGGGTTTCAATAGTCTGTTTCTGTAAATCTTCCGATTGCAGCTCCCATACATAACAGGTCGTTCCAATGGAATAATAGGGAACTCCGTCTTCATAGGCAAAATGAAAGGTATTTGCTACATGTACAGGTCCATGATTGCTGCCTGAAGCAGGAAGTACTTCAAAGGTTCCTTCCCATGTTTTATCAGAAAAACTTCCGTAAATTAAAAATTTATAGTTTCCCTCAAAAGATGGCATGAACCGAACCACATAATTTCCGTCTCCATCGTAAAAACCATCCACTGTTTTGCATTCATGATCACCGGTAAAGGTTCCCTGAATCTGGTAATCCACAAATGGATTTTTATCGGTGCGCCCGGGACAGGTGATTTCCCAGGTGTCCCATTTTTCAAGTCTTTGAATAAATTCTGTCATATCAATTCCCCCCATATGCATTTGTGAAAGAAACGTTCCCTTTTTATTATATTCGATTGTACAACCATCAGCAATACAATTAATAGTTACTTATATTAAAAACGAGGCATCTTTAAATGCCTCGTTTCACCACATTACCATTAATCCTCATTCTTATTTCCTGTTTTGTAATCATCTCTCGCCCAGTTTGGAGCATTTATGGGACCTGCTTTTTCACTGCTGTTTTTTGCAGCTCCCTGAATTTCAGGAACCATGGCCTGTTCATTCTTTGGATGATGCATTTTTTCGTGATTTTCCGTTCCATGATTTTTTGGATCATAAGGACTTGGTCTTCTCATTCCTGCTTTTGCCATTTTCTTACCTCCTGTGTGACATTAGTTTCTGTAGTCATCAGGAAAATATACGGACAAAAATTTTTATTTCATATTACGGAAACCGCGGCTGACTCCGTCTCCAATATATAAAATATCATCAAATGCGGATACGTTCAGTCTTCCTTCCTTGTTTAAGTATTCTTCCGCTATAAGACGGCCTTTTATTTTAGCCAGAATATTGGTAATTCCTATATGATTTTCGCTTTCAATCACATCAGTCAGGCTGCATTCAATGGAAATCGGGCATTCTTTGATGACTGGAGCATGAATAACCTCAGATGCAATCGGTGTCAGACCGATGCTGTCAAATTTTTTGCACTCTGCTCCTGTTTTGCCGCCGCAAAAATTCACTGCCTCTTCCATGCTGCTGTCAACAATATTTACCACAAAATCCGATACCTCTTTAATCCGCTTTATGCCATATCCCTTTGAAGAAAAACCCAGCGCCATCATATCCTTTAAGGTGTAGGATGAAGACACAGTTGTCACATTGGGGGTTCCATCTGTATCGTAATAGCTTACAAGTACAACAGGAAATCCATAATACAGTTTTTCATAATTTACATTTACCTTTTTCATGTCTGCCTCCATATCGATTTGTATCATTTTAGTAAGTCAGCTCTTACTTTTCTATGATAGCAAAAAAAGTCCACCCAGGATGTTGCACACGCAACATCTGAGTGGAACCTGTCATCTAATACCTGGTTGTGAACAGAAAACGGCTTATCTCCTCCATCTGGGTAAAGCAGTTCTCAAATAACATCCGATAGCTTTCACAGAAATAATTGTCCTCCATACCCTCTCTGCAACGATAGCAACCACCGCGGCAGAGAGAAAACCAGCGGCACTGTCTGCAGTCTTCGGAGTGATTCTGGGACCGCTCTATAAAACCAATCTCCGATCTTCGTTCCTGGATTTTCGCCATTGTATCCTGATTTAGATTTCCCAGCTTAAAATCATCCAGAACATAAAAATCACAGGGATAGACTCCGCCGTCCGCCTCTACCACATTCTGAATCCCGCATACTCCCCGTTGTTCACAGGATTCCGGTTCGTATTTTAAAAGGATTCCGATATAGTTTTCAAACTGTCTGATATAGGGCTGTTTTCCCCGTTTCCAGTCCTTATACCATAGGTGAAAAAGCCTGACTAAGAACTCACCGTACGCCTTTGGAGTAAGAGAGTATTCTCTCTGGCCACGAATCTCCCCAATGGGGTCCAGGCAGGCAATAAACTGTAAATATTCCCATCCATTCCTCTTGTATTCCTTATAAATGGAGTCAATATTTTCTGCCGTTTCTTTATTGACTACTGTAAGGATATTGAAATCCACACCGCTTTTCTTCATCAGCCTGGCTGCCTGAAGAACCTTCTGGTACGTTCCTTCTCCCTTTTTTGTCATGCCTGTACTTATCATGTGTGGCTTCCGTTCCATCCACGGATAAGCCCACCAGAAAGTGATTTTTTTTAAAGAATTCACACCATTCTTCTGTAATTGCATATCCATTGGTCTGAAGCGCAAACTCAATTTTTAAATTATTTACGTTATACTGTTTTACTAACCGGACTGCCTCTTCAAAAAAATCAATTCCACAAAGAGTTGGTTCACCCCCCTGGAAAGCGATTCCTACACTCTGTTCTGCATAAGAAAATGCCTTGCGAATCACGTTATCCAAGGTCTCTTTTGACATCAATCCGTAGGAAGCCTGCTTCCTTTTTTGTGTCTCATCACAATAAAAACAGTAATCACATTCCATATTGCACAGCCCGGAAGCTGGTTTTATCAATAAATTCACCGGCGGCATACAACCGTTTCCTCCTTGCCTTTTAAGATAACTGAGTGAGTTTTAATGCTGTCTGTTTTGTAAACAGAGGAAGTTTCCGCTTGCAATTAATTTTAACACAGAAAAGCATGCCATGGCAAGCAATGTACAGCCGGACAGAAAACTTCGTTTATTATGCCAATTTCAATATTTTTTATTAATAATTAATTTCAATTACGTCATTTATCAATAATAATCTATCATTAACACCTATTTTGTATACTTCAAGCACAAATTGTGCTTTACAAATATAAATATGTACTATACCATATAGGCGTAATATGTTTGTAAATTAAAACACAGAGAACAGAAGGTGATTATTTTGAGATAAACAGTCCGCAATTTTAAAAATCGAATTGCAGATCATATAACCAGGGAGGTAACACTTGAAGATATACCGGGCAAAAAATACTTTCATTATTTTAACGGCAGCTATTATGATTTTAGATACATCAATGGTATCCAGAGCGGCTGGCTGGACGGAGACAGAAAATGGCTGGCATTATGAAGAAAATGGGGAATATATAAAATCCGCATGGAAAAAGGGAGACAGCGGTTATTATTATCTTGGTGAAAGCGGTAAGCTTTCCACTGCTGCCTGGATCTCCCATGGAGATGAAAAATACTATGTGGATTCCGATGGTCTTCGGGTGAAGAATACATGGATTAATACAGAACGCTGGGATGATTTCTCTGATAAAAATCAATATTGGTATTATTTTGACCGAAATGGAGAAATGATGACTGGTAAACAGCAGATCGGAGATAAAAAATATTTCTTTTCTGACACCGGTGAGATGCTGACCGGTTGGATTACATACACAGATGGAGAAGCGGCTGAACTGACAGATGAAATCAGCAGTAATTATACCTATTATTGCCTGGAAGACGGAACAAGAGCCAGTGGCTGGCTTAAGTTATCACCTCCCTCTGACGAGGAAAGTACCGGGGCAGAATACTGGTATCATTTTCGCAGCGATGGGAAAATACGGAGAAATACAACAGTAACAATTGATGGTCATGAATACTGCTTTGATACCGAAGGCAGAATGATGGATGGCTGGGTTTATAATACGGGTGATGCATACGTAAAGGTTGATGACCAGACTGACAGGGACTTGTTAGAAAAATATAATGAAGATGCCAGCAAGTATATTTATTGTGGTGCAGAGAATGTGGGGGCTATCCAGAAAGAGTTATGGCTTTCTATCGTTCCACCAGGATTAAATGGAGATCCGGATGAAGATGAATGCTGGTACTACTTTAATAAAAAAGGGAAAATAACCACTGCCTCAAAAAGCTCTGTATCATTAGCCACACAGTCAAATGCCAGCCGTACCACAGAAGTAAGAGCCGTTGATACAAAAGGTAAATACGGATTATCCGGAGGAGATGATGATCTGACCTATGTCCAGCTTGTAACAATTAAGGACGAGCAGTATCTTTTTAACTCCAAAGGAACGCTAGTTGATGGTTTAATTTATATCTATAACAAAGACGGATCCTTTCCATTAAAAGAAGGCTATTATTATTTCGGATCAAAATCTGCTAAATCCACTGGAAAAGTGATATTAAAAAATGACGGGACGGAATATGAATATTATTTCTCAAAAAAGAGAGAGAATGGTTATTCACAAGGGCAGGGAGTCTCAGGAATCGTTAACGGAAAGTTGTATTACAAGGGACTTGCCGTCACAGCAGAGGAAGAAATGAAATATAAATTGGTTTATATTCCGGAATTTTCTGGAGATCATGGAACAGGCCTGTTTCTCGTAGATGAAAACGGGAAAGTAAAAACCGGGGGCTTAACGTCTGAATCAGAGGCTGGATATCGGTATCGAGTAATAAAAAATGCTAATAATAGCAGCTCAGGTTTTCAAATATACCGCGTGGAAAAAGGCATGGAGGATGAAGAGCTCTCAGAGGAGGATGCTGATCTGAAACTGGATATCTCCGACCCTGAACTCATTTTATAAAAGAAAAATTGATAAAAAAGTCCATGGGCTGCTGCATCAGCAACAGGTCCCATGGACTTTTAAACAGACTAATTATGCATTCATGAATAATGCGATATCATCATCAACTTCACCGATTCCTGCAATACCGAAGGTATCTACAAGTACATTTGCAACATTAGGAGATAAAAATCCTGGTAATGTCGGTCCTAAGTGAATGTTCTTTACGCCAAGGTGAAGGAGTGCAAGAAGCACGATAACTGCTTTCT
Organism: Lacrimispora xylanisolvens; assembly: GCA_017084465.1. GTDB lineage: Bacteria > Bacillota > Clostridia > Lachnospirales > Lachnospiraceae > Lacrimispora > Lacrimispora xylanolytica_B. The sequence continues at coordinate 5,069,190 of CP070896.1, read as the reverse complement.
GCTCATACCAGGCGATGTTGTAAGCGATAGGAAGCTCATTGATATCAGCCAGACCGAAGATTTCCTTTAACTTCATTGCAATTACTGCAAGAGAATAGGAATCGTTACACTGACCTGCATCAAGGACTCTCGGGATACCATTGATATCACCTAAATTCAGCTTATTGTATTTATATTTTGCACAGCCTGCTGTCAGGATTACAGTATCCTTTGGAAGCTTCTCTGCAAACTCGGTATAGTAGTTTCTTGATTTTGCTCTGCCGTCGCAGCCTGCCATTACAAAGAATTTCTTGATAGCGCCGGATTTAACAGCATCAACCACCTGATCAGCCAGTGCAAATACCTGATTATGTGCGAAACCACCTACGATGGAACCAGTTTCGATTTCTTCCGGACTTGGAAGTGTCTTTGCAAGCTCGATAATAGCTGAGAAATCTTTCTTTCCGTTCTCATCTGCTTCAATATGTGTGCATCCTGGGAAACCAGTAGCGCCTGTGGTAAAGATTTTAGCTGCTGCTTCAGGAGTTCTTGGAGGAACGATACAGTTGGTAGTAAAGAGAACCGGACCATGGAATGATTCAAATTCTTCTAACTGTTTCCACCATGCATTTCCATAGTTACCTGCGAAATGATCATATTTCTTAAATGCAGGATAGTAATGAGCTGGAAGCATCTCGCCGTGGGTATAAACGTCTACGCCTGTTCCGGCAGTCTGCTCTAAAAGCTGTTCCATATCTGCTAAATCATGACCGGAGATTAAGATAGCCGGGTTCTTTCTTACACCGATGTTAACGGAAGTGATCTCCGGATTGCCGTAACGGGAAGTGTTGGCTTCATCAAGAAGAGCCATAGCTGTTACGCCAACTTCACCTGTCTGTAAGGTTAAAGCAACCAGATCATCTGCAGAAAGGGTATTGTCAAGGGTTGCTGCCATACCTTTGTACATAAATCCATAAACGTCAGTGTTTTCTTTGCCAAGGTTAATTGCATGCTCTACATAAGCAGCCATACCTTTAATTCCGTAAATAATCAGCTCTCTTAAAGAACGTACATCCTCATTCTCTGTGGAAAGAACGCCTACTGTAGCTGCCTTATCAAGCATAGCTTCTCTGGTTGTTACATGGAAAGTTGCTGCATCGTTATTACCTGTATAACCTTTTTTTGATGCAAGCTCATCTCTTAAGCCAAGTACCTTTAAAATCTGTGCTTCAATTGCTGCTGCATCGAAGTTTGCATTGGTAATGGTAATAAAAAGGCTCTTTACCACCTCATGATTGATTTGGGCGATATCAGCTGCGTTTGTTCCTGTCTTTACGACTACTTCAGAAATTCCTTTTACTGCATAGATAAGCAGATCCTGCAGCTTGGCAACCTCTTCTGTCTTGCCGCATACACCTTTCACTGTACATCCTGTGTTCTTTGCTGTCTCCTGACACTGATAGCAAAACATGCTCATATTCCTTACCTCCTAAAGTAAATTTATACACACCCCATTTGGGAGTTTGTGCGCGTTTCATATTTGTGTTATTTCCCTGTTGCTCATTAAGAATATCATTGAACCTGATTTATGTCGGTTGTTATTACAACACAACACAATCAATTTTATTTTTTTTAATTTTTTATTATTTTAAATGTGTTTCTGTCAAAATCAATCAGTCCTTCTGCCCTCATCAGATTCAGCTCTCTTGTCAGCGCACTTCTGTTTACACAAAGGAATTCCGAGAGCTCCATTCTCCCCATATTCACAGTAAAATATCTGCTGTTATTCTTTTGCGCCTGTATGGAAAGAAAGCAGCTTATTTTTTCCCGAACTGATTTCTTTGTGGTCACCTCCAGCTTTTCAATCAGCTGAACATTCTTATCTGCAAGAAGGGAAATCAAATTTCCCATAAGCTTATGATGGCAGGCACAGGAGGTGGTACAGGAGTTCCAGATTTTTTCAAAGGGAAGAAACAGAATCTTTGCTTCCTTCCCGGCAACAAAGGTCACTGTTGCCGTCTGTGCATGGCTGCAGGTGAAAATTTCCCCAAACAGTCCCCCCTCTTCCATCACTGCCAGCAGTGTTTTATTTCCCCATATATCCTCTTTTATCATCTTTACAGAACCGCCAAGAATAATGCCCAGATTTTTTACAGCATCCTCAGTGAGAATAATGATCTCACCGCTTTTGTAGTTTTTTTTGTAGCTTCCAAGACAGTCCAGCATAGGGAGCAGTTCCTGATTACTGATTCCGGAAAATAACAGGACATGACTATAATCAATCATTTCGGACTCCTATTCTAATTTATTTCATTTACATAATATCATAGGAATTATCACAAATATGTTGTATTTACAACTCATGCTGGATTTGTTCTGAAAATAAGGAGAATGACAATTGCAGTTCAGGTACATACAGCCTGGCTGACAACCAATGGATTGTATTCATATAATAAAGAGTAATACAGACAAACTATAAGGAGGCATGGACATGTATCTTGAAAAATGTCCCAGACTGACCGGACGAGTGGTTTTGCCGGAGGATCCTCAGTATGAATCTGCGCGTCAGGTATTTAATACCTTTTTTAATAAATATCCGCTTATCATCGTTTTTGCACAAAATGCCAAAGATGTAAGCAATGCGATCAGGTGGGCACGCTGCCGGGATATTCCCATACGGCTGCGCTCCGGCCGTCATAATTACGAAGGATTATCAGTCCTGAATGGAGGACTGGTTATTGATGTCAGCGAAATGAAGCAGGCAGAAATAAATATGAAATGCCAAACTGCCACAGTCCAGACCGGGCTTCGTGATTATGAGCTTGCCATACTGCTTGGTGAGCGGGGCCTTGTTGTCCCGCCAGGTCTCTGCCCGACTACAGGAATTGCCGGATTCACTCAGGGAGGCGGGCAAAGCAGTCTGTCTCGCCCATGGGGCCTTATCATTGATAACCTGTTAGAGGCAGAAATAGTAAATGCCGACGGCTGCCTGATTCATGCCAGCGCCAAGGAAAACCAGGATCTGTTCTGGGCTCTGCGGGGAGGCGGAGGCGGAAATTTTGGAGCCTGTACTTCCTTTCGTTTCCGCACCCACAGGATTGATACCGTTGCATATGCACAAATCTCCTGGCCGCTTTCCAACTTAAGACCAGTTCTTAAGATCTGGCAGAAATACACACTCCCCTGTTCAGACAACAGACTCACTCCACTGCTTACTATGGCATCGGGAGAGAATACTCTGCTCATGATGCAGGGAGTTTTTCTCGGTTCCTCAGCAGAGCTTCGATCTCTTTTAAGACCTCTGCTTGAAGCTGGTTCGCCTCAGAACGTGTACATTGAAGAGATTCCCTGGGTGGAGGCAGCTGCAAAAATAGCCGCCACTCAGCCAGATTCCCCAGAACCGTTTAAAAGCGTGGGACCCTTTTTATATGAATTGCTGCCTGATGAAGCAATCAATATTATTGAACGCTATATTAACCGTCCTCCCACCTATTCTGCCTCTGTATTTTTCCACGGTCTGGGAGGAGCAGTCGCAGAAATTCCCAGTGACGCCACAGCATATTTTTACCGTAAGGCACTTTCAAACATCTCTTTTTTCTCCACCTGGAAGACACCAGAGGGGGCAGACCCGGGTATCCGGTGGGTAAGGGAATTCCGAAAGGATATGGAACCATTTACGAAAGGTGTTTATGTTAATACTCCTGACCTTTCTATTAAAAACTGGTCAAAAGCCTATTACGGAAGAAATTTTGAAAGGCTGACTAAAGTCAAGGCAAAATACGATCCGGAAAATGTTTTTAACTATCCGCAAAGCATTCCTCCCGCCTTCTGCCTGTCCAGGAGACAATAACTGGGCAAACCGTTTGCTGTTAGAATGAAAAAACCGCATGGCTTCTGTAATACAATACAAAAGCCATGCGGCTGACTGACTATTCTGTTCTATTTAAAGCAGCTTACTAAGTTCTGTATTCATGATCAGCTGTCCCAGGGGAATATTCTTTAAAGGAAGCTTATCTACCCCAGGCATGTTTTGGCTGCATTGATCAGAACCCGGATATCATATTGGGATGGGTAGACCGGATCCACTGCTTTCCCCAGATCCATCAGGCCATATACCGCCATCATTGCGCTTCTGACTGAGTATTCTACAGTAAATACACAATCGCCAGGTACTTCTGCAAACTGCCCGAGAAATCCAAAGTTTTTGCTTCCCTGTGGAATTACCGCGGGTCTGTCACCGGCAACCCTGGGCATGAACTGGGCGGTTATATAAGGCATCATGCTTGGTATAACATTCACTGTATGAGAAAGTATCTCTGGAATTTTCTCTTCTAATCCCATATGATACAGCAACTCTTCAAACATCTCACGGCCGGTACATTCTGAAAATGTCTTCTTCACATAATCTCCGGGAACGTCCATATTCAGTGCATAAGCCCAGAGAACCTTGACATCATCGGGCTGATTGATGAAATGGGGGTGCTTTGGCACAACCCAGCTCATAAACCAGCTGGAATCTTTAATTGTAACCAGACCTCCCATACCTGGTTTATCACCAGTCAGCTGGTAGAGATAAGGAAATACCATATCATCGTCCTTTAACGTTACAGTAAAGGACATCCATTTGGATTTATCAATATCTTCACAGAATTTTTCAGGGTGTCCGAAATCCGGTGATTTTGCAGCAATCTTTTCCCATACGCTAAAACACCCTTTCTCGTCGGAACGGTTGAGCACAGCTGGGTGATTTAAATCACCTCTGGTGGTGTTTTCGGTCATGGAACCATTTGTAAACAGTACTAAATCATCCTCTGCCACTTCAATCACTTCTTCTTTTCCAGCTTTGGTCAGATGAATCGCAGTGGCTGTTTTTTCGTATCCCGAAATATTAAAATCAATGTCAGTCACCTTGTAGCCATATTCAAAGGAAACATTCTGTTCCTTTAACCAGGTGATGAGGGGAAGGATCAGAGAATCAAACTGGTTATATTCTGTGTGCAGTATCCCATCCAGCCGGTTCATACCGCCAATCAGATGCATAAACCGCTCCATATAGCGTTTCACTTCTACTACGCTGTGCCATTTTTCAAATGCAAACATGGTTGCCCAGTAATACCAGAATTTTGTTTCAAAGAAGCTTTCACTAAAAAACTCTTCGATGGTTGTGGCACCAAGTGCATCTTCCGTCAGCATATGAAGTTTTGCCAGCTCCATGGCATTGGGTGTGGATAAGCCCAAATCAGAGAAATCCGCTTTTTGACCCTGATTTTCCACTAATCTGCAATGAGATAGAATGGGCTCGTCTTTATTTAACTGAACAAATTCATCTAAAACGCTGATTGATTTATCCTTTAAAGAAGGAATAAAGCTGAACAGTTCCATGAAGCACTCAAAATGTTCTTCAATTTCCCTTCCGCCTCGTGCCGTATACCCGGTCTCGGCAGTACCGGCCCCGTCCATAGAGCCTCCCGAAACCTCCAGCTGTTCCAGTATATGAATGTTTTTTCCTGGCATATGAGCATCCCTTAAAAGAAATGCAGCTGCGGACAATGAGCCGATTCCGCCGCCTAATAAATAGGCATTTCTATTTTCAATATTGTGGGGTGCTTTTGGGTTGATTCTTTGATAGTTGTTCATAATAAAATCCCCTTTCCTAATAAATCAGTGATGCTCCTTTGATTATCATTTACAAGGTGATTTTACTTATTTAAGCCTTCTCTTTCAATGAACAAAATTTTTATCTGTATCATTTTTTCACAGTTTATCGAAAGTGTGAAAAAATGATTGTCAGGCTGTTGTTTTCTTTATCATATAAAGAATTGTTCCATCAAGCATTCTGGCAATTCTGTCTGCAACATCTTCTTTTGATTCTTTCATACCATTATTGATCCATTTTAAAAATTCACCAGTGATTGCATAGGAATAAAATTCCGAAACTTCCTTTTTGATACTCTCTTCCACAACAATGGTTAAGTCTTTCAAAATGTCCTCAATCACTCCAGTCAGTGCCCGCGTAAAAGTCTTATACAAAAACAGTTCCAGATGCTCACGTCCCATGGATCTGCAGGTATTGGTGCAGATTACACGATTTTCCTGAGTATAATTGAGTACAATCATAAGCCCCTCCTTCCAGTTGGACAGACGGCAGTGATCATCCAGTTCATCGATTACTTCATTCTCAAATATCCAGTCTAGCAGCTCATAAACATCATGGAAATGATTGTAAAAGGTATGTCTTGTCACACCGCAGGCATCGGTCACCATTTTTACCGATATTTTATTCAAAGAGTAATGCATCATCAAAGTCTTTAATGCCTGTGCCAGTGCATTCTTGGTAATAAGGGAAGACGACATAATTTTCATCCTTTTCTGCAGCTTATATTTTACCACCTGTATCCTGCTCTTTTTTATATAGGGCAAAGGAATAAAAAGAAGGAATAACAACGATTAAAACCACTATGAAAATAATGACAGAGACTCCATGGAAAGCAGCAGTCAGACGCAGGTATCCGCTTACCAGAAGGAGAAGACCTCCCGCCACCATCAAATGACCGGCCAGCCGGTTTGTTTTATTCCAGTTATCCGGATTATCTAAAGTCCATGGAAGCCTCACTCCCATCACGTAGTTTCTTCTGCTCTTCGGTAAATAGTTTCCAGTTATAATTAGCACAATGCCTGTTAAATAAAAGGAGAATGACATGATTGGAAATTTAACACCAAGTGACATCAGCAGCGTGGCGGGTATCATGATCAGGGAAATAAGAGGTACCATCCAGATTCCAATTACCCGGAGTGCCCTGGACTGCCCCTTCCATTTGGGATCATAGAGCAGGCGAATGTTTGCTAAGATGTTGAGCAGCAGGAATACAAATGGCATTCCAAATGCAGCCATGGCTTTTGGAAGATATCCGTTAATTTCACCTGCGCTGTTCCAGTGTACCGCGATTTGCTCCGGCAGCCTTTTTTAGAGTATTACAGAGAGGATCTCCGGAAGCAAACACAAAACAGAAGTTATAATAATTGTTCTTTTATTCTTCATCATTCTTTTCCTTTCCCTTAAATTGAGACAGCCAAAGCATAAGCTCCTCAAAAACAGATGTATTCAGTTCATAATAAACAAAATTTTTATGCTTTGATTCAAATACCAGATCCGCCTTTTTCAACTGAGTGAGGTGGTATGAGATGGTGGCATTTGTCATATCAAATTTTTCTGCAATCTGTCCCGCAGATAAACGGCCGCTTCTTAACATCATTAGAATCTCTCGCCTGACGGGATCTGAGAGAGCCTTAAACGTATCTGGAAATCCCAATATGATCCTCCTATCTATTTAGATGATTTTCTAAATAGATATTACTCCTGTCTTGACTTTCTGTCAATAGTATATTACAAGACAGGGACATACCGGAAGAAACAACTCCAGTATGTCCCTGCTATTATAATTCTATATCAGTTAAATCTCCCCCATTGGTTTCAATCACTTTTTTGTACCAGTAGAATGATTTTTTTCTGAACCGTTTCATTGTTCCATTTCCCTGGTCATCCTTATCCACATAGATAAAGCCATACCGCTTTTTCATTTCTCCAGTACCTGAGCTGACGATATCAAGAGCTGACCATACGGTATATCCCATGAGATTTACATGACTGTTAATGGCAGTTTCCATTTCAGTTATGTGCTGTCTTAAATAGTTTATTCTGTAATCATCACGAATAAATCCGTTGTCATCCGGCACATCAACCGCACCAAGTCCGTTTTCAACAATAAAAATCGGAATCCCGTATCGGTCCTGAATCTTATTGAGCGTATACCTAAGACCTTTGGGATCAATCTGCCAGCCCCACTGACTTGTCTCCAGATAGGGGTTTCTCACTCCGCCTAACAAATTGCCCAGAGTGGTGGAATGACCTTCCTCTGTAGTGACGCAGTTGCTCATATAATAAGAGAATGAATAAAAGTCAACGCAGCCATTTCGTAATACAGCCTCATCCTCCGGTTCTACAACCAGCTGAATCTGATTTTCTTCCAGATAGCGCAGTGCATATCCGGGATAGCTTCCTTTTACCTGAACGTCCGCACAGAAGTCATTAATTAAATGGTCAAGTTCCTGTAGAAGAAGCATATCCTCCGGTCTGGAAGTCAACGGATACATGGTGATGTGAGCAATCATACAGCCCACTTTAAAATCCGGGTTGATCTCTCTCTCGCTGCCGCCACCGCTTTTGCACTGGCAAGAAATACGTGATGGAGTGCCTGAAAACGGAGGTTTTTATCATCTAGGGGATTCGCCACCTCATCGTCTTCCCGGTTAATAATGCCAAGTACCTCAAGATTTCCCATAGGCATGGTGGCAAAATTGATTTCATTAAAGGTCAGCCAATATTTCACTTTATCCTTATACCGCTCCATTACGCATCTTACATAGCGTTCAAAAAAACCGATCACTCTCCGATCCGCGAATCCTTTGTATGCTTTCACCAGATGGTACGGTATCTCAAAATGGCTCAGTGTCACCATTGGTTCAATTCCGTACCTGTGGCACTCGTCAAAAACCCGGTCATAGAATTGCAGGCCTTCCTCATTGGGAATTTCATCATCTCCATTTGGGAAAATTCTGCTCCAGGCGATGGACAGCCGGAATACCTTGAATCCCATTTCTGCAAATAATGCAATATCTTCTTTGTAGTGGTGGTAGAAATCAACTGCGGTATGGCTGGGATAACATTCCTCCTTACGAATTTCAGAAGTAAAAACCCTGTTCTTATTAAGGGATCCTGCCGTTAAATGATCACAGATGCTCTCTTTTTTTCCATCAGCCTCCCAGGCTCCCTCACACTGGTTGGCTGCAACAGCACCGCCCCATAAAAAATTATCTGGAAACAATTTCATTCCTCCTGTCTGTTATAATATGGCAATTAAATCATCACCGCGGCGGACGGTTGAACCGCCTTCCATCATTGTGATAATATCCATATAATCATTTGTATTTGTCACGATAACCGGGGTATCAAGAGAATATCCTTCTTTTTCAATTGCATCTTTATCAAAGGTAATGAGAAGGTCTCCCTTTTTCACCTTGTCGCCCTCTTTTACATGGGCATCAAAATGTTTTCCGTCCAAGCGAACCGTATCCATTCCTATGTGGATGATCACCTCGCAGCCCTGATCAGACATAAGTCCTATGGCATGCTTTGTTGGAAACAGCATCATAACCGTGCCGTTAAACGGAGCCGTAACTTTTCCCTCTGCAGGTGTAACTGCAACTCCTTTTCCCAGAGTTTCATTGGAAAATGCCCCATCCTCAATCTCACTGAGGGGTTTGATTTTACCGGTTAATGGGGATGCAATCACTTCTTTTTTACATTTTTCAGAATCACTTTCCTCCCCTTTCGTCTGAGAAGGTTCTTCGTCTTTAAAGGTCAGGAAAGAAACAGCAAAACCAATTACCAGTGAAATCGCTGCAGCAATTACCGCTCTCACCAGACTTACTCCCGGCTGAGCCGGATCAAGAAGTGCCGGAATCTCAAACAGTCCCATACCTGCCATTGTGTGATATTTTAATCCTAACGCTGCTGTTGCTGCACCAGCGACAGCTCCACAGAGACAGGAAATAACGAAATGTTTCATTCTGGGAAGTAAAATTCCGTATATAGCCGGCTCCGTTACTCCCGAAAAAGCCTGAAATCCATGCAGGAAGAGCGATCTGTTTTAAGGTCTTATCTTTTGTTTTCAGCCACATGGCGAAAACCATACCGGTGGTTGTAAAGGTAACAAAGGTGGTAAATGCAAGGATCGGATCCGGAGTTCCTGAAATAATATTTGTAATGCAAAGCACAACCAGTACAATATGAACACCAAATACAATCATTACCTGCCAGAATCCGCCTACTAAAAATCCGGCAGCGATTGGGCTTAGTTTATATACAGATAATACAGCCTGAGAAATGCCATTGGACAGCATGTTGGCAAGAGGTCCGATTACCACATAGCCAAGCGGAACTGATATTAACAGCACAAGCATCGGTGTAATGAAGGTTTTCACCATATCAGGAATTATCCGGTTGAAAAAGCTCTCCAGAGGCTTTGCTACAGCTACGATTAATATGACTGGAAGCAGTGTGGATGTATAAGTTGCATTAAACACATGTCCAAACAGAGGCACGTCCACTCCGTTAATGGTTGGATAACACAGAGCAGCTCCTATAATCAGACCCAGAAACGGATTCATCTCTATTTTCTTTGCAGTGTTGTAACCGATAACAACCGGGAAGAAATAAAAGATGGAATCTCCGATTGCATTAAGCAGAATGTAAATACCGTCTTCATTGGAATAAAGTCCCAGGTAGGATAGAATGGAGTTAAATCCTTTTAACATACCGCAGGCACAAAGGATGCCGATTGCAGGCATCATAATCCCGGAGATTAAATCCAGTGATTTTTCCCTGAAACTCATCTTCTTTTTTTCTGACTCTTTCTCTGATGAAATATTTGCAATCTTGCAAACATCTGCGAATACCTGTGGTACGTGGTTTCCGATGACAACCTGATACTGACCGGAGCTGCGCATCACTGTTATGATACCTTCTGTCTGTTTCAGAGCTTCATCATCTGCAAGGCTTTCATCTTTTAATTGAAAACGCAGACGGGTTACGCAGTGTACAAGGCTTATAATGTTGTCCTTGCCGCCGACTTTTTTTGATAATGTCTTTTGCCAACAGGTCATATTTTCCCATTGTTAAATCCTCCATTTTTCTTTTTTATTTGAAATATGAAAGTTTAGCCAACCTAATGTAACCATCTTGTCATAAAACAGTCTTATAAACAACTCGTTCAATGTGAAGCGTTAAATACAGTTTTTCATCATTGGATACCTGGTAGTTATATTTCTTTCTGAGAAACTCACAAATCTTTTCTGCGCACTCATAGGCATTCACATATTTTTTCTTAATGATTAACAGCAGATCATCCTGTTCATCATCAAGATAGGTTTTTCCCTCCAGAAGTCTCTGGGCAAAAAACTTTAAGTGAGTGATAAAACGGTAATAATATAATGAGTCTTCTTTAAAAAACAAGTGAAAATTATAGGAAACAATATTGGTGATCTCTGAAATCAGTTCCGCTACCTGATGAATCTCTTCGGAGCCTTTTTTCGTAACAGCTTCCACAAAATGAATGGCGATAAATCCGGCTTCATCTTCCGGCAGGCGGATAGAAAAACGTTTTTCTATCATATCCAGTGCCTTTAAACCAATCTCAAATTCTTTCTTGTAAAACTTCTTTATATCCCATAAAATGGCGTTTTTTATTGTGATTCCTTCCTGGAACCGTTTCACGGCAGAATAAATGTGATCGATTAAAGATAAATGAATGGTATCATTTAAGTCTGCCTCTAATACCTCTGAAGCATATTCAATCATCTCTTCTCCCAGTTCCACATAGCCGATGGGAATGTTGGCAACCAGCTCCTGAAACCGGTTGTTAATTAAGGGATCAGACAAAACAAAGATCTTATCGATTTTGCTTTCATCAAGCTCATCTCCATTCTTCTTTTTAAATGCAAGACCGCAGCCCATAACAACCTTCTCCACCCCGTTTTCATCTCTGATTACGACTGCGTTGTTATTAAAAATTTTGTAAATGATCATGCTTCTCACCCCTGTCCAATGTAATAATAATCCTCAAGTACCTGTTTTTTGGCGAAAAAAAACCTGTTTACCATGTATTATGGGCAAAAAATGCCACAATAACATAATAAACAGGTATAGCTTGCAAATGCAATCACCATCCATTTGACCATAGTATAATACAAAAGAATGAATTTAGCAAGATAAATAATTTTCCTATTCGAATATTCTCCAAGCCACAATAAAGTTGTTTCTCCACCAGTCAGAACGCTGCCGGTAAACTACTTTTCCGTTGCCTGAAGAAGCATCAATCACCTTTCCGCCCTCTGCGGCAATTCCCATATGACCCTTTTCCACAACAATATCACCTGGCTTTATATCGTCATAATTGGATATGCGTTTGTATTTTCCCATGCTTTTCCACCCGCTTGAGGTAAGGTAGCTCTGTCTTACTCCAACCTGATTCAGACTCCAGTAAACAAAACCGGAACAGTCAAAGGAGCTTGGGCCTTTTGATCCCCATACATATTTTGACCCCACCTTTGATGCTGCAACATCAATCAATGCTTTTATATTTCCATTTACCGTTTTACCTCCGACGCCATTACCTGACGATCCTGCACTGGGGCGGGAGCCCGTACCCGATTTAACACCTTTATCTCCTGTCAGCAGGGAAAGCGTCTGTACTCCAACCGATCCGTCTGATTTCAGACCATTGTCTGCCTGAAACCGTTTCACTGCCTGCTCTGTTATCTCTCCAAAGTAACCGGTAGCATTGGAAGAAGACAGATATCCGTATTTGTTTAAAAGCTCCTGAATCCGCTTTACGTTCTCTCCCTGTTCTCCCAGCACGATCCCATTGGGCGTGGCTTCCCCTTGTTCTAAGGCAATTCTGGTGGAAGGACCCAAAAATCCGTCTACAACCAAATCGTTTCTGGACTGGAACTGTTTTACCGCCATAACCGTGTCATTCCCATAATTACCATCAGGCACAGTTGTTAAATAACCGAGACTTTTTAAACGTTTCTGAGCGTCAAGTACTACATCATTCTTCTCTCCATACGCCAGATAATCGGGTTTTACCTCTTCGCTGTAAAGCAGATTAATTGTCTGCCGTCCTACCTTTCCGTCTATTGACAGCTGGTTCAGCTCCTGAAGCTTCATTACTGCTTTCTGGGTTATCTCATTAAATTCTCCGCTCACTTCTTTTTTCTTAGTCAGATACCCCAGCTCATACAGTCTGTTTTGGATTCGCTTTACGTCTTCTCCCGAGATTCCCAGAGACACTGCATAATATTTTGCTTCCGGAGAGAAAGGGCTGCCAGTGTCTCCTGGCCCGCGACTCCATCCTGAGTCAGATTATTCTGTCTTTGATAGGTCTTTATGGCCCCCGCCGTTACAGGTCCGTAAAACAGAGTGGGTTCATCATTTTCCATAAATCCCAGTTCCATCAGCCGTTCCTGTAATTTTGCAACAAAAGGATGCTCCATACCCTCTTTTAAATTATCCGGCATGGGGATTTTCTGCGCTTCACTTTCTGTTGCAGGCAAAACCGGTTCACTTTCTGTTTCCAGCTTTACAACCGGACTGCTCTCGTCTGCAGCAGCAGCTGCTGATTCTTTCTGCTGAGTTGAAGAATCTGCAGTGGGCCGATTATATATAAATACGGCGTACACTACTGCCAACAATGCAGCTGCAGCGAGAAAAACCACTGCCTGCTTATGTGCTTTTATGATATTCAACATGCTGTATCTTTAATCCTTTCCGTTGTCCGATGTATGATTATACTCCAGGTCCCAGAACCTGGGCTTTGCTCTCTTTCGTTTCTGCAATGGAAGGACTTACGACCGCTTTCGTTTCCTGTTCTTGTGATTGCACAGGTGGTTCCTCTATAACGGTCTCTCTGACCGTCTCTTTGATGGTCTCCTTTGTTTCCGCCGGAATTACAACACCAGTTGTATTCCTTTTTACCAGGCCTGGCTTTCCTTTATAAGTACTGGTATGAAGATAGACTTCTTCTGCCTTTCCGCCACTTTTTGATGTAACTAAATAGGTTTTCCAGGTACTTCCCTTAACTCCTTGTGTAATTACCACATTCTGGTCTGACTGCAGGGTCTGGTCTTCCTCGTATTTTGGCTCTGGCGGATCATATTCCTTTGTCTTCTCAGAGCGCATGGATACCGTAACTCCTTTTTCCAGAACCGGTCTTGCAATTATGGAAATGGTTATCTTCTTATCTTTAAAAACAGCCCGTATTCCAAGGGAAGTGGTATCGTTATTAACAAAGCGAAGATCAGGTCCGCTATAACCATCATAACTTACCATTGCATCTTCTCCAGGGATTACATAAGAAGGCTCAAAACTGTGAGGGTGACGCTCTGTTGTTGTTAATCCCGAACCAATGATTGCATTGTAAAGAGTAGAGGATACCTGACATACTCCGCCTCCCGGTTCTTCTACAAATTCGCCGTTTCTATAAGCTCCTGCCGGTTTATACCCACGCTGTATCGTACGGTTTCCAGTGGTTTTATTAAACGAAAATTCCTCTCCCGGATTTATAATAAGACCATCTAATGCATTTACAGCCAGCTGGATATTATTGTTTCTGTTTTGATTGCTTGTGGCAGTTGTGGTAAACGTACCAATTACCTGGTAAGCTTCTCTGGCTTTGGAAACAGTTAATTCAGGAGATGTTACTTCAACCTCCGCTTCCACCTGCCCTTGAAAACTCTTTTCCACAATAAGCTTCATGATCTTGTTGACTGTTTTTTCTTCGTCAATCTGTATTCCGCTCTCGCCTTCTGAATAGATCCACGTGTTATTCTTATTGTCACGACCTGAAAGCTGGGCATTCTGGGGCTTTTTATTCCACTTAGCGGCGGCATCTTCTACCTGAAGTACCACATCCTCTTTCGCAGCAGTCAGGTCCAGATTATATTCACCGCCTTTATTCTGTGAAAAAACATCCTCCAGCTGCTGGTCAATAAGCCCGGACAGCGGATTATCTAAGACTATTGTCTGTTCCTTATACTTCAGTTTTAAATCCCATGGATAATAATCCAGTAATTTCTCTTTCGCCTCTTTTTTGTTTAGCCCTGTAAGAGAAATGCCATCAATTTTCAGATCATCAGGAATCTTCTTTTCTGTCTCTGTTTCTATGATAATTTCTTTTTCCTGGGAAACGGCCAGATCTTTTGTCTCTTTTTGCTTTTCTATTCTATAGAAAGCAAACGTCATGGAAAGTGCTGCCATAGCAAAGATACATCCCACAAGTATTACCGGCAGTGTCCTGTTACCATTTTTTACTTTACTCTTTTTTCCATATTTCCTTTTTTCTCTACCGCCATCCTGGCGCATATTTTACACTCTCCTTTTTCACCATAGGCGATATTCAGACTCGTTTTTCAATTTATCATATAAATATGGGGATTTTATGGAGATGGAAAAAGCACCGTCAGCGGCCTGCTGACGATGCTCTTTTTCTCACGGTATTAACGGGGCAGAATCATTGTAAATACAGCCCCTTTTTCAGACCGGTTTGCTGCTTCAATGGTTCCTCCATGATTTTCAACAATTGCCTTTGTAATGGACAATCCGATTCCCATTCCCCCTGTCTTCTTACTTCTTGACTTATCAACCCGGTAAAACCGGTCGAATAAATAGGGCAGTTCTTCCCCGGGTATTCCAATCCCGTTGTCGGATACCATAATCCGGACCTCACTTCCCCGATTCTGATATTCTACTGTAATTTCTCCACCCCTGCTGGTATAGGTCAGTGCATTGGATATAAGATTTACCATACATTGTTTTAAACGGTAATAATCTCCATAAACCGGAGCTTTGTCTGGAAGAATTCGAATCAGACTGATCTCTTTTTCTTTTGCAGTTATTTCAAAATCACGAAATACCGCCCTGCATAAATCTCCAAATTCAAACTCTGACAGATCCAAAGCCTGATTTCTGTTCTCTAAATCGTACAATTCCTTTAACTGCTCAACAATTCCTACCAGACGCAGAATTTCTCCATGGCAGCTCTCCAGCCGGTCCGTCGTCGGATCCCATACACCGTCAATCATGGCTTCCATATGACTTTGTAAGTTGGCTAAGGGCGTCCTGAGTTCATGGGCTACATCGGAAGTGATCTGGCTTTTTTGTTTTTCTTCCAGTTTCAGAGCCAGTGACATTTCATTAATGGATTCAATCATTCTGCTTGTTTCCAGCACCGGAGATTTTTTCTCTATCAAAGCACCATACTCTCCCCCGGCAATTCTCTGAGCCACATCAATAACGCTGGTAATTGGTTCTGACACCAACCGGGCTATTAAAAATCCTAAGACAATGACAATAAAAAGAGCTGCACAGCCGATTAATACAAGGGAATGGTTTAAGCTCTTCAGCAAATCCAGCTCATCATCACTGAGGGAATAGGGACCATAGTAGCCTATTTTCAGAGTTCCTGTATTTGCACCTTCATATGTCAGAGGATAGGTTTCTTCCAGATAACTTCCGTTAAAATTAGGATACCTGCTTTGCATCAAATCTTTTGCATGGCTGAGTACCATATTACATTCCTGTCTTCTATGGTTTTTTATGTCCCAATCAATTTCTTTGTTAATTGTCTGTACATGAATCAGGATTCCGTTCTGCAATGTAGCATATCCGATTATTTTAAGACCTTCCAGATCGTAGGTTGCGGAAGCTGGAAGATAAAGCTGATCAATTTGTGAAATAATCTGCTGAGTCTGGTTTTTTATGCTGCTTCTTTGCATACTCTTCAAATATTTTGTCTGCTGTCAGATTAAATAAAAAACTCAATCCGAAAACAATCAGCAATGCAAGAACCGAATAGGATAGAATCAGTGTGTTTTTTAACGTTCTTTTCATGGTTTTTCTCCGGCAAACTTGTATCCCATCCCATGAACCGTGAGAATATAAACCGGCTTTTTCCTGTCATGCTCTATCTTTGTGCGAATGCTTTTTATATAAGTATCGATACTTCTGTCATAACCGTCAAAATTATTGTCAAGGGCATACATAATCAGCTGTTCTCTTGTGAAAATCCGGTTAGGGGCTTTTGCCAGGGTAATCAGAATCTTATACTCAGTAGGTGTCAGACCTGCATCTTCTCCCCGAACCCTTACATCTCCATTTTTAAAATCAATGACCAGATCTCCCTGGTGAAATGAAACAGGCACTCCAGTTAACTGATCACTTTCCACTCTTCTCAGGACAGCTTCCACCTTAGCTACTACTGTTCTTGGACTGAACGGTTTAAATATATAATCATCTGCACCCATCTTAAGTCCGTTAATTAAATCTTTTTCCTCTGTTTTTGCTGTCAGCATAATAATTGGTACCCGGGAGTGAAGCCGGATCATATGACACACATCTTCTCCCATCATATCCGGCAGCATTAAGTCCAATAGCATCAGGGATACGTCATTTTCCCGAAACAGCTGTATAGCCGTTGCTCCATCATAAGCATAAAGGATTTCATATTCTGCTTTTTCTAAATACGCTTTTAATACCTCCACTATTTTTTCTTCGTCATCCACAATTAGGATTGTCCTGTTCTTTTCATACCTGTTTCCTCCCTTTTTACCTGCAATCTTATAAAACGAAACGTTTTAAAACCAATCATATCAAAATATTATGAGAAAAATATGATCATTGGATAAAATTTTAATACAGCGCCTTATGCAAAAGCACAGGCGCTGTATGGTATCCTATTTTTGGTGCTTTACATGGATTAAAGCATTCTCTATAATTTCAAATACGTGTTCATCGTCTAACGAATAATAGACAAATTTACCCTCTTTTCTGGATTTTACCTGGCCTGATCCCTTTAGAAGCCTTAATTGATGAGATATTGCAGATTTCGTCATATCTAAAATTACAGCCAGATCATTTACACATAATTCACTTTTTGATAACGCATACATAATCTTTATTCTGGTATCATCGCTGATTATTTTAAAAAATGCGGAAAGGAGGGAAAAACAGCCGTCGTCTTCCATTTCTGATTTCACTCTTTCTGCCAATTCCTCGTTAATCGCCTGACAATCACACTTATTAATTGAATCTCCCATTCACACAGTATCCCTTCTAAACTTCAATTTATTAATTATACGTAATTCTTCCATCAAACGTCAAGACGGAGAATGGAATTTATTCAAACTATATACAAAGACTAAGAAGCTCTTTCTGTTTTTCCTGATTGCCTTCTAAAAGAACTTCAATTGTTTTAAATTTATCTGAATTAGTAACAATTACCGCAGTTGTAGTCGCATAACCGCTTTTACTTATTTCCTCTAAAGAAAATGTCATAATCTGCTGTCCGCATTTAATTGAATCTCCGACTTTTACCTGTTGGCTAAAGCCTTTCCCGTTCATCTCCACTGTATCCATTCCCACATGTATGATGAGTTCTATACCATGTGTACTTTTTAAACCAATGGCATGCTTTGTGTCTGCAATCAAAATAACCTCTCCGTCAAATGGGGCGTATACAATACCTTCCTCAGGTATAATACCAACTCCTTTTCCAAGAATGCCTTCTGAAAATACTCCGTCCTTAATTTCGCTTAAAGTAATTACTTTACCGGTAATCGGCATATAAACGATTTTTCTGCTGCTGAATTTCTGTCCTATTTTTTCAAATAATCCCATTTTATCTCCTTAATTAATTGTATTATTTTTTATAATCCGATTAATGTGTATCATCAGATATAGTATCTCATCCTGAGTTATCTCTGCATGCAGCCGTTCAACCACTCTGTCACTGATTTGTACTGCACAATCGTAGATCTCCGGCTTTTCACCCTTCAGTGTTCCAAATAAAGCTCCATTATCATCTATGAACTGTTTTTTTTCTATAATTCGCTTTAAAAAATATCTGAAATGCATTACAAACCTGTTATAATTAAAGCCTTCCCGGTCTATCTCTGTTTCAAATGTCTGTTCAATCATTCCAGTGACCTCATCAATCAGCTGATCAGTTTGAAACTCTCCGTTGGTTTCAACCATGTTTTCTTCTTCTGCATTTACAAAATGCATTGCGATATTGGTTATTTCGCTGTCGGGTAACTTTACGCACAGCTTACTTTCAATCAGCTCAACTGCATATCTTGCCAAGGAGGTTTCTGCGGGATACAATTGCTCGATGTCATAGGAAAAAAGCATTTTCATTTCTTTGTATTTTTCTATACGCTTTAATGCAAAATGAATATGATCCGCAAGTCCTGGAAGTAAATTGGGATTCAAACTGCAATCCAGTGTCATTTGCGCCTTTTTTACAATGATAGCAGATACCTCAAAAATTTCCTCTGGTATTTCCTCTAATAATTTATAAAAGCTCTGGTCCATTCGATAAAAGGTCATTGAAATGGCACTAAGATCCTTGATCTCATAAGGCATATCGGGAAAACCTATTCCTTTACCAAAAGCAATTAACTCTTTTTTATTATTATCCACACATAATGCAACATTATTGTTAATCTTTTTTATAACCTTCATAATATTTCCTCACTTGAAAGTACGTAATAAACAAAAAAACTCCCTGAAAGCATACCAAATAAAACAGGTAATGCCTCAAAGAGTAACAATCCTTATAATGGATTAAGTATAGTGAAAAAACAGCGTTATGTCAACGTGTAAAATCTAATTAAAATAGCAGTTATTATTTGTGCACTATACACAAGTGGGATTTTCTAATTAAAATTATAGATATGTTTATAAAACTGCACTAATTAATATATCTGAGCACAAGAAAAATTCTGTCTCAATTCATTAAATAGTGCAGTCGATGATGAAAAAAATATTTATATATTCTTATGTATTACTTTTTTGTAGTAGTTGCAGTTTTTGCAGGAGCTGCAGTTTTTGTAGTTGCTGCAGTTTTTGTAGTTGCTGCAGTTTTTGTAGTTGCTGCAGCTTTTTTAGTTGCTGCAGCTTTTTTAGTTGCTGTCTTTGCTGTTGTATTATTAACCTTTGCTGCTTTTTTCTGATTTTTTACTGCTTTTGTCTTTTTTGCTTTTTTATGTGTTTTAGCCTTACTGGTCTTCTTTGCTGCTGCTTTTTTATGTTTCTTTACTTTAGCTGCTTTTTTTGTAACGGCTTTCTTATCTGTTTTTACAGCTGCTGCCTTTGCGGAATCAGCTTTTGCTGCCTCTGTTGTCTTAGCTGCCTCTGTTGTTTTTGCTGCTTCTGTTGTCTTGGCTGCTTCCGTTGCCTTGGCTGCTGTGCCTGCCTTACCTGCCTGTGTTGTAGCTGCTGCTTTTGTCGGATTTACTGCTGTTGTTGCTGCCTGAGCTGGAATGGCTACTGTTCCTGTGATAAGCATAGCGGTTGTTAAAAGAGATGTAATTGATTTCATTGATTTTCTCATAATTGTTCTTCCTTTCATTGGGGGGAATTATTTCTTTTCTGTTTGAAATCATACTACCATTACCTGACGCATTTCAAAGGTGAAACTGTGGCAAAATTGTGGCAGCTCTATGAATTCGAAATAGAAAATGATAAAATAAACGAAACAGCCGAAAGGAAGGGTTATAGATAAATGGAAAAGAAACGAATTTACCTTGCAGATGACGAACAGCCCATCAGGGATTTAATACAGCTTTTTCTGGCTGCTGAGGGGTTTGAGGTACAGACATTTCCAGACGGAGACCAATTGTATGCCGCCTTTGATAAAAATCCTTCAGATATGGTAATCTTAGATGTTATGATGCCTGGTACAGACGGACTGGTGTTGTGCCGGGAGATCAGGAAAAGAAGTAATGCACTGATTGTAATTGTTTCTGCCAGAGACAGCGAGGCAGACCGCATAGCCGGAATCACCTTAGGGTCCGATGATTACTTAACAAAGCCTTTTTCTCCTATGGAGCTTGTAACCAGAGTAAAAGCACTATTTCGGAGAATGGAGCTGGACTTAGGCAGCTACAAGGGAGAAATCTATCTTTTTGGAAATATAAAGGCTGATGTAAATAAAAGAGAGTTTTCCGTTAACGGGAAGACACTTGATGTTACTCCCACTGAATTCGCCCTTATGGTCTATTTATTAGAAAGAAAGGAACAGGCAGTGTCCAGGGAAGAACTGCTAAAGCATGTCTGGAAATTTGATTTTGAAGCAGATACCAGAGCAACCGATGATGTGATTAAAAGACTGCGAAAAAAGCTGGCAGCTGCGGAGGCAGATGTAAAAATACAGTCTGTCTGGGGTTTTGGTTTCCGCCTGGAATTAGGAGATACCCATGAAGAGTATAAAAAATAAAATCCAGAAACCATTTTTAACTCTTCTCATACTGATTCCCCTGGCCACCCTTATATTATTTAATCTTTCCTTTCGGATCTACAGCAATGCTACAGCCAAAAATGAATTAAAAACTACAATACGTGCAGTGGAAAAGGAAATAAAAAGTGAACTGGAAACAGACGGAGGCCAGCCCTCAGAGAAAAAAGCATTAAGTATGGCAAGGAATATCCTCATGGCCCTGAAATCCTCTCATTTTTCACAAGGTATGGATTTCTATCTTCTGGACCAGGATGCAAAACCTGTATTTCCATCACAGATAAAGCTTGCCCCCTCCCAGATTGCATATTTAGATGTGATAAAAGATCAGTATCTTAAGATGAACCAGGGCACCGTTTACACCATTCCTGTAAACGGTAAAAAGTACTTCACCATCGCCTATTCCATGAACAATGACGATTTAAGCAATCTGACCGCTGTATTTGTCCTTCCGGCAGATCGTATGAATAAATATCTGGGAGCAGTCAATCTTATCCTTTTTGCTATCATGCTTCTTGGTATCCTGATCGCCATCTATTTTTCAGAGAAAATCGCGGCACATATTACGGTGCCTATCACCAGGCTTGGTGTTCTTTCCCTGCAGATCGGGCAGGGGGATTTTGATGTGAGCCATTTTAACATTCCCCAGGATACACTGGAGTTTAAGCAGCTTTATGACAACATCAGTATTATGGTGGGAAGGCTGGAGACCTATGATAAAAATCAGAAGACATTTCTGCAAAATGCTTCTCATGAACTTCGAACTCCACTTATGTCCATTCAGGGGTATGCCGAAGGAATTGAAAGCGGCATCTTCCCTGATACAAAAGAAGCAGCTCAGATTATCAAACGTGAAAGCATACGTTTAAACGAACTTGTAAGTGAACTGCTCACCCTCTCCCGCTACGAAAGCGGAACGTACAAACCACAGTGGGAAGAAGTCAACCTGTGTCATTTATTAAAAGACTATACCCAGCGGCTTATGGGGCTGGCGGCTAAATCAGAGAAACAGTTAGAACTGCTTCTGCCCGAATATGACGTAATGATTCAGACTGACGACGTGATTCTCTCCCAGGCAGTTATTAACATTGTATCCAACTGTATGCGCTATGCAAGGCAGAAAGTCACTATCTCCCTGGAGAAAAGAGGAGGAATCGTATCTTTAATCATATCAGATGATGGAGATGGAATTCCTCAAAACGACATTCCCTTTATCTTCGACCGTTTCTATAAAGGGAAAAATGGTAACTTCGGTTTAGGGCTTGCCATCGCAAAATCTGCAGCAGAGCTGCTGAACGGCAGAATTAAAGCGTATAACCAGGAACAGGGAGCTGTTTTTGAAATATCCTTTTAAAAATCTGGTTTATTTCCAGCTATTGTATTTTTCAATGGGCTCCGGTCCTCTGACTACAGTACGGAGGACTTTCAGCCCTCCTTCTTCATCGGCTGCGATCCTCCAGTCAACCATCAGTATCTCACCATTAATTATCTCAATACCTGATATTCCTCTTGTCCGGGTACAGCAGCCAGTGTTAAAATAGGGAAGATCATCTGCTTTTGGGAATTTAGGCCTATGGGTATGACCGCAAATCAGCATAACCTTTTTTTTCTTAATCCATTGATCATAGATCCGTTCTATCTTATGCCTCTTAAATAAATTACGGGCAGGGCTTGTGGGATTATCAAAACCCACCAGATGGAGATATCTCCAAAAATAACGCAGAAGCAGCATGGACACAAACCATAACTGATCATTCATAAAGTCTCCCTGATGTCCATGAAGCACAAAGATCTTCTGCCCGTTTTCTTTATATTTTAATACCAAAGCCTCTTTTGGTTTAATTCCCTTAAATAAATCTACCGTCTTTTGATTGTAATAATCATAAAATTGATAATAATTGGATTTTACAAAATGTTTGGACTTAAGATAGATATTATGATTCCCATATAACATAATGAACCGTCCGGAATCATAAAACTTCTTCATTGCAGTGAACACATCCGTATGGGCCAGCCGGATGACACTAAAATTTTTATATTCCCATAATTCATCGCCGTCGCCCACTTCTACATATACATAGTTTTCTTTGTAATAATAATTTAAAGCATGTAAAAAATGTTCTGGTTACGGATAAATTCATCTGAAACACTGTCATCTCCACGGTGACTGTCACTAAAAAATATAAATTTAGAATTTTTATCAAAGGTTACGGTTTCAGCATGTTTAAATGCTTTTGTCAGTCTATTATTTGCTTTCATATTAACTCCAATTTGACTTTTTTATTAGTATAAAACTTATTTAAGCTTTTATACTGTTGAAAGCCGGGAAAAGAAATACCGTTCCTTATATGAATCACCGTTTCCTGCTTATTCCAAATTCTATTGCTTTCTTTGGACATCCATCCACACATTCCAGACAGTTAATACATTCTTTACTATCTGCATTTCCTGATTTAACCATCTCAGCTATATTCAGCCCCATTGGACAGATTTTGCTGCATTTGCCACAGGAGACGCAGTTTTCGGGTTTCGCTTTCAACCGGAATCTTGGTATATGAAGAGCGTCTGCAATTGTTTCGCCAATTACCATGAACGGAGCCATCCAGCAAAGGCTGTGGCACATTCCACGTTTACCAGTCATTAAAGTGAATAAATATATAATGGACATTACAATTCCATAAATGATAAGGTATAGCGTATTAATGTCTATAAAATACAGGAAATCTGCTTTTAGGGGGGCGATTATGTATCCAAAGAAAAACGATGAATGAGATCCACACCAGCCAGATCATATACTTGGTCGCATTCTTCCATCTGCTGTTCCAGTGGCGGCTGTTAGCACCGGAAATATAATCCTGAACAGCTCCTCCGGGGCAAAGCCAGCCGCAAAAAAGCCGGCTTCCAATGACCGAAAATATCAGGAGGAAACCAAAAATCATTGCACTTCCATTCATAACACCTTGTGTGGCAGATAAAACAATTACAAAAGGGGATAAAAGAAAAAATGTCATTGGAAACATTAAAGCAGAAAAAACCAATATACCTTTGCGAACTCGTTGTCTCATTATAGTATACTCCTCGTATTATAAGTATATAGACCTCAATCATAGAGGCTATAGACTTATTTTTTCTAATGATATAGGTATTAGATGAATTGTTGGTCATCTTGTCATACCTACATTGTTAATAAGTTGCTTTATAGTCATGGTCCCAGATGTTACAATTAAGTTTACAAGAACTGTAGCTGTGGTCACTGCTCTAATACTCCAGCAAAACATTTTGTTATTGCCAAAAAAAGCTTGCAGCCCTAATACTACGCTAAGACTTATTACACAAATGCTGCATCCCGGTATCTAGCCACCAGCAGGGTATTTCTTACCGGAGAATGCTAATAACGCGAGGGTTAGGCCGGTGTAGTGATCTGGGACAAGCCATGATTACATTCTTTTTATTCTGCTATGAAAGGTGGTGACTATCCGTGAAAGAAAAAATCGATTACCTCTCAACGCTTTTTGTTGGGATTGATATTGCATCCCGTATTCATGTTATTTCTGCACTTGATTTTAATCAGCAGTTCTTTATAAATGAAACCTGTTGAAAATACTCAGGAAGGTGCAGTTCTTCTTGAAAGTCTGATTGTTGATGTCCTTACTGCAAATCATCAGTTCAAATACGTTGTAATCGGAATGGAATCAACTGGATTTTATGGAGTTCATCTGGCCAATTTCCTTTCTTCCAGTGAACTTTTAACTCCTTTTTCTGTCCGTGTTTATTGCCTCAATCCGAAGGAAGTGAAAAATTACAAGAAATCCTTCAATGATATTGGAAAAAATGATGGCATTGATTCCTTTGTTATCGCTGACTTTGCCCGTGTAGGGCGTATCAGCAGCAAGCCTTGGCGTGGTTCCCAATACCTTGCCTTACAGCGCCTTACCAGACATCGTATGCACATCACTGAATGTATTGCCAGAGAGAAAACATACATGCTAAATAACATCTTTCTGAAGTTCAGTGAGTATGCCTTATTACGCAATGGAGAGCATCCTTTTCAAATAAATATGGTGCTACAGCCGAGGCTATTCTTACAGAGTTCACAACAAATGAGGACATAGTAAATTCCTCTATTGAAGACCTTGTTGCATTCATTAGCTCTAAAAGCAAAGGGCGCATCGCTGATCCCGAAGAAACAGCTAAGATAATACAGGCTGCAGCTCGTAATTCATACAGGCTGGATAAATGCCTATATGAGCCGCTTACGATATCAATTGCTTCCTCATTTAACTGCATCAGCTCTTTTGAGAAGGAATTAAAAGCAATTGATAAAGCAATCCTTCAAACTGTGCAAGGGTTAAATCCCGAGGAATATACAGTGCTTAATTCTATTCCTGGAATTGGCAAGGTTTACTCTGCTGCAATTCTTGCTGAAATTGGTTCTGCTAAAGTTTTTCAAAGTGCTGACTCACTCGCAAAATACTGCGGTATTGTTTGGAACGATAATGATTCAGGCGATTTTGAATCAGAAGACAAACATATGAGTAAGGCTGGCAACCGTTACCTACGGTATTACATCATTGAAGCAACTGGAAGTGTTATAAGACACTGTCCTGAATATGAACGCTTTTATCATAAGAAATATGCTGAAACAAGAAACCATCAGCACAAACGTGCACTCGCGTTGACTTCCCGTAAATTTATACGTCTGCTCTATGGTCTGCTGGACAAGGGCCAACTCTACTCTCCGGAAAAGAGTAGGTAATCCATATCTCATTCCTAATCTACGTTTTTTGTTATGAAAGCCGTAGGTCTATTAAAGTTACCTTTCTGTATGAAAAACAAATCAAAATACTTCTTGACTATCTACCAAATTGCTTTTTAATAATCGGCCTGCTATTGCCAGGATGGCAGTTACCGGATCTATTTAATGTATTTTAATGATATAACATCATGATACATTAGTCAATACAGATTTTTAATCGCTTGTTTTAACTTGCTATCAAAAAAAACAGGCTGACTTCACTATTCTGGAGTCAGCCTGTTTTACATATAAAAGTAAAAGCTATTCACTTTCAATAATTTCTAATATTTCTTTCATGGATGTCTGAAATTCAGCATCTGATGAATTTTTAAAGATCAACAGATCATCGTTACAATTTGGATCGTCTAATTCTTCTGGTATGTCAAAATTCACACCTGCAATATATTCTTCCCAATGGTCCAGCTTCCACTGGTCCCGGTCACTGTTTCGCTCAATCATTCTCTGCCTGCATACTTCCACATCTGTCTGAACCCATATTACGGTAAGCTTTGCATCTTTTTCTGCCAGCCTTTCCCGCAGGCCATTCATATACCCGGTATCTCTTATTTCTCTTGTAAATGGAGCATTAATCAGAACAATGTCATCATAGTCCAAAGCCTCCATGGCAAGATCAACGATTGCCATATACTCATAATCCCGGATATTAGCCTCAAAAAAATCAGAACTTCTGTTGTATTCCTGACCGGCTACCACAAATATCTGCTTGGATAAAACAATGAGAGTATCCTTATCAAGATAAACAACGTGCTTTAAATTCCTGGCAAGCTGTTTGGATATATATGTTTTTCCGCTTGCCGGAGGGGATGTTACTAAAATCAGTCGTTTCATATTTGCCACGCTCCTGTCCTGTTTTAAATCCGAATATACCACTCAACTCTCACCTATTATATCACGATTGTTAATCATAGCATATCCTGTAGATTTTTTTGCGCAAAATAGATGGACTTGTTATCATTAAAGACATAAGCCACGCAGCATACCAGGAAAAAATACGGCACATAAGAATATCCAAAAACCTCTGCTCCTATAAAAACAGGAGCCAAAAGAGTGTTGGTAGCACTGCCGAAAACTGCCGTATATCCCAATGCTGCAGCAAATTCAACGGGCAGGCCAAGTATCACCGCCAGGGCAGCTCCAAGACTTGAACCGATGGAAAACAGAGGGGTAACTTCTCCTCCCTGAAATCCCGCTGCCAATGTAATTATCGTTAAAACAAATTTTAAAACCCAGTCCCACTGGTATATCTTCCCGCCATGAAAGCTTGCTGAAATCAAGTTTGTACCAAGACCGGAATACCGTCCCATTCCTGACAGAATGAATAAAATCACCAGAAACGTTCCTACTATGGCTATTTTACTGACAGGACTCTGAAACCGGTTATTTAATTTGTCCTTGACCAGTTTTAAGCCATGGGCGAACATTGCGCCCACCAAACCAAACATAATCCCTGATAAAATCAATTTTATAATAAATGCAGGGTCCAATTGTATCTGTGTCTGAAGATTATAATGAAATTTTTCCAGACCCAGGCTTCCGGAAACCCAAGTGGCCACAAAAGCTGCAATTACTGCAGGAAATAAAGCCGTATACTGCAAAGAACCGGCGATTAAAACTTCAAGTGCAAAGAAGCAGGCGGCAATGGGTGTCTGAAACAACCCAGAGAATCCAGCTGCCATACCTGTGATCAGAAATACCCTTGAATGGGAAACCATGTTCAGTCTACGGCCAACCCAGTGAGAAACTGTTGCACCAATCTGTACCGCCACACCTTCACGTCCGGCACTGCCTCCAAAAAGATGAGTCAGCCATGTGCCGATTACTGTAAAAGGAATGAGCCGCAGAGGAATTTCCTCCTCCTCCCCATGTCCTACCTGAAAAATAAGCCCCATTCCTTTAACACATTTTCCCCCAAATAAAGAATATGCTTTTGCTATGATTACTCCAGCTGCCGGTAAAAATAATATAAGTGGAAAAAAATAGCGTTCCCGGACACCGGTTAAAAAAAGCAGCATTTTACCAAAGCCTGCATCAAGTGCTCCTACTACAGCTCCAATTACCACTGCACATATCCCTAATATAAAAAGCTGTCTTATGTTTTTTAACTTTTCTAAAAACATTGTAAATTTACTCCTTAACAAAAAAATAACTGATCACTTCCGTATATTCAACATAAATATACAGAAGCCATCAGCAAAGTGCGGTTTGAATCCAATGATCCAGGGAGAGCCTCATTCCCAGTACAATAATAGTACTAAGTTTACTTTCTTTTTCAGACCTTGTCAAGTACACTCCTGTAAATAACTGCATAAAAATGGTAGAATCCTGTTTGTAAATGTGATATGCTCTGATAAAGTAAAAATTAAACCACCTGTGTATAAAGGAGAATAAAGTTAATGATTTTTGAGATAACAAATTAGAGAACTATCCAGTAACGGGAAAGCGCTATTACTTTACCAAAAATCTTTAAATTTCGGAGGCAGGAATGGTGAAATTCCTTAAAAAAAAAAGATTTTAAAGAAATAATAAGATATATAATAATAACGACGGTAATCATTGCCGCTGCCACTAGCGTCGGCTGGATTTTTCTGATGATTGGCTTTCCTGAAACAAACATCGTTATTGTTTATCTTCTTTCTATTTTAATTACTGCCCGCTTTACAAGGGGATATACTTACGGTCTTGTGGCTGCTGTAGTAGCTACCTTTACCTTTAACTATTTTTTTACAGAACCCTACTACACTTTTTCAGTCAGCGATCCAACTTATTTCATAACATTCGGTATTATGACAATCACAGCAATTATCACAAGCACCCTTACTTCGAAAGTTAAACAAAATGCTTTGGAGTCACAGGAAAAGGAAGCGGAAACAAGTGCATTGTTTCACCTTACCAACCGATTAACGGATGCCGCTGATATCGCCGATATTACAAGTATCGCAACAGGAACCATCAGTGGTATTATCAATTGCCGTGCTGCCTGTTTGTGCTTTGACGAAAGTGGCCAGCCTGAGCAGAGCTTTATACAGCAATTAAACAGCAATCAACAGGTGCGGAGAAAAGTGGATGATACGGCTGAAGTGAAGCACCGGATAGAAGGTTTGAGGAGTGGTTATTCCATAGGGAGCGAATTTTACGACTGGCCAATTTACGGCAGAGAATCTATACTTGGAATTCTTAGAATACCGAAAGAACATGCAGTTTCCATGGGGGAACCTCAAAAACGTCTGCTTCGTTCCATGATTGAAAGCACGGCGCTTGCCATGGACCGTTTTCGAAGTGACAGACAACAGCAGGAGTCACGACAAGAAACAATCCAGGAGAGATACCGAAGTAATCTCCTGCGGGCCATTTCTCATGACCTTCGCACGCCTCTTTCCGGTATCATGGGCACATCAGAGATACTTATGGACATGACCGAACCACAGGATCCGAGATATGACCTGGCAGAAGGGATTCATAAAGATGCGGACTGGCTGCATTCACTGGTTGAAAATATTTTAAGCCTGACCCGGCTGCAGGATGGACGGCTCACCATTACAAAACAACTGGAACCTGCAGAAGAGGTTGTGGGCGGAGCTGTGGAGCATATCTTAAAGCGCCATCCGGAATACGAAATTACGGTAGATGTCCCTGAAGAAGTTCTGCTTGTCCCCATGGATGCAAAATTGATTGAGCAGGTGCTGATTAATTTACTTGATAATGCCATTAAGCAAACACCTCCCTCTGGTGAGATAAAAATTACAGTGAGTCAGAAAAACAATTTCGCCGTCTTCTCCGTAGCTGATTCCGGGTGCGGCATAGCAATATCAGACTTACCCAATATTTTCCAGATGTTTTATACCACTCACACCGGAAAAGCGGATTCCCAAAGAAGTGTTGGCCTTGGGCTGCCTATCTGTGAAGCAATTATCAAAGCTCATGAGGGCACTATAGAAGGTCATAACCGAGCTGACCAGATGGGTGCCGAATTTATATTCACCTTGCCAAAGGAGGAACACAATCATGCAAAACCGGAATGAACTAATCCTGATTGTAGAAGATGATTCACAGATTCGTAATTTTATCTGCTATTCACTGAAACAGGAAGGTTTTTCTTATATCACTGCAGGAACTGCACAGGGTGCGCTGTCAACACTGGTTACGGAGCAGATTGATCTTATGCTTCTTGACCTTGGACTTCCTGATTTTGATGGAATGGAAGTGATAAAAAAGGTTCGTGAATGGTCTGAAATGCCTATTATTGTGGTCTCAGCACGGGATCAGGATAAGGAAAAAGCATCCGCACTGGACAATGGAGCGGATGATTATCTCACAAAACCATTTTCGTCCATGGAACTTATGGCTCGCATCCGGGTTGCCATCCGCCATCTTCACAAAGCAGGAGGCAACCGCTTACAGACTACTTTAGCTGTAGGAGAACTTAAAATTGATCTGGATAAACGTCTGGTGTATCTTGAGGACAGCGAACTGCACACCACCCCTCTGGAATACAGCCTGCTTTCATTATTTTTCAGAAATATTGGAAAAGTCCTTACTACAAACTATATTATTAAAGAAATCTACGGGGCAGGGTATGGATCTGACACTCAGGCTCTTAGAAAACTGATGGCGGGTCTAAGACGAAAATCGAAAAGAACCCGGCAAAGCCACGCTATATCCTGACGGAAATCGGGGTAGGATACCGGCTTTCCGACGTATAAATACAACTTTGTTTTTCATATAAGACTATTTCCATAACCCGGAAATGGTCTTTTTTTCATCCTCACAGCTTTCTCACAGGAATTACTGGTCTCTCACACCATGCTCACAGCTTTTTTGATAGGATAAATGTGTAAGAAATCTGCAAAGGAGGATCCGATCAATGGTAAGCAATGAATTAAACGAAAATAAAGAAACTCTTACAGCCCTCTGTGAAACCATACGGGATCTGATCAGTAAGCAGGACTATCAGACGTGTGAAACCATGATCTGCCAGGCAATTGGAGCATACCCTCATGCGCCAGAACCCCATAATCTGATAGGAATCCTGCTTGAAAAAACAGGGGATCACCCCGCTGCCATGAAGCACTTTCGAGCGGCCTGGGCACTTGATCCCACATATCTGCCTGCACGGCAGAATCTGGAATGCTACGGCACATTCTTCTCAAATGGCAGGTGTGCTTATGATGAGAATGATTGTATAACGGATGGCAAGAGCCATTAGGAGGAGTTGAATATGAAAATCCAATTAAACAAACAAAAAAACGAAAATTACACAATTATCATCGGGTGCGGCAAATTAGGTGCCAACCTGGCCAATACCCTTTCCGACAACGGGGAAGATGTTCTGATTATTGACAAAAACAAAGAGGCATTTCGAAAATTGTCCCCTGCTTTTGGCGGACTTTCCTTAAATGGCGATGCTACAGACTTAGACGTTTTGCAGGAAGCACAGATAAACAATGCAACTACGGTAATCGCGGTTACCAACAACGATAACGCAAACATACTGGTCGCTCAGGTTGCGCGAAAAATGTTCCACATTGAGCGGGTTATTGCCAGGTTGTATGATCCGGAAAGAGAATACGTCTATCATGAGTTTGGTATCGATACCATATGCCCTGCGATCTTGTCTGTAAAAGAAATAGATAAAATATTATACAAACAGGAGGCACAATCATGAAAACAAAGGTGTTGCTGGTTGGTGGAAGAAGCAAGGCAAAATCTCTTGCTGCCTCGTTAATCAATAAAGGGTATCAGGTAACCGTCATTAATGACACATTGGAGGACTGTGTGAAACTGTCTGAAATCGACAGACTTACTGTGATTCATGGAGATGGAACACGTCCCTTTGTTTTAGAAGATGCAAGCGCCCAGGACGCGGATATTGCCATAGCCATGACAGCAAAAGACGAGGATAATCTGGTTATCTGCGAATTGTGTAAGAAAAAGTTTCAGGTAAAAAAGACAGTCGCACTTTTAACCGATCCGAAAAAGACCGACTTTTTTTACAAAATGGGAATAGACAGTGTTGTTTGTGCCATTACTGCAATTACCGGTATTATTGAACAACAGGCTTTTGTAGATAAAATAACAACATTAATTCCCATTGGGGAAGGGCGGGTCAATATTGCAGAGGTTCCTATTCCCGGCACTTCACCGGCTGTGGGTAAAAAGCTATGGGAAATTAATCTTCCAAAGGAAGTGATTGTGGGCTGTATTCTACGTGGGGATACGACCATGGTGCCCAGAGGCGACACCCGGATTCTCGCCGGTGATATGCTTGTCCTGATCTCCTCGGATAAACAGGAAATGGCCGCCATTCAGGAATTGACAGGAAGGTGATAACATGACCCGTAAATTTTATAATCGCAGTAATATAGGAAAACTCATGCTTCTGATCGGTATCCTTGTTGCGGTTCCTCTGGTAATCGTCCCATTTTATCCACAGGATACAATCTATATGATACCGTTTATTCTTCCATCACTTGGTTCCATGGTACTTGGCAGTATCCTCTGTCTCATGAGAAAGAAGGAAGAAACCACATTTGGATGGCGTACTTCCATGCAGCGCAGCAGCCTTACAGTCCTGTTTGCATGGTGCTGGGGTGTTCTGATTGGTGCCGGACCATTCGTACTGGGCGGGCAGCTCACGTTTGTTCAGGCACTGTTTGAGGCAGTCAGCGGCTGGACGACTACCGGCCTTTCCGTCATGGATGTGACTATAACCCCTCATATCTATCTGTTCCACAGAAGCTTTATGCAATTTTGCGGAGGCCTGGGATTTGTAATGATGATGGTAATGCTGATCCAGGATAAACAATCCATGAATCTGTATAGCGCCGAAGGGCATCCGGATAAACTTCTGCCAAACTTAAAAAAGACTGCTCAGACCATCTGCCTGATGTATAATGGGTTTTTAGTAATAGGAACTGCAGCTTATGTAATTGCTGGTATGAGTTTGTTTGACGCAGTCAATCATACCATGTGCTCCCTGTCTACCGGTGGATTTTCAACCAGATTAAACAGCATCGGGGAATATAACAGCTTTTCCATTGAGGTCATTACAATTATTCAAATGTTAATAGGCACCACAAATTTTGCTGTACTGCTGCTTCTGACAAAAAGGAAATGGAAACAGGTATTGAAAGTCAGCGAAGTCCGTTTCATGTTTCTTGTGCTGATTCTTACTGTTCCTGTTACGGCATTTTCCCTGATACACAGTATGAATATGGGTGTGTCCGAAGGACTTCGCCGGGCTTTGTTTGATGTTACCTCTGCGCTTTCAACAACCGGCTATTCCAGTATGAGCTATACCTCCTGGCCGCCGCTTGCAGTGAATATGCTGATATTAACCATGTTAATCGGCGGCGGTATCGGTTCCACGGCTGGCGGTATCAAACTGACCCGTGTTTATCTGATGATCCGTACTGCCCTGTTAAATATACGCAAACGTCTTACTTCACCAAGAAATGTGGAGACGATCTACTACTACAGGGCACAGGGAAAAACAGAGATTGACTCCACTCTGGCTGCAGATACGACGGGCTTTGTTACAACTTATCTGTTTCTTTATATTATCGGCACATCTCTGATTACAGTGACTTCCAATTGTTCACTGACCGAAGCCATGTTTGAATTTGCTTCTGCCCTGGGTACGGTAGGACTGTCCATTGGACTCACCTCTCCTGCTACCGGCAATGCTACCCTGGTAGTGGAAATGCTTGGTATGATGCTTGGAAGACTTGAAATTTTTATTGTCTTGACAGGAATTTATTCTGCTGGTGCTTTAATCAGACAGAAACTGGTAAAGCCCAGAAAATATAATTAACAATGATATGGCAGAAAACCCCCCGGGGCGTATAGCACCCGGGGGTTCCCTGTGATAAAACATATAAAGCTTGTACCATTTCTCTATTTGTAATTTCTAATCACTCCCAGATCCCAGTTAATTTTCTGATATGGTCCTGATAAGTTGTTTGTACCCTGAATAAGAAAATCAACACGATTAATATCATTGATCTCCATCTTCTGATTATATCCTGCACGGATGAATTCACCGTGAGATACATTGGTGGTCCACCTGTCAGCTTTATATTGTAAATTTCCTCTCCATGCCCATTTTTCAGCCACTTTACTCCACGGACCTCCGGCGCTGCCTGACTGCCATAATTCATAATACCGGCCATCTTTTTGATCTTCAATAGTGAGATAGTATTTACCATCTGCCAGAGACTTATAGACATTTGCACCTTCGAACGTGTCTGATATGGCTACGGATGGAGATCCCCAGCCTGACGGGAAATTAGAAAGTGAAGTTCTTCGTACATATAATTTACCGGAACCATCACTCGGAGTATTATACATATAAGCATAGGAATTATCACAAATCACAAAATAATCCCACCCCATGTTTCCGGGGAAATGCCAAAGGATTTAGGCCCTGACCAGGATTTTGGATCAGCAATATTTGTTGTTGTTGCATATGCTGCTCCATGGGTTCCATCCTGATAAACCAGATACCATAGCTTTTTTGGTTCAAAGTAAAATACCTGAGGTGCACAAAAATAGTTTTCTCCAATAGAACTCATATAGATTCGTGAAGCATTTTTAAGACCTGAAATCGTAGAGGCTGATGTATAAAGCATCTGCCATCCACCGCCCTGATTGGCACCGGTATAAAATACATGATACTTTCCTCCATAATAAACAATGGTGGGATCCTTTGCGCCATAATAATCATAGGGTTTTGCTTGTCCATGAAAAATAACTCTCTCATCTGCATACCATGTTGGATTGGATACTGCTGTTGCACTTAATAGCTTCTTCATCATATACTCTCTCCCTTAATACATATTTCTGCCCTTTTATCCCTGGTAATTTCCACTGTCTGTCCGACACAATTTCGCAAATCTGTGAATTATCGCCTCCCTTTATATGATATGCAAAGGATACAGGAAGTGCTCCTCCTGATTTTGCAGTATTGTTTAAAATGTGATATGAATTTAAAAATGTGGTATACTCTACAATAAGCGTATTTTAAACAACATCTCGTTACATATTGACTAAATATAAGACAGGAGAAGAAAATGAATATAAAACAAAAAAGTTTATTCTACTTTTTTTTACTGATTGCAGTTGTCTTTTTTAATGAATGCAGTCCCAGTATTTGCAGCAGAACAGGCAATCCCATCAATCAATGTAGACGTCCAGTTAAAAAAGGATGGATCTGCTGTTATAACAGAAGTTTGGGATGTCCGCGGTGTATCTGACGGTACGGAATATTACAAAGCGTTGTACAACATGAAAGGAATGAGCGTTCATTCTCTTCTTGTATCAGACGAAACAGGAAAGCAATACAAAACCCTGGAAAACTGGGATACAAAGCGTTCCAGAGAAGAAAAAGCTGGTACCTGCGGTATATTAAAAACCTCACAGGGATATGAACTTTGCTGGGGAATTGGAAACTATGGCGATCATCAATATACCATACAATATACACTGGAAGGACTGGTGAAAGACTACGGTGACTATGCTGGGTTTTACCATCAGTTTATATCAGAACTTTCAAGTGCTCCTGAATCAATTTCCATGAAAATCCGAATGTCTGATACAAAATTAACTCAGGACAACTCCAGAATCTGGGCTTATGGTTTTACAGGTCAGGTGAATATAGATCCGGACGGCAGTCTGGTTGCTTACTCTTCAGAAGCATTGGGAAAAAATGATTATGGAAATGTGCTCTGCCGCTTTGACAGAGGTTTATTTCCAATGGCAAAAGCAGGGGGTATGTCATTTGAGAAATTGCAGAAATCGGCTGATAATGATAAATCTGATCTGGCTAAGACAATCCTCTTTTCCATTTTAGCAGCGGCAGCGGCTGTCATTATTCCAAGTATTTTCTTTTATTCCAGATATAAGCTGGCAGACGGAACCGTTATGAGGCTTCCTGGAATGAAAAATATAGATATAAACTGGACGATTCCCTTTGGAGGCAGTATTCCTGCCGTATATTCCGCTATGCATCTGCTGCGCCGGGGTATCCCCTTAGATACGCTGGGCGCATATCTTATCCGCTGGCAGGAAGCAGGGTATATCCACATGGAGAAGGGGGAAGATGAGGGCAGAAAAAAAACAGATAAAGAAGAAGCGATTGTATTCGGGCAGAATAAGCCTCATGGAACCGAAGCAGAGATTTCCCTGTATCAAATCTTAGCCAGTCAAGCCGACGAAAATGGTATCCTTTGGATTTCTGATATTGGAAAGCGTTCAGATGAGTTTTATAAGAAGCTTACTGCATGGGAAAAGGAAGTGAAACTGGAAGGCGACAATGAATTAATTCACTTAAATGCAGCCGCCAAAGACATAAAAGGTTCTCTTCGTTTCACATCTTCTGGTTTTGAACAGGCAGTGAGAATACTTGGGCTTCAAAAATATTTAAAAGATATGAGTGGGCAAAACCAATATCAGACCTCCCAGGGCGCATTATGGGGTGATTATCTGGTCTTCGCCACACTGTTTCATATGGGGGAACAGGTTCTTCAAAGTATGAAAACACTTGACCCGGTATATTTTAATTCCTTTGCAGGTCTGTACGGCTGCAATTCCTATAGTATGATATATTTAATGACCATGACAAACCATGTTTCCAGTGCTGCGTCCCCCGGTGCAAACATGGACGGAACCGGAGGCGGTGTCAGCTCTATGGGCGGCGGCGGTTTTTCCGGGGGTGGAGGCGGCGGAAGCCGGTAACAAGACCAGCTTTACCTATACCTCATCTAAAAATGCAAATGTAGTAATAGTCTCTCCATTATATTGAAATTGATGGGAATAAGAGTGAACTCCAAAGTAGGTTCGAATATTCTCTTCGGTCATTACCTGAGCTGTGCATCCCACCTTGTAATCATGTTCGCCTAATAAGAAACATTTATCAGCAATTCTCATTGCATGATTTGGGTAATGAGTATTGATAATACAAGCAATTTTATTTTCCAATACAACATCTTTAATTAAATTTAAAAGCCTGATTTGATTGCGAAAATCAAGATGAGCCTCCGATTCATCAAGAACGAGAAGTCTGGGAGAATTTATTAAAGCGCGGGCAATAAAAACAAGCTGTAACTGACCTCCGCTCAGTTCATTACAAGAGTGGTTCCGCAGATCATAGATACCCATTTTATCGAGTATATCGTCCGCAAGCGCATAATCATTTTTTCCGGGAGCCGCCAGATAAGTTTGATGCCCGGCTTTCCCGAATACAACCATATCCCTTACGGAATAGGCAAACGAAACTTTATGTGCCTGCGGAACATACCCGATACCTTTAATTGGTTTATTGACCTGACTTTTTACCTCTTCTATCATGGAAAAGCCCTGGTTCCAGGGTAAAATGCCAACAATACATTTGATCAGAGTTGTCTTACCGATACCATTTCTGCCCATGACTGCCATAATCTGTCCACCATCCAAATGAAACATTATATTTTTTAATATGGGCTGCCCACTGAAATATTCAAAACAGCCATTATGTACTTCTAAGATCATATGAGCACCTCCTTTCACGTTTCTTATTATCTCGTTTTCGTCCCCTTTCGGTAGATGACTGCAAAGAAAGGAGCGCCAATTAAAGCAGTTAAAATTCCAATGGGGATTTCAGCTGACGTAAAATTCCTTGCTGCGGTATCAACAAGTATCATAAATACAGCTCCCGCCAAGCAGGAGGTGGGAAGCAGATAACCATGGTTTACCCCCACAAATTTTCTGCAGATATGGGGAATTACAAGTCCTACCCAGCCGATTACACCGGAAACTGTAACACATCCTGCTGTTGTCAAAGCAGTAAATAGAATAATCAGCCATCGTGTACTGTTTGGATTAATACCAAGAGTATAACAATCTTCATCACCAAGAGAAAGAAGATTAATTTTCCACCGCAGCTGAATCAGCCCCACAATTCCGGTTACAACAGGAATAAACGAAATTTTTATATCGTGGTAAGTGGCATTTGCGAAGCTCCCCATCTGCCAGAATGTAATAGCAGGAAGTGTTTCTGCTGAATCAGCCACATATTTGATTAATGAAATCAGAGCTGTAAAAATAGATGAAACTATAATTCCGCCCAAAATAACGGATAAAATGTCGATATGGTTTTTCGTTCCTGTAAAAAAGTACACCAGAAAAACGCTTATCAATCCAAAAGCCAGAGACAGTACCGGAGTGAATAATCCGGAACCATTACCAAGTAAAATCCCCAATGCTGCTCCAAAACCAGCACCAGAGCAGACTCCTAGTAAATCCGGACTTACAAGAGGATTTTGAAACGTTCCCTGTAAGGCGGCACCTGATATGGATAATCCGGCACCTACAAGTCCTGCCAATATAATTCGAGGGATACGAACCTGAA
This sequence comes from Lacrimispora xylanisolvens, assembly GCA_017084465.1. Classification (GTDB taxonomy): domain Bacteria; phylum Bacillota; class Clostridia; order Lachnospirales; family Lachnospiraceae; genus Lacrimispora; species Lacrimispora xylanolytica_B. Next base: position 5,031,101 of record CP070896.1, on the reverse strand, counting down.
ATAGTACGTGTTCAGCAGTTTCCAGGGTGTTGCCTATAGTCTGATCTGTTTTTTTCGTTATTATATCAAATAAGTCTGACAGACTGACTGAATATTGTCCGACAAGTAAAGCAAAAATAGAAATGATAATCAAAAGAAGTAAAAGAAAAACGGTTACGTTGTTATATTGATTGTTTCTCTCTTTGTTCATTTTTTAGCTTTCCTTAAATTTAAAATAGTATCAATATCAGCATCCAAAAGAGTGATGTCGTAGTTGCGCTTATAATAATCTAAAACAAAGGTTTTCATACTGCTTTCATCCAACAGATCCGGGTAGGCTTTTGAAACCAGCCATAACGGCATCAGCGGCGAATCCGCACAAGGTGTTATCCATGAATAAGTAGTTCTTGGAACGTCATACACCTCTTTATTTTTCCACGCATCTAACAGTGACCAGTCCTGTCCCTCTATGGAATTGTCTAAAATTGATTGTGCTGGAGAATCGTGAAACACAATTATCATGTCAGGATTCCATTTGTAAATCTGTTCCATGCTGACTTCAGTAGTTCCTTCAATATCCACAGCGGCATTGGTTATGCCAGCCTTGGCAAAAAAACTATGTGCATATGAATCCGTTGAATCGGTTCCGCTTACCACAATACTGCTAGCTGTATTTGAAAATATGCAGAGTACCGTTTTCCTTTTATGTTCCCTTTTCAAAAGTTCTGTCAGCTTTTCATTTGTTGTATTCCACTCATTTTGCAGATTGCTGGTCGAATTCTGTCCCAGAATGTCACGAAGCTGTTTGTCCCACGCAATTGAAACCGCTTCCGGATCATTTAGCTGTTTTGAAAAAAAATCAATGCATGGTATATCTATGTTTTCTAACCCTTTCTTCTGAAAATTACCATAGTAGAAAATAATATCCGGATTAAGAGCCAGCAAAGATTCCTTGTTGATAGTAAAACTGCTGTCAACAAAAGAAGTGTCAACAGACTGCCAGTTTGGAAATACCTTTTTTATAATTTCCACATTTGACGTGGTAAAGGCACGCGCATTAATTCCTGCTATCATACCTGTATCCGGAATCGCATTTACTACAAACGACATTACTGGAGGACTAAGAACCACGATACGCTGGATATCTGCAGCAGCAGGTATTTTTACGATGTTTCCCCCCAAATCCGTGATTGTACGCAGCTGTGCTGGTTCTAATGGGGCGGATTGTTGGGCCAAAACGGGTATATCTTTATTTGCGGAATTTTGACTGCAAGCCCCCAGAAACAGGCACATGACAATTGCGGCTGCAATCGTTATTATTTTATGTCTCATTTTCAAAAATCTCCTTCACGTATTTTTGTTGTTACAAGGTATTGTGAATCAGAGCAACAAATCTGCTCTGTCAACTCGATAAATGATCGAACTCCTTTCTTTGAATTTTATTATGTTAGCCTTGGCTAACTTTAAGTTAGTGTAGCATACTAATTAATTGTTTGTCAAGATAACAATCTAGCTATTCATAATAAAAGATACCGCCGGATCTGGCGGTATCTTTTATATATTACTCTTTTTTAACAGGAAGCCATATCTCGAATTTGAAATCTTTGGCACCTCTGTCACCCTCATTAGGAAAGCATTCCATATCCACAGATTCTGCATATTGATAGCCTGAAGCAGGAAGCCACTCACTGAAAATTCTTTTCCATGCATCCTCCAATGTTCTACTCACCGGACCTTCCAGTTCAAATACAGCCCAGGTTGATTCACCTATCACAAAGCTTTCCATACATTCCGGCGGCTCCTGATCAGTGATACATGCAATGGTATAATCCACATCTTCCTCACTTAACACCTGAATAAAACCGTGAACACCATTTGGCGTACCATTGGATAAGCGGATTAACTCTTCATAAGTTCCGTCTTTAAAGACTTCCCTCCAAAATTTGTCCACAGCCCCCGGATCATCCTCAGGCGCGTGAAAATGTCTCTTCATTCCTACAATTCTAAATCCTTCCTTTTTCTCAATCCTGTAATTCATCTCAGCATCTCCTTTAACAGAAATATGAAAGGTTATACGAGGATAAGCTTTTAAAGAATTCCCGTTATTACGTGCCACAGAGGGAATTACTCCATGAATCGCCTGAAATGCACGGGAAAAAGAATCCGGAGATTCATATCCATATTTAACAGCAAGGTCTATTACTTTCACATTGCTGTTAAGCAATTCAAATGCAGCTAATGACATTCGCCGGCGCCTGATATATTCTGACAAGCGTATATCTGCGATATAGGAAAACATCCGTTGAAAACAGCTGATGGAACAGCAAGCCAGCTTTGCTACCGTGGAGTAATCAATCTCTCCATCCAAATTGCTTTCAATATAATCAAGTGCATGATTCATTTCTTTTAAATAGTCCATCCTGCCTCCTTTCTGTGCCCAGTATAACAGGATTGAAATAATAAGACCCGATAAAGTAAATTGGCTTTTATCGGGTCTACTGTTTACTCTTCCACCTGTTCTGATTTGACCAGGGGTTCTTCTTGGGAAGTAACGGCAGACGGCTCATTCATATGCTGCAGGGATACGCCAAGTTTATCCAAAGTAATAAATTTCAGCAGTGTATCCATTACAGTTCCGGTTCCGCCAGCACCGTTTCCGTTTTCTCCGCTCCCCATCTGCACAACTGTTTTCGGAACGATATCAACAGTCGCATTTTTTAACAGCATCAGCCAGCTTATCCGTAATCTCCTGAATGACCCGGTATTCAGCGCCGCCGTAAGCTTTTACCTGGGCCTCAATTGCCTGGGCTTTGGCTAATCCTACATTGGATTCCTTGGAAGCTTCCGCCTCGCCTTCCAGCTTGATTTTAGATGCATTGGCTTTCGCAAGAGCAATAATCTGATTGGATTCCTGCTCAGCACGGCTTGCAAGTGCTGCACCATTGTTCCCTTCAATCTCAATCTGAATTTTAGATTTGGTCAGGAAACTTTGCTGTTCTGCTACTGCCTGGGCTTCACGCAGGGATTTCTCACTTTCCGCCGCAGACTGCTGTTTCTGGTAGGTGACCTTTTTTTCCTCTGCAATCTGACGTTCCCGAAGCTGCATGAGAATATTCTCAATCTGAGTATCGGTTACTGTGGTTTTCGGTGTACCGATCAAAACTTCCTCAAGCTGAAGATTATATTTTTCAAACTTCTCTTTCATTTCAAGAACAGCCCGTTCACGAATGGCACTTCGCTCCTGTATCAGCTCGATAAGTGTTTTCGTCTGTGCCACATCTTTAAAATATGCACTGACCAGCGGATCAAGAGACTGGTTTACCAGCATTCCAATATCACCAAAACGCTGAATGACCCATGGTGCCTGCTTGTAGTCTATATGCATGACTACGGACAATGGAAGGGACGGCTCAAAGGCATCCTTGGTGATAATATCCACTTCCGTAAGATTTTCATCATACTTATGGTCGCCGGTTTCGGTTTTGTTCCATTTTAAGATGATATTGGTGGTGGGAACAAGTACTACTTTTCCCGCATCGGTATTGAACGCATATTTTCCGGGCATCAGAGGTTTTTTCCAGTACGCCCTTGGAGCCTACGCTGACCAGTTCTCCGTGCTTATAGTTTTCTCCCGAGGTGTCCACTCCCTCGCTGCCAAAGAAAGAAACCACAACGCCTACAAAACCAATGGGAACCACTGTTTTGGGGCGGAATTCAACTGTGGCAAAAAGACGATTGATATAATAAGTACCATCCGTTAAAATCTGGATCTGTTTTCCCCGCCTACCGCCAAGCTCCAGAAACTTCTCCGGATCCTGAAAACTGGCATGCTCTTCGCCCACATCCGGAGCGATGATCTCACCCTGGGAAATAGACGTTCCGTCATGCACCGTAACGATTCCCATCATGTCACTGGATTCATTGCCCCCTCTGCCCATAATAACTACGGGTGAGAAGCCTTCTCTTTCAGCCAGAGTTTTCTGCATGCTGACCAATTCGTTACGCTCCTGCTTTAAATTGCTGGAAATGGATTTGATTGCGCTGGGCGTAATTACAATAAATTGTGCCAGATTGATGGCGTAGGTACCCTCTCTTAAGATTCCTCTCTGTGGGCCACGCTGTCCGCCATTTTTTAAGAAACCGGAAACATCCTGAAAATTGTTGGCTTCAGGCACAATCCGTCCCAGAGTCTGCACCGGGGAAAGGGGAGCTCCGTCACGGGCAAATAAATAGGCAATCTGCCCCTGGGGAATGGTAATGAGCGGATATTTATGTATCTTGTACATGAGTACGGATTTGAAATGAATACCGCCCCGCAATAGTCCGGGCGCATACCCGGCTTCTCCGTTTAAGGCTATAATGGAATCCTTCAGCGACCCCTTAAGACTCCACCACTTTTCTACCACTGCTACCTCATTTGAGTTAATTACTCTTAAACCAAGTATCTTAAAAAATAAACAGGTAAAGCAACACAACTGTTCCTACAGAAATTCCCGCCAATGTCAGCCATTCTTCCATGAGTAATTCCTCCTGTCAGCTAAAATTAATACTCTGCTCTCCATGATAAATGCCTCTTTTCTTCTGATTTTGAAAATCAGACCTGCTATGTTACTGTTATTCCATGAAATTTAAAAAATTCCTGATTGCTTGGTAATCGTAGCAATATAAAAATTTAAAGCCTTAGAAAAGTCGGCCTGCGATTGCGGGAGCAAGGGGGAACTAATCTTAGTTTAACATATTTCTATACAATCTGAAAGAAGACTTTATTGTTTTAAATTCGTATTTTTACCAATTATAAATCTTTACTACCCCCTGATGGTCACCGTCCCCGCAGCTCCATCCACCGTTATCATTTGTCCGCTTTGGATTGTTCGTGATGCGTTGTGGACAGCCATGACTGCAGGGATTCCATATTCCCGGGCAACAATGCTTGAATGGCTGAGCGGACCGCCAATATCCGTTACAATGCCACTTGCCAAAGAAAACAACGGTGTCCAGGCCGGAGTTGTGGTAACGGCAATTAACACGCTTCCAGGCTTAAAGCTTTCAAAATCTGCGGGGCTGTACACGACGCAGGCTGGTGCTGTGACAACGCCGGTGCTGGTGCCTATTCCCTTCAATATAATTTTCCCATCCTTTCGGTTCTGTGGTACATGTAACATAGTATTTTCATTTTTCTCCGGCAATCTGGAGGGAGAGACATAACCCTGGATTTTTTGAATTCTTCCTTTCTGGCAGGTATTACCCCACTTAGATCCGATAAAAGCATATTCTTATCCAACTGAATTACCAGCGCGTCTAATTCTGATTTTGTGAGCCAGTATATATCATCGCTATGTAGAATAGCTCCGCCTCGTATAAGGCGTTTTGAAATCTCCCTGAACATACTTCGAATCACCGGATGCCCCATACCCATCAGATATATAGCATCTTCACGCATGGGAGCAGTTTCCTGCGCCCAGTTAAGCAGCTTTAAAAATAGTTTTTTGCGGGAACCATCTATCAGCTTGAATGTGGCATCTTCTGCCTGTTTCCTTTGTTTTTCATATACTGACTGGCGTAAAAATGGTCTATCCCCTTTCCCATCCATAAATGATTTTATGGATTCCAGTGTTGGGGTAAGGATTTCCTGTGGTGTTGGATAGGAAAAATCAAATTCATAAGCGGTGCGGCCAAACTCTTTGAAATACTGATTGATTCGGTTTTTCCATTCCCCCCATACTTCCTCATTAACTCCTGCTGGTACAGTTGGGGACATGGTATCTTTCCCTATATTTATTGTGAGATTGTTTTGCAGATAATGATTGAGGGAGTTATTTTTCTTTGCCCATTCCGAGATATTCCACAGATTCTTTTCCGATTGCAGAGCAATGGTATTAAAACCAAGCAGGAAAACAGAAGTATTTGTTATACCGGCTCGGCGAACTGTTCCAGTAAATAATTTTGTAAATAACGCTTCGCTGAGGGAAGCAGCGGGCAGAGTAAGCTGGATTCTTGTAAAATAAATATTTGACGCAAAAAAAACAGACTGAATTCCTTCCATCAATTGATGGGCACTCAGCGCATGCAGAGGTTTTTCTTCCCATTCCTTTACCACTGTTTCAAATTCTTTCCTCGCTGCTTTCCAGCGAGGGATACTGTTGGTCAGTGTCTTTCGCAGGGCGTGGGGAGAAAGTGATTTTGCAGCAATAAGAAGGGGCTTTGATTTTACACAGAGATAGACATATCCATTAATCACCGTATATGCCCCGTTCTGCGGCAGCAGTTTTTTTGCGCTCTTATCAAACATATCAGCCCATAAAAGTGCCGATGCACGGTTAATGATTCCAAGACCAAACGTGGCGAACAAAGGTGTGACAGGATTTGGCAGGTGTTCTGCCAGACTGCCCTTTGTATATATCACATCTTTTTCTGGGAGCACCCACTCCGGTGGCAGGACCGTAATTGGACGAGCCTGGACAATATACAATTTGTTCTTTTCCATTGCCCATTCTACATCCATGGGCATTTTATAATACGTTTCAATTTTCTTTCCAAGCTGGGCCAGCCGCACAACCTGATCCCGGGTCAGTGTATGTTTTTTCCTAAACTTTGCAGGAGTTGAAATTTCTTTCGTACCGTTTGAGGTGCGAACCGTCATGATCTCTTTATCTGCTGACTTATATGAAACAATTCGACCGGTATTTTTATCCACAACGATGGTATCTGGTGTCACTAAGCTGGATACCACTGCTTCACCAAGCCCCCAGGCTGCATTAATGACCATTTCCCCCCGTCTGCCATTAATAGGATTTTGAGTAAACATAACGCCTGCCCCATGGGAAAACACCAGCTTTTGCACTACGACAGCAATTGAGATATGCTCCTGTTTTATATTGTTCTTCATGCGGTAAGCAATCGCGTGGGCTGTCCACAGAGAAGCCCAGCACCGCTTTACAGCATCAAGAACCTGGGACTCTCCAAGTATATTTAGATAGGTATCCTGCTGTCCTGCAAAAGAAGCCTCCGGCAGATCTTCGGCAGTTGCAGAAGATCGGACTGCAACAGGAATGCTTCCTAAACCGGCATAACCCAATTGTATCGCTGATGCCACTTCCTCAGGCATTGTTCCTTTATGAAAAAGCATTCCGATCTGGACTGATGCAGCTTCCAGCTGGGTGGAATCAGTAAAATGAACTTCGTCCAGTAATTCATTAATGTAAGGCTTAATATGGTTCATTTCAACAAAAAGCTGGTAAGAAGCTGTGGTTACATGAAAACCATCTGGTACAGAAATTCCCGCCGTCAGAAGTTTTGATAATGACATACCTTTTCCACCAACCATTTCAATAGTCGCTTTCGTTTGCGCAAGGGGCAGTGTATATTCAATCATAATCCTTCCCCCCCCATTCATAATTCCGTGCAGAAATATATTCATTGTTTCATTAAGCATTTTTTCCACACTGCCAGACGGCCGGGATGTGTAGACAATCGCTATAACGGAATTTAGCAGTAAACGTGTCATAAGGGCGGCATCAGTCCTGCGGAAAACGCCTGCATCCACTCCGTTTTCAATCACTGATTGAATACTATCCTGATATTTATAACGTGCAGCTTTCAGCCTGTCTCGATAACTTTCTTCTAAATAGTCAGATTCCGCATTTAACCACATCAGCACAGAACGATACTGTTTTGGAACGGTAAGATGATTCAGCATGATTTTTCTAAGGCACTGCTCTGGAGAGGATTCCTCAGAAATAATTTTGTGTATGTTTTGTATGTTCTCTTCTATTACCTTCTCAAATGCATATACAACGATCTCATCTTTGGTTTTGAAATAATCATACAAGCTGGACTTTCCCATGTTTGCTAAAACTGCAATTTCCCGCATCGATGTTTTCTGGAATCCATTTTCAGCAATGAGCCGCAAGGCAACACCGGTAATTTCTTCCCTGCGCGCTTCCTGCTGTTGGGGTGAAAGCATAATTCCTTTTGGCATGTGATAATACCTCCTTATAGCGACCAACGGTCGCTTCTCATATATTCATTATATAGCGACTCTTGGTCGCTTGTAAAGAATATTTTATTCATTACTAAAAGATTTAAAAAGAAGATTTTAACGGACAATGATTTTCCGTTAAAATCTTCTTGCTTTTTTCTTAATTATGATTTTTTAGTAACTGAAGGAAATTATCTGCTAAATGGTTTAACTTGTCCCTGCTTGTTGAAGTCCTGGTATATACCCTGATACCAAGTAATGTACAATGCAGAATTTCTCCCAATGCCTCCCCACTTAAACCGCATGAGAATTCACCGGATTCCTGGCCTTTTCGGACTAAATCTGCCATAAGCTTTTCTGATCGGGCGAATACAGCTTCTATCTTTTCTTCTACCTCTTTATCCCTAAGAGCCAGCTCAGTGGCAGCGTTTACGATAAAGCATCCCCATGGTCTCTCATTAGTGCCATTAATCATGATATCAAATATACTTTTAATACCCTCATTTGCAGTACCTGCCTGGGATATCACAGCTTTTAATCTCTCAGAGATACTGACACTATAGTAATCGATAGCCTTAAGATACAACGCATGCTTATCCCCGAACGTGTCATACAGACTTTTTCGATGAATCCCCATGTACTCTACCAGATCGCTCATAGAAGTTTTTTCATATCCCTGTTTCCAAAACAATTCCATCGCTTTCTGGAGAACAGCTTCTTCTTCAAATTCCTTATTTCGCCCCATCTGATCACCTCCCAATATTTATATGGTAACATTTATTGAACCGGCGTCTTTCTGTCTATTCCTGATAAAATGTAACGGATACCGGCTGTCTTTCTGTAAAACGTTTGTAGCTATACTTGGGATACCCTACCATGACACAACCTGTAATCTGTTTTTCTTCCGGTATATTTAGTAGCTTTAGCATAGGAGAACCTTCACTTCGTGCACAAATTTCCAATAATCCAGCCCAACAAGATCCCAGATCCAGAGATGGAGCAAATAATTCAAGATAAGTTAATGAGAAAATGGAGTTTTCTCTTCCATGAGAAAAGTTTTTATCCGCTAATGCCAGTATGATACTGGGAGCGCTTCTTAAAATTGTATCTACCTTATTTTCTCTGTATCCCTTTGTAATTCCATTCAGTATTTTACCATAGATCTCATGATTTTCAACCCAGTTTACATATTCTTCTACTATCGCTTCAATCTTTTTCTTATCGTCTATGATCATGTATGAAATTCCTTGTGTATTACTGGCAGTGGGAGCTAAATTAGCCACCTCAACCAGCTGAAGCAGCTTTTCTCTTTCCACTGGTTTATTCTTATAGGAACGTATGGAACGACGTGTCCGCATAAAATTCTTAGCTTCCTGCGGGCTTAATTTTGGCATATCTCCAATTGCACCTTGCTGTGCAAGAGGTGATTTCACGTTGTCCATGGCTTCCTTTGGACATATGGCAACACAATGGCCACAGGCAATGCAGCCTTCCGGGTTCACCTCTACCGGACCAGATGACTCCATTTTTATAATTGCTTTTGGACATTCCTCTACACATAACCCGCATTTAATACAGCTTTCTTCATTTACAGTTATTAGACCCATTTTAATCTGCTCCTTATGATATATTTTACGGTTTCAAATTGTAGAACGATCGTTCTTAATTCGTCCTAAGTATATCTTTTCTAGAACGATTAGTCAAGTATATTATTTTATTATGGTAAGATTAATTATACATGTGATATGATATTTCTATCAATAATACATATTAATCAAAAACTGAGAAAGGATATGCTTATGCAAAAATATATTGCGTTATTACGTGGTATTAACGTTGGCGGTAAAAATAAAATATCAATGCCAGAATTAAAAAAGATGTTTGAAGATTGCGGATATGGGGATGTTATCACCTATATCAACAGTGGTAATGTTATTTTCACCTGTTATAACGAAGATAAAGAAGAAATTAAAAAGGTTTGTGAATCTGCAATATCAGATTGTTTTAGTTTAAACATCGCTGTTACAATTATATCGGCCAAAGAATTATCCGCCGCCCTGAACAATGCACCCGCCTGGTGGGATCACGACCAACAATCAAAGCATAATGCAATTTTTATCATCCCGCCTGCCACTGCAACGGAGATTATTAATGAGGTTGGCATTGCCAAGGAGGAATATGAACAGGTGGGTTATTACGGACAGGTAATCTTCTGGTCAGCACCCATTAAAACATTTTCCAAAACAAGGTGGTCAAAGATCGTGGGTAAATCAGCATATAATAGTGTCACCATCAGAAATGCAAACACTGCAAAAAAACTATTACAGCTTTTGGGCATGTAAAGGTCTGATAACCATCTCGATTTTCTTTACAAATGAACTTTCCTCTGATAATTGTGTTATATTATTAAATGTTCAAGTTTTTAATCAGTTTGGAAGTGCCATGTGAAAGATACGTTGGAGGATATTGAACGATTAGAGGCCGAGTTTCAATCCTGTCAGAAGGTGTTAACTGCATTTGGCGATGAAATGCGGCAGCATATACTTTGTATGATGTTAAAAAGCGAGTGTTCCGGAAGCCGTGTTATAGAGATCGCCCAAAAAACAAATCTGTCCAGACCCGCGGTTTCCCATCATATGCAGATTCTAAAAAATTCAGGTATCGTAAAATCCAGGAAAGAAGGAACCTGCATTTATTACTTTCTTGATCCTGATGATAATACACTGGGGAGTCTGATTACTTTATTTTCAGATATTAAAAAAATTATGGAAGACGTGCCGGATCGGAGTGGTGAATTGATATGATTCTTTATTTTACAGGAACAGGGAATAGTTTATATATAGCGAAGAAATTATCAGCAGCATTACAGGATGAATTATTATGCATAAATGACAGAATTAAGAAAAATGACGTTACACCGGTAGAATCACATAAACCACTTGTGTTCGTCTTACCAACCTATGCGTGGAGAATTCCTAAAGTTGTTGAAGAATGGATTAACCGAACAGAATTCTCAACAAATACAGATGCTTATTTTGTCATGAATTGTGGCAGTGATATTGGAAATGCGGAAAAGTATCTCATAAGACTATGTCAAACGAAGACCTTCTCCTTTAAGGGTGTAAAGGAGATCATAATGCCAGAAAATTACATTGCTCTTTATAATGCACCAGAGGCCCCGGAGGCAAAACGTATCATTCAACATGCTGAACCAGCCATTGAGGATTGTGTGGATGTAATTTTACATAATTCTTTCTTTCAGAAACGAACCCTATCTGCTGCTGACAGGATTAAGAGCTCCATTACCAATCCTGTGTTTTACCGCTTCGTTGTAAAAGCGGATAAATTTAATGCAGATGATAAATGTATCGGTTGCGGTAAGTGCAAGGTGGTATGCCCTTTGAACAACATTGAATTAAAAGAAAATAAACCTGTCTGGGGTAAAAATTGCACACACTGTATGGCTTGTATCTGTAAGTGTCCAGTTGAAGCCATTGAATATGGTAAAAACAGTGCAGGCAAACCACGTTATCAATGTCCTTTATAAAAATCCGAATAGTAAAAACAGACATTTTCTAAATGAAATACCATGTCAGGCACATTTTTCATTATAGAAAACGTCTGTTTTTTATTGTGGATCTTTAGCAGCACACGATCTCTTTTATTATCATGTCATCACCCTCTAAAATTTCCATATCACTGCTGCCGCAGTCAGGACAGGATAAGTCACTGTAAACGGCATTGAATACCCTGCCGCACCCTTTGCACTTTACAATACCTGGAATGACGATAAGCTCCAGCTCTGTTTTTTCCATAAAGGTCTTATAGGAAGCAGCTGGCCAGCTCTGCTCTAAGTATCTGGGAACAATACCGGAAAGCTCGCCTACCTCAATGACAAGTTTACTGACCTCTGTCACGTTCTGCTCTTTTACGATACGCTCAATGGTATGTACCATAGAGTTTAGTACACCAAGCTCATGCATATTACCTCTCCTCTTCTATTCAGCTTCTGGTGACGACGCTTTCTTTGAGAGTTGTGGCAGCAATCTTTCCAGTACGTACAATTGCATTTGTTGCGATCTTGACAGGAAGTTTTTCATAGGTATTGGGGACTGTATCATAAGTCCGTTCCAGACTGATTGCATCAAATTTACATTTGGTGGTACATAAGCCGCAACCAATACACTTATAACTGTCGATTTCTACCGTACCGCATCCAAGGCATCGCTCCGTCTCTTTCTTTAATTGTTCCTCTGTAAAGGTCATTCGTTCATCCTGGAATGTACCTTTTTTCTCAGGAGAATGGCCGGGTCTCTGGCGGGGTGTCATATCAAAATCCTGTATCCCGATGGCAATGTTATTCTTGTCAAATGCGTGATATTCACGGCGGTCACGGCCAAATACAAGAGACTGGCCAGGCTGTACATAACGGTGAATGGAAATGGCACCTTCTTTTCCCGATGCAATGGCATGGATTGCGAATTTAGGACCGGTGAAGCAGTCTCCGCCTACAAAAACGTCAGGCTCTGCTGTCTGTAATGTGAGACTGTCTGCGTATGCGTTACCGCCTCGTCCCAGTTCCACCCTGCTGCCGGAAAGAAGTCCGCCCCATTCAATGGACTGACCGACGGAAAGCAGGACTGAATCAGCTTTTACAATGATCGTATCGTTCTCATCATACTTAGGCGCAAAACGGTGGTCTGCGTCAAAGACACTGGTGCACCGCTTAAATTCCACTCCGGTTACCTTACCATCTTCCGTCAGAATACGCTTGGGTCCCCAGCCATTGTGGAAGGATACGCTGTCTTCTTTCGCCTCTTCAATTTCCTCTGGTAATGCCGGCATTTCACCAGGACTTTCCAGACAGTAAAGATGAATCTCATCTGCCCCCCTGTCTTTTTGCAGTACGGGCCACATCAATGGCTACATTTCCACCACCGATTACAACTACGTTGCCGGATAATTCTGACTTTCTTCCAAGATTCACATTACGCAGGAAATCAACACCGGAAATAACACCCTGACCTTCTTCCCCTTCAATACCAAGACGTCTGCCGCCCTGTGCTCCGATTGCCAGATAAAAAGCTTCATATCCTTCTTCACGAAGCTGGTTCAGAGTAATATCTTTTCCAACTTCAACTCCCGTTTTGAAGGAAACACCCATTTCCCGCAAAACATCAATTTCAGCATTAAGAACCTCTTTTTCCAGACGGAAAGAAGGAATACCAAGGGTTAACATACCGCCCAGTTTTTCTTCCTTTTCTAACACAGTTACCTTGTATCCGTCAATTGCCAGGTAATAAGCACAGGAAAGTCCGGAAGGACCAGAACCAACCACTGCGATTTTATTGCCCAGATTATAACGCATGGGCGGAATATAGCGAACTGATTCATCCAGTTCTTTATCCGCAATAAATTTTTTAATTTCATCAATGGAAACCGGTTCATCAATGTCTCCGCGGGTACATTCACTTTCGCAGCCATGGGGACAGATCCGCCCGCAGACAGCAGGGAACGGGTTTTCTTTTTTTTATCAGTTCCAAAGCTTCCCGGTAACGTCCGGAAGCAGCAAGCTTTATGTATCCCTGTACGGAAATATGGGCCGGACAGGCAGTCTTACATGGAGAGGTACCTTCTTCTGAAACATCTTTCCGGTTCTCCCGGTAATCCACATTCCAGTTGCTTTCTTTCCAGATATGGTCGCGGGCAGTGGGTTCTGCCTTTATGGTGACAGGTGTTTTGGAGCAGAGCTTTTGTCCAAGTGTTAACGCGTTCACGGGGCAGTTCTCCACACACTGCCCGCAGGCCACACAATTTTCCTTCTTAACCCTGGCGGTAAAATTGGAACGTATGGAATCCGGAGTATTAAAAAGAGTTGCAAGACGCAGGGAAAAGCATGCGCAGCCACAGCAGTTACAGATTGCCGCTGATTCACCCAGTCCGTCGGTATGGGGCATTTCATGCATCAGGCCGTTATTTTCTGCGAATTTAATAATTTCCTTTGCTTCTTCCCGGGTAATCTGGCGGCCTCTGCCTGTCTTGATATAATATTCAGCACCTTCTCCCATCTGGATGCAGATATCTTTTTCCAGGTGGCCGCAGCCCTCCTCAATCACACGGCGTGACTGGCGGCAGGAGCAGTCAGATACGGAAAATGTATCATACTTATCCAGATAGTAGGAAAGATGTTCCCATGGTTTTGTGCCTTTAATATCCTTGATGGCTTCTTCCACAGGAATTACACGCATCATCGCCATTCCCTGAGGGAATTTGGCAGCCATGGGCGCAAGACGAAGCCTGGTGTATTCTTCAAAAGCTTTTCCGATTTCCGGGTGTTCGTTCAGCTGTTCCCGGTTATTTACCATCATCTCCAACATGCCGGGAGCAAAGATATTTACGAAGTAGCGGTCTTTCTGATCTTCCTTATCTTTCCATACTTTTGCAACACCGGTGTAAGCCAGCTGTTCTAAAAGGGCCTTTGTTTCTTTCTTACTTTTTCCGGAACGTTTTGCTATGTACTCGAAGGTACGGGGTTTGCGCAGTCCGATAATCATGGCAATATCAGCCATGTCATCGGTTACAACACAGTCCAGTGAATAGTATTCGGGAGAATTTTCATCGATCTTGTTGATGACTCCTGCAATACCGCCCACCATCTTAGCGAGCTTTACTATTTTCGGTCTTAATTCACTCATAATTCCCTTTCCCGCGCTTATATGGCGCTTTCGAAGTTTTTATCTATCTTATTTGTTATTCACACCAGGATTTTACCGCATTATGAAGCCAGTCGGTCCACTCTTTTATTCCTTCCTCTTTCAGTGCGCTGATAGGAATAATTATTGCATTTGGATTACGCATACGGATATTCTCTTTGCATTTTCCAAATCAAAATTAAAATACGGCAATACATCCATCTTATTAATCAGTACCACATCGCAGATGGAAAACATGAGAGGATATTTTAATGGCTTATCATCTCCTTCCGGTACCGAAAGGATCATGGCATTCTTTACTGCGCCGGTATCAAATTCAGCCGGGCATACCAGGTTGCCCACATTCTCCAGAATTACAAGGTCAAGACCGTCAGGATCAAGGCCCTCCAGTCCCTGGCGGGTCATTTGGGCATCCAGATGACACATACCTCCTGTATGAAGCTGAATGGCTTTTGCACCAGTCTGTGATATGGTCCGGGCATCTACGTCAGAATCAATATCTGCTTCCATAACACCAATCTTTAAGTCGTCCTTTAACCCATTAATGGTACGAACCAGAGTGGTTGTCTTACCTGCGCCGGGACTGGACATCAGATTAAGTAGAAATACCTTTTTCTCTTTTAATTCTTCACGAAGCTTTCCAGCCTGTAAGTTGTTGTCAGCAAAGACACTTGTTTTTATTTCCAGAACTTTAAAATCTTTCACGTGCCGCGCTCCCTTCTTTTTATTTGTTCCTCTGCCATCCTTTTAACCAAAAGGTGCATGGTGGTTTCTTATAAGTATACTGGTTCAGTCATAACAATATTATTATAAAATATTCTCAGTGTACTGGCAATAATGCAAAAAATAACTGTGATAATCACATATAAATTTGTTGAATTTTAGTAAGAATGTATGATAAAATAGGTTCAATCTCTGGTATGACCAGAGCCAGAATAAGGGGGAGAATATGGAATTTCAGAAACTGAGTGCTTTAAGCTTAAAAGAAATGTTCATTCGTCAGATCCGTGACTTAATATTATCGGGACAAATGCCGGTTGGAAGCCGACTGCCTTCTGAAAGGGAAATTGCAAGGCAGATGCAGGTGAGCCGTGCCGTTGTTAACAGTGGATTTTCCGAGCTTGAAAAACAGGGCTTTTTAGAAGTCCATCCAAGGCAGGGTGTTTTTGTTGCAGATTATGGGAAAAACGGCAACATAGATACTTTAAATGCCATTATGGAATATCACGGCGATACCCTTGGTCAGGGGGAAATTCACTCAATTATTGAAGTGCGGCGGGCATTGGAACATCTGGCAACTGATTCAATTGTAAAAAATTCATCAAATGAGGATATTCTGGGTCTGGAAGGATTGCTGGAAGAGGTTGCAGCTGCGAAAACCATAGACGATACAGTTCTTGCCACCTTCTCTTTTCATCACAAACTTTCTGTAATCAGTGGGAACAGTATTATTCCTTTGATTTACATATCCTTTAAACCTGTTGTGACTCAGCTTTGGAAACGTTTCTGTCTGAAATACGGGAAAGAAGCGCTCTATGACAGTGTACTCTGTTTATATAAATGTATAAAAGAACGAGATGCCTTAGCTGCAAGAAAATGTACCGATAAACAACTGAATGAAGCTCTGGAGGGCGGACATCAGATTTATTAAGTATAGACAATACGAAAGGCAGGCTCAAAAAGAACCTGCCTTTTATCATTATTTAAATTGTATTATTGTTAAAGCTGTCGTTAATTACAATGATAATGTTATTACTAAAATTATCACTAAAGTTATCATTTAAATTTCCATTTAAATTACGGCTAAAGTTATCACTAAAGTTGTCGCTAAAGTTGTCGCTAAAGTTATCATTTAAGTTATTGTTGAAATCATCATCTGATTCTGATGATCCCCCTCCTGCATGATCTGCGACCTCTGTCATATCCATTCTGATAAGCCTCTCTGATTCTTCTTTCGCACCATTCGCGATTTTCATCACGGTCAGACCTGTTACGTCTGCAACAACAATTACAGCAACACATAAAATTCACTCCTTTCTAAATAGAGTACACTATATTTTATGCAGTATTTAGACAAGTCGTGCTATGTGCTCCTTTCTGCTCTTCTTCCACCATTGTTCAGCCTGTATTAACGGCACTTTCCACCTGATGACAATAAGATTAAAAAGTTACCCTGTGTTTTTAAATTTGTTATTCTTTTATAAATATGGTTCTGGATACTGCACGATTGCGAGTACGTTCCAATGGCTTTTTATCAAAGTATCCACAAAGAAGAATTCCTGCCAATTTTTCATCTGATTTCAGTTCCAGACTTTTGCTGATTTGAGGTGTATGCATATAGGATTGTGTTTTCCATACAACGCCAATCTCCTTCTCCCAGGCTGCTAATTGAAAATTTTGAATGAGTGCACTTACAGATGCAGAAACCTCATCCATAATTTTTTGATTGCGGTCCAGTTTTCCCACTACTACAACAGCAACAGGAACCGTACTGAGATGCTGCTTTAATTTATCCCCATACTCTTTTCGCTCAGTCTGAGATAGAGCCTGATAAATCATATCGCTTAAACGGTCTATACCATGATCAGAAAAAACCAGGAACCTCCATGGCTCCGGTATCCCGTGGTACGGTGCCCAGACAGCGGTTTCCAGAAGTTCTGTTATAGTATCCAGAGATACTTTTTTATCATTAAATTCACGTATGGTGCGACGTTCCCGAATTATTTCACTGATAGTCATAAATAAAACCTCCTGCTAAAATATTGGTATGTTAATTAAATCATTCTTTTATGTGTTTCATATATATGATTTCATTCTATAGTGTTAGTTTTGGCTAACTATATGATATATTAGCATAGGCTAACATACCCGTCAATAATATTAAAGCAGTATGCTCACAAACATTGCTTCCAGATCTCTTTCAAATATGATATCCTCAATTAAAAAAGCATTCACAGTCAAGCGATATCCTTACTGGACATGGTATACTGCTGGAAAAGGAGGTGCTTAAATATGCACGCATGGAAACAAATACAACAAACAGTCAATTATATAGAGGATCATTTAAATGAGGAAATTAATATTGAGGACCTTGCAAAAACGGCTTGTTTGTCTCCATTCTATTATCAACGCTTATTTAGCCGTCTTGTCAAAAAACCGGTCGCCGAGTATATCAAACTCCGCCGTATGGCAAGGGCAGCAGACTGCCTGCTTCAATCAGATATAAGAATCCTGGATATTGCATTAGAGCTTGGATTTACCTCTCACGAATACTTTTCCCGCACATTTAAAAACACCTTTGGTCTGACTCCAGATGAGTACCGCAAAAAACCACAGACTCTCAACCGTATGACAAAACCCCAGCTTCTGCTTCACTACACACTGGTTGATGAGGAAGTGCCGCTGATTACCGATGGTATTGTTCTGGAAATACACAGAAAAGAACTAAAAGAACCCGTCCATTATATGGGGTTAATAAAGGATGTACCAATCCATCATATAGACGGTCTTGGAACAGAGTCCGGAATAGATCCGCTTGCCTCGCTTTGGGATGACTTTCATAAACAAAAATCTGCATTGACCTGTGTTTCTGAGTACACAGAGGAAATTGGAGCCGCATACTCCAGTTTAAGAAGGTTGTTTTAGCTATTTTGCTGGTATGCCTTATGAGCACCCGGAAATTCCAAGCGCTTTTAAGAGCTGGGAATTACCCGCCGGAGAATATATTATCTGCTCTTTTGAAGCCGAAAGCTTTGAAGCACTTGTTATGGATGCGCTTTATAAAGCACAGCATTATATCTATAACACATGGCTTCCTAAACACAAATTGCAGACCGATGCCTTCTGCGTGGAACGCTATGCAAGCCATTCGCCTGATACGACAAATATGGAGGTCTGGCTTAGAAATCTGACCTGAACTGGTTTTAGCAAAACAGGAACAGCAACCCCTTAAAAAACCTGATATAATGCAATTACCGTACGGAGGAAAGGTAAGGAGAGATTATTTGAAATATTGTAAGACAATTGAACAAAGCATTCACTTTATTGAAAGGAATATAAAAGAAGAATTGACTGCGGAACAAATATCACAGCAGGCAGGATATTCCGTATTTCATTTTTGCAGAATATTTGCTGTCAGTCAAGGGATTCCACTTATGGAATTCGTCCGTAAAAAGCGATTATTGCTTTCTCGTGCAGATCTGCTTATTAGTAAAAAGATTATAGAAGTTGCACTTGATTATGGATTCGAAACTGCAAGCGGCTATTCAAAAGCGTTTCGCAAAGAATTCGGTTATAGCCCTACTACCTATATTTCCAGAATGAGTGGCTGCGATGTGAAAGAAATTATAACAAATATAGGGGGTATTATTATGAAACCTGTTATCACAAAAAAAACAGCTTTTCTGGTTGCTGGCTATGGTATTAACACAAGTATTGCAGAAAATTATACAAAGGATATCGCTGCTTATTGGGATACCTATAATGGAGAAAATCTGGAAAGTAAAATGTATCAACAATTAAATCCGCCCAAACATGGGGAAGTTGGAATCTGTGTACCTAATGTTGAAAATGGCAGCGCTGTTTATTTATTGGGTGTTATTGTTGATGACTTTGAAAAAGTAACTCCGGATATGACGACAATTACTGTACCGGAAGCAGAATATGCTGTTTTTACAACACCACCTGCTAACGAAATTCTTGCAGCCCAGACAGATGATAATGATCCATTTTCAACCGCTATAAAACAGACATGGAACTACATTTTCAACGAATGGTTTCCTGCCAGCAATTATGAATTTGATGAAACAAAAATGGATTTTGAATTTTATGATGAGCGCTGCCACAATACCGAAGATGCAGTAATGGAAATTTATGTACCTGTCATTCGTAAATCCATATGACAGATTAAGTCTCATTATCAATTGTACTCTTTAGTATTAACAAAATGTGGGCTGCCTGTTGTTTTAGGCTGCCCACGTTTTATTATAGCATTTGATTTTTCAGCCTGTTTCTTAAATCAAAGATTTTATTCTCGATTATCCCAATGGTTTTCTCAAAAGCAGCATCGTCTTTCCCTGAAGGATCATCTAATCCCCAGTCCTCTCTCATTTTACAGGGAAGAACCGGGCACTTCACATTGCATCCCATGGTAATTACTACATCAGGACCTGGTATATCTTCCAACAACTTACTTTTCTGTGATGCCTCCATATCAATTCCATATATCTTCATTATCCGGACTGCATCCTGATTAATCTGATCCTTTAATTCGGTTCCTGCCGAAAAGCTGTCAAACACATCACTGGCAAGATGCTTTCCTAACGCTTCCGCTATCTGGCTTCGACAGGAGTTGTGTACACAAACAAAGGCAACTTTCGGTTTATTATCTTTATTCATATCACTTTCACCTCTTTTATCTACAGCAGATATAAACTCTCATCTTTTATTTCATACGGTCTCCAGCTGATCACTGCAAAATTTCCATTAGAGTGGGCATCCACCTTATTGATCCATTGAATTTCATTACTGGCCTTTGCTGTCAGCAAATGATTTGTGGTACCGGTACGGTAAAGGGATGAATTAATAACCCACCACTTTGCGGCAATGCCCGCCCGCTTTAAATCCGTCTCCAGACGCAGAGCTTCATATACCGGGGTAGTTTCAGCGAGAGTGACTATAATAACTTCTGTCTCACTTTTATTTCTTAATCTTGGAAGCAGTTTCTTGGCTGAATCAGGAACATCACCCTGGGAGCGTTTTATCTCCTGATTATAGCTTTGAGTTGAATCCAGAAGTAATAACGTATGGCCAGTGGGTGCAGTATCAATCACTACAATCTGGTCTTCTGCCCTGTCAACGATATCCGCAAAGGCTCTGAATACCGCTATTTCCTGGGTACAGGGGGGATCTTAAATCTTCCTCTATATATGCAAGATCCTCTTCTGACATCGTTTCCCTGGCTTTATTAAGTACTTCCTGCCGATATTTCTTTAACTCCTCTTTTTCATCGATATGGCTCATTGAAATGTTATCTGTTTCGCTCATAACAAACTTAAGATGAGCAGCCGGATCAGTTGAAGTCAGATGTACTTTTTTCCCTCTGGATGCCAGACCAAGTGCAACAGATGCGGCTATTGTTGTTTTCCCCACACCCCCTTTTCCCATGGTAAATATGACTTTTTTCCCAGATAAGTATAAGTCGTCTATTACATCTTTCAGCACTGGTATGATATCCGCATTGACTTTATCCCCGCTGACAACATCACTGTCTTTTTTCAGTAAGGCTCTTACGTTTTCCAATCCGGTTATGGGATAGGATCTGAGAGGTATGAAACGGAATTTCAGATTCATAAGTTCTTCTGGCATACCGGATAGCGCTGCCTGTTGTTTTTTATATAAGCTTTCTGAAATAGTATCATCGTATCCCGTCAATAATCCGTTCATGATCAATTTCTGGTTTTTACTCCAATATCTTTGAGTTCATAAGAGGCTCTCGCAGCTTCTTTTAACGGAGTCACCTCAGGTCTTGATACCAGAATTAAGGTTGTAAGAGCTCCATCAGATAATGTTTTCACAGCCTTTTTATAGATTTCCCTTTTGCTTTCCAGACCGGACAGCTGCCCTAAACAGGAAGCACCGTGGGTATTTTCACTGATAAAGCTGCTCCAGGCTGAGGGGAGCTGGAGCATCCTTAATGTGTGGCCCGTAGGTGCGGTATCAAAGATAATAGAATCAAATTCATCCTGAATTTGTTCATCTGTAATAAATTTTGAAAACTCATTAAAAGCTGCGATTTCAATTGTGCAGGAGCCAGACATCTGTTCCTCCATATTTTTCAGGACAGCGTCCGGCAGCTGACCCCGATAAGGGGCAATTACACTTTCCCGGTACTCTGCAGCTGCCTCTATAGGATCTAAGTTGGCTACCACAAGTCCAGGCACACCAGGGATTGAGACGCCTTTATTGTTTAATTCTGTTTCAAATACATCCTGGAGATTGGAGGCCGGATCCGTGCTGATCAGCATCACCCTTTTTCCTGAGTCAGCAAGGGATACCGCTGTGGCACAGGCTGTTGAAGTCTTTCCCACTCCGCCTTTTCCAGTAAAGAAAAGATATTTTGTAAATACTTCTTTTTCTATATTAAAAGTCTCCATTAACAACAGCAATCCCCTCCAGAGCAGCCGCAGCCTTTTGATTTTTCAGTCTCTGCGTCACCAGAAATTTTGCCAATAAAATGTTCCGGAACATCGAGCAATTTTATAAACTCTTCATTTGATGGATATCTGCCGGTTATCGCTATATTTCCATCTACTGTAATAACTGGTAAACCATCTACGCCTTTTTCTCTGATAAAATCATTTACTGTTTTATCTGTTACAAATTCCTGAGGTGCATTTGTAAGATTAAAACGGCCTACCTGTACTCCGTTATTCTTTAACGTATTCAGCACCGTGGAAATCCTTAATAATTCCGGATCAACGGAAACTCCGCATAGTCCTGTTGAGCAGCACATAGCTGGTTCAAATATCTGCATTTTTTTCATATTCTGATACTTCCTCGTATTATAAGTATATAGACCTCAATCATAGAGGCTATAGACTTATTTTTTCTAATGATATAGGTATTAGATGAATTGTTGGTCATCTTGTCATACCTACATTGTTAATAAGTTGCTTTATAGTCATGGTCCCAGATGTTACAATTAAGTTTACAAGAACTGTAGCTGTGGTCACTGCTCTAATACTCCAGCAAAACATTTTGTTATTGCCAAAAAAAGCTTGCAGCCCTAATACTACGCTAAGACTTATTACACAAATGCTGCATCCCGGTATCTAGCCACCAGCAGGGTATTTCTTACCGGAGAATGCTAATAACGCGAGGGTTAGGCCGGTGTAGTGATCTGGGACAAGCCATGATTACATTCTTTTTATTCTGCTATGAAAGGTGGTGACTATCCGTGAAAGAAAAAATCGATTACCTCTCAACGCTTTTTGTTGGGATTGATATTGCATCCCGTATTCATGTTATTTCTGCACTTGATTTTAATCAGCAGTTCTTTATAAAAATGAAACCTGTTGAAAATACTCAGGAAGGTGCAGTTCTTCTTGAAAGTCTGATTGTTGATGTCCTTACTGCAAATCATCAGTTCAAATACGTTGTAATCGGAATGGAATCAACTGGATTTTATGGAGTTCATCTGGCCAATTTCCTTTCTTCCAGTGAACTTTTAACTCCTTTTTCTGTCCGTGTTTATTGCCTCAATCCGAAGGAAGTGAAAAATTACAAGAAATCCTTCAATGATATTGGAAAAAATGATGGCATTGATTCCTTTGTTATCGCTGACTTTGCCCGTGTAGGGCGTATCAGCAGCAAGCCTTGGCGTGGTTCCCAATACCTTGCCTTACAGCGCCTTACCAGACATCGTATGCACATCACTGAATGTATTGCCAGAGAGAAAACATACATGCTAAATAACATCTTTCTGAAGTTCAGTGAGTATGCCTTATTACGCAATGGAGAGCATCCTTTTCAAATAAATATGGTGCTACAGCCGAGGCTATTCTTACAGAGTTCACAACAAATGAGGACATAGTAAATTCCTCTATTGAAGACCTTGTTGCATTCATTAGCTCTAAAAGCAAAGGGCGCATCGCTGATCCCGAAGAAACAGCTAAGATAATACAGGCTGCAGCTCGTAATTCATACAGGCTGGATAAATGCCTATATGAGCCGCTTACGATATCAATTGCTTCCTCATTTAACTGCATCAGCTCTTTTGAGAAGGAATTAAAAGCAATTGATAAAGCAATCCTTCAAACTGTGCAAGGGTTAAATCCCGAGGAATATACAGTGCTTAATTCTATTCCTGGAATTGGCAAGGTTTACTCTGCTGCAATTCTTGCTGAAATTGGTTCTGCTAAAGTTTTTCAAAGTGCTGACTCACTCGCAAAATACTGCGGTATTGTTTGGAACGATAATGATTCAGGCGATTTTGAATCAGAAGACAAACATATGAGTAAGGCTGGCAACCGTTACCTACGGTATTACATCATTGAAGCAACTGGAAGTGTTATAAGACACTGTCCTGAATATGAACGCTTTTATCATAAGAAATATGCTGAAACAAGAAACCATCAGCACAAACGTGCACTCGCGTTGACTTCCCGTAAATTTATACGTCTGCTCTATGGTCTGCTGGACAAGGGCCAACTCTACTCTCCCGGAAAAGAGTAGGTAATCCATATCTCATTCCTAATCTACGTTTTTTGTTATGAAAGCCGTAGGTCTATTAAAGTTACCTTTCTGTATGAAAAACAATCAAAATACTTCTTGACTATCTACCAAATTGCTTTTCTAATATTATTTTGTTTCAAACCAATGAGTTGTTTTATTTGCTATCTTAACAAGTATGAGCATAATCGGTACCTCGGTTAAAACACCGACTACGGTGGCAAGTGCTGCCGGGGAATCCATGCCGAACAGGGCTATGGCAACAGCAACTGCTAGCTCAAAGAAATTGGAAGCGCCGATCATGCCCGCAGGGGCTGCTATATTGTGAGGAAGTTTAAGTACTTTCGCTGTCAGATACGCAAGGAAGAATATAAAAAATGTCTGTATGGTCAGCGGCACTGCTATGAGTAATATGTGCAAAGGATTATTTATAATGACATCACCCTGGAAGGAGAATAAAAGTACAAGCATCAGCAGCAATCCGGCTATTGTTGCATGATCGAACCTGGGAAGAAACTGATTTTCAAAATAATCTCTTCCTTTTTTCTTACTGATATACATCCTAGTTAAGACACCTGCCGCTAAAGGTACCACAACAAATAAGACGACTGATAAAATCAGAGTATCCCAGGGGACAGTTACTTTACTCACTCCCAGCAAGAATTTGACGATGGGTACAAATGCAATCAGAATAATCAAATCATTGGTTGCTACCTGCACCACTGTATAAGCCGGGCTTCCTTTCGTCAGCTGGCTCCATACAAAGACCATGGCTGTACAAGGCGCTGCTCCTAATAAAACGGCACCAGCTAAATATTCCTTTCCCAGATCTGCAGGTATTAAGCCCTTAAATACAACGTAGAAAAAGAAAGAAGCTATTGCAAACATCGTGAATGGTTTTATTAACCAATTGGTAACCCATGTTACATATAATCCTTTTGGGTTTTTTCCAACATGCTTCACGCTTTCAAAATCCACCTTCATCATCATTGGGTAAATCATAATCCAGATTAATATGGCTGTAGGAATCGATACATTGGCATATTCAAACTGACTGAAAAATCCAGGTATCACGGGAAGAAATTTTCCGATTAATACGCCTGCAACCATACACAGGGCTACCCATATGGTTAAATATCTTTGAAAAAAAACCAATCTCTGCTGATTTCTCTTTCTTCATTCAGTCTCTCCCTCCTCAGTTATTTTTGAATTGCCACAGACATCAACGTTTTTGTACTTCTCGCATTGTCTGTGGTCGGACTCATAGGTGGGTAATTCAACTATCTTTTTTTGCAGGTACTCCCACAGTTCTTTATGTTCCTTTTTAAAACTGTCGCTGATTCCAAAATATGCCCATTGTGCCTTCTTATAACCGTATAAAATCCCACAGTTTTTCAGTACCGTTAAATGTCTGGACGCGTTTGACTGTGTCATATTCAGACAAATTTCAATCTCACAGACACACATTTCCCGTTCCATCAGCAAAGTCAGGATTCGCAGTCTGCTTTCCTCAGACAGTGCTTTAAAAATATCTGTCAAAAATATCACTCCTTTCTTAGTTAATATCTATATGAGCATATATGCATATACTATGCTGCATAAATCTTTGTGTTACAAAAAAATATCAGTCCATATTGTCATTTGTCGCATTGCCCGTCTGCTTTCGTATATTTACAGATACAGTCTTCCTGTTCTGTAGAAATATTGGTCCAGTAATTTTTAATCTTCTCAATTAACTGGGGATTATTGCTGTAATGCATCCAGGATCCTTCTTTTCGGCTAATTACAAGACCGCATTCTGTAAGTATCTTCATGTGATAAGATAATGTGGGCTGTGTAATCTCAAAAGATTCCAGAATTTCACATGCACAAAGTTCACCACAGGATAACATTTCAATAATTTTAATCTTGTTGTATCACCTAATGCTTTAAATACTGACGCATAATCTGCATACTGATCCATTGTCTTCTCCTTCTTATATACTGAGAATTTATAATATAGATATTTATCTATGTCTTAATTATAAAAACATATTGATATTTGTCAATATGTTTTTATGTAATTGCTATGTAATTTTATTTATATATAAAAAATGCGGGCAGCTTCGTCATCCATGAAAGCTGCCCACGTTTTTAAGTTTATAATGTGTTATCTATCTCTGTTAATACTCCCCTGAAAGTTATTACAGAAAATGAAAGATTTGATCCAGAGGTTCCACCGAACCTAACTTTGGCTGGCTCATAGTCCCCATCAAAGCGGCATTGGGCACCAGAACCATAGTGGTTGTCTGATAACCTTTCTCTTTAATCTTAGCACAATCGAATTCTACCAGCAGCTCCCCTGCTTTCACATGATCTCCCTGTTTTACCAAAGCATGAAAACCTTCACCTTCCAGTTGTACTGTATCGATGCCGATATGAAGCAGAACCTCCATTCCATCCCCGGTTGTCATACCAATTGCATGTCCGGTTGGAAATACGGATACAATCTCACCATCAACAGGAGAATATAACTTTCCCTCTTCTGGTTCGATGCCAACACCTGGCCCCATAACTTCTTCTGCAAATACCGGATCGCTTACGTTAGAAAGAGGTATTACAGTTCCCTTTAAAGGGCTGTAAATTGTTTTTGGTTCACAGGTTATGCTCTTAATAACAGGAGTATCTGATTCTTTTTTCTCTTTATTACCAAATAAATTATCTAAAAATCCCATTCGCTCAGTCCTCTATATAATTAGTCCAATGATTCCCATCGTTTTTTTAATACAAAAGCAGCACTTTTCGGCTGTCTTACCCGATTGAAAATCCCCTTTTTGTTCCCATTTACACGCATGATTCCCTCTGTTGTCTGGAAATCAGCAAAGTTCCAAACCAATTCTCCCTGCACAAAATCATACTGATCAAATATTTCAAAATTCATATCCAGATATTCGTTCTGGTATTCCTGGCTCCACATAATACTGGGAAGTTTATGTTCTGCCGCCATGGTATCAGTGCCAAATTCAGTAAATACAAACGGTATATTCAAATTTTTATCTTTCCACTTATTCATCTCAATTAAGAAGGCTTCTCTTGCATCAACAAGCTCCGGTCCTCCTTTGATATACCACCCGTAATAACGGTTTAAACAGATAAAATCACAAAGCTGGTAACACTTACACAGTTCCGGCTGACTGTTCTTTTCAAATGCCCCTGTCATCGGACGACTCTGTGGATCCAAGGCTCTGGCGGCATCAAACACTGCAGTGAAATAATTTTTCGACTCTTCGCTGGTAGTTTCCGGTTCATTAAACAGACTCCATGCAATTACACTGGGATGGTTTTTTATCCCTTACAATCATCTCTTCTACTGCCTGAAGATGGTTCTTTAACAGATTTGGTACGGTAGGTGTTTCAAAAAATCTGGTGAACTTACCGGTTCCTGCATCTGCAAAGTTTCTGGTGGATCTCATCATACCTACAGCCGGAACCTCATCAATAATCAGAAAGCCTTCTTCATCTGCAAACTGATACCACTCTTCTGCATATGGATAATGACTGGTTCGAAAGCAGTTGGCACCAATCCATTTCATACATTCAAAATCTCGTTTTAAAACACCCCAGTTGAAGCCACGGCCAATCACTTCAAAATCTTCGTGTTTTCCAAATCCTTTCAGATAAACAGCCTTGCCATTAATCTGAATTTCTTTTCCTGCTATTTTTACTGTTCTGATCCCGATTTTAGAGGAATACTCATCAATCAGTGTTTCTCCATCCCAGATACGCATCACTGCCCGATAGAGATAGGCTTTCCCTACATTCCACAGATGAGCCTTGGAAACAGTCACACTGCCTTTCGTGCCTGTGCTTTTCGCCACCTGCTGTTTATTCTCATCAAATAATTCAAAGGAAACTTCATGATCTCCATTTGTCATAATCTGATAATGAACAACGGCATCTTCTCCATGCAACTCATAATCCACACTGAAATCTTCGATGGATTCCACGGGCTTTGAAACAAGCCATACGCTTCTCTGGATTCCGGAGTAATTAAAAAAGTCGAAATAAGGCTTGGCCAGTTTTCTTCCGTCACTGAGCACCATAGTGGTTCCACAGGGAAGACTCTCTTCATTTAATTCGTTATTGGCCTTTACGATAAATGTATTTACCTCACCAAATTTCACATGATCCGTAACTCTGGCAATCACCGGTAAAAATCCACCTTCATGGGTTGCTGTCAGATTTCCATTGCAATAAACGCTTGCGCGGTGGGTAATGCTTCCGAAACGGATTTCCAACTCCTGTTTCTCCCATTCCCGTGGTACAAATACTTCTGTCTCATACCAGAAATCTCCGCAAAAATCCCGTTCTTCCTTTGTAGTAAAAAAGTCAGAAAAACTTGCGGGAACTGGCATGGAGATGGGGTCTGGCAGTTTATGCTGCCAGCCCTCCTGCAGTCCTTTTTCCTCCGGATCAAACCGGAACTTCCACATACCATCTAACAGCTGGGCCATTCTGGCCTGATTGCTGCATGGGTATAATTCTGAAAAATTCAGCATCTTTCACTCTCCTGTTATCTTTTTATGCTGCCATTATTCACCATTTTTTATTATACTTCATCTTTATAGATAAAGAAATAAGTTAATAAAAATACTATTACAAAAGAAAATGTGATTGATACAACGATAGCCGGTCCTGCCATGGCAAAAAGGGCTGGGATCGTTAAAAGGTTGACTGGAACCTGTGCGGTACGGATACATCCTGCAACCGCTGCAATAATACCACTGATTCCGTTAACAATGCACATTCCAATGAATATTTTACGGTTTTTCATTAAAACACCGTAGATACCTGGCTCTGTTACACCACCAATCAGAGCTGAGATGGAAGCAGAACCGGATACTAATTTCATATCTTTATTTCTTGTCTTTAAGAATACTGCCAGACATGCTGCTGCAATACCAAAGTTAGCGCCAAATGTAGCTGGTGAGATATAATCATATCCTAATACGGAATAGTTGTTCATAATAATAGGTAAAAATCCCCAGTGTAAACCAAACACAATAAACACCGGCCATAAAGCACCCATTGCAAATCCTGCAATTGCTGGAGAGAAAGCAAATATTGCCTGAATTCCTCCTGCTATTCCTCTGCTCACAATATCTGTAACCGGTCCGATCACAATCAAGGCCACAGGGAAAACAATAGCGAAATCAACTATCGGAATAACGATACTTTGAATAATCTTTGGGAATTACTTTCATCAACCCTTTTTCCAGTTTAGACTGCGCATAAACGGTTAAAAGAATGGGCAGTACAGAGCTTGGATAACTGATCAGCTTTACCGGAATCGAGAAAAATGTAACAGCAACTTCCTTATCGGCAAACAGAGCAGTCATAGATGGATAACACATCGCACAGGCGATTGCCATTGAAATAAACGGCTTTGCGCCAAATTTCTGTGCTGAACAATATGCCAGGAAAATAGGCAGGAAATAGAAAATACCGTCTGAAGCAGCATAAAGTATGGTATAAGTGGTAGAAGTTTTATCAAGCAGGGACAGGGTTGTGAATAATACCAGAAAACCCTTTAAAAGTCCTGCTCCGGCAAATGCTCCCATAAAGGGCATAAAGATACCGGAAATAAGATCTGTCATTTTATCCATAAAACTGTTCTTTTTGTTTCCTGATGCCGAATGATCTGCCTCTGCTGATTCACTCTCATTTTTTTCCCCAATGGAAGTGTTCAGTAAAATCTGGTCGTAAACATCTTCCACATCACTTCCGATTACAACCTGATACTGACCGCCTGCCTGCATAACCTTAATAACACCCTGCATATTTTTCAGTGTTTCCGTATCCGCCTTGCTTTCGTCTTTTAACTTAAAACGAAGCCGTGTGATACAATGGGTCAGGGAATTAATATTTTTTTCCCCACCAACATGTTCTACAATATCTCTGGCTAATTTTGTATAATCTGCCATTGTGATACCTCCCTAAAATTTTTTATCAAAAGCCTGGATATCCCCTATCATTTAAGAGAATAACCAGGCTTTGCTGAACTGAATCATAACACTGCCAAAATCTAACTGTTTTTTAATTGTGACAGATGAACTGCCAGATAAACTAATTCATCGTGCCCTGCTTTGTAATGATATTTATCTTCAATGTATTGACATACTTTCTGGCTGCAACGATATTCATCGGGGTAATTCCTAAGCAGCTCTTCTAACATACGCGCTCCGCCATGCTCTTTATAATAATACTTTTTCATGACACGCTGGGCAAAGAATTTCAAATGGGTCATATATCGGTAATAAGGAAGGGAATCTTCCTTCACCTGAAAATTCAGTTCTGACATAATCAGATCATTGAGTTCGCTCACCATGACTATCATCTTTTTCGCATTTCCGCTTATCTGATTATGCCGGGCTGTTACAAAATGCATAGCCACAAATCCAGCCTCATCATTGGATAACCGGTAACCGAATTTTGACTCAATCAAGTCCAGCATCTTTTGCCCCACTTTATATTCATCCGGATAAAATCGTATGATATCATGTAAAATGGAATTGGGTACGACTAGCCCCTGCTGAAAATTTTCTACTGCATGATAAATATGATCGACCAGGGAAATATGAATGGTTTCATTGAGAGTCATATCAAAGACCTGAACTGCAAAATCAATGACATCCTCTGCAACCATGATATATTCCTGGGGCACTGTATCAAGTATTTCCCGGAACTGACTTTTATGGTTTTTATCTTTCAGAATAAATTGTTTTTCAACCCTCTCCTGATCGATGGCATCGCCGATACGGCTTTTAAATCCAAGTCCGCTTCCAAGCAGCAGGACATCTTGTCCATTTTCATCGTTTGATATCACAGCATTTGTATTTAATATCTGCTTAATAACCATTTTCATAAAAGTTTCCTCGATCTCAATGTGTAAAAAACATAATGCTACAGATGGTTTAAAAACAAAAAAACAAGCATGCACCAAATAAAACAGATGCAGACTTGCCTAATTTAATAGTAACACTCCTGTAAACTACATAGATCCTATCACAGGAGTGTTATAAAAACAATCGGTATTTTAACCAATATTACACGTTACAATTTGTACACTTTTACAATTCTTCCCCATTGGAGGCAATCACATTTTTGTACCAGTCAAAGGATTTTTTCTTATATCTGTTTAATGTACCAGTTCCGTCATCATTTCGGTCCACATAGATAAAACCATACCGTTTCTTTAATTCCGCAGTAGAAGCACTGACTAAATCAATGCAGCCCCAGCTGGTATATCCCATAACCGGGACTCCGTCTTCTATGGCTTCTCCTACCTGAATCAAATGATCTCTTAAATAATTAATCCGGTAATCATCAAGGACTGTCTTTGTTCCATCTGGCTGTGTTACAAGCTCATCAACAGCTCCCAATCCGTTTTCCACAATAAACAGAGGCTTCTGCCACCGGTCATAAAACTGATTGAGCACATAGCGAAGTCCCTGTGGATCGATGGCCCAGCCCCATTCACTTTGTTTTAAATAGGGATTTGTCACGCCTCCCATGAGATTTCCTTCTCCTGCCTGTGCCTTGGAATGGTCGGCGGCTTCACAAATACTCATGTAGTAGCTGAATGATACGAAATCCACAGTATGATCCTTTAACAGCTCTTCATCGCCATCTGCCATCTGAATCTGAATATTATTTTCTCTGAAATACCGTTTCATATAGCCAGGATACTGGCCTCTGACATGCATATCACCAAAAAATGTATTCATATGATCTGATTTCATGACTGCGATTACATCATCCGGATTAGAGGTCAGGGCATACATTGGCATGCTTAAAATCATACAGCCCATTTTGCATCCAGGCATCATCTCATGGCCGATTTTCGTAGCCAGTGCACTGGCTACCAGTTCATGGTGAATGGCCTGATAAAGATCCTGTTTCTTTAATTTGCTCTTATCCGTATAGATTCCCCCGCTTAAAAACGGTTCATGAAGTACGGAATTTATCTCGTTAAATGTCAGCCAGTATTTTACCTTTCCGCCAAAGCGCTTAAAAATAGTTCTGACATAACGCTCATAAAAGCTGATCATATCCCGGTTTATCCATCCATCGTACTGAACGGATAAGTTTAAAGGAGTCTCATAATGAGAAATCGTTACCAGAGGCTCAATTCCATATTTCAGTAACTCATCAAATAAATCATCGTAAAACTGAAGTCCCTTTTCATTGGGTTCTGCATCATCCCCATTTGGGAATATCCGACTCCAGGCAATTGAGGTGCGGAACACTTTAAAACCCATTTCCGCAAAAAGCTTAATATCGTCCTTATATCGATGGTAGAAGTCAATTCCTACCAGCTTCATATTATCTGGAGTTGGTGTTTTTGTTATCGGTCCTTTAATACCGCGTGGAGTCACATCCTGGGTGCTTAACCCCTTTCCGTCTTCGTTATATGCTCCTTCACACTGGTTCGCAGCCACTGCTCCTCCCCATAGGAATCCATCTGGAAATTTCATATAGCAGTTAGTCCTCCTTTTCCTTTTATAGAGATGTCGACTATAATAACAGATTTTTATGAAATAAACAACTCATAAAAAATTGAAGTATCATGAAATCATGTTTATAATAAAGGGGGAAAATCCAAAAGGGGGATAAATTAATGTTCCAGATAGGTGAATTTTCAAAGCTGACGCAAGTAACAATTCGTATGCTCCGATATTATGATGAAGCAGGGCTTTTAAAACCCGCTGAAATCGACTCCTGGACGGGATATCGTATGTATTCTGCAGACCAGATACCGGTTCTGAACAAAATCATCTATCTTCGTGACAGCGGTTTTACGGTTTCAGAAATTGCAGCAGCTCTAAATATTAAGGATGACGTTTCTCTTATAACGCAGCTTGACAGGAAGCAGCTGGCCTAATAGTACAGAAGAATCCGCCTGTTTTGCATGGGAAGAAGTATTCAATTTTTAAGGAATGCTTTTAAGCTTTTCAGCAAGTAGAATCAAGAAATCTGATATCCGATCCGTTATAATTCTTTTAGAGCGATTGAAACGAGGTGAACAGGTAATGTACGAATGGCACAAGCAAATTCAGCTAATTGTTGATGAAATCGATGAATCAATCAGACAACATCATGATGAATCACTGACTCTTAAATTTCTTTCCCGCAATCTTGGTTATTCTGAATTTCATACGACCAGAAAATTCAAAGAAATATCAGGTATGCAGTTCAGAGAATATTTACGGCTCAGAAGGTTAGCCTTTGCGCTAAAAGAGGTTCGTGACAGTGAAAAAAGTTTTCTGGACATTGCTTTTGATTACGGTTTTTCATCCCATGAAGCCTTTACCAGAGCGTTTAAGACTTCCTATGGTATTACTCCAAGTGAATACCGGAAAACGCCCAAACCTGTAGTTCTTCGTACTAAAATCACCCCTTTCGACCGCTACTTTTTAGGATTTGGAGAGATTGGCATGATGAAAACAGAAAATGATGTAAAGATTTATTTTGTTACCATTCCAGCACACAAGTTTCTGCACATTAAAAACTACGAAAGCAATGGATATTGGGATTTCTGGCAGAAACAAAGTCTGATTCCAGGACAGGACTGTGACACCATCTGCGGCTTACTTGATAGTATTAAGGGCAAACTGGATGACGAAGGCGGAACGGAATCAAACAGCGGCAGTGGTCAGATTATGGCTTATATGAATGACCCGGACGGGCGGCTCTGCGATTGGGGTATTCCCCGCACAGAGTGTTACGGAGTCCGCCTTCCTGCTGATTACAAAGGCGAAGTACCGCCGCAAATGCTTCTGATTGATGTTCCTGAAGCAGAGTATATTGCATTTGAACACGGTCCATTTGATTATGAACAGGAAAACCGAAGTGTGGAAGAAAAAATTGAAAAGGCAATGGCGGACTTTGATTTTGCAGATACCGGCTACTGCTTTGATACTTCTCCCGGCAGAATTCTTTATTTTTATCATAATCCGGAACGGTTCTGGAAATATATAAGACCGGTTAAAAAGCAGTCCTGAGAAAACATTGAATTGAATAACGTTATCCTTTCGGGCTGTGCCGCTGATATCTTGTGCACAGCCCTGATTGATATACGGATATATCTTTTCTCGCATAATATCAGTAAACCTTCCACCCAATTTGCCATCATCTCACCCTGCTATAATATAGCGCATAATATGTTATTTTTAATAAATACTATTTATTACAAAACGATTGATATCATTCTACATATGGTATATAATAGATATCGTTTCGCAACATATAGTATTTTGTCCTATTTCGGATATGGTCATAATACATATATAAGTTTATTGGGGAAGAGAGGGCTATTTTAGAATGGATATTATGGAATATTTGGGGAGCGGCAATATTTTAGGGCAGGATATCTGGAACAATAAATACCGGTATAACAATGAAGAATTTGACGAATGGGTTGAACGTGTCTCAGGCGGAAACAAAAAGGTAGCAGAGCTTATTATCAATAAGAAATTTTTATTTGCAGGAAGAATTTTAACCAATCGAGGATTATCTAAATTTGGCAAAAAGATTACCTACTCCAATTGTTATGTAGTAACTCCACCCGAAGATAATATCGAAAGTATCTTTGACACTGCTAAATCACTGGCAAGGACATACAGCTACGGAGGCGGTTGTGGTGTTGATATTGGTAAGCTCAGACCAAAAGGAGCCCTGGTTCACAATGCTGCTGAGAATACAAGCGGTTCCGTTTCATTCATGGATTTATACTCTGCAGTAACAGAATTAATTGGGCAAAACGGAAGGCGGGGAGCGTTAATGATCAGCATTCCCTGTACCCATCCGGATTTAGAATCATTTATTGAAATAAAATCCGATTTAACCAAGGTTACAAAAGCAAATATTTCTATTCGTATAACCAATGCATTTATGGAAGCAGTGAAGGAACATGCGCCTTTTATGTTGACCTTTCAGGTAGAGGATACTGGTGAAGTAATTGAAAAAGAAGTAAATGCATATGAAATTTTTTGCCGAATCTGTGAGATGAACTGGGATTATGCGGAACCGGGAATGCTGTTTTGGGATCGTATTGAGAGCTGGAATCTGCTGTCCAATACCAGGGAATTCCAATATGCCGGAACAAATCCATGTGCGGAAGAGCCATTACCGGCTGGGGGATCCTGCCTCCTTGGAGCAATAAATCTTTCCGCTTACGTTGCGATAAAAGATAATATGAAAGTCTTTGATCATGAAAACTTTATAAAAGATGTACGGACCTGTGTAACTGCTCTGAATGAAGTACTGGATGAAGGTCTTCCTTTACACCCTCTTAAAGAACAGCGGGATTCTGTCCGGGACTGGCGGCAGATCGGCCTTGGTGTATTGGGTATTGCTGACTTACTCATTAAATTAGGTATTCGATACGGAAGTAATGAAAGTATTGAGCTTTGCGATAAAATTGCAAAAGAAATGATTCATAATGCAATTTATCAATCTGCAAAGCTTGCAAAGGAGAACGGACCGTTTCCAAAGTGCAACATAGAAGAAATTATGGAAACCCCATTTTTTAAAGCGAATACAGATGAAGAAGTAGCTGCATTTGTGAAAGAAGCCGGGGGGATATACAATTCCCAGCTGCTGACAATTGCGCCAACAGGGACACTGTCAACCATGCTCGGTATATCCGGCGGAATAGAGCCTGTTTTTTCGAATTCTTATACAAGAAAAACGGAAAGTCTTCATGGTGAAGATGTATATTATAAAATATACACTCCCATCGTTCAGGAGTATATGAATGAGCATGGTATTACAGACGAAAATGATCTGCCTGATTTCTTCGTAACTGCGCAGTCACTTCCCTACACGGAACGAATTAAAATGCAGGCAGTCTGGCAAAATCATATCGATGCATCCATTAGTTCAACTGTTAATGTCCCGAAAGAATTTACAAAAGAAGAAGTACAGGCATTGTATATTATGGCATGGCAATACGGTCTGAAAGGAATTACTATATTCAGAGACGGTTGTAAACGTCTGGGAGTATTAACAACCAGTGAAGAAAAAACTACCCAGAACCTGGAGCGGGGCCATATCGTAAAGGTTTCAGATGCCTGTATTGGAAAAAGAAGAACTCTGCGAACTGGCTGCGGAACGCTCCACTGTGAAGCATTTTTTGATCCCTGCACCGGAAAATTTATGGAAATATTCCTATCAAAAGGGTCTAAAGGCGGATGCAATAGTTTTATGGTCGGTTTAAGCCGTATGATTTCACTGGCTGCAAGAGGTGGAATTGAACTGGAAGATATTGTTGACCAGCTGGAAAGTACACTGGTTTGCTCATCCTATGCAGTGCGGACAGCAACAAAGCGGGATACCTCACCTGGATCCAGCTGCCCCATGTCAATCGGGAAAGCTCTGACTCAGATGTATGAAGAAATGCAGTCAGAGCTGCATCTAAAATATCATGGTGATAATAAAATGGGATCTGACAAAGAAACGGCACAGCTGAAAAAGAATCATAATACGTATGATAAAGCGGATGGAGCAAATGTAGTCAATCCTTGTCCCATTTGTGGTTTAGAACTTACATTTGAAGGCGGATGTAATACTTGTAAAAGCTGCGGATACTCTAAATGTGAATAGAATAATGGACGAGCCGTAACAAAGCATGTTCCAGATCCTTATAATAAGAATCCGGGACATGCTTTTATCAATTATGGGGTTTTGTTTCCTATCACTTAAGGTTCAATTCCCCATTTCAGGCTGTTAGATATATATCCTGTAACCTTTGGCGAATCTACGTAGTTCATTGCTGTGCCATCAAAGGAATAGTCATCTGTCTGAGTATAATTCGTCCAGTTAGCTTTCGTCACTCTTATCTGTATCTCAGCATACTCTCCTGCTGCCAGACTTCCGGCTCCAGATGTAAATCCAACTTCCAGATAGTAGTCAGCATCCTTCTTAGGAGCAGACAATTTAACAAAGGTTCCGGTGATATTACTGCTGCCAACGGAAGACCAGTCACACCAGAAGTTCTGATCAATTTCTCCATTTATCGTGTAATAATATCTGATTTTAACATCAGAAAGTTTTACATTGGTTGTGCCGTTATTGTAAATCTTGAATTTCGGACTGAGAGAACCGCTCTGTGCTGATGTGTTTGCATTATACATCTGTATCTTAATGCTGCCTTTTGCAACAGAAGTATCTACTACAGTCAGAACCATCACAGGGTCTGTTCCTGCACTTAAGTCGAATACTACATTGTAGGTTCCTGTAGCAAGACCAGCCAGTGAAGCTTTTAAGAAAGTAACTGAGGTTCCGGATATGGTATAATCCACGCCTTCAACTAACTCTCTGCTATTCAGTCTGATACCTTTTAATGTATGTCCTGCCATAGTTAAGACAGCTGTTATATCTGCCTGTTTTGCAGGATTCTTATCAAAGGTGGCTGCGGTTGGTTTCACAGAACCGCTTGGTGTGGAATCGGTGATCGTTACTGTCAGTACCGGATCAACTCCCTTATTGAAATCAAAAACAAGCTTTAACTTACCGACATCCTGACCTTCTAAATATTCTTTAGATAGAATGACCGTACTGTCGGATAAGGTATAATCTGTACCTTCCGTTAAATAAACACTTCCGTCCTTAATACCAGTAAACGTGTTACCATTTAAGGTAAGCTCTACTGTTATATCTGTCTGCTCAGCAATGTTCTTATCAAATGCTGCCGCTACAGGGTTAATTGCAGAGTTGGTTACTGGTTCACCGCCTTCTCCAAACAGCAGGGAATATACACCATTTGCAATGGCGATATCGCACTGTGCCCAGAAACGGTGGTAGTGAAGTACAGGATCAGTATTATTGTTATAAGCAGTAAGAACTTTCTCATAATCCGGATCATCTTTATATTTAGAGCGAATGTCTAAAAATTTAACACCGGGTTTAATTACATCGCCATTTGGCATTTTCCCGGTCCAGCCTGCTGGAACGTAGATTTCCTGATCAAAGAATCGTTTGTAATCTGCTCTTGATTCTGGCGTTGAAAGGCCCTTATCATCTCTGTACAGATCCCACATACGATCCAGTAATTCCTTTGCCAGCACTCTTGATTCATCATCACCAGATGCCTTGCTGTAATACAATAAGGTATTTGCAAGGGAACCTGTAACACCAAGGTCATTGGTGTAGCTGGTAATAATTACATGCAGGTTCTTATTACCTGTATAAGTGCCTGTCCAGGTATCGGGCTGTCCGGACCAGTCAAGACCGTTTGGAATCGCATAGGTTCCGTCTTCATTCAGCTGTACCACCGATTTAATCCAGCCGACCCATTTATCCAAAATAGCTTTTGCTCTGTCATCCTTGGTTTTGTAATAGTATTCAGCTACACGCTGCATGGACCATGCCTGGAAACCAAACCAGGTATTACTTCCAGGATCTGCATAGACAGGGTTTTCTACATATCCCATTCCATAAAAGGTTGAAGTACCTGCTGGCCATTCTTCATAACGGCCCTTATTGGAGTTACTGGCTCCACCTGCAATCGCACCCTCAGCTGTCTGCAGCCACTGATAGAATTCCAGCTGTCTGTTAAGACTTAACTTCCAGTCGCTGGCTCCCTTCTTTGACAGGGGTTTTAAATCTTCATCTTCCGATAATATCCAGGCTGTCATAGGATTCTGATATCCAAAGTGGTTATGGCTGTCTCCAATTTTCCATGCCCAGTCGGAACCTACTCCACCGCCCCATGCATAATACCAGGACATGAGATAATGAGCTGCATCATACCCAGTACCAGCAGCTGACGGAGTACCGATTTTACGGAAGTATTTATCAAACATGGCGTATCTTAAATAATCACCCATTTTGCTGGCTTTGGAATTATAGGTTTTAAGGTCAACGCCATATTCTTCCGCCCATTTATTCGCCCAGTAAGTAGCCTGGATTGCACGTGCATCTGCATCGGGTGCATCGGTGTATTTAAACTGCTTTGAATAGCTGCTGTCTCCGGTGAACAGATCAAGATATCCATTCTTGCCGCCGTATTTCATTGTTTCCCAGCATGGCTGAGGGATGGTCTCCCAGGTAGACTCCTGTTCTCCTCTCTGGAACGTATTGATATAGGATGGCGTTGACACACCGTCGCCTCTGCTTCCAAAGCCGTACCAGTTATCTGCATCTAATAACCAATGCATTCCATACATGGTATTGCTGCCGTATGTAGCCGCCAGTTCACTGTTGATCGGGTCGGTTCCAACAGCTGCTCCAAAATTCAGCTGGGCAGGATATTTGTCTGGCAATTCCCATTCCGGTGCATATGTAGCAGGTTTGCTGGCTGAATATTTACTCATGCTGGATTCGGGCTGATCTTTTTCCGTTGGTATCATGTAGGCTTCTGCTGTATCCCAGGCTGTTTTAAATCCGCTGAAATCTCCTGTAAATTTTCCATACATCGCCTCCAGCCACATATAATAGCTGAGAGTTTCACTTGTCGTTACGTGTCCATAGTCCGGAGCTTCTACAATTAAAGTCTCAATGGAATGATATGGAATACCCTTGTTACTGAAATACCCATTTTTCGGATCCTTAATGTCTCCCCAAAGTTCCATAAATCTGTTTTGATATTTGTCAGTGCTTTTACAAATAACTTTCTTACTCATCTTACGATGACCTCCTTTATAATTTAACATTTTATTCATCAGCTGGTTCCCTGCCTGTAAAATACCTCTTACCACTCACCTCTCCTTTCCTGTTATTGCAGGCTGATAACCAATTGACTTCTAATTTAGATAAAGAATATTGAAACTGTAATGTAAACATGGAAATGAGTTAAGTCGTTACAACAGACCACTGCTGGTTATAGCTTGTACTGGCTGCCCACTGGCACAAATTCGATCCATTGGCAGTTGCCCCCATTCCATCCAGATATAGTCCTGTTGTTACATTTTTAAATTTATAAAAATTATTTGTACTTTCCCGCAGCCATTTTTGATTGTTACTTCCGCTGTTACTCCATTGACCGCAAACAGAGCCATTAGACGTACGTGCCATACCATCTAAATACAGTCCGGTTGCAGTGTTTCTGATCATATAATTACTTCCAGATTGTTCAAGAACCCATTTCTGATTGTTACTGCTATTGCTTGCATACTGACTGCAGTCCGAGCCATTTGTGGTATTTCCATATCCATCCATACACAATCCAGTAGCCCGGTTTACAAGTTTTACATTGGTATCTGGCGTTGTGACAACTGACATATCACCATAAGTCACTTTATTTAATCCACTGCCATTCCAGCCCGCCCCAATCACAAACAGGCGTCCGTTACGCATTGGCACAAGACATCTGGAATAGCATGCACCGATAATGGAATCAATCTGCGTCCAGCTGCCAATGCCATTATTTTGATTGGTATATAACTTATTGTTACCGCCGCTGCTTAACAGAATGGTACCATTTAAATTTACACAATATGGACCACTTCCTGAGGGATCAAAACAAGTTCCGGCATCCGCCTGATTCCAGCTTTCGGGATCTGATGATATTTTATAAAATGCGCCACCAGGATTTCCAATGATCTCATAAGTCATAATATAATTACCGTCCGGCATTTTTGTCACTACTGCCATACCCGGTCTCTGCCTGCTGTCAGAAAGTGCAACATCATTTACAACACTGCTCCAATGAATGCCGTCTGTTGTAGTCTGATGCACTAATTTTTGACTGTGGGCAGTATCCCGTTCATCGGAGTAATAACAGATCAGCCTGTTATTGGCCACCATTAAAAATGGCTCCACACAGGATCGTTTCCAGGATACGCAGCCTTGCCCTCTGCAATTGTGCTTACATATGTCCATTTTCTGCCTGCATCGCTGCTCTTATATAAATCAATCTCGCAGAAAGAACGGTCATAAGGTAAAACAAGTCCAGCACACAAAAGCGTACCTGCCGGCATATTCCCAATGGCCTGAGGCAGCTCATATAAATGTGGCTCCCATCTCATTCCTACTCCCTTATGGGTATCCTTTACGTCTCCCACCTTTGTCCAGGTCTCTCCCTCATTTGTGCTTTCAAATATGGGGAATGACGCTGCCCCTGTGGTGTACTGTTCAAATGTTGCATACATTGCTCCATTTTCTGTCTGCATAGCCCTTGCATATAACACGCCTGGAGCAGGCGAGCCTGCAGGCGACGTATACATGACTAACGGTCCGTAATTCTTCATTTCGTTACCCTCTTTCTTATTTTTATTAATACCGGTTTCTATCACATGGGAAAATGATTCAGCGCAAGATTATGGATGTTATAAACCTGTCTTAAGCTATAATTGGTTATCTCACTGATTTCTTCCCACGTATATCCGGATATATATTTTAATAAAAGTATGTTTTTTTCTATTTCACAGTCCATACACTCCACTTTCTTTACAATTGCACTACAAATTAGATTCTTTTCTGCCAGCTGCTTTTTAAGGCAGGTAAATACATCTGTCATCTCCATATCAGACTGTTCCGCACCAAAAAATGTGGTTAAAAAAGATATGGTTTGCCTTTGCTCCTCTTTCATACGATTCATCAAGACTTCTAAAGTTTTAATTGAAAAACTGAGAGCCTGATATGATTGTAAGTAAGTTTTTTTCAGCTCTTTTTTCTCTGTGCTGCTATTCATCAGATAACCTCCTTGATGGCATTTACTAAGTAAAAAGAGGAATGGAAGCAATTTGTAAACCTGAATTTAAATTTTGATTATTTAATACCAGATAAAGTGGAAAACCATTGTAATACATGGTAATATGGAATCATCTATGGCGGTCTGGAAAAACGATTAAATAAGGGGGATTTGATATGATATACCTTGTACGTCAGGGAGAAACTGACTGGAATCTCAATAAGAAATTCAACGGCTGTACCGATATAAAATTGAATCAGACTGGAATCGCACAGGCAAAACAACAGGCTGAAAACCTTAGAAATGTTGATTTTAAGGCATGTTTTAGCAGCCCTCAAACGCGGGCACGCCAAACCTGTGAAATTATTTATGGTGGACCAATTATATTTGATGACAGACTTGCAGAAATTAACTGTGGTGAGTTTGAAGGCACAGACGAAACTGCTGATTCTCTTCAATTATTTTGGCAAGCGATAAAAACTGGAGATAAAGGCACAGAGAAATACCAGGTATTTGTAAAGAGAAATTTGGATTTTTGTGATATGATTATGAAAGATTATGTAGAAAATAATGTTTTAATTGTTACACATAGTGCTAACGCGCGGATCATTAACTACTATTTTAAAGGAATGCCTGATGATTATGACTTTAGAAGAAGCGTTATAAAAAACGGAGGGCTGTTAACCTTTGAAAACAAATCATAAATATGATATTACGCTATACAGTAAACATATAAAATTTGGAGAATACTATGAACTTCAGGGAACGCGCTAAGAAACTTAAAACAGATATACCCGCCGTTTTCATTGCTATGAAAAAAAAGGAAACACCCATTACAGCGAAATTAATTGCCGGTCTTACAATCGTATATGCTTTATCTCCTATCGACTTAATCCCGGATTTTATTCCAGTTCTGGGCTATATAGACGATATTATCTTGTTGCCTCTACTGGTGGCACTTACCATTCGGCTGTTACCACCTGAAATATTTGCCGTAAGCCAACGGGAGGCGGAAGGGCTTTGGGAGTGCGGTAAGCCAAAGAAATGGTATTACGCCATACCCATTGTGCTGTTTTGGCTGCTGATTTTATACTTAATTGTTCGCTGTTTGAATTGACCAGATCCCCACTGATTGCATTGTATTGCACGAACCAATCATTATAATATTCAGTCATAGAAAACGTGGATCCGATTTTCTGTAATAAGAATAACAGGAGGTTTTAAACTATGATATCTGAAAATTATTTACAACCAGCTTCTGTTGCTGGTATTACCCTGGCAGAAAGCGGTGGCTGGTTTGAAAGTGCTTATATTAAATGGAACCCTCTCAGCAATGCAATCACTTATAAGGTCTATATTAAACCTTCAGCTGCTGGTGATTCTGCTTATGTACAACTTGATAATGATTTATTAAGAAAGTATCCCACCTATTGGAGAGCTGATGCGGTAGGCCTTGAAGCTGGCCAATACATTATGAAAGCAGAGGCAATCCTCCCCAATAATACAAAAGAAAGCATTGTTTCTGGTGTTATCACCGTAAAGGCAAATGACAGAACCGGATTTGCTTTTTCCGGCGACTCCCAGTATAAATCCGGATCTGGTGCTTATAAGGAAAACGGAGTCTTAAAAGAGAATGCCCAGGTAATTTATGTGACTTCTGAAACTGCAAAAACTGTATCTCTTGATGTTAAGGTAAACAGTTCCGGCAAAAAGCAAACAGGTACCGGTATTGGCGAGATTTTAACATTGCGTCAGAAAGGATACGACACAACTCCCCTTGCTATCCGCTTTATCGGACAGATTACGGACAGCAATATGGCTGGAGAGCTTAACAGCAATGGATACCTTGAGGTGAAAGGTAAAACATCCTACAAAGAAATGAATATGACATTGGAAGGTATTGGCGATGATGCAACCGCATATGGATGGGGTTTTTTTTAATTAGAAATTGCGGAAACTTAGAAATCAGGAACTTAGGAATCATGCTGTTCCCTGACGATGGAATTTCACTTGATACGGCTAACTGTAATGTCTGGGTTCATAATAATGATATCTTTTACGGAAAAGCAGGATCTGATGCTGATCAGGCAAAAGGAGACGGTTCTGCTGACGTGAAGAGCGGATCCACATATGTAACCCTCTCCTACAATCATTTCTGGGATTCCGGGAAATGTTCTCTTTGCGGGATGAAGGATACGGCGGAATTTTTCGTAACTTACCATCATAACTGGTACGATCATTCCGATTCCCGCCATCCAAGAATCCGTGTAGCCTCCGTTCATATTTACAACAACTATTTTGACGGTAATGCAAAATACGGCGTTGGGGTAACAAAGGGAAGTTCTGCTTTTGTTGAATCAAACTATTTCAGACACTGCAAATACCCCATGATGAGTTCTTTACAGGGCACAGATGCTTTGGGTCAGGGTACGTTTTCCGGAGAAAATGGTGGTATGATCAAAGCTTTTAATAATAGAATAGAAAATGCCTCCAGCCTGATTTATGCAAACTCCAATGAAGGAACCACAGGCAAAAATGCAGTCTCCTTTGATGCATATTTATCATCAGAAAGAAATGAAACCGTTCCCAGTCTTTATAAAACGATTGCAGGCAGTACTGCTTACAATAATTTTGATACTGGCAAAGACATTGGCGTCAGTCTATCTGATATCGATCCTGTCAATAATGTTGAAGGAATAGTTACAACAAATGCCGGACGACTAAATCAGGGTGACTTTACCTGGAAATTTAATAATGCAGTTGATGATACTTCTTCTGATTTAAATACAGCATTAATGTCCGAAATCAGAAGCTATACAACAAATTTAATATCAGTTGGAGGAAATTAATCTCCATACTCCGGGGTGCCGCAAAATAGCTATTTGATAGTTATTGAGCGGCACTTTCCCTTCTATTGTAATCAGTACACATGCCATATTACCTATATTTCCAGGTATTCCAGACGCTGTGCAACTCTTTTTATATTTTCCTCTGTACTGTGACCCGTTTTTGAAAGGCGCAATTCATCAACAATGCTGCCATCCCGCATAAATAATACACGCTGGGCATTTGCCGCCACCTTGGCATC
The DNA here is from genome assembly GCA_017084465.1 of Lacrimispora xylanisolvens. Lineage (GTDB taxonomy): Bacteria > Bacillota > Clostridia > Lachnospirales > Lachnospiraceae > Lacrimispora > Lacrimispora xylanolytica_B. The sequence goes on along the minus strand of CP070896.1, from coordinate 4,986,438 downwards.
ATGGGTAACAATCAAAAGGGCTACTCCCTCAGCATTGATCTGAGAAAAAAGTTTCATTGTTTCATTTGCAGACTTGCTGTTGAGCGCACCGGTAGGTTCATCACAAAATATAATCTCGGGTGTCATTAAAAGGGCCCGGCAGATGCCTGCCCGCTGCAACTGCCCACCGGATACTTCCGTGATACTGCGCCCTTTCAGTTCTTCAATTCCCATTTTCTGCATCAGCATCTCTGCTTTTTCAGTAAGTGCTGCAGCATTCTTGTGACTGCCCCGCAATGCAGGAAGCAAAATATTATCAAGAATATCTAAATTTTTAAGCAGGGTAGGCTGCTGAAAAACAAATCCCATGCCAGTCTGCCTTAGCTTGGAAAGCTGATCTTCTGAAAGCTGGGACAGGTTTTGCCCATTAAATGTGACGGTTCCTCCGTCGATGGCTTCCATTCCGCCAAGAGCAAAAAGCAGGGTGGATTTTCCTGATCCGGAAGGGCCCATTACTGCGACAAATTCTCCCTTTTCAATCTGGACAGATACGTTTTTCAAAACCGTTTGTCTTTCATCTCCCTGCCCAAACATTTTGACAATCTCATTCCCCATCACCAATGTTTTCATAGTCTACTCCTTTATGTGTGCTGAAACCTGAATATTATTTAACCCGGTCGTCCCAAGCGCAACTGCAAGCACAACCGCACAGCTCATTGCCAGTGGGGAAATCAGATAAGCAGAAACAGGATTCACAACAAATTTAAATGTGGCCGATCCAAACGATGCAATAACTGCACCAGCGAGCACTTCTCCAAGTGTATTGGCAAGTATTGTACCTGCCAGAGTTCCCATAAACAGCACCAATGCAAAGCGGGAAATAAACTGCACCGTAATGTCCCTGTTTGTAAAACCAAGAGATTTCATGACAGCAATGGTATGACGTTCTTTTGCAATCAGCATTTTCATCATAAGCAGCGTCACTAATATTGTCATGAGCAGAGCGGCAATCATGGCTGCTACAGAGATTTTTTTAATGGAATCAATTGTGGGGCCAAAGGTTTGGGCTATATAACCATCAAGATCCGCGACTTTTGCAAAGGAAAACTGCTTTGTATACTCGGCTGCTTTTGCAGTACTTAAACTATTATCTTTTAACTTCACATAAACCGTATACCACATCACATCACCGCTTTTTTCGCCAAATGCTGCTTTTGCCGTTTTCCCTCCATTGGTAATGTCGGAATAGATACCGCAAACTTTCAGAATTCTCTCCCTGCCATCGTTTGTCAGAACAAGGATATCACCAATCTTCTTATCCAATTCCCTGGCATTCATTACAGAAAGGGCGATTTCATCCTCTGTCTGTGGTGCTTCACCTTTGATATAGTAAACGGGAAATGCTGTGTGGTCACCTAAATCAACTTTGATTGTTTCGCTTTTGCCATTTTTCGTCTGTATGGCAAATCGTTTTGTGGTGTGTTCCACATATTTTGTAACAGCCTCATCCGTTCCAAGGGTTTTCTCTATTGCCGTTATCTTTTCACTCATCTGATCTGTCTGCTGAACACGGAACAGAATGTCAGATCTGCCGATACCCATATAGCTGGTAAAGCCAGGAGATGATATTGTACTGTATAGATTCTGAGGAATCAGCATAATGAATGTTGAAACTATTACTACAGATAACATGGTCAAATAAAGTCTTTTCCTTGATAAAACGTCCTTAATCCCCAGAAATACATTGGTATTTACCAGCCTGTTTTTCCTCAGCCGCATGCGTTTTAAACCTGTGTCTTTTCCGCAACAGTGCCAAACCGGATTGCCTGTGCTGCCGGTATCTTTCGAAAACGGTTGAGTACATGGTTTACATAGGCGATCACAGCTGCAAACACGAAAAGGACTGCAGCTGCGCCCCACATTCTGGCAGATGCTGCGGTTGCGCTCTCACCCATGGTGAGGCGGATATTTCCAATCACACGATCTTCCAGTACAGCGGATACCCCCCAGCCAATTCCACTTCCTGCCCCAGCGATTACAGCATATTTTCCCAGATAAAGCTTTTTCATATCGGAAATGCGCAGCCCAATGGCCTTCATAATGCCGATTTCACGGGCATCCTCTTCTATTCTTGCGATCAGTGTAAAACGGATACATAAAAAGGCAATCAGCACAGCTAATATACTAATCAGCAAAAGCACAGCAATCATCAGGCCCTCGGAAATGGCATTTAACATTCGAAAAAGGGGATAGGTCACTGTTGGTCCATTGGATTCCAGCCCTGCACCAATATATTCTGCCTCAAATGCGTTAAGTTCGGACAGGCTCTTTAGCCGGAACTCAATCATATACTCAACAGTTCCCTTGCTTTTCATAGCTCCATAATCATGATCACTTACTAAAAAACCGCTTGGAAGATGCCAGAGGAGAATTCATCTGAGAATCACGAAGAAAACCTGCAACCGTAAAAGTTTTACCTGCCACGATGACATTCTTTCCTAATAGCCCATTACCATCCTTTGCGTAAGCCAGAGGAATGTAAATCTCTCCGTCTGCCGGCCGGATAATTTGTCCGTCCAGATTAAGAAGGTAATCAAAAGACTGGCTTTGGGTGGTAAGACCGTTATCCTGAACACTGTCCTCAAGGGTACTGTCTCCTATTTTAATTTCTGCCCCATCTATATTTAAGAACTCCATTACCTGAAATTCCCTGACAGCCCCATTTTCCTGTGCGAAATGCTCCAGCCGCTGAATATTAATCTCCCCTGTATGCATCTGTAAGAAATGGGGAGTTTTTGCCTGTACCATAAGCGAATCAATAGATCCTGCAAGCTGCAATCCCAAAGTTACTGCTAAAGAGATCAGCACAGCTGCTGCAGTGATAAATAGCAGCATAATGGCTGAAATTGTGGGGCTTTTTCTCAAATCATTCCAGATGATCCGTCTGAACATCGCCATCTCCTTTTTCAAGTCTTTGAATTGATTGAAACTGATATAACAAAACGGACGCTATACATAATAAAATACCCGCTATTATGATAAGAAATCCGGATCCTCTTCCTTTTCCAGTACCAAGAACACTGCCCACGCTTTTGGATAGTTTTCCATTCTCCAGCAGCAGCGGAGTAAAGATATGGTCTGCAAGAAGCCCCGAAAATCCGTAAGCAAACACGTAACCTAATTGAGAAATCAGTCCCACGAGACCCCAGGCACGACCCTGGAATTCGTTATTAATGTTGGTTCGAAGCAAAAAATCAATACTCATGTTGGCAAAAGGCAGCATGGAAAAAAATAAAAATCCTGCCACAGTTATCATGATAAGATTCTCACGAAATCCAAACAGCGCCATGAATACACCTGAACAAAACAGCGAACCGCATAAAATTTTCACGTAATCCTTTTTTATTGAAAAGACACCCAGCAAAAGACTTGTTACCAAAAGGCCAATTGCTGCCAAAGACTGAACAGAACCCAAGGCTCCGCTGTCGGAAAAACTTAAAATCATAGGGGAAGCAAGTGTCTGGATAAAGCCAAGGCATAAGGTAATAACAGCACCCACCAAAACCAGAGTCAGAACACCTTTGTTTTTTGCAATAGCTCTCCAGCCATCTCTAAAGCTGGCTGCAAAAGAAGCATTCTCCGCCTGAGGCTTCGCTGTTAACCCCTTTCGCACGGCCAGTGTTGCCGTAACCGTTACAAAAAAGGTGCAGATATCAAGAATCAGCAGCAGCCTGATATCCCATGCTTTTAACAAGATCCCAGCTAATACAGGGGAAATCAGGTATTTTGCTGAACCGGCTAGCTGAACGAAACCGCTGGCTTTTGTATACTGTTCCTCTGTCAGTAAATCAGTTACGGTAGCCCGGTAGGCTGGTTCTAACAAGGATGAGAATACAGAACTAATGGTCACTCCTACGCAGATCTGCCAAAATGCCGCCTGCCCATCCCAAAGGACAAAGAGAATAAACAAAGGGCCGATTGCAGAAAGACTGTCTCCAAGTATCATCAGAATCCTGCGATCATAATGGTCAGCCAGTACCCCTGCAGGTGCACTAAGCAGCAGGGAAGGCAGAAAAGCCAGCAACATGACGAAAGATACATGTGATGCCATTCCTGACTGCTGATAAACATAAACGCCTAAACCAAAAGAGGTAAGTCCTCCGCCTATTGCTGAAATAAGTTCTCCAGACCAAAGAAGCAGGAACTTTCCAAATGGTTTTGATGTATGATTCATCTTATCCCTCCGTTTCTTCTTCAAAAATTTGTGATGCAAATGATAAGGTACCGCTTTCAACGCCCAGCAGACGTTCCACATTGAAAATAAAAGCCTGCGCACGGGAAGCATATTCCTGCTGATTGATGTCTAACATGTCTCCATCAAACACCGTACTGGCATAAACCACCAGCATCTCAACACATTCATATGGGTAGGGTGTATGAAACAGATTATCCTCAATTCCTTCACGGATGATACCTGTAAGAATAGGGGGTAATCCATTTAAAATTGTTTTTTGTACTTTTTGGTGCATCAGAGCATTCTGCGGCCTGTGAATATGCTCAAGTACTTCATTGCCGCTCTGATTTATCTTGAGAGCCCTGACTGATTGAATGATACGGTCATAGACAGGTTTGCCTTTGTCTTCCGCGATTTCCTTTGCAGCCTTTAGTAATCGGCTGGTATGCCGTTCAATCAAAGCATCCATGATATCCTCTTTTGATTTAAAATGGTAATACAGTGTTCCACGGGCAATCCCCACTGCTTCCAGAATTTCATTTGTGCTTGTTTTGTCAAACCCCTTCAGGGTAAACAACGTTTCAGCTGCATCCAGTATTTCATTTTTTCGTTGATCTGCATCTTTTATTACTCTCATCAGATTGCCCTCCTTATAGACCGACTGTCTGTCTATAACATAATATATTATTTGCTTATTGTCAAGCTGTCTTCTGCACAATTGTTCTCTTTCAGTCTGCAGCTGGGTTCATTTTAACTTTTCACCATTTTCAGTATATTATCCAATTGCCTGCCAATAATAATTCTATACTTGGTACGTATTGAAGACCAAATTTAAACAGAGGAGCAAAATAAAATGAATCATGATAAACTGATAGCCCAGGTAAAAGATGAATACGCAAGAATAGCCTCATCGGAATCCCAGCAGCATTTCCATCAGACAACAACCGAGGTCACACCGGAAGCGTATTATGAAAAACTGTTAAGTAAAGTTATAAACGAAATTGACAAAGGAACTTTTGATAATTTTAAATCCGGCGAAGAAGTAGTTACCGCAGTTGCAAATGACAAAACCTGGCTTTCGGATTGGAAATAACCAGAAAAACCGCATTCCTTTTCTAAGGGGATGCGGTTTTCTAGTTCATAATTCAATTAAAAAGAATGTTATTTTTCCAACATACTATTTGCAATAATATCAATTTGTTTGGATAAAGATAGAATATCATTAAACCAAAACATATTAGATGATGCCTGAATTAGTCTGCCTTCTTTCACGGCGGAAATATTTTCCCAGACTTTATTGTCAACCAGCTTGTCTTTTCCCGTATTTAACAATATATAATCTCCCATGTACTCAGGTAATACTTCATAGGAAATATCAATCGACGTCTTATCTTTAAATGCTTCATTTAACTTCTCCGGGGCAGAAAGTCCCAGCATATTATAAACCAAACTGCCTCCTCGTCCAAACTGATAGGCACGAACCGTATCACCAATTACTTCAATACAGGCTATATTCTTGTTTAATAATCCAGCATTATCTAATTTTGCCTGAGTTTCTTTCAGTTTAGAATTAAAACCTTGTATTAAAACTTCCGCTTTTTCTTCACAGTTAAATATCTCTCCAAAAAAACGAAGTCGTTCTTCATAGCTCATACTATAAAAATCCCCGGCCAGGGTTGGTGCAATTTTAGATAATGTTTCATAACTTTTTTCATCGTAGCTTCCCCAAATTATCAAATCAGGTTTTAGAGACAGTAACTCCTCCGGATTTATTTCCCAGCCATCAATTTGAGTAATATTTTCAGCCAGTTCCTCAAATGCTGATCCTTCACTAAAAGTAGCTCCCACTGGTATGATACCAAGTGCAATCACATCCCCCTGATTGAAAGTAACGATGACATTTTGGGGATTCTCCGGTATCTCAACATCCCCATAATCCATATGAATGATTTTGGATTTTGTGGAATCAGACTCTCGACGAACTGACTCTTCGTTACTTGTTTCCTCTGTTTTTGCTGAATTACTGCATCCAGATAACACAAATATCATAGAAAGCGCTAATATAAAAATTGTTTTTTTCTTTATTTGTCTAAACATATTTAACTCCTTTTATCTGTGTTTGTTGAGGAAGACTTATTTTTGAACTCCATTTTTTTCAGCCAGGTTGAGAAGTTCCCCTGTAACCAAATCCAATTGGGCCGACCAGGAATATATATCATTCAAATACATATACGGTTCTGAAAGCACAATAATATTCCCATTCTGCACCGCAGAAAGAGACTTCCACACAGGATTATTTTCAATCAACTGATAATTGCCATATTCTGTTACCAGTATGTAATCTCCCATATATTCAGTCACTGCCTCAAAGGAAAGTGTAGCGCCCCAATCAACGCCTGCTTTTACCTCTCTTAACGCAGCTTCTGTCTGGGGTAGTCCCAAAGCACCGAATAAAATCTGTCCCCCCAGATTATTGCTCCAACGCACACCAATTTCATTTTCGCCCTGCACACGGATAATACTAAAAGTTTTATTGTATAAGCCGGTATTTTTTAATTTATCCTTTGCCTCCTTTACCTTCGTTTCATAGTTATCCACCACTTCTCTTCCTTTTTCCTGTCCCAAGCCTAAGGCATCGGATAAAAAAGAAAGTCTCTCTCCCGTTTCAAGTTCGTAGACGGGTATGTAAACCGTTGGCGCAATTTTTGAAAGCTGCTCATAACTATCTTCATTTCTCGTAATAATCAGATCTGGGTTTTCAGCCATCAGGTACTCTGGCTCCCATTTTTCCAGAACCTTTGTATCTTTAATCAAGTCTTTGAATGCCACATCTGTTGCGCCATAATCCTCAATTGCAACAGGCATTACACCAAGGGCTAGAACATCTCCCAGCAATCCGAAATCCGAAATCACCCTTTTAGGATGCACAGGAATTTCAATCTCTCCTTTGTCTGTGGAGAACAGCCTTGTATCTGTTGATTCCGTGCTGCTTTTATCAGCCTGATCACTATCTTTCAAGTCAGCGCTACAGCCCGAAAGCAGAAGCAGTATCATAAAAGATACTGCCACAATTTTACTGCTCATCTGCTTTTTTAAACATAAAGTACATTCCTTTCATCATGCATGGACACCATGCAGGCCTGCAAATATCCCGCCTCTTTTCATTAGTTCATCGTGGCTGCCAATTTCCGCAATACCTGTTCCATCCAGTACCACAATCAAATCTGCATCCCGGGTTGTAGAAAGCCTGTGTGCAATCATAATGGTGGTACGGGTCTTAGATATCTCGTTTAACGCCGCCTGAATTTCCATTTCTGTTTTGGTGTCTAAGGCGGAGGTTGCCTCATCTAAAATCAGGATGGGGGAATCTCTTAAAATAGCTCTGGCAATGGCAATTCTCTGTCTTTGCCCCCCAGAAAGCAGGACACCTCTTTCTCCAATGGTAGTGTCGTAACCATGTTCCATTTTTTCAATAAAATCATGGGCATTGGCAGCTTTTGCCGCAGCAAGCACATCTTCTTTCGTGGCACCTTTCCAGCCATAGGCTATATTCTCATACACTGTACCGTTAAATAAGAAAGTATCCTGTAATACCATAGAAATATTATTGCGCAGACTGGAAAGGGTTACATCCCGAATATCAATTCCATCAATATAAACCGCCCCATTTTGAGGATCATAAAAACGGTTAATCAGGTTTGCAATGGTGCTCTTGCCCACGCCCGTGGTTCCAACCAGTGCCACTGTTTGTCCCGTCTGGATTTTTAAGTTAATATTTTCCATCACAGGAATATCTTCATGATAGGAGAAGGTTAAATCTCTTAGCTCGATTTCTCCATTAACCCGCTTCAGAACAATGGCATTCTCTTTTTCTTTCACCTCTGAAATTTCATCAAACACATCAAATACACGTTTACACCCTGCACCCGCCTCTCCAGCGCGTTCAACAAGAGCGGAAAAATTTTTCACTGGTCCATAAAACATAGATAAATACATGGCGAAGCCAACAATGTCGCCAATGTTTACCTCTCCCGTTCCTACTAAACGTCCGCCGTAAATCACCACAATAACCGTGCCCAGTGCAGTCACAAATGCCAGCAAAGGATATGATGTTTCAAAAAAGAAACTGGCACGAAGATAGGCCCGGCTATGGAGCATGGCAAGGTGAGCAATACTGTTTTCTTCATGACTCTGCTGATTAAAAATCTGTATTTCTTTCATTCCTGAAAGGTTGTCCTGAACCTTGCCCGCAAGCGCTCCTCTCACACGGGAGTTTTCCTTCCATACGGGTGATACGTGATGTCCCTGCCAAAGAGTAATACCTAATAAAAACGGAATGGCAACCAGGCTCATAAAAGCCAGTTTTACATTAATTGTAAACAACAGGATACCGACCCCGATAAAAGTAAGGATATTCACAATAAAATCAGGAATTACATGAGCCAAAAGCACCTCTGCATCTAATGTATCATTCACCACCCGGCTGGTAAGGTCGCCAGTTCTGCTTTTGTGGAAATAACTCAGGCTCATATTCTGCAGCTTTCCATAAAGCATTTTGCGTAAATCAGCCACATAATGCAGTGCCGCATAATGGTTCATATACCCTGCAGCCGATGCACCCGCCGCCTGCAGCGTTGCCGCCCCCAGTAAAAGCAAACCGATGCGTAAGGCTTCTGAGCCAAAATCTCCACTTCCTTCTGTGGCAAGAGAGGTTAACTCTCTTAATGCCCACGGCGTATAAAATCCGGCTACTGTAGATACAACCAGGGCTAAAAATGCAAACACCAGAAAGATCCGATATTTTTTTGCCTCGCAAAATATCCGCAGTGCTATATTCATAGAGAAATCGCCTCCCTCTTTGGTAAGTCCTCCTGATGCAGCAGCGAATAGGTCAGGCAAACCGGCCTTCCTGTTCTGGATTCATGCACAACTTCTGCATCAATAGAGAAAGTCTTCTTTAAAACCTCAGGAATCATTACTTCCTTAGGCGATCCGTGCTGTATGATTTTTCCACTGCGGATGGCAATCATATAATCAGAAAAACGCGCCGCTAAGTTTAAATCATGAAGTACCATCGCAATGGTACAACCCTGATTGCGGTTTAAGCTGTATAAAAGCTCCAGCACCTCCAGCTGATGAGCCATATCCAGATATGTAGTAGGTTCATCCAGTAAAATCAAATCTGTCTGCTGGGCAAGTGCCATGGCAATCCAGACTCTTTGCCGCTGACCGCCTGACAAGGTGTTTACTTCCCGATGCTCCAGGTCAGAAAGCTTTGTTGCGGAAATTGCCCACTCGACTATTTTTTTATCTTCCTTTGTTAACTTTCCAAAGCCATTTTGATGGGGAAATCTTCCGTAGGCAACCAGTTCACTTACCGTCAATCCACCAGGTGCCGAAGGGGTCTGAGGTAAAATGGACATTTTCTTTGCAATCTCTTTTGTGGGTAAAGTGGAAATGTCCCCGCCATTTAAATAAACCATGCCTTTCTTTGGCTTCAAAATACGCCCGACCGCCTTTAGCACTGTTGATTTTCCGCATCCGTTCGGGCCGATGATTGACGTAATTTTATTACGAGGGATTGCCATCTCTAAATTCTCAACAATCAGTGCATTGTCATACGCAATGTCTAAGTTTTCTGTTGCAATACTATTCATACTGTACTCCTTAATTGTTTGCTTTTGCCAATAGATACAAAAAGTATGGTGTGCTGAGCACTGTAATTACAATGCCTGTAGGTACATCCGTCCCCAGGCTGATGGTTCTTGTTATCGTATCTGCCAGCAGAACGATTATCGCCCCGCACAGCCCAGCCGCTGGAAGAAGCAGTTTGTGATTAGATCCAACGATTTTTCTTGCCATATGAGGGGCAATCATGCCTACAAAAAAGAAATTGCCTCCCAAAGATACACTTCCAGAAGAAAGTGCCACTGCCGCCACCGTCAGGCCGATAAATTCCGGCTTTACCGCAGTGCCCAGACCTGTAGCGGTTTCATTTCCAAGGTTTAAAATATTCAGCACATGGGATTTATATAATGCATATGCGCACAAAATGGCTGTCCATGGTACCAAAATCCCCAGATACCGCCAGTCATCTCCCCACAAACTGCCTGCACTCCAACGCTGTATAAATTCCATCTGATTTTGGTCCAGTTTCAGAGTAAGCAGTGTAGTTAGCGCACCATAACCGCTTCCCAGCGCTACACCCGTTAAAATCAATCCTGTGGGGGGAAATATCTTTGTTCTTCCGGTAGGAAAGAAGAAAAATCAACCCCGCGGCAGTCATCCCGCCCACAAACGATAATACAGGCATTAAGATTGCCGAAGAATTGGATTTTGCAGAAAAAATTACAACGAAAATTAATACAAAGAGTCCTGAACCGGAACTGATTCCCAGGGTGCCCGGACTTGCCATATCATTTCTTAACAGACTCTGCATAATACAGCCTGAAATTCCCATGCCGATTCCAACGCAAACCGCCAGTATTATGCGGGGCAGACGAAAGTCCATAATAATCAGGTTCTGCTTCGGTGTACCTTTTCCTAAAATCACACTCATTACCTCTGCAGGAGTAAGGTTCATTTTACCTGAATTAATACTGATAATCGCGACCAGCACCATGAGAACAGTCATAAATAACAGAATAAAGCCTTTCTTTTTCACTCAAATTCCCTCCTTTGTTTTCTTGCCAGATAGAGGAAATAAGGAACACCAATAACGGCAAAGATAATGCCTATGGGCGTTTCGTATGGCTTATTGATTAATCTTCCTGCCAGATCTGCAAAAACCGTAAGCAACGCGCCGTACAGTCCTGATGCTGGAATAATATAGCGATAATCTACTCCCACAAAATACCGGACAATATGAGGAGTAATTAAACCCACAAAACCAACCGGACCAACAATAATCACGGAAAGTCCTGTGAGCAGGAGCACAATAATCGTAGAAATTCCCTTTACAAATCTTGTTTTTAATCCCAGACCCGTGGCTACATCTTCCCCTAAGCTGAGCACTGTGACGGAAGGAGAAAGTGCAATGGCACCAACCACACCAAAAACAAAAGCCGGAAAAACAGTCAGCAGCTCACTCCATTTAGCTCCCGCAGTTCCTCCTGCTGTCCAATAAGCAAGGGCATGTCCCAAATGATATCGGATGGAAATATACTGGCTGAATGCGCCAAACAGCATGGAGATTGATATCCCCGCCAAAACAAGGCGCTGGGGTGTCATTCCTCCCTTTCCCATGGATGCAATAAAATAAGTCATTGCTGTAGTGACAGCAGCACCCATACATGCAAACAGCATGGTCTGTCCGTAAGTGCGCATTGGCAAAAACGCCATACAAAGTGCCATAGCAAACGTTGATCCTGAACTAATACCCATCAGTCCGGAATCAGCCAGTGGATTTCTGGTAGTTCCCTGCATGATTGCACCGCAAATAGCTAAACTGCAGCCTACCATTAAATCCGCCACGGTTCTTGGAAGGCGCAGTGTCTGTATAATCTGATGCTCTGTTAATTCAGGATTAAACTGAAAAACTGCCTCCCATGCTGTAGCAATTCTCATGTCGGCAGCGCCAAATGTTATGGAGGCTGCCGAAACAATCAATAAAATTCCAAATCCAAGAGCCATGTAAAAGGCAAAGTTGATGGAACCCTTCCATCCCTTTGTTGTGGTATTTTTCATGGTGTCGTTCCTTTCCGTGGTGATAATAACATTACTCTTGTGTTTTCAGCAGAGCATTTAACAGATAATCCAGTTGTACGTTTGAGGAGTAAATATCAATATCGTAAAACAAGGTAAAATCGATAGGAATCACATTTCCTGCCTTAACTGCAGGCAAAGATTCCCAGATTGTGTTTCCCTTCAATTCCTCAAGACCTCTGGCAATTATGATATAATCGCCGATATAATCATTAATGACCTCCATGGAAACATCTCTGTGTTGTTCCGCTGCAATAATTTCCTTCTTAATAATTTCTGGCGCCTGAAGTTCCAGCTGACTGTATAACAAATCTCCTCCGCGCCCCCATTTATCACCGTAAACCCAAATACCACCGTTTCCGTCACTTTCAATCACACTGAAGGTTTTATCCAAAACATTCTTTTCCCTAAGAGAAGCCTTTGCCCCCTCCAGCTTTTGGTGAAACTCGTCCAGAACAGCATTTGCCTTTTCCTGTCTGTTTAACACATCACCCATAAATCGTACCCGCTCATCCATGGACTGGGTTGTAAATGGAAGCAGAATTGTGGGAGCTATTTTGGAAGCAATATCATATTGTTTTTGATTAGCAACAATTATTAAATCAGGTTCGTAAGAGATCAACTGTTCTGCTTCAAATTCATCCCAGACAGGCACTCCATCCAATTCTTTTTCATAAGCTGTGCCAGCTGCATCATTAGTTGCTACTGGTTTAACTCCAAGAGCCAGGGCATCTCCTACACAATATGTCACTATGATTCTTTTGGGATCAGCAGGTATTTCTATCTCCCCCTGCTCCGTATTGATCACTCTGATTTCTGCCGATCCCTCAGCTGCTGATTTCACTGGCTTTGAACCGCAGCCTGAGACAGAAATTCCAATGGCAAAGGCCAGTAATAAAGCACCTGTATTTTTGAACTTTAACATACAGATTTCTCCTTCTATGATTACTTCGATATTTTTGATGGCATTAATGGCATAGTCCAACTGTGCAGTTAAACTGGCGATATCATCATAGTAAAACAATCCAAGATTCTCTCCCGGAATCTCCGCCACTCTGCCTTCCAAAACAGCAGGTATGCTTTTCCAGATATCAGACTTTGCATATTCGGATTCCTTCCCCTCCTGCTGGAACCACAAGATATAATCACCGAAATATTCATGAGCGACCTCATAACTGAGCGATCCTCTTTTTTCTCCTGTTTTGGCAATCAGTTCTTCCAGTTTTTCAGGCATTTTTAACCCAAGATAGTCATAAACCAGGGTGCCGCCTCTGGAGCCGGTTTCATATGCTACACCACTCCATTCACCGGTAGATCCCCAGTCTTCCATAATGCTAAAGGTCTTTCCATCATACATCTCACTTTGAAACTCTGCCTTTGCAGCCGCGAGGTTTTCATCAAATGTTGTGATCAGTGCCTCCGCTTCCTTTTCTTTTCCTGTGGCTTTACCAATCATTCTCAGCCGTTCTGCCGGAGTTACCTCACTTTCGGGAATCACCAAAACTGGTGCGATTTTATTAAAATTCTCAAAATCTTCTGTGTTATATGTAATAATCAAATCTGGCTCAACCGCCATAATATCCTCTGCTGCCCAATTTTCCAATTTTGCAGATGTTGAAAACTTATCATAAAATGGCATGGTCTCCTGTGCCCAGGCTGAATAACCCACCACATTTAAATCCAGAGAAAAAGCATCGCCGATATACCAGTTCACTACCACACGTTCAGGCTTTTGGGGTACTTCAATCTCTCCCATAACCGTATCAATTTTATTGATATCTGTTCCTTTATTATTTGCTATTTCTGCTTTTCCACATCCTGATAAAACGAATAACAACATCATGGAGCATAGTAACAGCCCTCTTTTTTTCATATCCATTCTCCTCGTATACTTTTTATGTTTGTTTCATCACAAATTTTAGTTTTTTGTTAGTTTAGACTAACCTAATAAATACTAGCATAATAAAAAATATTCGTCAATATAGCTGTTCTCCAAGATAAGGAAGTGCCATTCTCCTTTCAGCTCAAAAAGCTCTGTGTTTATATGTATTTTTGACTCACTTTCATTTCATTTTATTTTATAATCGGATTATAATTAAAACAAAATGGAGTACTTTTAATTGCATTAAACCCTTGTTTCCAGTATACTTTCAATATCTCACGAAAAAAGGAGGCTTTTAATGAACAAATATGATGATGCATCCTGGGGTTCTATGGCAAAAAAATATAACCTCCAGCAAACCCCTTATGGACCGGGTACTGGGCATTATTTTCCGCCCCATTGGTCAAACGGTTGGATTGTGGAAGTCTCCCCAGCACAGGGGCTTTATGTCTCCAGTGCGTGGTTTTCGCCCAATCAGACCATTGTTCATAAAATTGATATCAAAGAACCATGTCTCTGGCTTTTTTGCATTGATTGCGGTGAAATTATTTATTCTCAGCAGGGAAAAGCTGCAACTACATTTTCTCCCATATGCCATAAATTAATAAATCCTCAAAAAGCGTTCCAGTTTACCTTTCCAAAGAATGTCCACACCTGTTTTACCAGTATTTTAATTTTCCAGGACTTTTTAGAACCCTTTTTGCAGGCTAGAGCCAATGCGCCTAAAATCAGCATTGAAGATGGGAAATTATGGGAAACAGAGCATCTGAATACCCCAGGTACCATGCTCATTTTTGAGCAGATCCGCTGGGCAATCAGAAATGGGGATATGCCGCCCTTTGCATTTGAGGGCATGGTGATTCACCTTCTTGGTTCCATTGCGCGTAATTATCCTGTTATTCCTGATCGGAGAAATGACAGACGGAATTATGTAACATGGGAAAATGAGAAAAAAATGTATGCTGTGAAGCAAACACTTGACGAAAACATTTTGGATGTCCCCTCTATGAGCGAACTGACAAAAATTGCAGATATGAGTGATAGTAAACTTCGCCTCAGCTTTAAAAACACTTATCATATTCCCCTTTATGATTATATCAGAAGGGAAAAAATGAAGCGGGCAATGCAGCTTCTCTCCTCTGATCATTTAAGCATCCATCATATTGCTGAGCTGTGTGGTTATAAAAATCCATCAAAATTCACCGCAGCATTTCAGGAAGTTCACGGAATAACACCCAGTCAGTTCAGAAAGACATTTAACTTATAATAGAAAAGCGGAGTCAGGTGACTAAGCCCGATTCCGCTTTTCTATATTATGCTGTTAATCATCAATCCCCAACCCATGAAAGATTTTATCCATATACTTTTCAATCCGTGATATTCGTGTTTCAGACATCTTGGCTCCATTAAAATAAAAAATATAACCCCTTTGACGCCCCGGTGTCAATGCATAAAATGCATTTTTAAACGCAGGATCATCATGAAACTTTATTTGCAGTTCATCGGGAATCGGGATCTCCGCTTTCTTTTCAACAGGTACTTTTAAACCGGCCTTTTCAATTTCTATAGATTCTTCGATATAAGCTTTGATCATCGTTTCTCTCTCAGAAATTTCCTCTACTGAGGTAAATCGCAGCTGACGGCCAGCCTGAACACTCTCCGTCTGTTGAACAAGTAATCTGTCTTTATCCTTTAACAATGCTCCCTTAAAAAAGGTTAGGGCAATATAATTTTTAAAACCGCCAATTATAACTACATTTTTATTATTTAACGTATAGCAAGGTTGTCCCCACTTTAATTCTTCGGTCAGCTGACAGGCCAGACAAAGCTCCCGAAGTTTTTCATGCTCATCCCGCCATTTTTCAAGGTGCTCCAAAAATGCGTCTACCAAAGGATTCTCATTACTATTCAATTGATAGGGTTCTAATTTGTCAATCTTTTCAAAGAATTCCTCCTTGGTATCACAAACTGTAAAGACACCATTCAGAAATCCATATACCTTTCCATTTAAATCCGGGTTATGTTTAGAACATTTTCCAATGCAGCTGATCTTTACCTTTGCTTTATTTTTTAACTCATTGACATCAAATCCAGAACAGTATGAGCAAACTTCTATTTTAGGTGTTTTATCCATATTTGCTGACTCCTTAAAATAAATTTCATCAACGTTATTATTACCTGATTTGTCCTTGTTTAATAAAAGTTTATTTAGTAAAATGAAAACAGGAAGGTGGTGATGATACATGCTTATGAAAGATTCAATTCAAAATTATATGAATAATAGCCGTGTACTAATAAGAGGCGTGGATTTTATATATATTCAACCACATTCAGAGCTTAGAAATTTCATTTCTAATTACACAATTACCTTTCCAGTTATTGGTATGATGTCAGATAATTACGCTGTTATGCCTCATGGGAGCGCTACACTTGTGCTATCATGTACTGGCAGCCATATCCACGGCAACTTGTTTGGACCCATCACGAAACCTTCCTTTGTTGGCAAGTCAGCCAATAATTTCAGTCTTTTGTTTATTGTAGAGTTTCAGCCAGCTGGCTATTATGCCTTTAGCGGAATGCCGCAAAAAGAAATAACAGATTGTGTCATTGACTTTGAACATGTTAATTCCTCTATGAACCGCCTGATGGCAAATGAATTAGAAACATCGTTAAGTATTCAGGAACTGATTACGAAAATGGACCGGCTGTTTCTTGCGCATTTAAAAGGTGCCTTTTATCGCCAGGAGTTTGCCCAAGCAAGTAATTTAATTATAAATAGCGGCGGTACTTTTTCAGTAAAAGAGCTCTCGCAGAATGTTTTTTATAGCGAACGCCATTTAGGACGGCTTTTCGACGAATATATGGGGGTAGGGATAAAGTCTTTCTCACGCCTTGTACGTGTAAACAGGTCTATACGGCTTTTACAGCGACATGACTATAACTTAACGCAGGTTTTTATGGAAACAGGCTTTTATGATATGCCTCACTTCATCCATGATTTTAAGGCCATTTGTGGTATTACTCCTCAGGAGTACCGGGATAATATGTCCGATTTTTACAGCGAGATTGCTAAATTCTGATATATAATTTAGTAAAACGAAAAAGGAGTGATTATATGCAATATCAAGGTACTTTGATTGCCGTATCGGATATGGAAAAAACAAAGCAATTTTATGAAACTGTGATGGAGCAAAAGGTTATAATGGATTTGGGCGTGCATGTGTCTTTTGGCGGATTTTCCCTGCAATCTAATTACGCGGAACTTGTTGGTGCAGATTTGCCCGGCAAGACACAGCCAAACAACTTTCAGCTTTACTTTGAAGTGGAGGATTTGGATTATTGGCAGAATAAAATCAGCAGTACAGAAGGAATAGAATTTATTCACAAGGCGAAAGAATATCCGTGGGGACAGCGGGTTATGAGATTTTATGACTATGATAAATTTATAGTTGAAGTGTCTGAAAGCATGGCAAGTGTAGCAAAACGTTTTTTGGCACAGGGACTTAGCGTTGAGGAAACTGCGGAGAGAACCATGTACCCTGTCGAATTTGTTAAAAGCCTTATGTAACAATTGAGTGGGTAAAGCGTTGGCTTACCCACTTTCTTAAATGTACCAGTACACTAATTATTATTTAAAATAAAAAAACATTTGACAAATCTTGCACGTTATGTAACTATTGTTATGTAACCATTGTATTATTATACGTCAAGTAAAGGATATCATTAATATGCCTCCTAAAGCAAAAATAACAAAAGATATGATTTTGAATATTGTCTTTGATATTACAAGAGATACGGGATATGAAACTGTTAATGCAAGGAGTATTTCAAATAAGCTGCTTTGTTCTACTCGACCTATTTTACTTGCTATAAAAAATATGGATGAATTAAAAACAGAATTTTTTTGGATTTTTCTTATAGATATTACAAGAAATATGTAAACAATTATTATAATTCTGTTAGTGTCAGCCCATATATAATTTTTTCCACTTTCCTATATTGAATTCGCTCAAGAAGAAACCAACTTATTTAAATTATTATTCGTAAATAATATAGATTTAAAAATGACGAAAGCAATAGACTTTTATAATGAAATTGATAATGAGAAGAATGTAAAACTATTCTCGGATACAATAGGCGTAGAATTAGAACAATCAAAAATCATATTTTTAGACTTATTTTTTTATGCACATGGCATAGCTGTTCTAGCTGCAACAAAAAAAATAGCATTTAATAGAGATGAGGCTGAAAAGATGGTAACAAACATTCTAACAGCTTTTGTTAGACAATACAAACCAGATTGGAACAGAGGGGGTACAATATGAATGTAAACCATTATTTAATTAACCATTACAACAATTATGATGAAGATAGCCGCCTTGTTCCAAAACATGGGTCAGTAGAATTCCTTACCACAATGAAATATATCGAGAAATACATAAAAACCGGTAATCATGTGCTCGAAATTGGTGCTGGTACTGGTCGGTATTCCCATGCGTTGGCACAAGAGGGTTATAAAGTTGACGCAGTGGAATTGGTTGAACACAATATAGAAATTTTCAAGCAAAACACTAAAATAAATGAAAATATAACTATTACACAAGGCAACGCTATGGAGTTATCGGCATACCCAGACAATGAATATAATATTACTCTGCTGTTAGGACCGTTATACCATCTTTACACAAAAGAGGACAAACAACAAGCTCTGAGTGAAGCGATACGTGTAACCAAACCGGGTGGTATCGTTTTTGCCGCCTACGTCATATCCGATGGTTGTCTGCTTGACGAAGGTTTCAATCGTGGAAATATCAATGTTCTTCAATATATTGAACAAGGATTAATTGATTCACAGACATTTGCCGCCAAATCAGAGCCAAAAGATTTGTTTGAACTTGTCCGCAAAGAATATA
The DNA here is from genome assembly GCA_017084465.1 of Lacrimispora xylanisolvens. Classification (GTDB taxonomy): domain Bacteria; phylum Bacillota; class Clostridia; order Lachnospirales; family Lachnospiraceae; genus Lacrimispora; species Lacrimispora xylanolytica_B. The sequence continues at coordinate 4,967,726 of CP070896.1, read as the reverse complement.
TTGATGATTTGATGTCCATATTTCCTGTAACTCGGCTACATTATGTTGCCGCAGACAGATTTACTTGGTGTAACAAGTCATGCTATTGACATATTCAGAAAATAAGGATTGAATATACCGGGATTCGCTCATGAGCAAGTCCCGGATTCTTAATCTGATACTATACGGTATACTGCTATAATTTTTTGTAGTGTAACTAAGTATTAGCATATCTGATTATACCATGAAAGGCAGATTCTTCGGAATTTACATGCATTCTAATAAGTTTACTACCTCTTTCAACGAAACGTTATGGATGCAAATCTCATCCTCCGTACTGCATACAGATAGATAATAATCTGTAGCAAATTGGTAACTTCTTATTCTTAAATCCTTTTTTAACTTACCATCGTTACTGGTTATCAATCCTTCCGTAGAATCTACAGAAAATGATTTCAGACCTGTTGAAAGTCCTGTTCCAAGAAATTTTATATAACTTTCTTTCATAGTCCATAGTTTTGTAAACTGTTTTATCCGTTCTTCTTTTTCTATGTGATTATAAATTGTTAATCTTTCTTCTTCAGAGAAACAAAAATCCACTAACTCTTCTCTGCCTTCCTGAATTTTCTCAACATCTATTCCGACCTCAGTGGTACCATATACAATTGCCACCCACTTCCCAGAATGCGTTATGTTATATTTAAATTCTTTCCTGTTTTTTATAAATGGCTTTCCAAATTCATTGTACGTGATTTCAATTTCACTTAATTGACCAACTTTGTGATAAAATCCATATTGAAGTAATAAGCCAGCACAAATACACCTTTTGGAATCATCTACATAATGATAACATTCTGACTTTTTCCTCCTTTCTTCCGAAACTATATGAATGGCTTTCTCGTAAAGTTCATTTTTGCACTCTGTTATATCCATACAATTGACAAATACCATACCTATCCCCTGCTGTGATTTCTTTGAGTTTATATCATACAATCAACAATTTAATATTTCCTTTAAGCCTTTGTTAATGCAACGGCAGGTTTCTGATGTATTGGTATTTATAAAAAAATGAACACCTGGTACAAAATCCAATTGGCACTTTTTGCAATACCATGCCCACTGATCCAAAACGCAGCGGCTGATTGAATCATTTAAGCCATTAATCAAATAAAAATTAAAATCAAATTTAATGATCTGCCCAGTGAAACAGTATGACTCACAAAGCTGAAAATCCGCTCTTAAGGCAGGTAAGTATAGGTCAAACAGTTCCTCACATTGTGATACTTCCTCTGGTATTCCGCCTATGGAGATCATTGCCTGTCTGAATTCCCTATCATCCAGCTTGTAATATTCTGTCCCGGATTTAATGTGGGGTGGCTCTACTCCCAGGAAAAAAACTCCCGAAGGAAGTTTTCTCCCCATTTGCCCAATCTTTCTGCACAATTCAAAGGTAAGAATCCCGCCCATACTAAAGCCCATGATACAGTAGTCCTCCTGGTCAATCCAGCCACTGATTTTCTGATATAAATCATTCACAGCGCAGCTCACATCTGCATAAGGTTCTTCCGCAAAACGGCTGCCTCTGCCAGCCAGTTCCATTGGCCTTACCGTTACATTTCGAAGCAGCAGATCCTGTATTTTTTTAAACATGACCGCACTACCGCCAGCACAGGGGATACAAAATAAATTCAACTTCCTCTTCCCCTTTCACTTATGAATTGGCTGTTCTCAGTTTAGAAGTAACTAACTCTTTTAATAACCTCTTCTTTTCAGAATCTCTTCTTTCTGACCAGTATCCAATGCTGTCTTTAATGCAGAATAAATATGATCTGCAATATCTTTTGTAATAATAAGAGGCGGAAACAGCGCAATCACATTTCTGTTATAATAAACAATCACTCCCAAGGAAGCACAGTCAGCAACTATTTCAAACATCTCAGACTCGCTTAACGGTTCTCTGGAAACCCGGTCCTTAACAAGCTCCATACCGATCATAAGACCACGTCCCCGGACCTCACCTAACACAGGTCTCTCTTCCATCAGACTCCTTATTTTTCCCATTAAATATTCTCCGGTTTTCCTGGAGTTCTCTACCAGATTCTCACGAAGAATAATATCAATATTACCAAGAGCCACTGCACTGCATACGGGATTTCCGCTGGAAGTACTTCCATGCTGAAAATAGTGATCCTCACCTTTAAAATTCTCATAAACTTCTTTTGTTGCCAATACGGCGGAAACCGGGAGATAACCGCTGCTGATTCCCTTGCCGAGACAGAGGATATCCGGCCGTTTTCGCCACCTGTCTGTGGCGAAAAGTTCTCCTGTTCTGCCAAATCCTGTGGTCACTTCATCTGCAATCATCAGCATGTCATACCGGTCTAACAGTTCCATCAGAGTATCAAAAAAGCTGTCACTGATTGTTATAATTCCTCTTTCTCCCATAACCGGCTCGGCAATAAAGGCAGCCATTGTATCAGGTCCTTCTCTCTCGATCACTCTTTGGATTTCTTCCAGACATTTCAATTCACATTCCGCCTGGTTTTTGGTTCCATATGCCCCGTGATAGGAATAAGGCGGTTCCACCTGCAAAAGTCCTCCCGGCAGCGGCGCATACAGCTTTTCATTGATCTCATCCCCAGACAGACCTATGGCTCCATAGCTTACTCCGTGATAACAGCCTTTAAAGGAGAGAATTTTATATTTCCCCCGTTTCTCTTCTGCCTTACTCTGGCGAAAAAACTGCCTCGTCAACTTAAGAGCCGTTTCAACTGCTTCCGAACCATTGCTTCCCAGATAAACTTTATCATAGTAATTCCCAGTCAGCGCACACAAACAATCTGCAAGCTCGCAAGCCTTTGGATGAGTCTGGCGAAAACAGGATGAATAGCAGAGTTTTTTCATCTGTTCGAATGCTATATCTGCAAGCTCCTCTCTTCCATGTCCAACTGCTACATTCCATAAAGAACCACTGGCATTGATAAACTTTTTTCCGGCTTCGTTATAAACAAAAGGGCCTTCTCCTCTGACTATAGTCATAGGGCCTACATCCTTATAAGGCAGAAATTCCTCCAGATCCGTAAACGGGTTCCATAAATGATACGCTCTTTCCATGTTTCTCCTCCCCCTTCTAGAATAATTTGTAAAAATCTCCTGAATTTAGTTGTCCAAGAATGGAATCTGCTTTTCCTTTCCATGCCTTTATATCCTCGTTAGAACTGCGGATTGCCTTTTTTGACCACTGAAAGCAGTAATTACACTCTACTCTGCTGTCAGCCACAACTTCTCTGCATACGTGATCTCCGCAGGTAAACTCACCATTTACAAATTTCATCAAAAAACCATCCAACGCTTTATTGTCCATATATACATCAGGGATATTGAAAATGTCCTTATACTGCATAAGGCCCTGAATGTTGAACTGGGATGCTTTTGGTATAACCCCTTTCATGTCAATATTTTTAATTGCTTTGGTTGATGGAAGATTTACAATATCAAGGAAATTGCCATCATAACTTCGCTGCGTATAAGCCTTAATTACCTGTTCCAGAAACTCTGTAGTTCTTGTTCTGTCAAGTAATTTGATGGAAAAATCATAATTTCCCGTCTTTTCCATAAGAGCCTCGTAATGAACAATATCCTCCGGTCTGATCCACGCGGATTTGATGAATTGTGAGGGGTCTCCCAAACGGGTCATTGTGCATTTGAGCATGCAATAGTCTACACTAAAACCAGCAGAGGAACTGCCTTTTTCACTGGCATGTGACTGAGAGTTGCCATGGCTCACACTGTAAGGGCAGTCATGGAGGCATATGTTATTGGCTATAAGCCGAAGCTTTAATCCTGTTCCTTTTGTGACCAGTAAAAGATTTTCCAGCTTATTAAAATTTCTCATAAAATTATCATTCAGCGTGATTTCATCTGCCCCCAGATCCTGCCAGTATTTCACTTTCTGAAGTGAGTCCACCAGTGCATAAAGACCTATGGTTACTTTAAAATGAGGAAATCGTTTCCTGATGCTTTCCAGCATGTAAGGAGAATTCGTAGTAATAATGTCCACACCTATCTTGGAAAGTCTGTCTAAATATTTATCCAGTTTCTTATTATAATCTCGTTCCATTTCATGACTTCCATAACACATTGGATTTATCAGATAATTAAACTGAATGTCCTGCTTATGACACTGGGCAATATACTGCTCTAACTCCTTCCAGCTCACATCAGGAAGCACCATGGAACATCGTCCTCCCCCAAAATCATCAATTTTCAATTTTCCAAATACAGACTTAATTTCATTTTTGGTGTCATATTTTTTAATGACATCCAAAAGCTCCAGATCAAAATTTGTACCAACTGAATAAATCAAACCGTTCCCTCCTCTTTCCCATTTTTAACAGCAGTAACCAGAACATAATCCGGAGTTCCAAACAGAATCCCCCATATTTTAGGATAAAAACTGCTAAAAAAGCTAACTCTTCCGATACGTATCTTTATTTGCTCAATGGGTTTATGGGGCATCAGGAAACGGGAAAGAAAATACCACGCAAGTCCTGTAAATACCTCATGCCCAATGTGCTTTACTTTAATCTGGGAAAAACCAGCTGCCTTTAATTTCTTTACATAGCAGTTAATGTCATACATGTTTTCTTCCGGTATAAACAGCCCTTCCCGCCATTTTTTCTGCCAAAAGTACTTTTTTTTCGTCTGCTTTTCAGGAAGCATATCCGTAGCAGTTAATACTCCTCCCTTTTTCAGCACACGATGAGCCTCACGGAAGAAATCTTCTCTGGTGTCAAAATGGTAGGCGCAGTCCAGTGCAGAAACTTTATGAAATGATTCGTTGTCAAAGGGAAGCCTGCTTGCTGTTCCAGCCATGAACCGAATGGATGTGCCTTCCTCATTTTTTTGCCGTACAATGGCTTCTTCAATATGCTTTTCCAACAAATCCATGGCTGTGATGGATATTCCCGGATATTTTCTGCTCCAGAAAAAATCCTGCTCTCCGCTTCCGCAGCCCACATCCAAAACGGAATCCGACTCACTAAATTTTCCCGCTCTGCTTAATAGCATGGCCAGCTTCTCACACGCCTGATTATAATAGGCTGCATGTTTCCAATAACCTACATTCATCCAGCGTGCATGATTGGTTCCATTGAGCCCCGGCACAATATCGTAATTCATATCCTGGTAATATTCCTTAGCGCTGCTATGAACCGCATTCATGTGGTCTATAAAATTTTTCAGCCTCATACGATCACCTCCTTCTTAAAAAATCCGATTTTCTTGCCATATTCCAACATGCCTCTGATATGTTCTTCACTTACTCTTGACCACTTAAATCCCATAGACTCCAAAATGCCTCTGGTATAGTCATTAACAATGACACGCATCGCTCCTTCCAGAGACATATATGCGCTGGAATGAAGCAGAAGTGTATTAATACAGTCTTCCAGGGACTCTTTTTTATAACTGTCGTATACAAAATCGAAAAATTGGCCAAATTCCATAATTTCCAGATTTTCCTTCATTCCTGCATGCTTTAATTTATCATAGAATTCATACATCCCAAGCTTATTCTCGTTATAGATATGATAAATTCCATTCTTCACCTCTTTTTCCATTGCCAGTTTTACAATGGCTCTGCTGCACTCATCCACAAATGTAAAATCCAAAAGAGTAGCATCCACATTTGGCATGGCACCCAGTTCAAAAAACGCCTGCATGATCAGATAAAATGAATTAAAATCAATATTTCTCTGGAATTTCCCGTTTCTGGCGTCAAATACAATGGTACCGATTCTAAAGATTTTGACTAAAGCTCCCTTTTTCCGGTATTCTTCTATTAAGTCTTCCGCCTCTTTTTTTGACCTTACGTATAATTCTTCCGCATTCCCGTTAATTCCCTTGTAATCCTCATGGAACAGAACTTCTATATCATTGCTTTCTATGGATTCCATCACTCTGGTTGTGGACATATGACACAGTTCTTTTTGTTTTCCTTCCATGCTGAATTTCAGAAGATTTTCCACACTTTTAACATTGCTTCTGTAAAAATCCTCATACTTTCCAAAATGTTCCACTTTACCAGCGCAATGAAATACTGCATCTACCGTATGGCACAGACTTTCGTATCCATCCTTTTTCTGCCCCAGCATTTCCTGGGACAAATCTCCCTGAAACGCCACGATCCGATTCCTGTACCTGGAGTAGAACGCTTCACCAAAGTAAAAGATCAGATTCTCCTTCAGGCGGTTTATGTAGTCATCACCTCTGACCAGCGCAAATATTAACGTATCTGTGGTGGTAAGCAGGGTTTCCATTAAATTGGCTCCTAAATATCCGGTTCCCCCTGTCAGTAATACAGCTTTATAATCTTTGCTGCCCCTGGTCTTAAAGGTTTTTAATTTTTTTTCGGCATTGTTAAGATAGGTATTATAATCTTCAGCCAGTTTTTTCTGCGCATCCAGCGTATCTGCTGCGGCGACATATTGCTGCTTAAACTGCTTAAGCCGCTCCTCCTTATAATCAGATTTTCTCTTTATAAGTCTGGCTGCAAGGGCTTCCACTGTCTGATACCGGAAGATCAGGTTCATATCCGCCTCAAATACTTCATTGATTTTATTATAAAGAGAAATGCCTTTCATGGAGTCGCCTCCCAGTTCAAAGAAATTATCTTTTATACTGAACTGATCCACCCCCAGAACCTCTTTAAAGTACTGATACAGAATTTTTTGATTTTCAGTTTCCGGAGCAAGAACGATTCGTTCATCAGGCAGCTTGTCCATATAGCTCAGCTGTTTTCTATCTATTTTCCCGTTAGCAGTAAGAGGAATGGTTTCAATTTGTCTGATCAGAGCAGGCATCATATAATAAGGCAGCTTATCAGTAAGAAATTCACGGATCCGTTCAACAGGTATTTTTTCATCTGAAGTAAAGCATGCAATCAGCCTGTTTCTATTGTCTGCACTGACTGTGCCCACTGCACGTTTCACACCCTCAAAGCGGAGCATGGCTGATTCAATTTCGCCTAATTCCACCCGGTAGCCATTTATTTTCACCTGATTGTCTCTTCTTCCCAGGAAATCAATATACCCTTTTTCAGTCAATACTCCCATATCTCCGGTCCTGTATATTCTTCCAAGAGACGCAGTCTCAAGAAATGATCGGGAGGTTTTTTCCGGGTCATTGCAGTACCCCTGTGCTACTCCTGCTCCGCCAATGACAATCTCTCCCGGAACACCAATGGGACAGATTTTCTGGTTGTCATTCAGGATATAAAGCTTCTGGTTTCCCAGCGGATATCCATATGGTATGGTCGTCCATGTGGGTTCTACCCTATTAACCGGATAGTAAATGGACCAGATGGACCCTTCTGTCGCGCCGCCAAGACTGATTACTCTGGCGTTTTCATACCTGTTTCTGATCCGGTCCGGTAAATCCACTGGTATATAATCTCCACTGAGCATGACAATCCGTAAGGATTCTGTCTGTTCAAACTTTACCTCCAGTTCCTGATTAATCTCATCGAAGTAGTTTTCTTCAGCCGTTTCTCTGACGGATAATAGGAGTTCAAAAAGTGCAGGTACGGAATTCCATACAGTGACTTCCTCCTCACTGACAAGCCGGTTTAGTTCTTCCGTATTTTTATTATCCCCGGCCAGAATCAAAGCTGCACCTGCCGCAAAGGTTCCGAAAATATCATATACGGATAAATCAAAAGTAAAAGAGGATACTCCAAATATTCTATCATTTTCCGTAATTTCAAACCTTCTGTTTACATCCAAAATGGTATTCATAGCCTCCCGGTGTGTGATCACAACCCCCCTTTGGAACACCAGTGCTGCCTGATGTATAGATGATATAAGCAGTGTCATCTGCCTCTGTTTCGATTTCCTTATGTAAGCAGCCTGATTCCTGCTTAAGTTCTTCAGCCAGATCAGCCGTAATTTCCAGCTTACTGCCACTGTTCTCCAGAATATATTCTTTCCGGTTCTCCGGAATACCCGGGCTGATGGGAACGTAGACACCCCCACATTTTAAAACCGCAAGAATTGCAGCTATTGTCTGCGCATTCCTGTATTCGTATACTGCAGCCTTATCCCCATTTCTTAGCCCTCTTCTTTTTAATCCTGCTGCCATTTTTTCAGCCATATCGTTGATCATCTGATACGTATAAGTTCCTTCCCCGGTGACCAGTGCGATATGGTCTCCCCTTAAAAGGACCTGTTTTTCAAATGCCTCTGTCAGCGTTATGGATTCCATATCACAATCCGTCTGATTATATTGATCCACAAATGCTGACTCTCTCTCTGAAAGCATGCTTCCCTCACCAGCTGCTTCAATAATAGCGGTAAAACGTTCAAACATCCGCTCCATCATAACCGGGTCAAATAACTGCTGTGCATAATCCCAGGTAATACTAAGTCCGTCACTGCCTGTCATTACCTGGCAATCCAGATAAACCTGAGATGTCTGGCTTACGCTGTACACCAGTTTACCCATATTTTCCAGACTGATTCCGTCCTCATTCTCAAAGATCATACCTGTAAAAACGAAAGGAAATAAAAGTTCCCCCCACCCGATTCTGCCTTTTGGAAACCTCTCTGATTACACTTACTCCATCGTATTCCATGTGCTCTAAGTTCTCGGTGATCTTCCTCTGTACGTTTAAGCACTCTTCCCACAATTCTACAGACTCGCCGTTGATATCCAAAAGCATGACAGATGTAAAATCTCCAATCATGTTTTTTACTGCCTGGTGAAATGGAAACCTCGTAAATACTGTGACGTTTAAGGTAACGGTATTTCGATTGCTGTAAGCGGCAAGAATTCTGCCATATAGTGTCATGAGAAATGTGGATGCAGTGAAAGAATGCCCCTTTATTTTTTCTTTCAGAGCCTGCCATTTTTCAGTGGATATTTTATGAATCAGTCTGCGAAATACCGGTTTCTCAATTTCGTCCGGGGTCTGAATCATTGGAAGATCCGGCGCTCCTGAAAAGCATTCCGCCTGTTTTTTCCAATAGTCTTCTGCTGTTTTATAATAGGGACTTTTTTTCATTTCCTCTACGGAAAGTATGTAGTCACGGAATGTAAAGGTATTCTCACTGAGGACGATATGTTCATCCTCATACAGTCTCATAACCTCTCTGATCAGGATTCTCATGCTGATTCCATCGGCAATCAGTAAATCAAAGCCTGCCAGCAGCCTTACCCTGTCTTCTGCCAGACGATACGCAAGAAAATCAAACAGTGGAAACTTATTCTGTTCAAAGACTTTATGGGAATATTCTTCCCTCGCCTTTCCCAGAATTTCCTCTTTTTCTTCTGAGGTCAACCGGGTTAAATCCAGTTCTTTTATCTCAAACCAGCCCGGATTTTCTAAAATTTGTTGGGTACCATCTGTATTGACCACTGCTCTTAACATGGGATTTGCGCAGATCACTTTATTTAAACTTCTGGTCAGACGGGGAATATCAAAATCATTTTCAACCTCATAATAAGCATGAGTGGAAACGCCCCCCATTTTTAACCCGCTGCTTCTTCCTACCAAATATGACTTCTGGATATCTGTTAACGGAAAGCAGTCATATTTTTCCTCTGTTTTCCTGTAACAGCCGTGTATTCCCTTAAACCTGCTGCGCCCTTCTTCCTGCTGCTTTCAATAAATTCTGCAATACTTTCTATGGACCCACCCATCATAAATTCCCGAAATGGAACCTCTAAACCAAATTTCGATTTAATTTCATGAACCACCGAGATCATGGTCAGGGAATCTCCTCCCAATTCCATAAACGGCCTGCTGACGGATAAATGATCTGTTTTTAAATATTTCTTCCAGATCTCATAAAGATCCTTTTGCGTCTGAGTTTGTGGTTCCCGGTCCATAAGCTCTCCGGGCTCTTTAATGACAGGCAGACTTTTTCTATCCAGCTTTCCGTTTCCGGTCAGCGGTATCCTCTCCAGAAAAACAACGGTGGAAGGAATCATATAATATGGGAGAATGCTGCTTAAATCATCTCTTACTTTGCGTTCACTAATCGTTTCACTGGTACAAACATAAGCACAGACGGATTTAACTCCGCTTTTATATTCATGAACAAGGGCGGCTGCGTTGCTGACGTAAGGCAGCCCTTTGATAGCATTTTCAATCTCTCCCAGTTCGATTCGGAACCCATTGATTTTTATCTGCCCATCTTTTCTTCCCAGAAAGAGAATGCAGCCCTCTTCTGAAAACACTCCATAATCACCAGTATGGTATATTCTTCCCAGTCCCTCTTTTTTACAAAATGCTGCATCTGTTTTTTCTTGATCCTGATAATAGCCTTCTGCCACGCCGATTCCGCCGATGCATATCTGCCCTTTTACACCGACAGGCACAAAATCATCGACTTCGTCCAGTAAATATATGTTCTGATTGGCCAGAGGATAGCCGTAAGGAATGGAGGTCCACTGATTCTTTACCTCCTTAATGTCATAATAAATAGACCAGACTGACGCTTCTGTGGCTCCACCCAGGCTTATCATACGGCAATTTTCAAAATACCCGTACGCCTCCTGTATCAGATTCTTTGGAATCCAGTCGCCGCTTAACATAACCAGCTTAAGAGAAAGCAGGCGGCGGAAAGTATCACCGCTTTCCAAATAATCGTCAAAATACTCTTCACTTTCTGATCTGTCATTCTTCAGACAATCTGTCAGCATCTGAAACAGTGCCGGTACGGAATTCCATACAGTAACTCCTCTTTCAGAAAGAATCGTCATCATCTGCTCTGTATCATGAACATCCGGTATCAGGGCCAGCTCAGCTCCTGAAATCAGGGCACCAAAAATATCATATACCGACAAATCAAAGCCAATCGAAGAGACACAGGCAATTACATCCTGATCTGATACTTGGAACTTTCTGTTAATATCCAGTATTGTGTTTACGACGGCGCCGTGTTTTACGTAGACTCCCTTGGGCTGTCCTGTACTGCCTGAAGTAAATATAATATATGCAATATCGTCTGGAGAACTGACTGGTTCTTCTTGTTCCCCATCATCTTCAAAATGGGTATAATCCATATTACGTTCAAGAATCACAGAGCTGCTGCTTTTTTCCAGAATCAGCTTTCGTCTTTCCTCAGGCTGGATTTCATCAATTGGAATATAGGCAGCTCCGCTGCGGATTACTCCCAGAATGTTGATCACAGTATCAAAATCCCGTGTTCCGATTACTGCTACGTTACTTCCTGCCTTTACACCTTTCATTTTTAAATAATTTTTCACCCTGCCTGATTTCTCCCACAAACGTTCATAGCTCATGGTTTTTTCTCCACAGGATAAAATAGCCTTATCTTTGTATTTCCCATATGCCTGGATCAGAAGTTGATTTAAACTGACATAAGGAATGTCTTCTTCTGTGGTATTGTAAGCATGGATCATTTCGATATCCTGATGCAGCAGCCTCTTAAGAAAGCCTCTGTCTGAGATTCCAGAGGAGAATCCGGTGTCTGTACAAAGTCCTGCCAGGTCATAATAAAACAAAGAAAACATACGTTCCAGAATGTTACCCTCAAATACCCCTTTTTTGTAGTCCCAGTTTATTACAAGAGAACCTTTTTCCTCATAAGCCTGACAATCCAGCTCCACCTGGGAAGTCTGGCTATAACCTCTGACCATACGTCCGATTTTATCCAGATTCAATTCAAAAGCATCAGAAAGCAAGGATGTAAACACAACTGGAAAGCTGGCTTCTTTCGTTCCCCTTACCTTTGCAATCTCCCGCATAAATTCGATTCCGTCAAAGGACTTATGCATCAATGCTTCCAGCATGTTTTTTTTTTGTACGCTGGTGCAAAGATCCAACAGGTTCTCCCTGGACAAATCTATGTCAAGCAGTAAAACAGACGTGAAATCTCCGATTGCATCTATCATTCCACGGGTGCTCTTTCTGTTAAACACAGGAACATTCAATGTAAACCGGCTGGAACCGCTGTATAAACCCAATATCTTTGCATACAGGCTCATAATAAGAACAGAAGGTGTGACAGAATATTTCTTCAATTCCTCTTTTATCTTGTCCCAGCTGGGTTTGTCAATTGTAACGGTCTTTCGCCCAAATCCCTGAGTATTTTCCTGGGGAATATGATTTACAGCTAATGGAGGCGCTGATGGAAATTGTTCCAGTCTGTCCAGCCAGTACATCCTGTCTTTGTTGTATTGCCTGGAATGTTTTTCCTCCTGCTTCTCCAGACAGTAAAGGAAAAAACGCGGATCTTCCTGATCGCTCTGATTCTCATGTTGGTAATAGTCTGCAATTCCATCTACGAAAAGCTTCAGACTCATTCCATCCGCAATCAGCATATCCATCTGAATCAGCAGCCGCGTGTCACCTGCTCTCATCTTTATGGCCTGAATGGTAAAAAGCGGTTCTTTTTCGGTATCAAATACCTTTCTTTTCTGAAGTTCAAACTCCTGATCCAGTGCATTTGCTTTTTCTTCCTCTGTCATATGGGAGAGATCCATTGTTTTTATGCAGTACCAGTCCCCGGTTTTATCTGCGTGCATAACCCCCTCTCTGGATATTCGCAGACGAAGGGCAGGCTGACTCCTTATCATGCAGTTTACTGCCTTTTCCAGCCGGTCAATCTCCCATGAAGTTGATAATTCATACAATACCTTTGTAGCAATTCCCTCTTCACGCCCAATCAGATAAGCTTTCTGAAGTTCTGTTGCCGGTATGGTATCTGGCAACTCCCTGATTTTTTTATCTGCTGCATCATTTCTCACCGTGTCCTTTTTCTCTGAAACACAGGTGTTCAAATAGGTAAAATAAGGTTGCTTTAAGAAATCTTCTACTTCAATCTCTACTCCAAAGGTCTCTTCTATCTCACTTAACAAAGCAATCAGTTTAATGGAATCTCCCCCCCCAGATCAAAAAAACTGTTGGTATCTGCTGGTTCCGCATCAAGGATCTGCCTCCACATCCGGGCGAGAGGCTCACTTATAGTGGAACCTTCTTCTCTCTTTCCCCAGATGATCTCGTTGTTTTTAAATGTTTTTCTGTAATCATTCAGCAAATGATATCGTTGCACCTTACCACTTGTGGTCTTCGGAATATTGTTAACAGTTAATACAGACCGGACAGAGATCTGGAACGTTCTCTGAACCACCTCTTTTATTTTTCTCTCTGTCTCCAGAGCCTTTTCCCCTATCCCCAGATGCTTGACAAAAACAATTAATTCATTTTCCTCATCGTCATAAACGGCAGCACAGTCTTTGATTCCACTCTCTGAAAGAACAATATCCAGATCACTGAGATAGCAGTTTTGTCCGTTAATAAAAAACATATCTTTTTTTCTGCCGGTAATAAAGAGCCTTCCATTCTTGATAAAGCCCATATCTCCGGTTTTTAAATAGCCGTTTGAAAAACTTTCCTCATTGATAAGGGCACTGTCGTAATAACCACAGGTTAAGTTGGGACCATGAATCAATATATCTCCAATCTGACCATCCTCCAGTATCTCTTCATTTTCATCTGTTATTTTCACATCGATTCCATCCAAGGGTTCTCCCACAGCAACATAACCTTTCTTTTCTGCCGGACTTTTTTTCACCTCAACCAGACGGTCGCCGCAGTGGGGGATGGTTACACCAATGCATGCCTCTGCCATCCCATATACCGGAAGCATTGCATTGGGATCAAGCCCACAGGCAGCAAACCTCTCGTTAAACCTTTGTATGGAGTGAATATTAATGGGCTCTGCACCATTTAAAACTGCACGGATGCTGGAAAGATCCAGAGTCCTCAAATGCTTTTCTTTTACCATTTTTACAGACCAGTCAAAGGCAAAATTGGGCATACCCATAATTGTAGTCTTATATTCCTTTACTTTTTGATAAAAGTAGGTTGGATTTTTTATGAAATTCATGGGAGATAGAATAATTTGATTCATACCTCTGCAGAAAGTCGTTATATGAAATCCTACAAGCCCCATATCATGAGTCAGAGGCATCCAGCTTTCGGAAACATCTTTTTCTGTCAGATTCAGCCGTCTGCCAATCTGTTCCACATTGTAAATAATATTGCTGTGCTTTAATACCACACCTTTTGGCGAATTGGTGCTTCCCGATGAAAACTGGATATATGCCGTATCTTCTCCAGTAATCTGCTCCGGACAAAACAAAAGAATGCTGCTTTCTGCCTGCTTTTTCATTTCCTCATAAATCAGGATATTTCCCCGTGCTTTCACATCTTCCCCAAGAGTACACAGCAGTTCTTCTTCCAGAATCAGCCGGGGCCATTCAAGCTTTTCCAGAACAGCTTCCAGCTTTTTATTAATATTCGCTGTTTTTATTTCTGCTGCAGTTGTTATAGGTACTGCAATAATACCGGTATAAAGGCATGCCCAGAAAGAAATGATAAAGGATTGGGGATCACTGATCTGAAACACCAGCTTATCCCCTTTTTTCATTCCCATTTCTAACATAACACACCCCAGCTGTTTTGCTTTCTTTCTGATCTCTTTAAATCTCAGTCTGGATTCTTCTCCCTTTCTGTCAGCAAAAAACAATATAACCGTCATCCCTGGCTCTTTCCATGTAATCAGGCAATGTGTGAAACGGTGCTTTTATCGTAATACTCTTTCCGCGTAAATGTGATTTCATAGATGCTTCCCCCTTTTATTTCAAATTCTCATACGTGTTCAGCTATGTAATGCAACAGTTCTTCTGTCTCATTCCAGCCAAGGCATCCATCGGTAACCGACTTTCCATACACAGTTCCGGAAATCTCCTGCCTTCCTGCTTCAATAAAACTTTCTATCATTACCCCCCTGACTATCATCCGAATCTCTTCTGATCTTCTCCGGCTTTCCAGTACATCATAAATAATCATTGGCTCCCTGGAGTAATCCTTTCCTGAGTTCGCATGGTTCACATCACAAATGATAAAGGGATTTTTAAGTTTTTGTTTTCTATATCTCTCCCCTATTTTTAACAGTTGCTCGTATTGGTAGTTGGGTACATATTCTCCCATAATATTTTCGTACCCTCTGATAATGGCATGGGCCAGAGGATTTCCAGAACTCTTTACCTCTCTGTCTCTGTATATGAATTTATGTCCATGCTGAGCCGCAAAAATCGAATAGAATAAAGTATCTGGATTTCCGTTTGTGGGATTTTTCATACCAACGGGGCAATCCACTCCACTGGAAACAAAGCGGTGCTGCTGATCTTCTACAGACCGTGCTCCTATGGCCAGATAGCTTACAATATCCTGAAAATAAGCAAAAGCTTCCGGATAAAGAAGTTCATCAGCCGTTGTCAGACCTGATTCCCCGGCAACCCTTAAATGAAGATTTCTTGCCGCTCTCAAACCTTTAACAAGATCAGAATGGGTACTGGTCTCGGGATAATGAAGAATTCCTTTATAACCGTATCCATTGGTTCTTGGTTTGGCTGTATAGATCCGCGGAATAATAAAAAAGCTTTTGATTTAATTTCTGATTGACTTTTGACAAGCGGCTTGCGTAATCACATACGGCATCCTCGTTACTTGCGGAACATGGGCCGACAATAACCAGAAATTTATTGGTCTGATTCTGGATCACTGCAGCTAGTTCCCTGTCTCTTTCCAGCTTCCTGGCGGCAAGCTTACAAGAAACCGGACATTCCTCTCTTAACTGTTCCGGAGACGGCATATTATGCAGGGGCTTAAAGCTCATATTATTTCTCCTTTGGCTGCTCACTCTCAGCTTCATCCTTGTAACCGCACTCCATGGAATGCAGAAATAACTGACTCTTGTTTAAATGAAAACAGGATTCTATTTTCCCATATAACATATCTCCAATGGAACAGGTCCCAATTCCCTCCTCTTCGCTGATCCGGGTAATAAGGCCTGTCATAATCCCGCAATCCAAAATCCCGTAATAGTAACCCATACCGCTGTATTTTGGCATGCTGCATCTGGCGTTGTACAGAAAATATATGGTAAATGCTGAGCCCGAAAAAATCTCCTGATTGGTGATAAACTGAGACTTATCCGTGATGTTTTCTCCCTTATCAACTAAGGTAATTCCATTTATTACGGGGTTATAATAATATAATCCCTGTTCCACTCCTTCCACTCTGCCGGGTTTTACAAGCACATAGACATCAACCGGGTACAACCCGCCCGCACTGGGATAATATCTGGTTCCCTTTCTGTCCTCCCTGTTTTGCAAAGCCCCCAATATTCTTGAAAAAGAATGATATGTAATGGGTTTCTTTGAAAATTTCCGAACTGTTTCACGGTAAATTATGTCATTGCAATAATAGGAATCCTTTAAAATATAGGTCAACCCGTCTTTTACAAGCTCCCGTCCTGACTGCTCCTTTTTAAACTCTTCCAATTCCTCCTTGACAAATCGAATGGTTTCCGGATAATCATTCTCAAACAGCCTTGTCTGACTATGAAACAGTTCCTTTGGTGTGATTACTGAACATACCAAAATTTTCTTTTTAATAAAATCCTGTATTAAATTTTTCAGCAGACTCTTGTTGTCTGTCTCAAACCTCTTTTCCAGATCATCGGTTCCAGCTCCATTCTGGGCCATATAATAAAACTCTGGAAAAAACTGAGCCGCCTGTCTGCCGTATCGAAACCGTTCCACGTAAAGTTCCTCTTCCTTTACATAAAACTGTACTCCAGGAGACCAATAGTAAATCTCATTCATATTCCCGCCCCTTTCTCGATCCATTATTAGTTAGTTGAAGCAAACTGTTCCATAGTATTTTGAGTGAACATCGGCATTAAAACAGCTTTTAACTGACTAAACATTGGATTTATCTAAGAATTTTCATAAATATACAGATCTGAGATTATTTATACTACATGTATTAACCTATAGTTTTTCATTTGTCAATCTACTTTTCCTGTTTATTTGGTCTTTTAAGCGCAAAATCCATACATTGTTCGACCTGTTTATTTTCATTTCGACTTATTTTTTCTTTTTTTCCTTTTTTTCTTGGTTTATCTTCTTCATTCTATTCGACAAATCAATAATTTGTTTTCGATTTATTGGGTAATTAATCAGAGTAAATCTGATATTGACGAATTTAAGGCGGCAAGTTAATATAGAATTACATGCTGGAAAAGGAGGTAATCATCATGGGACGACCTTACACGGAGGAAGAACGGGAAGAATTAAAGAGAAAAATAAAGAACATCGCTTCTCTCATGTTTATGGAGGAAGGGTTTAAAAACTGCAAAATACAGGAGATTACCAAAAAGGCCGGGATTTCCATGGGAGGCTTTTACACCTTCTACAAAGACAAAGAGGCTCTTTACGAAGAAATCCTGCGGGATGAGACCAACAGAATACGACAGAAAATTCTGACAATCATTGACGAGGAAAATCAGACACCTCAGGCATTTTTTTCGGATCTGGCAAATGTGTTTCTGGAAAAAACCTCTACAAACAAATTTTACACCAGTGAATATAGCGGTCTTTTAGAATCTATGGTCTGGAACAATGACACATATGCATCACAGGACAATCTGGACTTTATTAAAAAACTGAAACATATCTGGGCTGGCAAAGGATATTTCCTGAAAGCTTCCGAGGAAGAGATTGCTTCCGCAGTTGCCGTACTGGCTGTATTATGCATGCAGAAAGAAATGATTGGCAACGGTTTTTCATTCTGGTATGAAAAAATACAAAAATTAATACTGGATCTTATTTGATATTTTTTATTAAAGCTATGAATATTATTTGATATTTTCACAGAACAGTGCTATAATCCAGAAAAAGGGGGTGGGTGCGATTATGAAGCTATCAAAAAAGATTACCATACTTACGGGATTACTTCTCTGTATGGGTGCGTCAACTGTCATGCAGACATACTTCAGCAGTGCACTGCCTGCAATCAGCAGACAATTTCAATCCACTGCCTTTTATTCATGGGTGCATGTCAGCTATATTCTGGCATCTTCCGCAGTAATCCTGTTATCCAGCAGTCTATGTGAACGATTTGGTAATAAGAATAATTTCATTGCCGGATCTCTGCTTTTCGGTATAGGCACTCTCGCCGCCCCTTTCAGCAGTTCCATGCTGCAGCTCATCGCTGCAAGAATCATTATGGGAATCGGTGCGGGAATTGTGGTGCCGGCTACTTATGGCATAATCGGAGACCAATTTGAAAAAAGCAGCTATGCATCCATATTTGCTGCATTTGCAGTTGTGCAGATTATTACCAATGGTCTTGGCAGTCTTGCAGGCGGATATCTTCCGCAACTGGCAACCTGGCAGACTATTTTTATAATTTTACTCCCCATTGAAATTATAAGCTTTTTACTTGTGTTTCGAAACATTTCTGCCAAAGCAGATCCGCTTACTAAATCCCCCTTAAAGCTGCAGCGACACATTTTGATGATTACAGCAATTCTGCTTCTGACCTTAGGTATTGAATTTGCTTACCGCAGCCAGTATTTCCTGCTTCTTGCAGGCATGGCGCTGTTATTTCTTGTTGTAATAAAAGACACACAAAAAGATAATGCCATACTTCCAAAGGAATTTTTAAGTGATTCCCTGCTCCGCAATCTCTGCCTGCAGATTTTTCTTCTGGGAGCATTCTATAACATCTGTCTGGCTTATCTCCCTGGCATTATGCAGTTTACCCTTCATATGAATCCTGACCGGTCCGGTACTCTTTTAACTGTATTTGTTTTTGCCATGGGAATTGGCAGCGTTGCTGGCGGAGCGGCAAAGCATAAAGAGCGGGAAATGATCGCTATTGGCTGGATCACCTGCCTTGCAGGAAGTCTTTTGATGAAATCATTTATTGTATTTGCCCTTACAGCACTTGGACTTGGTTCCGGTATCCTGATGTCTGCACTTTTAGGATATGCCGCAAACAGGACGGTTCACCATGCTGCAGGAGTTAACAGTATGGCTCATCTCATACGCAATTTAGGCGGCAGCCTGGGAGCCATATTATTTCAATTTACACTTCATTTTCCCGAAAATTATTTTATCGCAGGAATCACTATAATTGCCCTGTCAGGTACTGCATCCATTCTTCTGGCATTTAAATATAAACCCGGCAAGACGTTAAAAAAAGAGGAGGCCTTATCTATGAAATATGTTATGAAATTCAGTGAAATAAGAAAGGAAGACATCTTAGCTGCTGGCGGTAAAGGTGCGAATCTGGGTGAATTGTTTAACGCCGGTTTTCCAGTTCCGGAAGGGTTTAGCATTACCAGCCATGCTTTTGATGAGTATATGAAACGCAATGGATTTAATTCTGCCTCATCAGGTGACACCCTTACCAGTGAGGAAGTTGCAAAAGGTCAGCTTTGGAAGGAACTGGAGGATGAAATTGCAGACTACTATCATGCTTTGGGGGGCCAATTCAAAAGTTGCCGTACGTTCCTCTGCAACAGCAGAGGACCTGCCGGAAGCAAGCTTTGCCGGACAGCAGGAAACTTATCTTAACATAGAGGGACTGGATCAGCTTTATCTTTCCGTCAGAAAATGTTTCGCATCACTCTTCTCATCACGGGCAACAGCCTACCGGAAGCAGACGAACTTCGATACAGGAAAGATTTCGTTATCGGTAGTGGTTCAGCGTATGGTGAACAGTGAGATATCGGGTGTCCTTTTTACAATTGACCCTATTAGTAAAAATAAAAGCAGGATGATGCTCAATGCCTCATGGGGACTGGGCGAATCCATTGTATCCGGGAAAGTGACTCCTGACATCTATGTGTACGACAGAAATCACAGGCAGATCGTTGAGAAACGATTAGGCGATAAAAAGATTATGGTCTGCTACAGTGCAGAAGGAACCGAAGAAAGAGAAACATCTTCACAGCAGCGGAGGGAATTTAGTTTAACGGATAAACAGGCAATTGAAATATTTGAACTGGGAAGAAAAACAGAGCAGCACTTTCAGTGCCCACAGGATATGGAATGGGCCATCTCCCAGAACAGGTTATATTTGTTGCAGGCACGTCCAATCACCACGCTGAACGTAAAAACAGCACTGATATCCAGCTTACAAAATCTCAGCGAGCCGTATTAAACAACTGGATCGAACACTGCCCCAACCCACTCTATCCCCTTGATGTGAAACCATGCCTGATAGTGGATGAAGCCAAAAATAAAGTATTTCATGAACTGGGCATTTCCGTGGAAAGTGAGCTGACCATGGCTGATAATGGATTGCTTTCCCTGTCTGCGGGAAAAATACATATCTCACCTAAGGTGTTAAAAATTCCGTTCCTGCTGAGCAGTTTTAATAACTATTCAATCAATTCAGCCAGAACAAACGATTCTTTCCATAATATAAGGAAGGAATTGTTCTCAAAAGAGAGAGCGGATCTTTCTGCATTACCAGTCAAAGCATTGATCCGGCAGATCATGGAACTGATGGAATTGTCTAAGGAGCTTGCTTACACCCGTTTCCGTTACAACATTTTCCCATCTGTGGGGATATCAAAATTAATTCTTCATGACCTAAAAAAAATTGACAAAAATATGAGCGAATATGATTTGCTGAGTAATCTTTCTTATAAAACGTGGGATCTTAACCTGAAACTAAAAAAACTATCCGCTTACATTCAAAGCACCCCAGGGCTGGAACAGTTATTTATGGAACTGGACAGAACCAATCCCCAGGCAATTCAGGATTTTCTGGAGAATCAGCCTGATTTTAAAGCAAAACTACAAAGTTTCTTAAATGAATTCGGCTGGAAATCAAGCAGCAGCTACTGCGCATTTGGCTCCGAATCCTGGTTTGAAAATTTGGATTCCCTGTTTTCCATGCTGAAGGTGCTGCAAAGCTCCGGCAGAAACGATGACTCACCTGTCAAATTTCAAAACATAATGACAAAAATCACAACTACGTTTAGTAAAAAGAAAGCAGACCGGTTAAAAACCAAAATTGAAGAAATAAGAGCCTATCACGTGAATCGGGAAGAAAGCCTTTATATGATAGAAATGTGCTACGGCCTTGCCCGCAGGGCTGCATTTGAACTGGCGAAGCGTTTCCCCCAGTTGTTTGAACAGGCGGAAGATATCCGATATCTCACCTTAGATGAGGTCTATGAATTACCGGGTAACATAGCAGATCTTAAAGAATTGATTTCTGTGAGAAAAAACAACCGTCATAAAAATGAAGTACTTTGGTCTGGCTTTTCCATTGGCACAAAAGCGGGTCACCAGAATACTCTGTCTGGTGTTTCCGGGAATGGTGGACGATGCCGGGGCCGGGTACGGAAAATACTGACTCAACAGGAGTTTGATAAAATGCAGTCCGGTGACATACTGCTCTGCCGCTATACAGATCCTTCCTGGACTCCCCTGTTTGTTCTTGCTTCGGCGGTTATCTCGGATACAGGCGGTCCTCTGTCCCATAGCGCAATTGTTGCCAGAGAATATAACATTCCTGCAGTGCTTGGAATTGGAAATGCTACCGACGTGCTGGAGGATGGGGATGAGGTTTACGTTTACGGCGACACTGGCAAGGTAATTCTATTAACAAAAAAGATATAATATTAAAAAACGGGATTTGCTCATGAGCAAGTCCCTGTTTCTTAGTTAGATACTATACGGTATAATCTATGTTTTTATGACTTGATACTTCCTGTATATCTCCATTCACATATTGTCTGTAATATCGATCCTCGGTCTTATTAAGACGAGAGAGAAAAGTTTGCTGCATGGCTTGCTCCTGGGGTGTATTTGCATAATGCCAGTTCCCCGAGGCATACCCCATTACTGCCTGTCCCATCTTACTTTCCTTTATCTCAAATGTATCTGGTTGTAAATCTGAACCAGAAAGAACCACCTCTATACCGTCCTTTTTATTTATGTAATCAATTAGATTCATTGACGCTTCCGGGTCTGTTCTTCCTGCCTTTGCCTGTTTCATTATTTCTGCAGCATCTTTCACCATGCTCTTTCTGTCTGGTGACACAGCTGATATATACTGCGCCCTCAACTTATCTCCTTCCAGGCTCAGATTCTCGTATTGAATGCTGTCATTTTGCAGACGTGCTTCTGCCAGCCCCTTTGCCAATTCATCGATCTTGGCATTAAACTCAGCTTCTGATGGACGTTCCATCCCTTTATGGGGTATTCTTTCCCAATCCGGAGCACTGGCTTTTGATGTCGGGGAAAATGATTTGTACTGAACTCCAGAACTTCTGCTAACATTAAAATTAGTCATGACCCATCACTTCCTTTCCTCTTTTTTCTGGAAACAAAAAATAATTCATCTACTATATAGTATCGGCAAAATCATTGGACAATTAATGCAAATTGATAATGTTATGGTTCAAATTAACATCTGATTAATGTATGTAAGCCACAAACATTTACGTCTGTGGCTTACGGATTCACTGATTTACCTGTTCTCTCGTTTCACATAATAGGTATGGAGAAGTTCATGTGCCTTTTCTCCATTGGGTTCACCCAGATATTCCTCATAGAGCTTTTTAATTGCCGGATTTTCATGGGATTTTCTATATTTTTTGCTTTTATCTTCTTTGTATATTCCTTCCATTCGTTTTTTCAGAACATCAAAGTTTCCAAAATGATAAGGCTGGCCTCCGCCTCCGATACAGCCTCCAGGGCAAGCCATGATCTCAATCGCATGGTAATGGGATTTACCGGCTCTTATATCTTCCAGAAGCTTTCTTGCATTTCCCAGTCCATGGGCAACAGCAATATTGATATCCTGGTCATTGATTTTTACCACAGCTTCCCTGATTCCCTCGAAGCCCCTGAGTTCATGAAACTCCACCTCCTCAAGAGTTTCATTGGTAAGCCATTCGTATGTGGTCCGCAAGGCTGCCTCGATAACACCGCCGGTTGTTCCAAAAATAACAGATGCACCAGTAGATTCTCCCAATGGTTCATCAAATTCTTCATCCTTTAAATTCATCAGGTCGATATTGGCTTCTTTTAACATATCCCCTAATTCTCTTGTAGTTAATACCGCATCCACATCCTGCATATCATCATGCATAAGCTCTGGTCTGGCAGCTTCATACTTTTTTGCCAGGCAGGGCATTATGGAAACCACAAAAATATTTTTTGGATCAATCCCCATCTTTTCTGCATAGTATGTTTTCGCGATCACTCCAAACATCTCATGGGGGGACTTGCAGGTTGACGGAATATCAAGCAGATCATTGAACTGATGCTCAAAAAACTTAACCCAGCCTGGACAGCAGCTTGTGAGTATGGGAAGCCTGCCCCCATGCTGCAGCCTGTGAATGAATTCCGCTGCTTCTTCCATAATCGTAAGATCTGCGGCGAAATCTGTGTCGAAAACTTTATCAAATCCCATCATTCTGAGAGCCGCTACCATTTTTCCCGTAACCACAGTCCCTGGCTCTGCACCGAATTTTTCCCCAAGAGCCACCCGCACCGCAGGCGCCGTCTGAACAATCACAAATTTATCTTTTGCATTCAACGCTTCCCAGACATTGGGGATGTCATTTACAACAGTTAATGCAGCTGTGGGACATACGGAAACGCACTGCCCACAAAAGGTACAGATGGATTTATCCATAGGTAAATTAAGTGCTGGTGCGATAAACGTATCAAATCCCCGGTTAACGGCTGAATATACATGGACCGTCTGTACCTGATTACACATTGTCTCACATCTTCTGCATAAAATACACTTATCCATATTTCGGATCATTGCCTTACTTGAGATATCCTTTTCATGAGTTGCCCTTGCTCCATGAAACTTGATTCTGCGTATATCCAGTTCTGCTGCCAGTGACTGTAATTCACAGTTTAAATTCTTTTCACAGATCAGACAATCTGTGGGATGATTGGACAATAATAGTTCCACTACCAGTCTTCTTGCCTTAATACATCTTAAAGTGTTTGTTCTTACCACCATGCCCTCTGATACGGGAGTCGCACAGGAGGGAGCCAGATTTCTCCTTCCCTCGATTTCCACCACACAGACCCGGCAGGAAGCAGAGCCATTCACCGTTTTTACATGTTCCAGATTAAGGTAACAGAGTGTGGGTATCCGAATATCCAGTTTCTTTGCAGCCTCCAGAATCGTTGTGCCTTCCTCCACTGCAATCGTTTGATTATTAATCGTAACATGAACCAGACCCATAAGTTCCTCCTCCCTTACCCTTTTTCTATGGCATTGAATTTACATGTATTATAACATGCACTGCATTTGATACATCTTGACTGATCAATCACATGAACGATCTTACGTTCTCCTTCGATGCAATGAGCCGGGCAGATTCTTGCACACGCGGTACAGCCCACGCACTTATCCGGTAAAATATGAAAGGAAAAAAGTGCCTGACAAACTCCGGCAGGACAGTGTTTATCCTTTACATGAGCCAGATACTCATCCTCAAAATAATGCAGGGTACTGAGTACAGGATTGGGGGAAGTTTGTCCAAGTCCGCAAAGGGATGTATCTTTAATCACATCGCCTAGCTCAACCAGATCTTTTAAATCCTGTTCCGTACCATTTCCCTTTGTTATCTTTTCAAGTATCTCCAGCATTCTTGTATTTCCAATCCGGCAGGGCGTACACTTTCCGCAAGACTCATCCTTGGTAAACTCAAGGTAGAACTTAGCAATGTCCACCATGCAGTTATCCTCATCCATGACGATCATTCCGCCAGATCCCATCATAGAACCAATACTGTTCAGTGACTCATAGTCAATGGGGATATCTAAATTTTCTTTGGTGATGCAGCCACCGGAAGGTCCACCGGTCTGCACAGCTTTAAACTTCTTGTTATTCTTTATTCCTCCACCGATATCATAGATGACCTCACGTAAGGTAATGCCCATTGGTACTTCCACAAGGCCCACATTATTTACTTTACCGGCCAGAGCAAACACTTTTGTACCAGGTGATTTCTCCGTACCAATACTTTTAAACCAGGCAGGTCCCTTTAAAAAAATCGGAGGAATATTGGCAAATGTCTCTACATTATTCACACAGGAGGGTTTATCCCAGACACCTCTTTGAGCCGGAAACGGGGGTTTTGAACTGGGCTCCCCTCGTTTACCTTCGACGGAATGGATGAGAGCAGTTTCTTCTCCGCAGACAAATGCACCGGCGCCGTACCGTAACCCGATATCAAAATTAAATCCTGTGGAAAAAATATCCTCTCCCAAAAGCCCCAGTTTCCTTGCCTGCTTAATGGCTATTTCAAGACGGTTTATGGCCAGGGGATATTCCGCTCTGATATAAATATATCCATACTGGGCTCCTATGGCATAGCCTGCAATTGCCATTGCTTCAAGAACAGAGTGGGGATCTCCTTCTAATATGGACCTGTCCATAAATGCACCTGGATCTCCTTCATCTGCATTGCATATAATATATTTTTCATCCGACTGACTCTGTCTTGTATATTTCCATTTAAGGCCGGTGGGGTAACCGCCGCCGCCTCTTCCTCTGAGACCTGACTGAACGACTGTGTCAATTACTTCCTCCGGACTCATTTCCGTTAGGCATTTTGCCAATGCCTGATACCCATCTGCCGCAATGTATTCATTAATATCTTCCGGGTTAATAAAACCACAATTCCTAAGTGCGATCCGGATTTGCTTTTTATAGAAGGGAATGGATTTTTGTCCCTCTAATCGTTTTTTAGTATTTGGTTCCACATACAGAAGACGTTCCACCTTACGGCCTTTTATCACATGCTCCGTAATGATTTCCTCTGCATCCTCCGGCTTTACCGTGATATAAAAGACATTATCCGGATAAACTTTTAAGATGGGACCTTTCTCACAAAAGCCAAAGCATCCGGTAACCACTACTTCCACCTCATTGGTTATTTCATGTTTTTTTATTGATTCCTTTAGCATTTTCACCAGTTTCAGGCTATCGGACGCCGTACAGCCGGTACCTCCGCAGACCAGTAAATGCATTCTGAAGTTACTCATATGCCCTCCTCCTTATTCCATATTTTCAAATGATTTATTTATAATTGCATTTTGGAGAAGGCGGCCATTTTTTATATGCTCAATCACAATTTCCCGTCCTCTGTTCTCGTCTACTTTTCCATACAGGACAGACGGCATTCCTTTGGAGATAACTTCGACCACCGGTTCCTGAGCACAATATCCGATACAGCCAGTCTGTGTCACGGAAACATTGGCAAGCCCCTGCTTTGCAATTTCATCCAGAATTGCTTTCATGGTTGTTCTTGCACCGCTTGCAATCCCGCAGGTCGCCATTCCCACCCGTACTAAAATCTTATCCTCGGATTCAGCGGTAGACCGTAAGTCTAATTGATCAAGAGCTGCCTGTCTGATCTTTTTCAGTTCTTCTACTGTTTTTAACTTAGCCATCACGCTTCCTCCTGATATTCTTCAATGATTGCTTTAACCTGATTCAGCTCAACCCTTCCATATACCTTATCATTGACCATCACAACGGGAGCAAGTCCACAGGCCCCAATGCATCGTAATCCGGATAACGTGAATTTTTTATCTTCCGTTGTTTCACCTGCCTTGATATTCAGGATCTTTTCAAATTCCCGCATAATGGCATCGGCACCTCTTACAAAGCACGCGGTTCCCAGGCATACATTGATCACATACTTACCTCTTGGCTCTGTGGTAAAGTAAGAGTAAAAGCTAATGACACCAAACACTTTCGCACTGGGGATCTCAAGTTTTTCAGCAATAAAAAAATCACATCATTGGATAAATACCCATAGAGATGCTGAGCTTTATGCAGTACTGCAATTAACGCTCCTCTCCTGTCTTCCATGCTGTCAATAAATTTCTGCAGGTCCTTAAATTTCTCCTGTGTATCACATTTGCTTTCCATAAACAGATCTCCTTTTGGCTTTATGTAGACGCTCCCTGTCTTACAAGGGATAGATTTCCTGTTTATACTGTCTTATATACATATAAAATACAAATAAATTTAAAAAATGATTGACTCTGACGGAACGTTATGGAGTATAGTTATCCTATCAAGAACAGGAGGACAGATAGTATGAGAACTGTAAAGGAAGTATCAGAGCTTACTGGTGTCAGTACTCGCACGCTTCACTATTATGATGAAATTGGTTTGTTTCCGCCTACAGATAAAAGTGAAGCTGGATATCGGCTTTATGATGACAGAGCCTTAGAAATTCTACAACAGATTTTATTCTTTCGTGAGTTCTGTATACCTTTAAAAGATATCAAAACCATCTTGGAAAACCCGTCACTTGATAGAAATCAGATTCTGCAAATGCAAAGAGAGATGCTGGTTGAAAAAAAAGAACGCATGGAACGCCTGATTGCCAGCATAGATAAGGTTCTGAAAGGAGACAACAAAATGGATTTTTCAGTTTTCACCAAAACAGAGATCGAGAAAATGTTTCAGCTTATGTTTAACAGC
Source organism: Lacrimispora xylanisolvens (assembly GCA_017084465.1). GTDB lineage: Bacteria > Bacillota > Clostridia > Lachnospirales > Lachnospiraceae > Lacrimispora > Lacrimispora xylanolytica_B. The sequence continues at coordinate 4,940,368 of CP070896.1, read as the reverse complement.
ATGCCGGAGGAAATGCGTCAGACAGCCATTGGTGAATTTGGCAGCTTAGAGCACTGGAAGAAGCATTATATTGAAGCAGTATCCTCAGAAGATATGCAAAAGCGCTATGCCAAAGTGGTTGAGTGGTATGGCGGGAAGGATGCTTATTTATCCACACTTGAAAACCCCATCAGCAAAGAAGTTGCTGAAAGCTATAAAAAACGGGAGGACACAATACGTAAAAAGCTAATAGAAAAACGTGGTTCTGATCTCAATTCTTTTGAAGTGAAAGCAATTATAGGTGAATACGGTTTCGTCATGAAACAGGTTTGCCAGATGAAAGAAGAAGAGGGCTTGATGCTGGCGGTTGCCCAGTCCTACCGTAACAGGCAGTGTCAGCAGGCAATCAATGAGGAATATGGGGAAGGTGCAGCAGAGTTTTTTGCACAGGCAATCGAAGCGTTTTATTGTGATTAACTCTGAAAAATAAGAAACTGCGAATATCACAGAAGAGGTAACAAAAATGAGGAAAGAAAAATATTTGTATCTTTATTTGCTTTTATTCTTGTTGATGACAATTGGTGCATTTGTATGGCAAATGTTTTTTCCCAATGTGGCAGAAACTTTTTCGGTATGGAGGATGAGTCGGGGATGGCAGGCCGAAATCGCTTTGTGGAATGTCGGGATTGATATGGGCATTGTTATTACGCTGATCAGGCGTAACATTGAATATGCAAAAATACTCTCCCTTATTTCGGTTGTACTTTGTATTTTATTGGGAGGACACCACCTTATTTATGCAGTTACAACAACGAACGGTAACATCACTCTGCATTGGATGGGCGCAATTGAAGTGCTTCTCATAGGCGGAGGGGTCGGAATTTTTGCCCTTATTAAATCTAACTGTTTTAAAAAAGACGCAAGATATTGACTTTATGTAAAAAAGCCAGCATTTCGCTCATAGCGAAAAGCTGACTTTTAAAGTCGTATACAGAATTGTAATGATAAGGGATGTCATATCCAATCTCTCTTATCCGCCGATCTGGCATTCCAGACCTGACATTCTGGCAATCTTCAGCAACCGTTCCATCTGTTCACTGTTCATGGGTTCTATTCCCTTTAAGGAATAGTCTTCTCCCAGCCCTTCATATTTTGCCTCTCCCAAACGGTGATATGGCAGAAGATGAAGTCGCTTTACACCCTGAATAGAGGCAGCGTAGGTGGAGATCATTTCAATCTCCTTTTCTGTATTATTGAATCCGGGAACAACCGGTACACGAACGATCAGTTCTGTTTTTGACAGACCAATCTTCCTGATGTTTTCCAGTATCCCTCTGTTTGACAGCCCTGTAAACTTCAGGTGCTTTTCCTCATCCACATGTTTTATATCACACAGCGCCACATCAAGCCAGGGAAGAAGCTGTTCAATCACTTCATATTCCGCAAATGCGGAGGTTTCAATGGCAGTGGAAATACCTTCAGACTTGCATGCCTCAAGTAAAGACCTGGCAAAGAGCGGCTGCATTAAAACTTCCCCTCCAGAGATTGTTAAACCACCATGGGAACGGTAATAGTAGATCATGTCTTTCCTGATCTCCCTCATCACTTCTTCTACCGTCATTTCCTTTCCAATCAGCTTCTGTTTTCCCTGAACCAGCATATATTGGGGTTCTCTGGACAGATTCTCCGGATTGCAGCACCATTTACAGCGCAATGGGCATCCCTTCAGGAAAACGAGAGTTCTGATACCTGGTCCGTCGTGAACGGAAAATCTCTGAATTTCCGAAACAATTCCTTTCGCATCATATATTCCCTGCATGTTCCGTTTCTCACTCTCCTAAAATATTTGCTCTGTACGATTAATGATATCATCCTGAAGGCTCTTATCAAGGTAAATGAAATGAGCGCTGTAGCCAGCCACACGGACAACCAGATTCTTATACTGATCCGGATGATTTTGTGCATCAACCAGTGTCTCACGGCCTACTACGTTATACTGTACATGCATTCCTTTTTTATCAAAAAATCCTCGTACCAAAGCAGAAAGTTTTTCCAGACCTTCTCTTCCGCTAAGAGCAGAAGGATGGAATTTCTGATTAAATAATGTACCGTTTGATACAATCATATGGTCTAGATGTGCAACGGAATTAGCAGCTGCTGTCGGTCCATTGGTGTCTCTGCCGGATACCGGTGATACACCGTCAGCCAAAGGCTCTCCTGCCTTTCTTCCATCAGGCATTGCACCAGTCTGTTCACCCATGGGTACATTCGCAGATACGGGATATAATCCTGGCTGGAATTGTCCTCCTCTGACATTTCTGTATTTTTCTACCTCACGGCAATATACCAGTGCAGAAAGTCTTGCCAGGTCATCGGCTTCTTCAATATCATTTCCGAACTTCGGCACATTTTCCATATCCTCCAGCATACTGCTGTAATCACCAGAAGCTTTCTTTGCTGTTATTCCCTGGGATGTAAGTTCTGCAAGGCGGGCAATCTGATCTGGAGACAGGCTCTTTCCTCCTTCTGTCAGACGACGTACTACTTCCTTTAATATCTCTGCATCCACGGCTTCTACCGATGTTCCGCCAAAGTTATCCTCCATAGCCTGTTTGATCTGAGCGAGGGTATACTTTTTCTTATCAAATACAAGTTCCTTGATGCACATCAGAGAATCGCCCACATTTGCAACGCCAACGCCCTGAGGTCCGGTAAAGTTATAATGGGCTCCACCGCACTGAATCGACTTACCTTTTCCAATGCAGTCATCTACCATAGATGATACAAAGGGAAGGGGAGCTCTCTGACCATGGGCCATATCAACGGAATTATCTGCATTGGTGAGGAATCTTACACAGTATTCCATCTGTTTCTGATAAGCTTCCAGAATCTGTCCAAAGCTGGTAAAGGAAGTAAATTCTCCGGTTTGAGGCGTAATTCTCACTCCATCCAGACAGCCGTTGTAAACCACCAGTTCCAGAACCTTTGCCAGATTAAAGAATGCTGCATCATGCCAGCCTTCCGTCTTTCCACCTACCTGAGGTTCTACGCAGCCAATGATTCCATAATCTCTCGCATCACCCAGAGTAAGTCCTCTGTTTACCAATGCCGGAATGATTACCTCATCATTGTAATATGCAGGCATACCAAGGCCCAGTCTTGAAGTTTCAGCAGCCTTGATTAACAGTTCATGAGGAGAACCATTCCACACACGAATTGAAATAGATGGCTGGGGAAGCTTTGTATGCTGGGTTGCTTCCAGGCATGCAATCGACAATTCATTTGTCGCATCCATACCCGCTCTATCCTGTCCTCCTACAATCAGGTTCTGGAACATGGGATAGCCGCCAAAGCCTTTGGTGGATCCGGTATCACGGACTTTGTTCACATCATTAAACTTCACCCACAGGCAGTCCAAAAGTTCCTGCGCTCTTTCCTTTGACAAATTCAGACTTTCCATATCTGCCTTATAATAGGAATACATATACTGGTCAAAACGCATGGGGGGAAATGGAATGGCCATTGGATTCAATCTGTATGATTGCCTGAACAAACCAGAAGGATTGTAAAGCCTCATAAAAATTCTCCGCCGGATTAGCAGGGACTTTCCTGCAGTTTGCAGCAATCACTCTCAATTCCTGTGCCCGCTTCATATCTCTTTCTTCTGCTGCCATCTTTTCAGCCAGAACTGCAAAACGTTCAGAATAACGAATCGCTGCTTTTGATGTAATGATTACCGCATTTAAGAAATGGGTCTTTTCAATCGAGTCAGGACAACCTTTATCCAGGTTCGCCAATGCATTCTCCGCATCTTTGATGATGCCTGAAAAGCCATTCTTTAAAACCCTTTCATAATCAACACTGATATGACCCACGCCATTAAAATAGTAATTTCCAACAGTGAATACATTATGATTCATAGCCGTTTTTGTATCATCATACATTAATTCTGTTGCCAGTTCATTGACTGTACGACCATTCCAGTATGTAAAGCACTCTTTTAACTGATTTTTCACTTCATCTGTAATGGTAAAAAACATCACCCTTACGCTGTGCAAGTGAATCAAACTCATCCAAAAGCCATTTGTTGGAAAACTCCGGGAAAATCTGGGTGGATCTGGGTGCAGTCGTAAGATTACCTACAATTAATTCACTGTCACGGATTACCAGGGTCATATTTTCCAGAATATATTCCAGAGCCTTTGCTCTTCTAAGAACCATTGGCAATGCTTCTGTCTCTTTATAAGATTTTGTAATCAGTAAAGCCCTCTCTGATTCCACTGCCGGCAATGCCTTATATAATCCATCAATTAAGTTTTGAATCCTTGGGCTTGTTTCCTCCGGCCCAATATTTAATATCTGCTTCATGGTTTTTCCTCCATCTACATTACATTTTTTCTCTCAAGGGTTTAATCATTTTTTTATAAATACCACCACCTAAAATACCTCCGAGAAAAGGTCCGAAAACCGGAACAATTAGTCCATACAAATTACTGCCTAACCCGTATTTTCCCCAGCCTGCTGCCATCACAAATAATCTTGGACCAAAATCTCTGGCGGGATTCATGGCGAATCCGGTCAGTGGGCCAAAGGCAATTCCACAGAAAATAACGATGGCACCAATGGCAATGTCTCCGATTCCCGGGTCGGGTGCTGAAACATTTTCTTTGTCTGTCACTGCATATATGGTAAGTACCAGCATGGCAGTAATGACTGTTTCATTGATAAACGCTTTCAACATGGAGACCCCGGCTGCCGCTCCAGTCACAAAGATTCCCATCGCTCCGGTTCCTTCTGCGGTTCCTCTTACCCATCCGTTTGCTTCTTCCATTCCTCTTATTCCGGAAGAAAACAGATAGTATACAAGTGCTGCTGCACAGAATGCACCGAGTGTCTGTGCGGCGATATAACATATGGCCTTTTTCTTGTCAAATCCATCCCATACAACCAATGCTGCTGTAACTGCAGGGTTTAAATGAGCGCCGCTCACACCTCCCACAATATAAATCGCAATGGTAATCGCCCCGCCCCAGCATACTGCCATAAAAGGATAACTTATATCACTCATCTTCAGTACCATGGCCGCTACAGAGGCAAATCCAATTGAAACAAATAAGAATGTGCCCAGGAACTCTGCCAAACATGGAATCAGTATTTTTTCCTTCATCCCCTTATTTTCCTCCTGTATAGCTTTTTTTGTATAAATCCTTTAAATCCTCTGCTAATGGCTGGAGGGGATTTGTCTTCGTGCAGTTATCTCCTGATGCAGCCATTGTCATCCGATCCAGATTATCATAAAAATCTGTCTCATTGACACCTGCTTCTCTGAACGAAGCAGGAATTTTAATCGCTTCGGACAGTATTCTTACTGCTGCCTGCAGCACTTCAGCTCCGTTTTCAGCATTTTTAGGAGAAAGTCCAAGCCTCCATGCAAGAATCCCATATCGTTTTCTTGCTCTCTGATCGGCTGCATTGTAACCCAACACCCATGGAAGTAAAATTGCATTGGCTCTTCCATGTGGAACGTGTAATGCTCCGCCGATTGCATGTGCCAGAGAATGATTGATTCCAAGGGAGGCATTGGTAAATGCCATTCCCGCCATACAGGAAGCATCGTGTAAAAATCCTCTTGCCTCCAGATTATCTCCATGCTTTACTGCTGTGGGAAGGCATTCAAATACAATCTCCACTGCTTTTTCTGCAAGGGCGTCTGTGAAATTGCTTGCATTAGTAGAAACATAAGCTTCCAAGGCATGCGTCAATACATCCATCCCTGTATCGGCAGTAATGGACGGAGGAACTGTTTTTGTCAGATCCCCATCCAGTACTGCCAAATCTGGAAGCAAAACATCATCAACCACTGGGATTTTGCTTTGATCCATCTTAATAACTGAAAAATTAGTGACTTCCGATCCGGTTCCGCTTGTGGTGGGTATTGCTACAAACACCCGTTTTTTTTCTTTTTTTTTTCCGCGATTTTCCCACTGCAGTAAAGAATGCTTTTCGCTGCATCAATGGTAGATCCACCACCGCAGGCAATAATCAGATCAGGATCTGTCTTTATAAAAACTTCCGTTCCTTCTGCAATCAGTGCGGTATCCGGATCAGGATAAATATGGTCAAATACAGTTACCTGTGCATCTGTTCTTAATTGTGTCATAACAGGCTTAATGTTTCCGCTTTTAACCATAAACGGATCAGTGATGACCAGAACACGGTTATAGGCTAATTCATCCAATACCTGTATGGAACCGGCACCAAAATATACTGCCGGCTTAATCTGAAATTTTTTCATATTGATAGCCGCCTTACCTTATTCAAATTCTATGGTATCAACAATTCCAACAATGGACATATCGCCCACCATGCTCATATCGTTGTCTACGCTGCCGCCCCAGTCAACCAATACACAGTCTCCAACACCTGCACCAACCGCATCTATGGCAACGTAGGGAGTTTCACTTTCCATCAGTTTTCCTGTTTCATCCACTGACTTTATAACCAGAAGCTTTCCTCCCACCAGTCTGTCCGTCTTCTGAGTGGCGACTACTTTTGCTATTACTTTTGCTAAATGCATGTAATCACATCCTCTCAGATTCCGCTCAGTATCCGGCGTACCAGATCTTCCACCTCTGCACTTGGTATAGAAGTTACCGCTTTCTGCTCCGTCTTCACACAGCCGCAGGCTGGGATCTCCCTTTTTATTTCTTCTAAGGAACGCATGCCATAAGCGATACGGCGTATATTAATCAGATTTGTGGGTCCGATGTTGTCCGATGTGGAACTGCCTCCAACTGCACCACAGCCCAGTGTCAGAGCCGGAACAAGATTGGTAGAGGCTCCGATTCCGCCGAGAGTAGCAGGGGTGTTGACCAGCAAACGGGATACATTCTTCTTCAAAGCAAATTCACGGATAATATCCTCATTCTGAGAATGGATCGTCATGGTATGACCTTTTCCTTCATTGTTTAGGATTTCCATACAACGCAGGCAGGCACTTTCCCATGTGGGCTCCGTGTAAAATGCAAGGACTGTTGTCAGTTTTTCTCTACTGTACGGATTTTTGTGAGAAACTGTATCCTGGAAAGAAACCAGAACCTTTGCATCCCCCGGTATATCGATACCGGAAAGCTTAGCCAGTTCCTGAGCACTCTTTCCAACAATTACCGGATTCATGGTCATATTGGGACGAAGCAGAAATCTTCCCAGTTTTTCGGACTGCTCCTCTGTCATGAAATAAAAGCCCTGACGTTTCATTTCTTCCACGACCGTATCTTTCATCTCTGCTTCCACCACAACAGACTGTTCCGACGCACAGATTACGCCATTGTCAAAGGTTTTGCTCTCTAAAATCTGACTTACTGCCTTTTTCACATCTGCACTGCGCTCAATAAATGCGGGACCATTTCCTGGTCCTACCCCTATAGCCGGAGTTCCTGAACTGTATGCCGCTTTCACCATGGCTTCTCCGCCTGTAGCCAGAATCAAGCCAATATCCTTATGCTTCATCAGGGCATTGGTACCATCCACAGTCGGAACGTTGATGCACTCGATTAATCCCTCTGGTGCTCCTGCTGATACACTTGCATCCTGAAGGATCTTCACGGTTTCCCTGATGCAGTTTACAGCAGAAGGATGAGGAGAAAATACAATTGCATTTCCTGCCTTTAAGGCAATCAGGGATTTGAAAATAACCGTTGATGTTGGGTTTGTAGATGGAATTAAGCCGGCAATGACTCCCATTGGGACGCCTACTTCCATCACTTTCAATTCTTTGTCATCGCGGATTAATCCAACCACTTTCTGGTCTTTCATTGCCTCATAGACATACTTGGCTGCAAAAACATTTTTAACTATTTTGTCTTCCCATTTTCCGTATCCGGTTTCTTCTTTTGCCATCTTTGCCAGCATTTCAGCATTTTCAAGTGCTGCTTCCATCATGGCCTTTACGACCTGATCCATTTGTTTCTGGGAAAACTCCTGATAAGATGACTGTGCTTCTTTTGCTTTTGCCACCTTAGTTCTAACCTCCTGTATGCTTTGGAGGTCCTTATCATATTCCATCACGGCTGATTCCCCTTTTTCTTTTCAATAATTTCTACAATAATGTTCTTTTCGTCTAATGCTTCTCTTGCCAAGGGAGTGATGACACTCTGGGAAGATACTTTGATTCTCTGTCCTGGCCGGAAGCCCTGTGCATCTTTCATGGTCAGTACAAAAAAAACCTCTGATGATGATTGATCTGGTAAATGGCTTTCTGAATAGATGGGGATTTCCGGATAAAGCATCTTCTTCAACCGGGAAGAAAATTCCTCCCGCCCGATCAATATGGCTCCAAATTCCTTCCATCGCTCCTCATAGCCAGTTATCATTCGATTATAGGACTCATTGAGATTCATTCCTGTTTCCCTTGTATGTCCGCTATTCGGACTGCAGTTTTCCGTCACTGCCAGAATCGGAATCTTCTTCATAAAGCCAGCTGCAATCGCCATGGTAACCAAGTTGTCCTGTATTCCCATTGCTCCCTTTGCCAGAGTATTTCTGGTTAATACCGGAATAATGATGATATTAATTTCATTCATTTCCCCATATAATGTCTCTCCATCCAGAATAAAGCGTGAGTCCAGCCTGTCTTTGATTGCACTGGATGCAAGGCTTTTAAAAGCTTCAGTCACCGCTATTTTAGCTTCTGTCAACAGCAGCTCATCAACCATCTTCTGATATTCCTGATAATCTGCAGTACCTCCAGTCAGCAGGACCAATGCCTTTTTTATCCATCATTGGCAAAAGACTTTTTAAAATATTTCTGATAATTTCTTCTTTTTCCATCATTTTATTACTATGCCTTCTCTTTCACAGATGGAATTGACATAGCAATTCCTATGGGTGTCACCAACAAAGGATTTTGGGGTTTATAAACGGCAATTCCCAGATATTTTTGAAAGACTGCCTCAATTCCCTTCAAACAGCTGGTTCCTCCTGCTAAATAAATGGGTCCCTCCTGTTCTCTCATAAAAGAACGGGTAATGTGCGCCATTTTTTCCATAACAGGCTGGATCATGGTAAAAACCAGCTGATAGTTGTCCTGGTTTTTTTTTGTACTGCTCCGCCTCTGAAAATTCTAATTCCATAGCACCGGAAATCACTAAAGTCATGTGAGTTCCACCGGTAGGTTCATCCATGGAATACATGATCTGTCCATCTTTTACCGCTGAAACACCGGTAGTACCGCCGCCTATATCCACGACAATTCCGTCCCTGATTCCCATCATTACGGCGGCAGCTTCCGGTTCATCTATTACATGAGTCACATGAAAACCTGCGTTTTCCACCACATTACTGATTACCTTTGTATTTCCGGTCATGATACCTGGCGGAATTGCAGTTGCAGCTTCTTCCAGTTTTGTGTTCAGCCGTTGTTCCAGCCTGCCCTTTAGTTTTTCCAGTATCCGGACAGCATCTAAGAATTGCACTACAATTCCGTCCTTTACCACATTGGCTGGCTCCATTTCAAATGCTACCGGGCGGTTTTTCTGGTCTAACACCGTTACCACAATATTGGAGGTTCCCAGATCCACCCCTACTTTCAGAGGCAGCACAAATTGTTTTAAATCTATGAATTCTTTTTCGGAAGTTGCATCCATTTGAAGCAGATATTCATTCGAACGATCCATTTCAGTCTGCTCTCTGATCATATTACCATTCCTCTCACTTAATCAGCTGGACAACTGCATCTGACGGGGTTCCTGCTGCATTGGCCTCATCTGTATCAATGTGGAACTCCAGTGCAGAGTGCTCCGTTACACGAATTACCACATGGTGCATGGTATAGCCTCTTTCACCCGGAATTTCTACAGATACCGAATCCCCGTCATTTACCTGGAAATGCAGAGCATCTGCAGGACTCATATGGATATGAGGCTTGGCGATAATAACGCTCTCCTTCATCACCATCATTCCCTTGGGACCGATCACACAGATATCTGCTGCACCGCTCAAATCGCCGGACAGACGCACCGGGGGATTTACACCCAATGAAAACCCATCCGTACGGCTGATTTCAACCTGGTTTTGCTTTCTTACCGGACCAAGCACTCTTACATTTGAAAAGCTTCCTTTTTTTCCGGCTATACATACGGTTTCCTTTGCTGCATACTGCCCTGGCTGTCCCAGATCTTTTGCCTTTGTCAGCTCATATCCCTTTCCAAAAAGGATCTCCACAGATTCCGAGGTCAGATGGATATGACGGTTTGATACTCCCAGTGGTATTCCATTTTCCGCCGGCTGGTTCTCCATCATAGATAAAATTGCTTTTACAGTGAATTCCTGATTACTTGTCATGTTTCATTTCCTCGCTTTCCTCTTGCATGAATGCACAATTTCTCCATTTGTCCCTTTTCTCTCGGACATTTGGGATCTTTGCACAGATTGCAGGTATATGCTGGACTTTTTTCATTCTCAGATTCGCTGTCTGCAATTATCTCAATTTTATTTAAGTTCTCCTCAGCCTCTGCTTCCACAGAAATTTCTTCCACTTCGGCAATCTTTTCTTTTTCCTCTGCCGTATTTCCACTGAATTCCACCTGCGTGGCTTCTTTGGCCTTCCCAGATTCTTCCGTCACCAGCCAGCCCTTAAGCCCAGCGGACAGCCGGGGGATTACATGAGCAGATACTACTGTTCCGACTTTTTCTGCATTTACCCGAGCTGAAGTGACTGCCGCTTTTACAGCTCCCACATCACCGGTAAACTTTACCGTAAAATAGGCTCCTGTGGCATTCTCTATGCCCACCAGAGAAACATTTGCTGATTTAAGGCCAGTATCTGCCGCTTCTATTGCCGCTAGCAGACCAATTACTTCAATTAATCCCAGCGCTTCATCTTTCAAAAGGCTCTACCTCATTTCTGTGCCATTTTACAGTGTGGGGGTGGTAACAGATACTGGATTCTGTCCCATACCACGAAGAACGGAAAGCCCCACATCCCTTGCAGCCAGCACAGACTGTCTGACCGCTCCTGAATCCCCTGAAAATGTCACAATAATCTCATTGGAAAAACATGTGCCTGATGCAGGGCTTGCATATGTAACAATATCAACATTTGCCGTTTTCATTGCCATATCTGCCATAAGAAGCCCTACTGCTGCCGGTGCACCTACCGTAATTCCAAAAGCCTTTCCAATGGGAGCATTGAATGCCTTATTGAGCGCATAGCTTGCACGGGCAGTGTAATGAAGCTCAATATGCCCCGCATCGCATCCATACACATTACCAAAGTTCCGGTCAAGAGCCGACAGCATAATTTCTACGGCACGTCTTGCATCAGATACATCTTCCGCTGCAAATATAATCGTGCTTCCATGTCCTGCTCCGCCTTTTGTATCACGGCAAAATTCTACGCTCACTACTTCTGTATTAGTAGCTTTTACTGCCTCGTCGGCAGACATCACATGAGGTGCTCCACCTGTTCTGGAACTCACGATACCGATGGAACGATACTTAGGATCCAGCTTCAGATTTTCATGCAGATGATACTCCAGATTTGCAATTACCAAACCAACTGTGTCCCCGATCCCGGCACCTACAAACTCGGTGAGATTGCACTGAGATGACGCAGCTGTCTCCACTTTATCTGTTATCTGCTCTTTATTCTCAGAACCAGTAACAGAACTTAAAATCTTATCTAATAAATCCTTATCCATGATCTACCCTCTCCTGAATTATTTCTCCTGAAATTTTGGTAACATTTTCTCCACATCTGTATGTGGTCTTGGAATTACATGAACAGATACAACCTCACCCACACGCTTTGCAGACGCTACACCTGCATCAGTGGCTGCCTTCACTGCACCGACATCCCCTCGTACCATTACGGTTACTAAACCAGAGCCGATTTTTTCATAACCGATTAAAGCCACGTTTGCTGCCTTTACCATTGCATCTGCTGCCTCAATTGATGCAATCAATCCTTTTGTTTCGACTAAACCTAATGCTTCCTGTCCCATTTTACTACCTCCAGATTTTTATTTTTATCTATGTAATCATGCAAGTGGCATGTTACATTTTCACAAATAAAAGTGTTAATTTCCTGTTATCGTTATAAATATTATCACATACATTTGCGTTCTCTTAGGATTCCAGGAAGTACTTCTAGTATTTTTCCTATCTGTGATCTGGTATTTTTTCTACTTCTTTTTTTGGACTTTCCGCTATTTAAGGGATTCTCAAGGTGGGAAAAATACCACTTCGTAAAAGTGAATTGAAAAGACCAGTCAACTATGTTATTATTTTATATATCTAAAATGAGGAGTTGAGTTTTTCATGAACCCAGAATTTGATCTTTTACTTGAAAACTTAATTGACTTCGATGAATTCAGCAAAATTCAATCTGAGCTGTCAAGTTTTGTAAGCTTTTCTGTAGTAACTGTTAACACCGATGGGAAACCATTTTCTTCTCTTAGTAATTTTTCTACTTTTTGCCAGTTAATCCGTACTTCTGAGGCAGGCCGCCAGGCCTGTATATCATGTGACTACTACGCTTTGAAGCATTCACTTGAGATGGGGCATTCGATTGTGTACGATTGCCACTGTGGTTTAAGAGACTGCGCTGCTCCCATTATTGTCAACGATGTTCTTTTAGGCGGCGTTTTAGGTGGACAGGTTTTGATTCATGAACAGGACAGGGCATTAATTGATACAGAAAAGCTGGCAAATAAATTTCATCTATGCAAAGAGGATTTAGACCGGACAGTAGCAGAAATTCCTGTTGTTGCAGAGGACTATATCCAGACATGTCTGAAGTTTTACAGTTTTTTTGCAGAATATATCGCAGAAAAAAGCTATAAAACCATCATCCAACAGCAACTCAACCATGAAACAATTGAGCGAATCCGCCAACAGCAGATTGCTTCTGCTCAGACCTTAAAAAGAATTCAGGCACAGATGAATCCTCATTTTCTTTTTAATGCCTTAAACTCAATCGCACGTACAGCACTTCTTGACGGATCTGAGGAGACAGAACAGCTGATTTACGATTTATCAAATTATCTGCGTTATACAATCAAAAACACTTCTGATACTCCTACCATTGAAGAAGAACTGAACAATTTGAATCATTATCTGAATATACAAAAAGCACGTTTTGGGGATAAGATTACCTGCCATATACATGCAGATGACAGTATCAGAGACTGCCGCATTCCCAGCATGACACTTCAGCCGTTGGTTGAAAACTCTTTCATCCATGGTTTAAAAGACTGTATGGCGAATGGAATTATCAGAATTGATATTTCTAAGACAAATAAAAATCATAAGAATGATATCTTAATTCAAATTTATGATAATGGATGTGGTATTTCAGAGGATATCATTGATTTGCTGCAAACAGAAGAAGATATAGATAACCCTGCCTCTGGATTGGGATTAATGAATACACAAACCCGTATAAAAAAATTATACGGTCCGGAATACGGAATAACCATTGACAGCAAAGTGTACACTTATACTAAAATTGATATACTTCTCCCAGTCACTTACCGTTAGCTCTAAAAGAGGTGGATTGTATGTATAAACTTTTAATATGCGAAGATGAATCATTGGAAAGAAAGGCCCTGAATATGATTATTCAGCGTCATTACCCTAACATTCATTTAGTCGGATCTGCAACCACCGGTTTTGAAGCGATTAAGTTAGCTCATCAGCATTTACCAGATATTATTCTGATGGACATCGATATGCCGCAATGCAATGGATTAGATGCTCAAAAAGAAATATGTAATTTTCTGCCTAATGTAAATACAGTTATTATCACCGCTTACAATGAGTTCAATTATGCACAGCAGGCAATAAAATGCGGTGTTACTGACTTTTTGCTAAAACCGATTGCTCCAAATGATCTGTATAACTGCCTGGATAAAATATTAGGATCAATGAAGAAAAAAGATACCTCCCCTACTGTACCGCCAAAATATACAGATTATATTCAGGAAATACTAAATTATATTGATTACCACTTTTTAGACGATTTGAATTTAAGTGACCTGGCTTGTGAATTTAATTTAAATGAGAAGTATTTAAGCAGATACTTTAAACAAAAAACGGGAACCTCTTTTACGGAATATATCATAAAACTGAAAATAGAACGTTCAAAAAATATGCTAAAATTCTCTGATGCTCCCATTTATGAAATTGCAGCGGACTTAAATTTTAATGATGCTTCCTACTTTACAAAAGTTTTTCAAAAGCAGGAAGGTATTTCTCCCTCTCAATACAGGAAAAATGCGGAGAACTTTCAGATTGTATAAATACTAATCAACATAGTTCTGTGTTTAAAAAGAGCCAACCTTCCATTGATAAGGAAAGGCTGGCTCTTTTGAGGTATTAAGATTTATAAGTTTCTATGAACAATTTCTTTTAAAACGGGTAATACCTCCTCTTCATACCATGGATTATGCTTGAGCCATCCTAAATTCAAAGGGGAAGGGTGGACCAGTGGAAAATATTCAGGTAAATATTTCTGAAAATTTCGTACTGTCTCCGTTAAACTTTTCTCACGTCTTACATTTAAATAATACTTTTGTGAATAGCTGCCGATTAGAATGATCATTTCAATATCCGGCATCTCCTCCAGTAGACGTGGATGCCACTTTTCTGCGAAACCTTTTCTGGGAGGTGCATCACCAGTTTTTGCTTTTCCTGGATAATAGAAATCCATAGGCAATTGAGCGATACGGTTTGTATTATAGAATATCTCTCTGGATACTCCCAGCCACTCTCTTAATCGATCTCCGCTTAAATCATTCCAAAACAATTGAGTTGCTTCTGCTTTACGTCCCGGTGCCTGCCCTACTATGGCAATGCGTGCATCTGCAGAAGCTTTAAATATTGGGGAAATCCCCATTTTTGTATAGGATTCATTCATTGGGTCAGTCATGATTTCCTGTTTGATTTTTTCAAATATATTCATACTTACTTCTACCCTTACCTTTTTTAACGATTTTGTTTATTTTTGAAATGGGTATCTGTTTCTTTTGCTTTGACATTTGATCAAAAACAATATGTTCTCGTTTTTTCTTCCCCATTTTATACATCCAGGCTAAAATGAGCTGAAACCATTTCTACTAAATCTTTAATACCTGTTTTACCGTCGTTAACTAATGATAGATATCTGTTTTCCCCACATTGCCTGATCACTTCTTCTGCAAACAAACAATCTCTATCCATCCAATTATTAAAGGCCTTCTGGAAATCACTGCATCCATCTAACACAGAATAGATCCATTCTCTCTGTATATAGTGATTAATTTGAAAGTTTCTTGTTGGTGTTATCGCTAGATACCGATCCCTTGGTATATCTCTTTTATTTATGAGATTGGGTAAATATGCAGTCCCTTCTGTAATAATATCCCTGCCCTCACACATTGTCTCCAAATCTTGTAGGATAAAATCAAATATCTCATCGTAAAATTGCAATTCTTCTTTATACTGCAAAGCAGCTTCTCTCATCCAGATTTCTTCTGAATTCATAATACTCTGCTTCCTGCATATTTCCAGATTCAGTAAGAATCCATAATTTGTATATTTCTCTAAATAATCATCAACTTTAAAATAATACAGGCCATACCTGTTTGCTATAATCTCTGCTATTGTGCTTTTACCGCTGCAAGGTGAACCACCTATCCAATATATTTTTGCCATCTAAAGCCTCCTGAAATTTATTTAATTTCAAAGTTTAATGACATTGTCCAGATATCCATTCTAAGACCTCCGCTAAATCGACTTTTATACCTCTCAAATTCATTGTTTCTAATTCCTTGTAAACATAACAATTATATATCAGTTCACGTTTCAAAGCAATCTGCTTATTCTAGCTATGACAAAAGCATTTAATTCATTATTTCGTAAAAAAGACCGGTCATTCTCCGATATCCAGAGAATAAACGGTCTCATAATTAGATTTAAAAAATAAATACATATACTTATTCAGTAGTGCAATCCAAAGTACACAAATAATAAAACTGTCCATTTATTGTATCTTTCAGCAGTATCCCTCCGGATTACCAATCTGCCACCGCAGAGAATCCTTACACATATCATCGATCCCCCGCTCCGCTTCCCAGCCAAGTTCTTCTTTCGCAAGGGAAACATCTGCGAAGCATTCTCCGATATCTCCAGAACGGCGCGGTTTGATAGAATAAGGAATGGGTTTTCCCCATGCCTTTGAGAATGCTTCTATCATCTGAAGCACGCTGTATCCACGTCCCGTTCCAAGATTATAAATCCTGACCCGGGAATCATTGGTAGAAAGTTTCTCAAGAGCCTTAACATGACCCCGAGCCAGATCCACTACATGGATATAATCCCTGACCCCGGTGCCGTCTGGTGTGTTGTAATCATCCCCAAAAACACTGACTTCTTTAAGATTTCCAACTGCAGCCTGAGTGATGTAGGGAGCCAGGTTATTGGGAATTCCCGTGGGATCTTCACCGATCAGCCCGCTTTTGTGGGCTCCAACTGGATTAAAATAGCGAAGTATAATAACGCTCCACTCTGGATCTGCAGTATGAAGATCTGTGAGAATCTGTTCCAGCATTCCCTTTGTCTGTCCATAGGGGTTGGTGATACTCCCCTTCGGACACTCCTCCGTGATAGGAACAAAGGCCGGATCTCCATACACTGTGGCTGAAGAACTAAAAATAATCTTTTTTATGCCATGAGCTCTCATAATTTCACACAAAACAAGAGTTCCAGTAATGTTGTTATGGTAATATTCCAAGGGTTTTGAGACTGATTCCCCCACTGCCTTTAAGCCTGCAAAATGAATTACTGCCTCAATTGCTTCTTTATTAAATATTTCTTCCAGTGCTTCTCTGTCCAGAAGATCTGCCTTATAAAAAGTTACCGCTCTGCCGGTAATTGCTTCCACTCTCTTCAATGACTCGCTTGAAGAGTTTGATAGATTGTCCACCACAACCACATCATATCCCCGCTCTAAAAGCTCTACGCAGGTATGGCTGCCGATATATCCGGCACCCCCTGTCACCAGTATCTTCATCCGTTATCCCCTTTCTTTTTTTATTGATATCTATTTATAATTTCTTCCATCTCCACCCATTTCTTTTCCATATCTGCCACCAGAGCAAACTGGGTTCTGGCCCTGTCTAAATTGTGGCTATCCCTGCTGGTATGAAAATAAGTATCTCCCTGAAGGTAATCCGTCAAAAAACGCATACCGCATTCATAAGTCATTAATTTTGCACCCATCGGCAGCATTGTTCTTTCCTCTGCCGTCAATACCTCTTTGCAGCCTTCCATATAGCCTTTGGTATAGATTTCAAACAATTCCAGGGATAAGGATGCCTTACTGGAATCCCGGATCATCCTCTTCCGCCGTATTGGCTCCGAACCGGATGGCATCACCGAAATCAAAGATAGAGAGCCCCGGCATAATGGTGTCTAAGTCAATCACACACAAAGCCTCTCCAGTCTGGTCATCGATCATGATATTGTTAAGCTTGGTGTCATTGTGGGTTACACGGAGCGGCAGCCGGCCTTCTCGCAGCAGTTTCATTGCAGTATCTGCCTCGCTCTCCCTGTCCAGTACAAAATTTATTTCTTTGCTGACTAAGTGTGCCCGGTTACAGACATCCGCTTTGACCGCTTCTTTAAAAGCTTCCAGGCGAACCGGCGTATTGTGGAAATTTAAGATGGTTTCCGTCAGTTCTCCAGCGGGATATTCTCCCAGTCTGCACAGGAAACGACCGAAGGCTTTGCCGCTCTGGTAAAAGTCTTCCGGATTTCTCACCTTATTATAGGTGGTAGCCCCCTCGATAAAAAGGTACCCTCTCCAATAGTTTCCATCGCTGTCCTGGCAGTAATCCTTTCCATCCCGCGCCTTTACAATATTTAACGTCTCCCGGTCCGGATCTCCAGCCTGGGCAATAATCGTTTCACGCAGAAATGAGGTAACACCTGAGATGTTTTTCATAAGAGACACAGGATCCTTAAATACCTTATCATTAATTCTCTGAATGATGTAAGGCTTTATGGCTCCCCAGTCCATGCAGACCAGACGAAAGGTATCGTTAATATGACCATTTCCATAGCGCTCACATGAAATCATTTCTCCCTGGAAGGCCAGCAGACTGATGGCCTCTCCGATCTTTTTTACATTGTGCGTCTCCCATTACTGTTCCTCCCATAGTCTTTCCGGATAAATACCGGTTTTCTTAAGTTCCTTAATGGCATTCACCACTGTTTCCTTATCTTCTTTGTAAGTGACGCCGTACCAACGGTCCACGCTCTTTAAAACGGTAACCTCCGCCTTATATTCCTTTAACAGTTCATCCACCACAAAAGGAAGGAAATATTCACATTTTAACGGATTTCCCGAAAGCTCCTTATCCAGAAAGACGGCAAATCTCTCGTCAAGCTCTTTAATTATACTTTTCGTAAAGCCCCACATATTCATGGAAACAACGGTGTCCTCGTCCAGCTCTGTCCAGGTCTTGCCGTCATCCTCTGTAAATTTCGCCTTATCTCCCTGCTTTTCAATTCTGGTGCGTTCATGGATATCTACAAGCTTTCCATCTTCACTGATGGTGCACACGCCTCTTGCCACATGACCATTTTCCGTCAAGGTATTATACAGGCGGTAGCCTACCATGGTATATTGATACTTACCACCGTCGGAGATCTGGGACAACTGATTGAATATAGACTCAAAAGCGCTTTTTCCATAATAATCATCCGCATTGATCACGGCAAAAGGTCCGTCGATCACATCCTGGCAGCATAAAATAGCATGACCGGTTCCCCATGGCTTCACCCGTCCCTCCGGCACCTGATATCCGGCGGGGAGCCGGTCAAGCTCCTGGTATACATATTCCACTTTCACGTGGGCTGCTATGCGATCTCCAATGTTCTCCCTGAATTCTTTCTCGATGGCCTTCTTAATAATAAAAACAACCTTTTCAAATCCAGCCTGAACCGCGTCAAAAATAGAATAATCAATAATCTTGTTCCCATATGTATCGATAGAGTCTATCTGTTTTAATCCACCATAACGACTGCCCATGCCTGCAGCCATAATCACCAGTACCGGTTTTCCGTTCATTGCTGTTACCTCCTGAAATTTACTATCCTCAGTATAATGAATATACTTAAAAAAATATTTGCACTATCTATTATTTTATTTATACGATCGTACTCTTCTTTCATTTTTACAGGAGAATGTGGTATACTAATTTTAAGCACAAACATCACAAGAAAGGATAACCCATGGCCTATAAAAGCACTTCACTCCGTCCCTCAGCTGTGATTAAAAAAATTATAACTGTTCACTATTTTGAATATATGAGCAATTTCACTTTTCCCGGTGAAAGCCACGACTTCTGGGAATTTGTCTGCGTTGACAAGGGAGTCATTGACGTGGTGGCAGACGGGAAACAGATCCCTTTAAAGAGGGGAAATATTATCTTCCACAGTCCAGGGGAATTTCATAACATACTGACCAACGGAACGATTGCTCCCAACCTGGTGGTAGTGGGATTTGAATGCAATTCTCCCTGCATGAAAGCATTTAAAGGAAAAGTTTTATCCGTTCAGGAAACAGAAGCAGCTCTGCTGGCCCAGATCATCATAGAAGCCCGGAATGCATTTGCTGGAAGACTTGACGATCCCTACCAGGAAGAACTGGTCAGAAGGCAGCCCGTCGCTTCCTTTGGCGCGGAACAGCTCATTGGCAATTATCTGGAAGAGCTAATCATCCACCTCTATCGTAAGTACAATTCCAATGTGGAGCAGATTCTCACGGATCGCCCGGCAGAGAGCCGAATCCATGGAGATATCCATAACCGGATCGTCCGCTACATGGAAGAACACCTAAGAGAGCATCTCACCATTGATTCCATCTGCCGTGACAATTTGATCGGGCGGTCCCAGCTTCAGAAAATATTCCGGGAAGCCCACGGCTGTGGCGTCATCGATTTTTTCATAAACAAGAAAACAGAAGCAGCCAAACAATTAATCCGCAATAACCAGATGAATTTTACTGAAATTTCAGATTGCCTGGGCTATAGCTCCATCCATTACTTTACCAGGCAGTTTAAAAAAATCACCGGGATGACTCCTACCGAATACGCCTCCTCCATACGTTCTCTCTCAGAAAAGGCATAGAGGCTTATTTTTGTTCATCGATTCATAATATAGTACATATACATGCTGGGGTGAAAAAGATTATAATTAATATGAATTACAACAATCTTTAACTGCTTATTTAAACGGAGGCACTCCATGCAAAATTTACCGATTCAAGATAATCCTTTACAGACTCGTCAAGATTTAATTAAAGCTTTAGAAACAATTGTTCATCCTCTAATCCCATATTATTCTGACAAGAACACACAGCTGGTTTTAGGTAATACTGGTACATGGGCTGTAAGTCGTACTGCTAATATGGAAGCACTGGCCAGACCTCTCTGGGGGGCTGGTTCCTGCTGCAGCAGGAGGTTTTGCAGACGATATCTGGCTTATTTACCACGATGCCATCCGTTATGGAACCAATCCTTCCTCCCCGGAATATTGGGGCGATATTGAGGATTATGATCAAAAAACAGTAGAAACTGCTGTATTAGGACTTGCCCTTTGTATGGCACCTGAGCAAATTTTTTATCCGCTCTCCAAAGAAGAGCAGACTCGCTTCGCAGACTGGCTCTATCAGGTAAACTATCATAAAATTCCGGAGAACAACTGGAGATTTTTTATTGTTCTTGTTAATCTTGGTTTGAAAAATGTTGGAATGCCATATTCCAGTGAACGCATAAAACAGGAATTAGAGGCTCTGGATACTTATTATCTGGGAGAAGGCTGGTATTCTGATGGTGCAACCGAACAAAGAGATTATTATATAGCTTTTGCTATGCACTATTACGCCTTAATTTACGCACATTTGATGAAAGAGGAAGATCCTGTTCGAAGCAAGCTTTACATAGAGCGCGCTAAGATTTTTGCACAGGATTTCATCTATTGGTTTTCGGAAGACGGTGACAGTATCCCTTACGGAAGAAGTCTGACTTATCGTTTTGCACAATGCGCTTTTTGGGGTGCACTGGCCCTCAATGATGTGGAAGTTTTTTCCTATGGGGTTATGAAAGGAATTGTTCTAAGACACCTTCGGGACTGGTTTCAGAAACCTATATTTAGCCGTGATGGTATTCTTAGCATTGGGTATAGCTATGAGAATCTGGTTATGTCTGAATCTTATAATGCTCCTGGTTCACCTGCCTGGTCACTAAAAGCCTTTCTTCCACTTGCTTTATCAGAAAGCCATCCCTTCTGGCAGGCAAAAGAGGAACCATTGCCAGCCTTAACCTACAAAAAGAGTTATGCCTCATCCTCATATGGTTTTTGCAAGAAAGCCACATCATGTAGCAGCATTTACCGCTGGACAATATGCTGGCTTTGAGCCTGCTCACATGGCAGCGAAATATGAAAAATTCGTCTACTCCAATGTATTTGGATTCAGTGTACCAAGGGGCGATCATGACCTTGCGCAAAATGCTCCTGACAGCATGTTAGCCTTAAGTGAACAGGATAGTTATTACCGCGTCAGAAGAAATTGCGAATTATTGGAACTAAATGAGGAAATTATCCGCTCTCGCTGGAAACCATGGCCGGACGTAACGGTTACAACTACCGTTTTCCCAGGCTTACCCTGGCATTATCGTATTCATGATATTGAAACCCAACGTCCTCTATTTGCTGCAGACTGTGGATTTTCCATTCCAAGAGCCGCTGACAGAGGGGGAGATTTTATCCCTTCAGAAGCTCAAGAGACTGAAAATGGCTATCTGATCTATGAGTGTCCTTATCAAGGCGAGAATGAAACTACCTGCTACCATTATATTAGTGGAATTTACAATTTAAGCGGGGAAGGAAAAGCACATTATATCAAGGCAGATAGCAACAGCAATCTGATCCATCCAAGAACCTACATACCCATGATTCAGTCTCAGCTGAAGCCTGGTAAACACCGACTTATTTCTGCTGTCTATGGTGGAACAAAAGAAGCGTTGCCTACCCATATCCCAATGACTGCAGAAATGTTGCTGGCACTTTTGGAAAATAAAAAATAATTAAAAAACGCCCCTGGTCTCAATCTTAAAAGACCAGGAGCGTTTAACCATGAAAGAATCAATCTCCAATGTTTTTTTTCTGCTTTTTATTCAGATTTTTGTATTGTCCCGGAGTCAATCCTGTCTGTTTCTTAAAAAAACGAATAAAGACATTACAATAGAGATATCCCACCAGTTGAGAAATCTGATTCACACTTAATTCAGTTTCATCTAACAGTTTTTTGGAGGCTTCAATCCGAATGCTGTTAATTGCATATAATAAAGAATTTCCAGTCTCACTTTTGTAGATCTTTGATAAATATGCAGGAGTCAGATGAAAGGTTTCTCCAAGCATTGATACATTTAGATCCGGGTTGAAATAATTTTCTTTAATATATTGATTGATATCCTCTTCTATGCTGTATTTCTGCATTTCTTTTTGTGACAAATTCAGATCACAAGCGTAAGAGCAGAAATCCAGTAGTATCTGTTTCATTTCTACTATCTTGGTATGTTCTTTTATATTACGAATGGGGTCTTTTTCAACCGGCATGGAAGAAAAGCCTTTCACTTTTACTGATCTTATAATTGCCCCCATTATATCAAACATTAGGCACTGAACATATCCTATATTCAGATTGTGATTCTTTGTGTTTTCACAAACCACTTCTTCTATTACATTTAACGCCTGTTCCTTTTTACTAGTCTTAATGTAATTTATTAAACGATATTCACTTTCTATGGTGAATTCATACTGCTTGCTTAGTTTTACTAAATCTTCTGCAAAAAATACATTTTTATCTTCCTGCATCGCGGCATTTGTAACTGCCTCCAGGCTTTCTGTATATGCATCTGGAATTTCCCCGATATTATTATGAATATGGCTGATGCCAATGAAACACCTTATTCCATGATCATGATAAATGAGTTCAATGGCTGCCTGCAGTTGAATTTGTAATTCCTTAATTATAATACTACTTTCATCAGTATTAATAATCATGAAAATACGATGCAGCAATTCTGCACTCTGCAAGGAAAAATAATTGGATAATATTTTTTCCACTCTGTTTTTTATGATTAATTGAGAAAAAATTATCTCAGAATTATTATCCACTGCCCCATCAAACTCAATTGTAATAATTTGGAAGCTGTTCTGGCTAATAAAGATACCCAGATGTTCAAAATTTTCTTTTATATACTTTAAGTCCTTTACATCGCCTCTCATAACATTCAAAAGGAAATTATTCTTCAAAGTTTTTTTCTGCTGTATCAGATCCTTCTTCATTTTTTCTTTCGAATATCTGATTTTTGGTCTTTTTCTTTTCATAACTGCCTCTTAAAATGCAATTAAATGATTGTTATATTTGTATATTCTAATTCTCCAAAACAATTTGGTAAATGAAAATTAATCACCCCAGTGGGTGAGCATGCCAGATATTCAACATCATCTCTAAAGCTGTTGTTGATCCTATATGCGTTAAACAGCCATATATCTCCTGTTTCTGGCGGAATGCTTGACGCTGTAATAAATTCAGTAAATGGTATGGCCAACGGATTTCCAAAAACCCAGGTAGACCAGGAGGAGCTTTACGATGCCAAAATCGTGAAACTGACCCTTCAGCCCATTGTGGAAAATGCTATATTTAACGGTATTGAACCAAGCGGAAGAAACGGGCTGATACAGATACACGTTTATACGGAAAACGGAATACTCTATATTTCTGTGAAAGACAATGGCATTGGCATATCACCTGAAAATATAGAAAAACTGCTGACGGATACCTCCCGTATCACAAGAAGTAATATGAGCGGAATCGGCCTGCCAAACGTGGACCGGAGATTAAAGCTGGTTTACGGAGAAGAATACGGCTTAAAGCTGGAAAGTGAATTAGACCAGTATACATTAATTACCATTGCCCTACCACTGGAATTTTAGAATGAGCTGACAAAGGGGTGTGAAACATTATGTATCGAATTATTATTATAGACGATGAACCACTTATCCTGGCCGGCATCGCCTCCCTGATCATATGGGAAAACTATGAGTGCAGCATTATCGGAAAGGCCACCAATGGCCCTTCCGCCTTTGACATGATTATGGAGCTTCAGCCGGATATTGTTATAACGGATATTCGTATGCCCGTATTAAATGGTCTGGAACTGGTGGAAAAGTGCAAAGAAAACAACTGTTCTTTTGCTTTTATTGTATTAACAAACTTAGAAGAGTTTCATCTGGTTAAAAAAGCTCTCTCTCTGGGTGCCTCTGACTATCTGGTTAAAATCGATTTAAATGAAGAGGCCCTGATCGCTGCTTTAGAACGTGCTAAAGAATCCTGTGACTTATTTCTTAATAAAAAGCACCGTCTGATGGAAGGGCGTCAGGAAAACAGTCAGGAAGACTTAGATAAGATAACGTTCAGACATCTTTTATTTTCCCAGGAGGAAGTCCATGATATCCCAGAAGAACTTAAGGAGCAGTATCCGGCTCCTTTTGTCATCTTTTTTACATTAAAACCTATCAACATAAGTTTTGAAGCAGGGGATGGAAGCTACGACCTGCATTCCGTAAGCAGGCAGATGATTGATATCTTAGGCGGAATCGCTGCAAGATCTTTCTTTCATTACACGATTCTGGAATACCGGCAGGATACTTTTCTCATCATTGCCTCTTTAAAAGGAGATACTTTTTCCCAAAACTCTATCAGTGAGTTCTGCCATAAATTCAGTGTGGCTTTAAAAACCTATTTTGAGTTATCTGCTGTTTTTGGGGTAAGCCGCTTAAAGGAAACGATGTCAGATCTTCCGGAAGCGTTCTCTGAGGCCCAGACCGCACTGGATTATTATTACTTTGATTCTTCCTCCCAGGTTGTATTATACCAGGGTCAGCCTCCTCATTTTAGTCAGGCAAAAAATTTCAACATCAATGTATTTAAAAAAGAGCTTGCGGCTTATATCAGTCAAAATGACAGCGAAAAGCTTGCTTCTATCTTTGAAGACATCATCACTCTGTTTCGTGAGAATAAGCCCCGGAAAGAACAGGCAACCAGTGCCTGCATCAATATCTATACTTATTTATATTCCTTTTTTGAAACAGGAAATGGCAGTTATCAGGATATATTTCCTTATACCATCAACATTGCGGAGCAGCTCAGCCAATTTAACAGCCTGGAGAATATACTGGAATGGCTAAGAAGCTTTTGCCAAAAGCTTTGCAGGCTTTTAAACGACAGAAAGTCCACCCGCTCTGATAAGCTGGTTGAACTGGCCAGAGGCTACATCAAAGAACACTATATGGAAAAGCTGACTCTGGTGGATGTTGCGGAAGCATTAAATATTAGTTCCGGTCATTTAAGCAATACCTTTAAAAAGCTGACCGGTACCACTCTATCTGATTATATTGCTCAGGTAAAGATCCAGCATGCCATGGAGCTTATAGACACTCACCAGTACCTGATGTATGACATCTCAGATAAACTGGGCTTTGATAATCCCTATTATTTCAGCAAGGTATTTAAGAAAGTTACAGGTATATCACCAAGAGAACATGAAAACAGGATCATCTATCCGAGTACAGATAAAGAGTAATATTAGCCACTAATTGTTTAATAAAAACAGGAAAATCGTCTATCCCACTTAATTATGGGAGAAAGGATTTTCCTGTTTTTCTTTATTAAACCTATATTTACTTAATTAACTGAGAATCTTCTAATATTTATATTCATCCTCCATACGATACTGGCTTGTTTGTATCGTATGATTCTGTGTCCTTACGGACTTATTTAAATGAATGTTAACATCTTCTCGGGTTTGAAATTGTTCCACATTCTGCTTCAACAAATCAGCCTGACCACTAAGCTCCTCACTTGCTGCTGCACTTTCTTCTGCAGTTGCACTATTGCTTTGAATAACAGAAGATATTTGTTCCACCCCTATTAATATCTGAGACACTGCATCAGATTGTTCTTTCGAAGTACGGGCAATATCATTAACAAACTCTCGCACCTGATCTGATCCTGTCACAACATTTGTCATTGACTGTGCAGTGATTTCAACAATCTCAGATCCCCGTTCAACTGCTTGTACTGTTTCTTCAATGAGCATAGTAGTGTTTTTTGCCGCATCTGCTGATTTCTGAGCCAGATTACGGACTTCATCCGCAACAACAGCAAATCCTTTTCCAGCAGAACCAGCTCTCGCCGCTTCAACAGCCGCATTTAGTGCCAAAATATTTGTTTGGAATGCAATATCCTCAATCGTTTTAATGATTTTACTGATTTCTGCTGATTTTGCATTGATATTATTCATAGCCTGTTTCATTTCCTGCATTTGACTATTACTATTGATAACCTCATCAGAAGTAGACACAACTTCTCTGTTCGCCAAATCAGCATTGTTTGCAGTATTCTTTATTTGCTGTGAAATATCAGCTATCATTGCTGAAAACTCCTCAATACTGCTTGCTTGCTCCGTTGTTCCCTGAGCAAGTGATTGTGCTCCCGATGATACCTGATTGGAAGCCATTGCAATTTGTTCTGATGATGTCTTAACATGTTCAATAGTCAGGGAAAGATTCTCTGAAATATTGAGAAGGGAATCCTTTATTTTTGAAAACTCTCCTATATACTCCTGTTTCAATTCAAAGCATAAATTTCCCTCTGCAATTTGATTCAAAATATGAGCGATCTCTTGAATATACTCTTTATAATCAACTAGAGTTATGCCTATCCGTTTAAATGAATCAATCAGTTCTCCTACTTCGCCACTTGCTTTTGTTTGTAATTGAACATAGAAATCTCCTCCGGCTATTTTATTGGCAGCTTCGGATACTTCCTTTATTGGTTTTGAAATTTTCAGGCTTGTAAATATGCCAAACAAAATAGCTATTAAAGATACAATAGAAATAATCATCATTTCTAACTTAATTAAACTTGTAATAGGGCTAAGGATATCAGCCTTATCAAGAAGCGCTACATACCGCCAATTTGTCATCTCACTTTTTATAGACCTGATTAAATAAGCTTTATTATTCACTTTCACTTCATTGAAATCCGCACCTGATAAAATAAGATTACTTAATTCGCCTCCATATGTATCCGATACATTTTTAAAATTATTATCACTGTTACTTGGATCTGCAATAATCGTTCCGCTATCATCAACAATGATAAAATGTCCTTTTGTATCTTTCCCCGCCTTGTCAACCATCTCTGTAATCTTATCCAGACTCATATCCAATGCAACAACGCCAATTACTTTTCCGCTGGCATCTTTCAAAGCTTGAGAAGCACCTAAAATAACAATATTATCCGTTGCAAAGTAGTAAGGTTCTCCTAACACTGCTTTATCTGGATTATTAATGGCAATGGGGTACCATGGTCTCTGCCGCGGATCAAAAGGGCCTTCCATATTCCCTTCTGGATATTGTACATATCCACCCGATTCCACACCCATATATACATATTGATAATTCGGATGTGTTTCTCCAAATTCTTTAAATCGCTGAAAAATTTCCTGTTCCACTTTTCCATTTTTACTAGGGGTCATCTGGGTTTTTCCATTGTTATTTACATAACTTGTCAGAGATCCATCTGCCTGTTTTATTACCGCTTCATTTGCAAAACCACTTGTATTATTCATTAATTCTTCAATGATTGAATCAATATTGCTATTAAACATCTCAAGCTGCTTATCGGATGCTTTCTCTTGTTCAGACAATATACTTTTACTCGTAAAATTTATAAATATTGCAGAAACCAAGATTAATGGACACAATGAAAATAACAAAATAATTATACTAAGCTTTACCTTCAAACTGAAGTTCATTTTTTTCATCATTATAATCATCCCTTTCAATAAAGTAAGTGTTCAATATCCGCTCTATTTCTGTTAACTTTTCTCTTCCTGAATTTGTATGTATAAAACCTCCTTTCATACTTACATCCAATATAAAGGTAGAGAGAAGAAAATTACTGCAATTATTTACAAAAAACTACTACAATTATCTACAAATCTATTATATTGTATTTGTAAAAAATAATGCAACAAATTCTTATAACCTTTGACAATTATAGAACTTTGATACATTTTTTCCATAATCTTCCAAATATAGCATAATAAAAAAGGTACATTTCCAAAATGCAAATGTAGGAGATTTTAGCATATAAACAAACAAATCTAACTTTTTTATCCATATATTATCACTTGTGATAACATTATTAATATGATACTATTATAGAAGCTGATAACATTAGGAGGCGCAACATGAACCAAAAAACAATGAAAGCTCTGATATCCTGCTTTGTAGACCCGATTGACAGCAGAATCATTATGGAAATTACAGAAAAAGAAACTGCCACTGCTAAACAGTTGGCAAAGACTCTGACTGACATTCCTCAGGCCACCCTGTACCGGCACCTGGGAAAGATGGTGGAAAACAATGTGCTGCGCGTAGCGGAGGAACGGCCTGTAAGGGCAGTGGTAGAAAAGGTCTATGCTATGGCCAGCCCCCCGGCCCAGGACATTTCCCGGCTATTGGAAGAAAACCAGGGAGATGTCTATTTGAATCTGTTTGCTCAGTTTTCGGCTGCTCTCCTGCGAGAATTTGCTGATTATGCCGCCCGTGATGACATTAATATCTTAAAGGACGGATCAGGCTTTTCCACCGGTCCCATTGCAGTAAATCTGGAGGAGTTGGAAGAATTAATGATCAAAATAGGAGAACTGATAGCACCTTACCGCACGCCGGAGCAGGCAGTAAAACCCGGCAGAAAAATACATTCCCTGGCGATTGTCATTACACCACCCAAAGAAGGAGGAGAAAAGTAATGAGTGAAATTCTGCGAATAGAACACCTGACCAAGACTTATGGAACTAAAAAAGCGGTGGATGACTTAAGTCTCAGTATTAACGAAGGTGATCTCTTTGGTTTTATCGGACATAACGGCGCGGGCAAGACCACCACCCTCCGCTCCGCCGTAGGGATACTGGACTTTGAACAAGGCAATATTATAGTTGATGGCCATTCCCTTCTGGACCAGCCTCTGGCCTGTAAGCAGGTCATCGCCTACCTGCCGGATAACCCAGATCTTTACGAATACCTGACCGGCATCCAATACCTGTCCTTCATTGCCGATATTTTCGGCGTAGGAAAGCTAGAACGGGAGGCACGAATTGCCGAATATGCCGGACGGCTGGAGCTAACCTCCAATCTGGGAGATTTAATCGGCTCTTACTCTCACGGAATGAAACAAAAACTGGCTCTCATCTCAGCTTTTTTACACGAGCCCAGACTGCTGGTACTGGATGAACCCTTTGTAGGACTGGATCCATCAGCAGCCTTTCATCTGAAGGAAATGATGAAGGAAATGTGTGATAAGGGGCGCCATCTTCTTTTCCACCCATGTGCTGGACGTAGCGGAAAAGCTGTGCACCCACATCGGAATTATTAAAGGTGGCAGGTTGATTGCCTGCGGCAACACCGAAGATGTGCGGGGAGACTCCAGTCTGGAAGACGCATTCCTGGAGGTGCTGGACAATGAATAAAGTGTTTCTGCTCACCAAAATCCAGTTATTAGGTTTCTTTGGCGTCAACAAATTAGTCCATGCAGGGGATACCAAGTCTCGACTTCGGGTAGCCGGTATGGGGTTAGTGGCCCTGATGGCAGGACTTATGATTGTATTCTATAGTTATACGATAGCATTGGGATACGCCTACATTGGGCTGGTGAAACTGGTGCCTGCCATGATTATAGTTCTGTTTTCTATCGTTACCATGTTTTTCACTCTGATTCGCAGCAGTGGCACGCTGTTCGGTTTTTCTGATTATGACATGATCATGTCCCTGCCTGTCCATCGGTCTGCAGTCATTGCCAGCCGATTGCTGACAGTTTATCTGAGTAACCTGCTCTTTGGCGGTCTGGTTTTTCTTCCAGCTATGGTGGTTTTTATGAGAGAAAGCGGTTCCCCGGCCTTACTCTGGCTGTCTGCATTGGTCATTTGGCTTTTGGCTCCGTTGCTTCCTATGATTGCAGCCATGACGATTGGAGCACTAATCACTGCAATCAGCGTTCGGTTCCGTCACAAGAATTTAATGGTTATTCTCCTCAACTTTGGAGCAATCATCGGAGTAATGGCACTTTCCTTTTGCATGCAGTCAGTAAACGGGGATTTTCTGGCTGATTTAAGTGCCCAGCTTGGGCAGGCAATCGGGCGTTTTATCCGCCAGCAGCACTGGTCACTGCCGCCCTGTGGGA
This sequence comes from Lacrimispora xylanisolvens, assembly GCA_017084465.1. Classification (GTDB taxonomy): domain Bacteria; phylum Bacillota; class Clostridia; order Lachnospirales; family Lachnospiraceae; genus Lacrimispora; species Lacrimispora xylanolytica_B. Next base: position 4,910,028 of record CP070896.1, on the reverse strand, counting down.
AAGAGATGTTTGGGCATTAATTTCATTTGCTCTACTGTCAGCCGCTGCAGCTATCCTCTTCGTATTTCTTCTTTCCAAGGTGTACACAAGGATCAATACCGCCCTGTTTGCACGACATAACCACGCAGTCTATCACGTCACTACTCTGACCACTGTTTCAGCAAACAAAGCACTCTATCGCAGAGAATTAAAGCTGCTGATCTCCTATCCTATTTATCTGATCAACACTTGTATTGGCGCAGTACTGATGGTGGCTTCTGTCCTGGGTCTCATAATTTACGGCACAGAACAGCTTGCGGTCATGCTGGAACTGCCAGGGCTACAAGGAATACTGCAGTATATGGCCCCCTTTTTTCCAGCATTGTTTGTTGTAATGTCTTCCACCACTGCAGCGTCCCTTAATATGGAAGGGAGGAACCGCTGGATTTTGAGTTCTCTTCCGGTTAGCACCAAGGCGATTTTTGATACCAAAATTCTGGTGAATTTAACGGTCCTGCTTCCCTCGATTGTCATCAGCGACCTGGCGCTTGCCATAACTCTTCCCCTCAGTTTCCTGTCCACCCTGATGCTTTTTGTAACCCCTGCAGTCTATGCAGTGTTTATTGCGGTGGCCGGTCTGTTTGTAAATCTTCGATTCCCCAAGTATGACTGGCAGAGCCCTCAGCAGGCGGTGAAGCAGTCCATGTCAGTGATGGTGACCATGCTGACTGGTTTTGTAGCGATAGCCGCTCCTGCTGCATTGATTTTTGTATTTCCTGTGCAGAGCCTGCTTATTACCGTAGCTGCCACCTTGGTTGTAGCCGCCATCACCGCTCTTTTGTATTATAGCTTGGTAACATTTAATGTAAGGGGATTCCTGAATTAGTAATAAATTTAATAGGATTATGATCTTAAAGAGAAAGGATAAAATATGAAAATGAAAAATTCGAATCCTTAACAATGTTTCAAAGACGGAAAAGGGGTAAGTTTAAGAGTATCAGAGCGGAATTCCAAAGAATCCCGCCCCCTTATTAACAGAAAATTAATTGTATTGAGCTTTCTGGCTGAACTTAATTCCATGGTTGAACTTCTGTTTTTATGGCTGCATACGGCTGCTTTAGAGCTTCCTGCATCAGTAAGAAAAAATAGTTATCCTGGCAGCCCTCTGCAAAGGAATAAAAACTGTTACCAGTCAATAGATATTCTTTCATTCCAAGGAGACAGCGTAACATGGCTACTTCATCATCCGTAAGCCGTTCCCTTGCAAAAGGATTACGATACAGACATTCTCCTCCAAGATTAATGGAATAAGTAGACAATGTATTAATGTCCTGGGTAACCTGAAAGGTTTGAACTAAGGGCTGGTTATCTTTGGTCAAGCTGCGTACTATATCATCATCCATTTCCCCACGAACCCCCTGTATATTTAGATGACGGGTTCGGATTTTGGAACGGTATTGTACATTAGACGCAAAATCATAAAAAGCTACTTTTCCGCTTTCAAATTCTATGTTGTATCTTGACCGGTCAGCAATGACGACCTCTCCTTCCGTCTTAATTCCATCTCTGGAGTCGGTGACCGTCACAGGAAATTGATAGTTTTTACCAATTATCTGGGCTTTTTCAAATCCAACTCCTAACAGTTTTCGAATTAAGCTGACACCGTGATAGTCATGAGCCCAGGATATGGATAAGTTATGAACCTCGCCTAATATTCCTTTTTTCAGAGCCTTTAATTTCGCCTCATAAAGCGGCTGTAAAAAATACTGTTCCGCAATTTGAATCTTGGCATCTTGTTTGATAGAAGTGTCCCACAGGGAATGAAGGTCATTTAAGGTCATGGCAGGCGGTGTCTCCACTAGCATTGGAATGCCATAAGGCATTAACTGTTTTATCATCTCAGGATTGCCATCCCTTCCAATGGCTATCACCACAAAATCAGGATTCGTAGATAAGCATTCCTTTATGGTCAAAGCTGTTGGAACCGAATGGGTTTGGGAAAATTCGGCTGCTTTCTCTTTATTTCGAAAGAGAACAGATGTTACTTCAAATTGTGCTGATAGAACTAGGCCTATTCTTAAAAAAGCCATCGCCCGGAATCCATTTCCTATTATAGCATATCTAATTTTAGTCATTGGGTCCTCCTTAGATTATTAAATAACAAAATTTATTGAATTTTACCCAACTGTAAGGCATCGTAATACTTACCATCTACATAATAGTTATCTTTTAGCCGGCCTTCCAGCTCAAATCCATTCTTAATTAATATCCGAGCAGAACCAATATTGGCATCTGCAACACTCGCATGAAGTTTATGCAGTTTCAATGTTTCGAAAGCAAAATTGCAGATCAGTTCAACACACTCTGAGCCGTAACCCTTACCCCAATGATCCCGGTGAAATACATAACCAATTTCCGCTTGGTTTGCTACCTCGTCAAAATTAAATAGCATGGCTGTCCCGATGATCTCCCCTGTTGATTTAATAGCAACGGAGGCATAGAGATGCGTACCGGCGGACTCACGTTCTAACATTGTTTTTACATGCTGTCTGGTTTCATCTATTGAACTCATTAAATTCCAACCAATAAATCGTGATACTTCCTTATCCGATGCATAGCTATGTATGGCCTGAACATGGTTCATACTTAACGCCTTAAAACTGATCTTTTCAGCTTCTAATGAGTGAAATAACTCAACGTTTATCATTATCTCCATCTTCCTTATTGAACTCCTTATCTCTTGTTCTGTCAATCAGTTACGTAATCAATGAATCTATTAAAACAAGGGAAGTGTAATTCGTCTCTCCATACCCTCTTCCACTATTTCTCCGCTTCCTTATGCATGTAATTTACGTAGAATATTTTATCACTTTTTATTAAAATAGACCATCACAAAAATTCTGTGTATTCCTGTTCGAAAATTGAAAAAGTAAATTCCACCCCCATTTACTCTGGTAGAGTTTACCTCTGCACAGTTTATATTTACTCTTTCATACATACATGATATCTTTATAACTCCTTCTGACAGCAGTAGAAGGAGATTTTATGAGTAAATATATTCCTGGTAACCAGAAGCACCTCACTCTGAAGGATCGTGTTTTTATTGAGAACTATTTAAATCAAAATCATACATTTAAAGATATCGCAAAATACCTATGTAAAGATCCGACCACCATCTCTAAGGAGGTCAAGGCCAGGCGTTCCTCTGACTGGTATCATAAAGGCACCTTTACAATGCCAAGAACTTCTGCATTCACAGGTTTAGCTGTCGAAAAGTAAATGTCTGCAGAAAGATTCTTGCATGCGGTGTCAAATGCACTTCCTGTCCGACCTGTAATCAAACCTGCCGGGATTTTGTGAAGGAACGCTGTTCACGACTGGATAAAGCTCCCCACGTTTGCAATGGCTGTGACAAGAAAATCTCTCACTGTACCATTGCTCACAAATACACATACAATGCACGGTTTGCCGACCGCAAATATCGTGAGCTGCTCACCAATTCCAGAAATGGTATCTGCATGACAAAGCACGAACTACATCAAAAAGATATGATTGTTACTCCTCTAATTGAGCAGGGCAGTCTCCCTATCAGATCTCCGTAAATCATCCGGAACTGGATATGTCTGTCCGCACAATCTATACCTACATTGACAAGGGTCTGTTCTCCGCCAGAAATGTAGATTTAAAGCGTAAACCTAAGTTCAAACCACGTAAATGCCACAAGACACAGATCACAGATCGCTCTGTTTTTGTCAACAGAACCTATCCTGATTTTCAGTCTTTGGACCTTGAATACTTTGCAGAAATGGACACGGTTCATTCTTCCCGTGAATCTAAAAGACTCTGCTGACGTTCTACTTTACCAAGGAAAAAAACTTTTTCTTGCATTCCTGATGAACCGATGCACCAAAGGCGCCGTAAGGCTTGTATTTGACCATCTTGAGAAACGACTGGGAACCTATGAATTCGTTTCCTTATTCGAATACGTATTAACTGACCGTGGCTCGAATTTGGTGATCCTGTAAGTCTGGAGACTGGGATCAATGAAATTCAGCGCTGTAATCTCTACTACTGTGATCCAATGCGTAGCGGTCAGAAGGGGCGTAGAAAATGTCCATACCATGCTTCGCATGGTGCTTCCAAAAGGAACCAGCTTTGAATTTCTAACTCAATGGGACGTGAATCTGATTGTTAATCATATCAATTCCACACCGCGGGAGAGTCTGGGTGGTGAAACACCATATAATCTGGCTCTAGAATCATTTGGCGAAGACACTTTAAAAGCACTTCAGCTTAGGCGCATTGTCCCTGACGAGGTCAATCTGACACCTAAGCTGATTCGCTACAACCGTTAACTAACTTACTTAAATCTGCTGTCGGACTGGAAGTAAACTTTTCACATTTTTTGAATGTGGCCGGTGGAATTTAGTCTAGCACACGAAACTCCAGTGGCCTGTTTTCTCTGCCCTAAAACATGGATTTTTGTAAGAAGTTAGCTTAATTATAGCAGAAATCTTAAAATAGTGCGCGAAAACCTCTACCATTTATGACAACTTTTAAAGGGTGGTGGAATTTAGTCCTGCACCGGAATTTACTTTTTCAAGTCAGCTTAGTAATATTGTTTAATGTACAAGACCCACCAAATATATTGTATTTTGGAATATTTTAAAAGAAACAAAACTGGAAAATAATAATAAATATTTGCCTGATATATCTGTTGTATTGTAAGCGCTACATAAAGAAGTGTATTGATCTTTCTGGATTTTTCACCTCTCGAAAAATCAAATAGTACCTTTATTCAAGCCACAGGATTTTTGCATTGCTTCTGACCAAGGCATCAGTTCTTCCAGGATACTATCGGGCTCATTTTTGTAGTCCAGCATCTTAGTCATAACTGTTTCCAGATAAAGACGGATGTTTAATCCATTTGCTTTGGCTGTTTCTGCAAGCGTGTAAACAATTGCACTTGCTTTGGCACCTTTTACAGTGTCATGAAAGAGGAAGTTTTTTCTTTTATGAGCTATAACACATAAAAGAAATTATGTGTTCAACAAAGTTATGTGCTGCAATGACCTATATCTAAGCGTTTTATATAAATCACTGCAGCTTAACAACACATAAATTATAATGCATTTAAGAATGCAAGGATATCATTTGACGGCTTATACCGAAATGATGAATCTCCCGCAATTCCAGCTTGCTCCATGGCTTTTCGTTTAAGCTCTATATCGGCAACCATATATTTGTGGGTTGTTTCGATACTTGTGTGTCCCAGCCAGATTGCAATGGTTGATATATCGACTCCGGATCTTAGAAGATTCATTGCAACCGAATGTCTGAAAGTATGTGGAGTGATATTCTTTTCCTGAAGCGTTGGTGCTGCCTTTGATGCTTCTTTTACAATCTTATTGATCCGGAACCGTACTCCCGACCTGGTGAGTTTGTCTCCGTTTTTATTATTAAAGAGCGCATCATCCGCCTTAATGTCAATTGCTGAGATGTATTTTGCCAGATATTCGGCCGTATTTTTCCATAACGGAACGATACGTTCTTTTCTTCCTTTACCGTGTATCTTAATGCAGGTACGTCCTGGAAGATCTGCGTCCTTTATATCAGAGTACTTTAAAGAAAGCATTTCTGATACTCTGGTCCCTGAATTATAAAGGATCAATAGCATCAGTTTATCTCTTGAACCTAAAGGAGTAGATGTATCACAAGTCTCCTCCATTGCCTGGAATTCATCTTTAGAAATAAAGTCCATGGTCGGTATCTCATGTTTTTGCATGGGAACCATGAGTGAACGCTTAACAATTCCGCTGTATTCTGGCTCAATTTCAGCCACATATTCCATAAATGAGCGAATGGCAGCAAGACGATTGTTGATAGTTACGCTTTTATTACCTCTTTTGACTTCTAGATACTTACAGAATTCCTGGATATAATCAAGGTCGAAATATTCAAGTTTTACAGAAACTGCGTTAATATTATACTTTTCAGAAAGGAAAGTGATGTAAATTCGAAACGTATCTCTATAAGAATTTACGGTTTGGCCGGAAACCTTGCGCTGCTGTATTAATCGCCGTAGGAAATAATTCTGCAATAGTGTTTGAAATGTTGGAAGGTCAGCTTTCATCCTAATCACCTCCGAACATTTCTTCATACTTTGAGCAGCCAAGCACGAGCATTCCTGGTGTGGCAGAAAGATACCAGTACGTGTCCGCTGGTTTTACATGGCCTAAATAAGTAGATAGAACATATAGATTGGTATTAACATCAATACCTCGTACCGTCCATCTCTGTATTGTATTACAAGCCATTGTATGTCTGAAATCATACAATCTAACATTTTTATATCCAACAGGCTCAGCATTAATGCATCTTCGGATTAATTTAAAAGCATCTTCGACAGACCTGAGGTTGATGGGAGTGCCACCTGTATTATAAAAGAAGGCGTCATCCAAAGATCGAATCCCTATCTTGCTTTCAATCCAGGACTTATAATCAGTTAGTTTCTGTACCACAGATTCTGTTATCGGGACAAACCGTTCTTTTGAAAACTTTGTATTTCGAATATGTAGAATGCCGTTGTGGAGATCCACATCGCTTATTATCAAATGAATCGGTTCAGATGGGCGCAGTCCCGTCGACCACAATAAGCCAATGATCGTTTCGATTGTTTTGGCTCGAATCCCGTCTGGAGAATAAAGCATTTTACAACGTTTCATCAGCTGAAGCACTTCGTCTTCTGTGTAAATATAAGGGACGGGTCTGTCGTGGACATTTTTTATAGATCAGGTCATATATGGCTTCAGCCTGGTCATCAAATGTTGCAGCATACTTGGAGAAAGGTCTTATTACTTCAATCTTTCTGCCCCTGGTTTTGTCTGAAGGCTTACTGTTTGAAATCCACTGGAGCACAATGTCTCTTGTTAATGGTCCATCGTAATCATATTTTAACGTATATCGGACAAAGTTTTTCAGGACGCCCTCTTCATGTTCAAGTTTAAACCCAAGACTGTGTTTATATTCAAGATATTCGATTAGTTGCTTTGAGATTCTGTTTTCATTCATTAGAATCACCTCCCGGCCAGTAAGCAGCAACACTTCGAAGAGAATCAAAATCAACTTTCACATAAGCAATAGTTGAATCAATTGATTCGTGACCAAGAAGATCGGCTGTAAGCTTCAATCCAATTCCACTGTTATATATATGAGAGGCAGCTGTACGGCGTAACGCGTGTGAGCCTTTCCACCATCCGGAGATATTTTCTTTTTGAAAAGCTTCCCGGACGACACGACGGACACAGCCTAGGTTCATTGGCAGGTAGCTGTGAAGATAATTACGAATGAACAGTATATCTGTTTTTACTTTGGGCCTTTCAGATAGAATATATATTTCTATCATATGACCTAAACTACTTGGGAGTGGAAGCTCTCTGTCATGAGCGTTTTTTGTATCATGAAGTTTTATAGTTCCTTTACTCCATGAGATATCTGTAAGTTTCAGGTTCGCAACTTCAGAACAACGCATACCGAGATTCAACATTAACAAGATGATGATCCTATTTCGATTATCGTTCTTTTGATTTGCGGGATGATGATCCCGAAGCCGTTTTTCTTCATCTCTTGTTAGAATGACTGGGATTTTCCCTTTCGCCCAATCTGCTGGTGCTAAAGGAAGTTCAATAAGAGACTCGTTTATTGGATACCCTTTATATTCAAGGAACCGGAAGAAATTTCGCAGAGAAGTAACATATCTGCCGATACTTGACGATTTTAAGCCTTGAAATGCACTGCATACGTAATCTCTTATATCATGTGCTTCCAGTTTTGCAAGAGATTCGTATGTTGCATCTCCAAGATAGCGCAGAAATGCTTTTACATGTTGGCATTCAGATTTAGCAGATTCAGATGTGGTACTTTTGAATTCAGTAGAATAAACGAAAAAATCATTTATTATATCATCATAGCCAGGATGTGTATTCATTTTATTAATATACTTCTTGTAGATGGTTCCTGTTTTTAGAAGAAAGAACTGTCTAGCAGCGGCTCTAATGTTATGCCTAATTGAATTATTCAGTGTTGGTTCTAGTGTTTTCAATGTACTGTTTATGTGCTCATAAAGTAAATTTGGATCATTCGTATTCCAAGTATCAGAAACGATTTCCAATACCTTGGAATAAATATGAATTGTTTGTTCAGCATATCCTCTTGATTTAAGGAATGCAGAAAAGGTATCAATAGATTGTTGATTCATGGTTTGCCTCCTTTTGTGAAATGTTACTTAGTGACAAAACCATAATACCATCATTGATTAACAGCACATAACTTTGTTGAACACATAATTTCTTCCCATAACATATGATTTCACGGCTCTTTCAGCTGCGTTATTACTAATGGAGCATCTTCCATCAAGAAGGTAATTCTCCATATATGATCTTTGGTTTTGGGCATAGTTAATTGCCTTGGCAAGCTTTGATCCGCCAAGGGCATTTATCCCATTCGTCCACTTCCAGAATGCATCCAGTATAGGTCGCTCCAGTTCAAGACGCTTTTTCTGTCGCTCTTCTGGTTCTAAGTCTTTCAGTTCTTTCTCTATCTGAAAGAGTTGGTTGCAGTAAGAATAGCCTGTGTAGGCTTCAGATTTTTCGGAGCATGATCCCTTCTTCTTGGGAATCGCTTCAAACATATATCTTCGAAGATGTGCCCAGCACCCGCATCGGGTAATGTCGCTCAAACGGTTGTATCCGCTGAAGCCGTCCGTGTGGACAAACCCGTGATAATCAGCAAGGAACTTTGCTGCATGATAGCCGCCCCTTGATGGTTGATACTCGTAAAGCACAATCCGGTGCTCTTCAAATGCACCGCTGGTGTACAACCATATGAAAGACTTTGATTCTGGAGTCTTGCCATCTTCATTCAAAACCTGGCATGTCGTCTCGTCTGCATGAATGACGGACTGCCTAAGAAGATACTCATGATATCTCTCATAAACGGGTTCCAGATATTCTTCTGCGCATGTATTGAACCAGCTGGCAATTGTTCCACGATTCAGCTTGACTCCCAGCTGTGCCCAATCCTGCTCCTGGCGATAAAACGGAAGATAGTTCGTACACTTCTGATACATGATGTAAGAGACCGCTGTAGCAGAAGCCATACTGTGATTGATGAGTGGCTTTGGCACAGGTGCTTTCTCAATGGTTGACTCACCATCTTCACGGCATTGTGGACATGCATAGCTATGCTGTACGTATTGGACACGTTCCACTTTTGCTGGAGTGATATGAATCTCTTCACGAACAACCTTGGAGCCGATATCTTCCATTTTAGTATTACAGTAAGGACAGTTACGAGAATCACCTTCCAGTAAAAGCTCAATGGTCCTGATCGGTACATTTTTTGTAAGTTCATCATGCGTAGCACGGGATTTTTTCTTCTCATGCGCTGTCACATTGATCATTTCCGGTTCGTGAACGGGTTCATCAATTCCCAACTGATCGAACAAGCTGAGTTGTCCGTCAATGTAAGGTAAGTTCGATGATTTCTCACTGGAAATACCAAAGATTTTTCGTTTCAGTTCATTAATTGTTTCCGTGAGGTTTGCAATGGTCTGGTTTAATTGTTCCATCTGATGATCTTTTGCTTCCAGCTGTTTGAGCAGATTATTGACCAGCAGATTCATGTTAAGATCTTCGGTTTCAACAGATTTTTTCATGACCATGCACCTCCTTAAATGATATACTTATTATACCACAAAGAAGACCGCAAAGCCAGTAAATAAGCGGTTCTGCGTGTACTTTATCAGATGCTTAAAAGGGCTTTTTGGCAACGGGTTTAATTGCCTTTGGCTGCTCAATAGAAAGACCTTCCATAAGCCAACGGAATTCCTGTCTGGTCAAATTTCTAACATCTTCTGAATTACGTGGCCACTGGAAACGGCCGGAATCTAACCGTTTATAAAGTAACACAAAACCATCTTTGTCAAAATGCAATGCCTTCAGTCTGTCGCATCTTTTCCGCAGAAAAGAAAAAGGGAATTACTGAAAGGATCTAACTCATAGGTATCCCGGACAATTGCCATAAGACCGTCTATGCTACGCCTCATATCGGTGTAGCCGGTCACAAGAAATATCTTTGCCACGCCGGAGAGATCACCTAGCACAGTTGTCGCAACGCATTTAATGTTGCTGCAATAATGGCGGCATCTGCATTGTTACTGATAGCCAAAACAAAGCCATTGTATTCTAGATGGATTGCAATAGAATCCATATGTTTTTTAGGAAGAACTACTTTTGTTTCTTGCAGTTCGTTGTAGTGAATTGGTACCACTTCTGATTTCTCTAGAACCTTTGAAACAGAGTCAGGAATCATAGAGGCTTTCTTCCTCAGCCGCTTTATATTGTAATAAAAAGAGCTGGTAGGTATCCCATTCTGACTGCACCAGGCGTAATCAGATAAGCCGCTTACGCGGCACTGCTGGATGCAATCCATCCAGTATTCATCTTTTTGAACTTTTGTCATATTTTAAAATCCTCCAAGAAAATATGGAGTAAAATGATACAAAAGTTTGAAGTAAAATAGCAGTGAAATGCTACAACCTTTGTTGTTCAAGAACAGAACTTAGAGTGAATTACTCCAACTGTCCTTATTTTACAGCAAAAAAAGTCAATTAGCACGACGGTAGATTATGTTGCGCTTACGTTGTATTAATAATTACATTTTCTTAGAGTAAGGAGTTCTCTTTCTCGGCGCATCACGAAACCTGGCATAGTCCATGAAAAAGCAGACCACTCTCTTGGCGGAATGATCTGCTTTTAAGTCTAACTGTGTACCTGACTTTTAAAATATTGCGATTAATAATGCTTTCCATGTTCATTTAAAATCCTTTTGCATCATTTTAGTCAAGGGAAAATAGTTTTTAATATCCGATTATTGAGGGTTACCATAAACACCAAATTACAGTGGTGGTATTTTATATTTCGTTTCTGGTGGTTGCCAGTCTTCTCCATATAACGCCCTGCACTGCCTTACCCAATTAATAACTTCATTACATTTATGATTAAAATTTTTTATTATTAAATTTTCTTCACCTTTTTGCCAGGCTTCAATAAAATCTACCAGAATGTTACACCTACAAAATAATGGAATATCTACACCAGCTTTACCACTGGATTTCATATATTCCCAACGCCCTCCCAGCTTATTAAGTAGCATATTTCCATACACAGAAGCAAGCTCTACCAATTTATCCTGTATGTCCTCATACATTTCTCCTTGTATTTCTTCAAGTTCTTTTTTTAACAATTGTAAAATATCTTCCTCTGGTAAATCAGCCGCATTAATCCGGCTCATAAACTGCTTCATCAGTACAGCATTCTCTTCATATAACTTCTTATACATTTGAGTAGTTGGCTTAAGAGGCTCCACCATGACTTTTTTTTCATTAGCTAATTCATTTAATTTATCAATACCATATTTCTCGGCAACATCTAAAAGCTTATTCAGCACTTCTCTTTGATCTTGCTCGCTGTTAAAACTCTGGAAGTCCCAATTGTATTTCGGGTCATTGGTAAGCTCTTTTGTTCGGTATATCGGAAGACCCATCCCATAAACATAAAGATTTAGTGCATAAGATTTTTCCCATTGACTCTTTTGAATCGCTATATACTGATCCACCCCTTCTACCTCTCGTCTAAAGGTCCAAATCAGATTATTATAACCCACATATTCAAAGCCATAGGGAGACAGCCTTTTTTCCATTATTTCGACTACAACACTTTTCTTTCCTACTTTTCTGTATAAGTACTGCGTATGGTACCATATATACTACATTGGAGGAATCTCCCATTCAGCTGAAGTTGACGGAGGCTGCCAATCTTCCCCATATAATTGTCTGCAGTTAGTTACCCAAGGAATAACCCTACTACACCTATAGTTATATTCCTCTATTATTAAATCCTCTTTTCCCTTTTGCCATGCTTCAATAAAAACTTCTAACACATTAATCCAACGGCATAATGTTATATCCAAGCCAGTTTTAGCAATACGTTTATTATATTTCCAACGTCCTCCTAGCTTATTAATTAACATATTTCCATACACAGAAGCAAACTCCACCAGTTTATCCTGTACAGACTCATACGTTTTCCCTTGCAGTTCTTTCAATTCCTTTTTTAGTAACAGTAGAATATCAGTCTCCTTTATCGGACCATCCACCGTAATCCTACTCATAAATTGCTGAGTCAATGCAGAATTATCTTTATATAACTTCTTATACATTTGAATAGTGGGTTCTGGCAGTTCAATCGGATCTGGCTTGGTTTTTGCTTCTTTTGTTAATTCAGTGAGTTTATTCATTCCGTATTTTTCAGCAACGTCTAACAGCTTATTCAGCACATCTCTTTGTTCTTGCTCGTTGTTAAAACCCAGGAAGTCTAAATTGCATTTAGGGTCATTGGTTATTTCTTTGGATCTGCAAAACCGAAAACCAGCATCAATTTCTAAAGTATAATCATTGGCCGTGTAACTCCGTTGAATCACTATACTTTGAATCACCCCTTCTACCTCTCTGCTGAATCTCCAACGGTAGCCCCCATATCCTGCATAATGAAAGCCATAGGGAGATAATCTTTTATCCATTATTTCAATTACAATACTTTTCTTTCCCATCTTTCCGCCATTTCCACACTAATGCTGTATTTTATAATCCTGCAATTTTTGAATTATTATTGACGAAGTAAAAAATCACAGGGCAAATATCCAGATAAAAATAAATATCTTATATACTTCTCTACCATCGGTAGCTCTCATATTCTGCATATTGAAAACCACACGGAGCCAACCTTTTTTTCATTACTTCAACTACGATACTCTTCTTTCCCATTTTTTCTAACCACGATTATACATAAAAATAATATTCACATTAGCGGTACTTTCCATTTTGCATAAGAGGAAGATGGCTGCCAATCTTCTCCATGCAATTTTCTACAAGATCTTACCCATCTAATAATTCCATTACAATTGTCATTATAATAATTCAGTATTAATTCGGCGTCTTCTCTTTGCCATATCTTTACCAATTCCTGTAATATATCACACCAATGGTATAAAGTTATATCTACACCAGATAATCCATCTCTTTCTATATACTTCCAACATCCACCCACTTTTTTTATAAACATATTCCCATATACTGAAGCAAGCTCTATTAATTTATCCTGAACATCCTCATACGGTTCTCCTTTAATTTTTTCTAATTCTCTTTTTAACAGCAAGAGCATATCTTCTTCCGACAGCTTATCTGTATAATACTGTTCCATAAAATTTTGTGTTAATTTAGAATTCTCTTCATATAACTTTTTATACATTTCAGGAGTTGGATAAAGCCATTCTTCCATCTCTTTTATCTTCGCTCTTGATTCTTCCGCCTTTTCCTCCAGTTTCTTCAATCCGTATTGTTCAACCAAATCTAACAGTTTGTTCAGCACGGCAATCTGTTCTTCTTCGTTATAAAAGGGCAGGAAGTCTAATTTACAGTTTGGATCATCGGTTATTTCCCTTGATCTACCAAACCAATAACCATTGTCCATTTCTAAGGTATAATCATTTCCATGATAACTTTTCTGAATCACTACGCTTTGAATTAATCCATCTAACTCTCTGCTGAATCTCCAACGATATCCTTCATAATCCGCATATTGAAATCCGTATGGGGCCAACCTTTTTTTCATTACTTCAACTACAATACTCTTCTTTCCCATTTTGTCTCCTTTTCAACTAATCTTAGTATGCTATCTGACAACTACCAAATACCTTCGAAAATAACTGTGCTGCTTTTGCAAAAAGCGCCACAGCAACGCCATATCACATCCTGCATTGAAAGTAAAGTGACTGAATGGATGTTGTCTCAAGCCTCATTTATAGGCTTTGTTTTGAAATATTTGCGGGGAAAGTTTAGTAAATAATAAACAATCCTAATAAGTTTATTGGCATCCCTATACCGTAACCGTAAATGCCAGCCCTAAAAAAGTACCTGCTGCATCTCTATTTGAACTCCTCTCTCTGAATTCTACTACCAAATCTTGTATTCGGCAGATACACAACTGTCATTACTTCCCCTATATCTATAAACCTATCTAGGACCTCAACTCTAATCTCTTTGTTTGTCTCATTTTCAGTTATTGTCAAATATCTTTTTCTAACTGTATTATTTCGGCTATGATCCTGAGACTTTGTTATTCCAGTGACAATATTAAAATCTTTATTTCTAGCATAAGAAATATCTTTAAAATACGGTATACAAATTCCAAAATACCATACCACAACTAAAAGCATACACAATCTAAATACCACTTCAAAATAATACTGATTTTTACCTGTTTCCACCCACTCCTTGAGTATTCCCTCTTTTAATGCATCAGAAGCCTTTTTCTTACGAGCAACAAGATAAACAAAAAATAAAAGTATAACACAATGGACCACAACCATATAATAAAAATATAAGATATCGGAACTTTCCATCTAAATTCTCCATTTTAAATTTTTACGAACAAACAATATACAAGAAAGAAGAATTATTCTTCAAACAGCGCATAATCCTAATATATAAACTATATAATCAAACCATATCATCGTACAAAATCTCACGCACTACCATTTTCTCCTTTGGCAATCTGGGCTTTTCAATAATATGATACCCATAAAAATCAAGACAGGATAATACAAAGCGCAGCATCATTTCAGGATCCTTATTGATGGAACTGCCCGTTTTTTTGTTAAATATCTCTTCTTCATAATCATAAAAACGGAGAATATCAACCATCTTTTTCCCGGTTGTACCGCCATAGAAGTCTACTATTCTGGTACTGATTCCCCATGCAATGTCATACATTTCCTTGTGCACTATTCTTTGCAGGGGACTCATATCGTTTGGATTTACTACCTTCGTTGGAGATACTACTCCTAATATTTCTTTCACCGCTCCTTTGGATTTATATTCCATACTGGTATAAATCCATGTTTCAATAACTCCCTCTACCCATATAGGCATCATGTCTGCAAACAGGGACCGTTCCGCAAGATAATACCAATTGATTGGGTTATCTTTTGCTTTTTTCGTGGCTGGTTTGCGGAGTCAAATGGCCAATATACAAAGAAATAATTCCAAACAAAACTTGAAATGAGTCAGTACAGCCTTCATAATCAATATAATGAAGCAAAGCGCCTTCTTCCTTTGTCAATTCTCGCAAGGGAATATGGGTAGGATATTTCTCATACAAAAGATTTGCCCATATTCCATAATCATCATCAACATCAAAACGTGAAAAATATTTCTTTAAATGGTGTAGAAGTTCATATATCAGACGCTCACTCCGATTTTCAAGTACATCGTGTTTGGTAGTAACAGGCAGCAATGTGCTCCCTTCAAAACGGAAAAAAATCCCCTCACTTTCCAGTGGAAAGAAAACTTCAATATAATTCTGATCAATTTCAACTGTAAGGCAGTTTGCTGCAGCGAATTGGGTTATTACTTCAAAGACAGTTTCCATCTTATATTTTTTGTATAACGTTCCGTCATATCTTAGAGTGTTCATCAGTATATCCTTTCCTAGCTAGTTTCCACTACTCCTCATCCATTTCAATATCAAATTCAGCACTGGGTTTATCGCTAATCAGGTTCTCATAATACCAGAAGTATTCTTTTTCCCCCCAATATTGTATATTCAATAACTTCTGTCGGACTCTGGCCTTCTATTTTTAACGTTTTTACCTTTTCCGTCCCCAGATTCCCAAATATAAATCGATTCCCTTCAGTTATTTCTTCTGGATCTATAGATGCTACAACCGCACCTATGGGGTCCCTGAGATCTTAATTTATATCTTTTTTAATTTCTTTCCTCTTGTTATGATTTAATATCCAATAAACAATCGCACCAACTGGTAGTGATAAAAACACCTGTACACCAGTTGAATATTTCATTATTTTAGGCATAAAAAGCGTATACACAAAAAATCCCACTTGAACATTTTCTGTCACAGTAAAGCATACACCTCCATATACAATCAATATTAAAAGGAGCCGTAATCCCCAAAGTTTCTGCTTCCTTTTTAAACAAATTCTTGAAGTATATAAGGTAAAAACCACCTCTATGATTGCACAAAAAGCCATAAACCACTGCCAGAAATCAAATTGTTTCCATGTATTATATGTACCTATGGGTTCCTCTTTACGAGTAAGTTTAAAATAACTCAATCCCGACTTCCCATTATAATTATCAATTAAAACTAAATCAGCCTGAAATAATCCTTCCTCTGTTTTTACTAAATACGAATATTCTATTCCACCAAGATATTCCTTTCTACTTGGTCGTTCTTTTTCCCCTAACTTTGTATAAGTATATGACTTTTTATCTCCCCAAATTTCTAAATATTCTTGAAAACTTGCTAAAGATGATTCCTTTGCTTCCTTTATATCCCCTTCATGGAGCCATAGATTAAAAGCTGCATCTGCATCTAGATTATTAAATGCTTCCAGGTATTGCTCTAAATAAGCTTCTGGTGTCATTTTTACGGTTGCTTTTTCAGACTTCAGCTCTGATGCAAAAACTTCACTAGAGCTAAGTTCACTTAATATGACTGCATATAAACACAGAGCTAGGAACAATGATAATTTCCTTATCATGTTAAATTTATTCATATTTTACTACTCTCCATATATACATTTCTTTGATATCTAAATTGTGGGCAGTGAAATATATCTTCACTCACAACAAACAGCCACTGGCAACCGTAACCTCTATAAAATTCATTCAAATCGTATGCCTTTATTTGACACTGTTACTCCCATGTAATAAAGTAGTTACTACAAATATAATTATCAAAAGATGAACACCAACCATTACAGATTACAAGGGGCGGAAAACTTCCTATGAGTTAAATTAAAGAATTGGCTTAAGCCTTTTCAATCATGTTGATCTAACCAAACATTTAATTTCTCCAACGAGTCTTTTTTATTTATCTGGACAGTACAAATATTTCTTTCATTCTGTTTTAAATTATCCGATAAACTTTTATTTAATATTTTATAAAGACTCTTTTTTAACTGCCTTTTCGGTTGAAAAAACATATCCATATCATTCCTGTTATTTTTTTTATAATTATCATAAATATATAACATATCACAAATTCCTGAAGCCTGGCGTCCCATAAAATAAATTGGTACTTTTTTTCACAATTATATAGCTGGTTAAAAAATTGCACCGACTCTTTAATGGTTGATACTGTCTTTTCAATATCATCAGACAGATATCTTTTTTATATATTAACAAATAATTCATTTTACTCAAATCATCTAATATTTCTTTAAATTCTACATCTGGTATTGAATAATCTTCATTTCCAACTATAATAAAAACATATCCTTTAATATCTCTAGAAAGTTGTGTAGCAAGTATTATATCCCCATTTAATTCAAATGTTTTTGTATTCATTTCTCTTAAAATATTAAACATATTATCTTCTTTGTTCTTTCTTAGTCTTCTTATTTTGAGAGCACGCTTCATTTTAATGATATAGAAATACCCATCTATTAAAATTAAACTAATCCACCAATAATAAGTCTGAAACTTAAGATATATACCTAATACGTTTTGTATAAAACTACAATTCCCAAAAAAATCCCTATTAAAATCATTAGTATAAGCAAGCAAAAGTTAAAAGCTTGATAAATAAGAAGTATAAATGCAAATTTTTTTTTATGTAAAATAACGGAAAAAGTATTTTTTTTAATTATTATTGGTAAATAAAACTTACCTTTGTCTTGTTCAGTAGATGCCGTAATATTTCCCACTATTATATTTTCCCAAAAGTAAATCCCTATTATAATTAAAAAAAATATTAATAATATTTCTTCTCTTGACTTCATTCAGCTTTTTTTCCTTATTTATATTTTATTTACTTTCTTTTTATTATGAAATTGATAAGTAAATTATTCGTTAGCCCTGCACTTATTCTCTTTAATGAACTTCTTTAATTATTCACTGGTGAAGTATAGAATGATTACCCTTAAAAAGATTGTCTAAAAAACTGTTAACAATCCACTTAATACAAATGCTTCCAGTACCATTTACTACATATGCTCTTCCTCAGATATAAAACTTATGCTAAATATTTCAAACTGAGTTCCAATAATATTGGACCTAATAACCAATAAAATTTTTTGAAACTTTGAATATATATTTACCAAGTATATTATAAATTCATTAACTCCAAATAATACTATAATAATACCTATACATATCATTAATATAAATAAGAAAAAAGTTAAAAACCTGATATATAAGATTTACATATGTAAATCTTTCTATTTTAAATAACGGGAACAGTATTCTTTTTTATTCCTCTTTGCAACTGGATTTTACCTTTTGCCTTTTCATAATAAGCTGTTAAATTTCCAAACAATATATTTTCCCATAAGTAAATACAAATTATTACTCCAAAATAATATATATTTGCTCGCGATGTCATTATTTTTCTCCTATATTAAATAATATTCATTCCATAATTTTCAACAACATCTAACAACTTATTCAGCACATCTCTTTTTCTTACTCGTTGTTAAAACAATGAAAGTCCAAATTGCCTATACTTTTAATCACCCCTTCTATATTTCTGCTGATTTTCCAACGGTAGCCCTCATATCCTGCATAATAAAAGCCTCTGCTTTGGTGACTGATACTACAGCATTTTCTCAATTTTCTACTTCTATGTCAAATTGTGAACTTGGTTTGTCGCTAATTAAATTTTCATAATACCAAAAATATCTCTTTTCTCCATATAGAGTATATTCAATAATTTCAGTTGGACTCTGACCTTCTATTTTCAGCCTTTTTACATATTCTGGATCAAGTCCTCCAAATATAAATCGATTTCCTTCTGTGATACCCAAATCTTTTAAATCAGGTAAATCAAGGACTTGAATTGCCTGACAAAATATATCGAAATGTCCTTCTGGTGTTTCCTTTATTCTCTTAGAATTACCATATCCTTGAAAGATTGCAGTAAGTAATGCATATTGCTTTTTATCCTCTACTATTTTTATTTTGAATTTAGCTATAACAAGTGCTCCTTCTTTTGAATTTTTTTTTGAAAAGTAAACCATTGTTGCATAATCATCGTTTTCAAAGATTTTTATTATGTCACTTACTTTACTTGCATATAAATACTCTTCTCCAAAATAAATTTTTTGGTTTACCACAACTAGCGCCGCTTCTTTGGTATCTGCATAAATTGGAGCCGGTTCTTCGAAAGTCGGCATATCCTTTGCTTTAAACTCGAATGCTATATGTTGAGAATTATCTGCTGAACCTTCTACACTTTTTATTTTTAATGTGGAAAATGCAAACGGTATAGCCAATATTATGAATTGTCCCAGCATTACAAGTATAAAGAGTCCTATGTATTTTATTATTTTCTTCATTGATATTTCCTTTTGACTAATTATTCAATACTATGCTCCACACAGCAGTCCTAAGGACCATCCGCCTGTTTCTGCAGCAAGCCCTATAGCTATAGAAGCTAATGCCACAACGCGAACACACTCTAATATTGTATCCCATGGCACTATTGTTTCATCTTTCGAAATTGACCATATGATTTTTGCATGTGAGTCGATAGTTACCCTATTTGGTAGTTCCAAAGGTAACGTATCCTTCCCACCTCCCCAACTTTCATTAATATATATCCCTTCTTTGTTGTATCCCCCTCCCATTGAATAGTTAAGTTTTTTATCGATATCTTTTATCTTTATATAACTCTTTGTCTTCCACGAATTAATAGCCATATCCTTTCCTGAAAGGTTGAAACCTATCGAAGCTTCAGTATATGGTACATCCATGGATAAATAATCAATCTTGTCGGTAATATCATCCTTCCAAGCCTCAAATGTCCTTCCATATTCATCGACTAAA
The DNA here is from genome assembly GCA_017084465.1 of Lacrimispora xylanisolvens. Lineage (GTDB taxonomy): Bacteria > Bacillota > Clostridia > Lachnospirales > Lachnospiraceae > Lacrimispora > Lacrimispora xylanolytica_B. The sequence continues at coordinate 4,890,082 of CP070896.1, read as the reverse complement.
TAGTCGGCAATCAATTGATTCGCTTCTTTCTGAGTAAATCGCCCGTTTACATCTATCCATTTGCTGGGATTTCCATAGCAATACGCATAATGATTCGTTGATTTCCAGGGTTGGTGGTATTATATATTTCGTTTCCGGAGGTTGCCAGGACTTTTCATCGGAAGTTCCGGGCGGTGCAAGACAACTGTAGTCCGTAACTAGCTTCCTGATTGAACCCTTCCCTCTACAAGGTTGTGTATTCCAGTTTTTCCAATCTAACTACCAACGATTTCTACCTGAACCTGGTATCTGACTGGGTACCAAGAGAGGGGCGCCGCAAACCCGATTCTGGGCCATACAGGTCTAATAGCTTCTAAGTTATAGTTATTTCAATGATAACTTTTCTGAATCACTACGCTTTGGATCAATCCATCTTTCTCTCTGCTGAATCAAATCATATAGTGGAGCAAATTAACGCATTGTTTGTAACGGTCCTGACATTATCCAACCTCCCATTTGGTTTCTAGTTTTTCGAGGGTTGTGGAGTCAAATAGAATTTATGTCAATATATTTTTATATAATATTTTCTCCTCTAGCTGCCCTAAACTTATTCAAGAAAAATTCGATATCGTTCATTCCTTCACGCCAATAACCTATTATATCATTTAAAGGATAAGTACCTCCAACCCCTTCATGCATCTTATCGATCCAACAAATTTTATCAAAATCCTCTCTCCATTGCCATTCTCCTCCCCTCCTGGCTATCAGTTCTTCTCCATATACTGCGGCCAGGCCGATAAGCATTGGCTCAACTTCTTTAAAATCCTGATTGCGAGTTTTCAGTATTACCTCATGAATCTTTTCTACTACTTTTCTCGTTGAGCTTTCATTTTCAATTCCCAGTGTTATACGGTAATTACGATTTAATTCCTTGTGATTTTGATATAATTCCCAATCAGCTTGAATTGTAGGACGTATTTCAGTTGAGGGGACACTAATTTCTTCTAATGCCTTCAAACCATGCTCAAGAATAATATTTTTAAATGTATTTAGGATATCAATGAACTCCGCATCATTATTCCACTGCCACCATTCAGCAGGAATTGGAATACCGGGATATAGAAATTCACTTTTCTTTTCAGGGAAAAATTCACTTCCATCAATAGTTCGTTGCTGATATGCATTGGTATTGAATTTAAGTGCTAAAAATTTAGAATGTACTATTTGTATATTAATAATCTGTTTTAAATCTCCCCTTTCCCTAATAAAATGTACTCCCTCGTTTCTATCTGAAAAATCAACGCTAAATCCATAGGGCGCAACAGCATATCCTATTATTTTTTTAATTTCTTTTATTTTATTCATTATATTTTAATTCCTCCATGATTTTAATTAATTACGGGCAAGCGAGATTGACTGGTATAGTTGGTGGGAAAGGTATTGATGGAATCATTCTTAATACTCTATAAATTATATATCCTGCACCAACACCTATACCAACAGTTTTTGCTGCCTTTTCCATATTCTTATATTTTTCCAGACTTTCTGCTGGTACAGTTACAGGCTCTTTCTTGGGTTTGTTTACATACCCCCAATAAATCATTCCTGGTTCATCCAAAAAAGTGTAATATCGAAGATTTTTATTAGGCTTTGATGGACAAGGTACAGTCCAGCCATTTGGATCAAATGTTGTCCCATTTTGGTTAATGTTATAAATTTTCATGGAATTTAAAGCCTGTATATATCCTAACCGCTGTTGTACCCCTGTTGGTTGTCCAATATCATTCCAATATGTTTTATTATGATATTGTGATATAGGCTTTATTTCATAAACCTCAGCCATTCCACTTCCATTATTACTTAAATATATATCTATTTTTCCCATCCCAGTTAAGCTATAAGGATATCCAGTTACTTGTTTCTCTACTTCACCGTTCCCGAAATATCTGGCCATAAAAATACCTTCCAATACATAATGGGCTTCTTTTCCTTCTTTAGATGTATAATACCCCCATGGGTCAACGTATCTCAATGGATTCTGAAAACAATAGTTATAATAGTTTAGAGAAGCAGCATTTCCTAAACTCCCTCCAAAGCTATCATTACTAATAAATCTACCAACAGATGGCATATATTCTCTGGCTTGTGCAAAATAAATATCATTTTCTTCCTCTATTTGATATCCTGTGAATCCAAAAGGCTGTAATCCCGGAAAAGTACCAGTCAAATCATTGCCAAACTCATCATAGTTATAGCTCTCTAATATTGCCCCATTTTTAGCTACATACCGGATTGGACTTCCAAGGTCATCTAATAGATAATACCTTTTCCCGTAATTATCCCAGGCACCGGCCAAGTTATCATCCCATATAAAATTTTGTCCGCCAGATTTTGTCTCTTTCCTTAATAGATTATTGTAACCACTAGTTAAATCAACTACGTACTTTGTTTTCTCATAAATACCGGTTTCTTCTCTCTCTTTGCTTTTTCCAATGCGGTGTCCAAGCCCATTATATTCATATTTTACAATATTTCCTGTTTGATCAGTAAATTTTGTAAGTCTGTTTTTTTCATCAAATTCAAAGTTGCATTTCTCATGTTCACCTTTTATTATAGCTGATAGATTTCCTCTTTTATCATAGCTGTATTCTTTTACCACCTTTCCTTCTTCTTTTATAAGTTGGTTCACAGAATTGAATATAAATGACATTCTATCTCCACGTACTTCGGTACTAAGACGATTTCCATAAGCGTCATACAAAAAACTGTATTCCCTCTCCCCATTCAATTCAACATCTGTCAATCGGTTAAGTTTATCATAATAATAGACATAATTTTGGTTTCTACTACCTATACCCTTACGATATTTTTTTATATTTGTCTTATTCCCAACCATATCGTATTTAATATGATACTCATCTATAACTTCATCATAGTTTAGATGTAAGAAATGATTTAATCGTCCAGCCTTATCATAATTATACTTTGAAACAAGGCCATTTCCAAACTTTTTTTCGATAAGCTCATTATTATCATCGTAACAATATTGACTTACCCAGTCAACTCCTTCTACCCTTGACAAGCGATGACAACGATCGTATATATACTTAATACGACTACCATCTGGATAAATAATCACTTTTTTTTGATTATTAATATTATACTCATAGGTAACAGTTTTTCCTTCGGTATCAGTAACCTGGGTTACTCTTCCATATATATCATTATTTATTTTAGTTGTTCCTGAACAATCATTAATTTCCACAAGCTGCCGGAGAGAATTATAAACAAATTTCGTTTTCTTTTCCTCTCCATATGATACCTCAGAAACCTGCCCTGACAAATTATATTTATATTTGGTTTCATAACCCTCCGAATCTATGATGCTCATAAGATTCCCTATTTTATCATAATTATAGTAATTAGAGTTACCCAATGCATCTGTAATAGATTCAAGTCTTCCTAGCAAGTCTCTTTTATATAAAATTGAATGCTCCTTTTTCTCCTTTTGCCTGCTATTTAAATCAGTGATTTTATCATACTCATTCTCCATTTTATTAGATGTTTTACCACATTGTTGTATGGAAATCAAATCACCTGAATTATCATATTTATATTGTGTCTTATTTCCAATAGCATCTATAACTTCAGTAAGTTTTCTTGTTGGAGAATAGGAATATTTTGTCCTGTTTCCGTTTCCATCCACAATTTCTATGACATTACCAATGTCGTCATATTCATAAGTAATTTTTTCACCCAGACTACTCTTAATACCTGTAAGCTGATTTAGTGAATCATATTCATAGCTTAAAACATAACCGTTTTTATAAGATTTTTCAGTTATATTATCATTCGCATCATACTTATAGTTTTCACTAATTCCATTTGGATATTCAATTCTCTTTAACAAGCCACCTTGGTAATACGAACAAACCGTCTCAAGACCGTCGTTATCAACTATTTTTACAGGCAAATTCATTGCATTGTAAACATATGTAATCGTTCTTCCATAAACGTCCGTTTCTTTTATATTTCTTCCTAAAGCATCATATTCTGCAACCATGCTTCTTCCGGCATTATCTGTAATTTTAGTAACTTTACCCTGGTAATTATATTCATATAACGTAAAGTTTCCATCAGGTTCATAAATTCCAATATTACGGTTTAATGCGTCATAAGTAAATACAGTTTTATTTCCCTCTGGATCTATGATTTCTGTCCTGTTGCCATTATTGTCATATTTAAATTTAGTCTTTCCTCCACCCCCATCTTCTATATAGTCCAATTGATTTAAGTGATTATAGAAATATCTTATGCTCCTTCCATTAGGTAGTGTTTTTTTAGAAAGCATATTCATATTATTATACTCAGCTAATGTAATGTTTCCTTCCTGATCGGTATATTGGTATGGTTTATTACTATCATCGTAATTCATTATTTGTTTACTACCATCAAAATCAGTGATCGAAACAAGCTTACTTTCTTCATATACATAAGATTTTTTCTTTCCTGCAGCATTTACTATTCCAACTAAATTATCCTGGTTATCATATTCATATTTTGTTATATTCCCATTTCCATCAACGCTTTCTATGATTCGATTTAATAAATCATACTTATACTTGTTAGTTCCATCACTCCCATTTTTATACAGTATAATATTTCCGTTAAGATCATATTTAAAGCAAATATTTGATTTGTCAGGCTGTATTATTTCACTTATCATGTCCTTATCCTGATATATTACTTGAGTTGAAATACCAAGCTGATTTATAATTTCGGTACAGTTTCCATTATCGTCATAATTATATTTAAAGCATCCATTACCTGAATCCTTAACTGAAATTAATTGTCCTTTTCCATTATACGTCATACTAGTTTTTTGTCCCATAGCATTTATTACCTGCGTTAGATTTCCTCGGTTATCGTAAGCATACCGAGTAGTGTTACCATTTTTGTCAGTATAACGGATTTTCTGATTGCTGTCGTTGTACGAAAATATCTCTTCCCCGTCCTCATAAATGGTACGGATATTGCGCATCCTATTATCACTTTCATAGATAATTAAGTTTCCGTTCTGCTCTTTCATATACGTGCGATTATTCTTGTCATCATAACGCAGTTCTACTTCGCCACCATCCGGCATGGTCTGTTTCACTACACGATCAGCACCATCATATACATTTTTCACTCCCGCAATTCCACGAGGGGTAATAATTTTATCCAGTTTTAAATTCTCATTATATTCGTATGTATAGGTGTTCCCGCTTGTATTTGTAAACCAGCGTAGTTTCCCATATTGATACCTTAAGCTGACCTTCCGTCCGGTATGATCCTCTACATAAATCAGATTCTTTTCCCTATTATATGTATATTTTAGTTGGGCGCCTGAACAATTTCCTACGCTCTTCAGAAGTCCATCTTCATTATACGAAAATATCCGTTGGTTGCCGATTTTATCTCTCTGTGTACACAACCTTCCATCGCTGTCAAACTCATAAACATCTCCGTCCTCCCTCTCGTAAAAAATACCCACTTCCTGACTTCTTAAGACTTCCTCCATCTCCCATTACCGGAGTATACTCTCCACCCAGCTTCCGGCGGTATGGAACCTCCCTTCCATCCTCTAGAACGATACCTAATAAATCTTCTCCGACAATTTTTATCAGGCGCACTCCGTAATTATGACTCCATCCCTCTCCCAGATTTCCCTGATTTCCACATTCCATTGCATTATAAAACAGCTTGAAACTTAAGGGTATAGTTCCTTTGATGACAAGATCTTCTTTTTCATAAATATAATTCCCGGTATTCATATTAATCGGATCCTTGCCAAAAACATGGCAAAGCATGTTTTTCCCTGCTGCCCAGCGAACTACATTCTGATAACGCTTCAGGAATTCAGTCCAATCAATAGCCCCATCATACCCCTGCCCCGATGTGACCGGTATAATAATTCCACCTTTTTTACATAGAAGCACGGAGCTCATACTAATCGCATCTTCTCCGCCTACCGATTCTGCTTTAGTGGTAGAAACCGCAGTATTTTCCCACTTTTCAACTAAATCCATGAATCCTTCGCATTGATGGGTATCTTCATTTTTCTTACATTCGCCAAAATAAGGAATATTAACACACGCCTTACAATCCTTACAGTTAGCTTTTTGTTTTCCGCCACTGGTATAGTTATGGTTTTTAGGTAACTTAAGCTGGGTCATGCAGCCCCCATTGACACACATCAATTTGGCTCCCTCCACCAGGTACTGTGTACTGTCTGTAGAATTCTGAACCTGTCCAGATTTTGTTTTCTTTGTTTCAGCCATTTCTGTTCCTCCTCACCTTTATATATCTTTTCCGTTCTACTCTATTTGACTTACCGCTCCATATGTCAATCGTACCTCTTTCAGTTCCATTCCAACAATTTCCCGTTCCAGCAGACTTTCCGCTAAATCCATACGAATGATTGTCGCACTCTCCATACCTGTCCTCACACGAAACAGAGGAATACCGTTCATTTTCCCCCTGTCAAGAATAATTTCCTGCTGTCCGGGACCTGGTTTTCCTGCCAGACAGTCCTCTTCTTCCAGCATAGGACAGAAATAAGAAGCGCACTCACCTTTCCCTGTATCGAATAGTGCAAGAAATAAAAAGGAATATCTGAATCATATAAAGCCGTCACCTCCATAGCCGGCCTGGAAAGTAAAAGAAATGGCTTAACAATGACATCCGGAAATATCCCATCCATTCCAAGTTTCGCGTTAAGCTGAATGAAAGGCGGAATCTTCTGGTACTCATCCCGTGTCAGCTTCCTTACATCAATGGTCTGGCTCCAGTTTAAGATCTGCGGAAAAGGATCTTTATCTCCGTTGGTCAATATAAAATATTTCATCTTTCCTTCATACGCCAAAGGATCTCCCCCTCTCCCTGATATCTTCCGAAAAAGGCAGTGAAATTTTCTGCCTTTACTGCCCTTTGAAAAGCATCTGTTTCCATGATCTCTCCTGCCAGATCAAAGCACAGCTGACGGACAGCCGCATAGTAATATTCTACACATATCCTGCGGACAGCCTCTTCCTCATAGCTCCAGATCCTGGGATACTGCCTCCGTAAGGTTATCATCACGGATTCCATGTCTTCCTCAAAGCATTCAAAAAAGCAGGGAGGACGCCAATATAGTTCTGTGGGTGCCGGATCAAAAAAAAATTCTTCGTCATACAGGGACAACCGGAACTCATGGCTTCCGGTCTGAAGGCTGGTGTGGAGATAGCAGATTCCCAGCCAGGATACTTCTTTCTTCTCATCTACTGCCTGGCTGAATAATTGTGCAAAGGAATCTACCGCTTCTTTTCTATACTCCTTTTTCCGGTATTCACTCTCCAATCTCCGACACTGGGAAGCAAATAACTCTTCCTCCGCATTTTGGGCGGCTCTCTCCAAATCTTTTAACCGGTCCATCATGATTCCTCCTGCCTATTGTACTTTCAGTTCTCCTCCGGTAAATGAGATGCCCTGATCAATGTCGATGCTAGTTGTCTTCTGTTTTAAATTGACTGATGCCGTCCCGGCCGCTATGAGAGAACCGGTCTCACTGGAAATCGTCAAGTCGTCCTTCGCTTTTATCAAGATGTCATTCTGACTAACAATCTGCACCCCTTTTGCATCATTAAGTTCTATTTTTGTCCCCTGATTATTGGTAATTACAATGGAATCCGGGGTAAAACGGATTTCCTTCTGGTATTTATTCTTGATGCTCTTATGCTCCGAATTTTTCCGGTCCTGGCTTTCCGTATCCAGATGGATGGAGCTGACAACATAAGCTTCTTCTTCCCTTTGCTCCGGTATATGCAGCCTTACCGCATCGCCGATTTCCGGCATACAGTACCAGCCGGTTCCGTCAGGAGTAGAATAAACCGTAGAGTATGGATACCACAGATTGATATTCTGCTCCTGGTTTTCATCCTTTAAGACCTTTACCATCACTTTATCCTCTTTCACCTGCAGGACCTCTGCCTGGAAGGAACATCCGGTCCTGTCTTCCTGAAATGTTTCCGGGAAGTCCATGCCAGATCTGGATTTTAAATGGCATGTATGAAGCATTTCTCCTCTCTCATATACGCTGTCCATTTTCCAGACAAAGAGCTGCAGTCCGTTTACTGTCAGCTGGTCCCCGATCTGATATTCCTCCCGGCTCTGTAGGATGTATTCAAGACAGGCTCCTTCCGGCATTTTCGAAAGCCCCTGATTCCGTTTCCTGCGGTAGTCTCCCAGGTCTTTTTTCACTGCATATTTCATGTGATCTGCAAGTTCATAACGTTCCCCCTTTGGCAGATCATAAAAATATTTAACTCCCCATGTTCTGGTGCTTGGTACGAGGAAGCTGTGAAATCTTGCTGCCATCCGCTTTAAAAATTCCCAATCGGTCTCTCTGTACTGCAGCACCAGTTTTCCTGTTGAGTCTGTAAGCGGCCGTGTTTTGATGAGCCCTGAGTTCTCATACGTACCGGTAATCTGTTTAAAGATCATCTCATATGTAACTGTACTGTCCTGAAAGGTTCTGAAATGCGGTTTTAAATCCATAAAACACGTACCCGTAGTTATTTCCAGAGTCATCTTTTTCTGGTCCATCATGCTTTCAATGGAAAAACCAGTGACAATGCCCCAGAAAAGTGTCTGTGCTTCACCATCTTTTCCTATTGCTTCTATTTTCTCCCATACGTCTCCGGTCAGCTGATTTATATAACTATCTTCATCCTTATCTTCAATGTATCCGCTTATTACAGCAGTACCATGTTCATTAATTTCTTTGCTTACCTTAAGTTCTCTGATCTCTATAAATTGTAACGGTTCTGTTTTAAGATTGTATTCTTTCACACTCTTCCTCCTCTGTCTGTATGGTATTAAGCATGGTAAGGATTTTCGGCTTCCATCTGTCGTAGTCCTTAAATATGCAGTAAAAGGTTCCTATGATTAATTCCCCCCCTCCGAAACGAACAGGAACATCATGTTATAGACCCGTTCATCGGCGGCAAAGCTTTTGTAGTCAAACCACAGGACAGGGACAGTTCCAGATATAGTTCCCTGGTCATAGAAAACGTTCTTTCCGTCTGCCTGTTTCAGTATCTGGCGGATTCGTTCCCTCTCAGATTCCAGATCTATAACGTTCATCCCATTTTCCAGTATTGCAGTCTGGAACGTAAGTCCTGCGTGTTCATGTGGATTGACAAAAATCAATTCCGGACGGTTCTTGGAGAAGAAAACCGACGCTGCTTTTTCCCCTTCCTACCTCTTCAAAACCACCAGGAATCATCATTGTAAAACCAGGACCATGAAACTCTGACCAGCCAGACGGTTCTCCTCTCCGCTTGTTCGTATCCGGTTCTATCTTTCGCAGTTCCTTCTGTATTTGAAGGAATACTTTATCTATATCATCATCCTGAACCTCTTCCATCTGGTTTTCCTCCCAACATCCTGATATGCTAAGTTGTTTCACGCAGCGTGTTAAAGAAGTGTTTCAACAGCACTTCCCATTTCATGCGGTCCTGCTCCGGGTAAGTAGCTGTAGCAAGAAACATTTCATTTTGGACTGACAGGACTGCCTTTACATGTTGCTGCATTCCTCCGGCTTCCTCCAGTTCCATAGTGAACCAGCTTGCCGGATACTGTCCGGATGCATGAAAATGAACCGGTGACAGCTCACTTCTTGGATATCTGCTGCTTATGTATTCCCTGACCGACTCTGCTGCTTTACTTGTTTCTTCCTGCCCCAGGTTTTTATGAATCAACTGGAATGTCATCTGGTTTTTTCCATCCGCGTCTGAATAGATCATTTCTGGGCGATCTTCATATGGGTAAAGCATGTCTTTCATGCTTTCAGGCATTTGCTTAAGCTCTGCCGGGATCTCTGCCGATAACATTGCGTCAGCCAATGGAATCCGTTCCATAATGACCTGCTCCTGGATACACCCTTCTGTGTCTGGATCATACAATTTGTTCATCATTCCTACACCTTACTCATTCTTATCCTGAAAGCTGATGGCAAAATCCTCAATGATCTGCTTTCTTTTGTTCAAGCGTTCCTGCGCCTTAGCCTGTTCCGATTGGAATACCTTCTTTTCAAGCACGGCTGCTGCATCCAGACTGCTGCTGATTGCATTCAGACGATTGACCTTTTCAATTGCAGGACTTTTCCCCACTCCGCCGATTTTTATGGTCTTACCCATCTTTTTACCTTGTATAATGAACACATAGGGATTTTCACTATACTTTTCCTTTCTGGATTATTTTCTGTATAATCTTTTATAGACGCTGTGGATTAGTTTTACCTACGGCAGCTTCCCTATATAGCTGACTGTTTCCTTTGGAGGATCTAACCACAGCTCTATGTTTATTTGTTAATTAGTTAGATAACGCACGACGTTTTATATATAGCAAGGATACATTCAACATAGAGCTTGCGGAAACACAGCGTACATTATTTTAAAGGAGTTCTTACTATGATTTTTGTTGGTATTGATGTTGCCAAATCCAAACATGACTGCTGCATTATCGATTCTGATGGTGTAATTCACACCGACTCATTACGTATTACAAATTCAAAGAAAGGATTTGATTCTCTCTATTCTTCCATCCTTTCCATTCTTGGTTCCAGGAACCTGGAGCACGTAAAAAAATAGGACTTGAATCTACAGGTCATTACAGCACAAATATCACTAACTATCTGTTTTCCAAAGGTTTTCAGGTTCATATCCTAAATCCTTTAGCTACGAATCTTTTCCGTAAGGCTGGTACCCTTCGGAAAACGAAAACAGACAAGACCGACGCTAAGGTCATTGCGACTATGCTCTTTACTGATGATTCAAAATCCTATTCACCAGTATCTTACCAGATTTCCGAGCTAAAGTCACTAACCAGACATCGATATCGGATGATTGGTTATCGTTCCAAACTCAAGCTGTCTGTTACAAGGTTGATTGACATTATATTTCCTGAACTTCCGGATTGTGTTTGGTCCATACACCAAAATTCCAGCTATTCTTTATTATTGGAACTTCCTACTCCAAAAGATATTTGTGACTGCCATCTTACCAAGCTCACCAATCTGATTAATAAAGCTTCTCATGGTAAGTATGATAAAGATAAGGCTGTTTTTTTTTTTAAGAGCTGGCCCGTAACTCAATTGGAACTTCCAATCGTTCTACCGCTTTTGAATTACAGCAGACCATACGGCTTATACAATCAGTTCAAGCTGAAATTAATGTTTTAGATAAACAAATCAAACTCATTGTTATGGAGATTAACTCGCCCCTTCTTACAATTCCTGGTATCGGCTATACCCTTGCAGCTATTATGTTGGCTGAAATTGGTGATATCACTCATTTTTCAACACCAGCAAAGCTTCTTGCTTTTGCGGGTATGGAGCCTGCCACCTATCAATCAGGAAATTACAGTTCTACCAAAACGCCTATGGTTAAGCGGGGATCTACCTATCTTCGTTGGGCTGTTATGCAAGCAGCTAGATTAGTTTCAATGAGAGATGCAACCTTTGCAGCCTATATGGCAAAAAAACGCTCAGAAGGGAAGCATTTCAATGTTGCCAGAAGCCATGTTGGAAAAAAACTTCTTCGTGTTATTTTTTACCTGCTAAAAAACAACACTGCTTTTGTTTCAAAAATTTAATACTTTTTTCTTCTTGATAGGGCAACTCACGTTGCTCTATTTGTTGTATACTTTTTTATAAAAAAGCATCAAAAATTTCTTGACTTCATATAGTTAGTCTCCAATCTATATGTTAATTTACACCCTCGTTACTAGTTTCGGTTTGGATTCCAGACTGGTTGTCATAGCTTTCTGCTTCGATTTGTGTAAATGCCGATTTTGGGATGTTATAATCCGTAAATCCTTTCACGCACGCCATCTGTGAAAAATTCCACAGACTTGGTTTCCAGACACTCCAATCGTGACCTCTTCCTGGAATTTGATAATAGGTGCAAGGAATGTTATTGCTCTTACAAAAATTAGCTATGCCGTTACTGTAAGATAAATTATCATTGGTTCCAATGCAAAGAAACAATAGCTTCATCTGCTGACGTGTAGCTGCAGGATCTGGAAATAACTTGCTGGTGGGATAGGCAACCGGTCCGCCGCCTGAAAAAACCTCCGACATAGGCGAATTTATTCATGTTTGTACACCCAATATTGTATGATTGCGGTCCACCATACGAAAGACCGGCAATTGCTCTGTGAAGGCGGTCAGTATAAACGGAATAGTGTGAATCAATGTATGGGATAAGGCTGTTGAGTATATCATCCGGAAGCTTACTATCAGATATTGACGATGTATTAGCATTTGGTGTTACAATGATAAATGGCTGAATTTTTCCATCGGCAATAAGGTTATCCAAAATAACATTGGCTGCGCCTCCGCCTGTAAACCAATCACCTTCACTCCCGCCGTAACCGTGCAATAAATACAGGACGCTGTATTTGTTGTTTTTTGAATATCCTGGCGGCAGGTAAATTCTCGCCTTCCTCTGGCTTTTTGTTGCTGATGATTGATAAGTAATACTGTTGATCTGCCCGTGTGGAATGTTGTTCCTGGCTTGGTCATATCCTGCCGGCGGCATGGTTGGGAGCGCCTCCGCCGCCATTGAATTTACAGGCGTTGCTACAAGTACTGTAAGAGTGAAAAAAGCCGGTACTATTTTCCTGACAATTTCATTTATTAATGGTTTTAGTCTCATTTTATATTTCCCCTTTCTTTTATATTGCCGGTATCCCAAACGGGATACACGGCAACATGATTAGAGTACACTATCTTCCCCCGGTAAATTGGAACCAGTTTATATTGAATAAGTAACCGCTCCCACCGGTAAATTTCAAGTATACGTTATGCTTCCCGCTTGCTCCGCTGATGCTGCAGGTTCTGGTAGCCCACGTCTGCCAACCGCCAGTCCCGGTGACAGGACAAGTTCCTACTAATGGACCAGTAAGACTGTCCAGCCTGATCTCAATGTTCCCTCCACTGGCGCCGCTGGCTACTCTGGCCTGGAAGCTTGTCGCTCCGGCGCCGAAATCGATATTGTTGTATACAGCATAATCTCCATTTTCAATATACCCAATGTTCTGTCCTCCTTCGCTGCAGTTTTCCGTTTGAATACCAGACTGGCTGCTGAAACTCTCCGCTTCAATCTGTGAAGACGATCCGCTTATCCGAAGCAGTGCAGCCGACTCACCCAACTTCATGCCTTGTGAATTTACTACACACAACCGGTACGAACCGGCAGCGGCTGGGGCAGCAATCGATGTGGCAGTTCCTTCCGCTTTCGTCATTGTAGCCCCCCTCGACAAAACTGGTTGTTCCAGCCGGGGCAAACCATACCGTATTTGAAGAATTACCGCTGCTCCTTATACTCATGCCAGTTCCGGCTGCAGCAGCACAACTTGCGGGGAACACATAATCCGGTGTTGAAAGTAAGTTCGCCGGGATAATATCCCTGTATGCTTCCTGGATTCCCGAATTCAGACAGGTGTTGTACTGTGTCAAAGGCCATACGTTATCCGGTACGACAACCGGGGGATCAATTTTACTGTTTGGAGGATTAACGCCCATTTTACTTACAGTGGCATAGGTCCGCAATATGGTTAAATCGTGTTTTTCCCCAAAATCCTCACAGTTGATGGTATACTTCACCCCCGGATCAATATCCAGTACGTTGTCATTTTCATTGATATAGGCAGTTCCTTCATCATTATGCAAACCATAGGTCGGACCGGAGGTTGCAGGAGGAATTCCCCTGACATAGTTCTGGTTAATGTTTGTGCCCGGCATCTGTCCGATGGTATAGATGGCTCCGCTGTCATGAAGCCTGGTTAAGGTATTAATAATCCGGTTATTACTTACTGTGTTGTTTTTACAGGTAGTGGAGTCAGTGAAATTACGCCATCCCCATCCTAAATGGATTCCATTGTATGCTGTTGATTGAACATGGTTATTCGTTATTTTGATGGTATCCACAAAGTAAGCCGTGATAGCGGCACATCCCCCCAAATCCGTGAGACGTGCTTATGTTGTACAACAAATTATTGTTGATGGTGTTATTCTTACAAACCCCTTCTACTCCGGGAGCATATTTTGCATGGTTTCCACCGTCTCCGATATAAACATGCTGCGGATGCCCTACCGTGATGCCGCTTGATGTGATGTCCGTAATGTAGTTGCCAATAAGGCTGGAATTTATAACATCGTTTACCATGGTAATTCCATCATTGCCACTGTGCTTTACTGTATTTCTTATAAAGTTGATGTAATCGCTGCTGCTTACGTTGATCATTCCCGGCAATGTATCAACAAGATCATATTTGGTGTTGTGCCAATTGTCGTTATAGAAAGCGATAAATGCCTGTGCAGCCTGACATGTAGATTTACCGTGTGATCCTGCAACATTTACAAGGCTGTAATCTGTATTTTCAAAAGTAATGCCCTGGAAGGTGATATTCTTAACCCTGTTAGTCGTTGATGTTCCTGCGATGTCGATCAGCTTCTCTACAACAGGAGCCTCAACATCAGCAGTGGCCATATTCTCACCTGGACGGATATAGTAATAAAGCGTTTTGGTCGTCTTGTTAAAATAAAATTGCCCGGGAGAATTCAAGAATTCATAGGCATTATAGATTGTATGGGTACCGGAAGCGCTAAAGGCTGCCCCCCACCCCGGAGTCTGTGCTATCGCCCCATAAGGCTGCTGTAAAAGAAGCACTCTGTTACTGCCGGATGTAATGACATCCCTGGTACAAACTATATTCTCATTCCAGGTAGTACCGTTTACGATCTCAAGGTCATCTTTGTTGCTGGCAATTGCCGGTACATCTGATGTATTATACTGAACCCCGTCACTCTTACTGCCGCTTGTCCATGCCCAACTGGCCTGTCCTGCAGTTACGGAATAAGTCCCGTATCCTCCGCGGGCTGTTACGGTTTTGCTGGTCATCGAAGCCCTCTGATCATTTACATAAAGGTTTCTCAATTTGGTCGGACGATTGAGCGCAGCCTTATAAATATTACCGCTATGCTGAGTCCAGCCTGTAACTTTTGTTGCACCGTTCAAGACAGGTGTTTCACCCGGGTATGCCTGGTAATAGATCCTGTATCCGTTCGTCCCCGAATCCTGTGGTCCGAAAGTAACGGTACTTGTGATACTGTAGTTTCCACCCCGCAAATAAATATAGATATCTCCGGTCATATTGCTGTTGATTATGCGGACAGCGTCCCGCGCCTTTGTAATTGTCTGAAAGGGTGCTGCAAGCGTTCCTGGGTTGCTGTCGCTTCCTGTCGGCGAAACATAATAGGTTGCCTGAGTCGCAGCAGATGCAGCTATGGGAAAGACGGTAAAAGTGAATATACTGCATAATACAGTTATCAAAGAGAGCATTAATAAAGCACTTCTTTTGGTAGCCTTCCTTTTTTAACATACTCGTTTCCTCCTGATTTTTTTTAACGTATCTTTATAGTATATGAGACAACTTTGAACTTGTGTCCAACCAGTACTTTTTAAAGACGGTAAAATCATGGGTTTTACATATCAACTCACCAGCCAAGAGCTTGAATCATTTTTTCAGCATATCGCTTGCCCAGGGTAACTGATGAATCATGACTAAAATGAAGACGGTATTGTGTATCGCCTGGGTCTACTACCAGACCACTTGCAGAGACTACATAGCAATTAGGAATCAGGGAAGGCAGCTGGTTTACCAACTTATTGTGACCTGCACAAGGACCGCTGTAAAGCAGTTCACCGGGGAGGAAAGGAACATTTCCCAGGTTTAAATCTTTTCTAAGGTCTTGCACCAGTGTTTTTACCTTGCCGGGCCAATTTGGGTCGCCGCTGTTGGATTCGCCCTGGTGAAAATAATGCCTTCAATGACGCCTCCATTTTGCTGTGCAATTTTAGCACGATTGAGGATCCAATTATATTTGGAACCTCCCGACTTCATAAATGTCTCGATCTTTTCGCCGCTGATGGCGCAGGGTATCAATCCGATGGTATCACCAGCCGGAACTTTCTGTATCATGGTCTTGCCAAACCAGTCCCCAGGGCCGATAGCATTAAGCCAGGAAGCATGAAGAGGGGGACATGCTACATCCCACTTATTGGTTACCCGTCCGAGTGCAGCATTATTATCATACCCCAATACCAGTACGCGGGGATCTTCCACTTTATCAGAGGCTTGCGCCAAAGCATAACCTGCCATATTGGATTGACCTAATAACAGAAAACAGTGGAATTTGCCTGCTTTTGATGTCAGAGTTGTCGGGTCGGGTGTCTGTTCAGACGCAAGAGTGAGACCTTGTCCGTTTACACCCCCCAGGCTTTCCATACTGTATTGCGCCGTAAATTTAAACCAGTTGAGGTTGAATAAGTATCCGCTTCCGCCTGTAAATTTCAGATATACGTCATGTTTTCCGCTTGCCCCGCTGACATTGCACTTTGCATCGGTCCAATTCTGCCAGCCACCGGTTCCGGCAACCGGACAAGTCCCAATTAAAGTGCCGTTAATACTATCCAGCCTGATCTCAATATTACCACCACTGGTGGAGCTGGCTACTCTGGCCTGGAAGCCTGCTGCACCGGTGCCGAAATCGATATTGCTGTAACTAACATAATCCCCATTCTCGATATATCCGACATTCTCCCCACCTTCGGTACAGGTTTCGGTTTGGACTCCCTGTTGGTTTTGGAAACTTTCCGCTTCAATCTGTGAAAAGGCCGATCTGGGGTCAGGGTTTGGTATTGGCGTGGTCTGATCCGTAAATCCTGCCGCGCATGCCATCTGGGCAAAATTCCACAGACTTGGCTTCCAAACGCTCCAATCATGACCTCTACCTTGGAGAAGCCATTCGGTGTAGCGAATATTATTGGACTTGCAATAATCTCTTACCCTATTGTTATTGGATATAAGTCCATCTGCGGTTCCGCATGAGAGAAACAGCAATTTTGAATTTGCCTTAACTTTAGTCCCGCCGTCAGGAAACAGCTGATTAACCTGTTTGGTGATGGGTGAGGAGGAAAAGCCACCGATATAGGGGAACTTATCCACGTTGGGCAACCCGATATTCAGCGATTGGGCGCCACCCTGTGAAAGGCCGGCAATCGCACGGTGCTGGGCATCAGTATAAACGGAATAGTGTGATTCGATATAGGGTACAAGAGAATTGATCAAATCTTTCGTGAAATTCTCCCAGCCATCCCTTACTCCAGATCCCGTCGCATTTCCGTTTGGTAATACAAGGATAAAAGGTTTAATTTTACCGGCAGCAATGAGATTGTCAAGGATGACATTGGGTGCGCCGTTGTTGTACCACTCGTCTTCGTTCCCGCCAATGCCATGCAATAAATACATAACGCTGTATTTGTTGTTCGTTGAATATCCTGGAGGCAGGTAAATTCTCGCCCTCCGCTGGCTATTTGTTGCTGTGGACTGATATGTAATATAGCTGACCTGACCGTGTGGTATGTTGGTTTTGACCTGGTCATAGCCTGATGGTGGAGAGGCTGGGAGCGTTTCCGCCGCAACTGAATTTACAGGTATTGCATAAAGTACTGCAAGAAGTACTGCGAATATGGAAAATGTTTGTCTCAATTTCCTGCTTATTTCTTTCATTAAGGTTTTTGATTCCATTTTTATTTCTCCTTTCTTTTTTGTTGTTTTGTTATTTTGTTGTTTAACAGAAAATCTGCTTTTAGATTAATTTCATCGTTACGTCACCATTTTAACCTCCTTCATTTTTGTAAGTAGACTGCACTCGTATTGCGTATTTTTAAGTTTTCATAGCCCCCCTTTCACTACCTTTTTGTGTAATTTAAATAAACTTATCTTCATGAAAAGATTATTTTAGTATTCTTAACTCTTTACTTCTAACCAGTTAAAGAAGGTTATAGATCAGCTGTATTAAAATAATCAAGATTTTCTGTTACCTTTTTTTCCAATGCGGCCAATATAAAATCTCTTGATTTTGCGCCAGTTGGAAAAGTTGATAAAAAGTTATTCTTTCTAAATTTCATTTTTTGTGAATTCACATAAATTAAAAAGTGTAATTAAAATGATTTGTAAACTAAATAAATATTAAAAAATAATTTTGTACATTTGGTCAATAAATAAGCTATTGTTGGTGTGTGATTAGAAGCACAAATCCAACATTATTTTTTTGTTGTAATAAAATACATCTATAAGATGCATCCCCAACACATATTCCCAACCAAAGTTTAATGTTTATGGAAGTAACCTCTTATAGATGTATTATCATTTTTTATGGTTTCTACTAAATCAATTTCATCTTCTTTGATTATTTTTCTCCTTGACTATAGTCCAATTCAAGACTATAATAGTCCATAGTTGGACTATTGTGATTGGAGGTGTCGACTTGAGTGATGATGCAGTTTTAACAAAAGAACTAACCCGCTATTATTCAATATGGCAGGAAATCAACTATATTTATGATGAATGGGCAAAGTCACATGGAATATCTGTTAGCTATTTATTGGTTCTAGCCGCAATTGATGAAGCACAAGATGAGTGTACCCAGAAAAAAATCAGTCAGCGATACATGATACCGAAGCAAACGGTGAATGCAGCTCTGAAAGATCTGGAGCAAAAAGGCTATGTTGTCCTTCACCCGATGTTAAAGGATAAGCGAAACAAACAAATCAGTTTCACCGAAATTGGACAAGCATACGCCGATTCGATTCTCAATGAGCTACGAAGAGTTGAACTTTCTGCAATAGAAAAAATAGGAAGTGAGCGTATGCGTAGATTCAATGATGACGGCGAACTGTTCATCAAATTTTTAAGTGAAGCTGGAGATAAGAATACCAAAGCATAAGAAACATTAGAAAGGAGCACTTTATGGAATTCACTAAGGTTATAATGGACAGAAGGTCTGTAAGGAAATACAGTAATAGAAAACCTTCAAAAGAACAACTGATGCAAATATTGGAAGCAGGACGTCTGGCACCGACTGCTTATAATAAACAACCACAAAAAATATATGTTCTTGAAACAGAAATGTCTTTGGAAAAAATGGACACGGTTCATCCTTGTCGTTATGGCGCACCTATAGTATTACTGGTATGTGCAGATGCAGAAATAGCTGGTCCTTCTACAGAAATTGACGGTACCATTGCAGCAACACATATGCTTCTTGCTGCTTATAATGCAGGTGTTGACTCAGTTTGGGCTGGTGTGATAAAGAGGGACGAAACCAGAAAAATCTTTAATTTGCCTGAGACTGTAATTCCAATTTGCTTTATTGATTTGGGATTTCAGCCTACAGATAACAGGGCTAATCTGTCTTCCGCAAAGAGAAACCCATTGGAATCAATGGTGACAATCTTGTAACTTTTTGCATTCCCATTAAACAGGGTTTTGGGTAGGCACTCCCCTAAATAGCGGCATTTGCACCCCCTATTTCATCAGCGGGCAGTAGCCTACGCTTTATTTTAAGAGACGTTGCCGATCAGTCTATTTTTTCAATTAAAGAAACCCGTCTGAATAAACTCATTCAATTTAGAAGTTTCTATTTTCTTAACGAATTTTAAATTCCTGACCTGGTGCCAGCACAATTACGCGCTTTGGATTGACTACATGATCGAAGATATTCTGCGGATTGCCATTAAATGCTTTCTCATTTGGTGCATCCATTGTTCCCCAATGAATCAGCACAAGCTTCGCATCGGGATAAGTATTGGCTAGTTTGTATGCATTCTCCAAACCAATATGTACATAATTATCTGAGAAATCAAAGAGTATTACATCCGGTGGGTCCATGTGTAGCTGGCATTCCATTAATCTAGAATCTCCAACATACCAGATTTGCATCTCTTGTACGCAAATAAAATCCACAACATTCTCTGTCTTCCCATACTCGGTAATTATAGCTTTCATACAATCTCTGCCATGCGTGATCTGCAGGTGTCAGTTCTATGTCTATCTCGCCCAATTGAAAATGGTCTGCTATATCATGCCCATTTCCATCAATGTCACACTCTTCCTTCATTAATGAAGCCACATAGAACGTTGTATGATATGCATTGCACACAGATTTCAAGTTCTTACAGGTAGCTCTGGAATAATGATCACTATCTGAATGGGAAACCAGAACCGCATCCACCTTAAGTACTTCTTGTGGTAAAATCGGTATATCAATTAATAGCGGCATATCAAACCCTTCCAATACGGGATCAATCATGATGATTGTGCCCTGACTGTTTATCATGGCTCCTCCTCCACCTAACCAATATACACTTGTTCCACCTTTATTTTCAAAATCTTCGGCTGTCATCCTACAGGTAGCAGGTGCTACCATTTGGCCTTTTTCATTCATTTTCATTCCGATTAATTTCCTTTCCTATCAGTTTTATACGTTTATACTGAATTTGAAACGGTCTTATACCGTGCTTTACCAGCCTTATTTGAAGTTTCATTAGTAAACGGTAAAACATTAGTACCTAGTTCCTGGTTAGTTTTTTTGAGATAATGTCTATAGCTTTAAAACTACATGCTTTTGGGAGGTACTTAATCTATGGATAAAATCTCACATGAAATGCGGCTTGCCCAATGGACTTCCATTATCCGCGAATGTAACAGCAGCGGATTATCTAAGAAATCCTGGATAACTGCAAATGGAATTGACGAGAAACAATTCTATTATTGGCAGCGTCGTGTCAGGGAAGAAGTCTTTCAGGAACTGCAACCGTCCCTTTCTCCTGCACAAACCTTTGTTGAACTAAATGTACCCTCATCAACTATCTCTCATATACAACGGCCGGAGGCAATCCTTCGTATTGGGAATTGCGTTCTTGAATTCCAAAATACATTATCACCGATACTTCTTCAGACGATTATGCAGGTAATGATTCATGCTGAATAATGCTACCGGATTTAGTAAGATCTACATCGCCTGTGGCTACACAAATCTACGGCTTGGCATAGATGGTCTTTCCTTAATCGTTAAGGAACATTTTAAGCTGGATCCATTCGTTCCGGGTATCCTTTTCCTGTTTTGTGGGAGACGCTCCGACCGGATTAAAGGTTTGCTTTGGGAGGAAGACGGATTTCTTCTGCTTTATAAACGATTGGAGGCAGGGCGCTTTCAGTGGCCAAGAACCAGTGATGATGTAGCGGATATCACTCCTGAGCAGTATATCTGGCTGATGCAGGGACTTACAATTGATCCTCAAAAGGTAATTCCTAAAGTTACACCCTCATCTCCCTTATGATTTTTATGCAATTCGTAGAAAATAAAAAATATTTCATGGGGCTTGCCGCCTTTCACATCGGAGGTTATCCACAGCCCTCTTCACAGCCGGGGAATAATCACCCAATACATTTTTGAGTGTTCCTGTGGCGGTGGATAACGTTCCGGAAATCCTTTGATTTTACTTCATTTTTATCTCTTTTCTAAGCTGGCATCTTTCGTCATTATGACGAAGTCTCTTTTCCGTGCCATTCGCTTTTTAACCCGCTTTTGTGTATAATAGAATCATCACAAAAGCGGAGGTTCCCATGGCATCCAAATATACAGAAGACGAATTGAATAAATGCAGTAAGAAGGTTCTTATTAGTCTCTTTCTTGCCATGCAGGAACAGATGGAGCAGTTAAACCGAAATATGGAGCTTCTGACGGAGCAGGTGGCTATTGCTAATCAGAAACGCTTCGGACGATCCTCCGAAAAACTGGAAATCGATGGTCAGCTTTCCATGAAAGAATGTTTTAATGAAGCTGAATTGACTGCCGATACTGCTCTCATCATTTCAGAGCCTGAAATGGAAGAGGTCTGTCCTCACCCCTACAGACGCAAAAAACACAAAGGAAAACGTGAGGAAGATTTACATGACATTGAAACAGAAGCTGTGCCTCATGAACTTTCCGAAGAGCAGCTTACCGAGCTCTTTGGAAAAGATGGCTGGAAGCGTCTCCCGGATGAGGTCTATAAACGGCTCACATTCACTCCTGCATCTTTTAAAGTAGAAGAACATCATGTGGCAGTTTATGCAGGGAAAGATGATCAGACTATTATAAGGGCAGACCGTCCTATGGACTTACTCCGTAACAGCATCGCAACTCCCTCCCTTTGAGGCAGCTATTATGAATTCTAAATATGTGAATGCAATTCCGCTGTATCGTCTGGAACAGGAATTTGCGAGAAACGATGTTCACATCCCACGTCAGACCATGGCTAACTGGACGATTTTATGCGCAGAAAGATATCTCTCCCTACTATGGGATTATCTCCACAGCGAATTGCATAAATGTCCGGTAATTCAGGCAGATGAAACGCCAGTTTTGGTTAACAAAGATGGAAGAGATGCTGGATCCAAAAGCTATATGTGGGTTTACCGTACTGGAAAATGTACGGATCCCCTCCCATTGTACTCTATGAATACCAGAAAACCCGTAACACCAGTCATCCCCGGGAATTTCTGAAGAATTACAAGGGAATCTGTGTTACGGATGGGTATCAGGTCTACCATACACTGGAGAAAGAACGGGAAGATCTGATTATAGCGGGGTGTTGGTCTCATTCTCGGCGTAAATTTGCCGATGTAGTAAAGGCCGTCGGGAAGGATAAGGCCAAGGATACCCTCGCCTATCAGGCGCTAAAACAGATCAGTGCCATTTATAAGATTGAAGAAGATCTTGCAGAACTCTCACCCGAGGAACGTGTAAAAAGGCGTCAACTCAGTGTTAAACCACTGGTGGAGGCTTTCTTTGCATGGATAAATGAAAACCGTGATAAAGTACCACCAAAATCGGAGACAGGTAAGGGTTTTACTTATTGCCTGAATCAGGAGAAATATCTAAAAGTATTTTTTTTGAAAGACGGTATGGTTCCTGCAGATAACAATGCTGCAGAGCAGGCAATTCGTGGATTCTGTATTGGAAAAGCCAACTGGCACATGATTGATACCATCAACGGAGCAAAGGCAAGTGCAGTTATCTATAGCATTGCTGAAACTGCAAAAGCCAACAACTTAAAAGCCTTACAATTATTTCGAATATTTGCTGACAGAAATCCCGAAACATCAGGAAGATACCAGCCTGGATTTCATGAAAGAATTACTTCCATGGTCAGAATCACTTCCAAAAGAATGCCTTAAAACAGTAGTTAATAAATAATAAAGTACGTGCCGCCAGTAATGGCGGCATTATTGTAAAGGTACGAATGGTTTACCGTTTACGGCATCTCGCTCTTGCGTCCTAAATCTTTTTATTTTCTCTTAATCTGTACTTTTATCACTCATCTTTCTGCTACAACATGACAATGGACTCGCAGTGTATCGGAACTACTATGGGAAGACAAAGACTGAACCTCGTTCTTATTATCGGAACACAATTCAGCAGTTCTATGTTTACCCCTTGCATTTTTCCTTTGCGGCTTAAATCTGCTACCATCTATGTTACTTTTTAATCCTGTTTTATATACAAAAGTAAGTTGAGCTGGGTCTTTATTACCCTCTTCATCATAACCGCCTACGATAACTTTTTCAACAATACTTTCAAAAACATAGCGGTCAAATTCAGATAAGACTTCGTTTTGCTCCAATGTCTTTTTAAAATCCCTTAAACGGCGTTTTATATACTTTTCATTCGCAGCCGTTTCCTGTAATTTCTCTCTGTCTTTTAATAGCTGCTCCTGTTTCTCTGTAAAAGAAGAGTACTTGGCTTCATAGGAAACTTTATCAATGGTATCTTCCAACCGCATATCCACCAGCTTACTTTTCTTTCTTTCAATGGATTCAATTTCTTTATCCAATTTAGAAAGCTGCTTATTTACAGTGCTGCTGCTTAATGTATCGTCCATTCTTTGCAAAAATTCATCTAATATGTCTTTGTTATCATCACATAACAGACGGTAACTTTCAAGAAAGGCTTCCTCTATGGCTTGTTCAGGAATCCCTTTGCTATCAGGACAGTATTTTTTGCCCTTTTTGGTTGCGGCTACACATTGCCAGATAACCTTGCTATACTCGGAACTGCTGTGCCAGTTACGCCTAGACAATGTACTACCGCAAAATCCACATTCCAGCATACAACTAAAAGCATATTTCCGACTATATTTTTCTCTTTTTCCATCACCAAGTTTTCCTCTGTTTTTATTTCGCCGATTCAAGATTTCCTGTGCTTTTTCAAAGACTTCTTCACTGATAATCGGCTCATGATGTTCACGGATATAGAATTGGTCTTCTTCTCCCATATTATCTAATCGTCGTTTGGAAATTGGGTCAACCGTAAAGGTCTTCCCCAACAGTAAATCACCTTTGTATTTCTCGTTTTTTATAATGCCAAGAATAGTAGAGGGTGCCCATGTAGAACTTCCGTATTTCGTTACGTATCCAAGATTCTCTAATTCCTGTCCTATTACGGAACCACCAGCCCCTTTAATATAGCGATTGAATATGTAGCGAACAATTTCAGCTTCTTTTTCATTTACTGTGATAGTTTTATCTTCTTTATTATAGTCATACCCCAGACAACCTTGAAAACCTACTAACTCACCACGCTTCATCTTCATTTTCAATCCCTTTTTCACATTCGCAGAGATATTTTCTACTTCCTGCTGTGCTACGGAGCTAAGTACCACTAACAGCAGTTCTCCGTCCATTGTTAGGGTATTAATTTTTTTATCTTCAAAATAAACAGCGATATTCTTTTCTTTCAACATACGGACATATTTTAAGGTATCCAGCGTATTTCTTGCAAATCTGGAAATGGACTTTGTAATGACCATATCAATATCACCATTCATACAATCATTTATCATTCGCTGAAATTCTTCACGCTTTGTAACCTGCGTTCCGGTAATCGCTTCATCAGCATATATATCAACAAAAGCCCATTCCTTATTTTTCTTAATTAAATCTGTATAATATGCTTTCTGTGATTTATAGCTGTTCAATTGGTCTTCGCTGTCTGTACTAACTCTACAATATGCCGCCACACGCTGCCGTTCAAGAAATTTTCCCCGTGTCTGCTTTGATGAAACATTTCTTGCTTTTATTACTTCAACTTCCTGCATATAACGAACCTCCTTTTTGGTGTTCCTTTTATAGTATATATATTAGTACTAAAAATCACAAAAATCAAGCTGTTATATCAGAAACTACTTTATAATCTCTCATTAGACGCTTCTTTACGGTTTCATATTCCTTTTCGGAAATCATGTTTCGGGCGAGTAATTGTTTTAACATGGCAACCTGCATACTGTATCGAATTAAATTTCTATCCATAATCACCCCTCCCATTCATTGATAATTTATAAGCAACTTGAACAGCTCTGGCAAAGCTCACGGGAATCTCACCCCTGCATGGTTCTCATGCAGCCGTACCCATTGCCTGCGACGGTTTTTTCACGCTCGGACTATGACTGTACGGGAGTATCATTATCACGATAGGAAAGTCATGGCGGCAACCTTGCCAAAGATTACATACGGAACGCTGACATGAATCGCTCGTTTTGTCCCTCCTTTCGTGTCATGGCGTGTCAGTCCGTCGGCTCTTTCCCTATCGATATGTATTCAATCGCTTTATTCAGTTTTCAAGGAACAACGGCTTGCCAGCCTGTCAAAAACACTGTATAGCAGTATGCTTTGATAGATAGACAAACTTTCCTGTTCGGGAAGCGTGGAACGTAGCAGCACGCTTCCACGAAAGGGGAAAATATTATTTGATTTCAAAAGATAAAATCTTAGTAATCAGTCTGGTTTCTATCCTGTGACGTAAATTGTCATCAACGACCATGCGCTGATTTCCATATTCATCTTTCATAGGACGCAGAGAGCGTTTGGCGATATAACCACTGTAATGCTTCACTATTTGGTTAATGGTTTCTATATCACCGTCTGTTGCCGCCACAATATCAGAAAAGGAAATCATAGGGTATGTAGTTTTCATTTTGCTTGTTCCTCCATGAATTTTTTTATAAAGGCTAGTCCACTTGTTCTATGACGATATACTGTAGAACGGTTCAGCTTTAGCAACTCTGCTATTTCTGTGTCATTCATATCCATAAAGTAGTACAGTAGGATAATTTCACGCTTCTTGTCCGGCAAATTACGCAATGCTTCACTTAGCAAGTCGCTTTCCACACCAACTGTAAATCCGTTGCATGTGAAATTCTGAAAATCTGTTGAATAACTGTCTACGACTGAAAATTGATTCACAAGGTAATCACCCATATCTGAAAATGATATTTCTCGTTTGGATTGTCTGGACAGAATTTTCATGTAATCCTTGCGTTCATCGTCCATAGCACGCTTGCAAATGTAATCAAACTGATTTTCAATAGTAGTTTGAAAAGAAGATAGCTTCATAGTATCTCACCCCCTTTCTTGCCATGAAAGGGAGTGGGTTACACTCTTTTGTCCCCTTTCGAACTAAGTCCCGACACGAAAGGGCTGCCAGTTGCATTTTCAGCAGAAAAACTTTTAAGAAAAACGCAAAAAAGCCCGGCTGCATAGCACAGTCGGGCACAAGGGAATTATTAACAATTATATGGTGATATGTGTGTTCATATCGATAACCGAAGTATCCCATTGATGGGTAATAACTTTTTTTAACGAGTACCACAAATTAGAGGGAGAGTGATAATAAAAAATGGACATAGCGATACCTCTTTGATACCGCCATGTCCCTAAAAATAGGTTACTTTAACATACCCTCCGAAATTCCATTTTTAAAAAGGAAAACGGCGGCTTTGAATTGATTTCAAAACCGCCGCCAACAAATTAGAATGTAATTATACAATTAAGCAACGGCTTTGCATAATTTGTTAAATTAGTCAGCAATCGCATAGCAAAAATAGATATATCAAAGAAAAAACCGATAACCATGAGTAACAAGCTCATAGGTTATCGGCTCTGCGTCTTAGCGTCTGGCTCTTTGATAACTGACATATTAAATTGTTGAATGTTGATTAGCGTTTCCTGCTTGCACTTTGGACAAAATAGGGGGAAATTCTTTAATTCTGAATCACTCCGAATTTTTAACCTTGTCTTATTTTTACAGACAGGACATATTATCCATTCCATTTCGTTTGAATCCATAGTAGTCACTCCATTAAATACCAGTAATCAATGCAATTACTTCTCTGCTCTAATTATCATTGTTCCGCAGTTCTCATAAAGAACTCTTACATCTCTAAAACCCGCCTTTTTCATCAAATCCATTTGATGTTCAAGCGTCAGCGGAATATCAATATGTACAAAAACATCATCTGGTATATTATTTTCTTTACGTCTATACTCATACTGTTCAAGACAAATGGCTTCTTCTTCATTACAGCAAGCAATATAATCGCACTCAATATAATACCCACCTTGCTTAATGGCTTGGAAAAGCTTTTCGTATATCTTTTGCTTTTTTTGATATTTAAAGTGATGGAGAGTTTCAAATGACAACGCAGCGTCGTACTGTTCTGTGCCAAAAGGATATTCAAAATAATCAGCTAAAATCAACTTAATCCCTTTGTTTTTATATTTATCTTGTAATTTTTTTAACATATTCTCCGACAAGTCAATTCCCGTTACGCTAATACGGGGAAATCGCTGATAAATTGCTTCAAGCTCCAAACCTGTGCCACACCCAATATCAAGCAAGGTATTAAGTTCACTATTGAAATAGTCTGCAATATGTTCATACTCTTTTGCCCAGCGTTCAAGGTGAACATTTTCATAGATACCTAATCGCTTAGTAAAGAAATCTGTCATTTCTTCAATAGGGTTATTTCGTTCCTGTTTTAACCAAGTTTTTAGTTCAGTCATATATTGTTCGATTTCTTCTTGTGTTCTGATTTTACTTTCCAGCATTAATATTTCAACCTTTCATTTATTATTTTCTGATATGTCAATCGAAAATTGTTTAAACGCATTTGTAAGCAGCTTTGTTACTGTTTCCAAAGACATATTTATACCATTTGATACTATTTGTGTAGCAATTCCATGTGAATAAAGCCAAATATTAATAAAGAGCATTTCTGCCTTATCCATAGGCAATCCCGTTATTGCTTTTACATTTTCTATTGATTCTCTATTCCATTCCGCATGAATAACATCTTGCAAAGATGAACCTGCCATTGTCATATTCATAAACAATGTATTGAATATCATTTTTTCATTACGAGCAAATTCAATATAAGCTACACCTTGGCTTAACAACCTATTCTTTTCAGTTATTCTACTATCCATAAATAAATTATAATAGGCATTTAATTCTACAATAATATCGTTTTTCAGTTCTTCCATATTCTTATAAATACGAAAAAGCGGTTTAGTAGAGCAATTAAGAGCATTTGCTATGCTGCGAGCATTGATACTACTCATTCCATTTTCACGCACTAATTGAATTGCTGTCTTAATAATATCTTGTTTACTTACAATCGGTTTTGGTGGCATATCTTAATTCTCCTGTGGTAACTAATGTTGCGCAACTTATGTTTCTATTGTAGTACTTCTTTATTTTATTGTCAATGCGTACCATAGAAGATTTATAATCCACAATATATGTACTATTATTATCAAGTATATGATATATGTAATCATATCTAAGAAAGTAAGGTGAACAGCAAAATGTAATAGGGGGAAATAATTATGAAGCGTGAAATTGACAAATACGATTTTAAGGCTTTGGGTCAAGCCATAAAAGTAGCAAGAAAAACAAAGGGATTATCGAGAAATCAGTTAGCAGACCGAATGGGATTGCCCCTCGATATATGGCTGTACGGGAGTATCATTATCACGATAGGGAAGTCATGGCGGCAACCTTGCCAAAGGTTGTTTACGGAACGCTGACATGAATCGCTCATTTTGTCCCTCCTTTCAGGTCATGGCGTGTCAGTCCGTCGGCTCTTTCCTTATCGGAATGTATTCCATCGCTTTATTCAGTTTTCAAGGAACAGTGGCTTGTCAGCCTGTCAAAACACACTGTATGACAGTATGCTTTGATAAATAGACAAACTTCCCTTTTCGGGAAGCGTGGAACATATTGGCACGCTCCCACGAAAGGAAAAAATACTATTTAATTTCAAAAGATAAAATCTTAGTAATCAGTCTGGTTTCTATCCTGTGACGTAAGTTTTCATCTACGACCATGTGCTGATTCCCGCATTCATCTTTCATAGGACGCAGAGAGCGTTTGGCGATATAACCGCTGTAATGCTTCACAATCTGGTTAATGGTTTCTATATCACCGTCCGTTGCTGCCACAATGTCAGAAAAGGGAATCATAGGGTATGTAGTTTTCATTCCTCTCGCTCCTCCATAAATGTTTTAATAAAGGCTAGTCCGCTTTTTCTGTGACGATAAACCGTAGAACGGTTCAACTTTAGCAGCTCTGCAATTTCTGTGTCATTCATATCCATAAAGTAGTACAGTAGGATAATTTCACGCTTCTTGTCCGGTAAATTGCGTAATGCTTCACTTAGAAAGTCGCTTTCCACGCCAACTGTATATCCGTTGCATGTAAAAATCTGAAAATCTGTTGAATAACTGTCTACAACTGAAAATTGATTCACAAGGTAATCACCCATATCGGAAAATGATATTTCTCGTTTGGATTGTCTGGACAGAATTTTCATGTAATCCTTGCGTTCATCGTCCATAGCACGCTTGCAAATGTAATCAAACTGATTTTCAATAGTAGTTTGAAAAGAAGATGGCTTCATAGTATCTCACCCCCTTTCTTGCCATGAAAGGGAGTGGGTTACACTCTTTTGTCCCCTTTCGCACTAAGTCCCGACACGAAAGGGCTACCAGTTGCATTTCCCATAGAAAAAATTTTGAGAATAACGCAAAAAAGCCCGGCTGTATAGTACAGTCGGGCACAAGGGAATTATTAACAATTATATGATGATGTGTGTGTTCATATTGATAGCCTAAGTATTCTGTTGGTGAATAAAGACTTTTTTTAATAAACAAAGATTAGGTGGAGCATGATAATAAAAAATAGACACAGCAATATCCTCCCTAGATACCGTCGTGTCCTTAAAAAAGTGTAACTTTAATACACCCTCCGTAATTCAATTTTTCAAAAAGAACACGGCGGTTTTGATTGTTATTTCAAAACCGCCGTTTGGCTGTTTAGTGTAAAATAAAACTGTAACGAAATGCAATCCAAAAGTGTAACACTCCCTGCATCGAAAAAAATCCATTGTAACACCCTTCCAAATCCATTATCCTTATGTTTGTCGAGAACTTAAGGAGGAAGAAAGGAATGTTATCAATGGATGATATTAAGTATATCAAACGTCTCTATGAAAGTGAAGGGATTTCTATCCGGGAAATCATGCGTCGGACAGGCTATCACTATGAAACTGTCAAAAAATATCTGGATATGGAGGACTTCAATGAGCCTCTTCATCCACCAAAGGATTCAACCTCTCTGCTGGATCCGCTGAAGCCTGTCATAGATCAATGGCTCCTTGATGATTTAAAAGCACCACGCAAACAGCGTCATACTGCAAAGCGTGTGTTTGAACGGTTGCAGGCTGAATACCCACAAATGCTTGAGGTAAAACTCCGCACGGTTCAGTATTATGTATCACAAAAGAAAAAGGAATTATTTCAATCACAGCAGAAAGCATATCTTCCGCTGTATCATCCACCAGGTGAAGCACAGATAGACTTTGGACATTTCTCTTATATCAATAATTCTGGAGAAATGACGGATGCATTGAAACTGACGATGTCATTTCCCTTCAGCAATCATTCCTACTGTCAGATATTTGGTGGCGAGAACCAGCAATGTCTGCTCCAGGGAATGAGAAATATCTTTGAATACATGGGCAAAGTTCCTTACAGGATTGTATTTGACAATCTCTCCAGTGCAGTAGCACATATGGGGAAGGGCCACCACCGAGTGCTGACAGAAGGTTTCAAGCGTTTTATGGCACACTATAAGTTTGAGGCAGCATTTTGTAACGGCGCTGCTGGCTGGGAAAAAGGTAATGTCGAAAACAAAGTTGGTTACGAACGCAGAAACATGTTCGTACCAGTTCCAACAATCCTTGATTTTTCCCAGTTTAATCAGGAGCTTTTTTGAAGTATGCAACAAAGATGCAAAGCGTAATCATTATGTTAAAAGTGTTACAATCGAATCCCTGTTTCAAGAAGATCAGGCACAGATGCTTCCACTTAATGAAGTCCCATATGAAATCTTCCTGATCGAACCACGTAAAGCTGATAATTATGCAAAGGTGACCTTTGACAATAATCTTTACTCATCTTCACCTAAGTATGCACAGGAAAATGTATACATAAAAGCTTCCAGTGACAAAGTGTGGATCTTGAACCAATCCTATGAAATCATCATGGAACATAAAAGGCTTTATGGAAACGGTCTTCAATCAATGAAGTGGCTTCCGTACATAGATTTAATGTCCAAACGCCCTAGTGCCATAAAATATACAACCTTCTATCAGGAGTTACCAGACAACTGGCAGAAATATCTTGGAAAACAGAATACCGAGGGCAAGCGAAAAGGCCTGACCTCTTTATATACAATGCTGCAGAAGCACGATATGCGTACGGCTGAGAGTGCACTTGCATTTGCAATCAGCAATGGAGTAAATGATGCAGACAGTATTCTTGCTGCATATAGGTCTCTCACGTCGCAAGTGCAGCAATTGCAACCAATGCAATTAAATGCAGATATCTTATCCATGCCTAGTTTTGCAACAAATAATGCAAGATATGATGACCTCTTCCGACAGGAGGTATGTTCCTTGTGAAAGAGCAGATTTATGAATGCTGTAAGGAACTGCGTCTGAGCATAACCTTCGCTGAAAACGCATTATCCATGTCTGGCGATACCTATCAGGATTATCTCCTCAAAGTTTTGAGGGCTGAACTTGATTACCGTAACAACAAGCGAAAAAAAACTGCATCTAAAGCAGGCAGGATTTGATAATATAAAAAAACATTTGAAGGATATGATTTTCGTAATATCATCATTCCAAACACAACAAGTATTGATGGAATCAAAACACTTGAATTTATGGACCGAAATGAAAATCTGATTCTCTATGGCAGGAATGGAGCCGGTAAAAGCCATATGGCAACTGCCGTAGGCGTAGAAGCCTGTATGCAGGGGAAAAAAAAGTACGGTTCTACAAAACTGCCACGCTGGTAAATGAATTGACAGATGCAAAAGCGGACGGTTCACTTACCAAACTTCTAAAACGTCTCAGTAAGCTTGATCTGCTAATCTGTGACGAGTGGGGATATCTTCCGTTTGACGCGGAAGGTTCCCAGTTATTATTTCAGGTAATTGCAGACTGTTACGAAAAAACGCAGCCTGATTATTACAACAAATATAGAATTCAGTAAATGGAATGGAATCTTCTATGATGATCAGCTGACAGCGGCACTTATCGACCGTCTGGTGCATCACAGCCACCTCATCGTTTTTGATAGAGACAGCTGGAGATTTGAACATTCACTGATGAAAGATTCAGCAACTAAATAAACTCTCTAGGGTGTTACACTTTTTCTTTGCACTTTGTTACACTTTGGGGTTGCAAAAAACAATCTTTTGATTTTCGTTATACAATTCAAAAAAATCATAATGATATGCCATATATTCTTCTGGTAACATACTCAAATTAATAACAGGCTTTGAATGCTTATATTGTTTTCCATTTATGACAACATTCAAAGCTGATGCATATATTCTTTTTAGCTGTAAATAGATTGGTTCATATAATACATTTACTTTATCAATACAGACTTCATCCGAATACATTCCTTCGTTATTTAGCAAACTAGTAATTTCTTTTGAATGATTTATTTGATTTATTATTTGCACAGGTTCTACAAATATTTCCTCTTCCCATTCATTTCCTTCTGGATCAGTGTGATAACTTATTCCGTCAATAATACTTCCATATATCTCTGCATAACCTTTAGTAAAAATATCTTCAATAATGCTGTCAGCTACTCTTACCGGGTCAATGCTATTGTATTCACTTGCTATTTTATTCAAATAATTACATTTGACCTTTACTTCTCCCGCAAGACCATATTTATAGGAATCATTTACTATTTCTCTTAAAAATTCTGCTTTTACCTTTTCCAAAATAGACCAATTAAATTTTGAATATTTTTCTATATCATCAATCAATGGTTGATATATCTCATCTTTTCTTTTAATTGCTGATGATGACTTTTTTTTCCCCTTAAAAAGGCCAATAAACCAGCCACCTACACCTCCTGCAGCAAGTAAGATACTCCCAGAAATAACGTCTCCCAATATTCCATCCCAATCCATTTTTCACCCCACCTTTAAAAATAAATATGTACAATCGTATATTCTTCCAGCTGTACTATCAACTTTCTTCTCAAGTTCCGCAAAATACTTCTCCACC
The DNA here is from genome assembly GCA_017084465.1 of Lacrimispora xylanisolvens. Taxonomy (GTDB): domain Bacteria; phylum Bacillota; class Clostridia; order Lachnospirales; family Lachnospiraceae; genus Lacrimispora; species Lacrimispora xylanolytica_B. The sequence goes on along the minus strand of CP070896.1, from coordinate 4,856,690 downwards.
TCCCCTGCTGTCTCCAGCTGCAATCGCTATTAGTATCACTTATTACTATCATATCATGCATAGGATGATAATAAGTACCCAATTAATGTAAGATGCTTTGTTAATATCGGCATTATACGAAAAATTTTCTTTCATGTTTATTATTCTATCCATTGTCATAACATCTTAATAAATAGTAGCGTATATTTTATCTGTTAATTGCTTTTCACTTCCTCATAAGCTATAATCCCAGTTTTTGCAACAATTATATCCATTATTTCCCGAAATATAGGATTGTCAAATTTAAATGTTTTATATTGAAAATCAGGTATAGCTAATCTTTTGACTAATATTTTTATTTTATCTTCGTCTTGCTTTGAATGGTAACCAAATCTCCACTTTGTTTCTGGCCATCTATCTCTTATTTGTTTAAAATATGGAAAATCTACATCCCCTAATGACATACCATATACATTAATAATTTCTGGTTCTTCCAAAAAACGATTATAAAACATTTCTGTTACCCACTTGCATCTATTTACATCTTTTTCAAGATTTTGCATAAATCTTAGTAAACACTCATATTCAAGTTGATTAGTCCTTTCAGACTGAAACAGACTACGTCTATCATAACCATCAATAATATTTTTAATCTCCATTATTCTTTTTTTATTTCCATGTCCAAAAATCAACTCATCTTCTTCATTTCCTGTACACTCACCGTGAACATAGCAAATATTTTTAGGTTCTATTCCATATATATTCTGCAACATATGTGTATAATTAAATACTAAATATCTATCATAATTAGTAAAACCAATTTGATAATATTTTTTATTTCTGCCTTTATTTTTATATTTTTTTAATAATTTGATAATTTTCTTTTAAGTCCAGCATCCTTGTAACCCATTTAATAAACATTTTTCGAATTTCATCTGAGATTTTATCATCATCCATTGGTATATCATAATCTTCTATTTCCAATCCCAAATCATAATCATAAGTGTCAATAATTATTGTCTCATCTACTATTCCTAATCTTTCCTCAAATTTCGACCAGAATTGCTCTTCTACCCCATATTCAAAATCTTCATAGGGATAACCTCTTGCAATTGAATAATATCTAAAACTAAACCATTTTGATAATGCCATATATAATTCTGGATCATTTTCAATAAGATAACACCCAAAATAGTAATATGAACTTGGTAATCCATGAAATAAGTCTAAACCATTTCCAATAATATTTAAATTCATAATTTATCTTCTTCCTCAGTAACTGCCCATTATTGCTATAGCATGCTCTGTTTTCTTTTTTTCACTATAGCCCCATTTTCATATTCTCTAAAGTCCTAGATAATTTCTTTTTTTGCATTAGAAATATTATATAAATGCTACTACCAACCATATCATACTCTTCAAATATGTTTTTCAAGCGACCTAAAATAAATAACTTCAATACTTTATTTCATTTTAAGACAAATTGTAAAATTATTCAATTAAATAATCATAATTCATTATTCTATTATCAGATTCTTCTTTATAATTTAAACCGGGATATTTATTACCCTAAATATCTTTAATAATACATAATCAGCCATGAAAACGGCAAATAAAATAAGGCACATTCTCTTCACTGAAAACATGCCTATTAATTTCTATCCCTGATTTACCAAGTGGCCAATCCCTATAGGTGAAAATAATAGCCACAAACAGTCATGTCTGCAGCTTATAGTTAAAGCGGAAATGGACCTCTTAAATGCCATTCAAGTGTTCTCCTTGCCGAGGAATATCCCATCCTTTTCTCTATATATAAAAGTAACTTGGAAAGATTATGCCACTAACTATCCTATGTCATCCGTGGAAGAGCAAAAAAAACGGGGCTAAAAATTGCATTTTTTAGCCCCGTTTTTTGCTCATTTTTCAGTCAAAAACCACTATATCTTGTGGTCTAACCCCTTCTTTTCTTGTCCAAACCACAATACGTCATCATTATCACCGCTTCAACATGCCTTGAGTAGATATTCCCTTGGCGGCATACTTATATTCGCAATGAAAAAAAGGTACTAAAGATGAAATGTAAATCCTAGTCAATTATTCAGATTGAAGTACCTTTGATTTTTGTCCCATAAAAAAATGCTCCTCCTTATAATAAACAGTTCTTATTATTTAAACTGTTTTTCATAAGGGGAGCATATTTGAACTGGTGCTTATATTAAAAATTTTTATGACATTTCAAAAATACTTGACACATTTAGAAATCTTTATTCAAAGAATTAATATTCTCTTCCATGGTACTATCCAGAGAAATACCTAACTTTTCTACTTTCTTTGTGTAATACTTTTTCACGTCCTCCCATTTATAGTAAGGATAGGTATCCGTTTTTATTGGGAAAGCAATTTCTTTTTCATTGTGCAACATTTTTACTAGATAATCCTCTCCGTTCGAATAGAATATCCATTGAATATTGGCACTCATTGGGGAGACTTCAGCACCTTTCCATTTATCAGCGACCTTTTTCGGTTCATCCGTACTTTTGCAACAGCCATCAATCTCCAGGAATGCAGTTAACGGTATGATTGTTTCCGCATGGGCAAAGGAAAAGATTCCTGCATAATTTTCATTCTTCAAAGCGTCATCAGAGGAAGTAATCATATATTTAACCAGTGGTGCCATAAAATCAACCGTAACATCGGTGTCTTCCAATGATGGGCCTTTGCTGTAAAAATCTTCGATATTCGTAAGATCAGCATACCATTTCAGCTCTTTCAAAGTAAAGTATTTTTTGAAATTAAAGTTTCCGCCTTCAGATGCTAAACTCGGAGTAAGGGTATATAAATTATATAAATTCGTAGCTGCATCCGTTGGGTTGCTCAATGCTACTTTGCCTTTCAGATCCTTTATCTGGAATTCGCCCTTGTCTAATCTATCATAGAACTCTTCCGAAAAAAACTGAGTCAAAACTCTTTTACTATTGATTTTTCCATCTTTTTTTTGAGCATATTTTTCCACTTTTTTCTTCCACGCTCCATTTTCCTCATATTCCTTATAATCAGGAGCAAAATCGAATGGACGTAAATAAGGATCTTGATCCTCAGGATAGGAAGCGGTTGTGATTTGGTTTCCAGCTGCATTTTTTTTCAGTCCAGCAAAAAATTCATCCCGGCTGTCCTGAGTTCTTTGTTTATAAGTGGAGTAACCTAGAATCGGCTTTCCATCTGCAAAAACTTCTTTATAGTTGGCAGCCGTCCGTTCACCGATTTTATTCAAGTTTTCTCTGCCCAACTTGGTCAACTGACCATAATTTTCTTTTTCTAATTCAATCAGCTTTCCAATTTGATCCTTTAATTCTTTTCCGGTTTCGGTTATTTGATTTTCTTTCTCTGCAATGGAAAGCAGTTCAAAAAGGGTAATATCATACTTGGCTTTGGTTTGATGTCTGGAACCGTGACGTCCTATGTACTGCATAAATACTGGTTTGTAGTCTTCTGGAGCAGCACTAATATGGTTTTCTTTATAGGGATAAGGTGATTTGGTTCCTAAATACTTGGAATCATCGGATGCTTTTTTACTCACAGATATGTCTGAATCTTCATCCATATGATTGACAAACTTCACAGTTGGAACGTTATTCTTTTGTGTTTCTGCTGATACATTTTCTGCACAACCTACAGTTCCCAGAAACATACACATTATCAAAAGTAATATATTTTTGTTTTTCCACTTAATCATTTTTATCCTCCATTCCTATACAGGCATACTTATCTTATTAATTGTTGTCAGCTAAACTCCTTTCTACAATAAATATTTTTCTTTAAGCACCATACACTATATATACACCCAAATAATTTTTGTGCCGCGACATGGTGCGAAATATGCATTTTATGGGAGTAAAATACAATTTGATTACTATAATTTCTAACTGACGTTAAGTAATACAGTTACAGAAAATAATTTATTTCCATGTTTAATAAAAATTTCTCCATCATACTTTTTTTAATTGAGATGGGTAGTGAATAAGATTTCCTTTGCAAAAAGTAATTTTAATATCAAGTTTCCTTCCATTTTTGATGCTTTTTAAACCATATTGTTGTTAAAATAAAGGTAGAAACATTGAGATTTTCAGGAATATTTATATTCACATCAACTTGTATTCCTAAAGATTTTGCTTCCGCAAGTTTATAATTCAGAATGCTGTCTGATTATAATACTCACTTTATGTATACGCGATGAAGAAAAAAGGATTAACAAAAGATACAAGGAAGATCATAACACTATTTGTTATGGATTTTTTATAAAATATATGCATGAATTTAAAAAAGTGTAGGTACCCAAAATTCCTGTCAATAAATACACTATATCATTGATGTGCAACGTTAACTCTATATCTCCTCCTTTGCATAAGCAGAATAAAGTTTTCTGATTTTTTTGCGATTACCTTGACTGATAGGAATAATATCTCCATTTACCACTTTGATTTCATCGTGTTTTATTAAAAGTATGTGATTATAATTTACAACATAGGAACGATGTGGCTGCATAAATCTATGGTTCGAAATCTTTCTTATAACCTCACTTATTTTCCCATAAAAATAATATGTATCATTCAAACAAACGATTTTGATTTTTTTTATTAAGGCTCTCAAAATATAGGATTTCTTTTATCGGTATTTTATAATTTTGATGCCCCTGCTGAAACGAAAACATGTTATTTTCTCTGCCTAATATTTTCATTGCCAAATTAATATTTTGTTTAACTTTTTCTTTCTTTATTGGTTTTTCCATGAAATGTAATGGCTGCACATCAAATAGCTGTCTGTCATATTGACTTTTCGATGAAATATATATTATTTTTGTTATAAAATCCTCCAATTCTCTTCGTATAATTTGTCCAACTTTTAAACCATTCATATTTCCGAGTTCTATATCCAAAAAAAAAATCAAATCAAAATTGTTTTATTTTTTTATATAATCAATCAGCTCTTCTCCAGAATAAAAAAAAACTTCAACCGATAGCGGAATATTTATTTGTTTTTGAATTTCTAATATGATGGACTCCAAATCACTGCATTCAGTTTCAAAGTCATCACATATCGCGATTTTTAAAATAATATCACCATTCCTTTCTCACGTTTATTCCTCATATAGTAAAACGTTTTAAATTCATAATCGTAACATTATTTTCATAATCGTAACAATATTTTAATATATTTATAATAAAATATTAATAGAATAACCGGTTAACTGTGCTAGATATTACCCGGATAGAGTCCTCAGCGTTCCAAGGAAACCAAAGGGTTTCGGTTCTTTGATTTACAGGGTTCTTAATTGAAATTCTCAAATTCTTTCCTCCAATCTTGTTTATTACAATCATAATCACATATAAAACATATGGTTATGAACTGCGGATACCCAAAATCTCTAATCCGTACTTGGCAAGCAGTATGACATAATATCTGTTTGTTTGGATTCCTTCTAAATGGATTGATTTAAAGTCAACTTTCGCTAAATAAATATGCGGGTTCAATAATTTCCATAGTTCATAATTCGATGTAATTGTTATTCGTAACTTTACCCGCTCCAGATTTTTCTTGTTTCATGCAAATTAAAAGAAGGTATCTTACAATTCACGGCTACTACCACCGCAGTATTAAGTCGGAGGAATCGGTTATTCGTCTGCATATCTGCCGAGTTAAATGCAGTTATTGTGGCACTACCCACGCTCTCCTCTTATCTTCAATTGTTCCTTATTCCCAGATCTCCTTGTCTGATCAGGTAAGCATTATTTCCTGTTATGAAGATTCCGGTGATTTCTCCGCCATCAATTTCTCGCTCTGCACCTTTGATGCTATCGATTTGACAAACAGTTCTTACCTGTCTGCAGGTGGTCTTGGCGTGTTCTCTAATGCTGCTTTCGCTCATCACGCTTGAACAGCTAACGTATCTAAACTGCTGGATATTCAATTTTCAAGGAACAGCAGGGGAAAAAAAGCCCCCTCACTTCTATAAAGGAAAAAATGAGGGAGCTGGACGGATTTATTTTTAATCTTCTATAACTTTTCTCATCTTTCTGAGAATGCGGTGCACTCGCATAAAAAGCCTAAGTAGGCTTTACTTTTTAAAATAATCCGAGAACTAAACATTCAGCTATAAATTGTACCCCTTGTCAAGGACAGTTTTGATTTTTAGTTCCCCTGTTTTTTAGACAGTGGGATTTGAGTGTTACCGACATTTTAGACAGGTGCTTTTGAGTGTCCAATAAAGTGGACAGCATTATCAGGTACTCTTTTAGTTGATAGTTACGTGGGCTTTGCCCACCTCACCCCCCTCGTCGGGGAGGCAGTGGAAGGGATATATGCCTTTCCCTGACATAAGGGTAATCCGTGTCATTCCGTCAAGGGCTGTCGGACACTGATACGCCCAGCATACTGTCACTGGACTTCTTTCCCGCTCCAAGTTCAGAAATCGTTTTCGATGCAATTGGAACAGCTGGCTTATTAGGAATATCCAGCGGATAAATACCAGTGGTATAGAACTTGTAAAACTCGTTGGGTGATAACTTAGCCAATTGCCATTGATATCTCTGGTTGTTGTATTAGTTCATATAGCGATCCACTATATCCTTTACCTCATAAAACTCTAGGCATGGAGCAAGTTCTTCCTTGATATGATCTTTCATATGTCCGAAGAAGCTCTCTTGAGGAGCATTATCCCAGCAGTTACCTCTTCTCGACATAGACTGCCGAAGACACTTGTCCTTTAGGATGTTGACAAAGCTGTAGCTAGTGTAGTGGCAGCCTTGATCTGAATGAACTATCCTCTCAGCAGTAAGTGATATACCATGGTTGTCTATGAGTTGATTTACTGTCTCCAAGACAAAGTCTACTTCAAGTGAATTACTCAGCACGTATGCCAAAATCTGCTTTGTATATGCATCTAGTATCGTAGAAAGATATGCGAATTTACCATTATACGGAAGATAGGTGATATCTGTAAGAAGCACCATCCTTGGACCATAACATTCGAATTCTCTTTGAAGTAGATTATCTGCAACATTACTTGTTTTAAGAGCTTTGGCCATCTGCCGATAGGGGTTAGCCTTTCGGATTGGACATGACAGATTGAACTTATCCATAAGACGACGAATTTTCTTTAGATTCATAACTACGGGCGGATTCATGTGTAGCAAGGCCATATAGATTCCTCTTGCGCCCTTGGTGTAGCCATGCATCTTATATGCTATAAGAATCAACTCAAAGTCCGCACGGTCTTCTATCTCGCGTTGTTCACGAATGGGTGCTGCTTTCAGCCACGCGTAGTATCCACTTCGCGATACCCCAGCAATTTCACATAACTTGGAGACAGAAAATAAAGTGTCATCAGAAGCAAGTGTCTGTTGAATAATCTCGAATACACAGGAAGAGTCGTTCATAAGCAATGCACCTACTTCCTTGTATGCTTGATCGAGGAAATTTTTTTTAAGAACTCGACTTCATTTCGCAGATACTTCACTTCATGTTGGAGTTGTTTGATTGCTGTCTCTGGAGAATCTGCATTTAATAAAGAATCTTTCTTTGGCGTAGTTCCCTCACTGAATCCTTCTGATCGTTTTGCCTCCTTCTTTATTACGGCAGCGATACCCCAGATTCGGCTTTCACCAAGCACATTCATGGGATACCCATAATCCTCAAGGATGTTTCGTGGAAGTTTACCTTCTTGATACTCCTGATAAAAGAGTTCCTTAAAAGCCTTCGTGAGATAAAGAGTGTTGGGAGTTACGTTATAGGTATATGGGTTATCTCGTAATAACTTTATCTGCTCATCTGTAAATGGTACTTTGCTCATAATGTCCTCCTATTGTTAATCCAAGAGTACCATACAGAAAAGGAAGTGTCTATTATTAAGGATACACTAAATCCGCAATTGTAGGAGTGTCTAAAAATAGGGATAGCTAAAAAGCTATTGTGTCCATGCTTATGGGTACATTATATTATCAAATGTCCCGTCCCTATAAGTTATAATTTAAGCCACAAGCAATCATGCCTGCGGCTTACCGTTTAGTGGAGATAGTGGGATTCGAACCCATGACCTCTTGAATGCCATTCAAGCGCTCTCCCAGCTGAGCTATACCCCCATATGGTCAAAAACCCTTTATTTATCTGGGTTTCCAGCATTTTACTTCTTTAAATCCACTTCTTCTTTGAGGGGTCGCACACCCGACATCTCGCGCTCCCAGCTGAGCTATACCCCCATATGGTCGAAAACCCTTTATTTATCTAGGTTTCCAGCATTTTACTTTTTTAATTCTACTTCTTCTTTGAGGGGTCGTTTACCGGACATCTCGCGCTCCCAGCTGAGCTATACCCCCATATGGTCGAAAACCCTTTGTTTATCTGGGTTTCCAGCATTTTACTTTTTTAAATCTACTTCTTCTTTGAGGGGTCGTTTACCGGACATCTCGCGCTCCCAGCTGAGCTATACCCCCATGACGGCTATTATAGCAAAGAGTAAAAAAAATTGCAACTAGATATTGCATTTAATAAAAAAAATGTTATAATACATTCAGAACAACTGCATATAGATGTCTTCAGGGCAGGGTGAAATTCCCGACCGGCGGTAAAGTCCGCGAGCGCTCAGAGCGCAGAATTGGTTAGATTCCAATACCGACAGTAAAGTCTGGATGAAAGAAGATGTGTTAAATGATGATAATACACCTGTCTATTTTTAACACCTGAAAGACACTCTTTCAGGTGTTACTTATTTTTCAGGAGGTCTGTATCATGAATATGAGCAGAAAAGCAAACAAGTTAACTGTAATGGCAATGTTGTGCGCATTGGCATTTGTAGCCGTAGTGGCAATCCGGATACCGTTAATCCCTATTGTTCCGTTTTTGGAATATGAACCTAAAGATGTGATTATCCTGACCGGTGGATTCTTATTTGGTCCTATGTCCGCAGCTGTGATCTCCATCATCGTCTCTTTCATCGAAATGTTTACAATCAGCAGCACAGGAATCATCGGACTCATTATGAACATCCTTTCCACAGTTGCCTTTGTTTGTCCTGCTGCCTACCTCTATAAGAAACACCATTCCATGAAGGGTGCTTTCCTTGGTATGATTGCCGGAACACTTCTTATGACTTTGATTATGGTACTTTGGAACTATTTAATCACACCGATTTATATGGGTTATCCCAGAGAGGCTGTGGCAAAGCTTCTGCTTCCTGCCTTCGTACCATTTAATATGTTAAAAGGCGGAATTAATACAGCACTTACATTATTAATCTATAAACCACTGGTTACTACACTGAGGAAATCAAATCTCTTAAACTTTGCAGATACTGCAACCGAGAAAAAACGTAATCTTAATCTTGGTATAACACTTACAGCTGCAGTCGTTTTAGCTACCTGCATTATGATAATCATGGTAATGAAAGGCTCAATGTAAAGCGATAAATAGAAAGCAATAAATGAAAAAAGGTAAAAGATTAGCCCGGTACAAACCGGCAGGATCTTTTACCTTTTTCTTTATCTTGTAAATTCTCTCCAACGCTTCAGACTGTCTGTGGAAAATGTATATTCCGGCGTTACAACAGTATCATTAATCTCATTGCTGTAATACCATGGATCTGCATCATGAAGGGGATTATTAAGCACATGAAACTCCTGCGCCGGCATATATCCCTGTGCCAGTAAAAAGCACCGGTTTCCCGACTCATCTTCTGCCACATCCACAACCATAACGCAATGTCCGGGACTTCCTCCCCGAATGAGCAAATCACCTGCCAGCACCCGGCTTAAATCAGTTCTGGTACACTCTTTCTCAAGAGAAAGTGTTCCTGCATATACCATAACCTGCCGTAAATATTTTACGAAACTTTCCTTGCTATCATCATAAGCTGTCTTCTGCACCCAGGATACCTTATTTTTATCCACCAGCAGACGCTTTCCAGCTCTCCATGACGGATAATCCATTAAAAATCCGCTGGTTAAATGAAATGCGATTCCATCGTAGGCTCCCACCGACCATAAATATTCCCCGTACATTCGTATGACGCTGTCTGCACATTGCTGTAAATCACCTTCTACCAATGGCATGGAAAATACTGCGGCGTGGACATCCTGACGTCTTTTCTCCTTGCCGTCATATAAAAGAACGGGACTCTTGTCCGGTTTCATGGAATACTGCCTTAAATATCCCTGCAAACTTCCGGCTGGTTTCTCCAGTCTTTTATAACCGGCAGGAACCAGGAAACGACTCTCCAGTGTGGAACCGGCAGGATCTAAAAGCGAAACCTTACCGCCAGCCACAACGCTTTTGACCGCGGTATTTTCTTTTTGGTTTTCTTCCAGAGAAACCATAGAAAGATCCTGTTCCGGCGCAGCCGCATGAGGCACAGGCAGCTCTTTCAGTACAATCCCCGAATGACCTGACTGCACCGAAAAAGCTGCCATACAAAGTATCGCCCCGGTTATTAATAAACTGATGGTTCGCTTCATAATAAGACCCCCCTGCATACTGGTAGTGTTTCCCACACTCTTTTCTAACATTGTAGCATAGTCTTATTTTGATTACCAGAAGGAATCTTATCGCTTAACTATTAACGCTTAACCCTTACCCCTTAACCGCACCAGCTGTCATACCGCCCATAAACTGCTTGCTCGCTGCCATATATACGAGGATAATCGGAACAATGGCGATGGCAGAACCTGCGAACAGTATGTTCCATGCTGCTGCCCCATCTCCGGCATTCTGAAGAGCAACAACTCCTACGGTCAGGGGACGAAGCTTCTCATTGGTCATGGTAAAAATTAAGGGAAGTATGTATTCGTTCCAGCCGCCGCGGAAGGATAACAGGGCAACACTTGCCAAAGCCGGCTTTATAACAGGTAAAATAACTCTGTAGTAAATTCCGAAAAAGCTGCAGCCATCTATTTTTGCTGCTTCATCCATTTCCTTAGGAATGCTGTTCATAAATCCATGGATCAGGAATACATACGTTGCCTGGCCGCCTCCGGCTGAAATCAGTATGATGGAAATCAGTGACTTGTTCATGTGCATTTTTACAGCCAGCTCAAACATGGGGCGGAGTGCAACGCTGCCCACATTGATAAACATGAACATTACCATGGAATTATAGATCAGGCTTTTCAGCTTGAATTCTTTTCTGGAAAATACATAGCCTGCCATACTGCTTACAGTAAGGGAAACTGCCATTACTCCAAAGCTGAGTACAAGGCTGTTCATGGTGTATCTTGAGAAATTCGCCATTTCCCATGCCTGCTTGTAATTGTCCAGAATGAATTTCTGGGGAAGCAGATTTACGCCGCCTCGTACCAGCTCATTATTGGTTTTAAAGGAACCAAACAGGATATATATAACCGGATAAACAGTGAAAAATGCCAGTGTTGCAAGAAGAAGAAAAATAACAACATTAATCATTTTAGTCTTTCGGGATTCTACGGAATGCCCTGTTCTTTCTTTTGCCATTGTCTTCTCCCTCCTATGAAATGTCATCCATTTTTTTGCTGATCTTCAGATATATGATAGTAATAACTCCTACGATAAGCGCCGAAACGATGCTGAGAACGGAGCCATATCCGATCTGCAGCGGGGTTTTCGCTCTTGAAGTACCAAATACCATCTGGAATATGTAGGAAAACATCACATGGGTCCGGTTATTGGGACCACCTGCCGTCAATACCAGTATGGATTCATAATCTTTAAATGCGGTGGTAATTGCAAGCATGATAACTACTTTTAATACGGGCCCAAGCATTGGGAGCGTGATCTTGAAGGTCTGAATTCCGTTTGCCCCGTCAATCTGTGCACTTTCGTATACGTCTGAAGGAATACCTGCAAGACCGGAAATCAGGAGGATCATGTAATTTCCAAAACCTCCCCAGACTGCTACTATGACCACTGCTGCCATGGCGGTCTTTCCGCTTCCCAGCCAGTCGATTGGCTGCTGTATTACCCCTATGCGCTGCAGGAATGCATTTAATACTCCGTTATAAGTTGCGAAGATAAAATACCAGATCAGACTGTATACCGCTGAGCTGATGACAGTTGGAAGGAAATAGATGCCCTGCATCAGTCCGCTTCCAAACCGTTTTCTCTGTAAAAGCACTGCTGTCATCAGAGAAAGAGGCAGCAGAAAGACAAGCTTTAAAATAGCATATTCAAAGGTGTGAAGAACACTATTCCAGTATATTCCATCTCCGGTAATACGTTTGAAGTTTTCAAATCCTACAAAATATGCCTTAAAACCATTGTAATCATAAAAAACATATCGAATCAGCCATGTAAATGGATACACCGACATTACCAGGATAAAAAAGATGGTGGGAATCAGCATCAGCCACATGGGGATATCACCATGATCCCAGCTCTTTTTGAACCGGCTTCCCAAAGATTTGATTGAATTCATTTCCTTCACTCCTTATTTTTATTCTATAATCGTTTCCGCTCCTGCCCGCCCAGTGAAAGAAAGGCTGCTGCAAGACAGCAGTTCTGTTTGCAGCAGCCGTAATACCAATTTACTTATCCAGATATTCCACTGTGCCTGCGCCTGGATGAAGAGGATCATAATCCTTAATAACCACACGTTTTGTCTTGCCCATTTTTTACTTCTTTTTCCAGAGCATCATTATAGGTCTGATTTAATTTTGCAATTGTTTCATCAATTGATGGTCCTTCCGGGAGACATGCATTCCAAAGTGCGTCTCTGTAGTTCTCGCCGTCTGGTGTTACAGATGGAACAACGGGATATACTGCTTCATAATCAGCACCTGCAAAATCTGCCATTCTTCCGGTTTTGCTCTTATCAATCTTGCTTTCCATATATTTAGAGATTGGCAGGGAATAGCCACCTTCTAAATAACCTTTTAATACTTTTTCTGATCCAAAGTATTCAATTACTTCCCATGATTCCTTTGGATGCTCGGTAAATGCACTCATCATCCAGCCGGTATTTGGAGAGCAGGCTTCTGCACCTTTGATCTCACCGTCTAAAGTTGGCAGCTGTGCAACGCCCCACTGAATCTTAGCCGGGAACTGCTCAGTTAAAACAGTTGCTTCCTGGGATGCATTGCCGTGGATTGCTGCATGACCTTCTGCAAACTGTACGCGAACCGGGTCAATTTTCATGGAAGCAGAACCTGGGAATACGCTTTGATCTTTAAACATCTGGCGTACGGTTTCAAGGTATGGCTTAAATCCGGTAAAATCAAATTTACCTTCTTTGTAGTTATATAAAGTAACTCCGCTCATTTCAGCAGAATGCTCCAGCCAGCGTTCGAAGGGGCCGCTTGCTCCTGGGAAAATGATGCCGTAATAATCGCCTTTTCCAGCCTCTGTAATCTTCTTTGCAATTTCCGGAAGCTCACTGACTTTTGTTGGTGGTTTCAGTCCCAGTTTATCAAATACGTCTTTGTTGTAAATCATTCTGGAACCACTTCTTTTACCGCATGGTACCCAGTAAATTTTATCTCCAATTACGTTACAGCCTTCGTATAAGTGCTGATCAACCTCATTTACCTTTTTGAATTCATCAGTCAGATAATCATTTAAAGGCTGGATAATTCCATTATCTGCGAAGTTTCTGAAATCATCTCCGTTGATCTGAGAGAATATATCCGGTGACTGTCCGGAATTAGCAGCCATGGACAGTAAGTTTTCGTAGTTCTCTGTCTGTACCACATAATCCAGTACGATATGATCATTGGTTTTATTAAATTCATCAACTACCTTATTCATGTACTCCAGATCATGCCGGTTATCTGTCCAGATGGTGATCTTCACCTTATCTGAAGAAGCGGAATCCTTTTTTGTTTCTCCCCCCGCTGCTGCAGTTGTTGCCTCTTTTCCGCCTGTTGTTGGTGCCGCAGTTGTCTGCTCTGTACTTTTTGCCCCACATGCGGTTAATGCCGTTGCCGCCATCATACAGGCCATGCTCATTGCTGCCAGCCGTTTTGTTTTTCTCATAATTTCTGCTCCCTTCTTTTTGTTAACTATTACCTTCTTGTTGGTGATGTGCCTTAATAATAAATCATTTTCTCGAATGAAAACACCACTTTTTCTACTATGCATGTAACATTTTTTACGAATTATCCTACCCATGGCCTTTCGCCTTGATTTTCATTATGCACAATGCTATAATTGCCTTGCTTCTTAATACGAACTGAGGAAAGGATGCCGCTATGAACCCAATATCCATGATTACTTTGCTGATTGTAGACGATGAAGCGGAAATCCGTTCCGGTCTTAGGTCCATTATTCCCTGGGAAGATTATTCGATCACACTGATCGGGACTGCTGCCAATGGCGCGGAGGCCCTGGATAAGATCCGCTATTATGAACCAGATATTGTAATAACTGATATTCAAATGCCAGGAATGAGCGGACTCGAGCTGGTACGGCGCGCAAAAGAGGAACAGTTTGACTGTTCTTTTGTTATATTAAGCGGTTATGACGAATTTGAATATGCGAGAAATGCCATTCGGTATGGGGTAAAGGAATATTTACTGAAGCCTATTTCCATCAGGGATTTAACCGAACTGATCCATAATTTAAAAGAAGAGATTTTAAGCAAACGGGACTATCACAGCGATCAGCTTTCTACACTGAGAAAGCTGCGAAAAGCACAGGTTTCCCTGCGAAAACAGAACTTAATTCCACAGCTTCTCCGGGGAGAGCTTTCCGCCATGGAACTGAATAAGGTAATTGAGGAATATGGTCTTTCTATACGGGATAAGGAAAGTTGCGCCGTTTTAATCCAGGCATATTCCACGTATCAGTATGCGGAAGAAACGGCTGAACTGGCCAATTCACTTGTCCCTCTTATGGAAGCTCTGGAAGAAGAATTAAGCGGGTTACCGGCACTGATCTCTGATTATCCTCCTGCTGGACTTGTATTAATTGTAAATCTTCCGTTCCAGTCAGACCACTGGGACTCTCTTCATAAAATGCTGGAACATTATATTAACAGAACAAACATTGACGGGATGGTCTGCGTTACAGCTGCCATTGGCAAACCCGTTTCTTCTCTCTGTGGGATCTCTGCCTCTATCCAGGATGCAAGACATATCATTACCTGGCATATTTATCCGGAAGCTGGGGCTGTTCTTGATTTTGCTGTTCTTGAATCCGGACAGCCCCCGGTCATTATGCCTGGCGACGATCTTTTGGATGCTGTTTTAAAAGATGACAGAGATAACATACAGGCCCGTTTTAAACTCTATTTAGAGAAACTGACCACTCCTGTTCTTCCTCCGCCGTCTTATCTTTACAGTATGTGCAATTATTTAATCATTACATTGCAAAGCCAGTTGTCCCGGTATCTTGACGGGCCGCCGAAAAGCTATACCGGCAATTCCTTTGCGGCATTGCAGAGTTTAAACTCGTTGGAGGATATTCAGATCTTTATGGTGAAAGTCCTTTCCGGATTTGCAGAGGAGCTGACCGTAAGTCAGGCTGCAAAGAACGATCCATTAATTCAGAAGGCACTTGACTACATTAATAAAAATCTCTTGAAAAATCCCAGAACCGAAGATGTATGCAATTATCTGGGACTGAGCAAAAGCTATTTCAGTACTTATTTTAAAAATAAAACACAGCTGAATTTTCGGGATTATACCCTGGATTTAAAAATCAACTATGCACAGGAACAGCTGAAATTTCAGGAACATACATCGGGAGAAGTCTCCCTGCTCCTTGGCTATGAAGATTACCGCTCCTTCAGCCGTGCCTTTAAGGCAAGAACCGGACTTACACCTTCGGAATACCAAAAACAGTTTACTGCCGGAGAAAGGAGCAGTTAATGATTAAGTGGTTCGCCAATTTAAAATTCCGTTACCAGCTGGTGACCGGAATGATTTTCATTACATCGGCTGCTCTTTTTCTCATTGGACAGGTATCTTATTTCTATTTTTATGAACGAAACACCAATGAAGTTTTAAGAAGGGCCAGAAGCTCTGTGGAAATGGCTGGAGAGTCCCTATCCTACCAGTTTAATTCTCTCTCAGCTGCTACCAATCATCTTCTGGTAAAGGAACCCTTTCCTCAGATGATTGCCGCTATCAACAACTATAATTTTACCGGTTATGCCAGATATTTCACTACTGCTACTGCTGTTACAGATTCATTTCTGCAAAATCATGATCTTGTAACCAATGTGCTGGTCTGCGGTGATGATCAGATTATGTTCAGCCCCACCTCTCTCGGCATCAGCAGTCACTTTGACAAACTTCTGCCGGAAAATATCTGGCAATATCCCCACATTACTGTCCTGCCCACCAGGTTCAGCAACATGTTTGGCAGAAAGGGAGTGATTCCGGTCTCCTATCCGGTCTCCAGTATTCTGTCGTCCAAGCATCTGGCTTATCAGGATATCCCCAACTGCAGGAAAGCCCGGTTCATTCTTCTGGTTGACACAGAGCAGATCCGGGATTATTTTAACCGGATGTCCAACCGCTACACTTACTGTATGTATCTGGCAGATGATGACGGGCAGCCTTTGGATATTACGGAAAAAAGAGTATCCGGATGCATTTCTTCCCCAAATCTGTAAGTGGGTCGCAGATGGTTCCCCCGGACAGGAAGGGACGGTTCAGGCGGAGAACGAAGATCTGTTTCTGACCATGGATAAGATTAAATTCTGTAATTTAAATGTGGTTCATATGACTAAAAAATCCGCTCTTACCGGGGATATTAAGGAGATTCGATCCTTCTTTATACTGGTATGGATTGCCTGCTTTTTTGCGGGCTGTCTTACTCAGCCTGGCTCTGTCCGGCCTTCTTACCAGAAATTTACGGGTGTTGGGAACAATTATACGAAGCATTAACGACAAAACCTATACCAAACGAAAGGAATTTAATCATACAGACGAAATCAGCCTGTTGGGAGTCCAGTTAAACCAGATGTACGATACCATACAGCTGCAGCTTTTGCAGATTAAGGATGAGGAACAAAAAAAGGCAATGGCGGAAATTCAGATGATGTCAGAACAGATTAATCCGCATTTTCTTTACAATACCCTGGAATGTATTCATTTTCAGATATTAAATGGTCATTCAAAAACTGCAGAAGGAATGCTTGAAAGTCTGGGGAAATACTTACGGACTACGCTGAGTTTTGGAAAGACGATGATTTCAGTGGAAAAAGAAGTAGAACACGTCACTTCCTATATGGAAATCATGAACCGCCATTCTTCAAACGGGATTCAGATGGAAACACAAATTGATCCTTTATTAAAAGACTGCCAAATCATGAAAATACTGTTGCAGCCGCTGGCGGAAAACTGCATACGCCACGGTTTCGACGGTTTCATAAGCGGACTTGAACCAGTTCCTCCCCGGATTGATATCCTGATATCATCAGCAGATCACAACAAAATCAGGATTGAAGTAACGGACAATGGCAGGGGAATTGATATAGAGGTGGCAAATGCCTGTATTACAGAGAATTCTCCAGAGTCTCAGAAGCATTTTGGATTATCCAATATACAAAAGAGACTGAAGGCGTGCTATGGGGATTCTTTTCGTATAACATTTCAAAGTATTCCTTATTTAAAAAACAGCGTTATTATTGAACTTCCCAGGGATATTTAAAAAACCGGATCAGTGTGGAATACCACGCTGATCCGGTTTTAATTTATAATTATTTTAATTTAGCTGGGTCAGTCAGATTTCTGATTGACCGGTTCTTATAACCAAGCACCGAAGATAAGGCCCCCAGGAGACCAGTGCACAGAAACATAACTGCCATTCCGCTTCCAGTTCCTTTTCCAACTATACTTTGTAAGAAAACTGCTGCGGTGTAATCAGAAGCCAAAAATGGCTCAAATACATAATCCGCCAGATATCCTCCCAGAAGCAGGCCGATGGGTACTGTGGAATACTGAATTCCATTACGGATTGCAAATATTCTCCCCTGGATGTTCTCTGGAACAGTCCGGTACAGCAGTGCGTTTTGTCCCGCCATGATAAATGGTATGGGTAAGCTTGCAAAGATTCCGGCTGCAGACCACGCAAAAACATTCCTCCCTGCTCCCATGGTTAAATCTCCAAGTAAAAATGATATTCCTGCTGAAAAGTAAATCATCTTACGGGGGCTTTTTGTCTTTTTACCGGAAGCAACCATAATGCCGCCAATAATCCCTCCTGCTCCCATCATACTGTTTACCAGTCCAAAGACTCCTGCATTTCCTCCGCTTCTTGCCAGTATCATAGGATTAAGGATGTTCTCATAGGTCAGTCTGGAGAAAAAGTTAATCAATGCAAGGCTGAGCATCAGATACAAAACACCTGGCTCCTTCTTTAAGAATTCTATATGCTCCCGATTTTTCCGTCCTGCATGCGTATGATGAGTTTTTGATGTTCCGGGATTCTCCTTTGGGTTAACCAAAAACAGTGTAATCATACAGAACGTAAAGGTCAGCAGATCAATGGCAAGCACCAGCCGGATCCCAAAAAAGCCAACAAGTGTACCGGAAAGAACAGGTGCGGTAACCATGATTAAATTGGAAGAAAATGAGTTCAGACCGCTAGCCTTTTCATAATTTCCATCTGTAATCAACTGCCCGGTTACAACAGCTGAAGCTGGTGACTGAAATGCATTCATAAACCCGATTACTGCATTTACAACATAAATCTGCGTCAGTGCCAGGCTGCCCCGGAACAAACTAAAAAGTATGCTGATTGTACAAATAGCCGCTATGGTATCGGAAACAATTAAAATTTTCTTTTTCGATGCCCGGTCAATGAATGTTCCTCCAAACATACTGACTAATATGTAAGGCAGGTAATTGCAAAAAGACATAAACGATACTGCCATTGCTGAATTGGTCTGTTGATAAGACCAGAAGGTCAAAGCCAAAGATGTCATAGAGCTGCCCAGTTGGGATACTGCCTGCCCCAGCCAAAATATTTTATAATCTGTATTTAATTTTGATTTCATTTTATTCTCTCCTTATAGTAAATTCCCTATAAGTACAAAATCCAATTAGGACGAGATAATGATTAAATGTTATACCTCTGTACAAGTCTCGTCCATTCATCAGACCTTGTACAGAGAAAAGCACTCAAATCGATTGATTGATTTCCCATAAATTTTAGTTCCTCACTTTCCTTTTTTCAGAAACTGGTACATTGCTTATTGTAACACATGGTTTCATACATGTGAATCATTAATCAAACCGAATACGCCCCCACCTTTATTAACTAAAAGGGTGGGGGCGTTCTTTAGAAATAATTTAAAATCAGATTACTCTTACAAGTGTCATATACGTGCTTGCGCCGCCCAGAAGCGTTGCTGCTCCCAGCAGGCCAAATAATTGCAGTGAAAGCGTATCTCCAGCAGTCAGCGGAACAATAAATGTCGATTCCAGGTTACTGGCCGCAACTGTCGGTGTAATAACAGAAGCTGCTAAAGGTGCACCGTTCTGCGTGATCTGTGAGGATACCAGTAATGCTGCTGTTGTAGTAACAGCATAACTAATTAAATATTCCCCTGTGGCTGGTACTGTAAAAACAGTATTGGTTCCATCAACGGTAAACGTATTTAAGTTTTGGTTATCTGGAAGCGGTATATTGGTTCCGCCTAATACAACTGCTATTACTGTTGAAGTTGTATTAGCTGCCGACATGCTGTCGCTTGTTACGGAAGTTCCTGTCGGACCGGTTGGACCAGTGGCTCCTACGAGACCAGCGATTCCTGTTGGACCCGCGGGACCGGTATCTCCGGTTGGGCCGGTTGCTCCAATGGCTCCGGTTGGACCGGTTGGGCCAGTTGGCCCAGTATCTCCGGTTGGACCGGTATCTCCCGTTGGACCTATTAGTCCTGCTAATCCTGTCGGGCCTGTTGGACCGGTATCTCCTGTTGGACCTATTAGTCCTGCTAATCCTGTCGGGCCTGTTGGACCGGTATCTCCGGTTGGACCTATTAGTCCTGCTAATCCTGTCGGGCCTGTTGGACCGGTATCTCCGGTTGGACCAGTTGGGCCAGTTGGGCCAGTATCTCCGGTTGGACCAGTTGGGCCGGTATCTCCGGTTGGGCCGGTTGGGCCAGTTGGGCCGGTATCTCCGGTTGGACCGGTTGGGCCGGTATCTCCGGTTGGGCCGGTTGGGCCGGTATCTCCGGTTGGGCCGGTTGGGCCAGTTGGGCCGGTATCTCCGGTTGGACCGGTTGGGCCAGTATCTCCGGTTGGACCGGTATCTCCAGTTGGACCGGTTGGGCCGGTATCTCCGGTTGGACCAGTTGGGCCGGTATCTCCGGTTGGACCGGTTGGGCCGGTATCTCCGGTTGGACCGGTGGGGCCGGTATCTCCGGTTGGACCGGTTGGGCCGGTATCTCCGGTTGGACCGGTTGGGCCGGTATCTCCTGTTGGGCCGATAGGTCCTGTATCTCCAGTTGGGCCGGTTGGGCCAGTATCTCCGGTTGGACCGGTTGGGCCAGTATCTCCTGTTGGGCCGATTGGACCGGTATCTCCAGTTGGGCCGGTAGGACCTGTTAGTCCTGCAGCTCCAGTTGGACCGGTTGGGCCGGTATCTCCTGTTGGACCGGTTGGGCCAGTATCTCCTGTCGGGCCGGTTGAAACAATATCATCTTGAATTACAACCAATGTTCCCTTCAATGGAACTATTAGAGAAAAGAATACAGTCGCTGTACTGATATTTACAAGAGATACCGTAACTGGAGCTACAACAACATCAACAATTCCGATTCCATAAACCTCTCCTGTATTTATCGGTGAATTACCTTCCAAAAAATCTCCCTGTGAGGACGATAATGCAAAGGATGTCCCATTTGTCGTTTGAGAAGATTGTGTTGCCAGCCACCAGTCGAGCACGTATCTGCCAGCTTCGTTGAATGTAATTACCCCTGTAGCTGGATTGTAAGATATGGTTCCGGATGAATAGACTATAGTGTCAAAGGGGACATTGGCACCTGCAGCTACCGTTGTAGCCGTATTTAGTTCTATTTGCAAAGCATTATTAGCCATAAAAAATCCTCCCATTTCCATATTGCAAGGCGTATCAGTCTGATAACGCCTATTAGTAATATATGTTGTGACAAGAATTTTCGATACTGTATATTTTCTTTGCTTCTAACTTCAAAATATGCTTAAAATAAACCTGCATATTATCTTATATTTTTCATTTGCCTTCTTATAAGTGAGCTTAGAACCACATTCTTTTCATTATACCGACAGTTACTTTGGTCCACTTTTTCTTGTAAACAGACTGTCTTTTTGTCGATTATAATTTATACCAGATTGTATTATTCCAGCTCAATATCAAAGTGCCCTCAATAGCAAACTAGCCTGGTGTTTATAGCATAACTATGCAAATATCAATATACTTACCCTATATTCCACTAAGCAACATAGCGTATCATTCGAAATAATTTAAAAAGGATATTGACAAAGTAGAAGCCTACCTATATACTATTAGATAGAAATCAACCTAATTGAAAGGAGTAAATAAAATGAACATAAATCGTCTACCGCCTCACGATTTTTATATTAAGAACATCGCTCATGTGTTGCGCTATAAAAATGATCAAAGATTGGCGGCATACGATATTACCGAGCCGCAAGTGCGCCTTTTGGGTCACATAGACGGAGCACACAAATCTAATCAAGAAATCAACCGCAGATATTTAAGCATGGCCATGCAAATATCGGGTCCGTCCGTGACAAGTTTACTCAACAGCCTGGAAAGAAATGGATTTATAATACGCCGCTCAGGTAATGAAGATGGCAGGACAATAACCATTGAACTTACTGAAAAATCCCAAAAACTTCTCAGTGAAATGTCTGGCATACTTAACGAAATAACCGACGAAATGCTAACCGGTTTTTCTGAGGAAGAAAAAACTATTTATTTGAATTTTTTAAAACGGACTTTTGAAAATTTAGGAGTAGAATCACATATATAAACCTTGTTCTATTTTACAAAAATAGGTAGAACTTTACTTAATTACACTAACCTGTTTACAGAGAGTAAATAAAAAACTATCGGCAAATAGGTAGAAATCAACTTATATATAACGGAGGTATTCCACATGGAAAACAAAGACGCAATGTACTATCTTGAAAAAGCACCAGTGCCAAAAGCTATCGCACATATGGCTATTCCCATGATTTTAGGTATGGTTGTCAATATGATTTACAATATTACAGATGCTTATTTTATTGGAAGGTTGAACAACACATCCATGTTAGCATCAATTACGCTTGCTCTGCCGTTTACAACTATTCTCATGGCTCTGGGCGAATTATTTGGTACAGGTGGCAGCACATATATTTCAAGATTATTAGGAGAGAAAAAAATAGAATATGTAAAAAAAGTTTCATCTGTAACCTTGTATCTGTCATTAATTTCAGGGCTTTTGTTTATGTTGCTTTGTATTCCATTCTTATCCCCCATATTAAAACTACTGGGGGCTACGGGAGAAACACTGCTGCATACACGTTCTTATATTATTGCCTATACAATCGGTAGTCCGTTTGTAGTAGCTAATTTTACACTCGCCCAAATGGTTAGGGGAGAAGGTGCATCCACCGAATCGATGATCGGTATGATCATCAGCGTTGTTATAAATATCATACTTGACCCGGTATTTATTTTTTTCTTTCACATGGATGTTATGGGGGCTTCGGTTGCCACTGTTATTGGTAATATCTGTGCCGTTGTCTACTATATGTATTATCTGGAGAAGAAAAGTCCAGCTCAAAGCATTCGTTTAAAATATTTCAAACCAAATCTAA
Organism: Lacrimispora xylanisolvens; assembly: GCA_017084465.1. Lineage (GTDB taxonomy): Bacteria > Bacillota > Clostridia > Lachnospirales > Lachnospiraceae > Lacrimispora > Lacrimispora xylanolytica_B. The sequence goes on along the minus strand of CP070896.1, from coordinate 4,833,936 downwards.
CTATCCTTTTTAATATCTTTAAGATTGGTATATCTGCGCTGCTGCTTTCTGGATTTTTAATTGTTTCAAGTCTGATGTTTAATAACTATGCAGTCTTATATGGTGACCAAGTGGTAGCAGCATTTGGCGTAGCAAATCGTGTATGCCAGATATCAGATTTTATCGGCATGGGTTTATATATGGGTGTTGTTCCGCTGATTGCATTTTCTTATTCCTCAAACAATACAGAACGACTAAATAAAGTGTTGAAAACAACAGCATTTTATCTTGTTACAATTATTTCTGTGATTGCCGCTGTTTTGTTTGTTTTCCGGACACAGGTACTTGAACTGTTCAGCTCCGATGAATCTGTGATAAACGTCGGTGTTACTATACTTACAGCATTATTGCTTTCCACCTTATTTACAGGTATTTCGGGACTTTTAACAAGTATGTTTCAAGCGTTCGGAAAAGGCATTCAATCTGCGATAATGTCTGTATCCAGAGGTATTGCACTGATTCCCATTATTATTATTGGAAATAGTTTATTTAAGTTAAATGGTGTAATATGGTCTATGACTGCTTCTGAAATATGTGCCTGCCTCATTGGCATACTCCTGTGGTTTCGCTGTAAAAAAGAAATTATGGGAGTTAACCCGGAAGAATGTGTGGTTAAGTAAGCTACTCCTGTATCTTTATTAATATAGCCGGTATCCGAAGATACCGGCCATAGTTTATCAGCTTAACAGAATTGCATTAAATTGAGATCCTACACCAGGTGCCAAAGTCATTGTCAATGGTACGGCAGAGTTGTTTCTTAAAGTCAGCACATCTCCTGCTGCAAGCGTAAGCATTGCGGTCCCTGATATTTCCCCAGTAGCTACAAGAGCAGTAACATTAGTTGATGCATCTGGGGTTCCGTTTACTGCAATTGCAATAGCGGAACCTACGCCAGCCGTAATATCGATATAATAATCAATCTGATAAGTTCCGGCGATCGGTACTGTTATTGTAGTTGTGCCGGCAGTATGAGTTATTCCTGCTAATGGTCCATTATTGCTGAACGGTACATCTGCACCACCCACTACGGTTGCATCTGCTAAAGTTGCAAGTTCATAAGCATATCCGAATGTTGTAACACCCGCAGCTGGGCCGGTATCTCCTGTCGGACCGGTTGGACCAGTATCTCCTGTTGGGCCGGTTGGACCAGTATCTCCTGTTGGGCCGGTATCTCCGGTTGGACCGGTATCTCCTGTTGGGCCGGTATCTCCTGTCGGACCGGTTGGACCGGTATCTCCGGTTGGACCGGTCGGGCCGGTATCTCCAGTTGGACCGGTTGGGCCAGTATCTCCTGTTGGGCCGGTATCTCCGGTCGGGCCGGTTGGACCTGTATCTCCGGTCGGGCCGGTATCTCCGGTTGGGCCGGTATCTCCTGTTGGGCCGGTATCTCCTGTTGGGCCGGTATCTCCTGTTGGGCCGGTATCTCCTGTTGGACCGGTATCTCCAGTTGGACCAGTTGGGCCGGTGTCACCTGTCGGACCGGTATCTCCGGTTGGGCCGGTATCTCCGGTTGGACCAGTGTCACCTGTCGGACCGGTATCTCCGGTTGGACCGGTATCTCCTGTTGGACCGGTATCTCCGGTTGGACCAGTGTCACCTGTCGGACCGGTATCTCCGGTCGGGCCGGTATCTCCTGTTGGACCAGTGTCACCTGTCGGACCGGTATCTCCGGTCGGGCCGGTATCTCCGGTCGGGCCGGTATCTCCGGTTGGGCCGGTATCTCCGGTTGGGCCGGTATCTCCAGTTGGGCCGGTATCTCCAGTTGGGCCGGTATCTCCTGTTGGACCGGTATCTCCAGTTGGGCCGGTATCTCCGGTTGGGCCGGTATCTCCAGTTGGGCCGGTATCTCCGGTTGGACCGGTATCTCCTGTTGGGCCGGTATCTCCAGTTGGACCGGTATCTCCAGTTGGACCAGTTGGGCCGGTGTCACCTGTCGGACCGGTATCTCCGGTTGGGCCAGTATCTCCGGTTGGACCAGTTGCTCCGGTTGGGCCGGTATCTCCTGTTGGACCGGTATCTCCGGTCGGGCCGGTATCTCCGGTTGGACCAGTCGCTCCGGTTGGACCGGTGTCACCTGTGGGACCAGTATCTCCGGTCGGGCCGGTATCTCCGGTTGGACCAGTTGCTCCGGTTGGGCCGGTGTCTCCTGTCGGACCAGTTGCTCCGGTTGGACCGGTATCTCCGGTTGGACCAGTCGCTCCGGTTGGACCGGTATCTCCGGTTGGGCCGGTATCTCCTGTTGGACCAGTGTCTCCTGTCGGACCAGTTGCTCCGGTTGGGCCGGTGTCTCCTGTCGGACCGGTATCTCCGGTTGGGCCGGTATCTCCTGTCGGGCCGGTGTCACCTGTTGGACCGGTTGCTCCTGTCGGACCGGTTGGGCCGGTGTCACCTGTTGGACCGGTATCTCCTGTCGGACCGGTATCTCCTGTCGGACCGGTTGCTCCGGTTGGACCGGTATCTCCTGTCGCGCCTGTGGCTCCGGTTGGACCGGTGTCACCCGTCGGGCCTGTTGCTCCCGTCGGACCGATGTCACCCGTCGGGCCTGTTGCTCCCGTCGGACCGGTTGCACCAGTTGGGCCGGTATCTCCGGTGGGGCCCGCTCCGCTTAAATCATCCTGAACCACTACCAGGGTACCTTTTAACGGAACTATCTGTGAAAAGAATACAGTAGCATCGCTGATATTGACGAGAGAAACCGTAACAGGGGCAACAGCTACTTCAATAATACTAACACCTACTACCTCCCCCGTTTTTATAGGAGAAGCTCCTTCTAAAACATCTCCCTGAGAAGAGGTTAAGGCAAAGGCTGTCCCAATTGTTGATTGAGATGATTGTGTTGCCAGCCACCAATCAAACACATATCTTCCAGCTTCAAGGAACGTAATAATTCCCGTAGCCGGATTGTAAGTGATATTGCCAGATAAATAAACAATTGTATCAAAGAGTACATTTGCACCGGAAGCTACGCTTATCGCTGCATTTAATTCTATCTGAAGAGCATTGTTAGCCATATAGAATCCTCCAATCGTATCAATAAGGCGTCCTATGGAAATACGCCTATTAATAATGTATGTAGCCTAAATGAATTTCGATACTATGGGCATTGATACTCCAAAAACAGAAATAATGTCGCGGATATTCGCTATGAGAATACTACTAAAAATACCCAAAATTAGCTTTTACACTTAAAAGACCCATTTTTGCACTCATAAAAAACGCTTTAATTGAAATCAGCTTTTGACTGTACGATATCAGCGGACACTATAACAATCAATAACAGGAGGAAAGTCCTATCCGAAACGGATCGCTTTCCTCCTGCCTCTTTATTCTTTATTATAACAAAATCTTTTCCATCTGATTATAAAGAAAATGGATTCTCAGTCTTGTAAAGCATTCCCTTAGGCTGGTTAAATCCAATCTCTTCCACACCAAGGTATTTAAATATTTCAAATAAAGCCTTACCATAATGTCCAAATGCAACCGCTCCATGATGTGGGAAATTCTTCTCGACCAGCACATGGCGGTAGAATCTTCCCATCTCTGGAATGGCAAAGATTCCAATGGAACCAAAGGAACGGGTTGCTACAGGAAGTACTTCACCCTGGGCAACATAGGCACGAAGAATATTATCTGCAGTGCTCTGTAAGCGGAAGAATGTGATGTCACCTGGAAGAATATCTCCCTCTAATGTTCCCTGAGTCACCTCTTCTGGAAGGGTTCTAGCCATAATCATCTGATATTTCATGGAGCATGAGGAAAGCTTTCTGGAGCAGGTATTTCCGCAGTGGAATCCCATAAAAGTATCCTGGTGTGTATAGTCGTGTTTTCCTTTGATATCGCCTTCATACATATCATCCGGAACTGTATTGTTAATATCAAGAAGGGTTACAGCATCTAAGCTCACACAGGTACCGATAAACTCACTGAGTGCACCGTAGATATCAACTTCACAGGATACAGGAATACCCATTCCGGTTAAACGGCTGTTTACATAGCATGGAACAAATCCAAACTGAGTCTGGAATGCAGGCCAGCATTTTCCGGCAATGGCGACATACTTACGATATCCCCTGTGCTGCTCCACCCAGTCTAATAAAGTCAGCTCATACTGAGCAAGCTTAGGAAGAATGTCCGGTTTTTTATTTCCTTCTCCTAATTCTGCTTCCATATCTTTTACTACGTCAGGAATTCTGGGATCTCCTGCATGCTTATTAAATGCTTCAAATAAATCAAGTTCTGAGTTTTCCTCAATCTCAACGCCCAGATTATAAAGCTGCTTGATCGGAGCATTGCAAGCCAGGAAGTTTAATGGGCGTGGTCCAAAGCTGATGATCTTTAAGCTGGAAAGACCTACTAAAGATCTGGCGATTGGAAGGAATTCCTCTATCATATCTGCACATTCTGCGGCTGTTCCAACCGGATATTCCGGGATATACGCTTTAATGTTTCTCAGCTTTAGATTATAGCTTGCGTTTAACATTCCGCAGTAAGCATCTCCTCTGCCCTGGGTTAAACTGTCTCCGCTTTCCTCTGCAGCTGCAATAAACATAACCGGACCGTCAAAATGTTTTGCAAGAAGGGTTTCGGAAATCTCCGGTCCAAAGTTACCAAGATAGACAACCAGTGCATTACAGCCTGCATTTTTAACATCTTCCAATGCCTGTACCATATGTATTTCGCTTTCTACGATACATACTGGACACTCATAAATATTGGCTGCATCATACTTTGCTCCATAAGCTTCAACCAAAGCTTTCCTTCTGTTTACAGACAATGTCTCCGGGAAACAATCTCTGCTGACTGCAACGATACCTACTTTTAATTCCGGGATATTATTCATATTATGACTCCTCCTGTTATCTTAAGGCTTTTTGATAGCCCATTATATTTTATATTCTTTAAATAGAAAGATTTTCTCCTGTGATACCAATATAAGCTTCTTTAGGAAGACCGCCCTCTTCATGTCCGATCAGCCATTTGTTCTTTGCAAACAACAGCGTATCCTCTTTGTTCACTGTCTTATCAAGTGGTGATAAATCAGTATTGGTTCCCTGGGGAAGAATTACCACACAACGGAAACCGCCTTCCTCTGTATGGCAGGGTGCATAATGAAGGGTTGTAGCATAAACCTCCACTACCGTTCCCTTTGGAATAAGAAATGCTTCCATATTATCTGAATCATAGGTGTACTCCGGCGTAATATCCTGCTGTTTTCCAAGAATCAGAACCAGATCAGTGGCAGCAATGTTAATCTCGGAATTCCTGTGATACTCTGCAGCATTTAACTTCTTATTGTGACCGTTGCAAAACCCAACCTGTATCGGCATCTGTCCGTATAAATTCTTTTCCATCTCCTTGCAGACGGGAAGCGCTTCCAGTTCCTGTACGGAGGCAACGTATGTCACATCATCCGGAAGGGGCGTATGCTCCATCTTCTCAAGAAGATCACCGATTTCATAACCCGTTACAACCTTGCCATAAGCACGAAAGGCCGGATCCGTTACTGGTTTTATCTCTAATCCCATAATAATTCCTCTCTTTTCATTTATTCTCCGAAAACTGCCAGATAATCCTTCTTAAACTTCTCGATTCCCTGATCTGTTAACGGATGACCTGTCATCTGCAGAAGTACCTTATAAGGAACTGTAGCAATGTCCGCTCCAGCCTTTGCGCAGTCAATTACATGAATGGGGTTGCGCACACTGGCCGCGATGATCTCGGTTTCAATTCCATGAATCTGAAAAATTTCCATAATATCATTGATTAAGTCAATTCCAGGCATGGAAATATCATCAAGACGTCCTAAAAATGGTGATACATAAGTAGCACCTGCTCTTGCAGCAAGAAGAGCCTGGGCGCAGGAAAACACAAGAGTAACATTGGTTTTAATTCCTTCGGAATGAAGTACTTTAACGGCCTTTAAGCCTTCCGGAGTCATGGGAATCTTCACTACCATATTGGGATGGATTGCGGCAATGTCCCTTCCTTCTTCGATCATGCCCAATGCATCCGTAGTTGTCGCTTTCACTTCTCCGCTTATGGGGCCGTCTACGATAGAAGCAATTTCCCCGATTACTTCTTTAAAAATACGTCCTTCCTTTGCAATCAGAGATGGATTCGTAGTAACTCCGCATATAATTCCCATCTCATCTGCCATTCTGATCTCTTCCACATTTGCCGTATCAATAAAAAAACGCATATTAAAATCCTCCTGCTTTCTGTTGGTAAACCTATGATTTATAAACCTGCCAGTATCTTATAACTGCCTTTTAAATCCTCATAAAGCTTCTTGTAAAGCTGGTGATAATTTTTATACTTCTCTGATTTTTCTGCATCAGGCTCCGTTGATTTGTCTTCACAGATCAGCGCTTCACAGGCAGCTTCCACACTCTCATATAAGCCGCAGCCAACTCCGGCAAGAATCGCCACCCCTAAGGCCGGTCCTTCCGTCTGAGCCACTGTTTTTACACTGCACTCATACATATCTGCAAGCATCTGACGCCATACCGGACTTTTGCCTCCGCCTCCGCACGCCATCATCTGCTCTACTTCAATTCCCATCTCTTTTAAAATGTCATTGCAGTCGCTTAAGGAATAAGAAACTCCCCTCCATAACGGCACGCAGCATATTCGCTCTTGTGTGTATGGCAGAAAGACCGAAAAATACTCCTCTGCAGTCCGGATCAAGATGGGGTGTCCTCTCTCCCATCAGGTAAGGAAGATATAAGAGCCGCCCGCTGCCGGCTTCCACCTGTGCAACTTCTTTATTAATAATGTCATAGACATCAATGTTCTCTTTCTCTGCTTCCTTCACATAATCCCCGCAGAACTGATCCTTAAACCACTTTAAAGAAAGACCTGCTCCCTGGGTAACACCCATCACATGCCAGGCACCTGGTACAGCGCAGCAACAGGTATGAACTCTTCCCTTGGGATCAATGGTAACCTGGCTGCTGTGGGCAAATACCACACCAGAGGTTCCGATTGTCGTAAAAGCAGTTCCATCCTTAACCACTCCGGTCCCTACTGCAGCTGCAGCATTATCACCAGCTCCGCCGACTACCTTAGTCTCCTCTGATAAACCTGTCTTCCCGGCAATCTCAGGAAGAACTGTTCCAGTCACTTCACAGGATTCATAAACTTTACCCAAAAGTGCAGGATCAATATCCAGCTTCTCAAGAACTTCTTCCGACCAGCATCTGCCTGGTACATCAAGAAGCTGCATGCCGCTGGCATCAGACACCTCTGTGGCGTAGTTTCCAGTAAGTACAAACCTTATGTAATCCTTGGGCAGAAGTATATGTCTGCACCGGCTGTAATTCTCCGGCTCATTCTTCTTAACCCATAAGATCTTGGCTGCTGTCCAGCCAGTTAAAGGCGGGTTTGCGGTAATCTCAATCCACCGTTCTCTGGGCATAATGGAAAGCATATCTTCTACCTCCGCACCAGTTCTCTGGTCACACCAGATAATGGAGGGGCGAATCACTTCATTCTTCTCATCAAGCATGACAAGGCCATGCATCTGACCGGATAAACCAATTCCCTTAATATCCTCTTTTGAAACTTTGGATTCCTTTACTACCTGGGAAATCGTCTCCAGAACTGCATCCCGCCAATCCTCCGGCTTTTGCTCCGCCCAGCCATTCTCCGGCTGGTAAAGCGGATACTCTCTGGAGGCTGAAACCACTACCTGTCCTTTCTCATCAAACAGAACGGTCTTTGTTGCCGATGTTCCCACATCGATCCCTATCAGATAATTCATCCTCTTACCTCCTGGTAAAATCTCTTACCCTGATTATAATATAGATGGCGTAAAAAAGCGTGCTTTTATTTGTCCAAGTAATAGCACTTTCTTGCCTTTTTTTATTTTTCCATTTTTCTGTTTTCAAAATATACGAACCGGTCCGTAGCATCCAGTATATCTTTGAAATCCTCTCTTGGAGCCAGATCAATATATCTTCTTAAAATCTCCCCTTCCTGCTTTTTATAGGGTCCGTAGAAGATGTCAAACAGATTGTGGCCGCGCATATATAGTTTGAATTCCTCCATATGCTCCTTTAATTCTTCCGGACTTTCCATGTTCTTTCCCACTGCCTCCAGAAACTGTTTTCCGCTTTTTAGCCGGTAAAGATATTCGTTCCATTTCTCAAACAATATCCGGTAAAATGCTTCCTCGCTCTCCACAATTCCCAGCTGTTCCATAATCTTTGGATTAAAGAAATAGTTTTCAAAGGAATAATATTTTAATATAAGCACATTCCTTCTGGTCACCTTAGGCAGCCGGTCTATCTCATCCCTGCCCCTCTCATCGTAATACCGGCACAGTTCACCCGCCAGTTCCTCCGGATCTTTCCCATCCCCATCCCGAATCATCAAAAACTGATCCCGTAAATAAACCTGATTCATATATTTTAAATTGGCATAGGTTTTTATATTGGTACAGCTGTTTGTGGTGATGATGGAAATTCTGGACAGATTTCCTTCTTTGTCATAGATCTCCGAATAATACTTTTCCAGCAACAGAGGAAGTCTGCTCTTGTCCTGCTTTCCTTCCACTATAAATACAAAGCTTACACCTAAAAGATCGATGGCACCGTATCCCAGATCATCTAAAATCACATCAATATCCGTTTTCTCCTTTACCACCGAGTATCCTCCCCGGTCAAGAACCACCTGCCGGATCTGCCGTCTGGTGAAATTAAACAGCATATTGGGGGGAATGAGTGGTGAAAATAACCTGATTCTTTTTGGATAAACGGTACAGGATCTCACTGGAAGCCTTCTGAAGCTGTGGGTGAAGAAAGATCTCCGGATCCTCTACAATGATAATATTGGGAATTCTCTTCCCATCCTCTGTATATGCTTCCAGAAGGGACAACATGTATAAACTTCTCATGCCGTTGCTTAAATTACTGATGGGACTTGTTTTCTCCCGTTCCTCATGATAGGTCTCAGCCGTCACCTTAAACATCTCATTGGGATCGCAGACCAGAGAAAAACGGATTTCCTCATACCCTCCGTTTTTTCTGTAATTCTCATTGACTCTGGCAGCAAAATCATTTAAATTCAGCTGGTACATCTTATATTCCAAAAGCTTGGCTGTTTCATACACCGCCAGTTCTTCCGGCTTCTTCTGATTAATCAGTCCGATACACTGAAAACACTGGCTGCACGCTCTGGCACTGTCAAAGATACAGACATGATTCCGTAACCTGGACAGCTGGTCATCTTCCTGGAAAAGCAGTAGATCATTCTGAAACTGATTCAGCTCTCTCTGGGAATCAATGTAGTACAGTCTGGGGATGACCTCTTTGATATACCGGTTGTTTATGATAACCGTCAAAGAACCTGGTTTCTCCGTTCCAGCTGGCCTGAAAGGTAAAGGATAATATTCCTTCCTGGTAAGAAGGTAGCTTTGTCATAAAATCGTGGAGCCAGGTATCAAACCGCTTATACTGACTGACAATTCCTGCGCGGTGAAATAATTCTAAATCCTCCTGGGTGATTGCAAGAGTCATGATAATTTCGATTTTCTGTTTTTTCTCGTTAAAATCCTCTTTTGTTACATCATACCCATTGGCTGCAGCCCTTATGGCATCCAGAATTCCTGTTTTTCCGGTATTGTTCTTTCCCACCAGGATCAGGGCATTTTCAATGTCCGTAATCTCCATGTCCTCAATTGACTTAAAATTCTTAATATGAACCGAAATAATCTGCATAAGATATCTCCTTTATAGAATCCAGTATAAAAGCCTGAACTGAAAAATTCAAGTTCCTCTTAAAAAATCACACTGGCCGTTCCCTTGCTTCATACAATAGATTATATTATTTTCCAGGAGTGATTCCTATGATTGATACCAATCTGGTGCTTACGCCCTTGCATTACCTTTACCTGGCAGGCGTTCTTACAATACTCACAGTGATGATTTTGCGGCGGGATACTCCTTTGGTCTGCATCGCCTTTTTGTTCCTGATTGGCGTCGTGGGGCTTGGAACCATAACCGGCGGTATTATGACCGTATTTAAAGCCATTGTGTTTGCAGCAAAGGAATTTACGGAAATTATTGCAACCATTGCTTTAATTACTGCTCTGTCAAAATGCTTAAAGGATTTAGGCAGTGATTACATCATGATGATTCCCATGTCAAAGGTGATGAAATCGCCTTCGGTTACCTGGTGGATTCTGGGCTTTACCATGTTTCTTTTTTCCCTGTTTCTCTGGCCCTCTCCTTCTGTGGCTTTAATCGGCGCTATTATGCTTCCTTTTGCCTTAAAAGCCGGACTGGACCCGCTGGCAGCCGCCATGGCAATGAATTTATTCGGACACGGTTTTGCCTTAAGCTATGACCTGGTTATTCAGGGTGCTCCTTCTATTTCAGCAGGAGCTGCCTCTATCTCTGCTTCCGATATTTTAACAAAAGGCCGCCCCCCTTTTCCTGGTAATGGGCATTGTCACCGCAGTCAGCGCATATCTGTTAAACAGGAAACAAATCTCCGCCTGCTGCAGCCAGGTAAGCATACAGGATACACAGCCTCAGCACAATCCGGGACTTTCCGGCATTATCATGGCATTTGTTACACCCCTGCTCTTTGCTGCGGATATCATTCTGATGCTTGTCTTTGATTTAAAGGGAGGCGATGCTACCAGTCTGGTTTCCGGAACTGCAGTCCTTATTATGTGCATCGGCGCTTTCTTAAGTTTTGGAAGTCATGCGCTGGAAAAGGTCACCCTCTATGTAACCGACGGTTTTCTTTTCGCTATCAGGATATTTGCTCCCGTTATTATCATCGGGGCATTTTTCTTTTTAGGAGGAGACGGAATTTCTCATATTCTGGGTGATCAGTTCCAAAGGGGCATATTAAATGACTGGGCAATCTGGCTGGCCCGCAATACGCCTCTTAACAAATATATGGCCGCTGTCCTGCAGATGGCCGTCGGAAGTCTGACCGGTCTTGACGGATCCGGCTTTTCCGGTCTTCCCTTAACCGGCGCTCTTGCAGGAACTCTGGGCTCTGCTGTTCATGCCTCTGTGCCCATTTTAGCCTCTTTGGGACAGATCACCGCGATTTACGTTGGAGGCGGTACCATCGTTCCCTGGGGACTGATACCGGTCGCAGCCATATGCAGCGTCAATCCGCTGGAACTTGCCAGAAAAAATCTGCTGCCCGTTTTCATCGGATTTGCCGCGACGTTCCTTGTAGCCTGTCTTCTCTTATAAACGATTCACCCAAAGGAGGAATCATTATGTGTGGAATTTCCGGATTCTATAACTCAAACCGGGATTACTTAAAAGATAAATCCTATTACACCCATGTGCTGGAGGATATGGCTGCCATTCAAAGACACCGGGGACCGGATGCGTCCGGCACCTGGCTGTTTGAGCATGGGGGACTATCCCACGCCCGTTTATCCATTATTGACTTAACAAACGGCAGCCAGCCTATGAAAAAAACGGAAGCAGGGAAAACGTTTTGCATTGTATATAACGGAGAAATCTACAATACCGAAGAGCTTCGCAATGATTTAATCAAAAAAGGCCACTCTTTTGACACTACCTGCGACACGGAAGTCATCCTTACCGGCTACATGGAATATGGTCCTGATTTTGCCAGACAGCTGAATGGGATCTTCGCCTACGCCATTCAGGATCCATACCGGGAATGCCTCTGCTTATGCAGGGATCGTGCCGGTGTAAAGCCCTTATTTTATACTGTGCGGGATGACGAAATTATCTTTGCATCTGAACTGAAGGGGATTTTTGCCTATCCGGGTATCCGTCCTTACCTGGATAAAAAGGGATTAAACGAAGTATTTTCCATCGGACCTGCCCGCACTCCGGGCTGCGGAGTTTTCAAAGACATGAAGGAGCTGCTGCCAGGGCATATGCTTCTTTGCTCTCAGCAAGGCTTCCATTTAAAATCCTACTGGAAACTGGAAAGCCATCCTCATGAGGACAGCTATGAGGAAACCATCGAAAAAACATCATTTTTAGTCACGGACTCCATCAAACGGCAGATGGTTTCTGATGTGCCCATCTGCACCTTCTTGTCCGGAGGCGTAGATTCCAGCATTGTCTCCGCAGTCTGTGCCGCAGAGCTGAAAAAACAGGGCAGACGGCTTAATACCTTTTCCTTTGATTTTGTAAATAACGATCAGTATTTTAAAGCCAGTGCTTTTCAGCCCTCACAGGACCGGCCTTTTGTGGATCTGATGGTAAAGTTTCTGGATTCTGACCATCACTACCTGGAGTGCGATAATCTGACCCAGGCAGACCGGCTTTACGATTCCGTTATGGCCCACGATTTGCCTGCTATGGGAGACATTGATTCCTCTATGCTTCATTTCTGTTCCATGGTGAAGCCTCATAATAAGGTGACTTTAACTGGAGAATGTGCCGATGAAATCTTTGGCGGTTATCCATGGTTTCACAGAGAAGACTGTTTTAAAGCCCATGCATTCCCCTGGACCATGGATTTGCAGCCCCGTAAGTCATTGCTGAATGACGAATTTTTAAATTATCTAAATATGGATGAATATGTAATGGAAACCTATGAAAAATCAGTTGCTGAAACTCCCTTACTGGCGGAAGACAGTCCCACAGAAGCTAGAAGACGGGAGATTTCCTATCTGAACCTGCGCTGGTTTATGCAGACACTGTTAAATCGTATGGACCGGGACAGCATGTATTCCGGGCTGGAAGCCAGAGTTCCCTTTGCAGACCACCGGATTATTGAATACGTATGGAACGTTCCCTGGGATATGAAGACAAGAGACGGAGTGGTGAAGAACCTCCTTCGCCAGGCAGGCAAGGGACTTTTACCAGATGAAATTCTTTTCCGCAGAAAATCTCCTTACCCCAAAACCTATGATACCAATTACGAAGCGCTTCTCATAAACAGAGTGCGGGAAATGATGTCTGACAGCAAAGCGCCGGTTATGGAATTCCTTGATAAGAATAAACTGGAGCATTTTCTGGCAAAGCCTTCCGATTATGGAAAGCCCTGGTATGGACAGCTAATGGCAGGACCCCAGATGCTTGCCTACCTTCTCCAGATTAATTACTGGCTGGAGATCTACTCCATTGGAATTGTATAGATTCTGTTAGTATTTTGTAAGCATAGAAAGAAAACCGTAAGGGAAATTTGTCACAATTTGTGGTAGAATAACAGTGGCAATAACAGACTGAACGCGAGGAATTAGCATGAAGAAGTACAGCATTGGAGAAGTCTCCCTTCGGTTAGGTTTAAGCCGCGATACCCTTCGCTTTTACGAAAAAAAGGGGATCATACAGCCAAAAAAAGAGGAAAATGGTTACCGAAGCTATACCTATGATGACATCAGCAGGCTGTTAAGCATTATGTATTACCGCAGACTTAATTTCAGCCTGGAAGACATTGAGCGGATTCTTTATAAAAGTTCCATTCATTCAAGCCGCTCCATGATTCAGAAAAAAATTACAGAAGAAAAACAACAGTTAGAACTTCACCGGCAGTCGCTGGTGCATTTAAACCTGTTAAAAATTACTTACGATAACGTGAAGCAGGGTCTGGATCAATACCAGACCAAACCGCTTCTCACCCATTACAGGATCAAGGACTGCGAAGAGATCAACCGTCTTGGAATCCCTGACTTATGTGCTCCGTTCCAGGAATACATAATTAAGGATAAACACGCGAAACTCCGGGACGAATTTTTTCTTCTTTCAGAAGAAACTTCCTCAGTGATGAGGCTGAATCCTGATTTAAAACGCTTTCCTGTCCTGAAATGGGAAACCTGTGTTTACACCGTTCTTGCGTCCGACTCTCTTGTTCCTGATGAAGGGAAGATTCTAAAGGCAGCTGAGTGGGCTAAAGAACAGGGTTATTCTCTCACAGGAACTGCTTACTGCGGCCCTGTCATGGGTTGCGCGCCAGAACAGCAAAAAGAAGAGGAAACAGAAGGGGATTTAAATAAAACCATTCATTATCTGGAACTGTATCTTCCTGTTTCTCAGTAATTCATACAAAAAGTCCCGTTTGGCTATTGGCCGGACCGGGACTTTCTGTATGATAACGTTGAAATTTCAAAAGGAGAAGCAGGCAGACCCGCTTCGTTGTATAAAAGGCCTTTCTTTGGAGTATTGGACCAGCAATACCGGAAGAAAACCGGCTTCTTTACCTCACTGCTGCAGATACGGACCTGATTTTCTTTTATTTCTCCTGTCACAGAATAATAGACTCCGTCTGCACCTGCGATCTCAAACTCTTCCAGTCCTGTTCCTCCGCGGATAACAAGACCTTTTTTATCTTCTGTCTCAAAAATCAGAGTAATCCATTGCTCTGACACATTAAAATCCCAGAGCCATGGTCCCCGAAAGATCACACGCTCCCCGTATATCATGGCCCTTACTGCCAGGGACATACGATAAGCTGCCTCTCGTTTGTTAAGCGGGTGAAGGTCGTTATCTTCCCCTAAATCCATATTTACCGTAACTGCCACATTCTTTAATCCGCCCGCTTTTCTCTGTGCTTCCCTGATCCTTGGCCAGGCATCGTTCTTGTCATCTAAATCAATGGAAAAATTAGGCAGCTGGGCAATTACAAAAGGCAGACTCTCTTCCTTCCACATCTTTCTCCAAAGAAAATCATCTGCTTCAGCCGTTCCTCATAGGAATCCGGTCTCTCGTCATTGCTCTCTCCCTGATACCATAAAACGCCTTTTACCAGATAGGGAAAACAGGGTGCCAGCATCCCATTATAAAGCCCGGTTGGTTTCTGGGACATTAAGTCCACTCTGGGCGCAGATTCACCCACCGCCCTACTTTGGTACTCCCATCTGCCATCTAAAACAATGACTTCTTCCTCTGCAAATAAGGCGTAAATCTTATCAGGAGTTACTCTTCCTGCCCCATTCTCACACACCAGGCAGATGCGGATCTCATTTTCCCCCCGCTTTTAGCACACCTTCCGGAACGTTGTATTTCCTGGGCGGGTACTGGTATCCGGTCTCTCCCACCAGAACGCCGTTGACATAGGTTCTGTCGCTGTCTACCATGGTTCCCAGCCAGAGTCTTGCCTTTTTTCCCTCCAGATGTCCGGGCAGCATAATCCGTTTGCGAAACCAGATGACTCCATTAAAATGATCCAGCCCGAAATCCTTTAAAAAGGCCGGAAGAGTCACTTCCTTCCAGCTGTTACCGTTCCAGTCCATACTTTTTTCTAAATCTCTTACCGTCTCATACCAATTCTCATGAGCCTTTGTCTGCCCTGCCATCTTTTCCTCTAAAAATATCTGATTCTGGCATTGCTCCAGCTCTTTCTTCATATCAGGATACTGACTGACCTCTTCTTCTCCCATCCAGGCTTCTACAGAAGATCCGCCAAGGCTTACATTAATAAGACCAATGGGCACATTTCTATTCTCCCGCATAAATTTTCCGAAGAAATAAGAGACAGCAGAAAATTCTCCAATGGTATCTGGAGAACATTCCTTCCACGAAGCTTCCACGTGATCCCTTAAAGGCCCATGAAATTCATAGTTTTCTTTTACTTTATACAGCCGGAATCTGGCATCCCCCTGTTTTTCAAACTCTATGGGATACCGGTCCTTTACCCGGTTCATGGGCAGTTCCATATTGGACTGGCCGCTGCAGATGAATACCTCCCCCCAGATAAACATCTGACACCTGAATTGTCTCACCGGATTCCCCGGTCAATTCCATGATAAAGGGTCCGCCTGGCTGTAAGTGATGAAAGTAAGCTTCCCAGTTTCCGTCTCCATCTGCCCTGCAGCTGATTTCCTGGTGCAAAAGCCGCAGAGAGACGCCTTCACCCGGAGCCGCAAGGCCCCAGATTCTTGTTCTCTCTCCAGTCTGCAGGACACAGCCGTGGCTGATTAGTTTGGGAAGCATAAGCCGTTTTTCCTTATTATCCATAAACATCTATCCTTTCGCACCGGTAGAAGTGATTCCTTCCACAAAATACTTCTGAGCTGCAAAAAACAGGATCAGCGCAGGAAGCAGAGCAAGAAATGACATGGCAAGAATCTGATTCCATTCAACAATTCCGCTGCTTTGATCGATAGACATCTTTAGTGCCAGCGCAACCGGATATTTGGATAAGCTGGTGACGTAAATAAGGGGCCCTAAAAAATCGTTAAAGCTCCAGATAAACTGGAAAATGGTACAGCTGACAATTGCCGGTTTTAAGGCAGGCAGCAGAATGCGAATCAGGATCTCAAAGGAATTACATCCATCCACAGTAGCCGCCTCATCAAGATAGGTGGGAATGGACCGGAGAAACTGAATCAGCATGAAAACAAAGAATGGTTCATTGGCAAATATAGTAGGTGCAACCAATGGAACATAAGTATCTAAAAGTCCAAGATTCTTCCATAGCAGATAAAGAGGTATTCTTGTTACCACTGCCGGGAGAAACATGGTTGCCATAAGTAAAGAAAATAAAAATTTTTTAAATGGAAACTGAAATCTGGCAAACCCATAAGCAACCAGGGTGCTGGATATCAGGCAGAACAGAATCTTTGGTATTACGTACTGAAACGTATTGAGAAAGAAGGTTGTAAATGTAAACTGGGTTCTCGTCTTCCAGCCTTCGATGTACGGAGTAAAGTCTATTCTTTTGGGAATAAAACCGACCGTTGTAAATATTTCATTATTGGTTTTAAAAGTCGCGCCTACCAGCCAGAGAATGGGATAGATCATGACAAGAGCCACTGCTGTTAATATCCCATAACGTATGAATGCACTGACTAAATTTCTGCGGCGCCTGCGTCTTTCTAAATTACTTAACCCGTTCATATGTCCCCTCCTTAGTTCCCTTCATCAGAATAAAATACCCATTTGTTCTGTGTAGCGAAGAGAATTGCTGTTACAGCCATGATAATGATAAATAAGAGCCAGCTGGCCGCACTTGCATACCCCATGTTAAAAAACTTAAAAGCATTGTCATAAATGTACATGGAGGTCAGATAAGTGGCATTTAGCGGACCTCTTCCGGTTACCAGATAGGGACCGTTAAATTCCTGGAAGGCATTTACCATCTGCATGACCAGATTAAAGAAAATGGTGGGTGTGATGAGCGGAATGGTAATCCGGAAAAAAGAATAAAGCCGGGTAGATCCATCCACACTTGCTGCCTCATACAGTTCCTGGGGCACATCTTTTAATGCCGCCAGAAAGATCAGCATGGAAGATCCAAACTGCCAGACTTTTAGTAAAATAATGACAGACATTGCTCCATTTGGTGAAGATAACCATGGTACGGGAGCCGCTCCGAAAATACCGATAAAGCGGTTGATAAAACCATCTTGTTGAAATAAAAACCGCCAAAGCACGGCTACTGCAACATTTCCTCCCAGTAAAGACGGAATATAATAAGCAGTACGATAAAAATTAATGCCCTTCAGCTGGAAATTCAGGATATAGGCAATAAACAAAGCAAAGGAAAGCTGAAGTGGTACGGTAAATATTGTATACTTTATAGTGGCGGTCAGGGTTGACCGAAAATCAGCATTCCGGAACAGATCTATATAATTTTGAAATCCTACAAAGTTGGGTTTCCGTACAAGATTATAATCAGTAAAGCTGATAAAAAGTGCATTCACAAAAGGATATAATGTTAAAAATATTATACCTGCCAGCCATGGAAGAATATATAACAATCCGATTTTACTATGTTTCAAAAAGCTCCCTCCTTCGATTCAGTCACGCAGAAGAATCTCATTCCTCTGCGTGACGACTTAACCAGCAGTTTTTTCTGCTATTATTTGTATTGCTCTTTCAGCTTGGCATTTTCCTCACTGATCGCATCAAAGATTGCTTTTGCAGCATCATCCGCACTGCTCTGTCCAAATTCAAATTTCTCGTAATTTTTGTCGTATGCGTCTGTAAATTTGGCATTTTCAAAAATCGGAGAGTTATTGATTACTTTTGCATTGGCAGTAAAATCATAAGCATCTTTTACAACACCGGTAATCTGACCGTCTGCTTCCAGAGAGGCTTTTGCTGCCTTTGAAGCAACCATTCCTCTGGTGGAACCCATTAATTTTGTTCCTTCCGGATCGTTTAAGATGTACTGTAAAAATTCAGCAGCAGCCTTTGGATTCTTAGAATCCTTGGAAATTGCAAAGGTTAAAGATGGTTTTGCCATAGTTCCCTCAAATTTTGCACCATCAATTACTGGAAGCGGTGCAATGGCCAGCTGGTCGCCTTTATCTGATAAGGTCTTGGCATTGGAAGCAATTCCGCCGGTCCATTCTAAGACTCCGGCATAACCGCCGTTGATAAATTTAGCGTTCTGAGCGATACTAACAGGCTCATTGCCTACATTTTCAATGTAGTCTTTTCTGGAGCAGAATACATGGGCATCTGCCAGATCTTTATACCAGATCAGCGCATCTTTATAATCTTCCTGTGTATAATTCATGCTTAAATCATCGGCAAACTCTCCCTTGCCTGTCTTCTGCTGCAGATAGTAGATGGCAGCAAAACGGAATGTGGGGCTGACGATTAAATAAGAGTTGGGATCCGCTTTTGTAAATGCTTCTGCCGCTTTCTTATATTCGTCAAAGGTCTTTGGAAGCTCTTTGATTCCGGCTCTTTCAAATGCAGACTTGTTCAAATAAAATCCCAGGGTATTCTGACCATAAGGAATTGCCTGCATCTTACCTGCTCTCTGACCAAATTTTAAAAACTCCGGATCATACTGACTGAAATCAAAGATGTCCTTTACCTGATCCAGGTCATAAAAGCCATTGCCATCAGGGCTGTACTGAAGAACCCATGGATAGTTTACTGTCATGACATCCGCTGCAGTCCCTCCTGCGTAACGGGTGGCAAATGTCTCTTCCAGATTGCCAAAGCCTGAGGGCTCTCCTGTTACTTTGATTTTTCCTGCATGAGCGGTATTAAACGCATCAATTGCTTTCTGGGTTGCCTGATGGCGGTCATCATTTCCCCACCAGGAAAAGTTTAAAGCTACCTCTCCCCCTGCATCTTTTCCTGCTGTTTCACCTTTGGCTGGCTCTGCAGTCTTGCTGCTGCAGCCTGTTGCCAGCATACTGGCTGCAAGTATTGCAGCACACATCATACCTGTCGTTTTCCTCATACCCATTTCTAAACTCCTCCTTCTCATTAATCATTGATTTATTATGAATAAACTAAGATGACTGCTAATTGTAGATCGTTCTTCCTGCTTCATCCCCAATACCGGATTTCCGGAAGAAGTAAGTATTGACCTGATCCCGCCACTCCACCGCATTTTTAAGCTGCAGATTCAGGCGGTCTCTTACGTTTTTTATAACTGTCTTCATCAAGCTCATCCCGGATGCTCTCCCATTTGGCCTGATATTCTTTTACCTTCTCCACACCATCAAAATGGGTATCGTAGATATGCTGAATCACCGTTTTCCCCGAATGAAGCACATGGGTATAAGGTACATGATGGAAAAACAGCAATAACTGGTCAGGACATGTATGAATATCTTCGTACTCCTGAAATTTAAGAGGCGAATACTGCTTTGTATAACCAGTTCCTGTTGCTGCAGTCCGGTCTCTTCCCACTCCGTCTCTGTCGGCGTAGTGATAAGTCCCCCAGCAGTCGTATTCATAGCCATCGATATCACATCCATAATGAATTCCCGGCTTACACATAAATCCCACAGCCAGAGGGCAGGTATAATCCTCATACGTATCTCTGGAGGTAATTAGAATGGATAACGCTTTTTTCATTGCATCTTCCGTTAAATCAAAGCTTAAATGAAGCCACTCCCGGGCAATTTCCTCTGAAGTCAGATCATTGTCCCAGGCAAGCCGTCCATATCCATACCAGTTGGCCTGTGCCATCTTATTTCCGGTCCAGTTCCGGTCCATTCCCACATTTCCTACTGCACAGATCCCGGAAAGCTTTTGATTGGGAGAATACTCTCTGACCGCTTTTTTAACCAGACTTAATGCTCCATGTCTGGTGTCAAAATCCAGTACTTCCTTCCACATGGGAACCAGATAACAGATATCTTTCTGGTGGCCGGTGTACTCCTGGGTAATCTGAAACTCCAGTATCTGATTGGTTTCTTTCAGAGCGCCAAACAAAGGAGACACCGGTTCCCTGATCTGGAAATCAATGGGTCCGTTTTAATCTGTAAAATAACATTTTCATCAAAACTGCCGTCTAATTCATGAAAGAGATCGAAAGCGGCCCGTGCCCGATCAAGACTTCGGTCTCTCCAGTCCTGGGTGCAGTCATAGACAAAGCATCTCCAGACGATAATTCCTCCAAAAGGCCGGATTGCTTTTGCCAGCATATTGGCTCCATCCCCGTGACTTCTTCCATATGTAAACGGACCTGGCTCATGTTCTGAATCGGCCTTTACAACAAATCCGCCAAAATCCGGGATTATGCTGTATAGTTCCTCTACCGTATGTCTCCACCAGGATGCCACCTCCGGACACAAAGGATCTGCCGTAGAAAGCTTCCCTACTGAGATTGGTGCTGCAAAGTCAATGGCAAGAAATATCCGGATTCCATATGCAGTAAAGATATCTCCTATTTTTTTTATTTCCTTTAAATAAGCCCCAGTGATGAAGGAGCGTTCGTATTTCCTTACGTTAACGTTGTTGATGGAAACTGCATTAATCCCTACTGAAGCCAGCAGCCTTGCATATTGGCGGATCAGATCCATATCACCGCGAAATTTATTATGATCAAAAAAAATCGAGTTTCCAGAATACCCACGTTCAATGGTTCCGTCAAAATTATCCCAGTGATTAATCATCCGGTAATTCTGATCCGGAATACTTATGTATGGGAAACTTCCATTCTTCCCCACCAGCAGACGATGCAGACCGAATATTCCGTAGAGAAGACCTTTGTGTGTTTCCTCTGATCTCATATCCCAATTCTGTTTTATCTATGGAATAACCCTCATCTCCCAGGCTGGCTTCCTCTGCAAGGCTTAATACAATTGAAGCATCTTCCTTTTGTGAACGTGAAATTCCATCAAACAGAAGGGGCATCTCCCGTTCAATTGTCCGGGCTGTCACTGACGGGGCCCTGTCTTCCATAAACCAGGTTACAATTTGTTTTTTGCTTACCGGCTTGAGCAACCAGCATAAATCTCGTTTTTCAAACATCCCTATTCCTTCCTGCACTCAGTCCGACAATTATCATTTTTTACTATGTAAAACATTACAAACAAAGCTTCGTCCGATAGGTGTATCATAGCAAATTGCACAAATTATGAGAATGGAATGATTTAAGATTTTTGTAATTATTAAAGATTATTTTTTGATAAAATAGACTTGTATTGTGATTATCAATGCCATATAATACGATTAAGCGCATAAATCGACAAATTTTTAAAAATATTTACTTGTACTAATTTAATAATTATTTTAAATTGGGTTTTTCCATAGAAAGGAGCGTTCCATATGACCGAGGAACTGGATTTTAACAATCTGATACCGGAACTTCACTACTACATTCACAGAAAACCTACTCCCGGCTGGAAGATTGAGCCCTGCATTACCTCCTTTATTGATATCACCTATGTAATGGACGGGAAAGCCGAATATACCATTAATGATCAGACCTATATTGTGAATAAAGGAGATTTAATCTGCATTCCCCAGAACAGCTACCGGGCAGCCACCAGTATCCCCGATGATCTGATTGAATGCTATGCCACCAACTTTCGCCTCCGCAACCAGACAGGTGAGTATGTTACACTTCCTCTGCCGTATATCAGCCACATCGGAAGCAATCCACAGCTGATTGCTCTTTATAATGAGATGCACAGTGAGTGGCTGCAGCAAAATTTCGGTTATATGCTAAAGGTAAGAGCCATTCTGTGCATGATACTTCATCTGATTTTAGACCAGCTTCTAAACAAAAATCACGCCAGCCAGGATGATCCCCGCATTAAAAGCAGCATCCACTATATGAGTGCTCATTACTGGGAGAACTTAACCACGGAAGAGATGGCAAAAAGATATCATCTTCACCCGGCATATTATGGAAACCTCTTTCAAAAAGTCACTGGGATGACATTTAAGCAGTATCTCATTTCCATACGCTTAAACTACGCTGAAAACTTATTAAAAAGCGGGGAATACAGTGTGGGGGAAGTGGCTCTGCAATGTGGTTTTTCCGATATTTTTTATTTCAGTAAGTTGTTTAAGGCTAAAAAGGGAATCCCTCCCTCTGCCTGCTTCCTGGAAGAGAAGAAGCCCCTAAAATGAACAAAAATCAGCCTGAGCTGCGGTATCAATTCGCAGACCAGGCTGATTTTCATGCCTTATTTATTTGAAATAATTTACTCCGGATTCAAAAAAACTAACATATCCTGTTCCCCATAGATATTCATGGCAACGCCGTCACCCCGCCGCTCGGAATGTGCCATTTTGCCAAGGATTCTTCCGTCAGGACTTGTAATTCCTTCAATCGCCATATAAGAGCCGTTTGGATTCCAGTCCTCAGCCATGGTTGGGCAGCCAGATGCATCTACATACTGAGTTGCCACCTGTCCGTTTTGTATCAGCTTCTCCAGCCATTCCTCATTGGCAACAAACCGTCCCTCACCATGAGAAGCGGGATTGCAGTAAACGCCGCCTAATTGTGCACCGGAAAGCCATGGGGACTTGTTAGATACCACTTTTGTATAAACCATCTTGGAAATATGGCGTCCGATGGTATTCATGGCAAGAGTGGGGGAATCCTCTCTCTGTTTTGTAACAGCGCCTTCCGGTACCAGCCCCAGCTTAATCAGTGCCTGGAAACCGTTGCAGATACCTAACATCAGTCCGTCTCTTTCTTCCATAAGCTTTGTAATTTCTTCTTTGATTGCCTCATTTCTAAACACTGCTGCAAAGAATTTGGCAGAACCGTCGGGCTCATCACCAGCGGAAAATCCACCTGGGAACATCACGATCTGGGATTTGCTGATCTGGGATTTATAACACTCGATTGATTCCCGGATGTCACTGGCAGTTAAGTTTCTAAATACACGGGTAACCACGTTGGCACCTGCTTTTTTCAAAGGCTTTTGTGCTGTCGTATTCGCAGTTTGTTCCTGGAAATACCGGAATAAATACGGTAGGCTTTGCAACCTTGTTCCTGCATACATAGACATTTGATGTCTCATATAATTTCTCAGCTGCCGTTTCCTCTTTTGCACCGGAATTGGTAGGGAATACCTCCTCAAGAGTCTTTGTCCATGCATGAATTGCCTCCTCTACAGAGATTGCAACTGTTCCATATTCAAACACTCCCTCATCCGTTACTGTACCGATTACGGTATAAGGAATTAAAAGTTCTGCCATCTTATCAGCCGGAATTTCACAAACCAGATTACCCCAGCCTGCCTCAAAAAGCTGTTCCGGTTTCACAGTATCATGAAGCTTAACACCAAGCTTGTTTCCAAATGCCATCTTGCTCACTGCCTCGCAGATACCATTGCTTTCCACTGCATAGGCTGAAATTACGCGTTTAGCCTTAATATCTTCAAATAATTTTCCGTAAAGATCCATCACCTGTTCATATACCGGAAGATCATATTCGTCCTTTTGAATTTCAATCAGCACAAGACTGCTTCCCGGCTGTTTCAGTTCTGGCGTAATAATGTGCTTATGGCTGGCAATATCCACTGCAAAGGAAACAAGAGTTGGGGGAACATCCACATCCTGGAACGTACCCGACATACTGTCCTTTCCACCAATAGACGGCAGGCCAAAGCCCATCTGAGCATGGTAAGCGCCTAAAAGAGCTGCAAATGGCTGGCTCCAGCGTGCAGGATCTTCTGACATGCGGCGGAAATATTCCTGGAAGGTGAAACGGATCTTTTTGTAATCACCGCCTGCTGCCGCGATTTTGGCTACTGATGACAAAACTGCATAGATTGCGCCGTGATAAGGGCTCCAGCTGGATAAATAGGGATCAAATCCATAGCTCATCATGGTTACCGTATCGGTGGTTCCCTGTTCCATAGGAAGTTTTGCTACCATGGACTGTGTCTCAGTCAGCTGGTATCTGCCTCCATATGGCATAAAGACACTACCTGCACCGATGGAACCGTCAAACATCTCCACCAGCCCCTTTTGGGAACATACATTTAAGCCGGAAAGCAGGTTAAGCCACGTACTCTTTACATTTTCCACTTCCTTCTTACCAAACGCACTGCCTTCTTTTGACGGAACTTCCACAATAACCGACGCTTCCTGATGAGCTCCGTTGGTGTCTAAAAATCCACGGCTGATATCAACAATGGTTTTCCCTCTCCAGCTCATCACCAGCCTTGGTTCTTCCGTTACAACCGCAACTGCTACCGCCTCTAAGTTCTCCTCTGCTGCATAGGAAAGGAACTGATCCACTTCTTTTGGATCAATTACCACTGCCATACGCTCCTGGGACTCAGAAATAGCGATTTCTGTACCGTCAAGTCCGGCATACTTTTTAGGAACCTTGTCCAGATCGATTTTAAGCCCCTCTGCCAGCTCTCCGATTGCGACTGAAACACCACCTGCACCGAAGTCATTGCACTTTTTTATGATTCGGCTGACTTCTGCCCTGCGGAATAATCTCTGTATCTTTCTTTCTGTGGGAGCATTTCCCTTTTGAACTTCTGCACCACAGGTTTCAATGGAATCCTCTGTATGAACCTTGGAGGAACCAGTCGCACCTCCGCAGCCGTCACGTCCCGTTCTTCCACCAAGCAGGATAATAATATCTCCCGGATCGGAAGTTTCCCGAATCACATTTTTTCTGGGAGCTGCGCCCATAACCGCTCCGATTTCCATTCTCTTTGCTACGTAATTGGGGTGATAGATCTCCTTTACATAACCGGTTGCAAGACCAATCTGATTTCCATAAGAACTGTATCCTCTGGCAGCTCCAGTCACAATCTTTCTCTGAGGCAGCTTTCCCTTTAATGTTTCCTTTAATGATCTTGTAGGATCAGCAGCGCCGGTTACGCGCATGGCCTGATATACGTAGGTACGTCCGGAAAGGGGATCCCTGATGGCACCGCCAAGACAGGTTGCCGCACCTCCGAAAGGCTCGATTTCGGTGGGATGATTGTGAGTCTCATTTTTAAAGTTTACCAGCCACTCTTCTTCTTTTCCGTCAATCTCCACCGGAACTACAATGCTGCATGCATTGATTTCATCCGATACTTCCAGATCTTCAAGCTTTCCTTCCAGACGCAGCTTTTTCATAGCCATCAAAGCCAGATCCATGAGACATACAAACTTTCCGCTCTTTCCTTTTAAAACTTCCTCCCGGTCAGAAAGATAGCGCTGGTAGGTTGCTTCCATTGGCTTTTTATAGTCCCCATCCGTAAATTCCACGTCCTTTAACTCGGTCTGAAACGTGGTATGGCGGCAATGATCTGACCAGTAAGTATCAAGTACCCGGATTTCCGTCATGGTCGGGTCTCTGTGCTCTTCATCCCTGTAATAATTCTGAATGTGGAGGAAATCCTGAAATGTCATGGCAAGGTTTAACGATTGATATAATTCCTTAAGCTTTAACTCTTCCAGACTTTTAAATCCGTCAAAAACAATGACATCCTCTGGTATGTCAAATACAGTAACCAGCGTCTGTGGTTTTGTCTCTTCTGCCTGCCTGGAATCTACCGGATTAATACAAAAGGATTTCACTTCCTCAGTCTGAGCGTTAGTAAGAGCGCCGGAAATGACATAAGTAACAGCCGATTTAATTACCGGCTCCTCATCTTCTTTGAGAATTTTCACACACTGCTCTGCAGAATCCGCTCTCTGGTCAAACTGTCCGGGAAGATATTCTACCGTAAAAACGTTATCTCCTTCTTTAACCGGAACCTCCTCTTCATAAACCAGATCAAGCGCAGGTTCTGAAAAGACGGTAGTGAGAGCCAGTTTATAGGTCTCCTCCGAA
Organism: Lacrimispora xylanisolvens; assembly: GCA_017084465.1. Classification (GTDB taxonomy): domain Bacteria; phylum Bacillota; class Clostridia; order Lachnospirales; family Lachnospiraceae; genus Lacrimispora; species Lacrimispora xylanolytica_B. Next base: position 4,807,992 of record CP070896.1, on the reverse strand, counting down.
ATATTTTCCACATCATACCGAATCAGAACCCGCACATCCGTTACTGTGCCAATTCCCAGATAATTTGCGATTTCCTCTTTCAGTTCTCCTGCTTTTACGGCATAAGCTGCTTTTTTCTCAACGTATACTCTTCTTACACTCATAATTTCCTCCTTGTAAAGAATCCTTATGATCTATCAGGTCAGACTTCCCTGTTATTATCGTACAAATATCATACCATAAAACATATCGATTAGAGAAATTAATATATCTTATGTCATTGATCACTTTTATTAATAAAACGGTGCCGAAATCATCTGGTTTCGGCACCGTTTCTTTATTGATTCTTATTATTTTTGCAATACAGATGCCTTGGCAGGCCATCGGTCATGATAGGAGTCAGCTCTGCCTGAATCAGAGGCCGGAGATAGTTTAAAAATTCTTCTGTCACATAATCACCTGCTTCATTGATCCACTCTCTTGGAACCTTTTTCTCAATGTTTGCAACCTTATGGACATCGTAAATATCGGTCACACAGATATAAGGATCATCGGAGATCCGTTTTAAAATTACCATTTTACCTGTCTCGCCCTCAAATGCCGCTTTCACAGCAGCTCCTCCAACCTGATAGGCCTCTGTAATATCCACTCTGGATACCATATGGGAAGCACATCGCTGCAGGGAACTGAATTCAATGGCTCTGGTCTTACAGCCGGTTTCTCTTGCAATACGGCTTGCAAGATATCTGGCTGTTCCGGTAAGCTGCCGGTGTCCAAACGCATCCACATAATCCACGTTATCTGTCAGTTCACAGACATATCTGCCGTCTTCCACCCGGATTCCTTCCGAAATGGCAACTACCACTGATTTTTTCTGTTTATGAAGTCCTGCTATCTTATTCATAAAATCTTCGATATCAAACGGAATCTCAGGAAGGAAAATCATATCCGGCCCCTCACAGTCCTCGCACTTAGCAAGCGCTGCTGCACCCGTAAGCCATCCTGCATTCCGTCCCATAATTTCAATTAGGGTCACATTCTGCTGGTCATACACCAGGCCATCCCGGATTACTTCCTTTGTAATGGAACCGATATACTTTGCAGCGCTTCCATAACCAGGCGTATGATCGGTGGCTGCCAGATCATTATCAATGGTTTTTGGAACTCCCATAAAACGGATTCGGCTGCCATTTAATATAGAGTAATCGGACAGCTTCTTAATGGTATCCATGGAATCATTGCCGCCTATGTAGAAGAAATATTCAATCTCCATGTCATCAAGAATGTGAAATATCTTTTTGTAAATCTCCTGGTCTTCATGGATCTCCGGCAGTTTAAATCTGCAGGAACCAAGATAAGAGGAGGGCGTCCGCTTTAGCAGTTCAATATCCAGATCACTTTTTATATGTTCAGACAAGTCCACTACCCGGTCTTCAAGCAATCCCTGGATTCCATGAAGCATTCCATATACAATCTTCGCCCCTCTGTCTTTGGCCGTTTTATAGACTCCCACAAGGCTGGAATTAATCACTGCGGTTGGTCCTCCCGACTGACCGACAATCACATTACCCCTGATTTCCTTCATAATTAACAGTTTCCTCCCTGATACTCTTTTTTGTAAGTACTTACAATTTTCTGATAACTATATCATAATATAGAGGGGTCATAAAATCAACCTTAGATAAATGATTCACAATTTTTCATTGTCTTACAACAGGAACAAAATCTCCCATATCTTTATGCGGAATTACAAAACGACATATTTCGACAATTATTGTCATTTTTCATAATACCGCTTGAAAAAAATCAGTTTTTACAATATAGTAGTAAAGGATTTTTTTATGAAGGAGCGTTAATTGAATGGAACTTGATCAGCAGTTAAAAGATTTATCTCAGAAATACTTATTTGAAAGCACTCAGTATCAGACCGACGGACAGAGCCCTAATCTGGAAGTCTGCTTACAGCTTAGGGAAAGCCACATCGATACCTTTATCCAGAAGGCTGGACAGATTAATTCCATTGTGGAATCCTGCGCCAATATGGTTGGTATCTTTGATACCGCCGCAGCGAAAGAGGAAATGCTTAAGACGTCTATCCGTTGCAGCGGACGTGACAAGCTTTTTATCCGCACTACCCCTTCCATGATGAAAATTCTGGTTGAAACATTGTTTGATTAAAGATCAGGGAAAGCTTTAAAAAGCTTCCCCTTTTTTTATAGGAAGATTTTATGATGACGCTAAATGAGATATATCATTCTTTTCAAGGACTGTAAAAATTTCAGTGAGAGGACTGTAATGAACGGTGGTGATGCTGGCATTTTCTACTATAATGCTCTCATCTTCTTCAGCCGGCCCCAGCATGACAGAAACCAGACAGGCAAGAGTCGCTCCATGGGAAACCACTGCAATATCCTCTCTTCCACCGGTTTGTCTGATAATCTCATTCACTGCTTCCTTACATCGCCGGTAAATTTCTTTCTCGCTTTCTCCTCCGGGGGGTGCCGCGTGAGAAGGGTCCATGACCCAGTGTCTGTATTCGCCTGGATAGCTTTCCTCAATCTCTTTCCAGGTCAGGCCTTCCCATACACCAAACTCCACTTCCACAAGCCGGGGCATGGGGATAATTTCTGCATCCTGTCTGCCTGCAAGAGCCTCTGCCGTTGCCATCGCACGTTTCAGTGTACTGGAAAATATTTTTTTAACCGGTCTGGATTCCATACCAGCTGCCAGTAACTCTGCCTGCATCAGTCCTGTTTCATTGAGAGGGATGTCATGGCTTCCCTGAATCTTCCCCTGTATATTCCAATCTGTCTGCCCATGGCGTATCAGATATATCCTCATTTTTTTTCTCCTGGTATCTTAAACTTCGTAGTCGTAGTCTTCTGAGTCGGTTATTTCCATCTCACTCATCTCTGCCAATGCCTCTAAATCTGCATTTTCCGCATTCAGACTCACTGCATCCATTGCCATCTTCATGATTCCCCGAATCTCATCCACGCTCATCTTCATCTTGTCTGCCAGTTCCTCTACCGTTGCCTCACGTCCAAGCTCTGCTGCAAGGGTCTGGGCGATTTGCTGAAGTACATTGACTCTGGCCGCCAGTTCCTCTCCAGTCTGGTCTGCAGACGCTTCTTCTTCTACAGCCACTTCCAGAGACTTCTTTATCTTTTCGGCCACATAGCTGTCAAATCCTTTCTCTCCGCCTGCCTTTGCATATTCTTCCACTGCCATTAAAAGTGCCATATTGGCTTCCTGAACAAGATCCGATAACAGCACGCCTTTTCCGTCATACTCCTTGGCATACTCCAGAGCGGTTCTTAAATTTCCTTCTACCAGTCTCTTTTTTCGCTTCCTGATTTCCTTTTCTTAAATCTGAAATCAGCTTTAATTGTTCTTCTCCGGTACAGGGAGTGATCTCTCCCATCTCGTCTAAATACATCTGGTAAAAATTATCATGCATATTTTTTCACTCCTTTATTTATCATCACTTAATTCCTGTGCCCGTTACTATACCGCAGTCCAATTAATTTGTCAATTTCCTTTACAAATCATTCAATATTGTGATAGAATATCCTTATATTTATAAGGAGGGCTAATGATGGATATTAATTATGAACTGTACAAGGTTTTTTATCATGTTGCCGCTACACTTAGCTTTTCTGAAGCCTCCAAACAGCTCTTTATTTCCCAGTCTGCAGTCAGCCAGTCAGTCAAGGTACTGGAGAAGAAATTAAACCAGACACTCTTTATCAGAAGCACCAAGAAGGTTCAGCTCACTCCCGAAGGGGAGATTCTTTTAAAGCACATCGAACCTGCCATTAATCTGATCCAAAAGGGAGAAAATCAGCTATTGGAAGCCAATACCTTAAACGGAGGGCAGCTGCGCATCGGAGCTAGTGATACTATCTGCCGTTACTTTCTGGTTCCCTATTTAAACAGATTCCACAAAGCCTACCCCAATGTGCACATTAAGGTTACCAACCAGACATCCATTGAATGCGCTCATCTGCTGGCCAATGGCCAGGTAGATTTCATCATCACTAATTATCCCAACTCCGGTCTTCTCAGTTCCCAGAAATTCCGGGTGATTAATGAATTTTCAGATGTATTTGTGGCAAATCAGGAATACTTTCCATTAAAAGGGGAGACGGTTAATCTTCAGAGGCTTCAGACCTATCCCATTCTTATGCTGGACCGGAAAAGCACCACAAGTGAATTTCTCCACCATATGTTCCAGAAGGAGCAGCTGGATTTAGTTCCTGAAATTGAATTAAGCAGCAACGATCTTTTAATTGATCTGGCCCGGATCGGACTTGGAATCGCTTTCGTTCCTGATTTCTGCATTCCTAATAATGACAGGGACTTATTTCAGGTAAGGCTGACAGAAAAACTGCCCACACGCCAGATGGTCGTGGCCTATAATGAAAATATACCCGTTTCTCAGGCTTCCAGACAATTTATGGACATGCTCTGATACAAAACCCGGCTGCCGGCTGATCCTTCCGGCAGCTTTTTATTTTCATTTCATTTATCATAAACCATCAGGTAGATCCCCCACTTTTCCTCTTCATAGGCAAAATCTTCTTTTTTAAACTGCTCTTCGTGAAATCCCACTTTCTCATAGCAACGTTTTGCTCCCGGATTGCAGTCAAATACATTTAGGGTGATTCGTTCCATTCCCAGGAATTCTTTCGCATAACCCACTGCAAGAGAAACCATCTGTCCTCCCAGTCCCTGCCCACGCAGACTCTGGTCAATGACGATGAAACCAAGGTGAACGCTCTTCTTTTCATAATCCACTCTGGACATACGGAAGCTCCCCACCGGAATACCCTTTTCATTTAACGCGGTAAAACCAAAGGAACGGGAATCCTTTTCCAGTTCATTGTGATACCGCTCCAGCTGATCAGCTGACAGTGGAAATGAAAAATGATCTCTGCACCACATACCAAGCATACGGCGGTCTGTGAGCCAGTTTAACAGATACGTTCCATCTTCTTTTTTAATACGGTCTTAATCTAAGTGTGTTTTTCATCCTCTTTCTCCTCCACTAACCGGCTGACCCAGAACTGACTGGCAACCTCTTTCGCACTTTTTAATTTCACTTCATAAAAGCTGTCCCATTCTCTGGGAAACAACGCCTGATATTCAGGCCGGGTAAAACGTTCGTCTAAAAGGGCAATGATCCCCTCATCCCTGTCTGTACGGATTACTCTTCCGGCAGCCTGCATGACCTTATTCATGCCAGGATACTGATAAGCATAATCAAAACCTTTCGACGACTTTTCTTCAAAGTAATTTTTCAAAATCTCCTGTTCCGTACAGACCATAGGGAGTCCGGTCCCCACGATGATCACCCCAATCAGTCTCTCCTCCTTTAAATCAATTCCTTCGGAGAAGACACCTCCCATCACACAAAGTCCTACAAAGGAATCATCCCGCTCTCTGGGAAAATTCCATTAAGAACGACTCTCTTTCCTGCTCGTTCATATGAGATGCCTGTGCATAACAGGTAACAGAGTCCCCATCGCAGATCCGTTCCGGCAAAATAGTCTCTATTTCTTTTAAATACTGATAAGATGGAAGGAAAACCATATAATTTCCTTTTCTCGCAGATACGATCTTACTGATGTAATCTGCCACCTTCCGGTATTCGCTCTTGTTTCTTCTTGTGTAACGGCTGCTCACATCGGTTCCTACCATCAAAAGGCGCTTATCCTGATCAAAGGGTGAATGGGCATAAACAGCATATTCCTCCTGATCTCCGCTTAGCAGTTCCTTATAATAGGAAACCGGAAGAAGGGTTGCTGAAAAAAACACGGTACTATTTCCTTTTTTCAGACACTCCTGGAGATTCTTAGACGGGTTTACGCAAAAAAACCTTAGCATAAAGCGCCCGTCGGACATGAGCTCTGTATAGATCCTGTAATTCTCATCAAGCCGGTCATAAATGTTAAGAAACTTCCTTAAATCAAAGAAGAAATCCAGTACCAGATCCCTGTCTCCAAATTCGGAATTTTTCTCCATAAACAGTTCCATTTCCCCAAATAAACTCATGACACTGGTAATAAAGAAACGGACGTCCTCCAAAATGCGATACCCCTCACACTGGCGTTTCATTTCCAGCAGTTCTTTGTTGCACCGGTCAAGCAAACGGCCTATTTTTTCGTTCATGGGCTTTAAAATCTTTTTAATAAGAAGAAAGTCCTCTTTCCAGATGGCTGCACTGTACATTTCCCTGGCTCTTGGAACCAGATTATGTGCCTCATCCACCAAAAATAAATACTCTCCAGTGATCCCTTCTGAGAAATATCGTTTCAACCGGACATCAGGGTCAAAAACATAATTATAATCACAGATCACCCCATCCACCCAGTTGCTGATATCCAGGCACAATTCAAAAGGACAGACACGAAATTCTTTTGCATACTCCAATATTACATCTCTGGTAATACCAAATTCGTTGTGAATGATATCATAGACACAATCACCTACCCGGTCAAAATGTCCCTTGGCATAGGGACAGGAATCGGGATTGCAATCCGGCTTTTCCAGAAAACAGAGTTTCTCTTTGGCTGTAAGGGTGACAGTACTGAAATAAAGTCCTTTTTCCCTTAAAATATCAAAGGTTTCTTCCGCAACTCCCCTTGTAATTGTTTTTGCCGTCAAATAAAAGAGCTTATCCCCCAGCCCCTCTCCAATAGATTTAACAGCCGGAAAAACTGTGGAAAGAGTCTTCCCGATTCCGGTGGGAGCCTGAATAAACAAATTCCTTTTTTTTTCTTTGAATGCTGCGAAAACCGATACCGCCAATTCCCGCTGTCCCTGGCGGTAGGGATATGGAAACTCCAGTTCCCGGATTGACTCATCTCTTCTGATTCCATGACTGTATAAATACCTGGCCCATTTCACATATTCATGAATCAGTCCCTAAACCAGGTCTCCAGTTCTTCAAAGGATTTCTCCGTCTGAAAGCGGCGGATCTCTTCTGTCTCTATATTACAGTAGGTCACCTGCATGACTGCTCCGTCCCTCTGCTTATCAAAACAGTAAAAGTATCCGTAACACATGACCTGTGCCAGATGAACGGGAAAGGGCTCCTCCAGATAAGACAAATCCATATAGATTCCTTTGATTTCATCTATGATCAGCTCGTCCGGTTTGTCAATGATCCCATCCGCTCTGCCTTCCACCAGAATCTGAAACTGATCTTCTTCTACCACATGTTTTAACGTTACCTCGGCTTTATAATCCGCTCCCATTCGGCGTTGAATCTTTCTGTGAATCCGGCTGCCTTCCTGCATGGCATTCTTCTCTGCAGCAAAATTATGGCGGTTATCCAGGTCTCCGGAACGCAGCACAAATTCTACCAGATTCCTGACGGATATGCTTAAGATCTTTTTTTCTTCCTGCTCCATTCCGGTTCCTCCTTCTTATCAATATAATCCGTCGATCTATGAAAAAAGGGAACTGCATACCATATGGATGCAATTCCCTCTTTTTTCGTTGCTTTATTGTTTATGCTGCTGAGCTGTTTTCCGGAGCTAATTTTTTTAAGTATTTTTCAAATTCTGCATCTGCTCCGTTTAACTGGACAGTAAGAATCTGGGATAAATCCAAGCTTAAAACACCTAATATAGACTTTGCGTCAATAATCACTCGATTGTAAAATACGTCTATGTCGAAATTACACCTGGAAGCAGCAGCAACAAACATTTTGGCCTCAGCAACTGTTGGCAATATAATCTTAAACTGTTTCATGAGCAGACTCCCTTTTCTATAATTGCTATGAAGTACTTATAACATGTTTGACGTCATTTGTCAAATTCTGTTTCATATAAGATTATATTGCATATTTTTTGTGCATTATTTGTAATTCCCATAAAAAAAAGGCCTATGAGAATTAAGCATTTTTTTACTAAGACAAATTATTTAGAAGGAATTTTCTTTGCATTGCCTTTTTTTTCATAATTCAATTTCACTATTTTTTTATGATAAATTTTTTTTATCAAAAAACGCCAAACAAACCGCCTGGCATTTAAGCGGATTAATAAATTCATTCTACCACAAACAATTATTTATGAACAGCAGAATTATTTTTTTTTTATTCTCTTAAATGAAAAAAATGTGGAAAGTTCAGTTTGTTAAGTCTCAAATTTTTTATTTTTTTTCAAAAAAAACTGTTGCAATATAAAATGTTCTATGCTATACTTTCAAAGTGCTCGGGTGAGCAGGTAATTCAACCATCTAGGGGAATAGTTCAATGGTAGAGCAACGGTCTCCAAAACCGTAAATGGGGGTTCGAGCCCCTCTTCCCCTGCTAAGTTATTATCGTAAAAAATCCTGAATCAATCATGGCAATAGCATTAAGTCAAGAAAATCCCACATCACAGTTTTGTGATGTGGGATTTTTTTTACATAAAGATATCGATAGATAAATGAAAAAATGCGACATGGTTTAGAACTTCCGGTTAGTTGAAGCCTATGCCCGGATTAACCGGTAATTTTCCGGATTCTGATAATCCTTCCCGCAACCATCATCATGATAGTACTGATAAACTGCCTCAGTCTTCACATAGGAAACCACCTGCAGATTTTCAAAATCAACTTCTTCTACATTTTCACCTCCTGTTGACAGCGGTAAGATATGATCCGGTCTAAGGAAAAACACAATGGAATCCATAGGAACATCAATATAATGCCAGCCTTTCTCTAAGACAGTACCATCAAGCTCTTCTCCTTCTCCCAGCGTAATCATCTTCATATCTTCGGGCAGATATACATTCCGACCTTTCGCATTCTGTGTATAGACAGGCGCAATCATCACACTCTCTCCTACCATAAGCTGATCCTCTGATCGTACAGCCATCTCATCATCCGGGTAATCAAAGGACAACGGACGGAAGTAAAGCTCATCTTCTAGAGCTGCCTTCATATATTCACTGTAGAGATATGGAAGCAGCCGGTATCTTGCTTCAATTAGCTTTTTCATGCCTTCTGTCCCTATAAACTGATACAACTCCTGTTCTCTGGTCCCCTGAGCAGAATGATTTCTCATAAGCGGTGTGAATACACCAAATGCCAGCCATCGTTTAACCAGATCTTCTGTTGTATCCGATCCAAAGCCTCCTATATCTGCACCGGTATAAAGAATTCCGCACATATTTAAAGAAGGCATCATTTGAATATTCAAAAGCAGATGAGACCACCAGGACTTATTATCACCGGTCCATATACCGCCATAACGGTGCATCCCAATATAAGACGATCTGGAAAACATCAGAATCCGTTTGTCCGGTTCATACTTTTCAAAAGCTTCTCCGGCTGCTCTCGTCATATAATAGCCATACAGATTATGTACCTGGTCGTGTCGTACCTTTTTTCCATGAACGTTGTGGTAGAACCGTTTATAGTCCTCTTCACTGTTCGGAATTCCTTTGATCAGATCCTGGAATGCAAACCAATCGTTTAAATCCATATTATCGTTCTGCTTAAACAGCTCAATTTCCTCAAAGACTTCTTTCAAATGCACATCGGTATAGAATATGGCAGGCTCATTCATATCATTCCAGAATCCCTCAATTCCCTGATCCATGAGATATTTGTATTTATCACCAAACCATTCTCTTGCTTTTTCATTGAGAACATCTGGAAAATGAGTCCTTCCCGGCCATACTGCCGTTACAAAATCATTGCCGTCTTCGTCCTTGCAAAAATAATTGTTGGCTGCCCCCTCTTCATAGACCTGGTATCCAGGCTCGATCTTTACACCTGCATCAATAATCGGAACCAGATGGATTTTCTGCTCCTTCATTTCTTTAACAAAGGCCGGGAAGTCTGCAAATGCCTTTTTATCTACCGTAAAATCTTTATATCGTTCCATATAGTCAATATCCAGATAGATACTGTCGATGGGGATGTTATTTTCCCTGTACCGTTTTGCCACAGTTCTTACCTCATCTGCCGTCTTATATCCCCAACGACTCTGACCGTATCCAAATGCCCATAATGGTGGAATATAACTCCGTCCGATCAGCTGACGAAATTCTTTTATTATAGAAGAAACAGATTCTCCATCTATTACATAGATATCCAGATCTGTTCTTTCCGGGATGATTCGGATTTCGTCCAGCCTGCTAAAACCAACATCGAAGGTTATTTTTCCTGGAAAATCCACAAAAATGCCAACAGCTCTTTTTCCCTTTAATACAAAAAAATTATGTGCTCCGTACAGACTATGTTTATCTTCCTGATGGAGCGGATCATCGTTGCAATTGCTGATATATTTCCAGCCCCGTTTATTGATACCCCGCACCTGCTCCCCAAGCCCGTAGACGATATCGTTTTCTTCCATATCAAAGCGAAAGATCAACGAATCCCCCTTCTGCTCATAAGGGCATAGTTCATTTTCTGAAATAATGTTCTTTACTACTGCTTCTGTCTGGAAAGGTGTTCCATATGTATATCTCTTTATCATATCCTTTACTCCTCATAATTCATTTGATATTCTGCACTTATTTTACTGCTCCTGCCACGACGCCGTTCATGATCCACTTTTGGCAGAACAGATACACAATTAAAATCGGCACGATCACCATCAGGTAGGAAGCAAATGCAAGATTGTAATTTACAGAGAACTGACTCTTAAACACAAACTGAGCCAGCTGCAAAGTCTGTTGATTCTTATCACTTAATAATACCAGGGGCATGGTGAAGTCATTCCACGTCCACATAAAGGAAAGGATGGCAACCGTTGCCGTAGTTGGTTTTAATACGGGAAAAATTACATAAGTGAATATTTGAAGCGGATTCGCTCCATCTATTTTTGCTGCTTCATCAAGGGCTTCAGGAATACTTTTTACCGCCCCGCTGTAAATAAAGGTATTCATTGGTAACCCAAATACAATATACAAAAATGTAATTCCAAAAATATTATCCAGGTGGAAATAATTAATCTGTACTACCAGAGGAAGCATTATGACACAGAAAGGGATAAACATGGCACTGACAAAATAGTAATACATGATGCCGAAAAACACATGTTTTTTTCTGTTTCGTGTTATGGCATACGCTACAAAAGAATTGGTAATCAACGTAAACATCAGGTTTATCAATGTGATAAATGAAGTATTAAAGAACTTACGCGGGTATTGTGTCATATTCCATGCATCAGAAAAATTCTGCAGTCTGATTTTCTTTGGCAGAGCCAGCACCTGATTCATATCTGACGGATCTTTAATTGCAATTATTAATGTCAGATAAAGGGGAAGCAGTATGATGATCAATGCGCCCACTAGCAACAGCACTGTCACGAAATCATTTGATTTACGCTTCATCCAATTTTATCCTCCCTTTTCTCCAGAATTCTTAATTGGAATACAGAAACGGCGACGACAACGAGGAATAATACGACTGCATTGGCCATCTGGTAGGAAAACTGACCTCCTCCAAATCCCTTTTTATAGATCAATACTGCGATTGAAGTAGTGGTAGTTCCCGGACCACCATCTGTCATTGCCATAATCTGATCGTATACCATCAGATAGCCTTTGGCCGCAAGAACCATATTAATGGTAAAGGATGGTGCCAGCAACGGAAACGTAATCCTGGAAAATCTTCGGAAACCATTCGCTCCGTCTAATGCTGCTGCCTCATATACATCTGTGTCAACAGATTGGAGACCGGATATGTAAATCAGCGTATTAAATGCACAGCCACTCCATATGGTGACTATAACGATTCCCCAGATTGCACTGGTGGTCCCCAGAATATTTACGCTAAGACATTCTATGCCCAGGGTCTGCCCCAGCGCCGGAATCAAATTTGCAAAAATAAAGTTGAAGATGAAGCCCACGATGATGCTTCCAAGCATATACGGTAGAAAGTAAACACCTTTTAAAAAGTCCTTGAACCGGATATTTGCATTTAAGGCACAGGCCAGAGCCAGGCTGATGACATTCACCAGTATGGTACAGATAATTGCAAATTGAAACGTAAATTCATACGCGTGAATGGTGTCACCATCCCGGAAAATCTGCAAATAATTGCGCAATCCAACAAAATTCCAGGCACCGTAACCCTTCCAGTCTGTAAAGCTGTAAAAAACGCCCTTCAGAAAGGATACGGTATGAAACAGGAAAAATAATCCTGCCATGACTCCTACGATGATAAAATAAATTAGATCTACTGATATTTTTTCCTTTTTCATTTTAAGGCCTCATCTGCTATTCTACATTGGCTATATCATATTTTTTATCGCAATCAGCAAGAAAAGCCGCACTATTTTTTGCATCATCCATTCCATTTACATAGTTTAAAGAATATTCTGATAAAATGGCAGAAAGATTAAACGCCATTGGATAATAATGATCGGGGAAGTTTGCCACCTTTCCATTTTCGATATCCTTTTTCACACCTGCCACACGAGCATCAGTCTGTTCAATACCTTTTACTGCCGAGAATGCAAACTGATTCTCGATATAGGTTTGGGCATTTTTCTTCTCCAGTAAAAATGCCAGGAATTCCTTTGCAATATCCAGGTTTTTAGAATCTTTATTAACACAAAACAGCACATCTACACCGGAGGTCACATAATTCCTTGACTGATCATTGGAAGCAGGGAGGGCAAACATATCTACATGAAAACTGGAATTCGCATTGGTAAACTGATTAATCGCCCAGTTTCCATTGATCATCATAACACCTTTTCCATTGGCAAATGCCTTATTGCCATCATCATAGGTGGTTCCCATAAAATCCTTTTGTGCATGTTTTAACAATTCCAGATATTTTTCTGCAATTTCCTGATGGGTGGCTGCAAAGGTTGTTGTCCCTACACGCCGTTCATCGGTAAATCCTTTTGGCTGCAGGTCAGGTGCCATACTGTTCCATGGACAAAGTCCGGTCCAGGCATCTTTAAAGGTGAATAAAAACGGTTCCTCTCCGGCATCTTCAATCGTTTTGACCACCTTCATAAATTCATCCCAGGTCTTTGGTATCTCCAGATTCAGTTCTTTAAACTTATCTGTGTTATAGAGTACACCGGAGGCATTGGCCGCATAGGGGACTGCATAAGGGATTGCTTCTTTTCCCTTCTGTACATCGTAAACCATCTGCATATAAGATTCCTGAATGCCATCTATATAACTTTCACCGCTTAAATCTGCCAGCACACCAGCCGACTGTACCTCTGTATAATTATTATCACCGCCCAATGCCATGATATCCGGAACATCATTTTTCGCCAGCCTGGTCTTTAATACGGTTCCAGGATCGGCAGGTGTATTTAATACGATTTTTACACCACTGTCCGTATGCTCCTGATTGAACGTATCTACGAAGGATTGCAGGACAGCTGCATTTTCTGATTTGGGATGAAAAAAATTCTATCTCTTTTTCTTTCTTCCCGCATCCGGCCAGTACCACAGAAGTTAAAGCCAACACAACCATAGTTCCCATTACAGTGATTTTACGTTTCATTTTGATAGTCCTCCCTTATATTTTAGTTATGCGCATAACCTACGGATATAAAATAACACAGGCATATTGCCTGTGTCAATAAGTTATGCGCATAACCATCAATTTAGCTTAATATACTATTTATATTTTGTGCACTTTTTTACAATTAAGGCTTAATGCGTTTCACGGACTCCCGCTCAATAAGCTGAACAGGAAGGATCCATTCCTGCCTTTCTTCCTGATTAATCAGGCTCAGCAGCGCCATAACCGCCATCTCTCCTTTTTTTTCTATGCTTTGATGCATTGTAGTGAGTCTGGGTTTTGCCAACCGTGCATATAAAAGATCATCAAATCCAGTTACTGAGATGTCTTCCGGAATCCGGAATCCCATATCCCGCAGAACCGAACAAGCTTCCAACGCATAGAAATCCGATGCAAAAAACAGTGCCGTGTGCTGTTGGAACAATGGCAGCATCTTTTCTATCTGTTCCATACGCTCCTGATAGATGGGGGATAAGATGATGTGCTGGTTCTGTAAAACCTCTATTGCGCTTTCCCGCAGCGCTTTCTTAAACCCAAAGCCACCGGTAATGGTCTACTCCCCGGTCATTGTCAGCCAGCATTAGAATCTTTCGATGTCCCATTAAGGTCAGATATTTCCCTATCTGATAACCTCCATCAAAATCATCGGTCATGATATTAATATAATTGTTTTTTCTGTTAATATAGGTATCTACGGATACAATCGGCTTTTCACAGTGCTCATGAAGACTTATAAGAAAATCTTCCTGAAGATTACAGGCGATAAGACCATCCAGATTCCAGGCTATGGTCTGCCGGATAATTTCTTTTTCATCCGGTACGGTAATCATCAACATGAAATGATGATTCAGTTTAATAAACTGATCCAGATATCCTACCAGTTCGCTATAATAAGGATCAGCCAGCGCAGGCCTGCTGTCCTCTTCTTTATTCTGAAGGATCACACCAATAATACCGGACCGTTCCTGTGCCAGCATCAGGGCGCTCATACTAGGCACATATCCCATCTTACTGACTGCTTCTTCAATTCTTTTTCTGGTTTTATCTGAAACTCTCTGTTCTTTTCCATGTATCACATTGGAAACGGTGGTGGTACTGACTCCCACGTACTCTGCTATATCCTTAATCCTGACCATAATAATTTCTCCAATTCTGCATTATGAGATTTATTCTTCAGATTGATCCCTCTTCCTGGTTTATAGAATCGTGCAACCAATACAGTTTCATTATAGAACAGAAGGTAAAATAAATAAATAACTTATATAACAATTTGTATTTTTTCCCAATATTCTATTCTTTCCTGGCAAATAGCGTTATAATATAATAATGGAGAAACATCGCAGGGGTTAAAGGATTGGAGTATATGACAGGGAAGCGGTTTATGGATATTTTTACTAAGGTGAGGGTACAGAAGCAACTGTATCTGTTCTTTTTTATTGCCATTTTTTATTCCGGTTACAACGGTTGGCGGTTATCTGATCTGCCATACCCGAGCCCAGTTGTTCGATCACTATTCCAAGCAGACTTATTCCGATAATCTCCGTATAAAATCCCTAATCCTTGATCTGACAGGAAATATCTACAACAAGTCCCAGACACTGGTCTCTGACCAGAACTTAATCAAACTGCTAAGTACACAATACTCTACTCCAGACGAAAGCAGGACAGCTATTCATGCTTATAATGGGATTGAAACACTTCTTTCTGGTGACGCCTCACTCCGCAGCATTGACGTGTATACCTGGAATCCCACCATTGCAGACAGCACGCACATTCATCCCTTTACGGACACCAACCAGAAACAACCATGGTTTAAGCGTGCCTGTTCCTCCGTGACCCCTTTTTGGACAGAGGAACTGGAGAAAAGCAAGCGATATGGTACGGAGACGCAAAATCTATGCCTATATACCCGCATCTTTCTGCCAAAGAATCACAGCTATGCCATTTTAAAGCTTACAGTCAGCAGCAATCATATCCGAAACCGCATTGAAAACAGTTCCATGCATACCGTCATATGGCTTAATAACGAAGGCATATTCTATACCAGTGACAAGCAGGCAAAAACTGCCGGACTAGAGGGATACGGTTATGATACTGGAGGAACTGGCACGTATTCAGGGAATATTAAGTTGGATAATGAAATCGTCATCGGCACCATTTCATCACTCTCTGCGTTCTACTGTGAGGACAACTTTTATATGGCCTCCTTAAGCTATGAAGGTTATCCATATCTTAATCGGATTACCGGCATTTATATCGTAATACTGAGTATGGTCCTCATTATAACCAGTGTATTTATTTGTGTATTCTCTCATTATTTCAGCCTCCGTATTGTTACACTTCGGGAAAGCATGCACAAAGCCAGCCAGGGAGACTACGAAATTACAGACAGTTTCCACGGCACAGATGAAATCTCTGATGTATTTTTTGATCTGAAGCTGATGATACATGAGATTCTAAAAAAAGAGACTTCATTTTATCAGGCGCAGCTTAAAACTCAGGACTTAATTAATAAACAGCAGCAAATGGAATTTAAAATGCTCTCTTCACAGATCAATCCCCACTTTCTTTACAATACACTGGAAACCATACGCATGCGCTCACTGAAAGCCGGCAACACAGAAGTAGCAAATGGAATTAAACTCTTAGGTAAATCCATGCGCTATGTATTGGAAAATACCACTACTTCCGTCACTTCCCTTGCTGGGGAGCTGGATTACATCGAGACTTACCTGGGTATTCAGAAATTAAGATTTCATGACCGGGTCAATTATTTCCTGAAAAAACACCATGAATTAAATCTCCAGGATTACCAGATTATCCCCCTGCTCTTACAGCCAATTGTTGAAAATGCACTCCTTCATGGACTGGAGGATGTAGAACAGAACGGGAAAATCATTGTGAAGATCTGCCTGAGAGAGGAAAAACTGCGCATTCAGATATTTGATAACGGCTGCGGAATGACTGCAAAGGAACTGGAGCAGATCAACCTGGGGATCGGTCAGCCCCCCTGCGACTCTTCCCACGGGATCGGTCTTTATAATATCAATCAGAGAATCCAGCTTTACTATGGATCTGAATTTGGTCTGGACATCAAATCAAAGAAATCAATGGGAACCCTGGTAACAATGGTAATACCCGCACAAAAATATATGGGAGGGACTTAAATTATGAAGCTTCTAATTGCTGATGATGAAATAGATGTAAGAGAAGGCATTCGCTGCCTTCTAAACTGGTCCTTACTTGGCTTTACCATATGCGGCGAAGGAAAAATGGTCAGGATACTCTGAATCAGATCCGCAGACTCAAGCCTGATATTGTGCTGATGGACATCCGCATGCCGCGTTTAAGCGGGCTGGAAGTAGTGAGGATTGCAAAAGAGGAGGGCTTTGCTGGTATATTTATCATTATCAGTGGTTTTTTCAGATTTCACTTTTGCCCAGGAAGCCATGAGCTTTGGCGTTACCAGTTATCTCACAAAACCAATTGACGAAGAAGAGCTGGAAAAAGCAGTGCTGAACGCCAGAGCGCTTCTCACAGAGGAGCAAAAAAAACAAGAAAGGCTGGTTCAGTACCGAAATCGGGCGAGAGAATCTATTTTACATGACATTCTTAGTAATCAGGCCTCTTACCCACTGCCTGACTGCCATGATCTGCAATTAGAAGCCTCTGTTTATCAGGTTGTTCTCTATACCAGCTATCAGCAGGAATGCTCACAGTCCACCTGGGATTTTGCCGGAATCCTGCGTCTGGCAAACCATAACCACAATTCTCTGGACTATATCCGGATTGAAAACCATAACGTCATTCTTTTAAAGGGGGATTTTGCTCTTAAACGATTTGAAGAACTTGCAGACCGCTACATAAACCACCCCCAGAAAGGTTCTCCACTGGATGCCTTATTTCTTACGTACGGGCGTCCGGTCTGTTCCATTGAACAAATTCATATTTCTTACTATGATGCACAGCAGCTTATGAAAAGGCGCTTCTTTTGCAGTTTTAACCAGCATGTACTGTGTTATAAAGATATCCCCCACAGATTCCAGTCTCAGGAAACCGTTTTTAATACGGAAAATACATATTCACAACAGATTTCCAACTACATACAGTCTGGGAACCGCTGTATGATGCTGGAAGTTTTGGATCATCTCCGTCAGGTTTTCTACTGCTCTGACTTGGAAATATCCAGCATCAGACACTATCTGGCCGATATTATGATACAGGTAAAATCCAGTATTTACGCTTATGGGAATCGTGAAACAATGTTTCCTAATAACGCAGCCATTATTAACACAATTGAAGAGAAATATTATCTTTATGAAATTCTGGATTACTTTGCTCTCCAGTTTGAGATGTGTATGAATGCCATTGGCTCTCCCACCCGGGACAGTATATTGGATAATATCCTTCAATATATCCGCAATAATTATAAGGAGAATTTAAAGCTGGGCATCATTGCAGAGCTGTTTGGCTACAACAGTTCCTATCTGGGAAAAGTCTTCACAAAAACCACAGGAAGGAGTTTTAACGCCTGGTTAGATGAAATACGTATCGAAAACTCAATGCGCCTTTTAATGGACGATCGTTATAAAGTCTATGAAATCGCCCAACTGGTGGGATACGGAAATGTGGATTATTTTCATAAAAAGTTCAGGAAATATACGGGTATCAGCCCAGCAGAATACCGGAGAACGCAAACCGGAGCAGACATAAAAATGTCCGCCCCGTGAACCATTTTTTAATTGCTGCGCCGGTTATACTCATCCATTGCGGTTTTTCTGGCAGCTGCCCGGTCTTTTGCATTCTTTAAATCCACTTCCAGCACCCGATCATAGCCCAGACCTCCCACTGTATCCTGCATATGCTGTAACGCAGAATCAAATTCGGCCTCATCTGCTGCAAAGACCATTTTCCAGGAATCATCCACAATTACTG
Organism: Lacrimispora xylanisolvens; assembly: GCA_017084465.1. GTDB lineage: Bacteria > Bacillota > Clostridia > Lachnospirales > Lachnospiraceae > Lacrimispora > Lacrimispora xylanolytica_B. Next base: position 4,789,578 of record CP070896.1, on the reverse strand, counting down.
CCTTGCACTGTCCCCGCAGCGTTGTGATGTCGGAGCTCTCCTTCGGCTGAATATAGGAAGTGCCTGGTGCTACCGCAAGAGCTCCTTTCTTTTCCAGTAATTCAATGGTTGTTTTTTGCCCCTTGTGCATACGTCTGCCAGTCAGTATCCAGCGGTGTATCATTCATCTCAAGCACAGAACTCCACATCGTGGTTAAATAAGGCTCATTCGTCAGTGGGTCCGTATCCACCAATGCTAACGGTTTATAATTCAAAGCGCTCACACCGTCCTTCCAGCTGCCGCCTCCCCACTCTTCCGGCACGGGCACATCATTGTTAGGAAGAGCCTTCCAGCCATAATCCGTATAAACTGCCTTTTCGTCTTTCATCTCCCAGGTCAGTCCCTTGGGACCTGCGGCGCCGTTTGCCTGCCCTAACAGTTCCATTCCCTCCGGAGAATACATCCAATCGATAAAATCTGCTAGGCGCTCCGGGTCTTTCGTCTGACTGCCGATGGCAATAACGGCCTTACCGTTCCCCATAGAATAACAGCCATCGGTATAAGGTGCCATGTCTTCAATGAAAGCAGGCATGATGCCTTTTCCTTCTTCCTTTCGTTCCCGTGTATTATAGTAGCTCTGCCCCTGCCAGGACCATAAGGAGGTAAGCACCTGTCCATCACGGTATTTATCCGACAAAATATCATAGTTCTGAGTTGTGGATTCCGGATCGATCAGCCCTTCCTGATTGGCATTAAAGAGAAAATGCAGCGCTTTTACATAATAACTGTCTGAATCAACGATATTCTGGAAGTCACTTCCATCGTATTTTTCCATTACAAACCCTATTTCCTGATAACCATATAAAGAGGCATAATTCTTGGCAATCACCATCATGCTGTCATCCCAATCCTTAAACAGAGAAAGGGCATAAGTTTTCTTACCAGAATCACTCTTAGGTATCTGCTCCTGCAGCTGCTTCATCACAGGTATCATGTCTTCCAGTGTTTTCATTTCAGGGTAACCGATTGCCTTGTATCCGTCCCAGCGAAGGTAGGGTGCCACCAGCGGCTCAATTCCTTCTGCGGATACTTTGGGGGATTGACTGGAAATTTCACTGGGAATGGCATAAATGCCCTCCTTCACCAACCCCTTATTCATATTTAAAATTGCATCTTCATAATTTTTATATATATTTTATCTTTTAAAAGCGGAGCCATATCCATTAAAAGTCCGGCTTTTACCATATTTTCAAAACGGCCGCTCTCGGTTTTAGTAATTATTAAATCTCCTAAATTGCCAGCTGCGGAACGTGTCTGGAACAAGGTATCTCCCCCGCCTGCCACATTGGGAGCAATGATATTTAATTCCATATTGAATTTATCTTTTACAACTTTTGCAAACCATCCGCTCTGGATTCCCTGATAATTTGCAAGCGTATCAAATACATCCACTGTAATTAATTTATCATAGCTGCTGTTGCCTGTCGTATTTTCTACAGACGCCTCTTTTTTGCACCCAGCTAATACAGCGATGACAGCCAGGACTGCACACAGGATCACACTGATCTGTTTCTTTCTCATCTTACCTCTCCTCCTTAACCTTTTATAGAACCAATCATAATTCCTTTTACAAAAAACCTTTGGAATATGGGATAAATAAATAAAATCGGAAGCACCACAATTACCGAAACCGTCATTCGTATGGAGGATGGCGTCTGCCTGCTGGCAAGAACTGCCCCGCTGATTGCACCTGTCCCTCCGCTTCTCACCATTGCCGCCAGGGAACTGGCCTGATTAATGTATGTATATAACAGATACTGCAGAGAATACAATCTTTGATCCGTTACATAGATTAGCGTATCCTGAAACGAATTCCATTGGGAAACCGCTGCAAAAATGGCCACAGTTGCCATAATCGGCTGAGCTGCTGGCAGAATAATTTTTGCAAAAACAGTAAGGATCCCAGCCCCGTCAATTTCCGCTGCTTCCTGCAGAGATTTTGGAATTGACTCAATATAAGTTTTAACCAGTATAATATAGAACGGCTGTATGATGGTGGGGATCACATACACCCAGAATGAATTGGTCAGATGGAGTGTCTTCATGGTAATAAACATGGGAATCAGACCTGCATTAAAGTACATGGTAATCACAAAAAAACGATACCAGAATTTCCGGTGCCACATTTTCTCCTGTGTAAACAGAAAGCCTAAATATGCCGAGGCGAACACGGTACATGCAGTTCCTAAAATCGTCCTGGCAACAGAAACCACAGCAGCTGCAGAAAGTCCACGCAGCCCCAGCACCTGTTTGTAGTTCTCCAGATGGAATCCTTTTGGCAGGAAATTAATGAATCCGTTGGCACTTAAATCATTGGCGCTGATGGTATTGATAATCATGTAATAAAACGGATATGCACAAATCAGTGTGATGATTCCGAACATCAGATAATTGACGATGTGAAAAATTCTTTCTCTTACTGTCACGGCTCTTCCCTCCTAAATAATGGCCTCACCTCTGGTTTTTTTGGAAACAAAATTCACAGTAAGCAGCAGGGTGACACTGACCAGACTCTTAAGCATACTGATGGCAGTTGCCAGTGATAAGCTGCTGCCTGTCATACCCACGTTATATACGTAAAGATCCAGTACCTGGATATGTGTCTTATTAAAAGAATTCTGAAATACGTAATACTGGTCCATACCGTTATTTAAAAAATTGGCGATTGACAGCATTAACAATACAAAGAACGTGGGAAGCAGACATGGAACCGTAATGCGTTTCATCAGCTGGAACCGATTGGCTCCATCCACACGGGCCGCATCGTAAAGCTCGGGGTCAATCCCTGCAATTGCAGCCAGATACATGATGGCTCCCCAGCCAAGCCCCTTCCAAAGATTCCACATCGTCATCCATAGATACGTATGGGCATCACTGTCAAGAAATTTAACCGGTGCCTGAATCATACCGTGGCTAAACAAAAAGTTATTGATCATTCCGCTGTCAGTAAACAGGCAAAACGCCACCGAGTATACTAGCACCCAGCTGATGAAATTCGGCAGAGTTGTCAGCGTCTGAACCAGATTTTTAAACCACTTGCATTGTATTTCGTTTAGAAAAACTGCAAATCCCATGGGCAGAATAGAAGTTGCAATACCAAGAAGACTCATTGCAAAGGTATTTTTCATAACCTGTATCATCTGCCCGATCTGCGTCTTGTTAGCAAACAGGGTCTTGAACCATTTCCAGCCAACAAAGTCACATTGTGACAGCTTTAACGGAGGCTTGTAGTCAAAAAATGCGTAAATCCAGCCATAAAGCGGGAAATAAGAAAATAGAAAACATAGAATGATAAATGGTAGAATGCAATAGAACAATCTGCGGCTCTGGACCGTGCTTCTTGGAGTTTTTCCAGATGGTAATGATCTCATAGTCCACATTTCCTCCTGCTTCTTACTTTAGTAATACTATTATAGTAGAAGGGAGTCTTTGGGTTAACCATCATAATCAGAGCAAAACTGCCCCACTTTTTAGAGATTGAATCGTGGGGCATAATCCGCATTACAAAAAACAGCCTCCTGCTGAAGCAGAAAGCCATTGCCGTAAAAAACTATTTGATCTCTTTAAGCGTTTTTTTATCATATTTTTTTTAACTCGATGAAATAGTGAATAGATAAGTATAAACTCATAATAATCCTCTGTTTCTGATCGTTTAACTTTAGGTCTGCCATTTTTTATATCACAAACTTTAACAGGTAAAACATTTTCCCCTATAATTGTAACTGCACCACTTTTTTCCTTATATTTCATATTTCCTCCATTAAGGCGACTTTTTTGTTACTTTACTTTACAAATAATTTATATAATTGTTTTATAATCAGAATAAATTTATTTAATTAAACATTGTGTCATACTTATAATATCGTTTTTCTCAATCTAATTTATGAGTTTTCTTATCATCCACAAAACAGGATGAAAATCCTCAAAATCAGATTATCATCCTGTTTTGTATGTAATATTTTTTTATTTGCTGCTTATTAAAGATGAATATCCGCATAATTTAAATAACAATTCCAGTCATATTCATCCATATCGTGATCTCCTGTCTTATAATGATGCCCGATCCTTCCCTGATAAAGCGGCTGCTCTGGCAAAGGCTTTTTATTGGTCTCCAGTCCCTCAATTCCAAACAGGCGATATACCGGGTCTGCCTGCACCAGAGATTCAAACTGCCCCTCCGGGTCTGCCCATTTATCAAAGGTCTTGGAAGAGGTATAGATCAGCCTTGGGGCGATTAGCCCCAGCAGCATATGCTGGTCAAAAGGAAGTGTTTCTTCTTTATCTATGTACTTTTGATAATTCTTACTAAACCAGTATGGAAAGCGGGTTAAAATATCTTTAATCCTCTCCCCCTTTGCTCCTCTGGACAGCGCATCTCCGCTGTTTCCTGCACAGCTGCTGACAGCCATAGCAAAGCGTTCGTCCTGGGCAGCCCCACAAAGAGCCGTTTTCCCGCCCCTGGAGTGTCCCACCAGTGCCACTCTTCTCTCATCGATCAAAGGCTCTGTTTCAAAGTAATCCATGATCCGGCTTGCTGCCCAGGACCAGGCAGTGATTGCCCCCCATGCATCGTCAGGCCTGTTGGTTACATACTCAGGAAACAGTCTTGAAAATCCAGTTGTAAAGCCTTCCTCATAATCAGGGGAGACCTCCTGGGTACGAAAGGCAGCACAGGCATATCCTCTGGAAATTATGGTCTCAACCGGATAAAAGGGGCTTAAAAAATGTCTTGCAGGGTCACTGTCCTTGATCCCGCGATTGCATACGGTCACAAATGCAGGCACTGGCTTTATGGCACCTGTAGGAATGAATACAACGAAACAGAAGCTAAAATGAATTCCCTTGCGGACAGCTAAAACCTCCACAGTTTTTCTCACCGCCCTACCCTGAAGAATCTCCTCAGACTGCCTGGAATCAGCAACCCGGATATGAAGTTCCATATCGCTTACATCTGGCAAACGACCGTATTCCTCGTTCTTAAACAGCTCAAGCAGCTCTGGTCTGCGTTTTGTCATCCAAATTTCCCAATCTGTCACCTCTGTTCCATCCATGCAAGTCAGAACAGAGGGTATATTTCTTTTATTTTCAGGCATATTCATTGAAATCTCCTTTTTTCTCACTTACTGTAAAGTTTGATATCACTAGGTGCATAGCCGAATTGTTTTTTAAACACCTGGAAAAAGTAGGAGTAATCCCGGTATCCCAGCATATGTGCCACCTCATTCACCCGGTTCTGTGGGTTCTTAAGAAGAATTCTGGCATTTTCCATTTTTACCATGGTGACGTAATTGACAAATCCAACCCCTGTCTCTTTTTTAAAACATTTACTGAAATAAGAGGTGGATATTAACAGCTCCCGACAAATATTTCCCAGAGAAATATTATGATTAATATGCTTATCTACGTAATCCAGTGCCTCTGAAACTGCGGTTGAATACTCCTGGCTTTTCTGTCTGATAAAACGGATCCGCTCCTCCAGGGTATCCGGCGTTTTTTCTGCTGCAAACCGTTCTTTCTTCATAAGTGCTCCTACTGCCTTTTCAAGCGCCTGTTCCATCTCTTCCGTCATCACCGGTTTTAAGAGAAAATCGCTGGCCCCATACCGGATCGCCCGCTGCGCATACTCAAACTGATTGTATCCGGATATAATAATAAACTGCATGTCCTGTCTTTGCTGCTTGATCTTTTCTATAATATCCAGCCCGTTAAATCCCGGCATCTGTATGTCGATGATTACAATATCCGGATTCTTTTTATGAATCAGTTCCAGACCTGCAATCCCGTCATAAGCCACTCCTGTCACCTGACAATGAAATGCTTCCCAGTTGGTGGCTTTCACAATTGCTGTTACTGCTATTTTATTATCATCTATCACTACTACCGAGTACATAACGTTCCCCCTCCCCTTACTATACCAAAGGAAACTCCAGTCTGACTTCTGTATAATGAAGATACTCTGATTCGATCCATACACCGTAATCAGGTCCATACATCAGCTGAATCCGATCCTTTACATTCTTAATTCCGATCCGTTTTTTCACTTCATTGCTCTCAAACAGTGTTACAAGCTTTTCTGCAGGAATGCCAAGACCATTATCCCATACTCTTATAACAAGTCTTTCTTCCTCACTATAAACGGAAATACGGATTGTACAAAGTCCAATCTTGGGCTCCATCCCATGAACCAGTGAATTTTCTACAATCGGTTGTAAAATACAACTGGGTACCATCATATCAAGAAGTGAATCATCTACCTGCCACTCCACTTCCAGCCTGTCTGGATAAATATTCTTATAAAGCTCTGTATAATTTTTTATGTATTCCATCTCTGCATTTAACGTGCAGGTATTCTTGCTTCGCTCTATGTTTCTTCTGAAATCTCGCCAGCAGACCGATCAGTCTGCTTACCTGCTTATCTCCGTTAATCTGCGCAATTCCATGAATGGACTGAAGTATATTAAACAGGAAATGAGGATTGATCTGAGCCTGCAGCTCATGATATTGAAACTCCAGCAGCTTATATTCATTCTGCTGCTGAATCTCCTTTGCACTGCTGATCTGAGCCATCAAAGACTGTATGTTGCCCGCCATCTGACTGATGTGTTCTGAGATAAGGTCCATCTGATCGCCTTTTGAAAACGATGTGGGTTCCAGTTCAAAGTCACCTCTTGATACGCGTGTAATATTGCTTAAAAGAATCCGGAGATTGCCTGCCATATTACCAAACATCAGCCACAAAAAAATGATAATCAGTACAAAGATAAAGAGTCCAATGAAAGATACAAAATAAAGCAAATCGGAAAACCGGCTATTCTTTGCCTTTAGATCTACCTCATGGGCAATCTTGATTCTTCCACGGCTGACCTGATATTCTGCATATAAAAAATTGTCCTTTTTTTCTCTGTGGTCTGCTCCTGTTTTTAAATAATCATTTTCATTGGTGGTAAATAAAAGATTTCCATTTATATCATAAAGAGCAAAATTTCCCACTTTACTGCTGTCTATATCCTGGAAAATCTCTTTTAAAACAGTATTTTTAAGCTCTGCAATCACACAGCCGCTGAATCTCATGGTAGTCTCATCGAATAAATAACGCATTAAGACAATTCCGTCATCATTGACACTCCTTGTCCATATGGTATTGCCCGGGCGATGAGACACATCCTCTTTGTTATCATAATACAGCTTCAGCACAGATTCTTCGCTGGGTCTTCCCTCCCTGGGTCTGCTGTCCCGGCATGCCAGATAAACGGTATCGGAACGATCGATTACAGACACCCAGTTGATGTCGTAATTGGTACTAAGCATTTCTTCCAGCTGTTTTCTTAATCTGGGTTTTAAAAAACGGGTCATCTGATTTATCCGGTCCTGTAACCGTCCGAAGCATGGGAGCCAGACGCTGATTGGTTGCCGTTAAAGGGATGGTACCCTCCATTAGTTCTGTCAAAGAGATATCAACATTCCTGCAAATTTGTTCCGTTAATGTGTCGGACTGATAGGTGAGTTCTGTCTTAAACCATTTGCATGTCACGTGGTAAATACAAATGAGAGCAACCAGAAATGTAAGTCCCAGCAGTGCCGTCACTGCAATCATTTTAAAATAAAGCGTCTTCCTGAACCGGATGCGTTCTTCTGCAGATTCCATAATATAACCCCCTCGTCTTTTCCCACTATAGCAACTTGGCAAAAGAATGTCAACGCCGGATCATAGGCAGATTTAACCAGCTTAACCTTTCACCGCACCCTGGGTAATGCCCCCGATAATATATTTTTGCAGCATTAAATATAACGCTAATATGGGTATGACTGAAAGAATAAAGAGGGCAAATGCCAGCCCCAGTTCAATGCTGTTCTCACCAAAGAAGAAATACTGGGTCAGGGGGATGTTGCGTACCTGTTTCTGCTGAAGTAACGTCAAAGACATCTGAAAATCGTTCCATACATTCAGTGCGTTTAATACGATGGATGTTAAAACTATAGGTTTCATCAGAGGAAATACAATCTGAAAGAAGACGGAATACATGCCTGCACCGTCAATAGAAGCAGCTTCCTCTAATTCCTTTGGAATACTTTTTACAAAACCTGATACCAGCAGCACTGTAAATGCAATCTGAAAACCAATCTTTGCAAAAATAAAGCCGTGAAGCGTATTTAACAGCTTCCATCTGGTCATATCAATGTAGAGCGGAGTCATAATAGACTGAAACGGAATAATCATGGCGCCCACAAAAAGATAATAGATCAAATTATAAAACCGGTTGTTTTTTCTGGCAATGATATAAGAAGCCATGGTACAGATCAGTGTTATGAATATAACTGCCAGTACAGTTGTAACCAGACTGTTTTTCAGTGCCAGGCCAAAATTAGAAGTTTCAATGGCTCTGGTAAAATTGTCCCAGTGAATGGTTTTTGGAAATGCCAGACGGTCTGTTACCATCTCCTGCTTGGATTTTACAGAATAGATCAGGGCAATATAAAACGGGCTGATCACAAGCAGTGTCATTGCCAGTTTTACAATGACAGACAAAAAGTTCAATTGTTTTTTATTCATCAGATCTCCACCTCCCTGGCTCTTAAGGTTTTTGAAACCAGCGTGCTGACTACAAAAATGGATATGGTAAATACCACCGCAATCGCCTGTCCGTAGCCTGCTTTAAAGTATGTAAACAAGTTGTTGTAAATTAACATTGCCACCGTTTCCGACGCCCTCCCGGGACCGCCTGCGGTTGCTGCCATGGGATAATCAAATACCTTCATTCCCCATGCAAGTAAAAGAGTAAAATTAGCAGTGACTGCCGGAGCAATCATGGGGAATGTGATTGCTTTAAATTTCTGCCAGGATGTGGCTCCCTCTAACTCTGCCGCCTCATAATAATCTTTCGATACTCCCTGAATTGCTGCAATGTATACCACCATGCAGTACCCTGCATCCCGCCATACAGATATCACTGCAAGACCGATCATAACCCACGTTGTGCTTCCAAGGGGGGCTGGCTATTCCAAATTTGTCATAAAACACATCACTGTACACATACCGCCAGATATAAGAGGAAAGCACAAGACTGAGGCAGTAAGGCATAAAAATACAGGTTCTCAAAACATTATTCAGTTTTGATTTCTTTGATATCATCAGGGCAAACAGCAGACCGAGCAGATTGGAAAAAACCATTGTAACGGCCGTAAACAGCAATGTATTCTTAACGGCATTCATTACATTTCCATCCTGAAAAATTCTGATGTAATTTTTAAGTCCCACATATGCCTTGTTTGGACTCATTCCATCCCATTTGGTAAAAGAGATGGGAAACCCCTGCAAAAACGGATATGCTACAAAGATTGCAAACATAACCAGGGCTGGCATAATAAAAGTAAACTCCTGAAGCTGTTTTTTCATTTTTCGGTTCATACTGCCTCCAACTTGGATATAGAAAAGTCAGGGAGTCATATAGCTCCCGCTACACTGCCACCCTGACTTTCTGATTTTATGTCATCACTTCAAAAACTATTGTCGAATGGATGCGATCTCATAATCAATGTCCTGGAGTAACTTGGTAACATCACGCTTGCTGTCATCTAATGTGACAAATTCCTGAAGTTTGGTGCGGAACGCGGTGCTGTACTCAGATGTATAATCCGGAACCTGACTCTTAGATACTATCATATCGTTATCGATATAAGATTTGATTTCCTTAATGAATTCATCGGAATCATCCGTTGACACATTTACATTGCTTGTCATAAGCTTTGCTGTCTCCATCCAGATCTTGGGAAGACTGCTCATTGGCGAAGAAGCTCAGTAACGCCATTACTTCGTCCTTATGCTCGGTCTGGGAAGATACAACAAATACATCGTCAATACCAACCCAAAGCTTATTATCCTCCGGTTTATCGGACCATGGAGTTGGGAACATACCAAATTCTCCATCAGGGCTTGCAGCCATTACATCGCCCATGAGCCATCCGCCGTTCATGTACATCGGTCTCTGACCTGCTGCGAAGTTCTGAATACCCTGTGTCTGGTCAACAGCGGTATCTCCCGCATCTTTATAGGATGCAAACTTGGAGAACATCTCCATTGCGTCTTTCACCACTGCATTATCAGATAATTCTTTGGTTCCTTCCTGGGAATCTTTCCAGACTGTCTTATTATCGGTACCAACAGCCATAGAAGTAAAGAAAGAATCTAACTCATGGAATACACCATGAATGAAATTGTATGGATGAATAAAGGGGTTAATTCCTTTTTCTTTGAAAGTATCAGCTACCTTAAAGAATTCTTCTCTGGTCTTCGGAACCTCAACACCCGCTTCTTTAAACATCTTTTTATTATAGAAGCATGCCTTTACCTGTGCATCCATAGGGAAGCCGTAAACGCCTCCGTTTACAGTACATTCATCTTTTAACATAGGAAGTACATTTTTCATGCACTCTTCATTGGAAAGGTCCATGAAATATCCACCATCTACGAATTCTTTCATGGTCTGTGGTTTTCCAAACATAATATCAGGAGCTTCTCCTGCTGCTATGTAGTTTTTATAAGTTGCAACATAGGAAGAGGAGGCTACTACCTCTACTTCAACGTTGATGCTGGGATATTCTGCTTTAAATGCTTCCAGCATGGCATCCAGTGCATCTCGTTTGGACTGCTCTCCCATATAATGTACCAGTCGCAGTGTTACGGCATCCCCCCTCCCGCAGCCTGCTTGCTCTGGCTTTCTGATTCCTTTACCTCCGCTTTTGTGGTCTCCTCGGTTGCTGCCACGGTGGTTTCTTCTTTGCTGCCTTTTGAACATCCGGTGGCAGTAGCAGCCATCAGACCAGCGAGTAAAAGAGCAGAAACCCGCTTCAAATACATTTTTCTCATAATACATCCTCCTTGTAGACTATCATTTTTGATGTTGCATGATAGTTATATTTTAGCAGACCAAAGCGTCTGGTTATATATGAATATTTGGCTGTATTATTATATTTTTTGTCATTTTCTGTTATTATATGACAAAAAAGGGCAGATTTTAGTAACTGCAATGCAGATACAAACCGCTGCCCTTAACGCCATTTTCTTCTTAATTCGAAATTCCAGCAATCGCTTCTCTTACATTATCTACACCGATCAGCTTAATCCCATCAACAGCCCCCATCTTATCCAGGGAAATCCTTGGCAGGATGCAGGTATGAAATCCCAGTTTCTTTGCTTCATTTACCCTCTGTTGTGCCATGGAAACTGCTCTTACTTCTCCGGATAATCCCACCTCACCAAATATGATGGTTTTGGAATCAATGGCCCGATCCTTCATACTGGAGACAATCGCCATAAGAATTGCCAGATCCAGCGCAGGTTCATTCATTCGGAGTCCGCCGGTGATATTGACATAAGCATCAAAATGAGACAGATCATAGTGTCCTCTCTTCTCCAGAACTGCCATCAGAAGATTCACACGGTTATAATCTGTGCCAGCAGCTGTTCGTCTTGGCATACCGAAGGCTGTTGGGGTAATCAGAGCCTGTACTTCAATCATAATTGGCCTGGTTCCCTCCATGGAACAGGCCACCACTGCTCCAGAAGCATCTTCCGGTCTTCCGCTTAACATGAATTCAGAGGGATTTTTCACTTCCGCAAGTCCGCTTTCAATCATTTCAAACACACCGATTTCATTGGTAGAGCCAAACCGGTTTTTAACTCCCCGGATGATCCGGTAGGATGCACTTCTCTCTCCTTCAAAATAAAGAACGGTATCCACCATATGTTCCAGCACTCTTGGACCTGCAACAACGCCTTCTTTTGTTACATGTCCAACAATAAATATGGCTATTCCCTTTCCCTTGGCGATCTGCATCAGCAGATTGGTGGATTCCCTTACCTGGCTTACACTGCCTGGAGCAGATGATATTTCTTCCCGGAACATGGTCTGAATGGAGTCAATAATCACTACATCCGGTTGTTCCTCCTGTATGGCAGCTTCTATAAGATCTAAATTCGTCTCACATAAAAACAGCAGATCCCCCCTTTACTTCCCCAATGCGGTTTGCCCGCAGTTTAATCTGCTTTAAGGATTCTTCTCCTGATATGTATAAAACTTTCTTCTCTGCAAATGCCAGATTCCTGCATACCTGCAAAAGAAGAGTGGATTTTCCGATTCCCGGGTCTCCTCCAACTAAAACCAGGGACCCTCTTACCACGCCGCCGCCCAATACCCGGTCCAGCTCTTCGTATCCCGTTTTCATACGGTCCTGTTCGTCAAGCTGGATTTCAGACAGTCTGGCAGGTTTTATTTTTACGCCTGTCACTCCGCCAGACCCAGTGCCTGAAAGCCCCCGTTTTCCAGAAGCCTCCGCTTTGGCCACGGGTTCCTCCACAAATGAATTCCATTCCCGGCAGCCCGGACACTGGCCAAGCCATTTTGCTGATTCAAAACCACATTCCTTGCAAAAAAATGCTGTTGTTTTTCCTTTTGCCATAGGTTCCTCCTGGTCAGACAAAAAATCCGGATCCGAATCTCTTTTGAAAAAGAGCCGGACCCGGACTTAAGCTACATTACTTTCTTCTGATCGTTACCTTTACTGGTGTTCCTTCATTCAGTTCCACACTGGCTGACAGTTTCCCGCTCATGTTGGTTCTCATGCCGCCTGCTGCTGCACCATTGACAAACACTTCATATTCGGTATCTTCTGCCAGCTGAACTGTCAGCTGGGCATCCTTATCGCCTTCTACTTCAAATTCCACGCCGTCATCAGATACTGCAAACATCTCCACTGCAGTTCCTGGTACAGATTCGTATACAAACATGCCGTTACGTTCAAGCTTGGTTATCTCATAAAATGTCTTTACTTTATATAAATCACCCTCGTGCTCAAAATCCTGTAATTTTGACTTTGTTTCTAATTTGTAATTACCAAAGCTAATTGTACCGTTCTGTTCTGTGCGGATTAATTCTTCAATTACCGGCATTGGTTTGCCCTCCTAGTATTTTCTTTACTTATCCCTGTTGGCGAAGAAAAAGATCCTTTCGCTTGTAGCTATTATACACGAATTGCTGAGAAATGGCTAGCTGTTTATCAGCTCTCTTACAGAAAATTTAAGTCCATCCTCACCAGCCGTAATCATAACTGTATCACCTGTTTTTACCGTTCCGGAAAGGATTTCTTCCGCAAGCTTATCCTCTAAGCTGCTTTGAATGGTACGCCGTAAGGGTCTCGCGCCGTATTTTTCATCGTAACCTTTCTGAATCAGATAGTCCTTGGCTGCCTCATCAATTTCAATTGTAATGCTCATCTGTTCGGAAGTACGTTTCATGATATCTTTCATCATAATCGTTACAATATCTTTCATATGAGTCTTGTTTAACGGATGGAACACAATGATTTCATCGATACGGTTCACAAACTCCGGTTTAAACAGCTTCTTGACTTCCTCCATAACCCGGTCCTTCATAAGCTTGTAATCTGCCTTTTCATCGGCTGCAGCACCAAAGCCCAGACGTTTCGGGGATATGATATTTTCTGCTCCTGCATTGGAAGTCATAATTATTACAGTATTTTTAAAGTCAATCTTTCTTCCCTGTGCATCCGTAATATGACCGTCATCAAGAACCTGAAGAAGAATATTAAATACATCAGGGTGAGCCTTCTCAATCTCGTCAAAGAGAATTACGGAGTAGGGGTTTCTTCTGACCTTTTCACTTAACTGACCGCCTTCATCATATCCTACGTATCCTGGCGGAGAGCCTATAATCTTGGAGACGCTGTGCTTCTCCATATATTCAGACATATCAACACGGATCAGAGCACTGTCCATGCCAAACATGGCTTCTGCAAGAGCTTTGGAAAGCTCTGTTTTTCCCACTCCGGTGGGTCCCAGGAACAGGAACGAGCCAATGGGGCGTTTGGGATCTTTAAGACCTACCCTGCCTCTTCTTATGGCTTTTGCCACTGCCGTTACAGCCTCTTCCTGACCGATTACCCGTTCATGAAGAATGGACTCTAAATTCCTCAGGCGCTCACTTTCCCCCCTCTTCCAGTTTCTTTACCGGAATCTTTGTCCAGGTTGATACAACATCTGCAATCTCCCCTTCATCAACTGTGGGAGTATTAGAGATTTTTTCCTTCTGCCATTTATCACGGATTTTGTCAATCTTTTCCCGCTTTTTCTCCTGCTTTTTCTTAATTGCGCCAGCCTTCTCATAGGCCTCTGACTTAATGGCGGCTTCCTTCTGATCCTCTAAAAGTTCAATCTCTGCCTCCAGTTCCTTGATCTCAGAGGGTTCTGTAAAGGTAGCAAGGCGGACTTTGGAAGAGGCCTCATCAATTACATCAATAGCCTTATCCGGAAGAAAACGGTCATTGATATAGCGGGAAGATAATTTAACAGCTGCTTTTATGGCGTCATCTGTAATCATTACCTTATGATGATCCTCATATCTGCCTTTTAAGCCTCTTAAAATACCAACTGCCGCTTCTTCAGAAGGCTCTTCCACCTTAACTGGCTGAAAACGCCGTTCCAGAGCTGAATCCTTTTCAATATATTTGCGATATTCTTCAATGGTAGTCGCACCGATTAACTGTAATTCTCCTCTTGCCAGAGACGGTTTTAAAATATTGGAAGCATCAATTGCTCCCTCCGCCCCTCCGGCTCCGATAATGGTATGAATCTCGTCGATAAACAGAAGCACTTCTCCGTCTTCAATTACTTCTGCAATTACTTTTTTAATTCTTTCTTCAAATTCCCCGCGGTATTTCGAACCAGCCACCATACCGGATAAATCCAGAGTGAGAAGTCTTTTACCCGCAATTGTCTCCGGCACTTCGCCAGATGAGATCATCTGGGCAAGTCCTTCCACGACTGCAGTCTTTCCAACTCCTGGTTCTCCGATCAGACATGGATTATTCTTGGTTCTGCGGCTTAATATCTGAATGAGACGTGTTATCTCGGATTCTCTTCCGATTACGGGATCTAACTTCCCTTTTACTGCAAGCTCGGTTAAGTCGCGGCTATAGCTGTCCAGAGTCGGAGTACTTCCCTTTCCTTTGGGAGACTTCATAAGCTCTTCTTTATTGGCAGGCGCGTCCTCTCCCATGGCAGCTAATACGTCAATGTACAGCTTCTGAACGCTGACACCGATGGTATTGAGCAGTCTGGAAGCAACGCAGTCATTGTCACGGATAATTGAAATAAGAAGATGCTCCGTTCCAATTAAATTGGCTTTAAAACGGACTGCCTCCCGGTAGCTGTTTTCCAAAACTCTTCTGGCTCCTGGAGTATAGCCACCGTCTTCCCTCACTCTCACTGCCTGGTCCGGTGCAATCAGCTGGCTGATCAGACCAAGAACCTTATCTTCTCTGACGCCGTTTTCAATGAGTACTCTGGCTGCAACACCGCTGCCTTCTTCTAACAGTCCAAGAAGCAGATGCTCTGTTCCCACATAGCTGTGTCCCAGCCGTCCTGCTGCCTGCTCTGCCAGATTAATGGCCGTTCTGGCCTTTGTCGTAAATCTGTCTATCATAAATGCAATCCTCCTGTCAATTTAATTCCGGCAGTTCCTTCCGGATGAATTCAGCCCTTGCCATATCAAGCTCCTCTTTATTCAGAGGACGGTCAGAAATCTTTTGTAAACCTGCCGGCCAGATGCCAAGCATCAGGCGATAAACGTTAAACTCTTCCTTTGTATGAATCAGACCATCCTCCAGCCCTGCCATCATCTGTGACAAAAATATCATGGCATCTCTGGAAGTAAGTCTTCTGGCATATTTTAACACGCCGTAAGACTTATAGATCTCATCTTCTCTTTCTACTTTGCGCCGCTGAAGGGATAACTTTCTAATCTGTATCTCCTGATTGGTCAGCTGAATGGCGGCCTTTGTTACTGTATCTATAATTTCCCGTTCTGTCTGTCCCAGTGTTTTCTGGTTGGATACTTCATATAAAGCTCCGAAGTTATCGTCTCCTTCACCGTAGACGCCTCGGATAGCCGCTCCAAAACGGCCCATTTCTCCAATGAGACTTGAAAATTTACGTCCCTGGGACAACATGGGAAGATGTACCACGACCGATGCTCTCATTCCTGTTCCCACATTGGTGGGAAACGCTGTCAGATAACCGTACCGGTCATCAAATGCATATGGAAAACGTTCATTCAGGTAATCATCAATGCTGCTGGCCTGTTCCCACAGCTCTTCCAGATGAAGACCTGTCTTTAAAGCCTGAATCCGGATATGATCATCTCCGTTAAAAATAATCCCTGTAGCTTCATTTTCTGAAAGCAGGATTCCTACCGGGGTCTTTTTGTCAGCAATGGAAGAATTAATTGCCCTTCTTTCTTTCAGTGCTACCCGGTCCAATTCGTTTAAATCACCCAGCATGGAAAAAGTAAAGGGGCTTGAAAGTTCCTCTCCCAAATCCTTTAAACCAAATTCCAGGCGGTGAATCATCTCGCTGCTTTCCTTTTCATCCAGTTTAGACGGAAATTTATATTCCTTCCAGTTTCTGACCAGGCGGATCCGGCTGCTTATTACGCCAGATCTGCCGTTGTCAGTCTGCTCATACCATTTAAGCATTGCCTTCATTCCCTTTCCTCAGTTCTTTTATCCGGTCTCTGCAAACTGCTGCAGTCTCGTAATCCTCAAACCGAAGCGCTTCTTTTAACCTGGCATCCAGTTCGTAGAGTTCGTTTCTGCTGCTGTCAGATCCGTCTTCATCTGAATCTTCATTCTGGCTTTCATGATCCATCCTTTGGAAAGCCGGTGTTTTTCCGGTATGCATCAGACTGCCCTGCAGCTGTTTGATGCTGTCCTCCATAAGCGGGCCAAAGACGCTGTAACAGTCTGCACAGCCGAATCGGCTGTCTTTTACAAACTCGCTGTAGCTTGTGCCGCAGGTGGGACAGGCAATCTGCTGCAGTTTATCCGGTCCTTTTTCGGTATCTTCAATTCCAAGAAGACCTGATAACAGCTTGCCAAGAGGAAATTCCCCATCAAAAATAGCTGCATACACACCAAAATCCATCTCTTTTGCACATTGGGCACAAAAATGGTGTTCTTTCTTCACACCATTAACTACTTCCGTATATTGAATATTTGCTTCGCGAATCTTACACTTCTCGCACAACATATAGAACCTCCAATCCAGGGAATCACTGTTATCTCTGGCTTTTCATAAATGACTGAAAAATCTCATCAACCAGCTGGTGAACCTCATCACACGAAATATTTTTGCAGATGCCTCTTGCTAATACAACGCTTAAATCCCTGCGCATCTCATCAAGAACCTGTATTTTATCTACATCAAGGGAAACAACCGCTCCTTTCCGGCGGTCCAGTTTCACAAATCCCTCCTGTTTTAAAACAGAGTACGCCTTATTTACCGTATGCATATTAATGCCTATATTATCGGCCATCTGGCGAACGGAAGGCAAGGGGTCTCCTTCTCTTATACTTTCCGTGGCGATTCCTATGATTATCTGGTTCCGAAGCTGAATGTAAATGGCTTCCTCACTGTTAAAATCAATTTGCAATATCATCTTTTCACCATCTTTCGTTATATCTGTTATACACATAATAGCACACGATAATGCATTTTTCAATATATAATATATGCCAGTATATAAAACTCTGTATTCAAATGGCAAATTTTCTTTTCATCTCAGAAATTTATTATATCAAACCAATTTAGGCTTTTCAATAGAAGAGACTTGACAGGAGCCTAGCTTTTTCCCTTTTCTAGAAAAAAATATCTAAAATTTTATGATAAATAAAACGAAAGCACCTGTAAAACATGGCGCTCTCGTTGGTATTTTCACTTATTTTATTATTTAGTCATTAAGATCCATGAACTCAAAGTCATCATCGTCATTTTCATTCACTTCTCTGCTTCTTTTGGTTTCGCCTTTCCGTTCCTCTGGCTGAGTCTGATGAACCCTTTTTTTCGGCGCTAAGTTCTGCTCCATCTCTTCCAGACTGGACTCTTCCATAAAATCATCCTCTTCCTCATAAGCAGGGGTCTTGGGGATGAATGTATCAGGCCTGTCCATACTATCTTCTTCAAAATCGGAATAAAGACTTCCTGTCCGTTCTTTCGTCGAACTCCTCCCGGCTGTAACGCTTTACGTTTGCAGGCTGCGCAGCCTGTGCTCTGCTTTCCCTGCGGCTTACGGGCTCGTCCTTCATCTTTGTATCATGGAACGGTTCTCCGGAATCATATGGCCTTATATCCGATCCGCCGCCTCTTTTGATCAGGAAAATCACAATGATCAGTAATGCCAGTGCCAGCACGCTGATTGCGATTAATATATAGAACTGCAAGTGATAATCCTTAAGCAAATCGCTGTAGGTTTTGGCAAGTTCCACATATTTATCATTGGTAACTCCGGAAGCAAAATATCTCTGAACGGTCTTCTCGGTAAGATCATACCGGTAGAAATTCTTTTCCCCATTCCAGTTCATACCATAGAACAGACAGTATTCCGGCTTTGATTCCGAATCGGCAACCCAGCCGGTTACCTTTATTCCATCAATTTCGATCTGCTGCTCTTTAAAGCCTTCCGGAGCCGCAGTGTCTGTATCAAGAGGCATAATTACAACTGCTTTTTCAGTGGTTTTTACCTCAACAAACTGAGACCAGCTGTCTGCTGCTTCATTATAGATAAAGAATCCGCCGTTACCGCCCTCATCTTTTAAATACAATAAGAGGATGTCTTTTTCAAGACCTTTTCCAGCCATCACCTCAGTACCTTTATACTGATAGGTTTTCGCTTCAAATCCCTCTGGCAGTGTGGCTTCGTCAAAGGATGAGGCAATGCTGTACACAACATCACGAATGGTTACGGAAGCGGAGCTAAACTGAGCTTCACCAGTCTCCCCGCCCCCATTGGTTGCAGGAGTGGTTTCTCCTCCTTCCGGCTTGGTGACTTTAATCGTATAATTTTTAATCGTCTGACCGTCTTCTGCCGTTACTTTCACAACAACCTGATTCTCTCCGGCCTTTAATCCCTTTTCCCCCTGAAGGGTTACATGGGCTCCTGCATTGGAAGCAACTGCGTTGACTACAAGGTCTGCTGTGTCTTTATCAACCTCTGCGGTATAGCTGTCCACTGCTGCAGAAAAAGCAGGAGTTAAGGTTCCGGGTGAAATCTTTAAGGATTTCAATGTGGCATCCTTTGAGGTTGTTGCAGGAGATGTGACTTTAACAGTAGCGCTTCCCTGCTTTGATAATGATATGGCAGCGGAATTCACATCATAAATTTCCTGGGATGTAACACTTATCTTTGCGTTACCTGCCTTTAATGATTTAAATTTCAATGTGAAATTAAAGGCTTTCTGATCAGCAGAATTCATGGTTCCAAGTATCTTAATGGCTCCGGCTCCGCCGTTGGCACTGGTTCCGCTTACAAATTCCAGAATTCCGGGGTCATAAGACAGCATGATTTCTGCTGTCCCCAGGGGGTGTATCGCTGGTGACTTTCATATTCACAGTTACATCGTTCCCCACCATGACGGAAGGGTCAGAAAATGAAATCTTTGCATCCGATGCCAAGGATACCATGCAGCCCCAGGGACTTGCGACTGCCATCATACAAACCAGCATCAGGCTGGTGATCAATCTTTTCAGTTTCCTATTCATATAGTCTCCTATTTCCTAATCTTACATTCCAAGTACTTTCTTCTGCAGCAGAAGAAGATCCTGGGAATTTACTTTTCCGTCTCCATTTAAATCAGCTGCTGCTTTCCCAGCATCTGACAGATGTTCCAGACCCAGAAGATATCTCTGCAGCTTTAATACATCCAGACTGTTCACTTTTCCGTCACCGTTTACATCACCACTCCCTTTTGAGGCGGTGTTTCCAGAGGTTGACTGTGTCTGGGCCGGCTGTGTCTGGGCCTGAGTTTGGGTTTGTGCCTGTGTCTGGGCAGGGCTTCCCGGTCCCTGTGCAGCCCCGGTAGATGCCTGAACCGATATATTGGAGGATCCTTCGGGTGCTATGGTAATATTGCTGCCGCCTGGTGTTCCGGCACTTGTTTCTGAGGATGGATTGGAAACTCCTGGTCCCCTGCTGCCGGAAGAACTGTTGTTGCCGGAAGAACTGTTACTGCCGGAAGAACTATTACTGCCGGAAGAACTATTACTGCCGGAAGAACTGTTGCCACCGGTAGAACCGGGGTTACTTGGAGTACTGCTTCCGGAATTATAGGTCGGTCCGTTTGCCTGTCTGACTACATGAAGAATATACTCCCTCACATTACCGTTCTGTGCAGTAACGGAAACTTTAATATCATTATTACCATTTTGAAGTGCAATAGTCCCGGTTCCGCTTACGTTAGAAGCAGAATACAGTGCAGAAGCATTCACTTTAATGCTGGTCACGCCAGAATCCACAATCAGATTATATTCTTTAGTATCCCGGTCAAAGCTTGGTGTCATAACAAATCCATCTACACTAAGACCTGAAAGCTTGTTATTTGGATTACCATCACCAGTAGGCTGGCTGCAGGGATTTTCAGGCATATTATTATAAACCGGAATTTTAAATTCCAAAGCAGTCTGTTTCATATCATTATTATAAGCCTTTGAATACACCGCAGCTTCGGATGCCGCACCCTGCACATTGGTCATATACTGATGTTTATACAGATTCGCCCCCCTGTACATTAAATTTCTTCAGATAAAATGTATCCTGCCCAACTTTTACGTAGTTATTACCATAATATAATGCGCCGCCTAAAATTGATTTTTCCGGCGAATTCCACGGACGTTCATAATTGCCTGCCTGAGACGCCCACCATAATCCTCTTTGCACAGCAGTCATGTTTCCAGACTGATATGCTTCAATATTAAAGAAATTGTAAAATCCGGCATAGCCTGATTCTGTGCCGGAAATACTTTTGCCGGTACCTGCAGAACCCTGCTCCTGAATAATCATCGCTGCCAGAACATAAGGATTAACCCCGGACTGCGTGGCTGCATTCATAATCATGTTGGAATAAGCACCGCTACCAGTGGTAGTCCCAGTAGAAGGCGCAGAAGCAGAAGGTCCGGTAAGACTTGCTCCGGGCCCATAATCCATAAGAACAGCCGCATGGTTAGGTGTAATGGAGGCATGGGGTGATTCCTGGCTTACATTGCCGGAAGAAGAACCCTGTGTTTCGGTTTTCCGCCAGGACCTATGTTGGCTCCGGGACCTGAGGAATTACCTGAATTATTAGACGTACCACTCTCTGGTGAGGTGGTTCCGCCTGACTGGGACGTATCTGTATTAACGGTACCTCCTGACAGGAAGGTCCCCTTAACCATGGTATTTAATCCTTCCATTGTATGCTTGTTGCTGTCATAGGTATGTGTTAAAAACTGAAATACATTGGTTTCGTCCAGGAAATTCCTGGGATCCATATAATACTTTACAATATCCTCTGATGCAGTAACCCAGCTGCTACCGTCAAATCCTACCCAGGTACTGTTGTTCCAGTCATAAGCACCGGTTTCCGTGGATTTCCAGGAAGACATACTGTTTGTATGTACCAGTGTCTTTCCTACCAGACTCTCTTCCTTTACTGCTGTATTCCAGTCTATATTGGTTTTCTGTGCAGTAAACACCCAATTGGGATACTGGGCATGAAGCGCCCTTAAACGCGCCTTATAGCTTTCAGGGAACCCCTGTGCAGACAGTCTTGATTCAAAATCAGCATTGCTTGTATAAACTGCGGCAAATTTTAAATAGCTTTTTGTAACGTAACCTGACACGGTTTGTCCGTTGGAATTGTTAAAGCGTATCTCATACCAGAGGGCTCCATCCGATCCGTTCTTTTCATTGACCACAGTGACGGCTGCACCATTGGTCAGTTTTGTAACGATTGAATAGGAAGTACCCGGTCCGCTTCTCACATTCAGTGTTGAAGCATTCACCGTCGCCGACTTATTCGTATAAGCATACGTATCTATGTAAGGCGATATCGGTCCTACAAAAGAATCGATCACCAGAATACTGGCAAGAATTGCTGCCATCCTGCCAGCTTTTTTATACTTTCTCATCTGTTTCTCCCATAATACCCTTAAGTATTTTCATTACCAGTTATATGTAAATCATACATTATTTTATTATAATGACAAATGCTACCATGTGTCAACACAATCAGTTAATCTTCAACTAATTGGAAATATTTGTAAGAAAATCTTTCATTTTACCCAGACGACTAAAACAGCGGAATGCATAAGCACTCCGCTGCCTTAAAACCCTTATTTTATTTATTTAAATCCTAATTACCTGCAAGCCTCAATGGCTGCTTCCAATATTGTAAGCCCGCTTTCAAGCTGGGAATCTGTCACCACTAACGGACAAAGGAAACGGACCACATTGGAATATGCTCCCGCATTCTCCACGATCAGCCCGTGGTTTACACAGTATTCAACCACATCTTTTACCAGTACTGGATTGGGATGTTTACTCTGTTTGTCTGTCACAAATTCAATTCCCATCATACAGCCAATTCCTCTCACATCTCCTACCTCTTCAAATCGCTCTTTCCAAAATTCAAACCGGCTTTTGCATCGATCGGCGATCTCGAGGGAGCGGGAACACAGATCATCCCGTTCCATAATTTCAATTACTTTTAAAGCAGATGCACATGCAAGAGCATTTCCACCAAAGGTTCCCCCTATAATTCCACCTTTTACACCATCAAATATCTCCGCAGCTGCCGTGACTGCACTTAACGGCAATCCTCCTGCGATTGACTTGGCGGAAGCCAGTATATCCGGTGCACAGCCGGCATCTTTCCAATAATTTGAGACAAACATACGGCCGGAACGGGCAAAACCGGTCTGCACCTCATCTGCGATCAGCAATATTCCATTATCATCACAAATATTTCTTAGTGCCTGTACCCATTCTATAGGAGCCGGGACGAATCCCCCTTCTCCCTGAACCGGTTCCACCACCACAGCTGCCACATGTTCTGCGGGAGATGCTTCCTCAAACACCTTCTTAAGCTTTTCCATATAATATCCCAGTGTTTCGCTGTCGCCTAATCCTTCTGGCTTTCTGTATAAATAGGGGAATTCTGCCCGGTAAATTCCATCTGGGAACGGCCCGATTCCAAAGGCATAGGTTTTTTTTGCGGTCATTGTTGCAGCAAGAAGAGTTCTGCCATGAAATGCACCGGAAAATACAATAATATTCGGTCTTCCTGTGTAGGACTTTGCAATTTTTACGGCATTTTCAATTGCTTCCGCACCGGAATTGGCAAACATGGTTTTCTTTCTATCCGATTTCAGAGGAACAATTTCATTCATTTTTTCCGCAAGGGCTATGTATCCTTCGTGGGTGACGATATTCATCATTCCATGAAAATATTTTTCTGACTGTTCCTTTACTGCTTCCACAATTTCCGGGTGACTGTAGCCAATGTTTAATACCCCCACACCGCCTACCCAGTCAAGAAACCGGTTTCCATCCAAATCTTCCAGCATGGCACCCTCTCCTCTGCCGATTACACAGGGATAGACCGATTTAATGGCGCCAGGCACCGCTTCCTCTCTCCGTTTTAAAACTGCTCCCGCTTTCGGTCCTGGCAGGGGTGTTTTTATTTCTGGCAATGCATCTCTCAGCATAAGTTCCTCCTTTTTGCCTTGATCAGGCATTTATATTGATTTTGTATAGATATCACTGATCTCCTCCCGGCTAAAAACAACCGGGTGATTTGCAATACTTGCGGCAGAAATCTTAATACAGTTTTCTGTCAGCCAAGGTATGTCGGTAACTTTGATTCCCATATCTCCCAGAGTTTCCGTCAGCTTAAGTTCCCCAATGAGATTTTTGATCTGATCCACAAAATCAGCTTCCTCTTTCCCTCCCAGAATTTTTGACATGGCGGCAAATTTTTCCGGTGAACCTTTTATGGAAGCTTCATATACAGATGGCGCCAGGGCTGCCAGCCCTCTGCCATGAATTGCATTTTTAAGTCCGCTTACTGGATGCTCCATTCCATGGAGGGCAGTCACTCCCGCTGTATTGATCACCATACCGCCTAAGGTACTTGCAAGGCACAGTTTTTCCCAGCTGTCTAAATCCTGGCTGTCTTTGTAAACCCTCATTAAACTATCTGCTGCAAGCCGGATTCCCTCCAAAGCCATCATGTCTGTAAGCGGCTGGGATATGGCAGATAAATAAGCATCCATGTTATGGCAAAGGGCGTCAAACCCCACCGATGCTAAAACTGTCTTTGGCATTGTAGTCATCAGCAAGGGATCGATGATGGAACATGCCGGGACAATGGCACTGCATCGGAGTGATTTTTTATCCAGCGTATCCGGGTTTGTCATCACTGCAAATCCATTGCCTTCACTTCCGGTGCCGCAGGTGGTGGGAACTGCCAGTACCGGAAGCACCTTATCACTAACCTTTTTTCCAAAAATGTACTCATTGATATCCCCACCATTAACCGCCTGAAAAGCAATTCCTTTTGCTGCATCCAGACTGCTTCCGCCTCCAAGAGCCACCACCAGATCGCACCCTTCCTCAGAAGCGATGCCTGCACCTTCATATACTGTCGTTGTGGTGGGATTTGGCTCCGCCCTGTCAAACAGCACACTTACGACCCCCTCTTTTTTAAGCAGTTCTTCCGTTCTGGCAAGGAGACCGGATTCTTTTGTACTCTTCCCCCCTGTTACAACGAGAGCCCGCTTACCAAGTAATGCCGCTTTTTCACCGATTAAATCCGCTTTCCCTCGTCCAAATACCAGATTGACCGGCAGGTAATATTGAAAATTCATATCAATGCCTCTCTCTTTCACAACTATTTTACATTCTTTGTTTTCCCATCCTCTACTCCCACGAAATAATCATCGGTCAGTCCATAGGATTTTAATATTTTGGTTAAGGTACCATCTTCCTTCATCTCATTCAGGCACTTGTTGATTTCATCTAAGAAGTCCTTATCCTGGAAGCGGACTGCTGCTCCAATCTGTCCGCTTGCCTCCGCCTCGTAAGGAGCTAAAAGCTTTAGTTTTAAGGAACTGTCTGCGGAAAGCGTAAAGCCGGCAACAATTCCGTCAGTTACAACAGCATCCACCTTACCCGTGTTAACCGCTGTCATTAATGTAGCCTGATTGTCGTAAGCAAGTAGTTCCCCTATTTTTCCTTCATCCAGCCACTTTTGCGCTGTTTCATAAAATGCAGTTCCCGGCTGCGCTCCGATTGTTTTGTCTTTTAAATCCTCTTTGCTTTTAATTGCTGAATCTGCGGGTATAACAACTGCCTCTCCCTCCTGGTACCATTTATCTGTAAATGCTGCAATCTGCAATCTTTCATCCTTTACATACATCCCGTCTACAACCATATCCACATTGTTATTATTCAGTTCTACCAGAAGATTGGAAAAATCAACCTCCTTCATTTTAATATCCCCAATACCCAGACGCTTGCAGATTTCTTTTAATATCTCAATATCAATTCCCTTTAATTGTCCACTCTCTACATCCATATAGCAAAATGGTGCATCATTGGAAGAACCAATCAGTATGGACCCCTTTTCTTTAATCTTCTTTAACATGGCGGACTCTCCTGTCCCCTGTTCAGAAGCAGTACTTTTACCTGCTGCATTCTGACTACACCCAGTGAGTGCAATTGCAGCCATCACGGCCAGCGCAGCGATTCTTTTTGCTGTTTTCCTTTTTTTCATAATTCTCCTGCCTTTCTTTTCTTGTTTATAGTTTCAATTAAGTTACGGCATACGTTTCAGTCTGCGTTCTAAAATCCCGGTCATCTGGGAAAGAGGAATACTGAGCAATAAGTATACAACTGCCAGAAGTGTATAGGCTTCTACGGTAAGAAATGTCTGGGAAGCATAGGTCTTAGTACGAAGAAGCAGTTCCTGCACAGAGATCATTGCCAGCAGCGAGGTATCCTTAATAAGCATTACCAGATAATTACCAAATACTGGAACTGAATTTCTAAGAGCCGGAGGTATGATAAAATGAAGCATTACCTTTTCTTCGGAAAATCCCAGCGCAAGCCCCGCTTCTCTTTGCCCGGAATCAACGGCCAGAATTGCAGAACGGATCACTTCTGACATGTAACAACCGTAATTCACTGCAAATCCGATAATTCCGCAGGTGGAAGCTTTCAGCTGAATACTGGTTTCGTACCCTGCCATGGAGAGAAATCCATTTAAAAGAGTGGGAATAACATAATAGATATAAAAAAGCTGTACGAGCAGCGGTGTTCCTCTGATCAGCTCAATTAAAACCGACAAAATCCGGCTGAGCACCTTATTTTTTGAAAGGCGTCCCATAGCAATCATAAGTGCTGCAGCTAAAGCACAGAAAAAGCCGGAAAGGGTGATATACAGAACAATTCCCACTCCCCCTAAAAGACTGGGGCCCAGGGTATTAATCGCTTTTCCAAAATTTAATTCCATTCCTACACCTCCCTATAGTACTCTGGACAAAAATGTCCTGGTTCTCTCATTTTTAGGACTTTTAAATATATCCTGGGGGCACCCTCTTCGATTACAAAACCGCCATCCATAAAGATCACACGATCCGCCACATCTTTTGCAAACCCCATTTCATGAGTGACCACAATCATGGTCATTCCCTCTTTTGCCAGCTGTTTCATAACCTCCAATACATCCCCCACACCAGCTCAGGATCCAAAGCAGAAGTAGGTTCATCAAAGAGAAGGATCTCCGGCTTCATCGCCAGTGCTCTTGCTATGGCTACCCGCTGCTGCTGTCCTCCTGATAAAGCGGACGGATATGCATGGGCCCTGTTTTCCAGCCCTACCTTTTTAAGAAGATCCATTGCCTGTTCTTTCGCTTCTTTAACGGGGATCTTATTAAGTTTCACTGGTGCATACATTACATTTTCCAATGCATTTTTCAAAGGAAATAAATTAAATCTCTGAAATACCATTCCCACCTGTTTCCTGTAATCTGTAACCTTCCTTCCCAAATGAGTAATATCCTCTCCCTGATACAGGATTTCTCCTCCTGTAGGGGTCTCTAATAAATTAACACATCTAAGCAGCGTACTTTTACCGGAACCGGAAGGCCCTATAATCACCACTACTTCACCCTTTGCCACGGACAGATTCACATCTTTTAATACTTCCAGATCCTCAAAGCATTTAGACAGATTTTTTATTTGCAGCACGATGTAAGCCTCCTTTTCTCCTTTTTGATACAACAAAAAGGCAATGTCCTTTTTTCAAAAGCTCCATTGCCCGGAATATAATATATGAATTATTTTTTACAGCATATTGGCAAATCTCTTACGGATTATCTCAGTTAAAATTTCACAGGTACCTTCTACGCCTAACAGGCTGGAATCAATCATTACATGCTTATGTTCCTTATCTGACATGACATAACCGCAATAATGCCTGTGGTAGGATTCTCTTGCTTTGTCAACCGAAGCAATCATCTTCTTCGCCTCATCCGGTCTCATGTTCAGACGCTCAACGCAGTTTTTTAACCTTGCCTCGAAGGGTGCGTAAATGAAAATGTGAATGATATTTTTATAATCTTCCAAAATATGATCCGCACATCTGCCGACGATAATACACGATTCTCTTTCTGCCAGATCAACAATGATCTTTTTCTGGACTGCAAATACAGAATCCTGAATGCCGGTAGTTCCCATTCCAAGAGGATAGTTCATATTAAAGAATGCTGATTTTGCACTTTCTTCCACATCACTGACTGCAGAAACAGGAAGATTTAAATCTTTCGAAGTCATTTCAACAATATCTCTGTCATAATATTCGATACCAAGATTTTCACTGACCATTCTGGCTATGGGTCTCCCCAGGCTGCCAAACTGTCTTGTTATTGTAACAACAAACTTTTCTTTCATATGGTACACCTCTTTTCTAAAGGTATTTGTTATAGCGCTTATTATACCCCCTCCCTCTTTGCCCTGCAATGGTTGCAGATTCCAATCTTTTTAATAGTTATTGTACTTTGGGTACAATGTATGATATACTACTCCACAATCGGAAGGGAGATAACCATTATGAGAACAAGAGTTTCTGATCTTTATCACTCTGGCATTGATCAATACAGTCTCATCCTCCACAGCGGAGAAAACGGATTATCCAATTCCGTTTCCTGGATCTATCTGGCGGAGGATATACAGAATATGTCCTTTTTAAAGGGTGGGGAGCTGGTTATTACCACCGGACTGTTTACGCAAAGCGGAACCAGCCTGTTTGATTTTATCCGGTCCCTGGTAACGTTTAACTGCAGCGGACTTTATATTAATGTGGGCAGATATTTAGAAACAGCAGATATCACACCTGAGATAATGGAATTTTGCAATGTTAATAAATTCCCATTAATCACCATGCCCTGGAAAGTTCATCTGGTGGATATTATGCAGGAATACTGTAAAATTCTCCTTCAAAATACCCAGAGTATGGACCATTTAAATGCCGCTTTTCAGGGGGGCACTCTATCAGACCACTCTTCACGAGACCACTCTTATGACATTAAATCAGAATGGTTTTCCAACTACTGGGGATTACCGGATCATTGTGATTTTAAATTTGCGCAATGCCACCCGGATTACATTCTCTTTAAACAGGATACAGTTAAAATATCATCTTTTTGAGCATGATAATCTTCATATATTAATTTATCTCTCTTCCCAGCCCGGTCCATTACTAAGTGAGATTATGGATATTCTTATGTACTATGATGGCATAACGCTGGGAATCAGCAATGTATTTCATTCACTGGAAAAAATAGGAATCTGCCATAAACGCGCCCGGTTTGCACTGGCTGCCTCGCTGTTCTGGAGTATTCCCTATGTTAATTTTGATGAGCTTGGATTTTTTCAGATACTTTTTTCATCCTCTGACCCAGAACTGCTGCAGTCTGTGTACCAGAACAGCCTGGGAGCGCTGGAAGACTTCGACTCAGCCCATGATACCGATTACATGGATACTTTAAAAGTCTTCCTTCTGTCTGACTGCAATCTGCTTAAAACAGCCGACAAAATGCACACCCACAGAAATACTATCATATACCGAATGAAAAAAATCAAAGAATTGTTAAGAACCAAACTGGACGATTCCAAGATTAAATTCGATTTATTAATGGCTTTTATATCAGAGAATATTTTGCCATATAATCACGACAGAGAAACAGCACCTTTATTCTTCACTGATTCTGTCATTATAGCGTTCCAGATTGACACACATATTCTCCATAACTCTGTAAAACACTTCAATATCCGCCTGAGAGATTCCCTCGCTGACTATCTCCTCAAACTGCTCAAAAACTTTCCGTATTTCCTTTGCCTCCGTATATCCCTTCTCTGTCAGGCAGATTGAAAATGATCTCCTGCAGTCAGGATTGCTTTCCCGGACAAGAAGCCCCAGCCCTTCAAGCTTATCGATGTTTCTGGACATGGCTGCTGCGTCGATTCTGCATCGGTCAGCCAGCTCTTTCTGGGTAATCCTGTCCTCTTGCTGAAGATGGTACAATATTTTTGCCTGCCCCTGTCCGGGTGTCAGTCCTAAATCAGACAACAGAGGGAAAAAAATCTGTTTTCTTGCTTTTTTACCCCGCACCATCAATTCCCTGATACTTTGTTTCTTCACAATCTGCCTCCTTCTTTCTTAATTTATTCCAATTCAAACTGCCCTGTATAGAGCTGATAATACTTGCCCTGCTCTTCAAGAAGTTCTTCATGGTTTCCACGCTCAATAATCTCTCCCCGTTCCAGTACTAAAATGGCATGGGAGTTTCGGACGGTTGAAAGCCTGTGGGCAATGACAAACACAGTCCGCCCTTTCATCAGCGTATCCATCCCTTTCTCAATCAGCTTTTCCGTCCGGGTATCAATGGAACTGGTGGCCTCATCCATGGCCAGTACCGGCGGACGGGAGATGGCAGCTCTGGCAATGGCAATTAACTGTCTTTGTCCCTGGGATAAATTACTTCCATCATTTTCAAGAAGTGTATCATATCCGGCTGGAAGTCTTCTGATAAAAGAATCTGCATTGGCAATTCTTGCAGCCTCCCGCACATCTTCCTCCGTGGCATTCAGTCTTCCATATCTGATATTATCGGCAATGGAACCGGTAAATAAATGGGTATCCTGCACAATCAGTGAAATAGATTGCCTTAAGTCATCCTTTTTAATCTGCCGGATGTCAATTCCGTCATAGGTAATCTGTCCTCCGTTTAATTCATAGAACCGGTTGACCAGATTAATGATGGTGGTTTTTCCC
The DNA here is from genome assembly GCA_017084465.1 of Lacrimispora xylanisolvens. Lineage (GTDB taxonomy): Bacteria > Bacillota > Clostridia > Lachnospirales > Lachnospiraceae > Lacrimispora > Lacrimispora xylanolytica_B. The sequence goes on along the minus strand of CP070896.1, from coordinate 4,759,320 downwards.
GCTCCGGTAGATCCCACAAACGCTATTTTCTGACCTGGCTTTGCGTATAAAGTAATTCCATTTAATATGGAGTGTTCTGGATTATAGCCAAAAACCACATCATGGAAACGGACATCACCCTCCAGGGGGATCAGCCGGTATCCTTCTTTCTCATCTGGCACCTTCCATGCAAAGCGCCCTGTGTAAGTCTGGGATTCCATTAAGATTCCTCGATCCCCTTCTTCAGCTTTGACAAGTGTCACATCTCCCTCATCCACTTCCTGCTCTTCTTCCATCATCAGAAAGATCTTCTCCGCACTTGCCAGAGCCACCATCAGAAAATTAATCTGCATGGTAAACTGATTCATGGGCATGGCGCTTTGTCTTACATACACCAGATAAGAGGCCAGCGTACCCAGGTTAATCAGGCCGGCGATTGCAAACAGACCTCCCACACAGGCAGAGACTGCATAGTTAAAATAAGACAGGGCAACAATTGTAGGCACTGTAATTCCTGTATAGATGGATGCCTTGGTAGCGGAAAGCCGGAGTGCTTCATTTAATTCACAAAATTTCTCAAAATCCTGTTTCTCATGGCGAAAAATCTTTTCCTCTTTCTGCCCTTCTACCATTTCTTCTACAAACCCATTGATGCTGCCCAGATTTCTCTGCTGCTTTGCAAAATAGTTTTTACTTATCTTTCCGTTATGCCGGATATAGAGAAGCATAACCACAAGAAAGAAAACAACAATCATGGAAAGACGCACATCCAGGATCAACAGCATGATGATTGTTCCTGCTGAAGTAATGAAACTCTGAATCAGCAGGGTAAAGCTGTTATTTAACGCTTCCGATATGGTATCCACATCATTGGTAAAATGACTCATCAGTTCTCCATGGGTATGGGTATCAAAATAAACGAGAGGAAGCTTTTGTGTGTGGCGGAATAAATCCATTCGGATCTCACCCACTACCTGCTGGGAAACATGAACCATCATTCTGCTGTAAATCAGACAGGAAAGTGCTCCCGCCAGATAGATACCGCCCATAATAAAAATCATGGAGATGAGACCAGGAATATCCCCTGGCAGAATATAGTTGTTAATCACCGGCTTTAAAAGATAGGTTCCCATAATTCCCGAAAATGCACTGATGCATACCAGTACTGCAATAATTAAAATAGAAATCCTGTAATGCCCAATATACTTTAGCAGATGGAAAAGGGTCTTTTTTGCATCCTTTGGTCTTGCACGTCCTGTCTGTTTCATGCCAGAAGCCCCCCTCCTTTCTGCTGGGATTCAAAGATATCCCGATATATTTCATTATTGTTTAAAAGTTCATCATGGGTTCCCACTGCATTGACCTTTCCGTCGTCTAAGATAATAATCTGGTCTCCATGGGAAACGGAAGAAATTCTCTGGCTGATTATAATCTTGGTCATATCAGGAAGTGCATCCTTTAAGCCGTCATTGATCTTTTGCTCTGTGGCTGTATCAAGCGCACTGGTTGAGTCATCCAGAATAAGAATTCTGGGTTTCTTTAAGATTGCCCTTGCTATGCACAGCCTCTGCTTCTGACCGCCGGAGAGGTTGACGCCTCCCTGTCCAAGGACTGTATCAAGCCCTGCCTCCAGACGGTCAATGAATTCGTCCACACAGGCTATCCGGCATGCTTCTTTGATCTCTTCGTCGGAAGCATTCTCCTTTCCCCAGCAGAGGTTTTCTTTCACTGTTCCTGAAAACAACGTGTTTTTCTGTAAAACCATACCAATGGCTTCTCTTAAATGATCCTGGGTATACTTGTAAATGGGCTGGCCATCTATTAGAATTTCTCCGGAATTTATCTCATACAACCGCTGAATCAGCTGAACCAGCGTGCTTTTTGCAGCACCGGTCTGCCCGATAATTCCTACAGTCTGGCCAGGTAAAATCTGAAAGGATATATCTGAAAGCACATATTCTTTCGCAGTCTCTCTGTATTTGAAATATACATGATCAAACTGTATGCCACCCCTGGTAATCTCGATGTCAGTTGCACGGTCATCACGGATTTCAGGCTCTTCTACAAGAACTTCTGAAATTCTTCTCCAGGAAGTTAAGGATCTGGTAAACAAAAGGAATACATTAGAAAACATCATAAGAGAATTCAGCACCTGTAGCACATAGCTTAAAAAGCTGGTGAGGGCACCCACCTTCATATGTTCTCCAATTACAAGATTCCCGCCAAACCAGAGAATGCTTAAAATGGTTCCGTACATAACAAACTGCATGGCAGGCATGTTGAGAGCTGCCAGCGAAAAAGAACGTTCAGAGGTGTTCTTTAAATATGTATTGACCTCTCCGAATTTTTCTGTCTCATACTCTCCCCGGACATATGCCTTTACCACACGAATTGCTCTTAAGTTTTCCTGTATGGCACGGTTTACTAAATCCATGGCACCCTGCATTTTCCCATAAAGGGGTCTTACATTCTTAATAATAAAAAATAAGATTACTGCAAGCAGGGGGGCAGCAATAAAAATACCATCGCCAGGCGGGCATTCAGCCGGAAGGATACCACCAAAGCGGTCAGCATCATCACCGGCGAACGAAATCCGGGACGCATCCCATTGGTTATGGAATTCTGAATGGTGGTAACGTCACTGGTGAGTCTTGTTACCAGGGAAGATGTGCTGAATTGGTCTGTATTGGCAAAGGAATAGGTCTGCATCTTCTGAAATTCTGCTTTGCGGATCTCCGCACCAATTCCATTTCCACAGATTGCTGTAAAACGTGCGCAGGCATGCCCCAGTAAAAGAGCAACTGCTGCAAAGGCAATCATCTGTCCTCCCTTCATTAAAATATAACTTTTGTTGCCGGTTGCAACTCCTACATCAATAATATCTGCCATAATCATTGGTATGATCAGTTCAAATACGGTCTCGGCCTCGATGCAGATAATTGCAAGAATCAATTCTCTTTTGTACTTCCTGGCATAATGCAGCAGATTATTCATTTTTTCTTCTCCACATTGTTTATTACAATAATTGTATTTGCAACTATTGACTATACAACTATTATATTCTGTTCTTGGGGAATGTCAATGAAATCCCCTCCATTTTCAAAAAAAATCAGGCCTGGAGTCCCTGCACAGGGAACTCCAAAGCCTGATTCTAAATCTGGTTTATTAAACCGGATAAGTCTTATTCTGCTTGTCAGCCAGAGTGGAATCCACACCTGTCTGCTGCGCTGCACGGTATTCAAAGAATTCCTTGGCAACACTTGGGAACAGAGCATAGGACAGAACATCTTCATCCTGCTGTTTCCACTGTGCACATTCTTTCTCAAACTGAGGAAGCTGTGGTGCGATTAAGTCAGCCGGACGGCAGGTAATCGGTGTTTCATCACCAATAATCTTTTTCTGTACTTCTGGATTAAAGGGTTTTACTGTCTGTCCGAACTCACCCATAAGGATTTTTTTGGTCTCCTTGGTTACCATCTTATAACGCTCACCGCTGATCACGTTTAATACAGCCTGAGTTCCCACAATCTGGGAAGATGGAGTAACCAGAGGCGGCTCACCAAAGTCAGCTCTTACTCTTGGAACCTCTTCTAATACCTGTAAATATTTATCTTCCTGTCCTGCTTCCTTTAACTGGCTGACAAGGTTGGAAAGCATACCGCCTGGCACCTGATACTGGAGTGTCTTAATATCCACACCAAGTACTTTGGGATTTAACCGGCCGCTCTTTAATGCCTCATCCCTGATCGGCTGGAAATGAGATGCAATTTCAGCCAGCAGGTTCTGATCATATCCTGTGTCATATGGTGTTCCGCGGAAGGTTTCTACCATTACTTCAGTTGCTGGCTGGCTGGTACCTAATGCCAGAGGTGACATTGCTGTGTCAATAATATCGCAGCCTGCTTCTACAGCCTTTAAATAGGTCATGGAAGCAACACCGGATGTATAATGGGTATGAAGGTCAATTGGAAGTTTGGTTGACTCCTTTAATGCACGAACCAGCTCATCTGCATTATATGGTGTTAAAAGTCCTGCCATATCCTTAATGCAGATGGAATCTGCACCCATATCCTCAATTCTTTTTGCAATGTCTTTCCAGTAATCCAGAGTATAGGAATCACCCAGTGTATAGCTTAATGCAACCTGAGCATGACCCTTTTCCTTATTACAGGCTGTTACTGCAGTCTGTAAATTACGCATATCATTGAGACAGTCAAAAATACGAATGATATCAATACCGTTTGCTATGGATTTCTGAACAAAATATTCCACTACATCATCAGCATAATGATTGTATCCCAGAATATTCTGGCCGCGGAACAGCATCTGCAGCTTCGTATTCTTAAATCCGTCTCTTAATTTTCTCAGCCTCATCCAGGGATCTTCTTTTAAGAAGCGCAGGCATGAATCAAAGGTAGCACCGCCCCAGCATTCAACTGCATAATAACCAACCTGGTCCATCTTCCCCACGATGGGAAGCATCTGCTCAGTTGTCATTCTTGTAGCAAGCAAAGACTGATGAGCGTCACGAAGAACTGTCTCTACAATCTTAACCGGCTTTTTTTCTATATCTGCCATTTTCTTACCTCCTGGTTATTGTTCATTTACTTTGCTTTTCAATTATCTCACTCCGAAGATAGCCATGAATGTACCGGCTGCAACTGCAGTACCGATAACACCAGCTACGTTTGGTCCCATGGCATGCATCAGCAGGAAGTTGGTTGGATCAGCCTCTGCTCCGACTTTCTGGGATACACGGGCTGACATGGGAACTGCGGATACACCAGCGGAACCGATGAGCGGATTCACTTTGCCTCCTGTCAGTTTGCACATGATCTTTCCGAACAGTACACCTGCAGCTGTTCCAAATGAGAATGCAACCAGTCCCAGAATAACAATTTTAATTGTGTCTAAGTTTAAGAATGCCTCCGCACTTGTGGTGGCACCTACTGAAGTACCCAGAAGAATAACTACAATATACATCAGTGCATTGGCAGCTGTTTCCGTCAGCTGCTTTACAACTCCGGATTCTTTAAATAAGTTACCAAGCATCAGCATACCGATTAAAGGAGCAGTTGTCGGCAAAATCATACATACAACCGTTGTTACAATGATTGGGAACAGAATTCTCTCAAGCTTGGATACCGGACGAAGCTGTTCCATCTTAATCTTGCGCTCATTCTCTGTTGTCAGAAGCTTCATAATCGGTGGCTGTATAATAGGAACCAGAGCCATATAGGAATATGCAGCAACTGCAATCGGTCCCATCAGAGAAGTCATTCCCAGTTTACCTGCCAGGAAAATAGAGGTAGGGCCATCTGCGCCTCCGATAATGGAGATCGCTGCAGCTGCCTTATCGCTGAATCCCATAAAAATTGCCAGAAAATATGCGGTATAAATACCGAACTGGGCAGCTGCTCCCAAGAGAAAGCTCTTAGGGTTTGCAATGAGCGGACCAAAGTCTGTCATAGCTCCTACACCCATGAAAATAAGCGGAGGAAGAATCCCCCATTCATCCAGTTTAAAGAAATATTGCAGCAGTCCGCCGCCGGCACCATCCGCTCCAACTTCTTTCATAATATCCGGATAGATATTTACAAGCAGCATACCAAAAGAAATCGGCACCAGAAGCAGGGGCTCAAATCCTTTTTGAATCGCCAGATATAAAAACAGAAAAGCGACCAGGATCATAAGCATGTTACCTGCAGTCAGGTTGAAGAATGCGGTCTGCTGAAGAAGATTGGTGAATGTATTACTAATATAATCCATGTTAATCCCTCCATAAGGAATCCGCGCTATTTATTGTGATAGCGGATCTTTCCGTACTAGTTTAATGTAGCCAAAGTTGCGCCTGCTTCTACGGAATCACCCACTGCTGCCTGAACGCTTGCAATTGTTCCATCGGAAGGTGCTACGATTTCGTTCTCCATCTTCATGGCTTCCAGAACAAGAAGAACTTCGCCTTTTTTAACAGACTGTCCTGCACTAACCTTAACGCCAAGAATCTTGCCTGGCATTGGTGCAGTTACTTTTACAGAACCTTCCGGTCCTTTTGCTGTATTTTTAGGTGCTGGAGCCGGAGCTGGTGCTTTAACCGGTGCGGATACCGCTGCCGGAGCAGATACTGCTGCGGCTGTACCTGTTGTTTCTTCTACGGTTACATCGTAAACATTACCATTCACTGTAATTTTATAATTTTTCATGATGACAATCCTCCTGATTTTATGCTTTTTTCCAATTACCGGCTGCTGCACGTTTAATGGAACGAACAACAAGACCGCTTGGTGATACTCCTTCAGATGCTGCAATTGCTGCTGTTATTACAGCTGCCAGTTCCAGATCATCCTTCAGCTCTTCTTCCTCTGCGAGGGGTTCGGTAAATACCGGTTCAGCTTCAACAACTGCCTTTGTATCCGATCCTTTTTGTTTATTAAGCAGTTTCTCTTCAAATATGCTGATATAGCGGAATCCACCAATCAGCAGACTGATAAAGATTAATACCACAAATACTGTTCCCATACCCATCAGTGTATTAAAACCAGCTTTTTCCATCTTTTCACCTATGGTGTATTCTGGAACAAACGCCACACCGGTAATCTTGGAAAGCTTATGGTCAAAGGTTACGGTGAACTCCATGTTTCTTTTTTCAAATACAGTATCGACCGTAGCGGTAAAACCGTCCTTACTTTCTTCTAATTTCAAAGAATCAGAAGCTGAAATAAAACCGCCTAAATCACCCTTTACATTATTCCAGGAATCAATTCCCTCCGCTAACGCAGCCACTTCGTCCTTTTTTGCCAGGCTCTTTTTCATCTGCGCGCTATCTTTGTCCTCAAGACCGGTGTACAGCTCCAGATACGAGGCGACGGGAATCTGCTCAAGCTGGGCTTTCATATCAGCATCAATACCATCGGCTTTATTACCGGCAGCACTGCATGCAGATAATGAAAAGAGGCAGACTGCCATAGTAAGACCCACTACTGCTCGTTTCAAATTTAATTTCATATGCCTGTCACCTCATTCTAAATCGTGCCATGTTTTTTTGCCGGACGATCCTCTCTCTTTGTGAATAACATCTCAAATGCAGCGATAACCCTTGCTCTGGTCTCACTGGCATCAATGATATCATCAACATATCCTCTTTTTGCTGCAGAAAGTGCGCTGGATTGAAGTGCACGATAGCTTTCGGCCTTCTCCTCCATCACTGCCTCTCCCTTTGCAATCTCATCTGCATACATGATTTTGCTGCCTGAACCGGATCCATCATTCCTATGGATGCTTCCGGCCATGCATATACAATATCAGCACCAATGGATTTGCTGTTCATGGTCAGGTAAGCGCTTCCCAGTGCCTGACCAACTACAACGCTAACTTTCGGAACTGTAGCATTGGCAAATGCATAAGTGAGCTTTGCAGCTGCTTTTGCAATGGTTTTCTCAGATCCGGTTGTGCTCTCATAGCCGGTTACGTTCACCAGAGTGAGTAGGGGAATATCAAAAGCATCACAGAAACCAACAAACTCTGCCGCCTTCTCGCAGCCTTGTCCCGTTAATTTCGCTTCACAGGTCATGGTCTTTAATCCACTCTCGTCATAGGATTCTGTTCGATTGGCAACGCAGCCCACAGTGATTCCGTTTAAACGGATAAAGCCGGTAACCATAGAGGAGCCATATTCTTTTCCGGTCTCCATAAAGAAATGATTATCAGAAATCTGTGTGAGCGCAATTTTCGTATCACCAACATAGTTTGCTAAATCGGAGCATACGCGGTTTAAATCATCCGTGCACTCATCGTAAGACATGTCATCCTCGCTATTGGCAGGTAAAATCGTGACAAGAGTTCTGATATGATCAAAAATCTCTTCTTCCTCTCCGATAAAATCTACCAGTCCTGCTTCTTTGCTCTGAAAACCTGCGGAAGCGGTATTTAATTTTTCTGTATAGTTATCCTGAATGGCATTGGGTGAATTAACAAACAGCTTTGCAGACTTTCCTTCCATAAAAGTAAAATCTGACATAGCTGCAGAAACAGCCATTCCACCGCCGCAGGTTCCAAAAATCGCTGTGATCTGCGGAACCACTCCTGATGCTAAAGTCTGGCTCATATAAATTTCACCAAAGCCGTTCAAGGCATCTGTTGCCTCCTGAAGTCTTAATCCAGCACAGTCGATCAGACCGATTACCGGTGCTCCCATTTTCATTGCCATGGCATAAAGTCTTGTGATTTTTTTAGCATGCATCTCTCCTACAGCCCCACCGAACACAGTTGAGTCCTGACTGTAAACATACACAAGGCAGCCTCCAATGGTTCCATAGCCGGTAACAACACCGTCAGAAGGAGTTTCTCTTGCTGTCATGTTAAAGTCTGTGCTTCTGGCTGTTACATAGCCGCCGACTTCAACAAAACTGTTTTCATCAAGCAAAGCGTGAATTCGATTACTTGCTGATGTTTGTGTTGAATTACTCATTTTGCAATCCTCCATTTTGTAATATTTGCATAGCCTCCGTTAAAAAAACAACGATGAGTCTATATAATAACACCAATTTCTGCCAATTATAATTGTATAATTAATTTCAACTTATTTCAAGTTCTTTTTAGTAAAAAAAAAAGAGCAAAAAACTATGGATTTCTTACAATCCATTGTCTCTTGCTCCTAATTTTCGTTGGCATAATATCGATTCGTGTAAAATTTTCCGGCATTTTGTATAAATTTGTCGAACGTTTTTGTATGTTGTATACAATGTTATTCCTTCATTTCCGTAATTCCAATGCTGCCATCTGCTGTTTCCTGGAATACAATCCTTGATGTACCCTCTCCCATCACGATTCCTGCTTCCGATTTCTTTAAGGTAGCTGTATCGACCTTGGCGATGGATACCATTAAGTCATCCCCAAACACCATATCCGGATTCAGCTTTAATAAATCTTCCTGCTTTTTTAAAATAATCGTTTCCTGATCCCCGTTGATAAATACACATGGATAGGCTATAAGTTCTGCCAGTTCTTCTAAATTTTTATCCGAAACTGCTTCCTGTATTTTTTCCGCAAAGGCTTCCGCCTGCTTTCCCGGTCCCTGGTAGGTCTCGTCAGCCTGCGTCTCTTCCTGAACTTTCATAAGAGAATCCGGTTCCCCATCTTCTGATGAAACCGTTCCTTCTGTGTTGCTTTCCGATACGGACTTTTTCATATTACTGTCCGCAGCCTCTGATTCAGTTATCTGCCCAGCGCCTGTGCCAGCGGCAGATTCACCCTTTTTCCCACAGCCAGCTGCGAAAAGCACAGCCAGTGCAATGATAAAACAAACGATACCGAATCTTTTCCTGAGCATCTTTTTTTCGTTCCTCCCTGCGTCCATTTACTGCTTCGGGCACAGTATAGCACCGGTAAAGATTGGAAGTCAATAGAGTTCCCAAAACCGTAAACCTTAGTCATTTTTCCGTAAGATATTTGTCCGCATTTTTAATTATTTATATTCTTTATGAAGCGTAAAGCCTCTTCCACGCACCTCTGTAACCTGATTAATAATCATAAAGGCATTAGGATCTATTTCAAGAACCAGTTCATTGAGTTTGGGCAGCTGCCTCCCTGATATTACAGTAAGAACAGCAAAGGATGATTCTCTTAAATGTCCTCCTTCACTGGCAAGCAGGGTTGTCCCTCTGTCCATACGCCGCTGTATCTCCTGACTGATCTGGTCATACTTTTTACTTATGACCTTTACCTGCATCTGATTGCGGCCAGTCATAAGAACTTTATCAAGGACCATTGTGTATAAAAGAACAAGAAGAATTCCGTAAAGAATCTGTTCCATACTGGAAAAAATCATCTGGGAAAGCAGAATCAGGCAGTCAAAAACCGACATGGTCTGGGAAATCGACAAATTCCACTTCTTATTCAGTATGAGGGGCGGAATATCCATTCCTCCCGTAGAAGCACCGGCCCGTATCACCATCCCAATGCCGGCGCCAATTAAAAGACCGGAAAATACAGTGGCAAGCATACGGTCCTGGGTTATAACCATATTGCCGGACAGCCTCTCAAATACCCCCAGAATAAAGGGATAATAAAAGGTACTGATCATGGTTGTCAGAGCAAACGCCTTACCCAGTACGAAAGCACCTGCAACGAACATAATGATATTAAAAACTCCTATAAAAAACAGCTATGGGAATCCCCAGTTTTGCATGGGCTACTAAAGCGAGACCTGTAGTACCTCCTGTAATCAGTCCGTTTGGAAGAATAAACAGGGAAACAGCAAGTGCATATACGGTGTTTCCTGCCAGCACCGTCGCTATTTTTTTTAAATTCATACTTCAGTAACTTCCTTTCAACTTCTTATTATGCTAAAAATTTTGCTCTCAGCTCATTCCTTTTTTCCGGAGTTACAAAGAGTCGTTCTGATAAGTAATGGTCTATGGTTCCATAAGACTGTTCGATGGCAGAAAATGCGCGAAGAATGTAGGCCTCTGAAACAGTAAATAATACTCGGACGCAGTCTGCAAGACCCTTGTCCCCAGTCTGCTGTTCAATCAGAGAACAGGTCTGGTTTACCTGGGTTATTACATAATCATTGGTTTTTACAAAATCCTTTATAATAGTTTCCCGCTGTACCCCCAGGGCAGTCAGAAGAAGGGCTGTCCCGACTCCTACCCGGTCCTTCCCTGCCGTACAATGCCATAAAACTGCTCTGTCATCTGCTTCCAGCAAAAGATCAAAAAAACGGGAATAAGAAGCTGCAGCATGGTCATTTAAAACCAGATCCTCGTAAAGCCTGTCCACATATGTTTCCGGTTTCCCACCTAAGGAAGAGGCATGGAGAAGGATTGACTTTATCGCATCTGGTTCCCCTTCCTCTGCCTCTTGTTCTTCCTCTTCAAAGGTGATTCCCACTGTCTTTTCATCCAGAATGGGATTGAATATATTACGGACTCCCGGCATATCCGGATCCGGCTTTTGTTTTCTTTCCGTTGCCGTTCTAAAATCAATCACTGTTCCAAGACCGCAGCGGTCGGATAATATCCGGATATCCTCTCCGGTTGCCTCGTAAAGGGTACCACTCCTGATCAGCCTGCCCGGCAGTATCATCTTCCCATCCTGAGTCACTAATCCGCCTAAATCTCTGGTATTATGAAGCTTTTCAAGCTTTATTCTTCCCACGAAACCGGTATTTTTCTCATTCATTTTTATTATTTCCTCCCATTCCTTTTGCACCATATCTCTCATCAAAAGGAATTGTATTTTTGTCAAGTATATCATAAGATTCCGTTAAGAGGAAGTCAGTATTTGGGAAAAACCAGGCATGGAAAGATAACGGGTAACCATATTTTTAAGGCACCAGATAACAGTCAGTCGTTTGGTTCCTCCCGTTAAATAAACCGGATATTCTTTCACTGGCTTGTTGTTTAACCAATATGTAACTGACCCTATTTTCTGTCCTTTTTTAACAGGGGCCTCTATCTTATCTGGAATGCTGGTCTTCACAGTGACCTTCTCATCATCTGCCAACAGGAGTTTAACACTTTTCTCCCTGTCTTCTGCCATGGAACTGGCGATGAAAACCGGCTTGTCAAGCCCTCCTGATAAGGGAATTCCCTCATTAATCAGCACGTCTGGCATGGGTACTTCTTCATATACATCCCGGTAATGAAAACGATCCATACCGTACTGAAAGAGTTTTCTGGCGTCAGACCATTTCCAGGTTTTGTGAGGAGGCCAGCCGCACCCTAACAGGGCTATGGTAAAAATTCTTCCATCACTTTTCACGGATCCTACATAAGAATAGCCTGCACCACCGGTAAACCCTGTTTTTCCTGAGAACGCCCCGCTCATAGAGCTTAAAAGAGCATTGTGGTTTGTGCAGCTAAAGGATCTTTTCCCATCAACATCTGTAAAATAATAGCTCTGGGTACCTGTTATTTCCAAAATTCTTTGCTTTTCGGGGAATTTCCAATGCAGTAATTCATAATCCTGGCTAAATCGGCCGCTGTGGTAGAATGTTCTTTTATTTCTCCGTCATTCTCTTCCTTCGCATCCAGACCGTTGGGAGTAATAAAGTAAGTATTGCTGCAACCCAGCTCTTTTGCTTTCTGATTCATGAGTTTAGCAAACCCCTCTCTGCTTCCTCCTACATGCTCCGCTATCATCATGGCTGCATCGTTGTGTGATTCAAGCATCAGACTGTAGAGCAGATCTTTTAAATAGATGGTCTCTCCTTTATAGACTCCCAGATGAACCTTGGGCTGGTTAGCCGCATTCTGGGTGGCAGCAACCGGATCTGACAGATTGCCGTTTTCAAGAGCGATAATACAGGTCATGATCTTAGTCGTACTGGCCATGGGGCGCACCAGCTCCTCGTTTTTTCCATATAAAATCCGGTTGGTTGAGGCATCCATTAATACTGCTGACTGAGCATAAAGATTGAGTTCGTCGGTTGTCTCAATTTGTGTCTTATGATCCATTTTTTCTGAAGTCACTGATGTATGGTTTTTAATGGTCTCTTTTTCTGCCAGCTTCACCGCAAACGTTCCCATAAAGGAAACAATGACGATTCCTGCTGCTGCCAGGAGTATTCCTTTGGCATGCCTCATAAAAGAGCCTCCCCCTAGACTTTATTTTATCCTATTCCGCGTATTTTTTTATTATTCCCCTTTACATTTCGAACGTATTTTCGGTATAATAAAAGAAAAAAAGGAGAATCGGATATGTCAACGGAGCCTCTTATCTTCCATATTGATGTTAACTCTGCATTTTTAAGCTGGGAATCTGCAGACCGCTTAAGGCAGGACCCGGAAGCTCTTGATTTGCGCACCATCCCCTCTGCAGTCGGCGGTGATGCCCAGTCAAGACACGGGATCGTGCTGGCGAAATCCACGCCTGCCAAAGAATATGGAATTATAACCGGAGAACCCATTGCCCAGGCTCTTCGCAAATGTCCGGGGCTTACAGTGGTTCCTGCCCGCTTTGATATCTATCTGGAATATTCCAAAAGACTGATGGATCTTTTGTCTGACTATACACCGGACATTGAGCAGTTCAGCATTGACGAAGCCTTTCTTGATATGACTTCCACCATCCATCTGTTCGGATCTCCCATTGATACAGCCAATCTCATACGGGAGAGGGTCTTTCAGGAGCTGAAATTTACGGTGAATATGGGAATTGCGCCCAATAAGCTGCTGGCCAAGATGGCTTCGGATTTTAAAAAGCCCAACCTCTGCCACACGCTGTTTGCTCATGAGATTGAAACCAAGATGTGGCCTCTTCCTGTAGGAGAACTGTTTTTTGTAGGACATTCCGCAAAGCAAAAGCTTGAGGGGATGGGCATTCATACCATCGGACAGCTGGCTGCCTGTGATGTAAAATATTTAAAACACCTGCTGGGAGAAAAATATGCGGGATTAATCCACGACTATGCCTGCGGGATTGACACCTCTCCGGTTGGCTACCGGGAACCAGTGAATAAGGGGTATGGAAACAGCACAACTTTGTCAAGAGACGTGGAAGACATGGAGACAGCCCGATCCATTCTTTTATCCTTAAGCGAAACAGTGGGTGCCAGGTTGCGCAGAGATCATGTGTTGTGCGACTGTGTCTGTGTGGAGATTAAGGATTGGGATTTTCATACCACCACCCATCAGACTACCTTAAACTGCCCCACGGATTCCACTACTCTTATTTATGAACACGCCTGCAGACTGCTGGAAGAATTCTGGGACCGGACGCCCCTTCGTCTTTTGGGTGTGCGCGCCACGAAGATTTCAGATGAGGGATATTTGCAGATGAACTTATTTGAATCGGAACAATCAAAAAAGATGAAAGAGATGGAAAAAGCTGTGGATCATATCCGCAGCAAATTTGGCACTGACAGCGTAAAAAGAGCCAGTTTTTTAAAGAAAGACCGGATGGTGGATCATGCAGCTGGAAAGGAGAAGCATATGAACCAGTGATGCGCTCCTTTCCACTCTGCTTTTTATCTGTTAAAACTGTCCGCTTATGGGTTTAAAGCCTTCCCCATAAACTTCGTTGGAATCGGTTATGATCAGGAATGCATCCTTGTCCGTTTCATGAATTGCTCTACGGATGGAGACCACCTGAGAATTGTTGCATGCGCACATAACCACATTTTTTTCATCTTTGGTAAAAGACCCCTGGCCTTTTAAAAAGGTGCAGCCTCTGCCTGTTGCTTCTTCGATTTTACATGCTACCTCCTCTTCATGGGAGAGGTAACCACAAATACCAGTTTGCCGGCACCCAGACCATACATGATTTTATCAATCACCATGGTGGTCACGATGGAGGAAACCAGGCCAAGTATGACCGCATCCACATTTCGAAACACCAGTCCGCCCGCTATTATTACTACGGCATCCACCACAAGGGAGATCTTGCCGATGGTAAGATGAGGAAATATCTTTCTGATTGCCATAACAAGGAAATCAGTTCCTCCAGTGGAACCGTTTCTTAAATATACCAGGGTTAAACCAAGCCCTGAAAAAATCCCGGTACACGCCGATGCGTAGAGAGGATTGCCCTGATAGGCAGGAAACATGGGAACAACATAATCCAGTACCAGTGCAAAGATCAGCATGCTTTTCATAGAACGCAGAAGAAAGCCTCGTCCCAAAAGTTTATAGCTGACCAGTATAATGGGGATATTTAATACAATGCTGGTAATACCCATAGGCAATCCGAACAGATAACGCAAAATTAATGCAATACCTGATACTCCCACTGGTGCAAACTGTGCATTAACAGCAAAGTTATAGATTCCCACATTAAATAAAAGTGCTCCCACAAGATCACACAGCAAATCAATGCCAAGCTCTTTGGGGGAGTATTTATCACGGTCTCCCATCATGTTGTACTGCCTCCGTTTCTCTTTTGATTATTTATAGGAAATAATCATTGATTTCAAAATCTTTTTTGCCAATCTTTATGTGTTTAACCAAAACACTGACCTCACCATCTTCGTCAGTGCAGATTCCGGTTGCATAGATCTGTGTCTTACCATAGGATTCCGTCAAATTCAATTCTTTATCCAGAATTCCCTTATCTGCCAGTGCTTCTGCAAGATCAAGCAAAACCTCTTCTACTTCTTCCTCAATATGGTATTTCTCAAACTCTGCTTCTAATTCCTCATACGTTTCTTCATTAAACATCTGATATCCCCCCTTTCCATTTTTACAAATTAATTATACACGCAAGTTGCTTCTTGTCAATCATGTTCCCTCATGATAGAATCGGTTTATGAAAATGACCATAAATTACTTAATCACAGAGGCTTTCGACTCCAAAACCATAGGACAGTTTCTATCAGACCAGGGATACTCCCAAAGCCTGATCCGGCGCTTACGCAATACGGAGAATGAAATCACAGCCGGAGGCAGGACAGTATACACCACTTACAGACCTGCAAAAGGAGAGGTACTTACCATCACCTTTCCCGATGAAAAAGATTCTGAAAATATCGTACCCACTGAGATGCCCATTGACATTTTATTTGAGGATGAGCATCTTCTGGTTATTAACAAAGCGGCGGGCGTTCCCATTCACCCCTCCCAGGGGAATTTTGATAATACCCTGGCCAATGGACTGGCATGGTATTTCCAAAATAAACAGGAGGCTTTTACCTTCCGTGCCATTAACTGGCTGGACCGTGATACCACCGGCCTCTTAATTATTGCCAAAAATCCTTTAAGTGCCTGTATCCTGTCTGACATGGTAAAAAGCATGAAATTCACAGACGGTATCTTGCTGTGGTCCAGGGTGAACTTCCAAAGGAGGGAATCATTGACTCACCCATAGCCAGAACCCACGATTCTACCATTGAGCGTTGTATTGATCCAGTTAACGGCGACCCGGCAAAGACCTTTTTTTGCCGTCTTTTTTATGATCCCGTCACAGGACACTCCCTTGCAGGGCTTCGACTGGAGACCGGACGAACTCACCAGATCCGGGTTCATCTAAAATCCATCGGACACCCACTGCCAGGTGATTTTCTTTACAATCCGGATTACCGTTACATTAATCGCCAGGCACTCCACTCCTTCCGACTGGATTTTATCCATCCGGTCACCAGAGTTCCCCTGTTTTTTGAGGCAGCTCTACCGGAAGATATGCAGTTTATTGGCGTTACATCCACCGAAGGCCTTTGGGATAATGATTTTTAAGAATTCCAGCGGCCAGTTTTGCAAACCCAATGGAATAACCATCTGTCACAACCAGCACCCAGCCTTTCTTATCCAGTTTGACTGGCCAGGAAAATGGGGCTGGAAGTGTCTGTCCTTTTAAATATTTCACTATGTCCTCATGATCTGCAGGTATCTCTGCCCAGGAAAGAACCTCCTCTTTTTTTAAGGAAAGAGCCAGTGCATGGGAAGGTTCAAACCGGTTCTTTTTAATGGTACCCATGTGAAGCCCCGGACGGATTACTTTAATCCCCTTTAAATCAATCATCTCCGGCGGAAGAAGATAGAGCTGTTCTCCAAACAGGATATATTCTTTTCTGTCTAAAAAAACCTCCGGATCTGTAAGCAGTTCCTTTAAAAATAATTCTACCTCTTTCCAGACAGCTTTATCCTTTAAATACGAAGGACAGGATCTTTTTCTCTCAGGCACCTTATCCCCATCTCTTTTTAATACAGCCAGATAATGACCTTCCCCTTCTGACTTATGAGGCCAGATGCGGAATGTCTTTTTTAAGTCTTCTGATCCGTACTTACTCCACTTCGGCATGCCATGAGAAAGCCCAGGGCGTTCCCCCCTGTCCGCAACGGAAAAATCAGGGTGGGATATCAGAAACGATTCGATCACCTGCTCATTTTCCTCGGGAGAAAAGGTACAGGTGGAATAGACCATGGTACCTCCTGTTTTTAACATTCCGGCAGCATTTTCAAGAATTTCCTCCTGCCTCCGGGCACAGGCTTCCACGTGATCCGGGCTCCATTCCAGTCTGGCAGCCTCATCCTTTCGAAACATTCCTTCTCCAGAGCAGGGTGCATCCACCACGATACGATCAAAAAATTCGGGGAATTTAAGGGACAGCGAATGAGAATCTTCATTGGTAACAACAGAATTACGTATTCCCATACGCTCCACATTCTGGGCAAGAATCTTTGCCCTGGCAGGATGAATCTCGTTGCTCAGCAAAAATCCTTCTCCTTTTAATTTACCAGCAATATGGGTTGTTTTTCCGCCGGGAGCTGCACACAGATCAAGAATTTTTTCTCCTGGCTTTGGATCTAAAAGCTCTACCACTGCCATGGCACTTGGTTCCTGAATGTAGTAAACACCGGCTTCATGATATGGATGCTTTCCGGGACGCTGTCCTGCCTGATAATAGAAGCCTTCCGATGCCCAGGGGACTGGTTCAGATAAAAAAGGAGATTGGCGGATAAATTCCCCTGGGTCTGCTTTTAACGGGTTAATTCTGAGTCCCAGGGCCCGGTCCTCCTCATAGCTTTTTAAGAAAGCATCGTATTCATCCCCCAGCAATCCTTTCATCTTTTCCACAAATTTATCCGGTAATTGAATCATTTTAATCTCCATTCCGCGCGCCTTCGGGCGCGGCACAAATAGTAATGAAAGATTTTCAAAACCTCTACTCCATGAGATAATAGCTTTAAGAAGCTACACTACAAAGCACGGAAGGAGGAGTTGTAAATTCTTTCTCGTTTTAGACAGCATTTTAATCAGTGTAAGTCCTGCCTTTTCAAGCACAAATAAGTGGTACTACCAGTCCGTACACTAAGAATTGTTTTAACGCCTTGGTTAAATTGTGTGGCAGTTCAGTCAATGGCTTCTTAATCTTACTCAAGAAAGGAGTTCGACCATGAAAGTTACTTATCAAAACTGTTGTGGTGTCGATGTTCACAAATCGTTTCTCGTTGCCACAATTATTAAAACTTCTGGTGGAGTAGAACCTGACTACCAAAAAAGAAACGCTTTTCCACCTTTAATAACTCTATACTTGAATTCAAGCAGTGGCTTCTTGACAATGAATGCCGCTATGTCTGCATGGAATCCACTGGTAAATACTGGGTTCCTGTCTTTAACCTTCTTGAAGATGAAATCAATGTTACAATAGCCAACCCAAAGTGGGTAAAAGCTGTAAAAGGTAACAAGGATGACACCAAGGACTCTAAGTGGATTGGAGATTTGTTCCGTCTGGGACTAGTAAAAGGCAGTTATATTCCCTGTAAGAAAAAATCGTATTTTACGAGAGTTTACAAGGTATCGCTATAAGCTTGTTTCCTGCCGTTCCAGTGAAAAGAATAGATATCAGAATGCTCTTACTGTGTGTAATGTTGCATTAGATTCAGTTGTTTCCGATATCTTTGGGAAGTCATCTACATCCATCATTGACTACCTGCTTGAACAGTCAGACAATTCTATCAATCATGAAGTAATCGCTTCTAAACTTCTTAGGTCTCTCAAATCTAAAGAAGATGCTGTAATTGAATCCATTGAAGGATATCAGATGACTGATTCCCAAAAAAATATCGCATGCACCTCGTCCGCGCACACATGGATTATATCACAGCTGAAATAAATGATATAGACCGAGAGTTAGAATCTTTACTTTCTTCTGATACTGATTTTGAAAATGCTATCCAGTTTCTAATGACTATTCCGGGTGTTAAACGTGATAGTGCAATCACTATCATTTCCGAAATAGGTATTGATATGTCTCAATTCTCTACCTCAAAACGTTTGTGCTGCTGGGCTGGTTTAGTCCCCGGCAGTAACGAATCTGGCGGTAAGAAGAAATCTGTTCGAATTACACGTGCTGGAGTTTATCTCAAACCTGCATTAGTACAGTGTGCTCATGCAGCCGTTAAATCCGAAAAGTCTCCTTACTACAAAAAGAAATATGAATCTCTTACAAAACGCCGTGGCAAAAAAAGAGCCATTGTTGCTATCGCTCGAATGATTCTTACTGCAATCCACCAAATGTTGTCTACAGGCGAAGAGTGGAATCCCAGCGATTTATACAAAGTCGATATGCCTGAAGCTTTAATTGAAAAACAAAAAGCAAAGGCCATCAAACAAGCACTGAAGTTATTAGAACGAGAAGGATTATATCCTCCACCAAAAGAACCACAGGCTTCCTAAGCATCATTAATTATCCACTTTTAAAAGTTGCCATTTTTGACAGCTTGTTTAAGTGCGCCACTTTTCGGCTGACCTCTACTTTCTTTCACACTAATTCCTCTTCCTGTCTATTTTTAAAATCCCCATAATTTTATGTTATTTTTTCAAGTTAGTGGCAAACTAAATAGAAGAAATATCCGGGAGGTGCCATATGACTTTATTAACCATAACCGCTTATATTATCATCCCTGTCTATACCATACTGTTTGCCTGGGGAACCAACTGGTTCACCCTTAATTTTTCCGTTCTTGGAAGCCTGGCAGACAGAAAAAACCTGTTTCTTTTATGGGGTATCATTGTTGGTGCTTATTTTTATTATGTTTTAAAAAAGATTATCCGTACACTTCCCAGAAATAAAAAGGAGATGGTATTTACCACATTAGCCCTCCTTCTTTTAGGCCTGGCAGTTACCATCCCTTATCTGCCTGATTCGCAGCCCTTTCATGCCGTTCTTCATGTATTTTTGTCATTTGCAGCTTCCATCTCTCTCATAATCAGTCTTTATCTGGTGACCTGGAAGCTTACCTGCATGAATCAGTCAGTTTATCGCCCTTATTTCTTCAGTCTGATCGTTATCACAGTGGTATCCGTGATACTCTTTTTCCTGACTGGAATTGTCAGCTCAGCTCTTGAAATATTCTTTGTTCTTTCAAGTACTTTTTTGCTGCATAAGCTCTATTTAAAGGTATGCAATCCGGCTATCTCCCTGAGATACCAAAGCTTTTAAAAGGTCTTATGGCCGGATAACAAGACGGGCACCTGCCATCTTTTCCGTAATCTCATACATGTTAGTCACGGTTCCTACGCTGAGTTTTTCTGTTAATTCATAAAAATTCAGACAGGTTCCACAGGTTAAAATCTCAACTCCCTGAGCTTCCAGCGACTTTAAATCTTCCAGAGAGGAAGAGCCCTCGGCTGA
Organism: Lacrimispora xylanisolvens; assembly: GCA_017084465.1. GTDB lineage: Bacteria > Bacillota > Clostridia > Lachnospirales > Lachnospiraceae > Lacrimispora > Lacrimispora xylanolytica_B. Next base: position 4,739,270 of record CP070896.1, on the reverse strand, counting down.
CAGCCTGGCGCCTCCATTGTAAAGCAGTATGGTTTCAGGGAGTTCTTCCAGCTGGGTCAGAGCATACACAAAGCCTTTCATCAGAATACGGCCTAATTCTTCATTGCCGGTTCCCATCTGGTCAGAGGAAAGTACGGCAACCAGACCTTTCTTTCGGCTGTCAGGTGCACATTCTTCTAATGTATTCTTCTGTACCGGCTCAGCTCCTTTTTCCATGTAAAACCGGATCTGATATTCTTTCTCTGACAGCTTTGCGGAAGAAGGATTCACTCCTGAATAATTTCCCAGTTTCATTACATTCTGAACAGCAATCTCATTATCAACGAGAATGGTCAGAATCCCTTCCGTCATATCTTTCATGGCTTCCTTTGCCCTGATAACCGGCTGAGGGCACAAAAGCCCTCTGGCATCAACTGTTCGATCCATACTTCCTTCTCCTTTTCTTCTATGCAATAAAATCAAAAGCCGGGACCGGCTCCATATCCCGGACCTTTCCCGACTTTTCATTCTTAATTCACTTTTTACTCTTCTTCCTCGTCTTCGCCGACAAGCTCATCATATTCTGCTTCGTCTAACATCTGATCAAAGGCATCTGCAACGATTTCATATTCTTCGTCATCTTCGATATTTTCAAGATTTGGCTGTCCGTCTTCGCTTTCGGAATAACGGTACAGATAAACTTCTCCCTCTTCTGCCTCAGCGCCTTCCATAGGAAGCAGAGCGATATAATCTCTCTCATTTGCTGTGAAAATTGTAAGTACAACGCACTCCAGTTCCGATCCATCATCCAGGGTCAGTGTTACTGTCATCTCCTCCTGGGGTTCCATCTCATCGTGCTCTAAATTAGGATCCTGTGCCATCCTGATACCTCTCTTTTTCCATCTTAATATAGGTGTCTGTTTACACCTTTCTTCACTCTATCAAACAATCGGCTAAAAATCAAGGGATTTTATCCTTAATATTCAATTCCCCTTCTGGCATTGATGCCCTGGTCATAGGGATGTCTGATCTTTTTTATTTCCGATACGTAATCTGCCTGAGCAAGGAGCTGATCGGAAGGATTTCTTCCTGTAAGCACTACTTCCAGCTTCTCTGGCCTGCCGGAGATAAACTGGAGCACTTTCTCCTCATCCACCAGTCCGTAATTGCAAACAGCCATTATTTCATCTAAAACCAGCAGATCAAAGGGTTCTCTTGCCGCTTTTTCCAGCACGCGGTCCAGAAGACTGGAATAATAAACTCTGGCTTCCTTCTTTTGTTCATCTGTCATTTTGGTAAAAAATCCAAAGCTTTTCTCACAGGGCATGACTGTGATACCGGAAAGGGATTGAAGCGCCAGCACCTCTCCGGAATGATCGGTTTTAGAAACCGGGCAATGAGTACCTTTTATTACAGCCACTGGCACGGACTGCCAGACCGATGGCTGCCGTAGTTTTTTCCTTTTCCATCTCCACAGTAAATGTGAACGCAAGATTCCATAAAAGCCATTCCCTCCTTAACTTTTTCTCCAGGTACTCCCTGACAAAGCGGGATACATCCTGTTTTTTCTTCCGTATCGTTCCTGGACATAATTTACATGAAGCCGTTCCTTGGCCCTTGTCATCGCCACATAAAACATCCGCCGCTCCTCTTCTAAGTCAGCTGGAAGAACCGCCTTCTGGTGTGGGGTCACTCCCTCATTGGCGTCTAAAATATAGACAATTTTGTATTCCAGCCCTTTGGAACTGTGCATGGTCATTAATGCCACGCCCTCTGCTTTTGTCTGCCCCGATTTTGCCCGGTTATTCAACTCTTCCCCATACTCTTTCATATGCACCAGCCACTGGTCAAAGGACTGAAATCCTGCCGCACTTTCTGAAAGCTGATCCGCTACTTCCAGGAGTTCCTCCGGCTTCATCCTGCGGTACTGGGCATATTCCCTTAAGTAATCATCATACCCAATTGCTTTCCTGATATAATTAACCGCTGCAACCGGCGCCATGTTTTTTATCATCCGTAAATCATATTCCAGCTGTTCCACCCGCTCCACCATGAAGCTGCGGTCCTGGTAAAAGGACTTTACAGACTCAAAGTTTACCGGATTGCCTTCCAGCGAGTCCCTGCTTATGTAGCGGTTGGGGCGGTTGATGATTTGAAGAACGCCCGCCCTCTGACGGTCTCCCTGTGCCGTTTTCATATAGGAGACCAGATTCTGGGCAATCCAGTGATCGTATAGATTGGGAACAGAATCCCGGGTGATAAACGGAACGTTATATTCCATAAATTTCTCGATTAAAAGTCTGGGCCCCAGATTAGTACGGTATAAAACAGCGATATCACTGAGTGCATATCCTGCTTTCCCGTAATTTAGAATCTCCTCCACAATTTCCATGGTTTCTTCCTGGGGATCCTTCCATAATCTGGTAACCACTGGTTTTCCAGAACCCTTGTCTGTTATAATTTTCTTCGGGAACCGCATGTCATTGTGGGCGATCAGTTTCCCTGCTGTTTCCACAATGTCTCTGGTGCTTCTGAAATTGATATTTAAAAGTACTTTCTTCGCATTTTTATAATCTTTTTCAAAACCAAGCATGATTTCCGGCTTGGCTCCCCGGAACCGGTAGATGGACTGGTCATCGTCTCCCACAATAAAAAGATTATCCTCAGGCGCCGCAAGCATACGGACAATTTCATACTGTACCCGGTTTATATCCTGGAACTCATCCACCAGAATGTACTGGTATTTTCTCTGCCAGGCTGCCAGTATATCTTTTCTCTGGGTAAAAAGTTCGTGACACATGACCAGCATGTCATCAAAATCAATGAGATTGGCTTTTCTCAGCCTGTCCTCATACCCCAGATAAAGCTGTTTGAATATTTCTTCTGAGCAGTTTTTGGAGTAATAATGATCCAGTGAGATCATATCTCCTTTCACAGAGCTGATCTCTGATAAAATGGAGGTAATAAAATCCCCTTCATCTTCCACTTCCACGCTGCAGCGTTCCATTTCTTCCTTTACAAACCTGGTTTTCTGGTCTTCCCTGATAATATTCCTGGCATCATAGCGATAGGCGAATTTGAGAATACGGAAAAATATGGCATGAAAGGTGCCGAAGCTGACAAAGGGAGCAGGATCTCCCATCAATGCATCAAATCGTTCCTTCATCTCCGTGGCTGCAGCCTTAGTAAATGTAATGACCAGAATGCGGGACGGATCCACGTGATATTCCTCAATGAGATGGCAGACTCTGTGCGTAATGGTAAATGTCTTTCCTGATCCCGGCCCGGCCAGCACTAACATAGGTCCATCCCGGTGAAGAATTGCTTCCTTCTGGGCGCCTTCATAGGTCACTTGTTGTTTCATGTTATCCTCCCAGTGAAACAAAGAAGCAGGAGTCCGGTTTTCTTCCATTCCCCTGCTTTCATCTTCTTTTCTATAAAGTCTCTTTGCTTAAAAGTTCGATTCCTTTTCTGATTCGATGTAAGGATTCTTCTTTTCCAAGGACCTCCATGATTTCTGTTGCACCTGCCGGAGTCATCTGCTTGCCGGAAACTGCAGTGCGGATGGGCCACATAACATAGCCGGTTTTATATCCTTTTTCAGAAACAAATGCGGAAAGCGCAGCATAGAGTGCATCGTTGCTGTAATCTTCCTGTGCTTCCAGAATGGGAAGTATCTCCTGTAACAGAGAAAGAGAGGTCTGGCTGTCCGTCTTCATCTTCTTATTAAAATACATGGAGCAGTCATATTCCGGCAGCTCCTCAAAGAAATCAATATGATTCTCGATATCCGGGAACACTTCGATTCTGGTCTTAACCATGGCAGCGATCTTTCTTAAATCCAGATCCTTTTTAATGACTTTTCTGATATAAGGTTCTGCCATTTCATAAAATCTGTCAAGGTTCATCGCCTTCATATATTCACTGTTCATCCACTTTAACTTGGTCATGTCGAACACAGCCGGGGATTTACTGATATTGCGGAAATCAAATTCCTGAATTAATTCTTTGAGAGAGAAAATCTCCTGATTTCCAACTGGTGACCAGCCAAGTAAGGCCACATAGTTAACCACTGCCTCAGAAATAAATCCCTGCTCAATTAAATCCTCATAAGAAGCATGGCCGCTTCTCTTGCTTAATTTTTTATGTTCCTCATTGGTAATCAGAGGACAGTGTACATAAACCGGAACTTCCCAGCCAAACGCGTCGTAAAGACGGTTATATTTGGGAGAAGAGGATAAATACTCGTTACCTCTTACCACATGAGTGATTCCCATCAGGTGATCATCCACTACATTGGCAAAGTTATAAGTTGGATATCCATCGGATTTAATCAGAACCATATCATCAAGCTCTGAGTTATCTACTGTGATATCACCGTAAATTTCATCGTGGAATGTGGTGGTTCCGTCAACCGGATTATTCTGGCGGATTACGTATGGCATTCCTGCCGCTAAATTAGCCTGTACCTCTTCTTTCGTAAGGTGAAGGCAATGCTTGTCATAAACCATGATCTCCTGACCGTCTACGGTTTTCTTTAAAGAATCCAGACGTTCCTGGGTACAGAAGCAATAGTAAGCCTCTCCTTTTTCCACCAGCATTTTAGCATAATCAAGGTACATTCCCAAAGCATGACGTTCACTCTGAACGTAAGGACCCACACCGCCATCCTTATCAGGGCCTTCATCATGAACAAGTCCTGTCTCTTCCAATGTTCTATAAATAATCTCCACAGCACCTTCTACAAAACGTTCCTGATCGGTGTCTTCGATACGGAGAAGAAAATCTCCACCTTCATGTTTTGCAATCAGGTACGCATACATGGCTGTTCTTAAATTGCCTACGTGCATGCGGCCTGTGGGGCTTGGGGCATATCTGGTTCTAATTCGATTCATTATAAACACACTCCTATATCTTCATTCTCGTGATGTTTCAGACAAATTTTATTATATAACGAACATCCGGAAAAAACAATGACTTAACCGTATTTTTCCAGAACAATTAAAGTTCCAGAAGTGAACAGGCAAGCTGGAAATAGATAATTAAGCTTATGGCGTCCACGATGGTAGTAATTAAAGGTGCTGCCATAATAGCCGGATCCATGTGAAATACCTTTGCACCAATGGGAAGCATGGCACCAATTGTTTTTGCCAGAATTACGGTAGCGATCAGGCTTAACATAACCGTCAGGCAAAGCATCTCCTGGCCTGGGTAGAGAATGATAAGGCGGATATAATTAACCATTCCAAGAACAAATCCCACAAGTATGGCGACTTTCAGTTCTTTCCATACCACCCGAAAGATATCTCTGGTATGGATCTCTCCCACTGCCATACCACGGATTATCATGGTGCTGCTCTGGCTTCCTGCATTTCCGCCGGTATCGGTAAGCATGGGTATGAATGTTACTAAAAGAGGAATCACTGCAAATGCTTTCTCATATTTAGCCAGAATCCCTCCTGTGATCATGCTGCTTAACATCAGAACCAGCAGCCAGACAATCCGGTTTTTAGCCAGCTGAAATACACTGGTCTTTAAATAAGGCTTTTCACTTGGAAGCATCGCTGCCATTTTTTCAAAGTCCTCTGTTGCTTCCTGTTCCATAACATCAACCACGTCATCTACCGTTACAATCCCTACCAGGCGGTCCTCATGATCCACCACAGGAAGGCTTAAGAGATCATATTTCCGAAACCGGCTGGCCACTTCTTCCTGGTCCTCAGTGGTAACTGCTTTTATCACATTAGTATCCATGATGTCCCCAATAAACCGTTCATATGGATTCATCAATAGATCCTTTACCGTCACCACGCCCTCCAGCATTCGCTTGGAGTTCATTACGTAACAGGTATAAATGGTTTCCTTATCTACACCATGTTTCCTGATGTAATCAAACGCCTGTTCCACAGTCATATCTTTTTTCAAGCCTGCATACTCAGCCGTCATAATGCTTCCAGCACTGTTTTCCGGATATTTCAGGAACTGATTGATCAGTTTTCTGGTGTCAGGAGCCGCGCTTTGCAGAACTCTCTTAACCACAGTGGCAGGCAGTTCCTCCAGCATATCTACCACATCATCTACATACAGATCGTCAATAATCGTTCCCAGTTCATGATCTGTAATACTGTTAATAATGTATTCCTGCTTTTCCACTTCAAGGAAAGCGAATACCTCACTGGCTGTTTCCTTGGGAAGCATCCGAAAAACAAGTATCGTCTTTTCGGCATCCTGTTCTTCCATAAATGCTGCTATATCCATTTCATTAAATTCGGTCAGTACATCTTTTAATTTTCTCAGCTGCCGGCTGCTTAACAGCTCTGACAATTCTTCCAGCTTTAAATTCTCCTGCATTATTTTTCCTCCATATGAACCTGTTTTATCGTCTTGGCTAATATGGAAGCAGCGAAAATCTGCCTGTCTTTGTTTTATGACAAGCAAAATAGCCATAGTTACAGAATACGTCTGTAATCCATGGCTATCATAAACGCAGAGAGTTTCTCTCTTTTAACGGCAGCGAACACAGAGCAGATTCAAAATCTCAGACTCTGCTGTCACTGCCTTACGCCTATGATAATAATCTGCTTCCATCTTCCGACTTCGACCTTCCACTCTGGTTCACTTCCTTTCTTTATTTTCTTAATTCAGGATACCAGTTATTGTCTGAAAAATCAACCTCTTTTAATCCATTCCTGGTCCCACCGCTTCTGCCTGGGTGTCATCATCCCCTGGTCCGGTGCCAACTGCACCCCGGTCTGAGGGTCACTGTCTCCTGGGAAAACAGGAGCTGTGGTCTCTCTTGGTTTCGTCATTCCAGGTCCGATCTCCTGTGGTTTCGACGAATCATCCTGTTTTGGAAGAGCAAGAACACGGTTGACCGCATCATCAAGTGCCTGTTTTAAACTGTCATAAGTTTCCGTTCCGTTTAACTGCTCCAAATATGTTTTAGCCGTAGTAATCTTTTCATCCGTAGAACTGTCACGGTGATCCAGTCCGTTAAATTCAGCAATAAGAGACTGCAACGAAGCGGCTGCCTGTTCCTGTGTCTGTCTGGCTGCATCCTGTGCTGCCTGATTCATCTGCGACTGGGCTTCCTGCTGCTTACGGGCTTCTTCATCTTTCCATTTCTTTGAATCTGCCATTGCTGCAGCTTCTGCCACGGAGGAGAATAAATCCTTATTGCCAGTTTCCTGATCCGTTTTCTCTCCTCTGGAATCCACATTATAAGCAGAAACGGTAGAAGGCATATCCCAGTCTAACGGAGGCAGATCCTTATTGATTTCGGCCATAAAATCGTGCCACATCTTACCGGAATAAGTCTTTCCATAAACTCCTGGCATTGCTCTGGGAGTATCATAACCTACCCAGATGGCAGTGGTGTAATATCTGGTATAACCGCAGAACCAGGTATCCTTACTGCTGTTAGTTGTTCCGGTTTTTCCTGCTGCCGGAACACCAATTCCCAGTCCGGAGCCTGTTCCGTAAGGCTTATCCAAAGTTCCCTTCAGCACATCGGTAACCATGTATGCCGTATCTTCTGTAAAGATTCTTTCATCAGCCGGACTGCCTTTATAGATCTCTCCGTCATACTGGCTCTTAATACTTGTTATGCAGGTTTTATTGCTGTATTTTCCCTGATTGGCAAGAACCGAATATCCTTTTGCCATATCCACAACTCTGGCTCCCTCAGTAAAACCTCCGATACTCATACTGCTGTTGCCATTGTCCATATTGCTTAAGCCCACAAAGTGCATCTTTCCCAGATAGCTGATTCCTTTATCGACTCCAATATCCGTCAGAACCTGCCATGCAACTGTATTTAAACTCCGGTTTAATGCTTCTCTTACAGACACCTCACCAAAGTACTTGCCTCCGCTGTTTTTTGGGCCCTTTGTCAAACAAATGGTCATTGACCAGTCTGGAAGGATAATAAAAGCCGGTTTCAAACGCAGGGGCGTAATCAATCAGCGGCTTAATGGTAGAGCCTGGCTGCCTTCTGCTTAAAAATCCACGGTTATATTCATCATCGGTTCCCCGTCCGCCTACAATCGCCACCACATATCCGGTCCGGTTGTCTACGCAGACAGCCGCTCCCTGCAGGGCAAATTTTCCGTTCTCCTGAACTTCCGTAAACCCTTTTAAATGGGTATCGATGTTGTTTTGAAGCGCAGCCTGCAATTTGGAATCCAGGCTGGTATGAATTTCAAATCCTCCCTTGCGTACCATATCGCTTTGCCTGATACTGCTCCTGATATTCTTCCTTATAGGAATCATAGGAACTTTTACTTGGAAAGACATACTGGAATACAAAGTCATCATTCTTCATCAGTTCCAGAACAGCAGAATGTATGGCGTAGCTGGTCTGATAGTTCTCCGTTGTTCCGCCTTCATAAACCTTGGCGACTGTAAGGGGCTGGGCTTTGGCGTTCTCCTGCTCTTCCCTGGTAATAAACTTACAAAGCGCCATATTGTCAATCACCTGATCCCGCTTCCATTTAGAGGTATCAGGATGTGCCACCGGGTCATATCTGGAAGGATTGTTGCTGATTCCCGCAAGAGTCGCTGCTTCCCAGATGGTTAAATCCTTTGCTTCCTTATCAAAATAATAACGGCTGGCCTCGGATACACCATAACTGCGGTTCGCATAATAATTGGTGTTACAGTAGAATTCCATAATATCCTTTTTGGAATACTTGTCCTCCATCCGGGGAGCAGCAAAGAATTCTGTTATCTTTCTCTGAATGGTCCTCTCCTGAGTTAAATAGGTGTTTTTTGATTACCTGCTGGGTGATGGTACTGCCTCCTTGGGTCGCTACACCTTTGTTTTTTATGAAAACCAGACCAGCTCTTAAAAGCCCCTTGTAATCAATTCCATGATGTTTATAAAATCTCCTGTCCTCCTGGGCTATGTAAGCATTCTGAAGATTTTCGCTGATGTCCTTAATTGGTACATATTCGTAATGACCGGAATTAATGGCTCCGATTAAGTTTCCTTCAGAATCATAAACTCTTGTATCCATTGGCTGTGAGAAATCAGTTTTGGAAGTCTGACTTATAATTGTGTCAGCCTTTTCCTTACATGTCATGATCTCATCCTGATATTTTAAAAATACGGCACCCCCAGCCAGGCACCCTATTACCATCGCCAACAGAAATACAAAGAGTATGACCTTTATGGGACGAAAAAATAAATACCATGCACTTTTTCGTTTTCTGCTTTTCTTCCCCATAACAACCTGCCTCCTTCTCTTCTTTTTATGATATAACAAAAACGGGAAGTCTCTTAAATAAGACTTCCCGTTTGTTATAAGCTGATGACGGGACTCGGACCCGTGACCTCCTCACTACCAATGAGGTGCGCTACCACCTGTGCCACATCAGCATTTCTTTGGTTCGTCGCTCGAACCTCGTATATCATAGCATGGGAAAATCTATTTGTCAACGTTTTTTATAAGTTTTTTATAATATACATGAAACTACAAAAATTCTACAAATACTTCACAAAAAAGTCCTTTATTGAGACTGGAACAGACCAGGAAAGAACAGGGTTTTCCCCATTCTTTCCTGCTATATTTTATAAAATTCCCTGAAAGCTTTCCCGTAACGTATCACAGGAATGGCCAAACTGCTTCATCTCTTCTTCTGTAAGGGAGAGAGTTAAAACCCGCTGAATGCCGTTCTTATTTATGATACAGGGAACTCCCGCATATACGTCATTCTGACCATATTCCCCTCTTAGCATGGTTGATACGGTAAAGACACTGTTCTCATCTCCAAGTATTGCTTTTGTAATTCTGGTTAAAGCCATTCCGATTCCATAATAGGTTGCCTGCTTTGCATCGATAATACGGTACGCCGCTCCCCGCACTTCATCTTCAATCCGCTTTAACTCCTCCCTGCATACCATATCATCTTCGCCGCCGCTTCCGCAAAGTGACAGTATGGGTTTGGTAGCAATCATGGCCTGACTCCACGGTACAAATTCACTGTCTCCGTGCTCTCCCATTACGTACGCATGAACATTTCTTGGATCCACACGAAGTGATTCCCCAAGGAGATACCGCAGTCTCGCTGTATCCAGGGCTGTGCCGCTTCCTAAAACCCGCTTGGGATTAAAGCCGGAAAGAGAATAGGTAATCCTGGTCATAATGTCTACGGGGTTGGTTGCAACAAGAAAGATTCCGTTAAATCCGGACTCTGTAACGGGCTGCACAATGGACTCAAAGACGGAAGCATTGCGCTTTAACAGATCAAGTCTGGTTTCTCCCGGTTTCTGTGCCACACCTGCACAAATTACCACAATATCCGCATCGGAACAGTCCCTGTATTCTCCTGCATAAATCTTCATATGGTAACCGGAAAAAAGCAAGCCCATGATTTAAATCCATGGCTTCTCCCTCTGCTCTTTTACGATTAATATCAATTAAAACAAGTTCATCACAAATTCCCTGGTTTAACATGGAATAAGCATAGCTCATTCCAACCATTCCAGTCCCTACAAGCGCAACTTTTCTTTTATCTGTTCTCATATTTTATGCCACTCTCCTGTTCGTATTATAGATAGTGTTACTGCATGAAATGGAAACTATGCGTTTGATATTCCCCGTTCGATTTTTTTTGACATCAATTCACTGTTACTGCTGTAAATAATTGCATTTTCTTTTGAAATTCTGCCTTCCTTGTAAAGGTTCAGCAGGCTGGAATCCATAGAACGCATCCCTTCTGCCTGACCGGTTGCAATAACGGAATCAATCTGATGAGTCTTGGATTCCCGGATCATATTTCGGATTGCATTGTTAAAAACATGATTTCAAATGCTGGATATACACCTCCGTCTACGGTAGGAATCAGCTGCTGCGAAATCACAGCCTGCATTACCATGGACAGCTGCATTCGAATCTGCTGCTGTTGATTAGGCGGAAAGCTGTCGATAATACGGTCAATGGTATTGGCTGCACCCACAGTATGAAGTGTGGAAATCACCAGATGACCAGTCTCCGCTGCAGTCATTGCAATCCGGATGGTTTCGTAATCCCTCATTTCTCCAACCAGTATGACATCCGGGGCCTGACGCAGTGCCGAACGAAGTCCGGTCACATAGCTGTCCGTATCCGTAGTCACTTCCCGCTGGGTTACCACGCTCTGTTTATGACGGTGTAAGTATTCCAGGGGATCTTCCAAGGTAATAACATGGGCATTTCTTGTATTATTAATCTTATCAATAATACAGGCAAGGGTGGTTGTCTTTCCGCTTCCCGCCGGTCCTGTTACCAGTACAAATCCTTTTGTAAGCCTGGCTGCATCGATCACACTTTCCGGAATATGAAGCTCCTTATAATCGGGGAGATCGAAGTTCACCACACGAATCACTGCAGCCAGAGAGCCTCTCTGACGGAATACGCTGGATCGGAATCTGGAAACTCCAGGTATGGCAAAGGAAAAATCATCATCACCATGTTCCTTTACCTTTCCCATGTCCCTTTCTCCTGCCAGCTGGTAAAGCTCTGTTATCAGCAGCTCCATCTGGGCGGGGTACAGCTTTTCCTCACTCTGGTAAACAATTCTGCTTCCGATCTTATACGAAAACGGCATGCCTGGCACAAGAAAGATATCAGATGCCTTCTGTGCCACAGCAGAACTCAACAAATCTACTACCTTCATCTTCCAATCTCCTGCTCTGTCAATTCCCGCCCTTAAAAACCGGCAGGGATTGATCAATTTCATAATCTTCTGTCTGTATGACTTTCCACTGGGATATTAAAATCTTCCCGTTCTGATCCGTTGGTACTTTAAGCTTTATGGAAAGAGACTGGGATCGTTTCATGGGAATCTGAGTGGATGCGATTCCGGTCTGTGAATCATAGTAATTCCCCAGTTTCCCGGAACTTAAACTTTGCAAAACCATCTGATAAAAGACTTCTCCCTCTTTATCTGCCCTGTAATACTCTGCAACAGAATCTGCATTCCTCTGTGCCAGATTCCATTCGCTTTTTGGCAGTACTAAGAGAAAGCATCCCAAAAGTAACCAGACAGAGAATCATAAATATCAGTATAAGAGTAGGAGTTCCCATATTGGCCCTGTAGCCAATCTCCTGTTTCGCCATATGACTCCTCCTTCACTTAAGGGTTTTCATGCCGGCTTACCGCCAGGGTATAAAGCGTATTACCGGCCTTTGATACGGTCACTTCCGCTTCCAGTTCACTTATGGACTTAACCTCTCCATAATAAACTGCATGGGACTGGTCAGCGGCATTGCCTTTCTTATCAAACATCATGGTATAGGTCTCCCCTGAGGAATCCTTCTTCACACCATTTAAACGTTGTATCAGCCCCGCTTCTCCCTCTGCCTTCCAGATTTCAGCTGCACTTTGTGCAATCAGAACACTCTGATTTAAATCTGCTGCTCTTTTACTCAGTAAGTCCGCCTTAACAAATGCCTGAATGCAGACTGCTGCACACAGCAGAAAGAAGAATACAGCGACAATCATCTCCATCATCATTACATTGGATCTGTTTTTCTATTCATCTGCAGCTCCTTTGCTTCTTAATGAAATAAAGAGCTGGCTTCCTGTTTCACCTTCCGATTTCAAATGGAGAAGGTGGTCCTCCATATCCATTGTGATTTCTTTGCATTCCAATATCTGATTTCCGTCACCAATGGATAATCCACTGTCCTGATCTGCAAACAGCTCCCATAAGCTTCCGTCACGGTAATAAATCTGTGTGACATACGCCGTGCCTTCAACGGTCTGCTTTAATGTAAGTACCTGCACTCCATCCACATCAGTCAGTGATACAGCACCGGCTTCATCTGCCTGCCTGACCTTATTGGCAATATAGCTGAAAGCAATATCTTTCTCATAGGTCAGTTCCGATCTGTTATTGATATTTTCATAAACTCTGCCACCGATCAGGATCAGAAACAGAGCACACATCACAAACACGAGAAATAAAAGGAGGGGAAAAACGATAGTTCCCAACCGGCTTTTTGGTAATTCTTTTCCTGCCATGGCTACCTCTCTATGGGTTTTGTAAGTTAACCGTAATATCCGGCATGAAATTTGATGCGAATCCGCTGTAAAATACATCGTAGCGATCCCGATCTATTTTAATACCGTAATTTTCTTCTAAATACTCCACACTGGGGGGATATCTTCCTTCAATGGCATAGCACTGAACCGATGCTCTGCGTATGGCATCCCGTAAAGTTTCTGCGCCTCTCTCCCCAGACCGCTTTGAAAAAGTCAGAGAGGAAGAGACAAAAAGCACAACGGCGAGAAAAAACGCCCCAAGGGAAGCAAGCTGTCCTAACAGTTCTTTTCCTGAACCATTTGTTTTTTTCATAGAGACCTCCTAGCCGATAGCAGACAGGACGCCAATTAACGGCAGCATGACTGACAGAAGAATCATACCAACAGAAACTGCCAGAACTGCTATCACAGTTGGTTCAAACCGGCCAATCATCTGCTCCGTGGCAAGATCTGCCTCTTCCTCATAGCTTTTTGATATCTCGTACATCACACTGTCCAGACGGCCGCTTCTTGTTCCCACTTTAATCATCTGGATATAAAATCCGTTGAAAAGGCCAGTATCTTTCATTGCGCTGTAGTAGTCGCTTCCAGCTTCCAGCTGACTGGCACACTGACGAATCTTTTCTTCCACTGCCGGATTTTCTACCAGCTCACCTGCAAGCTCCATACCTTTTTTCCAGATCCAGTCCGCTTTTTAATGTGAGGGAAAGAACTGCAGTAAAGCGTCGGTTTGCTATGGATTTTGCTATTTTACTTCTTCGTTTGATCCAGTTGAGTAACCCCTCTGCAGGAAGGAATCTTCTTCCGCTTCTCCCAAGAATCCAGACAAAAAATGCTGCAATCCCAAGGAGAAGAATGATTACCAGTGAAATGGCACAAAATATTCCTCCCAGTCTTGTTGCAGCAATCGATACCGGCGGCATCTGGGCCCCCAGCTGTTTATATACCTTTTCAAATACAGGCATTACCTTGGTAAACAATACAAATAGAACAATCAAAAGCATCCCTATCATCATTGCCGGATAGGAAACCGCATTCTTCATGTTCTTTTTCATAATATGTTCTTTTTCATAATATCCGGCTAAAGACTCCATAATCTGATCCAGAGTTCCTGTCTCTTCACCCAGCCTTGCCATCCGCACCAGATAAGCCGGAAATGCGCCGGTTTCTTTCAATATTTTGGAAAACGGATTTCCCAGCTCTGCTTCCTCTGCCATGGATAAAAGCAGCTTTTTTTCTTCCTGACGCTGCGCATCCTCCGCCATAACAGACAATCCCTCATCAAGAGGGATTGCTGCATGAAGAAGAATGGATATCTGAAGGCAGAATGCAGAAAGTTCCCGGGCAGAATACTGTTTTTTCTCTACTTTTGCCATCTGTCCTTTCTCCCTTTTCATTCCAATCATTAATATGTATACTTCGCCTTATAATTAGAGCTGTTTGTAATATAATCCTTAATGGATGGATCATTTTTACCCGATGAGGCAAAGGTAGGATCCATCAATTTCCACTGAGTACCATCAAAATAAATAATATTATCCACCCAGCCCTGTCCTTCTATGTACACACTCACCCATGCGTGGTAAAGGCTGCCTGTATATCCTACCACCAGTTTGGTTGGAATATTCTGAGAACGAAGCATAGCTGTCATGACAGCTGCATAGTCAAAGCAGATTCCCTTCTTTACAGACAGAACATGATCCACATTGGGTAAGTAACCTGACTGGACTGAATTGGCAAGTGCGGTATCGTATGTAAAATTCTGTACTACGTAATTATATACATTGCTTACAACTCCCAGCGCATCTGCTGCAGAAGCAGCAACTTCTGCACCTTTTGCAACCACAGCACTGCCGGCAGTAAAATTCACATACTGGTTGGGATATAAAAATGGTTCATACTCATTTGACAGCGTTACGTTTAAACTGTTATTGGATTTTACCGCATATTGGTTTCCAGAGACCTGTTCCAATACCCGGACTGTATAGGTTCCGCTTCCTTCAGTCAGAGGAAATACCTCATACGCCGATCTGGAATTCAAATCATAGGTATAGGTCTCGCCTCCGCTTTTCATAACCTGAACCTTAATTTTAGCTGAATTACCTGTATACTGCACCATCACATATCCATGGCTGGTATTGGATGCATCTAAAAGAACGGAATTGCTGTTGTAAGTAACCGTTCCTGACGCCTGGGGAACTTTAACATTGCTTCCCGCAGGTTTGGAATAAAGAGGAACTGCCTCATCTTTTATTGTAACAACCGTTTTCCACTCTGTGGCTTCTGCTGTCTGATCAGCAGAAGCAATCCGGTTTGCCGGAGCACAGCCGTTTAAAGAAAACAACAGGGCTGCACTGACAGCGGCGGCAGCCATACCTTTTTTTCTCATGCTCATCATCTCCTAAATGGTTATCCCAGACGCTGCCTTACAATCTCATAAGCCAGCACTCCTGCAGCTACTGAGGCATTGAGAGAATCAATGTTTCCCTTCATCGGAATGGAAGCAACCATATCACAGGTTTCTTTTACCAGTCTGCCTACTCCGCTTCCCTCACTGCCAATAACAAGGCCAATGGGTCCTTTTAAATTCAGGCGGTACATGCTTTCTCCATCCATATCCGCACATACAAACCACATTCCCTTTTTCTTTAAATCTTCCATCACAGCGGTTAAATTGGTCACTTTTGCAACCGGTGTATAATTAAGTGCACCTGCTGAAGTCTTAGCCACTGTAGCTGTTAAACCAACAGCTCTCCGCTTCGGTATAATAACACCATGGGCTCCTGCAAGGTTGGCTGTACGGATAATGGCTCCAGATTGTGAGGATCTTCAATTCCGTCAAGGAGGAAGAGAAACGGAGGTTCTCCCTTTTCTTCTGCTGCCTTTAACAAATCTTCCACTTCTGCATATTCATAAGCAGCAGCATGGGCAATCACACCCTGATGGTGACCTTCCTCAGACATCTGATCCAGACGCTCTCTTTCAACAAAGTTGACTATGGTATCTGTCTTCTTGGCTTCCCTTAAGATTGATTGAATGGGGCCATCGGATACACCTTTCTGCACATACAGCTTATCAATGGTCTTCCCGGAACGGAACGCTTCAAGCACTGCATTCCTTCCTTCTATTGTAAATTCTTCTATCATTCCAGTTCTCCTATTCTGTTAAGCCCCCTGCTTACCACCCAAATCAAACGTTCCAGCTTTCCGCTTAAATAGAGATAACCGCATAAAGCTTCAAACCCGGTTGCAGTTCTGTAATCTGCCACTGTCGCATGTTTGGCTGTTGTGGCAGATTTGGCATTGCGCCCACGTTTGTATACGGCAATCTCCTCCGGAGTCAGTTCTTCCCCTTCCACCAGACTTCTGATGATGTCAGCCTGAGCCTTAGCATTCACCAGTCTGGCGCTTTTCTTATGCATGTTATTCACCTGGGTGCTTCCGTGATTCATGACTTTCGTCCGGATAATCAGTTCATACACCGCGTCTCCGATATAGGCCAGTGCAAGAGGAGAATAACTGGTAATATCCACTTTCTTTAACTGAAGTGTATCTGCAAAATAATCGGCAAATGCAGACAGTGAAATTATACTCTCTTCCATTTTACACCTTCCCTGGTGTCCTCCAGTACTATGCCCTGATCCAACAGTTTACCCCTGATTTCATCAGCCAGTGCAAAGTCCTTGTCTTTTCTTGCCTGCTGCCTTGCAGCAATCATGGCTTCAATTTCTTCCGCAAGAATCACTTCTTCTTTTTCTGTGATAATACCCAGAATATCGCAAAGCTTTTCAATGGTGTTTTTCAGCAAAGTAACATACTCCAGAGAGCTTTCCTCATCGGTAGTGGAGTTACTTACTTTCACCAGTTCAAAAATTGCGGAGATGGCATCTGCCGTGTTAAAATCATCATCCATGGCGGCTTCGTATTTCTCCACCAGTGCATTGACCTGATTTTTGTCTTCCGTCTCAAGCAGCCCCTCAGTTTTAGCGGAAGCTTCCAGGCTCTTTAACTTATCAACTGCAGTCAGGATGCGATCCAGGCCATTTTTAGATGACTCCATTAAATCGGCACTGAAATTTAAAGGACTTCTGTAATGGGCGCTGAGCATAAAGAAACGCAGCACCTGAAGATCATATTTTTCACTGATATCACGAACGGTAAAGAAGTTGCCCAGAGACTTTGACATCTTCCTGTTATCAATATTAAGAAATGCGTTATGCATCCAGTATTTTGCAAACTCTTTTCCGTTAGCTGCCTCACTCTGTGCAATCTCATTCTCATGGTGTGGGAAGATTAAATCCTCACCGCCTGCATGAATATCGATCTGGTCACCCAGATATTTCTTGGACATAACCGAGCACTCAATGTGCCAGCCGGGACGGCCGTCGCACCAGGGAGATTCCCAGTAAGGCTCTCCTTCTTTCTTCGGTTTCCACAGTACGAAATCAGAAGGATCTTCCTTTTCCTCTTCTCCGGTTACTTTCAGTTCACGAAAACCGGACTGTAAATCCTCCAGGTTTTTTATGAGACAGTTTCCCATACTGGTCAAATGACTTTGTACGGAAATAAACGGTGCCATCCTTGGCTGTGTATGCATGACCGGACTCAATTAAATGTGCGATCATATCAAGCATTCCGCAAATTTCTTCTGTAGCAAGAGGATTTTTGGTTGCCGGCTTTACATTCATGGCCTCCATATCCTTCTTGCACTCATCAATATAGCGCTTTGATACGGTATCCGCATCAACGCCTTCTTCAATGGCTTTTTTAATAATCTTGTCATCCACATCGGTAAAGTTGGAAACAAAATTTACATCGTAGCCCTTATATTCAAAATATCTCCGTACTGTATCAAATACGATCATCGGACGTGCATTGCCGATGTGGATCAGATTATATACCGTCGGACCGCAGACATACATCTTCACCTTCCCTGGCTCTAACGGTATGAATTCTTCTTTTTGTCTTGATAATGTATTAAATACTTTCATGCTGTCTCCCTTCTTCTCCTGTTATTCATGTTTGCAGCAGCCTTTACAGCCCTGACAGTCGCTTTGCATGATTTTGTCATCATAACAGTAATCTCCGACAGAAGTCAAAAGAACAACGGCCTGTGAGGAAATCCCTTCTCCTCTTCCGGTAAATCCCAGACCTTCCTCTGTTGTCGCTTTCACATTCACCTTGTCAACCGGCAGATTCAGCGCGTCAGCCATATTCTTAGCCATAAGCGGTCTGTATGACAAAAGCTTTGGTTTTTGGGCGATCACAGTGGAATCAATATTCTCCACAACATATCCGTTCTCTTCCAGAAGACCCGCCACATTCTTTAACAGTTCGATACTGGAGACTCCTTTATATTTAGGATCTGTGTCAGGGAAATGTTCCCCGATATCTCCTAATCCGGCTGCTCCCAATAAAGCATCAATCACTGCGTGGGTCAGCACATCTGCGTCTGAATGTCCCAGAAGTCCCATCTCATATGGAATGGTCACTCCTCCCAGAATTAAATCTCTGCCTTCTGCAAATTTATGAACATCATATCCCTGTCCAATTCTCATTATTTTTCCTTTCCTATATAAATAGATCAGATCTTAAACGATCATTCGAAGTTTCTTACTGATACAACGGATCTCCACGTCATTCTGACAGAAACAGCTTTCTCCATCAACATGTACCGCCATGGGGCGATCCATATGAATGTGAATCTCTTCGCAGGAATAAAAGCGGATTCCTTTGTTTACAGATTTTTTTCCCATAAGGGAATTAAGCAGTACACAAATCAGCTTACTCTTCTTCCGGTTATTCATCACGCAGACTGACAGTTTTCCGTCTTCAAAATCTGCATCCGGCGCAAATTTAAATCCTCCGCCTTCATATGGATGAATATGTGTGGAAATGAAATAAGCATGGTTAAACTCAATCTTTTGTACTCCGTTCAGGACGATATATCCCTTGCAGGGCCTGGCTGATATAAGTTGTCTGATGCCCACAAGTAAATAGGACAGTTTTCCAATTCTCAGTCTGTGAAGCAGCCCTTTTGTTCTGGAATACAACAGATTATGACAGACAGCCGCGTCCATACCGAAACCGGAACTGACCATAAAGCGGCGATGGGAGATCTCACTGTCTCCATATGATAATACTCCATAGTCCATCAATTTATAATATTTGGGGTGCAGAATCTTATTTAAACATCGGATGGGATTCTTAGGAAGTTTTAAGCTTCTTGCAAGATCATTGCCAGATCCTGCCGGAATATAACCAAGTGTAACACAACTGCACATGGAATATCCATCAAGAATCTCATTGACTGTCCCATCGCCTCCAACCGCGATGATTACATTGGATTCTTTACATCCTTCTGTTAAATTTTTTGCAAATATCTTTGCGTCCCCTGGCTTTTCAGTTAAATATGCCTGATATTCCACACCGGAATCGTTTAATGTCCGTTCCAGCTTATCCCAGATAATTTTACCCCGTCCGCAACAGGAGTTCGGGTTAACAATAAAATAGTACATGGAATCCCTCCGCTTTTTTGCTATTTGTAAGTATAACATAAAAGATCAAAATGAATATAAAAAAAAAAGGAAAAGGTCTGGGTGCCTTGTCGAAAAAGAGAGTTTTTTTGTAACCTATAAGTTTTTTTTATCAAATTATTATATTTTATTGCATTTTTTTTTACACACTTTTTTATAATATTTATAAATTTATCAGTCAGGCTTGAGGATAACTGCAAGCAAATAAAATTATCGGGGGTATTTACCATGAGAAAAGTGCAATTATTTCTAGTTGCTGCGCTATTGGCCGCAGCATTCAGTATGACTGCATATGCAGCTGAATGGAAAAAAAACGATCAGGGGTGGTGGTATGAGAAAGATGACGGTTCCTATCCGGCTAACAAACTAGAAAAAGTTGGGGAATACTGGTACTATTTTAATGAAGCCGGTTACGCTCAAGCCGGTTTTGTTAAGCTTGATACCGGATGGTATTATCTACAAGACAACGGAATTTGCCAAAATCCCATCGATCCTGCAACGCAGCTGCCAGTAGGTGCTCCAAATGGCGGTTGGATTGTATATGATGAATTTTTTGGAACCAAAGAAGAGCTTGGTGCTGTATATTACAACAACTTTTACTGGATAAAGTTTTATGATGTGCAAGAGCCAGATAGTTTTAATGCGAACACAGGCAATTTTATCGGGTCTTAAAAGAGGTGCGATTGGTCAGTGTCATAGATGCTTGCCAATCGCTTTATCTGAATCATTCGGAAAAGCAAAAAAACACATTCTAATCCGACTTAACCATCAAATTAGAATGTGTATTAAGTAGCGGAAGGGAGATTCGAACTCTCGACACCACGGGTATGAACCGTGTGCTCTGGCCAACTGAGCTATTCCGCCATATTTAATTGTTTGATAAGCGCTTGCTTATCAGTGGGACCTACAGGGCTCGAACCTGTGACCCTCTGCTTGTAAGGCAGATGCTCTCCCAGCTGAGCTAAGATCCCAGTGCTTGTCAGGAGCTTTTATTTTCTCTCGTTCCCGACTGCTTCATTAGTATAATATGAATTGTATTAATTGTCAACACTTTTTTGTCAATTTTTTTCTTTTTTTACAATGTCTTGTAAAACCCTGATTCCTACGAGGTTTTCTCCACTTATTCTCCCCTTGGAATGGCATAATTAAGCAAATTTTTTCTGGTAAATTTTACAAACTGTATAAAAGACTGTGAAGAAAGTATCCAACGCCCTCCTCCACAGTCTTTCTCATTTATTTTAAAAATACTGATTTGCTGTTGTTTTTATTCTCCCGGACTTCCAGCTGGGAAATGCTGTGTACAAACTTGGAAAACGTGGAGTAACCATAATCCTTTACTTTAAAATCAGTAAATTTACGATGCATTCCATTCCCAAGTGCCGCCAGCTCCATTCCATTCTTACCGCTGCCTTTGACCAGTTTCACAGCATAATCATCAAGTTCCTGCTTTCTGGTACGGTTGTCCTTCATACGGACAGTGACTACATTGCTGGTCTTTCTCAGTTCAAAACTATCCATCTCTTCAAGAAACTTGGACAAAGAGCTGTATCCGTAATTTCTCACATCAAAATCCGAATATTTTTTAACCAGACGGTTGCCGATTTCTCCCAGACCAGTTGCTTTGTTCTTATCCTCATTCTCAAGTATTATAGAAGCAATATCCTGTTCAATTACTTCTTTTCCAATGGCGCCACCGCCAGTTCCCTCTTCGTCCTGATCCAGTAAAACTTCAAGATTGGTAAATACGGTACAGGCAGCACGGAAAGACTTGGGTGTTTTTTCCTCTCCCATTCCAATGACTTCCTTACCTGATTCCCGCAGACGGCTGGCAAGTCGGGTAAAATCGCTGTCACTGGAAACAATACAAAATCCATCTACGTTATCCGTATAGAGCAAATCCATAGCATCGATAATCAGAGCGGAATCGGTTGCATTCTTTCCTACTGTATTGGAAAACTGCTGAATTGGTGTGATGGAATTCTCTAGAAGCTCCATCTTCCATTTGCCCATCTGGGCGCTTGTCCAGTCACCGTAGATTCTTTTGTATGTAATTACCCCGTATCGGGTCATCTCATCCAGAATACACGTAATGTACTTGGCGGATATATTATCCGAATCAATCAAAACTGCAAATTTCTTATCACTCAATCGTCTGCTCTCCCGTCATAATTGTTTTACATTTTATGTCAATTCCCTTGACTTTGTCTCTATTATATTTCATTTTCTTCATTATTACAATAACATCACAATGGGTAATCTGGGATAATTTTTGCAAAGTAAATTTTCATTTTCGTTCCATAATAAAAAAGAGTTAAAGAATTCATCAAAAGAAGGGAGTGTTACTATGAATTCAGTAGCTGTAAAAGAATGTGAATGTGAAACTGCAACACCCAGCAAAACCGTATCATTAGCCATAGCAACCGTTCCCATGCAGCCTTGGGAACAACCTTACGATCCTAAAACTGCTTTAAAACACGGAACCATATTCCCCAGCCTTGATTTACCATTTTATGTAACAGGAGGGAATAGTCATGATTGATCAAAAGAACCTGCTCAGTCAGATCACTGAAATCAGCTTTACCGTAAATGATCTAAATCTTTATTTAGATACCCATCCGCTTGACGAAAACGCTCTCAACGCTTTTAAAGACGCAATGACCCAGAGAAAACAGCTTCTTCAAACCTATGCAGATAATTTTGAGCCGCTCACCATGAACTGTATCTGCCCAGACAGCAACAATAAGACAAAATCAAACACAAAATATCCGGACCAGAGACATTTTACCTGGAGTGACGGACCTCTTCCATGGGAAGGAGGTGCATTTTAATGTGGACCTATGAAAAAAGACTGCAATTTCCTGTAAATATTAAAAATACCTGTCCCAAAACGGCTTCTCTAATTATCAGCCAGTTTGGCGGACCTGACGGAGAGCTGGCAGCTTCCATGCGTTATCTTTCCCAAAGATATACCATGCCATGCAAGGAAGTGGGAGGACTTTTAACCGATATCGGAACGGAAGAGCTGGGGCATTTGGAGATGGTTTGCTCCATTATTTACCAGCTTACAAAAAACCTGACCATTGAACAGGCAAAAACAGCTGGTTTTGATGCTTATTATATTGATCACACTACAGCCCTGTGGCCAACAGCCGCCGCCGGAGTTCCTTTTAATGCCTGTGAATTCCAGTCCAAAGGCGACGCTATCACTGATTTGATAGAAGATCTTGCAGCAGAACAGAAAGCCAGAACCACTTACGATAATTTAATTCGTATGATCGAGGACCCGGATGTAAGAGAACCTCTTAAATTTTTGCGGGCCCGGGAAGTAGTTCATTTCCAGAGATTTGGTGAGGCTCTGGAAAATATAAAAACTACGTTAAATCCAAAAAATTACTATTATTTTAACCCTGAATTTGACAAGCAGTTTGTAAAGAAAGAAATGTAAGATGCTGTGACAAAAAACACCTTCCGTTACTTATTTAAGTAGCGGAAGGTGTTTTATATCACTTATCTATAAATTATTAACGCTGTTCTTCATAGCTGTATTTCAACAGCTCATATATTTCATCTGTTACCCGATCATCTTTATAATACTCGTCAAGAAGGCTGATGATTTTAGCTGCAAATTCCGACGGAACCGGACGCGCTGCAACTGCCTCATGAAAATCCTTCTTCATATCACTGACCATTTCCTTTTTTTCCGGAACAGGCAGACCGTAGATCTTATAAAGCATTCCCATAGCCGCACACGCTTCATTGGGGGATGTTAAAGGCGCGTTTTCAAACCTGGTTTTAATTTCTACAGCCTGTTTATTAATATAAAATACCATGATATTGTGATTCCTTATACATTTTTTACTAACGCAATGTCAACCAGAGTGAGTTCCTTCGCTCTGTTTTCCATGCTGGTTACAAGGGCTGCTGCCGTATCTAAGGACGTAAGCACGGTCACGCCGGTTTCGATGGCATTTCTGCGGATTACAAATCCATCCTTGCATCTGTCTGCGCCCTGAGGCGGAGTATCGATAACCAGGTCAATCTCATGACCCAGAATCAGATCCAGGAGGTTGGGGGACTCCTGCTCCAGCTTGCGTACCTGGAATGCCTTGATTCCGTTATCGTTTAACACCTTGGCGGTACCGGCAGTAGAGAAGATCTTGTAGCCCTGATCTTTAAATCTGCGGGCAATGTCGATAATCTCTTCTTTATCAGAATCTTTTACTGTTATGATCATGTTCTTATGCTTTGGAAGCTTGATCCCTGATCCTGCAAAAGCTTTGTAAAGCGCCTCATTAAAGGTCTTTGCAATTCCCAGACACTCTCCAGTGGATTTCATCTCAGGCCCGAGGCTGATGTCTGCGCCACGGATCTTTTCAAAGGAGAATACCGGCATCTTAACCGCAATATAATCTGCTTCCGGCTGAAGTCCTGGCTCATAACCAAGTTCTTTTATGGTATGACCGCAGATAACTCTGGTTGCCAGGGGAACAATGGGGATTCCAGTCACCTTGCTGATATATGGCACTGTACGGGAAGAACGTGGATTTACTTCGATTACATAAACATCTTCTCCGCTGACAATAAACTGAATGTTGATCATTCCCTTTACATGAAGTGCTCTTGCAAGTCTTCTGGTATATTCTACAAGCTTGTCCTTGATGTCTTCATTTAAGCTCTGAGCGGGATATACAGAGATACTGTCTCCGGAGTGAACGCCTGCACGCTCGATATGCTCCATGATTCCCGGTATGAGGATATCTTCTCCGTCACAGACTGCATCTACCTCGATCTCTTTGCCGACGATATATTTGTCTACTAAAATAGGGTGTTCCTGAGCAATCTGGTTGATGATGGCGATAAATTCATCAATATCCTGATCGGAAATAGCGATCTGCATTCCCTGACCACCCAGTACGTAGGAAGGTCTAACAAGAACCGGATAACCAAGTTTTGCAGCAGCCTTCTTAGCCTCTTCTGCTGTATAAACTGTCTGGCCTGCTGGCCTTGGAATCTGACATTCTTCCAGAATCTTATCAAACAGTTCCCGGTCTTCTGCCGCATCCACATCTTCTGCTGCTGTTCCAAGAATGGGAACTCCCATCTTCATCAGTGCCTCTGTCAGCTTGATGGCTGTCTGGCCGCCGAACTGCACCACTGCTCCATCTGGTTTTTCAATATCAACAATGCTCTCCACATCTTCCGGAGTAAGGGGCTCAAAATACAGCTTATCTGCAATGTCAAAATCCGTACTGACTGTTTCCGGATTGTTATTGATAATGATAGTCTCATATCCTTCTTTGCTGAAACTCCAGGTACTGTGAACGGAACAGAAGTCAAATTCTATACCCTGACCGATTCGGATTGGGCCGGAGCCTAATACCAGAACCTTTTTTCTTCCTGTTGTCTGCTCTGCCTCATTCTCACTTCCAAAGCAGGAGTAGTAATATGGTGTCTCTGCCGCAAATTCTGCCGCACAGGTATCTACCATCTTAAAGGCAGCTATTATCCCGTTTTCTTTTCTGGTCTGATGTATTTCTTCTATAGATATACCTGTCAGCCTTGAAATGACTGTATCCGGGAATTCCAGTCTCTTTGCTTCTTTTAAAAGCTCAGTGGTGAGAGGCCCCTTCTTTAAGGCTTCTTCCATCTCCACCAGAATTGCCAGCTTATCAATAAACCAGACATCAATCTTTGTGATGTCGTGAATGAGTTCATAGGTAAAGCCTCTTCTTAATGCTTCTGCAATCACCCAGATTCTTCTGTCATCTACCTGATGAAGTGTTTCTGTCAGCTGGTCATCGGTAAGACCTGTAAAATCATAAGACATTAAGCTGTCTACATGCTGTTCCAGGGAACGTATTGCTTTCATTAAGCCGCCTTCGAAATTGGTACAGATACTCATTACCTCTCCGGTTGCCTTCATCTGGGTTCCAAGGGTTCTCTTGGCACTTAAAAACTTATCAAAGGGAAGGCGTGGCATCTTAACCACACAGTAATCCAGCATGGGCTCAAAGCTTGCGTAGGTTTTCCTGGTTACGGCATTTTTAATCTCATCAAGGGTGTATCCCAGAGCGATCTTAGCTGCAACCTTGGCGATGGGGTATCCGGTTGCCTTGGAAGCCAGAGCGGAGGAACGGCTCACTCGTGGATTCACCTCGATTACACAGTACTCAAAGCTTTCAGGGTGAAGAGCGTACTGAACGTTACAGCCTCCTGTTATGCCTAATTCGCTGATGATCTTTAATGCAGAGGTACGAAGCATCTGGTATTCTTTATCTCCCAGTGTCTGGGAAGGAGCCACTACGATGCTGTCGCCTGTATGAACTCCTACCGGATCCAGGTTTTCCATGTTGCAGACAGTAATTACATTGCCTGCTCCATCACGCATTACTTCATATTCTATCTCTTTCCAGCCTGCGATACAGCGTTCCACAAGAACCTGACCCACACGGGATAAACGGAGTCCATTTTCCAGGATTTCCCGGCACTGTGCCGGATTTTCAGCAATTCCGCCGCCTGAGCCTCCCAGTGTATATGCAGGACGTAAAACGATGGGATAACCGATCTGCTCGGCGATTCTTAATCCATCTTCCACATTTTCAACAATATCCGAAGGAGCTACCGGCTCACCGATCTTCTCCATGGTTTCCTTAAACATCTCCCGGTCTTCTGCCTTTTTAATGGTCAGAGCAGTGGTTCCGATGAGGCGTACATTGTTCTTTTCAAAAAAGCCCTTATCTTCCAGCTCCATGGCAAGGTTTAAGCCTGCCTGTCCTCCCAGCGTAGGAAGAACGCTGTCCGGTCTTTCTTTTAAAATCAGCTGCTCTACAACCTCTACTGTCAGGGGCTCAATATAAACCTTATCTGCAATGTCTTTATCAGTCATGATGGTCGCAGGGTTGGAGTTTAATAAGACAACTTCAATTCCTTCTTCTCTTAAAGAACGGCATGCCTGGGTTCCGGCATAATCAAATTCTGCTGCCTGACCGATGATAATCGGACCAGATCCAAGAACTAGTACTTTTTTGATCTCCTGATTCTTAGGCATTCTTTCCCACCTCCATCATATTTATAAACCGGTCAAATAAGTAGCTGGAATCCTGAGGTCCGGGGCAGGCTTCCGGGTGGTACTGTACGGTAAATATGTTCTTTCCGGTATATTTCATTCCTTCGTTTGTTCCGTCGTTGACGTTAACAAATGCAGGAACTGCCACAGCCGGATCTACAGTATCTTCATCCACCACATATCCATGGTTCTGAGAAGAGATGTAGACTCTTCCGGTTTCTAAATCCTTAACCGGGTGATTACCGCCTCTGTGTCCGTATTTCAGTTTATGGGTATCAGCGCCAGTGGCCAGTGCCATCAGCTGATGTCCAAGGCAGATTGCAAAGATGGGAACCTGTGATTCGTACAGTTTGCGGATTTCTTTAATAATCTCCGTACACTCCTTTGGATCTCCAGGGCCGTTTGACAGCATAATTCCATCTGGATTTGTGGAAAGAATAACTTCTGCTTTCGTATCCGCAGGATATACAGTAACTTCACAGCCTCTTTCATTTAAAGACCGTGCAATATTCTTTTTAGCTCCTAAATCTAACAGCGCTACCCGCTTGCCTTCACCGGGAAGCACATAAGATTCCTTACAGGTGGTTGCATTCACAACGCCCGTTACGGAATAAGTTTTCATACGCGAAATGACTTCGTCAAGATCAAATCCTTCATCGGTTGTGATCATGCCGTTCATTGTACCTTTTTCTCTTAAGATTTTGTTAGGGCTCTCGTATCGATACCACTGATACCTGGAATGTCGTTAATTTCTAAGAAATGCTGAATGGTATCCTCGCTTCTAAAGTTGCTGGGGATTCTAGATAATTCTCTGACAATGTAGCCATCCGGCCAAGGTTTGTATGACTCCATATCTTCCTGACAAATGCCGTAATTACCAATTAGCGGATATGTCATCACAACTGCCTGTCCCGCATAGGATGGGTCGGTGAGGACTTCTAAATAACCCGTCATGGAAGTATTAAATACGATCTCACTGATCACTTCCCGTTTTGAACCAATGCTCGTGCCTGTAAAAAACAGTGCCGTCTTCCAGTATTAAAAAAGCTTTCATACGCAAAGTCCCAATCCTTTCTTAATATTTGTCCATGGTTTCTGGACATAAAGGGATACCCGTAAGGGTGTTTCTTAATATTTGTCCATGGTTTCTGGACATAAAGGGATACCCGCAAGGGTTAATTTTGAGCTGACTGGTATCAGACCAAATTGAATAGATTATACATTATACCGCGACATTTTTCAACTGTTTTTTTATATTTTATTTATCTACTTTTTATGCATTATTTTTCTTTTTTCAGATACTTTAACCGGTATAATTGTATATTTATGCAAATATATTAATATTATACATTACTGCATACTTTGTGTCAACTTAGAACAAACTATTCATGAGGTGATAAATCATGATTGACAACAGCGAACTTCCCATTGGATTTACCATGGAACTGGCACAGCATTCAGATATTATGATACAGTTTGCCGGACTCTCAAAAGAGGATCAAAACCGCATCATCAATGGTGCAAGAGAAATTGATAGCCGCGATGAAATGAGAAGCTATGTAGAGTCCATGTTCCATGAACCCAAAACATCATTCTTTTAAAAAAGCCCCCGCAAAAAACTGATTTATTTAGTTTTATGCGGGGCTTTTGTAATCATTGCCCAGAGCAGCTAATATATTAATAATAATCATTCAATAAGGGGCTATTATGAATCCATATATGACCACTGCCCAGGAAACAGCTGCTACCGGCTCTCTTCAGGTAGATGTGGTATCTAATGAGAACAACCACCCCATCGGGGACGCAGAAGTTACCATTTCCTACACAGGAGATCCAGACAGCATTTTAGAAAAGGTTACTACTGACAGTTCCGGTCAGTCCGAAACCGTAAGTTTATCAGCGCCGCCTGTGGATTTAAGTCTGTCTCCCGGACTGGTACAGCCGTATTCAGAATATTCACTTTTTATTACTGCACAGGGTTATGAACCAGTGGCTATCTCCGGAACCCAGATCCTGGCAGACACGGATGCCATTCAGCCTGTCCGCATGACTCCTGTCAAAGACGAGACAACTCCCGATACGCCCATTACCATTCCGGATCATACTTTGTACGGCGACTATCCTCCAAAGATAGCAGAGGCCGAGGTAAAGCCTGTTGCAGAAACCGGCGAGATTGTATTAAGCCGGGTTGTAGTTCCACAGACAATTATTGTACATGACGGTGTGCCTACAGATCCCACGGCCACCAATTATTACGTTCCTTATAGCGATTATATTAAAAATGTGGCCTCCAGCGAAATTTACGCTACCTGGCCCAGAGAAACAATTATTGCCAATGTTCTGGCGATTATGAGCTTTACGTTAAACCGTGTTTATACGGAATGGTACCGGAATCAGGGTTATGACTTCACCATCACTTCCTCTACCGCTTTCGACCATAAATGGATACACGGCAGAAATATTTTTGACAGCATTTCCCAGGTTGTAGATGAAATCTTTAACAGCTACTTATCACGGCCCGGAATCAAACAGCCCATCTTAACCCAGTACTGCGATGGCCACCGGGTAACATGTCCTAACTGGATGTCCCAATGGGGAAGCTGCACCTTAGGAGAACAGGGCTATACTGCCATTGAAATTCTCCGGAACTACTACGGAAGCAACATGTACATCAATACTGCAGAACAGGTTTCCGGTGTTCCTTCCTCCTTCCCCGGTTATAATTTAACTGTAGGCGCCTCTGGAGACAAGGTGCGCCAGGTTCAGGAACAACTTGATACCATTGCCGGGGTTTATACCAGAATCCCCAGAATCACAGCAGACGGGGTTTATGGAGAAAACACGGCAGAAGCAGTCCGTCAGTTCCAGTCCATATTTAAACTTCCTGTGACGGGAGTTATCGATTTTGCAACCTGGTATAAGATCTCCCAGATCTATGTGGGCATTACAAGAATTGCCGAGTATTCTTAAACTCTATAAAAGAGGGATATCCCGTCAGATTTGTATCCGACGAAATATCCCTTTTTTATTTGTGCTTAAATTATCCCTCGCCTCCCAGCATATCTGCGATTACGTATCCCAAAAGTGCCAGTGCAATTCCACCCAACACTTCATATATTGCCACGGTTTTCCACGGCACATCCCAAAGTATAACAAAAGGGGAAGAAATCACAAGACCAATGATCACCCGGTACATCTGATGCTCATAACGGGTCAGAAGCTGCTCCACTACTCTGGCAAACAGTAGAACCCCTGCCAGCATGCCCAGAAAATACGGGAACAATACTGTAACGTTTTTCATAAGGCCTTGAAAATCAAGAGCACAGGCTGCCCGAATACAGGCATTATTGGTCTGCAAAACAGGCTCATAAAAGCCCAGCATCATCATGATCATGGAACCGCTTACCCCCTGGTACGATCATAGTGGCTGCTGCAAGAAGCCCCACTGCAAAAAGAGTAACTACCCAATAATTCCCCGATGATAAATATGCAGCACCGGAAGCCATGGCAAATCCTTCTCCGCTATGACCGGAAGCGATCGCTGTTTCAGCCACATATGTAATGAGGATTACAATGCCGCATGTGATTCCAGCAGTTATAATTCCTTTCCATAAGTCATTTTTTTCTCCAGAAAAAGCTTTGCGGCCAAGGGCCGGAAGACCACCTCCGATTAATCCCAGAAACGATAGTTTCGTCTGAAGAGGATATGTATGAAACAGATATTCAAACACCAGTGACAAAAAAATGATGCCTGCAACTGCACCGATTCCATAAGGAAGAAGAATCCTTATACTTTTTACCGGCTCTTTAAAAAGCCGGTTTACCGCATGGATGATCTTATCATAGACACCCATGGTAATGGCCAATACCCCCTCCGCTGATGCCCGGCAGTATATTTGCCACACCAATAATTAAACCTTTTAAAAGCTCACCGATATACTTCAAGCAATTCCTCCTGCATTAATCCGTATATCAAATCCTATGCGCTTTTACTGCTTCTAATACTTCTTTTACCTGATTCAGCTTATAATCTGCAAGACTCTGGTCAAATCCATATCTTGTATCAATGACTGCTGCAATTTTAAGCCCTGCACGGTGTGCAGCCGTTATTCCAATGGTGGAATCCTCTACAGCCAGACATTCCTCCGGCTTTAATTTCAGCTGCCCGGCAGTATATAAATAGATCTCCGGATCAGGTTTGCTCTTTTTAAACTGTTCTCCGCTGACCACTGCTTCAAAATAGTCCCGGATTCCATTTTCCTTTAGAACACGTTCCACCAGTTCTAAATGGGTGGAAGAGGCAAGAGCCAGACGAAAACCAGCTTCTTTCAGCTGTTTTAATGTATCCGTTACTTCCAGGCGGTAAATGCTTCGGTAATCAATTTCACTATAGATATCTCTCTGGCGGAATTCTTCCCTTAACTCTTCCCAGGTCTGCCCATTGGAAACAACCCTCTCCACTACTTCCCAGCATTCCTGCTTTGTTGCCCCAACCATAGGATACAGATCCTCCAGTTTTACATCTGGATTTTTCTTTTTGGCAAATTCCAGCTGATATTCCAGATATACACCCTCGCTGTCGATAATAACCCCATCCATATCAAATATCACTGCCTTAATCATAATTCTCTCCTCTGTATTCATTCTGATTAAGACCATACGACAAGAAAAGGTATCTTGTCAAGTCAAAGTCATAAGAGATGGCCGGAAGAGGCTCTTTTATACCGCCCCTTCCGGCCTGTTTCCCCGACTCAATACACAGCCGGGCGTTTCACCATAAATGTGTTATGCCCCAGCTGCCTGAGAGCCTGCTCCATTTTAACAGCATTGTCCATATTTCGGAATGCACCGACTCGAACCTTATATAAACCATCTTCATAAACTACGAAAGCTGGAAATCCCTGGGATTTCAGCATGTTGACCTGGTCCTCGGCCAGAGAACGCACCCGGAACGCACCGGTCTGTATCTGATAGTACTCTACCTGATTTTCTTCCTGCTGCTGCATGGTATTTAAAATACCAGTAGCAATTGCCTGGGCTATCTCATCAAAGTGATCGTCAAAAAGATAATTATCCGCTTCATTATCTATAAACCCAACCTCTATTAAGACAGATGGTATCTTTGTTCTTCTAAGCACTACAAGCCCCGGACGTTCCACAGTTCCTAAATTGGTGAAGCCCATTGTTCCAAGTGCTTCTCCGATATTCGTTCCAAGCATTCCTTCAATGCCTTTATTTTCAAAAACAACCGTTTCGACACCGGATCCTGTTCCTGGAACCGGCATGGCATTCCGGTGAATGGAGACGAATAAATCTGCTTCAGCATCATTGGCCATCATGGCTTTTTCCAGGGGTGTATTATAGGTATCGTCAGTTCTTGTATACCTGACATCAACTCCGTTGTCTGCCAGGATTTTCCCGACAGCTAACGCAAGTTTTAAGTTATCATCTTTTTCCTGCCGCCCATTATAGACTGCACCCGGGTCCGCACCGCCGTGACCGGCATCTATTACCACGATCTTTCTCTCAGCCAAAAGAAAAAATCCTTTCACATACCTCTATTCTATAAAGTATGTAAAAGAAGTGTTCTCCGTACCATATTTCAGACTATGATTTATTCATTTTCTCCTAATTCTGCCATAACATCCACTCCTCTTGGACCAACCGGTGTGGAAAAGACAATCTGAGTACTGGTCTTTCCGTATTTCTGGAGCTGTCCGATGAAAATATCCAGCTCCATGGTGCTTTGAAATGCCACCTTAATCAGCATGGAATAATCTCCGGTAACGCAGTTGCATTCCAGCACATT
Source organism: Lacrimispora xylanisolvens (assembly GCA_017084465.1). GTDB lineage: Bacteria > Bacillota > Clostridia > Lachnospirales > Lachnospiraceae > Lacrimispora > Lacrimispora xylanolytica_B. The sequence goes on along the minus strand of CP070896.1, from coordinate 4,706,852 downwards.
GGGTATGGAATCCATGTAGGAATAAAACTGGATTTTATCAAGGGGTGATACATCCAGATTTACAAATGCAATGATATGGTATCCCAGCTTCATGGGGTCCACTGACGCATGGTACCCGGTAATAATTTTTTCCCGCTCCAGCTTTTCAATTCTGGAGGAAACAGCAGGTGAGGACAAAAAGGTATTTTCTGCTATGTTCTTTAAAGATGCCCGTGCGTTCTTCTGCAGTGTCTGCACTATTTTCTTATCAATATCGTCCATATCTTCCTCCTTGAATTAAAAAAGCGCCAGTACCACTAAAGTACTGAACGCTTTTGTTCTAACAAATTAAGCTTAAACCTTATTAATCTTTTCTTATCAATATCATAACTAATTATCAAATACTTGTCAACGTTTATTTTATTAAGGATGGCATCTTTTTCATCCGTTCAATGGCTTCCACTGTATTTTCATAGGTGCCAAATGCTGTAAGGCGGAAGTAACCTTCTCCGCTGGGACCGAATCCGCTTCCAGGAGTTCCCACAACGCTGGCTTCCTCTAAAAGCCGGTCAAAGAAGTCCCAGGAAGTCATTCCTTCCGGCACCCGCAGCCAGATATAAGGCGCATTCACACCTCCATATACTTCGCAGCCAGCCTCCTTTAAACCGTCATAGATCACCTTTGCATTTCTCATGTAATAGGCAACCTGTTCCTTTAACTGAGCCTTACCTTCTTTGGAATAAACCGCTGTTCCAGCCTTCTGAATAATGTAGGGAGCACCGTTAAACTTGGTTCCGTGGCGTCTTGCCCATAAAGAATGGAGCATGACTCCGCCTCTTACCAGAGATTTGGGGATCACGGTAAAGCCAAGACGTACACCGGTAAAACCGGCATTCTTGGAAAAGGAACGAAATTCAATGGCACAGGTATTGGCTCCTTCTATCTCATAGATGGAATGAGGCACATCCTCCTGAGCAATATAAGCTTCATAGGCAGCATCATAAAGAATGACTGCACCTGTTTCATTGGCATAATCCACCCATACCTTTAACTGGTCTCTGTTGAGAGTGGTTCCGGTAGGATTATTAGGTACACATAAGTAAATAAGATCTGGAGTTTCCTCTGGAAGTTCTGGAATAAAATGATTCTCAGCGGTACATGGCATGTAAATAACATTGCTCCATTTCCCTGTGGTTTCATCATATTCACCGGTTCTTCCAGCCATGACATTGGAATCCACATAAACAGGATAAACAGGATCACAGACAGCGATTTTACAGTTCTGATCGAAAATTTCCTGAATATTTCCGCAGTCACTCTTCGCTCCGTCGGATACAAAAATTTCATCTGCTGCGATCTGGCATCCTCTTGGAATGTAATCTTCACTGGCAATCAGTTCTCTTAAAAAACCATATCCAAGATCCGGTGCATATCCGTGAAACGTTCCCGCTTGCCCCATCTCATCTACTGCTCCATGAAGCTCCTCAATAATTGCCGGTGCAATGGGCTGGGTTACGTCACCGATTCCAAGACGAATCACCTTTTTTATCGGGATTTGCCTCTATATAAGCATTGACCTTTTTCGCAATGGTGGAAAACAGATAACTTCCAGGTAATTTTAAGTAATTTTCATTGATCTTAACCATAGGTTCCTCCTGTTTTTTAAAGATTATTTATGTCCAACTCTCCTGCAAACACCTCCACAGCAGGACCTGTCATAAATACGTGACCGCTTCCCTCTCTGTCCCAGTGAATCGTTAAGTTGCCGCCTTTTAATGAAACCTTCACCGTATTGCCGGTGCGTCCGCAAAGCGCCGAAGCAACTGCACTGGCTGTTGCTCCAGTCCCGCATGCCCAGGTTTCTCCGCTGCCTCTCTCCCACACCCGCATGCGGATGTGCTCTGTACTTACCACCTGAATAAATTCAGAATTGGTACGCTCTGGAAAACGCTTATGATTTTCAAACCCAGGTCCGATTGCCTCTAAATCCAGGCTGTCAATGTCATCCATATAATAAACTGCATGGGGATTTCCCATGGAAATTCCAATAAACTCATAATCCGTACCATTCACACAAATAGGCTCCGGTACCTGGCTTGTCACTTCCGGTACGCCCATGTCAACCGTTAAAAGGACTGCTTTCCCATCTTCCTCAGTCACTTTTAAATGCTTGATACCAGCTGCCGTTTCCACATCAAACTCTGTCTTTTCCACCAGATGATGATCGAAAACATACTTACCCACACAGCGAATCCCATTGCCGCACATGGGGCTCTCTGATCCGTCAGCATTAAACATGCGCATACGGCAGTCTGCCACTTTGGACGGGCAGATCAGAATCAGACCGTCCGATCCGATTCCAAAATGCCGGTCACTGACTTTTTTTGAAAGCTCTGCAGGATCCTCAACGGATTCCTCAAAACAGTTAATATACACATAATCGTTTCCGATTCCCTGCATTTTTGTAAATTTCATCTTAATCCCCCACTGTTAAATATTAATAAGGCTCATGATCATCTGGGCAGTCTCCACCATGTTGGTTCCGCTGTCCATACTACACTTTTGAATGTAACGGTGGGCTTCTGATTCAGTCATATGATTCCGTTCCATCAAAAGTTCCTTGGCCTGCTTAATTAACTCCTGCTCTTCTCCGCTTCTTTCCTTCGGCTGACTCTTTAACTTCTTCCGCCTTTTTTGCCAGAGACTCCATCATCATCTCTAACGTGCTCAAAAGATCCTGAACCTTTAAAGGCAGGCCAAGACAGACCACATCATCCGGTGCCTTGCCGCTCCACTGGCTGGGAGACGCTACCAGGAGCATGGGCATCCCTTTGGGGAGACATTCATAAAGCTCCTGATATACCATATCCGCAAACCTGCATCCGCAAACTACAATTCCGCTGCCCAGCTCATCTGCGCTGTTTACCGTCTGAGCGCCGGAGGTGCAGACTGCCGAGACCGTAAAGCCGTTTTTCATAAGAATATTCTTTATATTTTTCGCATCCTCTGCTTTTGAAAATGCCACAATCACATTGGTCAAACACTCTCACCTCCAGATAACAGTATCAGGGAACGGGATCTATCAATACTTGTATAAGTATTCTTCCACTTCCCAGTCCGTTACCTGCGCACGGAACATACGCCATTCAGCTTCCTTTGCCTCTAAGTACTTGGTGTAAATGTGCTCTCCCAGCACTTCCTTCATAAACTCATCCTTACGGAACATTTCAATGGCCTCTCCCAGTGTTTCCGGAAGCTGCTCGATGCCTTTTGAAGCCATCTCCTCTACGGACATGGAATAACCATTGCAGTCCACACTTTCCGGCGGAGTCATCTTCTTTTCAATGCCGTCAAGACCTGCTGCCAGACAGGCCGCAAGTGCCAGATAGGGATTGACTGCAGAATCCGGGCTGCGCAGCTCGATGCGTGTACTTTCTCCTCTTGCACAGGGAATCTTAATCATAGAGCTTCGATTGGACCGGGCTGACCATGCCACATAAACCGGAGCATCATATCCGGGTACAAGACGTTTGTAGGAATTGACAAGAGGATTGGTTAAAATAGTCATTCCCTGCATATGGTGAAGAATGCCTGCCATAAACTGGTAAGCCGTCTGGCTTAATCCCAGCTCATCCTCCGGATCCTCAAACATATTCTTACCTGTTAAATCAGAAAGGGACATGTTAATGTGCATTCCGGAACCATTGACACCAGCCTTGGGTTTTGGCATAAAGGTGGCATGAAGACCGTGGCGCTTAGCAATTGCCTTAACTGCCATCTTAAATGTCATAATATTATCAGCTGTCACCATACCTTCTGCATACTGAAAATCAATCTCATGCTGACCTGGGGCGATCTCATGGTGGGATGCCTCGATCATAAAGCCCATCTCTTCCAGAGTGAGGATCATGTCTCTGCGGACATTCTCCGCCTGGTCAATGGGGGCTACATCAAAATACCCAGCCATTTCATGGGTATCTGTGGTGGGCTGACCTTCCTCATCCATGTGAAAAAGGAAAAATTCGCATTCCGGGCCTGCATGAAATACAAATCCCATATCACTTGCTTTTTTTAATACCTTTTTCATAACAAACCGGGGATCTCCTTCAAAAGGAGTCTGGTCGGGGCAGTGTACATCGCACATCAGCCTTGCAACTTTCCCCTGCTGGGGACGCCATGGGAATATCTCAAAGGTATCCAGATCCGGATAAAGATACATATCAGATTCTTCACTTCTTACAAACCCCTCTATGGAAGAACCATCAAACATACAGCGGTTATCCAGGGCTTTTCCCAGCATATTCTTTGTGATTGCAACGTTTTTTAACATGCCGAATATATCCGTAAACTGAAGACGGATAAATTCCACATCTTCTTCTTCCACAATGCGGAAAATATCTTCTTTGCTGTACTTGCTCATATAACACTCTCCTTTTCTCATGATTGAATAAAGAGTCCCGCCTTATGGGACTCTTTGCCACTTATGCGATCCTTGCAAAGCGTCTCTGCTCTATGGGGAACGAGGTTCCTGAAGAAAATAATACCTAGAAAAAGGGTGGGCAAACACAGCCTCACTTCATGGACCATCTTCGCACCACCCCGTCATATGTGTAAAATATAACAGCTTAAAAAAAATTTGTCAATGTGTTTTTTTATTCCTGTTTTGATACCGAAGCGCCCGGACTGCATTTAAAATCGCAATCACAGAAACGCCTACATCACCGAAAACAGCGGCCCACATGGTAGCAATTCCTGCTGCTGAAAGGATGAGAATCAGTACCTTCACACCTATGGCAAAAATAATATTCTGCTTTACAATTCCCACCGTTTTTCTGGCAATCAGAATTGTATCAACTAATTTCGTAAGCTCATCGGTCATGATTACCACGTCTGCAGCTTCCACAGCTGCATCAGAACCAATCTGACCCATGGCAATCCCCACATCGGCACGGGCAAGAACCGGTGCATCGTTAATTCCATCCCCAACAAAGGCAATTGCTGCATCCTTATGCTTCTTTGTCAGCAGCTCTTCCACCTTGCCTACTTTATCGCCGGGAAGAAGACCTCCATGAACCTCATCAAGTCCAAGCTTTTCTCCCACCAGTTTTCCTACCTCAGGTTTGTCGCCGGTAAGCATCACTAACTTTTTCACTCCAGCTGCCCTTAAGCCCTTTAATGCTTGTGGAACATCTTCCCTGATGGTATCTGAAATCGTAACACTGCCAAGATAAGTGTTGTTATCTGCGATATAAAGGGTTGTTCCTGCCATGGAATCTGCTGCATTTACAGCAATTCCCTGCCTTTCCATAAGTCTGGCATTCCCGATATAAAGCTCTCTTTCCTTATTCTGTGTAAAAACCCTTGTTTTTACTCCAAATCCTGCAATTTCTTCCGCAGTGCCTACCATTGACGGATCAAGCGCTTTCCCGTAAGCTTCTTTTACCGAATGGGCAATGGGATGATTGGAATGAAATTCACCATAGGCAGAAAGCTCTAAGAGCTCTTCTTTTGTTCCTGCAAGCGGATCCACACTGGTAACCTGGAATTTTCCGGTTGTTAACGTTCCTGTTTTATCAAAAACCACCGTATCCAAATTTGCCATGGCTTCCAGATAGTTGCTCCCCTTTAACAGAATTCCCTGGCCAGAGGCCGCTCCAAGTCCTCCAAAAAAGCTTAATGGAACGGATATGACCAGTGCACAGGGACAGGAAACAACTAAAAAGCTGCAGGCACGGTAAATCCAGGTTCCCCAGTCACCAGTAAATAACGGGGGAATAACGCCAAGCATTAAGGCAAGGACTACTACAACAGGCGTATAGACTCTTGCAAATCTGGTGATAAAGTTTTCTGCTCTGGCCTTTCTCGAACTGGCATTCTCCACCAGTTCCAGGATCTTGGCAACTGTGGAATCATCAAAAAAGTCTGGTAACCCGAACCTCTAGAACACCACTTAAATTGATGGAACCGCTTATAACCGGATCATTCTCTTTGATCTCAACAGGCATGGATTCTCCCGTTAATGCTTTGGTATCAAGACTGCTGCTGCCTTTTACCACAACTCCGTCAAGAGGCACTTTTTCTCCAGGCTTTACTACAATGATATCGTCAACTTCCACTTCATAGGGATCTACCTTCTCCTCCGCTCCATTACGAAGCAGATTGGCATATTCCGGATTAATGTCCATAAGATCTGTTATGGATTTTCTTGACCTGTTTACTGCATAATCGTTAAACAGCTCTCCGATCTGATAAAACAGCATAACGCCCACTGCTTCTTCCAGAGCTCCGATCCCGATTGCTCCAAAGGTTGCCACTGACATTAAAAAGTTTTCGTCAAAGAACTGACCATTTTTTATATTTCTGACTGCTCTTAAGGGGATATCATAGCCTGCAGCCAGGTAAGAAATAATAAATAAGATCCAGTACCAGAAAACTTTTCCCTCGGCCGCCATGGCAAGAGCGAAGAATACGGCACTTATGACCAGTCTGATTCCCATGATTTTCTGTTTCTTTGTCATAACTGCTCCTTTTGCTTACCGAAGGACTTTAAATTCTGCTTCCGGTTCAATCTTATAGGCTGTTTTTCTGGCTGCTTCCATAATCTCATCCACTTTTTCTTCTGAAACTTCCATGGTTAATCTCTGGGTCATGAAACTTAAGGATGCGCTTTCCACACCATTTAATTTTTTAACCTCTTCTTCAATTTTAGCTGCACAGTTTGCACAGCAAAGACCCTCTAATTTAACTATTTTTTTCATCTTTCCTCTTCTCCTTTTCTCTCTATTTGATGTGAAATATTATTCGTTTATATGCTCCATTCCCTGAGCCAGGATGGTTTGTATATGTCCATCTGCCAGAGAATAAAAAACGGTCTTTCCTTCTCTTTTAAACTTCACCAGACGCATCTGCTTTAACACACGAAGCTGATGGGATATAGCCGACTGCCCCATCTGAAGCAGATTGGCAATGTCACAGACACACATCTGGGACTGGCTGAGCACATAGAGAATTCTGATTCTCGTTGGGTCGCCGAAAATTTTAAAAAAATCTGCAAGATCCATGAGCTGCTGCTCTTTTGGCATGGCTTTTAATACCTGATTAACAACATTCTCATGAACACAGATAAAATCACACTGATCAATCTCTCCATCACGAGCGAGTTTCTCTTCTTCTGCCATCTGTTACCTCCTTACATATTAATATGTGAATAACTGTTCATATGTTAATATTAATCATTAAATAATAATTTGTCAAGTACCTTTTGCCAGGGTATTGACACTTTTTTCCTGTGATGATAGACTATAAGTCCTTTTCCATATCTAAACTCACATCTTAATTCAGGAAAAGAGAATATTGATACCACGGTAGAGTCCCCGGAATGAAATCCGGAGAGCTGTGCTGGCTGTTACGCCTGCACTGACCGCTTGGAAAGATATTAGAACGTTCTGACCAGTTATGACAGACCTCTTCCCTTTTATAGCAGGAGCTGCCCGCTGCAGGAATGAACCGTTCACAAATATTACTACCAGGAGGAATTTATATGATTCAAGTGGAACACATGAACAAGACGTTCAAAGTCACAAGAAGAAGTGCCGGATTTTCCAATGCGGTAAAGGCGCTTTTTCACAAGGAGACCGACACGGTCCATGCTCTGTCCGATATTTCCTTTTCTATCGGAGACGGAGAGATGGTAGGCTATATTGGCCCCAACGGTGCCGGAAAAAGCTCCACCATCAAAATTTTAAGCGGCATTTTAACTCCGGATAATGGGACATGTCTGATCAACGGCCGGATTCCATGGAAGGACAGAAGGGAACATGTAAAGGACATCGGCGTTGTATTCGGTCAGCGCACCCAGCTTTGGTGGGATGTTCCTGTAATTGATTCCTTTGAACTGCTCCGCGACATCTACGAGATCCCCAATCACCAATACTTAACTACATTAGAAGAACTCACTGAACTTCTTGCACTGGAAGAGTTAATTAAAACTCCGGCAAGACAGCTTTCTCTGGGTCAGCGCATGCGCTGCGAAATTGCAGCCTCTCTTCTCCATACCCCGAAGATCCTTTTTCTTGATGAACCCACCATTGGGCTGGATGCCGTTTCAAAGCTGGCAGTCCGGGATTTTATCAGAAAGCTGAACCGGATCCACAAAACCACAGTCCTTCTTACCACTCATGACATGCAGGACATTGATGCACTTGCAGACAGGGTTCTGCTGATCGGCAAAGGCCGGCTATTATTAGACGGAACTCTTTCTGATTTGAAATCCCGCTGTGAGCCCCCATGTGCCACCTTGGATGAGATTGTTGCCTCCCTTTACCGGGAATTTCAGATTTAGGAGGGGCGAGATGAAAAAATACTGGTCTTTTTTCCGCATCCGTTTTATCCGGGGATTGCAATACCGTACTGCCGCCCTTTCCGGAATGGTGACACAATTTGTATGGGGATCCATGGAGATCCTTTTATTCCGGGCGTTCTACCAGGCTTCCCCCGAAAGCTTTCCCATGACCTTTGAAGCGCTTTCCACTTATGTGTGGCTCCAGCAGGCATTTCTGGCTCTTTATATGGTCTGGTTCTGGGAATCAGAGCTTTTTAATTCCATTACGACCGGAGATGTGGCCTATGAATTATGCCGGCCGGTCCGCCTTTACGATATGTGGTTTGTCAGAGGTCTGGCAGTCCGGCTTTCCCAAAGCAGTGCTGCGCTGCATGCCCATCCTGATATTCTCCTGGTTTCTTCCTGCTCCCTACGGACTTACACTGCCGGGAGATGTGAGTACCTGGGCTATTACAATTTTATCGATGACACTTGGACTGCTTCTCATTGTGGCTTTTAACATGATTATCTACATGTCCGTGTTTTACACTGTCTCTTCACAGGGGATTAAACTGTTTGTAACCTCTTTAGCGGAGTTTTTAAGTGGTTCCGTAATACCGCTTCCCTTTCTTCCAGACCATGTACGAAGGATTGTGGAATTTCTTCCCTTTGCCTCCGCACAGAATGTTCCGTTTAGAATCTTTGCCGGTGATATAACAGGACCTGATGTTACCATCAGCATCCTAAAACAGACATTCTGGCTGTTTACATTTGTACTCATCGGGCGGTATTTAGAAAAGCGGGCATTAAAACGGGTTGTCATACAGGGCGGTTGAAAGGAGGATATCATGAATTCATTCAGGCTTTACGTTAGTTTCTTTTTTCATGCATTTAAAAAGCATGATGCAGCACAAGGTTTCTTTTTTTATGACATTATTCGGGCAGTTTTTAATCTCCTTTAATGTTTTTTTAGGAGTCTATTTTATGATGACCCGTTTCCACCAGGTGAACGGATTCTCTTACAGCGAAGTGCTTTTGTGTTTTTCTATTACTCTTATGGCTTTTACACTGGCAGAAACCGTATTCCGTAGTCTGGATACCTTTGAAACCATAATTGGAAACGGAGAATTTGACCGTATCCTACTCCGTCCGAAAAACAGCCTGTTTCTGGTTCTTTGCAGCAAGGTGGACTTAACCAGATTCGGACGGCTGATTCAGGCTGTTGTCATGCTGGTTTATGGGATTTGCTACAGCTCCATAAACTGGACACCCCTTCGGTGCATTCTTGTAGTACTGATGATTACAGGAGGTGTTTGTGTTTTTGGAGCCATTTACCTGATATTTGCATGCTTATGCTTTACTCTGGAGGGGCTGGAATTTATGAATGTATTTACAGACGGAGCCAGGGAATACGGGAAATATCCCGTAGGGATTTATGGGAAAACCGTTCTTTTAATTTGTACTTACCTGGTTCCCTTTGCTCTGTTCCAGTATTATCCTTTTTTATATCTGACGGGGAAATCAGACAACCCGTGGTACAGCCTGCTGCCTCTGTTTAGTGCCCTTTTTCTCATTCCTGCATTTCTTTTATGGAAACTGGGGTTAAGGCACTATCAGTCCACCGGCTCCTGATTCAATAAAAATGCACCCCCACGGCTTTTACAGCCCGCGGGGATGCATTTTATTATCCCATATGTTTAATTGCATTAATGACCGCAGCTTTCTCCATGATGGTGATGACCACAATCGTGATCTTCATTTCCCTCATGATGATGGCTGCAAAGAGTATCCGGATCAAACTGAAGGCTTCCTGACAGCAGGGAATTCACCGCCTCATCAGCATTTCCTTCCACTCCCGGATATAACCTGATTCCGGCTTCTGACAGAGCATTTCTCGCTCCTGCTCCAATCCCACCACAAATAAGAGTTTTTACACCCAGTCTGGTCAGAAAACCTGCCAGGGCACCGTGACCGTCTCCATTGGTATCCGCAATATCCTGCGATATTACATTTTTGTCTTCCACCTCATAGATTTTAAACTGTGTGGTTTGTCCAAAATGCTGAAATACATTTCCTCTGTCATAAGTAACCGCAATTTTCATAGCAAGACCTCCTGTTATTTAGTAAATGACTCACTATGGATATCATAGAATCATTTCTGTCATATGTCAATAACTTTTGTCCCTTTCTGTATGATTCGCCCAAACAAAGTTGTAAAAACGAATATGGATACCATTACGCTTATGAAATCTGAGATTGGTTCTGTGTAAAAAATATAATTAACTCCCAGCCATGCAGGCAGCAGCACCGCTCCAAGAAGGAAAATTGTCTTTCGGGAACATGGAAAGTGAAATTGCTGCTTTCGCCGCTCCCAGACCGGTGAATCCATCAACAATAACGTACTGTAGTGCCAAAGGTATTATTCCCATGGTATAGATCTTTATCCCGCTGACAGTCAGATCAACATAAGACTGGTCCCGTGTGAAAATATGTACAAAGACCTGGGGAACCGTATGGGCAATCAGGAACATTACTGTGGTAAAACCAACTGCCAGAAGGGCAATATAGCGCTCCGCCTGTCTGATCCGCTCCGGTCTTCCTGCCCCTAAATTATAACCCAGAATGGTCTGGGTCCCTGTTGTAATACCTCCAAGAGGCATGGTTACCATTAACATAAAACTTTGCACAATGGTCATACAGGTAAGAAGCTTTTCTGCGCTGCCTTCACCACCAAAATGCATGATTACTGTATTTAACGAAATGATAAGCACGTTATCAAATGCAATAATGAGAAACGGGGAAAGCCCCAGTGTAAGAATTCTCTTCATCACTTCTAAGTCATACCCCTGAATGGTTATGCCAATGGGAGGAATTTTACCAAAAAAGAAATCTAAGAACATAGATACAGGATATCACCTGGGACAGAACGGTTGCAATAGCAGCACCTTTTACTCCCATTCCGAAAACAAAAATAAAAATGGGGTCCAGGATTATATTGCTCACTGCTCCACAGACCACGGATTTCATGGCTGTCCTGGCATATCCCTGACTTACAATGAAAGGATTTAACCCTGCGGAAAGCAATGCAAACACGGTTCCGGTAAGATATACGGTAAGATATTCATCTGCATAGGGAAATACCGTCTTTCCCGCACCGAACCACATGAGAAGGTGGTCTTTCAACAGAAAGGAGACCGCTGTGATAAGAACGGAAAAAGTCAATAAGAGGAGGAAGCAGTTTGCCAGAATCTGACTGGCAGCTCTCTGGTTTTTCTCTCCCAGACGAATGCTCATAAGGGGAGATCCTCCTGCTCCCACTAAAAAAGCAAAAGAAGAAATCAGGGTCACAATGGGACCACAGATTCCAACTCCTGCCAGGGCGACTTCCCCGATCTCCGGGATATTTCCAATATACATACGGTCTACGATACTATATAAAACACTGACAAACTGAGCCAGCATGGAGGGGATTGCAAGCCTCCATACCAGCCCTTTTATATGATCTGAATTTAAATCGTTTTCTTTTTTCACTTGTAACTCCACTATTTTGTCTGATTTGTTATCTCTCCCTGAGAACCGAAGGTATAAGATACATTGTCTATTACCATGGTCTTATCATGAACTACCATTCCATTGGAATCCAGATAATACCACGTTCCATCCGGTTGAATCCAGCCAGTCTGTTTTTCATAGTTTTTCATGTAATACCGTTCCCCGTCAATGGTTTTAAAGCCATCTGCCGGAATCATGGAACCGTAATCTGCAAAGGATAATTCGATGGTAACATCTCCATCGATTCCTGCCACCCTTCCTTTATCCGTACACTGCCAGATGGTTCTGTTCTGATAATCATTGACCGTTCCGTATCTGGCATACCATACATCATAGGGAACCTGGCTCATATCGATATGAAGAGACAGCCATTTATTATTTGCATAGACAATCGGGCGATAGCCCGCATCTGTAATGGTTTTACAAAATGCGTTGATATTATCCGTAATCTGCTGTTTGGAAAGCTTATTATCAAGAAGATACTGGGATTCCACGTCATAAGCGATTGGATAAGAGATTTTATAATCCTTTACCTGACGCAGCACATACTTTGCCTCTTCCACTGCTGTTTGTGTATCAAGAGCCTGGGTATAAAAAAATACACCTGTTTTAATCCCATTTTCCGAAGCATGCTTCATATTCTCTGAAAAATAGGGATCCATATCATTGAAATAACCAATCCGCACCATAGCAAAAGAAACTCCGTCTTCTGCCACCTTCTTCCAGTCAATCCCTCCATTTACCTCATTCTGCCTGTTCTGGTATTTGGTCACTGTAATTCCCTTTGCTAAAACTCCTGTAATAGGATTACCGGATGCATCAATGTATTGTCCGTTCTCCAGTTTCCAGGCCTCTGCCGAATAACCATTTAAAGGGGTAGCAAATGCCTCAGAAGCCATAAGACATGCAATCAGATAAGCGGCGATCTTCAATCTTATGTTTTTCATTGTATCCTCCAATTACTGCTTTTAATCGATATCATCTTTCTCTTTTCTAAACCCATTGATGTCGTGAACCAAGGTCTTTACGCTGTAAAGGAACCGGTCAAAGGCACCGAATTTATAAATGCTGATCACCAGCATTCCAATGGGAACAGCCAGTATCATTCCGGCAATCCCGCTTATTTTAAATCCCAAATATAAAAATAATAATGTCATTAACGGGTCAAGTCCCATGGTATCTCCAACGATCTTCGGCTGAATGATCTGTCTCAATACCAGTGTCAGTACGTAAATCACAATCAGACCTACGCCAAAGGCGTACTCTCCTGAAACAATCCTAAGAATCGCCCAGGGAATCAGTATGGTACCAGTCCCAAGGATAGGAAGGAAATCAAGAATCGCAATAATGACAGCAAGCAAAAGTGCATACTTAACTCCCAGAACCAGAAATCCTGCTGCCAGTACACCTGCGATAATGAACATTATCTTAAACTGAGCAAGAAAATAGCCTCCTACCAGATGCTTTACGTCCTTTTTCAGATAATCATAATATTTGGAAAATCCATCAGGAGTATACCGGTCTATAAAAACAAGAATTTTATCCCGGTCCACAATAAAAATATAGGAAGAAAATATGGTTACAACCGTGTAAACAAGTGCTGCAGGAATACTCTTTACCACATTGCCCGCAGCCATAAAGGTGGGCGATGCGATTTTCTGCACCATAACATTTAAATATTCTCCAATATGTGTTACAAAAACATTCACCGAATCCTGAATGCCATTGGGAAGAAAACGCAGCAGATTTTCTGCCGTCAGAAGCATCTTTTGAACCTCAACCCAGGCCGAATCATAGTAAAGGGGAATATCCTTCACAAATCCTGCTGCTTCCGAAATCAGTTTTGATATGATTAAATAAAAAGCACCAATAATAAGAGCCAGTACTGCCACCACAATCAGCACAGAACTATGCTTTCTCACCAGTTTCAGGCGTTTCTCCAACAAACGCACCAGGGGATTGGCAATGGCGGAAATCACCCAGCCAATCACGAAAGGAAGAAAGAAATTCAGTATTCTTGGCCCCCAGATGCAGATTAAATAGGTAAACACAATAGGAATAATAATATTTAATAAAATTCTGCTATATTTTTTTACAAATTCCATGCTTATCTCCTGCCTTTATAATACCCCAAAAAGTCCAAGTGATAAATAGTCTGATCAAAGAAATTTCTCCAGGAAATCATAAAGCTTTTCCATCTCCTCATCCGTACCAATGGTGATCCTTAAATAATTATCAAGCCTTGGCTGTTTAAAGTAACGAACGAAAATCTGTTTTTCTCTCAACGCCAGGTAAATATCTTCCGCTTTTTTCTCCTTATGACTGGCAAAAATAAAATTAGCCATGGAATCAGGGAATACAAAACCAAGTTCACTGAGACGTTTTTTCGCTTTCTCTCTTGTGGTTATAATTTTTTCAATCGTCTGTCTGAAATAACTGTCATCCTTTACCGCTTCCGCACCCAGAACCTGAGCTGGCATATTCATAGTATAGGAATTATAAGAATATTTCACATCGTTTAAAGCCCGTATCAGTTCTTTGTTACCCATGGCAAAACCGATCCGCATTCCTGCCATAGACCGGGATTTGCTAAACGTCTGCACAACCAGCAGATTATCATATTTTTTTATCAGCCCGGCCGCACTTTCACCGCCAAAATCAATGTAAGCTTCATCCACAATCACAACTGACTCCTGATTGTGGGCGATGATGTCTTCCACTTCACTTAATGGCATAAAAACGCCAGTGGGCGCGTTGGGGTTCGGGAATATGATTCCCCCATTCTCTTTATAATAATCTTCCTTACAAATGAGAAAATCCTCATCTAGAACAGGTGTCTCAAACGGAATATGAAACAGCTCCGCCCATACCTGATAGAAGGAATACGACACATCGGGAAATAAGACTGGCTTTTCAGAATTAAAAAATGTGAGAAATGACATGGCAATCACATCATCAGACCCGACTCCCACAAAAATCTCATCTTCCTCCATCTGATAGCATTCACACAGTGCCTTTGTCAGAACGGTGGAAGACGGATCCGGATATTTGCGGAACGTATCGTAATCCATCTCACCCATGGCTTTTTTAACCAGAGGTGACGGAGGATAAGGATTTTCATTGGTATTCAGTTTAATTAAGTTCCCGCCCTTTGGCTGTTCGCCTGGAACATATGGGGTTACTGTTCGGATATTCGCCTGCCATGCTTTCATCATAAGCCCTCCCGGTCTGATGTAAGTCCATACTCCTGTGCAATAGCATGAAACGCAGGAAGTGAACGTTCAATCTGTTCATAAGATACACAATACGCAATCCTCGCATAGCCAGGACATGCAAAAGCACTTCCCTGTACCAGAAGAACCCGGTGTTTTTTACAATACTCACAAAACAGTTTGTCATCTTCCGGAGTTTTTATAAACAGATAAAATGCACCTTCCGGCTTGATACATTCAAATCCGTATTCTGTTAAACTGTTGTAAAGAAGCTCCCTGTTTTTATTATAAGCAGACAAGTTCACTTTTTCATCTACGCAGCGAAGAATCACTCTCTGCATCAGAGACGGAGCATTGACGCATCCTAAAACCCGGTTTGAAATGCTGGCAGCCGCAATCACAGCCTTTGAATCCTCCACCTCATCGGGAATGACCAGATATCCGATTCTTTCCCCTGGCAGAGATAAGGATTTGCTGTAGGAATAGCAGACCACTGTATTTTTGTAAAACAGCGTCACATAAGGAACCTCAACACCGTCATAAGCAAGCTCTCTGTAAGGCTCATCTGAAATCAGGAGTATGGAAGATCCATACTCTTTTTCTTTCCGCTCCAGAATGGTGCCAATCTCCCGAAGGGTTTCAGAAGAATAAACCACGCCGGTTGGGTTATTGGGAGTATTTATAATGACTGCCTTAGTCCTGTTTGTGATTCTGCTTTCAAATTCCAGGAGATTTGGCTGAAAGGTTTCTGTATTCGGCGGAACAACAGAAAGCACACCGTCATAATTGCGTACGTAAGAACCGTATTCCATAAAATAGGGTGCGAATACAATTACCTCATCACCAGGATCTAATATGGTCTTTAAAATCACGTTCAGACCGCTGGCGGCCCCTACCGTCATAAGGAGATTGCCTCCATGAAAATGAGTCCCGAACCTTCGGTTGATAGACTTTGCTATGCCTTCTCTTACGTCATCAAAACCTGCATTGCTCATATATCCATGAACCATGGTAGATTCTTCCTCGTTCATAATATCAAGAATGGCCTGTTTTACTGCTTCCGGTGCTGGCACATTGGGATTACCGAGGCTGAAATCATAGACATTTTCTGCACCATATTCGGCAGCCATCTTCTTTCCCTCTTCGAACATGGCGCGGATGGCGGAATTGTTTTCTACAAGGGGTCTCATCTTGTCTGCTATCATATCATTATTCCTTCCTTTATCCTGAAATGGTTTACGTGGATTATAACACATATGAAAAAAGAGGTCTATTCTTTATTTACAATTCCTGATCTGTACTTAAGGCATTTTTTAACAGGGAATCCTTTACTCTGTCATAGCATTCCTCAAAGTCGTCTTCCTGAACCTGGATTACAGTTAAACCTGCACGGACAGGAAGCAGCGCTTTGGATACCTGGCTCATCATCTGATATCTTAATTCCTTTAAAATTCGCCTGCATTTTAACTTAATATCTTCTTCTTTGATATTCCGGCACAGAATCAGGATTTCATAATCCCCATCCAGGCACATGATATCGTCTTCTCTGAAAAACCGCTTCATGAACAATGCCTGTTCCAGAAATGCCTGTCTTGCGGAATTTGAGTCAATGTTTCCACCATGAAAGGAAAACAGCAAAAGACCTGAAGTTAAAAATCTGTGGCGTGATAAATAATTCTCCATCCTCCCCACTGCCGCATCGCGATTCTGAAAGAACCGTACTCCTTCTGGCAGTAACGGAGTTCTGCATTCTTCCACCTGACTATATAATTCACCAAGTTCCTCAATATCAAGCATCACTCCATAAAGGAAACTGTCTCCTGATTTCACAGACAATCTGGAATGGCAAAGAATCCATTTATACCCGTTGCGGGTCAGGATACGGTACTCCACACCCTTTAAGCTCTCATCAGGGCTTAAGGTCTCCGTCATGAGCCTGATTTTTTCCCTATCACCCGGGTGTATCATATTTAAAAGCCGATTTTGAAAGAGCTCATTCAACTCATCATTGCTATAGCCAAGGATCTCAAGGAATCGGGGGCTTGTATACAAAAACTCCATATCTTCGGATTTTCTGCAGCGGTAATATCCGCCCAGCATACCGGAGCTTAAAAATTCCAGTTCGTCATTTTTAAACCGCAGGGTTCTGTTGGCTTCCTGAAGACGCTTCTGAGCCAGTACCGTATCGGTAATATCCATGCAGGCGCTTACAATTGCAAATCTTCCGTCTTCCGCCTGTACCACCCGGCCCTTGGCCACCATCCACAGCCAGGTTCCATCTTTTTTTCTCATCCTGTGACGGAACGTATATTCCATTCCAGGAGCCATGAACCGAAGCGTATTCCCCTGTATCATGTTTAAATCTTCCGGGTGCAGAAGGTTTCGTCCTAACCCATCGGTCTCCTGGCAAATTCCTCATAAGAATCGTAATTTAAAATACGAAGCATCTCATTATTGGCAAAATACAAAGGAAGTCCCTTATCACAGTAAACTCCGAATAAACCGCCTGGTGCCATCTGGGCAAAAACCGCGCTTGCTGCCCATTGATTCTCTTCTGCAATATTATTAAAGGAGATATTCTTACCCGCAATCTTCAATACATCTCTTAACATGTTCTGGGAGTCTTTCAGCTTCTGCCTCTGCTCCATCTGCTCAGTCGCATCTCTTACCGCCCCATAGTAAAGACGGTGATCATCCTGTTCCCGTAAAAAGAAGACCCGCAGATGCACCCACATTAATTCTCCGCTGGTGCGGTAACGGCGAAACGTTCCTTCTGCCCCCTGCAGCGGATTGTTATATGCCTCCTCAAAAATATTTAATACCCAGTCCATATCGTCTCTGTATACCTTGTTTAACACATACCGTTTCCGTTCTTCCATATCAATTGGATTATCTCCGGTCACACGGTAATATTCCTCATTCACACGGAGAATCTCACAGCGATCCTCGTAGATCTCATACAATGCAATGGCACCAAGCATGTTGTTAAGCATGGCTTCACTGATGATATTCTCATTAAACAGATCTTCCAGCTTCAGCTGCTTTAGCTGCCGTGCCTGAATTCCTCTGTAATCTAAGTTGTTGTCTTCATCCAGAAGTTTTTCTAATACGTGTACCGGAAGGGGCTCATGGTAATAAAAGCCCTGTCCGTAAATGCATCCGATATTGATCAGGAAATCAACCTGTTCCTTTTCTTCCACACCCTCCGCTATGACCTTCAGCTGCATCACTCTGGCCATGCGGACAATGGTTTCCAAGATTCCCATCCCTCTTCCCTTGCTGTTCTCGTTCATATCAAGGAATTTGGTATCAATCTTGATTACATCCACATTCACATCCTTTAGCATGTTTAAGGATGAATACCCGCTTCCAAAATCGTCCATAAATACAGGGAATCCAGCCCTGCGCAGATCTTCCACAACTTTTCGGATCAGATCGTAATCTTCCGCATAAGCACTTTCCGTAATCTCAATCTCCAGATATTTGGGATCGATCTCGTAGCGGCTTACCAGCTGTTTAAACTTCTCAACAACATCAATGGCATAAATATCCATACGGGACATATTAACCGAAATCGGGATGGGGCGCCTTCCTTCTTTAATCCAGGTGCTTAACTGCCTGCACACCATCTCCCAGACATACACATCAAGATATGTAATAAAGCCATTCTGCTCCAGCAGCGGAATGAATTCTCCCGGAGAAATCACCCCCCTTTGTGGATGCTGCCATCTGACCAGAGATTCCAGACCGATAATCCTGCCTGTCAGCATATTGCACTGGGGCTGGGCATAGAATATAAATTCCTTCTTCTCAAGAGCCCGCTGAATCTCAGAAAGCAGAACCTGGTCACTTTCCATCTTCCGCTTCATTCCCGGATCATACCAGCCCACACGTTTCGTATAATTGCCCTTTACAGAATTAAGCGCTATGGCAGCCCTGTCATACATCATGCTTACCGGAAGGCTTAAATCCTCAACCCGGTACACACCAAATGCCGGCATAAATCCCGCATTGCCCCCATACTGCTTGGCATAGATGTTAATTACATCCTCCAGTTCTTCCAGCACGGACAAATCTTCCGGAATGAGGATCACAAAATCATCTCCGCCCATATAACCGGCGACAGAAGAGTAAAACTTCTCGATCTCTTTTAAGTAATCGCCAATTCTTATGAGGAAACGGTCCCCTTCCTCTTCTCCGTACCATTCATTAAACAGCTTAAAATGTTCAATATCGATTGCTACCATAAAAAATCCGGTGGAATCCGTATTTTTTAAAAGATAATCTGCTTTCTCAAAAAATGGCCCATAACGGTAAAGCCCCGTCATGGAATCCGTCTCTTCCCTTATCTCCCTAAGCCGTCTTTCCTCTTCTTCATCCTTCTTCTTTCGCTCATCGATATCCTGGATATAACACATAATGATGGCATCGTTATCCGGATCTTCCCCACTGCGGAATAAAACCAGAATCAGATTCATCCAACAGTATCCGTCACCCGGCATCTTCCTGCGGAACTCTCCCCTTAATACCCGGTCGCTGTCCCTTAATCGGGAGGCCATGGAAGATAAATCCCAAAATTCTTCAAAGCTCTGCTTTTCATCGGGATGCACCATGAAATTCAGTGTTTCCGTGAGAATCTGATCCAACCGGCCTTCCTCAGGAGACAATTCCAATTTTTCGCTATCATGAAATAAAACTTTATAAGTATTCGCTAAAAAATTAAGTTCCAGCAATCCGTCATATACCGTTGACTCAGTCAGATAATAGAACAGATTTTTATTTTTTTCATCTACCGGCCGTGACATAATAAGCCTGCAGTTTTCACTGCCCGGCCAGTCTATCTGCCCGGAAGAAATTGCCATCCAGGCCTGAGATGCAGTATTATAAGAAATCACCGGACCGCTGTTCTCACCTGTCCAGGGGCAGTCCGTACAGGGAGCCGATTTTACTCCTATCCCTTGATAGCAGTGCATTCCTACCTGTAAATTCGGATAATATAATTTTGCCATATCATTCAGATATACAATCTTGTAATCCTGGTCAATTATGTAAATACCAGCTTCTCCGTTTTCACACGACATACGCTTCATAAGCTCCCGCCTCTCCTGCAATACATCTTCTTTGCAGTAACTAAATTAAGGTATATTATAGTATGAAAATGTAGTTTTCGTCAACACGTTAGCAATATACCATAGCAGAATTTTTATTCATAGCAAATCATAATTATTCATAATTTATCAAATACCTGCTCAATTATATTTCTATAATCATAATTACTTTAGGTATCTTTTTCCTGTTTCCATGATAAACAGGGAATTCCACGTTCCTGTATATAAAGCCTGTCTAATGATTATTGGACGAAATATTCTTAATTCCAGGGTTTAATATGCAAGGAATTTTTCTTATTTAATAAATAAATATTTTTATGGAATAAGCAAAAAGCATGACAGCCACGGAAGCTGTCAGTTTTTCTCAGACTGCTTCCCGGGACGGCTGTCATGCCTAACTATTTCTTTTTACTGAAGTGCCTTCACTTGTTCTGCAAATTCATGAGACAGGGTAAATCTGCCTACATAACCCACTTCACCTGTCATCAGAACACTGTAATCTTCCTTAATTTCCACTTCCAGAACCCCGCCTGGCATATGCACATACATCTTTGGATCTGTCAGCCCCATACGGTATGCGGCTCCTGCTGCTGCGCAGCCGCTGGTTCCTGAGGCAAGGGTATAACCAGCGCCTCTTTCATAGATCTCAATCTCAATATTGGTGCGGTCCAGTACCTTTAAAAGCTGGGTATTAATCCGTTCCGGGAAATACCCGGCATTTTCAGAATGTTTCCCGATCCGGCATACCAGATCCTTTGATATATCATTTAACCAGATCACACAGTGGGGATTTCCGATACTTACACAGGTAACGCGGTAAGGGATGCTTCCAAACAGCATGGTTTCATTTAAAACCTCTCTTCTCGGGCCTGTAACAGGTATTTCATCACTGTAAAAGCTGAGTTTGCCCATGGAAACTTTAATCTTGGTTCCCTCTTCGTTTAAATACTGGATGGTCTGCTCTCCGCTTAAAGTGTTAATTACAAACTTATTTTTCTGGACATAACCGGCATCCTTTAAATATTTTCCGAATATCCGCACACCGTTTCCGCTTAACTCAGCTTCACTTCCATCGGGATTTAATATTTTTACTTCCAGCTTATCCTGCCCCATGATGGGTCCAACCAACAGCCCGTCTGAGCCTACACCGAAGTTCCGGTCACAAATCAGCCGGATATTCTCCTTTGTCAGTTTGCATTCATTTTTATTGGGATCAAAAATAAGATAATCATTTCCAAGACCATGATATTTTTCCAAAGTTATATTCATTCTAATGCCCCTTTCCCGTGTCTGACAATTAAGTCACACAGTTCCTGATAAGAGATTCCTGCAGCTTTTGCTTCCTGGGGAAGTAAGCTGTAAGGTGTCATCCCCGGTAATGTATTTGCTTCCAGACAGTAGATACTGCCATCTTGTTCCATCATAAAATCCACTCTGGAGTAATAACCAAGTGAAAGAGTCTTATGTACTTTTACAGCCAGATCCGCAAGA
This sequence comes from Lacrimispora xylanisolvens, assembly GCA_017084465.1. Lineage (GTDB taxonomy): Bacteria > Bacillota > Clostridia > Lachnospirales > Lachnospiraceae > Lacrimispora > Lacrimispora xylanolytica_B. The sequence goes on along the minus strand of CP070896.1, from coordinate 4,685,190 downwards.
TGATCCGCTTCCTCTTTTGAAAGGCTGGCAGGACAGATCTCCTCTGTCTTACCCGGCTGGTATTTGTTCTCATAATCATAAAAGCCGCTTATGGGCTTAATCTCAATAGCCGGAAGTGCTGTTCCTCCAAGTATACCCACTGAAAATTCCCTGCCAGTTACTTTCGCCTCGGCAAGTACTGTGTTTTCACAGGAAAATGCAGTTTCAAGTGCCTTCTTCCACTGCTCTTCCTCTTCCACCATGGTTACTCCTACACTGGACCCGCAACCGCATGGTTTGACAACACAGGGAAATACAAAAGGTTCTGCATCGGATCCTTTTTCATAAAGTCTCCATTCAGGAGTTTTAATATTCTCCTCCCGCATTAAAAGCTTAGCCAGATGCTTATCCATGGCTTTAAAACAGCCTTCGTACCCGGTTCCCGTATAAGGAATCCCAAAACCGTCAAGAATTGCCTGAATCTGTCCGTTTTCTCCTGCTCCTCCATGAAGCGCCAGAAAAACCATCTCCGACTCCATACATGCTTCCATCACCCGGTTTCCCATAATTCCACGCAGGCTGCCCCTCCGTTTCACATGTTCTAAATCAGGAGCGTTCTCGCCAATGTGACTGGAAAATTCCAAGCCGTCTTTTAAACGGTAAAACCGGATTTCTTCTCCGTCCGGAATTCCCAGATAAGAATCTATCAAACATACTTCATGCCCCTGCTCCATCAGCGCATTTGTAATCATGGCTCCTGAGGATAAGGACACTTCCCGTTCCGGGCTGTATCCGCCCGCCAGTACTGCTATTTTCATCATTCATTCCTTTTCATTCCAGTATTTGATTGATACTATCTATTATAAACAGCACTTTCCAGCATTTCTATCAATATAATGCTTTATATATTGCAAATTGTGTTGTATTATAAAACGGAAGGGAGGTGTCACCAGCCAAAATGAATAACTATGAAAAACGGGGATATCTAAACAGCAATTTTAAGCTGTTTCACCTTATGGACGAAGGTAAGCTAAGCTATGATTTCCACTATCATGATTTTGATAAAATTATTATTTTTATCCAGGGATCAGTTACATACAGGATTGAGGGGTGCGCCTATTCTCTGGAACCATATGACATCATTTTAGTAAGCCATAACGACATACACCGGCCGGATATAGCAGCACACATTCCTTATGAACGAATCATTGTCTATCTTTCACCCGGATTTTTAAACGCATACCAGTCAGATGACTATGATCTAAGCGCCTGCTTTCAAAAATCCAGAGAGCTCCATTCCCATGTACTGAGAATCCACTCCATGGAAAAGAGCAGTTTGTACCGGACATTAACCAATTTAGAATATGCCTGCACCCATGACGGATATGCAAAAGATTTATACTGCCAGGTAGTTTTTCTTGAATTTATGATTCAGTTAAACCGTGCCTCTCTGACAAACAGAGTCCAGTATCTGCCACCATCTACCGGAGATGCCAGGATCTTAAGTATTATGGATCATATTAACAGCCACCTGACGGAAGACATGACCGTGGATTTAATCGCAGAATCTTTTTTTATCAGCCGCTATCATCTGATGCATCTTTTTAAAGAAGAGACAGGCTATACCCTCTTTGATTATATTACGGAAAAGCGCCTTCTGCTGGCAAGAGAACGCTTAAGAACCGGCATCTCTGTTACCGACGTGTGTTTTTCCTGCGGATTTAAAAATTATTCTACGTTCTCCAGAGCTTATAAAAATAAGTTTCACATCTCGCCATCAGAGACCATAAAAGAGGATACTGGTTTTTTATAATATAACTGCCAGACATAAAACATGCGCATGAATCCGGTTATTAGCCAGATCCATGCGCATCTTCTTATGAGTATTCTTTTATTCATGCCTTCCGTTATTCTTCCAGGAACAGAACACATACAATGCACCAGTCAGTGCGAAGTAAAACCAGGTTGCAGGGTTACTGTACCAGGTTGTAAAAAATGACAGAATTAAATACATGGCGAACTGGGCATAAAACAGATAGCCAATTGGATTTCTCACCCGCTTTACAAGCCGCATCAGGAAAAAAATGCCACTGCACCCAGGATACAGCTGAACAAGATGACTCCCACGATGCCAAAATCATAAAAGGAATCGTAAAAAAAGAGTCACTGTAGTCAGTTCTTCTTTGGTCACATAAATAGGAAAATCCACCAAAGCAGGTACCAGGAATTTTAATCCGGAAAGCGCCCATAAAGGAAACAGCGTTCTTAGTCCAAAGGTATGGGAAGGAAGCCATTCCACCAGGCAGTTAAAATTATCATAGTTATTGGCAATATACATGTACGGCTGTGTGATGAAAATAGGCATCTGGCTGTATTTCATCTGAAAAATACCGTTTAAGTAAGTAACATCATGACCTCTTGCTATGGTAAGAATCACATAAATAGGAATCATTCCAAGCAAAAGCCCCACTCCGTATATGATCTTCAGCCTGTGCTCCATGGCAATATAGGTAAGAATCGCCAGACCTACAGCCAGGATCAGCTGAAAACGGGAAACGCATAATACCGGAATCGCACAGGCGATTAAGTCCATCAGCACAGTAAGAACCAGTCTGAATCCGTTTCGTCCCTGCTCAATGCTGAAATACAGCACAGAAAGAGCTGGTACCAGAACGCAGGACACAGTAAAATAATGAATTCCCGTAATATGGAATGTGGAATAGGCATGAGGCATTCCCTTAATGAAAAACGGGATAAATCCCAGTATAGCCGCCTCAATTAAAAATGCGCCAAGGGACAGTACCGTGGTCAGCAGCATAGCCAGAAAAAGAGGTTTTTCGTATCCTTTAAAACTAAACCAGCTGGAACGCTGTCCTCCTGCAGAGCCCTGTGTTCGGACCATAAATTCAAAGGTCATATAAAAGCCTAAGTATGCAACCAGAAAACAAAGCCAGGTAATGATACTCCAATCAGAAGAAAGCTGAGAAAGCTTTAAGCAGGCAACGCCCTCTCCGCCTCCCCAGAACAAGGAAAACAATCCCCGTAAATGAATGATATTCTCCGTTCTCCTGTAATCATACCAGTAGAGAAAGAGTGCCGCAAGCATGAGGATTAAACCGGAAAGCCAATAATAACCGGCTCTTGCAAATAGATAAGATGCTGCATAACTGATCAGATAAACGCTCATCGTAACATATCCCCTTTTGTAAATAATCGCCTTTTCACCTTTTTTCGGAAAAATGCAGCCGCCTTAACGGCAACAGCTGCATTCTTTCCCATTCATTCCATTAGGAACGACTAATAAAATCTTTCATATAATCTTCTACTTCTTTTACAGTAACAAAAGTCATGGCCTGCTGGGCAACTTCCTTAAGCTCCTGTGTGCTGTATCCGGTAATCAGCTTTCTTGCATTTAAAATAGCAGAAGCACTCATACTGAACTCATTTAAGCCAAATGCCAGAAGAAGGGGGATCAGCATGGGATCGCTTGCAGCTTCTCCACACATACCTACCATAATTCCTTCTTTTCTACCACACTCAATCACATGGCGGATGCTTCTTAAAACAGCCGGATTAAGTGGTGAGTAGAGGTAGGATACCTTGTCATTACCACGGTCTACAGACATGGTGTACTGAGTCAGATCATTGGTGCCGATACTGAAGAAATCAACTTCTTTTGCAAATACATCTGCCATCAGTGAAGCTGCCGCTGTTTCCACCATGATTCCGACCTGAATATCCTTTTTATATGAAATGGATGCTTCATCCAGTTCTTTTTTAATCTCTTCGATCAAAGCCTTTGCTTCCCGGTATTCCTCAAGACAAGTTACCATAGGAACCATAATGCGGATATTACCAAATGCGCTTGCTCTTAAAAGCGCCCGAAGCTGGGGACGGTAAACGTCATCCTTGCGGTCCAGACAGAAACGGATCGCACGATATCCAAGGAATGGATTCTCATCCTTTTCCAGTCCCATATACGGGATTTCTTTGTCTCCGCCGATATCCAGAGTACGGATAATAACTGGCTTGCCGTTCATGGCTGATGCTACCTTGCGGTATGCTTCAAACTGTTCCTCTTCCGTAGGCATGCTGGTCCGGTCCATAAAAAGGAACTCTGTCCGGAACAGGCCAACGCCTTCTCCGTCATACTGAAGAACCTTATCCACATCTTCCGGTTTTCCAATGTTGGCAACCAGTTCAATGGTCACTCCATCTTTTGTCACAGTTGGTTTTCCAATGTACTGTTCCAGTTCTTTCTTTTCCTTTAAAAATACATCTCTTTTTGCAGTGTACTCTTCTCTTACTGCCTGATCCGGGTCAGCAAATACTACTCCCTCTGATCCATCTAAGATAAGTTGTGTACCGTCTGTAATCTGGCTCATGATGCCATCTAATGCAACAACTGCCGGAATCTCCAGGGCTCTTGCAAGAATCGCACTGTGTGATGTCTTTCCACCCAGTTCTGTCACAATACCAGTTACATTGGCAGGATTAATTCCAGCTGTCATGGACGGAGTTAAATCTCTTGCCACAATCACGCTTCCTGCCGGAAGAGCTCCGATATCCACGGAACTGACACCCAGTAATATCTTTTGCATGCGGGTCTTAATATCCCTCATATCGGTAGCACGCTGCTGCATCAGTTCATCTCCCATGGAGGCAAACATATCCGCATACGTGTTGCATACAGTCTCAATTGCAAATTCGCTGTTAACCATCTCCCCTGAAATGGAAGTTTCAATTTCACCTACCAGCATGGGATCTGAAAGCAGCAGAAGATGTCCGTTAAGAATCTCCGCCTCCTTTTCTCCCACTCTTGTGGCAAGATCCTTTGCCAGAGCATCAGTTTCTTCCATCGCCTGGTTTACAGCCCTCTGAAAGCGGGCTTTTTCCGCATCCACATCTGTAATTGTGTCTTTTTTAATCTTCAGTTCTGTCTCTTCTACGATAACGGCTTTCCCAATTCCGATTCCCGCAGATGCGCTTGTTCCTTTAAACATAAAATCCTCCTTATTAATTAAAAATGATAAAATCTATTCGCCAAGGCCCCCCTCAACAGCCTTGATCATGGTAGCCAGAGCTTCCTCTTCATCTGCTCCCTCACAGACAAAGGTAATCTCATCGCCGCTTTTTACGCAGGCTCCCAACACGCTGAGTACACTCTTTGCATTGGCAGTGGTGTTCTTAAAACGAAAGCTCACCACTGAATTAAAGTTCATGGCTTCCCTACAAAGAATCCCTGCCGGTCTCAAGTGCAGACCGGTAGGATTCTTTATAACAACTTTAGCACTGACCATACTGAATTCCTCCAACTTTTCTTCATAATGCCTTAAAAGGCCCTTTTTACTGTGACGCACTTTCTGATGTGCTTGACACAGTGGTTTCCTGCGTCTGTGCAGGTCCCGTGTGCTCCATGGCTACCGTTACATTAAATGGCGTGTAAACGGTGATCTCAAACCCTTCTCCAATTTCAAAATGAAGCTGTCCTGGATAAGTGCCTGGATTTAAATCAGAGACTTCAAGTACTGCATTTAAATTTTCTTCTTTCAATGCATCCAAGTCTTCTTTGAGCCCCTTTACGGTAACATCACAGGTCTGTTTATCGAAACTATAGCTGTAATCCGCAGACATGCCCTTTTTATCAAGTTCATTCAGCTGAAGGGTAAATACTCGGGTGGTCAGCGGCTCCACCTTCAGCTTTACGGATACATCTTTATATTTATCACCTGCAAGGGTGGTATTCGGCGGCAGATACTGGCTTAAATCCAGCTGTACCACTTTATCCTTTGTGGCACCGTCAATATTAAGTTTATCAGAAGATACTGCAATGGATGTAAGAGAGGCAAGCACCGACTTGGTTCCTACCACTGAAACAGACTTTACCTCTGTCTCAAGTCCTGTATAACGATATCCTTTGGCAACCTGACCCGTAACCTCATAATTAAGAGGGAGCTCCTTTGCCTTTAACATCTGGACATAATAATCAATCTCTGGTTTATTTACAGTTACCTTATCTGTCAGATCCAGCTTATTGCCATTTGCGTCATAGAAAAGAGGCGTCCCTGAGGAACTGAAATCAGAACTCACATTATTGTTAATCTTGATCTCCACTCCCATGTGATTAATCAGTCCAATCACCGATTCTGGTCCTTCCACCGTTACATTATCCGGTACCAGATTAATGGTTCCAGGTCTGTAACCCTCTTTCCCTGTTCCTATGGTATCCACCTGCAAGTCAAATTTTTTGGTCTGCAGCTGTTCCGCTTTAATCCGGATTACCATGGGTTTCGCAGCAATGGTATCGCTTTTTACCAGACTTTCTTTATCTTTATTGATCTCTACTGTAATAGGAATTGCACCCGTTACATTATAATCCTTTAAATCAACGTATGCATGAAAGTCCGATGCTTTTACCAGAGAACGGTCTCTGGTTCTCACCTGATAGCTGACTGCCACAACATTCTTGCCATCAATTTCATAGGTTAAGTTTGCCGCTTTTAAAGCTTCCTCGTTACGGACTTCAACCGGAACAAGCTGGGAATCGTTAATGACCGGGTTTGATATATTCACCACCGCCATCCAGACTCCAAGTGCAAGCACCAGCGACGCAACTTTCAGTCCAAGGTTATTTAACAGCTTTTCCTTCATTCTTACGCCTTCCCTTCAAAATCCTGAACCTGCTTCCTTCCTCTCCCGCCTGCTTGACTCCTGCCAGAATGGTTCTCAGCATATCTGCATCTGCTATCCGCTTTAATCCTCCCTCTAGCGCAACCGTTACCCGTCCTGTTTCCTCAGAAACCACGATGGTCAGGCTGTCACTGACTTCACTGACTCCAACCGCAGCCCTGTGTCTGGTTCCCAGATCCTTACTGATGGTCATGTTATCAGACAGAGGAAGATAACAGGTCGCTGCTGCTACCCGATTCCCCCGGACAACTACAGCACCGTCATGAAGAGGGGTATTATGCTCGAAAATGTTAATAAGAAGCTGGCTGCTGACAACTCCGCCCACTTCGATTCCAGTCCGTTCAATCTCTTTTAAGGAATCGCTGCGTTCGATTACAATCAGGGCTCCTGTTTTAACTTTCGCCATCTCAAAGGTGGCTTTCACCAGTTCATTAATGGTCTTATCAGTAAATCCGGAATTGTCTCTTCCATCGTCAAAAGTAAGAATTCCGGTAAATGGATTCTTGCTTCCCAGCTGTTCAAGCGCTTTGCGAAGTTCCGGCTGGAAGATCACAATTACCATGGTTACTGCCGGAGCAGCAATCTTATTGAGTATCCAGAAAATATTATCCAGACGGAAAACGTAAGCAAAGACATAGAATACGAAGATTACTATGATCCCTTTTAACAGGGTCCAGGCTCTCGTATTCATAATCCAGGTCAGAAGCTCATACAGCAAAACAGCTATGATAATAATCTCAACCAGATTTGTCTTTGAAATTCTGGGAAGGAATGATACCCAGGAATACATCTTATCTAAAAAATTTGCCATGTGATCCACCTCCCTTTTTGTTCTTCTTACCTTTGCGGTCTCTGGAGCTTTCTGGCATTTATTTTTTGAACTTTTACATCAGGGGTGCTGACTGTCAGCTTAGGAACCGCCTTGACATAATAATAATAGTCATCATCTTCAAACTGTACGTACTCCGTACGCGTATAATCCACTGTAAAAACGAAAAAAGTATAAATACCGGCCAGTATGAGGGAAACAAGCACTCCTCCAAAGAGCCCAATTACTGATACCGATACATCCGCCGTGATATCCCCGATGAAAATAACACTAAGCTGTGCAATTGTACCGGCAATAATCGCCACTATCCAGGAATAATCCATAGACAGCCCTTTGATTATCACCACAATTAACAGTGCCAAAACAAAAGCAAGCACCATAATTAACATCAGTTTATTGGCCAGCAGACTTTTCATCAGCTGCATGAACTTCTGCATCTCATCTGTGGATAAATCATTGGTCAGAACTCCTGCATTCTGTTTTACATAAAGAAGAGTAAAATAGATAAAAACGCCGCACCCCACCGGGATTACGGAAACAATTCCTCCGGAAAGCCCTACAATCAGAGGTATGGCATAGGGTATCTTTAACAGGAAAAATACCGGTGTTAATACCAGAAGATAGCTGTCTCCCGGCTGGAATCCATAATACAAAAGGCCAACCACCAGTATAAACACAGCCATAACCAGAGTAACCTCCAGTGAAATACCTGATAAATGGGCTAGCATAAAGCTGGCTGCCACAAAAGAAATGGCACCATAAGGCAAAAATGAACAGACTAAAGCCAGAACCAGTGGTATAAACGGTTCTGTCAGCTTCGTCATAAATCCAATATTCTTGTTCATCAATGAAAATGCCAGGAAACTGAATATAAACTTGATAACAGGAGTGATATAGATTCCATACCTTGCATAAAACTCTTTCAGTCGTTCTCTTAACACAAGAAGGCCCATCATGATGTACGCCCTCCTTTTATTCTTTTTATTGATCTGGTGTTTCCATCATAGCGCTTGTCCAGTCTCTTTAATTTTGCCAGATAAACTTTCATTCCCCGGCTTGCATATTCATAACGCTTCATATATATATAGATGCTGATCCCGAGATATACCGCAAGGCCGACAGCGTAAATGATACCAATTCTGATTCCCGTTCCTGTCAGGCTCTTTAAATCCATGGTATTCAGCCAACGCTCCATATAATAAAGTCCCCATAAAAGAAGGCAGGATAAAAAACTAAAGGTGTAGCTGAAAAAGGAGCGGAACAGCTTGCTGCTGACATAGTCACTTTTGAAGTACCGGTTAATCGGAAATATTCTCTTACCTTCATGTTTCTCAAACATCGCGAGATTAGTCATGATTTTAATTTTTTCTTCACTCAGCATATAGTCTCCTCACTATACCATAAGATATCACCCTATTATAGCATAGAACCTTTTACTTTGCGAGCCTTTAAGGAATTTTTTATTTTCCGAAAAAAAAGCACAGCATGCCTGCTGCGCTTTTTACTCATATCGTAAGGCCTCAATGGGATCTTTCCCTGCCGCTTTGGATGCCGGGTAAATTCCAAAAAATACACCCACCAGCGCAGAAAATCCAACCGCAATAATAATTACCATTGGTTTGATGACTACTGTCATTCCAAGAAGGGTACCTCCAAGAAAAACAAGTCCTGCTCCCGTTATAACTCCGATGATTCCCCCCATTGCAGAAAGTATGGCCGATTCAGTAAGAAACTGGACCATAACATCCCAGGTCTTTGCTCCAAGCGCCTTTCTGATACCAATTTCCCGGGTCCGCTCTGTAACAGAAACCAGCATTATATTCATGATTCCGATTCCGCCTACCAGAAGAGAAATTGCTGCTATGCCTCCTACGGCTGCAGACAGCCCTCCCATAATCTGGTCCGCGCTTCCCATTTCGCTGGATACGGAGTAAAAGGTTACATCCTCTCTCTTTCTGTTTTTGCTCTTGGCTATATACTGAGAGAAACGGTCAGAAAAAGCTTCCATATCAGTCCCTTCTTTTGCATAAAGCCTGATATTGTAAATGGTATCATTGGGCCATACCAGAATAGACTCAGGCAGATAACCTTTTTTATTCTCACCAGAACCATTTACCATAGCCATAAATGGATTTTCTTCCTCACGGTAGACTCCTACCACATCATAATCATCCGTATCTCCATAAATCGTCGTCCGAAAAGATTTTCCTACGGCATCTTCCGTGCCAAACAGCTCTTTTGCCCCTTTTGCTTCCAGTACAACATGATTTTTTCTTCCTTTTATATCTCCCTCATTTAAATTCCTGCCGTATATGATGTTAATCTTATGAACATCGGGATAATTAGAATCAATCCCCTCCATGGCGAATTTTACCTTGTTTCTGCCAAAAACAGCTTCCACATTCTGCCGGGAATCACCGTCTATATAAGTGATCTCATCTTTAAAAACTTCCCTGATGCGGTCAATATCATCCACGCTGAAATAATCGCTCTGTCTCATATCACTGCCGTCAGAGGGCCAGATGTAAACATAAGCCATGGTCGTTCCCACATCTTTATAAATATCAGAAATCATAAACCGCATGGTATCACCAATGGATACAATGGCAATTACCGATCCGATTCCAATGATAATCCCAAGCATGGTAAGAAGAGATCTCATTTTGTTCGCTTTTATGGCATGAACTGCCATTGTCATATTTTCAAACAGCATGCTTCCCTCCTATTCATACCTCAATGCCTCGATTGGATCTGCATTCGCCGCCTTGGAAGCCGGGTAAATTCCGAAAAATATACCGACCAGCCCGGAGAATCCCACTGCCATAACAACTACGGATGGTCTTACAATTACGGTTGTTTTTAAAACCGCTCCTCCAATCATTACAATTGCCACTCCAAGAATAATACCAATCACACCTCCACATGCCGACATCAGTGCCGATTCCGTCAGAAACTGAATCATAATATCCCTGGTTCTGGCACCAAGCGCTTTCCGGATTCCAATTTCTCTGGTTCGCTCAGTTACCGACACCATCATGATGTTCATGATCCCGATTCCCCCTACTAAAAGAGAGATAGCTGCAATTCCTCCTACCGCTGCAGACATGGCAGAAAGCTTGGAATCCACGCTACCCATCTGATCTACTACTGACATCACACGGATATCTGATTCTTTGCGGCCCTTTGTCTTTGCAATGTATCTGACAATCTCAGGCTGAAAATCTTTCATGTTCACTCCGTCACGTACATAAAAATTCAGCACCTGAAACCTTTCGCCTTTTGGGTTTACCACAGTGTCGGGGATAAATCCGGCCTGCTTCTGCCCATTGCCAAGGAGCATAGCAGCCATGGGCGATAAGTCTTTGTGATACACTCCCACTACGGTAAATTCCTGAGTGTTTTTATTAACAGTCATGCGGAACGTACGTCCTACGCAGTCAGCCGTTCCAAAGAGCTCCACTGCTCCCTTATCTTCCAGCACCACATGGTTTGCAGCTTTTTTTACATCTGCTTCATTGATAAACCTGCCATAAATAATATTCTGGGGCTGAACGTCCGTATAATTATAGTCCACTCCCTGAAATTCGTATTTCACCTTTTTTAAGCGGTTTATCGCTTCTGTATCTGCGCCGGAATTGGTGTCAATATAGGAGATCTTATCATGAAAGACCTCTTTCACCCGTTCCAACTCATCCCGGTCAAAATAATCGGAATAACGGAAATCAGTCACTTCCCAGGATACCAGAACCATGGCCCGGTTAAGCCCTACATCTTTATACGCATCTGTAAAACATTTCTCATGCTGTCTCCAACAGACACAATGGCAATCACTGCGCCGATACCGATAATGATGCCCAGCATAGTGAGAAATGAACGCATTTTATTGGATTTAATGGCGTGTAACGCCATGCTCATATTTTCTCTCAGCATAATCCATCCCCACTCTGATACTCTGGTTCTTCAGGCTGTTCTGGCTCTTCCGGCTCTTCTTTCTCCCGCTTAGATACTGGAATATTGGGTGTATCACTGACCAGGCTTCCATCCCGGAAACGGATAATCCGATTGGTAAACGCAGCAATATCCTCTTCGTGAGTAACCAATACTACAGTGGCCCCCCTCGTTATGCAGCTTTGAAAACAATTCCATAATTTCCACTGATGACGCCGAGTCTAAATTACCAGTGGGCTCATCGGCAAGAATCAGGGGCGGCTCGTTAGCCAGCGCTCTGGCAATTGCAACCCTCTGCCTCTGACCTCCGGACAATTCATTGGGCATATGTTCGTATCTGGTTCCCAGACCTACCCGTTCTAGAAGCTCAAGCGCTCTTTTTTCTCTCGCTTTTTTAGACATGTGGGCATAGGTCATGGGAAGCTCCACATTCTTTAAAGCTGATGTTCTAGATATTAAGTTAAAGGACTGAAAAACAAATCCGATTTTACGATTTCTGATGGCAGATAAATCATCAGACGGAAGATCCGCCGTATCAATTCCATCCAGAAAATAATGTCCCATGGTTGGACGGTCCAGACAGCCAAGTATATTCATCAGTGTCGATTTTCCTGAACCTGACTGCCCCATAATGGCGACAAACTCGCCACGCTTTATTGTTAAGTTTACCCGCTTTAATCCCAGAACCTTAATGGAACCGGTATCGTAGATCTTTACCATATCAACCAGTTTAATCAGGTCTTCGCTGACATTCTGGGTGATATAGTCAGGTATCACTTCTTTCTTTTCCACATATAACATCCCCCCTATTGCTGAGACGGAAGCACACGTACCGTCATTCCATCTGTAATCATAGGGGATGGAGCTTCAATCAGCTGCAGACCTTCTGTTAAGGCACCCTCTTCGTCCGGAATAATCTCCGCCTCAATATCGCTTTCTACACCGGTCTTTACAGGTATGTATTTTACTGTGTTATTAACAACGGAGGCTACTGCCATAGTTCCATCGGGATTCTGAATAAGCGCCGAAATAGGGACTACCCATACGTCTTCGGCTTTTTGAAGTTCGATTTTGGCCTTTGCCGTAATTCCTGCGATCAGCTTTGTATTCTGGTCAATGATACGGATGGTGGTTGGGATGACACGTTCTGTGGAACCGCTTCCCTTTTCTTCTCCAGTCGGTGAAATATCAGTTACTTCTCCATTTACTGTATCACCATTTAAGATGTCTGCGTTAATCTCTACCGGCTGCCCTACTTTCACCTTGCCGATGGAATATTCACTCACGTTAATTTTCATCTCAAGGACATCCAGGTTATTAATGATAAACATGGGCTTATCATCATCGGTTTTATCCGCAAAACGGCCCACCTTGCAGTTCACCCTTACTACTGTTCCTGCAATAGGGCTGGTTACTTTTGTATTCTCCAGTGCTTCCTTTTTCTGCTCCAGCTCAAATTCTTCTTTTTCAATCTGCAGAGAATAGGATTCATTGGCTACCGGTTTGCCATCCTTGATTGTATAGGTGGTAAGCTCCCTGGCCGCATCATTCATGGTATTGGTAGCGGTCTCCAACTCGACTCCTGTGGCACTTCCCCCCCCTGATAGAGAAGGAGGGTTCTGTTATAATTTGCTTTTGCCGTCTCAAACTCCTGCTTAGCCTTGGCATAACCATTTTCTGCCTCCAGCTGTTTATCTTTATATGTACTGACAGCAAGATCATAAGCATTTTGTGCTATATCCACTCCTTTTTTCGCGTCCTTATCATCAAGAGTGGCCAACAGCTGTCCCTTCTCTACCTTGTCACCCTCTTTTACCCGTAGTTCCAGGATCTCAGCATGTAAATTGGAAACCACTTCCACACTGTCCGTTCCCTGAACCGGACCGCTTACAGAAAGGGTTTCCGTCACTTCACCTTTCTTTAAAGGTGTTGCGGTAACCGGCATAACCGCACTTTTTCCCCCTGCCACACTTTTAAAGGCAATAAAAAGGAACACTACAGTAACTGCAGAGCCCATAATAATTTTCTTTTTTCTGCTCCATTTTTTCTTAAAAAGCTTTTTCTTCTTTTTACCCCCGTGCTCCTCAGTCATCAGATGCTCCAATTCTTTTTCAAAGTCATCATCAGCCATAGGACCGGCTTGCGCCACTTGCATCTCTTCTTCTATTTTCTTCCTGAAAAATTTCATGCTCGTACCCTCCATATCGATTTCTGTCTCTATCCTATTATAGCGGGGTGTTATAATGAATTAAATATAAAAATTCTTATAATTTTCTAAATTTTTCCAAATAAATCGTAAAAACTGCTGTAAGAACGTATTTTCCTTACAGCAGCCTCCTGATAATCATTGTAAATTTAAAATTTTTATCATCTTTTTTAGAAAAAGAAATGTAACAAACAGAAAAAGTATTGAAGCTCCCTGATAAAGATAGGGAATTGAAAAAAAGCTTAATGTCCATAAAAGAAAAATAAGAAATGCAACTGCCCTTAAATACGTTCCAAACGCATCACTAATCCATACTTCCTTCTGTGTCAGTTCCTTCTCTCCAGCAATCAGCCGGCATATACCAGGGCTGCAAAAGCACTGGGAAAGAATAAAAAACAACACAAAAGAAAAAATCATGATACCAGCCCGCTTTCTCTTAAGAAATCTCCCGCTACCTTTTCCGGGGTCTGCTGCAGTTCATCCACTTTATAGTTTAGTTCCGCCATGACATCGTCTGTGAGTAACGCTCCCAGTTCTTCTAATAAGCCTGGTAATTCCGGACACTCCTTCAGTGCTTCTTCCCTTACCACAGGCATGGCAAAGTAAGGAGGGAAAAAGTGTTTGTCATCAGTCAGTGTCTTTAGCTGAAATTTCTTTAAGAGTCCATCCGTGGCAAATGCATCCACCACCTCAACTTCTCCACCAGCCAGTGCGGTATAGCGGGGTGAACCATCAATGGTAAGTTTATTACCCATTTTAAATCCATAAGCATTTTCTATTCCAGTCAGTCCGTCTTCTCTGTTAGAAAACTCAAACGTAGTACCAGAAGTCATAGTACCTGCTATCCTGGATAAATCACTGACCGTCTCCAGCCCATTTTTCTCAGCAGTTTCCTGACTTACTGCCAGTACATAAGTATTATTAAACTGCATCTGTTTTAAGACAGCAAGATCAAAACGCTCTCCATATTCCTTTTTTCACGGTTTCATAGACCTGCTCCATATCACTGATTGGCGGATACTTTAACATATCTGTATATGCGGTTCCGCTGTATTCAATATAAAGATCAATATCTCCGCTCTTTAGCGCGCCTGCACAAACCTGAGTTCCGCCCAGGCTCAGCCTGCGGTTCACTTTTACATCAGTTCTTGCTTCCACCAGATCTGCTACCAGATTCCCCAATATTTCCTGTTCCGTGAAATCCTTAGAGCCGATGGAAATGGTCCTGCCCTCCTGATTGCCCGTGCCGATTGAAGTAAATAAAAACACGGCTGCAAGCAGAACTGCCGCTGCACCAAGGCCGGCTTTCTGTACGGTTCTATTCTTTATTTTTACTGCTCTGTCTCCCTTTTGCAGACTGATGGGGGTAACCAGTTTTTCAACCAGTCCGATGATAAAATCAACTGTTAAAGCAAGCATACAAGCCGGAATGGCTCCTGCCAGAATCTGGTTGTTATTCACTGTCCTGATTCCGGAAAAGACCAGATAGCCCAGTCCGCCTGCTCCGATAAATGCAGCCATGGTCATAAGTCCTACTGCCGTGACAGATGCAATTCTCACTCCTGCCATAATTACCGGAAGTGCAAGAGGGATCTGAACCTTTGTCAGAACCTGTAAGGGCGTTAAGCCAATTCCTCTGGCTGCTTCAATTGTCTGTGGATTTAAATTTTCGATACCTGTATAGGTGTTTTTATGATGGGAAGCAGAGAATAAAGAACAACCGCAACAATTGCGGGAACGGTACCAATACCAAGCAGCGGAATCATAAATCCCAGCAATGCCATACTTGGAATGGCCTGAATAATATTAGCTGCTGTCAGTACTGGTTTATTGGCTTTTGATGCATAGGCGATTAATATTCCAAGAGGCACACCAATTAATATTGCAAGTCCTACGGAAATTGCTGTCAGCTTCACATGTTCAATCAGCAAGGTTATGATCTGCGGGTAACTGTCTCCAATATAAGTCCAAATTCATTTACGCATCTCCTCCTTCATACTCAAAATATTGCTGACTTAAGGTGGTCACCAGACTGCTCTTTGTAATCAGGCCTTTTAAACGACTGCTTTCATCCACAACCGGGACGGCAGATACTTTATAATCGGTAACAATCTTCAAGGCATCCAATATGTTCTCATCTGGCTGCAGTACTTTAAAATCCTGGGTCATAAATTCTTTTGCCTGTTTTGACTTATCTTCCACGCTTCTTAACACCCTGGCTTTTACAATACCTTCCAATCGCCGGCTCTCCCTGTCAATAATCAACAGTGTATCAACTTTATTCTGACGCATCTTATCAATACATTTTAATATAGAAAGATCTTTTGATGCTGTAACTGGCTGATCAATCATGATATCCGAAACCCGGATAAATTCCGGAGATGACCAGATTCTGTTTTTACCCACAAAGTTTGATACAAATTCATCCGACGGATTATTTAAGATATTCTCCGGTGTATCATATTGTAAAATGTCTCCGTCCTTCATAATACAGATCATATCGGCGATTTTAATGGCCTCATCCATATCATGTGTAACGAAAATGATTGTTTTTTTTCAGCTTGCCCTGAAGCAGCACCAGTTCATCCTGTAAATCGGAACGGGTCATGGGATCCAATGCGGAAAACGGTTCATCCATAAGAATAATGTCCGGGTCTGTGGCAAAGGCTCTGGCTACCCCCACACGCTGCTGCTGTCCTCCACTGAGCTCCGTAGGATACCGGTCTAAAAACTCATTGCAATCCAGCCCGACCATCTGCATCAATCTTTTTGTATTCTCTTCCCTGTCCTTTAACGGCATCTTCTCAAGCCTGGGGATCAGCTCTATGTTCTCTCTTATGGTCATATGGGGAAAAAGTCCTGTCTGCTGGATGACATAGCCGATTCTTCTTCTCAAGGTAACTTCATCCATGGCAGCAATATCTTTGCCGTCAATACAAATCGTTCCGGAGGTAGGTTTTATCAGGCAGTTTATCATTTTTAAAAGAGTTGTCTTTCCACAGCCACTCTCTCCAATAATTGCCACAAGGCTTCCTTTTTGTACAGTAAAGGTAATATCATTGAGAACCTTTTTGCTTTATACTGTTTTGAAATATTCTCAAAATTTATCATCAATTACTCTCCTTTCTTGTTTAGTGACAACTTATATTATATGTCAAAGTTGTTACTTTGTCAAATCGCGAAATAAAGCCGCAGGATTTGAAACGCTTCCTGCGGCCTTATTTTCATATGGTTTTATTTATTTTCTTACACCCTTTTCATCCACTTCATAGTCATCTACTTTCGTGCTTCTGGCAAGGGAACCGTCAGTATTAAAGTAGTACCATTTTCCCTGGATTTCTATCCAACGGCCGGATACCAGGATGCCATTGCCGTCAAAGAAATACGTTACATCATTGATGGTCTGCCAGTCAGTGACGGCTTTTCCTTCTCTGTAGAACAGGTACTGACCGCTGTCATTTTTCGCCCACTTTTCAGCTGTGGAAGGATCAATGGTCAGTTTGATGTAGCGGTGAAGCATAGCGGCAATCTCAGCGCGGCTTGCATTGGCTTTTGGACTAAAGCTGCTTCCTTCTTTTGACAGGATGACACCTGCCTTCTGCATTGCTGCTACTGATTCCTGATATCCGCTCTGAATTTTTGCTGCATCAGTAAAGACTACAGCACTGCGAACCTGAGGAAGCTTATATTCGGTTGCTTTCGCATAGTTTGCCAGGATAGCTGCTGCCTCTTCACGGAATAATGGCTGATCCGGTAAAACCTGGCTGTTTTCCCTGTTTACTATAATCCCTTTTTCTTTCGCCCACTGAATATATGGGCTATCACTGTCTGCCATTCCATCTTTTGAATAAGCATTAGGATCAATGTCCGCCAGTTTTCCAAGAGCTTTTGCCAGTACTTTCATGGTAATGGCATTGTCCGGGAGAGAATTCGGTTTCGGATATCCCGTTGATTAAACCTCTGCCGACAACATAATCAATGGAATCCTTGGCCCAATGGCTGCTGGTGTCCCTTAATTTTACTGCTGGTATTTCATAACCCAATCCATATACAGAAAAATGGTTTGTGGTAAATATCACGCTTCTGCTGTTTCTGTCATAGGCAGAACCTTTTACACGTGCCGGATTTCCCTGGTCATCTACATAAACTGCATACAGTCCTCCAATTGCTTCCTCCGATGATGGAGTATAAGGAATACTTACGAAAACAGAACCAGTACCAAAGTTGGAAACATGTTTTGTTCCGCTTTCATAGCTTGCCTTTAAATCATAGACAGGGCGTGTGCCGATCTGGCTTCTTGCCGCTCCGCTAAGTGTGGTGGGCTCCACTTTTTTTGCAGTAAGCTGTACATCTGCATTGGCCTGGCGGTTGATTTCCGTTACTGCTGCCAGATTAATTCCGATTGTGATATCAGGCCGGTCAATCATCATTTCTACGCTGGAAATCTTATTACTTATTACCTGCTGCTGTATGTTTTTTGGTAAGTTTACTGTTACAGCAGAGGCGTCCATGCCGCCTGTAGATACCTGGAGAGCTACTTTAATATCCCCTGCATTCACGCCTTTTTTAGCTGCGTTAGCCCTGGCGTTAGCGATTGCATCTGTAATGTTTGTCAGTAACGCTTACGGCTGCATTTCCACTGTTGTCAACTGTTGCCGTGCTCTGGGCCGCTCCTGTAACTGCCTGGGTGGGGATGGAGGAAGAACCGCTTGTGGAAGAGGAAGAATCACCGGAGCTGCTGCCGGAATTTCCGCCTGTGTTTCCACCTGTGCTTCCGCCTGTGTTTCCACCTGTGTTTCCGCCTGTGTTTCCGCCGTTACTCGTACCTGGCTGTCCGATTGTTACAGTCAGAGAATCAGCGCTTGCGAGAAACAGTTCAGTTTCTGCAAAACGTACCACATAGGAACCAGCGGACAGACCGGAGATTTCTCCGTTTTCATTGGAGGTTACCTCTTTGTATGATCCGTTGTCTTTCTTATACTCATATCTGGTATTGGGAATCAGTCCAGTGATCTTACCGTTATTTCCGCCATTTTCGGTGGCATTTGTCACATCGGGCTTTGCTGGAGCGCTTGTCTTCGTGCCTTTGTTAACCGTAAGAATACCAAATACATATTTCCTGAAATGGTACCGGCACCAGTACTTTCTTCCTCAATGGCATAAATCCGGTTTCCTGCATTCTTATCTACAGTAAACAATGAGGAGATTTGTGAAAGATCTATGGTTGTTCCGCTGAAAGAAACAGATGCTTTTCCCCCCGCATTTTTAATTGCTGCTTTTCTGCTGATTCTTATATCAGATGCAACTATATCATCTGCAAAAACATAATTAACACTTGCATTGCCGTTATTTCTTACAATTGCCGGTTCCGTGTATTCCCCTTCAACTTTCTGGAGAATATCCATTCCATCGTCAATAATGCCATATCTGGCATGAATGGCAGTGGCAATTCCATCAAGACTGCTGACAGAACCGCTTTTTGCGAAGACAGTGCCGTCAGTAATTTCAATTCCACTGTCTGTTGCAATACCAACGCTTCTATAATAAGCATCTCCTGCAGTGGAAGTAATTTCACCACCGCTGAAATAAATAATGCCAAGTGCATAGATGCCGGTACTATACGTTCCAAAGGTATCTCCTGCTGAAATCTGAAGCCGTCCTGTATTGCCTGCCATTTCCATATCACCGGTGCAATAGATACCTGCGAAGTTAGAATCACTATTTGTATCAGAAACACTTACATGGTTGTCGCTTCCATCAGCCAGAAGAACCCTTGTTCCAGCGGGAAGTTTAATACCAGTCTCATCGGAACTGATTAGATTAATCCCTTCCAATAAAAGTTCACCCTGGGAATGAAACCATTTCCAGCCCTCGGAAGTATCATTGATGTCACTTATTCTTGGATTCTTACTGACTAATTCTCCATTTAAGTCCCGGTACCAGACAAGGTCTGATGTTAAATCCAGCATGTCACTTCGAAGCCCTGCCTGTTCAATTTTAAACCTGGTGTCGCTATTCTTTGCAACGGATAATGCCTGTGCACTTGCCAGCTTATCTGCCGGAATAGTAATACTCATGGTTTCATATGATTTCTGGGTTGGAGTACCGGAAAAAGTAATGCTTACTTGTCCGTCAGTATAAATATTTTCTATCTTTGCAATAATTCCCTCTGGAAGATTCTGAAACCAGTCAGATACATTCTCATCTTCATGTAAATTTGAAAATACTTCATTTGTCAGAGTGATGGTGATGGAATGATTTCCTGAGAGTGCAGTTCCAGTCATACCAGTGACGATCTGACTGCTCACCGAAGCGGATTTAACTGGCGGAGATACGGCAAATTTCAGATCATATGCCACTATTCCATTTCCATAAAGGTATTGATGACCAAAAACATATTTACTCACTGCCTCTGTATATTCATCACCCATCTTATGCAATATGGTAAGTCCTTCATTGGGATAATTTGTGGAAAAATATGCAGCTGTACTGCCTCCGTAAGGACCTGACTTCGCGTAAAGTGTTCCCCCCGTCATATCCAAAGTACTAACTCTGATTCCATAACTCATGTCATTTGACAGAGCAGAAGCCGTTATTGTTCCATCTTCAATAATCAGATCTGTACAAAATAAGCCAATACCTCTTAAACCCAATGGGACAATCGCAGAAAGTTCACCAGATCCTTTTATGGTTATTTTTCCCTTACCCCATACAGCAATTGGAGCCGATATAAGATTGTCGCTTCCATCTGCCAATACTATGGTTGTATTATCCGGAATTATAATGCCACTTTCCGAATTATCAACTGCCTGAATTGTAACTCCATCTAATACAAGTGTTTTTTTTGGGTAACCCGCCTCGGTATTTTCGTTCAGATACCAGGTCCACCCCTCTCCGGTATTAATAATGTCATTATCGAGTGGAGATGCACTGGCTTCTTCTCCCAGTTCATTTATATAGGATACCACTTCTCCGGTCAAATCCAATACACTGGAACGAGTTTGTAAACCAGTAATGCTAAACTTTGCATTACTATTGGTTTTTACTGCTAATGCCTGTCCAAGCGTCAGACAATCAGCAGGGATTACAATAGCCATTGCCTCATTTGACAGCACAATAGGAGTACCGGAAAATGTAACGGTTACCGTTTTGTCAGAAGCGCTCTCCACTCTTGCGTTAAGTCCAATTGGCAGATTACTGAACCAGCTGGAAACATCCCTGCCCACTTCTAATTGAGTAAATGAATCGTTTAAAACTGAGATAGTGACTGTATTATCCCCAGAAAGCGGCTTTCCCCCTCTGCCGGATACTGTTTTATTAGAAATGGTTGCAGATGCTTTTGGCTGTGAAGGCGTACCCTCTACAATCATAACCTCGGTAACTGCCGTGTCGCCACTATAGATAAACGTATTCCACCGCTCATCCCATGTAGCTTCTATGGTGTATTCACCCTCTGTATCCCTCTGATAAACAATAATTCCTGAATTTCCGCTCTCTGTTAACAGAGGGAAATTAACATTCATTTTATAGTTGTTAAATCTGATATATAAGGTTGCATCTTCCAGAGTAAAATCTGAGGAAGCATTGATTCCTACACTTCCGTAGCTATTCTCAGTACCGGCAGTAACATATAAATCGCCCTTTCCGCCAACTTTGAGAGAAGGTGCATTGATACAAGTGTTTTTTTCTTCAGGATCAGTATAGGTATTATTTATGAAATTGCTGCTGTTATCGGCAAGCATAATGGTGGAGCCTTCGGGCAGATTGATACTCACAGGATCTAAATTAACATTAAAGTCGACATTATCAAGTAAAAGGGTCTTTTCAGGATAACCCTCCTCATCATTTCCGTGTAAATACCAATACCATCCTTCTCCTGTAATGGTAATATCTGAATCCAAAGGATTAGCACCAGTTAAACCTCCAATGGCATTCTTAAACGTAACGGAGTCCTGAGTAAGATCCAGTATTCCGGTACGTTTATATGGGCTATTTAATCCTCGAAGCATCATGCCTGTATCACCAACAGTAACAGTAATAACCGGCAATTCCACACCGTATGCCAGCGTATACTCTTTAGAAATCGTTGGTTCAAAGATGTATTCTCCTGCCTCTTCTCCGTCATACTCCGGATCAGAACTCCATGTAACCGGAATGGATATTATTTTTTCTTCCACCTGGCTTTCCTGAAAGTCTGTTGTATTAATATCACTGACATTGAATGATTCAGCTCGCTAAGCGTTGTACCAATCGGCACTGATTGAGATTGTATCTCGTCTGCCAGCGATTCAAATGCGGTGATTTCCATTTCGCGATCCGACGGCAGAATATCCGCTGACGCCGGAAAAGGCATTGCCCCCAATGCCACAACCATTGACAATACCATAGCCAAAGAGCGTTTTAAAGGTTCGTGTTTTTTCATAAGCTTTCCTCCTAAATGTATTGATGTTGTATTTCCTGCCCGAGCCTTTCAACAGTTTTCCCCCTGTTGTATTACTTGCGATATTATACAACACTCCAATAAACGGAGAATAAACGAAAAATCCGGCTTCTGTATGGGAACACAGAAAGCCGGAATGAATAATAGTGTGTCTATTTAATTAAAAATGCTTTTTCAAAAATAATAGCGGGTGAGGCACTTCGTCGGAGAGCAGCAGGCCTATCTCTTTGCGCAGCTGTTTTTCTTTTTTCTTCCTCCCTGTCCTGTTATAAAAATCCAAAAGTCTGTCAGAAGCACCTTCGTGATAGGGATCCAGTTCCAGTGCATGCAGATACATTCGTTCTGCTTCTTCCGTCCGATTCTGATCTTCTCTCAGCTCTCCCGCTTTTAGAAGATTGGATATCATGTTTTTTTCCAGAGTATGGGCTTTTGCGAAGGACCATTCATAAGTCTTTCCCTGAAACAGTTCCCCACGGTAAATCTCTTTCAGCCGTTCCATTTCCTTCTCTGTCTTCCATGCCAGGTTCTGCATCTGCTGGAATTCATATAAATCGCAGTAAATCCGCTTGGTGTCCAGAGAAATCTGTTTTCTGGTAGTGATCAGGCATTCTTCCATGCCGAACTGCTGCAATGCCTTTCGTACATAATAAACGGTGGAATTTAAGTTTTTCATTGCCTTGTCTAACGGGAAACCCTCCCACAACGTGTCCGCGATTTCATCCCGGCTGACGCTGACCTTACAGACCAGATAAGCAAACAGCTCCTCCACCTTGGGAGAACGCCAGCTGATCGCTTGTCCGCCTTCCTCCTGAACCAAAACGCTAAATCACCCAAAACATTTAATATATAGCTGCTGTACTTCCCTGTGATTTTTTCTGGCAAGCCGGTCTATTGTCTTGACCAGACGATCCCTTTTGATTGGTTTCAGAAGATAATCTACTGCTTCCAGCTCAAAAGCTTCCACTGCATATTCCCCATATCCGGTAACAAACACCACACTTGCCCTGCTTTTTTTGTCAATCAGTAGATTTGCAAACTCCATGCCGTCCATTTCAGGCATGGTTATATCGAGAAATATCACATCCACAGGATTTTCTTCTATGTAATTTAGTGCATCCAATGCTGTAGCGAAGGAACCGCACAGTGTGATCTCCTCAATTTCCTCCAATAAGATGGTAAGCCGGCAGCGGGCCAGCTCCTCGTCGTCCACAATAATCGCTCTCATACCGGTCTGTCTCCTTTCTTACCGTTCCATCTTCCTGTCTGTTTTATATCTGTTAAAGGCAGACAAAATACCACCCTGGTTCCTTTTAAAACTTCACTTTCAATGGTTAATCCCTTTTTATAGAGCATCATAAGCCTTTGGTTAATATTCCAGATTCCGATCCCGCCTGATTCAGGTTTTTCCTCCAGCAACCCGCTGATTCTCTCTTTTTCTATTCCGATTCCATTATCTTCAATTGTAAAAACAGCCTCCGTCTCCTGACGTTTTACAGATATGATAACTGTCCCCCCTGCAATTGCTTTCATTAATCCATGGCGTACTGCATTCTCTACAAGTGGCTGCAAAATCAGATGGGGTATGGGAAGATTTATGGTTTCGTCAATATCATACTCAACCTGCAGGCGTTCTCCAAAACGGGTCTTTTCGATGTAGAGATAGGCCTCTAACAGCTCCATCTCCTTTGCAAGAGTGGTCATTGCATCAATTCGTTTGAAATCAAAGCTTCGGCGCAGGTATTGTGACAGTTCTATCACTACTTCTTCCGCCTTTTGCGGCTTCGTCGCACACAAAGCAGCAATGGAATTAAGGGCATTATAGAGAAAATGGGGATTAATCTGAGCGCGTAAAAATGCAATTTCCGCTTCTTGTGTTCTCATGACTGAGGTCTGAAGCTGACGGATGGCATTTAAGTAATGCACGGATAGCAGAAAATCATTACGATTGCAAAGATCATCATAAACACCTGGGAAAATCCAGAGTCAGTTTTAAATCCCAGAGAAAACAAAATACAGTCGAACGAATAAAAATTAACTGCCAATACAGAAACAAATAAAAGCAGACCTTCCGCCTTCTCTACAAATAAAAGTATTGCTCTGATCAGCAGCACCAGAAGAATGATGGTATTGCTGACCATCACCAGCTGATGAATTTTATAATATTCATAGATGGGAAATGTCAGTATCACCAATAAGTAACCTCCGTACACACATGAAATGATCTTTGTGGGACGAAGGGGAATCAAACCATTCTTAAACTCATGAAAAACCCAGAGAAGAGTAATAAAATTTACTGACAAGAACAGATCTTTCATTTTAAAAGCCATGGTGAAAGAAATTTCAGGTAAAATAAGAAGCAGAGGTCGCTGGTCTGACAGTGCGTTGCCAATTGCAAAAAGTGAGCAAAACAGAGAAAACAGGGGAAGTATGTACTCATTAATTCCTTTCATCCTTGCAACTATAAAAAAGATCAGATACAAAAAGGCGATTGTCAGCAAAACTGCAAAAATGGCCAATGCCAGCATCAGATCCCTTTGATGCTGATGAAGCATCACATCTTCACTGCCAAGTTCTATGGAAACAGGAATACCGGAATTCATATACTCATAATTGGCAACCTGGATTAGAATTTCTATTTTGTCACTGTCACATTCAAAAAAGCCTAACTTTGGTGTATTACCCGAGCGATAATCCTTTGAAGTATGGGCTGGTAATCCGTCGGAAATTAATTCCTCCCCATTTACATATACTTTACTGGAAAATCGGGCATTTCCTTTTTTCAGAGCCATCACTTCTCTGGCAGGTACGTGATCTAATACCAGGCGGTAGGTAGCACAACCGAATGCCGGAAGTTTTTCCCCTTCTATGTACTTACCATTCCACAAACCTGGGACCCGCATATAGACTTTATCAAAGGTTGGGACCTTGGACTTAAAATCCTGGGGGACAAGCAGCTGATTCCAGTAAAATTCCCATTCTCCATCCAGCCGGAGAATCTTTGTCTCATTCATATTCCAGTCTGATAAGTCAATCTGCCCTTTCACTGCCTGAAATTCATTTGGCGACTCCACTCTCTTTTCAGGCATTGATAGAAAAAGCAGTAAAAGAAATGCAAACAGGATAAAAAATACCGTAATTGTTCGTTTAACCAAGCAGTCACCTCCGTTATTGGTGTCTTCATAAAAACCTTAAAAAGCCAAAGAATTTTATTTTCCTTCAGGCTTCTGTTTCTAAATCTATTGATTGGGATACAAAAATCCCTTTACACGGTCCGCAGTATCATCCTGCGCAATAAAATATATGGTATCACCTTCCGTCAGCGCCACATAGGGTCCCGGGGACTTCATTACCAGATTCTTTCTGCTGACAGCGATCACAGTCGCACCGGTATGCTGCCAGAATTGAATCTCGGTAACTGTCTTATTCAAATAAGCGCAGTCCTTTGTGATCCGAATTTCAAAAGGCATAAACGGATTCATAGACCGGAAATGAACTGATGCTTCTATGAGATCATTCATACACTCATTTAAATAGTCCATCTCTTTCTTCTGACGGGATACACTCTTTAATAAATTCTCTTTAATGGTGTCAATGGTCTCCAGTTTGCTGTTCTGCTGTATATAATCCGCTGCCTTTTTCTGGGATCGGATTATAATACCGCTGCCCTTTTCCGATGATACAATTCCCAGATCACTGAGTATGCAAATGGACCTGCGGGCAGTTTCCGGCGAAACGCCATACTGGCTCGCAAGGGAAGAACGGGCATATATCTTCTCACCTTCTGCGTACTCCCCATTGGCAATGCGGGCTGCCACCTCGATTGCAATCTGCTGGTAGCGGGGAATAACGGTTCTGGTCTTTGGCTCTATGTCCATGTGATTATCATTTCCTTTTCTGATTTATAATATAAAACAGATTTAGTATAGCCTAAAACCAGAGGAAAAACAAGCCATGTTAATTCTCTGTCTCACCATCTGCATCCATGAGAATTTCCAGAATCTTAACAGCCTTCTGATAACTGATATCTTCTACCTGATGGAGCCGGTTCACTACCTGCCGCGTAATCAGTCCTTTTTCTCCCTCAGCTTCAGAAGCAATATCTCTTTCCTTGTAATAGTATGTAATGCCATTTGTCAGTTTCACATAATCTTCTGTAATTTCTTCCACACTGTAATTGTTTTCATGATCTTCCTCACAGACCGTAATCTTATCACCGATACAAAGATTCATACCAAAACCTCCCACAGAAAAATTAGAATAAAGATAACTATTACTAATATAGCACAATTATATAGAAAAATATAGTATTCTTTTTATTTTCACCCTTAATTACACATTCCACATCGTATACACGGTTCCCCATCCATGCATACAGCTTCTCTGGCAGCCGTATATTCCATGATCCGATTCTCCAGAAATAACCTTGCACATTCTATATCAGCCTCATCGGGATGCTTACGTGACTCCTCGTGACGCCTGATCCCCTTTTCATCTAAAAAATGGGGGTGTTCCGGAGGCAGCTTCTTTCGATATTCCGTCCGCTGTATGTCAATTTTCCCCTGAGACATAAATACTCCCATACAGATATTATTCTCTGAGATTGATTGAAAAACGGCTTTTTTCACCTTATTACCGTACTCACTTTGAGGATAACCTCCCATGGTTCCCACAGCTATTATCTTTTTATTTTTACAGCGTTCTAAAAACATCTGGCTGTTATAATCTAAATTACCGCGCCGACACCAGAAAAACAGAATAACCAGTTCTCCAATGCCATCAGAAGAGGTAAGGAACTCATTATCATGCAATGAAAATGAACCATTTTTTCTGCTCAATTTCTCTAATACGCCCTTAGCAAGCTTCTCCGTATTTCCAGTCAGCGATGATAAATAGACGTATATGTTGTCGTTCATCTTATTCACCTTTTATTTTTATACTTTTTTTACTTTACCATATATTTAAAAATGGTATGTTGCACACGCAACATACCAAAGATAAAATGGTTAAAATAATTATAATCTTAATTTCTAAATTTGTAAATGCCCCTGTTTCTAAGGCTCGATAACTTATCTAGTACTTTTTTATCTGATTTAATGCATGGTTTAAATCTTCCATTTTAAAATCAGGGTTACGGTCTTTATCACGGCTAAGAATACTAAGCAGAGAGAGTCCTAAGGGAATTCCTTCTTCCTTTTCTACTGTTTCGGCAGTTGCAGGAGCGAATTTGTAAAATACCTTCATGGCCTCCTGATTCTGTGTAATATCATAAGCACTGTCCTTCAATGAAAAATAACCTTCTCTGATGAGATCATCTTCTTTTAAAAACCAGTTTCGTACTGCTTTACCAGCACCGGAATCAGGTAATTGATAGGAGGATTCTTTTTCATCTACTTTTTCAAAAGTCACCTCATCCGCTGCACAATCGGTTTCCAAACTCCGGACTACAAAAGAGTTTTCCCCGGGTAACAACTGGATATTTTTGAAAATCACCGTACCATTTCCATTGTTATGGGCAGAGCAGATTAATTCATTCCCCTGATTTCCATACAATGCAGCTTCTTTCTGGTTTGTATATACTTTTATATCAACAGCATTTTCTGTCCTTTTTATAAATCGTCTGGAGCAGATATGGAGAAACGGTTCTTTTGACCACATTGCTTTATAATAATAGAAAGCATCTTTTCTTACTTTACGGTCATATGTTACAAGACCCTTCTGATTAATGTACTTCTTCCCCCCCTCATCCCTTCTGGAACTGGAAAAGTCAAACATATTCCATACAAAGCTTCCCCACAGATAATCCTTGCTGTCAAAAATCCGATACACAGTTTCACTGTACAAAGCCTGATATTCCTCAGAGTAATCTCTTATTGCCGGCTGCCCGGAATGAAGCTCTGTGTTTGTATCAACGCCATACTCGCTGACACCAATTGGAATATCAGGGCAGGCAGTATGAAACTGATCCAGGAAATGATCGTAATCATTCATCTCACCATAATACCAGCCAAAATAAATATTATAACCAATCATATCCGTAATCTTATTTAATTCACTTTCAAACTTTACCGTATAGAGATTTGCTACCGTTATCAGTCTTGTATCATCTAATTCACGGGCATAGGAATATAATTCACGGCACAATTCATGCATGTAAGGCGCATCCTTAAACATGGCTATTTCATTTTGTATTCCCCAGAAGCAGATAGATGGATGGTGAATATTCTGAAGAATTAATTCAGTAAGCTGGTACTTTGCGTTTTCAAACAGTTCTTTGTCCTCAGTCATTTTAAGCATGGGGATCTCTGCCCATACAATATATCCTTCCTCATCGCAGCGATCATAATGATACTGTGGATGCTGATAATGGGAAAGTCGAAGGGCGTTTGTTCCAATTTCCTCAATTAACTTAAAATTGATATCCTGATGCTCTTTTGTCACTGCTGAAAATACTTCTGCAAAATCCTGATGCATGGATACACCACGGATTTTTTCTTTATGACCATTTAAATAAAAACCAGTCTCAGCATCCATTTTTATACTGCGGAAACCAATTTTTTCACAAACCTCATCTGCTTCTTTCCCATTTACAAACAAAGTCGCGCGCAGCTCATAAAGTCTGCCCTCTCCTTTTCCATTCCATAAGTAAGGATGAGGGATCTGAATTCTGACTGTTTCATTTGCCAGTTCCGTAACCTGGGTTTTTACATTACCATCATCATTTATAACCTGATAGCGAATCATTGCTCCTTCTGGTGCAATTACGTGAGATTGAATCTCCAGTAATCCTGTTTCACCATCCAGGCTGGAGCTTGCGATTATTCCATTGGTTCCATAATATAAATAGTCAAAATGCTCTTTTTCTGTTATCAGTAAGTTTACATTGCGATAAAGGCCCCCAAAAATGGTGAAGTCACCAAAGATAGGCGATATTGTCTGGTTTTCAGCATTACTGACATACACTTCTAAACGCAGTTCCTTTTCTGCCAAAAACGTTGCAGGTAACTCAACCCGGAAACAGGAATATGCTCCCCGGTGCTCTCCAATCTGCATTCCGTTCACAAAGACTTTGCAATGCTGATCTGCACCTTCAAATTCCAGAAATACGCTCTGCCATTCTTCCGAGACCAGAAGCATTTTCCGGTAAACAGCCAGGCCCCGGTACTGATCTTCGTCTGTATACCATGTATGAGGGAGTGTGACCTTGCAATAATCATTCTCACTCAATGTCTCCGGTGTAATAGGATTCAATATATCACCACCCGGTAATTTTAAGAATTCCCATCTCTCATTAAATGATAATTTATTCATTTGTTTCCCTCATCTTATAAATAATTTCTTCAATACTTTTCATTTTTCCGGCGTCAGGTCGTAAAATTTCATGGCTCCGATATTAAATAACGCTCCTATTAATTCAAGACCATAGTAGAATACAATTGCGATCATTAACAGGGAGGCGCTGTAAGGTGTATTAAGATCAGGAAATTTATCCCCAAATCCTATGGCAGCAAAACCCACCCCTACTAAAAGCGGACCAAAGGAGGAAATCATCTTATCCATGAAACTGAATAATGTTCCTACCATACCAGGAATATACTTTCCGCTTCTGCTTGCCTCATAATCAGTAACATCAGCGATCATAGGAGGAATAATGGAACTGGTAATCATCTGAAATCCTCCGCCTACAACGGAAACCAGGAACAGCATAATTGTAAAGAAGGAGAATCCGGTAAATGCCTGACCGTAGCCATTGGTATAACCTGGAAGATTCAAAGTCTTAGGATCGCAGAGCAGCCATAAACCGATTGCCAGCGCATCCATAACAACGACTCCCCAGCTGCCAAGCTGCATGGCTTTTTTCAAAGCCAAGTTTTCTTCCTATGGTGCCAATTCCTAAAGTCATCATTACCAGTCCGATTACTGTGGTATACATGGTCCAGCCGCCGGAAAGTTTATAATTTCCTGCCGCAATTCCGTAAAGGACAAGTACAATCGCACTGGTCTTACAGGTATTTGCAAGCATATCGGTAGCTCTTGTTACAATCATCATCTGAAGGGGACGGTTTTTTAAAAGTACCTGAATATAATCCGACATCTTTACCTGAGGCGCTTTTTTTGTGCTTGTGTCACTGAAGAAACGAATGTCCTTTGGTGCAATTGATATATAAGCAATTACAATGCCAAGTGTGGCAAGAAGTGCAACAATCAGCCAGTATTCATGAAATAATTCTGCACTTTTAAGAGATCCATACTTTACAGCCAGTGATGCGACAACAACTGTCATCACGGCCCGCATAACACGCACAATCACAGTTCCCACAATGCTGAGTATTGGTCTCTGAGACGGGTCGTTTGTCAGACACACATTTCCAACATGATTACTGATGTTTAAAAATGTATAGCCAATGTAATATAAAAGAGTGAATACAACAAAAAATATTGTTCTGATGCCAGTTTCCGGTAAACGGTCCGTCACATTGAACATCAGGAAACTGTTGACGAATAACATTGTTCCACCGATTACAAGACACAGCCTGGTTTTCCAAACCGTCCGCCGAACTTGTCAATTAAGAAACCTACAATGGGATCTGTAACTCCGTCCCACAAACGCATAATTGTTGAAAAACTGGATGCCAATACAACTGCCATCCCCACATATCCATTGAGATAATATGACATAATCATCGTGATACCCATATAAAGGTTAACTGCCATATTTGCTCCGCTGAATC
The DNA here is from genome assembly GCA_017084465.1 of Lacrimispora xylanisolvens. Taxonomy (GTDB): domain Bacteria; phylum Bacillota; class Clostridia; order Lachnospirales; family Lachnospiraceae; genus Lacrimispora; species Lacrimispora xylanolytica_B. Next base: position 4,654,369 of record CP070896.1, on the reverse strand, counting down.
CGAAGATCCGCCAGACCGGAACGAAATGTATCCCGTCCTCCTTCATATACTTTTTAATCTTTTCGTTTGAGCTGCTATCCATAATGTCCTCCCTGTTTTCTTAAACTTGATCAGCTGCGCGTATTTAAGATAGCATATATATTATTTTTGTGATAGAATAATATCATTCATAATAGTAATTTATCACAGTATTATTTGGAAAGGAAGAAAAATGAGAAATAGTACTTACGAAAGATATAAAGTTGCCTCCTCACTGATTCAGGATTTTTATCATTTGCAGATTAACATACTTGAACAGGAGGAGCAGATTGAAGGATTTATAAATAAAAATCGAATGCACAAGGTGCAGGCTTTTTTTACCAGTGAAATACTGAAACTTTATACGGAACGATTCACTCCGGACAGTATCTATTATCTTACAGATGCGTTTATGGTGCATTTGGTTATTTTCTTTATTGAAGAAAATCCAATCGTATTAGGGCCTTTTTGCACGCTGCTTATGACGGACAAAGATGCACGTACTATTTTTGAGCAATACAAAATAACCAACCTCAGTAAGACAGACTTTTTTTCTTATTTAAGCTCCCTTCCTGTCATAAAAGAATCTGAGCTTTTCTCCATGGTTACCTCACTGATTCACACGGTCTGCCCTCACGCTCCGGAAAAACAGATTCAGCATGTGAATTTTTTTAATCTTCCAGAGATAATCCCGGAAGAATACGTAACCAGGGAACATTATACAGAACTTCTTGAAAAACGCTACACCTATGAACAGCACTTTATACAGGCGATTGAAAACGGTAACTCCAGATCGGCTATTTTTAATCTTCATAATATGCAGATGGATGTGGCCTATTTAAAACGCATTGGTACTACCCTGGAAAATGAGCGAATTGGAGCAGCAATTACCCGAACAACCGTAAGGCTTGCGGCGCTGCGTGCGGGTCTTCCGGCAATTGTTGTAGACAGACTCTCGTCTCAGAATACAGCGGTCACTCACAATGCAAAAAGTGTAGAAGAAATACTGGCTGCAAAGGAAAAAATGATTCGCGAATTCTGTCATGTAATCCATCATTACAAAGATGAGAAATATAGTTTCCTGGTACAAAGTGCTTTATACTTTTTTGACCATCAATACTATAAAGATATCAGGCTGAAAGAACTCGCTGATGAACTAAACGTGTCTCTCAATCATCTGATTTGCGTATTCCGGAAAGAAACCGGAATTACGCCTAATTTGTATCTGCAAAAAAGCAGAATGAAGCAAGCCTCCATTCTGCTTTCCAGCACCGATATGACCATGCAGGAAATCAGCAGTTCCGTGGGCATATCTGATGCTAACTATTTTATTAAGGTGTTTAAAAAACACTATGGGGAAACGCCATCAAATTACAGAAAAAAATACAGGACTTAGTTTCTTATACTACAGTCTGGTGTCCCATCTGTCACAGAATTATGTACGCTTACATGGCAATGGTTTTTTCGGACATTTGGGTTTTTCCGCTCCTGCCTTTATAATTGCATTGTCCTCGCAGGCTTCTACGCAGTTACCGCACCCGGAGCATTCGTTCTGGTCGATGACATGGATGAATTTCTTTTTCCCAAGAATGGCATCATCCTCACAGACATCAAGACATTCCGTACAGCCTGTGCAAAGATCCGGCAGAATGTGAAACGTTAAAAACTTCTGGCATACCCCCGCTTTACAGCTTTTCCTGGTGATATGTTCTTCTATTTCACTTTTGAAACAATCCAGAGCGCTCTCCACCGTGTTGGCAATGGAAAAACCAGCTTCACACAGAGATTGCTGCTTCATTTCATGGCATAATTCTAACATTAAATCCAGATCGGATAGTTTTCCTTTTTTTAAAGTCATATCCGTCAGAAGCATACGGATCTGAAAAACACCTTCATGGCCAAATACGCATCTCCCACAAGCTTCTTTGCCGTATCTGTCTGCGGTTTTAAGAAGATGTTCCAGCATACAATCAGACGCATTCAAGATTTCAATATAATCTGTGTTCAGTTCAATGGGCTGATTTATCATAGTCTCGTTGATGTAAACGCCCATTGGATGACCGAAGTACATCGCTTTGAATGTCCCCTGCACACCAGCGGCCGCCAGTATGTCTGCCGGGGTTATCTTCCTGTCCAGGTCAAGAACTCCCTTTTTCTCAGCCTTACCTGCAACATACACTATCTTCTTTCCGGCATTCAGCAATTCTTCCACCGTCACTACTCTGCATTCGCCAGAGGGAAACTCATCATCAGGGCATAATGGAATGGGTTTTTCTCCCTCGGTTACCTTCAGAGCAGAAGCATTTCCATAAGTAAAACCGGATTTATGACGGGTCTTGATAATTGTAAGACCCTCCGGTTTTTCCCCTGCCCAGCCGCCTTCCGGCACAATCAGGTAACGAATACCGGCAGGTTCTTTCAACAGCGCTTCCAGAACTTTTTCCGTGTTATCATTTAAAAGCATAGGGGAAACGGGTGCCTCATGATAAACTGGCATTGCATTGCAAATAATCATATCCATTATCCTTATTCCTCCTAGTATTCGTTCCAAAGCCTGGGATTGGTTACATTCAACCTCAGATCACATTGCAGGCAGCGCCCTGCCTCACATTTTGCTTCCTCACAGGTAAATGTCTGTTCCACTGCAGCAAAGCTTTTTTTCCGTTCCTGGGGTTCTAAAAGAGCCGGTGACAGCCGCTCCAGTATTCCAAAGTCTTCCGTCCTTCCAAGGAACGGATCCGCCGTTTCCTTTTCCAGCAGTTCTTCGGAAATATCTCCGTCTCCGCCAAGGTAACGGTCCATCTCCATGGCGGACTGTCTCCCGGCAGCAATGGCTTCTATCACTGATTTTGTTCCGGTTACCACATCGCCAGCCCCATAAACCCCTGGCATACTGGTAGAAAAAGAGCTGTTTACCTTTACATAGGAACCATGATTTAATTCGATTCCCAACTCCTCCGTCCCAGCCGGCGCCTGTCCCACAGCAAAAATCACACGATCCACCGGTATGCACTCTTGTGATCCCTCTACAAGCTCTATGACTGCTTTCCTGTTTTCATCAAAATAAAACTTCTCCACTTTTTGAAGTTCAACGCCTTCTACCTTGGTGTTTCCTGTAATACGAAGGAACGAATGACCGGAATGAAGAATGATTCCCTCATCTTTTCCTTCCCGGATTTCTTCTGCTGATGCAGTCATCTGAGTCCTGCTTTCCAGGCAGGCAATGTGGACCTCTTCTGCCCCCAGGCGAAGAGCTGTCCTGGCGCAGTCATAAGCAACGTTTCCGCCGCCCAGCACCATCACTTTTTTACCTGGATCATCAATCTGGTCTCTGCGTGCATTTTTAAGAAAATCCGTATTCAGCATGACTCCGGAAAGCATATTTCCTTCCAAAGGCAGACGTACGCCCTTATGGGTGCCGGTGGCAATTAAAACCGTATCATATCCCTGTTTTAAAAGAACTTCCGGTGCGTCAGCCTTAGTATTTACGTTCAGCAAAACTCCAACTTCCAGAATATCGCTGATCTCCCGGTCCAGCACCTCATCCGGCAAGCGATAGGAAGGGATTCCATAACGGCACTGTCCACCTGCTTTTTCGTTGGACTCAAAGACGGTTACTTCATGTCCCTTCTTCGCCAGATAATAGGCTGCTGTCAGGCCTGCCGGACCTGCTCCGATTACAGCCGCCTTTTTTCCTGTGGGAGCCGCGGTTTTTCTCTTTTTCTTCCATTCATCGGAATGAGCGGCAGCTGCGGCCCTTTTTAACTTGCAGACAGACAGGGGCTCTCCAAGCTGGTTGCGCTTACAGGCTGTTTCGCAAATGTGATTGCAGATGCATCCCAGTGTTTCCGGAAACGGCAGCTTTTCCCGTATGACAGCGGTTGCTTTTTCATATTCTCCCTCTTTTATGTACCTTAAGTACCTGGGGATATCTGTATGTGCAGGACATGCAGTCCTGCATGGAACCACACTTTCCCCGTAAGAGACGTCTTCCCTTATTTGTCCCAGGGCATCCATAATGGAGCCGGTAGGACAGACTTCAATGCAGGCTCCGCAGAATTTACAGCCTGCTTCTTTCAGGGAAATGTTTCCGTCGGTTCCAATCCGCACTCCATCTTCTGTTTTCTGAAAATCCAGCACCTTCACCCCGCGAAGGTCTCTGCAGGCGCGCACACAGCGTCCGCAACGGACGCATCTGGTAAACAAATGCCGGATTAAGGGATTGCTGTCATCGGTAGGGACTGTTCTGGACTTCTTTTTCCACCGCTCGGGACCCACTCCCAGATACTGATACATGGATTGCAATTCACATTTACCATACTTGGGACAGCCGGTGCAGTCCGCCGGGTGTGTTGCAAGAATCAGTTCCATTGCTGTCTTTCTGGTACTTTCAGCTTTTGGTCCATGAACGGTAACCTTCATCCCTTCCTGCACCTTTACCATGCAGGAAGGAACTGGCTGATCCATCCCCTCAATCTCTACTGAACACAGGCGGCATCCGCCTATGGCCTCCAGATCCGGATGCCCGCAAAGATGTGGAATGTATATTCCCGCCCCCAAAGCAGCATTTAAAACGGACATTTCTTCTTTTGCCTCTATCTGCTTATCATCAATTGTTAACCACATATTACGTATAATCCAATTATCTTAGATGGTAATTGGATTTTTCCTTTCTCCCAGATTCTCTGGGCATTTTAATCCATCTCTGATATATTTTGAAAAGGCACTGTGGATCTGTACCTATATAATTACAGCTTTGACTGTTCCGAGGTGACTCAGACCACAGCTTTTCGTCTATTACTGTTAATCAGTTTGTTAACGCCTGACGTTTCTATTTACGTGATTACACAGCCGGATTCTCTGTGGAAGACAACAGTGCCAATATACATATCAGGAGGTTTCACTCTATGTCCATGTACTTTGTTGGAATTGATATTTCCAAGTACAAACATGATTGCTGCATTATATCTGCTGCTGATCAAAAGATTGTTTCAAAATTTACTGTTAAAAATGATAAGACAGGTTTTGAGCAGCTACTCACTATTTTAATTCTCTCTCAATCCACAGGATATAAAAATAGGGTTCGAATCAACAGCCCACTATGCCCTCAATCTCGAACTCTTCCTTGAAAATGCCAATCACAGCTTCATGGAAATTAATCCAGTTCTCATCAAGGAATACAAGAAATCCACATCTCTAAGGCGAACCAAGACCGACTCTATTGACTGCGAATCAATAGCCCGGTGGTTAATGACTGTTGAATACAAACCCCATTCAAAAGGATTTTACCACGCTTATTCCTTAAAGTCATTAACTCGTTTGCGTGATAGGTTAGTTCGGCAGCGTTCTTTTTATCTTATAAAGATTACCAATGTGCTAGATCACACCTTTCCTGAATTCAAGCCTTTCTTTCATGAGCGTTTATCTAAGACCGCTCTGTATCTGCTTGAAAACTACGGTTCCGCTGAAAAGATGGCAAGAATGAATTCAGTATCTTATGACAAACTTCGTTCTATATCAAGAGGCAAGTTTTCTCCTCAGCAGTTCCTGGAGTTGAAGGAACTTGCCACAAATACTGTGGGAGTAAATAATTCTATCTTTGATGTTGAACTGAACAGCTTACTTACTCTTTACAAATCTCTTGTAAAAGAAATAGGTACTCTTGAGAATGAAATCAATAAACTAATTGAAGAGGTCCATCCTCATTACATGTCAGTTCCGGGCATCGGTCCAATATCTGCCGCCGTTATTTACTCTGAATACGGCGATATATCGAACTTTTCAAACCCAGGTCAGATGCTTGCCTTTGCTGGAATAGAACCAGGCATAAATGATTCTGGAACAGAATCACACGGTGGTAGAATGGTGAAGCGTGGATCATCTCAGCTGCGATATGTTCTTATTAATTGTTGCCTTCCATTAATCCGTTTCGATATAACATTTGCAACTTATTATGCCAAGAAACGCGGAGAAGGCAAACCACATCGAGTAGCTATTACTCATGTGGCGAAGAAGCTTGTTAGAGTCATCTATGCATTGGAGAGGCAAGAAGTAGACTATAACATTCAAAAACTTCGCTAAAACATCTTTCTAATAAAATTTTGTATTCATCTGAAATACGGGTGTATTCAGATGGCTTATTAAAGTTACTCTTTTTTTATATCAAAAAATTTGTATAAAACCTCTTGACTATTTATAGTTTGTCACCTCCACTTAGCGGATCAGCCCCCGTATTCTAAGACCTTAATACTCTACCGCTTCTTCTGCTGCATTTTCTCCTGCTATTCTTCCACTGTTTAAGCAAAATCCCATTGAATTTCCGGAAAGGATAAACGGATAGCTGTCTCCAAAAATATTGCAGGCATCTGTCCCAACACAATACAATCCGGGAATCACCTTTGCTTCTTCATTTAATACCTGTGTCTTATGATTAATCTTCACTCCACCCAAAGTGCCGTAAGCGCCTACATTCTGACGGCAGCAATAAAACGGACCTTTCTCGATGGGCTGCATAAATGCACGGTTTTTTTCGAAAATCTCATCAAATCCGGACTCGCACATTTCATTGTACTCTTCAACCTGTTTTTTCAGCCCTTCCGGATCAATTCCGGCTTTCTCTGCCAGCTCTTCTATGGTGTCAGCCTGGCAGATTGGTTCATATCCATCGGCTAAATCCTTTTCCCACTGATCGTCGAAGTGGTCGAACAGATCGTGAGGATGCACATGAGAAATAATATCCGGACCTTTTTTCTTATATTTCTTTAATAACTTACTGTCAAAGATGGAATATGCTATATAGCCTGGCTGAGAGGAAATCGCGTTACCGGTAAATGTAGTATTGGCTATCTGGTCTTCCGGCATAAAACGGTATCCATTCCGGTTGACCCAGAGACATGGCTGGCGGAATGCTCCGTCCAGAATAAAATGATTCATGTTATCCGGAAGCTGGTACATCAGTTCCATGGTGCAGGGAGTACGACCGGCACCGGCTTCCCATGCCATTTTGATTCCTTCCCCTTTCATTCCAGGTATGGCAAAATTAAAGATTGTCCTGCCAAATTCATATCCCGTCTGTTCCCTGATCATTTCCGGATTGTCTCCGAAACCTCCGGTTGCAAGAATCACCGCCTTGGCTCTTGCTTCTATTTCTCCACCATCTCTGTCTCTGGCAATAACGCCCACAGCACGTCCATCTTCCACAATAACTTTAGCAACAGGAGTCTCCATGTAAAATTTCACTCCCAGCTCTTTTGCCCGTTCCGTCATCTTCTTTGTCATAGCCGTTGCACAACGTGGGCCGGGAGCTCCGCCGCCTTCCGGTTTTACCACATGCCAGGTAAATTCTCCATCCGAGTATGCCCTTGTGGCTTCCGGTGCATTAAACGCCCTCTGCACTCCTAAAAACTCTACTCCCATGTCCATAAGCCATTCAATGGTTTCTCCGGACTTATAATAGTAATCCCGGACCAGACGTGCATCCACCCGGTAATGGGTATAATACATGTGCTTGCGGAATGCTTCGCCAGGTGTCAGGGAAATCATCTGCTGTTTCTGTATGGGAGACCCCACCCCAAGGGGTCCCATTCCCATATTGGCAGCGCCGCCGGTTGTATTGGATTTTTCAAAAATAATTACCTCTGCCCCATTTTCAGCTGCAGCAATGCCCGCTGCCATTCCAGAAAGTCCTGCTGCCACCACAATAACATCTGTCTGTAACTGCTTCATCGAAATACCTCCATTTTTTGATTTTATATTGTTTTAAAATTCAGGTTTTTGTATTTTTCAAGCTTTTCGTTTGCAATTCTACGTTTCTCCGGATCAGAGAAGAACCCTCCCTGTGTATGAATGATTTCTTCCAGGTGCTTGCCTCTTCCCTCCAGAGTGTTGCGGTCTCTTATCAGCCCATTTTCCTGAATCACAAACTTCCACTTTCCCTCTTCTGTTCAAGGTTTCCGCCAGCACCGCATACCTGGCATTCAATTGGGAAATGAAGCCCATCCCACTGAACTTCTCCCAGAATCAACGCATTGGAATGGCAGTTTGGACACCAGCCCATATCTTCGTCTCCCAGCCATTTGCGTTCGTCCACAGGAGTATTGATTGCTGTCATGACGTTTTTCCCCATTTGCCCCACTCGTTCAATCATATCGTCGTGGAGGAGGCATTGTGCAGGAGCCGGAACTCTTGTAGCAAGATACATATCCACAACCTTAAAGTCCGAGGTGAACATGGCTGCCTGCATGGATTCCAGAGCCATGGACTGCCAGGAACGGGTGGACCCGCCTACTGCAATCAAAGCACTGACTCTGTCCTTATGTTCGATTGCCCCGATCGACTCCAGAAATGAATTCTCATAGCTTAAACTTCTCTGGGCAAACTTTGCAAATACGGAGCAGGCCTGCAGATCATAGGTAGGTGCTGCAAAAATAACTCCGTCCGCTTCTAACAGCACTTCCATAATTTTCTTCTTATCATCCTTCTTGTCCAATACGCAGCCGGTATTCTTTCCCTGTGACATGCCTATGGTACATGAGGTGCATCCGGTACAATCTATAATGTCATAATCTCTTAAATTGACCATTGTAACATCGGCTCCCTCTTCCTGACATGCAAGAAGTGCCTCCTTTAACAAAACATCACAGTTGCTGTTTTTACGACCTGCACTGACTCCTAAAATTTTTACTGACATGAATATTCTCCTTTTCTAATTATCTAAAATTTAGTACAATTATCGAAAGTTATCATAATAAAGTTCTGTTATGTAAATATCTCAAAAAATACTGTTTACCGGCTCGTTAAAATAATAACATACTGTAGATAAAGAAGCTTCCATCATTTATCGAAATTTTTTCTCATATTACCGGGATGATTTCCTACATTTGTCTCAAAGAAAAGGAGTTTTAATGGCTTGTTTAAATAATATCATTCAAAAAATACAAGATACATTTCAGGTTCATGTTCACGGACCCATTTTTTCCAGCCAGCGGATTGAGAGCGTTTATTATCTGCTGCCTTCTTATGACGGTCAGCTGCAGCCTGATCCCGACACCCTGTACATAGGAACTTATCCGGATCATCAGCCTCTCATTTCAGACGGCTGTATACTTTTGCTCAACTGTTGTTCCAATGAAGAAAACTCAAATATACTTACTATTAAAGAGAACCTGGACTCCTTTGCGGTATTAAACTGCATACAGCAGGAATTATATGATAGCCGCAAGGCGGACTTAAAGAGAGATGAAGTATTACAGGTGTTGCAGGCAGGTTATGGTTACCAGAGCATGCTTGACACAGCAATGACATTTTTAAATAACCCCATAACATTATGTACTACAAGCTTTTCTGTTCTTGCCTCCAGCCCTAAGGATTATTTTGATGATAAATTTGATGTCTATGATGAAAAATTCTATTTAAAAAGTAATTTTATACAGAGCATGAAAGAAAAAAGGGTTTTACAGCATTTGTTTACCTCTTCCACACCAATCATTGTGGAACATGATGATTCACACGATAACTCTTATCTGTTCTGCAGCATTCATATCAAACGTGCCGCAGTCGGCTACTTATGCATCAGCTCTCTTAACCGCCCTTTTCAATCTGCTGACAGTTCCTTTGCCATGAACTTATCTAAGCTGATCTCCCTGGAAATGCAAAAGGATGAGTGTTACGCAGAAAAAACAGGGCTGAAATATGAGTGTTTCTTAACCGACCTGATTGAGCAGAATCTGGACAGCAAAAGCATTGCAGCCCGGCACCTGGCTCAGCTGGGAAAGACCTTATACCAGTATTTCTGGGTACTGGGATTCACCTTTCATGGTTTTTCCAATACCCAGTTGAACCCTAATTACTATATTGACCAGCTATCAGGGATATTTAAGCACAGCATGGCCTTTTTTTATAAAGGGACATTAATACTTTTGCACACCAGCAACTGCAAAGAGCTTTACCAGTCCATTGACAAACAGAAGCTGTCTCATTTTCTTCAGTTGAACCAGATCCATGCTGCCATTAGTTTTCGATTTGAACAACTGCTGGATACCCCTCGCTATTATAACCAGGTAATGTTTCTGCTGAGGAATCAAAACTGTATCAGGAAGGAGCACATTATCACTTATGAAGACAATTATTTAAACCATCTTCTGGCAGCCTCTCAAAATCAGATCAATACAGAGACCCTCATCCATCCGGATCTTTTATTTCTGCAAAACTATGACCAGGAAAATAACACAGAATACATGAAGACTCTAAAAGCATATTTTTTAAATAACCGCAATGCCTTAAATACTTCCAATTACCTGCACATTCATAAAAGCACCTTTTTTACCGCATCGGTAAAATTGCAGACTTGACGGGTTTTGATCCGTCCGATGCAGAGCTTCTTTTTTCTTATGAATTTTCCTTTCGGATGTTGGAATTTTAAAAGCTGTCTTTGTTCTGTGCGTACACTTCCGGCAAAATGGCTGCTAAGTTGGAAAACTCCTTGATGTTGTGGGCAAAGAGGCTCTTGGCAGCGATTTCCGGAATTTTAAAGCCATCGGGCAGGGCTCTTCGTATAATTCCATTCTCCAGCTTAAAGCCGATCCAGAAGCGGGAGCAGAACATAACCCCATCTTTATAAGGATACCATTTATGGGTCATTGCACAGGCACAGGAGCTCTCTCCAATGGCACATACCATAGACTCACATGCTTCACTTCCCACGATGGTGGGATCATAACCGAAATCAGCCGGACTTTTGAAACACAGCTTAAGGAATTCAAAACCGGGACCAATATCTTCCATTATGTAATGGTTCACTCCCCAGGTCTTCTCCCTCATAGGTACTTCAGGGTCACAGACGTAATCCGGGCGGTCAGCCCTGGCAAAACAATGATCCTCCGGGTCCCACATTTTGTAGCGGAGATCGGAACCTACACTATGCCAGGGGAACCACCAGTCCAGCATGTCTCCAGTGACGCCGGGCATGTAGGTGGTATTACATACGTAGCCAGTTCCATCCTCATGAATACCGTAACCGTTCTGACAGTATTCTTCATCATTCCCTGCAAGATAGAGGTTTCTTTTTTCAAATGGCACTCCCGCTTTGTTGTCCCCCTGGCCATTTATTAAGATGGCAAGCTTTTCCTCCGGTATTTCTGCCATAGGGCGCTCAAAAAACTTATAATAGGATAAGCTCTTTTCTTCCTGGCTTACGCCGACTTTTTTCCCCATATTCCTATCTCCTGTCTTTTATTTTTTATTGCTTAAACTATATTTATAATTCATTTTTTCAAATACTTCAAGTACGTCAACTATTAAAAGCGCCCGATGCACTCTGCCATAATCAGAGGTGCTTCTGTCTTTGCTGCAACCTCTTCCGGTGTGGTATCCACGGAAACTTCCTTAAGGACAAGACCATCCTTTGTCACCTCGATGACAGCAAGTTCCGTCACGATTTTGTGGACCTTACAAACTGCCGTTGGCGGTAATGTGATATTGTTTAATATCTTTGGAGCCCCATCCTTTGCCGTATGGGTCATGGCAATGATCACCTTTTTGGAGCCTGTGACCAGATCCATGGCTCCACCCATGCCCGGAACCATCTTCCCCGGTATGATGTGGCTGGCAAGGCTTCCCTGCTGATCCACCTGCAAGGCTCCCAGAACGGTTACATTCACGTGCCCCCCGCGAATGATGGCAAAGGAAAATGCGCTGTCAAAATAGCTGGCTCCATGTTCTACAGTCACAGGTTTCCCGCCTGCATTGACAATGTTAGAATCGTAACCGTCGGCTCCAGGCACAGGTCCCATGCCCAGGATTCCATTTTCAGACTGGAGGTGAATGGTCATTCCATCTGGTATGTAATCGGCAACCATGGTAGGAAGTCCAATTCCCAGATTTACCACATCACCGTCGTTCAATTCTTTTGCCACACGTCTGGCAATGGTTTCTTTAATCGACATAAGGTTCACCTCCTACAAGGAAGTCTACAAATATTCCAGGGGTTGCAACGCTTTCTGCCTGAATCTTTCCTACTTCCACAATTTCTTCAGCTGCTGCAATTACGGTTTCTGCCGCAGTCGCCATCATGGGATTGAAATTCCTGGTGGTCGCCCTGTAGAACAAATTACCCTTTTCATCGGCAACAGAAGCGCGAATCAGAGCAAAATCGGCTTTTAGTGGCTTTTCAAGAACAAAATGTTTTCCATCCACTTCAATTACCTGTTTCCCCTCTTCAATCTCTGTGCCCAGTCCGGTCGGCGTCAGAACACCGCCAAGGCCAGCTCCTCCCGCACGGATCTGCTCTGCAAGGGTTCCCTGAGGTACAAGCTGCACCTCCATCTTTCCTTCGTTCATGAGCTGTCCTGTCAGTGGGTTTAAGCCAATGTGGGAGGCAATCAGACGGCTGACCGCTCCTGTTTTAATGAGGCGGCCAATTCCTGTATCAAGAGTTCCTCCGTCATTTGCAATAATGGTTAAATTTTTAAGATCTTTTTCTATCAGCGCATCAATCAGAATTTCCGGAGTTCCGTTTGACATGAAACCTCCGATCATGATTACGGCTCCGTCATTGATGGAAGCAACCGCTTCCTGGGGCGAAACTTTTTTCATGCGCATTCCTCCTATCGTTCCACTACGATTGCTGTTCCCATGCCGCCGCCAATACATAAGGTGGCAAGGCCTTTTTTGCATCCCGCTTCTCCATCTCATACAGAAGGGTGGTCAGGATTCTTGCACCGGAAGCGCCGATGGGATGGCCTAAGGCAATTGCCCCGCCATTTACGTTGGTCTTTTCCGGGTCAAGACCTAAGTCACGGCACACGGCAATCGCCTGAGCCGCAAATGCTTCATTGGCTTCTGCCAGATCCAGTTCTTCCGCGGTGATTTTGGCATGCTTCATGGCAAGTTCTGAAGCCGGGATCACGCCAAGACCCATGACCTCCGGTTCTACACCTGCAGAACCATAGCCTGTAATTCTTGCCATAACCGGAAGCCCTAATTCTTCCGCCTTTTCTCTGGAGCAGAGAATCACCATGGCAGCTCCATCATTTAATCCGGAAGCATTGCCTGCTGTTACGGTTCCGTCCTTGATAAAAGAGGGACGAAGCGTTCCAAGGGTCTCCTCTGTGGTTCCAAACCGAGGAAATTCGTCCCTATCAAAAACCTTGGGCTCGCCTTTTTTTACAGGGATTAAAACCGGTACGATTTCGTCTTTAAAACGACCTGCTTCAATGGCCTTTTGTGCTTTTTGCTGGCTTTCTGCTGAAAACCTATCCTGCTCCTGTCTGGTGATCTTGTACCGCTTGGCAATGTTTTCTGCAGTGACACCCATATGATAATTATTATATACATCCCACAGGCCGTCCTGAATCATGGTATCTATCAGAGTTTCATTTCCCATTTTATGGCCGAACCGATGATTGTTTAAGACATAGGGCGCACATGACATGCTCTCCGCTCCTCCAGCCAGGATCAAGTCGGCATCTCCCGCCTTAATAATCTGTGCGGCAAGAGTAACTGCTCTTAAGCCTGAACCACAGACTTTGCTGATCCCCATAGCGGGTACATGAACCGGCACACCTGCTTTTAAGGATATCTGGCGTGCCACATTCTGTCCTGAGCCTGCGCTAAGTACATTTCCCACAATAACTTCATCAATTTGTTCTGGTTTGATCCCAGCCCGTTCCATAGCACCTTTTGCAGCCGTGGCCCCTAAATCCACCGCCGAAATGGCTGCAAGGCTGCCGCCAAAGCTGCCGATGGCTGTCCGGGCAGCACTTACGATAACTACTTCTCTCATGTTTCCTCTTTCCTGCCCATGCTCTCTGGGCATAAAGGTATACCCGCAGGGTGTTTCCTCTTTCCTGCCCATGCTCTCTGGGCATAAAGGTATACCCGCAGGGTATTTCCTCTTTCCTTCCCTCTCTATACCCCAAGTATCTGTCTTGTTTCCTCCGGCGTGGCAACCTCTTTGCCGAATTCATGGATGATGCGCTTTGCCCGTTCCACAAATTCCACATTGGACTTCGCCAGTTCACCTTTGCTGTACATAATGTTATCTTCCATTCCCACACGGATATTTCCCCCAAGTGCCAGTGCAGTGTATAGAATGGGAAGGTGGCCTTTCCCGATCCCAAGAGCGCTCCAGGTAGAACCTTCCGGAACCAGATTTTTCAAATAGACCAGGTTTTCTACGGTTGCAGGCATTCCTCCTGCCGCACCTAATACGAACTGAAAATGGAGAGGGGCTTTTAAGACACCTTTTTTTAAGTAATAAAGGGCATTGTAGATCATACCCACATCGAAAATTTCAATTTCAGGCTTTACACCCGCCTCCTGCATGGCGTTGCCAAGTTTCTCCAAAAAAGCAGGGCTGTTTTCAAATACGCAGTTGTTCTGCCAGTTCATAGAGCCGCAGTCATAAGAAGCCAGCTCCGGTTTTAATTCTTTAAAGGGTCTGATTCTTACTTCATCGTCCAATCCGATCCCTCCGGAGGTTGTTAAATTTAAGACAATATCACAATCCTCTTTGGCCCTGATGAGACGGACAGTCTCTTCGAATTTATTGTAATCCATGGAAGCTTTCGACTGGTCATCTCTTACGTGTATGTGTGCCATGGAAGCCCCGGCTTTATAACAGGCGTAAACCTCTTTCGCGATTTCTTCGGGCTGAATCGGCACAAAGGGGGTAATTTCCTTTGTGGGCCAGGCACCCGTAGTGGCTACGGTTAAAATTACCTTATTACTTAAATCTCCCATATTAAAATCCTCCATACTGATAGGTTCTTTCCGGGACATCGTTTAAATCGTCCTCGTCGATTTCTGCCACGCAACGTGCCATGGAACCGTCACCTAAGTGCCAGCGGAGAGGGAAACAGAAGAAACGGAACCGTTTTCCAGAAACTTTATCTAAGTTGCCGCCTAAGTTCTCTACGCCCACGATTCCGTGTCCCAGCATTTCCTTATGACACGGCTCCCAGGTTCCCCAGCAGCCGATTGCTTCCAGTTCACCGAATTTCTCGTTATAGGCTTCCTGTCCATGAAGTCTGATGTATAATTCTTTATCAAATTCCGCATATGCCTCTTCACCGAATTTCTCAATATATTCCTCGGTGATGGGTCTTCCGGAAGCACCTACTAAATTCATTCTTGTCATGCCGTTGTTGCCCATGGCTGTGTGAAGGGGATGGTCTAATGCCTGCATATCCATAGCGACACATTTAACCTTATGCTCCACAAACCATTTTCCAGCTTCAATGCCTGTGCCGCAGGAATAGTGGTAATATTCCTTGGAATCGTCAAATTTGCGGTGCATTCCGGTGTTTAAGCAGACAATCATGCCCTCCAGTTCTTCCGGTTTAATGTTGGCTCTATCACATGCATCTTCTAAATGCTTTCCTGTGATTAGCCCCCATGTCTCGATTTCAATTTCCAGACAGATGGCATCTCCGGTATAAGCATCTACTGGCATCTCATGGGTATAACGGGCACGTTTTCCGTCAAATTCCTTCTCCATGACATGTCTTGGTGCATCGCAGTGGGTTCCGGTGTGCATGGTGCAGCCTATGTATTGGGTTAAAACACCGCCCTTTGCAAGGGAGTGCTTATTGTCGATGACTGGCTTGTCAAAATATGGCCAGCGGGGAATATCGGCACTGAATGGATGGGTTAAGTCTACGAATACTTTTTTGCTCATGGGTGTTTACCTCCGTCATCTAACTTTATATTTTTGTATGTTCAAATGGTTTGCTTCCAATTAGTTGGCCCAATATCCGCCGTCTGTGGCCACATTGGCCCCCGTCATGAAATCGCTGGCCTTTGATGCCAGAAAAATGCACGGCCCTACGAAATCTTCCGGCTCACCAAGACGTCCGATGGGAAGACGCTTCAAGAAATTCTGGTAAACAGCGCTTTCGGGGTCAAACATCCATTCGGTTAAATCGGAACGGAACACGGTGGGATTGATTGTGTTCACATTGATGTGGTATTTTGCAGTCCACTCACAGGCCAGAGACTGGGCCATTAAGTCAATTCCTCCCTTTGCGGTACAGTAGCCTGTGTAATTTGCCATACCCATCTTGGAGCGGGCAGAGGAAACCATAATAACCTTTCCGCCTTTGCCCTGTTTTATCATCTGCTCACCCGCGTATTTGCAAAAGAGCCAGGTTCCCTGAACGTCAGAATCCATAATCTGCTTCCATGTGGATAAATCCTGTTCGACTATAGGCTGAGGTTTGTTGTATCCTGCCGCTGTTACCAGCACATTGATTTCCCCAAATGTCCTGATGGTATCATTGACCACCTTAATCACATCTGCTTCCACAGCCGGGTCCCCCGTAGAATATCCGCACTGAATGCCCTGTGCTTCTAACTCCTCACAAAGTGCCCTGCAGGTTTCTTCCTTGCGGCCTGTGACCATGACTTTCATTCCTGCCAGACCATAACCGATGGACACCGCCTTTCCAAGAGCTCCTGTGGCTCCCGTCACAAGGGCAACCTTGCCGGACACGTCAAATAAATTTCCCATAAATTCCTTGCTTACCATATGGATCTCTTCCTCCTACTCCGGATAATTGATAATGACCAGCATACTTGCCGGACGGTTGGATTCATTAACTAAATAGCGTCCTTCATTGGGCTGGAAGGAAATGCTTTCGTTCTGATGAACCACATACTTAGTTCCGGCTTTGTCCGTCACCGTCATTTCCCCTTCCAGAACGTAATATACCTTCTCTAAGGGATTGTCTTCATAGGCATATTCCGCACCGCCTCCCGGCAAAAAGGTGGACAGTCCCATCCAGAATTTTTTAGCTCCTGTCTCCTCTTTTCCATGAATCCTCATAGCCGTCATACCGAAATGGCCTGGGGCATTATAGCTTTTTAATTCTTCCAGTGTTCTCTTTATCATTATTTCCCCTCCGTTTTATATGGGTTTGCTGCTTTTAATCATAATTTTTACTGGCCTTAAGCTGCCGGATTAACCGCTTATGAAACTGGTTCTGAATCTCCTGCTTTTCCTGCTCCGGATAAGCAAAGAACCCTTCTCCGGTCTTAAATCCCAGCTTGCCTTCCTTGACCTTATCCCGCAGAAGCGGGCTTGCCTGGGCTGACCGGTCCATAACAGCCAGCAGGTTATCTCCCACGGTGCACCAGATGTCCAGTCCGCCGAAGTCGGTTACCTCAAGCTGACCGGTGGTGGCATACCGGAATGCAGGGCCGTATTTTAAAGCAGCATCAATATCTTTCGGATCTGCTGCTCCCATTTCCATGAGAGAAAATACCTCTCTTGCAATCCCCTGCTGGATTCGGTTGGCTAAAAGTCCTGGAATGTCCTTTTTCACCTTTGCAGGCCGTTTCTCGATGGTCCGGTAAAGATCCTCCACCTCCTTGTAGCGGTTTTCCGGCATATTTCCGAAAAATGACAGCTCCACCAGTGGAATTAAATGGGCCGGATTATACCAGTGGCATACCATAACCCTAGGCTTATCCTTTTCATCCAATTTGGCGGTCAAGTCGGAAAAAGCGATGCTTGAAGTGTTGCTGGCAATAATTGCATCTGCCGGAGAGTACTTTATGAGGTCTTCAAAAAGCTGCTGCTTTAAATCCAGTCTTTCCGGAATGGCCTCGATCATATAATCTGCATTCTTTACAGCGGTCTTAAGTTCATCAAAAGTTTGGATTCTGACCAGAGATTTTTCAATATCGTCTGGTTCAATCAGCCCCTCCTCAAGGAGAAGTTTATACTGTTTTCTGATTTTTTCCTTGCAGGTATTGCGTACCTCTTCAAAGCTTTCATAAACGGAAACAGGATAACCATACAGGGCAAAGCACCCCGCTATGGCATGTCCCATGGTTCCGGCTCCTATCACAGCGATATTTTGAATCACATGTAACACCTTCCCTCTTTACAAATTCTGACAATGATTGATTATCATTTCATATTGCTTTTGTAATTCCAGTGTATCATTCTTTTGTTTTATAATAAATTGATAATTTTTATTACTGTGATAGTAATTTTTCATGCATTATAATCATTGATTTTTTAAACAAGGAGATTTTTGTCGGAATTTATGATATGATAGATCTGTAAAAATGAGTTTTTTTAGTAAAATGGAGAGTATAGATGAACCTTTTTCAATTAGAATATTTTATTGTCCTGGCTGAGACCCTCAGCTACACGAAGGCTTCCCAACAGCTTCACATCACCCAGCCGACGTTAAGTAAGCTGGTCATCAACTTAGAGCACTCCATCGGCTCCCAGCTTTTCATTCGAAACAAAAGGGAGGTAAAACTGACTCCCACCGGAAAGATTTTTTACCACGAGATTAAAAAGATACTTCATGCTTATGATTCTGCCGTAAAGAAAGTAAAAGACATGGAAAACGGGACAACAGGCGTCATCAGCATCGGGCTTTTAGGAACTGCCCTTGTCTATCATTTTCCCAAGCTGATCAAGCGGTTCCATGAGCTTCACCCAACCATCAAGGTGAACCCCATGGACTACACCTACGATCACATTATGGAAACTTTGACAAGCGGTCAGATTGATGTTGCCATCTTACCGGATATAGAAATCGACTGCCCGCCTCAGTTTTTAAAAAAGACCGTTTTCACAGACCATATGTGCGTCGTACTGCCTCAAAGTCACAAATTTTCGGAGCTGAAATCTGTTTCTCTCACCATGATAAAGGATGAGCCATTTATACATATGGACCCTAAGTATTCCAGAACCGACCATAATTTAATTGACAACATCTATTCTCAGGAAGGTTATTCTACCAACACGGTTTATGAGGCCAACTCTCTGATTAATATGATGCTTATGGTAGACTGTCAGCTGGGCATCTCCATTCTTGCCAGCCATATGAAACAGTTTGCAAATGATACCGTGCGGTTTGTTCCTCTGATGGGTTTTGAAGATTATTTTAAAGTAACATGCCTTTATAACAGGGAATCAAATGATTGTATTGAGAAGTTACTGGAAGTGGCTAATGAATATTTTAAAAGCTGCAGCAACTGAGAGGTAAACCAGTATATAAAGAACAGCAGGCACGAATCCTGCTGCCTGCTGTTCCTTATTTATAAATTACGATTTCTAATTACGACAATTATGGTTCCCAGAATGATGATGATTCCACTTACCAGCAGAACTGTGGAAGTAACCGGACTGGGCTTTCCTGCTATAAATACAGATGTTGGACCATCTGCTCCTCCAATCACTGCAACTGCCTTATTTCTAATAAACAATGCACCGGCTATTATCAGAACACCCCCGGCTAAGCCTGTAAAACCACAAATCCATTTTTTCATTCCACTCGCCCCTTTTGTTTTGAATACAATTTTTATCGTCCTTTTAAATTATACCAAATCTTCAGAGCTAAGGCTAGTCATCAGTTTTTCTTAGGATAACACCATGGGTTTTTCAATCGTTTCATTCCGAATCTTTTTTATCAGCTCCGGTACAATCTTTTTCCAGTCCCCCACAATCCCATAATCCGCCACATCAAATAGGAGCCGTTTCGTCCTTATTGACCGCAATTATGATATCAGACTCTTCCATACCCGCCACATGCTGGATTGCTCCAGAGATACCAATGGCAAAATATACATTTGGCCTCACAGTCTTGCCGGTCTGTCCTACCTGCATATCCTTGGGCTTCCAGCCCGCATCTACAACGGCTCGGGAACAGCTGACCTGACCATTAAGGGCAGAAGCCAGTTCTTCAAGTAAACCAAAATTTTCCGGTCCGCCAATGCCCCTGCCGCCTGACACCAGTATTTTGGCGTCCATAATGTCAGCGCACTCCGCTACTGATTTTACAATATCCAGTATCTCAACGTACTTATGATCGGGCGTAAATCCGGGATCAAATTCTTCCACGATTGCCTTCCGGTCTTTTATTGGTGTGATTGCCTGCATTACCCCGGGGCGCACAGTAGCCATCTGGGGACGGTGATTGGGGCAAGCTATGGTGGCTATGGTATTGCCGCCGAATGCCGGTCGGGTCATCAGAAGCTGGTTGTGCTTCTGTTCTCTGCCTGCTACCGGATTAAGCGGGAAATCCCCGATCTCCAGTTTGGTACAGTCTGCAGTGAGACCAGTGGCAACCCTGGCTGAAACTCTTGGTCCCAGATCACGGCCAATTGCAGTTGCACCCACCAATACAATCTCAGGTTTGTATTTCTCAATCACACAGGAAAGAGCATGGGTATATGGTTCTGTCATGTATTCCTTTAACGCCGGATTATCAACCACAATGACATGATCCGCCCCGTATTCAGCCAGTTCATCTGCCATCTGTTTTACATCGGAGCCTAACAGGACCGCCGTAACATCAGTCTCCAGATTCTCTGCCAGTTCCCTTGCCTTACCCAGCAGTTCCAAAGCAATTCTGCTAAGCTGATGATCCACCTGCTGGGCAAATATGTAGACACCCTTATATTCTTCTAAACCCATTTTATTCACCTCTTTTCCTTCCATCTTAGATGATATGTCTTTCTCTTAGTTTGTTCATAATATAATCGACTGACTCTGTAACGTCCAGATTCACAACCTCTCCGGCACCTTTTCTCACTTTGTCAGATGCCTTTGCAATCTGGGTGGGAGAACCTTTCAGACCAATATTGCTGTCATCAACCTCTTTTAAATCCTGTCTTCCCCACACAGTAAGCTCCGCACCATAGGCATCAAATATGCCGCCCGGCGTCATGTACCGGGGAGTGTTTAGCTCAGAGAGAGCAGTAATTAAGCAGGGCATCTTTACCCGGAGCAGATGATATCGGTCTTCAAACTGACGCTCTGCAACCACATATTCCCCATCGATCCTTAAATTCTGTACATAGGAAATGACCGGGATATCAAGATGCTCGGATAACTGGGGTCCCACCTGGGCTGTGTCGCCGTCAATGGCCTGACGCCCGGTAATAATCAGATCATAATCAAGTCTTTTCAGTGCTCCTGCCAATGTGGAGGAAGTTGCCCATGTATCTGCACCTCCCAGTACCCGGTCTGTGACGAGGATTCCGTTGTCTGCCCCCATTGCCAGAGCTTCTCTTAAAACCTCATCTGCTTTGGGAAGACCCATGGTGATAACAGTCACCGTTGCGCCGTACTGGTCTTTTATTTTAAGCGCTGCCTCAAGACCCGCCTTGTCGTCCGGATTCATGATTGCCAGCATGGCACTTCTGTCAAGAGTCCCATCCGGATTAAATTTTACACCGCCTTTTGTATCAGGCACCTGTTTTATGCAAACAACAATATTCACTGCGTATCCTCCTTATTTTAGCACGTCGCTGGAAATTACCATAAGCTGTACCTCGCTTGTTCCCTCGTATATCTCCGTAATTTTCGCATCACGCATCATTCGTTCCACATCATATTCCCGGATATATCCATAACCTCCATGGAGCTGAACTGCTTTTTCCGTTACTTCCATGGCAGTCTTTGCTGCATACAATTTGGCCTTCGCAGCCTCTACACTGTATGTCTTCTGGGTTTCCTTTGCGAAAGCGGCTTTGTATACCAGCATTTTTGCCGCCTCAATCTTAGTCGCCATTTCCGCCAGCTGAAACTGGGTATTCTGGAACTGTCCCAGCGCACGCCCGAACTGTTTTCTTTCTTTCACATATTTCACAGCGGATTCAAAAGCCCCTTCTGCAATACCGAGAGCCTGTGCGGCAATGCCGATTCTTCCGCCGTCCAGTGTATGCATGGCTATACCAAACCCCTTGCCCTTTATTCCCAAAAGATTTTCCTTTGGTATTCTGCAATCATCAAATATAAGCTCATAGGTAGCAGATCCCCTGATACCCATCTTCTTTTCCTTGGTTCCAAATGAGAAGCCGGGTGTTCCTTTTTCCACAATAAAAGCCGATATTTCCTTTGATTTTTTCCCCCGCTTTTCAACGGTTCCTGTCACGGCTATGATGATATAGACATCTGCTTCCTTTCCATTGGTAATAAAGCACTTGGAGCCGTTAAGTACCCATTGTTCACCGTCCAGAACCGCTTTTGTCTGTTGGCCCTGTGCATCGGTTCCAGCCCCCGGTTCTGTCAGTGCAAACGCTCCGAGCTTCCGGCCTGCCGCCAGATCAGGGATATAGTTTAGTTTCTGCTGCTCTGTCCCGTATGTAAGAATGGGATCGATACAAAGGGAAGTATGGGCTGACAGAATTACCGCTGTGGTTCCGCATGCCTTTGCCAGTTCCTCCACGCACATGACGTAAGATAATACATCACAGCCCTGCCCGCCGTACTCCTTTGGAACCGGTATTCCCATGAACCCGCATCTGGCCATCTTTTCTACGGTTTCCCTGGGAAATATTTCTTTCTCGTCCACCTCATGCGCCATTGGCTTCACCTCATTTTCAGTGAAACTTCTGTACAGCGATTGTGCCAGAAGATGTTTTTTTGATAAAGTAAAATCCATATTCTGCTTCTCCTTTTACACACCGGCATAAATGCCGTTATTTACATTCCATTCTGTTATCAGCTGTTGTTTCCAGTTCCTGATACAGGGTTTTTCCCGATTCATTTTTGGGGATATTATTTCGATATCTTACAGCTGCTACCCTGCCGATTCCAGTTACGCGGTATAAGTAATCCAAAATCTCCTTCCCTGCATCTGGTGATGAGCAATCCGTGTAAATGGTAAGATTGTCATCGGTTCCCACACATGCAAAATCAATTCCTTCATATTGTTCCTTCAAAAGACGTTCCACTTCATCCAGATTCACCCTGCTGCCAGACACTTTGATAAAGCGTTTTTTCTGCCGGTTATAAAGTAATAACCCTCGCTGTCCCGACTGGCTATATCCCCGGTATGCAGTACGCCCCTCCATTCATCCTGTTTGATAAGGTCGTCTTTGCAACAGGCGTAGCCAAGGGTTACATTATTTCCCTGATATACCAGTTCTCCCGGTATGTCTGGCTCTATGACCTCATTGCCCTGTTCATCCTCCAGCCAGAATCTGCCGCCCGGTATGGCAATCCCCATGCTTCCGCACTTCTCCAGCGATTTATCAGCCGGAAGATAACCCATTCTCGCCGTCGCTTCCGTCTGACCGTACATAACAATGAATTTCCTGTTGGTCCGTTTCGCGTATAGCGCAAATTCTTTGTGAAGACTGGGCGGCAGCTTACCGCCTGCCTGTGTCATGGTTTTTAAATCCGGCAGATCCATTTCCATAAACCCAATCCGTTTTAAAATCTGATATGTGTAGGGTACACCCGCAAGTGACGAAGCCTTGTTCTTTCTTGCAAAATCCCAGAAGGCAGGCTCCAGCACTCCATATTTGGTGATTAAAAGTGTGCAGCCCATTAAAACATGGCTGTTAATTATGGAAAGACCGTATGTATAATTCATAGGTAATGTAGTGATTGGCCGCTCATTGACATCTATCTCCAGATAGGAAGCTATGGATCTTCCATTGGCATCAATATTCCCGCTGCTTTGCCTGACAAGCTTGGGGCTGCCTGTACTTCCTGATGTAGTCAGTAAAAGGGAGAGTTCACTATAAAGGGCTGGAAGCAATTTTTCATTTCTTCTGCAAAGGCAGTAACTGCCAAACTGCCAGATGACTTCACTGCCTTCTGCCTTCTCAATACAGGTTTCCGGGACGTACAGGAAGGCGGGGTGATATTCCCTTATAAG
Organism: Lacrimispora xylanisolvens; assembly: GCA_017084465.1. GTDB lineage: Bacteria > Bacillota > Clostridia > Lachnospirales > Lachnospiraceae > Lacrimispora > Lacrimispora xylanolytica_B. Next base: position 4,630,718 of record CP070896.1, on the reverse strand, counting down.
ACTATTTAAAAGGCTTGGATGGATACGGCTTTCCAGCATCAGTGGGACAATGCCGGTTTTCAGACAGCCAAGATAACCAAACAGTGATTCTATGGTATTCTCACAGAGAATAAAAATCAGCCTTTTTCCACCGACTTTACTGTACAGTTCTCCTGAAAATGCATCCAACTGATCATATGTAACCTTACTGTCCTTATCATCCACTGCCAGAATTTTGTCACCATATATCTTTTCCTTTTCAAACAAAAGCATCTTGTGCCTCCCTTCCGATCTGTCTGGACAGCACAGCGATGAAATCCTGACCATCCCATACTGGATCCATATCCGCCGCCCGCCCGGCCGGCACGATCCGATGGACTCCAAAGAGATGATTTTTTATTACAAAATCCACTAATTCCTGTTCTTCTATTCCATGGTATGTTATGGTCTGAAGACGGCCCGATGCCAGACGGCTGAGGGCTTTTCTCCAGTCTCCCCGGTATTCAAAACATACCAAATACACCACGAAGCTGATTAATGTCTGAGGAAATGTCCCCTAGCCCCATTGTATACAGGCGGTTCCCATAACGGCTGATCTTTATTTCCCCGTCCAGTGTCATGGCATATCTGCACAGCAGTTCATATTTGGCCATTGCTTTATGGGCTGTCAGATCATAAGACCGGGCTTCCTCATCAACTGCATTCCACCAGCGCACTCTGGCGTTTTCTGCTTCTGTTGATTCTTCCTCCTGATTCCATATGACAATTGCAGGGCTGGAACAGGCATTCTGATCCAAAAGGTAGGTGTCATTATAAAACCTGTGGGCGAGATTCTTTAATTCCTCCTCTGTTATATTTCCCAGCTGCAAGGTATCCAGGATGCAAATAGAATACCGGTCCGGAAAATTCAGCTGCACTGCATCTGGCCTGATGCGCATGCATCTGATTTCCATTATGGTCCTGTCACCGCCCCACACCACACAGCCTGCGCAGTCCGAAAGCGCCTCTCTCACTGCCAGGGAATGCCTCTGACAGGAAAAGACTGAGATCCGCCGCCGCATCCCCTTATATTCTGGGCGGGTCAGAATACGATCCATGATGCGGCACAGGATTTGATCCTGTTCCTGGCTTTTAGAAGAGATACGGACAGAACAGCTGTTACCTGCCAGCAATCCCATGACAAGGCTGTATCCAAACAATACCGGAACATTTGAGGCTGGTATGTGAAAAATAACCCCACGCCCCAGACGAGAACGCCCATCTTCATACCGTTTTCTGAACTCCTCCATATGAGATCTGCGGCACCAGAAACCAAAGGCCGCCAGCTGTTCATATTGTCTTCTCTCCCTGCGTATTTCCCTGGACAGCTGCTCCAGAAAATCCAGTACCGGAGCCGCAAAGAGTTCCCAAGGTTCTGTCTCCGGCTGTCTTACCCCTGCCAGAATAACCACTTCATCCTTCATAGGCATCACTGCACCCCCTGACCGGGGCATGTTTGATTCTCCCCGTCACCTTAAAATATTTCCCCAGGCGTCCGCACAGGCAGTCATCTTCGCCTATGATAATCCCTTCATCCTCTGTGAGTATGGAATGTCCCGGATAGGACCGGGGCAGGGGGGATAAAATCTGAATGATACCTTTTTCCCCATATACACAGGGAGTAAAATCGGTTGCCCTTCTTGTTATAATATCCGAATAAACACTGGCGTGAAGATGGCCGCATGGGCATTCCATGTAAATGCAACCCGTCTGTTCGGCCATTCCATAATAATTATGGATGTGGCTGATCCCTGTCACCGAATAAATCCGCTTTTTAAACTCATCCGACGAAACCGACTGGCTTATCAGCTTCTTCCAGCCTCCTCCATGGACAAGGACAGCATGTTTCAGTTCCAGCTTCTTTCCCTGTCTGGCAAGTGCTTCGTAGAAGTATTTCCAGATTATATATGTAAATCCAAAGACGAGTATCCGTGTGTCTTTATATCGTTTCAGGAACCCTTCAACAGCCTCCGTATCCAACTCCATGTCACTGGTGAGGGCATAGCATATGTGGGAAGAAAAAATAGAAAAACCCAGTATCCCCGCCCCTCTGGCAGAAAACATCTCCCTGTCTTTCAGTACATCCGGACTGTCGATCACAAGAAGCGGAAGCCGTTGATCTCCAAAGAAATCTTCCCCTATGCCCGCCAGCGCAAGCTGCTGGTATCTGGCAGTATCTGTATCCAGAAAAACCTTTGATACCTCCTGCCCCTTTGTTCCGGAGGAGGTCATAGTTTTAAAAAAGTGACTGGGGGGAACGCTCATCAGTTCCATACTCTTAAAAAGATCAATTGGGAGCATGGGGATTTCCTCTTCCTCCATGCTTCTGCCTGAAGGAATTTCCAGAGCTTTTAACAGCTTCTCATATGGCAGGCAGTGCTGCCTGTGGTATTCTGTCAGTTCTGTCAGCCATTCCCTGAACAATTCCCTTTTTTCTGCCCTGCAAAGGGAATATGGTTTCCTTGCCAGAATCATTTCATAATCCATGTCAATCATCCCCTTTTCTTCAGACATTTCGCCAATCATGATTCTTAAATCATCACACCATATTTTTTCATTACTTCTTTCCCCTTTTCATAGGAAGAAAAGTTCATAACATCTGCTGTATTAAAGTGAATATCAAACACTTCTTCTAAATCTGTAACCAGATCCATATGTCCCATGGAATCCCAGGTACTGATTCCCCTATATTTCAAATTTTCTAAATCTTCCTTCTTCACTCTTAAATCTTTTATAAACAACTGATCATATTTTTCCAAATTCGTCATCGTCTGATCCCTTTCCTCTGAGGTGGCATTGAATTTGTCTTCAAACAGGTCCGGTTGCTGTGAATAAGCGTTTCATCATCATCTGGCTGCAGCTGGACGTCAACACCCGTTCCCCGTATTGATTTTTGCAGGTTCCCCGAAACAATCCCACATAGCAGTCATCCCGTTCCTCATAAGAGAGGAATTCCACCGTGATTTCTATGGTATCTCCCTGATAAACCGGGCGGATGAATCTGGTGGTATGTTCCATATACAGCGTGCCGCTGCCAGGAAGTTCCGTTCCCATGACAGAGGAAACCAGAGAATCCAGAAACATGCCGTGAACCGGAGGACGTTTAAATCCAGCCATTTCTGCAAATTCAGAATCCAGATGCAGCAGGCTTTCATCTCCTGTAAGCGCTGCAAAGCTATGTACATCCTCGCTGGTCACCAGCCGCCGCCTCACTGCCTTCTCATGGAGGTGGAGAACTTTCTTCTCCCGGCTGCCAGAGGAAGAACTTCTTTCCTCAGTCCGGATCTCCTGTTCCAGACGTATAAACCCCGTCTCATCCCACAAAAGCACCACCTTTTTGCAGTCCTTAAGACCGCTCACATCTGCGCATCTGCGGCTGCACCCGCAAACCACCATCCAAAGGTCGCATACGGCTGCTGGATCTGAGGTAACATACTCATGTCCGGGGTTGGCTTCTCTGAATTTGCGGACCCTGCCAGATCTGTCATATACCGGATTACAGCCGCCGCAGAATTTAATTCCGATTTTCATGTCATTCCTCCCCCATCATTCTATTCCCGGGATTCCAGCATACACTGCAGCTTTTTTGCGGCTGCGCTCAAAGGCCGTTTGCTGTCACTGACAATGCATATGTCCCGCTGGGGTATCTGCTCATACAGATTTATCTCCACAATTTCCCCCTTTTCAACCAGAGGCCGCGCAAATTCCTCTGGCACAAACCCGATCCCAAGATTCTTAAGGATAATCGGGAGAATCAGATCCATGGACGCCACCTCAATGGATGGGCGCATGGTCAGACCGCAGGAGCGATAAAATTCCTGAAAAAATTGAAATGTGGTGGTGTTTTCCGACATGGTGATTAGCGGCAGTTTACCCACCTCTTCCAGATAAACAACCCTTCCCGCATACTCTTTGTATAAGGGACCGCCCACCAGTACACTGTTAAAATCCTTTACCTTTACCACTTTCAGTGACTGTTCATGGTCAAAGGGCGTGGTGATAATTGCCAGATCGATCTTTCCGGCTTTCAGTTCATTAAGAGTCTGGGGCGTATTATAGTTAAAAATATTTATTTTCACCTGGATATACTGCTCCTGGAACTGCTTTAAGCTGGCTACCAGGTAAGACAGCATCGCCATCTGTGTAGCCCCCACATTGATGTACTCATGCTGCTCTCCAAGGAGTTCTCTTAGTTTTTCCTCTCCCTGTATCAGCTGCTGGCAGGCAGGTGCAACATAACTGTAAAGCATTTCTCCTTCTGCAGTCAGCGTAACCCCTTTTCTGGAACGGATAAATAACTTGCACCCTAATATATTTTCAAGATTCTGCATGCAGTAGGTTACTGATGGCTGGCTGGTCACCAGGGCATTGGCGGCCCTGGTAAGGTTTTTATATTTTGCTACGTAATAAAAAATCTTGTAATGTTCAAAATTTGCAGTCATACCACTACTTCTTTCTAATCATTTTTTATCTTTATCCATCAAGTTTTCATATCATGGCATCAATTGACAAACCGCCTGCCCGCTGTTAAACTACAAGGCATAGGAGGGTTACCAATGGAGATCACAATTCAACAAATAGAAGCGATTCTTGATACAAAAGTGCGTCCGGCATTAGCTGAGCACAATGGCGATGTATTGATACAAAGCCTGGAAGATCATGTTTTAAAGGTAAGATTAACTGGAAAATGTTCCGGCTGCCCGGCTGCCCACAGTACCAATGAGGAACTGATCACAGCCGAAGTCCAGTCTGCTTTTCCTTCCATTCAGGACGTCATTCTGGTAGAAGAAATCAATCCGGAATTAATTGATATGGCCCATAAGATACTGAACCATAAAATCTAGAGGGAAACAAAGCCGGTTTATGGCAAAACAGCCATATCATTCTGACCCGGGGACACCCCGGGTCCCTGACGCAGTGGAGCATGTTACAATAAGTCTGCTGTTTCTCCCTCTCTGACCTTATCAAGTTTTACATTTCTTAGATAAAGCCACATATCAAAAGATATCTCGGCAAAATTCAGCACATAGAAAAACCAGGAAAGAAAAAACAGCCAGTCGTAATTAGAACCATATTGATACTGAATAAACTTCCTTGCTATGCCAAAGATATATCCCAGCCATATAAAAAATTCAAACTGAAGGCTCTTGCCTTTGGCCGTTTTTGATATATAAGATTTGTAAACGGAAAACGGCCAGGACAAACCAAATCCTACGATCATGAGCGTTTCCAGCAAATCTGAAATCATGGTTACAGTCATATAGTACCCCCTTGTACATTGTTATAGTGCTTCCCCAAAACGCTTCTCAAATTCCACTGATAAATCATCCCGAAATGCAGGTGCTGCTATATTGATTAAAGCCCTTGCTCTTGCTCTTAAGGATTTTCCTTTCAGATGAGCGACCCCGTACTCTGTCACAATATAATCCACATCATTTCTGCTTGTGGTGACAGCTGCCCCCCTGTGTCAGAAATGGAACGATCTTTGATATGGTTCCTCCCTTGGTGGTGGCTCCGAAGGCAATGATTGACCTTCCGCCTTTGGAAGCGGAAGCTCCCCTTACAAAGTCCATCTGTCCGCCCACTGCCGAGTACTGTTTCAGTCCGATTGTCTCTGCACAGACCTGCCCCATTAAATCCGTCTGCAAAGCTGAGTTAATGGATACCACATTGTCATTCTGGCTTATGATGAACGGATCATTGACATAACTAACCGGCTTCATGCAGATGGCAGGATTATCGTTGACAAAGTCATACAACTCCTTTGTGCCCATCATAAAGGTAATGACCATTCTTCCTTTATCAATATTTTTCCTTTTACCGGTTATTGCCCCTGTCTCATACAGATCCATCAGTCCATCGGAAATCATCTCCGAATGGATTCCCAGATCCTTCTTATCACCGAGAAATTTAAGCACTGCATCAGGAATTGCACCGATTCCAAGCTGCAGGCAGTCCCCATCCCGTACCAGCGAAGCTATATTGGCGCCTATTTTTTCCTCCACTTCTCCGATTTCCGGACGGCCATGTTCGTGGATTGGTTCATCGCTCTCCACAATTGCCTCCAGATTGCTGACGTGAATGAAATTATCACCCATCACCCTTGGCATGTTGGGATTTACAGCGCCGATCACCTTTGTCCCCGGCCGTTCTCCTGCTTCCTTGGCAAAATCGCAGGACAGTCCATAGCTGCAATAACCATGCTCATCCGGTTCAGACAAGGTCACAAGGAATACTTCTGCCGGTTCCATATTTGTTACATAGTCCGGGATACGGTTGAAGAAAACGGGAACAAAATCCCCTTTTCCCTCTGCAACATAATTCCTGCTGCGGGCACCTATGAAGAGGGATGAGTATTTAAAATGCTTCTCCAGTCCAGGCTCAAAAATTTACAGGTTCCCATATCATGCTGCTGGACAATATGTATCTCCCTTAAATCCTGTTCCACCGCATAATCTACCATTGCGTTTACAAGACAATCCGGCTCCGCAGCTGCATGACCAATCAGAACAGTATCTCCTGAGTGGATTATCTTTACAGCCTCCTGAGGAGTTTTCAATTTTGAAGCATAGATTTCTCTCCAGTTCATACGGCTACACCTCCTTATATTTTTCAGCAAAACGTCTCTCAAATTCTTCTGCAAGAACGTCCTGAAACTGCGGTGCCGCAATGCGGATCAGCTGCCGGGCCCGTTCTCTGAGCGTATTACCTTTCATCTTAGCGATTCCATGCTCTGTAACGATATAGTCAACGTCATTTCTGGATGTGGTTACGGTTCCTCCCTGGGTCAGATAGGGTACAATTCTTGAGACCGTTCCCTTCTTTGCAGTGGAAGGGAATGCGAGAATTGACCTGCCGCCTTTTGAGAAGGAAGCACCCCTGATAAAGTCCACCTGTCCGCCAATTCCGGAAAACTGCTTCAGCCCCATAGCCTCGGAGCATGCCTCCCCCCATCAGATTTACTTCAACCGAAGAGTTGATGGATACCATATTATCATTCTGTCCGATGATGACCGGGTGATTGACATAATCTACCGGTGCCATGTAGACACTGGGGTTATCGTCTGCAAAATCATAGAGTTTGCGGCTGCCCATAAGGAATGACACGACTATTTTTCCTCTGTTATAATTCTTGGCTGCACAATTAATGACTCCTTTTTCATATAAATCAATTACTCCGTCTGATATCATCTCAGAATGAATGCCCAGATCTTTTTTGTTATCAAGGAATTTAAGAACTGCATCGGGAATGGCTCCGATCCCAAGCTGCAGACAGTCCCCATCGTTCACCATAGAAGCAATGTGCTCCCCAATTGCCATTTCCACATCCCCAATCTGTGGAAGTCCCAGTTCTGGTATGGGGGTGTCATCTTCCACAATCACATCAATATCAGATACATGGATAAAGCTGTCTCCCAGCGTTCTTGGCATATTGGGATTTACTGCTGCTACCACCTTAGCGCCTTCAACTTCTGCTGCTGGTTTTGTATAGTCACAGGATACACCGAAACTACAGTATCCGTGCTCATCCGGCAGGGATAACGTGACGAAAACCACATCTGGTTTCTTTGTGCTGCGGTAAAATTCCGGTGCCTGGTAAAAATAACATGGGGTAAAATCTCCCCGACCGCTGTTCACACAATCTCTGGTCTTTGCTCCAAGAAATAAACTGTTCTCCCGAAAATGTTTCTCCATCCCCGGCTGTGCATAAAGGGAATGCCCCATATCCACCTGCTGGTATATTTCTATATCTCTTAAATCCGCCTGCACCGCGTACTCAGTCATTGCATCCACCAGTTTAATGGGTTCGCCCACTGCGTGGCCAATCACCACTTTGTCACCGGATTTTACCACCTTAACAGCCTCTTTTATTGGCTTTAATTTTGAAGTATAAATTTCTCTCCAATTCATACCTGTGTCCAACCTCCCTCTTAGGTCTAAAATGGGTTTTTAATCCTTTATTTTTGCAATCGCTTTTGCAAGCTCTTTTTTTCTTCCAATATTACCCTGGCGGGAAATCATAATCCTCTGCGCCTGGGGCGAGCCAGCTCCATGGAGGGATTCGGTTCTGTATCCCACTGCAGCGGTTCCAAGGGTCAGATTTTCAATTAAACGCAGGATCCTGAGACGGTTTTCGGTGGAGACACCTTCGATTCCCTTTAAATATTTATCCACATAGCCCCCTACAACCGGATCGTTTAAGTCCTTCTCAGACGGGGCAGTTACCATAAGACCTCCTGCAATATCCTCTGCCAGACGTGCAATCTCATAGGGATATCTGGTCACATTCTGCTTACATACATTGGCAAGCAGCAGGTCGATGATATAATTACCGGAATCGGTGGGCGTCCCTTCCGCGGAACATGCAATGCCGCAGCAGTAAAGTGTTTCATTTAAATGAGTCATCTCAATCAGTTTATCCTTAATATGGGAAACCTTGGGTACGCCGTTATAATCCGCTGCCAGGGCTGCTGCTCCAATTAAAACATCACCTACGCCAACCTTGCATCCGCCGTAGGACTGTCTGTGGTATCCAGCGAACCGTTCCACCAGCATACCGGCATACTCAAATTCACCATTGAGGAAAATGCGGTCATTGGGGACGAATACATCATCAAATACAACCAGTGCCTCTACGCCTCCAAATTCACTGTTGCCCACATCCATCTGGGATCCTTCCAGCTTCCTGGTATCGCAGGACTGCCTTCCGATAATCATTACAATTCCCTCTGCATCCACAGGAACTGCAAAGGATACTGCATAATCCTTATCATCCGGGCCCATGGCAACGGTAGGCATAACGATCACTTCCTGGGAGTTAATAATACCTGTCTGATGTGCCTTTGCGCCTCTGACTACGATTCCGTCCTCTCTGCGCTCCACAACTCTTAAATACATATCCGGATCTGGCTGTGCATGAGGTGCCAGCCCCCTGTCGCCCTTTGGATCTGTCATTGCTCCGTCTACGGTCAGATCCTTATCCTGTACCATACGGAGATACTTTTTAAAATTCTCATGATAACTGGTGCCGTATTTTGCATCAATTTCATAGGTAGTTGACCATTCAGCATTAAATGCATCCATTCCCACACACCGCTGGAAACAGGCAGCCGTCTTCTGTCCGCAGAGCCGTTGCATTTTAACCTTTTTTATATTAAATCATCCGTGCTTCTGTGAATGTTGGCAAAACGGTTAATTTTACGTCCATCCTCTAAAGTTACTGTCATAAGATCCTCGTATTCCGGAAGCTGAGCCAGATCGTAGGTAGCTTTCACAGAATTAAGGGACGGTCTTAAAATCGGATGGTCAATGGGGTTTTCAATCTTCTCCCCAAACATGTAAATATTAAGTTTCAGTTTCCGCATACTTTCCACATACTCTTCACCAGTCATTAATGCCATAATCTTCTTCTCCTTTTCATGCGCTCCGACCCTTGACACCCATCTGGGAGCGCAGTTTTATTTCCATCATTGACAGCCTGATTAATACAGTTCCTGATAAATTTTAAGCACCCGGTCCGCATCAAGGGGTACAAAGTTATTTGCCATAAGACGTCCCTGCCGTTCCATGACGCTCTTTGTAAATACAGCAAGTTCTTCCTGTTTTACACCGTACTGGCGGAGCGCCTTCTTTGGAAGAATTGTTCCAAGCAGTTCATCAAGCTTGTCATAAACCACATCAATATCACACCCCAGCAGTCTCCCAAGAAACTGATTCATCACTGCAATCTCGCCGTCCCGCCTGATCTCCATGTAATTTTAAGCACCCCTGTAAACATGGCATAGTTACTCTCCCCGTGAGCGACGTGATAGGTTCCTCCCAAGGGATAGCTGGTGGCATGGACAGCCGCACAACCGGCCGTTCCGAATGCAATCCCTGCATAGTTGCTTGCAATCAGGAAATCCTTCATAAGGGGAAGCCTTGCATCGATTCCTTCAACTGCAATCTTCTGATATCCCCTGATGATCATTTCAATGGCCTTGTAACCAAAGAGCTTTGTAAATGGCGTTGCCTTGGGAGAAAGGCTTGATTCCACCGCGTGAACCAGAGCATCAATGGAACTGGTGGCAAACACCGCAAATGGCAGTCCGTTTAAAAGTTCCGGAACAAGCACCGCATCATCCGCATACATATGGGGTGACACAAGTCCTACCTTGGTTCCCAGCCTGGTCCGGTTGATAATGGAAATATTGGTAACCTCACTTCCTGTTCCGCAGGTTGTGGGCAAAATCACAAGTTCCCGTTTCTTTTGGATTTTTTCAGGTTCGGCATAGAGGGAATCCAGCGGGTCCCCTGCAGACACTGCCATAACCTTGGCAATATCAATCACTGTGCCGCCGCCTATGGCTATAATCCGCCTGCAGTCTGTCTTTGCAGCTGCTTCAAGGATGGCATCCACCATGATATCTGTGGGCTCTCCCGTCCCGTATGCTTCCTGAAAAATGGTATGGACATTCAGCCCAAGTGATCCGAAATACGGTTTGTATATGTATTCGTTGGTCAGTATGAGATCACCGCTTCCAAGGTTGAACTCACTGGCAAATTCTTTACAGGTATCGTAGTAAGATATCTGGGATTTTAAAATAATTTCCTTCATTTCAAGCCTCCCTATGCAAAAATCTCTTCATCCGTCGGCTGTTTCCAATCTTTTTTTACAAATGCAATCCGGCTCTTGTTCATCAGGTGGGTATAGAACAGGTTCTCGCTGATCGCATTATTGCCCCAGCTTCCGCATCCCAGTGTGGTGGTAGGATTCAGGGAGTTTGCAAACGCACCGCCTGCCATGCTGGAACAGGTCTGATTCACTACCACACGGCTTACGGGAAGCTTTAATCCTGCATATTCAATGTGATTTTTATTGTTGGACTGAATGTCTGCTGAATGGCCCTCACCTTCATATACCAGATTGTCATATGCGATCTGAACTGCCTCTTCCCATGTCTGATAGCTGTATGCAGCCATCATCGGACACATCTTTTCCTTACTCCATACAACTCCTGCCCCATGTTTCTCAGGTTTTACAATTATGACCTTAGTGTCCTGGGGAACGGAAATCCCGGCAAGGTCTGCGATGGTTTTAACTGACTGGCCAACCACTTTTTTGTTGATGACTCCATTGGGGAATACCACTTCCGCCAGTTTATCAATCACCGCTTTGTCATCAATGTAGAATGCTCCCTGAGATACAAATTCCTTTATCACGGTATCATAATCCTTCTCAGGTGCTATGATTGTCTGGGTTCCGGAACAGATAATGCCATTGTCAAAGATACGGCTGGCAATCATTCTTCCTGCTGCAGCCTTGTAATCGATTCCTTCATCAATCAGTCCCTGTACATTGCCTGGTCCCACGCCATAGCTTGGTTTACCGCTGGAATAAGCGGACTTAACAACACCAGCACCGCCGGTCGCCAGTACAACATCGCAGGCAGCCATCAGTTCATTGGTAAGCTCGATCGACGGTTCCTCGATCACCAGGAAAATATCTCTTGGAACTCCCATACGGTCCAGCTCTTTGTAATACAGTTCAGCTACTGCCATGGCACATTTTTTACTGCGGGGGTGAGGTGCAATAATAATCGTATTCTGGCATTTTACAGCATACATGGCATTACACATGGGGGTAACAATGGGGTTGGTGCAGGGTGTGGCAGCTGCAATGACACCCATTGGCTTTGCCACCTCAATCAGCCCTGCTTCCTCATCTGTTCCAATGATGCCAATGGACCTTTTGCCCTTTAATGAATTCCAGATAATTCTGGATTTTCCTCTATTCTTAGTGACCTTGTCTTCGTAAACACCCATACGGCTTTCCTCAACAGCAAGCTTTGCAAGCGGTTCTGCATTGTCAAAAATAACTTTTGCAAACATCTTTACAATGGCATCTGTCTTTTCCTGGTCATAGGAACGCAGAACCTGCTGTGCTTTTCTGGAACGTTCTACTAATGATTGGATTAATTGGTTCATTTTTTGTTATCTCCTTTGATAGTGATTTTTTTAACATTGTTTCTATGGTTCATTCTAATTCCTTTTGCCTGCATTTAAAAATACTAATAACTTATCATAAACAATAGGATTTTTTATGGTTCATTTTTGGCACTTTTAACAATGCATTAACCGAAATCGGCAATACTCCTATGATTCGATGGATAAAACCGCAAAATTAATCGTTAATTTATTAACTTGGAAACGCTAAAAAAACCGTATATAAAGAGATACAATAAACGGATAAGGAAGGTTATTATGGAAAGACGGATTTGATATGCGGATTGTGAACGAAACGATATAAATTCGTATTATTAATAAAAGACCGGGAAACCGTTGGTCTTGCGGTAAAATATGGGGATACACTTTACTTCTTATATATAGAAGTATATAATAGCTGTTAATATATGTAAAATGTATTTATTGTATGTTAGTTATCTAATATTTATATAGCAGGTAAAAGGGGGATTTATGGATATTACATATGATTATTACAGAATTTTTTATTATGTCGCTACATGCAAAAGCTTTTCCAGGGCCGCCGGGCTCCTTTCAGCCAACCAGTCCAATATTTCACGCTTCATAAATAATCTAGAACATCAATTAGGGTGTAAGCTTTTCGTGCGATCCAACCGCGGCATCTCTTTGACACCAGAGGGGGAGAAGCTCTATTCCCATGTAAAAATTGCCCAGGAGCAGTTCAGAGCGGCTGAGCTGGAACTGATCAATGATAAAACTTAAGCGGAGGTACGATAACCATCAGTGTCAGTGATACTGCCCTTCACGGTCATCTTCTCCCCATACTTGGGGCATTTCACAGTACCCATCCCGGTATCCATCTACGCATTCTTACTCACTCCACACCACAGGCAATCCAGGTTCTAAAGAACCGTCTGGTCCACTTTGCAGTTGTGACCACTCCTTCTAATATCAAACCCCCACTGAAAGAAACATGTCTGAAGTCGTTTCAGGAAATATTGATTGGGGGGAAACATTATTCCTTCTTAAAAGACACCCCCCACCATCTGTCGGAGTTAATTCAGTACCCATTTGTCTGTCTTGGTAAGGATACCGTGACTTATGAGTTTTATTCAAACCTGCTCTTAAAGTATGATCTGGTTTTTAAGCCGGATATAGAAGTGGCATCAACCAATCAGCTGATGCCTATGATTAAAAATGACCTTGGTATCGGTTTTATCCCGGAACGCTTCGCCAAAGAAGCCCTTGAAAACGGGGAGGTTTTCTCCATCCCTCTGGAAGAACCGATTCCAAGGCGCAGCATCTGTCTGGTGGAAAATACAAGCCGCTGCCTGAGCATTGCTGCAAATGCATTGAAACAGATGATACTGTCCCCAGAGTTCTGAAACAGTAAGCAGTGAGAATGCCTGGAGCCAGGCTGGGGAATATGAATTTATAAAAAAACAAAATAAAAGCTTTCATGATATTAATTTTTGTGTTATACTTATTGAGCTAATTTTAAATATGGTACATAATTGGAAACGCACACTCCTCCCGGATGATAACGAACAACACATTCATAATCATTAAGGAGGATTTTTTTATGCCAAAAAACAAATTTCAAGACGTCATTTTTACTGCTATCATGGCAGTTGTAATGGTATATGGAATGATTGTTTACAACGTCGCCCTGAATATGAGAGAGATTACAACCGGGACATTTATTGCTGCACTTCATGAATTGCCTGTCATGGCTCCAATCGCATTTATTTTGGAATATTTTGTGGTAGGAAGAGTAGCAAAGATGCTTGCTTTTAAAGTGGTAAGACCGGATGACAGACCTCAATTTATTACATATGCAATATCGATCTGCATATGTTGCATTATGTGCCCGGTTATGAGTCTGATCGCGACGATACTTTTCAAAGAGCCAGGGTTGGGAACCTGGATACAGGCGTGGGCAATAAATTTCCCAATGGCAATTTTATATCAGATGTTTTATTGCGGGCCAGTTGTCAGACTTGTTTTTCGACTTATTTTTAGAGAAGCAGAGACTGTATAATTCGGTGAAACTATAAGATGCTTGTTGGCTATCATTATAAATTGATAAGCGGAGGATTTTCATACCTCCGCTTTTTCTTATACTAATGTAAATATTATAAAGAAATAATCTTATACGCGATACTGCATCGTTTTTTATTATGTGCTATTCCAACACATACGACCTCACCCGATAGTCCGGTATAATATTGATTATCTATTATCTGCTGTAATGCATCTTCCTTAAGCTGCTCCAAATTTTCTCCTTGCTTAAATTCAATAATTACATGGTTATAAGCAGGCAACAGAGCTTCCAAAGTTATATCACTTCTCCCATAACCCACTTCTATATTGCTGGTTACCTTATAAGTCCCTCTCAGTGTAATACACATTCCTAAAAAACAGCATGTGATACGCATTTTCCTTGGCATCCATGTAACTGGTACAAGATATAACGATGTCCTGATACAATTCAAAAAACCGCTTCATATCTTTGTTAATCAGACAAGCGAGCATTTGCTGCAAGTCCATTCCGTCCACTCCTGATATTTCAGCTATCAATATTTGAAACTCAGACATTACTTCATCATTAGGGATTTTCACCACTGCCGTATTGGAATCAATTCGCTTTAACGCCGTCAAATAGCCAGAGTTGACTAAAAGCCCCCACAAACTATAATTACTATCCCTCTCTATATACGAAGTTTCCAATGTAAGCCATATTGGTATTTCTCTTCCTAAGACCAGTTGGTCAAAGTCAGTCCAAAACCGTTTATCCGCCACTCCCAGCGCCTTTTTGATCAAAAAATTAGAGGATGTATTAATCCAATAGTTATCCAGATAACCAATGTCCACATAATTTAATACGGACCATGGATTATACATCTCTACGCCTCCAAAACGATAGCCATCATACTTCTTTTGTACACTTTCATTTAATGTAAGGTTATAATCAGCTAAAAGTTTTCTGTTTCCATAACAGTAAGTCCAAAATATAAGGAATATTGCTTATGCAGGACGGTATAAACTCTGGCATTATTAAACTGAGAAAAGATGCTTTCTTTTGCCACTCTCTGTACGCCGGTAAGAAGTGCCTGGCTTAATGCTTCATTCCCTTTCATCGCACTTCCATAAAGATTGGAGAAGAATGTTCCAACTTCATGATGATAGCCAAATTCATAACTGCTCATGATTGGCTGGTCGTATTCGTCAATTAAAAGAATCGGCTTTCGATTGTAAGCGTCTTTTACAAATTGAGTCAACTGTTGTATTGCTGTGGAGTAAAGAGCGTGAGATGCCTGCGGTTCTCTCAGAACATCTATCATAGCATAAAAATCTTTTGTTTCAAATGAGTCCCTATCCATCTTGTCACGAAGAAGTTTCTCATACCGCAAATACTCCTTATAAAGTTTCTGCTTAACAAGGAGTAACAATTCCTCTGCAGTGGTTCCTTTGCAGTCCTTAAACGTAAAATAGATTACCGGGCAGGAATTAATCCGACAGGCATATTTTGTATCCATAATTGCCAGACCGTCAAAAATATCTCTGCTATCCGTTTCGATGTCAAAAAATTCCCTGAGCATCGTCATATTCAGCGTCTTTCCGAATCTTCTGGGACGAGCAATCAACGCCACTTCATCTTTCATCTCAATAAAATCCTTAATCATTAAGGATTTATCTACATAATAGGAACCATTTTCGCGTAACTTCCGAAAATCGTCATTGCCTATCGGTAAATTTTTTTTAAATTCCATGCCCTGTATTCCTTTCTGCAGGATTTCTAAAACATACTATTTTAATAATAACATACTACTTTTATTCTTACCAGTATTGGTTTCGTATAGACAAGCGACCTTACGTTGTATCTAACGTGGTGTTCAGTCGTTTTAACGTATAATTTTACTTTTTTTCCTCTCGAATACTTCAAGCAAAATACACCCAGCACCGTAACATGCAATATCCTTTAGATCAAACACCGAACCTAATACGATTCTTAAAAACCTGTTATCTTCCAGCCCAAGTACGTGTACTAATTTGAAATATTGCAACACTTCAACTCCTGCTGCAAATAAGAATACATATACTGGAAGTAATCTGCATTTTTCTGGTATAAAGATCCTGGTGAAGCTATACACTAAAATCACTACCAACATATCTCCTACATATGGTCGTATAAAAGAATCATGTACATATAACGCAATTATCACTTCTATAAACAGGAGCAATACAAATGCAAGCCCATACTTAATTCTTAACTGATTTCTTTTTGTCTTTTGTAAGCTCATAACTCTCTCCAATCATTCTGATAATATCTTTATCTGGAATTGTTCCATCGAGAATTATGGAATTCCAATGTTCTTTATTTTGATGATAGGCCGGTATTACAGAAGTAAATGTGCTTCTCCAGAAATCTCTCCACTCTGGGTCACATTTAACGTTTATCCAGATATTTCCTTCCCTCTCATAGATCCAGGCAAATGCTTTCTTATTGGTCTTATGGCGAATTAATGTCCAGTTACTATCGTGAAAGGGATAATCCTCATAGACTTCTTAATTTCATACATAAAGCTATTACTTCTGAACGTTCTTTCAAAATTATCACCCACTTTAAACGATTATAGATATGACTATCTATATAGACATACGGATTTTATCTACTAACGTTATATCCGCAGGTAACCAGCCTACAGAATTCATTTCTTCCTTCGTCAACCATTTTGCATCCTCATGCTCTTTCAAAACCAGATTCCCTGCAACAATTTCTGACCAGAAACAATCCATAGACAGATGAAATGTTGGATAATCATATTCAATTGTATGGATCAACTCTCCTACTGAGATCTCTGTATCTAATTCTTCCTTTATCTCTCTCACTAGTGCCTCTTGCGGAGTCTCACCATCTTCAATTTTTCCACCAGGAAATTCCCAACCACCTTTTAAATCGCCATAACCTCGTTGGGTAGCAAAAATAATTGGTTCTCCCTTTACATTTACATCCTTAATCACTGCAGCTACTACTCTAACTATTTTCATTCTGCCTTCACTTCCTCTTTTTTAATATTACTTTGCAAATAACGCAAAAGATCCTCTCTAACCGCATGATGCATCTTCATTTGGAACTTTGCGATATCACGTTCTTTTCCATAATTATCGTTCTTGCGAGCTGGTTTTGCCTCTATTATTTCAAACTGTCCTACATAATAGAAGTCTGTTTCTGCATCACTTTTCTTAACTAAAAGATGTTTTCTCTGTGCTGTCATCACATCCGCAACATAAGAACTATTAATTCCTCTTCCTATCTGAGAATCCCATCGAAAGATCATATTATCTTCAAAGGCATCAGCATAATCCGGTTTTCCATCAACATAATTTTTATCATCAGAACTTTCCTCTTTATGATATGTTACAAAAATAAACACATCTTCATCAATTCGCTTCATACCATACATAATTGAGGATAAATCCTTACCACAATTCATTAAAAGGCTCACATCACGCCTAGAATATTTTTCATACAAAACAAATGGCGTGCCATTTTCCTGATTAAATAAATACCTTTCCTTATATCTTCTAAGTCCAACTTCAATAATATCATTGACCTGTTTGAAGAATTCCATATGGAGAAGACGGTCCGTAAAACCCTTAAGCCTTTGTAATGTTCTCTTTGCATCATAATTAACAATATCAATGTGGCAGTATTTTTTGTACTCTTCCTCTTTACTTACAAATTTTCCTTGTAGAACTTCTATCGCATTATTAAAAGAGGTTAAGTCAAGCTCATACCCGTATGTATCCTGAAACTCCTGTTTAATATCATCCACATAGATTACTTCATGGTTTAAAAAGCGCTTTAATATTTCAAGTTCATATGGTCTTGTTCCACTCAGTATCGTTTTCGATAAATACTCTAAGGTAATCAATTCCTGTTCTGTTATCCTCTCCATATAAAGCTCTTTCTCTACAGACACTAAGAAACTTTGATAGGTCTTATATTCTCTGATAATTACAAGTGGATCTGTTTCTCCATTTTCGTAGAAATCTAAAAGATATGGAACTCTACCTAATCGATTTTTCAAAGAAATATAGCTTTCTCTGATAATGGATTTGATTCCTTTAATCTTATCAATGGATGAGAATATCTTTTCTTTTGCAATCTCGTCAAAATGGACCGTAGAAGCACCTGGTATCGTACTGTTTCCACTAATAATATATTTACGAATCGTGTCTGGATTATAAGAACGATCTCCTGATAATGCGACTGGAATCATAAAGTTGTTATTATAATTACCAATAAAATCTAGAATTACAACATACTCTTTTCCTTCTGCTTTCCTAAGGCCTCTTCCTAACTGCTGTATAAATACAATAGGTGACTTTGTAGGTCGAAGCATAATTACCTGATTAACTTCTACAATATCTACACCTTCATTTAAAATTTCCACTGAAAATATGTAATCCAAAGGCTGCCTGTTTTCAAAATCATCATCTTCATCCATTGCCAATCTCTCAAATGCTTCTTGCCGTTCCTCCTCAGAGGCACTGCCATTCAAGGCGATTGTTCTGTATAATTTACCATTTGATGGGTTAATGATCTGATTAAATTTTGCTGATAGTTCTTCGGACTCGTCTATTCGGCCACAAAATATTAATCCCTTTACTCTATCGCCACTATATCCGTAATAATATGCCTGCTCAATAATATGTCGTACTCGCTCAGTCCCTGTTAACTGACTAAAATCTCTTTCACTAATGTTTTTGGCGTTAATCTTCTTATCATCCATCATTGAAATGTCACTGATTCCAAAATAATGAAATGGGCAGAGCATATTTTCTTCCATAGCCTGCTGAAGACGAATCTCATAAGCTATTTGATAATTAAAAATTTCATAAATATTCTTTTCCGCAACATTATCATTTCGCGTATCAGGGGTTGCCGTCATGCCAAGCCAAAGCCTAGGTTTGAAATAATTCATTACTTTTTGATAAGTATCTGCAGAGATATGATGAGCTTCATCCAGTATAATACAATCAAACTCATCATAATTATATTTAAATAAATGTTCATCTCTGTTCAAAGTCTGTACTGTTGCAAATACAAAATCACAATCATATTCATGATACCCAGCTCCGACTAACCCCATTGAGACTGAATTAGCAAATACCTTTTGATAAGATTTCCTGGACTGACGTGCAAGCTGCCCTCTATGAACTAAAAATAATACTCTTTTAAATGCAAGCTCACGCATTGCAAATGCTGAAGCATAAGTTTTTCCTGTTCCTGTCGCTGAAATCAAAAGTGCTCTTTCTTTGCCAGTATCTAATATCTTTCTAAGATTTGTAATGAACCCAACCTGCATATTATTTGGCTGCAATCTGTATTTTTCAATAGATGGAATCTCGTCTTGCCTGGCAATCTTACGTTGGTGTTTAATGAAATTGTATCGTTCTTCATAATTTTCATAAAATTCATCAAACTCAAGTGAATATCTGGAGTCCCAAAGTTCATAGAATTCTTCAATAATTTCCTGCGCCATCTCTCCCTGCTCAGTAGATATAACTCTTGTATTCCATTCTCGATTAATTGTTAATGCTGCGCTTGTAATATTAGAACTACCAATTATAATTCGATAGATTTCTTCCTTTTTAAATATATAACCCTTCGTATGAAATCCTTTATCAGCTGCTTCTACATCAAACATTCTAAGAGTAATATTTCTAAGTTCATTTAACTTTTTTAGTGCCTTAGGTTCACTAAAATTCAAATAATTAGTAGTTAAAACCTCTCCAGGAATGTTTTTCTCCTCAAGTTCCTTTAACGTCTGAAGTAGAGGAGTAATTCCCCCCATTGTTATAAAAGCAACACTTATTTGAAACTGATCACATGTTAAAAGCTCATTCTCTATAGTCGATAGTACTTTTACCTTCTTTATGATTATTTGAAATAAACTGAGGCTTATAAGCCAGATTAGAAGAAAACGTTCCATCAACATATGCCGTTTCAAACCCATTCCTAATTTCAGCCAATTTTTCTTTTGTCATGTACCCATACCCCTTTTACCAAATTTGGTACCCTTGTCTTCTTGCCGAATCATAGACCGGCTGCATGTTTTTCTCAAGAATATGATAAAATTCCTCTTTAGAATTTCCCTTTCTATATAGCTCCTGATTAGCCCATATGGAATGCAAATTATCCCGAAAGCAAGACTCGTACTTTTTTCTAATACCTGGCTTTCTTTCATCATGAATTATGCCATACAAAATATACTGGTTACCTGCAAATCGTCCAAAAAAAGGATCCCACTTTGGAAGCTTATTACTTTTCGATGAATTTAAAGCGGAATCCATAGGCATTAAATTCCATAATTCATCGTTCATTACGAAGGACCAAGGAATAAAATGATCCACATCGTAACTTCCCTTTACTATTTGTGAATTCTTAAAGACATCCACGATAGGTTTCTCATCCAAAACAGCTTCCCAAAGTCTCCTAACGCTATTAAGCCTGCGCATTTTTTCATCCATTGGTGCCAGCTTATATATAAGTCCTGGGACTTCAGGATTATTATTCTGAAGCCACTTTACCTTTTCATACTGAATCCAGCCAAGAATTGATACGGTATTGTCCTGAATCATCTTGATCCATGCTTCATTAAAATAGACTTCTTTCTTAAGTTTACTTCCTGTTCCAAGCGTATAGGGCAGTAATGATATCTGATTGACACGTTCGATATAAGAAACCATTCTTTGAGTACTACCCCAATCCGCTCTTTCATTACACTTATCAAAAAATCCTGAAAGCGCCCGATACGGAACCATATGAGTTAACTGATCTTTATAAAGTGCTAATTCTTTATCATACTGTTTAATTTTATTCTTAATTTCTACCTTGGATGCATTTCCTGGAAGCTGGCTTAACTCCTGTAGCGTAAATACAGCTCTTTCCAACCCATCTTTTATCCGGCCTTCAATCACACCGCTTAGATGAATATGAAATTCTAAAACCGTATACCATGCATTCGCAATCATCTCATCAATAATATCGTTAAAGCTGGTCTCTTTTAAGCCTTCTGAAATTAAATGAACGATTGCCTCAAGCCAATAGAACTTATAGCAGTATGATGGGTTTTTCATCATAAGAGAGAATGCTTCTATATCAAGACTGTTATAATACTTGCCATCAATATTTAATTGATATCCGATTTTTCCATAATCAAATTGAGGCATTTATCCTCACCCCCCCTTGTCTTACGTGAACTGATGCTATTCGTTTCTCTGAATCATCTCTGTTTCAGTTGATCATACTTTTCCTTGTTGCCCTTCGCTAATTCTACTGGATACTTTTCATTGTTTCTCTTAATCTTTGCCTGTACAATCTCATCTATATCAAGATCACATGCATCTGCCATAAGCACACAGTAATTTATTACATCAGCTAATTCTTCTCTTATCTTGTCCATCTTCTCTGTGCATTTCACATCCTCAGCACTCCACTGGAAAACTTCTAATAGTTCAGCCGCTTCCAGAGAGATTGATATGGCTAAATCTTTCGGATTATGAAATTGTCTCCAGTCGCGTTCATCACGGAATTGCAATATCTTATTTATTGTATCTTGTGTCACTATTATTCCCTCTTACTTTATCCTGATTTTAAAAGAACCGGTGTAAAAAGTTCAAAATATTTTCTTTCCTAACCGGCTCACTATGACCCACCACTGCCAACTCAAAGTCAATCATACATAATTCCTCATATAATTGTTTTGTTTTTTCCAGATCTCTGTAATGATTTTGGTAAAAGTCATCATTATAAATATCACCTAAAAATATCACTCTTTCCTCTGGAATGAAAACAGCCACAGAATCATCACTATGGGCGGAGGGAAGGTGCATACATTCGCACGTAATGCTTCCGCAGTCCAATACCATTTTCTGCTCAAAGGTTATCAGTGCCGGAACTACCTTTATTTCTATTAATTTTGGATACTCTGCCCGAATGTGCTCATCTGCAAACGCAATTTCTTCGCCGGATACCAGCCGCTCTTTCATTTTGGAATCAGTAAATTCCCAGAAAGACATTCTGACCAATTCCTGGTTGGTTTTTGTATGTGCAATTGTTTCCGCATCAACGGCATGCAGCCCATATGTATGATCCCAATGCCAGTGTGTGATGACACAATATTGGGGCTTCTTTAAACCTTGCTGGGAAAGAAAAAAATTATAATCTTTCACATGATTCCCAGAATTGCCTGCATCCACCATTACCGAACATCGATCCCCATTGATATAACCCAAAACGGGGCGATCGCTGTTGGAATCGCATTCCGTATAATATATATTTTCTGTTAACCGATTCAATCTCATAAAATGTCTCCTATTCTCCAAAGCCGCTATTTGCAAAGTTTGCAATGGATAAAATTGCTTCTTTTTCATCTTCGCCCTGGGCTTCAAACGTCAGCTTGTCCCCTTTTATTGCGTTCATATCCATTACGGAAAGTACATTCTTTGCATTATATTTCCTGGTGAGGTCTTCATTTTTATAGACGGTAATTTCACTTTTAAATCCCATAGCGAGCTTTGACAGTAAACTGGCCGGTCTTGCATGTAATCCATATGGGTTTGGTACGGTCACGATAACGATTTCCATGGTATTCCTCCCCTTCTAATACAATAATAGCAGCAATTAGATGATCACCAATCTCTTTAAGGAAAGTATAGTTTGTAATGGTAGTTCTGTAAAGGAAAAAGCAAGCGAATATGATCATTATCTTTATTTTTAGGCATCAATTCCAGATGGTTACATTTTTTTAAGTTTAATTAAATAGAGCCATGCGTCTGGCACGGCCCTGTTCAAATAACATTTATATCTGCATGATCTTATGCACCATACTGCATCGTTTCTTGTCATGGGCTAAACCGACGCACAGAACCTCTCCTGATAATCCTGTATAATATTGATTATCAATTATCTGTTGTAATGCCTCTTCCCTAAGCCGTTCCAAATCTTCTCCCTGTTTAAACTCAATAATTACATGACTATGAGCAGGTATCAATGCTTCCAGAGTGATATCACTTCTCCCGAATCCGGCTTCTATGTTGCTTGTTACCTTGTAAGTGCCTCTTAGCGTTATGCACATTCCTAAAAACAGCATGTGATATGCATTTTCCTTGGCATCCATGTAACTGGTGCAAGATATGACAATATCCTGATATAACTCAAAAAACCGTTTCATATCTTTATTAATCAGGCATGAAAGCATTTGCTGTAAGTCCATTCCGTCAACACCTGATATCTCGGCAATCAATACTTGAAATTCTGACATCACTTCATCATTAGGAATTTTTACCACTGCCGTATTGGAGTCAATCCGTTTCAGGGCGGTCAGATAGCCTGAGTTCACCAGTAGTCCCCACAAACTATAATTACTATCCCGTTCTATATATGAAGTTTCTAACGTAAGCCATACAGATATTTCTTTTCCTGAAGCCAATTGATCAAAGTCTTCCCAAAATCGCTTATCTGCTGTCCGCAGTGCTTGTTTCACTAAAAAGTTAGAGGATGTATTAATCCAATAGTTATCCAATGAACCTATATCAGCATAATTTAAAACAGACCATGGATTGTATATTTCTAGTCCTCCAAACCGGTAACCATCATACTTCATACGTACATTTTCGTCCAAAATCAAACCATAATCAGTTAAAAGTTTTTCTGTCTCCTCAACAGTAAGGCCAAAATAAGATGCATATTGTTTATGCATTACCGTATACACTCTGGCATTGTTAAATTGAGAAAATATACTCTCTTTAGCAACTCGCTGTACTCCCGTTATAAGAGCCTGACCAAGTGATGAATTTCCCTTCATCGCACTCCCATAAAGGTTGGCAAAAAAAGGGCCCAGCTGGTTATGGTATCCATATTCGTAGCTGCTCATAATTGGTTGGTCATATTCATCAATTAAAAGAATCGGACGTATATGATAGAATTCATAGACAACCCTTGTTAAATCCAGTAACACACCAGACAGATAAATATGAGTGGATCTTTGATCCATCAACAAATCGTAGGATTCATAAAATTTCTTCGTACTAAAAGAATTTTTGTTTAGTTTATCTCTGAATTTCTCTTCATAGTAACCATATTGTTCCTGCATCGCCAATTTTAATTGGGCAGTCAGCTCCTCTACCGTGGTTCCTTTAGAATTTTTAAATGTAAAATAAATGACAGGTCTTGAATTAATCTCATCCGCGTATTCCGTATCCATAATTGCCAGACCATTAAAAATATCTCTGCTATCCTTTTCAATATCAAAAATTCCTTAAGCATCGTCACATTTAATGTCTTTCCAAACCTCCTTGGACGGGCAATCAGTGTAACTTCATCCTGCATTTCTATAAAATCCTTTATCATCAAGGTTTTATCTACGTAATAGGATTCATTTTCACGTAATTTACGAAAATCATCATTTCCGATTGGTAAGATTCTTTTTACACCCATGCCTTCTATCCTTTCTAAAACATTTTCAGTACGTGCTATCTTCATAATAACATATTACTCCCAGTCTTACCAGTCCAGACCAATGTATTCGAAATGTGATCATTGTCTCAATTTTTACAACCCATTTTCAATGGTTGCTTTTTTAGTTGGTCTATCCTTTTATCACAAAGCTTTGTTTAAATGCATTAGATCTGTAAACTTTCCGCATATTTAAACAGGATGATATCCTTGTAAGCCGTTTTGGTATATGCTTGCTCTTTATGCATAAATGCTACAATCTCATCTTTTGACATTTTACCAAGTCTGGCTATGACAAAATCCATGATACGCTTATCTTCTTCATTAAGTGCAGGGTAATCTGATCCACCTTGTAAGTTAAAATAATACGCATATGTTTCACCCATATCCACTTCTTCACATGGAACTCCGCTGAGATCAATAATGGAATCATGTCCGATTGGTACTGCTCCCATTGGCAAGGCCTGATATACCAGGCCTGTGATAGCACTCCCTCTCTTTTTATATAAGAAAGTGCATCGGAATACCACATTAATTTCATGAGCTTTACTTTATACAAACTGGTGACCCCAGTTGATGCTGCAAAATAGCGGATTACATCCACTACCTTATCTAAAGAGAGAACTGCATTTCCCTGAAACATCTGGTTACTTTGATATCTCGCATATTTAGCTTCAATTGCTTTCCGCAGATACCGGTCCTGATCATTCTCATAAAGAACAGTGGCAATCTCTAAATACCTGCGATAGGAATCCGCCAATAAATTATTCTTTGCTTCTATAAGTAAATCAAGAAACCACTGCGGATCCTGATTAAGCTTTTTTAATATGGTATCGTGTGCTTTATCCTGCACCTGATGGGTTTCATATCTGGTAATGGTTTTACCACCCCAGCCTAAGAGAATGCAGAGGTCACTCTGACTTATGCCATACTTTCCACGAATAGCATTGATTTCGTTAGAAGTAAGAAGCCTTTGTTTCCTTCTGTATGCGTCTTTAATAGCTATATCATTCTCTTGAATTTGGGATTCATTCATATATAATTCTTCTGCGGCATCACAAAAAAAGTA
Source organism: Lacrimispora xylanisolvens (assembly GCA_017084465.1). Taxonomy (GTDB): domain Bacteria; phylum Bacillota; class Clostridia; order Lachnospirales; family Lachnospiraceae; genus Lacrimispora; species Lacrimispora xylanolytica_B. The sequence goes on along the minus strand of CP070896.1, from coordinate 4,605,138 downwards.
AGTAGCCTCATAGTCTACCTGTACATTTTTAAAACTAGCACGTTCCATCACACGAACTGTTTTTACCTCATGCTCTTCCATGCAGCAGGTACATAGACGTTTCACTGCGGATCACTTTCATGTCCATGAAAATACCTCCCTTATTTATTCCTATATGGAAACATCTCTGATACAAATGCCCTCTCAGCAAAATGAAACGACATTACAAAAGTTGTGGAATTCCCATACATACCAAACAGCTCCACTCTTATCTTAATATATACATCGTGATTACCATTATAGACTTTTCCAAATTCCCTCATCTCACTCCTATTGGGGAACTTAAGATCTGATATAGTCCTCATATATTCTTTAACAGTTAGCATTTTCAATTCTTTTTTCAAAGCGTCCACAGGATTCTCATTTGGAAATAATATATTAACCGTATATTGGTTCGTATATTTTTCATCTCTTTGATTATCGACAAGTCTGCGTGCCTGAAAGTTAATCTGCGCACCATTTTCAAGCGCATATCTCAAATTCTGGAGATATGACTTTACTTCTAATTCACTTTCAATTCTTTCTTTTGTATCTTCCCCCAATTTTATCTCCTTGTGATAAGTATCATTTGATACTTCTATAATATAACGGCTTTCGACTTTTGTCAATTAAAAAGGCGTTCAACATACATGTTGACGCCATTTTTAATGTTACTAACTAAAGGGGTTTTAGTTGCTTTGCTTCTTTCGTATATTCCATAAGTTCCAATCTGTTTCCATCTGGGTCTACTAACCAAAATTGATAAGAACCTTCTACACCAAGTGCAATCTCTGTATAACTTCTCCTGTTCATGTTTAAGGAAGTATTGTTAGAAACAGATATGAAAATCGGTGAGATATGTGAAACACTGGGATATTCCAATCGGAATTTTTTTAATAAACTTTGCTGAAGAATACAGTATAACACCATCAAAATATAGGACAGTACACCTAACAGAGCGGAAAGGGCGTAACCTGTTGTGATTCGAACATGTTCAGGTTCCGCCTACCCTTATATGAAAGAAGGGTATCACTCCATCACTTTATTTTAGTGATTTTGCGACACCCTCTTTATATTTAAACGTATTCTCTTATATTTGACCCTAAATCCTGGGCTTTATTTATCCAGTGACTTCATCGTCGGGAAATCTGATTGCAGTAACGCATTATCAGGTATTATCCCGTATTCAGCCGTTTTGATAAATATTGCGTAGCCTATTACCACGTATTATCAAGTATCATATCTATAAAATTTGTTGCAGTTTTGTTGTACACCACACTATTTTGTTGTATCTAAGAATCCACTTAGGGACTCTTTCCTAAAATACATTCAACTTGTGTGATAGATTTTCTATTGCTTCTGTTTTCTTCATATCAGTGACTTCCGCATATATATCCATCGTTGTTTCAATATTAGCGTGCCCCATCACTGCTTGAATTACTTTAATATTTGTTTCATTTTCGCAGAACCTCGTACAAAAAGTATGTCTCAAATGGTGACAAGAGAAATGTGGAATAATAACCGGCTGGCGCTTTTCCTTTTTTGCCTTTACTACTTCTTCCGCATTATGGTTCTCCAGAATGCGCCGGATTGTCCTGTTCACTGACTGTGGGTTATGGATATTGCCAAAGCGGTTTGCAAAAATGAATCCCGTCATTCCATCTACTACCGTAGCATTAAAACCACTTTCCTTCTGCTTCTCATATTCTTCCTGAAAAGCATCATAAACAGCATCCATCATGGGAATTATACGGGTACCCGCTTCCGTTTTGGTAAAGAAACCGCAAACTCGCACCTTGTTACGTCAGTTCTTCTCGCATAGTAAGTGACACTATGGTTGATATCAATGAGACGCTTTTCAAAATCCAGATCTTCCCATCGAAGTCCAATGATTTCTCCAATACGGCAACCCGTACCTAATAAAACAGTGAATAACGGTGCCCAATGACATAATGCCGGACTATTTGCTGTATAATTCATAAACGCTCTCTGCTGCTCCAGTGTCAATGCATGTCTCACACCATGATTTCTGCCTGGTTTCTTCTTGATCTGAGCCATAACGCCATCTGATGGATTGTTCCTGATAATATCATCACGAACTGCCAGTTGAAATGTGGGATGAAGAACCGTGTGTATCGTTTCCAATGTGTTAATCTGCAGGTTCTTTTCGTTTACCAAGTGATAATAGAAATACAGTACATCAGAATACTTAATATCACCAATTATCCTTTTTCCAAATTCTTCTCTAACAAACCGATCATACATATACGTATAATTTGTGTATGTTGTTTTCCTTAGTTCCGTCTTTGTGGTAATATATCTGTCGAACACAAAGTTCAGATCAGCATTCCCAGCAGCATACATATCCAGTCCATCTAACTGGTCTTTCAGCAGTTTCTTTTCCTTCTCTCTAAGCCTTGCCAAATCCTTAGAATATGTATATCTCCGTTTCCCAAAGGGATCACTGTAGGTATATATATACATCTTATCAGACTGGCGCTGGCTCTCACCTTTTCGTAAAGCTCTACCTTTATTATCTTTTCTTGCTTTCGCCATCCCTGCTCCTTTCATAAATAAAGGAAAGAGATTTTGTACCTGGCATTAAGGCTTTTGATATAATAAATTCATGCCTTTATGCACAGCTTGTGTTATGGTCAGATTATGCTTCTCGGCATACTCCATGAGCTTTTCGTATTCTTCCTTGTTCACCCTGATACTCAAGGTTTTTTGCCTTGGGGATTCTGCTTTAGGTCTCCCCATCTTTGCCACCCGGATACACCTCCTTCATAATCTATGACCATTATACTTTTTGCATGACGAAATGTCAAGCACTTTTTGTAATACAAAATCTCTTTATTCACTAAGTCGATATGTTTCTAAATAAGCCTCAAATATGTCACAGTTTACTAGAACTAACTTGTCTAATTTATAAACCGCTTTAGCTTCCTTAGCCATTTTTTCAAACTTGCTCTGACACATGCTATATATTTCCGCCCCTTCCCTATATCTGACAAATTTCTTATTATTTTTTTTATACAATTTTTGACCTCCTGACTTTTTGTATTGTATTAACTCTACTCATTTACTCCTATCTTCAAGAAACTTTACGACACGATGTCATAAAGTTTTCGGATACAAATTCTTGATGGTGGATCATAGGGAACCAGCATCTTATAATAAAATACAGTAAAATTTATTATATTTATTTCTTCTATATAAAATAGTGGCATAGAAGCTACATTAAGTAACCGCCTTATATTTATCCCCGCCCCTTGCCATGGGAATATACCAGGCTGACTTAATTGTCATCATATCAGCTCTTTTATCTATTTGAGCTGATCCCAGGTGCTACACCGGGCTGCCGGCTCCTCACCGCCAGAAGTATCATTATCCTCTTCATTTCAGACAAAACTTTCGTTGCCTATGTAAACTGCCGCTAACATATTTTCGCATCATCAGTTATGATTCCGTGCTTTTATCTTTTTAGATAGATATTTCATGGCGAAGCTAATTGGTTTACATCACATAAAGTGTTTCAGATTATGTACCTGCATATATTGGCTATTCAATTTTCATTGAGCTCTTTATCAGCCCATAAAAGAGCACTTTTTTAAATGCTCTTTTATGGAATGACAAACTACTATAATGGTTTATTCGTTCGTAAAGAGTTTTTTAAACTCATAACCACATCACAAATAATATTTAGTTCTTTATATGTACAGTCTGATAAAACAGCGAACACTCTATGCCTCTCTATGTTTTCTTCACCGGATTCATAAATAAAAACAGCCGGAGATACCTCAAGAATTTTTGCTATTTTTTCTATGGCTCTCCGTCCCATTTCTTTCCGCCCCGATTCAATTTGCGAAATATAGGATACAGACAATTCCGTAACCTCTGCCAATTGTTCTTGTGTCATTCTTTTTTGTTTACGCAAAACTCTAACCTTATTTCCGCTATCCATGTCCTGCAACTCCTTTTACTATCAAATATTCTACATAACTACATACAAATTTAGAAGTGACAGGAAGTAATACTTTTCTTTACAACAAGTGTGAAGCAAAAAAATAAAAAACACCTCCGATTTTGTCGAAAAAAATACCGCAGTCGCAATCGACTACGGTATAAGGTAAATTATATTTAATTATTGTATTTTTTTTAGTATTTTTCATCAGTCTGCTATGTTACTTTCTTCTTATGCTCTCTTTTGACACATAGTCAAATAGCTATTGTATTATCCAGTGGGAAGTATACTGGCCCGGCACCGCCTTTTCCTCTGTATGTCTTTCATTACTACCGCCTATAATTCAGATAATTTAGCGTTAGTCAGTCTTTCTGATCAATATGCCTCCAACCTTTAATAAGGTATTTTCAAATTTTCTTTTAAACAGAATCTTCTTTTCGTCCGAGATAAATATATCTGCTTTAGAGCAATTTAGTAGCACCTCAACCTTTTCCCCGGCTTCATTTAACTTAATATACTCAATACATCTGCTTTCTGGCAGTCTATTAGGAAAATGAAAATAAAGACTTCGCAAAGTGTCTTCATTCTTTCTGAGGTGAATCAACTGCTTTATCATTTCCGTACACTCTACGTTCTCTTCCTCATCCAAGCTCTCCCATGGCATACACCTTCTGCAGTCAGGATCATGCCCCCCCTCTAATGCAATCTCCGTCCCATAATAGATGCAGGGGCTACCCGGCATAGTGAATAATATCGCCAACTGCTGAAAAAAGATATCTCTTTCTCCGACTCGATTAATAAGCCGCTCGGTATCGTGAGAATCCAGCAGATTGAATAATACATTATTATTTTGCTGCATATACATCGTATAACAACGATTTATCATATATTCAAAATCTCGCTTATCAAGGCTTTTATCAATAAAGAAGTCGTTTATACTGCTGGTTAATGGATAATTCATAATGGAATCATATTCATCCCCTAAAACCCACTGACTGGCATCATGCCATATTTCCCCAAGTAGATAGACATCCGGTTTCAATGCTTTCAATTCTTCTCTAACGCATTTTAAGAACTTATGCGAAACCTCATTTCCAACATCAAAGCGAATTCCATCAACATCGTATTCTTTTACCCAATAGGCGCATATCTCTGTAATATAATTTATTACAGCAATATTATTGGTGTTCAGTTTGGGCATATCAGCATAAAAAAGCAAATGAATAGAATTTCCCATCACGGGTATCGTACTTTTTCTTATCAAAAGGCCACTTATTAATCATAAACCAATTAAAATATTCTGATTCAGGTCCATTTTCAAGAACATCCATCCATGGCTTAAAATGATTACCAGTGTGGTTAAATACCCCCGTCCAGCATAATTCTGATTCCTCGCCTATGTGCTTCTTCCACAAGCCGTTTAAAAGTCTTTGCATCACCAAATGCCGGATCTATCTTTTGATAATCTTTAGTATCATATTTATGAATAGAGTCAGCTTCAAAAATCGGGTTCAAATAGATACCATTGATACCAAGATCCATAAGATAATCTAATTTCAAAATAATACCTTCAAGATTCCCGCCAAACCGCTCTTCATTCGTAACCTGACCGCTTCTCCAGGGTCTTATGTCTGCCGCATTTAACTCTGGGGTGCCATTATAAAAGCGATCCGGGAAAATCTGATACCATATCGTCTGATTTACCCAATCGGGAGTAGTATTTACATCCGCTGGGTTCATCCACGGAACAATAAAACATTGCAGCATTTTTCCGCTTAGCGCTAATTGCTCTTCTGTAAGAAATCCATCTTCAAAATAGTAATTAACTTCGTCTTCTGTTCGTAATTCAAAATAATATTTACAGCGTTTAAAAGCTGGTTTAAGAGTTGTTGTCCACCAAACATGGTGCTTTAGGTTCTTTTTAAAACAAACCTCCTCACGCTTTCCTTTCCAGGTTTCCTTACCACCTAAAATTCCCGCTTCAAAAGGATCACCATAATGTATATAAACCTGCTTTACGTCATATCCGGTTTTGATGTTTACAACCAGCTCATCCTCATTTAAAGCGTAACTCATCTGTTCTGATGTTTTATGTATTACAGCCGAAAAAATCCATATATCTCCTCCTAAGCCTTAAGCTTTATCATCCTTTTCCAAGTATGCAGTTTTTTTCTTGCAGTTTTAAAATCATTCATTTTCCACTCCCAATTAGGACTTCCTACTGTTCCCGGCGTATTAAGGCGTCCCGCTTTCCCTAGTCCCAATACATCCCACATCGGTATAATCGTATATTCTGCGGTACTGTTTAGTGCATATGCAATGATACGTTCCATAGGTGAGCCATTCCGATAGCCTTCTCTAGCTAGAAAACGCTTGATTTTCCGCTTCTTTGCCGCACTGAGATTACAGTACCAGGAAGATAAGGTTTCATTGTCATGAGTGCCAGTATATACGATTGTATTATCAGTACCCATAAAAATATCCCTGGCATACTTACCGGTAGTATCCAACGTAAATTCAAGAATTTTCATTCCTTTCAGTTGGTATCGCTCTTTTAGCTCAATTACTTCTTTTCTTAAATCGCCCAAATCTTCTGCAACAATTTCTAAGTCAGGATACTGTTTTAATAACAATGTCAGTACCTCATCTCCAGGTGCTTCCAACCATTCTCCTTCGACTGCTGTCGGACAACTGACCGGAATCTTCCAATATGTATCAAATGCCCGGAAATGATCAATTCTTAATATATCAAAAAGCTTGCTGTTATAGCCGAAACGCTTTGACCAAAATCGTAGTTTTTCTCTTTTAAGTAGTCCCAGTTATAAATTGGATTTCCCCATCTTTGGCCGGTACTGCTAAAATAATCCGGCGGAACTCCTGCAATGAATTTTGGGCACCCCTTATCATCCAGTAAGAAACTTTTCTTATCCGCCCAGACATCCAGAGAATCGACTCCAACATAAAAAGGAATATCACCCATAATCTGAACGTTCGACTGCCTTGCATAGTCTTTCAATTTTAGCCATTGTAAGTAGAAAAGATACTGTAAAAACATCTGGTATTCAATTTCTTCTTTATATGAATTGAGATCCAACGCCCTATTTTCCGGCCACATCTTTTGATCCTGACTCCATTCATTCCAACATTTATTTTGATTCTCCCGCTTAAAAGCCCGGAAAACACCATACATATACACCCAATCCTGACTAGCAAATTCTTCATACTGCGCATCTTTTTCAAATCTTGCGAAAGCACTTCTCAAATATTGATTCTTCTTTTCCCTAACCAATTCATAATAAACCCGGTCACATTTTGCTCGATAACATTTTGGTCTCTCAGATAAAAGACCTATTTCATACAGATGTTCCAAGCTAATATAGATTTCATCTCCCGCAAAAGAAGAATACGGTTGATATGGGGAGTTTCCAAACCCCACCGGATTCAACGGTAGAATCTGCCATATTTGAATACCATTTTCTTTTAAAATATCTATAAATTCATACGCTTCTTTACCCATGCTGCCAATTCCGTTTTTCGATGGCAGCGACGATAAAGGCAGCAAAACACCATTTTTCTTCATTCATCAATCCTCATTTCCGTTTATGCTTTAGAAAAGGCCCGCATTGAATCTGCCGGCCTTTATCCATATATTCCTGTCGTTTTATATTACTGGTTCAATTTCCAAACATCCTGATTATATTGCTTAATCGTTCTGTCCGAAGAGAAAAATCCGGCCTTTGCGGTATTGACCAGCATCATCTTTCCCCAGGCTTCCCGATCTTCATATTGTGCCAATGCTGTTTCTTTTGCGGCAATATAGTCTTTAAGATCCAGCAGAGCCATAAACCAATCCTTACTGATCAAATCTTTATAAAGTCTACACAGGTTTTCCGGGTCACCAATCTTAATCAACTGCTTGTCAATGATAAAATCAACAAGCTCCTGGATAAGGGCATCCTCCTGATACAACTTTCCAGGATCATATGTTTGTTCTTCATAAAGTGAAATCACTTCTTCACTTGACTTACCGAAGATACATATATTCTCTTCACCTACAAGATCACGAATCTCCACATTTGCTCCATCTAATGTTCCCAGCGTCACTGCTCCGTTCAGCATAAATTTCATATTTCCCGTCCCACTCGCTTCTTTTGACGCAAGGGATATCTGTTCTGATATGTCACAAGCTGGAATGAGTTTTGCCGCCTTTGTTACGTTATAGTTTTCTATCATAACTACTTTCAGATGTTTACTAACACTTGGATCACTATTAATCAACTCTTGCAGGCACAAAATCAAATGGATAATATCCTTTGCCAAGACATATGCCGGTGCTGCTTTTGCACCAAAAATCACAGTGATTGGACGCTTCGGTATATTTCCTGCTTTGATCTGTTTATACTTATATATCACATAAAGGACATTCATCTGCTGGCGCTTGTATTCATGCAGTCTTTTAATCTGAATGTCGTAAATAGACTCTTCATCAATTTCAATCCCCTGAGTATTGATAAGAAACTGTTTCAGCTCCTTCTTGTTCTCTGATCTGATCTGCAAAAGCTTTTGGATCACTTCCGAATCATCAACATACTGCATAAGCATCTCCAGCTTCTCGGCATCCTGCTTCCACGCTTCACCAATAAGGCTTGAAATATAACTGCTCAACTTGGGATTACAGTGCATTAGCCAGCGGCGGAAGGTAATCCCATTGGTCTTATTATTAAACTTTTCAGGGTACAAGTCGTAAAACGGCTTTAACTCAGAGGTCTTTAGAATATCTGTATGCAGAGCTGCAACACCATTTACACTAAATCCATAATGGATATCCATATGAGCCATATGAACCCTTTTTTGCTTATCAATAATATCCACTTTTTCATCACTGTATTTTTCTTTTATTCTGCGGTCTAACTCATAAATGATAGGCAATAAATCCGGAACCACCTCTTCCAGATATTCGACCGGCCACTTTTCCAGCGCTTCTGCTAAAATTGTATGATTCGTGTAAGCACAAGTTTTTGAAACTACACCGGCAGCTTGATCAAATGACATTCCCCGCATCTGCAGCAAACGGATTAATTCCGGTATAACCATCGACGGATGCGTATCATTGATTTGAATCACTACATGCTTATCCAAATCATCCAGGGAATAACCTTTATCATCCATCTCTTTCAGAATATACTGGGCTGCATTGCTGACCATAAAGTATTGCTGGTAGATACGCAGCAAATGGCCAGCACGGTCACTGTCATCAGGATAAAGAAACAACGTTAAATTCTCTTTAATATTCTCTTTATCGAATGCAATACCTTCATTCACAATTGCCTCATTGACAGTTTCAATATCAAATAAATGCAGTTTGTTGATTCCGCTGCCATATCCCGGAATATCAATATCATATAATTTGGATCTCAACGTGAAATTCTTGAATTTAACATCAAAAGCAATATTCGTATTTGTCAACCAGCTCTGATCGGTGATCCATGGATTCTTCTCCTCATATTGTTTATGTTCTTTGAATATCTGCTTAAATAATCCATAATGGTAATTCAGACCGATGCCATCACCACTGAGTCCCAATGTTGCAATAGAATCAAGAAAGCAGGCTGCCAGCCGTCCAAGACCGCCATTTCCCAGTGACGGTTCTGGCTCTGCATCTTCTATTTCTGTCAGGCTTTTGCCAGCTTCTTTAAGAATTTTATCTATATCCTCATAGATACCAAGGTTGATCATATTGTTTGATAACAACTTGCCAATCAAAAATTCTGCTGAGATATAATATAATTTTTTCTCACCTGTAATAGCAGGCTTGTCACGTGCTGTCTCCTTGGTTAAGCATAAAAGCGAATTGTATATCTCTTCATTACTGCAATCATGCAGATCTTTTTTATACTTTGTTTGAATAATTTGGTTCAATCTATCCTTCATTAAAAATCCTTTCTGGTGATACATTCTTATATCTGCCTCAAAAACAATCTGTATCCAAATGGATCAAGGCATATTTCTGATTCAAGTGCAATCATATCTCCCGATAAGCACTCTCTTACTTTAGAATTTTTCAAATCTTCCGGTAATAAAACGTTCGTCTCCACGTCTGCTTTATTCAAAATGACATATAGCATCTCATTCGTACTGCTTTTTCTATAAAACACAACATCTGCTTTACTCTCTCTATCAATCCATTCGAAAGAAACATCCCGAAAACTCTCATGCTGCTTTCGCAAAGCGGATAGTCTTTTAATCAGCGAGAACATATCCGTGTTTTGCTGCTCCTCTTCCCAGATCATGCATTGCCTGTTGCTATGCTCTCCTCCGCCCATACCGATTTCTCCGCCATAGAATACGCATGGTGAGCCTGGATAGGTAAACAAAAAAGATATATGCCAGTTTCGCTAATGCTTCATTTCCCCCTGCTACATTTAGAATCCGTTCTGTGTCATGGCTATCCAGAAGATTAAAGAGATTTCTGGTTACATGCTTCGGATAATCAGTTAAAAGCTTACCAATCGCATAACGGAACTCTTTCACATCATACCCCGGCTTCATCCTCTCTGCCGGTCGGAAATAATCCCATACTGGTATCGCAAACTCATAATTCATCACTGCATCAAATTGATCTCCTTCAAGCCATGGATAAGAGTTATCCCAATTTTCACCCAGTATATAAATATCAGATTTGGCAGCTTTCACTTTTTTTCGCAGCTCCCGCCAAAATTCATGCGAAACTTCATTGGATACATCCAACCGCCAACCATCAATATGATAATTCTCAATCCAATAACAGGCCGCATCAAATAAATGCTCTCTTACAATAGGGTTGCTTGTATTCCACTTAGGCATTGCCTGAGTATAGGCAAAGGTACGGTAATTCAAACTGTCTCTGTAAACCTGAGCGGGCACTCCATCTTCTATCTCTCCCTGAACCAAAGGCTTACCCGGATCAAGGACATAAAAGCAATCAAAATATTTTGACTCTTTTCCATACTTCAGTACATCCTGCCAAAACGGGTGGTAAAATCCGCAGTGATTAAAAACTGCATCAAGCATAACCTTAATGCCACGCTTATGTGCTTCTTCGACAAGTATGCCAAAGGTTTCATTGTCACCAAATTCCGGGATCTATTTTGAAGTAATCAGTTGTGTCATATTTATGTGAACTGGGCGATTCAAAAATTGGTGTCAGATAAATTCCATTAAATCCTGCGGATTCAATATAATCTAATTTGTCAATAATCCCCTGCAAATTGCCCCCGAACTTCTTATCTGCACCATCCATTTCATCGCTGCCCCAGGGCAACAAGTCTCTCCCGTCGTTTGGCGAACCGTTACAAAATCTTTCTGGGAATATCTGATACCAAATAGTATCAGATACCCAGTCTGGAGCTGTATAAATATCCTCCTCATTAATGTAAGGATAATTAAAATAGTTGAACAAATTGTATATGCTGCTTTCATCATCGGTATAGGGAATGCGGTCATGGCTGCCGATCATATATTTTTCATTCTCATTTTCAACAATGAAGCAATATTTGGTACGCTTCCAGACAATTTCACTCACTTCTGCGAACCAGCAGTCATAGTCTTTTGTTACCTGCTCCTTTTCCATGAATATATGCTGGATAGATTTCTTATCAAAATCATACACGGGTGTTCCATCGTTACGGGGAATCCAATTAAACGGATCAACAGCAAGTAATTCTACTTTATCCACTTCGCCTTTTGCAGTCTTTAGCCGAATATGCAATGTGTCTTTATCGTATGCGTAAGAAAGAGCACTTTTTGTCTCATGTATTATTGCTGCAAAATTCATAACTTTCTCCTCTATTCACTGGTTACCAGATCATTGAAATCACTCTGTGCCTTTGCTGCACCTTCTGCCGGTGTCATTTTTCCATCAAATACGGAGTTCAGTACGCTCTGCATAATCGTCCAGTAATAAGACATCCTTTTAACTGACGGCATCGGTACCGCATTTTCAAACGCCTCTGCATAAACACTAAGTGCTTCGTCATCTTTAAGCCCCTCAACATTAGAAATATCTTTTCTTGATGTTATTTTATAAACAGTGCTGTACAACGTAGCCGCTGCTTCTTCGGAAACCAGATATTCTGCAAATAACTGCGCCGCTTTTGGATACTTTGTATAAGTAGAAACATGGGCATTTTGTACAATTCCGAACGATTTCATCTGTTTTCCATCTAAAGTTGGCAGAGAAGTCACCCCAAAATCTACGTTTTCTTCTTTTAATGATTTCACCAACCATGGCCCGATGGGATAATATGCGGTTTTTCCATCTCTAAAATTCTGCTCCAGTAGTGACATCGTTTCCATCTTTAAGTCATCTGCTTTAATTGGCAGCATCTCTTTTAAGGCTGCAATTCTTTCAAGTCCCTTTTCAAACTCCGGCGTATCAAAACCTGGGTTATCATTGTCATTTCCATCTTTTCCAAAAAGTTCAAATCCATCTAAACTTAAGTATGAGTACGCCGGAAAACCATCTGTAGGCACTGTCAGATACCAAAACTTATTTTCAGACTCACTGTTATACGCTTTTGCTTCCTCGGCTATTTGTTCCATCGTAGATGCAGGTTCACCAGTCACAAGTTTTTTATTGTAAAGCAGAGCGTAGGTTTCGATTGATACCGGAACACCATAAAGATCACTTCCGTCTTCAACCGTCCTCACGGCCACCTCACTAACCTCATTACGGATGTTGCCGGCAACGGTTTCTTCCAGCGGCATTAAAATCCCTGCATCTTTGGCTGTAGAGAAAAAGTCATGGGCAGCCATAAACACATCCGCACCATTTCCTGCCGGTCCGTCCAACATCATTTTATTGACTGTATCCATACCACTCTCCTGAACCTCTACCGGAACGCCATATTTTTCTTCAAATTCTTTGGCAATCGCTTTACCATATTCTAAATCTCCACTGGCAGTCCAATAGATGAGTTTAGCACCTTCTTCCGGCTCCAATTCTCCTGCCGCTTGATTCTCTGTACTTTCCTCTGCATTCTTTTCTTCAGTTGGGATCTCTCTCTTCGCACAACCACTCAATGACCCCATCAATAATGTTGCCGCTAAAAATAAACTTGCTACTCTTCTTAATTTCATACTTTTTTCCTCCTTAACCTTTATCTGCACCAGATGCAACTCCCTGCACCAGATACTTTTGAAATATAATAAATACAATTGTTATTGGAATCGCAACCAATACTGCACCAGCTGCGAATATTGTAAAGTTTGTACTCTCCCGTCCGTTAATTAATGCAAACAGACCGACTGCTAATGTTCTGCTTTTATCGCTGGACAATAAAATGTTGGGTAATATATAATCCATCCAGGGATTCATGAATTGCGCTACTGCACAATATGTAATAATCGGTTTTGCCATTGGAATGACAATTTTCCGGAACGTCTGCCCTCTGGTACATCCGTCAATATAAGCTGCTTCATCAATCGCTTGGGGAATACCATCCAGATAGCCTTTAACCAACCAGGTATTATAAGGGATCGCCCCTATTGCATAAACAATGATGATGGAGATCGGCTTGCCAACCAGACCTAATGTCAAAAACAAGGTATATATTGCAGTCATTGATAGGAAAGTTGGAAACATTGACAAAATCATGATGGTCATCAAACTTGTTTTCCGCCCTCTAAAGTTGAATCTGGACATAATCCAAGCTGTCAGCATAATTAATACCACCGACAAAACGGTACTGATCACAGCAATTTGTAATGTATTAAAAAACCATAGTTTATAATTTGTTGTTTCGAATAATTTTTTAAAATTGGCCAATGTTAATCCTGAAAACGTGATACTTCCCGCACCACTTCCCTTTTGGAATGCGGATAAAATAATCCAGATAACCGGCACAAGTACAACTAACGACATAAGAATCAGTTCAAGGTTCACCAAAATAGCTACAATTTTTTTCTTCATCTCTGCTCCCCTCCTATAATTCTTTAAATGATGTCGTTCGTCTAAAATTCCAAAACGAAACAATACCAATGATAAAAAATAAAATCACACTCATAACCGCCGCAATATCATACATCTGCTGATTTAACGTCAATTTATAAATCCAGGATATCAGTATATCGGTGTCACCTGCAAACTGCATACTATTATTTGTCGGCCCTCCTTGGGTGAGGAAGTAAATCAACCCAAAGCCATTAAAATTAGCTGCCATGCTCATAATAAGATTCGGTGTTGTCGCCCGGAAAACTAATGGTAATGTAATCTTCCCAAACTGCTGCGCACTATTTGCACCATCGATAGAAGCCGCCTCATAAAGTGATTGATCGAGGTTTGATAATACCCCCAGCATCATTACCATAAACATCGGAAATCCCAGCCACAAACTTACCAGAACTACGGTTATCTTTGCCATTACAGGATCAGATAAAAATGGTATATTACTTGAGATCAAGCCCATGTCCAGCAGAAATTGATTAATTGGCCCAAACTGTCCATTCAGCATATTCCGGAAAACTAATAATGTAACCATCTGGGGTATTGCCCATGGCAAAATCAATATGGTTCGGAACAACCTTTTAAGCTTGACTGCCTTGTGGTTTAAGAGCAGTGCCTGAAACATTCCTAAAAAGTATGTTGAGAAAGTAGATGCCAATGTCCAGATAATAGTCCAACCCAACACTTTTACAAATGTATGTGACCATATCGGTACTGTAAATAACTTTTTAAAATTCCCGAACCCAACCCAGCTGAGCAACTGTCCCGGTGGCAGATGATCTCGATTATAATTAAGAAATGCCGTTAAGAATGTAAAAATAATCGGCATGACCACCACAAAAATAAAACCGATTCCGATAGGAACCAAAATAAAATAGGGGAAGTTTTTACTATAACTTTTCTTCAAATATGTAATAGATGCTTCATATACTCCGGTTCTCTCAAGCTGCTTCGCCGATTGCCAAGCATCTTTTAGATTCCAGATATAGACAACCAGAACTATCAACAAGACGATGATAGCAATTACTCCATTGATGAGAAGCATGGTCGAATGATCTCCTGACTTCCCTCCGGCTTTTTCACCTAATGTTACAAGTCCCCAAAGTCCCTTTGTAAAAAAACCACCATGTAACCGAATAGAAAAATCCGGAATTAATCCTTGCAGATACTCTATCCAATATCCACTTAGCAGTTCTGTTCCAAAAAAAAGTAACTGTAAGCAAAATATCACAAGGCCTTTAATTTTTTGCTTACATATTAAGAACTGTCCACTTCCCCAAATAAATATTGAGGATATTAGTGCTTTCTCTTTCATCCTTCCTCCCATCCTCTTTCATAATATTTTTGATTAATCAATCCTTTTGCTCTTCATATTTCGTCTTATAACTTAACCGGTTAGGTAACTGTATTATAGCTCTTTTTAATCAACTAGGCAATCCCTTTTTGTGCGTTTTTAACATTTTCATCACTTTTTACAAACGATAATTTGTATATATTTTTCTATTTTTACTTAATAGAAAATCGTTAAGCAATCCCTACCGTCTTAAACCGCCCCTATAATATTACGTTTTTAAACTTCACTTATATTTGTTTAGCACTTAAATTTTTTTCTATTAAAAAAAAGAAAATCGTGATTTTTAGTACATTTCACGATTTCCTTACATTTATAGCACTTTCTTTCTCACTCTGGCCCAATCAGTGTTACCCGTTCAACTTTATCAGGCTCGTCAAGTTTTAGAAGTTTATCCATGACATCTACAGCTTTTATTGCTTTCTGCCGATTACTAACAATAATTCTTTTGGTATCTGGTAAAAGCATACTCTCTTTTTCAGAATGTACTACTACCGACAAATTTCGATTATCCACATAATTTTCTACCTGCATCCCTAGAATCTCACCTACTACCAATCCTTTTTGATTCATGTGTTTCTGCAAAAAACCAATTAAATCACAATCCGAACGATTAATAAAAATATCCTCCGATTTCACCATTCGTTGCACATTATCATATAAGCTCTTATTGGAGTAATCCTCCATAACAACATAAAAATCATCTCCCAGTTGCTCCTTTGCCCGTTTTAAAATGGCATCCGAGTCTGAGACCACTTTACAGAAAACCGGATCATCAACATACCCATCTATAAAAATAGCCGGGACAAAGAATTTGTTTGCGATAGTCTTCAATAGCGTTTCTTTCATATCCATGATAAATACTGCATCAAGAGAACGGCGCTGACTAATTGTAATATCTCTTTCTACTTCTTTTGTCTGCAAAAAAAGAACATCATATCCCAAGCGATTTAACTCTCTTTGTATTTCTACGGATAAATCATAATACTGATAAAGCTTACTCCGCTTATTTGCTGTCTCCACATTAACTATGATGCCGACAAGAAAATTCTTTTGCGATGACAATGATCTGGCATTCATGTTTGGAACATATTTCAAATTATTTGCGACTTCAAATATTCTCATTCTTGTCTCATGGCTTATCTTCTCTTTTTCCGAATAGTTTAAAACATAAGAAACCGTTGCCTTTGAAACACCGGCAGCCTCTGCGACATCTTTCATTGTAACTCGCTTCTTTGCCATAAAGAACCTCCAACCACTTTTACACTTATTCGGTTAAGTTTATCACGTGCCTATCTATGTGTCAAACAACAATTTTGCCTTATTTTTTGAAGGTGTCAGTTCTTCCTTATAATTGGCTTTACTTATATAGAGACTTTATTTCTCTTTCAGAGCAAGATTCGCCCAAGTAACTCAAAACTCACTTCGTGACTTTTGGTTACAGTGCCAACTTGATGGGGATTCCGCTCCCCATTCCCTCGGTTGCCACACATTCTTCACATGTGTGGTGTTGGCTCCTATTGTAAATAGTCGCAGCGTGTCGGTAGCAACCGGCACGAGAAAGGATTGAAAAATTATGGCAAGACCTAAGAAAGAAAAAGAACTAAAGCGCAATCATCACATCATGCTTCGCCTGAATGATACAGAATATGAGATTATCAGCAATGGAGCTAATGCCACACATCTCCCTATCGCAGAGTATGTAAGGAAACAGCTCATGAATAAACGGATAATTGCGAAATATGAGGTAGTGGCAGATGTGCCCGAACTGAAAAAGCTAATTGCAGAGTTTGGCAAGATTGGAAGTAATCTAAATCAAATCGCCCGACACTTTAACCAGGGCGGCATTCACTCAGGGGAAATGCGTAAGGACATCAACCAATGTATAGCAGCAATCTACGAAATGAAATACGAAGTCATAAAAATGGCAGGAGATTTCCTTGCTACTGCCGAATGGCATACAGATATACCCGGAGGGTGTTCTCATGGCAATATTGAAACACATAACAAGTAAAAATGCAGATTATGGAGAAGCACAACGATATTTGAATTTTCAACACGATGAGTCCACCGGAAAACCGATCTTAGATGAAAATGGGAAAATGATACTTAGGGATGAATATTGTATGGACGGAATCAACTGCGATCCCTTTACTTTTGATGTAGAGTGCAATGAGCTAAATGCCCATTATCACAAAAATCAAAATTATGACGAAATAAAATCCCACCACTATATCATCAGTTTCGATCCAAAAGACAGGGACGAGAAGGGTCTGACCGGAGAACGGGCACAGCAGCTCGGACTGGAATATGCCGAAAAAAACTTTCCTGGCCACCAGGCTCTGGTCTGTACTCATACAGACGGTCACAACGGAAGCGGTAACATCCACATACATATTGTAATTAACAGTCTACGAAAGTTTGATGTGGAGCGGCAGGACTTTATGGAACGCCCCTGCGATTCCCGTGCCGGTAATAAACACCACCTGACAAAAAAATATCTGGTTCATTTGAAGCAGTCTGTCATGAATATGTGTCATAGAGAAAATCTGTACCAGGTAGATCTGCTCACCCCAGCCAAACGAAAGATTACAGAAAAAGAATATTGGGCAAATCGCCGTGGACAAAAGAAACTGGATGAACGCAACAGCCATATCATTGCAGATGGTATAACACCCCGCAAAACAAAATTCCAAACGGAGAAAGATTATTTACGTATCTCGATTGAGGATGCTGCAAGGTCTGCCTGTAACCTGCAAGAATTTCAGAAAATCCTTTCAACAAAATTTAAGATCACCTTAAAAATTAGCCGTGGCCGATTCAGCTATCTTCATCCAGAACGCAATAAACCGATTACTGGCCGGAGCCTGGGAACCCTCTATGAGAACGAATATCTGCTTAACCTATTTGAGAAAAATGTCCTCATAAAAGAAAGCAATAAGAATGATTCTGAAAACAGAGAAGATACCCAAAAACCAATTACTTCTGCAGAACGTAATTCTGGATTTAAAGACGCAGATCCAATTGCTATTATATTTATCAAATCTGATTTACGACTAATTTTAGATTTACAGCAAAGCATAAAGACCCAGCAAAGCCAAGCTTATGCACAGAAAGTCAAACTCTCCAATTTAAAAGAAATGGCCAAAACCATTTCCTACGTACAGGAGCATGGTTATAATACCAAAGAAAAAATAGACCAAACATTAATCGAAGCCAAAGAACAGACTTCTATTGCCCGCAAAGCACTTAAATCTACGGAGAACAGACTACGTGAAATAAACGAGCAAATTCATTATACTGGTCAATACCTTGCAAATAAGTCTGTCTATTTTGAATTTTGCAAGTCCAAAAACAAAGGGAAATTCCGGCAGGAACATTCTGCGGAAATAAAACTTTATGAAACAGCGGCCAAGTTTTTGAAAGATAAGTCCAGTGATGGAAAGCTGCCTTCTATGAAATATCTGAAAGAGGAAAAGGGCAAACTTTTGGCACAGAAAAAACGTCAGCAAGAGAAATATCAATATTGTCGTGATTTTCAAAAAGAATTACATACGGTCTGCTCTAATGTAGATACAATCTTAGGAAATCCACATCCCAAGCAGCCAAAACAGCAGAAAAAACAAGACATTTCTTGATACGACTTATCCCCAGCTTACCTTACGATCAGCTGGGGATAGTTTTGATTTTTCACCGTATACATTTCATACTACTACTGTAAAGATTGCCCTGGCAGCACGTCCTTATTGCCCTTTCTTGCCTGATTCATAACATATGTAATGACTTCTTCCGGTGTTGGCTCTGCTCCTTTATATGGTATCTTAGCCCAGGCATCCTGTATCTTAGGGTCAGGGTTTCCAAACGCCATTCGAATAGCAAGCTCCATTTCACGGCGCACTTCTGCCACTGTTGTATGATTTTTTATCGCAATCTGATTAAAAATATGTGTGTAGTCTTTTCCTTTACTCATTGTCTTTACCTCATTCGTAAAATGATAATTTATGCCTTCGCTATCATTATAGTATTTTTGCGATATATATTCAAGACCTATTGCAACTATATTGATACGCTTTTGGAAACTATAATAGTTGCATAGGAGGTGGTAATCAAATGGATGTAAAAGAACGAATCAAATCACTTATGGAAGAGAAGGAGTGGTCGGAATATCGACTGGCGAAAGAAGCTGAACTGCCTCAATCTACAATCTCACATTTATTCAAACGTAACAATGCCCCAACTTTTCCCACCATTGAAGCAATCTGCCGAGCATTTGGTATAACGCTCGCCCAATTCTTTGCCGATGATGGTGAAGCAATCGCACTTTCTTCTGAGCAAAAAGAAGTATTGCTACTGTGGGGCACGCTATCGGACGAGCAAAAGCAAAGCGTAAAAATGTCATGCGCCAGTTTAATGGTTTATAACAACGACCTGCTATAACTTAATTCTGCACCAAAAAAGGAAGATGCCGCCTATTATGCGCACATCTTCCTTCTCAATTACGGGTTATGCTCTTCTTCCCCAGATATCTTCCAGATCGGCTAATCGTCTGATTACTTATTTTCGTCCACGCTCCATATCACCGACGCTTTCTGCATCCTGGGTTATCTTTATTTGCGGTACGTCATTTCCTCTTTGTGCTGCAATGCCTGCCTGTCTTTGACGCAGTTTCGCCAGCACCGATGTTCTTTCTGTCTTTTTAGGGGCAGCATTATTACGTCTGCCATCAATCATGTTGTAATTTTGCTCTTCCGACATTTCTGAACTACGAAGATATTCCCCATTCTCCATATACTTCTGCCAATCCTCTAACGGCTGCTTACCCTGCTTAACCGGCTCTGGCACCGATATCGGTGGATTAAGATAGTCTTTAATCCGTTGCTGAACTAACTGATCAAAGCCATTATAAACGCTGTCTGCAATTAGCTTCCCTGCCGCATCCAAAACCACACAGGTTCCGTCTGCTCCATATTTTTCATGCTCCATAAGAAAGAACTCTTGGCCATCTATGATAATACTGTCAATAGCAAGCCAGCTTCCCCTTTTCCCTTCTATATGAAAACCTGTCGTTTCAAATGAAATCAGCGAGCTGGAAGAACCATTCCGGATAAAGCCTGCCAGCACAATAAATCCTTCTTTTTCTACATAATAAGAAGTCACGACACCATCCCGATTCAATACCAGCACATCGCTTACACTGATGGCATGTCCTTTGAATGTCCTGGGAAGCTGTTTGCGAAAGCGATCCTTAATACTGTCCGGTGAATCTGCCGGCTGCATCTGCCCCAGATACACCTGCTCATAGTTCTCATATCGTATCTGGATTCCCTTTTCCTGCAACGCCCCATAAGATTGGAACCGCATTTTTCTTGTTTCCGGTGACTGCCTTAGCTGATAGACTGCAAACTGGTTTCCAGTCATGATTGTTCCTCCACAATCTGCTCTTTATACAGTTCCAAATCCAACTTTAAAAACGCTTCATCGGACAAATGCTCCATTTTCCCCAATGTCTGGCTCACAAGGGAAAGCATCTCGACATCATCTGAAATAAATGGGATAACCGCGCTGATATCCACTATGGTCTGCCGGCGATTTTCCTTTTGGAACATCGCCATAAGTATCATCTCATTTTCTTCAAATCTATCCATCATAATTCCGGATCTCCTTTCTTCTTTTCCTGCGTTTTCGCTTGTTCTCCTGACTGTTCTTGTGCTTTCAGCTTAGTCTGCCGCTCCCGCAATGCATTTAAAACCGACTGCTTTTTACCCGTCCCCCGTGATATGTCTTTTTCTGTTTCAGCAGCTTTTTGGCTTCGCTTTTCTTGTTCTGAAAGAAGCATCTCCATATCCGTAATTGCTTTTTGAACCAATGGGCTTTCTTGGTAGTGGGGAATATCATTGATGATATCCTTTAAAATCCGTCCGCCACTCATGAGTTCAAAATTACCATCATACATACTTCCATCTTCCAGGCAAAAACCAATCCCCTTAATGCCATTCATCCGTTCTTCCGGAATACGGTCGTACAGCTCCATCGCTTCATCCAGTGACAGATTCTCGTGAAACTCCCCTAACACCGGAAATTCCATGCATTCTGCTACATAAAAACTAATTTTTGGTTCTGCCCCCGCCACTACTGTTTCAGTCTTATCGGGCACAGACAAACCTTTCCTGAACTCCTGCTGTTGTATTTCTTCCACCTGTTCCTGCAAACTATCATAAGGAATCACTTTACACTCAGCCGCATCAATGCCCTCGTCTGAGAGAATTTCTTCTAATGCCGCCTTTATTGGTGTATCCGGATCATCATAAACACCACCATCCAATCCTCGGAAATTCTGGTCATAAAATGTGTAGTCATATCCATCATCAACGGTCTGGATCGTGATATATTTATCGCCTGCCTGGTAAGCAATTTCTGAATCATGGTTTTCAAGTGCCAGCTCGATCCCCTTAACCGCATCCATGATTTCAGGATTATCCCAACCTCTCACCTTACGAAAATCTTCTATCATGGTGTCAATTCCATTTACACTGGATAAAGTCCAGACTGCCATTCATTGGTTCACTATTTTCAATTCCAAATGCTTTTACCTTATCATTTGGCAGTGAAAAATATTTCTGTAGTGCTTCCTCCATATCCACATATTTATAAATATCGAGTGTACCTTTCTTTTGTAAATCCACTACCACATAATATCCGTCAATGTATCGGCTAACCGCTTCTTTCCGCTGCACCACTTCTTTCTGTGCGTCCATTTCCAAGATTGCTTTCCTGGCAAGCCCAATGAAGCCGCCAAGCACTGCCGGGTGACTGTTTACTATAAACTCATTACGCCTGTCACCACCAAAGTCATCCAAATCTGCACCTATCGAAAATGTCTGTGCCCATTTCTTATTATCAATGGAAAACCGCCCATCGCTTTCCAGCCGCTGCACCGTATTAGCAAGGACATATTCCACCCGCTCCTGACCAAATGCTTTAAATACGGGATTTACAACATCATGGTTTAAATGCAGTCCATCAAAATTCTCCGCAATCGCCCCTTCAATAGCTTCTTTGCAAGCTATATTGGCTCTCATGGACATACGATACCAGTGTGCTTCCATATGCTCACTGGCAAAAGTACCGGAATATCTATAGACTGGAATATCCGGGCCTTCTAATGCTTTACCGATTTGAGGTTCTGCCGCATCTGGCTGCTGTACACCCAACTTAGAATCCGTATTTTCATCGGTATTCTCCATAATCTGTTCTTTTTCATTCTGCCGGATAAACTCCGGAAGCTCTGTAAATCCAAAGCTATCCACATAGTAGGCTTTTATTTCGCCGCCACGCTGAAGCACCACCACATCACTTACCGACAAAGAGTGCCCGGTATAATCAGCGGGATGGTTCATATTAAATTTCTCATATAAGGAATCCAGTGTACCCGAATCTTCCAACACCTCACTATATATCAGCTGGTAATCAGAGCGGTCTACTGTCAGCCCTTGTCCGTTTACAAAATCCATGTTCATAAAAAGGTACTCTCGCCCCTTGCCGTCATGATCAATCTGATATATACCATATCGGTTCTCTGCGCCATTCAGTAATAATTCTTCATTTGTCCTGTCTATAGTATTTTCCTTCATAAGGCTTTGCATGGTTTCCGTCATGATCTCGATAAATTCCCCCGCCGTTTTGCGGATCGTGTCCATAGAAGCACGCAATTCCTTCATTTCCATATGGCTGCTCCAGCCGGCGATATAGGGAAAGGAATAATCCGAAGTATCCAGTCCGAAATACTGGCATACCGTGTAAGCAACACTTTCAGCTTCTACCTCACGGGTCATCTGGCTTTTCCATTCACCTGACTCCTTCATCAGCTCCCGGTCATGGAGCATGGCATGGGTCACTTCATGAACGGCGGTTTTCATCGTCTGGCTCTGGCTCATTCCCTCCTGGATGACGATTTCCTTATCAATCTGGTGATAGTACCCCTTAGTATCACTATCCATCTTTGCAAACCGAATCGGCGCAAGGGAAATAGTCTCAATGGAATCCATAAAAATTTCAAAGTTCTCCACGCTTCCCATCAGCTCCGGCGTATCAATCTCCGGCAGTGGTTTTCCTTCTGTCTGGGCTACGTCAAATACCGTCGTAGCCCGAAACCTTGGAATTACGATTTCCACTTCCTCCGTTTCCGGCTGCCCGTCCGGTCGAAGCACCGGCTCCTGTGTCTCCGGATCGATTTTCTTCATCTCCTGCTTTTCTTTGATTGGTGCCGGGGCAATGATCTGTATCCCTTTCTCACCACGTTTTACATGACGCTCAAATTTCTTCTGCCATGCCTGATAACCTGCCACCAGTGTTGCATCTGGTTTCTGCATCGCAATCAAAAGTGTATTGTTGAAACTATAATTATGAAATTGCGACATGGTTTTTAAATACTTAGTGTACATTTCCGAAGTAAATAACTCTTTTACCCCTTGCTCCAGCCGCTCTGTAATCTCCTTCATCTGCTCTTGCCTATTTTCTGCCATCGTAACCTCCTAAAAAATACACCACCACGCCGGTAACCTGACGTGGTGGCAGACTATTATAGTGACTGTTCATTTTTTCTTGCCGGCTTTTCCCTGGCATCCTGCCCACCGGCATGTTGTTCCTGCCTTTCTTTCAGCTTTCCAAGTATAGACGGCTTTGGCATACCGTCCGCTGTCCTGACCGCATCGGCTGCCCGCCCGGCCATTGTCACCGCTTTCTTCGGACGGTCTGCAACTTCCGCCACATCTCCCTCTATTCCCAATGCCTCCGAGGGTTCTTTCTCATCCATGTTAAGCAGGGAATTAAGTTCCGCAAGCCGTTCCATCTTTTCCGTCAGCTCCGTTTCTTTCTGAAAGGGCTTCGCCACTTCCTCCTGGGCGGTCGCAAGCTGCTGTTGCAGGTTCGCTAATTTCTGCTCTGAATCCGCCAGCTTCCCTTCAATTCCTGCCAGGGCATTGCTGATGCGCTGCAGGTTACCCAGGGCATCCTTTCCCACCTCAATCTGATAGCTGCATTGCCGTTTAATGGTCAGCATATACTTCTGATTGAAGCTGTCAAAGTTTGCAGACAGGGTAAACCCGTGAAATTCCCCGATCTGTCCATTGGCATTCACGGCTTTCAGTCCGGCGCAGGCAGCAATAATCGCAGTGCCCGCCTCTTTTCGGTCGGTATAGGTTTTGCCAACAATGGTCATGGTAAAATTATCTTTGTCCTTATTAAGAACCGGCTTTACCGCAGCTGCGTCCGCCCTTAACCCGGCAATACGTTCTTTTACTGCCGAAATCTGTACCGGATAATTTCTGGCGATATCCGTTTCCAGCCGGTATTTCTGACTGGTATGGTTTGCTTTCATCAGCTTTAGCTTGCTGACCTGAATATCCAAATCCATCTTTTCTTTGATATAGGGATTTCCCGTGGCAAGTGCCTTGATCTCGGCATAGGAAAGCGCCGTATCATCCACATCCTCACAGGCCCGGACGGGGGATTTACTGGTCATGATCTGGCTGATGAATTTCTGCTTGTTCTCTAAGATCTGCCACATATAGGCATCAAAAGTTGCTTCTGTCACATAGCGGAAAATTTTCACTTTCACATTCTGATTTCCCTGCCTTAAGATACGCCCCTCCTGTTGTTCCAGATCCGAAGGCTTCCAGGGACAATCTAAATGATGGAGTGCCACCAATCTGTCCTGGATATTGGTGCCTGCCCCCAGCTTGGGCGTGGAACCAAGCAAAATACGCACCTGGCCGGCTCGAACTTTCGCAAACAACTCCGCTTTTTTTGTCTCTGTATTTGCTTCGTGGATAAAAGCAATTTCTTCTTGTGGGATTCCCTTCTCCACCAACTTTTCCTTTACATCGTTATAGACATTAAAGCTGCCATCATTTTTCGGTGTGGATAAATCGCAGAAAATCAATTGTGCCGACCGCTTTTGTCTAGTATCCTTCCAGATATCAAAGGTATTCCCTACACACCGGCCGACTTTGCTGTCCTCTGCATCCGGCAGCATCTCATTGATAAGCCGCTGATCAAGGGCACATTTTCTGCCGTCATTGGTGATTTTCAGCATGTTATCCTGCGTAGGTGCAACGCTACCGCCCCTAACCAGCTCCGCACGTTCTGCAAATGAACTGACCAGTTCTTTCTGCTCATCACTTGGCTGCAATACCTCATTGATGTACTCTGCTTCCGGAACCGGAAGGTTCAGCATATCGGCAGTCTGTATATCTGCTGATTCTTTAAACAGGGCAATCAGCTCGGGGAGATTAAAAAACGGGCAAACCGTGTTTTCGCACGATAGCCCGTTCCTTCCGGCGATAACTCAATTGCCGTCACTGTTTCTCCAAACGCTGCCGCCCAGGAATCAAAATGTCCCAGTCCTAACTTCTGCAGCGTGTCATATTGTAAGTAGCGCATAATGGTATATAGTTCGACCATACTGTTTGAAACCGGCGTTCCGGTCGCAAAGGTTACTCCTTTTCCTCCAGTAATCTCATCCAGGTACTGGCACTTCATGAACATGTCTGAACTTTTCTGGGCATCGGTCTGGGCAATGCCGGCTATATTCCTCATTTTTGTATAGAGGAACATATTTTTGTAAAAATGTGATTCATCCACAAATAAGCGGTCTACGCCAAGCTGCTCAAACGTTACCACATCATCTTTGCGGGTCTGGTCGTTCAGCCTTTCCAGCCTGGCTTCTAAGGATTTTCTGGTCTTTTCCATCTGCTTCACGGTGTAACGTGAACCTTCCTCCATACTAGCTTCTTCAATTGCCATCGTAACATCCTCAATCTGCCGTTCAATGGTTGCCGCCTGCCGCTCTTTCGATAAGGGAATCCGCTCAAACTGGCTGTGTCCGATGATTATAGCATCATAATCTCCGGTAGCAATCCGGGAACAAAATTTTTTACGATTAGCCGGCTCAAAGTCTTTTTTGGTTGATACCAGAACATTCGCACCGGGATAAAGTCTCAGGAAATCACTCCCCCATTGTTCGGTCAGATGGTTGGGAACCACATACAGATTTTTTTGTGCTAATCCGAGACGTTTGCTTTCCATTCCTGCCGCTATCATTTGATAAGTTTTCCCCGCTCCCACACAATGAGCAAGCAGTGTATTATTCCCATAAAGGATATGGGCAACCGCATTTTTCTGGTGGGACATCAGTGTGATTTCCGGGGTCATACCCACAAACCGGATATGGCTTCCATCGTACTCACGGGGGCGGATACTATTGAACAGATCATTATATTTCCGACATAAATCCTCCCTCCGGTCAATATCTTTGAATATCCATTCCTTATAGGCGTCTTTAATCATGTCCTGTTTCTGCTGTGCCAGCATCGTTTCTTTTTTATTGATTACACGCTTCTCTTTCCCATCCTCAGTAATGGTATCAAAAATCTTTGTATCACGTAAATTAAGCGCATCCTCCAAGAGCCGGTAAGCATTTGCCCGCTGGGTTCCGTAGGTTGCATTGACCAGTGTATTCCCAATGTCCGCATTTTTCCGGAGATATTCCACTGCCCGTTAATTTCGGCATATTTCACATCAATGGTTTTGCCCAGATAATAATTGGGTGTATGGAAGGTTTCTTTCATAAAATCATTGATATATTTCTGATCTACCCAGGTTGCTCCCAGGCGTATTTCAATTTCCGATGCTTCCAGATCCTTTGGTTGAATCTTGGTCAGATACTCTACATTGATTTCATATTCCGGATGGTTTTCGGCAAAATCCTTGGCAACCTGCAGCTTTTCCCGGACATTGCCGGATAAATATTCATCGGAAGTTTCCCACTTATCGGTCAAAGGGTTTTGAAAGATGACTCCGGCAAGTTCTTTGATGATATCATCTTCGGTCTTATCCGCCAGTGCTGCCATGAATGGCAGATCCACCACAGCCCGTTCCCCAATGGAAACAGCCAGGGCTTCACTGGCAGTATCCACCGAAGTGACCGGCTCTGCTTTGCGGATGGTACGTTTGGTGAAAATATCCGCTTTTTTGTTTCAGATTCCCCTCTTCATCCAGCAATTCCAGCGAGGACAGCAGACAATAGCTGCTATCCTGGGAAAACGCTTTTCGGTTAGCAGGTCTGCTGATCAGTCCATACCTGGCGATAAACCCGTCATACTGCCGATTCAATTTATCCTGCAGCGCTGCTACCTCAGTATCGCTTCCATCCTCCATCTGACACTGAATTAACTCCTGCGTCAGATCCCGCAAGGCAATCATCCCCAGCACTCTTTCTGTTGTCATTGCTGGCAGTTCCATCAAGTTCATCCGGGAGTTTTCCCGGTAGTATACCTTACCATCCACATTTGTAAAACTGAAATTCTTAACGGATGGATCTGCTGGAATAGATGCCGCCACTTCATCCAGTTCTGAATCATCCAGCGAGGTCTCTGTAATAGTTCCCCGAATATGATTGACCGCCTCTTTTAGCTGTACTGCAAGTTCGGCTCCCTCTTTTTGGTTTTACCGTTACTTCCTGCTTCCCATACTGGGTACTTTCCGTTGTAAAATCGCCTAAGACCATTTCCGGATGTTCTGCAAAATAGGAATTGACGGAATACCCCTCTGGTGTTGTGCCCAAATTCACCCACTCCGGCTCTTCCAGGGAAGCCCGGTCACGTTTCTGGAAGAACAAAATATCCGCTACTACCCCGGTGCCGGCATTTCTTTGGAACGCATTATTAGGCAGACGGATTGCCCCCAGCAGATCGGCACGGTTGGCAATGTACTGGCGCACAGATGGATTTTGCTTATCCATTGTTCCGCTGGATGTAACGATTGCTACCACACCTCCCGGCCGCACCAGATCAAGGGACTTGGCAATAAAATAATCGTGGATCATAAAATTATGGCGGTCATACTTGCGATCCGGTACTTTATAGGCACCAAAAGGCACATTCCCAACCACACAGTCAAAGAAACTGTCGGGGTAATCTGTGGTTTCAAACCCTTGCACCGAGATATGGTTTTTCTGGTAAAGCTGCCTGGCAATCCTGCCGGATATGCTATCTAACTCAACACCATACATCTTTAAGCCATCCATGCTCTCCGGCACCAACCCCATGAAATTTCCAACGCCGCAAGATGGTTCCAGTACGTTACCGGATTGCAGTCCCATATTTCCCAAGGTTTCATACATTGCTTTTATAACAGTTGGTGAGGTATAGAACGCATTTAAGGTTGAAGCCCTTGCTGCCTTGTATTCTTCCGGTGATAACTCTGCATAAAGCTCGGTAAACTCATTTGACCAGACCTCATTATGTTCCTCAAATGCCTGGGGCAAACCGCCCCAGCCAACATAGCGGGATAAAATCTCCTGTTCTTCCGGGGTTGCCATACGCCCCTCAAACTCTAATTCATGAAGCAGCCTTACCGCTTCCATGTTGGCACGGAATTTCTGCTTCGGGCCACCGGCTCCAAGATCGTCATCTGTAATGCGGAAATTCACTTGTTCCGGCTTTGATACCTCTGTCTGTTCCTGGTCACTATTATTCGTTTCAAATGGTTCTAAGGGAAGATATTTGCCTTTTCTAATCTCGTTTATCTCTTCCGGTTTCATCACATGATTGGTCAGTGGAGTGATTTCATTGCCAAACATCGCCTGCTCATCTGCCGCCATGCGTTTCATCACATCAGCGATCAACTGCATCTGCTCCGGTGGAAACTCTGGATTACAAAGCAGCACTAAATCCTGTCCTGTCTCTGCAATCTCGTAGATAACTTCCATCTGCTCCGGAGAAAATGCTTCCCAGTGAGTATGTGCGGTTTCCATCGCATCCGAAATTTGCCGTTCCAATGTTTGATTGACAATACTTTCTGTTCCCGTTTCGTTTATATCTGGTTCCACTATATCCGGTGTGGACTGATTTACGAAATCAAACAGCGATAACTGTCTACCATCTCCTATGTCTGCTTCATTCTCTGGCTCCGGGAAAATCGTATAGGTTCCTTCAATATACTGATGAAGCTCTGCAAGTGTCTGTACCCGCTTATCATAATCTTCAAAATCCAGTGGCAGTGCAGCAAGAGCAGTATCCATCTTTTTGACAAGTTCCTCGGCTGCTTCCTGATTTTCCAGTACCACTGGTAGTTCTTTTCTTGCTTCCTCATGAAAGAAATCATCTACAAACGGACGCTCGATCTCTTCCGGAAGATGATAATAAAATCCAATGATCCGGTTTGCCATCTGCTCCCGCTCATATTCGGGCATTCGTGAATAATCCGCAGCCCTCAAATATTTGTCATGTTCAATCAGGTACTCTATCCACTTTGCAACCTTGGGCCATTTTAGCAAAACCTCTGTTTTGGGACTTCCATAATTCCCTCTTGCCAGCTTCAACCCTTTCCCACTATAATCTGCATGAGAATTATCCGCCCCGGAAAGTGCATGGCTGCGTCCGCCCTGGCCGTAACTTCTTTTTACAAAATCTGTTTTTTCTTTATCTGACTTGTCCTGTAAGAAAAATGCGTAAGTGCTTAACCGTCCATCCGAATAAGCACCACCGCCGGCAAGGAATGTGTCAATCTCATCCTGGGTAATAAATACCGGATGTTCTTCCCATGCAAAATCCTCCCTTGCTTGATATGGAACGGCATCTCTGGCAAACTTCTGAAACTGTTTCAATACCTTATCCGGACGGTAATGGTGAAAACGCATAAGGTCTTTATCTTCCGCATACGCCTCTGCGAAACCCTCCAACCGTTCATTTAGTTCTGTCAAATACTCAGGCTGGGCAAGCAGGTTCTTGATTTTCTCTACCTTATCCGGATACCCGCCGCGAAAATCCTCCACATCCTCAAAGACCAGCTCGGCAACTCCTTCCGCCATATCGCCTTCCATATATGCCAGAGCCTGGGCATGTTCTTCCAGGGCATTATCTCTGGCGGCATCAAGCACCACTTGCGGCGCATACTCTCCCTGTAAAAGCAGTTGCCCTATCCGCCCGCTTACCTCTTCCCAGGATAGAAATGCCTTGTCCAGCAGCTGATCCTCTACTGTATGTCCGACCGCAATCTGCATTCCCAGTTCGTCATACCAGACCGAATATTCAATCCCGTTAATTTCCAAACCAATCCCACCGGTTCCATATTCCCGGCGGATAAATTCGGTATGCTCCTCCGGTGTCTGGTCAATCATAAAGTCATAGATGATACGAAGCTGGCTTCCCTTATGATTGCTGCCGCCCCGCAGCACCTCATCTACCACCTTGGCAGGAATGGCGATCTCGCCGGCATACAAGGCTTGTGTCTGTTTCTCAATCGCCCGTAGCTGCTGTTCTACGGTAGGAAATTCGGGCAAAGATAAAGCAGAGGCGATTTCTTCCTCTGCTTCACTTAAATCCTGTTCCCTTGTTTCTTCACTTAGCTGTACACCAATTCCGTCAAGATACTCTCTTCTGCCATCAATGTCAGGCT
This sequence comes from Lacrimispora xylanisolvens, assembly GCA_017084465.1. Classification (GTDB taxonomy): domain Bacteria; phylum Bacillota; class Clostridia; order Lachnospirales; family Lachnospiraceae; genus Lacrimispora; species Lacrimispora xylanolytica_B. The sequence goes on along the minus strand of CP070896.1, from coordinate 4,574,367 downwards.
GTTCATGTGTGCCATCCACGCCATCTGATCGGTCTTCTTGTTCGGAGCCGGATGTTTCTCCTGCAGGCTTTTCATCAAGACTTCCATCCGCTCCCCGGCTGCCTTCTCTATCTCCATCAGATGGCTGTCCAGCTTGCCAGTCAGCATCATGCTCTGATACCAGTTCTTCCGGTTCTCTTTCAGGAATGTCCGGCGCAGCATCCCGTATTTCCCGATTGTCATGTTCTCTTCCTCGATGACCAGGTTCGGGAATTGATAATCCCCCTTGCGGTGATAGGTCAGTTCCATCTTTGATTCCTCCTTGTTCATTTTCGCTTTCACGAATTAACGTGTTGAATTTATTATATCCGATATCATTTGCGTTTGCAACTGTTTTTTCTGCCTCTTCCTTTATTTCTTCCAGGCATATTTTCCGTATTGTCTGCCCGATATCTACCAACACTGGTTCGACAATCTGGCTGGTTGCACTGCCCAGAAAAGTAAGTACAGACAATTTGTTAAAGTCCGTAATGCCGGTAAAATCTGCTTCTTCCAGATATTCCATTGGCTCAAGACCGCATCGTCGGGACAGTGCGTAAAACACACTATTCGTCAGCAGATTCCGGAAATTAACACGGATGGCATCGTCACCAAGTCCCTCCAGAAATGTGTCTTCCAGGTTATAAGCTAAACCATCCATTGCCTCTTCCAGGTTATCTTCTGCCATCTGTGATGCAATTTCCAATAAAGCGGACTGCAAATCGGCGATACCATCTCCTTCCAGGCCGTAGGTATCTACCAGATGGTTAAGCAGTACATCTTTCTGTGACTCCTGCAGTTGCCACAGGTTCGGCGTCCTGCCGCCACGCACCATGTGGGTATCGGAAATATCAAATACATACCGGAGCCGCCGTCTCGGTCCGGTATCATCAATCAAAGCAATCCCTCTCGCCCCACGGTTTACCCACCGCCCCATCTTCTCATTCCACAGTTCCAGTGACGCACAGGCCGTTACGTTAGGTCGCTGTGCATGGATCAGCAGAGTATCAGAAAAGGGGATAGCGGTACAGCTTTGCTGCTGTGTCCAGATAATGCATCCAGTCTTGTGGTGAACCGCTGATATCTTCTGCTTCCATTTCCGCAAGAAGACGGATGTCATATAATTTTGCCATTTAAGAACTCCTTTCATTTTACTTACATTTCAAAAATAAGCAAAGCACCCTCACTATTGCAGTGGGGTGCTTTAACAGTATAGACTATATTTTTGCCTTAAATATTATAATTGCTTACTGTATAGCAAGCAGGTCAATGGCACATTTTTTCCTCCAATCTCCATCTTGATCTCTTTTTCTTTCAAGCGTTCAAATCCTTTGTGTTCATAAAACTGATAGGTACAGTTATCGTCCGTATATAGATAAATCTGCTTACCTTTTTCACGCCTGCCAAGTTCCTCTAGTAACAGTGAACCAATACCTTTCCCTTGCATCTTAGGATCAGTTGTAAGAAAGCAGATTTCCCCATCCGGGGTAGCATTCTCCAGGTATTCATTAAGCATCACTTTGTTTGCTTCATCATAAGTATCACTCCCATTTGGGGTGACGATCTTCATCATCAACTTAAATACTCCAACATAAATCCTTCTCCAAAAAAGATGAATATTGCTTTGCTTCACCTTTTACATCTGCCATAAGAATACCTATAAGTCTGTCCCCCTTATACGCCGCAAGTACCTGTGTCGCACGCTCCAATTCTAAATACAGGAAATACCTACCATATAAACGAAGCGCCAGCTTACTATCAACATATCTGTTAAAATGCATTCCCTCGATAGCAAAATCAATACATTTTCCGAAATCTTTTCTTTTTAATATTTTGATTTTAACTTCCATATATCACACCTCACTATCGCTTAGTTCTGTAAGTTCCTCTTTAATAATACCACCTAACTTTTCAGCGGTTTCAACAAGTACAATACAAGTATCATTGCCAAGAGCTGAAAGAACTTTATCCTCAAATCTCTGTGTTTCTTTAAGAATCTTTCCAAAATGTTGAATACCTGTTTCTGTAAAAGTAATTATCTTTTCTTTCTTATTGCTTCCGGCATCAAGCCTGACATACTCTTGCCTTATAAAATCCAGCAAAATACTATGTACCGTGGACTTCGGAAGATGCAACGTATCACAAATATGTTTTTGCGTGACATTATTGGATTCATCAATTAAACAAACCATCATTAAAGCATTGAATGTCAACTTATATTTTCTGGCTATAGCAGCATACGCTGAATCAATATTATTAAGCGCATTATTCAGACGTGACATTGTTTCTCTATAGTTCACAACAAATACCTCCTTTATTTAAGTGCGATTTCGCACTAAATTCATTATAGTACGAAATCGCACAATTTTCAAGAGGTATATATTGTTAAACTATCTTGTTATGGGAAAACCTTTCCCACATTATTTCTTCCCTGTTTGTCGTTTACTTGGAAATACCATTTTAAAGTTAGCACGTCCATTTTCAATATTCAGTAATAAATCCGCTGCAAAGATCTTATCCTTTTTCTGTGAGTACAAGTCCTTCACATGCACCCGCCCATTTTTAATCAACTCCACCGCCATCTGCTTATCCAACTGTTTCCTCATTCCGGCTAGATAGCGGTTTTCTTTCCACAGGGCAAAAGAGCACTCCCGATCTCCACAGTAAAAGTTCTTTTTCCCCTCATAGACGGGATTGCCGCATATCGGACAATTCCCTATGCTTTCTCGCGGATGGAAACGCTGTTGCTCACTTCCGGTTATGGTGCTGCATTCATCCAACATCTGACCAATCAAATCCTCGATCCCCTGCATGAATGTCTCACTGTCTAACTGTCCTTTCTCCATCAGGAGCAGTTTATTCTCCCATTCCGCAGTCATAGCGGCAGATTTTAAATAATTCGGTAATACAGCAATCAGATCAGAGCCGTCCGATGTAGGCAGAATCTGCTTTCCTTTTCTCACAGCATACCCCGAAGACACCAGTTTCTCAATGATACTCGCCCTTGTTGCCGGGGTTCCCAGCCCTTTCTTTTCGGTATCTTCATCAAATTCCTTATTTCCTGCGGTTTCCATTGCAGACAGGAGCGTATCTTCGCTATAAGGTTTCGGCGGTACCGTAAAATGCTTACTCTTTTCTGCCTGAACCGCTGGAAGTTCCATCCCTTCGGATATTCCCTCCAAAATAAGCATTTCGTCTTTCTTATCTTCTGCTTTTCCTTTCTGAATAGCCATCTTGAAAACAGAAGCAATTTCCTGAAATCCGGATCGCACCATAACTTTACCTTTTGCCTTGAACTCGTGCCCCTGGCACTGCAAGATAACCTCAGTTTCCTCATGGATACATTCCTCTGATACCGCCTGCGCCAAACGCTGCCCAATCAGCTTGAAGATATTCTGCTGTTTTATCGGAAGTTTCCCAATGTCCTGCTTCAAGGCTTCCTTTGTCGGCAATAAAGCATGATGGTCAGATACCTTATCGTTATTGATAATTCGACTTACATTTCTGCCAATCGCATCCCCCGGCAGAAACGTGAGCATTTCCGGAAGTATAGCCAGTAACTCAATCGCTGTCTGTTCCATATCCGCTGTTATGTATTGGCTGTCCGTTCGGGGATACGTTACCAGTTTCGCTTCATATAGTTCCTGCAGTTCTTTTAACGTCTCTTGTGCCGTGTACCCAAAGAACCTGTTCGCTTCCCTCTGCAGCGTGGTAAGGTCATACAGTTTCGGCGGTTTGCTTTTCTTACTGGTCTTTTCCATCTTGGAAACAACCGCCGGCTTTCCCTGGCATTGTGCCACCAGCGCATCACTTTCCGATTCCCCATTCATATTACCGGATACTGCTGACAAACTTCCGCTGTTAATCGTCACCTTATAAAAAGCTTCTTTTACAAAACCATCTATTTTTCCCTGACGCTCCACCAGCATAGCAAGCGTCGGTGTTTGAACACGACCTACAATCAAGCGCTTGTAGTATTTCGTAGTAAATGCTCTGGTCGCATTCATACCAATCAGCCAGTCTGCCTTCGCCCGGCATACCGATGCATTACATAAGTTCTCACATTCGCTGCCTTCCTTCAAATGGGCGAATCCATCACGAATCGCCGCATCCTCCATCGAACTAATCCACAACCTCTTTACTGGAACCGTACTGCCGGCCAGATCGTAAACACGCTTAAAAATCAGCTCGCCCTCTCGCCCGGCATCGCAGGCATTAACTACATAATCCAGGTCATTGCGGTTTAACAGTTTCTTCAATACATCAAACTGAGTTTTCTTATCCTTTGCCGCCGCAAGCTGCCACTCCTCCGGATAAATGGGAAGGTCTGAAAACTCCCATTTTTGATACTTACTATCATAGACTTCCGGTGCAACATACTCCGCCAGATGTCCCAGGCACCAGCTAATGATACAATCCTCTCCGGACAAATACCCGTCCTCTCTTTTTCCTGCCCCTAATACTTTAGCCAAAGCCTGAGCTACACTTGGTTTTTCACCGATTACTAAATACATATATCCTTCCTTTCCAAACAGCGGATAGCCCGATATCTAAGCTACCCTTACGTTTATAAAAGGCAACCGATGATTTCCCGGCTGCCTGGTTACTCCTACATATCTTTTTTATCTGTTTTTTTATTTATTCTTCATCCTCCAAAGAATCGTCTGTTTCTTCATCGGAATCATCCTGATCCTCATTGATATAAGCGCCGCCATCGTAAAATTCCAGATCCTCATCCTCGGCTTCTTCTTCATCTTTCTTTGGCTTTACAATCTTAAAATAGTAATAGCCGCCAATACCACCCACGATAATCAGGATAATTGCAAGTATCGCACCGGTACTCATTCCCCCGGCTTCTGGTTCTGATTCCACCTCAGATTCTGTATCCGTAGTTACCGGCTTTGTTTCCTGCTCTGGCAGCACCACGGCAGGTATTTCCGCCGCCGGCTCACTTGTTTCTGATACAAATTCCGCCAAATCGTTCTCATCAATCATGGATAACATATAGACATTCTCTGTATTACTGGAACGATCTAATACCATGAAAAAGGTATTCCCACTCTTCGTTTGGATGGTAAGGAACTGTTTTGTACCATCTTCCGATTTATCATCCAAAAGCTGCCCGTTTCCCGGAATTGAAAACGGTGTTGCTTCTGATTCCGACTGGTTTTCTTCCAGTACGTCCGTTTCCTCAGTGCTTTCTGTTTCCTCCGATACTTCTGTTTCTGCTGTCTGCTGTTCCGCATTCTCCGTGTAAGCAAATGCACTCATGCTGGTGGAAAAGACGGTTCCCAGCATCACCATAAACAGCACCGCCCATCTCTTAATTCTTACTTTCATTATCATCATCCTCCTTATTTTCTGCCGCATCCTCTGACCGGTCAAACTCCATGCCGATAAGCCCGTTCGTGTCTGCACCGCTTTTTTGGCCATCCGCATCCAGAAAAAGTTCTGCACCATTCTGAATACGTTCTAATACCTCCAACAATTGCCTGCTGTCCAGCTTCATGGAACGGACACTCTTGATGATCTCCGCATCTTCCATCTGTTTTCTGCGTACATGTAATTCCTTTAAATGTTCCTGCCACTCCGCAATCCGCTTCTCGGTTTTCTGGATTTCCTCCAGAACCCTCTTTAATCTTGTATTCAATGTTTCCCCTCCGTTTACTGGATTCTTCCAAATGCCATAAAGTGTTGTTGCCAATATGCTGAATTGATATTGGCATATTGAATGGGATTTCCGCAGTGGATCATCATATTATCACCCACATAAATCCCTACATGGCTTGCGCCGGATGTATTATAGGTTCCCTGAAAGAAGATCAAGTCCCCTGGTTTTGCTTCTGCCGGCGAAACATATGCACAGCAGCCCCTAAGTCCTTCCGCCGTCTGCCTGCCAACGTTCCATCCGTTTCCGCAATTATTGATAACCCAGCTTACAAACCCGGAACAGTCAAAACTGGTACTGGGTGATGCACCACCCCAGACGTATGGATAACCCAGATATTTCTCCGCTTCACGAATCATCTTGGCAAACTTTTCATCCGTCAATGCCTCCGATGGTATCTCATAGCCAAATCCACCGGCACCACCGCCGCCCGGTAAGGTTTTGGTGTCAAACAGGTAATCCCGGTTCCCATAAGTGGTATTGTAAATATCGTAGCGTTTCTCTTCATTTTCATCCATCCGACTTCGCAGCACCGCATCCAGACTTCGGTTTGTCAGCTTGATATCCAATCGGTTCACCTCACTGGTACTGGTAACCTCCACTTCCTGGCTGCCATTGCTGTCTGCTATGTATGCCTCCCATGTCTGATGCCCATGAGCGGATGCAGCTGCATGATTGTCATAGTAAACATCAAACTGGACACCATACCGGGCAAAACCACCGGTATCTTCTACCACATATTCAATACCATTCATGATCACTTTGGTACCCATTGGAACAAAAGGATTGGATGCATCTACCGCTATGGTGTGATTGCCCTTTGGATATACACCGCTGGCCGTCGGTCCGCCTGACCAGATACCACAACAGATCCGGCAGCTGCAATAACCACTGGTAACCACCTGTCCCAGTGATTCTCCAACCCGTACCATTTTTGTTTCTGTTACCGTTTCTCTGGTTGCTTCCGTATTAAGACTGTACTGTTCTCTAAAAATATCTTCAATCTCATCTGCCACTTGTTCATAAGTAAATTCTCCGTATTTTGCTGTAAAATAGGAGATTAGGTGATACGGATTATGGGAAATTTCATCCACCTGGTAGCGGTATTCATCGTAATCCGGATGGGTAGATTCCATGCGGTTGATCTGGTTATTCAATGCACGTTCCAGTGCCGCATAAGCTGCTTCCACCGCATAGATATCCTCATCCTTACTGGGATAAGTTGTTCCCACTACAGTAGAAACACTGCCCTGCAGTATAACGGTACAGCTTGATAAGCTGGTAGCGATCAGAACAAAAATCAGTATGATAGCCGCAATGCCGCCAAGCATCCCTTTATGGCTTTTAACAAATGATGTTGCCACGCTTTTTGCTTTGGCCAGAAATGTCTGTGCTGATCTCGTTGCACCAGCAGCTGCCTTTTCACTTCTTTTTGCTTCCTGATATATTTTCTTATACCGCTGTTTCTGCCACATCCGTTTCATGGCACTTTTCTTTGCCTGCTCTGCCTTAGCTGCCTGCTTCCCCGTTGTTTCCCCGGCTTCCAGTGCCGCATCAAAGCGCAGCCGTTCCTTCCTCTGTATCGTTGCCGCCCCTTCTTGCAGGCGGGTGGATCTCTTCTGCCTTCCCCGGCGGGTCTTATGCATGGCATAGCGCAGGGCATTTTCAGCCATCAATTCCGCTTTGTGTGTACCCTCTACCGCAGCATTCTCCTGCTCCACCTCATGCCCTTTACCATGAACGTAGGTGCTCACAGAACCAGCCGCTGCTGATACTGCTTTCTTCGTAATCCCCATCCCGGAGCCATGCACCATTCCACTATCTTCATCCGCAAAGGAGAGACGGGCAGACTTTTTCTTTTGTTCTTTATTTAGCTGCTCCCGCTTTTGCTTTCTTTTGAAAGCATCCTGATCTCCTTCCGGTTTCTGATCTGTTGATTCTCTGGCATTGGGTTTTGGTTCCTTTGACCTTCTGGAGTATTCCTGAACCTGTTTTTTATTCCGGATATGACGGACTTCTGCGGCAGACCTGGCAAAATTTTTACTGCTGGAAGAACGGCTCCGAACCCCCTCCATCCTTGAAGAATGCCCGGATAATCCACTGCCGCTGCTATCAGCAACAGCATCCTCCGGTTCATCACCGTTTTTTTCTCCTAAACGATCTGCAGCATCAGTCACAGAAGACTTCTGATATCGTTTTCGCTGCCGGGAACCCTCTGTCTCAACCATTTTTTCCGACATATGAGTGTCACTTACATTTTCTTGTCCGGGCAGTGCCAGACTATCCCGCTCCCTTTGACTGATTCTTACGGTTTCCTGGCTATTTACGTTCTCCTCCAACAGTCCGTCACGGCTCATTTTTTTTGTAGTTCTATCTCTTGCCTTATATTCATGTTCCTGCATGGCATCTTAACTCCTCTATGTTCTGCTCACATGGATGGCTCCGCATACAATTCCCATTTTCTTAATACCTGGTCGGTCTGCTCTCGAATCATCTTCCCCAGCTCCCAGGCATCCTCCGGCAGCCTGTCACCGCAAATCATTGCCACCGATGCCAGGCTCCCCTGTAAGTCAAGCAGAGAAGCCAGATAAATCAGATCATCCAGCATACAGGAAAAGATCTCTTCCCCATCATCTTTTGCCCCCATCTCCAGAAGCGCCTGTAGTTCTTCCGGCCATTCACTTTCATTCATTTTTGTATTTTGCATCATTAATCTGTTCTCCCTTCCATTCCATCTTGTTGATTTATTTTCTTTGCTACTACGACCATCCGTCCGTTTTCCTGTGAATACTCACAGGTAGAAAGAGTCAGCAGCTTATCGCCATAAACCGCCGTATTCCCCGTATCATAGACTGAGCGTTTCTTTACGGCTTCAATGTAAGCGTCATACGCTGCTTTATCCTCTGCTTTTGTAAACGTATAGTAGGTAAAATCAGTTCCCGTATAAACGGGTGTACAAAAGGCTGCAATAACCTGATAGGTTTCCTCCCCCTGCAGAGAAGTAAAAAAAATCAGCGGATGCTCTTCGTAGAACGCCCGCCGTTTATATCCATCTAATGCAGCAAACATCTTGCCGCTGTTCATATGATGACCGTAAATGATTAGATTGTCGCTTTCTTCTGGCTTGCACAGTTCCGAGAGGAACAAACAGCCACTTGCAGAATAATTTCCGTAAAAATCCCGCTTCAAATAATAGTTCTCTTCACCTGGACGATACATGACCGGATAATCAATCATGGTTCCCGGTATGGTAAGCCAGCCAATACAATCCGGGTTTTCTTCCTGCAGGGCAAGGAGTCCGGTATGGGTTGCACCACCATCCGGTTCACTGGAATCCTCCCAGTTCTCTGCTGGTTTCTTCTTATCCCCATCTGGTTCTCTTTGATAAATCGCTTTCACCTGTTCCCGTACCGCATTATCTTTTTGCTCCTGAACAAATATCCCCGTCAGGAAATAAATGCTGATAGCAAGCAGTACCATCGAACAACTCATAACCAATCCAATCAGCCAGCGTCTCATATGTTTTCCCTCACACTTGATATCCTCTGCTGTGCTAACTGGTAATGCAAAACATCAATTTCACTGCCCAGATACGCACGTCCGGTTTGTACAGCTGCTACTGCTGTTGAACCACTGCCCATAAACGGGTCAAACACAATGTCACCGGGCTTACTGGAAATCTGTATCAGCCATGCCAGACACTCGGCATTCTTCATCGTCGGGTGCTTAAAGCCTTGCTTTAGCCGCCATGCTGAGTTATAGGTTGACTTTGGATAATCACTTCCAAACCAACAGCAGTTAAACCGTGTTTTATATTCCGGGATAGCGTTTCGATTACGGCAATAGGGCTTTCCATTATATTTCGTATTTTTCAGAAGTTTGGTCTTTTGAAAAACCTGCCGTCCCTTGTGACAGAAGATGATCCATTCACAATTGTTTGCATATCCGCCATATAAATCACCGGTATTGCCTCCCTGCCCCTTTTCTATCACCATGCAGTTTTTCACGGCAAACCCAGCCTGTACAAGACATTGATAATGATATGGGTACTTATCGAAACGAGTGAAAAAATAAGCATGGGCATTGTTCTGCAGTACCCGGTAACTCTGCTGTGCAAATGTAAGATAATCAATACCATCATCTCCAATTAGATACGGCAGCTTCTCACTGGTAAAATTATTCTGATAACGGATTCCATATGGTGGGTCGGTCAAAATTAGCTGCACGGATTCATCGGGCATCCGAGCCATCAAGGTAAAGCAGTCCTCATTGTAAATAACATTGACTGGATTTCCCCATACTTTTGTAGACGCTAATTCATCCATCTGTGCTGTTTGAGAACCAGTCATGATTCCTGCCCCATTTCTGAGGGTCGTGTATTCATCAGGTCATACAAGCGTAAGGAGTGATCGAATTTGTCTTTGAATGGAATGATTGTATTACCATAAAAGATCAACCCTTCACCCTCTCCGCTATTAGTTACATATGATAACTGATGTGGCGAGATGTTTAACTGCTTTGCCAGTATCTGCCTGTCTCCGGCAGCCTGATTGAGCATGTAGATAAAATCCGAGTTTTCAAATATATTCTCAATTTCTCTACTTGCTAAAAGATCCTTTATATTTTGAGTAATCTGATTGTTATTAACATACGGCTTTTTATCCGTATCTCTGGAGCTTTCGCTCATTTTCATCGGTACGTCGTTTCGCACCCAGCATAGCATATCTTTTTACCACAGCTTTCGCTGTATCAACAGGTAATGCGGACTCTTGGAAGCATTATATTCTTTCTACGAAGGTTCAGCTTCTATGCGTTGCGTGTGACCATTCCATTTAAAAATGGCCTTCCACTCGGATTAGGGCGCAATCCCCTTCCCGTTTTCTTCCGCATTCATAATTCTAATCTACACGTTGATTTCAATTAAAACGGCGATACTTCTCTCTCATGCGCATCTACTGAGACAAGTTACTTCACCAGTTGGTATACCTCCCCATTTCCTAAACCGCTTCCAAATTTCTACCGAATATGCCGCCGTCTGCTCTTCTTTCAGGAGCAGATGGAACTCATCTATGTAGTATCTGGTGGACTTACGGGCAGCCCGGTTGAGGGTTACACGGTTCCATACCTGATCCTGTACAATCAGCATTCCCAGCTTTTTAAGCTGCTTGCCCAAATCCTTGATGTCAAAGCAGACAATCCGGTTGGAAAGCTCCACGTTGGTACGGTGGTTAAATACTCTTAATGAGCCGTTTACATAGATTTCTAAAGCGGTGGCAATCCGCTGCGCCTGCACTTCCTTCTGGCTGCGTAAGCAATCATACAGATCACCAAGCACCGGCATGTTTTCCGGAACCGGATGCTCAAAATACTTCTGATAAACCAGTGGCAGGCATCGGTCAATGACGGATTTTTCTTCCGCCTCTATCCCGTTCCTTGAACCCATGATCAACTCACATAACGACAGGATAAAGTCACTCTTAAACCCTAATGGATTATCATCCTCTGAGTAATCCAGATTAATATCCATCGGATTGATGTAATCATGGCTGGTCGGCGAGATATGAATGACCTGACCACCCAGGGCATTGACCAGCGGGTAATATTCTCCCTCCCGGATCTCCGATGATGATATCGTCCTCAGTGACAAAGAATGCATTGGTAATCTCACGCTTGGCCGAGAATGATTTTCCCGAACCCGGTGTACCTAAAATCAATCCGTTGGGATTCTTTAGCTTCTTTCTGTCCACCATGATCATGTTATTGCTAAGAGCATTCAGCCCATAATAAAGGGATTCCCCATTCATAAATAATTCCTGGGTGGTAAATGGCACAAAAATAGCAGTGGATGTTGTCGTCAGCGCCCGTTTGATAGGAATTTGATTCAATCCCAACGGAATGCTGCTCATCAACCCCTGCTCCTGCATATAGTCCAATCGCCGCAGCGAACAATTATATTTCTGTGCGATTCCGGATGTCTGGAATACCGCATTGTCGAGTTCTTGTTTAGTTTTTGCTGTATTAAGGAAGAGTACCGTTATAAGGAACATTCTCTCATTCCGGGATTGTAAATCTTCCAGTAAGCGTTTCGCTTCTCCGCCATAGGTATTTAAATCTGACGGGATGATATCCATATCATAACCGGACCGCACTGCTTTCTTCTGCTCCTCTATTTTCATACGGTTAATGTCGGTCACTTTACTTTTACCAGCTTGATTGCTTTCATCTGGTCTAAGGACTGGATATGCAGGTTGACAATCAAGTTTCTGTCCATATCCAGAAATTCTGCCAGCATCTTATCCGTCAGCTCTGGTGCTAAAATCTGCAAATAGGATGCTGCCCCAACCGTATTCCCCATCTGAAAGTCCTTGCCATTCTTAAACACAAAGCTGGTGGGAGCCACAAAGTCTTTGGTTCCCATTCCTGTCCGCAGCACTTTGTCATATGAAAAACGGAACGGTACTTTTTCTTCCGGATTAAAGGTTTCGTAAAGAATCTTCAACCGTTCTTCTCCATTTAAGGGGTAGGCTGATACACCAAGTACCTTGAAGTTATTTAAGATGTCCGCTTCAATCCGCTCCAGTTTTGGTTTCGCTAGGCGGATGTTATCGGCTTCAATCCCAAAGGTGATATATTTGGTTCGCACCAGACCATTGTTGCCCTTTGCCAACTGATTTTTCAGCATCTGAGCATACTCCATCCGGACATTATCAAATGCATCTCTTTGCGGCTTGATCTGGATCACAGATTCATATTCCATCATGTTGCTGTTATGGTTGATGAAGGATATCTGGAAATGGATCGTGCTGTCAAAATAATTGAGGAAATCACACCAATTCTCAAAAATCGCATTTTTATCTTCGTTCTGTGCCAGCTGATAGTTAATATCATAAAACCGGATGGTTTTAGAGTAATACCGATCCTGTACCCGGGAGATGCCATCCTTTGCCATCTCCCGGTATGGAATGGTTTTCTGTGCGGAAAGGCGTTTCTCTTTCGTTTCCACCTTTTTTGTCTGATTTTTTCCTGAACCACCGGTTACTGTATGAGCTTTTTTCATAACCGATTTATTCTTGTTTAAACCGGATTTTTTCTTAACCGATTTCCTTCGGGCAGCTTTTTTCTTCGCTTCCTTTTCCTCTTTGCGAGCGGCTTTTCTGGCTGCTTTCTGATCTGCTTTTTCCTGGACTTTTCTTGCTTTCTCTGTTTCCTTCTCCAGTTTTGCCAATGCCTTTTTCTCACGGCGGGTTAGTTCTCTGCCTGGATTCCGTTTCCTGCTCTTATCCGTTCCCGCCAACGCCATGTTCTCATCACCGGCAAGCTCCTCAACCAGTTCGTCCAGATACTCTTCATCCAGATAAATAGCGCCTTCCTTACCAGTAACCGGTCTGCGCTCAGCGGATTGTCTTTTTCTTCCCACGTTTATTTCCCCCTTTCTTTGCTTTTGGCAATACATTTTGTTCTTTTATTTCATAGAAGTTCTCGACCTCATACTTACGGATTGTGGGGCGGCGCAGTTTTACATTGATCACGTTTAAGAGAATCTTTTCCAATGGCAGCCCATCCTTTTCATACATGGCAAACAGAAATGCCGGAAGCATCAGGATCACCATACCTGTTGCTGCATTGGTTGTTCCCAGAATATTTCTCGTAAGAAAATAAAAAGGCAGCCCCACAGCCGCCGCAATCACCAAACAGATAATCTGCCTTTTGGTGAGGTTCAATACTACTTTATTTTTGACCTTTGTAAGGTCTTTTGGTACTGATACAAATGCCATACATTCATCTATAACGGAAGTTTTTTCAGAGAACCCCTTCTCTGCTTTCCGATATCTCCTTCCTGCAATTTTTTTCTAAAATACCTGTGTCATGAGAATTTTCCACTTCATTCCCCCCATACATCCCATCCTGGTGTTTGCTGTCTGGCAAATAATTCTACCCTCGGCAAATCACCTACCAGGCTTACAATACGTTCTCTCGTTTCATCCGGTTTCTTACTATGCTGCTCAATCGGACTCATAATAATCTGATGTATGCCTGCTGAACATCGTTTCGGGTTTCCCTTAGTAGCCAGAATACAGATCTCGGCATTTGCCCTTGTCCAATGCCCCATTCCCCAGAATAAACTTGGTGTTTTCTTATTCTGCTTTACCCATACGAACGCAACCGTTTTATACACGAAGCCCCATTCTTCAAGCACAGGCAATGCTTCTTTCAACACCGGAAAGGTTACCCACATGAACAAAGCACTATCTTCTGCTGCTATCTCTTTGACCGGAAGATTACTGATGTCTTCGATACTCATGGTTGGATAATGACTCTCTGCAGATCGTCCTTTCCCTTTATCCGAATACACCCGATATTGCCAAGGTGGATCGGCATATATAATATTGTATTTTTTCTGTTCCATACGCTCCTCTTAATGGGCATTAAATATAGATTTCGACAGGTTACCGGTTTTCATCAAGGTAAAACACAGAATTACGGTGTACGCTGCCACTCCAAATAATGCCGAATGCATGTTGTCTGAAATCTCGATGGTGGCTACCAGCACCGCATAAATGCCGACACATACCATCATGAAAAATCCTTGAAATCCGAGAGCCAAAAGCCCACGGAGATAATTGTTTCCTACTTGTCCCCATTCCCGGTTAGACATAGTCGCAAACGGGATTGGTGCAACCGAAGTGTAAAGGTAAATTTCAATCATACGTCCATAGAGAAGTACGGTGATTAGCACTGACATGATCTTCATACAAAAGCTGACCAGCAGAGTTTCCAGTGCCAGAATAACCAATTCCCCTATCTCCATTGATTCCATCGCCGTTTTCATCTGCTCCAGCATAGAATCCACACTGATGGCTGCATCTGCGTTAATGACACCGCCGGCGGCATTCACCACATGCTGTCCCACATCAAAGACTGCCATCACAATGGTAAAGGTATTACTGACCAGATAAACTGCCACCCACATCTTGAAGAAATACTTGAAAAAACATCCAGGTATCAATCTCATGCATGTTGTTCTTCTCGGTCAGCATGGTAATCAATTCATAACACAGGACAAACGTGATAATCATGCCCGCAATTGGTACAATGACTGAATCTGAAAGGTTCTGGATCAGACTGAAAATACTTCCGTTCCAGCCCTGCGGTGTCTGTCCTACCTGACCAGCAATCTCCCCGGTTTTCTCATTAACATCCGTGAACATCGTTATCAGGTTGGACTCCACCATCCCTGTCAGAAGACCTCTCACCCACTCCTCGATTGCTTCAAAAATGCCGTCGAACATGAGTGAATCCCCTTCCTTTAACTAAACAGACCGCTAAGTAACGGAATAAGCTGGGTTCCAATTAAAACCACCCCGCCCCCGGCCATGAGCTGCTTGATCCCCTGTGACTTCGCTCCGGGGTTATCATTGCCGTAACCTTCGAGAAGATTAATCACTCCCCATACGGCTAAACCCGCTCCAAGTGCCACTACAAGTGTTTTTAAGATACCAATTGCTGAAGTAAAAAATGCCATTTTTATTATTCAAAACTGCTATCAGGAAAACCACCGAATAAATTCCGATGATCCGCCCATTCCCGATGCAGCTTTTCTCCTTTCCGATTTTAATATTTTTATGCTCTGCTTATATCATGGGCTTACATCCGGATATCCCCTGGCTCTGCCCGGACTAGAGGACGGATGTACTTGCCATGAACTACTAGTGATACCTGATTCAATACCCTCAAAAATCCATATACTATACCTTTCTTTGCTTTCCATCCTCTTTCTCTTTGAAAATCGTACAAAAAAAGAGCATCCATCCAATCTCATGCCCTTACTGCCCTGTATCTGAATTTTCCTCCGTTACCTCTTCACTTCCATCTACCTCATATAAATCAAATTTTTCATCCATCTTCATTTGAAGCCGATGTTTTAGATACCCTTCCACATCAAAGGTATTCTTTTTATCATAATCCGAAAGCTCTTTATACCGCTTGTGCTTGGTGATGTCGAACTTATCACTTAAGAACGGGCGTACACCCCGCAGCTGTAAAATACACTTATTCCCATCCATGACCGCCAGTTCATCACGACTCATCAGTTCCTTTCCGGTTTTTTGGTAGTTCAAACCGTAGGAACGGCTCTGTCCACGGGTATCAGAAGTATTGAAAAGGTCGATCGTCTCCTTCCCCAGTGTTTCCGATATGTCTTTTAAGGTGGTACTTTCCTTCCCTCCCAGGAACAGCATGGTATCGCAGTTCCCGGTAATTGTCTCGGCTGCATCCTTATAAATTGTTTTTAGCTGGCTCTGAGACTGCAGGATAATGGAAGCCGAAATTTCCCGGCTTCGGATGGTAGCAATCAATTTGTCAAACTTCGGGATCTGCCCGATATTACTGAACTCGTCTAACAAAAGCCTGACATGGTATGGCAGTCTGCCGCCATGAACATCATCTGCCTTATCACACAGAAGATTAAATAGCTGGGTATACATAATAGCTACGATGAAATTAAAGGTATCATCCGTATCAGAGATAATGACAAACATCGCCGTGCGCCGGTCTCCCAGCATATCCAGCTCCATTTCATCATAGGAGGTCAGCTCTCTAAGTTCTGCTATATCAAAGGGCGCAAGTCTGGCACCACAGCTAATCAATATCGACTTTGCCGTTTTGCCAGCGGCCAGCTTATATTTCTTATATTGCCGCACAGCAAAGTGTTCCGGCTTCTCCGCTTCCAGTTCTTCAAATAATTCATCCACGGCATTTTTAAATTCCTCATCATCTTCCCTGGCTTCTGAGGCATTGATAAATTCCAGAAGTGTGGAGAAATTCTGCTCTTCCTCCGGTGCTTCATAATAGATGTAGCCGATCAACGCACAGTATAGGAGCCGTTCGGCTTTCACCCAAAAATCTTCAGAAGATTTCTCTCCCTCCCCTTTGGTATTGGCAATAATCGTATTGACCAGCTTTAAAATATCTTTCTCACTGCGGATATACCGGAAGGGATTATAATGCATACTTTTACTAAAGTTGATTGTGTTCAGTACCTTAATCTGATATGGTTCATAGATTACCCGTCCATTTTTTGTCCAGCACTGGCTTGCCATTTTTCAGCTTGGGAGTACCACGCTTTAGCATCTTCCCGCACTCAACCAGGATCGTCCCCTTTGGATCGGTGACCACGTAGCTGACATTTGACGGCATTTGCATAAGGTATGAGGTAGGCACCCTGCGCCTTGCTGACTTTCATCAGTAGGTTTCAGAGAGCCGCCTCCCAAACCGGACGTACACCTCTCAGCGTATCCGGCTTTCCATGAATCACCTTGATTCTTTGGTTTCGTGTAAGTATTCAAAGCAGTCTGGACAGAGTGCTAGAGACTTTCTTCGTATCTCTAACATTTTCTTTTCAAATATGTCTCTGCCTTTCAATGACTTAAGTGTTCTGACATGGTGCATGCATAAGTATTCTGCCTGCTCTCCACATATTTCACACTTCCCAGCTTTTATACGGTTGATTATAGTGTGTCTGCCATCATATTTTTTATAGCTCGGCATAATATCCGACACATTGTTGTAGCCATCGCTGTGCTTTTTGAATCCGTCATGATAAAATTCACAATATTTCTGTCCCTTGGTAGTGCTATAGGGGATTCTCAATACTCCGTTTACCATGTAGCGCTTCTTAATGACACTGACATTTGTCCTGTGTTTACCCGCCAGAGTTTTTAACATACTGTATCGCACCATATAATAATACTTATGCAGTACGCCCACATTCTCCGCAATGCGGTAGTAATTGTACAACCCACGAATTTCTGCGTTAAATATAGATACAATATCTGCATCCTTACGATTCATCAGGTCTTTTCTCGGCATAGGTCTCCACATTTCTTTACCTGTGTCATTATTGCGTTTAACTTGTATCGCTCCTCGTTCCATCGCCTTCTTGATCCATTTTTCTTTTGGTATATACAAGAATACTTTCCCATGCCATACCCTTTTCATATCACCGCTTTTGCAACGTTTCATATTCTTGGAATGGATTACTTTGAAATCATATCCTAAATACCGTACTGGCTTACTGGAATGGGTAACCATTGTCTTTTCCTCGGACAGTTCCAAATGCAGCTTATTCTGCAAGAAGATTTTCACATCCTCCTTGATTTTTTCTGCGTCCTTTTTAGAACCAATAACGCCAATCACAAAATCATCAGCGTAACGATTATACTGGATTTTCTTATAGCCCTCATCAAACGGATTGTGGTAGTGCTGATTCATCTTGTCCATTCTGGAATCTTTAAATTCTCTCACCAGTTCAGGAGTCGATTCTTCGGCTCCCATCAGCGCTTTTTCGTGCTTTTTTGTATCTCCTAGACGCCCGTTCGTACTCTTTGGTCGTCTTTCTACGCTCTGGTTCACAGTCATACTTTTCTTTGTATTCCTGCATAAATTTGTCCAACTCACTAAGATAGATATTTGAACATATCGGACTGATACCGCTCCCCTGCGGCACGCCGGAGTAGGTGCTATTATATTGCCACTGCTCCATATATCCAGCTTTCAGGAACTTCCAGATAAGGCTCATAAATGCCTCGTCTGCAATTCTTTTTCGCATCAGTTCCACCAGTACATGATGATTAAAACCATCAAAGCACGACTTTATGTCTCCCTCAACTATCCATGTTACTCCAGTAAAACTCCTTTTAACCTGAGTGAGTGCCGTATGGCAGCTTCTTTTCGGTCTGAAGCCATGCGAATTATTGCTAAATGTCGGCTCATAGATTGCTTCAAGAAGCATCCTGACCACTTCCTGCACCAACTTATCGTCAGTGGATGTGATCCCCAATGGACGGAGTTTTCCATTCTTTTTAGGAATATACTTTCTTTTTGCTGGCTTTGGCTGATATGTTCTGTTGCGTATTGATTCAATTATCCGGTTGATTCTTGGCAGGCTCATGTTATCCAGCGTCTGCCCGTCTACCCCCTGTGTCATGCTCCCTTGCGATTTCGCAGCGTTCGCATATGCCAGAAGATAGAATTCAGGATTATACAGGTTGCGATACAACCTTTCATATTTGTAGTTACTTACACTTGCCTTTTCTTCAAGGCTTTTCAAGACATGAATCGGATTTCTCATAGTGTCTCACACACCGTCCTTTCTGTTTTGAAATTGATTCACTGTTCCCCTTCGCCGTGTAGACGGCTTTCCCGTCCTCTGACTACTATGGGAACTCTGTTACCATGGTGAATATTCAGAATCTCACATTTCAGTGTTTTCATAGCCATAACCAGATTTCTGGTATCTGGCATTTCACTTTAGGCAATCCCCGTTTAGTACGATATAAATAAGCTTTCCACGTTGTCGCATGTGACGTTTGCCTTTTTCCACTTTCCCGTGGCTGAACCTGTTCCGAGTATCCGCAACCGCATAGCCGAACAATGCGATTGTCAGGAACACTGGCGAGTACAACCTCTCTACGCCAGGGGTACGTCGTATTCCCAATTTCAGGCTGTCATTCAAGCAGTATAGCTTCCATCCTCATACGTGGACTTTCATTCCGTCACGCCAGCGTCTCTGAGGTTTCAACGCTCCGTGTCCTCCGTCATGCTATGTTCGCCCTCCGGTTTCCCTTTTGGGGTAAGACGGGAAATGATAGGTTGTGATTTACATCACTTGATACTTTTACCTACTACTTGCTTAAGGTAGGATTTATATCGCCCTTACGGGCGCACTCGGTTTCACGTAAAAGCGAGTCTTACCGGAACCGCTTCCCCCGATGACAATCACGTTTTTATTCCTTGCATATTTGGGAAGTTTGGGACGACTGTTCATCGTCAGCCGCTCCGTTTGTGTCAGAAGGACGTTATTATCAAATACCGGATCAATAAACGGCGCAATATCTTTCTGGTTTCCCCACCGGGCCGAGCCATATTCCTCACCCTGGCGGAATTTCTTTGCGTTTTTTCCTTTCATATACACTAATATTTTTATTGCCACAGCTCCGATCAGGCCAACCGTGAGATCTCGTAAATGAAAACTTAACAGAGGCTTTTTAAAAGCCAATTGAAAATTTAAAAACAGTACCCCCAGCCTATTGATCAGAGAATTACCTGTGCAATGCCGAAACAACCATGCCAGCTTATCCGCCAGATAAAACACAATTACATAGGGGATATTCAACATAATCAGACGTTTTATATCTATACCTGCTAAACGCTCCCCTAACGTTCCGGACAATTTGCGAAAGCTGTTTCGTATGCCCGGCTTCTGTACCTTGCCTGGTTTCCTCTTCTTCGTCATAGTGTTGTCTCCCGATCTTTGCTTTTGGTTTTGGCACGCTCCCGATGCTTGGCCACCCGCTCGATTGCCTTTGCCAGCTTTTTACGAATGGATACTTTCTTATCCTTGTTCATCTGCCATCCGGTGTATTCTTTGAACGCTGCTGTCATAGAATCTACATCCTTTGCCTTAAAGAAGACAAAATACCGGGACGGCTGTGTCGATTTATCCTTTTGCAGGCTGTAATCAACATTATATTTCCGAGCATATTTTTCAAAGGATTTGATATTGCCATCCGTAATTTCGATATTAGAAAGTTCACACTTTCCGGCTTTTAGCTTTCTCATACTCTGCTTGCCCCGGTAAGCAGCCGCCGTTTTTTGCTGCTTTTTGGTTGCCGCTTTCTGCTGTTCCAGCCTTTTATCTTGTTCCATTTTCGCCAGAGCCTTGGTAATAGCATTTTTCAATATTTGTGCAGATATTTTTCCGCCTTTGATACATAGCGACACTACTTTATCATTTACTTCATCCTGCACACCCTCCACCTTCTTTCTGTTTGCTCTGTTTCTTCTGTTCCATTTCCAGTAAGATTTTCTGTAAGCAGTAACCAAGACAAGGCGAATGTCTGCCGTAGGGACACTCTTTACAATCTGCACCCTTTATCGGAATGCCCTCCGAACATCCAGCGGTTTTATCAAGCAGGTAATAACATTTAGGCTCCATACAGCGGTACTCTTTTTCATTCCAGAAATAACAATAAGCACAATCCTTTGGTTTATCCTCTGCATACCGTTTCTTATCCACTCTCCCCGTCTGCATCCTGCTTCTCCTTCCGGCACAATCTTTTCATCCTCCGGTCTTCCATTGCCCCGATTCGGACACAACAGTACAGATGAAACACCATCACCACCATAATCGTTCCGACAACAACTCCCAGCATTTCAATCACCTCACTTCTTTCAAGTAAAAAAGATGGACGTCTACGGAAAGCCACTGCTATCCATAAACGCCCAGATAATTTGTTATCCAATCTCTTTCTAACTGATTTCTTCTATCAATCCTTTTTCTTTCTCAGAATGATCATCGAACCACACAGACCAACCAATGCCAGTCCTGCTAAAGCCAGCCATAATCCCATTTGACTGTCATCTCCGGTCTTTGGTGTACTGCCGGATGGAGCCGGTGACGGCTGATCCGCTGGCGGTTCTGCTTCATCTACCATCACAACCTTTTGAACTTCTCCAGTGTCCTTAACGGTGAACTTTACATCTTCCGCTTTCAGATAACCTTCCGGTGCCTTTTCTTCCCGGAGCGTATATTCTCCGATTGGCAGCATTTCGATATAATTTGGTTTCTCTCCGGAAGTCCAGCTTTCAACCACATCGCCGCTCTCATTTAAAATCTCAAGTTTGGCTCCCGGCAGCTCCTTCCCGGAACTATCGGTTTTGGAAACTTCCACCTTTGTAATATCATCTTTCATCTCCACCTTTTGCACTTCCCCGGTATCTTCTACTGTAAACTCGATGCTCTCTGCGGTTACATAGCCATCTGCCGGCATGGTTTCCACCATTTTGTAGGTCTTCCCTACTTCCAGTTCGCGGATAATGTGCGGTTCCTTATCGGATGTCCATTCCTCCACCACATTGCCGTTTTCATCTTCAATCTTAAGCTTTGCACCTTCCACTTCTTTACCATCGGTCAGAGATGTTTTGGTAAACTCAAAAACAGTCGGTTCGTTCTCAAAAGTAAATTCATAGGTGATGCTTTCCTGTTCGGCATCCCCATAAGTAAATGTAAACTCCTGTGTCTCGTCTGTAGTAGCAAAGCCCGGAGCCGAAGCAGTTTCTTTCACATAGTAGGAAAATTCAATCGGCAAATCAGCCACAAAGGTCAGTTTGCCATCCTGATCGGTGGCTTTTTCCTCAATCACGGTGTCTGCTTCCATAATCACTTTACCATCTGCATTCACGATATCTTCTTTTGCACAGAGGGCAAATACCGCACCTTCCAACACCCGGTCAGAATCCTTTTCTTTCTTAATAACAATTACCTCTGCCTTCTGGCGATTGTTCTGCCAGTCAGTAGAGAATGTAACCTCTGCTGTATACTGATCACGATAAGTCAGGTCAATCTCACGGATTTCCCCATCCAGTACATAACCCTTGGCTGTTTCTGTTTCTTTCACATAGTATTTTCCCAGCGGAAGTCCGTCCAGTTGGGCATGTCCGGTATCATCCGTGGTGATGGTTGCTATCAGCTCATCTTTTGCATAATAATCCTGACTTTCACCATCAGCAGCCTTGATATCTTCCAGAGCATAGACTTCAAAGGTCACATCCTTTAAGGCACCGGTTATGTATTCAAATAAGTGTGCAATCCAGCCACTGATCGAATCTAGCAACGATACCTTGTCCAAAAACTCGCCCTTTTTATTGATTACAAGAGTTCCGGTGGGTACATCATCTTTTAGCTCTACCTTCTGGATTTCAGCGGTGTCTTCGACAGTAAATGTGATTTTTTCCGCTTGCAGATACCCATAAGGAGCCATTTCTTCCCGTAGAGTATAGGTCTCGCCCACGGTCAAACGTTCGATGAGATGTTCTGCCCTTAACCGATGTCCATGTATCCACAACATTTCCCTCTGAATCAAGCACTGTCAGTTTTGCCCCGCCCAGTTCCACGCCTGTGATAATGTCTGTTTTCTTCACGGAAATTTTAGTCGACTCATTCTGAAACTCGGTGGACAGATATACCACGTCCACATCCTGTCCCTGGTAAGCTGCTGTAATCTCCAGCACTTCATCAGAAGAAACATAGCCTGCCGGGGCTACCAGTTCCTTCACATAGTAATCCCCAAAAGGCAGATCCAGTGCAAAGACCGCTTTTCCATCTTCTCCGCTTACCGTCTCACCAAGCAGTGTATCTGCTTTCACAATAACCTCGCCATGCGCCAGGATATCCTCTTTTGCATACAGTCCAAAGACAGCACCGGCTACTTTCGCTTTTGTTTCTGCATCCAACTTTACAACCGATATTTCCACCTTCTGGCGGTCATTTTCAAATGTTGCGGTCTGTTCGATTACCGGAGTATTCTGATTCACATAGGTAAAGGTCACCTTCTGCTCTGCTTCATTTAGAACAAAGCCGTTCGGAGCCGTGATTTCCACCACTTTATACGCACCTAAAGGCAAATCTTTCAGTACAGCTTCCCCATTTTCATCCGTGGTCAGTGTTGCTACCAATGCACCGGAAGCATATTCCAGAATCCGATTTCCTTCATCATCTTTCTGGAAGTCAGCAGTATAAATATCCTCTGCAGCATAAACTTCAAAGACCGCACCGGAAAGATTCTCTACCTGATATGCAAAATCCTCTTTAAAGCCGTCCAGCACTTCTCCCTGCTTTACAATATGCAGTTTTCCTTTCACCGGATGGTTCTCATAGTTCACCTCAATAATGGCATCCCCGGAAACACTGTCCATCTGGTATGCCGTATTGGTATCCACAGCCACCTCATAGTAATTATCATTCAGTGTATAACCAAATGGAGCCTGCACTTCCTCGATGCGGTAATTTCCGATTTTAAGGTTTTGTGGCAGTATCAGATAACCTTGCTCGTCCGTAAAATAGGATTTGTGAACCACTGTTACTGGGTAGGTCGTTACCTGTTCCACATACTTCTTATTGTCCAGGTCATAAATCTTAAACTCTGTATCTTTTGCCAGTACCGGTTTGTTTGTTGCATCATCCTGCTTAACAATCTTCAATTTGGCTTCAAACTCATCATCCAGTAGCACTCGCCATACCTGGGGTGTATTCGGATGATGTTCCTTAATCTGCACGACAAAATCATTTACCGGTGTATAATTATGGGGCGTGGTTGTCTCACGCACGACGTATGTACCATATGGCAATGCGATACTGCAAGCATAGCCTTTTTCATCGGTAAACATTTCCGTTGCACCGTTCTCACCAATTACCACCGGGGATGCAGAATCAAAATCATAGCTGCCATCCGCCTTGACACTAAGGGAAGAAACCAGATAAGCCGTAAACCCGGCTCCGGAGAGCAAATCCGCATCCGTCTTGCCGTTATTTGCCGCCTTGATAATCTGGAACGGCTGTTTCTTTACCTGTTCAAGAGAAACACAGCTACGCTCTACCGTAGCGACAAGATCCCCTTCGTAATTGCAGACTAAATCATGTTCTGTCTCATCGGCAAGATAACCAACAGGAGGGGTGATTTCTTTCACATAGTAATTACCCAGATATAGATTCTCAATCGACGCAGCACCGTTCTTGTCCGTTGTCAGCGTTGCCACTTTCGCCCCAGCCTTATATAGCACACCGGTTGCCCCATCCGGATGCACAATATCCTCACGAGCATATAAACCATAGACCGCCTTTTCTAGCGTAGCGTCTCCCTGCGGTTTTGCCTGATTGGTTTCCGCATCTTTTTTCTGCAAGTTAATTTTAGCATTCACACGCTCATTGACAAAGGTGTGCGTGAACGTAACTACCGCTTCACTGTCATTGGTGTAAGAAAATTTGAAGGTATAAACATCTTCCTGGTTCCGCAGGTAACCCTTTGGAGCCTGTTCTTCTTTCACACTGTAAGAAAAGCCGATTGGCAGGTCAGCCGTAAATGCTGCTTTACCATCTTCTCCGGTCGTTGCTTTTTCGATCAGCGTACCTTTCTTCACCACAACGATTCCATCCGCTGATTCGATATCACTTCCCGCATACAGTCCGAAGATACCACCATCCAGAGGCTTTAATGTGTCTTTATCCTTTTTCACAACAGATACTTTCGCTTTCTGACGTTCATTATTAAAGGTTTGCTCTGAAAATACTACATCTACATTCTGTCCGGCATAGGATAAGGTTACGGTCTTTTCCTCTCCGGCATTGTAGAAATTCTGCGGAGCCTGCATCTCTTTCACAACATAAGTTCCAAGATGAAGGTTTTCAGGATTGCCGATCCATTGGAATCGGTAACCATATTTCCCTTTACCAGATCACCTTTCTTATAAACTTGTGCTCCATATGCGGTATAAATATCTGCACCGGCATATACATTAAAAACTGCATTTGCCTGTCTGCGTTTCTCATATCGGAATACGGTGCCACTGCTACTCACATCCGCACCACATAATACCTGCCCTTCTTTGTAAACGGTCAGTTCGCCAAGTTGCTCCTTGTCTGGCACTGTCACAGAAGTGGTCTGGCTTGCTACCAGATTTACATTATACGCAGATGTATTAATTCGGTATCCTGTGGGAGCGGTAATCTCCTTTAAATACACGGTATCCTGTGTCTTTACAATCTGTACAGTAGATGCACCATTCTCATCTGTCTTTGGCATTTTGGTAATTAACTGTGTACAGTCCTTATCTTTGTAGATCCCAAATATTGCACCAGACAGCTTTTCGTCCTGTTTATTAGAATCGACCTTTATCACCTTGACTTTCGCAATTTCTAACCACTTAACAGAAAAATCCACATATTTCTCATCGGTAGTCCCTTCGCCGAATACAAAGGCTAAATCCTGACTACTGCTACCAGTAGTGATTTTATAAGCTGAATAGTCTTTTGTAATACTGCCTTTCATCGTGGCCGACCATGAGCCGGATACATCTGCTGTCTGCGTCAGTGGTGCAGACAGATAAAACTTTGTTCCGCCGGCAACTTCAACATTGGCTCCGATAGCACTGGTTTTTCCCGTCGTTACGTTGTGAAATTTCACGCCATCCGGCAGCTTCATGGTAATCGTCTGCTGTTCATCTGCCTTAAATGTAATTTCCTTTGTCCGCTGAACCTCCCCATCCACATAAGCCGTTACATTATCATCCGTAAATGACATTGCAACATCTGGAATTTCCGGCTGTGCCATACAATAGTTATAAAGTTCCATTGCCAGAGCTTTTCCGGTCTCACTGGTTCCGGTAAAAGCATCACTACTGCCATTGGCATAGCTGGCTGCTATATGAACCAGAATCGTCCTTTGCCCTTCCGTGAAGTTCGGATATTTTTCTTCAAAGAACCCTTCACCGGCACTGGCTTTTTGTTCCATAATAGCAAACCTTGGCAAGTGCCTTACTGTCACTTAACTTTGTAATGGAATAAGTTCCACTTGGCGGCGATGCCTTGGATGGCTGGACGCAATATGCAGTTGCAGATTGATTACCATAGTGAACCGTAAATTTGCACGTCAGATAAGTTCCATATCCATAGGTGGAATAGTAATAATAATCCCCCCTGGTTAATGTAACCTGTTCCATCGCTCTGGCATTGGCACTTGTTGCCGCATAGAACGTCACGCTTTCCCCGACATCCATAGCCATCACGTCAATCCCCTGTTCTTCTGCCTGCTCCAAGGCTTCATTCACCGTCAGCTCCGATTGCCATTCTTCATCCTCTAGTTCCTCGGACTGTGTATCTTTCCCGGAATCAGGAACTGCTTTTTCTGACTCTACTTCCCTGTTAGGTTCCGTAACAATAATATTTCGGCTGACATGGTAAGATGGATGTCCGCTGAGTGGCTCCACAAAATAAACCGCCTTATAGGAATCTGCATGGTTGATATCTAACTCCTGACCGGATTCACTCTTTGCTTCATGGAATGTGACCTTGACTTTTTCCGGATTGATCTCCACGCCGGAAAAGTCGCACTCAATGTCAAATTTGCTTCCTGCTTCCACTTCATAATCATCGGCAACCACCACCTCGTCCTCATCCAGCTTATCCCTGACTGTTTCTAAGACCGGATATTTTTCTTCATAAGCTGGCACGTCCGCTGCATACACAGATACAGGCTGCACAATGGCTGTCAGTATGGTGATTGCCGAAAGTAAGCCCGAGATAATTCTTTTTGCTCCTTTCATTACTTGAATACCTCACTTTCGTTTCTCGCAGTCTGGCGACCGCATTTGTTAGTTGGTTTCTAACCTCTATTCGCTAAGTTCCCATCGTCGTTTGCCTCCCCTCCGCAGATTTGCACTGTCCGCTGATAACAGCACATGGATGCAGGGAAGTTCCTGATTGGAGCTTCCCTGCATGGCATCTACTGTTATATATTGAGCGTATGCCTGTTCTCTTTCCAAACCCGTTCCTGCTCCGGTTTCTTTCCGCAGCGTTTTCTCCGGCACGGTGCCGGGTATCAATCTGGACAGGCGATGAAGTTGTCAATGTACGGTGAAAGGGGATTTTGTAGTTTAGAAGAATAATTGAAAATGCCCTCTCACTAATTGCATGTTTGAGAAGGTGAAAGTTAACCGGTCAGAGAAATTTTTTAGATTTTCATTAAAACCCGGCGTATTTTGGATAAAATCCAGTCGTAATGAAACGTAAAACGTGATAACATTAGAATAATAGAAATGAAATCGTATCCATCAGTGAATACAAGTATAAAAAGGATAATGTACATATGGGATCAAATAATAAAATCTGCCCTGATTGCGGTAAAAAAATGAAACAACAATTTATCGGCCTGCAGCACTGTAAATGCGGGATAAGCTGGAAGAAAGATATAGGCTATTTCGAGCGCACCAGCGATATGATATTCGCTCTGGAACGGCAGACAATAAACGGGAAGATAAAGCAGCGAACGATCATCCAAAGTAAGAAATAGGTTTTATACTTTGCGACATCGTGTCGTAAAGTTAATGTCTTCCATGTCTTATATTCATGATTGAAAGGTGGCTAAAAACAGCCGCCGGCAATTCCCATTTCACCCATGATCTCACGCAGCTGCTCCAAAATCCGCTTTCTGCGATTCTGTATGGTTTTTCGGCTACACCCGCATATCTGTGCTGCATCCTTGATGGTTATTTCTTCAAAAAATAGCAAATGGATAAGGTAAGCATCCTGCTCGGATAAACTTTTCAAACCTTCTTGCAACATTTCCATGCAGAGTTTTTTCAGTGTGTCTTCTTCCGGTTCATTTCTCATATGCCCATCCTTTTTTAGAAAACCACCATTTTCTTCTATCACATCCAGACTGCATACACCATATTTCAGGTTCCGTTCTATTTGGTATTTCTCCCTGCGCCTGGACTGATACCATTCCAGATAGACCTCCCTGCTCACTTCCACCAGCGAACCATCTCCCATTCGCAATACATACCGTTCCCGTTCCTTTGGCTTCTTTCCACGCATGGTTACACTCTCCTTTCATCTCCTGTTATTGCGATAGTAGAAACAAAATAAGAGTAATACCTACGTGCCCTCTGGATTGCTCTGGAAAGAATTCTGGAAACTGCCGGGGCTGTAATCCCTAACTCCCTTGATATCTGACGCTGTGTTTTCTGTTCAAGGAAAAAACGACAGATAACCATTCGCTGCTGGTTTGTTAAGATTGCCAGTATCTCCGATACCGTTTCTTTGTGGATTAATCTCTCAAGTGCCGAAACCTCCCTTGTCTCCAAAACCTGCCACTCTTCTGATAACGCACTGTAAGAGACTGTCCGCTCTTGCTCCCTGGTCTCACAGTTCCGGCTCAAACGATCTTCCCCCCTCCAGTATCAGGCGCAGATACCAGGCTTCCTGCTCAAACAAGTGCTCTGCAATATAGCATTTTTTATCCTCTGAATCATACCGATATTCCCGGCACGAATGTATCGGAAAAACAGTTGCATAACCTCCTGCTTCATAAAGAGCATAGCCATTCTGATATACCACTATCTTTGTTTCCTGATTCAACTTCTCCCGTGCAGTAATAACACCGGATGTCTTTAATTTTCTCGCTGTTGGAATTTTCTGTCCCGGAACCGGAACTTCTACGATTTGTTTTAGTTTCTGTAATGTCAGCATGAATACCGCCTTTCTACGGGCGGCCCGAAATATCAGTATCACAGACCTAAGAAAGCAGTAAAAAACAGCTCCCGGCACACCCGTTTTTTTTAACGGGAGCCTGAAACTCCTTTTTACTGCCTGACCATATCCCCTTGGGAAATATATAGTTACCTCCTTACCATGCTCCTGTGACTGCCTTATTTCATACTATTAGTTTAGCAATATTCCACTGTATTTGCCTCAACAGATATGATGATATTTCCAAAGCAGACACCATATATGTGGAAATATTCTTCACCGGTTTTCTCTAGTCCATCCATCAATGCTTTCATAGTCCTTACCACAATATCCTGCTCTGCCTGCTTTAAGTTCCTGACTCGGCAGATCACAGTATGTAGCTGCCCAGTATCTTTCTCTGTAGATTCCATACTACTAAGCAGCCAATTGGCATCGCTCCCAAGAATCCTCACCAGCTTCTGAAAGGTCTCCACCGACATGGCTGTCTGACCACATTCAATCCGGCTGATTGTGTTGGGGCTGATTCCGGCCTGCTCTGCAAGGACTTCCTGCGACAGTCCGACTTCCTGCCGCCGCTCTCGGATACGATTCCCCAAATCTATTAATTCTTGCGACATGACGCGGTTCCCCAACACGCTCCCTCCCTTCTTATAAATTTCTAACATCGCCGCCATCTTATTTGACCAGGCTATCTCCTCCAAACTTTGCGACACGATGTCGCAAGGTTCTTATTGAAAAAAAGAGCGCAAAAAGACAGCCAAATCATGAATCCAGCTGTCCGATAATTCACTATTCGATTTTTCAATATTTATATGGCGCTTAGCGCTCCCCTTTCCACACCGTCATTTCCCGGCTATTCCTTATTTTCCAGCCACCTTTCTGGTGAGCCATGCAATTCCTAAAACAGTTCCCTTCACCAGATAGAACGCTGCCACAAGCAGCCGCCATGCCAGTATTACACTGCCAATCAAGCCTCCGATCAACAGGTTAAAAACCAACATTCCTACTGTACCACCAATGTCAAATCCCTTGGGAATCAGCCAGAAATACATTCTGTGAACACCGAAAGGAATCCCTGCTAGCATCCACAGTTTCCGGTAATCACATATACCATTATCCACACAAAACGGATGAAGCAATGTGAATAAAACGATTGCGACCATGACCGGAACCACTGTCTTTTTATAAAATCCTTAACTGTCATTCTTCCAACCTCCTCCATGCATATCATAGTTTACCTCTGCCCGGTAGTAATTGTCTATAGTCAAAGTGGCATTATATAACACGGTCAGCAGATACGCCTTGATATTGCCCACTTTCGTCGGATTCCTTTCCATACAGCTCATAGCATACTCAATATGTCCCTTGGTCATCTTCATAAACCGATTTTTTACAATTGCCGCTGGTTTATCCACCCCAGCAATCCGTATGGTGCCGTTATCTGACATTATCATAACTTCCACCATCAGTTCCACCATTTCGTCCACCTCATCTTGCCGGAGATAGTTGTCAATCTTAAAACACTCGTAAGAGATATTCTCCCGGATAATCTGCCGGTAGGTATCCATTTCCTCAATCACATCCATCGTTCTTGTTTTCAGGTCGATAGATTGATTGGATGGATTAGATAAAGACACTTCATACATTTCTATATCAGTTTCACTAATCTCTGTCTTACTGTAATCAGTCTCACTATATTCAGTCTCATTAATATCAGTCTTATTAGATTGTGATTTTGGACATTCTTGATTTGTGATTTTCACCATTCCAGAGCTATGATTTTCATCATTCCTGAATTGTGGTTCTGGACATTCTTGATTTGTGATTTTCACTATTTCTGAATTGTGATTTTCATCATTCTTGAATTGTGATTCCGGGTATTCCTGATTTGTGACTTTCACAACTCCAGAATTGTGATTTTCACTATTCTGTGTGTTCACTGGATCTTCTGGCTGTTTTTCCCCTTTCATTCTATCACTAACCATAAAATTCTTCACATAAATAACATTCGGTTTCCCCAATCCTAACCGTTTCTTTTCGATTAATCCAATCCCCTTATTCGTATCCAGCTCCTTTAACAATTTGACTGCCTTCTGTGTACCACAGTTCATCAAATCTGCAATCTCTTCCACAGTAAAGATAATGTAAACCCTATCTTCTTTATCAAACCACCGGTTCTTAATACTAAGGCTCATACGGTCTAACAAGAGACCGTATAATACCTTTGCTTCACAAGAGAGGGTTCTAAAACATTCAGCAGTAAATAAGACCTTGGGTACACGATAAAAGCTATACTGTTCCGCTTCCATTCCCCGGAAATACTCAAATTTGACTTCCTGCATCGGCTTCTCCCCCCTCTTCTCCATTTTGTTTCCATTCTTCCAAAAGTCTATAAATAACTTCCTCAACCTGTTCCTTCGTATAAGCCGATGGAAAATAGCTGCGGACTTTCTTTGCTGAAATAGTCACATTGATATTACTGTTTTCCTTTTTCACCAAAACTGCATATACCTGATTGATGGTCAATTCTCCTGCTTCACTGCTTGTTTTCAACTGTTCAGCCTGTGGCTTTGATGGGTATATATCGCTACTTTCAATTGCTTCTACAATCCAGTTCTGTTCCTCGGTTTTCAAATAGGACAGCTTTTCCCCAACCACCATCGGAATCTTGTTTTCATCCACATATCCAAGTAATTCCGGCACCAGCTCTGCCAGTCGGATATACCGCTGAACCGTTCTGCCACTTTCTCCGGCGGCTTCACCAACCAGATCAGCGGTATGCTTGTCCCCTTTGCTGCCCTGGTGCTTCATCGCTTCGTATTTCATTTTATAGGCGTGGGCTTTTCACTGGGCAGGATATCCTCTCTTTGGATGTTCGTATCGACCATAATTATTGTAGCGGCATCATCATCCAGATTGCGAATGATTACCGGCATTTCCTCAAGCTCCGCTAACTCACATGCCCTCCATCTGCGGTGTCCTGCCACAACTTCATACCCATCCTCCGGATGAGGACGAACAATCCCAGGCACCAGTACCCCATACTTCTTGACACTCTCCACGGTTTCCTGCATTTTCACATCATCAACCACCCGGAAGGGATGTCCCTTAAAGGTACGTAAAAGACTAAGCGGCACTGAGGTAATCATTTCACCGGTAGTAGCTTCACT
This sequence comes from Lacrimispora xylanisolvens, assembly GCA_017084465.1. GTDB lineage: Bacteria > Bacillota > Clostridia > Lachnospirales > Lachnospiraceae > Lacrimispora > Lacrimispora xylanolytica_B. Next base: position 4,542,428 of record CP070896.1, on the reverse strand, counting down.
GGTTCCAAACAGATCATCATAGGAAGTCAGTTTGACTTTCTGTGCGCTTTTACTCTTCATCATCCAGTACCTCCTCTGTCAGTGACTGGTACCCGTCTGCTACAATCCCTTTTGGATCATGAAGATAAATACTCTTTCCCTCTGCAGAGGTTTCCGCCGCCCTTACGGAAAGGGGGATACAATTATCGAAAATGTGAACTTTATCGCCGTATACCTCCCGAATCTGTCCAGAGATATCCTTTGCAAAATTTGTCCTGCGATCTACTTTTGTAAGCAGGATTCCCAATATTGAAAGTGATGGATTTAACTTCCTATGTACCCGTCCAATGGTCTTAATCAGCTGTTGCAGACCTTTCACTGGCAAATATGCCGCTTCTACCGGAATCAGCACACAATCAGCTGCTACAAGGGCATTAATTGTAATCATTCCTAATGAGGGCATACAGTCAATTAAGATATATTGATATTCCTCTTTAAGCTGGCTTAAATATTGACGCAGCACCATCTCCCGACTCATTACATTCACAAGCGCCGTTTCCAAACCGGAAAGCTCAATATTTGCTGGAATAAAGTCAACCCCTTCTTCATGATGGATAATCCCCCTCTCCCGGCTCCAAATCTTCGTCGTTAATAACATTTTCCATAATATTGACCAGCGTTACATCCAGCTCGTCCGGTTCTGGAATACCCAGGCTCACCGCCATGCTGCCCTGTGCATCAGCTTCCACCAACAGCACTTTCTTTCCAGCTCTGGCCAGCCCAATACCTAAATTTACACATGTCGTTGTTTTTCCGACTCCACCTTTTTGATTTGCGATTGCGATTACATGACAATCTTTGTTTGTCTTGCACATATACTTTCCTCCTGCTATTCCTCTTCTTTTTCTATCTCTGCATAAACACGAAAATACTTATTTGTTCCTTTGTTTGCAAAAACTTCCGAAACCTGTATTACTTTAACTTTCTGGTGTTGTTCCAGAAGCCGCTTAAACCACCTAATATCCTTAATGGTTCCCTGGAGCCTAATTTTCAGCATACATATCCTCCCAGTCCTGATAAAAGCAATACTCCGGATAACGGACTTTAATCGCCTCCCAAAATATCGGGCATACCCACAGCAAAACAAGTCTTCTACGGTATAACATCCACATTCCTTTAACTGATCCTCCATATCGTCATAGTCATAGACGCTTGGTGTTCCGTTGTTGTAAAGGTTATATGCCATTCTTATAATCCTTGCACTGCCACTGGTTATCCAACCTTGATGCAGACAATCCGTTTTCACATTCCCAGTTCTAAAATCGTAGATTGCTTTAATATTATCTCTTGTATCCCTGTCAATTCCCAGACAGTATACCAATGCCTTATGATATACATCCTGGTATCTGCACTTCGGCAGATATGTCTTATAAAAATTTTCGTGTGCTTTGTTTTTTGAAAGTAATTGTGCGTGTAACCCGCTCTTTGTTTGCTCTTATCGCTGTGTTGTTCTCCATTTCGTTTTCCTCCAATTTATATTTTGTTTTTGACCATAACAAAAAAGGACATCTTCTAAAATAGCTCTTAGAAAATGTCCCTAAAGTACAAAATTTTTAATTGGATTCTCAAATTCAACAAACGTAATATCATATCGCAATCCCCCTAGAATAAGGTGTTATTGCGTATTATCACGTATTATGCACAAAAATTTGTTGCACTTTTGTTGTAGTATACGAATTTCAAACCTGCAAACCCTTGATTTTACTGGCTTTATTTGTCGATGCTCTTCATTGTCGGGAACAACAACACATCCCTGATCGCATAGCTATCCGTAAGCAGCATTACAAACCGGTCAATACCAATTCCAATACCGCCAGTCGGTGGCATACCGATCATCAGTGCATTCACGAAATCTTCATCCATCGAGTTCGCTTCATCATCTCCCGCTGCCAGAAGTGCTTCCTGAGCCTTAAATCTCTCAATCTGATCCAGCGGATCATTCAGCTCAGAATAAGCATTTGCCATCTCACGTCTGGTAATAAACAGCTCAAACCGCTCTGTATATTCTGGGTCACTAGGTTTCTTCTTAGTAAGAGGTGAAATCTCAACCGGATGATCAATAATGAACGTAGGCTGAATCAAATGCTCCTCTACAAATTCTTCAAACAGAAGGCTTAAGATATCGCCCTTTTTATGTCTTGCTTCGTAAGCTACATGGTACTGATCTGCAAGAGCTTTCGCTTCTTCATCTGTATGAATGGCGGTAAAATCAATATCCTTATATTTCTTCAGAGCGTCAACCATGGAAATACGCTCGAATGGTTTAGACAAATCAATCTCTACTCCATCATAGGTGACAACCGCTGTGCCAAGCACCTTTAATGCAACCTCACGGAATAAATTCTCCACCAGATCCATCATGCCGTGGTAATCGGTGTATGCCTGATAGAGCTCCATCAGTGTAAATTCAGGATTATGTCTGGTATCTACGCCTTCGTTACGGAAAACACGTCCAATTTCATAAACCCGCTCTAAACCGCCTACGATCAGTCTCTTTAAATAAAGTTCCAGAGAGATACGAAGCTTCACATCCTCATCAAGGGCGTTATAATGGGTATCAAAAGGTCTTGCTGCTGCTCCGCCTGCATTGGCCACCAGCATAGGAGTCTCAACTTCCATAAATCCCTGTGCGTCCAGATGATTACGGATCTCCTTAATAATCTGGGAACGCTTAACAAAGGTATCGCGTACTTCCGGATTCATAATTAAATCAACATATCTCTGTCTGTAACGAAGATCGGTATTAGTAAGGCCATGGAACTTCTCAGGCAGAATCTGCAGACTCTTGGTCAGCAGTTCCACGCTTTCCGCATGGATGGAAACCTCTCCTGTCTTAGTGGTAAATGCGGTTCCCTTGATTCCAACGATATCACCGATATCAAGTTTTTTAAATTCTTTATAGGATTCTTCACCAATGCTGTCTCTTGCTACATAGGACTGAATATTACCCTTTAAATCCTGGACATTACAAAAGGAGGCCTTTCCCATAACCCGCTTGGACATCAGACGTCCTGCGATGGAGACTTCCTTGCCTTCCCAGACTTCATAATTTTCTTTGATCTCACTGCTGTGTACGGTAACATCGTACTTTGTAACCTTAAATGGATCTTTTCCTGATTCCTGAAGCTCAGCCAGTTTCTCCCGGCGAACCTTAAGTAAATGGTTTAAATCCTCTTCTACAACCTGATTCTGGTTTTGATTCTGCTGTTCTGCCACTTGTTTTCACTCCTTTGTGAACTATGTTAAGGAAGTACTCTTAAGACACTCTCTGAATCTCAAGTACTTTATACTGAATGACTCCTGACTGAGTCTCAACGTCAACAACGTCTCCCACTTTTTTACCAATCAGTGCCTGACCTACCGGAGATTCATTGGAAATCTTGTTCTGAAGGCTGTTTGCTTCGGTGGAACCAACAATCTTGAATTCCATCTCTTCGTCTTCATCCACATCGTAGACTTTTACTTTACAGCCAATATTAATCTTATCTAAGTCTATTTCATCTTCTACGACTACTTCTGCATTCTTAAGCAGCTTCTCCAGCTCTTCGATACGCAGCTCGATGTCTCTCTGCTCATCTTTGGCAGCATCATACTCTGCATTCTCGGATAAATCACCCTGTTCTCTGGCTTCCTTGATTTTCTGGGCAACTTCTTTTCTTTTGACTACTTTTAAGTTCTGAAGCTCATCTTCGTATCTCTTAAGACCTTCATAGGTTAAAATATTTTTCTTGTCTACCATGGTTTTTTACTTCCTCCTGGTTACTTACTCGCTAAATCACATTCCAGATATTATAGCGTAAACATCTGTAATTGTCAAGATTCGCGTCCCTTTTTTCTGGTTACAATGCTCCAATTCTTTCTCGTACAAAACGCCTTAATTCTTCCATTGTTTCGACCTGATTGATATCGTTTCTCAATTTGGCCGAATGGGGAAGTCCGCCGGTATACCACGCCATATGCTTCCTCATCTCCCGCATGGCAACCGTCTCTCCTTTGTGCTCTGCCTGCATGGTTCCATGACGCAGAATCATCTCGCTGATCTCAGCCGGAGTCGGCGGCTGTAACAGCTCTCCTGTCTCTAAATAATGCAGTGTCCTGGAAAAGATCCAGGGATTACCTTTTGCACCCCGGGCGATCATGACTCCGTCACAGCCGGTCTGATCGATTAAGGCTTTGGCATCTTCCGGCTTAAAGACATCGCCGTTGCCGATGACAGGAATGGAGACTGCTTCCTTCACCTGCCTGATGATATCCCAGTCAGCAGTTCCGGAATAGTACTGCTCCCTGGTTCTGCCGTGAACTGCAATGGCTGCCACACCGCTGCTTTCTGCCATACGGGCAAATTCCACTGCATTGCAGTCTTCCTCTGTAAAGCCTTTTCTAAACTTTACAGTGACCGGCTTTTTCACTGCCTTTACCATGGCAGTCAGGATCTTCTCTGCCAGCTTTATATCCTTCATAAGCGCAGAGCCTTCACCGTTATTTACAATCTTTGGTACCGGGCAGCCCATATTCACATCGATTAAGGCAAATGGCCGGGATTCTATGGCAGCTGCCATATTCGCCATGATTTCCGGGTCGGAACCGAAGAGCTGGACACTCACCGGGCCTTCCTGATCGGATACACTTAACAGCTCATCGGTGTTTTTGTTCTTATATAAAATGGCTTTGGCACTGACCATCTCTGTGACCGACAGTCCGCAGCCCTGCTCCCTGCAAAGAAAACGAAATGGCAGGTCCGTAACCCCTGCCATCGGCGCCAGTATCAGATTATTGTCAAACGTTACATTTCCTATTCTAAGTTTCAACTGTCTTTTTCTCCGTCTTCTAATTCTTCTCCCAGATAAAAAACACGGTAGTACATCTCAAGGGACTGCAAAAGCTCCCGTTTTTCCCGCTGGTACTGCTTAATCTTTAATACACTTCCGATTTCATCGAACAAATAGTCCTCTTCCGGTGCGGTCACTTTAAATTCCAACGTTCCTTCTTCGTTAAACTCCAGAACCAGAACTCCGCCAATATCTTCGGTATAGAGCACACACATGATCTGAAGCTCCTGCCGGATGCTTTCCGGGAGACTTTTAAACTGTTCATTAAAATAATATTTCTGTTCATAAGAATTGGCGCCGCATAGCACCACTTTATCTTCAGCCTGCTCCATATCTGTCACCGTTCTTTCTGCCCGACCACGCATTCAAGCATGTTTTGTCCCCCTTCGGATACAAAGCATGCTTTCTGGTGTCGTTATGTTTACCGGTTTATAATTGTACCATACAAAAATAGAAAAAACAATAGCCTAAAAATCCGTTGTACAGCGCTTTACCAGCCTGCAGGGAACCTTGCAGTTCTGGCTGATTAAAGGATCTTTCTCCTGAAGAATCTTCATCATGTTACTGATGGTTATATTACACAGTTCCTCTACCCTGTTATCCACGCTGGAAAGCTCCGGATCGCTGCAGATGGAAAGTGCAGAATTGTTAAAGCCTGTAATACAGATGTCCTCTGGTATCTTTAACAGCTTGGCATTTGCATACTTAATTGCTCCCACTGCAAGACCGTCGTCTGTACCGATTACACTGTCAAACCGCAGATCCCGTCGTTCCAGCAGAATATCACGTACGGTGTGAATCCGGTTTTTTACGTACAGCTTTAAGTCTCCAAGCACCGGCAGGCCATGGCTTTTTAAGGCTGACTCATAGCCGGCAAGCTTCCTTACAGCACTGTAGGAATGAGAATCGCATAGAAAGAGAATTCTGCGGCGGCCTGATTCGATCATCTGACTGGTCACATCATAGGTGATCTGATAATCATCTCCATAAGCGCAGTAAATATTCTCACCATCTAAATATCCATTAATTAAGAAGACCGGAACCTGTCTGGCTGCATCAAGTACATACTGTACACGGCTTTCTTCCCCCTCAGCACCTGCATAGGTGGAACCTACCATAATTAACGCATCAATGCGTTTGGCTAAGAGAAGACTTACGTACTTTTCCTTAATTGACTGTTCAAAACCACTGCAGCACAGGATACAGTCGTAACCGTGTTCATGCATGCGGCTTTCTAAATGGGCAACTGCTGTTGCCATATAGGCATCGGATACATCCGGACATAGGATGCCGATGGTCTTCATGGAATCAAGGCCTAACCCCCTGGCAAATACATTAGGTGTATAGCCATTCTCCTCCATGATTGCCCTGACTTTTTGTTTTGTTTTTTCACTTACGCGGGGGCTGTCGTTTACCACCCTGGAAACGGTAGCAATGGAAACTCCTGCAAGCTCTGCGATATCATATATGTTCATCCTGGTGTCCCTCTAAACGTCTTTATTATTCACCGCCTGAATTGAATTCAGACAGACGTTTCCCCTTTTACTGTGCCAGCGTTATTCGTCGCTCTGTTTGGCCATATCAGCAGGGAGCGTAAGCGCTTACACTTATCTCGATTCATTATACATAATAATTTTGTATTACGCAACTGTTATTACCAGGTAATCATGAAAAATCGTGTATGTTTTTTCTATATTGTTCCCATAATTAAAAGAAATATGTTTGTTTTATTTTTGCCTATTGACTAAGAGAATAAAATGGTGTATGTTTTATGTAAGTACTTACATTGCATCTGAATATTGAAACTGGTACTAAGAAAGGAAAGGAAGCTTATGCAGGACTTTATCAAAATTAATTCCGAAGACAACGTGGCAGTCGCATTAAAGCCGCTTGCTTCCGGCAGTGCTATTGAGGTAGACGGCACAGCGGTTATTCTTCTGGAAGACATCCCACAGGGTCATAAATTCGCCCTGACAGATATACCTGCCGGCTCATCCGTCATCAAATACGGCTGTGCCATCGGCATAGCAAAGGAGAATATTGGGACTGGGGCCTGGATTCACACACACAATTTAAAAACAGGATTAGGGGATTTACTGACTTACACCTACAACAAACAGGAGATCGAAGTTACTCCAACAGAAGAACGCTTTTTTAACGGTTACCGCAGACCCGACGGACGTGTGGGCGTGCGTAACGAAATCTGGATTATTCCTACCGTAGGCTGCGTGAATAAAATCGCAACAGCCATTGAACGTGCCTCATTAAAACATGTAAAAGGAAGCATCGATGCGGTTGCTGCTTTCCCTCACCCATACGGATGTTCCCAGATGGGCGATGATCAGGAATTTACCAGAACCATTCTGGCAGATTTAATCAATCATCCAAACGCCGGCGGCGTACTGGTCCTTGGACTTGGCTGTGAGAACAGCAATGTTACCGAATTAAAACGCTATATTGGAGAATACGATGAGCGCAGAGTCAAATTCCTGGTAGCTCAGGAGTCCGAAGATGAGATCTCTGATTCTCTTGAACTCATTGATCAGCTGGCAGAGTATGCAGGAACTTTCCACAGAGAGCCCATCAGCTGCAGCGAGCTGGTAATCGGAATGAAGTGCGGCGGTTCCGACGGATTATCCGGAATTACAGCCAATCCTACTGTTGGTGAATTTTCAGATATACTGGTTTCAAAGGGCGGAACTACCATCCTTACAGAAGTTCCTGAGATGTTTGGTGCGGAAACTCTTCTTATGAACCGCTGCCAGAACGAAGAAACCTTTGAAAAAACTGTTGATTTAATAAATGACTTTAAGAATTATTTTACAAACCACAATCAGACCATTTACGAGAATCCTTCTCCAGGTAACAAAAAAGGCGGTATTTCCACACTTGAGGACAAGTCCCTGGGATGTGTTCAAAAATCCGGCAGAATGCCTGTGGTTGACGTATTAAAATACGGTGAGCCGGTACGCAATAAAGGACTGAACCTTTTAAGCGCTCCAGGCAACGATCTGGTGGCTTCCACAGCCCTTGCTGCATCAGGTGCCCATATCGTTTTATTTACCACTGGACGCGGCACTCCATTTGCATGCCCCGTACCAACCATGAAGATTTCCACCAACTCTGCTCTCAGCCAGAAGAAGAATAACTGGATTGATTTCAACTGCGGAGTGCTTGTGGAAGGAACCGATATGGAGACTCTTAAAAATCAGTTTTTTGACTTTGTTATTGAAGTTGCCTCCGGCAAGATGGTGAAATCAGAAGAAGCAGGTTTCCACGATATGGCCATCTTTAAGCAGGGCGTAACATTATAAAATATTTTTGACTACCTATAAGGAGACAAACGGAATGGAAAAGTTAAGCTACCAAACACTGGAAAAGCTGGGTTATGACGGATATTTATTAAAAGATGCACCAGAACGTGTACTGCAGTTCGGCGAAGGAAACTTCTTAAGAGCATTTGTTGATTATTTTATCGATGTTCTCAATGAGAAGACCGGATTTAATTCAAAGGTTGTTTTATGTCAGCCAATCGCTCCTGGTCTTGCTGATATGATCAATGAGCAGGAAGGTCTTTATACGCTCTTCCTCCGCGGCTTTGAAAATGGCCAGAAAGTAAATGACAAGCGTGTCATTTCCTGCGTAAGCAGATGTTTAAATCCTTACAGCGAGTACGAAACCGTTCTTGCCTGTGCAGAAAACCCGGATCTCCGGTTTATTGCCTGCAACACCACTGAGGCTGGAATTACTTATGACCCTTCCTGCCAGTTTACCGATGTACCGGCTGACAGCTATCCTGGAAAGCTGACACAGTTCTTATACAGACGTTTTGAGAAGTTCGGCAAGGAAGCTGGAAAAGGATTTGTGATTCTTTCCTGCGAGCTGATTGATAACAACGGAAAAGAACTGGAAAAATGCGTATTAAGCTATGCAAAACAGTGGAATTTAGGCGACGAGTTCTTAAACTGGATTAAAGCAGAGAATATCTTCTGCTCCACACTGGTTGACCGTATCGTAACCGGTTATCCAAGAAGCGAGGCAGCTGAGATCTGTGAAGAATTAGGCTATATTGACAACATCATCGATACTGGTGAAGTATTTGGTTTCTGGGTAATCGAAGGACCAGACAGCTTAAAGAAGGAACTTCCATTTGAAGAAGCAGGTCTTCCTGTTGTTATCTGTGGAGATCATAAACCATACAAGCAGAGAAAGGTTCGTATCTTAAACGGTGCTCATACCTCTTTTGTTTTAGGCGCTTACCTGGCTGGTCAGGATATTGTGCGCAACTGTATGGATGACGAAGTGATCTGCGGTTTCATGAACAAGACCATTTACGATGAAATCATTCCTACCTTAACTCTTCCGGAGGAAGAATTAAAGAGCTTTGCAGCTTCTGTAACAGAGCGTTTCAAAAACCCATTTATTGACCATGCGCTGTTGGCTATTTCCTTAAACTCCACATCCAAATGGAAAGCCCGTGTAATGCCGTCTTTAAAGGGATTTGTAGAGAAGAATCATGCGCTTCCAAGCTGCATTACTGCTTCCTTTGCATTCTATATTGCATTCTACCATGGAACAACACTGACAGAAGACGGACTGACTGCGGTACGTCCTGCTGGTGATACCTATACAGTAAAAGATGATAAGCAGATTCTCCAGTTCTTCTATGACCACAAAGACGAGGATGCCGCTGCTCTTACCCACTCTGTCTGCACAAATACAGAGTTCTGGGGTGAGGATTTAACTGCCATCGAAGGCTTTGAAGCAGCTGTCAGCGGATATTTAAAAGATATTGAAGAAAAAGGCGCTTACGCAGTTATGAAGGAATGTTTATAATTAGAGGGTGCTGCCTGTCATACCAATGACGATCACAACAAATACAAATCCATACGGATAAAAGAAAGAGCTTTGATTTGGTGTAAACCAGTCAAAGCCCTTTTTTATTTTTATTAATCAAATATTATCCGAAATTTATACTTAATTGCTGCTGTAATTTTCAAGAAACTTTCTTGACCACTCTGCATTATCCGGAGTACTGTCCTCGATTGTCATCTGAATATATGGTTTGTCTTTCTTTGCAAAATTCAGAATTGTATCATATTTCATAACTCCGGTTCCAGGTGCTCCGGAAACCACTTTATCGCCTTCAATGACGAAATCCTTCATATGAAGAACGTCGGTATACTCTCCCAGATCCTCGATGGCTTCTTGAATCACTTTGTCGTATTCACTGCTGTTTTCCACAGACAGTAAATTAACCGGATCAAGAATGATTCTTAAATTCGGGGAATTGATTGCTTTTAACACTTTAAGAGCCTGCTTGGAATTGTATACGATATGGCTCCATACCGGTTCGATTGCCATGATTACACCGAATTTTCTGCACATTCCACAACGGGACGGAAGTTGGTAATAAATGTCTGAAGAGCTTCTTCTGTATGGGATGCCGGCTCAAAACGGTATTCTGGATTGGGGTTTCCTGTCTCGGTTCCCACAACGCTGCAGCCTAAGATGGAGGCAAAACGAAGATGGGCAAAATAACGCTCCTGAATCTTCTTAATCTCTTCCGGATCGGGATGGGCCAGGTTTAAATAGCAGCCTAAAACAGCGATATCCATATGATATTCTCCGAATTTGTTCTTAAGATAGGAAGCAAATCCCGGTGTTAAGGCAGAATTCTCCACTGAATGATCATTGATTGTTTTTGTCAGCGCCAGATGTACACAGGAAAATCCCTGTTCGCTGGCTATTTTTAAACGTTCCTCTATGGTACCTGGTGCCACATCGTGTAATCGAATTCCAATCTGCATTGTACTCTTCTCCTTTAGATCGTTTCGTAATGATTAATATTGCTTAATTCAAATGCTTCCTCTTCCTGTCCGGAAATATGAACATTTTCACAGATCAGGGTGTCCACATTGCTGATACAAAAACCTTTTTTGGTGCACTCTCCCACTCCGCTTAACATAGCAGGAGCTCCTGACTTCGCCTCTTTCGCAAAGGAAATGTCAACGTTCTTAAATTCAATGCGTTCAATCTTCTTTTCTGGAAGACCATAGAGAAAGGAGGCTGCCACATGACAATTAGCCGCGTTTATATTGGTAAAGCTGAATCTGCCGATCTCAGGCGTTCTGTCATCAACCGGAAGTGGTTCTCTGCACTGAACGTATTCTGATTTTCCATCAGGATCACAGAAGTAGAAGCCATTGACTACAAAGGGGGTCATAACATGATCCATATCAATGTGGTCAAAGGTAATATCCGTAAGAACGGAGTCCTTTCCCCTTCCTCTTCTGGTTTTGATCCGCAGACCTCTGTCTGTATGGCGGAACAGACAGCGCTCTACCAGGATGTTTTTCACGCCTGCACCCACTTCACTTCCGATGGTAACGGCTCCGTGACCGTTTTCCATCAGACACTGGCGAATGGTGATGTTCTCAGAAGGCTTTTTATATCTGCGTCCCATATAGATCTTGCCTGACTTGATGGCAATGCAGTCATCACCCAGTGAAAAATGAAGTCCCAGTATCTCCACGTCCTTACAGGATTCCGGATCCAGTCCGTCTGTATTAGGAGAATCTGCCGGATTGCTTATGCTTAAATTTAAAAACTTTAAGTCTTCACTGAAATAAGGATGAAGAACCCAGGTCGGACTATTTTTTAAAGAAAAGCCCTGAAGCGTAATCTTCCTGCAACGTTCCAAAAATACCATACGCGGGCGGAACGCTCCCTTCATCACTCTTACATTGTCCCACCAGTTATCAAAGGATGCCTGTCCGTTAATGATTCCTTTGCCATAGATTACGACATCTTCCACATCAATACCGGTGATGATGCCTGCAAACATAGGAAGGGGGTTGCCCTCCCAGGTTCCCAGATTATAATCATCTTTTTCATCGTAACTCTCGATCATTCCGGGGAACTTTGGAAACTGATACCGGTCAGTCTCTGCAAGGAGCTCCGCTCCCTCTGAGAGTTCCATCTTTATATGGCTCTTTAAAAACAGACTGGTAACCTTGTATTTTCCTGCAGGAATCAGCACTCTTCCGTCTTTGGGACATGCCATAATCGCAGCCTGAATGAAAGGAGTGTCGTTTTGGATTCCGTCTCCATGAGCGCCAACCTCTCTGACATTAATGGTTACAAATTCATAATCCGTATGGAAATTTACCTCTGCCTTTTCTCCATTTCTTTCCAGAGAAATATTATAGTCCATATCCGGCTTTAAGTCAAACAGTGTAAACACAACCTGTTTTGTCTCTCCCTGGTTTTCTCCGTTTACCAGAATCTGGCCCGGAGTATCAAATTCATAGATTGTTTCTGTGATTGTCTCTATGGTTACAGAACGCGCTGTCTGAAATACAACTCTTAATTCCATACTGTTAAACCTCACCTGTAAGTTTTCCTGTGTTATTATTTTTTCTATTGAAAAAGAGCGCAGCAATTACATACCACGCCCTCTTTTTGATCTTAACCTTTTACTCCGCCTGCAGCAATACCATCAATGAAGGAATCCTGCGCACAGAAGAATACAATCAGAGAAGGAATAATGGAGATAAGTGACATCGCCAGAATTCTGTTCCACTGAAATCCTACATCACCGTCCATTGACATACGTAAGTAAATGGAGTTTGTATATTTCGGCATGTCGGAAACGTAGATCAGGGGTCCCATAAAGTCATTGGAAGTCCACATAAACTGGAACAAAGCTACTGATACCAGTGATGGCTTTAACATGGGAACAATGACATACCATAATGTTTTAATTGAATTACAGCCGTCGATCTTAGCTGCCTCTTCCAGCTCTTTTGGCACACCTCTTAAAAACTGAACCAGCATGAATAAGAAGTATGTGTCTCCTGCAAATAAAGAAGGGATTACAAGAGGAAGATAGGAATTTGTCCAGCCCCAGTTATTAAACATAATGTACTGAGGTGCATTTAAAACTACCTGAGGAAGGAACAGGGTGGAAATCATAAGAGAAAAGAGGATTGCTTTTCCTTTGAATTCAAACCGTCCAAAACCGTAAGCAGTAATGGTAGCTGATATTACAGTGAAAATAACCTTTGGTACTACGATTTTATAAGTGTTTAAAAGTGATTTAATCAGGTTGATTTTACCACCGTAATCAACGAATGCATTGGCATAACCGTCTGTAACCGGGTTCTTAGGCCAGAACCATGCGCTGGTAAAAATCTCTGAGTTGGTCTTAAAGGTCGCACCTACCATCCAGATCAGGGGATAAACCATAATGAATCCAATTATTACGAGAAGAGAATAACGGATTATTGTACTTATTTTTCTTTTTGTCTCTTTCGTCATGTCATCTACCTCCCGTCTTCATCTGAGTAATATACCCATTTCTTCTGGCTAACAAATGCAACTGCCGTAAATGTCATGACAATCAGGAACAGAATCCATGCCTGGGCACTTGCGATACCCATCTTATGACGAAGGAACGCATTGTTGTAAATAAGAATGGAAATCAGTGTTGTTGCACCGTTTGGTCCGCCCTTTGTTACAAGGAAAGGTCCGTTGAATTCCTGGAATGCCTGACATAACTGAGTAATCAGGTTGTAGAAAATAACCGGTGTGATTAACGGAACTGTGATTTTAAAGAACTGAGTCCATTTTCCTGCTCCGTCAATGGATGCAGCCTCGTATAAATCTTCCGATACACCTTTTAATGCTGCAAGGAAAATTACCATGGCTGAACCAAACTGCCATACTCGTAACATGATGATAACGAATAAAGCACCGTTGGCAGATGCCATCCAGTTGATTTTTTCTCCGCCAAATGCAACGACTACCGCATTGATCAGACCATCTGTATTAAATACAGCTCTCCATAAGATGGCAATGGCGATGGAACCACCAAGAATAGAGGGAATATAATAAGCCGTTCTGAAGAAATTAACTCCCTTTAATTTAAAGTTCAGAATATAAGCGATAAATAATGCGAAGGTCAGCTTTAAAGGAACGTCAAAAATCGCATATTTAAAAGTTACCATAAATGCTCTTGTAATATCAGAATCCGTAAAAATCTTATTATAGTTCATCATACCTGTTTTCGTTACGCCATTAAACAGATCGTAATTTGTAAAGCTATAGTACAATGAAGAAGCGAATGGATAAACTTTAAAAAGTATAAATCCAATCAGCCACGGCAGGACAAAGAAGAATCCCGCATTATCAGCCAGGAACTTACGTATACCCTTTGACTTCATACTGCTTATACCTCCTGTTTGTTAAAAATTATATGCTGCGCACAGATCATATCCTTTAAACCTGTACATGTATTATTATCAATCCCCGCAATATTTCTCCATACAAGTTCCCCGAAATTACCGTATTTCTCTTTTTGAAGCACTCCAATGTTGCATGCTTTCAGAATGGAATAACCAATTTCCATAATTTCAGAAGAATTGGGGAGGTCTTTCATCTTCTCCTTGATTATAACCTTAAACAAATCCCTTAATTCCCTATAATATTCATAGATCTCTTCCGACATCTGAGCAATCGTATCGATCAGTGACACCAGATCATATCCCGTAAACTGCTGTTTATTCCGAAACATGGCCACAATCTCATTATAATGCTCTTTTCTTTTATATCTTGTGTCATACGCTGTTATAAACGGCATAAGCTCCAAAGTCCACTCCGGGGTTTTCATGACATCTTCTATCTTTTGACTGTAACTCTCATTACCGGTTTGTTCCAAAGCGAAAAAATAAACGGAATAATCCTGTGCCGGCAGACTTCCTGCCGTCCCTTCCGGGGCTTCCATACAGCTTAACTGATCCATAACAAATTCTTTGAACGCATCGTCTTTCGTTGCTTCAAACATTTGTACTGCTCCTGTGAGCTGGTATGGTTTTAATGTCTCATTTCTGCATTCCATGACGTTTTGTCTGCCCTTTTCTTTATGGGAGCCGCCATATTCCTATGGCGGCTCGTATGAAATATGAATATCTTATCGTTTTAAAGACAATTAGTTCTCAAGTGTATCAGTAACGCCCTTGATCAGTTCTTTTGCAGCTGCAGCAGAATCCAGCTCTTTGGAGCTTAATTTGCCGAATACTTTGTAGTAAACGCCGTCTGGGTTAGCCTTTAAGTCATTGTGCTCAAATTTGGCATCCAGAGTGAACTTGCTGTAATTCATAACTTTTGTATTTGCTTCAATGGTAAGAGGATCGCCAAGCTTGTTATCCTGAAGGATCTTTAAGCCTGCTGCAGAACAAGGAATACCTCTTTCTGTAGAACCGATCTTAACGCCTTCTTCATCATTTAACAGGAAGTTGATCAGCATAGCTGCTTCCTTTGGATGTTTGGAGTTTGCACCAACAGCAAATGCCATGGAGATCTTTGTAAATCCACCGTTGTTGTCGCCCATCTTAATGAACTCGCCAACTACGAATTCCTGACCAGGTTTGTTTACGCTGCCTTCAAGAGCTTTTTTGAACTTGGAAGCTGAGGAATCCCACTCAAAGATACCAGCATACTTTCCATCGATCCATTTTGCATTCTTGTCAAGAGAGTCAGCCATATCGCCGCTGATAGTAGCAAGAGTAGGAATTACATGTTTCTCTTCCAGTCCTGTGATAAAGTCCATACCATCTTTTACTTCTTCTTCTGTGTAGTTAACTGTACCATCTTCTACCCAGTTCTTGCCATACTTGGATTCCAGATAGTAAACCATAAGGATCATACGATCATATTCGCCAAGTGCCAGTGGATACATATCAGCATCTTTTGCCTTGAATGCTTCACCAGCTTTGTATAAGGAATCAAGATCAGTAGGAAGTGCAACACCAACCTCATCAAATGCTGACTTGTTCCAGTAGAACAGACGGCCTGTTAAAGAAATCGGAACTGCCATTAATTTATTATCTACCTTGCAAAGATCAAGGCTCTCTGGTGTGAACTGTTTTAAATCAAGAACATCGGAGTAATCCTCCAGGTTTGCGAAAGACTTTCCGCCCTGGCTGTAGGATTCGATCCAGTTCCAGTTGATCTGCATAACATCAGCAGCATTGCCGCCTAAGATGTTTAAAGACTGCTTCTCTTCCCAGCCGTTCCATGCACCGTATTCAGGAGTTACAGTGATGTTGGGATATTTTGCCTGGAAAGCTTTGATTGCTTCCTCGGTTGCAGCATGTCTTGTGTCGCCGCCCCACCATGAAAATTTCAGTTCTACCGGTTCTGTAGAAGTTGTAGCTCCAGCAGTTGTTGTTTCAGCAGCAGCTGCTTTCGTAGTTTCTGCAGGTGCAGCAGTGGTTGTTTCAGCAGTTTTGCCTGACCCGCATGCAGATAGAGACATTGCCATAACAGTCGCTAACCCCATTGCTGTCCACTGTTTGATTTTTCTCATCTTTTTCTCTCTCCTTTTTCTCTCCCTCATAAAATGAGTTCTTTAAAAGTTTCATGTAAATGTTTTCGCATTTTCAATATAGAAATATGTACTTTTGCGTAAGCGCTTACACAACACTTTTTTATTATTATAACACCTATGTCCTTATAATTCATTTCAAATTCAGCACAAAACATTGCATATTTTGACATCCTATGATATTATTTTAGTAGTATTAGCCAAGGAGAATGCAAATAATGAAAGTACTTACTTCATATTCGGAAGGAATTGACCGGTGTTTTGAAAGCCATTACTTTTCCATTGCACATCTGCACAAGGAAAGTAGTGTTTTAAGTATGCACAGCCACCGGTGCTGTGAGTTCTACTTTTCCATCAGCGGCGGACGTACCTTTTTTAATTGAAGATAACAATTACCGCATAGAGCCTGGCGATTTATTTATGATTAATCCCCGGGAGAAGCATCAGATTCTTCAGATGGATTCGTCCATCCCCCATGAACGATATGCTGTTTTTATTGATCCGGAGTATTTAAAGACTATTTCCACTGATTATACCGATTTAACCTACTGTTTCACCCACCGGCCGGATAACTTTTCCCACCGGATTCACTTAAACCAGGGTCAGCAGCGGCGGTTTACCTACTATTTTAATAAGCTGGCAGTAGAGGAGGGGTTCGGACACGATGTGGAAGAACGCTCTGCTTTTGCGGAGTTTATGGTGTTTTTAACAAAATGTGCCACAGAAGCAGATCTGGGAGAACAGTCAGAAGAACAGAGACAGTATTTTAACAGCAAGGTTGCAGATATTATTACCTATATCCATCATAACATTGATTCTTCCTTAAGCATTGGGGAGATTGCATCCCATTTTTATTTAAGCACCTCGTACCTTTGCAGGCTCTTTAAAAAAGGGACAGGCACTACCATCAACTCCTATATTACCACCAGAAGAATTGAACTGGCGCAGACGCTTTTAGCAGGCGGATACAGCGTCAATGAAGTATACAGCATGTGCGGCTTTAATGATTACAGCAATTTCTTTAAAGCCTTTACAAAGAAAACAGGAATTTCACCGAAGAAATTCGCACAAAACAGCTTAAGTTAAAAGGGAATGAGGCGGCTTGCCTCATTCCCTTTATTTTCTATGACTGATATTCCCATCCGCACCGCTTCATCTCTGTATATGCAAGAAGGAATGGTCCTACACCCTTTGCATCATCTTTTACAACAGGCTCAGACATATAGTACTGGAAGGTTCCGTCTCTTCTGTCTTTTCCGCCCAGACCTGCCACCAGACAGATTCCGCCTAAGCTCATATTTCCTTCTTCCATATGAAGATAGGTTTTACAGATCCCTTCAAATGCTTTTTTTTTTCCGTATTCTGCATATGACTCAGGCAGATAACCAAGGCGCACGCCTTTTAAGATAGCATAGGAAAAGATTGCACTTCCGCTGGTTTCCAGATAGTTTTTATCCATTCCTCCCAGATTGACCAACTGATACCACATGCCGCTTGGGTCCTGATATTTTAACATGGCATCAATCAGGGACTGGAATGCTTCCTTCATCTGATGCAGATTGTCCTGCTCCTTGTGATTGTCTTTATCCATGGTATCAAGAAGGGCCATGGAGTACCAGCCCAATGCTCTCAGCCAGAAATTCTGGGAAAGTCCTGTCACTTTATCGCACCAGAACATCTCTCTGGAGGAATCATAGGCATGATAGTAAAGTCCTGTCTCACTGTCCCGCATATGTTTTGTTACATTGGCAAACTGGCTGTAGATATCTTCACATTTTTTTCTGTCATTAAAGCGGGCTTCGTATTCCATATAAAATGGCTGGCACATATAAAGACCGTCGAGCCACACCTGGTTGGGATATATATTTTTATGCCAGAAATTCCCCTCTTTTGTTCTTGGCATCTTCTCGATCTGGCTGTAAACCAGATCAATTGCCTTTCTGTACTTTTCCTTTCCGGTGAGATCGTAAAGTTCAAACAGGGTCTTTCCTGCATTTACATTATCAATATTCAGTTCTTCTACATCATAGCCCTCTATGGATCCGTCTTCCTTTACACGGTAATCAATAAACGTATCTGCAAATTCCAGATATTTCGAATCCTTTGTAATGGAATACATCTCCAGGATCGCCTTAATCATGCAGCCGTCAATATAATTCCAGCCCGCTTTTTCTCCCTGAAGAATCTTCTCAATATTCCAGACCGGACGGTCCGGAGTACTTTTTTCCATTAGTTCATTGATATATCGCTCGATTACATCCATGTTTTGTTTCCTCTCTTTGTTCATGATCAATTCTGTTTTTTATCATAGCATGGTTTTTCTGACTTGTCACGGATGAGATTGACAGGCAATCAATGACTGTACAATATCCATAATTTAACCCGCCATTTTTTATGAACTTTTTATCTTACTTCTATTAAAACTTATGATAAGATAATCAGGATTACATCAGTATAAGGGGGCATTACATATTATGAAGCAGTTTACAGAATCGATTCGTATTACCAAAAAGCAGACCGGCAAAGAAAAAGTGACCGCTGCTGCATCTTTAAACGCCTACCTCTTAGACCCTGTTTCCGTCGCTCCAAAACGTCTGCGTCCGGCAGTGATCATCTGCCCGGGAGGCGGTTATGAGCACTTATCGGACCGGGAAGGAGAACCCATTGCCATGCAGTTTCTATCCATGGGCTGCCATGCATTTGTTCTTAATTACAGCATAGCTCCGGAGGAATTTCCTTATCCCCAGATGGAGCTGGCTAAATCCGTCTCACTGGTTCGTTCCCACGCGGATGAATGGCTGATCGATCCGGAAAAGATTATCGTCTGCGGTTTCTCAGCCGGAGGCCATCTTGCCTGCAGCCTGGGGGCATTCTGGAATCAGGAATTCTTATACGGACCGTTGGAACTTACACCGGAAGATATTAAACCAAATGGCATGATACTGGCATATCCGGTGATTTCTTCCGGGCCTTACTGCCACCAGGGTTCTTTCCTTAATTTATTAGGAAGCGATGGAGCTAATGAAGAAGCACGCCACCTGGTTTCTCTTGAACATCAGGTAGGTTCCCACACTCCGCCTGTGTTCCTTTGGCATACCTCTACTGACGATGCCGTACCAGTGAAGAACAGTTACTTATTGGCAGATGCGCTCACGGAGCACGGTGTCAGTGTGGAAATGCATATTTACCCTACAGGCTGCCACGGACTGTCTTT
This sequence comes from Lacrimispora xylanisolvens, assembly GCA_017084465.1. GTDB lineage: Bacteria > Bacillota > Clostridia > Lachnospirales > Lachnospiraceae > Lacrimispora > Lacrimispora xylanolytica_B. The sequence goes on along the minus strand of CP070896.1, from coordinate 4,522,957 downwards.
GGCAAACAGGGAAGTTTCCGGGGAGGACGGCCGCTGCATCGTTCCCCAGTGTCAGAACTGGATTTCTCTGGCTAAAACCTGGCTGGAACATCTGTAGGCATCAAAAAGGCGGGGCAATCGGAGTATTCCTACTTCCGGCTGTCCCGCCTGTTCTATCATTTTCCAGTTCTTATTAACGAACCAGCATCTTACTGATCTGATACTGATCTTCCGGAATATCCTTGGTCATAGCCAGTGCTTCCTGAATATCGAAATCAACGAATTCTCCGTGCTTATAGCCTACAACACGGTTACTCTTTCCTTCGCAAAGAAGTTCTACCGCTCTTGCTCCCATGATGGAAGCATACACACGGTCTTTACAGGTAGGTGCTCCGCCTCTCTGCATATGGCCCAGAATGGTTGCTCTCGTCTCAATACCGGTAGCAGCTTCAATTCTCTTTGCCATGGAGGAGGAATGACCGATTCCTTCTGCATTGATGATAATATGATGCTTCTTTCCACGCTTTCTGTTCTCGATGATGCGGTTAATCAATGCCTGCTCATCTCCGTCATACCGCTCTGGCAAAAGGATGTCCTCTGCTCCGTTTGCAAAGCCGCACCAAAGTGCAATGTATCCGGCATTTCTTCCCATTACTTCGATAATACTGCAGCGCTCGTGGGAAGTGGATGTATCACGAACCTTATCAATGGCTTCCATGGCAGTGTTCACTGCAGTATCAAAGCCAATGGTATAATCGGTACATGCGATATCTAAATCAATGGTTCCAGGAAGTCCGATGGTGTTAATTCCAAGTGCAGAAAGCTTACCGGCACCGCGGAACGAACCGTCTCCACCGATGACTACCATTCCGTCAATGTTGTGTTTTTTACAGATCTCAGCACCCTTTTGCTGGCCTGCAGCTGTGGTAAATTCCTGGCATCTGGCTGTATAAAGAATCGTTCCGCCCCTATGAATGATGTCTGATACACTGGTGCTGTTCATATCAACAATCTCTTCCTGCAGAAGGCCCGCGTATCCCCTCATAATTCCCTTTACTACCAATCCTTTATGGATTGCAGTTCTGACAACGGCACGGATCGCAGCATTCATACCTGGTGCGTCGCCGCCGCTGGTTAATACGCCAATGGTTTTCACTTGTTTTGCCATAGTAACTTCCTCCTGATTCACGGATATCTGTTTTTGTAAGTTTTACATTTCATACACGTTGTATTCTAATTCATTTTGCCAATCTTTTCAAGTTTTTTTTCTACAAGTCTGACATTTATTTCACCAAGTTTTTTGGTTAAAATTTCAATAAGTCCATCGGAGGCATTCACATTCCAGTTAGACGGGAGCACTTTCTTTGCCCGTTCGCGCTCCAGATAGATGATTACAGAATCACTGCCCTCGGATTCCCGCAGCAGTTCCAGAACCTCCCGCTCCGATTCCACATAAGTATCTTTGTCAGGGAATTTCAGCCACAATTCTTTGGGAACTGCTGAAAATGGAATGACTCTCTCACAGATCAGCTTTCCAACCGGATCATCTCCAACGGAAGCTCTGCCCTGGATAAACACCTTGGAATCTTCCACAAACAACTCTCTCTTGCTTTCATAATCCTTTGGAAATACAATAACCTCCACAGATCCCACCAGATCTTCCAGGGTCAGGAATGCCATCATCTTGTTGTTTCTGGTAGTTTTTACGTTTTTGCCAGTAATCATACCACCAATGGTTACGTAAGCACCGTCCTGAACATTGGTTTTCTGGGTTTCCTCGTCTACGATAAAATCCACAGTTACTGCTGTAATGTGATTTCTCCAGGTCTCCTCATATGCTTCCAGCGGATGGCCGCTTACATAGATGCCAAGAGTCTCTTTTTCAAATGCCAGAAGATCTTCCTTCCCAAACTCCCCCACATCAGGAAATGTGATCTGGTAATTGCTTTTCTCTTCCTCGCCTGCAAGATCAAACAGGGTGATCTGCCCTTCCATGGTATTCTTTCGTTCCTTGCTTCTCTGATCAAGTAGCTCCGGGGCGATTAAAAGCTTCTGCTTTCTGGTGCCTGGAAGAGTGTCAAGGGCTCCTGACTTGATGAAATTCTCTAGGGTCCTCTTATTGACTTCTTTATTGCTCATTCGGTCGATAAAGTCTTCCATATCATGATAGAGTCCGTTTGTAATCCTCTCTGCCACAATCTGCTCCACCACGGATTTGCCTACGCTTTTAATGGCGGAAAGACCATAGCGAATGGACTTGCCTGAAACGGAGAATCCGCTCTCTCCCTCATTGATATCCGGCGGAAGTATGGAAATTCCCATCTGTCTGCAGCTTAGGATATACTCTGAAACCTTAGACACGTTGTCCATAACAGAGGTTAAAAGTGCTGCCATAAACTCCTGGGGATAATAGTATTTTAAAAATGCAGTCTGATAGGATACCACTGCATAAGCAGCTGCATGAGATTTATTAAATGCATATTTTGCGAAATCAATCATCTCATCATAGATCTGATTGGCCGTCTTTTCATCCACTCCATTGGCTATACAGCCGGTTACCCCTTCTTCCGCATTACCATATACGAAATTCTGGCGTTCCTTCTCCATAACATAAGTTTTCTTCTTAGACATGGCACGGCGCACCAGATCGCTTCGGCCCATGGTATATCCGGCAAGGTCGCGGACGATCTGCATAACCTGCTCCTGATATACAATACATCCATGGGTGGGCCCCAGGATGTGTTCCAGCTGGGGACAGTCATAGGTGATGGAATTCCGGTCATTCTTTCCTTTTAAATACTTGGGAATAAAATCCATGGGGCCTGGACGGTAAAGTGAAATTCCGGCGATAATGTCTTCCAGACTCTCCGGCTTTAACTCCTTCATGAAACTCTTCATGCCGGAACTTTCCAGCTGGAATACCCCGTCGTCCTTTCCGGAACCGATGGAATCAAGCACAGCCTTGTCATTATAATCAATCTGGTCCATATCAAGAACAAGATCCCGGTTCTTCTTGATTGCTTCCACTGCATTCTGAATTACCGTAAGGGTTCTAAGCCCCAGGAAGTCCATTTTTAAAAGTCCCAGCTCTTCCAGTGTGGTCATGGTAAACTGGGTGGTTATGGTTCCGTCCGCTGCTTTTGACAATGGAACGTATTCATCCACCGAAGTACGGCTGATTACCACTCCCGCTGCATGCATGGAGGTATGTCTTGGCAGACCTTCCAGACGCATAGACATATCAATTAAGTATTTTACTTCAGGGTCATCGTTATATGCGCTGCGAAGGTCAGGGCTTTGTTTCAGCGCCTTTTCCAGTGTCATGCCAAGATCACCCGGTATCATCTTGGCAATGGCGTCACAGCGGGCGTAAGGCATATCCAGCACCCTTCCTACGTCTCTCACCACACCCTTTGCTGCCAGGGTACCGAAAGTAACGATCTGAACCACCTGATCCTTGCCGTACTTCTCCACTACATAGTCAATGACTTCCTGCCTCCGTTCAAAGCAGAAATCCACGTCAATATCAGGCATGGATACTCGTTCCGGATTTAAGAAACGCTCAAAAAGAAGGTTGTACCGAATGGGATCAATGTCCGTGATTCCAAGACAGTAGGAGACGATACTTCCTGCAGCAGATCCTCTTCCCGGACCAACCATGATATTCTGGGATCTGGCATAATGAATGAAATCCCATACAATCAGGAAGTAGTCCACATATCCCATACTATGGATAACATCCAGCTCATAGGCAAGACGTTCCTTTAAAGTCCCGTCATCATCGGGATAGTGATGCTCAAACCCTTCCGTGCACAGTTTATTCAGATAAGTCCAGGAATCAAACCCTTCCGGAACATCATACTTTGGCAGCTTTGTAACTCCAAACTCAATCTCAACATTACACCGTTCAGCGATCTTATGGGTATTTTCTACCGCCTGTGTTGCATAGGAAAAGAGCTGTTTCATCTCTTCTTCCGACTTGCAGTAATACTGCCCGCCCTCGTAGCGCATCCGGTTCTCATCTGCCACTTTCTTGCCGGTCTGAATGCACAATAAAATATCGTGAGGTGTGGCATCTTCCGCATAGGTATAGTGAATATCGTTGGTAGCCACCAACTCAATTCCGGTCTCCGCGCTCATACGCACCAGCCCCTGATTCACAGTCTTCTGCATAGGAATGCCGTGATCCTGAAGCTCAAGGAAGAAATTGCCCTCTCCGAAGATCTCCTGATAATGAAGAGCCGCTTCCTTTCCTTTTTCATACTGGCCTCTGCCAATATAGCGCTGCACCTCACCTGCCAGGCAGGCACTGAGAGCAATCACACCCTCATGATATTCTTTTAATATCTCATAATCCACTCTTGGTTTATAATAAAATCCATCTACAAATCCTTTGGAAACAATCTTCATTAAATTCTGATAGCCCTGATTGTTCTCAGCGAGAAGTACCAGATGGTAGTACCGGTCTTCCCCGCCTGCCAGCTCTCTGTCAAATCTGGAACCGGATGTCACGTACACCTCACAGCCGATTATGGGTTTGATGCCGGCTTCCCTGGCGGCTCTGTAAAAATCAATTACGCCATACATGACGCCATGGTCTGTAATTGCCATACTGTCCATTCCCAGTTCTTTCGCTCTGGCGGTCAGTTCCTTAATTTTGCAGGAACCATCAAGCAGGCTGTATTCTGTATGGACATGCAAATGTGTAAATGCCATCTGTCGTTTCTCCTTCTATCCTCATTTCTTCTATTATAACATAAAAAGACAGCCGCTGAAAATAATTTGCTTTAAAATAAAAGGAATGAAAATGATACATGGTATCTTTAAAACTCCTTCATACAGTAGTGGAAGGACGGGGCATAGATTACTCTTCTTCCTCCCTCTACCTCACTTCTCCTAATTTATAACCTTCTCTATCCTAATTTGAGGCATTTCAGAGGCCGATTCTTTGTTTATGCCCCGCCGTTTCTTCACTTGCGGGGCAAGGGTAAAATCTTATTTCTAAAAATTCCCTATTCCTTCTATTTTATGATTCCTTCTATTCCATTTGGGGCATAGCAACAGATAGGTCTCAGCCTATGCCTCTAAATAAGAATACTTAAAGCAGCCAAACCCTGTCTCGCTTAACCATAGCAGAAATCTTATATTTGTGCTCAAAAGCCTCAGCAGCTAATAGGGAGATATATAAGAGGCGGAGCTTCCATTGTCAGGCAATGGCAGTCTCCGCCTCAAAAACACGTTATATTCCAGTTATTATTCCTGATTGCTTAAGTATTTCTCGATCTCACTGACCGCATGCTCTTCATCAGTTCCATCTGCTGTAATTGTAATCTGCTCTCCTGCAGCAAGGCCGAGAGTCATCATACCCATAATACTTTTGGCATTCACTCTTTTTGATTCAATTTCAACATAAATGTTGCTTTCATACTGGCTGGCAACCTGAACCAGCATAGCGACTGGTCTCGCCTCCAAACCTGATGCAAGTTCCACGGTGACTGTTTTTCTTACCATAATTATCCTCCTCATTCCTCTGAACGGGTCTGTTCCGTTCCGCTGCCCACGCCTGTCCCGCGCAGCCGCCCTGCCAAATCACAAAGCTTTCTAAGTCGGTGGTTCACTCCTGATTTACCAACAGGAGGGTCCAGAGCTTCTCCAAGCTCTTTTAGTGTTGCGTCCGGCCTCTCCAGTCTCTCTCTGGCAATCTCCATTAAATTGTCAGGAAGATTATCAAGTCCGATTGTATCTCTGATATATTCTATATCTTCTATCTGCTTTACCGCAGCTGATACCGTTTTATTAATATTTGCAGTCTCACAGTTGACCTGTCTGTTCACGCTGTTGCGCATATCCTTTAAGATCCTGATGTTCTCAAGCTCCATTAAAGCAACCGGAGCCTCCATGACATTTAAAATATCAACAATCTGGCTTCCCTCTTTGATATAGACAACAAAATAACGCTTTCTCTTAACTATCTTTGCATCAAGTTCAAACGTTGCAATAATCGATTTCAACTGCTCTGCTTTTTCTTCTGTGGCACATACGATTTCATAATGGTAGAACTTCTCCGGATCACTTAAGGATCCTGACGAGAGAAATGCACCCCGTATAAATGCTCTCCTGCAGCATGACTGCTGGATCACCACGTTCTTTACTACACTAAGATTCTCTCCTACTTCTCCGTTTTCGTCAAGGAGTTTGGTTGCATGAAGTACCCGAATGGCATCTTCATGTTCCCGGATCGTTACCGTATAGGTACGGTTTTTATTCAAGTAGGCATTTCTTCTAATAGAGACATCAGTACTTATATTAAATGTTTTTTTCAATAATGTAAAGTACTTTCTTGCAACTGCTACATTTTCTGTATGGATTTTAATCGTATAGCGGTCATCTTCCGATATGATTATCTTGCCGCAAAGGCTGATGATCGCAGCCATTTCCGCGATCTGACAGTGTCTTGCCGGGCTGATCTGCCTGGAAAGCTCTTCTTTTAATTTGGAAGAAAATGACATATCTAGACCACCCTTTTTCCTGTATTATCCTTCTCTATATCCCGGTGCTCGATCTTAATTCCGAACTCAGCCCTGGACTTAAACTTTTCGTAAACCGCCTTGGCAACGGTTACAGAACGGTGCTTTCCGCCGGTACAGCCAATGGCTATTACCAGCTGATTCTTTCCTTCCAGAACATAGTTTGGAAGCAGGAACTCCAGCATATCATAAAGCTTGTTCAAAAACAGATCAGCGGTTCCATGCTGCATCACATAGTCCCGCACTTCTTTTTCTTCCCCAGTCCGGTATCGCAGTTCTTCCACATAATAAGGATTGGGCAGAAACCTCACATCAAATACCAGATCTGCATCCGATGGTATTCCATATTTAAATCCGAAGGAGAGTATGGTAATGTATAAATTCCGGTAAGATTCATGTTTCATGAAAATCTTTTCCAGCTCCTGCCTCAGTTCTTTGGTGAGAAGCTTGCTGGTATCGATGATATAATCAGCCTCTTCCTTTAGAAAAGCAAGCTTCCCACGCTCTTTCTCAATTCCGCTGTCGATTCTGCCGCCTGCTGCCAGTGGATGGGCTCTTCTGGTTTCTTTATACCGCTTAATCAGTATTTCATCTCCGGCATCCAGGAAAAGAATCTCAAAAGGAACCCGGTTTCTGGACCATTCATCAAAGATCCGGTTTAAAACCGATAAATCCTCCCCGCTTCTGATATCAATGCCCAGAGCAGCGTTCTGGATTCCTTCCGGATTTTTAGAGGTCAGCTCCGCAAACGTCTCAATGAGGGGGATAGGAAGATTATCCACACAGTAGAATCCCATATCCTCCAGCATCTTGAGCGCCTGGGTCTTCCCTGCGCCTGACATGCCTGTCACAATTACAAGCCTCACTGTATACTCCTTTGCACCGTTAAAACTTTCCCAGTGTCTTTACTTCCATCTCAAGCATTACTCCGGTTTTTTCGTATACCCTGTTCTTTATCTCTTCACATAAGGCTATAATGTCCGCCGCAGTTGCCTGATTTTTATTAATCACGAATCCGCAGTGTTTTTCTGAAACCTGGGCACCTCCAACGGAAAATCCCCGAAGTCCTGCGTCTTCGATCAGCTTCCCGGCAAAATGTCCTTCCGGGCGTTTAAAGGTGCTTCCTGCACTTGGAAATTCCAAGGGCTGTTTTTCTTTTCTTCTGCGTGCCAGCTCATCCATTCGTTCTTTAATCGAAACAGGATCGCCTTCTTTTAAGCGAATGTTTGCTTCCACCACCACATACTGCTTAGGTATAATGCAGCTGGTCCGGTATCCCAGAGAAAGCTCGCTGGCGGGAATCTCTATAATATCGCCATCCCCTGTTACTACTTTTACACTGCGAAGCACCTCTTTCATTTCCGAACCATATGCACCGGCATTCATGACTACAGCTCCCCCCAGTGTTCCCGGTATTCCGGCAGCGAACTCAAAGCCTGTCAGTGATGCCTTATATGCTTCCTGTGCAATTCTCGCCAGAGAAAGTCCTGCTCCGGCTTTTATCATCCCTGTCTCCTGATTGACCTGACAGCCGTTAAAGCTGTCCATAGAGATAACCACCCCGTCAAAACCCTGATCCCCCACCAGAAGATTACTTCCATTGCCTAATATGAAGTACGTCTCATTCTCCTGCTTACAAGTCTTAATGACTGCAGCAAGTTCCTGTTCATCTCCCGGAGTTACAAAGCAGGTTGCCGGTCCCCCAACCCGGAAGGATGTATGTCTTTTCATCTCTTCCCCTGCTTTTATATGGTTTTTATCGGCTGCACCAAGAAGTTTTTCATAAATTCCAGTCATCAGACACCTCAATCATCCTGTTTTCTTGATAAGTTTGCCTGGACGCGGTTGTATAATTCCTGTGCCGCGTTGTACCCCATCTTCTTCTGTCTGTAATTGACGGCAGCTGATTCAACGATAATGGCCAGATTACGGCCCGGACGAACGGGAATGGAATGGCATACTACCTGATTGCCTAAGAACTCCGTGTAATTGTCCTCGATCCCCAGTCTGTCGTACTCTTTATCCTTATCCCAGTCTTCCAGCTTAATTACCATATCAATGGCCTGTGTGTCCTTTACACTCTCTACACCGAACAATGTCTTCACATCGATAATTCCGATTCCTCGTAATTCAATAAAATGTCTTGTGATTTCCGGTGCACTTCCAATTATGGTATCATCACTCACCTTGCGGATCTCCACCACGTCATCGGTTACAAGACGGTGTCCTCTCTTGATCAGTTCCAGAGCTGCCTCACTTTTACCAATGCCGCTCTCTCCCATAATCAGCACACCTTCACCAAATACGTCAACCAAAACGCCGTGAATGCTGATACATGGCGCAAGCTTCACCTTCAGCCAGCGGATTACCTCAGCCATTAAATCAGATGTGGTTTTATCTGAAACAAGGCATGGGATTCCATAATGATTGCAAAGTGCCAGCATATCCTCATCGGGATTCTGGCTGCGACTGTATACCAGACACGGAATCTGATAGGAGAGAAGCTTATCGTACATCTCCATCTTTCTTTCATGGCTCATCTGGTTTATATATTCCTGCTCTACATATCCGATAATCTGAACCCGTTCACTGTCAAAGTGATCAAAAAAACCGGTCAGCTGAAGAGCCGGACGGTTTACATCCGGATGGCTGAGCACAATTTTCTCCGCATCGATCTCCGGCGTCATATTCCGGAGATTCATTTTTTCAATCAGATCTGTGATTGCTACTCCATGCATGGTGATATGCTCCTTTTCATCTGTTTTTTTCATACTAACACAGATTTCGTGTTTTGAAAAGCTGTGGGTACTAATTATGAAAGAATTCATACACGCTTTTAGCAGAACGGGAATTCATGCCTTCCGTGGCTTCCAGCTCTTCCAGTGTGGCTTCTTTCACGGCTTCCAGCCCCCTTAAACCGGCGCATCAAAGCCTTTCTCCGCCCCGGGCCGATATTAGGAATGTCATCAAGAATTGATTTTACCTGCCCTTTGCTTCTTAAACTTCTGTGATACTCAATGGCAAACCGGTGGGCTTCATCCTGAATTCTTGTGATCAGCTTAAACCCTTCCGAATGCCGGTCAATGGGAATCTCCACATTGTTATAGTACAGTCCCCTGGTCCGGTGATTGTCATCTTTCACCATTCCGCATACAGGAATGGCAAGCCCCAGCTGCTCTATAACCTCCAGAGCGATGTTCACCTGGCCTTTTCCTCCATCCATCATGATTAAATCAGGGAAACGGGTAAAGCTTCCAAGTTCTTCCTCTACGCCCTTTTCCCTTAAGCTTTCCGCTTCCTGTAACCCATGGGAAAATCTTCTGGTCAGAACCTCATTCATGGAAGCATAGTCATTGGCTCCCTTTACCCATTTTATCTTGAATTTCCTGTAATCATTCCGCTTGGGTCTTCCGTTTTCGTAAACGATCATGGACCCTACCGACTCAAAACCGCTTATATTGGAAATATCAAATGCCTCAATCCGTTTTACACCAGTAAGACCCAGCAGGCTTCCAACCTCATTCATGGCACCCACGGTACGAAGCTCTTCCCGCTTGATCTTTTCTTTATCCTGTGAAAGAACCAGAGCCGCATTTCTCTCTGCCAGCTCCACAAGACGTTCTTTCTGCCCCTTTTTCGGTATAATGAGTTTTACCTTCTGTCCCCGTTTGGCAGACAGCCACTCACCAATTACCTCTTCTTCCTCAAGCTGGGTCTGAACCCATATCTCTCTGGGAATAAAGGGAGTTCCGGAATAGAACTGTTTTACAAAGCTGGTTAAAATTTGGCCGTTGTCTTCTGCAGTCGCCACATTCACATGGAAATGCTCTCTTCCGATCAGCTTTCCCTCACGCACAAAAAAGACCTGGACCACAGCATCTTTTTCATCTTTTGCCATGGCGATAATATCCCGGTCTTCCATACCGCTGTCTGTGATCTTCTGTTTTTGGGCAATCTGTTTTACACTGGTTAATAAATCTCTGTATTCAATGGCTTTTTCAAAATCCATCTCATCGGATGCAGCCTGCATCTTTTCTTCCAGCATGGCAATGACAGGCGCGTATTTGCCTCCAAGAAAATCAAGTACTAAACCGATGGATTTCCCATAGTCTTCCTGGCTGATATATCCCTGGCAGGGCGCCTGACACTGTTTGATATGATAGTTTAAGCAGGGTCTTTCTTTCCCGATATCTCTGGGCAGATTCCGGTTGCAGGTCCTGATCTGATACAGCTTGTGAATCAGTTCAATGGTATCCTTTACCGCTCCTGCACTGGTATAGGGACCAAAATATCTGCTTTTATCCTTTTTCATATCTCTGGAAAACAGGACTCTTGGAAATTCCTCGTACATGGTAACCTTAATGTAAGGATAAGTTTTATCATCCTTTAACATGGTGTTATAACGGGGGCGGTGCTCCTTGATTAAATTGCATTCCAATACAAGTGCTTCCAGTTCCGAGTCTGTTATAATGTATTCAAAACGGGCGATTCTCGATACCATCTGTTCGATCTTTGCCGTTTTATTTCTGCTGCTTTGAAAATACTGCCTGACCCTGTTTTTTTAAGCTGATGGCTTTTCCAACATAGATAATTTCGTCCCGCCTGTCGTGCATGATATACACACCAGGCTGGGACGGCAGTTTTTTTAATTCTTCTTCTATATTAAATTCGATGTGGTCCACTTGGGTTCGAATCACCTCAATCTTGTTCCGTCGTATTTGATCTGCAGTTCCAGATAACGCTCTACTGCGTAGTATTTTTCTTCCGGCTCCGAATCCGCTCTTCCAATCTCCATGATTTCACAGATTGCAAGGAGTTCTTCCGCCGTAAATTTGTCTTTATAGGTTCTTAAGACCTCCAGTTTCTCATGATACGTCTCTGCGTCAAGAAATGCAAGCAAATTTTTATTGGGACCGTGATGTTCTTCTTTCTTTCCCTCTTCTTTTTGTTCCGCCTCCGGCTGGTCCTTAGAATCGGAATCCTTTAAATCCACCCGTTCAAACCGGTACTTTTGGAGAACGTCCGGATATTTTTCATGATCCACCTCGCTGATAAACATGGAGAGAGGACGTACATAAACATCAAAGGTTCCGTACAGAGCCTGATAAACTACCATCTTTTCTCTGGTCTCGGAATGAATCGCAACTGCTACTACCTGATACATCTTATCCTTAAAATGTCTGTAAAATTCTCCTGGTCTTGGTGTTCTCTCCATGGCTTTCCTCACTTTTCATTTCTTAAACCGCCTGTGGTCACGATCACAACAGGTGGCTTGTTCCTTTTTTCTTTTTTTTCTGAAGCTTCCCCGGACTCCGACTGCTGCCTGGTTGTCTCTTCTTCCACAGCGCCTTCCAGACTCTTCTCCGCCTCACTCTGGACTTTGACAGGAGCCTGTGTGGTTTCTGCAGCCGTAGTATATGATTCTTCCTCTTTCGTGGCTCTTTGCTGGGCTATTCTGGCCCCTTCCTTTTTCGCCTCTTCCTCAGATAACAGGGCATCCCAGGTATAACGGTTGGAGGCACTCCAAAGAATCCATTCGTCGTACCCTGCATCGTAAACCGCCTGGATCTGTTCTCTGACTTCTTTCTTCCCATATGAAATATGGTGATCCAGATAAGAAGCAGTAAAGTCCTGAAGCCAGGGACGTACTATCGCCTGTTTTCCTGCCACTCCACGGGTCTTTTCCAAATCTGATTTAGAAAGCTTTAGGGCTGCACGAATGGTCTTATAAGGTTCAGTATCCGGATGATCGATTCCAAAATTACCGTCGCCGTAGTGGGACGGATAGATCATGGGGCAGATATAGTCTAAATGATTTGCCATATCACTGTAAACCTGTCCCACTGCCTGGGCATCCACGTTGCTGCCGATAATAGTTCCGAACACATCGGCTGAAACTGTGATATTCCTGGCAGAGAGTTTCCCATAGGCGTACTGAATGAATTCTGTTATTATATCGGTTTTTTGAACGTCCTTTGGTCTCATTCTCATCAAAAACCACCTGCTTCATGGAGCTGTCCGTAGCAAACCGGATGTAGTCAAACTGGACTTCGTCAAAGCCTGCTCTGGAAGCAGCTTCTCCCACTTCCACAAGATAATCCCAGACTTCCGTGCGGTACGGGTTCACCCACGCAAGTCCCTTATTATCTCTGTGCAGACTTCCATCCTTGTTTTTTAAGCTCCATTCCGGTTTCTGCTCTGCCAGATAGGGATCACGAAATGCGACCACCCTTGCGATGGTATAGATTCCCTTTGCTTTTAACTGTGCCATCATGGCAGGCATATCCTGAATATACTTTTTCTCCGCTCCAATTTCCTTCACTGTGGGAGCACCTTCCATTGCAAACGTAATTCTTCCGTCATCATTCTTAACATCGATTACAACTGCATTGATTTCAGTCCCCTCAATCTTGTCAAGAATAGCCTGAAAGCCCTCAGATCCAGCCATATATCCGGAAATATAGATTCCCTTTACTTTCACAGGGGTTTTCTTTGGAAGCACCGACACGGGAAGAGTCTCCTCCTGCTTGTCCGACTCACTGCTCTCACTGGAATCGTCAGTTGCCTCGTCACTGGAAGGAGTGTTTTCTGAGTCTCAGGGATACCTTTATATCTGCTGCATCCGGACGCTACTAATGAGCATACAATTACTGCTAAAAGCCATCGTTTCATCATTTCACTTTCACTTTCTTTATGGTCTTCAGTGTTTTATTGTAATAATTATTTAACATTTTACCACATTTTGTAAAATTTTCCAAATAAATTTAATATTCCGGATGCAGCCCTTTGCTGCATGATTTAAAAACCAGTGATTTCATAAACCGGATACTCCCGGTCAAAATGATATCCTAGTTTTTGGGAAAGTGCCACAGAACCGGGGTTTTGGGCATCCCAGCTTGGATAAAGTCCTCTATTTAAGCATTCCAGGATCAGCTTTGCTCCGCAGGCCAATGCCAGCCCCTGACGCCTGCAATCTTTTCTGGTATCAATCTCAATTTCAATACCGCCCCGGTAAACCGTGTAGGAGGAAGCACCGGAGACCACCTGATCTCCCAAAAGAGCTGCGACTCCGATTCCCCTTTTTTTATAATCCTCATAGTCTGCAAACTGGGAGCACAGATCTTCGGACCAGCTGTGCTCCATTACCTGACTGTAAATCTCTTCATCAATCAGACGAAGGGAAAAGCGAGGCGAAAGACTTTCCACAGCTCTTGTTAATACCTCTTTATCAAAAACATCCGGCTCTTTCTTGATTGCATAACGGATCCGTCTTGTAGCAGATGATTTCCATACTGTCTCGATGGCTTGGGACCATGTCTCATCTTTCGGAACCATAATGATAAAATCAGATTTCCTTCCTGATGGTTTATTTCTAATTAATTCTTCGTCTGGCTTCCCGGAAAAAAAGCAGAAATCCCCAATCACAAGCTGGGCTGACTGGGGATCTTTCTCCTGGTCAGCGAAGGCCCTTCCCATGACATTTTGCAGGCAGGACCAGATCAGTGTTTCCTCCCAACCGGCAAACAGAGGTTCCAGAATGGATTTGTCCTCAATTTCAATCACTCCCATAGTTTCTCCTCGTCTTATGAATGCCGTCTGCAGATACACCCCAGTTCGTGGTCGTTGACCACCCCTACTGCCTGCAGATAGGAATAAATGGTTACAGATCCCACAAAGGACATCCCTCTTTTTTTCAGATCTTTGGAGATCTGATCAGACAGGTCAGTTTTTACCTGGAAATTATCATCCTGATTTACAATGATCATTCCGCCTGTAAATCCCCACAGATAGTTTGAAAAGGAACCGAATTCCTTTTGTATCTCCATGAAAATGCGGGTGTTTTTTACTGCAGCCTCAACTTTTCTTCTGTTTCTGATAATGCCGGGGTTGTTCATAAGCTCATTCAGCTTTTCTTCCTTATATGCAACAACCTTCTCCGGATCAAATCCGTCAAATGCTTCCCGAAACGCTTCCCGCTTATTTAACACGGTAATCCAGGAGAGCCCTGCCTGAAAGGTCTCTAACAGAAACATCTCATATAATTTCTCATCGTTATAAACAGGGACTCCCCATTCCTCATCATGATATTTTACGTAGATGGGCAATGATTCATTTACCCAAAAGCAGCGTTTTTTATCCATTATCTGGCAAGCACCTCCGGTCCATCTTCTGTAATTAATACGGTATATTCCCATTGGGCAGACAGGCTTCCATCCTTTGTGTAGATGGTCCAGCCATCTTTATCATCCTGTACTACATCAGCCTTTCCTGCATTGACCATAGGCTCAATGGTAAAAATCATTCCAGGGACTAAAAGCATATCCGTTCCCCTGGTTCCGATATGGCTGACCCATGGTTCTTCATGAAATTCCACTCCAACTCCATGTCCGCCGATTTCTCTAACCACGGTATACCCATTGGCATAAATGTATTCTGAAATTACGGCTCCGATATCCCCTAAATGTCCCCAGGCTCTTGCTTCCTTTAACCCCAGATCCACACTTTCCTTTGTTACCCGTACCAGCTTTTCGGCTTCCGGAGTTACCTTTCCCATACAGTACATTCTGGATGCATCTGCGTAATAGCCACCCACAATGGTGGTCACATCCACATTAATGATGTCACCTTCCTTTAAAATTCTTTTGGGATCAGGAATTCCATGGCAGACTACCTCGTTGATTGAGGTACAGACACTTTTGGGATATCCTTCAAAATTAAGGGGTGCCGGGATTCCGCCCAGACGAAGGGTGGTTTCGTGAACCAGGGTATTTAAATCCTCTGTACTGATTCCGGGACGGATCTCCTCACCAACCAGATCAAGAATCTGATTGTTAATAACACCAGCGTGGCGTATGCCTTCAATCTGGGCAGGTGTCTTAATCATGGAGTGATCCGGCACTTCATCTCCCATGATTTCATAATTCTCCAGCTTTCTGTCAAATTCTAAATGACAGGTTTTATATTTCTTTCCGCTGCCACACCAGCAGGGGTCATTTCTTCCTATTTTAAACATATTTCTCCTCCTTCTTACTACAACGTTTTAACACGTTTAGAGCGTGTTGTAAAGTGTTTCAGCCAAATATGGACAGATAAAAGCCATGGTATTTTCCGTTCTTCTATGTTACAATCTTAAGTATTGTAAAAATGAACGCGTCACGGAGGGACAAATGAAACCAGGATTTGATAACAACAAGTATTTAACCATGCAGTCAGAGCACATTAAAGAGCGGATCAGCCAGTTCGGGGACAAGCTCTATCTGGAATTCGGAGGAAAGTTATTTGATGACTACCACGCTTCCAGAGTGCTTCCAGGATTTGAGCCGGATAGCAAGCTTCGTATGCTGATGCAGCTCTCTGATCAGGCAGAAATTGTAATTGCCATCAGCGCTGCTGACATTGAAAAGAACAAGATCCGCCACGATCTTGGCATTACATATGATGTGGATGTATTCCGTCTCATTCAGTCCTTTACGGACAAGGGACTTTATGTGGGAAGTGTTGTTATTACCCAGTACTCCGGTCAGAAAGCTGCAGACGTCTTTAAGGGAAAGCTGGAATCAATGGGAATTAAGGTGTACCGCCATTATATCATTGACGGCTATCCTGCCAACATTTCCTTAATAGTAAGTGATGATGGTTATGGAAGAAATGATTACATTGAAACTTCCAAGCCCTTAGTAATCATCACTGCACCGGGACCTGGCAGCGGAAAGATGGCCACCTGTTTATCTCAGCTTTATCACGAAAACAAGAGAGGCGTAAAGGCTGGTTATGCCAAGTTTGAAACCTTCCCTATCTGGAACATTCCGTTAAAGCATCCGGTAAATCTTGCTTATGAAGCAGCTACTGCTGATTTAAATGATGTAAATATGATTGATCCCTTCCATTTGGAAGCTTATGGGTTAACTACTGTAAATTATAACCGGGATGTGGAAATTTTTCCGGTATTAAGTGCAATCTTTGAGGGAATTTATGGAGAATGTCCTTACAAATCCCCTACGGACATGGGTGTGAACATGGCCGGACATTGTATCGTAGATGATGAAATCTGCAAGGAAGCATCACGCCAGGAAATTATCAGACGTTATTATCAGGCATTATCCCGTCTGGCAAAAGACATGGGATCCAAGGATGAGGTATATAAAATCGAACTGTTGATGAAGCAGGCCAAGATAAATACGGAGATGCGAAAAACTGTAGGCGCTGCCAATGATCTGGCTCAGAAAAACGGTTCTCCTGCTGCTGCACTTTTGCTGGGTGACGAAACCATAGTAACGGGAAAAACCACCAATCTGCTGGGAGCCTCTGCTGCTCTTTTACTGAATGCAGTCAAGGTTCTGGGAAATATTCCTCACGATGTCCATTTGATTTCTCCTTCCGCCATTGAACCGATTCAGAAATTAAAGGTTAAATATCTGGGAAGCAAAAACCCCAGACTTCACACCGATGAAGTGCTGATCGCCCTGTCCGCTTCTGCCGCCACAGATGTGAATGCACAGATTGCCTTAGAGCAGCTTCCCCGGTTAAAAGGGACTGATGCCCACACGTCTGTCCTTCTCTCTGATGTAGATGTGAAAACCTTTAAAAGATTAGGAATACAACTTTCCTGCGAGCCGATCTATGAACAGAAGAAAATATATCATTAAAACCTGTATGTAAATAACCTGTTTATTGATAAAAACAATCACTGCCACTGTACCCATAGAGAAACACAATTGGAAGTTCTATGTATTCAATGTTAAAATTAATGTATTAAATTTTACAAAGGGGTGTTTCATAATGGAAATGAAAAAAGAAGTCAGTGTACAGAAAATCAGAAAAGATGCAGAGGAATTATTCCGGGGTGGATTCTTCTGTTCGGAAGCTGTCGTATCTTCCATCCGGGACAACTTTGAACTTGATGTTCCAGATATGGTAATAGCTATGGCCTCCGGGTTTCCCGTAGGAATCGGACGCTCCAAGTGCGTATGCGGAGCCGTGTCCGGCGGCGTTATGTCACTTGGCCTTTTCTTTGGACGTACCAAACAGGGGGATCCAAAGGTGGAAAAGAACCTTTTATTAGCCAATGAGCTTCACGACTATTTTAAAACAGCCAATGGAAAGAACTCTCTTTGCTGCCGTGTCCTCACAAGAGAATTTGATATGGCAAGCGGGGAACACAAGGAGCAATGCATTGCGTTTACCGGGCTGGTTGCAGAAAAGGTGGCACAGATTATTGTCCGGGAATTTGAGCTTGTGAATATTGATGAACTTGTAACAGCGGGGTGATGGGTATGAGGGACTTAATAAAACGTGTGCCAGTACCTATGTCAGGAGTTATGCTTGGGTGTGCTGCTTTGGGTAATTTACTTCAGAGTTATTCCGAGAGTATCCGCTATGTGTTTGGAATCATATCATTTCTTCTATTGATGCTGCTGGTACTTAAAATAACAATGTATCCTTCTGATGTTAAGGAGGATTTAAAGAATCCCAATTATAATGAGCGTTTCGGCTACATTTCCTATGGGGGTTATGCTGCTATCAGTTTACATAAAGCCTTTTTGGAGTCCATTGGCTTTAATCATCTGGCTTTTGGCCATAGCACTTCATCTCCTTCTTATATGTGCCTTCACTTATCGATTTATGAGAAAGGTGAATCTTAAGAATGTATACGCCAGCTATTTTATTGTATATGCAGGGATAGCCGCTGCAGGTGTTACTTCTCCTGCTTACCAAATGACGCTCATTGGTACTGCCGCCTTCTGGTTTGGATTCATCAGCTTCCTTGCTTTACTTCTATTGGTTGGATATCGTTATGTTAAATATACTGAGATACCAGAGCCTGCCAAGGCGTTGTTTTGTATTTTTTGCAGCGCCTGGAAGCTTGTGCCTGGCGGCCTACCTGCAATCAGTGGAAAATAAGAGTCTGACCCTTATAATAGGACTTGCCATACTTTCTTTTCTATTATATGTCCTTGTACTGACACGGCTAATTCCACTATTGTGCCTGCCATTCTACCCAAGTTATTCTGCCTTTACATTTCCATTTGTTATCAGTGCCATTGCATCGAAGCAGACTGCAGGCTATCTGGTTAAAAATGGGTTAGAAACTTCAGTCTTACAGCCAATTATATGGATTCAGACTATTGTTGCTGTAATACTTGTCTGCTATATTCTTTTGCGATACACTATGTTTTTATTACAGATTAAGGTAGCACCTGTGAACACACAGACGGCCAGATAATCCATTCCATGTTTTACTGGTTTGTTTTATTTAGATATTCTTCCAGGCAGATACCTCTTTTGTATATTTCAGCTGCCGCTTCCTTTCCGACATAACGGTAATGCCAGGGTTCATGGATTACCCCGGTTATATCCGTCTTGTCGGCTGGGTAGCGAAGAATGAATCCAAATTTATAACTATTCTTTCTGAGCCATTCATAAACATCATTTCCAGTGGATTTCATTTTGTCTGCATTGATATCCACTGATAGACCAATTTGATGTTCACTTGTTCCTGGAACGGCAACCCACTCCTCAGCTTTGGTCCTGGCCTCTTCCTGGGAGTGTCCTTTCGCTTTGTATTCAGCAATCTTTTCTTTCATCAAGCTTTTTTGCTTCATTTCTGTTCTATATCCAGACACTGCAATGGGATAGATGTTTTCACTTCTGGCTGCATCAAACATTTCCTGCAATTCAGGATAGATCCGTTTATCTACTGATTGTCCATTTGTTAATTCCATTAGTTCCACTTCATAATTATCTGGAATGGTATTCCACTTATTAACTAAAATTAAGTTCCATGGGGTTTCCTCACTCCTGGTATTAGGAGCCGGGATATTGGTGTTGATTGCATAGATGGGAGGCATCTGCCACTCTTTATTGCCAAGTGGATTTTTATCCTTTATCAAGCCAAAAGCGGTTACTGCCATTGCAAGGCAACCGCATAGGAATAAAAAGGTGGAAATTCTTCTGAACCTGTTTTTTACGTCTTGATTGTCTGCGGGGTTTATATCTATCAACATTATGGTTATTTGCTTCCTGTTTCATGGTAATCTTCCTTTCTCATTTGGATCAAAACTCATATAAAAAACTCCTGTTTCGTAATTATCTTACCAAACAGGAGCTTTTGTGATTTTAATATTTTGTTGTTTAAATCCTAAGAAAATCCTAATACCAAGCGGATAGAACCTAAAGGGACTGGGGCAGGGTAACCGTGAATATGATGGTTTTATTTTCACTTTGCGCAGTTATGCTGCCACCATGTAAGGAAATGATTTCTTTTGCTATGACTAGACCTAAGCCAGCTCCCCCAGTGTTTGAGGTCCGGGCTTCGTCAATTCGGTAAAACTTTTCAAAAATTGCAGAAAGTTTTTCCTGTGGAATCGTGTGTCCTTGATTATGAAATGAAATAACTACCTCATTTTCTTCTTCCATAGCTGAGATGATGATATCCGTATTTGGATAGCTATATGCTATTGCATTTTTTAATATGTTATTGAAAACCCTTGCCAGGTTTCCAGGATCACCATAAGCGGTTAGATTCTCATCTGCCTTGAGGGTGACTGTATTTCCTTTTTCAGATAGAATGGGGGTGAGCTCATCTATTAATTGTACCAGCATGTAGTAAAGGTCTATCTTTTCTTTTTCTATTTTAATTTGCTGGAGATTATAGCGTGTTATTTCAAAGAATTCATTGATCATCTTCTCCAAACGGTACGCTTTATCCAGGGTTATGTGCACATACTTTGCCTTCTGCTCCAGGGGCATATCAGGAGCTTCCTCTAATAAACTTAAATATCCGATCACCGATGTAAGCGGCGTTCTTATGTCATGGGCTAAATACATAACCAAATCATTCTTTCGCTGTTCGGCGATCTGGACATCTAAGGCCCGTTTTTGAAGGGTTCGCTTTACTGTGTTCAATTTTAGTTCAATGGCTGACATTTCTGCTGGCAAGGAGATAATCCCCTCCTCTTCCAGTAACGCGTCAATTCCTTGATTGATTGCATTAAAATACTTTGTAAACCAGTTAAGGAAAAATATTAGAAATACAAAAAATACGAATATAATTCCGATCACCCAAATCAATTCCGCGTAATCGCGAAATATATGACGGTATATATAGAGTGCATCGCCATATTCCATCCCAAGGATTTTTTGTAAAATGGAAACAATGGCGTCTCCTCCTTTTCCACTCCATAAGGTCTTATACAAAACAAATATAATTAGAAAAGCAAATACCATCATACCTAGAAACCGGAAAAACAATTTATATTTTAGCTGGAAATAGTCCGCTTTATACTTATCCTTCAATTTTATAACCCACTCCCCATATAGTTTTAATATACTTTGGTTTATCCACCGTATCGTTCATCTTCTCTCTCAGATGACGAATATGGACCGTAATCGTGTTATTACTTTTGCTGTAATACTCATCCTGCCAAATCTTATGAAATAATTCCTCTGCACTCACCACATTTCCTTTATTCTCTAAAAGAATGCGAAGAATCGAAAATTCCGTGGGAGTCAGAGCGAGTGGTCTTTCATCCAACGTGCACTCGTGGGTCTTAATGTCCATCAGCAAACCGGAATGAGCAATTACAGACTCCTCCGATTCCGTGGAATGAGATGGATTATATTTTTTATATCTGCGTAACTGGGCTTTTACTCTTGCTACCATCTCAAGGGGGCGAAAAGGCTTTGTAATATAATCATCTGCTCCTAATGTCAAACCTGTTATTTTATCAATCTCTTCATCTTTTGCTGTCAGCATAATAATTGGGTAGGTATGCTGCTGCCTGATCTTCTGACATAGCTTAAATCCACTCATGTCCGGCAGCATGACATCTAATATAGCAAGGTCAAGTTCTGTGGTTTCAATACAGGCAAGGGTATCTCTTGCTGAATAAAATTTATAAACCGTGTATCCTTCATTGTTTAGATATAGTTCCACTAAGTCCGCAATTTCTTGTTCATCGTCTACAATCAGTATCTTTTCCTGCATATCTTTGATTCTCCTTTCCATGGTTATGGAGGACAGCTTATTTTATCAGTTTTCCAAACGTTAATTATCATTTTTTTACTGAGATATTATTAAGATTTCCCTAACATTATATACTTTACCCACAATATTATCAAGAAACAAGGGATTTAGTGGGGGCTATGTCAAGCTGGTTTACTGAGTGTATAGTGGTCCACTGTTTTACATAAGAAAAAGCTGCCTGGAAAGCCAATAAAAAATGACTTTCCAGGCAGCCTTTTAATTCTTTGGTCTTACTCCTATCTTTCGTCTCTGCGCCTATGGCTGATTGCCAGATAGGCTGCCAATAAGATTCCAGATACAATTGCTGCAACGCCCTGAACAGGCGCCCTGTCACCAGTCTTTGGAAGTCCGGCTAAGGGAATGTTGCCATCGTCAATGGTTACAAGGTTTGTATTTTCCGGCAGGTTTGCCAGAGGAACTGGTACTGGTTCTATGGTAACAGTTGTGTCACCAGGGCCTCCTGGCTGGCGGGTACCGGTTGCTCTTGGACCGCCGCCGGAGCTTCCTCCGCTGCTTCCCCCACTGCTTCCTCCGCCGTTGTATCTCCATAATGCGGTATAAACTACATTTTCTGATACGGTCTTTGCGATATCTTTATTCCAGCCGATAAAACTGTAGTTACCGTTTGCTGTAGTCTGCCCTTCAAAAGCAGGAATCGCATCGCCATAGCTGAGACCTGTGTTAGTTTGTGCATTGAATGAGCCATGCTCTCCTGGATTATAGGTTATAGCAAACTGCTGCTTAAAGTAAACCCGGAGCACCATACCGCCATCGCCTGCGACTGCTGCCTCAAATACATTGGCTGCATTTGAATCGAGTATATATCCGCTCAATGCTGCCTTATCAGAATCGGTTACGGCTGCCAGCGCATCCGTTGTTCCTGCTCTCAATGAAGAATTATTAGCCTTCTCCGGATACTTTCCTTTACTCTCGTAATAGAATTCCACTGTATATTTGGTGCTGGTTGAAGAAATCCATTGTGCAACATAAGTGTTGTCTGTAGTAACAACCGGCTCAGGTTTTGGACTCCAGCCTGCGAATACATATCCTGGCTTACCTATGGGCGTCCCGTCATATTCCGGAGTTACTGTGTTGTAATCCAGGCCTTCGGCTTTCTGAATCGCAAAGGTTCCCTGGGTACCGGGCGCATAAGTTACTGTGAACTGCTGTTTGAAGTAAACCTTAAGAACCAGACTTCCATCTCCGGCGATTGTTCCACCCAATACATTTTCTCTGGCTTCGTCAAACACGTAACCTGGTTTCTTTATTTGCCTGTCATCAGCAGTCACCTCAGCCTCAGATTCCGTATAACCATTTCTGGTATACGAATACGTTGGCTGCTCTGCATATTCTCCATTTACCTGATAATACAGGTCTACAATATAATTAACCTGCACCGGATCATAATAAACATTTATTACATTGTTTTCCCCGGTTATAACCGTAGGCAATTCTGGATTGTATGGCTTTTCTGATAATTTGTATCCAGCCTTTTCCTTTAAAGTTACCTGATTTACTGTTGGCTTAGCTACCAATACTTTTTGATTTTCTTCTGCCCCTGCATCTTCACTGTTATTATAGAAATATCTGATTTTGTAATTCAGTGTCTGATCCTCATCTATTTCATAATATACAGTTTTTTCGTTAGGGCCTTCTGAGGTGATTGTCATGCTTTCTGGCTGCTCTGCCATCAGCTTATACCCGGTTGTGGTTTTTTGCGGATTGATCCAGGTTACTTCTCCTACGGGTGCACTTGCTGTCATAGACTCAAGACCGGGCACCCCAGTGGTAGTATCTTTGATATAGTAATTGACCCTATAATCAAACTTCTGGGTTTCATCAATCTCATAATACACCGTCTTCTCGTTGGGACCTGCTGAGGTGATTGTCATGCTGGTCGGCTGGTCGGCCATCAGCTTGTAGCCAGTTGGGGTCTTTGGCACATTATTCCAGGTAAATTCCCCTACCGGTTTCTTTCCTGTCAGAGCTTCAAGTCCGGGTACCCCGGTTGTGGTATCTTTGATATAGTAATTTACACTATAATCAAAATTCTGAGTATCATCAATCTCATAATATACCGTCTTCTCGTTGGGTCCTGCTGAGGTGATTGTCATGCTGGTTGGCTGATCTGCCATCAGTTTGTAGCCAGTTTCTGTCTTTGGCGTATTCGTCCAGGTGATTTCCCCTACCGGTGCACTTGCTGCCAGAGCATCAAGACCGGGTACCACAGTTGCGGTATCTTTGATATAGTAATTTACTCTATAATCAAAATTCTGGGTTTCATCAATCTCATAATACACCGTCTTCTGGTTGGGTCCTTCTGCTGTGATTGTCATGCTTTCCGGCTGTCCCGCCATCAGTTTATAGCCAGTTGTGGTCTTTGGATCATTCTTCCAGGTTATTTCTCCTACCGGTTCACTTCCTGTCAGCGACTTAAGACCTGGCACTGCTGTTGTGGTATCTTTAATAAAGTAATTCACCGTATAGCCAAACTTCTGGGTATCATCAATCTCATAATACACCGTCTTTTCGTTTGGACCTGCTGAGGTGATTGTCATGCTGGCCGGCTGGTCGGCCATCAGCCTGTAGCCGGTTGCGGTCTTTGACATATTAGACCAGGTAAATTCCCCTACCGGTTTCTTTCCTGTCAGTGATTCAAGACCGGGTACCGCGGTTGTGGTATCTTTGATATAGTAATTCACACTATAATCAAAATTCTGGGTTTCATCAATCTCATAATATACGGTCTTCTCGTTGGGGCCTTCTGCTGTAATCGTCATGCTGGCTGGCTGATCGTCTGCCAGCTTATATCCGGTTACAGTCTTCGGGTCATTTTTCCAGGTGAATGTTCCTACTGGTTTACTTCCTGTCAGTGGCGTAAGACCTGGAACTCCAATTGTAGTATCTTTGATATAGTAATTTACCGTATAATCAAACCTCTGCGCTTCATCAATCTCATAGTATACCGTTTTCTCGTTAGGACCAGCGGACGTGATTATCATGCTTTCCGGCTGACCGTCCACCAGCTTATAGCCGGTTGCAATCTTAGATTCATTTTTCCAGGTAAATGTTCCTACCGGTTCACTACCTGTCAGTGCCGTAAGACCTGGTACAACAGTTGTAGTATCTTTGATATAGTAGTTTACTGTATAATCGAACTTCTGGGTCTCATCAATCTCATAGTAAACCGTTTTCACATTTGGACCATCTGCCGTGATTGTCATGCTCGTCGGCTGATCAGCTGCCAGTTTGTAACCGGTTGCGGTCCTGGGCTCATTTTTCCAGGTAAATGTTCCTACCGTTTCACTTCCTGTCAGTGACGTAAGACCTGGTACTCCGGTTTCAGTATCTTTGATATAGAAGTTTACTGTATAGTCAAACTTCTGCATCTCATCAACTTCATAGTATACCGTCTTCTCGTTGGGACCAGCGGCTGTGATTGTCATGCTTTCCGGTTGTTCCGCCACCAGCTTATAGCCGGTTTTGGTCTTTGGCTCATTTTTCCAGGTGAAATCACCTACCGGCGCTTTTCCTGTCAGAGTGGTAAGACCTGGGACTGCAGCTGTTGTTCCTTTAATAAAATAATTCACTGTATAGTCGAACTTCTGGGTTTCATCAATTTCATAATATACAGCTTTTACGTTGGGACCGGCTGACGTAATTGTCATGCTATTTGGCTGTCCGGCCATCAGCTTGTAGCCGGTTTCTGTTTTTTGGTACATTCGTCCAGCTGAGTTCCCCAACCGATGCTCTTTCTGTCAGAGCATTAAGACCGGGTACTGCTGTTGTAGTATTTGATATAGAAATTCACTGTATAGTCGAATTTCTGAGTATCATCAATCTCATAATATACCGCTTTCGCATTGGGACCGGATGACGTGATTGTCATGCTTTCCGGCTGACCAATCATCAGCCTGTAGCCAGTGTCTGTCTTTGGCTCATTCCTCCAGCTGAATTCCCCTACAGGTTCTTTTCCTGACAGAGCTGTAAGACCAGGTACTGCTGTTGTGGTTCCCTTAATATAGTAATTCACCGTGTAGTCAAACTTCTGGGTTTCATCAATCTCATAATACACTGTCCTTACGTTAGAACCAGCTGCCGTGATTATCATGCTGGTCGGCTGTCCGGCCATCAGCTTATAGCCAGTTTCTGTCTTTGGCGCATTCACCCAGTTGTATACCCCAACTGGTGCTTTTCCTGACAGAGCTTTAAGACCTGGTACCTGGACTGTGGACCCCTTAATCAAGTAATTCACAGTATAGCCGAACTTCTGGGTTTCATCGATCTCATAATATACTGTCCTGACGTTAGGACCAGCTGCCGTAATTGTCATGCTATTGGGCTGCCCAGCCATCAGCTTATAACCGGTTTCTGTCTTCGGCTCATTCCTCCAGCTGAATCCCCCTACTGATGCACTTCCTGTCAGTGGCGTGAGACCTGGTACTGCTGTTGTAGTATTTTTGATATAGTAGTTTACTGTATAACCAAAGGTCTGGGCTTTATCAACCTCATAGTACACCACTTTTACGTTTGGTCCAGCTGCAGTGATAGTCATGCTTTCCGGCTGCCCGGCCATCAGCTTGTAGCCAGTTTCTGTCTTCGGCTCATTCCTCCAGCTGAATTCCCCTACTGGTGCACTTCCTGACTGTGGGGTAAGACCTGGTACTGTAGTTGAGGTTCCCTTAATATAGTAATTCACCGTGTAGCCAAACTTCTGGGTTTCATCAATCTCATAGTACACCGTCTTCTCGTTTAAACCATCTGCCGTAATTGTCATGCTCGTGGGCTGTTGTGAGCTGGTCACCAGCTTATAGCCAGTTTCTGTCTTAGTTACATTACTCCAGGTGAACGTTCCTACCGGTGCGCTTCCTGACAGCGGTGCAAGCCCTGGTACTGCTGTTGTGGTTCCCTTAATATAGTAATTTACCGTATAACTAAACTTTTGAGTTTCATCAGTCTCATAGTACACCGTTTGCACGTTGGGACCAGTAGACGTGATTGTCATGCTTATGGGCTGTTCGGCCATCAGTTTGTAGCCAGTTGCTGTCTTCGCCTTATTTTTCCATGTGAATGTTCCTACTGGTGCACTTCCTGTCAGTGCTTTAAGACCTGGCACCACAGCTGTGGTTCCATTGATATAGTAATTCACCGTGTAGTTAAACTTTTGGGTGTCATCAACCTCATAGTACACCGTTTGCTGGTTGGGGCCAGCTGCTGTGATTGTCATGCTGGTTGGCTGGGGTGAACTGGTCACCAGCTTGTAGCCGGTTGCGGTCTTAGTAACATTACTCCAGGTAAATGTTCCTATCGGTGATTTTCCCTTCAGAGACTCCAGCCCTGGTACTGCTGTTGTGGTTCCCTTGATATAGTAATTCACCGTATAGCCAAACTTTTGGGTTTCATCAATTTCATAGTACACCGTTTGCACGTTGGGACCAGTTGCTGTGATTGTCATACTTGTCGGTTGCTGTGAACTGGTTACCAGCTTGTAACCGGTTGTGGTTACTGGCTCATTCTTCCAGGTAAACGTTCCTACCGGTGCACTTCCTGTCAGGGCCGACAGTCCTGGTACTGGTGTTGTGGTTCCTTTGACAAAGTAATTCACCGTATAATTAAACTTCTGCGTTTCATCAATCTCATAATACACCGTTTGCTCGTTGGAACCATCGGCTGTGATTGTCATGCTCGTCGGCTGCGTCGGACTGGTCACCAGCTTGTAGCCGGTTGCCGTCTTTGGTTCATTTTTCCAGGTAAACGTTCCTACTGGTGCACTTCCAGTGAGAGCCACCAGACCGGGCACTGCTGCTGTGGTCCCCTTGATATAGTAATTTACCGTATAACCAAACTTTTGAGTGTCATCTACTACAAACCTGGCATAGAAAGTAGTTCCGTCTCCCCAGCCAGCGGCAGGACGTTCCGGTGTGTACCTTGCTGAAGCAGATACCAGAACAGTACACGCTGCATCACTGTACCAACCACTAAGTTTATACCCTTTATTTGGGGTTGCCACAGCACCTTTGGAGACCCCGATGTCCGGATTTAAATATTCATTGGCTGGAGAGACATTCCCTTCTCCCACTGCCTGAAATTTAATCTGAACACTGTTTTTTAACCTCCATTGTGCATATAACGTTACTGTGTTGTCCGCACCGGAATGATTTGCAGCAATAAAATCCTTTGTAAGGCTGAATGAGTCTCCTTCATTAAAAGCTGCTCCTTTTCCATCAGGACGTGTATTCCAGCCATTAAATACATATCCATCTTTCTTTAATGGAAGCCAGGTTGCGCCTTCATACCCGCCTGCTTTTGCTACAGTAACATTAGCATTCAGATCATATCCCTGACCATCTGGAGTTAAGCCGCCAGTATTGCCATTTCCAACATAGTCAACATAATAGCTCTCTTTATTTCGAATGATACCATCTACATGCCAGCCTTCCGTTCCACAAGCTGCTGACTCGTATTTTATAACGTACCATTCAATATACTCATTTTTCTTAAGATTTTTAGCTTCCCAGCTGGCAGTAACCTGATAAAACTTATCATTTAAATTCGCCTGTACATTGTCTTTTCCTGTTACTGTTATTAAGGGGTTGATATAATTTAATAGATTATCACCCGAGCCTATGGTTTTAAAATATTGACCGTAATCCTTATAAATAAATTCATAGCTGCGACTGGTCTGGTTTCTTGGCTCTGCTGGCAAATCTCCGCCATCATTTAAAACCGCTACCCACAACCGGCCCGACGCACTGCCCCCGGTTTGTGCCCAAACCGCATATAAAATTTTCGGTTTACCGGTATCATTGGCATCTAATGTGAAGGTGTCTGTATAAACTTCATTATATCCTGCATTCCCTTTAGAAGTTATTTTACCTCCGTCCGGAGAATCGCTCCAACCCATAAATTTGTAATTGGCTCTGGTTAAGCTGCTGCCATCTGGTAATTCAATCGAATCCCCTGGTTTAGCGATTTTTGAGGATACGGATCCCTGACCACCATTGGCGTCAAACTGGACTGTGATACCCTTTTCCGAATACCATAAATAAATGCTGTTCTTTTCCAGATCCGTCCATTTAGATGATGAAGTTTTATAATAGATAGTATAATCCCATAAACCATCATCACATCGGAGGGATTGGATCTGGGAACCGCTTAAGAAATCGCTTCCTACAGTGGCCTTATCAAAGGTATATCCACTAACCTCAGGTGCAACCTCCTTCATTGATACAGTTTTTCCAAAGGATAGACTATCAGAACGTATCCCATCTGTTCCAATAGGAATAACCGCTCCATTATCGTATTTTACTAAATTTAAAGGAAGACGTTTACTTCCCCAAAAATTACTAAACACGATGGTATAAGTTGAAAAATGTTCCGCCTCAAACGTAATTTCATTAATTCCTTTATTTTCCTGAACGTTTACTTCTTCTGAAACGGGCTCAACAGAAGCCACATCTGCCGCTGTCACCTTTGCCTGTGGTTCATCTTCCTTGGTCGTGGCAACATAAACTACCTCAACCGTATTCGCTTCCCTGCTGTGATTCTCCATTGGAGTTCCGGAAAACGTCACCTGTACAGAACCATTCCAGATCTGGTTATCCAGTTTGTTGCCGCTGCGGTCAAGAAGATCAATGTTATAAGATAAAGAGCTGATTACCTCTTTTGCCTCTCCATCTTCTTTTGACTGAGCCTCAACCTTTTCTTTCACTGCATCCCCAATGCCGGTAACAACCACTGCAGATGCTTTTACACCTGCGGGTAATACCCCTTCCGGTGCATGCAAACGTATCACGGTGCCATCTTCCATAACAAGCTGGGAAGAAAATTCCGGATGCTCTCCAGTTTCCGACATATGAACTTCAACTTCCTGATCCTCATAAATCTCTGAAACAGAATACCAGGCGGTCTTTGAACCATCTGTATTATCTGTTTCCGATTCAGATTTCAATGTTTGTCCATTGGCCGTTACACTCTCAATCCCATATCCAATCTGATTCTTAACGCCAAAGGTCAACTCCTGACCTTCCTCAACTCCCCTTGGCCCTTCAATAATACGGGCACTGGCTTCCGGATTGATTGTATATGAAATCTTATATCCATCATAGTCTTCCAACGCTTTTAACTGATTGATTGTAACTGTATATGCCTTGGCAGTGGAACAATATCCAATACCAACCAAATCGGCTGTTCCGGCTGGAGAAGCCTTTGTTTCTGAGTTAGGCGTCTCTGGTACTGGCTTGGTTTCCGAAGGGGAAGCCGTTGCAGGAGCCTGGGTGGTTTCAGGCTGGGTGGTTTCAGACTGGGTGGTTTCGATCTGGGACGTTTCCGCCTGGGTTGATTCAGCCTTTGGGGTCTCAACCTGAGTTGTCTCAACCTGTTTTGTCTCGACCTGTTTCGTCTCGGCATTGGCTGGCGCCTCTGTCTCCTTTGATTCTCTCACATTTTCAGGATCAACAGCAGCTGTCTCTTCACTTACTTCTGCAGTTTCCGTTACCTCACCATTTTCTTTGGCAGCAACTATGGGTGCATTGTGGCGAATAATAGAAGCCACTGGCTCAGAGACGTTGCTCTCAGAAACCGGAACCTCTTCCGGCTCAGCTGCCTCTTTCACTGATTCCTCTGCCGGAGACTCTGTCTGGCTTTCTGCTGGAGCAGCTATCGTCTCCTCCGGCAGTTTTGACGGCGTCTCTGGTGCTGATGTGGTCTCCTCCGGTACTGATGTGGTCTCTTCTGCTGCTGTAGTTTCCTTCACAGGTGCAGTCTCAACTGCTTTCCCGGCCTCTGCAGGAGTTGCTTTTTCCGGTACCTTTGTTTCTCCGGTTACAGTTGGTTGATCTGGCTTTGTAACAACATTAACTTCCTCTTTACCAAATGCTGATTCATAACTCCTTACCGTAATGCGGTTGGTCTTCTTCACCTTTTCTACGCCGTTATCCATCCTGGTAATTTCTGTGGAACAGCTAATGGTATTATCTCCGTTATTTACGTACAAGAAAACAATTTCTTCATCGCCGGTTACCATATACATGTCATCAGCATTTTCCGGTATGCGGACAAACACACGCAGCTGCGCATCCACACCCTCGCCATCAAGTTCAGGAAAGGCTTCGTAAATTTTACCTTTCCCAAAAAACAGTTCCTTAAATTCCGCAATTTTACCATTGGTAAAATCCAGATCCTCTGCTGTCACCTCTTCCCCATTAACAATCGCATCTTCAATGGCTTTGATAAGCTGCGATCCCCCCACTGAGAAAGTAACGGACTCCGATGAACTGGCTGCATACACCTGATTTGTGTCTGCACCTACATTGGCCAGTATCATGGCCGCTGCAAGCAAAAATGCCAGTAATCGTTTTTGAAAACAGTATAATGTCCGTGACGGTATCCTAGATCTTTTTCTTTTTTTCATACATACACATTTCTCCTCTCATAATATTTTTCCATAATAAGGATAAAATGCCGAATTACTGCATAAGTATATGAAACGGCATTTTTCCAATCTGGTATGTTCTAAAAAACATATTTTGTAATATTATATGATAGGAATGTCAAATTTAATCCAACTTTGTACAAGGAATGCTAAATAATACTATATTTTCCAAGTTCATAAAGAAGGACAACCCTTATACCCAACCCCTCCCCTGTAATCTTTCAGTTTTAACAATCGCCGCCATGTTTTGTATCATAAAAAATACCCTGATGGCAAGACACAAACTCATATTTTTGCTTTGCCATCAGGGACGAATTAAAGAACGTCCTCCCAGTCAAACGGGAGGACGTTCCTTAATTTGTTACATCTGAAAAGACACGGCTCATTACCATATCTTTTATTCCATCTTTATCAACTTCCAAAGCTGCTGCCAGCTCACCATATAACAGATCCTCTGCCTTATTAAAATAGAAATCATCCTTTGCAGTGTTCTTTTTGCCTTCTGCAAGTCTCTTTCTTTTTTTCAAATACAGTGTCTTTACAATCTGCATCCAGCCGGCACATTCACATTTAAGCATGATGGCCTTAAAAAATGCATTCCCGTTCTCTTTCATCCAACACCCAGATTGCTTCGATGCTGGGGATCTGATCGATGAGATCCATTGCTTCCTCCCTGGTAGCAGCGGCTCTGATAGCTGTTTTTCGGTTATCAACAGGTGTGTAAACGGCACTTTGGTGCTCCTCGTAAAGAGGCTTCAAGGTGTAATAGGTCCTCTCCTCATCTGCCTCATACATACGCAGATTCCCGATTTCCTTTACCTCACAGATCCCATGGCTGCCGAATACTACTAAATCATTTACCTGAAACATCATTCATTCCTCCTGTCAGAATACCAACACACTGTTACAATAAAAA
The DNA here is from genome assembly GCA_017084465.1 of Lacrimispora xylanisolvens. GTDB lineage: Bacteria > Bacillota > Clostridia > Lachnospirales > Lachnospiraceae > Lacrimispora > Lacrimispora xylanolytica_B. The sequence goes on along the minus strand of CP070896.1, from coordinate 4,491,077 downwards.
TTTAAACGCTATACTAATAGTGTAACACTTTTTCAGGCATTTTGTCAGTGTTTTTTGGATTTACCCCTATTTTTGTGAAATATAACCAAGGGTACCCCCTGCGTTATTTGTGCATTTTACTAATTTATCAGAAAATAAACACCCAAAACTGTCTGTATTTTTTTACTGTCAGATAGTTTTGGGTGTTCCTCTTATTCACAATTCTTTATTTCTTCTGGGCTGCCAGCTTTACAGCTGCACTTGCTCCCACGCGATGGCATCCTGCCTCAATAAAGGCTCTTAAATCTTCCAGCGTCCGGACACCGCCAGCTGCTTTAATCTTTACATCTGGTCCGATGTGCTTTTTTAAATAACTGGATATCTTCCAAAGTCGCTCCGCCAGTTCCAAATCCGGTGGAAGTCTTGATATAATCGGCTCCAGCCGCAGTTACAGCCTTGCACATGGCAATCTTTTCTTCCTCTGTTAAATAGCATGCTTCTATAATCACTTTTAAAACCTGATCGCCAGCGGCTTTCTTCAGTTCTGCTATCTCTTCTTCTACCTTCTTATAATCGCCATTCTTCACATCACTGATATTAACTACCATGTCAACCTCTACAGCTCCGTCTTCAATGGCCTTTTTCGTCTCCAAAACCTTGGATTCGGTCACGGAATATCCAAGAGGAAATCCGACTACGGTACAGATTGCAAGAGTAGGGAATTCCTTGTGTACGCGGCTGATATAGCAGGGGGGGGAATGCAGACGGTCGCTGTTTTATATTCCACCGCCTCCTTGCACAGTTCTTCAATATCTTCCCATGTGGCAAACGCCTTTAACTGGGTATGGTCAACATAACTTAACATTTCTAAATCGGTCATTGTTTTATCCTTTCTATCCTATCAGGTTCTTCACGCCTTCTCGGGTAACTCTGGCATAAATCAGAGGCTCCTCCTCCGGTTTTCCATCGGCAATGGTAACTGCTTTTAAGAATTCCTCTTCTGCGGCATCAAATAATTCCTGCGTTGAGGTGTAGAGCACGGCGATGGTTTCACCTTCCTCCACTTCCTGACCCACCTTTTTTTTCAGAGCAATCCCAGCCGTATAATCGATGAGGCTTTCCTTGGTAACTCTTCCTGCTCCCAGCATGGAAGAAGCAATTCCGCACTGTTCCGTGTTCATATGAACCAGATACCCCTTCTTCACAGCCTTAATTTCTCTTTCATAAGGCGCTTTTGCAAAGAGAGAGGGATCTAAGATCACAGATGGATCTCCGCCCTGTGCCTTTACCATGGCTGCCAGGCGGTTTAAGGCACTGCCATCCGCTATGGTTTTCTCTGCCATGGAAAAACACTCCTCCGGGGTTCCCTTACCAGCCAGCCAGAGCATTCCGGAAGCCAGATTTAAACATACTTCGGTCAAATCCTTGGTCCTCTGCCCTTTAAGGTCTCTACTGCTTCTATTACCTCCAGGCTGTTTCCGATTAAATTACCCAGGGGAATATCCATATTGGTAATGAGAGCCATGGTCTTCTTTCCCGCATGCTCTCCGATCGCCACCATCTTCTCTGCCAGAGTGACAGAGTCAGAAAGCGTCTTCATAAATGCGCCGCTTCCGGTTTTCACATCAAGAAGAATACAGTCGCTTCCTGCTGCCAGCTTCTTACTCATAATGGAGGCCGCAATCAGCGGAATGCTTTCCACCGTAGCAGTCACATCTCTGAGCGCGTACAGCTTTTTATCTCCAGGTGCCAGATTACCAGACTGCCCGATAACTGACAAACCTGTGGTATTGACAACTTCAAAGAATTCTTCCTCAGTCAGTGTGGTTCTCATGCCTGGGATGGATTCCAGCTTATCCACAGTCCCGCCTGTATGACCAAGTCCTCTTCCGGACATCTTTGCTACCTTAACGCCGCAGGCCGCTACAATGGGAGCCACTACCAGAGTGGTTTTATCACCAACGCCTCCAGTGGAGTGCTTATCCACCTTGATCCCCTGAATGGGAGTTAAGTCCACCATATCGCCGGAATGAGCCACTGCATCCGTAAGGATTGCTGTTTCCGTATCGCTCATCCCTTTAAAATAGATTGCCATCAGCATGGCAGACATCTGATAATCCGGGATTTCTCCCATTACATAGCCATCTATCATGGAACGGATCTCTTCCTCTGTCAGAGTTTCACCATTACGCTTTTTTGCAATTAAATCATACATCCTCATATTACTTAAAACCTCCCTCATTTTTTCAGTCGGAATTTAAATCCTTCTTTGTAAATCCCAGGGGAAGCAGTTCTTTTAATGTATAAATAACAGTCTCATCTTCTGCTGCCAGAATTACCTGGAATTCATCCGGGTCACAGAATTCTGCCATAACCTGACGGCAGACTCCGCAGGGAGCACAGATACCTCCCTTTGCCCCTTTTTTATTTCCTACAATGGCAATGGCATCAAATTCTGTCACGCCCTCAGATACTGCTTTGAAAAATGCCGTGCGTTCCGCACAGTTGGTCGGTGAAAAAGATGCATTCTCAATGTTGCACCCAAGATACACAGTTCCGTTCTTTGCAAGAAGTGCAGCACCTACCATAAAACCAGAGTAAGGAACATAAGCCCTTTTCTGTGCACGATAGGCTTCCTCTTTCAGCAGCCTGATCGTCGTATCATTCAGCTTCAATCAAACACCTCCTGTTATTTTGCCACTTCACCTAAAAAGCTGGTTCCGGCAATCTCACCCTTTAATCCGAACAAATCCAGTACCGTCGCTGCGATATCAGCAAAGGTATCTCTCGTTCCAATGGAAACTCCGGCTTTAATTCCCTGTCCGTAAATTAGCATAGGAGTATATTCCCTGGAATGATCGGTGCTTGGAGTTCCAGGATCACAGCCATGATCTGCTGTAATGATTAAAACGTCATCCGGCCTCATGGCTTCCATAAACTGCCCAAGCTGAACGTCAAATTCAGTGGCTGCTCTTGCATAACCCTTTACGTCGTTACGATGGCCGTAAACCATATCAAAATCCACCAGATTGACAAAGCAAAGACCATGGAAATCATCCTGCTGTGCTTTTAAGGTCTGAATCATACCATCGTTATTGTTAACGATGGAAGTGGTTTTCTGAATGCTCTTTCCCGCAAAATATCGTAGATTTTTTCCCACTCCGATAGTATCAAGGCCTGCTTCATTAAGGCAGTCAAGCATGGTTTTTGCTGGCGGAAGAAGGGAAAAGTCATGGCGGTGTGGCGTTCTTTTATAATCAGGGTATTCGCCGGCAAAAGGTCTGGCGATGATTCTTCCTACGCCGTGTTTTCCTGTTAAAATTTCTCTGGCAATCCTGCAGTAACGGTACAGTTCTTCCAACGGCACCACTTCCTCATGGGCAGCGATCTGAAATACACTGTCTGCAGAGGTGTAAACTATTAAATCTCCTGTCTCCACATGCTGTTTTCCAAAATCCCGGATTACATCTGTTCCGGAATAAGGTTTATTGCAGAGAATCCCTCTTCCTGTCTGCTTCTTAAATTCATCTAAAATCTCATCAGGGAAGCCTTCCGGATAGGTTGGAAGAGGCTCCTCAGATATAATTCCTGCAATCTCCCAGTGGCCGATGGTGGTATCCTTACCCTGGGACCGCTCGGTCATTCTGCCATAGGAGCCTGCTGGTTCTTTCTCTTTCTCACCGGCTGTTACACCGTCAATATTAAACATACCAAGTTTTTTTAAGTTCGGCGTATTAAACTCCTCTGCTTTTGCGATTGTTCCAAGGGTGTTGCTTCCCTCATCGTGAAACTTTGCTGCATCGGGAGCTTCGCCGATTCCGAAACTGTCCAGTACAATAATAAATACTCGTTTGGTTTCTGACATATTCATTCCTCCTGTTACGAAGGGATTGCTGTGCAATCCCTTTGTCACTACATCAAATTTTCTCAAAACGCTCTACATCTGTAACAAATATGGTAGCCCCGCCCAGTTCCACTGTCATGGGCATCATCATATATCCCGCCGAAACTGACGCGATATTCGGTGCAGGAACGTTGCATGTAATTTTCTGGCGCTTTCCGCAGGTATCCTTGATCAGATTAATGACTTCTTCTACCTGTCCGTCATCAGTACCGATCATCAATGTTGAGTTGCCTTTTTTTAAGAAACCGCCTGTTGTGGCAAGTTTTGTGACACTGAACTGGTGCTCATTCAGAACGTCGGTCACCCGGTTTCCATCATCGGAACTGACGATTGCATAAACAATTTTCATATCTAACACCTCGCTGTCTTATTTGGCAAAACTTCATCCATTCAGATACCATTATTATAAATCATAATCTCCAAAATAGAAACAGCTAATCATAAAATAAATGCCAATTTTCTGTTAAATTTTCAGATTTTCCATCTTTTCTATCAGCTTTTTGTAAATTCGTTCTTTCATCCAGGGCTCATTTACCGCTTCCAGGCAATCATTTAATGAAAACCAGCCCACTTTACTGTTCTCGTCTTCTTTATTTCTGATCTCCTCCCTGTCATCTCCTTTCAGTAAATAAGTCACGTTTAAATGCAGATGGGAAGGGACGTATAACCCCTTCTTTTCGTGACCGTCTACGGTTAAGACTTCAAGAGAAAATATCTGGTTCATTACCGGAGTCACTGTTTTAATTCCGGTTTCTTCCCTGGCTTCTCTCATGGCAACAGACAAAAGATCCTTTTCTCCGTCTGCGTGGCCACCGGTCCATGCCCAGGAATGATAAATATTATGATATGCCATTAAAACACGGTCCATGGTCTGGTTTACCACCCAGCCGGAGGCAGAGATATGAGCTTCCTCATTTTCCCGGAAGAAAATATGATCTCCTTCGGATAAGCATTTAAGAATCAGCTTTTTTGTCCGCTTCCTCCTGTTTATTTATGGGCACAAATTCTTCCAGTTCTTTTTTTAACGTTCTTTCGTCCTTCATTTAACAGCCTCTCTTTTTCCTTTGATTATTTCAGTCATACTCCCTCTGTCTGTTGATATATTTAAATAGAACGACTCTATGGGAGGTAAGAAATGGATCTTTCCGCACTTGTTTTTTCTGACAAATCCCCCTGGCCTGATGTTGAAATCGTAACGGTCAATGAACTTTATGCCACAGCCATGCTTTCCAACATCGGTGCCTGTAATTCGGAAATGTCCGCAATCAGCTTATACGTTTACAACAGCATGATTACGAAACGGTATTTACGATATCGCAGAATGTTTTCACAGAATCAGTGTAGTAGAAATGCACCATCTCAATATTTTCGGTGAGCTTTGTATCATGCTGGGAGCAGACCCACGGCTATGGAGCTGGCAAAACGGCCGCATGAAATACTGGACTCCTGCCTGCAACCGTTATCCCACCAATATAAGCGCTCTTGTAGCCAATTCCTTAAACGGCGAACTGGAGGCAATCAGAAAATACCAGCAGCAGTGCCTGTGGATTAACGACTTCCGCATCAAAGCCATCTTAAACCGGATTATAGCAGATGAATTATGCCATGTACAGATTTTCCGCCTGATTCTTGCCGAACTAAACGATGATCCATTTGAACTGCCATACGAATACAGAGTCTGTGAAGAGGACCGCAAGAAACCCTGCGATCCCCCAAAACCATGCTGAGATCATAACTTAGGGAGGGTCTCATCTGCAGCTTTTCGGATCTCCAGACCTTCCTGATATCCCTTTTCCATCTTGTGTCTTGCCTTCCTGTTTTCAACGGTATCAAATAGAATGGAAAAATCATAATCTTCCGGATACAGCTGTTGTGCCGAAACCAAAAGCTTCAGCCGTTTATGGTTAATCCAGATTTTTTTATCCGGCATCTGAACCCGTACTACACCTTTATCATTGACCGTGGTGCAGACAATTCCTATTTTCTTGTCCGGCAGAATCATGACGCTGTCTCCAAGGGTAAATTTTGTCTGCATTGCGATCTGATTTTCTGTTGTTTTCTTAATTTTTTCAATTCTGGGACCGCCCGGTCTTTTCTCTGCTTCCCTGTATCTGCCGGACTCTGCTTCCATCTCCGGTAACCCGTAGGCATACTGCTCAGCCCGTTTGATCATATGCTCCGGCATTCCCAGTCTGCCTGCAATATAAAGTGCACAGCTTTCTCCTGCTTCTCCGATTTCCAGTCTGTACAAGGGCCTTAAGGATTCCCGGTCAAATGCCATGCGTGCATTGGTGATTCCCTCCGCTTCTTTTGCGTAGGTTTTTTACTTCCGGATAATGGGTGGTGGCTAAAAACAGGCAGCCGCATCTTCTTAATTCTTCCAGTATGGAGATAGCGATTCCCATACCTTCTGCAGGATCTGTTCCGGAGCCCAGCTCATCCAGTATGACAAGGCTTTCTTTGTCAGCCTTACTAAGAATATCCAGTACATTTACAATGTGGGAGGAAAACGTGGATAAGTTTTCCGTAATATTCTGTCCGTCTCCGATGTCACAGAGCACCTGGTTAAACAGGCTGATCTGACCTGCTTTACATGGAATATGAAGTCCGCACTGAGCCATGAGGGAGAACAGACCTACGGTCTTAATGGAGACAGTCTTGCCTCCTGTATTTGGTCCTGTTATAACAATTCCTCTTCCGTTTTTCCCCAGTTCAAAGTTTAAAGGAACTACCTGTTCCGGATTCATAAACGGGTGGCGCCCCTCAGTGATCTGTATGATCTGTTCTGTGGAAATCTCCGGCTCCACCCCCTTCATATCTGCACTGAGCTTTCCCTTTGCAAAAAAGGAAATCCAGTTTTTCCAGGACCTTCCAGTTCTCTGTGAGGACCGGCAGCTGCTCTTCTACCTGAGCGGTAAGGGTATAAAGTATTCTTCTGGTTTCATTCTCCTCTTCAATTCTTAAACTCTCCAGTTCCCCATTTAGCGCTGCAATGGCAGAGGGCTCTATAAATAGTGTGGAACCGGTGGAGGACTGGTCGATGACACTGCCTGGTACTGCCGGCTTATACTCCTTCTTCACCGGGAGACATACTTTGCCGTTTCTGATGGTAATATACGAATCTGAAAAAAACTTTTTATTGGTTCTTAGCATGGATTCCGCCTTTGTTCTCAGCTTCTCTTCCATTCGTACGATTTCCTGGCGGACGTTTCTTAAATACTTGCTGGCTGAGTCATCCACCCGTTTATTTCTGATGCTTTCAAACAGTTCCTTTGCCAGACTCTCCAAAGGATTTAAGTTTTCTTCATAATAGGGGAGGCTCAGTTCTAAATATTTGCATCGGTTTAAGAAATCCTTATACCGTTTTACGCCTGTTAGCATAGTTCCCACTGATTCCAGATCCTCTGGCATCAGAATGCCTTCCTGCGTTACTGATTTAAAAATAGCCGTCATTCCATTCATGGCTACTGCGGGAGGCTGACCCATTCGGTCCAGGATTATTCTTGCCTGGGTGGTATCCCGGAGATTTTTCCTTACTTCTGCTTCTTTTAACCCAGGAGTTAAATTCCTGATCTGTTCTTTCGCCCCTTCTGTAAGTGCCAGTTCTTCCAGTTTCTCTATAATCCGGTTAAATTCTAATATTTGAAATGTGTGATTCATGTTATTCTCCTGTCTTATCTTTTTTTAACGATAAAAGATTCATGGAGCGATCAGCCAGGCCTGTTTTGATACACAAAAAAGACCTGTAAGACTACAAATCCCAGTCTTACAGGTCTAAAATCCTGTCAGTCAGCTTTGTATCCTCATGGGCTAAACAGGTACACAAAACAAAGGAATGCAAAGGCTGCCTTCCTGTCCGGGTTTCCTGTTCACATTATGATTTTGATTTACGCTCCATGATTTGACACAATTAACATAAAACACTTCCTACTTTCTTTGATGCTTTTACTATATCATAAATGCTGTCGTCCGGTCAATCCCTTTTTCTGGTACCACCGGGCAAGCATATGAAGTTCCTTTTCATTTAAACAATTGATTAAAGTTCCATCTTTCATCCGAGTCAGACATTCCTCATAATCCATCCAGAGTACTGATTCCACCTCTTCCTTCTGAAGTACAAGCTGACGTTCATCCACTGTTTTTTCATAAACATAGACATGACTGATTTCATGATTACGAAACGGCCGTCCGTAAAATACAGCGTCTTCCTGTTCCTCATGAAGCCCTACATAGGTAAGTTCTTCTGGAGTGGCATCAATTCCAAGTTCTTCTGACAGTTCTCTGACTGCCGATAAAAGAAAATCATCACCTGCCGGAATATGTCCTGCAGAAGAAATATCATAACAGCCCGGATAGGCATCCTTGCCTGCACTGCGTTTTTGTAAAAGCAGGTCAAATCCGCTTTTCTCATTGGGTCTTACTACCCATACGTGGGAAGTTCCATGAAGCATACCCTCACGGTGCATCATAAAGCGGGCACGAACTTTACCGGTAGTGCAGCCATTCAAATCCCGTTCTTCTAAAAGCTCTAACGGTGATCCGTTCAATACAGCAGCCTCTAAACTATCTTTGCAATACTGCAGTTTCAGGGAGAAAAATGGAATCTCATCCTTTAGCAGTTCAAAAAAAATCCGGTCTCCCTCCCATATGGGAAGGCTGTCAATTTTATCAACCGGCACCCATTCAAGAACTCCCTCCTGACAATCGGTAAGTGAACCTTCATAACCGTCAGCTGTATATAAAAACATATATTCATCAGGATACTGATCTGACACAAAGGTGATAAACCCTCTCAGACGATAAGAAAGTAACGTCAGGCCGGTTTCTTCCTTTTCTTCTCTTAAAAGACAATCTTCCGGGCTTTCCCCTTCCTCCAGATGGCCTCCGACTCCCAACCATTTATCCTGATTAATATCATTCTTCTTTTTAATGCGGTGAAGCATGAGATATTGGCCCTCTTTTTCAATGTAGCAAAGGGTCGTTAAGCTATGACGCTCCATGTGGGTTTTCTCCTTACTTCTTCTCTGTTAAAACTGCATTCTCATTGATGGAAGCGGCCGTCTCCGGTATCTCTTCCAAGGAGTTGCGTACCTCCACCTGTACCACACAGTTGGTTTTCTTTCCATCGTAAATTACCGGAACCCGGTATGTACCTGCTTTATTCCAGTCGCACTGGCTGACATCAAAGGTGAAGCCGGAAAGTTGGTAGTTATCCTTATTAAAATACCGTTCTGCCTGCAAATCAGGTGCTGTTCCAAGAACGGTTTTTGCGTAATATGTAGTCATGGTATTGTCATCGAAGATCGGCTCCGCTCTACCCTTTAAGGTCTGGAACAATAAGACAAGAACCAGTACTAAAACGATAGTCCCGAACAATGTTAAGTGTAAGTGAAATTTCCTTTGCTTCATCTAGGCCTCCAAACTCATATCCGATTTTTCCCTGCGCAGTCTTCAGGAAACCTTTGCTTCATGAAAAAAGCTGCGTTTAAGGCAGCGCAGTCCTATATTATCTTACCATATAATTTCCATCCTGACATCTATTGAATTATTACAATTTCATAAATTTATCGTAAAGAAGTTCTTTTCATGTCACTGCGTTATGGTAAAGCAGAAAACTCCCCGCCGTTGTACCGGTGAGGAGTTAACATTAATTCTATATTCTATTTTAGCTGCTCTTCTGGCTGTCTGCATAATATCCCATTGCTTTACTTAAAAATGCCGATAACCCCTCAGCATACTGATCTATATTTTCAGTAAAGCGTGAGTCTGATATATAAAGCTGACCCAGGCCTGCAAATGCTTCCAGGGTATAGGTAACACCAAAATTCTCATTGAAAAAACGGTACATGTTATTGATTGCATTTTGTACCACTTCTGATTCAGGTGCTTTCCTGCAAAGCTTTGCCAGCTCACGAAACATCTGCTCCATATTTTCAAAGACCTGATTCTGTTCCTCTTCGGTCATGGAGTCCAGCTTTTCATTGCTCTGGTCCACGGCCTCATTTCCCCATAGACGTCTGGCTTCTTCTTCATATGGGTTGTGTTTTTTCCCAAACCCATAAAATTTTTCTGACTGCGTCATCGTTTTATCTCCCTTCCATGATTTCATTGTTTTATCAAGAGTTTTCAGCATGGCATTAATACGCTTTTGTTCCTGCAGCAGACAATCCCTTTGCAGTACAAATGCTTTTCCCGGTCGAAATTTGGATTGGCAAGAAATCCCTTAATATCAGTAAGAGAAAATCCGCATTCCTTGAAAAATAAAATCTGCTGCAGCAAATCTAAATCTTCATCGGAATAGTTCCTGTAACCATTATCCGGATCACGGTCTGGACACAGCAGACCAATCTTGTCATAGTGATGCAAAGTACGCACACTGATACCGGTAATACCGGCTGCTTCCCTGGTGTTCATAGAAAATACCTCCTGACATTTACAATCATAGAGTATGACGCAGCGTTGTAGTCAATCCTTTTTTTATATTATCTTTCTAACGACCTATTATACACAAAAAAACGAACCTTCCACCCAATAAATACGATCGGGCGGAGCGGTTCATTTCATTTTGAGAATAATTTATAAATCTTTCACTGCCTTTAAATAAGAGTTCATATGGTTTTGAAAAGCGTATAGTGTTTTTTCAAGAGATCCTGAACGGCATGCATCAATAATTAACTTATGTTCGTCAAATTTTTCTTTCTTAATGCCTAATGTGGAAATATCCTTATTCATTGCGATCAGCAATTGAAAATATTGATTTTCCAAAATTTCAGCCCTCCTGAAGCTCTTTGACTTTTTCCAGAAAAATTCATGAAAAGCCAGGTCATTGGAATTAAAAATAAAGTTCTTTTCCTTATCACCAATGACATTGTCACTATCCGACTTTATCATATCATTATTTAAAGTCTCCAGATAATCTAAATCCTGCTCCTGTAGCAGGGATTTTTCAAAAATTATGGTAAGAATCTGCATTTCAAGTGGAATACGTATGGAAAAGACCTCAGTAATGTCTTCATAATCCATCTCTAGAATCTGGCTGCCCTTCTTAGGAGAAAAAGTCAGGATCCCCCTCATATTAAGCTCTCTTAAAGCCTCTCTGATAGGTGCCCTGCTGATCTGTAGTTCTTCCGATACGTCGGTTTCCACTAATCTGTCACCGCTTTTTAATTCTCCAGTCAAAATCTTGTTTTTTATATAGGAAACCACAATTTCACTTAGATTTGCCTTTGAATATGTAATCATATGGCTTATTTTATCGTATGAATTACTTATCATAATATTCACCTCTCAATATAGATTCTATCACTAACAGAATATTATACTATAGATGTAAGACAAATCATATGAATAATTAAATATTCTGACAATGCTTTTTTGCAAAATTAATAAACAATTCCTGAGCAGGAGTTAAAATCATATCTTTCTTTTGCACACAAAAAATATTTCTGCTTAACAATTCCGATTCGATTTCCACAACGTTAATCAGATTCAGATGATTGTAGATCTGTACTGCTGTTTTTGAAACAAAAGAAATTCCCATTCCCTGTGCAACAGCTTCGATAATTCCCTGAGTATTACTAAAATATGCAATGGTTTTTAAATCTTTTGCTGAAAGACCATGCTTACTAAAGAACGCTTCCATCTCTGATCTGGTACCAGATCCCCCTTCTCTCATTATAAAATTTATCAGCAATAAATTTTATAATCTCATCCGCCTTCCGGCTGCCGTCATACTTCATTTCCATAGGCAATATCAAAACCAATTGATCTTTATATAATGGTGTCTGGGTATAACGGCTGTTATCACTTTCCATTCCTACAAATCCGATATCATACTGGTATTTAATCAGTTCCTCAAAGACTTCGCCGCTATCTTTCTGATATAAATGAAACAGGATATTGGGATATTCCTTATTGAAATCTGCTATCACCTGAGGCAAGATATACTGAGCCGGAACACTGGAGGCTAAAATATTGACTTCACCTGTACATTCTCTTGAAAACTTACTCATTTCATATAAAGACTGATCCCTGATAGCCAGCATTTTTTGAGCATACTCATAGAAATGGATCCCTGCCTTGGTGGGATATACCTTCTTTGTGGAACGAATAAACAATTGAGTTCCAATATCTTTTTCCAGTGCATTAATCTGGCTGCTCAGTGCCGGCTGAGTTAAGAATAAGGATTCAGAGGCCTTTGAAAAACTTTGAAGCTTTGAAATCTGCACGAATGCTTCTAATTGTTTAAATTCCATATGACCCTCTTCTTTCTAAAAACACAGCCCGATTGTGCCTGCACTTTAACAAAAAAAATGCAGGCACCTCAGGCGTATTAACGTTTAAATTTTATTCCTTTTTGGGGGCTTCCTTTCTCAGTTCCTTTATCAGGCATATACAGCATAAAAGCATGATAATGGCCAGCGGAAAAGCGGCTACTATGGAACAGGTCTGAAGTGCACTAAGTCCGCCTGTCATTAACAGAACCAGTGCCAGCAGGGCCTGAATCACTCCCCAGAATATTTTTTTACTATTGGCTGGTTCCATATCGCCATCAGAAGAAAACATGGATAGTACAAAAATACCTGAGTTGGCTGATGTAATAAAAAATGTCCCCAAAAGACAAATTGCTATAATTGAAAAGAAACGACCAAGTGGATACTGTTGTAAAACCACAAACAATGCGGTTTCTGTTGTTTCAATTGCTTTTGAAATAATGTTGGTATCCAGATTTAAACCAAGGCTTCCGAAAACGGAAAACCAGATAAAGGATACTAAGGATGGAGCCAGAATAACGCCGATCACAAACTCCCGAATGGTTCTCCCTTTTGAAATTCTGGCAATAAAGGTGCCTACAAAGGGTCCCCAGGCAATCCACCATGCCCAATAGAATATGGTCCATGAACCAAGCCAGGACTTATCCCCGAATGGATTTATGGCAAAACTGTCTTTTACAAAATCATTCACATAATTACCGATGGAATTTGTAAAAAACATTTAAAGTCAGTAGTTTGGGACCAACGAGAAACGCGCCAGCCAGAATTACAACTGCCAGGATCAGGTTGATATCGGACAGCAGTTTGATGCCCTTGTCAATTCCGCTTACGGCTGTCCAGGTGTAAATAACCATCAAAACAATGATGATAATGATCTGGATCAATCGGGTCGTGGGCACATGGAACAGGAAATTTAACCCGGAATTGATCTGCATGGTCCCTTGTCCCAGGGAAGTTGCGATTCCGGCTACCGTCGCAAAAACTGCAAAAATATCGATCATTTTTCCGACAGGTCCTTTGATTCCTTTTTCACCAAGAATTGGTAAAAAAATACTGCTAATCAGACCAGGTGCATTCTTTCTGAACTGAAAATACCCAAGCGCCATACCAATAATAGCATACGCTGCCCAGGGATGAAAACCCCAATGCATAAAAGATTTTTTCATTGCAAAATCTGCTGCTGTTTCCGTTGCTCCAAATGTCATAAAGTGATTGAGCGGCTCCGCAACGCCCCAGAAAACCAGCCCAATCCCCATTCCAGCACCAAAAAGCATGGCAAACCACGATCTGTTGCTGAATTCCGGAACGGAATCATCCGGTCCCAGCTTAATACTTCCATATTTGCTAAATGCTATTCCTAAGGAAAATACAACAAACACAAACATGGAAATCAAATAAAACCACCCTAAATTATTAACAAGAAAATCATTTGCTGCCGATGTAGCCGTTGCAAATGCCTGGGGCGCAACCAGACCAAATGCAACAATTGTTAAAGTAATAAGAAACGAAATGTAAAAAACCTGATTCTTCTTCATTTTACCCTCCTCTTTAAAATAACCGTATGCCGTTTTCCTGCAATCCGATTTTATGTGACAGGAAACCCACTTCTAAAAGCAGATTTCCTGCCACATAAAAAATTAAATTTTAACTTTAAAGAGTTGAGGTTCTTTTATATCCGTGGTTATCGCATCAAGAGCTACCCCCACTCTGTGATAGCGAAGCTTAAACTGCTCTTCTTTGGAAGTAGCAGGATCTCCCAGGGGATATGGAATGGAAATGGTTGGGACCAGTCTGTTTACTCCAACCGTTTTAGCTACCGGAATCAGGTTTGCCATTTGAACAATAGTGATTCCTTCTCTTTCAATTTCTCTTGTCATCGTTGCACCGCAACGTGTACAGGTCCCTCATGTGGAGGTCAGAATTGCAGCTCTGATTCCATCCTTTTTCAATTCTCTTGCAATTTCTTTTCCCATTCTGGCAGCTTCGGCCTGAGTTGTACCCGTACCAACGGTTGAAAAGAAATACTTATATACTCCGCCTATTTTTCCCTCTTTCTGGTACCGTCTCATAGCATCCAGAGGAACAATAACATCAGAATCATTATTTGCTGCAGCCGGATCAAATCCAGCGTGAATGGTCATATATTCTCCTTTTACAAGGTCATCCGTTTGGGAAATATCATATTTTCCCCACTTAGTCGCAGAAGCTGACTGAATGCGGTCGGGATTTCCTACCGGAACAATTCCTCCGGAGGTAATAAGAGCAACCTCCATATGGCTAAGATCTTCCGGAGTGATAGATGGAGCAATGGCCACTCTGTCTGACTTGGGTATGGGAAGCTCTGTATTAAATGGCTCTCCATTGATTTTCTTTAAAAGCATATCAATTACCCGGTCTGCTGCTGTTACAGGAGGATCCAGCCAGATCTGATCCCGCATTCCTCTTCCAAAGTAACCCTCTTCTGATGCAGGAAGCAGTTTTTCTCCCTTTAACAGCTTAAGCGCAAACTTTGACATGGCTTTTATGTCTTTTTTCATGGCTGCCGCACTGGCACCGCCTTTGAATATGTACATTTCCTTTTTAAACATTTCAACCCCAGGGTTTTCATCGTTCATGGAAGTGAGTACTGGAACACCAAACTCCTTTTTTACAGCTTTGCAGATATGACCGCAGGCTGCTCCGTAACGTCCCGCACGGAATGCCGGTCCGGCAAAAAAGACATCCATTTCTTTCCCTTTTAACATGGAAATGATGGTCTCAACCGCTTCTTCCGTGTTTGAGCCTATAAAGTTATCGCCGCAGATGATGGTATGTGTAATCTGAACGTCATCGCCAAGTTCCTGCTGCAGCGCCATCGCCGGGCCTACAAGACCCTCTCTGATTTCCGGTTTAAAATCGGCCAATTCTTCCCCGCCGATCTGACCAAAAAACTGATTCAAGTATAAAATACCTTTCATATCGTCCCTCCTTCTAGAATTCTACCATTCTCTAACTGACCATCCTACCACCTGGTCTCCGCAGAACATGGCGTTGTTTTCCATGATGATTGAGCCATCTTCTTTAACGGAAGCTCCCAGAATTTCATCATTGGACCAGCCTCCGGAAAGACCGTCTCTTGCAAGTGCCTCCAGTTCGCCAAGAACTGTTTCCATCTTAGGAAGCCGGATCAGCGTTGATACGTTTCCGCAGGATACGATGGCATCTTCTTTCTCATCCAGGGAAACAAGGGGCTGGCTGGCACCATCTCTGCCTGTACATTCATTTGTAAGTCCTACCGTCTTAATACCGGCATTTTCCAGTGCAACGATACAGCCTGTAAAGTCCGCATCCGGATTACCATATCCTTCTTCGGCAACAACAGCAGAGTCAGCCCCCAGGCTTTTGGCCATCTGTGCCACAAATAACGCAGCTCTCTCTTTCTGCTCCAAAGCAACGTTTAAGTTGGACATAATAACGCCAAGGAAATTAATGGTCTTACCATGTTCTTTGTAAAGTCTCCGGATCATAGGAAGGTTCTGGAAATCATAAGTGGACCATTTGGAAGAACATGGCATAAAGGATCCGCTGATCATTGCCCCGTCCAGTACCTCATTGGGGTGCATAAAGGTAGGAAGCATCCGGTTTGTATCCCAGCCATAATTTAAATCATTATAGCCCCCCTTCTTCCATCTGGGACTGAGGCTGAAGCACCAGTACCACACTTGGAAGTTCATTTATTTCCTTGCTTCTTTTTGTAACTGGTTCCAGCTCAAAGGTTTCCACCTCATCTGGTGTTAAGTCCTTGACTGCTGTACCGATGTACTCAGCGAGGCGCATGCCGGCCCATCTTAATGCCCGGTTCTTCTTCTGCTGTTCCTTCTGCTCAAAAATTTCATCTGTATCAGCAACCAGAACAAGATTTTTTAGTTGTGAGTAGTAGGTGTATTTTGCACCCTCCCCGCTCATGTCAATCAGTCCATCCTGGAAACCGCCGTAGTGTCTGCCTACAACCAGAACACTCATATCCTTCAGTGCATAGGTGGTTCCGTTTCCTGCCTGCATTAAATCTCCCGTCACTCCGGGAAATACAGGACCTCCCCCTACGCGGTAACGGGGCTCTATGGCTTCCTTTACAGGAACAAGCCTGACACGATCCCCAGGCGACACAATATAAAGTTCTGCTTCCGTGATATGTTCGTCTTCTTTTACTACTGCAAGAGCTTCTTCCTTATTCACAGTGAGAAGCCCGTCTTTTAAAGAAGTCTTATCGCCAAAGCATATTTCTTTTACATAAAAATTTCCCATTTCCAGCTTCATTCCATATCTCCTTTCAAATTAATTATTTTATTTAAAAATTCTGCTGCTTCGAAAAGGTCTTCCTCACTCATGGTTCTTACATCAAGCAAAACTTTGTTTTTATAGATTCTTGATATAATGGGAACGGAGTTATTTCTCAGCATTCGCTCCAGCATATCCGCCGAAATATGTTCCATGGTAATACTTACTGCATAAGAAGAAAGATTTACTCCCGGCATGGACCCTCCGCCGATCTGTCCGGTGGTTTCTGTTACTTCATATTGTGCATCCTGCCTTTTTTTTACCAGCAGGCCATGTAATAACTCCGCTTTTTCTTTAGGTTTTCCAGAGGCTCCGTGATCATTTTCAGAGTAGGGATCTGCACAACTGCCGCCTCAGGAGTCAGATATTGCCTGAGAGTAAATTCAAGTGCCGTTAAGGTCAGTTTGTCAATCCGCAGCGCCCTAAGCAGATGATTTTTCTTCATCCTGTTTATGTACTCCGCTTTGCCCACAATGATACCGGCCTGAGGTCCGCCAAGCAGCTTATCTCCGCTGAAGCATACGATATCTGCTCTTTGTTCCAGACAGCTTCTGACTGTAGGTTCATCCCCAATTCCATATGCTTTTAGATCCACCAGCAACCCAGATCCCAGATCATATATTAAGGGCAGACCATGCTTTTCACCAACCGCTTTCATCTGCTCCAGAGAAACCTCATCTGTAAAGCCAATAATCTTATAATTACTGGTGTGGACTTTTAATAAAGCCCCGGTGTTCTCATTGATGTTCTCTTCATAATCTGATTCATGGGTTTTGTTTGTGGTTCCCACTTCAACCAGCCTGCATCCGCTGGCCGTCATGATTTCCGGAACGCGGAATGCGCCGCCAATCTCCACCAGCTCTCCTCTTGAAACAATAACCTCTTTCCCGTTTGCCACCGAGTTTAGTACAAGATACACGGCTGCCGCATTGTTATTGACTACCAGAGCCGCTTCAGAACCGGTTAAAAAGGTAAGCAGCTGTTCTACATGTTCGTACCTGGTTCCTCTTTCCCCGGTCTCCAGATCATACTCTAAATTGGAATAGGATCCGCAGATTTCCTTCATGCTTTCCGAGACCATTTGAGAGAGCCTTGCCCTCCCAAGGTTGGTGTGTAAGACAACGCCGGTTCCATTGATTACTTTTCTTAAATGGGGCTGGTTTTGCTTTTCAATTTCCGCCTTGATACGCCTGATTAAATCTTCCCTGGAGTACTGATATGGACTGCCGGATAAAATTTTCTGTCTTTCCAGTTCAATTTCTTTTTGGCAGGCAAGCTTTACCAGAACCGCGGGTACATTGGTTATACCTTCTGATGCAATGCATCGTATCATCTCATCCACTTTTGGCAGCTGCCTCATAGAACTGTTTTTATCTGTCATCTTATCACTCCTCACTATGTAGTTTCAATCGTTCAAAGCAGTCTTATGTCCGTATCAGCCAATGAACTTCTTATCAGTAAGAATTTCCCTGGCCTTATTTAAATTATGTTCCGCTATAAGGACTACCGGACCTGTACAGCCCATTCCGCTCTCGGCATAAATACCCGCCCCCCATAAGCAGGAAACCGCTTCCTCCAGATCCATGATTTCAATCCCAAGGATTTCTTCCGTCACAACTTCCTTTGGGGGAGCTTTTACTTCCTCTGCTGGCTCTGAATTTTAGTTTGCCTGCATTCATTCAGGATCTGATCCAGACCGGCCTTCTTTGCCCTTGCAAATTCATCGGCAAGAACCTTCTGATAATCACCGTCAAGCAGTTCCTTTGCAAATTCCAGGGCTCCTGTGATGAGAGGAATTCCGGACGCCCTTGAGACGATCAGAATCAGCTTTTCAAACCCTTCTCCGATTCCAGGACCATATCCAAAACCAACTGACTCATAATTGCCTCCAGTGGTATAAGCAGAAAACATTTTGGTCAGAACATTACCGGTCAGGGAATCCATAACCATCACATCCGCAGAGGCTGTCAGAAGGTCATTTCCCCTCATGACAATTCCTCCATCCGCCCTGTTGGACGAAGCAAATTGAATGTCATAACCATTTTTCTTCAGCTTTTGAAGCGCGATTTCTGTCTGCCGTGCTCCGTCAACATTTAAAATGCCAACCGTGGGGTTTGCCACTCCGCTGGCTTTTGCAGTAATGATTCCGTAGATGGCATTCTTTATCATGCTTTCAATCCTGTTTACGGATGAGGTTCCAGTCGTAGAAGCCAGATACATCTTTTTCCCGGCTGCCGGAGTAATCACACGTCCCACCGTAGAGACACCGATGGGAAACGGATAGTGCATGGTCACCGCCGCATAAGCTTCTTTTTTCTGGAGCATATCATCCATCTTTTTATGCCCCTCTTCTTCCGAGGTGACCGGTATGACCACAAGATTCTCCGCTTCCAGCTGCCGGCTTCCGATTACCTTTACAGATATACCTTTTTTTGCTGCCTCATAAGCCGCCTGATAAATGGTCTCTTCTCCATGCTCACTTCCCATTGCAGTTATGGCGATGGGCATTTCCCTGCCGGATTGACCAGTCTCAAGCATATGAGCCATTTCAAAAAAGGTCTCTGCAATTAACTGTTTCATCTTACCTTCAGACATATGATCACCCCTCGTCTTCCTGAAGATGCTTTGCAAAATCCTTTAAAGATGCGGCAATCAGTTTCCTGATTTTGTCCTCAGACACCGTTTCCTCCTGTCCTGCACCACTGTTTTGCTGAAGAATAAAGGATACTCCATCAAACAGATTGGTCATTCTTCCAAGAAACAGACTTCCTTTTCCAATCACCATGACTCTGTTGATTTTTTTATCCATCAATTCCTGTCTGGCAAAGCCAAGATAAGGAACTCCGGAAGGGATATGTCCCTGGGTAGGGGCCCAGCCCACCATACCATGCTCCGATACAAAATCAGCCAGCTGGGATTTCTCTATCTCTTTGCGCATGGCGGCAAGAGCTCCTATCATCTTATAATTAGCCTCAGGTACATTGCCGGCGCCTGCTGGCTTGGTTATATCCGGATTCTGCATTTCTACCGTATACTTATCAATATCGGTCAGCTTCAGCCCTGCTTTTTCAAGAGCTGATGCAGTCAGCGAAGAAATTACGTTCTGAGGAGAAGACCCGGTTCCCACCGTATGCCTGCCCACGATATCGGTATTGATCTCCGGGCTGACCCCGTCATTTGCACTGACCAGAATGGCAAAACCGGCTACACAATCCTCCAGTATGGGAATCCCTTTGCCTACGTGATCCTTACCGTTCATACCGAGCTTTGCGGTAGATCCTCCGGCAGCAACGATAACATGCTTAAATGTTCCTGCCTTCACCATGGCAGCCGCATGAATCAGGGCATGGGTCGGACCGGCGCAGAAGCCTCTTACATCGCTTCCTGTGGCGTTGACCAGACCTGCGATTTCTGCTGCTGCTTTCGCAAAGTTTCCTCCGCCTCTCTGATTCATATCGCCGCAAGCCTCTTCTGAACACTCGATCACATATTCAATGTCTTCTTTCCTGATATGGTTCTTATCAATTAAATGTAACAATGACAGAACACAGGAAGCCTTTGAAACAAGGTTTTCGAAAATGACATGGGCGGAAAGAGAATGGTCAATATCATGTGCAGCTTTGATGCAGCCCACAATCATTCCTCCATAATATAAAGGCTCTGCATGTTCGTCTGAGATGAAACCGTTAATTTCTGACAACTCAAAGTTTTTATCAAAGACACTCAAAAACTTTGGATCTATAAGACTGTGAGATTCTAATTTTTTCTTCACGGAAACAGCAAATTGTGATTCTAATTTTACAAGATCAAATACGTCACAAATTGCAATCAACCCGATAAATTCATCTTCCGGCATGATTTCTCCAAATCTGCCTTCTCGTTGTATGTAATCGGATTTCTGCTGATACCATGGCTGTGCATAGCCAGCCAGCTCATCAGGTGTAATGTTTCCAATGTAAGTCTGATTTGGCAGATATGCTTTACATTCATCATAAGACCGCAGACTCTTATCCAGATTTTTTAAATATTCAGAATCAGGATCAATGGTTCGCTGAGTTGTCTGTGTTGTACCATTATGAATTACCATATCTGGCGTATGAGCAAGAATGTAACTTGCTCCTTTTAAGACGCTGTACATATTTTGCCTCCTATAATAAATCAATTCCTGCAAAATGTGATGCCGTATACCATTCGCATTTCACAAGAATTGATTTGTGAAGGGATCAATACTAAAATTTACAATATTCGTCCCTTATTGTTGACATCTCTTTTCGGATATCATCGACATCCAATACCATTTCCATCATACTGATCTGCTCGTCGTAGACAGCGCTATCCACCTCATCTTTGATTTCCGGCTCACAGGCATGGTATACTTTTAGTCCCAACTGGACTCCTGCCAAAGGTCCTGCAAAAGTAGGGTCTCCTGCCGTAACAGTTTCAGCAGCAAGGCCGGCAGCCTCACCTTCTGCGGCTCCTAAAATAACAATAATATTTTCAGGGCCGTACTGTTCCGCCAATGCTTTTACCCTCTTCTGATTTTCCAGGTCCATGGCACCCGCAGCCGTTCAGACAAAGCATTCTGTTGACGAGAATACTACTTCTGCACCGGCCGTTTTAACACACTGCTCAATTGCTGGTCCCGGAATGCCGTCTCTGTCACCGATAATGATTGCTTTTTTGTCTTTAAGCATATTAATTTCCTCCTTATTCATATATTTATAACGTGCGCCGGCAGGAGAAAGAATTTACACTGCAGGCTGAAACATAACTTTCCACGTTATGTACATGGGTTTTACTCAAATGCATATTTCTTTATCATTTCTTCAATTCTTTCAGGTGTTGCATCATCTTTTACTAATTCTTCTATTTTTTCCCCGTTTTTATAGATTGCCATAACGGGTAATCCAAGAATTTTCTGAGATATAGCAAGCCTTCTGGCCTTTGTGGTATTCAGTTTTGTAAATTTGATTTTATCACTGTATTTTTCAGCAAAATTTTCAACATGAGGGAGCAGAGCCTGGCAGGGCACACAACCGTCCCCAAAAAAGTCCACAAATACAATTCCTTCTGCCTTCAGTACTTCTGGTTCAAACGTATCTTTATCCACAACTAACATTCTAATTCCCTCCTTCATTTTCTATATATTTCTCTGCCATGACAGCTGCGATCGCTCCATCTGCACAGGCAGTGACAACCTGTCTTAAACTCTTAATTCTGATATCCCCGGCAGCAAATACCCCCGGTACATTTGTCTCCATATTTTCATTTGTTCTGATATAACCGTATTCCATATCCAGACTGCCTTCAAAACATTTTGACTGGGGCAGATATCCGATAAAACCAAAGATTCCGAATGTTCCATCTTCTTCATCGGCAACGATTTCCCTTACTTCTCCTGTCTTCACGTTTTCCACCGACATACTCTGGACCATTCCATCTCCTTTTATTTCCTTCACTACAGAGTCCCACATAAAATCTACTTTAGGATTATTAAATGCTTTTTCCTGAATGGATTTTGCAGCACGGAGTTCATCTCTTCTATGGATAATGGTCACCTTCCGGCCAAATTTTGTCAGATAAAGAGCCTCTTCAACAGCAGTATCTCCGCCTCCGACTACATAAATTTCAAAATCCTCAAAGAAGTTTCCGTCACAGGTTGCACAATATGACACTCCTTTTCCGATCAATTCCCTTTCCCCCGGACAGCCGATCGGCTTAGGGTATGCGCCGGTGGCAATGATCACCGTTTTGGCGTGGTACTGGTTTTTCTTTCCTTTCAATACCTTGATATCTCCGGAGAAGTCTACCGATTCGATGGAATCAGACGTCCTTTCAATCCCAAATTTCTCTACCTGCTTTGTCATTCTCTCCACCAGAGTGCTGCCTGACTCCTCCGGAAGACATCCTGGATAATTTTCAATCTCAGAAGTGATAACGATCTGTCCCCCATCCTTATCTTTTTCAATCAGCAGCGCATTCAGTCTGGCTCTCCCTGCATAAAGACCGGCTGACAGGCCGGCAGGTCCTCCACCAACTATTACAACATCATAAACTTTCAAAGCGCACCTCCATTTATTTTTTAGTAATTAATACCCTGTCTTCTCCCTCACGTCTGGTAAATCGTTCCTGATCAAACCGTTCCAGAAGCATTAATGCAAACTTTCTGCTGGTTTCCATGGAATCCCTGAAATCCGGAAGCTTTATTATTCCCTTTTCAAGAAAGAGTCTTTCTGCCAATTCTTTGGCCTTTCTATACTGTGTTTCCGTCAGAATAAATTGACCGGGGAATACCAGAAAATCACTCTGGAGCATAAATTCAAGTACCTGCTGCCTATCTTTCCTATTCTCTGTAAGCTCTACAGCAGTTAACAGTGTATAGCCGCTTTCCGTAACCCGTTTCTTCAATTCATCTCTGATTTTCTTCTGACCTTCTGTGAGGACTGGTTCAAAATCACAACACGAAACCAGATTCTGTTCCAGCTTTACCTGGTTCTTTGCGGCCAGATATTTTAACATGGTCTCACACTGCTTCTTATTGGATACATCAAGCTTTTCTACTAATTCTGCCTTAGGAATTCCTTTTCGTAATCGGTTGTTTTTTATGATAATCCCTTAAGACCGCCTCCACCATATACCTGTAATGCGCCAGATATTCCATATGGATATACTGCTTTTCTATTAATAAAATAATTTCTTCCTCTTCCAGCTCTTTCAGTTCTTCTTCTTTTATGTCTTTATTTAAAAAAGCAGATATCTTCGAAAAATCAGAAAATGGGTTGTTTTTAATATACTCTTCTATAATATCTTTGTCAGAGGCTGTGTCCTTTATCCGAAGCGACCGCAGCCGTTCATCGGGATCATTTTTATATTTCAACGCTTTCGGATCTACGATGACTCCGCCGCCGATGGTTGTGACCGGAGAAATCGTTCTTAATACAAAACGGTCACCCTTTAAAACAGCTATTTCATGATCCAGCAGAATCTGGGCATAGCCCTCATCCCCAGCCTTTACTTTTTTATGGGTGATGGGTACAAATCTCGCCACTTCCTCCGACGCTCCGGTATATAATTTCAGCTTATAAAACTTACCGATTTCAAGCTTTGTGGATTTAACGATGGAAAATCTGACATCAATCCTGTCCGTTATGTATACACCGTCCCTTGCAGCAACTGTGTTTCCTCTTCTTAATTCATTCACCGTTATATTGGATAAGTTGATTGCTGTTCTCTGTCCGGCGTATGCTAAATCCACGTTATGCTCATGAACCTGAAGATTCCGGACTTTCGTAAGAATTCCCTGAGGATAAACCATCAGTTCATCTTCAGTTCTTAAGATACCTTCCATTAAAGTACCGGTAACTACGGTTCCGTACCCTTTAACAGAAAAAAACCGGTCTATATTCATTCGGGGTTTTTTCGTGAAACTGCGTTCCCGGATATCTGAAGTCAGGATCTCAAGCTCGGATATTAACATATCAAAACCTGTCCTGCTGACAGAATCAACTTCCACGATCTTAGTTCCTTCTAAAAGGTACCCTTTATAAACGACCGGATATCTTCTATTACCAGCTCCTTAAAATCCTCCTCCACCAGATCGATCTTTGTAAGAACAATCAGAAATTTTTTTTTTGTATTCCCAGGTAACTGAGGATGTCGATATGCTCTCTTGTCTGGGGCATAATTCCTTCATTTGCCGCAATAATGATCATAGCAGCATCAATGCCCGTAGCGCCGGCCAGCATATTCTTAATAAACTTTTCGTGCCCTGGAACATCAACAATTCCAAGCGTACGTCCGTTAGGAAGCTGAAAGCCGGTAAATCCAAGATTAATTGAAATTCCTCTTTTCTTCTCTTCCGCAAGGGTATCTGTATCATGACCTGTCAGCGCTTTAACCAATGCTGTTTTGCCATGATCGATATGACCTGCCGTCCCTACAACTATGCTGTCCATTTATTCCTCCCAAAAGGCATATTGTTATTTTTTTAACTATGCGGGCGCAATTTATGTAAATGTGAATTATTTTTGGCGGAAGCATATGGGAATCGAACCCACCCACGACTACAAGCCGCAACACGGTTTTGAAGACCGGTAGGCACACCAGTTACCTCTCTGCTTCCATTTATGAATTGTAGATTGTCTACAATCTTCTTTTACATTATAACTATATTTTTGTACTATATCAACAAGGTATTTTTTATATTTCAGGCTCACTTTATTTGTTTTTTTTATATTTTCTAAAAACTTCTCAAAAAAGCATACATATGAAACAATTATCACTAAACAGTACATATATCATTAAATAATAATTAAAAAAATACCGCTCTGCCCAATTTTAGAATAATCAGGCTGAACGGCTATTAATTTTCCTCATGAGAATCAATAATAAGTCAATCCACTAGTGTAATAAGTTTTATCCATTATTTTGACTGCATTTAACAGCATCAATGGCAAGCACCACCATCAATGATAACAACGCATCCCGTTCTTCCTCCACATCAATGATATACGTATCAGTAAAGCGGAGAAGCTGTTTTTCTATCTGTGCCACAACGCGCCCTTCTCTGGAGTAAATGGAATAATCCCATTCAAAAAAATCGCCTTTTACTTCCCATCCATTACAGTCTACATGAAAGGATGGTCTGAAAAATGTAAACTCCTTTGTTATTGTACCTACCGTTTCATCATTAATAAGAATGTAAAAACGGGGAAGAAATGTAAATATCTGCTCCTTTAAAGTAGCAAGATGACTCCCGTTTTTATCATAGATTTCAAGTTTATGTCCCCATGCCGGTTTTCCACTGACAGTGAAAACGCATCTGCCTTCCTCATCATAAATGTCATAACTGTCAAACCAGGAAAAAAAGCGTTGTTTAAACATTAACTTCATTGTCTGTTCTCCTTTTCTACTTTTTCGCTTACTTTCTCTTATCCCTATAGCCAATCAGCCATATTCTCTTTTAGGAATTTAATCTCACGGATATAAAACTGCTGATGTCCTGATTCTTTCATTTTAATAAATGGTTCACTTCCCTTTTTGCATTCATCATCAAACAGCGTTACAAGATCCTGCAGCCGTTGAATCAGAGTCTGCAAAACTTCTGTGGCATTCCTCATGCCATAGCTGTCAAGAAATTCCTGAAGCAGCAGTTTCCTCTCCAGACTGTCTGTTGATTTGCTGTATCTGCGGTATTGTCTTATATTTATATCATATACTTCTTCACTAAGAGGCACAAAACGGTAAGCTGCATAAGCAACATCCCAGATCCTTGGAGCGGGACATGCCGTATCAAAATCAATTAACCCTACGGGCTTTAAATCTTGAAATGTAACATTATAGGGTGCAAAATCGTTATGGCAGATCACTTCTTTCTGTAATCCGCCTTTATATTCTAAAAACCAGATATCATTCTGATTCTGTATAAAATCAACAGTGCCATCGTGGAATTTTCTAAGCATTTCCGCTGCTATCCGAACCGTTGTAATTTTCTTACTAATCTCGTTTTGTATGGGATAATCATCAATTGTTTCACCCTCTACAAAGCTTAACATCTCCATATTTTCCTCATTGATTCCAAGAAAGCGAGGTGTAAACCCGATCCCTTTTTCTTCCAGATGCAATAACAGTCTGTGAACGGATTTACTTTGTGGCTTTAAGTCTCTGTAAACCACCCTGCCATCACTGAATACTTCTGAAACATTTCCCTTTTTCAAAGCAATCTTTTCATTATTAAATTCTTCTCTCACACCAATCCCCCAAAATACATTCTTCGCACCTGGCCTTTCTGGCTGTGCAGACCTCTCTCCCATGATAAATCAGCTGAAAATTAATCCGGTTCCAGTGTTCCTCAGGTAATACCTTTTGAAGTTCCTGTTCCACTATTACCGGATTCTTCCCCTCTGCCCAGCCCAGCCGCCTGGATATCCGGAAAACATGGGTATCTACCGTAACTCCCGGAATTTCATACGCATCGGCAAGAAACAAAGTGGCTGTTTTTCGCCCCACTCCCGCCAGTTTTAACAGTTCCTCTATTTCTGACGGAACCTCACCATCATATTCATTTACGATCTGAGTGCAGCATTTCTTTAAATTCTTCGCTTTATTCTTATAAAGACCAATGGAACGGATGGAAGCCTCAATCTCTTCCAGAGGTGCATCTGCCAGCTGGGCAGCAGTCTGAAACCGTTTACAAAAATCAGGAAGTACCTCTTCTACCTGCTTATCTGTACTCTGTGCACTAAGCATAATCGCTGCAAGCAGCTGCCAGGGCTGATCATGATAAAACCCTTCTTTTGTAACTCCGTATACGTCATCCAGCTTTTTAAGAATTGCACCAATGTTATCTTCTGTCATCTGTTTTACTCCTTTCCTCTCTTTTTTCCAGGGGAAATTTCATCAGGATCAAACAGCTTTATTATTCCATATTCCCCGTCATAACCTGGTATTCGTTCCACTTTTCCTTCCCGCAGCCGGCTCACCCCTTCTGCAATCATAGGGTGTGATATCTTTCTGATGTCTTCCAGGGGAACCTCTCTTAATATATCAAATTCTGATCCCAGCCCACGAAGCAGTTCAAAGTACTGATTTTGTACCTTCTTACTTGCTGCAGAATAGCCAAGGCAGGCAGCGATCACCTCTGGCAGCGGAACCAGACTCTCAAACGGATTTCCCTGGGGTAATACAAAGCCCTCCCCCCGGTCAGACAGCTGTTTAATCCGGTTGGATACTCCCATGGTCAGTTTTCCACCGCACACCGGGCACCTGCCGGAATGCTGTTCTGCCTCAGAAGGTGAAAAGCAGATCCCGCATTTTCTGTGACCATCGTGGTGGTATTTCCCTTCTTCGGGAAAGAATTCAATGGTTCCCATTAATCCACTGCCGCTGGTTAACGCTTGAGAAAGTCCGTCAAAGGACAGTTCGATGTCCAAAAGACTGGCTTCCCTGCCAAGCTTTGCAGGAGAATGGGCATCGGAGTTGGAGATCAGCTGAAAACGGTCCAGTGCCGATATACTCCAGATCATGGCGGGATCAGAAGAAAGTCCGGTTTCCAATGTATGTATATGAGGAGTCAGATCTTCGAAACACTCTTCTATGGTATCAAAGCCGGAACATGCTCCGAACAGGGAGAAATGGGGCGTCCAGATATGGGCGGGGATATAAACCGCCCTGGGATCTGTTTCCAGCATCATTTCCAGAAGATCATGGCAGTCAAGTCCTAAGATGGGTCTGCCGTCCGAATGGATATTGCCCACAACCTCAAGCTTTTTAGAAAGCTGGTCCGCCGCATCAAATCCTGGCAGGAGAAGTAGGCTGTGTACCTTTCTGGTCTTTCCGTTCTTTTTATAAATAGAACTGATTTCTCCGGAAATAACAAAGCGGGGGATCAGGGAACCGAAGGAGTTTTCTCCCTCCAGACGGTACTCTTCCTTTAACACATAAAGCCCCTCTTCCGCCGGAACCAGTTTCTCTTTTAACTCCGCTCTCCATGCCGGATGAGTAAAATCACCGGTTCCCAGAATCCCGATTCCTTTTCGTCTGGCCCAAAGATCCAGCTGCTCCGGTGTACAGTCCCTGCTGGTTGCCATGGAATATTTAGAGTGTATATGTAAATCTGCTATGTACATTCATTCACCTGCTTTTGTCAATATAGAATCGATTATACCCTGCTTCCCACCCTCACGCAATAAGTAATCTCTTCCTATTTTTTTCCATAGAGAAAGGGGCATTATCTGCCCCTGTGCTTCTCCTTTTTTTTCTGCTGTCTCTGATCAAACTTTTGCTGCGCTTTTGCCTCCCTTGCTTCCCGGGATAAAAGCTTCCGCTCCAGTTTTCCTTCTTCCTGCTGTAATTTCAGCGCCTGCTGGGATTTCGTACTGATACCTGTGTTTTGGATCTGCCTGCGGACTTCCCGCAATATCCGTTTTGGATTCTTACTACTTTCTTTTACAGCAGCTTCAACAGCCGGACTAAACCTCAGCCTGTAGTAATTCTTAAGAAGGAACTCGTTTACCTCATAATCCCTGGGTTCTGGGCCGAATGTGACCTTGCTTACAAACAGCTTACCTTCCACTTCCCGCTCCAGAATGCCCACCCAAAAGGGTTCCTCAAAAATTACTGAAAATACAACCGAAACCTTGTCCATAACAATTCCTCCTATTCTTGTTTACACAAAGAACGGACGACCAGGAGGAGGGCTACTTAGAAACGGAGGTAAACCGTTTCCGTCCGGACTACCAACCGGATCTCCATGACAGATGCCATGGGCTGTGTTTTTATCTTTGCTTTTTTAATTATATCATTCCTGTGAAGATAACAGCAAGTATTATCCGTTTCTTCTCCGAAGACTATATCAGACTCAAAATTACATGAGACCAGAAATAGGAAAACGGCATGACAAGTACCATGGCAGGCAGCATATTTGCTATGGGAAATGATTTGATTCCTGAAATACGAAGGCCGGTAGCAAGCATTAAAATGCCGCCGCATGCGGTGAAATCGTTTAGCATTTCCTTTGTTGTCATCGGCATGATAAATGAGGCGCTTAGAAACAACGTTAAAAGTACAATAAACTGGGGAACGCATACGGTGCAGGTAATAAATCCAAGACTTGCTGCAAAAATACCAGCTGTAAAAAAATCAAGGATCGACTTGGAGAACAGAATCGTATGATCTCCAGTCATTCCAGCCTGCAACGCACCAAATATTCCGGTTCCGCTTGCGCAAAACAGGACGACGATGCTGACTAGCCTCTGCATAAACTCCTCCTGGCTTAACCCAGTCCCTTTTCCGGAAAATATCTTTGAAATAGGGGTCTGCACCTTCTGGGCTGCAGCTGTGATCCCCCATTCCAGATGAATCAGTTCACCGATTGCAGTTCCAATGATTACTGCAAAAACAACAGCAGGAAGATAGGTCAATTTTACGATTGAAGCGATTCCCATGGACATGGAAGCGACTCCGAAGATCAACGTGAGGTTATCACGAAGATGACCAGGTATTTTATTTCCTAATAAAGCCCCGGCAGCGCCGCCTGTCAGCACTGCCAGACTGTTAACAATTACTCCGATTGGCATATGTATCCCTCTTATGTATTTAGTAAAAATCCAGTAACAATCTAGTTAATATCCGGTACCCAGCGGGACGGATCTACATCCATAAACTTCGCTCTTTTAAAACGGCTCTTCTGATCAAATGGAACAGTACAGTCAAAAATGGTTTTGCAGGCGATTCCATGGTCTCGTATGGATGGTGAGATAGAGGGATCGTTGGAGGGATCCAGTGGATGACAGCGAACTCCCGGAATGCATACAATACCGGAATCTCCCTGCATACGGGTATTCATCGCCCAAATAACATCATTGATATCAAAGGGATCCACATCTTCATCAACAAGAAATACATGCTTTAATTCACTGAATGCTGAGAACGCAAGCAGTGCCGCCTGGCGTTGTCTTCCCTCATCACTGGGAATCTTTTTACAAAACTGAAGAACAGCCATATATTTTCCGCCGCCGCTTGACGCACAGTATACATTTAACAGCTTCCCAGGCATGGCCTTTTCCACCATCTGAATAATGCTGGCTTCTGTAGGAATTCCGGCCATGCTTACATGCTCCTCGCTTGGTCCGATACAGGTCTGCATAATGGGATTGATTCTGTGGGTCACTGCCTTTACCTTAATTATAGGAAGTTCCGGGTTGGCAGGGCCTGTATAACCGGGAAATTCCGGCATGGCTTTTCCTGTGTTGGTATTCTGATCCTCTCTTACCCGTACTCCGGGGAGCAGTTCACCTTCTATTACATATTCTGCATTGGCAATGCATTTTTCATCGATGGTAATACAGGGTGTGAGTTCCACCGGCTCCTTGCGGATCGCCCCGGCAATCTCCAGCTCATTAAATCCCAGTGGAGTTGTAGGCGGTTCAAAACAGGAAGCGATTTCAATGGCAGGATCCACGCCGATGCTGATGGAGATGGGAAGAGGTTTGCCTGCTGCCTCTGCCTTCTCACGGAAAACGTTTAAATGTCTGGCACCCGGTACAAAGTACATGGAAATCTCGTCCTTACTCTGAATACACAGGCGGTGAATGGTAACATCAGAAATTTTTGTTTCCGGATCGGAAGCGTAGCACATTCCCAATGTAATATAAGGTCCTGCATCTTCTTCTGTATTGGTTGGAGCTGGAACCAATTTACGTAAATCAAAATCAGGATCGGTGGCATAATGAACCACTTCCTGGCATTTTGCTTCTTTCTGATCAATGACCACTGGTTTTATGGGATGATTCACCGCATTGTTTAACATATGACCCAAATGCTCCGGCGCTTCATGAAAAAGATATCCCACTCGTTTCCTGCTTGCCAGTAAACCAATTGCCACTCTTGCTCCTTCATGACCAGTTACCTGATTAAATACCATAGCAGGGCCTTCTTTTGTGGGACGCATAACTGTGCCGCCTGCACCCACATGGCGGTAAACGCCGGAGAGTTCGGCATGAGGATGAACTTCAACATCTGTTTCAATGAGCTGCCCCGGAATTGATGCTAAAAGTTCTAAGGCTGAACGTAAATCATTTACTTTAATTTCTGACATAATAAATCCCCCTTCTTTTTGATAATAGCCTATTAAATTAACTATGCACTATATTGCGGCTATACAGTCAAGGGGATTTATACTATAATCGGACATATAAAATTAAATGACAATGTCAGCGTGAGGATATATGATGAAAACTATGAGTCAAAAGCAATGGATTCTGATTGGAACTGCCCCGTTTCTTTGCATTTCCATGTTATTATTGATCCCTTATCTTACTGTTAAAATGGGGAAAACAGCCGGATACGTCACAGGGTTTTGTATTTACTGGTTTGTCTTCTGTCTGCCTGTTTCTGCATATTGTTCTGGTGGTTTCAACCGGTTGAAAGAGATTTACCGTCAGAAATCAAATATAACTGCAAGAATGAAAACTATTTATTATTTCTTAGCATTAATACCTTGTATTGCCACCTTTTTTGCTGTATTTAAAAATATTGCTCCAATTGCTGGTTTTCAGGTGTTGATCCTTGCTCTGGTATTTGGAATGATAAATGGTACATTGGAAGAGATGTTCTGGAGGGGGATTTTTAATAAGATTTTTGATGATCATATGATTTGGGCTTATCTTTACCCATCGTTATTTTTTGGAATGTGGCATATTGCATTATACTTGGCAAAAGGCATTGTATACCAGGGCGGAGGTGGTTCCCTGGTTGGAGGTTCTCTTTTCATGGGACTCTTATGGGGGCTTGCTGCCTATAAAACAAAATCTGTAAAAATTGTGACAGCAGCCCATATCATAACTAATTTTTTTGCTTTTACAGGTCTTATATACCAGAACTGGTTTATGTAAGAGGTGTTTTTTTCTTTACGGGAATCTGCAGACAGCAGTAATCCACCTCATGTTCCGAATTATAAAATGTGGTATCCAACAGGCATAGGTCCAGAGCATCACCAACGATTTCGCATCCCTGAGACTCTACCCATTCTTTGAGAGTAAAAAAATCATCTTTATAATATGGAAAGGCGTATTTATACATGCAGGCATAGGTACCTCCCGGAATCTCCTCAATGCCCGGAAGGTTATACTCCTGTTCCGGGACCACGACGAAAATTCCTGCTTCTCTGTATAGATCCTCGGATTCAAACTGACTGCATCTGATCAGAGTTCCAAACCCGCTGGACGGTACCATACCCCAGTCAAAAATCTGATTCCACGCTTTCATCAAGGTAAGATGAAGAACATTTTTACACGGTTCCCCAAGGAAGGGCACAAAAAGAACCTTTCTGGGGCCAATCTCCTTTAAATGGGGAGTATTAATGGGATGTTCTTCATGAAGCGCTTCATAAAACCGGATCCTGTGCTCCAGATGATTCTTTGTTTTATTCAGTTCCTGAATTTGCTTTTCTACTGATTCTTTCTGCAATTCCAGAAGGTTAATTACTGTATCAGGATTGCGGTTCTCAAAGCTTTTCTTAATATCTTCCAGCTTCACCCCAAGCTTTTTTAACAGACAGATTTCCCTTAAAACAGGGATCTGAAAAACACTGTAAAACCGGTAACCATGTTCATTAATGGAAACAGGTTTTAAAAGCCCGATATGATCATAATAAATAAGTGTCTGGCGGGTAAGGTGATGCAGTTTCGCCATCTCACTGATTGTGACAATTTCATCTCCCATTAAGCGTTCCCCCCTCTATTACAATGAATCAATTACTAAGGAATCCAGCTTGTCCACCCCATCCTTCCATGCCAAGGAAATATCCTTATGTAAGGATAGCGAAGGGCCTGACTTGGAGTAAAAATTCAGGGTACAGGTAAAATGTGTTCTGCAATTATGCATAACCCATCTGCATTTATGGCTGTTTCCCAGCACTCTGCCATAAAACGCGGATAATTCCAGAATTGTATTCCGGCAATGTTCAAAGGACTCTCCCTGCTTTTCCAGAATAATTTTCTTTATTATCTGAATCGCATCCTCTGCTTTCATTTGAGATATATCCAGCTCATGCTCTGTTAAAAATTTTTGAGCCAGCAAATCGTGTTCTTTAAACAGCCTGAAATCATCTTCTTCCCTGAAATAATCATTTTCCAATGGCGGTTCGGAAATTTTCTTAAAGAAATCCCGTCCATATTGTTTCAATATATCTGCATATGCTTCAATAGCAAGCTTATATTCTTTTAAAGTGGCACATGGTAAGCCATTCTCACTGCTGTCCGGGACAATATCCTGAATCCCATAACTGGTGCATCTGCCCGAATAAGAGTTAATGACCATAAACAGCCTCTTATCCCAACCCCTGGTGTAAAACTCAACCACCAGCCTTGCTGTCTCTCCCTTACTGTTTTTAAATTTTCTTATGAACCAGCAGCTATTTATATTTTCACCAGAGACAAAACCCATGGGTATTAAAACATTTCCGATAATCTCTCTTGTTATTTCCTTTTTAGTCATAAATATATTCTCCTTTGAAATAAGCAAAACAGCGCAAGTATACGTTTAGAGAATGTTACTTTGGCTTTTATTATATAATATTTATCATGGCAAACACAAGGGAATGCCGTTGAAAAAGTTACAATTATTAATAATTATATCCTTTAAGCTTATACCATGTTTCCTGCAAATACTCAACCAATAGGACGAAATTATACAAGTTAGGTTCCAAAATTAGCATAATAGTACGTAAAATGGAGCCAACGGGCATGCTCTCTTCCTAATTTGACTCACCGCCCATTTTATGCTAGGATGTGCTTATTAATTTAGAATCAGAAAGGATTTACCATATGAACCTCATGAACCTTATGCAGTTAAAAGAGGCCTGGAATATTTTTAAAGAGAACCACCCGAAATTCCCCTTATTCTTAAAAGCAGCTTCGGAAAGTGCTCTAAAGGAAGGCTCCATGATAGAAATCCATGTCACATCTCCGGAAGGAAAAACACTGACTACCAACATGAAGCTGAAAACCTCAGATCTGGAGCTGATAGAACAGTTGAAATCATCTTTGAAATAACAGACATCTTCTACTCTCCCAAAAAAAGTTGTTGTTACTGGAAAGTTATGGTAGAATACTTTCAGGCCATGAAACATCTACTGTTTCAATGGCAAAACAGGAGGAGTAAAAGGCATGAAAAAACTGATCAAAGTATTTATTGCTGCCTCACTTCTGTCAATCTCTGTTGCATCTACCGCAATGGCTGGAACCTGGAAACAGGGCTCCGATGGCTGGCGGTGGAAGGAAGACGATCATACCTATACAGCATCTGCCTGGAAGTGGATCGATTCTGATAAAGACGGAATGGCGGAGTGCTACTATTTTAATGAAGACGGAATCCTGGTAACCAATACCATGACTCCTGATGGCCGTACTGTGAATGAAGACGGCGCATGGACTGAGGCTGGCATCGTACGCTTAAGAGCGGCCAACCCTTCCGTAGCCGTTGAGATGAAGAAAAAGGGAGCTGTTCTTTACAAGGATGCAGATAAGAAAAGTTCTTCTTTACCAGGGCAGGATATCAATGCTGATATTGCCATGAATTTATATTACGACTGGCTGCAGATTCCGGTTATTATGAATATGCAGATGAAATACCACGATATTAACACTCCCAGTATGGAGTTTTTATCCAACAGCACGGTAAAGACTCTGGGAATGGAAAAGGTTGAGAGCTCCTTTTATACTGGGGGCTGTTATTACTCCAATTCCAAAGACAGCGGAAAGTTTAAGATGAAAATCGGATATGAAGATATGACAAAGCATCTCACTCTTGGAGGTCTTACCGGACAGTTTTGGGGATTTTTAGACAACGTGCAGATCGCACAGGATCAGGACGGTAACAGTGTTATGTTTTATACCACTGAGGCAGACGGTCTGGAACAGTATTTAACCAAATTTTACGATAAAGTTTGGCCTACACTTTCCGATTCGGATTACAAAATCACTGGTGTGACGGGAAAAGCAATTATCAATCCGGACGGATACTTTTCCAAAGAACAGATCCTGATCTCCATGACTATTAACGAGGATGGAGATACCATGGGACTGGATATGAGTGAAAATCTGGATTATAAAAATCCGGGGCAGACGGTGGCAATTGCTTTTCCTTCAACGGAGGGGTTTGAAGTGGTGTATTAAAAAAAAACGGAGGAAGCGGTTCTTAATGAACTGTTTCCTCCGTTTTCTATATTTTTAAGCCAATATAAACATGTACCCGGACATGCCCCTCTTCTATCGTTTCATACTCTTCAAAGTCACATATAAAAGATCTGGGCAGATTCATATTCCATAACTGCTGCCACACTTTTGCAACTGCCTCCTTACCTTCTCCCTCTGCAATAAATTTCGCATAGGTACCCGCTGGTATGATTTTAATTGTTATCCCGTTTGGCTGTCCTTCCTTTTTTTTTTTCCACTTCACAGGCAGCCAGTACGCTGTAATCCTCGGTTTCTCTTCCCTCATAATCCGTATAAATGCCCAATGTCTTCTCATTGACTTTATACATGACTGAAGGATAAATACCCATAAACTGATCCCACAAACCGCTGATCGCATTCCCCATATCCGGTGCGAAATTATTAGTCCTGGCTAACAGGCCACCCACCATCATCTCTTTTAATTCCACTAACTCATACTTCATTTAATTTTCCTCTTTTCTACTTTATGAAGAAAATTATAACAAAGATAACATGACAGCTGACTGTCATTATTAATTCCTTTTACCCACAAAACCTGATAAGAACGATTACCAGTATCAGCGGAAAGATAATGGCAGAAAAGATACCGATTTTTAAATTGCTGCCAAACCACCCGGATACAATCCCCACAAGGGTTGGTCCTCCCGAGCATCCCAGATCACCAGCCAGTGCCAGGAATGCAAACATGGCAGTGCCTCCGCCACGAATAGACGCAGCGGCCAGACTAAACGTTCCAGGCCACATAATACCCACTGAAAATCCACAAAGTCCGCATCCAATCAGTCCCAGCACCGGATATGGAGAGCAGGTAATCAAAAGATACGATCCCATACAAAGAACACCGCTGGCAGCCATAACCTTTTTCAGCTCCCATCTTTCTCCATACTGTCCATAGACAGCTCTTGATATTCCCATCATAAGTGCAAACAGCATAGGGCCGGCCAGATCTCCAATGGTCTTTGTTACACCCAGCCCCTCTTCCGCAAATGCAGATGCCCACTGGCTGACTGCCTGTTCACTTGCTCCCGAACAGACCATAAGAAGCAAAAAGACCCAGAACAACTTGTTTCCAATCAATGCGGCAAAAGACATTCCTCCCTCCTCTTTTGAAAGAGAAGCAATGGGCACACGGAAAAATAAAACCATACAGACAGCCGGTACCGCTGCCCAGAAAACCGCCAGTATTTTCCAGCTGCCGATTCCGAATAACCGGAAAAATAATGTGGAAATCAGAACAACTCCCACATGTCCCCAGCAATAGAAGGAATGGAGCATACTCATGGCTTTTTCTTTATTATCTGTGGGACACGCTTCCACAATGGGACTGACAAGAACTTCCAAAAGCCCGCCGCCGATGGCATATATAATAACTGCCAGCAACAGCCCTACCCAGGAAACAGAAACAATTCCCGGCAACACGGTGAGAAGAATCAGTCCTGCTGCCGCCATAAGGTGTGCGGTAATCATGGAAATCCGGTATCCCACCCGATCTATTACCGCTGCTGATAAAAGATCTACCAATAGCTGAACACCAAAATTTACGGTAACAAGAAGCGTAATTCTGGATAGTGATATTCCATACTCCCATTGAAAATGCAGAAACAAAAGCGGCACAAAATTATTGACAATCGCCTGGACAATATAGCTTAGAAAGCAGGCATAAACAGTACTTTTATAATTTTCCTTCACGTATTCGGCCCTCCCCTGTAATATGATTGTATTATACTGCAGTTGGTAATTCAAATCTTGCAATTTACCGCCAGCTTATGGTACAATTTAGCCGATCACAAAAAGGAGAACGCTCTATGCAAAGCACAAAAATACTGACCGACGAATCCATGATGGAGCTGGTCTCCCATGGTTTTGCAGACTTTCCGTTTCAATACTATTACGAAGATGTGGGAAAGTTTGACAACCGCTGCATTGACTGGCACTGGCACCGGGAATTTGAACTGGTATCTGTGACCGAAGGAATGGTACATTGTTCCATCGGAAACATTCATTACATACTGGAACCCGGCGACGGTGTCTTTATTAATTCCGGTGTTATGCACCGCTTTTTATCAACCGGAACCGCTATTATACCAAACGTACTGTTTGCTCCGGAATTCATAGCCGGGGAAGGAAGCTCTATTTACGAAAAATTCATTGCTCCCTTTTTATTTTCCGGCATATCCCACTTTGTATTAAGGGGGAGAAATCCATGGCAGAGCCATTTACTTTCCATTCTGTCTGATTTATACAAGCTATGCGAAGAACAGACGGAGACCTGGGAGCTTAATGCACATGCACTGGTCTGCCAGATCTGGTCCCTCCTGTTTTTACACAGGGACGAATTTGCCACCATGGAAAACGCAGGCGTCAATCGCCTTTCCCAGGCCCGTTTCAAACGGATGACACGTTTTATTGAGCAGAACTATGAAAAGAGACTGACTCTGGAAGACATCGCCCAATCAGTGGGAGTCAGCAAAAGAGAGGCACTCCGCTGTTTCCAGTGTTCCGTACCTCTCTCTCCAATTGAATATTTAAATAAATACCGGTTAAATCAAGCCAAAACCCTGCTTCTTCACACAGACCGTTCCATCACTGATATCGCAGAAAGCACCGGTTTTGAAAGCACCAGTTATTTCGACCGGCTATACAAACGGGAATATCACATGACCCCCGGCCGCCACAGATCCGCTTTTGTGCAGGCAAATGCTAAAAAAAATCATACCGGTCAGGCTTCTTCCGAAAAGAACGCCGAGAAAAAAGAGCAGGAAATACAACAGAACCAGGATAAAACAGATTTCACCTGCCAACCGGTATCTGACTAATCGGATCCCTTTTGCCCATTTATAAAAATAATAGGATATTAAGCCAATTCCCATGGATCCCACCAAAATCGGCATCCATGCCATGAAAAGAAGAATAAGATTCATTGTACTACGCTCCGGCACTTTCTCCTCTTATCTTCCCCTTTTTATGCCTTAATAATCCAGTTTCTGTCAGAATTGCTTTTTCTTCATGATATTGACAGAAATAAGATAAGATCCGAAAACTGCTGCCAGACTGATCAAAAGCAGAACTATAATGACTGGCCATGCTGCAAATGAGGTTAAAGCTGCAACCACCGTTGATAAATCCAATTGAAAAGTCTTTGCCGCCTTCACCACAATGAATCCTGCGGCAAAGATTAATCCGATTATAAAAATCAAAACAATTCTACCTTTTTCTGTTCCGAATTTCAGCTGGACCGGAACCACTACAGCCATGAACAAGAGGGACATAAAAAGATACAAAAGCGCCGTAATCAAAAGTTCCAGCGTTCCTGCTCCTCCTCTCACAAAATTCATGATAACTGCAATTACGGTCACAATAATACAGGCGGAACCTCCCGTCACAAATCCGAATACATATTTCTCCGCTGCATATTGATTCCTTGTAATTGGAAGGGTGAATAAAAAAGCGTATCCATTGTCATATTCATCGTAGCTGATGGAACTTAGTGTGAACATGGTAAAAATTAAAGTCACATAATTAATCACAAAAGCAGAATTAACACCTACCAGCAGCATTCCTGCTGACATAAAGAAGATGAGCAGAAAAAAACGCTGCTGGTTTTTCAGCAAAAGTAAATCTTTTATCAACAACCCTTTCATAACCGTTCCCCCCTTATCATCATGGTAATCACTTCATCAACACTTCCCTTTTCCATCACAAATTCCGGCTGGCTTTCCCGGTAAAATCCAATTTTATCGGTAAGAAGACGATATCCGTAAGCTTCTTTTTTCCTGCGGAGAATATATCTTTTATCCAGCTTCTGTTCTTGTTCTTCTGTTACTTTCAAAAGACCATAACTCCCTAAAAGTACATCCGTCTCTTCATGTAAAACAATATTTCCATGATCAATCAGATAAAGATCATCACAAAGCTGCTCTAAATCCGTTGAAATATGTGAACTGATCAAAATAGACCGGTCTCCCGGCTCCATATACTCCCGAATAGAATCAAGCAGTTCCTCTCTGGCAAGGACATCAAGTCCCGCAGTAGGTTCATCCAGTATAAGCAGTTTGGCCTCATGGGACATAGCAGCCAATACTCTCACTTTGGCCTTCATTCCTGCAGAAAGATCCTTTCCCCTCTTATTCAGGGGCAGGCCAGATTCTCTGCATTTTTTTAAAAATTTGTCCTGATCAAACAACTGATACATATTTTTCATTATTTTAGCTATATCCTGAATTGTTAAATACCCGCTGAATCCAGAGTCTGCCAGAACCACTCCCATATCCTGTCTTTCCTTCAGGGACAACTGACTGTACGGCTTGTCAAATATCTTTACTTCACCCTGATCTAAGGTAATAAGCCCCAGCGCAGATTTAAACAAGGTGGTTTTTCCTGCACCATTGGTTCCAATCAGTCCGGTTATATATCCTGACTGCAGTTTAAGAGAACAGTTCAGCGTAAAATCTCCATACGTTTTCTGAATATTTTCCATTTCTAACAGCATCATTAATCCTCCAAAATCAAATAAAACAAATCCGTCAGTTCCTCATCCTTCATTCCGCAGCTTCTGCCCTTACGGATCGCCGACTCCAGTTCGGCCTCAACCTCTTTTTTCTTTTCTTCCAGCATAAATTCCTGGCTGGCATAAGCAATAAAGCTTCCTTTTCCATGAACAGTGACAATAAAACCCTCCTGTTCCAGAATGTCATATGACTTTTAACTGTTAAAGCACTGATGCGCAGTTCTTTTGCCAGAGTACGCACCGATGGCAGATTTTCTCCTTCTTTTAACGTTCCCTGCATAACACCGCACTTAATCTGCTCCGTAATCTGGTCATACAGGGGCTGCATGGATGAATTATTTATTATTATTTTCATTTCGCCCCTCCTTGATAAACAGTATATAACAGTACATTACTGTTGTCAACTGTTATATACTGTTTATTATACTTGTAATATATTTATAAAATAGATTATTTATCCAGCAGATACTTAAAATGTGTGTAGTTTTGTAAATTATGCTATAATAGTTTTCGTCAAACCCAAGAAGGAGATTATATAAATGAATCTATGTATCAGCAAAATTACAGAAGAAGAAATTGAATTATTACTTGAGCTATTACGTGAAAAAGCAGATTGGCTTATTAAAATCGGAAAACCTATGTGGAATCCCAAGTACTTATCTAAGGAAGAATTTTTAAAGAAATATATTAACTGTGAAATGTTTATTGCACAGGAAAACAAAGAGATAATAGGCGGATTTGTATTAGTTGAGAGTGACCGCTCATTTTGGAATGATGATGAAAATAATGATTCTGCATATTATATACATAAACTTGTAATCAAAGATGACTATACAGGAAAAGGATATGCGAAAGAGGTAATAGAATTGATTAAGAAACACTCAATATCCCAGTGTAAAAATTATCTTAGACTTGACTGTTTTGGAGACAGAGAATATTTAAAAAAGTTATATAGTGAATGTGGGTTTACTTTAAAACGAGAAATTCACGTAGAGGATGGTTTAAATGCCTGTTTATATGAGTTATCACTACCAAAATAAAAAAAGAATACACAGGCTGTGAGGTGTGTTGCGCCCCCTTCCTGTGTATCCTTTTTTCTAAATTGACTTCAGGTATTTCAGATTTTTAGCTGAAACTGGCCGATTAAGTCCTTTAAGTTCTGAGCCTGCCCTGCAAGTTCCTCGCTGGAGGCGGAATTCTCTTCTGCAGAAGCCGCATTGTTATCTACTTCCATGGAGATTTTTCCGATT
This sequence comes from Lacrimispora xylanisolvens, assembly GCA_017084465.1. GTDB lineage: Bacteria > Bacillota > Clostridia > Lachnospirales > Lachnospiraceae > Lacrimispora > Lacrimispora xylanolytica_B. Next base: position 4,450,113 of record CP070896.1, on the reverse strand, counting down.
CCATGTTCAATCATTTTTACGGAATCCGCCTGATCTAAGGAAGCCTGTGCAATACTGCGTACCTTATCCATGATCTGGCTGCTTTCTTTTTGCCACGCCATTTAAATTACCGGCTGCCCGGTCCGCTATAACAGTTCCTTCTTCCACTGCCTTTAACGATGCCTCGATTAAGTCGGAAGAATTCTTTGCGGCCTCTTTACTCTGACTTGCTAAAAGACTGACCTGACCGGCTACCACAGCAAACCCTTTTCCTGCTTCTCCGGCTCTTGCTGCTTCGATTGAGGCGTTTAATGCCAGAAGATTGGTCTGCATGGCAATATCATCAATGGTTACAATCATCTTGCTGATTTCCTGAGATGTCTTCTTAATGGTGCTCATGGCAGAAACCATTTCCTGCATATTCTGATTTTCCGTTGAAATATCCCGGGCTATCCGTTCCATCTCCAACTGAATTTCATTGGTCAGCTTGGCATTTTCATCAATCTGTTCTGTAATATGAGTCACTGACTCGGACAATCTTCCGGCAATTCCTGCCTGGTTTTCGGCTCCAACTGCAAGAAAACGGGCTGATTCGGATATCTGGCTGGAACCGTCTGATACCTGATTGGCTGCCTCATTAATTTCTTCAAAACTTCTTGAAATCTTTTCTGTGAAACAATGAAGGGACGATTCAATATTTTTAAAATCCCCGATGAATTCACTGTTAAAATCCACATTGAAATTACCGCCAGCCATCTGTTCCATGGCACAATCAATTTCCATAATATAGCTTCGGATCTTCTCCATGGATTCCCGTAAGCTCATGGCTGCCTGACCGATTTCGTCTTCTGATTCGTAAGCAATGGCCTTATGTAAATTACCTTTGGCAAACTCTCCTGCTGCATCCTGTATCTCTTTTAATGGAACAGCAATGGACTTGGTCAGACGTTTTCCCATGAGAAGCGCAATCATCAGAGAGATCAGGGAGAAAAATGCCAGACATGCTGTGGCAGCATTCTCAACTCTCTGACTGTTTGTATATTTTGCAAGAGCTGCTTCATCCGCCTGGGAACCGGTTTTATCCAGTGCATCCGCCAGTACTTCTGAAACATCATTGAAGGTAGTCTGGTAATACTCCACGGCTCCTTTTGTATCTCCCTTTTCCAGCATAGAAAGCAGATCGCCGGTATCTTTCTGGAAATCGTCAAATGCCTTGTCCAATGCTTCTCCTGACTGTTTATCCTTCAGATTCTCTTTGATAACAGCAATATATTTTACAATTTTCTCGAATCTTCCTTCTATTTCTTTTTTTTGCTCTGCAGTAACAGAAGCATCTTCCCGAATGGCAGCCCAAAGAATTCGTTTATTAATGGTCTGTACATCCTTACGGATTTCCATCTGTTTTTTCGTTGTCTCATATTGGATCCTGTAAAATGTTGACATGTTGTTCCCAATGCTGCGAAAACTGATCAGCGAAAATACTGAAGAAAGAAAAATAATAAAAACCAGAATTGCAAATACCCGTTTCAGCCTTGTTGAAATACTTTTTCCTGATTTTTTCATCTCTAGTCCCCACTTTCGATTTGTTATTTTGTTTCTAATTCCATTATAACAATCCGTCTTCTCAATGCCAACTTAATATTTATTCAGAATAATAGCCGTAATCTTAATAAATTGTAAGATTACAGCTATCCTCACTATAAATCGTATTCAAAACTAACGGAATTACTGGAGAGATCAAATATCATGTTCTCTCCCTTATACAGCAAAAACCTTCCACGAAGCAGATGCTCTTCCTTAATAAAACGGCTCATCTCTCCCTGAACTGGCGCCCGAAGTTTATGAGCAAACCGCTTTTCATCCTTCCTGTTTTGATTGGAAAGAAATACTTTCAGAACACAGGCTCCCTGTTTTATAATGACTGCCGTCTCCCGTTTGCTGACCACTCTGGCTCCCAGGTAAGTAGCAAACCGGTATTCTTTTCCCTGATACATGACTACACAGATACAGCCCTCAAACCGAAGTCCCAGCCAGGGGATTTTTGCAATGGAAACCATGACGGAAGCATTTTCAGAAAATGCATTGCACTGAATCCAGAGGTAGCTTTCGGGAAATGATGTCCCTCTGTCTCCTTCTATATATCCCATTCCCCCAATAAAGTCCAATACATCGCCGTTTAGTTTCACCTTTCCGGACAGTCTGTGGGACATGCTGATGATCTCATGTTTACATTCCATAAAAGGCATGTACTGAAACGGGCCCATAATGGAATACTGGATTGGGGTAATGGGTCCAAAACGAATGATTCCTTTTAATGAAATGTCTTCTGTCTTTATATTCAGCCGGACGCCCCTGCGGGAAAAGATATTATTACCCAGTATAATTCTTTTTTGATTCCAGTCAATATAAAAATCCTCTTCTTTAAATTCCAGCCAGCAGGCGTTTTCGTTCCATATGACCTGTAAAAATGGTAGGCGTTTTCCTGTTCCATCCCTTATAAGCCCTGGAATCAGCGCCAGAACAGTGTCTCCACACTGCATCTTAAAATACCAGCCAATAAAGAATTTTCCATTGGTTTTCCCTTCTGCCATTTACCAGAACCCTCCTGTCTCCATTATTTAATCATATGGTTGCCAGGAATGGGAAAACGTAGTCAGGAAATATATTACTGTACCTGGGCTATCCGGTTTACTACATCGATATAATCCTTGCAATAGGTCTGATAAACAGTCATCACGGCACTGCGGAAACGGATCAGCTCCGCCGGGCTTAACTCAGTTACGATACAGCCGGCTTTAATCAGACGATCCCTTACATTCTGCTCCCTTTCGGTAAAGATCTGTCGCTCATACGTTGCAGATTCTTCCCCGCATTGTTTGATTATTTCCCTGTCTTTCTCGCTTAACCGGTCCCAGGTTGCCTGGGAAGCAAGCTGCAGCTCTGGTATTCGGCTGTGGGCGTCAATGGTAATGTATTTTGCCACCTCGTAGTGATTCATAGTTTCATAGGAAGGCCAGTTATTTTCTGCGCCGTCGATATAACCGGTTTCTAATGCTGCATACACATCGGAATATGCCAGTGGAACAGCTTTCGCTCCCAATGCCTCTACTACGGCAGCCATCATATCCGACTTTGCAACCCGGATTCTCATCTTTCTGATGTCCTCCACCCGTTCGATGGGGCGTTTGGTATTATAAAAATGTCTTGCACCGGCATCATACCAGGATAAGGCAACCGCCCCGCTGCCTTTTAGATCATTCATAAACTCGTCTCCGATTTCGCCGTCAAGAACCTTCCACATATGAGTTTCATCCCGGTAAAGATAAGGCAGCTGCAATACGTTGAATTTGGGATTTACATCAGTCAGTGTCATAATGGACACGCGGGCAAAATCAATTCCCCCATACTGAACCTGCTCCGCGATCTCATTTTCGTTACCCATTTCCCCTCCGGAAAAGACTTTTATCTTAATTCGTCCTTCCGTCCTTTCCCATACCAGCTGGGCAAACTTTTTTGCCCCCTGTGTTGTGGGATAATCATCCGGCTGGTTATCGGCATAGGTAAATACATATTCCGGAGCTTGTTCTCCGGAAGAAAAAAGAGAGTCTGACGGATTTTCTTTATGAAAATAACTAAAAGAAGCCGTAATAACCGCTCCTGCCAAAAGGACTGCTCCCCCAATTTTTATTATACGTTTGTTCATTCCTGTACCCCCAAAACGCCTCCCCTGATTACAGGGGAAGCGTCTGATATTTTATATAGTATGAACTGATTAAGGATTAATGATACTCTGAATTTCCTTATCATCCACATTTGTTTTATCCACCAGAATAACTCCGGTATCAACAGTTTTATCTTTAATTTCACCGCCATCAGCAATCTGAAGAGCAGTTTTAACACCATCATAGCCCATGTAGTACTGGCGCTGAACAACAGAAGCTACATCGAACTTTCCGCTGCGGATCATGGTCTCGATCTCTGCTGAGAAATCGAATCCAACCATGGAGATATCATCCCGTCCGGTTTCTGTTAAACCAGTTACAAAGCCTACAGTAGAACCATTGTTAGGACCAAATACTCCCTTTAAGTTGGGATAAGTTGTAATGAAATCCTGGCAGAAACCAACTGCCTTGCTGATGTCACCGTCATTTACCTTGATGTCGTTGTTTAAAACCTTCCAGGACTTAGGTGCATTTGCTTCCCAATATTCATTGAAGCCTTTTACACGGTCATTGATTGTCTGGGAACCAGTGGAACCAACCTGAATTGCAATCTGTGCCTCTTCTGTCTCAGAAATCCCTCTGTTCTTTAAGCGGGCGATCAGTTCGTCAGCTGCTGTTTTTCCAGCTTCCACGTTATTTGTTAACAGAGCGGCGCTGTAGTTATCGCTTTTAATTACGGTATCTACCAGTACAACCGGAGTTCCTGATTTGTATGCTTCTGTAATTGGTGCATCTAAGGAAACGCTGTCAAGTGGAGCGATTACGATTCCGTCCGCCTGAGCAGATACTGCATTCTGAAGAAGGGTAAGCTGTCCTTCAATATCGGATTCCAGAGCGGTTCCGACTACGACTACATTACAGCCTAATTCCTTGCCTGCCTGCTCCGCTCCAGCCTGAAGAACACTCCAGTACTGGTTTCCAAGTACCTTTACAATTACGTAAATGGTCTTTTCGCCGGATTTTTTATCTGTATTTGCTGCCTCTGTGGTCTTATCTCCAGCAGCTGCAGTGGTTGTCTCACCTGCTGCAGTCGTTGCTGCTGTTCCGCTTGAAGATGTACTGCCACAGCCTGCAAGGCCTGTTACTGCCATAGCTGCCGCTAATACAACTGCTGCTAATTTACTCTTTCTCATTTTCTTTTCCTCCTGAATTATATAGTTTTTTATTTATTTTTTCAAGCCAAAAAACCGCTTGAGTGCCCCTAAGTCACCGCTCTTTTTTGCTGTCTGGGAAGCAACTGCAATCAACAGGATAATTCCTACAATCATCTGCTGCCAGAAGGAGTTGACACCGTTTAAGTTCAGTCCGTTCCGGATTACACCCATCATCAGAGCTCCAATTACTGTATTTAAAACAGTTCCTTCTCCACCTGAGATGGCGATTCCACCAAGTACGGAAGCGGCAATTGCCTCCATCTCGTATCCGTTACCGGCTGTCGGCTGTGCACTGGAAAGTCTTGAAGCTACCAGGATACCGCAGATTGCAGCGGATAAACCGGAGATGCAATATGCAAACATACGTGTTTTTACTGCATTGATACCGGAAAGCTTAGCTGCCTCAAGGTTGGAACCGCAGGCATAAATCTGACGTCCGATCCGCATTTTAGCCAGTACTACTCCAAGAATTAATGCATAAACCAGAGTGATGATAACGCTGTATGGAAGACCGGTTCCACCGATTCTTCCGCCTCCCAGAACATAGAACTGTTTCTGAACCTGCTCGGAAGGAATATTGGTTGTATAAAGAGGTGCTCCGTTAACCAGTACGTTGGCCATACCACGGTATACCCACTGGGTTGCAAGAGTTGCAACGAACGGAACAACACCAAGTATCTCGATAAAAAATCCATTCATAATACCGGTCATAATACCCATGGTCAGACAGAGTATAATGCACAGCCACAGGGGCAGTCCCTGCATTAAAAGCGCTACCATAATAATACCGGACAACGCCATGGAAGCACCTGCTGATAAATCGTTTCCGCCGCAGACAAGGCAGAAAGTCAGACCGCAGCCGATGATCGTATAGGTTACAATCTGCTGCAGAAGGTTCTGTAAATTAGCCGGAGCCAGAAACTTAGCCGGCTGAAGAAGTGAAAACAGAACAAACAGTCCGATCAGGATTCCGATAGAAAAGATCGCCCGGCGTGTTGCTGCATCCATTTTACCAAATGAGCCGGCTTTCTTCTCCTGTCCCTTTGCTTTTAAGTTCATCATTCTTAATCTCCCTTTCTATTTCCCACACCTAATGTAGGCGCCGGTTTTCCTTCAAGTTTGTTATAGCCAGCTGCCAGATATAAGATCTCTTCCTGGGTGGTTTCTTTCGCATTCAGTTCTCCGTTTATCTCTCCCTGATGAATGACTAAAATACGGTCACTCATTCCAAGAATCTCAGGAAGCTCGGAAGATATCATAATAATAGATACACCCTGGTCGCTTAGCTGGTTAAACAGTTCGTACACCTCATATTTGGCACCAACGTCAATACCTCTTGTGGGTTCATCTACAATTAAAACTTTTACATCGTTGCACAGCCATTTTGCAAGAACTACCTTCTGCTGGTTTCCACCGGATAAGTTCCCGCAAAGCTGATGGACGCTTGGCGTTTTTGTACGAAGACGCTTTACGTATTTCTCAGCATTGACCAGTCCTGCCTTATCATCGATAAATCCAAAACGGGTGATGTTTGGAAGATGAGCCATGTTGGTATTGTATTTGATATCCAGTCCAAGAGCCAGTCCGTCTCTCTTTCTGTCCTCTGTTGCATAACCGATTCCATGCTTGATTGCCTGAATAACGGAATTAACCTTAATCGGCTTTCCTTCCATAATCAGCTCCATGGAATCCGGTTGGTCCGCTCCGAAGATGCAGCGCATCAGCTCTGTTCTTCCTGCTCCTACCAGACCAGAGATTCCAAGAATCTCGCCTTTTCTTACACATAAATAATCGGCATTGACTTTGGTTCCTCTTTTGACATTTTTTGCCTCCAGAACAATATCGCCGATTTTTCTGTATGCTTGGGATATTTATCATCCAGGGAACGACCAACGATCATATTAACCAGTTCGTCCATGGTGATTTCGTTTAAGTTCCTGGTTCCGATATACTGACCGTCACGGATAATGGTAACCCGTTCACAAATCTGATTTAATTCCGCCATACGGTGGGAGATATACACCATTCCAACTCCCTTTTCCTTCAGACGTCTGATAATGCCAAACAGCTGGTCGATCTCTTTTTCAGTCAGGGTTGCTGTCGGCTCATCAAGAACCAGTATTTTTGAATTGAAGCTGATTGCTTTCGCAATTTCCACCATCTGCTGTTTGGCAATGCTTAAGCTGCCTACCATTGCATAGGTGTTTATATCAATCCCAAGATCATCGAGAATCTTCTGAGCCTCCTCGTGCATCTTTTTGTCATCGATAAAGATTCCTTTTTTGTGGGCTCTGCCAATGAAAATATTATCTGCAACGCTTAAATGACCGCACATATTTAATTCCTGCATGATAATACTTACTCCAAGATCATGGGCTTTGGCCACAGAATCAATTACTACTTTCTCACCTTCGATAAAGATTTCTCCTTCATCAGCCCGGTGAACACCGGACAATATCTTCATCAGGGTGGATTTTCCAGCACCGTTTTCACCTACCAGTCCCAGAACTTCTCCCTTATTTACAGACAGACTTACTTTATCGAGAGCTTTGACTCCAGGAAAGCTTTTGCTGATTCCGTCCATTCGAAACAATTCCTGTCCCATGCCATATCCTCCTCTCTGGTTTCTACACACTTTTTGTGCCTGGGTTTATTATACGGGTGGTCCACCCCTGGATTCTATCGTAACATTTTAGCTTTCATAGAAAATTTTTATCTTTTTTTGTAAATGAGCACAAAAAAACACCTGTCCCTTTTAAAAGACAAGCGTTTTTTTACCAATTGTTTAAGATTGAAGTTCTTTTAATTTGTTCATTCTGTACTCAGATGGATTTAAACCTTCCAGACGTTTAAAGACTTTCGTAAAGTAATTATTATCCGTATATCCTACTCTGGCACCAATTTCCTTTACATTGACATTGGGCTGCTCCAGCATCTTCTTCGCTTCTCCCACCCGGTATTCTGCCAGGTAAGAGGTAAAACTCTGACCAAACTGCTGCTTGAACATCTTGCAGAAATAAGGCTCTGAATAGCCAATTGCCCGGGCTGTCTCACTCATGGAGATCTCATTCATAAAATTAGATTTAATATACTCCATAACCATGGAGGTCATAACAGACAGACGGCTGCTGTTTAAATCCGTTTCCTCTTCCATCAGTTCTTTCTGATCCTCAGCCTCATTTTGTATTGTCTGTATTGCTTTTATGTCATGCCCATACCAGTCATCAGTTACCCGAAGGGCCTCTTCTACCACGCTGATTACTTCTTTCTGGGAATAAGGTTTCAGTATATATTCCATGGCTCTGATAGAAATTGCCTTTTTGCATAATCAAACCGGTCATAAGCCGTAAGAAAGATCAGACAACACCTGGAATCTTCTTTTCGCATAATTTCTGCTGCCTGGATCCCATTCATTCCCGGCATGCCAATATCCAGAATAATGATCTGAATGTCCTCTTTTCGAAAGAGTTCCACTGCTTCTATGCCGTTTCTGGCTTCATAGATCATGCAGTCTTCTCCGAATTTTTTTTGGAGCATTTTTTTAAGCACCATCCGCTCAATCATTTCATCTTCCACAATCATCAGCCGATACATCGTTTGTTCACCCCTTTTTTCCTCCAAAAACAATGATTACCTCTGTTCCCTGATCCAGTGTACTGTCAATCGTCACTTTTCCATATTCGTAGTACGAGGAAATTCTTCTGTAGATATTTCCAAGACCAATCCCCAGACCTTTTCCTTCGGTCTCAATGGCATTGCGAAGCTCTGCCAGCCTCACCGGATCCATGCCCTTGCCTGTATCAGAAATCATAATATGCAGCAGTTCCTTCTGCTTTCTGATACTGATAAAAATACTCCCCCCATTTTCCTTTTCCGATATCCCATGTATGACTGCATTCTCAAGCAAAGGCTGCAGGATAAAAACGGGCACTTCCTCCTTATAGAGTTCTTCCTCACAGTCAATATTCCAGGACAGTCTGTCTCCGAACCTCATTTTTTGGATATACATGTAATCCCTTGCCACCTTAAGTTCCTGCTCCAAAGGTTCAAACGCATTGGCAGTCCGTAAGCTGTAGCGCAGAAGGTTTCCGATGGAAACCAGCATCTCTTCGGTAACGGGTGCCTCTTCCATCTGGGCCATTCGTGTGATCATATTAAGGGTATTAAATAAAAAATGAGGATTCAGCTGGCTCTTAATCAGCTGAAGCTGCGCCATGGAAAAACGCTTTTCCAAATCTGCCCGTTCCAGTTCGTGTTTATAGAGTTTTTCTTCAATCTGGCGCTTTTCTTCTGTTGCTGATATGAAATTCTTTGTAGAATGTTTCATTTTGTTAAATGCATGAACCAGCCTGCCAATCTCATCTGTCCCTTCCCAGATCACATCTGGAGAAGAAAAGTCATTCTTTTCAATTCTCCCGGAAACCGTAGCAAGCTGCATCATGATTTTTACAATATTACCGGTAAAAAACCGGATAAATACGACCAGAATCAAAAACGCAGTTAAACTGATTGCAACCAGCAGATAGGGCATCCGTTTCAGCACAGGAACCCGATTCTCATAATAATCGTTACCGCTCATGAGAACGACTTTCGTCAGCCGGGAAGCGTATTGATCCAGATATTTCTGCATACTATAAACCTTATACAGTTCCCGTATATAATCCGGATCCCCCTGTTTCATGGCTAAAACCTTTTCCTTCTGCTTTTCATAGGTATCGTATCCGTTTATAATGTTCCAGGTTACGCCGTACCGGTCTTCTCCGATTTTTTCATACTCATAAGGCAGGCTGCTTAAGTATGCTTTGGTGTCCTGGCTGATTCTTTGATAGATCTCCAGATTTTCCATAGTTCTGCTGGAAATCAGACTGGCAAATATCCCCCGTTCCTGGACCATTGATTCCTGAAATTTATAACAAGCCAGATTATCATCCATGATGCCTCTTGCATCGTCGATGAAAATATAGGCAACCTTTAAATTAATAAAAATGGAAAAGCCCATGATAATTCCCACGCTTCCGATCGCCATATACAGCTTTCTGTTCAGCGTCATCTGATACCAACGGGCAAGCAGCCTTTTTCCCACCTGATTCTCCCTCCAATTACTTTTTTATGCAATAATGCTAATTAATCTTATATGCTTTGCTATATTATGTCAATATTATTCGAAAACCATTTGTACAGCACCTTAAAAATTACTTTTCACTATTCAATTGGGAAAATTATTCTTTTCATTCAACTGGTATGCACGATTTTGCTTAAATTGGCTATTTAAAAAACTCCAGTTTTTCTATATGATAGGTTTTAACAAAAAACATCAATTATTTTTATATGAAAGGATGAGGGTACTATGAATCAGAAAAGAACAAAAAAGTTAGTATTTGGATCTTTAATGGCAGCACTTACCACAGTAGCTACCATGGTAATACATATTCCAACCGCTACCAATGGTTATATTCATCTGGGGGATGGAATGGTTTTACTAAGCGGTATCCTTCTTGGTCCTCTGACAGGCGCTATTGCAGGTGGAATTGGCTCCATGTTGGCAGATTTAATTTCAGGTTACGTATTTTATGCACCGGCCACCTTTCTCATTAAAGCACTGGCGGCCTTTAGCGGAGGGTATCTTTACCGGAGATTGACACGTAGCCACCAAAAAGCGCAATTTCGGCTGCTTCCTTTTCTGATTGCAGGCATAGTATCCAGTATTCTAATCACAGGGGGATATTTTGCTTACGAACTGATGGTATATAATCTTTCGGCTGCCCTTATTAATGTTCCATTTAATCTGGTTCAGAATTTATTCAGCCTGATTGTGTCCGGTGCCCTGCTTCCATTTCTTCTGCGCAATCACGAAATCAGGAGCCTGGGTCTGGAAACAGATACAGACGGCATCCAATAAAAAAAAGCCTGTCACTATGATATTTCACAGTGACAGGCTTTAAAATTCCCATTTTTTAGTCCGGGGTATGCATTTTCCCAGTATATTCCCGAAGAATTTCAACGGACTGGTGAAACTTATTCAGTTCCTCATCTGTCATATGGATCTCCAGTATATCTGCGGCTCCCGTGCGGTTTAAAATAGTAGGCACTCCGGCAAATACTTCGGTTTCTCCATATTCGCCTTCCAGCAGGGTGGATACAGGAATGATGCGGTTTTCATCGTAAAGAATCGCCTTAATGATACCTGCGCAGGCTGTGGCTATCCCATAATAGGTGGTTCCCTTTCTGTTGTAGATCTCCCATCCTTCTCTGGTTGTCTTTTTAACGATCTCATCTAAGTCAACATCTCCAACCAGATCCTTGTTATCCTGAATGATATCATTGAAGGATTTGCCTGCCACTGTTACGGTAGACCAGGGTACCATCTGGGAATCACCATGTTCTCCCATGGAATAGGCATAAACACTTCTTGGGTCTACGTTTACAAGCTCCGCTATAAAGTTCTGAAGTCTGGAGGTATCCAGAGAGCTTCCCGTACCGATTACCTGATTCTTTGGCAGACCGGACAGCTTATACACATAATGGGCAATGATATCAACCGGATTGGATACTACAATGAAAATCCCGTCAAAGCCGCTTGCCATAACTGGATCAACAATGGTTTTTACAATCTTTGCACTGACCTCCAGTGTATCCAGTCTGGTCTGCCCTTTCTGTGGTGGTGCTCCCGCCGTAATCACAATTATATCCACGTCTGAGCAGTCTGCATAGCTGGCTGTACGCACTTTTACGTTACGGTCCAGATATTTGATGGTATCCCTTAAATCAAGTACCTCTCCCAACGCTCTTTCCTGGTTAATGTCAATCATTAAAATTTCATCACATACTCCCTGGGTTACCAGGCTGAATGCGGTGGAGGAACCGACCAGTCCGCACCCTACTACAGCCACTTTTGATGTTTTAATCTTCATGTTTTATTCCCTTTCCTGATGTTCAAAAATTTCAAAACATAAGAATAGAGATAGTGCCTTCCTTGGCTCTATCCCTATCTCATCAGCGGCTTACAGATGCTCTAAAAGTGTTTCCAGCTGCTTTGCCGTTCCGTTTAATTCCTCAATGGAATTTAGTATTTTTGCAAATTCTTCCGTTTCTTTTATAAAAATCACATTGGATTCTGTTATCCGGGTGTTAATTGCAGTAATGGATGCATTAATGCTTTTCAGCACACCGTCGATCTGCCCAATGGATTCGCTGGTAGAAGCAGACATCTTTCTGATCTCTCCTGCTACTACAGAAAAGCCTCTTCCTGCTTCCCCTGCACGGGCTGCCTCAATGGCTGCATTCAGTCCCAGTAAATTGGACTGGGTTGCAACGTCCTTAACAAAATCCAGTATGGAATCTGTATTCTTAGTGCTGTCATTGGCTTCCTTCACCTTAACAGAGATCTCGCCGTTCATCTCCCTGAGTTGTCCGATTCCCTGGCTCACACCGTTGGTTGATTCAGTAATCTGGTTTGCACCTGCACTCAGTTTGTTGATCAGACTGATTAGGTTATTCCTCTTTTCCAGGCTTCTTCCCAATGTCAGGACACCAATAACCTTGTTTCTTTCTGTAATGGGTACTGCATAGGATTTAAAAGGAATACCATACACCGTGGCAGGCACATCTTTAATAATTACTCTGCCTAAATCCAGTGCCTCTCTGATTGCCCCTCCAGCAGGTACAACATCACCGGGATTGACATGAAATTTTAAATTTCTGCCATTCCAGACATTAATAAACTTCTCTGCATCGGTTAAGGCAAATGATACATCATCATCAAATAAATTAATCAAATATGGTATAACAGAATAAAAAGAATCCAGTATTTCGTTACCAGTCGCAGAACTGCCCATCTTTCGTAATCCCCCTTTTTTAGGAAATCATCCGGTACCTGTCTGCGGGAGCACAGGTCAATGATTTCAGACACATTTCTATTTTAATACATTCCAAGTTTTCTGTCAATGTAACCAAATGAAAGCTTATTAAATTTTATATTCAAATTCACCAATTCTTACGTGCAGCTCCGATTGCTCCTGCAAACCTGGATAATTCAGAGGTGATAACCGGTAGCTGAAACTGCGACTCCAGGGCCATTCTTAAACCTTCCAGATCAGCCAGTCCTCCTGTCAAAAGAACAGGAGATTCCATTTCAACCCTGGCTGCAAGCGCTGCCGTTCTGACCGCCACTGAATTCACGATCCCGCCAGCCACTTCCTCCCGGCTTTTTCCCCCAGCCAGAAGGGATACGATTTCCGAATCTGCAAACACCGCACACATACTGCTGATGGCGCAGCTTTTTCCTTCCTTTAGAAGAGCCGCAAACCCCGACATATCAACTCCCATTCGATGAGCCGACATCTCCAGAAACCGTCCGGTTCCAGCCGCGCATTTATCGTTCATCTGAAAGGACTGCACCTTCCCGTCTCTGACTGAAATCACTTTAGAATCCTGCCCGCCGATGTCAACCACTGTACGGACTCCGGGAAGAATATAATCTGCCCCCAGTGCGTGACAGGTGATCTCCGTGACCGCTCTGTTTGCAAAATCGATTCCCACTCTTCCATATCCGGTAGCAGTGATAAGCAGTTCTTCTCCCTCTGCTCCCGCTTTTACAATCAGTTCATCAAGTATGGCTTTTGCTGTCTCTTTTGGGTTCCAACCCGTGGGTTTTACTGCGGCTGCTTTTACCGTTCCATCCCACAAAAGAATTCCTTTGCAGGCTGCTGAACCGCAATCAATTCCTATACTCACCTGTCCCATAATTTAAAGCATCTCCACAAATGCGCCTGCCCTGGTAGAAAGCTGCCCGATATCTGCTGTGCTGTAATCTGTCTCCAGCTGCAGGTAAGGGATGTTTTTCTCCTGCATAAACAATTTAACGGAATGTGCCTCTACGGCATAAGGGTGGCAGGCCTGGAGCGTCATTTCAACCACTCCGTCAATGTGAAACTGTTCACATAGGCGCTCTAAAAGTTCAAACCGGTTCGTATCCGGCGTCATGACGGCACAGCCAATCTGTAAATAGTGATCAGCAAGGTTAGTCAATGGATCTCCCTCTTCCCTGCACTGTCTGTCCATCTGTTTTGCACCCGTACAGTTTTCAAATACCACGACTACTCCGCCAGCTTCCTCGATCACCCGTACTACTTTTTCCGTCACACCGCCGATGGGGCAACCGGTGACCAGAATGCGGGGAGCATTGGCAGAAACTGGTCTTTCTCCTGAATCATAAGCCTGTCTGATGCCGGCAATGGCGTTCTCGATTTCCCTTATTTTCTCTTCCCAGTTAAATTTAAACTGGGAACCAAACAGGATCTGAAGCTGTCGCATTCCCGTTAAAGGAGGAGGCGTCATCGTACTTAACTCATAGAGTTCTTTTAACAGCTTTCTCTCCATATTCCGTCTTCGAATCGCCTCCTGAAGCATCTCATCTGTAATGGTGACATGAAAATCCTTTTCCACCCGTTCCTTTAACCGGACCAGTTCTTCTCTCCAGAGGGCCTTTGCCTGGGGTGTGTTCTGCCGTTTGGGCAGCTCCAGAATATGTACATTTTTGATCTTGCCAAGAAGTTCATACATCTTCACTTTCCCATCACAGGTGGTTTCTCCCACCACCAGATCAGAAAAGTACATATACGGGCATTTATCCGTAATGGCAAAGCCGTAGCTGGACTTGATCAGAGGACATAAATTGCTGGGAAGATCCTTTTCCGCTTCAGGAATCGTCTCATCGCTGGTTGCACATAAGCCTACTGTAACAAGCCCTGCAGCCATAAATATTTCCTGGGGGGTATAGGTGCAGAACTGACCTACCACTCCGGTACCACTGTCCTTTAATTCCTTCATAGCCAGAAATCCATCCTGTCTGGCCTTTGCAAAGCTGTCAAATATCCGGGGTAACTGGGTTTTTAATTCCACCATAATTTCTCTCCATTTCGACAAGTATTGTATGTATAATCATACACTATGACACATAAAATGAAAACACCCATCTTTCGACAGGTGTCCATTCCTAAGATTCTAAAGTTCAATTTCTTCAATTGCTTTATCCAAAAATATAATTCCGTCCAGATGTTCCAGCTCATGACAGAAGCATTTTGCCAGCTCATCTTCTCCTGTGACCATGATCTCTTTCCCGTTCTCATCCAGTGCCTCAATGGTAACTTTCTGCGGACGGATGGTCTTTACAAACCGATCGGGAAAGCTAAGACAGCCCTCGATGCATTCCTGTTCTCCGCTGCATCCGATAATTCTTGGATTAACCAGCTTTAACAGGCAGTCACAGTAATCAATGACAACCAGCCTCTTGCAGATCCCTACCTGATTGGCCGCAATGGCGGCTCCGTTCTCTGTATGATGCAGGGTTTCCAGCATATCATCCAGGTTCTGCCTGATTCTGTCGTCTATAACCGTTACTTCTTTACAGCGTTTCCGAAGGAGCTCATCCTCATTATACCGCAGCTTCCTGACAGCCATTCTTATCCCTCCTGCTTTTATCTGCTCTGGATTTCCGTTCACTTTCCTCAAACAGAAATACCTCTTCAATGGGACGTTCAAAAACACTGGCAATATCATAAGCAAGCCAGATGGAAGGCTCAAACTTTTCTGTTTCAATTGCATTGATTGCCTGCCTGGAGGTACCGACCAGTTCCCCCAGCTGTTCCTGGGTAAGCCCTTTTTCCTCTCTCAGCTGTTTCATTCTATTTTTCATATTGTCCCTTTCCATTGTCATGTTTACATTACATTTAGTATATGACGATTGTATTGTAATGTCAACCTTACACATAAAATAATATAAAAAAATCCTGCAGACACTGAGCAAAACACCGTTCCTGCAAGATTTTTTATTAATCTGATATTATATTATTTCCTATCCATTTTTACTACAAATAAGTATGACAAAAAGAACGAAAGTCCAAATGCTATGATCCAGCCCATTGCTGCATAAACAAAGTACGGTCCGATATAAGCCGGAATACTGAACACGCTGGACGTAATATATCCGTATAACCTTACACCAAATGCACCAATAAATGCACTTCCTACACAGCTTGCAATGGTAGCTGCCAAAAATCCTTTTTTATATTTTGTTAATATACCAAAGAGTGCCGGTTCCGTAATACCAAGAATCCCGGATAACACAGCTGATAAAACAATGGATTTATCCCGCTGGGTTGTCTCTTTGAAATAACACCCACATGCAGCACCTACGATAGACAGGTTTGCAATGAACATCATAGGCATCAGCATATCCCACCCTTTTGTTGCAAAATTCTCCAAAGCAATGGGCGTCATGGCATGGTGCATACCAACCAGAATGGATACCGGACGAATAAGCCCCATAACGAAGCCTGCGAAAATCGGAGAAATGCCAAACAGGAAATCCAGCATTCCAGCAAGTCCTTTTCCCATATAGATACCAATGGGACCGATTACAGTCAGGGTGAAAAATCCGGAAATTAATAAGGTTAAGGTTGGGGTTACAACCGTTCTGGCCGCTTCCGGCACCACTTTATCCACCCATTTGTAAATGTAGCTTAAGGCAAAGACTCCGAAAATAATGGGAATTACGGAGCCGGAATAATTAAATACCGGAACCGGAATTACTCCGGCAAATAAGAAACTGCTGATTTCTTTTGCCTTTGCGGCGTCAACCATGGTAGGATACATGATTATAGAAGCAATTGCTGCTGCCAGATATTGGTTTGTCTGAAATTTCTTAGCTGCAGACACTGCGATAAAAAAAGGCAGAAACGTAAATACACCACTGGCCAGCATGTCAATAATCTTATAAGTATCCGTAGTATTGGTGATGACTCCCAACGCAACAAGACCGCCAATCAATCCCTTAATCATACCCGCTCCTGCTATGGCAGGTACGATGGGGCCGAATACGCCTGAAACCATATCCATGAACCATGTTATAAAATCTTTCTTCTGCTTTTCTTCTCTTTTAACTGGTGTCTGGCCTTCGTTTAGCTGAAGCATTTCCATCAGGATCTCATAATATTTATGTACACTGGTCCCGATCACGATCTGAAGCTGGTCCTTGGCAAACTGTATCCCCATAACACCTTCTAAATTCTTTATCTCTTCCTGTTTAATCAGATCTTTATTCTTTAAATCAAAGCGGAGCCGGGTCATACAATGCCATGCATTGATTATGTTGTCTTTCCCACCCACATATTCTATAATTTTAGCTGCAACTTCCTGCTTTTCCATTTTTCAATGGTACCTCCTTCAGTTTTTGATGTTTTAGGCACGTGCTTTGTGGTCTAAATATAGCATAGGCGTATTTTTTTGTAAACCGCTCCATTTTTCGGTTTACATTGTATAAAATCCTTGTAAGTAAAGGGTTTCTTTGACTTATCATTTCAAATTGGACTGTTTATTTTGGCATTTTGGCAAATCAAAAAGCCAGGTTGACATTCCCCCTGTGCCTGTGCTTAAATTAGACTCATACAAAACAAAAGGAGTAACTGACATGAGACAAACCATTATCACAGACATCCGCTGCTATATTACAAATCCGGAACGGCATAATCTGGTAGCTGTAAAAGTTATGACTGACCGGGGCGTTTACGGGGTTGGCTGTGGAACCTTTCAGCAACGGCCGCTGGCAGTAAAATCTGCTGTGGAGGATTATTTAAAGCCCATCCTGATCGGCCGCGATGCCAATGATATAGAGGATCTCTGGAATCTGATGATGGTCAATTCCTATTGGAGAAACGGACCTGTCTTAAATAATGCCATATCAGGCATTGACATGGCGCTCTGGGATATCAAGGGAAAACTTGCCGATATGCCGTTATATCAGCTTTTAGGCGGAAAGTCCCGCACTGCCATCCCCGCCTATACCCATGCAGTTGCAGATTCCATGGAAGAGTTATATCAGGAGATTGAACGAATCCGCGCAGAAGGATATCAGCATATCCGGTGCCAGCTTGGATTTTACGGAGGAATACCAGACGATCTTAAGACTCCTTTAAACCCTGTTTCCGGCACTTATTTTAATCAGGACGACTACATGCATAACACAGTTACCATGTTTTCAAAGCTTCGTGAACGTTATGGCAGGGACTTCCATATTCTTCATGATGTCCATGAACGTCTCTATCCAAACCAGGCCATTCAATTTGCCAAGGAACTGGAACAGTATCACCCCTATTACATTGAAGATCTTCTTCCACCGGATCAGAATGAATGGCTGTCTCAGTTACGAAGCCAGTCCTCTGTCCCTGTTGCAACCGGGGAACTGTTTAATAATCCTATGGAATGGAAGCATCTGATCGTCAACCGTCAGATTGATTTTCTTCGCTGCCATGTGTCACAGCTTGGGGGGATCACTCCTGCTCTCAAACTGGCTGCACTTTGTGAAGCCTTTGGCGTCCGTATAGCATGGCACACTCCCTCCGATATTACTCCCATCGGGATTGCTGTAAACACTCACTTAAACATCCATCTGCACAATGCTGCTATTCAGGAAGACATTGAGTTAAAGGACAAGATAAAAGCCGTCTTTCCTGGATATCATGAATCCCAGGGCGGATATTTCTATCCCATCGAACGTCCAGGCATTGGTGTGGATATTAACGAAGAGGAATTATCCCGCTATCCGGTTGTATATCGTCCCCATGAGTGGACCCAGAGCCGGATTCCGGACGGCACTCTTATCACTCCGTAATAACCACGCTCTATGGAGGTGTGACTATGAGCTCCAGAAAAACAGAATTTATTGTAATTGATTTAGTCAGTAAAATATATCAGCAAAAGTTCTGGAATAACAAACTCCCCACCCAGAGGGATCTGGCATCTGCTTATCAGGTGTCCCGTTTTACCATACAAAAAGCTTTAAAGCGCTTGGAAAGCATCGGTCTGATCTCCGTTATTCAGGGGGATGGCATCTATGTCCGGGCCCGCGCTCTGGGCAATCCTCTGGTATATAACTCCATGATTGAAGTTCCCTATCAGGAGCTTCAGTCTAAAATGATTTACTTAAAAAAGATTATTCCCGACCCAAAGCTGATCAGTATCTTTAATCTAAACCAGAACGAAGAAGTCTGGGAATACAAACGGCTGCGCATTGTCCGATATGAAATAACCCAGATTGAGACAGGCTGGATTCCCTGCCGTCTGTTTCCCGAACTGAGCCGGGAAATTATTGAAGATTCCATACAAAATCATGCATTAAAAAACAAGTATCAGATCTCCCATTTCATGACCAATTATCAACCCAATTCCCTGACCAAAGAGGAAGCAGAATTATTGGGCTGTAAAAAAGGAACTCCGGCGATGGAAATAACATCACGCGGAGTTCTAAAGGATGGAACCATATTTGTATACAGTAAAATCTGTGCCATACATTATGAATGTACTTACATTATACCATTTAATAAAGAAGTATATCTGTCCCGAAGAAAAAAAGGAAAGCAGAAATAACTGGATTAACGGCTATTTCCATGATTACATGTCTCCAGTATTATAGATATGGGCAGTCTGGTTTTCCCAGCCGTTTCCTCAGCAGTCATTCCCGAACCCAGCAGTCTGGCTATCACCCCAGACTGAGATTCTCCTATCTCCAGTATATGATGGTCCGGATCAAAAATCCGGACCGTTTTCTGTCCCCAGTCCCGCTCAAAACATGGATTCAGATATTCAATGGCATAGCTTGAATTCTCCAGCCTGTTAAGAAAACGATCCATATCATATTCTTCAAAATAAAGAGCACTGTCAAGTCCACCAAAGTGCACCCCATTCCCAACTCCGCTCTCCCAGGCAGATTTCTCCTGCAAAACCAGCCCTTCTGTAAAAATCACATTCTCTCCAAAATCCGTTACAACAGATAGACCAAACAACTCTTTATAGAAGGTCTTGGATATTTCTATATCTTTGACAGTTAAGAGTACATTCTTCAGTTTCATATTATCACTCCTTTTCTTTGTTTTATTTTATTATACCATTGCTTCTATCAGGCAGACAAAACATTTTGTTTTTTACAGTTAACGATCACATTGGATTTCATTCTAATTAGGCAAACATATTTTATTATAGTTTGCATTTTTATAGACAAAGCATGTTTTATGTTGTATAATTCCATAACATAAAGGATGCATTCTAAATGCAGCTGTCAGGGGGGTACTATGAAAGAAGAAAAAGATTACAAAAAAAATATTATTTTATTGATTGCAGGTAGAATTACTTCAAAATTTGGTGTAGCTTTTTATCTGGTAGTTTTACCGCTATATATACTGAAAAGCTCAGGAGACCTGGCATTGTCCGGTCTTTTCTTCACATTGTCTACAATACCGGCAATTGTTGTCACCCCATTTTTAGGGTTAGTTGTAGATCGGCTGAACCGTAAAAATATAATTGTAGTATGTGACCTGCTGACATCATTTTTGTATTTTATTTTACTTTTGACCTTTGGATTAAAAGATATCTATCCCGTAATTCTTTTAATCGTCACGATTATTGTCAATATTATTTCCAGTATTTTTGAAATTTCATCAAAGGTTCTGTTTACAGAACTTGTTTCAGCGGATACACTTGAAAACTATAATGGAATCAAAAGTTTTGGGGACAATGGTGCAGCACTGATCGGGCCTGTTCTGGGAACGATTATCTTTGGTCTGTGGGGATTTAAGATTGTCCTGGTCATCATGGTCTGCCTATATTTCTTGTCTGCCATCCAGGAATATTTTATCCAGTATACCTTTTCCAGAATAAGTCATTTGGAAAAATCTCACTGGTTTGATGACTTAAAAGGAGGACTCCATTTTGTTTGGCATAACAAGGATATTCTAAATTTATTTATCCTGGCAATGACACTGAATTTTTTTATAGGAGGCAGTGAAGAAATTATGAATCCGGGAATTATTATTCAGAAATACCAAATATCAGAAACATTGTATGGATTCACATCCACATCTTTAATTATTGGAACCTTTATTGCCGGGTTGTTTATTTTTAAAAACAAAAAAATCAATCTGCAGAATTATATGTATCACCTCATTTTTATTAATAGCATTCTGATGATTGGTATCGGTGTCTTCTCCTTTCTGTTTTATCCAATGAAACAATTATACTTTTGTACGTTCTTAATTCTTCAATTCTTTATTGGTTTTATTGTAACATGTGTAAATGTGCCACTTAATTCCTATTTTCAGATCCATACTCCCCTTGAATACCAGGGTCGTTTTTTTGCTTTACTTTCATTCAGTTCCAATCTCCTGATACCGCTTGGAATTCTCTATTCCGGTTTTCTTTCTTCTGCAGCCGGACCTGATGTAACATACATCGTTAATAATGTGATTGTATCATTAATCATTCTGTTTTATTTTTTTTAAATGTAAAAAAATACATACAAAAACAGTAGGTTGAATTAAATATTTTCTTCATTCAATTCTTCTAAATGAGAACCACAATCATTTAAAAAATCTCTAAATTATATATACAAATCACCTTGAAAGTGGTAAAATTATATAAAATGATTCGACATATTTCAACACAATGCATCAAATTTCAACATTTATGGAGGACATGTATATGAACATGAATCATGAGGAAAATGTTTATAAAACACTTTCAGAAATCAATCTCTCAGATGTAATGGAGATCAGTCTGCTGCAAAAATTCCTTGATAATTTTGCAGTTAGTATGAATCTGGCCAGCGTTGCGGTGGACCGGGAGGGAAATCCTGTTACAAATCCAAGTTCCTATACCAGAATCTGCGCAAATTACACCCATTCAACAAAAACCGGAGACGACCGGTGTGCTGCATCCCATAAAAGAGGCGGTCAGGAAGCAGCCAGAACCGGGAGACCCTACATTTTTAAATGCCATTCAGGGCTGATCGATTTTGCAGCTCCAATCATGGTGGAAGGGGAATTAATCGGAACAATTCTCGGCGGACAGACCTTAAGCGGCAAGCCAAATGAAGATGAATTCCGTCGGGTTGCAAGAGAAATCGGAGTCAATGAAGATCAATACATAAATGCACTTCATGAAGTGAAGGTTACCTCAGAAAAAAGCATACAGGCAGCAGCAGAAGTACTTTTTATCGTTGCTAACTCCCTTTCCCAGATCGGCTATCAGAAATATAAGTTAAAATCAATGAGCAAGGATTTAGTAGATCAGTTTACCGTGATTGAGGCAACCATGGAAGAGCTTGCTTCCTCATCCATACAGGTCAATGAAAATCAGAATGAACTGAACAAAGAGATTTTAAATGTAAAACAGATATCCGAACAGATCAACGTCATTCTCAACTCAATTAAGAGCATTGCAGATCAGACCAAGCTGTTAGGACTTAACGCTTCCATTGAAGCTGCACGGGCCGGTGAGGCTGGAAAAGGGCTTTGCTGTGGTTGCCACAGAGATACAAAAGCTTTCTCAGAATTCAAAAGATACTGCAACAAAGGTGGTACAGCTGACCGAAGACGTACAAAAATCAATCACAAAGACACTGCAGTTTTCCAATTCAACCATGAAAAATACAGAACAGCAGTCATCAGGAATTGAGGAGACAACTGCAAGCATTGAAGAGGTTTTAGCTTTAACAAATGAATTAAATAAAATGGCAAATGTGAAATAAAAATACCGGGAAATGATATCCTTCATACAATCATTTCCCGGTATTTTTACGTTCCCTATATTAATCTTCGCGTTTTCCTTTTACAGGGCTATAGTGAACCCGTACTTTAATGTCCTGGTTATAGTTACCGAAACTACTGCCAAATATGGTTAAGCCGCCTGCATTTACTGCGTCTTCCTTTACCTGGAATTTTAATTTTATGGGGCTGCGTTTATCCAGTTTAAAATCATCAATGGTGACGGAAGATATCTTTAAACCATCAATAAAGGTTCCAAACTGATTGACCACAACCATCTTAAGCAGACCATACTGATTCCAGTTGGGGAACCACCAGTCTGGTGTGAAAATTCCTGGAACATCACCGAAATCCCCCCTGGACTGGTCCAGGTTCCCAGTTCTACATTGTTGATGCTGATGGTAATATCGGAAGGCCAGTCATTGTTAATTCCAGGCGCTTCACTCCCGATTTCCACAGAAAATGTAATCTGATCTATTTTTTGAAGCGGAGGCAGCAGATTCGGAATTACATATTCAATGTATCCTTTTGTAAACCAGACAATGTCAGCCTGATACCGGTCCGGGTGAGCAAAATAGCGGGGATCATCTACCTCTCCAATAATTGCCTGGCTGCTGGCCAGACCGCATGTAGGCAGAACCTCATAATCCGTAAAATATCCCACTTTAATATCCGTGGTATAGGTGTTTTTCCCATCGTCACTTTGTTTTGGAGCAATATCCACCAACAGTTTATCCACATTGACACGGCATATTTTCTGGTTCCCGTGACCATTGTGCTCTGAAATTACACATATCAGTCCACAGTCTTCCAGTTTCTTAATATGACTGGTCAAAGCTCCATTGGTCACTCCTAAACTGGATGCCAGTTCATTCATGTTTAACTCGGTGTGCTCAATTAGAAGCTTTATAATATTTATTCTTAATTCCGATCCCAGAGCCACAATCTTCAGCCCTTCCTCAACACTCTTAATATGCAGCATAGCAAATCCTTTCACGCAGATGAGCAGTATACTATGAAAACCTTCTCTTTATTCTAACTATCATCATACATGAATTCTTGTTTTCATACAATACTGTTTTTTAATGAACCAAACGGCTCACTTTACCCTGCTCGCCCATATACTGGTGTTATTATTCCCGATGGCAGTAAAAGTCATCACCTGCTCTGAATCCATTTTTTCGTTATGCTGTTTAAAGAATACGCCATGATACTCCGTATTGTCCATCCTAACGGTGATGTAATCATACCGGTCCCCTTTTGTCTTTTCCCACGTTCCTTCCCTGTCACCTTTAATTTTTCCATCTTTCATCAAAGTAATTGATTCCGGGCTGCTAAGCCTGGGGGGAGGTGTCCGATCCATGATTGATAAATTCATATCTGCCTATAAGCTCACTATCCCGGTAATGACCCGCCGTTTCATTCCGGTTTTCAAATACAGCCGTTACCGGCCAGCCATTCTGATTAAGAAATTGCTGGTGAACCCGGACTTCATGATACTCGGTACCCTGATCAAATCTCTGATGGTAAATCAGATAATGCTGTCCATCTTCGTCAATTAATGCTGAGTTGTGACCGGCCGCTTTATAGCCCACACTGGCTCCGGAAAACTTATAATTACCAATCAGCTTAATGCCGTAGGAATCATTGTTTCTATTACTGTCCGCCGCATGATTGCCTGCTGCATCCAGATAAGGCCCGGTGACTTCCTTTGACCGGAACAGTCGCATGTTGTATCCACCATTGGCTGTTAACGCTCCGTATGTCTCATATAAATAATAATATCCGGCGGCGGCATCATATACAATATACGGTCCTTCTCCTGACTGATGATTTCCTCCAGCAAGGTGGGTACCAAAATACCGGTCCACATAATTTCCGCTTATTGTATCCTGAAAATCTGTTCCCGGGTATTTTGCCTCTCCTGTCTCTCTGTCCAGTTCCAGCAAATAGATACCTCCGGACCAGGAACCATAAACCATATAGAGCCTTTGACCCTGTTTGTCAAAAAACAGTGCCGGATCAATGGCGTTTGGACAATAGTTGTGATTCCACTCTTCCCCGGTAAACCACTTCGGGTTTAATCCATCTTTCAATATTCCGGAATCAATCAGCTTTTTAATATGTATGGCATCCGTATCCCATCTGGTATTTCTTTGACTTTTCCCGTCCGGCTTTCCGTCTTTCGTAAAACCGGAATAGATAACTGTACTGACATAGGTATAGGGTCCTTCTATATCCTGTGATACTGCATAACCAATACAGGAGCGGCGCCATGTGGCGGAGGCACTGTAATAAATCATATATGCCCCTTTTGTGCCGTCACTGTTTTTTATAATAGGGATTCCAGATCACATCCGGCGCCCATACGGCATATTTCCCACCTGAGCAGTCTCCATCATCATAGCCTGCCCAGCGAAAAGATTCTGCCAGGTTCTCTTTTACATTTCCAAAAATCCAGTTATTGGTAACATTGTCATAATCGCCGCCCAGAGATGTCCAGTCCACCAGATCTTTTGATTTCGCGCCTGCAAGATGAGAACCAAATATATAATATTCTCCGTTTCTGGCCTTTGCTATGGATGGATCGTGTACAGATACCCGATCAGGTAATTTACTTCTTCCCCCTGCCAAGGCAGCGACTCCCCCAGATACCAGCAGAACCATAACCATAACCATAACTATAGCTCCATATTTAACTGCTTTTATACGTTTTTTTCCATCGCCCATTTAATTACCCCTTTACTGCTCCGGCTGTCATACCTTCAATAAAATAGTTCTGAAAGCATAAGAATACGATCAATACCGGTAAAATCGCAAACATGGATCCTGCAATTAATAAATCATAATTATTGCCGTAAGGGGTCAGCAAAGTATTCAGGCCAATTGGCAATGTGAATTGATTGGAACTCCGGTAAACCATCATTGGCCATAGCATATTATTCCATGATCCCATAGCACATAAGATCCCCATGGCCGCAAATGCAGGTTTGGTTAAGGGCATCATGATCTTCACACAGATTCCAAACTCTGTGGCTCCATCGATCCTTCCGGCATCCAGCAGTTCCTTTGGCAGAGAAACCATATACTGACGGAAGAAAAAAAGATGGTAGATGCGCTGCATAACCCGGGAAGAATTACGCCGGCAGTGGTATCAATCAGTTTTAAATCGATCATCTCCTGATACAGAGGCAGCATCAAAATTTCGAACGGGACCATCATGGTTGCAATTACCAGAAAGAACAACACATTCTTCAGCCGATAGTTATACATGGTCAGTCCATAAGCTACAAAATAGCAGATAATCAGCGTCAGTACTACGGAAAGCAGAGTCAGTACCATGCTGTTTTTAAACCACATAAAATACTTTTTTGAATCCGCATTCCAGGAAAAAAGATAGGTGTAATTGTTAAATGACATTGTGGAAAAATCCAGGTTAATGCTAAGTCCGCGGCGGATCAATTCTCTTCCTGGCCGAAAAGAAGCCAGAAAGCCTGCCAGTACAGGAAACAGTACTAATAGGCTGAGGAATGCAAAGGCTGCCGTTGACACTGCTGAAAGGAGTTTTTTCTTATTATTATTCATAATTAATTTTCCTCCTTTTTAAAGGTTCCGTTAAGAATCAGCTGAACCACATTTATAATGAGTGCCATTCCAAGGAGAGTCAGACCCACAGCTGAGGCATATCCCATCTGATTCTTTTCAATTCCCCTTTTATAAAGATATCCCACAATGGTCAGCCCAATATTTTTAGGCGAAGAATTTCCTGCCCACAGCATAAAGCTCTCCAAAACATGGACAGTCCGGCATAAACACTGATGGTCAGTACGTAGATGGTGGTGGGTCTCAGCAAAGGTATGGTAATATAACGGAATTTGTTCCATGCCGATGCACCGTCTATGGATGCTGATTCATACAGGGTGGTATCAATGCTTTTAAGGCCAGACAGAAAATACAGCATATTTACGCCGGTCCACCTCCAGCAGCAAAGGGTTAAAAGCGCGCACATGGCGACTCCTCTTTCTTTCAGCCAGGGAATGGGTGCCTTTCCCAGAAAGTTTAAAAAGACATTCATCT
Organism: Lacrimispora xylanisolvens; assembly: GCA_017084465.1. Taxonomy (GTDB): domain Bacteria; phylum Bacillota; class Clostridia; order Lachnospirales; family Lachnospiraceae; genus Lacrimispora; species Lacrimispora xylanolytica_B. Next base: position 4,423,590 of record CP070896.1, on the reverse strand, counting down.
GACCCGTCGGAAGTTCGGAAAACATCAGGCGGAATAAAGTGCCTGAAATCACCACTGATGTCAGGGCTGGTAAATATAAAGCCCCTTTCCATAATCCTTTTGCCTTTACCAGATTGCTATCCATTAGAACAGCAAACAACATGGGAAATGGAATCAGCAAAGCAATAGAAAAAAACATATAGGTAAGACTGTTTCTGATTGCAGTGTGAAACGTGGTATCTTTCAACAGCTTCTCATAATTTGTAAGACCGATCCACTCAATCTGACCTGGAAGAATACTCTGAAAACTCATTTTAACCGTGCTGAACAGAGGATAAATCCAAAACACAGTAAAACTCAATAAAAATGGCAGCACAAATAGAAATGGAGCTGCTTTTTGCGAATAGAAAATCCGTTTTATTTTCATTCAACCCCCTCCAATGGTGAAGCGTAACAGAACTACTGCTCCAATTCCAGATAATCCTGGGCTTCCTTTAAAGCCTCATCCACATCCTTACCGTCCTGTAATACCTGGTTTAAGGTAGTTGTACAGAAATAATCATTTATTGCAGGAGTCATCTTTGTAATACTTAAGGTGTTGATTTCTGATTTAACCTCATTTAAAACATCAAAGGGATTCGTCTTAAAAAAACTGATATATTGATTGGAGGAATCATTGGTTATTGTAGCATCCGTCCATAAGTCTGTATTGCATACATCAAATCCGAGCTGCTCCCAGATCTGGCGGCTTCCTTCTGAAGAGCACTTGGCATATGTAATAAAATCTGCTGCCAGCTTTGGATCTGAAGACTGTTTCGTTACTACAGTTCCTGTTCCTCCAATTCCTACTGACCGGTTCTGACCTTCTTCAAATACCGGCAGTGGAGCCAGTGCTATCTTCCCTTTCATCTCAGGCATATAATTAACAAAGCGGCTCATAAACCATAACGCCTTGGGAAAAGAAGCAATATTACCATCCAGGATATTCTGGAACCCCTCCTCCAAATCCACAATACCAGCTGGTGAGACCATGGCAATCCCGTCTTTTAACCAGGCCTGCTGCATGGTAAGCATATTTTTCACAGATTCAAGTTCCACATTCAGGGTGCCGTCCTTATTAGCTGCCCAGTCTTCCCCATATTCAGACATGGCAACAGTCAGCCAGTCAACGCCACCAGTATCCACACTGGTCAGCTTCACCTTTCCGTCTGACGCCTCTTTTAATTTTTTTCCGGCCTCGGTGTAATCATCCCATGTCTTTATTTTTGTATAATCAATTCCATACTGATCCAGTATTTCCGTATTGTAATACATAACTGTAGCTCCTACATGGGTAGGCGCACCATAGTAATTACCATCTTTTGAATAAACATCTAATCTGGAAGGTACCAGATCATTCTGATACGGCTTTATTGCATCGTTTAATGGATAAAGCTGTACATCCCCCTGAAGAAAGTTTGGAAACTGACCAATCTCCACATCACAGAGATCCGGCGCTCCCTGTCCGGTCTGTAATGCCATAATCAGTTTATTATGCATATCGGAAAATGGATAAGTCGTAAAGGTTACCTGAATCTGACGGTCAGGATTCTCTTTATTCCAACGTTCCACCATATCCGCGTAAAATGTGTTATGCAGCTCAGCAAATGACCACATATTAAGGTGTGTACCGGAATCCGGCCCAACTGTATTCACCACTTCTTTGTTATCTTCTGATGCTGATTCCTGTACATCGGTATTTGCTTTTGGATCTGCTCCAGTTTTGGCACTGCATCCAGATAAAATCATAGCCACCGTTACGGCACCAGCCAGGAAAACAGTTAAATTACGTCTCATATCATTTCTCCTTTACATTATATTGAATTATTTTAGTTTTTACTAAACATTCAGGCAAAAAATTATACCCCAAAAGAAAACACTGGTTCCCCTTCTTCATTCCATCTCACATTCATGATCATCGTATGCCGGTTTGGATCATACAGAGGATTTCCATCTATTTCACCATACTCTCTCCCATGATAGATGCAATAATCAGTGACATTATCTTCTGCTTTTACAAAAGAATTATGACCAGGTCCATAGATGTGCTTTGTTTCGTCCGTTACTAAAACAGGCTTTCGGCATTTCTTCCATGCATGGGGATCCATCACATCACCAGACTCATCAAGTGTTAACATGCCCATGCAGTAATTCCTTCCCGTATCACTGGCGGAACAAGTCAGATAAATCCGGCCGCCATGCTTTAAAACCGCCGGTCCCTCGTTTACCCAGAATCCCCTTCTCTCCCAGTCATAATCCGGTGTGGACAGCAGGATATGTTCTCCTGACAATTTCCAGGGATTCTCCATCTTAGACAGATACAGCTGGGATATCTTTTTCCCGGTTCCGGTTTTCTCTGCCCAGACCATGTAGTATTCTTTCTCATGCTGAAATACAGTTGCATCCAGAGAAAAATCCTGAAATGTGAAAAGATCCTCCTTTGATGCCTGCACCCTGCCTAACTCGTTCCACTTGTCATTTACAGGATCCGAGCCCGTACACTGCAGGACATAAGGTCTGATCTTCCACTTGTTCTCTCTTTCACCGGCAGCATAATAGATGTACCAGCAGCCATTTAAATAGTGAATCTCCGGCGCCCATATGTGGAGGCTTTGCTCCCCACTTTCGTGTCTGTACCATATCACATGCTCTTTTGCAGTCTGTAACCCCATAACCGTATCTGCGCTGCGCAAAATAATTCTGTCGTATTCAGGTACTGAGGCAGTAAAATAATAGGTTCCGTCTTCATGTCTGCATATAAACGGATCCGCACGCTGACGTATAAACGGGGTGTTAAACTGGATATCTGATGTATTTGGTCTTTTCATACACTTATCTTTGATCTCCCTTTCTATTTTTGTGTATATTATACAATATTTTCACTTAGAGCTCAAGTATCATTTTAGCTACATGTAAATTATTTTTATTTTTTCTAAATATATTGAAGATATTTTATTATATGAGGCTGATTGGATTCACAGCGTAAAAGAAAATGGGGGAATACAGAAACGATATCAGGATTGTAATAACTGCACAATTGATGTAAGATAGTACAGCATCGAAGTTTATCATACAAAGCATTGAAGTAAATATGACAGAGGAATAGAATTAATATGACAAACCAGAAAGAAAACAGAAACAGCATTATTAAGCAGGGCAGTATTTTAGCCGTTGCATCAATTACCGTACGCATAATCGGGTTAATTTACAGAATTCCCATGGCTAATATTATTGGAGAAAAAGCCATGGGCATCTATTCTGCCGCTTTTGAAATTTATAATATTATACTTATATTATCTTCATATAGCATGCCATTGGCTGTCTCAAAATTAATATCTGAAAAACTGATACAAAGAAGGTATAAAAACGCCAACATTTACCTCCTCAACTGTTTCATTTTTTCAATTATAGTGGGTTTAACAGCAAGTCTTTTTCTATATTTTAATGCCTCCTGGATTGAAAGCAGCCTGTTAAACAAATACGCGGGAGTATCCAAATCACTGAAAATATTAGCTCCTACGATTTTTATTGTTTCCGTAATGGGTGTGTTTAGAGGCTTTTTTCAGGGAAAGAGTACCATGGTTCCAACAGCTGTTTCCCAGGTAATTGAGCAGATCATAAATGCAGTTGTCAGTATCGCAGCTGCCAGTTATTTAATCAGTATAAACAGTTCCTCTCCTGAAGTGGCCGCCTGGGGAGCTGCCGGAGGTACACTGGGAACCTGCATCGGCGCATTATCCGGATTGCTGTTTCTTATCTTTATATTTGTTTTGTATTCTCCCAATATCCGAAGGCAGATGAGAAAATATGAAGCAGAACCCACCGACAGTATTAAAATCATATATCAGTCCATTTTTATAACGGTAATTCCCATTATATTAAGCCAGACAGTCTATCAGGTAAATGGCGTCATTGATATATCATTGTTTAATAATATCATGGGACGGAAAGGTTTTTCTGAAACTGACATCAGTATTCTTCAGGGTAACTACAGCACACTTTATAAGCTGTTAATCAGTGTTCCGATTGCCATCTCCAGTTCCTTTGGGGGTTCCATGATTCCAAGTATTGTAAGCTCACATACCAATAAAAAGTACCATGAGACCAGGAAGAAAATATCAAGCGCAATCCTTTTTAATATGAACATTGCCTTTCCAAGTGCAATTGGATTAATGGTTCTGGGAAAGCCAGTTTTAAGCATTCTGTTTCCCAGATATAACGTGATATTAGGCGGAAATTTGTTATTAACCGGTGCAGCCGCCATTCTGTTTTATGCTTATTCAACCATTACCAGTTCCACCTTACAAGGGATTAATAAGATGAAAATTCCAGTTATAAATTCAGCAATAGGCCTGATCATTCATATCGGTGTGGTCTATCTCTGTTTAAATCATTTTAATCTGGGAATATACTCCTTGATTATTGGAAATATCACTCTTCCTCTTATCGTGATGATTTTAAATAGCTTCGCTCTGAATAAGTATTTAAGTTACAGAGAAAATAAAACCAAGATTTTCCTGAAACCATTCTTATGTTCTGTTATCATGGGAGTGATCTGCTATGCTGTTTATCATGGAATTTATTTCGTTATCAGAATTAATTCTATCTCTGTACTTTTGGCAATTACGGCTTCTGTCTTCGCTTATTTTTATCTGATACTGAAATTCGGCGGAATCAGCGGAGAGGAATTAACGGAATTCCCTGCCGGCCGCACCTTATACCGGGCAGCTGATAAGTTACATTTAATTAAATAACGATCTAAGAAAGCCTCCCATTGAGTACCAATGCAGAGGCTTTCTCTATATACTAATTTTTTGTTTTTTCCTGAAACTTCCGCATACGGCCGCAGACCAACGCATAGTAAAAATACACTGCGAAATACAGTCTTAACTCTATTAGTTTAATCAGTATTTTTTCAGCTGGTGTAAATTCATTTTTCAACAAATATTTTTTATTTTCAAATAAGAATGCTTTATTTCTTAGTTTATATACATTAAATAGTCCGCCCCAGAACCCGGCTGGATTCTCATGATGGGTCTCATTTCTTATGCTTCTTAGAAATTTCAAATGTAAAGAAGTGCTTAATCTTCCCATATATCTATTCTCATCTTCAAATAGAACTTCTGCAAATTCCTTCTTAGCTTTAAATACCTCAATTATATTATCCCAATAATTATTCCAGTATGTAGACCGCTTACTCAAGGAATTAGAGGACATTCTGTTGTAGTGATAGAAGGGTCGATCCGTTATGTATAAGCAGTCTGCCCTTATAAAGGGCTGAAGAATCATAATCTCATCTTCATGCAGGAAGATATTTTTGTAAAACTTTATGCCATCTATCATTTCTCTTCTAAACAGGCAGCACCAGATGTAACCTGTGGTGATTAACTGGTCCTTCTGTACATCACCATATAGAGGAAGAATGTAGCAATCATATAAATCTGAGATTTTGTACAGACCAACGGGCAAGGGGAGATTGCATATAATGGCAACTCCATCCTGACGATGCCTGCAGGCAGAAAAGAATACCAGATCCGCGGATGATCGAATGGCTTCTTCATACAGCTTTTCACACATATCCAGTTCACACCAGTCATCACTGTCAACAAAACTGATATATTGACCTGATGCATTTTTTAAACAAACTTCTCTGGTTGCTGATAACCCCTGGTTCCTTTGATGAAAAAGCTTGATACGCCTATCCTCTGAGGCATACCGGTCACAAATTTCCCCAGATCCATCGGTTGATCCATCATCTACGATTATTATTTCAATATCATCCAATGTCTGATTGATTAAGGATTGGATACATCTGTCAATCGTATCCTTCATATTGTAAACAGCAACCAGAATGCTTATAAGAATTTCTGAATCCTCTACCCCTTTATATTCCCCCATGATAGCTCCTTCCATGATCACTCATTCCATGATTGATTTTTCCGTTAGCTTAATTTTACAGGTCTTTAAACACTCAAACCTTAAACAAAATAGGGAGAACGTGTAATATATTCAGAATTTAGTTGAAAACTATTTATGATGATTCAGGGCCTTTTTGCGATATTCGGTTGGGGAACATCCCTTCACTTTGTAAAATGTATGAGAATAGTAATTGGAATCGCCAAAGCCTGCCTTTGCAGCAATATCTCCAATGGAATCATTGGAAGCCACCAGATCCTTTAAGCTTTTTTCTATCCGATATTCTAATATGAACTTAAAGAGAGGAATCTTCATATACTGCTTAAAAATCCTGCAGCATTCCCCTTTACAGATATGGATATGATCTGCAATCTCCTCCAACGTTATTTTATGGCTGTAATTCTCTTCAATGAATGATAAAATGCTTCTGATTCTTTCATAATTATACTGTTCCGGTGTTGTAATTGTCTGGGTCGAATCATAATTTAGATATAGCACTTTCCAAAATTCAAGCACTTTGATCAGAACGTCTATTTCATAGGTATCCTGTTTCTGCCGATAAATGGTGACAAGTTCATTCAGAATCTTTATGATCTCTTTGTGCCAGGACTTAGTTAAATCAAAACAAACAGAGAATAAAGAAAGATTCTGAATGAATGGGGATACGTATTTTAAGTAGAAAATACTGTTTTCATAAGAATAAATCAACCTGGGATCGAATGTAATTGATACATACTCGCAATCCATATTTTCATACATGCGGCCTGCGTGAAGTACTCCCGTATTACCAAAAAGCGCCTCTCCCTGATAAAGATGAAACTCTTCATTATTAATCTCATATATCATCTGCCCCTGAGTAATCAGTGTAAGTTCAATCTCAGGATGCCAGTGCCAAAGGAATGAATTTGAGTCATATTTCGATAGTTTTTCATTACTAATTAGTAATGGAAATTGATAGTCCCCATGTTCTTTCAACTCTTTTTGGAATTGATTGGTTAAAATCTGCATACATGTATCCCCCTGGAAATGCAAATCGTATTTCATAGATTCATTATATCCCAAAGGATTGCAAAGAACAACTTGCACTAATTTATATCAAATATGAATTTTCTTTAATCTCACTTCAATCATTTTTTCCCTGGTTTCACACAGAAAGGAACGAAAAAATGACGAACAGTGTCGTAATAGTTACATATTACTAATAAAATGGAGTTAATATGGTAAATTAGTAACAACTTAAATAAACCAAAAAGGAAACTTTGAAATAGAGTATCTAAAAAACACTGGGTAAGAAGGGAGTGAAATCAAAAATACAAGAGATACAATACCTGTTATTTTAGAGAAAAAATTTCAAGGAATCTTTTAAATAATCAATCAAAATACAAGGGGGTAATTAAATGAAAAGAACATTTACAAAAAGGCTTTTAACTGTTATATCTGCAATTGCACTTACCGCTTCATCATTAGGAGTTACCCAGGCAGCAACCGCCGACCAGACTTTATTAAATACATATGGGACCAAATTCCAGAGGTCAGGAACCTGCGTAACGTTGGCCCAGTTGCAAAACGCTTCCACCTTAAATCTGATCAAGCAAAGGTACAACAGTATCACGCTTGAAAATGAGATGAAACCAGATGCACTGCTTGGCGGTTCACCTAATTTAATTTCAGTGGCAGAAGCAAAATCCTTAGGATATTACATTCCCAGCAACTATACAGAAACTACCGTACCAAGAATCAATTTTAATACGGTAGATAAAGTATTAAAAATCTGCTACGAAAATGGCCTGGGAGTACGTGCCCACACTCTTGTATGGCATGGTCAGACTCCAACCTGGCTGTTCCGCTCAGGCTATAACGCCGGCGCAAATTATGTGGATCAGAACACAATGAATGCACGTATGGAGTTTTATATAAAGACAGTGATGAATCACGTCTATCTGAGTGAATACGGCAGTGTGGTATACGCATGGGATGTTGTTAATGAATATCTGCATTCTCCGGCAAATTCAGATTGGGTAAGAATTTATGGTGGTGTTTCAACAAGTCCTCAATTTGTAAAAACTGCTTTCCGTTATGCCAATGAAACATTAAGTTATTTTAAACTGACTGATAAGGTCAGCTTATTCTATAATGATTATAACGAGTATATGGAAGCTGACAATATTGTAAAAATGATTCAGTTTATCAATGCAGAGAAGAAAATATGCAACGGTGTTGGCGGACAGGCTCACCTTGAATCAACCTTCCCAAGTGCTTCCTATTTCAAACAGGCCTATACCAAATTTAAGAATGCTGGGTTAGAGATCCAGATTACAGAATTTGATGCTGGTGCCAAATCTGAATCAGAACAGGCTGCTTATGTATATGACGTTATGAAGGCAGTCTGCGAAGTGAAAAAGGAAGGCGGCAATATCACAGGTTTCACCTGGTGGGGAATGTCAGATGATATCTCCTGGAGAAAGGATAAGAGTCCGCTGCTTTTCTCAAATATTTGGACTCCAAAGGCTTCTTATTACAGAACACTGGATGCATTTACCGATACGTTTAACCGTTAAAGGATAAATTTCGGCAAATCCAGAACACAAATATATGCCTTTCCATAAAAGAGAGGAACAGGACTGTCTCATAACAGCACTGTTCCTCTCTATACGTAAGCAGGTAATTTTATGTCCAGGATTCTTAAATCGATCCCATTCTCTCCCGGTAATGCTTCCATTGTGTCTCGAAGAAATAATCAACGTCAGGAATGCCTCTTACCGGTCTCCATTCACAAAAACATACACCATCTTTCATATAAGTTTCCTGAACTACTTTTCCAAACTTTCCCTGGTCCAGCTCACATGTAAACAAATCCGGCATCTTTTCTCCCGGCTTTTTTGCCTGTACTTGATGTGTAAAGGGCTGATCCTCTGCTTCCGCCCTTCCTCATCAGGTAATCATACATGGAGGTCAGATAAACTTTCTGTGCCAGCAAAGTATCATACAGGTGATAAAACAAGGACGCCTGACTGATATTTGTTACAGAGACATATTGCAGATAATTGATCAGTACATATTCCGTCTCATCAAGAGCTTTTTTTACTTCCTCTTTATTACGGATCATGCCTCCGCACTGACTCATTCGCCTGGTTGCCTCTTTCCATGCTTCTGATAAACTTTTTGTACCATGATTTGCTCCGGCCAATAATTGTATCACCTGCTCTGCTCTTTCTCTGCAGGCGTTTTTCATACTGTCGTTCATTCTTCCAGTGCTTATATTTTTATCATGAGCAATGTACTCCGCAGCACGGGTAGATCCTACCTGTCCGGCATTTAAGGCAGATCCTCCCGGTCTTGTTACACCGTGGGTTCCTGCAACTTCACCTACAGCAAAAAAACCTTTCACATTAGTCTGCCAGTGATGATCTACTGCCAAACCCCCATTGTTATGCTGTGCACAGATAGCTATTTCCAGTTTATCCTGGTATAAATCCACTCCATGTTCCTGGTAAAAGTGAATTGCCAGTTCATTCATTTGTTCCAGTCTTTGTATTGGAGTTCCAAAACAGGCATCAGCATTCTTTAAATACTCATAAGCCTCTGATGATAATTTCTCAAATACAATCTCCTGATCTCCAGGATTTTTCCGGTAGTCGAGAAAACTCGCCGTTTCTTTATTATCGTTTCCTGATAAACCAACAAATCTATAATGGAAGAACCGCCAAATATCTTATTTGTATCAAATGGCCACTGATATCCTTTTAAGAACAGCAGTGATAACATCTCTTCTTTTGAATCAAAATAATCCAGTAAAAACTCTCTTTCATCAGTTCCATCTGAATCAGTTGAAACCAGCCTTGGAAGCACCTGCATATAGGTACCGCTTACATTCCACCGCGGCTGAAGCGATGCCATTCCAAACTGCCATTCTGTAAGATTCTTTCCTCTTACTCCGGCTGCGAAAGCAATTCCTGAACTTCCAAGCTGGGATTCAGGATAAACACTGTCGTGATACATCCCGGCTGGTCCGCCGGTAGCGTATACAATATTCTGACACCAGATAATAACATAATGTAATTCATCTTTGCTCTTCAAATCCAGACACAGTACTCCGCATACTTCATTTTCTTCTACCATTATGTGAATGACCTGAAGTCTGTCAAGAATCTGGATCTGTTTGCTCCGTACGTCCTTTTCAATCTGCTGGGTCATGATTTTAGAGGTGTAGGGTCCCACACTGGTGGCCCGTCTGCCTCTGTCATGGTCCGTCTTATATCCAACGTATTCCCCAAATTCTGTACAGGGAAATGGGACTCCAAGTTCCACCAGCCGATAGAAGGATAATGTAGAAAGGGCGGCTTCGCATAACGCCACATCCCCATCCACACATTGACCGGCAAACAGATCTTCTGCAAGATTTAACACGGAATCTTCGTCTTTTCCTGCCAATGACAATTTATAATAAGTCTGTTTATCTGAACCTGTATTTCTTGAAGTTCCTGCATTGACCTGTTCCACAATAATGGCTATATCATTGACACCATACTGCTTTAAACGGGAAGCTGCATTGAATCCAGCCGCACCGGTTCCAACCACAACGGTATGAAACTCCATTTCCTGAATTAACGTCTTATTTATTTCCATAAAAAACCTCTTGTTTTTCTAAATTACAGCCTTTTTATATGAAATCCACCGTCAACATCAATATAGTTTCCCGTTGTATACAGTACTTTGTCTGAGCAGAATACGCTGACCATATTGGCCACATCTTCTGGTGTTCCCCAACGTTTAATGGGGAATACTCCATCGTCCAGCAGCTTATCGTATTTTCCTTTCACGGCAGTTGTCATATCAGTTGCGATGACACCGGGACGAACCTCGTGTACCAGAATGTTTTCTGACGCGAGACGGTCTGCAAAAAGCTGGGTCAGCATGGCTACTCCCGCTTTGGACACACAGTATTCGCCTCTGGAAGTAGAAGTTACTTCTGCGGAGCAGGAACCAACATTGATGATGGTCCCCTGTTTCATGCCCAGCCGTTCCTGCTTTATCATCTGTCTGGCAACTAACTGGGTTAAAACATGGTTCCCTTTGTGTTGATCCCAATCACACGGTCAAAGCTTTCTTCTGTCATTTCCAGTAAATCGTTTCGTTCCAGGGGCGCGACTCCTGCATTGTTTACCAGCACATCGATTCTGGAAAAACGGCTGACAGTCTCTTCCACCAGTCGTTTTCGATCTTCTGTGGAGTCAATGCTTCCCTGTACATAGTGCCATTCAATCTCCAACTCATCTAAAAGGTGAAAGTTTTCCTGGTATCTGCCCGCTTCTCCAGTGGCAAGTATGACGATCCGATACCCATCCACTCCAAGCTGTCTGGCAATGGAAAAACCAATTCCTCTGCTTCCACCTGTTACAATTGCTACTTTTTTCATCATGTTATTTGTTCTCTTCCTGAAATTCTCTGTAATATTTTAAATAAGTAGCTGAATCCCGCACGATACAGCCGGTATGTTTCCCTGCACGAATTAAGTCACCGCACTTACCGCAGGCAACGCAGACCTGTTTTGCATCAAATCTTCCTGTCTCCATGATCTGTTTCGGGAATTCCGGATTGGCAAATGACATACGTCCAAATAACATATGATCGCACAATCCCTCTTCAATTGCACCGGCTGACAGCAAATCGGAATACTGTCTTAAATAAGACGGACCAGATGCAGAAATAATCATATCAGGAACTGCTTTTTTAACTTCGCCGATTCCATTAATCATTCTTGCAATACCAAAAGAGGATGTTCATCTGGTATGTATTTTCCGGCATCATAAGGTCTTGTTACATGGGTGCTTACATAAGGATTTCCCATAGTTAAGTTTACCATATCAATCTGATAATCCACTTTCAGCTCACGGATCAGGCGGATTGGCTCTTCCAGATTAGGTACATTTCCTTCGCCTTCCTTTACTCCAAAGCCATAAGGGTAAGCAAATCCATCGTAAATACCAATTCTGGCTGTTACTTTAAAATCAGAGTCTTCATAGACTTTTGCTGCTGCGATTCCATTTTTCAACATACGGGTTCTGTTTTCATAGCTGCCGCCATACTCACCTGGCCGGTTGTAAGCGGAAGACAGTTCAGCCAGCAGGTAGCCGTGACAGGACTTAATATCAACGGAATCGAATCCCGCTTTTTTAGCCAGCAGAGCTGCTTCTCCAAAGCTTTCTTCCAGTCCCTTTAAGTAATCGTCTGTAACGATACAGGAATCGTCTGCTTTACGCAGCTTTTCATACTCCGGATGGCGATAAGCAATGAGAGGGGCTGGTTTTCCATCGGGATTGGAATAACGTCCGCTATGATTGGCCTGCATGATTAAATAAGGTGCAAAACCATTTGCCTTTCTTCCAGCTTCCTTAATCTTTTCCGTAAATTCCTTATATTCCTCTAAGTTCTCTTCTGTAAGCATCAGCTGATGTGCACTGGAGCGGCCTTCCTTAACAATTGAAATAGCCTCAAACCAGATTACAGAGCTGCCGCCAATGGCTTCACGCACATAACGGCGTGTTGTCAGTTCAGAAGGAGCACCATTTGGCAGGGAATCTGCACCTTCCATCGGTGCAATTCCCATGCGGTTTTCCCAGTTAACACCATGACTCACGAAAAGCTTTTCCTTAAGAATAGATGTGGTTTCTGCGAAAGGTAAATAGACGCCCAGTTCCTTTGCCTTATTTTTTATTTCATCCAAATTTTTATAGTTAAATCTTTCATGCTTCATGTTAATAACTCCTGTTCTTTTATTCGCTTACTCTGTTTTATTATTTTTTTTGGTAATCATTCTTGCAATTGTATAGCAAATGACAGCGGCAAGGAAACCATTTAAAGGTTTGATACCAAATGTAATGGTTCTTGAGATAACAATACCAAAGATCCAGGCGATAAACGCTTCGATCCGATAATCTGGCATATTCTCAAATGTTTTTTTGTAATCTCTGTCAACAAAGAAGAAATGTCCTACTAACGTTCCTCCGACTGGGGGAATTGCAGTTCCAATGATACCTAGCCATGAGGAAAATGTAGAGGTAAAATCGTTTGCAGTCATCATAATCGCAATGATTCCTCCAAAGATACAGCTGGGAATAACAAAGAACTGTGTTGTAAATTTTCCGTCACTTTCTTTTCCTTCTCTTCCGCGAATTACTTTTGTGATATTTTCCAATGCTAATGCTGCTATATAAATAACTGCTTGTCCGCTGGTAATTGTTAATAATAAATAGATACCAAAAGCTACCACTGACATATTTAATTTAGCAAGTATGGTTACTAAATTGCTTTCTCCAGTTCCAAGGGAACACATAAGACCTACGGTTTCCAGGACTGTTACACACAGGAAGGAGCCGACTGTTACAAACCATACGTAGGAAGGTTTTTTAACAAAACGTGTAAGATCAGAACTAAAAGTTGCTCCAGTCATCCAGCTTGCAGATATAAAAGAAACAACAGTAAAAAAGGATGCCGGTGCTACAGGCACTGCAGCGGTTACATTGGTAAATCCAATCTTTTTGCCTACAACTATCATACCATACACAATAAATAATCCAATAACAGGAACACCAATTTTACTAAAAATGCTCATACCGGTAAATCCTTTTAAATTGATTAAGGTAATAACGATCAAATAACAAAATAAACCGATGTAAGGTGAAATTCCAAAAATGGAAGACATCATGTTGCCCACCAAAGAGCTGTAAACACTAACAAATACCAGTGAAAAGATACTAACAATACTGGACGTAACAACCTGTCCTTTAATACCAAATACTGGTTTAAACATATCTGTGGAAGAACGTTTTGTCTTCATACCGATAATCCCCAGAATACCTGCATAAAAAGCCAAAACCATATTACCTGTGAGCAAAGCCATAACCCCATGCCAGAAATTTAACTGATTGCCTACACTTCCGCCAATTACAAATGCGGTAACACTTAACACGTAACCTGCAAATACAAAAAACACACTTCCCAAACCCTTGGTTTCTTCTTTCATTGAACCCTCCATTTGACTCCCTTTTAAAAGTAGGCTATAATGGCTACTGACAAAGGACTTTACATAATTATTTTAAATTATCTTTTTGAGGTGAAACTATGATATGCACGCATATACCAAATGTCAGCTGTTATTACTCGGATTCCCTGGATCATATTCTGTTTAAGCCATCGGCACATTTTGAATACCAGATGATTTTAGTCACGGGAGGCTCCTCACAAGTCCAGATCAATCATAAATCTTATGTCTTAAAAGAAAAATCGCTGCTTTTTATCAGCCGTCTGGAAAGACATGACTTTATTATCAAACAAGAACCATATACACGCTATATTGCGTCCATGTCCAGTGAATTAATCATGTCCAGTATAAAAGATGTGGAACTCTGTTCCATTTTCATTCAGCGCCCCAAGGAGTTTTGTCATGCCATTGAGCTCAGCGATCAGGCATATGACACCATACTGCCGCTCTTCATTCATTTAGCCGCCGAATATAAAAATCAATACGATTTCTATGTATCCCGCAGTACCTCTCTGGTGGTCGCCATACTAATCGAATTATACCGCATGCACCCGCTCTATTTTCCGCTCCGCAGTCAAAGTAACATCTCTGCAGCTGTACTGAATGCACAGCAATATATCAGCAGTAATTTTTCACAAAAAGTCACTTTGCAGGAAATCGCTGACCAGAACTATATCAGCAGTCACACACTTTCCATTGCCTTTAAGGATATTGTGGGGATAACCTTTAAGGAATACCTTCTGCTTTTTCGGATCACCGAGGCAAAAAAACTACTGATCACCACCGACGAGTCCATTTCAGAAATCGCTGAACAGGTAGGTTATATCAATGTCAATAATTTTATTAAGGTATTTCGTGAGAAAGTCCTGATATCTCCGCTTCAGTACCGCAAACAATATGTTTCATCTCAACATGAGTAGTCTATCATGCAACGTGACTAATTAAAATTATCCCAGCTTTGAAAAAATATGCTTTTTATTACATGTTTGATGATGTATGACTAAATTATAAGCTTTACTGTGTTATTTTTTATGCCTTTTATTACCATTTTGTGGAAGGCATGGGATTTGGGTTTGGCAAATTAGACAAATTGAAAATCTTTCATATGTCATCCCGCACGACAAGATAAGGAAAGGAGCGCAAACAGACTGCGCTCCTTTCCTAAAAAAATCACTTCTGAACTCTGCACAAATAATTAAGGTTCTATCCCCCACTGCAGATTTCCTGCCAGGTAAGCGGTTATTTTATCGCTGTCGGCATAAGACGTACCGGTTCCCTGATAGGAATAATCATCTGCCTGGATATAATTCGTCCAGTCTGACTTGGAAAACCTCACCTGCAATTCCACGGATTTCCCTGCAGAAAGGGTACCTGATGCTTTATTAAAGCCAATTTCCAGATAATAGTCGGCACCGCTTTTTCCCTCTTTCATTTTCACAAAGGCTCCTGTCACATTGGCGGTTCCCGCAGAAGACCAGTCGCACCAGAATTGCTGTTCTTTCTCTCCATCAATCGTGTAATAATATCTTAATTTAACATCAGAAAGGCTGATGTCCCCGGTTCCCGTATTATTCAGTCTGATTTTTGCTGCAATGCTGTTTACGGTTTCGGTTGTATTCATATTATACGCCTGGACTTTTAGATCTCCTGTTGGTATAACAGAACTATCCGTTATGGTAATTGTAAAAGCAGGATCATTCCCTTCGCTGAAATCAAAGGTTAATCGTAATTTGCCAACAGATTTACCTGCCAGATAGGAACTTAAAATGGTAACAATATTATCGGATACTATATAATCCGTTTCTTTCACCAGCAGATCAGTGCCATTTTTTATATTGTCAAGGGTATTTCCATTGTATATCACAGTTACCGACACATCCTCAGGATTGTATTTGTCAAAAGTTGCAGTCACCGGACTGATGGAAGAACTGCCTGAGGAACTTCCCGGCTCATTGCCGAATACTTTTACCCCTGCGTCATATACCGGAATATAGGTTGTCTTAACTACTTTTCCGGAAGTTACACCGTCTAATCCGGTATAAGAATAATCATTGGTATGATCCCAGGATGCCAGACTCTCCGGCGCGGCGATACGAAACTGGATTTCTTTTTTGTAAGCAGACTGTCCGCCAGGATAAATTTTGACTTTTGTGAAATCAACATTTACATAATAAATATTGTCAGCCTCTGCCCAGGGCAAAAGATTGGATATGGCTGCTCCCTGGTTGTAATTTGCAGTGATTTTAAAATCATCTGCTGTGTAGCCTTTATTTACAGCTCCTGTTATATCAACAAAATACTTAAATGATAAATGGTCTCCCATCCTTGCAGGCCATCCCGAGCAATTATTTAATATGGCCTTGATCTCTATAAAGTTACTGCCTGAGGCGTTAATTCCAGCTTCCACAAAGTATTCGTCGTTGGTTACTTCTTCTATTGCCTTAAAGTCGGCAATGGGATCTCCGCCGTATTCACCGTAAAGTTTTGCAAGTGCTCCGACAAATCCGGCATTATAGTCACAGGCTACCTCATTATTGACATAGTTATTAATATCATCCGTATAGCTGTCGTCTTTATCCGGTCCTCCTGCCAGAGCCCCGTAAAGAATATGCCTGTGGTATGCAGGTACGCTCATGCTGTCTGCCCAGGAACTGTGGGCTGTTCTGTGGTGAGGTCTTTCAGGAGAATTTATTCCGTAACCAACCACAAAACTATGGCCGCTGCTCCCAGAGCATAATCGATCTGCTGTTTGGCAAATTTCTTGTAGGTTTCCGCCTTTTTTGCACTGCATCCTGACCAGTCAGCATAAACGCTTGCTAAAAAAGCTGTGGTGGTGGCATATCTTAAAGAGCCCCAGGTATCCAGCCAGGCAAGTCCCTTTGGCGTAAAGGAAATGCGGCTGCCGTTATATCCGGTTGACCAGTAATCCAGATGCATTTCCGTTCCGTTCTTGTACAACTCTTTTCCAGTTATTTTCGCAAGAAGCAAAGCAGCACCGTAATGCACATCATCCCAGCATTGCGCCCATTTATAGGAAATGGTTGTAGATTGAGATTCTGTGCCCCAGTTTGGTACATAGGATTCTGCCTTGTCCAGATAATCGGAATCTTTGGTTGCCAGATACAGCCATACACAGGACCAGGACAGTTCATCATAGAAACCGCTGCTGGAAGTGTAAAAGCCATTGGCCGCGGTATAACCGCTGTCACTTTTTTGTTTTGTCAGCAAATGAAAACAGCTCCTTTGCGTGTTTAATGCAGGTCTGTGCATAGCTTGAGTCACGATCCGCAAATATGACTGCTGCCGCCGCCAGAGCTGCCGCTGCTGCCGCTGATACGGAAGAACCAGGACTGTTAACATCAACCTTATAGGACGGTCTTCCCATCTGCATTACTTCTGCGGGGCCCCACCAGGAATGATCCGTATTGCCATTTCCTACCTGGTAGTAAAAGACATCAGCCGATGGGTGGCACTTGATCAGATAATCAGTTGCCCATTTGATTTCCTTTAATAAATATTCCAACTGACCACTTTCTTTTAAGGCATCCTCTGCCTCATATACGCTCCAGGCGAGCATGGCGGCTGAATAAGCCATGGGGAGATTAAATTTCACATGATCTCCTGCATCATACCAACCTCCAGTTAAATCGATTCCTGCGTCTGAACCGTCAGACAGCCCAGAATCTCCTCTCCAGTTATTGCGTATATCAGATGGCAGTTTTCCGGAACGTTGGAATTCATAAAACATGATTGCTTTTTGTAATGCTTCACCGTAATTAAAATTTGACTCTTTTTTTGACGGCTGAGCCGCAAGGGTGGTAAATTTTTTTGTACGCATATTGATATCTCCTTATCAATCGCTTCGTACGCTGATCGATTGATGAAATGCATCCTTACGGGTTCTGATTGATAATCCTGACCCAAATCCAGTCTTCTGATATTTGGGCCAGAATTTATATATTTTTAAGCTCTACGCTTTTATTACGGCTCTACTCCCCATTTCAGGCTGCCAGATACATATCCTGTGATTTTTGTCCAGTCTGCATAACTGCTGCCTGATTTTGAAAAGGAATAATCTCCTGTCTGCGTATAACTGCTCCAATCAATTTTATTGAATCTTACCGGTACTTCAATGGACTGACCTTCTGCCAGTTTACCGGCTCCAGCTGTAAATCCGATTTCCAGGTAATAATCTGCACCTGGTTTTGCCTTTGGCATTTTACAAAGGTACCTGTTACATTACTGCTGCCGACTGTAGACCAGTCACACCAGAAATTCTGGTCCTTTTCTTCGTCTATGGTGTAATAGTATCTGAGTTTCAAATCTGCAAGTGTGATACTGGTTTTTCCGGTGTTGGTGAGTTTAAACTTCGGTACAATTGAACTTACCTGTGGGTTTGTGGAATCATTATACATTTGTACTTGGATGTTTCCGGCTGCTATTGAAGAATCTGTTACAGTCAGGACAAGTACTGGGTTGATCCCTGCGCTGAAGTCGAAGGTAAGCTTTAATTTCCCGACTTCTTTTTCTGCCAGATAAGTTTTTAATAAGACAACCGTGTCATCGGTTAAGGTGTACTCCACACCCTCTGTTAAATATTTATTTCCCTCTTTAATCCCGATAAAGGTATTTCCGTTTAAGGTAAGAGTGACTTTAATGTCTTTCTGGCTGCCTGCCTTTTTGTCAAAGACTGCTGATGTGGGGTCAATAGCAGAGTTGTTTACTGGCTCTCCGCCACCTTCAAACAGCATGGAATATACACCGTTAGCAATCGCTATATCACACTGTGCCCAGAAGCGGTGGTAGGTTAATACAGGAGCTGTTCCTCTTTTGTAGGCGTTCTCAACCTTCTGAAAATCAGGATCATCTTTGTATTTAGAACGGATATCTATAAATTTAACTCCCGATTTAATTTCATCTCCGTTTGGCATGGTTCCTGTCCATCCAGAGGGTACATAGACTTCCTGATCAAAGAAGCGGCTGTAGTCATTCCTTTGTTCGGGAATGGAAAGACCTTTGTCACCTTTGTATAAATTCCACATACGGTCTAATAATTCCTTTGCAAGTACTCTGGCCTCATCGTCGCCGGAAGCTTTACTGTAATACAGTAAGGTGTTGGCAAGTGATCCTGACACGCCAAGATCAGTGCCATAGGTGCTTACTTTTACATGCAGGTTGGGATTCCCTGTATAGGACCCTGTCCAATTATCAGGCTGGCCGGACCAGTCCAGATTATCAGGAATCGCAAAGGTTCCGTCTGCTTCCAGTTTCACTACTGTTTTAATCCATTTAACCCATTTATCCAGTAAGGCTTTTGCCTTTAAATTCTTTGTTTTGTAATAATACTCTGCTACACGCTGCATTGACCATGCCTGGAACCCAAACCACCGGTTGCTTCCCGGATCAGCATATACAGGGTGTTCCTGATAGCCCATTCCATAAAAGGTTGCGGTTCCTGAAGGCCAGCTTTCATAACGGCCTTTATTGGAATTGGAGACACCACCTGCAATTCCGCCTTCATCGGACTGCAGCCACTGATAGAATTCCAGCTGTCTCTCCAGACTCTTACTCCAATCACTTGCTCCATTCTGGGAACGTGGTTTGAATTCGTCATCCTGTGACAATATCCAGGCTGCCATGGGATTCTGGTAACCAAAATGGTTGTGACTGCATCCAATTACCCAGGACCAGTTTGCGTTCTCGCCGCCACCCCATGCATAATACCAGCTGAGCAGATAATGAGCCCCTTCGTAACCGGTACCGACAGTAGCTGGCGATCCGATTTTACGGAAATATTTATCAAACATGGCATACCTTAGATAATCACCCATTTTGCTTGCCTTACCAATATAGGTTTCAAGATCCACCCCATATTCACTGGCCCATTGCTCTGCCCAGTATGTCGCCTGTATTGCCCGGGAATCTGCATCGGGTGCATCGGTATATTTAAACTGTTTTGCATAATTACTGTCTCCGGTAAACAGATCCAGGAATCCGTTTTTACCACCGAAACGCATATCATCCCAGCACGGCTGTGGAATTGTTTCCCAGGTGGATTCCTCTCTTCCTCTCTGGAAGGTATTGATATAAGACGGTGCAGACTTGCCATCTCCCCGTCTGCCAAAACCATACCAGTTGTCCGCATCTAACAGCCAGTGCATGCCGTAGATAACAGAAGAGCCATAGGTTGATTTTAAATCGTTATAGATTGGATCAGTACCTACCGCTGCGCCAGAATCTAATTTGGCTGGATAAAGACTTGGCAGCTCCCATTCAGGGGCGTAGGTGGCGGGTTTACTGGCGTTGTATCCAGACATACTGCTGTTGGGCTGGTCTTTTTCTGTGGGGATGATATAGGTTTCTGCAATATCCCATGCTTTTTTAAAACCGGAGAAATCACCGGTAAATTTGCCATACATGGCTTCGAGCCAGATATAATAGCTTAGCGTTTCACTGGTTGTTACATGACCGTAGTCGGGGGCTTCTACTATCAGGGTTTCTATGCTGTGATAGGGGACTCCCTCGGGACTGAAATATCCATTTTCGGAATCGTGGAGTATTTCCCATAATTCCAGGAACCTTTTCTGGTAATCGCCTGTGGGCTCTTTTAATGATTCTTTTTGCATTTTAAAATAACCTCCTCTTATACTGAAAAATCAACAGAATCGTAAATTTTGCTAAGACTCAATGATTTTTAGCATATGATTTTTTTAGGTAATTTCCAACATAAGTTTTTAAATTCTATGCGTTGAGTGTTGTGTTTTCCAGTTAGCAATAAAAGCAAAAAACAATACCATACAAAGATAATAAATGCGAATTTTGGCACTCGACGAATGGCACTTGTGTTTAAAAATTGCCCTAAGGTATGTATATGCTGAAAACTTCATAAGAGTGATGGACACCATCTGGATGTGGATTATTTTCTTTATGGATACGATGACTTGTAAGATAACGATAAAGGAGAAAATGGGAGGATATCATAAATCCTTAGCCGGTATTTCACCTCCCTAGCTTAAACATATCATAGTAGAAATTACTTGATTCTACTCTATATTTCCGAGTCAAGTCTTCCAATTTCACAATCTATTCTATTTTCCAATTCTTTATTAAATCTGCAAAGAAAGTGTATATTCGTTCCAGCTCATATCTCATTCTCATTTCCTTCTTTAAACATGTAGATTTATTTCCAACTCCATAAATCAATATTTTTTTATGTAAATGATAGACATGCAGTGCAATACACCAATGAGAGCATTAAAACTGCTTTAAATAAATTGAAAAAATTCTAAGTTTACAAATTAAGTAAAAAATGCTTTCTAAATAAATGAAAGGTGAATAACAATCTTTCAAATCAATTCAAATGAATATTGGTAAAAAAGTTGGGGATAAACTTTTAAACCATTATCCCATTCATTTGATTTCATTGCCCAAAAAATAAAAAAGGAGAAATAATTATGGCATATGGAGATCCAATATCTAAATCTGATTTAAAAAATCGTACTGCAACAGACTTATTGGCACGTACAATCTATGGAGAAGCTGAAGGCGAATCTGAAGAAGGAAAAAGAGGCGTTGCCTGGGTTGTTAGAAACCGCGTAGCATATGATGGTGAATGGGGAAGTACATATAAAGATGCAATTCTTAAGGGTGGATTCGTAGGTTTAAGCTCTTCCAGAGGATTATCCCCGGATACCAGTTCCGATGCATGGAAAGTATCATTATCTATTGCTAAAGGTATTAAAGATGCCTCAACCGATGATAATCCAATCGGAACCTGCCTGTGGTTTAACACGAATACGTACTATAATTCTGTAACAAAGAAGAATGGAGGAAAGTACTCATTCGGTGGAAGTAAAACATATAAAGTTGTGGAAAAAGTTGTAATTGAAAACCATACCTTTTTCAGGGTAGAAGGGTATAATTTATAATTGTATTTAAAACGCTCACCAATTAAAGGATTATTGGTGAGCGTTTTAATAGATTCATTTTTTAATATTCATTAGTAATTTCAGTATCTTCAAAATTAAAATTTATTGTACTTGGAATAAATTCTCCTTTTTCGTCGTCAAAAAATATACACTACTACAAATTCACCAATAAAAAGTGAAGGGCTGACCTGTGCTTTTGCAATAACTGCAAATGAATTATCCCGAATTTCATACGTGATTATATTCTCGTATGAAACTGTTTCGAAATAATTGGATGAGTTTTTGAGATTAAGATTTGATTCTCTCCATTCAACATTGTTTATTTTTATATATACATTTGGTATTTCAATTTTTGTCGCTGCCTGTTTACGTATTATATCTAGCGGATCTTGATATTTAACTTCTTCCAGTGAGTCTATATTAACCAAATGCATTTGTTGCTTATTGAGACCAGACCCCTCTCCTAACGTGCAAATAATTGCAATATATTTATCTTCTATCAAACTAATTGTTGGGTAAAATCCTGTCTTGTCAACACTCTCCCAATCAAAATACTTTACACTATTATTATATTTTAAGTAAAAACCTTTAAACATATCCGGATCTGACTTTTCAACATAATACAAATTAATTCCCTTGTCTTTTAATTCGGCTACTAAATTTTCAGTTTTAAAATCATGGTCTTTTGTACTTTTAACTGCTTGTACAGAATTCTTTGGCAATGCTAATACAATAATTATCACCAATAATCCTAATAGTACAATGCTTACAATTTTGAATTTTTTCATTTTAATCTCCATTCCGCGCGCCTTCGGGCGCGGCACAAATAGTAATGAAAGATTTTCAAAACCTCTACTCCATGAGATAATAGCTTTAAGAAGCTACACTACAAAGCACGGAAGGAGGAGTTGTAAATTCTTTCTCGTTTTAGACAGCATTTTAATCAGTGTAAGTCCTGCCTTTTCAAGCACAAATAAGTGGTACTACCAGTCCGTACACTAAGAATTGTTTTAACGCCTTGGTTAAATTGTGTGGCAGTTCAGTCAATGGCTTCTTAATCTTACTCAAGAAAGGAGTTCGACCATGAAAGTTACTTATCAAAACTGTTGTGGTGTCGATGTTCACAAATCGTTTCTCGTTGCCACAATTATTAAAACTTCTGGTGGAGTAGAACCTGACTACCAAAAGAAACGCTTTTCCACCTTTAATAACTCTATACTTGAATTCAAGCAGTGGCTTCTTGACAATGAATGCCGCTATGTCTGCATGGAATCCACTGGTAAATACTGGGTTCCTGTCTTTAACCTTCTTGAAGATGAAATCAATGTTACAATAGCCAACCCAAAGTGGGTAAAAGCTGTAAAAGGTAACAAGGATGACACCAAGGACTCTAAGTGGATTGGAGATTTGTTCCGTCTGGGACTAGTAAAAGGCAGTTATATTCCCTATAAGAAAATCCGTATTTTACGAGAGTTTACAAGGTATCGCTATAAGCTTGTTTCCTGCCGTTCCAGTGAAAAGAATAGATATCAGAATGCTCTTACTGTGTGTAATGTTGCATTAGATTCAGTTGTTTCCGATATCTTTGGGAAGTCATCTACATCCATCATTGACTACCTGCTTGAACAGTCAGACAATTCTATCAATCATGAAGTAATCGCTTCTAAACTTCTTAGGTCTCTCAAATCTAAAGAAGATGCTGTAATTGAATCCATTGAAGGATATCAGATGACTGATTCCCAAAAATATCGCATGCACCTCGTCCGCGCACACATGGATTATATCACAGCTGAAATAAATGATATAGACCGAGAGTTAGAATCTTTACTTTCTTCTGATACTGATTTTGAAAATGCTATCCAGTTTCTAATGACTATTCCGGGTGTTAAACGTGATAGTGCAATCACTATCATTTCCGAAATAGGTATTGATATGTCTCAATTCTCTACCTCAAAACGTTTGTGCTGCTGGGCTGGTTTAGTCCCCGGCAGTAACGAATCTGGCGGTAAGAAGAAATCTGTTCGAATTACACGTGCTGGAGTTTATCTCAAACCTGCATTAGTACAGTGTGCTCATGCAGCCGTTAAATCCGAAAAGTCTCCTTACTACAAAAAGAAATATGAATCTCTTACAAAACGCCGTGGCAAAAAAAGAGCCATTGTTGCTATCGCTCGAATGATTCTTACTGCAATCCACCAAATGTTGTCTACAGGCGAAGAGTGGAATCCCAGCGATTTATACAAAGTCGATATGCCTGAAGCTTTAATTGAAAAACAAAAAGCAAAGGCCATCAAACAAGCACTGAAGTTATTAGAACGAGAAGGATTATATCCTCCACCAAAAGAACCACAGGCTTCCTAAGCATCATTAATTATCCACTTTTAAAAGTTGCCATTTTTGACAGCTTGTTTAAGTGCGCCACTTTTCGGCTGACCTCTACTTTCTTTCACACTACCTCCAATATTTTTTATATCCGTGTTTCCAATTACTATATAATTACGTTTCTGTTTAAACGACTATTCTATCAGAAAATCCTTTTATTTAGTGTATGTTGTAATAATTACGATTTTGTATGTAATTTTTTCTAAACCTTTAATATATAAATCACCCACGGTGCTATGAACAGCATCACTAAATTAAATAGTGATGCTGTTCAGGATATCTCAATTTTTACATTTAATGATATTTGTAATACCTCCCAATTACAGTACAAATACCGCCTATAATAACAGAAGAAGACACATATTTAATAATGGGGCTTTATGGTTTTTATTAATATAAGAATATTCAACGTTTCTTTGCAAAATGCCCCTTCCTCTAATCGTAAATGGTACCATTTACAATTTAATACCATTACAGGGGTCTTTACATTATTTTTTTATGAATGGATTATCTTCTATTTCACTATACCAACACACCTCCATGATAAAAACATTCATAAACTTTAATATTCTGACAGTAAATTTCCTCGTAGCCCTGGAACCAATCCATATCTCCAATTACCTTAGTTTTGTACGTGTACTCTCCAGATTGATAGAATTCCGGACCTCTATAAGGTAATTCTCTGGGTGCTGATCCTAATACTTCTTTTAAGAAATCACCGCTAAATCTCTCGTCTAAGTTTCTTCCAAAATAATTCATCGAATAAATTGCTTTTCCCTTTTTCCAAATAGCTTCTTCCCCTGAAAACTTTTCTCCACCTAACCACGTATCAAAATATAGGTAATCGCCTTTTGTGTAGGTATAATCGTTAGAACCAGGCCTTGATGCTCCGCAAGGTTCAGCATAGCCAGCGTAAGTGTTTTTAATTGCCTCTAATTTAAAATCTATTAGTTCGTCCATGTCATTATCGTAGGTCATTTCTATAGATTTGTTGCATTGATTATCTTTGACAAGATAATCAACCGTTATATGAAACAATTCACTTAATTGAATTAGATTCATTATGTCCGGGTATACCATGCCACTCTCCCATTTTGTGACTGCCTGACGGGATACATTTAATTTTTCCGCTAATTCTTCCTGTGTGATGCCTTTGGATTTTCGGATAATCTGTAATTTGTCTGAGAATGTCATTTTTATTAATCCTCCATTTTTATGATTACTTTCCTATTCAGAATACCATAAACATCAAGACTGGAAAAGTAATAGGGAGTTACATTAAAGATATTAATCGTTGCATTAAATGGTTCTTTTATATTACATATGTAAGGGGTTATTAATATACTAAAGTTTTAAATGTAACTTCCATAAACTCCTGTGCAATTTCCCAACTCACAACTCTCATCAAGTTGTCATCTTCTTTTTCTGCCCTTACCTATGTAGTCGTTGCTCTAGCCATATGCAACATGTGTATCTAATGCTCCTCTCTAGGGAGCAAAAAGGGGACTACCGTTAATATCACGACAATCCCCTGACATATGATAAAATTTTACATTTTCAGCATATCATCTGTTGTATGTAGTGATAATGTAGTCGGCATAATGCCTGTGCAATGCTAATTGTTGTGATATCGCAACTGCCAATTTTATAGATTTATAGTTAGTTTGCTTTTTGCCAGTTCATAATCATCTTTTGAAACATAGACTATATACTGAACTTCATTACCATCAAGTAAATTCCCAAACATACCACGCCGACTTCCGGTGCTTCCCCATTGACTATTATGGCTGAATACCTTGTACTGGTATTTAATTTTACTCGAATCAAGTATACTTAATACTTTTTTTAACATATCAATATCCAAACATACAATAAGCTCTTTTTTTTTAAACATGTTTTATTATCTTCCTAATAATGTTCCATAATTTAAATTTACGTTTGCAGTGTATTTAGAACTTCCATGATAATAATCTGCACTTATTTTAGTAGTTATCTGTCCATACTGGTTAGTATGATAATAATATGTAAAGTTTGGTGAACCTGAATATATCATTCCAACCTGTGGGGAAGCATTTCCGTACGTACTCTCTTCTCTACCATACGCATAGCTATTAAATTGGCCATCCAATCTTTCCCCTAAACATACGATATTAATTTTTAAATTACTTAGACCAGTTTCATTGAATCTCAAAATGGTAGCAGAAGATTTTGTAACTTTACTTCCCTCATTTACTGAATCAAACTGTATTTTTTTATAAAACATCTCACCTTTAATGAGTAAATCATTATTTTGAGGCGTAGAAGACACTGACTCATCGGAACTTGGATAATAAGCATAGGTAATAATATGATAATCAGATTCTGTTCTACCATCTCTGGCTAATCTCTGAGATATTGGTTCTTTAGTGGTAAAAATGTATTGCGTAGACTTACCATCCTTCTTAACTTCTACATTTGCAATATCAGATACTCTTGCCAGTACACTAGAATCTATTTCTGTAACACCTTCTAATGCCCGGCCAAGTACATCTGTGGATCCTGCAATTTCATCAGATTCTTGCTTTGCCTGTTGATATCCTGCAGCGAATGCATTTACCGCAAGTGATAAAGTTAATAAAAATGTTAGAAGAATTGCAAATGATTTCTTTTTCAACCTCATAATTTTACCTTGTATAATGAACACATAGGGATTTTCACTATACTTTTCCTTTCTGGATTATTTTCTGTATAATCTTTTATAGACGCTGTGGATTAGTTTTTTTACCTACGGCAGCTTCCCTATATAGCTGACTGTTTCCTTTGGAGGATCTAACCACAGCTCTATGTTTATTTGTTAATTAGTTAGATAACGCACGACGTTTTATATATAGCAAGGATACATTCAACATAGAGCTTGCGGAAACACAGCGTACATTATTTTAAAGGAGTTCTTACTATGATTTTTTGTTGGTATTGATGTTGCCAAATCCAAACATGACTGCTGCATTATCGATTCTGATGGTGTAATTCACACCGACTCATTACGTATTACAAATTCAAAGAAAGGATTTGATTCTCTCTATTCTTCCATCCTTTCCATTCTTGGTTCCAGGAACCTGGAGCACGTAAAAAATAGGACTTGAATCTACAGGTCATTACAGCACAAATATCACTAACTATCTGTTTTCCAAAGGTTTTCAGGTTCATATCCTAAATCCTTTAGCTACGAATCTTTTCCGTAAGGCTGGTACCCTTCGGAAAACGAAAACAGACAAGACCGACGCTAAGGTCATTGCGACTATGCTCTTTACTGATGATTCAAAATCCTATTCACCAGTATCTTACCAGATTTCCGAGCTAAAGTCACTAACCAGACATCGATATCGGATGATTGGTTATCGTTCCAAACTCAAGCTGTCTGTTACAAGGTTGATTGACATTATATTTCCTGAACTTCCGGATTGTGTTTGGTCCATACACCAAAATTCCAGCTATTCTTTATTATTGGAACTTCCTACTCCAAAAGATATTTGTGACTGCCATCTTACCAAGCTCACCAATCTGATTAATAAAGCTTCTCATGGTAAGTATGATAAAGATAAGGCTGTTTTTTTTTTTTTTAAAGAGCTGGCCCGTAACTCAATTGGAACTTCCAATCGTTCTACCGCTTTTGAATTACAGCAGACCATACGGCTTATACAATCAGTTCAAGCTGAAATTAATGTTTTAGATAAACAAATCAAACTCATTGTTATGGAGATTAACTCGCCCCTTCTTACAATTCCTGGTATCGGCTATACCCTTGCAGCTATTATGTTGGCTGAAATTGGTGATATCACTCATTTTTCAACACCAGCAAAGCTTCTTGCTTTTGCGGGTATGGAGCCTGCCACCTATCAATCAGGAAATTACAGTTCTACCAAAACGCCTATGGTTAAGCGGGGATCTACCTATCTTCGTTGGGCTGTTATGCAAGCAGCTAGATTAGTTTCAATGAGAGATGCAACCTTTGCAGCCTATATGGCAAAAAAACGCTCAGAAGGGAAGCATTTCAATGTTGCCAGAAGCCATGTTGGAAAAAAACTTCTTCGTGTTATTTTTTACCTGCTAAAAAACAACACTGCTTTTGTTTCAAAAATTTAATACTTTTTTCTTCTTGATAGGGCAACTCACGTTGCTCTATTTGTTGTATACTTTTTTATAAAAAAGCATCAAAAATTTCTTGACTTCATATAGTTAGTCTCCTTAATGAAAGTTATATTAACATTTACAAATTGTTACTTAAACTATCTAGCCCCATCGGAATCATCCCCCTTCATAAAAAGTCCTACATTAAAGATTTTTTATATTATGCTATTAGAGTAACAGAAAATTTTTACCAGTACAACTCAAATTCAAAATCTTACAGTCAATACCACCGGCTTAGCCGGTGGCTTGCTCAACCCCTATAAGGGGTTTATTTCCTGCTTGCGCCCGGAAGGCGCTCCGAAAGTCTGCCTACTGCACCACATTCTCAGCTGCCCTTAAAAGGGCTTAATCGGAGCTGCCTTACTCCGGCGCAGCCCCAAAAGGGGCTTGCTGGTTTGCTTTGATTTCTAACTGACTCTTAAGAGT
Source organism: Lacrimispora xylanisolvens (assembly GCA_017084465.1). Taxonomy (GTDB): domain Bacteria; phylum Bacillota; class Clostridia; order Lachnospirales; family Lachnospiraceae; genus Lacrimispora; species Lacrimispora xylanolytica_B. The sequence goes on along the minus strand of CP070896.1, from coordinate 4,394,712 downwards.
CTTATCTCTTGTTTTTCTTCACCGGCTCACCCGTAAACGGGTCTATATACTCTACTAGTGACATCTGATCGTATTCTAAATCTTCTTTTATCTGGTTTTGTATGTATTCCTTAATCGCAGCTGTATTCTTTCCTACTGTATCGACGTAAGATCCACGACACCAAAAATGCCGATTTCCATATTTATATTTTAAATTCGCATGCTTTTCAAATATCATTAGCGAACTTTTTTTCCTTTTAAGTATCCCATTATTTCTGATACTGAGTATTTTGGTGGAATTCGTATTAACATGTGTACATGATCTGGCATACATTGCGCTTCCATTATCTCGATTCCTTTTCTCCGGCATAAACTCCCTAAAATTTGACCAACATCTGCCTTTATATCTTTGTAGATTACTTGCCTTCTATATTTTGGTGCAAAGACTATGTGGTACTTGCATTCCCATTTAGTATGGGCTAAACTATTAATGTCCATTATGGATCTCCTGTGCTTTTATTTGTGGTTTGCAGACCTACATTTATTTTAGCACAGGAGTAACTTATATCTAAAGATCAGCCCTCCCCCTGCATAGCAGGGGGTTTATTTTTTACTGTCACACAAAAATACTATTAAAATATTAATATATTTAATAGTTTTTTAATGTTTTATGCAACATTTTTAGCCTGATGAAATCATATATATTGAAAGGCTCAACCAATGATGCATGGTTCTTTGAAGCATTTATTATATAGGAAGCAGATGAAATTGCACAACGACACCACGATTTGGAAGATACAATACGTGGCAACTTGATTTCAAAAGATTAAGTTATCAAGCAAATTCAATTCGCATCCTATTTTCAACTCTTTCAAGCGTATTATAGTACTCTTGCATAGTTACCAGATCATTGTATAATCGAATACTGCAGACTATCTCAAAGTTAAAATGATAAAGATAATAAACACTATTGCAAGTAACGATAATTTAACAACTTTAGTTTGTACTCTTATAGGTGTTATTTCCTTCTTTGGAGCAATATTTGTTATCATGTTTGAACTACACTCTAAGAAAAAATGCCATTAGATACGAATCTCGCTTAAATACAAGAGAAACAAAATTCGAAAGTTTTATTAGCTGTCTCTCAGAAATATTAGGATCTCCTAATATTATATTTATGTCAGAATATATCAATCGTCTTACTATCGAGTACTATAATCTTAAAATTTTCACAAATAGTGAACTAGATGCTACTTTAACAAAAATAGTTAGTGAATGTCGTTCTAAATATAATTCTTATCAAAGTGATTACATAACTAACTTATGGGATTATTATGTTCGTTTAAAAGGTTATGAAGATGAAGAATTAATTGAACCTGGAACCAATATGATTCAATTCAAGTACGTACTCGAAGAAGAAATTCATAATGAGATAATTGCTTATAAAGATAAACATGCTTTTTCTGAAGACTATATCGTTAGTCAATTAGAAAATATATCATCGAAAATGAAAAAAGTTATTAAACTCCTTGTCACGTTAGTACCAAACGACATAAAGAGAGCCCACAAATCCTTATTTTACAAGGCTTTGCGGGCTCAAAATTTTTATTCAAACTCAATCGTAGCCGGCGGTTTCCCCGTGCAATCATACAACACCCGGTTCACGCCCTTCACTTCATTTACAATCCTTCTGGTCACAACCCCCAGAACCTCCCAAGGAAGCTCTGCAGATTCCGCAGTCATGAAATCAGAAGTCAACACTGCTCTCAAAGCAATTGCATAATCATAGGTTCTCTCATCGCCCATGCATCCAACCGAACGCATATTAGTAAGTGCAGCAAAGTACTGTCCCAGTCCCTTATCGACTCCTGCCTTAGCAATCTCTTCTCTATAAATCGCATCTGCTTCCTGTACAATCCTAACCTTCTCTGGTGTAACTGAACCAATAATCCTTACACCAAGTCCCGGACCCGGGAATGGCTGGCGATAAACCAAATATTCCGGAATTCCAAGTTCCAGACCAGCTTTACGAACCTCGTCCTTAAACAGAAGACGAAGTGGCTCAATAATCTCCTTAAAATCCACATGCTCAGGAAGACCACCCACATTATGATGAGACTTAATCACAGCTGACTTACCAAGACCAGACTCAATCACATCCGGATAAATCGTTCCCTGCACAAAATAATCCACTACACCAATCTTCTTCGCTTCATCCTCAAACACACGAATAAATTCTTCCCCAATAATCTTTCTCTTTGTCTCCGGATCTTCCACCCCGTCCAGTTTCTCATAGAAACGTTCCTGAGCATTCACCCTGATAAAGTTTAAATCATATGGGCCAGCAGGTCCGAATACCGCCTCAACCTCGTCACCTTCGTTCTTACGAAGCAGGCCGTGATCAACGAATACGCAGGTAAGCTGTTTCCCAACCGCCTTCGCCAGCATAACCGCTGCCACAGAAGAATCTACACCGCCGGACAGTGCACAAAGAACCTTTCCGTCACCAACCTTCTCTTTAATGGACTGAATAGAAGTCTCCACAAAAGAATCCATCTTCCAGTCACCAGTACATTTACACACATTGTAAACGAAGTTGGAAAGCATCTTGGTTCCTTCCTGTGTGTGCATAACCTCAGGGTGGAACTGAACAGCGTAAAGCCCCTTCTCCTCACATTCCATACCCGCAACCGGGCATACTGGAGTATGAGCGGTAACAGTAAAGCCTTCCGGTGCTGTCTCTATATAATCCGTATGACTCATCCAGCAGATGGTCTTTGGACTAACATCCTCTAATATTTTGCTGCCAACTACTGAAGTGACTTCCGTCTTACCATACTCGCTGACAGGAGCTGTGGCAACCTTACCGCCAAGCATATGGGCCATTAACTGGGAGCCATAGCAGATTCCAAGGATCGGGATTCCCATTTCAAAGATTTCTTTCTCACAGCGAGGGGATTCTTCCTTGTAAGCACTGTTTGGACCGCCTGTGAAAATGATTCCTTTGGGGTTCATTTCCTTAATCTTGTCCAGGGGCAGTGTGTGGGGATGAACCTCACAGTAAACGTTGCATTCTCTGACTCTTCTGGCAATCAGCTGATTGTACTGTCCGCCGAAATCCAGAACGATAATCATTTCTCTCTTCACGGGTATTCCTCCTAATTTAAGCTTCAACAAATAGCACTTTGGATAATATTATATTCTACTTCCAATGGCTTGACAAGCATTTTCTAAGTTTCGCGAAAAAAGATGTTGAATCCTACAACCAAAGGTTCCTGACAGGTAGTTTTTCTCACCAATCAGACAGAAAAAACGGAAAATGCCGGAAATCCCCGTTTCCCAAACTGCACCCTGCACATACATCTTCACATACAGACGACAGCAAGAGATACCAGGCAGGAAAATCTCCGGGATCTTCCGTTCATAAATCTTCTTCTACTGCTCTAAATACTTCTTTACATAGTAACCGGTATAAGACTCCGCACACTCCACGACCTCTTCCGGCGTTCCCTGAGCGATGACTGTTCCGCCCTTGTCTCCGCCTTCCGGGGACCGATATCTATGAGATAATCGGCTGTCTTTATAACGTCTAAGTTATGCTCAATAACAACCACTGTATTACCGCCCTCAGACAGCTTCCTGAGAATCTCAATCAGCTTGTGTACATCTGCAAAGTGAAGTCCGGTGGTCGGCTCGTCCAGAATATAAATAGTCTTGCCAGTTCCCCGCTTACTCAGCTCCGTAGCCAGTTTGATTCTCTGTGCTTCACCACCAGATAACTCCGTCGATGGCTGTCCCAGCCGGATATAGGATAATCCCACATCATTAAGCGTAGAGATCTTCCTTGCAATCGTAGGAACATTTTCAAAAAACTTCAGCGCTTCCTCTACGGTCATGTTTAAAACATCATAGATGCTCTTTCCTTTATACTTCACATCCAATGTCTCGCGGTTATACCGCTTTCCACTACAAACCTCACATGGTACATAAACATCAGGAAGGAAATGCATCTCGATCTTAATAATACCATCACCGCTACAGGCTTCGCATCGTCCACCTTTCACGTTAAAACTAAATCTACCCTTGGAATACCCCCTTTGCCTTGGCATCAGCCGTAGAAGAGAATAAATCACGGATCAGATCAAACACACCAGTATAGGTTGCAGGATTGGATCTCGGCGTTCTTCCAATTGGTGACTGGTCAATCGCAATAATCTTATCCAGCTGTTCTGTTCCGATAATCTCCTTATGCTTCCCAGGAATCGTCCTGGCGCGGTTTAACTTCTTCGCCAATGCCTTATAAAGAATTTCATTCACCAGAGAACTCTTACCAGAACCAGAAACTCCAGTAACGCATGTCATTACACCCAGTGGGAATGTCACATCAATATTCTTTAAATTATTCTCTCTCGCTCCCTTTACCGTAAGATAGCCGGTAGGCTGTCTCCTCTCATTGGGAACCGGAATTTTAATTCTACCACTTAAATAAGCGCCGGTAACAGAATCCTTATTTTTCATGATCTGCTTTGCATTACCGACAGCAACTACATTACCGCCATGCTCACCAGCCCCTGGTCCAATATCCACGATATAGTCGGCTGCCATCATGGTATCCTCGTCGTGCTCTACCACAATCACACTGTTACCCAGATCTCTCAGATGTAAAAGCGTCTTCAACAGCTTGTCATTATCTCTTTGATGAAGCCCGATACTTGGCTCATCTAGAATATATGCCACACCAACCAGACCGGAACCGATCTGGGTAGCCAGTCTGATTCTCTGAGCTTCCCCACCAGATAGAGTTCCTGTAGCACGGGTCAGTGACAGGTAATCCAGACCTACATCGATAAGGAAGGAGATTCTCGCCCTGATCTCCTTTAAGATCTGGTCTCCGATTGCATGCTGCATGTCAGTCAGCTGCAGCTCGTCCATGAAATTACGGAAACGGACGATGGACATGTTGGTTGCGTCATATATATTCTCATTCCCTACTGTTACAGCCAGGGATTCCTTTTTTAATCGCTTGCCACCGCAGGCAGGACAGGGTGTAATTCTCATAAATGTCTCATATTCTGCCTTTGAGGATTCGGAATAGGTTTCCCGATATCTTCTGGCAACATTCTGTACCAGACCTTCAAATGCTACATCGTAGACTCCTTCTCCACGCTGTCCCTTGTAGTATACCTTGATCTCTTTTCCCTTGGTTCCATGGATCAGAATGTCATGAACCTCCTGTGGGTAGTCCTCAAAAGGTGTATCAAGACTGAACTTATATTCTCTGGCAAGTGCATCTAAGACTGCACGGGTATAGCTTCCCTTATCCGTACAGGACTGCCAGCCCAGCACTGTGATGGCTCCCTGATCAATACTTAAGCTCTTATCAGGAATCATTAAATCCTCATCAAACTCCATCTTGTATCCCAGTCCAAAACAATCCGGACAGGCACCAAAGGGGTTATTAAAGGAAAAACTTCTTGGCTCCACTTCATCAATGCTGATTCCGCAATCCGGGCAGGAAAAGCTCTGGCTGAAATGAATGGGCTCTCCGTCAATAACATCAACGGTCATCAACCCTCCTGCCAGCTCCATCACGGTCTCAATGGAATCGGTAAGTCGCTTTGATATTCCATCACGAATGGCCAGACGGTCCACAACCACATCGATACTGTGCTTAATGTTCTTGTCCAGCTTGATCTCTTCTGAAAGCTCGTAGAGACTGCCGTCAACCCGGACTCTTACGTATCCGCTCTTACGGGCACTCTCCAGAACCTTGGCGTGTTCTCCCTTTCGTCCGCGGACAACCGGAGCCAGCAGCTGGATCTTGGTCCGCTCAGGCAGCTCCATAATCTGATCCACCATCTGGTCAATGGTCTGCCTGCGGATCTCTCTTCCGCACTTTGGACAGTGGGGGATACCGATTCTGGCATAAAGAAGCCTCATATAATCATAAATCTCCGTAACGGTACCGACTGTGGAACGAGGGTTCCGGTTGGTCGACTTCTGGTCAATGGAAATGGCCGGTGACAGACCTTCAATACTTTCCACGTCCGGCTTCTCCATCTGACCAAGGAACTGCCGCGCATAGGAGGAAAGAGACTCCATATATCGCCTCTGACCTTCAGCATAAATGGTATCAAAGGCCAGGGAAGACTTCCCGGAACCGCTGAGACCGGTTAATACAACCAGCTCATTCCTGGGAATGTCCAGACTCACGTTCTTTAGGTTGTGCTCATTGGCACCTCTTATCTTAATATACTGTTTTGCCATACTGTACTCCTGTTATATCCTGAAATTTATTAATCTCACAACAATCGAATGCGGACTTATGATTTGAAGTCCGCACCTGTAGTTACTCAGCAACCGGTTTTTCCCATTATAGCACAACATGAACCGCATTGCAAACATTTGTTCGATAAATATTTTAATCCTGAATGCTTTTCTTAGAATCCATCCTGCTTTTCTCGCTGGGAAGAAAATTATGGTAAAACTGTCTTTTGAAAAAAAAGCATGGTATAATTATTATAAACCACAAGAGAGGAATGAAGATATATGAAACCACATCCATTGCTTCCAGTTATACTCCTGGCTCTTTCCTTAACTGCATCCGGATGTAGGATGAATTCCCGGTTGGGGGAGACCCCTTCCCAGCCGTCTGGATCCACCACGAAACAGGATACTGCAGCACAAGAAGGAAGCAGCACGGAAGCTGGAAAATCAAATACGGAAAATAACGTCAGTCCGGTAACAGTAAAAACCTGGGCTGCGATTACCAGTGAGAAATATACCGACCGCGGTGCTCTGATTTACCGTTGGAACAGCCGGGTGCCGGAAGTGATCATTCCTGATAACCCCACTTCCCAGTATCTAATCAACCGAAACGTTAGAGAGAATGACCAGAACACCAGGCGAAACAATTTCATCAGCGATACCATGGAAATCCCACCAGCAGAAGCCGGTAATCCACAGAAAAATTTCCTTTATACCTTTGATTATCAGGTACTGCGAAATGACGGAAGACTTTTAAGTCTGAAGCAAAACGGCACTGATATCAGGGGAAATGACCACAATGATACATTTACCTTTTTAAGTTCCTATGATGTGGAAAATGGAAAGAGGATTACACTATCTGCTCTTTCCGATGATCCGGAGGGATTAAAGATGGCACTTGCCCAGGCTGCGGCAGGTCAGGCATCTGCCGATGGCAGTTCAGACACGTCCCTTCTGAACCAGATCGTTTCTTCCGACCTCAGTCAATTTGCACTTTTAAAGGAGGGAATTTTATTATCCTCTCAGTGGAATGGTGAAAAAACCAGTTCTTCTACCGGTCAGGAAACATTGATCCCTTATGAACAGGTCGGTGATAAACTCAATGATTATGGGAAACAGCTCATGGCAGCTGCTCAAAAATCCAAAGATGAAGCAGCAGATTCCAACACACAATCAGATTATATATTTCCGGGAAGCAGCAAAGAATATCTCACAGGAGGAGACTTACTGGAGGCTGATCCATCTGTGCTGAGACTGGCAAGAAACGAAATCTATGCCCGCCATGGTAGAAAATTTGATGCAGCAGATCTGCAGGAATATTTCAATAGTAAATCCTGGTATCACGCCGAGACGTCTCCCGCTGATTTCAAAGAGGACGTTTTAAACGATATCGAAAAGAAAAATCTGGAGCTGATTAAGACAGCAGAAAGTCAGCTACCTGACAAGGAAATCACTGATGAAGGTGTTATCTTAAAACCAGACAAAGATTATCTACTGGATTTAGATGGTGATGGTGTCTGCGAAACCATTCGCTGGAGTAGTACCGAAGAACCGAAAGATTCTTATGAGAAAAGCCTCAGACTTTCTATTAACGGCAAGAGCCAGACCTCGATACCGGAAAATGTAAGGGGCAACATCAGTCTGACGGCATTGGACCTTAATAAAAAGGATCAGCAAATCGAGCTTCACCTGGATATATCCCAGGAATCCGATTCCCTTTACTCATACAGCTTCTATCGTTACCAAAACGGCAGTCTGGAGTTGATTGGAGATCTGGCAGGTCCGGTCTGCGGAGGAAAAGGATCTCTTTTCCGTGAGGGAGGATTAACAGCAGAGGGAGACGGAATTTTAAAAGTATCTGCAGATACTCCATTTATGGGATCCACTCTCCAGTTTGGGTGTTACTTCGTAGATCTTATTTGGTCTTATGAAGACGGGAAATTAAAGGAAGTACCCCAGAATGTTTATTTCAATAAGAATTATGATATGATCACCAACTCGTTTCTTCATCAGAATCCGGAGAATTATTATGTGGTATCCCATACATTTCCTGTCACAACTTCTATGGAAGGAGATACCCCCGCTTTCTCTGTCAGTCCTGGAGAAACAGTCTGCCCTATCGGCTGGGCAGTAAAGGACGGACACTCCTATATCCTGGTTATGAACGAGGCCGGAGCCTGGGGATGGGTAAAGGAATCCGCCTGGGATGCAAATCCTGATACAGCATATTATCTGGCAGTTCCTGCCTGGGGATAAAGAAACACCTTGCATCGGCAAAAAAAGCCGGGCAAGGTGTTTTTTTCGTTATGTAATCTTGCAAATGACTATTCTCCAGCCACGCCACCTGCATCCTCATCTTCCTCATCAAGTTCCCTCATCAGCTGAGGAAAGCTCTCCCGTTCAAATTCCTGTATGGAGATGGATTTCTTGTTGGGATTTGCGAAAACAAAGGTCTTGTCTACATTTTCCACATAGTTCTGAATCTTATCATTGGTAGCACTGATAATAGCCTGAAAACCAAGGCCGCGGATCAGCTCGATACAGCTTGCCACCTTTTCCCCATCCATCTTGGAAAATGCCTCGTCAAGAACTACAAGACGGATGGTTGGGTTTCTCTGAATCTTCTGAGGCACATTAATCCGGTATGCCTGGGCAAAGCTGGCAAGAAGGGCCACGTAAAGGGGATTCTGCCCCTCTCCGCCGGAATTCTTCTTAATCATCTTGCTTAAACGGATCTTAATAACCTCATCCTCATTCTGAATCAGCTGCTGCATGTCAAAGGTCAGATAGGTACGGTAATCCGCATATTTATCCATATTCCGCTTTGCTTCTTCCATCTGATCCGGAGTCGCATTTTCCGGCGGAATGAAGATATTAATCAGATCATTAATTAATTCCCCGTACTGGTTTTCATGTTCCATGGTGAAAAGATTCATCTGATTATCCAGGGAATCCGTCAGCTGGGAAGGGTTGATTTCCAGAGAGTCATCCATGAACATGTCATAGTACCTGCCATCCGGCCCCTTGTTCTTTCCCAATAACAAACTGATATTTATCCTTTCCGAAATCCAGTCTGTTGATAATCCGGTTTAACTCATCCCTTCTCTGCAGCGCATCCCGAATGGCGCTTCGGATCTTAAACATAAAGTCATCTTTAAAATGAAGGACTGCGGACTTCGCCTGTTCTGCCGCCATGTTTTTATATTCTTCCAGATTTGCGCACTCCATGATCTCCAGCAGACGGTCATATTCCTGATTATCTTCTGCAGTCAGTGAAAAGTTCCGGTTGGGATACTTACGCACATACTCGCCTCTTGCAGAGACAAGAAGACGGTACGCCTCTTCCCGGGCTTCCTCTGCTCTCTTTAAAAGAGCGAAGTAGCGGTCCTTCAAACGGTCATAGCGGGGAGTTTCATTGCCCTCCAGAGATGTTTTTAATACTCCCTCCAACTCCTGGTCGGCCTCCAGTGCCCGTTCCTTCGCCACCAGTTCTTCTTCCAACTGCACCGCTTCACGCTGGAACTCTTCTGCCTTTCTCTGAAGGTCTCCCATGAGACGGTCTAATGCCCTTAACTCGGCACGTTTTCCCTCGCAAAGCCCTAAAATAGCTTCCCGCTCCTTTTCCCATTCCTCCACATTCTGAGCTTTCAGCTTTTCCAGTTTCTGCTCCAGCTTTCTGATTTCTTTCTCTTTTTCTTTCTTTAAACGAAGCGATTTCCTGCTGCCACTCTGCATAGACCTCTGTTCCCTCTGTTAAAGCTTCCAGAGAAAGAATGCGGCTGCATTCCCCTATAATCAGTTCCTGTGGCTTCTTTTCCGCCTCCATGGCTTCCAGATTCTTTTCCAGCAGACGGATTCTGCGGCGTACACTGTCCTTGCCGATATAGGCAAATCTGGTGTAATGATCGGGATTTATGTGCTGTAAGCGGAAGGTGTGGTACAGCATACATTCCGGCGTGATACCGATTCGGCAGCTGCGGAGGTCTTCCAGGCTTTCGCATTTGATCACTTTTCCAAGGAGTAAATCCAGGTAAGGCTGTAAATAAGACTCTCTTACAATCACTTCTTCCACAAGGGAATTGGTAAGAACCTCATGGGTGCTCTCTCCTGCCCTCTCTGTATCCAGAACTGCCACATGAAAGGCTTCACTCTGATCCAGTTCCTCATAGACTTCCATGGCTGCTTTTGCAAAGGCGGGTGCAACCACTAAAGACAGCTTGTGATTGCCTAAATAACCCTCTGCCGCATTTCTCCATTTCTCGTCCCGGATATCCAAAAGATCCGCGAGAACGTGAACCTCCACTGCCTTGCCTGTCTTTTGAAGAAGACGCTGCTGGAGAAATGTTTTAGCCCGCTCCACATGCTTTGGATAAGCTTTGCTTCCTGCTTTTAACTGGGTAAGTTCTTCACTGGTCTGACGCTCCCGTTTCTTAATCTCTCTCAAAAGGCTTTCCGCCTCTTTTTTCGTATCTTCCGTCTCCTCCTGCATCTGGGCGATGGATTTCTTTAACCTGGCAAGCTTCTCCTCATCAATGGTATTTTTCTCAAATTCCTCAATGTCCCATATGGTCTGGTTAGAGGTGGATTCCTCATCAACCCATGCATTCAGGCGTTCTGCCGTCTGCTGCCATTTTACCACACTTTTATTTAGATGGTTCACCAGCTCCCTGGCTGACTCCAGCTGATTCTTTAAGTCCTCATATCCGGTGGAAGAAATCTGGCGAAGAAGCTCTTCTCCCTGCTTTGTCAGATCATTAATCTGAACATCCAGCCCCTCTTTCCGCTCTTCCTGACGGGTATACTCCTCCCCTGAAAGACGGATCTTATCTTTCAGCGCCTGAATCCGGGTCTGATAGTCCAGAATCTCCATTTTGCGGAAATAATAGGTGTTTGACCGGATCTCTTCATCCTTTTCCAGTACAGAATCGTAGAGCGATCTCATTTCCTTTAAATACCCAATCTCAATAAAGGTATCCTCGATCTTCTTTCTCATCCTCCCATACTGCATGACGCTTTCCTGCATGTCCTCAATGTGAATATCCTGTTCCATGCAGATATATTCCTTTACGAAATCCTCCAGCCGGATATTCATGCGGAACGGAATTGCGCGCTTAAAAAGCAGAGGAAACTTCTCCGAATCCAATCCACCCAGATAGACATCATACAGCTGTCTGCGGAACCGTTCGTTATGAGAGGTGGTAAAATACTCATCTTTCTCATAATGAACCTGAAGGTAAGAGGTCACTTCATCAATTGTCATGGTTCTTGTTCCGGTGCGGTATTCATTTTCCCATAACGGGCCTTTGTGCCAGAAAAACTTCCTTGATATGTCATTTGTTGCTGTTTCCACATCAAAGATAATTCCCACACACTGGCATTCCCCGTTGTCTGTGCGCTTTAACTCCAGAGCAATGGTGGTGGAGAAATTCTGATTCCGCAAATAGGCAAATTCATTATTCTCTCCGATATTGACCATTCCCCGCAGATATTCGATCAGATTCCGGTCCGAATCGTCCGCAGCTGCCTTATTAAAGAATCCTCTTCCGTCAGTATTGGCATAAAGCAGGATCTGCATGGCATCAATGACCGTTGATTTTCCGCTGCCAGAATGTCCGGTGAAGAAATTTATCTCTTCATGAAAAGACAGAGTCTTACGGGTAATATAATGCCAGTTATTTAAAAGTATCCTGGACAGTGCCTCAAAATTCTGATTCGTCATCGCTGTCTCCTTCTTCTTCAAATGATTCCAGCAGAGACCTTACGTCATCGCCAAATAAGACCACATTGATGCTGGGATAAATAATCATGCGGTTGTCGCCATCTAAATCTTCCAGTACATCAAGAGGCTCCAGAATCTGATATTTTTTCAGCAGAGCAATGGCACGGCGTATCTCCGTAACAGAAGGCTGCTTTGAAAAGCCTGTAATTGCCAAGCTTGTCGTGGATCTCGCTTATGGTGGTATAAACATTAATGCTGGTGGAAACTGCCGCCATCTGCTCATCGTAAATTAACTTCAGTACCAGTATATAAAGGGTAGCAAGCTTTGGCAGCTTTTCTCCCATGGTGTCCTCTCCCTGTATATAGATAAGACCCAGCTGGCTGTTCTCCAGCACATTAATACCACTGACTGCTAAATACGCCCGGATAAACTCCAGGTGCTTGTTGCAGACTTTAAACTCCTGGTTATAAATAAAACGGCTGGAACGCTTGTCATACCGGTGTTCCAGAATAAAGGTCTGTTTTAACAGCAGCCGTATGGCATCTCTTAATTCCGCCTTTTCTCCCTGCAAAAGCCCGTCATAATATGGAATCTGGCTGATTGAGCCAGTATATTCTTCATTTGTCATACTTCATTCCTCCTTACAAATACCAGCCGGGGATAGCGGTACTTTCCATTATCGACCAGCTCCCGGATCCATATCCTCCACCCGATAAAGGCTTTTTCTCCTTATGGAATAATCATAAGCCAGAATCAGCTTTTCAAATTCCTCAGGTGTGCGGATGGTATCTTCCCTGACTTCCATGCGCCCATCTATCATGCGGGATTCAATATAGCTTTCAATTTCCTTCCTGCTGTAACGGTTCTTCACCCGGTTTAAATTCAAAATCTCCTCTGCAGTCAGCTCCGTAGGTTCCTCATCCGGCACCAGCGTTTCCTTAAACTCCGTTCTGCTCTTTCTCTTTTTGTAAATGGATTTGTCAGAAATAATTGCCATCTGGGATAAGTTCATACATTTCCCCGCTTTTTCAATGGCTTCCTCCGGTTCATCCACAAGAGATAAATGGTTTAACAACCGGATCACAAGACCTTTCATGTTATCTTCCTGATTGAGAAGATAGTTAAGCCTTGTTACCGTAGCACGGATGTAGCGGGAATGCTCCTTGTCCATATTGGAGATCCGGTGTTCGATGTGATCAAATCCCCGTTCAATCTGATCCAGCTTTTCAGCCACATCTGCGGCAGTCACCCGATTGGCGCTTCGCCGGCTCATTTCTTCCATCCAACCAATATCGTCCCGCAGACTGCCAATCCACCGTTTAATATCGTTTTTATAAAGATAAAAGTTATCCGACGTCTTCAAAATGTGGTACTTCTTTTTACAATCTCCTCCACATAACCTTCCAGATGCTCTTTTAACAATTCCCCGTACGCTTTCTGCTCCAAAAGACTTGCAAAGAACTTATCCATGTTATGCAGCATATCCTGCAAAGACTTATTGAGTCGTTTCGTATTAACATAAGCCGTATTCAAAAGGCTGATTCCCGCCCTGGGATCATGTTTCAAAGAGAAAAGAATGGCGTAAATGTTTTGAATATAGATCTGTGTCTCATCCTCTTCGTCACTGGAAAGCTTAAAAAATGCCTCAATCATGACAGCGGCATAATCCGGAATTACGATATTTACCGTCATGGAGGCATAATCATCCACCTTGCGAAGCCAGCCTGCCCTCAAAAGCCAGTTTAATACTCTGGAAGCTGGGGGCAGCAATTCATCTGCCTCATCTTCCAACTCATCCTGCCAGATCACCAGACGTTTCTGGACAAAATACTCCTCTAAAACCTGCAGGCATACCTCACGGCTTAAAAAGTAGTTGCTGTATTCATATTCTTCATTAATTCTTAAAAGGGCTTCTATGTAGGTAGACCGGTTTATGGAACGGAACAGTCCCCAGAAACGGTCCGGTATCTCATTCATCAGTATCATGGTTGTTTTGATTCATCTCCCATCGCTTCGTTATTCCTATAAAAACAGACAGAAAGAAACGGCTATCATCCTACATGACAGCCGTTTGATTCTTCGTTCCTTATTGTATCTGATTCAAGGCTATTGCCTTTATTATACCAAAAATCTCCATTTGTTACAATCAGTTTGTGAAACGGTCAAAACATCATAATTCCGTTTTGTCCTCTGTTTCACCACGAAATTCTTCTGTTTTCGCCTTAACTTCATCTTTCACCCAATCGGTCAGTCCGTCTTTCGGCTCCTCAGATGATTCGTCTTCTCCTGACTCTTCGTCTGATTTCACCGGTTCCGGAATTCCTTTTGCTTCACGGAAGATCTTCATGAATTCTTTGCCTGTAATGGTCTCTCTCTCGATTAAGAATTCTGCAATCTGATCCATGATATCCCGGTTCTCCATCAGAAGATTCTTAGCTTCTTCATAAGCCTCTTTTAACATCTTCATGACTTCTTCATCGATCTGGGAGGAAGTAGCTTCTGCGCAGTTCATAACCATTCTTCCGCTTAAATACTGATCTTCTTTTGTAGCAAGACCAATAAGACCAAATTTCTCTGACATACCGTACTGGGTAATCATGGCACGGGCAACCTTGGTGGCCTGCTCAATATCATTGGCTGCTCCAGTGGTAATGGAATCAAATACGATTTCCTCTGCCGCACGTCCGGCTAAGTAACCAACCAGCATGGCGTGAAGCTCTTTCTTGGAGTTTAAGAACTTCTCTTCCTCCGGTACATGCATTACATATCCCAGCGCTCCCATGGTTCTTGGAACAATGGTGATCTTCTGCACCGGTTCTGCATCCTTTTGAAGTGCACTGACTAAGGCATGGCCAACTTCATGATAGGATACGATCCGTCTCTCTTCCTTATTAAGAACCCTGTCTTTCTTTTCCTTACCAACTAAGACAACTTCAACTGCTTCAAACAGATCCTTCTGGGATACTGCATGACGTCCGTTCTTTACTGCCAGAATGGCACCTTCATTAATCATATTGGCAAGATCGGAACCAACAGCACCGGAAGTTGCAAGTGCAATGGCATCCAAATCTACTGTATCATCCAAAAGCACATCTTTTGCATGAACCTTTAAGATGTCCACACGGCCTTTTAAATCCGGTTTATCTACGATAATCCGGCGGTCAAAGCGGCCGGGACGAAGGAGTGCGGGATCCAGGATCTCAGGGCGGTTGGTTGCTGCCAGAACCAGAAGGCCCTTGGAAGAATCAAAACCGTCCATCTCGGAAAGCAGCTGGTTTAAGGTCTGCTCTCTCTCATCGTTGCCGCCGCCAAATCTGGAGTCACGGCTCTTACCGATGGCATCTACCTCATCAATAAATATAATACAGGGAGCGGATTCCTGAGCCTGCTTAAATAAGTCACGAACACGGGAAGCACCAACACCCACAAACATCTCTACAAAATCTGAACCGGAAAGGGAATAGAAAGGAACATGAGCCTCACCTGCAACTGCCTTGGCAAGAAGCGTCTTTCCAGTTCCGGGAGGGCCTACTAAAAGGGCTCCCTTGGGAAGCTTGGCACCGATCTTTGTATATTTTCCGGGATTATGAAGGAAATCAACGATCTCAGTTAGGGATTCCTTGGCTTCATCTTCACCTGCCACATCTTTAAAGGTAATTCCTGTTTCTTTCTGGACATAGACCTTGGCATTGCTCTTTCCAACGCCCATCAGTCCGCCGCCGCCTACACGGCGCATCATAAAGTTCAGTAAGAAGCCCATTGCTGCAAATAAAAGAAGATAGCTGACAATGGTCTGGATGAAAAAGTTTCCATCCCGGCGCGTCCTTACGGTTTCCACACCAGCAGTCCGAAGACGCTCTGCCAGGTTTAAATCGTTGTCCATTCTTACCGTGTAATAGCTGACACCCGGCTTATATTCCTCCCAGGTCTTCTTGGGAGTAATGGTGATTCTGGTATCCTCAACAATAACCGATTCCACCTGTTTTTGATCTACCATATTCATAAAGATATCATAGCTTAATTCTTTATTCGTCCTCGTCGTTATGGCATTATGCAGATACGAGATGCCTGCTACCGCAATCAGAAACGCTGTAACCCAGATAACGATGGCCTGGGCATTCTTAGGCATTTTGTTATTCTGATTCTTGTTATCCATCTGTGTAAATTCTCCAATCCGGATAGTTTCTACCCATTCTATACCTCTATCATTATATTGTCATTCTCCCCATAAATCAAGAAAAGAATTATTAAATACTTATAAACACGCGGACTGGATGGAATTCACAATTTCAAAATTTTTTAGCGTTCTTCCCGGAAATAAGCCCGCCCCAGACTTGCCGGCGGCTGATGCTCTCTTTCCTTTCTAAGGCTTGTTATAATTAACACCACAATGGTCACTATATAAGGAAGTGCTTTGAAGATTTCCTGTGTGCTGCGGCTGAGTCCCGGAATGTATAAATAAAGGATGTAAAGACCACCAAACAACAGGGAGCCCCAGATCGCATTGACTGGTTTCCAGAGAGCGAAGATTACCAGAGCGATGGCAAGCCAGCCTCTGTCGCCGAAGCCGTTGTTGGTCCAGGTTCCGCCGGAATATTCCATAACAAAGTAAAGTCCGCCAAGTCCGCTTAAACCGCCTCCGATACAGGTTGCAAGATACCGGTAAGCAGTTACATGAATTCCTGCTGCATCTGCAGTAGATGGGCTTTCGCCAACCGCTCTTAAATTCAGTCCTTTTCTTGTTTTATTTAAGAAAAAGGAAAGTAAAATCGCTAAAATAATGGCAAGATAGGTTAAAAATCCATAAGAGAAAAACGCCTGACTGATTACACCCAGTTTGGAAAGTCCTGGTACCGGTGTCTTAAATGCTGCTCCAGTTACTGCAACGGAAATCTGTCCAACTCCGCCAGCAAGCTTAGATAAGGAACCGCCGAAAAAGTTACCAAAACCTACGCCAAAGGTGGTCAGTGCAAGACCGGTTACGTTCTGATTTGCACGAAGGGTAATGGTTAAAATACTGTAAATCAGACCGCCCAGTGCCGCGCATAAAAATGCACATAAAAATGATATAAGAACGCCAACCAGACCATTTGGCTGTGCCGTGTTATTTTCATAAAGGAAGGCGCCGATCAGTCCGGCAATTCCTCCCATATACATCATTCCCGGAATTCCAAGATTTAAGTTACCGGATTTTTCCGTCAGGATTTCTCCCAGGGCTCCATAAAGGATTCCAATTCCCTGACCAATGACTTTTTGAATAAATATTACCAAAAATCCCATGAACGTTTCTCCTTCCTATTCTTCTGACCCAGCCTGTTTTGCGCTTCTTATTCTTACTTTATAATCAATAAAAAATTCACAGCCCAGGATGAAGAAGAGAATGATGCCGGTAATTACATCGGCGGCATTTTCGTTTAAATTGAACTGGGAAGCAATCTGACCCGCACCTTTTTGCATGAAAACAAGGAAAAAGGATACTAAAATCATGGCAAAGGTATTAAACTTACTCATCCATGATACGATGATGGCGGTGAATCCTCTGCCTCCTGCTGTACTGGTGGAAATCGTATGGCTGGCTCCGCTTACAATGATAAAGCCAGCAATTCCGCAGACTGCACCGGAAATCGCCATGGTTCTTAAGATTACCTTCTTTACATTAATACCGGCATATCTGGCAGTGTTGCCGCTTTCGCCCACAACCGATATTTCATATCCCTGCTTGCTGTATTTTAAATAGATAAACATGGCTGCAGTCAGAGCCAGTACAATCACCAGATTCCAGCCATATTCCAGACCGAACAGCTTTGGAAGCCAGCCTCCCTTTGTTGCGGAATTAATGGTACCTACAGAGTTGGAGCCTTTGGGATTTTCCCAGAAAATGATTCCAAAGGTGACAACCTGCATGGCAACGTAATTCATCATCAGGGTAAACAGTGTTTCGTTGGTATTCCAGTAAGCCTTAAAAAATGCCGGAATGATTGCCCACACCAGGGCTGCCAGTGCGCTTCCTGCTAACATTAAAGGAAATAAAATCACAGGAGGAAGGGTATTTCCCAAATAAATCATCATAGCTGCAGAAGTCACGCCTCCGATGAGTATCTGTCCTTCTGCTCCGATATTCCAGAACCTCATCTTAAATGCAGGTGTGATACCAACTGCAATACAAAGAAGTACCAGTGTATCACGGATAGTCATCCACGCACGTCGCTTCGTTCCCACTGCTCCATCAAAAATTCCTTTATAAACCTCCACCGGATTCAGTCCCGTCAGAGCGATAATTACACCTGCGCAGACAACCAGAGACAGTGCCACGGCAATCAGGCGGATCAGCCAGGCCTTCCATGGCTCTATGGCTTCCCGCTTTGTCATCTGAAAAAACCGGTTCCCTTCCTTTACTCATCCTTGTGTTCCTCCTGTCTTCATCATCAGTTTTCCGATTTCTTCTTTTGTGGCAGTTCTTCCATCTACAATGCCGCTGATCTCTCCGCCGCACATAACCAGAATTCTGTCACAAAGCTCCATCAATACGTCAAGATCCTCTCCTACGCAGACAACCGCAGTTCCCTGCTTTTTCTGCTCATTGAGAAGATGATAAATGGTGTAAGAGGAGTGAATATCAAGTCCGCGTACGGGGTAAGCAACCAGCATAACTGCAGGAGCCAGTGAGATCTCTCTTCCTACTAAAACCTTCTGAACGTTACCTCCGGAAAGCTTCCGCACCGGTATAGACGTTCCGGGAGTAGCAATCTCAAGCTCTGCAATCAGACGCTCTGCAAGACCCTTTGGCGCTTTCCTGTCAGCGAAAAAACGGCCCGCCCTTCCGGTAGCTTCGAAGCATCATATTGTCTGTCATATCCATGGCTCCTACAAGTCCCATTCCCAGTCGGTCCTCTGGAACAAAGGATAAACGGACTCCGATTCTGGCAATCTCTGCAGCTGACATGGAAGTCAGTTCCTTTTCTCCGCCCTCTGGTGGATAATAGGAAATGGAACCTTCTGCGGAAGGAACCAGGCCTGCAATTGCTTCTAAAAGCTCTCTCTGCCCGCTTCCTGCCACGCCTGCAATTCCAAGGATTTCACCGCTGTTAGCAGTAAAGGAGGCATTGTTTAACGTCTTTACCCCTTCCCTGCTGATACAGGTCAGTCCCTTTACATTGAGACGCTCCTTGGGGTTTACAGGGTCAGGACGTTCGATGTTTAAGCTCACCTTTTTTCCAACCATCATCTCGGTTAAGGATTCTTCTGTGGCATCTTTCGTCTCAATGGTACCGATGTATTGTCCTTTTCTTAAAACAGCCACCCGGTCAGACAGGGAAAGAACCTCGTTGAGTTTATGTGTAATAATGATAATGGAATGACCGGCTTTTCATATTGCGTAAAACGGCAAACAGACGGTCAGCTTCCTGAGGGGTTAAAACGGCGGTGGGCTCATCAAGAATTAAAATATCAACTCCGCGGTAAAGCATCTTTACGATTTCAACTGTCTGCTTCTGGGATACGGACATTCGGTAGATTTTCTGGTCTGGATCCAGATCAAATCCATATTTTCCGGTGAGTTCATTGATCTTGTCATTCACTGCTTTCCGGTCCAGAATCTCTTTTCCAGGCAGTCCCAGAATGATGTTTTCTGCTGCAGTAAGCACATCTACCAATTTGAAATGCTGATGAATCATACCAATTCCCAGATCAAAGGAGTCTTTTGGCGACCGTATGGTGACCTCTTTCCCATGAATCATGATCTGTCCCTCATCCGGATAGTAAATACCCGAAATCATATTCATGAGAGTTGTCTTTCCGCTTCCGTTCTCACCTAGAATTGAGAGAATCTCTCCTTTTTTTAATGACAGGCAGACTTTGTCATTGGCAACTACCTGGCCAAACCGTTTTGTGATATTTTTAAGTTCAATGGCATTATTTTCGTTCACCCGGCTAACCTCCGTTTCATTTTTTCCTCATTTTTCCATTGTCTCATACAACCCAAAAAGCGGGCCAGATAGTCTGGCGCCGCTTTCTGTTTATATCCGGCGAAATCTTATTTATCAATGGTAGTAATGCCATCAATTAAAATATCAAATGCCGGTGCGGATCCGTGCTCAGATTCATGGAAATAACCATCTTCAATATACTCAACATCGCTTCCGTCTTTTTTATAGGTCTCCAGTTTTTTGCCGCCTACAGTGAAGGTAGAGGTATCGAATACATGAAGAGTTCCTGCCTTGATGGCATCTTCCACTTCTTTTACCTTCTCCTCTGTTCCAGGAGCTACAGCATCTTTGTTCAGTTCTGTAATGGAGTTTGCTCCCTCTTCTTTGTATCCCTGGCACCAGTCAGTCTCAATGGCCTTGCCGTCAATGACACTCTGTACTGCATAGGTTACATATGGGCCCCAGTCGATAGATGCAGAAGTAAGTGCTGTCTTAGGTGCAGTTGCGATCATGGAAATGTTATATCCAACGATTGGAACGCCTGCTGCCTCACATGCAGTAGGAGCACCGGTTGTATCAGCATGCTGGCTGATTAATACGCAGCCGTCAGAGATAAGAGCATCTGCTGCTTCCTTCTCAAGATCGAAGCTTGCCCAGCTGTTTGTATACTTAACTTCCATGGTTGCTTCCGGACATACGGAACGAACACCTAAGAAGAAAGAAGTATAACCACTGATAACCTCTGCGTAAGGATAAGCGCCTACATAACCAACTTTTACTGCATCCTTATTTACTTTGCCGTCTTCTACCATCTTGTTTAACTTAAGACCTGCAACAACACCGGATACATAACGTGATTCATAAACGTTTGTAAAGTAGTTGTGCATGTTGCTCAGTCCGCTTGTTGCAGCCTGATAGCCGGTTGCATGACAGAACTGTACGTCTGGATACTCTTTTGCAGCCTCCAGCATATAGGATTCATGTCCGAAACTATTGGCGAAAATGATGTTACAGCCCTGATCAGCAAGATCCATTGCTGCGTCCTTACAGGTTTCATCTTCCGGTACATTCCATTTAATAATGATCTGATCGTCTGATAAACCAAGAGCCTTTTTCATTTCCATGGCTCCCTTGTAATGAGCTGCCGTATAACCCTCATTCTCATCACCAACATAGATAAATCCAACTTTTAAATCTTCTTTGGCAATTCCGCCTTTGGCTGCAGCTTCTGTGGTTTCAGCTTTCGAATCTGTCTTGGCAGCTTCTGAAGCCTGTGTCTCAGTTTTCTCTGCTGCAGTAGTCGCTTTCGGAGCAGAACCTCCGCACGCTGACAGGGACAGCGCCATTACACTTACAAGTGCAAGGCCGATCATTTTCCTCAATTTCATAGACTTTTCCTCCTTAAACATCAGCTGGGACCATGAAAAAATGCGTCAGGAAGGACCAATGGCTCACCTGACGCAATTGTCATACCCTTATTTAATGTAAAAATACATTTATTAGTATATCATTATTTTTTCGCTTGTCAATAAGGAACATTAATATCTGGACAAATTTTTATTAACCTCTGAGATGATTTCTTTCACCATTTCAGGACATAATATTCATAGTAAATGTTTCCACTTAATTATCTTAGTTTTTTTAATTTACCACTAGATTTTTTATTAAAAAAGACGTATAATACTTTTTTTGAAAATATCCCCATACCATCACAGAAGGAGGTTACACTGTTATGTCAGTGAAATACGTATTTGTCACCGGAGGCGTTGTTTCCGGACTTGGCAAAGGTATTACCGCAGCATCGCTTGGACGATTGTTGAAAGCCAGAGGCTACAAAGTAACAATGCAAAAATTCGATCCTTACATCAACATTGATCCAGGTACTATGAATCCGGTTCAGCATGGAGAAGTCTTCGTTACAGAGGACGGCGCAGAGACAGACCTTGACCTAGGTCATTATGAGCGGTTTATCGACGAAAGCTTAACAAAGAATTCCAATGTTACCACTGGTAAAGTTTATTGGAACGTACTGACCCGTGAACGGCGCGGGGATTTCGGGGGAGGCACCGTACAGGTTATCCCTCACATTACCGACGAAATAAAAAAGCCGTTTTCACCGCAACCACAATTCCTCCGATACTGAGATAGCTATTATAGAAGTAGGCGGAACGGTAGGTGACATCGAAAGCCAGCCTTTCTTAGAGGCGATCCGACAATTCCAACACGAAGTAGGCCACGAAAATGCGATTTTAATCCACGTGACCCTGGTTCCATATCTGAAAGTTTCCGGCGAACTGAAAACAAAACCAACCCAGGCCAGTGTAAAAGATTTACAGGGAATGGGTATCCAGCCCGACATCATCGTATGCCGTTCCGAACTGCCCCTTGATGACGGAATCCGCAGCAAAATCGCACAATTCTGTAATGTTCCCAAGACACACGTGATACAAAACCTGGACGTGGAAGTATTATATGAACTCCCTCTTGTAATGGAAGAGGAACATTTGGCTCAGGTTGCATGCGAGAGCTTACATTTACCATGCCCGGAACCTGATTTAAAGGATTGGGCCGCAATGATCGATAACTGGAAACATCCGGAGCATGAAGTAACCGTGGCTCTTGTAGGAAAATACATCCAGCTTCACGACGCTTATATTTCAGTAGTGGAAGCTTTAAAGCACGGCGGAGTCGAAAGCCGCGCAGACGTTCATATCAAGTGGGTGGATTCAGAGCTTGTTACCGACGAGAACGCTTCCGAATACTTCAGTGATGTAGACGGAATTCTGGTTCCCGGAGGTTTTGGAAGCCGCGGAATCGAAGGCAAGATATCCACTATCCGTTATGCAAGAGAAAATAACATTCCGTTCCTCGGTCTCTGCCTCGGCATGCAGATGGCAATCGTGGAGTTCGCCCGCCACGTAGTCGGTTTCAGTGACGCCCATTCCGTAGAGCTTGATGAAACCACCACTCATCCGGTCATTCATTTAATGCCTGACCAGAACGGGATTGAAGATATCGGCGGTACTCTCCGCCTTGGTTCCTATCCATGTGTCCTGGACAAGTCATCCAAGTCCTTTGAAGTTTATGGAGAGGAATTAATTCATGAACGTCACAGACACAGATATGAGGTAAATAACGATTACCGTGATGATCTAATCAAAGCAGGTATGAAATTATCCGGTATCTCACCAGATGGACGTATCGTGGAAATGATAGAAATTCCGGAACATCCATGGTTTATCGCAACCCAGGGACACCCTGAACTGAAGTCAAGACCCAACAGGCCTCACCCCCCTGTTCAGGGAATTCATTCGCGCTGCTGTTAATCATAGGTAGAATGTATTCATTTTTAATATGGAGTCCGTACTCTCTCACTGAGAGGCGGGCTCTTTTTTTATTCATTATGAAATAGCGTTCCCGATCAAGACCAGTATGCTCCAATATTCCCATAAATCCACCAACGGTTTTAAGCCCCCCGTTGTAAACAATGCTTCATTTTAGTTCTTAAAATAAGAATTTACTTTATATTATTATTTTCTTTCATTTTTTTCTTGCACTTTTCTCATCTTCTGCTATAATATAATGCAACGTGTGTCTACACGGAGGACACTTGTTCTCACGTGAGATACACAAAAAGGAGGATAAAATTATGAAAATGAAAAAAGTATTTGCACTGACTATGGTTGCATGCTTAAGCGCCAGTGTAATCGCCGGATGCAGTTCCAGTCCCCAGTCTGCTAAGGATAACGGTGAGAAGGTAATCAAGATCGGAGTTTTTGAACCAACCACCGGAGAGAACGGCGGCGGCGGTATGCAGGAAGTATTAGGTATGCGTTATGCAAACAAGACTCATCCAACTGTGAAGATCGGCGGAGAGGAATATCAGGTTAAGTTAGTGGAGGTTGATAATAAATCTGATAAGACAGAAGCCGTAAACGCGGCGCAGAAGCTTGTCAGCGAAAAGTATCCATTGTACTGGGCAGTTATGGTTCCGGTGTATCCATTGCAGCCGGACAGATCTTCGCAGATGCAAAGATCCCTGCAATCGGAGCTTCCTGTACCAATCCTCAGGTTACTCAGGGCAACGATTTCTATTTCCGCGTATGCTTCTTAGATCCGTTCCAGGGAACTGTTATGGCAAACTACGCCAATGACAACGGAGCAAAGAAAGCGGCTGTCATCACTCAGCTTGGTGACGACTATTCCTCCGGACTCGGTTCTTTCTTTAAGACAGCATTTACCAAACTTGGCGGAAGCATTGTAAGTGAAGAACAGTTCCAGACCAACCAGACAGATTTCAAGGCAATTTTAACCAACATTAAGGCACAGAACCCTGACATCATCTTTGCACCATCTTCCATTACAACGGCTCCACTTATCATCAAACAGGCCCGCGAGCTTGGAATTACTGCTACCATCGCTGCAGGTGATACATGGGAGAACTCAACCATCATTGAAAATGCAGGGGATTCTGCAAATGGTATCGTACTCTCCACTTTCTTTGATGAGGCAGAACCGGCTAACGATGAAGCAGCTTCTTTCATCTCCGGATTCAAGACATACTTAAAGGAGCAGAAACAGGACGAAATCATTCCTGCTGTAGCAGCTCTTGGATATGATGCTTACTTAAGTGCTATTAAGGCAATTGAAACGGCTAACTCCACTGATGGTACTGCAATCCGCGATGCATTAAAGGGTGTTACCATTGACGGCGTAACAGGAACTATTTCCTTTGATGAAAACGGCGATGCAAAGAAAGATATGGCATTTATCAAAACCGTTGAAGACGGCAAGTTTAAATTCTTAACAACAACTACAGTAAAATAAACGCACATACCGCGACAAAGCAGTCACGAACGGATGAGTGGGGACGTATTTCTTTCCCCACTCGTTCCATTTGGAGGCTGATTTTATGCATATTCCATACTAAACAGATAGGAGGCATTTTGCCAAATGAGTCTTTCAACCTTTTTACAGCAGTGCCTGACCGGTATCTCCTTAGGCGGTGCTTACGCACTGATTGCCATTGGTTACACACTGGTTTACGGCATCCTGCGGCTCATCAATTTCGCACACGGTGACATCTTTATGATGGCAGGCTATTTTATGATTTTCGCAATGGCAACGTTTCCATGGTATATCGCCATTCCCATCGTCTTACTCATCACCGTATTTTTAGGTGTTTCCATTGAGCGGGTGGCATACCGTCCTTTACGTACCGCACCAAGAATGTCCGTTATGATTTCTGCAATCGGCGTCTCTTACCTGCTGCAGAACCTGGCTACTTACTTATTTACGGCATTGCCAAAAGGCTATCCGGAAATTCCGTTTTTAAAGAAGATTTTTAAAATCGGCGGCCTTTCCGCATCTTTCGTAACATTTCTTACACCTGTACTTACTTTAATCATTGTATACGCCCTGATCGTTCTCATTAATAAAACAAAAATCGGAATGGCAATGCGTGCCGTTTCCAAGGATTACGATACTGCTTCCTTAATGGGAATCAAGATCAACCGCGTTATCACCTTTACATTTGCCATCGGTTCTCTATTAGCTGCTGTAGGCTCTATCCTGTATTTTACAGACCGTATGACCGTATTTCCATTCTCCGGCTCTCTACCTGGTCTGAAATGTTTCGTAGCAGCAGTTTTCGGAGGTATTGGAAGCATTCCCGGCGCTGTAATCGGCGGATTTATCCTGGGACTTGGGGAAACAGCTCTGGTTGCCATGGGTTATTCCACATTCAGCGACGCATTTACCTTTGTTCTGTTAATCATCATTCTCCTGATCAAGCCTACCGGCCTGTTTGGTGAGAAGACAACCGATAAAGTGTGAGGTGTCATCTATGAAAAAGAAAGCATTTTCCAAAAACAAACTTTATACCCTGATCGCTTTATTGTTCATCATCGGCATTCTTGGCTTTTTACAGGCTAACAGTGCCCAGTACAGCTATCAGATCTCTATATTGGAACGAAGCGCCATTTATGCAGTGGTAGCCGTTTCCATGAACTTACTCACTGGATTTACCGGTCTGTTCTCTCTTGGCCAGGCAGGTTTTATGGCAATCGGAGCTTATACGGTGGCCATTCTTACCATCCCTGTGGATACCAGAGCCAGCGTTTACTATGTAGACGGCATTGCTCCTTTCCTGGCAAATTTTCAGTGCCCTTACTGGCTTGCACTGATTATTGCAGGACTGTTTGCCGCAGGAGTCGCAGCACTGATCGGTATTCCGGTTCTCCGCTTAAAAAAGCGATTATCTGGCAATTGCAACTCTGGGATTTTCCGAGATCATCCGTGCGGTAATCGCTGCGCCACAGTTGAATAAGGTAACAAACGGTTCTTACGGTTTAAAAAGCATTCCGGGTTTTCCAAACCTGTTTGTGGCATTCGGACTTTGTGCCCTTTGTATCCTGTTAATGGTTCTTTTGATCAATTCCTCTTACGGCCGGGCATTTAAGGCTCTCCGTGAAGATGAAGTGGCAGCACAGGCCATGGGACTGAATCTGTTCCGTTATAAGGAACTGGCATTTATTATCTCCTCGTTCACTGGCGTGGGCGGAGGTCTTCTGGCCATCTTCATGCGTTCCATTGAGTCCAAGACCTTTTCCATTAACCTGACCTATGATATTCTGCTGATTGTGGTTCTGGGCGGTATCGGAAGTGTTACCGGCAGCGTAATCGGATCTTTCCTGGTTACTGCAGGCAGGGAATGGCTGAGATTCTTTGACAATCCACTTTATATTGCAGGCGTTCAGATTCCACTGTTCCGTTCCGGATTTCGTATGGTTATCTTCTCCATTCTTCTTATGGCAGTGGTACTCTTCTACCGCAGAGGTATTATGGGAAGCAACGAATTTTCCTGGAATGGACTGTTCCGGCTGATAAAAGGAATCCCTGGCAGACTAAAAAAGAAAAATAAAGCACAGAAGGGAGAAAACGCATAATGTCAGCGACAGCTAAAACCCGTGCAAATGTACTTCATATGCAGGACGTTACCATGCAGTTCGGCGGTGTTGTGGCAGTAAACGGCTTAACTCTCGACGTAAATGAGGGTGAAATCGTTGCTTTAATCGGCCCCAACGGTGCTGGAAAAACCACTGCATTCAACTGCGTGACCGGTATTTATGAGCCCACCTTCGGACAGGTGGATTTCATGGGCGAGACCATTCTCTCCAACACTCCAAAGGGAAAGATGCAGAAGATGTATCTGGGAGAAGTAAAACCAAGACCGCTCTCTATCATACGCAATACACCGGATGTGATCACGAAAAAGGGAATTGCCCGTACCTTTCAGAATATCAGGCTGTTTGGTCAGCTCACCGTTTTTGACAACGTACTGATTGCAAAGCATATGAGGGCAAAACAGAACGTATTCTCCGCTACCCTGCGCTTAAACAGCAAAGAAGAAGCCAGAATGCGGGAAGAAACCTCCGCTCTTTTAGAAGAGCAGAACTTACTTCATTTAAAAGATGAAATTGCTTCTTCTCTTCCTTACGGTCTTCAAAGACGTCTGGAAATTGCCAGAGCCCTTGCTACAGAACCGAAATTTCTGCTTCTTGATGAACCGGCTGCAGGCATGAATCCCCAGGAGACCCAGGAGCTGACTGATTTTATCAAACAGATCCGGGATTCCTACCACTTAACTGTATTAATGATTGAACACCATATGGATCTGGTTATGCAGATCTCCGACCGCATCTACGTTCTGGATTTCGGTAAACTGATCGCACAGGGTACTCCGGATGAAATCCAGAATAACGAACGGGTAATTGAAGCATATCTGGGGGTGAGTGACGATGCTGAAGATTGATAACTTAAGAGTAAACTACGGCGGAATTGAAGCTGTGAAAGGAATCTCCTTCGAAGTACCGGATAAAAGCATTGTGACCTTAATTGGTGCAAACGGAGCTGGTAAAAGCACCACTCTCCGCTCCATCGTAGGTCTTGCAAAGCCTTCTGCCGGAAGCAGCATCACGCTGGACGGTCAGGAATTAATCGGTATGGATACACCGGACATTGTTGCAAAGGGAATTGCACTGGTTCCTGAGGGACGACGGGTGTTTCCGGATATGACAGTAATCGAGAATATTAAAATCGGAGCCTATTTAAGAAATGACAATCTGGATGAGGATATTAACTGGGTCTATGATTTATTTCCACGGCTTAAGGAACGAAGCTGGCAGCTTTCCGGAACGCTCTCCGGAGGGGAACAGCAGATGCTGGCAGTTGCCAGAGCTCTCATGAGCCACCCTAGAATCCTTATGATGGATGAACCTTCTCTTGGTCTTGCACCGCTGATTGTAAAGGATATTTTCTCAATCATAAAGGAGATCAATAAAAAGGGCGTGACAGTCCTCTTAATCGAGCAAAATGCCAATATGGCACTTCATACAGCTGACGTAGGATATGTACTGGAAACCGGACGGATCACCATGTCAGGACCTGGTAAAGAGCTTCTTGCAGATGAATCTGTAAAAGCTGCTTATCTGGGAAAAAAGAAAGATTAACAAAAAACGCAGACAGGAATATGACTGATTGTCATACATCTGTCTGCGTTTTTAATTAATCGATTACCCGTCGTATGGTAACCGGTCTTCTGTAATTCCAGGAGGAAATTTTAATCCCGCTTCTCCGGTTGGCCGCATGAACAATCTTTCCCTGCCCGATATACATGGCAACGTGATCGATTTCCCTGCCGCTGGCATAAAATAATAGGTCACCCGGTTCCATGCTGGAAGACGGAATCGCCTGTCCCTCGGCAGCCTGCTGCCTGGAGGTACGATCCAGCTGGACGCCTGCCGCATGCTCCATCACATATTGAATGAAGCCAGAGCAGTCAGCGCCTGTGTTGGGGTTTGTTCCGCCCCAGCGGTATGGATTTCCAACGAATTTCACCGCATAGCTTACGACCTGGGTTCGCAGATCCCCATTTTTCTCTGCCTCCGGAATGGTATAGGCAATGGTAGCGTTCTCCGGCGCATAAGCATACGCAATTTGTCCGTTGTATTCAATTTTGGCCCAGCCTCCGTTACGGGAAATGTAACGGTACGTTTCGCCTTCATGAATTCTTCCAACAATTTCTGAATTCATATCAGGCTGTTTGCGGACACGAAGGGTCTCAATGTCTACCCGGAGCATCAGCTGCATATCGTAATATGCGATTGCTCTGGCCTCCTGCCCAGTGGCTAAGTATTTTCCGTATACATAACCGGTTACCTGCCCTGATTTTATTTTATACCAGCCATTCTCTTCCGACAGCACACTGCTGCCTGAGTGGCTTCTTAATTTCCCTACGATTTCCGCATCGTTCTTTGGTTCTTTCCTGATGTTCAAGGAATCCTCCACAACTGCTACTCCAAGGTTGTTGAAAATAGTATTGAAGGTTCCATACCTCACTTTTTCCTGCGTAAGACCGGCCGTGTTACCCGTCGACTTCTGCTCTCTGGATTGCTGATATTGATCCATATAGACCTCCACGCCTGCTACAGGCGATCCGGTCCTGACGTCAGTCTCTGTTCTTGCGGCCTGTACATCTGCTGTTCCCATCCATACGGTACACCCGCATGCGATGGCAAAGCCAAGTACTTTCCATGCTTTGTCAGTCATATGCACTTTCCTTCGCAAGTTTTTAATTGTGAATCGGGCAGTGAAAATGCCCTTTTCCTACTGCAACTGAGTGATTTCTGTTCCAGGCAGGTTCTTCAAATATTCTAATCCCAGTTCCCTGTCTTTTCCTATCTGTTCTTTTAACTGCTCAAGCCCCTCAAATTTCCGTTCCGGACGGATAAAGTGTAAAAGCTGTACCTCTATAGTCTTTCCATAAATATCCTGATTTATACCAAAAATGTAAGTTTCTGCACCTACTGGAGAAATCCCCTCTACTGTAGGTTTTTTTCCAATATTGGTAATTCCCCCGTAATATGTTCCATCTACGTAAACACGGGATACATAAACGCCGAATACAGGCAGATGTTTTTCCGGAGGAGGAAGGATGTTGGCAGTTGGAAATCCAAGGATGGCTCCGCCAATATGGTTGCCGTGCACCACCTCACCGTGAATGGCATAAGGTTCTCCCAGCAGCTCATTGGCTTTTTCCATATTTCCAAGATCCAGCTGTTCTCTGACGTAAGTGCTGCTGATATCCCGGTGCTCGTCCTGCTCTTTTGGAATCACAATCAGTTCATAGCCATACCGGCTTTTTAACTGCTCTAACAGTGCCGCATCTCCCGCACCTTTATATCCGAAGGAGCAGTCTGTCCCCACAACAATGGTTCTGGCATTCATCTGTCCCACAAGAATCTGTTTTACAAATTCTTCTGGCTCCATTCTGGCCGTTTCTTTGGTAAAGGGGTATTCCACCAGATAGTCAATTCCTACTCTCTCCAGATTGTTTTTTCGCTCCAGATTGGTGGTAATTACCTTCTGGAGAACTCCGTTTACAAGAGTGACGGGAGACATATCAAACGTAAATACTGCCGTCTTGTATCCCGTTTCTTTCTTAATTTCCAGCATTCGCTGCAATAGTTTTTTATGGCCTCTGTGACGTCCGTCAAATTTCCCCAGAGTCACCACAGCCGGCTCTTCGATCTGAAACACTCTGGTCCCAGTGATATATTCCATCATCTGCTTCCTCCCAGAAAAACCTTCTGAGGCTTTAAAAGACTTCCTTCCCCATTTGGTTCATAGACTCCGATAAACTCCATGCTGCTGTCATAAACCCGGACAGGACCATCAGAGATCTGGTATTCTCCTTCTGCCTGTTCACGCATAAAAGGATTGCCGTTATGGACCAGCTTGTCAAACTCCTCTTTCATCACCAGCTGGGGATAGGAGGAAAATACCTTGTCCACTGCCAGGATGTGCTCTCCCAGGCTGCCGTCATCCCGTAACTGTTCAATCTGGGAAAGTGTAAGGCTGTCCTCTAACACAAAGTCAGACACTCTGGTTCTTAAAAGGGATTCCATGCATCCGCCGCATCCCAGTTTCCTGCCGATATCATAGCAGAGTGTGCGGATATAGGTTCCTTTGGAACAACTGACTGTAATGGTCACTCTTGGAAGTTCCATACGTTCGATGCGTATATCCAGAATTTCCACGGGTCTTGCCTTGCGTTCTACCTCTTTTCCCGCTCTTGCCAGTTCATAAAGCTTCTTTCCATCTACCTTTAATGCAGAATACATGGGGGGAACCTGGTCATAATGACCCAGAAAGCTCATAACTGCAGCCTTTACCTCTTCTTCTCCTGCATCTACGGGATAAGTATTTAATACAGTTCCTGTCGTATCCTGGGTATCCGTCTCCATGCCAAGAAGGAGCACTGCCTCATAGGTTTTCGTTTTATCTGTTAACATGTCACACAGTTTGGTTGCTTTCCCAAGGCAGACAGGAAGTACTCCTTCTGCGTCCGGGTCCAGCGTTCCTGTGTGACCAATTTTTTTCTGTTTTAAAATACCTCTCATTTTCGCCACGACGTCATGAGAGGTAAAGCCTTTTTCTTTATACACATTAATAATACCGTCTGCCATTGCCTGTATCTCCTAATTAAGCTGCTTCGCTATCTGATCCGACAGATTGTTGATCACGTCGTGAACACTTCCTGTCATGGTACAGCCGGCTGCTTTTTTATGTCCGCCCCCGCCGAAATAAACGGCAATTTTACTTACATCAAGCTCTGTGGTGGAACGAAGGCTTACCTTATATTCCCTGCATGCTGTTTCATAGATAAAAATGGCACACTCCACACCCTCTGTAATTCTTAGCTGGTCAATGATTCCATCCATATCGGCGCTGCCGACTTCATAAAAATCCATTTCTTTTTTGCTGATGGCACTGAAAATGCATTTGCCGTCATGAAAGGTGATGCTCTCTAACAAAGCTCTCCCTAAAATCTGATTCTGAATATAAGTCTTTCTGTAAAAGCTGTCATCAATAATGCTGGAAAAATTAATTCCTTTTCCCATCATCTTTCCCGCAATTTCCATGGTTTTCGCTGATGTACAGTCATACTTGAAAACACCGGTATCATGAATAATTCCGGTATAGATGCACTCTGCCACTGCTTTGCTGATCCTGCTTTCATCAAGGAGACCATATAAAACTTCGCAGGTGGAGCTTGCATCGCCTTTTACAACATTCTCCGTCCCATAACCAATATTGGTTATATGATGGTCCACACACAGACTCTTTTTGGCTGTGTTTAAGTATCTGACCGCCTCGCCAAAACGAAGCGTGTCACTGCTGTCTAAGCAGATACAAAGGTCATAACTTTCATCTCTGCCAAAGTCACTGACAATGCGGTCAATATTTTTTAAATATGAAAATTTCACAGATGGTTCTTCTAAATAAACCACTGCATGAATATCCGGATAATTTTCTTCCAGATAATTATAAGCAGCCAGACAGGAACCCACACAGTCCCCATCCGGCCTTACATGGCCAATAATCGCCACATCCTTCACATCTTTGAGAATTGTTTCAAGGAAACTCACAATGGCACCTCCTTACTCTTTGATGTCTTTCGTAACCTCGTCAATGAGTCTGGACATATTCACTCCATATTCAATGGACTGGTCCAGTATAAATTTGATCTCGGGTGTATTTCGCAGATTGACTCTCCGGGCAAGCTCCCGGCGGATGTAGCCTTCTGCACTTTTCAGTCCTTCGATGGTTGCTTTTCCTGCTTCTTCGTCGCCCAGAATGCTGATATATGCCTTACAGAATTTTAAATCAGGAGTCACTTCAACCGAAACAACGGTAGTCATTGGATGAATTCTTGGGTCCTTGATTTCCAGACGGATGATCTGGCTTAATTCCTTCTGTACTTCCATATTAATTCTGGTATTTTTTATACTGTTTTTACGCATCTTATTCCTTTCGCTGTCTGCCCGCATATTCAAAAAGACCAGCCCGTTTTAACGGGCTCATCTTTTGAACGTTCATGGGATGGTTCCTAGCGAGGAACCTCCACCATGGCATATGCTTCAATCATGTCATCTTCCATAATATCATTAAATTTCTCAAATACAAGACCGCACTCATAACCGGTAGCAACTTCTTTTACATCATCTTTAAATCTCTTTAAGGATGCGAGAGGACCATCATAGATCTTCTCTCCCTGACGGGTGATGCGTACGCTGCAGCCTCTCTGGAATTTACCGTCCATTACGTAAGAACCTGCGATGGTACCAACGCCGGAAGCCTTAAAGGTCTGGCGGACAATGGCATGACCGATGATCTTCTCTTCAAAGATCGGATCTAACATACCCTTCATAGCGGATTCCACATCTTCAATGGCCTGATAAATTACCTTGTAGAGTCTTAAATCTACTTTCTCTCTGTCTGCGATTGATTTTGCAGTTACATCAGGTCTTACATTAAAACCGATGATAATCGCATTGGATGCAGATGCCAGAGAAACGTCGGATTCATTGATGGCACCAACACCGCCATGAATCACCTTAACCATAACTTCTTCATTGGAAAGCTTCACAAGACTCTGTTTTACTGCCTCTACAGAACCCTGAACATCTGCTTTTACAATGATAGGAAGTTCTTTTACATTACCAGCCTTAATCTGGGTGAACAGATCATCCAGTGACAGCTTCGCTTTTGTATCTTCTAACAGACGGTTCTTTCCTTCAGAGATGAATGTTTCTGCAAAGTTTCTTGCTTCTTTCTCATTCTCTGTGCTGATGAGGACATCACCTGCACCAGGAACGTCATTTAAGCCTAAAATCTCTACCGGAGTAGATGGACCTGCTTCTTTTACTCTCCGTCCCTTATCATCCATCATGGCACGGACTTTACCGTAGCAGGAACCTGCTGTAACAGTATCGCCTACGCGAAGGGTTCCCTTCTGTACCAGAACGGTAGCAACAGGTCCCTTGCCCTTATCAAGTTCTGCCTCAATGATGAGACCTCTTGCACGGCGGTTTGCATTGGCTTTTAATTCTTTTACTTCTGCAGTCAGAAGAATCATCTCCAGAAGTTCTTTGATTCCTTCTTTAGTATGTGCAGATACAGGAACAAATATCGTACTTCCGCCCCAATCTTCTGGAATCAGTTCGTACTCAGATAATTCCTGTTTCACTTTGTCAATGTTTGCACTTGGCTTATCAATCTTATTGATGGCAACAATGATCTCAACTTCTGCTGCTTGCATGGTTGATGGCCTCAATTGTCTGAGGCATTACTCCATCGTCAGCTGCTACAACTAAGATAGCAATATCGGTCGACTGGGCTCCTCTCATACGCATGGCTGTAAACGCTTCATGGCCGGGTGTGTCGAGGAATGTAATTTTCTGTCCGCTGATATCAACTGTATAAGCACCGATGTGCTGGGTAATACCGCCTGCCTCTCTGGAGGTAACGCTGGTCTGACGGATTGCATCAAGAAGAGAAGTTTTACCGTGATCTACATGGCCCATAACGCAGACAACTGGAGGTCTTGCTGCCATATCTTCTACGTTTTCTTCTTCCTCTTTCAGAAGCTCTTCAATAACATCGATCTTCACTTCTTTTTCGCAGAGTACTTCATATTCCATAGCGATCTCTTCTGCCTGTTCAAAGTCAATCTCTGTATTGAGGGTAACGATCTTGCCCTTTAAAAACAGCTTCTTAACGATGGCAGATGGCTGAAGTTTCATCTTCTCTGCCAGTTCTTTTATGGTTAAAATCTCAGGTACGATAATGGTCTTGATTTCCTCAACCTTAGGCTCTACATGAACTGGAGGCAGAATCGGAGCTTTTCCTGCTTTTCCGCCCTTGGCTGCTGTTCTTCCCTTGCTTGCATCTTCTTTATCTCTCTTATCGAACCTGTCATTCTTGTAGTTGTTCTTTGTAGCTCTGTTGCTGGTAGGCTTTGCCTGGATTGGAGTGTCAAAAGACTTTGGTGCTCCGTCTCTGCTGGTACGTGCTCCCTGTGGTCTTCCTCCACGGGTGTTATCGCTGTCCTTGTCATTCTGATAACCGCCCTGACCCTGTGGTCTTCCGTATCCGTAACCGCCCTGACCCTGTGGTCTGTTTCCCTGGTAGCCGCCCTGACCCTGTGGTCTGTTTCCCTGGTAGCCGCCCTGGCCCTGTGGTCTGTTTCCCTGGTAACCACCCTGGCCCTGTGGTCTGTTTCCCTGGTAACCGCCCTGGCCCTGTGGTCTTCCATCACGATTTCCCTGGTAGCCGCCCTGACCCTGTGGTCTGTTTCCCTGGTAACCGCCCTGGCCCTGTGGTCTGTTTCCCTGGTAACCGCCCTGACCCTGTGGTCTTCCGTCACGATTTCCCTGGTAGCCGCCCT
This sequence comes from Lacrimispora xylanisolvens, assembly GCA_017084465.1. GTDB lineage: Bacteria > Bacillota > Clostridia > Lachnospirales > Lachnospiraceae > Lacrimispora > Lacrimispora xylanolytica_B. The sequence goes on along the minus strand of CP070896.1, from coordinate 4,359,529 downwards.
GGCCCTGTGGTCTGCTTCCCTGGTAACCGCCCTGGCCTTCCGGTCTTCCTTCACGGTTTCCCTGGTAGCCGCCCTGGCCCTGTGGTCTGCTTCCCTGGTAACCGCCCTGACCCTGTGGTCTTCCGTCACGATTTCCCTGGTAGCCGCCCTGGCCCTGTGGTCTGTTTCCCTGATAGCCGCCCTGACCCTGAGGTCTTCCTTCACGGTTTCCCTGATAGCCGCCCTGACCCTGAGGTCTTCCTTCACGGTTTCCCTGGTAGCCGCCCTGGCCCTGTGGTCTGTTTCCCTGATAGCCGCCCTGGCCCTGTGGTCTGTTTCCCTGGTAGCCGCCCTGGCCCTGTGGTCTGTTTCCCTGGTAGCCGCCCTGTGGTCTGTCTTCACGGTTTCCCTGGTAGCCGCCCTGTGGTCTGTCTTCACGATTTCCCTGATAACTTCCCTGTGGTCTGTCTTCACGTGTTACTGTACTATGATCTCTTACCGTATTCTCTGATGTCTGTTCCGTCTTTTTCTGCATGTCATCTCTCTGTCCCATATTCTGTGCAGGCTTCTGTGCAGGTCTTGATGTACCCTGGCCCTGTGGTTTCATCTGTGCATTCTGCGGTCTGAATACAGCCGCTATTTTTTTCTTTGGTGCTTCGGTATCATCACCGCCTGGTGCTTCAGCACGTGCAGGTGAAGTTCCTCTTCCTGCGCCTACTTCTTTTTTTACAATTGATGCCTGTTCATCGGTGATGTTTGAAGAGCTTTTTAAATTTATATTATGTTTTTCCAATATATCCAGTATCTCCTTACTCGTGTCTTTTCCCAGTTCTTTTGCCAGATCATAAACTCTCATGCTTTCCTCCATTCTGTGCACATTCTGCAGCACATACTGGTAGATGTGAAGGCTCATTCTCACACTCACTACCTGCATTTGTATTCATTAGTTTCTCGATTGCCTTAGCAAACCCATTATCCACGACAGCAAGAGACGCCCTCATCTCCTTACCCATAGCGTGACCCAGTTCTTCTTTTCTTCCAAAGAAATAAATTGGTACCTTATAGTAAGTACACGTATTGGTAAACATCTTCCTTGTATTGTCTGAGGCTTCCTCAGAAACGATCACTAACGATGCTTTTCCTGCCTTAACGGATTTCTCAGTCATGAACTCTCCGCTTGAAATCTTTCCGGCTTTCGTTGCAAGCCCGATCAGATTCAGAATTTTCTGTCTGTTATCCAAACTGCTCCATCTCCCTTTCCAACGCTTCGTAAACTTCTTTTGGAATCGACATTTTAAAGGAACGCTCCAATCCCTTACTTTTTACCGCTTTTTTGAAGCATTCCATAGATGGACATAAATAAGCTCCCCGTCCATTCTTACGCCCGGTTCCATCAAGAACAAAGCTGTCTTCCGAAGTTTTTAAAACACGTATCATCTCTTTTTTATTTTTCATCTCACCGCAGCCGATACACTGTCTGAGCGGTACCTTTTTTGTACTCACGTCTCCATCACATCCTAATTATTATTCCTGGTAGCTGTCTTCGGACTCTTCTCCCTGAAATTCACCTTGTAATGCTTCCTCAAAGGAGCTGCTGCCATTGTTTGCACTGTCCTGATATTCCAGACCAAGTTCTTCAAAAAGACCAAGTTCTCTTGCCTGTGTTTCACTCTTAATATCAATCTTGTAGCCAGTAAGTCTTGCCGCAAGTCTTGCATTCTGACCTTCTTTACCAATTGCCAGTGACAGCTGGTAATCCGGTACAATCACCTGTGCCTCTTTGGATACTTCGTCAGCCACAACGCAGATTACTTTTGCCGGGCTGAGTGCATTCTCAATTAAGTAAGCTGGATTGTCATCCCAGTTAATAATATCTATTTTTTCTCCCCTTAATTCGTTTACAATGGAATTCACTCTTGCTCCGTTTAAGCCAACGCATGCACCTACCGGATCAACATTGGTGTCGTTGGATTTTACGGCGATCTTGGTTCTGGAGCCGGCTTCTCTTGCGATTGCCTTAATCTCTACCGTTCCATCCTTTACTTCCGTTACTTCTGACTCAAACAGACGTTTTACCAGATCCGGATGAGTTCTTGATACAGAAATTCTTGGTCCCTTGGGTGTATCCTTTACTTCCAGAACAAAAACCTTGATTCGCTCTGTCGCCTTGAATACTTCTCCCTTTACCATCTCCGTTTCATTTAAAATGGCGTCTACCTTGCCTAAGTTGATACTGACGTTTCTTCCCAGATATCTCTGTACAATACCAGTAACGACTTCCCGCTCCTGACAGTACCAGTCATTAAACAGTGATTTCCTGCCTTCTTCGCGGATCTTCTGCAGAATCACGTTCTTCGCATTCTGTGTGGCAATTCTTCCAAACTTTTTCGAGTCTATAGGACAATGAATCACATCTCCGAGATCGTATTTGGGATCTGTCATCTTTGCATCTGCCAGGCTGATCTGCAGCAGAGGATCTTCAACTGTCTCCACCACTTCTTTTTCTGCAGAAACGTTAAAATCACAGGTATCGCGGTTGATGCTGACTTTAATATTATCCGCTTTTCCGAAGTGGTTCTTGCAAGCAGTAAGGAGGGAATTCTCTATTGCTTCCAACAGGGTCTCCTTGCTGATACTGTTCTCCTTTTCCAGAATATTCAGTGCTTCTAACAGTTCCTTATTCATTTTTTTATCCTCCTAATATCTCTTACTGTTTAGAAATCAAATGCCAGACGGATCAGTGCGATCTCCGGTCTGTTGAGCGTAAGCTCTGCTCCATCTTCCTGGGCAATGGTTACAGTGTCCTTGTCAAAGGATATCAGCGTACCAGTGAAGTCCTTTTGTTTGTTCAAAGGCTTATACAGCTTAATATCCACATCTTCTCCGATGCTTCTGTTAAAATCCTTATCTTTTTTTAAGGGTCTGCCAAGTCCCGGGGAACTGACCTCCAGAATGTAGCTGTCTGCAATAAAATCTTTTTCATCCAGCCACTCTCCCAGCCTTCTGCTTATGATTTCACAGTCATCAACTGTAATTCCGCCTTCTTTATCAATATAAGCCCGTAAATACCAGTTTCCCGCTTCTTTTACATATTCCACGTCAACCAGTTCGAAATTGTTCTCTTTCATAAGGGGCATTAAAAAGCTTTCTGTCTTTGCCTCATACTCTTCTCTTTTAGCCATTTTCTTCCCACCTTTCCAAACAAAATGGAAAGAGTGGACTTCCGCCCACTCTCTATCAGTCAAACATGCTTGTTATCTTGAATAGTATAACACCCTTTTCCTGGCATTGCAAGGGTTTTTCTGGTTTTTTCTGATATTTCCGTTTATTATTCGAATTTCTTAAATTGTTTCGATTACGAGAGAGGACAAAGTTTTCTTCACAATCCCTCTATTTGTACATATTATAACACTATATCAGAGTTAGTTCTGTCAAATAAGGAGGACCCATGAAACCAAAACTGGAAGTTTCCGGGCTCAGTTACTCCTATCATTCCCTTGAGGGTGAGACACTGGCCCTTTCCAATATATCCTTTACTGCTGAAAACGGGGAATTCCTTGCTGTAGTCGGCCCCTCCGGCTGCGGGAAATCGACCCTGTTATCACTTTTATGCGGACTGCTGATTCCCGATGAGGGCGACATTTTAATCGATGGCGTACCAAAGTCTGAATCAGGTGTTAATATAGGCTACATGCTGCAGCGTGACCATCTCTTTGAATGGCGCACCATAATGGGAAATGCTGAGCTTGGACTGGAAATTCAGAAGAGACGAAACAGCAGTTCCAGAGAGAAGCTTCATAATATGCTTCATACTTACGGTCTTGGCAGTTTTGAAAATGCAAGACCGTCCGAATTGTCCGGCGGTATGCGCCAGCGTGCTGCTCTGGTCCGCACCCTGGCACTGGAGCCGGACCTTTTATTATTAGATGAACCATTCTCCGCTTTAGACTATCAGACCAGACTCTCCGTCTGCGACGATATCAGTACGATCATAAAAAGTACTCATAAAACTGCTATTCTGATTACCCATGACCTTTCTGAAGCCATCAGTGTGGCAGACCGGGTAATCGTCCTGACAAAGAGACCTGGCAGGATCAAGGCTATTGTTCCCATTTCCTTTGGCAGTGAGAACATCCGGCCTCTGGACCGCAGAAATATGCCGGAATTCTCCGTTTATTTTAATCAGGTATGGAAGGAGCTGCAAAATCATGATTGAGACACACCCTACGTTAGCTCAGCAGGCATTTATTGAAAAAGAGAAACTGCACCGCAGAAACGTAAGAGTATGGCGCTTCATGCTGCTGGTTCTTCTGCTCTCTGTATGGGAGCTATGTGCCAGACTGGGCATCATCAATGACTTTATCTTCAGTTCCCCTTCCAGAGTCACCATCTGCTTTCTTGAAATGGTAAAGGATAAAAGTATCTTCATGCACATCGGAGTCACCGTCATGGAAACACTGGTCAGCTTTGTGCTGGTGGTTGTGTGCGGCTTCCTGATTGCCGTTCTCCTCTGGTCGAGCCGCAGCATATCGGAAGTTCTGGAGCCGTATCTGGTGATGTTAAACAGTCTTCCCAAATCAGCCCTTGCTCCTATATTGATTGTATGGCTGGGCAATAATATCAAAACAATTATTGTTGCTTCCATCTCTGTGGCTGTATTCGGGTGCATCATGACACTCCATACAGGATTCTCACAGACAGATCCGGATAAGATTAAGCTGATTTATTCCCTGGGGGGGAATAAAAAGGATGTGCTGTTAAAAGTGCTGCTTCCGGGATCTGTGCCCCTTATTATTAGTAATATGAAGGTAAATATCGGACTTTGTCTGGTTGGGGTAATTATCGGTGAGTTCCTGGCGGCGAATAAGGGGCTGGGATATTTAATTATTTATGGCAGCCAGGTGTTTAAGATGGATTTGGTTGTGATGAGTATTGTAATTCTTTGTATTGTTTCTGCAATTTTGTATCAGGGGATTACTTTGTTGGAGAAGAAGATTAAGTTCTAATTGTTTCATTTGTATAAAAGGAGCTTTTACAGTATACTTTTTACCATATTGTGGGTATATTGTAGAAGCTTCTTTTATCAACCCGCTACTCCAACCTCATGATGTTCCAAAGTTGATTTTATCGATTGATAAAAGGATTTCATTCTTCAATTTGTTTTATACGCTGATTAATGCTACCCTTTATATGCCGTCCATACGCAACAAATGGTATTAAAATGCACATAAATACCAATGATAGTCCCAATAATAACAGTGCCGGAAGAGGATATACAAATTTAAAATATGTTAATTTAGATTGAACATATTTTACCAGTAAAAACAAAAACAGATTTCCTGCTGTGAGCAAAATCCCAATTATTGTAAAACTGTATAGTAACCCTTCTAATATAAGCATAGATCTTAAACCTTTTCTGCTCAAGCCTATGCTTTCCAGAATAATCAGTTCTCTATTTCTTGTTAGTATATTCATTACCATTGTATTGGAATAATTTATGATACCAACAAATAACAATGCCGTACATATAGACATCAGAATTATTCTGCTGCCATCAATGTAATTTTTTTGGTCTGCTATTACATCAGAATTACAAACAAGATACATTAAATTTTGATTTTGTAAGTCGTTTTTCGTTTGGTATAATAAATTTTTTTCCTTGACCCAGCTTTTCAACGAACTTTTTACACTGTTTTCCTTCTCTTTTGACACGTTGATCTCAGTTTTCAAAAGTTGTATGGTTAATGATTTTGATAAACGATTAAATTCCTTTTCTCGCACAATAAAGTATATGGGATCTGCGCCATTATCACTCAAATTCAAATCTGGAAATCCATTATTTGAAATATCCAGATATCCACAATTTTGCAATTGTATTGAACTTATTTCCGATACTTTTGTACCTTGCGGAGCAATATCATAAAGAAGGATTGATTTTCCTATTAGTCCTTCCTGTGTCTTTTCATTCCCTTTTGAAGACAAATGATTATGTAAGATAATGGTTCCTTCTCCTTCATCAAACCTTTTGGTATCTATTAATAATTTATTATCCAAAACATATTTCATCAGGTTTTTCCATTCCGTACTGTCAATTTTTTGTACTACAATCGTATGGTTCCTGTATTCATTTAATAATCCCAAAATATTTTGAGCTGATCCATCATAGATGGGCAAATATCCGTATACCTTTATTAGATTTTCTTGGTTCAAATTACATTTTAGAATTAAATCTGAAATTAATTCTTCTGTTAACAGCTGTTTTTCTGATAAATCATCATTGTTTTCTAATAAATTGTAAATTGCCTCCTGGGTAAATCCTATTTCAAAATCCGGACTTTTTGACAGCTTATTAATCGAATCTGTACCTACTGCCAACACACAGGAACCTAATGCGATTACACAGCCAATTGTTAAAGAAGCTACCGTTAATGCAAACTTTTTCTTATCTCGTATTATATTTCCAAAAGCCAGAGCAAAGATAGGATTTATGTTATAATACCTTTCTTTTTTTGTTACACCCTCTCGTTCACCACCAGCCTGTTTTACAACCTTCATAGCCTCAACAGGGCTCATTTTCAACATTTTATTAACTACTATTTTTGCTGCTGTCAGCATAGTTACAGCCGTTAACAAAATTGTTATCGCAAAAAACACGTGTTAAAAGCACTGGTTTCTCTTACATTTATATCATTGCCAAGATACATATTATTTAGTAATTTCGGCAAGAACTGATATACTGCAATTCCACCAATCCCACCTCCAAGTACACATCCTGTTATAAATATTCTTATAATTTGACGGTATATTATTATTTTAATCTGCCTGCCTGTTACCCCTATTACTTCTAAAAGACCATATTGCCTTATATCATAATTTAAAGAAATAAAAAGAGTATTATATACAAAGATAAACATACTAAAACATATTAGTAATATAAACACTATAGCACTGCCAAATCCACCTGCAATGCTTTCCATTGCCCTATATTGGGCTGTATCGCCGCTAACAAAATATTGACCATCATTACTCAAAGGAATACTTTGATACAAGTTTGCCTCAATTTGTTCTCCTTTTGCATATTTTGTATTAACATCTATTAATAAGCGTGACGGATAAAGTTCAATATTCCCTTCCTTACATCTGCTATCAGATATATACGCAATTGATTGATTACTTAGGCTATTTTGATAATCTGTATAATAGCCGGACAAAATAAATGTCTGGAATCCAGTTAACTTCTCTTTACTCAGACGGTTCCAATAAAATTCCAAGTTAATCTCCATACCAATTTTGGGATTGTCAATTCCCAAAAATCTTAACGTTTTTCGAGACAGCATTATTTCATTCACGTTCCGTGGATAGCTTCCGTTCACATCAGTATATGCTGGCTTTATCATAGTCTCATATGTTAATTCATCCGTCACAATACAGGCAGCAATTTTTTGATCATTAAAATAAACTTTTCCTGCAAATGTTTCTGCACCCACTTTATTCACATACGGAAGTTTACTGATTATATCTTCAAGTTCTTTTGTACCATTTTCTAAATAAGAGGATACAGCAATACCATCCTCTCGTATGTTTTTTAATATATCTGTATTTAACTTTCCATATAAAAAACTAAAAATTATAAATGTTAATCCTACCATGATTGAAACACCTGAGATCAAAATAACGTCTCGTCTTTTATTGTTTCTTCTATAGGCATTAACTAGTACCTTTATTCCATTTTGATTAACATCATAATTATCATTTCCCATCATTAACAATTTTTCCGTCCTCTATCTGTATAACTCTATCTGCAACTTTGGCCACTTTATCATCGTGTGTAACAACAATCATGGTTTGTCCAAATTTTTCGCTCATATTTTTCATAAGCTTAATGACATTATCGCTAGATTTTGAATCCAAATTTCCCGTTGGCTCATCCGCCAAAACAATTGCCGGTTTAGTGTACAATGTTCTGGCTATTGCAACCCTTTGCTGCTGTCCTCCTGATAATAAATTTGGCATTTGGTACAGCTTATCATCAATTCCCAATATTTTTGCTATTTCAAGTACTTCATTTCTATCTATTTTCCTTCTATCCAGTTTGGCAGGAAGTATTATATTTTCCAGGACGCTTATTACTGGTATCAGGTTATAATTTTGAAAGATAAAACCTATGTTTTTTAATCTGAATTTTGTTCTTTCCTCATCATCTAACTCCCAAAAATCAGTTTCATTTATAAATACTTTCCCTACGGTTGGGGATTCCAAGCCACTGATTATATTAAGGAGTGTGGTCTTTCCACTTCCAGATGAACCAATGATGGATACAAATTCATTGGGATATATTGATAAATTAATATTATCCAACACCTCTGCGAATGAATTGCCGTTTTCGTAAGTTTTTGATAGTGAAATTACTTGTAATGCTTTCATCAGGCTGTTTTCTCCTTACTAATCAAGATTCCAGTATACATCTAGCGGTTTCTTGATTACTTTCAAAAATTCTATGATTTCTTTATCGTCAAAGTAATAATTGATTACTTCATGATTATTAAACTCCATTAAGATTGGAACCGCCGGTATTACTAAATTCTCTTTTTTTAATGCTTCTTGTTCCAAAACAGGATGGGTATAGACTGCATAAACCTTTCCAGTCTCTTTACCATCATGAAGTCCTGCATACTTTTCATTTACCCGGATAATTTTATATGTCAAAGGAGGATATAGCTGTTTAATGTCCTTCTCAGTTTTATCATCGTAAAACTCTATTTTACCCTCCTCAGTTTTTTTTCCAATCTCTACATCATATTTAGCTTCATGTGCATCCCAGTCATAATTCTTAATTCCCTTCAATGATTCTGTATCAATTATGACCACCTTTTCCTTTTTAGAGAAAATCTCCATATCTTCCTTTACATTATCACAATATGGACAATCCTCTCTATTAAAATAAACATAGAAATGTCCGTCCTCATTATATAATTGCTCCAAAGTGTACTTAACAGAATTACTACCTGCTGTCTCTTCTCTTACCTTAGGCAATAGAAAAAACGCCCCTCCTCCAATTAATAATAATACAAATAAAATTATAATGCTATTAATTATCCTCTTTCTCATTATCCTCCTCCTGATTTTCATAATATTTTCGATAAAGCAGACTATCTCTCAATAAAGTATTGTGCCTTCCTTCTGCAACAATATAACCGCTATCCATAACATAAATCTGATCGCAATCCATAATATTATTTAATCTATGAGATATAATAATTAACGTAATGTTTGTATCTTTTTTTAATGCTTCAATGATTTTGCATTCGCTAATTATATCCATATTACTGGTTGCCTCATCTAATATAAGAAAATCAGGATTATTTAACACAGCTCTTGCTAAAGCTATTTTCTGCCTTTGCCCCTTAGATATGTTTTTTCCGCGTTCTGTCAATACACTATCATAACCTCTTGACATTTTGCTTACAAAATCATGTACTCCCATCATTTTCGATACAGTAATTAATCTCTCCTCAGAGATATCATTCTCACCCATAAGTAAATTGTCTTTTATACTGCCTGAGAATACAAAATCCTCTTGTGTAACATATCCTATATGTTTGCGCACATATTGATTACTTAATTTTGAGATATCTACATTATTAATATTAATATATCCTGATTGCGGGATATATAGTTTCATAAAAAGCTTGGCTACTGTAGTTTTTCCACAGCCATTATCCCCAACAATTGCTATATTTTTTCCTTTTTCAACTTTAATTTTAATTGAATTCAGTACATTTTTATAAGAATTAAAGCTAAAGTTAACATCTTTCATTTCAATATGATCAATGTTTATTAAATGCCTGCCTAAATTATCTTCCTTTTCAGCCTCCATTATTGTTTGTAATCGTTCCATTGCGACCTTTGCAATGGAATATTCTGGTTGCAGATTAACTATATCACTTATTGGCATCAACATATATCTAATCAATATGCTATATGTAATAAGCTCACCAATTGTAATAAATCTATTAATAACTCCCAATGCACCTACACAAATAATTAAAATCTCGCCCACACTATTAATTATAGTTTTTAATGCGGCCTGATTGTTTTCTGCATTTCCTAAATCAATAATTAAATTTTGATATTTCATGAACTTTTCTTTTCCCGCATTAAACGTACGATCTTCCTTTTGGTAAACTTTAATCGTCTCAATTCCATCTAGAGAATCAACCAAATGGCTTGTCATTACAGACTGCTGATTCATATTCTTTGCATTTAACACAGAATATCTCTCTCTATACATAACAATTGCAACCATATAACTAAAGCACATTAATAATACCAGAATAAAAAGCTCTATACTTTTTATACATAAAATAATGCCTACAATAAGTATGAACATTACATCCACAGGCAGGATCAATATACTGGTGACTAAAATCTCCTGCACCCTGCTTGCATCTTGAAACCTGGAGATAATGTCACCATTTTTTCTTGATTCATGAAACGAAAGAGGTAAATTTAATACATGCCTATAATAATCTAAGGACATTTTTAAATTAATATTCTTACTAATAACTAGAGATTCTTTGACTCTTAATTTATTTATATATGCATTAGCTATATTCATTCCTATAAACAAAAGCGTAACTAAAGCAAGTGTATATACCCATTTATTTGGTATTATTTTATCTATAATTATTTGAAAATAAAATGACATTAAAATGCTTAATAACATAGATAAAAAAGAAAGAACAATAATCTTAATAGCATTTCTCTTCTGAAATGCTATTAGCTCCCAAAATTTTCTACTTTTTTTCTGTTTTGAATTTATATTGAACTCCTTACCAGGCTTTAAAAACACTAATATTCCGCTCCATATATATGGTGAGATATCTGTAAAAATAGAATTAAAAAAGTTTTCTTTATTAATTGTCAGTATGCCAACAGCAGGATCAAAAATATCCAACTTGTTTTTTTTAATTTTAAAGATGATAATATAATGCCCTTCACCATTTTCTAAATATGTATGAGCAATACACGGCAGTTCTATTTCACTGCTATCAAATTCTTCTGTCTTTTTAGCCGCTATTGCATGCAAACCAATGTTCTGAGATGCGTTAATAATATCGTTTATATTGATACCCTCTTTATCCATATTGGTATAATTTTGAATTTCAGATAATGATATTCTTTTTCCATAATTCCAAGCTATAGATGCAATACAAGCACATGCACAATCTGTTGAATCATACTGTTTAACGCATTTATATCTCATAACCGTCATCCTTTTCGATAATATGTTAATTATAACAATTATTATTTACTGTGATTACTTTAATCAAATTTTAGACTATATTAAAAGGCTAGAACCTTAGAGTATAAAGATCCTAGCCCCAGATTAGTAGACACTTTTTCAGACGTCACAACACTCGTAACAAAACTGAATATACTTTTTAGCCTTTTCCATATCGGTTTTTTTATACTTCTTTAAAGTTTCTTGCAGCTTAGTCTTGCTTGCAGGACAGCAAAATGTATACCCATAATCAGAGTTGCATGCTCCTCCTTTCACTTCATTGAGCTCTTCATTAGTTAAACTCATCATTCCATACATATTAACTATCTCCTTTAATTTATTATATCAATGGATTTTTATCCATTCATATTAAATAGAAAAAATATAAATTGATTTGATTTGTCTATCCACTTCTTCTGAAACATTTTTTTAATATATCTATAATGATTACATTTTAATTATTTATTGACACATTAATAAATAAATAAGTGTTTTATAACAAGATAACATTCAACCTGTATATGTACTGTAATATGTAAAAATCCCGATACTGCCCGTCATTTTCTCCTTTTTTTATCATACTTAGAATGATTTCAGGCTTAAATGCAATCCGAGCTTCCCGTTTTGTAATCGAGTCTCTATTCCCCACCAGCTAAGACCAATATATCACAAAAGGCAGGGACTACGCCCTGCCTTTTGGTAACACGAATATAACCATGCTATTTTAAATTTTACACTTGGAGCTATGTAAGATTAAGGATAGAAGAAAGGCAGCGTTAATAACATAAATAAACCAATGTCATACACTCATTATAGAAACGAGTGAAATGACTTGAAGCAATCAACATAAAACTTAATATATATTAATTAACTATGCTGTAAAGCTCCTTAATGCTATATATTTTTATTCAGACCATTGCATTTGATTATCTGGAATTCCTAGTTCCCTACAACGTTCACATACTAACTGTTTTTCTTCCTGATTTCCAATGCTGTATTTTAATATTAAATTCTTGAAAACGATATACTTAATATTCTCAGACTTAAAATCCACAAACCAGTTACAATTAGGCGTATCACCTGATTTCATTACTTTTGAAATTTCTTTGGGAAAATCACTGTGCTTTGAGGAAAAAAATAACACAGTCCAATATTTTGGTTTTCCAGTAGTCTTCCATATCTCTATTTTATTTATTTCCAATAGGTCAAGAATATTTTCATCGGTAATACTTTCCTTTATTAATACACCTTCGTATAATGTACTGTTATCATTTATTGGCAGACTCTTTCCACAGCATGAAATCTCTTTTACACCATCAATATCAAATTCATCTTTTAATAATTCATCAATAGAAACTTTAAATAACCTGCTTAAAAAGATTATTTTCTCAATTTCCGGATTAGCAATATCTGATTCCCACTTTGTGATTGCCTGTCTACTCACATTACATAGCTCCGCTAATTGCTCTTGCGTAAGATTATTTTCTTTTCGTAAATATTGTATTTTCTCAGATAATTTCATAATGGCTCCTATTACATTAAATAATTATTTTGATATTCCCATTTTAACAGAGACAATTTAAAATAGCTATTAACTATAAAGTTCTATTATGCAACCAATCGTTGCACGAAAATATCTTTGCCTGATATTATCTCTTTGAGAAACTTCATCCCTTTCTTTAATAAGTTCTGAATGATTAAAGGAGCACCTACAGCATACGAATCACATACTGCAAACGCTCCTTCTATCGGTCCAGCTATTTTGTTAACTTCTACTTATATCAGACCATTATTCCTGATAACCATTACCTCTTAACCACACTACCATCAGGATAACGGGCGAATCTTCCCATCTCCCTTTCATGAACAGGCTCATCATCATGCCATGGCCAGCCACCGAACTGTGTTCTCTGATAATCCTCATATGCCTTTCGTATTTCCTGCTCGGAATTCATAACAAAAGGTCCAAATTGAGCGACTGGTTCATTAATGGGTTCCCCCCTCCAGGAGTAAAAGGTAACTGGTAGTATCTCCATTCACCACCGTAATCTGATCTTCTCCTGAAAGTTTAATGCGGGTGGAAGGATCAATGTCCCTGCCATCAATGGTGATAAAACTGCTTCCCTTATAAAAATACAGGTTACGGTTTAAGGTCTTAGAACCTGCAGCGATTTGAAACTCTGCCTCAGGTTCCAGTATGACAAGCTGAATTCCCACATGATTTTCTTCACTTGCTGCCCATGAATTTTTTGTTGGCTCCAGGCTCTTTTTGTCTTCGTAATTACCAGCAATTAATCGAATTGTTGCTGTCTTTCCCTTTTCATTGGTATGCTTGATCACTGGAATCTCTTCTGCCCAGAGCATCTTATAATCCGGATCTGCAAATTTACTCTTTGCCGGTAAATTCAGCCAGATCTGAAATAGCTCCAGGGGATTTTCCTGATCCTGATGAATCAGCGGGAACATCTCTACATGCTGGCATCCTGCTCCGGTAGTCAGCCACTGAACGTCTCCATTTCCATAACGCCCTTCTGCTCCCTTGGAATCAAAGTGGTCAACAATTCCTTCCAGTACGACGGTAACAGTCTCAAAACCACGATGAGGGTGAACCGGAAATCCCGGAACCTTTTCCCCATGATACATACTAAAGCCGTCTTTTCCGGAAAAATCATTCCCTATATTTCTTCCTGCTAAAGAAACCGCAGGTCCCTGCACTTCATTCCCTGCCGGGAACTGATCCTTGTGATGCATGCATGCCAGAAACGGACTGTCCATTCCCCATTGAAATCCTATTTTTTCAATTGCCTTTATTATTTTGCTCATTTATTTCACTCCTTGTGTTTAATTTTTTTAACAGATGCACTAACATTTCCTTTTCCTCTTCATTCAGTCCGGTAAAACTCTCTGCTAAATCTTCCACATGCCTGGGGAAAATCTCTTCAATTTTTTCTCTCCCCTTTTGCGTGATTGCAATAATACAGGACCTTTTATCATTTGGATTGGGATGTCTTTCTATCATGGCATCTTTTTCCAGATTGTTAATTACCACCGTCATATTACCGGAGGTAGAAAGTATACTGTCGATAATCTCGTTAATTGTTAAATCGCCTTTGTGGTACAATGCCTCAAGCACAGCAAACTGAGCTGATGTAAGACCGCCCTGGCTGAAAATGGCACCCGCTCTTCTGTGAAGTGCCTGGGTTGTTCTGCTGAGTCCAATGAATGCTTTTAAATTGGTATCGTTTTCTTTTCCATAAGATATAGTGTTCTTTTTCATAAATTAAATATATCACTAATTAGTGATATTGTCAATGTTGTTTCCTATACTTATTTTTGCAATTATCCAGAGTCGGAGTTCTCCAGGCTGTAAAGTATAAAAAAGCCTTCTCCTGGAATCTTTTCTCCGAAGAAGGCATAGCTTATTTTTTAATTAATAAATTCTCACTTCAAAAATTGTTGCCTCTCTGCTGCCGTATGTGGAAATCGCATTGATTTGTACAGCATCTCCGTCTATACTGCCAGGGAAAATACATTGGAGCCTCTGTCCATAAGACTGGGCGGCCATATGCTTCACAACCTTTCCATTTAGAAGAATATTCACTTCGTATTCCTTTAGCAGTTCCTGTGGCGGCCCGGACTTCTGCCTGGAAAGAACACTCTGATTTATGGACGGAGTGATTTCTTTGCTTAAATTAGAATCCAGAGTCAGACGGACTTCCCGGATGGGCATCTTCTCCGGAAGAGAAAGAAGAATAGATGGACGGCTCTCTATTGGTGCCCGCCAGCAGTTTGAATCTTCCTCCACCGTTCTTGCCACTCCGTTTACCACTTTTTCCGGATCGCATCCTGGAATGTGGCTGTCAGCTGTCACCACTGCCTGTCTGGCATAGTCAGCAGGATCTTTGTTAACAACAAAGGGGATATAGCAGTCATCTTTAAGAAGTTCCTGCTGTAGTTCTCCCACATAATCCAGGAGCTTTCTTGGCTCCAGATTTCTTGTTACTGCCATGGAAGCAGCTGTACCAACCGCCTGTCCTACTACCGCACATGTTCCCATGACCCTGGTGGAGGAAAATGCCACATGGGAACAACTGATAGCTCTGCCTCCCAAAAACAGATTCCGGATATTTCTTGAATACAGGCACCGGTAAGGAATAGAATATATGCCGTTAACCTGGTTCCAGACTGTAGGTACGTCGCTTTCATTCAAAAAGCCTTCCACCGTATGAATGTCCATAGGCCACCCTCCATAGGCTACGGCATCTTCAAACCGGGTGCTTTCCAGGCAATCTTTTTCTGTCAGAACATAATCGCCGATAAGCCGTCGACTTTCCCTTTTTCCAGGCAGAAATCCCACCCATTCCAATTCCATGTTTTCCGCTCCGTGTTCCCCGCCGTTTTTAATATGATCCCATACACCAAACACGGCTTTAAGCAGTTCATCACGAAGTTCTTCCCCCTGGGAAATCACATCATGCTCTCCGCCTCCCAACTCAATCCACCAATACCCGGAAGTAACGTCACTGTGATCCCGAAGCCTAAGCTGCTCTTCTGTATAGGTATTAGCCCAGAAGGGTTTTATAAAGGGCACCTCATGACCCATGTCTCTGGCTTTGAACATGAGAGAATTTCCCATGGTATAAGGATCTTCTTTTTCCGGTGCCAGGGACTCTCCATATTGAGAACAGCTCTCTCTGCCGATCCGATATTCCGCTCCGGCTTTGGCTCCCAGAACGCCATCTCCAGTCGCATCTAAAAACAAGCTTCCGTAAATACAGAAGGATTTTTCCGTTGTCATTTGCAGGGCGCATATTGCTTCAATCCTGTCACCATCACATCGAACCTCAGTCATATGGGTATTTAAATAAAGAGTGAGGTTTTTCTGATAATGAACCTTTTCCCATAGAACCGAATCAAAAATAGGGTATACCATTTCCGGGTTTCTGAGCTTGTTTTCTAAAAGTATTTCTTCCAGAATTCCGGTTTCTCTTGCATTAGGAGCCGACATATGATGATCTGCGCCACAGATATGCATCCGTATTTCAGAACTGGCATTTCCACCTAACACTGGCCTGTTATGAACCAAAGCCGTTTTTACTCCTCTTCTGGCGGCGGCTATGGCTGCACAGACGCCAGACATGCCGCCTCCCACTACTACAAAATCATAATGGCAGACTATCACGGACTCACCCCCAGTTCCATTAGACGGTTTTGTACTTTTTTTACTTCAAGAAATCTGGGAACCACTTCGGAAGCGGCACACATGGATGCGGCAATGCCTACCGCCTGCCCCATGTTGACGCAAATAGGCATGACGCGATAATTGGAATGAGCCATGTGGGTTCCTGAAATATTTCTTCCCGCCAGATATAGATTGTCAATTTTCAAAGGCACAAAGCAACCGTAAGGAATGGTATATCCGTTTATCTGTGGAAAATACTTTTGACAGCCGGTTTCATCAAGTCCGTTTCCGGTTAAATTATGTACATCAAAATTAAAGTTTGCCTTTGTTACCACCCAGTTATCAAATACCCTGGCCTCTAAAATATCCTGCTCTGTTATGGTCTCCTCCCCCCTTAAAATGCCTGGTTTCCCGAATTCCCATCAGAGAAGCAGAACTGATAATATAGCAATTTTCAAAACCAGGAACGTATCTTTTTAGAAAAGCAACAATATCATCCATCTGCTCTCTGCAGACCAGAGTTGCTTTAGTAAGATCCTCCACATTTGTACCGTCGACCCCGGTGCAGTTTGTCATATTACAGGTCACAATTCCCGGGAGCGTTGTTCTATATAAGAGCACATGTCCCGCGGGACTTGGCAGATATTTTTTCCCAAGCTCCTGTAAGTCCCCGTCAGGGAGGGAAAAGCTTTCTTCAAAGCCGCCTGGAAAAACGGCTCTTTCTTCATCTACGCCAGCCACCTTAAACATAATCGTTGCCGGCTGCATAAGCCCGTCGCTTTCTCTGCCTTTAAAATAAGGTGCGCCTGCCTTGGCAGCAATATCTCCATCACCAGTGGCATCAATGACAATCTTTGCAAGTACAGCCTCCCTGCCGGATTTGCTTTCCAGAACGACTCCCTGAATTACATGATCATTCATAATGACATCGCTGGCAAAGGAGTACAGCCGGAGGTAAACTCCTGCCTCCGTAAGCATGCGCAGGAAAATTGTTTTTAAACGCTCCGGATTAATGATCTGCCGTCCTTCTCCTGTTAATTCTGCGGAATGACTTAAAATTTCTTCATAAAGTCCCCCCTTCAGTTTTCCCCGTCCAGTGACTCATAAGACCCGTTGTTGCAATTCCTCCTACATCTCCCGTCTGTTCTGCCAGCATAGTTACCGCGCCTTCCCTTGCTGCTGCAACCGCTGCGCCAATTCCGGCTGGACCACCGCCCAGTACCAACACATCCACTTCACGTACTACTGGTATTTTTCTCTCGTTTTCTATTATGTATTTCATATTATCAACCTTAACCTTTCACAGCGCCGGCCACCAGACCCTTGACAAGAAATTTCTGCCCAAGTAAAAATACAAGGAAAGCTGGAACCAGGGCAGAAGCTGCCGCTGCCATGACCAAATTATATTCTGTCACGCTTTCCTCAATAAAATTTGTCAGGGCGATGGGGATTGTATACAACCTCCAATCGCTTAAAAACACCAGAGGTTCCAAATAACTGTTCCAGTTCCAAAGGAACACCACCATAGCCAGAGATGCCATGTTAGGCTTGGCAATTGGCACCATAATCTTTAGCCAGATGAGAAACTCATGGGCACCATCCACCCTTGCAGATTCCCTCAGTTCATCCGGAATCTGCATAAAATACTGACGCATAAGAAATGTGCCTGTTATGGTAATCAGCCCCGGCAAAATAAGGGTTAAGTGGGTTCCGGTCAGCCCCATTTTATTAAACATAACAAACTTGGGGATTAGCGTTACCTGGCTGGGGATCATCATGGTAGCAAGGTAAATGAGAAACAGAGCGTTTCGCCCTCTGAACTTTATTTTGGCAAAAGCATACCCTGCCAGTGTACTGGTAAGCACAGATCCCGTCAAATTAATCGCTGCGATTTTTATAGAATTCCAGTATGCAAGACCAAAATGATAATCCCTTGCTGCCAGCCCGCCTACATTCCACACTTTCTTATAGTTATCCGGATAAAAATACTTTGGTATCCATTCAATCGGCAGCTTCATTACATCCATAGGAAGCTTCATTGATGCCGAAATCATCCACAAAAACGGTGTTATCATGGAGAAAGCCAGAACCCCTATGACTGCGGTAAACAGAACCTTTAAGATAATTCGTTTATAATTCTTCATTTCATCCGCCTCATTTCTTCTTTATTGCAATGCCTTTTGGGCCGCAGGGTATTTCCCGCCTTTAATAACTGACCCATTTTTTCTGCCCTGCCCACTGGAACATTGTTATGCCAAAAAGAATTAAAAATAATATCCATGACATGGCGGAGGCATATCCCATTTTATAGAAGGTAAAGGCTGAGGTGTAAATATAGTACACCAACACATTGGTAGCCGTTCCTGGGCCGCCCCTTGTCATAATCTGTATAGGAGCAAACACCTGGAAAGAAGTGATAAATGTAGTGATAATTAAGAAAAATGTGGTTGGTGACAGAAATGGAATCGTAAGTCTGAAAAACTTTTGAATTTCATTAGCACCGTCAATGTCTGCAGCCTCATAAACATCCTGAGGAAGTCCTTGAAGTGCCGACGTATAGATCATATTTGAATATCCCACTCCAGACCATACGGTCATTAGCATCAAAGCCGGAAGCGCCCATGTTGTATCTCCCAGCCACTGGGGAGGATTCTCCATACCGAAGAGCTTTACCAGCTGAGTAAATGGCCCCCAGGGAGAATACATCATCACCCATACTATGGCAACTGCCACAATATTAGAGATATAAGGCATAAAAAAGCGCCAGCCTCATGGGAAGTCTGGCAACGCAGTATTTATCAATAATGACCGCCAGTATCAGTGCCAGAAATACCGTCACTGGCACCACTCCCACCGCAAAAATTATGGTGTTAATCAGAGAACTGGTAAACCATTCATCCTGCCACATTTCAGCAAAATTCGTAAGACCAATAAAGTTCCAGTTACCAATTCCTTTTGTATAATCCCAGTCTGTAAAACTGATAATCAGGGAAAAGATCATGGGAAACAAGGTAAAAAGACATACACCAATAATATTGGGCAGTATGAAAGCATAGCCTGTCAAATCTATTTTTAACTGTTTGCTAAGCCTGATTTTTTTCATGTCAATGATTCCCTCCTCTCTTTTTATTTTCCCGGAGCCGCCGTCTCATTTTGGCAGCTCCGGAAATCTTATCTCTGACTATTTTTGCAAAAGTTCATCTGCCCTTGCTTTGGCCTTTTTCATACCATCTTCAACCGTCTGCTTTCCGATAAAGATCCCTTCCAATTCTTCGACTGCTATTTTCTTTACCTCCGCAATATGATTCGTAATAGAAGGAACTGCGTAATTATCGGCTGGTGTTATAAGGATCTTCTGTGTGGTTTCTGCATCCAGATAATTCTCAGCACCCATAACAAATGCCTCTGTTACTTCAAGGGCATTATAGGTATTTGAAGCAGGTACCCGTCCGCCTTCTACCACAGGAAGCATTCCTTTTGTCGCATACCACTTTGCAAATTCCCATGCTGCATCAATATTTTGTGACTTGGGATTAATGCATAAATGATCTCCATAACCTCCTTGTGTGTACTTTCTCTGTCCCTTCTCTACCACCGGATATGGAGCAAAGGCCGTCTTAAATTCATGAGGATAACTGGCCTGGTCTTTTATGCTTCTTACAATCCACGGGCCCACCGTCATGGCAGATTTTCCTGTTAAAAACATGCTTTCCTGTGATAGTTTCTGGGTCACAGAATCCGTATGTGTAGGGGATGTTTTATCTACATTCATCATGTTATTAATCAGCTCAACGGATTTAATCACCACTGGGTCGTCAAAGCTGGTTTCCTTGTCATTTTTATACATGGGATCCCCGCCGTTGGTCTGGGCTGCCAGATAGGTAAAAAGGTAAGTCAAATCCTGTTGGGAATTCCAGAACATGCCGTATACCTTATCCTGTCCGTCTCCATGAGTGAGCTTTTTGGCAATCTCTCTGAATTCATCAAAAGTCCATTCCGTAGGAATTTCAATTCCTGCTGCTTCAAACATGTCCTGGTTTAATACAATTCCATACTGATCAAGCTTTGTTGGAATGGAATAGGGTTTCCCATTGATGTAATATGCCTCAGCCAAAGTTCCAAAATAGTTTGTCAGCTGGAAATTATCCCGGGCGATCAGCTTTGAAAGATCAAGAGCCATGTTTCCTTCCGCCCGCTTTGTGAGAGCATCGGTACTGTAGGTCATATAAAGATCTACTCCATCACCTGAGAGAAGATTTGTCTCCAGCTTTAAATTTCCTGTATCATCATTTACAAATCGTTCATACTCAACCTGTATCCCTTTGTCCTTATAGAGCTGGTTGAAGTTATCACAAACTGCCTGAGGGCCAGCTTCCGCCGGAACTCCTCCCCACATCCGCAAAACCACAGGGGCTGGGTTATCTGTCTTTTCCCCCTCCGTCTTCGCTCCCTCCGTTTTTACAGTATCTGCAGACGTGGCTGCCTGCTGCGTTTTCTGACTACCCTGGCAACCTGCCATCACTGATACTGCCATGAGAGATGCCATACCCAAAGCCCCTAATTTCTTCCATTTTCTCATTATACCTTCCTCCAATAATATAATTGCAACTGTCTATACTATAACAAAAACAGCAGGTAAGAGATATCCCTCAGCCTGCTGTCTTTCTCCCAATTTTTACGATTTTCCGCTCCTTAACCTTTCATTTTTGTCAATGCTCTAATATCCTGCTATTTTTCTTTCAAATCCTGCTATTTACTTCTGTTTTATTTAATTGAGCCTGGCGGTATTCCAGAGGGGACTGTCCCACACTCTTTTTAAACTGAGTACTAAAATAATTGGGATTAACGATACCAACTTCGTCCGCGATCTCATTGACCTTTAAATCGCTGCTTTCCAGTAAGTATCTGGCATGTTCCATTCGCACCCGGTAAACATATTCCAAAAAACTGATCCCTTCCTCCTTTTTAAATACATGGGAAAAATAACTCCCACTCATATTCACCAAGGCCGCAATATCTGCCACCTGCAATTCTTCCTTCATATGTCTTCTTACAAAGCTTTTAGCTTCGGCAACCTCTTTTCTCAAAATCCTGCCGCTATTTAATTCATACTCTTTTTTATACAGTTCCACAAGTTCTAATACAGATTGCCTGATTTTTTCCAGGTACGTATAATCGCTGATAGCAGCTTCCATATTTAATCCATTTTTATCCAAAAACATATCAATATCAACTCTGCTGCGGGCAAAGGCTGCAGACAGGGTTCCATAGGATTTTCTCAGCAGATAGCGGATTTCTTCCGGCTCCCAACGATTCTTTTCTTTTAAAAAGCCAAAAAATCCCTCCATAAATTTTCTGATTCCATAAAAGTCGTGTTCCGCTGTCAAACTTTCCAAGGCCGAGTTATCATACTCAGAAGGCAAAACGACTATTTCCCTGCTGAACGCTTCATATAAGTGGAGCTTTCCTGATTCTGAAAAAAAGCGCATCTTCAGCGTTTCACGGTTCTGGGTAATAGCAGTTTTTAGTTCCTGGATTCCCTGATATTCTCTGCTTAACGCACCACTCACCTCAAGACCGTAATACTGCCTGGAGCAGTTAACAAAGATACCAAACTCCTTTTCCATCTCCGTAAAAAAAGTCTCATAATTCTGTTTTTCTTCCCGGTTTACAGCTAAGGCAAAATCGTATTCTCCGTATTGAAACACCTCACACCGGTGATGACGCCCGAACAGTTCTCCAAGAATATTATCCATGGTAAATATCAAAAGCTCCAAATCCATGAAATCGCCTTTTTTTCTTACCACATTAAAATCATCGATGGTAACAGAGAGAATATAGAAGGGCTGGTCAAAACTTATTGTCAGAGGCAGTTTTATCATTTCCTCCAGGTTTTTATTTAAAAAAGTTTCTGAGTTAATAATTTTTTTAAACAGTCCCCTTTTTATAACTTCTAAATTCCTTTCCGATAGGGAAGAGGCTTCCTGTGCCGTCTCCGCTCCCTTCCCGTGAGAGGTGGCTTCGTTCATAATTTTCAACAGTTCTTCCGGCTTTACTGTCAGTTTAAAAACATAATCAAATGCTCCTATTTTCATGGCAGTTCTCACATTGTCAAAATCATTATAACTGCTTAAGACAATAAACTGGATATTTGGATATTTTTCCCTGCACTCTGAAATCAGTTCAAAACCATCCATTGGACTCATCTTTAAATCTGTGAGAACGATATCCGGCTGATACTGTCTGATCTTCTGAAGCGCTTCTTCCCCATCGGATGCATCACAAACAATCTGGTATCCATAGTTTTCCCATCGGATCAATGACTGGATTCCCAGGCGCACTAAAACTTCATCATCCACAATCATTACTCTCTTCATGCCCTGTTTTCTCCTCTCTGATTACCGGAAGAGTGAACAATACCACCGTCCCCCGGGTTTTAAGGTTTTCTATGGTGAGTCCATACTGATTACCAAATGTAATCCGGATATACTCGTCTACATTTTTAATTCCGATTCCTGTCAGCTTGCTCTCCTTTACCCGATCCTTTCTGGATTCCTCAAACTGCCTGATAACATTGGGGGAAATACCCACTCCGTCATCCTCTACATAGATGTTAAGGCTGCCCTCCTCCGTAAAACCGTAAATTCGTATCAGAATTTCCTCTCTATCCTTGTCATATCCATGGATAATAGCATTCTCCACAATAGGCTGGAGGATAAATTTAGCTGTTTTTAAATTCAGTATATCATCCTCCAGATCTATTTCCAGTCTGCAGTGGTTTCCATAGCGGCAGTTCTGGATATAAAGATAGTTTTTGATATTTTCTACCTCTTCTGACACTGTTACCAGGCAGTTTTCCCTGCTCATGCTGTATTTTAAGATATGAGCCAGAGCATCAATGCCGTCCACAATATTATCTGCGCCCCTTATAATTGCCATCCAACGAATGGTTGATAATGTATTAAATAAAAAATGAGGATTCAACTGAGCACGGAGGAATTCATACCGGTACTTTTCCTTTACCTCATGCTCATTTTTAAGCTGTTCAAACAAACCGCTGATGTTGACAGACATTTGCCGAAAGGAGCGGTTTAACCGGCCGATCTCATCGGACCGCTCCATATCAATATCCTCCAAATCCATATTCAGTGTATAATTTTCCATCTGACCGCTAAGCTTGACAATGGGTTTCACCATCATCCTGATAGATATGTACAGGATTAACACCAGCGCACATAAGACAATCAGGAGTATCATATTCATCCGAAACCCGATCATTTCCATTTGATTGGTCACTTCCTGATAGTTGGTGAAATGAAAGACCTTCATCTGCTGATCATTAAACACCCATGGCTTTGGTATGGTATAATAACTAATCAGGAAATTTCCTCCACCAGTATGATACCGTAAACTACCGCTTTTTTCCCCCGCCGTTTCCCGGTATAGATTCCTTAAATCTTCCTCACGAACAACTCCACTGATGTCATTTTGCAAAAGTATGGTTCCTTCTCCCACACAGACATAGGCAATATCACCCGAATAAGCGTATTCCATCAAAAGGTCGCTGAATTTTTTCTGGTCAATGCTGATGATAAGAGTTCCTATCACATTTCCCGTAGTATAGTCCTTAAGAAGGGATTTGGCCAGAGAAATATAGGTCTGGTTTTTCTGTTCACCAACGATATAGGCCGGATTAAACATTGACCATACAATATGCCCATCGTTCTCCCTGCTCTTTTTTACCCAATCCTGATCCAGGAGAAACTGGTAATCCTGATAATTCAGGCTCCAATTGGAGTAAATCCTGCCATAATTGTCAAACAGAAGAATCTTCATATCCTGAACAAAATCAAATCCACTGGCTATGCTCAGCTTATGTACCATCTGGTCAAAGTACTTCGTATTGTCGTATTCGGAGGTATTTGAATCAGTTATGCGCCTTTGCAGCTCCTCGTCATATACAAAGACATTTGTTAACGCAGCTATATCCTGTAAATTATCACAGATATTTCGCTCTCCTCTGGAAATGTTCTGAATGACTTTTTCGCTCAGTTTTCCTGAATAAAATGTTCCATACTGGCACGCACATAAAAGCAAAGTCCTGCCAGAGGCATTACTACGCACAGCAGAAGGAGAAGAAACATACGAACTGATAATTTTGAAGATTTTTTCATTCCTTGTCCTCTTTCCAGTTTGTTATAATAAGCATTACCATGCAGCCGTTGTAGTATTTCCGGATATATGGCATTTTTTATTATATCAAAGATTTCTTTCTCTGAAAAGACAGGCATTTTTTTATATACAAAATTTCTTTTATTTATTTTATTGTAGTTATTGTGATTTATTTTTTAATTATTTTATAATTATATGTGCATTTAATACAAATCCAAAATTAACATGTATGGGCTTTCATTCGGTATTCTGGTAGAATGTAAAATGTGTATGGGTATCTGACATAAACTACTGATAATTTAATAAATTGACAAAAGGGAAGTGTTGCAAAATGAAGTGAAATCTTTATGATTTCATATCAACTTGTATTATATGTTTTATCAGGGAATATCTTTATTGTAATAAAGTCTGACTCGAAAAAAAGATGTTATAAATGTAGCTTAAGTTATGGATATCTTTATTGGGGGCATAGGCAAAGACCTATTTGCTGCTATGCCTCAAATGATATAGAAAGGATTATAAAATCAAAGAAACGGGGCAGAGGGATTAAAACATTTTATCTATGCCACGCAATTTGAATGCTACGGGGAGTAAATAAAGATCCGTTACTGAAAATACCCCGAATCGTGTTTGATATGATCTAAAAATCTAAGAAATGAGGCATATGGTTGAAAATGAACTATGAATGCCTCACTAGATGCCATAAATGGATAAAAGAGCAAATGTAACCCAGATGGGGGGCAACTTTCAATTATCATTTAGAAAAAAGTATTCATTTTTGTTTGACTTTCCAATCCCCCAAGAGTATATTTTAATTTTGTACGGTACTGACTGAAAACTCTACCGCAAATCTACTAAATCAGGTGAACCGACATGAATTCAAACTTTTTAAAGCAAAGCACCGAACAACGGCGGGATCTCATTCTTAACGGCTCCGTCTTTGGAACCATTTTATTTCTTTCCATTCCCACCCTGATGATGGGTCTCATCCAATCCGCAATACCAGTTATCGATGGCTTATTTCTTAACAATCTGGTAGGAACCAATGCGGCAAGTGCCGTCACCTACTGCACCCCTATTGTAAACATGGTCTCAGCCCTGGCGCAGGGAGTGAGCGTGGCTGGAATGGCCATTATCGGCCAGTCCAATGGAAACGGAGACTTTAAAAAACAGCCGGAAGATTTCCACTCAGATCATCGTATTTACTTTTTTACTGGGCTTTTTCCTTGCACCTATTTTGGTTGCCTTAGCATTTCCCATATCCGCCCATGTAAATAAAGAAATTTCCCGCAATGTCTTTCTTTATCTTGCATTGAACGCCTGTGTGACACCATTTTCCTTTATGGAATCAATCTATAACTCCATAAAAAATGCCAACGGCAAGCCGGAGGATACATTTGTCCGAATGGTGATCATGCTGATATTAAAAATTATTTTCAACGCCCTCTTTATTGCAGTTTTCCGCTGGGGTCTTGTAGGCTCTGTCATGGCTTCCCTGGCATCCAACTTTTTAATTACGGGGTGGATGTATTTTGAATTGTTCATCAAAAAAACTGGAGAACGCTTTATCCTGAATGGCTTCCGGTTTGACTGGTCCATCATTCATACTTTACTGCGAATCGGCTTTCCTGCCATGCTTTCCAGTCTGATGCTTAACCTGGGCTTTTTCCTGATTAACAATGAAGTGGAAAAATACGGGGCGGTTGTATTAAACGGGCAGGGAATTGCTAATAACATAACCTCCATATGCTTCATACTGCCCTCCTCATTCGGTTCTGCTGTCACTACCATGGTCAGCATGAATATCGGAGCCAAGCAGCCGGAGAAGGCAAAAAAGCCTGTTTCGACGGATGTATTATAAGTGCCATTACTGCTGCACTTTTAATCGCTCTGGTGGTTCCATTGTCATCTAAACTTACGGTACTGTTTACCAGAGATGCATCTGTTCTGGCTGTAGCAAATCAGGCGCTTCATATTTATACCTACTCCGTAATCGGCTTTAGTATATGTATGGTTCAGCAAGGTGCTTTTATCGGGTTGGGAAAAACCCGGATCACGCTCTTTATCAGCCTGCTGCGGGTATGGCTTCTGCGTTACATATTTATATTGGCAACCGAACATGTTCTGGGCTTTTATTCGGTATTCTGGGGGAACCTGTTTTCCAATTACATGGCTGCACTTATTACCACGATCCTTATATTAAGGGTGAAATGGGTATCCGACATAAACTACTGATAATGAAATAAATTGAAATAAGGCGCTTTGCAGCATAATAAAATACCGCAGAGCGCCTTTTCAATCAATTTTAATGATTTAGCATAAACAATAGCTCATCTATTATGCAACCATATAACAAAATAGTAATACTCATAATGCTAATGGCTACCCTGTAAGAAAATATTTTAAATCTCTTTTTCCACTCGAACCATTCTTTTTCATTTTCCCGGTCTTTTCTCAAAATTGACACTGCCCCCATAATGAGTCCCATACTTCCGGCAGCAAACAAAATTGCCTTCATGCTTTCCAGCGCAGCCATTAAATTTCCTTTTGAAATTACAAAACTGCTCACACCAACAACCACCACTAAGATGCCGCTAATGATACTGCTGTACTTCAGGCATTTATAAAAATCCAATCCCACTGTCTTTAAACGTTCCATCATATTCAACCTATTTATTATATAAGTGACAGGCGACAAAATGTCCCGGTTCTACTTCTTTTAATTCAGGTGCATCACATTTACACTGATTCATCGCTTTCCGGCATCTGCCCTGGAATTTACAGCCTGGCGGTGTGTTAATAGGACTTGGCACATCACCTTCTAACATAATTCTCTGTCTGGAATCCTCAATTTTAGGATCAGCTATAGGAATCGCTGACATTAATGCTTCCGTATAAGGATGGAACGGATGACGGTAAAGTACTTCCGAATCTGCCAGCTCCACAATTGAGCCCAGATACATCACGGCAATACGGTCTGAAATATGCTTTACCATTGCCAGATCATGGGCAATAAACAGATAGGTAAGCTTCATTTCTTTCTGAAATTGAATCAGCATATTGGCAATCTGTGCCTGAATGGATACATCTAGTGCTGAGATAGGCTCATCACACATAATGAATTTAGGTTCAACAGCAAGCGCTCTTGCTATCCCGATTCTTTGCCTCTGGCCGCCTGAAAATTCATGGATAAAGCGGTTGGCATGTTCTTTATTTAAACCTACTAACTCCAGCAGATGAGCGATCTTTTCCTCTTTTTCCTGCTTTGTTTTAGCCAGTTCATGGATTTCAATCCCTTCCCCAATGATTTCCGCAACGGTCATTCTGGGATCTAAAGACGCATAAGGGTCCTGAAATATGATCTGAACTTCTTTATTAAATGCCTTTTTATCTTTGCCTTTTAATTTATGTACATTTTGTCCCTTATAGTATACTTCTCCATCCGTTGCGCGGTACATTCCAACAACCGTACGGCCGCAGGTTGTCTTTCCACAGCCGGATTCACCCACAAGGCCTAATGTTTCACCTTCTTTTATGGTGAAAGAAACATCATCTACCGCCTTTAAAAGATCATGCTTTCCCACATTAAAATATTTCTTTAAATGTTTTACTTCTAAAATATCATGACTACTCATTTTATTCACCCTCAACTGCTGTAACATCATTTTCGTTATCAGTTATGATCTTTCTGTCATCGTAGAACATTTTTTTAACAGACTCTGGTACTTCCTGATTATGCAGCCAGCAACGTGTATAATGGTCAGCTTCAAAATCAGTTGTCCCAGGCATCTCTTCCAGGCAGACATTCATACAGTAGTTGCAGCGTTTTGCAAATGCACAGCCCTTTGGCGGAGAAATAAGATCTGGAGGCGTTCCTTTAATTGTCTGTAACAGCTGTTTATTTGCCCACTCTAATTTTGGAACACTGCCAAGAAGGGCTAAGGTGTATGGATGCTGTGGATTGTAGAAAATCTCATCTCTTGACCCGCTTTCAATCACCTGTCCCGCATACATAACGGCAACTTTATTGGCAGAACCTGCCACAACTCCAAAATCATGGGTAATTAAAATGACAGCCGTATTTCGTTTCTCTTTCAGACTTTTAATCAGCTCCATAATCTGTGCCTGAATCGTAACATCAAGAGCTGTGGTAGGCTCATCTGCAATCAAAATCTTAGGATTACAGGCAATCGCTATGGCAATCATGGCCCTTTGCCGCATACCGCCGGAAAATTCAAATGGATACTGGTCAATTCTCTTTTCAGGATTTGGTATACCCACAGCTTCTAATAACTGAATGGCTTCCTGTCTGGCTTCTTTTTTGCTTATCTTTTTATGCTGTACTATATTTTCAATAATCTGTTTTCCGATTTTCATGGTTGGATTTAACGAAACTAAGGCATCCTGAAAAATCATGGAGCATTCACCGCCTCGGAAGGCTCTTTGCTCCTTTTTATTCATTTCTAATATGTTATTTCCTTCATAGAGAATTTTACTTCCCTTTTTGATTTCCCCCTGGGGACCTCTGACAAGAGACATAATCGCTCTGGATGTAACACTTTTACCACAGCCTGATTCTCCGATGATGGCTAAAACTTCTCCTGCTTTTACATCAAAGGACACGCCTCTTACAGCCTGCACTTCTCCTGCATAGGTATGAAAAGAAACTTTTAAATCTTCCACTTTTAATAAGGGTTCCTGACTCATCCTGATTTCCTCCTAGTCTCTAAGCTGTGGGTCAAGTGCATCCCTTAAACCGTCGCCTAAAATATTAAATGACAATACAAGTAAACATAAAAGTATACTAGGATATAATAAATGGGTAGGATAAAAAGCCATGGCCTCCTGGCCTGCTGAAAGCAGTGTTCCTAAACTAAATGCAGGGGGCTGAAGGCCGATTCCCAGGAACGAAAGCACAGTCTCGTCGAAAATAATATAAGGAATGGATGTCGCCAGATCCAGAATTAACAAACTCAGTGTATTAGGAATTAAATGTTTGATAATAACTCTTCCAGACGATGCTCCCAAAGCTGCTGATGCCATGATGTATTCGCTTTCCCGAAGTTTTAAAATCTGACCTCTTACCATACGGGCTGTACTTGTCCAGTTTGTAATACACAATGCAAATAATAAAGGTAAATAACCATTTCCCAGTACAACTAAAATAATTAAAGTAACGATAAGATAAGGGATACTGTTTAATACCTCAACAATACGCATCATAATATCATCTACAAAACCGCCCAGGTATGCCATAACAGCTCCATAAATACAACCGATCAGCACCTTTAGACTTGCTGCAACCACAGCAACAATAATGGAAAATCTCAGACCTTTCCACAAACGGGAAAAAAGGTCTCTTCCCAAATAATCAGTTCCCAGCCAATAGGTACTGTCAGGGGGTAAATTTTTAATTTCCGGCATTAATGTTGTATAATTCTGACCGCTTATGGAAGGTCCGATTACAGACATAACAAAAAGAATGAGGAGTACGCCCATTGATAACATGGCTAATTTATTCTTCTTTAATCTTCTCCACGCATCCTGCCAGTAACTGATATTGGGTCTTACGACCTCATCAGCATCAAACTTAGACTGGTCGGCGAGTTCAAATCTTTTATCTACCATTGAATTCATTTTCTTTCTCCTTTCCGTTATTTCGAAACACCGATTTTAATACGGGGATCCACAATAACATATAAAATATCTGTTACCAGCATTGTTATAACCGTAATAATGGCATAAAATGTTGTTCCTGCCAGGACAATGGGAATATCTCTTCCCTGAACAGCTTCTATATAGTATCGTCCCATACCCGGAATGGAGAAAACGCGTTCAATAAACAGAGAACCAGTTAAAATACCTGCTACCGTCGTAGGCAGTACAGTGATAATTGGAATAAATGAATTACGTATCACATGATTTTTTACAATCTGCAGTTCAGAAAGTCCTTTTGATCTGGCTGTAAGGGTATATTCCTGATTGATGCTTTCCAGCATACTGGTTTTGGTAAGTCTTGAATAATAGGCGATAAAACTACAGGAACCGGCAATGGTTGGAAGGATTGTGTATTTCCAGCCACCAAACCATAACTCTTTTCCTTTCGGCCAGCCTATAATAGGCAATTTCAGGAACGAACCATTTGCACAATATTTTTGAAGCAAAAGTGAGATAACCAGCGAAGGCATGGATACTAAAATCATGGCCCCCACTAAAATCAGTTTGTCCCAGAAAGTTCCCCTTTTCATAGCTGCGATAATTCCCAATAAAATGCCTAACGTCACACCTAATAAAATCTGCTGAACACTGAGCCTGATGGTTACCGGAAGTTTAAGCTTTAAATTCTTGACAAATGTTTCGCCTGGTCTGATAATGGATTCTCCGAAATCGCCATTGATTATCAGCCCTTTCATGGTAATTACATAACGCTCTGCAACTGGTTTATCATATCCATACTTTTCTATAATCTTAGTCTGCACGGTTTGAGGTAATTTGGCGATTTTTGAAGTCAGGGCATTACCAGGGATTGCAGACAGTAAGAAGAAAGTAGCTGTCACAATCAAATACAGGGTAATCAGCATTTCCAATACTCTTCGGATGATGTATTTTACCATTTTCATTCTCCTAATCTATAAAGTATACCACACAGCACACTCCGTAAGGTGATGCGCCATGTGGTATGACCTTTAAATCTATTTATTCTTCCACAATATAAGCATATTTGAATTCATGCTTTCCACCGAAAACTGGGTATTGGAAACCATGAAGGCGATTGTTTATATAGCTGTGTTTGTCGCGATAAAGAAGAGGTTTAATTGCTGCATCATCTTTGATCAGAATGCTTTCTGCTTCCCCATACAGTTTCAATCTCTTATCATTATCCTGCTCTTTCGATAACTGATCCAGAATCTGATCGTATTTTTCACTTGAATATTTACCGTAGTTACTGCCTCCGCCAGTTCTGAAGATATCAATGAATGTCATAGGATCATTGTAATCTGCTCCCCATACCTGCATACAGATGTCAAACTCACCAGCAAGCTGAGCTGCATTTGCAAGTCCAAAATCACCTACAATATTTAAGTTTACTTTAACGCCTAAATTATCCTGTATCCGCTGAACTACATACTGTTCGATGTCTTTTTCAATGGTTGTTTCGCCATAGCCTAAGAATTGAAGCGTAATGGTGCTTAAATCATCGGTATCTTTTCCAAGTTCCTTTAAACCTTCATGGAATAACGCCTTTAATTTCTCCGAATTATTGGCATATTCGCTATATTCCTCTTTAATCGGTTCTGCTACTTCCGAACGATATTCTTTGTCCCCGACTTTAATATTAGGAGTAACAAGACCATAAGCTGCCGTGTATCTACTGTTATAAACAGAATCAATGAATGTCTGACTATCAAATGTATAAGCAACTGCTTTTCTTATTTTTGCATTCTGCATTAAACCGCTGGGACATGATTCCTGTGTATTAAATGAAAAATACTGTGAACGAACATCTCCATCAGTATAAAGCTGACATTTGCCTTCACTTGCAGCCTGATCCCATTTTTTTAAATAATCACCGGAAGCTGCTACAAAATCCAACTGACCTGCTTCAAATAACTGGAATTGAGTAGCTGTCTCATCTACCTGCTGTAAATCGATTTCATCTAAGTAGACATGTTCCGAATCCCAATACTCTGGATTTTTCACGAGAACAGTACTTTGGTTTGCTGTATATTCCTGTACCATAAACGGTCCGCAGGATAAGGTCTGCATTGCATCGGTACCATATGTATCACCATATTTTTCAATATTATCTACTCGAATTGGATAAAACACGGTATAAGATAACTTATCAACAAAATAAGGTTCTGGTGCTTCCAGCGTAAATTTCAAAGTGTAATCATCAACAGCCTCTACACCGACCTGGTCAAAGCCACATTCTTTATTGTAGTATTTCTCTGAATTCTTAATTGGAAATGCAAAAAAGGAATAAGGACATGCCAAATCAGCATTCAGCACTCTTTCTACTGCATCTTTATACTGGCTGGCAACTACTTCTACCCCGTCTGACCATTTGTTTTTTCTTAAATGAAATGTATAAGTAAGACCATCATCTGAAACCTCATACTTTTCACAGCCTGCATTTTCAATAACACCTTTATTCTCTCGGAATAAGCCTTCACAGGTCGCTAAGAAAAATGAACCTGACTCAGCATCACCTACCTGTGCCGTATCAAAAGTAATTACATTAAATTGCTGACCATGTGCAACCTGTTCGGATGCCAGTGTCTCTCCATTTGGTCCTTTTTTATCACTTTGTGCTGTTTTTTGAGTTTCTGCAGTGTTCCCGCCCGTGGTTTTACCAGATGAGCCGCCGCAGCCAGCCAGACTGGAGACAACCAGACCTGATACAATTAACATACTTAAAATTTTTTTTGATTTCATTAATATTCATCCCTTTCGTTTCACTTTTATAATATTTGATGATACATTTATGTAGTCCCATATTGCCTTCTGGCATCTATGGGATTGAATCATCTCTATTAATCTTTTTCATACCAACCCTCCTTAAAAATTTTTATAGATCAAACGATCAGCTGACCGCCTTTCGCATACTATACAGTTATTTAAAGACATAATGCTTCCAGTTTCTCAACGATTCTCTTTATACAGCCATCTTCAAACGGGCTGTCTAACCCAACCTCTTTCAGCATATTAGTAAAGAAATCACTGGCTGATAAATTACAAAGTTTCAGGTAGCTGTCCCAGGCTTCCTGATAATTTTCATCCATTCTTATTTTGTACTGAAATGCGCAAATCTGAGCAATGCAGTAATCAATATAATAGAACGGATCGTCATAGATATGAGGTTGCTTCTGCCAGAAGCCTCCTTTTTCAAAGTAAGGATATCCAGTATAATCCAAATGCGGCCGATATTCCTTTTCAAGCTGAATCCACGCTTCATGCCTTTGGGCAGGAGTCATCTGAGGATTTTCGTAGACAATATGCTGAAATTCGTCCACCATACATCCGTAGGGAATAAATATGGCGGCATCCTCTAAGTGCATGGAACTGTAATCATCTGTCCGGCTGCCAAAGAATTGGTTCATAAATGGCGCAGTGAAAAATTCCATGGACATGGAGTGAATCTCTGCTGTTTCCATTGTAATATCCGCATGTTCTTTGATGGGATCTTTTCCTGACAGATATCCCTGGAACGCGTGGCCGCATTCATGAGTAATTACGTTGATGTCTCCACTGGTTCCATTAAAATTGGCAAAAATGAAAGGTGCGTTATAAACTGGAAGGTAGGTCATGTATCCCCCTGCCCGTTTTTTCTTTCTGCCCAGCACATCGAATAATTCATTCTCAGTCATGAAATCAAAAAATTCCTTTGTTTCTTTGGAAAGTTCTCCATACATGTCTTGTGCACTGGCCATAATCTCTTCCGGTGAACCGATTGGTTCCGGATTACCATTTTCAAAGAAAACGCCTTCATCGATACAGGATAATTTTTCAATTCCTAATCTGTTTCTTCTTTTTTCATGAAGCTTTTCAGCAAATGGTACAAAATATTCCTTTACCTGTTTTCTGAAATTTTCTACCATAGCTTTGTCATAACAATTTCTCCGCACCCGGTCATAACCTAACCCTACGAAATTATCATGGCCTAATTCTTCTGCCTGTTTTGTACGATTTTTTACCAGCTTGTCATAAATAGAATCCAGTTTGTCTCCGTTGGCTTCAAAAAAGGAACTGTATTTTGTATAAGCTTTCCGGCGTACTTCCCTGTCTTTATGGGTTAAATACTTTCTTAATAACGAAAGGTTGAGAGTTTCCCCCTCCCAGTCAATTTCTGCACTGGCGATTAATTTATCGTATTCGGTTGTCAGTGCATTCTCTTCCTGCTTAAGGGGAATCAGTTTTTTATCAAATGACCTGATATTCAGCTGAATGTTCTTAAATGCAACGGTTCCTATCTTTTCTTCCAGATAATTCCGATAAGGAGATTCATACATCTGCCGCGCATATCTTACATACATATCAATCAGTTCCGGCTCTATTTCATCATAATAATTCCGTTCTTTTTCATAGAACTCATCTGTCGTATCAATATCATGTCTGATACTTGCCATTATGACCATTGTATCAATTTCATCTTTGAACTCATAATATCTTTTATGAATCTCAAACTGGGCTTCTCCACTGGCTGCAGCTGCGAAATCCTTCATAATTTCTTCAAACCGGAGTTTTTTTTCTTCTAAATCTACTCTTTGATATGGCATTTCTTTAAACTTCATTTTAATCCTCCAACAATTTATTTTTCGTTACTTCTAATAAATAATTGACTGCTTCCTTATTCATTTGATAATAGACTTTATTATCTGATTTCTCTATATTAATAAGCCCCAGCTTCATAAGTGTATTCATATGATGGGAAATGGTAGCCGTGGTAAGCTTTAGTTCTGCCGCAATTTCCTGCCCGTAAGCCTTTTTATTCCGAATAAAACACAATATTTCAAATTTACTGGGATCAGATAATAACTTTAATCCATTGCTCAATTCCTGATTACTCAATTGCCGTTTCGATACTTTATAATTACAGTCAAATAGTATGCCCACATCCAATATATGATAATCCCCCACGTTTTCATCATTACCATAAAAGATAACCCGGTTGCAAGCCATAATCTGTGTTCGTATAAATGTGGGCTTGCTGGGATAACTGTCTTCTTTAATATTATAAAAGCTATTCATTAACTTATAGAAACTGTGCTGCTTGAAATATTCCATCCAATACTGCGTAGCTGTTTCTTTTAATTCCAGCAATATTGTTTCTTGTTTTTTTAATTCTGAAACCGTCTTTTCAAGAATTTCGTAAAGAACTTCCGCATGTTTGCTGGAATGTTCTATTAACTCCCAATAATTGCCATTTTTGTGCCGGTTCACATTCCAGATTATTAATCCTGTCTGTAAATGATACTGTATTATTGTTTTCATAAACGGTAGTTCTTAGATCCACATCATCAAATGATAGTTCTAAGGTATTATCATCTTTTATGGTATTCATATAATTATTAATAAAATGAATTACTTCATTCTTATTGCCAGAAAAATTGGAATGTCTCACACATTGATATAATATCTTTGCAATACATATATTTTCTGATATGAATGAGGTAAAGTAGAATTTAATAACAGGATTGTTGACATCCGTTTTTCTTTCAATCTCTTCCTGAATAAATGATAATTTATCTAATTGGTAAGAGATATCAGCCTTTTTCTTTTCATCTGTTCGCTTTAACAGATCTGTTTTTAAGTTCTGATAATATTTTTTATTGATAATTCGAAATAATAATTCTATACTTTCCATATAGTAGTCAATATCTTTTATAACTGTACACGCTATGCTCATTCCATACCTCATCACTTTAAATTGTCAACTTGATGCCGAAATGCAGTTCAATTTTTTTAATTATATCATCAATTAGAAGGTTGTCAATGAATACATTAGATAAACATCAAATATGATACAATAAAGTTAATAAGAAAAAGTTTTTCTTTTTTATACAAAGTTATTTTTGAAAAAACTAAGGAAAACAAACAAAGCGAAAGGGAATGATAAAAAATGATAGATAATATTTATCTAAAATCTCCAATCATAACTGAACGATTATGTATTAAAAAGATTACTGCAGATGAATTACTGATGATCAGAGATGAAACAAATTATAATGAGATGGAAAAAATGACATGTCGGTCTATAATAAAAAAAGAAGGAAATGGAGAATTAATCGGTAAAGTTTCGTTTAACGATTACAATCCAAGGAATAGAAGTATGGAGTTAGGATATTATATCATCAAAAAATTCAGAAAAAACGGATATATGAGTGAAGCTCTTACAAGTTTGTTGGACGTTTTATTCGAGAAAATAAAGATAAATAAAGATATATGCTCAAACTGCCAGCTATCAAAAATATATTCACTTCACAGGATCACCCCCTCTCAGATGCTTTAAAATACAAAACATGAGCCTCTACTTAAAAGACTCATGTTTTGCAATTAACAACTGATATTAACTTAAATCATCCTTCCATACGTAAAGGATTCCCTTCTCTTGGAATTCTCTGATATTTTCTTTACTATAACCCAGATCTTCCATGATCTCCGGTCCCTGCTCGCCAATTAAAGGACCTGCCTTGTACTCAGGAACTCCCATTTCCTGGAACTTAACCGGTGGTCTCACCAAGGTACGGATATTTCCATTTCCATACTGCATTTTATAAAAGCATTCATTTGCCCATGCCTGCTCATCCTCCAGAATTTCTTCCCAGGACTGAGCAACACTGAATGCAATATCATATTCCTTTAAAACAGGAATCCATTCCCTTGCAGTCTTCCTTTCCATTGCTTCCATACAGATATCGTAAACCTCTGTGCCTAAACCTTTGGTCTGAAGATTTTGTATGGGGAAGTAATTCTCATTCTCCCAAAAGATCCTCTCTTCCCAGAGCTTTCATAAACTGCTTGTAGTAGGTGTTGTAATCCGGCATACAGGTCTGGATAAATCTGTCATCTTTCGTTCTCCAGGCTGCATTAAATGGGTTTGCACTCTCCCGGATATTAATGGGGTATTCTTTGGCAGAACCGTCATAATTTGCTGCCTGAATCATCATACCCATATTATAGACAGCTGTTTCAAAGAGGCTGGTTTCCACCTTTTCGCCTTCTCCTGTTTCCTTTGCATGGTACAATGCGGCAAGAATTCCTGCTGCAAGGTTCATTGCCACGTTATGATCTCCTACTCCCGGAACCACATTCATGGGAACGGTTCCTTTCTGGCGAAGGGAATGGAGATAGCCTCCTCTTGCAAAAAAGGCGGTAAAGTCAAATCCAGGGAGATCTTTGTCAGGACCGTATTCTCCATATCCGGTCACTATGGCATAAACCAGCTTAGGATATTTCACCTTTAATGTTTCATAATCCAGACCGGCCCGTTCCAGGGCCTGAACTCTCCAGTTGGTAATCAGTACATCTGCGCCGTCTAACAGTTTGAAAAATGCTTCCTTTCCTTCTGGTGCTTTCATATTAAGAGAGATGCACCGCTTGTTTCCGTTCTCCAGGTCCCAGGTTGTATTCTCATACATGTCCAAAGGTCTTCCTTCTGATGGCGCCGTATGCCTCAGCGGATCTCCTTTGGCAGACTCAATTTTAATTACATCGGCTCCGCAGTCAGCAAGAAAACGTCCCGCGCCTGCAGCCGCTATGAAGGTTGCCAGTTCCACTACCTTAATTCCGTCCAACAGCTTCTTTCCCATTTCAAATCCCTCCTTTATTTGTCAAACGCTTCAATGAGAGCAGGTATTACCTCATAAACATCACCTACTATACCGTAATCTGCCACTTCAAAGATGGGGGCGCCCGGATTTTATTAATCGCAATGATCTGATCTGAATTCTGCATGCCTGCCACATGCTGAATGGCACCAGAAATACCACAGGCAAAATAAAGCTTAGGGCGTACTGTGGTTCCAGTCTGACCAATTTGATGTGAATGGTCAATCCAGCCTGCATCAACCGCCCCGCGGCTTGCCCCAACGACGCCGCCCAGCTTATTGGCAAGTTTCTCTAATAGATCAAAACCTTCTGCCCTCCCAAGACCCATACCGCCGGATACAATGATTTCAGCATCCGTCAGGGATACTGCTTCACTCACCTGTTTCACCACTTCAAGAATCCGTGTTCTTATATCTTTTTGATTAAAGTTTACGGGAACGGAAATCACCTGGCCTTTCCGGCCCTCCTGTCTTTTGGCCATTTCCATGACTCCCGGACGTACGGTGGACATCTGCGGCCTGTGATTTGGACAAATAATGGTTGCCATTAAATTTCCTCCCAAAAGCCGGGCGGGTCTGTTTGATTTTTTTATCCAGCTTATCAATCTCCAGCCTTGTGCAGTCGGCCGTCAGCCCGGTATTGCATCGGACTGCCAGACATGGACCTAAATCACGCCCGATATGGGTAGCACCTAAAAGGACGATTTCAGGTTTATAAGTTTTAATTGCATCGTGAATTACAGTCGTATAGGCGTCGGTACGATAGGACTCCAGTTCTTTATGTTCCGCAAAATAGATTTTATCCGCCCCATACTCAAACAGTTCGTCCAATAATCCCTCCACCTGATCTCCGCATAAAACGGTACAAAGGCTGCATCCAATCTCATCTGCCAGTTTCCGTCCCTCTCCCAGAAGTTCTTTTACTACGGGCATAAGTGCCCCTTCTCTTTGTTCTGCAAAAACCCAGACGTCCCGGTACTCTGATAAATCAACCAATTCCTTTTTCTCTTCCGTCTTTTCTATTGCATGAAACGGACATTTTTCCACGCAAACTCCGCAACCGGTGCAGCCAGTTCCGATAACAGCAAGTTTATTTTCCATTTTTATCGCGTCAAATGGGCAGTTCTTAACGCAAATGGAACAGCCCCTGCAGTTTTCTTTTATTACATTTACAGCCATGTTAACCTTCCTCCTTTTCCTTGGTATTAAAGATAATGCTTTTCTGTCAGTCTTTCTTTCAGCATTTCTGCCATTTGGGTTACTGTTCCGGCAAGCATCTCTCCCTTACCCTTTGGAGCGGGTGTAAAGGAACGGAAAACCTGGGTTGGGGAAGCATTTAAACCACAGTCTTTGGGATCCAGCCCCACATCCTTATGATTCCATACGGTAACATTTTTGGCATAAGCGTCCATAATACCGCCTATGCTCATATATCGCGGCTCATTTAACTCCTTTACCGCAGTCAGGAGACATGGCATCTGGACCTCCAGAATCTCATATCCGTTTTCCATTTGCCTTTGTACAATTAATTTCTCCTTGCAAAGCTTCACATCCTGAACATAAGTCACCACCGGTATTCCAAGTCTCCAGGCAACCTGTGGTCCCACCTGGGCAGTATCTCCGTCAATGGCCTGACGTCCTGCAAAAATGATATCGTAATCACCAATCTTATCAATGCCTGCCGCAATGGTGGTGGAGGTAGCGCAGGTATCCGCTCCGCCAAAAGCACGATCACTCAGCAGATAGGCCTCATCTGCTCCCATTGCCAGGCATTCCCGAAGCATATCGTCCGCCTGGGGTGGTCCCATAGTAATAACACACACCATTGTTCCGGGCTTTTCATCTTTTATTTTCAGCGCCTCTTCCAGGGCGTTTGCATCGTCAGGATTTAAAATGCTGGGAACTCCGTCACGGATTAGTGTCCCTTTTACCGGGTCGATTTTTACTTCATTGGTATCCGGCACCTGTTTCACACAAACCAAAATTTTCATTGTCTTATAACTCCTTCCATGTGGTGATTATTTTTTAAGCAGTTTTGATGAAATCACATGCTGCTGGATTTGTGAGGTACCTTCATAAATAGTGAACACACGGCAATCTCTGTACATGCGCTCAATTTTATAATCCTTGATAAATCCGTAACCACCGTGGATCTGAAGCGCTTTTGAAGCAATTTCATTGCAGATCTCGGAAGCATAGTACTTCGCCATGGAGGCCTCCATACTGGCAGGCTGATGGGTGTCCATTAAATAAGCAGTTTTATACACCAGCTGTTTTGCCGCTTCCAGCTTTGTAGCCATATCTGCAATCATAAATGCAATTGCCTGGAAATCTCCGATCCGCTTTCCGAACTGCTTTCTTTCCTTTGCATA
This sequence comes from Lacrimispora xylanisolvens, assembly GCA_017084465.1. Classification (GTDB taxonomy): domain Bacteria; phylum Bacillota; class Clostridia; order Lachnospirales; family Lachnospiraceae; genus Lacrimispora; species Lacrimispora xylanolytica_B. Next base: position 4,319,210 of record CP070896.1, on the reverse strand, counting down.
TTTGATTGCCTCATCTAACGCCCCCTGGGCAACACCGATTGACTGTGCCGCAACTCCCATCCGTCCAGTGTCCAGAGTTTTCATGGCATTGATAAACCCCATACCTTCTTCACCCAGAAGATTTTCTGAAGATATCCTTGCGTTATCCATAATAATGTCACTGGTCGCACAGCCGATTACACCCATTTTATGTTCTGGCTTACCACAGGAAATTCCGGGAGTATTTTTCATATCCACAATAAATGCACTGATTCCTTTTGTTCCTTTTGCCATATCTGTCTTTGCATAGATCACCGCATAATCCGCCAGCGGAGCCATTGTAATAAAAGTCTTTCTGCCATTTAATATGTAAGAATCTCCTTCCTTTACAGCGGTGGACTGCATACCGCCTGCATCGGAACCAGCTCCTGGTTCCGTCAGGGCAAAACAAAGCTTTTTATTTCCGCTGATTAATGAGGGAAGATAGTTTCGTTTCTGTTCTTCTGTTCCGGATAATAACAAAGGACCACCGGAAAGGGAGTTTGGGGAAGACACGTAAATGCTTGCAACTCCACTGACTCTTGCAATCTCCTCCATAACCAGCACATAACAGCGGGCATCGCCACCGGACCCCCCGAATTCCCGTGGTGTCTTAATACCAAAAAATCCGGCCTTACCCATTTTATCAAGAATATCCTCGGGAAATCTCCCGCTTTCTTCCACCTCATCAAGGATCTCATTGGTCAGTTCTTTCTCCGCAAACTCTCTTGCCAGTTTCCTGACAAGCTCATGCTGTTTCGTAAAATACATGTTGTTTCCTCCTCTTTTGCTAACCGTCTCCCGACTTCCTGTCTTAATTCATGGATCATAATTTTGCCACTGGTACTAAAAGGAAATGAGTCAAATCGACAAACATATCTTGGAACCTTATAATCTGCCAGATTCCGTTCTACCTGTTCCCTGACCCTTTCTTCAGAAAATCTGCCCCAGGTTCCATAATAATACAGGCAGCAATTTCCTCCTGAAGAACCTGGGCAGCAACTCCCACCACCTTTACAGCTTTGATTTCAGGAAGATCTAGGATACAGTTTTCAATCTCCACAGGTGCTATATTTTCACCACCACGGATGATCAGTTCTTTTTTCCGCCCGGTTATATGAAGACAGCCATCTTCATCCAGATAACCACAGTCTCCGGTATGAAGCCATCCCTCCGCATCTAACACCTGCTGCGTTTCTTTTTCTCTGTTGTAATACCCTTTCATGATATGATATCCACACGACTGGATTTCTCCCACCATACCAGTTTCTGCCTCACGCTTTCTATCCTCATCCCAGATTCTTAATTGCGTGTATGGTATCTTTTTTCCTACCATAAGTGCCTTTTGGCAGACAGGGTCCATATATCCCGTTATTGTAATTGCAGGGGAAGATTCCGTCTGCCCGTAGGAGGGCTGCAAATGTTCCATCTTCAGTTCGTTACAGATACTGATATACTCAGACGGATGGATTGCGGACCCTGCTATAATTCCGCTTTTTAACGAGCTTAAATCATATTCACTCCTTCTGCGGTTTTTCACCATAGCCAGAAACATACTGGGAACACCATTTAAAATAGTGCAGGAATTTTTTTGTATAGTTTCCATGACTCCGATGGACTTGTAATACTGGTTTACATACATGGCTGCCCCTGCATGGACAGCAGACAGTATGCCCGCTGTAATGCCAAAGCAGTGAAACAGGGGGACAGATAAGCACATGCGGTCACGTTCGTTCCAGTACATGGATCGAACCATTTCTGCAGAATTGTTGACGAGGTTTTCATGGCTTAACATCACTCCTTTTGGATCGCCTGAAGTTCCCGAAGTAAAAAGTATATTTGCGGTATCCTGAAACGAAAGGTTTTGTTCTATTTCCCTTAAAAGACGTTTGTCTTCCTCTCCGATGCTACGGTTTTCAAAAGCTTGCAGATGCTCCAGTGAAACGATTCCTTTTAGAAAGCTGTCTTGCCGATCCAGACCTGCTTTGGATATGACCGGGTTATAATCTGCATTGCCACAGCCTTTTCCATAGAACAGATAATCTGCATCTCCTTCTTTTAAAGTCCGGAGTAACTCCTGCTCCTTATAACATGTGTTAATCGGAAGAACAATTGCTCCGACTTTCATTAGAGCAAAATAAGCCATAATCCATTCCGGACTGTTAATTCCCCACAACGCTACGTGTTTCCCCCTTGAAATCCCTTTTCTTATAAAGTCAGCTGCCCAAACATCCGAATTTTCATCCGCTTCTTCCCATGAGTATGTTCTATTCTCATAGCAGATTGCTGGTGCGTTTGGTGTAAGAACAGCTCTCTTATGGAGCAATTCTCCTATTGTTTCTGATAAAAGGCCTGTCATATTTATTCTCCTGCTTCCCTCTGCCCCGTGGTTACGTCAGTTATTTCTCAATTTTTCCCATGGCCTCCCCAATCATCCGGATCAGGAAAGGAACCAGTACCACAACAATGGTTACATAGCCTAAATATCCATATCCTACCTTTACCAGTGGAAGAAGGCCGAACTGGGCAATAGCAAAGGCAAGAATGGTGCATAAAAGAGCGCAGACCAAGGTCTTAGCAGTGGGCTTTCCGTCACTTCTTCTCTCCTCAGGTTTTTCGAGAGCAACCACAACTCTCTGGACTGCTCCAGCTATCATGTTCACTGCCGTTGAAACAGCTCCTAAGATAATAAGTATGGAAATCATAGGATTCATGAAACTGGCTCCCACACCGCCTTTAATCAAAGTAATAACAGGAAGGGGATCCTTGGATAAATCCGGATTAGTAGCAACCGCCATAAGTCCCAAAGTGGAAAGCATAATTAAACCAGAGTTTACGATAAATCCATAAATCATGCTTTTTCCCGCTTCTTTTTCTGTTTTAAACGATTGTGCGTGCTGGTATAATAATCCAATAGACGCAAGCTGGAAGGATGCATAGATAAAACATCTCCACAAAGCAGGACCGGCTGGTACCGGATCAGCTGCTAAGGTCCTGATATTTCCTGCAATACTGCTCCAGCTTACAATAATGTTTGGTATGTACACAATCAAAAGACCGGCAATAATAATGACAGACAATGTGGAAGCGGCTTTTCTTACAAAATCCGTTCCAAAAATCGTAACTGTGAAAATAAACAAGCCTATGATCAGGGTACATGCCATATAAGGAATTCCAGTCAGGGACTGCATGGTGGAGCCTCCGGTTGCAAATGCAACAGATGGTGCCAGACACAGCAATAATATGTATACAATCTCATAAAGGTTAGAAAATACAGGAGCAAATTTCCCGTAAAACTTATTGTTAAAAGTTCTATAATCATATGCATCATGGATCTTGGCGAATCGAAGTCCGTACCACTGGAACACGGCTCCGATGGCCTGGGCCAGAATAGGGGTAATAAGCGCCCATATCCCAAACGCAACAAAATACTGCACAAGCTGCGCACCGGAAGCAAACCCTCCGCCAAACTGAGTTGTAAACCATACAAAAGCGACACCCACCGCTACCGGCATTTTATTTTTATCGATCATGACCTTCTCCTCCTGTTAAAACATATCTTTAAATGTTTCTATCATAGTTCCTGCCTGTTCGTAATTTACTATTTGCCTGTCTACTTCGATCTGGAGAATTGGAATTCCTGCCTCCCCGCAGGCTCTTTTTACCATTACATAATCAAATTCTTCCGGATCACAGAACTTTGTAAGCAGAACAACGACTCCGCTTGCTTTGTGTTTTTTTGCCAGATCAACAATATAGCCAGCTCTCTTTTTTTCCGGATCATACAAAACGGAACAATAATCCATACGGGAAAATTTATCCGCTAGCCCTTCCAGTGGTTCCAGCTCCAGATTCACATCAATACGATACTGCCTTGATTCGTGAGCAACATCATCCCCCCGCTATCTGGAGCCCGTGCTCATCAAAGATTTTAAGCAGTCCATCACTGTCGGCCAGGATTCCGGTGGTAATCACCTTTAATTTGCTTTCTATTTCCGCTACCTGTGACAAAGCTTCCATGAGCTGGCTAACAAGAACCGTATGCTCTTCCTTTTCCATGAAATAAGCGCTTTTAAAGATATCTCTTCTCTGAACTGCCGTGATGGAAGGGTGCTGCTCCAGAACTTCAGTGAGTTTTCTCATTGCCTTATTGTGTTCATTGTAGATTTTATTGGACCGGGCAAGGGCGTCCTGGCTGAATGTAACACCGGTTGCTGCTTCTAAATCTCGTATGATACGTTCATATGAAGCTTTTGTAAGTTCTTTCCCCCCAATCTGGCTTCCTGTTCTGGGGATAAGTCACTGGAATAAAGGGAATGTCCTTTACTGCATATTTCCAGTTCTGCCCCAGACATTTTAAGGAATCGCAAAGGGAGGGAACCACAATCGCTGAGATACCGCTGTATTCTCCCCTGATCCCCAGCTCCAGAATGCTCTGCATAATGGAACAGATAAATGCTGGAAAATATTTTTTTGATTCTTTTAGTTCAATATCTCCTCCCCATGCTCCCATAGGAACAAGGCCCATGGAATGAATCAATTCTTCCGGAGTATAAACAGGGACGCAGGCCACTACCTTTTTCCCCTGTGACAAATAGGCATCCAGTTGTTTTTTTGGTGAACTGGCAATTTCATGAAAACTTTCTAATAATTCATTTAATGTTGTCATCAGTCCTTCCCCCCTTTGTTGGTTTCCATAATTTCCATCAGCCCCTGAACTCTTGTATCATACTGTGCCTCTGAAAAGTTCCTGGGATCGGCCTGATCACCATCAAATGAGGTAACCGGTATCTGGCAATCCTCTCCGATCTGTCGGCTCATTTCATACATGAAACCACTCCAAAGCTTGCAGGAACGGTTTGTATGAACCAGAAGTCCTTCTGCTTTGGTATTTTTTACAATTGCCTCTCTTTTATCTCTGGCATGTTCTAAGTTCATGGCATTTGGTACATTGCAGTATGCCCGTATGAGACCATCAAAATCATCATAAATGAATCCAAAGGCATCTGCATATATTGTAGCAACCATGTTAATCCCCCCGCGATTTTAACCCCGTAGCCGTTGCTCTTAAATGAGGCCAGCAGGCAATACCCTCAAACATGATTCTATATTTTTCCTCTGCACGAAAGGTACTGGTTCCTTCTTTCACTGCCTTTTTATATTCCTCCAGCAGTGTTTCAAAGGCCTCGGCCGCATCTATGGTCCCTCGCGCGCAGACAGCTACCGCCATATGATTGAGCAGGTCAAAACCATTGAGAGGAGATGGCGTATATTTTGTATACGATGTGGCCTCCAGCCATGCCCTAGAAGTCCTGTTTGATATATCCATGACCTCCCTGAATTTCTCATCACTCCATTTCTTGCCGGTTATTTCTTCCAGCTGCCTGACAGCTTCCAGAAACTGACTTTTGACATAAGCCACCTGGGCGTCTGAGACTTCATAGTCAGGATTAAAGGGAATGTCAATGAGAATCATAGGAATGCCAAGCTCTTTCGAAATATTCTCATACCATTTGATCATACAGTTACAGATGTTGTTGCAGCAAAGCACGAAATCTGGCAGGGGCATGTTCTGCTCCGGGGTCTCTCCTACCTTCATATGTGCCAGGCTGATCCTTGCATAAGCGCAGATATCATTGGAATATCCTTCCGCTTCCGAAATTTCACACAGCCGTTGCCCCGCTCCTCTGGCCGCAATGGCTGCAGCCTGATTCTCAGGATAACAAACTTTAATTCCCAGAGTCTGAAAAATTTCCTGGGGGAAATTGCTGGCGCACCATCCAATTTTTTCTCCCCTGTCCTTTGCCTCCTGAACCTCTTTGTAATGCTTTCCCACAATCTCATTCAGCTTAAATTTGGCTGAATCAGGATCAATGGTAAATTTCGGTTTTGTTTCACCTTCACCCATAAAAAATTCCTCCTATCATGATTTATCGTAAGCGTAAAGCGCTGCTCCCAAAGCACCCATAAACTGAGCCATTGGGGAATAGATGATTTCAATCCCCAACTCCTGCTCCATGGCTTTTCTTACCCCGCCATTTCTTGCAACGCCTCCACTCATGCACACGGTTTGCTGTACACCAATTCGTTTTGCCAAAGATGCCACCCTGCTGGCTACTGACTGACAGATACCAGCTACCAGGTCCGGGATTTCAACTCCGTTAGCCAGTTGGGAAATAACCTCGGATTCGGCAAATACTGTACAGGTATTGGATATTTTGACTGTGCTCTTTGCAATGGCCGCCTGTTTTTCCAGATCCTCAATTTTTAACTGAAGAATACCTGCCATGACATCTAAAAAACCGGCCGGTCCCAGCTGCACACTTATCATTCATCAGGAATTCTGCCAGGCGTCCGTCAGTTCCAAGAGATAGGACTTTTGCATCCTGTCCGCCGATGTCAATAATCGTCCTCACTTCCGGCATTAGATGATGAACCCCTTTCGCATGACAGCTCAGCTCACTCATTTCTCCATTGGCATTTTTTAACAGCTTTCTTCCATACCCGGTGCCATACACAGAAGTGATCTCATTTAATTTAAGGCTTCCTGCGGTAAGTACAGCCTCAATGGCACGGTCCGGGCCGTCAGTTCCCGTCCCTGCTGCAATCAGGGAAGTCGCAATTATCGCTTGACCATCTTTTAAAATGACTGCTTTTGAAGTGGTCGAGCCAACGTCAACTCCTAGTGTAAACATGGTTATCCCCTTTCAATTGTCTAATTTATAACAAACTTGTTCAAAAAATATATTTGTATACATGTATACAAGTTAGATTTTTGAAAAATGTATTCTTGTATACAAGTTATTTCAAAAAAAAATAAAAGTAATAAGATACATTTTTTTCATGGATATATTATCAAATTTTGTACATATTGTCAATATGTACTTATTAATTATCATAATAATATTCCTTTATTACATATAGAGTGAATCACACACGTTTTCTGTATTACAAAATATTGTTTCATTTGTAACAATCTTTTTTCTAAAAAAGCAAAAAAGGGATGCACGGATGCACAGGCTGTCAGAGATCACCATAGCTGCTGATTCCCAACTGTTTTTTCTAAGCCAGCCTGATTAAATGTTTATGAAATACTGAGAGTAGTTTTCCTTTGCCTTGTCTCTGATTTCAGATATTGTTTCCAGATGTTCCGCCATAGCATGCTGAGCTTTTACAAAATCACCGCCTTTGATTTCATTAACGATGGCCCGATGCTCATCGATTAAGTGAGGCATTCTTTTGCCTAGAGCCACATCAAAATTCCGCCATCTTGTGATATGAAGCATTAAATCCTCCAGCAATTTTATAAGATTATACCGTTCCACACTTTCTGCTATTGCCCGATGAAATGCCGAATCCAGCCTTTGAAATTCCAGGTCATACCCCTCCATATTCCGGTAGGCTTCCTGCTTTTCCAAATTATCTTCCAATTCCTTTACCAGTCGTTCTATTTTCTGTTCATCCCGCTGCGATAATAACTCGTAAAGCTCTTCTTTTTCCACCGCCGTCCTTAAAATAAGCAGGTCTCCAATTAATTTTAGGTCAATGAGGCTTACATATGTACCCCTTTGGGGGTAAACTGTTAGAAGCCCCAACTGATCCAGTCTTGCAAACGCATTACGGATGATCGTTCTTGATACTCCATATTCATCTGCCATCTGATTTTCACTGATTCTGGTACCTGGTTCCAATTCCAGTTTCAAAATACGTTTTCTTAAGTTTAAAAAAACATAGTCTGCAGAAACTGGCTGGCTGTTACTTTTCATATAATCCATAATTTTTACCTTCAATTCATATTACTTATTTCTTGTTATGAAACGATTATACCCTTGACCACAGTTTTCTGTCAATTTGTTTCATAATTGACTCCCTTACACCCGCTTTTTCCATTCCCACTATTCTTCAAATTTATATAGAACCTTTTAACTTACCTGTGCGCTTACTCAGCCAGATAAATACACTGATACATATAACAACTGACAGAATTGATCCCACAGGTGCTGCAATTCCCATTGGAAAAAGTGTGTCTGCAAAGTATATTGATGCCAGATAGGCAAGTGGAATACGGGCGCATATAATGGAAACAGAATTATGGATAAAGGATATTCCGGACAAATCATATGCACAGAAATACCCGCTGAAACAAAAATGAATTCCTGCAAAAATGCAATCCCAGACATAGCTGCTCATATACTGCCTGCCAAGCAATATTACTTTCGTATTATCTGTAAACAATCCCATTACTGATCCAGCAGAAAATTGCATGATAACCGCTGATACTGTACCGAATACTACCGTGATCAGGATTCCAATCCAAAGTGTCTGACGGGCACGATCATGTTTTCCAGCACCTGCATTTTGCGCGGAAATTACAGAGACGGCAGACAGCATGGAGGACGGAACCAGAAATAAGATACCGATTATTTTTTCCACAATGCCCACTGCAGCTGCATCATTTAATCCCCTGTTATTAGCAATCACTGTAATAACAAGAAATGAGATCTGAATAAATCCATCCTGCAACGCCACTGGAATGCCAACTTTAAGCAGATTAAGAATCACTGCTGTTTTCGGTTTAAGATCCTTCAGTGAAAGGCTGATTCCCATTTTCCGCTTTCGAATAAAGGTCAGAGAAACGATTACACTGATTGTCTGTGATAAAGTCGTACCCAGTGCAGCGCCTGCTGCCCCAAGTTTAAACACTCCGATAAAAAGATAATCCAAAACGATGTTTGCCGCACAGGCTATGCCAATAAAATACATCGGGCTCCTGGAATCCCCCATCCCCCGGAAAATAGAACTGATAATATTGTATCCCGTAATAAATGGGATTCCAATCATACAGATGGTAAGGTATGTAACGGTCTCCCCAAATGCTTCCGGAGGTGTTAACATGACGACAGTAATTGGCTTCACTGCCAGGAGCAGTCCAATCATAATTATGACAGACAAAGCCATAAACAAAGCAATTGTATTCCCGATAACAGAAGATACCTCCTCATGCTTTCCTGCCCCCCACTGCCCGTCCAATCATCACGGTTGCTCCCATTGCCAGACCAACGATCATGACCGTTATCATGTGCATAACCTGACTTGCGATGGAAACTGCTGTAATGCTGTCCACTCCGTTAAATTGACCGACGATAAACAGATCCGCCATTCCGTACAGTGTCTGAAGAAAATACGACAGCAGGTACGGTAAGGAGAAATATACAACTGTCTTAAATACACTTCCTGTAGTTAAATTCTTTTCCATAGATCAATTGCATCCTTTACTTCATTTGTTTTAGTATATCATAAAGTCTGTAATCGTTGTAGAGTCAATACAAAAACACCATAGCTTTTCAACTACGGTGTTTTTGCAATTCTTATTTCATATTTTTGCCCCACTCTTTCCCATTGGATTTAATCAGTTTTGAGTACCAATAGAAAGAATCTTTTTAATACGTTTCATGCTAAGTTCCGATACATTCTTGCAATTAACCAGTTCATCATCTGTAGTATCAATGTAAACCAACCCATAACGCTTCTTAATTCCATTACCAGTTGATAATAAATCCGTAAATGACCATGGGTTATATGCAATTACTTCACAGCCATCCTCAATGGCAAGACCCACATTATAGATCTGATCTCTAAGGAATTCAATTCTTGCTGTATCATGCACCTGTCCGTCTGCATCCTTGGTCTCGTTTGCTCCAAATCCATTTTCTGTAATCATCATTGGAAGTCTGTAGTGATTCCAAAGATAACGAAGAGAGTATCGCATTGCCTGGGGATCGATTTCCCAATCCCAGTCCGTATATTCCACATAGGGGTTGGTACATAACGCATATTCACCAGGGACATTGGGCCACTGCATCTGACCTTTGATACCAAACTTATTCAGTCCATACTCCTGTCTCTCACTGTCAATTTTTTGATTCATATGCAGTGTTGCTTCTATAGCAGTTTACAGATATGAAGTCGATTTTAGCCTTCTTCATTAGCTCTAAGTCTTCTGGACGGATATCCGGATGAATGTCGTGGGTTTCCCAGTATTTTTTCACAAAATTACTGTATTCTCCATATACATACGTGTCATTCCAGATCTTCTGGGTTAATTCTTCTGCATTCATGGCAGCGATCTGGTCGCCGGGATTACAGGTCTTTGGATAGATGGGAACATAACCTGGGACAGGTCCGATTTTTCCGCCCTCCACCATTTCATGACAGTGAATGACTGCCTTTGCATGGCACAGATTCATGATATGGTTAATATCCCATTTCTCTCTCTCTCTCCCAGTCTGTACAGCCAACACTTGTTCCCAGCCAGTGACCATAGCAGATCTGCATATTCTGTTCATTGAGTGACAACCAGTATTTCACTCTGTCACCGAAATTTTCAAAACAGACTTTACAGAGATGTTCAAATGCATCAATGGTCTTTCTGCTTCTCCAGCCGCCTAATTCCTCATATACCCATACTGGAAGGTCATAATGGTAAATGGTCACGATAGGAGTAATATTGTTTTTAATCAGCTCATCAATCAGGTCGTTATAGAATTTAATTCCTTCCGGGTTGACTTTTCCGTCTGAATGAGGAATAATTCTTGACCAGGAAAGGGAAAAACGATAAGAGCTGAACCCACATTCTGCCATCAGTGCCACATCTTCTTTATATCTGTGAAAATGATCCGCTGCGATTGAATTATCCGCATATGGTTTCTTTTTCGTGCTGTTTATATCAATCATGGCCGGTGTTCTTCCGCCCTCAGCAACTCCGCCTTCTACCTGCCATGCAGCGCTTGAAGCACCCCACATAAAGTTTTCGGGGAATTTAGGATCTTCTTTATAATACATGTTGCACCTCCAGTTTTTTCATACAATTTGTCATTGGTTTCTTAGTTGGCCCCCGCCTTCTTTTCCGCTCTTTTTTCCCAGCACTAAGGTAATTACAAATGAAACCGTAACTGCAGTGACCATAACAACCAATGAGACAATCAGATTTTTACCTGTCCCATCCGGGTTGATATAAGCAGGAATTGAAATAAATCCAGGGGTTGATACTACGTACTGGGTCATACCGAATAAACCAGCAATGAGGCCGCCAAGACCACCGCCGATCATTGCACCCAGAAGGGGATATTTTTTTACAAATAATACACCGTATACACCTGGCTCTGTAATGCCGCACAGTGCAGTAATACCGGCTCCTGTTGCGATACTGCGGGATTCTGCATTCTTTGCAATTAATGCTGCAGCCAGACAGGCACCGCCGACAGCTACATTAGCCGGAGCCATTCCGGTACAGATTAACGGGTCAGAACCGATTTCAGCTATTAACAAGAAGACTACCGGATACGTTGCATTGTTCATTCCAAAGAACACCATAAGGGGAGTCGTAATACCAATAATCATAACTGCGATTGCCGGTGCCACTCTGTAAACAGTCAGTACGCCGTCTGCCAGCCAGGTTCCTGCAAGATTTCCCATGGGACCCAGTACAATCAGTGTAACCGGTACCGTAACCAGCATGGTAATAAGGGGTACAAAAATCGTCCTTAAATAGACTGGTATGATCTTCTGTAAATATTTATAAATGACGGACATGAATAAAACGCCAAGGATTACAGGAAATACCGTTGAGTTATATGCGATCTGCGCAACCTTAATGCCGAAGAAGTCGAGAGCTTCTGCATTATTGATGGTGGAATATAACAGGATTGCTCCCAGAAACGCTCCAAGGTATCCGTTGGATTTTAATTTGTTTGCAGCTGAAAAACCGATAAATACCGGCAGGGAATAAAAAGCCGCCTGGTTTACAGCATAGAAAATCTTGTATGCTCCATCTTCAGAAGACACTCCAAAGAGTGTGGTAAGAAGCGTTAACACTGCCCCCGTAAGACCACCAGCGATCAGTACGGGAATAACCGGAGAAAATGTGCCTCCGATAAAAGCCATAATGCCTGCAAAAACATTTCCTCTGCCAGCTTTTACATCCTGCTTAACTGCATCTGAATCACGAACTTCACCGCCTGTTTTAATACCGTCACGCTTCTTAAATTCTGCAAAAAGTGCCGGTACATCCTGTCCGATCACAAACTGGTACTCTCCGCTCTGTACAATCAGGTTAAGAATGCCCGGGATTTTTTTTGCCTCATCTTTATTCAGTTTTGTCTCATCATGCAGCTGAATACGCAGACGGGTCATACAGTGTGTAACATTAGCAATGTTTGATTCGCCTCCGCAAGTATTGATTATATCTGCACATATTTGTACATAATCTTTTTTTGCCATGATTTTTCCCCTATTCTTATAGTCTGCTTTTTGTTTCACCATACCCTCATTGATCCATTGGATTTACACCAGCGCGCCTTATGTATTTCCATAACCAGATTATATCAGATTTCGACAAAACCGCGGGTTTCAGAATATGAAACCAAATTTGAATTTAATTATTTTACTCTGAATTTATATTGTGTCTCTATTATTTTTGATATATAATCTGGGCATGGATGAAAATAATAAAAAACAGCAAAATGCATTTAGTCTCAAGGGTTTTAATATTACCTCTTCCCTGCTTGCTATCATTAATAATTTCAACGAAGACGATATTAACTACGTACTGGCAAATTATCTGTTGGAGCGCATTGATATTCTGGATAAAATCAGCATTTATGATGTGATCGATTACTGTTATGTATCAAGGAGTACAATACACAGATTCGTAAAAAGCATCGGTTTTGAAAGCTTTACACACATGAAGGATAACATCAGACATATGCGGGTTCATTCCAGAGCATTTATTGACTTCGTCAACCAGTCCTCTTTTCATGATTACATCATGAATTCCATGGTTGACATGCTGACGGATATTAATGATACCATCGACCAGCAAAATATCGGGCTGCTTGTGGATCTGATTAAAAACAGCCGTAATGTTGTCATTTTGAATTACGACACCTCAAGCTCTTCTGCCAAGGAATTTCAGCTGGAGATGACTTCTCTTGGCAGACTGATTAAGCTTGTCACCAATATATCCGGCAATACCGGAATCCTTCCTGCTCTTACGGAAGATGATCTGCTGATTACCTGCTCTGCGTCTGGAAATTATGCTATTGCCACCAAAGATGACGTAAAAGATGTGAAGGCACGTAAATTTCTAATTACATTAAACCACGCAAAACAGTTTGAGGAATTTTATGACACCATCATTTTCCTGAGTGACAAGTTTCAATCCTGCGATTACATTTCCAACGGAATGCAAAACGTTTATACCCGGTATGGCATTAACTACTTCTTTGATTTGCTATTCAACCGGTATGTACAAAAATATATAATAGACAGGTAAAAGTTGAGTTTCCTTTTACCTGTCTGTTTTTTATGCCAATACTTCCAGACGTAATCCGTTATGCGCATAGTTTCTGTAAGAAATCATAGTAATATATTGGTAATTTCAGATACCATTTGTGAAACAAATGACCAGTTTAAAGATAATATTAAGGAAATATATGGAAGTATATAGATTCTGTTAATATTATTGAGCGGCAATCTTACAGGGTATACAATTATTTTCTCAGAAACGATTTAGTTAAAAAGTCTTCGAAATCATTTTTTAAGAGAAAGAAGGTTATAACACAATGGTTACAGAAAAAGAGGGTATGGAAGAGAACATTGCGAAGCTGCCTGCGGATCAGGTCTATGCTGCACTAGGAAGCAATGTCCGGGGTCTGAATCAGTCACAGGTGGCAGAACGGCAAAAAAAACTTGGCAAAAATCTAATTGAAGAAAAAAAGAAAAAATCTGTAATACTTATCTTTCTGGGAAACTTTATCCATCTCATGGCGATTCTGCTCTGGATTGGCGGTGCTGTGGCATTTCTTGCGGGGATGCCCCAATTGGGAGTGGCTGTCTGGCTGGTTAACGTCATTAATGGTGTTTTCAGCTTCTGGCAGGAACATCGGGCCGGAAAAGCCACAGATGCATTAAGAAACATGCTGCCTTCCTACGCGCGCGTCATCCGTGACGGGGAAGAACAGAAAATACTGGCAGAAGATCTGATTATCGGCGATATCATACTGTTGGAGGAGGGGGACAAGATCTCCGCTGATGCCAGATTAATAGAAAGCAGTGATTTACAGGTGGATCAGTCCACTTTAACCGGAGAATCCAACCCGGTGCGGAAAATCAAGGATGCAGTATTAAAAGATGACCTGACAAAAGCGGAAACTCCAAATCTGATATTCGCAGGTACCAATGTAGCCGAGGGCAACGGAAAAGCCGTTGTAATGGAGATTGGGATGCGTACGGAATTTGGTAAAATTGCAGGATTAACACAGAACATGAAAGAAGTCCAAAGTCCCCTGCAAAAGGAACTGAACCGTTTAACAAAACAAATTTCTGTTATTGCCATTTCATTTGGCGTATTTTTCTTTGTGGCAGCTTTGTTGCTGGTGAAGGAACCAATGGCCTCCTCCTTTATCTTTGCTCTTGGTATGATTGTGGCTTTTATTCCGGAAGGTCTTCTTCCAACAGTTACGTTATCGCTTGCCATGGCAGTCCAAAGAATGTCAAAGCGGAATGCTCTGGTGAAAAAGCTTTCTTCTGTAGAGGCACTTGGAAGTACTACCGTAATCTGTACGGATAAAACAGGAACCTTAACCCAGAATGAAATGACAGTAAACCATTTATGGCTTGCCGACCGGGAATATGAAGTAACGGGTGTTGGTTACAGCCCCAAAGGCGAGATCATGACAGGCGGAAAAACAGTAAAAGCCAGTGAGGATGAGGACATGAATCTTCTGCTGACTGGTGCTGCACTATGCAGCAATGCAAGATTGCTTCCCCCCAGGAGAAGAATCCGCCCGTTATACAGTGCTTGGAGATCCTACAGAGGCATGTCTTGGCGTTGTAGCAGAAAAAGCTGGGATTAACGTGGCAAAACAGGCGGAACTGACTCCAAGATTAAGAGAACTGCCATTTGAATCCCGCCGGAAACGAATGACAACCGTGCATCGGCTTCAAAGAACCATAGAAGGCACCAGACTGATTGCCTACGTAAAAGGTGCTCCAAAAGAAATTATGAAACTAAGTAATACCATTCGCAAAAACGGGACTGTCACTCCCATGGAAGAAGAGACGCGAAGGGAAATCATGGAGGCCAATGACAATTATGCCAGGCAGGGATTACGTGTTCTGGCTGTGGCATACCGCCTTCTGAAAAAGAAGATAAAATTCCAACAGCCATGAGCGCCTATACACCGGATCTGATCGAACAGGATCTGACTTTTGTCGGGTTGGTAGTCATGGCAGATCCGCCCAGACCCGAAGTAGCTGCAGCCGTTGAAGAATGCCGCCACGCTGGTATCCGTATTATTATGATAACAGGTGACTACGGATTAACGGCAGAAAGTATTGCAAAACGAATTGGTATTGTAAAAGGTACAAATCCAAGGGTTGTATCAGGGCTGGAACTGGAAGATATGTCTGATGAGCAGTTAAAGGAATATTTAAAGGATGAAATAATCTTTGCCAGGGTGGCACCGGAGCAAAAGCTGAGGGTTGTAACGAATTTACAGGATCTGGGTGAGATTGTTGCAGTAACCGGAGATGGTGTAAATGATTCTCCTGCCCTGAAAAAAGCCGATATCGGAGTGGCTATGGGAATCGCCGGAACCGATGTGGCAAAAGAGGCAGCGGATATGATTTTAACGGATGATAACTTTGCTTCCATCGTCCATGCCATTGAAGAGGGCCGGGCTGTTTACAGTAATATCCGAAAGTTCTTACTGTATATTTTAAACTCCAATATGCCGGAGGCCGTACCCTCCGCCTTGTTCCTGTTTTCCCGGGGTGCAATCCCCCTTCCACTGACTGTCATGCAGATTCTCACCATTGACTTGGGAACGGATATGATGCCTGCACTGGGATTAGGGACTGAGAAACCGGAAAAAGGAATTATGGATCAGCCCCCCTCGTAATCCCAAAGAGACTCTGTTAAACAGGCCGCTGATTATCAAAGCGTTCTTATGGTATGGAATGCTGGGTTCTCTTGCCTCTGCCCTTTCGTATTTCTTTGTCAATATACAGAACGGCTGGCCGGATATGCCGTTGGCCAGCGGAAATAATCCGGTTTATTTCAGGGCTACTACCATGGCACTGGCAGCCATTGTATTCAGCCAGATTGGAGCTGTGTTTAACTGCCGCACGGAAAAACAGTCCGCGTTTCAAGTCGGATTATTTAAAAATAAACAGGTTAACTTAGGAATCCTGATCGAGATTATATTAATCTTTGCCTTAGTTTATCTGCCGCCATTGCAATCCGTATTCCATACGGCACCACTCCTGCTTTCAGACTGGCTACTGTTATGTATCTGGCCGCCGCTGGTATTGCTGCTTGAAGAGGGAAGGAAATTTTGGCTGCGTAATAAAGAACGGGCAGGAAATTAAAATCATAGAGAGGTGATCGTTATGAAAGTAATTGTTGTTGGCTTGGGAAAAATGGGAATCGGCTTATCCAATAATTTAATTAAAAAAGGGCATCAGGTAACAGTCATTGATTCAAATCCGGAGGTTTTAGACAGCCTGGGGAGCGATTTTGCAGGGATTAAGGTTCTGGGATTTGGCTTTGACCGGGACGTTCTAAGCAAAGCCAGAATAGACAAGGTAGATGCTGTGGTATCCTGTACGGAAAGCGATGAGATCAATGCCGTAATCGCCAGGATTGCCAGAACGATTTACCGTGTCCCTCATGTGGTTGCCAGATTGTATGATACGAAAAAGGCAGAAATCTATCACAGACTTGGCATTCAGACTATATCCACCACTTCCTGGGGCATAGAACGGGCAACCCAGTTTTTTTGACCTATCATCAGCTGGACAGTGTCTATGACATTGGAAATGGTACTGTGAATCTGGTCCGCATTGAAGTTCCCTCTCTTTTGGTCGGTCATCAGGTAAATGAGATCACAGTGCTGGGTGAAATACAGGTTATTTCCATCAGCCGGAATAATAAAACTTTTTTACCCACTCTTGGTACAATTCTGGAGGCAGAGGATATCCTGTATATTTCAGTTATTATAGCTGCAACGGATAAGTTAAAATCCATGCTGGATCTGTTATAGATAACAAGGCGAACTGTGAGAAAATGGAAAGAAAGGATGCCACGAAAGCTATGAAAGTGATTATTGTAGGAGGGGGCCAGGTCGGAACCTATCTTGCTTCCCTGTTATTATCCAACGGACATGAAATAAAGGTAATTGAACATCGGAATAAGAATTTTAACAAACTATTAAGAACTGCCTTCAGAAGTATTAATTAACGGCTTCGGATCAGACCCTGCTGTACTGGAACAGGCAGGTATCGACTCTGCCGATGTTATTGCAGCAGTAACCGATGCCGATGAAATCAATCTGGTCGTATCCACTCTGGCTAAAATGGAATTTGGTGTTCCAAAAGTGGTTGCCAGGGTGAACAATCCCAAAAATGCCTGGCTTTATAACAGCAGTATGGGCGTAGATGTGGGTGTCAATCAGGCCGATTTAATGGCCCACTTTGTAGTGGAAGAAATGGATTTAGAGGATATGTTCACCATATTAAAGTTAAAACGGGGTGATTATTCCATTATCCAGATGAAAGTCGCAGAGTCTGCCAGGGCGGCTAACCAGTTACTGAAAAACCTGTCTATACCGAAAAAGACTGTACTGATTGCCATTACCAGAGATGATGCCTTGGTCATTCCAAAAGGGGATTCCCAAATACTGGTAGGGGATGATATTCTGGCTTTAACCGATGAGGGAAGCAGGAAAGAACTGAAAGAGATATTTGGTTAAATTATTATTTATGGAACTGCTGCCCTGTGATGTGCTACTCCTATATTTCATTGGCTGCAGTTCCTTTTATTATTACTGATTGCAAATCCCTAAATCCAGGCCTATACTGAAGAAAAGAAATCTCTTTAAAGACAGAGTACAAAGGAGTGTTAATATGAATCTGGAAATCTATGATACTGCAGACTCGATCTATGTAGAAAAAGAGAACCACACAAAGGTCAACTATTTTATTTTTGATGAATATGAAATTCATCTCAATACCCTACCCCCTCATTCCATTCAGGAATGGCACAAACATAATAGCATAGAAGAAGTTATATTTGTAATCTCCGGTAAATTAAAAATTTTGTGGAAAGAAGCGGAACTGACAGAATGCCGGATTGTTTCAGAAAATTCAATCGTCAGAGTGAAAAATTCCATTCATACACTGGAAAATGATTTTGATGAGGATGTACGGTTCCTGGTCTACAGAATGGTGCCTGAGGGTGTTGATAAACGCAATATTATAAAAAATGATAAGGAGATCATCCTATAGCAATAAAAATGAGTTTCCACCGCACAGAAATCCATATTGGCTGCCTGTACGACGGAAACTCATTTTTCCTTTTTTATATATTTGATGCCACCTCAAATGCATCCCAGATCGCATACATAATATTGGAAACCTTTCTTGCATCTCCTAATATGTAAAGATCCCTGACTTCATACTTTAATTCCTCATAAAGTCTGTTTTCGGAATCATAACCAACTGCAAGCACAACGGAATCTGCGTTTAATTCCTCTTCTCCTGCACCATTCCCAATCAGAACCCCCTGTTCAGTCGTACGAATTGCTTTGGAATCTGTATAAACAGATATTCCTTTACTTTCTATTAATGATAAAAGCATGCTGATATTGGCAAAACACAGCGGACCATTTAATTTTAATAAACCGTCCTGAGCTTCCACAATGGAAACTTCTTTTCCGTTATTCTTAAGCCACAAAGCCAGTTCACAACCAACCAGACCTTCGCCTAAAACCACTACACGGCTGCCCGGATCTCTGGTCCCAAGAAGAACCTCTTCGGCTGTAAATACCTTACTGTCATCTCCAAGACCGAATACCTTAGGTCTTGAACCAGTTGCAACTATGACCGTATCGGGATTGGCTTTGCGAACCATTTCAGGAGTTACCTCTGCATTAAAATAAACCGGTACTGACAAATCTTTTAATGTGTTCTCATACCACTTTGCCAGTGCATGATCATCTTCTTTAAAATCCGGTGTTCCTCCTGGAATTAAATTTCCTCCCAGACGGTCTGTTTTTTCATAGATCACTGGCTGATGACCTCTTAAACTTAACACTCTGGCAGCTTCGCATCCAGCCACCCCTCCGCCAATAATCATTACCTTTTTCTTTTTTAGAACTGGCTTTAATTCAGTAAAACGTTCCCTTGCGCAGGAAGGATTGACAGCGCAGTTCAGCCATCCATAATGAACCATGCGGCCAAGACAACCCTCATGACAGGAAAGGCACGGACGAATCAGTTCCGTCTGACCGAAACGCAGTTTATTAACATAATCAGGATCTGCAAGCAGCGGGCGTCCAAGTCCGATTAAATCGCAGCTTCCGTCTTCAATAGCAGAAAGAGCCAGTTCCGGGTTATCCATACGGCCAGCACAGATAACGGGGCCATTTACTGCCTCTTTTATTGCTTTTGCATAAGGAATGTATAGTCCCTTCTTCTGATACATTGGGGGGATGATTCCAGAACCACGCATCATAGCAGCCCACATCCACGTCAAGGGAATCATACCCGTACTGTTCCAACAACTGTGCTGCTTCAATCCCCTCTGGCAGGTCACGGCCCTTTTCTTCAAATACCTCACCTGGAAGAGCACCAACACGCCAGTCTTTTATAAATGATTTAGGACTGTAACGAAGTGTAACTGTGAAATCTTCCCCGCAGGTTTTCTTTATTTCCTCCACGATTTCTCTTGCAAAGCGAAGGCGGTTTTCCAGGCTCCCGCCGTATTCATCCGTTCTGTTATTAAAAAATGAGATTGCAAACTGATCAAGCAGGTATCCCTCATGAACCGCATGAATCTGAATCCCGTCAAAGCCCGCATTTTTAGCAATCGCTGCTCCTTCCCCAAACCGTTTCACAATCCGATGGATTTCCTCTTTTGTCAAAGCTCTGCAAGGGATATCTACCCAGCGGTTCATAATCTCTGACGCAGATACTGGCTTTAAATCCGGATCAACAGGAGGTGCAACCCGGCCAAAACCAGCACTTAACTGAAGAAATATTTTGGAATCATAAGCATGAATCCGTTCTGTCATTTCTCTTGCAGTCCGGGTAAAATGTACCGGATTAATGGTGGGACAGGGAGTGCTTGGCATAGAGTGATGCTCTGCTTCATTATCAACGAAACATACTCCTGTGATAATAAGCCCTGTTCCTCCCTTAGCCCGCTCCACATAATAATCAATCCCTCTCTGATTAAAGCCTCCCACAGAGTCACCCAGACCCTGGGGACCCATGGGTGCCATAACAAAGCGGTTTTTCAAAGTAACATTGCCTATTTTGACCGGTTCAAAAAGCTTTTGATATTTGTTCTGCATATTTGTCCTCTCCTTTTATTTTTGCTATGAAAAAATAGTATCAAATACAAAAGGAAAAGGGTATGTCTGAATCTATAAACTTTTACAAGTTTCTTATTGGTTTTACTAAGATATCTTTTGTTAAATCAAACAATTTTATCTTTGTTTTTTCATTGTTTTTAACAATCCATTCTGGAACCCTCATATAAATAGTGATATAATATTTTCCATAATGAATCATTAATTCATATGAAAAGAGGACGCTTATGGCAAAGCACATGAAAAATCTGGCTGAGTTTTTAAAGAATTATAACTGTCATTGTCATATCAGTAATGATTTGGCTATCAGATCATGCCGTTGTCTGGATGGCTTACCTGAGGCATTCTGCTCCGATATGGTTTACATCGCACACGTCTCCGACCTGCCCGACTCTCTCCCGCTTTCAGAAGCTGTCAATCTTTTACTCATTGGGGATAAGGAACTCCCCCCGCTCCTATGGCATGGAAAATAAAATCAACTGGATTGTCTGTGATCCCAGACTGGTGACATTGCCAAAATTAATTAACCTGACGGAGGAATTCTTTTCTGAGGAACTGACTCTTTACCAGTACAAGGAAGAGATGATCCAGGCATTAGACGATCCGGATGCCATGAAGAAAATGCTGGAAGTGACCTTTAAGTATGTTGGAAATCCCTTAAGAGTGATCGATTCTGCTCACAATCCGGTGGTCTCCTGCTGGGGTAAGGAACAGTTAGATGAGCCTCAGTGGATGGAATATAAGGAGAATCAGACCTTCTCCCAAAAATACAACGATATCTGCAACGCTGATTACGCATTTCAACGTCATATGATCAATTCCCCAACGCCATATATTATGAATTACCCGGATATTTATAAACACCGCCAGCGTATCCTTCGCATCAGACAAAGTCATATGAATATTGCTTTTGTCAGCGAACTGGAGTACAATCGCCCATTTACGGAATTTACCAGTGAAATATTACAGATCTTCGCCCATTTTGCAGGAATCCGGCTTTGTAATGATGCTCATTTTTACTGCTCCTATGATTCCCCATTATCGGAGTTATTTCTTTATGTTTTAAAAAACCCAGCAGCCAAGTCCGGAAAAGATCAGGCAGTTAATGAAAAAATCCGGACTCCATTTAAAAAAATACATATACTTAATCTATATTACAGACAATGACCTTTTTGACTCCAGGGAGAAGATGGTTTATATTTGTACACTGCTGAATAAATTTTTTATCGGGGGCCTGACTCAGATGTTGGAAGGTAAGATAGTGATCCTCCTGGATTCTGATCAATGCACGAGATCTCCTCTTGATGATGACCGGCTGCAGAATTTTCTGCAGATACTAAGTGCAAATCATTTGTTTGCAGGAGTAAGCCGCGCCTTTTTGGACCTTTCACAGGCAGGTTATGCCTTAGAGCAGGCAAAAAAAGCCTTTGATTTTTCAAGACAAAAGAAAGGCCCGGGACAATTGTTTTATTATGAAGATTATATTTTAGAAGATCTGGCAGAAACCTATCTGCTTCAGAACCCGCCTGCTCACATAGTTGAGCCTGGTATTCATGATCTGATTGAATATGACAGGCTTCATAGTACAGCCTTAATGGAATCACTCACCTGCTACCTGGAGCATCAGCTGGATCTGCACACTGCTTCCGATTGTCTGCATATTCATTTTAATACGCTAAAATACCGCATTCAGAAGATTAAAGATATCACCGGCCTTGATTTAAACAAGATTGATATTATTATAAGAGTCAGGCTCTCCCTGATTATCCTCAAAGCCATAGAATAACCTGTCAGGTTGATGGGGAAGCATAAAAACACTCTATAGGCAGATTACTATATGTTCCTGCTGTCTTTTTTAAAGATTCCCCTTGGTATAATACTGCCTTGTTTCAGTATTTCAAGAGCTTTCGGGCAGTCTCCCTCCTGCAGACGAAGGCATAGCCCACAGCCGGCAGTAATAGCCTCCGGCATGGGCATAACCTTTACTGATATCTTTTCACCCAGCAATAGTGACTCAGCCATAATTGAATGATGTGTGTTGTGAAATGTGAATAAAATATCTTCCATGAGGCATTCCTTCCAGCTTATATGTTAATGACAGAGCCTGCATAAGCCATACGCTCTGTAATTGTCATCATGTTTACAATCTTACCAACACCAATGGAGTCTTTCACAGAATAATAATCCGCGCACGTTCCGCAGATTTCAATCTGGGTACCTGCCTGTTCCAGTTCACGCAGATCATCTAATGTATTGCATCCCTCTACCGTGAGGAGGACACCTGAATTAAAAAATAAGACAGCCTTTGGCGGAGTCTTTAACTGGGTGAGGGAAAACAAGAACCCTTTTATAAGTATTTTTCCCAGCTCTTCACTTCCCTGCCCCATAGAATCTTTGCTGATAACTACTACCAGTCCGCTCTCCTCCCTTTTTACGGGAGTCTGCTCTCTGACAGATTGAATCTGAACCTGTTTCTGTTCCTGTACCGGAACCTTAATTGTAACCTGATATCTGCCAGGTTCAATCTTTTCTTCCATGACGGTATAGCCGTTTCCTTCTGCCATATTTCTTAAGTTCTCGCATGCAGGCTGATTATCTACCAGCACCTGTAATTCTCCGCCCTCTGAAGCGAGTTCCGCCGCTGCTTTTTTAGCCAGGACTACCGGAACCGGACAGGCCTTTCCCATAGCATCAATTATTTTCATACCAGCCATCTCCTTGTATTTAAATTTATACATCAACTACATATATCCTGAAGAGCCTTTACTGCAGATTCCACTTCTTCCATGGTATTCATATGTGAAAAGGAAAAACGTACCGCACCTTTGTCCCCTGTTCCCAGAGCTTCATGCATAAGCGGAGCACAATGAGCTCCTGCACGAACGCAGATACCATAATTTTCATTAAGCGCAAATGCCAATTCACTGCTTCCCATATGGGCTGCATTTAAAGCCACCACCGGAGTACGAGTGGTGCACTCCAAATCACCATAAACCTGAATAGAGGGTATTTTTCTTAACTCTTCCAGAAAATAATCTGTCAATTCCATTGCCTGGTTTAAATACAATTCTCTATTCCCGCCTACATACCGGACTCCTGCCAGAAGTCCTGCAATCCCGTGGCTGTTTTTGTGCCGGCCTCCAGCCGCTCTGGCATTTCCTCCGGACCGGTCTTTGAATATGTATTGCTCCCGCTTCCACCCGTCAACATGGGAGATATGGAAAATTCCGGTTTTACACATATGCCCCTGTTCCCTGAGGGCCATATAGGGATTTATGTCCGCTAAAGCAAAGTGCAGTTATGTTCATTGCTTTCATATCAATGGGCAACAGCCCGGCAGACTGGGAGGCGTCTACAATAAAATAAATCCCTTTTTTCTTGCAAAGCTCTCCAACTGCGGAAATATCATAACTATTCCCAGTCACATTGGAAGCGTGAGTCATTACAACCGCCCCGGTATCCGGCCGAATTGCTTCCTCCACCTGTTTTATATCCAGTCTTCCTTTTGTGTCCACTGGAACAATGGTATAATCTCCGGTCCGGTAAACCGGCCGAAGGACACTATTGTGTTCTGCCGCAGTCGTAACAATATGTTTGCCGACAGAACCAATTGCCTGATTCAGTGCCATGGTGGCATTTTGGCAGAATGCCACATCAACCTCATTCTCACCGCCGAAGAAACGGGCAATCTCCTGTCTTGCATTTGTTATACATCTGAGTCCGGCAAGGGAAGCATTGTTCACTCCTCTTGATGGGTTGCCCTGGGTAAGCATTGCGGTTGTTACCGCATCAATTACACACTGGGGTTTCGGCAATGAAGTAGCAGCGCTATCAAAGTACATCATAAAATCCTTTCTGGCACCAGTTAAATACTGGTATCACCATTGTTATTCCTTATAGTAATTAAGGAGATATGTCTGAAACAATTTCTGAACAGGCTGTAAAATCATTTCTTTTTTTGACAGCAGATAAAAGTTCCGTTTAATAACAAAATCATTTAATTCAATGGTTTTTATTAGTCCCATTTGTTTATACATGGCTGAAGATACCCGGGATACAAAGGAGATACCGGCTCCGCTGGATACAGCCTGTAAAACGCTGTGAGTGTTGTTAAAGCAGCAGACCGTATTTAACTGTTCCAGAGTCAGATTGAGATGAAGAAGAAAATTCTCCAGTTCCTTCTTTGTCCCCGATCCGTCTTCCCTCATGATAAACGGCTGGGTCCGAAGAAGCTTGATTAACATTTCTGGCGACAGATTCTGTGGAGTTGAATAACAGGCAGGAACAGCAAGTACCAGCGAATCGTGATAAAATGGTACCTGAACAAACTTGTTTCCAGAGAGTCTTGTCCCTGTAATACCAAAATCATAGATGCAGTTAGAAAGCATCTTCCCTACCTGCTCGCTGTCACTTTGCCGGACCTTGAACAGGATATCAGGATAGCTTTTCTGAAATACCGCTATCAGTGAAGGCAGTAAATACTGTGACGGAACACTGGATGCCAATAACGATATTTCCCCTCTGATACTGCTGCCTCCCTGTGCGACGGAGTGAATGGCCTCATCACGCAGCGCCAGCATATTCTGAGCATAAACGAAAAAATCCAGCCCGCTTTTAGTCGGATAAACTTCCTTTGTGGAACGTATTAACAGCTGCGTTCCTAATTCCTTTTCCAAAGCATTAATATGGGAACTAATCGTAGGCTGAGATAAATAAATTGTATCAGCCGCTTTTGAAAAACTATTCAACTTAGCCACGTAAACAAAAGCTTCCAGTTGTTTTAAATCCATAGTGACACAACCTTTCAACCATGATTATCCTAAGATGATCATATTCTTATCCTGACGTGAAATTACAGAGGCAACCTTAGAGCTTACTATATTTAAATCAGCCAAATCCTTTAATAACCCTTCCGTGTCCCGGGGATCTACACTAAGCAGCAAACCTCCGGATGTCTGAGGATCAAATAATATTTCCTGCATGGGCTGAGATACCTGTTCAAACCGCAATTTATCCTGTAAATACTTCCGGTTTTTCTTACCTCCGCCTGTAATTAAATATTCCTCCGCCAGGTGGTACGCTTCTTTTATATAAGGAATTTCTGAGCATTCTACCTGAATGGTATATTCATCTGTGACCATTTCGTTTAAATGTCCTAAAAAACCAAATCCAGTCACATCCGTACAAGCGTGCAACCGATATTTTCTACCTGCATCTGCTGCATATTTATTTAATGTCTGCATGCTGTTAACCGCCTGCTCATAGCTTTCCAGGGAAGCTTCCCCGGCTTTATAGGAAGATGTTACAAGCCCCACTCCCAGGGGCTTGGTAAGTATGATATCATCACCCATACAACAGGAATTGTTTCGCATAATTTTTTGTGGATGGACGATTCCGGTGACAGAAAGACCATATTTTGGTTCCTTATCCGTAATGGAATGGCCTCCGCTAAGAACTCCGCCTGCTTCTTTTACCTTTTCGGCTCCTCCCCTGAGTATCTCACCTAAGATAGCCGGGTCTTCATCCTCAGGAAAGCAGACAATATTAAGAGCAACTTTCACTTCTCCCCCCATTGCATAAATATCACTTAATGCATTTGCTGCCGCAATTTTTCCAAATAAATAAGGATCCTCCACCATAGGAGGGAAAAAATCAAGGGTTTGAATAATCGCCAGATCATCCCCCCAGACGATAGACTGCCCCATCATCAGAAGTATCAAATCCCACAATAAGATTCTGGTCGTCAAAATGAGGGATGTTTAATAACGCTTCTTTTAACATGCCCTGAGGCAGTTTAGCAATACAGCCTCCACAAGAGGTAAACTTATTAATCTTACGTATGTCCATAACTTCTCCTTAAACCAGTCAGTATTGTAGATTGTCTACAATCTACATTTAAATAATAATGGAAACTTTGTCATTTTACAAGAAAATATTGGTTATAATGTGGTTTGCTTTTATTAATTTTATCTATAAAGCAACCATGTTTTAATAATAATGTATCTACTTTTCATAATATCCATAAAAATCAGTTATAAATACAAACAAAAAATGCACAATTACCCGAAAGTAACTGTGCATTTTAACTTTATCTCTTATTATTACATTTACGCTTTTAATGCTGCTCCAATGGCTCCTGCATAGCGGGAGAATTGAGAAACATTTACGGGACATCCGGTTTGCAATTCCAGTTCCTTACGGATTCCTTCCATTTGTGCCAGACCTCCGGTTAAAAGAATGGGAGACTCAGTCCCCACTCTTCCTGCCAGTGCCATTACTTTTGTCACCACAGACTGAATAATTCCACCGGCGATTTCCTCACGGGTTTTCCCTGCTGCCAGCAAGGATACGATTTCCGAATCGGCAAAAAACGGCACACATACTGCTTAGAGAACAGCATTTTCCTTCAGTTAACAGCTTTGGAAAATCAGACAAATCCACCCCCATGCGGTGAGCAGACATTTCAAGAAATCTCCCTGTCCCGGCGGCACATTTATCATTCATCTGAAAGGACAGCACCTTACCGTTTTCCACGGAAATCACCTTGGAGTCCTGACCTCCAATATCAATAACTGTGCGAACTCCTTTAAGAAGGTAATCAGCACCTGACCCATGGCAGGTAATTTCTGTTATTTTTTTATGGGCGAAATCAATTCCCACTCTTCCGTATCCAGTTGCTGCCACACGTATCTCATGCTCCGCTGTTTCTGTCTGTTCCAGAAGCTCCCGAAAGACGGTTCTGGCAGTTTCTTTTGGATTCCAGCCTGTGGGCTTTACGCAGACTGCAGCAATGGAATCTTCTTTTAACAGGACTCCCTTGCAGGCGGCCGATCCACAGTCAATTCCTACAGTTATCTGTTTCATTATTTATAACATCTCCACAAATGCACCAGCTCTTGTTGAAAGCTGTCCGATATCTGCTGTCCCATAATCTGTTTCTAACTGCAGGTAAGGGATGTTTCTCTCTTCTAAAAATGTCTTACTGTACGAGACTCTACCGCATACGTATGACACGCCTGCAGAGTCATTTCCACTACTCCATCTACTTTGAACTGTTCACACAGCCTTCCTAACAGTTCAAACCGGTTGGGATTGGGTGTCATAATGGAGCAGCCAATCTGCAGATAGTGCTCTGCAATGTTGGTAATTGGATCTCCTTCTTCTAAACACTGCCGATCCATCTGCTTGGCTCCGGTACAGTTTTCATAAGCAACGACTACGCCGCCAGCTTCTTCAATCACTTTCACCACCTTCTCCGTTACTCCTCCCATGGGGCATCCGGTGATGAGAATCCGGGGGGCATCTATGGATACCGGCCGTTCTCCTGCTTCATAGCCCGACTTTATCTGATTGATTGCATTCTGGATTTCTTCTGTTTTTTCCTTCCAGTCAAATTTAAACTGGGAACCAAATAAAATCTGAAGCTGGCGCAGGCCCGTAACAGGAGGGGGGCATAAGGTGCTTAACTCATACAGTTCCTTTAGAAGTCTCCGCTCTTCGTTGCGTTTATGAATGGCATCTCTTAGCATATCATCGGTAATTGTCACACCAAAGTCTTTTTCTACCCGCTCTTTTAAGCGGACAATTTCTGAACGCCAAAGTGCCTTTGATTCCGGAGTAAACTGATTGCGGGGAAGCTGTAAAATATGTAAGTTTTTCTTCTTGGCAAGCAGTTCATACATCTTTACCTTGCCGTCACAGGTTGTTTCTCCAACCACCAGATCTGCAAAATACATATAAGGGCATTTATCCGTAACTGCAAAACCGTAACTTGATTTAATGAGGGGACACAGATTACCTGGCAGATCTTTTTCCGCATCAGGAATTGTCTCGTCACTGGTGGAACAAAGGCTTACGGAAACCAGCCCTGCTGCCATAAATATTTCAAGTGGTGTGTAAGTACAAAACTGTCCCACCACTCCCTTGCCTGAATCTTTAATTTTCTTTACTGCAAGAAACCCGTTTTTTCTGGCCTCAGCAAAACTATCAAATATCTGGGGCAGTTCCTTTTTCATCTCGATCATTGTAAGACTCCTTTCAAATATGACCCTCTGATTCCCATATCAGAGAGATGATTTATTTCAGATTATAATCCAGAAAACGTTTGACCCTCTCATCTTCCGGGTTGTCCAGTATCTCCTCTGGTGTCCCATCCGCAATTATGGTACCCTCTGCCATAAACAAGATTCTGGTGGCTATCCTTCGTGCAAACATAACCTCGTGAGTAACAAGTATCATGGTGGCGCCATCTTCCGCTACTTTCTGAATGGTATTTAACACCTCTCCTACCAGCTCAGGGTCCAGCGCTGAGGTAGGTTCATCCAGTAATAACACCTCTGGATTGAGAGCCAGCGCCCTGGCTATGCCTACCCGCTGCTGCTGGCCCCCGGAAAGCTTGGAGGGAAAGAAATCCTTTCTCTCCAGCATTCCAACCTTATTAAGCAGCCTTAAACCAATTTCCTGTGCTTCCCTTTTACTTATTCCCTTTACGGTTATCAAAGCTTCCATAATATTTTCAATGGCTGTTTTATTTTTAAATAAATTATAATTCTGAAAAACCATGGCAGAATGACTTCTTAACTCCATAACCTCTTTTTTAGAATGTTTCTTTGCGTCAATTTCATGACTGCCGATGCGAATGATTCCCTGGGTTGGCTTTGTTAAATAATTCAGACACCGAAGCAATGTTGATTTTCCCGTTCCCGAAGAACCAAGTATTGCTACGATCTCACCTTTTTGAATGGATATATTAATATCTTTTAAAATATCTGTCTCTCCGTCAAACGACTTCCATAAATGACTTATTTCAATCATTTTCAGTACCTTTCCATGTGCTTATTCGTGTATCATTTTGGTCATATCGGAATACATCCATTTAGTAACAATTTTTGTAGTGGTTCCATCCTCCATCATTTTATCAAGGACCTGGTTTACTTCCTCACAAAGTTTCTCGCCGTTGTCATTTTTTTGAAAATAATAGGCAACGTTATTGGCTAACAGTCTGTTATCCAGAATATGAAACTTCATGTTCTGAGTCTTTTCATATTTATGTACCAGGCTGTCTGTGGTAGCCATGGCATCGATCCGCTTTAAATACAGGTCCTGATATCCCGTATCACTGGTTTCATAAACCACTACGTTCCAGCCATAGGTATCTGCCATTTTTTCCACTGACACCTGGGAGGCCTGCCCCTGTGTCACTCCGATGGTAACGTCTTTCAATGCCTCAAAGGTGTTGATATCCGACTTATCTTCGTTAACAATTACACACTGGGCATCACCATAATAGGGATGAGACGTGGTATACTTGTCCATTCTGGCTTTTGTAGTTGCAAAACAATTTGCTGCCACGTCTACACGTCCGGCATCCAGTTCGCCAAATAATGAAGAAAATTCTGCTTGCTTTACTTCAATATCCCACCCAGTACGTTTTCCAATCTCACTCCACATCTCTGCATCAATGCCGGTCCAGTCTTTACCATCACTGCTCAGCAGACTGTAAGGCTCTCCTGTGCCTCCGGTAGCAATAATAACTTTACGCTTCCCTGCAGCCTCTGTGGCTTCTGATTTTACGCTTTCTTCTGCTGTTTTCTTTCCATCTGGTGCTTTTGAAACAGCCTGACTGCTGCAACCAGAAAGGGTCACTGCCAAAGCAGTGAAGAGAATCGGTATCATTTTTTTCATTTTAATTTCCTCCCAATTTAAATTCGTCATTAGTACATTTCCATACATTTTCTATCCATAATCTTATGAAGATGAGAAAATCCTAACACTAAAAGCCAGTAAATAATCATAACTGCCAGATAAATTTCAAAGTAACGAAAGGACTGCGCGCCCTCACTCTTGGCTTGTCCCATAATATCTCTGACACCAAGCATGAATGCAAGAGACGTGGCTTTTAAAAGATTAATCAAATCATTAAACAGTGCAGGCAGTGAAACACGAAGTGCCTGAGGCAGAACAATTCTTCTGATTGTCTGAAGCTCTGACATCCCCATCATGGCGGCAGCTTCCTTTTGCCCTGAATCAACTGAAAGAAGGGCTCCCCGAATGCTTTCCGACATAAAAGCACCTGTATTTAAGCTTAAAACCAATGCCACTGCAGTCAACGGCTTCATGTTCAGAACAATTTCACTGACCCGCGCCAGCCCATAGTAGAAAAAATATAACTGAGCCACCAGAGGAGTACCTCTTAAGATGGACAAATAAAAACGGGTAATGGGATAAAAGATCCTGATCCTGTAATATGCAATCACTGCAATTGTAACTCCAATGATAATGGAAAAAACAGCAGCCGTCAGGGTCAGCAAAAGCGTCACCTGCAATTTTGATGCTATAACTGGAAATACGCTAAAGAAATAAGATAAGTCAAACAAATTTTGCACTCCTTAATCTTTCATTTTATATAGCATAATTATAGCATTACGCCATATGCGAAACAAATTCAAAATATATATTAATCTTTCTCCTATCTATACGTAATACCAATATATAAAAACTTCAGTAATCAAAAACCACCGGCTTGTGGGCTGGTGGTCTCTGATTACTACTTTATGATTGCTTACATACTTATGATTTTTGTGTTAAATATCTCCATGTCGTTTCCGGCACCAGTCTTTGTGCATCCTGGAACCTGCCTTTTTTAACAGCTTCTCTGACTCTTGAAGCGCTGATCACATCTTCTCCCTGTATTTTTCGTTCAATCTCTATGACTTCGATTCCATATTCAGGGAGAATCTGTTTCATTGCTGTATTATAAGAGCCGGTTACTCTGCATATAGGCTCTGTTCCTACGAATCGTCTGGTTATCTTAAGGGGAGGTGCAATTTTTTCTGCAAACATTTCCAAATCAAATTCACAATTGGCTTTATTTGCAAACACCTTTTCTTTCAGATAGTAGGTGGGAAAAGTGGCGGCAGAAACCATATAATCAGAAGCCTGATGAACTATGACCTGATTTAAATCTTCCGTTCCCTTTAAAACCATCTGATAACGGTCTTCTGCGCCATAAAAGGTCCGCTTATCCGATAATACAAACACATGCAAATAGTCACACTGTTTCAAAGCTTCTTCTATTAAATACCGGTGTCCCAGTGTAAACGGATTACAGTTGGCAACGATTGCACCAACTATTCTCCCATAATCTTTGGCATCGATTGGTGTTATTTCCTGTATTGCCTGGATAAATTTTTCAAATCCCTGTTTCTCATTCTCCATAAACAATACAGATTTTGTCTGGAACACGGTATAAAATCCTAAACTCTTAAACATTTCCTCATTCTTTGGTTTTGTATATAGGACAAGCCTGCTTCTTCCATGCTCAAACTCATACTGAATCAGCTGGGATACCACACTGCCGGATAATCCTTCTCCAAGATGATGAGGATCTACTGCAATGCACTTTAACACATTCTCTTCCACAGAACCTGCTGCAATGATTTTGTAATCATCGTCAAGTATACATGCACTATATTCAATCCCCTCATCATAGTTAAGATCCTGACTGGCTAAAAATATTTTTAATTCCTCCAGTGCACGGCCCTGTAATGGTCTTCCTTCCAGCATAATTCACCTGCTCACTTTCCTGCCCACGCATCCTCAATCTCAGATAAAAAGACAGAGGCCGCCAGCAAATCGGCGCACCCGCCGCTGCTATAGTTTTTATGAATAAAATAGGTGTCAAGTTTTATTAACTCCTCCATAGCACCTTGGGAATAGGCACCGCCTGCAAGCAAAAATTCCCGAGACAGTTTCTGTACTTCCTTAAGCCCCTCACGCCTGCATCTGGACAGGATATTTCCATCTTCCACCTGACTCATCAGGGTAAACAGCGTCTGGATTTTCACCAGATTCCAATAGCGTCCCTCTTTCTTTCCCTGTCTGATAACCGGTAATGCCAGGTTTATAACGGAAGGATAACCATCTGCCGCCTCTCCCCTGATTCCTCTGGAACCATAAGTGCATAAATTCTTTTGGCCATGGGTATCTTTACTGTTCTTAAACTGTATGGATTCAAGTTCATTTAATAAAATGTTCCGAACCATTTTTTGTTCCTGCATAATCAGACTGCTTATGGACACCTGACCATACTTTTTTAAAACAGCTTCCGGCAGCCGCACATAAGATACCCATGGTAAACACAGCCCCTTTATGGGTATTGACCTGTCCGGTTGCTTCATACATCGCATTTTCTGCCTCAATACCAATCTGACGGATCTTTAAAAAGCAGCCTTCTGGTTTTTCTGACATCTGAATTCCTGTTTCAGCAAATTCACGAAAATAAGGCAGCAAAGCATCTGTACTTCTTTTAAAGGTAAGCAGATTCATGTCCCGGTGAGCTCCATTACTGAGGGGATCCACAAGCCCGGGCTTTGGTGCCGTATAAACTTCCTCCAGCAATGCTGATCCTGCCATGTCTCCAATCCAGTGGGCATAAGTACCATATTTCTTTATCTGTATCTATCATCTAATTATCTGCGAAAGTATATTCTTTCACCTTGCGCACTACATCTAATATGGTTCCATCCCGGCTTTCGATAATCCCCACAACCTTATCATCAAATACCACTTTCTCCGGCTCTCCAACCATGGAATAGGCAATGTCCCGAAGTTCTTCGATTGTTTTAAAGGGAAGGTCCACTCCTTTCATGGCGTCAATTAAGTCCTGTCGTTTTGGATTGATGGCAATTCCATAATCAGTCACTACTACATCAATACTTTCTCCCGGAGTGGTCACGGCAGTTACTTCCGTGCAGACTGCGGGAATTCTTCCCTGTAACAGCGGAACAATGACGATTGCACATTTGGCACCGGCAGCCGTGTCCGGATGGCCTCCCTGAGCTCCGGTTATCTCTCCGTCTGAGCCAACCACCACGTTACAGTTGAAATTAATATCCACTTCAAGAGCAGCCAGGATTACAAAATCCAGTTTATTCACTACCGCACCTTTATTAAAGGGATTTGCATACTCTCCCGCAGAAATACGGAAGTGTTTTAGATCTTTTACTGACTCTACAGCATCAAGATCGAAATCCTGGGTATCCAGCAGACAGTCTACCTGATCATTTGCTAACAGATCACACATGGGTTTAGTCAGTCCGCCTACACCAAAACGCATACGGATATTGCGTTCCTTCATAATTTTAGCAAGTGAAATGGTAGATGCAATGGAGGCCCCTCCAACTCCGGTCTGATAAGAAAATCCATCTTTAAAATAAGGAGTATTAACAACAAACTGGGTACAGTAATCCGCCATCATCAGCTTTCTCATATCTGTGGTGGGTTTTGCAGCGCCTGTGGCAATCTTATCGGGATTTCCGATGGCATCTACCACGACTACATAATCCACCTTTGTCATGCTGATGTGTGCAGGAAAATTGGGGAAAGGAACCAGGCAGTCGGTAATTGCAACGACCTGATCAGCATAATCTCCATCTACAAGAGCATAGGAAAGAACACCGCAGTTACTCTTGCCTCCGATTCCACGGCAGTTGCCGTAATCGTCACAGGTGGGGGCACCGATAAATGCTATATCAATTCTGGTTTCACCGCTTTCAATGGCACGAACCCGGCCTCCATGAGAACGCATGATGGCCAATCCTTTTAACTTTCCGGCGGAAATAGCCTGTCCGATTTTTCCTCTGACACCGGAGGACTGAATATTGGTTATGGTTCCATCTTCAATATATGGAACGATTGGATCGTGAGCCTTGCCAAGGGAACTGGCACAAATGGTGATATCTTTAATGCCCAGCCGGTGTACTTCTTCCATAACCATATTTACAATATAGTCACCTTCCCGAAAGTGATGGTGGAAGCCAAGAGTCATGCCATCCTTTATGTTACATTTAATCAGTGCATCATGAATGCTGTCTACTAATTTACTCTTTGTATTATCACTTACACATCTGGTTACCGGGCCATCTTTTTTATAAGTATATCCGTCTCTGTAGTGAATTCCCTGGAACACTTCCTTTCCAGTGGCTTTCAAGATCTCTTCCGGGATATCTCTTCCAACTGCATTTATCATTTTACAAATCCCCCTTATATACACCAGATGCTTTCGCCATATAAATGGTACGTATCGCACCGTCATAAAATGCGATATCAATCATCTTTCCGTCAACGGTAAATACACCGATTCCTTTTGCCTTCTTATCATCGATTTCCTTGACTACCTTTTCTGCAAAGATAATGTCTTTCTTTGTTGGTGTAAATATTTCATGTACAATACTGATCTGTCTTGGATTTATAATTGATTTTCCGTCAAATCCCATTAAATGAATGGATTCAACCTCGTTTCGGAAGCCTTCCATATCATCTAAATTTGTATAAACAGTATCAAAACACTGGACACCTGCTGCTCTGGCTGCTATGATCATATGCTGCCTTGCACCCATGAGTTCCACTCCGGTTCCCGTAATGCGTGTCTGTAAATCTTTGGTGTAATCTCCTCCGGAAAGGGCAATACCAAAAAAGCCGTTCTGAGGATTCACAGATTTCAAGAACCTTCATTACTCCTCTGGCGGATTCAATGGCTGCCATAATAAGGGTTCTTCCTTCCGGAATATTAAATTCTTTTTCTGCCGCAGCAATCGTTTCCTCAACCAGCTTTACATCCTCAGCACGCTCCGTCTTTGGAATTCGGATGGAATCACATCCACCTGCTACCGCACAACGGATATCTTCCTTCCAGTAAGGGGTATCCAGGGCATTGATGCGGACTACCCGTTCACACTGATGATAATCGATTTCTTTCAGTGCATGATAAAGGGAAAACGTGCAGCATCCTTTTGGTTTTCAGCCACTGCATCCTCTAGATCCAGCATAATGGAATCCGGTTTATAAATGTAGGGATCTTTGATTAAACCCGGCTTCTGGGCGTTTAAAAACATCATGGTTCTTCTCAGTCTTTTCTTCTCCGGATTCATCATCGAACAGCACCTCCCCATGGAAGATTTTCAAATTGCCCGACTGAACGGAATAGTGCCCCTTCCAGACGCGCTTTTATTGTACAATCCAGTGCTCCTTTGTCTACAATGGAGATTTTCACCTGACTGACTTCCATATTCTTAAGAGTTTCCATTACAACCCTTTTTATCTGATTTCCATACTGGTTGATAACCACACTCTCCAGATTAAATTCTATGCCATTATTACCAGGTTCTACCGTAACCTGGCAGTCGCTGGATTCCAGTGTTCCGGCCATTGCCGGCTGCACGATTTCCATATTGTTCCTCCTCTTATTTCCGTTTTCTGTTGTAATTAATTAAGCTTCCTGCTTTAACAATCTCACGTTCTTCCTGAGTCATGTCCGTGATATATAAATGAATTTCCTGGACTGAATCTTCTTTCATCACATAGGCAGTGATATCTGACATATTTCCGCTTTCTAATGCAGTACGTACACCAGGGACAAATATATAATCACCTGTTTCAAATTCCGGCTCTTCCTTCATCTGAAATGGCAGCATTCCCCAGTTTATCACATTAGAACGATAGCGTTTTGTCGCATATTCTCTGGTTATATTTGCAAGTCCGCCAATCACTCTCTGACAGCTGGCTGCCTGTTCTCTGGCAGAACCATCTCCCGGCTTAATTGCATAAATCATACTTCCGATTTCTGTATCAGATAGTTCAATGGTTTCCATACCAGGTAATTTTTTGATTGATTCATAGATCTTTGTTAACTCTGGTTCTAATTCTGCGGGAGATTTTCCTGCAGTTCTTGCTTTTTCCAGACGGTCCGTACATTTACTTCGTTCTACATAAGCCGGATCTCTTCTGGATAAGGTGAATTCAGCAAGCCCTAATGGATTGGAACGGTAAGAAGCGGTTTCACCAGAAGGTATTAACTCATCTGTAGTTGTAACCTCATCCATAATTTTAGAGCACACCTTTAAGAGAATGTTTTCTGTCAAAGCGCTCATTTCCGGCCAGTCTTTAATATTGGGGCCGCATACCAGTTCCTTCTCTTTTTGTTCCTGATTAAATCCCTGGTATATTCTCTTTTTATATACAGAGCTGTCAAACTGATAATCCGGTATATCTCCCCAGCAGTCAAAGGCTTCTGCAGAAGTAAGAACACCTCCGTTTGCAGCAGTGGCTGCAATGGAGCGGGCATCCATCAGTGCAACGGCTGCCATCTGACCATTTCCCAGGCTTTGAGCCTTCCCGGTTTGGGAAGTTTCTTGTGGTATGGCGGATGCTTAAGCCATTATGGGCAGGTGTATCTCCGGCACCAAAGCACGGTCCGCAGAATGCAGTCTTTAACACGGCTCCTGCTTCCATTAAATCTGTCACAGCACCTTTTTTCACCAGATCCATGTAAACAGGCTGTGATGACGGATAAACGGAAAGGGAGAACTCACCATAGCCGCAGTCTCTTCCTTTTAATGCATTGGCAGCTTCTATGACATTGGTATAATTGCCTCCTGCACAGCCGGCGATAATTCCCTGCTGAACTTTAAGTTTCCCATCGATTATTTTATCAGTCAGAGTAAATGGGGCACGTCCCTTACTTACTTTCTCTGCCTCTTTCTCTACCAGACGCAAAATATCACCCAGATTTTCATTCAGTTCATCAATTTCATATGTATTACTTGGGTGGAACGGCAGTGCGATCATAGGCTTAACTGTGCTTAAATCCACAGATACACAGCCATCATAATAAGCCCTGTCTGCAGGTTTTAACACCTGGAAATCCGCCTCTCTGCCATGAACGGCCAAGTAACTTTTTTGTATCCTCATCTGTACTCCATATGGAGCTTAAACAGGTAGTTTCCGTTGTCATTACATCAATTCCATTACGGAAGTCCGTGCTCATAGAGGCAATGCCTGGTCCCACGAATTCCATTACTTTATTTTTCACATAACCATTTTTAAATACGGCACCGATAATTGCCAGGGCAATATCCTGGGGACCAACTCCGGGATTTGGCTTTCCAGTGAGGTGGACTGCAATAATATCAGGGTAGGCCAGATCATAGGTGTCAGAAAGAAGCTGTTTTACCAGCTCACCGCCGCCTTCACCAATTGCCATGGTTCCCAATGCGCCATAACGGGTATGGGAATCAGAACCTAAAATCATCTGACCGCCGCCTGCATGCATTTCCCTCATATACTGATGAATGACTGCAATATGAGGAGGTACATAGATGCCCCCATACTTTTGTGCCGCAGACAAGCCAAAAAACATGATCATCTTCATTTATGGTACCGCCAACTGCGCACAAAGAATTGTGGCAGTTGGTCAGTACATAAGGAATGGGGAATTTATATATACCAGATGCTTTGGCGGTCTGGATAACTCCTACAAATGTGAGATCATGGGAGGTCATGGCATCAAATTTAATTTTCAAATGAGACATATCTTCAGAAGTGTTATGGTTCTTTAAAATATGATAGGAGATTGTCCCTTTTTTTGCTTCTTCTTTCTCTGAATCGGTCAAAGCTTCTGATTTAAGGTAATCTTCCTCAGAAACAATTTCCTGACCATGAATCAGATACACGCCGCTGTCATAAAGTTTTACCACGTCTAAATCCTCCTGCATTCTAACAATTAAGTTGTTTCATCATTCCCAATCAACAATATGTAAATCCTTCCAGTATCAGATTTGCGGTTCTGAACCCAAATGTATCTTCCACGATTGTTTCATTTCCTTCTACATGGAAATCAACACCTGCTTCTAAAATACCGCCTGCATGGCCGATACGGATAAACTTTGTATCTGCTCCCGGTCTTAAAACCTGATTTACCACACTGCCTGGAATAATGGCAACCGCAGCTGTACACATAGCACCAGTCATGGCGTAAGTGGGATGGGTCTTTTGCATTGACATCATGCGGGATAACAGATCAATGTTATCCCCTTTTATGGTACTGCCTGAGTTGGTTACATACTCATCCGGTTCTGCCACAAAAGTCATTTTAGGGATTCCGGGCATCTCCCATGCCGAATTCTTATAGTCGGTAATCAATCCCATTTTAACAGCTGCAAGTCCTCTTACTGTCTCTAAAAGATCCAGTTTTTCCTGGTCAGCATCCAGATCTTTTGGAAGTTCTTTTCCCGTCAGTCCCAGATCAGAAGCCTTAACAAATACCAGTGGATTGGCTGCATCAACAATGGATACTTCTACCTGTCCAATGCCAGGAACTTCCAGCAGATCCACCGCATTTCCCGTGGGAAGAAGCTTTCCGGAAACACTTCCGGCAGGATCAAGAAACTTCATTTTAACCGGTGCACCAGTTCCCGGAACCCCGGCAATGGCAAAATCACCATCGTATTTTACTGCTCCGTCTTCTACCTGAACCTCTTCTTCAATAATTTTCCCTGTATTGGTATTGAATACTTTCACAATAGTGACAGGCTCCGTTATTTTTACAAGTCCCTGTTCAACCGCAAAGGGACCTACTCCCGATGAAATATTCCCGCAGTTTCCTTTATAGCTTACAAGGGGTTTATCTACTGATACCTGTGCAAAGGTATAATCCACGTCTGCATCCTCACGGCTGGATACCCCTATAATTGCAACCTTACTTGTGACGGAAGCTGCACCGCCCAAACCGTTGATCTGCTTGATATCAGGACTTCCCATGATTTTCATGAGAATCTCATCCCTTGCCTGTTCCTCAGAAGGAAGATAATTCTCCAGTATGTACACACCTTTACTGGTACCTCCCCGCATAATGGAACAGGGAATTCTTCTTCTTTGTCTATCTAACATTATGTATCCTCCAATTATCGAATAATTCCATAAATTCCGATTGTTGCTAAAATTGCATTAGCGATTACGCAAACAAATGCGATCAAAAACAAACGGCCGAACAGTTTATTCTGCTCCTGATCTTTGTCCTCAGCACTTGACGCTGTCATATATGCGGCCAGGATCAGTCCGCCTCCGGTAGAAGCCGGGCTGAATGCTGCTGATAGAGAAGAAGTAATTACAACACTGGCAAGCTCTGCAAAACCAGCGTTGCCGGTTCCTAATGTCTGTACAATCGGACCCAGTGTGGGGATCATGGAAGGCATTACCACACCTGTAGTTGAGCTGAAGAATGATAAAATAGAAGCACTGATTCCAATGATTGGAGCTGCTGTCTTTGGTGTCATGATGGTTAACAGGCCTTTTGACATCAGATCCAGTCCGCCCAGTTCAATAACAACGTTCATTAATACACCAACGCCACAGATTAAAATAAGGGTTCCCCATGGTACCTTTACCAACGCTTTCTTTTCGTCCGTCACGCCTAAAATTACCAATACAGCTGCAACAAAAAATGAAGCAAGTCCTACGTTAATATTCAGACCGACAACCATGACTACCATAACCAGTACGCCAGTGATTGTGATCCACTGCTGTTTATTAAGATGCTCTTTGACTTTTAATGAAATATTGTCTTTTTCTGCAGGTTTAATTTTCCAGATCTTATAATAGACAGAAAATCCTATCATAAGAATTGTTGACCATAAAATGCAGTTCCACATAACTGGAAGTTCGAATCCGGTAAAACCGGCCTCTGTTCCAAGCTTCTCCATCAATACTCCCGGAGGGGTTAATGGGGACAGGGTAAAACCATTGGCTGCCACTTTAGCCGCCAAAGCAAATAACAATGGATTTTCTCCCATACTGACTGCAACCGTTACAGCAACCACTGTCATTAAGTTTCCTACCGGGATATTTCCAGGTCCGATAATTGTGAGAATACCGGATACAAGGAAGATAATGACGGGAACCAGATAGGTTCTCTTTCCTGCAAGTCCGATTCCTTTTTTAGCAACAAGTTCCAGCGTACCATTCACCTGCGCAACGCTGAACAAAAATGATACACCAACCAGAGTAATAAACAATTTCGCATCAAAACCGGCAAGTACCTTGCTGTCACTTAAGCCCCCCAATCTGGCAAGAATCAACGCTGATCCGATTGCCAGAACACCAATATTGCACTTTTTAACAAACCCAATTGCCACTACTACAAATAAAAATAGAATAGATATAATATCTATGTAGCTCATGCCTGTTCCACCTCATTATTAAATTTTATCTAACGGTTACCATCTCTGAATTATAATTCGATCGATATGGTAAATATAACATTTTCTTAACTATATGTCTAATTCATGTTTTTCATATAAACTATAGTTTTTAACCATAATTTTATTGTTTTTTTGATTCGCTTCAGGTAAAATGGAGAAAGAGGTGATACCATGGACTTTAAAGATTTGAGTTATGTTTTAGCGGTTGCCAGGTTTCAGAATATAACAAAAGCTGCCAATTCGCTTTATATTTCCCAGCCTACCCTTACCAAGTTCCTGCAAAGTCTGGAAAGCAGCCTTGGGCAAAAGCTGTTTAAAAAAATCGGAAACCGTTTCATACTGACCTATGCTGGGGAACGATACGTAAAAAAAGCCGGAGAAATCCTCCAGCTGAAAAAAGAATTGGACAATGAACTGTCAGATATTATTAAGAGCAATATTGGGGTATTAAATATTGCATTTCCAGTTATGCGGGGAACTTATATGCTCCCCTGTACTCTTCCTATCTTCAAGAGTCTGTATCCAAATGTCATTATTAATATTAAGGAGTCCGCTTCAACCACTCTGGAAAACATGATTCTTTCCGGTGAGACAGATCTGGCCTTTTTCAACAAACCGGTGAAAAGTCCTGAGGTTGATTATGAAGTCATCAGCCATGAAGAAATGCTTCTGGTTATGTCAAAAAGACATCCGCTGGCAGATCAGGGAATAACAAGAAAAGATTGTAATCACCAATGGTTTGACTTAAGTCTTCTGAAGAATGAAATATTAATTCTTCAGGAGACCGATCAGCGTTCCCGTCAGACAATTGAACGTGTCTTTCAGCAGGTTGGCTTCCAGCCTGATAAAATGCTGATTACCAGTAATATCCGGGCAGGAGCAGAGCTGGCTTCCCGAAATTATGGAGTTACTTTTGTTACAGATACCCATCTAAAGCATATGAATTTTCTTGATCAACTGATCTGTTTTTCCTTTGGCACGCCAAATACCATGGTTGACTTTGTAGCTGCTTACCGGAAGGGATCGTATTTGAATTATCACGCAAATGAATATATTAAAATAGTAAAAGACTTCACATAGTAGAATCAAAGAATACAAAAAGCTGCCCGGCGAACAAGTGCCGGACAGCTTTTAAACTATTATTACTTCTTTACAACAACTCTCTTATTAATATCTTCTTTCTCTTTTCCATCTGGTTCTGCGCCGATGCCACCAAATGGCATCTGCCCGATCAGCTTCCAGCCAGCCGGAATGTCAAACAATCTGGCAACTGCCTCATTGATAACCGGATTATAATGCTGAAGAGATGCTCCCACACCTACTTCCCGTAAAGCAGTCCAGATATTAGACTGAAGCATACCGTTGGACTGATTTGCCCATACCGGGAAGTTATCTGCATAGAGGGAAAACTGTTCCTGATATGACTTTATAAGTTCTTCATCGATAAAATAAAGAATGGTTCCATACCCGTTCTTAAAGGAATCAGTCTTACTTTTATCCACCTGCCCGCCAAATGCATCATAGGCACTGTCCCACAGCTGATCCTGCTTCTCTCCAAGTGCTACCACAACTCTGGCACTCTTCATATTGAACGCATCCGGTGTTGCTTCTGTCACCTTTCTGATAATATCCAGTACTTCCTCTTCTGATACAGGAAGCTCACGGTTGATATTATAATAGGTTCTTCTCTTCTCAAGGCTCTCAATAAATGACATCATGTTTGTTCCTCCTTATTTTATATGAAACCACTATGAGAATCATCTCACTTCTCACGTGTTTTATTCATTTAACAATTATTATAGTAAAATACTACCATATTATTCTACGTAAGTCAATATGGTTTTAATAAATTATATTTGACAAAATTAATCATTAGTAAAACCCGATATCGATTACTCTGTCCACCCAATCCCTGTAAAAGGAAATTTCGTGGGAAACCAGCAAAACAGTACCGGAAAATTCCGATAATGCCTCTTTAAGCGCCTGCTTTGCCAGTACATCCAGATGATTGGTCGGCTCATCCAGAATTAAAAAATTATAAGTTCTTCCCGTCAGCAGACATAGCTTAACTTTTGCCTGTTCTCCGCCGCTTAAGGTTCCCACAGGCTGAAGGGCATGTTTTTTTGATATCCCGTTCTGAGCCAGTTTTTTTCTTACCTCCATTCTCTCCAGCAATGGAAAATGATCCGATACAATTTCTATAGGTGTGAGACTGTCATTTTCCCATACCTGATCCTGCTCATAATAGCCGATGACCGCTTTTTGAGAAAAACAATAATTACCGTCCAAAGCAGGAATCTGATTCATCAGGGTTTTCAGCAGCGTAGATTTACCCGCTCCGTTAAATCCCGTTATCACCACCTTTTCCCCCTCTTTCATAGAAAAATTTACACAGGACAAAACAGGTGAACCGTATCCTACAGTCAGATTTGATACCTTCAGTTTACCTGCCAAAGGAAGCGCCCCCTGATCAAACCGGAAGAAAGGTCTGATTTCTTTTTGGTCCAGTGCCTCCATTCGTTCCATATGGTCAAGCTGCTTTTGCCTGCCCCTTGCCATTTTCGATTTTCTTCCTGCTATATTTTTACGGATAAATTCTTCTGTCTTTTTAATCTCTTTTTGCTGTGCGCAGTATTGCCTTGTATAATTTTCCCGAAGCTGGGCTTTCTTTTTCAGAAATTCTCCGTAAGAGCCAAAATATTTTACTACTCTTTTTTGATCTATATCACAAATCCAGTTTGTTGTTTTGGTCAGAAACCCCTCATCATGGGAGATCACCATAAATGCCTGATCGATCCCGCTTAAATAATCCTGAAGCCAGACAATATGATCATGATCCAAAAAATTGGTGGGCTCATCTAAAAGCAAAACATCTGGCTTCTCAATCAAAAGCTTCGCCATAATGACTTTTGCCCTCTGACCACCGCTCATTTCTCCAATCGGACGGTTAAACCCAAGGGAAGAAAGTCCCAGCCCCTGACAAACCAGATCAATCTGTGAATCGATCCGGTAAAAAATCACGATGCTCCAACTGTTCCTGG
The DNA here is from genome assembly GCA_017084465.1 of Lacrimispora xylanisolvens. GTDB lineage: Bacteria > Bacillota > Clostridia > Lachnospirales > Lachnospiraceae > Lacrimispora > Lacrimispora xylanolytica_B. The sequence goes on along the minus strand of CP070896.1, from coordinate 4,275,680 downwards.
CAGACAGCCGCCGCCTTAAGTGCTCCTTCCTGTCCTCTGGCTGCACGGTCATACAGCTCATTCATCCTTTTCTCCAGTGTATAGAGCTCCTCAAATGCTGTTTTTAAAAATGCTTTCATTGTCATCCCACTGTCCATGCTGGCATATTGATCCAGATACCCCACTTTTATGCCGGGATACCACACCACTCTGCCCTGATCCGGTATGATCTGTTCTGTGCAAATTTTAATCAGGGTACTTTTCCCTGTACCATTCTGCCCTGTAATTCCAATATGTTCTCCTTTATTTAGAACTAAATCTGTTTCATAAAATAACTGATTATCTCCAAATGAGTGAGATAAGCCTGTAATCTCCAATAAACTCACGTCTTACTTCCTTCTTTCCTGTGTTCATTTCAAATACAGACCGTTTTTTCTTTTAATCCTAATATCCTCTCTGCTGATTTAAAATAAAAAAACAGAAGACCTGGATTAAACTTTCTCAGCCTTCTGTTTCAACTTAATACAACAAAAGGCCATGAACAAATAAAACATTGTCCATGACCCTTCACCGCAAAAAGAAGCAGGGAAAACAGGCATCAAAAGAAGAAACAGCCTGTAACGCTGCTCTTATTGCTGCACTGTTTCCCGATGAATCTTATAAGCGTATCAGTAACCGCCATACTCTGTACAATGTTTCACCGGGTTGATTTGTACAGAGCTCATTCGTCTTGTCAATTGATCGCTAATAAAAAAATTCATATCTGCTCTCCTTACCTTTGATTAAATGACTATATCACCATCTTGATTTTCTGTCAACCCAGACCCATCTCTATCGGACTTTCCTCCTATAGGAATCAGTTTCCACACAATTATACTGATGGCAGTCAGGAAAACAGCACAGAGAAAATAGGGTGCTCTTCCCCCAGCAAGCACAGAAACACTTCCTCCGATAAAAGGACCAATGATTCCGCCAAGGCTGGTGCCAAGCATATACTTTCCATAAAAATCTCCCATTACCTGCTCCGGAACTCCCTGCACAAAAAGTGCATCCAAAGAATAGTCCTGTGCCGTAAGTGCTATCTGATATAAAGTCCAGACAATGGCAAATATTTTCAGATTGGGGCTGAAAACCAGCCAAATCATGAAAGCAGCAGCAATCAGAGTAGCGGAAAAAATTGTTTTCTTATAGCCCAGCTTATCTCCAATCTGTCCGATTCTTGGACTTAAAAAGGCAGTAAGTATTACTGGCGACATAAAGACTAATCCAATCGCCTGCATACCCACATGATATGTCTCCATCATATATGGAATCACTAAAACTCCCACCAGGCTGGCTGGTATACAATATAAAAGATTCAACATCCAGATCTTCTGTTCCAGGGGAGTATAGACCACTTTCCCAGTCTGGAAAGCCGGTTCACTTGTATGAGAAGGTTTCTTTATAAATACAAGAACCAGCGAAACAAATGCAAAAGCAGAACTGATTAAAAAGATCTGGCTCCAGCCCTCTAAAAAATCAGTGCGGTTTAGCACATAAAATGTCAGACCGATTCCTATGATTCCGCCCAGCTGCCGATTACCGCTATACCTTCCAAGACCTTTTGCAAAACTTGTTTTCTCAGCTGTAATCAGACTGATGGCTGAAATCGTTAAGAGAATTCCTGCAGCTCCCTGTACTATTCCTGCAGCCAGTAAGTATCCCAGACCTCTCGTCTGTGAATACAAGAAATAGGCTATCACGTTCAGGAATATGGCACAGCTCAACACCAGATATCGGCTGTAACGGTCTGAAATCTTCCCAATCAGTAATCTCATTATCAATCCTGAAAACGAATAAACTGAATACAGAATACTTAACTGAAACACGGTATAGCCCAGCTCTCTTGTATATGCAGGCAGTAAAAAGTCAAAAATCAGGCATGGCAAAGAAACCAGAATAATTGATAATGCTACTTTTTCATACTTCATAAACTCCTCCTTGTTAAACGGAACTAAATGCCTGATCTATATCCTTTGTAATGCCAGAATCCACAAACCCATTGTCTGCCATATCAGAAAGAACCTTAACTGCCTGACTATGAGGCATCCCTGTCCGGTAAGGACGATCCTCCGTAAGCGCCTGGTATACATCAAGACAGCCCATCATACGGGAATTAAAATCCAGTTCAGCCCCTGTTTTACCAAAGGGATATCCCCTTCCGTTCAGCTTTTCATGGTGGTTGGCCGCCCATTCTGTGATATCTTCAAACCCTCTGATCTTCTCAAGTGCAACTCTTGTATAGTACACATGTTTTTTACTGTCTCAAATTCCTCCGGTGTCAGGGCACGCGGAACGTCAAGAATACTGTTTGGCACAGCCAGCTTCCCTAAATCATGTAAATCAGCTGCAATAATCAGTCTGGTTGTCTCCGCCTCATCTTTATTATAATATTCTGCCATCCGGGCTGCTTTTTCCGCCAGCCCCATGGAATGGCGTCTGGTAAAGCTGGATTTACAGTCAACGATTCTTGAAAATACGCCGGTAACCTGACGGATTTTATCCAGAGGCACCTCCATCTCAAAGGATGGAACCACCTCATCAAGTGCCTGCTCAATCCTGTCATTGCTTAGATTTTCCCAGACTGACTGATCTTTTGTCATCTGACGAAGTACTTTGGCAAGCTCAGGACAAACCATGCCAGCCTCACAGATTGCCAGCCATTTCAGCACCTCTTCATGAGAATAATCTCCATCTGCAAACTTAAAATAGTTTTCAAAACTGTCAGCCGCTGCAATAATCTGGGAAATAAGGGGGGATGTCATCTCCTTTTAACCCGAAATACCCATTTCCGTCATAACGCTCATGATGATAAAGAATTACATCCTGAGGTTCTGTCAGAAACGGGTAGTCTTTTACATTCTTTTCTCCAATCATACAATGGCCTCTGGAGCCTTCGAATCTGGTTACTGCATGATCCCATTCCCCGGGAAGTCGTTCATAAAGGCTTGATTCACTTAAACCGTTATCATGTAGGATGGAAAGCGCAGCTGCATCATAAATCTCTTCCTCTGTCAAATTCATCCTCCTGGCGATGCATACGGTTAAATAAGCCGTTCTCTTTCCATGGTTAGACTGCATTCCCAGCCGGTCCATCTCCATAAAGTCCAATGCAAAGGAGACAGCGATTAAAAAATCATTTAAGCTGAATTGCATATCGTATCAGCTCCTTCCTTATCCAAACCAGTAGATTTGCCTATCTACTGGTAAATTCTGTATAAGTTTATTGTAAATCAGCCTGGGATGTCTGTCAACCACAATGGGCTGGATTTACGCTCCTTCCTCTGCCATGGGGAATTAGTAAAGGCGTTCCAAACAATGGGTCTGTGGAGATCTCACACTCCAGATGAAAGACCTTTCTCACTGTCTCCGCAGTCATAACCTCTTCCGGAGCCCCCCTCTGCATATACCCTGCGATTACTTAACGCAACCATATGATGACCGTAGCGGCAGGATAGATTTAAATCGTGAAGCACCATAACGATGGTGCGTCCTTCTCTGGCATTCAGATCATAAAGCAGATCCAGCACCTCAATCTGATGGGCAAGATCCAGATATGTGGTGGGTTCATCTAATAGCAGGTACTCCGTTCCCTGGGCAAGAGTCATGGCAATCCAGGCGCGCTGGCGCTGGCCGCCGGAGAGAGAATCTACGGTTCTGTCAGCGATACTTATCACGTTGGTATCTTCCATGGCTTTTTGAACCATTTCCTCGTCCAGCCTGGTCCATTGCCCCATAAAATTCTGATGAGGGTATCTGCCCTGCCTCACTAACTGGGAAACAGTCAGTCCCTCCGGCGCAGTGGGACCCTGAGGCAATACCGCCAGTTTTCTCGCCACAGCCTTTGTAGACATTTTAAAGATATCCTGTCCGTCCAGAACCACGTTTCCTTTACCGGGCCTTAACAGGCGACAGAGGGATTTTAGCAGCGTAGACTTACCGCACCCGTTGCTTCCCACCAGTATGGTGATTTTTCCTTTTGGAATATGAAGATTTAATTGGTCTATAATAAGCTGGTCTCCGTAGGACAGAGATAATTGATTGGTCAATAATTCATTCATGTATTTTCTCCTGTCAGTTGGACTGATTGCGGCTGTGGTAAAGCTGGTAAATGAAAAATGGTGCTCCGATTGCGGCAGTAAACACTCCGGCTGGCACATCAACCGGCAGGAATACCGTTCTGGCTACCGTATCGGAAACCAGCAGGATCAAAGCACCGATCAGTGCGGAGGCAGGCAGCAGAAAAATATGCTCAGTCCCCACCAGACGGCGGCCCATATGGGGCGCGATCAGGCCGATAAATCCTATGGCTCCTACCACCGCTGCCGCGCCTCCTGATAATGCAGCGCTGAGTAAAATAATAACTGCCCTGTGTCTCTGTAAATGAGCTCCCAGACCTGCTGCCACTTCATCTCCCAGCCCCTGAACATCGATATGACGGGAGTATGCCATGGAAAAGAAAAAGCAAATGGAAAACCAGGTCAGAAGAAGGCGCACATCATGCCAGTCCGCACCATACACACTGCCCACCATCCATAAATAAGCCTTATCCACAGCAGCATTTTTACTTTTAGAAAGCAGCAGGGTGGTCAGTGCGCTTGTTACAGATGAAACACCGATCCCAACCAGGATCAGCCGTATGGGGGTTACTCCATTCTTAAATGCCAGCACGTAGACAACCAGGGCTGCCACAAGTGCTCCCAGAAACGATGCCAGGGAAAGGAAAACCGTTCCTCCATCCGGAAAATAATTGAGAAACAGAACGGCAAAAAGACTGCCTCCTCCGGTAATACCTATTACATTGGGAGCTGCCAGCGGATTTCTTATGGTACCCTGCAGCAGAGTTCCGGGAAACTCCAAGTGCTGCTCCTGCAAGAACCGCAGTTGTGGCACGGGGAAGCCGGATGGTCTCCAGAATCATTTTCACCTGACTGTCAGACTTTCCAAGAATCCCAAGAAGAACGGTGCCAGGAGAAAGAATCACAGATCCGGCGCAGACGCAGGCTGCGTAGGAAGCAGCCAGTAATATGGCAAGTATCAGAAGCTTTCTTTTTGGGGCTGATGCACCTTTTGCAGCTGCAGTTTTAGATAGTAATTTCATCGTCTGCCTTTCCCTCCTTTTCTTGCGATATAGATGAAAAATGGTGCACCAATGAGAGCTGTCATGACTCCTACCGGCGCTTCGGAAGGCATGACGATAAATCGGGCCAGTACATCAGCAAATAATAAAAGAGCGGCTCCCAGCACTGCGCTGTAAGGAATAATCCATCTGTGATCCTGCCCCACAAGATTCCTGGATAAATGGGGAACTACCAGACCCACAAAGCCAATGGAACCTGCTGCTGCCACGGAACTGCCTGCTAATAATATGATGCAGACTCCCATCATAATCTTGACCAGCAGGGTACGCTGTCCCAGTCCTTTTGCAACGTCATCTCCTGAAGATAGAATATTTACAGGAACCGAAAGCAGCAGGGCCAGAAGCATACCTGCTGCCATATAGGGAATCACCATCATCTGCTGCTTCATATCGCGGCCTGCAATGCCTCCAGCCAGCCAGGATAAGGTGTTGCGGATTCCCGATTCGCTTAAAACCAGAATTCCCTGGGTAAAGGAGGAAAAAAGTGCTGTAATGGCAGATCCGGCCAATACGATCTTAACAGGTGTCAGACCATCTCTCCCTACTGACCCCAGAACGTATACACAAACGGCAGAAAGAGCTGCGCCTGCAAAAGCTGCCCATAAAATACCTTCCGCCGGCAGATTCCCTGCAAAGGAGGAAGCAAGCACCGCAAAAAAAACGGCGCCTGAATTAATCCCCAGGATACTGGGGGAAGCCAGGGGATTTCTGGTCAGTGCCTGTGTCAGCACACCGGAAACCCCTAAGCTCCCTCCCACCAGCATGGCTGTGACTGCTCTTGGAAGTCTTGTATGTATAACCAGAATATGCTCTGTTAAACCAGGATCAAAATGAATAAACGCCTGAACTACCTCATGAAGAGCAATGGAATAAGTACCAAGAGATACGCTGGCTCCAAAGCAGAGCACCATTCCTGCAAGAAGTCCAGTTAATACTGCTGTTTTTTGTGATGTGGTCCGCAGCCAAGCCATATGCCTTACTCCTTTTCTCTTATTCTACTCCGTAAAATGCATATACTTCCTCAAGCATATGCATGGCTGCCTGAGGGCCGCCGCCGCTGTTCCAGAACACAGAATTAACGGGATATACCTGATTGTTTTTTACTGCTGTTAAATTGGACCACAATGGATTGGAGGTCCATTTATCCCGGTTTGTCACATTTTCCGCCTCATTTAAGTTGGTCTGATCAAAAATCAGATCCGCCTCCATCTGGGGAATTGCCTCCTCAGACTGAAGCATAACACCCCATTCCTCTTTCTTATGACTTTCCGGACGTTCAATCCCCATGTCATCTAATACCGTAGCAGCAAAGCCTGTATAAACAATTCTTGCATGATCCGCCCGGAAATCTATAACTGCCACTTTGGTATCCTTGATTTTATCTGCTGCCTTTTCTTTAAAATATGCGGTTTTTTCATCCCACTTTGCAAAAAACTCTTCTGCCTTTTCTTCTTTGTTCAGGGCTTTTGCACAGATATTCAAAGTATCCTTCCACTGATACACCTCTTTTACCATAACAGTTGGTGCAATTTCAGTGAGCTGGGAATATATTTTTTCATGGCGGACTTTAGAAGCAATAATTAAATCAGGCTTTAAGGCAATAATTTCTTCCAGATTCGGCTGGGTTTCTATACCTAAATTCACCACGCCATCCATCTGACCCCTTAAGTATTCGTAAACCGGCTTTTCCGCCCAGGATTCTACTGCACCAAGAGGGGTTACCCCAAGAAGCAGGGCACTGTCCGTTGCTCCCTGAAATAGTGTTACAACTCTAAGAGGCGTTCCTTTTATCTCCGTTGTTCCCATGGCATGTTCAATGACTCTGGCAGACTCCCCTTCCGTTGTCCTGGCAGTTACGGTTTCTGTTTTTGTACTCTCCCCACTCTGCCCGGATGCCCCGCATCCAGTTAAGAGAGCTGTAAGTACCATGAATCCGGAAAAAAGTTTTATAAGCTTCACTCTTATACACTCCTTTATTCTTATTGATTTATTTTCTCATTAGTTAGTTTATGCTAACTCGTAAAAATACTTGTACAGTCTATCATTGGATGCACCTTCTGTCAACATAATACAACTGAGATAAAATATCATTAAAACAGGAGAAAAATGCATTACGCACTTTTCTCCTTCTTTATCAGTAATAAGGATAAACATACTCCTGCTGGGGCTTTTCCGCTGCCACCATGGTCTCTGCTTCAATGGTAGGATAACCGTCTTTTACTGACAGCTTTCCCGTAACTGTAACCCAGTCATTCTCTTTAAATCCCTGCCCTTTTAAGTCATATGCCATTAGTCCCACAGGCGCCATATCGGCGGAACAGCACCACATGGACAGACGAACCAGAGCAAATTCATTTTCCTGCCGGTTTTCCAAATCTAAAAATACAAATCCCTTCATGGTAACGGTATAGCCCTGGTATTGATCCGCATGGGCTCCAAGCTCTGTCATCCATGCATAATAGTCATCATCTGCTATGGTAATCGTCTTGGCGTCCTTATCTATTCCATTTAAACCGGCTCCTTTTAAAAGCTCCGGCTGCTGAGTTTGCGCCTGCTGGCCATCCTCTGTGTTTTCCTCATAACCGGCACTGTAATCCGGTTGTTCTGCCTCTGTTTCATCTTCATAATAATTATATCCGGCCGTTTCCTGTTCACTGGAGGACCTGGGTATGCTGGAACTGGAATAATTCTTAATCGCAGCACTTCCTGCCGGCGGTGCCGGAGGCACAGCTAAAATAAGAATGGGAATTCCAAGAACCAGACAGTGAAACAGGCGGGCTTTGTATTTGGGGCGGAAAACTCTGAAAGCCCCCATTGCTGCCCATAGTACCATGACTGCAGATAAACCGTATAAATAAGGCTTCATTCTTGGAGTCACATAGGACAGATAGGCACCTGTCACAGTCAGCCGGAACAGGAGAATTCCAAAAATCAGATAGCAGGCAGATTCCGTCAATGCCTGAATATTCAATCCCTTTCCTCTTAGTTTCATATCCGGATCCCTCCGCTTCCAAGTATGGCAAACATGCCGACTACACCAAAGCATATCAGGAACGTTGTAACAAAAAGGCGGACAATAAACTTCTTTTCAAAACCGCCAAGAAGCATGGCTCCGTTCTTTAAATCAATCATGGGACCAAACACCAGAAAGCCCATCAGCGCCCCAGCCGGGAAAACACCTGCCATGGTTCTTGCCACAACGGCATCGGAAGAGGAGCACAAGGACAGGATAAATGCCATTGCCATCATAAATGCTACCGATGCCAGAATGGGGATTCCCCCTCCCGACCGGGTCATTCCCGGCAAAACCTCCTGCAGCACAGTGGATACAAAAATTCCTGTAAGCAGATACGTTCCAACCTTGAAAAATTCATTCTGGGCATGACCCATCATCTGAAAGAAACGGGAGGCTTTGCTGTCATCCGGTGTGGAAATTTCAAAATCTCCGTATCCCTCTCCTCCCTGTATTGCCGGATCTGTTAACAGAACCTTCTGGGGAGGACTGATCAGACAGCTCAGGCCAGTCAGCACAGCACATAAAACTCCCAATCCGCACCTTGCTGCAATTATCTTAAGGTTACCATTAAAGGCATACCAGGTAGACAATATTACAACCGGGTTAATCACTGGAGAAACCAGCATAAAAGTAACAGCTGCCGATAATGGAACTCCTTTTTTTACCAGACCTTTAAACACCGGAATGGAAGCGCAGTCGCAAACCGGAAGACAGAACCCTGCCACTATGGCAAAAAGCTGCCCGAAAGCCACGTTTTGGGGAAATTTATTCCGAATCCAGTCCGCAGATACATAGACCTGTATGGCGGAGGAAAGTAAAACCCCAATCACAAGAAAAGGCATCGCCTGTAAAAACACTCCCAAAAACAAGGTAACAAAAGATCCCAGATAAGAATTGGCTGTCAGATAAAAAATGGCTGCAGCAGCGACCAATAGCAGCCATATCTGGGATTTCACCTCATACTGAAACATTTTTTTCTTAAAACCATCCCATTTTCCTTCTGTAAATACATGAATTTCAGGATTAATCTGAAAAAGCTCCCGCGCACTTAGTTCTGCTTTCTCCTCCTCCACCCTTAAATACGCCAGATTGCCTGCAGCAATCTGGGACATGGAAATCAAACCGGAGTCTGCAATTTTGTGCTTCAGTTGATTTTCATCACCTACATAAATAACCTTTTCCACATGGATGGCCGGCTTTAAGTGAAACTGAAGAAACATCTCCTCAAATCGATGAAAATGCTCCATCCCATTCCACTCAATTAAGATTAATTCTGCCGGATCCTTCTGGATCTCTTCGAAAATGGAATCAGCCACAGCGTATGGTGATTCCTCTATTTCCGCCTTAGAATAATAAAGGGAGCGCACTCCTTCCCCTTCGGCAAGGGGTGTGTCTCCCCGCTCAAATTGAATCACCAGGACTTCCTGTTCAGAAAGCTCTTCCCGGATTAACCGGTTTATCAGCGTTGTTTTCCCGGAATCAAGAAATCCTGTGACTACCCACGCAGGTGTTACCATGGTGTCATTCTCCTTTAAACAATGATATAATCTGATCTTCCTTTATTCCCGTCCCTATAAAACACACACTGTTTCCTTCTCCCCGTGAGCTTTGTATCTTAAGCATTCCGGGTATGTAATGAAAAGAAATGCTTCCCGCGGGTCCTTTCACGATCCCTTTTCCTCTAAGAATCATTCCATCAGCCTGACTGGTCACTCTGTTTATTTTCGCCTTCAGTTCCGCCTCTGTAAAGACTTCATCACAGTCAAAACTTACGGATAAAAAGATCTCTCTGGTAAAACGAAACAGAGGCCGCACCGCGCATTCTCCCTTGCCGCCGGAACGAATCTTCCGGTTAAGGGTTACGGGGTTTTTAAGGTCTTCCATCAAAGACTCTGTAAGAGATACCCTGTCTCCCTGACGGAATACATCTGCAGGAATCCCATCCCAAAAATCCCCTTCAATTCTGGCCTCAGGATTCAGTTTCCGGATTTTATCCATGATAACCTGGATCTCTCCTGCTTTCCCGCTTAAATGGCTTAATAGAATTAAGTCACCAAATTGAATCTGATTGATAAACACTTCTCCGAAGTTTTCCCTGTATTTATCAAAATTCATCACATCCACCACAGTAATACAACGGCAGATTTTCACCAGATCCTTCCTGTTCATACAGGCCTTAATGATGTCGGAAAGTCTCCCTGCCCCAGATGGCTCCACTAAAATCACCTCCGGTGCATACTCCTTTACAATCTGTTCCAGGGATCTGTTAAAATCTCCGTTCAGGCTGCAGCAGATACACCCTGAGTTTAAACTGGTCACAGTTAGACTGTCACCCTTTAAAAGTTCTTCATCAATTCCGGCATCGCCGAAATCATTTTCTATCACTACTACCTTCCGGTTTTCAAAAACAGCAGGGACCATAGTCTGTATGAGTGTGGTCTTGCCTGCCCCAAGAAAACCGGATATGATATATAAATCTGTCATTGATCTACTCCTTATCGTGACCTAGCCTTTCACTCCAAGCAGCTTTTTTCCAATAAATATAAAGAGAAGGAAAACCACACCTACTAAAACAATGGTTCCTCCCGGCTTTAATCCCAGATAATAGGCAGCAAAAAGACCAATTATCATAAATGCCACATCAAAACAAATGGCATAAAGAACTGTCTGCCTGTAATTTTTGGAAAACTGCATGGAACAGGCAGTGGGTATCACCATCATGGACGAAACAATTAAGGCTCCTACAGTTCTTGCCGCAATGGAGACCGTAACTGCCGTTAATACGGTAAATATAAAATTGACTATTTTGACAGGAACGCCGGCAAGTCTTGCACTCCTCTCATCAAGAGCAATGTAAAACAGTTCTTTATAAAGAAGCACAAACAGCAAAAGCACTGTTAAGGACACTCCCATAACCAGAAACATCTCCATGTCGCTGATTGCCACAATACTGCCAAAGAGAAAACTGTTAAAATTAGCAGAATTCTTCACAAAGCCAGACAGCACACCTGCCAGACCGATTCCGGCAGACATAATAATGGCGATGGACATTTCCGAATAACGGGGCAGTTTTCTTCGTATTGCCTCGATTCCAAGGGCAGCCATAATACAGGCAGCCACTGCACCGGCAACCGGATTAATTCCAATAATAAGCCCGAATGCAACTCCTGCCAGAGAAGTATGGGAAAGCGCATCTCCGATCATGGAAAGCCTTTTTAATACAATTACCACACCGATACAGGGAATCACCATTGCAAGGAGGATTCCCACTACAAAGGCCCTCTGCATAAAGGCATAATTAAATATCTCCATCACAGTCAGCCTCCCCCCGGGATTGTTATTTGTCTCATCACGCCGTTTTCCAGCCGAAAGATGGTATCTGCCAGACCGGCCAGCCGCTTCCTGTCGTGTGTTACCATAAAAACAGTCATGTGATCATTGCGATTGAAGTTTTGAATCAGACGGTAAAATTCTTCCGTATTCTTTTCATCCACACCAGTGGTGGGCTCGTCAAGAATTAACAGACGTGGTTTGTTAACCAGTGCTCTTGCCAGCAGTACTCTCTGCTGCTGACCGCCTGACAGCTTCCCGATCAGGCGTTTTCTGTATGGTTCCATTCCCACCTCACAAAGAGCTTCTGTCACTTTTTCCTTCTCTTTTTTCCCCGGTAAACGAAACAGCCCGATCTGGCTGTATAAATTCGCCTGAATGATCTCCTCAACAGAGGCCGGAAAGTCCTTGTAAGTATCCATTCCATTTTGGGGAACGTATCCCACGTCCTTCCAGTCGCTGAACTGGCGGATATCCTTTCCCAGCAGTTTAAAACTTCCTGCTTCTCCGGTTAAAGACAACTCGCCTAACAGAATCCGGATCAGTGTACTTTTTCCAGCCCCGTTGTCACCGGTGAGCGCGGCAAAACCGCCTTGGGGAACGGTTAAATCCACTCCGTTTAAAACACCTGTTCCTCCGTAGGAAAATGTCAGTCCCTTCATTTCAATCGCGTTCACATTTTTACTCCTGTTCTTTTTATTCCAGCGCTTCTTTTAAAACAGTCAGATTCTTCTCCATAACAGAGAAATAATCATCCCCATTTTTTAACTGCTCGTCAGTCAGTCCTTCTAATGGATTTAACACCTCTGTTTTGCGCCTGTTTCTTTTGCAATGGTCTCTGCCACTTTGGGGCTGACCAGATCTTCAAAGAATATGGTTTTTACTTTATTATCTTTTACAAAGTCTATGACTTCCGCCATTCTTGCCGGATCCGGTTCAGAATCCGGTGTCAGTCCCTCTATGCCCATCTGAGTCAGTCCATAGGCATTACAAAGGTACCCAAATGCCTCATGGGCAACGACTACCGATTTATTGGGCAGCGGAGATAATGTATCTTTATATTTCTTGTCCAGCTCATCAAATTTGCTGGCATAGGTATCATAATTAGCCTGATAATATGCTTCATTAGCCGGATCTGCCTTAACAAAGGCATCCTTAATATTCTCCATCTCTTTCTTTGCATTCAGGGGGCTTAACCACACATGGGGATCGAATTCTCCGTGCTCATGATCCTCACTCTGTGCATCTTCATGTTCCTCCCCTTTCAGCAAGGAGATCCCTGAAGATGCCTCTGTAACAGTGAGATTGCTATTTTTAAGACTCTTTAACACATCTTCCACCCAGTGCTCAATTCCAGCTCCGCTATATACAAATACATCTGCTTTTTCCAGACCAGTAATATCCTTTGTCGCCGGCTCCCAGTCGTGAGGCTCTGTTCCTGCAGGAACCATATTTTTAACATCTACTTTATCGCCGCCGATCTTAACGGCAAAATCATACATGGGATAAAAACTTGCCATAACATTCAGCTTTCCGCTGTCATTTGCTTCTTTTTTCTGACCGCATCCAGATAACAGCACTGCAGAAGCTGCCGCTGCTAACAGAATTACTTTCGTTGCTTTATTCATAAATAAAATCCTCCGATTTTTCTGTTTCCTTCAAATTCCCGTATGGACCAACCGATTCAATTATTCATACGGATCTTTAAATCCACAAGAGAAACCGGACTGAGAAACAATCCTGCCAGATAAGGCAGCATGGAATATTTTATAACTGGTAAGGAAACAGCGATTACTGCAGCTGTTCCAATCGCTTCAAAAATTACACTGAGCGCCGAAATACATACTTCTATCTCCTGACAGACTCTGCAATGTCTGCCTGTGCAGTCGTGGGAAAGATGGGTGAAAACAAAAATCGAAGACCCCAGGAAAACCACAGTGAGAATTAAAGCTGTCATAAGGGCTGCCCATTGTCTGGGATTTAATCTGCCTTTCATAACAAATCCTTTCTTTTATCTATCAGCTTACTGCTGACAGCTGCTGCAATAGCCGTAAAGCACCATGTGCTTTTGATCCAGTTTAAATCCATGATCATCATGGATGTGGCGGTAGAATTCATCCAGCCTGGAGCATTCCAGGGGAATCATGGATCCGCATTTTAAACAGACCAGCTTTCCCACATTCCTGTTTATTTCTTCCCCTATATATCGAAACTGAGCCTTGGACCCGTCCACAGAGGGGATCTTCACAACCAGCCCATCCTCACATAAACGTTCCAGAGCCCGGTATACGGTAGTCTGTCCAACATGGATACCATCACTTTTAAGACGTTCCATAAACTCTTCCACGGTACAGAATATTTCTTTTTGTTTCTTTAAGCAGCTCACAATCATTTCCTGCTGCCTGGTTCGGTATCTTCCACGTTCTGCCATATTCATCCCCTATTTTCGAAATCAGAAATCATTTTCATATTATAGCACTCTCCCTTTAAATGTCAAGGCGAAATTGAAAACCGTTTCCTGTTTCCAATGATAAAATTTTTCTTTTTCCCTGTCTTCACTCTTGACAATCAATTTTTAAACTGCTATTATGTTCATAAATTTAGAGATATTTTACTTTTTGAACATTAAAGGAGGAGCCTATGCAAGCAATCATTCTGGCTGCCGGTATGGGACGGCGACTAAAACAGTTAACCGAGCATCAGCCCAAATGTATGGTACCTGTCAACAAGATTCCGCTAATTGAACGAATGTTAAGGCAGCTTGACCAATATGACCTGGAAAAAATTATTCTTGTGACTGGTCATAAAGGAGAACTTCTGCGTTCCTTTGTGGAATCCCTTTCCCTCCGGACACCGGTAGTCTTTATTGATAATCCGGTTTACGAAACCACCAACAACATCTATTCCCTTTATCTTGCCAAGGACTGTCTCCTGGAAGACGACACCCTGCTTCTGGAATCGGACTTAATATTTGAACAGGAGGTTTTAACCCAGATTATTAAAGACCCCCGCCCCAATCTGGCTTTAACTGCACCCTTTGAAAGCTGGATGGACGGCACCGTTGTACTGATTGACCAGCAGGACAATATCATGAAGTTCTTAACCAGAAAAGACTTCCGCTTCGAAGACATTCATTCCTACTATAAAACGGTCAATATCTACAAATTCAGCCAGAACTTCTCCTCCACCCATTATGTCCCCTTCCTAGAGGCATATAGCAAGGCATTGGGAAATAACGCCTACTATGAGCAGGTACTGAAAGTCATTTCCCTATTGGATGATCACGATTTAAAGGCTTCCCGCCTGGAAAATGGTTTCTGGTACGAAATTGATGACGAGCAGGATCTGGATATTGCAGAATCCATTTTCACAGACTCCCAAAGCAGACTGCTCCGCCTGTCTGAACGCTACGGTGGATACTGGCGCTATCCGGGTCTGTTGGATTTCTGCTATCTGGTAAATCCTTATTTCCCAAACAGCCGTCTTATGGGAGAGATCAAGGCCAGCTTCGAAATCCTTACGACCAGCTATCCTTCCGGACTTGATATTAATAACCTTCTGGCTGCTAAATCCCTGGGACTTGATAAAAACCAGGTACTGACAGGAAATGGGGCCACAGAACTGATAAAACCCCTTCTTCGCAGCTTTGAAAAACCAGTGGGAGTTTTACGCCCATCTTTTGCTGAATATGAAAACTGTGCCGCCTCAGTCATCCCTTATACCGTATCCTCCAGAGATTTTTCCTATACAGCTGAAAACCTTATGGATTTTTACAGCGATAAGGAACTATCCGCACTTGTTTTAGTAAATCCGGATAATCCCAGCGGAAACTACATAAAAAAAGAAGATGTTCAAAAACTGGCACAGTTTTGCAAGGACCGGAATGCTCTGCTGATTTTAGATGAATCCTTTCTGGATTTTTCTGATAAAGAAAAAGAACCGTCTTTTATGACACCGGAGATCTTAAACGCCAATGAGAATCTGGTTCTGATAAAAAGTATTTCAAAATCCTATGGTGTACCGGGATTACGGCTTGGAATCCTGACCTGTGCAGATCCGGATATCATTGCTCTTGTACGAAAGGAGCTTCCCATCTGGAATATTAATTCTCTTGCAGAATACTTTCTTCAGATATTTGAAAAGTATCAGGGGGACTACCGGGATGCCCTAAAACAATTTTTAGAGACAAGAGACGAAATGTACAGTTTACTGGGTTCCATAAGACAGCTGACCCTGTACCCGTCCCAGGCTAATTTTATACTCTGCGAGGTAAAGGACGGCTGCTCTGCCCATCAGATCGCCGAGCTGCTTTTAAACCGATACAACATTCTTGTGAAGGATCTCTCCCACAAACCAGGTATGGAAGGAAGAGAATGTATCCGGATCGCAGTAAGAATTAAAGAAGATAACAAGCGCCTATGTGACGCACTAAAACATATATTACGATAATTTCAGGAGGTAGTTAAAATGAATGCACAGGAAACAGCAAACGAAACATGGAAGCAGATCTGGGTAAGAAAAGGAAAAGCAGAGGGAAATGATTTACTCGCCTTTGACGGCTATGAAGCAACTCAGGTAGATATGGAGGAAGTAGCACGTCAGATAACCAAACGGCTGGATATACAAAAAAGTGACAAGGTCTTAGAAGTTGGCTGCGGCGCAGGTGCCCTTGCCCAATACCTGGACTGCGATTACACAGGAATGGATTATTCCCATACACTGGTAAAAAAACACATTGAGATACTGCACAATTCAGTGCTCACCGGAGAAGCTGCCGATTTACCGTTTAAGGATCATTACTTCGATAAGGTGATCTGTTATGGTGTTTATCTCTATTTTGACAATAAGGAATATGCGAAAAAGGCCACAAGCGAGCTGTTAAGAGTTGCGAAAAAAAGTGTGCTTATCGGTGAACTTCCCATTCGTTCTCATCGCGAGGAACATCTACTGTTTACAAAGGATGAATTTGAAGGCTGGGAAATCAGCGACGGCTTTTATGATCCTTATAGAAATGACCGTTTTAATGCCATCTACCGCTATACCCTATAATTATGGAAGAAACAGTTTCATAAGCCAGCCTCATTCAGTAGCGCAGCTTATGAAACTGTATTAAAAATTTCTTATGGTGTTACTCTGTTTAAATCTCTTGGGAAAAGAGAAGACAGACGTACATTATCCTGGTCAAGTAATCTGCTGGTAAAACGTTCCAGCCCAAGTCCCAGACCTCCGTGGGGCGGCATACCGTATTTATGCATCATCAGATAGCTTTCAAATGATTCAGTATTCATTTCCCTCTTCTTCATTTTATTTAACTGCTGCTCATAGTTATGAATTCTCTGTCCGCCTGTAGTAATCTCAAGCCCTTTAAACAGTAAGTCAAAGCTTTCTGTTTCTTCTTTATTTTCTATGCTGTCCATGGCATAAAATGGTCTTTTCCTGCTTGGATAATGGGTGACAAATACAAAATCACTCCCTGTTTCTTCTTTCATAATCTGGGAAAGTAATTTTTCCTCTTCCGGTTCAAAATCATCAAAATCCACGATTGGTCTGTTAAATTTTACGGAAATTAATTCTTTTGCCTCCAAAAATTTAATTGATGGAATTTCTTTAATATAAGGTAGCTTTACATTTAATATCCGCCGTTCTTCTTCATAATCGGATTCCAGTACCTCTATCACATGACGAAGCATGGCAGTTTCCATTTCCATAATGTCTTCAAAATTTTTAATATATCCCATCTCAAAGTCCACACTTGTGTATTCATTGAGATGCCTTGAGGTATCATGCTTTTCTGCCCGGAATACGGGAGCGATTTCAAATACCCGTTCATAGACTCCTACCATCATCTGCTTATAAAACTGAGGACTCTGGGCAAGATATGCCTCCTTGCCAAAATAATCGAATCGGAAAATATTGGCCCCTCCCTCTGCGCCTGCATGAACAATTTTCGGTGAGTGGATTTCTGTAAAATTCTCCTTTTTCAAAAACTCACGAATTCCCAGTGTAATCCCCTCCTGCAATAAAAATATAGCCCGTTCTTTCTCATTACGCAAAGTAACAGGTCTGAAATTAAGAAGATTTTCAAGGGAAGTGTCCACTCGTTTATTATTAATCACAATGGGACTCTGCTGATGCGGTTTTGATAAGATTTCCACCTGAAGGAGCCGGAGCTCAAACCCTGCCTTCGACCTTTCTTCCGGAATCACCTGAGCCGTTGCAATTACGCAGCTCTCCTCTGTCAATTCTTCCAGTTCAAACATAGAATACTCATTGCTGTAGATACATTGGACCACATTTCGTTTAGTTCTTAACAGGATAAATGCGAACCCGCTCATTTTTCTTATTTTATATATACTTCCATGAATTTTTATCTCTTCATTCAGATGATTTGCCAGATCTCCGGCCTCAACGGTTGTTTTTTCAATCATTCCAACAATATTCTTCATTATTTTTTCCTCCAGGATTCATAGAATGCAACTTCAAACCATCCCATTCCATCCATAAGGACATCATCCATATGTCCCACACGATCACCACCTTTCAAGAGTGTCCGTATGGGTAATAAATAGAACCACACGGATGAGTACGATCCACCAATGCGGTTCCGAATTCTATTCTTTCCACATAGGCACAGCAACGAAAGCGCTTGTACCTATGAGCAATTCAAAGATACAAGCGCTATCAATCGTCGTCCCTATTCAACATGGAAATTTGTTGATTACGATTCATCATAGCCACCTCTGCAGTTATATTAATAGGTAACAGATTATCACAGATCCTGACACATGTCAAATGCAATTTCCTTATACTTTTCCATCAGCAATGGCTGAATATCAGGATAGGTCCAATTCTCTGGCATCTGCTCTGTGATGATTACTTCTGCAATTTCATGATGGAGCTCCTCTTCAAAGGAATATATTTCAGCATAGTAAAGCATGCCAAGGCTTTCCTCCTTTAAACACTCTCCATCTCTGGTCTCACCGCATACAGAATATACACACAATGGAATCATATCAAATTCTACTGCACCGGTTTCTTCCCAAAGTTCCCTCCTGGCAGTATCGTTGATATTTTCAGACTCTTCCCGGTGTCCCCCCGGGACTTCATATGTATCTCTGTCTTTGTGTCTGCAAAAAACCCATTTCCCCTTACTTCTGGAAATAATTACTGCAAACTTCAATTTCTTATCCTCTGCCTTATCATAAAATTTAACCTGCGTCACCATGATTTTTAATATCCTCTCCATATTCCTTCTACTGATTCAATCGTATCATGAAATGAATCATGGCAAAAGTAAAAAAATGGTAAAATTTAGATATAGCAAATTTCCAAAAAATCGTTATAATGATATCTGATTATATGATTTGTTCAATATAAATCAGTCATTGTATACTGATAATGGATATCAATTGAGTAAACTAAAACCTATTTTTTACATGTGTTAATTTTGTAAATATAACACTATTTATAATAAAAAAGGCGCAGTTTAACCAAAACCACGCCACCATTTTCAGACTAATTTCGACACGATCCATTATATAATACGACATTATTGTTTGTCAATACAAACAAAACAACATTAATAATTGAATTTACAGAATCATTAAGAAAAAAATTTATTGCATTTTAAGTTGAATAAGAACTATTCGCCGTCAAAAAACTCGTCACCCGAAAAGGAGTAATATCAATATGCCTCGCAGAGGAGAAAACATTTATAAACGCAAAGATGGTCGTTGGGAAGGCCGGCAATTAAAGATCGATGGAAAATATCAATATTTTTATGGAAAAAGCTATCGTGAAGTGAAAGATAGTATTAAATCTTATCAGGAAAATGGAAATAAAATAAAAAAAGAGGTGAAAACTCTGGCGAGCGCATCATCACTTTTTGAGTTATGGTTGGACAGCGATCTTGTGAAAAGAGTAAAACCTTCTACTTACGAAAGCTATTACCATTGTGTAACAAAATATATTATTCCTTTTTATACAAGCTGCAATTATTCTCAATTAACAGAAGATACGGTTTCAGAATTTGTAAAATTCATGAATGACGACAATTCTATCTCCCAATCTTATAAAAGAAAGATACTGGCAGTCTATAAAACTGCCCTCAGAGAAATATTAAAAAATAATCCTGATTCAATCAAATTATTGAATTACATAAAATTCCCGAAGTCAGAACAAAACGAAGTACAGGTATTTACAATGAAAGAGCAGTGTCTCATCGAAAAAGCAGTTTTAGGCTGTCCAGATAAACGAACACTGGGGATTGTCCTGTGTTTTTACTCAGGAATACGTCTGGGGGAACTTTGTGCCTTAAAATGGTGCGATTTTGATTTTGAAAATGGAACCCTGTTTATTAATCGTACGGTTAGCCGAACAAAGAATTTTTCTGATGACGATAACAAAACTTTGCTATTAATCGGTACGCCAAAAAGCAGAACGTCTTCAAGGAAGATTCCTCTGCCATCATTTCTTATTACATTATTTAAAGAATATTATCAACGTTCGGGCAAAGAAACATGCTATTTTATGACTGGCAGCCAAATTCCTATTGATCCAAGGGCTTTCCAGAAACTTTATAAGAAAATACTAATAAAAGCAGGTGTGCCAGACCGCAAGTTTCATGCCATACGCCATACATTTGCTACCCGTGCATTGGAACTCAATGTTGATATTAAAACAATCAGTGATATATTAGGACATTCCAATGTTTCCATTACCATGAACATTTATGCTCATTCCTTAATGGAACAGAAAAAAATAGCAATTGACCGGTTTAACAATATGCATTTAGCCAGCATGGAATCTGGACAATACGCCGTCATAAACTCCGTCAATGAGAACCAACTTTCTAGTAAAAATGCGGATTTCTAATGAATATGACACAGTTTTGGTTAAACTGCGAAACTTTGTGTCCACAAATTGGATCTATGAATGTATGGGGGGGAGAGACCACATTTTATATTCATAATACATCTGTAAGAATTCATTGGGAGCATGCCAGATCAGATCAAACCTTTACTAAAAGATAAACTCAGGAGGAATTCAGTATGAAGAAATTCAAGGATTTCAGCATTACAAGAAAGCTACTCACAGCCTTTATCAGTATGATAGCAATCATACTATTTGTGTGAATTGTCGGAATTTTCGGCATGGTTCGTATCAATACTATGGATTCATATTTATATGAACACCAGACAGCGCCTTTAAAAGAGCTGATCAATGCCTCAACCAGCTTAAACCAGATACGCGCTGACTCCCGTGGAATGATTGTCTATGCCGGTGATGCAAAAGAATTAGAAACGCTGGAACAGACATACAATTCCCATAAGGAAACATTTTAAAAAGCTTTGATATCTATAAGGCCAGTATCACAAACCAAAATACCATCCTCATTGCAGAAGAATTACGACAGCTGTTTACAGATACCTATACACCTGCTATTGATAAAACAATTGCAGCTGCAAAACAGGGCAACTCCAAAGAGGCTCTGGCTATCTTAACAGATCAGGAAGATGAAATCGCTAAAATATTTGAAGATTTTAATCAGCTGGTTAATAATCGTATGGAATCCGCCCAGGATACCAGCCAGAATAATGACAGGACTGCAGGCGCCCTGACTCTCACTCTTATTATTATTGTAGCAGCTGGAGCTGGTGCAGCCCTATACTTAAGCTTTAAAATTTCTGCAATGATCAGCAAACCGATTACTCAGGTAGTTGAGGCTGCTAAAGATCGCTTTGGGACATGTAGATGTAGATTTAAATGAAATTGATACCAAGGATGAAACAGGGCAGCTTGCAAATGCCTTTACTGAAATGATTCATGGAATCCGCAAGCAGGTATTAGTTGCGGAAGAGATCAGCAATGGTGATTTTACTCAGGAAGTTCCCCTTCGTTCCGACGAAGATATTCTTGGTCTGGCTCTTCGTAAAATTGAAAACGATTTAAATAAAACACTTCTTCTGATCAGTACCGCTGCAGAACAGGTCAATACCGGCGCAGAGCAGGTATCCTCCGCTGCACAGGCTCTTGCCTCCGGATCCACCGAGCAGGCAGCAACTGTAGAAGAATTGAATGCTTCCATTGCCACCGTGGCAACACAGGCAGACCAGAACGCAACCAATGTCCGTCTTGCAGCCGGCTATGTACATCAGACCGGTACCGGTGTACAGGAAAGCAACAGCCATATGCAGAATTTAAATGGCGCCATGGAAAAAATCAGCACTGCTTCCGAGAAAATTTCTAATATTACAAAGGTAATTGAAGATATTGCATTCCAGACAAACATTCTCGCTTTAAACGCCGCCATTGAAGCTGCCCGAGCTGGCAATGCTGGAAAAGGCTTTGCTGTGGTAGCAGATGAAGTACGAAATCTTGCTACTAAATCCGCAGAAGCTGCTCAGGAAACTGCAACTCTCATCATGCATTCTGTAGAAGCTGTGTCAGAAGGCGGACATATGGCAAGTGAGGCTGCAAGAATTCTGAAAGAGGTTTCTGAAAAATCCAAGCTGGTAGAACAGGCGATTCAGGAAATCGAAAACGCCTCTGCTCAGCAGGTGATCGCAATTGAAGAGATTAATCAGGGTCTTTCCCAGGTATCCTCGGTTGTACAGACCAACGCAGCAACTGCAGAAGAAAGCTCTGCCTCCAGTGAAGAGCTGGCAGCTCAATCTGTTACACTTCAGCAGGAAGTCAGCAAATTCAGATTAAAGGGTGGCCAGACATTCTCCTCCTATGAATATAAAGAAACATCATACCCAACTTCCAGAAGCATGGACAGTTTCGATAAATATTAATCGTACATATCAAAAGGAACAGGTCAGAAATCCATCGTGATTCCTGACCTGCTCCTTTTAAATTTCCACATCCAAAGCTTCTTCAAACCATTCCAGACAGAGTGATGTCCAGGTCTCCCACGCCTCACGCTTCCGTTCCAGTAGTCCCTGGTAGAATGCAGCCTCACTCCACTCATCTCCTGACCAGAAATCCGGGGACTCCTGCCAGTCATTGATCAGCTTTTCACAGGCACTGTCTAATTCTTTTACCTTATCTTCTGCCTGTAATAGCCTCTCTGTCACAAGCCTCATTTTCCAGTCAGAATAAGCCTCCTCGCTGGATATCTCCTTCAGCCGGTGCCTCTCCGCTTTTGGAACCGCTCTGATTCCGGCAATCAAAGCCTGCTCTTCCGCTTTGATCTGGGCTGCGATGCCGCCCCCTTTTGCTTTCCTTGTACGTTCCAGATAATGACCGTAAGAAAATGGATAATAAAAGACCGACTGATCCTCAAAGATCAACATGGACTCCGCTACCCGGTCCAGAAAATAACGGTCGTGGGATACAAACAAAATAGTTCCCGTATAAGCCTGAAATGCTGATTCTAAGGTTTCCTTCGCCTTGATATCCATATGATTGGTCGGTTCATCCAGTATAAGAAAATTCGGTCTGCTCTGTAAAAGCTCCGCCAGAACAAGCCTGGCTTTTTCACCTCCCGATAGAACATCCACACGTTTTCCAGCTTCTTTTCCCCCGAATAAATAAGCTCCAAGAATACTTCTTACCTCTTTCTCGGTCATTACGGGGAATAAGTCATGAAAATGTTCTGCTACAGTCTTATCTGATTGAATCTCGGAAGACAGCTGGTCAAAATAGCCGATGGTAATCTGATTCCCCAGGGAATAATCTCCGGACAAACCAGGAATCAGGCCCGCTGCAGTTTTTAAAAAAGTACTTTTCCCAGCCCCATTTGGTCCTAGAATACCAATCTTTTGTCCTCTCCGAATTCGAAATGTAAGTTCTGCAAGAGGTTTCTCATAACCGATTTTTAAATGTTCTGATTCAAATACCCACTTACTACCTAAAATAGCGGGGGATATAGGTTCTACAAAAAGAGAGACCTCATCCTCATCCGGTTTTTCTACCGGTACCAGCCGCTCCGCCGCCTTTCGTTTCGCACGGGCAAATGCAGCTTTATTGGGTTTGTGTTTAAAGCGCTCCACCAGGTCATTTAGCCGTTTCTTCTCTTCCTGCTGCCGCTCATAAGCCTTTGTCTGCAGTCGGGTTCTCTTTTTCTTCTCTTCCCTGTACTGGGTGTAGCTGCCTGCATAACGGGTGAGTGTTTTGCCTGACAGTTCATAGATCACAGAAACCGTCTGGTCCAGAAAGAAGCGGTCATGTGATACCATAACCACTGCTTTTCCATAACCATTTAGATATTCTTCCAGCCACTGTATGGTCTGAATGTCCAGATGATTGGTGGGCTCGTCCAACAATAGAATATCGGGTTTTAAAAGAAGATGCCTGATCAGAGCGATTTTAGTCTGCTCTCCTCCCGAAAATTCCGACAGCTTTTTCTTTTTATCTGATTTATGAAATCCAAATCCAGTAAACAGGATATCATATTCCCGCTCATATTCATATCGTTCCTGTGAGTACTCATTGGAAAAAGAGCAGGAAGAGAATATCTCTTCCTCCACCGTCCGATTCTTCTCTGTAAATGCCTGCTGCTTTAAATATCCAATGGTCAATTTTCTTGCTGTTGTAATACCGCAGTTCTGACGCTTATCATCCCGATCCAGCTCCAGTTCTCCTGCAATCAGCTTTAAAAGAGTGGTTTTCCCGGCCCCATTGCTACCAACCACCGCTATTTTTTCACTGCCGCGTATTTCAAAATTTATATGAGACAGAATGACATTTCCGCCTGCCGAAACCGTTCCTTCTGTAATCTGGTACAGCATATTAAAATTCCTCAATTTATCTTTTTGTCTTATTCTATCACATAACAAAAATTATACAAGCACCCTGCCATTAAAGAGAGACATGGGTTTTTGCATGGGCCTTTCGATCCCGAATGGATTTTAGCACAGGTACCAGAAAGGTGGCGATAAGGCCTCCTGCAAATCCATTGTTATAAAGGTTCATCCCACCGTAAACAATTCCAACATTAAGAGCTGCAGAAGAGTGTAAAAATCCGGCAAGAATTCCAGCTCCCACCCCAAATTCACCAGCAATGGGCGCCAATGTGGTAGAAAGAAGAAGGGCAAGCTGTGCGCTTGGATCTGTAATGCTCCATTTTTTCGTGTATCCACCGATAATCACACCGATCATGATTGGAAGGATATTACGGGTGTGTTTCCCGGTTGCACTGAATCCTACGATGGTAAAAATCCCGCCTATGGTGGGACCGTTTAAATCACCCCCCACCGAAATAATAAGCAGAGTAGAGACTATCCCGTTAATTCCCATATTAAGAAGCGTAGGCGCAAACCCTTCAGTTTTAACATAATCGGTTCCGCTAATCCCATAAGATTTTAAGATTTCCAGATATCTTTTCCATACCTGGTTGGATAATAAAAAGGAAAATAGTATCATTCCGAAAAATAAAAAAATCAGTCTGGTAAACAATAAATTCTGCCCAGTCGACCAGATGAGACGTTCCTCTATCCTGATTCCAAAGGATTTCATCAGAGAAACAATAATCGTGGCAAGGATCCCGCAGGCAAACCCCACATTATAAAGGGAGTAACCCAAATGGGCATAATGAGTATGGGTCGAAAGAGGCGGAAGCACAAACCCAATGCTCATACCCACAAGAATACTTAAAACCAGTCTGACAACCAGGGGCAGATTACCGATCTGCATGATCTGGGTGATAACCGGAGACAAACAGGTTCCGTAAAACCCTACATAGATATAACGTGTTATGGAAGTTTTATGATAATAAGAATATAAACAGATTCCCATCATAATGGCCCAGATGTTTAAGATATTTTTCCCAAACAGCGAAAAGCCAAACATGAGGAAGCTTGAGGTAATGGTATGACCGCTCATATCCATCCCCAGAAAATATACGATTGCAATGCTTAATAACGTTAATACACCTGCATTAATAAACGCAGCTCCAATGCCACCTATGGCAATGTAATCCGTAATCAGGAAATCCGGTTCCTGTACGATTGTGATGATTCCCCTACAGATTTCATCAAACGGCTGCAGGCATAATCCTGCAACAATAAAATAAATCGGCACCAGGGCAAGAATCTGGAATTTGGTCCGTCTGGATAACGGGCCGTAATTTCTGAATCTCAATGAAGGTTGTCCTGTCATGTCGTTTTGTTTCCCTCTCCTATGTTAAGTTTTCGTTACGAAATTATTTTATCATTAATAAAAAAGAGAGGATCAACTCTTTTTTTTGGTTTCTTTCTGAGTTTTGGGTAATCCAAGAAACAGGAATGTAGAGTCAAAAGCAAACAATAGTGGATTATTTCAGAATAGCGGGTTACTATAAGCTGATTAATGACGATAAAATAACTAGAAATTAAATTAGGGGAGGTAAATTGTGAGTAAAAGAAAAGACGGTTTATTTTTAGTTGTATTTCTGTTGATTAATTTATTTATTTTTAATCTGTGTGGGGAAACTGTAAAGGCAGCTTCCGTAGTTTATGTTTCTACAGCGGGGAATGACTACACTGGAACCGGAACACTATCAAATCCATGGAAAACCATACAAAAGGCAGCAGATACCATGACAGCCGGAGATACCTGTATCATACGAGGCGGTACATACCGGGAAACAGTAACACTTAATACTTTCGGAACCTCTGCAAATCCCATAACCTTTAAGGCTTTTACAGGAGAGACGGTAACAGTATCAGGTGCCGAT
Organism: Lacrimispora xylanisolvens; assembly: GCA_017084465.1. Classification (GTDB taxonomy): domain Bacteria; phylum Bacillota; class Clostridia; order Lachnospirales; family Lachnospiraceae; genus Lacrimispora; species Lacrimispora xylanolytica_B. The sequence goes on along the minus strand of CP070896.1, from coordinate 4,249,514 downwards.
CCGGTCACCGGCTGGGTAAATCACTCTGGATCCATCTATTATGCAGCCATGGCTGGTTCCCTTGGAACAAAAATCAGATATTTGTTAATAAACAAATGCAATTTGAAGCCAGATGGCCCAATTCAGCAACACTTGATCCCTTGAATTTAACATTTGCAATAGCTGATTCCGGCTCCACCACAACCATCAATGATGGGGACTTAACTCAGGCAGCTGGTTACTGGGTTGGGAAAACTGTTTGGTGTGTCCCGGGAACAGGATACAAATCCTATAAAAGTACCATTACCGGCTCAAGTGCCGGCTCCATTACCTTTGAAACAATGGGAGTTGCCGCGACAGCTGGTAACAGCTATTATATTACCGGTAATTTAAAAGATCTTGACAGTGCTGGAGAATGGTACTATGACAGCAGTACCGGCAGGCTTTATTTATGGGCGCCCGGTGGAGTTAATCCCAATACTTTGACAGTAGAAGCAAAGAAGCGGACTTATGCATTTGATTTAAGTTCCCGTTCGTACATAAATATTACAGGAATTAATATATTTGCCTCCAGCATTAAAATGTCTGCTTCTAATTACTGTAAGGTTTCTAATATGATTGCGGAATATGTCAGTCATGATTCTGATGTTACCAGCCAGTACAGTACAGGGATATTTATGTCCGGCACCAATAATGAGCTTAGAGACAGTACTTTGACCTACAGTTCCGGTAATTTATTAAGTATACAGGGAACAGGAAATAAAGTAATTAATAATCTTATTCATGAAGCAGATTATTCAGCAGCGGATATCCCGGCAATCTATCTGCTGGGGGCAAACCATCTAATCAGTCATAATACGATATATAACGCCGGGCGTCATCTGATATTTATGCCGACTCAAAACAGCCGGATCCAATATAATAATCTGTACAATGCAGGAAAGCTGACAAGAGACTGCGGAATACTCTATGAGTTTGCCTGGGATGGACAAGGGACGGTCATTCATCATAATTACATTCATGATAATCTGGCAAAGAATTATTCCGGCACTGGTATCTATCTGGATAACGGCAGCAAGGGTTATATTGTGCATCACAATGTTGTATGGGGAAATTATACTGGGATAAGATTGAATACACCCAGTAATTTTAACCTAATCTATAACAATACCACCTACGGTAACGGAAACATTGGATATTGGGGAAGTAATTTTTCGTCAGATATGTACGGTGACAGAATTTTCAACAATATTTTTACCACAGCCTTTACACTGCCTGGTACTCATATAGAAGGAAACAATATTACCTCAGGAACCAATCTGTTATTTGTGAATCCCACAGCATATAATTTCAGGCTGCAGGCATCTTCTCCGGCTATTAATGCAGGGGCTGTAATCCCTGGAATCACCAATGGTTATGCTGGTACGGCACCGGATATTGGAGCATATGAGTATGGGGGAACTGACTGGACTGCCGGGCATGATTTTTCTTCACCTCCCAACCCGGTTTTTGAGAATGTCAGCGTACTTTATGAAAATAAAGTACGACAATCTGATTTTGAGAAAGGGTTAATCTCACCCTGGGTAACAACCGATTCAGGTACTGCTGCAAGTGCTTCGGTATCAAGAAGCTGCTCTAAGAGCATTCGGCTGGGAATCGGGGAAGATGGTATCAGGCAGGAACTTACAGGGCTAAGTCCTAATACCAGCTATAGATGTTCCGCCTGGGTTAAGGCAGACACAGGAGAGCAGATTCAGATTGGTGTTAAAGGCTTTGGAGAAACGGATGTATCCGTTACATCTTCCAGTACCTCCTGGACAATGGTAAGCATTCCTTTTACAACTGGGTCAGATGCTTCCAGTGCAACCGTGTATGCTTACAAGAAGTCCGGTGCAGCATATGCTTATGTGGATGATTTTGGCGTAGTTGAACAATAAAATATTTTACTCCGACGAAATAGGGGCGTAGCCTAATGACTGATTTTTAGTCATTGGGCTACGCCCCTTTTATAACACTATACCCGAAGTTAAGAAATTACAATTTCTCTCACCACTTTTGTCAGCTGGATCATCACAGTAGGGATGATGGCAAGCCCGTAAACAATACCAACCTGTAATTCGCTTAACGGTGATACAGAAAACAGTTTTCCCATGGCAGGAACAAACATAACTACACTCAGTAAAGCAAATCCCAGAACAAAGGCTGCCAGACTGTACCAGTTGCCTTTAAATCCCAGCCGGAAGATGGAATGGCTGCTTCTGCAGTTAAATCCATGGAAAAGCCGTGCCAGAGTCAGCGTGGCAAATGCCATGGTACTGGCAACCGCTGCACCCCGACTGTCTTAATCCCAATTGAAATGCGATCATGGTACAAATGGATATGAGAGCTCCCTGGAGCATAACCTTTGTCATAAAATCTTTTGTCAGTATGCTTTCTTTGGGGTCTCTGGGCTTCTGGCTCAGCAGACCGTGTTCCGCCGGTTCCATACCGATTGCAATAGCAGGAAGTGAATCCGTTAACAGGTTAATGAATAATAAATGAACAGGTGCAAATGGAATTGGTAAGCCCATAACGGAGGTATAAAGGACTGAGAAAATACCAGCCATATTACCTGACAATAAAAACTGAATGGCATTCCTGATGTTCCGGTATACGTTTCTTCCATTGGCCACAGCTTTTATGATAGTAGCAAAATTATCATCTGATAATATCATGGAAGCCGCATCCTTTGATACTTCCGTACCTGTAATTCCCATGGCAACTCCAATATCTGCCTTCTTAAGTGCTGGAGCATCATTCACCCCGTCACCCGTCATGGAAACGATATTGCCTCTTCGCTGCCATGCATCCACGATCCGGATCTTATTCTCTGGCGAAACCCTTGCGAATACGGAGATGTTTACAATTTTTTCATCCAACTCCTCATCTGTCATTCCATCCAGTTCCGCACCAGTCACTGCTAAATCTCCCTCTTCATAAATGCCGATCTGTCTGGCAATGGCTGTTGCAGTTATTTTATGATCTCCAGTGATCATGACGGGTCTGATTCCTGCACTTTTAGCATCTGCTACTGCAGCTTTTGATTCTTCTCTGGGCGGGTCCACCATGGAAACAAGACCCAGGAATATAAAGTTGTTTTCAGAATGAAGGGAAAGTACGTGGGATTCTTCCACTTCTTTATAGCCGAAAGCCAAAACCCGAAGTCCATTTTCAGAAAACAATTGATTCTGCTTTAAAATAGCTTCTTTGTCTGTCTCTGTCAAATCTCTGATTCCCTCAGAAGTACGGATGCTTACCGTTCGGTCTAGCAGTACATCAACCGCTCCTTTTGTCAATATAGTAGGAACACCATGAAGCTTGTATTTGGTACTCATCAGCTTACGGTCTGAATCAAAGGGAAGCTCTTCCAGCCTGTGCATGAGATCCCGTATGGTATTGTGGCTGACGGATATTTTTCCTGCCATTTCAAGGAGAGCGTATTCGGTAGGATCTCCGATTCCTTTGCCGTCAGCAATGGTGGAATCATTTGTCAGCACTGCATCATAAAGCAGATAACGGTGAAGCTGATTGGTTAATTCCAGTTCCTCTGGTTTAAATATCTGATCATCTAAGTAAATTTCCTGGACAGTCATCTTATTCTGAGTCAGTGTTCCGGTTTTATCAGAGCAGATTACAGAAACACAGCCAAGACTTTCCACTGCTTTAAGTTCCTTAATAATAGCATTTTCTTTTGCCATCCGCTGAGTGCCCATGGCCTGAACTATGGTAACAATGGAGCTTAACGCTTCCGGAATCGCTGCAACTGCCAGGGCAACCGCAAACATCATGGAATCAAGAAGAGGCATTTTGCGGTAAAGACTTAATAAGAACACGGCAGCACAAATGACCATAATAACCATAGCAAGGCGGCTGGAAAACTGATCCAGACTGATTTGAAGGGGAGTCTTCTTTTCCTTTGTTGCATTCATCAGACTGGCGATCTTACCGATTTCTGTATTCATACCGGTATCGGTTACAACCACCACCGCTCTGCCGTAGGTTACCAGACTTCCTGAATACACCATATTAGTTCTGTCTGCCAAAGGTACGGAACGTTCCAATGCCCCGTCTTCTTTATCAACATTGGTGGACTCTCCTGTCAGGGAGCTTTCGTTCACCTGGAGAGAATAATTATTTAATATCCTTCCGTCTGCCACTACCATATCACCGGCTTCCAGCATCAGGATGTCTCCAGGAACAACTTCTCTGGAAGCAACTTCTGTTTTCTTACCATCTCTCATGACCCTTGCATTAGGTGAGGATAAGGATTTTAAGCTGGCAAGGGATTTCTGCGCCTTTTCATGCTGAACCGTACCTAAAACAGCATTGAGAATGATAACTGCCATAATTACAATGGTACTTTCCACATTTCCTGACAGCATGGAGATAACAGCCGCCGCAATTAAGATTACTACCAGCAGATCCTTAAACTGTTCTGCAAATACTTCAATGGTACTCTTTTTCTTTCCTTCCTCCAGAATGTTTTCCCCTTTTTCCTGAAGAAGAGCAGATGCTTTCCCGGAACTTAATCCTTCTTTTTGTGTGTGAAGCTCCTTTAATATCTCATTTTCGTTTTTCTGATACCACTCGTTCAAACTAATCCTCCATTCTGACACCCTTAAGTGCCCCGCATCAAAAATGTGTAACTTCAGTCTGATTATCTCTGGCATAAAAGAGTAAAAAAAAGACTTCTAATGAGCCCTCTGAAAAAATTCAGAACATGCACATTAAAAGTCTGGTAACCATAATCTGGTACGCACCGCCAGACTGTATTCTTACAGCCAGGATGTTGACGGTACATTTAAACTACTCCCTTTTAACCAATAATTCAATTATAATCAAATACCGAATGCTTCATGAATAATGATTATACCCGGGTATGTTTCGTCTGTCAAGTGATAAATTTTAATTGTCTCTTATTCACAAAATCGTCTCTAAATGTATTAGTTAAACTAACCAAACATTTCATTATTTTAATATTTTAATTTACATTCCTATTTTTATCTGATATCATACTTAATATAAAATTATTTTCTATAATATCATACATTCATTTACAAGGTTGATTCTCAACCGCAGATAAAATCCACAAAGCAAGGTACTTAAGAAACCGTTTAAAAAAGGAAGGAGGGTTCTGTTAATATTTATATCGTATGTAGGTAAGTGTATCAATCTGTATATGAAACAGGAGGGGTTTTATATGAATGAATTAAGCAAGAAGGTCTTATCGTTAATTACCACTGCAGCCATTTGTTTTTCCGGAGTATTTTCTTTTACAGCTTTTGCAGCTACGGATTACTGGCAGGATTATACCGACGGAGGCGGAACCGTTAATATGGTGAATGGATCCGGAGGAAATTTCAGTGTAAGCTGGACAAACTGCGGAAACTTCGTGGTTGGAAAAGGATGGGGTGCCGGATCTCCCAACAGAGTCGTCAACTACAATGCCGGTTCATTTTCACCATCAGGCAACAGTTATTTAACGTTTTATGGTTGGACAAGGAATTCCCTGATTGAATATTATGTAGTTGACAGCTGGGGGAACCTACAGACCTACCGGAACTTATAAGGGAACCGTAAACAGCGATGGAGCCAACTATGACATCTATACTACCATGCGTTATAACGCTCCTTCCATCGACGGTTATCAGACATTTCCACAGTACTGGAGTGTAAGACAGTCCAAGAGACCTACTGGCGGCAATGCTCAGATCAATTTCGGAAATCACGTAAATGCATGGAGAAGCAAGGGCATGAACTTAGGTAATTCCTGGTCCTATCAGGCCTTTTGTGTAGAAGGATACCAAAGCAGTGGTTATGCAAATGTAACCGTCTGGTAATCCTGTCTGCATCTTTAATAGCCGTTTATTAATAATATATACTTACCTACATACTATGCAAATATTATAGAACCAGATCGGAAAAAAGACTTAGAAAGGGACTTGTCTATGAGAAAAAAGCTGGTCTTGTTTTTGATGGCTGTCGCTGTTTTATCCTGGGGATGCTCCAAAAAGGAACCGGAACAACTTGTACTGGTGGAAGGCGGGACTGTCATTGCAGTCTCAACCGGAACTACCCGGGGAAGCGCCCGCAATTGAGGACTTTTACATAGGGAAATACGAGGTAACCCAAGAGGAATGGACTAAGGTTATGGGAAGTAATCCTTCTGCTTTTAAAGGCAATAATCTGCCTGTTGATTCAGTAAGCTGGTATGACAGTATTGAATATTGCAACAGGAGAAGTGAAAAGGAAGGTCTGATTCCCTATTACAAGATTGAAAAACAAAATCCGGATCCGGAAAATATCTGCGATCATGATGATATCAGATGGACTGTTACAACAGTGGAAGGAGCCAATGGATACCGGCTTCCCACCGAAGCGGAATGGACTTATGCCGCAGGCGGGGGGATCAAAAAGTCAGGAGTTTATATATAGCGGAAGTTCTGATGAGGAAGAGACCGTATGGTACTGGAGAAATGCGGGAAAAGAGTATTTAAAGGGAGACTGGTACTGGCCTGATATCGAAGCCAATAAAAATCAGACTCACCCTGTTGGAAGTAAAAAAGCCAATGAACTTGGAATCTTTGATATGTCCGGGAATGTCCGGGAATGGTGTTTTGACTGGTATCAGGATACCACGATTCCAAATGGATTTTACCGGGTATGGAAAGGAGGCGGCTGGGTGGGCGATGTTACCAGCTGCAGGATATCCTACCGGGGTAAATTCGAACCAAACGGCATAGGGGCCGATATGGGTCTTCGTGTATGCAGGGACAGAGGGTAAATCTGTCCCTGTTTTTTATTCCGGCTGTTATTCCTCTAAAGACAGCTTCGCCGCTTTGACGGCATGAATTCTCGTTGTATCAAATACAGGCAGATCCGTATCCTCCTGCTTAATTAAAAGCCCGATTTCCGTGCAACCCAGTATCACACCCTGAGCTCCCCGTTTTTTAACGTCTCAATAATTTGAAGAAACCGTTCCTTTGATGTTTCCAAAATGGAGCCAAGACATAATTCATCATAAATAATGCTGTTTACCACTTCAATCTCCTGGGCGTCGGGAATCAGTACCGTAATGCCCGCATTTTCCAGCTTTTCTTTATAAAATTCCTGTGTCATGGTATATTTCGTCCCAAGCAATGCCACTGTGGTGATGTGTTTCTGCTTCAATTCTTCCGCTGTCACTTCTGCAATATGTACAATGGGAATTTGAATTCTCTTTTGGATCTGAGGTGCTACTTTATGCATGGTATTGGTTGCAATTACAAGGAAATCAGCTCCTGCTTTTTCAAGAGACTCCGCTGCCGAAGCTAATATATCCCCGCTCTTCTCCCAGTCGCCTTCCGCCTGACAACGCTCGATTTCTGAATCCACACTGTATAATAAAATCTTTGCTGAATGAAGGCCTCCCAGTTCCTGCTTTACCGTTTCATTCATGATCTGGTAATAGGTAACTGTACTTTCCCAACTCATACCTCCAATGATTCCAATTGTTTTCATAATCCATCTCCTCGTTTAAAAGTATTTGGTGTATTCCTCTGTTGGAACAGGATTTTCCAAACCCAACACTCTTGGCCACAAGCCGGTATCTGCAATGATAAATCCCATCACCATGCCCATGTGGGTATGCAAATGCCTAAACTGTGCTAAAACAAGGGTAAATCTGTTGTATTCGCAATCCCCTGGCATACAGGTTAATTCGTCATCGGTGAGTTTCAGAAGATAATCGGTAAGCTTACGCTTAATCTCTTCATAATAGTGATTTATTTCTTCTCTTGTAAGCTGTTTCACTGAGATGACATCCAGATTGTTTAAATCTTTCTCATGAATCTCCGGTTCCTCATATTCTTTATCTCTGGGATTGATAAACCAAAGATCCAGAGAATGCAGCATATGGTAAATATGTTTCCAACACGGCATCTTAGCGTATTCCTTATTCCACAATTCATCGGGAACACAATCAATTACATTTTTTACTTCCCATAGAGCGCGGTTGGTCTGATCTTTGATTATCTCAGCCAACCCAGTCTCTTTTCTCACTACTCTGTCAGCCATGGGGTGTCCTTCATGAAACTGAACCAGATCCCAGAGATTTCCATACAAGTCTTCAAACACAGCCACAATACCATAATCCTGCACCTTGGGTTCCCGGATAAATGTAATTCCAAGCTGCTTCATCTCTTCAAAATCCCTGTAAAAATCATCCGTTCCCAAAAACAGGAATACTCTCCCTCCAGCCTGATTGCCGATAAAGGGTTCCTGTATCGGTTTAGAGGCCTTTGCCAGCAGAACCGTGGTTCCATAAGCGCCGGGTGGAGATACCACTACCCAGCGTTTATCCTGCTCAGGCTGATACGTATCTTCGATCAGATTAAAATGCAGTTTCTTTGTGTAAATCAATTGCTTCATCATAATCCTTTACTACCAGCGCAATATGTACCAGTGCCTGTGTCATAATATTATTCTCCTTCGTTTTTACATCTGTATACGATTTCCATCTTTATCGAAATTCTTTCTTAATGCCATTTCCGTTGGAATCAGGGTGGCCAGCAGGATAATAGTCTGCACACCTATCACCACGGAACCGATTTCACCTACTGTTTGTATGTCTTTTCCAATGAAAAGCAACATTACCAGAGCAGATGGAATTAACATGAAAAGACCAACGATCTTCCAGTTTTTACCACAATGGTGGTGAGCAAAATCCCAGGTGTCTTTGTTTTTCATGGACATGGTAGTTCTGTATCCCACCAGATGATTTATTTCCTTGGGAGGATTTTTAATAAAAATATAACCAATCACGATCATAATAAAAGGTAATACCAGATTCATTGCAGTCATAAAAATCCAGAAACCCATATGCCACTCTCCTATCTGAAATTCAGGCTATTTTAACAGTGACTTCAACTGCGTGTAAAGTGCCTCCGTTTTTTCCCGGCTCTGTTCATTTATGATATGCAGTCCTTCTTCGGTCTCAATCAGGATAAAAGGAGGCCTGGAAACATCGATATATACGTGAGCAGTTTTACCATCCGCATCAAAACGGCCTTTTAGAATGGAACCTAAATCAGAACCATTTTTCTTACTTAACCCAAAAGGCATGGTCTCTTCCAGTGTAATCGTTTTTATCCCGTCAAGAGGAATGGTCTCACCATAATAAGATGATATCTTTAGTGTATCACCGCCAATTGTATAAACAGGGGGTAATGAAGCCCGATACAGCGTAATACTCACCAAAAGGAGAACTGGAAACATAACAATAAAGATACCGGCGGCTATAAACAACGTTTCCTTTTTGTTTTTGCGTATATCTTTTTTATTCTCATATCCCGCCTTATAACAACGGGTATTGGAAATATACAAGGCTATCCCGATATCAGCGATTAGGAAGAAAAAATAAAAAATAAAGTAGGGAGTGCGGTAAACGCTGTCTAAGGGAATGAAAAAAAGTCCTGCAGTGGCGAAAAGTATGAGTAACATAGAAACCCCCATCGTCCGGCATAACTTTTGTGCATTATATTTTTCCTTCTCCTCAGGGCTTGACGTATTATACCCGGCAATGAGAAATGAACCACGTCCTGTCAGTAAAACGGCTGACAAGACAAACAACAGTATAAAAATAACCCATACAACAAACATTGCATCAACCTCCTGTACCCCATGATATTATGTACCTGGAATTTAATTGAAACATTTTAGTCTCTTAATTATCAGGATATTACAAATGGCAGATAAGTTCAAGTCATTTGCTTTGTTTATTTTTGACAAATCAGTCTGATTTAATATTCAGGACTTAACCTGCGGTTAATTTTCACTCGATTAGATTAATTAATACTCCATTGAAGTCTGTAAGCAGATCTGATACGATTACAGTATCAGATGTTTGATCAGACTGGAGGACAAACCAATGCCATTAAATAACGTGATTCGGGAAAAGAGAAAAGAAGCCGGGCTTACCCAGGAAGAAATTGCTGATTATTTAGGCGTATCTGCCCCTGCCGTAAGCAAATGGGAAAAAGGAAGCACCTCCCCTGACATCACCCTGCTGCCAGCTCTGGCACGCCTTTTAAAGATTGATATCAATACTCTTTTATGTTTTGATACAGAACCTGACAAAGAAGAAGTCAACCGTATCTGCAAAGAAATTGTGGATGTGATTCATAAGAACGGATTTGAAGCCGGATTTCTCCTGACTTTGGAAAAGATTCGTGAATACCCAACCTGTGGTCACTTTGTCCATACTGCTGCAGTGTTATTAGATGGTGCCATGTTGATGACTGCCATGAGTCCTGGGGACAAAATGAAATACAGCAGTCAGATTATATCCCTTTATGAGCAGGCTGCAAAATATGGCGATGAGCAAACATGCAGACAGACGAATTTTATGCTTGCTTCCTATTATACAAGAATGGGGGAAACTGACAAAGCCCAGAAGTTGTTGGATTTGCTGCCTGAGCAAAGCGCCATTGATAAGCGTCCTCTTTTGGCAGAGATTTTAATTACCCAGGGAAAAACAGAGAAAGCCGGAGAATTATTAGAGAGAAGACTGCTTATGGCTGTTCAGGAGATACAAGTTCTATTAATGAAACTATCTGATATTGCGCTAAAGGAAGGAAATTCACAGGACGCAACTAAAATATCAGAACGATCGGCCAAACTGGCTGAATTATTCTGTTTACAGGAGTATGATACTTACGTAGCTCCCCTTCAAACCGCCATTGATCAGCAAAATGTTTCCGAAAGCATAACCCTTCTAAGTTCCATGCTGACCTCTCTGATTCACCCTGGGGAACTTGATAACTTCTTTCTGTACCGGCACATTCCAATGCCGAGCCAAACAAAAGAGATTCGTAAAAAAATGATAAAAGTAATACTAAGTGAACTTGAAGATAGCGATAAGTATTCTTATCTTTATTCTAACGAAGAATTTGGGGAATTAATAAAAAGATTTCAATCTGTATCGATGAAATGATATCGATTTAAGCCGGGGAGATACCTCCTCGACTCAAATCGTTTATTTATTGAACAGTTTGACACGAATCGACAATATCCACAAACGTTGACTTATGTTTCTTATACAGAGAAGGCGAAGTACTCTCAACTATAATAGCAAATTTATCTAAATCTTTAAACTCTGCTAATGAAATAGCATAATAATATTTAAAACTATCTGTATCGCCGGAATACAAAACAGTTTTAATTCTCCTATCCTCTACAGTCTCATCTTTCAAATTTTCAATAAATTGAAAATTATCACATTGAGTCTGCAACTCATCAATATATAAAGATAATGCATCTTCAGGGCTTATATTATCAGCAAAATCTGCAATATCATAATCCAGAACTCCTGCTATTAGTTGTTCATCATATGTATAGCATTTTAAATCCAAAGATGTGGTATCCATATCTTGTTTCCAATCATTGGGAAATGTAAATGAAAAATTGTCTGTTGTAAAGGTTTTAGACTGTACAATCTGTGAATTAATTTCATCCTTTACAGAAGAAAGTAATGCGATACCAATAAAAACTGAGGCGAGAAGAACTTCAATCATTAAGGCAATGAAGATACCTAAAACATTAGTACCACCATGTTTTTTTATGTACTGTGTTGCTTCCCATTCTGTCAATTGGGGGGTTTGCGCCAGAACTTTTAACTCCATCTTCCGATAATAAGAATTTGCATAAATACCAACTAATATATGGAGAATCAGTCCGATTCCTGGAAATATCATCCCACACAAAGAAATTACTCCAAATACAAAACCCTCAAAATACATTTTTCTGTATACCAGCCAGTATAAGGGAAAAAAGAATGCCGCCCAGTTCCAGCTGCTGAAGTTTTGCTGAATCATTCTGCCACGCCACTGTTTTTCGTAGTATACATAATTCTCTCCTACAAATAATTCAGCTTTCCTTTCATATGCATTCCGTTGTTCATCTGTCATAAATGCTCCTCCTAAAATTTAAGGTAATTGCTTATTAATTACTTAACCATTATACATATAATTGTTACAAAAAAAAAAAAAGATGTATGTAATAAATAACACGCTGTATGTAATTTTTTGGTATAATCATGTCGTTTTTTTATGATTTATAAATTTATATCGCTGATTCCATTATCATAATATATTTCACATGTATCATAAGATTTTAATTGTTAATAATATAAAGTGATACAAATTGTATCGATTTTTATTTTTTTCACATTGAGTTTTTTTTTTATTTATGTTACTATAAAATTAATAAAAAAATTTTTTTAGAGGAGGTATCTATGCCAGAAGCAATTGTACGCATAAGCGAAATCCAGTTAACCGATTTAAAAAATACACATTTTGGAAAAATTGAGATGCCAGCCTATGCGGAAAAGAATTATTTTTCAGATAAAGCAGATTTGCTTGGTATATATGGACAAAACGGTTCGGGGAAAACTGCTGTAATAGAAGCCATGGATATCATTCAGATGCTTTTAGCTGGAAAATCACTGCCGGAAGACACGGTTCACTATATATCCGAAGAATCTGGAAGCTGCAGCATCACTGTGAAATTTCTGATTCGTTTCTCTGACAAGTCCATTCTGGCCGAATATACGGCAGAGTTCGTAAGAGGTGACAGTTTTCCCATGGAGATATCGGGTGAAACGTTAAGTACGGCTGTCTGGAATGGAACCCGTTTTGAAAACAAGAAAACTTTAATTGATTATTCCTCATCATCAAACGGACCTGTCTTTACACCCAAATACCGTTACGAAGCTCTGGCCAAAAGCGGTGAAGAGATTCGGATTAATTTAAGCGTGGCAAAAAAGCTTGCTCAGAAAAATACTTCCTCCTTTTTATTCAGTCAGGAAAGCAGAAGCATATTTCAATCAGCACCGGAAGACATCACCCAGGATTACATGTCAGTAATAGAAGCTTTGTACCAATATGCTTCTTTTAATCTGTTTGTTATCTCAAGCGCTCATTCCGGTTCCATCACCACCAGTTCCAGGCTGCCATTTGCGTTTCGTTTAAACCTGGGAAACCGGATTGCAAAAGGTGATTTAACAATCCGTCTTGATGACCCTTCGGTGATCAGCAAGGATCAGTTTCAGCTTGTTACCCAGATTATCGAAGAAATGAATTCGGTTTTAACCTCACTCATTCCAGGACTGACCATAGGAATTCATAACTTTGGGGAACAGCTTCGGGAAAACGGCACGCCCGGCTACCGGATTCAACTGATATCAAAACGTGGTGAAGTTGTAATCCCCCTTAAATATGAATCCGAAGGGATCATTAAGATTATCTCTGTTCTGAACGTCCTGATGTGCGTCTATAATCACCCTTCCATGTGCCTGATTATTGATGAACTGGATGCTGGAATCTATGAATATCTGTTAGGGGAGATTCTGTCTGTATTTGAAAAAGAGGCAAAAGGCCAGCTTATTTTTACGTCCCATAATTTAAGACCGCTGGAGATGATTCATAAAAGAAGCATTCTCTTTTCTACTGCAAATCCATCCAACCGGTATATCCGGCTTCAGAATGTAAAAAGCAACAATAACCTGCGGGACATGTATTTGCGCAGTATTACACTTGGGGGACAGCCTGAAGAGATTTATGAAGAAACAGACAGTGTCGAGATTGGACGCGCATTCCGGCGTGCCGGAAAGGCGGTTTCCTATGATAAACAAGACTAAAAAAGTCATTCTTTTTATAGCGGAAGGACCCACAGACGAAGAAACCTTAAGCCCTGTTTTGAAGAATATCTTTCAGAAGGAAGACGTCAGGTTTCATATTGTACATGGGGATCTGACCAGTAACTGGTCGATTAATGCCCAAAATGCAGTAAAAACAGTGAATCAGCACATTGATGTAGAACGAAAACGTTATGGATTCGACAAAAAAGATATATTAAAGGTAATACATCTGGTTGATATGGATGGCGCATTTATCAGGGAGGATCAAGTGGTTTACGCAGATCAGGCGGAAATCCTGTATTTTAACGATCACATTGAAACCCGTTCTCCGGAAACTGTGATTAACCGCAATGCAAGAAAATCCCAGATATTATCCCGGTTATCCCTCACTGGAAAAATCGGTACCATCCCCTATTCTATCTACTACTTCTCCAGAAATCTGGAGCATATATTTCATAACAGCAAAAAAAATCTGACGGATGAAGAAAAAGTCAATTATGCCGATGCCTTTGCAGACCGTTACTCTTCAAACCCATCTGCTTTCATCTCATTACTTTCCGGTAATGATTTTACCGTTCCCGGCAATTACAGAGATACCTGGGAATTCATCAGTCAGGGCACCAATTCTTTAAACCGCCACAGTAACTTTCATCTTCTCTTTCAGGAAAATCTGGAGAATTAATAACAGGCAGCAGACAGTTGGATCCTGTCTGCTGCCTGCTTTGTTAAACAGCTTTTATTCTGTTACAGTTTCTTCTTTCGCTTCCTTTGGCTCTTCTGCTTTTGCAGTTAAATCGCCTGGCTTCATGCTTAAGTTGATTCTGCCCATCTTATCCACTTCCATAACTTTTACAGTAACCATATCTCCGATGTTTACCACATCTTCGACCTTAGCAACTCTCTTATCGGAAAGCTTGGAAATATGAATCATACCGTCTTTGTTAGGAGCAAGCTCTACAAAGGCACCGAAATTCATAATTCTTACTACTTTACCAGTAAAGATCTGTCCTGCTTCAATATCAGTTACGATGCTCTTGATGATCTGTTTTGCACGGTCGATCATCGCCTGATCGGTTCCGCATACAGAAACACTTCCATCATCAGAGATATCGATCTTTACGCCGGTTTCTTCGATAATCTTATTGATTACCTTGCCCTGCTTGCCCACTACATCACCGATCTTCTGAGGATCAATGGAAATCTGGTCAATCTTAGGAGCATATTTTCCAACTTCCTTACGAGGCTCTGCAATGGCTTTTGCCATAACTTCATCAAGAATGTAAAGTCTGGCTTCTCTTGTGGTACGGATTGCTTCTTCAATAATCGGTCTTGTTAAACCGTGAATCTTAATATCCATCTGAATGGCAGTGATTCCCTTATGAGTACCACCTACCTTAAAGTCCATATCTCCAAAGAAATCTTCCAGACCCTGAATATCAGTTAAAACCACATAGTCATCATCTGTATCTCCAGTAACCAGACCACAGGAAATTCCTGCTACTGCTGCTTTAATGGGCACACCTGCTGCCATTAAGGACATGGAGGAAGAACAGATGCTGGCCTGAGAAGTGGAACCGTTGGATTCCATGGTCTCTGAAACGGTACGGATTGCATATGGGAATTCTACTTCTGACGGAAGAACCGGAACAAGGGCTCTTTCTGCCAGTGCACCATGACCAATCTCGCGGCGTCCCGGTCCTCTGGAAGGTCTTGTCTCTCCTACAGAGAAGGACGGGAAATTATAGTGGTGCATATATCTCTTGGAAGTTTCCATATCATCGATGCCGTCCAGTCTCTGGCTTTCAGACAATGGCGCCAGAGTACAGATATTTAAAATCTGAGTCTGTCCACGGGTGAACATAGCAGAACCGTGTACTCTTGGAAGCATATCGATCTCTGCTGCCAGATGACGGATCTGATTCATGGCACGGCCATCCGGACGCTTGTGATCCTTTAAGATCATCTTGCGGACAGTCTTCTTCTGATACTGATAAATAGCTTCTGAAAGTACAGCCAGCCACTCTTTTTTTTCAGCAAAAGCTTCTTCTAACTTCTTGGTGATATTACGAATGTTCTCTTCTCTTATCTGCTTCTCATCTGTAAAGACAGCAACTTCCATCTCTTCAGGAGTTACGATCTCTTTGATTGCTGCAAATAATTCTTCCGGTACTGCACAGCTGGTATATTCATGCTTTGTTTTTCCGCACTCAGCAACAATGGTATCGATAAACTTAATAATCTCCTGGTTTACCTCATGAGCTTTAAAAATTGCCTGAATCATAACATCTTCCGCAACCTCGTTGGCTCCGGCTTCAATCATGATTACTTTCTCTCTGGTAGAAGCAACAGTAAGAGCCATATCGGAAGCCTGTTTCTGTGCCTGAGTTGGATTGATCACCAATTCTCCGTCAACAAGTCCTACCTGTGTGGAAGAACATGGACCATCAAATGGAATATCAGAGATGCTGGTTGCAATGGCGGAACCGATCATGGCAGTTAATTCCGGAGAGCAGTCCTGATCAACTGACATAACGATATTATCCAGAGTAACATCATTGCGGTAATCTTTAGGAAACAGCGGTCTCATGGGGCGGTCAATAACACGAGAGGTTAATATGGAATTCTCAGATGCCTTTCCTTCTCTCTTGTTAAAGCCTCCCGGAATCTTTCCGACTGCATATAATTTTTCTTCGTATTCTACACTCAGAGGGAAGAAATCAATTCCATCTCTTGGTTTATCGGATGCAGTTGCAGTTGCTAATACAACGGTATCTCCATAGTGCATCAATGCTGCACCGTTTGCCTGCTTGGCAACTCTGCCCACTTCAACGGTCAGTGTTCTGCCTGCAAGCTCCATACTGAAACTCTTATACATACTGGTATCTCCTTAAAAATAAATTTATATTAACAGTAGAAGATGCCGAAACTACTGATCTGCGCGTAAAAAACTCCGTGTTTTAAGCCTTATTTTTACGCGTACATCAGCGGTCTCGGGGGATACTTCTACTTTTAACATCCTTTTCTTAATAGACAGATAGGGTGGAGAAGTTCTCCACCCTAAATGGTTATTATTTTCTGATTCCTAACTTCTCAATTAAAGTACGATATCCTTCAAGATCGGTTTTCTTTAAGTAATCAAGAAGACCTCTTCTCTGTCCAACCATCATCAGAAGACCTCTTCTGGAATGATGATCTTTTGGGATTCTGCTGAAGATGATCTGTTAACTCTGTGATTCTCTCTGTCAGAATTGCGATCTGAACTTCCGGTGAACCTGTATCGCCAGGCTTTCTGCCATATTCAGAAATAATAGCTGCTTTCTTTTCCTTTGAAATCATGTTGATTTCCTCCTTAAATTTAAGATTCTCACCTTGTACCAAGCAATGGATGGAGTGTCCGAAATACCGGGTACCGGCGCGTATTCATACTGATATAGTTTACCACAGGGGCAAATAGTTGTCAAATACTTATATCCTCTTTTTATATTGTTGCCGGATCTTAGAATCTGATACCAGCTGACTTTTATTTACAGATCCAAATCCCGGTTAAGCTCCATATATTTTCCAAAATCCGTCTGTTTCATTTTGTTTAAAAGGCAGTTTCGAATTTCTTCCATGTTGCTTTTTTTCAATCGTTTTCCTTCAACCAGACATTCTCCGGCCACGTAAACAGAATCTACATTAGACGGATTGGCGCTGTAAACAAGGGCCGAATAAGGATCATAGACAGGAAACATATTGACAGAATCCGTCTCTATCACTACCAGATCTGCCTGCTTTCCCGGTTCCAGAGATCCGGTTATGTGATCAAGTCCAAGAGCTTTCGCTCCCTTTATGGTTGCCATCTCAACGATGTCTTTTGCAGGAAATGCACTTCTGTCCTTTGTCTCATTTATGAAAATCTGCACACAGTTTCATCTGGGTCAGTATATCCAGCGTATTTCCGCTTGCTGGTCCGTCTGTTCCAAGTCCAACCGCAATCCCTCTCTGATTCATACCGCTTACCGGAGCAACTCCCTTGGCAGCTTTTGTATTGGACCCGATACAGTGGGCAACGGACGCGTGGTTTTCCTTCAGAAGATCTAAATCCTCATCCGTCATATGAATGCAATGTGCAGCCAGTGTTTCTTTCCCAAGTACTCCAATGCTGTTTAAAAAACTGACCGGAGTCATATTTTTCTCATTTTCAAAATATTCCATCTCATAATCCATTTCCGCCGTATGAAGGGTGAAAGGAACTTCATAGAAAGAATCAATTCTGTATGCCTCTTTTAATAGATCGGGAGAACAGGTGGTGGTGCCATGAGGCGCGATACAGGCGGAAATTCTTGGGTGGTTTTTATATTTTTTTATTAAGTTTTCCCCGTAAACAATGGCTTCCCCCGGATCCTTAAAATCACAGGCTCCCTCATCCATAACGGTCTGACCGGCGATTGCTCTGAGCCCCATCTCATCCATGGCTTTTGCAGCCTCTTCTTCGTAATAATACATATCCATAACCGTAGTGACACCGGAAAGAAGCATTTCTGCGGCTGCATAGCGGGTGGAGAGATACACCAGTTCTTCATCCATGGATTTTTGCTCCATGGGAATCAGAAAGACCCGAAGACGGTCCTTGCAGTCATCTCCAAGCCCCCGGAACGGAATCATTCCCATGTGGGTATGAAGATTTATCATGCCGGGCATTACGATTGCATTTCTGGCATCCAAAAGTGTTGCATCCGCCAGAGCGGCATCTCCCTTTAAGTCCTTCATTTCTCCGGTCATTGTTATCACGTCATCTTCAAACATCACAAAACCCGGATTAAAGATTTCCCCTTTTTGATTCATGGTTACTACTTTAGCATTTACGATTACCGTTCTCACACTTTTCAACCTTTTCCTTTTTCATACTCGTATTTTTCCACCAGGGAAATTCCCTGCCTGTCTTTCGTATCAAACAATCCCTTGTCACTGAGCTTTAACTCCGGAGAAACCAACAGAGTTAAGGTTGAAATGGACATGATCACATTGCTGTTTTTATAGCCCATATCCTCAATCTCCCGGCGAACCTCACCCAGGCTTTTGGAAAGTTTATAAAGTCCCTCATCAGAGAGAATTCCGCCTACAGGAAGATTTACAAAAGCGGTTATTTCTCCCTCTCTGGCTGTTACATAGCCTCCCTGCATGTGAACCACACGGTTCTGCGCCAGAAGCATATCCTTTGGTGAATTTCCAAGAACCAGAAGGTTGTGGCTGTCATGACTCCAGGTGGTTGCCACAGCGCCTGGAAGTTTTAATCCATTCTCTACCAGGCCGTAAGAGACATTGCCGTTTTTGCCGTATCTTTCGTAAACCACAGCAAGGCACAACCCTGCTTCCTGCCAGCAAAGGCAGTGATCTTTTACTGCAATCCTGCGTTTAACATGACAGATTCTGGTTCCATACTCCTGAACCTGCATGACTGACACCACTGCCTCTCCGTCCTTTATTTTACAACGGTTTAGTTTAAAGTCCGATTCTAAGGCAATCCGGCATTTTACAGACTGATAGAACTCATCGGGATATCTGGTTTTATCTTCTTTTGAGGGGGACTCATAAAGCTTTCCCTTTTTATAAACTGCCAGAGGATTGAACTGGAGCAGATCCTCTAAAATAATAAAATCAGCCAGTTTCCCTGGTGCTATCATTCCGCGGTCATTTAATCCCATTCTTCTGGCTGGAGTCAGAGTACTGCAATAGACAGCTTTCTCTGCAGGCATTCCCTGTTCCACTGCCAGACGGAGAATCCGGTTTAAATGTCCGGTTACCAAATGATCCGGCATGACATCATCTGTCACAAGTGCCACATTTTCATAAAGCTCGTGGGACACAACGGCAGATACCACATCCTGGGTTAATGATTTCCCCTGAAGCTCCAGAAACATACCCATATCCGTTTTTTCCAGGACAGACTCCGGCGTCTGCTGGGTATGATCTGCATCCACTCCGGCTCTTATAAAAGCTGCCAGATCCCTTCCTGTAAGAGATGGGCAATGGCCTTCAATCTTAATATCCCGGCTGGCTGTCTGGCATAATTTAATCAGGCGTTTTATTTTTGTATCTTCCGGAGAAATTAAATCCCTGTGATTCATCACTTCTCCCAGACAGATGACCCGTTCATCTTCTAACAGCTTTAAAACCTCTTCCTCTCCCACGACTCCGCCGGTTGTCTCATACGCCTCACCTGCTGCCGGAACACTGGAAGGGATGGCATAATAGATATCCAGATCCGTTTTTACTTCCATAAACCGACTGATACCTTCCATTCCAAATACATTGGCTATCTCATGAGGATCTGCGACCACTGTCGTGACACCCCAGGGAAGAACCGCTCTGGAAAATTCCGCTGGTCCGATCATGGAGCTCTCCATATGCATATGGATATCAATCAGTCCCGGTATAATATAGTTATCCTTTGCATCTACCACATGGTCTGCCTCATAACAGGAAGCAGGGGAAACGTCATAAAACTTTTCCCCCACCACTGCAATGTCCGCTTTTTCAAAACACTGCCTGTATGTCCGGTAGACCCATCCATTCTGAATCAGTAAGTCAACCTTCATATTCTCATTCCTTAGCTGTTAATAATACGGTTCCACTGGTCAATCCAGTCTTTTAAAAGTGGGTTTACAAAGGAATAATCAAGAACCTTTGCATTTTCAGCAGCTTTACCGTATGTCATATTTTTTGCATTTTCTTCATCAACCGTTACCTGATTGTTTGTTGGTGCCTCATTGAGTGCCTCGGTTGTCTTATCCTGAAGTTCCTTGCTTAAGCGGTAATTGATATATGCATAAGCCAGTTCTTTGTCCTTGCAGTTCTTGGTAATGCTGATGGTGTTGAAGTTCGCATAAGTTACATCAGGAGTTACATAAACCAGATCCGGATTTGCCTGTTTGATGGTGGGAACGCCGAAATCTCCTACAATCGCTGCCTTGATCTCACCAGAGGTAAACATATTGATTAAGTCAGAAGATTTTGCGTAAGTTTTAACCAGGTTCGGCTTTAATTCTTCCAGTGCCTTAAATGCAGCCTCTCCCTTATCTGTTGTAACATCAACACCTGCATGATCGCTTGCCATATAAACCATGGCAGGACCGAAGGTAGTGGTGATATCCGGAATCGCAACGCTTCCTTCTAATTCTGCTTTCCAAAGATCATCAAAGCTGTTGATTTCAAATCCAACTGCTTTCGGATCATACATAATGCCAATGCTGTTAATGGTATAAGCAACACCCTGTCCGGAATCTGCCATGGTTTTTGCTGTTCCGATTAAGTACTTGCTGTTTTCAATCTTGGATAAATCTAAGGTCTCAAATAATCCCTCTTCGATTCCTTTTGCAGTCATTGCCTGGGATAACTCGATTACATCGATGGTACTCTGAGAATCTGCAGACAGCTTTGTATAGCGCTCATTGGTGCTTCCTGTCTCTGTTACAATTTTGCATCCAAACTCATCTTCAAATGGTTTGTATACTTCTTCTTCTGAAATATCTTCGCTTAATCCGTAAGTGGATAACACCAGTTTCTTATCTCCGCCAGCTGCGCTCTTTTCTGCGGCAGTGCTCTGTTCTGCTGTGGTGCCGGTTCCTGCTGTGGTGCTTTCTCCTGTACTCTTAGCAGCGCCGCAGCCTGACAGTGCGATGGCTGCACATAATGATAATGCCAATACTTTTTTCATAATTTTAATCCTCTCTTTTTATCATTTGCCGGCTTTACGCCGTTGTTACTTATTTACAAGAATGAGCTTTGACTCAGGAAGATACAGGCGAATGGTACTGCCCTCTTCATAAACCTCTTCTGCCGGTCTGCTTACCAGAAACTTGCCTTCCGCTGTCAATACTTCATACTGATAGCTTTTTCCTAAGAATGTCCGGACACCTACTGTTCCAGTAAGAACATTGCGATCTTCCGACTCACCTGCAATTCTAATATCTTCCGGCCTGATCGTACCTGCCAGAGAATCGCCGTCTCTGTCAGACTCTACTGTAAATACTGTACCAGCCTGGGTTTTATATACATTGCCTTCTTTATTTAACGTAAGGAAATTTTCAAAACCGATAAATCTGGCCACAAATTCCGTTTCCGGTCTCTGATAAATGTTCTCCGGCGTATCAAACTGCTCAATGATTCCCTGATTCATAACCGCTACCTTATCAGAGATGGAGAAACATTCTTCCTGGTCATGGGTGACAAATAAGGTGGTAATTCCAAGCTTTTTCTGAATCCGCTTAATCTCCATACGCATGTTGATCCTAAGCTTTGCATCTAAATTGCTGAGGGGCTCGTCAAGGAGTAAAAGCTTTGGCTCAATTACCAGGGCTCTGGCAAGAGCAACTCTCTGTCTCTGCCCGCCTGACATCTGCTGGGGAAAACGTTTTTCAAATTCTGAAAGACCGCAGACTTCCAAAATATTTTTAACTTTCTCGTCAATCTGCTGTTTATCAAGCTTTCTCATTTTTAAACCAAAAGCAACGTTATCATAAACATTTAAATGGGGGAACAGTGCATAGCTCTGGAACACAATACCAAAGTTCCTTTTGTGAACCGGAATCTTTGTTAAGTCTTCCCCGTCAAGGGAAAATACTCCGCTCTCAGGTTCTATAAATCCAGCCACAACACGAAGAGTGGTGGTTTTCCCGCACCCGCTGGGGCCTAATAATGACACCAGTTCCCCTTCCTTTACTTCCAGATTTAATCCTTTTAACACTTGTTTTTTCTTATCATAACGGACATCAATATCCTTCAGTGTCATATATGCCATATCACATTCCTCCTATTTCGCCAGGGCGGCTATTCCCAGTGTTTTATCTACAATTACCATCATAAGAACTGTAACCGCCATCAATAATACGGATACTGCCGACACCGTAGGGTCATAATTATATTCAATATAATTCATTAAAGTTGCCGGAAAGGTGGATACTCCCGGTCCGGAAAGAAACATGGATACCGGTATGTTATTAAAGGAATTGATAAATGCCAGCATGAATGCAGCAGAGATTCCGGAGGTAATATTAGGAAGTACAACCCGGAAAAATGCACGGAGCTTTCCACAGCCTAAACTCCATGCCGCTTCCTCTGTGGAAAATCAAACTGCTCAAGGCTGGAACCCACCACCCTGATCACATAGGGCAGGGTTACCATAAAATGTCCGGCTAATAATCCCATAAATACTGGCACTCTCAATGTTAAAACCAGGAACTGATAAAGGACAAAACCGATTACGATTCCCGGAACTATGGTAGGGGAAAGAAATACGGATTTTATCAGGTTCTTACCCTTTAATCCGGATCTGGCCAGAGCATAGGCTGCCGGTATTCCCACCAGCAGGGCAATGACTGTCGCCAGCATGGCAATCTCAAGACTGGTTAAAAATGAGATACGGAAGGATTTTGTGGTAAATACCTTTACAAACCATTTCACAGAAAAGGATTCGATGGGAAAGGTGATTGCACTGCCCTTGCCAAAAGCGGTAACTGTAATAATAATCAGCGGCAATATTAAAAAGCAAAATACGAGAACAGCAAAAACAGTGAGCATCTTATTTTTACGCATGGTCTCCTCCTCTCTTGTCCAGTCTTGCTGCCAGTGAATTAAATCCTTTGATTACAGCAAGTGTTACAACAATCATGATCAGGGATATAACGGCTGCGCCATCCCAGTCTCCCACACTCATGGCTCTCTGGTAAATAAACGTGGAAAGAACCATGTTTTTATTACCTCCTAACAGCTGAGGGGTGGTATAAGCAGTTAAAGTTCCTGTAAATACTAAGATCCCGCCCACAATGATGCCCGGAAGACTCATGGGGAAAATCACCTTCATAAAAGCACGGATTCTGTTTGCTCCAAGACTTAAAGCCGCCTCCATCATATCATCACCAATATTCTCCATGACACCGGCCACAGTGACGATCATAAGGGGAAGAAATAAATAAACCGAACCAATAATAATGGCGAAGTCCGTATAAAGCAGCTTTAGGGGTTTTTCCACAATCCCCGCTGTAACCAGTATCCGGTTAATCAGACCGTTGCTTCCTAAAATATTAATCCAGGCAAAGCTACGGATTACAGAATTGGTCATCATGGGAAATATGGAAACAGACAACAGGATCCCTCTCCATTTTTTCCCGCACCGGCTGATAAAATATGCGGTGGGAACTCCAAGTACCATGCAAAATCCGGTGGTTAAGCACGCGACCTTTACCGTTCTTACAAAGATTTTCCGATAATATTCATCCTGGAAAAATGACACGTATGCGCTTAAGGGATACTCTCCTGTATGAAGAGATGGAATCAATACTCTCAAAAGCGGAAGGAACAGACATACTGCCAGAATCACCAGCCCGGGAATTATCATTACAAATGCACTGCGTTTCTTCATTTTTACCTCTCCATGCGTTCAGCACTCCAAACATTGCTGTTTCTTATAACTACTTATAAGTACAATTAATTTATATCTATACATTTATTATAATTTATGATATACTGTACGTCAAATACATATAATCTATATTTTCTATGCAGTAAAGCTATAGGCAACTTAGAAAAAGGAGAAATCAACCATGGATTTAAAAGAAGCCCGATACATTCTTGCTATTTCCAGAAATAAAAGCATCAGCAAAGCTGCGGAAACGCTTTTTATTTCCCAGCCGTCCTTAAGCAAATATTTAAAAAATTTAGAGCAGCAGCTGGGAACCCGTTTATTTGACCGGGTGGGAAGCGGTTATTATCCCACTTATATCGGAGAGCGTTACATTCATTATGCGGAAAAGATTGTGGAATACGGAATGGGATGGAATATTGAATTTGATGATATTATGCACCATAACCACGGCCGTCTAAACATCGCTCTCCCCATCATGCTTGGTAACAGTCTGATTGGTCCCACACTGATGAAATTTCACAGGCTTTATCCCAATGTCACCGTCAATATGATGGAGGAAGTCAATTTTGTAGCCGAACATACCTTAACGGATCATACGGTGGACTTAACCTTTTATAATGTGCATGAGTTTCCGACTGATCTGGATTATCAGATTATTGGGAAAGAGGAAATGATTCTTGTGTTATCTGCAGAGAATCCACTGGCAGAAAAAGCAATCAAAAAAGAAGGCTTTCAATATCCGTGGATTGATTTAAGCCTTCTGTCCGGGGAATCCTTCATTCTTCTTTATCCGGATCAGAACACGGGAGGAATCGCATTAAAGCTTTTTGAAGAATATGAAATGGAACCGGAAATACTGCTCCATACCCGTAACAGCGAGATGTCCATTCGTCTGGCCATGGAGGGGCTGGGTGCTGCGTTTGCACCGGAAAGTTATTATCACTATTTAAGAAACAGAGAGCCTTCCTCTTCTGTCTGTCTTTCCGTGGGAAAAAACAGAAACGATAATACACTGATTGCAGCTTATCAGAAAAACCGGTATCTGCCTAAATACGCCAAAGCATTTTTGGATATTCTCACAGAATATTACGAAACGGAGCATGCTGCCTGTTTTCCAAATTAAAGAAAACGCGTCCGGAAAACCGGACGCGCCTTTTTACATGGTCATCATTGCGACTCCAAATAAAATGATTAAATCAAGCAACAAACAGACACCTGTAACACAGATAGAAAATACAGCCAGATTCTTTTTTTGTGGTGTAACAGATCTGCTGATAATAAGGGTGCTTGACAGCAGACCGAGACACAATCCGATTAATCCGCAAAATGCCCAGCCACCTAAAGAAAGGATTGCAGACAATATGTAAGTCCATTTCGGTATATTTTCGAAAGGAACGTAAGGTGCCTTTGAGTTTAAATAAACTCCATCCACAGCCAGGTCAACTTTTCTGCCTATTGCAGTCAGATGGACTGTGGTTCCGTCAAGATCAAGGGGAACATCAAACAGACGAATAAACAGGCTTTTGTTCTTAATTGGGGTTGAAACACCATCAACGACTGCCTTTGCTTTAAAAGCTCCCGGTTTAAATGCTATCTCATGATTCACTCCGTTTACTGTAACATTCCATTTGCTTTTCATACTAATTCTCTCCAATTTTATAATTTATACTATTTGATACCAGATGCAATCAGCTGTAGTTTCCCAGCTGTCTGCTCATCCAGATCTCCAAGGTATGTAAGCCCCTCCGGTGACTGATCATAAAGAGTGTTATATAAAACACAGGCAGAAAGATAAGTACCTGCTGGTGACGGATGGTTTTCATCCTCATCCCATAACTCAATCTCCGGAAACTGGGAGGTACATCTCATGAAAGCGATACCAGCAGGAGCCAGCATGGCATCCAGCTCTTTTGCGATATTGATATAATGGCTGGCTATCTCTGTCTGCATCTCATCTCTGGACTCCCTATATTTAAGCCCTGCCAGAAGATCAATTGAGATCCCTTCCTTAAAAGCCCACGTCATGAGAAATACCGGCTCTCCCTGTGCCTGGCGGATCAGGGAATTAAGGGTTCTGGCCGCTGAATACATGGTTTCTTCTCCCATGGTGGCAATTCCGCTTTGCTCCTGTAAAATCACATAATCCCATGTGTAATTTTCCAGTGCATCGTAAACCTTGCTTCCAACTTCATCCTCCCGGTCAGCAAAATATTCCAGACGATAGGAACCTTCTGTCAGTTCATATACATCAGCCATAAATCCACCGCTTTGGCTTAACTGTGCAAATACAGACGGCAGGTCATTGGTATACGTCATACTGTTTCCCAAAAATAAAACCGAAGGCTGATCTTTTACCGGGTCTGGTTTCTTTAAATCCAGATTTTGTGTGAAATTCATAGGCTGGACTTTCTCTCTTTTCAAGGCGCTGGATATCAGTAAGTATCCACCAATTAACAATGCAGCAAA
The DNA here is from genome assembly GCA_017084465.1 of Lacrimispora xylanisolvens. Taxonomy (GTDB): domain Bacteria; phylum Bacillota; class Clostridia; order Lachnospirales; family Lachnospiraceae; genus Lacrimispora; species Lacrimispora xylanolytica_B. The sequence goes on along the minus strand of CP070896.1, from coordinate 4,222,950 downwards.
TACTGCCAAAACAATGATAACAATCTTTTTTATCGTTGATTTCATACTCCCACTCCTCTGTTTTTGTCTCTTACTTTTATCGGCATAAATGAGAAATAGAATAGCAATATTTGCATTTTTGTTACTTTTTAGTACTTTTAAACAAATTTAAATGAGTTTTCGTAACCTAGTGTTCATAGTAATATACGATATTTTACTTTTTTTAAACCAGTAAAAACCAGCCAGCCAACTAACGTCCCTAAAGTATTCATGATTACATCATCCAGTTCGCAGTTCCCTCTCTGGGTCATGTATTGTACTGTTTCTATAAAAATACTTAATAAGCAGCCCGATAAGATGCAAATCAGGCTTTTTCGGGCTTTTGGAAAGCATAAGGGTAATAATATACCAAAAGGTATGAATAACATAAGATTTTCAATTACATAGACATGGGAGCGCAATGATGTGCCCCATGTACCCATCATTGCCATATTTACTTTATTCCTCGATAAGGAAGGTCTGCAAAAATAAACTGTTCTTGCAAGTACTACCAAGTATGCCACCCAAAGAAACAGGCTGATGCTGTCCTTTTTTCTTTTCCGTTTTTTTCCCAGACAGCACCTTATCCATTTCATAAAGATATATGCCAAAATGGCTGCTCCAATTCCCGATATTAAATAGGAAACCGGTTGTTTCATATCTTCTAAAATATACGCAATCAATTATATTGGTCCTCTTTCTATGACGTTTTATAGCTTCTTCTTTGAAATTCTTTCAATGGTACCCTTAAACCGGCTGATCTTATGTTTTAATCCAACTCGTTTCCCATAGGATTTCAAAAGCTCAGCACTATATTTGGGATACCTTTTCCCCATTACTTTTAAAGCCAGTATGGTTGTTCCCATTGTTGTACGTCTCTCATACTGGTACGACTGATACAAAGGCAGTTCCTTTTCAAATTCAGGGTAATCCGATTTCGTCAAATAACCGGCTTCCGATGCCTTTAAAAAACAAATCTTTTCCACACTGGGTCCTGCAAAAGACAACATTTCTTCCCGCAGCTTCCGAAAACAGCGGCTTGTTATCTTCTCCCAAATACCAGGCATCTCCGCAGCTGATATCCGCCATTTCTCCGATCCCATCCAGACAGAACCGGCACATTTTACGTATATCCCGGCCCAGCGTATCCCTCCACGCACTTCTGTAATCCAATTGAAACGTCGCACCGTACCGGTCAATGGCCGTTGCATAGCCAGGCCATCCATCGCCCCGGTACCTTAAATAAACACACCCCTCTTTGCCGCACCCCATCTTATCCAAAAGCTGGATATTAGCTTGTTCACTTGGTGCGCCCGCACAAAAAAATGAAAACATATATTTGATATGATCACTGACTCTTTCATCTATTTTTGCAAAATTGCGCAGAGCAGTCACATCGCAGGGCTTTCCTACAAATGCATATGTTTCATCTCCATTTAAATAATCATTTATATCCCATAACGGAGACGAAGCCGAGTATCTTGAACCACAGCAATCCAGTAATTCTTCCCGTGTTCTGCTTAAGGAGGTCTTCGTACCGATTGGATTGTCCGGATCCATTTTTGTCTGTATAATTCCATCCACCATTTTATTATCCAGCAAAAATAAGCACAATGAAGTCAGAACACCTCCGCTGGAGGCCTCAAACCAGATGGACTCATCTGTAGAATGTGACAGATAGACACCGGTATTGTGCCCCCATACAGTTCCCTTCCAACTCCCGGCACTGCATTCCACCGGCCGGACAAACTTTATCACAAAATGAATGAAAGGCTTTATCATTGCTGACCGCGTTTAAAAATCCATTTTTATCTTTTTCCCATTGTGCTTTCTTTTGGGATATGCACAAACCGCAGCCTGTACAGAATTCCGTATACATCACATCACTCCTCCCCATAAAGCAGCTTCTTAAGGTTATCTTTTAATTGATTGGTTTTTTCACTTGCCAGTCGGTTGCACGCAATGACCTCTTTTTTAAGTTCCCCATGCTTCTCTATCCAGTCCAGGGTTTTTTCTACTGCTGATTCAGTGGTATCCGAGCATCCATGTATGACCCTGCCATATCCCAGGCTGTCAAATAATCCTTCAAACTTCCGGCTGTAAGAAAACGGGACACAGGCTACATTTGCGGAAAATGCCCCGATTGCCGCATGCATGCGTGCCGCAATAAACCCATCCATACGTGCAATATGAGACTTTACTTCCATAGGGGTGGTAAAACCATCAATCACAACCAAAGACGGAAATTCTTTTTTTAATGCATTTACTGCAATCAGATCATTATCCACATTGCCGGTTTGATAAGACAAAACATGGGGGATTAAAAAAACTTTGTATTTTTTCAAGAGACTTCGTATAACTTCCCTGCAATATTTTTGATAATCCACAGTGAGTCCGAATTGATTGTCTCCAGTGTAACCACCATTCCACAGCAAACCGGAGGGATTAAATCCAATGCTTACAATATTATTTTCATGTTCACTTTTTGTATAGGGCAGAGCAAATGCCACATCTGTAGTCAGGACCGGTTTTCTTCCGCTTATTTTAAACGTATAATCTGCTGATAACTGGTCGCGGGCATACACCTCTTTGCAGCCACTTATGACCTTTACAGCCATATCCCTGACATCTATGTCCTGAAACGGACCGATTGTCTGGCTTCCAAGCACCAGTGGAATTCCCATATCAATGATTTTCTGTTTTAAAGCAGTTCGTACAAAAAAGCGCCTGCGTCCATAGATATCTGTAAAACTATCTCCTGCAGTAAAATCAAATACAACATCGCATTTCTTTACCTCAGATGAAATCATGTATTTGCCCCAAACCATTTTATAAAAGCAAAATCTAATATTTAAATTTTTATAGGTATACTTTGGAAGAAATTCCCTCATGCACGTTTTGTAGTTTCCTTTTGCTTTTATAAATTTCTTTGTCGGAAACGTTGTTAGTATGGTTATCTCTATTTTATCGTTCTGCCTTTGTGCGATCTCATCAATTAGATATAAAAAAGCATAGGAAAGAGCTTCACAGCCCTTATTGCCTGCATGAAACAGCAAACCTAAGATTCCAATTTTCATATGTATTACTCCCCGGCCTTTCACTTATATTTTTAGCATTTTAACAATTTCTTTTCTTTTTATTACCATTATCAATCCAAGTACTGTGATTAAACTGTAACGGATTAACATGTAGCTGTAAATTTCTGAAATAATTACCGTAATCAAAACCACAAAACAGGATAAACCTAAAATTCGTTTATTATCATAGACATGACTAAAACCTAAATGCTTCACACAGCAATAATGAAAAAATGCCAGCAGCCCATAGCAGACCAGTGTTGTATATCCTGCAGCAATAAATCCGAATAAAGGAATAAATATATAATTTAGAACTAAATTCAAAACTGCAACCGAACATGTGGCTGCCATTACTGTTTTTGTTTTTTTCAAATACAGCTCCAGCCTCATATATAAAGAATAACAGGCTGTAAAAAATACTCCTGCTGCCACCGACGGAATTACATAAATTCCATTGTGATAACTTTCAGGCGCTAAAATGAAGATAATTTCAGGCGCAAATAAAGTACATAATATGGTAAGTCCGAAAAAAAACAAAAGTACCTGATTCCCTCTGACTTTGATTGACTGATAATTTTTCCGTTCCATCTGCTGATAGATCCAGGGAGCATAAGATGCATCTACAGCATTCCAGAAAATCAACATGATACCTGCCACTGTATAAGCAACATTGTAAACAGCGGTTGCACTTGTATTAATTAATTTACTGATCATGATCCGGTCAGAGCTTGAAAGAACATACATGGACAAATAATGGGGAATCAACGGCAGATTAAATTCCAATGCATATTTCCAATAAGCGAATTTAATTTTCCCCTTTGCTTTTATTATTATGGAAATAAAAAAGAAAACACCGATGCCTATGGAAACAGACTCAGCTGCCATTACTTTTGTTACAGCCTTATACTGATCCGATGCTATCAGTACACAAGCAATCGATAACACGAATGAAAGTAAGGATGTCACTATGGTAACAGCAGTAATCCCTTTATATTTATACTCAAACCGCTGCTTTCCCATCCAGTAATTATAAGCCGGGGTAAAAATAAAGTATAAAAGCATGACCGCCATAAGACTGGCAGGCATACTAAACAGAGGATTTAACCACCTGTAAAACAAAAAATAAACACCCATACATAGAAACGTACACAGATTAGCCAGGCACATGATGGAATAAGTAAACGATTCCCTGTCTTTTTTAAAATCGATCATTCCATTATTAAAAACACCGCTGGCCATATTTAACGTGGCAATAATATAGAGCACGCTTTGCCAGGATGTAAATGTTGAGATGATACCATATTCTGATGGTGACATGATTCTGGTAAAAACAGGCCCGCTGATCATGCTCAGGCCTTTTTGAAAAAATTTAGCAAATATCATCGCCAAGGAAGATTTCGCAACCGGAGACATGGCATTCCATTTTTTTTTATATTTCACTAGATAATTCATCATTCGCAGGTTCTCCTCGTTTTATAAGCTGGCAATGGACAATAACGATAATATAAGAAACAACATCCGAAAATCATCTGATGCAGCAAAAGACAGACCGCTTATAAAGTAAATAAGGGCTGTAGTTAAAATCATGAAACCAAATGTACATTTCCTGCCTTTCCCAGTAAGATTATTTTCCATGTTCTTCCACAATCTGGAGATAATACTAATTAACATAAACAGATAACTTGTTAAACCTGCCATACCATACCGGTATAGATGTACTAAATATTGATTTTCAATTGAAGTCTTAATCATTCGTTTACCGGTCATCGTCATAAAGACATATTCGAACGGGCAATTCGGACCTAATCCGAATAAAAGTTTATCTTTCACTGCTTCAAATATCCAGGTATATAATAAAAATCTCTGCCCGATCCCATTTGCATTCGAACCAAAGGAATCTGAAATTTCATTCGCAGTTTCATAATCATACAAAGCAACAAACATGGAAATAAATTGATTTAAAAAATGGGATACAACCGGAATATTAACCACCAGAACCACAGCCGTTACTGCTGCCATAACCTGCACAAAATGTTTTTTAATAAATTGAATCATTCCCGATTTTAGTAACCAGATAAATTGCAGTAAGATTGTACATAAAATAATTGATCTGGTCAGTGTTGCAAGTATATTAAGGAGTACGAACCCGTAAATAACCCCATATCTTTTTTTGTGAGCCTCTTCCTGCTGCATTTTCCATACAACAATTGGTAAGCACAGCATCAGAAATGCACCATTATTCGTAAAATTTGTACTTGAACCATAGCTTCTGTATAAACCAAATCTGTATCTTTGATATCCGGTAGAATGTACCAGATCCCATATATTAAATCCTGTTAAACACTCAAGAATTCCCAGAGCTGCATAGATGGATAAAAAAAGCAGAAATACATTGATAAACCTATTTATATCCTGTTCATTCTGCAATAAATTATAGATCAGAATCAAAATCAGACATGTATCAATAAAATAACCAATGCCTGTAGAAAATTGTAAATGTGCAAAAGAAATAATTCCGGCAATTACAAAATATAGTATCATGGGAATATCAATGATCGTATTGGAGATGGATAGTTTGCCTTTCCTAAGTATGAGACAGAGAACAAAGACAAATAAAATTACGATCCGATAACTAAATGCACCGAAAAAATATAATCGCCTCGGCAGAAACATAACAAGAAACGCGAAAACATCGATGGTGAAATTTTTTAATAAAAATTTATTGCCCATTATAGCCATTACAATTTTCCTTTTCTTCATATGTAGTTAAAATCTTTAAATAGCTTTTCAGGGAATTGATACAATTTCTATACACAAACCCATTCTTTTTATGACTGCTTTTTAGTACAGAATCCGTGGAAGCATCTTCTTTATGGTAAATAGTGATTTCAGGACAATATATGGATTTCAGATTATTTTTCATTAAATGCAGGAAAAGAATATCTTCTTCCATATATAGAAACGTACTGGGATCCAGCCCATCAAATCTGGAGCTGTATTTCCGGGAAAAAACCATAAAGCAGCCATGAATCCCCACATTTTCATGGGAAACCAGCCGTTCTTCCACAGAAAACTGGGGTATATGCTCATGAAATTTTGGCATCAGCCACCGGTAGTACTTATCAAGACCAAAGAAGTTTAATTTTAATAAACGGTAATATCTCCGGACCGAGCGCCTGGCTCCCTGAACCGTAAGCAGTTCCTTACGCAGAGGTGAGGAACAGATGCTGCCTTCACCGGTAATAATCATAGGGCCCAGAACAGCATAATCCGTCTCCTTATATTTCTGCTTTAATTTTTTATAAATCCCGTTCTCAATTAAATGAACATCATTATTCATTAAAACAAGAAATTCCGGATGAAACTTTTCTTTTGCGTAAGAAAATCCTATATTATTGCCCCTTGCAAATCCAACATTAGCATCACTGTGAAGCAAAATTATATCAGTATCCAGCCCCAGAATTACATTCAGTTCTCTCCATGAATCATCCGGGGAACAATTATCAACAATAATTATTTTATAGTTACCCGTGTCAATATATCTGCGTATGGAGGCAACAGAGCTGATTGTCATATTGATCGCAGTATAGTGAAGAATCACAAAAACAATATCCATATATTATCTCACCGCCTTAAAATCTCATTATATACCTGTTCAAATTTATCTATCTGCCGGTCTATATTATAAATATCAATGGTTTGCAGTATGGAATTAAAATACTTCTTATAACGTTTCCGTTCTGTTAAATGATCCATTAATTCAGCCAGCCTGCCGGAATCTCCGGCTTCATAAGTTTCCCCGCCATGTGTATTTTCAATAATCTCAGGCATTCCGCCGCAGCGGCCGGCAATCACCGGAAGACCGTATTTATTTCCCTCTATCAGTACCCGGCCAAACGGCTCCGGCCATACAGAAGGAACGATAAGGATATCGCATTCTTTATATTTTTCCGCCAGCCTCTCATTGTCAAGCTTTCCACAGAATACAATGCGGGGATTTTGTGCAGCGCATTTTTTCACATATTCTTCCATTTCCCCATTTCCGCAGATATAAAGCTCACAATCTTTGTACTGCATGCTTTCAAAAGCCCGGATCATATGTTCAATACCTTTAAAATACACAAGACGTCCTGCATACATAAACTTAATGTGGGGTGATGTACGATCCTGCTTTTCTTTCATGATTGCTTCTGTCTCACTGTGATTAATGGCTACACTGTTAAAAATGCATTTTTTTACTTCGGCACGTTTAAAACAACCGGCTGCAAGGGAGGTTTCAAGGGTATATCTGGAAGGAGCGGTAACACAGGAAACATATTCTGTAAAGGAACGCATATAGAACCTGTGTATCAGCCGTATGACAGGATTGGCTTTATGGCCATACTGAACCGGAGATACAATGGCGATGTCCCTGATGGTATGTACAATGGGAATTTTATATTTATATGCAGCTTTCCAAATCAGGTACGACATCCCATAAATGGTATTGGTATGAACAATATCCGGTTTAAACTCCTTGCAGACAAATTCAAAATCTTTCCTGCATTTCACATTGCAATAGCAGAGTAACTTCTGCTGGATTTTTTTCAAATTTACCCACGTTTTTTTTATCATAGCTAAACCGGTACAAATTAAAATCATTGGTTGTGAACCGGTATATCTTAACACCATTATGTATATCTGCTTCACAAATACCATCTCTTAAATCCACGCTGTAAATTCCAACCTCATGCCCCTTTTTTACAAGCCCCTCAGCCAGCAATTTAACGCTTTGTTCTGCCCCGCCCTGCATATTTGGATAATAAAATGTATTTACAATTAGAATCCTCATAGTACATTCCTGTTCCTTTCATGTGTTTTTTATTACCGTATTTTTCCCCGCCGTTTCTTTCGATACAAATGTATGAAAGGAGTTTTTCTTATAAACTTTTTAATAAGAAACACCACTTTATATTTCATGCCATAGTTTATATACTTCTTTATGACGGCTTCAAAACCGGTCTGATCATAATCTTTCCAGAATTCATCATAAAGCTTTGGTTTCTCTGTCTGGCTGCTGAGATTATGCTGGTATTTCCTGTATTCCTGGCTTTTCACCTCCTCCAAAAACAATTCCTGGTTCTTTTGTGCCATATCTGACAAGCCCTTTACTAATTCCATTCCTTTTTCTGTATGAACCAGCATGAGAGATACACCGTATTTCCATGGGATTCTAGTATTCATGTTTTCAATTCCCCAAAAATCTCCCAAAGTAATGTCACCTGGTCTGTCCATGTTAGAAAACGGACAGGAAAAGCAGGCTTTGGCCGTGATATAACCGGTCATATGCAGACGGGAGAATACAGACAGTAAAGCCGTATTCTTTAATACCACCCCATTATCAAAACATGCACGGGCCGGGTATGCCTTCCAGCCCTCCGGCTTATAACGGAACGAGTATTCTTTTAATCCTGCATGAACCTTTTTTTCCAGCCACTCTTTATAATCACTCCATACCCGTGTTTTTGGTGTTCCATGACAAATCAAATCAACCGTAAAAAGCTGATCTTTTGTTATTCCTTCCCTGTCAATATAAGTTTTAAGCGCTGCTACCTGGCACGGAGTACCGGAAAACAATACAAAACAGCCATTTTTCAATTGACTGGCAATCTCAGCGTAACAATCTTTACAGTCACTTTTCACATATTTAGAACCTTGAAAAATACTGCATTCTTTTGCAGAAGTAACACCCGTATGCCGCACTTTTAAGCTGCTTGTCAGTTCAGCGCCGTAAATATATTTTTTACGGTTCTTATGTAAGAACTCAAACGCATTGCAGATCCCTATAAATGCACCGCCGGAAGTACTTCTCATCACTTCCGTATCCGTATTTTTAAAAGCATATACCTTTGTTTTCATCAGACACCACCAACAATCATGTCACTCCCAAAGCCTTTTTCAAATAAGACTTTGATTTCATTCTTTTTTTTCCCTTATTATGTCGTCCACCAGGTTCCAGTCTATGGCTTCCATACTTAATAAGTCTCTCACTGTCGCATTTTCTTCAAGCATTCTTGCCGGAATATGGAGCATATCCTGCAAATCGGTTAACCGGTTCATCTGGTGTGCACCGATTTTGGGAAACAAATAAAATTTCCTGTGGTACAGGCAGCTGAAAATCATACAGTGGAATGAATCTGTAAATACAGCCTCCGCATACCGAATGACACTGATAAAATCAGAAGGAGACGCATCCCAGTATTTTATATCACCAAATTTACTATCATATTTATTGATATGTTCATTATCCAGAAAAGGCATTGTTACTATTTTTAAATTGATAAAACAAGCATATAGTTCTATTAATTTACGCTGCTGTTTTGTCCCTCTTAATAAATAGACAAAGATATATTTTTCCGTAAAACGCCTGGGAGGGCAAATATGATCCCAAACAGAACGTTCCGCCAGAAGTGTGGGATCTAAAACGGTTTCACAGTCTTCTGTTCCCATAATGGAAGAAATAAGATTGCGTCCGCTTTCCTCCCGGCAGGAAACTGCATTGAACGTGTTTAAATTCTCTCTGATCATTTTTCTCTGTTCTTTTGTAGCCTGATCAATTCCTATACTGGGCGCATATGCAATTTTTAATTTGCCAGTCTTTACAAATGTCAGCCAGTAAATACTGTCTAAAGAGGTTAATTCCGGATTCCAGATCTGATCACTGCCACAGATAAACCCATCGTAGTATCCATTAGCCGAACCAATATAATTCACCTTATATCGCTTATGGGATAACTTAAGCTCCTCATCCACAAACTTCTGAAGCGCCCGATTACGGTCCCTTAGCTTTTTAGTGCCAAATTTCCACACAATCCTGTGAATGGTTTTCCTGATACCAAAGGACTTGATTTTATGGAAAAATTATCTACGGAGGCCACTTTCCCGCTATACTGATTCAATATTTCATAATCAATATTTTCAAATTCATTCATTACACGTTGCAGAGCATATGCCTGCAGTACAGAACCATAGTTGTTTCTCCACCAAGTTAAACCTGCTATTTTCACGGTTACCTCCTTATGTTCCTGCATGTGAAATATCCAAATAGATTTGAACCAATTGTTTTATATTTTCATTCAAATCGTATGATTTGTGTTTTAATGTCCGGATACACAGCTCACTGGTTTTGCATCTGTTTTGTTCTCTGTTTTTTATATCCTCAATTGCACGGCACCAGGATGCCATATTTCCTAACGGCAGATACCTGGTCAATCCCATATCCGCTTCACCTGGCACCGCATCTGAAGCAATGCATGGCAGGCCCCCAGCCTGAGCCTCTAAAAGCACCATTCCCAGCCCTTCCCACTTAGAAGGAAAAACAAAGCAGTCCATTGCATTTAACAGATTTTCCACATTCTTATGCTCCCCCAGCAGCATGACATGTTCCTCCAGTTTCAGATCTGAAATCAATTGCTCCAGATCTGGCCGCAATGCACCTTCTCCTATACAAATCAGCTTGCTATCCGGCACATGGTCATGAAATTCTTTAAAAACCCGCACCAGATACTTATGATTTTTCTGTTCATTGATCCGGCCTATATGACCGATTACAAATTGATTTTCCAAACCCAGTTCTTTTCTGTTTCTATTTCTTTTTAATTCATCGAAGCGAAACACTTCCGTATCAATCGCATTATTTAAAACAGTATAAGATCTGCCTTTATACAGCCAGTTCCCAGCTTCTTCACTGCAGGCCAGTCTGCATGTGCTTAATCTGTAAAACAACGGAAGCAGCAGACTATTTAAAAGAGGATTGTTACAAGTTGTGTTATGGCAATGCACAATCCGTATTTTAATCCCGCAGTTCTTTGCTAATACAAGTTCAGGCAGCATCATTGCACTGTTCCCATGAATATGGACACAATCAAAATGTCCATTTAAAAGAAGCTTTAATTGTTTAAAATATATCCTGGAATTATCCTTTCTGCTGGCCAGCCTGTAATAAACAAGACCGGATTGTTTCAATTCTTTCTCCAGTTCCGGATGCAGATCAAATACTGCATATTGTAGTTCCAGCCCCGGACTGTTTATCCGAAAGCAATAGTTGCGAATGACGCAGGCAATTCCCTGATAGGTAAATGGCGTTGTATTAATTACTAAAACCCGCAAACAGAGTCCTCCTTCTAAATCACACTTTTCAGTATTTGAACAAGCTTTCCCGGAAGAAGTGCTTTCAGTCTTTCCTTCAAGCAGACTCCCACCTTTAGATTATCTATAAATTTTTCGTCCTGAATTCTCTCATAAAAGCCATCCCTCCCTGGAGGTCTGCGAGTCGGATGCTGCAAGTTTCCCTGCTTTGGAAGAATTGCCTCCAGATTGGTTTCTATTACACTGGCTTGTCCTTTCACCCTTTCAAATAATTTATTTCCCTGCAGAGAATTGATCAGAACTGCCGAAACTCCAGCCGCCGACGCAAATCCGGGATTAATTTTTTCCACCCCCCAGAAATCCCCCCACAGTAATATCACCGACCCGGTCAATACTGGCATATCTGCATTCATAGCAGCACTCCCGATAACAATCCCCATTTATAAAATGCTTTCCGTATTTATCAAGAGAAAGGAGGTTCCTCTCTGTTTTGGTCTTTGTCTTTAACAGATACTGGGTGCCCCAACCCCGTTTTTCTTTTGAACGGAAATTAAAATGCTCCAGCTTCTCTCCAAGCTTTTTTTCCTGATACTCGAAATACTTTCTTAAAAATTCCGGCGAGGGGACTCCATGGCAGATAAGATCCAGAGTGAACAGATTATCACGGGATCTGACTCCCAGATACTGATACAGTCCGGCCGCCTGACAGGGCGTACCTGTAAACAGAACGAACCTTCCTTTATCCAGTTCATGTTTTACTGATTGATAACAATCATTTACATCTGACTGAACATATTTTGATGACTGTATGCGATAAAGATCCTCTGCCTTATCAACCTTTATGTGCTTTACTTCCAGTTGTTCCGTATAAGCACAGCCATAAACGCAGCCTCCCGCCTGAATGACAGAACGGGCAAACAGGTCTGAAGCACCCCCGGAAGCAGATTGTATAATCCGCTTTTATCATTATTCTTCAGTCCTAATATCCGGACCGGTCTGCGCCCCTGAGGCTTAAAATCAAAAGCCGGACATTTCCTTAAGCATACTCCGCATTGGGTGCATAGCGTCTCATCTACGGACGGATATAAAAAGCCTTCCTGATCCGGCTGAAAACGTATGCATGTCTGAGGACAGGACAGTTCACAGCTTCTGCAGCCAACACACGCCTTCCCGATTTTCATTATATTATCCATGCTTTTCCTCACCGTAACAGCCAATCTGCTTCTTCAGATAATCCAGAGTTTTCACCCGCTCCGCATTTATAATCTTGTCAACCGCTGTGTAATCAATTTCTCTTTCCAAAACTGCTTCAATCTCATCGACAGTTCCGGATACCCGGTCAGGAAGTCCGGTCCTCTCAAGCAGATCACTCAGTTTTTCCTCATTTCCGTAGGAATCACCTGTACTTTTACAGATTATCGTTACAAATTTCCGTTTTGTTATAATAGAGAATATGGTCCCATGAAAGGTATCTGTAATAACCGCTTCTGCATTCTGAAAATATGCCAGCACATCAAACGGAGAACAATCGATGAAATGATCCGCACATCTGTGGATTCCGCCAAAGGAATAAACCTTTATTCCCTTCTTTTTTGCATAAGCAAAAATCCAGTCATTTATTTCTCTGGAAATTCTTCCGGAATACGCATAAAGAATCAGATACCGTTCCTTTGTCTTTATTTGGGGAATCAGCCTGCACTCCCCTATGTAGTCATACGCCAAAACTGGATCCAGGTGATATTCCGGTGTTACACCTGTTAATTCCCTTACTATGCGGCCTGAGTTTCTGTCACGGACCGATATGGCATCAAATCTTTTTAAATACCAGCCGATCTCCCTGTCCTTGTGATACTGTCTTAATTTTTCCATTGTTGTATTTCCAAAAGAAGCTGCATAGGTCAATAATTTTTTTGCCCTCTGGTTTTTTCCAAATAATTCCAAAGAATAGCCAACATTGGGATTGGACTGAATACAATTGAAAACCTCATCACTGCCGATCACCAATGCATCTAAATCCGGCAGATAATTCATTACCGGTGTAATTCCAAGAATAGGCAGATACTTTCCGGCATATTGCTTTTTATATAAAACAAACTGAATCCGATGCTTCCATGAAGCATCATACTGAAATGCATTAAACACCTTCCGGACTTTAAAAAATGGTCCCGGCTTTTGAAACCGTGATTGGGAAATTAACGGTTTTCCAGTGTGATAATCCACAAACTCCACATGATGTCCTGATTTTTCCAATAGCATCTTTAGCCCGTAAGCCTGTAAAAAAGAACCGTAATTTACAATTCTCTGCATGGATAAAATTCCTACTTTTGCCATCGTTCAGTCTCCTGGTCATTTCTGAACAATCCCTTAACAAGCAGTTCTACCTGTTTATTGAATGCTCCGTTATTACTCATAATTCCTGCCGGCATACTGGAAATAATGCTGTCATACCTTACAATCACATCTGCAAGTTCTGAGATATTATAAACAGGAATAATGTTTCCGTATCTCTCCTTAACCGCTTTTGTAAACTGGGCCTGATGATTGTTTACATGCTCATGAAACTCATATTGTCTCGGAACTACTACCGGAATTTTTCCGATCTGAAGCGGCATAATAAAACTGGCCGGGCCGCCGTGTGTAATCACGATTCGTGCATGTTCAACATTCTTCACCATGTCGTCATAAGGAAGCAGCTTATGCCACTCACAATACCGTGGCTCATAGGTACTGTAACCAGTTTGAATGATTACATCTTCCAGGATGATCCCAGTTTCTTTTAATCTGTCAATTTCTTCAAGCAGCCTGTTAAATGGCTGTTCATGTGTTCCAACCGTCGCAAAAATCATTCATCTGCCCCCTGTAAATAATTAAAATATGCTCCCCAGGTTAATTGCCTTTTTATATATTTTTTTCATCTCCTCCCACTGGACAATAAACTTATCCGTGATCGGATATACCATTTTACCGGTCATGGTAGACTTATCAATCCGGTCATAAACCTCAATATATATCAGCCTTGCTCCGAACAGCTTTCCTATATAGAAGAACGGAACTGCAACAGCTGCCCCCGAAGAGATGATAATATCCGGTTTTTCTTTCCGGATGGTCTTCCAGGCAAGCCGCGTATTAATGACCAATGCTTTTAAGCTGCGGTTTGTAGGATAATAACAGGATATTATTTTTTCATCCTTTAACAGGCTTTTTGCATCGTCTTTATTAAAAGTCACCCAAAACCGCTCTTTGTCCTGCCAAAATGATTTCAGCATATATAAATGAGTCAGATGACCGCCTGATGATCCCACAAGGCAAATTTTCATAGTTTCTTTTCTCATTTTCCCATCTCCCGATTATCATCAATCTCTTTTATATAAGTCTCTTGTATATACCTTCTCCTTCACGTCATCCAATACGGAATCATAGCGGTTTGCAATGACTGCACTGCTCATTTTCTTAAATTTAGAAAGGTCATTTAAAACCAGACTGCCAAAGAACGTACTGCCGTCTTTGAGCGTCGGTTCGTAAATAACAACTACCGCTCCTTTTGCCCTGATGCGTTTCATAACTCCCTGAATGCTGCTTTGCCGGAAATTATCAGAATCAGCCTTCATCGTTAACCGGAATATTCCAATAACAACCCGCTTTTCTTTACCGGGATCAAATCCGCTATTATCTGCGTATGTATAATACCCGGCCTTTAGTAAAACCCTGTCTGCAATAAAGTCTTTCCTGGTTTTGTTTGCTTCCACAATCGCACTCATAATATTCTGGGGCACGTCGTAATAATTAGCCACAAGCTGTTTCGTATCCTTGGGCAGGCAGTACCCGCCGTAACCAAAGGAGGGATTATTATAATAATTGCCAATTCTGGGATCCAGGCTCACTCCCTCTATGATGTGCTGCGTATCCAGCCCCCTCATCTCAGCATAGGTATCTAATTCATTGAAGAAGCTGACTCTGAGAGCCAGATATGTATTGGCAAACAACTTCACGGCTTCCGCTTCCGTTAAATCGGTTAAAAGGATGGGAATCTTGTCTTTGACTGCTCCCTCTGCCAGCAATCCTGCAAACGTCTCTGCCGCTTTCTTAAGTCTTTTATCCTCCTTCGGTGCACCCACGATAATCCTTGAAGGATACAGATTGTCGTAGAGTGCCCTTCCTTCTCTTAAAAACTCAGGACTGAAAATAATATTCTCACATTTATATTTTTCTCTTATAGATTTTGTATACCCTACGGGAACTGTGGATTTAATCACTATAATTGCATCCGGATTGGTCTTTATGACCAGTTCAACCACCGTTTCTACAGAACTGGTATCAAAGTAATTCTTTACCGGATCATAATTTGTCGGGGTGGAAATAATGACGTAATCAGCATCCCTGTAAGCAGCAGCTCCGTCTGTTGTTGCTGTTAAATTTAGATTTCCTGCTGCCAGATATTCTTCAATCTCTTTATCCATGATCGGGGATTTCCTGTTATTGATAACAGCAACCTTTTCTTCTAAAATATCTACTGCTTGTACCTCGTTGTGCTGCGCCAGTAAAATTGCATTGGATAACCCCACATACCCTGTCCCGGCAACTGCTATTTTATACATCTTGTGCACCTCCATTTATCTGGCATTATTTAACCCTATAGGGTTTCACCAGCTCGATTATTCCAGAACCATCTGACTGTTTGATACAGATCCACACTGTATTTTCCTTCCTCAATCATACGTGTTATCTGATTTTTCACCTCTTCTTTATCTTCCTGATAGGTAACTCCAAACCATTTGTCACTGGTTTTTAAAACCGCCACCTTTGCCTTTCCATGTTTTATCAGGTCATCCATCAGTACCGGAAGTAAATACTCTTTCTTTTTTTCACCATCATTCATGCTTTTTAAGAAATGAATAAATCCGGCTTCCAGATCTGTAAAAAATCCGGGAGTTACCCCCCACATATTCATAGATACCAGATTATTATCAGATAAAATTATCTGCTTCCCGCTTTCATCCTCACCTTTGACCGTTCCGTCTGCCTGTTTCTTAATATGAAATGTTTCAGTCACAGACGACAGATTTCCTGCTTCATCTAATGAACAGATCCCTCTCGTTACGTCACCATTGGGACTTAACGTATTGCCCAGCATGAAACCTGCCATACAAAAACTTAAGGGGATTGACTCTTCATGGGTGACCAGATAATCATGCATTTTTATAAAAGCCTCTTTACCGTAATAATCATCCGCATTAATTATTACAAAAGGCTCCTTCAGGATTCCTTTGCACACCAATACTGCCTGTCCTGTCCCCCATGGTTTTTCCCTTCCTTCCGGAAGGAAAAATCCCTCGGGCAAATTGTCCAGTTCCTGAAAAACATATTCTACCGGAGCCAGTTTCTCAATTCTTTTGCCTATTACCTCCTTGAATTCTTTTTCAATATTTTTCCGGATAATAAAAACAATTTTGTTAAAACCGGCTTCCAGGGCATCAAAAATGGAATAATCCATAATAATTTCTCCATTTGGCCCAACGGGCTCCAGCTGCTTGATTCCGTTTCCATACCTGCTTCCGATTCCCGCTGCCATAATTACAACTGCTGTATCTCTCATTTTTTCCCTTCCTTCCATTTATTCAGCCCCTTTATGAAGCATAACTACAATTACTGTCTGACTCAGGATCCGTAAATCTGACCAGATAGACCAGTTATCTATATAGTTTAAATCCAGGCTTACCACATCTTCAAAATCCTGAATATCGCTTCTGCCAGTCACCTGCCACAAGCCGGTAATTCCCGGTTTCAGGCTCAGCCGGCGTTTATGGTGCTCCTCATACTTCACAAATTCATCCATGGTGGGCGGTCTTGTACCAACCAGGCTCATATCCCCTTTCAGAACGTTAAAAAACTGGGGAAACTCATCAATGCTGGTTTTTCTGATAAACTTACCTACTTTTGTAATCCTTGGGTCATCTTTTAGTTTGAACATAAGGCCATTCATCTGATTTTTGCTCATCAGTTCCTTTTTTCTTTCTTCCGCATCCATATACATGGACCGGAACTTGTAAATTGAAAAAAGCCTTCCGTTTCTCCCTACCCGGGTCTGCTTAAATATAACCGGACCAGGTGATTCCATATAGATGGCCGGAACAACCAAAATCCCCAGAATTATTGTAAAAAACACTCCGACTATCCCACCCAGGATGTCCAGCAAACGTTTCAGAATTAATTCCGATGGTTCAAACACCCTTGTGCAATAGGTAAGGACCCGTTCTCCTCCGAAATAATTAATTACCTTTTCTCTTTCACTCAGGCCAAATGTATTTACAGTTATATGAGCAACAATTCCAAGTGTTTCAAGACGGGTGATTAAATTATCTAAGTACCGCCTGCTATTATCCGGTATACTAATCAAAGCTTCATCGACTACCTGCTTTTTTAAATACTCTGCAACACTGTCCCGGCTCATGACCATATAATTTCCTTTCTCATTCTTTTTCACCAGATAGAGCTGTGTCTCCGGGTCTTCCCCTGATTCCTGATCCGCATCCACAATTGCTACAGCCACCACATCACAGTCATATGGCATTGAGTTTACATACTGATTCATCACCTTTAATTCATTGCTTCTATTTGCATAAATCAGCAGCTTTTTGCGGTTTTCCGGCTTATGATAATGGGAGATCAATAAATATTTACAATACATCCTTCCAAGAACCATGCAGAAATAATTGAAAAAGAAAAACAGCAGATAGAAAGCTCTTGAAGACCGCCCTCCCAGCTTTGAAAGATATAAAATGAACGCCAGTACAAGGGCTATATACATGTTGATCAGAAATATATTTTTCAGTTCATTCCACAGGGAGCGTTCCATGAAAGGCTTACCGGACTGGTAGAACATGACCACAGTTAAATATGTAAAAATCACGAGAACTGCGCCATACCAGCGTCCTATAATAAATTCTGCTGACTGCAGGGAAGCAAACTTTGCAAGCATCGCCAGAACATAGGAGCATACAATGGCTGCAAAATCTATGAATATGTAAAATATCCGGTTTTTACTCAGCATGTGTCCACCTTCCCATCTTCCAGGCTCCGTTCACTGATTTTCCTTTTCCCCATAAAAGCAGCAGCGCATAACTGCCGATGATAAGAAGAACTTCACATGCGAGAATATCCCAGTGGTACTCAGACTGAACCAATGTCTGCTGAGGCTTTATTTTGCTGTAAATCTGGACTGCTGACCAGGCTATTACACCTACAGACGCCGCTACCATGATCCAGTATCTGATCTTTCTGCCCATAACCTCCCCCTCCTTTATCAAACGTGTTATTATTCACTCTCCTGGAGTTCATCCTCATATTTTCCGTATTTTTTGTATTTTCCATAGTATCTGCCGCTATCCAGACTGACATTATTCAAAATCACTCCCAGAATACGGCAGCCGCTTTTCTCCAGCTGTTTTTATCTTCTGTTCTACGCGGTAGCTTACCTTTCCGCTTTCAATAACAAGAACCGCTCCGTCACAGTGGTTAGCAATGATGGCTCCGTCAATCAGATTCAGCATGGGAGGTGTGTCGATGATAATATAGTCATATTCTGCTCTTACCGCCTGTATCAGCAGAGAAAACACAGGTTCCTCCAGAAGCTCTGCCGGATTGGGAGAATAAGGACCGGAAAATATAATGTTTAAGTTATTTAAATTCGTTTCATATATAATCTCTTCTTTATTTTTTTGCCCGCTGAGAAACTGTGATAATCCATTCACTTCCTTATCAAGCTGATATCTTGAAACCAGGACCGATTTTCTGATATCTGCATCAATTAAGAGAACGTTCTTTCCAATTTGAGCCAGAGAGGAAGCCAGGGAAAAAGACATACTGGATTTTCCTTCATTTGGAACTGCACTTTCTAACATAATGACCTTTATATTACTGCCGCAAAATTGAATATTTGTTCTTAAAGTCTTAATTGCTTCCTCATAGTTATAATTTCCTTTCTTTAGATTTGCCAGGTTCACTGAATTTCTCATGTTTTATTATCCCCTCCTTCTTTTTGTCCGTTTTTTTCTTCCAGAATTTATGTGTTATCTTTTTGGCAGGAGAACCTTCCCGGTTGGGAACAACAGCAAGTACTGTCAGCCCCAGATAACGCTCGGCATCCTCTTCGGTGCGAATAGTATCATCTATGACTACACCGGCTGTCAGCACTGCCAAAATAAAGAACATACCGGCTGCCGCCCCAATCATGGCATTTTTTTTGTTATCAGGTCCGGTCTTGACCAATGGTACTTCTCCGTCTTCAAAAACTTTAGGCTCCACCATTTCCATCATGTCACCAATATAGTCAGATGCAGTCAGCGCGATTTCATCTACGATTTTTTGCCCGTTCCGGATCCGTATCCTGGACTGCCAATGTAAGTATGCGGGTATCTGTGGGATTGGTTACACTGATTCTTTTCTTTAAATCTTTATATGACATGTTAAGCTCCAGCGATTTTACTACCTTTTCCATTACCGGCCGGCTGGTTATCAGGATTTTATAGTCCTTAGTCAGCTGACTGCCAACCTGCAAATCAGCCAGCGAAGTCATTGAAGTTTCCTTTGAAAGGACATAGAGCATAGCCGTAGATGTATACTGAGGCGTTAAAACATATCTGCTGTATACTCCTGCACCAACGCCTGATAACAGGGTTATAAGAATAATCAGCCACAGCTTCCGCTTTAATTTGTAAAACAATTCCAATAAGTCAATTTGAATCTCCTGGTTATCATCCATGTTATTTGTTCTCATTTGCACTCCTGTTTATTATTCTCTTTTTTCAGTAAATTCAGGGCATAACTACCTGTCAGGCTTCGATACATTTCCAGACTGCAGTTTTTTTTAATCCATAGCAATGCTCTCTCTATCTCAGGTGTTCTTTCCTTCAGGTGATGCATATCGGTTCCCAGCATGTGTATGTGTCCCTGCTTTATCTGAAGCCTGCACCAGCGGACCTGTCTGTTAAACAGGCTTCCGGTAATACTGCAGTAATTCATCTGCAGAATGCATCCGGAGTTGATCAGCTCCTTTACCCTTCCATTCTCACGCAGGCAGAGGTAACGCTCCATGTGGGCAAGTATGGGAATGTAACGGGCCAATATTATTTTTCGAAGACCCTGAAACAATCTGGAATAGGAAACCATAGGCGGAAACTCGATCAGCACATAATGACTACCACACATGGTAAGCGCCTTTTTTTCTTTTAAATCCTCCAATATATCTTCACAGTACAGAATCTCCTGTCCCAGATATATGTTGAAACGTTTATGTATTTTACGGGCTTCCCGCTGCAGCCTTCTGCTTAATTCCATAACCTGTTTTGGATCTTGTCCCCTTTTATAATGAGGAGTAACTATAATCTTACTAATCCCATTG
The DNA here is from genome assembly GCA_017084465.1 of Lacrimispora xylanisolvens. Taxonomy (GTDB): domain Bacteria; phylum Bacillota; class Clostridia; order Lachnospirales; family Lachnospiraceae; genus Lacrimispora; species Lacrimispora xylanolytica_B. Next base: position 4,202,331 of record CP070896.1, on the reverse strand, counting down.
CTATAAGCCATCTTAAGCATGGCCTTCGCCTCTTCCATATCGGAAGCCCCGTCATCAATTCCGGGAAGGACATGCGCATGAATATCAATGATTTCCTGCATCTCATCACTCCTTTTTGTTACAGTCAATAATCAGCGCTGGTGTACTCTTTCATAAATAATAAAAGAGGTAACATAATGTAAATTATGTTACCTGAACAGAGTATATTTTCTAATATTGGACAAAAATGGTATGTTTTTAGGTAAATAAAAGCATGAATTTAGATTTTCATGCCTTGGCTAATACCATACCTGGTTTTTGTTAGTATTAATTACCATTTTTTACCAACTTATACAAAAATTTCTAAGTTTCTCTTGTAAATCTTTAGAATATGTATTATATTAAGTATATAGTAATAATTTATTTACAGTATTACTAGATATTGCAAACATAATTTACATTATGTTTCTTAAATTTACTGTAATCATACACCAAATCCAGCTTAGATATGAGCTTTTGATGCTCATCCCCTGTAGTTGCCGTATAAATCCGGGTGGTTTCAATGCTGGAATGGCCAAGGACCTCAGCCAGGCGTAATAAATTCTTTTCCAGGCTATAAAAAACAAACGCAAACAGATGACGTAAATTATGAGGAAATACTTTTTTCTCGTCAACATTTGCCTTATGGCAGAGACCTTTCATCTTTTTCCAGATAATTGTCCGATTAATTGGAGAATTTGTCTTTGAAAGGAATATCGGACCTGCTTCTATTTTCTGTGAAACACAGTAAGATCTTAAAACCTTAATAAGCTGCTTCGGAATAAATATAACCCTTACTTTACCTTTATTATTGATCTGTGCATACCCAGTTTTCAGTGACTGCACAGTAATAAACTGCAGTTCACTGACTCTTATTCCAGTGCTGCATATGGTCTGCATTAAAAGGCTCAGCTGAATATCCTTTGCCTCATTTGCTGCTATGATCAGATTTTCATATTCTTTTTTCGTAAGATACGTTTCTTTTTTACAGAATAATGTTCTCTGAATTTTAAACTGACGAACTTTACACTCAAACCATCCGGCATATTCCAAAAAACGGTTTAAAGCAACTAAGATAGAATTCGCACTTGATACCTGATAATTATTTTTTAAGTATTCCTTAAATTCAATTACCTTTCTTTTCTCAATCACTTTATCCCCTGATAAAAAATGATAGAATTTCATGATATCCCTTTTATATTTTTCTATCGTTAATTTTGCCTTTTCTTCTTCAAATAAATAATCTTCATACTGTTTCATGAGTTCTATTGTCAATTTTCTCTCCATGTCTTCTCCTTGGTTGTATTAAAATATAGTCGGCTTCTCAATAAGTTTTTTTCTCCCCTATACTATATAAACGAAATAGTTATAAATTGATAACACTTTTATCAATAAACATTTCATAAACTCACCATTAACAAAATATAAATATTTTGAAAGTACGTCAAAAAATCAGTCGAACTATCTGAAAAGACAGACCGGCTGATTTTTTTTATAAAAGGAAAAGGAGCATTGCTCCTGATATGAAATCAGAAAGATTTCACTCATCTAACAACGCCCCGTGAATACTTTTTATTTTGCATAATTTTCAAAATAACCGGATACTGTCTCACCAACTCCATTACGATATACCGTAGCAGTAATAGTCAGCCGATATGTATAACCTCTTGCCACATAATATCTGCCATCAAAGATCAGCCTGTTACCCGACACATTTAAGTTGTTCCACGTTTTTACAGTGGTATAGGTACCGTTTGAATTTTTTCTGGACAGTACCGCTGTGCCAGTTATATTCTTCACGTCTGACCAACCTTGCACACAAGCGCCGCAAATAGCCTTGCTTCCATCAAATGAAAGGTTGATATCAATAGATGAAGTACTGGCCCACCGGGCTGCCGGAAGATCTAAAGTGTTAACCGGCACATTGGAATAATCGGTTGAGGCAAACACATCTCCTCCCATCAGGAAACAGGATATGACGAGACACATAATAAAGGTACATCTTTTCATTTTAACTAACATATTTCTTCCTCCTTTTTTTTATAAAATGATAACCTCTACTATATAAACGCCATAGTTAAAATATGGTAACACTTTTCCGAAAAATAATAAATTATTTTTCCAGACTTTTACCCATGCGGATTAATTCATCGCTGTTTACATTTGATGTCAATTCAAAAACTACATCATGTGATTTCCAGAGAAGTACATTGTAATTATCATCCTTGACTGCTTTAAACAAATATGCTGTATTACCAGAAATATCAACTTCTGTATAATTTGTATTTTCATTGTCAACCAAAGCTGTTCCTTCTTCAGCCTTTCTCTGCTTAAATACAATCTCAGTATCTGATTCATTGGAATATACCAGCAGAGCAGAATTTCCATAAAGGTCTTCTGAGACCTTTTTATAGCCTTCCGGCAAATATGCTGGTCTGAAGATATCCATTTGCTGCCCGCCGGCTGAAGAATCATGAAACTGGATTTGCGTATATTTTCCAAACTGATTAACAAAGGTATTGAGTATAACATTTCTCGTTGCCTCAACGCTGAGCAGTGTGGCAGACGACAGTACAATGATTACCATAAAGCATGCTGCTATTTTACGGTTGCTTTTAACGAAGTACCTTATTTTAAATTTGATCTTATGTTCAAATATCAACTTTTTTATTCGTTTGTCCAGATTCTCAGATGTTGGAAATTTCTCATTTAATTCTTTATTAGAGGGCAATGCATCCATTTCATCTTTCAGTGCATCAGATATGGCTGCTTTCAACAGCGAATCAAACAATTCTTTATTCCGGTCTTCACTGCTCACTATAAACTCCCTCCTTTTTCAATTCTTTCTTCAGAGCTTTACGTGCCCTGCTAAGGCGCATTTTAGCATTCTCCGTACTGATACCCAGTATTTTACCTATATCTTCAAATGAGCAATCAAATTCTACTTTCAGATATAAGATATCTGAATAACTTTTTTTAAGATTGCCTATACAGCATTTTATTTTATCACAGGCTTCCTTAACTGAAAAATTATCAAAAGCCGGTTCTTCATAACTTAAACCATAATCATCTTCTTCCAAAGGTACTATTTGCTTCTTCTTCTGTTTTCGGAGCATGTCAATCGCAACGTTTCTCACTATAATAACGACAAACCCCCTCGTTTGGTAACAGTTTACTATATTAATTTTTTCAAGATTATCAATTATTTTTATAAATGCTTCTGATACCGCATCTTCTGCAAGATGCACTTCATTTAAGATTGTATTGGCTATGTAAAGCATTGTTCCGCTGTAAAGTTCATAAATCTCGGTTACTTTATCCCGATCTATTTCATTTTCAAGCGTCATTATGAAAGCAAGCAACGTTTTTTCCTCCTTGACATGTAACAATGTATTAGATCTGATATATGAAGTAAATTATACTATACTTTTTATTTTCCAACCATACCCAAAATTAAGCCGGTCCTGAGGCCGAAATTTTGAATCCTGATGAAATAGTTGTTATCAAAAAAGAGCCGATGACCGCAACTTACTTATGCGTGTCATCGTGCTCTTTGAGTACTGACATATTTATTTTAATCTCTGCAACTATTTCATTTCATCAACAGCAGTTTTACCGGCAATCCGTCCGAAAGTAAAGATATCCGTTAATGCGTTGCCGCCAAGACGGTTTCCTGCATGAATACCTCCTGCAACTTCTCCTGCAGCATAAAGATGTTTAATTGGCTGGCCATTTTCATCTAATACATGAGTATTGGTGTCGATCCTAAGACCGCCCATGGTGTGATGAACAGCTGGCTTTCTTGGAGTTGCATAGAACGGTGCCTTCTCCACTTTCAGGCTGAATGTATCCTTATGGAATTCCGGATCAAAGCCCGCATCTACATAAGAATTATATTTTATAATAGTCTCCTTAAGAACTTCCGGATCCATACCAACTTTTACTGCCAGTTCTTCGATGGTATCGGCTCTGAATAAAGTACCTGCCTCTACCTGACGGTCTAATTTCTCCTGGCTTGTATTGGCAGCTGTTTTCTTAATCTCATCATCTGCAATCAGATAGAATAATCCGCCCTGATCGATAGCCGCTTTTGTTAATACATCTCTGCCTGAGAACTCATTTACAAAACGTCTGCCACTTTTATTAACGATTACAAAGTTTTCCGGTGGTACCTGAATTCCACTAAACAGCTCACCAGTATCCGGATCGGCAACAGGCATCATCTGGGTAAATCCCATTCCTGTCAATGCTGCTCCTACTGATTTACCAAGCTGGATTCCATCACCAGTCATTGCAAAGGAATTGGTGGTTCTTATATTGTCATCGATGGCACTCCAATAGGTATTATATTCCTTTAACATCTTTGTATTGGCACCAAAACCACCGCTTGCAAGTACAACTGCTTTGGCACGGACTGTGATCTTCTGACCATTGACACCAGTTGCTATGACTCCTGCGATCTCGCCATTTTCCAGAATAAATTCTTTTACAGGACTATCTGTGATAATCTTTCCTGATTGCTCCTCCACATATTTTGTAAGAGCAAGGATAAATGCGGTACCATAGCTTTTCACTGGTTTATGGCCACGGCGCCAAAGAGCGCCAACCGGAGCAAATACAACGCTCTTGTCATACTCAACGCCGATCTCTTCCAGCCATTTTACACTCTCTAATGCTCTGTCAGTAAGGATCTTTACCAGGTCATACTGTCCGTAGATGGTGTTGCCGTTTAAGTCGGTACGCTTTCCGCCAAAATAGGTCTGCATTCTGTGAAGAAGAGGAGAATCGAATAAATGACCTTTTCCAGTACCGAATTTTTCCTGGTATTTGGCAAACTCTTCTTTCAGCGCATGGAAATCGTCTAAATATTCGGGATGGATCTGGCTCTCATCGGTTGCTAACAATGATTCGATGGTATGTCTTTCTCCCGGATTTTCATCAAACTCTCTCTGCCACTCAGGATCAGCCGCATTAACCGGACCACCGGAACGTATAGTATTTCCGCCTACTGCCGGATATTTTTCAAGTACAATTACACTGGAGCCATTCTGTAATGCAGTGGCAGCCGCACTGAGTCCGGCGCCGCCTCCACCAACAACTACCACATCACAAGTATACTCTTCATCCTGTCTGTTCCGGCTGCTGGCAGGTTTTGGACGTCTCTTAAGTATATCAGGGTTGACTCCCGCAAGCTTCACTGCTTTTGCAACACCATCGATTACAGCGTTGCTGGTTTCAGATGCACCAGAAAGCGCATCTACATTCAGAGTCTGTCCCTCAATGATTTTGTCCGGTATTCTGACAAATACCACATCCGCGATACCTTCGGTTTCGCCTTTGGTATCTATATTAATGCTTTCAATTCGTTTTTCGCTGAAAGATACCTTCATTGGAAGATTTCCGCTGTGACCGATTGCGTTTACTTCATATTCGCCAGGAGTAAAGGAAAAATCCTCTTCCTCATTAAGCTGATTTGAAATGGTAGCAAAACGCATAAAGCGAAGGAAACAGATATCAAGGAAATCGATGGTTCCTTCATTAACCAGATCACCGGCTTCATCAAATGCCTTGCTTGCATTGCCCAGTAAGAACTCATAACCTGGCATTACATTTGCATCCACACCCGGTGCATCCAGGATCTGACGAAGATGAAGCTGTGCACGGGAAGATCCCTGTGTTCCTAAAGAGGCGCCAACGATCATTACCGGCTTGCCTGCAAGTGGGTGGAGATCAAAGCTCAGCCACTCAATCAGACTCTTAAGTCCTGACGGAATGGAATGATTGTATTCAGGAGTAGCCATAATAACACCGTCACACTCTGTGATCTTATTATTGAACATCTGGATCACGTCACCGTAGGACTGGTTATCAGACTGATTAAACATGGGAACATCTGTGATATCAAGTACTTCAATTTCTGCTTTTGACTCAAAATGTTTTTTCATAAACTGAAGGAGTTTACGATTATATGATTTTTTTGCATTCGTTCCAACAATTGCTATAAATTTCATTGATATGAATCCTCCTACTCTTGCCAAGTGAATTTTTTTGCGCTTTTCTTTTGAGCCTTTTCTGCCAAAAGTTTCGTCGTGATATCCGTAAACAGAACAAATTCCCTGAAAATTTCATCAAGCTCCGTTAACTTGTCCGGATAGATTAAATCTCCGGCATTATCAAATGCGGCTTGTGATTTTCCTAACAGGAACTCACTGCTTGGCATAATTCTGGCTGCCAGCTCAGGGGAATCAAGAATCTGTCTTAAGTGGGCCTGGGCACGGGAAGAACCAAGTGTACCATGGGAAGCCCCTACAATCAAAACAGGCTTATCCGTAAGCGCCTGACTTGTATAGCTGATCCATTCAAGAGCACTCTTTAAAACTGCAGGTATAGCATGATCATACTCCCGGAGTTGCTATAATAACACCGTCTGCATTTAAGATTTTATCAGATAACTCCTCTACCTTTTCAGGAACTTCTAAATCCTCTGGTTCCATAAAGGCTGGTAAATCTTTAATTTCATATAATTCAATCTCCGCCTCACTGGAAAAATGTTTTTGCATAAATTGAAGCAGCATGCGATTAGTTGACACATCTGAATTCGTGCCCACGATTGCTAAATATTTCATAGTAATCTCCTTCCTATCCATTAAGTTCTCACAGTTGTACTTATGTGTTTGATATAATTTTAACACAACGTTCTTATATTATCTAATAGTTATTTATTGAAGTTTGATAACAAATTTGTTATAATCAAAAATAATCGAAAAAAAGCAAATTATTTCTCAAAGAAAGGAATAAAATGTCGAAAATCTCTTCTCAGGAAATTCTGTATTATATTGATGCCATTTTAAAATACAGTAACTATGGTAAGGCTGCCAAATCCCTTTATATTTCTCAACCATATCTGACCCAGGTGATTAAACGAGTGGAAAATGAATTAAACTGCGAACTGATCACCCGGAACAAGCTGCCTTATCGGTTAACCGAACAGGGAAAGATCTATTATCAATACCTGACCTCATTAGAAAATAATTATGCAAAGCTGCTAAGGGAAATCTCCGATGTATCAGATATTGACAAAACGGTTATAAAAATAGGGGTTCTTCCCAGTCTTGGCACCTATCTTCTACCTCTTTTTCTGCCCGATTTTTTAACCCTCCATTCAGACTGCAGAATAGAGCTGTTAGAAAGTCTGCCTGAAAAAAATGAGAAGCTGACCCAAAACAATGAACTTGATTTCTGGATTGGGCAAAATTCAAGAAATATTTCACCCAACTTAAACTCGGTCAGCTGGGGCAGACACAGGTACCGGGCTGTGATCCCCCGCTGCAGTGATCTGTATCAGGAAAATACAGCCGTCATTTCGGAAGGCAGCATCGACATGAGTAAAATCTTATGCCAAAAGCTGGTTCTCACCTCAAAAGGTTCTGCCATCAGAAAACAGATTGATCAATTGCTAAACCTTTATAAGGTTGAACCCAACATAATTATGGAGAGCACAGAGATCAATACCATTTTAAAACTTGCCACTGGTAATTTAGGAATCACTTTTATTCCCGAAAGCGTCTATGTGAAGGAAAGTCCGTCGGAATACAATCTCTATCAGATACCCATAGACGAACTGAGCTTAGACTACTTCATAGCATACCACAATGAAAGAAAACTATCCAACATTGATCATGACCTGATAAATGCATTTTTGATTCATGGACAGAACAATTCCGATCTGGGAGAATGAAATGACAGAGTATACAAAGATTATATATCTTATGGGAACAAAAATTTCCCTTTATATTAAGGGAGAAGAAACTAAGATGCTGGCAGAAAAGGCGGAAGAAATGCTGATCCGTTATAATGAGATCTTTAGTGCCAACAGTGATCACTCCCAGCTTGCAATGATTAAAAAAATGGCTGGAATCCAACCTCAAAAGGTGGATGAGGAGCTGTATGAACTGATAAAAACAGGAAAAAAACATAGTCTGAATGAGAATTCATTTTTAAACATTGCAATCGGACCGTTAATAAAGCTTTGGAAAATCGGTTTTACCGAAGCACATGTACCGGATAAAGAGTCCATAGAAAACGTGCTGGAACTTTTAGATCCTGAATCGATACAGCTGAATGAGGAGAACAAAACCGTCTTTCTGCAAAAAAAAGGAATGGAAATAGACCTGGGTGCCATAGCCAAGGGCTATTTTGCGGATAAAGTCATGGAGTTTTTTAAAGATCATGAAGCGGTCTCGGCTATGGTAGATATGGGGGGCAATGTTCTGGTACATGGTGATTCCCCCTCCGATGGCAGTGACTGGAACGTGGGAATCCAGAACCCGTTTTTGCCAAGAGGAAATGTGGCTGCACTGATTAAAATAAGGAACCAGTCGGTTGTAACATCAGGAATTTACGAAAGAGTCCTTGAAAAAGAAGGCAGTAAATACCATCATATTTAACAGCAAAACCGGCTATCCTATGGAAAGTAATATTGCTTCTCTGACTGTGGTCGCCGACAGGTCCCTGGACTGTGATATTTACACCACAGAATTGTTTGGACTGGATGCAGTGTCAATCATTCGTAAAATGAACAATATGAACGATTTGGGTGCTGTGGTAATAACCTTAGATGGAAAATTGGCCTGCACGGAAAATCTTATGGGACGAATTCAACCATTAAGTATGTAATATAAAAATTCAAGATACTCCTATTAAAAGCCCACCATTCGCTTTAACGCCGATGGTGGGCTTTTCATGTACAGACTAATAATGTTTCATTGACAAACAAACATATTGTATGCTAGGATAACAATAGTAAGAATAATTATTATAATAAAGGAGAATTAATTTATGTTAGAAGTAGAAAACAGTCCAAAGCGTTATTATAAAGTCATGCACAATTACCAGGAGGCCCAATTGCTTTTTGCTGCAATACGTTTGAATATTTTTTCCTATCTTGATACACCTCAAACTGCACAAGCTGTAGCAGAAGCGATCAATTGTGACAAACATCAAATGGAACTCATGCTGTTATCACTGGTCTCCTGCGGTTTGGTGAATAAGCAGGAAGAATATTATAGAAATACACCAGAAACAAGAAACTTTTTATCCCGCAACAGCAATGTGTTTCTTGGTGATACACTCTTGTTTCGGGAAAAGATGACCTCTCTTGGACAGCTGGAAGAAAAGATAAAGTCAGTATCTTCCGTAAATAATGAGACTTATGATTTTTCCGAACTTGCCCGTTTATCTATTCCTGAAATGTACTCCGGACGTGTACAGGCATTTATAAATCAAGTAAGCAAACTGTTTCCTGATCATAATGAGTGTCTCAACATTCTGGATCTGGGAGGCGGAGCAGGCATTCTGGATGTTGAACTGATCAAACATTTCCCAAACAGTAAGGCAACCGTTATGGAAACGCCGGATGTTTCTAAGGTTACAAGGGAAATTGTGGAGAAATACGGGGTGCAGCAAAAAGTTCAGGTGATTTCAGGTGATTTCAATCATGACCCTTTAGGCGGACTTTATAATATGGTTATTGCCTCAGGCGTTCTGAACTTTGTTGAGGGTAATTTAACTGATTTTATAAAGAAGGTGTCTGATTCATTAGAATACGGTGGTTATTTGTTTATTATAGGGCAGTTTGCAGATGAAAAAGACTCTGTTCCTGCTAATATGTTAAGCTGGCTGTCTGGGTTTTTGGATGGCATCCCCTTACCTCCTGGAGCTCAGGATATAGAAATAGCATTACAAACGTGTGGCCTTACTCCAATAGACAGGGTGAAGGTTGCTATGTTTGAGGGCTACATTTACAAAAAAGAGGAAAAGAATGAATCTGTGAATCCGAAAGATGTAATTAATTCGTTTATTGAATTAACAGAAAGTATTTCAAACTCTAAGACGAATATTCTCAATTTTGGAAGTGAGGATATGACATTTCATCGTGGAGAAATCCACATGATTAAAACAATTGGAGATTATCCGGGAATTCACAGTGCTGAGCTTGCTCGGAAATATGGTATAACAAGACCGGTTGTTCATAAGACTTTACAGAAATTATCAGAGCGAGATTTAATTATCAAAAAAGATGATCCGGAAGATAAAAAACGCTATTTACTATATTTGACGGAAAAGGGAAATGCCGCCTACAAGGCCCATGAAAAATATCATAATGATAACGATCAATCACTTTTTGAATTTCTGAATGGTACTTCCAGCGAAAATCTGGCAATTATCAAAGGATTTTTTGAACATGCGATAGGTTTAATACAAAATCACTCATAAACCAAAAGAGGAGAACGAAAATGAATCCAGATCGTAAAGTCATGATTATTGGCGGACATGGTAAGGTAGGCCAGTCTATTACGAAAGAACTGAAAAACTACAGTTTGATCCTTGCAGGACGAAACGAAGAGAAAATGAAAAGGTTCATTCAAAAAGAACAGCTGAAAGCAGATATCTGCGTAATGGATATTCTTAACATTGATTTTACACTATTACAAAATGTAGGCTGGATTATTGTTTGTGTAGATCAGGAGAATACTCTTCTGGTAGAATATTGTGATAAAAACGGAATCGATTATATGGATGTCACTGCAAATTCAGAATATATTGATAAGATTCGTAAACTTGAACTTAAGGGCACAAGTAAAATTTTGCTGGGCATTGGTCTTGCTCCTGGACTTACAAATCTTCTGGCGGAGAAATTTGTACAAATGTATCCAAAAGAAAATTATATTGATATACAACTGATCTTAGGAATGGGCGAAAAGCACGGAGATGCTGCCATAAAATGGACTCTGGATAATTTTATAAAAAACTACAATCATCGCATTCATGGATATATGAGACCATTTACTAAAAAAAATAAAATAGAGGGCATGCAGAAGCGATTTTATTCGTTTAATTTTAACTTTGTAGACCAACACATGTTAAATAATAAATTTAAAGATAAGATATTTACCACTTATCTGGGGTTCGATCAGTCTATTATCACTGTATTCCTGTATTGGGCAAACAAACTTGGACTTCTTAAATTGTTGAAATACAAAAAAATATATAATATGGCAGAACAATTGCTTAGGAATCCCAAAATTGGTTCAGATATTTTTATTGTGTCTATTCAATCTGGTAAAAAAAGCCTGTATGCGTGGGGACATGACGAAGGAAGATTTACTGGACTGATTGCTGCTGAATCAGCAAAGCGAATGACAGATCCCACATTAAAAAAAGGAATTATGGAAATATCAGATATTTTAAATATAGATGATATCGTAGACAATGATTTGTTTCAGTTAAACCTTCAGAAAACAGCAGAGTAAGTAATTCTGCTTTTAGATTACCAGATAATGGATCTTCATATTTCAAAACCAAAACATCTATGATAAGATTATTTTATAACTTATAATTTGGTAATTTAATTTCAGGGAGGGACAACATGAACAAAGAAATAAAAAAGACTGCTATCATAGGAATGGGTGCACTGGGTATGTTATACGCAAGCCAGATCAGTTCTGCATTTGGACCCGATTCTGTCTATTTTCTTGCTGACCAGAAACGAATTGGGCGCTATCAGAAAATGACTTTTACAATAAATGGTACACCCTGGTCTTTTCCCATGAAAGCGCCTGAAAATGCATGTCCAGCAGATTTGATAATTATAGCGGTTAAATATAGCGCCCTGCCATCAGCACTGGATATAATGGCTTCCTCAGTGGGTCCTGATACCACCATAATCTCAGTTATGAACGGGATTGACAGCGAAGCGATAGCAGGCGAACGCTATGGAGATGAAAAAGTACTCTATTGTATCGCCCAGGGAATGGATGCCATGAAGTTCGGTACTGATTTAACCTATACCAGATCCGGAGAATTATGTCTTGGTACCAGAATAAAGGGACAGGAAAATCGGCTGGATGCCTTAACCAGATATTTTGATTCTGCCAGAATCTCCTATCGTACTGAGAGCGATATTTTAAAACGGCTTTGGGGGAAATTCATGTTAAACGTTGGCATCAATCAGACCTGTATGGCATATGAGGCCAATTATTCCCAGGCTCTTACTCCAGGTACCCAATACGATACGTTAATCGGAGCTATGAGAGAAGTAATATTGCTTGCACAAAAAGAAGGTATTACCCTGACAGAAGGCGACCTGGAAGCTTACATAGAACTCTTAAAAACCCTTTCACCTGAGGGAGTTCCATCCATGCGTCAGGATGGGATCGCCCACAGACCATCGGAAGTAGAGATGTTTTCAGGCACAGTACGCAGACTTGCCGCTAAACACGGTCTTTCTGTTCCGGTAAATGATATGCTTTATGAAAAAATCAAAGATATGGAATCCAATTATATTTCTTAGATTCAACCCCAAAGCAAAAGGAGGAGGTATGATGAGCAATCGGATTTTACTTTTAGAAGATGACATAAGTGTGTTTTCGGGTTAATACTGAATAAATTCCTGTACGCAAAACTGGTAACTTCTCACTGGGGCGAACAGTGGAATGTCCCATTTATGCAAATGGCTATTATCATAACAATTGTCTTATTATCCGTTATCCTGGCTGTACGAGGTCCAGTAAAACGCATTAGTAATATGTCCATTACAGATACCATAAGTGCACAGTAATAATACGATAAACCGAGCCTCCCATTCGCCACCGGTTATTGGCTTTCATTATGAGTAAAAGATAATTTTAAAGGCAGGTTCTACAGAATCTGCCTTTTGTTTTTATTAAATTTTCTCCAGATCTTCAACAGTCCGACTGTTTCTAACGTTGCCAGTGTTTAATGTACTTTTAGGTTCAATTAAAAGCACATGAGCTTCATCCTCCGCAACAGGCATATGCTCTACTCCTTTGGGGATAATAATTGTTTCTCCCTCCTTCAGGCATACATCCTTATCTCTGAATTTTACTGTCAGCATGCCTTTTACCACATAGAACATCTCGTCTTCGTTGTTATGGGTATGCCAGGTGAATTCTCCCTTAAATTTAGCAATTTTTACGTATGATTCGTTTAATTCTCCGATGATCCTGGGGCTCCAATATTCGTGAAAGAGCTGAAATTTTTCTTCTAAATTAATCTTATCCATTTTTATTTCTCCTTTTATTTTATTCATTTGCAGAAATATTCGTAGTTTTTCCGCTTTCCATCGCTTCTTTTGCAGGTAGGAAAAACGCCAGTAAAATCTCTGCTATATGACTAAAGTATTTTATGCCTTACCTTTTTGTTAGTACCCCACAATAATGTACCGGACAGGAATTAAGGATTGTCCACGCTTGGTTAGAGAATATTCCACTTTTGGAGGAATCTGCGGATACTCGTTGCGAGAAATGATACCATCAGCAATAAGCTCTCTAGCCATAACACTTAACGTTTTTGACAGCGTATATATAGAAACCACTTTTTTTCAAGGCTGTTCCAGGCACAGCGCAACTAGTATTTTCCATAACAACGACCTCCTCATATGATACTATTAAATTGTACTTTACTTTTTTATCATATGCAACCACATAACCGTGAGCACTCAATATTTTCAATAAAATTAAATGAAACACAAAGGATGAAATTTCATACCGTTATGCGTCGTTTTTTTCAGTACTATCAATGTTAATTCCATGCCTCTACTATGTGTATACAAGGATAAATTGTTGTCTGCATAATTATATAATAAGTACTTTTGTAAAGAACAAATGTACTTTTCTGAATTGATAAAATTTCTGAAATAAAAAAGAGGTGCATAATGAGCAATATCGCATTACAACTGGATCGAACTATATTAGGAACAATAGATGTATCAGAAGCTGTTATCTTTGATACAATTTCATTTTTATCTGGTAATATTAGCTATAACTCTGCAACCGGTATTATTACCTTCATTGAACCTGGAAGATATGTATTTGACTGGCTGATATCAACACAATCCTCCTCCTCTACAAATGGAATCGTGTTTGCATTGGCCTCATCACAGGGCGATTACATCGAAGGAAATTCACCAATAAAGACCGGTGAAGTTGTCGGTACAGGTATATTGGAAATCATATCTGTGCCAGTGACCGTGTCTCTTGTCAACGCGAGTACTAATATTGTCTATTTATCTACAAATGTTCCTATAAAATCAACTCTCGTAATCGTTCAGGATAACGATACTACGACTGGACCTACTGGCCCCACTGGACCGGCCGGGGCTACTGGACCAACTGGGGCTACTGGACCTACCGGTGACACTGGACCTACTGGATCTACTGGTGACACTGGACCTATTGGACTTATCGGTGACACTGGTTCTACCGGACCCACCGGCGACACTGGGGCGACTGGACCTACCGGGCCTACTGGCGACACCGGGCCAATCGGCGACACCGGGACTACCGGCGATACTGGACCTACTGGCAACACCGGGCCTACTGGCGATACTGGGCCTACTGGCGATATGGGGCCTACTGGCGATATGGGGCCTACTGGCGATACGGGGTCTACTGGCGATACTGGGCCTACTGGACCTACCGGCGATACTGGACTTACTGGCGATAGGGGACCTACTGGCAATATTGGACCTACCGGCGATACGGGACCTACTGGCAATATTGGACCTACCGGCGATACGGGACCTACTGGATCTACTGGCGATACTGGACCTACCGGCGACACGGGACCTACTGGCGATACTGGGCCTACTGGTGATACTGGGCCTACTGGACCTACCGGCGATACTGGACTTACTGGCGATACTGGGCCTACTGGCAATATTGGGCCTACCGGCGACACGGGACCTACTGGCGATACTGGGCCTACCGGCGACACAGGACCTACTGGCAATACTGGGCCTACCGGTGATACAGGGCCAACTGGCGATACGGGGCCTACTGGACCTACAGGCGATACTGGACCTACAGGCGATACTGGACTTACTGGCGATACAGGGCCTACTGGCAATATTGGGCCTACCGGCGACACGGGGCCTACTGGCAATATTGGGCCTACCGGCGACACGGGGCCTACTGGCAATATTGGGCCTACCGGCGACACGGGGCCTACTGGCAATATTGGGCCTACCGGCGACACGGGACCTGCTGGCGATACTGGGCCTACCGGCGACACGGGACCTGCTGGCGATACGGGGCCTACTGGCGATACGGGACCTACTGGAACTACTGGCGATACTGGACTTACTGGCGATACTGGGCCTACTGGCAATATTGGGCCTACCGGCGACACGGGGCCTACTGGCAATATTGGGCCTACCGGCGACACGGGGCCTACTGGCAATATTGGGCCTACCGGCGACACGGGGCCTGCTGGCAATATTGGGCCTACCGGGGACACGGGATCTGCTGGCGATACTGGGCCCACCGGCGACACGGGACCTACTGGCGATACTGGGCCTACTGGCAATATTGGGCCTACTGGCGATACGGGGTCTATTGGTGATACAGGGCCTACTGGCGATACTGGGCCTACTGGCGACACTGGGTCTACTGGACCTACTGGCGATACTGGACTTACTGGCGATACAGGACCTACTGGCGATACTGGGCCTACCGGCGACACGGGGCCTACTGGACCTACCGGCGACAACGGGCCTACCGGACCTACTGGCAATACTGGTCCTGCTGGTACGACTGTCTTGACAGGAAGCGGGGCGCCAACATGTGCAATAGGAGATACTGGAGATTTTTATATTGATTTAACAAATGGAAATTACTTTTATAAAATTACTGAACCAATTCCGCCACTGGTCAGGACTATTCCTTCCGTAACGGGTAACAATCACAATGTCGGGATCGGAGAACCAGCACCCTATAATACGATTCAAACAGCAATAGATGCAGCCACCACAGTGGATGGAGACAGTCTATCCCTTGTAGATGCAACGTATACAATTACAACCGTTGTCAATGTAAATAAATCGATAACAATAGAAGGCCAAGGACCAACACTTACTACAATACAAAAGCTTGTTTCGACTGCGGGAACAGATAATATGATTAATATCACGGCACCCTATGTTGTGATAAAAGATTTGAAAGTAATGCAAAATTATCCCTCTTCCCTAAGTACTGAAACTGTAATAGTTGTAAACGATGCGGCAGCTACTGGAATTTATATTAATAATTGCGAAATCTCTGTCTGCGAATTTGGTGTAGGCCTTAAAGTCACCCAGTTTCAAATAACAAATTGTAGTTTTACGTATGCACCGCTCGCTGCACTAAATAACAGTTATCGTTATATTGCAATTTACTCAACATCAGGAGAAAGCATTATACAAAATAATACTTTCGTTTCTGATTCAGGAAATACCAGATGCTATTTTATTGCAATTACAAATGTTGCAGTCAATTCTGGAACACTACAGGGAAGCCTGCTTGTAGAAGGTAACACGCAGTCATCAGCACCTTTTACCTTACGGCATTTGCTTGATATTGAAGAATTTACAGGATCTGATTTTCAGTTGTTAATAATTAATAATACAACAATAAGTGAAGGGAATGTTCCTGTGTTATTATTTAATGCCAAGCTTGATATATTTAGATTTATTCAAGCACAAAGTAACAACGTTCAGAACACTGCTGGAAAGGGATTAATCGGTATTGACTCTAGTTATATTGGAAGTACGGACATTTATAGCTCTGGGAATACGTTTGCGAATCCATCCTTTACGGCTCCTTGGGGATCTGCAACTAATCCTACGAGCCTGACAGTGGGATATAATTCATCCATTATTCCAACCAATCCAAATCTTCCTTTAGCCACCTGTTATTGGCTTCCATTGTCAGTATAAGACGATGTTTAACTTTTTTTACCTCTAATTAAAAATGCAAAAGACAAAGAAATGGAGTCATCTTATTCATAAATAACTGCAAGAGTGAAAGATTTGAAAATCCCTCACTCTTGCAATTATCAGTTATTTATGAATCCAAATTCATATTCAGGCAGCAGACATTCCAACAGTATCCATTCTTCCCGCGGTATTTTCCCTATCAGGTTTCTTTCTCCATCATTTGGCATATCCTGAAGCACAATTTGCAATTCTCCTCTGTAATGTGCCAGATTATCGTTTACTGCAACCACATCTCCTTTGTGAAAGAAATCCTCTTCCACTTCTCTGTAAGGGATACTTTTATTCCGATACGTTTCTCTGGGCCAGGACGAACGTATCATATAATCAGATGCATCTCCTCTTGACAGATGTCTGTATTCAAATATAAGCTCTCTTTCAGATTCTGTACAGTCTTTCACAGTCTCAATATGAAACGTAATCTTACTGCAATCCACTTCAGACATAAGCTTTAACTCTTCTTCTGATGCAAAGCAATTGCCTATAATGATATCATCAATTATATTGGTGGCTAACAAATGTCTCATTTGCAAATCTATAGGGGAGATTGCGGTGAATTTCACAGGTAGGCAGCCCTGCTTTTACCGGCCATGGTCCAAAGGTGTTCTTATTCTGGCTTGAAACAAAAGCCGCAGTCCTGAAACCGCTTTTTTTATATTTCTCAGTCAAATTAATAAAACGTTTCCAGCCAAGCCCTGAATATCGTTGCGGATAAAAATTATGACACGTCACTATATTCCAGCGATCAGCGCCCCGCTCCACCAATAAATCCAGATCCATATTGGGATGATCCATTAAATTCAATCGGTATCATATAGGGATTCCTGGTAATAGCAATATCCTCCAAATCTCCGAAATGTCCATCCAACCGAATAATATCGACTCCTAAATCAGCAAATGGTTTTATTTCAAAGGGAGTCGCTTCCAGATATTCAAATACTGCCGGATTCGTATCAACGGCAACTTCAAACCCATATTGGTGTGCAAGTTCCATAAATTCTGTAAACTCATTTATTATCTCTTCTTTTGATTTTTTAACCGACAGCAAACAGGTGAAAATTCTATTGAAACCATACCCTGATGCCAGTTTCATGTAGCTTTCTATTTCACTTTTTGTACTGTGTTCCGGGTAAATTGAAATACCTAACTTATGCATACGATCCCCCCTGTAAATAATTTTAAAATTATTGAATCCCCACATCCATGCTTCCAGAACGAAATCCTTCCAAATCCAAAGTAATATAGGCAAAGCCAAGTTCTTTTAAGTAAGCGATTACAGCATCCCTGTCCTTTAAAACACTGTCAAAAGAATCCTGATCCACTTCAATCCGCACAATATCCTTATGCAGCCGCAGCCGTACATTCCCATTAAAACGGGTTCGGAGAAATTCCTCTCCCTCACCGATTTTACCTAAAATATCATAATCAATTTCTGTATTATACGGCAGTCTGGTTGCCATACAGGGAGCAGATGGTCTCTGTGCCACAGAGATTCCATATTCCGCTGCTAATGCTTTAACCTGTGCTTTGGTGATATGAAGTTCTGCCAGGAGGCTGATGATACCCAGTTCCTTTAAAGCTCTGATACCAGGACGGTACACATGCATATCATCTTCATTGGTTCCATCCATAATAACAGGAATATTTCTTTCCCCTGCAAATTCCTTCAGACTTAAAAACAGCTTTTTCTTGCATAAATAACATCTGTCAACCGGATTGAAGCGGATCTCCTCCTGCTCCAGCTCATCTACAGTAATTATTTGATGAATTCCTCCCAGCTCTTTTGCCACATTGGAAGCAATTTGAAGATCACAGGATGGATGGAGCCTGCTGTCAAACGTAACAGCATACACCTTTTTCCCCGTCGTTTCCACCGCTTTTGCCGCAACTTTTAACAGGAGACTGGAATCAACACCACCGGAAAAAGCAAGACAGATGTCTTCTTTGGCGTACTCCCCCATCGCCTCTTCCAGTTTTACCTTAAGACTTAATAAGATTTCATCCATGTGATCTTAACCCTCCCTTTGAAGATTCCGGTAAATAGTCTGGTAATCCAGTCCGCTCTTTCGGCACAGGGCTTTTACACTCTCATATTCCGGATAAATAAATTCCCTGTCTTTATATCTACACACCTTAATCTCTGCTTCTCCCCACTGTGTCATCACTGTTCTCTTTTCACGAGGCAGAACCGTTCTGTTAACAGGGTATCGTCTTATACCAATGGTTGTGGTCTGAATAAACAGAATCTCTTCCATGGATTCGATCTGGTTTTTTTTACAGATGACAGAAAGCATATAGGCGGGCCGGTTCTTTTTCATAAAGATTGGTGTATACCATACATCAGCCGCGCCTGCGTAAAGCAGAGACTCCATGGCAAGCCCAAGTGCCTCTCCGCTGCAGTCATCAATGTTGGACTCTAAAACCCACATCTCATCTCCCGCCGAATCTTCCTCCTCAGAAAGAATCATGGCGCGTAGAACATTGGCCTGCTTAAATTCCTTTTTCCCTGCCCCCATTCCAGTCTTAAGAATCTGACAGGATGACGGCAGTCTGTCTTCCGTTTTTTAAAGCCGCCGCAATCGCCGCTCCGGTAGGGGTAACCATCTCTCCCTCATTATCGGTCAGACGCAGTTTTAAACTATATGCCGATGCGATATTCGCTGTGGCTGGTACAGGAACCGGAATCACTCCATGCTGGCAGCGTACGCTTCCAAATCCCTCTGCTAAAGGTGAAACAACGATTGCATCCACTCCCAGATTATCCACGCAGACAGCAACACTGATAATGTCAATAATGGAATCAATCGCCCCAACCTCATGAAAATGTACCTCTTCCAACGGAATTCCATGAGCTTTGGCCTCAGCCTCAGCTACGATATCAAACATCCGTCTTGCCATAGCTTTTACCCGTTCATGGGCTGCCAGGCGGTCTATAATTTTATATATATCACCTATGTTCCTATGTTCATGAGGTTGATGATTCTCGTGACTGTGGTCATGTTCATGACTATGATCGTGTTCATGGCTGTGATCATGCTCATGGCTGTGATCATGTTCATGGCTGTGATCATGTTCATGGCTGTGATCATGCTCATGGCTGTGATCGTGCTCAAGACTATGTTCAAGATCGTGGTTATGATTGTGTTCATGGCTGTGCTCATGATCGTGATTATGATCGTGATTATGATCGTGTTCATGGCTATGCTCATGCTCCGCCTCCAGATGAACATCAAAATCGTACGCATCAAGTCCACACTTTTTAGTTCTTCCAAAATGAAGGTGGTATCCACTTAAATTAAGGCTGTCCAGCGCTTTTTCCAGTACTTCTTTATCCGCGCCCAGATCCAGGAGAGCTCCTACCGTCATATCACCGCTGATTCCCGAATTACATTCCAAATATAATATTTTTTTCATTTTATCTTACCGCCAGTCGATTGATCTGTGTCGCAATGTATCCTGCCCCATACCCATTGTCAATATTTACTACTGAAATGCCATTTGCGCAGGAATTGAGCATGGTTAAAAGTGCTGATAATCCATGAAAGCTGGCCCCATATCCCACTGATGTGGGTACCGCTATTACCGGGCATTCCGCTATCCCTGCTATGACAGTTCCCAAAGCGCCTTCCATTCCGGCTGCTGCCACGATGCAGTTGGCTCGTCCAATCCGCTCCCGATTGGATAACAGACGGTGTATACCCGCCACACCCACGTCATAGATCCGGTCCACGTTAGAACCGAAGTATTCCGCTGTCTGAGCTGCTTCCTCCGCAACCGGTATATCCGCAGTGCCGCCCGTGCAGACTGCAATGCAGCCGGTTTTTTCTTTATTCTTCCGTTCAACCTTGAGAATTCTTGAAATAGGATCGTAGGTGACTTCAGGAACTGCTTCTTTCACTAACTCAAACTGTTCTTTCGTGGCTCTGGTTCCCAAAACCTCTCCATCCCGTTCAAAGAATTTTCTGTAAATCTGCACCAGATATTCATCTGGCTTGCCCTGACAAAACACTGTTTCTCCAAAGCCTGAGCGAAGAGCCCGGTGATGATCCAGTTTGGCATATCCCAGATCTTCATAAGGAAGATCCTTTAAGATCTTCTGTGCCTCATCTACCCCCATCTCACCGTTTTTAACCAGGTTAAGCATTTCTTTTATGTCCATCCTTCTCACCTTTCCTCTGCTGTACCTAAATGCGCTTAAAACAGCTTTTTTAACAGTATATCCCGAATATATCCACCGTATTTCTCTTTGGTGAGAACTACTTCATATCCCTGCTTTATTACATTATTTCTGCTGTAGTAATTTTCAGGGTGAACGGTACACATCAGATATTTGTATCCCATTTTTTTAAGATCTGCTTCTCCTCGCTGCATCATGGAATACTGAAGCCCATTCCCTCTGTAGGAAGGAAGGATTGCCACAGATTCCATATGTGCCACCTTTTTAAGTTCCTCCTGCGCCAGCCCAATATCCCTGCCTAAATTCTCTTCTTTCATTCCAGGCAGCGCAACAATAAAAATCCCTGCAACCGCACCAGAATCTTTTTCCACCGCTTTATATCCCAGGCCGTTTCCTTCTTTCAGGATTCGGATTGTATATTCACTGTCATCAGCGACAAACCAGTGCTTGTTATCAATGTCATCCCATACTTTTTCAATGATATCCGCCATCATTTCAGCATCTTCGCCAGATGCCCGCTCAATATTAAATTCCATATTTTCCCTTTCTGTCAGAGAAGGATCGGGGAAGTAACTGCCGCTTCCGTTGTTACAACCTGGGCTTTCCCTCTGGGAACATCTGTACCATTACTGCCTGTTATGTAACTGTAAACTCCGGCACAAAGCAATACAACAATTAAACAAAATGCAATCAGCATGACCTTATTATATAAATTTTTATCCTCCATACCGCTCCCTCCTTTTTTCTGGTACAACAGTCTATGCAGGCTGTCTTCTTACCATCACACAGTCTGCGTGATTCATCCATTTTTTGTAAAACGGCACTGGGGATAATTGGAGCAGCCGTAAAATACACCAAATTTGCCGTTTCTTTTCTTTAATAAACTGCCACACTGGGGACATATGAATTCTTTCCCCGTCCCGGAAAGCTTTCCCATCTGCTCATAGCACTGCTGATTCATCATGCAGTCCTGGAGGGCCCTGTGTGCCCCTTCTGTGGGTATATCAAAATGTTCGGAAATGTCTGTAAGCCGGTGGCGATACAACTGTGGAAGACGCTCCTTTGCCATATATAAGGTATCAATATAATCATTAGGTAATGATATTCCCAGAAGTTCTTCTGATACCCGATATAAAAAAAGCAGATCAAAGGACTGAATATTATGCCCGATTAAAACTTCTCCCTCTATAAAAGAAAGAAATTCCGGCAGAACCTCAGTAAGCCTGGGGGCTTCCTTTACCATCTCATCTGTTATTCCGTTAATTTTTGTTGCACCTGCCGGTATATGAGTCCCCGGATTAATTAACCTGCTAAACTGATCCGTTATCACATGATTCTTCACTTTCACTGCAGATATCTCTATAATGGAGTCTTCCTGTGTATCCACTCCCGTTGTCTCTAAATCAAACACTACGTAATTTTCTATGTATTGGTTCAAACGTCTGCCTGTCAATTCTATTCCAGCCATAGTTCCCTCCGTTTCTGTATGTAACAGGACTTAATCCTTTTATCTTTTGTAACAGTTCTATTATAACGTCTCCAGATGTGTACATCAAGTTAAAACGAGGAAAACGTTTTCTTCTATCCCTGTTTAGGGCATATCAGCAGACGTTTCTTTATCCCTGACCCCTTACCTTGTAACAGCAAAAATCCCCTGAACATCTCTGTCCTGAGGATTTGGTTTTATAACATGAGAGCATTCACCCTGTCTGAATTTCACTAAGTTTAAAATGAGTCGCACTTGGCATATTTGCCATAATATCGTCAGCCTTTTACTGCACCAGCCATCATTCCCTCGATAAAGTACTTTTGAAATGCAACAAAAAGCAGAAAAATAGGAATGACAGAAAAAACGGAACCTACGATTAAAAGACTGTAATTATCTCCATAAGGATTAATCAGTGTGTTTAAGCCTAGTGTCAATGGATATTTTTCCGAAGACCGGATTACCAGCAGAGGCCATAGATAGTTGTTCCATGCGTTCATTCCATTTAAGATTGCCATAGCAGAAAATGCCGGTTTCATAAGCGGAACAATAAGCCGGTAAAAGATACCGTATTCCGTAGCACCATCAATTCTCCCTGCTTCCATTAACGACCTTGGAATGCTGAGCAGATACTGACGGAAGAAAAAAGATGGTTGATGCATGGGCCAGGAACGGCAGAACAATCGCCGTATAGCTGTCCATCAGCTTCCATGAGGAAATCTGTTTATACAGGGGCAGCATAACAACTTCCAGAGGAATGGATAAAATAAGGAGCACCAGGATAAACAGAAACTTTTTTCCTTTAAAATCGTAGGCAGCAAAACCATATCCCACAAAAGAGCTGATCAGTAAAGTGCCCACTACCGTGATCACAGTCAGAGTAATACTGTTGAAAAACCATCTCCAGTAATCATGCTGCCCTGAAAACAGCAGAACATAATTATCCAGATTCATTCTGGAAACGTTTAGATCCAGATTCAGACCGTATTGGAGAAGATCGCTTCCTGGTTTAAAGCTGGCGATAAAAAGAACCCAGATGGGAAGAAAAATCCCCACAGCAAGAAGGGCAAAGATGAAATAAAAGACAATGGTTACCCCACTTTTTTTCATGCTTCTGTTCATATCAGTCCCTCCCCCTCTTCAAACGTTCCAGTAACCTTCAACTGAATTAAGTTCACAATCATTACAACAAGAAGTAAAATAAGACCGACTGCGCATGCATAACCCAGCGCCCGTTTCTCCACTCCCTGTCTGTATAAATATCCAACGATTGTAAGACCGATGTTATTGGGAGAATTGTTTCCTTTAAACAGCATATTGCTCTCTAAGAACATGGAAAGACCGGCATAGATGCTGATGGTAAGTACATAGACAGTGGTAGGCTTTACAAGGGGAACTGAGATTTTAATAAACTGCTGCCAGCCGGACGCACCGTCTATGGAAGCTGCTTCATATAAATCCGTGGGTATGCTCTGTAAGCCTGCCAGAAAATATAAAATATTTACGCCGGTCCATCTCCAGCAAGCCAGCAGAAGAAGGGCAAAAAAGCTTGTGCCTGCCCCTTTTAACCATTTAACCGGACTTACTCCCAGCATTCCCAGGACCTGATTAAACAGAGAGGTCCCAGATTCTCCAAACATCAGACGAAATATGGTACCTGCAACTACAACGGAGGTAAGAGCTGGTATAAAATATACAGACTTAAAAAACTCCGTCTTTTTTATCCACCTGCTGTTTAACATGGTTGCAAACAGCATGGGAAATGGGATCAGCAAAATCAGTGTTCCAGTCATGTATTTAAAGCTGTTCCATAAAGCTTTTCTAAATACTTTATCCGTTAAAAGTCTGGAATAATTATCAAAGCCTATCCATTTATTTTTCAATACATCCTGAAAACTTAAAAGTACCCCGTTGCAGACAGGAACTATCCAGAACAACAGCACGGTTATCACAAAAGGGCAGATGAATACATAAGGAGCTATTTTTTTCGAATAGAAGAATTTCTTCATTTTGTCCTCCTTCCAGTAATGATTTCTACACAGCAGCCGCAGGGGTATCACTCCCTGCGGCATTCCTGATTTTATTTTTTAAATTCATTTTTTAAGGTTTCCTGGGAAGAATCAAGGACTTCTTTTACATCCTTACCATCCTCAAAAATACTGTTTAAAGTTACCGTACACAATTCATTGTTGATAGAAGGATACTTCTCATCGGTATACGCTCTTAAAAGTCCGATGCTGTCCTTAGTTTTTAGCAGAGTATCAAAGGGATAATTGGTAAAACTGAATGAACTGGTTATCGGGATTCTGGGTCAGGGACTTATCCGTCCACACTGCCGTATTAACAGGATCAAATCCAAGCACATTCCATACTTCACGGTTGGAATCCTCGGAAAGCTTGATATAAGCCATAACTTCCGCAGCCAGTTTTGCATTCTTGCCCGATTTTATAATTGCAGTTCCTGTACCGCCTCCACCGATGGTTGCTACCTCTTTATCATTCTCATTCCAGACAGGCACGGTTGAGATGGCAACCTGCTTCTTTAAATCTTTCATGTAGTTTACAAATCTGGATGTCTGCCAGAACGGCATGATCTGCACAGCATACTCTCCTGTATTGTAGGAAGGATAAGCCTCTTCATTATCCGGCTGTCCTCCCGGTACAGTTGCAAAAGCTTCAGTTTCCTGCATTCCTTTTATGTATTCCAAAACTTCTGTCAGTTCCTTGCTGTTTAAGTTTAAATTCCCTTTCTCATCAACGTAATCTCCGCCTTTTTGAGCCAGCATCAGGTTAACCATCCAGGAAGCCGATGTCTCCACACAGGAGAAATACTTTCCAGTGGCTTCGTGATATTTCACTCCAGCCTCTTTAAACTGATCCCAGGTTTTGATGTCCTGATAGTTAATTCCTGCGTCTTTCAACAGTTTTTCATTGTAAAATGCCACCGTAGTACCTACATGGGTGGGAAGACCATATTCCTTACCATCTTTAGAATAGATTCCAAGACGGGATTTTACAATATTATCGCGGTAAGGATCGATCACATCATTCAGTTCCATTAATCCGATATTGCCAACCATGAAGGCCGGAAATTTACCAAGCTCAATGTCCACGACATCAGGTGCCCCTTCTCCCGATTCCAATGCAAGAGACAGCTTATTATGCATGTCATCGTATGGCATATTGCTTAACACCAGCTTCACCTTTTTATCTGGATGTGCCTGATTCCACTTTTCTGCCATGTTAACGTAAAAGTCCTGATGCAGTTCAATAAATGTCCATACATTTATGGTAGTAACATCGCTTCCTGCTACCTCCATTGACTTTTTTCCAGCAGAGGCTCCTTTACTTTCTGCTTCACCCGAACTGCCCTTAGTACTGCATCCTGCTGCCAGTATCACCGCCATGGCTGCACAAGCAAGAGCCCCCAATACTCTTTTTTTCATGAATGAATCCTCCTTTTTAATTCTTTCTTATTAAACGTTTCATATGTTTTTCGAATAATCCGGCCTTTTTTGTGTTTATGTCTGCTCACGATGCTTGATTTTCATTAAAAATCATATATATGATTGCATACTAACACATGAAAAGGGTAATGTAAAGTATTTTTGCATAATTCTTAGATGAATTTAAATCGTTTAACTATGTAATTTTATATAATTTCTTGTTTGATTCTGTCGAATTTTCTTTCTAACGCAAAAAAAGAACGTCCGGCTGTATTAACAACAGATAAACGTTCTAATAAATACTTAAATTCTATTTGATATTCTTCACTGACTTACGTATCAGAAGCATACATTCCACCGCACATACATTTTCCTCTGTATGTTCCAGTTCTCCCCCATTTAACAGCTCTATCATCCACTCGCTGGCCTTATATCCAATATCATGGAGAGGCAGACTGACCGTTGTCAGGGGCGGATGGTAGTAGCCTGAAAGTTCTCTGTCGTCATATCCGGCAACGGAGATTTCATTGCCTATGGTCTGTTTTAATTCCTCCACTCTGTCGTAAACCCCGCCAGCCATCAGATCATTCATTGCAAATATGGCAGAAACTCCTTTTTCAAGAAGTTCAGCGGCGCAGCGGTATCCGGACTCTCTTGTCCAGTCCCCCCTCTGCCACAAGACCTGGGTCGTAAAGAATTTTGTTCTGGAATAAAACCTGCTGATATCCCACCAGTCTTGCCTGGGCATGAAGGCTGTCTGGCTTTCCGGTTATGACCCCCACCTTTTTGTGGCCCTGATCCAGTAGATACTTCACAATAGCAGCCGCTCCACTGACATCATCTACCACGACTGAAGGGATCTTACTGCTTTTGGAATACCCATATGCCATGACTGCAGGGATGGGCAGGTTATCTGGTATACAATGAATCACACGCTCATGAGCAGCCACGTAGATAATTCCCTCTACCTGCTTTTCCATCAGTTTTTTAATTTCCTGCCTGACCAGCTCATAATAATCGTCTTTGTTATAATAGGTATCATTATATTTTTTAAACAGTCTTAAATTGGTTAACAGAATCTGGTATTCCTGCTTCTGACAATAATCCGTGATTCCGTCAATAATATCAGGTATGCTGAATATAGTCATATCTTCCGCAATTACACCGATGCTTCTGGTTTTCTGCATCTTTAAATTTTTTGCCACAATATTGGGCGTATAATTTAGCTGTTCTGCCATTTCCAAAACCAGCTTCCTGGTTTTAGCACTGGCACCAGGTTTATTATTCAAAATATTGGAAACTGTAGCCACTGATACGCCGCAGCATTTTGCCAGCTCTTTAATTGTCGCCATTATTTCCTCCAGAGATCTTTTTATTTATTAACTCAGATTTTTAATTAATTGTCAATATAGAAATATTAAACGTTTCATAAAAACGGCCATTTATTTATTTGGTTTCATATATTTATATTTCTTGACATTTATTATCACTTTTGTTACCATGACATTGTATAAACTTATGGAGAAGGAGTTTATTAACCAATGAATAAGATAATGCAGTCCATTAATGGCAGTATTTTAATATTATTTACAGCAGGTATGACTCTAATCCTGCTCTCTTTCTCTGGCTTTATTACATCATTTCTCCCTCCCGTCACCTTTGAAGATCTTTTGAATGGAAGAGAAATCAAAATCGGGAGTCATGTTGAGGGTAATGTGGTTTATGCACTGGACTATTTTGCCTCCGATACCACTTACGAAAAAAACAGCGAAGGAATCATTGTCCCAAAGAAGAACTCCGGAAACTATTACATCATTCCCTTTTACGGCGGTTATTTGGGACTTAAAACAGATCATGATCAGATTTTATCTTTTGACAGACTGACAGATGAAACTTATGCATTCTTAAAAGGCGGCCAAAAGCCCCGAATGGAAATATTTATTGACGGTCAGGTCATCCCTATGAAACAAAAACTGATTCCATATTTTCATAGTTATTTATCAGATGCGGGATATAGTGAGGAGGAGATAAATGCAATGGGATCCCCTTTTCTAATCCAGCCCAGAGCTTTTATTATAAGCCGGATTTTGTTCGCAGCCGGAAGTGTGTTTCTTTTCTGTCAGTCCTGATTTTCAGACGGATCTACAGGCGGTTCTGCATTTTAGAAGAATTCTCGAAAGATATGCCAGTCACATAAGGCAAAGAAAAACAGACAGCGAAATCGGCCGAATTTTCGCTGTCTGCAATTGGATTACGAATCACAGAATCGAATTTAGATAGGAACTGCCGATCTTGGAAGTATTTGCATTGCATTAACAATAGCACCCGACTATGTTCCTGACAATGGGGTGTGCACTTTTTGTCATTATCGTGGCGTTTTCCGTTTTAAATCAATCTTTCATTTAACTTTAAATAAGCTCTGTAATTCTTACCAAATTCTTTTCTTCTGCTATGGCTGATATACAAAACATCTCCATTGGCCATTTCAACCTCATCTCCTTTTACAGTTTTAATATGCTGCATATTGACGATATCATGGCGGCTGATACGGGTGAACCAGTCTTTGGGAAGCTTTCCTTCCTCTTCATTCAGTCTTGCTTTAATCCGCATTTTTTCATTTTTTACAACAATACTTGTCTTGCGATAATAGGATTCCAGATACAAGATCTCCCTCATGTCGAAAACATAATGTTTTCCATTAAAAAAAGCAGCATATTTTAAGAACTTATTGGAATTCTTCTGCATTTCGGGATATAATAAAATCATATTATACTCCGTTCCTTCGACAATCATTTTAAACCTTTGATCGATTAAAAAGGCAATTTTCATAAACTATCCCCCTGTAAATCTATTTACGGACAAATCGCCCTTATTCAATAACGTTTGGTCAATATTATAACGCTAACGGAGACTTTACGAAACCATGAATATTTACAGTAGAATTTCTCACACTAAAAAGGGATTAACAATCACAAGGAAAGGAGACTTGATATGAAATCAGATAAAAATAAAGACTCTGCCGGGAAGGCGGAACGGGTCACTTCGAAAAATAACTATGACATTGACATTCAGGCCTGTTCCTCCATGGATTTAACCGGACTGATACCGGCAGAACCGGCCTCAGATGAAGAACGGGAAGCATACCAGGATCTCTACCCCTATCTTCCCAAAGCAAAGGTGAAAGATAAAAAGCAGTGATTCCCAAAAAGAAAACCCAGCCGGATATCCAAAAAAACATCCGGCTGGGTCATTCTTATTTCCCAGTATCTATAATTGCATCAACAATATCCATATAATCACTGCAGTACTTCTCATACATAGGCTTTACTGCATCCTGAAATTTCTGCTTCTCGCCCGGCGACAGCTCTATAATCTGACACCCTGCCTGGCGGACCTTTTCCTCCGATTTCTTTTCACGTTCTGACCACAGCCTTCTTTCATACTCAGCCGACTCCAATGCGCACTCTTTAATTATCTCCTGATCCGCAGGGGAAAGCTTGTCCCAGGTAGGCTGTGAACAAAGCTGAAGTTCTGGTACCCGGTTATGTTCGTCAATGGTGTAATACTTTGCCACTTCATAATGACTGGTGGATTCATAGGAAGGCCAGTTGTTTTCCGCACCGTTGATTACTCCGGTCTGAAGGGCAGAATAAACTTCCGCATAAGACATAGGTGCAGGACTTGCTCCCAGTGCTTCCACCATCCCAATCATCATCTCTGATTCCTGGACACGGATTTTAAGTCCTTTCATATCTTCCAGCTTCCTGATGGGGCGGACGGAATTATAAAAATTTCTGGCACCAGCATCATACCAGGATAAAGGCACCAGATTGGAACCTTCAAAGGAATTCATGAAATCCCTTCCAATAGCTCCGTCAAGCACCTGCCACATGTGGTCCGCATCCCGATAAAGATACGGAAGCTGCAGTACGTTCAGCTTTGGTACAAACTCTGCCAGTGGAGACAAGGACATTCTCATAAAGTCAATGCCACCAAACTGCAGCTGCTCACATACTGACTTTTCATCTCCCAATACCCCGCCTGCCTGGACGTTGATCAAAATCCTTCCATTGGTTTTCTGGCTGATCAGTTCTGCAAATTTATATGCTCCCTGGGTTGTTGGATAGTCTTCTGCCTGGTTTTCCGCATAAGTAAATACATATTCAGGGGTATTCATATCTAAATCCCCATTCGTAACTGGCTGTTCCGGTCCTATGCAGCCAGAAAGAACTACTGCCATAACAACACCCAGCAATACACCTGGTAGTTCCCTTCTCATAAACCCGTCCTTCCTTAACGCTGTCATAATAGAATTCTGTCTCTTCTTAACACCCTATTAACATATTTTATTATATCCGGCAGCTTTTCGCAAGGAAACGGTAAAAATTTTATATATTCAACAATATTCGCCCCTATTTTCTGTTGAATATGCTCATACGGTATTCTGTCGGGCTGATACCGGTAACCCTCTTAAATACCTTTGCAAAGTAATTGGAATCATTATATCCTACAGATTCTCCGATCTCCTTTACATTGACCATCGGTTCAGTCAAAAGTTTTTTTGCAGCTTCCACTCTGCATTCCGTAAGATATGTTGTAAAGTTTTTATCGAAACACTGTTTAAACAGTTTACAAAAATATGCTTCTGAATAATTCATGACCTTTGCCACATCCTGCATAGATAGGTCCCTGACATAGTTTTCCTCCATGTATTGCCGTATCGCCTCTGCTACTTTATGAAGCCTTACCTGCCCGTCCCCCGGGTTCAGTTCAGCAGAGGGTTTGAATACAGGCTCCATGATTGTCTGCACTTCCTCCCCCTTTTCTTCCAGCAGAGCCTTATCAGCCAGACGCATGGCTTCATCCAGCACACCTATTAATTCCTCTTCCTTGCAGGGCTTTAATAAATAATCAAGAACCCGGATCCCAATGGCCTTCTTGGCGTAAGAAAAATCATCAAAAGCGGTCAGAAAAATAATACTGCAGGAACTTTTGCGCCGCCGCATCTCTTGTGCAGCTTCAATACCGTTGATCCCCGGCATTTCAATATCCAGCACCGCAATCTGGATGTCATGCTCATCAAATAATTCCAGTGCCTCTCTTCCATTTGCCGCCTGCCAGATTGTACACTGGTCTCCCAGCTCCTTTGTCAGGGTTTTATAAAGCACCTTTCTTTCTATTAATTCATCATCTGCAATCAGTACCCGATACATATAAGCTCCCTCTGTCACAGTCTGACTGGTATGGTAAGCAGGACTGCCGTTCCATGTCCCTGTCTGCTGTATATCTGAAAATTGCCTCCATCGTACATACGATGAATTCTCTGGTAAATGTTTCCCGCTCCGATTCCTACTCTTGCAGTGGAATGATTTGCCAGGGCTTCTCTTAATTCTCCTAAACTCTCCTCACTCATTCCCACCCCGGTATCTGCAACGGATATCATAATTTTCTGATTTCTTTCCCAGATCCGGATCCTTATATTACCTCCCTCTTCCTTTTTTGAAATGCCGTGTACCACTGCATTCTCAACAAGAGGCTGAAGCGTAAAGGTGGGAATCATGATGCGGCTGCTGTCCACCAGACACTGGATATCGTAATGGAGCCTGGAGCCAAACCGCATCTGCTGTAAATACATATAGTCACTCACTACCTGAAGCTCCTTTTTTAAAAGCACCTCCGATTCCGGTGTTTTTAAGTTATACCGGAATAAATTACCCAGGCATTCAATCATACGCTCCGTTGTCCCTGCATCTTCCAGCTTTGCCATACAGGAAATCATGTTTAAAGTATTAAACAGAAAATGGGGATTAATCTGATTTTTTAACAGCTCAAGCTTGGTTGCATCCAGTCTTTTTTCAATCTCCATTTTCTCAATCTCTTCCTTGTGAAGAAGATCTGCCATTTCATTTTTCTCTTTTAATGTGGTAATATACTGACTGGTGGAGTGCTTCATCTTATTAAAGGCACGGACCAGTTCTCCAATTTCATCCTGATTCTCAACTTCCACATCCTCATTGCTGAAATCATTTCCCGCTATTTTTCTGGAAATACATGCCAGACGCACCACCGGAACCACCATATCACGGTGCATCATACGGCTTACATAAAAGGTTCCGCTGATGCTTAACACTGCAAGTACCAGAATTATGACCGGAAACCGGTATAAAATAGGCACTTTCGTATGATAGGCATCGGAGCCTTCTCTTAGTGTACTCTGTACCAGACGTTTGCCGTAGTCCGAAAGATAATCCTGCATACGATAGATCCGGTACAGCTCATTTATATACTGGGTTATGGAAAAACCGTTTTTATCCTTCCCCAAAAGGAACAAATCTCTCCACTTACTGTAATTTTCATAACCATTCCGGATGGACCAGGTTACGGAATATCGCTCTGCCCCCTACCCGGTCATAATCAAACGGCAGCTCTAAAACACTGCGTTCTGTCCGGGCACAGGCTGTTTCAAATAATACCCTGCTCTCGTCTGAACGGTCCTTTACATATTCTTTAAATGCCCTTGTCTCCTCCTCCATAGCAGCCTGATAATCATGGCACCTGGAATTATCCTCAAGAATCTGATTAAAACCATTTAACGCAAAATCAAGTATTACAATATTAAATATAATGGAAAGTGCCACGATCAGAATAACCATGGCTGCGATTGTCTTAATCTTCTGCTTTAACGTAAAAGAAAGCCACTTTTCATGCAGCTTTTTTGATCCCCACCGTCCCACTTTCACCGAATTTCCCCCTTCACACTGTCAAAATACCTCTAAAAGTTTTCCGCTTTTATCATTATAGCAGATTTGGACGGTTTGTGCACCTGCCGTTTTCTAACAGCTGGCAGCCAAAACGAAACCGCAAAGATACGTAGTCAGACACGACGTATCTTTGCGGTTATTATGGAATTATTTCCTGTTATTCATTAGTGAAGACGGAACTTACTCATTAACTCCCGTAAATTCTCTGCCTGACCGGAAAGCTCCTCACTGGCTGCAGCACTTTCTTCTGCAGTGGCGGAGTTACTCTGTACAACGGAAGAAATCTGTTCAATTCCAACCGTTACCTGAGTTACCTTATCGCTCTGCTCCTGCAGTTCGTTGGCAGACTTCTCAATGGCTGTTACCATATTTCTTGTCTCCATCAGAATGCCGTTTAAGGTCTCTCCAGTTGAAGAAGCAACTCCTGTTCCCTTTTCAACTGCTGTTATGGTATCTGCTACCAGACTTGAAGTGTCTTTTGCAGCATTGGCACTTTTACCTGCCAGATTACGTACTTCATCAGCTACCACAGCAAAGCCTTTTCCTGCTTCTCCTGCTCTTGCCGCTTCAACAGCTGCGTTCAGTGCAAGAATGTTAGTCTGGAAAGCAATATCTTCAATCAGCTTATTAACCTTTTCAATCTCCTTGGATTTTCTGGTGATCTGTTCCATGGACTGCATCATCACCTGCATCTGTGCATTGCCGTCTTCCATGGCCTTACCAACCTGTCCGGCCTGGCTGTTAATGCCTTCCACTGTCTTAGCCGTATTTAAAAGGCTGTTTGATATCTCATTAACAGAAGAAGATAACTCCTCTACGGAAGCAGCCTGTTCCACTGCACCCTGGCTTAAATTCTGTGCACCCTGAGATACCTGGGCACTGCCCTTTGCAACTTCATCTGCAGACATATTGATGGTTTGCATGGTATTAGAAAGCATATCTTCCGCTTTCATTATGGCTTCCTGAATCACAACATAATCCCCATTAAAGTTTATATCCTGGGAACGGCGGAAATCACCGGAAGCAATCTTATCCATAGATGCTGCAATAGTATTGTTATACACTCTGACACTGGTAACATAATTGCCGATTTCCTCAGCAAGCTGCCCGATCTCATCTTTCCGTTTTACAACCGGAACATCGCTGGTTAAATCTCCATTGGATAAAAGCTTCATTCTGTCTGCAATTGCTGATATGGGACTTGCAATGGAGCCCGCAAACCAGAATGCCATGAAACAACCTGCAACAATTGATATAACCAGTAGAATTGTCATACTCAACACTACAGTATAAATTGAAGTGGTGGTTTCATGAATCGGTGCCACAACTCCAAGTGACCAGCCATCACTGCCGCTTATGGGGCTGTAGTAGCAGAATCTGCTTACACCCTTATACTCATATTTTCCGATACCAGTGTTGCCAGATATAATCTTCTGAAACATCTTACCAATGGAGGCGTAAGAAGAATCACTCTTTGATTTTTCAATCATGTTGCTGCGTTCCTGAACAAGATCCGCATTATTACCGCCGATTAAAGTCCCGGTACTGTCTAAAAGAAATGCATTTCCTGTTTTACCAATCTTAAAATCCTTAATCAGATTGCTCAACACACTTCCATCATAGGTACCTACAAGGATTCCGAAATCATAAGGGGTAGCCACCCGGATTACCAGCGCATTGTTGCTGTCGTATTCTGTCGTAGAAATTGTAGTCTGTCCGTTTAATGCTTTTGTTATGTAATCCTTACCTGCAAGGCTGTCTCCGATATGCTCCCCGCTGGCACTGCGGGTTACCACGCCTTCCTTACTGATAACCTCCAGATCCTTATAACCATAAAGGGTACACTGGTTACTTAAGTACTCTGTAACCACTCTGGAGTTAATTGACTTTAAGCTTCCTCCCTGAGCACTGGCTTCAATACTGACCTTCATCTGGTCTAAATTCTGAACAATCAGATTATTTACCAGTTTTCCTGTTGCTTCCAGATCACTCTTTACAACATCTGTAATACCACCAAAACTTACCGTAATACTGACAATCATGTTGGTCACGGAAAGACCAAGAATAATTGCAATAATAAACATCAGCATCTTCATCTTCAATGATTTCACAGATAATTTTGCCTTAATTGATGCTCCGCCATTCTTTTTCTTACCCAACCCCATTCCTTTTGCCTTTTGGGTCTTCCGATTCCACTTCTTATCCCCCGGTGTTTTCATAGTCTTATGCTCCTTGTCTCATCTTTGGTAAATGTGAACCATGACATTTCATAAATGGTTTTTTTCATTATACGATATTTTGTAACTATTTGTCAACGTATCCATAAATTGACAATGGGATTTTATTGATCTTTTAATAGACAAGAGTCTATTATCTTAACAAAAAAAGATATCTTACTCCATTTTTCACAAAGAAAAGGAATCCGATATCTTTTTTTAGCCTCCATGCTCCCCAGTTATTTAAAAAAAGTTTGAATCAATACCATATAAAGAGCTGTGCCACCACCGATACTCAAAAGAGAATTTCCTTTCCATAGATGCAGTACAGCTATGACTGCGATGGAAAGAGCCTCGGGAAGTCCATAGGGATGGACCGTAAAGGAAACTCCTCTTAAGCAGTAAACCACTAATAAACCTATGGTGGCATAAGGAAGAGTATTTCCCAGATAAATCACATATTTTGGTGTTTTCTTTCCTGCAGGGAAAAAAAGAAAAGGCAGAAACCGGGTGAGCACCGTAGCCAGAATCATAGCCAGCGTAATTAGTGCATAACTGATTAAATTATATTTCAATTTCGTTCCTCCTTATCCTTACTCTTCCAATAACCAATGGTAATAACAGAAATAATCACCACCATGGCAGGTACAATAAAAACATCCTTGCCAAAAAGCATAACGCACAAAACAGAAGATATAACTCCGATACATGCCGGCCCATGATCCTTACAGGATTTCCATTGATCGATAAAAATCACCGTAAACAGGGCAGTCAGAGCAAAATCCATACCAGCAGTATCAAACCGGATCATGGTCCCTGCTATGGCTCCTGCAAGCGTTCCTAAAACCCAGTACAGCTGGTCCAGCGCTGAAATAAAAAAATAAACCCAGTGTCTGGAAAGATGGTCTGGCACCTGTTCACTGCAAAGAACTGAAAAGGTTTCATCTGTCATGGAAAATATGAGATAGGGTCTGAACCTGCCAGCATCTTTCAACTGATCTACCATTGACAGTCCGTAAAATAAATGTCTGGCATTTAACATCACAGACATGAATAAAGCGTACCAGGGATTTACCACTGCTGTAAAAAATGTGATTCCAAGATACTGCAGGCTCCCGGCATATACAAATACGCTCCAAAGGAGTGCCCAGAAAATGCCAAAGCCATTTACTCTCATTAATATACCAAAGGCTGCGCCTAATACCAGATACCCTGCCATAACGGGCAATGTTTTGGGGAAGGCATATTTCAATGCTTCCATTTTTTTGTACTGATTCTCCATAATGAATTTCCTGTCGTTTTTAATTGCCTTTTTCCGGCATATTTTTTATTATATTAAAGTACCACTATTAATTTGTCAACAACAGGAGCCTATCATATGAACTTTGACGATATGTATGATTCATGCAGTCTGTGTCCCAGAAACTGCAACGTTAACCGCAGACAAAGCACTGGATACTGCGGCTGCACCGATACTGTCATGGCAGCCCGCGCTGCCCTACATCACTGGGAGGAACCCTGTATCAGCGGAAGCCGGGGAAGCGGAACCGTCTTTTTTTCGGGCTGTACCCTGCGCTGCTGCTTTTGTCAGAATTACTCCATCAGCCAGGAACATTTTGGAAGAGAACTGACAGTAGAACAGCTTTCCAGGATATTTTTAAGACTTCAGGATGAGGGTGCCCACAATATCAATCTGGTAACTGCCACACAGTACCTTCCGTCTGTATTGAAAGCCCTTGATCTTGTTAAATCAAAGCTTTCCATTCCGGTAGTCTACAACTGCGGCGGATATGAATCAGTAGAAGTGATTAAAGCACTGGATGGATATGTGGATATATGGCTTCCTGATTTAAAATATAAAAGCAGCGCACTCTCCGCACGTTATAGCAATGCAGCCGATTATTTTGAGAAAGCTTCAACAGCCATAAAACAGATGATCAGCCAGACCGGGGCTCCCCGGTTTGACCCTACCGGTGAACTGATGGAAAAGGGTGTAATCATACGTCACATGGTTCTTCCGGGAGGGAAGGATGATTCTATGGCTCTGCTTACCTGGATAAAGGAAGAATTGGAAAAAGGAATGTATTATATCAGCCTGTTAAGCCAGTACACTCCGTTCTACAAAAGTGCCCAGTATCCGGAAATCAACCGCAGAATTACATCTTATGAATATAATAAGGTCCTTAGCAAAGCCATTGAACTGGATCTGGTACAGGGATTTATGCAGGAAAAAAGCAGTGCAAAGGAAGAATATACACCGCCATTTGATTTAGAAGGGATTATAATCGATTAAACAGATAGAAAGGGATACCGATTGTGATTTATCATCGATATCCCTTTCTATATTATCTCGTCCATTGGAGTCAATACCTCTTTTCCATCTCATGTTTACTTACAAATTATGTAGGTGTTAAACATGCTCTATATAAATTTTTTTACGCTCTCCGTTGCTACAACCAGCTTCTTAATGGATCCATCTTTTGTTTTACTACGAATCATGTAGCGCTTCATTCAATCGATTCGTCTCCACTGGTCTTTCACATCGGTAGATTGTGGGGGGCTTTTTTGTTTCATTCTTTCGAATGAAACGGATCTGCTCTTTCTGGTGGACTGTACCTCCTTTCATTAGATTTCCTCTTCTTTGTAACTTTGGTTTCCCTTTGTTATGTCATAATTATAGCGTGTATTTCGTTATTTGTCAATATACTTTTATTTATTTTATAATTTAATTGTTAATTTTTATATTGTATATAATTATTTAGATTATATATACAATATTTTATATAAAAGCAGAATATATTTTTGATCGGATATATACAATATTTGCTGTTTTCTGTCGAAAAAAAAGAAAAACGCAGAGTTGAATGTTAATTATCCCTCTGCGTTTTCCCTTTATTCAGTTCTTAACCGGAATCGTTCCACCAATTCACGCAATAACTGAGCCTGTCTGGAAAGTTCCTGGCTGGAAACAGCACTTTCCTCTGCTGTGGCTGAATTGTTGCGGACTGCTAAAGATATCCGGTCCAGTTCTTTTGTTATCTCTTCTACTGCTCTGGCTTCTTTCCCCTGCAGCTGCAGAAATGGAGTCCACTGCTTCCACTGCCATAGCCGAATCCTCTAACACCTTCATCAGAGAGTTGGCAGTTTCATTTAAGAGACTGTTTCCATTCTCAACAGCCGATATGGAACTCTGAATCAGGTCTGTTGTATTCTTTGCAGCCTCTGAACTCTTGGCAGCTAAGTTTCTTACTTCACCTGCAACCACTGCAAAGCCTTTGCCAAATTCTCCGGCTCTGGCAGCTTCGATGGCTGCATTTAATGCAAGAATATTGGTCTGGAAAGCAATGTCTTCAATTACTTTAATAATTTTTTCAATTTCTCCTGAAGAAACACGTATTTCATCCATGGCTTTTGATAAGTTCTGCATAGACATATCACAGTTTACCACTTCAGTTCCGGTCTGCTGAACCTGCATGGAAACATCTCCAGCTTTTTCGGCCAGTATCTTAATATTTCCAGATACATGATTTACGGATTCTGACAGCAGCTCAATGGTTTTTTCCTGGGCATCTGCTCCATCTGCCAAAACCTTGGACCCCTCTGCTACCTGACCCGAACTCGCAGCCACCTGACCGGAGGACTGATTCACTTCATACATAACTGCATTTAAGTTTAACGTGATTTTTTTTACCGCTTCTTCCAGCTTGAAGAAATCTCCGGACAGCCCCATATCCACATCCAGATCCAGATGATTGTCCGAAATCTCATGGAGAGCAAGGGAAATCCGGTCGATAATTATTTTTAAATTGGATGACATCCGCTCAAAGGACTTCGCTGTCTGACCGATCTCATCTCTTGATTCCACTCCTGAAAATCCGCTTAAATCTCCCTCTGCAATCTGTTCCGCTGCTGCAGATAATTTATGTAAGGGCTTTAACTGTTTCTTTATAACTGCAGTAATCATAAACAAAATTATGATCATGGCTGCCACAGATATGACCGTCATCAGGGTAGCCATACGCTCCGCCTCCCTGTTCATATCACCGGCATTTACCGCTGTAACAGAATACCAGATGGAACCGTTTAACTGAATTGGCTCAAAAAATAATATACTTGTCCCTTACCATCCCCATCAATTACATGAAACGCTTCTCCTGATGATACTCCTGATTTTATCCCTTCCTTGCAGGACTGTGTGGTGACAAAATCAGATACATTGGTTCCGGCAAGTCCTTTTCCCGTACTTTCAGATATGATGGTTCCGGCTTCATTCAGAATAAAGGTAAACATACTGGGATAGGAAGTGGCTGTTTTTACCTGGCTGAACCGGTCCAGTCCCACGTCCACAGAAACCACACAAAGCATCCTGTCATTGACACTTACCGGCACTGCCATGGTAATAATCATCTCACCATTTGACTCATAAGGCTCTGTAATGACCCGTTCTCCCGTCTCCAGCACTTTCTGATAATAGTCTTTTGATGAGTAATCTTCATAATTACCACAGCTTGTAACAGTTCCATCCTGGCTGGAATAGATTCCGTAGCTTCTGGCAGCCGAACTCAGCCCGTACTGCTCGAACATAATACTGATACCCTTAATATCCTCAGAATACATAACGGAGGACCGAATGGTTGAAATCATGTAATCTTCAATTCTCATACCATTGGTATCCAGTGTTACCTTGTCTGATATCCGGCTTTTATAAAACGGCTCCGCCGTATTACCTGACTTGATTCTAAGACTCAGCATTAATTTTCTGTTATCCGATGAGTTTTCAAGATAATAGGTGATCCGGTTGGATACCTGGTTTGCCGTATCAAAAATCTGCTGGATATCTTTCCCGTTTTCTGATGCCAGGGTTTTTAGTTCCCCGAATGCTGACTGCTGCATCGCACGCTTTGTCATTCGGGAAGTAACCCCGATTAACATACCAAACACCACCACCAGCATAATTCCAGCCATAAATGCAATTCTTGTTGAAAGATGTGTAAATCTACCTCCGTTTCCTAACCGTATTTTTTTCCCCTTTCCTAATCGTTTCCACATCATTGCGTAATCCCCCTTCCGCAGCATGTCTGTATGTCAACCAGATTATACCATATTTATACAATAATTGTAATGTTTTTTTGTTATTTTTCATAACAATTAACCAATTTACATTACTTTTATTATGGTTTCATAAGGAGCCAGTACAGTTTTTACTACGGAATAATCGGTTTTAACAGATGCAGTCTGGGGGGCCTCACTGTTATTGACAATTACAAGTGTCCGGCAATCCGGATACCAGGCACATTCCGTCTCTGGATTATCCGTCAGATAGTTCTGATCCAGATTCCTGTTTCTGCTGTAAAGGATAAGATTTAACAGCATTCTTGTATTGATATTGTTAAATGAAAAGCTGCTTAAATAAATTCCGGCTCCCATTCCAAATGGATGATAGGTAATGGACGGGATATTATTTTCTTCTGCCAGGACAGAGGTTTCCTGATCCGTTAAGTACAAGCCTTTTTTCCCATTTATCCGGGCTCCCTCTGGAATCAGTCCGGGAATTGTTTCTATGTTATATTCCATGCGCCCATGGCACACTCTGGCACCGGTGTCCTGATCAATTCCCAGAACCTGTGACATGCGGAAAAAAGTCTGATATCCGTCTGCCGCAGAAGGTTCATTGACTCCTATAAATACACCTCCACTGTGAACAAACCGGGCTGTTTCATCCACAATCTCATCCTCTTTCCAGGCATCCCCCTCCACTCCAGGCAGTGCCGAACGCCCCTGCATTGATAAGAACATCCACATGATTTAATGCCCCATTTTTAATGTCTTCAAAGCTTATAAACTCTACCTGTAATGGAAGCCCGGATAAAGCTTCGTTTATGTTAATGAGATCATGCATATAGGTTTCGTGAAAATGTCCCGATAAAGTCCAGGATCTTAATTTCCCCCAGGCATGGACAACAGCTGTTCTTATGGGAAGTGTATACACTTCTCCTGCTTCATGCAATCCCTTAAAGGTACGGAATTCATCCGCTATTTTCTCTATACAGCTGCAAATCCGGATAATCAGCAGTCAGATGAAGATATCCACCAAGACCGATCCGGTCTATCTTCTGGCGCAGAAGTGCACGTCTGACTCTGTTCCAGTATTGGAGGGCATCCTTTGTGGGATTGCCTCCCGGAGCAAATGTAGGTGTTCCGTTCAGCCCCACAGGAAACAGATAAGGGTGAAGCCTCAGCTCGTGGGTTTTAACCGGTACGCCCGCACAAAGTCTTGCCTCATAGCCGGAAAATACACATTTGATAAGCCCGTCAAAACCAAACTCTTTAAATCTGCTGTGATAGGGTTCCAAACCGATCCAGCTGTCATCGTAAAAGACACAGGCCTGCTTTCCATAGCTGTGAACCAGCTCTACCAGCTGCTTTCCATAATCCACTACGAATCGGTTAATAAATTCCATATAATCAAGCTGGCGTTTTCCAGGCGGCATATGGGTTACGTGAAATTTTCCCTGATTAATAAAGTCCTCGGAAACCAGACCATAACCGTATTCCTCTTCAAATTCTTTCAGCGCTGCCGGGCTTACTGTGAAATCATAGGAGCCCCAGTCACTGAACAGATTTCGTTTTCTTTCACTGCTTCCCCACATCCAGACAAAGTTGTAAAAGAGAGAAGTAAAACGCACCACAGTTGTGGCAGGATGCTCTTCACACCACGTCTTAAGCCAGTTGTATAAATAGTTTCTTGTTTCCTCGTGCCTTGGGTCCAGAGGCATAAGGTGTTCTTTCTCCCAATGATTGGTCACATGATTATACATGGAGATCTCTTCCCATATCCGATATGCCAGAAAATTCACGGTGTATTGATGAAAAGGCGCAATATCCCTGATTATTACTGTCTGGGTCATGGGATCATAGTTCCAGGAATCCCTGCTTAACTCTATGTTAGACGTTCGGTCATATACCTGCCAGTATTTTATGGATTCAGGGCTTTCATTAATGCGAAACTGTTCCCTGTAAAAATCCTCCAGCAAAGAAATCTCCAGGTTTTCAGCGGTTGCTGATCTGGGCTCTGTGATTAAAAAGTCTGCTGAAGCTGCTGGGGATGAGCGTTTGCCCATTGGTTGTGATCCCGAATCAGGCAGATTGTGGAGTAAATTCCATATCCTGCGTTGATCAGCTCATCAGAAAGTACCGTACCATCACTGTCACGTATCATATCTGCGCCCCAGCGTTTTGCAAGCTGCAAGGTTAATTCTTCATAGCCGGATTCTCCGGGAAGGGTAAAACTTCCTTTTTCTGTCTCACTCATAAATGTTCTCCTCTTTATTTATTGATAACCGGACCTCTCCTTTTGGGGGCTCCCATACAGGAATCTTCTTTCCGTCCGATGATATCACACCTGATTTGATTAATCCCTTCCATACAAAACCAGCCATTTTCCACGCACCGTAATCATTGGTATGGGTATAATCTGAGGGATAAAACCATTGTCCAGACTGGTAAAGACCATGTTCTTTTATAAATTCCATACTCATTTCATGGAGGTCCACTACAGGTACTGCCATATTTTTTGAAAGCTGCATAACCTCTTCCCCATATTCTTTTAATCGGTCATCGTAAATCTCTCCATTTTCCAGCCAGCTGTTTCTGGCAATGGGTGTGATGAGTACGGGAATGGCTCCCTTTTTCCGGATTTCTCCCATATACCGGATCAGGTTATTCTGATAGCCCTCAGCTGCGCCCAGATGATCAAGTTTCTGGTCATTATGACCAAACTGAAACAGGCAGATATCTCCTTCACTGATATACTCCATCAGAATCTTATAATGCCCCTCAGTCCGGAAGCTTTCTGTAGTAAGACCGGAGTGAGCATGATTGGAAACCGCATAATCGCCGTTTAGAAATGCAGGTAGCATCTGACCCCAGCCCCCATAACTCTCTGCGGGATTGTAAGGATAATTGGCAGTCTGATCGGTCACAGTAGAATCTCCCGCCAGATAGATGGTCCTCCCCTTCCATTTTTTTATGTCCAGCTTTTTTAAACGGACTGAGCGGCTGATTACAGTCACTTTTACAGCCCCATCCCGAAATCGTCCGGTTTCTCCTCTTGGTATAAAATCCGTAATGGTAACAGGAAAGGATTGACACCATTCTTCCCGGGCTTTTAAGCTGCCCCGCCAGACCAGCTGCCTCCTGCCCACAAACAAGAGTACCTCTTTTTCCTCTTCCTCCGCGTAAAGGGTAATTGTCATGAGATAATTTCCCTGTTGCTTTACATCTGCCTGGAACGATAAAGGTAAAAATGCTGCTTTGGAATCAACATAGCATCCATTCTGATCCTGTTTTACTTCAATCTCCTTTAGAACCTCCGGACCAGGAATAAATCCGGTATTAAGCTCAGGCAG
Source organism: Lacrimispora xylanisolvens (assembly GCA_017084465.1). Lineage (GTDB taxonomy): Bacteria > Bacillota > Clostridia > Lachnospirales > Lachnospiraceae > Lacrimispora > Lacrimispora xylanolytica_B. The sequence continues at coordinate 4,158,988 of CP070896.1, read as the reverse complement.
TCTGCATGAATAAGAAAAGCCAAACCCTCCGCCGGATTTATAATACCGGGATGGTTCTACATGAATTCCAGTGGTTTTTCTGTCCTCTGTCTCATAAAAAACATATTGTGTCATAATAACTCCTTTTACCCGTACATGATTGATCGCCGCTTTTTAAGAAAGGGCTGCTGCCAGATCCGCAACAGCCCCATGTTCTTATTGAGCGATAAAATCACCGGAATCAATCAGCTTCTGTTTTTCATCCAGAATTTCCTGATATCCATTGTCTAAATATTCTTTACAATACGCATCATACTTTGCATCCAGTTCCTCTGGTTTGCAAGTAATCATATCTACATAAAATTCCTGCCACATAGCAGTTAAGTCTGCCGCATATTCACCTGTTGATGCAACACTCTTGGTGAAAATCGGACTGATCAGCCCATACTGTTCCACTTCCTTGGCATAATCATAGGATTGTTTCACCAGGTCTTCATATCCAGCCGGAGCTAGCATTCTGGTATTGGCTTTCAGATTTTCGCCTCATCGCCATAGTCAGTCATCTCTGTAACCAGACACCAGTAATCCTTGTTGTTATTGTTGGACAGCTTGGATTCTCCCTTGAAATCCTTAACAGGTACTGCAATTTTATCGGAATCCAAAGTATAATTGGCGCCCTCCACACCGTTTTGCAGATAGAAGAGATTCTCAGGCTGTGACATCCAGTTTAAAAACATCCAGACTGCTGCTCTTTGCTTTTCATCTGTTTTAGAGTTAATTCCCATTACCATTCCGTATGGAGGATATTTATAATAATATGGATGGCTGTCTTTGGGTGACAGGGCTGTAGGATTTAAAACGGAAACTTCTGCCCCTGGATCGTTTGCCTTTAAACTGCTTATCACATCTGTGTTTGAAGAAATATAGAAGGAATAGGTTCCTACATTACCAGCAACAAAGTCGGCCTTCCATGCTGCATCATCCGCATTTAAGTAAAACTCAGGATCAAGGATACCATCATTAAATTCCTGATTCATGGTCTTTAAGTAAGCTTTTGTCGCACTCCAGGTAAGAGGTGCAACATTAAGATCCAGGTAAAGATTCAATTCTTTTTTATCCGGTGAAGAACTGATAAATGGATATTCGTAGGTATAGCTCTTATTCACGATCTGGGCTCCCAGCTTGCCAAGCCCGGCTTCCTTCCACGCTTTGGCTGCCTCTTGAAGTTCCTCTCTTGTGGCAGGCTTCTGTTTTCCTACCTTATCCAGCCAGTCCTGCCGGATCAGAGTCACCCAGTTATAATAAATTGGATTTCTCTGTGCAAAGAAGAATGTATTTTTCCCATCCAGCTTTCCGTATTGACTGATTATTTTTCTGCATTCTTATAATAGTCGGGTGCATAGTATTTTATTTCATCAAGGTCCAGTTCCTGCATGGCTCCCTCGGAATTATAGTTTACCGCCTGGGGCATGTCGTAATGGAAAATAATATCTGGGGCATTGCCAGCAGCGATCATCTGCATATAGTCTGCAATCTCTTTCTGCCTGTTGATTGCCACATACTGGACTGTCACATTGTATTTATCGCCAAATTCCTTTTGAATCCAGTTGGTGTAATAATTATTTGCGGGATCCCAGCCTTCAAAACCTCTGTCATACACAGGGATCTTGATGGTTACTTTTTCTGGAAATCCCTTGGAATAATCTGTGTAACTTTTCCCCTCCGTTTTTGATGGGGGTTCTGACGCCTGAGCCGTTTCTTCTATCTTTTTCTCTTCCACGGATTCAAACGCCTCCTTTTTGGCGCTGCATCCGGACATCAGCCCTGCTGTCATTGCAAAAATAGTCCCCCACGCCGCTGCCCTTTTAAAACTCATCCTTTTCCTCATGAATATCCTCCTTTTCTTTCTTACCATTATCATCAGCCTTTTACTGCACCTATCATGGTCCCCTGTACAAAATATTTCTGTATAAAGGGATAGATACAGATAATGGGCAATGTTGCAAAAATAATGCAGGAAGCCTTTAAAACCTCCGGATTGGTGATCTGACCTGCCGTTAGTCCGCCCTCTGCTTTAAAGGATTCACTGGCAGCAACCACCAGATAGTAAAGTTTTAACTGTAGCGGGCGTAAATCCACCCTTTGCTTGATATAAAACAATGCATCGGAATAAGCATTCCACCGTCCTACCGCGTAAAACAAAGAAATTGTCGCTATAATGGGTTTGGAAAGGGGCACCACAATATAGCTTAAGATTTTAAAATGGCTGGCGCCGTCTATTAAGGCTGACTCGATCAGGCTGTCTGGTATTGAGGCCTTAAAGTTATTTTTCATAATCAGGAAATTATAGGCTGCAAAAGACAAAGGTAAAATCATGCACCACCAGGTATCAAGCATATGCAGATCGTTCATCAGTAAATAATCGGGTATGGTCCCGGCTGTAAAATACATGGTGAACATAATTAAAAATGTCATGATTTTTCTGCCCTTTAGCTGAACTCGGCTTAAGGCGTAGGCAGCGCTTATGGTAAGAAATGTCCCGATTGCAGTGAAAGAAATCGTTACAATTACTGAGACATATAAAGATCTTACAATCGATGTATCCTGTAAAACTTTTCTGTAAGCATCAAAGTTGATTCCTTTTGGCACCAGAAAGATCTTATTTGCAATTACATATGCTTCTCTGCTGACGGACTTTGCAAATATATGGATGAACGGAAGCAGACATGTCATTGAAATTGCAATGAGCAGGATATGAAAAAATACATCAACCACAAAATCCTTTTTTCTGGTCCTGGTCCATGCCCAAGGCTTTTTATATTGATATTGGTTCATCTTTTCCCCTCCTTATATCAGACCATCTTCACCCAGCCGTTTAGCTATGAGATCAGCCGCCACCACAAGAGCCAGACCAATTACGGACTGAAAAAGGCCCAGTGCAGTTGCTTCGCTGAATTTTCCGCTTTCAATTCCCCACCTGTACACCAGAACCGGAATGGTGGTGGTAAATTGTGTCGCCTTTGCATTGGCAAGAGCAAAAACCCGTTCAAAGGATCCACCCATCAGCTTGCCAAGATTCATAATCAGCAGTGTTACAATGGTGCTTCGTATGCAGGGAAGTGTTACGTGAATACACTGTTTTAACCTTCCGGCACCATCCACTCTTGCTGCTTCATAAAGCTCGGAATTCACACCGGTAATGGCGGCCAGATAAATAATGGTTCCCCAGCCCATGGACTGCCACACACCAATGAGCACATAGCTGATCAGCCACCAGGTATTCTCCTGAAGAAACGGAATTGGACTATGACCGGCATTCTTTATCAGAACATTCACCACACCACTGCTGACGGAGAACATGGAATAACCGATTCCTCCTATAATGACCCAGGACAAAAAATGGGGTAAATACAAGAGTGTCTGCATGATACTTTTAAAGTATCTGTTTTTGATTTCATTGAGGATAAGCGCCAAAATAATTGGCATGGGAAAACCAAATACCAGATCCAGGATATTTAACAGCAAAGTATTGGTTAATGCCTGACCAAAATCCCGTTTGCCAAAAACCTTATGAAAGATGGAAAATCCCACCCAGGAACTTCCGGCATACCCCTTTGCCACCTTATAATCCTTAAACGCTATGGACAGACCGCTGTATGGCAGGAATTTAAAAACCAGTATGAAAAGCATTGGAAGAACCATAAGTACATATAGTTGCCAGTCCCGCTGTAAATAGCGAAGATACCGATTCTTTTTTTTCTGCTTATTAAAACCATGGCCAGCCTCTATTTCAGATTTCACCATAATATCCCCCCATCTCCATAATTTTCTATAACTATATTATAAAAAATGCACAATTTCGTTTCCAATCAAATCATTCTATAAACTATGCATTTTCAATCATTTATTATTACAGGCAAGAAAATAGTAATGGCTTTATTCCGTCATTTTCCGGACATTTCTGCTTTTTTTGTTAGATTAAGGCTTGGTTTTATTATATAGGATTATTAATTAAAGATTATTGATTGAAATGAGAATTAGATATCATGTATAATTATAGGAGTGAAATAAGGAGGTATCAGGAATATATGTCTAAAAAGAAAAAGACCGTTATTGAATTCAGGGATTATGATTTACCAGCTCATTTTCCTGTACTTCTTCTGACTGGGGACCATTGGCGCATCTCTGATGTTCCCTCAGGGCGGCTTCATATACATAATTGCCTGGAGATCGGGCTGTGCGAGACGGACAGTGGAACCATTAGATTTGAAGATACCACTTATTCCTTTTACGCAGGAGATGTCACTGCCATATCCTGTGATATCCCGCACACCACATTCAGCGCACCAGGAACCAACAGCAAATGGTCTTATTTGTTTGTAGATATGGGCGAACTGCTCCACCCATTTTTTTCCGGTGCAGATCTTCATAATGTGGAACTCTTCTCCTTTCTGGATCGTCATTTAAATCTGATTATGGGGAAAATAAACTATCCGGTTATTTATTCCATTGTCACTGAAATAATAGAAGAGATGAAAAAGCAGGAACCGGGTTATGAGATCGCAGTCCGCGGTCTGTTTCTGGCACTGGCAACCAATCTTATGAGAGCTGCATCCTTAAACCATAAGAAAAAAGACCAGACGCCTGAAAATGCGCTGGTCATTGCTCCTGCTCTGGACTTTATCCGGTATCATTATATGGAAGATTTTCCCATGGAACAGCTTGCTGACCTATGCAGCCTAAGCCCTGCTCATTTTAGAAGGCTGTTTTCTTCGATTATGGGAAATCGGCCCTTAGAATATTTAAATACCACCCGCATCAGAAAAGCTTCGGATTTACTCCGCATGACAGAGGAATCTGTTTTAACCATTTCTGAGCGGGTGGGGTTTCACTCCATCTCCAGTTTTAACCGTCATTTTCTTGCCATTATGGGAGAGACTCCCAGAGACTGGCGAAAACAGATGTCTATTCTGAAGGATCAGTCTTTATTTAAATACAATGGCTGGATGTATGCGGAGGTTTTAAAGAAAAAATAGCCGCCTGCTCATTGTGTTTATTTTGTATTTATTACTTCCTTTGCCATAGCTGTCAGAGAATTTAATTCAATATTTTCAAATGTAAACAGCTGATAAGCAATTCCATTCTCTGACCAATTTACTGATTTGAAAAGCTTGCGTTCTTCCTGGTCGGATCCATAGCTGATCATCAGTTTTCCTTCTTCCTCAAGTTTCTTATCTTCCTCAGAAGGCTCTTGATCCCCAGGCAGGAATAAATACTGTACTTTAGCAGAATTTAATTCAACGCCCTGATAAACCTCTTTCTGACCAGGCATATCTCCTTCAGGAATCGCATCCTGGTGCACATGGGCGGCCAGAACGACCTGCGAATTCTCACCATAATCGGCGAATGCTTGTGAAAAAGTGATAACCTGATTATTACTTTCATCAAGTCCCTTTACCTTTGAAATATTACCTTTCACAAACGCCATGCCATTTGAAAATTTGTCGGGAAACTTCGGAGATGCTTTCATCTTATCTTTTGATACTTCACGTAATTCCGTTATGGTATTTACATTTTTATCAGTTCCACTGACTAAGCTTGTGATTTTACCGGCTGCAACTGCAGTAGCCGCTCCTAATACTGTAATAATAACCATTGCTGTAAATACTACCACCAATTTATTTTTTTTAAATTTCATGCAATTACTCCTTTTATTTAATTTTTTATGGATTTCCAATAGCCGGAGTTCTTCGTCCATATCCGGAGTTATGGAATCCAGTTCTTTATTGATAAATCGTTTTAACTGTTCTTCTGAGGTTCTAGCCATGACAAATCCCCCTTTCCTGTTCTCCTTCCAGGATGTCTTCCGCTTCCAGAATTCCCTTCAACAGCTTTCTTGCCTTGAACAGGCGTGATTTCACTGTGCCCTCCATGGTTTCTGTCACCCTGGCAATTTCTTTTGTACTTAGCTCATTGTAATAATATAACAGAAGCACTGTACGGTATTTGACATCAAGTTTTCTAAGGGCTTCACGGATCTGCCCAGCTGTTTCAGCCTCTATAACTGTTACCAGGGGACCTTTCCCCCTTTCATCTTCCTCAATCCAATCCCCTCTTACGTGATCTTCGTCCTTTTCCAGAATGCCTTCAAATGAGAGCTCCGACCTGCTTTTCTTCCTTTTTTCCACCCGCCAGGCAGTTCTCACCAGAATCTGATAGAGCCAGGATTCAAATCGTTCCGGTTCTCGTAATTTGTCTCTGTGAAGAAAGCATTTTACAAAGGTCTCCTGCAGGATGTCCTCACTGTCAGACCGGTTTCCAGTGATAAAATACGCCATACGGTACAGCTTTTTGGAAGAGGAACGGTATAACTCGTCAAATGCAGCTTCGCTTCCGCCAAGCATGAGTTCCACCAAAGCCTTCTTTTCTTCGTTCATAACCTGTTTCCTTTCCTTTTTTAGATGCATCTATATACTTAGAGTCCTGATGACCCGAATCGGTTCATTTTTTTACTTATAAATTATACTTCGGCTTGTAACTGCCAGTCAAAAGAAATATAATAGGGCGTGATAGTGTCAATAATAAAAAATCGGAGGATAGACGAATGCCGCGTATATTTTTAGTGGAAGACGATAAGGCAATCGCTAAAAACCTTATACTTTTGCTGAGTTCGGAAGGATTTACAGTTACACACGCTTCTACCCAGGGAGAGGCTCTTGCCGCACTTGGCCAGAATAAATCTGATCTGGCGCTCATTGATATTTCACTGCCTGATGGAAATGGATTTATTGTATGTACACAAATTAGGGAAACCCTACATATACCCGTAATCTTTCTGACAGCCTGCCAGGATGAAGCCAGTGTGGTTACCGGGCTCAATATCGGTGCAGATGACTATATAACAAAACCGTTTCGCCCCCGTGAATTAATCGCACGAATCAAAACCGCCCTGCGCAAAAGCGGACGTACCGGATCTGAGTTTGAGATTGGAGGACTCCATGTGGATACGGCCAGCGGTATTGTGAGAAAAAACGGCATGGAACTCTTTCTGTCTGCTTTGGAATACCGTCTGCTCCTGGTGTTTTTAAACAATCCAAAAAATATTATTACAAGGGGTATGCTGTTAGACGAATTGTGGGACGCTGCGGGCGAGTATGTCAATGACAATACACTGACTGTATACATCAAAAGATTGCGGCTGAAGATCGGGGACGATCCGGCTAACCCACAGATTATTATGACTGTCCGTGGGACAGGGTATCGATTGGGGGGCGGCAATGCTTCGGAATAAGGAGTTTCGGCAATTTGCCATACTGTTCTCTGTCATGGCGGGTATTACAGTGATTCTGGGATTTGTGATCAGTACTGGGGCAGGAGTTCTTGCAATCTCTTCTTCTGCTGCCTTTGGTACTGCATTTTTTGCATTTACAAAAGCCAGATACAAATATTGCCCGCATTTCCAATGAGATCGATCTGATACTTCATAATGCGGATCATCTTTTTATTGGAGAATTGGACGAAGGGGAACTTTCCATACTGCACAGTGAGATAGGTAAAATGACGCTACGCATCCGGGAGCAGAATGAGGCATTGAAAAAAGAAAAGAAACATCTTGCTGATTCACTGGCGGATATTGCCCACCAGCTGAAAACCCCTCTTACATCTATCAATCTAATTCTGTCATTGCTTGAAAATAACCCAGGTGAAGATCAGAGAAAGCTGCTGCTTCGGGAAATGGAAGAACTGCTTGTACGGATGGACTGGCTCATTACCACCCTGTTAAAATTATCCCGTTTAGATGCCGGTATCATAGTATTTCACCGTGATCCGATCGACGTTAACGCTTTAATCCATGCTGCAGTACACCCTTTTCTCATTCAAATGGAACTGCATCAGATTGATTTGCAAATCAATGCAACAGGCGGGCTCATCATCTATGGGGATTTTAACTGGCTTTTGCAAGCGCTGCAAAACATCTTAAAAAACTGTTTAGAAAGTACTGGCGAAACTGGAAAAATTGAGATTAACGGTACAGACACTCCGCTCTTTACTGAGATTGTAATCCATGACAACGGGAACGGTTTTAAAGAAGAAGATTTACCTTGCATTTTTGATCGGTTTTACCAGGGAAAAAACCAGAACGCCGGCGGATACGGGATCGGTCTTTCTCTATGCCAGATGATTATAACCGGACACGGAGGAACCATTACCGCTAAAAACCATCTCCAGGGAGGCGCTGTTTTCATCATACGTTTTCCAAAGTGACGAATCTCTCACCAAAAAGTCACCGGGATGTAAGCAGAAAGTTCTATTCTATGGGTAAGCCATAGGAAAGGAGACTCACAGAATGGAGTTCTTAAAAATTGAAAATCTCTGCAAGATATACGGGAAAGGTGACAGTCAGGTTACCGCACTGGATCATGTTTCTCTTACAATTGAAAAAGGAGGATTCACAGCAATTATCGGCTCCTCCGGTTCCGGTAAATCCACATTGCTTCATATCATTGGGGGTGTGGATGTACCTACAAGCGGTAAGGTATATTTAGATGGGCAGGATGTATACGCCCAGAACAATGAAAAACTGGCCATCTTCCGCAGACGGCAGGTAGGTCTGATTTATCAGTTTCATAACCTCATTCCTACTCTGAATGTGGTGGAGAACATTACACTGCCTGTCCTGATGGATAAACGGTCTGTCAACGAGGAGCGGCTCGATGACCTTCTTCATATGCTTGGACTATGGGACCGCAAAAACCATTTACCCAATCAGCTGTCCGGCGGGCAGCAGCAGCGGGTCTCCATCGGACGCGCCCTGATGAATGCCCCGGCTGTCATGCTTGCCGATGAACCCACCGGCAGTCTGGACAGCCGCAATGGACATGAAATTATAAAACTGCTGAAAGAAAGCAATAAAAAGTGTATGGGCAGACATTGATACTTGTCACACATGACGAAAATATTGCATTGCAGGCAGATCGGATTATCGGTATATCTGACGGCAAGGTAACACGGGATCAAAGGGTGGTGCAGCCATGAATATATTAAATAAAGCCACTCTGCAAAGTATGAAAAAGAACCGCACCCGAACGATTGTTACAATTATCGGAGTTGTTTTATCCACTGCCATGATTACGGGAGTTGCCGCCTTTGGCACTTCTCTTCTTCATTTTCTAATAAAAGGTTCCATTGTAAAATACGGAAACTGGCATGTTGAATTTTCGGATGTAGATTCTTCTTTTATCCAGGAACGGGCTGAGGATAAAGAAATCAGTGACATTGTAACAGTGGAAAATATGGGTTACGCTTTGCTTAAAGGAGCAAAGAGTCCGGAAAAGCCCTATCTTTTTATTGCAGGATTCACTGACCAGGCATTTCATATGTTACCTATAAACCTGATCTCCGGCAGACTTCCTGAAAACAGCGGGGAGGTCCTCGTCCCGGCACACGTTGCAGAAAAAGGAGGGGTCCGGTTCCGGGTTGGTGATACAATTTCCCTTGAAATCGGAGACCGCGTCGATGGAAGCAGAAATCTCAGTCAGCACATCCCCTATCATTCAGGGACTGGGGGAGAAACACTGGTGCCCAGATCAAAGAAAACCTATCGGGTTGTGGGAATCTGCCAGCGCCCTGGGTTTGAAGAGCATTCCGCTCCCGGATACACCCTGATAACAAAAGCAGATGGCAAAGAAAACACAGACAGATTCAGCCTGTTTGTTACACTGAAAAACCCGCGCCAGGTGAAAGCCTATGTAAGCGACAATGCTGGAAAACTAGATTACTTATTAAATGATTATATTCTGCGTTTCATGGGCATATCGGAAAACCGGCTAATCAGCACACTTCTGTATACAGTCGGGGAATTCTGGTTGCTATTATCATGACTGGATCGGTTCTTCTTATCTATAACTCTTTTCATATCTCCCTGAATGAACGTACACGCCAGTTTGGGATTTTTTTTGCGTCAGTGGGGGCAACTGAAAAACAACACTTCGAAATTCAGTTCTCTTTGAAGGTCTTTGCATCGGTATCATCGGTATTCCCATTGGTATTCTTGCAGGAATTGGCAGTATTGGTTTGATCATTCCCATAGTAGAAGGGAAATTTAAAATATTCTTTACAGCACCGTACCTTTAACATTGTGGGTATCCGCCGCTTCAATCGCTGCCTCCGCTGCTGTCAGTCTGGTAACCATCCTGATTTCAGCCTATATTCCGGCACGAAAAGCGGCAGGCACTTCTGTAATGGAGAATATTCTTCAGACTAATGAAGTGAAAATTCATTCAAAAGATTTGAAAATTTCAAAACTTTCCCGTCGCATTTACGGACTGGAGGGTACTCTGGCTTTAAAAAAAAAATTTCAAGAGGAACAAAAAACGCTACCGCAGCATTGTGCTTTCTCTTGTTCTAAGCGTCGTACTATTCGTATCAGGTAATGCCTTTGGATCAACTCTGAAACGTCTTTTGCAGCAGTTTATGGTGGATGTTGACTATGACATTCTGTTTGACGTTCAGGACATGGACGACAGCGAAATGCTTCCTCTTTACAACAAACTAAAGGCCGCAGACGGTATTTATGAAAGCACCTACCAGGTCATCTGCCCTTATTCATGCACCGTCAGAGCTGGTGATCTTTCGGATCAGTACCGTCAATATAAAGGTTATACCAATACAGATGAAATGGTTCATATTCCATTGGATCTTCAGTTCATCACAGACAGTGAATATCTGGGTTTTATTCACCAGTCAGGTTTATCCGAAGAAGAATACACCGGACCAGACGGGAAAATGATCGCCATTGCAAAACAGCGGAATGTCAGAACAAATCAACCGGATGAAGTATTTGATCTGTTTGCAAACAAATCCATGAGTCTTCCGATTACCCCCGGCACAGAAGTTGACGAAAAAGCGGAACAGAATCTAAACATAAACACTACGTTTGTTGATACTTACCCCATTGATCCCCCACCAAAACAGTCATCTCAGTCTCAGAAAAATTTCTGTGTATTTATGGTGATAGCGCCCTATTCACTCAAAGAGAAATTTAATATACCGGATAGTCCTGTAACCATAGGCATGAACTTTCAATCGAAGACTCCTTCACAGTCAGTTGCGGAAATGGAAACAATTATACAGAGTGAGGGAATTACATCTGAATACCATTTATACAATGCGTATGAAATACTTGAGCAATTTCACAGTCTTACATTTGTTACGGACGTATTCACCTATGTTTTTGTCATTATGATTTCACTGATAGCCATAGCCAATGTGTTCAACACCATATCCACAAATATCAGGCTGCGCAGGCGGGAACTGGCTATGCTGCGCTCAATCGGAATGTCGGAGCGGTCTTTTAATAAAATGATGGTATTTGAGTGCTTCTTTTATGGCATGCGGGCCCTTTTACTGGGACTTCCAATGGCTGGCATCCTATCCTGGCTGATTTACAAAGGATTTGTAATCGCAGAGCGGACGGATAATTTTAAATTTATATTTCCTTTGAGCAGTATGGTAATCAGCGCGTTTAGTGTACTCTTTATCGTGTTTATTACTATGTTATACGCTATTGGGAAGATAAAAAAAGAGAATATTATAGATGCACTTCGAAATGATATGACTTAATTGATTATTCTGCTGACCATTTAGAGAATATATTGATTATGAATACGTTAGATGGTATTCTATACATGGAGTTTATTAATCATAGTTATAGGAGGGTAATGGTATGAAATGTAGTATTCGCAAGTGGAAAAAAGAGGACTCAACAACCCTGGCAGCAATTTTGAATAACAAAAAAATTCTTGATAATCTAAGAGATTTGCCATTTCCATACACGGAAAAAGATGCTGAGGATTTCATTCATGCAACGCTCCAGGCTGATGAAAATAAAACCTATGTCTTTGCAATCACTGTTGATGATATCCCAATTGGAAGTATTGGGGTGTACCGCAAAGATAACATCCACAGTCAAACTGCCGAACTGGGCTATTATATTGCAGAGAGCTTTTGGGGACGAGGACTTGGAACCAGCGCCATTAAGCAAACCTGTAAATACATTTTTTGAACATACCGATATTATACGGATTTTTGCAGAGCCCTTTGCCTACAATACTGCATCCTGCCGGATTCTTGAAAAAACCGGTTTTATGTGTGAAGGCGTGCTTAGAAGCAATGCTGTTAAAAACGGGCAGATTATTGATATAAAAATGTATTCTCTAATCAGACCCTGATTACAAATAAATCAGGGAGTGTTGCAAAGCTGCAGCACTCCCTCTGTATCTGTTCTATCAGATCAATCATATGAAATTATAAGCTTTTTACAGCTTCTCTTTTAAATATCTCCATAAACTCCTCTCCGGTAATGGTTTCTCGTTCCAACAGATATTCCGCTATTTCATGAAGCTTATTCAGATTACTTTAGTATCTCATAAGCCTTCTGGTGCTGCTGCCGTACAATTCCAATCACTGCTTCATCAATCCGCTTTGCAGTATCCGGGGAACAGGCAAGAGATGTGTCACCGCCAAGATACTGGTTGGTTACTGTCTCAAGTGCAACCATATCAAATTCATCGGTCATACCGTAACGGGTAACCATTGCCCTGGCTATTCTTGTGGCCTGTTCAATGTCGTTGGACGCACCGCTTGTAACTGTCTGGAAGATCAGCTCCTCTGCTGCTCTTCCTCCGGTAAATGTGGCAATTTTATTAAGCGCGGCTTCCTTCGTCAGCAAATGGCGTTCTTCTTCATCAACCTGCATGGTATATCCAAGAGCTCCTGAAGTTCTGGGAATAATGGTAATCTTATGAACTGGTGCAGAGTGGGTCTGGGTCGCGGCAACCAGGGCATGCCCCACTTCGTGGTAAGCTATAATCTTCTTTTCTTCCACATTGACGGAGGCATCCTTTTTCTGATATCCTGCAATAACCACTTCCACACTTTCTTCTAAATCGATCTGAGTCACTGTTTTTCTTCCCATACGCACGGCTCTTAATGCAGCCTCATTAATCATATTGGCCAGTTCCGCTCCGCTTGCGCCTGAGGTTGCAAGGGCAATTGCGTGAAAATCCACATCATCCGACAGCTTTACATTTTTTCCATGTACCTTTAAAATAGCTTCACGACCATTTAAATCCGGTAATTCAACCGGAATCCGGCGGTCAAAACGGCCGGGACGTAACAGTGCTTTATCTAAGGAATCCGGGCGGTTGGTAGCTGCCAGAATCACAACTCCTTTTTTTCCGTCAAATCCATCCATCTCAGCCAGAAGCTGATTTAAGGTCTGTTCTCTCTCATCGTTGCCGGAGAATCCACCGCCATCACGCTTCTTTCCAATGGTATCAATCTCATCAATAAATACGATACAGGGTGCCTTTTCATTGGCCTGTTTAAATAAATCCCTGACTTTCGCAGCACCCATACCTACAAACATCTCCACAAACTCAGAACCGGATATGGAGAAAAACGGAACATGGGCTTCCCCTGCCACCGCTTTGGCAAGAAGGGTCTTACCAGTACCGGGAGGGCCTACAAGCAGGGCTCCTTTTGGAAGTGAGGCTCCGATGGAAGCATATTTACCTGGATTATGAAGAAAATCTACAATCTCCTTTAATGCATCCTTGGCTTCTTCCTGTCCCGCTACATCAGTGAAATTCTTCCCTGTTTCAGATTCTGCATAAATCTTCGGATTGGACTTACCAAATGACATGGTATTTCCACCCATCTTCTTCTGCATCTGACCGGATAAAAAGTTACCCAGAAATACAAAAATCAGAATGGGAACGATCCAGGTTAAGAGAATGGAAATTAAGGGCGACATCTGCTGTACAATGGTTTTCTCAAACTCAACATTATGGGAAATCAGCCGTTCTGTCAAAGTCTCATCCGGCCAGATACCCGTCTTGTAAACAGCGTAGACCGGTTTTCCTTCCCAGTCCTTCTTTCCTGTATCAGATTTAAACTGAATCTCTGTTTCTGTTTTGGCAACTGCCTGAATCTTGCCCTGATCCACCATCTCTAAAAAGGTACTGTAGGGGACCTCCGTCACAGCCTTTGACTGAAGCCACGGTACTGCCATGGCATTAAATATAATCATCAGGACCAATACAATCATGTAATAATACATAAATGGCTTTTTATGGTTCTTTCCAGAACTCCCATCATCTTTTAAGCCCATCTCGCTCCTCCTTTTCTTTTGAATCCGGTTTAACACCGATTCTGTAAACACACCTGCCTGATCTAAATCTTCTTTATTGGGATGGAGCATGGCATCTTCATAGGCTAAAATCATCTCCCTGATCTGGGGAGTATTAAGCTGAGCCTGCATCTGTCTGCATTTCTCCAGTACTTTAGGTCCCATCTTACCTCCGCATAAATAGCAGCCAAGGTATTCATTATCTTCCGGCAGAAAAACAGAAACCTGATTTTCCACCTGCTTTAAATATTCTTTATTTTCAAATATTCCGCAGGTACCAAACAAAGCGATCTGTTTGCCATGGAGGTCGGAGAGGAAATCAATTACTTCTGTTGTACAAATTCCCCTGTTGTTCCAGAATCCTACAAAATACGTATCTGCTTCTTCTCCATGGTATTCCTCCAGATTAACAATATCCTTCGATTTACCCGGAAGCGCTTCGAATATCTTCATGGCTACCTTCTGAGTATTTCCGGTTTTACTTGTATACACAACTAAATAGTCCATATATTTCGCCTCCTCTACCAATAAAATATACCAAATCAAAACATTTATCAATAGATTCGAGTAAATGTTAATACAATTTATGGTTCTTTTAGAATTTATACTTCTTCTTTTATAAGAATAAAAAAAGAGGATGGTACAGATAAATTTCTGCAACATCCTCAATGAATTTCTTTTTATAAATTTGCCGCCGCTTCTTTCATAATTCTCTTCGTCTCTTCAATGTCTTCCTGGGTATGAGCTGCTGACAAAAACAGAATCTCAAACTGGGAAGGAGCTGTGTAGATACCATGCTCAAGGAGATAGTGAAAATACTTTGCATACATCCGGGTATCGGATTTTAAAGCAGACTCAAAATCCACCACCGGGTGCTCAGCAAAAAATACGCTGAATAAGGAACCTGCCTGGTTCACCTGTGCACCTGGGAGAACCTCCTTTAAAGTTTTCACCAGGGTATCGGCTTTTTTCTCCAGGGAGGAATAAATATCCGGCCGGTCCATCAGGGCTTTTATTGTTGCAATTCCAGCCGCAGTTGCAATGGGGTTCCCGGATAATGTACCGGCCTGATAAACTTTCCCCAGAGGCGATACAACTTCCATGATTTCCCTGCGTCCGCCGTAGACACCCATGGGCATGCCGCCTCCCGCAATCTTACCAAGAGTAGTCAGATCCGGTTTCACCTGATAATATTCCTGAGCGCCACCAAGAGCCATACGAAAACCTGTGATCACCTCATCAAAGATTAAAAGGGCTCCGTATCTGGTTGTAATGTCTCTTAAAAACGCAAGGAAGCCTGGTTTTGGAGCTACCAGTCCCATGTTTGCTGCCACAGGCTCTACCACAATCGCTGCAATCTCTCCGGGATACTGACGAAACAGCTCTTCCACTGTATCTTCCTGATTGTAACCGGCTAACAGCGTGTGTTTCGTATAGGATTCAGGCACTCCTGCGCTGTCCGGTGCGCTGCCAGTCAGAGCTCCGGAACCCGCCTTTACTAATAGGCCATCAGAATGTCCATGATAGCAGCCCTTAAATTTAATAATTTTATCTCTGCCTGTAAACCCTCTTGCTGCACGGATGGCACTCATGACAGCTTCCGTTCCTGAGCTGACCATCCGCATCATTTCCATGGAGGGAATACATTCTGTAATCAGTTTTGCAAGTTCCAGCTCTCTTCTGGTAGGCGCGCCATAGGATAAACCGGAAAGACATGCCTCTCTTACCGCTTCTATCACTGGCTGATATCCATGTCCCAGAATACAGGGTCCCCAGGAATTTACATAATCAATGTATTCATTCCCATCCTCATCATAGATACGGGATCCTTCCGCTTTTTTTATAAATACAGGAACTCCTCCCACAGAGCCAAACGCTCTTACAGGACTGTTAACTCCGCCTGGGAAATGGTTTCCGGATTCTTCAAATAGTTTCTTTGACTCTTCTGTGTTCATTATAATTTACTCCTTTTCTTTACACCAGTCCTGGCAAATGATTTCAGCCAGCCCTGATACGCTGTAAACCGGTGCAATTAAATCAGCTTCTCTTCCATACCTGGAAAGTGCCTTTGCTGTGATATCACCGATGCAGACTACCTTTAAACTGGAAAGCAGACCGAGGATCTTCTCTTTTTCTCCCTGAAAAAATGCATCTACTCCGGAAGCACTGGCAAAAGTCAGATAGTGGAGATGGGGCAATACGTTCTCCAATCCATCCTGTTCCTTTTTTTTCAACGCCACATCATATAAAACAATATCATCGTAACAGATCCCTGCCTCATCAAGAACCCGGTTCAATTCCGGCGACCCGCCTGATGACCTGGGTATGAGCAGCCGGTCTTCTTTTGACAGCAGGTTTTTTAATCCATTTGCAAGATCTGTTACCTGATAGCGGTCAGGAATATAATCGGCATGAAAGCCAAACTTAACCAGTTCATTTTCCGTACCTTTCCCTATCACTGCAAATTTTATGGCTCCCAGTGAGCGCAAATCATAACCGCCTTCGAAAAGTCCGGTGAAAAAACTCTCTTACTGCATTTGCGCTGGTAAATATAAGCCAGGAGTAGGTTTTAAGCCTTTGATAAGCTTCATTCATGGCTTCCCCTGACCGATAGGAGTCTATGGATAAAGTCAATACACTGTCTGTTATTCCTCCATGTTCTGCAAGCTCCTGATGAAGTCTTCCGGTAAAGGATTCGGTTCCGGTAATGCCAATCCTGCAGCCCTTCAAAGGCAGATTCAGAGTAGAAGAAAAATCCAGGGCTGCCACGTCCCCTGCAACAATGATGGCAGGACTTTTAATCTCTGCCTGTTTTGCTCTGCTCTCAATATCGTTCAAAGTCCCACGGACTATTCTCTGCTCCGGAAGAGTTCCGTTTTCAATCACAGCTGCTGGTGTATCTTCCGACTTTCCATTTTTAATAAGACCATTAACAATCAGGGAAAGATTGGAAAGTCCCATTAAAAAAACCAGAGTTCCGGAGAGTTTGGCAAAGGAATCGAAATCAGGTGGAAGAGTTCCATTCTCAGAGAGGGTATGTCCTGTCATTACATGAAAGCTGCGGCTTACCGCCCTGTGAGTCACAGGAATTCCTGCCATGGAAAGTGCTGCCACCGCAGAGGTAACACCAGGTACTACTTCAAAGGGGATTCCTGCCTCCGAAAGTGTCAGGATTTCTTCTCCTCCCCGTCCAAATACAAAGGGATCTCCTCCTTTTAAACGGACCACATTTAAGCCTTCCTCTGCCAGCTCCACTAAGAGCCGGTTAATCTCTTCCTGCTTCATGGAATGGGCGCCTGCCCGCTTTCCTACATAGATCTTTCTGCAATAGTCCGGTACCTCATCGAGGAAATAATCCGAAGCAAGGGAGTCATAAACCAGCGCATCGCAGCTGCCAAGCCGCTTCAATCCTTTTTGGGTGATAAGACCAGGATCGCCTGGCCCGGCACCGACTAAGTATACCACTCCATTTTTCTTCATGACATCCTCCATTTTCAATTAAAGTCTTTTCGCGGCTTCTTCCGCCAGGCTGTCCAGCTCCTCTGTTTTACCCTTAAGATGGATTCTTTTTATCTGACTGTCTCTACTACTGATTCCAAAGACCTCAAACTGTCCTTCCTCAATACGGGAGTAGACTCCCACCGGCTCATGACACCCTGCATTTAATAGCTTTAATATCTTTCGCTCCAGTGTCAGGCATAGCCTTGCCTCTTTATTTTCAATCGGCCATATCTCCGGCCAGTTTTCCATTCCCAATTCTTCCTTCTACCGCCAGTATTCCCTGTCCTCCGGCGGGAATCATGGTCTCACAGTCAAAGTAATGGTAATCAAAGGCTGGATCTGATTGAATATTCAGACGGTTCAATCCTGCAGCTGCAAGAATGATTCCATCAAAATCCCCATCAGCCAGCCGTTTTAAACGTGTCTGCACATTCCCTCTTAAATTCTCACAGCGGACCGGAATTTCCTTCCATAAGGTACTTCCGATCTCTTCGATCTGTAACCTTCTTCTTAAGCTGGAAGTGCCAATCACAATCTCTTCCCTTTTATTTAAGTCACTGTCTTTTAAGGTTATGAGTACATCTCTTGGATCCTCACGCGCCGGGACTGCCACAATTCCAAGACCTTCTTTTAAATCCATGGGAAGATCCTTTGCGCTATGGACAGCTAAATCAATCTCACCCCGCAGAAGTGCATCTTCAAACTCTGTTACAAACACTCCTTTTCCGCCAAACTCCAAAAGCGGCTTATTGAGTATCCGATCTCCTTCTGTCTGCCTTTTCATCAGCTTCACGGTAAGTCCGGGAGTAACCTTTATCAGAGCATCCCCAACCAGCTGGGTCTGTGCCACAGCAAGTGCACTTTTTTCTGGTTCCAATGCGTATTGTATCAATTTTCATGTTCCCCAAGTTTCCTTTCTATCAGCTCTATGGCCTGTTCTCTGGTAAATACTCCGCCCTGCCTGATCCCTTCTTTTACCATGATTTTAAAGATCTCAGTCCGGACCGGAAGGGAAGGCACCCTTTCCTTTACCAGTTCCCGGTAGGTACCAAGCTGGCCAGCCAGCATACCAAATCCCTTGGGAATCGCCTCTTTAAACCGTTTTTTTAAATACTGGGCTATGGTAGGAGAACTGCCTCCTGTGGATATTCCCACAACGATATCCTGTTCTTTTATCAGTGCAGGAAATATAAAACTGCACTCTTCCTGTACATCCACCACATTCACCGGAATTTTCTGCTGTCTGCAGATGACAGATATGTGCCTGTTCAGTTCTTCGTCTGATGTTGCGGCAATCACAAAATCTGCCTGTTCAATATCCTTATCTTCAAAGCCCCGCCTGATGAGAGTCATGGTCTTATCACATTCGGCAGCAAGCTGTTCCATCTCAGAAATCATCTCTAAGCCAACCACCGTAATTTCAGGCCCGAAGTCCTTTAATACAAGTGCTTTTCTGTAAGCAACCATTCCACCGCCTGCAATGAGGCACGTTTTCCCCTTCAAGCTCTACAAAAAACGGAAAATAAGCCATTGTCACTCCTCTCTCATCCAGTCCTTTAACCCATCTAAAGTACGAAGAACAACCTTTAAGTCCTCACTGGTAACATGATCCCGAATGCGGTATAAAAGGGTATCAAGCCGCTTACCAGACAACGCTTCTTTTAACTCATCCATTTGGGTAATATAAGGATGAAACAAAATTTCCTTGAATGCCCCATCCAGTTCTTCTTCCATAATCTCTCTGGCGCAGTCCAGTTCTTTCAGCTTAATCTGGGTGTTGTTCTTTGATAATGTTTCAAAATAGTCAATATCATATAATGTAAGTCCGGGATACTCCCTGATCTCAGGATCCATATCAACGGGTACGGCTACATCAATAAAAAGCCGCTTTTTTTCTGAATTCATACATTTTTCCAGTTCTTCTCTGGTTATGGTATAGTGAGGTCCTAAAGTTGCACTGATCACCACATCCATATCATTCATATATTGGTAGCGTTCTTTGTAATCCACTTCCCGGATCCGATCGCTGTCCACTTTTAAGAGTAAGTCTGAGGAGTGGGTTCTGACCGTTCCTGTCACACGGATTCCGGGTTTACTCAGCAGATTCTTGGTTATGGTTCCCCCCATTTTCCCTGTCATTCCGATTACCATAACATCTTTATACTCTCCCTCATTGTTGAAATGAAATACTTCATTTGCCACAAGAGTTGCAATGGAAAGGGGGGGGGGTTTTAGATAGTCTGGTATCTGTTTTAATCCGCTTTGCTGCAGCCATCGCTTTCTGAAACATCACATTCAGCTCATAATCCGCAGCCCCTGATTCTCTGGAATACTGATAAGCCTCCCGAACCTGTCCCAGAATCTCATCTTCCCCTAAAACCATGGAATCAAAACCACAGGCAACCTTAAATAAATGCCGGATCGCACTCTCTTCATTATAGACATTTAAATATTTAATTAATTCCCCCAGACGCACTCCCTTTAAATCGGCAGCCTCACGCTGGAGTTCCCCAATGGCATACTTTGATCCGGAAACATAAATCTCACTGCGGTTGCAGGTGCAAAGCACAACCACCCCTGTTATGGAATCCTTATTCATCAGTCTGTTTATTAATTCAGCCTTCTCTTTCGTACTGAAGGCTAATTTTTCTCTGATATTTACCGGAGCCTTTTTGTGGCTCACACTCATACAATACATGTTTTTTCCAGCTTTCTTCTCTAAACCTCGTAATCAAAACCACGTTCCTATTCTACCACAACCCCATACGCAGGGCAATGGAGTGTTAAAACTCCAATTGCATTTTTTCAGATGCCGGGTATAATAAGAGAAATACGTTGAATGGGGGGGAAATGCAGATGCACATAAGAACAGTTACACCGGAAGACTCTGATCTCCTGGTAAAAATGTTAAAACAGCTGGATACAGAAACCAGCTTCATGATGTATGAACCTGGCGAACGGACCGCAACAGCCGATGATATGAAGCATAGAATTGAGCAGTGGGAACGATCCGGGTCCCTTTTTTCTATTGCTGGAAAACGAAGGGGAATTAGTCGGTTTTATTTCTGCTTTAAGGGGAGAGCCACGAAGGATCCGCCACAGTGCTTATCTGGTTATTGGTATTTTAAAAGACTACAGAGGCAAGGGATACGGGGCAATGCTCTTTCAAAAAATGGAACAGTGGGCAAGAGAAAATAGCATTACCCGACTGGAACTGACCGTCATGACCGAGAATGAACAGGCACGCCATTTGTATGAGAAAATGGGGTTTTACATCGAAGGAAAGAAAGAACGCTCCATGATTGTAGATGGCAGAGCAGTTGATGAATATTATATGGCAAAACTTTTATAATAAAAAAATCCCCCTGATCGGAAAAACGCAGAAGAAAAAGCGATTTTTCATAATCAGGGGGATTTTCATTACTATTTACTTATCTGTTATTCTGTTTTCATAACTCCATTTTCATCTACATCATGTCCGTCAATTCTAGTACCTGTCGCAAGGATACCATCGGCATAGAAATAATATTTCTTACCATTTGTATCCAGCCATCCGGTAAATGCTTTTCCATCTTTATAGTAGAGATACTGGCCGCCATCATTGCTTGCCCAGCCCTGTGCACTGGAAGGATCTATTGTGAGCTTTGCTAAACGATAAAGCATCATGCTGGCCTGTGCCCGGGTCACATTGTTTTTGGGATTAAAGTTATTATTCTTTTCGCCCATTATCACGCCCGCCTGCTGCATGGAAGTAACAGCTTTTTTGTATACACTGTCAATGCTTGCGTTATCATCATAGTTAATTGCATCTCTGGTAATGGATAACGGACAACTTATGACTGCTTTCGTATAATTTTGTAGAATAAGAGCCATTTCTTCTCTGGTTACAGGCTGATCTGGTAAAAACTGTCCGTTTCCAGAAGCTTTTATAATACCTTTTTATTCGCCCAGTCTGCATAAGAAGCTGCATTGCTGTCAGAACTTACATCTGTAAAACTGTTAGCCTGATAAAGCCCTGGATCCACATTTGCCAGTCTGCCAAGCGCTGTGGCAAGCATTCCACGAGTAATGTTATCATCCGGTGAAAATACGGTGTTAGAGGTACCGGTAATCAGTCCCCGCCCGTCCGCATAATCCATTGCTTCTTTTGCCCAATGGGTGGAGATGTCAGTGAAACGATTGCCCTGTGTATAACCCACTCCGCCTGCCTGGAACTGATTGGAGGTAAATATTATACTGTTTGTATTAACGTCGTAGGCAGAGTTTGTAATACGGGTTGCATTTCCCTGCTCGTCAACCGATACTGCGTAAAGATATCCTGATTCTTCTTTGTCCGGAGTGTATGGAATTGAGTAAATGGCACTTCCATTTCCTATTGATTTAATTTCCATATGATTGCCATCTTTGTTATAACCGGCTGTTACACGGTATACTGGTCTGTTTATAATGATTGTCTGGGCATTGCCGGAACGTCTGGTTTCGGGAGCCATGGTAATGGTAACGTCTCCTGTACTCTGGACACGAAGATTTCTCAGTGCCTCCAAATCCAGATTTAAGGCTATCATACCGCTCCTTAACTCAAACTGTCTGATATATTTCTCTGTCAGGATCTTTAATATGTACTGTGGGATAATAAATCCAACAACCTTCTGATCTCCTAAATCCTTTACAGTCAGAGAAATACCGATGCCGTTTGCTGTCTTTCCTTTTGCTTTTGCTTCTTCCCATGCTCTGGTTGCAGCATCTAAAACAGCTTTTTCTGTAATTGCTGCATAAGCCTCACCATTCTCTGTATGAGTGACCGGAATATCTTCCCTTCCCATAACCGGCTGGCCTGGCCATCTGCTGCAGACTGCTTTTGATGTTTCTGAACTGCTGTCACTTCCTGCGCTTCCTCCTGTGCCGCTTTCCGTGTAACTGATTGCATAGGTTGAAAAGCTCTTTGTATAAATGGTAATTGTATCTGTTGCTGCTACAAAATATTCTCCGTTTTCATCCGGACTGCCGTTTTGAAGAGTCTGTGGAATTCCATCATGGACTCTGTGTACAGTAATTCCTGATTTTCCCTTCAGCTTTTCAGGCATCGGGAGTACGATTTCAATAATATCAGGCAGAACTCCCAACCTTTGTGGTGTACCTGGTATACTGTTTTCTGTTCGTGTTTTATATGCAGACAGATCAAGGTATAATCCGATGGTATTTCCTCCGGCAGCATTAGAAATCTTGTCAGCATCGTCTTTAATTTCTTCTTTGTTAATTAGATTTGCCACCAGTTTAATTTCCACCTTGTTGCCGGATATCTGTGCAAAATCCTTGTCTTCCTGGGTAAACTGTTCCTCTAAGTTGCCCACTACAATATCAGGTGCTCCGGTCTTTACTTCTACAATACTGTTGGTTGTACCTGACGGCATTTTGATGGGCTCGCTCAGTACATAATCTTCATTGTCAACCACAACCAGAACTGTCACAACTTTACTTTCTTTTGTTACCATAAGATTATAGGTACCGTTAGGTATGCCACCGATTATAAAATTGCCAGATGCGTCAGTGGAAGCAGTTCCCATCTCGCGGTTACCTTTTGAGAACAAGGTTAGCGCCAGGTACGGGATTGCCGTTCTCTTCCACAACTTTTCCAGAAACTTTATAAGTGCCTGCAACAACTGCTTTCGGGGTTACCGGGGCAGATGGTGCAGAGGCCGGCCCTGTTCCTGCGGAATTGACAGCTTTGACAGTAAAGGTGTAGGAAACTCCATTTGTCAGACCAGTTACTGTAATTGGACTGGAATATCCACTGGATACCACGCCACCTGGACTGGAAATCACTATGTAAGACTGAATGGAACTTCCTCCGTTATTCAATGGCGGGTTGAAGCTTACAACTGCATTTTTATCACCGGCAACTGCTGAAACATTTAACGGTGCCCCCGGCACAGTCATTGTAGGAATTTTAGTAAGGGTTACCTCTTTTACTGATCCATCATTTCCAGCTATATCTGCACTTTTACTTGCATAACCAGATGATGATACTGTCTGTGATCCTGAAGGGAGCCATAGATAGGCTACGCCATCGTCCTTTGTTACAGCTCTGTAGGTATATCTTCCTGGTGTTCCGTTTACCTCTGAGGTAATAACGGTTTCAGCTGCAGGATCGACTGATGCTTTCATGCGGTATACGTTATCACCGCCCTCAGCATTCATAATCGTACGGGCAGACCCGCTTTCCATGGAAATGAGTTCATTATTTCCGGTAGAAATGTATATGTTTCTTCCCATTACAGAATCCCGGTATGCGGATGCACCTCTACCACCGCGAATATAGATATCTCCTGCATCTTCTGAAATACGGACAGTTCCGCGATTTGGATCTGATCCGTCGCTGCTTCCATATGCACGCAGTCCCACACCACCGACTCCGGTTGTTCCGTTACCTCCTATGGCAGTGACATCAGCTCCATCACCAATATTAATAGAACCATAATGAGTGTAAACGGCATGAGAACCGTTAACCTCACCATTACCGCCTTTGACTGTGACCTCAGCCTGAGTGATGTTAATGTCACCCAGATAGCTATACAATCCAAGAGAACTGTTTGATTTTCCATCACCACCAGTGGCAGTAACTGATCCTCCAGTTATGTTTATATTTTTTAAATAAGTATAAACAGCTGAGCCTGCTGTATTTTCCTCACTGTCACCGCCTGTTGCTGTCACGGTTCCTCCGCTTACATTAAACTCCTGCTCGTAAGCATAGATAGCAGTTCCACCCAGAGCTTTTTTGCTGTCACCCCCTATTGCTGTTACTGCTCCACCGGTTATATTTAATTGGTTAAAGGCATCGATTCCTCTGCCGGCATTGGTATTATCCGAATTACCTCCGGTTGCGTTTACCGTACCATCTTCTATGGTAATAATTCCGCCTTTTGAGTGATCATTGGCCGGGTAGGAAGCCTGAATACCAAATCCGGGCCCCCCAGTAATTGGCAGACGATGAGTCTCCGCCCGTTGCAGTTATATCCGCATCACCGATCCGGATACTTCCCCAGGAAACTCTGATCCCGGTGCCTCCATTATTACTCTGACCACTGCCTCCCGTTGCATTAACCGTTACACCTCCGTCTATGGCCAGTCTGGCACCCTGATTCATAGCATAGGTATAACCTTCCATATCAATCCCAAGACCTCCGGCCAGATTGCTGTCGGTTGTGCTGCCGCCGGTTACATTTAATGTACCGCTGCCGGATATGAGCAGATCCTGATCATGAATGGACCGAATCCCGCTTCCCCAATTGGAACCAGTTAAATTACAGATTCCACTTACATTAATTTTCATCTGATCTGATTCAGAATCATCTTTATTAAGCATCACTGCGGAGCTTTCTACTCCCGTTTTATCAGGTGCTGTAATAGTAAGATCTACCAGATTCAGTGTTATATCATTATAGACTTCAATATAAGTCTTATCACACGGAATGGAATTTCCCTCAATCGTTACTGTGGATAAATCCTCAGAACGGACATCAATTCTGATAACAGCTGACGGAGGTTTTAAAATACTCAGTGTCTCATTGTTACCTGACAGCACAATGGTCTGGTCTGAGCCTGTCCATAAATAAGGGTTATTACCAATTTTATAATCAGGATCTGTTGGCATTACTCCAACTCCGGTTACTGCACATACTGCGTTTATGGTGCCGGATAAGGATGCAACCGTCAGTGATTGTGTCGTCTGGCTGTTGGTTCCGTCTCCGCTCCACGCATATGTATAGCTCGCCGCGCCGGCTCCAGTTGCTGTAATCGTAACAGGGGTTCCCTTTACAACCTTCGTACCATTGGCAATGCTAGTTCCGCCGGCAGTGGCATTTATACTGCTTCCAGTGGCTGTTCCGGCATAAGACGTTGAAAAACTGACTGTATAATAATCTATTTCTACTATAGTTGCTCCATTACTTATTGCAATAATCTTATTGGTATCCACTCCATCAACATAGATATCATAGGTACCATTTGCAGCAGTTGTTTTATATATGCCGGTATCTGTTTTAGATGCCTCTACAGTGGTCTGATTGTTTCTTAACACCACCACTCCATCCATATCGGAGGGAATATTATCGATATAAGTTCTTATTTCTACCGGGTACTTTGCTCCGGCTGGAGTAACCGTAAAACTTAAATCCGTACTTTTCAATTCCACGCCGTTTGCCCATACGGTCACAGTAGCTGTGTAATCGCCTGTCGTCAGCCCGGTTTTAGGTGATACGTTAAAATAATCTGATTGTCCTGCCCCAATGCTTGGAAGAGACGTTTTGGTGATACTGTAGTCATCTTTGCCACTTCCGGTTAATACAATATCCAGAGTACCAGTGGAAGTTTCCCCAATATTATTAATGCGTATCTGAAGTGGCGCAATAAAACTATAACCTTCATCTGCAGCATTAAATGCAAATGTATCTGGCGCCAGATACTCAATTTCAGGATCCACACCTGCCGTCAATGCCTGAGCTGGCGTTGCCGC
Source organism: Lacrimispora xylanisolvens (assembly GCA_017084465.1). GTDB lineage: Bacteria > Bacillota > Clostridia > Lachnospirales > Lachnospiraceae > Lacrimispora > Lacrimispora xylanolytica_B. Next base: position 4,132,805 of record CP070896.1, on the reverse strand, counting down.
TTCAAAATCAAAAGGCATTGCAGCTGGTTCTGTAATTACTTCCGGTTCTGTAAGCTGTTCCGGTTGTGCGGTTGTTTCCTGCGGTACTTCTGTCTGTGGTTCTTCTGTCTCCGGCTCTTCTTCCGCCTCAGACGGTGTTGCTGATTCATAATCCTCATTTTGTGTGGTAAAACTTTCCGATGTCTGGCCAGGATTCCCTTCCTCTGCCACTACCGATATCGGCGTCAGACCAACGACCATGCATATTATAAGAAATATGCTTATTATTCTCCTCGTCATACGTTTTCTCCCATTTTTTCTTACAGAGATACGGAGTTATGTCCGGTTCTTCTCACTGGCTTCCCTGCTCTGAAACGTGATAGAACCATGATTCATCCTTCTAGTTGTTTGGCCGCAATGTCTTAATTAATACCTTATCTATGATCTTAGCGTTCAACCCCTTTCAAAAATAGTTTAATCAAAAAAAATCAGCAATCCTGACTAAATCTTAGCCTAGTGGTCTCTGATAATTCAACATAAAAACAATAAATTCGACATTTTTTTGTAGTATATCACATGTTTTCGGAAAATAATAGATGTAAATTTTTATACTGCAGAATATTTTTTTAATAATCAGATTTGTTAAACAAAAATGTCACTGATTCAGTAACAAATCAGTGACATTTTAAGATATTTTATAAGTTTTGAAACTATAATACCATTAAAGTACTTTACTCAAGAATAGTTTCAGCCTGTCATTCTTTGGATTAGCAAAAAATTCTTCAGGTTCGTTCTCTTCCAGGAAGTAACCGCCATCCATAAACATAACCCTGGTTGCCACCTCTCTGGCAAATCCCATCTCATGGGTAACAACCACCATGGTCATCTTTTCTTCTGCCAGTTCCCGCATAACGGTTAACACTTCTCCTACCATCTCCGGATCAAGTGCAGAAGTCGGTTCGTCAAACAGCATCACATCCGGATTCATACACAAAGCACGCACAATGGCAATTCTCTGCTTTTGACCACCGGAGAGCTGGTTAGGATAAGCATCCGCACGGTCTGCCAGTCCCACCTTATGAAGAAGCTTTAAAGCCTGTTCTTTCGCTTCTTTCTCACTTTTTCCCTGCAGCTTAACCGGTGCAATTGTTAAGTTCTTTAAAATTGTCATATGAGGGAATAGGTTAAACTGCTGGAATACCATTCCCATCTTCTGACGGTGTTTGTCAATATCGGTTTTCTTGTCCACGATATCGGCGCCTTCAAAAAGAATATGACCGCCGCTGGGCTCTTCCAGTCTGTTTAAGCAACGCAGGAAAGTACTTTTTCCCGAACCGGAGGGTCCGATTACACACACCACATCACCTTTGTAAATATCAACGGAAATGTCTTTTAACACTTCCATATCGCCAAATTTTTTTCCCAGATTCTGAACCTGAATCAGAGGTTTTTCCATATTATTAATGCTCACTTCTCTGCAGCCTCCTCTCCAGTACTCTTACCAGCCGTGAAAACATCATAACCATAACCAGATAAATGACTGCCACTGCGATGAGAGGCATGAATGCAGAATAAGTGCGGCTCTTAATAATATCTCCGCCTTTCGTTAAATCCTGCAGTCCTATGTAACCTGCTACTGAGGTTTCCTTTAACAGCACGATAAACTCATTGGCCAGAGTCGGAACTACATTTTTAAATGCCTGGGGCATGATGATAAACCACATGGTCTGGGCATAGTTAAAGCCCAGACTCCTTCCTGCTTCAAACTGCCCCTTTTCAATGCTGCTGATACCACTTCGGAAGATTTCAGCCACGTAGGCACCGGAGTTGATTCCGAATGCGACTACCGCAGTAAATACCTGTCCCGGATCATGAAAGGAAAAGATCACAAAATACATGATCATGAGCTGAACTACTACCGGTGTTCCGCGGATTACCGTAAGATAAACCCCGCAGATCCAGTTCAGTACCTTCAGCTTATGGGTATTTTCATAAGTAGACCGGATCACTGCAACTAAAAATCCCAGCAATATTCCGATTAAGACTGCAAAAAACGTGATTTTTAACGTATTCTGCAATCCGTCGGTAATGTATTTCCAACGGTTGTCTACGATAAAATTCTGATAGAAATCATCTCTTAGCTTTTCCCACATGGCACTCTTCCTTTATTCTTATTTTGCTGTGATGTATTTATCCACAATCTTCTGAAGTTCGCCGGAATCTTTTAATTCCTTGATTGCAGCATTCATCTTCTCTAACAGTTCTGTATTACCTTTTTTAACAGCAATTGCATATTCTTCTTCTGTAAATGCTTCATCAAGAATCTTTAAGCCTGCATTCTCTTTTACAAATACTTTTGCTGGTTCACGGTCAATGACTACGGCATCAACTTTTCCCTGGGACAGAGCCATAACAGCTTCCATTCCCTTGTTGAAACGCTGAATATTGCCATCCTTAATGTCACCTGCATAAATATCACCGGTGGTTCCGGTCTGAACACCGATCTTCTTACCGTCTAAATCAGCTGGTGCCTTAATCTCACTGCCATCTTTTACAATAATAACCTGAGCAGCCTGTGCATAGGTATCAGTAAAGTCCACATTCTTTTTACGATCTTCATTTACAGTCATACCAGCTGCGGTAAAATCTGCTTTGCCGGACTGAACAGCAGGGATCAGGGAATCAAATGCCATATCCTGAATCTCCAGTTCCATGCCCATCTTATCAGCAATGGCTTTTGCGATATCTGCATCAATACCTACGATATCATTGTTATCATGATATTCGTAAGGAGGGAATTCTGCATTGGTTACCATAACAAGCTTACCGCCTGCTGCAGAGCTTTCTGCTCCTGCTTTTGTTGTTTCTGCTGCTGCTTTTGTTGTCTCCGCTCCAGCTTTTGTTGTCTCAGCTCCTGCTGCTTTTGTTGTCTCTGTTTTTGCTGTTCCGCCACATGCGGTTAATACTGCTGCCATACATAATGCTACTGCAACTGCAATTTTATTTTTCTTCATAATGATTCCTCCTCTTATACACAAATCTGCATAATTATAAAATAAGTATCAGTTATACATTATATAGCATTTTCGGAATTAATCAAGTACTTAGAAGGAAGATTGTTCAATTGCCTTGCATGTTTTTTTGCCATCCATTATAATATACCTGATTGATAATCAGGGAAGAAAGGGAACCGATATGAAGGATATCCTTATGAAAACGGCATGGCCTATGACACCGCCTGCCCCCTACTCGTTTTTTCACCTTTTTTTTGTCTCTGCAGGGCTCATTTTCGTAGTTTTTCTGTCCTATTACACCACAAGAAAAATAAAGAACAACCAGATACCAGGACTTTTATTTCTCTGCGGCATCGTACTTGCAGCCTCAGAATGCTATAAACAGTTATTCTTATATTATGTGGTGAATGACCAGACTTACAACTGGTGGTATTTTCCATTTCAGTTGTGCAGCCTTCCTATGTATTTCTGTCTGGTGCTGCCATTTGTACCTTCTGCGGGAAAAAAGACGGTGCTCTATACTTTTATGCAGGATTTTAACCTCCTTGGCGGAATTATGGCACTGGCTGAACCGTCAGGATTGTTTCATCCCTACTGGGTACTGACTATTCACGGCCTCATCTGGCACCTGCTGCTGATTTATATCGGCCTTGTAATTGCCTTTTCCCGCTGTTCTGATACAACCACAAGAGGATTTGTCCGGACACTGCCATTATTCTTTTTCTGTTGTATTGTAGCATCGGTCATTAACCGGACAGCAAAGCCTTTGGGTCAGGCGGATATGTTTTATATCTCACCTTATTATCCATCTGCACAGATTGTATTTCATGATATCGCCATAAAATATGGTATTTCCATAGGAAATGCCCTCTATCTGGCAGTTACCTGCCTGGGCGGATTTATTTTTCATTTTATATTTGGGAAATTTCATCTTTATTCATCCCGGCAGACTGTCTGACCAGGAGTAACCTTAATTTAATCATTCATCAGGAGGAATGACACATGACAGAACCAATGACTGACAGAGCAAAGAAGGCTCTGGAAAAACACGCAGAGGGTTACAATTGCGCACAGGCTGTTTCCTGCGTATTCTGTGATAAAACCGGTGTGGATGAAGCAACTATGTTCCGTTTCACAGAGGGCATGGGGCTTGGAATGGGAGGAATGGAGGGGACATGCGGAGCCATCGGTGCTGCTGCCGTTTTGTCAGGCTTAAAAAACAGTACGGCTCAGCTTGATAAACCAAACTCCAAAAGAACTTCTTACGAAGCCTCCAAAGCATGTCTTCAAAGCTTTAAAGAACAGAATGGAAGTGTTGTATGTAAAGATTTAAAAGGGGTAGAAACCGGAAAGGTTCTTCGCCCCTGCAACGACTGTATCGCTGATGCTGTCATGATAATCGAACGGACATTATTTAAAGAAGAATCGGAACGTTAATCCGATTCTTCTATTCTTTTTATTACTGCTGTTATAATAGAGGAAGCCTTTGCTGTATATTTTACCAGCTTTCCGGATATTATTGACTGTAGTTTTACTCCTCTTTGATAGCCTTTCTCTCTGTTTTTACATCTTGTAAGAACTGCTTCCATGCATCTTCATGGGCCACAAAATATCTGGGACAATCCTTGCCGGTGGCGTCATAATGCCGGATTACATCCTTTTCCGTCAATCCCAGTTCTTTGCATAAGAGAGCTGTAAATTTCACCAAAGAGGCATAAGTCTGGTCATTAAATTTACCGGTTTCATCGGGATGACAGCATTCTATGGAAACCGTATCCTTATTTTTCTCCTTTGAGGTTGCATAGGCCACCTCGTAGATGGGGATTTCCTGAACAATTTCCCCTTCCAGTCCGATAATAAAGTGACTGCTTGCCGAGATCTTTTTCTCCTCTGTCTGATCCTTTAAGCTGGCAAAATAATCCCGGTTCTGCTTGGCAGTTGTACCGGGGTTGGCAACATAGTGAATCACAATTCCGTTAATTCGTTTCATCTTAGTTCCCGGTCTTGAATAAGGATTGAAGTCAAGGAAGTCCTGCTGGACGTAATCCGGCATGGTAATAGACCTGATATCCACATAATTTCTTCCAAAAAGTGAAATTAATCCCCAAAGAATACAGGCTAATAATCCGGTCCATATGGCAAACCGCAGAAATATGTAAAAGATTGATCTTTTTTTCTTTTTTTTCTTTTGTTTATTCCGGCGCTCTCTTGACCTGCGCCGGCGTTCCAGTTCATCCATTCTATCTTTTGTCTGATTATTCATGGCCCAAACTCCTGACTGCCTTTTCTACCAGTTTACGTCTTTTCCAAAGAAGTCAACCAAAATGTCAGGAATGTGATCGGATTACCGATTCCATCTTCACGGTCTCACACACATTTTGAAGAACTTCATGAAGCTTACCCTGAGCTGACTCATCGCAGAGTATGACCATCTTATCTCCAGCCAGAAATTTTGTTTCCCCTCTTGGAACAAACTCCGCTTCTCCCCTCAAAAGAGAAATAAGAAGACAGGTCCGCGGCCACTGGATTTCGGAAACCTTCTTTCCCTCCGCCTCACTGCCATGAAAAATCATCCCTTCCACCAGCACCTTTTCTCCGGTGAGGGAAGTATCTCTGTCAGGATTTAATTTCCGTAAAAGCCGGTGAAGCAGCTGATCGTAAACAGGAGCGCACCGTACCATATCCGGGATTACATAAGCGATCAGGGAAACAAGGGAAAGAGCAAGTAAATGAGTAAAACTACCAGTCATTTCGCTGATTAGAATGATACCGGTTATGGGCGCCCTTACAATGGCGGAAAAATAACCAGCCATTCCAAGGATAATAAAATTACCCAGAAGATACTGAAGGGAATCTGTCATCATTCCCACTGCGCTGCAATAGAGGCTTCCGATCACTGCACCAAGTACCAGAAGGGGCAGAAAGATTCCGCCCGGAGCACCTGATCCAAAGCTTAATATGGAAAATGCAAATTTTAAAAACAGCAATAGGCAAAGAGCTCCAAACATCATCTCTCCTGAGGTCAGTACCTCTACCAGTGAATGGCCTCCGCCCAGTACTGCAGGATAATACAGACCGAAAACTCCAGCCAATAAAAACGGGATCATTAACCGTACAAACTGATTAGGAATTTTCTGATACAGACCCTGGGTTTTTGAAAGGGTTGTATTATATACCACACCCATTACTCCGATAATTACGCCGAATGCGATTACATATCCGTAGTGATGAAGAGGAATCATTTTCGTGATCTGAAGATCAAATATAGGCTTTAATCCAAATACATTACGGGAAACAAAATCCGCAGTGATGGAGGACGCCATGGTAGATAAGAGAATTTCCGGAGAAAAATGTTTATGTATTTCTTCCAGAGAGAATAAAACTCCGGCAATAGGCGCATTGAAAGCAGCAGAAAGACCTGCACTTGCACCGCATGTGATTAAAAGCTTCTCTTCTGTCTTAGATCTTTTTGAAATCCTGGAAATACCTTTTGCTGTCATTGCTCCAAGCTGAATACTGGGGCCTTCCCGTCCAAGGGAAAGACCAAATCCAAGAGACACCAGTCCACCGGCAAGCTTGGCAAGAAGGGTTTTCCACCAACAGGGATCCAGCTCTCCAATCATCTCCCCTTCTACCTGTGGGATACCGCTCCCGGAAATCAAAGACTCCCATTTTAACATAAGTGTCACAAAAAGCGCCCCTGCAGTAAGAGCCAGAAACCAGATGACAACCAGCAGCGGTTTCCCCTTCACCGCATTCAACACCCATCTTAGCAACTCATCTCCATAGCTGAGCAAATATCGAAAAAATACAACTACGGAACCGGCTATGGCTCCTGTTAAAATTCCTTCGAGTATCAATTCATAACGAAAACTTCGGTAACGGTTAATCGTCTTCTGTGCCGTATGACCTTCGGTCTGCATCAATTTTCCTCCTGTAAATCATTTTTTTATTTGGTTCTTAACATACAATATAAAATTATAGCTCCTGAAATTGCTGATTGCAAGGAAAAATCCGGGATAACATAAAAATAAACCGGTCTCTTTCCATGCCCTGGTGAGGAAAAAGACCGGCTTCTTCTTATTATATTTTATTCTGTTCACGCTGCATAATCCACTAACTGCTCCGGGCGGAACGCTTCATTATAACAGACGATCTCCACCTGTATTCCAATTCCGATAATCATAATTCCCATCAGTGATTTCCCGTCTATCACCAGATGGTTGGAAATGACCTTTATCTCAAAATTGCACCGCTCCGCCTTTACCACAAAAAGCCACCAACTCCTCTACCGTGGAAAATGTATGTTTGATCTTTCTCACTTCAGACACCATCTTTCTTTTATTGCTTTATTCATGATTTTCACTAAATTATTTTACTTTTTCGTTACAATCATGTGCACTTTTTCTATTTAATCCTATTATTTCCATTGAGCTAAGGGTTATACGGGGAAAGTGTATTTTTTTTAAGGAAAAGACTACCCAAATTTTGAATTATCGTGTATAATTGTGTCGTTGTGTTTTCAAATGGAAGCGTATCGAAGTGGTCATAACGAGCCGCACTCGAAATGCGGTTGTCCGCAAGGGCACGTGGGTTCGAATCCCACCGCTTCCGTCATGGAGAAAGCCTGAAACCATGCGGTTTACAGGCTTTCTCATTTTTTTCGTCTTCCATCTCTCCTAATTTGAGGGGGAGATGCATTTACTATCTATTTATATCCCCCCAAATCGGCACAATTAAATTCTGGCTATCAAACGCCGATAGTCGGTCTGTTGTACAAAGAACTGCTCCTATCCCACGCTCCAGAGAAGCCTTATCAATCACCCTGAATACTCGAGTGAGCTGGCTTTGGGGCGTGGCTGTTTTTTTAATCTCCATAGGATATAGCTTACCGCTGTCTTCCAGCAGAATATCTATCTCCTTGGTATCCTTATCACGATAATAATAAATGAAAGCTTCTCGACCGCAATTCTGATGGCTCTTGACAATCTCGGACACTACAAAGTTTTCAAGAATCGCACCGCTCATGGCACCACTCATCAGGGTATCGCTGTCGCTCCATTTGGTCAGGTACGCCACCAAGCCACAGTCATAGAAATAAAGCTTTGGTTTCGTCACCATGCGCTTTAGCATATTGTTGGAATAAGGGTGGAGATAAAATACAATTCCCAGCCTCTCCAAAATCCCAAGCCAGTTTTTTAGCGGTAACCTGGTCAATACTGGCAGCATCAGAGATAGTCTTATAATTCACCATCTGTCCGCACAGAGCGGCGGCTGATGTAATAAAATCCATAAATTTAAGTGAATCAATGGCACCAGATATTTCTTTTACATCCCTGTCAATATAGGTGCTGATATAACTGGAATAAACTGCCCGGTAATCATTATACTGTCCGCTGATGAGAGCAGGCATCCCACCTCTAAAAATACGCTCATAAAGTGCAGGAGTATCAACAGGAGTCCGCCCTTTTATCCGCTGTGACAGCTGTTCTAATCCAGCACAAAAGGTGCTGAAGCAACCCCATAGATTTCAGCCTGTGACATGGGTGCCATATGGAGCAGGCAAACCCGCCCAGCCAGAGATTCCTGTATTCCCTCCATCAGTTTGAACACCTGCGAACCTGTCAGCCAGAAATCACCTGCACGATGATTTTGGTCAACATGTATTTTAATATAGGAAAACAGCTCGGGTGCATACTGCACTTCATCGATAAATACCGGTGGCTTATGAATTTGCAGGAACATTTTCGGGTCATTCTTTGCCATTTGACGCTCTGTTAAATCATCCAGCGTGACATATTCACGCCCTAAGCTCTCCTCTTCAGCCAGCTTTTGCAGCATGGTTGTTTTGCCGACCTGCCTAGGACCGGTAAGCAGTAAAGCAGGAAATTCTTTGGAAAGGCGGAGAAAGGTATCCTCCATTGCTCTGTGTATATAATTCATAAAATCACCTCTTCGGCTAAAATTTTTATTTATTATATTATAGCCGATATAATCTACATGGTCAATGAATTTCGGCTATTATATGGATCAATTATATTCTAGACGAATTACAGAAATATATACCATTGAAAAAGGAGTTACCAGCATTTCAATGCTGTTTGATAGATCACTCATTCATAAATTTCACTTTCTTCTTTTAGATACTTCACTAATGACGAATATTTCACCGTTGGGATTAAGAACAAACTGAAAAAGATTAATAAAGCAATCCTAAGCAACCATCTGCCCTATCCCTTTTGCATATGGCCTCCACGACACTTTTCCATAAGAAAAATTAAGGTAGATGTTTTTTGTAAAAGTATGAAATCCCATACTTTCAAGATACCTGCGATAGTCTTTTGCTTTGGAATAAGCCTGACTTCCTACATACTCTACCGCATATTCATATTCATTTGGTGAGCATTCATCAAAAACATAGATTAGCTTTCCACATTTCTTTAGCCAGTAACCATCCTTGGCCATACGGTTTAACCACTTTTCCTGACTATTCAGAAAATCAAAAAAATATCGAAATACTATTTTGCTCATTTATTTCTATCCCCCTTAATAACTGTTGATGCCAGTTGCAAAACCTGCTCCATACGTTGTAATTCTTCTTCCGCCTTCTGCTTCCCAATATTTGTTATAAGGTATTCTTTTTTCTTGTTATCCGATTCATCGTTTAAAGGGGCAATCCATTCTTTCTTTACAAGAGTATTGATTGCCCCATACAAAGTACCCGCACCTAAGACAACTCGTCCGTTTGTCTCCTTTTCAATAAACTGCATGATTCCATAACCATGATTGGGCTTATATACAGCCAAGAGAACAAAGAAAGTTGTTTCCGTCAATGCCCCACCCTTTATATTATCTCTGATATATACCACTCCTACTCGTTTTATTACGTTTACCGTAATAAAAATATATCACTAAACGTAATAGATGTCAATCTTTTCTCAGATACAATACTTGGTACACTACACTTGACGGTAAATACCTGTTTCTAGACTTTAATTGGCTAAACTGCTGGCATTATTGTGTTTTATAACAATATCTGGTATATTTGTTTAACGGTATAATTGTCTGTTTATAATAAGATGGAGGATGAAACAAACATGAAATTAGAACCAAAATTTCTGCAAAAACCAACTTTACAGGGTGAAAAAGTTATTCTTCGCCCATTCCAGATTGATGATATTGACACCATGCTTGATATTTTATCCGATTATGAAGTAAAAAAACTCACGGGTTCTGTCTGTAATGATAAAGAAGCCTATACCCAATCATCGGAAGAAGAATTAGAGAAAACCAGGCATTGGTACCGCACCCGGAATGAACAGGAAAATCGTCTTGATCTGGCCATTGTAGATAAGAAAACAAATAAAGTTGTTGGAGAAGTTGTCTTTAACGATTATGATGACAGTTCCAATAAGGTTAATTTTCGAATTCTTATCGGACCAGACGGAAGAAACAAAGGCTTGGGAAGTGAAGCCACCTCGCTTTTTCTTGAGTATGGATTTAATACCCTCAAACTTCATAAAATAGGACTTCATGTGTTCAGCTTCAATCCACGCGGTGAACATGTTTACATAAAAAATGGTTTTGTCTTAGAGGGTATTTTAAGGGAAGATTTCAGATATGAAGAAGAATATATTGATACTAAGGTGTATGGCCTTCTCTCATCTGAATTCCATGCATAGGGGATACGATTACCGGAGGAATCGCTGGGCCGCCGACTAAGAGATGTGCTGGTTTGGTCGGGTTATAGTAGAAAGGGGTAAACTGTACTTTAACACCAAGTACAGTTTGCCCCTTTCGATTTACCACCACTGCTGGTATAACATTACTTATAAAGCCAATCGTTATAGTTATTTGCTAAATCCTGCAATGAATTGGTAAATCTTCCTACATGAAATCCGTCGCATACTGAGTGATGTACCTGGACTGATAATGGCATCAGTACCTTATTATCCTGCTCGATAAACTTACCAATAGTAAATATGGGGGGGGCAGGTAACTTCCATCTGTGTATAGATTTAAGTTAAATCCTGTAAAACTCGTCCAGGGCAAACTTGATATATTGAACGTATTGAGTGGTTGATCTGGTTTGGGCATCAGATTTTCAGCACTTGAATAACAGTCAATATCAGATATGCAGTTTTCATAAAACTTTATAAACGAATGGCTGTGAATCGTCCATATGCTGGAAAACAGTTCTTTTTCTTTATTGAATATGGTGTAGCTTGGATTAAGTTCATCCCAATAGCCTAAATTACCGTCAGTATCAATATTCATACGAAACTCCTGATACTGATTGACAACAGTGGTAAGCATATAAATCTGAGCTGGATATATCTTTTTGTTCATGCTTTTTAATGCTGTTCTAACACCAGTTATATCAATGTTACAGGTTACGCTATAGGTGCAGCACACCTTGTGCATATAGTGATTGTAATATTCCTTACGCGCCCAATTATTTATGTCAATTAAATTAAAACTCATAATAATTCTCCTGGTTTTCAATTATTTTACGTGCAAAAGCTTATGCTATGCACGGTAAAGATATTGTTGATACCATTGTTGATACCATTGTTTATACATCCCTTTCCGATTATACTGTAATTATGTATTATACAGCATTCGTCCATAAATTACAAAGCCTGCTAACCTAATTTCCAATGGTCAATATTCGTTTTTAAGTGTAAAAATGAGCCTTTTAAGTGCAAAGGCTCATTTTTTGTTTATTTATAGTACTCTCATAACGTAACTAAAAACTTTGCACACGCTTCATGAAAGGAGTGTGATGGAATGGATCAATGCATGCGGGAGGGTATGCAGCTGACAGCTCCAAATACTGACGGAAATGTATGGCCAAAGCAGGTTTGTCCGGCTTTTGAGCCAAGAGCCGACATTCCAAAAGGATTACAACAATGCTGGTATTGCCGGTATGCCGATTTTCATCTGGACAAGCCTCGTGCACTTGATGTGGGCATATGTTACTGGCCGAAAAAGAATAACAGCCTCCACTATTAAAATTAATGGAAGAGGCTGTTTCTCCTTATAAACATATAGAAAATACAAGACTTTTTATCTTTTTTATGATAAACTTTCCATATAAGTTTACTTGTCAGAGGACTTATAATCATCATGATTATTTAAGTGGGATAAGATCTAAATAGATCTTGTCCCATTTTTTTCTGACTGAATATAAAATAACGGAGGACAAAAGAAATGCATATAGAAACAAACAGACTGATTATCCGAAACTTTAAAGATAAGGACGCGGCAGGTTTATACGAATACCTTGCCGCACCACCCGTACATTGCTTTTACAGCGAAAAAGTAAACTCTTACGAAGAAGCCGTAAAAAAAGTAAAAGAAAATGGTGATGGTCATGGAGACTGCTACGCCGTCTGTCTGCGTGATACGGATTTTATCATTGGAGAAATATTTACAATGAAAGAACATCCGGACACATACAGCATTGGTTGGAATTTCAATCTGAAATATGGCAGAAAAGGTTATGCAAAGGAGGCGGCCCAGGCCGTTATTACCAATCTTTTTGAAAATGATGCAAGAAGAATCTATGCCTACGCTGAAGATGATAATCTCCCCTCCCAGAAACTTTGCGAACGCCTTGGAATGAGGCGGGAAGGTTTATTTGTTGAATTTATTTCATTTGTTAACAATTCCGACGGAACACCGCTTTATGAAAACACATATCAGTACGCTGTTTTAAAGAAAGAATGGAATATGAAATAACATCTTTCTGAATTGATTTTTCTGAAATCTGACATACTACCTTTGATTAAAAGAATGGAGGTCATTATGTCAGAAGCAGTTTTAGAAAAACCAAAGGATCGTGTCAGTTATCACGATTCCGTTGAAGAAATGCTGGTAAGGATCAGAGATGACGGTTTATCCAGTGTATTCTCAAGATTTGATGAGCAGGAAAAGATACGGTGCAAATTTTGTCTCCAAGGCCTGAGTTGCCAGCTATGTACCAACGGTCCCTGCCGGATTAACGAACAGAAAGGTCCTGAAAAGGGCGCCTGCGGAATCGGGCCCGATGCCATGGCAATGAGAAATCTCCTTATGAGAAACATCATGGGAGCTGCTACTTATGCCCATCATGCCTATGAAGCATTTCGGACACTGAAAGAAACAGGAAAGGGAAATACAACCTTTCAGATCACTGATACGGAAAAGCTAAAATGGATGTGCGAAAAAACAGGAATAGATACCAGCCAGTCCATCAACGAGATGGCAACCTGTCTTGCGGAGCTGTTAGACCGGGAAATGAAAGTAAACCCGGATCAGCACAGCATCATGGTGGAGGCATTTGCTCCGAAAAAGCGAAAAAAAATATGGCATGAGTTAAATATTTATCCTTCCGGAATTGAACATGAAGTGCAAAACAGTATTGCAAGCTGCCTGACAAATGTGGATGGAGATTATGTCTCTCTTGCAAAAAAGGCACTGCGGCTGGGGTTATCCACCATCTATACCGCCCAGATCGGCCTTGAAATGACCCAGGACATATTATTCGGAACTCCTAAGCCTCACGAAGTTGATGTGGATATGGGTATTATGGATCCGGATTATGTTAACATTGCATTTAACGGTCATCAGCCCTGGATCGGAGCTGCTGCCCTTATGAAAGCGAAAACAAAGGAATTTCAGGATCTGGCAAAGCAGTGCGGTGCAAAAGGAATCCACATCGTGGGATCCATTGAAACAGGACAGGAACTGCTCCAGAGATTTGAAATGGATGAGGTTTTTTGTAGGACTGATGGGAAACTGGCTGGCAATTGAACCGTTCCTGGCTACCGGTACCGTAGATGCCTTTGTCATGGAGGAAAACTGCTCTCCGCCTGCTATTGATCAATATGCGGAAAAATACCAGGTTGCCCTTGTCAGTGTCAGCACCATCATCGGCGTCCCCGGAACGGAACATGAGATGCCTTACTATCCTCAAAAAGCGGAAGAAATGGCGGATAAATGCATTCATATCGCAATTGAGAATTTCAAAAAAAGACATGGTAAAATAAAACCCATGGTACCCCGGCATGTACAGAAAGCAATTGCCGGCTTCTCAACGGAAGCCGTACTGAATGCAATCGGAAATGATTTACAGAATCTTGTAGATGTCATTGTAAAAGGGCAGCTAAAAGGAATTGTAGCGCTGGCAAACTGCTCAACTTTAAGAAACGGTCCACAGGACTGGAATACTGTAAACCTGGCAAAGCAGTTGATTAAGAGAGATATTCTGGTTGTCGCCGGCGGATGCGGAAATCATGGTTTAGAGGTAGCCGGTATGTGTAATCTGGATGCCATAGACCAGGCTGGAGATGGTTTAAAAGCAGTCTGCAGTGCTCTGAAAATTCCACCGGTATTAAGTTTTGGAACCTGTACGGATACGGGAAGAATCTCCATGCTGGTAACAGCCCTGGCCGATTATCTGGATGCAGATATCTCCGATCTTCCCATTGCTGTCACGGCACCGGAATGGATGGAACAGAAAGCTACCATAGACGGTATATTTGCCGTTGCTTACGGTGCCTTCACCCATCTTTCACCGACTCCCTTTATCACTGGCGCACCCAAGCTTGTGAAACTGCTCACAGAGGATGTGGAAAGTCTGACAGGCGGCAAGGTGGCTCTGGGAGATGATCCAGTGGAAGTAGCAGAAAAAATTGAAAGCCACATCATGAAAAAAAGAAAAGCTATGGGGCTGTAATATAAAAAAAGACCGTATTATTCCTGATGGGAATGATGCGGTCTTCTTTACTGGTAGCCTTAGGTTTTGAGTATTTGATGGGTATAACCGTGGAAAACAAGGATTGAAGTAGACGGATTTATGATATATAATAGCACGGAAGTATGATTACTACCCTTTCTACTACTGGAGATAACTTATGAAACAACCCATTTTATTTATTAAGAAAGAACCTGTTCTGACAGCAGCATCTGTTCTTGCTTTGATTTCTGTCTTTTTTATCCCCCCGGATTTGGCCTATCTAAATTATATTGATTTTAAGACCCTGCTCTGCCTGTTCTGCCTTATGACCTCTCTGAAAGGGATTGAGCGGGAAGGATTATTAAACGCGGTCTCCATAAAGCTGTCATCAGGAATGAAAGATTTAAAACCGCTGATTTTACTCCTTGTTTTTACCAGCTTCTTTGCATCCATGTTTATGACAAATGACGTCGCTTTAATCGCTCTGGTTCCTATCACCTTATCTGTACTCTCCCTGTGCGGTCAGGAACGCCATACTGCCCTTGTTGTAGTTTTGCAGACAATTGCCGCAAACATTGGTTCCAGCTTTACGCCGATCGGGAATCCCCAGAACCTTTATCTGTTTACCCGATATGAGTTTAGTCTGCCTTCGTTTCTAAAAGTAACTTTCCCTTTTGTTTTATTTGGAGGGATACTGCTTTTGCTGGTGTGCTTTTTTATTCCACGCTATTCCATCAGCCAGGAGACAACCACAGTTCCTGTTATAAGGAAAAAACAGGTCATAGCCTATGGCGCCATGTTCATACTGGCGGTAGCTGCGGTGTTGCTGCTGATTCCTTACCAGGCTGCTGCCATAATCATTCTGGCTGCTACAGCAATCCTTGACAGACGCACGCTTTATCAGGTTGATTATTTCCTTCTCCTTACGTTTGCCGCAATTTTTATATTTGTGGGAAACTTAGCAAGGATAGACTGGGTTTTTTCAGACCGTTTCAGGCTTAATCAGAAAGGATACCATGGTAACAGCTGCTTTATTAAGCCAGTTTATCAGCAATGTTCCTGCAGCCGTCATGCTGTCCGGTTTTACAGATAATGCTCCCAGTCTGCTTACCGGAGTGAATGTAGGAGGTATGGGCACTCTGATCGCCTCGATGGCAAGTGTTATTTCCTATAAACTATTTGCTGCTGCCTACCCCAAAAAAACTTTGTCTTTTATGGGTATCTTTACCGTCCTCAATCTTGTTTTTCTCATTGCCCTGCTTTTGTTTGAAGCAGTCCTTATGTAAAATGAATGACAGCCAGCGGCTTGCTTATGCTCAATGCCACTGGCTGTTTCATAATTTATTTTAACTGGGAAAGGATGTAGGCTGCCTTTTCCTGATCTTTCTTATATACAAAAAGTCTGTAGAAATCTTTTATATTCCCGGTTCTTCCTAAGATTGGATTCCTTCCATTTAAGTTATTCATGGTTAAGCGCAAGCTGTTATTGGTGGTTTCAGTCATATAATAGATATTATTTTCTCTCAGCATATTTTTTACATGATATAGCTTTTCAAGATCCTGTGTACTGTATATCTCTGTTAATTTCCTACTAAACAGCATATTTTTGACCTTTCCTTTCCAATCATCTCAGGAACCGTGTTTTTGTTTCATTCATTTTTATTATAACAAAAGCGGCTGTCTGTTACAAGCAGGCAGCCGCTTTTTATATTATTTATATTTTTTTAACCGGATAACAAACTTCTGTTACCAATTCCTCTGGATTTTGGGTCTGAGCAGGACTGACATGATAAATGCAAAACATGGGACCGTTAAATTCATATTCGTTGTCTCTGACCCAGTTCGCCACTTCCAGATTCACATCAGTTATCTGATCGTAGCTTCCTTTGTATACCGCTGATGCTATTTCCACGTTTGGTACTGTTTTAAATACTACGTGCTCCGTATCTTCATAAGTGCCTTTTACAGAAACCTGAATCTCCACATCCACATCACCATCTCTAAAATCACGGTCATGAAATACCGCCAGAGAGTAAGCGGGATCGGCCATCTGTAAGTTTCTGTCATGGGTCTCTTCTCCAAGCCTCTTCCACAGCAGTCCTTCCTGATTATAAGCTGGAATAATATCTCTTACACTGGCCACATATCTTTGGGGCACGGTTTTTAATGCTACGCTATAATTCATTGCCAAATCATCCTTTCTCAGCCTTTGAATGGCCGCATCAAGGAGCTTAAGCCGTTGACCGCTTTCTTTCATTTCTTCCTGGACTTCCACTCTGCGGATCTCTAAAAATTTTGCAAGTTCTCTGGGATCATCATAGTTTTTTAACAACTCCCCAATTGCGGCAAGGCTGAATCCCATATCTTTTAAGGAATTAATCCTGACGGCTTTTAAGAGCTGGTCCTCGCTGTAATAGCGGTATCCGGTAAAATGGTCGGTGCTCCTTGGCTTCATCAGCCCGATCTCGTCGTAATGGCGGAGCATTCGGATACTGATTCTTGACAGTTTAGAAAAATCTCCTATTTTCAGCATGCTTTTTTCCTCACATATATGTTTTTTTTGAGCTCACATTTAGTATAGAGTATACCATAATGTGAGAGTCAAGCAACAAGAATACATATTTTTTAATCTTTATGTTAAAACTGTTTTCTATAGAGAAAGGAGCGTGATTTAAATGCTTTTAGTCACTACAGATTATATTCCTGGAAAAGAACTGACACTTTTAGGTATGGTAAAAGGCAGCACAATACAGTCAAAAAATTTGGGGAAAGATATTTCTCAGGGGCTTAAAACTTTAGTTGGCGGAGAATTAAAGGCGTATACGGAAATGATGGATGAGGCAAGAGATCTTTCAACCAAACGCATGGTACAGGAAGCTGAAGCTATGAATGCAGAAGCCATTGTCAATATTCGTTACGCCTCATCCTCTGTTATGCAGGGGGCGGCTGAAGTTCTTGCTTACGGAACTGCTGCTATATTTAAATAACTGATACAGAAAGAACCGTTATTGGGGGGAGCAACATGAGAAAATTTGCAAAAAACCTTTTGTTTATTTTAGGGTTATTGTTTCTGATTCTTTTTTTGGTTTTGATGTTCTACGAATACTGCCAGCTTAAAAACAGACTGTTACTTGTTCCAGATATAATTTTTGCCAGTTTTATCTTTTCCGGTATTTTATTTTTAATTCCCGGAATCTCCTGCATGGCCGCTTCTTATATGCTGAAAACGTAATAGTTTAAGTAAAAAACATCGTTTCTTTCGAAGCGATGTTTTTTTATAAAAGCTGGTAAAACAGACCCTGCTTTGTGCTGTACCAGATCAGCATTCCATGTCCTCTTCTAGGCATACGAACATTAAAATCCCATTCCGGATACTGCTTGATTACTGAGATGCGGTCTCCCGATGCAAAGGCCAGAAAGGAAATGTAATACTCTTTATTCATAGGATGGGCGCTGGTGATAAACCAGTCATCTTCTATCACAGTTACGGATAGTTTTTTTCCTTCCTCTGCTTTTTTCGGTTCCAGTGCAGTAAGCTTTCTTTTGCAACAGGATATCTCCGGATCTCCAGTGGAAAAGCTGATGCTTTTGCAGGTGGGACAGACATAGTATTTGATCTGCTTCATATTTCCTCCTGTTATGTCATTGGGTGTTAAATCCCCATTCAACAAATTTTGTGTATCAACTCCAAAAAGTATGGATAGTTCTGAAATAAGTGAGATGTCTGGAAGACCTTTTCCTCTCTCCCATTTGGATACTGTTTTATCACTGATATGCATCTTATCTGCAAGCTGCTTCTGTGTCATGCCATGCTCATTGCGAAGCATTCTGATTAAGGTTCCTACCGTACTGTCCGGCATTGTGTCCCTCCTTTCCCTGTATAATAGCTCAGTCCTTAGTATGTGCTTATTTTTATTATTGTAACTGACTAAATAATTTTTTTCAATCTACGTTTCGTAGAGTAAAAAGGCAGCCCGGATTTAATATACCGGACTGCCTGTAATTTTATCTGAAATACTGAGGAAACTGACTCACAATTCCTTTGGTCATCATATCGGCCATTTCCAGTGCACCACGCTCTATATCTGCAAAAATGTTGATACTGTCTTCAAAATTCTGGGACATTGTGGCGTCAATCTCCTCCTTGGTCAGATTCATGTATTCGCTAAACATTCTCTGTAAGTCTGCTGCCGACCAGTTTGGATTAATGGATGTCAGGAAAGAAATCATCTGAACAGCATTGTTGTTTATCTGATTCTCTGCATCTGCTGCTGCCTGCGTGTTGCCATCTCTTATTGCCATTACATAATTAGTGACCAGGGTCAGATGATTGGTCAGGAGATCTGCAATTTTTTTGGCGTTTTCATCCCCATAGAATGTTTTGAGGGCCATTTGAAAATCTTGCGGGTTTTCCATCAGACGATTCATTACATACTCCGCATCTGATAGATTCCACAGTTCACTCTGGTTTGCCATTCTAAGCCAATATACCTGTTGAAGCCACAAAAACCTTAAGTAATTGCCTAAATTCTGCTCAGCTTTGCTGACCCACATATACGTAGGAAGCTGGGGTTCTGGACTGGGCTGGGGACTCGGCTGGGGACTGGGCTGCGGACGGTTTCTAGGAATGCAGATCACCTGCCCTACAAACAGATTGGTGGGATTTACTCCCGGATTTGCAGCCATAATTGCTTCTACAGTGGTATTGTAACGCTGGGACAAAAGCCAGAGTGTATCACCCGCTTCAATGGTATAAGAACGGGTCCCCTGGGGGCAAATCGGATACTCAGTTTCAGTTCTTTGCTGCATGGTATAGTCCATGGACTGCGCCCATGGCGGAAGATTCCGGAACTTATATCCTGCAGGAATCCAGATTACCTGGCCAATCATTAAATTACCTGGTTTGATACCTGGATTTAATGCCATTATGGCTTCAACATTGGTACAATATTTCTTGGCCAGAAGCCAAAGGGTATCCCCCTTCTTAATGGTATAGGCACGTAAACCTACCGGGCAGCGTGTTTGGTTTCCAGAAACAGCCTCACTTCTTAATGGATTTGTTGACATTTGAGTGGTGTTGCCAGGTGCGGTCTGTGGCTGAGAAGGCTGAGTCGGCTGCATGCGCGGCTGGGTTGGCTGAGTTGGCTGAGTCGACTGAGTTGGCTGGGTCGGCTGAGCTGGCTGAGTCGACTGAGTTGGCTGGGTCGGCTGGGTCGGCTGGGTTGGCTGGGTCGGCTGGGTTGGCTGAGCCGGCTGCGTTGGCTGAGCCGGCTGAGTTGGCTGAGTCGGTTGAGCCGGCTGGGTCGGTTGAGCCGGCTGAGTCGGCTGAGCTGGTTGGGTTGGCTGGGTCTGTGGCTGGGAGGTTCTGTTTCCTGATGGGATACAGATCATCTGACCAACCTGAAGATTGCCAGGATTAATACCAGGATTTGCTGCCATAATCGCTTCAACGGTAGTGTAGTGACGTCTGGATATCAGCCAAAGTGTATCGCCGGATTGAATTGTATAGGAAAACAATCCTTCGGGGCAAGAAGTCATCATAATACTGCCTTTCAATTAAACAATTTGTCTTATTTTATGATGAAAAAACCGGAAAAGTACCTGTCAGCCTAATAAAAATATAATTTTTTATAATTTATCATCATAATAACCCCATTGCTATCTCCATGATTTTCACACACTCTTACAATTGGCAATATAATATTGTACATGCACATTGTTTCAATTCCTTTTCATTGCAATTGAAACAAACATCTGATATTATTTTATTACAAATATTTACCAAATATGACAATATTTTCAATAAGGCAAAGGGGGTCCCATTATGATAAAAGAACCTTTCGATCAGGCTTTCATGCAGCTGCCGTTGGGCTATGCCCGCCATACCATTATATTCAAAGAGGATTCACAAACAAGGGATTATATTCTTACCGAAGCGAATGATACATTTTTCCGCTATCTGGGTTTAAAAAAAGAAGATGCCCTGTTAAAAAGCATGTCGATGATTCTTTCTTCTTTATCTGATCAACCAGCCTGGCTTGAATTTTACAAAAATCCGGATCAATGGAATCAACCCCCCATTATGGAGGCAGGAAATCATTTTTATAAGATTACTGTAAGCTATCCAGATCCCAACACTCTGATTACAATTTTTGATGAAGTAACTGAACTGGTCAGCGAGCTTCAAAAGGTAAAGAAAACAAATGAAAAACTGGTACGCGATATTGATATCTTTTTTAACAGCACCCAGGATGGATTATTTCTCGTCACATACCAGGGCGGTGAATTCCGTTATATAAAGAACAATGCGGTACACCAGCAGCTGACAGGGATTAAAATCCCCCCTCCTTGGCAAAACCCCGGTGGAAGTGCTGGGCGAAAAGGTGGGAGCTGCTTTAAGGGAGGGCTATGAACGGTGCATCGCTTCCGGAGAGGGTCTGACATATGAAGAGACCGTTGATTTCCCCGAGGGCACCAGGGACTGGCTCGTACGCCTTACTCCTGTTATGGAGGACGGGCAGATCTCCTATATCATTGGCTCACGCCTTGATATTACCGAGCTAAAGCGGCTGAAACAGGAACGGGAACAACTTTTAGAAAATTATAATTCCATGTTTACTGAGCATTCTGCTGTTATGCTGATTATCGATGCCTCAACGGGAAAAATACTGGATGCCAACCCTCAGGCCTGCAGTTTTTATGGCTATAGCAAGGAAGAGATGCTTCGTATGAGTATTGATGAAATTAATGCAATATCAGACCAGGCCACCAAACAGATGCGTATCCAGGCATTTAACAGGGAACGGCAGTATTTTCTGTTTCCCCACCGCCTGAAAAACGGTGAGATTAAAATGGTGGATGTGTACTCCAGCCCCGTCACTTATGGAGATGAGACCAGACTCTATTCCATTATTTTTGATGTGTCAGACAGGGAACAGTTTAGAGACGATCTTTACCGGGAAAAAGAGATGTTAAGCGTTACCTTAAATTCCATTGGGGATGGGGTCGTGACAACGGATTTAGATGGAAAAGTGACTTACTTAAATCAGGCAGCCGAGGAAATTACCGGCTGGAACAGTAAGGATGCATGCTCTAAATTCTTTATGGATATTTTTGATTTGCGCAACGAAACAACCGGAAAGATTGTACCAAATCCCATTAGTGCAGTACTGGAAACTGGCATGATCGTGGGCCTTGCAAACCATACTGTTCTGTTAAATAAAAGCGGGGATTTAATTCCCATTGCGGACAGTGCCGCACCAATACGTGATGAGAATGGGCATGTTTACGGTGTGGTCATGGTATTTCGGGATGTCAGTCAGGAGAAACGGCAGCAGGAACGAATTCTTTATTTAAGCTATCATGACCCCCTGACCCAGATATTTAACCGCAGATATATGGAAGAAGAATTAGAACGTATGGATCAGACTTCCCAGCTACCAGTTGCAGTTATCATGGGAGATGTGAATGGGCTCAAAGTCATTAATGATGTATTTGGACACAGGACCGGAGATCAGTTATTAAAAGAGGTCGCCAAAACCCTTCAGTATACCCTTAAAAACATGGGCATTGCTGCCCGTTGGGGCGGAGATGAATTCCTGGTTCTTCTTCCCCATACGGATCATAAAAAGGCGCAGGATATAATCGGACGTCTGGAAGAGGCCTTCCGGAAAAGCAGCAGGCTTCCGCTGGAGGTAAGTGTGGCTCTTGGATTTGATGTGAAAGAAGACATTTCCCATTCATTAAGCCAGTCCCTGCAAAAAGCAGAAGAAAAAATGTATCATAAGAAGCTTTTAGAAGGAAAGAGCTACCGCAACAGCATTATTACCACACTTCTTGCCACGCTTTATGAAAAGAGCATGGAAACCGAAGAGCATGCTGTAAGATTAGAAACCTACTGTATGGCAATGGCAGAAAAGCTGAATCTGTCTTCTGAGGATAAAAACGAATTATCTCTACTGGCAATCCTGCACGATATTGGCAAGGTAGGGGTCAATATTGAAACCTTAAACAAACCAGGGCCTTTAAATGACGACGAATGGAAAGAAATGATGCGCCATCCGGAAATCGGCTACCGCATTGCCCAGAACACCCCTGAGCTTTCCACTGTATCAGAATACATTCTCTCTCATCACGAACGATGGGATGGAACGGGTTACCCAAGAGGTCTGAAAGGAACCGAAATACCTCTTCTCTGCCGGATTCTGGCAGTCGCTGATGCCTATGATGCGATGACCAATAACCGCTCATACCGGAAAGCTCTGGATTGCCAGACTGCCATGGATGAAATCGGCCGCTGTTCCGGAACACAGTTTGATCCATTTATTGTTACTATTTTTTTAAGCCTGAATCAGGTTTTTTAACCAAAAATAAAGACAGACGCATACGACCGTACCTCATTCATTCCATGGTCAGATATGCGTCTTTTTATTTTTCTAAAAAACTATTGACATTTCAAATTTAATTGTGTACAATCTAATTTAGTAAAACAAATAAATCAAATGCGAGGTGGCAGATATGAATTTATATGATATCACAGTTACAGACAGAAAAGGCAACCCTGTTACTCTGTCCCAGTACAAAGGAAAAACACTGCTGATTGTTAACACTGCAACAGGCTGTGGATTTACGCCTCAATATGAAGGCTTAGAGGCTCTTTATCGAAAATACAGAGACCAGGGCTTTGAAATTCTTGACTTTCCATGCAACCAGTTTGGTCACCAGGCTCCGGGAACAGAGGAAGAGATTCACCAGTTTTGTACGATGAACTATGAGGTATCCTTTCCCCAGTTTGCAAAAATCGAAGTCAATGGTTCCTCAGAATCCCCGTTATATTCTTATTTAAAATCACAGCAGTCGGGAATTCTGGGTTCTAATATTAAGTGGAATTTTACGAAATTCCTGGTTGATAAAAATGGATCTGTAACGAAGCGCTACGCTCCTACCGATAAACCAGAAAAATTGGAAAAAGATATTCTCGAACTTCTGTAACAAATGCGGATTAAATAAAGAGCCAGACAGGCAGGAAAGGAAGTATTCACATGGAAATTAAAGCGGTTAAATTATATGAGGGCGGTTTTATGACACAACCATTCGCAATGGGAGGCGGAGTCAGCGAACCGGTTTTTGATGAAACCAGGACCTATGAATCCAGTCTTCAGAATTATCTCATTGATACAGGGAGCGAAGTCATTTTAATTGATACAGGCATCCCAAAGGAGGCTCCCGACACCCCTGCAAAAGAGGGGCAGAAAATCTATCAGGGGAAACGGATTCATGATTATGTAACCGCTCTTTCCCATCTGGGCTACAAGCCAGAGGATGTGACCCGGATTCTTCTGACTCACAAGCATCCAGATCATTCCGGCGAGCTTAGAAGCTTTCCTAACGCAAAAATCTACCTTTCCAAAGCAGAGGCAGAAGCTTTAAAGTTAAGCGGAGACAATATTGTCCCTGTGGAGTTTCAGGATGGAGCTTACCATAACTTTGAAGCAAGTGAAAAGATCACAGATGGCGTTTATTTCCTTCCTGCACCTGGACATACAAAAGGCAACAGCATTGTGATTGCAGAAAATGACGGATTGTTTTATCTCATACACGGGGACATTACTTATACCGATGCTGCCCTGATCGAAAACCGCCTGTCTGTGGTTTTTGAAGATCTGGAAGCAGCAAGAGAAACTTTGACAAAGGTTCGTTCCTTTATCAGTCAGAATCCAACGGTTTATTTATCTACCCATACACCAGAGGGCCTGACCAATTTAGATGAGAAAGATCATGAAGCTTTAGAATCTCCTCTCCGGCACCAATTGCCTCCTTTCTTAATACCATGGTAGTAGGAAAGGAGGCAATCACTATGAGCACCTGCAGTTTTGACGGTCTGACCGGCCGTGTGGTAACTCCAGATGATCCTTTCTATCATGAGGCCAGACAAGTCTATAACCGGGCTGTCAACCGGTTTCCTCTGGCCATTGTTTACTGCCGGAATAGTTCCGAAGTCAGCAATGCAGTGTTATGGGCCAGAAAACGGGATATCTGTCTTCGCATTCGAAGCGGAGGCCACAATTATGAAGGATATTCTACAGGCAATGATGTTCTTGATATTGATCTTAGTGAAATGAATCAAATTTCAATTGATGAGGAAAACCGCACTCTTACCATAGAGGGCGGTGTAAATAACAGACAGCTTTACGATTTTGTTTCTTCCAGAGGATACCCGTTTCCTGGCGGTACCTGCCCCTCAGTGGGGGTCAGTGGTTTTGTCATGGGGGGTGGCTGGGGACTCTCCTGCCGCTATCTGGGACTAGGATGTGACAGCCTTTTGAATTTTACCATGGTTAATTCAGAAGGCAGGTTAATCACTGCCAGTTCAGAAGAAAATCCGGATCTGTTCTGGGCGTGCAGAGGCGGTGGTGGCGGCAATTACGGAATTATTGTCTCCCTGACCTTCCGGCTTCCCAAAAAGATTGATAGAATTACTCTGGTTGAAATCATGTATCCCGTTGCCGACCAGGAAAAGCAGGCTTACTTTCTTCTTGCATGGCAGGAATGGCTGGAACACGCTGATCCCCGAATTACACTGGTTGGGAGAATTTTTAATTCACAGGAAGAAGGTCTCTCCATTCTATCCAGAGGCTTTTTCTATGGACCACCGGAAGCTGCTCTTGGAAGCATCGCCCCCCTTCTGGAACTTGGCGGGGTGAAGTACCGTTTAAAATACGTGACATTTTTAGAAGCAGTTACTATAATCGGAAGCTTTTATCCACCTTTTGAAGCCTTTTTATCTGCAAGCGGTTTCGTAAAAAGAGAGCTGACCGAATGTGAATGTCTGAAACTGGCAGGGCTTATTAACAAACGCCCCACAGGGTCCATTTACACCGCACTTTCTCTCTACGCACTGGGCGGCAGGGTTTCTGAAGTGTCAACAGATTCCACTGCTTTTTATTATAGAGATGCCAGATACATCACCTGGCTCAATACGGTTTTTGAAAACAGCAAAGGGGAAAATGCCCTGTGGGTGGCACGCCAGTCTGGTTACCTGTCTTCTGTTACAACGGGCTCCTATGTGAACTTCCCATATGAAGGACTTCCCTGTTATCTGGAAGAATATTATGGCAGCCATGTCTGCAGATTAAAAGGTGAGAAAAGAATATGACCCCTGCAAGATTTTCACCTATCCACAGGCAATTGGCAGTTCCTGCCGCTGTTCCCATTTATAGGGTGACAGAAAAACTCAGACGCACCTCCGGGTAAGACACCGGCAGGGCGTCTGTTTTCATGAATCTGATTGTGTTTTCTCTTATGATCAGATATAATACTGATACAATTTATTAAATTTACTGCTATTCCTCTGTTTTGACCCTATAATAATTCGTGCCAAAAAAAGGAGATATTACAAATGAAAAATTTCAAAGATTACCCCATTTCCAGAAAGCTTCTGACAGGATTTCTTTCAGTGGCTCTCATCACATTGCTGGTAGGCATCGTTGGACTTGCCAGTATGCAGTTTATAAACAGCAAGGATACTTATATGTATCGTTCAAAGACAGCCCCTCTTGACGATATGTTCCACACAATCGAAAGTCTGTATCAGATCAGAACCGATTCCAAAGATATTATAAGCAATGCCGGCAATAAAGAACGGATTGGAGAACTGGAAAAATCCTACGCTCAGGAAAAGGAACTGTTTTTAAATCACTCTGCAGCTTATAAAGTATCCATTCCCGCAGGCTCTCAGTCCATGGCTTTATTTGAAGAGGCAGTTTCTCTCTTCTCCAGCTCCTATGATCCTGCCATGACAAAATCCATTGAATTTGCAAAAGCCGGTAAAAAGGAAGAAGCAGAGAAAGCCATGATCGATCAGCAGGACAGCATACAGAAAGTATATAATAACTTTGATGCTATCATTGATCAGCGTATGAGTGAAACAAAGGAACTTAGTGACTTAAATGAGCTTGTTGCGCTCATTGCCGCAGTGGTTCTTGTTCTCTTAATCATCTGCGGTGTTTCAGCAGCTGTCTTACTGGGAGTTAGAATTTCCACAATGATCAGCAAACCTATTAATCAGGTGGTAAAAGCAGCGGAACTGATCTCTCTTGGTTATGTAGAGGTTGACTTAGCCGACCTTGATTCCAAAGATGAAACCGGTCAGCTGGCTGATGCATTTTCTAAAATGCTGGAAGGAATTAAGGATCAGGCCCGATCCGCCACTGCTATCAGCAACGGTGATTTCACAAGCATCATTCCCCTTCGCTCGGATGCCGATGTGTTAGGGCTTGCTCTCCAGAAAATTGAACGGGATTTAAATCAGGCACTTCTTATTGTCCATGATGCAGCTGATCAGGTTAACAGCGGCGCCGGACAGGTGTCCTCTGCTTCCCAGTCACTTGCTTCCGGAACCACAGAACAGGCTGCTGCCATAGAAGAGCTCACTGCCTCCATTGCCACAGTGGCAAAACAGGCACAGCAGAATTCAGAAAATATGCAGATTGCAGCCGGATATGTGGCCGCAGCTGACACAGGTGTTAAAAAGAGCAATGAACATATGAACAAACTGAATATATCCATGAAAGAAATCAGTACTTCATCGGAAATCTCCAGCATCACAAAGGTTATTGAAGACATTGCGTTCCAGACCAACATACTGGCACTGAATGCAGCCGTTGAATCTGCTCGCGCCGGCAGTGCTGGAAAAGGCTTCGCTGTTGTTGCAGATGAAGTAAGAAACCTGGCTGCCAAATCTGCGGAGGCTGCGAAGCAGACTGCTGCATTAATTGAGAATTCCGCAATCAGCGTCTCGGAAGGTGAGAAACTGGCAAAAGAAGCCTCTGATATACTCCTTGAAGTAGGGGAAAAGGCAAGACTTGCAGAAGTATCCATCAGAGAAGTGGAATCCACGTCATCGGTACAGGTGGCTTCCATGGAAGAAATCAATCAGGGGATCAATCAGGTTTCTGCTGTAATTCAAAGCAACGCAGCCACAGCAGAAGAAAGTTCTGCTTCCAGTGAAGAGCTTGCTGCACAGGCCCATGCCTTAAAACAGGAAGTTGGAAGATTCAAGCTGTCACACAACAACTAGCTAAAAAGACTCAGGAATGGCTTCACGGCCTTCCTGAGTCTTTCTTTTATTCCAGATGTTTGATTGTATTACCAAGTATCTTGTATAAAAGATGGTAAAGTTCTTTTGCTTCTTCCTGATTAAGAGGGACACACTTGGAAATCCGTTCGGGTATGGTTACCGCCTGTTCTTTTAACTGTTCCCCTTTTTCAGTCAGTTCTACAATGACACTTCGCTCATCTTCCTTGTCCCTGTTACGGGTCAAAAGGCCTCCGGCTTCCATCTTCTTTAGCAGGGGAGTCAGCGTACCGCTATCCAGATAAAGGATCTCACCCAATTGCTTTACAGTGACTTTCTTCCTGTCCCACAACACCATCATGGCAATATACTGGGTGTAGGTTAAGTCAATCTCATCGAGAAACGGCTTATAAAGCCTGACAATTTCCCGGGCGGAGGCATAAAGCGGAAAGCAAAGCTGGTTCTCTATTTTTAATCTGTCATAATTCATCACGTTTCTCCGTTCTCCTGCTGTCCTGTATTTTATTACAGCAATTCTTTTATGCTTTCTTCCACCAGCTTCATATCAGCAGTTGGTTCAAATCTTCTCACTACATTCCCATCTCTGTCTACAAGAAACTTTGTGAAATTCCACTTAATAGCCGGCTCATTCTTATAATTGGGATTTGCCTTCTCAAACATCTCTTCCAGCACACTGGTCAGCTTATGCTCTGGATCAAAGCCATCAAATCCTTTTTCCTTCACTAGATACTGATACAGTGGAATCGCATTCTCACCATTTACATCAATCTTTGAGAACTGTGGAAATGTTACGCCAAAACGTCCGGTACAGAACGTATGAATCTCCTCATCATCTCCAGGTGCCTGATTGCCAAACTGATTGCATGGGAAATCAAGAATTTCCAGACCGCTGTCCTTGTACTCTGAATAAATTGCCTGTAGATCGGTATAATGAGGAGTAAATCCGCAGGCTGTTGCTGTGTTCACAATGAGAAGTACCTTTCCTTTGTAATCAGATAACTTTTTTATCCTCTCCGGACATAGTTTTTACAGTAAAATCATAAACAGACATTGTAATACCTCCTTGTATCTATGATAAAAGCTTATTTTTTAAGTTATCCTTATTATAAAATACTTCAGCTTTCCCGTCAATAGTTTTATAACATTTAATTGCGATAAATTAATTTGAGTAAATTATATTTTTTTTATTGACAGTAGTTTTTTGTAGTGATATCATTTGTATGTACAAACAAGAGAGGTGATGTTTTGAACAAAAATAACACAACAGAGGAACAGGCCTGTTCTCTTAACGGCTGCCTGTTTTTTACCACAGTAAAGCTTTCCAGAGTTTTTGGCAAAATTGCAGAGGAAGCTTTTTCTAAAACCGGACTCTCTCCCAGCCATGCTCTTTTGCTGTCTCTGGTCAACCAGAAAGAAGAGATACTTCAGAAGGAGCTGGGTGAAACGCTTCATTTAACGCCTTCCACCATCACCCGGCTGATTGAAAAGCTGGAACACAAAAGTCTTGTTTCCAAACGATGTGAGGGAAAGTCTGTAATTTTAAGCACTACGCCCCAGGGTCTTGCACTTCAAAAGAATATTATGGAATCCTGGAATTTTCTTTATGAACAATATCAGGGGATTCTGACTGAAGAAGAGACAGCCCAGTTTCTAACCCTCAGTAAAAAACTGTTGGGTAAACTTGAAAACAATTAAGGAGGATTTATGCAGGAGATTTTTAACAGACGGAGTATCCGCAAATTTACTACTGATTCCGTAGAGCCGGAGAAGATTGACAAAATTCTGAGAGCAGCCATGCAGGCACCGTCAGCGGCCAACCAGCAGCCATGGGAATTTATTGTGGTAGAGGACAAAGAGACTTTAAAGAAACTGGCTGACGTATCTCCCTACGCAAAACCAGTGGCAGGGTCAGCTGTTACCATCGCTCTACTGGGAAATGAAAATGAATTTAAGGTTCCAAAGGGCTGGGAAGAGGATTTAGGTGCAGCTTCCCAGAATATGCTGTTAGAGGCTGTTCACTTAGGACTGGGAGCCGTTTGGCTGGGTGTGGCCACTTCTGATGCGGTAACTGACCAGGTACGCAGTTTCTTCCAGCTTCCCGACCATATCAGACCCTTTGGACTGATTGCCATTGGTTATCCAGATGGACAGAAAAATGAATTTACAGACCGGTATAAAGCAGAACGCGTACATTATGAAAAATGGGCATAAACAAAGGAGAATAAAATAAAATGATTAAGGTTGTTGCAAAAAATTATATTAAAGAAGATAAAATCGATGCTTTTATTGAAGTCGCCACACAGCTGGTAAAGCAGACCAGAGAAAAGGATGCCGGCTGTATCCGGTACGAGCTGGTACAGGACGTGAAAGATCCCCATATTTTAACCATGCTTGAGGAGTGGGAAGATCAGGCAAGTCTGGCTGCTCACGGAGCATCCGAACATTTTAAAGCTGCCATTGGTGCGATGAAAGAATTGGTTGAAAAACCAGGAGACAGTAATTTTTATAAAACTCTTATATAAAAGAAAGGACAATATTATATGAAACCTGTTTTTCCCGTGGAAAAAACCATCAGGGAGCGCAGCAGTATCAGATCCTATGAGCCACGCTCTCTCTCACCAAAGGAAACAGAACTGTTCCATGATTTTATTAAGACTTTAAACAATCCATTCTCTGTGGACGTAAGCTTCCGAATTCTCGAAAGCAATGACGCATTGAAAGGAGAAAAGCTTGGCACCTACGGAGTCATTAAAGGTGCCAGGAACTTTATCGGCGCCTCTGTACCGGATTGCGATCTGGCACTGGAGGCACTGGGATATTCTATGGAACATTTAGTTCTGTACGCGGTAGCTCTTGGATATGGTACGTGCTGGCTGGGAGGTACCTTTGATAAAAGCGCCTTCTCACATGCCATGGACTTGAAAAATGGCGATTTATTTCCGGTTATTTCCCCTCTGGGATATCCCGCTGGTAAAAAAAGACCCATGGAGTCAATTATGAGGTGGGCTGCCAAATCTGACCAGCGAAAAGACTGGAACCAGCTTTTCTTTAAGGATGACTTCTCTTCTCCTCTGGCAAAATCCGATGCGGGTGATTTTGCTTTTGCCCTGGAAATGACAAGACTGGCACCCTCCGCTGTGAATAAACAGCCCTGGAGAGTTGTAAAAATTCAGGACGCCT
Source organism: Lacrimispora xylanisolvens (assembly GCA_017084465.1). Lineage (GTDB taxonomy): Bacteria > Bacillota > Clostridia > Lachnospirales > Lachnospiraceae > Lacrimispora > Lacrimispora xylanolytica_B. Next base: position 4,101,814 of record CP070896.1, on the reverse strand, counting down.
ATCATTTCTACAAAGCGATGACATTAAAGGAAGGGAAGAACTCTGTGGATATCCAGAGAGTTGATATGGGAATTGCTGCCTGCCATTTTGGTCTGGCTGCTGCAGAGAAGAAGCTTCCAGGTGAATTTAAAAAGCTGCCTGTTCCTGAGATAAAAACTTCTTCTGAAATGAAATACTTATTTTCCTGGGTTCTTCATTCATAAAAAAACGGAGGTAGGTTAGTTTGAACATATTAGTAGTCACAGGAAGTCCAAGAAAAAACGGCAATACAGAAATTATGGCGTCTGCTTTTGCAAAATCAGCAAGAGAGGCTGGCCATGAAGTTACTGTCAAAGAGTTAAGTACCTTAAAGGTAGAACCTTGTCTGGCATGCACCTATTGCTTCACTCATGACGGAGTATGTATTCAGAATGATGATATGAACAGCATCTTAACAGATTTAAGTCAGGCAGATATGCTGGTACTGGCTTCCCCTGTGTACTGGTTCGATGTATCCGCACAGACAAAGTGCTTCATTGACCGTATGTACGCATTTGCGAAAAAAAGGATTTCATATTAAATCCATCGCCATGCTTTTAAATTCCGGGGCTGACGGAGTATACGATGCAGCCAAAGCCCAGTTAAATTCCATCTGCTCTTATTTAAAATGGGAAAATAAAGGTGTGATCACCATATCCGGCATGGTTGAAAAAGGAAGCATGCTTAAATCGGAAAAGCTTAAGCAGGTTCAGGATTTTGCAGCCAGCCTGTAGATAACCTCCTGATGAACCCATATCATTTTATGTGACTCTGTCACAGACATTTTTCTTCTGACGTCCTATACTGAGAGTGTCAAAAACATAACAAGCTTATTTTAATTACACTTTTCATATATCAGGAGGCGCACCATGAAGAAAACTGTTATAATCGGCGGAGTCGCAGGCGGAGCCAGCTGTGCAGCCAGACTCAGGAGACTGGATGAAGATGCTCAGATACTCATTCTGGAACGGGGTGAGTATATTTCCTATGCTAACTGCGGTCTTCCTTACCACGTTGGGGATGTGATCAAATCCAGAGATGCTCTGCTTTTACAGACGCCGGAAGCCATGAGAAAAAAATACGGGGTTGATGTAAGAGTAAAAAATGAAGTAACATCCATAGACAGGGAAAACAAAAAAATAACGGTCCGGAAACTGGAAACAGGAGAATCCTATGAAGAATCCTATGATACTCTGGTCATTTCCACAGGTTCCTCTCCTGTCCGCCCGCCTATTAAAGGAATCGAATCTTCCAGGATTCAGACTCTGTGGACAGTTCCGGATACCGATCGCATCCGCGGTCTGATTAAAGAAAAAGGGATTAAAACTGCCGCGGTTATCGGCGGAGGCTTTATCGGACTTGAGATGGCTGAAAATCTCCGTCATGCCGGTCTTAGGGTGTCTCTCATTGAAATGCAGGATCAGGTACTGGCACCCATTGACTTTGAGATGGCCCAGCTGCTTCATGAAAACATTGTCCAGAACCAGGTTTCCCTTTATCTAGGAGACGGAGTTTCATCCTTTGCTGATGAAAACGACTCTGTGTCCATCACCTTAAAAAAGTGGAAAGGTCTTACAAGCAGAACTGGTGATTCTTTCGATTGGCGTACGTCCTAACAGCGAACTGGCAAAATCCTGCGGTCTGGCTGTCAATGAAAGGGGCGGAATCATTGTTGATGATACCTTAAAAACCTCAGATCCTGATATTTATGCTGTGGGTGATGTGATCGAAGTCAGTGATTTCACCTTCGGAGATGCTGCCATGGTGCCGCTTGCAGGTCCTGCCAATAAGCAGGGACGTATTGCTGCGGATAACATAGCTGGCGGTAAAGAAACTTATAAAAAAACCCAGGGAACCTCTGTTGCAAAAGTATTTGATTTAACTGCTGCCTCAACTGGTGCCAATGAAAAAGCGCTGATAAAACGAGGTTTGAAAAAGGGAACTGATTATGAAAGTATCATTATTACCCAGAATTCTCATGCCGGTTACTACCCCGGGGCAGTTCCTCTCACATTGAAACTTTTATTTTCCATGGATGGAAAGACCATTTACGGAGCCCAGATTGTGGGTATGGATGGCGTAGATAAACGGATTGATACACTTGCCGTTTCCATACGTCTTGGAGCTACAATTGAAGATTTAAAATATCTGGAATTGGCTTACGCACCTCCATTTTCTTCTGCCAAGGATCCGGTTAATATGGCGGGATTTACCGCTGAGAATCTTCTGGAAGGAAGAGTTTCCTTTGCTTCCTGGGATTCACCGGATAAGAACACAGGCGCGCAGCTGCTGGATGTCAGAGAAGATGCAGAACTGATGGCTTTTGCACTGCCTCAGGCGAAGCACATTCCCCTTGGACAGCTGAGGGACCGTTTAAAAGAACTGGACCCTTCCAAAGAAATCATTACCTTTTGTGCTATTGGAGTCCGTGCCTACAATGCAGCCCGTATTCTGATGCAGAATGGATTTGCTCATGTAAAGATCTATCCGGGCGGAGTAAGATTTTATCAGTCCACCCATTACCAATATGACACTACGCCAAAGATTACGGCGCCGGTTTCATTTTCAGATAACGGGCAGATGGAGACGAAGGACATTCCCACAGCAGCCATGCGTTTGGATTGCAGCGGTATGCAGTGCCCCGGTCCCATCATGAAGGTTTTTTGAAACCATGAAAGACATGAAGGAAGGTTCTGTTATGGAAGTCTCCGCTTCTGATCCGGGTTTTGCCAGAGATATCGGAGCATGGTGCCGCAGAACAGGCCATACCCTTTTATCCAATGAGCGGCGGGATAATGATTATGTGGCACTGGTAAAAAAAAGCTCCCCGTCCCCTTCTGCCCCACAAAAAGAGTCTGCTGAGGGAAAGACACTAATTGTATTTTCCGGAGACTTAGATAAAGTTCTTGCCAGCTTTATCATCGCCAACGGTGCCGCTGCCATGGGAAGGCCGGTTACAATGTTCTTCACATTCTGGGGACTGAATGCCTTAAGAAAAGAAGAGAAACAAGCGGTTAAAAAAACTCTGGTAGAGTCCATGTTCGGAGTTATGCTCCCCCGGGGAAGCAAAAAACTGAAACTGTCTAAGATGAATATGGGCGGAATGGGAACTGCCATGATGAAAAAAATCATGAATGACAAAAATGTAGATTCCCTGGAAACCCTGATAAAGAAAGCCATGAAAGCAGGCGTTCGTATCGTTGCCTGTACCATGAGTATGGATGTAATGGGAATTCGTCCGGAAGAACTGATTGACGGTGTAGAACTGGGTGGCGTAGGTGCCTATCTGGGAGACGCAGAAGAATCCAATGTAAACTTATTTATCTAATCAAAATGCGGAATCAGAGAATTATTCTCTGATTCCGTTTTTGATTAAAGTGTGTTATACTAACCTTATTTGAAATGAGGTGACAGATAAGATGGCCAGACCCGTAAAACAGCGACGTGTATGTGAAATGCCAGAAACAATGGAATTTGCCCCCTGCAACAAAGAAAACTTATGACCATAGAGATGTCAGTGGATGAATACGAAGTGATCCGCTTAATTGATCATCTGAAGCTTACCCAGAATGAATGCTCCCAACAGATGAGTGTGGCGAGAACGACGGTACAGGCAATCTATGACAGCGCCAGAAGCAAGCTTGCAGATGCTCTTGTGAATGGGAAAAGGCTGATTATTCAGGGAGGTAATTATACTTTATGCCCAGAATCCAGGTTCTGCTGCGGGAAAGACTGCTCCCAGAAGAGAGGTCTGCTTGGACATTGTACAGATCAGAGCAGGGCAGATATCTGCTGTGGAAAAAACCAGTTCTGCAAGAAGGAAAACGGGTCTCCCGATTAAATAAGTATAAAAACCGGAATCAGACAGACCAAAATGCTGGCCAGCTGGTTCCGGTTTTATAGATGCTCTTTACCTTCTCCTTTATAAAAAGCGTATCCTCTTTTGCTGTTTTGTTTTATGTAATACATCGCCTTATCTGCAGCATTGTATAATTCTTCATAGCTGCTTCCGTCCTTTGGTGCAATTGCAATTCCGATGCTGGCAGTAACACGGATAACAGTATAATATCCCTCTTCTGTATGATCCATAAGATCCAGAATGGACTCTGCCATATCAGTGATCTGGGAGTCATCCCAGTTCTCCGTAATAAAGACTACAAACTCGTCTCCTCCCACTCTCGCCACGATTCCGTCTTTTCCCACCAGCTTTTCCAGAGATTCCGCTACTCTGGTTAAAACGTGGTCTCCTGCCGCATGTCCGCAGGAATCATTGATCTCCTTAAAATTATCCAGATCTATCATGAAAAAGATGCCGCTGCACAACAGTGAAAGCTTGCCATCAATAATCTGCTCTCCCGAACGGTTATATACTCCCGTTAAGGGGTCTTTTCTTGCGCGGTTTAAGAGCATCTCTTCTCTTCCCAGCTGGTCAGTAATATCCTCCAGCTTCCCAACCATTCGGGATTTGCAGCCGGCCTGTCCGGGAAGAATCTTATACTGACAGCTAAACCACCGGTATTCTCCTGACTGCCCTTTTAACCGGATTCTGCAATACCTTACCTCATCCGGCTTACTTCCTAACAGCGCCCAACGAAGACGTTCCCCCTTCTGCCAGTCCTCCGGGTGCATTAAATATTCCCCCCGGTTCAGTCTTAGAACCCCTCTTGCCTTTAACTTTTCCAGGAACAGTTTTCGTCTGGCATTGGATGTAAATTCAATGGTATCTGTTTCATAATCATACTCGTAAAGCAGCGTATCGGTAAATTGGGATAGAACCGAATAACGCTCGGACTCCAGCTGAAGTTTCTGGTTCTGTCTGTAAAATAAAAGGAATATCCAGCTGCATCCTGCAATTGTCAGCAGGATCAGCAAAATTGCCGTACCGAAAAACATACCAAATACATATTCTGACTGCAGCATAATATCCGGAGAACGGACATAGTTAATCAGACTCCAGTCATTGATCCCCACCTTCATTGCCGAAATATAATAGTTCTTCCCGTTCATGGCAACAGAGGTAGTGAATGAATCTTCTTTTTCCATCTGGGTTTTAATGAATTGGACATTCTGGTTTAGTGCTTCGTTGGTATTGATGGAGGAAAACAGATTACTGCCTCGTATTAACTGATCACTATTGCAATAAAGAATGCTGCCATCCAATTTAATGATCTGGGAATGAATCTTTTTAAAGGGCATATGATCTTTCGCAATTTCTCCAAACTTCTCCGTTTTAAAGGTAAAAAATAAAACTCCTGCCACTGTACCATTGGCCGCAAGCGGCTCAGCTACTAAAAATATGTATCCGCTTTCATTTTCCATGGGACACAAAATATCCAGTACATCTGTTTTATTGTTTATAACCTGTTCAAAAATCCTTCGTTTTCCTTCTCCGGATATTATTTCTTTCCAATTGCTGCATGAGACATATTCCAGTTGATAATCCGGATTTTCCCCCTCCATTTTTGTCAGGTAATGATTCATCCATTGATCTTCCGGAGACAGACTGGCCGCCTCTATCATACTTTCCATGCCGTATTTTATCGTTCTAGCATCATCGGCTAACTTTAAAATCTGATTTTTTTGTGTGTCTGTAAAGGAAGTAAGACTTGAATAAATCAACTGATTGAACTCCTGATTCAGCTTTTCCTGCTGACTGGATAAGAAAATAAAAGCAAGGACCAACAAAATAAGAACACTGAACATGCTCGCGATCACAGATGTAATCCTGGAGTCTTTTCCGTAGTTCATATAAGTGATCTCCGTTCTGAAAACACGTTTTCTGAAAAAAGCCAGTGGAAACTTTTCCAACCGGCTTTTCTCACTTCTAATATTCATTATATCTCTGCATCAAAGGATTTACAATATGTTTCAGGCTTCAATTCCTCTTAATTTTATATAATCTTTAATCAGCCTGGCTGTTTGTTCCAGATCAATCCTGCTTGTGTTAATAATGAGATCATAATTGTTCCAGTCTTCCCAGTTTTCACCGGTATAGTAACGGTAATATTCTTTCCGTTCCCTGTTAACCTTCTTTACCCGCTTAGCGGCTTCCTTCTCATCAATCTTATCAACTTCCACGGTTCTCTGGATCAGTGTAGGTGTATCTGCATAGACAAAGATCTTCACAAGCCCAGGAACATTCTCTTCCTCACGGCTTAAAATATAATCCGCGCATCTTCCGGCGATAATACAGGATTCCTCTTTCGCCAGTTCCTTAATAACCTGTGACTGGAAACGGAATAAATTCTCCGGTTTTACAATGTCCGCATCTGTGGAGGGCTTGCCAAGCTGCGGTTTTAATCCGCTGACAATCCGGTATAACAGATTATTGCCGGCTTTTTCATCTGCAAGGCGGAAAAAAACTTCTCCAACCGCACTTTGTTCCGATGTGATCGTCAGAATCTCCTCATCATAAAAATGAATTCCCAACTCCTCTGCAAGAGCTTTTCCCACAATACGTCCACCGCTTCCGTACTGTCTTCCTATGGTGATGATCAGATTACTTTTTTCTTTCATAATGCCTGCCTCCTTTTCCCTTACATGATATATGAAGGTTTTCTTGCTTCTATTGTACTCTATTATGGCAGGATTTACAATTATTATTGCTCTGCAACTGTATTAAAACAGATGGAACCATAAGGTCTGATGCTCATACGGTAAGCATTGCCTTCTCCCATTGCCGTTTCCATAAAGGAGATGTATTCCTCTGTGATTTCATTGGGAAGAACAGCCATAATAACCCCTGCAAAACCGCCTCCGTGAATCCGGCATGCCCCCTGCTTTTTTACCAGCGATAAACAATTCCGTAAGAGCAAGAGCCACCGTAATTCCCTGTTCCTGGAAACTGGTATTGGTAAAGCAGTTCTGAAGCCATTTCCAGGAGGAATTTCCGGAAGCAGTAATATTTAAAAGGAACTCGTCAAATCTTCCTTCTTTTAAAGCAGTCACTTCTGCATCCACACGCTTATTTTCTTCAAAGAAATGAAGAGCTCTGAGTACAGAACGGTCTCCTGCAAACTCCCGAACTGCACTTAACTGACCAATCACATCTTCTTCCGTTATATCTGCACAGACTTCTTTTCCAAAAAATTCTGCCACCTTCTTCATCTCTGCAGGTACGGACGAATAATCGGCACTTAAATCCGCATGTCCCTTTCCTGTATTGACAATAATCAGGCTGTGGTTCTGGGAAGCGAAATCAAAATCAATCTGCTCCACTGCAGGCTTTATGGGATCCTTAAAATCAATGGTAATCAGGCCGCCAACAGCACATGCCATCTGGTCAAGGAGACCGGAAGCCTTGTCCCAATAGACGTTTTCCGCATATCTTCCGATGTGTGCATAAGCCACTGTATCCATGCGGCTGTCATTAAAAAATGTATTAAGGATCGAGCAAAGAAGCATCTCAAACGAAGCGGAAGAGCTGACACCTGCCGCACTGATTACATTGCTGGTTATATAGGCATTAAAACCACCGATCTCATAGCCTTTTTCTAAGAATCCCTTTAACAGGCCCTTTACCAAATCAATAGTGCCGGCTTTTTTATCACTTGGCGCCAGATCATTAAGATCAATGGTAAAACTCTGGTTATAAGTCACACTGACAATATTAATAAGGTTGCTGTTATTTTTCGCTGCCACACCTACACAGTCCAGATTGATACTTCCTGCAAGAACTTTTCCGTGATTATGATCGGTATGATTCCCGCTGATCTCTGTACGCCCAGGTGATGTAAATAAAAGAATATCTTCTTCCGGAAAATGATTTTTAAAGTCCTTTACCAGGTTCTGATATCTTAAAATATTCTCTCCTGCCGCTTTTTCGCCATACAAAGCAGTCATTAATTTTCCTGCCTTTTCGGATTCTAAAAAACGGATTGTTTCATCTGTTTTCATGCTGAAAAATCTCCTTTTCCCCATTCATTGGCATACAAACGCCATTATCTCGAGTATAACATAAGTGCCAAAGTTTTCACAATATAATATTTTACGAAAAGCTATAAAATAATTTGACTTCCCTCTATCTCTCTTCTATAATGAAACAATCAAAAAACAGGAGGTCACCATGTTCTGGAATGACAAGCCTTACCACGCTCTGGATTATGAACTGAAAATGCAGTACGGACAGAAAGTCTATAAGCTTGCACTGGATGGCGGTATGACCTGCCCCAACCGGGATGGCTTACTGGGAACAGGGGGCTGTATTTTCTGCAGCGGAGGCGGTTCGGGAGAATTTGCTGAAGCCAAAGGGCTTCATACTTCTGTAGCAGAACAGATTCATTCTGCAAAGAAGCGGGTGTCTCTTAAAATGAACGGGGATAACGGTCTCTATATCGCTTATTTTCAATCCTATACCAACACTTACGCATCAGTTCCCTATTTGCGTGAACTCTTTACACAGGCTATTTCCCAACCTGATGTAGTTGTTTTATCCATTGCCACAAGACCTGACTGTCTTCCTCCTGATGTTATTCTTTTGTTAAAGGAATTAAACCGCATAAAGCCGGTGTGGGTGGAACTGGGACTCCAGACGATTCATGAATCCACAGCAGAGTTCATTCGGAGAGGGTATCCGCTGTCCGACTTTTATCATGCATGGCAGAATTTAAAAGAAGCGGGAATTACGGTGATCGCCCATGTTATTTTAGGACTCCCCGGAGAATCGAAGGATATGATTTTTGAAACCATCCGCTATCTGGGGCATTTAGGTGATCACGGAATCGACGGAATCAAACTGCAGCTTCTTCACATTCTGGAAGGAACTGACCTGGCGGATCTTTACAAGAAGGAAACTGTACCGGTGTATTCTCTTTTAGAATATACCGATCTTGTCATAGACTGCCTCTCCCTTCTGCCCCCATCTGTGGTGATTCACCGGCTGAGCGGAGATGGTCCCAAGGAACTTCTTCTCGCCCCTTTGTGGAGCGGTAACAAGCGTCTGGTACTGAATACCCTGTCAAAGCGTTTAAAAGAACGAGGCATCTGTCAGGGTGACAGATACCTCGTCTGAATCAATTGCCGTTATTGTGAATGACACCATTTTCATCGATTGTAATTCCAAAAGACAGATTTTGAAAATACTGATAAAATCCGTTTACCTCTTCCGGTTTTGTCAGTGTTTTCGTAAATCCTGCACCTGAGGTACCCGGAACAAGAGAAAGAGTGGTGGTATTGTCCTCAAAATTTACATCAGCCCTCATAAGAGCGGTCTTAGGAATGCTGCTGCCGAAGATATAATTACCCAGACTGTAGCAGATTGGCTTTCCCTTGTAATATTCTACTCCCTGAAGAACATGAGGATGGCTGCCCACAACCAGGTCTGCACCTGCATCAATCAGCTGCTGTCCCAGCTGCCGCTGATATTCTTTTGGCTTTTCTTCCCGCTCCACTCCCCAGTGAACATAGACCACCACATAGTCACATATACTTCTGGCTTTACGGATTTCCTCAAGAAGTATGGTTGGATCGTATCCACTTACCATACCTGGCTTTTTGCTGTTTGCCACCCAGTTGGGATCGGGATAAACTCTTGATGCGGCAAGAAATCCGAAGGTTTTCCCATTTACTTCCATGGTTTCAAGCTGTTTTGCACGGTTCATATCAGGACCTGCGCCTACATAGCGGATTCCCGCTCCATCTAACGCCGTACAGGTATCTAAAAGTGCATCCGTTCCGTAATCCAGTGTATGATTGTTGGCGATAGTTACGATATCCACACCAATCTCATTCATCATGGAAACCCGGTCCGGATTTAAACGAAATGTAAACTGCTTGTCCGGTGCTGCTGATCCCCGATTGCTGAATGGAAATTCCTGATTGGCCATAAAGATATCTGCCTTACTGATTTCCCCCCGCATCCCCTCATCAAGCACTCCATTAATACCGCCATTTTTATCATATGCTGTCGTAACATGAGTAGAAAGTAATATATCTCCTGCAAAAAGGAGATGTACCACTGGATTTTTCTCCTGATCTGTACTGGTTTCTTTGGTTTCTTCCGTCACATTCAGGGCTTCCTGGCTGCTGCTTTCTTCCCGTGCACTCCTGGTATCCTGCTGGGTAACAGAAGACGAATTGATATCTCCTGCTGCTTTACTGACTGTTTCTTTTGTTCCCTGTCTCTGCTTCCATTCTGTTCCTCCAATCCACCCCGCCAGCACGACAAACAGCAATACGGGAAGGATAATCAGAAACTTCATGGTTCCATTGGTCTTCTTCATTTACTCCTCCAGATTGTTAATAATTTCCACATACTTTTCGCTGGTTCATAACTTTTTCCACAATTATTAATCTTTTTTCCCCATATACGACTGAACAACTCACTTTTCCACAGTATTTTGTGGGTGATTCATAACAGATCCCTTATCTATTATCTGGGATTAATTCCCATTTTTACATCTTACACTGGTTCCCTGTTTTTGTCAAATCAAGGGGATTAAGCGCAATTTAAACAAACACAAAGAAAAAAAGCCGGTTTTGCAGAAAGGATACACGCATCCTATTCTCTGCAAAACCGGCTTTAATCCTGTATAGGAACGTTGTCACGCCAGACTTACAAGGTTAAAATAATCCCGCCGTCATTGGCATATACTGTCGCTACACCTGCTGTTTCTGTAATCATTATGTCCTTAAATGTTCCTCTTTTCAACATCTCCTGCTTTACAAACTCCGCTCTCTCAGGATTATTGCAATGAGCGATTGCCAGTACCTTGTTCCTGGTATCTCCGGCATCCTTCATGGCGATATCAGCCATGCGGGTCAATGCTTTGTTAATTCCCCTGGCCTGATCCAGCTTAATGATCACGCCAGATTCCGCTCCCATAACAGGCTTAATATTAAGAGCAGTAGCAAAGAATGCCTGCAGACCGGTAAGACGTCCGTTTTCTTAAGGTATCAAGACTTTCCAGCACAAAGTAGGTTCTCATGCTCTTTATATAGGCTCTTACCTTATCTTCAATTTCTTCAAAAGGAAGAGATGCCTGGCAAAGAGACTGAATGTAAACAGCAATATTAAGCTGTCCGCAGGAAGCAGAATCGGATCCGAATACGGCAATCTTCTTACTGTCTTTTCCATGTTCCTCTTCGTATAGCTTCTTACCCAGTACTGCACTGTTATAGCTTCCGCTTAAATGCTCAGAAAGAGTGATAACAAAGACCTGGTCCTCTTCACACTCGAATGCCTCTTTATATAATTCAGGAGACGGACATGCTGTCTTTGGAGATTCACTGCTGCTTTTTACCAGCTCAAGAAAACTCTTCTGATCAAACGTCTCGTCATCAATTATCTGTGTATTACCGACCTGTAAAATTAACGGAATGATCTGAAAGTGGGGATCTTTCTTCAGATCCGGCGTCAGGTCCGTACAACTGTCCCCAATGATTTTATAGCTCATATCTATATTCTTCCTCCTGGCACGAAACTTATCATGTAGTATTCATTACTATATATTATAGAGAAACAAAGTTGGTCTGTCAATAGAATAAATATGAAAAAAATGGATGTCAAAAACAGCCACCTTCCTTTGAAAGGCCTTCTGTTTTTGACATCCTTTTTTATCTGCTGTATTACAAAATCCTTATTCTTCTGCCATTACTAACATCAGCTCATTGCTTCTAGCAATAAAACCTGTCATACGCTCTGGTGTGAGAGATCCGTGGCTTAACGCTGCCAGATCGTAAAGCTGCTCACAGATTGCGTTGGTATGTGCTCCATCTTTATGTCCTAATACATACTGAACCAGTTTGTTGTTATAGTTAAGAACCAGAGTCTCGCCGCCTGCTCCAAACATAGAAGCATCCATACCAGGCATAGTGTACATCTTCATCATTTCCTGCATACGTCTTGATTCTTCAGAAACAGTTATCATGGAAGAAACGTTATCATTCTTTAACTTTTCAACCTTAACCTCTAAATTCTCTTTATTTAAAGCCTTACGGAACAGTTCAGTCAAAGCTTCCACATCAGCCTTCATGGCTTCTTTGTCCTCTTCTGTTACTTCTTCTTTAAAAGTATCGGATAAATCGGAGTTAATACATAAGAACTTCACATTCTCATTCTTCTGCTCTAAATATCCCATAAACGGATTATCGATATTCTCTGTTAAATAAACCGCATCAAGACCTGCTTCTTTAAAGAGGTTGATATACTGGCTCTGTTCTTTTTCATTGGTAATATAGAATATTTTGTTCTCATGTTTTTCCTTATTCTCTTCAAGACATTCTGCCAGTGTTAAATACTTGCCTTCTAGATTCTTAAAGAGAATGGAATCATTGATCTTTTCTGCAAATTTCTCATCTTTTAAACAGCCAAATTTGATAAATGGATTAATATCTGCCCAGTATTTATCATAATTCTCACGATCTGTCTTAAACATTCCAGTCAGCTTATCTGCAACCTTCTTTGTAATATAATCTGAGATCTTCTTAACAAAGCCGTCATTTTGCAGTGCACTTCTGGATACATTCAAAGGAAGATCCGGACAGTCAATAACACCCTTTAAGAGCATTAAGAATTCCGGTATTACTTCTTTAATATTGTCTGCGATGAACACCTGGTTGTTGTACAGCTTAATGGTTCCTTCCAGGCTGTCATAGTTTAAGTTCAGTTTGGGGAAATAGAGAATTCCCTTTAAATTAAACGGATAATCCATGTTTAAATGAATCCAGAATAATGGCTCTTTATAATCATGGAATACCTTGCGGTAAAAGCCCTTGTAATCCTCTTCGGAACAGTCATTTGGATGCTTATTCCACAGAGGGTTGGTATCATTGACTGCTACCGGACGCTTATTAATCTTATATTTTTCTGTGGCAGGAGAAACTTCCACTATTTCTTTTTCGCCGTTTTCTTTTTCTATTTCTTCTGTTTTGGCTTCCTCCACAATGGTCTCAACCACAGTATCCTTCTCTGTCAGTTCTTCCTTTTCAATGGTCTCATACTGGGGCTCTGCTGTTACATTGGATAAGTAGATGGCAACTGGCATAAAGGAACAATATTTTTCCAGAACCTCTCTTGCCCTGTATTCGTTACAGAACTCCAGGCAGTCTTCATTGAGATAAAGCTTAATGGTAGTACCAGCTTCTTCTTTATCCCCTTCTTCCATCTCATACTCTGTACCGCCGTCAGACTCCCAGTGAACTGGCGCTGCACCTTCTTTATAAGACTTTGTATCGATGGTTACTTTATCTGCAACCATAAAAGCAGAGTAAAAACCAAGTCCGAAATGTCCGATAATCTGATCTTCATTGGTCTTGTCCTTATATTTTTCAAGGAAATCCTTTGCACCGGAAAATGCGATCTGATTAATATACTCATCAACTTCTTCCATGGTCATACCAATACCATTATCTTTAAAGGTAATCGTCTTTTCATTGGAATCGGTGATTACTTCAATCTTAAACTCCAGATCATCCGGCTTCTGCCACTCTCCCATAACATCAAGCTTTTTCAGCTTTGTGATGGCATCGCTTCCATTGGATACCAATTCACGATAAAAAATATCATGGTCTGAGTACAACCATTTTTTAATAATCGGGAAAATATTTTCGCTGTTGATTGTCAAACTTCCTGTTTTTGCCATATCAGAACACTCCTTACTCTCTTATTCTATTTTTGTTCCATGACCATCATGGAATTTTTACAATTTATACCTGCAAAGAGTATTTTAATACGCAGAAATGGAATTGTCAATAGAAAATCAGCACTCAAACCGTTTGAGTGCTGATAATGTCATTCTTCCAGATAAACAATCTGGTTTTGCTTTAAAAACTCTTTAAATTCCTGGTCCCATTCCTGATCCAGCGTCTTGTCCAGAGTAAAAACAGATACGGAGGTACCTGTCACACAGGTCAGTCGTTCTTCCTCATATCTGATATTGATATACAGTCCTTTGACCTCATTGGAAGTGAATGGAATCTTTCGCTGGGAAAGAAAACGCTCCGTATCCTCTTTTGGCAGCTGCATTACAATCTTAAAACTTCCAGGCAGCCGTTTGCCCTTGATCAGCGAAAAAACAAAAGGGCTTCATCATGGCCCAGGTGGACAGTTCTCCTAAGTCCAGGGCTTCCTTCTCCTCCGCTGTATAATAGCCGGACCGTATGGCCCCGTCAATGGTAAATGTATTAAAGGTAGTGATTGAAGCCTCTTTTACAAGAAAACGGTCAAAAACTTCTCCTACAAACAACTTTGTGGTAAAAGGTTTCATCTCTTCTATATTTAACGCAATCATGGTTTCATTCTCCCCATCCGTATTTTCTCCGTTAACTATACAACGGAAACTCTTCCAATGTCAACGCAGGATTTCACTCTCCCTGTCGGTATTCCAAACCAATCTCTTCTATGCTATAATAGATTCAACGGTTTCAGTCATAAAACCAATTGAAAATCAGAAAAGAGGATAATGATATGAATCATATGAAACAGCTGGAAGAACTGATTGCTGCATCAGTTTCTCCATACCACTGCATTCAGGCTGCAGCCAAACAGCTCTCTGCCGGTGAATTTAAGGAGCTGCCTTTGGCAGAATCCTGGGAATTAAAGCAGGGGGGCTCCTACTACATAAACGCATTTGACTCCACCTTAATCGCATTTACCGTCGGCAGTGAGCTGACAGCTGTCCCCCAGCTGAAGCTGGCCGCTTCTCATACAGACTGGCCCTGTCTGAAGGTAAAGCCATCTCCGGAAGTAACTGCTCTGGAATACGGTAAGCTTAACGTTGAGGTCTATGGCGGTCCTCTCTTAGGTACCTGGTTTGACCGTCCTTTATCCATGGCAGGTAAAGTCAGTGTAACAGGCGACACACTTATGAATCCCAGGACTATCTTCGTGGATTTCTCCCGTCCGGTCCTTACCATACCAAATCTGGCCATCCATATGAACCGCAACGCCAATGAAGGATTTGCCTTAAATGCACAGGTAGATATGCTTCCTTTAATTGCACGGATCACTGATGAATTAAACAAAGAAAGCTTTTTTATTGATGCGCTTGCAAAAGAAGCAGGGGTAAAGAAAGAAGACATTCTGGACTATGAAATCTACATCTACAATTATGAGTCCGGAACCACTCTTGGTTTGCAGAATGAATTTTATTCCGCGCCCAGACTCGACAATATTACCTCTGTTTCTGCATGCTTAAGCGGCATTCTTTCCGATACACACGAAAGTGGAATCCATGCCATTGCCCTGTATGACAACGAAGAGATCGGAAGCCACACAAAACAGGGGGCTGCTTCTGCACTGACTGAACATATTATGGAAAAGATCTACGCCTCCCTTGGTTATACCAGAACTGACTTTTTAAATGCTTTGTTAAGCGGATTTCTTCTTTCCATGGATGTGGCTCATGCCATTCATCCCAAACCACGGAGAGAAATGTGATATCAAGAACCAGATCATGATGGGAGACGGAGTCGCCATCAAACTGGCAGCAAGTCAGGCCTATGCAACCGATGCCACCAGCACAGGCGTGATCGAGGGCATCTGCCGCGCCTTAGATATCCCTTATAAGAAGTTTTCAAACCGTTCCGATGTAAAAGGCGGATCTACTTTAGGAAGCATTTCATCTGCTTTGCTGACCATGCGCACAGTGGATGTCGGTGTTCCCATGCTGGCCATGCATTCAGCCAGAGAGCTTATGGGTGTTAAGGATCAGGAAGCACTGGTAAGACTTGCGGAAGCATTTTTCAAAGCTTAAATAAAGCCTATAAAAAATACGTCTTGACCGGATTCAATTCCGTATCAAGGCGTATTCTTATTCCATCCAATTATCTAATCTCTTTGCATCCGGTTCTATTCCTATAATAAACAGCAGATACCCCAGTTCCTATCATTGAAATTCCTGCCAGTACAAGATAACCATGGTGGATGCTAAACGCAGAGGCAATGTTTCCGGTAAAGATGGGAAACGTAGTCATGCCTATGGCATAAACTGCCTGAAAAAGACCCATGGCAGTGGAACGTTTTTTTGCTTCAATCCCACACATTGCCTCTGAAGTCAGATAAGAAAACAAGATTCCGGTAGACATTCCGGGAAGTATCTGCAGGATCAAAACCTGTGTAGCATTTTTCGCCGAAGGCACCAGCACACAATAGACAGATATAATTACAAAGACGGCAGGGATCCAAAACCTGGGACCTCTCTTACAACAGTAACCGGCAGAAGCAAAGGCTGCAAATCCTACTGCCGATACCATATAAATAATTGAAGATAATCCAACCAATCCAATGGCAGCTCCCAGATCCTTTAGAATCTGATTTGTAAACGACATGGCAGTGGTAAGCTGAATCCCCTGCTGAATTAAAGCCAAAATAGAGAATAGCCACAGCCGTTTTATTTTACATACGGAAATAAGTTCCTTTGTATCAACTTTTCCAGTCATTGTGCATGGTTCTTTAATTTGAAGCGAGAGAATAAAGGCAAGCAGACCGGCGAAAACACTGAGAATACAGATTCCTTTCATTCCAATCCTGCTGTACCCCATGGTACTTGCTAAAAAAGCCGATGAGCATACCAAAATTATTAAACATTACGATTCGGCTGGTAGCTGCCTGCTGGTCTTCTTGCGAAAAATGATTGGTGTAAAACACCATAAATGAAATCCACATGGCGGAAGCAATGCCGGAAAATAGATTTGCTGCCAAAAAGCCCATCCCATTCCCCCAGAATATACGGAACAATGATGCGAGGCCTGAAAAAAGAGTTCCTGCCTGGATGAAGCACTTATGCCTTCCAATAGAATCCGCACATAGCCCTATTGGAAAACGAAATACCAGCTGGGTAAGTCCATAAGCACCCAGCACCATTCCGGTAAATGCGCTGCCTACTCCTAACAGAGTCAGATAGGTGGTCTGATATGGAATGTATATGTACTGCGCAAACCAGAACAGGGAAACCATTGCAAGAAAGCGGATTTCCTGTTTGCGCGTAAAAATTTGTTCGTTCAATTTGTGCCTCTATTTCTTATTTTGATGGGAGTATTCCTCTAATATCCGATGAATATGGACCGTTAAATACATTTCCTCCTGCCTGGACAATCTGGAATCAAATTTTTCCTGAATAAAGATCCCGATTTTTCTGACACAGTCATATTCTCTTTTACAGCTTTCAATCACATGGGTATAGAAAGAATCTTCATATTCATATAAATCCTGACTGCCATTTACAAGCCGCTGTGCAAAAAAACGCAAATGAGTAATGAAACGGGTATAACCGATTCCCTCTTCATTGTAGAGAATGGAGAAGTTGTATTTAACGATATCCAAGATTCCCTGGACGGTTTCAAATATGGTCTGGTTGTCTGAACTATAAGAGTTATTTGTTTGTGCATTGATAAAATGAAAGGCAATATTTCCGGCCTCATCCTGGGGCAATTCCACTTGCAGCTGCTCCCTCACAAGCTGCAGGGCATATAATCCCACCTGAAATTCGTTGGGATTAAAACGTTTCAATGTCTGTGTATAAAAATTCTGTATTAAAATCCCCTCTTGATATCTTTTTACAGCAAAAGAAAGATGATCTGTAAGTCCCAGATAAATGTGCTCCATCAGAACCATTCCATAAGCTTCAATGGCATAGTCTATCACCTGCTTTGCCAGTTCAAAATAAGTACTGTCAATTTCAGATGCAAGACGGATAATATTCTTGGATATGGACCGGTCTTTTAAGACAAACACTTTCTCAATGTCTTCACTTTTCAAATGATGTCCGATGGATTTATTAAAACCGATTCCCTTCCCCATCAGAATCACCTCCCTGCCGCTGTCGTCAAGCGCCAGCAGCAGAGAATTATTCATTACCTTAACAACCCTCATAACCAAACCCCATTTCTGTTATTTAGAGTTCTTCCCCGTTCGTTTCGATAACCCGTCGATACCAGTAAAAACTGTCTTTCTTAATCCGGCTCATATCTTTCAAGTCATGATCGTCACGATTGACATAGATGAAACCATAACGTTTCTTAAATCCCTCGTGAGAGCTGAGCAGATCCATAAAGGTCCACGGGGAATACCCCAGCATCTCAACTCCGTCTTCTATTGCCTGGCTGCAAGCCAGAATATGAGCCCTTAAGTAATCAATTCGATAATCGTCATGGACTTTTCCGTCTTCTGTCAGGGCATCCGCAGTGCCCAGTCCATTTTCTGTAACGATAAGAGGAAGATGATATTTTTGATAATAATTATTTAATACGGTTCGAAGTCCCAGTGGGTCAATCTGTGCTCCGTATTCGCTGGAAGCAAGATGTTCATTTTTCAGATGATGGAAATATCCATACTGATCAAAATCAACCTGATTGATAGGGAACGCTCTCTCTCCCACCGGATGAGCATCATCTGCCGGCAGATACCGGACGCAAAGAGTTCGGTAATAATTCAGGGCAATAAAGTCCATCTTGGCACCCTTTAGTATTTCCTCATCCTCAGGCATCATAATGGGAACGATATTTCTCTCTTCTAAGTAACGCATGTAGTATCCTGGATAACAGCCGTAGTAATGCATGTCCAGACAGTAATCCGTCTTAAACCAGTCATTTAACCGGGCTGCCCATACATCTTCCGGACGGTTGCTTTCCGGATAAGTACAGGTGGAGGAAACTGCCGGACCAATCTTGCCTTTTGGAATAATTAAATGGCACGCTTTCACTGCCAGTGCATGAGCCAGGAACATATGATAATCCATCTGTGCTCTCTGACGGTCAGCCTCCCAGCTGTCTTCTGCGGTAATATTAACTCGTTCATCCACCCGGACCATAAGGTTTTGTTCGTTATGAACCTGCCAATAGGTCACTCTGTCACCAAAGGCTTCAAAGCAGACCTTTGCATAGCGCTCAAATGCTTTTACACATTCTCTGGATTCCCAGCCATTGTATTTTTCAACCAGTGCATAGGGAAGATCGAAGTGATATAAGGTTATAAACGGCTGAATGTCGTTGTCTAACAGGCAGTTAATGACATCATTATAAAAATCAATTCCTGCCTGATTAATTTCCCCATCGCCATCTGGTATGATTCTTGCCCAGGCAATGGAAAAACGGTAAATATTAAGTCCCATCTCTTTCATCAGAGCGATATCCTCTTTCCAGTGATGGAAAAAGTCGCTGGCAACTTTACTGTCGGCCTGTAAATGAGAACGCTTAAAGGAGTTTATATCTGCAACTGTAGGTCCTTTTCCGCCTTCATCCCAGCCACCTTCAATCTGAAATGCAGATGAGGATGCTCCCCATAAAAAATGATCAGGAAACTTGGTTTTTAATTTGTTCATTTCAAAACTCCTTTACTGATTTTTTTTGATGGCAATAACAGACTTCTCAAGATTAGCCCCTTTACCTGTAATTCCGGAAACCTGCTGAAATGCAGTAGTATTGCTTACGATAATCGGAACAATGGTATCGTAGCCTTCTTTTTTTAATGCATCAATATCAAAGGACAAAATTTTAGTTCCTTTTTTAATATGACTGCCTTCTTCTACAAACTTCTTAAAATGCTTTCCTTCTAACTGAACCGTATTAATCCCAACATGAATGATCATCTCTACCCCATTATCCAGCATAAGGCCAAGTGCATGAAGAGTCGGATAGATTAAGGTTACAGTACAGTCTTCCGGAGCTACTACCTCTCCTTTTTCGGGGATAATAGCAATTCCGTTTCCTAATGCCATAGAGGAGAATACTTCGTCATTTACTTTTGTCATGGAAACGGCTTCACCTTCAATGGGTGAATATAGGAATAAATCAGCTTCTGATGGATCTAATTCATGATTCTTAGTTTCTGCTGTTGTATTTGATTCTGTAGTCTGGGCAACTGCGGTTGCTTCAGTTTTCTTTTTCTTATCTCCCATTTCATCAAAGCCAAACAGGTAAGTAAGTATCATGGCACCAAAGAAAGAAACGCCTACACCGACCAAATAGTACACAAATGGTTTCATACCAAATGCCGCATAGGTTGCAAAGGTAAGAATTCCGTTGTTTGCAAAGGAATCACCATATACACCGCCAACACCCATGATCGCTCCGCCAATGGCACCGCAAATAATGGCGTAGATCATCGGTCTTTTTAATCGAAGGTTACATCCGTAAATGGCAGGTTCCGTAATACCGCAGACGGAAGCAGAGATTGCTGCTGAAGCCGCTACTGTTTTTAAATCTTTATTCCTGGTCTTTAACATAACACCCAGAGCAGCTCCACCCTGTGAAAAATTGGCTGCACCTGCAAAAGCCAAAAGGTTCTGGTGTCCGAACTGAGCAACGTCATTAATACCAATTGGAAGAAGTGCTCTATGCGCTCCAAAAATAACAAACACGCACCACATACCGCCGATAAAGGCACCACAGATGGCTGGACTTAAATTCATCATACCAGTGTAAACAAAGGTAATTGCATTGCCGATGTAGATACCAATGGGACCGAACACCATAAAGGTTGCCGGAAGCATAACTAAAAGTGATAAGCCAGGTACCAGAATGATCTTCAAGATTTCCGGTATTATTTTTTCTAAAAATTTCTGCACATAGGAAAGAATAAAAACTCCAATGATAATCGGAATAACGGAGGAAGCATAGCTTGCTTTGGTGATAGTAACACCAAACATGCTTACTACATCTTTCCCAGTCATCAGTGCTACGACTGACGGATAACACATGGTACCGCCAAGAGCCATGGCAATAAATTCATTTGCCTTAAACACCTTGGCACTGGTATAAGCTAATATAACAGGCATGAAATAGAATAAGGCATCTGTACCAGCCATAATCAGCGTATATGTCTGATTAACTGTAATATCCACGCCTTGTTTGGCTGCCATAATCTTTGCAATGGTAAGGAAGCCCTTTAAAAGTCCGGAAGCTGCAATCGCTGGGACCATAGGGGTAAACATAGCAGAAACTGCAATCAGAATCCTATTCCAGATGGACACCTTCTCTTCGCTGATTTCTGTTGTTTCATCTATGGATATCATAGGAATGATGGCATCGTAAACCTGGTTTACTTTGGTTCCCAGCACTACCTGAAACTGTCCACCACTTTCTACAACAGAGATTACTCCTTCCAGATGCTCAATGGTTTCTTTATTTGCTTTTTTTGAATCCTTTAATTGAAATCTTAATCTTGTAAAACAATGGGTCAGTCCTTTTACGTTTCCAGAACCGCCAACATTTGTCAGGATATCTTTGGCTATTTGATTATAATTCATATACAAAACCCCTTTCAAGTATTTTCTTATCTCCTCATCCGGCCGGAATGACAAAATAAAAAGACCCAATTAAACGAACTCTTCATAAGACAAAATACCCCATCCGTCTTATAACCATTCGTCTAATCCGATCTTGCCTGCATTACCAGTAACACGTCATCATAATGATTTATTCAGTTGTCTTCAACCTAATCATAATATATCATTATTTTTCAAATCTTGCAATAGCATTTTATTCTTTTGTGAATCACTGAGGGAATGGCAAATAAATTCCCTCAGTCCGCTCATCCTGTCTACTCAGCCAATCCCTTTTTATTTTTGCAGCTGCCCCATGGTTTCCGGTAATACCTCTCTGCTGGATTCCAGGGTTTCAGGAGAAGTTTTATCCCCCTGAACATACCGGTACCCAAACATCCCTCCTGCAGTCAGTACAGCCAAAAGCAGAAAGAAACATAAAAACATGATAACTTTTATAAACGACTCCTGTCCTCGTCTACCCCTTCGCCTGCGGCTGCGTTTTTTACCACTTCGAATTTCTTCCTGCTTCATTTGTATCCTGCTCTTCCTTCCTTATGGGTCAATCAGTAAAATATTTTTTATAAATTTCAAAAAAGCTGGTGGTTGTTGTTTTATCATCTTTGGAAAATGTAAGATCCTTCCAGATATTATTGCCAAACGTAACGGGGTTATCCTGTTTAAACTGGGCATAAATCTGGTCAAATGCTTCTTTTTTCCGGCTGGTATATAAGCCGGACTTTCGTTCCTGGGTAGCTGCTTCATCGTAATCACTGACGCACCGGATAATATAGTATTTACCCTGACTCTCTGTCACCTGGCTGATTTCACCTTCAGCCAGACCAAAGGCTGCATCTTCTAAAGCCCCTGGGTGTTCCCCTCTGCCCATCTTACGTTCCACTATTCCATTTTCCGAGTATTCTCTGGCAATAGCAGAAAAATCAGCTCCCTGCTCCTTTAACTTTAAAAGGACTTCTTCCGCCGCAGCTTTGTCAGACATTACGATCTCTTCCACATCGATTACCTTGGCCTCACTGTCACTGATCTCCAGATTCATATCCCTGGTCAGCTCCACGACAACTTTATTGGACAGATAATACTCCTCATACATAAATCTTACATCTGACTGGCTCACTCCCATATAAGCAATATCGTCGGGAGTAAGCGAATTATAATATTCCTCCGAAGCCTTGCGCATCTCTTCCTTCTCCCCGCTGGTCAGGGTCACGCCCTTACTTTCAGCAAGAAGATTCATCATCTTCATCTCCTGAAGAAATTCTCTTACCTGATCCATAAGATAGGTTTCAAATGTTTGTCCGCCTGGAAGCTCCACCCCCCAGATCTGGCTGGTGTAAAGCTGTTGATATTTATTCCTCTCAGTCGCCAGTATAATCATGGACTGGGGAAAGTGTGTATAGCTTTGTTTCCTTGATTTCCGATACAAGGGGGATCTCCGTCTTGCAGCCGGAAAGAATGGCGGATACTGCCGCCGCAATTATAAGGAGTCTTCCCCAGTATCTGCGCAGATTTTTCATACGCACCCCTCTTTCTTATAAAAGCAGCTTCAATATTTTTAATACGCCCTGATTCAAATTGGTATCGGTCTGAAACCGCGCTGCCTCTTTTACTTCTTTTCTGGCATTGCCAACAGCAAAGCTGTAGTATGCCTGATTTAACATCTCAATATCATTTAGCTGATCGCCAAATGCCATGGTCTCTTCTGGTTTGATGGACAGACTCTCCTGAAGAAGCTTTACCGCCTCTCCTTTGTTGGTCCCAGGTCTCATACAGTCCATCCACATATCTCCGGCAATGGTAATCTTTAACCGGTCCCTGTATTTCTCTTAACAGTCTGGTATGGCTTTCTACATCTGTTTTCCGGTAGACACTGACTTTAATAAATTCAGACTCAACTTTTGTTAAATCCTCTACCATTTCCACCCGAAATTTATAGCTGTTAACCATCCAGTCAATAAAATCCATGTCTTTCGTCTCTAAATACACCACATCAGGACCGCTGAGCATCACCTCAAGTCCTTCTGTCTTCCTCACATCTTCCACCATATCCATGGCAGTTTTACGTTCAATTGGATTCAGAAACAGATTTCTGCCGTGACAGCCTATGTAAGCACCGTTATCAGAAAGATAGAATATTTTTTCTTTCACCGGATCAAAGATGGATTCAATACTGACCCACTGCCTTCCGCTTGCTGCTGCAAACTGAATGCCCTTTGCCCGTAATTTCAATATTACCTCATGAAGCTCAGCCGGAACTTCATTTCCTCCGTCTGGCACCAGTGTTCCGTCAATATCCGATGCAATCAGTTTTATCATGCTTTTTCCTCCTGCTCACAGATCTGCTTTAATTCCTGATAGACTCGTCCCACAGGCAATCCTACTACATTACTGTAATCTCCGTCAATCCCTTTGATAAAAGCAGCAAACCGTCCCTGGATTCCATAAGCTCCGGCCTTATCCATAGGCTCCTCATCTTCTGCATATAAGCGGATCTCTTCCGGAGTCATAGGGTATACATGAACATCAGTCCGTTCTGCAAAACTGCGGACTTTGGTTCCATTCTTTCCACAGTAAATCAAAGTCACACCGGTAAAGACCTGATGGGTTTTTCCCTGAAAGGATTCAATCATCTCATATGCTTCCTGATGGCTCCCCGGTTTTCCAAGAATTCTGCCTTCAGCCGCCACTACAGTATCTGCCCCGATTACAATGGTACCAGGCTGCTGATGCCTTGCCACATCTTCTGCTTTTTTGCAAAGACAGCTCCATCACCGCATCTTCAGGAACCCTGGTAGTAATCACCTCAACAACCGTACTTGGTTCTATCACAGGATTCAGACTGATCTGGTTTAAAAGTTCTCTTCTTCTTGGTGATGCCGAAGCAAGCACAATCTTATAATCTCTTATCATTGGTGCCCTCTCTCTTCTATTATAATTCTTAACTCATGAAATTGCAAACAGGCGGGACCCGTTACGAATCCCGCCAATCTTTAATATACTTTCAGGCGTCCTACTAAGGACGACTCATCTTCCTCACAGTCTGCTTTCAGCTGCATCCTCATGGTATATACAAAATCGGTTGCATAAAAAACCAACAAAAATATACCAGTAATACGTTGAAAATCATCTGGAATCATACCTGCTGCCTGATTCACAAATCCACTGAGGAAGCGGAAATAAAAGATTCCTAAAAATCCCCAGGCAATACTGCTCTCCAGACAGATAATTCCTTTGTAGTTAAACGGCTTCCTGCTATAATCCCACCAGAATGATCCAAACAGCTTAATCATCATATAAGCCGTAACAAGCTCCATGAAAGTTGCCATCACCATAGAGGCGAAATACAGGCGCACCGGACTGTCAATGAAAGGGCTTAAAAGCACTGAGGCCCCAACAGATCCAAATCCATATATGATGCAGAACGGTCCGTGTCCAAATCCACGGTTAAAAACCGGTCTTTTGTTTTCATAGCTAAGTACAGCGCATTCAAGAAGATAACCCAGAAAGCTGAATAGGAAAAAACAGTTTATCCTATGATAAATTGACATATCCAATTTGCCTCCAAAATTAACAATTTTTTAACTTGTTAAAGTATAATATGGATATCTAAAGAAATCAAGGGTTATTTTCTTACGATTCCCCAAAATTTTTCTTTTTTATTAATAATATTGCGCTATAAGAACTGCAAGTAAAATGCCTAGTATGGCACCTGCTCCAACCTGCAGAGGACTATGTCCTACATATTCCTTTAATTTTTCCTGTAAAAACTCGCCGTTCAGCTTCAGGGGATTTTCTAAGAGAATGCTGTTTAGCAGCTTTGCCTGCTTTCCTGTTTCTCTTCGTACTCCCATAGCATCATACATCACTATCATGGATAGTACGAAGCTGATTGCAAACTCAAAAGAACCGACGCCATAACGATAACTGGCGGCGGTCGTCAATGCACAAACCGTAGAGGAGTGGGAACTAGGCATACCGCCGGATCCCACAAGCCTCTCCGGATTAAAACTTTTATTTAGAGCCAGGTCAATCAGTGTTTTTAACACCTGCGCCACCAGCCAGCCGGTAACAGCAGTCACTAAGACCTGATTCTTTATAATCACTTCCCAAAATTCCATGGTTTCCTCCATCTTATGCCGCACTCTTCCTGCCAAAACCGTACAATATCCAACGCTTAATCCTTGCAGTGGTTTCCACCAGACCACATAATTTATCTGCATAAATTATTACCATTCCACCTTTTGTTTTGGGCGGAACCGGTGTAAGGGGCCACATATGCCGCAGGATCATGTCCTTCTCATTCTCAGTTAAATCGAAATGCTTCACTGCATTATTTAAAGCAGCCCTTGGATGAGTAAAGCCATGAAAACGTTCTCCGGTTTCTCTGGCATGAGTATGCCAGTCATATAGAAAGAAATCATGAAGCAGTCCTGCTCTGGCTGCTTCTTTATATTCCCAACCTAATTTTCTGCATATGCAGTAGCTTAAATAGGACACCTTAATGCAATGAGCCTTACAGGTCGTATCTCCATGCTGCATATAATGATCCATGGACTGGAATACCTTGTGGTCTAAAATATCCTTTACACAGGCAAGGTATTCCAAATCCATATTATAGTCTTCCCGTTCCACCCAGGAGGAATCTTCTGCCCACATTATGGCTTCCTGTTCTTCCTCTGGGGTTAAATACATGTTTTTCATGATTATTCTGTCGCTTCCTTCTTCATAGTGTGGACCGGCTTAACAGCCAGTCAGCCAGTCATACAATTCCTGATACTTCATGGCTGAAGTTTTCCAGGAATAATCCTTTGACATAGCCCGGTCGATAATTTTGTTCCACTCACGTCTCTTATCATAATAAATGCGCTGTGCATAGCGGACGGCACCAAGCATCTCATGAGCATTATAGTTTGCAAAGGAAAATCCAGTTCCCTTACTCTCATACTCATTATAGGGTTCTACCGTGTCTTTTAAACCTCCGGTTTCCCGGACAACAGGCACAGTGCCGTATCTGAGTGCCATCAGCTGGCTTAAACCACAGGGTTCAAACAAAGACGGCATCAGGAACGCATCACAGGCAGCATAAATTTTATGAGACATTGCCTCCGAATAATAAATATTAGCAGAAACCTTATCCGGATACTTCCATGCATAATGGCGGAACATATTTTCATACCGCTCTTCTCCGGTACCAAGAATAACCAGCTGGATATTGTCCTGACATAACTCATCCATAACACACTGGATTAAATCAAGTCCTTTCTGGTCAGTCAGTCTGGAAACGATTCCAATCATAAACTTACTTTCATCCTGCGCCAAAGAAAGTTCCTTTTGAAGCGCAGCTTTATTTTTTTCTTTCTCCTTGCGGAAATTACGCAGATTATAGTTTTCTACAATATACGAATCCGTCTCAGGATCAAACTCGTCATAATCAATTCCGTTTACAATTCCTCTTAAACTGCCTTCTCTGGCCCGCATCAGACCGTCAAGGCCTTCCCCATAGAAAGGCATCTTTATCTCCTGAGCATAGGTCTCGCTGACTGTTGTAATGGCATCTGCATATACTATGCCGCCCTTTAACAAATTTCCATCCTTGTAAGCCTCCAGTTTATCAGGTGTAAAATAATAATCAGGCAGACAGGTCAGTGCCTGTATGGTCTTTACATCCCACACACCCTGGAATTTTAAATTGTGAATGGTAATTACCGACTTCATGTTCCGGAAGAAATCTCCTTCACGAAAACGGTCCTTTAACAGAACAGGTATTAAACCGGTCTGCCAGTCATGGCAATGAACCACATCCGGCTGAAATCCGATTACCGGAAGGGAAGATAAGGCGGCTCTTGAAAAAAAGCAGAACTTTTCTAAATCCTGATACCAGTCTCCATAAGGCTTTGGCCCCTGGTAATAGCCTTCATTATCAATGAAATAGAAGGTGATTCCGTCCCAGACACACTGAAGAATCCCAACGTATCTGCTTTGTCCCAGATAATCCATATAGAAATGATCCACATAAGTCATCTGGTTTCTCAATTCTTCTTTGATACAGAGATACTTGGGAATCATAACTCTCACATCATAATACTCCTGATCAAAGCACTTGGGAAGGGATCCCACTACATCTGCAAGACCACCCGTTTTAACAAAAGGTACTGCCTCCGATGCAACGAACAAAATCTTCTTCATCCAAAAAACCTCCCTTATCCTTATCCCTTCCGGGCATTGTCTGTTATGCTATAGTATACTGCATTTTCAGAAAATAAGGAAGTATCTTTCCCTTAACTTTTATGAAAGTTTTTTGTAATCAAGCCTTATTTTATCAGCAATGAGTGCAATAAACTCGGAATTGGTTGGTTTTCCTTTTCCTGTACTCACAGTATATCCAAACAGCTCGTTGATGGTATCCATCTTTCCACGGCTCCAGGCCACTTCAATGGCATGGCGGATGGCACGCTCCACACGGCTGGGTGTTGTCTGATGTTTCTTCGCAATGGAAGGATAAAGAATCTTAGTCACAGAGGTAAGCATCTCCTGATCCTGTACCGATATCACAATGGCATCTCTTAAATACTGATATCCCTTAATATGCGCCGGAATTCCAATTTCATGAAGCATCTGTGTTACATCATTTTCTAAATTCTGCTCCATGTATTCTGTCTTATTGACATAAGGTTTCACCTTTTCATACCCTGAAGACTGGGCACTTTCGTCTTTCTCTGCCCTACTCTTCGCACCTTATCGACGATAACTTCCTTGTTAAACGGCTTCATTATGTAATAATTCGCCCCCATTCGGAAAGCATCTTCGGTAATATTCTCACTTCCTGCGGCTGTTACCATAATAAATGAGGGAATCTTTGTCACAGCACCGTTCCCTCTTACCCGCTCCATTACTGTAATTCCGTCCATTCTCGGCATAATCACATCCAATAAGACAACATCCGGATTTGTTTTGAGGATCATGTTATAAGCGTCTTCGCCGTTATCCGCTCTTCCCACTACATGAAAGTCCTCCTCTCCTTCCAGTATATCATTCAGCAGATTTAAGGTCTGCAGGTTATCATCTGCAATAGCAATACTGATTTCTGACATATTGATACTCTCCTCCTGATTCTTCAAAATAAATGAAAACTAGTGTATAGCCATTATAATCTTGCCCTAGCTTATGCCGCAACGTGATTCTATCGCATTATTCGACAGGAAAAACGTTTATTTTATCGAATATGGGATTCTGTCAAAACTGTCCCACTGTCGAATGAAGAAAAGGTCTTGCCCGGTCTGAATCCACGTTTCCCCCTTTTTTTTACCGGTGTTGAAAATTGAAACTACTTGTCGTCAAAAAAACATCAAAAACAATGCTACTATCTCTTATACTAACACATAAGAAAAGGGATTTAAAGCTTTTCATAGAGATTAGATCTATTTTTTATCAATGATAATTTAAGCATTATGCTGATAAAAAATATTATTTTATTATTTTTAATTATCAAAAAAGCACAATAACACTTGCCCCATCTTAAATAAATGGATATAATTGGTACTGTATAAAAATTTTAGGGGGAAATACAAATGAAAGAACAAAACGATTTCAGACCGTACATACCGGCTGAAAAGGTCACACCGGAATTTACTGTTACCTCTATTGTTCTGGGTATCATTCTGGCTGTTGTCTTCGGTGCAGCTAATGCCTATCTGGGTCTCCGTGTTGGTATGACCATCTCCGCATCGATTCCTGCCGCAGTCATCTCCATGGGTGTGATCAGAGTCATGATGAAGAAAAACTCCATACTGGAAAGCAACATCGTTCAAACAGTTGGTTCTGCAGGAGAATCTCTGGCTGCAGGAGCTATCTTTACACTGCCTGCTCTTTTTTTATGGGCAGCAGAAGGGAAAATGGAAACACCTGGTATTCTGGAAATCACACTGATTTCTCTCATCGGCGGTATTCTGGGTGTCCTTTTCATGGTTCCGCTTCGAAATGCATTGATTGTAAAGGAGCACGGAATTCTTCCTTATCCGGAAGGAACCGCGTGTGCAGAGGTTCTTTTAGCTGGTGAAGAGGGTGGTGCCAATGCTTCCACTGTATTTGCCGGAATGGGCTTTGCCGCTGTATTCAAGTTTATCATTGATGGGATCAAACTGGTTCCAGGGGAAGTATCCTTCCGTGTGAAGGGTTATGCAGGTGAGATTGGAACACAGATTTATCCGGCAGTCATGAGCGTGGGATATATCTGCGGACCAAGGATATCTTCCTATATGTTTGCGGGAGGAATTATCAGCTGGCTGGTATTTATCCCTGCGATTGTTCTTTTTTGGAGCCGATTTAACCCTGTATCCCGGTACTGTTCCCATTGGAGAGCTGTTTGCTGCCAAAGGAGCCGGCGGCATCTGGGGAACTTACATCCGTTACATTGGTGCAGGAGCTCTTGCAGCAGGCGGTATTATCAGCCTTGTAAAATCTCTTCCATTAATTATCCGCACATTCCGTGATGCCATTCAGGGACTTGGTCAGAACAATGCAGGCAGCGGACTTCGTACCGAACAGGATTTAAGCTTTCAGACAATTCTTGGAGGTATCGCCATTCTTACCATTATTGTCTGGCTGGTTCCGGTCATTCCGGTAAGTCTGGTAGGAGCCATCCTTGTTGTAATCTTTGGATTTTTCTTTGCCACTGTATCTTCCAGAATGGTAGGTCTGGTAGGAAGCAGCAATAACCCGGTATCGGGTATGGCCATTGCAACGCTCCTTATCGCCACCATCACATTAAAAGCCACTGGAGATAACGGAATCCATGGAATGAAAGGCGCAATTGCCATCGGTTCCATCATCTGCATCGTTGCTGCCATTGCTGGTGATACCTCTCAGGACTTAAAAACAGGTTACCTGCTTGGAGCTACTCCGAAAAAGCAGCAGATTGGTGAGCTGATCGGTGTGGTTGCTGCTGCCTTTGCCATTGGCGGGGTTTTATATCTGTTAAATGCAGCATGGGGCTTTGGTTCTGAACAGCTGGGTGCACCTCAGGCCATGCTGATGAAGATGATCATTGAAGGTGTTATGGATAACAATCTTCCCTGGGCGCTGGTATTTATGGGAGTCTTCTTAGCCGCAGCTGTGGAAATCCTGGGTATTCCCGTTCTTCCGTTCGCCATTGGCGTGTATCTTCCTGTCCAGTTAAATGCATGCATTATGGTGGGCGGACTGGTACGTTTATACTTTGACAGAATGAAAAAAGAAGACAAAAAAGAAAAAGATCAGTTAATCAGCGACGGAATGCTTTACTGTTCCGGAATGATTGCAGGTGAAGGCCTGGTTGGTATCCTGCTTGCGCTTTTAGCGGTATTTGGTTTGGACAAGGCTCTGGATCTGTCCTCAAAACTAAATCTTCCTTCTTTTGTTCTGGATTTTGGAAGTCTGATTTTATTTGGGCTTGTCATCTTAAGCCTGCTTAAATTTACAATCTGGAAGAAAGTGAAGAAATGAATCAGACAGATAAAAAAAGCGAAAACTATTTAGACCGGATTCCCATTCGCACAGAACATATTCACTGGTCTGTTGAAGAAAGCGGTCTGGTGACACTGGACGTGGAAAACAAAGGCGTCTTTCACCGGTTCGCCCAGAGATTTTTTCATAAACCAAAAGTAAGCCACATTCATCTGGATCCAATGGGAAGCTTTGTATGGTGTCTTATTGATGGCAGCCGGGATATTCTTAGCCTTTCTGCCTTAGTAAAGGAACAGTTTGGAGAGGAAGCATCTCCACTATACGAACGTCTATCCAAGTACTTCCATATCCTGAACAGTTATGGATTTATTAGATTTAAAAAATAAACAGAAAAAGAAAAGGACGGCACCGTAAGACTCTTACGATTCTGTCCTTTTATTTCCTGGCAAATATTGTTAATGATTGATCATATTTTCGATAAAGATACCGTAGCCTCTTGTTGAGTCCTGGATAAAAACATGGGTAACAGCTCCTATCAGCTTTCCGTCCTGTAAGATCGGACTACCGGACATACCCTGAACAATTCCCCCGGTCAATGCCAGAAGATCGGGGTCCGTAACTTTAATTACCATTCCCTTGCTTTTATGAGTGGTGGAGTAATCAACCCGCTGGATTTCTATTTCGTAATCACGCACTTTTCCAGAGACATCACTTCGTATATAGGCTTTTCCCTTCTTCACATCCTGCCGATAACCGATGGGTACGGCATCCTGAGAGACTCCCTGTTTAAAGCGGTCATTCACTGTACCGAAAATACCTTCTTCTGTATTTTCTTTAATTGTTCCCAAGTTGGATCCAGGACCATAATAGATGATTCCGCTCATGACACCTGGTTTCCCAAAGGTTCCTTTTTCAATTCCCAGTATTGCTGTTTCATAGAGAGAACCATCTGTGATCTGGACTACATTCCCGGTATCACTGTCACTGATTCCGTGGCCCAGTGCACCAAATTGTCCGTTCATATCCACATAGGTCATGGTTCCTATTCCCTGAGTGTCATCACGAACCCATACTCCCAGTTTATAGGATCCATCCTCTGTTTCTATGGGATTCATCTTAATATCAATGTTATCATCGCCTCTTCTGACCTTTAAAACAGCTTCTGATGCGCCTATTTTATTCAGCTCATTCATCAGTGTTTCCTTGTTACTAAGTGGGACGCCATTGATTGATTCCAGATAATCCCCTGATTGTAAAACTCCAAATGCAGGCTCTACAACCATTCCATCTTTTTTCGTTACGTCTCCTGTACCGATTACCATGACTCCATTTGATTTTAAATAAATTCCAACTGGAGTACCGCAAGGAACAGCGTATTTGGTATCAACTACATTTACCTGAATATCCTTTAACTGTATCCAGCCGAACAGCTTTAATCCCAGCTTATAGCTTCCCAGATTCTTGGAATACACGGAAAACGGCTGATTCACCTGTAAGTGAATTTGATCAGAAGGAATATTGGAACCATTGTTCAATACCACTTCCTCGCTGTCGGAATGCAGCGTCACATCAAAAGGCATGGAGAAATGAAACTGTTCTTCTTCTGCTGCAACGATGTTCAATTTGTCCGGAATAACCCGTTTCATATAGAACCAGGTAAATCCGATACAAAAGATCAGGCTGATCCAGAACGCCCTTACAATTAGTTTATGAAATTTCTTTTTTGCCATCTCACATACCTCCTTAGAAGAATAAAGGAGACAATTTTTTGACTCCTCTCATAGTATGTGAGAATTCGTTAAAAACACTCTGTCATATTTTAGTTGAATTCATTTAATTTTGGTGTTTGGACCAGTTATGACTTTTTTAACTTTTTTTCGGCCGCAAGACGCTTCATTTCTCTGGCATTTACTTTTACTGCATCCGTAATCTCTGCTCCGCCAAGCAGCCTTGCAAGTTCTTCCACAATTTCCTCATCCTGCAGTGCCTGGATTCCTGTGGTGGTTTTTCCAGCCTCTGCCGATTTTTTAATTTCAAAATGAGCATCTGCCATGGCTGCAATCTGGGGCAGATGGGTGATACAGATTACCTGGTGATTGGCTGCTATATAAGAAAGCTTTTCTGATACCTTCTGTGCGGTTCTTCCGCTGATACCGGTATCAATTTCATCAAAAATAAGGGTTGGAATATCATCAGAATCAGCCAGAACTGTTTTGATTGCCAGCATGATTCTTGACATCTCACCGCCGGAAGCCACGGATTTTAATGGCTTTAAGGCCTCCCGGGATTGGCGGAAATCATAAATTCCGCTTCATCAAAACCGTTTGCCGTATAGTGATCCAGTCTGCCAAATTCCATATCAAAATTAACATCAATAAAATTTAAATCATGTAGGCCTTCTTTGATTTTTTCCGTCAGTTCTTTTGCAGTTTCTTTCCTCATACAGGATAATTGTCCGCATAAATCTTCTAATTTATCCTCAGTTAAATGAATCTCTTTTTCTGTCTCCTGCTTTAAACGGTCATAATCTTCCAGTTCACTCAGCCTGATTTTCTTTTCTTCCAGATTTTTGAAAATCAAGTCAACACCTTTTCCATACTTAGCTTCCATATTATGAATTAAGTCAAGACGGTCTTCTATTTTCTGATAGTCTTCTTCATCAAAAGATAAGTCCTCCAGATAAGAGGTGATTTCATGATTGATATCGCTTAAAATGGAGTCCACATCAAAAAGCTGGTCTCTGATGGTAAGCAGGCGTTCATCATAGACAGCCGCTGCTTCCACCTCTTTTAAAGCCCGTCCTGTGACATCGGAATTCACTGCATCATAAGCCACAGAAAGACTTTCCATAATTTTTTTTCCATGAAGAAACAGACGGTACTTTGAGGATAGTTCTTCCTCTTCTCCCTCTCTTAACCCGGCATTCTCAATCTCTTCTATCTCATAGCGAATAAAATCCATCTCCCGCAGTCTGGTATCTTCATCAAGCTGAAATGACGCAAGCCGTTCCTTTAACCGGACGTATTCTCTGTAGGTCTTAGCAATATTCATTTTTAGCTCGTGGGACTTTTTCTCCTGGTAACGGTCCAGGATCTCCAGATGTACTGACTTGTAGAGTAAAGACTGATGTTCATGCTGTCCATGAATATCGATGAGAAGACCTGTGATATCCCGCAGTTTCCCTGCAGTTACCGTTTCATCATTAATTTTGCTTAAACTTTTAGACGGCATGATTTTTTTAGAAATAATTACAATGCCGTCCTGGTCGGGAAATACATCCATTTCTTTTAACAGATGGATCTTTCTTTCATCGCTGACGGTAAAGATCAGCTCTATGTAGGCGTATTCTGCCCCGTTTCTGATCATATCCTTTGGCACCTTGCCTCCTAAGGCAATGGTTACCGAGCCGATAATTATGGATTTTCCGGCACCTGTTTCACCGGTTAAGACATTCAGTCCCTCTTTAAACTCCACATCAGCTTTTTCAATTAATGCTAAGTTCTTTACGTGTAATTCTGAAAGCATGGCTTGCCTCCTTTATCCCGTAATGAGTTTTTTCAGTTTGTCCATCATAAGTATGGTGTCATCTACAGTTCTGATGGCACACATGATGGTATCGTCTCCTGCGATACAGCCTACCATTTCGCTGAAATGAAGGGCATCTAACGCTGCTGCCACTGCCATGGCCATTCCGGATACAGTCTTAATTACCAGTATATTCTGTGCCATATCCATGGATAAATAACCATCTCTTAAAATCCGGATGTATTTATCGCTGAATGATCCCTGATTCTGAAGTACCATATAACGCTGTTTTCCTGATTCTGACTGCACCTTTGTCAGCTTTAACTCTCTGATATCTCTGGATACAGTTGCCTGTGTTACTGCAAAACCAGCCTGATTTAAATAATCCGCCAGTTCTTCCTGGGTTTCAATTTCATACTTCCCAATCAGTTCTACTATTTTGCTATGTCTTTCCAGTTTCATCGTGTCACCTCCTTATATACCCGCCATTTTGTTTCTTAGATTATCTAAAATGATAAATTTTTTAATTTTACTAATATAGTCTTGATCTGGGCACGCTCTATATCAATCCAGTCCCCAGGTAAAAGACTGACTGCCGAATCTCCGTCAAATACCGCTGCCTGGCTGATTCCTTCCTGTCCTATAATTTCAATCCTGATTTTATCTTCTGCAGAAAGCACAATACTTCTGGCATTGAGGGCATGGGAACAGATGGGTGTAAGCACCAGCATCTTGGAATCAGGGACTATAATCGGCCCGCCTGCCGATAAATTATAGGCAGTAGATCCAGTGGGCGTAGCTGCTATCAGCCCGTCCGCTCTGTACTCCGTTAAGAATTCCCCATTTACATATACTTTAAACTGAAGCATCTTCAAGTATTCGCCTCGTGTTATGACGATCTCGTTTAGAGCGATATCACGGTAAATCTCTTTTCCGTCTCTGAATGCACTTCCGCTTAGCATCATACGCTCTTCCAGCTTATAATCATCGAAAAACAGGGCTGACAGCGCCGATTCAATGTCTTCTGTTCTGGAAACCTGGGTTAAATACCCCAGAGTCCCTCTGTTGATTCCAAGAATGGGTAAATTGCGTCCGGATAAATCTCTGGCTGCCTGAATTAGCGTTCCGTCTCCCCCCAGAGTAATCACGCATTCCGTTTCTTTCGGCACCATGGCTGAGTCAGTGTAATGCTTTCCTGCCTGCCATTCTACCTTTTCTCCTCTGCCGATCAGACAGACTGCTCCCCTGGCAGTGAGAAATTCCCGGATCTGCTCCGCGGTTTCACGGGCTCCTTTTTTATCCGGATTCATGATTACGTAAAAATGTTTCATTTCAGACTCCTTATTTGCCTTCGCTTAAGTCTTTGTGAGCTTCTTCCACCACTTTTTCCGGATTAACACTGTACTCAGGAAAGCTCTCCCCAGCGGGATGATTTTTTAAATGAAGCAGATATTCTATATTCCCTTCCGGACCCTTAATAGGAGAAAACTCCAGGTGCAGAATTTCAAATCCAATGCTGATTCCATAAGAGATCACTGACTGGATTACTTCCAGATGAACAGATTTGTCTCTTACTACACCCTTTTTGCCCACCTTTTCACGGCCTGCTTCAAACTGAGGCTTAATCAGACAAACGATCTCTCCGTCTTCTGACAAAAGGTTTTTAACCGGCAAAAGAACTTTTGTAAGGGATATAAATGATACATCAATGGATGAAAATTCAATCCTGTCCTTAATATCCTCTGGCGTTACATAACGGATGTTGGTCTTTTCCATACAGACCACCCGTTCATCGTTGCGAAGCTTCCACGCAAGCTGCCCATGCCCCACGTCAACCGCATAGACTTTAACCCCGCCGTTTTGAAGCATGCAGTCCGTAAATCCTCCGGTAGAAGAGCCTACATCCATGCAGACCTTCCCTTCCAGCGTAACATTAAAATGGGTCATGGCTTTTTCAAGCTTTAATCCGCCCCGGCTTACATATTTTAAAGTGCTGCCTCTTACCTCAATAAGTGCAGTTTCTTCAAATGTGGAACCTGCTTTGTCCTCTTTGTCACCATTCACAAATACGATCCCGGACATGATGATGGCTTTCGCCTTTTCTCTGGACTCTGCATGTCCCTGTTTTACTAATAGCACATCCAACCGTTCTTTCATTTTACTTCATCTTATCCTTCCATTCCCTGTTCTGCCGCTCCATATCAAGGTATTCCTTTTTCATGCGCCAGATTATGGAATCGCTGTCAATTCCAAGTCCTTTTCGAAGCAGAGAAACGTTGCCGTGCTCCACGTATGCATCCGGCAGGGCAATGTTTAGTACCTTTACTTTTGGATAGTGTTCATGTATATAACCATTGATCAGGCTTCCATATCCGCCCTGAAGAACATTCTCTTCCATGGTCACAATCAGCCAGTGATTTTTTGCCAGGTGATCAATCAGTTTTTTATCAAAAGGCTTGATAAAGCGCCCGTTAGCAAGAGTACAGTTCCAGCCTTCCGCTTTCAGTTTCTGCCTTACATGCTCTCCTGTACTTACCAT
Organism: Lacrimispora xylanisolvens; assembly: GCA_017084465.1. Classification (GTDB taxonomy): domain Bacteria; phylum Bacillota; class Clostridia; order Lachnospirales; family Lachnospiraceae; genus Lacrimispora; species Lacrimispora xylanolytica_B. Next base: position 4,065,076 of record CP070896.1, on the reverse strand, counting down.
GCTTCCTACTGCCAGAAGGGCAATGTCCGTTTCTTCATAAATGATTTCGCCTTTCCCGTATTCAATGGGTGATTTAAAATCTTCCAGCCCCTGATAGGCTTCCCCCTCTGGGATAACGTACCGCAATGGGACTGTCAAGGGAAAATGCGAACTCCAGTCCGTTTGCCAGCTCCCAGTCATTTTTCGGTGCAAAAATGCTCATATTGGGTATGGCACTTAAAAAGGACAGATCAAAAATTCCCTGATGGGTCTCACCATCGCTGCCTACCAGTCCTGCCCGGTCAACTGCGAATACAACAGGAAGATTCTGAATACACACATCATGAAGTACCTGATCAAACCCTCTCTGCAAAAAAGAGGAATAAACAGCCACTACCGGTTTCAAACCGCCTGCTGCCATTCCTGCCGCCGAAGTCACTGCATGCTCTTCTGCAATCCCCACATCAAAAAAGCGGTCCGGATAGAGGTTTGAGAACCGTTTCAATCCGGTTCCATCCGGCATCGCAGCGGTTACCGCCACAATCTTTTTATCATCTTTTGCCAGACGGCAGATTGTTTTAGAAAAGACATCTGTATAGCTTAAATTCTTCTTTTCTTTTTTAGGCTTGCCAGTCAGGATATCAAAGGGATCCACCCCGTGAAACTTGGACGGATTTTTTTCTGCCGGAGCATATCCTTTTCCTTTTTTGGTAATCACATGAACCAGTACGGTGTGATCCAGTTTCTTCGCCTCTTTCAGGGTTCTTGTCAGAGCCTTTAAATTATGGCCGTCAACCGGTCCTAAATAGGTAATACCCATATTTTCAAACAGCATTCCCGGAATCAAAAGCTGCTTAATGCCATTTTTAGTCCGGCTGATCTTCTCAATCAGAGGTTCTCCGATAACCGGAATCCTTGAAAGCGTATTGGTAACATGTTTCTTTAAATCCAGATATCCATTTCCAGTCCGTATACTGTTTAGATAGGAGGACATGCCGCCTACATTTTCGGATATGGACATATTATTGTCATTGAGAATAATAACGAAGTTTTCTTCATCTGGGCTGCATTATTCAGTGCTTCATATGCCATGCCTCCCGTCAGGGAACCGTCACCGATGACTGAAACTACAAAATGACCTTCCCCCAGCACATCTCTTGCCTGGGCAAGTCCCAGTCCGGCAGAAATAGAAGTAGAACTGTGCCCGGTATCAAAGGCGTCACAGGGGCTTTCCTTTCTCTTTGGAAAACCGCTCATGCCGCCGTACTGGCGCAGTTCATCAAATTCCATTCTTCTTCCGCTTAAGATCTTATGGGTATAAGACTGATGCCCTACATCCCAGACAATTTTGTCCATTGGCAGATCAAAAGCAAGATAAATTGCCATGGTCAGCTCCACTACTCCTAAATTGGAGGCCAGATGACCGCCTGTGGTACTTATCTTTTCTATTAAAAAATCACGGATTTCCTGACTTAATATGGTCAGCTCCTGTTTGGAGAATTTCTTTATATCGTCAGGTCCGTTAATCAGTTCCAGCATCATAATTTTTTAATCCTTTATTTTTCCCGGTTAACCAGCATCCGGATCAGTTCTTCCAGAAAGCGGTTCTCTCCCGGCAGCTTTTGAAGGCAGGCAACTGCTTCTGCGGAAATTCTCTCCACAGCCATCTTCGCCTGTTCCATTCCCTCCAATGTTACATAAGTGGTTTTATTGTTCTTTTCATCGCTGAATACGGGTTTTCCCAATACTTCGGCATTGCTTGTTACATCAAGAATATCATCCTGAATCTGAAAAGCAAGTCCGATTTTTGATGCCATCTCTTCCACTGCCTTTAACTCGTCTTCACTGGCTCCGCCAAGGAGTGCTCCGATCATCATGGACGCCTCTAAAAGCGCTCCAGTCTTTAACCGGTAGATAAAGTCCAGTTTTTCGCCTGGAATCGGCTTACCAGCCAGTTCCACATCTACCGTCTGGCCGCCTATCATCCCGAATATACCTGTCTTTTGCGCAAGAATTCCCATAGCTCTTGCGACCCGGTCCGGCCTGTCCGAAAAATCAAGTGCCTTTGCTGCCGTCTCCATGGAATAAATTAAAAGACCGTCACCTGCCAGCACCGCCATATCATATCCAAATTTCACCCAGGCAGTAGGAAGTCCTCTGCGAAGGGTATCGTTATCCATACAGGGAAGATCATCGTGAATCAGAGAAGAGGTATGAATCATCTCTATGGCTGCCATAAATGGTTCTATCTCTTTTCCCATACCTCCAAAAAGGCAGTATGTCTCCCTCATCAGCATAGGACGCAGCCGCTTCCCGCCTGCCCGTATACTGTAATCCATTGCCTCAAGAACAGTGCTCTGATGTCCCTCTACAGCCGGAAGAAAACTTTCCACAATCTCCCACACATCTTTGGTCCGTTTCAGTAACTCATCCTCAAAGTTCATGTTCTTCACCATTTTCCTCCAGTACAATTATCTTTTTCCACTTTATCTATTTTATCATTGCAGGACTTAACAAGTTTCATACCTGTCTCATAATATTCAAAGGATTCCTCTAAAGAGCTCTCTCCGCTTTCCAGCTTTTTGATCAGCTCCTCCAAGTCCTTTAAGGTCTCTTCAATGGTTCTTTCTTTTTTTACTGCCATAAGCCTGTTTCTCCTTATTTTTCTGCCTCTGACACTGTTAGTGGCTCCACTTCTGATACCAGAGTATGGATATTTCCATCCCGCAATTTAAGACGAAGAGCATCTCCGGCCTTTACCTGCATGACAGAATCAATCCTGTGATTCCCTGAATCAGTGATAAAACCGTAGCCGCCGCCTATTTTTGCCAGCGGGGAACAGGCATGAAGGCGTCCGGCAAGAAGTTCCAGCCTGTGCCTGTCTCTTAAAGTCTGCTTCTCCATCAGCTGACTCATCTTAACAGCGGATTCGTCAAGTTGCCTGCGCTCTGCCTCTATCTGTATTAAAAGCTGGCTTTTCAGCTTCTCTTCCAGATCATGAAGACGCTGGCGCTGTTCACGAATACTTCGCTTCGGATCAAAGTACTTTAACTTTAATCCATATTGGTTCACAGAGAAACGATACCGCTCCAGCTTTCGCTCCATCATGGTTTTTTAATGTATAGCGGATGCTCTCTGTCTGTTCTTTAAATTGTTTATAATCAAATACTGCCAGCTCCGCAGCTGCCGAAGGGGTGGGTGCACGCATGTCCGCAACATAATCCGCAATGGTCACATCGGTTTCATGACCGACTGCAGAAATTACCGGTACGGAGCAGTTAAAGATTGCTCTGGCAACCGCTTCTTCATTAAAAGCCCATAAGTCTTCAATGGAGCCGCCCCCTCTTCCCACAATGAGAACATCAAGTCCCATCTGGTCTAAGGTCTCAATTCCTTTTACAATACTTTCTGCAGCACCGCTTCCCTGCACAAGAGCGGGGTAAAGATAGAGCTGCACAAAGGGGTTCCGCCTGGCGGATATATTCATAATATCCCGGATGGCAGCGCCTGTGGGGGCAGTTACCACACCCATACGCCTTGCATATCCTGGAATTTCTTTCTTGTATTCAGGGGAAAACATCCCCATCTCTTCCAGTTCATTACGAAGCTTTATAAAACGTTCGAATAAATCTCCCATTCCCTCTTTCGTAATTTCCTGGGCGTAAAGCTGATATCTTCCGTCTCTTTCATAAACCTCAACGCTTCCCTTTGCAATGATCTGCTGTCCATCTTCCAGATGAAAGGAAAGACCTTTTCCGGATCCGGCAAACATCACTGCCGAAATAGAAGAGGCTTTGTCTTTTAAGGTAAAATAGATATGACCGGAAGTATGATATTTGCAGTTGGATACTTCCCCTTTGATGGAAATCCGGTTCAGGGCAAAATCCTGGGCAAACATATTTTTAATATAACCATTAATCTGGGTTACTGAATAGACACCTGCCATACTTACACCAGCTTTGCAAGAACTCCGTTAATGAAAGCCGGAGCTTCGTTTCCGCCGTATTTTTTACCCAGTTCTACTGCTTCGTTGATGGCTACCTTTTCCGGCACCTCATCATCGAATAAGATTTCATAAAGAGCAAGGCGAAGAATGGTTAATTCTGCTCTTCCCATACGTTTTGTTTTCCAGCCTTCTGCTACTTCATTGATTTTTTCATCCAGTTCCGGAATTTTATTCATAATTGCTTCTGTCTTTTCTTTTAAGAAAGCAGAATTCTCTTCACTCATATCCACATCATGAATAATCTCTTCCACACCTTCTGTATTGAGATCATCCTCTTTTGGTTCCTCAAAATATTGATTAATCTGCCAAAGTTTCTCCTCTGCGGGGTGAAAATCAGCGCAGAAAAGCATCTTAAAGCAGTGTTCACGCATTTTACTTCTGGTCATTTACCATGGTCCTCCTATTGGTGATTTAACTGGACGTTTGGAATTATTATACCTTAACAGGGTTTTTTATACAATAGAAACTTTTGCGTGCCAGTATGGAATGTTAATTGGAAACAGCATACTGGTTTTTGCCTTTTCCCTTTGCCTCGTATAATGCCTGATCTGCCCGTTTTAAGATGGCATCGTATTCAGTTTCATTCTCTCCAATCAAAGTAATTCCAATACTAGCATGTACTTTTCCGGAAACATGAAACGCATTAATAATACGCTGGGCAATTGCTTCGGGCTGTTTTCTTCCTCTCATTCCATAAAGCCAGATACAGAATTCATCTCCTCCGAACCGGACAATTACATCCTCCTGTCTGGTGCAGGCACTTAATATCTGTCCCGCCTGAACCAGAACCAGATCCCCTTTATGGTGACCAAAGGTATCGTTTATTTTCTTAAAATCATCGATGTCAAGGAACATACATGCATAAAAGCGGTTTTTTCCGCCGGCTTTTAATCCATGCTCCACCAGTTTTCTTGCTGTTTCTCTGGTATAAACTCCTGTTAAATAATCCTTTTGCAGTCTCTTTTCTTCTTTTTTTCTGGTGTGAACAATTAAAAGGATCAGGATCACTCCGCAAAATAAAAGGAAGGTTGATCCTGCTATAAATTTTGCAGAAAGGGATTTGATTTTATGAAACGTATTCTCATATCCTTCCGTCTCCACAAAGGTCGCCATATACCAGTCATTAATCCCCATGGGCTGGTAATAAAGAAGGCGGCGGTAATCATTTTCATAATAAGTAATATAACCGGACAGCCCCTGGCTGATTCCTGCTTCCATCTCCGAAAATGTCTGACCCGGTCCAAATTTCCTTGTTTTAAGCATCTCAAACAGAGAAATCTGATTTTCACATGCCGTACAGGAAATCAGAATCTCTCCATCTTTTTTGAAATATCATATTGGCACCGTAGCGGCTTAAATCCGTATCGCTTAAATACTGTTTCAGCTTATCGGAAGACAACTCCAGACACGCCGCACCCTTAACAACGCCGTCTCTGATAATGGGGACGGTTAAAATGATACTGTCCTGGCCCTTAAAGCTTTCTTTCAGCAATCCGGATATATTCTTTTCACCGTCTAACGCTTTTTTATAATAGTCACGGGAAGAAATGTCCTGGGTTTCACGATTACCATAATAAAGAGTACCTGACGTATCTGCAACACCAAACCTGGAATCTTCTTTTTCGTAATCCTGAACCTGCTGCCACCACTGTTCGTTGCCTGATCCATTGGGCAGATCACAGTAAAATGCAAACAATTCCAGCCATTCGAATTTGGTCTGTATCATGGTTTCTATATAATTCAGTGCTTTATCATTCTTCTGCTTTAGATCTCTGTGGGTCTGCTGAAACAGACTCTGTTCCACTTCATGAAAATAATAGAAGTTTAAAACGCAGATTCCGATAATCACAGATATCACAAGACTTGCCAGGATCAGCAAACCCGGCGGATAGTGCCCCCCGTTTCTACGATTCATCATATTTAAAAAACACCTGTCCTTAAGAATCTTTCGATTCACAATATCGTCCATTATAAATCCTGCCCTATATCATTACAAGGATAATTTCATCTTTTCGGTAAAAAAAACAGCGGGAATGAACCGTATGACCGGTTATTCCCGCTGTAAATTATAAAATTATTTGTTCTCATCCAGTGCAACACCGGCAATCCGGATGTTCACATCAAGAACGGAAAGGCCAGTCATGTTCTCAATGGCATTCTGCACCTTTTCCTGGACTTTTTCACTGACGTTTGGGATACTGTAACCATATTTTATGTTTAAGGACAAATCTACGGAAACATGTTCCTCTGTCAGTTCCACTTTGACACCTTTGGATAAGTTTTTCATGCCCAGCTTCGCCACCAGTTCGTTGGTGATGTTGCCTGCCATGGAATCCACACCATCTACTTCCGTCGCAGCAAGACCTGCGATGATCGCGACTACATCATCTGCGATCTGAACTTCGCCGATTTTATCTTTTTCATATACTTTATGAGTATTTCTGTTTTCCAATTCTGCCACTTCGATTCCCTCCTGTTTAGTATTTCTGGGTTCTGAAATCATTATAGCAAAATTGTCAACTGTTTGCAAAGGCTTTTTACTCTTCCAGTTTCATAAGAGTAATAACAATGCTCTCTGCTCCCACTTCGGTTCTCTTTACGATATCTTCAATCTGGGCACGCTGGGGATCTGAAATGCTGGCGGCATTGATGACAACATCAACTTTTCCGTTTGAGATGCTGACAACAGGATCCGCAAATCCTTTTGCAAGAAGAAGGGTTTCTGCTGCATTCTCCTTCTCGGCAATCGCTGTCATATCAACCATCTGCTGAATTGCCTGCTGTTTGGCAGCCTCTTCAATGTTTGGATTGTTGATTAAATTCATCAGAGTTTCTTTATTTCTGGCCCTTACCTGTTCTCTGTTTAACTGCACGCTTGATATGTAATCTGCTACGTTCATACCGCTGGTTAAAACAGCCTCACCAGGATTGTCAAGACCGGTATCAGCTGCCTGTGTTTCACCTTCTGCAAGGCTGGCTGCTGCCTGGGTCTCACCTGCTGCAAGACTTTGAGCTGTTTCGTTCCCAGCTGCTACCTGGGTACTTCCGGCTGCTGTTTTATCTGCGCTGCCCGCAGAATCGGCTGCTGCCAGTTTGTCAATATCTGCGGCATCCTGATCCAGACTGGCGATATCCTTGCTGGAATCACTGCCATTTAATGCCTGGTTCTCTGCTAAAATGTCTTCTTCGGAAATGTCTGTCATTCCGGCTTCATACACATCGGTTCCGGAGGCTGCATCCTGCTTTCCGGCATAATTTAAATATCCGGCGGCAGCAATCATGACTGCCAGAGTTGTAATGATAATCTGGTTTCTTCGAAACAGTTTCTTCATATCCATTTTCTTTGGGGTTTTCGGGACATTGGGTTCATTGCTTGTTTTCCAACTTTTCATACCTGACACTCCTTTTTATTCCACCCTCTTTAATACTTTTATTTTATGTGGGGGCAGGTTAAATAATGCTTCCATGGCACTGGAAATTTCAGCTTTTACCGTAGGACTGCCTCCGCCCTGGGCACTGATAATAATTCCTTCTATTTCAGGACGTATTTCTTTCTCCACAATGGGAGCCGTATTTTCTCCCTGGCCGGTAAGAATGGTACTCTCTTTTAATTCTGCGCTTGTAATCTTTCTCGACCCTCCTGATGTGTCATTTTCTTCGGTGGAGGAATTTGAGTTATCTTTATCCACTCTCAGTACCTTTTCCCCTGAAGATTTTACTACAATGAGCACATCAACCTGACCGACTCCATCCACGGTTTTTAATATTTTTTTCACCCTGGCTTCCAGTTCTTCTTCATAAGTGCGGTCAGCGGAAACGGAAGCGGCAGCATCTCCGTCTGCAGGCTGTGTTACAATTCCCTGCTGTAAAGTGGATTGCTTATTATTATCTTTCTGCGCAGTCTTTTCCACTTTCTTTGCAATTCCGGGACCAGAAGGAAATGTAAGGATCAGGATCATCATTCCAACCGCCAGCAGGATTAACAATTTATCCTTACCCATCTTCCATTTGAATTTCAATATCCTGTTCCTCCAATCCATAATATTCCGCAATCCTCCTTCTAAGACCAGATAGACTGGAATTTTCTTTCTGCTCTTCTTTTTTTCCATCTTCCGGCTTTATTTCAGCACTTTGATCCGTTTCTTTTCCAGTTATTTTAATGTTTTTATTTCCTCAACCTTCTTAACAGGATCCATTTTACTGCCAACAGAAGCTGCTTCCTCTGCCTGCATTTCCTCTTTCCCAGAGGTGAGCACAAGGGAAACCTTTACCACATGACCGAACCGGTCACTGGACTGATCACTGTTAATTTCTGCACTGGTTTCTTTGCAGGAATAACCTGCTGTCTGCGCCATGGTCTCCAAATCAGTTCCCACTGCTTTTTCATAACCGGAAATCATTCGTTTCAGTCTGGTTTCCTCCATTTTTGAAACTTTTCCGGTTAACTCACCTGCTTCCTTTTTAAGGCTTATTGCTTCAAATGAGTAGGCCAGTTTATCATCCAGTCTTAATCCGCCTGTAACGGGCTTTAACACAAGAAGAATCAGCACCATACCGGCAAAGAATTTGACGTATTTTTCATACTTTTTATTCGGCAGAAGATTTTCTACCACAGTGATAAAGATCAGATAATAAGTGATATTTCTGATCCATTCATATAATTGATCCATGCCACTCACCCGGAATAATAGGTTACATTGGTAGAAGCACACACAAGTGCTATGGTAACGATGAATAAAATCATGCAGGATATCGCGACGGACAAAAGCATTTTATGTCCCTTTGCCATATCGGAAATGCAGGATACAATCCGTTTATCACAGACTGGCTGCAAAAGGGCTGCCACACATTGATAAAACAGCATTAAGATAACTAGCTTTAGAATGGGAACGATGGTTAGAATAATGAGAATCAGGATACCGGCTGCTCCAATGGTATTCTTAATCAGTACACCAGAGCCTAATACCATCTGGGCCACAGAGCTGACCCCCTGTCCAATGCCTGGAATCGCACCCACCAGCTTCTGAACTGCTCCCGTCTTTAAGGAATCCACATAAGGAAGCACCATGGACTGGATCATCTGGAATCCCAGTACCAGTCCGACTAAAGTCTTTAAGCTCCAGGAAACCACCTGCTCTAACAGTTCAGTCAGCTTTGACAGCATGTCTTCTTTTGCAATATGACCAGCCATAACCAGAAGAGCGTATACACGGATCAGTGATAACAGTACCGTTCCTAAAAGCCACTGGGAAGCAGATAAAATAACCAGGGTAAATTCATAAGATGCCACTGCGGTGGCACTGCTTCCTGCAAATGCCGCCGCCAGAAAATACGCAGGCATCAGCACTCTCATAAATCCCAGTATCTGGTTAACCACGCCGCTTACAATGGTAATGCTGGTAAAAAAGCTGGCTGCCAGATAGGTGAATAATAATAAATAAGTAACAAAAAAACCTGTTTCGGAGATCTGACTTCCTGTAAATACACTGGAAAAATTAGAAAAGACAGCCCCGATAATGCCAAGTACAAGAATCTGGCCCATCATATGCCCGCTGCTTTCGATTTCGCCCATAAGCATTTTTTTAAGCGCTTTTCCAGTCTGGCTGAGTACATCATTTAACTTCCCATCCATAAGACTTTTCATTAAATCCTGAAAGGAAAGATTCAGCCCCTGATTATCATTTCTCTGATCCAGAAATTTCTGAATGTCAGTCAGATCATACTGATCCAGATCAAGCCCCTGGGTGACCTCTGTTTCCTGCTCTTTTGCCGGAGCCTCCGCTCCCCAGGAAGTACTGCCGGGAAAAAGAACACAGAAGACACAGAAGAAATAAAAACCTTCTTTTCATGTTCCTTCCTCCTGTCATGATAAAAATACCTGAAGAGTTTCAATCAGTGCCAGAAGAATTGGCATACTGACTGCCAGTACGGAAAGCTTTCCAAATATCTCAATCTGCGTTCCCACTGCACCGTAGCCTGCATCTTTACAGATTCCTGATGCAAACTCTGCAATGTAGGTAATTCCTATCATCTTTACCAGGGTGGACAGATAGACGCTGTTGATTTTTATGTAGGACTGGATTTCTTTCATGGTATCAAGAATTGTGCTAAGCTTCCCTACCCCATAAAAAAAGATAAAAAACCCTGCTGCAAGGACCAGAAAGGTTCCGTATTCCCCCTTCATTCCTTTTAGGGAAACTGCCAGAAGCACTGCCACAATCCCCACAACAGCTATGGAAACAACCGTCATATTCTCACCTACAATGCAAACAGATTTTTAATGGATTCAAACAGCTGATAAATGTAAGGTACCAGCCAGAACAGCACAAGAATGAGCCCTGCCAGGCTTGTTAAGAATGCCTGTTCTTCCCGTCCGCTATGTTTTAATACCTGGCAGATGACGGAAACCAGAATTCCCACTGCTGCAATTTTAAATATCAAATTGACTCCCATGCTATCCTCCTTAATACATTACAATGGTCAGGAATAAACCTCCCATGATGCCAAGGCTTGTATAAAGCCGGCTCTTTTCCTGTTTATGATTTCTTAGATAATCAATTGACAGATCCAGCTGTTCCAGATAAAGAAGGATTGTCCTCTCCTGCATTCCGGTATCTAAATATCCCAGATGTTCCCCAAGCCCCTTTAAATTCTGCTTATCCTCACTGGATAGACACACCTCTTTTGGAAGACCGTCAATTTCTTCCTGCCAGATGCCGTAAAAGCTTTCCCCTCTTTGCCCCATCAATCGATCTGACACCTTTAAAAACAAATCTCCCATCTGCCCCCCCGCTTTCCTGCCTGTCCGTTCAAAGGCTTCAGCCAGAGGAGAATTGGCATAGACAATTTCCCCTTTTAAAAGGAAGATCATTTTTCTTAAATGTTCCACTGTTTTTAAATGCTCATTCCACTGGGATGCCATATAAAAACCAAGACCGGAACAGGATCCGATTACAAGGGCTGCCCCTGCCAGTCTTAACCATATATTACCCATAAGCCCTGCTCTCCTGCCTGTCCGGCCGGACCCCGGTTCCAAATATATTGGCCTGATACAACTGGGTTCCTCTGGAATCAAAGATCTGATCAATGTTTCCGATTCTGCCTAAGTTGTTTAAGACAATATACCGTTCGAAAATCCGTTCCTCCAAAAGACTTCTTAGCACCGGCTTCTGTTTTAAATCTTCGATGGAACTGCCGTGTACCGTTGCGATGAGTTTGCATCCGCAGTTCATTACGTATTCGATGGCATCTAAGTCTTCCCTGCTTCCCACCTCATCCACTGCAATCACTCTGGGAGACATGGTGCGGATTAACATCATCATCCCCTTTGCTTTTGGACAGCAGTCTAAAATATCAGTGCGGATTCCCAGATCATTTTGCGGCGCTCCCTGGTAACAGGCTCCGATCTCAGACCGTTCATCCACTACTCCCACGTTCATACCTTCAAACTCTCTGGAACCATCTGATATCTGCCGGATTAAATCCCGAAGAAGTGTGGTCTTTCCGCATCTGGGCGGAGAAATAATCAGGGTATGGCAGACCTCTCTTTGATTTTTATAGACAAAAGGCAGTATGGGAGAAGCACAGCCCTTTACCTGATGGGAAAGGCGGATATTAATAAAAGATATGTATTTCATGGTTTTTATCCCGGACTCATCAAGGATTGTCTTGCCTGCAATCCCGATTCTGTGCCCCCCTTGTACAGTAAGGAAGCCCTGCTTTAATTCTTCTTCAAACGCATACAGGGAGTAGTTGCTCATATACTCCATGGTTTCCTTCAATTCGTTTTTTGTAATGTGATAGGCTTCTTCCAGTTTTTTGCTGATATTTCCTGATCCGGTTAAATAATACTCTTCGTTTCTGTACACCAGCATAAGAGGGGCAGCCACACGGAGCCTTATTTCCTGGACTTCGTCGAAGTTTAAGGCTACCTTGTTTAAGATTTCTCTTACGTTTTTAGAAAACAGATTGATCAGCTCGTCTTTTCTCTCCACTCTCATCCCTCCTCTTACCTCAATATATGAAAAGTGGGACAAATTATGACTTAAAAAAAGTCCGTTCTTTGCGCCATAATTCTGACGTAAAAAACGGACTTCCTATAAACTCTGTTATTTTTACATGCTGTTTCTCAGTTTAAAAGTCTCCACTTCCTGTTTCAGTGCCTGAGCCAGGGAATCCAGTTCCTCACTGGAAGCAGAGCTTTCCTCGGCTGTAGCAGCATTATTTTGTACCACTGTGGATACCTGAGACAGTCCCTGGTTAATCTCTTCCATCGCCTGAACCTGTGCTTCGGAAGCCAGGGCAATCTCATGAATAATGTCATCAACCAGACCTGCTTTTTCTTCCACTGTTTTTAAAATTCCCGCAGACTGGTCAGCCAGTTTTCCTCCTTCTGAAATAGTAGCCACGGAATAACCGATTAAATCTGCGGTCTGCTTGGCTGCTTCTGCAGATTTGGCTGCTAAATTACGTACTTCATCAGCCACCACTGCAAATCCCTTTCCAGCTTCTCCAGCACGGGCCGATTCCACGGCAGCGTTTAAAGCCAGAATATTGGTTTGAAATGCAATATCTTCTATTACCTTTGTAATGTTTTTAATCTTTTCGGAAGCTGCTCCGATTTCTTTCATGGAGCGGTCCAGCTGATCCATACATTCATTGCCTTCCCTGACTCCTGTCACAGCTTCCTTTACAAATCTGGTGGCATTCTCTACCCGTTTCGCATTTTCCTCTGCCTGGCTGGAAACATTGGAGATGGCAGCATTTAACTCTTCCACAGTGGCAGCCTGCTCGGTTGCTCCCGTAGCAAGAGACTGGGAAGCACTGGATATCTGCCTGGAACCTTCTGCTACCTGATCAGAGGATACACGGATATTTCCTAAAACCGAATTGAGATTTAAAATAATTCCTCTTAAAGAATCCTTGATCTGAACAAAATCTCCTTTGTAATCCTGGTTTACACTGACGGTACAGTCTCCTTTTTCCAGACTGGTGAGTATAACTGAAATTTCATTGATATAACTGTTTAAGGTAGCGATTGTAGCGGTAAATGATTTGGATAAGGTCTCCAGTTCATTACCCGTATTAATCTGGGGAACAGGAGAATGAAGATCTCCATCTTCTAAAAGGCGAATCCGGTTAACCAGATTTAAAATAGGTTCCACAATTGGTTTTGCAATTCTGAATGCAATTACAAATGACAGAATGATCATAAACAGAGTGATCATCATAGTAGTGAAAAGGGAGGTCCGAAAGCTTGACATCATCTCCGATTCCTTTGTAACTATACCAATTGACCAGCCGTCTGTTCCCTTTATGGGAGTATAGCCTGTGGTCATATTCACCCCTTTAAAATTAACCGTCTGTATTCCTGTCTTACCCGCTATCATGTCCTTCATTTCATCGGATGTACCCTGATAGTTTTTATCTGTTTTGGCCATTTCAATATAGTTTGTCTGATCTTTTACCCGGTCTCTGTTTTTGTGGGCAATAATCTTTCCTTCTTTATCAATAATAAATCCGTAGCCAGACTTGCCAACCTCCACACCATCAATCATTGTGCTGAAGGTATCTGAATCCAGTGTTGCAATGACAATTCCATTATATTTATCACTTTTTACCTTTGCGGATACAATTAATACGGTTTTACCGGTTACTTTGCTTACAATGGTTGAGGATATATATGTATTTCCTGCAATGGACTGTTTAAAATACTCCCGTTCGCTGGCATCCCCTCCATCGCTGGTTTTTCCATCCGCACCAGCAATGGAAAGAGTTGCAAATCCGTTGTCTTTCGCAATCTCAGCCAGTAACTGGGTCCTTTGATCCTTACTTAAGGATGGATCTGTAATCTCCGGATTCTGTGCAATAAATTCAATTCTGGCTCTGTAAAGGTCAATGGAATTCTCCACAGACTGGCTGTAGGCAGTGGCACATTCCGTCAGACGAAGCTCAATATTATTCTTTGCATCCCGGTAAAACATCATGCCGTTAATTAATCCGTAGATGGCTGATATGGAAACTGCCATACCAATAATTCCATAAAGAAGCCTCTTTTTTATTGATTTGTTCTCCAATTTGTCCTTAATTCTTCTGCCCGCTAAGTTCTTTTGTTTCAATTCTCTCTTGTTTTCTTCCATCATATTGCCCCTTCTTATTTATTCTTTATAGTAATCGCCATCCCGCCAGCCAATTACTGCATTTATGATGGTGGGAATAATGAGTGTAAATAAATTAATATAGGATACCAGCGTAAGTCCTTTGGAAACAAGGCTGGTAAGCCCTACCTGCGAGACTCCCCAGGTAAAAATAATATAAAATAAAGTGAGCATTGCTCCTCTTTTGTTTCTTTTTGCTTCCGCTGTCTGGGTACTCTCGCCTGTTTTTTTCTGATACCAGTTGAGCACGCGGTCATTAAATCCCTGAGCATAGTTAATTGCTGTGGAAATGGTGGCAAAAAAGATGGAAATGGTAATGAGGGTAAGTAAAACCGCTTTCATCTGCTCTCCCCCGAATCCGTTTTGCACCACCAAAATGGTGTACACCGCTTTTCCCGCTTTCCAGCCTTCTAATACCTCAGAATAATTGGCGGCTAAATTGACCACCGTGATCTCAAGGAAAATCCAGTTTAAAATAACAGACAGAACCACGGACCAGCGCAACGTGCTTTTATTTTTAAACAGCTGTGCGTGATTTACATAGGCTCCGAAACCACCAAGATTCTGACCGGAAAATATGTAGGCCCAGCATAAAGCTGTCAGTAGGTAACTCAGGAAGCTTCCTGCTCCCGATGTAATTCCCTGATTTAAGGATTCTCCCATCACGCTCAATTCTCTTGTCAGTCTGCCGCAGGTAATATTATAGATAAGATTTGGAACGTGAATTGCCAGTAAAGTAACAAAGATCACTGCACTCATGAAAACCGCATTTTTCCTTACAAGACCGGCTCCTTTCATGCAAAGTAAAAACATAATAATTCCCACTGCAAAGGTGGTAATGAGGTAGGGCATTCCGGAAAGCTCTGCTAACGCTGATCCGGAAGAAGAATAGGCAAGAGCCATGCATACGATTAAGAGCCAGTTAAAGTTAAACTCGTATACAACCTGCATTGGTTTTGCAAACTTACCTCCCAGAAAACGGGAACCATATTTCTTTAAAAAATCACCATAGTCAAAGGTTTTAAAATCCATTGCAAACTTCATAAAAAAATAGATAATAAAACAGTTGATTGCCGCTACCACAAGGGGCATAAACAGGCAGAAATAAGGCTGTGTTACTTTAGGCAGCATCCCGTAAAATCCCGTATTCATAAAAAAATAGGACCAGGGTGTAGAACCGGCGGCAAATCCGCCCCCGCACTGGGAACTAAATGCAATGGAAACAAATACAACTACAGTTTTCCAGTCTACTGCACTGGTTTGATTTCTGTTACCTGCAATTCCGGTGCTCATAATACCATCCTCCTTTATGACGACCCAGTACCCCTCTCCCCGTGAAAGTCGAACTATGTCGTTTTTTTAACAATATAGTCATATTATAAAACATGTACGAAATAACATCCAATCGATCCCTCCTATGTGTAAACGCGGATCAATAGTTTTTGACCATATATTTATTTACCGCTTGTACGCCGGCAAAAAAGTATGATATATTGCAGAAAGTACGAAAATTCTTTTTATAAAGAAGAGGAGGAAGACCAAATGCGTGAAGAAATTATGGAAGGAATCCGGCGTCACATCCTCCCTTTAAGCGGTGTGGAGAAAGCCGAACTTTTAGAGGTATGGCCGGGACACTCAAAAATCACTTTAGAAATTACAGAAGGTGCCTTAAATCTATACGGAAATCTCCATGGGGGATTTATCTTTACCCTTTGTGACATTACATCGGGTATGGCTGCCTATGCTTACGAGTACGCCAATGTCACACAGCATGGGAATATTGATTTTTTAAAAGGGATAAGCTCCGGCCAGATCTTTGTGGAAGCAAACGCCATTCATAAAGGAAGACGGTCCGTGGTTAACAGAGTGGAAGTTACATCTTCCGATGGAGTACTTCTGGCTGCCGGTTCCTTTACCATGTATCTGCTTTTACCACTTTAGGCAAAAAAAAACGTATGAGGTTTTATCCTCAATACGTTTTCTCTCTACTAGTTTAAAATTCTTCTCACCGACTGAATGGGCTGAAAATCCACATTGGATATCTTAATACCATCCTCGGGGCCGCTGGCATGAATCAGCTGGCCGTTGCCTGCATAAATCCCGATATGGCCTATGTATGAGATAAGATCTCCCGGTCTGGCATTTTCAATACCGCCTGCATCCACTCCTGCAGCTGCCTGATCCTGGGAGGTTCTTGGCAGATTGATTCCGAAATTTTTATATACACTCTGTACAAAACCGGAACAGTCTGCACCCTCTGTCAGGCTTGTCCATCCATACCGGTAGGGGTTACCTAAATATTGTCTTGCAAAGGACACCACTTGATCTCCTGCTGCTGACTGGTTTGGTGCAGAGGGCCCGTTTATTCTGGCACCCGGTCCATTTATAGTATTTATGATAAGGGGTTCTATCAGCGGTATGTTTTCGCTTGCTGAAACGGTGTCAGCCTTTGCCGGAAAGCTGGCTGATCCCGCAATTAAGATCCCTGTAAATAAGACTGCAATTAATGTTTTCTTATGCATGGTTTCTCCTCCTGTGAATTTTAGAATCCCATATCTTTCACGTCTTCTGACAGAAATCTGTGGTATGTCCCATGATTATCATGGAATTTAATGAAATAACGGTATGAATCCCTGGAGGGGTCTTGGAAATATAAAATAAAATCGCATTCTTCCCCGTCACAGCTTACGCAGATATATTTGCCGTCTGAATATCTGGAAAATACATTTTTAATATCTTCCAGCTGTACACCAGGCTTTTCAATAATCTCAATAAATTCTCTTAAAAACCCGTTCTCCTCTTCCTGCTCCCAGACATATTGCGCCCCTTCGGGGGGAATGAGAAAGCAGAACCGATCCTGACTTTTTGTGATTTTTATTTCACCCAGCCGGTCTTTTACATAAGCTTTGAATTCTTTCAGTGCATCTTTTATTTCTTCATCCGAATCTCCTGCTTTCAGGATATTAAGCAATGCTTTTTCAGGATAATAAAACCGGATTACTTCCTTTTCATATCCCAGTTTCATCTGTACTTCCATAATTGAATTAATGAGCATACGCTCCAGAGCAGCATACTGCATGTCCGCTCTCCTTTCCATTGTTACCGGCACATTATTCATGAAGCCGCCGTATAATTTTAAATATAATACCCCCTCAGTAACGAACGGCTGGGAATGGGAAAAGAATACGATTCCTTCCGTAGGCGCAAGAATCTGACTTATAATTTCACCTTCATAAGGATCCAGGATATCTGCCAGAATCTCTCCCCTGCTTACTTCCTCGCCTGGCTTTACGTGGGGACGGTATATGCCGGCACAGTCTGTCCTGACACTGGATAAATCGCTTTCATGAAGAACGGTTGCTATATAGCCGCTGTGACTGGTGTAACGCACCATTCCCATACGGGTTAAAAACCGCAGCACAGAAGCCACCGCCATACGGGCAGAGGGTTCGTCAATCTGATCCGTTCCGCTGGTATAGATGGAGAATGCGCTGGTATTCTTTAACTGCCAGTTATAATTCAGTGTTGCCTTATCAAATGGCTTGGCATCCCGGACCACCACATAGGGAAGCCCAAAGAGATTGGCAAGACTGGGATTTTGAAATCCGGTATCCATCATACGCACATGTGGTACGAAATTACCGGGTATATAAAAACTGGTAAACTGAATTCCATAGCTGTATTCTTTTACTGCATCGAAGATGCCCGCTGCAATCCGTTTCGTGGTTTCTCCGCTACCGTCTCCCGGATACATGCGGTTAATGTCCGAATCATCGGTAGGCCAGAACCGTTTGCCAACGTTTAATGAGGCTGTATTTACTGTGGGAATCACCATAATCTCATTGCCTTTAATGATGGCTCCCCGCTCCTCTAACTCTTTCAGCTGTCTGATTAACTGGGAACAGATATAAAGCTGCTGTACCTCGTTACCTCTGCAGGCGCCTACGATACAGGCCGACTTTTCCCCTTTGCCAAAATGATAGCCATACAGATTCATATCGTCCCTGTAAAGATTCTTCAGTGTGAAAATGGTTTCTTTTCTCATGCCTGTTCCCCTCCTAACACCCGCGCCAGCAAAGATCCTGCCGATACCACCGGATATTCCCTGAGGGTAAATACCAGACCGTCTATGGGAGAAACCACTTCCTCCAGAATCATTCCGGTTAAAGGATTTAAGATCTGCCCTATGGACTGGTTTTCTCTCACTGTACCAAGATGTTCCACCAGGGGCATAAATATTCCCGGACTTTCCGCATGCAAAAGTCCAAGCTTCCGATTATAGGAAATCATGGGTTCTTTGGGAATCACAGTTTCTCCAGTCCATATTCCCAGTTCCTTCATCAGGCAAAGGATTCCTTCTGTCAGCTGCTTTCCATAAGTTTTAGTGATCCGCATTCCCACTCCCATCTCAACTACAAAGGTAGGAACCCCAATGCTGTTTAATCCGTGGGACAGGGTGGAATCCAGCACTACGGCATTCTCATAAACCCAGACCAGATCCACATTCATCAGCTTTGCGTAGCCTATCAGCTTGTCTGCATAGGCTTCGCTCATGCGGATCTGGGGAATCTCTCTTAAAAAGATATTGCTGGCATGTAAATCCACACAGAAATCAGAACCGGAGATGTCTGCCATGATCTCAGAAGCAATATGTTCCGATACAGCTCCCTCCTCATCACCTGGAAAAATCCGGTTCATATCAATGTCATACCCGGGCAGGCCTCTGGTAATGGAATCCATTCCAAGTGGGTTTAAAGCCGGATATATATCAACAATTCCTTTTAAATGATCCTTATTTTCTCTGATAATGCGGTTAATTTCATAACATACAAACTGGCCTTCCAGCTCGTCCCCATGAACGCCGGTGACAATACTGATCCGCTTTTCTTTACCGGTTACCGTCTCTGGTACCAATCGGTTTTTATATATATTCCAGCTTTCTCCTACAGGCAAACCTACGGATGCAACTGTTTTTATCATATTTCTCATCACCCTTGTTCTTATACTTTATTACATTATAAGAATAAATCAGCATGATTCAAACGTCAAGCAATTCCTGCCTGTTGGCCTCTTCCTTTTTTATCTGAATTAACATTCCATCCATAACTCGTGCCCCCGGCAAAAGAACCGCCTGTCCTGATGTCACCAGCCCGTCATCAAACCATTTTTTAATCTGATTTCTGGAAACTTCAAGCTCCCCTGCAAGCAGAACATCTAACCTTAGTTTCAGCGCAGACGGATTTTTTATCTGTACTTCCAGAGAATATTCTTTGTTTCCTGGTGTGATAGTGGGAGTCTTCAGGATATGATACCCAGATTTTGCTTCCACGATTTCCACTTTATTTTTTATAAACAGTTCCCTGTTACTTCCATAACTGGCAGCCAGCTGTGGGCTGTTGCTTAAAAAGCCTTTATATTCTTCTTTATCTATATTTTCTGGGTTCGCCCGCTCAATAATGGTCATATTCCAGGAAGTGTCACAATGACTGCAGCGATAGATTAACCATACGTCAAGCAGTTTCCCATTGGCATTTACCCTGAATTTCCCGCTGTTTTGAAATTCTGTTTTTCTTTTGCATTTTGGACACCTTCTTATGACAGTGGGCAGCTGATCGGGAACAATCAGCCATAGTTTCCGTAAATTACAATTCATATCTTCCTCCGTATTGTCGTCTTTACGGATCACTCTACTATGAACGAAGCCGCCTTCCCACCTCACTCTCGTTTATGAAATAAAAAAGGCAGTGTATCATCGTTTCAATGACACACTACCTGTATCTACTTTCTTTTCCTGGAGTACGATCCTTTGAATGCTCTTCTCTGACAGATAATAGCGTTCCGCCAGAATCTTTACACAAAACCCGGATACGTAATCTTTATAGATGGAACGATCCCTTCGTTTCCGTTCTTCTCTCGCTCCGGTTCCTTCTCCCCAGGTCCTTTTGTTTTCCTGTTTTCTGGGGATATAGACATACTCCCCGTCAATATAATTCTGAATCAGCTCCACCAGCTCTTCTGGCAGAATTTCATTGGCTCTCTGATAGCGCATCGCTGCCTCCTAAACAATTTTCTGTCCGGATTAGCAAAGGCTATACAATTACTTATCAGTTCACTGCATAACCCGTGCTATGCAGTCTTTGAGGGTTCCATCATAAATAACCCGCCTCCTTTTCAACACTCATTCACCCGCTGTATCGTTCATATTTTACCACAAAATTATGAGAAATAACACCTTATAATTAATACAGAATTAAAAATGATCACTCTCTAATTTTTTACAACCACCCCTAAGTACTTTGCCAGCTCTGCTGCCTGATATAGATCCACCACTGCCCCTTTTAATTCCCTGCACTCATCGGACAGCACAAGACCGTGAATGGTACAGGTGGTAAAATCCATCCCTTTCAACATCGTCTTAAAAAAGCTGGCATTATCCAAGTTAACCTGATTCCACAACAGATCCTTCATGCGGCACTGGGTAAAAAATCCTCCCTCTAACTGGGCGTCAGTAAGGTAAATGTGTTCCATCTTGGAACTGTCGAAATTGGCATAGCGGAAATTACAGTCTGTTATTCTGGTATGCAGTATGGTACTGCCGCAAAACCTGGCGCCCACCCCTTTGGAAGAAATAAATTCTGTCCGGTTAAAATAACTGTCTTCCAGACCGCAGTTGGAAAAATCACAGGAACGGAAAATAACATCGGTAAATTCCCCTTTTTCAAAAGAACAGTCCTGAAACAGGCAATTTTCAAAAATGGAAGCAGAAAACTGCATGTGGGAAATATTCTTCCCACTCATACGAACGTTTCGGATTATGGCATCCCGGATTTCTTCTTCCCTCTCTATTTTTCTATCCAATTCCTCTTCTTCAATGAGAATCAGTTCCTCTTCCCTTGAAAAAATCGGCGCAAGCAGCTTGTCTTTCATCCCCATACTCCTTTTTACTCTTATTGCTTTTATTATGCCACACAGCTTCCATCTGGACAATCAGAAAAAAACAAAGTTCAAAATCCATGCATAGGCACCGGCTATCAATGATTGAAAAAAGGCCGAATAGAGCCGATTGGATTTTTACAGATACAACGCTTATAATAAAAACAGCAAGATTGTTAAAAAAATAATTATTTATAACCAGGAGGAAGGAACTATGAGTAAATTATCCAAAGAAGAATTTCAATCCTATTTAATGCAAATCCGAGAGCTGGCGGAAGGACCGTTAGAAGAGATCCAGAAGGAAGTCGAGGTTACCAATAAATTTCCAAAAGAATTCTACGATCTTTCAATTAAAAATGATTTATACCGCTGCGCTCTGCCAGTAGAATACGGCGGCTACGGTCTGTCCGAGCTTGAGATCTTACAGGTACAGGAAGAATTCTCCAGAGGACCAGGCGGAATGAGAATGCATCTTCACTATGCAATGGATTTAAACTGGAGAATCCTTGATGATTACGGCAGCAAGGAACTAAAAGATGAATACATGAATAAGTTCCAGGATAAATCAGTATTCACCTGCTTCGCTCTCACAGAAGCAACCGGCGGTACCGGAGCTGATTTACATACCATGGCAGTAAAAGATGGCGATTCCTACGTATTAAACGGAGAAAAAACATTAATCTCCCATACCGACTGCTGTGAATTTGCTTATGTAATTGCAGTTACCAATCCTGATTCAAAGAAAGACGACAGACTTTCCGCATTCTTTGTTCCAATGGATGCTCCAGGATTTGAAGTAATCAACATGCCTCATATGATGGGCTGCCGCGGAGCAGGACACGGAGAACTGAAATTTACAGACTGCAAAATTGACAAGAAGTATTTATTAGGAAAAGAAGGCCAGGGTCTTGAAATTGCCATGCATTCCTTATCTGTATCCCGTGCTCATATCGCAGCAAGTAACTTAGGCATGGCTCAGAGAATGCTGGAACTTTCCTTACAGTATGCAAATGATCGTGTAACATTTGGAAAACCAATCGGAACCCGTCAGGCAATCCGCTGCAAAATCGCTGATATGTCCATGATGGTTCATGCACTGCGCTGCATGGTTTACGATTTTGCTAAATCTTATGAAGAGAATCCTACCGGCGAGTACATTGAAGAGAAAGCAGCAATGTGCAAGCTGTACAGCATTGATACCACAAGAAAAGTCAGTGATGAGATGTTAGAGATCTTCGGCGGAGTGGGATACTTTGAAGACTGCAAGTACGGTCCAGTAGAACGTCTCTACCGTGACTGCCGCGCAATGTGGCTGGAAGAAGGCGCACCTACCGTTCAGCGCATCACCATCTCTAAAAATACCATTAAGCATGGCGCAAAAATGGAATACATCATCTAACAGGAATTCACCTTGGGGTCATCCGGTTCCGTATGGGCCTGATGACCCCAGGTTTTTGTAAAGGAGGAGGATCCGTATGAAACCTTTAGAGGGAGTAAAAGTAGTAGATTTAACCACATATCTTGCAGCCCCTACCACAGTCCGCGTTCTGGGAGAATGGGGCGCCGACTGCATTAAAATCGAGTCCGCCAAGGGTGATCCTGCAAGAACACAGGGCGCAGTATTTAACATGCCCTATGAAGATGATGAAAACCTGGCATTTGATGTTGCCAACATGAACAAACGCTTTATTACCCTGGATTTAAAATCCGAGAAGGGTCTGGAAATCGCATACAAACTCATTGGAGAAGCCGATGTCTTTGTCACCAACACCAGAACAAAGTCCTTAACAAAGCTGGGTCTTGACTATGAAACATTAAGCGAACGTTTTCCAAAGCTGGTTTTTTGCCCAGGTCTTAGGTTATGGGGAGAACGGTCCGGAAAAAGATTCTGCCGGATTTGACGTTACCTGCTTCATGGCCAGAGGCGGTGTGTTCGGAACTACCGTGAACAAGGGCGATGCTCCCATGATCCCAACCAACGGCTTTGGCGACTTTCAGGTTTCCTTAAGTCTTGCATCTGGTATCTGTGCTGCTCTTTATGCGCGGGAAAAATCAGGAAAAGGCGATAAAATCACGGTTTCCCTCCATCACGCCGCAGTTTATGCACTGAGTACAGGAGTGATTTCTGCCCAGTACGGTAATCAGTATCCAAAAAGCAGGAAGGAAGTTCCCAATCCATTTAATAATGTCTACCGCACCAGCGACCAGAAATGGGTGGTAATCTGCTGTCCGGAGTATGATCGTGACTATGAGAAGATTATGACACTTTTAGGAAGAACGGACATGGTAGGAAACTCCCGTTACATGAGATGCGCAGACGTAAATGCAGGCAATTTAAACCATGAGGTCATTGATGTTCTTGATGATGCCATCGGCAAAATCACAAGAAAAGATTTAATGAGCATGTTTAAAGCCAACGATTTGGCCTGCGAAGCTGCGTATGAACCTCTTGATATGTACGAGGATGAACAGGTCTGGGCCAATCACATTATTGCAAAGATCCCATACCCCTCTGGTGAACGCTATCTTCCCACTAACCCGGTAAACTTTGGTTCTGTCGGAGAACCGGAGTATCGGATTGGCGGTTCCCAGGGTGCGCATACAGTTGATATCCTAAATCATCTGGGATACAGCCAGAGTGAAATCGGTGAGATTCTTGCCTCCGGCGCAGCCACCGGGGAAACAAAGCTGAAAAAATAACCACGATAGAATGGAAAGGTGAGATGACATGAGTTTACTATACACCGAAGAACAAAAAGAGCTTCTTGCTCTCGTAAGAGAGATGGCTGAAAACGAAATCAAGCCTTACGTAAAAGAAGCAGATGAGAAGGGTGAATGTCCCAGAGAACTCTTTAAATGGGGTTTTGATATGGGACTTCACATGCTGGAAATTCCCGAAGAATACGGCGGAACCGGCTTAAGCTATGAAACCACTGCCATGATATTTGAAGAGCTGGCGAAAGTCGATGCAGGCTATGCCATCACCTTTGTAACCACCTTTGTTGCCTTAAGAAACGTAATTCTTGCAGGAACCAAGGAGCAGGGACAGTATTTTGCTGATAAAATCAGACCAGGATCATTTGCAGGATTTGCCTTAACCGAGCCCAATGCAGGCTCTGATCCGGCCGCCATGCGTTCCACTGCAGTCTTAGATGGGGATGAATACATCTTAAACGGAACAAAGACCTTTATTACAAACGGAGCTCTATCTGATGTATTTGTAGGATTTTTCAAGACCAGCCCTGCTGCCGGACACAAGGGAATTTCCGCCTTTATTATTGATGCAGATGCACCTGGCGTTACCGTTGGCGCTCATGAGAATAAGATGGGACTTCGTCTTTCCAATACCACTGACTTAATCTTTGAAAATGTGCGGGTAAAAGCTTCCGCTATGGTTGGACCGGAAGGCTCCGGCTTTAAGCTGGCTTTAAATGCGCTGAACTTATCCCGTGCATTCGTGGCAACCCTGGCAGTGGGAATTATGCAAAGAGCCCTTGATGAATCCGTAAAATATGCAAAAGAACGCAAACAGTTCGGGACTCCCATCATCAAATTTCAGATGGTTCAGGCTCTGCTTGCAGATATGGCAATCAAGATTGAAGCTTCCAGATGCCTGGTTAATAACACCATGCGCATGATGGACCAGGGAATCATGGTTCAAAAAGAAGGCTCCATCTGCAAAACCTTTGTCTCCGACTGTGCACAGGAGGTTACCTCCAATGCAGTACAGATCTTCGGCGGATACGGATACAGCAAAGAATATCCAGTAGAAAAGCTGATGAGAGACTGCAAAGTGTTCCAGATTTTTGAAGGCGCCAACCAGATCCAGCGTATGACCATTGCAAATGTGCTGGATAAGGAATACAGATAGGAGGACATAACAGGATGAATATCGTTGTTTGCATCAAGCAGGTTCCGGATACAACAGAGATTAAAATCGATCCGGTAAAAAACACCCTGATCCGTACAGGTGTACCAAGCATCATGAATCCATTTGATAAAAATGCCTTAGAAACAGGGCTTACTTTAAAGGACCGCTACGGCGGAAAAGTGACTGTGATCTCCATGGGTCCTCCTCAGGCAAAGGCTGTATTAAGAGAAGCTCTTTCCATGGGAGCGGATGAGGCTTATCTGGTGACAGACCGTGCATTTGGCGGTTCTGATACCTATGCCACCAGCTACATCCTGTCACAGGCCATTAAAAAGCTTGGTGACTTCGATGTGATTCTGGGCGGAAAACAGGCCATAGACGGGGATACGGGTCAGACTGCCCCCAGTATTGCAGAACACCTTGGCGCTGCAAGGCTTACTTATATCCTTGATTTAGAGGCAGACGGGGATAAGGTAATTGCCAGACGGCAGGTAGAGGAAGGAATCGAAGTAATCGAGGCCCGCTTCCCTATTCTTTGTACTGCAACAAAAGAAAGCAACAAACCCAGATATGCTACCATAAAGAGAAAAATCGCCTCTTTAAAAGCAGAGAT
Organism: Lacrimispora xylanisolvens; assembly: GCA_017084465.1. Classification (GTDB taxonomy): domain Bacteria; phylum Bacillota; class Clostridia; order Lachnospirales; family Lachnospiraceae; genus Lacrimispora; species Lacrimispora xylanolytica_B. The sequence goes on along the minus strand of CP070896.1, from coordinate 4,039,517 downwards.
ACCGGAAATTACCCTGGCTGATTTACCAGATGCGGATGTGTCAAAAATGGGACTCAAAGGCTCTCCCACCAAGGTAAAAGCTACTTTCACACCAAAACGGACCGCCTGCGGCGTGACCATAGAGGGAACTACTCCCGGTGAAATTGCTAACGCACTGATCGGCAAGCTGGCCGACGGGAAAATACTGTAAAAGGAGGCCGAAGAAAATGAGTTTTGAAGCATGGAAGGATGTATGGGTATTTGTTGAATGTTTTAAAGACCAGCCAAAAAGCGTGGGTCTGGAACTTTTAGGTCAGGGCAGAAAACTGGCAGAAGGTTTAAAACAGGATCTTTGTGCAGTAGTAATCGGAAATGATACCAAAGAGGCCGTAAAAGCCGCCCGAGAATATGGTGCCGATAAAATTTATGTGGTAGAAGGAGCGGAATACGAAGATTACTCTGCCGATGCCTATGGAAATGTATTTAAAACTGTGTGAAAAGTATCAGCCCAATACGATCTTAGTTGGTGCAACCGTAAACGGCAGAGATTTAGGATCCAAAATCGCGGTAAGCCTGCGCACCGGTCTGACTGCAGACTGTACCGCCCTCAGCGTTGATGAGGAAACCGGCAATGTTGTCTGGGAACGTCCTGCTTTCGGAGGCAATTTATATGCTCAGATTCTTTGCAGTGAAACCAGACCTCAGATGGGTACCTGCAGACCGGGAGCATTTAAAAAACCGGAAAAGAATCCGGACAATAAACCGGTTGTGATCCGGGAAGAAATCTCCACTCCGGCCCAGGAGATCCGGACTAAGGTAATTGACTTTATCAAAGCCTGTGAAGACAATGATATTCGGCTTGATGAGGCTGAAATTATCGTTTCCGGAGGCCGGGGTATGAAGTCTGCAGAAAACTTTTCTGTATTAAAGGAATTGGCGGATGCACTTTGCGGTACTGTAGGCTGTTCCCGCGCTGCTGTCGATGCAGGCTGGATGCCTCAGAGCAAGCAGGTCGGACAGACGGGCGCTACCGTTTCCCCTAAAATATATTTTGCCTGCGGTATTTCAGGGGCAGTGCAGCATGTAGCCGGAATGAGTGAGTCAGGAACCATCATTGCCATTAACAAGGATGAAACCGCTCCTATTTTCGAGGTTGCGGACTATTGCATCATTGGCGATTTATTTGAAGTGGTTCCTGCTCTTGTCAAAGAGCTGAAGGCGAGGCAGCAGGGATAACTTTATCATACCTCTGCTCTTCATTTCCAAGGAGAAGGGTTATGCTTGAAGAAATAAAAATAAATCCTGATTTAAAACTTCAGTATTTGAAGAATGGATTCTGGTCGGACCGGACACTTGCTGACTGCTTTCATGAGTCAGTGAGAAAATATCCGGACCGGGAATATGTAGTTGATGACAGAGGAGGCCGATATACATACAGGCAGATGGATGAGGCCGCTTCCAAAGTGGCGGCCTTTCTCCGTTCCCAGGGAATCGGCCCCGGTGATGTGGTTTCCTATCAGATTCCCATCTGGAGCGAATTTGCAGTAATTACCATTGCCTGCTTTAAGGTGGGTGCCGCTGCCCATCCAATTGCCATGTCTTACGAGGAAAAGGAACTGGTCCGCTGCTTAAATTTAACCCAGGCGAAAGCCTACTTTGCTCCCACTTGCTTTCACAAGACCGATTATGAGGAAATGATTGAATCAGCACTTCCTCATATTAACAGTCTTCGTGCAGTGGTTTTGCTGGATCAGACCAGGGAGAAAAAAAGCAGCTGTTATTCCTGGAAGAATATTCTAAAAGATTACGAACCATTAAGGATGGAGGATTGTGCCCGGCAGACTGGGCAGGATATTGCTGCCATTCTTGGAACCTCCGGAACTACCTGCGGTTCAAAGGGTGTGATTTTATCTCATGATAACATCCGTTACAGTGAGGAAACCTTTAACCGGGAGCTGGGGATCTCAATGGACGATATTATGTTTATGCCCGCTCCTCTCAATCATGCAACCGGTTTTCACCATGGGATTATTGCTCCCATGCTCACAGGTGCGAAGGTGGTTTTACAGCAGAAATACTGCTGTCGGGAAGCCATTGATTTAATGAACCTGGAGGCTTGTACTTATTCCATGGGTGCCACTCCTTTTATCTATGATATTTTAAGAGATTTAGAGACCAACGGAGGTGCTATCCCCTCTCTTAAATTCTATTTATGCGGCGGTGCACCTGTTCCGGGCTATATGGTACAAAAAGCATGGGATTATGGGATACTTCTATGTGAGGTATATGGTTCTACGGAGAGTGTTCCCCATGTTTTTGTCAGACCCTGTGACGCATTAAGGCTGAATGGAACTACTTCTGGAAAACCCCTGGAAGGAGTTGAGATCCGTGTGGTGGATGAAAACGGTGCTGATGTTCCTATAGGAACTGCTGGAGAAGAATTGTCAAGAGGACCCAATGTATTTGTGGGATATTTAAAAAACCGGGAAATTACCGATGAAGTCCTTGACGATGACGGCTGGTTTCACAGCGGAGATCTCTGCGTTATGGATGAAGACGGAAACATACGGATTATCGGAAGAAAGAAAGATATGATCGTCCGTGGCGGAGAAAATTTAAATTCCAATGAAATCAATGATAATTTAGAAGGCTGTCCCGGAATTCTGGACCATACCGTCATTGGTATGCCTGATGAACGTCTGGGGGAACGGATCTGTGCTTTTGTGGTTGTTGCAAAAGGGTTTGAAAACCTGTCTCTGACAGATGTAATAGACTATTTAAAAGAGCACCGCATATCCAAACGCTTCTGGCCGGAACGTCTGGAAATTATTAAACGAATTCCTCACACTGGCAGTGGAAAAGTAAAAAAATATCTGCTGCGGGAAGAGCTGTTAAAACGGATGAAGGGGTGACAGGCTATGACTCAACAAACATTCGGACCGAGAAGATGCCGTGACACACGAAAACCTCCGGCTAACCAGTGTCCGGAAGTAACCTTTTACCGATGCGAAACATGCGGCGGACTGTTTCCCGCCATTGCTGTTACTTCCCCTGGTGAAACGGAAATTTTATGCTGTGGTTCCAAAGCGGTCCATTTAATACTGGAATCACCAGACCTGGTAAACGATAAGATTCACTTAAACTATCGAATCACCGGCGGCTACAATGACAACGCCGTGGAAGTATTCTGGGAAGCACTAAAGCCGGAATATATGCCGGAGTGGATGTATTTAAAAACGTTTACCGGGGGGTACTTAAAATATTTACCTAAGACAAAGCGTCCTCCTCTTGTTTTTTCCCTGGCAGACACCGATGCCTTTGCCTATTGCGATGAAGACCCATGCCTGGAATGCGTCTTCCGCTGTAAACGTGGATTTGTAATCTATTCCTATTCCAGGGAAACAGGGCTGACTGCGATTCCGCTTGATAAAATGACGGCGCAGTGGCAGTCCGGTGCAAATGAGAAAGCTTAATGAAGAGTTTTCCTGACTGACAGACTATATAAATATTGGAGGGAACATTATGTTAGCTACAATTGGTCTTATTATTGCCATTGCACTTTTAGTTGTAATGATTATCAAGGGCATCGATATGATAACAGCGACGGTGATCACGGCAGCCATTATTCTGGTCACAAGCGGACTGGATCTTAAGGAAGGGTTTCTGACCACATTTTCCGGCGGTGCCGGTGGCTTTGTAGCCTCCTGGTTTTTTAATCCTGGGGCTTGGCGGGGTCTTTGGTCAGCTTGTTCTAGAAACAGGTCTGGCAACAAAAATCGCCCAGACACTGACAAAGAAGCTGGGAACGAAAATGGTAGGTCTGGTCATCCTGATCTGTACATTTTTCATCACTCTGCTTGGTATCAACGGTTATATTATGGTATTTGTTCTTTACCCCATTGCCGATAACCTTTTATATGAAAATAAAATGGACCGGCGGGTGCTTCCTTTCCTTCTTTTGGGCGGCGGTGCTTCTGCCAATGGTTTTGCCTATTCCTTAGATATCTGCAATGTACTGCCAAGTAAATATTTAAATACCTCCCTTGGATCAGCGCCTCTTCTTTCCTTTGTATTTACCGCGATCCTTGCTGTTTCTTACTTCCTGTATTTTAATTATGCACAAAAGCAGAGTTTGAAAAACAACACACCGGAACAGCTTCTTGCCATGTATAAGACACAGCAGACAGCCGTTTCGGAAGAGGAACTTCCTGGAATATTCATGTCCGTTCTTCCTTTTGTCCTTGTTTTAGGCTGTGTAGTTGCAACCTCCAGCTGGGGAACTTCCCCAAGCATTATGTTCTCTCTGGTAATTGGTATCCTGTTAATTATCTGCACCCAGTTAAAACGGATTAAGAACATGAAAACTTCCATTAAAACCGGTAGCAGCTCCGGCTTAAATTCCATGCTTACGGTTGCTGCAGTAATGGGACTTTCCAAGGTTTTAGGTGCTTCTCCTGCATTCCAGCAGCTGCAGCAGGCAGTGCTTGCCATGAATATGCCCGCATATCTGAAGGCATTTTTCGGCACAACGGTGCTGACCGGACTGACCGGTTCCGCAATTTCAGGTGAAACCATCTTCATGGAGAGCTTTGGTAAAGCATTTGTTGATATGGGAGTCAATGTTGCTGCTCTTCACCGCATTGTAACAGAATCTGCTCTGATTTTAAATAAACTGCCAAACTCCTCCGTTGCAATCCTCACCATGTCTATCTGCGGATGCAGCTTAAAGGAAAGCTATAAACATATTATTTTAGGTACCATGATTCCTGCATTTATTGCTGGTCTGGTAATTGCACTTATGGCGACAGTGGGTATTGTATAATCTGTTTTGGATCAATCGTCTATGATATAGAAACAGCGGTATGCGCTTTTGGCAGCATACCGCTGTTTTATGTTTAACCCTTTTGCTCCATCCTGTCTGCCCGGCTACGGCAGATTCATCTCGTGCGCCACAATGAAATCCGCAAATGCTTCCACAGAGGAGGAAACGAAATTCTTTCTGCTGAATGTCATATAAATCAGGCGGGTATCCTTTGGTACATCTGACAGTGGAATCAGTACCAGATTATCAAATTGTTTTAAAAAGGGAGTGCGGGCAACAATAGCTGCCAGATTTGTCTCTGATATCACACCTCCGATGGAAATTTCATCATCATAAGAAAACGTCGCTTCCACCTCATGCTGCTGCAATAGATTTCGGACAACCTTTCCGATAGGGATGCAATCACGATATGTAGTAAGATTATAATTCTTTAATTCGCTTAAACATAATTCTTTTCTTCCTGCAAGGGGATGGGCGTCGTTAACAATCAAAACCAGCTCCTGTGCCATAATGGGAACAAATAAAAGATCAGGCTCGTCTTCCACCAAGGAACAAAAACCCAGGTCATATTTTCCAGCCGCTACCCCATGAGCAACCTCAATAGACATCCCCTGGAATATGTTAAATTTCGCCTGGGGATTCTTTTTCATGTAATTTTGAATTGCAGTCGGAAGAAAATCACCTAATAAAGTGGGGATACATCCTACATCAATGGTACCCCCCAGTTGACCAGAATGCATCTTCATGGTGGCTATTCCCCGTTCCAGTTCGTTTAGCGCCTGGGATACATGGATATAAAATTCTTCTCCGTATTTTGTCAGTGTTACATTACGTCCTTTTTTCTGAAACAAGGATATTCCAAGCTCACTTTCCAGTGAAGCAATCGAGTCACTTAATGAGGGCTGAGCAATGTAAAGTTCTTTTGCGGCTTTCGTATAATGCTGTAATTCTGCTAATTTTATGAAATAATATAACTGCGGCAAATTCATGCAGATCCCCCCTATATTTTGTTTAAAATACAACAGCTTTATCTATGTATATTATACAAAAAACGACAAGATTTGACAACTGTTTGTGTGGATTATATTCAGTATTTTTTACACTTATTTTGAATATAAATTTCTTCCCGCCATAGTCCAGGAATAAAATCTAAACGGATAATAAATACCTATTTCCAACAGTGTATAATTATTAACAGATATAGCAGAAAAAATATAAAAAATATGCACTGAGTATAGCAGTCGCACGAGGAACTTGATATAATTATATAAATTGATATAAAATGAGGCTCACAATACGCGAAAGGATTTAATATAGCTGAAATAATTAACTATAGAGAAAAGAGGTGTAAACTATAGTAAAAAAAATATTGATCGCATTAATCATTATTTTGTTATTATTAACCGGGTGTAGCAATGAAAAAAAGGAAGAATACTTTAAAGGAATTGTTTCAGAAGTCGCTGATTCTTACTTTATAGTAATTCCAAATGAAGGCGAACCTATAAAAAACTTGGGCGATAAAGTTTGGGTTCCCAAAAAAGTGGTTTCTGCTGATGGCATACCAGATGTTTCTGCTGACGATAAAATACAGGTGATATATAAAGACGTTGAGAAGTTTGACGATGGAATAAAACTAGATGTAGTTTATGCAATTTTTAAAGAGTCGGAGATTGAATAATTACAGAAAAAAAACAGAGCCCGTCACACTATTATTGTGTAATAAGCTCTGTGGCTGAATAGCCTTGTTACATTATTTTTATTTATGATACGGTTCCCCATTCATAATCCGATAACTCCGATAAATCTGTTCCAGCAAAATCACCCGCATCAACTGATGGGGAAACGTCATGTTAGAGAAGCTCAGCTTGTAATCAGCCCGCTTTAACACAGCGTCAGCCAGCCCAAGGGAACCACCGATAATAAATACAATCTGGCTTACCCCGCCCACTCCAAGAGCCGCTATTTTTTCTGACAGCTTTACTGAATCCGGGGTATCTCCGTCAATGGCCAGAGCGATCACATAGGCGCCTTCCTTTATGGAAAGAAGGATTCTCTCGCCTTCCTTCTCCTTAATCTGCCGTTCCACCGTCTCACTGGCATGATCAGGTGTCTTCTCATCTGCCACCTGAATCATCTCAAGCTTGCAGTAGCGGCTCAGTCGCTTGCTGTATTCGGCTATGGCATCAGTATAAAACTTTTCTTTTATCTTCCCCACAGTCACCAGTGTGATCTTCATTCGTATCTCCTCTATCCATTCAGTTCTTTCTTCATCATAGCAATTAAAAATTCAGTAATATCTCGCGCAGACCGTTTTTGCCCAGTCTTCACTTTGCGGACAACTTTTCCTTCCGGTTTTACACTAATATGATAAACAATCCGTAAGAATTCTTCTGCTTCCTCCCAGGCTTCCCGGCTCTCAGGAATTAGATCCAGCCCCATCTGGAATACATGAAACATTCCTTCAAAGACGGATATCCGGCATTTCACCCCAGCTTTTTTTAACTTCTGACCAACCATCAGAGTGTCGCTTAACAGTATCTCGTAATTTCCCACCTGCATCAGTACGGGAGGAAATCCGCTAAAGTCTCCGAACAGCGGCGAGATATACGGTTCCATAGGATCCGCCTCTCCGATATACGTAGAATCGTAAAGCATGTTGTGGGTGGAATTACCAAAAAGGGGATCCAGCTCATAATTAGTCTGATAGCTTTCCCCGCTGTTTGTTAAGTCCGTCCAGGCAGACATGGTGAGAAAACCTCCCGGAAGAGGCAGGTGATTGTCCTTTAAATAAAGGCCCAATGCAAGGCCTAAACCTCCGCCAGCTGAATCTCCTGCTATTACAATATTTTCAGGGGCATACCCCTTCTCCTGCAAAAGCCACTGGTAAGCCGAAACGGCATCCTGCAAAGCAGCCGGATAGGGATCTTCCGGAGCAACCCGGTAATCCGGAGTCAGAACATCTCCTCCATAACTGATCTTGGAATACCGGACTGCAAATCTCCGGTAAATATTCTTCATGGGACCGATATAACCGCCACCGTGAAGCTGAAGAATCACGCGCCCTGTAACCACTCCAACAGGTCTTAAATATTCCATCTTTAAATCATATTTTTCTATAATTTCATATTCATATCCAGCCGGACATACCCAGGCGGGCTCCACCGGATTTTTTCTCAGTTCACCGCTCTGGAATGGCTGCTTAAACGAAGTTTCCATCACATTCTGCATCATATCTCTCACCAGATTTCCCATCACACTCACTTTTTTTCTTCTCATATGTCTACCTCCTTTCCAGACAGCACGTTCTATATATGAAATCGTCTGATCAGCTCGTTCTTTACTCTCCGGTCTCCCAAAACGATGGTGACTGCAAGAATTATAACGGTCACTGCCACTGTCACAATGGACAGAAGCGGTCTGGTAATCAGCCCTGCTGCCCATAGAATCAATGGAATAAAGCTGAAAACAGTAACTGCAATCTGATACATGAAATAGCTCTGCCAGTTCATTCGGTTAACAAGAATCAAAAACACTACCGCCAGGTCAGCGAATAATATGGTACTTGGTATCCCATAGTTCACAGACCAGCCGCTGTACCCTGTCACATGATCAGTAGCAAACCATACGATCTCTGCCGCTATGGTCTGCATAAGAACTTTCCCTGCCAGATTGGAATGGCGCATAAAGGAATACCGGACTGTCATAACGGAATAGGCCATTAAGGCAATTGCAATCACTGACCATATGGAGCCAGAATAGGTAGCAAAGTTAATGATACCAAGTATCACCGCGGCAAGAATCATGATACCGTAAAAGATATTGGCAATCTTTTTCATTCGTTCCTTGTCATAACGAATCTGGGGATATTGCCCCTTATCATCTCTGTGATCCGGCACCCCATTGCTTTCCAGTTCAACCGGGATCCCTTCTTTCCTTAGAAAACCAAAAAACGCGTCCGCAAGCCTTGTATCCTGAAAAACAGAGCTGAAGGTAACGTTTACTTCATCTCCATAGGAACAGACTCCGCATTTCATAGGCTGTCTGCGTGAAACTCCGATCATCATGGTAAAGCGTTCAATCTCTTTTGCATATTCTTCATCCATCTCAATGGGACCGATGTTTGACAATGTCATGGTATATGCCCCATTGTTCCTCCAGAATATCAGATTTAAAGCAAGCCATTTTATTACAAGAGGAGTAATGCGCAGATACCACTTCTTTTCACTGGAAACATTATAGGAAATGGTCTCCTCCATCTTCTCTTTTGTAATCTTTTCATCCATCTGGGTACAAACCACGTGTAGTATCTCCTCAAACGTATGATTTTCTCTGGATGAAAGAAATTCCACTAAAGTCACGGCAAAAAAATTCGCCATTGTCTCAGAACCAAAAAAATTCCTTAGATTAATGGGAATGCTGATTCCAATGGATTGTTCAGACGGCTTCTTTTTTAAATACTCCAGATAAATGGACCAGATCAGTGCAGCAGTTAAAAAACGGGTAATACTGACCCCGTAGCCCTTGCTTACAGCCTTTATCTCTTTTAAACCGATATAGCCGTGAAGAATATTCTCCTCATCCAAAGAAAGCAGCTCCCCGGTGATATGATAGGCTTTTGCAGAACTGTATTTCTGTTTCCGGATCTTCCTATAGTTACGGACATAACTATCCTCCACATTCATGGAAACATCGGAAGAAATCTTCTGGGGGGGCTCTGTGACCGGTTCTTGAATCCTTTACCAGATCCAGATAGCGGTAAACCAGTGCCTTTAAAAAATTAACAGCACCCAATCCATCTGTAACAGCATGAAATACTTCCAGATTGATCCGGCTGCCAAAATAAGTGACCCGGAATAAAAAAAGCTGGTTGCTGTGAGGGTCAATATACTTACAGGGATAGGTTGTCTCCCGTTCAATGACCGGCATCCGGCTGTTGTGTTCAAAATAATACCAGAAAAAGCCTCTCCTCAGTTTCACGGAAAATCCTTCAAACTGTGGCAGAACTTCCTCTAACGCTCTCTGTAAGGTTCCAGGTACCACTTCACTTTTTAACTGGGCACTGATCCGGAACACATTGCTTAAATTCTCATCGGCTATGACAGGAAAAATCTTTGCCGTATTGTCAAGCCTTCTCCATCGTTCACCCTGCGGGCTTTTCTTCATCGTTTCGGCACTCCTTAATTTAAGAAAAGGCGGATCTCGCCGGTCTCCCGGCAGAAATCCTCCTTTTTTAACTAGACGCGGAAATAATATCCTACGCCCCATTTCGTATGCACATATTTGGGATCGCTGGGGCTGGGCTCAATTTTCTCCCTCAGACGCCTTACATGAACATCTACAGTACGGACATCACCTGTGTCCATCGCCTTGTTTCCCCAAACATAAGTAAGCAGCTGTTCTCTGCTGTAAACTTTGCTGGGATTGCAGGTTAAAAGCTCCAGAAGATCGAATTCCTTTGCTGTTAAATTAATCTCCTTCTCTGCAATAAAGACCCTTCTGGCATCCCGGTCCAGTTTTAAATCACCGGCTGTCACCAGATGGCTGTCTTCCTTTTTATCCCGTCTCCCCTTCTTGGCGTTTCTACGCATAATTGCCTTAATTCTTGCTTTTACTTCCAGAATGTTAAAAGGCTTTGTAATATAATCATCAGCTCCATACTCAAGCCCCAGAATCTTATCCATATCGTTGCCTTTGGCTGTCAGCATAATGATGGGCATCTCGGAAAACTCCCGGATTGCCTGACAAACCTCATACCCATCAAACTTTGGAAGCATGACATCCAAAAGCACTACATCGTATTCCTTCTGCTTTGCCAGATTAATGGCTTCCTCACCGTCATAGGCACAGTCCACTTCCATACCGTCCTGCTCCAGACTGAATCTCATTCCCTTTACAATCAGTTTTTCGTCATCTACTACTAAAACACTTGCCATTTTGCACCTCTGTCTTCTATTTAAACCGTGATATCGTCTTTTATCTTCTGAAAGGCTGCCTCCTTAATTCCTGATATCTTCATAATGTCTTCAATCTTCTGAAATCCACCGTGACTCTCCCGGTAACGAATGATGTCATCTGCCTTCGCCTCTCCCACTCCTCTTAAGGTCATGAGCTGGTTCTTATCAGCCGTGTTAAGATTCACTGTACGTCTGCCTTCTGATGAACCTGTTCCGGAAGATAATGCCTGATCCAAAAGCACTCTGGCTTCTTCCTTGTCCGGCACTTTAATCTTCATCCCATCTTTGACCGGTTCCGCCATGTTTAGCGAATCAGCTGCTGCATTCTCCGTAAAACCTCCGGCAACTGCCACAGCCTGAAAGATACGGCTTCCCTCCTCCAGCTCATAGACGCCTGGAGAAGCCACCTCTCCGCATATATGTACATAGCAAATACGTAACGGTTCTTTTGATGTTTCTTTTAAATCCCCGGCTAAAAATTCCTCTTGTGACGATGCAGGCGTCTCCTGAATGGAAACAAATCCTTCTTCCCGGTATTTATGATTTCTGTTTAAGCCATAGCAAATACTGCATATAATTACGCAGAAAGCTATGGCTGCGATCTTAATCCTATGATAGTTCATGGAATCCTCCCTTTACAAAATTTTGCAAAAAAGGATCCCATCCTCAGCCCTTGTACCTATTCTACCTAAAGAAATAAGTAAATACAAGCACTATTTCCAAATTAGTTAAAGATTATAATGCCTATGATGGCTACAACTGCCCCAATCAGTTTTTTCCACTCAAATCCAACTTTTTCTACGCCAAATAATCCAAATACCTCCACTGCATAAGCCACCACGATCTGGGATAATACTATTATCAGTGCTGCTTTTGCCGGACCTAACGTCCCCATACTTTTTACAACTGTATAAGTAATAAATGCACCGATAATGCCTCCGATCAGCATGTATTTGGGGTGAACCGAAAGAAGGGCTGAAATATCGTCCCTCCCTGAGAAATACCATAAAATGAGGCAGGTTAAAAAAGCGGTCAGCTGAACCCAGCCTGTGGAAACCCACATGCTTGTCTGTTTGGACACTCCCGTATTTAATACTCCCTGTATGCTCATTAGCGCTCCTGATATCAGAGCAATGATAAAGCCTGTCATAGATACAACCTCCGCATCTGTATTTTTTAATTGAAAAAATGCAATGATGCACTGCTTTACTAGGTTGTGCTTAATTTACTTTTTTATACTTATTTTACAGGCTTAAATAACTTGACATTCCCTTTTATTTCAGTTATACTCACACCGAAATGAAAAAATTATGACACGCTGGGGGAGCCTTAGGCTGAGAATGGTATTTACCTGACCCTTACTACTTGAACCGGACAATGCCGGCGGAAGGAAGCAATAGTAGTAGTCCCCTCCTGTGCATACGAAGGAGGTTTTTTATGTCATTTTTTCTATCCTATTCTCAGGAATCCGGAGAATACCTTTTAAAGCCAGCCGGTTACGGACTGGTGATTGCAGCACTATTAATAATTTTACTGGGAATTCATCTGCTTACTGGCAAAACACTTCCGACCAGACAGCTGAAAACCCGGCAGATGGTAACCTGCGCAGGTGCGATGGCACTGGCTATGGTGGCTTCTTTCATCAAGTTTGCCTCACTTCCGTTCGGAGGTTCCATCACATTGTTTTCCATGCTGTTTATCTGTCTGATTGGCTATATCTACGGTGTTAAAGCCGGAATCATGACAGGAGTGGCATACGGAATTCTTCAGTTTATTATGGGGCCATATATTTACGCTCCCGTTCAGGTTCTCCTGGACTATCCCATAGCATTCGGGTGCCTGGGCCTTTCCGGATTGTTTCATAACAGAAAATACGGACTGATTCCAGGATATATCACAGGTGTTTTAGGCAGGTATTTATGCCATGTTATTTCCGGTTACATATTTTTTGCTTCCTATGCGCCGGAAGGCATGAACCCGCTTTTATATACCTTTGGATATAACGCTACCTATATTATTCCTGAGATGGTTGTAACTATCGTAATATTATATCTGCCACCGGTCATCGAAGCTATTACACAAATGAAACGCCAGGCAGTAAACGGTTAAAATAGATAATAGTCCAGCATAGAGATATATCCTATCTGGACTATTATTTTATTTGTCACAGTGCAGCTGTATTCGCTTGATCCAGAACAGAACATATTGCGAAGGTGGCAGAGGAACTTTATATTTCTCAACCAAAATTCCGGCTACGCCTAAAACCGCTGATCCATTGGCAAATGAAACATCGCATCTGGATCAGCGGTTTTTTATGAATCAGAGAAGTTCATGAATGTCCTTCGTCTCATGATCCTCATATTTGACTACGTTGCCTTCCCAGGTTCTGAATTTTACATAACCCGGACCTCTGGAAATAATGTAATTGGGGAATATGGGGGTTTTGCCCTGCCCCTTTGGCGCATTGACAATAAATGTGGGAATTGCCATACCGGAGGTATATCCTCTTAAATATTCCATAATCTCAATGCCATCTTCAATGGATGTGTTGAAATGGGTGGTTCCCTGAACGTGCTTCGCATGAAAAATATAATATGGCCGTACCCTGCACTTTAACAATTCATGGTTGAGCACACGCATTACAAATTTGTCATTGTTAATACCATTTAACAAAACTGCCTGATTTCCCAGAACGATTCCTGCATCTGCAAGCCTTTCACAGGCTGCTTTTGATTCTTCAGTGATCTCCATGGGGTGATTAAAATGAGTGTTTAAATAGATAGGGTGGTATTTCTTTAACATATCGCAAAGCTCTTTGGTGATTCTCTGGGGCATGGTTACGGGAATTCTGCTGCCAAGCCTTATGTAATCCACATGAGGAATCTCCTTTAACTGGCTGATAATCCATTCCAGCTGCTGATCTGACAGAGTGAGCGCATCTCCCCCCCTGTAATAAGAACATCCCTGATTTCCTCATTCTCTCTGATGTATTGAATGGATTCTAAAATCTTGTCACGGGAATTGTGGACATCCTGTTCCCCAATGTTGCGCCGTCTCTGGCAGTGCCTGCAGTACATGGCACATTCATTGGTAACATTGATAATCAGGCGGTCCGGATACCGTCTGGTAATACATCCGGCTGGATTGGTATACTCTTCTGCCATAGGATCTAAATCCGTACAGCTGTCTTCCAGCTCCTTGTAGTTGGGGACACTCATCAGGCGTATGGGATCAAAGCTGTCGTCCGGATCTGCAAGACTTAGGTAATACGGGGATACTGCCCACCGAAACTTTTCCCCCACTTCCTGTATCAGCTGCTTCTCTTTTTCGCTGACAGGAAGAATCCGGCTTAAGCTCTCCACATCTGTAATTCTGTTTTTCAATTGCCATTTGTAATCATTCCAGTCCTCTTCCGTTGCCGAATAAATATGAAGTATTCTGTTTTTCCGTTCCTTCAGCACATCTTCTTTGCTAATACCAGTCGAAATTGATTTCCTTGCCTCAAGAAAATCTTCAATCCTCCCCTTCAGTTCATCTGCCCGCTGTAGTGATATTTGACGTTTTTTTTCTTTTTCCATATATTTATTCTCCTTTTGCTCCAAAAGAAACAACTTCATTATAACAAATAAGTTGTTACTACGTCAATAAAATTTATTCTAGTAATAAAAAAAGAAGCCGGCTTTTTTATAAGCTGACCTCTTTACTTACACTAACAGATTCTTGGAAGACCTTCTCCATATAAAAGATCAATGGTTCGAAGACCATTAAGCCTGGTTTTCATTCTGACTCCGTTTCCTTCAAGAATTGTTCCGATTAATCTTGCATTTGTCCCATATTTACTATTCTGCACTGCTTTTAACGCCTTTTCGGCCTGATTTCCCGGAACAACCGCTATCATCTTTCCCTCATTTGCCATATAGAGAGGATCCAGACCCAGGATACCGCAGAAGCCTTTCACCTCGGGACTAACGGGAAGAGCCTCCTCCCAGATCTCCACACTGCATGAAGACTGCTCTGCTGCTTCATTTAATACGGTGGCAAGACCGCCTCTGGTCACATCACGCATGCAGTGAACCCTGATCTGGCTGTCCAATAAGTTCTGGACTATGGAATTAAGTGGTGCACAATCACTGGCAATCTGATTTTCAATACCCATGCGGTGGGAAAGAATCGCCGCATGATGCTCTCCTAAGTTTCCGGATAAAATGATGGCGTCACCTGGTTTACAGTGAGAGATACTGATACCACCTTTCATTACTTCCCCAATACCAGATGTATTAATAAAAACTCCGCCATTTCCATCTACTACCTTGGTATCGCCTGCTACAATCCGGACTCCCGCTTCTTTTGCAGTTACAGCCATGGTGCGGGCGATTTCCTCTATGGTTTCCAGCTCAGTTCCTTCTTCTATAATAAAACCTGCAGTGAGATATTTGGGAACAGCTCCCATCATGGATAAATCATTCACGGTCCCGCACACTGCCAGCTTAC
This sequence comes from Lacrimispora xylanisolvens, assembly GCA_017084465.1. Lineage (GTDB taxonomy): Bacteria > Bacillota > Clostridia > Lachnospirales > Lachnospiraceae > Lacrimispora > Lacrimispora xylanolytica_B. The sequence continues at coordinate 4,024,271 of CP070896.1, read as the reverse complement.
CAATATTTCCTCCTCTAAAAAACAGAGGGGTAACAACAAAGGAATCTGTTGTGTAGGCGATTTTCCCCTTAACAGACAGCACTGCAGCATCTTCCAGTCTGTTTAACGTTTTATTATTAAAATGCTTTAAAAAAACCTGATTAATGAGATCACCGGTCTGCTTACCACCGCTGCCGTAAGACATATCAATTTTCATAACTTCTGTCCTTCTCCTTTCGTCTGCAATTGTGAAATGGATTTGTTAGGAATTCTGATACCAGATCCCGCAGGCTCCTTCCGATGACACCATACAAGGGCCAATCGCATGAAGCGGCGTACAGGCCGTCTTAAACAACGGACATTCTGCCGGATTCTTACGGCCCAGAATTACGTCTGTACATTTGCACCCTTTGGGCATTTCCTCGTTTACGCCCTCAATACGGCTGCCCCCGTCAAAAATCTCATATTTCTTCTTCAGCCTTAAAGCGGAATTTTCAATGATACCGATCCCCCGCCAGAAATCATCTCCCTGTTCAAAATACTCCGAAAGCAGGGAACGGGCTTTTTTATTGCCATTTTCCTTTACCGCAGTGGCGTACATATTTTTCACTTCATATCGACCTGTTTTTAACTGCCTCATAATTTCATAGACAGCTGCCAGAATATGTTCACCCTCAAAGCCTGCAATTACAAAAGGCTTCTTGTATTTTTCTGCCAGCTCCCGGTAGATGTCAGCCCCCGTAATCACGCTGACGTGGCCAGGGCTTAAGAATGCATCGATATTTTTCTCTCTCTCACAGATATAGGAAAGGGCCGGTACGATTGTTTTAACAGAAGTTAAAAGTTTCAGATTGGTAATGTTTTTTTCCTTCATTTCCTCCATCATGATAGCATAGATGGGTGCGGTCGTCTCAAACCCTACAGCTGCAAACAGATACTGGATATTTTTATGCTCTCTGGCCTCCGTTAAAGCCATTAATGGAGAATAGAGTATTTTTACTTTTCCTCCTGCCGCTTTTGCTTCTGTTAAGGACATGCTGCTGCCTTTCACTTTCATCATATCGCCAAAGGTCAGAACACAGTGATCCTCCTTTAAGGAAAATTCTGTCAGTCGGTCGATATAAGCAGCTGAGGTAACGCAAACCGGGCAGCCAGGGCCGGAAATCAGTTTAATTTTAGGAGATATCATACTTCTGATTCCATTTTTAAAATGCTGGAAGTATGGGTTCCGCACACCTCCATGATCTTCACCGGTTTCCCGTCATAAGATTTCAGTTCATCAATCACTTCCTGGATCTTCATACCTGTCCTCCTGAAGTTCTGAAAAAAGGCTTAAGATATCATCAGCCATTTCCCCGCTTATTACTTCTATGGCACAGCCTGCGTGAATAAGAACATAATCTCCGATTCCAGCATCCACAAGCTTTATATTCACATCGGTGATATTATCCATAACATTCACTCTTGCATAATCTCCCCGTATTTCTATGACTTTTCCTGGTATTGCAACGCACATGAGATTTTCTCCTTTCTTCCAGTTACATGTTGCCTTCCTTCCAATGTTCTCTGCCTAAGTAGATCTGTCCAAGACTCAGTCCGCCGTCCCCCCGGAGGGACAAGGCGGTTTAGGTATACCCGAAAGCCTCTCTCCTTTAAAAGAGTAAGCGTCAGTTCTGTAAGTACCGTATTCTGAAATACGCCTCCGCTCAGTGCCACATCACTGGTATGGTAACAGCTTCTCAGCATTTCACAGATTTCTGTAATTCCTTCTGCTGCTGCATGGTGAAAACCCAGAGCCAGCGCGCCGGTTTTCGTTCTGTCTTTGCAGTCTACAACTGCTTCAAAAAATGGCCTGGGGTCCAGTTTTAAAACGCCCTCCTCTTTTGTTATGAGAAATGGCAGAGACGGAGGTTTTATATGTTCTCTTCTGGCAATTTCAGCCTCCCGTTCGAGCAGTATGGCGCATTCTCCCTCATACCTGTTCTCGTGGGCAATCTGAAGGACAGAGGCGGCCGCATCAAAGAGCCTGCCCATACTGGATGTTAAAACAGTATTAATTCTTTGATCCAGAGCAGCCGTTATCAGCTGTTTTCTTTCATCTGGAAAGGAACTGTCAAGACCTGCATGATGGAGATAACAGACTGCGGTCTTTCCCATCCCGCATGGACTGATCTCCTCCGAGAATCGGGAACGGGCTCAAATGAGCAGCCCTTGCAAATTCCGTTCCATGGCAAATCAAGAATTCACCTCCCCATATGCTCCCATCGGTTCCATAGCCGGTTCCGTCAAATGCCACGCCTATCACAGGGCCTTTTAGTCCATGCTCCGCCATAACAGAAGCAATATGGGCGTGATGATGCTGAACTTTCACCATAGGGAGCATCAGACTCTGGGTAAAACGAGATGAGTAATAATTGGGATGCATGTCACAAACTGCCAGCTTCGGGGTAATGTTTAACAGGTGTGTCAGATCTTTGTAGGATTTTTTATATTCCTCCATAACACTGCATTCTTCCAAATCACCAAAATACTGGGATACAACTGCTTTCGCCCCGCGACTGAGACAAAAAGCCGCTTTCAAATCTCCTCCCGCAGCAAAAACCTCTGCTTCCCCTGCTATTTCTTTTTGCAGAAAAACCGGATAAGGAACATATCCCCGACTCCTTCTTATTAGCTGGGGACCGCCTGCCACGATCTTAGCAACAGAATCATCTACGGATCTTACAATTCTCCTTTTATGATACAATACTCCATCAAGGTATGGATCCGAAAGAGAACAGATACAATCATCTTCACGGATAATTGGCTGTCCTGATACATTGGCGCTTGTCATAATAAGGGGGGCCAAGTTCTTCCGTCAGCAGATGCTGAAGGGGCGTATAGGGTAAAAATGCTCCGCAGTACAGGCTTTTCTTATTGGTGGACGGAGCCATTAAGTCTTCCTGCATGGGTAACAGTACGATGGGTCTTGCTTTGGATGTAAGCAGTATTTCCTCTTCTTTCGAAACATCGCAATACTTCTTTATTTCTGAAACAGAGTGAAACATAACGGCAAAAGGCTTTTCTTCCCGACCTTTGCATTGGCGCAGCCGGACTACCGATGTCTCGAGAAAAGGAGAACACACCAGGTGATAACCTCCGATTCCTTTCACTGCCACGATTCCGCCATCTTCCAGCACTTTTACGGCTTTTTTTAAGGCCTCCCGGTCAGTAAGTTCTTCTGCCTCCCGCTGCCTGTTATCCTGGTATATAAGATAGGGTCCGCAGTCATTACAGGAAATTGTCTGCGCATGAAACCGTCTGCTTTCGGGAGAGGTGTATTCCTTATTGCAGGCACTGCACATGGGGAAATCCTTCATAACAGTGTTGTCTCTGTCATAGGGCATTTCTTCTATTATGGTGTATCTGGGACCGCACGCCATACAGCTGATAAACGGATTGCCATATCTTCTGTCCGATGGATCAGCAAGTTCTTTCAGGCATTCCGGGCAGACCGGCAAATCTGCGGGTATCATGGAAAATTCTTTTGCTTCACCGCTTGGTATAATAGCAAAATTATCAAGAGCAGAGACTGGCAGCTCTTTCAGCTCCATATTTAAAATCTCATATCTTTGATCTTTATTTTCTTTTAAATCAGTTAAGAACCGGTCCAGTGCTGTTTTTGATGCCTGTGCCACAATTTCCACATCACCGCCAACGTTACGTACCCAGCCTTTCAGCCCCAGTTCCCTGGCTGCACGATAAACAAGGGGTCGGAAACCAACCCCCTGTACAATACCGCAAACTTTAATTTTTACTGCTGTTTCTTTATTTTTTCCATTATCCATTCTGCTGCCTTTTCATAACCTTCTCCGGTCTTTCCTGAGACCTTGATCACCGGAGCTGTTTTATTTAATGCCCGTACTCCCTTCATGAAAAAGTCTTCATCGAAGTCTACATATGGCAAAAGATCACATTTGTTTAACAGAATTAAATCTGCCTTTTCAAATGCCAGGGGATATTTATAAGGCTTGTCGCTTCCCTCTGTTACAGTGGATATGAGCATTTTTGCATGCTCACCAATCATAAATTCGGCAGGACAAACCAGATTTCCGATATTTTCAATAAACAGCACTCCGTCACTGATGTGAAGATCCTCTACCGCCTGTCCGATTAACGGAGAATCCAGATGGCAGGCTCCGCCGGTGTTGATCTGAATCGCTTTTACACCAAGAGATTGTAAGGTTTTTGTATCAAAATCCGCCTCGATATCACCCTCAATTACATAAGCAGTTACTTCTTCCATACGTTTAATCAGCTGAATGAGAGAAGTGGTTTTTCCCGCTCCCGGCGCTCCCATTACATTGACGGCAAAAATACCGCTCTCTGTCAGGGAAGCCTGGATCTTAGCTGCAACCTGGTCATTTTTATCATAGACAGACTGCATGATTTCAATTTCTTTATTTTCTGACATGACAACCTTCCTGCCTTTCGTAAAACAAGCCTCTTTACGGCTCATTTAAATCCTGAACTTCAATGGATTTAATGTAAAATTCCTGTCCTATTTCAGTGGGTGTTCCTTCCCCCTTACAAAGGGGGCATTCAAAGGTAAATGGCTTTCTGACAAACAGCTGGCCGCAGTCTGTACACCGCAGTTTTGGAACTACTCTCTCGATATGAAGCTTTGCGTGCTCACATGGAGTTCCTTCCGCGATCAGCTCAAAATACAGCTCAATGGAGCTGGCCACATAACCGCAGTAATCTCCCACAACCAGATTAATCACCTTTACCTCAGATGCACCATTCTCCTTTGCGTATTCTCCGGCGATTTCTATGATTCGCCTGGTGATTGGATATTCGTGCATTTTACGTATTCATCCCTTACGTTCCCATATGATGGTGCTGTGTACTGATTTTCCATGGTAAGACATTTTTTCGGGCAGACCTCACTGCAGTAACCGCACTGGATGCATTTCAGCCGTTCAATGCTCCATGACGTCTTTGCCTTATCTGTCTGAATCGCCCCGGTAGGACATCTTCTTTCACACATACCGCAGAAAATACAGTCATCGATGGAAATTCCAATTTTTCCTCTGGTCCGTTCATAGGTTTCTTTCTTCTTTACCGGGTATGGCACGGTATAGGGACCATGGAATATATTCTTTAACAGTGTCTTTGACATCTTAAATACAGACATAATACCCTCGATTCTGCTGCTTATGACAGCATTTACATGTTATCCTGTTACCTGTTTGGCTGTACATCCGTTGGTTACCGCTCCGTACAGCTGATACAGGGATCTATGGTAAGAATCAATATGGGTACGTCTGCCAGCGAGCAGTTTTTTAGAGTTTCAAGCAATGCAGGCAAATTAGCAAAGGTAGGAGTCCGGACTCTTACCCTGTCTAAAAACTTGGTTCCGTTTGCCTTAGTATAATAAACAACCTCACCACGGGGCTGTTCCAGCCGGATAAACTGTTCTCCGTTTGGATTTCCTTTTACTTTCACGTTGATATCACCGCCAGGGATTATATTAATACACTGCCTGATTAAATCGATTGACTGGAACATTTCCTTGATTCTTACCCTGGTTCTGGCATAACAGTCACCGCCATCATTGGTAATTGGTTTAAAATCCAGCCTGCCATATGCACTGTATCCCTGTGTTCTCATATCCATTTCGATTCCGCTTGCTCTTGCCATAGGACCTACTGCGCCTAAATCAAATGCCATCTGTTTTGTCAGGACTCCCACGCCTTTGGTGCGCAGCTTCACTGTGGTATCGTTGATAAAGACACTGGTTGTCTCTTAATTCCTTTTCCATCTCAGTTAAAACTGTTTTAATCTTCATTAACGTCTCGGGACTGATGTCTTTTCTTACTCCTCCGATATCACATACGGAGAAAATGACACGTCCGCCTGTAGTCTCTTCAAAAATATCCAGAACCTGTTCCCTTAACTTCCAGGACTGCATAAACAGACTTTCAAATCCAAAGGCATCAGCCAGAAGTCCAAGCCAGAGCAGATGGCTGTGAAGCCTTGACAGTTCTGCCCAGATTGTGCGTAAAAAACTCGCCCCGCTCCGGTACCTCCACATCCATAATACGCTCAATGGACATACAATATCCCATCCCATGCATAAACGAGCAGATTCCGCAGATTCGTTCTGCCACGTAACAATACTGCTGATAATCTCTTTTTTCCACCAGCTTTTCCAAGCCTCTGTGAATGTATCCAATTCTAGGAATTGCTTCTACAACCGTTTCATCCTCCAGCACCAGATCCAGGTGGATCGGCTCCGGAAGCACCGGGTGCTGCGGACCAAACGGAACAATTGTCCTATTTCCCATAAATAACCTCCATACTGTTGCAGGCTGCCACAGCCAGCTATTCGTTCACGCCAAATGGTGTCTTCACCGGAATCTTATAAAGATTATCATTGAAATCCGGCATGATGCCTGTTATTTTTACTCCGAACAATTCCTTTATCTCATTCTCATAGAGAAACGAATAGGGATATAAAATGCTGATACTTGGCAGCTCAGTTTCTGTATCTGTGGTCAGCCGGATATTCAGCAACTCATAATCCTTATCAAAGGAATAGGTTAATTCCATTCCATTTTTATTGGTGCAGGTAATCGCTACCAGCCGGTAACCATCGTTTTTTATTTTCATAATCTCCGTCAGCAGATCATTGGGGGAGATTTCTTTTAATATCTGTTCTTTCATTTTTCTCCAATCCGCTTTTTCGGCATCGCTTTCTTCTCAGCCAGAATATCAAGGGCTTTCACTACTCCATCAATAATGGATTCCGGCCGTGCTGCGCATCCAGGCACATATACATCAACAGGAATTACCTTATCTACTCCACCAGCTACGTTATAGCATTCTGCGAAAATACCACCGGAGGTAGCACAGATTCCAACTGCTACCACTGCTTTGGGTTCCGGCATCTGTTCATAAAGCTGTTTCACAACCGGAATATTCTGTTCATTGACGCTGCCGGTGATAAGTAAGATATCCGCATGCTTGGGATTTCCGGTATTGATAATCCCAAAACGTTCCACGTCATATAATGGTGTCAGACACGCCAGTACTTCGATATCACAGCCATTGCAGCTTGTGCCGTCATAATGCAGAATCCATGGTGATTTCTTAACCACATTCAAATTCATACGCACTCTCCTTAATTTTCCCGGGATTTCATTTCATAAAAAATGAAAGGATCACCAGATTCACCGTACCCATTACTCCCGTAACAATCCACGCGGAATTAAGTGCATGCTGCCATTTCAGCCTTGCTGCACAGTTATCCACAATTATTTCAAACAGATACACACCAAGACACACAATTGCAGCAACCAATCGGCTGACAGGTGCAGAGGTGGCAAAAAATACATAAACAAGAGATAATGATATGATCACCTCATACCAATGGGTTACCTCAATCACAGCCAGATCCTTTCCGGAATATTCGGTGGTAATACCCTTAACGATCTCCTGGTGTCCATGATGGGACATGCTTAAATCAAAGGGTGATTTTCTCAGTTTAAATGTCAGGACAAAGACCAGTCCGATGAAAACTCCGGGCAGATAAAGAATGGATGGTTTGTCAGTCATGACAATATCTTTGATAAAGAAGCTTTTTTCCGCATAATAAAGACCAATGCAGGTAAGAAGCACCATAGGCTCGTAAGCCATAATCTGTAAAAGCTCCCGCTCCGATCCGATGGTGTTATATGGAGAATTTGACGCGTATCCTCCCAGAACAAAGAATACAGATCCAAGTGTCAGTGCAAAGATTGCCAATAAAATATCGCCGCCTGAAAGCATGATGACTGTGGTAAACACAGCAAATACCATTGATACATACACGAAAAAACGGTGCATGGAATTGACCTCAATGGATTCCTTCTGCATCAGCTTCAGCACATCATAAAACGGCTGTAAAACAGGAGGACCCTGCCTGCCCTGCATACGGGCAGTGATAACACGGTCGATGCCGGTCAGCAGACCGCCCACCACAGGTGCGAGAATTATTATTCCGATAATTCTTAGAACGCTCATCATGATGCAATCCCTCCGATCAGCAGTATCACTCCCCAAACGAGAATGACAAAAGATAAAATGTCACTAAAGAAGGATAACCTCTTTGCTCCAAAATAGCTGTCCATATACCAGTTATGAAGTTCCACCTGCTGCTTAGTCCCGCAGGCACCGTAAAAGGTCTCATTATCTCCCGTATTTTCTCCTGCCATATAAATGGGAACTCTTCTACGTTTATCATTTTTATAAACCGGTATAAAGCTGATTGGCAGAATAATAAGCATACTTAACATGTAAAGCATCAGCTTGATATCTCCCTCTCCGATGGGCATCGAAGCCCGACGTATAAAAACTTCGTTTAAATAGGGAATCAGGGCATATTTAGATACGATGGGAAATGTGAAGCAGGATATTACCACCAGACCAGCAAGGATTGTAATGGGAATCTCCTCATCTAAGTGAAATTCATTTTTACTTTGCTGTCTCATATTAACTTTTGACACCAGTTTCCCCATCCACTTGGTCCAGTAAAACAGAGTCGCTGCGCTGCCATAAGCCAGAATAATTACTATCAGAATATTATTGGAGTCAATAAATGCTTTCATTGCCACCCATTTGGAAATCAGCATACCAAAGGGAGCAAGGAACATGCCTGCAATACCAATCATCATACACAGTGCCAGCTTTCTTGAAATCCCAAGAAGGAGATCCATGTTTTCTACATTCCTGTTTCCAATCTGGTGTTCCGCAGAGCCAACGGATATAAAAAGCAGGGACTTTGATACTGCATGAAAGATAATTAAAAGGATTGCTGCCCAGATGGACTCTTCCGTTCCAACGCTGGCACAGATAACGATAAGTCCCAGGTTTGCCAGTGTGGAATAGGCAAGAACCTTCTTGGCATCGCTTTGGGAAATCGCCATAAAGGAACATGCCAAAAATGTGACTCCGCCTACAAGTGTGACTGTCTTACCCACTGGCGATGCACCAAGAAGGGGTGCAAGTCTGATAATTAAATACACGCCTGCTTTAACCATGGTAGCCGAATGGAGCAGAGCAGATGTGGGGGTAGGTGCAACCATGGCGCCAAGCAGCCAGGAAGAAAACGGCAGCTGTGCCGACTTGGTAAGTGCTGCCAGAGACAGCAGAAATACGGGAATCATAAGGTATGCATCTGGTTTTTGTGCTGTAAATACAGATAATTCCAGTGTATGTCTGCTCACACCGATAATAATAATGCCGGCAGCGAATGCTGCTCCTCCTAAGAGGTTAATGAAAAGTGCACGAAATGAATTGTTTCTTGCCTCTTTCGTTTTTGTGTACCCGATCAGTAAATAGGAGCAGAAGGTAGTCAGCTCCCAGCAAAAATACATCCAGGTAAGCTGATTACTTAGTACAATACCAAACATTGCGGAAAGGAATAGAAATAAAACTGCAAAGAAGAAACCCTTACGATCCTCATATTCAGCATGGTGTACATGATATGTTTTCATATACCCCACCGCATAAATACAGATCAGGCTGCCTACCACTCCCACGATTACTACCATGATTGCAGTAAGTTTATCAAAGACAATCGCATTCTCCACTTCGATCTGCCTCTTTGCGGTCAGTTCAAAGCAGAGTATGGCTGCAGTCTGCAGAAAGGAAAGAACAGAAATAGCATAATTTTTATAACGGATACCAATTGTAATAATATAAGCGGCAAGTACCACTTCCACCACTGCCATAACTAAATCGATTGCAGTTTCCAAACGGTAGGAATAAGTGATTCCCTTACGGAAAAACGTACAGACAACAACCAGCGTCAAAGCAGCTGTTATGCATGCACTCACCCGGACAATTTTGCTTCTTACTTCGTCCTCTTTCACTAAAAGCACAGCAAGCGCTGCCAAAAGAGGAAATAATACCAATACCGTAATCGCACCCATACATTCATCACCTTACTTTTTATAATTTCTGACAAGAATCCCGTAAAAATTACTTTTTAGTTATATAAAATGTCGAAACCTAAGATGTCAAATTACATAATTGATCAATTCGTGCTCATTATATCACACGAAAAAGGGATGTCAATGTTTTGTTTTGTGTACAATTTGTACAGATTTAACAAATAAAAGTAAAACATGGAAAACCATTCCAGAAGAATATGAAAACTTACCGTTTTGAACAAGTTAAATATTTAACATGCAGAATTTTAACTATTTTTCGACATTCTTTTACGTTTTTTTTACAATTATACGGAAATATATACGGACTATTAATACGGGATAGATGATGAGACTGGATCTTTTGCGTATAAAGAAAACGTTAAATAAATGTAGTTTTGTTGTATAAATGGGAACTGGTAAGAAATTTCATTAGTTCAACTAAAAAAGGACCTCATCTGCTGTGAGCATCCTTTTTTTTAATCCTGTTTCATATATATTTATTCTTAAAGTAAATTTTTGACCTTACTCAACTTACTTAGCATAATACGTTTCATACGTATCATACATAACGTAACCACTTTCCTTTTTTCTCATAATTTCCTCATTGATCATAAGAAACCTTTCTTTTGTGATTTCCATATAACTGCCACAAATAGGACATTCAATGCAATATACTACTTGGTAAGGAATAATTGGTATAAAAAATATAGTAAACCAAGTTGTCCTTTTACATAACTCCCATACTAAATCCACATTACAATGTTCACATCTTCTTTTGAATACTCCACCAATTCTATCTCTTGTAACTTTTCCATATCCCCAAATAATCATTTTCTAAGACTCCTTTTTCTTAAGTAAGATAGCTTCTTTTCCTGTATGCCGTAATAAAGGGCATAATATAATATACTATACAACAAAAGATAACAAAAATGTGCTTAATGTAATAATTAACGCGATACATGTAACTTTTGGTAAAATCATGTCACTTTGTGTAATATAAGGGGTCAATAGCATTTCGAGTTTCCCGTTTTTCACTTGCTTTCTATTATATAATCTCTGGTAACAGGATAATGCCCTTTCATTACAGCAGTTCACCATCACTGCGGTATGACTTTCCTTATGCAGGTCAATCCCCACATAAAGCAGATTTTCTCTTTTCTGCAATTCTCTCCCTCCAGATCTTGTTTCCAACCAATAGGTGGAAGAACAAGTTATTTCTTTTATTGGTTGTTGATGTTAACTCTGTATGGAATGGATTGCAAGTCATTTCTGGATTAGTTTTTTGGAGAAGGAACGTCAGAAAAAAGCAGAGAAGGGAGTTACAGAAGAAGTGTTTTACCACCTGTAACCCCCGGCAGCACCATTTTACCATAGAACCAGTTTCCTGTAAATTCATGGTTCACCATGTACCATAGGATAGTAGGTAATCTGGCTAAGTTTCTGGTGAAATGGAATCAATAGACCACTTTCGTTTTGCCCTGTGTCGCAAATAATTACCCCTGTGTGACATTTAAAACCGATGGTGGAACATATATGCCAATCAGGCGATAAAAAGCCTTGTTGGGCGAATCAGAAAAATATAGTCTTTTCCCGTTGCACCTGATAGCTGTTAGGATTGCAATTAACTCCTGTTCGTCTTCCGGTTGCTTTTTCAGAAAAATGTCGCATACAGACCAGTTTTCCATATCCCTCAAGTCGCACAATTGCAACTATTTATAAATTCCTTAGCTGGATAATTCTCGCCTTATTTTGCTCCAAAAGTAGGGTTGAACCATGGGGTCGAAAATGATGCAGGTTAAAGAGCCGGGGTCAAAAACTTCCCCGGTTCAGTTAACATCAGCCCGCATGCGGGCTGAAAGGACTTTTTCATAGGAGTCGGATTCTTACCATTGAGGTCGTAACCGGGGTCGCTCTTGCACGGAATGCCCATTTATTCGAAAGAGTTATGAGGTTATGAACGACTCCAGTAAAATAGTACCAATTAATCAAGAAAGCAGAAAGTCCATAAACCTAATTGATTTAATTTCACAAATCTTCAAAGGTTCACTATTATTTTCTTCTAAGGTATTTTTACCTGTTTGGCGGAGAATTATTTTTCACTTTTATACTTCTCTACATAATTATTTATACCTAAAAAAGTACATCACGCGTAACTTCTTTATAGTCACTATAAATGCTCTTTCAAACTTCTCTGATATAATGCTTAATTTATTATCGCTCATGCATTAGATACTCCTTTACTATAATCTAAAATAGGTATTCCATTTTCATCATTCCAATATTTTTCTTTTAATTCTATTTTACTAAGAAAATCTTCGTATTTTCCACTCCAACCTTTGGCTACATAAGTTTCAAAGGATTCGTATTCCGTGTAAAGAGAATATAACTTTTTCTCATCAAAATCTAAATACAGGGCAGGAATAAAGCAATAATAAGTATCATCTTTGCTATTAAATGATAAGTGCATTTTTATTAATTCCCTCAACTCATCTACTGTTACTTTGTACTTATCAATTCTTGGCTTTAATTCATGAATCGAAATTTCGTTTAAAATGGGCAATCCTTTCCGTTCATTCTGATCCTCATGATTATCCATATTGTAAGGAATTTTCAGATTTTCAAATTTTCTCTTGTAATCGTTATGTAATTTTCATAGTCCATAAACCACAAATCTTTATCCGTTATATACCAGTTGAAGTCATTATTTATTCTAGTTCCTATTATTATTTTAGTTATACCATCTGGTTCAAATAACATAACCCTTTACCTCCTATGATTTATACTAAATCTATGGTGATTTTACCCTAGCATTCTTTGCATATTCCTCAATCCACTCTGTCCATGGTGTCGGAAGTTCAAATGCATTACCAGGCATATTGGGATCGACAAGTTTTGGAGCAGTACCACCTTGATTTAGAGGATTTTTAGTATAGTTGTTTTGTGGTATTGTATTTTCTTTCAGAAAATCATCAAACCATTTTGGCATATCAAATTCTACTATTTCACCGGTGCCTCCCCTCTTAACTTCGTTAAAGTATTTAGAGTGTTCCCCATTATCTATACTAACATTTAGATCCGCTTTTTTATCTTGTATACTAACGGAACCATTTTCATTAACTTTAACTCGTGGCTGGCTTGACTGATTTGGAGTAGTACCTTCACCACCTTGAACTCTCCGGTATGTTACTACATCATCACCCGCCCCCTCAGGTGGAGTACTGAGATATGCGACGAATGGTAAAAATTCGTATTCATTTTAAAAAAGTATAGCACATCTTCGTGCTATTTTTAAGGAAAAAATTACTGTTCTTCTTCTCGAGTCGGTTCCCGGTATTCTGTCTTATTTTTCATCATTCCGTAAACTATGTTTACCAAACGACGCATAATGCAGACCAGTGCCTGAGACTTTGTCTTCCCTTCGCCGATTTTTCGCATGTAATAGTCATAAAATACCGGATGGTTGGGCACTCCATTCTTTGGTTTCGACACCATGGTTACCGCCAGAAAATAAAACAGTCCATGCAACTGGCGGTTTCCTGTCTAGAGCTTTGTTCCTTTCCTTTTCCGGCAGAACTGAACTTTATAGGAGCAACTCCTGCAAATCTTGCCAGCTTATCAGCATTGGGAAATCTTCGGATATCTCCGATTTCTGCAATCAGTTTACTGGCTATGGATGTTCCGATTCCTGGCATACTGGTCAGTTTATAATCAAAGCTAAGCAGGATTTTCTCGATTTCTTGATCAAGCCCTGCCAATTCTTCCTTTTGATGTTCCAAGTCCCTTACCAGACTTGTTGTAATAAAATCTCTGGATTCCTGATATTCGCGTAAAGTATTTCCATCATTCTGAACACAATGCAAAATTAACTCTGCTTTGTCTCTTCTCGCAATGCGGGAAATTTCCTTAAATTCAATGGTTAGATCCTCTGCCGTCTTTTCCTGCAAATGGGCAGGGGACGGGTAGGTCTTCCAGAAATACATGGCACATTTTCCGTCTATCTCGCTAAAAAACTTACTGTAGCTGGGATATGCCATGGATATCTGCTCATGGAGTCCGTTCTTAAAACGGATACCGTCTTTCACCAATAAATCTCTCCGATTTACTAATTGAGCCAGTGTCCATTCGTTATCTTTTGGTTTGGCATCCGGCAAAGTATGTAATTGGTTAATCAGAACCGTTGCAACACAATACGCATCATGCTCATCATTTTTACGGAGCATGGGTGCACTTTTTCTCTGGTCATAAGCCAGGGCAGGATTAATGTCTTTTACTATGTAACCATTTTCAATCAGCCAGACAGCTAAACTTCTACCATAGCCATATGCATTCTCCAATCCGTAAATGGGTTCAAGCCCAAGATGACGGGACTTTCTGCTCACCTTTTCTGCCAGCTTCTTAAATTCACTGGGCTTGTTTTCAATGACGACAACCTCTAACTTTTCATTCCAGCAGTTCACCATCACTGCGGTATGACTTTCCTTATGCAGGTCAATCCCCACATAAAGCAGATTTTCTCTTTTCTGCAATTCTCTCCCTCCTGATCTTGTTTCCAACCAATCAGTTCCCGTACCGGCAACCTCAGATGACAGCGTTAACTCTTTATGAGTCCGCAAGGGGGGGGGCGACAGCCTATCTACAACAAACCAATGGGTGAAAGTACAAGTTATTTCTTTTATTGGTTGTTGATGTTAACTCTGTATGGAATGGATTGCAAGTCATTTCTGGATTTGCTTTCGAGAGAAGGAAAGTCAGAAAAAAGGGGACTACAGTAAGAGTATTTTTCACCCCCCTGTAACCCCCGGCAGCCCCATTTTACCATAGAACCAGTTTGATGTAAATTCATGGTTCACCATGAACCATGGGGCAGATGAACCAGCTAAATTTCTGGTGGAACAGAATAAATAGACCACTTTCGGTTTGCCCTGTATCGCAAAATATTGCCCCTGTGTGAACTTCAAAACCCATGGTGGAACATATATGCCATTCAGGCAATAAAACACCTCGTTGGACAAATTTGAAAAACATAGGATTTTCCCTTTGCACCTAATAACTGTTTGGATTGCTATTGCCTCCTGTTTGTCTTCCGGTTGCTTTTTCAGAAAAATGTCGCATATAGACCAGTTTTTCATATCCCTCAAGTCGCACAATCGCAACCATTTATAAATTCCTGAACTGGCAAATACTCGCCTTAATTGCTCCCAAAACAGGGGTGAACCATGGGGTCGAAAATGATGCAGGTTAAAGGCAGGTGCACCTTGGGGCGCTCCTGCCGATTCACAGCAGCCGGCAATGCCGACTGCATAAGGATTTCGGTCAAAACTTTTCTTTTTTATTAGGTGGCTGTCAATAAGACAAAAGTCACCCATCAGGTGGCTGTATCTATTTAAGAATCAGCCACGTTCAAGGAATTCAAAGGTGTCTTTATAGGTACACCTGAGTATCAATTACTAATTTCCGTTATATCACTTAAATTCCAATTATCTCTTATCATATTCCTAAGGTTGTTCATAAAATTCAAATCCAATCCAATTATTTTCTTCAACTATTTCTTTTATCTTATTAGAGACATATATGGCAGCTACACTTTTTGAACATCTAAAAATATCATATTGGCTACATACTTCATCATTTAAATAAGTTGCCTGAGGAATAAATGTATATAAATTATATTTTTTTTCATTATATTTATATTTACTCTTCTCCATATCAAAGGCATCAATAAAATTATTTATATACATTAACACATAATTATTATTAATATTGTTAGTAACCACATCAACTAGCTTTATTGGAAAGTATTGTAGTCCCTTAATACCCATTTCCTCAAATTTTTCCATAACCCTAACATGAATTATAGGCCATCGTTTTACATTCAACAAATAATCACTTTCTAAATTTGATACTTTTGAACTATAGTAAAATTCAGCATTTGGCCAATCAACTATATTACGTTCTGATAAGATAATATTATCAAAATATCCTTTTTTGACATCCAAGTAAATTATTTCATCCAAATTAGTTGTTTCTGCATAAATGGTGTTTGTTCCATCTTTTATAGAATCATCTATTCTATCCATATCAAATACTAATTTATAAAACATTCTTTTACTCCTTTAAATTTTTCCAATATTTTGAATACAACATGTCGGGATTTTCTCGAACTATACTCTTTATCTCGCTTTCATATAAATCTAAAAATATATCCTTATTCCCCTGTGCAACATTATCAATATTCTTCATTTCATCTAATACAAAATCATGATAAGCATTTGGATGTCTTCCTTGATGAGGAAGTAATTCCTTGTTCCAATCGGCATCTAAATTAAGCTCATATTTATCTGTGATATCTTTAAATGATTGTGTATATGTTTTGCTCTTATCAGTAGCATAGTGATGTACTTGTTCCGGCTTAGTTGTAGATTGTAAATTTTTAAACTCTTACCCGTCCCCTCAGGTGGAGTACTGAGACATGCGACGAACGGTAAAAGAACGACTCCGATAGTAGATTAATGACTATGTAAAACTATATAATCATCTCATTCTATATATTTAACAGCAACTCCCTCGCCTAAGTCATCAAATGATATTTTAAAATAATACTGTTCTGGATGGTTATAAGTGTAAATTACATTATCTACTTTTTTTAAAATAATTGTAGACGAATCTCCCAGAAAAATACTATCTCCTTCAATTTTCTTTAACAAAGACCCTATTACCTTTAACAATAAACGCCCCCTCTTCTACTGCTTTTGCAAATAAATCTATACTAATGCTTGAAGTAACTTTTAAATTGTAGTCTTCTTCTATCATATCTAAACCAAATGTTTCTTTAAAGATTGTTATGCTAAAATAATCATGACTCAAATAATATCCATCCTCATCATTCCTAATATCAACCTTTTTTCGCAATTTCTGCAAATGTCGTTACTATTATATCTTTAAAATTATTATAATTTAAATCTGTATTAAAAAATAACTCAAATTCCATTCTTACCTCCCAAATATATGAATAATTTCACCATCTTTAACAAAATATAATTCTTGTAGATATTTTAAATCTCCATCTATTTTTTTTGCTAGTAAGGAATCTGTTAATTCAGGTATGTTTCCCGCATAATCATCCAAATTTACTACAATATTTGGAGTTTGCTTCTTAGTCTTATTATATATCTCCTTTTTAATTCCTTTAGTATTTGTATCTACTTTAGGAGCATAACAATCAAAAACTTTATCTTCATTTAAGAAATCTGGATTTGAATTAAGTTTAATTCCATATCCATTTCCACCCGGAACTTCCTCTAACATTTCAACCTTGTAACCTTTAGAAGCAAGCAAATCTGCAGTTTCATTTTGTCTAATAAGTCCAGGTGAATTAGGTGGAGAATACTTTCCAATAGGTTTACTGCCATCAGTTAATGATGGTTTTAGCTTACCCGCCCCCTCAGGTGGAGTACTGATATATCCGACGAACGGTGAAAATCTTTATTCAATAAAAAAATTATAGCACGTCTTTGTGCTGTTTTTAAATAGAAAAATTACTGTTCTTCTTTTGGAATCGGTTCCCGATATTTCGTCTTATTTTTCATCATTCCGTACACAATGTTTACTAATCTGCGCATGATACAGACTAATGCCTGAGACTTTGTCTTTCCTTCACCGATTTTCCGCATGTAATAATCATAAAATACCGGATGATTGGGTACTCCATTCTTTGGCTTCGACACCATGGTTACCGCCAGAAAATAAAACAGTCCATGCAACTGGCGGTTTCCTTGTCTGGATCTTTGCTCCTTTCCTTTTCCTGCAGAACTGAACTTTACAGGTGCCACTCCTGCAAATCTTGCCAGTTTGTCTGCACTGGGGAATCTTCGAATATCTCCGATTTCTGCAATCAGCTTACTGGCTACGGAAGTTCCAATCCCTGGCATACTGGTCAGTTTATAATCAAAACTAAGCAGGATTTTCTCGATTTCTTGATCAAGCCCTGCCAATTCTACTTTCTGGTGTTCTAAATCCCGCACCAGACTTGTTGTGATAAAATCTCTGGATTCCTGATATTCCCGAAAGGTATATCCATCATTCTGAACGCAATCCAGAATTAATTCTGCTTTGTCTTTCTTGGAAATACGAGCTATTTCCTTAAATTCGACTGTTAGGTCTTCTGCCGTTTTTCCCTGCAAATGAACAGGGGATGGGTAGGTCCTCCAGAAATACATAGCACATTTCCCGTCTATCTCGCTGAAGAACTTACTGTAGCTGGGATATGCCATGGATATCTGCTCATGGAGTCCATTCTTAAACCGAATACCGTCTTTCACCAGTAAATCTCTCCGATTTACTAATTGAGCCAGTGTCCATTCGTTATCTTTTGGCTTTGCATCTGGCAACGTATGCAGTTGGTTAATCAGAACTGTTGCAACACAATACGCATCATGCTCATCATTTTTACGGAGCATAGGTGCACTTTTTCTCTGGTCATAAGCCAGGGCAGGATTAATGTCTTTTACAATGTAACCCTTTTCAATCAGCCAGACAGCTAAACTTCTGCCGTAGCCGTATGCATTTTCCAATCCGTAAATGGGTTCAAGCCCAAGGTGATTGGATTTTCTGTTTACCTTTTCTGCCAGTTTTTTAAATTCACTGGGCTTGTTTTCTATCACGACTACCTCTAACTTTTCATTCCAGCAGTTCACCATCACTGCGGTATGACTTTCCTTATGCAGGTCAATCCCCACATAAAGCAGATTTTCTCTTATCTGCAATTCTCTCCCTCCAGATCTTGTTTCCAACCAATCAGTTCCCGTACCGGCAACCTCAGATGACAGCGTTAACTCTTCACGAGTCCGCAAGGGGGCGACAGCCAATCTACAACAAACCAATGGGTGGATGGACAAGTTATTTCTTTTATTGGTTGTTGATATTAACTCTGTATGGAATGGATTGCAAGTCATTTCTGGATTTGTTTTTAGGAGAAGAAACGGCAGAAAAAAGAATAGAAACGGGAGCCACAGAAAGAGTGTTTTTTTACCCCCTGTAACCCCCGGCAGCACCATTTTACCATAGAACCAGTTTGATGTAAATTCATGGTTCACCATGAACCATAGGGTAGATGATCTGACTAAGCTTCTGGTGAAATAGAATTAATATACCACTTTTTGTTTGCCCTGTATCGCAAAATACTGCCCCTGTGTGACATTTAAAACCGATGGTGGAACATATATGCCAATCAGGCGATAAAAAGCCTTGTTAGGCGAATCAGAAAAATATAGCCTTTTCCCGTTGCACCTGATAGCTGTTAGGATTGCAATTACCTCCTGTTCGTCTTCCGGTTGCTTTTTCAGAAAAATGTCGCATACAGACCAGTTTTTCATATCCCTCAAGTCGCACAATCGCAACCATTTATAAATTCCTGAACTGGTAAATACTTGCCTTATTTTACTTCAGAAGTAGGGATGAACCATGGGGTCGAAAATGATGCAGGTTAAAGGCAGGTGCACCTTATGGCGCTCCTGCCGATTCACAGCTGACGGCAACGCCGACTGCATAAGGATTTTATTTGGAATAATGTATTTTCACAGGTAGCTGTAAGTTGGATAAGAGGCACCTTTTAGATGGCTGTCACTGCTCTGATATCAACCAAATTTAAAAGGGTTAAAGGTGGCTGTGTAGGTACACCGCATAAAATATCACCAATTTATTCTTATCAAAATATACCGTTCACCTTTTTAATTTGAGCGAAATTTTTGACTACCTAAATAAATCTTTCATGCATTTCCAACTCCAAAATCCCAGAATTGTTATTCTACGGCAATTTTGGAACTTTAAAGCTAATTACATAATTATTTTTCATTTAGTAAATGATTCAGTAACATTAAATCATTTTTAAAATCAACAAACTCTTCTTGTAACTCTTTCATGTAATATTCCATATTATCTTCGTTAATTAGTTCTTGCAATCTTGCTTTCATAAATTCAATTTCTTTATTCTGTTTTAATAAGACTAATGCAAAATTAACATAAATACAACACTCATCAGTTTGTGTGTAACTCTTAGAATACTCTGCCTCTCCTATTGTAGCATATAAAGTCTGATTTAAAGGATATCCAATATTATTATAGAATTCTTCAAAATCATCAAGTACTGCTTCTTTTCGTTCCATATAAGACATTATCATTTACAAAACTCCTCTCTATTCTCCTGCATAGATATTTAATTTAATATTAGGAAACTTTCTTCTAAACTCAAATATTACATTTGTACAACTTTGACATGCAGGTGCTTCAGTAAATAGATTTATAGTCCCCTGTATACTAGGATTATCTATTTGTGAAGCAATATCTTCTAAAATTTTAACCTCAGTATCATGAAATCTAGAATATTCTGCTCCTGGTTTTCCAGCCTCAACATATGTACTAAACATTCTTTCCGATTCTGGCTTTAAGTATGAGAAGTCTCCCAATTCTGCACCTTTACTTGTGGAACTATTTATCTGACTATGTGCAATAAAATCCTTTTTTATTCCTTGTATATCCACATCTGCGCTAGCCATATTACCTTGATTTCTCAATTTGCTATTTGGCATTTGTTCCCTTATTTCTGCTACTCTGCTACTAAGAGTTTTTTTAATATTACCCGTCCCCTCAGGTGGAGTACTGAGGTATGCGACGAACGGTAAATTTTCGTATTCAATTAAAAAAATTATAGCACGTCTTTGTGCTATTTTTAAATAGAAAAATTACTGTTCTTCTTCTCGAATCGGTTCTCGGTATTCCGTCTTGTTTTTCATCATTCCGTACACAATGTTCACCAAACGGCGCATGATACAGACCAATGCTTGAGACTTTGTCTTTCCTTCGCCGATTTTTCTCATGTAATAGTCATAAAATACCGGATGATTGGGTATTCCGTTCTTTGGCTTGGAAACCATTGTTACCGCCAGAAAATAAAACAGTCCATGTAACTGGCGGTTTCCCTGTCTGGAGCTTTGCTCCTTGCCTTTTTCCTGCAGAACTGAACTTTACTGGTGCCACTCCCGCAAATCTTGCCAGTTTGTCTGCACTGGGGAATCTTCGAATATCTCCGATTTCTGCAATCAGCTTACTGGCTACGGAAGTTCCAATCCCCGGCATACTGGTCAGTTTATAATCAAAACTAAGCAGGATTTTCTCGATTTCTTGATCAAGCCCTGCCAATTCTTCTTTCTGGTGTTCTAAATCCCGTACCAGACTTGTTGTGATAAAATCTCTGGATTCCTGATATTCCCGAAAGGTATTTCCATCATTCTGAATGCAATCCAGAATTAATTCTGCTTTATCTTTCTTGGAAATACGAGCTATTTCCTTAAATTCGACTGTTAGGTCTTCTGCCGTTTTTCCCTGCAAATAAACAGGGGATGGGTAGGTCCTCCAGAAATACATAGCACATTTCCCGTCTATCTCGCTGAAGAACTTACTGTAGCTGGGATATGCCATGGATATCTGCTCATGGAGTCCATTCTTAAAGCGAATACCGTCTTTCACCAGTAAATCTCTCCGATTTACTAATTGAGCCAGTGTCCATTCGTTATCTTTTGGCTTTGCATCTGGCAACGTATGCAGTTGGTTAATCAGAACTGTTGCAACACAATACGCATCATGCTCATCATTTTTACGGAGCATAGGTGCACTTTTTCTCTGGTCATAAGCCAGGGCAGGATTAATGTCTTTTACAATGTAACCTTTTTCAATCAGCCAGACAGCTAAACTTCTGCCGTAGCCGTATGCATTCTCCAATCCGTAAATGGGCTCAAGCCCAAGATGATTGGACTTTCTGTTTACCTTTTCTGCCAGCTTTTTAAATTCACTGGGCTTGTTTTCAATGACGACTACCTCTAACTTTTCATTCCAGCAATTCACCATCACTGCTGTATGACTTTCCTTATGCAGGTCAATCCCTACATAAAGCAGATTTTCTCTTTTCTGCAATTCTCTCCCTCCAGATCTTGTTTCCAACCGATCAGTTCCCGTACCGGCAACCTCAGATGACAGCGTTAACTCTTTGCGAGTCCGCAAGGGGGCGACAGCCAATCTACAACAAACCAATGGGAGGATGGACAAGTTATTTCTTTTATTGGTTGTTGTCTGGATTTGTTTTTAGGAGAAGGAACGTCAGAAAAAAGAAGAAAAAATTTGGCTACAATAAGAGTGTTTTTTACCCCCCTGTACCCCCCGGCAGCGTCATTTTACCATAGAAACACTTTGATGTAAATTCATGGTTCACCATGAACCATGGGGCAGATGAACCAGCTAAGTTTTTGGTGGAACAGAATCAATAGACCACTTTCGGTTTGCCCTGTATCGCAAAATATTGCCCCTGTGTGACCTTTAAAACCAATGGTGGAACATATATGCCATTCAGGCAAATAAACACCTCGTTGGGCAAATTTGAAACATAGGATTTTCACTTTGCACCTGATAACTGTTTGGATTGCTATTGCCTCCTGTTCGTCTTCCGGTTGCTTTTTCAGAAAAATGTCGCATATAGACCAGTTTTTCATATCCCTCAAGTCGCACAATCGCAACCATTTATAAATTCCTGAACTGGAAGATTCTCGCCCTATTTTGCTCCAAAAGCAGGGATGAACCATGGGGTCGAAAATAATGCAGGTTAAAGAGCCGGGGTCAAAAACTTCCCCGCCTCGGCTAACATCAGCCCGCAATGCGGACTGAGCGGACTTTTTTTTTCGGGATCGGTTTTATAACATTGGGGTTGTAACCGGGGTCGCACTTAAAGGGAATGCTCATTTATGCGAAAGATTTACGGGGTTATGAACAACGCCTATAGGCATCTAACCATTTTGTTATTTTACTAAAACGTACTTGTAAGGTACCATATCTGCTAACCATACCTTTTCATTACCATAATAAAACTTTATTCCATCATTCCAAGCTTTTAAGGAATCAATTATTAAAATACCTGCCTTATTATCATGCCTTTTCCCTACTGTCTCAGCCGTTTCAATGTCTTGTGATAAATGAACATACTGCCTGCTTTGAGGTAATAAACC
This sequence comes from Lacrimispora xylanisolvens, assembly GCA_017084465.1. Lineage (GTDB taxonomy): Bacteria > Bacillota > Clostridia > Lachnospirales > Lachnospiraceae > Lacrimispora > Lacrimispora xylanolytica_B. The sequence continues at coordinate 4,001,290 of CP070896.1, read as the reverse complement.
TTTTTCCTTAATAGAATTTAGAAATCTTCTTGCTGTTCCATGGTATAAAAATTCTGGGGGCGTCTTTTCTTCTTTAACAATTTTCATAGGTATAGAATGTCCATAAAATGCTCTGATTTTACCATCATAAATTACATGCCGCTTCTTTTCTGATTTTTCAATCATTTCAATTAAATCTATCACAGTGAGATTTTCCCATTTTGAATTTAATTGTAAAGAAGACAATAATTGCTCTAGTGGTACACCTCCGTTTTCATCCAATTCCAATTCATACTCCCATGGCGCATGACGTAAAGCATAAGATACTTCCTTGCTTAATTCAGAAAAATTCATAATTTCACTTCCTTACTCTATTCCAATAAAGCTTTTATTATTTGTATTTAAATTTCTTTTCCATCGCTTAACATTATTTAAAAGATACTTTATACTCATCTACAAAATCGTTATACTGTTCCGCAATTTTATTCTTTTCATTTGCATCAAGTAAACAATATTGCTTAATAATATAATTTATATATTCTGAATGCAATTCTTTTTCACCTCGAATAGCCATTATTTCCATAATATGTCCTATCAAATATGCTTCAATATTATCATCTCTTCCTATAAGGCATTCTAATACCTTGCAATAATCAAAGCTATATATAATATCAAATATCATCGCTTGAAAGTATGTATCACCTTCATTGTTTTTCAACAGTTTTATTCCCAATTCTAAAGTTTTTTTCTCATCTCTGTCTGACAATTCTATCATTGCTTCAACAGTTACATCCATATTAAATTTTTTTTCTATAATAGCTATTAACTCTTCTGTACTTTTGTCTCTTATATAACCATATTCATCTTCCATTTTTGATTCCCCTTTCATCATTTTACTGCTTTTAATATAATAGTGCTGCAATATGGTATTCCATCACTGTCTATTATCCACCAGCTCTCGACCAATACGGTTTTGTTTGTTCCTTTAATGTAACTAACAATCTTTGTATTCTCTGGGGTAACTTCTTTTGCTGCATTTAAAATATTCTTTGCTATCATTTCATTATTTTTAGGTGTATCAACTATTCCAGCATCATTTAGTAACTCACCCATCCCCTTGGAACGTTCATAATTATGAACTGTTTTTTCACCTGCTATTAATTCTTTTTTCATAGTTTTAGTAAATTCAGAGGGATTATTATTCTGTATTTTTTTCAAATCATTAATCCTCTGTTTTAACTCTCCATAATTGGAAGGTTCTTTAATGTTTCCTCTAATATATGTGTCAATTTTACCTGTGTTGATTTGTGCATTGCCATCTGTATACACTTTAACAGGATGACTTGAACCTGGTGGTGTCGCTTCAGTAACTGAAATCGCACTAGACTTAGATCCCCCCTTAATAGCGTCACCCGCCCCCTCAGGTGGAGTACTGAGATATGCCACGAACGGTGAATTTACTTATTCAATTAAAAAAATTATAGCACGTCTTTGTGCCGTTTTTAAATAGAAAAATTACTGTTCTTCTTTTGGAATCGGTTCTCGGTATTCCGTCTTATTTTTCATCATTCCGTACACAATGTTTACCAAACGGCGCATAATGCAGACCAATGCCTGAGACTTTGTCTTTCCTTCACCGATTTTCCGCATGTAATAATCATAAAATACCGGATGATTGGGTACTCCATTCTTTGGCTTGAAACCATTGTTACCGCCAGGAAATAAAACAATCCATGCAACTGGCGGTTTCCTTGTCTGGAGCTTTGCTCCTTGCCTTTTCCGGCGGAACTGAACTTTACAGGAGCCACTCCCGCAAATCTTGCCAGCTTATCTGCACTGGGAAATCTTCGAATATCTCCGATTTCTGCAATCAGCTTGCTGGCTATGGAAATTCCGATCCCTGGCATACTGGTCAGTTTATAATCAAAGCTAAGCAGGATTTTCTCGATTTCTTGGTCAAGCCCTGCTAATTCTTCTTTTTGATGTTCCAAATCCCGTACCAGACTTGTTGTGATAAAATCTCTGGATTCTTGATATTCCCGAAAGGTATTTCCATCATTCTGAACACAGTCCAGAATCAACTCCGCTTTATCTTTCTTGGCAATACGGGATATTTCCTTAAATTCGATTGTTAGGTCTTCTGACGTTTTTCCCTGTAAATGAAAAGGGGATGGGTAGGTTTTCCAGAAATACATGGCACATTTCCCGTCTATTTCGCTGAAGAACTTACTGTAGCTGGGATAAGCTATGGATATCTGCTCATGGAGTCCGTTCTTAAACCGGATTCCGTCTTTCACCAATAAATCTCTCCGATTTACTAATTGAGCCAGTGTCCATTCGTTATCTTTTGGCTTAGCATCTGGCAAAGTATGTAACTGGTTTATGAGTACCGTTGCCACACAATACGCATCATGCTCATCATTTTTACGGAGCATGGGTGCACTTTTTCTCTGATCATAAGCCAGCGCTGGATTAATGTCTTTTACAATGTAACCTTTTTCAATCAGCCAGACAGCTAAACTTCTGCCGTAGCCGTATGCATTCTCCAATCCGTAAATGGGTTCAAGCCCAAGATGATTGGATTTTCTCTTTACCTTTTCTGCCAGCCTTCTAAATTCACTGGGCTTGTTTTCTATCACGACTACCTCTAACTTTTCATTCCAGCAGTTCACCATCACTGCTGTATGACTTTCCTTATGCAGGTCAATCCCCACATAAAGCAGATTTTCTCTTTTCTGCAATTCTCTCCCTCCAGATCTTGTTTCCAACCAATCAGTTCCCGTACCGGCAACCTCAGATGACAGCGTTAACTCTTTATGAGTCCGCAAGGGGGGCGACAGCCTATCTACAACAAACCAATGGGTGGTAGGACAAGTTATTTCTTTTATTGGTTGTTGATGTTAACTCTGTATGAAATGGATTGCAAGTCATTTCTGGATTTGTTTTTAGGAGAAGAAACGGCAGAAAAAAGAATAGAAACGGGAGCCACAGAAGGAGTATTTTTTTACCCCCTGTAACCCCCGGCAGCACCATTTTACCATAGAACCAGTTTGATGTAAATTCATGGTTCACCATGAACCATAGGGTAGATGATCTGACTAAGCTTATGGTGAAATAGAATTAATATACCACTTTTTGTTTGCCCTGTATCGCAAAATACTGCTCCTGTGTAACCTTTAAAACCGATGGTGGAACATGTATGCCATTCAGACAATTAAACATCTCGTTGGGCAAATTTGAAAAACATAGGATTTTCCCTTTGCACCTGATAACTGTTTGGATTGCTATTGCCTCCTGTTCGTCTTCCGGTTGCTTTTTCAGAAAAATATCGCATATAGACCAGTTTTTCATATCCCTCAAGTCGCACAATCACAACCATTTATAAATTCCTTAACTAGTAAATTCTCGCCTTATTTTGCTACAAAAGTAGGGATGAACCATGGGGTCGAAAATGATGCAGGTTAAAGGCAGGTGCACCTTATGGTGCTCCTGCCGATTCACAGCAGCCGGCAATGCCGACTGCTTATGGATTTTTAGAATGAATAATAGATTTTTTTAGGTGGCTGTAAATTGGACAAAAGACACCTGTCAGGTGGATGTAACAACCTTGAAATCAGCCAAGTTCAAGGGTTTTTTAAGGTGACTGTGCAGGTACTTAGAATAAAATTTGACTCACTAATAAAACAACTTGCTTTGGAAGAAAGTTCTCTTTATCAGCATGGATTCATGGACTGAATAAAGGTTATTAAATTTATTAATAAATTATTATACATGGACTTGTGTCCACATTATTGACACAAGTCCATAAAAAACTAAATATTATACATTATACATCTACTTTTAAAATATTCGACTGCCTCTTGATCTTTTATAAAAGTAGGTCTTTCAATAGTTCCAGTATTTATTTCTTTAATGAGCTTTATTATATCTAAATCTTTCTTCTTCATGAAAAACTTCAAGCTCTCAATAATACATTGCCAAAATTCTGTAGAAGCAAAAGTACAATCTTTAAAATCAACGTCTTTTACAATACAATTCGAGAAAGCACTGTTTATAAAACAATTTTCAAATAATAATTCTTCAAATTGAGTTTCTAAAGTTTCTAAATCAATCAAGTTGCAATTTATGAATTTAGAACTTAAAAATTTAGTATAATTGAAAGTTGTTTTACCAAAATTACAATTTTCGAATTCAATATCTTTAAAAAAACAATCATACAATTCTGCGCCTCCAAAATTAGTATTCTTAAACACATTACCATTAAAAAGAGAGCTCGTGATATATGTTTCTACAAAATCTAAATTTGACAAATCATTGTCAGTGAAATCAATCTCATCAAGTATCAATCTTTCTCCCTTTTTATTTTGATCTGAAATTGTATTAAGATATAAATTATGATTTTGAATAAAAATATTTAACTGTGTCTGATTAATCTTTTCATATTATCACTCCGGCCACCAAATTATTTTATCGGATAGTCCAGCCCCTTCTATGGCATTCGTTAACTCATTTACATGTTCTGGTAATAATTTTGACTTATCAATAATAACAATATCATTACCATTTCTTTCAAACTCTTTTACTATATTTTTCATCGCATTTTCAGCCTTAAAGGCACCTTTTCTAGGCGATGTTATAGGAACTCCATCTGAACCCATCGGAGTCGATTCAAAACTTTTAACATCATATTTTTTTCCTGTTATAGAATCGATAAATTCAGCTTTAGGATCTGGACTTCTTTCTAATTGTCTAATAATACCTTTTTCCTCTAAATCAAGTCCTATCTTAGCTTCGTTCTTAGAGCCATTAGTTATAGCTTTTTTGGCTGGGTCGTATTCAAGTGCATTTAATTCATTCTGAGTTCTTCCGCCCGTATACTTTCCGTTAATATCATATTTTATCTTCCCCGTCCCCTCAGGTGGAGTACTGAGGTATGCGACGAACGGTGAATTTTCGTATTCAATTAAAAAAATTATAGCACGTCTTTGTGCTGTTTTTAAATAGAAAAATTACTGTTCTTCTCGAATCGGTTCACGGTATTCCGTCTTGTTTTTCATCATTCCATACACAATGTTCACCAAACGGCGCATGATACAGACTAGCGCTTGAGACTTTGTCTTTCCTTCGCCGATTTTTCTCAAGTAATAGTCATAAAATACCGGGTGATTGGGTATTCCGTTCTTTGGCTTGGAAACCATTGTTACCGCCAGGAAATAAAACAGTCCATGTAACTGGCGGTTTCCCTGTCTGGAACTTTGCTCCTTGCCTTTCCCGGCAGAACTGAACTTTACAGGAGCTACTCCCGCAAATCTTGCCAGCTTATCTGCACTGGCAAATCTTCGGATATCTCCGATTTCTGCGATAAGCTTACTGGCTATGGAAGTTCCAATTCCGGGCATACTGGTCAGTTTATAATCAAAACTAAGCAGGATTTTCTCGATTTCTTGGTCAAGCCCTGCTAATTCTTCTTTTTTGATGTTCCAGATCCCGTACCAAACTTGTTGTAATAAAATCTCTGGATTCCTGATATTCCCGAAAGGTATTTCCATCATTCTGAACACAGTCCAGAATCAACTCCGATTTGTCTTTCTTGGCAATACGGGATATTTCCTTAAATTCGATTGTTAGGTCTTCTGCTGTCTTTCCCTGCAAATGAACAGGGGATGGATAGGTCCTCCAGAAATACATAGCACATTTCCCGTCTATCTCGCTGAAGAACTTACTGTAGCTGGGATATGCCATAGATATCTGCTCATGAAGTCCATTTTTAAAACGGATACCGTCTTTCACCAGTAAATCTCTCCGATTCACCAACTGCGCCAGTGTCCATTCGTTATCTTTTGGCTTTGCATCAGGCAAGGTATGCAATTGGTTAATCAGAACCGTTGCCACACAATACGCATCATGCTCATCATTTTTACGGAGCATAGGTGCACTTTTTCTCTGGTCATATGCCAGGGCAGGATTAATGTCTTTTACAATGTAACCTTTTTCAATCAGCCAGACAGCTAAACTTCTGCCGTAGCCGTATGCATTCTCCAATCCGTAAATGGGTTCAAGCCCAAGGTGATTGGATTTTCTGTTTACCTTTTCTGCCAGCTTTCTAAATTCACTGGGCTTGTTTTCTATGACGACTACTTCTAACTTTTCATTCCAGCAATTCACCATCACTGCGGTATGACTTTCCTTATGCAGGTCAATCCCCACATAAAGCAGATTTTCTCTTTTCTGCAATTCTCTCCCTCCAGATCTTGTTTCCAACCGATCAGTTCCCGTACCGGCAACCTCAGATGACAGCGTTAACTCTTTATGAGTCCGCAAGGGGGCGACAGCCTATCTACAACAAACCAATAGGTGGAAGAACAAGTTATTTCTTTTATTGGTTGTTGATGTTAACTCTGTATGGAATGGATTGCAAGTCATTTCTGGATTTATTTTCAGGAGAAAGGAACGGCAGAAAAAGAAACAGAAAAGGGAGTTACAGAAGAAGTGTTTTCACCCCCTGTAACCCCCGGCAGCATCATTTTACCATAGAACCAATTTCCTGTAAATTCATAGTTCACCATGAACCATAGGGTAGATGATCTGACTAAGCTTCTGGTGAAATAGAATTAATATACCACTTTTTGTTCGCCCTGTATCGCAAAATACTGCCCCTGTATGACCTTTAAAACCGATGGTGGAACATGTATGCCATTCAGGCAATTAAACACCTCGTTGGGCAAATTTGAAAAACATAGATTTTAACTTTGCACCTGATAACTGTTTGGATTGCTATTGCCTCCTGTTCGTCTTCCGGTTGCTCTTTCAGAAAAATGTCGCATATAGACCAGTTTTTCATATCCCTCAAGTCGCACAATCGCAACCATTTATAAATTCCTTAACTAGTAAATTCTCGCCTTATTTTGCTTCAAAAGTAGGGATGAACCATGGGGTCGAAAATGATGCAGGTTAAAGAGCCGGGGTTAAAACTTCCCCGACTCAGCTAACATCAGCCCGCAATGCGGGCTGAGAGGACTTATCATAGGGGTCGGATATTCGGCATTGGGGTCGTAACCGGGGTCACACTTGCAGGAAATGCCCATTCATGTGAAAGATTTACGGGGTTATGAACAACGCCTATAGTCATCTAACCATTTTGTTATTTTACTAAAACGTACTTGTAAGGTACCATATCTGCTAACCATACTTTATCATTACCATAATAAAACTTTATTCCATCATTCCAAGCTTTTAAGGAATTAATTATTAAAATACATGGCTTATTATCATGCCTTTTCCCTACTGTCTCAGCCGTTTCAATGTCTTGTGATAAATGAACATACTGCCTACTTTGGGGTAATAAGCCATTTTCCTTAATAGAATTTAGAAATCTTCTTGCTGTTCCATGGTATAAAAATTCTGGGGGCATCTTTTCTTCTTTAATAATTTTCATAGGTATAGAATGTCCATAAAATGCTTTGATTTTACCATCATAAATTTCATGTCGCTTTTTTTCTGATATTTCAATCATTACCATTAAATCTTTCTCAGTAAGATGTTCCCATTTTGAAGATAGGTGTAAAGAAGCTAATAATTGCTCTAGTGGTACACCACCGTTTTCATCCATCTCCAGTTCATACTCCCATGGTGCATGACGTAAAGCATAAGATACTTCCTTACTTAATTCTGAATAATTCATGATTTCACTTCCTTACTCTATTCCAATGAGTTCTTTAATAGCGCTAATAAACCACGACCAAAAGTCATCAAATTCTTGTCTTCTTTCAAATCCTTCAGTCGCATAATCGTGAACAATAAATACTTTTTCGCCAAAATCTATTTCAAAACATGCAATGTCATCGCTATCGTATCTTCCAGCAAAAGGAACCAGATTTCTATCGGGGTATCTTTTAATTAGTTCCTCCCTTCGGTCCACCAATTGCTCGAAGCTCATTAAAAACCAGTTGTCAAAATCAAGTAATTTAAGTTCAACAACCTTTAGATATGCATCAGGGTATTTATAACCAAGTAAATTCTCATATTCTTTTAATTTTTCTAACATTTTTAATACTCCTCGTATTATAAGTATATAGACCTCAATCATAGAGGCTATAGACTTATTTTTTCTAATGATATAGGTATTAGATGAATTGTTGGTCATCTTGTCATACCTACATTGTTAATAAGTTGCTTTATAGTCATGGTCCCAGATGTTACAATTAAGTTTACAAGAACTGTAGCTGTGGTCACTGCTCTAATACTCCAGCAAAACATTTTGTTATTGCCAAAAAAAAAGCTTGCAGCCCTAATACTACGCTAAGACTTATTACACAAATGCTGCATCCCGGTATCTAGCCACCAGCAGGGTATTTCTTACCGGAGAATGCTAATAACGCGAGGGTTAGGCCGGTGTAGTGATCTGGGACAAGCCATGATTACATTCTTTTTATTCTGCTATGAAAGGTGGTGACTATCCGTGAAAGAAAAAATCGATTACCTCTCAACGCTTTTTGTTGGGATTGATATTGCATCCCGTATTCATGTTATTTCTGCACTTGATTTTAATCAGCAGTTCTTTATAAAAATGAAACCTGTTGAAAATACTCAGGAAGGTGCAGTTCTTCTTGAAAGTCTGATTGTTGATGTCCTTACTGCAAATCATCAGTTCAAATACGTTGTAATCGGAATGGAATCAACTGGATTTTATGGAGTTCATCTGGCCAATTTCCTTTCTTCCAGTGAACTTTTAACTCCTTTTCTGTCCGTGTTTATTGCCTCAATCCGAAGGAAGTGAAAAAATTACAAGAAATCCTTCAATGATATTGGAAAAAAAATGATGGCATTGATTCCTTTGTTATCGCTGACTTTGCCCGTGTAGGGCGTATCAGCAGCAAGCCTTGGCGTGGTTCCCAATACCTTGCCTTACAGCGCCTTACCAGACATCGTATGCACATCACTGAATGTATTGCCAGAGAGAAAACATACATGCTAAATAACATCTTTCTGAAGTTCAGTGAGTATGCCTTATTACGCAATGGAGAGCATCCTTTTTTTCAAATAAATATGGTGCTACAGCCGAGGCTATTCTTACAGAGTTCACAACAAATGAGGACATAGTAAATTCCTCTATTGAAGACCTTGTTGCATTCATTAGCTCTAAAAGCAAAGGGCGCATCGCTGATCCCGAAGAAACAGCTAAGATAATACAGGCTGCAGCTCGTAATTCATACAGGCTGGATAAATGCCTATATGAGCCGCTTACGATATCAATTGCTTCCTCATTTAACTGCATCAGCTCTTTTGAGAAGGAATTAAAAGCAATTGATAAAGCAATCCTTCAAACTGTGCAAGGGTTAAATCCCGAGGAATATACAGTGCTTAATTCTATTCCTGGAATTGGCAAGGTTTACTCTGCTGCAATTCTTGCTGAAATTGGTTCTGCTAAAGTTTTTTTCAAAGTGCTGACTCACTCGCAAAATACTGCGGTATTGTTTGGAACGATAATGATTCAGGCGATTTTGAATCAGAAGACAAACATATGAGTAAGGCTGGCAACCGTTACCTACGGTATTACATCATTGAAGCAACTGGAAGTGTTATAAGACACTGTCCTGAATATGAACGCTTTTATCATAAGAAATATGCTGAAACAAGAAACCATCAGCACAAACGTGCACTCGCGTTGACTTCCCGTAAATTTATACGTCTGCTCTATGGTCTGCTGGACAAGGGCCAACTCTACTCTCCGGAAAAGAGTAGGTAATCCATATCTCATTCCTAATCTACGTTTTTTGTTATGAAAGCCGTAGGTCTATTAAAGTTACCTTTCTGTATGAAAAACAAATCAAAATACTTCTTGACTATCTACCAAATTGCTTTAATTTTTCATTTTAGGCATATCAAATGAGCCCGATGGATAATTACCTCTAAATGCTGAATTTTGTTTAAGTATTCTTAAGTTTGTAGCTTCACCCCAAGTAGAGGGAACTCCTTTTGGAGTCGTAAAACGGTTGACAAAATTACTTGGCAATGGATCGTTATAATTATGTACGTTAGCCTGAACATTAATCCCAGCTTCTCTTGCTGCTGCAACCCTTGTATTATCAATGGTGGTATAGCTTCCATCAGGCATTTTTACTACATCAATTGGATCTCCAACCCAGCCATCTTTCTTCATACTTGTAATAATATCATCAGCACCATTTACAGAACTCTGGCTAAACCTAATTTCATTTGGATTAATACTCTTACCCGCCCCCTCAGGTGGAGTACTGAGATATCCGACTAACGGTAAATTTTCGTATTCAATTAAAAAAATTATAGCACGCCTTTGTGCCGTTTTTAAATAGAAAAATTACTGTTCCTCTTTTGGAATCGGTTCACGGTATTCCGTCTTGTTTTTCATCATTCCGTACACAATGTTCACCAAACGGCGCATGATACAGACCAGCGCTTGAGACTTTGTCTTTCCTTCACCGATTTTCCGCATGTAATAATCATAAAATACCGGATGATTGGGTATTCCGTTCTTTGGCTTCGATACCATGGTTACTGCCAGGAAATAAAACAATCCATGCAACTGGCGGTTTCCTTGTCTGGAGCTTTGCTCCTTGCCTTTTCCGGCGGAACTGAACTTTACAGGAGCCACTCCCGCGAATCTTGCCAGCTTATCTGCACTGGGAAATCTTCGAATATCTCCGATTTCTGCAATCAGCTTACTGGCTACGGAAGTTCCAATCCCCGGCATACTGGTCAGTTTATAATCAAAACTAAGCAGGATTTTCTCGATTTCTTGATCAAGCCCTGCCAATTCTTCTTTCTGGTGTTCTAAATCCCGTACCAGACTTGTTGTGATAAAATCTCTGGATTCCTGATATTCCCGAAAGGTATTTCCATCATTCTGAATGCAATCCAGAATTAATTCTGCTTTATCTTTCTTGGAAATACGAGCTATTTCCTTAAATTCGACTGTTAGGTCTTCTGCCGTTTTTCCCTGCAAATAAACAGGGGATGGGTAGGTCCTCCAGAAATACATAGCACATTTCCCGTCTATCTCGCTGAAGAACTTACTGTAGCTGGGATAAGCTATGGATATCTGCTCATGGAGTCCGTTCTTAAAGCGAATACCGTCTTTCACCAGTAAATCTCTCCGATTTACTAATTGAGCCAGTGTCCATTCGTTATCTTTTGGCTTTGCATCTGGCAACGTATGCAGTTGGTTAATCAGAACTGTTGCAACACAATACGCATCATGCTCATCATTTTTACGGAGCATAGGTGCACTTTTTCTCTGGTCATAAGCCAGGGCAGGATTAATGTCTTTTACAATGTAACCTTTTTCAATCAGCCAGACAGCTAAACTTCTGCCGTAGCCGTATGCATTCTCCAATCCGTAAATGGGCTCAAGCCCAAGATGATTGGACTTTCTGTTTACCTTTTCTGCCAGCTTTTTAAATTCACTGGGCTTGTTTTCAATGACGACTACCTCTAACTTTTCATTCCAGCAATTCACCATCACTGCTGTATGACTTTCCTTATGCAGGTCAATCCCTACATAAAGCAGATTTTCTCTTTTCTGCAATTCTCTCCCTCCAGATCTTGTTTCCAACCGATCAGTTCCCGTACCGGCAACCTCAGATGACAGCGTTAACTCTTTGCGAGTCCGCAAGGGGGCGACAGCCAATCTACAACAAACCAATGGGAGGATGGACAAGTTATTTCTTTTATTGGTTGTTGATGTTAACTCTGTATGGAATGGATTGCAAGTCATTTCTGGATTTAGTTTCAGGAGAAAGGAACGGCAGAAAAAGAAACAGAAAAGGGGAGTTACAGAAGAAGTGTTTTCACCCCCTGTAACCCCCGGCAGCACCATTTTACCATAGAACCAGTTTGAAGTAAATTCATGGTTCACCATGAACCATAGGGTAGATGATCTGACTAAGCTTCTGGTGGAACAGAATCAATAGACCACTTTCGTTTTGCCCTGTGTCGCAAAATATCACCCCTGTGTGGCCTTTAAAACCACTGGTGGAACATATATGCCATTCAGGCAATAAAGCACCTCGTTGGGCAAATTTGAAAAATATGGATTTTCCCTTTGCACCTAATAACTGTTTGGATTGCTATTGCCTCCTGTTCGTCTTCCGGTTGATTTTTCAGAAAAATGTCGCATATAGACCAGTTTTTCATATCCCTCAAGTCGCATAATCGCAACCATTTATAAATTCCTGAACTGGAATATTTTCACTCTATTTTGCTACAAAAGCAGGGATGAACCATGGGGTCGAAAATGATGCAGGTTAAAGGCAGGTGCACCTTACGGCGCTCCTGCCAATTTACAGCAGACGCCAATGCCGACTGCTTAAGGATTTGTGGTCAAAGCTTTTTTTTATTAGGTGGCTATAATAAGGCAAAATTTCACCCATTAGGTGGCTGTGGCAACTCTCAAATCAGCCAAATTCAAGGCTTTTTAAGGTGTCTGTGTAGGTCACCGCATAAAATTTCACCAATTTATTCTTGCCAATATACATTACACATTTTAACTTCTTCTATATTAAAAAGTAAATTCAAATTTATACTCTATTATATGATATTCCTGACTTAAATACGGAATTATTCTTTCAGCATACCAGTTAAAATCTGGGATTTTGACCTTTTCTCCAATATATTTAGTATTTATATTTAAATTAAATGAGAAATCACTATTATTAAACATCAATAAGTGTCCACCAATATCTGAATCTTCCCAATATAACTTCACCCCCCCCAACTATTTCTTCTAAATACTCTTTTTTTCATCTACCAATTTAATAAAATCACATAATGTTGTTTCTGATGTTGTCCACTCAAACATATCATCATCATTTAAAGGTAAAAAATGTAATATTACTATTTTTTTTGAATATTCCATCCGTCTTTAATAAAAGGTTAATAATTTCTTTACAGCAAAGCATATTATTTGAATCCAACTTCACATTTAATGATACGGAATACGACATTTTGTAAGCCTCCTAATCTAAAATTTCCGTAAAAGGAATTCCTTTTTTTGTAAGCCAATCTTTTATTGATTGTGGTATCGGGGTGTTAGAAAACAATTCGTAAGTTGCCCCATTTTGTTTCGCAATATTTAAGCGATCACCCATATCACTTTTAAACTTTAATATTTTCTTAGAATCACTTTCCAACATTTCCCAATATTGTCCCGATTTTGCTTCCCACCACCTATTTCCTTTTACTCCATCAAAATCTCTACCTCCAACTTGGCGTGATCCTTCTCCACCTAACTCTTTATTTAGATAATATTCGAAATCTTTGCCTACCAAACCTTTAGCACTCTCACCCGTCCCCTCAGGTGGAGTACTGAGATATGCGACGAACATTGAAATTTTATATTCGTTTAAAAAAAGTATAGCACATCTTTGCGCTATTTTTAAAATAAAAAATTACTGTTCTTCTCGAACCGGTTCCCGGTACTCTGTCTTGTTTTTCATCATTCCGTACACGATGTTCACCAAACGGCGCATGATACAGACCAATGCCTGAGACTTTGTCTTCCCTTCGCCGATTTTTCGCATGTAATAGTCATAAAACACCGGATGATTGGGTGTTCCGTTCTTTGGTTTGGAGACCATTGTTACCGCCAGGAAATAAAACAGTCCATGCAACTGGCGGTTTCCTGTCTGGAGCTTTGCTCCTTGCCTTTCCCTGCAGAACTGAACTTTACAGGAGCCACTCCTGCGAATCTTGCCAGTTTATCTGTACTGGGAAATCTTCGGATATCTCCGATTTCTGCAATCAGCTTACTGGCTATGGAAGTTCCAATCCCGGGCATACTGGTCAGTTTATAATCAAAGCTAAGCAGGATTTTCTCGATTTCTTGATCAAGCCCTGCTAATTCTTCTTTTTTTGATGTTCCAAGTCTCTTACCAGACTTGTTGTAATAAAATCTCTGGATTCCTGATATTCTCGAAAGGTATTCCCATCGTGTTGGATACAGTCCAGAATCATTTCCGCTTTAACTTTTCTGATAATTGAAGATATCTCTTTGAATTCAATCGTTAGCTCTTCTGCCGTCTTTTCCTGCAAATGGGCGGGGGACGGGTAGGTCTTCCAGAAATACATGGCACATTTCCCGTCTATCTCGCTGAAGAACTTACTGTAGCTTGGGTATGCCATGGATATCTGTTCATGGAGTCCGTTCTTAAAACGGATACCGTCTTTTACCAATAAATCTCTCCGATTTACCAGTTGTGCCAAAGTCCACTCGTTATCTTTTGGCTTTGCATCCGGCAAAGTATGTAGCTGGTTAATGAGTACCGTTGCTACACAATACGCATCATGCTCATCATTTTTTTTCGGGAGCATCGGTGCACTTTTTCGCTGATCATAAGCCAGGGCAGGATTAATGTCCTTTACTATGTAGCCATTTTCAATCAGCCAGACAGCTAAACTTCTGCCGTGACCGTAAGCATTTTCCAATCCATAAATGGGATCAAGTCCAAGATGACGGGATTTCCTGTTCACCTTTTCTGCCAGCTTTTTAAATTCACTAGGCTTGTTTTCTATAACCACTACCTCTAACTTTTCATTCCAGCAGTTTACCATCACTGCGGTATGACTTTCCTTATGCAGGTCAATCCCTACATAAAGCAGATTTTCTCTTTTCTGCAATTCTCTCCCTCCTGATCCTGTTTCCAACCGATCAGTTCCTGTACCGGCAACCTCAGATGACAGCGTTAACTCTTGATGAGTCCGCAAGGGGACGACAGCCTATTTACAACAAACCAATAGGTGGAAGGACAAGTTATTTCTTTTATTGGTTGTTGATGTTAACTCTGTATCAAATAGATTGCAAGTCATTTCTGGATTTATTTTCGGGAGAAGGAACGACAGAAAAGGGAGCTACAGAAAGAGTATTTTTACCCCCCTGTAACCCCCGGCAGCCCCAGTTTACCATAGAATCCATTTCCTGTAAATCCCATGGTTCACTATGAACCATGGGGGAGACGATCTGGCTAAGCTTCTGATGAAATAGAATCAATATACCACTTTCAGCTTGCCCTGTGTCGCAAAATATTGCCCCTGTGTGACCTTTAAAACCGATGGTGGATCATATATGCCATTCAAGCAATTAAACACTTCGTTGGGCAAATCTGAAAAAGATGGATTTTCCTCTTTTACCTGCTAAGTGTTTGGATTACTGTTACCTTCTGTTCGTCTTCCTGTTGCTTTTGCAGAAAAGTGTCGCATATATGCCAGTTTTTTATACTCTGCAAGTCGCACATTCGCAACCTTTTATAAAATTCCGAACTGTAAAATTCTCACTCTATTTTGCTACAAAAGCAGGGCTGAACCATGGGGTCGAAAATGATGCAGGTTAAAGAGCCGGGGTCAAAAAACTCCCCGACTCAGTTAACATCAGCCCGCAAAGCGGACTGAGATGACTCTTTCATCGGGGTCGTATTTTTGGCATTGGGATCGTAACCGGGGTCGCACTTACTGGGAATGCCCATTTATGCAAAAGGTTACGGGGTCATAAACAACTCCAATCATGCAACGGTTGAATAACTGTATTTCATCTTCAATGGATCCTTAATCTAACTTGCTACATTTTTCTTGGATTATTATTTTCCCTTTTTCGTTTTCTCGCTTTTAGATATTTCGATCATGAAACTTTCTATAAAGCCATCAACTACAATTTGAAACAATTCAACTGGAATATAACATACTCCTTTGGGATTAACATACTTTATATTGTTATATAATTCTGTGTTGTCCCATGCTATTTCAATAGTATTATTAACTCGTCTAAAAAATACATCTGCTAGATATGACCCACCATTGTTGGAATACCATGAATGATTAAAATACCAGTCTTGTCTTTTTTCAAACCACGAATCAAATTCATTATCATCATCTGAATCAAAATCTCCACTATTATTGTACAATTCTATCGCATTGTCACCTTCACAAGGTAATGGAAATGGGCTTTCTTCAAGAATGTGGTTTTTATTTTTGCATAACCACTCAACAATAAAACTTAAATCCCATTCATATTCACGTATTTCATCATCCATTGAAAAAGTACATACGGAAATATTATGAACCCACATCTGAAATTCCCCCCATGTGGATTCATTCTTCCCGGATTCATTAAATGGGCTCTCTTTTAATTCATATGCAATTGCAAAAGTCTCTTTATTACCAAAATACGTCATAAATTAATCACCCTCATTTATTCTTAATAAAGTTTTTATATTGAGCCTTTGTAATTTTTCCATCATCAAGCATTTGCCTTAGAACATCCGCTGGAACCTCTTTAGCAGCATTAGCAACCTCATATGAATGCCAGCCACTTACTGTATCTGGCTGAAACTTAACTAATTTTCCATCATAATAGTTATATAACTGCTTAGTTTTTGATGATGAATATGCTGTATCTAATACTTCTTGTCCTGTTCTAATATCTGGAATTGGATCTGGACTTCCCCAGCCTGAGGTAGGATCATGTTTAGGACTTGGTTTATAAATAGGCTTACCCGTCCCCTCAGGTGGAGTACTGAGATATGCGACGAACATTGAAATTTTATATTCGTTTAAAAAAAGTATAGCACATCTTTGCGCTATTTTTAAAATAAAAAATTACTGTTCTTCTCGAACCGGTTCCCGGTACTCTGTCTTGTTTTTCATCATTCCGTACACGATGTTCACCAAACGGCGCATGATACAGACCAATGCCTGAGACTTTGTCTTCCCTTCGCCGATTTTTCGCATGTAATAGTCATAAAACACCGGATGATTGGGTGTTCCGTTCTTTGGTTTGGAGACCATTGTTACCGCCAGGAAATAAAACAGTCCATGCAACTGGCGGTTTCCCTGTCTGGAGCTTTGCTCCTTGCCTTTCCCTGCAGAACTGAACTTTACAGGAGCCACTCCTGCGAATCTTGCCAGTTTATCTGTACTGGGAAATCTTCGGATATCTCCGATTTCTGCAATCAGCTTACTGGCTATGGAAGTTCCAATCCCGGGCATACTGGTCAGTTTATAATCAAAGCTAAGCAGGATTTTCTCGATTTCTTGATCAAGCCCTGCTAATTCTTCTTTTTGATGTTCCAAGTCTCTTACCAGACTTGTTGTAATAAAATCTCTGGATTCCTGATATTCTCGAAAGGTATTCCCATCGTGTTGGATACAGTCCAGAATCATTTCCGCTTTAACTTTTCTGATAATTGAAGATATCTCTTTGAATTCAATCGTTAGCTCTTCTGCCGTCTTTTCCTGCAAATGGGCAGGGGACGGGTAGGTCTTCCAGAAATACATGGCACATTTCCCGTCTATCTCGCTGAAGAACTTACTGTAGCTTGGGTATGCCATGGATATCTGTTCATGGAGTCCGTTCTTAAAACGGATACCGTCTTTTACCAATAAATCTCTCCGATTTACCAGTTGTGCCAAAGTCCACTCGTTATCTTTTGGCTTTGCATCCGGCAAAGTATGTAGCTGGTTAATGAGTACCGTTGCTACACAATACGCATCATGCTCATCATTTTTTCGGAGCATCGGTGCACTTTTTCGCTGATCATAAGCCAGGGCAGGATTAATGTCCTTTACTATGTAGCCATTTTCAATCAGCCAGACAGCTAAACTTCTGCCGTGACCGTAAGCATTTTCCAATCCATAAATGGGATCAAGTCCAAGATGACGGGATTTCCTGTTCACCTTTTCTGCCAGCTTTTTAAATTCACTAGGCTTGTTTTCTATAACCACTACCTCTAACTTTTCATTCCAGCAGTTTACCATCACTGCGGTATGACTTTCCTTATGCAGGTCAATCCCTACATAAAGCAGATTTTCTCTTTTCTGCAATTCTCTCCCTCCTGATCCTGTTTCCAACCGATCAGTTCCTGTACCGGCAACCTCAGATGACAGCGTTAACTCTTGATGAGTCCGCAAGGGGACGACAGCCTATTTACAACAAACCAATAGGTGGAAGGACAAGTTATTTCTTTTATTGGTTGTTGATGTTAACTCTGTATCAAATAGATTGCAAGTCATTTCTGGATTTATTTTCGGGAGAAGGAACGACAGAAAAGGGAGCTACAGAAAGAGTATTTTTACCCCCTGTAACCCCCGGCAGCCCCAGTTTACCATAGAATCCATTTCCTGTAAATCCCATGGTTCACTATGAACCATGGGGGAGACGATCTGGCTAAGCTTCTGATGAAATAGAATCAATATACCACTTTCAGCTTGCCCTGTGTCGCAAAATATTGCCCCTGTGTGACCTTTAAAACCGATGGTGGATCATATATGCCATTCAAGCAATTAAACACTTCGTTGGGCAAATCTGAAAAAGATGGATTTTCCTCTTTTACCTGCTAAGTGTTTGGATTACTGTTACCTTCTGTTCGTCTTCCTGTTGCTTTTGCAGAAAAGTGTCGCATATATGCCAGTTTTTTATACTCTGCAAGTCGCACATTCGCAACCATTTATAAAATTCCGAACTGTAAAATTCTCACTCTATTTTGCTACAAAAGCAGGGCTGAACCATGGGGTCGAAAATGATGCAGGTTAAAGAGCCGGGGTCAAAAACTTTCCCTACTCGGCTGACATCAGCCCGCAATGCGGGCTGAGAAGACTTTATCATCGGTGTCGGATTTTTGACATTGGGGTCGTAACCGAGGTCGCACATGCAGGGAATGCCCACTCATGCGAAAGAGTTACGGGGTCATGAACGACTCCGTTTATACATTACCAATGAATTAAGGAATAGACAGCCCGTGAACCCTTTTGATCTATTTTCCAGAATTAAAGTATGTTTTGGGGAAGAAGTTTTTCTGCATTAGCATAAATTCATGGTTAAAGTGTAGGTATTCAATTTATAACAGATGGACTTGTTTCAATAATGTAAACACAAGACCATCTGATTATTTTACAAATTCTCTTCAATTAAATTTTCTATATACCTATTCTTATTTGTTTCTTTAAGGTAGTTTAATACTTTAGTTAGAATAGTTTTTTCATTCTTAGTACAGTTTTTTATATAAACCAGAAACACCTCCTCATTTTTCTCAATGAGTTGTATAATACTATCTACATAAATGTTAGTATTTTCCGGGAAGAAAATAATTCTACCCAAATTTTTCCTAATTTCCGTACGAAACGTATAAAATTCTTCATCATTCATCGAGTACTATTCCTCCATAAATTCCTTAGCTATTTCAATATCCGATTCCATCTGTAGGTTTGGAAATTTTGCATTTAACTCATACAAAGTATTTATAAATTCTTGGCTTTTTAGATTATATGAAATATCTTCAATTATTTCACTTATATAAAACAGCTGTTTCTCTGTACAATCTTTTAAGAAATTTATAGTTTCATTAGAATTTTGGCTTAATAATACAGTCATCTCATCCCATATTCTATTAATCACAGGGTCATTTTCATCCACCATTACTCGTTCACATAATAGATCTATTACTTTTTCTTTCTCCATGTTGTTTTACCTCACTAATTATTCAGGTTGTATTGCATTGGGAAATATTGTTGCAGGTTTTCCATCTGTATAAATCACACCTACCTTTACTCCATCATAATCTGCAAATATTGCTGCACCATCTTTTATCGTTACCCCCCTTATTTGCTTCTATTACATAATTTCCTGCTTCCTGAATTTTATTAGCATCCCAGCTTTCAGGAAACCAAGACTGTTCTATTCCTGCTCTTTTAAGTTTTACTTTATGCCCTGGAACATTTCCAACTCTTACACCATTGGGATAAGTTTTTTCAATATTATAATCTATTCCTAATGAATCCAACATTTCTAAATTTTCCTGACCATGCCCACCACCCTTCATTTTAGATACCTCACCTGTTTTAGGATTATATGTAAACTCACCTCGACTTGCATGTTCTAAGGCATCATCAGCAAAATTATTAATACTCTTACCCGTCCCCTCAGTAATTGCACCTAAACCATCTCCGTTATTCTTTATGGACTTAGAAATATCGTCTAGTTCTACCTTTGATTTTATATTAACATTATGAGTACCGGCATTATCCAATTCATTTTTTGCAAATTTTTTGAAACGTGAATAATAATCTGAAATTGCATCTCCAGTGCTAGTAAGTGATTCTATATCTCCGACTGATTCTAAGGCTAGTTTCGGGCCATTTGAATTTTGCCTAATCCCCCATCTTATATTATTAAGAATATCTTCAGTTTTTTTGCTACTCTTAACGAGCACATCATCTAATTTTTTTGCAGTTGCTTTTCCTAAATTCTTCAACCATGTTTTATTTATCTTAGAAGTTCCTTTTCCTATAACCGTTTCTGCAGATTTAGCTATTTTATAAGTATCCGCTAGAGTATCTGCATTATCAGCTAATTTAGACGCTTTTAATAATTTTTTTCCATTAGATAAGCTTTGTGCTGTTTCAGTGCTACACGCAATTTTAGTTGTTTTTCCTAAATTGGCACCTGTTTTTGCCTCACCTACGCCTGCAAGCCATGTGGCGGCCTCAAAAACCGCCTGACCAAATACCTCAGCTCTGTCTTCGGGACTTCCATTCACTACCTTTTCATTCCAAAAGGTCTTTACTCCCTTACATATAACAGGAATAGTTTCATCAGGATACGCAACAATAGAATTAATTCCTTCCAAAGCCGCCACCGGATCTTCTATCAGGCTGGCAATTCCATCTACCGTTCCAAGTAATCCCTTCACAACAATTCCTCTGGCTCCGGCACCAACAATTGAAAATGCGTTGCTTTCAGCTCCTGGACCTCTCTGATCAGTTAATTCTCCCAAAAAATCAGATAAACCTGGTATTTTCTGCTTATAAATAAATGAGCCAGCTGCTGCCCCCTTATTTGTTATTTCACTCCTTATAAAATTCAGAGGTCCTCTTAAAACAGGAACAGGGAACTCTAGAAAGGGATATTCCTCTATCACTGATCTTCTATATTTTAGAAAGAAATCTAATAAAATGGGGTTGGTTCTCACCAAAAGGTACTCACCAGCTGCTCCTTCCGTCGTTACTCCGCGACTTAGCTCCAAGCAGGTATTTTCCCACTCTGCTTTCATCTTCTCCACAATCCGCTTATCTTTTTGCGCTGTCACTGTATTGAATTCATTTACTTTTAGCTCTACAGCATTCTGTATTTGTCCAACTGTTTGTTTTACCTGATTTGATTTATTTACAATCGCCTGATTAGCCTGTCCAATCCCCGCATTGACTGCACTTTTTATCTGAGTGGCTTTAGCAGTAACTGAATTTTTTATCTGCACCCCCTTTTCTACCACTTTTTTCTTTACAGGCTCTATTATTTTCGGTATGGCAGCTACAGCTTTCCTTGTTATCTGTCCAACTTTTGCTGCACCAGTTCGTACTGCCGAGGGAATGGAAGCCACTGCCCTTCCAAGTGCACTGTCAGCCACTTTCTTCACAGCTGTTTTGACTGCTTTATTCCCCGCGTTCACTACTTTTGGGACCAGAGACTTTACTTTATTCAGCGCATTTCCCAATCCTAGCATAGCATCTCTCCTTTCATTTTACGGCAGAACCTTTATTTGTTCAAGCTGTTCCTGGCTGAATTCGCACTCATCTAATTGTTTTTTACTAAAACGGCTCCGATATAGAACTGCATCCTTGAATATCGCTCCCCTTAAGTCTGCTCCTTCAAAGTCTCCGCCCATTATGGTTGCTCCGCTAAAGTCTGCTTCCTTTAATATGGCATTCTTGAAACTTACTCCCGTAAATCCTGTGTTCTTCCACTCATTTGCATGATTTTTTCCAGTAAATGCCACACAATACTGTAGCTTTGCCCTGGTTAAATCCGATCCCTCAAAACAGGCATCATGGATCATTGACACCATTAAGCTGGCTTCCCTTAAATAGCTCTCTTTAAAAGAGCCCCAATCAGAAGACAATTCCTTAACTGAATTTCCTCCATACTGCTCTTTCGAAAATCCGCATAACGTAAGTCTCTTCCGCAATAAGACTGCCTATTTAAATCCAGATTCCTAAAATCCTGAAAACAACAGGACTGGCCCTTGCTCTCCTCAAGCCGGTGCCGCCTCTCTTTCAAATCCTTTTCCTGATCTTCCATATGTACCAGATCACACAGTTCAAAATACTCACCTGTCTGGATCTCAAAATGTTTCTCCCTGTCAAGTGCTGTATATTCACTTGTCTCCAGGGCCTCCATCAGGCTGCAGCGCATCAGTTCAGTAACGTACTGATGAAAAGGATTTAATAGTTTCAACATGATTCCTTCTATATCCGCTCCATTTATCTGCCCAATATATTTTTTTGATTCCCATTCCAGTTTTTTCCACAATTCCTCATAATGCTTATAAATAAATGAAAAGTCTGCCTCTCCAACCCGGATTCCCTCATTTAAATACCAGTCCTTGTCATATACCATTACTGCATATGTATAGTCATGGGTAAGGATTCTGGTTCTAAGAAGATGAAAGATAAGAAACCCAATCCTGATTTGGTCATTTTCCTGTTTTTTGCCAGTATTCAGACAGATTCCTTTAAAGCATTCTAAATACAGTTTCTTCATATCACCTAAATTTTTTTGAAAATCCTGTTCCAGATTATTTAAGATCAACTCCAGAGATGGAAATACATCTTTTTCGTGAAAACGCACTAAGGCAGGGGACATGATATCTGATGACATAAGATCACCTGCTTTCTGCATTAAGCCCTTTTTCCTGATCAGACTCATCTGGATTAAACTTTTCCTGTATTGTCATCAGCATCTGAGGGATTACTTTTTTCCACTGCTTCTTTTGATGAATACTGCAATTAAATGCCCCCATGAGCAGACGACCCCTATGCTCCATAAAAAACATGAGATTATATAACTTACCATCTAGTAATGGAACATCAAAGCAAAAATAACTGATATTTTTTTCTCCGGCCTGAATTGTCTGACTATCCTCGATCTTTGATGATGGATAAAGACGACCAATCTGCTTTTCCAGAATATCTTTAGCCTCTTCCACCTCCTCATTATCTATTTGTCCGCTTTCCTCTATAGTAAACGTCAAATTAACCGTAGTATCTTTTCCGCTATAGATATAATCGGGACGATCTTCTCCCGGATATTTAATCGTTGCAAGCTCCTCATCCATTAATTCAAAATCGTATGGCATCATCATGGTTAGACTTCCATCCATGATCTCTTTTTCTTCCACGTCAAACTTTTTGTACTTCACCACAATAAATCCGTTTTGGATATCATTTTCCATGGTGTGTATTTCCTGCTCTTCCCCCCCGCTTTGCCTCTTTCAGTATTTTCATGATTTCTTCTGAATCTGTCTTATTATTCATAACCATTTCTCCCTTATCCCTTTATATGTACAATGTCATCTACGATAATACTGGAAGAAGGAGTTGCAATCACAATTTTCTCATAGGATTGTATTTCCATATACCCACATCTGCCAGATATTTTTTGAGCCTTTAAATGAATATCCTGACGGCTCTTTATCCTGACTCCCGACTTCTCATCAAGCTTAATACGAAGTTTATTTCCTCTGGTACTGGCAGTAATACTTTCCGGCAAAAAGGCCAGTTCATTACCTTGCTTCGTACCAAAATACTTAACATTGGATTTCTTTGTTTTTGGATTTTTCTCACCCATGATTCGAAGAGTAGTTCCGGCATATGCATCCTCCTCTCTTTCCGTTGGAAAATTAAGAAGCACCCTTTCTCCCTCTTCTGGCATAATGTACAAACCGGTAGAACCTTCTGAAGCATACGGAGTTAGAAAAGGATACCATGCAGCCTCAGATAGAGACTGGCTTTTATCTATGGATAAATGTAGCTTTAGTTTATCCTTTTCAACTGCCAGTACTGTTCCTTTTAAAGCGGTTCCCTTTAGCCCGGCATGATAACTGACATGGTTTTTTATACCTTTTTCATTCTTCATTCCATACCGGTACTTTAAAATTCCACCCACTAATTCTATTGTTTTTTCTTCTATTACGAAAGAAGCCCCTTCATAGGAAATTTTATCTCCGATCCCATAGTTTACAATGCTTTCTATTTCACAGGTTGTTACATCCTGCTCCATCCAGTCCTTATAATTACTATCTAAAAACAGGTAACTACCTTCATTTTTTCTAATGACATGGTTTTTGCTTGTTTCTATTGCTGATTCCCCCGACGGAATTCCCACAAATACTTTAGGAATATCAAAACGGACATCCGGAAATATCAGGGCACCTACCCGAGAAGCTGCTCTTTTAAAAAACTCCCAATCTGTTTCCTCATACTGGACTAAAGTGCAGCCCTGCAATTTACCTTGGGAACCATGGTCTATTACATCTCCTCCGTATTCCTTTAAAAGAGTGCGAAATAAACTGGAAAAAGACTTATCAATATTCTGAAAACTTTTGCTTTTCTTTTTGACATCCATCAAAAAGGAAACACTTTTCATTATAATTTCTGCTTCATATACTCCTCTATCCTGCTTTACTGAAATGCCTACAGGAATCCCACAAAAAAGTGTTTCCTCCCCCATGTCATTTTTAACCTTGATTTTCACTACAGTCTTACTGGTAAGTCTGTGAATTCCCTGATGACTTTCTTCTTTTAGTACACCTGACATAGTAGCTCTTCCATGATCATTGGAACATTGCTCTATTTTCAGAGTTTTTATACAACTGAATTCTAGTGGAATATCAAGAATAATATCCTCATAAGAATATTTCCGATTATTCATTATTTTCCTCCTGAAGCTTTACAGGTAAAAAACGGATTCCTGAAGGCTCTTTTCTAAGAATTGTTTCCGCCAGATTTAAGGAAACGATTAGATACTCCTGTTTTTCAAATGCGATTCGAAAAATGTGCTTACTATCTAATTCACTTTTGTACAACGTAAGGTTTGAATAACTCATATTAGGCTCTTTAACTACACAATCCACCAGTTCAATGTCAATTCTCCAGTAAACCTTTTGCCCTTTCTGATTTTTATCAGTAATAAATACTGGAAATGCAGTAAGGTTATCCGTATACAGATCTAAAAGCTCCTTAAAGTCATCCGATACATAAAAAGCATGGCAAAATAACTGTCTTATTGGTAGAAAATCTACAAACACGGTATCTTCTTTAAAATCAGTGTAAACGGAACATGCTTCTGTTAACTCAATATTCATAGTATCCTGCTGAAGTTTTAGTCTGTTTCCAATTCGGTCATCAGACAGCATCAGAAAATATTCCATAAATTCTCCTATTTCTAATTGATTTTTACATCTTCTCCGCATATATCAATTTGATCGTCAATCACAATTTGGCTCGTCTTGCATTTCATAAGAACCTGTTCCTTTGCAATAAGCTTTATTGTCTCATCCGCCTCCAGCTTAATTCCTTTATCTGACTGGAATCGGATAGGACCTGAACTAATTATTTCAATGCCAGATTCCTGATTTAAACGTATATAAACCTCATCTTCAACACAGGTAATAAGGATTTCCTCGGGTGTGAAGCGAATTTCCTTTCCATCTCTTGTCCGGAATATCTTTACATCTGGATCATCCATATCACTGGAATTGTTCTCTTTTACACGAACAGATCCACTGCCTACTGCATCCATTTCTTCCCATGTAGGAAAATGAATCAGAACAGTATCACCTTTTTCCGGCATACAGTACCATCCTGTGCTGTCTTTGGCAGTGTATAAAGTTCCATAAGGAAATTCCCAGGCAGTCGATGTCTTCTGATCCTGGTCTATTGAAAGATGAACCTTTATCTTATCACGTATAATATCAATCACGGTTCCTTTCAGGGAAACGCCTGACAGCTGCCGGTTATACATCCGTTCTCTGCTAAAGCCTTTTTTTGTAGCCAGTGTGTAAAAAAAGGTAAGGATGCCCTGTATCATTTCTGCTTTTTTCGATTTTATGTACAGAGATATTCCCTGATAGACCAGATGGTCACCAATCTCATAGTTGTTTTCTGAATCTATATGAAATTCCACAGCATCCTGTTCCTGAATATCTGTACCAGAATTTTCTGAGTATTTCATAAAATATTCTACATTCTTAGTTATATGGTATCCATGGCTTTCTACGGTTCCTCTGTCTGTACCATCTGAGATTCCAATCATAATTTTAGGTGAATCGTGGAGAATTGAGGGAATTAGACCTGTATGATAATGGGAAGCCAATCTTTTAAGTAATTCCCAGTCAGTCTCCTGATATTGAAGAATCAGTTTATCCAATGTATTCCCCTTTGAAACATAATCAATAATATCTCCTCCTGGATATTTACCTGCAATACTCTTAAATAGTCTCCCATACGTCATGGATTTGTCCTGAAAAGAATGAGACTCTTTTTTTAAATCCATCTTAAATGAATTGGAGACCGCTACAACTTTGAGGAAATACAATCCGCTTATGTTTTCTGTCTTAATTTCCTTTATCATTCCTGTAAAGAGAATTTTAGAATCAGATCCTGTTGTTTTTAAAGTAATCTTTTCGTTCTTTAAGTTATTTCTTATATAATTATCTTTGCTAAGTTCATTAAGTATTGCTGTTAAATGCAATATTCCATGCTCATTAATTTCCTGAATTATCTTCACTTCTTTAATCTGCTGTATACATTCTAAATCTGTCGTCAGCTGTGAATAGGTTATTACTGGCATATAAATTTCCTCCCTGATTATTTCTATTCCTGTTGTCCGGACTGTTCTATTTTAATTATTCCACCCTGCATGCAAGGGACCAAACAATTATTTAACAAGACCATCTCTCCCTGAAGCTTATGATTTTTCTTTCCATTAATCCACTTTAACGCAATAGCAGGATTGCATGGAACCATAGGATCACTCTTGGTACACATACCAAAGGGCATTATATTCTCATTGGGAATATTATCAGCTACCGTTGCCTGATTCTTTCCCTGAATACAAACCCCATGTCTCTTTGGGACCTTTAACTGACTTGCCGATGTCCCTAATGAACACTTTAATATGGCACCCTCTTTAACATTATAAATTTCAGACATAACTTTTCTCCTTTTTCTTGCACTGTCTTTATCAGAAATCACGTAATTCAAGTTTATTACTTATTATATATTATTTTGTTACAAATAAAAGATTGATGTAATAATTAGCACCCTACATGTAATTTTTGGTATGATTTTGTCATTTTAAGGCGTAAAAAAGGCGTAAAAAAGCGGTACCAGAGATCCTCTCTCCAATACCGCTTCTTAATTTAAATAGTTGGTTCTGTATCCATTACTTCATCTGTCTTCTGTACCACCGTCTTCTCTTCCGGCTTAATAGTAATCTCCGGCACTCCGGTAATATTAATATTCCGGTTTACCTTCGCATCATAGGTCCCTGCCTTTACAATATCACCTAAATCAATTCCGGTAGTTTCCTTCATGGATTCAAACAGCTTTGCCATAACAGCCGGAACATTGCCGGATACGGAATCAAGGCTGCCGCCTTCACCGCCTCCGATGATGGTGATCTTATCAATCTGGGAAAGGGGTTCTGCAATCTTTCCTGCTACTTCCGGTAATATCTTAATGATCATTTCAGCTATAGCCGCATTGTTATACTGCTGGTAAGCCTGGGCTTTCTTTTCCATGGCTTCTGCTTCTGCAAGTCCCTTTGCCTTGATGGCTTCTGCTTCCGCTTCACCCACCATACGGATTCCCTGGGCTTCCTGCTCCTTTGAGTAACGCTCAGCTTCTGCACTTGCCTTCTGAGCTTCTGCCTCCTGAACCTTTTCAAACCGCTTCGCTTCCGCGTTTTTCTGACGCTCATAAAGTTCAGCTTCTGCCTTCTGCTGTCTGGCGAATTTGTCTGCTTCCGCCTTCTTTCTGATTTCTGCATCAAGAGCCTTTTCCATAACCTCGGCTTCCTTCTGCTTAATCAGAACTTCTTTTTCCTGCTTTGCAATATCTGCATCTGCGGATGTGACCTCAATGGTTTTACGCTGCTCTTCCTGCTGAATCTGGTATGCCGCATCGGCCTCTGCTTTCTTAACATCTGCATGTTTCTTTAAGTCAGACTTTTGAAGATCAAGCTCATTATTCTTGATCGCAATTTCACGCTCCGAATTAATTCTCGCATCATTTGCCTGCTTATCTGCGGCTGCTTTTGCAATGGCGATTTCTTTATCCGCCTCCGCTTTTGCAATGGCTGCTTTCTTCTTGATTTGTGAAATATTGTCGATACCCAGGTCATCAATAACACCATTGGCATCGGAGAAATTCTGTACATTAAAGCTGACTATATCAAGTCCCATAGCCGCAAGGTCCGGCATGGCATTCTCTTTTTACCAGCTCCGCAAATTTTATACGGTCGCTGACCATCTCTTCCAGTCTCATGCGTCCAACAATTTCACGCATGTTTCCTTCTAAAACTTCTCTCGCAATCCGGCCTATGTACTCTGTATCCTGATTTAAAAAGTTCTGTGCTGCTAAAGAAAGTCTGCCTGGATCACTGCTGATTTTTACATTGACAGCAGCGTCTACCTGAATATTAATATAATCCGCAGTAGGAACCGCATTGGATGTCTTAACATCAATGGGTATTAATTTTAAACTCAACCGGTCCAACCGCTCAAGAAACGGAATCTTGATACTGGCTTTTCCAATAACCGTCTTTCTTCTTAAACCGGAAATAATAAATGCCATATCTGGCGGAGCTTTTACGTATCCTGACATCAGGATCCCCAGGATGCCTGCTATCAGAATAATAGCAATAATTGTGGAAAATAAACTCATATTTGTCATATTCTTTCCCCCCTTCTTTTGGTGTAATTTGAACTGTTTGCAAAATACAGTCGTATTTATTATAACAAACAATATTCTTCGTTTCAATTCAACAATACTTAAGCTTTCCTTAACAAGTTATCGGAATTTTAGTTTCTCTCTCGCACTATTTCTATTAAATACGGATTTATCACACCGGCATTTATCAGCGGAATATACTGATATGAGAGCGCTAATTTGATTCAATCAGGATTTCTTGAAAGGAGTCTTCATGAATATTCAGGACCTACACCTAGAGGCTGCAAAAAACAGTCGAAATTATAAAACTTATGAAAAAATGGGGAATTATTATCACCAGAATGGCAATCTTAAACGGGCCTATCTCTGCTACGCTCACAGCCTGTTCTTGTGCAACAGTGAAGAGGATACGAAACGGCTGACAGAAGTGATAAAAGACTGGGAAGAGTCACATTTAGATGAGTTACCGAAAGCTGCCCTCATAATTCCCTCTGTCCCCGATTTAAATATGATGAAAGCCATCCTTCAAACATGTGTCTTAAGCAGAGAAGACGTTAAAACCATAATAGTTTCAGATGAAGAAGTATCTATGGAAGTTACGGAATGGCTGAAAGAACAAAAGGATATTAAACTTGTTTCTGTAAAGGGGCTTACACCTGGGGCAGCATTTAATAAAGCCTGTGAACAAGCAGAAAAACAAGAGGATTTATTAGCCCTTGGCAAAGGATCCGTTTTGCTTCCCCACGCACTGTTCCAGCTGCGTATGTCTCTTTATAAGGATGAATCCATTGGTGCAGTCAATGGGGTTACCAACGGGGTTGTCTTTGGACTGACTGATTTTATTACTCCCATTGACCGGGCCAGCGTTTATGCCGATGAGCATAACCTTCCTGGTGACGAGCAAATGGACCCGGTTCTCATCCCCTCCTGCTGTACCGTTCTTATACGCAGAGATGTATTTGATAAAACAGACGGGTTTGATAAAAATTATCTTACCCAGGAAGTATCACAAAAAGATTTTTCTTTTCAGCTTCTAAAGTTAAAAAAGATCACCTATCTATGCCATCATGGATATGTTTATACCTTTGGTTTAGAGCAGAGCAATCAGGCCCGCTGGTATGATTACAACCATTTCTATGAAAAATGGAACGTGAGGCTGAATTATTCCCTATTCCCACGTCCTGATATTCTGGCATTAATCAAAGATCCGGCTGACACTCCTATAAATGTATTAGATGTAGGTTGTGCCTGCGGTGCCTCCCTGCTTGCCATTAAGAATAAATTCCCCAAATCAACTCTTCATGGAATTGAGCTGGATGAAGGGTCCTGGAGTATTTCTTCCCTTATCTTTCCAGTAACCCAGGGAAATGTGGAAGAAACTCTGGACTATGAGGATGGATACTTTGACTATATTATC
Source organism: Lacrimispora xylanisolvens (assembly GCA_017084465.1). Lineage (GTDB taxonomy): Bacteria > Bacillota > Clostridia > Lachnospirales > Lachnospiraceae > Lacrimispora > Lacrimispora xylanolytica_B. The sequence continues at coordinate 3,971,145 of CP070896.1, read as the reverse complement.
TTTGGAGATGTATTAGAGCACCTTCACCAGCCTGCCGCTGTACTGGAGAATATGAAACGGTATTTAAAACCGGGGGGGCGCAATACTTGCGAGTATTCCAAACATCATGCATATTTCAATTGTCAGCAATCTGCTAAACGGATACTGGACTTATGAAGACAGCGGTATTCTGGATAAAACCCATCTTCGTTTCTTCACCAAGAATGAGATTGTACGGATGTTTTCCCAGACTGGTTACCAAATTGAAGATGTTGGTGTGACCAGGGTCTATATTACTCCTGAACAGCAAAAGCTCATTGAGCAGCTGTGCTCCATTAGTTCCAGCGGTATGGACGCATTTACCACTTACCAGTATTTAATCAGAGCAAGGAAAAAATAAGAATTGCAGAAAAACAGGCTGTGCATGGTACAGCTTGTTTTTTTATTTCGAATAACTTTTACAATAACAGAAATAATAAGACTAAAAGCAAAAAGTGAGGCTTCCTATGAAACAGAAAACAAATGGTCTGACTGCAGGCCACTTAACAATGATGGCTTTGGGAACTGTGATCGGCGGTTCCTTTTCCTCGGGTCTTCCGTTGCCATAAAGGCCGCTGGTCCCGGGATTATACTCTCTTACCTGATCTGCGGAGTCATGGTCTATTTCATCCTGTTTGCACTTTCAGAAATGACGGTCTCCAATCCTGCCTCCAGCTCCTTTCGAACATTTGCAGCAGAATATTTAGGTAAAGGTGCCGGATTTGTAGTGGGCTGGGTTTACTGGACCGGTATGGTAATATCTATGTCAAGTGAAGCAACAGCAGTTTCCCTGTTGTTTCGAACCTGGTTTCCCACTGTTTCCATACCGGTTTTGGGGACAATTCTGATTTTGGGAGTGACCCTTATTAATCTTCTGGGAGCCAGCCAGCTCAGCAGTCTGGAAAGTCTTCTGGCTGGAGTGAAAGTTGTTGCTATCCTTGGATTTATTCTTTTCGGCGTTCTCTTTGTGTTTGGTCTGGTTCCAGGTTACAAACCTCTTGGGTTCCAGGTCTTAAGGTCAGAACCATTTCTGCCTGGCGGCATTAAAAGTCTGGCAGGCAGCATGCTGATCGTTCTGTTCACCTATGCAGGATTCGAGATTATAGGACTTGCTGCCAGTGAAACAAAGGATAAGGAAAAAAACGTTCCCCGTGCAATTCATATGACTGTAGGGTGGTTGGTTACACTTTATATTCTCTGTATTTCCATGCTTTTGCTTCTGGTTCCTACCTCATCTTTAAGTGAAGAGGTAAGTCCCATGGTTACGGCATTAAACAGTTTTAAGATGTCATGGGCGGGCACAGCCATGACAATCATCTTAATCAGTGCCATTTTATCCACAATGGTAGCCGCCATGTTTGGAATCGGAAGAATGCTCCGTTCTCTGGTAGAGGATGGCCTGGGACCCGCTTTTCTAAGAGACAGAACCGACGTTCCTTATCGCGGCATCCTTTTTTCCGGTTGTTCCATGCTGCTGTTTCTTTATGTTGGTCTGATTTTTCCTGAAGTTTATTTGTTTTTAATCAGTTCCGGAGGATTTGCACTTCTTTTCACTTATATTATGCTTATGGCAACTCATATCCGTTTCCGGAGAAAAAATGGAAAACCGGAAGGAAACTGCAGATTGTGCGGTTTCCCATACAGTTCCTTATTTACTTTGGCAGGTCTTGTAATCGCCATGTTCAGCATGCCATTTATAAAAGGACAGACACTGGGATTTATTGCTGGTCTGGCTTTGGTTGCATTTTTTCACAGCCTGCTATCCATTTGTGCGTGCCTCAGTAAAGCGAAAAGCTCCCACTCCAAAACGTGTACAGGAAGAAACTGCAAAACGACGCCGTTTATTAACAGAATTCTCGGAAGAAATTCATCATTCGGATATTCCTAAGAAATAAATAGAATGGACATAAGAAAAGCGTCATAAACCGGTTAAATACAGTCCGGTCTATGACGCTATTAAATTATCTGATTTATTTATGCCCTGCTTCCTCTGCGTTTCCCTGCTGCCATTACCAGATGCTTTGCAAGAACCGCTGTCGTCACAGCTCCCACACCTCCCGGCACTGGGGTTGCCATGGAGGCAACGCCATTTAATGATTCAAAATCCACATCTCCGCAAAGATTCCCTTCGTTATCCACATTAATACCTACGTCAATCACAACTGCATCTGCACCAACATAAGAGGAATTTATCATCTTTGCCTGTCCGGCGGCGGCTATTAAGATTTCTGCATTCTGACAGGTTTTTTCAATTTCCTTTGTCCGCGTATGGCAGATGGTAACTGTTGCATTCTCCTTTAGTAAAAGCATGGAAAGAGGACGGCCTACTACCATGCTTCTTCCAACAACCGCCACCCGCTTTCCTGTCAGGGAAATGTCATTGGCCTTTAGCACCTCAATAACCGCTTCTGCAGTACAGGGTGCAAAGCCTTCATTTTCTCCTGCAAAAACCCGGGCTATATTCTCAGGTGAGATTCCATCCAGGTCTTTTACAGGGTCAATCATATGCTCGATGTCCCGTTCATTAATCTGTTTTGGCAGTGGACGCAGGAGAAGAATTCCGTCAATATCCGGGTTCTCGTTAATCTTTTTAAATTCAGCCTGGAAATCTTCATTTGATATATCCGCCGGATATGAGAAGCTTTCTGCCTGTAAACCAAAGTTCTCAATTTTCTTTAATGCACCACGCTCATATGCCATGTCATCGGGCCGTTCTCCCACCCTGACAATTGCAAGTTTCGGAACCGCTCCCTCAAGTTCACGTAAAAGTTCAGTTACCTCTTCTTTGATTTTAGCAGACACTGCTGCTCCTTTTAATGTTATCACGATACCGAAACTCCTTTATCTTTACTTTAACGCAGCTTCCACGTTTGCATAGATCTCATCAGATAGCTTCCTGCCTGTTTCGGCAAGCTCACTGGCTTCCTGATCCAGCTGCCTGGCTGTTTCTCTCTGTTTCATAAATTTAGTATTGATGGAAACGTTCATCTTTGCGCCTAAAAGTGCTGTACGTAAAAAATGATACACCCACGCCCACATCACTGACAGCCAGCCTGCTGCCCTTGTGTGCCAGAATATCCATAATTTTAATTGCCTCTACAGCCTGCTCCATTACAGTTTTGGGGACCAGGCTGGCAGCCAGGAGGTGGGTTTCCAATACTTCCTCCTTATGCTTTTTTTCCTCTTCCGTTCCGGAAGGGAGGCCATAGGCTGCCGCAAGAGGTGCAAATACTCTGGCATCTTCATCAGCCAGTCTTAAAAATTCGGCTCTTATTTCTTCCAGCCTGACCAGAAGAAGCTGCATCTCCTCTTCTACATCTGCATACTTCTTTTTTCCCAGAGTCAGGTTAATTACCATCTCACCTAATGCCACTCCCTGGGCACCACCAAGTGCTGCAGCACCTCCGCCTCCTGGTGTTGGTTTTTTTGAGGACAGTTCTTCCAGAAACGTGGAAACTGTAAGATCCTTTATCATTGATATGTTCCTCTCTTTTCGGCTTTATTTTTTACCATTATATCGGCCTTTTAAAAAAAGCACAAGGTGATTTATGACTTTTTCTCCTGCTTTCGACAGAGCATTAAGTTATAGAAACTTTATAGAAAGTTCATCAAGCTCAGATCTCAGTCTGAAATCGGCACATTTTGAAGCAATGGGAGAAAACAGCCGTAAGGTATCTTCTGCACGGGTTTTCCATGTTGCCGGGTCCACAAATTCTATTGTTCTCATGTTATGAAGACGGTCTGAAAGTGCTACTAAAACTCCCCTATCATCAGGACTTTCATGGGTATGCTCAAATTCTTCGTAAGATAATAAAATCTCACTTATTGCAGAACCTGCCTCCTGAACGATTTTCTCCTTATATTCTTCCCTCCAAACGTCATGGAGAAGTCCGGCACTGACAGTATTTTCATCGGCACCCATATCCGCCAGAATGATTGCCACATTTAGCGGATGGGTAATATATTCCTCTCCGGATTTTCTTTTCTCCCCTTGATGTAAAGTCTTCGCCAATTCATAGATTTTATTTAATTTTTCGTTATCATACTCTGTTTTGTTTTCTTTTAATGTGTGGCAAAGAATCTGCCATAACTCCTGGGGTTCTTTATAGACCTGTGTTGTTTTTATATATGTTTCCATTATTTGTCTGTCTCCTTTCACAGAGGCATCACGAACGTAGAAGGCTCGCAGTAAAACAGGGGAATATCCAAACACAGAGGTAAAAGATTTGGTAAATCCACTGTGGGTTTCCCAGCCGTAGTCCATCGCCGCATCAAGAATCCGCCTCCCATTTGCAATCTCTTTTGCAGCTGTTAATAGCTTTCTCTGCTTTACATATTCCATGGGAGAAATCCCAAATTTTTGCTTGAAACATCTGGTAAAATAGCCGGGGGAATAGCCCGCCCAGGCAGACAGCTGGAGGATGGTCAGTTCCTCTTTTATGTGCTTATCAATGAAAACGGCAACCATGGATATTCTGTCATTTACTTCCACTTTCGTCTGCCTCCTTTCTTATTTCCCACGTGGTAGATTCATTGTAACGGAAAAAGGTGAAACCTGCTGTTCCAAAAATGATTTCTTTTACGTATAAATTTGAACTGGAATCTACAGGACATTATTCTTCAGCTTCGCTCTCCAATCATCCGATTTCAATAATGGTAAAGTGTCGGGGTTGACCACATCAAATGTCAAATTATACTATAAGAAAATACCCACCGACCAAACATCGACAGGTATTTTCAAAAAGGTGTTATAAATCACTGTTTCAATCTTGACATTAATGCTTCCTGTAACACTTGTGAAAAATTAATATTTTGTCGAATTGCCAATTCATTTAACCAGGAAGGAATCGTTAATGTTTTCTTAACTGCTCTTGAATCATTCTTTTTCTTATACTCTAACATGTTAAATTCAATTACGACTAAGAATTGATCTTTAACAAGCTGAATTGTCTGTGGTTCAGATGGAATAGGAATCTCTTTTCCTGACTCCTCAAGATAAGACAGCATATTACCTAAAGCATCGAAAGCCATTTCATAACTTTCATTCATGTTATCTCCTTGTGTAATACAACCATCTACGTCTGGAAAATAAATACTAAATCCGCCTTCTTCTTCTGGTTGGAAAATTGCTGGATAAAACATACGTCCGTTCATATTACCTCCTCTATTCAGGAAAGGCAGGGGCTATTTTAGCCCCGCCTGTTTAAGTATTACTTGCTCAGTACCTTTTTTTAGGTCTTTGCAGTGATAAGGAACCGTGGTAATCTTTCCGGTAACCGAATTCTCTAAAGTGATATGAGAACCAACTTGCCGTACTTCGCGAAAACCATTCTGCTTAAGCAGCTTTATCATCTGTTTCGGCGTCATTGGCATATTTTTCTCCTTTCCTTATCATGCTTTGAGTATAGCACGTATTAGTACGTGTGTCAACAAGTCTATACGTGTAAATATGTATATTTAAGTTAGTATTAATAGACCACAAGCCTAAGATAATTCACACAGAAGTACTTTCATATAAAGCAAAAAAGAGCATCCGATTGGCACAATCGGACACTCCACATTCTTATTTTTGCTGATCCAGCACTGCAGACAGTTTTTCCACCATCTCGTCCACATGTTCTTTTTCAATCACCAGAGGGGGGACAAATCGTATTATATTAGTGCCGGCACTGATTATAACCAGCTTCTGCTCCGTGAGTGTCTGACTGATAATAGAGGAAACCGGTACCGTAAATTCCAATCCCTGAATAAGGCCCAGTCCCCTTCTAGCTATAATAATGTCATATTTGTCTTTCAGCTTTTCAAGCTTCTTAGTCAGATAATCTCCCATTTCCTTTACATGATTCACAATATCCCGTTTCTCAAACAATTCCAATACCTTATATGCTGCAGCAGTCACGAACGGATTTCCTCCGTAAGTAGTTCCATGATCCCCCCGGAACCATAGCCGTGGCTGCTTTCCCAGACGCCAGAAATGCCCCAATGGGAACTCCGTTCCCCAGTGCCTTTGCAACTGTCATCACATCGGGTTTCACCCCGTATTGCTGCCAGGCAAACATAGAGCCTGTGCGCCCCATTCCGCACTGGATCTCATCAAGGATTAACAGAATATCATTTTTATCACAAAATTCTCTTACTCCAGATAAAAATTCCTGGGTTGCAGGATAAATTCCGCCTTCTCCCTGAACAGTTTCCATAATAATAGCGCAGGTTTTTTCATTTACAACAGCCTTTACACTTTCTAAATCATTGAAATCGGCAAACTTAATTCCGGGAATTAAGGGTTTAAACGGCTCCTGATAATGATCATTTCCAGTTACAGAAAGTGCTCCAAGGCTTCTTCCGTGAAAGGAATGATTCATGGCAATGATTTCGTGGTCATGACCGCCGTCTTTGTTATAAGCGTATCTTCTGGCTATTTTTAAAGCTCCCTCAATGGCTTCCGTTCCGCTGTTGGTGAAAACACTTTATCCATCTGAGATGCCTTTAAAAGCAGTTCTGCCGCCTCTACAGAGGGTACATTGTAATAGAGATTGGAAATGTGAAGCAGTTTATCTACCTGAGCCTTTACTGCCTCATTAAATTCCGCATCATTATAACCCAGACCATTTACTGCAATTCCGGCATAGAAATCCAGGTACTCATTTCCGTCTGTATCATAAAGCCGTACTCCGTCCCCATGGTCAAAGACAACTGGAAAACGGTTATAGGTCTTATAAATTTCTGATTCCGCCTTATCGATATACTCCTGTTTATTCAGCATGATAAAAACGCTCCTCTCCCGGGCTTACGATTGCAGTTCCGATTCCTCGATTGGTGAAGATCTCAAGCAGCAGACAGTGGGGAATTCTTCCGTCCATAATATGTACTCTGGACACCCCCTGATTCATGGCATCAATGCAGTTTTGAAGTTTGGGGAGCATTCCGCCTCCAAGAGTTCCTCCGCTGACGAACTCCTGAGCCTCTTCAATGGACATTTCAGAAATTAAAGAATCCTTATCCTGAAAGTCCCGGTAAACGCCCTCCACATCAGTCAAAAAAGCCAGTTTCTCTGCCTCCATGGCTGTTGCAATGGCACAGGCCGCATCGTCTGCATTGATGTTATAGGTTTTAAAGTCCTCATCAAATCCTACCGGACAGATGATGGGAAGAAAATCCTTTTCCAAAAGATCGTTGATGATCTGGGTATCCACCTCTGTGATGTCGCCTACAAAACCGATGTCTTCTCCGTTAGAATACCGCTTCTGGCACTTTAACATCATACCGTCTTTTCCGCTGATTCCCACAGCCTTAACTCCAAGCTCATTGACAAGCTGAACCAGACTTTTGTTCACCCGGTTTAATACCATTTCTGCAATTTCCATAGTGGCATCATCCGTAACCCGTAAACCATTGACAAAATGTGGCTCCATACCGGTTTTCTCCACCCATCTGCTGATCTCTTTTCCGCCGCCGTGAACAATAATGGGCTTAAATCCTACCAGCTTTAGAAGTACCACGTCCTGAATTACCTGCTTTTTCAGTTCCTCATCTACCATGGCGCTTCCGCCGTATTTTACCACAATCGTTTTACGGTTAAACCTCTGTATATAAGGAAGTGCTTCAATTAACACTTCAGCTTTTTGCATAATGCTCTGATCCAGTATCATTTTTTGTTTCCTCTCCTTCTTATGATCTGCCCTGAAATAATTATGAGCGGTAATCTGCGTTGATTTTCACATAGTCAAAGGTCAGGTCACAGCCCCAGGCCGTTACAGATGCATTTCCCATTTTAATGTCGGCAATGGCTGTCACTTCCGGCTCCGATAATATCTTGGTCGCCTCTTCCTCACTGTAGGGAAGTGCCACGCCATTTTCAATAATCTGAAGCTTTCCTGCCGCGCTTTCAAAATACAGATCAACTTTTTCCGGGTCAAAGGAAGCGCCGGAGTATCCCATAGCACAAAGAATACGTCCCCAGTTGGCATCGTGACCAAAAATGGCTGCTTTTGTCAGACTGGAGGTAATCACTGATTTTGATAATGTTACAGCCTGTGCCTTTGTTTCTGCACCAATAATCTTCACTTCAAATAAAGCAGTGCAGCCTTCTCCGTCCCCTGCCATCTTTTTTGCCAGAGTTTCATTGATGAAGTTAAGTGCCTTGATAAATAACTGATAATCTTCATTTTTTCTGTAATTTCTTTATTTCCAGCCATTCCATTTGCCAGAAGAAGAACGGTATCGTTGGTGGACGTATCTCCGTCAACGGAAATCATATTGTAGGTATCCTTGATATCTTCCCTTAATGCTTCCTGAAGCAGTTCTTTGGAAATGGCTGCATCCGTAGTAACAAAGCTTAACATGGTACACATATCAGGGTGAATCATTCCGGAACCCTTGCACATGCCTCCGATGGTGATGGTAGCACCGCCTGCCTCAAACTGAACAGCCACTTCCTTTTTTACTGTATCGGTTGTCATAATCGCCTGTGCTGCAGCGGTTCCGCTCTCCTCGCTGCCGTCCAGGATAACAGACATTGCCTTTACCCCCGCTGTGATGCGGTCAATGGGAAGCTGCATTCCGATGACTCCGGTAGAAGCCACCAGAACAGATTCTTCCGGGATGGAAAGGCACTGGGAAACAGCCTTTGCCGTCTGGCTGCAGTAGGAGAATCCTTCTTCTCCGGTACATGCATTGGCAATTCCTGCATTTACCACGACTGCCTGTGCAAAGGGAGAACTGGTCACGATCTCTTTATCCCACTTAACCGGGGCTGCTTTTACGATATTGGTCGTAAATGTACCTGCTGCCTTGCATGGAACCTCACTGTAAATCATCGCCATATCTTTCCGGTTGTTTTTATATTTAATGCCTGCCGCTGTTGATGCAGCTTTAAATCCCTTTGCTGCTGTTACTCCTCCGCTTATCTGCTTCATAATATATTTCCTCCCTGTTTTCTGTCATAGTATCCGGTCAGCTTACAAAATCAGTTTTGTTTTCCTCACTGATGGCTAAATCATAGTAATTTAAATCATCACGGAATGTGAATTTTTCCTTCCGCCAGAAATTATTTCCCAAAAGGTTACTACAAAAGGCAATTAAATTGACTTTATTAATTCCCTCTTTTTTCAATCGGCTGACGGCTTCCGAGACCATTTCACGACCGACTCCATGCTTTCTGTAGTTTTCTGCTACGCACACATGGTATAACGTTCCCCTGCGCCCGTCGTGACCGCATAAAATAGAACCTATAATCGCTTTGTTATCTTCTGCAACCACACTCAGACCCGGATTTCTCTGAAGAAAACGGCTGATCCCTTCCTGCGAATCATCAACAGCACGGATACCGAATCCCTTAATTCCTGACCATAGTGCATATACCTGGTCATAATCATCGATTGTCATTGATCGTATTATCATTCTTTTTTCCTTTACGGTTATTTCAACATCTAGGGAAACATGGGAATCAGCTTCAGTCCCTTGTTTTCCTCCAGTCCGAATAAAAGATTCATGTTCTGGACTGCCTGCCCGGCGGCTCCCTTAACCAGATTATCCATGGCTCCCATCATCACAATGCGGTTGGTTCTTGGATCGATCTTGAAATTCACATCAACAAAGTTGCTTCCTTCCACCCATTTTGTCTGAGGTGTCACATCTTTTTCAAGAACCCGGACAAAGAATTCTTTTCCATAATATTTATCATAAACAGCCTTTACTTCTTCATAAGAAACCTTACTGGTTAAGGAAGCATAAGCAGTTATGAGAATTCCTCTGTTCATGGGAACCAGGTGAGGTGTGAAACTGATGGTTACCGGTTTTCCTGCTCCGTAAGAAAGCTGCTCTTCAATCTCAGGCGTATGTCTGTGTACACCGACTCCGTAAGCTTTGATGTTCTCATTTACTTCACAGTAAAGATTGTCAACCTTTGCTCCTCTTCCTGCTCCGGACGTTCCTGATTTTGCATCGATAATAATTGTATCAGTATCAATCAGGCCTTCTTTTACCAGAGGATAAATGGAAAGCTCCGAACAGGTGGGATAACAGCCCGGATTGGCTATCAGCCTTGCATTTTAATCTTCTCCCTGTTGATTTCCGGAAGTCCGTATACCGCTTCCTTTATATATTGAGGAGATTTATGCTGGATCTGATACCACTCTTCATAGATATTCACATCCTGAATCCGGAAATCCGCACTTAAATCAATCACTTTAGTCTGTGATAAAATACGGTCATTTAAAGCGGAGGCCAGAAAACCCTGGGGTGTTGCTGTGAAAATCACATCCACTTTCTCTGCCAATGCTTCTATATTATCATCCATGCAGGAATCGCTGACGATTTCAAACATATTCTGATAAATGGAAGCGTATTTCTGGTCCACATAGTTTTTCGATCCGTACCACTTAATCTCCACGTCATCTCTCTGGAGTAAAAGTCTTGCCAGCTCACCGCCTGCATATCCGGTTGATCCTATAATTCCTGCTTTAATCATCGTCATCGCTCCTTTGCATTCTCTATTTTGTATCGGCCCTGCGCTCTCCATTCATGAGCGTTTTATCATTCCCTTCAGGATTTTCATAATTATACATCTCTTTTGTATATTATGCAAGATGTTTTTATATTTTTCATTTTACCCTTGCATTTTCCCTAGTTTTGTTGTATATTTATGTAAGTTCAAAAAGAGAATATACAGAAACCATAGAGGAGGAATCATATATGAAAGAGAAAGTAATTTTAGCCTATTCCGGCGGACTTGACACCACTGCCATTATTCCATGGTTAAAGGAAAATTTTGATTATGATGTAGTTTGCTGCTGCATCGACTGCGGACAGGGCAATGAACTTGATGGTCTTGAGGAGAGAGCCAAATTATCCGGCGCTTCCAAATTATATATAGAAGATCTGGTAGATGACTTCTGCGACAACTACATTATTCCATGTGTACAGGCTAATGCAATTTATGAGAATAAGTATCTTCTGGGTACTTCCATGGCTCGTCCTGCCATTGCAAAAAGACTGGTTGAGATCGCAAGGAAGGAAGGCGCTACTGCCATCTGCCACGGAGCAACCGGTAAGGGCAACGACCAGATCCGTTTCGAACTTGGTATCAAGGCTCTTGCTCCTGATTTAAAAATCATCGCTCCATGGCGTATGACTGATGTATGGACCATGCAGTCCCGTGAAGATGAGATTGAATACTGCAAACAGCACGGAATCGACCTTCCGTTCTCAGCAAATAACAGCTACAGCCGTGACCGCAATTTATGGCACATCAGCCATGAGGGCTTAGAGCTGGAAGATCCGGCGAATGAGCCAAATTACGATCATCTTCTGGTACTTGGCGTTTCTCCTGAAAAGGCTCCTGATGAAGGGGAATACGTAACTATGACCTTTGAAAAAGGCATTCCTGTCAGCGTAAACGGAGAAGCCATGAAGGTTTCCGATATTATTACAAAGTTAAATGAGCTTGGCGGTAAGCACGGCATCGGCATTGTGGATATCGTGGAAAACCGTGTAGTAGGCATGAAATCCAGAGGCGTTTATGAAACACCAGGCGGAACCATTCTCTTAGAAGCACATCAGCAGCTGGAAGAGCTGGTATTAGACCGCGCTACCATGGAAGTTAAAAAAGATATGGGTAACAAATTTGCGCAGATCGTATACGAAGGTAAATGGTTTACACCCCTTCGTGAAGCAGTTCAGGCATTTGTTACTTCCACACAGGAATATGTAACCGGAGAAGTAAAGTTCAAACTTTATAAGGGCAACATCATCAAAGCAGGAACCACTTCCCCTTACTCCTTATACAGCGAATCTCTTGCTTCCTTCACCACTGGTGATCTCTATGATCATCACGACGCAGAAGGCTTCATCACACTTTTCGGTCTTCCGTTAAAGGTTCGTGCCATGAAGATGCAGGAACTTAAAAAATAATCATTTCTAAATAAAACAGGAATTGAGGATACTGAAATTCAGTCCCAATTCCTGTTTTTCTGTCTGAAATCAGATCATTATTCACAATAATCGGGTATGAACCCATGGAAAATCCTACATAATGTTTAAACTTTATTTTCTTCTCCTGTACAATTGACAGCCCGATACCGTTGATTTATAATTGCTCTGATTACATAACAGGAAATTTTAGCAGAATAGTAAAAAGAATAAAACCAAACCAGGAGAAAAAAATGTCGCAGGAAAAACAAATGCCCAATCAGGACACCAAAAAGCAGATGGGTAAAATCATGAGTAAAAAATCAATCAAACGCAAGCTTCAAATCAGTATCGCAGCATTGTCAACAGTCATCACATTACTTTTCGGTACCGTCAATTCCATTATTATCTATCGGGATGCAAGGAATAACATGCAGCTCAGAATCCAGGAAAACACCAACGCATACAGCCACTCTGTAGAGAATGCCATTCTTATCTATAAGACTAAGATAGAATCAATCTCAAAAGATAACAGAATCGGGAACTCATCCGGTTCATCGGAACAGCTTCAGAAGAACCTGACCCAGCTGGCGAAGGAGTACGGATTTGATTCCATAGTGGTTTGTAACACCCAGGGTATTACCTCCGACGGAACCGACGTCAAAGACAGGGAATATTTTCAGAAGTCTACAAACGGGGAAACCTATATCTCCTCTCCCCTTTTAAGTAAGACAACCAATACAATGATTATGATTCTCTCAGCGCCTGTAAATGGCGATGGAAGCAAAGGCATCGTATTTGCAAGGCTTTCCTGTGACTCTTTCAGCAAAATGATCAATGACATTTCCCTGGGAAAATCAGGCTACGGTTTTATCGTGGATAAAACAGGAACCGTTGTGGCTCATAAGAATCAGGATAATGTGAACCAGCAGTTAAATTACATCGAAGCTGCCAAAACAGATTCATCCGTTTCACAGGCTGGGAAAATGGTGCAGAACATGACAGCAGGTAAATCCAGTATTGAGTCCATTCAATATAAAGGAAATTACCTTACCGTTGGCTATACCCCTATTCCTAATACAGACGGCTGGTCTTTGGGAGTTTCAGCGAAAACCTCTGAGCTTATGGGAGGTTTCTATCTCTCACTTATTGTTATGGCACTTTTCGTAGCTGTATTTCTAATAATTGCTTTGATCAGTGCAGTAAGGATTGCCTCTCCTATCGTTAACCCCATCATTAAAATGGTGGACAGACTGGAACTACTCTCTCAGGGAGATCTTCACTCTGAAGTTCCGGAGTATGTAAGCGAGGATGAGATCGGCACTCTTTCCAAATCCTTAAAGTATACCGTTTCTTCTCTCCGATCCATCATCAATGATGCCACAACTGTTTTAGACGGTGTGGAAAAAGGAGACTGTACTTTAACCATTGAATCGGAATACAAAGCAGATTTTATACTGCTTAAAACTTCGATAAATGGAATTATTACCAATTTAAATACCATTTTCGGTAATTTCAGAAGCTCCATTAATCAGATCTCAAGCGGAGCAGACCAGATCTCCTCCGGAGCCCAGCTTTTAGCTTCCGGTACAACAGAGCAGGCAGCTACCGTTGAGGAACTAAATGCTTCCATTTCCAATGTAGCCCATCATTCCGAGGAAAATGTTGTTACTGTATCAACCGTAAATGAGTATGTAAAACAGACAGGAATAGAGCTTACAAAAGGTAATTCTTACATACAGAATTTAAATCAGGCAATGAGTGAGATCGGAGACGCATCAAAGAAAATTACAAATATCACCAAAGTGATTGAAGACATCGCATTTCAGACCAACATTCTGGCACTGAATGCCGCCATTGAAGCCGCAAGGGCCGGGGAAGCGGGAAAAGGCTTTGCTGTGGTTGCAGATGAAGTCCGTAATCTGGCTGAAAAGGTAACGGAAGCAGCCGGAAAAACTTCTTCCCTTCTGGCACACTCTTCTTCCCTTGTTGAGAATGGAGAAAATTTATCCAGGGAAACAGTAGAAATACTGAAAGGTCTTGCTGACAAAGCAGACTTTCTGGGTGAATCCATGGAAAAAATCCGCAGTGCATCTGCAGAGCAGGTAGATGCCATCCAGCAGATCAACACAGGCTTAACCCAGGTATCCTCTGTAGTTCAGACCAATGCCGCTACTGCAGAAGAAAGCTCTGCTTCCAGCGAGGAGTTAGCAGCCCAGGCCCAGGCAATGAAAGATGAGATCAGCTGGATTCAGCTGATGGGTGATACTGTTTCTGAAAAAAAGATCAGCGAACCGATTAATGAAGTAATAGAAATACCAGTTACAGCAGAAGAAACAGATTTTATGGAAGCTCCCATTTTAACAGATAAATATTAATAGATAAGATACCGCAGCCCAATAAAAGGTCTGCGGTATCTTACTTTATGAGTGGTCGACGGAATGATTTACGGGAATAAAAATGGTAACCGTCGTCCCTGTTCCATATTCACTTTCTATTTGAAGTTCTCCCCCATGCAATTCCATTATCTTCTGGGAGATGGATAAGCCAATCCCTTCTCCAGCTGATTGATCCTCTCCTTTATAAAAGGATCTGGTCACATAAGAAAGATCTTCGGGTTTGATGCCTGTTCCAGAATCACGGATTGTAATTTTAACCCAATCCGATTCCTTTTTCTGATCCACAAAAATGGTGCTGTGCTCATTTGAGAATTTAATGCTATTATCTATTACATTTAACAGTACCTGTTTCAGTTTATCTCCATCTCCGTAAACTTCTAAAAAAGCAGTGCTGGTCACAAGCTGTATGTCCTTCTTTTCTGCTTTTTTCTGTAATTGAAACACAGCTTCCAAAACCAGTTCTTCTATATTAACCTGCCCAAATGAAACAGTCACCCGGTCCGACTGGTATCTGGAAAAGTCAAGCAGAGTTTCTACCATAGTGATTAAACGCTCGGTTTCATGCTCTATAATTTTAAGACCAAACTCCAACTCCTCTTCCTGTAACCCCTCAGGCTCCCTCATGGTTTCCACCCAGCCCTTAATTCCGGTCAGAGGAGTTCGAAGCTCATGGGATATGGAAGAGATGAAATCATTTTTCAACTGATCCGCTTTTCCAATTTCATCTCCCATATGATTTAATATGGAAACCAGTTCTCCCGCTTCATAAGGATACTGCTTCTTAATTTTTTCCCGGTAATTACCCTCAGCCATTTTTCTTGTTAAAGAGATAATGTCTTCCAGTGGTTTTACAATGGAATTTCCAAGATGAAGACTGACAAAGAAAGTAATGGCTGCAATTACAGTGCAGGTAAGCAGTGCATAGGAGAAAATCCTTAAAATAGTGCTGTCCGCCGGCTTTAAAGAGGTGGTATATCTTAAAATTCCTACCACCTGTTCTTCATACAAAAGAGGCGTGTATACAGCCATAATCCGTTCTTTTGCCTGGCCATTTTTTTCCACCCTGTAAACAGTTTTTCCGACAGGCACCTGGGGATCGATCCAGTAACTTCGGTCCTTGTAAAAGCCGGTTGAAGACTGGATCAACTTTCCACTCCTGCTTAACAGCTCTAAATCTGCACCCTGGAACGTATAGTTTTTAATGATCTGGTCACTGTGATCCGAGAGCCGGAACGAGCGGGAATCAGACTGCCCATCCCAAATGGGAACAACCGCCTGAGCATAATGTTCAAAGGTATCAGATATTTCCTGGTACAGATACTTTTTTACCCCAATACCAAAACTAGCCAGTACAAGCCCCAGTGTAAGAAGGATGATTATCATAAAATAGGCCATTACTTTCCGTTTCAATCAATCACTCCTTCCAAATATATCCATATCCCCATTCCGTACACAGGTACGTTGGATTTGCCGGGTCATCTTCAATCTTTCTACGGATCCGCCTGATGTTTACGTCAACCACCTTTAGATCTCCCACATAATTTTCTCCCCATACCTGATCTAAAATCTGGTTTCTGGTAAAAACTCTGTTTTTTGTTTCTGATAAAGAATTGAATGAGGCTGAACTCCGTAGGTGTCACCTTCACGGCAACACCCTTCCGTAATAACTGGTTCTTTTCAAAATCCAGCTCATAAGGTCCGGAACAAAGCCTTGTCCCATTCTGGTCAGAGGATCTTAAGTCCATACGGCGCAGAAGAGAAATAATTCTGGCTTCCAGCTCAGTCATACTGAATGGTTTTGTGATATAGTCATCGGCTCCCTGAATCAGTCCCTTGATTTTATCCTCTTCCTGGGAACGTGCAGTTAACATAACAATTCCTGCCAGAGGGCTTAAATCTCTCATTTTCTCACAGACAGCAAATCCATCCATACCTGGAAGCATGAGGTCAAGCAGCACTACATCCACCGGGTTGGAAGCAAACAGTTCCAGTGCTTTCTCGCCGGTTTCTGCTTCCAGTACCTCATACTTCTTTCTCCTTAAATTCAGGCAGATAAAGCTTCTGATGGAAAGCTCATCCTCAACTACCAGTATTACTTTCATTTTCCTCCCCCATCAGGTGAAACTGGTCTCTGGATATAGGCAGTTCATCTTTCAACTCAGTATAATAGATGGTATCGTTTGTCTTGCCCAATATGGTGCCGTGCTCACCAGCCTCATCTATCTTCGCCCATTTCACTTCAAACACAGTCTTTCCACCTGAAACGGTTACAAGCTGTACGCCCTGATCCAGTGGCTTTACCGTGATCTTACCATGTAAATCGGCTGGGATGGAAATATAAAAATGCTGACCTTCCTCTGCATAACGTTCCTCAACAACCGTTTTGGATCCATCCAGCTTATAGTCATAAAAAACCTGGATAAATGGAATCTCAGCCATAGCAGCATCTTCATACCCGTATGGTATATACATTCCCCCTGCCTCAATCACACCGTCTCCATTTAAATCTCTGCTGTAAAGAGGATATTCCTTCATCAGGGTATTGTCGTTTTCATCTCCGATTTTTATCAGTTTTCCGTCTTTCACTCCAAAAATTTCCGTTAACATGGAATGGGCACCCAGTCCGCTGTCAACAAAGATGGCATCTGCCCCATCTGCCAGAAGTCCTGCTGTTATTTGTTCCGGAACTGCCTGTGGATTTAACTCCACGCTGGAACGGGATATTAACTGACCTGCCTCATAGGAAAACAGTTCTGCTTTCTGCTCTTCCTCTATTTTTCCGTCTAATAAAAATATAGAAGGGGCCTGGTTGTCTCCAAACTGCCTGATTAAAAGCTTTTCATAACTGCGGTTTTCCTTTTGTACTAACTGACCCTGATTAAGCTCATAGATGAAAAGCTGCTTTGGGCTTTCCGGACCGGAAATCTGTCCGCCTGCTATGATCTCCTTTTTTCCGTCTCCATCTAAATCAACCACTTCAAATGAATCAAACGAGGAGAATCCGGTCTCCTGATCCCATATTTTTTCGTAACTTCCGTCCTTTTCCTGTAACATCAGGAAATGTGCCTGCTTATTATCCCTGGTATCCCGATATAAAACCAGGGCTTCCTGTTTCCCGTCCTGATTGATATCATCAAGAATGATGCTTTGTTTCTGATCTGAATGATCGGCCGTTAAATATTCGGCACCTGCAGGCAGGATACCTTTTATTTTCTGTGTAAGATCCTCTTCTTTAGAATTGTCCGCTTTGGGTTGCTGTATGAACCCCGCCTGATTGCCGGAATAACTGCATCCGGATAAGTACGCGGTCATTGCAGCTGCGGCCGCTGCCTGTAACAGGATATTTTTATTTATTCTTTTCATGTCTGTCTCTCCGTCTCTTTAGAAGCTGCTGCGTTTCTGCCGTTAAAAATCATTCTTCAACAGATACAATCCATAGGTAACCTGGGTGTTTGTATCGTAGTTAATGGACAGATAGATATCGTTATATTTAAAATGAGCATCGCCGTTCCGGTCGCTGACCGGATCTTTTAACACTTCTTTAAATTTGTCAATTTTTTCTCCCAGTTTCACGCCATGAATGTCAAAATCCGGATTCATTACAAAAATCTGCTCGACTGTCTTGTAATTTGTCTGATCGAACCAGATGCGGATTCCGGCTTTTTTAAATTCCAGACCCCCCTCGTCAATCTTCTCTGGCTCCTCGCCTAAATTTTTCACCAGTTCCTCTTTTGTAAGACCCAGCAGACCAATATAGCCGTCTAACCGGGCTGACTCATTTTCTGTTGCCGTAGTGATTGCTTCTTCTGTAGTGATTGCTTCTGCCGTAGAGCTTTCCTTTGCAGCCTCAGTCTGGGTTATGGAAGGAGCTGTGGATTCTTTTGTACTGCCAGCTGTCCTGTCTGTTTCTTTTATACTACAGCCGCTTATTTCTAACATACTGAAAATCAGTAGTGCAGCCAGCAGCCCCCTGCTGTATTTTTTATTATTTTCCCATGATACGTCTCATGATATCCTCCTTGGAATTTATTTCTTACAATAGCAGTATAACCCGTAATGAAATAAAATTGGTTACAAAGACATTACAATTTCATGATTCTTTTCCTAATAAAGAAGGGGGCTTATCAATAAGCCCCCATGTCTGTTTCCTGTATTCTGATCCCTTTATTTTTCACCACTATCTGCCAGTTGCTTCAGGCCCTCACCGGCAATGCGGTATACGGTCCATTCATCCATTGCCTCTGCTCCCATGGAACGATAAAAGTCGATGCTGGGCTGATTCCAGTCCAGACACCACCACTCCAGTCTTCCACAGCCACGTTCTCTTGCAATGGCACATAACTTCTTAAAAATGGCTTTTCCAATTCCCTTACCTCTGTATTCAGACTTTACAAACAGGTCTTCCAGATAGATCCCGCCTCTGCCCAGGAATGTGGAAAAATTATGGAAAAATAATGCAAACCCTACTTCTTTCCCGTCTGCAAGCGCGAAGATCACTTCTGCTTTTTTCTGCTTGAACAGCCATTCTTTTAAAAGTTCTTCTGTAGCAACCACATCATCCAGCATTTTCTCGTAATCTGCCAGCGCTTTAATGAATTCCAGAATCAGAGCCGTATCTGATTCCTGTGCGTATCGAAAGGTCAGTTCCATTTTATTTCTCCTCATGTAAATGTATTTTTATACAGTATACCGTATTTATTTTGTTTTTTCCAGAACATGCTTAATCCGCGGCATCATTTTTTCGTATACAGATATCCGCTTTCCATGCATTCCTCCATATATTCAAAGGTTAAAAGCCCTGACCCTTTGGGAATCGGTGGCTTTAACAGAAGAATCTCACCGCTGGAACGGCAGTCCTTTAACTCCCTGCTCATAATGGAAAATGAGTGGAACGAAATCTCCATGATGGAATGATCCTTTGGCATTTCATATGCTTCCCCAATATCAACTGCAATAACGTTTGATACTCCCGTTGAAATCAGTAAGTCTACCGGAAGATTGTTGGTCACTCCCCCATCCACCAGCAAAAAGCCATTAATCTGCCTTGGGCAGAATACCGCCGGAACAGAAGAGCTTGCCATCATAATGTCACATAATAGCCCATTTTTCTGCCACCTCACATTCTCTTCCCGAAGTGCTGACATTGGAACCTTTTCCTGAAAGAGATTTGTAAATACAACCGTGTTCCCGCTGTTGATATCCACTGCCGGAATTAACAGCCCCTTCTTACAATCCTGTATTTCTATCCCTTCTGTTAAATCGCAGAGAAAGTCAGAAAGCCGGTTTCCCTTGATTAAACCCATTAAAGATGTCTTTCTATGAAGCAGCACCTGGGGCAGAAATAAAATGACACCAATTATATTAGGATCAATATAATTTTCTCCGTGGGCTACCAGCCATCTCACCGTGTCTCTCATCTTTCCAATATCCATTCCGGATGCGTATAATCCAGCTACAATACTTCCTGCACTGGCACCTGCAACCTGGGTGGGCAAAAGACCGTTTTCTTCTAATGCCGTAAGAACGCCTACATGAACCGCTCCTCTGGTTCCCCCTCCTGCTAACGCAAGCCCATAATCTGCCATGTTTTCTTCTCCTTGCCTGGAAGAAACGTTTCAGGAAAATGTATGCTTTTTTCCGTTCATTTATGACCTGACAGGAGTAAGGCAGACAGCAAAAGCCGGAAAGCAACAGGGTCTTCCCTCTCACTTTCCGGCATCTTATATGGTTTTAATTCCCGCCTGCATAATAGGCATCGATTCCATCTGCAATTCCTTTTACAATCTTGTCCCGATATTCATCGGTGGCCATCTTTTTTATCTTCTTCTGCATTACTCATAAAGCCCATCTCCACAATGGTTACCGGTATTTTACACCAGTTAATTCCGCTCATGGAATCGGTCTCCTGTACCCCCCGGTTTTTAAATCCGGTCTGGCTGCTGATACCGTTTACCACTGTTTTAGAAAGAGCTGAACTTTTACCGTACAGATTGCCGTTATAAGGATTCTTAGAAGTCTGACACATAGTCAGGACTCCGGCCACAGAGCTGTCGTTTAATGAATTAGCATGAACCCTTACAAAAATATCCGCTCCGCTTTCGTTTGCCATATTGGCACGCTCTGCATTGCTGATATTCACATCATGGGTCTCGCGGATCATATAAACACGATACCCCCGGTTCAGCAGCTCCTGCTTTAATTTAAGGGAGACATCCAGAGTCAGCTTATATTCTGGTATGCCCGTAGCCACACCCTGGGTTCCGGAAGCCACCTTGGGTTTCATCTGAGAGGATCCTGGTCCGATGGGTTCCTTTTGTGAGTTCCCCTTTCCCTGGTGTCCCGGATCAATGGCAATGAGCTTTCCGTTACCGCTTCCTGATACGGAAGGAGTGACTGCCGCCTTATCCGCCGGCTTGTCCTTGGATAAATAACGGGAAGACACATAGCATTCTTTGTTCTCATAAAGAACACGGCTCCAGTTCTGGCTGTATCCGGTCCGCTTCAGAGCCGTCCCCTGATTAAGAGTGGCTGCTATCTGGCCGGAAGAAGATGGCTGTGTTCTGACATTCACTCCGCTGCCTGTCACATAAACCGTCTCATCTGCTTTTTGAAACTCAGGAGCTGTCTCCTTCGTCACAGAAGCTTCGTGAGAGCTTTTTTCCGCCGTCTTTTCCGTATCGTCTTCAATGGTTACAGGAGCACTTTCAGCCTCCTGGGATAATTCTCCTTTGGCTTCTTCCACTGCAGGAGTCTGTATGGCTTCATATTTTTTTCCCGCAGCCGGAAAGCAGAAACAGACAAAAAAAGCAGGACTGCAGGAACGATCCATCTGATTGATTTTTTTCTGATTATCACAGTATGGTTCCTCCTCCCACTACATACTCGCCCTGGTAAAATACCACAGCCTGTCCGGGAGTGATCGCTCTTTGCGGCTCCTCAAATCTGCATTCCACCACGCCGTCCTCCACCTCTTTTATGGTACAGGGTGCGCCTTTGT
The DNA here is from genome assembly GCA_017084465.1 of Lacrimispora xylanisolvens. GTDB lineage: Bacteria > Bacillota > Clostridia > Lachnospirales > Lachnospiraceae > Lacrimispora > Lacrimispora xylanolytica_B. The sequence continues at coordinate 3,949,824 of CP070896.1, read as the reverse complement.
GGCTGTAACGGATCTTTGCCATTATTTCCATCTCTTCTCCATGAAGACCGTCAACTGCCATCCAGTTTAAATGACCGGCGCGAAGGGTGTCCGAATAGACATCCTCTCCCGTTCCAATCACCACTTCGTTTGTCTCAGGGCGTATCTCCACAACAAAAAACCGGGTAGCCAAGGGACAGATTAAGTCCCTTTCTCTGCCCTACGGTGTAATGAGTGATTCCTTTGTGGCGTCCAATGACCTGGCCATCCAGATCCACAAAATTACCTTCCGGGGCTCGCTCTCCTGCGTTCTCTTCAATAAAACCGGCATAATCATGATCTGGAATAAAGCAGATCTCCTGGCTGTCCGGTTTATGAGCAACGTTTAGATTGATCTGATCCGCAATTGCCCTGATCTGATCCTTGGAATAGGCACCTACCGGCATCAGAGTACAGGCCAGCTGGTCCTGGGTTAAGTTATAAAGAGCATAGGTCTGGTCTTTCGCAGCAGTCACTGACTTTTTAAGGGCATATCTGCCGTTTGGAAGCCGGTCGATCTGGGCGTAATGACCTGTGGCAATATAATCCGCTCCAATATCTAAACTCCGCTTTAAAAGAGACTCCACTTGACATAGCGGTTGCAGGCGATACAGGGATTGGGAGTCCGTCCTCTCTGGTATTCCTCTACAAAGTAATCGATAACCTGTGATTTAAATTCTTCTTTAAAATTCATAACATAATAAGGAATTCCAAGATCCCAGGCAACTCTTCTGGCATCATCCACGGCACTGAGACCGCAGCAGCCTCCGTTCTCTTCCTGGGTCACGTTATCCTCGTCCTGCCAGATCTGCATGGTCACGCCGATTACGTCATAGCCCTGTTCCTTTAACAGCCAGGCTGCAACGGAAGAATCCACGCCGCCTGACATTCCAACTACTACTTTCGCTTTACTCATAGTATTCCATTTCCATTAATATTCTTCTTCTACTTCTTCCTCGCCGATATCAGACTTTGGCTTCTCCAAGCCTTCAATCTTAATGTCATGCTTGGTTGCATAATCCCACAACGCAGCATGGATTGCTTCTTCGGCCAGTAAGGAGCAGTGAACTTTTACAGGGGGCAGACCATCAAGTGCTTCACATACAGCCTTATTGGTAACCTCCATAGCTTCCTGAACTGATTTTCCTTTTACCATCTCTGTTGCCATGCTGCTGGTAGCAACTGCCGCACCGCAGCCAAATGTTTTAAACTTTACATCCTGAATAATCTGGTTGTCATCGATGTCCAGATAAATTCTCATAATATCGCCGCATTTTGCATTACCAACTGTACCCATGCCGCTGGCGTTCTCTATTTCACCCACATTTCTCGGGTGTTCAAAATGATCCATAACTTTCTCTGTATACATATTCTATATTCTCCACTTTCTGGTAATTCTTCTACCCTGTACTAGTTTCCCTGATGTCTGATATAATCCTCGTAAAGAGGTGACATACTGCGCAGTTTTGCTACGATCTCTTTAATGGCTTCCACCACATAATCCATCTCTTCTCTGGTATTTACCTCATCAAGAGTCAGACGGAGAGAACCGTGTGCAATCTCATGAGGAAGACCAATTGCCAGAAGTACATGAGACGGATCTAAGGAACCGGAAGTACATGCTGAACCGCTGGATCCGCAGATTCCTTTCATATCCAGCATGATCAGTAGGGATTCACCCTCAATAAACTGGAAGGCAAAATTTACGTTATTGGAAAGGCGGCTCTTTCTGCTGCCGTTAATTCTGGTGTATGGAACTTCTTTCATGACACGTTCCATTAAATATTCACGAAGTTCGGTCTCTTTGCGGGTTCTCTCTTCCATTCCTGCTACTGCAAGCTCTACCGCTTTTCCGAAACCTACAATTCCTGTTACATTCTCTGTTCCTGCACGGCGCTTTCTTTCCTGACCGCCGCCATGAACAAAGGAACGGGACTTAACGCCTGTTCTGATATATAAAAATCCAATTCCCTTTGGTCCGTTAATCTTATGACCGCTGGCACTTAACATATCAATGTGGTATTCATCTACGTTAATGGGCATATGACCGAATGCCTGAACTGCATCGGTATGGAATAAGATCTTATGCTCTTTTGCTATCTCACCAATTTCCTTAATGGGTTCAATGGTGCCGATTTCGTTATTGGCAAACATGATAGAAATGAGGATGGTGTCAGGACGAATGGCTTTTTTCAGCTCGTCTAACTTTATGGAACCATTCTCATCTACATTCAGATAAGTGATATCAAAACCGCGTTTCTCCAGATATTCACAGGTGTGAAGCACGGCATGATGCTCGATTTTACTGGTAATGATGTGTTTTCCTTTGTCTGCATAGGCTTCTGCTGTTGCAATGAGAGCCCAGTTGTCGGATTCAGAACCGCCGGCCGTGAAATAAATCTCGTTGGTCTTGGCTCCAAGAGAACCTGCAATAATCTCTCTGGAATCCTGAACCGCTTTCTTTGAAATACCGGAAAATTCGTATACGGAAGATGGATTACCATAATATTCCGTAAAGTAAGGCAGCATGGCTTCTACGACCTCTGGTCTGGTTTTGGTCGTCGCTGCGTTGTCTAAATAAATCAGTTGCTTCATATTTGTTAGTTCCGCCTTTCTGTAGTTCTAAAGTTAAAAGCTTCATCTACATTTCCTATTATACACACATTTCCTAGAAATTCAATAGGAATGATTCTCATTATGATTGTGTCATGAAGAAAGAACAATTTCCATATATTTATAATAATTCTCTTTTTCAGGAGATTTCATGAATGATTCTCTAAAGATCCCCAGAAAACTATCAAAAAGAAAATATGCGCTTTTAACCGGCACCCTTCTTCTGACATCGGCCGGGCTCATCACGCGGGTGCTGGGCTTTTTTTACCGGATCTTTCTCTCCCGTACCATTGGAGCTGAGGGTCTGGGTATTTTTAATCTGATTCATCCGGTATTTGGAATCTGCTTTGCCCTTTGTGCAGGGTCCATTCAGACCGCCATCTCCCAGTCCGTAGCCGCTAATGTGAAGAAGGGCCGTTCTGTTTTTCGCAGCGGTCTCATCATTTCAGTGGCTATTTCCATGATCCTAGCTTATCTTATTATTCAGTTTAAGGATTTTATTGCCAGTTCTATTTTGATGGAACCGCGCTGCGCACCATTACTTACGTTTCTTGCTGTATCTGTTCCCTGCGCGGCGATTCATGCCTGTATCAACGGTTACTATTATGGTATGCAGCGTCCCTCTGTTCCGGCATTGGCACAGATCATGGAACAGATCATAAGAATCGGCGCTGTTTTCCTCATTGCTGACATTATGATCCAGTCAGGAATTACCATTACTGTCCAGCTGGCGGTTATGGGCCATTTAATCGGAGAGATTGCCTCTTCTCTTTTTACGGTTTTTGCCTACCGCTTTTTCCCGCCAAAAATGGCAAAAGATTTTGCTTATGATTCCTCCCATTTCAGCGAAACGGCTCCGGGACTCCTTCACCTGGCAGTTCCGCTTATGGGAAACCGGCTGGTATTAAATATTCTTGCCAGTGCAGAGGCCATACTCATTCCAAGCAGACTGCAGATGTCCGGTCTTTCGGATTCGGCCGCATTTTCTGTATACGGTGTTTTAACCGGAATGGCACTGCCCTTTATTCTGTTCCCTTCCACTGTATTTAATTCCCTTGCTGTACTATTACTTCCTACTGTGGCAGAGGCCCAGTCTGAGAGGGGAATGAACAACGGATCGGAACGGCGATTTCCATGTCCCTTCGTTACTGTATGTATGTAGGAATTCTTTGCATCGGTATATTTACTTTATTCGGCAATGATTTAGGAGTCAGTGTGTTTAAAGACAGTTCTGCCGGACAATATATGACTGTGCTGGCATGGCTCTGCCCATTCCTTTACATGGCTACCACCATGGGTAGTATCTTAAACGGACTGGGGAAAACCTCCATCACGTTCACCCAGAACGTCATTGCCATGACACTCCGGCTCCTGTTTGTGCTTTGGTATTCCCCGGCTGGGAATATTTGCATATCTGGTGGGGGCTCTTGCAAGTGAACTGCTGCTGGCTTTCATGCATGTGCTGACTTTGAAGAAAATGGTGGAGTTTGTGTGGAATGCATGGGATATGATTGCAAAGCCATCGGCACTCATGATACTGGCGATTGGAATCTATTACGCAGCCTTTTCCTTTATAGATCCATTTGGAGGCCTTCCTTTGTTTATTAAAACGGCATTACATATCTTGATTTTAAGTATCTTTTACCTGGTACTGCTGTTTGGAGCCCACATTATGAAGCACGGTGAAGAATAAATGCATAAAGTACTGTTTTCCTACTCCTTGCGTTGAATTTCATGGCATAGTATAATACTTGTATACATAGATCTCACTGAAATCAATTCACTGGCAAAACAAAGATACAAAAGGAGAATACGGTTCCCATGAATATAAAAGAAGCCTGTTCCTGTACCCAGCTTTTTCAAAACATATCTGAAAAATCAGCGGCGGCACTGATGGCCTGTGGAAGCCTGAGGCGTTTTCCCAAAGGATCACATCTGTTTTGGGATAAAGAAATGAACCAGACGCTTTATATAGTAGTAACCGGTTTCGTATCCCTTTATAAGATTAATTCCCAGGGAGAGAGAAAAACCATTTTTCTATTGGGGAAAGGGGAAATGGTGAATGAAGAAGTTTTGCAGAATATGCCCGCCTCCATTAACTGCGAAGCCTTTGAACCATCTGTAGTTCTGTGCTTTGGAAAGATGGATTTTTTAGAGGTCATGCGCCATGATTTTGAACTGACAAAACTGATTCTTGATTCCCTCGCTTTAAAAAACCGCCGCTTATACCGCCAGTTAAAAAATACTTCCAACTCCATACATGGGGAAAAGAAGATCGCAGCAAAGCTGTGGCGGCTTTCCAAGGATTACGGCATACCCGATGAGGAGGGGACCTTAATTAATATGGATTTAAGCATTACTTATCTGGCTGATATGCTGGGATCCAGACGGGAAACCGTATCCCGTCAGTTAAAGCATTTAACCGATCAGGGACTGGTCCGTATTCTAAGAGGTAAAATCATCATTCCTGACAGAGATGCCCTGTCTTCATTTTTTAAGGGAATTAATTACTGATTAAGACTGTTACCGCGGCTGTAAGACCAGTTAGCTTTTCCGCTGCATCACAGCTATCGGAGCCTTTTACGCCGATATAGCATTTTATCTTCGGCTCAGTTCCTGACGGACGGACACAACACCATGCTTCGTCAGCCAAATCAAAATACAAAACATTGGAAAGCGGAAGGTATGTAGGATACTCTTTCCTGCTTTCCAAATCTTTTACCACACCGGTTTGGTAATCACGAAATTTTATCACTGGAAAAGTCCCGATGCAGGACGGGGATTTTTTCTGATCGCTTCCATTATTCCATTTATTTTTTCTGCTCCATCCATTCCCTTAAAAATGATGGTGCTGAGATTTTCTCTATAGTAACCATATTTCTTGTATAAATGCTCCATCTGCTGACAAAGATTTCTTCCCAGTGTCTGATAATAAGCTGCCGCTTCACATAGTACCATTGCTGTGACTACCGCATCCTTATCCCTGGCATGGGTTCCCTCAAGGCAGCCATAGCTTTCCTCATAACCAAATAAAAAGTTATGGCTGCCGCTTTCTTCAAAGAGTTTCATCTGCTCTCCAATGTATTTAAAACCAGTCAGAGTTTCTATTAATTCCACTCCATAAGCTTGTGTGATCACCTTTGACATCTTGCCGGATACTATGGTTGTTACCACTGCCCCATTCTTAAGAAGCTCATAATTTTCTTTTTTCTGTGATAGGATATACTCCAGGATAATCATTCCCGACATATTTCCAGTAAAGGATACATATTCTCCTCTTTCGCCGTTCTTTACATGAACTCCCAGGCGGTCTGCATCCGGATCCGTAGCAAGAATAATATCTGCATCTACTTCTTTTGCCAGCTTAATTGCCAGGGAAAAAGCGTTACTGTCCTCCGGATTGGGATAATTTACAGTAGGGAAATTTCCATCCGGGATTTCCTGCTCAGGCACTACATAAACCTGTTCAAAGCCAAGTTCTTTTAAGATACGGCGTACCGGTAAATTACCGGCTCCATGAAGAGGGGTATAGACTATTTTCAGATTTTTTTGCTGTTTAAGAATAATTTCCGGGTGAATTACCAGCTTTTTTAATTCCTCCATATAGCTGTCCTCTAATTTCTTTTCAATTACGTGGTAAAAACCCTTTTTTATTGCTTCATTCAATTTCATGGTCCTGACCTGTGAGTAATCCGTAACTTTCTTAACCTCTCCGATTATTTCCTTGTCTTTGGGAGCAGTGATTTGTGCACCATCTTCCCAATATACCTTATAACCATTGTATTCAGGCGGATTATGGCTGGCTGTAATTACGACTCCTGCAATGCACCCCAGCCTTCGAACCGCAAAAGAAAGCATAGGTGTCGGTTTCAATGAATCAAATATGTAAGAGACGATTCCGTTTGCTGCCAGGCAAAGAGCCACCTCCTGAGCAAACTCTGCGGAATGATTTCTGGAATCATAGGCGATGGCTGCACCTTTTTTTTCTCCCTTTTCCCTGATGATATAATTAGCCAGCCCCTGGGTTGCCCTGCGCACCGTATAGATATTCATTCGGTTTGTACCTGCTCCCATTATTCCTCTTAGTCCTCCGGTTCCAAATTCCAGTTCTTTATAAAAACGGTCCTGAATCTCCGTCTCATTATCCTTAATGGCAAGCAGTTCCTTTTTAATCCTCTCATCAAAATACGGATTTTTACACCATGATTCATATTCTTTTCTGGCTTCCATCTTATATTCTCACGCTCTCTTTCTGGCGCTTATTTGTAACAGCCACTTGATACGGTAAATCCCAGAATAATAAATTTATTTCCCTGGCTGTACACATTTTTCATGATACGTACCGTATGATGACCTGTGGTTCCATTTGTCAGAAGCAGCTTGTAATCCGCATGGCTTCCCCAGCTTCCATAAAAATAGGTATCGATCGTATGGATATACCGGTCATCCACATACACATCAAAAAATCCCATAGCTCTTTTCCATTCCTCCATAATAAATCAGTCCAATGTTGGCGGCATTTTCAATGGTAAATGTAATATCTGCCCCCGTGTCGGTCTGCCACCCATATGGAAACTGAGCATTTTCTACCGTGACCTTGTACACATTGCTGCCTGATATGAAAATGCCATCCTTGCTGCCGGAACGGTGATCCAGAATTTTGCCATTTTCATATCTGGATTCAGTCAGAGTATCTTTCGGCATTACATCGATATTGGTATCGCCGTCACCATGACTCTTTTTATCCTCCAGCACCTTTTCGTAAAAGCAGTTCAAACACCGTGATATGATCTTATGTCCAGCATTATTGGGGTGTGTGAAGTCATTGGAAGAACCTATCTGGTTCCACTGTAACGTCCCGTTTTCAAGCCTTGGCCCCACTACGTCTCCATAGCTGATTACAGGTACGTTATAGTGATCTGCAATTATTTTATGGTACCGGCTGTAATCAATGCATTGGCCTTTCTGTGAAAACTGGGTCAGGCACAATACCACTACTGCAGGCTTTGTCTTGTACTTAAGTATTCTCCGCAATAAACTTTCATAGCTCTCCTGATTATGGCTACGATAGTCGTTTACACTAAATTCTACAACCACCAGATCAGGATTCTTAAGAAGTACATCTTGCGCAACGCGATGGACACCAAGGTAGGAATCCGTGGCTCCAATGCCGGCATTGACATAGTTAATCTTTGCATCAGGAAACGTTTTCTTCCACCACTGAGTAGTTTGGAATGGGAAACAATTGGTCTCCTTGGGATCTGCACTGGAACCATTGGTAATAGAACCGCCCAGATAGGAAATTGTCACTGACTCCCCTCTATTTGCTTTCTTAAAAACTTTTATGAGACGCGACAGATTTCCCTTACTGTACACACTGTTATCTGCTATTTCCTGATCCGTCACAGCCTCCATGCCGGATATTAGAGTTTCATCATGAATTAATTTCCCATTCATTCCCAGACACCCTCCGATACACTTTCTATAAATGCACATAGCTCATCTGCCATTTGCTCTGCCTCCATGATACGTATGTGACCAGGAGTCCCCACACCGTTTTGAGTATAGAAAATGAACAATTTTGTCATCCTTAAGTTCACGGCACACCCTGCCAATAGAAGCATCCCAATTCCCATTATGCTCTAATATGGTAGTTGAAAGGATAATGAGCGCCTTCGGATACTTTTCCCGGATTTTCTGTATCCAGGTTTTATAAGTTAACCGCCAGAGCTGAGCTTTCTCCCCTTCTATATCCGCTTTCATGTAATCCTTAGGATTATTGTCATTTTGTCCGATTGCGACAATTACCACATGGGGAATGTACTTATGGAAATCCCAATCCGTGACGGCTCCAAGCTGAGGATTATAATGTACTTTATCCCAGACATCTTCCATACCCAGATACTGAGGTGCTAAGAACCAGCCGGTTCCGTTTTGCAGGGCAATTCCTCCCTGGGCTATAATATGGATTTCAGCCTTTAATTTTCTGGCTGCTATCCAGCCATATGAATACCAGCTGTTAGAGTACTCTCCGTTGTGCCAGGGGGTCTGCCTTTCCGGCATATGCGGTTGCCTCTGACACCTCTCCCGCAGAGACGGAATCTCCGTAGACTTCAATCCTGCGCTCTGGTCTTACCAGACTATCCGTCAAGTTTCCTGCTCCGGTCAGAGTAAGTTCCTGGATTGTAAATATATGGCAGGAATCCTGACGTTTGAATATTATAATACGGTGTTCCTTCTCCTCCAGGTTCTCAGCCAGAATGATTTTTCTGCTTCCTGTATCCGCAAGCCGTTCTTTTCTTTGTACTCCATCCACAATGATTCCTATATAGTTATCCCAATAGGCTCTATGATTATCTATGACAACCGATGCCCCTGTTCCTATAAAGGAAAAAGACAGTGAGCTGGCTGGAAAGATAAATACCGGGCGGCTGGGATCCGAATTGTCGATTCGTCCGCTGTACTGGAGCTTACGATCATCTAAATTGATTTTCATAGACGGCTTCCTTTCCAGCTTTATCTTCTAATAATTCCAAATTGTCCTGTATGATCCGGTACCTTTGCAATACGCATTCTGAGGAGCGAAGGGGATCCTCTGGCGTATGAAACGCATAATCCTCTAATTGATCAACTGTAGTAGTTGCCACATGCATACGGGTGTCGCAGGAAGCATAATACAGGTAAACTTCACCATTTTCCCTGGCAATTGCACCATTTGTAAACACTACATTCGATACATCCCCCACCCGTTCCATTCCTAACGGTGCCAGAAACAGACCAGATGGTTGGGCAATTACTTTGGAAGGGTCTTTTAAATCCGTTGCAAAAAACATAAAGAACGTAACGAAGTCCTGCTGCTGTATTGCGAACTCCATGAGCAATATGAATCCAGCTTTTCTTACCCTTAATGGGAACTGCACCAGCGCCGTTTTTCACTTCTGTCAACGTATGGTAGACCCGACGGCTGATAATTCTCTCCTCATCAATCACTGCATGTGCTATATTTTCACAGAGTCCGAACCCGATTCCACCACCGCTGCCCGTCTCAATAAAGCCATCCATTGGTCTGGTATAAAATGCATATTTTCCGTCTACAAATTCCGGATGCAAAACTACATTTCTCTGCTGCGGCGAATGAAGGGTGGTCAGGTTATCAAGGCGTTCCCAGGTTTTTAGATCTTTAGTTCTTACAATTCCAGCCACTGCCACTGCCGCAGACAAATCACCGCTTTTTGTGTCCTTACTTTCGGAGCAGAAGACGCCGTAAATAAAACCATCCTGGTGCTTTGTCAGCCGCATATCGTAAACATTGGTTTCTTCGGGACAGGTATCAGGAAGTAAAACAGGATAATCCCAAAATTGGAATTCATCAATTCCGCTGGTACTTTCTGCCACAGCAAAAAAAGATTTTCTGTCATTTCCTTCAACCCGTGCTACGAGATAAAACTTATTATTTATTTCAATTGCACCAGAATTCATCACTGCATTTATGCCAAGACGTTCCATAAAAAAAGGATTTCTTTCTGCATCAAGATCGTATCTCCAGATAAGTGGTGCATGATTTCTAGTCAGTACCGGATTTTCATATCGGTCAATAATTCCATTATAAAATCCACATTTTTTGTTTTTCTTCCTGATCAGCTGGTTGTATTTGTCCAGCTCTGTATAGTATCTGCTATGAATCATGCTTCGCCCTCCTTATTACCTCAAAACACATTCTTCCATTATGGTACGGACACTTCCACGGCTCCACAATGGGCCTGTTTAATGGAATTCTATCCTGATTAAGTGCCCAATACCATTCCGAACCGGTACGCCTATCAATCAAATACGTTTTTATATAGTTCCATACAGAGTTTGCAGCTTCCAAATACCGGTGTTCCTTATGGTTCTTTTCATATCCATTTAAAAAACCAACTACAGCCTCCGCCTGAACCCACCAGATTCTTGTGGTATCATTTATCCCGTTTAAGCACTCGTTCATAAGCGAAGAGTCCACATAGGCTCTGTTATAAATATTTGCAGTTATCTCTTTTGTGATTACCCCCAGTTTATCTTTGTAATTGACATCTCCCAGAATCTCACAGCCCCTGTCAATCAGCCATGCAGTCTCAATATCATGACCGTATGAATAAAGGTCAATTAAAGAATTCCACTTCCGGTCAAAAAAAACACCTCCTGATGTCCAGTCTCCCGGTTATAGACATAATCTGCAAATGTATCGAGAATAAAACGCAACCGCTCTGCTACATATCGATCTTTACTCACCCGGAAAAGCTCCGTGTAAGCTTCAAATACATGAAGCAACGTATTCATTGTCTTTTCTGCAACAATTCCATTTTCCGAAAGTTTTTCGTTATCAATAATATGAAATGCTTCATCAAAGGCCTCCTGATAACCGTATTCATCGGCGCATTTCGTCTCTACCAATTCAAAGAGAGCCTTTGCAAGATCCAGCGCCTCTTCGTCTCCCGAAGCATCATAGAAGGACGACAGTGCATAAATCCCAAATGCCTGATTATATGTGTGCTTCACTTTTTCTTCCGGATGTCCGTCAAATGTCACGGACCAGTATAACCCACCGTTTTCTTTATCCAGACAATGATCTTTGAGAAATGAATAGGCATGGCGGGCATAAAAAAGGAGACTGTCTTCTTTCAAAAGCAGATACGCATTTGAAAAGAACCAGAGGATACGGCTGTTTAAAATACAACCCTTTACCGCCTTCTTATGGACCTTTAAATCATATCCCATATATCCGTAAAAACCACCAAACTCCTCATCCTCAAGTTTTCCCAGAAGGGAATGATATCCCTTGTGAGATGCTGTTTTATTTCCTCCGCTAACATATGTTTATCCCCTCTAGCGCAATCCTATTTCTGTATCACTTTCCGTAACCGAACTATGTTCTTTTATATAGGCCGCCACTTCCTGTACTGTTGTAAATGCCAGACCTACGTAGCTGTCAGCCGCTCCGTAATAAATTGCAATCCTGCCGGTTTCTGAATCATGTATGGTTGCACAGGGGAAGGTCACATTGGGTACAAATCCCCGCTCCTCATACCATTCTTCCGGTGTGAGAAGAAAGTCCCTGCAGCGGTATTTCACAATGGAGGGATTGTCAATATCAAGAATTGCTCCGCCTATGCTGTACACAAAACCATTGCAGGTCCCTGTTACTCCATGATAAAGCAATAACCAGCCCTCTGTGGTTTCAATCGGAGCTGCTCCGCCCCCAATCTTCACATTCTCCCACCAGCAGTCTCCTGTTTTCCCCATGACATGCCTGTGTTTTCCCCAATAGATCAGATCGGGACTCTCCGAAATGTAAATATCACCAAAGGGGGTATGCCCGCTGTCACTGGGTCTGGAAAGCATCATGAAGTTCCCTCTGATCTTTCTGGGGAAAAGGACTGCATTTCTGTTAAAAGGCAAAAAAGGATTCTCAATTCTTGTAAATGTCTTAAAATCCCTGGTCCGTGCCATTCCAATGGAAGCGCCGTAACAGTCCTGACACCACATGAGATAATAAGTTTCTTCTACTTTTACAAGCCGTGGGTCATATGCGTAAACAGGCATGAACGGTTCTCCATTCTCATCCACAAACTGTATTTTTTCCCGTTCAAACTCCCAGGTAATCCCATCTAAGCTGTGTCCCAGATATATAGATGGAACTCCATTTGTCTGTTCTCCCCTGAATACTCCCATAAATTCATCCTCATAAGGAATCACGGCACTGTTGAAAATACGGGCTACCCCCTCCAGAGGATTCCGCTCAATGATGGGATTATTCTCATATCTCCAAACAGGCATCCACTTTTTTGCTCCCTCCGGTCTTTCCTGCCACGGCATATTCGGAACGTGTGATCCAATTATTCTTACTTCACTCATGATCGTTTCCTCCATTTATGTATTGCAATGATTCCAGTTCCTGTTTATGCCTTGACTGCTCCCTGGGTCAGGCCACTGTAAATCTGTTTTTGACACAGGATAAAGACAGTCAAAGCAGGGATCATCGTTATGATGACTCCTGCGCAAATATAATTGTACTGGTTTCCAAGAGGTCCCGTGAATTTAAACAGAGACGTCGCCACTGTCACCAGCCTGTTTTTATCCTGAAGATAAAGATTTGCTGCATAGTATTCATTATAAGTTCCCACCCCTTTTAAAATCATCACGGTAATGATCGCCGGTTTCAGCAGAGGCAGAAGCACCCGAAAAAACACTCCAAAATAGGTGCAGCCATCCATAATAGCCGATTCATCCAAAGATACGGGTATATTTTCAAAGTACTGAATGAAAATATAAATGGACATGACATCAGTACCGCACATCAGAATCATGTATCCCGTCAGGCTGTTAATCCAGCCCAGGCTGTACATAATGTGATATACGGATACCTGCATGGCAATTCCGGGAAGCAGGGAAGCAAACAAAAAAAAGCTGCGGATTAAACCGTTGCCGGGAAATTTGAACCGGCTTAAAATATAAGCCAGCATAGATCCGGTCAGCACAGAACCAGCCAGCACGCACACCAGAATGATTAGCGAATTCCGAAAAGCCACTCCCATATTTGCTTTCTGCCATGCCTCTGTGAAATTATTTAGATAGAGCCAGCTGTCCGGAAGAGTCATAACACTGGTGGTCGCATATTCTTCCGGCTTTTTGAAAGCGGTGATTACACAAACAATAACCGGAAGCACGGAAATGACAGAACCCAGAATCAATGTTGTATATATTACAATTGTCCAAACAATTTTCTTTAAATTGAACTTCCTCATCTGCCGCCCTCCTCTGCCTGCTTTGCTATCCGCTTCTGCCTTCTTATGTTCCGTATTGGCTCCTGATCACCAACTCCCAGAAAATACCACTCTCCCGCTTTCTGAAGCAGCGTTGCCACCAGAATTAATACAAACAGTACGATTGCCATAGCGGAAGCCAGACCTACTTTCTGGCTTTCATGGGCCAGCTTATTCATAATAACAAAATAGGTCCCGGTTCCAAACTCACCTCCCGTAATAACATAAGGAGGTTCAAAAACACTGAGTGAACCGGTAATCGACAGTATCATATTCAGAACAATAATTGTTTTTATACTGGGTAAAATAATATATCGGAACTTATTCCACCCTGTTGCTCCATCAATCGCCGCCGCCTCGTAAAGTGTACTGTCAACAGACATAATGGCACCGATAAACAGAACCATGTTCTGCCCCGTGTACCGCCACACAGAGGTGGCGGTAATTGAAATGTTATTGATTTTTTTATCCTTCAGCCAATAAGGCAGAGATTGCAGATCAAATCCGATCCACTGAAGAACTGTGTCCAGCACAAATCCCCTGGTATAGAAGAATTTGAATATAAAGCCTACTGCGATTCCGCAAACAAGGTATGGAAAAAACAGAAATCCTTTATACAGACTGCCGCCTTTTACCCGGAAGCTTAAAATAGAGGCGAACCACAAAGCAATTCCCAGCTGTAAGAAGGAGGCAGCTATATAGTAACCACTCAGCTTTAATGCCTGAAAGCAATCCTTTCTGGAAAATACTTCTGAATAATTCTTCAGACCTACGAATTTCCGTTCTCCGATGTATTTCATATCATAAAAGCTGAATTGAAACATCTTTATAAAAGGAATATATGTAAAAAACCAGAAGTAATAAGAGCGGTGTGAGCATGAACGTAACCATACACAGCCTGCGGTTTACTTTTCCCGACTGAATCCACTTAAAAAAATTAAATGGTGCTCTTTTTGTGTTCATATCATCTCCCCTTTTGCTGTCTGTCAATGAGTAATTCCGCATTTCTCCTGTGCAGCAGTCCATTTTTCATCCCACTCCGCAGCCAGCTCTTTCATTCCTGGCTGACCATTAATTGCTGCTTCTACCACAGCTTTAGCCAAACCGCCGGATACATTCACTCCCAGCTCTGATTCATTGTTCACATCATTCCCCAGGGTTTCCTCACCTGCCGGTGTGGGTAAATCATATAGAAGCCCCACTCCTTCAAAGGTTTTCAAAAAGTCCGGCAACTGGGCATTTACTTTGATCGGAATTCCACCCTGGCTCACTTCAAAGCCTGACTTATCTATGAGCCATTTGACATACAGCATTGCGGCAAGCTGATTGTCTGCTGAACTGTTGCAGTTGATCCCGTAATTATAATCGGGTGATACAGAAGTATACTGTTTTCCGTTAACAGAAATCGGGAATGGCATATATGCCACATCATCTCCATGCTCTGCCGCAGACTTCATCTGGGCAATGGACCATGAGCCCAGTGCCATACAGGCAATTTCTCCCCTGTTTAAACGGGCCTTGCTTCCTTCCCAGTCTGTAGTGGTGGGATCTTCCTCTGTAAGCCCTCTTGAAACTGCCTCGTAAAGCAGGTTATATACTGCGTAAGGTCCGGTCTGGTCCCCCTGTCGGCAAAAGGATTTTTTCCCTTAACACGGCCTTCATGAGCAAAATCCGCCTGCCCGGTAGCACATGCATCTATGTAAGCATCCCAGGCTGTCATGGTCCATCCGGCTGCAAAATTCGTATACAGCGGAATTGCATCTGTATGTTCTTTTATCTTCGAAAGAGCGTCCAAAAATTCATCCGGGGTTTTAGGAGTCTCTTTCACCCCAGCCTCTTCAAATATTCTCTTGTTATAAACAATCCCCTGAGTATTACCCATGGATGGAAGTCCATATACCTTGTTGTCATAGCTGTAATTAAACAGCATGGTATATTCTTTTGACATGTCATCTAAATTCCCAAAGGTGACAAAATAATTCTTAAGTTCATTCTTATCTACCGTGACCGGAATCATACAGATATCTCCCCAGTCTCCCGTAGTCAGCCGGGTAGTGATATCATTGGCATAATTGGTAATCCCCTCATATTCAATACTAATGTTTGGATACATTTTTTGAAACTCTGAAACATACTCTTTAAACGTCGTGTCAACAATGTCTGTTTTATGGGTCAGAAATTTTAAATTTGCCTTTAAGTCTGTATGCTCTCCCAGCTTAACCTGATCAAATGTAACAGCTGTTCCTGCCTTTTCTGAAGCGCTCTCCACTTTTTTATTGCAGGCTGCCAGTGAAGCTGTTAATGTTCCGGCAAGAACAACTGCCAGAATTCGTTTCCCATATCTTACCCTCATGATAAAACCCTCCTGTTTTTAATCTTTTTTAACTTAATTTAATCTTAGCATATTTATATTTTAATCACAAGTTTATTTTATTTTATCATGCTTTTTTGTTTATATTTCACATTTATATCTATTAAACATATGCACAACACCTAGTTTTATTATTTAAAATTCTTTTACTCTTTACACACCACAGCTTAAATTTAAGTTAAATTAATATTAGTTTAATTTTAATATTCAGGCAAAAAAAAGAGTGGCACACTGCCACCCATTTTAGAATTATACTGTTATGCTTTTTACACTGTCCCTTTCCACGATTTGGCTGTCCAAATATACCATTTTATGATAATCCGACTTTCCATTTGCTTTTTTTAAAAGCATTTTTACTGCGGCAGAGGCCATCTCTTTCATATCTACATTATAAGTTGTAAGCTTCTTTGCCAGGGAATGCCCGTATAAGTAATTATCGTATCCTACCAGTGATATATCTTCGGGAACGCGATATCCCAACTGGGAAAGCCTGTCATAGAGAAAACCTGCGACGTAATCATTGCAGCACACAAATGCCGTGGGCAGGGTTTTTGGCAGGGATATCGCTGCCTTTTGGCTGACAACCTGCGGATCTGCAATCACCCAATCCTGATTCACTGGAACTCCCCATTCTTCCATTACTTTTCGATATCCGAAATAACGGTCACACAGGTTTTCATTTGTTTCTATTTCCCCCACATATCCGATGCTGCGGTGTCCCTTCTTTAACAGATACCGTGTCATTTTATACATACCTATATAATTGTTGGACATAACAGAGGAACAGCCGGATTCCTCACATCTGAAATCCAGCAGAACCACTGGAACCTTTAGCACTTTAAGTATACAATCCAGATATGTTTTTTCCAGTTTTCCAATCACAATAAGACCGTCAATTGCTTCGTCTGCAGCCAGGCGCGGCGGTTCAAGCTGTTTTTCCTGGTCAATACTGATAATCTCAAGCGTTGTAAGTGCTTTGTATGTGGAAGCAGCCCAGACTGCCTGCTGATACATTGTCCAATAAAAGGAGGTTCCAATACCAATATACTGCTCTGATACAATCACCCCTATTGTAACTTTTCCTTGTGGGATTTTATTCTGCTTTGCATTGTCATAGCCCAGCTCTCCTGCTTTTTCAATAACCTGAGTTCTAACAGCTTCGCTGACTCCCTTTTTTCCGGAAAGAGCATTTGATACCGTAACAATACTTGTCCCTAACTCGTTTGCAATATCCTTTAATGTCACTGTTCTTGCCAAAGATTTACCTATCCCTTCTTTTTACGGTATTTCCTTCTTTTATAATACCATCCACCATTCGGATACCAAAGCGCTTACTATTCCCTTTGATTTTTTTTAAAAGGGAGTTAACACTGATCCGTGCCAATAGATTCTCATCAATTTCATACGTTGTCACCTTCAGCCCATCTGGATATTCAGCCAAAAAACGGTCAAATGCTACAATTGATACATCCTCCGGGAATTCTCACACCTTTTTCCCTCAGTTTCTCAATTAGTAAGGCAGTACTTCTTTCACAATTACAAACAAATGCGGTTGGCAGCTCTGAAGGAAGATCAAATTCAATCACAGAGCCATATTCGCCCACACCGCGGTCACAAATCAGGCTGGTATGATTAATATGGTTCAGTAACAGTGCTTTGCAATAGCCCATATACCGGTCCATAATACTGTTGGTCGCCCCAGGTGTTCCAAGAAATACAATATCCTTATGACCGCATTCAATTAATCTTTCCGTTACCTTCTGCATTCCCCTGAAACTGTCTGCAATGATAAAATCCATATCTTTGTCCACATCATAAAAGTCCACACCCACTACAGGCACCTTAGAATTTTCCATGACTAAATCCACGAACAAAGAGGACATCTCACCAATAATTAAAAGTCCATCGATCTCTGCATCTGGAAATATATAAGCCGGATCTGCAATGCGTTCACTAGCTTCATCTATTACATCCAAAATTGTGATACAGCCTCGTTTAGACGCTTCCTGCGCAATTTCTTTGTATATATACATATAAAACGATGGATATTCTTTTACATAGCGTTCTGCAATCAAAACTCCGAAACGAAATGACTGCCCATCATCCTTTGCTTTCGGCGCACTCCTGCGATAGCCGGTTTCCTCTGCCAAAGCAAAAATCAGATTGCGTACCTGATCACTTGCGCCTTTCTTTCCTGAGAGCACATTTGACACAGTTACTACACTAACACCAGCCCGCTGAGCAATCATTTGCATTGTAACTTTCTTCTCCATTTAACTACCTGCTTCTATACTTAATTTTAATTAAAATCAGATTAATTTTAACATTAAGTATCCATAAGGTCAACGAGACTTGTATTAAAATAACCTGTCACCGTGATTTAGATCACGGTATTTTTTTTATTTATTGATTATACTTGTTTTGTGGTTAGTTTGATAAAAAATAAACAAAGGAGGTTGTTTATGTTTCAGGAAGAATATTCAATGTTAGCAAAAGCGGCAGAAAACAAATCAAAGTTTCTGAAAAAGAATCCTGTTGGATACTGGGTTGCGGCCATGCTGGCAGGTATTTATGTGGGTTTTGGAATTCTATTGATCTTCTCTGCCGGAGGGATGATTTCCAGTCAGCCCTACGTCAAGATTATTATGGGTGCATCCTTTGGCATCGCCCTCAGTCTTGTTGTAATGGCAGGAGCAGAACTGTTTACCGGCAATAATTTAGTAATGGCAGGCGGAATGTTCAGCGGTACCGTCACACTTGGGGAGGCTGTCAAACTTTGGGTGGTCTGTTTACTTGGAAACTGGGCCGGTTCCATTCTCCTTGCTCTTATTTTCTGGGGTGCCGGGCTGGCAAAGGGACCAGTAGGGGAATTCATGGCAAATGCTGCTGCTGCAAAAAATGGCAATCCCCTTCATTCCTCTCTTTTTCAGAGCGGTACTTTGCAACATCTTAGTTTGTCTTGCTATCTGGTGCAGCTTCCGCTGCAAATCAGAGAGCGGAAAATTAATCATGGTGTTCTGGTGTCTTTTTGCGTTTATAACAAGCGGCTATGAGCACAGCATTGCAAACATGACTCTGCTCACGGTAGGAGTCTTAAGCCCTAACGGTGCGGCTGTTTCCCTTTCCGGATATTTTTATAATATTCTGGTTGTAACTCTTGGCAATATGGCAGGCGGAATTTTATTTACTGCTGTTCCCTATTATCTGATTTCCGGAAAAAAGGAGGCTTAGCATGGGATATATCCTTAATACAAAAGAGGTTAATGAAGTATTTCAAAACTGGAAAAAGGATTCCGTCATCTATGCTCCCGTGCTGATAAAAAATGGAGGTGCTTTTTCCGATACGGACTCTGTTCACTATGGAGAAATCCAGTCCATTAACGAAATCGTATTTGACCAGAAGTCAGACTTTTCTTTTAAAGAAATACTTCTTCCCATCTCGGAGACCTTATTTTATTTTACGGAAGATTCGGTAAAGGAACCGGAAGCCCCTGTGAAGCAGGCAATTATTTTTCTGCGCAGCTGCGATCTTCACGCAGTGAAACGCTTAGATACCATGTATCTCCATAACGGGGCTGAAGACCCTTATTATAAACGTCTTCGGGACCGGGTAAAATTCATACTTATGGGGTGTAAAGACTCCTTTGAGAGCTGTTTCTGTGTTGATATGGGTACCAATCGTTCAGACGACTACCATGCTTCCATGGAACTGTGGGAAGACGGAGTAAGAGTTGATAATAAAAATCCGGAATGGGATGAGTTATTTGCTGCCAACTGTTCAAAACAGGCAGATGTAACCCCTTCTTACGTAACCGAGACTGAGACACAGGTCAACATCCCTGATTCTCTTTCCTTAGATGTTATGAAGTCATCCATGTGGAAACAATATGACAGCCGCTGCATCAACTGCGGACGGTGTAATTTTGTATGTCCAACCTGTACCTGTTTTACCATGCAGGATATTTTCTATACCGATAACGGTAAAGTCGGAGAACGCCGCAGAGTATGGGCTTCCTGTATGACAGATGGTTTTACTGATGTAGCAGGAGGCGGAAGCTATCGCCAGAATAACGGACAGCGCATGCGCTTTAAGGTTCTTCACAAAGTGTATGACTACAAGAAGCGCAATGGTATTCCTATGTGCGTAGGCTGCGGCCGGTGCGACGACGTGCCCCGGAGTACATCTCATTTTCCCACTGTATCAATCAGCTGGAGGATGCCATGAAGGAGGTAAATGGAAATGAATCATAATGAATATCTTCCTTTCCGTTCTGAAATCAAGGAGGTAATCCGTCATACGGACATTGAATACACATTCCGCATGGCTTATCATGGAGACGTAAAACCGGGTCAGTTTTTCGAGGTTTCCATTCCAAAGTTCGGAGAAGCGCCCATCTCTGTCAGTGGCATCCGGGAGGATTCCGTGGATTTAACCATTCGCCGGGTAGGTAAGGTGACAGGAGAAATCTTTGAACGTTATCAGGGAGACAGCCTGTTTTTAAGAGGACCTTACGGCAATGGATTTGATATGGAGAATTTCCGGGGAAAAGAGCTTCTGGTCATAGCAGGCGGAACCGGACTTTCTCCTGTAAAGGGTGTAGTTGATTATTTTTCCAGTCATATGGAAGAAACAAAGGGCATGACACTCATCGCCGGATTTAAGACACCCAAAGACATTCTCTTTCTGGAGGACTTCGGCAAATGGAAGCAGGCGATGGAAGTCATTCTGACTGTCGATTGTGCAGATGATGACACGGCCTGCCAGATCGGACTGGTCACCCAGTATATACCAAAATTAAAGCTGAAAAACAAAGAAGAAACCACTGCAATTGTGGTGGGGCCTCCAGCCATGATGCGGTTTACCACTCAGGGACTTCTTGATATTGGACTGAAGGAAGAAAATATCTGGATATCCCATGAACGGAAAATGTGCTGCGGAATCGGCAAATGCGGACACTGTAAAATTGATGACACCTATGTGTGCCTGGACGGACCTGTCTTTCCATTTACCAAAGGCCGCAAACTCTTGGATTAGAAAGGGGAACGTCTAATGGATATTAACACAAAGGAACTGAAAAAAAATGCTTTCCGGATTACGAAACACAGAGGTCTTACAGCCTCCCGCGTCCGGATTCCAGGCGGTTATCTGGAAGCCAGATTTTTATCTATGATTCAGAATATTGCCGATACTTACGGCAATGGCACTGTACACATTACCTCCAGACAGGGTTTTGAGATCCCTGGAATCCCATTTGAGGATATTCCAAAGGTCAATGCCCTCCTGCAGCCGATTATTGAAGGACTGGGTATTAACCAGGAAAAATCGGGAGAGGGCTACAGCGCTGCCGGAACAAGAAATATAACCGCATGCATCGGCAACAACGTCTGCCCTTATGCCTGCTATAATACGGCGGATTTTGCAAAGAAAATAGAGAAAGCCATTTTCCCAAACAATCTCCATTTTAAGGTAGCATTAACCGGATGCCCCAACGACTGTGCCAAGGTGCGGATGCATGATTTCGGTATTATGGGAATGACACTCCCCCACTACGATGCAGACCGCTGTGTCAACTGCGGCGCCTGTGTGAAAGCATGCAAGCGGAAATCTACCGGGGCTCTGGAAACAGTAAACTGTAAGGTAACCCGCAATCATGAAACCTGCATCGGCTGCGGGGAATGTGTACTTGCCTGCCCCACCAGAGCATGGACCAGAAGTCAGGAGAAGTTTTACCGCCTTACCCTGCTTGGACGTACCGGAAAGAAAAATCCCCGTTTGGGCGAGGATTTTATCAAATGGGCAGATGAGGACAGTATCTTTAAAATTATTTTAAACACATATGATTATGTGGCAAAATACATTGATACCACAGCTCCCGGCGGAAAGGAACATATCGGATATATTGTGGACCGGACCGGATTTGAGGAATTCTACCGTTGGGCTATGAAGGATGTGACATTGCCGGAAGAAGCAGATGTTTATAAACCGCTTTACTGGAAGGGCGTCAAATATTAGAAAACAATAAAAGCATGACCGGAACCCATACTCGTGGATTCCGGTCATGCTTTTATCCTGTTGCCTAATTTTTATCCTGAAACAGATTATTTAAAATTGTAATTATGAAAGCTGCAATCAGCGAATTAAGAAAGCCGCCCATACTTATATTTTCAACAAGGGAATCGGCGATCATGATCGTCCATGCATTTACAATAAAGCTGAATAAGCCTAACGTCAGCAAATTGGCGGGTAAGGTAATGAGCATAAGAAACGGTTTTATTATTAAGTTCACAAGCAAAAGCACCATGCCCATAATAAGCAGTGCGCCTAAACTTCCTATATAAACCGAGTTAAATATAAACGACATCAGATAAATGGCTAATACAATTGAAATATACTTTATAAATAGTTTCATCATTTTCCTCCAGTAAACTCTATTTTGCCTGCATCGGTTCCTGATGTTAAATTATATATGATTCCTGACTATAAATGCAAGTTACTTTCTATCTTCCATGACTCCCACTGTATTTCTTTCAAATATCTGTTATAATTATAACAGAATTTTAACAGCCAGTATAAGGGGGAAACTTATGTCAAGTGCTATGTTTTTCAGTCTTCTTTTAAATATCGGTCTTCTGGTTCTGATCGCTACCCTTCTTACCAAAATCCCCATTGTAAGGAGCATGCTCCTTTATGATATGCATTCCGCCGGCTGCGGAATCATGCTAGCCATCTTATTCGGTTTAATCAGCATTATATCAACCTACACAGGGGTTCGCACCCAGGGAGCAATTGTCAACACCCGGGTAATCGGAGTGCTGGCTGCCGGCCTTTTAGGCGGCCCATATGTGGGAATCGGTGCAGCCTTAATTGGAGGAATTCACCGTTATCTGTTTGACATCGGTGGATTTACCGCGGCAGCCTGTGCTGTCTCCACTCTGGTTGAGGGGCTTGCAGGCTCCTTGTTCTCCAGCCGGTTTAAGTCCGGAAAAATGGGCAGCTCCAGTGTTTTTATTCTCACGGTTTTTGTAGAATTTCTTCAGATGATGATTATTCTGCTTATTTCACGGCCCTTTTCTGCAGCAGTCCAGCTTGTAAAGCTGATCTCACTCCCCATGATGACCATGAACGCACTTGGAATGTTAGTATTTCTGGGCACTTTTAATATGGTGTTTTTGGAGGAAGACAGTCAGTTTGCTGAACGGATGCGGCTGGCTCTTGGAATCGTGGAACAAAGTCTTCCCCATCTTCGCAAAGGTTTATACAGTATCAAAGATATGCAGGCTGCTGCTGAAATTATTTTTCAGTCCACCAGCTGCGCCGCAATACTTATAACAGATACCGAAAAAATAATAAGCAAGAAGGCCAATCCGGAACTGAAGGATATGAATGAAGATACGGTTCTTCTCCCAATCCTGGCGTCCATCCACGACAGGAAACCAACCATTTTTCATTATGCCAGAAAAGGGGAACCACTTTATTCTATTTTGAAAAACCATATTATTGTGGCTGCTCCCATTATTGAAATGAATCAGGTTATGGGAAGTCTGACCATGATAGTAAAAAAGCACTGGCAACAGTCCCAGTCTGATTTAAATTTTGCCTCGGAACTTGCAAGGCTTTTTTCCACTCAGTTTGAGCTGTCTGAACTGGAATACCAGAAAAAATTACGGCGTAAGGCAGAATTAAAAGCTCTGCAGTCTCAGGTCAATCCCCATTTCCTTTATAATTCTCTTAACACCATCTCCTACGTCTGCCGGGACAATCCGGACAGAGCAAGAGAACTGCTTCTGACTTTGTCTTCCTATTACAGACAGACACTGGAGCATAATTCCTACATGCACACACTTAAGACAGAGCTTATGCATATTACCAGATATCTGGGAATTGGAAAAAGCAAGATTTGAAGAAAAGCTTCATATCGAAATAATAACGGACGAAAAAACAAACTGCCTGATTCCGGCGTTCATCCTTCAGCCCCTGGTGGAAAATGCAATCCGCTATGGTTTTGATAAAAGCGCAAATCGCTATGTTTCCATCTGCGCCTGTATGGAGGGAGCATTTATAAGGATCTCCGTTTCCGATAAAGGACCGGGAATTCCAGAAACAATCATAAAGCATCTGTATGAAGGAGAACCTTACGGGGGAGTAGGACTGGAAAATGTCCATAAACGGTTAAAAAGCATTTATGGACAGGAGCACGGGCTTCATATTGAACGTTCTGATTCCGGTTCTGACATCTTTTTTACCATTCCGGTCTCTCCAGAATCAAAATATGAAGGGGGATTGAATTATGAAAATTGCTGTGATTGATGATGAACGCCCTGCACGTAAAGAACTGATCCACCAGATTTTATCCTTCCTGCCTGAAAGCGAAATCATGGAAGGAGACAGTGGTAATGCAGCCCTTGAATTATTTGGCCATCATTATTTTGATATTCTCTTTCTGGATATCAGTTTAAATGATATGGATGGAACCACACTGGCGGCTGCAGCAAGGAGAATGATGCCTCATGCCCAGATTATCTTTGCAACCGCATTTTCCCAATATGCAGTCCAGGCATTTGAACTGGGTGTAAATAACTATATTTTAAAACCCTTTGATCCGGAACGGTTACGCTGTATTCTGGAAAAATGCAGACAGGATTTGGATCATTCTTTGAAAATGATTTATGCCTCCCAGCACACAAGTTTCCCATTAATGTCAACAGAACCATTATACTGCTTGATATCAGACAGATCGTATACATAGAAACCTGCTGCCGAAGCTGCATTATTCATACCGTCTCCAGGGATTATACGGAGAACCAGCTGTTAGGTGAATATGAGAAACGCCTTTCCTCCTGTGGATTTTACCGGATTCACAAAAGTTATCTGATCAACTTAAATTACATATCTGAAATGTTTCCATGGGCAAATAACAGTATGGCAGTTAAAATGCAGGGATTTGAAAAAGAGATTCTGCCCGTAGGAAGAGAAAAGATCAAACAGTTTAAGCAGATCATTGGTGTTTAACTGCTGTTTATGCATAAATACCTGCTTTTTATTCCTTTTCCATTTATTATTGTGCACATTTCATTATAATTAGTGGTAATGAGAAGTTTAATAATAGGAGGTAGGCAAATGATAAGTTTCTTTTTATGTCTGTTACTGCTGATAGCAGGATTTTTCTTCTACAGCAAAATCACAGAGAAAGTTTTCGGACCTGATGACAGAATAACACCAGCTCTTTCCATGACAGATGGTAACGACTACGTTCCCATGGGGACCCCACGGATTTTTTTAATCCAGCTGTTAAATATTGCAGGACTGGGGCCCATCTTTGGTGCACTTGCCGGAGCCTGCTGGGGACCCAGTGTATTTTTATGGATCACCTTCGGTACTCTTTTAGGGGGTGGTGTACACGATTATATGATAGGCATGATGTCCATGCGGCATAAGGGCGCCAGTGTATCAGAACTGACCGGTTCCTATCTTGGCACTGCCATGAAGCAGATCATGCGGGTATTTTCAGTAATTCTTCTAGTATTGGTAGGGGTGACCTTTTCTACCGGGCCAGCAAATCTCTTAGCGATGCTGACACCTCATGTACTGGATTCCAGATTCTGGCTTGTTGTTGTACTGGTCTACTATTTTATTGCCACCTTTGTCCCTATTGATAAGGTGATTGGAAAAATCTATCCGTTCTTTGGTATCTGCCTGATAGTAATGGCACTGGGTGTAGGCGGAGCCATTCTTTTTAAAGGATATCACATTCCGGAAATCACCCTGGCCAATCTTCACCCAGCCGGGACACCTATCTGGCCCACCATGTTTATCTCTGTTGCCTGCGGCGCCATATCGGGATTTCATGCCACACAGTCTCCTTTGATGGCCCGCTGTCTTACCAATGAGGCAGACGGCCGGAAGGTATTTTATGGAGCCATGGTCGCAGAAGGTGTGATTGCACTCATCTGGGCTGCAGCGGGAGTTGCATTTTACGATGGAACTGGCGGTCTTTTAACGGCTCTTGGAAATGGGCAGTCCAGTGTTGTTTATGAAATCTGCTTTCAGCTTCTTGGACCGGTTGGTGCTGTTATTGCCATGATTGGAGTTATTGCATGCCCCATCTCATCTGCAGATACGGCTTACCGGAGTGCACGTCTGACTCTGGCAGACTGGTTTAAGCTCGACCAGAAACCGGCGAAAAACCGCCTGCTCCTTACCATACCGCTTCTGGCAGTTGGCTCTGTACTGACTCAGTTTGATGTACAGATCGTATGGAGGTATTTCTCCTGGAGCAACCAGACACTGGCTATGATCGCATTATGGACTGCAAGCGTTTATCTCTTCCGTAAAAAACGCTTTTACTGGATTACAGTGCTTCCTGCAACCTTTATGTCCGCAGTCTCCTGTACCTACATATTGATGGCAAAGGAAGGACTTCAGATATCCACCACCATTGCTTATCCAATTGGAATAATTTTTGCAGCTGCCTGTTTTGGAACCTTTTTCTATACGACTGTTCTTGGAAAAGGCAGGCATGCCACTGCTTCCTCCAGTGAGACAGAGTATGCTGCAGCAAAATCAGATTAGGCATTCAAAGAACAAAACTGCCAAGGGATTCAGCCTTGGCAGTTTCGTTCTTTATTCCCTCATTGCTTTGTTGCACAGGGAACAGTTTGCGCAGTCAGAAGGGCTGCAGTGCATTCCGGGCCGTGCAAACGGTTCTATGGTAAATCCGCAGGATTCCAGGTCATATCTGTCATTTTCAATCAACACTTCTCCCGATTCAGGAAAAAACTCCACTTTAATCCCGGATACAGTGAGTACCTCATCATAGAGAGGATGGGGCTTTATGTGGGGAGAATACTTTCTCATCACTCCATCCTCAGTTTGAACATAGATGGAGTAATCACAGGTGATGAGACCTTTTATCTCTCCGCTTTCCGTAAACGAAAGAGAATTGCTGTCAGCATTGATTCCGATCTGATCCGGATCGTAAGCGGCTATTTTACCAATGGGAGTAGATACCAGGACAGGCTCTGCCGGTTCTACTGATTTTAAGTTTCCCGACTCATATAAGGAAAGTCCCACCTTGGTTTCCACCATTCCAATGGGAGTCTGTATGGCAGTCCTTTCCCCCCGGAAAAAGTGTAATACTTTTTATATCTCCGCTTTTGTAAAAACAAAGACCATTAATCATTGCCTGAAATTCCGTAAAACCAAGATCAAAGGTCAGGGAAATGTTAAGCTCCCGTTCATCTTCCTCTGTCCAGAAACCGCTTATCTGTCCATCCAGGATAAATATCCGGTGAAGCTCTCCAGTGGGGTAAAACTTAATCAGTTCAACCGGAAGTTCTCCAATGGGAGTAAGAACCTCCTGCTGCTCTTCTAACGCCACACTAACCACCATTCCCTGCTTGTCAAATTCTACAGACGGCTTCTTTTTTCTTCTGCCGTTTTCCGTATAAGCCGGAACCAATTCTCCTGCCTGGGTAACAATCATATTTTTTTCCGACAGGGTTACTCCTGATAACTCACCGGTTGGATGACAGAGAAAGGAATCTACTCCCCCCAGAATTCCATAAGGAGTCTGAAGTGTCCCAGAGTCTAAAACCATATAATTTTGCATTTTTCCACCTCCTGCTAACACTGTTTTCTGGTTATGGTTATATGTACTTTCCCATTTCCATTACCCACTTTTTTTTCATAGGAACCGTCTGTTTCAAGCCATGGGGGAATGTGGGCACAGACAAGCTGTAATTCGAGAAATGGAGTATTGGAAAGGAAGGGCAAAAGTGCCTTTTTTGGATGATACCTCCGGGCACTCCGTTTGAAGCTGCACCAAATCCAGAAAGTAGATTCCAGGTATCTGCGTTTCCACAGGTCCGGCATTGTGAATCATCTCTTCTTTCCTTCTTCGTTTTTCATCACTTTCTTCTATATCCTTTATCATTCCGTCTAAAGTGTCCTGGTCCGCTTTTTCTGAACAAAAGATGCAATAACCTTTTTGGTTGAATACGGAAAATGGGATTCCTGAAAGCTCTCTGCATAAAACTGCTTTTGCATCTTTCGCGAGAGACATGATTGCTTCTGTTTCTTTTCTCAGCTTTTCAATTGTATTTCCTGTTATGGGAGAAAAGGAAGCGGTATGCACCGCCTGCCACTGTTCCCCCTTCTTTTCAAAAATTTCCACCAGGTTGCAATACAAAAAAGGAACCAGTTCCTGATCTTTGCTGATCACCGCTATTTTTTCCACCTGCCTGCTCCTCCTTTACCCATTAATTTCAACCACATTACCATGGATCAGTTTTGCAAGAAACTCCTCCAGCTCAAGCCTTGCATCTTCTTCATCAATGTTTTTTTCCTCAGATAACAGAGTGATTAATTCCTCCACCCCCGCTCCCCTCTCCAGGCTGTTCCATAAGAAGATGCAGATCTCATTTACCGATGGCAGACCGTCTAAGGAACCATTCTGACTGTCTCTTTCATCGAAAATACAGAATTCCCCTCCCAGTTCCATTAATGCAAATCCAGGCTTCAGCTTTACTTTTCTGATGTTCATATCAGCTCCTTAACCTTTCTATATCCACTCCGCTTTTTATCAGTTCTAAATCTTCTCTGTCATATCCGGTACTCACCATGACCGCTCCGGTTGTCAGCCACATGACAATCAGCCCACAGATCTTTTGAATCATGAGAATCATCAGGTATGCACTGATTTCCTCATTCTGAAAACATTTCTTCATGGATTCAGTCAGGAACTTTTCTGCTTCTGATCCGGCTTGAAAATTGATTAAATCATCTTTTTTCAGTACTCCAAACTGCTTTACAGTCTGATAATAGGCTAATGCAGACTCAATTCTCCGTTTTTCCTCCTTCGCCTGAACCGTGGTATATCCACCCGCGTAGATGACTGGCGCACACCCCATTAATCCTGCAATTCTGCCCCGCAGCATCTGCTTATCGTAATAATTGGTTTTAGGATCCCCTATCCGCTCTTTAATTCCATCAATCCGCCTGCATATCCGGTTGTTATCCGCATTTCCTTTTATAATTGTATAAGAACCGGCAGCTGTCACTGCTTTTACCCGCCCCAGCATGGCCGGTGAAATTTCTTCCATCTGACAAGGATAAATACCGTCAAAAACCATGGTATCTGTATACGCCGCAGCGTCCTCAAAAAGGTCCTCTTTTCTCCTGCCAATTCCCGGCGCCTTCATGGCTCTTACATGAATTCGGTTCTGTTTTACATTTGCACTTAAAAGAGTCAGGGCCTCCCCCTCTATTCCGTCAGCCAGAATAAATAAATTCTGCTGTCCGGTCTTTTGAAGAAGGGGATAGATGCTTGAGAAGGAAGTGATGGGGGTTTTTACAATCAGAACAAGGGAATCCCAGACCGTTCCTTCCGCTCCCACTGTCAAACCTCCATCAAGACGCATTCCTTTTATTATTTCAAAACTGGTTTCCCCGGACATGGATTCTTTTACAACCAGTTCCCCAGCCTCTGATCCTTCCACAATCATTTGAGCAGTCTTCTGGTCTTTGGTGATTCCTTCTATTAAATCTGTGTTTATGTCTGGCAGGGGAATTGCATTTTTACCAACAAATTCTTCCAACGCTGATGCTGCGGCTTTTAGTTCCCTGGCAAGAAGTACCGGACTGATTCCAGATGCGGATTTCCTTTCACAGTAAGCCAGAAGCTGGGCTGCCAGACGGGCGGACTCCCCGGTTCCGCAACCTGCTGCCTGATTGATTTCACCAATGGCTGCGGCTGCCAGACGGATTCCCTGGTTAAAAAACAAATCTGTTCCCTCAAGCTTTCCGGCTACCTCAGAGGCAGCAAAACTGTAAACTCCATTTACCATTACCTGCCCCTCACAGGAGAGAACCCGGCAGAGATTTAATATTCCTTCCGCCATTTTCTGCCATCTTCAAATTTGATCTTCCGAATCATTCTTCTTCCCTCCATTCAATATGGATTTTAAGAGATTTTCCCCTTTTCTAATATCTGCACTGCTTACATTTAAATCAAACTTACGGGCTGCACTATGGAC
This sequence comes from Lacrimispora xylanisolvens, assembly GCA_017084465.1. Classification (GTDB taxonomy): domain Bacteria; phylum Bacillota; class Clostridia; order Lachnospirales; family Lachnospiraceae; genus Lacrimispora; species Lacrimispora xylanolytica_B. The sequence continues at coordinate 3,919,989 of CP070896.1, read as the reverse complement.
AAATTCGTAAAGGTTGCAGTTACCGGCACGCTCTCCGATTCCAAGCAGTGTCCCATCTACCATATCAGCCCCGGAAAGCGCCATAACCATGGAATTGGCCACTGCCATTCCAAAGTCATTATGTTCATGAACCTCGATCATAATTCCTGTCTGCTTTATTTCCCGCACCAGCTCCCCTGCCCGTCTGGGAAACAGCACCCCAACCGTATCCGCAAGGCGAATGGTCTCCACTCCCTTTTGCCGCATCAGACGAATTAAAGATACAAGGAAAGCCACATCTGCCCTTGACGCATCTTCCAGACCTACCGTAATGGGAATGTTATAGTTCCTGGCGACTTCTATACATTCCTGAAGGGAATTCTCAATCCATTTCTTATTTTTCCCCAATTTATTATAAATCTGCGCATAAGATACAGGAGTGCCGATATGAATTAAATCCGGCTTTTGTCTGGCTGACTCTTCCACATTTTCAGGGTTTAATTTAGACCACAGAGAGACAGCTGCCTGTTTCTTCTTTTTCATAATTTCGCTGATATAATGGACGCCCTCTGTACCCACATCGTAAATCCCTGCCTCGATTTCAGAAACACCGATGCTGTCTAAAAACAAAGCCAGACGCACTTTATCAGAAGGAGAGAATACAACACCCGGACACTGTTCGCCATCCCGAAGAGTGGTATCAACTATTTTGATTCGCCTTTTCATACTTATCACACTCACTCATCATTGTTAAAAACTCTTCATCAGTTACTTCCCCGCCCTTTTTAATACTGAGACGCTTTACCATTTCTAAAAGATGCTCCACCGGATAACAGTCTTCCATCTGGTACTGCTTCAGCTTATACCGAATGGATGTTCCCCCCGAATGTTTTCCCAGGATCACCTTTCTTGATGCTCCCACAAGCTCGGGAGGAAAGGATTCATAATTAGATGGCTTTTTCAAAACTCCATCCACGTGCAGACCAGATTCGATATAAAAGATCTTTCTTCCAATAACAGGGGTATGACCCAGTATCTGTGTGTTAGTCATGGCTTCAAAGATATCCCGCAAGTTGGCCAGTTTCTCAAAGCTGTTGTTTGGTTTATAACGTTCCACCACCCTCATGGCAAGAATGACCTGTTCCGTTGCCGCCTTGTTTCCGATCCCGGTAAAGGTAGTCATCACCGTTCCGTTATGGTGATTTTGTAAATAATCCGCCGCAATGGCAGAAGCACAATAGCAGGAGTTTTCCGGATACAGGATGGGAGACGCCTGGATTAACAGCTTCATCCCCCGCTCATAAATATCACGGCTTTCATAAATCAGTAAATCGTCCAGCCCCGTAAGCCTTAACCGGTTATCTGGCCTGGCACATTCCAGCCCCCTTAACTCTGACACATCATTGACTTGTATATTACGTATAAACTTTCCTGTACCATCGCAAAAAGAGGAAAAAAAGAAATGAATCCCGGGATATTTAACGCTTTCCGATGGACTGGGAAGTTCCATATACCAGGTGATTCCCTGAGGCAAATCCCCCTGCATCAGCTGATAAACTCTTGGTGTTAACACGGCTCCCCATATGCAAAGACTCTCTAATGTCCGGGCAAATTCGTACACCAGCTCCTTTTTTAACGGATATTCCTCCAGCATCGTCAGTGTGGCATCAATGATTTTAATCAACAGCAGCCCCTCCTTTTTCCTGTGCTTTCTTCCGCAACATTACAGGTATTAAATCATTAAATCACCAACTGGATTTCCTCCTTCAAAATGCTCATCAAATATGCGTTCCACATCATCCTCTGATACATTGCCATACCAGACTCCTTCCGGATAAACCACAACAACAGGACCTTTATCACAGATTCCAAAGCACCCGGTATTGTTTATAACTACCTCTCCGGATAGATCCCTGTCTTCAATCTCCTGCATAAAAGACTGGATTAAGTCAACCGCGCCCTTCTGGTAACACATCCCTTTTTGTGTCCCGTTGATTCTGCAGCTTGTGCAGATAAATACATGATATTTTGGCTGTACCATCTTTCTCCTCCTCTTACATGGCTTCCGCCGCTTTTTTTACTGCATCTTCAATCATGTCATAGGTATTCACCGGCTTAATCCCCAGTTTTGTCAGCTTTTTGGCTGGTTCCATACCGATACGCATGGCAATGACTCCGCTGCAGCCATTTAGAGCAGCTATAATCCGTTCTATTTTATCCTCTTTTTCCCCGCATTCTTCTTCCCCCCTGACAGTACTGCTCCACATTTCGTTTTCCTGCGAACCGGACTTCCCCGTTACGGTAGTCATACAGATAAAATTCCTTTGCATGACCAAAGTGGGTATCAACTACCACACCGCTTTTGGAAGCTACTGCAAAACGGAGGTTTTTTGAAACAGGAACGATAACAGGCCTTTCCTCCGCCACAAACCCCTTTAACTGTATGGATTTATCATCGGTCAGGGTTCCAACTGCATCTGCCCGGCAGTGCTGACAGTGATACATCTGGGGCATGATCTCTTCACACTGCTTTCTGATCTCATTTAACTGTTTGTTTGAAACCGGCTCCACATGTTCCAGCGCGCTGCCCTTTACCGGAATCATCTGCATAATATTAGTAATAAAGCATCCCAGTGATTTGACAGTCTTTACAACCTCTGGCACATGGCTGTCATTGATTCCCTTCACTGTCACAATATTAACTTTTACCAATATTCCATTGGCAATTAACTGCCTGATTCCCGCAATCTGGTTTGCTACCATAAGAGCTCCTGCTGCGTCACCGGTGTATTCCCTGCCCATATACCGGATATACTGGTACATCTGTCCGCTGATATGGGGATCCACCGCATTCATGGTTACGGTTACATGGGAAACGCCCAGTTCCTTTAGTTCCAGCGCATATTGGGGAAGCTTCAGTCCATTGGTGGAAAGACAGAAGGTTACTTCGGGGTCCTGTTCTCTTATGAGTTCAAATACCTTTCTTACATTCTCCCAGTTTTCCAGGGCTTCCCCTGGTCCTGCTATCCCCACTACGGTTAAGTTGGGCATTTTCTCCTTCACTGACAGATAGCGGTTAAGTGCTTCCTCAGGCGTCAGAATAGAAGAAGTGACTCCCGGACGGCTTTCATTGGGGCAGTCAAATTTTCTTACACAGTAGCCGCACTGAACGTTGCAGGCAGGCGCTACCGGAAGATGGATTCTGGCGAACTGATGAGCCTGGCAATTATAGCAGGGGTGCTCCTTTGTCTTGCGCTTCATGATCTCTTCCGCAGATTGTGGTTCCTTTTTCTGATCAATGGCTGTATCTTTATAATATGTATCATATAAAGTCTCCCGAAAGGTAGTTTCAACCGTGTCGATCAGCTGATTTGCGATCTCATCCATATATTCCACCGATCCCTCATAACCCAGCATTTTAAGCCGCTGTCCCCCTACATGATCATGTATGGGAAATCCTCTTCGAACCAGGGGGAAGGTGTAAATCTTCTGCAATACGCCTTCCGTCAGAACTGCCTGCAAGGATATTGGCCTTATAGGTAACAATCATCTCCTCAATATCCTTAAAATCCGCTTTATCTGCAATTTTATACTCATCTACCAGGTACAGACCGGCAAGTTCAGAAATCTCCGGTCTGATCAGTCCGTCAAGTTCCGGACTTGCCGATCCCGCTGCACAGACTACTGGCATGACTCCGCATTCACACATCATGCGCACGGTGGAGTATACCAGATCCGGTTCCCCGAATACAGCCGCTCTTCCTGAAGAATGGTATTTATGAGAATCAATCATGGCATCTAAATAGCGCCCTCTCTCTCTTTCTTTAATTCATCAGGGATTTCTTTACCGGAAATACGGGACAGTGTATTTAAAAATGCATCCGTATCCCTTAATCCCACTGGCAGGGGCAGCCGCTCGTAAGGAACTCCATATGTTTCAGATAAATATTCGCCAACAGAATTCTTATGGTGAAATGCGGTCAGTTCTAATGTAAATTTTGCTCCACCCATCTTCTTTAACTGTGCCAGATCCGTTCCCTCATGAGGAAGGCGGTTGTAACTGGGGTCGTGGGCTCCGTCTAAATTATCGGATAAGTCAGGTAGGAGAACGGCATCAATTCCAAAGAGGGAGAACATCCTTTTTAAATATCTGGTATCTGCCGGGCTTATGGGTGCCGTGATTACATTTACCAGATGATTCTTTTCTGTCTCCATCTTAATGGAAGAGACAATGGCAGAAAGAGCTGCGAAATACCCCTCATACTGGCTTCCACCATATCCGGGAGAATGGCAGGGAATCAGCGTAATGTCCTCATACCCTGGATTTTCTTCCAGAAAAGACTGCAAGATCCCCGGAACATCCTCTCCTATGGTTTCTGCCAGGCATGTTGTCATGACACCGATAATTTCAGGGTGGTAAAGCTCAATTAAATTTTTTAATCCTTTTTTAAATTTTCACTGCCGCCATAGACTGTTCCCTGCTCAGTCAGGGAGGAGGAAGCAATATCCACCGGTTCATTGTAGTGAGTCGCCATATGACGCCGGATGTAGGTAGCACACCCCTGTGAACCATGAAGGATGGTCATGCAGTTCTTCAGACCGTAGAATGCCGTTGCACTTCCCATGGGCATACACATTTTACAGGGATTGATATTTAGATTCACCAGAGGTTTTACTTCACTCTTCATCGTCATTCCGCCTTTCTGTCAGCTGATATAGCCCCATACCGGACTGTTTATGCTTTTATTGATTTCCATGGTGAAATTGACCACCCCCCTTCAAAACCGGCTAAAGGAAACTTTCTCTCATGATTGTGATCACAGAATGCAATTCCCAGCTTATAGGCAAGAGGTCTTTCCTTCACACCTCCTACCAGAATATCCGCTCCCTTTTCTTTCATAAAGGTTTCCAACTCTGCCGGATTGGCATCGTCTAAAATTACAGTATCGGATTTCACCAGACTCTCAATCACTTCATAATCTTCTTTTTTCCCTGTCTGGGTTCCGACCACCACCGTTTCCATCCCCATTGCCTGAAACTGACGTATAAGGGAGATCGCTTTAAATCCACCGCCTACGTAGATAGCAGCCTTTTTCCCCTCCAGGTTTTTCCGGTAACGGCCTAAGAAATTATCCAGCTCTTCCGCCTTCCTCCTGCAAAATTCCACTGCTTTTCTTCTTGCCAGTTCATTTTGAAGTGCTTCCGCCGTCCTGATTAAGGAATTGGTGGTGTCTTCGATTCCAAAAACTGACCTTGATAAAGGGAATTCCAAATTCCTCTTCCATACGGTTTGCCAGATAGGTGCTGGAACCTGCACACTGGACTATATTTAAAGCAGCCTTCGGCGCTTCAATCATATCCTCATAGCAGGTATCACCGGTAAAACCTGAGATCACATCAATGCCGATTTCCTTAAAATAATTCTTGATAATCCACATTTCCCCTGCCAGATTAAAATCCCCTAATATGTTAATGGCAGTTCTCTTCTCTTCACTTTTATGGGGCAGAAGCACATTCATAATTGCATCACATGCCATCCGATAGCCGGTGGATTTATTCCCGGAAAAACCGGGAGACTTTACCGGAATCACTGGAATGTGATACTGCTCTGATTTCATCTTGCACAAGGCTTCCACATCGTCTCCGATTACACCAACAATACAGGTGGCATAGATAAAGATCAGCTTCACATTGTCTTCTTTCTCCATCAGCTCATCGACTGCTGCCTCAAGCTTTCTGATTCCTCCAAATATAATATCTGTTTCCTGCAAATCCGTGGAAAAGCTGTTTCTGTAAATATCCTCCCCACTGGTTAAAGATCCCCTGATATCCCATGTATAGCTGGAACATCCGATGGGACCATGTACAATATGCCAGGCATCGGTAATGGGATTTAAAACAACTCTGGCTCCGCAGTATACACAGGCCCGCTGGGACACGGAACCGGATACACTGTTGCTGTCACATGAAATTCCGCCCCCCATGCCGCTGCACCCGTCTTTTACAACAATGGAACTTTTCCTTGCGTCCAATATATTCCGGTTGCTGTTCTCCGTTTCCATAAACATACTCCTTTCAAAGACCCGCAAATTTAAACAGAAATAGGGAGGGGTCGGCTCCCTCCCTGGTTCCATTTCACTGCTGATTTACATAACTACATCAAAATCTTCATCTGCCGCATCCCGGTCCTGCCGGTCCATCATGGCGTCTACGATCTTTTCCGTATACCGGATTGCACCTGCATATCCTACCGTCGCCTGTATGGGATTTCCATAACGGTCCAGTACGGGAAATCCCATACGTACCAGAGGAATGTCTTCTGCCTTTGCGATCTGCTTTCCATAGCTGGAACCTAAAAGAAGATCTACAGACTCATTTTTAATCAGCTGATGGAGATAAAACAAATCCGTATCTGCCTTTACCACATAATCGCTTTCATCTACACCATACTGATCCATCAGCTCTTTGATCTCTTTCTCCCAGTGTGCTTTTGGTGTACCGGTTATGATGTATTTGGGGCTCATGCCCAGTTCCAGACATAAGGCGGTGAAGCCATACACAATATCAGGATCTCCATAAATGGCGGCTTTCTTCTTATACACATACTGGTGGGAATCCAGCATTAAGTCCACCAGTCTGCCCCTCTCATCTTCCAGCTCTTTCGGAACTTCTTTCTTTGTAAATTTCTGAAGTTCCAATATGTACTGATCAGTCAGCTTGACGCCGACCGGAACTGGTATATTGGAGAAAGGAACTTTATATTCCTTTTTTAAATACTCCGACGGTTCCAGAGAACAGTAGATTCCCATGGAGATCAGCTTTTCACAATCTCCCATTGCCGCAATATCTTTGGCCTTGGTTCCTGCATTCTCATGAAAATATTCACTCTTTCCATCCATAGGGTGATCCAGTATCCCCTCATGATCAGGAAAATAAATATATTCTGCCCCCATTAACCCTGCAATCTTCTTTAACTCCCTGTCATCTCCGGGATTGACCCAGCCTGGGAAGATGGCTACTTTTCCATTGGGGGTCCCGGTCTTCTTTGTCATATACCGCATGAAACCAATCATCATGTTGGAGAACCCCTGAATATGGGAGCCTTCGTAGGAAGGGGTACTGGCATAAAGAACGGTTTTCCCTTCCGGCACTTCCATATCCATAATGTAGGAACCAACATCATCACCAATGGTTTCAGAAAGACAGGTGGTATGGATTGCCATAATATCCGGTTTATAGATGTCAAACACATTTTTCACAGCTGTGGTGATATTGCTGCGTCCTCCGAATACAGAGGCACCTTCTGTAAAGGAGCTCGAGGAAGCAATGGCAGGCTCTTTAAAATGCCGGCTTAACACCGTTCTGTGATAGGAACAGCATCCCTGTGATCCATGGGAATGAGGCATACACTTTTCGGCACCCAGTGCGCAGAACATAGCACCTACGGGCTCACAGGTTTTGCAGGGATTAATTGTCATGTGGCGGTTTTCCATAATTTCTTTTGGTGTTAATTCAAGCATCAGCCTGCACCTCCTAACGTTCCTTCTAACATTGGTATGGTCTTCCACGGCGGCTTTACCAGCGACCAGGCGTTGGTATAAAGGCTCATGGTTACATCTCTTCCAAAATTTACTGCTCCACGAAAGCCTGCATAGGGTCCGGAAGTAATCATAGGAATGCATCTGGCGGGACACGACTCCTCCATGCTGTATGGCGTATTTATCTTTGATTCCGGAAAAGAAAATGTCTGGCTTATACTCTTCAATCAGCTGGTCGGTTTCAAACATGTTGTAATCGTCCACTACCATATAGCCTTCCTTCATATCTTTTATCATTCCATTGTAGGTATCCAGCTCTACCCCCTGGTTTCGCAGACCGGTTAACTCTTCCACAGAGTATCTGTCATCATATCCAACAGCTCTCTCCACCGAAATTTCTTCTATGTTTTTAGAATCTGCATCTGCCTTGATCTGGGGTATAACATCCCGTCCTTCGTAATCATCCCGGTGGGCAAATTCATAACCGGCAATGGTGGTTTCCATACCAAAATCCCTTAAAAGCATCTGGTAGTGATGGGAACGGGAGCCTCCTACAAAGATTCCGGCTGTTTTTCCCTTTAATTTGGACTTGTAATATTCCATATCCTCATTAATTTCTGCCAGTTCCTCTGCAATCACTTCCTCTGTCCGCTTTGTAAGCTCCGGATCGTTAAAATATTTAGCCATCATACGCAGTGATTTTGAGGTGGCCCCTACTCCGATGAAGTTCACTTTCAGCCAGTCAACTCCATATTTTGTCTTCATCATTTCCGCTATGTAATTAATGGACCGGTGACACATGACCAGATTTAAATCTGCCAGATGGGAATTTTTTAAGGTTTCATAGGAACCGTCTCCGGTAAATACAGAAACTACTTCGTATCCGATTTTCTTTAAGATCCGCTCCTGTTCCCATCCATCACCTCCGATGTTGTATTCACCCAGGATATTGACGCTGTATTTTCCCTTTGGCGCCTCTTCTCCTTTTCCGATTACATAACGCATCAATCCGTTGTTGGCAATGTGGTGACCGGCTGACTGGGAAACTCCCTTATAGCCTTCGCAGGAATATCCAATGGCTGTAATGCCGTATTTTTCCTCCACTCTTCTTGCCACTGCCTGCACGTCATCACCAATGAGACCGATGGGGCAGGTGGAGCAGATGAAAATGCATTTGGGATGGAACAGCTCCATGATCTCATCGATTCCCTCTTCCAGCTTCTTTTCTCCACCAAATACAATATCCGATGCCCTCATATCCGTACAAAAGGAATATGGAACAAAGTTCGGTTCGCCTTCATAGGAAGGTTTTGCCTTATTCCTTCTGGTTCCCCAGGAATAGAAGGCACAGCCAATGGGGCCGTGTGTGATAACCACAGAATCTTTAACAGGTCCTACCACAACGCCTTTACAGCCTGCATAGCAGCAGCCTCTTGCTGTTATAATTCCAGGTATTGCCCTGGTATTTGCTGTAATTTCATCCGCATTTTCTCCGAATTCCAGCTGGGTGATATGACTTTTTCTATTTTTAAATACTCTGGATGAATATTTATCCAGTAATAAATCTCGTTCCTTTGACATCTCCCTCACCTCCTGTCAATAAGCCTCAATTGTGCTTTCTCCGCTTCTGACGGTATAAGCCTCATAAATGGGAAGCACAAATATTTTTCCGTCACCGGGATTTCCTGTCTGGTTTGTTTTTATCAGGATATCCACCACATCCTTCACCTGGGGATCTTCTACAATCAACGTAATCAGCCGTTTTGGAATCCAGCGGAACGATTCTGTTAAATATTCTCCTTTGGGAGACATGGGAAGCTCCCCTGTTTCCAGAACCAGAGACAAGAGCTCCCGGATCAATCCGCTTCTTTCCTCTTCCTAATACCGGTCTGCAGGTAAATGCAGGAAATCCGCCTTCTGCAAGCGCTTTCTTTGTAGGGTTTATTTTGTTCACCCGGATAAATGCCATTACTTCTTTCATAGCAATCGTTCCTCCTAAAGTCCCTGCTTTCCTGTGCTGATGGTGTAGGCATCTTCTACAGGAGATACAAAGATACGTCCGTCTCCGTAATTGCCTTCCCCTGTTCTGGCAGTTCTCATGATCACCTTAACCAGATCATTCTTGTCTTCGTCACTGCAGAAAAACAACAGCATTTCTTTTGGAATTTCATCGTAGTGAACATCACCAACCGTAATCCCCTTTTGTTTGCCCCGACCATATACATCCATCTTTGTCACAGCCTGAAATCCTGCTTCTGATGCTTCCTTCATAACAAAATCCGCTTTTTCCGGCCTGATAATCGCTCTCACCAATAACATAATATTTTCTCCTCTCCTGACCCCTTAGTCCATAACTCCGTACTGCATTAAAATTTCTTCCAGTTCATCAATTTTCATTGGATTAGGAATGACAAACATTTCATTGGCATCCACTTTTCTTGCCAAAGTACGGTATTCATCTGCCTGAGGCTCCTCAGGAGAAAAATCGATTACGGTTCTTTTTCTGATCTCAGCCCTCTGAACCGCATTGTCACGAGGTACAAAATGAATCATCTGCGTTCCGATCTTTGCCGCTACTGCCTCCACAAGATCCTGTTCCTTATCTACCTTTCTGGAGTTACAGATCAGACCTCCAAGCCTGACACCACCGGTCTTAGCATACTTGGTGATTCCTTTGGGAAATGTTATTAGCCGCATACAGCGCCATCATCTCGCCAGAGCATACAATATAAATTTCCTGTGCCTTCCCTTCTCGTATAGGCATTGCAAAACCACCGCACACTACATCACCAAGAACGTCATAGAATACGTAATCCAGATCGTCGGTATAGGCTCCCAGCTGTTCTAACAGATTAATGGAAGTGATAATGCCCCGGCCTGCACAGCCTACACCTGGCTCCGGTCCGCCGGATTCCACTCCTTTAATTTTGCCGTAACCTTCTTTTAACACTGCCTCAAGCTCGATATCATCGCCTTCATCCCGAAGGGTATCCAGTACCGTCTTCTGTGCCAGACCTCCTAAAACCAGTCTGGTGGAGTCTGCTTTCGGATCGCATCCTACAATCATAATGTGCTTTCCCATCTCTGCCAGACCTGCCGTTAAGTTCTGAGTCGTTGTGGATTTACCGATACCGCCTTTTCCATAGATAGCAACCTGTCTCATAACTAATTCCTCCTTACATAAAAGAAGAGGCGGAAGGCAGATCTATAACAGATCCTGCCATTCCACCTCTTTGTGAATAGAAAATGAAAAAGTAACCCTGAAGTTTTGTCGACGACTTAGGTTGCTATCACTATATATGGTTTTACCATTGAATTCAATACCACACAATGCACAAATATAAATCTTTAAATTGACTATTTACAGTATTTTATACAAACTAATGCTTGTTATCTAAAAATTATTCCATCTAAAAAAATAACAGCCTGCCAGTTCTGCCGCTGTGGTAAAAGAAAAGGAGCCGTATTACCGGCTCCGTCAGTTTTATGAATCTATTCCAACCATTACAGAAGTCGCCTTTATGATAGCATATGCATCTGACCCAACTTCCAGCTTTAAATCCTTTACTGATGCCATGGAAATCGTGGCAGATATAAAATTACCTCCTCCGATGTCTATGGTTACGATTGCATTTACTGAGCCGGACTCAATCTCTACAACCTTTCCTTTTAACTGATTTCTGGCACTTATTTTCATACGATCAGCCTCCCTCTTAATCCGGTTATTTTTATTCATAATAAATATTGTCCCTGCTTTTGTCAATCTATTTCAAAAATACCTAATAAAATTAAGACAAAAGTAACAGATCTTCCTTTGGGAATTTTATATATAATGGGATTGTCTCCATTTCTTCCGCTTCATATTCTTTCTTCTCCCAGATCCACCAGATTTTGGAGGATGACAAATTGGAAGCATTCTGAACTAAATATTGCCGCTGAAAGGTTGTATGGGCACTTCCTGCAAGAGAGATTTTCATTGTGTTCTCTTCCTCAGGATTGGCAGCCGGCACCAGATTATGACCTCTGATTCCAATGTAGCAAATGGAGTCTTCAATTGGTTCGGCTGTTTTCAGTTTTATCCCCCAATCCAGCGCATATAGTTCATATTCGCTGATCCGTTCTATGGGAGAAATATTTTTGCAGCCGGTCAGCCTTGCCGCTTCGACTCTTAAAGGTTTCTTAAAAATTTCCTTTGCAAGCCCCTTTACAACACTTACTCCATTGGCCAGCAGGATCATATGGTCGCAGAACCGGTAGATCTCGTCTCTGGAATGAGAAACAAACAGCACATCTCCACTAAATTCCTTTAACAGTTCCAGCATCTCCAGCTGGAGAGTATCCTTTAGAAATCCGTCCAAAGCGGAAAAGGGCTCATCTAACAGAATCATTTCCGGCTTACATAAAAGCATGCGTGCCAGGGCCACCCGCTGCTGCTGGCCTCCTGATAACTGGGAGGGAAGACGCTTTTCCAGTCCCTGCAGCTGAAAACGCTGGATCTGTTCCAAAACCTGAATCCGCTTATCCTTATCTCTGCCTGTCAGGGATATTCTTAAATTTTCTTCCACTGTCATAGTGGGAAACAAGGCGTAGTTCTGAAACAAGTACCCCACATGGCGTTCCCTTGCAGGCAGATTAATTCCTTTTTCGGAATCAAAAAGCACTCTTCCATTGTGAACAATTCTTCCGCTGTCCGGTTTTTCAATGCCTGCCACACACTTTAAAGTCATGCTTTTTCCGCATCCGGAAGCCCCTAATATTCCCATACATCCTCTGTCGGTTTTAAATTCCACATCCAGTTTAAAACCATGGAAATTTTTTACGATCCTCGCTTCCAGCATATCAGACCCACCCGCTTCCATTCTTTCTGTTTTTTCCTGATATTACGTTCATTGCTGCCACAATAAAGAAGGATAAAAGGACAATGACCAGTACCCAGAATCCAGCCGTGTCCCAGTTTCCAGCAGTCACTTCCGTAGCAATGGCTACGGAGACCGTTCTTGTTTTACCCAGAATATTTCCCGCCAGCATAGTAGTTGCACCGTACTCTCCTATGGCTCTGGCAAAAGAAAGTACGGTACCGGAAGCCAGCCCCGGAGCAGCGATTGGCACCACAATTTTCCAGAAAATTTTACGTTCCGACAGTCCTAACGTTCTTCCTGCCTGAATCATGGTTACATCTACCTGTTCAAATGCAGCTCTTGCATTGCGGTACATAAGGGGAAATGCTATCACAAATGCCGCCATAACGCATCCCAGCCAGGTCTGCACCAGCTTGATATCAAAATTTTCCAGAAGATATCTTCCAAAGGGTCTTCTCAGGCTGAAAATCAAAAGGAGAAAGAAGCCTGCTACCGTTGGAGGCAGCACAAGGGGGAGTGTAAGAATTCCATCCGCAATGGCTTTTGCTGTATTATTAAGCTTCATAATCTGCCTGGCTGCACCAATTCCTAGAAAGAAGGTCAGTACAGTGGCTACAATTCCTGTTTTCAATGACAGATAGAGAGGACTCCAGTCCATAGTTCTAAGTATTTCCCCCAATGCATTCACCTCCATCGTACGGTCTTTTATTCTGTATATTTAGTAAATCCTGCTTCTGTAAAGAGTTTCATTACACTGTCATCACCGGTTAAATATTTCTTAAATTCTGCTGCTGCCTTTTTCTGATCCTCACTGGCTTCCTTGTCTTTAATCAGGCCCACGGGATAGACAGCGGGATCAATTTTTGTTTTATCCGCCTCTGCTATAATTTCAACTTTTTCCGGCATAGAGGCTGCATCTGTTGCATAAACCACGCCTACTTCATTGCTTCCTTCTGCAACTGCGGTCAAAACTGCTGTAACGTTGGTTCCCTCGTTAATCTCCATTTTCATAACCTGATCCAGTATTCCCATATTGGTAAAGAGTTTTCTGGCATACTGTCCCACCGGTACATCTTCTCCTGCAAGTGCAAGACTGGAAGCCGCTGTGATATTCTCAAATCCGGTCACTGCCGTCTTTTCCCCCCTTTGGTTTAATAAGCACAACCTTGTTTACAAGAAGATTTGTATCGGAACCCTCCTCTACCAATCCCCCATCCTTTAAAGCATTCATCTGCTTGGGTGCTGCTGAAAAGAAAATATCGCACTGTGCGCCCTCCTCAATCTGTTTTTGAAGAGTACCCGAACTGTCCGCATTGTAAATGATGGTTACACCGGGGTGTGTACTTTCATAATTCTCCTTAATCTTTTCCATGGTGTTTTTCAGGCTTGCTGCAATGAACACATATACATCAACCGGCTTTGCTTCCTCTGCCTTTGCAGTCTGAACAGCGGTTGTAGTCTCCTGGACAGGCTTTGATGTCTCAGTTTGTGATGATGCCGCCTGTGTGGCAGGAACCGCTTTTACCCCCGCCAGACCACAGCCTGAAAGCAATCCGCCAATGAGTGATACCGCCATCATAATTTGCAGTAATCTTTTTCTTTTTTTCATCTTTTTTCCTCCTCTTTTTTCATTAATGCTCTGTTTTGTTCTGTTTTGTTACGTTTTGTAAGTATTTGTTTATTTTAAATGATACACAATTAAAAGTCAATATTCCTATATCTTCAGATTATTTCTTATTTTTCTGGATTAATTAATCAATTTATTTCAACTTATCAATTTTCACCTTTGATTGACAAAAATAAACCTTGTTATACCATAAATAATAATGAGACAGGGGAAAGAGGATATCACATGGAAAAAATTTACAGACCCCAGGAAGTGGCGGATCAACTAAAAATCAAAAAAGCCACCGTATACGAATTAATTAAGCGGGGAGAATTAAAATCCGCAAAGGTGGGGAAGCAGATCCGCATCAGCCAGGATCAGCTTGATGAGTATCTCACCAGAACAAATCAGAAGAAAGAGGCGGCCGGAATTACAAATGTTCTGCCTCCCGTTAAGGATATCCCCCGTTTTTTGGCCGATCAGGCCAGCAGACAGATGGATTATCTTCTTCACACAAACGGACTTATTATTAACAGTCAGGAATCCAGGACGGTTGAACTGCTGCGCAGTCTGTTAAGTCAGAGAGATAACAGCCTGCCACTCCTTCATTCTTATATGAACGATTACAACAGCCTTTATTCTCTTTATTATGAGAAAACCCATATGGCACTGACCTGTTTTTGCTTTGAACAGTTTGAAGAGCGAATCAGCCAGATCAGCCATTTCCTTCCGGGTAAAGAAGCTGCGGTCATCCATATCTGCACGTTAAAAACAGGCTTTTATGTAAAAGAAGGAAATCCAGATCATATAAGCAGCCCAAAGGATTTATGCCGCCCAGAGATTAAATTTTTAAACCGGGAAAAGGGAAATGGCCTGAGGATTTACTTAGACCGGATACTGACAGAGAAAAAAATAGACAGGTCCCTTATTAGGGGCTACACAGAGGAAAGCCTGTCTCACATGTCATCTGCCAATGGAGTTGCTTCCGGGCTCTCAGATGTCAGCATGGGAGATCTCTCCCATCTGGCTGCATATCCCCATATGGATTTTATCCCTTTAAAAGATGCATCCATGGATCTGGTCATACTTAAATCTGCCATGGAACAGCCGGCCTTTACGGCTCTCCTTGAAACAATCCGTTCCAGGGAATTTAAAGACAGTCTCCTGCATTTTAATGGCTATGAAACCATACACACAGGAGACGTCAGCTTTACCACACCTTAGTTGTTTTTATTCATTTTTAAGTGGGAAATTACAAAAAGTACGCCGCCCACAGTACACAACAGGCTGCCCCAAAGCATGGCATAGGTAAGGTCAGCGGCGGCAGCCTTTCCAAATATGAGATTGGTTCCCGTCCCGCATGCCTCCCCAATCACTGCATAGATACTAAGTACGGTAGCCCGGTCTGCGGAAGTAACCCGGCAGTTTTGCAGCCTGGCCTTTAATGGTCCGAACAGAGAGGACGCAAGCCTTAAAATGATGATGCTAAGAACGGAAAGCACTCCACTTTTAGTCTGGAAAAGAATCAGACAGGACATACCACCGCATAAAAACAGGGCAATGGTAAAAGGAAGAATCCCCATTTTTTTATTCAACCGGTAGGACCACATACCACCTGCAATTCCTGACAATGTGACCATAATAAAAACATAGCCCATTGTCTTTGGCTCCAGCCCGCATTTTACATACTGCAGCTGGTTTAAAAACACAGTGATCGTCTGATTCGTCTCCTCAAGCAGTGTAATTCCCACCATACCAAGAAGAAAATACCGGTCTTTTACCACGTCAAGAAAGGTGTGGAAAAAATGCATGCTGCTTTTTTTCTCTTTCTCCGGTTCTTTTACTTCTTTTAATCCAAAGACAAGAATAGCTGCCACTCCATATGCAGCCATGGTCAAAAAACCTGCCAGCCTGTAATTTTCCCCAATAAACAGAGAATAGGAAAGAGACGCAAATAGCAGTCCCCCCATTCCTAAGGACTGGTAAATGCCAAATACCTGATGGCTTTCTTCCTCCCGGCAGGAAAGATAGAGAATGCTTAAATCACAGCCTGACATTCCTGCCATCACCACACTGAGCAGCAATCGCTCCAGTAAAAATAAACCAAACCCGTCCGCTTTCCAGAAAACCACCTTGGAAATAAAATAGATTCCGCAGGTGATAATCATTGTCTTTCTATATCCGATCCGGTCCGCGACCAGTCCCCAGGGCATCTCAAAAGCGATACAAAGAGCAAGAGAAATACTTTCGATTACTGTAATTTGAAATACGCTGACACCTGCTGCCTGTCTGTAGAGAGTTGCCACAGGTCCATAAAAAACCAGTCCCTGTAGAAAGGAAATGGCATAAAGCAAATATATATTTTTTTTATCTTTCATATTTTCTCCAATGATCCATATTTTTCAAAATAACAGGTACCAAAAATAAGCTCTGTTTTCACAGTGCTTTTTTTATACCAATCTTTATGAATTTTTTCTACGTGGGATCATATGATGAGAAAATAGATAATGGCATAAATCTGCCCTCCGGATTTCGTAGTGAATTACTTCGTCACTATATCATGAAAAACGTTGTATGTAAAGAAGAGACAAACTATTAGTAACAATTGACAGTAAGTTCCAATAGGAGTAAGATAAATTTTGTTGATCTTATATAATTAAAAGGAGGGGTTTGTATGGATTACAGTTTTTTGTTAAATCTCACAATTATTCTTTTAAGCACTAAGGTTTTAGGTCTTGTAACGCGTAAATTTCACATGCCTCAGGTAGTCGGAGCACTGTTAGCGGGGGTGATTCTTGGCCCTGCCATGCTGGGCACACTCCATGAAACCGAATTCCTTGACAAGCTGGCGGAAATCGGTGTGATTGTCCTTATGTTTTGCGCCGGTCTGGAGACAGATACCGCAGAATTAAAAAAGAGTGGTAAATCAGCGTTTATTATTGCACTGATCGGTGTCATCGTGCCTTTATTCGGCGGCTTCGCTGTTGCTTCTTTCTTTAACCGCCCTGGTGTGATTTCTTCCGATGCCACCTGTTCTTTATTTCTTCAGAATATGTTTATCGGAGTCATTCTCACCGCAACCTCTGTAAGCATCACAGCTGAAACCCTAAAAGAAATCGGTAAGATAAAGACCCATTCCGGCAACGCTATCCTGGGAGCCGCCATTATTGATGATGTGCTGGGAATCATCGCACTTACCATCATTACCAGCACCACCGATCCCAATGTCAATCTGTTTGCTGTCTTATTAAAAATTGCTGCATTCTTTGTCTTTTCTGGCATTGGCGGCATTCTGATCTATAAAGCATATTCCCGTTGGAGCAACGACGCGGAACGTGGCTTACAACGCCATGCCATTGCTGCTTTTTGTCTCTGTCTTCTCATGTCTTACATCGCAGAACACTTTTTCGGCGTGGCCGATATTACAGGCGCCTACATAGCCGGAGTTATCATATCCAATACCCAGAAATCACAGTTCCTAACCTCTAAATTTGACACCCTGTCCTATCTTTTACTCTCACCGGTATTTTTTGCAAGCATAGGACTTAAGGTGGAACTCCCATCCATGACACCAGCAATTATTCTTTTTGCATTTCTTTTAACCATTACTGCCATACTAACAAAAGTAATTGGCTGCGGTATCGGAGCCAAGATCTGCGGTTATAAAAATTACCAGAGCATCCGAATCGGGGTTGGTATGATTTCCAGAGGCGAAGTCGCTCTGATTGTTGCAGGAAAAGGACAACAGCTTGGACTTCTTAGCGGTGATTTTCTGGGGCCGGTGGTTCTTGTTGTCATTATTACCACCATAATCACACCAATCGTGTTAAAACCGGTATTTCGTATTGGTCCTTCTGTGCCCTTTACAGAAACCAGACTGGGTGAAAATTATGAAGAAGTTTCCAAATACAGGTAAATGTTAACAAAGCTCTAACAAAATTATAGTTGCAATCGCAACTATTTTGTGATACACTTAATATAATCGAATAGAGTCAGAGTTGCAAAGGCATGATTTTGCTTCTTCTCAGCCTTTGCACCACTGACTCAAAAAAAACGGACAACAGGAGGTATTCGCTTGAATCAAAAACTAAAGGAAAAAATTATTGAATCCCTTTCATCTGTACTGCCCGTTACATGCATTGTGCTGATTTTGTGTATAACCATTACACCCATGCCGCTTGATCCGCTGATGCTGTTTCTGGTAGGTGCAACCTTACTTATTGTGGGAATGGGATTTTTTACACTTGGTGTAGACATGTCCATGATGATCATCGGGGAAAAAGTTGGAAACCATCTGGCAAAATCAAAAAAATTACCAATTATTGTTTTTGCCTGCTTCATCATTGGTTTTATTATTACCATCGCTGAGCCAGATCTTCAGGTTCTGGCTGGTCAGACCCCTGCAGTACCTGATATGGTGCTGATTCTTTCAGTGGCAGCCGGTGTGGGACTCTTCCTCGCCCTGGCCTTTCTAAGAACTCTGCTGGGTTGGAATTTATCAAAGCTTCTTCTGATCTTCTATGGAATACTCTTTGTTACCGCAATTTTTGTTCCAAAAGATTTTCTGGCTGTGGCTTTTGACTCCGGAGGTGTAACAACCGGACCCATTACTGTTCCATTCATTATGGCTCTCGGTGTCGGTCTTTCCTCTGTTGGAAGAAGTAAAAATTCAGGCAGCGACAGCTTTGGTCTTGTGGCCCTCTGCTCTGTAGGACCGATTCTCTCAGTCATGATTCTGGGGTTGCTCTATGGCTCCTCTTCCAGCAGCTATGAACCCACGGTAATTCCTGCCTTCACCAATTCACAGGATCTGTGGCTGGCTTTTCAGCATGAACTTCCGGTTTATGCAAAGGAAGTTTTTCTGGCTTTGTTTCCCATTCTTTTATTTTTTGTAGTTTTCCAGATATTTTTCTTAAAACTAAGACAAAGACAGATTATTAAAATACTGATAGGAATACTGTACTCCTACATTGGACTCACTTTATTTTTAACCGGTGTCAATGTTGGATTTATGCCTGCCGGCAATTATCTTGGAAAACAGCTGGCCTCTCTTTCCTATAACTGGATCATGATTCCCATTGCCATGCTCATCGGTTATTATATTGTAAAAGCAGAACCAGCTGTATTAGTATTAAATAAACAGGTAGAAGACATAACTGGTGGTGCCATCTCAGAAAAAACCATGATGACAGGATTATCGGTAGGTATGTCAGTTTCTTTGGGACTATCTGTCATAAGGATTTTAACGGGCCTCCCCCCTTCTTGCACTTTTAATTCCCGGATATGCGCTGGCACTGGGTCTTTCCTTTGTTGTACCGCCCATCTTTACATCAATCGCATTTGACTCCGGCGGTGTGGCTTCCGGTCCCATGACTGCTACTTTCCTGCTTCCCTTTGCAATGGGCGCATGTGAAGCAGTGGGCGGTAACATTGTGACCGATGCCTTTGGAATTGTAGCCATGGTGGCCATGACTCCCTTAATCACCATTCAGCTGATCGGTGTGATATACCATTTCAAAACGAAGAAATCCAGTTCTTTTGCAGGGGTTGCCTCAATTGATATGGAACTGGAATTTATTGAATTAGGAAAGGATGAAGCAGATGACTTCCAATCATAAAGTTTACTGGATAACGGTTATTGTAGACCGTGGAAAAGGCGAAAAAGCTGCTTCCGTTTTTAAAGAATACAATCAGGAACTGCTGCTTAATGTCCGAGGACATGGAACAGCCAGTTCTGCAATTAAAGATTGCCTTGGGCTTGATGAGCCGGAAAAGGACCTGGTAATCGGAGTGGTTGATCAGTCAGCCTCCCAAAGCCTCATATCCGCGCTTCATAAAAACTGGAGCTTGATAACCCCGGATTCGGTATCGTATTCACCGTTTCTCTGTCAGGAATCAGTGCCGCAGCTTCAAATCTTCTAAACTCCGGCATTGCAGGCAATGAGAACCATTTATCTACAGATTATCACAAGGAGGATCATCCCATGTCAGATACAAACGCGTATGAATTAATTGCATCCGTCATAAATACAGACCTTTCAAACCCTATTATGGAATCTGCGCGAAATGCAGGCTGTAAAGGCGGCACACTAATAAAAGCAAGAGAACTGGGCGGAGATTCTACCAGTAAACTGTTTGGGATGACCGTCTCAAATGAAAAAGAAATTCTTCTGATGCTGGTACCTAAAGCAGATAAACAGGCAATATTAAAATCCATCTGTGAAACCGTATTAAAAGAAACAGGGGAACATGCCATTGCATTTTCTCTTCCAGTGAATGATGTGGCTGGTTTAAGCACACTTCTGAAATAATCAGCCTCTGCTTTCTTGACACTGTGGCTCTAAGCTCTTATAATATATGTATTACAGTTGTAAGAACAGGAGAATGAGTATGAGCCACCTTCCGCAAATTTCTGAGGCAGAATATGAAGTGATGAAGGTACTTTGGAGGTATGCTCCAATTAACACCAACGAGGTAACTGAAAAACTGATCCAGACAATCGACTGGAATCCCAAGACGATTCACACCCTGTTAAAGAGACTGGTTCAAAAGGGGGCTGCTACCTACACCAAGGAAAGCCGTGTATTTATTTATACTCCTCTTATTAATGAGGACGACTATCTGAAGAAGGAAAACAGCCACTTTTTAAACCGGTTTTATAACGGCAGCATATCCGGTATGGTAACAAGCTACATGAACAGCAATCATATATCCAACGAGGACTTAGACGAGCTGAAAAAGCTTCTTTTTAAGGAACATGAGGAGGAAACATAATATGCTTCTTTCCCTTATGATCCGTCTTATGTTAAACAGCGTTGTGATCATTCTGTCATACGGAATAATTCTGCTGATAAAAGAACTGTTTAAAAATCATCTTACCTGGAAAGCCCAATACAGAATCTGGTATTACCTGCTGCTTGTACTGATCTTTCCTTTTCTCCCCTCCTCCATGATCCATGCAGGGCTTCGCTTATTAAGCCTTTCTGGAGGCAGTGTCTCACCTGTCAGAGTAATGACTCCCACTTTTTCCAATGATGCTGGTATTTCCAGCTTTATACAGGATTTCTCCATATCCGTAAGCCGCAGCCCTATCTTTCATCTTCCTGCTTTTCTGCCTTATATATGGGGACTGGGAATTGGTACTGTATCAATCCTTAATCTTATTTCCGACATTAAAATCAGGCGAATCAGACAGGCCAGCCTTCCTCTCCAAAACAGGAAGATCAGAGAACTGTTTGACTGCTGCCTCAGTGAAATGAATATAAAAAAGAAAATTTCCCTTTACAGCAGCGCATATTTAAGTTCTCCCGTAGCTGCCGGTTTAGTAAAACCGGTAATTATACTGCCCATCCATATGCTTTCAGAGTTTACAGAAGAAGAGATTCGCTTTATTCTTCTTCACGAACTGACCCATATTAAGCACAGAGATCTTCTTAATCGTTTCCTGGCTCTTATGCAGGCGCTGTACTGGTATCATCCAGTCGTCTGGATTGGGCTAAGTGAGATGAGGAAGGACCAGGAAGTATATTGTGATCTGTCCGTTTTGTCCATGTTAGAAGAAAACAGCTATCTGGATTATGGAAAAACCCTGATTCGTTTTGCAGAAAATATGGCAAGACGGCTTTCTTTTGTCTCCCAGATCGCAGGCTCTGAAAAAGAGATCAGAAGACGAATCCGCTGCATTGCTTCTTACCGCAAAGAAACCACATGGAAACAATGGAAAAGCCGTTTTTTACTCACCGCAACCAGTCTGGTGCTACTGGCATTTATACCTGTCATGTCTGTGAATGCATCCAGCGGTTCTTTTTACCCTTTCTATCCTGAACATATGAAACAGCTGGATTTAGACACCTGTTTTTACGGTTTTGAAGGAAGTTTTATACTTTACGGAGTCAATTCCCATCAATATTATATTTATAATCAGAAAGCAGGCACAACCAGGATTTCCCCAGACTCCACCTACAAGATATACAGCGCGCTGTGTGCACTGGATCAGGGAGTGATTACTCCTGACTCCTCTTATATAAAATGGGACGGATCAGCGTTCCCCTTTGAAGCCTGGAATCAGGATCAGAACCTGAATACTGCCATGAGCCGTTCTGTTAACTGGTATTTTAAAGCTTTGGATGAAAAAAGCGGCATATCCGCATTAAAAGGCTACACTCGGCGACTGGAATATGGAAATCAGGATTTATCTGGAGGAATCGGCAGCTACTGGCTGGAGTCTTCCTTAAAAATCTCTCCTGTGGAACAGGTAGAGCTCTTAACCAGGCTTTGCCAGGGAACTCTCCCGTTTCAACCGGATCATATCAAAGCTGTTAAAGATTCCCTTTATATTTCTGACAGCCAGGGTGTTTCATTATACGGAAAAACCGGAACCGGCAATATAAACGGCAAAGATGTTAACGGCTGGTTTATCGGTTTTGCACAATCCCAGGATGAGACTTATGTGTTCTCCACTAATATTCAAAGTGATCAATCTGCTAACGGACGCACTGCCGCGGCTATTACACTGGACATTTTAGAAAGCCAGAATATCTACAGACAGTAAAACAGAGCCTGAGACGGGAGAATCTCTCCAGCCTCAGGCTCTGTCTTTTTCATTTATTGTACCGGTATATAGGAATCAAGAATCAGTTTATCTTTTCGAACAACATATCCGCTCCCGCCCCGGTTCTTAACGTCTTCTACCATACTAACAAGAAGCAGTGGTGTCCTGGTATCAGGATCTGCAGTAAATACTGAAAACCAGCCAAGCTCCGTTCCGGTAGTATCCCCTTTGGATGCCTTGATCTCAGCAGTTCCTGTCTTTCCTCCAAGGTTCAGGTCAGATCTCATAATGGCATGGCCGGTTCCGTGTTCTGAGCTGACAACCTTAATTAAATCCTCACGGACCAGATTGGCATTGTCTGCAGAACAGGCTCCCTGAAGCCATACTTTGGGTGCTGCATTTGGCTCTGCTTTTAAAACAGGCTGTATCACATTGCCCCCGTTGGTAAACATGGTGTAAAGGGCAGCCAGGTGAATCGGATTAACAAGCATCTGCCCCTGTCCATAACCGCTGTCAGCCAGCTGTACTTCCGTTTCGATCCGGTCTGAATTGGAATACTGGGACTTGGCAACGGAAATCTCAAAAGGAAGGTCCTGGTTAAATCCCAGCTTGTTAAGCCCTGACATAAAATCATCATAGCCAATCTTTAATGCGGCTTTAGCAAAATAAATATTATTTGAATAGATGAAAGCATTTTCTAAATTAAGGGGATTGCTGTCATGAAGAGTGGTTATGTAATAGTTTCCCCAACTCTCATCTTTTCTCCAGCTTAACCCGGTACTTCCATAATCCTCATTGGGATCAATGGCACCGTTTTCAAGTCCAACCACAGCCGTAATGGGCTTAAAGGAAGATCCTGGTGCAAACTTCTGACGGAAGCGGTTATAAAGAGGCTTCCGCTCATCATTATTTAAGGAATCCCATTTTTCTGACGGCATTCCCAGAATGAAATCATTGTCATCATAGGAAGGCGTACTCACAAGAGCCAGTATCTCTCCTGTATGGGGATTCATGGCAACGCTGCAGCTTTTGTCTTCTGAAAATGCATCATAAATCGCACTCTGAAGGGTACTGTCAATGGTAAGTGTGATATCAGCACCATCAGTTCTGGGCCTTACCGCCAGCTTTTTCTTACTGTTTCCCGTTGCATCTGTGATGGAAACAGTATGGCCGTTTGTTCCCTTTAATTCCTTTTCATACAACCCTTCCATACCGCTTTTTCCAATTACGCTGTCTGTTAAATAATCTTCTCCTTTATGTTTTTCCAAGTCCTCACTGGTCACATTCTGGACGTATCCAATGAGATGGGCGCCCTTTACCCCCAGGGGATAGGAACGCACGGAAGTGTCTGTAATTAACACTCCGGGAATTGTAAGAAGCTGGTCCTGAAGCTCTTTGTTTTTCTGATCTTCTTCACTGACCTGATCTGAGTGGAGCTGAAAATCATCTACCTTTTTCAAGGTTTTTAAGGGAACAAAGGAATCTTCCTTTACCCAGCCTGCAGACAGCTTTTTTTGTATACTCTCTGGAGACATGGATAGAAGTTCTCCCAGTTTTTCCACATCCGGACCGGAATTCTCACTCATTTTCCCCGGAACAAGACCGACAGAGGAGGCTGTTCCCTTTCCTGCCAGCATAAGACCGTTCCTGTCATAAATAGACCCTCTTTGTGCCTCATCTGTTGAAACTCTGACTTTATCGGTTTTGTTAAGCTCTGGAAAAATCATGCTGTCATTCCATTCCAGTTTATAGCCGGTTTTCTTTTCTTTTTTAAATACTGCCTGATTGGAAAAACTGATTTCTCCTGCCAGACTGGTCAGACTCATCTGATAAGTGACTACTGCTTCCTCATCTTTTAAGTCAACGCCGGTTATATCCGCTTTTATGTTTTCCGCTTCAATTCCTTCATAAATTTTCTTATTTCTGGCAATAAAATCTTCCTGGCTGATATTTAACTGGCTCTGCCCATCAAGCATGCCATACATGGATTCATAATCTGCCTTTTGTAAGTTTGACACATAGTCAGAAAAAAGCACATCCGGCTTTTTTAACTGGTTCTTCTTACTTTCAAGCCGGAGAAATAAAATTCCTCCGGCTACACCAATCATCAGTATTAATAATGTGCAAACAACAGAAAACACAAATCGCCTCAATCCCCGTTTCATTCCCCGTCTCATTCCATTTCTCCTTTAATCCGTACGAAGGTTATTGGATACACCGGAAGCCGTACCAGTTAAAATCTTTTCGGTATCTTCCAGATGGAAATAATAATTAAATATATTTTTTCCTACGCCTACCACATTACCGGAGCTATATCCGTTTGCGATCCTGACTGTTATGGCAATCTGTGGATTCACAAGGGGTGCATATCCAATAAAAAGACCATGGTTTGGTTTAGTTTTTGATTCCTCTGCCGTACCGGTTTTTCCTGCTGCATCAATTTTTAAATCTTTTAAGTTTGCATTGGATTTTACCAGTTCGTTCATACCTTTAGCCACTTCATTCCATACAAATTCCGGTAAGTTAACTGAACTGTTTAAGGCAGGAGTGAAGGATTTTACCACTGCACCGTCTCCATCTGTGATCTTGCCAATCATAGAAAGCTGATAACTTTGGCCATGGTTCGCCAGAGTGGCTGTATAACGGGCGATCTGGGATGTGGTGTAGTTATGAGTTCCCTGGCCGATGGAGGATGGAATGGCATACTGATCTGTTACATGAGGTTTTGCCTCTCCGATCTCAATTCCTGTGTTCTTATCCAGATCCAGAAGCTGGGCATATTTCACCAAGTTGCCAAGTCCCTTATCCTCTGAAAAGCTTCCATCTGCTCCTGTTCCCAGCCTGTAAGTGATTTCTGATAAGTATACGTTACAGGAGTTTTTAAGTGCATCGGCACTGGAAGAGATCACACCGTGACCGGAACGTTTCCAGCATCGCAGAGGTGGTTCTACCTTGTCAAATGCACCAGTACACAAAACACTGGTATCCGGCTGAATCACACCTTCCGTTAATCCGGCAATGACCGTAACCGGCTTAAAGGTAGATCCGGGTGCCGTTAACTGGCTGGTGGCACGGTTGAACAGAGGCAGGGATAAATCCTGTTCCAGCTGCTGGTAATAGGAGGTATCCATCTGGTTCGCCAACCGGTTATTGTCATAACCCGGATAACTGACACAGGCTATTACCTCACCATTCTGAGGATTGACCACAACAGCAGATCCGGAACATGGATTTAACGCCAGCTGAGCCGGTGTAATCTCCAGATTGGTAATTTTCTTACGAATAAACTGATAAGGACTTAACTGACCATTCATAAGAAGCGGGTAGTCCGGATCATCTTTTGGCAAAACTCCCTGTTCATACAGAAGCTGCTCTGTCTCTCTGCCGCTAAGGGATCCTTCCCCAATCATCGCCTGATAAATTTTCTGTTCAAAATCACGGTTATCGGTGATATCCTGTAACATCTTTTCTTCTGCAAGACGCTCTGCATCCTGGATCTCCGTATACTTTTCATTGTTTTCCAGGCGGCTTAAGTCCATATGACCTGCTGCAATGGATTCAGTCAGATATTGCCTTAAGCTTTTTTCTTTCCAGTCCCATGTGCCGCTTCCATTTAGCAGGAACTGATCTTTACGGGCCTGACTGACCAGAAAATCTAAGTATCCCTGCATCTGGGGACCAAGTGCCTGGTAAGAGGCACCTGACGCGTCGAAGGCGGC
Organism: Lacrimispora xylanisolvens; assembly: GCA_017084465.1. Taxonomy (GTDB): domain Bacteria; phylum Bacillota; class Clostridia; order Lachnospirales; family Lachnospiraceae; genus Lacrimispora; species Lacrimispora xylanolytica_B. The sequence continues at coordinate 3,893,737 of CP070896.1, read as the reverse complement.
TGAAAGCTGACCAATCACCGCTTCTTTTTTCTGTTTAAAATCTCCATAAACCTTTTTTTCCAGATCCGATGCATTCTCATCCTTTAACCGCTCCGTATCGATGACATGATTCTGGATCAACGCATAGTACACTTCGTCAGAGGCAATCCGGATCTGGGAGGCATCGGCTGCTTTTGGCATTTCTGCCCTTCTGGTTTCCACCATATTGGCCAGAAGAATTCCGGCTATCTGCTGTTTCAGCATCTGATATACCGCATCCTGCAGGCCTTTATCCACCGTTAGGTAAACATCCTTGCCAGTTCCGGGGCTGTTGGTAATAACTGGTTCTGTCTTTGGATTTCCCACCACGTCAGTGTAAAATTCCTGAGTTCCATCCTGTCCTCTCAGCCATTCTTCCATGGATTTTTCAATTCCACTTTTGCCGATTACGGACTGATTGGAATAAATACCGTTACTATCCCCAACGGCAGCCAGCTCATCAGCTGAAATGCCACCTGTATATCCTAAAATAGAGGACATGCTTTCTCCGCCATAGTACACCCGGATACTGCTGTTTTCCACATCAGCTCCCTGAAGATCATGCTTTTGTTCCATTACACCCACCATGGCTTTGTCAGATACGTCGGATGCCACCAGATACGGCAGGTATTTCCGGTATGAATTTAAGGACAGACCATAACGAATGTTGGCAATCTGTAAGATCTCTTTGGGCGTTAAGGACGCAGGAAGCCTGTACAATTTCTGCTCCTCTTCCGGATAAGAAGAATCTATCATAAACTTCTTCTTTCCGCAAAGATCCTGCATCAGTTCATCGGCGGTCTTTTGTGACTGCTCTTCCGTCAGATCCGTAACCTGGCTCTTACCATAAAAGTCAGCCTTAAAGCGGCTCAGCTTCCAGCCATCCACCGAATATTGATAATTACCTTCTTCGTTTACCATAATGGGAAGACTGACATTTAACTTATCTTCATCTCCCACAAGACCGATCAGCTGATAGGCGATTCCGTTTAATGTATTCTGTTTCTCTTTCTGATTCTTATAATTTCCGGAATCTTCCAGAGTGATGTTGTAGGAAAGACGGTTTGATGCCAGAAGCGTTCCGTTCCTGTCATAGATGTTCCCTCTGTTCCCGGGAAGCCTCTGGGTTTTCATAATGGAGGTGATAAATTCCTCCTGGCTGGCAGCCCCCTCCATAATCTGCAGGTGATATAATCTTACCAGCAGTGATGATAATAAAAATCCAAAAAATAATCCCAATATCAGCAATCTGGGAATCTGAAATGAAATATCAGGTAAGCTTTTATTCTTAAATAGATGATTGCGGCGCATAATTCTCCTTATTCTTACGCTTGTAATATTTATAATATGAAAGGAACAGGGACACTTTATACCCTCCCTGTATACAGATAAATTACTACGTATGTAAGATTTGATTATACACCGGATCCCTTCAGATGTAAACCGTTTTTTCATCTCAATGCCATCTGAAGCCGCTCCATTTCATAGAATTCCCCTTTTAACTCCATTAACGTCTGGTAGCTTCCTTCTTCCCTTATTTTCCCCTGGTCTAAAACCACGATCCTGTCTGCTCCTCTTACCGTAGAAAGCCTGTGTGCAACAATAAATGTGGTTCTTCCTTTAATCAGCTCGTTAAGAGCATCCTGGATCTCCTTTTCTGATATGGTATCAAGAGCTGAGGTCGCTTCATCCAGTATAATTACCCGGGGATCTCTGATAATCGCCCTGGCTATGGAAATTCTCTGTCTCTGACCCCCGCTTAAATTGGCACCATGTTCTCCAATCATGGTATTAAGACCATTGGGAAGCTTCGCAATCACTGATTTCAGATTTGCAGCTTCCACTGCATGATTCACCTCTTCGTCAGATACGTTGGTAAGGCCATAAGTGATATTTTCCCTTACCGTACCGGTAAAGAGAATGGGGGTCTGGGGTACCACAGAGATAAATCTCCGGTAGCTTCTTAAATTAATTTCACTGATATCCGTTCCGTCAATGGAAAGCCTGCCGCCGACCGGTGTTATAAAACCAATTAACAGATTTAATATGGTAGTCTTTCCTGAACCGGATTCTCCCACCAAAGCGATGGTCTCTCCTTCCTTCACCTCCAGATCAATTCCGGTCAAAACCGGTTCATTGGAGTCTTTGTAGGAAAATGCAACATTCTGAAAGGTAAACCTGCCCTTTAACTGGTTTAGTTCCCTCTTTCCCTCATTATGCTCCACATCATCGGAAATTAATACCTCGCCGATGGAAGAAACGGATTCCAGTCCCTTGGTCAGTATGGGAAGCAGATTGATCAGTCCTGTAAACTGGTTGACAACCGTGGTAAAGCTTGCCTGGTAAAAGGTTACATCACCGATCTTTATGGAGCCTTTCCATGCCATATATCCGGAGAACCCCAGACACAGTGCCTGAAACACCTGAAATACACACCAGCTCACAGCACCGAAATGTGCCTGCACCATATCCAGCCGGTATCCCTTATCTGCCGTTTCTTCCAGCTGTTCTTTGATCTTATCCACCTCTTGTTTTTCAAGGGCATGGGCTCTTGTAACAGGAACCAGCTCCACCATCTCCATCACACGGGCACTGGTTTCCTCCATCTCACGTCGAAACGCACGGTTCTCACTGTGAATCCGTTTGCGAAACGCAACAACTGTCACAGCGGTCACTGGAGCCACCAAAAGAAAGAACAGGAGCACTGACCTGTTTTTCACGGCTGTAATTCCCAGCGTAATCACAAGATTCATCATAATATTCATCAGATTAACAAAAAGCTGGGAGGATAATGTCTCCACTGCCTCCACGTCACGTATGATCTTGGACTGAAGTCTGCCTGATTGTATCTGCGTATGGTATGGAATGGACAATTCCTGGAGTTTCCGGACCAAAGCACCTCTTAAACCGGCCTCGGTTTTTCGTATAACCTGATTTTGTACTTGTTGTGAAGCCAGTTTGCAGGAAGATGCACTGCTAAAAGTCCAATCCAGATCGTAACATTTAAGATGATCTGACGTTTTCCCTCTTCTCCTCCTGCCATGGCTCCGTTGATTACATTAGCAGTCAGAAGGGCAGCAAAGAGACTGGGTGCATGTTTGATTACAAAAAAGAAAGTGGACAGAAGAAACTTATGGTACTGCCCTTTATAAAATCCAAGCAGCACCATAACCGAATGGTTCCTGTACTTCCTATAACAATCAATAAACCGGTGTTCCATTTTCTCATATTGATCCATCGTCTTCTCCCTAGAAAACATCAAGCCCCTGATTCTCTATAATCACTTCTTTGCTGTCTAACAAATCTGCATAAGGTGCCCCAAGCTTTCTCAGTTCTTCGGAAAGGAATCCTGCCATGATGACAGCTCCCTCTGGTTTTAAATGGGTATTATCCCCAGGCCACATGAAATATGCTTTAGAGGCTAAATCTCCCACTGCGTTAAGATAGGCCTCTGTGATAGCGGTTAAGTCAATAACCGGAACGCAGGCTTCTTTTCCTGTCTGCCTCACCGCCTCGGGATAGGCTCCGTGGCTGCCGGGAAGAAATTTACCCTGATCATTAAAATGCCTTCTGGCGATGGGGGGTAATGAGCACTGGGTAGACCCCTTTTTCTCTTCCCACCTGAATAAACTTCATCAGATTCTCTTTAAATGTGGTATCCGGGTCGGTATGGCGGGCCGGATCATCCTTTTCATCGTTGTGACCAAACTGTATAAAGAGATAGTCTCCCTCTTTCATTTCTTTTTCCATCAGAGCCAGCCGGCCTTCATCCAGAAATGATTTCGTACTTCTCCCATTCTGTGCATAGCTTTTCATCTCCACACCATCTGCCAGATAAAGAAGCATTGCCTGAGATATCCCGGTCTGGGGATATGTGGAAGCTTTATTAAATTTCACTGTGCTGTCTCCAGCATAAAAGATTGCTGCCATTTACGTACACTCCATAAGCTGCTCCTGTAAAACGTTTCCTTTTGTCAGACCTTCCGAACAGATAGAAGTCACATCAGTCCACCGCCACAGGATTTTATTATTTAATAGAAACGTTCTGTTAAGACCATCTGTCTCAACGCGGAATAAAACACGCCCTTCAAAAGAAAAATCTTTCTTTTCTGTCCTTACATAAGCGTTATCCACATATTCCGTTACAAATATCTGATTATTTGTTACACCAAATTTTATATAGGTGTTTTCATCATAGTACAGGGTCACACCTGCATCCGAGGTAAATTCCGCTTTCTCTTCCTCTGGGAATCCACATCTCAAACTCTGCATGAAAACAGAAATCTGGCTGAAATTTTACAAGCAGGCTACTGCATTCTCTGCTGCATAAATCCAATCCGTCTCCTCTGATCCATATGGTTCCGTCTTTCTCAGCCCGTACCCGGCTATTGTCTCTGGTTCTTGGAGATAGCCAGCCATCCACCTTTTGGCAGACAGTCGACTCCCCGGACTCATGGCCAAGTGGAGGGTGCCATATAGGAAGGTCCTTTTCTACCATTTACCACAGGCCACCCATCTGCTGTCCAGGTAATTTCGTCAAGACAGGTTTCTCTCCCAAGCATTCCCCATGTTCCATCAATAAAACGGGAACTTAAATATACCATAAACCATCTGCCGTCAGGTGTCTGAACCGGCTTCCCATGACCGCAGCACTGAATGACACCCATGTCATCCCATTGATGCATAATGGGATTATAGGGACAGCTTTCATAGGGACCATATAAGTTTTCAGATCTTGCAACCGTAATCATATGTCCTTTTCCAGTTCCGCCTTCCGCCAGAAAGCAATAATAATAACCATCCTTCTTTATCAGATGGGGTCCCTCCGGTGCATGACCGGAATGTCCGTACCAGATCAGCTCCGGCATTGACAGCAGCTTTTTTCCATCCGCTGAGATCTCCATAATTCTGGCACCCCTGTTAAGGAGCATATATCGCTTTTCATCGTCGTCAGTAAATATGGATGGATCAATTCCCAGTACATTGTGAATGATGGGTGTCTCATAGGGACCTGCAGGATTTTCGGAGCTGGTGACCATCTGGGTCTGAATAAAGGGCGCATCATCATTGTTACGCAGAGTTGCGCAGATATAAAATCTTCCGTTATGATAGCTGATATCCGGTGCCCAGAATCCCCGTCCGCCATCCAGTTTTCCAAGATGTTCCTTTGCCCAATTTGCATCTGTGACCCCGTAGCCGATGGTTTCCCAGTGAATTAAATCCTTTGAGTGGGAAATTGGAATGCAGGGAAAGAAAATAAAGCTGGAATTTACCATATAGTAATCTTCACCCACCCGGACAATACTGGGGTCCGGGTGCATTCCTCTTAAAACCGGATTGCGGTAGCATGACTCGCGTGAAAAACCGCAGACATCTTTAAAATAATCTTCCAGAGGAGTCCCCTCCGCCATGTCATAGGGCGTATACATGGACTGATTTGCCCATGTCGGGTCCATGCTGCAGCGTTCCACCAGATACTTCACCAGCTTTTGATTTCTTCCTTCCACCGCATAGTGAAGAAGGCTGTTCCCTTCCTCATCACAGTCCTCTATATTGAAACTGTGATCAATCAAATGGAGAACTGTATCATACTCTCCCCTCTTTGCTGCTTCAAAGGTCTGTTTTGCTGCCACTTCTGTCTTCGATGTGTATAAATTCATATTCTCCGTACCCTTCTGATCTGCTGTTGTTCTTGTTTGCGCTCCAAAGACAGAGCTTTGCTCCTGTCCACGTTGCCCGGCACAGAGGTTGGTGATGTCCGATAAATGTGTAGCGGATTCCATCCGGTGACCAGGAAAAGCAATAGGTCTTATCAGAGAAAAGTTCCAGACGCAGATAAACCGTATCTTCTTTATATGGCCAGGAGCTCTCAGGGATTTCAAGCGCCTCTCCAAGCAGTTCCTTATTTGTTACTTTCCCTGCATAGAGCATAAGGCAGTTGCCCTCACGGGTCTTTTGAATACCTAAATAGGCATAGGAATGTCCAATCATGCCAATGGAGGCCATATCTCCCTCCTGCTGCCCATTAAGACGTACCTTTGTGACAGCAGAAAAAGTCTTGTGCTGTGGAATCTGAGTCATGGCATTGGGGGCATACCACAGAAGATTTTCCCTGAAGTGATTTGTCAGGCAGTACAGCCGGATTCCTTTTTTTCCAACGAAGGAGTAAAAAGACTCCTTGGGATTTGCCTGCCACTGCCACTGAAGCCCAAGTTTTCCGCTTTTGAAATCGTCCGACTGGGCAATTTTATACTGTGGCTGTCCTTCTGTGGGAATTTTCCACTCCTTAACCGGTTCTCCGATTCCATCCCCATTCTGATCTGTCCCGATAAAGGGCCAGCCGTTGTGAAAGCACATAGGCTGCAGATGAACAATCCGCCCAAGCTCTATCACATCCTGGAAATGGATAAACCAGTGCCTGCCATCCGGCGCAATGACCCAGCCGCCCTGATGAGGCCCGTTTACAGTTGTATTACCCTGGTGCATAACAATCCGGTATTCATAAGGTCCCTTAACTGACCTCGCTCTTAAAACAGACTGCCAGCCAACAGCCACGCCTCCTGATGGCATGAGAATATAATAGTATCCCTGATCATAATACAGTTTGGGACCTTCCGTAGTAGGAGCGATTTGCTCCCCGTCAAAGATGGTAACAGGCTCCCCTAAAATTTCTCTGCACTGAGGATCGATTTCTACCAGATCCAGTCTGTGTTTAATCCCGCACCGGCTGTTGGCATAAGCAAATACCATGTACGCCTTTCCGTCCATATCCCAGAAAGGACAGGGATCAATCCAGCCTTTCACCTTATGAAGGCAGTGGAGTTTAAATTCTCCATATGGATCCTTTGATGTTGCTACAAAAATCCCCTCATCAGGAAGCGGAATAAACACGTAAAAGGTACCCTCATGAAAACGGATGGAGGGCGCCCAGGTTCCTGAGCCATGAGACGGCAAATCATATTTTTCAAAGGGCAGTGAATAAACACAGTGATTGATAATTTCCCAGTGAACCAGATCTCTGGAATGGAGAAGAGGTACACCTGGAAGATATGTAAAAGAAGAAGCTACCATATAATAATCTTCTCCCACCCGAATTACATCGGGATCTGAATAATCGGCATACAAGACCGGATTCTGATACATGGACATCGTAATTGCCTCCCATAATATAGTTCATGTGAAAAAAGGAGCAGAAATTCTGCCCCTCTTTCTGCCTGATCGTTACTCCTTTACGGCACCAATATTAACACCCTGAATAAAATACTTCTGGCAGAATGGATATATGATCATGAAGGGGAGGATTGCTACGATAACAGCTGCGTTCTTCACTGTGTTCTCAGTTGCACCGCCGATCGCCTGGGGCAAATCACTTCCCATTATAACAGATCTTAATTTCATTTGGAAATTATATAAATTTTCATTCGTAATATAAAGTTTATAATTGGTATAGTCATTCCAGTAAGATACCGCATACATCAGACCGATAGCGGTAAGTGCTGCCTTCGATAACGGAAGGACAATTTTTAAAAATATTCCCATGGGGGGGCAGCCGTCAATCTCTGCCGATTCAAATAAGCTGGCCGGAATTCCCTCAAAGAAATTTCTCATTAGCACCATATTATAAACATTAATAGCAGGAAGAAGGATTACCACAAATAAGGTATTGGTCAGATGAAATGACTTCATAATCAGATAAGTGGGAATCATACCACCATTAAAGATCATGGTAAACAGCATAATATTGGCAAGCAGCGTTCTTCCTGGCATTTTCCACTGAATCAGCACATAAGCGCCCAATGTTGCTACAGTAAGTCCCGTAATCGTCCCCACTATAGTTGTAAAAATAGATACCAGAAATGGTTTATATAAAGTTGGATTGGTAAATACAGAAATATAACCTGCAAAACCAAATTTTTCCGGAAACAGTTTCATACCATAAGCGGTCTTTAAATCAAACGAATCAATTAAAACCTTGTAGATTGGGATAATCATGATAAGACTTATGAGTACGAATATGATCACCAGCATATAGTCAAATGCGGTTGCTTTCTTTTTCATGTTTTCTCCTCCCTACACAATTCCTCTTCCGCGAACTTTATAGCTGGCCTTGTTGCACATCAGTACAAGGAAACAGCCTACCAGTGAGGAAACAAGACCTACTGCTGTTGTATAGCCGTAATCAGGCAAAGCGCCGGAATTAAATGTCTGTGTGTAAATATAAGTCTGAAGTACATCTGCCTGCTGGCGTACCGCATCGTTTTGCAATACGAATACAGATTCAAACAAGTTCATAACCTTCGCCAGATTTAAGATCAGTACTGTAATTATGGTATTATTAAGAGCCGGTATGGTTATGTAACGAAGCTTGTTAAACCTGCCCGCTCCATCCATGGAAGCTGCCTCATAAAGCTCCGGACTAATTCCTGAAAGTGTAGCCATGAAGATAATCGTCCCCCAGCCTGTATCCTTCCAGACATTAATAACATAAAACATCGGGCGCCACCAGCTCTGGTTTCCAAGATAATAAATTCCCTCATTTAGAATTCCAAGTTTTATCAGCACAGCATTTAAAAGACCTGCACTGGTTGGAGAAAGAATCAGAGTAAATACAGATGCCGTAACAACCCATGACATAAAATGGGGCAGATACACAATTGTCTGTGTGATCTTTTTAAAAGTTACAGACCGCAGCTCATTGAGCATAAGAGAAAGCACAACAGCCATAATGGTATTTAGCAGAAGCTTCACAATACTTAATGTGATTGTACTTCCAAATGCGTTCCAGAAGCCCGGCATATTCATCATCTTTTGAAAATGTGCCAGACCGATAAATACTGGCTCCTTAATTCCTTTATAGGAATAAAAGGCATATCTGATCCCCAGCATGGGAAGGTAATGAAACACCAGCGCAAAAACCAGAACAGGAAGAAACATCAGATAAAATCCCCTGTAATATCGTAGTGAAACAAGCAGCGGCCGTTTATTTTCGCCTGCAGCATTCGCTGCAGGCCCTTTCATCTTTTTATTCATAGGAAAACCTTTCTAAATCTATTTTGCTGATTCATTCTTATTAAGTGAATCCACAATCATCTGTGACCATTTCGCTCCGCCATCGCTTTCGAAACGCTTAAATGCCTCTTCTACAGAAGTCCCCTGTACTACAACATCTGCAATTATTGATTTTTTCAGAGTCATTAAATCTCCGTTATAGGTAGCCATTTCTTCTGTAGAAGGGGTAATGGTCGCCTGACGGCAGTTTTCATTAAATACAGTCTGAGAGTTTTTAGCCTCTTCTTTAACCGCATCTTTTCCTGGATCACCCTCCCAGGTTGCGATAGCAAGCATTGGATCAAGGTGCTGCTTGGTATACTGTGTGCCTGGGTTCTCAAGACTCTCTCTTAAATGGAACTCACCCTCATTATAGGTCTTATCAAGAACTGTCTCCGCTTTCTTTGACCAGTGTACATCTTCTACACCATAGGACCAGAGCATTTGCAGATCACCGCCATCAAGCATGGATTCGATGAAATATTTGAATACACCCTCCGGGTTTTCACAGGAAGAAGTAATTGCCCATACTGGAGAAGTTCTTTCTACATAAGTGCCAACTTCCTTGATCGGCTTTAATGCAATCAACTCACTGTCATGACCGTTTGATTCCAGATTGTTTTTTAAATTGGTTCCCCAGGTACCTGCCCAGTAAGTAAACACACCGAATTTATCTTCATAAAACTTATTACGGCAGTCTTTTGTACCATTGGTTAATGTTTCCTTATCAATATAACCGGCCGCATAGGCATCTCTCATACGCTGCAGTGCCGCCTTAAAATTATCCTTTGTAAATCCGTCGTACCACACACCATCTTCTCCCTTTGCAAAGGATGGGTATGCGTCCTGATAGAACTCGGGCAGATAATTGGTCCATGGTTCTTCTGTTCCAATGAAACCGGCTGCCGATAAACCATAGGTATCCCCATTTACTCCATTGCCGTCAGGATCTCCTTCTGTAAATGCTTTCAGCATATTTAAATACTCATCATAAGTTGTAGGTGCCTGTAATCCAACATTATCCAGCCATTTTTTCTTTACATATGTAACACAGCCGTTTCCTCTGGTAACTGGAAATCCATAAAGCTTACCATCAATTTTCATGTTATCAACGACCGCATCTCCTGTAAAACGGCCGGAGGACTTCAGCTCGGAATTATTCCATGCCTCTGTCATATCCCAGAGAGCACCTTCCTCCGCATATCCGGTATAGAAGCTTCCCTGAAGAAGAATTGCATCCGGCCAGTTCTCTGGACCCGAGGCAAATGTCTGACCTAAAACATCAAAGTACGCATCATGATCAGGCTGTATAATATCCAAATCAATCCCTGTCAGCTCTTCCCATCTTTTTTCAAATGCATCTCGGTTATTTGGTTTGGTTGTAACTGTTCCATTAACCATAATGGTAATCTTCTCAGGCTTTTTGATATCATTCCCTGCCTTACTTTCTCCAGCCGAAGAACCGCTTTCCGTATTTGCCCCGGCGCTTGTTGCCTCAGCTCCTGATTTTGCGGTTGAGGAACAGCCGCTTAAAGCCACAGAAGCAGCCATGGTAACCGCCATACCAGCTGCAAGCATTTTTTTAACTCTCATGTAGAACCTCCCAATATAATTGTTTTGTTATTTGGTGGTGCGCACCTTTTTTGCACTGCCATCATAGCACCCCAGGCACACAATATCAACGCACATAATTTACTATCGTTGTTCATTTTCTCTAAACAGCTTGTTTTCCATGTAGTTTATTATGCACATTTTATATTGCGTATTTTAGTCGGTACGTGATCTGACATAATTATATATGAAGTGACAGATATTTTTTTGAGTACATATTTTACGTTCTATGTACACATCTTCATGTAAAGGGTCAAACACGATTGATTTTACCTCCGATTCATACTATAATTTTTAATATGAAAAAAGGAACGGTGCATATGAAAAATCGCAGACTCACATTAAAACATAATAATATGTCCTACAAAAAACAGCTAATGCTGTCCTATACTTTAATTCTGGCGATCATTCTCTTGATCGGCGTTATCCTTTACTCACTTTCCTACCGTCAGGTAAAAAACGGTATCTATCAGCAGAACCGGCTCAGTCTGTCTGCTTCTGTTACACAGCTTGACAATACACTGGAACTGACGAATGCATCCGTGAAACAGATAACAGCCAACAGCCTATTTAATAACCTGATTAACAAAAAAAACAGGGGAGATTCTTCCTTTTATTATCTTGGTTATAAGACCCAGCAGAGTTTTAAATCATCCATTACACCAGTGGAACTTCTGCTTCCAATCAACAACTCTTTTATTTATATTGAGAAATCCAGCTATGCCATTTCTCCCATCGTTTTTTCGGATTTCGAATTTTTTATCTGGCATAATACGAAGTATCCCATGGATCCGGCACTGCTATCGAAAATACTGGTAGATCCGGCTTACTGGAACAAATTTATTCCTTTTGAGCAGCTTGGTGCTTCTTCAAAGAACTTTTTATACCTATATCCGCTGACATCTGCCTCTCAGGTCGCCAATCACAGCAGTTCCGTGATCTGCTACCAGTTTGACCACGAAAAAATCATCAAATATTTTTCAAGCATTAACTTTTATAATAACGGATATCTGGTTGCCTATGATAAAAACGGCAATCAGACATTTCTTCTCTCCGGAGGCGGTCCTGTTATCGAATACGATATCTTGAAAAATATGGACTTTGAACATAACATCGCACATTTTACCCAGGGCAGTAACAGGGAGGAAATGCTGATCACAACTGTATCTTCTTCCTATAATAACTGGAATTACTACCTGATTCAGCCGGAAGAGAAAGCTTACTACTCCATCACCCCCTATCAGCGTTTTTTTACAACTGTAACTCTGGCAGCAATAATTCTTGGCGGAATCCTTGCGGTGATCTTTTCATCCTTTGGAAATCAAAAGATTTTAAAGCTGTCCAATGAACTGAATATAAAGGAATCCCTGGCAAGCTCCTTAAACCTCCTTGTAGAAAAGCAAAAAACCGGTTGTGGCTGAGTCCTATATGCGGCGAATCATGGAAGGCAGCATTACCAATAACGTAGAGATGCAGTATATCATAGATGAACTAGGTCTGGAACGTCCTGACACCAAATTCCACGTTTTGTATACAGAAGTATCCCCATCAGAGGAATCTGATATCTGCACCAAGGATTTAGAATTGTGCTTTGAAAATTACGATATGCTGGTAAGAGAAGCCCTCCGGCGCTATTACCCGGATACGGGATATGTCTACAAACCGTCAGACCGGGCCTTTGCCATACTGATCGCCTCAGATAAATCCACATCTGTTGAGCAGGTGTTAAGCAGAGACAGAGACATCTTCCTTGCCATGCATAGGGAACTCCTGGAAAAATATGGAATCTGGATCCGGGGCGGTTTAGGAGGCAGAAATGGTCTGATCTCCTATACGTGGAAATCCTATCAGCAGGCGAAAGATGCCAAATCAATTACGACCACGGAAAAATATATTTTAAGCTGCAACGATTTTGCCAAATCAAATGATGTATATTATTTCCCGGAAAGTTTATCCATACAGTTAAGCGGTTTTATCTCAACCGGCAATAAAGATCAGGTCAGGGAAGTTTTTAAGCTGATTAAGAATGAAAATACCAGCATGAGAAGTCTTTCCTTTACCCAGCAAAAATGGCTTTTGTCCGATATCCGGGCGACTGTCTTTAAGAAAAGGCACACCATATCAGAAGAGGGCCTGGATGGAGAAAAACTAAGGCTTTTGGACATGATTGATAAGCAGTTTGAAGGAGAGATGAGCTTAGACAGCTTAAAGACCATCGCCTTTGAACTTTGTGATATCTGCGGAACAGATACGGAAAGCAATGAACTGATTATAAAAATACAGGATTACATCATCAATAACTACCATGATTCCGATCTATGTCTGACTAAAATATCAGATGAATTCGGCATCTCAGAAAATTATTTCAGCTATCTCTTTAAAAAAGAAGTATCTGAAAACTTCTCTACCTATTTAGAGCGGCTTCGAATGGCAAAAGCCAAGGAAATTATACTGGAAACTGATACAGGTCTTTCCACGCTTTATCAGTACCTGGGTTATAACAACGCAGCTTCCTTTCGAAGAGCATTTAAAAAGAACTATGGAGTATCTCCAAAAGAAATGAGGGATAAGGTAAATGCATAACAACATACCATCAAAAGAACACATGGAACAGCTTTGGCTCAGACTGAAAGAAAGCGGGCTTCCCATTCACAGTTTTCTGGCTGAACAGGGCGGAAATCTTCTTACGGAAAACTATCAGGCTCCCTATACCAAACGGGATCTTCACCGCATGTTCTCCATCACAAAGAGCTTCTGCGCCCTGGCAGTGGGATATCTTCTTGAGGACAGGCTGATTTCTCTTTCAGATCCTATAACCGGCTATTTCCCGGAGTACTCAGATACTGAAACGAAAAGTCCCTGGCTCATGAATATGACCATACAGCAAATGCTGATGATGCAGACCTGCCACACCTCAACCACATATAAGATTGACAGACAGAAAAACTGGGTGGAAAGCTTCTTTTTAGTTCCTCCCACCCATAAAAGCGGGGAAACCTTTCTCTATGATACTTCCGCTGCCCATACACTGGCAGCACTTGTAAAAAAGTTGACTGGAAAAGGAGTTCTTGATTATTTAAGAGAGAAATGTCTGGATAAACTTGATTTTTCCAAAGATGCGTATATCATAAAAGATCCCTTTGGAAGTGAAATGGGTGGCTCCGGCCTGATGGCCTATTCCCTTGATTTATTAAAGACTGGCAGATTCTGTATGAATACAGTGAAACATGGGACGGGGGTTTTTGCAGATTATTTAAGAGATGCCGTTTCCTTTCAGGTTCCCACCGTTCATTTCGGACAGACATTAGATGAGAAGCAGGGATACGGCTACCAGATCTGGCAGATCCGGAATGGCTTTGCCATGTATGGTATGGGAAGCCAGTATGTGCTTTTTTATCCGGAACTGGATCTGGTTTTAGTCATTACGGCAGATACTCAGAATATCAGAGGGGGACAACAAAAAATACTGGATCTTGTTCGGGATGGGCTAAAGGAGTTTTTAAGCCCGGTTCCCAGCCTTCCTGTCTTTTCCGGTCCCTCTCATTTAAACGCCGTTTACCGCCTTCTGCCCGGCCGGCAGAGATTTACAAGGCTTGCCCTTTCCCTTGAATCTAAAAAAGGCAGTCTTACCCTGTCCGGACCGGATAAGACATACACATTCTCTTTTTCCTTTACAGAACCTGCTGTCAGCATCTTAAATGGCTACAAACAGAGAATTGCAGTCAAAGCTTTGTGGGCAGATTCCAGAACACTTTACCTCCCTGTTTCCGTTGTGGGAGAATACGTGGGTTCCATCCATATCCTTTTAACTCTGTCAGAAGACGGTATTACCGTATGGATGAAAAAGATAGAAGAAACTCTTTTCCATGAATTCAGCGGATTTTTGACCGGCTTCAAAGAGTAAATTATTTCATGATATCTTCCCCCCTGGCAGCTCTCGCTACGATACCAGAGGAAGCCAGAAGAGCAATCAGGTTTGGAAATACCATAAGTGCGTTAAACAGATCAGATAAATTCCAGACGAGCTGAACTTTTAAAAATGATCCAAGCACCAGAAACAGTACAACGATCAACGCATATACCCTGGTTGCTTTGGGGCCAAAAAGTGCTTTCACATTTACCTCACCGAAAAAGTACCATCCGATAATTGTTGAAAATGCAAAAAACAGGAGGCAGATTGCTACAAAAGCATTGCCAAAGGAACCAAATGCCTGACTGAAGGCTGCCTGGGCAAGGGCGGTTCCCTGAGGCGCTCCCTCTACCCCCGGTGCCAGTTTGCCGGACGTGAGGATTACAAGAGCAGTGAGATTAAGAACCACAAAGGTATCAATAAATACAGCCATGATCGCCATGACGCCCTGGTCCTGAGGTTTCTCCACCTTTGCCATTGCATGGGCATGAGGTGTTGAACCCATACCTGCCTCATTGGAAAAAAGCCCTCTGGCAACACCATAACGCATCGCTTTCTGAACTCCAATTCCGGCTGCACCGCCAAGAAGTGCCTGGGGGCGGAAGGCGCCGATCAGAATGGATTCCAAAGCAGGCAGGAGTGCACTGTGATTTATTACCAGTACAATCAGACAGCCGATTATATAAAAGGCAGCCATGACCGGAACAAGTTTTTCAGTCAGAGAAGCAATCCGTTTTACTCCGCCCATAAAGGTAAATGCCGCAACTGCAGCAATAACGATACCAACAATCAAGGGATCCAGACCAAATGCGGTGTGAAATGCCAGACCGATGGAATTGGCCTGTACCATATTACCAGTAAATCCCAGTGCAAAAATGATTGCCAGAGAGAAAAATACAGCCATTATCTTACCGGCAGTTCCTTTAAAACGGGCTCTGATATAATAAATCGGACCTCCCGTCACTTCACCGTGGGAATTGACAGTTTTATATTTCTGAGCAAGGACAGCTTCTCCATAGTTGGTAGCCATTCCAAAGAAAGCACTCACCCACATCCAGAATATTGCTCCAGGTCCTCCGGAATAAAGTGCTGTCGCACAGCCTGCAATATTACCCGTACCTACCTGGGCTGCAATTGCCGTAGTTAATGCCTGAAAGGAGGACATTCCGTCTTTGCCGGCATTCTCGCCATTCAGCTTAAAACTGCCGAACATCCGCTTAAATCCTTCTCCAAATTTTCTAACCTGTACAAACCGGGTGCGGACAGTAAATAAAATTCCTGTTCCAACCAGCAGATACAGTAAAATGCTGTTCCAGACAATGCTGCTGACTTTATCAACCAGCTGTGTAAATTGTTCCATGTGATAGACCCTCTCTTTTTGTTTAATAAAAAAAGCCAAACCATACGGGATGATTTGGCTCTGAAAGCAAACAAATAAGGGCATCACTGCCGCTAAACGTTTGAACTTAAACTCTGTCCTTTTGCCTGAGAGATTAACGCGGTTTCCCGCGCCTTGCACCTTCGGCACTCATTCATGAGATTCTCCAGAGCCACATCCATTCATAGTCCTTATCCGGTACTCCGGATGCCTGAGAGTGTTACTCCTTCGGCAGACAAATCGTCATTTTCCTACGAACTTCGCTTGTTGGTTTATTACTTTTTCACTTTATCACATTAACATAGGCGCTTAAGAATGTCAAGTCTATGCTTAACTTTCTTTCCTCTCTATACTTTACTTTCTTTTCTTTCTGTAAGCAAAAACGCGGCTAACGCTATTCTCCCCAAATGTAGTGGAGTGTAATACTTGTCAAATTCAGATCTGTCAGTCAGAGTCCGGGAACCTGGTAATTATCAATGGAATCTGATACAATGAATACAATAATATTTTTATTGAAAGGAGTTGTCATCTTGATTATTCAAACCCACAAATTTAATGAAACTGCTGGATTTTTCACCACATATCTGATCGAGGATTCCAAAGAACTTTTACCCGGTAAAAAACGTCCAGTGATCGTAATTGCGCCTGGCGGAGGCTATCTGTTCACCTCTGACCGGGAAGCAGAACCGATCGCATTTAAATTTTTATCCATGGGATATCATGCGGTTGTCTTAAGATATACAACCGGTAATCCAGAGGAAAACCGAATCGGAGTGGCTGGCACCGCGTTAAAGGAACTGGCTCAGACGGTCCGGTACTTAAGGCAGAATTGCGAACGCCTGCTCATTGACCCTGATAAGATTGGGATCTGTGGTTTTTCTGCAGGCGCTCACCTCGCTGCCAGCCTTGGCGTACACTGGCATGAAAAAGAGCTGGGAGAATCTCTTTCGCCCAAGGCGGCCAGCCCGGAAGAGATCCGGCCAAGCGCACTGATTCTTGCTTATGGTCTTCTGGATTATCAGGTGATGAAGGAAAAATCGGCCCAACTGGCACAAGATGATTCAAAAAAGGAGATGTTTGATTTTATGGACCAGGCAAATGTGGCTCTGACCGGAGTAAAAGAGATCACCGAGAATGTGATCCAGACCTTCAGTCCCTCCCGCTTTGTCTCTTCTAACACTCCGCCCGCTTTTTTGTGGCATACCTCAGAGGATGGGCTGGTTTACTCCGAAAATTCTCTGGTATTTGCCCTTGAAATGGCCAGACACCATGTCCCCTACGAACTCCATATCTTCCAGGAAGGAGAGCATGGACTGGCTCTGGCAAATCAGGTAACAGCCAACACTCCAAACCAGATATCTCCAGAAGTTGAGACCTGGTTCCAACTTGCCGGTGCATGGCTGAAAAAACAGCTCCCATTCTGACAAACTGTGGGGAGCTGTTAAAATCGCAAATCAGAATGCTTGGAAACTGGATGCTTAGCAGGTTGCCCCGCCCACCAGATGCAGCTCTGCATCCAATATTTCCTGCTTTCTGCTTAAAATATCATCGGTAAGAAGCTGTGCTTCAACGTTTTCGAACCCAATCCGTTCAATGGTATCCGCAAACCGCTCTCCAGTCTTCCCCTGCTCCCGGAACAGGAGAATGGTCTTTTCAACTACTGACAAAACTTCCTCTTCGCTCTTAAAAATCCTGCCCAGCGCTTTTCCATGGGTGATTTTTTTTTCCCCATCTGCCGCCAATGTACACAAGAAATCCAGGAGTACCCTCTTCGATGACATCAAATGGGCATTTTCCGATACATCGTCCGCAGTTGTTGCAGATTTCCTTATCGATCTCTATCAGGCCGTCGGAAAGCTTTGCTGCTTTCATGGGACATGCTGTTTCAACCTGACATTTCCTGCAGCCGTTACACATATCTTCGTCAACGCAGGGTATCATCTGACCTACAATGCCCAGATCATTTAAATTAGGCTTTACGCAGTTATTGGGGCATCCACCAGTAGCAATCTTAAATTTGTGAGGCAGCTTAACCGTGTGATAGCCCTTGTAGAACCGCTCATGAATCTTTTCTGAAAGATCAAAAGTATCGTACAGTCCATACTGGCAGGTGGTTCCCTTACAGGATACAACCGGCCGCACCAGCGATCCCGTTCCTCCGGTCTCCAGCCCCGCTTTCGCGAGGCAGTTCTGAAATGCCTCAATGTCATTGTAATGAATCCCTCTTACTTCCACTGTTAAGCGGGCTGTAAATTCCACATCTCCGTTTCCGAACTTTCTTGCTGCCTCCGCAATGGCAGCGGTCTGATCTGCTGTAATCTTACCGTTTACCGTAATTACCCGCCCGTTAAATAAATCCGTTCCCTTATTATTTAAAAAACCCCAGAGCCTTAACCCTCTTGATCTCATCTGGCTTTAATGTGCATGTCATGATTTTACCACTCCTGTTTTTTTATTATGAACCTTCTACCTCTGTAAAAGTAATTCCGCCTTCCAGCACCTTTGTATGTTTATATCCGTAGTAATCCAGCCGGTTCTGAAGCAGATAGGCCCGCTTTCCCCTGTTACACACCAGAAGAATATGATCCTCTTTATCAAGCCCTTTAACCGGTCCGTCTACCTCCGTTAATTCCACATGCATGGCACCTGGCACGGAAGGAGCCTGACCTGCGTCCACCAGCTTATAACCTTCTGCCATTCCATTTGCATATTCCGCAGGAGTCATGGATTTTAAATTGCCATTTAATTTATTAAGTAAAATATTTAAAGTATGTACAAATGGATGGATTGCTGTAGAAATGGAGGTGCATAAGCAAGATCCATATCAGTAAGATCATTTAAATCCGCCTTACACATAATCGCAGTCACTGCCATATCCACAATTTTATCAACGGCACCGCTGCCAACGGCCTGAACTCCAAGAAGGCGTAGGGTTTTCTTATCCGCAATCATTTTAATAATAAAATAAGATGCACCCGGCATATAATGTGCTTTATCATCCACCACTGCAATCACGCTGGCTGCATCAAATCCTTCCTCTATGGCCTGGGACTCTGTCAGTCCAGTTCTTCCGGCATTCAGCCCTGGAAGCTTACACACTGCAGTTCCCAGAACGCCGCGGTAGGAACGCTCTTCACCAGCAATATTCTGTGCAATCAGCCTTCCTCTGATATTGGCCGTTGATCCCATGGGTGACCATGCTGGTTTTCCTGTGATGGCGTTTTTCACCATGGCACAGTCTCCTGCTCCATATATATCCTTATCATTGGTTCTTCCCTGGGAATCAGTAATAATTGTTCCCTTGAACATCTCAATTCCGGTGCCCTCCAGGAATTCTGTATTCGGTTTGATCCCTGCGCAAAAGACAACCATATCTGCTTTATAGGCGCGTTTATCCGTTACAACCTTCTCGACTTTACCATCGCCTTCAATAGCGGTTACTTTCACCCCTGTTACAACAGGGATTCCGGCATCGGCAATCTTTCGTTCCAGATAGTCAGAAACCTCGGGATCAAAACCAGGAAGAATGTGAGGCGCCATATCCACTACAAATGGCTTAATTCCTTCCGCAGCCAGATTCTCAGCAAGTTCAAGTCCAATATAGCCTGCCCCCACCACTACTGCCTTTTTTATTCCTCCATTTACTGCAAGCTCCCTGATCTCTATGGCATCTTCAGGCGTTCTCATGGTAAATACATTTTTACGTTCTCTTCCTTCAACAGGCGGAATGACCGGGCTCGCTCCTGTTGCAATTACCAGCTTATCATAATGGTATAACTTTTCTTCTCCAGTCCCCAGATCAACTGCTGTCACAGTTTTTTCTTTACGGTCTACCTTTGTTGCCTCTGTACGGATCAATACCTTTGCTCCAGTGAGTTTCTCAAATTTCTGAGGAGTATTGACGATCAGCTGTTCCTTTTCAGATATTACATTTCCTACGAAATACGGAAGTCCACAACCTGCATAAGAGATGTTTTCTCCTTTATTCAGAATGATCACTTCATTTTCTCGGTCTTCCCGCATAAGCTTTGCAGCTGTTTTAGTTCCTGCAGCCACACCGCCAAGTACAATCACCTTCATTGTTTTCTCCTTTTGATTGATATCAAAACTTTGATTACTTTTTATCAATATCATAGCACTTGTTTGCACCGTAAAATAGTATTATCTAAAGCATGATATTGGTTTTATCTATACCAGATGAAGGGAGATAGTAAGATGGCAACCTTGAAGCAGTTAAAGACCTTTATAGCAGTGGCAGAGACATTAAAGATGAGTGAGGCAGCCAAACGGCTCTATCTGTCCCAGCCTACCGTAAGTCAGATTATTGCAGATTTGGAAAAAGAATATGAAACCACATTTTTTAAACGATATCCCAAGCGACTGGAATTGACCCCCATGGGAAAGCTTTTCTGGGACAGGGCTTTAAATGTTTTAAACAGCTATGAGACATTAAACCAATCCATGAAAAACTCTGCCGTGCTCCGCCCGCTGCGGGTGGGAGTTACCTTAACCATCGGAGATACCATGATCAGTGATATGATACAGAGACTGCAAAAGAGCCATCCGGACATCTCATGCTCTGTATATATAGAAAATACAAGGATACTGGAACACCGCCTGATTCACAATGAGCTGGATATTGCACTGGTGGAAGGCGTGATTATAAATGAGAAGATTCATACAGAACCAATTATGGAAGACGAGCTGCAGCTGATTTACAGTATAGACCATCCTTTTTCCGGAAGGGATGTGATCAGAGCTGAGGATTTATACAACTGTGAATTTATACTGCGGGAAGTTGGTAGCGGAACACGTTCCATCTTTGAAAACCTCATGCAGACCCGGCATATTCCTTATAGCGTTAAATGGGAATCCTACAGCGGATCTGCCATACTGGACGGTGTTGCCCGCAACCTTGGCATCGGAGTCATCTCCACCCGCTATGTAAAGGGATCTTCCCGGTCTGAAGTGATCCATGCCCGTCCCATAAAGGACATGCCCATGAACCGCTACTTTTATCTTTGCTATAATGAATGCCACGCCTTTAACTCCCAGATGGCTGATTTCAAGGACGCCGCAAAGTCCATGAAATAGAAAGCCTGTGGGAGTTTCCTGCTTTTCAGCCTATGGGAATTCTATTTTCATTCCATCATAGGCAAATTCAATTCCTTCATACTGTCTTTGCAGCCTAAAGTAATCGTCATAGGACTTTCCCCAGTCTTCTTCTAAATGGGTAATGATTACCTTTCCTATCTGATAATTCTTTTTTAATGCAACAATCTCATCCATAACAAATAATTCTTTCCGCAGAATATTTGTTTCATCAAGTACAAACCCATCCTTTAGCTGATCTCCCACAATGGTATTGCCAATAATCAAGACATCGGCTTTATAAAATAGCAGGTGATTGGGAAATGGTTTTACATCGCAGGGCGCATAAATCACTTTCCGTTCTTTATCCTTTATCACAAAAACGGTTACAACCCCACTTTCATCAACCGGGACAAATTCGATCTGGATTCCGTTTTGTTCCAGATGGTTTATATTTTTGACTTTCGCCAGCCCCATCTTTTCATAATACTCCAGCATGGAACCATATTTACTGCACTGACTCCTCAGTTCCTTTATAATCTCAGGCATCGCCCCTACGGTCAAAGGCTGGCTGCAGGTTATCCCCACAGACTGGGCAAGCCAGTCCAGCTTTAACTGCTCAATCACCCTGATTCCCATGGTATGATCCGGATCTGCGTGGCTGAACAAGATGGTATCAATTGCTTTCACATCGGCATGATTTAGTGCTGCATTGATGTCTTCGGGTGTGTCAATTAATAAGTTTAAATCTTCTAAAAAACAGACTGCAGCCACATCTTGCGTATGGAACTCCTTTTATTCTGGCCTCCTTACAGATTCTGCATTGGCATAATGGTCTTGGTATGCTGACGCAGCCACCTGAACCGATTATTTTGATCTTCATGGTGTCACCTCCTGGTATTGAAAAATTTTCTCTTTTCGTGTGACGTTGTTACAGACATAATGCTTTAAATTTTTTATAATCAGGAACATAAACAACCCATCTAAAGAAAGAAGGTTAAACAATGAATGCACAAACCCTTGTTGTTATAAAAGAGAACTGCCCCCAAAATCACCCCTGCCCCTCTGTCCGAATCTGTCCGGTAGGAGCCTTAAAGCAAAACGGCTTCCAGGCTCCCACGGTTGATATGGAAACCTGCATACGTTGTGGCAAATGTACCAGATTTTGTCCAATGAACGCGCTGCGGCTGGCCTGATTTACTTATTTAATCATCATTAGGACTTAAGAGTAAATTCATTAAAAGAAACTTTCCCCCGTATTAGATGATACGAGTTTCATCTATAATGAATTTGCACTTAAGTCCTTCTGATATCATTCTTTTCTCAATGCCCCGGCAATACCCAATACAGCCCCATACAAAACTGCTGCACTTGGCCAGATTATCCAGGTCTTACCCCAGTCTTCAGTTAAAAAGCTGATTCCCAGATAAATTGCAGTCACAATACACCAGTAAATAGCTGGAATACGTTCTTTTTTTCTCTTTTCCATTTTTTTGTCTTCTGAATAATCTCCCTCCTGAAGAAGAATATGAAAGCAGGTTTTCTTCTCGCCTGCCACAATGATTAAAAAAACAGCCACGGCCACTATAACAAACAATATTAACAGACAAATCGTCTGTATAAAATCGGATGCACCCAAAGATGATGCAATCAGCAACGGGCACACGGAAATGATGCATAGAAACACACCTGTAACCGTATAAAGACGGTTAATCCCTTCATATTGTGCCATTTTATTGCGTACGATTGCTTCTACTCCATATTCCAGCTGAAATGCTTCTTTCTCCAAATACTCAAATGCTTCCATCTTCATCCCGTTTAATATGAAAAATACCGTAGAAAGTCCAACAATCAGAAGCAGAACAATAACACCCACACCCCCTGCCAGCCCTTCGCTGATCACATTTTCTTTAAATTCTGCCAGTGCCCCGAGATAAATAAGAACAACCGGAGACAAGATACAGGCTGATACTGCCCCGGCTATTTTCTTCGAAGCTTTGATCTTATTCTCCATATATTCACTTGCAACTTCCATGGTGACACGTCTTCTTCCATTATCACCATCAGAAATTTCGGGTGATGATGCCGGTAACTCTTCTAACTCCTCCTTCAGCAGATAATCCGTAGATACACCAAACAGCTGACTGAGTTTTAAGATTCGTTCCAGATCCGGAATGGAAGCCCCTGACTCCCACTTTGAGACTGACTGTCTGGATACATCCATCTGGAAAGCCAGTTCCTCCTGAGACCACCCATTTTTCTTTCTGAGTTCCATAATTTTTTCTGCTAATATCACTATGATCCATCCTCTCATCATTCATATTGGTCATACTGCCCATCCTTTGCTTTCTATTCTGTTATAGTCTGAAAGAAAGCGAATGATGTCCGTTGACTGCCTCTATTATAAGATTTACACCGGTTGTCAACTACCAAGTGCACTGTATGATCTGACAACCAGCAGTTGCAATTTGCAAAAACAGAGGTAAAACGGATGGCTAAGACTCTGATTATCAGAGAACGGGTAATTATTCATCAGATAGGCTCTATTATCCACCTATTACAAAAGTCATTTCTGTCTCAGTGGATAACTCCTCTATGTACCGGTACCCTAATGCATTAAATTTCTTTAACTGTCTGACCTCTGTCACATGGTTCTCTGCCATAAACCGAACCATCTCGCCCCTTGCCATCTTGGCGAGAGTCCCCTTCTGCTTTATCTTACCCTGATCCAGTTCTCCAAATATACAGGTGACAAATGTATCAGCAGACGACAAATATGGCTTCACTGCCTGAGAGTACTCCTTTGAGGCGAGATTTATTACGGTATGGTCTTTCCCTGCCAGTTCTTTATAAATCCTGTTGTCCCAGAAGCCGTATAAATCCCTGCTGCCTGCAACAGCCATACGCGCCTGCATCTCAAGACGGTATGACACTACTCCGTCAAAGGGAGATAAGATTCCGTAAAACCCGGAGAGAATCCGCAGATGGTCTCCCAGATAATCAAGTGCCTGGCTGGTCATAATCAGAGGCGCCATATGCTGGTATTGAAGACCCTCATAGGCCAGTACTGCAGGAGTTATGTTTTTTTCCAGGTCCATTTCTGCAAACCGCCTGTAGTTTAATTCCGCAAGCTTGTCGTTGCAGCCCCATAACTTCTTCGCCTCATCATAAGACAGCTTTTTAATTTCTTCCCAAAGTACTCTGGTCTGATCTAATAAGGCAGGCACCCCTGTTGTGGGCATGGAATCGGTATCCACATTCATTTTTTTCGCTGGTGAGATTATGATCTTCATTTAGATTTCCTTTAACATCTGCGCCGGATTTTCAGCTGCCTTTACTTTTCCCAATACCTTTTTTATTACTCCCTGTTCGTCAATCAGGTATGTGGTTCGAACCACGCCCATGGTCTTTTTTCCATACATATTCTTTTCCTGCCACACATCGTAAGCCTGAATTGCAGCCAGCTCGGGATCAGAAAGCAGAGTAAAAGGCAAACCATTCTTCTCCTCAAACTTCTTATGAGAAGCAACGCTGTCTTTGCTGATGCCGATCACAACTGCATCCTTTTCTAGAAACTGGGGATAAAGCTGCGCAAATCCGCATGCCTGACTGGTGCAGCCCGGTGTCTGGTCTTTTGGATAAAATAAAGAATCACTTTCTTTCCCCTGTATTCATCTAATGTATGGATTACTCCATTCTGGTCCGGTAATTCAAATGACGGTGCTTTTATTCCTGTTTCTAACATCTTTATTCCCCTTTCCGTCTGTCTGATCTTATTATTTCCAACAGTATGACATTCCATTTATGTACTTATATTATCATGATTTTAAAACCATTTCTATTTATTCTGGTCTCTGACCGGCAACTTTATTTCTGATATAAATAGTCCTGCCAGTGTAAGCATGATTCCAAGCACGGCAGTACCTGTAATTGTCTCGTGAAGGATCAGTACAGAGGTAATAACAGTAATTACCGGAACCATATAAATATAGACACTGGTTTTTACGGCTCCCAGTATTTTCAGAGCATAATTCCAGGTTACAAAGCAAATGGCCGATGCTCCAAATCCAAGAAATATAATGTTAAACAAATTTACCGGTTTTATAATCTGATCCATGTCCGGCTCAAACTTAAATATAAATAATACAGGCATCATAAACAGTAATCCGTAAAAGAAAATTCTTCGTGTCACTGAAATGGTGTGGTAATGATACCCACTGATTTTCTTAGTAAGTACGGAATAAATGGCCCATACGACAGCCGCCAGGACCGCCAGTATATCTCCCATTGGATTTAATTTCAATTGGTTGCTTCCATTAAAACTGATGAGAAATATCCCAGCCACAGCCACTGCAAACCCAATAAAAAACTGGGCCCTCATTTTTTCCCCAGCCAAAAGCAAATGGGCGAAAATCGCAGTAAAAAACGGTGCAATGGAGATGATAACGCCAACATTGGAAGCCAATGTATAAGTCAACGCTATATTTTCCAGCAGAAAATAAAGTGTAATACCACATAATCCTGCTCCTGCAAAATACAGCTCCTGTTTTCTTTCCTTCACCTTCAGTCGGTGGGGATATAACGCAAGTAAAGCGAAATAACCAATTACAAATCTTATAAATAATATTTCAATGGGAGTAAATGCCTTTAATAGTATTTTAGTCGATATGAATGTGGTACCCCAGATAAAAATTGTAAATAATGAAAACAAATGTCCCTGAATCTCTTTCTTTCTGTCCATGAAAACCCTTTCTTTTTATCAGTCAGCATCAAGTATCTTTAAATATTTTACTATACTGCTTAGGTGTAAGTCCAATGTAGCGTTTAAAAAGTTGGAAAAATGACTTTGATCACTGAATCCGGTCTGTATCGCTGCATCCACAGGCATGACCCCTTGCTCAAGCAGCTTCTTTGCCCTGTCAATCCGTATGGTTTCCAGATAGCTGTAAGGCGAGATCCCCTTCTCCCTGGTAAATGACCGAAGCAGGTAGTATTTACTCAGCCCTGTCGTATTACAAAGATCATTGAGAGAAATGTTTTCCATATAATGAGACTCCAGGAATTCGCAGACCACAGTTGCCTCCGTGCTTTGCACCATTTGTTCTTTCGGCAGATGCTGTTTTGTATATTCTTCAACCAGCTGCCCCAGAAGGAAAAAAAATATCTCCTCTTTTTTAAAATCCGTTTCCTCGTCCATAATCATCTGATGAAGTTCCTTCAGTATTACAACCAGTTCACAGTGAAAGATAACCTGCTGAGTAAAATAAGGCAGAAATTCTCTTCCTGTTATTTCAAGCATTGCCTTTCTCATGATTTCAGGCTGGATATTAATACACCGATAATCAAATCCTTTTTTGTCAATTTGTTCGCAGGCATGATTATCCCGGGGATTAAACAGCAATAAATCTCCTGGTTCTACGGTGTAATCCCTGTTTTTACAGTGCAGATACCGCTGGCCGGCGTCAATGAATCCAATTACGTAATAATCATGAAAGTGTTTGGGAAACTTTTGCATAATACCCTGAAAATGATAGGCCTCAACATTTAATTCCCCATCATATTTCACAGTCCGCATTTCCTGCTTCATAAACGGGTCCCTCCTTTCTCTCCTGTCTGATGCATAGTATAACATAGATGGTATCTGTTTTCTTGTATGATATTGCCTTTCACTGTATAAAAATACACCTCTTACCCCCCAATAACCCACCACTTGCCTGAAACATATTTACATAGCAGTTATTTTCAGATAGAATTAGCACATATTAGAAACAGGCGCCGGCAGCTGACCAGAAAGAACAGGAGGATGGATATCACTTTATTATGAAAATTCAAATAGAAATTGATACGGCTTTACAGGAAAGTGAATTGCGTATCCGTTGTCCTGAAATCAATGAGGAGATTACCCAGATTCAAAAAATGATTTCAAAACTGGATAACAGCCAGACACAGATGGTTTTCTATCAAAATGATACGGAATTCTATTTTCATGTAAGCAGAGTCCTGTTTTTTGAGACTGCAGACAAGGGCATCTTTGCCCATACAACCGATGATGAATTTCTGGTAGAATATAAGCTTTATGAACTGGAAGAGCTTCTCCCCCCTTATTTTATGAGAATCTCAAAATCCACCATATTAAACACCACAAAGGTTTACAGCATTACACGCAGCCCCACTGCCTCCAGCAGAGTGGAATTTCAGAACTCCTATAAAAAGGTCTATGTATCAAGAAACTACTATAAGATTTTAAAATGGAAGCTGGACCACCAGCACATGGAACGATAAAAAAGAGAGGTAAAATCAATATGCAAAAAAATAGATTATTTTGGGGAATTATGTTTCTCCTGGCAGCCGCATTTGTAATAATCGGAAAACTGGGCTATCTTGGCAGCTTCAGCCCATTTTCCTTAGTTTTCACTGTATTTATGCTGGCCATCATCGCGAAAAGTATTCCGCGCTTAAATTTTTCAGGAATCTTGTTTCCCATTGCATTCCTGTGCATCACTTATAACAAGGTTCTGGGAATAGAGAGCCTCACCCCCTGGACTGTCCTTGCAGTAGCACTCCTTGGAAGCATCGGGTTGTCGTTACTGTTTCACAGGAAAAACCATGATTGGTATAACCATCATCATAAATACAACAGCTTTCATCAGGACCCACAGGTGGAAGTGATTGATGCAGAAGACAATGACCATGTAAAACAAAGCACCACGTTTGGATCCAGCACAAAATATATAAACTCAGATAATTTTAAACAGGCGGATTTAGACTGCAGTTTTGGCTCCATACAGGTTTATTTTAATAAAGCAAACGTGGAAACAGAGGCAATTGTACGGATTAGCGGTAACTTCTGCGGTATCGAACTTTATGTTCCGAAAGAGTGGAGGGTGGAAAATGAGATCGAATCCGTGGTCGGTGGAGTTAGTGAGAAAGGCAGAGGTTTTGTCACCAGTAATACTGCTCCTGTATTAAAACTGGTAGGAGAACTTAATTTCGCAGGAGTGGAAATTATTTATATCTGATAAAAACAAAAGTAGCTCCGGTCACGATGGCCGGAGCATTTTTAATGTATACTGTTTCTTATTATCTGGCACAATTATCTGCGGTGCCAATTAGGATTTTAAGGCCGTGCTCCAGTTCCGTAATCACATAGGTCAGGCATTCTTCCACTGCTTTGGGACTACCTGGCAGATTTAATATTAACGTTGATTTCCGGATTCCGCAGGCAGCCCTTGATAACATGGACCGTTTTGTAATCTGCAGGCTGTAGGCACGCATGGCTTCCGGAATTCCAGGAACCATACGTTCGGCAACCTTTTGGGTGGCCTCAGGCATACAGTCCCTTTTGGAGAAACCAGTTCCTCCGGTTGTCAAAATAAGATCAGCCCTGTTATTATCGCAAATATATTTCATCTCATCACATAACATGGTCATGTCGTCAGGGAGAATTGTCTGATGAACGACTTCGTATCCATATTCTTTTACAATCCGGCAGATAACAGATCCGCTTAGATCTTCTCGTTCTCCCGAAAATCCAGAATCGCTTGAGGTGATTACTGCCACCCGTAATTTATCTGTCTTTTGTTTTTCTATCCCCTCATCCAATACGGTCAGCTCATCCCCTTCCCCAATGATACCTCCTGATAACACACGGGCAAATACTCCCTCTCTCGGCATGATACAATCCCCCATTTTCTGATAGATCTCACAGCCGGTATGGCACTCTTTTCCAATCTGGGTAAGCTCTAAGAGAACATCATTGCATTGAAATCTGGTGCCTACCGGCAGGGAACGAAAATCAATTCCATCTACAATCAAATTTTCACCAAAGGCTCCTTCTTCCAGCTGGGCACCTCTTTTTTTAAATGCCTCAATCTTTTCATTGGACAGAAGACTGACCTGTCTGTGCCATTTTCCAGCATGGGCATCTCCTTTTATTCCATATTCTTTTATAAATTCTCCGCAGTGGATATTTTTCTTTTGAGTCCCTTTTTTTTCGCTGATGCAGACTGCAATAATTTTTCCCATGTGTATTTCTTCTTATCCTCCTATTTTTGACATGCCGTCAGTCTCATAAATCCCCTGTGGATTGTCTCCTGTAAAATTGTGGCTGACCGGCTTTTCATAAATTGTCTGTTTAATCATCTGCTCCAACACAGAATCTTCCTCATTGGTTCTTAATAAAGTTTTTAAGTCTGTTCCATGATCGTATTGCAGGCAGGTTTTTAAATACCCCTGGGAAGTAAGCCTTACCCGGTTGCATTCATTGCAGAATTTATGGGAACGTGCACTGATAAAGCCGATCCTGCCTTTAAACCCGGACACACTGTAATAATGAGCCGGTCCGTTTCCAATTACTGTGTCCACAGGTTCTAATTGCCCATACGCTTCTTTAAGAACTGCAATGATGTTCTCTTCACTATAATAGGAGAAATTTTTCCCTAACCCAATTGGCATCATCTCGATAAAGCGAACCCCAAGCCTAAAATCCCTTGCCAGTCCGGCAATTCTAATAATATCTTCCTTATCTGTATCTTCAAACGGGACGCAATTAATCTTTACCTTTAAATTTTGATAATCCAGTGCTTTTTCTATCGCAGACAGTACATCTTTTAAAGCATCTTTTCTTGTAATCCGCTCATACTTTAACGGATTCAGAGTGTCCAGACTTATATTAACGCCGTCCAATCCAGAAGCCATCAGCTCCGGAAGGTGCTTTTCCAGTAACAGACCATTGGTTGTTAAGGTAACTGTTTCCATTCCGTCCAACGCTTTCAGCTGTCCAATAAGAACCGGAATATCTTTTCTCACCAAAGGTTCTCCGCCGGTTATCTTAACTTTATTAATACCAAATTTTAAAAAAGCACCGGCAGAGCCGCACAATCTCATCATAAGTAAGGATCTCTTCATGAGGAATGGAGGGCACTCCCTCCTCAGGCATACAATAAATACAGCGAAGATTGCATCTGTCTGTTACAGATATTCGGATATAATCAATCTTTCGATTCCATTGATCTTTCATTCCAGGTCCTTTCCGTTAAAAATATCCCCGCTTTTTCCTCCGGTCTTTTTCTCAAGGAAAATATCCGTTATTTCCATACTCTTGTCAATTGCTTTACACATATCGTACACCGTAAGCAGCGCTACCGTAACTCCTGTGAGAGCTTCCATCTCGACACCGGTTTTTCCCTCGGTTTTAACCAGGCATACAGCCTGAATACTTCCTGCCTCTTTATGAACCTCAAAGTCAATCTGGCATTTATTTATCGCCAGAGGGTGGCACATGGGAATGAGGGAAGAAGTGTTTTTAACCGCCATGATCCCGGCTACCCTGGCTACACCAAGAACATCTCCCTTTTTTACCGTATGATTTAAAATTGCTTTCATGACATCAGCATTTACCATAATCCTGCCTTTTGCAACCGCAGTACGGGCAGTAATATCTTTATTTGAAACATCTACCATAACCGCATTGCCATGGTCATCAAAATGTGTCAATTCTCCCATTAAATTACCACCTCATCTTCTGGAATTTTTATTTTACATGGCGCCGCACCCGGCCTCCGTGTTCACTATTTGTCCCATTTGCCTTCCAAATATCATATACCGCCTTTTCATATTCATTCAATTCTAAGGCAGAATCCTGTTTTATGCAATCATATTCCTGTGCAGAAATAATTTACTTTACTCACAACATATTATATGAGATTCAATTTTGAAAAAAGCGTGATACAACCCGTCTTTATCCACATCGTCTGTAATAAAATCTGCCACTTTTTTTAATTTCATCTCCACCGCTGCCCATTGCTACACCATACCCACAGGCTTCCAGCATGGGTATATCGACTTTTGCATCTCCAAATGCGATGGTATCTGATCTGTCGGCATTCAGATAATGCAGCAAATGCTCTATGGCATTTCCTTTCGTAATCCCCTTTACTCCCAGATCACCAAAGAGAGCTTCTTCTCCTCTTCCGCCCCATGTTCCTGATTCCAGATCGGGAAATTGCGCTCTTGTATCCAGAAAATCCTGATATGAATGAAGCATGTAACTGACTTTATTTAAATCTGCCCGGTATAATTCTCCTCCGAAAATCATATCTGGAAATATAGTTCTAACCGTTACACTATCAGCACCGTCAATTCCTTTTCTTCGGGCATATTCCTTTAAGGATGCATCAGCCCTTGATTCAAAGTTCTCACTGGCAAACAGTCCGTTATTGCTTTCCAAATAAAATTCCAGATTCCTGCCATGCAGCCAGTCAACAATTCTCTTACTTTCCTCTTTTGAAATTAACCGGTGCAGAACCACATTTCCATGATCCTCCACATAACTTCCATTGCCACCGATCATGCCATCCAAACCAATATCCCAGATGTTCTGATATATTTCCGCTTTGCTGCGTCCTGTACAGATGTAGACTCTGTGCCCGTTCTTTCTTGCTCTTCTGATGGCTTCCACAGCCGAATCCGGCAGATTAGTCTCATAGTCTACTAATGTTCCATCTACATCAATAAACAGTATTTTTCCCATGATTTCACCTCTCATCTTCGGAGTACTCCAAAAATAATTTTTTATCAAATCCGCCCCGTTGTATTAATTTTTCTACCCTCTTTTTTTCCAGTTCCTCCACGCTGTATCCCCGTGCTTTGCAAATTGCATACAAAACTTCCAGAACATCAGCCATTTCTTCCAGGCTTTTGTCTGCCTGATACTCATTTACTTCTTCAAATAATTTTTTATCCAGAGCGGCCAGATATTCAGCCTCTGACAGTATATGATATTTTGCCTTACGTCCACTATTTTCAATTATATCCGGAATCTTGTCTCTTACCAGTTTATTGTGATCAGCCAAATATTTGTACCTTCCTTATTTAATTTCACCTCTTAAGCATACTCTTATTATACTACCAAAACTTTTGCAATAAAAGGTTAAGAAAAACCCCTGCCATTTAAGTAGTCTGAGACATGACATTAATATGGCAGGGGATTATTTTTAACTGTTATACTGTTTTAAACTGTTTGCTCTGTTTTAACTGTTATACTTACACTTTACTTTCATACATTTTTTCTATGTGATCTGCCGCACCTGACAGATAATCGCAGGAAAATCGTTCAAACTCACCCTTATCAACCAGGCTTGCAAGTACTGGATCTATAGGAATTCTTCCTAAAATATCAACACCCGTTTCACTAGCTATTTCACCCAGTTTGCTCTCTCCGAATATGGGAATTTCTTTTCCGCAATCCGGACATTTCACATAACTCATGTTTTCTACATAACCAAGAATGGGAATATTCATTAATTTAGCCATGTTATAGGCTTTCTTCACAATCATGGAGACCAGATCCTGAGGTGAGGAAACAATGACAATACCGTCCAGCGGAATGGACTGAAATACTGTCAGGGGAACGTCACCTGTTCCCGGCGGCATATCAATAAAAAGATAATCTAATTCTTCCCATACCACATCTGTCCAGAACTGCTTTACCGTGCCAGCCAGAATAGGACCTCTCCATACAACGGGGGAATCTTCTTTATCCAGAAGCAGATTTACGGACATTATTTTTATGTTATTTACTGTTAGTTCCGGAAGTAATCCAAATTCATTTGCAGAAGCTTTTCCGGTTATCCCAAACATTCTTGGAATAGACGGACCAGTAATATCTGCATCTAAGATACCCACACGATATCCTTTTCTATTTAACAAAACCGCTAACATTGCTGTCACAAATGATTTTCCTACGCCGCCTTTCCCGCTGACGATACCAATTACATTTTTTATGGAACTGTACTGGTTTAACTGCTCCAGCATACTTTCTTTGCTATGTTCACAACCTGCACAGGATTCCCTGGTACAGCTGCCGTCTGAACAACCCCTTGCATTTTCGCTCATATTCTCTGCTCCTGTCTTTTCCTTTGCTAAATATATTAATACTATTTTTGACATATGTCAATATTTAGCATTCTCATAATGAAAAATATAATCATTAATTTTTACATGAAACGCTCCTGCTATTGCCAGACACTTTGCTTTCAACAGAAAAAATAAATTTCCTTTTTCTCCTGAAAGGGCTTCAAAATTTCCTTGTCCTTTGCTGATAATAACGTCGGATCTTTCATAAATATCAATAAACTCAGGACTGCAGTCAGCTAAAATTGTCCCCGGAGATCCGCAGCCCGTGGAAATGACACGTGCAACTGAATTAAGTCCCGAATCCATTGCTTCTTTTTCTGTCACATCATTAATAATTGATTCACCCCGCACTCCATAGGTGATTGCTGTGTCAGGAAAACTCTCTAACATGACCCTGTCAAATATTGTTTCACCTGTATTATCTCCAATAATAAGTATGTTCTTCGCCTGTTGTAATTTTTTAGTAAAGAGATCCAGATCACAAATGGTAAATTCCTTTTCCAACTCCTTACTAATACATTTCTCTAATTCCGGATTACTGTAGACCGCTGCATCCAGATTATTCCCTACAGCTGCCACTTTTAGAGCCCAATATATGCTGTTTTCTTTTCTTTGCAGAAAGTCCTTTAAAAAGGGATATAAATTCTTGGCTGCCTGTAAATCTCTGTTTTTTATCTGCTGATATGGATCTGGATTGCCTGTCTCATTCTTAACCAGATTATGAATTTCTTTTGCCAGCTGGGGGGAATTTTTATATTTATCATAGTCTGACAGCAATTTTATTGTATCTTTCATAATTTTATTATGGATTTCTTTCTGATCTGTGGCTATTCTGGCCGCTTCCAGAGACTGGCGCAGTAAACATGGTATGCAATCGATTAATAATTCCATTCTGTTCCCCCCTGATTTCATTTTCTTTCATTATAACAGATATTCTACCAGTTGATCTGATAAAAGAAAAAGATTGAGGCACAAGGTCCCAATCTTTCCTTTATCTATTTCTTTCTTGCATCTGCAATGTAAAAGTAATCATTAAAATCCGTGATCTCTATATCTTTAAATCCAGCTCTCTGCAGATTTCTTTTTAAAATATTCTTATCCAGCCGGTGATCAGCGGGCGGT
This sequence comes from Lacrimispora xylanisolvens, assembly GCA_017084465.1. GTDB lineage: Bacteria > Bacillota > Clostridia > Lachnospirales > Lachnospiraceae > Lacrimispora > Lacrimispora xylanolytica_B. The sequence goes on along the minus strand of CP070896.1, from coordinate 3,859,643 downwards.
CCGAAATCACTGTCTTTCTTGATCCATTCAATAATAATGATACGGCCGTCAGGATACAGAATCCGATTTGCTTCCTTTAAAAATTTCTCACGCATCTTCACTTCATGCATAACGGTACATAAAAAAGCAACGTCAACGGAATTATCCTCTAGAATCAAACGGTATTCCTGTGTCACAACCGGTCGCACATTTTTTATATTTCGTTCCAGCATTCCGGCTTCTACATCATCAAGCATCTCTTTTTCTATATCCAAAGCATATACAATTCCATTGTTGCCTACTGCTTCAGATAATGGAAAAGTGAAAAATCCAATTCCACAGCCAATATCTGCAACAACAGCCGATTCTTTGATCCCAACTGTATTAAGGATCTCTTTTGCAGGCAATACTTCCCTGCGTTTTGGACTGTCCAGCTTACTCTTATTTATTATTTTAAACTTGTGTGCCATATTTTGCTCCAATCGTAATATTTTATTACTGGAGCATTGATAAAAGCGTCTGCTTGGACTGGACACCAACTGTGCTTTTTTACAACTTTTCCTTCTTTCATAACCACTAAAGTAGGTATGCTCATTACCTTAAATGCCTGGGCAAGTTCCTGCTCCTCATCTACATTAATCTTGCCGACTCTTGCCACATCTATCGTTTCTTCAGCCACCTGCTCTACTACAGGTCCTACCATCTTGCACGGGCCGCACCAGGATGCCCAGAAGTCCAGTAAGATGGGTTTATCTGACTGCATTACCTCTTTCTCAAAATTTTCCTTCGTTATTTTCAATACGCTCATCGTATATGCTCCTTTCCGTTTATAACAACTATGTTCTTGATGATGTTATTCTACCTCAAAAAAATATTTATTTCTGTGATGATGTCACGGAACATTTAGAAGGCTATTTTACTATTTTATTTCTCTTAGAGTCTTCTTGTCGAACTTTTTCTTCACTCGTCGGAAAAAGGAGTAAATGAGAGTAAACTCATAATAATCAGATGTTTCTAATCGTTTGACGTGAGGCTTTCCATTTTTTATATCACAGACCTTAACAGACTGGCCTTTATCCCCTATTATTGTCACAGAGCCAGATTTCCCTTTATATTTCATTATCTAATATCACCTCTCTGTCTATATAAAACCATTGGCGCCCTCCCCTTCGTTTACGAAATGTGTTATACTATCATCAAAACCGACTGTTATGCAACGTCTAATCCGAAAGGTGATTTTGATGAAAAACAAAGCAATTATAATGATTATCTGTATTCTTATCCTGTCAGGCTGCGTGAAAGCCAATAACAGTCATTCAGAGAAAGCTACAGACACAAAGCCAGAAACTGTGGATCAGGCCAGTACGACTGCGATTTCACAAACAGAGGCCGAAAATTATGAAGGGTACTCCGGTCTTTGGACAGAAACCAGTTTCAGTCATGAAGAGGGCCTCTCCTATGGCGGTTTAGAATTTTCCTTTCAAGTCACAGATAAAACCAACTTAGACGGCTACCTATTTATGCAACAGGGCACCACCGAGCGCATCGCAGAAATTGATAATATTACCGGAAAGATAATCAATGGAGAATTGAATTATAAATATGACGATGACGGCTGGGGTGGTTCTGGAATTCTTCATATTACTTTCAGCAATGATAATGCGATTCAGATTGAAGTACTAGATTATAAAATGAAAGATACTAATTTATCTGGGTATGGATTTTCAGGTATATATCAGTTAGGGCGCACGAAACAGATTCAGGGGGAAGCTGGAGATAAACGCAGTGAAACTACAGCCAGCAAGACAACAGAACCAGATTTATTTAATGTGGTATATGAAAAATATTACGCCCCTTGGACGGAAAGCGAAATGCAAAATGCAATTGCTGAGCGAAAACAATACCGTGATCAATGTTCTTTCTATCCAGAAGTATCCAATTATTTAGAAAATGTGCGGGAGGTAAGGGATATTTCTTCCGTTGTGGAACCTTTATATTTTACAGATTTAAAAAATTATCAAAAACAGGACTTTGATCAGGTTCCTCCATTAATCATACATTTGGCCAAAAATGAGGTTTATGCAAGGCATGGTTATATTTTTAAAAATGAAGATTTAAATAACTACTTTAAAGGACAGATTTGGTACGAACCGTCAATCACAGCTGAAAATTTTAAAGACAGTGTGTTTAACAAAAACGAGCAGGTTAATTTGAAGTTGTTATCCAATCTGGATACTTTCAAATGAAAGAGCATAAAGAAGGGAAGGGTGAGGTACCAAATCCAATCTCATTCTTCCCTTCCCTTATGGAGTATTAATTCCAAAATTTAACGAACTTTAATTTTATTACCCCTTCTGATGGTGCCATCACTATTCCATTCTGTATACACGTAAGGAGCACCGTTCGTTGTGCCGTTTTCGGTAAAATTATAGGTGGCATCGTTATAGGTATAGAGTCCGGTTACCATTTTCAGAGAATTTGTGTTAAAGTAGTATACATTACCATTGATTTTCATAATTCCACCCTGAAGCTCACCAGTATCAGTTGTGAAATACCAGGAATCATCCCTTTGAATCCATCCAGTACGCATAAGCTCATCATTTCCAAAAAAGTACCAATGACCTTTAAAGTTCACCCAGTTATTTATACAATAATCGCCAGACCCCCATCTATATTTTACCCCCTGTGGAGTGCTTTCGAAACCAGCAGCTAATGTTGACATCGCACTTCCTATAGTTATAGCCATAGATATTGCTGTAACTATTAAACACCTTTTTTTCAAAGCTTCTGACCTCCTTAGATATGTTTATTCTGATCCGGATCTGCCTAGAGTATATATTCAATTGTAGTTATAAGTCAATGAAGTTTATTTTTTTGTAAAAATATGTAAATTATTTGTAAGTAATTGACAGTATTTTGTTCTTTAATTCGTTTTATTCGCAGACTAATGTTATCTTCACTTTACCTTTTATCTGTTCAGTTTACTATTTCTTTTTCTCGTAAAATCAATTATTATATTATAAAATATTTTTCTCGGAAGGAAAGCAGCTATAAATCGTATTGTTTTTGCCTCCAAACCTGGCACACTTACTACCCGCCCCTTCTTTAGGTCCTTCATTGCCAAACGAACTATTTCCTGGGGATCCATGAATTTCATAAAGCCATTTTTCTTCTTGACCACATTCATTCCTGCACTTTCATGAAAATCTGAATCTATAAAGCCAGGACATACTACCTGCACATGAATAGCGGTATCAATCAGTTCCATATAAAGCCCTTCTGTGAAATTAAGAATAAATAATTTCGTTGAAGAATATAGAATGTTTCTTGGCATTACTGCAAAGGCACCATCGGAAGAGATATTAATAATGGTCCCCTTATGTCTGGGCAGCATCTGCTTTAATATGTTTTGGGTTAATAGAACGACTGCATTTATTTGCAGAAACATAATTCGATCTATATCTTCTTTTGGTACTTCTGAAAATACTGGCTTCAGCCCAAATCCTGCATTATTTACTAATACTTCGATCTCATCTTCCTTGATCTCATTAAGGAGGAGGTTTAAACCTTCTTCCTTCGCCAGATCTACAATCACTACTTTCACTTTTACGCTATATGTATTTTCTATATAGTTTGCATTTTCTATTATCTTATTTTCTCTTCTTCCTGTAATAATCAGATTGTATCCTCTTTTTGCATATTCCTTTGCATATGCCAGACCAAGTCCACTGGTTGCTCCCGTAATTAATACTGCATGTTTCATAATTTTTCTCCTTTATCATCTATTGAATATAATTCATTGACTATTATTCATTCAATAGTTATTTTTTTACCCCGGCAATATTCCGGGGTATTTACTATTTCAATAATAAATTGAAAATCGAGATGACTTTATCCGCTTTTTCTTCTATTGACAGGGAATCATCATTAATAATCGGTGACTGCCCATAAACAATAAACTTTGACATGCTTTCAGGATCTTTTACATTCAACTGCCCCTTCCTGTTAAGGCGGACAATAAACTCTTCTATATATGGCTGAATTTTATCATTCATCTCTATTTCCAATTGCTTATGAAATAGCTGGTTACCATCTTTATGAAAAAAATCATGATACTTTTCTTTTCCGTCATTTCTGATAAAGACAGTTATTAATTTTTGATAATATACATTCAACGATTCCTCATCCCTTTGCAGAATTTCAATTATGGGAGAGATACACTCTTCTGCATAAAGAGTTAAGGCATACTCATATAATTCGTACTTTGATTTAAAATAGTTATAGCAAAGACCTGGAACAACATTGACTGCTCTGGCAATATCTTTCATGGAAGTTGCTTCATAACCTTTTTCACAAAATAATCTCATGGCGTTATCTGCAATTTCACGCTTACGGACTTCTGGTTCTTTTGATATTCTCATTTTCCGCCTCCTATAATCGCATTATAGCACTCGAATGAATAACAGTCAATGAACCTAATTTAATTATATTTACAAACTTCCAGAAAAAAGATACCGATAAGAAATATAACTGCATCTTCCAATCAACGATCCACAGGCAAAACTCATAAGACCTACTGCGATTATATCGCTGCTTACAGCCCCTATAAATTTCAGGCCCCATTTCGCGAAGATAACCAAAATATAGATAAGAAGGCTTAAATAGGATTCTTTATAGTACATTTTTTCGTCTGAATCTCTTTCATACTTCAATGATCCCCCTCTGATCAAGCCAACACACAAACCGGCAAGGCCAAAGACAGTCAATGCCATCATCATTTCAGAAGAGTAAACAAAATTCTGCTTTCCATAATCTTCTAACATCATTCCCATAAATAAAACAGGTAAAATCCATAGATTTGGAAACTTAATTAGTTTTGTTTTACCTTTCGAAATATTAGATATTTTTAATAACAACAGAATCACGATCCCATACGACATTGTCATAATGCAGCTCCCTCTCTCACAAGTACCGCTTTTTTCCTAAGAATCAGCGTAAAGGCTTTTGCCAGGAAAAAGCCTGTAAATATATAAAGAGCGGTGAGACCGATGTATTCCGCACTATTTAAATTGACTCCTCCGCCAGCAATTGTTTCAAACCATGGTAACACCAGAACCCTCACTGGAATAAAAACAAGCCAGAATGCCATTCCAAGCAAGGTCCCTTCTGTAAATGCTTTATGGTCTACAATGGTGATTTTGGCAAGCAGGCCTTGGAGGATACCAATGGCGAGTCCAACAAAAACCCTGAAAGAAAGTCCGGTTACCACTGAGTGCAGGAATTGACAATCAATATACCGCTCAATAGAAACAATCATAAAAATCAAAAATGGAATAAAAATCTTCCCATTAATTTCCTGTTTTTTAAAATGATTTGTAACAAAAAAAGCAAATACTGCAATTGAAATAATAACAGTGATTATCTGCTGCATAGATTTTCTCCTCTTCCTGAATTGTTTATATTTTATATAATAAGCTTATCAGGAATTCCTATGCTTTTCATCTACCTTAAGTCACATCGAAGGTCACAAATCAATTAATTTTCCATGACTTTGGTCATGTATACCATCAATTGCTTCCGATTTTCCATCCCCAGCTTGTCCAGTATTTTGGTCACATGATTTTTTACGGTTCCCTCTGACACAAACACCTTGGAAGCGATTTCCCGGTTTGTATTTCCCTCCATGATCATACATGCGATTTCAAATTCACGGCTTGTAAGTTCCTGCAATACTTCCGGTCTCTTACCTGAATTTTCTGCTGTCTCCCTTGGATTTACGTCTGGTTCATCTGCTCCGATCCCACCTTTATTCAACCGCAGCGCTGATACTACCGTCTCCGTAACCCTTGGGTGGAGCAGCATTCCTCCCTTTGCAATGGTCTTTATTGCATGAATCAGATCATCGGGATCGGAATCTTTTAACAGATATCCGTCTGCCCCATTCTCCAATGCATGAAAAATATATTCTTCATCTTCAAATGTTGTTAATATCAGTACTTTTACATCAGGATATTTCTTCTTTGCCTGCAACGTTGCTTCTACCCCATCCATACGGGGCATTCGAATATCCATAAGAATCACATCACAGGATTGTTGTTTCATTTTATCGATTAAATCAATTCCATCTGCTGCTTCTTCTACCAGCTTAAGCTCTGAATCCAGGCCGATTACATACCGTAGTCCATGACGAATAATGGGCTGATCATCTGCTATTATTATTCGAATCATCAAATCGTTCCTCCTGATTGAATTTAATCTGTACTTTTAAAGAAAATCCGTTGTTCTCCGTACTATTCAGTGTACAGACACCATTCCATTTCTTCATTCGTTCCTCAATTCCAAGAATTCCATAAGATTTATGAATGGTATCCACCCCTACTCCATCATCTTTCACAGAGAATTCCAGACCCCCATCCGTTATAGTTAATGCAATCCAGATATGCTTTGCATTCGAATATTTCATGGAATTTGTGATACCTTCCCGAATTGATATATAGATATCGTCCTTTAAGCCCAGCTCAACTTTGTCTATTCTTTCATCACAATCCAGATAAATCTTCTGACTCTCAGTTTGAACTATGGATTGAATTAACTGCTCCAGTGAGGCCTTTAAATTTGAATACTTACTATTTTCTTTCAGCCGATATACTGTATTTCGCAGCTGTAATATACTGTCCTGTATTACTTCATTTAAGGAAGAAAGGATTTCCTTCTCTTTTTCAGGATCTATTGCAATATATTTTTCCAGCACCTTAACGTACATCTTTACTGCAACTAACGTGTGCCCGATAGAATCATGCAGTTCCTGTGCAATCGCCTCCCGCTCCCTGCTTCTTGCCAATTCCTCGTTCAATTGCTGCTGTTGCTTCAACAATTCATTTTTTTCATTTAACTGGTGATTAAGCAACGCTAATTTTTCTTTCTGCTTAATTTGCTCCAGAATGAGGATACAGATAAATAGTCCTGCAAGAAAATATACAATATCATACCCCACATAGGACCAGGCAGCTTCCATGCTGCCTTCCTTTAAAAATCGTCCTAAATCCGTTAACAGATAACTTACTCCGTATAATCCAAGTAAATTGGCGGGGATTTGCTTTCTGTCATAAAACAGCAGTTCAATTAAAATGATATAGATATAAATATATGTGCCTGCCATATATTTTAAAATGCAGGCTGTGCCGATGGATAATAAAATGGACGATATGGCTCTTGTGTCCCAGATTACCTCAGGGTTGTTATTTCTTAATACCTTTTTTCTATAAAAATCGTTGTATATACTTAAACTGTATAAGAATATCAGGAAGATTATTTTGTCTCTTCCTGCCCCCAAAATATTGATGTACACAAGTACGGAAAAAAATGCTTTTATGATGAGTGAGTTATATTTATTAATTTTCATATTTTTCTCCCCCATTTTCCCATTAAGGGATTGGATTTTGTAATTGTATCACATAAATAAATGGGGTTCAATATGATGGTCCTGTCATGTTACAGCTATTGCAATTTATTTGTCTTTGCGAAATTGGTTTGGCGTCTTATGATATCTCTGTTTAAAAAGCCGGATAAAATGCTCTACGTTGTGATAGCCAACCGCTTCAGATATATCTTCAATCAAAAGATTACTGGAACAAAGCATGCTGCGGGCTTTTTCTAATCTTATCTCCTGTAAAATAGAGCGAAATGATTTGCCTGTTTTATGTGTTATATATTTTGACAGATATGTTTTCGTTAAATGAAATTTTTGAGACAGATCAGCTATTGTAATCCTTTCACAGTTGTTTTCAATATACTGCAGTATCTGAGTCATACGTGTATCAGCTTTTTGACAGTCTTGTTTTATTTCAATTTCAGACGGGTCACATCTTAATAAATAGCACAACAAAATTTCAAAAAGATTATTCATGACATTTTGATATCCTGCATATCGATTGTGGTTCTCCTGGTACATCTGAAGAAACATATTTTTGATCTCATCATCAGAATCCATATGAAACAATAAGACACTGCCGCCATTTTGAGAATATAACGCATTGAGAAAAAAGTCTGAGGTCACACTATTTCCTGCTAAACATCGATAAAACTCTTTCCGGAATGTGCTTTTGCGGACTGTCATCTGCAGAGCTATTGTTTCCTCCATAACATAAGGCGTATGAAGAATCCCAGGCGAGATAAAGCAGACATCGCCTGGTTGTAAGGTTATCAAGGTATTATCACCAATTTCTATTTGCATATTATTATCTACAACATATACAATTTCAAAGAAATCATGAATTGCGGAAAGATGAGGCATAAGACGACAGTATTTTTCAATATAAATATCTGTCTCCAGACTCTCCCACACAGACTCCTCACCGTTAAACGCTTCAAATGATTTGGGGAGTATTTCCTCTATATAGATTCTTTCTTTTATTAGTCTGGCCGGATCGTGCTGTTCCAGAAAATGCTTTAAAGCTTCCTTGTCATTGTAAAGCGAGGCATATTGCTGATAAAAAATCTCCTTGTCATTATACTCTTTTAAATGCTGCATCACTTCACTCTTAGCTATCTTTTTGTCATTCATCCGCTGAATTCTCCCAATAATCGATTCACTGCAATGGCCAGTGCTAACGCTGATGCTTTTATAATATCACGATTGATTCCAACACCCCAGTATTGTTTTCCGTTTTTTTGAATTCCTATATAAGCGGAGGCTAAAGCCGATGAGTCTGCTCCCATAGAATGTTCTTCGTATACTTCTAAGTCATATTCTACGGAAAAATGTTTCTTTAATGCATTGCTGATTGCATCAAGGCTGCCTGCTCCGTGACCTTTTACACCAATTATATTATCATCCTGTAATATGGTAAGAAAAGCTTCATTTGCTTCTTCCACATTAACTTTCATGGATTGAATCTGAAAAGCAGGAAAGAATTCAACGTATTGCTGCCTGAATAATTGATATATTTCTTCCGTTGACAACTCTTTGCTATCTCTGTCTGATACTTTTTTTACAAAATATCCGAATTCTTCATTCATCCGATATGGCATATGAATACCATAAGCATTTTCCAGTATATAACCGATCCCCCCTTTTCCAGACTGACTGTTGATACGAATTACATCAGTTTCATAATTTCTTCCCAAGTCGGAGGGGTCTACTGGAATATATGGCACATCCCACTTCTGCATTTTTTCCTGTTCCCGATATTTCATTCCTTTTGAAATTGCATCCTGATGGGAGCCTGAAAATGCTGTAAAAACAAGGGAACCTGAGTATGGCTGTCTTTCAGAAATGGACATCTTTGTTAAACGCTTATAGGTATCACAGATCTGATTCATATTACTGAAATTCAATTCAGGATCTACTCCCTGTGAATACAGATTCATAGCTACGGTGATAAGATCAACATTTCCCGTACGCTCCCCATTTCCAAAAAGAGTCCCTTCCACACGCTGAGCACCAGCTAAGATCCCATACTCCGCGTCACACACACCACAACCTCTGTCATTATGAGGATGAATGGATAAAACAACGGAATCTCTGTCCAGCAGATTATTGTTGATATACTCCAATTGACTGGCGTAGATATGTGGCATGGCATTTTCAACCGTAGTTGGTATATTAATATTTGCTTTATGTTTGGGCGTAGGCTTCCATATTTCTAAGACACTGTTGCAAATATCAAGGGCATAGTCTACCTCAGTCCCAGGAAAACTTTCAGGACTGTATTGAAAATAGAAATCTCCCATTGTTTTTTCAGCCAGTTTCTTAAATAATATGGCTCCGTCAACAGCCAGCTTTTTGATATCTTCTTTTGATTTATGGAATACCTGCCTGCGTTGGGCTTCTGACGTGGAATTATACAAATGCACAATTGCTTTTGGAACGCCATCCAGTGCTTCAAAGGTTTTGCGGATAATGTGCTCTCTTGCCTGAGTAATTACCTGAATCGTAACATCTTCCGGAATCATTTTATTTTCAATTAATGTCCTTAAAAACTGATAATCCGTTTCAGAAGCAGCTGGAAATGCCACTTCGATTTCTTTAAATCCAATCTCTAATAACATTTGATACATCTCAAGTTTTTCCTGTAATGTCATGGGAATGGGTAATGCCTGATTTCCATCTCTTAAATCCACACTGCACCAGACTGGTGCTTTCTCAATTGATTCCTTTTTTACCCAATCATAAGAGATCACTGGGGGTAAATAGAATTTTTTCTCATATTTCTGATGACTAAACATAATTCATTCCTCCTTAATGATAATAAAAAAAGCCTCACATCTCCGGCATTCTGCCAGGGAGACGAAAGACTTGATCTTACGCGGTACCACTCCGATTCATAACAATTCAGTTATGCGCTTATCAGGATACGGGCAATGCTGCCTTATATCCGCCCCTTGTAACGGTGGGTCTTCCGATCTTAGCTACTCTCTCATTGGAACAAATGATAATCCGATTTGACTAAGACTGCTCAAAGGTGAGTTCTCTGTATTCCTTCTATTGCTTCGCATCAACCAGCAACTTTCTGAAACCAGTTTACAGATACTAATCCTTTTCTTTGCATTTTCAATATTTATTTTCCTTATACTATCAGATAGAGGGTCGACTGTCCAGTGGGGAATGTGTCATTATAAATTGATGTTTTGTGCACTTAATTTTAAAAATACTATTAACTTACATTATCTTGCATATGACTATTTTTTCATGGTATAATAAAACAAAGGACGGTGATAAAAAGTCTAGGGGGTGTGAATATGCATGATTATTTTCCTGTAGTGGTACAGGTGATACCATTAGACAATTATCATGTACAAGTTTTTTTGATGATGGAAAGATTGTCGAATATAACGCGGCAAATATTTTACAAGGCGAAGTATTTAAGCCCCTACAAGATATTCAAACATTTAAAAATACATGTACAGTATTAAATGATACTTTAGCATGGGATTTATCAGGTAATAGAAATCCAAGTGACTGTATAGATATTGACCCGTTTACACTTTATGAACTAGATTCTATTAACCACTTAATTGCATAAGAACATATAAAATGAGTGTAAATCAAATTGGATTTGCACTTATTTTATATATGGGATCTATTTATATCACTCAGAAGCGATAATATAGTAACTATTTTTTGCAAGAAAATATTTTTTTATGTTATACTAATTCAATATCGTTAAAAAGCAATGAAAGGATGATTAATTATGCCTTGTGATAAATTCTGCCCTATTGAACATACGGTCAATCTGATTGGGCATAAATGGAAGGTTCTTATATTAAGAAATTTATTTAATTCCGGCACCCAAAGATTCATTGAATTAAGTAAGGGAATTAATGGAATCAGTCAGAAAATGCTGACACAGCAGCTTCGGCAATTGGAAGCCGATGGGATAATTTCCAGAACGGTATATCCTGAAGTTCCTCCAAAGGTAGAGTACTCCCTGACGGAACTTGGAAGATCATTAGGTCCCATACTGGAAGAGATGAATCAATGGGGGAAAAAACATATGGCACAAATTGATGCTGATAAATAATAATATATAATTTACTAGTGAAAAGCGGGTCAGGCAGTCTACCGTAACTGTCTGATCCGCTTTTTGATTCATTCAACAAGTTCATTATTTTTTATTCATTAAAATTAACCCAATGATACTGATACATACTCCTATGGTATTCACAGGAGAAATTTTTGTTTTATAAAAAATAATTCCAATGATAATTAACATAATTGTTGAAATTATACTTACAAAAAGAGGAGCAACAGCTATATTCCAGCCACTTCTATAAAGATACAAATATCCGATCTCTAATCCTAACGCAGATAAGCCTAATAAATAGCTGGCCCAGTTTATTTGTTTTAGTGAGCTTACTATATTACGATCGATCGGTAATAAAATAAATGCTAATACCGAAAATAGGATTGCTGTAATATATGTCACTAACATTGATATAAAAGGATTTATCGTTTGATTAATTGATTTTTGACTGATATTATACATCACAGTTGCCAAAACTGTGATTACCATAGAAATATAATACATATTAAATACCTTTCTCTATATAAGAATTATTTTACAAACGTATTCTTTATCTGTAAAATCACCAGTTTTTCATCTCCATTATTAGTAAAACCATGACTCTCGTCATGGGGTGACAGCATCACATCATTTTCTTTTATTGAAATATCCTCGCCATCTATGGTTATGATTCCTTTTCCACTGATAACATAGAAAATTTCATCTAAATTTGAATGTTTATGAGGAGTCATTGTCTCTCCTGGCTCATAAAATAAAATGCCCGAATCCATTGTGCCCTCAGTAAATAGTGCTTTCCGTTTCATTATTTCTGTTATATCGTTAACATTTATTTTTTCCATTACGTATCCCTCCAGATAGGTATTATTTTAATTAGTGCCCGCAAATAAATTGACGTCAATCATTCAGATAGCGCTTCTGTACTTTTACTATAATAGAGATACAAAACTTTTGCAATAAGGCACTATTTTGGTAAGCGCATAGTTTCGGGGTAGGTATCAAAATTTATTCCCGGATACTATTGCTAGGATTCGGAAATGCAAGCATTTTACTCCATTTTGTTCTTGCAAAGTTCTTGGACTCTTTTATCCCAAGGTGCAAGTTTTGCTAACTCATCATCTGACATGCACTTGCTGGGACGATTCTCTAGCAAGAACTTTAAATATTCATATAAATTTAAGTCATATGCCTTTGCCATCTCTATCACGGTGAGATAGAGTGAATTAGCATTCGCTCCTTCCGGGAGTATCTGAAAAGAGCCAGTTTTTCCGGCCTACAGTTACTGGACGAATTGAATTTTCGCTAAGGTTGTTACTCAGGCTGCATCGGCCGTCTTCCAGATAGGTCATAAGAAAATCTCGACGGTTTTTAATATATGTGATTGCTTTCTTAAGTTTGGCATTATCTCCGGTAGTGACTTGATTTGCCCACGCCAAGAAGCCCTCAACGACCGGTTTCTGGTCTTTGAGGCGACGATTTCCGATCTGCTTGTATGAGAGCCCTTTCCTTATAGATCCGCTCATACTCAAACAGCTTATTGCAATACAAAACACCCTGTACTGCCGGATGGCTATAATCCTTCTCATGGCCTTTTGGAATAGCCTCCAATAGATATCTTCTGATATGCGCAAAGCAACAACAACGTCTGGCTTCATTCACCTTGTTGTAGCCCTGGTATGCATCTGCCATTAGATAAACTCCAGGTTCCATACCCTTTAGGAATTGTTTGATATTTTCTCCTGCTCTTGTGGGCGTGTAATTATAGAGGATGATGGGATTTAATCCATCTTCACCAGTTCGAACAACCCATAAATAAGATTTTGTCTGTGCCCGCCGGTCTTCCTCTTTTAATACCTGAATTGGCGTCTCGTCCATCATAAGGAATCTGCGTTTTAACAGTTCCCTATGAAAGTAATCATACAGCGGCGTTATATATTCAATGCCAACTATAATAATCCAGTGTGCCATAGAAGTTCGTCCTATTGGAGCCTTCATCTGCAGGAAATCCTGCTCCTGGCGATAAAGAGGGATATACAATCCGTACTTTCGATAAATGATATATGCCAACAGGGACTCTGAAACATAACTTCCGGGAATCAATGCAGGAGTTCCATTATCCTTTATAAACTGTGGTTCCTCCGTATCCTTGCAGCCCGGGCATGAATACGTGGTTGCTATGTATTCGATACGCTCCAGCTTTGGCGGAGTATAAACGATTTCACTTCGGATTAGTTCTGTTCCAATCGAAATCATTTGGGCTCCACAGATTGGACATGTTTTATCTTCTTTGGTCAGTGTATCTACATTTATCTGTTTGGTTGGAATGTCCTTAAATTGTTCTGCTAAAGTAGGTTTCTTTTTTCGAGATTTCTTTGAAGAAGGGACAACTTCGGGCTCGATTAGTTCCACCGGTTTCTCGTCCTCTATAAGATTGTCAAAAAGATTTAATTGACCTGCTATGTCAACCACGCGGCGTTCACTGGAAGCACCAAAATACTTCTGGCGAAACCAAGCCAGTTCAGCCTTAAGATTATCATTTTCAGCCTGCTGTTTATTCAATGCTTCCACCAGTGTTTTGATCGTAGTATTTAGTTGTGAAATCATATCTTTCAGTTCGATGAGCTGGATATCTTTACTACTGTTCGCCACGTTTTTGCTCCTTAGTTTACTATGAAAAGTATACCATAAAAAGAGCGAAAAAGCTAGTAAAATCAAGGGTTTCAGCCGGTTTTAAGAGCCTTTGGCTGCTCGATTTCAAGCCCCGTCATAAGCCAGTCGAATTGTTGCCAGGTAATGTTTTTTGCCTCATTGCTATTTCTTGGCCATCGGTACTTGCCTTGTACAACGTCAAGCCGTTTATAGAGAAGAACCATTCCATCAGGCTCTCGGAGCAGAACCTTGATTCGATCACATCGTCTGCCACAGAATAGATAAATTGATCTGGCATCCGGTTCCGTTTTCAACTGGTCTAGAATGATGGCGTAGAGTCCATCTATGGACTTACGCATATCAGTATAGCCTGTAATGATATAGATGTTGGTTGCTGAGGAAATATCACCTAGCACAACATAACACCTCCAATGCATTTGAGGGTAGTTTCGATCAGGTTTTTTATCTGTGTTATTAAAGAAACGAATTGTTGCATTGCCAATCAGGATTTCAACAGTCGGCATCGGAACAATGCAAGTATTTTGCTCTACTTTCAAAGGAGCAGGCATTGATGCCGAATCCTGTATTAAGTTAACCTTTACCACTTCCTGTAAAGGAGCTGGTGTTTTCTTTCCTTGATCAGATAACATGGGGATCTCCATTCCACGCTTACGAAGTCTACTGATCCAGTTATAAAAGGTGCCTGGATTAATATCATTCATTTGACACCATTGATAGTCGGAGAGGCCGCTTTGTCGGCACTCCATGATGAGCAGAAACTGCTCATCGGCAGAAATTCGTTTTGATCTCATAATTGCTAGTCTCCGAAATAGAGTAAAATGCTCGCATTCTCGCAAAGGATTGGAGTAAAACGCTCGCATTTCCTGATAACAATTATAGTGATAAAAGGCGCAAATTAAAATCCACCCTCATACTATGCGCTTACCTATTTTGTATTATACGAACGAAATAGTAAGTAAGGACATGAGTATTACAGCGTCAAAGAGGTTTAACCGCTTAAACTAAAACTGCACCACTCAGCTTAGATTTTACCTAAAGCCAAAGGGTGCAGTTTCTACTTGAGAATAGCAAAATGTTACATGGTTATAAAACTGAAATCTGATTCCGTCCGTTTTTCTTAGAATGATATAATGCCTCATCAACTCTCTTAACCATCTGCTCCATACTAAGGTCTTCATCCACCTCTGAAATCCCCACACTGATGGTCACATGGTAACTTTCATTCTTTTCCTCGCTTATCAATGAATCCATAAACTGTTCCATGATTTGCTTTGCCTCGTCCACTCCCACCAATAATACACCGAAAAACTCGTCTCCACCCCATCGTGCTGCGATTCCATTTTCGCCTATTGCATGTTGTAAGTCTTCCCCTACCATTGCAATAACTGAGTTTCCAAATATGTGGCCATATGTATCATTAATATCCTTAAAATGGTCAATGTCGAACATAAACAACGTTTTTTTCGTCTTCCGGTTCTTTCGAAGAAATGTCAGATACCGTTTAGAAAATTGCTTTCGATTGGGAAGGCCTGTTAACTCATCCGTATTCTCAATCTTTACGATACGCAGATTGCAGTTGATAAAGACCGACGTAGAAACCACAATACAGGCAGCCAATGCAACCAGCATAAAAAACACATTGCTTTTTACTCGTTCCTGAAACACCTGGCTAATGGAACTGGTATCCATCTCAAGAACCAAATACCAGCCAAGTATTTTATCATACTGGGTGATTAAGCATTTTCGCTTCCCTTCCGATGTGTACCACTGCATGATTGGGGTTTCAGACTGATTTAACTGAAGACGTTCAGTAATCCCAACACGTTTTTTGCAGTTCTTCTTCACTGATAAAGATATCGGTATCCCCTTTAAAAGAAGTTTCGGCTCCCATGACATTAATAATATGAACTGACAAGCCATAATCTCTTTCATAAGAATAGATGGTATCACCAAGGGAATCAACCTGTAACCCTACTACAATTACACCCAGAAGCGTTCCATCACTGCCTTCCACACGAAAATTAACAAAGACCGTTATATAGTCATCTTTCGTCTCATTGGTGTCTACCTCAAGATCATACTCATTGCCGGATTTAATAAAATTATAATACCAGATATCGTGCTCATCTGTCTTTGAAATTGTCTTATTAAGGCCGTCCTGATAATAATAATTTCCTGTTTCTGCGGAAATACAAAACACCGTGGTATATCCATATTTATTCCGATACGTATTTAAATAATTATATAATTGTTTCAGGTATGTATCATTCCCAACATTTTTGGGTTCCTGTGAAAGCCATTTTTTCAGGAATTCATCATTCGCCATTGTTTTGGAAACCATCACTGGTTTCGTCATAGCGTCTTCCACATGGCTGGAAATATCTTTATTGGACAGGCTTAAAATATTTTCCAGATGTTTTTCCGCCAAGTCCTGGTACGCGGTGGTATCTCGATACACGATACCGATAAATCCAATTATAATGGAAATGATGATAATGAGATTGCTGAGTAGTAGTATATGCTTTTTCACATTAGCTCCTCTTGGTCATACCCCAGGTGTGTTTATTAGGTACTAGTTATAATATCTTTCTCATTATATACGATAACCCACGCCATTTCTACATCATAATTATATGCTTTCGAAAATTAAGTAAAAGTTTTTTCCAGTAGAAATCCAATACACACCCCAGATAAAAGAGAAACAAAAAGCAGAATGTTTTAGTCAACCGCTTAGGCCTTTTCTAAAACACGCTGCTTATAATTACTCCTATGAATTACAGGCTTTATTACATATGCCAAAATGAACCATACACCCTTTAGAATAAAGCTATGTACGTATCCATTAAAAGTGGGATTGCATTTTTTCCATTAATCTTCTTCATAATTCACCAATTCTATGTTTCCATTCTTTATCTTTATTACTTCATCCGCTTGTTTTGCTAGTTCTTTACTATGTGTAACAACTATCACGCATTTTCCTATCATGTGTGCACTTTTCTTTAACAATGTCACAATTTCATATGCTGTCTGCTCATCCAAATTACCAGTCGGCTCATCTGCCAACAATACTTTGGAATTACTGGCAAGAGCTCTGGCAATTGCAACCCTTTGCTGTTGACCGCCTGACAACTGCAAAACATTTCTTTTCCCCTCTTCTTTAGTTATTCCCACTTCAGATAATAATTTTTCCGGTTCTCCATCTCCACCTAGCCTAACATTTTCTTTTGGTGTTAAATAATCTATCAGATTATAATTTTGAAATACCAATGAAACGTTATTTTTTCTATGAAAATTCAATCCATTCTTTAAAATATTCTCACCATCATAAAGTATTTCTCCCTTTACAGGAATATCCAATCCAGCCAATAAAGATAAAAAAGTTGTTTTACCCGAACCACTTGGGCCTAATACCGCATACATTTTACCTTCCTCAAATCCAATATTTATATCAGATAATATCTTTTTACTTTTATTAGCCTTATAATAGTAATCTACATTTTTCAACTCCAATATCATACAACACTCTCCTATTTATATTTCACTTAGTATCTCTTTAGGCTTTTTTTTCATAATAGAAACACTTGCCAAAGATACTGCTCCAATAACCATAATAATAACCAGTAAACTAACATTTATAATAATTTTATAAGTGATATTTGCAGTAGTTCCTACGACCTTCTCATCTGAAATCGTATTCCAGGCCCGCAGTTTGCGCCTTATTTATCCCGTCGATTTTATTCTGTTGTTCTTCTTGTTCCGCAACTATATAAGTTGTCAATTTCTGCGATATACTTGGTGATATAAAAAGTGATGTTAACAATGAAAATAGTGTAATAAAGCTGGCTTCTATTATCAGTTGTGCTAAAATCTCTAATTTAGATTTACCTAACGCCATTAGAATACCAATCTCAACTTTTCTTAGTCTTATCCAGAAGATAAAATTCAGAAATAGAATCAAAAACCCAGAGATTATACATATAGCAAACATAACATTACTGATTTTCCCCAGCTGTCCAAGATTATCTGCCAGTACTTCACTTTTTCCACTATTATCAATTAAATCATATCTTTTCCAATTCACATCCGCTTTTTTTACATTTTCTTTTATCGTATCGTAGTCTTTATTACCATCAAGGTTAAATATAGCATATTGATATAACGGATCTCCTTCTGCTCCTATTGGTTTTTCAGGAAATCTCAAATCAGTAAACACAGCATTCTCTGTACGATAAGTATCCCCTCGCATCAATGGTGTGATTTCTTTCGCGGTACTATATATACCAATTAATTCTGCTTTATAAATTGTTGAACCTTCCTTGTCACGATAATTATTAAATTCTAGCAAGTCTCCTATTTTAATTTTATTTTTTTCAGCTATTTCTTTAGAAACAACACAAACATTATGATCTGCTTCTGTCCCCCATCTTCCTTCTATTAATTTAATATTTCCATTTAATATATTTATGTCTTGAGCCATATCCAGGTTTCCATGTAGGTTTACTCCACCCTCGTCATTATACTGATCCCTATCTGGATCCTCTATCCGTTTAAAATTTACTGGATTTGCTGCAAAAACACCTGTAATTATATTATAAGATTTGACTCCTTCAACTTTAGAAATTTTTAGAATGTCGTCCATTAATACGGACTCAAATTCATTATTGGGAGATCTTGAGATCGTAGCACCATTTGGCAACTTTTCTACTGGTATCTCTAATAGTCTTTCTCTTCGATCATTCTCATTTAACTCAAGTCTTAAACTTAAACCCACTACAGCTCTTGATTTGTCCTGTGTAGTAACTTGTGCATTTTTGCTAGCCATAGCCGCCATAATAAAACAACTTATACTTAATACTATTATGAATAATAAAATACTTTTGACTTTTTTTCGTAAAACTGAATATAGCCCACGTTTTACTACATTCATCTTATCCCTCCATTTCTGCCAAAACCTCTCTAGGCTTTGCCATGATTATTCTAACCAAAGATAGGCTAATTGAAATAATCAATACTAAACTACCTATGGCAATAACTTTTACAATATCGTATACGTTTAGATTTATATTTAAACCTATTCTTGAATCCTGCCAAGTTAACAACGCTCTTTCTATCCAAGTTGTAATAATATTCCCTACTAATACAGCCAATATTACTGAACACCCAAACAACATAAACGACTCCAAGCATATTTGTAAAAATACAGATACTTTACTTTTACCCAGACTTAATAAAATTGCTATTTCTTTTTTTCTATCCCTTATCCAAATGCCATATATTAATGTGATAACAATTACAGAAATAATAACAACTAATATCAAAATAACATTCGTTATCTTTTCAATTTGATCTAGATTCATTTTAAGTTTTTCATACATGGTGTCAGTTGTGCTAACCTCTATTTTTTCTCCTAATAAACTTTTCACCTTATCCACTGTATCTTCCAATTTTTCAGGATCCTGAACATAAAGTACTACTTTGTTATAATTACCTTCATTTACTAATTGCTCCATTAATGTTTGACTCAAAAAAACCATATTTTCAATTCTGAAAAAAGAGGTTATATTTTCTCTCTGTTTATCTTCAATACTAGATTTATAGATACCGCAAATTTTTCCAGATATAGTTCTGTCATTTTTTGAAAACTCAATTATATCCCCTATTTGTAAAGAATTTAGCTCTGCCAGATTATGATTAATTACAACCGAATCCTGACTCATAGGCTTTACCGTTTCTCCCGATGTTATCTTCATTTCAAGTTCAGAGAATCTACTGTCTTGTGACAAATCATCATAGCCATATAAAGTGACCATATTGTCTCTGATATCATCTTCTATTTTACCTTTATAGTTTTTAAAATTATGCGGTATGGCATAATCTTTGCAAACTCTATTTACATCTATAATATTTCCTACGGCCAATATTTTTTCTAACTCCGTTTTTGTAATAAGATTATCATTTTCTTTTACTTCTAATGTTATTTTTGCCTGTGTATTCTTTTTGATTTCTAATTCTGCTTCCTTTGTAACACGCAATATAGAAAGCATACTAATGTTCATGCAATTAATTATAATGAAAATAAACAATAAAATAAATGACTTGCCTTTTTTTTTCTCCAAATATATTTAATTGCCCTATTAGCAAAAAAGACACATTATATTTTTCTTCCTTCCTTTAATTACTCAATATTATTTTTTTTTTAACTCTAAATATTATAATTTGATCCGCTTTAATTTCAGTTTCGTTAACATATTCACCATATATGTAGACAACACTATCTTTTTTTATATCATTAATATCACTATCTAGATAATTGTTTTTATTTGTCGCAGTATCATATTCAATTATCTTTACCTTGACTTCCGAAGAATAATTTACGTTTATTTTTTTAACTCCACTTTGCGCTTCTTCGCCAACAGGCATATCTAATTCATCCTCATCAACTGTCATAGGTAAAATTTCAAATCTCAGGTCTGATAACTCAGTAACTATCCCACTATTAACTGCCTCATCTAAACTAGGTATGTTTTCTGTCTCATTAATTTTTTCTGTTTTGATTTGATTATCCTCACTTATACTATTTGGGGGTGTATTTGTATCTTCTTTTTGACTACAACCTCCTAAAGTTAATACTGCAAATGTCATTATTAATAGCATGTTTTTAGATACTTTCATTTTTTACGCTCCTTTACAATAACTTTTTAACCATCTTACCATTTGTATATATAATCATCGTGCTTTTTATATGTCTTTTATATGTTTTTTTGTATTTTATTTATTGCAAAATCTGTTGGGATATTAGTAGGAGATTTTTAAAGAAGAGATGCCGGCAAAATTAACGTATGGCAATGAGTGTATTTCTGATATTAAAAAGCGGGATTCAATCATGAACGATTGAATCCCTGAAATTCTTTACGCTATTTCTATTTCACACTTTGTTTATTTAAAGTTATCTCAACACATACACCATCTTGTTCATTTTTCATCGCTATTGAAAAATGATGCAATTCTATAATTAATTTAGCAATATATAGACCCATTCCACTACCACCGGTATTTCTATTTCTTGATTTTTCACCCCGTGTAAATGGTTGGAATAGAGAAGTCTTTTCGTTTTCCTCTATATGTGTACCTGTATTTTTTATGCATATAATGGGATTATCACCAATGATTTTAGTAGAAATACTAATACTTTCCCCTTTTGGAGAATAATGAATTGCATTACTAATCAGATTACTAAATACTTTTTTTTTATTAAATTTCTATCTGCGAAAATAATACTAAAATCCATTAACTTAATTTGAATATTTACTTTTTTTTTCAGAAGAATCATTTCATCATATTCCTTAATGATGTCATATAATTCCTCTGATAAATTAATATTTTCTGTTTTTATTTTATACATTGAGGATTGAATATGAGATGCAATTAAAATTTCTTTTACGAGCTGCTCCATCATACAGATAACTTCAAAGGAGCGCTTCAAATATTTGTCTCTATCTTTATATCCTCCAACATTATACAACATTCCTTGAGTTTGTCCCTTTAAAATAGTAATTGGTGTTTTTAATTCATGAGATAAGGCCGAAAATAATGTCATTTGTTGTTGCTCGACTTTTTTTTCATATTCTATTTCTTTCTTTAAACTATCATTAGCGGTTCTCAACTCATCTAATGCATTATTTAGATGCTCTGATAGTTCATTTAAGTTTTCTGCTAAATTTCCAATTTCATCAATCCGATTATTAAAATAATGAGAAGTAAAATTTAATTCTGCCAGTTTCCTGGAATATGACGATATGTTTTTTATAGGCATTGTAATATATTTTGTATAAAAAAAAGAAATTATAATAGATATGCAAAGTATAACAATACAAATCCATAATAAACTTCTTTTTTAATAATAAGTTAAACCTATTTATTTCTTCACTTTTTTCCCAATACTGTCATAGTATATATTTCTTGTATATCATTAAAGTTTACCTCATATGTTTGTGTAATACTCTTTCTCTCTAGAACAGAAGCTGTGTTACCATCTGCAACAAATAAAATATCTTCTCCGTAATCAATTTGTTTTCCATTTGAATCAAAGAGCATAATTGCAATATTATAACTATTTGATAAATCTTTAATTATTTCTTTCCCTCTTTTTAAATTCACGCTACTAAGTTCCTTTATGGTACGTTCTATTGCTGTATCTAAATTTCTCTGCAATTCTGTTTGATATAATCTGGGAGTAACGATCAGTATAAAAGTATATGTAAGGCCAGTTAGTCCCCACAATACAATAAGCGTTAATAAAAATACTTTGATTAATAATTTGCTTCTAATTAACCTTATCAATTCTATAGCCGACTCCCTTAATTGTTTCAATATAATCTACTCCTAATTTTTTTCGTATATTTTTTATATGATTATCTACAATTCTATCATTTCCGAAGTATTCATATTTCCAGACCCTTCCTAAGAGAAGTTCTCTTGTTAAAATTTTATTCTGGTTCATTAATAACTCTCTTAATATTTCAAATTCTTTTTTCGTAAGATCAATTGTCCTCTCTTTAATTGATACACGGTAATTATCTGTATCTAAAACTAAATCTTTATAAAATAATATATTTTTTTCTTGATCTCCATTTATTCTTCGTAGTACAGCAGCGACTTTCTTTAATAGAACCGGCATAGAAAAGGGTTTAGTAACATAATCATCTACCTGAAGATCATAACCTCTTATCTGTTCGTCCTCACTTGTAAGTGCTGTAATCATAATAACAGGTATATCAGATTCTTTTCTAATTGTTTTGCATACCATATATCCATCGACTTTTGGCAATAAAATGTCTAAAAGTATTAAGTCAATACTTTCATGACGATATATTTCTATTCCCTCTATGCCATTATCAGCTATCCTTACTGAATATCCATTATCTTCAAGAAAAAATTTTAATAATTCAGATATGTCTTTATCATCTTCAATCACCAAAATTTTAAACATAACTATTTCATCTCCTTGTGCTGCCCTAAAATCCCCACATGTCCTACTATATGCTCAAATCTATCTGTTAATCACATTAGATTAAATTATAATTTAATTCAATAATATTTATATAATAACTCGGTATTTATTTGAATGCAATATTTCATCTAATTTATTTATTATTCTTTCAGCACAGAAAATAGAATTGGACTCATCTTTGTCATCATATTTCTCACAATAAAGAAAAAAGAATTAATTTGTTCTTCCAGTATAATACCCAAATTAGTTCCTATTTTCTGCTCTATATGTACATTCTCAATAATTTCTGTTATAGTTTGAAAATACATATTTACATTTAAACTTAGTATTTTCTTAATAATTGATTCTGTCGCAAAATTAACACTATCTTCTTTTATTATTACTACTTTTATTAAGTAATAACCGAACGAAACTTGAACCAAATTACATTTAACACATTTTGTAAACTCTTTTGTATATTCATTCAAAATAGCTTGTAAGCATTCAATTAATAGTGCCTCTTCTGTTATTTGGTTTATATTTTTTTTGAATATCGGATTTTGGTTTTATTAATGTTAAAAAACATTAAAATATAATTATCATTATTAGGTAATACATTATATATATCATTTTGAAATACTAACCTGGGATACTCTTCTGCTATTTTTTTTTTATGTTTAATTCTTCTTCGATAAAATTAATATCTTTATATACTGTTTTTTTTTTAGTTCGCATAAGCTTACATATCCACTAATGACAATAAAAATATTATCTGACAGATAATTTTTTTTTCATAATAAGATTTAATATCTTTAAATGTAACTTTTTTCAATCGTTTCTAATGTTCCTATCGGAATATGATTCTCAAAAGCTGAATTCTTTAATAGGGCATTCAAAATTAAAAATTCATCTTTTTTTTAAAGAGAATTATACTCATCTACAATATTCTTTTTTAACTAATTCAAAATTCTCTTCATTGAGCCATAATCCATCAACAATACTTTCAATAAATTCTAACCCTATATTAAATATGTTTTTATTTGTTTTAAAATAGTATGTAGTTTCATAAAAATCAGTATGTGCTCTTCTATCAATCGTATCCCAATCCCAATTCTTAATTACTTGATTTTCTATCATTACATGTTCCAAAATATGTGCTGTACCCGGAATCTCGTCCTGTAAAGAACCACTTTTTACCACCAGTGCACAAGCTAATATATCAGTATTAAAATCCACTTTATTTAAATAGCATGGAATACGTTTATTATTAATGCATAGATAAGTATCCATTCCACATCCCCTATTCCTTGTACGTTTGTGCCTGTAAATCATATAATTCAGCATAATCCCCTTGTTTCTTAATTAATTCCTCATGGCTCCCAGTCTCAACAATTTCCCCATCTTTTAACACTAAAATTGTATCTGCTAACTTTATTGTGGAAAACCTATGTGCTATCAATATACAAGTTTTTCCTGAAACCATTTGTTTGAATTTCTTATATAGTTCAAATTCAGCAATTGCATCTAATGATGCGGTTGGCTCATCTAATATTATTATTGGATACTTTTTCATAAAAGCTCGACTTATAGCTAGTTTTTGCCATTGCCCTAATGATAATTGTATACCTCCGCTCCACTCTCTTAATAGTTTAGTTTCGTACTTATCTGGTAAGTTTCTAATAAACTCATTGGCTCCAGATAATACTGCGGCAGTCTCAACTTGGTTGAAATTATCAATATTTTCAGGATCACCTATTCCTATATTTTCACTAACTGTTAGGGGATATTTTATAAAATCCTGAAAAACCACGCCTATATTTTTAACGTACTCCTTTTTATTAAATTCTCTAATATTGACACCATCTATCAGTACTTCTCCCTTATCTGGTTCATATAAGTTTAGCATTAACTTAATTAATGTTGTTTTCCCAGATCCATTTAATCCAACTATAGAATAACTTTTTTTTTGCATCTATCACAAAATTTATATCTCTTAAAATATAATTATTTGTATTAGGGTATTTGAACCAAACATGTTTGAATTCAATTTTCTTAAATTCGGCATCAAATAATAATCCTTCGTTATTTTTTTTTTTTCTTAGTCATTTCTAAAAAATTCAAATAAATTATTAATATAAAGCCCATCTTCAAATATTGAAACAATCGTATTAAGTATAATAACAACAGAATTTCTGAAGTTATCTATAGAACTTATATAAAGGGACAATGCACCAATTGTTTGTTTTTTTTTTTTATAACTCTTGTAGTAATATAAATACGAATTAATAAAATGAGTGCCTGTTCCATAGTATTCATTCCAGATATTCTTACTAAATATTTTCCACGAATCTTCATATCTTCTTTCATAAATTCATTATATTGCTTATCTATATGCTTAGAAAAAAAAAAAAGGGATAGAATTGTTGACTTTCATTTCTTTAATATTTTCATACATGGTCATCATATTTTTTTTTTTAAATATGATATATATCGTAAATTTTCAAATCTATTGTTATATATATTAAACTGCTTATAAGCCATTTTCATACTAATAATTAATGTTGGTACACATGTAATAAAACAAATTATAATTAGTAATGGACTAAACTGTAATAAGATTATAATCGTTCCAATCATAGTATTGAAACTTTTAATTAAATTTACCAACGTCCTTAAAATACTCATTGATCTACTGTTAGATTCTGTATTTATTTTTTTGAATTTTATCATAATTTTCCGAATTATCAAAAAAACTCCATTGGGATATCTACTAATCTATCTAGTATTAATTTTGTTGTAAATATATTAACTTTAGAAGCTAAAATATTTTCTATAAACTCATTTATTTTACTCAATATATTATCAAGAATATAAATTAAAGAATATATGGAAATCCAAAATATAGCAGTCTGCCAGCTTCTATCTGAAATACCAGCCACTGCTGAATTAATAAAATTTTTCCATATGATAACGTTGATTGGGACAATGATTCCTATAAAAATATTTACTATTAGAATTAAAGATGTATACAACTTTGAACTTCTAAATAATAATTCTAGAACCTTAATTATTGTCTTTATATATTCAGACGGACTTATCCTGCCTTTCATTTCCATATCTTCTCCTTGAAAAAAGGGAATACTATTATGGTTCCTTTAATAGCATTCCCTTTATCTTATTTATGCATATCTTGCTAGTTCTGCGTTGGCATTTCTCGTTTCTGAAGATTCACCACCACAATATCCGACGCACCAACCTGGTCCCTTGTTATGGCTTACTGCTGTCCCTGTTGGCCCTGAGCAAACACATCCGGAAAGAGGGCTCACATAGTCAGCCTGACTATTCAACTTTTCAATTTCCCTGCCCAATGGATTTACTAATTTCATGCTCAATTCCTCCTTTAATTTTTTTATGTTAAATTATTATAATAATTATAACCTTTAAAAAACTTCTATTTCTTCAAAATTAGCCAAAACATCTGGTGCTTCTTCCATGACTTCATAATACAAAATCAACTCACCTTTTATTTGCTTTCGTTGTATATAACATAATTCATTTTTACTAGAAATATCAATTCCATCTTCACGATAACATGCAGCATAACATATATTGCATAAATTAACTGCCCAACAGTTTTTACATTTATCTAATGATTTTTTCTCATAATCTTCCAAATAATATTTTTTTATTTTATTGATATCTATACCAGTATCAATGTTCCCAATTGGTGGACATTTGCCAACCCTCTCGCACAATGCAATATTTCCATCCACATCAACATATATCCTTCTGCCACCTGGAATACAGCATCCATTACGTTTCATTTTCTCATATGGCCTATCTGACAAAAATCTTTTATGTACCCTAACCAAAGCATCTCTTGCAAAACTATATGGAAGATAATCAGTATCTGATTTATCTATGAGCTTATTCATTGTCCATTCAGCTACTGGAGCAATCTCTGATACCTGATTTTTTCTTTCATCTTTTGAGAAATATGTATAATCTATATCT
Organism: Lacrimispora xylanisolvens; assembly: GCA_017084465.1. Taxonomy (GTDB): domain Bacteria; phylum Bacillota; class Clostridia; order Lachnospirales; family Lachnospiraceae; genus Lacrimispora; species Lacrimispora xylanolytica_B. Next base: position 3,832,469 of record CP070896.1, on the reverse strand, counting down.
TCTTCTCTTAAACTGCCACTTTCAACATAAGAATATTTTATCGTTAACTTTGGAGGCAACCATTCTATTTGAGAAAAAAAATCTTTTATTGCATCAAACTTATCTTTAATATAAGGTGGACATATTACAACATTAAAACTAATTTTTTCCTCGGCATCATTACCATACGCTTCTATTAAATTTTTTAGTCCTTGCATAACTAATTCAAATGTTCCATTTCCTTCCGCATCTACCCTATATGCATCATGTATTATTGAAGGACCATCTATGCTGCACATAATGTAACAGCCTTCTTTGGCAAAAAATGCAGCTTTATTCTTATCCATAAGCGATAAATTTGTAGTAAATGAGAAAATCAAACTTTTATCAGACATAATCTGTTTACAATATCCTATAACATCATGTATTAAATCATAATTTATTAGAGGCTCTCCACCATAAAATGCAATTGATAAGTCTTTTTCACCACAATGTGCCTTAACATAATCAATTGTTTTTTTTGCAGTCTCCCAAGACATATCTTTTGCAGTATAGTCTCTATAAAGAGAGTTATAATCATGGTAAATGCAATATTTACATCTAAAGTTGCACTTTTGTGTCACTTCTAATATCAAACTCTGTAAAGAATAATTGAGAACTGCATTAAGCTCCTGATCTGTTTCTCTTGCAAATTCTTTATAATCTGTCGCTTGTAGAATATTCTCAGTTTTAATTACCTCTATGATACTATCAATCGCATGAATTATATCTTCTTCTTGATAATTTTTTAATTTTTCTTTCATTAAATCAAAATTATTAAATATACTCTCAAATATTCTATATTCAATTTCATTGCAAGAAAAAACCTTTCCAGTACCCGTATCATATACGTACATGTTTCTTTTTGTTCTAAAAACAGCTCCTAATCGCTCATAATATTTAGAAGGAATTAATTCTTCTAAATATTTTTGTAACTTTAAATAACTTTCTTCCATTCATTTTCCCCCCACTACTCTCTATATCCTTTGTTTAATATAAAGCAAGTGTACAAGCAATATAATTACTTTACAATTGCTCTGTAATGTCATTATATTGCTTGTATTGTATTTTGTCAATTATATTATTTATAATATTATTGTTTTTAAAATTAAAAAACAAATTTTACACATCTTAGGTTATGATATAGGGAGTCAAATGTGCTTTTTTCCTAACCTGCAACTTGACTTGCAGGGATTTTGTGAAAGAACGCTGCAGCCGACAAGGCTCCCTACGGCTGCAACGGCTGGGACAAGAAGATTGCTCACAAATACATATACAATGCACGGTCTGGACTTGAGACGCATAAGCTGATTCGGTACAATCACTAATACACGGAAACTAAATATATCAAATGTTGACATTCTAATTATATAATACTATAATTTAATAAAGTATATAGATTATAAAGGTGATGTATTATGAACGAAAAAAAAAACATAACTATACTAACTGCTAGGGAATTGGATGTTTTAGAAGTTTTGTGGACAAGTGAAAATCGCTATTAGCTTCTGATATAATTAAATTAAAACCCAGTCTAAGCATTAGCTCTGTCCAATTATCATTGCGAAACCTTCTAAAAAAAGATATAATTGAAATTGCTGAAATAGTTTATAGCGGCACTGTTCTCTCACGCAGTTATCGTCCGTTGTTAAGCAAACAAGAGTTAATGAATCTCAATATAATTAGTCAATTTAAAAATATAGATAAAAACATGACCACAACCAGCATAGTTGCTACACTTTTACAACATGAAAAAAAAGAGGAAAAAGTACTTAAAGAACTAGAAGAATTATTACAAGAACGAAGGGCACTTCTTCATAAAAAAAAATAAAGGAGGAGGAGTGATGTGCTTTTATCATCGTCAGAATTCTTCACTATAGTTTTTACATGCAATATACTAATTATAATATTATGGTTTTATTTAAAAAGCGTAAAAAGAATAAGAATACTCGGAACTGGTGTAGTGATTGCATGTGTTATTTATATTGTTTTTAGATTACTAATACCTATGGAATTTATATTTTCTTATTCAATTCCTGTCCAATATTTATTACCTAAGCTTTTTAAATTTTCGAACAGTTCTATTATCACAATAAGAAATATAAATTTTACTTGGATAAATATAATAAATGCAATATGGATACTAGGAATAATTGTATTAACTATAAGGACAATAATAAAATATCTAAAGTTTGGAAATGAAATTAAACATCAAATCTTACTAGAAGACAAAAAAAGTACTAAACACCCTAGATAAAGTTATTCAAAATATAATAAGAAAATTTCATTTCAAATTATTATAGTCGATTTTATCACTACACCTATGCTTTATGGCATTCATGCTCCCAAAATATTAATTCCTGTTATGGAATTATCTGAAAAGGATTGGAGTTTTATATTAAGCCATGAAGTTGAGCACTATTATCGTAAAGATTTATATATTAAATTATTAATTGAAATTATAACTATAGCATATTGGTGGAATCCATTTATATATCTGCTTAAGACAGCATTTGATAAAGTGCTTGAGATAAACGTTGATTTATCTGTTACAAAAGATTTAGATCCTGAAGAAAAACTGGAATATCTCCAATGTTTGTTAGATACTGCCCGGAAATTTTCCCCCAAAAAATTGTATGGATTATCATTGGCTTTTGAAAGTCGAAATAAATCAATTCTTGCCCAAAGATTTTATATGGTACTGGAAAGTGAAAATTCGAAAAAGTCTTCAAAAACCATTTTAATGATAATGCCAATAATTTTTATAAGCATATTTTCATTATTAGTAGTTTTTGAACCATATGCTATATCTCCAACAGACGCACAGTCCACATTTGAATTAGATGCAGATAATGCTTACTTAATAGTTAATCCTAATAGGGACTATGACTTGTACATAAATCAGAAGTACATAGCTACTGTTCATGAAATCAAAAGTTCTTATTCAAATCTTTCAATATATCAAAATTTAAAGGAGGCAAACGCACATGAAATTAAGTAAGAAGAAACTATCATTATCGTTAATGGCATTGACAACTGGATTACTATTATTCCCAACAGAGGTATTAGCATCTTCCCCCCGCAAATATTACTACCATGGAACAAGCTGACCCAATCTTTGTACCTGATTCTGATATCATTGGCTGGCGTTATAAAACTGTAGGTAATAGTTTATATAGACGCCAATATAACTATTCCAAACAAAAATGGATTGGTGAATGGGAGTTATGTTAAAAAAATCTCATTAATACAACGTTTTATATGAGAGAACCTGGGCTTAGAATGAATGGCAGGACTGTCAATAACTCACAAATTGTAACTCGCGCTTAATTATCTCACATGTCCTGTCTGGCTACGCCTTCTTGCTACATAGATGCCTCGAAAATATTTCCTTTATATAACTACCATCCCATAATGATTATCCGAACTAATTTTTTCTGCTTCTAAGACTTGGTCTTTGGGCTCGCAAATAGCATCCAAGCTCAGCCTGAATGCTATTTCTATATATCTAATCTTTCCGCGCCCTTCCCTACAACTCGTATGGCGTTACCTGATACACATAATAATTCAACCAATTCCCATATATCGTATTCGCCGCATTCCTCCAGCACAATACCGGCATCGTATCCGGGTCATCGTCCTCATAATAATTACAGGGAATGTCCGGATTCAACCCCTTATCCAAATCCCTATGATACTCCCCATTCAACGTCATCCGATCATATTCCGGATGCCCCTGAATGAAAACCTGCTTCCCATCCTCACTCATCACCATCAGGATTCCAGCTTCCTTCGACTCTGCTAAAATCCTCAACTCCTGATGCTTCTCTATATCCGCTCTCCTCACCTCTGTATACCGTGAATGAGGCGCCATCACAAAATCATCAAGACTGCGTACCAGAGGCACCTTCCGATCCAGAACTCTATGTCTGTAAATACCAGAAAGCTTCGTATCCCTCTTATACTTCGGCACTCCATAATGATAATAAAGCCCCGCCTGGGCGCCCCAGCAGATATGAAGGGAACTGGTAACATTGGTCTTGCTCCACTCCATAATCTTCGTCAGCTCTTCCCAGTAGTTCACCTCTTCAAACTCCATATTCTCAACAGGCGCACCGGTAATAATCATACCATCGAACTTTTTCTCTTTTACCTCATTAAAGAACACATAAAACTTATTTAAATGACTGGCGGAAGTATTCTTTGAAGTATGACTCTCCAGCATCAAAAACGTACAGTCCACCTGCAGCGGAGTATTAGACAATGCGCGCAGAAGCTGGGTTTCCGTTTCTTCCTTAATGGGCATTAAATTAATAATCAGGATTTCAAGGGGACGAATGTCCTGTCTTGAGGCCCGGTCCTCGTCCATGATAAATATGTTCTCTGTTTCCAGTATGGCTTTCGCAGGTAAATCCTTTTGTACTTTAATCGGCATATTTTATCCCTCCAGCAGTTTTATGAAATCCTCTTCTGAAATAATGGGCACTCCCAGTTCCTTTGCCTTTTTATTTTTGATGAATTGGATGTGGTATCGTTGTTAATTAAATAAGTTGTCTTCGATGTAACAGAACCAGTAGCTTTGCCTCCCTGTGCCTCAATTGCTTCCTGAAGTGCCTTCCGGTTCTCAAAACGCTCCACGGATCCGGTAATAACAAACGTCATTCCCTCCAGCCGCTTCTCTCCTGCGGTCTCCGCCTCCTGCTCAATGGTTACTTCTTCTAACAGACGATCTGTCATCTCGTTATTCTTCTCGTCCTTAAAATAAGTAATCCATGCATCTGCCAGCACCTTTCCAATGCCGGAGACAGCAGTCAGCTCCTCTTCCTCTGCATGACGCATTCGGTCGAAATCATAACGGAATTCCCGGCAGAGCATCTTTGCATTGGCAACTCCGATACCAGCAATTCCAAGCCCATAAATCAGACGAGGTAAGGTCGTATGAGAAGCCTTTTTCACTGCCTGAATTAAATTGTCATAAGACTTTTTACCAAAGCCCTCCATCTGAGTAATCGCTTCCTCATACTGATCTAAATGAAACATATCAGCAAACTCCCGGATAAATCCGGCTCCGATAAACTTCTCCAGCGTAGCTTCTGATAATCCATCAATATTTAAAGCATCCCGGCTTACAAACAGAGAAAAGCCCTTGATCCGTTTTGCCTGACAATCCGGGTTGGTGCAATATAAACTTTTCACATCATTTACCTGACGTATCTCCGTAATGCCGTCACAGACCGGGCAATGATCCGGAATTTTTATTTTACCACTTCTGGTTAAATTATCGGCAATCTGAGGAATAATCATATTCGCCTTGTAAACCGTGATTTGATCTCCTTCTCCAAGCTCCAAAGCTTCCATAATACTAAGATTATGAACGCTGGCACGGCTCACAGTTGTACCCTCTAACTCCACCGGATCAAAAATGGCAACCGGATTAATCAAACCGGTTCTTGATGCACTCCATTCAATCTCTGTCAGCGTAGTTTCCCGGATCTCGTCAGCCCATTTAAATGCGATGGCGTTGCGGGGGAACTTTGCAGTCCGTCCAAGAGATTCTCCATAAGCGATATCATCATATAAAAGCACCAGTCCATCTGATGGAATGTCGTATTCCGGTACAGTCTTTGCAAATTCGGCAACTGCTTCCCCGATGGTATCTTTCGTCACAATTTTATAATCCACCACATCAAAGCCCTGGGCTCTCAGCCACTGGAACTGCTCAGCTCTGGAGTTTTTTAAAATCAACACCTGGGGCGGAAACCAGAGCAAATGCCTCGAAATTTACGTTTCGGCGGGCGGTAATCTGGTTGTTTAACTGTCTGACGGAACCGCTGCATAGATTCCTTGGATTCTTATACTTTGCGGTCACATCCTCAATCTCGCCGTTAATCCGGTTAAAGTCAGTATATTTTATGACTGCCTCTCCCCTTATCACCAGTTCTCCCTGGTAGGATATGGTAAGGGGAATGTTTGCAAATACCCTGGCATTGTTGGTAATTACTTCTCCGATCTCTCCATTTCCCCGTGTTACCGCTTTTTGTAGCGTACCCTCCCGGTAAACCAGAACAACCGTCAGTCCGTCCAGCTTCCATGAGAGAATCCCCCTCTGGCCTCCCAGCCAGTCAGCTAAATCCTCCGTACTCTTCGTCTTATCCAGAGACAGCATAGGGGAATCATGGGCTTCCTTGGGAAGCTCGCTTAAGACCTGATAGCCAACGTTTTGTGTGGGGCTGTTAGATAAAACAACTCCGGTTTCCTCCTCCAGCGCCGCCAGTTCATCATAGAGACGATCATACTCATAATTGCTCATGATCTCCCGGCTTTCCTGGTAGTAGGCTTTTCCTGCTTCCTGCAGTAGCGGGATCAGTTCCTTAATTCTTTTTAGTTTTTCGTCCATCAGATTTCTCCTTTTTCTGTTCTTGATAGGGAAGACTGGTCGAGCTTTAATGACTCTTTCATCTGGTGGTATTCACGCCGGGAAAGTTCACGGTAAGCGCCCGGCTTTAAATCTCCTAGTTCAATATTCATAATCCGCATTCGCTTTAACATGCGCACTTCAAAACCAAGCTGGGTGCACATTCGGCGAATCTGGCGGTTTAATCCCTGGGTTAATACGATACGAAATGTTTTCTCTCCCGCTTTCTCTGCAAAGCATGGCTTTGTGGTTACGTCTAACTCGGAAAGAGTGACTCCCTTTCGCATCTTTCTGATGAAATCGTCTGTGACCGGACGATTCACTTTTACTAAATATTCCTTTTCATGAGCATTTCCGCTGCGCATGATTTTATTCACTAAATCTCCCTGGTTGGTCATGAGAATCAGACCCTCGGACTCCTTGTCCAGACGGCCTATGGGATAAATCCGCACGGGATAATGAACCAGATCCACGATGTTGGGAGCCCGGTCCTTATCTGAGGTGGTGCATACCACACCCCGGGGCTTATGGACTGCTAAAAAGACAGGCTCTGCCTTATGGCCGGTTTCACCTTTGGCTGCGCTGACAGAACGGCCTTTCACCGTTACAGACTGCCCTGGAAGCACCTTTTGTCCCGGTACTGCGGCCTGTCCATCTATTTTAACCTTTCCTGTCTCAATGAGCCGATCCGCCTCCCTGCGGGAACAGATTCCTGCCTCACTTAAATATTTATTCAGACGGATTCCATTTGCATCCATAATTGTTCTCCCTTACTATTTGCTAGATAAAAATTATAACATTGCTAAAGTTGTACGTCAAATTTTTATCTCTATTTTAAAATCTATTTTTATTTCCTGAATGGTAAAATATGGTTTGCTTTTTCTTAACAAGCGTATTATAATAATAAATATCATTATTACATAGGAGGATTTCGTTATGCCGTGGACACAAAATTTATCAGTTGGTATTTCAATGATTGATGATCAGCATAAGATGTGGTTTGAAAAAGCAGAGGCTCTCTTTGATGCCGGAAAGAACAACAAAGCAAAGGAATATGTAGGAGAGCTTTTAGATTTCCTGGAAAGTTACACAAAAAAGCATTTCGCAGACGAGGAAGTTTACATGCAGAAGATTCATTACCCCGGATATGCAGAGCAGAAGCAGGCTCATACTGCTTTCATTGCCCAGCTTACCAAGCTTAGAAGCGATTATAATTCTTCAGGCGGTAATTTACTTGTTATTTTAAATGCAAACCAGATGGTGCTTGAATGGCTGACAAAGCACATTTCAAATATGGACAAAAAGATCGGCGAATACGCAAAGACCGCCCATTAATGGGCAAAGAGGACTTAAATGAAATCCATTCAAGCCCTCTTTCTTATTATTCTTACGTAAACTTATAATGCACTTCACAGCCGTTAGAAATGCGGTTGCAGATATTTACCACCCGCTCCATGACAGCCGTAATCTTGCTGTTCTCCATCTCAATGTTCATTAGCTTTAAGTCTTCCGAGATCTTTATTACCTTCACCCCATCGACCTTTGCAATTTCCCGCTCAATTTTTCTGGCCTTTGGCCGGTCTGACAGGGCGTAAACGTGGTAACTCCTGTTCACGCTTCTCCCTCCTTTCTATGAGTGTCTTACCCCTATTGTAGACAAACAGAGGGAACTTTAAACATTACAGGAACGCCCTTGCTGCAGTCGTAAACAAAAAGCAGACAATAACTCCGGTTACCGTAGGCACAAGCCAGGACAAAAGGGTCCATTTTATGCTCCCGGTCTCCTTCCTTATGGTCAGGCAGGTGGTGGAACAGGGCCAGTGCATGAGGGAGAAAAGCAGGGTGCTGACGGCAGTCACCCAGGTCCAGCCATGGGAAATCAACAGATCCCTTAATATGGATAAATCATTGATTTCCCGTATGCTGCCTTCAGAAAGATAAGCCATAATCATAATGGGAACAACGATCTCATTGGCAGGAAAGCCAAGGATGAATGCCAGGAGGATCACGCCGTCAAGGCCGATGACTCTGGCAAAGGGATCTAAAAAACCGGAGCAGCGGGTTAATAAGGTCATATCCCCCACTGTGATATTCGCCATCAGCCAGATTAACAGACCTGCGGGTGCAGCCACTGCAGCCGCTCTTCCCAGAACAAAGAGGGTCCGGTCAAATATGGAACGGACAATGACCTTTCCAATCTGGGGTCTGCGGTAAGGGGGCAGCTCTAAGGTAAAGGAAGAGGGGATCCCCTTTAATATGGTTACAGAGAGAATTTTGGATATTACAAGGGTCATGAAAATTCCAAGAAGAATAATACCTGACAGAATTCCTGCAGATAAAATAGTGGAAAATGATCCTGTCGCTCCTCCGATAAAAAACATGGTAATAATCGCAATCATGGTTGGAAAACGCCCGTTGCAGGGAACAAAGTTGTTGGTGATCATGGCAATGAGCCGCTCTCTTGGAGAATCAATAATCCGGCAGCCTACAATTCCCGCTGCATTACAGCCAAATCCCATGCACATGACAGGGGCAATCTATGCTTTTTTACTGTCTGGTGACTCTGTCCGGTAAAATATCCTGACGGTTATAATCTCATTTTCTTTCTGATCCGGATCTTTCCTTGACTGAAAGATTTCAATCCGATCAATAAACTGGTGCAGCAAATCGGAAGCAGGAATTCTTTTTCCCTTTAACTCGTTTAATAAACGGTCCACAGCCTCCTCTGGTCCATCTGCGCTTTTCCGTACAGATGCTGTGATTTTTTTTATGGCTCTTGCTTCCGCCCCAATCTCCTTTAACTCCTGTTCATAAGAAGTGAGCAGCTTACAGAAACGCTCCTCTTCCACCACTTTATTGACTCGATCTTCGTAAAGCTTTCCAATAATTCGCTCAATCTGCCTCTCCCTCTTTTTTAAAGATGCAGCCGCCCGTTTTTCTTCTGAATTGCCTCTGTTTCTTCCATAGTACTCTAACTGACCCGCAACCTTTTTTTTCTCTTCTTCTGACAGGGTAATGAAAGTCTCAAGCTCCTGGGATACAATCTGGCAGAGCAGATCATATTTCATGTAGTGGTTGGTGCATGCGGTTCTTCCATACTGCTTGTATCCGCTGCATACCAGTTTTCTGTCCTCCGTATGGCTGCCCCCGGTTGTGGTCATCACTCTTTTGCAGTCCCCGCAGTACACCAGTCCGGAAAATGCATTATAGAATTGAGCTGATTTTGATCTTTTCCGTGGGACACTCCGCCTTCCTGCCTGCTCAAACAAATCTCTGGATATAATGGCGTTATGCTTGTTTTCCACCACGATCCATTCCTCTTTCGGTATCCGTAAGGTCATCTTACTTTTAAATGACAGCTTGGAGGTTTTGCCCTGCACCATATCCCCTGTATAAACCCGGTTGGATAGAATTTTGCAGATGATGCTGGAGGTCCAGCCTTTTTCTCCTTCATCAGTCTCCAGGCCCACCTCCTGCCGTATAAAACGACGATAACTGGCCGGAGTTTTAATACACCTCTCATTCAGCAGCTTTGCAATCTTTAATGGAGATTCTCCCCTGGAAGCCCGCTTAAAGATATCCCGCACCACAGGCGCGGTCAGGGGATCGATTAATAGATGGTTTTTTATCCCCAGGATCCTTTTGATATCCGTAAGGAGCATAATTTCCGATATATGCCCCGTCTTCCATCTTGGTTCTTAATGCGCTTCGAATCTTTTGATGTATCTCTGGCATACATTTCATTAACGATATTCTGAAAAGGCGCGAGATCATTTCCCCGATTGTTTGAATCATAGCCGTCATTGACTGCAATATAACGAACCCCTTTGGCTGGAAAATAAATCTCTGTGTACTGACCTGTAAGTATGTAATCCCTTCCAAGCCTGGAGAGGTCTCTGGTGATTACAAGATTTACCCTCTCCGCTTCTATATCTGCAAGCAGGCGTTTCCATGCCGGTCGGTCATACGTAGTCCCGCTGTAGCCATCATCTGCGTATTCTCCGTATATAAAAAAACCATTTCGGTCGGCATAGGAACGCAGCATGCTCCGCTGAGTATTAATGCTTGCGCTCTCTCCAGTCCCATCGTCTTTGGAGAGCCGCATATACAAAGCCGCCTTATACTGCCGCCCCTCTTTCTCTCTCTCTCTAATCACGACCTCCTGCCTCCAGCCTTTTCTTTAACAGACTGAGAACCAATTCCTTTACGGATGCCTCTCCTAGATAACAACGCTCAATCAAAACCGCGGTCTGCTTTTCTCCCCATTTTTTTTCATAGGCGCTCTCTTTGGACAAATCCATGATGCCCACCTCCTGAAAAATCTTATTCATAAAGGTTTGTACCATATACATAAGTGAAGCTGACTCGTAGTAAAACTGCCGTTTGCATTTAGAGGTGTTTATTTCAGCTTCTTTAAAAGGTTGATTTTTCCAAAACTTTTATGCACATTGTTCTAAACCCCTCTAAACCAAAATAATATTTTTGTGCAAATTTTACTATTTTAAACAAAAAGCAACTTGCACTCTTAAATATTAAAAGCTATAATCAGGCTATATTCCAAGAGAGGAAACAGCCATTGTTTCTATACTATCTATGGCTGAAAAAAAGATTAGGGGAGCTTATTATGAGACGTTTTTTTCCATCAGCATTATCTTATCGAAAAAATATCAGGATAAAAATCATTGCATTTTTTCTGATTATGGTACTTTCTATTACAATGACTCTTGCATACATCTTATACCAGCAAAGCTATAAAGCCGTTACCAGTAAGGCCTCCGAGACGGCTTACCAGACAGTATCACAGTCCAGTAAGTACATTGATGTTGAAAAATTCAAAACACTGACCTCTCCAGAGGATGAAAACACCGATTATTATAAAAAAGAACGGGACAACTTAATAAAAATCAGAGAGATCACCGGAGCAAGGCATATCTTTACTCTTAGAAAAACCTCTGATGGAAAATTTATGTATGTGGTTGACGGTTCACCAGACGGAGAGCTTTCTCATATCGGAGATACGGAAGAGTCTGCGCTCTGCTACGAACAGTCCTGGAGCGGAATTCCCTACACAGACCAGAAACTTAACTTTGTAGAAGGCTGGGGAATCTACATAAGCTCCTATTATCCCATTAAGGATAGTCAGGGTACGGTTGTGGGAATCATGGGTGCGGACTTTGATGCAGAATCTATTTATAATGAAATGGAGCATTTCAAAAAAGTCTGCTTACTGATTCTTGCGATATTTACAGGAATTATTACCTTTGCAGGGTTTCTTTTTTCCGATAAAATATCCCGTTCCATCAAACGATCCTCTGACTTTGCAAAAGAACTGGCTGAGTTCAATTTACAAAACAGTATTTCAAAAAAGAATTACGGAAAACGGATGAATTTGGAATTCTGGCCAATTCATTGGAAAATATCAGAGATAACTTTCAAGCGTTGATTGGTAAGATAAACTCTTCCTCCAGTCAGGTTGCTCTTACCTCTAATCAGCTGACTGCCGCTTCCACTCATTCAGCCAGAGCAGCCGAAGAGGTATCTCACACCATTCATGAGATAGCTGCCAGAGCAGAAGACCAGATGGAAAGCACCATGGAAGGAGCTTTAAAAACAACCCAATTAGGAAATATTATTGATAATAACCTTTCATTAGCAAATCATATAAACAGTGCCATAACAGTTGTTACAGAGTCAATTAATGACGGTCTTAAAGAAATGGATAACCTTTCTGAAATAACAGCGGAGAGTAACAATGCCAACGAGAAAATTTACGATTTAGTGACCAAAACCAATGAGAGCTCAAATCAGATCAGCGCGGCAAGCAGCCTGATCTCCTCCATTGCCCTTCAGACCAGACTTCTGGCTCTCAATGCATCTGTAGAAGCCGCCCGTGCAGGTCAGGCTGGCAAAGGCTTTTCAGTTGTTGCCAGTGAGATAAAGAAACTGGCTGCCTTATCCGCCGATTCTTCAAAAAATATAGAAGAAATCGTTTCAGATTTGCAAATAAACGCTGCTAATGCTGTGGATATCATGGAACGAATTAAAAACATTACCACGGAACAAACCCATCGGGTTGAAAACAGCAGAGCCACTTATCAGGCAATTAATCAGGCCATGGAAAAGTCTAAAAATACCTCAGTGCAATTAAATGATACCGGAAAAGAAATGTATGATATGAAAAATACAATACTGGCTCTACTTGAAAACCTTACCCACATTGCAAAGCAAAATTCTCAGGCCGCCGGAGATGTGAATATATCTATGGAAGAGGAAGCCGGCGGGCTGGAAGAGATTGCTGCCTCAAGCGATCTCTTATCCGAACTTGCCAAAGACTTACATGACATGATTTTAGAGTTTAAAATATAGTCAGAATGCATTGCCATTAACGCCAAAAAAACAGGACAGGGAAACCAAGAAATGGTTTTTCCTATCCTGTTTCTTTTTATCTTACTGATTCTCTGCTCCTGTTACACCAGGTCCCACATTTACAGCCTCATGGGTCTCACCTGGTTCTTCAGCCGGAGCTGCTGTGGTGCTTTCCGGCTGTACATGAGTTTCCTGAACAGTCTCTTCATGCTTTAAGGTGGTATTTCTCTGAATTATCTGCGGTTTTCCTTTATAACTGCTGTTATGAAGCGGTTCTTCCTTTATTACAGTGTCGCCCTTCTTTATTACGCGGTAGCTCTTAAAATATCCGCCGAGGGTTCCTTTATCCACTACCTTTTCTGTTCCAAAAGGCAGCGCTGTGTTTTCCTCATAGGTAACCGGAAGAGGATCGGAATCCTTCACCTTTTCTGAACGAATGGTAACCTTTACACCATCTTCAAGAACCGGGATTCCTACGATAGATAGTTTTAAAGTAGTTCCGTCTAAGGATGCTCTCAATACGACAGAAGAACTTCCGGTATTGATAAATTTTAAATCCGGTCCGGCATAGCCGTCAAAGCTGACCATGGCATCCTGTCCCTTTTCCACGTAGGATGGGGCAAAGCTGTGAGAATTACGTTCCGTGGTTTTAAACCCGCTTTCTATAATCGCATGGTACAGGGTGGTGGAAACCTGACATACGCCGCCACCCGGCTCTTCAATTAAAACGCCATTTCTGTATGCGCCTGCAGGCTGATATCCCTTTTCACTGGTACGGTTTCCTGTGGTATTATTAAAGGAAAATTCCTCACCAGGCTTTAAGACCACGCCATTGATTGCATTCACTGCAAGGCTGATATTCTGATTTCGGTTTTTATTGGTGGTGGTTTTGGTTGTAAAGGTTCCGATTACCTTATACTGTTCCTTTGCCTGAGCCTGGGTCCTTACAGGTGCCTTAAGGGTAAACTCTGCCGGGATCTCTGCCTGAAAATTCTCTTTCTTAGCAGCATCCAGAAGCTGATTTACTAACTTCTCCTGGTCCAGTACTCTGCCATTTAGCTCTTTTGTATAACTGTATGCCCCGGTTTTCTGGTCAAATGATTCTACCTGGGAATTAACTCCGTCTTTGTTCCACCTCTTAGCAAGGGCTTCTGCCTGCTTTTTAAATGCTTCCTTCATGGAATCATAATCCAGCTGATAATCCTGTGGCTGATCTGCCGGAGTTTCACTCAGCTGCTTCATAATCTTCTCCAGCTGACTGCTTACTATATCATCGATTACAACTGCATCTGTTCCGTCTGTAACCGTCATTCCCCACTGATAACGCTCTTCTATAGTATCCTTTGCCTCTTTAGCAGTCAATCCCGAGAGATTTGTATCTCCAATCCTGGCTGATACCAGCGCTTTCTCCGGGACTGTTTCTTTTTCTTTGGTTTCTGTGATCACCTGGCTGCTGTCAGAATCTTTGGTTTTTTTACTGTTTCCAAAGCTATATAAAATACCAACTGTTGACAGGGCAGCTATTAGCAATGATCCATAAATGATTCTCCGATTTCTTCTTTCACGTTTTCTTCTGGCCCTGTTTTTATCCATATTATTAGTTTCTTACTCCTTTCCTTGTCTGATCAATAATACTCTTCATAGTATCCTCTGATAACTGTCCGCTTGCATATCCAAATACATTGCCATCCCGGTCAATCATAAAGGTGGTTGGATAGGAGTATATTCCATACGCATCAAATAATTCTGCTTCCGTATCCATGAGAACCGGATAGGTGTATCCATTATCTTTTAAGAATTTTTTAATACCCTCCTCATCCTTTTCATCCCCGTAACCGGGGGCTGCTACTCCCAAGGACAATCAGACCGTCATCGCCTTCTGTGCTGTAGGTCTCATATATTTTCTGTATATCCGGCATTTCTGCCCTGCAGGGCGGACACCAGGTCGCCCAGAAATTTAAAAAGATGGTTTTTCCTTTATAATCCGATAAAGAATGTGTCTTGCCAAACTGATCTGTTAAAGTAAAATCAATGGCTGGAAGAATCTGGTCTTCTTCGCTCTGGGATTCCTCTGCCTGAGATTGGGATTCAGCCGTAACTGCCTCTGTTGCAGATTCTTTTACCGTTTCAGGTACCGTTTCCTTGGTTGGTGGTTCTGTCTCTTTTGCAGGTTTTGTTGATTCCCTGGTAAATGGAGACTTTACAGAAGACAGATATCCGGTCACAGAATTCATTTTTCCTGTAAACATCAGCAATCCCATGAGTACCATCAGCGCTCCGCCAACTTTAACCGCATTTTTAGCGATATTTCTATGTGTCTTAAAAAACTCAAGAACCGATGTGGTGAAAAATCCCACTGCCAGAAACGGCAGAATAAATCCAAGTGTGTAGACTCCAATCAACATAAATCCAAGTGTTTTGGTGGTAGCAGATGCCGCCATGATCAGTACACTGGCCAGTGCAGGTCCTACACAGGGTGTCCAGGCAAAACTGAAGGTAAATCCCATGAGAAGGGCCGTGAGCGGAGACATGGCTAGTTTGTCAAAGGAAACGGACAGCCTGCGCTCCTTTCCAAGGAGAGAAGAATTTCCCAGGAATCCCAGCTGATATAATCCAAACATAATGACAAGAATACCGCCCAGTCTGGCAAACAGAAGCTGATTGGTTCTAAAGAAGCTCCCAAGTGCTGAGACACCAATTCCCAGAAGAAAGAAAGTGAAACTGATTCCAATCACGAAACAAATGGTATGTAACATAACCTTGCTCCGCTTATAATAGATTCTTCCATCCTCACCTGTTACTCCCGTTCCCCCTGACAGATATCCAATATAGAGAGGAATTAAAGGCAGCACGCAGGGTGAAAAAAAGCTTACAATACCCTGTAAAAATACGGTTAATACCGGAACACTCATGTCAATCGAAAATCCCAAATGATTACCTCCTGTAAGTGATACTTTTACCGCCTGTTTGTGGCAGTTAACCTCGTGTTTCTGTACTATTTTTAATTACAGTTTATATTTGTAACTATAACATTCAGAATAAAAAGTGTCAAGATAGTAATCCAGGATTTAACAGTGAAAAAAAGCATAGATTTCTTCTGTCACATGGTCAGCGCCTGCTTTCCGCAGGCAGAACATCGTTTGAAACACCGGTCTAAATTAAAGGCTACTCTGGGAAGATAACCAAAATCTTCCAAAAGGGTAAAGAGAGGAAAGAAAATGGCCATAGGCGGCAGCATAACCGATATTACCCATGCCAGAACCCGGTATACACCGTGAATGAAAAGCCCGGACAGAACTGCCGGAACCCCCGCTGCATCTGCGGCAATGGACAAACGGTCTTCAATACCAAATAACAGATTACTTAATAGCTGGGATGGATAATTAGCGCCTGTAATAGTCAGCCAGAAAATCCCCAGAAGAACAAGAAACATAATAGGAAATCCAGTTGCTTTACTGGTAAAGAGACGGTCCAGTTTCCGGTCTTTCCCGTTATAGGTTTTATTCTCAAATACCACGACTCCTTTACATAACTCTTCTGCTTTTCGGATAAATACAGCAGCCATATCATCGCTAACCTGTTCCTGGCTGATCCCCTGTTCTTTCCATTCGCTCCAGATTTCAGTAAGACAGGCATTTACCGTCTCCGAATCTGCCAGAGGCTTTAAATATCTGTTTACCGCTCCCATCAGGTTTTCATTGGCATCCAAAAGCCTTGCACAAAGCCAGCGTACCTTAACTGCTCCGTCAGATACTTCCTCCACAGCAGGAGCCAGCCTTTTTATTGCCTCTTCAATATATTGGGGATAATATATGAGCACAGGTCTCTCATAATTAGTCTCCTTTTCTTTGATGCAACGCTTTAACCCCTGGTAAATCTGGTTCAGCCCCTTTTTGCTTCTTGCTGTTGTTCCTGCTACAGGAGCGTGGAGCCGTTCCTCCAAAAGATCCAGATTTAAAACAATCCGTTTCTTCTTTGCCTCATCCATCAGGTTTACACAGACTACCACACGGTCCGCTGCCTCCATGATCTGAAGTACCAGGTTTAAATTCCTCTCCAGACAGGTGGCATCACAAACAGTTACTACTGCATCGGGATTTTCAAAGCAGATGAAATCCCGTGCCACCTCCTCTTCTGTAGAGTGTGCCATAAGGGAATAGCAGCCTGGAATATCCACCATAACATACCCCTGATCCCCATCCCGGCACCAGCCCTGGGCATTGGCAACCGTTTTGCCGGGCCAGTTTCCGGTGGGTTGATGCAGTTAGCCGAAAAATGAAAAAAAGCCATTTTAACACTGTCAGATTAAAATCCGAAGACGGGAAAACGGGTTTGTGATGGAAGTTTGTTCAAACTGTGAAATATTTGTGAATTTATTCTTAATTTTAACTGATTTCTATTTTTTTAATACAACTTAATTTTTTTTAAGAAATAAATAACAAATTTGCCATTGATTTTCTTCAATTTCGGTGCTACACTGAGTTCTGACTTCAGGGACATAGGACAACCGGAAGCCATACAACCATAATACCTATGCAGTCTCAAGGAGGATATAATTATGAGGTTAACAACAAAGAAACTGGTACTGACAGGTGTTGCAGTATTAACAATGGCAGCTATCTCCGCATGTGGAAATACCAAAGGTACAGAAACAACTGCCGCTACAAAAGCAGAAGTAACCACCGAAGCTACTACAAAACCAGCAGAAACTAAAAAAGAAGTAAAAGAAAGCAGTTCCTCAGCAGAAACTAAAAAAGACGAAACTAAGAAAGAAGAAACAAAGAAGGACGAGACCAAGAAAGATGAAACAACTGTTGCAGAGTCAAAGACAGGCGACAACAAATTAAAGGAAGAATCCCCAGCAGCTGCAAAAGACAACAAGTCAGCAGTAACAGAAACAAAGAAAGCTTCTAATTAGTTAGTAAGATTCCTACATAGCATTTCAAAAGGCAGATCTGTCAATCCGATCTGCCTATTTATATAGAATCATTGCGTTGATCCAGTTTCTTTTTCTTCTTTTTTCCGAAGATTTTTCAGAGTGATTTCCACTCCCTCTTTTTCCCCTATAATTCTCGCCAGCGCTTCAAATGCCCTGACCGGATCTGCCTGATTTACTGTGGTGATAGTATCTGCCACTACTACCACCTCCTTTCTGGTAAATTGTATGTTCCGCTGATTGTCCTTCTTACCTTATTTAAAGCAATCAGAGGAAACGGGTTTTAATTTTCTGCGGGAGGGAGTAGATTATACCAGGAGATGATAGAATGAAACGTGCTGAGGAATCAGAGAAACTGCTGCGTGTAGCCGTCTACATCCGTGTGTCTTCCGATGAACAGGCGGAACGGGGCGATTCCATAAGAGATCAAAAAGAGCGGGGCATTAAATACATCGAAGAACATAAAAATATGGTTCTGCAGGATATTTATCTGGATGACGGCGTTTCCGGGCAGAAAATTGACCGGGACGACTTTACCCGTTTAATGAATCATGTAAAGGAAGGGCTTGTGGATCTGATCATATTTACCAAGCTGGACCGGTGGTTTCGCAGCCTGCGCCACTATCTCAATACCCAGGCAGTTCTGGAAAAAACATCATGCAGCCTGGACTGCCATCGACCAGCCCTTCTTTGACACTTCCACTCCCTACGGCCGGGCATTTGTGGCTCAATCCATGACCTGGGCAGAACTTGAGGCACAAAATGGCGGTCTTCGTGTGGCTGATGTCTTTCGCACAAAGGTCACCCACGGGGAAGTTATAACAGGCAAAGTCCCACACGGATACCGGATCGAGGATAAGCATCTGGTACTGTCAGAGGAAGCCCCTGCCATTCAGGACACGATTTTTTATTTCTTAAAACATCAGTCTATGAATCAGGCTGTCCAGTACTTGAAAGACACACACGGAATCATCATGTCTGTGCAAAACTTTAAACAGTCAATCCTTCGCAATGAAAAAATCACCGGACGTTACAGAAGCAATGATACTTACTGTCCCCGTCTGATTTCCGATGAAACCTTCCATCAGGTCCAGCGCATCCTGGATCATAACAGCAATATAAAATCCAGCCAGAAATACCCCTATATTTTTACTGGCCTTTTGGTGTGCGCCGAATGCGGTCAAAAAATGGGCGGCTGTCATATCAATACCGTATCAAAGCGAAAAGACAAAACAGTACTCCGATATAAATATCCAGCCTACGAATGCAAACGGCACCGGTCTTTTAAGAAGTGTGACAACGGAGGAGCAATCAGGGAAGTCCGCATCGAGGAATATCTTCTGAAAAATGTAAAAGAACAATTTGGATCTTACATAGCAGACTTTGAAGCAAAAAGCAAAAAAACAGTTGATAACCGTCAGAAAAAGAATCAGCTTCAAAAGAAAAATAGACCGGTTAAAGGATTTATATTTAAATGAAGCAATTACACTGGAAGAATATAAAACTGACAGGAATGAATTAGAGATTCAGCTGAATAAACTTTCTGATATAAAACAGCCCGCTGAAAATCCGGAAGCTTTAATAGACATGATTAATAAAGATTTTGAAAGCATGTATCAGCGCCTTGATAACCAGCAAAAGCGCCTGTTCTGGCGGTCAGTCATTAAAGAAATACGCCTGAGTAAGCGCTCTGGCGGTCACAGGGAATATACCATTATTTTTTTATAACAATTTTGCCCCTAAATGCATGATCCGGTGTGCTGGTTCATCCCGGTCAGCTGATTAAATACTGTACTTTTCCCCACATTGGGGTTTCCGGCCAGCGCTATTACCAGATCTTCCGGCTCCTTTTTTTTAATTTCCAGTCCACAGTCTACCGATTTGATTCCCATGGATTCTCTGCTTAGTCCCATATGTCTTCCTCCGCAGTGACACAGGCAGCCGCAATCCCCTCTCCATAACTGGGTTCAAAGGACTCCTGGTCATGATTCTGTATCAAAACCCTGACGGAATCTTCATTTCGCAGGGCAATTACAGCACCTCTGATTAAAAATGCAGTTGGATCCCCAAGAGGACTTTTACCCACACACTCCACTACAGTGCCCTCAATCAGTCCCATATCCTGTAATCTGCGTCTCATATCATCACAAACGGTCAGTCTGGAAATGATTCCTTTCTGACCTCTTTTTAAGTCATTTAAGCAAAAGCGTCCCGACATCTCTTTAACCTCCGAAAAAGTTTCCATATCCTAACATATGCATTTGATAAAAAACAGGTTCCTGTCTCACTCCCCCTCCTGCCGCCCTGGTAATTCATAGAATCTGCCGGCTATGAATAGATATAACTAACAGCCGTATATAAGGAGGAAATGACTATGCCTCAGAACGATAATTTTTATACATTAAAGGGTTACTCTCTTTTGGAGCATACAAAAATCACATCCTCGATGGAAGATTACCTGGAGATGATATATCGGTTATCTCAGGAGGACCAGCCTGTACGCATTAAGGAACTGGCAGAATGTCTTCATGTCAAGCCCTCCTCTGCGTCTAAAATGACTGGGAATTTAAGGAAACAGGGGCTGGTTGGATTTGAAAAATACGGGACCGTTTCTCTGACCAGCGACGGCAAGGAGTTAGGGGAATACCTCCTGTTCAGGCACCAGGTCCTTACCCGCTTTCTGTTATGTCAACCAGAAAACCAATGATCTGGAGCAGGTGGAAAAAGTTGAGCATTTCATCGATCCGGAAACAGTGTATAATATTCAAAAATGGTTGGATAAATTTGCATAGATATGCTTGTGTGATTTGATATTTCGTCGTATACTATAGCATAACACGAACATTTCTAAGGAGGAGAAACACATGGATAAGATTAAGATGACAACCCCCATAGTCGAAATGGATGGCGACGAGATGACCCGTATTCTCTGGCAGATGATTAAGGACAACCTTCTGCTGCCCTATATTGACTTAAAGACAGAATATTATGACCTTGGACTGGAATATCGGGATCAGACAGATGATAAAGTGACCACTGATTCTGCTCTGGCCACAAAGAAATATAAAGTAGCCGTTAAATGCGCCACTATTACGCCAAATGCTGCCCGTGTAAAAGAATACAACTTAAAAGAGATGTGGAAAAGCCCCAACGGCACCATCCGTGCAATTCTTGACGGAACCGTATTCCGGGCACCTATTGTTGTTAAAGGAATCGAACCATGTGTTGTAAACTGGAAAAAGCCCATTACCATTGCCAGACATGCTTACGGTGATGTTTACAAAGGATCTGAGATGAAGATCCCCGGTGCAGGCAAAGTAGAACTTGTTTATACTGCTGCTGACGGAACAGAGGTACGGGAACTGGTTCATAACTTTAATAGTGCCGGAATTGTCCAGGGTATGCATAATATTAACAATTCCATTGAAAGCTTTGCAAGAAGCTGCTTTAATTATGCACTGGATACAAAGCAGGATTTATGGTTTGCAACCAAGGATACCATCTCCAAAGTATGACCATACCTTTAAGGACATTTTCCAGGATATCTTTGATGCCGAGTATGAGGACCGCTTTAAGGAAGCAGGTATTGAATATTTCTATACCCTAATCGATGATGCAGTAGCAAGAGTGATGAAATCAGAAGGCGGTTATATCTGGGCCTGCAAGAATTACGACGGAGACGTTATGAGTGACATGGTTTCCTCTGCATTTGGATCTCTTGCCATGATGACATCAGTTCTGGTTTCTCCTGACGGTGACTTTGAGTATGAAGCAGCTCACGGAACGGTACAGAGACATTATTATCAGCACTTAAAGGGTGGGGAAACTTCTACCAACTCTGTTGCCACTATCTTTGCCTGGACAGGCGCTTTAAGAAAGCGTGGAGAACTTGATGGCAATCAGGAACTGGCCGCATTTGCCGATAAGTTAGAGAAGGCCACCATCGATACCATTGAAGCTGGAGAGATGACAAAGGACCTTGCACTTATCACTACAATTGAAAACCCCACTGTTTTAAACAGCGAGAATTTTATAAAAGCGATTGCAACACGACTTTAATCATAAGATAAGATAAAATAGCATAGCCTTAAAAGCCGCCAACAGGCGGCTTTTGTTTTATATTTATATCTATTTTATTCAATTTCTAGCAAAAAAACAAATAAGTATATCTCTGAATTTATTTTATGTATTCTTCCAAATTTGGATATTCTCTTATATGTTCTTTTATATAACATCGTTTAAATCCTGCAAAGGCAGACTCTCTTTTTAATAATACTTTAATCATTCTCAATAACGCTTTTGATACTGGCTTTTTTTGTATGCCTCTAACTTATCATAAAGTACATTCATTTCTTTTTGAAGTTCTTTTAATCTCATTTCACTTTTATATATTCTCATTCCGGTATTTCTTATATTAAATATTTCCCACACAAGCTGAGCTGTTTTGACTGCCTTTCTGTCTGCCATAGATTTTGCCAGAACTTCCACATTATTTGAATCCAATCGAAATAAAATACTATCTTCCGGATCGTCAATACAACAATTAATGATTGACTCTTCGTACTCTTCTCTGTTTTTTACTCCGTTACAATGACCACAAGACCAGAATAAGTTCTCCCAATCAAATTTTCTAAATGGATATCTTCCATTTTTATGAGGAAGTAAATGCTCAACCTGTGGATCTTGCAACTCATTCATCTCGCAGATATAACACTTGTTATGGAAATCGTTCTTTAACTGGGCAATCACATCTTCCTCACTATAACTTCCCGTGTTCTTCTTTGCCTCCACAGCCAAAGACTTAGGGGCAGGGTATGATCGATCAACTTTAACCATTAAAGATCCTCCCTGTTTAAAAAGTCCAATTTAAATTTTTGGTATTCCGTAGTAATATTTAAGGCCAGATAGTCCGGAATCTCATCAAGATACATCTCGAGCTTTGCAATTTCTTCTATCTCTCCATCAGATAAATCCGGTTTTACTACTAACTGTTTATACCTCTCATATTTCTGTTTTAAACTGTCAGATAAGGTGTCTGCCTGAAAAAAACCTTCTACAATTCCGCTGTATGGAATTTCCGTTAGTCCATTATTGATTAAAAGTGCTTTCTCCAGATCATAAATCACAATATTATCCAGACTATTTAAAATAAAGGGAGAGTGAGTAGAAACTATAAATTGTATATTAGGAAATATTGTTGTTAATAGTTGTAATATTCTTTTTTGAAGTTCCAAATGGAGGTGATTATCAACTTCATCAATCAATACAATACCAGGCATATCAAATAAAAAAGACTTTTCTTTTCTCTTTTCCATTCGAATTATAATATCAGCAACAATATCAAGGATTGCCGCATATCCGCTGGATAGTGTATTAAAATCAAAAGATTCCTTTCCCTTCTGACTGATATGGAACAAGAAAGTTTCTTCATCAAACTCTAAATGAACTGAATCATCTCCAAAAATTTTCTGAAGCATCTCATCAAAATTTTCAAACCATGCTTTTATCAAATCTGCTTTTTCTTTTTTTCCGCTGGTTAATGAAAGCGCTTCAGTCATCTTAAGATCTAATAAGTATTTAACAAAATTCTGCCGAGGCATTTCATTAATTGAATAACTATCTTTTAGTTCCACCTTTTCTACATGCTTTGGAATATCCGCATAAAATACCCGGTCAGATTTATAATAAGCCAAAATAAACCCACCATTTTTATACATTTGTTGTATTTCGTATAACGATAAATTAAATTTAATATCAACATCTTTAGCATTGTCATCTTCTATAGATTTTTTGGCGTTATAGATAGAATCATTAGCTTTAGTATTATCCAAAAAGGAGGCAATGGCGTCCAATACACTAGTTTTCCCGCTTCCGTTCTTTCCAGTTAAAATCACATGCTTTATTTTATCACTATTAATCGGTATACAAATGTTTTTCAAGTGCCTGACCGACTCAATCATAATCTCCGTAATATAAAATAGAGTTTCCATATAAACCTCCCATTTTTAACTATAATAATATCTAATTATTTCCATATTAACATAAATAAAGACACTGTTCAACGGAATATCTCAAACAAAATTTGTTTCATGAAGTTCGACATTTTTTTCAAAATCTCTGTTCAACCCATTATCAAAATGATATAATGAAAGTTATCATATGAAGCACTGGTAATGGAAGGACCTATAAACATGAATCTACGACATCTAACAATCTTTAAAACAGTATGTGAGGAAGGAAGCATTACAGGAGCGGCAAAAGCGTTGTCTATGACTCAGCCCGCTATCTCTCATGCCATCAATGAACTGGAAGAATCCGTTGGCTCCCCCCTGTTTGACCGTGTATCCC
This sequence comes from Lacrimispora xylanisolvens, assembly GCA_017084465.1. Taxonomy (GTDB): domain Bacteria; phylum Bacillota; class Clostridia; order Lachnospirales; family Lachnospiraceae; genus Lacrimispora; species Lacrimispora xylanolytica_B. The sequence goes on along the minus strand of CP070896.1, from coordinate 3,808,386 downwards.
GAAGAGTAATGATTAATGAAAACGGTAAGTTTTATTTATCCAAAGTAATTCCTCTTCTGGAGTTATACCAGGATCTGGAGAACTATTCTGGTTCCCTGCACTTACAGGCACCTTTGCGTGTGGGCTCCTGTGTGACTCTGGCCAGTTATTTACTTCCAAACGCTGTTTCCCGTTTCGCTCTGACAAATCCCGACATACAGCTGAAGGTTACCGTGGATAACTCCGGGGAAATCATCAGCAAACTGTTAAAGAATGAGCTGGATCTGGCTCTGGTAGAAGGTGTCGTATCCGACGAGAAGCTGGAGAAAATTCCATTCTCCTCCTATCCCATGGCTGTAATCTGTTCTCCAAACCATCCCTTTGCAAATCGGGCTGCACAGCCGGTATCCTTAGACAGGCTGATTGAAGAACCTCTTTTATTAAGAGAGACCGGCTGCACCATCAGAGATACCTTTGACTGCGCGCTGGCACTGAATAACTTATCTGCAGAACCGTTGTGGACCAGTACCAATTCTGACGTGATTTTACAGGCAGCCAGAGAAAATATTGGGATTGGTGTTGTACCAAGAATTTTTGCTGATGAATCCATTAAAAAGGGTGAGGTTTTTGAGATCGAGGTAAAAGATATGGAGATCAGCTGTATGAACCATGTTGTGTTCCATAAAGACAAATTTCAGACAGAATCCTTTCAGGCTTTTATTAATCTGGTCTTATTCGACTAAGATAGAAACGAAAAAGCGCCGCACATCATCTCCCATAAGAGGCAGATTTGTGCGGCGCTTACTATTTATGCTCTTCCAGATAAAATGTGGTCTATACTTACAATCTTAACACAGAGCGCAAATAATTCCATGGCCTGCTTTAAATCCGGCAGAGTCGGATAAGACGGTGCAATACGGATGTTGTTGTCATGAGGATCCTTTCCATATGGATAAGTAGCTCCTGCACCAGTCATAACCAGACCTGCTTTTTTGCATTTTGCAACAATGGTTTTGGCACAGCCATCTAAGGAATCAAAGGAAATAAAATATCCGCCTTTTGGGCAGGTCCATTCGCCAACTGAAAGACCGCCTAACTCTTTTTCCAGGGTTTCAATCACAGCTTCAAATTTAGGTCTCATGATATCTGCATGCTTTCTCATATGCTCCACCATTCCATGAATGTCCCCAAAGAAACGTACATGGCGAAGCTGGTTTACTTTATCATGGCCAATGGTCTGAATCTTTAACTGCTTCATGATGTCCGTTAAGTTGTTCTCGCTGGCTGCAATCGCTGCGATTCCGGATCCAGGGAAGCTTACCTTTGAGGTGGAAGCAAATTTATAAACCATATCCGGATTTCCGGCTCTTTTACATTCTGCCAGAATCTCAATTAAATGATCCTGCTCGTTATCGTATAAATGGTGAATGGTATACGCGTTATCCCAGTAAATACGGAAGTCGCTTGCTGCCGGTTTTAAACGGGCAAAACGGCGTACGGTTTCATCGGAGTAAGAAATTCCCTGAGGATTGGAGTACTTGGGCACACACCAGATACCCTTGATGGAATCGTCTGCAGCCACCAGCTGCTCTACCAGTTCCATATCCGGGCCGGTTGGAGTCATAGGTACGTTTACCATCTCAATTCCAAAGTATTCCGTTATGGAGAAATGTCTGTCATATCCAGGTACAGGACAAAGGAATTTCACTTTATCCAGCTTACACCAGGGAGTGCTTCCCATAACACCGTGGGTCATGGAACGGGAAACGGTATCATACATTACATTTAAGCTGGAATTGCCATAAATAATAATGTGATCCGGTGCAACCTCCATCATATCGGCAAGAAGTTCCTTTGCCTCCTTGATCCCATCAAGCACACCATAATTGCGGCAGTCTGTACCGTCATCGCAGGTTAAATCATCACTGCTGCTTAACACATCCATCATTCCCATGGAAATATCCAGCTGCTCGGCACTTGGCTTTCCTCTGGACATATCAAGCTTTAAGTCTCTGCCCTGAAACTCCTTATACTGTGCAGAAAGTTCCTTTCTAAGCTCCTGTAACTCTTCCTTTGTCATCTCAACATACGGCTTCATAGATTTCTTCCTCCTCATAAAGATTCCTCTAACCTAACAGTTCCTTCAGAATTCGGTTGACCGCTCCCGGATCAGCCTTTCCTTTCATGGAACGCATGGTCTGACCAACCAGAAAGCCCATGGCTTTCTCTTTTCCGTTCCGGTAATCCTCCACAGACTGGGGATTTGCAGCAAGAATCGCCTCAATGGCAGATTTAAGGGCACCTTCATCGCTTACGACTTTCAGACCCTTTTCTTCTACATAACGTTCCGGATCGATATCATTTAAGAAAATCTGCTCAAACACTTCCTTGGCAACCGTGCGGTTAATGGTTCCATTATCCACTAAAACAATCAGTTTTGCAAGATTTTCCGCAGAAAATGTCATATTTTCCATTTCCATCTCATGTTCTTTTAACAGTCTCATGCCCTCTACCATCAGCCAGTTTGCTGCTTCTTTCGGCTTCTGACAGATGGCTGTAACCTGTTCAAATATATCTGCCATGTGCTTGGGATCCGGTAATAATATCCGCATCGTATTCAGAAAGACTATATTCCTCCTGGTATCTTGCCATCTTCTCTGTCCGCAGTTCCGGCTGCTTCTCCTTAATGCTCTGAATCCACTCATCACTTATGGAAATAGGCGGCAGATCAGGATCCGGGAAATAACGGTAATCTTTCGCATCCTCTTTGGAACGCATGGCATGAGAAGACTCCTTATTGTCATCCCAGCGCCTGGTTTCCTGAACCACTGCTTTCCCGTCCTCAATCAGCTCGATCTGGCGCTTTCTCTCCCCTTCAATGGCACGGGCAATGGCTTTAAAGGAGTTTAAGTTCTTCATCTCAGTTCTTGTTCCAAACTGGGCGGCGCCTGCTTCTCTTACCGATAAGTTTACATCAGCTCTCATGGAACCTTCCTGCAGTTTGCAGTCAGAGGCGCCTAAGTACTGAATGATTAAACGCAGCTTCTCCAAGTAAGCGATTACCTCATCTGCACTTCTCATATCCGGCTCGGAAACGATCTCAATTAACGGAACACCGCTTCGGTTAAAATCAACTAAGGAACAGTCTTCCCATTCATCGTGAATCAGTTTTCCAGCATCCTCTTCCATATGAATCTCATGAATTCCTACCTTTTTCCTTTCCCGCAGCTGTATCAATCTCCACATATCCGTCGTGGCAGATGGGAAGATAAAGCTGGGAGATCTGATAGTTCTGGGGATTGTCAGGATAAAAATAATTTTTACGGTCAAATTTACAATTCTGGTTAATCTGACAGTTTGCTGCAAGGCCTACTGTGAGGGCGTATTCCACCACCTGTTTGTTCAGAACGGGAAGAGATCCCGGCATACCGGTGCAGACCGGACAGGTGTGGGTATTGGGTGCTCCGCCAAATTCTGTGGAACAGGAGCAGAAGATTTTTGTTTTTGTAGCAAGCTCAACGTGAACTTCCAGACCAATCACTGTTTCGTACTGTTTGCTCATTTACTTCTCCTCCTTTTCTTTCATTGCCTTTGCTGCCAGAAATGGCATCTCGTAGGTTCTGCTTTGCTCTACTGCAAAACCAGCCCTTAAAATATTCTTTTCCTGGAAACAGTCTGCAATCAGCTGTACGCCGATGGGAAGTCCCTTCTCATCTGTTCCAAAGGGAACGGACAGACCAGGAAGTCCGGCTAAGTTTACTGAGATTGTGTAGATATCTCCCAGGTACATCTTTAAAGGATCGCTTAAGCTTTCGCCCAGTCTTGGTGCTGTGGTCGGTGCCGCAGGTCCTAAAATCACATCATATTTGGAAAATGCCTCATCAAAGGCTTTCTTAATCAGCGCTTTTGTCTTCAATGCCTTTAAATAATATGCGTCATAATAACCGGAGCTGAGTACGAAAGAGCCCAGCATAATACGGCGTTTTACTTCCGGTCCGAAGCCCTCAGAACGGCTTTTTTTATACATGCCGTGAAGTCCTGTATATTCCTTCGCACGGTATCCGTATTTTACACCGTCAAAACGGGACAGATTGGGAGCTGGCTTCTGCAGAAGCGATTACATAATATGCCGGAATGGCGTACTCCACCATGCCAAGATCAAAGGTTTCTACAACGGCACCCTTTTCTTCCAGTACCTTTGCAGCCTTCAAAACGGCTTCTTTTACTTCCGGCTCCAGTCCTTCTCCCATATAATCAGCAGGAATTCCCACCTTTAAGCCTTTTACCTCACCGGTTAAATACCTGGTAAATTCATAATCCTCCCGCTGTACGGAAGTACTGTCCATACCATCATGGGAAGCCAGAACCTCAAGAATGGCTGCGCAGTCAGTCACATCCTTTGCTACCGGTCCGATCTGATCTAAGGAGGAACCGTAAGCGATGAGGCCATAGCGGGAAATCGTTCCGTAAGTTGGCTTTAAACCCGTAACTCCGCAAAAGGAAGCTGGCTGTCTGATGGATCCGCCTGTATCAGAACCCAGAGCGAAAAAGCACTCTGCCGCTGCTACTGCCGCACAGGAACCACCGGAAGAACCGCCGGGAACATGCTCCGGATTCCATGGATTTCTGGTAACGCCAAATGCAGAGGTTTCCGTTGTACTTCCCATTGCAAACTCATCCATGTTGGTCTTTCCAATGATTACGGCTCCCGCCTGTTTTAGATTCTCAACTGCCTTGGCATTGTAGGTAGGAACAAAATCGGATAAGATCTTAGAACTGCAGGTAGTTTTCAGTCCTTCCATGCAGATGTTATCCTTAACCGCTGCCGGAACACCGGCAAGAGGACCAGTCAGCTCTCCTGATTCAATGCGCTTTTGGATCTCCTCTGCCTGTTTTAAGGCACCTTCTTCATCAATGGTTACGTAGCTGTTAAGCTCCGGTTCCATGGCCTTAATCTGGCCTAAAACGGCTTTTACAGCCTCAGGGGAGGTAACCTCTCCCTCTTTTATCTTTTTTCCCCAGCTGTACCGCTGTGAGGGACAATATTTCGCTTGCTGTCATTTTAATTCCCCCTATTCCACTGTCTTCGGCACTTTGAACGCTCCATCTTTGCTTTCCGGTGCATTCTTTAGAATCTGGTCTCTGTCATCTCCGTTCGTCACCACATCTTCCCGGAAAACATTGTAAACCGGAAATACATGTGACATGGGTTCCACCCCATCTGTATCAAGTTCATTTAATTTATCAATATAATCAAGCATACGGCCCATATCCTTTTTAGCCGCTTCCTTTTCTGCATCATCAAGCTCCAGCTTGGCGAGAATGCCTACATACTCGATTGTTTCATCATCAATGATGTGCGCCATTTCTTTTCTTCTCCTTTTCGCCTAATTACGGTTCCAGTCTGGTAACATCTCTTGGGAACAGTGTGGTCTCTCTGACGTTTGACTCGTCAAGAAGACGCATGGTCAGACGTTCCAGACCAATTCCCAGTCCGCCGTGAGGAGGCATACCATACTTAAATATCATTAAATAGGAAGAGATGTCCTCCGGATTCATTCCTCTTGTCTCCATCTTTTTTATGATGGTATCATAATCATGAATTCTCTGTCCTCCGGTTGTGATCTCAAGTCCCTTAAAGAGTAAGTCAAAGCTTAAGGTGAATTTAGAATCTGCCGGATCATCCATGGCATAGAACGGACGCTTTTGGAAGGATAATGAGTGACAAATACGAAATCACTGCCATACTCTTCTTTAAAATAACGGCCGATTAAAACTTCCTCCTCCGGTTCTAAATCATAGGGGTTTCTAATCTTTCTGTTATATTTTTCAGATACCAGCTCTTTTGCTTTATCGAAACGGACCTGAGGAATGTTGGTTACATCAGGAAGGGCGATCTTTAACATGGCAAGTTCCTGTGCATATTCCTCACAAAGAAGCTCGAAGACATACTGTAACATGGCTGTTTCCATTTCCATGATCTCCTCAAAGCTGTCGATGTATCCCATTTCAAAATCCATGCTGGTATATTCATTTAAGTGTCTGGTTGTATTATGTTTCTCTGCGCGGAAAACGGGTGCCACTTCAAATACCCGGTCATATACGCCAACCATAGTCTGTTTGTAGAACTGCGGGCTCTGACCCAGTTCTGCTTTTTTATTAAAATAATCCAGTTTAAATACGTTTGATCCGCCTTCTGCGCCCCGGGCTACAATCTTTGGTGTACGGATTTCGGTAAAATTCTGGGAATGAAGAAAATCCCGGAAGCCTCTTACAATTCCTTCCTGAATTCGGAATTTTGCACGCTCCATGGGGTTTCGCAAGGTAATGGGACGAAGACCCAGCTTTGTTTCCAAAGAGGTTTTTAACTTCCATTTACTGATGGCGATAGGAAGCACTTCTGCCGGCTGTGACAACACGGTTATTTCCTGAAGCCTGATTTCAAATCCATGAGGTGCCCGCTCCTCGCCGCTTACCACACCGGTAACACGAATTGCAGACTCTTCTTTTAGCTGGTTTAAATCAAAGGCTGTTTTTCCGTCTTCAAATACGCACTGTACCAGACCTTCGGCTTTTCTCAAAATAATAAAAGCCACATCACCCATGTCACGAATGGTATGGACACTTCCCTCCATTCGGACTGTCTTTCCTGCATAATCACCAGATATAATTTCCTGGATTCCCACTGTTTCTTTCTGTTTTACACCACTGATAAATTCCATGATTGATTTCTCCTTACCTGAATGTAATTGCTTTGATTCCGGAGAAATATTTTATGACAATAAAATATCCCGTCCCGGAATACAGTTACATATTCCGGGACGGGATTACTATTCAATAGACTCCCGCGGTACCACCCGCATTGAGATAAAGATATCTCCACTCAAACATTTAACGCATGTATACGGACAAACCTACTCATGTCACCGGTACAAATCAGTACCAGCCGCTTCGATCTATCGGCTCCGGAGTGTTCCCATAGCCAAGTCTCTCGTGAAAGCGCTCTCAGTCGGTGACGCAATCTTCCTGTCCGGATCCATAGGCCAGAGTCTCCTTCTCTGCCTTTATAGTATTTATTTCATTCTGTAGCTTCATCATACCCTGTTTTCAAATTTTTTAAACAGTTCAAGACTTCACTACAATGAATTTCACTTATAATATCACAATCTTTTTCCCGATGCAATGTTTTTTTATAATTTATTTCCCAGCCATGGCTGTGATGTTTTTTCTCTTTAACCTGAAAAATGTTAAAACCGCTCCCAGCATGCAAATGGCAGATGCAGTGATATAAACAATATTCATGCCATATAAAAAGGCATCATTTCTACCCGGGATATAGTCTGTTACCCGGTATCCCAGCCTGCTGCTCATCATCCCATACAAAAGTGTGGTAGCAAGAGCAATTCCGCATACCATACCCACATTTCTCACCAGAGCATTGATGCTTCCTGCCACTCCAAGCTTATCACGGGATACCGTGGACATGATAAGGGAATTATTGGGAGACTGAAACAGTCCCATTCCAACAGACATAATTCCAATCAGACTGACCATGGTAATTACGGCTGAATTTTCATTTAAAAAGGACATGGAAAACAACCCCACACTGGTGAAAACAAGTCCGATAAAGGTAAGAATTTCAGAACCTATTTTATCGGAAAGATGACCGCTCACAGGTGCTACCACCATTAAAATCAGCGGATAAGCCATCATGATAAGGCCTGCCTTCTGAGGTGAAAACTCCATAACATCCTGTAAATAAAAAGGAAGTATGATATTGTTGCAGAACATGGCAACAAAACTGATAAAACCGCAGAATATGCTTAAGGAAAAAAGACCATTTTTAAAAATATCCAGCTGAATCATGGGATCTTTCCTTTTTTTCTCTACAACCAGAAATACTACAAAACTAACTGCTGCAAGAAAGAATCCTGTTAAAATCAGGGGGTTTCCGAATCCAAGATTCAGTCCCTCACTCAGTGCACCAAATAAAGAAACAATAGTCACAATAAACAGAATCGCACCATATAAATCCATTCTGCCATTGGCCTTTGTCTTTGTTTTTGGAAGCAGAAAGAAGGCTCCTATTACTGCAAGGATACCAATGGGAACATTAATGGTGAAAATATATTCCCAGCTTAGTACTCCTACAATCATTCCACCCAGTCCGGGTCCTACCAGAGACCCCAGTGCAACTGCCGTCCCAAGTAGTCCCAGTGCCTTTCCCCTTTCCTGAACAGGAAAGACTTCCGTAACGATCCCCTGGTTATTTGCCATGGTACCCGCCGCACCAATTGCCTGAATGGCTCTGGCTATAATTAAAAACCAGTAGGAATGGGACAAACCGCACAGGAGTGAGCCAATGGTAAAAACAATAACGCCAAGGGTAAACATGGTCGTCTTGCCAAACATATCTCCCAGTTTTCCAAAAATCAGAACGGTACCCGATATTACAATCAGATAGCTTGTGGCAACGAACTGGATGCTGGCTGTGGTAACGCCCAGAGAATCTGCCATACGGGGCAGTGCCACATTAACGATACTGCTGTCTAATGTTGACATGAAAGTCGATAATACAACAATAATTAGTACCGACCATTTATTTCTTTTTTTACTTCTTCCATTTTAGTCCCTTTCTTATGTGTTCAATTCAAGCGCTTTATTTAGAACTTTAACCAGGGAAGACAACGTGATTTCCTTTTCCTCTGCAGTTAATTCACCAGTAATAAGTTCTATTAATTTATCTATCTCCTTTCTGATCTGAGGAAGAATGAGCCTTGCTTTATCAGTGAGATATAATTTATATGCCCTGCTGTCCAATTGATCTTCTATTTTCACTACATAACCAACCTCTGTCAGCCTGCTGATGGTTCTGGCAGACATTGCTTTATCATGTCCAATCAGTTCACTGATCCGGCTCTGACATAATCCTTCATTTTGCTCCATTATAAATAAATAGCGAAACGATCCGCTGCTTAAATCATATTGTTTTAGTACTTTGTCTAAATAGCTTTGCGTATTTCTATATATTTTACTGTTGAGCATCATTAAATTCATTGATTCATTCCCCATTTTATTACCGCCTTTTTTATTCAATTTCTAACTGTATCAGGATTTAGTTGATTAGTCAACTATTATCAAAAAAAAAAGGGGCTGTGAAATAAGTCTCTACGAAAAAGGAGGATTCTCTTCTGAGCGATAGCTTGGAAGAGAATCCTCCTTTCAAATGATCAAGATAATTAAAAATGAGTATAATTGCCCCTACCCCAAGGTGGAGGGACAATTCTATGCTACGCTGCCTTGAATATTCTCATTTTCTTGTTATGATATTTGTAAAGATTTTGACCTATAGCAACTAAAAAAAAAATCTCCAGCTTGACAGATTCAATGCCTTTTCTTACGATTCTTTTATACCATCTATCATTTTTTCATGATTCCAAAAGTTCCTTCTGCTTGAATAGATCGATTCATCCGAAGAAGGGCTCCGTGGATACTTTCGAGATTTTCAATCACTTCTTTGTGAAACGATGTTAATTCTTCATTTAATCGAATGGTTCGGTTTTTGTCTGTTTTCTTACATTGTTTTACATAAGGACATCCGCTGCAATCCTCACAAGTGTAGACTTCCTCTTGACGTCCGTATTGATTTCCTTTCACGTACTTGCGATATGAAAATACAAATCTTTTTTCCATTTGGACAGATTAAATCTCCCTGTTCATTTCTTTTAAAATTTACAGCTCGAAATAAATCTTCATGATACTTATTATCGGTAGTTTCTTTTTTTTTAAACATTGGAAACTTCATATATTTCTTCATTCCATGCTGTTCGCAGTACAAGTAATTATTATAAGATCCATATCCTGCATCAGCAGTCGGATACTCCCGGATAAAATCCGTACGTTCGTTTGAATTCTTCCATAAGCGGTATAAAACAATCCATGTCCGAACGGTACTGATTCACATCAAGGACCGCTATGTATTCATCTGCCACACCTACCTGTACATTGTAGGCGGGTAACAGTTGATCATTTCCCATATAGTCCGTTTTGATACGCATAAACGTAGCTGAATGATCTGTTTTTGAATAACTGTTACGATCAGGGCCACAGATAGACACCTTTTCTACATACTCTTCCAGTTTGGATGCGTATTGCAACAAAGTCTCATACTGTCTCTGCTGAACAGACTTTCGATGACCTTTCCCCGTAAACAAATGTTATACAATCCAGTTCAAAGAAATCAGCGTAACGAGATCCCATTTCTTTTAATTCTTCTGGAATGTATTCCGTATTTATTAACATCTTAAGTCCTGAGAACGCTAACGTACTGTTGATTTCTTCCAGCAAAGCCGTTATCTTTTCATAAAGTCGGTATCTTGATTTTTCTGTTGCCTTCTTCCATACCCAGGAATACTTGTTTGCATTTGCTTCAAACTTTGAGCCATCGATGTAGATATGGTTAAGATCCACGTGCTCATCTGCAAAGATCTTTTGATTGATATCATAAAAGATTTCTTTTATTGAACTGGCGAGAACTTCGTTAATGAAATATCCAAAGGTACGGTAAGTCGGATGTTCATGATCCATGAGATACATAAATCTAATATTAACTTTACAGCTGTCCTCCAGTTCTCTAAGTGACATATACCCTGAGTCATAAACCCAAAGAGTACCGTTTTTTAGCATGTTAATCGGATTATATCTGATACGTCCTGTTTCATACTCAGGCAGGCATTTCAGGTACTTTGTTAAATTAATTCCCTCCATGAATTGATCAAATGTTAAAACCGGATCACAAATATCTAGAAAATCTGAAATAAACAGTGGTAAAGTTGCTTGTTTTGTTATAAAATAATCTATGGTATTGTTTTTCGTCATAGTTAAATTATACCACAAAAATAGGACTTCCGATGCACGAACGTGCATCGGAAAGTCCTATTTTATTGAGGAGTTATTTCACAGCCCCTTCTTTCCGGATTCTTTCTATGTATGACAAGAATTATATTAAATCTGGCTCATTAATCCTCTTCGCTCTACTTCTTCTTTGAATAACTGATATTTTGCTTCATTTAATTTTAAAAATGAGCGGTAATATATTCCATATGCCAGAAACGCAAGAATTTTATTTTTACGGTTTCTGTCCGTGGTTTTATAAAAATAAATCAGCTTCTTGTCTTTTATTTTTCCTTTTGTAATTTTTCTTTTTTTAATATTGTTTTGCTGCACTTTACCCATAAAATTCATATAAAGCCCGTTGATAAAAAACAATACTCCAAGAAAAACAATAAAAATTATAACAGCTATTAAATCATCCATACTATTTCCTCCCTGGTTTCAAAATCAGAAAGAATATACCATAAAATTCCACTTTTGTAAATAGATGATCTGATTTAATCTTGACATAAGTTACCCCATACGATAGAATTAGCAAAGGATGAGGGAGTAGTCAGCATCTTCCCGGGTCAGGTAAGATGCCTGCAAAGTCAACATACTGACAGTTTTTTCTGTCTGGCTGTGCTAATTTGTTTTCCATACAAAAAGACGAGACTTATCTGTGTGTTCATTTCTGTACACACAGATAAGTCTTTTTATTATATTCTCCCTCTGACACATATAATTAGATACCATATACAGGGGGAAAATCACATGTCATTATTGGAGTTATTTATCATTGCATTGGGTCTGTCCATGGATGCATTTGCCGTTTCAATCTGCAAAGGTCTTTGTATGCCTCAGATGAACTGGAAAAATGCAGTTATTGCCGGTTTATATTTTGGGGGCTTTCAGGCAGGAATGCCGGTTATCGGTTATCTGGCTCCCAGTTTAAGGAAACCATTACCTCCTACGATCACTGGATTGCCTTTGTCCTTCTGGGTATTATCGGCATTAATATGATCAAAGAATCCTTTAGTAAAGAAGAAGTGGAATGTGCTGACTGCTCCCTGGATCCAAAAAATATGTTAATGCTTGCCATTGCCACCAGTATAGACGCATTAGCCGTCGGTGTGACCTTTGCCTTTTTAAAGGTTCAGATCATTCCTGCTGTTTCATTTATCGGAGCAACCACCTTTACCCTCTCTATTGCTGGAATAATAGTAGGGAATGTTTTCGGTTCACGCTTTAAATCAAAAGCAGAATTCTCCGGGGGAATCATTTTAATAGTGATGGGTGTTAAAATTCTGTTCCAGCATCTCTTTGAAATGTAAACAGAGACAGATTTTATATCATGATCTGGCTTCCGCCAGGCACTTTCACGATTGTTTTATCTACACTGATCCAGACATCCATTGCGGATGGATTATATACAAAGTCTGCGTCAATGGTATATTTCAGTGACCCTGCCGCATTCATATAGTCCACAATCTGAATATTCGTTGCATACCAGGTATCCTCCCGCTGCCCGGTCATGCGGCAGAATTCTTCCATAAGCTCCCAGTTGTCATCCCTGGGAAATTCATAGCTGTGTCCCCAGACATACATCAGATAGAGGTATTGGGTTTTATTAAGCTCCATGAACCGTCTTCCATTTTCCAACAGGTTATGGTTGTGGTGGCAGGTGGCTTTCCATTTCAGAAAATTTTCAGGCATGGAGAAATCATCGGTGCTGCCCACCAATCTGCAGTATTCGATTCCAAGACTGGGAAGCATGTTTACAATTTCTTCCGTGTAGGAACCGTTGGGATAAGACATTCCACGGACCGGATAACCGGCTGCCCGTTCTAATCCTCGCCTGTCCTCCAATACCTGAAGTGCAGTCAAAGGCAGGGGACATCTTGCTATGGTTGGGTGGAGCACGGTGTGACAGGAAATTTCGTGCCCCTTATATACTTCGTTCCACTCTTCTGGTTTCAGCCTTTCCTCCTGATCTGCAAGTCCTGAGTTGATATGAAATGTACCCTTGATTCCATATTGATTAAACAGCTGGGTCAGCCTTCTGTCTTCCAGTCTCCCATCATCATAGCTCATGGTAAGTGCCTTGTGCTTTCCTTCCGGATAGCAGATATAGATATTTTTCATATTTTCCATCATTATAATGCTCCGTCTCCTGCAATCTTATCGTAATTCAGTACCGCGCAAAAGAATGCCAGTGCCATTCCCTGTCCCCAGCCCTGAATCCATTTCTTTGATATATTCCGGTAGCCTTCCCGGTCCTTCATCACTGCTGTGCCTCCGGATACATCGGTCACTCTTCCGTCTGCTGCCACATGGGAAAGAATCCCTTCTATGGAACGTTCCACATATTTGATGTGAAGAGGATTTCTCTTTAATGCCATGGCTGCAGCGATGCCCGCAGAGGCTGATACTTCCTCATAGGATTCTTCATCATTTAAAATGGTTCTCCAAAGCCCATTCTCCGTCTGCAGTCCCTTTAACGCAGACAGCTGTTCATTGATACTTCCAACGATTTCCAAATACTGGGGATACAGATAGCATTGAGGAAGAATCAATCCCACCTTACTCATGGTGTAGGCTGCCCAGCAGTTAGCTCTTCCCCAGTAAAAGCCAGACATATGATCCTTGGTGATATTGTTGTAACCATGATACCAAAGTCCGGTTTCTTCATCCTGAAGATACTGAATATGCCAGTAATACTGATTTAAGGCATCCTTTATCATGGCCTCATCGCCCGTCATAACACCCACTCTGAGGAGAAAGAATGCAGCCATAAATAAAGTATCTGCCCAGCATTGTTCTGGAAAATCATTGTCTGCTGATACGGTATGCTGAAGGACGTGATTACCGAATCGAAGTGCTTCTTCCGTTAAATAACGGGTCTTTAACCGGATTACATCCATATACTTTTCTTCTCCAGTGGCTTCGTAAAGGGTAATAAGGCAGTGCCCCATGGCACAGGTATTAACTGTCAGAACCGGAATTCCGAGTTCCATCAGTTCGTCTACCCGCTCCTTTAAAAAGTTTAAATATGATTCATTCTTTGTTACCTCATAAGCTTCTGCCAGCCCGTAATATGCCACTCCGCAGGGCCAGTCCCAGGACATATCCATTCTCTTGGTCCGTTCCAGAATAAGGTTCATGGCATCTGTAATTCTTGTCTCATCATAATGTAATTTCCCCATCACTTATACCTCCGTTTTTCCATCTATTATAAATCTTTTTCCTTCATTTGCCAATAATTGCCCAAAGATACCGGCACCCATTTCCGATAAATGAACCAGATCTTCCGTATAGCATTTTACTGCCGTTTTTTCTCCTGCTTTCCACAGAAACTCCTCACATAAGCCATATAAATCCACAAACAATACCGATCTTGTTTCTGCAAATCTTTTCATCTCATCCCTGTAAGCCGGAAGAAGACGGGCAATCTCTTCCTTTTCCCCCTTCCTGTCCCGATCAAAGGGGCAGAGACAGACAGGGGAGATGATAACAGGGTAACCGCCTTTTTCAAGTGCCGCTTCCACATAGAGTTCCAGATATTCAGATAGCCGCCCAAGTGGAACATACCGGTCATCTTTTGAAGCGGCGGCATCATTGTGCCCAAATTGGATAAAGAGATAGTCCCCTGGCTTCATTCGCCTTTTTATATCCTCCAGTCTTCCTTCTTCTAAAAATGTTTTTAAAGATCTTCCTGCCATTGCGCAGTTATCCACTACAAGTCTCCTGCTCTCGTATCTTGTTTCCTGGGGAAATGATCCCGCAGTACAGCGCCTGATCTGATGGGCGCTGCCATGATCCAGGCAGGAGAGCAGTTTTTCTCCCATTCCGGTCTGCTTTTCTCTTCCTCCCCATAGCTTTGTGTAATGGAGTCACCTGCCAGAAATATAACAGGCTTTCGCTGCATAAAAGGAAGTACACGGCGAAAATCCATATCAGTTCCATAATAAAATTTAGGATAGCATGGCTGGTTATAGCAGTTGTTCTGCCATGCCACTCCACACCGGTACTGAGTATCGTGCATGAGTGTAAACAGTTTATGTCGGGTTACTTCCGTGTTGGTATAAATTCGTATGGCAGAACTGTCCTTTGTTCTCACAAGTATCTCTTCCCTGAAATCTCCAAAAATGTCTGCCACCAGGCATGGGTTTCCCTTAGTTCCATTGTTTGTAGCCGTTTGCTCCGGACGGAGCATTGTGCCATGAACCCAGTCGTTTATTACACCTGTGGGATGCTGGCTTAAATAATCTGTTCCGTCTGTAATCTGGGTGGATAAATCTCCTGCCCACCGTATGGACATATTGGTTCCAAGAGTTTCATGTTTCATCAATTCACCATGACAATCATAGGTTCCCTCTCCGTTTACCCAGCACTGCAATCCTCTTACTCCATTCAGTACATTTCCAATCATACATCTGCCCAGATCTTCTTCGGCATATTTTCCAAAAATGATCTGTCCGTTTTCCCCATCCCGCAGTGCATAGCCATATGGGGCATTTTCTGCTCCCTCAAATACGGCAAATATCTCAAATCCAGGGCGGTCCGGATCAATATCTGCCACATGCATGGCATCTCCATGCCCCAGTTTTGCTTCTCTCCCGTCAGGGAGAAGTCCTGTCAGGCTGTACAAAAGAGTCCCGTCATGATCAATACAGGCAGCTCCGTAGATGATTTCCATGCAGCCATCCCCATCTACGTCCGCAACAGAGAGTGAATGATTTCCCTGTCCTGCCATCTTCCCATAAACCGGATCTGTTCCCCATTTCTCATGTGGATTGTCACAGAATGGATTTTTCATGGGAACAAATCCGCTGTCTGCCACCCATTCCCTCAAAAAGCAGTTCTCAAAAAATGAATAGGCAGCGATTGCCGCCCGGGTATAATACCCGCGGCAGGTAATGAAATAAGGTCTTTTTCCATCCAGATAGGCCACTCCCGCCAGAAACCGGTCTACCCGGTTGCATGGTTCGATGCGGGGCATGGCATAATCACCCCAGCGCAGACCGTCATCTACCCGTTCAAATGGAAATACGATGGTATCCAGCTCTTTTCCGTCACCGGCAAACATGGTTAAATATTCCGGTCCGTGAAAAATAAAGCCCTCCCATTCTCTCAATCTGTTTTTCGGACTCCTTGCAGGCGCATACACATCAAGGAAGTAATCGACAGCCTCTTTTTGCTGGACCTCATTTAAGGGATAACTCCAACGGGGCGGGATATGAAAGCATTCCTCTAACGTATCCGGCCATTGCCCCGCCTTTACCTCCGGCTGTTCCTGCCATCCGGCAAACAAACGGCGCAGGTGGGTTTCATAATCCTCAGATCCTGACACATAGGAATCACTATGGCTGTACCCTCTGCTACAGTCCTCCTGTGGCATGGTAATATAGAATTCTTCCACAACCTCTCCGCCTGCTCCATATCTGGTCATACGGGTTCCCGGAGCCGTCTTTACAGCCATTTCCGCCTTTCCGTCTCCATTAAAATCGTAGCAGATAAACTGGGTATAATGCGCACCAGCCCGGATATTCGGTCCCATATCCAGCCGCCATAAAAGGGTTCCGTCTATCTGATAGCAATCAAGAATACAGTTCCCCGTATATCCGGAAATGGATACGTCATGGGAATTAGATGGGTCCCATTTGACTATATATTCGTATTCTCCATCTCCGTTAACATCAGCCACAGACATGTCATTGGCAGAATAGATGAACGCTTCTTTTGATGGTGTCACTCCCCCAGCTGGCTTTTTAACCGGGATATCCAGATAATCATGCTCCCATACCCTTACTGATCCGCAGGGTTCTGATTCCACCCCATTAATGACCGGCGCCACACAATAAACTGACGATTCCGTGCCCTGGGTATCCAGATAGTTGGTGCTGTCTGTCACAACCCCAAGACTGACTCCATCCCGGTAAATTCTAAAATCCACACCTGTAAGACCATCTCCTCCGTCTGATACTCCAGTCACTTCATTCAGAAAAAGGCGCCAGCTTAAAAAGATTCCATTTTTCACCTTAACTGCAATCAGACCTCTTGAAAGTTTCTCCAGCTGTTCCTCCTGATGAAAATGAACGGGAGAAACAAAGGACTCTTTTTCCAGCACACAACCATCTTCTGATTTGTGGCAGATAAGAATATGGTGGGGAATGAAAGTTGCTTTTCTCAAGGTAAACTCCTTCTCATCCGTTTCATGAACCTCTTTCATCAGGCGATAACAGTTTTCACTGGTTTCCCGATCCGACCAGTAGATACAGGTAGTTTTGGTCTTATTGACCGGATCCCAGGCAATGGTAAACTCCTGTGGATTAATAGATAACAGCCTTATCATAATAATTCCTCCCTCTGTCTAGGCTTTCCGAAAGCTTTCAAAAGGCATTCCAGATATCAGGGTGTCCACTTCCTCTAAACTTTCCGGAAGCTGATCTCTGATAAATTCCAGAGTGCAAATCACATTTAAGCACCACTGGGCTGCAAAATTCGTGGAAATCCAGGGAATCTCCCGAAGCTCTTCCTGGTTTGCACAGTTTTTTAACACAGTGGTTTGGAAACCGCTGTGATTCTCTTCACAAAGAAGAGCGTGAAGAAGATGACTCCAGGTGATTTTTGCAAGCATTTCATCGTTATAATACCAGGCTCCATAAGCTCCCATGGCTGCTGCCATAAACGGAAGGGAAAACTCCCGGTCACCAATAATTCCACCGGATTCCTCCAGCTGCTTTTCTCTTGGAAGATAATAGAATCTGCCGTACTCCGCCAGCATCTCCTTCCATTTTGGATCAGAAAGCAGATCCGCCATCTCCTGCCAGATCTGAGGAGCTCCCATACAGATCTGCAGGTGTGTCCCGCCTGCTGCCCGCTCTCCAATATACCTTAAATGAACGGTCTCAGGGTCAAATTCAAAGTCCGGTCCTGATACCAGTCTTAATGGAGCCTTTTTATATCCTCAATTCCCGTAAGGATCTTATCTAAGTAACGGTTATCCTCAAACCGCTCCCACTGGGTCAGCCAGTTTGCACAAAGAGAAGACCAGTCAGGTCCGCTTCTGGCATGGCTTTTATAGACCATTTCAGAGGAATCATAAAAATCTGCCAGTGGATCTTTTGTAAGGAACGTTTTTTCATTATCCTTTAGTTCCTCGAAAATATCCTCCAGTCGGTGATCTCCCGTCATATAGTAATAATACCGGTGATGAGCTGCCATGGCTATCCGTGCTTCCTTGCAGGGGCAGCCCCAGTGGCGTACATTATGCCGGGAGCCCAGCCCCTTATATTTTCCCATATGATATACATCAACTTCAGAAGCATGTCTGGTCAGCTTCTCCGCCAGGGAAAATGTTTCTGCTCTTCCAAAGCGCAAAAAGGAAAGCCAGAGCCAGAGTGTGGGGACCAGTTCCGTATTATCCCAGGCGTAACCGCCCATATCATACCTCCACTGGTGGCGCTCCTTATCGTAGGTATGCATAAAATCCCCATAATTAAAAAGCCCGTACCAGCCTCTTTGATCCACTTCTTTTTCATAGAAAACAGCTGCCCTCTCCAGCTGGTCTTCCAGCCAGATTTCCATCTCGCTATCCCGTTTTGGCAGAGACCAGTATCCAAACGCCCGGTGCTCATGATAGAATTCCGGAGTTCCCACGTACTGCGGGGGATGATTCACCTCATTTGAAAATTCCAGAAGTTCTTCCTCACTGGGAATGACTTCATCAAAGAACGCTACAGAATATTCGCTGGTGGACGCAATTCCAAAGGGGTCCGCCCCCCTTATAATCATACCCTTCATAATATACCTGGTTATATCCTCGGCTGGCATAATGTCTGAAATCCATTGCCTCTGCTGCAGGACTATAAAGCCAGACTGTGGCTTTCGCCTCTTCTCCTGTCAGACTGCGAAACGTGTAACCGGAAGGATAAGTCTGCCAGAAATCACGGATAGCAAATCCCATACTCCCGTTTTCTCCTCCCAAAGCAGCAGCCCCTCCCGCTCTTCTTCCATGGAGACAGTCTAAGTAACACACACCTTCCTCTTTCATTTTCTTCTTCAGCCGGAAATGACTGGGACTGTCCTGACAGAAATCATATTCATCCCAAAACGGCATATCTTCCATGACTTTATCCACAATTTCTCTGTCATTTCCCTGAAGAATCAACTGTTTTCCAGCCATCTGGCTGGAATAAACTGCTTCCGGCACCCTTGGCCTCCAGGTTAAAAGCTCTGCCAGTGCCTCATGAACCGTCCCAAAATCCCCTTCAAATCTTACATGCCGGTTATATATACTTCCCTTTACCGGAATGGAAAATTCCAGGCCGATTCCTTTTAAAAAGTCTCTGTTTTCATCCCCGTCATAAAGAAACGTATGGGTGAAATGAAGGCGTTCACTGCCCATACCTACATGAAGCCGAATAATAAAGGGAAGCTTTCTGTCCCCGTCTTTTGAAATATGGACTCCTGTGTATTTAATAACAGCCTGAAGCGGTCCTTCCTCCTCCAGAGCGACTTCCTCCACAAAACCCTGGTACTGTTTTTGCAGTCGCCCAATCATTTCATCTTTCGTAAACGGTTCTTCCAGCAAAAGTACCGGGGTTGCAGACGATACCCGGGTTTCTCCACGGACTGTTAAATCCTCAAATAAAAAAGAACTTTTATAAGGAACATAAAAAGACAAAGCCTCCGTTTTTATTAACATCCCCTCTGTTCCCTTGCTAATAATCAGGCTACGGGATATGTTCTGTGTATTTCCATCAGCAGTCAGAACCTGGATTTCATCGGTAAGCTGGTCTGCACATGCAGAATGCGCTGTCCACTTGACTGAGCCGTCAGGCCAGTAAGCCGTAATTCTGGACTGCATGGCAGCCTGAGTCCCATCCTGGTTTTTCAACACATAGGACTGATTTTTTCCGCATTCTCCCTGATTCCACATGCAGCCCCAGGTGGTGTAACCACGTTTTCGCCTGTCTTTTAAATTATGCAGCTTCATATAATCCTCCGTCTGCGCAAAACTGCGCTTTTTCATCAAAAGAGGCGGTACGGCTCCTGCAAGGAATCCGCACCGCCCAGGCCAAACCTATTTTCCGGTATCCTGCTGATACAGCTGATTGATTTCTTCGATCAATCTGTCACCGCCTCTGTCCAACCACTGTTTGGCAGCTGCGTCAAGACCCGCTTCATCTATCTGTCCACAGATATACTGGGTTCTTGCATCATCAATAATCTGTTCGATATCCGTGCCTACTTCTGCATTGACACCGGAATTAGCAAGATAACCAAGTGCCGGATTAAAGACTGCAACCTTTATTTTCTGCATATGCCTTATCCTGGGCAATGGTTGGTTCTGTCTTTTCCAGAACCGGTTCCGTCGAAGCAAGGTTTGGAATATAGCAGATGGTCTGATTTAATCCGGTATGAGGAGTCTGCTGAACCTCCAGATCATTTCTCACTACTACTTTGCCATCCTTTAAATCATAAGTAACACCTTCAAGGCCATAATCAGCCAGCACAAGCATTTCATTGTCGCACATCTTATCCAGGAAATGCAGGCAGTTTTTCACATCTTCTTCTGTTTTTGCACCTGCTTTGGTGATCAGATAATAACCATTAAAGCCGCTGGTTGCCAGTGTTTTTCCGTTAATCGGCCCTACCATGGTCATAGTGGCTGTCTTAGACGGATCTGTTACTGATTTTATATCATTTTGAATATAGTAATTCCAGATTCTTTTTGCACTGTCCATAACATCTACGAATGCACCGGCTTCTCCCTTTTTAAGAGCATCACCAAATGTACCGGAATCCACAGTTGCCCAGTCTTTCCGGATCAGACCATCATCATATATCTTCTTGACCCAGGTTAAGGCTTCTTTGTATTCTTTTGTCTGATGAACAGGAATCAGCTTTCCATCCTGTGCCACCCACTCATTGCCGGTTCCAAACCAGGACTGCATAATATCGATTGGTCCTACATATTTGGTCATTTCCAGCCCGTATGTATCATCCTTTCCATTGCCATCAGGATCTTCATAGGTGAATTTATAAAGCATGTTATAAACATCTTCCACTGTTTTAGGTGCCTGGGTAATGCCCACTGCTTCTGCCCAGTCGGTACGGTAAGAAAATCCAAATCTGCCGATTTCTCTTGCACGGTAAAGTCCAATGACTTTTCCGTCCACTGTCATGGATTTTAATACCTGGGGATCTGCTTTTGATAAATTGGGATAGCTTTCACTGTCCTTAATAAATTCGCTTAAATCCCAGAACGCACCTTTCTTTGCTGCATCAACCACGTTAGCTGATAAATCTCCTTTTCCGGTGATAATCATAGGCATATTATCTTTGTCCATGAGCACCAGACCCAGCTTTTCATTATAGGTGTCGTTTGCCTCCCAGCGGAAATCCACGTTGGTATTGGTATAATCCTGAAATTTTTTAATCACTTCATCGGAGTGATCATTTTTCAGCTCTGTACCATAAAACTGGGTAACCATCATGGAAATAGATGCTTTTCCCTCTCCCGCCTGCGCCGTTCCTGATTCTTTTGACTCCCCTGCAGTCTGACTGGTTGTTTTGGAACTGCAACCTGCCATAGACAACGCCATTGTACCGGCAAGGGTCACTGCCATTGCCTTTTTTCCATACCTGTTTCATCATAACACTTCTCCTTTTAAACTTTTATTTATCCTTTTACAGAGCCAACCATAACGCCCTGTGTAAAGTACTTTTGAACAAATGGGTAAATACATAAAATGGGAATGGTGGCAACTACGGTTGTTGCCATCTTCACCGCTTTCTGAGGCGGCATTCCAAAGGCTCCCCAATCGAAACTGCTCTCATTGGCCACCTTGGAAGTGAGGAATATAATCCTCCTTAACACAATCTGAATTACTTCCTTTGAGCTGTCTGAAATATACATCATTGCATTGAAATAAGAGTTCCAGTGAGTAACTGCATAAAACAGGGCTACACTGGCAAGAACCGGTTTGGATAAAGGAAGAATGATTTTAACAAATATTTCCCCATCATTGCATCCATCCATTCTGGCCGCCTCCTCAAGCTCCGATGGTAATCCCTGAAAATAGTTTTTAATAATAAGCATATTAAAGGGATTGATTGCACCCGGCAGCCACAGCGCCCAATAAGAATTTTTTAAATGAAGAATATTTGCTACCAGCATATAGGTAGGCACCATTCCTCCGGTAAAAAGCATAGTGATAATAACCATGTTGGTAAAGAACGTTCTTCCCTTAAAATAAGGTCTGGATAACGGATACGCAAGGGTAGCCGATAACGTCATATTAATGATTACTCCCACTGTTGTTACAAAAACAGAATTTATAATCCCCTTTACTGCATCGCCTGTTTTAAATATATACTGGTAAGCATTTAAGGAAAGGGTGTGCGGGAATACGAAAAATGCCCGTTCTGTCAGTTCCCGTTCTGTAGCAAAAGATCCTGCCACAATGTATACGAAGGGCAGCAGGGTAGCCAGTGCAAATCCCGCTACCAGTATGTAAATAATCACCTGAACCAACTGGTCTCCCGGACTTCGTTTTATTTTGATTGTTTTCGTGTTTGCCATTTTATGAACCTCCCCATTAATAGAATCCCGATTCCCCAAACAGCTTAGCAAGCTTATTTGCCCCAAGTACCATGATCATACAGACAATGGATTTAAACATACCTGCTGCCGTTGCCAAGGAATAATTGCCATTTACAACACCTTTTGTGTAGATGTAAGTATCAAACACATCGGATACGGCGCGATTCATGGAATTCTGCATCAGGAAAATCTGTTCGTAACCGGTATTTAAAATAGTTCCCACCTTTAAGATCAGCATAATTACTATGGTGGATCGAATGGCTGGAAGGGTAATGTGCCACATTTTCTGCCACCGGTTTGCGCCGTCCACTTCAGCCGCTTCATAAAGCTGTACATCAACGCCGGATAAAGCAGCCAGAAATATAATTGTTCCGTATCCGGTTTCCTTCCACATATTCTGACCAACAATCATGGAGACAAAAAGCTTTGGATTGGACATGATATCCGGAGCATGACTTTTACCAAATATTCCAGTAAGCCAGTGGTACACCAGACCGTCGGTTGTACTGAACAGCTGGGCAGTTAAAGCCGCCACAATCACCATGGAAATAAAATGGGGAATGTAAACCATTGTCTGAGCCGCTTTTTTAAATGCCATATTCTTGATTTCATTTAATAAAAGTGCAAGAAGAATGGGCGCTGGAAAATAAAAAATCAGGCTGGCTATGGAAATAGAAAGCGTATTGGTTAATATACGAATAAAATCCGGCCCGGTAAAAAATTTTCTGAAGACTGCCAATCCCACAAACGGACTGTGAAAAAATGCCCCCAGCATGGTGTCTCCGTTATAAGGGCTGAAATCCTGGAATGCCATGACAAGTCCACCCATGGGCAGATAATGAAAAACCAAAAGATAGATTACTCCCGGAATAATCATTAGATACAGCCACTTATGAGAGCGGTATGCCTGTTTAAGGGATCCACCCCTTTTTTGCGGAACGAAACGTTCTGCTTTCTGACTCATTGTCTCTCCTCCTCAATATTACGGGGATTGTCTTATGAAATTTGCTCCCCTGTTGTGAGGCTATCCTACACCAGGTATCTGCTTTTGTAAATAATCAGAATCAAACCTGATTTTTATCACAAAAAAGCCCTGGATCCCCTTATAATATAAGGAGTTTCCAAGGCTTGGCCTTTAGAATTATCATTTTGTTTCCATCTGATTTTTCCTATTCCCGATGCTCTTTACGAAAAGCCAGAGGGGTAATTCCTACCTGGGTTTTAAAAAAACGAATAAAATTCTGTACGTTATTGTAATTTAATCTGGCTGAAATTTCAGCGATGGGATCCTGGGTGGTTAAAAGCATATATTTTGCTATCTTCAGTTTTTCTTCGTTTACCATGTCCGTAAATGACATTCCCTTTTCCCGTTTTAACACCCGGCTGATATAATTGGGGTGATAGCTTAAGGCATCGGCACACTCATTCAGGGTAATATTGCCGCTGCTGGTTTTAATCATGGCTGTTACCTGTTTTGCGATATCACAGGAATTTAATTGCCGGTAATTGTTAAGGGCCTCCATCACCGGATTGAGTATTTCCGTATATAAATAGCTGAAAAGTTCCTTTTTTCCGTAAATTCTTGATGCCTTGGTTAAGACATCGTACTGCTCGCTGTCAAATATCAGAAAGGGGCATGGAAACCTTTGCCGGTATATCAAGGATGGCTGTCAAAAGCCGGGTGACATAATAGGTTCGCTCCATGCCGGAAGCCCCTTTGATTTCAAGCCTTTCCAGGATCAGATCCAGCAGACGCCTGGCTTCTTCCTCATTACAGCTTTCCACAGCGTGAATCAACTCATCCTCCACAATTCTGTCATAAACATTGCCAGCCGGATCCATAAGAGAATAATCATCATAAAGAACCAGGGATGGACCATTTTCATTCCGGTCATGGTTTTTGCTGTGAAGTGCCTCTGAGCATTCGTCATACGCTCTTCTGGCATGGGTCAGTTTATGGAAGGTCCGGCTGATTCCAAAGGCGGTGGGATATCCGTACGCCTCCATGATATAATCTTTCATCTGCTTATAGACCAGCGCAGTCTTATGATCCTCTTCTATATCATCGTTTTCTCCAATCATAAATAACAGTGTGTGCTCATAGATTACCGGAGCCACAAAGAAAGCTTCCTTCACTTCTAACGGAAGGCCAAGCAGGATCTTTCTGTTCAGCTCATCCTGTTCCTCCTGGGTTAAACTCTTTTCTCTTTCGTCAAACTTACAGGAAACTCCGATCATGCGGTAGGAATGAAACGCCTCCATGCCATATTTCTTCATGGTATCCTGTATCCGGTCCATATTCAGCTCGCCCTTTACAAGGTTTGATACAAACAACTCCCTGATCTGCACATTCTGATCATCCACAAATCTCTGGAGTTTTAAAAGAGGTTCGGAAAAAACAGAAGCAGCAAATCGTAAAAGAACCAGGATTACTCCAAACGCGGCGATAACTGCCACAGAAGCAAACACAAATACAATACCGCCCCGTTTCATTTTCTCCGTATCCATTCCAGTTATGTAAACAAGACCGTTGCTGCCGGAACTGCTGACACGATAACGGTATTTTTTTCCTTTGGGAGATGAAAAAAATCCTCCGTCTGTCTTCTCACTCTTCCCCGATTTTAAAAAGCAGCTGTAAAATCAGGATTGGTTTCCATCAAGACCTTCCCCTGACTTAACACAGTCACATCATAACCCATTTTTTGATATGGCTCAGTCAGAGTTCCAAGCTGCTTCATATTCAGCTGAACCGTCAGCAGGTAGACCAGTCCGGTACTGGCGTACTCTTCCTTTACAATGAGCAGTTCTCCTGATGTATCAATAAATCCGGATTCCTTGGCCCCTTCCTGATAGGGACCTGATACATCCGTCCGGTTCAGCCAGTAAAGAGACAAAGGAACTTCTTTCTGATCCTGTAAAAACTGGTCTGTCTCTCCCCTGTTTTTTAAATCGTTATAGTTATACATTCCAAACTTGCTGAGAACCCATCCTTCTTTTACATTAATAAAATTGTAAAAACCGATGTATTTGGATAAAAAGTAATTGCCCTGAAGCATGTTCTGGGCCTGCCTCACTTCTTTGTACTGGGAATAGGGAACATCCTTTTGATTGACCAGCCATTTGATGGAGGTGCTGCTTGTACTGTCCAGATAATATTCCCTGACAGAGGAAAAAAGGTTCTCATACTCATTCGCCACACTATTGCAGTAAGATTCCAGCGCCTGTCTGCTTTTTTCTGTCTCTCCATTTACATAGATGAAGTAAGAAACCAGTCCCATAACAATAAGTGGAACCGTTACCAGCAGAAGAAACTGGGTAAACAGGCGCTTTTCATATTTTCCGTCTTTGATGGCAAACAGTTTTTTGTACTTTAAATCAGTTAACATAATTCAAATACTTTCAGATTTCTGTAATCAGCAGTCAGCGGAGCCAGCTGACGGAATCCAATCTTTCCGCCTTTTAATGGCTTCCCAAACAATTCCAGCTCATCATTATATTCAAACACAATCATATCATTAATGGAAAATCGAATATCTCCATGATATTTACGTATGGATATCCGGTAAAAGTCTAGTGCATCTGCTGCACCAGGCAAAGGATCCGCCCCTTGTGCAACCAGGTGAAAGCCATGGCTTTTTCTTAAATTGCAGGTATGAAACGCTCTCTCATCCGGCTCTTTCCTGCGAAAATAAGATACGTGGAATGCATTGATGTCACCGCTGTGATACTGGGGGTACTCTCCCGTTCGTTCTGCCAGGGAGGAATCAAATAAATCTTCCCCGTTCCGCCCTTTCGCAGCAAAAAATAAAATGCAAAGCCCCTGATCTGTAACCGGCTTAAATTCCCATGTTATTTTAACATTTTCCGGAAATTCTTTGGGACACCACAAAACGTAATTGGCTTTTTGTCCTAGCTCCTCATCAAGACTGTTTTAAACGCATACTGCCTTCTTCAAAACTTATTGATGCCTTTCCTTCTACCACGAAGCCTTCTATATCTTCCGGTCTGGCAAGGGGATTGTCGTAAATTAACCTTTCTTCAATCAGTTGAACGTAACCCGTCGTTTCTTTCTTCATGCGATTCCCTCCATAAGCACCTTTCTCATGATACTAACCAGTTTATTATACAACCGCTTTTCATTATTCTCAACTCGTTTTCCCCGGCTGTATCTAAAATTTACATACCAAAGATGTGAATCTCTTCTTTCCATATCTGGTCGAATATGGTAAACTGTGATACAGAGTTTTGTACGAAAGGAGAATCGCATGCATGCAGGTTCAGTACACCAAAGATATTAATAACGAGAGCATTCTAAACATCATTCGCCGTTTCTGCAATTACATAGATCCACGGCTTACAGAACATGGTTCCCATGTGTCTTACATTGTTTTCCAGATGCTTAGAGAAACTGGCCGTTTTACAAAAGAAGAACTGAGAAACATCTGCTTTGTGGCTCAGCTTCATGATGTGGGAGCCTACAAGACAGAAGAGATCTCCCGAATGCTTCAGTTTGAAACAAAAGATGTCTGGGACCATTCTTTTTATGGATATCTTTTTATCCGTTACTTCTCGCCCTTAAAGGATTTCGCTCCCGCAGTACTCCTGCACCATCTCAACTGGGATTTTTTGGAAAAACAAAGCAATCTGGATTCTTTAATGAAGGATTTGGGACAGCTGATCCATATAGCAGACCGAATCGATGTATTAATGTCTCTGCAGAATTGTTCCTGGAAGGAGACACTTTCCCTACTGAAAAGAGACCAGGGAACCGTTTATGCCACCCACATTATAGAATTGGCGGAAAAACTGGATTTTAAAAATTCCATTGAGGAAGAATGGAAAGCCGACAGTCAGTTTAATCAGTTTCTTACCGGAATTCCACTGTCAGGAGAGGCGATTACGGATTATTTAAAAATGCTGGTTTTTTATTATCGATTTCAGAAGCCACTATACCGTAACCCACACCATCACTACCACAAGCATCAGCTATGAACTGGGAAAACTTCTTTCCTATCCGGAAGACCGTTTAAATGTAATTCTCTGCGGCGCTCTGCTTCACGATCTGGGGAAAATAGCAGTCCCGGTAGAGATACTTGAATACCCCGGTAAACTAAGCCGACAGGCAATGAATATCATGCGGACTCATGTTGGTTTCACGAAAGAGATCTTTGGCGGAAGCATCGACGATGCAGTGGAACGGATTGCTCTGCGCCATCATGAAAAGTTAAACGGTACCGGCTATCCCGATGGTCTCTTTGCAAAGGATTTATCAAATGAGGAACGCCTGGTTGCTATCGCAGATATTATCAGTGCACTTACGGGAACAAGAAGTTATAAGGAATCCTATCCATTGGAAAAAATAACAACCATCCTGGAAAGCATGAAAAACGACCAGCTTGTGGATCCGGATATTGTAACCATTGCAGTCACCAATCTGGACTCTATTCTTGAAACAACAGCGGTCCGCTGCAGGCCCATCCTTCGTATCTATGAAAAGCTGAAAAATGAATATCAGTATCTGCTGGGTCTTACAAGTGATGACGATAAACTAAATTTTGCACTTTCTATAAAAAAGCAGGAGAAGGCTGCGTTATGGCCATAAAAAAGGCTGTATCCGTTTTATATGGATACAGCCCTTTCTCTCTATACTAATTAATCGTTATTTGGCAATCACTTTCACAAACTTCTTCTTACCCCGACGCACAACGGCTCCGTCAGCCAGCTGTTCTCTGGTATAGGAAGCTTTTATATCATTCACGGTCTCTCCCTCTACGGTAACTCCGCCCTGTTCCACATTTCTTCTTGCTTCTGAACGGGAGGGTGCCAGTCCGGATTTCTGGAGAATGGTCAAAATATCAACACTGCCATCTGTAAAATCAGCTTCATCAAGCTCACATAACGGCATATTCTCTGCATTTCCGCCTGTAAACAGCTCTCTTGCGCTCTTTTTGGCTTTCTCTGCCTCTTCTTCCCCATGTACCAGCTTGGTCAGCTCGTAAGCCAGAATTTCTTTTGCCTCGTTTAACTGGCTGCCTTCCCAGCTATCCATCTCATCGATCTGGCTTAAAGGAAGGAAGGTGAGCATACGCAGACATTTTAATACATCAGCATCGGCAATATTTCTCCAGTACTGGAAGAAATCAAATGGAGAAGTCTTTTCCGGATCAAGCCACACAGCACCGGACTGGGTCTTTCCCATCTTTTTGCCTTCTGAGTTTAACAGCAGGGTGATGGTCATAGCGTGGGCATCCTTGCCAAGCTTTCTGCGGATCAGTTCGGTTCCTCCAAGCATGTTGCTCCACTGGTCATCTCCGCCAAACTGCATGTTGCAGCCATGGCGCTGGAACAGCTCGTAGAAATCGTAGCTCTGCATGATCATATAGTTAAATTCCAGGAAGCTTAATCCTTTTTCCATACGCTGTTTGTAGCATTCTGCACTGAGCATTCGGTTTACTGAGAAATGAGGACCGATTTCCCGCAGGAATTCAACGTAATTTAAATCCAACAGCCAGTCCGCATTGTTTACCATCATTGCTTTTCCTTCAGAAAAGTCAATAAAACGGCTCATCTGATTTTTAAAGCATTCACAGTTATGGGCAATGGTTTCCACTGTCATCATCTGACGCATATCGCTTCTTCCGGAAGGATCCCCAACCATAGCGGTTCCTCCGCCGATTAAAGCGATGGGTTTATTTCCTGCCTCCTGCAGACGTTTCATTAAACACAGAGCCATAAAATGTCCCACATGGAGACTGTCTGCTGTTGGGTCAAATCCAATATAAAATACTGCTTTTCCTTCATTGACCATTTTGCTGATCTCTTCTTCATTGGTCACCTGGGCTAACAGCCCTCTGGCTTTCAGTTCTTCGTAGATTGTCATTCCAATTCTCCTTTACAAAAAAATAAACCCCGTCCTGTTAAAAGGACGAGGTTAAAATCTCGCGTTACCACCTTTTTTTATAAACAGCTCACGCTGCTTATCTCTTCAAGTACCGTCTGATACTCTAGCACAATAACGGGTGCAGGAATCCGTCGCCGCCTACTGGGCAATCATGCCTTTGGGAGCGAAGCTCAAAGATGTATTCGCAGTCCGTTTTCCATGCGCCTTTCATCAACCGGCTGCTTTCTGTCTGGTTTTACGTACTGTTACTTGTTCTTATCAATGCTTTTATTTATATATGAAGTTAGTTTTTAGTATATGAGGTTTCCTTTTATTTGTCAAGATCCTTTTTGTTAAAGCAGTTTCCGCAAAAAAACCAAATAATTATGAAATAATATTATGAATCTGGCTAAGCATCTTTTTTAAACTGCCTGCATCAATCTGTCCAGGTGCAGATTCTTTTCCAACTGCTGCAAAGGTCAGTGCAGATCCGAAAAACTCACCGGAAAACCGGCTGATCACACCCTCTTTTGACATAGACATGGTAATGACAGGCCGGTCTGAAATATTGCGGGACATTTCATAGGTTGCTGTCAGAAGTACCATAACGTCTTCCACGTTTTGAGGCATTACCGCAATTTTAGGAATGTCTGCGCCCAGTTCAATCATCAGCTTAACACGGCGAAACAGTTCCTCTTTTTCCGGTGTTTTCTGAAAATCATGATTGGAAGCTATGACACAGACCCCATGCCTGTGAGCCTCTTCCACAAGAATCTTTGCAGCTTTTTCATCAAAAAACAATTCCACATCGATGACATCCACATAACCGGAGCGGATCAGAGCAAGATTTAAATCAATATACTGCTCCACCTTGATTTCCTTTTCTCCCCCCTTCTCCAGCAGTCCGAAAGGTTGCAATAAGAGGAATCTTCTTTAGTGCTTTCCGGATACACCCTGCTGCTTCCACAACTTTACTGATTTCATATGCCTCATCAAACCAGTCAATCCGCCATTCCGCTATATCAGCTCCGCCTGCTTCCAGTTTTTCGGCAAACGTTACCGCATCTTTCAGTTTTATTTCAACAATAGGAACGCATACCTTGGGCATACCTTCGCCAATGACCACATCTCTTACTCTGACCGTCTTCATCCTGTCTTCCTTTCCTTATCCTACAGAGTTCCCCTAAATTATTTTTTCTATTATAACGTTGAACTGCAAATAGTTCAAATACATTTTATTCTAAAAAGTAAATCCGGCTGGGAAAAGCAAACAAATAAAGCGCCGGTATGTTTTCCAGCGCTCTATTTACTACTATTATAATAAAGGTTTATTTTGCTTTTTCAAGAGCAGCCGCAACCGCTTCTTTGATTCCATTGGAAGAATTGGTCGCTCCTGATACTCCATCTACAGCAGTACTCTGAGTTCTGATAATGGCAGCTGTGACCGTCTTCTCTGCTGCCTCATAGATTCCAGGAGTCTCATGATGATCTGTCAATTCTACGGAAGTCACACTTCCATCTTTCACTACAACCTCTACTGTAATATCTCCGTTATTGCCTTTTCCGGTTCCTGTATAAGCTCCGTCCTTATAATTTCCTTTTACTTCTGGCTGTGCTGCTTCCTCTTCACCTGAAGCCTTCATGGTTTTTTCCGTAAACCCACCGTTTTCATAACGTAGTCATACGCAGCATTTCCCGCCAGTCTTCCGAAAACCACAATATCAGTTACTGCGTTTCCTCCCAGCCGGTTTGCACCATGAACGCCTCCAACTACCTCTCCGGCTGCAAAAAGTCCCGGAATTGCATTTCCGTCTTCTTTTAGAACCTGGGTTGCTGTATCAATCTTTACTCCGCCCATTGTATGATGAACCGCTGGAGCGCACAGTCCGGCGTAATAAGGAGGCATGTTTAATGGAACTTCCATGCTTTCTCTTCCAAATTCTGTATCCTTGCCACCTGTCTGATACGTTGCATACTGTTCCATTGTGGCTTTCAGCTGATCCTTATCAACACCGATTGCCTCTGCCAGCTCTTCTGGGGTGTCAGCCTGGGTAATGATGCCCTGACCGATATATTTTTCAATGGCAGATAAACTCTCTCTTACAGACTGGTCAAACACCATGAAGCAGGTTTTTCCATCCTGATTTAAAATGGCCTCTGAAACCACATCTCTGGTTTCCAGCTCATTGACAAAACGCTTTCCTGACTTGTTGACTAAAATTGCTCCGTTTCCACGGACGCCTTCTGTGTACATGGCGGTTGTATCCGGATTCACGGTAGGATGAGTCTGGATCTGATCAATATCTACAAGTCCTGCCTTCAGCTCTTCCGCCATAACGATTCCGTCTCCAGTGGCACCGGAGTGGTTGGTGGTGCAAAAAAACCGTCCAAATCTTTTCTGTATTTTACCACCAGTTCAGAATTGGCTCCAAAACCTCCAGATGCTAAAATTACAGCCTTACATGAAATAGTATAAGGCTCTCCACCCTTTGTTGCAGCCTGCACTCCCACCACGGCGCCCTCTTCGTTCAGTAAGATATGTACTGCTTCCGTCTCTAAAAATACAGGTACATCTAATTCTTTCAGCTTTGCATTAAGAGCATTTACAAGCATGGGGCCCACTGCAGAGGTATCAGACGGCCGGTGGATTCTCTTAACACTGGCTCCGCCGAACTGTCCTACTACCGATAAATCTCCGCCTATTTCGTTGACCCACGTAACTGCGTCTGCGGATTTCTCCGCCATTACCTGTACAAGCTTTGGATCATTTAAATTTTTACCGCCCTTCATGGTGTCTTCCACAAACAGCTCAATGGAATCTTCAATTCCATCAGCCTTTTGGTACGGTGTTTCAGCTGCATTTAAACCGCCTGTGGCACGGACGGTATTTCCTCCTGTAATGGGCATTTTTTCTAATACAATCAGATTTGTAGCTCCTTTTTGTGTGGCTTCAACAGCCGCTGTCATACCGGCTCCCCCCCCGCCCCGATTATAACGATGTCTGCCTGTTTTTCGTTTTCTTTTGATTCACGTTCCATCGTGCCTTCAGCTGCCGCTTCCTGAACATTCTTTTTCCCGGATTTGTCCAGGCTGTTATAAGCCGGACCAGATAATACAATTACAGCTGCTGCCGCTGCTGCCATCGCAGCAACACCCACAAATATTCCTTTTTTCATATCATTCTCCTCACTTTTTCGCTGTTAATAACAGTTTTTTAAGTTAATTAATTGCATGAAAACTTTGATAATAATTTATCATACATTATTCACTTTAAAAAGTTTTGGAATGTAAAGAAGACCTTTTGTAAGTAAAAAAAGAGTCCCTTTCCAGGAACTCTTTCTTCTCAACAGGACAAAACTGTATCAATCCGTTATTACAGTTCAAACCAATCCTTATAACCTAATTCAATTAAATGATCCCGGCTGATCCTCAGACTTTCAAAAGGATCACGGTCATAAGTTTCATCCTGCTCAATTAAAAAATACTCGCTTCCTCCTTCAAACCCGGCTTCCACACACTCTTTTACAGGCAGACTTCCTTCTCCCAATTCTGCAAACTCAATGGTATCAGTAAATGCCTGCATAAAGGTTGTTCTGTCAAACGCACCCTCTGGAAGCCTTACTTCCCTGATCCGATAATCTTTCAGATGAATCAGCCGAATTCTGCCCGCATATTTTTTTATAAATTCTACCGGATTTTCTCCACCACGCTGAATCCAGTGAATATCCAGTTCAAACCCCATATACCGGGTATTGTCTTTAATTATATCCAGCAAATACTGTCCATCATATTTTATAAACTCGATATGATGGTTGTGATAATACAGATCTATCCCGTGCTCTTTCAGCTTCCCTGCATAGTCATCCGCTCTCTTTACAAAATCCAAAGCTTTATCACGGCTGCCCATACAGTTGACAGGCAGCATGCCAATGCGCAGCAAGTCACAGTTTAATGCCTTGCAGTCTGCCACAATTTTATCAAAATCAGTAGTCAGATATTCTCCCGGCATGCCAGGCATCATGGGTTCTAAAGACGCGCTGCAGGCAGCTACCTTAATGCCGTATTCCTCACAAGCCTTCTTTATATCACTCACATTTTCAGGAGTCATAGGTATCTGGCTGATCTCCACACAGTGATACCCCATCTCAGCACAGGCTTTCAATGTCTCATATGCCCCTAATTCATCAACTTTATTCTTGATCGTACTCATTTGAATTCCAATTAACCCTTTTTTCATTGCAAATATTTCCTCTCATATTTTATAGTTCCTTTAACGGAGCAAACATGCCTGTGCGCCCTGACTCCTGTATGGAATCAATCAGACGTATGCTCATTAATGCATCTTTGACATGCAGATAATCCTGATTGTCTTTTTCAATGGAATCATAGAATTTATTGATTAGTTTCCCATGGCTGGCTCCGTAATAGAATTTAGAGCCAAAAAACTTTGCATCCTCTGCAAGCTGTTCCCTGCTGCCATCTGGATTAATACGATAAAGAACATTTTCAATAATGGCAAACTCCGCCTGATCCAATTGAATCGAGATCTGTACACTTTCGTTTTTATAATTTGCATTGGTTGCCATAAACAGACCATTGGCACCGTTTTCATAGAAGAGATTTGCCATAACGGTATCTTCCACTTCTATTCCATAGTCCAGAAGCTGGCTCACCGATGCTTTCACACCATTCACGGAACCTCCCAGGTAATACAGCAGATCCAGGGTATGGACGGACTGGTTAATCATACAGCCTCCTCCGGCAGTATCCCATTTTCCCCGCCAGGGTTTGCTTTCATAGTAATCATAGAAACAACATAAAAATAGCGTAGCAGTGTAAAACCGCTTCGCTATTATCTCTATCTTTTTTGGGCATATCAGTTAATCTGCAGCATCCCCATCTCTTAATATCGCTTTATTCCGATACATGATCTCATCCGCAAGGGTAATTGCCTTGTAAATATCCTCTCCACGCCGGTGAACGGAAATTCCATAGGAGAAAGAAACCGGCAGTTCAGACATTGACCCGCAAAACCTTTGCGCTGCTTTTAATACACGGTGCATCTCTTCTTCACAAATCCGGCTGCTGACAAGTACAAATTCATCCCCACCATAACGGTATAATTTCATATGTCTGAATTTATTCTTTATAATGGCTGCTGTCACGCTGCAGATTGCCGCATCACCTGATGAATGTCCATTCCAGTCATTTATTTGTTTTAGATTATTCAGGTCAATCATGGCAATGGTACAGGGATGCTTATAATTCAACTTTTCCATTTGCTTTTCATAGGCAACCCGGCTGTATGTACCTGTCATGGAATCGTATAGTATTTTCTGGGTAGTCAAAAGTAAATAATATAAAACAACACTTACAGATGAAACATTCCATATCATAAAATTCAAATCATAAAACAATTCCAGGCCCACTGCAGAACCAATTCCCAGAAATGCAGCCGTTAGAAATGTCGTCTCAGCCCTTCTGTTGGGCTTATTCTGCTGTTTGGCAGAAAATACAATCAGTGTCAGCAGATAGAAAAATCCAACCGTTAAAGACGTGGGAAACAGAGGCCCCCTTTTGTACAGATTACTGCTGTTCACAGAGAAAATCCAGCCATTCCATAAGCTTAATACGCTTAGCACAGCATTTATCACCTGGGGAAGATAAAACATTTTCGACATCTTTCCTGACACACCGGTATCATAAATCAACACCATAATCATAGGAGAACACGGACCAATAACAAAATTCAGACAGGTAGTGATGCTTCTCAGCCTCCAAGCCATTCCTGCATCACCTAATGCAGCAAAATATTGATCCAGTGATGTGACAGCCATTAAAAGCAGCTGCAGAAAAATTTCCAGCAGAAATAAACGTTTAATTTTCTGGGAAAAAAGTTTGTCCACCAAAACCATTACTCCAAAAAACAGCAGGATTAAAAGCGGTGCGTAATAGGATCTCATTGCCTCATGTAACATAAAGACTTCCTCACAATCTTAAAGTGTGAATCATATTTAAGCAGGACAGACAGCAATTTATTATAGAACTATATTATCATTTAACGGGAGATTCCACAATTTCATTTTCTGCCATTTTCTACAAAATCCGACAAAAAGCGTGCTGCAAAAATCGAATTTTCCTGATCTTGCAGCACGCTGTATTTTTTATTTGATTATGTACTTGTTACTACGTCAGGTAAATTTATGATTTGGTCCATTCACCTTTTTCATTAACCCGGTATCCATCGGGGGGTAACCGTATTTAAAAGGCATTCTCCTGACTGATTTAAATAATACCAGCTGTCATTTACCATGACCCAGCCAGTTGCCATGGAACCGTCCGCATTCATGAAATACCAGCTATCTCCGGCCCATACCCAGTTTGTCTGCATCCCTCCATCGGTTGCCAGATAATACCATCTTCCCTCTACCTGCTTCCAGCCGGTAGTCATATATCCGGTCTGTTCGAAGTAATACCAGACACCGTTGACCTTTGCCCATTCCTCTTTAGGATAGGAACCGTCTTTTTTCTTTAAACGCCATCCTTTCTCATCCTGCTTCCAGTCACCTGTTACCTCACCTGATCCAGTTGGTTTTATGATACCATAATCCCTGTTCGAATCGGAATCCCGATCGGAATGGGAAGGATTTCGAGTAGGATTCGGGGTCGGTTCTGGTTCTGGCTCCGGCTCTGGTTCCGGCTCATCAATTCCAGGCAGTACTGCGCCAGCCTTTGCATTTCGAATCACACTTCCTCTTTTCGGACGCAGGAAATCTCCAAACATAATTTTACCGTCAACCCGGTAGTAGCTGGCTGCCGGATCCAGAGAGAGGAAATTTTCTCCGCCTATGGCGTTTCCAGTTTCCGTATAAAGATAATTATTGCTGATCTCACTTGCAGCTATTTTATCACCATAAATCGTTTCCAGCTTTGCACTATATGCATCGGTCCGGTAGGAAACATTATTTTTAAATATTCCATCCGCAGTCAGATTGCCAGCTCCATCATTCTTATAAGGACTTGGGCGTAAAATATAATTAAATCTGACGTTATCAAAAGAAGTATTGTTTTCAACTCTAAGCTCACCTGGATTAAAGTTATCCGTAATTCCATCCAGATTATTGTGGTAAGCAATGCTGTTGCGTAAAATATGAGGTACTTCTCTGCCCTCTCCTCCAAGCTTGAACCCATTGTTTCCGTTGTTATAAGCCACACAGTACTCAATTATGGTTCTGCCGTTTGGCCCATCTGATAACGTATTATATAAATCCCAGCCGTCATCCGCATTATCATGAGATACGCAGTTTACAAATCGGTTGTTATCACCGGAACCTGATTTTGATGCAAAACCATCCGCATTAATCATAGATCCATCTTTGTTTTCATATGACTCACAGTTTTCAACCACATTATAAGACGGCCATAAGCTTCTGCTGCCTCTTGATTTTGTAATGGTCAGACCTGCATCGCTGGAGGTATTGTGAATCAGGGAATCCTTCATCAGATTATAGCTGCCATGGATCATAACACCGCGGCTGTTTTCTACATTCCGCCCATCTACATCAAGACCCATAACATTCCAGTAATCTGAATCTAAGACAAATATCTTTAAGTTTCCTGTTATAGTAACTTTTCCTACCGCTTTCAGGGTCTTTCTGTTATCCTCATTTCCTGACGCAGTCAAAGGAATTTGAAATGGCTGATAGATTCCCTCATTCATGTAAATAGTTCCACCTGGTACCAGTTTCTTTACTGCGGCATCAATGGACATAGGATCATCGGCTGTTCCCGCCCCACTGTCTGATCCTTCCGATGAAACATAAAGATCTTTGCCATAATCTTCTCTTTTTACCTGAAATGTCTTTACGATTTCTTTTCCTGCATCTAACCCTTCTGATGGTACAAAGGTCAGCTTAAATTCTCCCCCGGACTCATTTAACACGGCTGGTACTTTAAACTGAGTGCCTCCAGTTACTTTAGCCTTTGTAACAATTACGGTTCCATCCTGGCTTACTGTCATACTGCCTGACTGATTTGTCAGCGCCTGAACCATATAATCCTGGCTGTTAGAATATTCTCCGGAAGCCACATAAAGTGATGCTCCTTCATCGTCAGGTGCCACATATGCCGGTGATTCATCCGGTATTACCACATCCGTTAAATCAAGAATAATATTTTTAACCGTTATTCTG
Source organism: Lacrimispora xylanisolvens (assembly GCA_017084465.1). Taxonomy (GTDB): domain Bacteria; phylum Bacillota; class Clostridia; order Lachnospirales; family Lachnospiraceae; genus Lacrimispora; species Lacrimispora xylanolytica_B. The sequence continues at coordinate 3,770,849 of CP070896.1, read as the reverse complement.
GCGTTTCTGGAGGCAAAAATCCAACATACATCAAATCCTCATCTAAATAGGATACAATATTGGGAGTCACATTTTTATCTTTAAAGGTATACGTACTGATTACATTTCCATCCTTATCCAGATAAGTAGTAGTAAATCCGGCATCCGTCCGTTCCAGTTTCAGCTTAAGTTCAGTATTATAGCTATTGGTTTTCCCTCCTGATTTGTCTGCTTTTCCAACAGATTTTGCAAAGGTCTCCGTGTTCTTAACAGACTTTAAGTTTCCTGCCGGGCTGTTTACACCATAGCGGGCTGATGCGAGTAAGTTTAAGTCCGCATTAAGAGATTTTCCAGCTGCTCCAACCTGCAGCATGACCATATTGGAAGCAGCCGGGTACTCTTCGTATCCTTTCTCCAGAGGATCCTTTCTGGGCGGTCCGTTAACATCCCTGACCATAAGCCCCGCGCCTTCCTGCTGATTAGGCTTGGTTCCGTTCTCCGGTCCCATCTTTTCCACCGTAACATCTGCAGTTAGAGCAAAGTTTTTGCTGGTCGGTACTTCGGTATAATAAAATGTAATTCCGTCATGTCCTGCCTGAAGCTTACCTCCCCTGGATTCAATTACAACATCCTGAGCCGGTTTTCCCTCCATTCCCAGAGGAACATCTTTATTCACAGGCCAGGTATAATTAGTTCCAACCTTATCCTCTAAGACACCAGATTTAAAGTTCAAATCTGTTGACTGCCCAAAAGCCGAAGATTTCCAAAGAATTTCAGATCCAGCCATACGTTTTTGAGCGAAACCAGACCCATCCCACATAACCTCAGGCCCGCTGTTTGTCCAGTGGAACGGCCCGCTGCCATCTTTTGCTCTCCACCAGGCATCTGCCGCTTCCACGCGGAATGTATGTGGTATGGATAAATCCAGATTATTTACCGTGTAAAATCCATCCTTTGTGGTATAGGTTCCATTGACATGATTAAAGTAATCCCCTTCCGTCGTATAGACCGGTTTCTCATCCGCATAGACCCGGTATGCATAAATTCCCGATTCATCCTCCGGAGCCTTCCATGTCAGGAGCACATTCTCCCCTGTAACAGTGGCTTTAAGGGCATCTGATTCCCAAACTGGAGCTTTGTAATCGTAGTTCTTCATTGTCTTAACCGTTTTTTCCTTATACTCATAAGTCTGTCCTGAGTCACTGAATGCCTCAACGGTTATTTCATTGCTCTCCTCCATCATTCTTCCGATGGTCATACTTATGTTACTGGCTTTTGGATCGGCAAGCTGATATTTATAAACTGTAGCTGCCAGCTCCCCGTCTGCGTATGCCCGGTATCCCCTGACTCGTGGATCCTTACTGGCTGCAAACTTGGCAGTCGCCCAGGTGTACCCCACTCCACTGAATGTAACCTGGCTGGATTCCGGTTTTTTCAGCTCCGGATCCTCACCCTTTGTCGTCTCCACATCATACGCAAGCTCTGGTGTCCTGTTTCCTGTCTGATCAACACCATAAACCTTAAATAAGTAACAGGTATCCGGTGAAAGTCCCCCGATTTCACAAGATGTCCCGCTTACTGGTTTTGTTTTGTCAATTAACTCATCTTCCAGGTATGTTTCCACGATATACCCGGTAATTTCTCCTTTACCTGCTACCTGATCCCCATCCTTGGCTGCAGGCCATTTTAATGTTACTTTCCGCTCAGATCCACTCTTGGTTGCTTCCGATGCACTGGCAAGCACGGCTGCGTCCTCTGGCCAGACGGGCTTTGACATTGCATCATAGGAATTTACTGACTGTGTCGTTGTACCAATAAAATTCAAGTTGCTGCAGGCGCTGATATTCGCCCATGCCTTATAGCTTTCTGCTGCTCCATCATCTGACCCTTTTTCAATATTCTTCCAGTTCATCACCACATTATTAAAGGTAACATTGGAAGCACCTTGTAGAATTTCAGAGTTCTTTGCAAGCTTTGTGTCAATATTAGTAAATGTTATGTCCTGGAAATAAAGATCATGGTGGCTATGTACGGGTTTATGAGGCATCTGGTCATCGACATCTGCCACAATATCGATCGTGTTTTTTGTAATGGTGTCCGCTGTGATGCGGAATGCATCAATGTTGTAAAATTCTGCCGGCTTATCTGCCGGTTCCACAGTCATGGCCTGGTTCGCATCACTATAAGTCGTATTAAAGGTGAATACCTTTTGGGCATCCCCCCACCGCACAGTCGCGAATCAGTACATCATAGATTCCGCCCCCGTTTACAGGTGCACTCTTAAAACGGAATGGCATATCACTGTGATTTAAAACATTGTCCTCCACAAGCATACTGCCAATGCCTGCTCCCGTATGGCTTCCTGCTGCAATTGCACCACCATGGCATTCCCTCAGAAAATTGTTAAATGTCCAGATTTCGCTTGATGGCTTCTGATCTGTATCCTGCACACCTTTCCCCATTCCGGTTGCAAAATTGATCCCGTCATCCCCAGTATCAAAGAAGTTGTTAAAGACCATGGCGTTCTGGGTATTGCCAAGCTCGATTCCATCCGCATTGTTTGCATCGTAAGTAATGTATTTTACGTTTTCAGAAACCACATTTTCACTGTCAAGAACTGCTATTGTATGAAATGCAGGATTTTCTGCTGTGATTCCCTCAATGTAAACGCCATTTACGTTTCGAAGCACAATGAGATTGGGTCTGGTGGCATAAGCTGAGGTATTGCTAAGACCATTGCTTTTGCCATTGTCAAAGGCACTTTTGGCAAGAATTCCAAGGTTCATGTCATTGTAATTCTTATCTTTTCTTCCCACAAAACCTTTTAAGGCATATTTGGAAAATTCCCCGTTAGTCCAGTCCGGATCTCCGCTCTGCCTTGGCTGAATGGCAGGAAGATATCCGTTTCCGTCTGAAGCAGGAACCGTTCCCGAACCATATTTCCAACCATTTCCATAGATAGTGCCCTTTCCCACGATCCGGGATATTCTCAAATCCGCCTTCCTCATCTGCACTGTAGGTGTTGATCAGTGCCCAGGATCTTGTATCTGTGGAATAGGGATAAAGCAGATAATTCTGATCATAATGATCTACATTTGGTGATCCAAACAGCACTGCCCCTTCAGAAAGTTCAAGAGTCATGTTGCTCTTTAAATATAAGGCTCCAGTCATAAAAATCCCCTCTGGTACTACAACCTTTCCCCCTTCCGAACAGGCATCAATGGCATGCTGTATTGCCTTAGTATTGGCTACTGTAAACGCATTTTTCTCCTCATCAATGGAGGTAAATCCTTCTTCTGTCCGCTTTGCGCCATAATCCGTAATGTCAAACAATTCCGGTTTGCTGGTTGTTGACCAGGAGATACTTGCACGGCTGCCAAGCTCCTCTCCTGCCTGATTCACAGCCACTACAGAAAAGTTATAATCCGTATCCGGTTTCAGACCGTCTGCACGGAACGAATGAATATCTACGTTTACCATGTCGATGTTTTTTTCCTGGTAATAATCGTAAAATGCTTTCATGTAAACAGATGCCCAGTCTGCATGACTGGCAAAATTACTTCTCTTGCATCACCAAGTTTCACATCGTCTAAGTATACGTAATAGTTGGCAACGTCCGCATAATTCTCCGGCTTGTCCCATACCAGAGTAATTGATGTGTCGTCATAAGCCAGTGTGGGAACTCTTAAGTTGGTCACGTCGCTGCTCCCCTCTGACGTGCTGTAATGTTTTACCTCTGCAAGTGTCAGGCTGGCATTGGATGGAGAAGCGATTTCAACAGACAGTGAAACTTCGGCATTGGAAGGTGTGGCAGTTAACACTTCCAGATCCTTAGTTTCAAAATAATCTGATACCGTTGCTTCTGACGGTGTGGCATACTCTCTTTCCTCCATTTCCTTTAAGAGTTCTGCATGTGCCAGACCGCCGCCCGGCACTCCCCACTGCGGCAGCATGGCAACTGCTAAAAGCACTGCCACACCCCTCCTGCATTGTTTACGCAAAGCATTCATACTTATTTCCTCCCGTTTTGTAGTGTAAGCGCTTACAGCAGAATTTTACAACTCTCTTTCAAATTAATCAAGCTCACTTATGCACTTTTGGTAAATTATGACAATATTTTTATGTGTTAACACCAATTTTTTCCAAATAACACTTATATTATTTGTTGTTTTTATACATATTTTTACTTGTGTTTTTATTGGTTTTTTTGTTAAACAACGGCGGTTAAGCACTTACATTTTTCGACATTTTTCATTTACAGAACACATATGACCTTCCAAGCTAAATAATCTTTAAGGAGAACTATAAGTCCCGTTTAAGATTAAACCTCTATCATAAACCTGACACCATATAAAAGGAGGCAGATTATGATTGAGGAAATTCTGAAATACAATGACATCTTTGTAAACAGCGGTTTCTATAAACGCTTTAACACCAACAAATATCCCCGAAAAAGGCTTGCCATATTAACCTGTATGGATACAAGGCTGGTAGAGCTTCTTCCAGCAGCTCTGGGCATTCATAATGGAGACGTGAAATTAATTAAAAACGCCGGCGGAATGATCTTAGATCCTTGTGACAGCACAATCCGGAGCCTGCTGATTGCCATACTGGATTTTGGTGTGGAAGAGATTATGGTAATTGGCCATACTGACTGCGGTGCCGCATCTGTCAGTTCAGAATCCATTATTACCCGTTTAGTGCAGCGGGGTATTACAAGAGAGACAATACAGAATCAAAGAGAAATGGGGTTTGATTTTGAAAACCTGTTTCAGGGATTTGAGGATACAAAAACTTCTGTCAAGCGCTCTGTTTCTCTATTAAAAGACCATCCACTTATGCCTTCCGGTGTTATTATAAAAGGCTTTGTTATGGATATTTCCTGCGGCAGGCTGGATCCTGTCAGCGCCTCATAAAATCAAAAATGCGTTCTGGAAAGCTTAAGTAAGTCAGCATTCCAAAACGCATTTTTTTCTTTTAGCGAAAGACATACGGGGCTGCATAAGCAGCCCCGTTATTCTTAGGAGATAACTAAAATGTAATGACACCAAGCATTAGACCTGCAACCAGGCATACAAGGCTGACGCCCCATATCCACAGGAAGGAATTCTTAATATGGTCTTTAATTTCAACACCTGCAAGACCGATACCAAGGAAGGTAGCCGGAACAACCGGGCTGATAAAGGTTGCACAGTTACGGCATACAACCATGGCAATTGCCGTATGAACCGGATCCACCCCGAAGTTGTTTCCTACACTGATCAGAACTGGAAGGAGTCCGTAGAAATAAGAATCCGTACAGAAAAGCATTGTCAGCGGCACGGATAAAACTCCGATTATAATAGGCATAAAACGTCCCATGGACTGCGGAATGAAAGAAGCCAGAATATTTGCCATGTGGTTCATGATTTCACTCTGCTCTAACACACCTAAAAATACACCGGCTGCAAGGATGGTTGATGCCATCATAAGGGCAGGACCGGAATGAGATTTAATAATCTTATTCTGCAGTTTGGCTCCTGGATAGTTAACCAGAAGTGCAATTACACAGCCTACCATGAAAGTCAGGTAAGACGGAACCTTTAAAAATACAAGGCAAACGATTACAAGCAGAGTTAAAGCTACGTTAAATAATAAAAATTTTGGTCTTGCAAGATTTCCCAACTCACTGGTAGAAGCACTTTCTTCCAGCATTTCGTAATCATCCATTTCAAGCGTACTGTCAATACCTGCACCACGTTTTTTCTCCATAACTCCCCAGAAAAATGCGGTGAATAATGCGATTGCAATACCTACTGCCTGCATGGGAAGAAGTCTCATCCACAGCTCATTTGCTTCAATATTTAATACGGAAGCAGCTCGCATGGTAGGTCCGCCCCATGGTAGTAAGTTCATAACACCCATGGCTGTTACACAGATTAAAAGCAATGTGGTAGGACGCATTTTTAATTTTTTGTAAATAGGAAGCATAGCCGGTATGGTAATCAGGAATGTGGAAGCTCCGCCTCCATCCAGATGACCAATAATGGCAATAATACAAGTCATAAATGCAACTCCAATTACGTTGTGCCCCACTTTTTTCATTAAAGCATTGATGATGCTGTCAAACATACCCGCATCTGACATAATTCCGAAGAACAATACGGAGAATATGAACAGTGCTGCAGTGGAATGTACATCAGCAACCCCCGCTTTAATAAAACCCCCAATTTCTTTGACTGTAAAGGTTCCTGTTAATACCAGAATCAGCGCGCTGACACTGGATACTCCGATAAACGCCAGAGACGGAACAGTAACATTTCTCAGCAGTAAAACAATGATCATGATAATGGTTGCAAATCCTAATAATGCAAGCATTGTCTCATTCATGTTTTTCTTCCTCCTCTATATTTTGTTATAAAGAAAGTATAAAAGTCCAACCTTACAACCTCATATCTTCTCCCTTTCATTTCTTTAAGAGAAAAATTAAAAGTTGTTAAGATTGGACTTCCAATTAAAATATATCTTTTAAATTCATGACTGCTTTTAAAATTGCAGAATCAGAAACCGGCTTATCAATGTATTCATCTATCATTCTGCGTTTCTTTGCTTCCACAAGCTCTTTTGTCACACGGTCGGCCATAACAATGCGGATCACTCCGGGATATGGGCCCTGTAAGGACATGCAAAAATCCACCCCGCTTTTCCCTCTCACATACTGTTCCGTTACAACGGCAGCCACTTCCTGCTCTTTTAATATTTTTCTCGCCTCTTCAAAATCCATGCAGGAAGTAAGAGGAACATCCAGCCTGCTAAAGCTTTTTTCCAAAAGGCGTAATATTTTGGGATTATCATCTACAATCAAAATCCCCAGAACCGGTCCTCCATCCACAAGTTTAATTTCCTCTTCCCGCTCCTTCTGCTCATTAACCGGAAGGTACATATGAAAGATACTTCCTTTTCCAAGAGTACTTTCTGCAAATACATAGCCTTTATGAGAATGAATAATCTGCTCTACCAGGGAAAGACCAAGACCTGTTCCTTTTCCATTTTTCTTGGTGGTGAAAAACGGATCAAATATTTGTTTTAACACCTCATCACTCATTCCTTCCCCATCGTCTTCCACATCGATCCGGATATAATGATCCCACCCCTCCGGCAGTGTGGAAAGCTTGTGCTGGGCCAGATCCTCCCGATCCACCGTCTGGCATGATACACAAATGGTTCCTTCCCTGTGTCCGATGGCATGAATGGCATTTACACAGATGTTTAATATCACCTGATTCATCTGTGTTTCATTGCCCAGGAAGCATTCTTCCTTCAGGGTAAATGATTCCTTAAGATGTATATTGGGAGGGCAGACAGAACTAACCATCTTAATTGCCCGTTTTAACACTTTTTCACCCTGAAGATTTTTAAAAGCCGTCTCCATATTTTTTCTGCTCAATGATGAGATCTGCTGGATTATTTCCTTTGCTTTTGTGGATGCCTCATAAATTTCCGTAGCATTGTCGTGATTCTCTGATTGTTCAGGCAGGTCCAGCATCAGAAGCTCTGCATACCCCATGATAGGAGTGAGAAGATTGTTAAATTCATGGGCAATTCCTCCTGTCATGGTTCCCATAATCTGAAGCCTCTGCTGATGTGCAATGGTTTCCTCACTCTGATGAATTTCTTCCAGTATTTTATTGAGTTCCAAAAGATATGTAATTTGTTCCGTATCCTTTCGTTTTTGAACCCTTAAATCTCCGATATATATCACCAGACCCAGAACAATTGCCATTGCGCAGAAAAATACAAGTCCCAGCTTAAAAAATCCGGCTGCTACAGGGATGTAGATATCATTGTAATCGATGACCGCACTGATGACCAGGAATCCGTCTCCGATCTGTACCGGTGAATAGGCGCTGATCTTCTTTACCTCCGGAACACCCGGATCAACCCACCAGTAAGAAAAATACTCCGAAACACCTTCTTCTCCCCGGTTCTGTTTGTCGATCATTTGCTTTAAACTGGTTAGATCTACGCCTGGGAACATCTCTTTTCTCCCGGAAATTACATTAATTCCCCACTGCTGCTCCTGGGGGTGGGCCAGTATAATACCAGAAGAATCTTTTATGACAACATATCCATTTGTGCCAAGGCGAATTTTAGATACCAGTGATTTATAGTAGCTCCGTTCATTGATTACTATGGAGATAGAGCCCACATCAGGAATATCCCTTTTTAACACCAGATACAGGTCACCATTTTCCAGCTTACACTGAAGAAACTGTTCTGACTTGCTGATCGGTGTGACTGAAAATGTCTTCACCACACCGTAGCCCTTCATGCTTTTTTATCATATCCCCACGTTTGTCTTCCACAATTACATCATAGACAAACCGTCTGTGATTTGCTACGTAATCCCCGATCATACTCCAGTCCCGGTTTCCGGTCTTTTTAAAATTCTCTTCCTCTATATCATAAATTGTATTTAGATCTGCCTGATAGCCTTCAATAAAAACCTTTAAGTTCTCCCCCATACTCTGGGTTGTTAAAAGCATCTGCATTTTCTGATTGTTAATAATGGCATCCTTATAATCATTCCAGATACCAAATGTGAGAAAGCAGAAAATAATCAGTACGGCCGCCATTGCGCAACAGATAAATATTCCGGTATACTTCCTCTTTCCTTTTATATTATTCATGATTCTGCCTTTCGTTTGCCTCTTCCTCATTGACTTGTTCTATTATTAATATTATAATAAATTATAACATATTTCGATAAAATTCTACATGATTTTCATTGGGGGAAACTATGTCTGATAAAGTATTAATTGTAGATGATGATCCAGCTGTATTAAAACTGCTGGAAAAAGTCATGCACAGCAATGATTTGGAGACTACTGTGGCAGACAGCGGCCTCGCTGCTCTTAACTGCATAAAAAATCATACATATGATATGATTCTTATGGATGTCATGCTGGGAGATATGGAAGGCTTTGAAGTCATTAAAAAGCTGCGTGGCCAGGGAATACAGACTCCCGTTATGATTGTCAGCGGACGAAATGAGGACTACGATTCATTGTATGGACTGTCGTTAGGCGCCGATGATTATATTACAAAGCCATTCCGCCCTCTTGTGCTGGGTGCCAAGGTGAAGGCGCTCATAAGGCGCTACAAAAACCAGGTGCTGGACAGTTCCGATATTCTGGAATGCGGTCCCTTTTCCTACAACACTTCTACCATGCGTTTTTATAACAAAGGGGAAGAGATCGTTCTCTCTTCTAAGGAAAGCAGCCTGATGCTGTTATTTTTAAAGCATCCAGGACAGGTCTATACAAAAGAGATGATTTACGAGCACGTATGGGGAAACAGTGTGGCAGTTGATGATAACGCCATTATGGTTTATATCAACCGTCTCCGCGGTAAAATCGAAGAGGACCGGCAAAAGCCGGCCCATATTGTAACTGTCAGAGGTCTGGGATACCGGTTTATCCCATAGGCCTCTGGCCTTTTTTTATTTCCAGAAATTTAAGAGTAGTCTCTGGTACCACTTCCTTAATATGATGAAAGTCTCCCTTCTCATACCAGGCTCTCACCATGGAGGCACTGACAGGAGTCCCTTTCAACTGTTTTCTTTCAAATTCGATTACCTCAATCCCATATTGAGGCAGAATCTCTTTCATCTGCTCATTGTACTGTCCTGTTATGGCACAGTTTGGCTCTGTACCCACAAAACGTCTGGTGATCTTAAGCTCCGGAGCGATTCGGCGTGCGAATAAAGTCAGATCCAAAAGGCAGTTGGCCTTTTGAGCCTGGGCTTTCTCCTTAATAAAATAGGTAGGAAAAGTAGCCGCCGAAATAACAAAATCCGAGGACCGGTGAACAATCACCTTTGATAAATCACTGACACCTTCCTTTACTAACTGATAACGGTCTTCCGCATGGAAAAAGCTCCTGTCATCAGATAAAACAAGTACGTGAAGATAGTCGCAATTAAGATGTGCCTGTTCCACCAGATAACGGTGTCCATTGGTAAATGGATTGCAGTTTACCACCATGCAGCCGATTACGGGACCAGATTCCAGCGCTTCTTTGGGAGACTCCTCTTTTAAGCGGTGTATAAACTGATCAAAGCCCTCTTTCCGGTTTTCCATAAAAAGAATTTCATTGGTCGTCAATACACCATAGAATCCCAGATTTTCAAACATCTCCTGGTTTTCCGGTTTTGTGTAAAGAAGGATATGGGATCTTCCCTTTTCAAATTCATACTGAACCAGTGCAGAACAAATGGTTGCCGCCAGTCCGGATCCCCTGGTTTCCTGATCAACCGCAATGCATTTCAGCACATTGTCATGAGCAGACCCGGTTGCTACGATCCTGTAATTCTCATCTAAAAGACAGATGGTATACTCAATTCCGTCATCGTAATCCAATTGATTTAAGGTAAGAAATGCCTTCAACCGTTCCAGTTCTTTCCCCCGGAAAGGTCTCCCTTCCAGTCTCATGAATTCCATAGGCTCCTCCCCACTCTCCAGTTAACTGTGTGAGAAATATGGTGACAGCAAGAAGATCTGCACTTCCTCCTGCACTGATATTCTTTTTCACAAACCACTGATCCATTTCTTTTAATAAAGACAGACTCTCTTTCCTGTAGGCGCCTCCGTCTTCTATAAACCTGGCAGAGATGTCCTTTACCTGCTTTAGCACCACGGGATTATGCCTGGAAAGAATGTTTGAATCATCCACCTGGCTCATAAGATGGAACAGGGTCTCCAGCTTAATACGGTTCCATTCCTGACCTTTATAAAGACCCATAGTCATCACAGGCAGTGAAATAAGAAATACAGAGGAATAACCACTGATGGCCTCCCCCCTGGCACCGGTCAGACCGTATTTCTGAAGGTTTTTTTCACCTTTTGAAACAAAGTGATCCATGCTTTGTACTTCTTTCACCAGAACATCTCTGACCATTGCCTGTTCCATCTCTATCAGCTGCTTTAAAGTAACTTTTCCAAAAGTGCGGTGGCAGGCTCCTGCTGCCCCGCATAAAATCCCCAGATGAAAGACCAGCCCCTTGTGTGTATTCACTCCTCCAGTCGCCTGATACATGGCCCGTTCTGCCAGAATTCCGATTCTGCGAATGGTTTCAAATAACACAGGAGGCGCTTCCCACAACCTCTCCCCCTCAAGAGCCATTGTGACAAAATAAGGCTTGAGGGCCTTGGCACTCCGTTCAAAAGAGACCACATTCATATCCGTATGGGCCCCATTGGAATAAGGATCCACTAACCCCGGCTTTGGAAGCGTATAGACCTCCTCCAGCAGCGCACTGTATGCCAGTTTTCCAATCCGATATGCAGCTTCTTCCTCCTTTGAAGGAACGTTCACACAAGACCCGCTTTGCATTATCTATTCTCCTGAAAATTCAAATTTTTTAATCTTACGGACAACATCCATAACAGTACCATCACGTCCTTCAATGATTCCCACTACTTTATCATCAAATTGCACCCGTTCCGGCTCTCCTACGATGGAAAATGCAATATCCCGTAATTCCTCAATGGTTTTAAACGGAAGATCCACATTCTTCATGGCATCAATTAAATCCTGTCTTCTGGGATTAATTGCAATACCATAATCCGTTATTACCACGTCAATGGATTCCCCAGGAGTGGTAACTGTTGTAACATCGGTACAGATAGCTGGAATTCTTCCCTGTAAAAGAGGTGCAATTACGATGGTGCATTTTGCACCAGCTGCCGTATCCGGATGCCCTCCCTGGGCGCCGGTAATAATACCGTCAGAGCCAACCACAACGTTACAGTTAAAATTCACATCTACTTCAAGCGCAGCCAGAATTACGAAATCCAGCTTATTAACCACCGCTCCTTTATTAAACGGATCGGCATACTCACCTGCACTAATGCGGAAATGTCTGGGATTAATTACGGACTCCACTGCATTTAAGTCAAAATCCTGGGTATCAAGCAGTGCATCTACCTGATTGTTTTCCAAAAGATCGCACATGGGCTTTGTTAAACCACCCACGCCGAACTTCATTCGTATGTTTCTCTCTTTCATAATTTTAGAAAGAGATATGGTTGAAGCTATGGAAGCTCCGCCTACACCTGTCTGATAAGAAAATCCGTCTTTGAAATATGGTGTATTTACTACAAACTGAGTACAATAATCAGCCATCATCAGCTTTCTCATATCTGTGGTAGGCTTAGCCGCTCCTGTAGCGATTTTATCGGGATTTCCAATCTCATCAACCACGACCACATAATCTACCTTTGTCATGGAAATATGGGCAGGAAAGTTTGGAAATGGAACCAGGCAGTCAGTAATAGCAACCACTTTATCCGCATAATCCGCATCGACCATGGAGTAAGAAAGCACACCGCAGTCGGACTTTCCGCCGATTCCGCGGCAGTTGCCGTAATCATCACAGGTAGGAGAACCAATAAATGCAATATCAATTCTCACTTCTCCAGTCTCTATGGCACGGACTCTGCCGCCGTGGGAACGCATAACAGCCAGTCCTTTCAGTTTTCCTTCTGAAATTGCACGACCGATTTTCCCTCTGACACCGGAGGACTGAATGTTAGTAATTGTTCCGTCTTCTATAAATTCCACCAGCTTATCATGTGCTTTTCCCAGAGAGCTTGCGCAAATGGTAATATCCTTAATTCCCATTTTGTGGATCTCTTCCATTACCATGTTAACTACATAATCTCCATCCCTGAAATGATGGTGAAAGCCCAGTGTCATACCATCCTTAATCCCGCATTTTACCAGAACTTCATGAATGTTCTCTACCAGCTTACTTCCCTCTGAATTAATGACACATCTGGTAGAAGGACCGTCTTTTTTATATTCGTAACCATCAAAATGGTGATTTCCTTTAAATGGTTCTTTTCCTGTTATTTTTAAGATTTCTTCCGGAATCTCTCTTCCTACTGCATTGATCATCTTATAAATCTCCTTTATATACGCCGGAAGCCTTTGCCAGTTCAATGGTTCTCCTAGCTCCGTCATAAAATGCAATGTCAATCATCTTTCCATCTACTGTAAATACACCGATTCCCATTTCCTTTTTCTCTTCGATCTCTCTTACCACCTTCTCTGCAAAAATAATGTCTTTTCCAGAAGGGGTAAAGATATCATGAACTATTGGAATCTGGCGGGGATTAACAATTGACTTTCCGTCAAATCCCATAAGATGAATTGTCTCCACATCACGGCGGAAGCCTTCCATATCATCAAGGTTTGTATATACGGTATCGAAGCACTGTACCTTCGCCGCTCTTGCAGCGATGATTAAATTCTGTCTGGCTCCCATGAGCTCAATACCCGTACCAGTAATGCGGGTCTGCAGATCTTTTGTATAATCTCCTCCTGACAGAGCAATTCCAAAGAGACGGTCTGATGCTTCACAGATATCCAGAGCCTTCATAACACCTCTTGCTGATTCGATTGCCGCCATAATAAGGATCATACCTTCCGGCATTCCAAAATCCTTCTCTGCCTTTAAAATCTCCTCTTCCACTCTGTGAACGTCTTTGGGACATTCCACTTTTGGAATACGGATGGCATCACATCCACCAGCTACTGCGCAGCGGATGTCCTCCTGCCAGTATGGTGTATCAAGCCCGTTAATTCTAACCACCCGTTCACAACCTCTGTAATCAATTTCTTTAAGAGCATGATACAGGGAAAATCTGGCAGCGTCCTTTTGGTTTTCTGCAACTGCATCCTCTAAATCAAGGATGATGCTGTCCGGTCTATAAATATAGGGATCCTTAATCAGTCCCGGTTTCTGGGCATTTAAAAACATCATGGTTCTTCTGAGCCGCTTTTCACTAAATTGATCATTCGAAAGCACCTCCCCATAAAGCATTGACAAATTGATCCATAGAGCGGGATACTGCCGCTTCTACCCTGGCTTTGATGGTGCAGTCCAGTGCTCCCTTGTCTACCATGGAAATTTTTATATTATCCACTCCTAAGTGACTCAGAGTTTCAAATACCACTTTTCTGATTTGGTTGCCATACTGATTGATCACTGCACTTTCCAGTGTAAAATCGATTCTTCCGTCTCCTGGCTCAACAGTTACCTGACAGTCACTGGATTCCAGCGTTCCGGCCATAGCCGGTCTTTCTATCTCCATTTTGTTTAAAGCCTCCCTTTAATTTTCTATAATTTAAGTTTACTCGGGGAATCTTAACTCTGGAAAAAATGTACCTTAAAAAATGTTAAGAAAGGGAGCCTGCATTTTCGTGCAGCGCTCCCTTTCTTAACTGTTAAATACTATTATTCTTCCTGGTGCCTTTGATAGTCCCGGATCATACTCTCTACTTTATGCATCAGCTCCTCAACGGAATGGGTTCTGTTTCTGGCGCACCCTTTGGCCTCCTGCCCGCAGATAAAACAGGTACGTGCAGGTGCAGAAACAGATGCTCTGCTCATACTGATACCTTCTATATTATAAACATCAATATCCCAGAGGCGGCCTAATGGGTGAGTTTCTTCCAGTCCGACAGCCAGATCCTTCACCAGGACAGGGTTCGCACAGTCTAAAACATAGAATTTCATAAACCCAGCATTCTCTGATACTCCGACCATCTCTTTTATTATAATGCCGAAATCAGTAACTTTTTGTTCTAACGACCTGGCTCCCTCCTCAAAAGCAAACAAAATATCGCCGGAAGTTTTAATGGGTCCCGGTATGTTCATTGCCAGTGTCATCGTCACCAGTCCCTTATATTTTCCCCTCAGTTCCTCCTGAATTCTGGCTTTCCTTTCGCGGAATTGAAGCATTTCTTCAAGTTCAACATATCGATTCATAATCTACCTCTTATCTGTTGTTAATCCTGACAGGTTTCTGATTTTTAACGTCAATGGAATCACCATTAGAATCCAGACAATTGGTTCTGCCACAATAATTCCCATATATTTAAGAACCGGTGCCAGAAATGCTGCAATTGCAACCTTTCCAGCCAGTTCAATAAAGCTTGATACAACCGGGGTTTTATGATCCCCGCATCCCTGAAGTGCATTCCGGAATATGGAAATAGCTGCAGGTACAAAATAAAACAGGGAATTAATCTTTAAGTAAAGGGCAGCCGTTCCTGCTATATCACGGTTTAAAGAACCGGTCACCAGATACACCAGATAAGGCGCAGCCGTATAGCTTAAAAGAATCATTGCCACAGACCAGACAGAAGTAATGATTAGTGCCTGGGAAATGCCCTTATAAATTCGGGAAATCTTACCCGCTCCCATATTCTGCCCGCAAAAATTCGCCATGGTTACGCCCATAACTGAAAACGGGAGCATGAAAAACTCTGTAATTTTACGAGCCGCCGTGTGTGCTACAATAATATCTGTCCCCAGAAGATTGATTGCGCTCTGCAGGGAAAGGGTTCCAAAAAACACCAGTGACATCATTAAAGCCATGGAAATTCCTGACGAATAGAGCTGCCTGATCTCTCCACTGGTAATTTTAAAATCCCGGATATGAAAGCGAAAGACCGGATACCGTTTTATCATATAGCAAAGGCTTAACACTGCCGACAGGGACTGGGACAATACGGTTGCAATGGCCGCCCCCTCCACCCCGCTATGGAGAACAAGTATGAAGAAAAGATCCAGAAATACATTGAGTATACTGGATAGAACCAGAAATGCCAAAGGGGCTGCCGTATCCCCCACCGCTCTTAAAATGGAGGCGCAGGCGTTATATAACATGGTCATGACCATTCCAAACAGAATGATCCGGATATACCCCTTTGCAGCGGGCATCAAAGACTCCGGTACATTAAGTGCCCTTAAAAACAGAGGCAGACCTCCCACACACAGCAAAGTAATTACAAAGGAGGTGAGAGTCCCTAACAGCAGACATCCGGCCGAATACCTTCTGACCTTCTCTTCGTCTCCGGCTCCATAGCTTCTTGCTGTAAGCAGGGCAAATCCGCCGGTCAGTCCGGACAAAAAACCAATAAACAGAGTGCTGATGGAAGTTGTGGTTCCCACAGCTGCCAGTGCACTCTCTCCCAGGGTGCTTCCCACTACCCGGGTATCTGCAAGGCTGTAAAATAGCTGAAATAGATTGCCAGCTGCAACAGGAAGCGCAAACTGAAGCATGATTTTTCCAGGGCTGCCCTTCGTTAAGTCCTTCATACTTTCTCCTTAGTAATCTTTATATTTCTCCCATCAGTCAGATACAGTCAGACAGTAAAATCCTCAAATCCGGAAATCATGGGATACGGTGCAATGCTTTTCACCGGACTGGTTATGGTCCCCTTAACATAAGGACTGAATGTCAGACGGCGAAATGGTTCTTTTGTTTTATTTTTAATCAGTCTGTTATTTCTTCCTAACTCGCCTATGTAATTTCCATTCTTATCATACAGCTCTTTGCCATAAAACTTACCTAGAACTGTTCCATCACAAGCAACTAAATATTCCCGCTGCTTCACCCCGATGTAGCTTCCTCCCCAGTTCCAATATTTTTCCATATTTTTAACACCTTTCCATTTTTCATTCGTTAACATCATACAACATTTTTCAAAAAAAAGGAACACTTTACAAGAGACACTTGGTCAAACTTAACCAAATTTCAAGGAACACTGGATTTTTCCCGTGTTCTGTTATATAATCAACTGCAAAAAATAAAACAGCAATGAAACAGGAGGATATTATGGGATTTCAATATGTCAGCAATTTGCCCAGCCCGGAAGAAATCAAAGATCGTTTTCCTCTTCCAGCCGCTTTAAAAGCCCTTAAGATAGAAAGAGACCAGGCCATCAGTGACGTACTTACAGGAAACAGCGACAAATTTCTGGTTATTATTGGTCCCTGTTCTGCTGATAACGAAGACTCTGTCTGTGATTATGTAAACCGGCTGGTGAAGGTTCAGGAAAAAACAAAAGACCGTCTGATTCTGGTTCCCAGAATTTACACCAACAAGCCAAGAACCACTGGCGAAGGCTATAAAGGAATGCTTCACCAGCCGGACCCGGAGAAAAAGCCGGACATGCACGAAGGGCTCATCGCCATCCGCCGCATGCACATGAAAGTTTTTGAGGAGACCGGCTTATCCACAGCAGACGAAATGCTGTATCCGGAAAACTTAACCTACTTAGATGATATCATGTCCTACATTGCCATCGGTGCCCGTTCCGTGGAAAACCAGCAGCATCGGTTAACTTCCAGTGGCTGTGAGGTGGCAGTTGGTATGAAAAACCCCACCAGCGGCGATATATCGGTTATGCTCAACTCCGTAGTTGCTGCCCAGCAGGCCCATGATTTTACTTACCGTGGATGGGAAGTAAAAAGCTCCGGTAATCCACTTGCCCATACCATCCTGCGCGGTGCAGTTAACAAGCACGGCCAGTGCATCCCCAACTATCATTTTGAAGATTTATTTCTTCTTCATGAGATGTACAGCAGACGCAATCTGCAAAATCCGGCCTGCATCGTAGATGCAAACCATTCAAATTCCAATAAAAAATACAGGGAGCAGATTCGTATCTCCAAGGAAGTCCTTCACAGCAGAAAGCATGCGCCTGAGATACTCAGTCTTGTTAAGGGATTGATGATAGAAAGCTATATTGAGCCTGGCTGCCAGAAGGTTGGAGACGGATGCTATGGAAAATCCATTACCGATCCATGTCTTGGGTGGGAGGAATCCGAGCGTCTGATTTATGAGATTGCGGAGAACTGTTAATTCAAAAAAGATTATGCTTTGGTCAGAGCATAATCTTTTTTATTTCACTCTTGTAATTTCAAATAGAATTGAGTAAAATGAAACTACCAGAGTTACCCCTATACGTAACGTTTCATAAGCCCACACCGGCGTGTCCGGTGCAAAAGAGAAGGAGGTACGGATATGCGGACGATGAATGTCGATATCCAGCTGCGTACCATTCCCATTCCGCTGGCACTCCTGATCAATACTGCCAATGCATTTATGTGTGATATCTATATTGATTACGGGTTGACCAGAGTTAATGTTAAAGACTACGATGAAATGAAGATGGGACTGGTTACACAGAATCGGAATTTATTATTTAACTTCGACGGCGAAGATGAACTAGCTGCTGAAGGGCGGATCGGAATGCTGTTTAGACCGTAGCCGTCGGAAAGGAACAATATGACCTACAATACAAAAGAGAGTTGACCGCGGCGATTGGCCGGCGGACAGCTCTCTTTTTCATGGTTCCCTTAACCAAGGAATGCGGTTACACCAAAATACAACAGTACAATTGCGCCAAGGGCAATTCTATAATATCCGAAAAATTTGAAATCATGCTGTCTGATATATCCCATAAGAAACTTAATCGCATATACAGAAACAGCAAATGCCACTACCATTCCCAGAATCAGATAAAAAATCTGGGCTCCCGAAAAATTAAAACCGAATTTCACAATCTTTAAAAGGCTGGCACCAAACATAACCGGGATCCCCAAAAAGAATGAAAATTCCGCTGATGCCGCCCTGGAGCAGCCCAAAATCATGGCACCAAGTATGGTGGATCCGGAACGGGAGGTACCGGGAATTAAGGAAAGCAGCTGGAACAAGCCAATATAAAGAGCTGTCTGGTAAGAAATTTCTCCCACCTTCTGCACTTCAAAGTTCCGGTACTTGTTCCGGTTCTCAATTACAAGAAAGAGAACACCGTATATAATTAAAGTCGCTGCTACTACATAGCCATTCATTAAATATTTATCCAGGATGTCATCCACTAATATTCCAATCACAGCCGCAGGCAGACATGCCAGTATAATCTTGCTCCACAAAATAAATGTTGCCTTTTTCTGAGCCGCCTTTTTTCTTGGGGAAAATGGGTTTAACCTGTCAAAATACAATACTACTACTGCAAGAATCGCCCCCAGCTGAATTACAACCAGAAACATATTCTTATAACTGTCTGGTTGGTTTAAGTGAATAATCTCATCTACTAAAATCATATGACCGGTGCTGCTGATTGGCAGCCATTCTGTAAAACCTTCCACGATTCCAAGAACGATAACTTTTAATATCTCTATTATATTCATCTTAATTCCTCTGTCTTAAATATTTTCTATCTGCCAGTCAATTGGTGTCATTCCATTTGCCTCCAGATAAGCGTTGGTTTTGCTGAAATGTCTGCATCCAAAGAATCCTCTGTAAGCGGAAAGAGGACTGGGATGTGGCGCTTCCAGTATTAAGTGTTTGGGATTTGTAAGCATTGCCTTCTTATTCTGTGCGGGACGCCCCCATAAAAGAAAGACCATGGGGCGATCCTGCTCATTTAAAATTTTAATAGCCGCATCCGTAAAAGTCTCCCAGCCAATTCCCTGATGGGAGTTAGCTGCATGGGCTCTTACAGTCAATACGGTATTCAGTAACATAATTCCCTGATCTGCCCATTTTTTTAAGTATCCGTTGTTAGGAACCTCACAGCCAAGATCTTCTCTCAGTTCCTGATAAATATTAACCAGTGACGGCGGAATATCCACATCAGGTTTCACAGAAAAGCACAGGCCATGAGCCTGACCCACGTTGTGATAAGGATCCTGCCCCAGTATTACCGCCTTAACCTTGGAAAGGGGGGTAAACTGAAACGCATTGAATATGTCATTGGGATCCGGAAAGACCTGGGTTGTTTCGTACTCTTTCCTCACCTTCTGATAAAGTTCCCTGTAATATGGCTTTTTAAACTCCCCGTTTAAGGGTTCCAGCCAGTCGTTATCAATTGCTCCCATTTTTCTCCTTTGCATCTTTAAATCCGAACCGGTACTCCTTTCTCTGATAAGTACCGTTTTAACTCCATAATTTCCAGTTCTTTGTAATGAAACAGAGAGGCTGCCAGAGCCGCATCTGCCTTGCCCTCTGTAAGAGCACTGTGAAAATGTTCCATGGTTCCAGCTCCGCCCGATGCTATAACTGGAACGGATACAGACTCAGCAATAATCCGGTTCAGTTCATCATCGTAACCAGCTTTTGTTCCGTCACAGTCCATACTGGTAAGCAGTATCTCTCCCGCTCCCAGACGGTCTGCTTTTATAGCCCACTCTACTGCATCCAGTCCCGTATCGATTCTTCCGCCGTTCTTAAAGACATTCCAGCCGCTTCCATCTGCCCGCCTTCTTGCATCGATGGCAACCACCACACACTGGCGTCCAAACTTATCAGCAGCATCAGAAATCAGTCTGGGGGTATTGATCGCAGAGGAATTAATGGATATCTTATCCGCTCCTTCCCGTAAAAGCATCTTAAAATCTTCTACTGTCCGGATTCCTCCGCCTACTGTAAATGGAATAAAGACCTTTTCTGCAACCCGGCGCACCATGTCAACCACTGTATTCCGGTTGTCGGAGGAAGCCGTAATATCAAGAAATACAAGCTCATCTGCTCCTGCTTTATCATAGGCTGCAGCGATTTCCACCGGATCTCCGGCATCCTGTAAATTAACGAAATTAACACCCTTTACCACTCTTGCGTTGTGTACGTCCAGACATGGAATGATTCGTTTTGTAAGCATCCGGTTCCTCCTTTAAGTAAGTTCAATGAAGTTTTTCAGTATCTTAAGACCGGTATCTCCGCTCTTTTCCGGGTGGAACTGGCAGGCAAATACATTATCCCGCTCTACCGATGCCCCAAAAGCCACACCGTACTCACAGGAGGCGGCAACATCCGATTCCCTGTCTGCCTCTAAATAATATGAATGGACAAAATAAACATATGCACCGGAATCCAGACCTTTAAAAAGTCTTGCGCCCGGCCTGATTGTCAGACTGTTCCAGCCCATATGGGGAACTTTTAGCCCGGACTTGTCCGGAAACCGGACAATTTTTCCTGGGAGAATAGAAAGTCCTTTGACTCCTTCACATTCCTCACTGCTGTCAAATAACAGCTGCTGCCCTAAGCAGATTCCAAGAAAAGGGGTACCTTTTTCTGTTACTTTCCGGATCACATCTGGCAGGTCATACTGGCAAAGTTTATCCATGGCGTCGCCAAATGCTCCCACGCCTGGTAGAATCACTTTGTCTGCTGCAAGTATGGTTTCCTTATCCCTGGTCACCACTGGTATCTCCCCTAACGAAGTAAGGGCTTTTTCCACACTTTTTAAGTTTCCGGCATCATAGTCAATAATCGCAATCATGGCAGCCACCTCTTTTTCGCCTTTTTCCAATATTCTAACACAGTCCCTGATCCTGCACAACGCAAAACGTGACTAAATGCTTTCTAAGAATTCCACGGAATTTACAGGAATTGATTCTGCCTTTTCCCGCAGCCCTTCGGAAAGCTGTGCAAAACTTCCATGAATGCGGTACAGAAATGCCTTGTTATTTACAGAAGCCGTTTTCTCAAAAGGCCACCGGATTACTGTCGGCGTCTGAAATCCCACACCAAGCTCTAAAATCACAAGTTTTTTATTCAGTGTTCCTGCCAGCCACCTGGTGTAGGCATTCCACTGGGGAAGATACCCCTCTTCAATATAAGTTTCCGCCTGAATGGTATTTCCAGTAAGCGGTTCTCCACAATGAGGGCAGATATCATCAGGAATCTCTCCAGGTTCCCAGATGTCTTTCGTACAGGCTTTGGAACACTGTCTCCAGGTTACATTGCCACAAGGTGCTACCATACGTTTTGAATCCAGACCGGACTTCATCAACTCTCCATTAGTCAGTGTTGTGACGATAAAATAATCCTTTTCTTTTATAAGTCCCCCCAGTTTTTCATAGAGGCTGTCTTCCCCGCCAGCTATAATGCCGTTCCATTCCTCTCCGACTCCAATTAACAGCTTTTCACATTCCTTTATTTCATTTAATATCTGCTCTTTTAAAGCCATACGTTATCC
This sequence comes from Lacrimispora xylanisolvens, assembly GCA_017084465.1. GTDB lineage: Bacteria > Bacillota > Clostridia > Lachnospirales > Lachnospiraceae > Lacrimispora > Lacrimispora xylanolytica_B. Next base: position 3,749,051 of record CP070896.1, on the reverse strand, counting down.
ACCTTCTTTTCTACAGTACTGATCTATTATACATCACTTAAGTTTTTAAGAAAAGATGGAAATTCTCACCTTGCGGCAGTACTCTCTTCTATGCTATACTAATCTGTGCTATTTGAATAATGAAAAAGGAAGTCAGCATAACATGAATCGATTCAAAAGGCTCTCTCCCTTTTTGGGAGGCTGTACCGCGATAGCAGTCCTGGCACTGCTGTTAGTCATCTATACTCTGACAAGGCCTGTTCCTATGGCAGGAACCAAGAACATTACCGTAGACGTAGTATATAATGACGGGACAACAGACCACTATCAGCTAAGGACGGAAGCCCAGTTCTTACTGGAAGCCGTGAAAGCCATACCAGGTCTTACTCTGGAAGGAACCACCACAGAAGAATCGGGGCTGATGGTTATAAAAATTAATGGCAAACAGGCCGATTATAAAAAAGACGGTGCCTACTGGGCTCTTCTTTGTGACGGAGAACCATGTAATTACGGAGTCAGCCAGCAGGCGATTAAAGACGGGGAACACTACACCTTTCAGTACACCCTTTCTGATGGTAAAGGCGGCGGGGCATGAAACAATATCGTCCCATTACCACAAAGAATCTGGTAATTGATGGGTTTTTTAAGTTCGCTGTTACTGATCAGTCAGGTAAGCTTATCCTGGCTGCCCAATATGGAGCTGGTCTCTTTGTTTTTAATTTTATACACTTTGGTATTTGGCAGACACGTATGGATTATCCTGTACGTGTTTGTTCTATTGGAAGGTTTATTCTGGGGAATTGGCATATGGTGGTTTTCTTACCTGTATGTGTGGGCGATTATACCAGCAGCCATTTTTCTTCTTTATAATAAGAGCTGCCCATCACCATTCTCCGCCGCGCTTTTGTCAGGAACGTTTGGAATGCTGTTTGGTTTATTTTCCTCTCTGCCTACACTTCTGACCGGGGGCCTGTATGCAGCCTTTGTCTGGTGGACTGCCGGAATACCATTTGACATCCTCCACGGTATGGGGAATTTCACTATTACACTTATTTTATTTAAGCCCTTATATCAGCTGCTGGTCCGGCTGAAACAGCATCAATCATAAAACAAAGCAATTTGGTAGATAGTCAAGAAGTATTTTGATTTGTTTTTCATACAGAAAGGTAACTTTAATAGACCTACGGCTTTCATAACAAAAAACGTAGATTAGGAATGAGATATGGATTACCTACTCTTTTCCGGAGAGTAGAGTTGGCCCTTGTCCAGCAGACCATAGAGCAGACGTATAAATTTACGGGAAGTCAACGCGAGTGCACGTTTGTGCTGATGGTTTCTTGTTTCAGCATATTTCTTATGATAAAAGCGTTCATATTCAGGACAGTGTCTTATAACACTTCCAGTTGCTTCAATGATGTAATACCGTAGGTAACGGTTGCCAGCCTTACTCATATGTTTGTCTTCTGATTCAAAATCGCCTGAATCATTATCGTTCCAAACAATACCGCAGTATTTTGCGAGTGAGTCAGCACTTTGAAAAACTTTAGCAGAACCAATTTCAGCAAGAATTGCAGCAGAGTAAACCTTGCCAATTCCAGGAATAGAATTAAGCACTGTATATTCCTCGGGATTTAACCCTTGCACAGTTTGAAGGATTGCTTTATCAATTGCTTTTAATTCCTTCTCAAAAGAGCTGATGCAGTTAAATGAGGAAGCAATTGATATCGTAAGCGGCTCATATAGGCATTTATCCAGCCTGTATGAATTACGAGCTGCAGCCTGTATTATCTTAGCTGTTTCTTCGGGATCAGCGATGCGCCCTTTGCTTTTAGAGCTAATGAATGCAACAAGGTCTTCAATAGAGGAATTTACTATGTCCTCATTTGTTGTGAACTCTGTAAGAATAGCCTCGGCTGTAGCACCATATTTATTTGAAAAGGATGCTCTCCATTGCGTAATAAGGCATACTCACTGAACTTCAGAAAGATGTTATTTAGCATGTATGTTTTCTCTCTGGCAATACATTCAGTGATGTGCATACGATGTCTGGTAAGGCGCTGTAAGGCAAGGTATTGGGAACCACGCCAAGGCTTGCTGCTGATACGCCCTACACGGGCAAAGTCAGCGATAACAAAGGAATCAATGCCATCATTTTTTCCAATATCATTGAAGGATTTCTTGTAATTTTTTCACTTCCTTCGGATTGAGGCAATAAACACGGACAGAAAAAGGAGTTAAAAGTTCACTGGAAGAAAGGAAATTGGCCAGATGAACTCCATAAAATCCAGTTGATTCCATTCCGATTACAACGTATTTGAACTGATGATTTGCAGTAAGGACATCAACAATCAGACTTTCAAGAAGAACTGCACCTTCCTGAGTATTTTCAACAGGTTTCATTTTTATAAAGAACTGCTGATTAAAATCAAGTGCAGAAATAACATGAATACGGGATGCAATATCAATCCCAACAAAAAAAGCGTTGAGAGGTAATCGATTTTTTTCTTTCACGGATAGTCACCACCTTTCATAGCAGAATAAAAAAATGTGTAATCATGGCTTGTCCCAGATCACTACACCGGCCTAACCCTCGCGTTATTAGCATTCTCCGGTAAGAAATACCCTGCTGGTGGCTAGATACCGGGATGCAGCATTTGTGTAATAAGTCTTAGCGTAGTATTAGGGCTGCAAGCTTTTTTTGGCAATAACAAAATGTTTTGCTGGAGTATTAGAGCAGTGACCACAGCTACAGTTCTTGTAAACTTAATTGTAACATCTGGGACCATGACTATAAAGCAACTTATTAACAATGTAGGTATGACAAGATGACCAACAATTCATCTAATACCTATATCATTAGAAAAAATAAGTCTATAGCCTCTATGATTGAGGTCTATATACTTATAATACGAGGAGTATCAGACTATGGAAACAGCTATCGTAAGAATTAAAAAGGGAGAAGGACGGTCTTTAAAAGCCGGAGGAATGTGGATTTTTGACAACGAAATTGATGCCATAACGGGAGATTATACCAACGGTGACATCATTACTGTTCAGGATTTTGACGGCTACTGCATGGGCCGGGGCTTTATTAACACCAACTCCAAAATTACAGTCCGAATGATGACACGGAAAAAAGACGTGGAGATCAATGAGGAATTTATTGAAATGCGGGTACGAAACGCATGGGAATACCGGAAAACTACTGTAGACACCAGCAGCTGCCGGATTATCTTCGGAGAAGCCGATTTTCTTCCGGGAATCGTAGTGGACAAGTTCTCTGATGTTCTGGTAGTGGAATCTCTTGCACTGGGTATTGACCGTTTAAAACCGATGATTCTTGAAAAGCTGAAAAATATTCTTGCAGAAGACGGAATTCAGATCCGTGGCATCTATGAACGCAGCGATGCCAAGGTACGGCTTCAGGAAGGAATGGAACGATTTAGGGATTCATCGGAGAGCCATTTGACACTAAGGTAGAGATTACAGAGAATGATGTGAAATATCTGGTGGATGTGGAAGACGGCCAGAAAACAGGATTCTTTCTGGACCAGAAGTACAACCGTCTTGCCATTAAACGCTTATGCAGGGACAAACGGGTTTTAGACTGCTTCACCCATACCGGTTCCTTCGCATTAAACGCTGGTATCGCAGGTGCAAAAGAAGTAATTGGAGTCGATGCATCGGAACTTGGAGTTGAGCAGGCAAGAGAGAATGCAGAGTTAAACGGGCTTTCCGATCGTGTATCCTTCCGCTGTGCCGATGTTTTTGAACTTCTGCCCGAACTTGAGAAATCCGGGGAAAAATTCGATGTGGTGATTCTCGATCCACCCGCATTTACCAAGTCCAGAAATTCCGTAAAAAACGCAGTGAAGGGGTATCGGGAAATCAATATCCGGGGATTAAAGCTTGTTACAGATGGCGGTTATTTAGCCACCTGCTCCTGCTCTCATTTCATGACCCCCGAGCTGTTTACCAAAACCATAAGAGAAGCGGCTGTAAGCGCTCATAAGCGCTTGCGTCAGGTGGAGTACCGCACCCAGTCTGCAGACCACCCGATTCTCTGGAGTGGAGACGAAAATTCTTACTATTTGAAATTTTATATTTTTCAGGTTTGTGACGAAAAATAATCATTTAAAACAGGGCAGGTCAATCCTCTTATAGGATACCTGCCCTGTATTCCATTATCTTAAAGACAACGCAGCATACATACCGCTTCTCACAGCACCACCCACTTTTCCTACTTTCGTACAATCACCAATCAGGCGTACCTTATTATGGTATTTTGCATCAATGGCTTTTGCTGTTTCATTGTTAGGAAGCATTCCAAAAGAAGCAACCACTGTGTTTCCTTCAAGGAAAACCTCTTTTCCATCTTTTTCCATAGCCCGAACACCTTCAGCCGTGATTTCAAGCACTTTATGTCCTGTATAAAGTTCTACTTTATTTTCTAAAAGCATTGGTATTAAGGATGCTTTGTTAATCATGTGATCTCCAGCTGCCACTTCATCAAGCATCTCAATGATGGCCACCTTTTTCCCTTTTAATGCTGTTTCCAAAGCACTGTCACAGGAGGACAGACCGCCGCCGCAATAAATGATTTTTTCACCTTTCAGCTTATTCTCATCCAGGTGTGCTTCCAGAACATTAATTGCGCGTTCAATTCCCTTAATTGGGGGCATCATCGGAATTGCTCCGGTAGCAACAATGATCGCATCTGCCTTTTCAAACACTAGATCATCTTCTCCAATTTCTGTATTCACATGAACTGCAACTCCGGTTAACTCCAGCTGGCGCTTATACCAGGTAATCAGTTCACGCAGCTGGCTCTTAAAAGGAGGAGTTGCTGCACTGCGTAACTGCCCCCCTAAATCACTCTCTTTCAAACAAGTCAACCTTATGTCCCATGAGCGCCGCTGTTCTGGCCGCTTCCATTCCACCAGGACCACCTCCGATTACTACAACATGCTGCTGTTTATCCGCCTTTTCAAGTTTAAAACGTTTCTCGAATCCAGTGGCTGGATTGACGGAACAGCTGATTTTTGTCAGTCTGGTGAGAATTCTTCCGATGCAGTCATCATTACAGCGAATACATGGACGAACTTCATCACGGCGGTCAGTTAAAATTTTGTTTGCCATCTCTGGTTCAGCGATTAAAGGTCTTCCCATCAATACAAAATCAGCATTTCCGCTTTCAATTAACTGAACGGCTGTTTCCGGGGTATGGTTACCGGCATTTAAAAGTGGAATTCTAACTGCCTTACGTGCAACCTCACAAACATCTGCCATACAGGCATCACCCAGATAAGCAGGTGGGAATATATAATCAATATTTTCATAGCTTCCGCTGTCAATATCCAATGCATCGACTCCTGCTTTTTCCAGTTCCTGCATAAGGGGAATGGTTTCTTCAAAAGTACGTCCGCCTTCAAAATTATGCTTTACTGCCATTCGAAACAGGATAGGCATATCATGTCCCACTGCTTCCCGTATGGCTTGTACAATTTCAACAGCAAAACGCATTCGGTTTTCCGGTGATCCACCATACTCATCTGTTCTTTTATTCCAGATTTCTGACATGAACTGGTCAATTAAGTATCCTGCATGCCCATGAACTTCAATGGCATCAAAACCAGCATCCTTAAGTACTTTTGCAGAATATGAAAATTGCTTCATAATTGTCTTGATTTCTTCAACTGTTAATTCGCGGCACATTAAATTCGGATCAAACATGGAAGGAATTGCTGAAGAAGAAACAGGCGCCTTCCCATTTAACATATTAGGAAATGCGTTTTTACCGGTACCGCAGCTGAGCTGTGCACAGATTTTCGTTCCATAGCGGTGAACTGCTTCCACTAATGTTGTTAACTGAGGAATCACATAGGTATTATCCAGATATCCTTCCATAGAGCCCTGAGCCAGTTCCTGTGTTAAGAATTGGCAGCCCATAATGATCAGTCCGGTTCCCCCTTTTGCCCGCTCTTCAAAATAATCAATTTCATCATCAGCAATTGTTCCGTCAATATGGCCTGAGTTAAGTCCCATTGGTGCCATGGCAATACGATTCTTTACAATCATATTTCCGATTGAAAATGGTGTGTTTAAAATCTCGTAATTCATATGCCGCCTCCGTAAGTATGTTTTTGATAAAATATTAACATATTTATGGTAACATACTTACGGACTTTTATGCATCGTGCATTTATTTAGAAAATAAACTGAAACAATGACATTTCTGCACAAATGAATTTTTATCTCATTTACTTATATATTCTAAGATTTTATAGGAAAAATATAGAGTCATATAATAGTCCCGGTTATAAATATCCACGGATATCAGTTCTTGTATTTTAGACAAACGGTAGTTCATGGTATTTCTGTGAATATACAGATCATCGGCAGAAGCCACCAGATTACCCATGTTTATAATGTACGTATATAAACTTTTCAAATAATCTGTTTTATGGTTCTCATCATATTCTTTCAATCTTAAAATATCCGGATGGCAATAATGGATCAGATCCTTTTGTTCTTTTATCCGGTCCAGCATATCATATATTCCATAATCTTCATATCGATAGATACATAACTCAGCTGCCTCCTTTTTTACCTAAGCGGATGGCTGCCAATGCCTGCTGGTATGCCTCAGGGATCTCCAATATTTCACCAAAACTCTGACTGACACCGGCACTCATGTGCATCTGCTTTAAATAATCAGCAATAGGCTGAATATCTTCATTTGTCAAGTATTGGGACTGACTGCAGCCTGTAATAAATATTAAATGATTATCATGAAACATTAATTCCCCATGGGATCCTTTAAAAAGTTTTGATTCTCTTATCAAAGAGATTAAGCTGAATGTTTCCGAATAGTGATTGTATTTTATAATAATGAGATATTTTTTATCCGGCAATTTCCACTGCAGACTCTTTGCTCTGTCTGTAATTAAATCCGGTTCCGTAAGACTCCCCTGTATCAGATCCGAAATAAATCGGTTTGCCAGCCAGTCATACTGAAAACCTGAGGATTGATTGTTTTTAATCTCATTTGCTATTACATCACATATAAATTCCGTTATCTCCAGATCTTTTTCTGTAAAAAGCTTATTGGATTCAAGAACAGCAAAATGGCCAACAATACGCCGATCCAACCGAATCGTACAAAATATTCTTCGATATTTGTACCCCTCTCCAAGGCTTCCAATCACTGCTTTTTTGTTTTGTACTGTTTTTCTATCCACTGCTTAAAATTATATTTCTGCGTATATTCATAGGTTGTATATCCCATATTCCTGTATTCCATCCAAGGCAGATCATCTACTTCCTTAAAATCAGAAGCCGCTAACAAGCGGTGATTATTATCTCCCAGCATAACGGGATTTCCTAATAGTTCACTGGCAATATCTATTATATAGGGAAGCCCTCTGCCTTGTATAATGGTGTTAAAAAGTGCAGCTGGCCGTTCAATTAAGGAATACTGATCCACAAGTATATCCGTAACATTATTAAGCAGTTCTTCCGTGGTGATTCCGGGCTGTATATAAACTATATTGGCATGACGTTCAAGATTAAACGGACACTCAAGTAAAAGAACATTCCTGGGGAAATTGTTGCCGGAAATATTGGAAATTTCAGAATACCGGCCAATATAAAGTATATGAGCATCAAAAACTGCAATATGGTCAGTTAATAGTTTCACTCCCCGTATAGTCAGATTTTCTTCGCATAAAACCGCCTTTATAATTATTGTTTCATCTAATTTTTCTAATATGTCTTTTATTCTCAGTATCAATTGGTTCACCTTCTCCATATTAATTAAAAATACCCTAATAGTAATACTATTAGGGTACAGTTTTCCTTTTTTTATTCTTATCGATAAAACTGTGAATAAACTCCGCCGGAAACCACTCCGCCCCGATAGCTTGCAAGCTCGCTTACGGTAACCAGCTGATATCCCTGCTCGGATAATCTGCGGATAATCTCAACTGCGGCAGCTCCGCTTTGAGGATAGAGTTCATGCATCAGCACAATATCCCCATCTTTCACCCGGCTCATCACTGTCTGTATGGATTTAGCCGTGTTCCTGGTCTTCCAGTCCAGCGTATCAATACTCCACATAATCATAGGCGCATGAACATTCTGAAGAACTGTGCTGTTTTTATTCCCTCCCGGCAGTCTTACTAATACAGGTCTTACACCGCAGACAGCTTGTACTGCATCATTACAGCGGTTAATCTGGCTTTGAATCTGCTGGGCATTTAACTTGTTTAAATACTTATGCTCATATGTATGATTCCCAATTTCATGTCCTTCTGCAGCCATACGCTTTAATTCATCTGGATAATAGACCGCCCGGTTTCCCACCACGAAAAAAGTTGCTTTTCCGCCATACTGTGCCAGACTGTCCATAATCTGATTTCCTACCGGAGCGTAAGGACCATCATCAAAGGTCAGTGCAACCATTGGTTTTGAAGGATCAATCACTCTTCCAGCAGGTTGTCCCTCAGTTTCTGAAGATTCCTGCTGCCCTGCTGTCTCTCCAGTACTTTGACTTTCTGTCTCTGCCTGTGACTGTGTCGCTGTCTCTGCCTGAGTCTCTTCCTGCTTTCCTGGCTTTGTAGAAACGTTTCCGCTTTCATCAACCCATCTGGCAACTCCCGGCCCCAGGTTTTCATCTATCCAGCCGCCTCGTACCTGCGTTGTCTCTTCTGCAACTGCCGCCGTTTCATACGCCATGGACGGAAATGGAGAAGCCGGCACGAAGGCTGTTATAAGGGCAAGGGCTGTCACACCCAGACCCAGTTGTAAAAATTTCTTCATAAAACATCATTCCTTTCCCTGTTACTAATCTCTACTATACAGGAATTAAGGGAAAATGGAAAGTAAAAAGCAAAAAAAGCCCCAAAATACAGTTTGTTTTCTGTATTCCGGAGCCTTCTCTTATTCATACAAATCTCCCCTTCAGAAGAGCAGCAATTATCCCTTCCACGCTTTTTTCTTCTACTTCCACGGGCAGACCTGGCTCTTTAATATCCCCCAGCTGATGAGCGTCTGAATTCTGAAGAATCGTACAGACCTCAAGATATGGGTTTTGTCTGATCAGTTCAGGAAGACGGTCCCAATTCCTCACTTCTGCCGCCTTAAAACGGCTGTCAGGCGGAACAAAGCCCAGGTTTGACAACAGGCTGTTGGCGTTTTTGTCCAAATGAGCAGGAAACATAACACCATCAAAGGAACGGACCAGATCCCAAAGTCCGTCAAAGGATATCTCTGTAGAGTTAATCAGAAGATTTTCAAACGTCCCCACTGCTTCATCTTCCTTATTATATATAAACTGGTTCCCAAATTTCCACGTTATTTGGAAAGGGGATCAGTTTCTTCTCCACATACGCATCGAATTCCATGGCTTTTGACAGCGTAGGAAAGAGACATACCGCATGTACCTCCTCCGACGTGCAAAGCTCCATCCCAGGAATTGCGAGAATCCCAAATTCCTCTGCAAAATGTAATACAGCGGGACAGTTCTTGCAGGAATTGTGGTCTGTGACCGCAATCACTTCAAGTCCTTTTAACGCTGCCATACCTACGATATTACCAGGTGTCATATCGTCATCGCCGCAGGGGGATAAGCAGGAATGAATATGGAGGTCATATTCAAGCGTCTTCATGGGAAAGCCTTTTTTCAATCAGCAGAGCTGCTTCAAAAATAGGAAGCCCGGTCTTCATTACTGTAATATTCTGTTCGATTGCCTTTTGTTTTGCGGCCTCATCAGGTGCTACTCCCTCTGCAAGAATCACACAGGCGGCATCTGTTAAAGACGCAACAGCTAAGGTGTTCATATTTCCCATAACAGTCACCCATGCACAGCCCTCAGGCGCTTTGCCCATGGCAATACTTAATAAATCACAGCAAAATGGTTTTGTAATACTTCTGTCTGTTCTCTCACCTACATGAATCGTCTCAAATTCTCCAGTATCAATCAGTTCCCTTATCGTCATTTTGATTTCTCCCCTCTTTCCTGTCAAGCTGGTTCATTTCATCAGAAATCCTTACTATATATGAAGTCATGGCTCTAAATTTACTGTAGCTGTCCCCATCTCCCTCCTCAATATCAGCAGCCAGTCTGGCAACCTCCTTTGTCAGCTTATGAACATTATCCCGGAGGAAATAAATGCAGTCCGACTCCGCGGCCTCCCCTCTGACAATATCTTCTGCCAGTGCCTTACAGGTGGGAGCACCGCAGGAACCACAGTCCAGTCCCGGAAATTTCTTCAGAAGCCGTTCTACCTGATTGAGCCTTGCAAAGCTTTCCATCATGGTGTCACCCAGGTGAAATACCGGCTCGTACTGGACCATGCTGGTCCATCTCACAAGTTCTTCCCCTTCTGCTTCCATGTGGCTTCTTGCCACAGGCATATATTTGCGCAGACGCTTTAACTTTACCTCCGCTACATAAGGATTTTCGACAGTAAGAACCCCTCCGACGCAGCCACCGTTACAGGCATTTAACTCCACAAATTTTAAATTAGTAAATTTCTGGTCTTCCATATCCTCCAGAACCCGTATGACATTCTCAATCCCGTCTGCAGCCAGATAATCCTCTGTAAAGAGACCGCTTGCTTCTCCTCCGCTTCTTCCCCAGCTGACGCCGATTTTCCCCGACGTTCCGATCTCCGGCGGTTCGTCTCCCACCGCTTTCATGCAGGATAGAAGCCGTGGATAGACATCCTTAATGGCCAGGACTTTATCCACCTCACTGTGATCTGTTCCCAGGGGAGCACGGGCATAAGTCACCTTTGACGGACATGGTGAAATAAATATGATCCCAATCTTTTCCCTGGGCAGTCCCGTCTTTTCCATCGCTCTTCTCACTGCAAGTATGGCAGCCACCTCAACCGGTGGATTAAGGGGCAGAAGATTGGGGATTAAATTAGGAAAACGAACGCGAATGAGCCGTACCACCGAAGGGCATGCTGTACTGATAACCGGAAGCTTATCCGGATTCTTGCTTAAATACCCCCTGGTTGCCTCACTGACCAGTTCCGCTGCTGCGCTCACTTCAAATACATCATCGAATCCCATAAGCAGCAGTGCATTGAGCACAATATTCACATCATCTAAATTATTAAACTGGCTGTACAAAGATGGTGCCGGCAGGGCAACCGTGTATTCAAACTGCTTTAAATCCTCCATGGTATCGTAAATGGCATGTTTGGCGTGATGAGGGCATACACGAATGCACTCACCGCAGTCGATACAGAATTTACTGTTAATCTGTGCTTTTTTATTTCTGACCCTGATCGCCTGGGTGGGGCAGCGCTTAATGCAGTTAATACAGCCCATGCAGAGATCCTCATCAAGTCTTACAGAATGATAAAATTTATCCAATGGCTCACCTCTTTTTAGCAATCCATATTTTTTGCGGCTATAGATTCACCACCATTCGAATGGTAGTTCCTTCTCCAATCACCGTATGTATCTCCATCTCATCGGAATACTTTTTCATATTGGGCAGTCCCATTCCCGCACCGAAACCAAGGGAGCGAACCGCATCCGGAGCAGTGGAATATCCGGCCTGCATGGCAAGATCAATATCCGGAATGCCGGGACCAACATCTTCTAAAACCATCTCAATCCGTTCTGTTGATATATGTACCGTGATCTCCCCGCCTTTGGCGTGTATTACCATATTGATCTCTCCTTCATACATGGCAATGGCAACCTTGCGAACGGCTTCCGGTGTAACACCCATTTTTTTCAATTTGCTCTTCACATCGCTGCTGGCCTCTCCCGCTCTTGTAAAATCGTCCGGAGAAATCGTATAATGAAACGTAATCACATCCATAATTAAATCGCACCTCCGTGTAGCCCTGCCTCATAGAGCATTCCGCAGGCAGAAAACATGCGGTGCCCGGTGGACAGGAGAATAATCCCCCTCTCAGCCGCCATCTGGAGCATGGCCTCATCCGGCTTTTTCCCTCTTACAAACACGATACACACAATATCAAGCATTTCAGCAGTCCGAACCACCTGGGGGGTTGCATAGTCCTGTGAGCAGTACAGAATGATCCTTTGAATAGGCAAGCACATCACTCATCATGTCAGAACCGCAGGCACTTTTCACCTCTTCAGACAGATGCTCCTCACCAACCAGCACTTTTGCACCCAGTATTTTCCTGATATCTTCGACTGTCATATGGCCCTTTTCCTCCATCCATTCACGCTATTCACACAATTCAAGGCATTATTGATAATTATATCATAAATAGTGCCTCAAGTGTATAAATTTCCCACGTAATGTTTGTTATTTTTTTGTCGAATCTTGATTAAAACTATAGATTTTTTCTCAATAACATGATAAAATATCAGTTACATTGCATAAGCAACATTGAAGGAGGTTATCAAATGACTTGTAAAAAACAAGGCGTCCAGTTTAGCGGGACAAAAGAGCAGGAAGTTGCTTTGAAAGAAATGATTTCCCAGCTCAAAGATACAAAAGGATCTCTTATGCCTATCATGCAGAAGGCACAGGATATCTATGGTTATCTTCCAATTGAAGTTCAGACCATAATTTCTGACGAAACGGGTATTCCCCTTGAGAAGATTTATGGTGTTGCCACTTTTTATGCCCAGTTTGCACTTCAGCCTAAGGGCAAATATCAGGTATCAGTTTGTCTTGGAACCGCATGCTACGTAAAAGGCTCCGGTGACATTTTCCATAAAATTGAGGATATTCTTGGAATCACCAACGGAGAATGCACTCCGGATGGAAAGTTTTCTTTAGACTCCTGCCGCTGCGTAGGCGCCTGCGGTCTGGCTCCTGTCATGATGGTGAACGGAGAAGTTTACGGAAGACTGACAGTCGATGATGTTCCAGGTATTTTAGCCAAATACGAATAATTACATACGCTTATGATGACAGAGATTTCTTTAAATATTTTGGATGTGGCAGAGAACTCCACACGGGCAGGCGCCAGCCTGGTTACCATTCTTGTTTCTGTGAATACCTCTACAGATAAATTGACCGTCCAGCTTTCTGACGACGGCTGCGGAATGACAGAAGAACAGTTAGAGAATGTAACAGACCCGTTTTTTACCACCCGCCAGACCAGAAAGGTCGGTCTTGGTATTCCGTTTTTCAAATATGCAGCGGAATCCACGGGAGGGAGCTTCTCTATGGAATCGAAACCGGGTATCGGAACGAAGACAACTGCTGTGTTCGGACTCTCCCACATAGACCGAATGCCCTTAGGTGACATGAACAGTACCATTCAGACACTGATCACCTGCCATCCTGATACAGATTTTCTCTATATCTATCGTTATAACGAAGCGTCCTTTGAGCTGGATACAAGACTCTTTCGGGAGATTCTGGGTGAGATTCCATTTGACTCACCTGAGGTAGCCGCTTATATAAAGGAATATTTATTTGAAAACAAATTGGAGACTGATGGAGGCGCGGTCATTTAGACCCGTCAGAATTGGAGGATAAACATGAAGACTCTTGAAGAATTAAAAGCAATTCGGGAGAAGATGCAGAGTCAGGTCAGCATGCGCGGAGAAGATCACGCCCGTACCCGTATTTTAGTTGGTATGGCAACATGCGGAATTGCAAGCGGAGCAAGACCTGTTCTTAATAAATTGTCAGATCTGGTTCAGGAGAACCATATGACAGACCGTTTTTCTGTTACCCAGACAGGCTGTATCGGTTTATGTCAGTACGAACCTATCGTAGAAATTTTAGAACCGGGTAAAGAAAAAGTAACCTACATTAAGATGACAGCGGAGAAGGCAGAGGAAGTTTATAAAGAGCATCTTCTGGGCGGACACGTTGTTCAAAACTACACATTATCATCTGCTGATATCAAATAAGGAGGAATCAGGATGTATCGTTCACATGTATTGGTTTGCGGCGGCACCGGATGTACTTCCTCCGGGAGCCAGCAGATTATGGTTAAATTAAGAGATGAATTAGGAAATCAGGGTCTTTCTGAAGAAGTATCAGTAGTACAGACAGGCTGTCATGGTCTTTGTGCTCTGGGCCCCATTATGATTATCTACCCAGATGCTACTTTCTATGCAATGGTAAAAGAAGAGGATATTCCGGAGATTGTCAGCGAACACTTATTAAAGGGACGTCCGGTTGAACGCCTTCTTTATAATGAGACAGTAACTCCTACTGGAATTAAAGCCTTAAGTGATACGGATTTCTACAAAAAGCAGCACAGAATCGCTTTAAGAAACTGCGGTGTTATTAATCCGGAAGAAATCGAAGAATACATAGGTACCGGCGGATATCAGGCACTTGGTAAGGTTCTTACCGAGATGACTCCTGATGATGTAATCCAGGTTCTTTTAGACAGCGGATTAAGAGGACGCGGCGGCGCTGGCTTCCCTACCGGAATGAAGTGGAAACTGGCTAAGCAGAATGATGCTGATCAGAAGTACGTATGCTGTAACGCAGATGAGGGTGACCCAGGCGCATTCATGGATCGTTCCGTATTAGAGGGAGATCCTCATGCATTACTGGAAGCCATGACCATTGCAGGTTATGCAATCGGCGCATCCCAGGGCTTTATCTACGTTCGTGCCGAGTACCCGATCGCTGTTGACCGTCTTAAAATCGCTATTGAACAGGCCAGAGAGATGGAACTTTTAGGCGATGATATCTTCGGAACAGGCTTTTCCTTTAACATTGATCTTCGTCTGGGTGCAGGTGCATTCGTATGCGGGGAGGAAACTGCACTGATGGTATCCATCGAAGGAAACCGTGGTGAACCAAGACCAAGACCTCCGTTCCCTGCTCAGAAAGGTTTATTTGGCAAACCAACCATCTTAAACAATGTTGAAACTTATGCAAATATCCCACAGATCATCTTAAACGGCCCGGAATGGTTTGCAGCCATGGGTACAGAGAAATCCAAGGGAACAAAAGTATTCGCTTTAGGCGGCAAGATCCACAATACCGGTCTGGTAGAAGTTCCTATGGGTACCACACTGCGTGAAATCATCGAGGAAATCGGCGGCGGCATTCCTAACGGAAAGAAGTTTAAAGCTGCTCAGACCGGCGGACCTTCCGGCGGCTGTATTCCTACCGAGCACTACGATATTCCAATTGACTATGACAACCTTCTTGCAATCGGCTCCATGATGGGTTCCGGCGGTCTGATTGTAATGGATGAAACCGACTGTATGGTTGATATCGCGAAATTCTTCTTAGAGTTCACCGTAGAGGAATCCTGTGGTAAATGTACTCCATGCCGTATCGGTACCAAGCGTATGCTTGAGATACTTGACAAGGTTACAAAAGGACAGGCAAAACCGGAAGATATTGACCGTTTAGAGGAACTTTGCTATTACGTAAAAGCCAACTCTGCATGTGGACTTGGCCAGACAGCTCCAAACCCGGTACTTTCTACCTTAAAGTACTTCCGTGACGAATACAATGCCCACATTTATGACAAGAAATGTCCGGCTGGTGTATGTAAGGCACTTCTTTCCTACTACATCGATGCTGACAAGTGCAAGGGCTGTACACTTTGTGCAAGAAACTGTCCTGCTAACGCCATTACCGGCTCCGTGAAGAACCTGCATGTGATTGATCCTGAGAAATGTATCAAGTGCGGCGTTTGTATGGAGAAATGTAAATTCGGCGCTGTCTATAAAAAATAATGGAGGGAGATTGTATCATGGAGAATATCACTATAAAAATCAATGGCATGGACGTAAGCGCTCCGGCAGGCTCCACCATTTTGGAAGCTGCCAGACTTGCCCAGGTTGAGATACCGACTTTATGCTTTTTTAAAAGATACCAATGAGATTGCAGCCTGCAGACTCTGTACCGTTGAGATCAACGGAGGCAGACTTGCAGCTTCCTGCGTATACCCAATTAATCCGGGCTTAGAGGTAAAGACCAATACTCCAAGCCTTCGTGAATACAGAAAGAAAACACTTCAGCTGATTCTTTCCAACCATGACCGTTCCTGCTTATCCTGCGTACGCAGCGGAAGCTGTGAACTGCAGACTTTATGTAAGGAAATGGGCGTGGATGCAGATGACTACTTTGACGGTGACAAGACTCCTTCCATTCTGGACGAGAGTGCCGCTCACATGGTCAGAGACAACAGCAAATGTATTCTCTGCCGTCGTTGTACTGCAGTTTGTGAGAAAGTTCAGGGAATTGGTGTAATCGGACCAAATGATCGTGGATTTGCCACATTTATCGGTTCTGCTTTTGATATGGGTCTGGGAGAAACCAGCTGTGTTTCCTGCGGACAGTGTATCGCAGTATGCCCTACAGGTGCTCTTTATGAAAAATCCAGTATTGAAGAAGTAGCTGCTGCCATAGCAGATCCTGCAAAGCATGTTATCGTTCAGACTGCACCATCTGTACGTGCTGCTCTTGGTGAGGAATTTGACTACCCCATCGGAACCAATGTTGAAGGTAAGATGGCTGCTGCTCTCAGAAGACTTGGCTTTGATAAAATATTTGATACCAACTTCAGTGCAGATTTAACCATTATGGAAGAAGCTCACGAGTTCATCGAGCGTGTACAGCACGGCGGCGTTCTTCCTATGATTACTTCCTGCTCACCAGGCTGGGTTAAATACTGCGAGCACTACTTCCCGGATATGACAGAGAACTTATCCTCCTGTAAATCTCCGCAGCAGATGTTCGGTGCCATTGCCAAATCCTACTATGCAGAAAAGATGGGCATCAAGCCGGAAGATATCGTTTCCGTCAGCATTATGCCATGTACTGCAAAGAAATTTGAGATCGGCAGAGATGATCAGGATGCCAACGGCGTTGCTGATGTGGATTATTCCTTAACTACCAGAGAATTAGCCAGAATGATCAAACAGGCTGGTATTCGTTTTAACAATCTTCCTGACGAAGAGTTTGATGCTCCTCTTGGAATCTATTCCGGTGCAGGCGTGATCTTCGGTGCTACCGGCGGCGTTATGGAAGCTGCTCTTCGTACTGCTGTAGAGACATTAACCGGTGAGGAACTTAAGAAGCTGGATTTCACTGATGTCCGCGGTACAGAAGGTATCAAGGAAGCCACCTATCATGTTGGCGATATGGATGTAAAAAGTTGCTGTTGCTTCCGGTCTTGGCAATGCAAGAGACCTTTTAAACAAGGTTAAATCCGGTGAGGCTGATTACCACTTCATCGAGATCATGGGTTGCCCTGGCGGTTGTGTAAACGGCGGCGGTCAGCCTCAGCAGCCAGGATATGTGCGCAACACCACAGATATCCGCACACTGCGTGCAAAAGTTCTCTACGATACCGATGCAGCTGCACCGATTCGTAAATCTCATGAGAACCCTGCAATCAAGGAACTCTATGCTACCTATCTTGGCGAACCTGGAAGTGAAAAGGCACATCACCTGCTTCACACCAGCTACGTAAAAAGATCAATCAATAATAATTAGTTAATTTTTAAACTCCTTCTGCCTGGTCAGAAGGAGTTTTTTTGTCATAAAAAGGAAATGAAATGAAAAATGCATGGATCGTCTTAAATTCTCCATACTATGACTGGAGGTGATGAGACATGAGCCCAAAAGAATTAAATTATATTGAAGACGCTCTCGGACATGAAAATTTCTTAAAAACCCAGTGCCAGGATGCTGCACAAAATTTACAGGATCCTGAATTAAAAGCCTGTGCACAGCAGCTGCAGCAAAAACACCAGCAGATTTTCGATAACATCTATAAATTAGTGTAAGGAGGAAGCAAGATGGACGATAAGTGTATTATGGAAAACTTACTCAACGTCACAAAGGGTGCCTGTGATTTATATCTGCACGGAACCATAGAGTCCCCTACCATGAATGTACACCAGGCATTTGACAATGCGTTAAATGATACGCTGTGCATGCAGGACGATATCTATAAAAAGATGTCCGCCAAGGGATGGTATACCACAGAACAGGCTGAACAGCAAAAAAATTTCTAAAATAAAGAATCAGTTTGCAGGAATGTAATCAGATTTGTTATTAAAAAAAGTCCCTGCCGGATTATAATCTGGCAGGGTTACTTATGTCTTACTGTTATCTTATTTAATTGTTTCTATGCATCATAACTGCCTCAAGACCCTGATTTTTCAGATTCTCATGCACCATTCTGGAATCGGCCTTGCCAAGAAGTAAATCCCTTGCCTTTTGGCTTCTCCCTCACTCCTATGCTTGCTTGGGCCCCCTACGCAGCCGCCCACGCAGGCCATTCCTTCCACAAAGTCTGCAGGAAGCTTTCCAACCTTTAGAAGCATCAGAGCTTTCTTGCATTCCGCAGCACCGTTGCATTTCATGACCTCAATATCAGTATTTTCTCCTGATTCCTTGAGACATTCTAACACTGCAGCGGTAACTCCGCCTCCATTTCCAAACCGCTTTCCAAAAATGGAACCTGCCTGATATGTATTCTCCTCCGGCTCAAGCTCTACTTCCCTGGCCACCATCATGGCATGAGCCTCTCCAAGGGTTAATACGTAATCCGCATTACCCATTACATTTAAATCCAGAGCTTCACTTTTCTTGGCAATACAAGGCCCAATAAAGACAGCGATGGTTTCCGGATCTTTCTCTTTCAGCATTCGGGATACTGCGCACATGGGAGAAACAGTTGTGGACATATTCTCTAAAAGCATGGGGTAATGCTGTTTAATCATATTTACAAATGCAGGACAACAGGAAGTAGTCATCTTCTTCCCTTCCTTATAAGCCTCAGCCCATTCCTCAGCTTCGGCAGCGGCTGTTAAATCACCCCCAAGGGCAACCTCAACCATATCTTCAAATCCGATCTTCTTAAGAGCCGTTCTCCAGCTTGCCATGGTGATATCCGGTCCATACTGCCCCTCTGTTGCAGGCGCCACCATAGCCACTACTTTTTTCCCGGCTTTAATCAGATTAATTACGTCTACCATGAAAGTTTTTGATCCAATTGCGCCAAATGGACAGCTGTGAATGCACGCTCCGCACTGAATGCATTTGCTTTCATCGATTACAACAATTCCGTTATCATCCATGGTAATAGCATCTACCGGACAGCTTCTTTTACAGGGGCGTGTTAAATCTGCGATAGCATTATAAGGACATGCCTGAGAGCATTTTCCGCATTCCTTACATTTGTCAGGATCGATATGGGCACGGTCATGACTCATGGAAATGGCTCCGAAATTACAGGAATTCTGACAGGCCTTACCCATACAGAGCTGACAGTTATCTGTTACTACATATCTGGCAATGGGACATCCCTCACAGGCAGAATTAATTACCTGCACTACATTTTTTGGTGTCTCTGCCACTGGGACAGAACCCCTCTGCCAGCCTGACTCTCTCTCTGATAATCTCCCTCTCCCTGTAAATACAGCACCGAAACTGTGCCTTTGGCCCCTGAATCATATGATAGGGAATCTCATCCCTTTTCTGTTCCAATGTACCTTCCCAGGCAAGCTTCGCTACTTCATTTAAAACCTGATGCTTGATGCGAAGTAATGTTGCATCATTCGTTACCATATCGTTCCTCCTTGAAGCTTCCACTAATCGTGGCTGTGTGAATATTCTCTATTAATAATAAGCAACTGTAACCGTCTTCCCCATCTCTTCCACCGCATGCTTCAGCTGCTCTACAAGATTTTGCCGGATTCCCAAATCAAAGGGAAGCCCCGGATTCTGGTAAGCGCTGTTAATTGCTTTCCCCACATACAGCTTTAACTCCGTACAGTCCTCAATAATCATCTTTGCTACCATGGATGCGCCGTTGGGTTTATCCAGTTCCAGGAAAAATTCCTCCGTTACTGATTCATTTTTAACATACCGCTTTAAGAGTTTTAAAACCCGGTTTAAAGTCAATACCCCTTCTGTGACCAGTTCAATGCCGTCGATGTAAGCCACAGGCGGTAAATCCGGATCGTTATACTCAAGGGATACCGTCAGTTTCTTATCCATGGTCCTGGAAACAATATTAGCACTGGTTCCTCCGCAGACAATCCTCTTGGTGGTATCATCTCCAGATAGGAAATCCGTTACCATACAAACATCATCTTCCGGATCCTTTGGCGGCCCTGTCATTAAATGAACCGGCTTGCTGTCGATGATCCGCATAACAGCAACGGTTGTATCATCTCCGGGCCGGTACTGGTAAAGTTCATCACACGCTCTGCATAACGCATTGGCCAGACGAACAGCCGATATGGTTAAACGGTACTGTTTTACCGCATAAGCAGCCACATCTTCCCAGAGCCAGCCAAAATTTAAAAGCTGTCCCACTCCTGCATGAATGGTTCCGTCACTAAGCAGAATCAAAGCATCTCCTTTTTTTACCCGGAACCGGTATTCATTAATTTTCTTATCCCGTATCACCCTCATGCTGTGTGGAATGGGAACCAGACTCCCATCCCTGATAAAGATACAGCCCGGGTTATCAAACTCCACCAGATAGGCATCTCCATTGTGGAATACCTGAAGAATACTGAAGGTGGAATATGCAATCTGTCTCACCTGACAGACAGGAAGGGTCTCTACAATGGTCTCCACGCACTCTTCCAGGGTAGCACCGTTTAAAAACATGGTTCCCAGTATCTTAGAAGTCATGGTTGCCAGTATGTTAGCCTTTACCCCGCTTCCCATACCGTCGGCAAGGATCATAATATTGGAGTCTTCCGTATGGAGGAGCTCCACCTTATCCCCGCAAAGTACTTCACTGAATTTATTTAAGCTTTTATAAGCAACGTCAACGGTAACTCCCATCATTTAACCTCGCTTTCGCTGCCCTCATCTAACAGAGACTTGCACAGCTTGGTCAGTGTGGTTTTCGTTTCTGCCGTAGTTTCTCCCAGAAGCCCTGCGATCTCCTGGGCCACCATCATCTGCTTATGAATTACTTTTTGTGCCAGATCGATGGTTTCTAACTTCTTTTCGTATTCCTGCCTGGCCTGTTCTTCTTCCTTAGTAATGTCGATAAACGTAGCCAGTACCACATCTTCCTTGTTTACATAAACAATGTTCTGAAGAGTAGAAATTCTATATTCGCCGTATGTGACCTTTTTGCCATGAATTTTCTGATGGGTATCATACACCCACTGAAAATCAGTGGTATCAATCAATTCATACAGATACATGGTTAAAGCTTCCTGTCTGGTCTTGCCAAAATACTTTTCACCAACTGCAGAATATTCAAGGATCTTCATCTCCTTATCAACAATGAGCACAATGTTGGGAGACGTCTCCATAACAAGATTGGATAATGATTCCGCCTTTTCATGCATAAAAGGAATGCACATATTTAATTCCGCTTTTTTCTGAATAACAGCTACGGCCTTCTCTCTGCATGTGGAATAACCGCATGCTCCGCAGTTTAGTTCATCTTCCGGTCTTGTCTTTCCTGTCTTCTTCAAAATCTCCTGAATCTGGGCTTCCGTAGGTACAATATCCCTGGGAGCACGGTTTAGGAAACGCTTTCCAAAGGTAAGGGAATCGAAGATTTCCTGGATCTCTTCATCGGGAACTCCGTCTTTTTCAATGGTTTCTTCCATATCCAGCTTTATCCTGAATCTGGATACATGCTCATGATCTGCTGCAGGCCCCTTAATACAGCCGCCTGAGCACATATTCATCTCAATGAAGCACTCCGTAATCTCACCCCGGAGCATGCTTTCACAAAGATCAATACAATTGCGGCAGCCATGGACATAAAACTTCCGGTATCCATCCCGTTCGGCCTCTGTTGCCAGCACAGAGCTTACGATTCCATTGGTAACCGGATAGAGACGGTTTACTCTTGGGTTCATATGAACAAATGGGATATCCTCGCAATCCCCTATGGTAATCTCTTCCTGTGCAAGCCACCGTTCTATATCATTGAAATTTAAGACAGCATCAATATAATCCCCGTGCCTTAAATCCTCAGCTTCTTTTTTCTTGGCAATACAGGGTCCCAGAAAGACCACTTTGGTATCCCTTCCGAATTCTTCCTTTAACATCTTGCCATGGGCAACCATGGGCGAAACTACCGGTGCCAGATAAGGGATCAGAGACGGGTAATAAATTTCAATTAAATCATTGACACTGGGACAGCAGGTTGTGATTATATTCTCCATACTGCCTTCCTTTAAAAGTCTGGTATACTCAGCAGTTACAACTGCCGCCCCCTCTGAGGTTTCCCGCACATCGGAGAATCCCAGCTTTCTAAGGGCGCCGTTCACCTGTCCTGCAGTTTTATAGTTTAACAGCCCCATATAGGATGGAGCCAGTGAAATCACAGTTTTATACCCAATATCAAGAAACCCTTTGACCAGATCCAGATCACTGATAAGCGTTTTCGCAGACTGAGGGCATACCTGCATGCATTTTCCGCATAAAATGCACTTATCAGACATGATTTCTGCCCGTTCGTCTTTAATCATGACCGCTTTGACTTCACAGTTACGAACACATTTATAGCAGTGCTTGCATTTGGTCGCCTTGAAATCAATAATTCCCATGATTAAAGCCTCCCCAGAATTTCTTTATCAAAAAACTCCTTTGTATCTTCCGGTTTTAATGAATAGATCTGACCGTCAACCGTTACGCAGACTCCGTTGACACAATTTCCGCTGCAAAAAGAACCATTTAAATCCACCTGCTCCTCCAAATGCTTCTCTCTCACCAGATTCTGAAGTTGGGCTATGATCTCTCTGGATCCTTTTAAATGACATGCACTTCCTATGCATATTGTTACTCTCATGAATATTCTCCCTCCGAAATAAATCCCCTGCAAGAACTGTCTTTTCGACCATTATCGCATATTGTTATATTTATATCAATACTTATTTACTGATTATATGTATTTTTTGAAGTACTGAAAAATATAGTTTTTACAACTTCCTGCCGTTGTACGTCAATCAGACCGCAGGTATTTAACCGCAGCATGGGAATAACTGGAAGACTGGCAAATGCAAGGGTCATAAAAGGGTCGATTCCCGTTCCAATACCAAGCTGGTGCGCATGTTCCTTCAGCCTTTCCAGCCGCTGGTCTACCCATATTGCGGACTCCGGGCTCATAAGTCCACCGATGGGAAGAGCCAGCTCTGAAAGAACCACTCCGTCCGCCACAACCGCAATGCCACCCTGGTTTTTCCTCACTGTATTCCCTGCAAGCGCCATATCCCGGTCATTTGTCCCTGCTATGATCAGATTATGGGAATCATGGGCAATACTGGTCGCCACAGCCCCCCGTTTTAGTCCGTATCCGCCAAGGAAACCAAGGCCTGTATGTCCGGTATTCTGATGCCGCTCCAATACTGCCATCTTTACAATATCCAAGGCAGTAAGAGCATCCGGGTCAGCCCTCAGTTTTCAGTCCATGGCACAAGTTTCTCTTTTGTGGTCAGTTCTCCGGGAGTTAAACATAAAACCCGTATGGTATCTCCCTCTTCCTTCATAACAAAGTCTTCTGACACAATCTCTTTTAACCGGAAGGAGTTACCCACTTTATCCGGTATCTGTCTGTGGGCATTTGTTCCAGCCTCTGGAGATTGTACCAGCCTTCCATCTTCTGCCACCAGAATTCCTTTTCGGTAAACCTTACTGACTGTAAACTCCTTAAGATCAGAAACAACAATGAGATTCGCCTGATAACCGGGTGCAATGGCTCCTGTCTCATTGAGTCTGAAATACCGGGCAGCCTGATAAGAGGCCATGATCACGGCACGCACCGGATCAGCTCCCAGCCTGATCGCCTTTCTGATAATATAATCCATATGGCCAAGCCTGGATAGCTCTCCAGGGTGCCTGTCATCGGTCACCAGCATACAGCGGTGATAATATGGCTCCTCAAACAGAGGAAGGAGGGCCTTTAAGTTCCTGGCCGCAGTTCCTTCCCGTATCATCACCCACTGTCCACGTTTTATCTTTTCCACTGCTTCTTCCATGCAGGAGCACTCATGATCCGACCCAACACCAGCCGTGATATAAGCATTCAACTGCCTGCCGGAAAGAAGGGGACCGTGTCCATCGATGAGCCGGCCATGTTTTGCGGCACTCATTATTTTACTCATAATACCCGGATCTGCCTGTATGGTTCCATGGGAATCCATCAGCTCTGCAAGTCCAAGCACATATTTTTCCTGATAAAAGGGGGCCAGATCATCTGCTGTTAAAACAGCTCCGGACTCATCAAGCTTTGCTGCCGGAACACAGGAAGGAAGCATGAAGTACACATCCAAATCAAGATTCCTGGAGCGCTCCATCATAAATCTGATCCCTTCTGTTCCTGCCACATTGGCAATCTCGTGGGGGTCCGTAATGACTGCTGAAGTACCATGCGGAATTACGGTTTTCGCAAATTCTTCAGGGGAGAGCATGGAACTCTCCAAATGGATATGTCCGTCAATCAGACCGGGGCACACCACCTGGCCGCCTACATCCACCTCTGTTTCCCCCTCATAAAAGCCGATCCCCACAATATATCCGCCCTCAATGGCAATATCACCATCTTCCAGCTCTGAAGTAAATACATTCACCATCCTGGCATTTTTCAATACCAGAGATGGCTTTTTTCTCCCTGACGCAGCAAATATCCGTTCCGCCAGCATACGATCCATAGGCCCCTTCCTCCTTTATTTACCGGCAAGCTTCGTAATGGATGCCGTAATCAGCTTTTTTAAACAGCGGTGCTACCCTGTCTGCAGTCTCCTGAACTTCTGCATGGCTTAAAGGCTGGTCAATAATACCGCATGCCATATTGGTGATACAGGAAATGCCGCAAACCTTCATACCCATATGGTTGGCAGCAAGTGCCTCACAGGCTGTACTCATTCCAACTGCATCCGCTCCCAGTATCCGGCACATCTGCACTTCTGCAGGAGATTCATAGGCCGGTCCTGTCAGCTGCAGATAAATTCCCTCCTGCAGTTCAATTCCCTCTTCCTTTGCCGCTTCTTTAATTACCGATCTCAGCTCTTTGCGGTAAATATCGCTCATATCCGGGAATCTGGTTCCCAGCTCCCCAATGTTGGTTCCAATGAGCGGAGAAGGAACAAATGTGGCAATGTGATCCTTAAGAAGCATGAAATCGCCAGGTTTGAATTCCTTGTTCACGCCACCGCTGGCATTGGTCAAAAATAAAGTCTTTGCACCCATAAGTCCCATAAGTCTTGTTGGGAGAACTACATCCGTCATAGGATATCCTTCATAAAAATGAACCCGTCCCTGCATAATGACTACTGGAACTTTGTTTACATAACCAAAGATGAATCTTCCTTTATGACCCGCTACGGTTGAAACCGGAAATCCCTCAATGTCTTTATAATCTATGGTGGCAGCTACTTCAATCTCCTCCGCATATTCCCCAAGTCCGGAACCAAGAATAAGGGCAACCTCGGGAACAAAATCAGTTTTCTCCCTTACACTTTTTAAACAGCTTAAAAGCTTCTCATATACATCATTCATATTGTTTTTTCTCCTTTCACAATCCTGACAGAGTCACGCTCTCCAGGTGTTACAAGTATAACACATTTCCATGAGATTCTGCATAATATTTTGACAAACAAGACAGTAAAATGGTATACTTTACCTGTTCGTACTAACCCGAAAGGAACACCTGACGGAGAAGGCGAGGAGAATACGTCAAACCGGAAATCCCATGCCTGTCGGCGTGGTTTTTTTCATCCGTTTGCATAAAAACCAATATTAAATGGTACGGACAGAAAGTGAGGATTATTATGAAAGTTTTATCAGCACTTGCAGCACTTGCTATGACAGCCGTTGTATTAACCGGCTGTGCTAAAAGCAGTCCACAGACTACCACTCCTGCACCGGAAAGCACATCTGCGGCCCAGACTACAGCGGCACCAGAAACCACCAAAGCACCAGAAACAACAAAATCAGAGGGTTCAAAAGACTCCTACACCTTAAAGATCGGCTCTTTAAAGGGTCCTACTTCCATGGGACTGGTAAAGCTGATGGACAAGGCAAAAAAAGGAGAAACCGGGAATTCCTATGAATTTACCATGGTGACTGCAGCCGATGAGCTTCTTGGTAAAATAGTGAGCGGAGAACTGGATGTTGCACTGATCCCTGCCAATATGTCATCTATTCTATACACAAAAACAAAACATAATGTGACCGTTCTTGACATCAATACCATGGGCGTTCTTTATGCGGTATCTTCGGATGATTCCATTCATACTACAGCGGATTTAAAAGGAAAAACTGTTTATTTAACAGGAAAAGGAACCACTCCTGATTATGCCTTAAATTATGTCCTGAAGGCAAACGGGCTGACTGCTGATGATGTAAAACTGGAATATAAATCAGAAGCAGCGGAAGTAGCCGCTGTATTAAAAGAAAAACCAGATGCAGTAGGTCTTCTTCCCCAGCCATTTGTGATAGCAGCTATGGCTCAGAACGATCAGCTGAAAATGGTTCTTGATTTAAACAAAGAGTGGGATTCGGCTGCAAAAGAAGGCAGCGGAAGTCTGGTAACTGGCGTTACCGTCTGCAGAAATGAAGTTTTAAAGGATCATAAAGAAGCCGTTGATCAATTTCTAGCAGATCACAAGGAATCTGCAGAATTTGCTAATAATAATGTAAGTGAGGCTGCTGCATTAGTGGCTGCTGCTGGAATTATTGAAAAAGCACCTGTTGCAGAAAAAGCAATTCCTTACTGCAGCATTACCTATGTAGACGGTGAAAAAATGAAGTCCCTTTTAAGCGGTTATTTAAATGTTCTTTATGAAATGGAACCTCAGACAGTTGGAGGCGCACTGCCTGGTGATGACTTCTATTATATGCATCAGTAGCCCGATTAAGGAGATCCGATTATGAATGCAGGCATTCTCCGCTTTAAAAAAAAGCCGGAATTATCCTATTCTGGCTTTTGATATGGCAGGCTGCCAGTACGGTAGTCCACAACAGCATAATACTGGTTGGGCCTTTGGACGTCATATTGGCATTATTCAATCAGATCCGGCTGGCAGACTTTTGGAAAACCATCGGTTTTTTCTTTTGGAAAAATCAGTCTTGGATTTCTTTCTGCTTTTGCAGCCGGGATTTTAGCCGGAACAACTGCCTGCCAATATCCCCTCATCGGAGATTTTCTGTCGCCTCTTATGGCACTGATAAAGTCCGTTCCCGTTGCCTCCTTTGTTATACTGGCATTAATCTGGGCAGGATCTGAAAATCTCTCTGTGATTATCGGGTTTCTTGTTGTATTTCCCATAATCTATATACAGACCATTGCAGGAATCAAAAGTACGGACCTGCAACTGCTTCAAATGGCCGATGTTTTCCAGATGTCAGAGGCAAAAAAGGTTTTTTTATCTTTATCGTCCGGCGCTGCTTCCCTATCTGGCAAGTGGCTGCCGGGTTGCGCTGGGTATGAGCTGGAAATCAGGAATTGCCGCAGAGGTAATCGGCGTTCCTCTCCATTCAATCGGTGAAAAGCTTTATCTATCCAAGATTTATTTAAGTACTGCTGATTTATTTGCATGGACACTGGTGATAATCCTGCTCAGCGCGCTTTTTGAATCCTTCTTCCTGTGGCTTTTAAGCCTGGCATCTCCCGGTATCAGACAAAAAAAGGAGGTCGGATGAATATGGAACTTGTAATCAGAAAGCTTTGCAAGTCCTTTGACGGACACATCGTACTTGACCATGTCAATCTTCATCTGGTATCGGGTAATATTTACTGCCTCATGGGGCCATCCGGATCAGGGAAAACCACATTGTTTCATATACTGCTGGGTCTTGTTTCAGCGAATTCAGGAGAGGTAAACGGTCTTAATAAAAAACGAATTTCAGCCGTATTTCAGGAAAACCGGCTCTGCGAAGCGTTTACTGCAGTAGAGAATATAACCATGGTAATGCCTTCCTCTTCGGGGAATAATAAAAGGAAGGCCAGGGAAGCCCTTAAACGGCTCCTGCCTGAAGAATCTCTTGACCGTCCGGCATCAACCTTAAGTGGTGGAATGAAGCGTCGTGTGGCCATAATACGGGCTCTGACGGTACCTTTTGATATGGTAATCATGGATGAACCGTTTACGGGCCTTGATGAAGAGACAAAACAACAGGTGATAACCTATATAAAAGAGCAATCGGCAGGAAAGCTTGTTTTAATCAGTACACATCAGGAAGAGGATGTTAAGCTGTTAAACGGAATAAAGATCCACTTATAAAAGCAGGGGCGATAACCATGTTGAACTGGTTACTGCCCCTGCTTTCATTCAATTATTATTATTTCTATTTTAGTTTAAGAGAATCCAGAGCAGCTTCGATCTGTCCTTCTACACCGCTGTCAGTGGAACCAATGGTTCCTGCTGCGCTGATATAGGTTTTTGTAGCTGCATTATAAGAACCGGAGATGGCATAATAACGAACTCCATCCTGAGGTGTCTTATACCGGAGTGCATAACGGAAGGTCTGGCTGCCGTCACTGCCGTTTTTAACATCATAACGGACAAATTCCATATCCTCACCACGGCTGATTAACTTCTTATATTCATCCATGGTAGCCGGATAAACTTCCCCCTGGCTCCATCTGCATCATCACCCTGTACATAAGTAACTTCCAGGTAATCTTCGCCGTTAGGTGAAGAAATCGCTACCACGCTCTCGTCTCCGTCTTCGTCCAGTGACCAGCCTTTTGGCGGCATAATCTGATATTTGCCAGATTTGGAAGTAAATAAGCCTTCTTTAATATCTCCTGCATCATTGGCTGTAATCGGCTGTGTTTCTTTTGTTTCCTCTTCTTCCGATGTCTCTTCACCTTCTGATGTTTCCTCTCCAGAAGAAGCCACTTCTGCGTTCACCGCTGTGGTTGCCTCCGTGGATGCTTCTGCCTGCTGCTTGGTTTCCTGCGTCGATTCCGCTTTAGTATTATTCTTTCCGCAGGCTGTCGCTGTCATCATCACTGTCATCGCAATTAAAATTCCTGCTAAGATCTTATTTTTTCTCATAGAATCACTCCTCATCATAAAATTCTTTTCTGGTGACGTGGAGGATTATAACATGAACAGTCCTGAAAGTATAGCATTTTAAACGAACCGAAAGAATCACAATGAAATCTTAATAATTTTCCCAGATGACACCAGAACTCTCCAGATTCAATAATTTCACTTTAATATTCAGTCCTCCCCCATATCCCACAAGGCTTTTGTCTGCACCAATTACACGGTGACAGGGGATGATTATGGAAATGGGGTTGCGGTTATTTGCCATTCCCACTGCACGGCAGGCCTTTTCATTACCAATCTGCACGGCAATCTCTTTATAGCTTCTTGTCTGTCCGTAAGGAATGGTGCAAAGTGCCTCCCATACCTTGAAATGCTGTTCCCTCAGGCTTTAACGGAAGATCAAATTCTGTTCTTTCTCCTATTAAATACTCGTTCAGCTGAAGAACCGTCTTCTTAATCAGATCTGTGGACTTTTTTAGCCCCTCTTTTGGAGCTTCACTCCCAAATTCCAAACCTAATATCCCTTCCTCATCACATATTATCTGAATAGGACCCACCAGTTCACTCTCAAAAATATCCCAGTATTTCATAAGTGCCCCTTTCTCTTTCGTTTTTCCTGTTCTACTGTCTGTAACAATTATATCATAAGAAGCATTACAAAAACTTTCTGTTTTTTCAAACATTACTTAGAATTCTTTTAGTTTTTTTATGAAATCTTTATCGACTGGTCAAACTTATGTCATAATTCCAGGGTATACTGATATTTGTAAAGGAACCCCACCCTTTTAACATTGACTTTTTATTTTTCATACTCAAACCGGCAGGAACATTTATGTACCTGCCGGTTCCTCCCATTTTAAGGGCATTCTTCCCGCTTTTCTCCCATTAAAAAATCACGCAAATATCAGCTTTTTTCGATTTTTATTTTTTTTTGAAAATATTGTTGACAAATCTATATCCATCATATATAATAACTCTTGCGTTGCGGAAAACAAGAAAAAAACAAAGACGCAAAAAACCTTCGGGGTGTGGCTCAGCTTGGCTAGAGCGCCTGGTTTGGGACCAGGAAGTCGCAGGTTCGAATCCTGTCACCCCGACTTGAGATCAAGTCATTTAATTCTCAAAAATCCCTTGCGGGTGTAGTTCAATGGTAGAACACTAGCCTTCCAAGCTAGATACGTGGGTTCGATTCCCATCACCCGCTCTTGAGTCTGTAGCTCAGTTGGATAGAGCAACGGCCTTCTAAGCCGTGGGTCGGGGGTTCAAATCCCTTCAGGCTCGTTTCACACTGTCAACCAGCAGTGTGAAGCTTTTTATGGTGGGTATGGCGAAGTTGGTTATCGCGCCAGATTGTGGCTCTGGAGGCCCAGGGTTCGAATCCCTGTACTCACCTTTCCCTTAAAGGGAATTTTTTTTTATCAGGAGATGTTATTGGGCTATCGCCAAGCGGTAAGGCACAGGACTTTGACTCCTGCATTCGTTGGTTCAAATCCAACTAGCCCAGTATGGGATACTAGCTCAGGTGGTAGAGCACTTGACTTTTAATCAAGTTGTCCGGGGTTCGAATCCCCGGTGTCTCATTTTATTATGATCTGTTTGCTATCAGCGGGTATGGCGGAATTGGCAGACGCGCCAGATTTAGGTTCTGGTGGGAGACCGTGCAGGTTCAAGTCCTGTTACCCGCATGTATAATGAATTGATGGAAACACCGGAGTCCCTTGTTTATACAAGGTGGTCCGGTGTTTTACTTTTTTCCTCTCTTCCATTTCATTCACCACTCCTCGCCGATAGCAGAAAATTATACAACGTTATATAATTTTCTGGGAGGTGATCGCTTGAAACGCCAAAGGAAAGAAATCGAAATAAGACTGGCAAAAGAATTCGACCGGTTGGAAGCAGCAAGCAGAGATATAAAGACTCCTGCTGCTCCACCGGACGAATTCGAAAACATCTTAGGTGAGATGAAACGCAGGGGCATTAACCCCAGAGTCAGAAAAGAATTAGGCGACGGGAAGTAGGCGGGCCGGGTTACCGATAACCCGCCAAATCATACCAGGATATGCGATCTGTTTAATCAGGCTTTCCCCACTGTTTTATCAGCTGGTTAACATACGTGCTGAGCCCGGCAACCAGTATGCCCTGTGTCATTGCACTGAACACAGCCATGGCGGCCTTCTGCAGAGTATCTGTTTCACTGACTGCAAAAATATAAATTCCACAAAGAATGATACCTGCCGCCCCATTAATAAGCGGGATGTACTTATCTTTAATCGTCTGACTCTGTTTAATACCCTGTCCCAGAAGATACAAAACCAAAGCCACCACAATCAATTCCGGTTTCACATATCGAAGAATCTCCTCCATCATTACTAATCTCCTCCTTTCCTGTTTGGGGAAAGACAAACACTCCCCTTTTTATTGGATGCATGATTTCCCATAAAGGTTACAACAAGACTCCTGACCAGAAAGTACTTCTCACCAGTCAGGAGGCAGTATTTAAAAGTCTTCTAATTCATCAAAAATATTTTCAGCATTAATTTTTCCATACCCCCAGATATTATTGGGATAGACAGCATCAGGGTCCCGCTCTGCCGCTCTCATTATCAGGCGATTGATCTGGTTTCCTGTAATCGCAGTGTAATTTCCTTTAATGTATGCCCATTCTATGATTTTGACAGCTATTCCGGCAGCATATGCCGCAGCTACTCCGGTTCCAGTGGCTGTTCCATACTGAAAATCCGGTATTGCACATGGAATATTATACCCGGGTGCCGCCACATCCGGTTTTATCCCTCCCAGCCTTGTATATCCTCTGCTGGACTGTTCAAGAATGGCACCAGTATTTTGATTATATGCCGTAACAGACAGTAGATTTGCAGTATCTCCCTGCATGGTAATGGTTGTATTGGGATCGGAGTTTACAAAATAAGTCTCATTTGAGATCAAATTACCTGATGGGAGCCAGCAATGAAATGAAAACGGTATCGCATCTTTATTATCCAGCCTGATATACCAGATACCCGGTTCCATATTCCGGAACCGTAGCAGGATGAGCTGATTCCCAGTCTCAGATTCAAATAAAACATTATTTATCCATACATTGGTTTTAATCGATTGAAAACTCAGCTTGTGGCACTGTCCTAATGCAGGCTTAATAACCTGAGAGCTTTCCCAGGTGGGTGCTGTCAGCTGTATGGAAAGTCTGGAAGGGATATAGGGCCAGATTTCTATATTATATTCGTTGTCTATTCCTCCTGAGTTTAACTGGAAACTGTCAGAAAATGGTTCTTCTGTGACATCCCCATAATAGTGCCTGCCGCTGTTTCCTTCATTACCTGCGGAGGTAATGATACTTATTTTAGGCAGCAGCATCAGATTGTCTAAATAGGTGCTTAAAGCTCCGCGTCCGTCATGTCCGCCCTGATTGGTTCCCAGCGTCAGACAGATTACCAGGGGGCGGTTTAACTTGTTTGAGACGTTTAGTAAATACCTTATTCCTAATATAATATCTGATTCCTGATAGCACAGGGCATCTGTTGGAATGCAAAACAGCCTTTTTAAATTTTCTTTTGCCTGCTTTAACTTTACCACCACTAAATCAGCCTGGGGTACTACTCCACTGAATCCTTCCTTATCGTTGGAGCGTCCTGCGATAACGCTTGCAATTGCAGTTCCATGCCGATAGGGATCATTGGTCGGAACAATATTATAGGGATATTGGGAAAGAAGAGCAAAATTAATCAGATCCTTTGTGTATTCCGATCCAAAGTTAAAGCCTGAGGGGGGTGTACCGTCCACTGTCTGATCCCATATAGAAAGAATACGGCTGGTTCTGTCATTATTCATAAAGGCTGGATGACGGTAGTCAATCCCTGTATCAACAATTCCCACTATGACGCCTCTGCCGAACAGGCCCTGGGTAGCAGCGATCTGTCTTGATTCTTCACCGGTATTTTCCATGCTGACAACCGATTCCAGTGTATATAACTCTGGAAAGCTGTGATAGGCATTTACTCCAAGATCACATGGCTCCATATGATCCTTTGGAATATGAAGCAGAGAAAACAAATCGTTCATCATGGTAATGTTATCACCCGTATTATACGAAGTGACCAGTGCATTGCTAATAATCAAATCATAATATCGATTGTCCAGAATTTTTTCCATTCGCACCTCCTGCAATCTCAGATGGAGCATATGGTATAATCTATGCAGCAACCTGTTCAATATGAAATTAATTTTCAACTGCATAATAACACGGTTGTTCATACTTATATAATCTCAAATACCCATTGTTTTTCTAAAGTTTTCACTAATTAATAAAAAAAATTACATATTTATCTTTACTTAACCGTTTTCTTGCGTTATACTTTATGTAACTCTTCTTAGGAGTACCGTATTTCCCCAATCCTGCGGTGCTCCATTTTTTTATCATGTCTGCCCATCAAACCATTAGGAAATTACTCCCAGCCCTCACTCTCTAAATAAGAACCGCAATTTTTACGAACTTTAAAAAACAAATTGGCAACATCTGCATTGTTCCGCTCTGACTCCCGTGATACAATAAAAACGGCAAAGACTTAAGCCGCAGACTGCGGAGAATGGAGCATCTATGAAAAAACATTACGAAAAAATCATTTTATACAGCGACCGGAAAACAGAAGAGATAATGAATCAGCAGGTCATGGATGAGAACTCAGAATTCTATGGAGGTTTTCGTGATCATGACGGACTGGTAGAGCCAAAACTTGCCATCTTTCAGGTGACAACCATGACCGCCTGTCTATTTAACAGTAAAAGCCGTTTTTACGGCAATGAAGATATTTACAATAGAATTTCCATCGCTCTCTCCTATATTGCAAACGGTCAGCGGGAAAACGGATTTTTTGACCTTATAAACTGTAATTTTTATTCTGGTGCAGATACAGCATTTTGCATTGACGGACTTCTGCCCGCTTATATTTATTTGAACCGGCTGTCAGGGAAGGAAGACTGCCCTTCTATGGAACGGACCATGCTTTCTACTCTTATGCCTGTTATGGAATCCATTCTGGTTAAAGGCGGAAAGGCCATGATAAACGGGGGATTCCACACTCCCAACCACCGTTGGGCCATTGCTTCCACTTTAATGATGCTCTATCGCCTCACTTCTGATGAATCCATGAAGAAAGGGGCAGAGAAATTCTTAATCGAAGGCTGCGACTGCAATGAGGACGGAGAATATGCAGAACGGTCGGCAGGAGGATATAACCTGGTTAATAATAACGCTATGATCATGCTGGCTATGGCAACCGGTGACGATTCCTGGTATGAGCCTGTTAAAAGAAATTTAACCATGATGCTTCACTATATAGAGCCGGACGGAAGTATCTTTACCAATAACTCCACAAGGCAGGATCGGGGCACAAGGATTTTTCCGACCGGATATTATCTGGAATATTTATATATGGGAATCAAATTCCACAACGAGACCTTTTTACAGGCCGCCTGCTTTATCATGGATCAGGCTGTAGCAAAAGGAATCGGACCTTTGGACTGGCTGATTCATTTCATGCTTCTTCCTGAACTGGGCGAATTTGAATATGAGGAAAGCAAGATTCTGACTCACTACTGCCATCACTATACTGATTCCGGAATTGTACGGCTTCGCAGAGAAGCTTATTCCTGTTCCATTTTAAAAAGCAGCCCTTCCTTCCTCTATTTTGTACATGGGGATTTATGTGTCAGTATGAAAATTGGTGCAAGCTTCTGTGAACACAGATACTTCGTTCCGGAGAACCTGGTACAGCTTCCAGGAGAAGAGGGATTTGTACTGAATCAGAAAATGGCGGGCTGGTACTACCTTCCATTTCAGGAACCTCAGGACACTGCGGACTGGTGGAAGATGGATCATTCAAAGAGAGAAAAATTGCATGGTCCTGACATGAATTTTGTTCTGATTGTTACAGAGGCAGAGGATGGGGTTGATATCACCATAGAAACTGCCGGAATTGACCGGGCTCCCCTGCGTGTAGAACTTGCATTTGACGCAGGATGCCGGGTGGAATCCCCTTATTTCATCTCTGAAGGAAATGCAGGTGGTGGAATTGTGGCAAGAGAAGGGACTGTTACTGCTTCCAAGGGTAAATACGCCATTACAGCCGGACCTGGCTTTGGTGCACATAATTATGTAGCAGGCAAGTTTGGAAGCCAGGGACGGTCACAGGACTGTTATACGGTCTATTTTACAGACTTTACCTGCTTTAAGCATACAATATCACTTCGTGCGGTTCCGTCCGCCTATTGACTTAAAAAGGAGGGTGCTTTCCTGCACCCTCTTTCTTTATTTGTGAAAGTAATCTTTAATCACTGCAATCTGTTTGTTAACACGGTCCGGAATGGAATCTTTCAATTCTTCCCAGGACATCAGCTTGTCATTCTCCAGGGTAAATGGTACAAATTCCAGAGAAGGCCTAAACCCAAATACTTCCTTAATATATATCTCTGTCATTTTCTGCAGCTCATCATCGGTATGAATCTGATCCTCAAACATATCCTGAACCAGGACACCGTCTAACCCTGCCATCTCCTGGCAGCTCTCTAACCAGGCCGGTATCATTCTGATCACTCTGGGATCAGGCACAAGTGCGTGCTTGCCAGGCTGGGCATAGACTACTGGATGGGTACCGTCCTCCAGGATCAGCTCACCATTTTCTAAGTCTACCATATTTAAAAACTTGCCATGGAAGCTGGCTTCCACTTTTTTTACCCTGCCATTATAGTCAACATAAACCCAGACATGCTCCAGCTCATATAAATGCTGGATATCATAATCATACCAGATGGCATACTCGATTGCAAAATCCACTTCTTCCTTATTAATAGCAATCTCACGTTTTGGAAATGAATCGCTTTTCTTTGTTTCCCGGAAAATAGTACATCCCATGGCTGTAATTACAAAAGGCTCTTTTATCCTGCATGATGACTGGTTTATAGGCTGCCAGTAATTCTAAGTCTGTGCTCATTTTATCCTCCATAGTAAAAGAGCGGATTGCCGTAAAATGGGTCCGCCCTTTGTCTTTTATTATTTTGATGCTTCTAACAGGAACAGCATAGCCATTGCCTGTCCGTATGGCATTGGACGAAGTTCAATATCTTTATAGAACTGTACACTTTCTCTTCCCATAGGTGTTCCATAGGATACCTGATGCACCACACCTTCTGTATCAATACACTGAAGAACGGGCAGAAGAGCCTTTCTGGCACTTGCCTCAAAAGAGGCATCTACAAGTCCTAAATGAACCGCCTTTAATATTCCATAACCAAAACCACAGGTTGCACTGGCCTCAACATAAGAGGTATTGTCATCAATGACTGTATGCCACATGCCGTTTTCGTTCTGGTAAGAAACCAATGCATCAATCTGATTTTTTAATGCTTCTGTTAAATAGTGTTTGACAGCACCGCTGCATGGAATGATGCCGAACAGTTCCGGAATTGCCATTGTAATCCAGCTGTTGCCTCTTCCCCAGAATGCGCCGGCGAAGTTATGACAGCCATGGAACGTCCAGCCATGATACCAAAGGCCGGTCTTGTCAGCCAGATATTTTACATGGATCAGGAACTGATATTCAGCCTCATCAATCCATTCCTGCTTCTTAAGAATCACACCCATACGGGCAAGGAATAAAACGGACATAAAGAGGGTGTCATCCCAAAGTTCCTGCTCATTTAAAGTATCAGAAGTCAGGTGCTGAAATCCGCCTTCTTCTGTTTTGGGAAGTTCATCTACAAGCCACTGTGCCCAGTCCCGGCAGATTTCCATATAAGTCTCATTTCCGTCTTTCTCAACCAGATAGGTTAAAGCCAGAAGAGGAGCTGTTGTGTTAATATTACGGGCAGGCAAACCAATGGTAAGCTGTCTTTCATAATACTTATTCAGTTTCTCTATAATTTCTTCTTCACCGGTTTCTTCATAGATCTTCCATAACCCGAATAAGCCTACTCCCTGTGTCCATTCCCAATAGCGGTACCGTTCCGGATTGTCTCCAGCCAGATTATTTGTCTGCATGTTTTTTAAAAAGATATCATCTTCATCATACAGAATCTTTTCAAAGCTGGATACAAGCAGATTTATTTTTTCTTTTAAATTTTCCATTCTTTTGCCACTTCCTTTCTGCTGCCAGCCAACGAAATAGTTGGGGCAAATTGCAATCTCTACAATATTTTTCTTTTTTATTTGCCAATGTATTGCACATCTTGTCATCATTCTGCTATAATGAATATCCGATACATGACTATTCCATAGAAAGTATAAAGGTGGTTCCTATGACAAATCCTGATGATACACTGCTTTATAAGAAAAGACATAATATCACCATTAACGATATCCAGCACTCTCTTTATTATTACTTTGATTATGATGAACGATCCTTTGATATCAACATGCCATTTCAGCATTTTCATTCCTTTTATGAACTGATGATACTGATCAGTCCCCAGGCATACCATCTGGTAGAAGGTATCCCTTATTCAATACGATCCGGTGATATCGTACTTCTTCGCCCATCGGTGCTGCACCGCTCCGAATATCAGAAAGGTGCCCCCAGCAAACGGCTGATCATCGGTTTTTTTTGTATCCCCCTTCACTTTGGGGAATGCCTGAAACCTATCAGAAGCTTTTTGAACCATTTTACTCACCACTGCCGATTTTCCGTTTTCCTTCCAAACAGCAGCAGCTGATTAATGAAAAACTTAACCGCATTTACCGCTACTCCTTTCAGGACGAAGAACCGGAACTGAAATCGCTTATTGTCCACGGAATGTTTGTGGAATTTCTCTATACATTACGGCAGCTGGCACCTTTTAACACCTATTCCAATGAACCGTTAAAAGATGAAGCTTCTCAAAAAATATACACCATTGCCAACTTCATACATAATCATTATTCAGAAGAATTAACACTGGACTCCCTTTCCAGGGAATTTTATATCAGTCCTTACTATCTGTCCCATCAGTTTAAAGATGTGACTGGTTACACCCTGACCCAATACATTCAGATGACACGGATTCGAAACGTGCAATACCTGCTGTTAAACACGAAAAAGAAGATTTCTGAACTGGCGGAAGAATGCGGATTTACAAGCTTTTCACAATTTAACCGAATCTTTCAAAAGTATTGCAGCCAGTCGCCCTCTGAATTCCGTAAAGATGGAGGCGGAAACAGCATTCCGACAATTCTTTAACGATCAGATGGGCAGAAAAAAGCCCGTTACAGCTTCCCGGCATCATCCTTATTTCGATGAGAAAGAGCTGTAACGAGCTTCTTATAGCCTGCTGCCCCGTTAAGGAATTACTTTATTGTGTCAAAATATTCTGCTCTCGCGTCAAGAATCTTCTGCAGCCCTGCGTTTACAAGGTTGTCATATTCTGTCTTCTGCAGACTATCGAACTGATCCGGTGTACAGCTGATCAGCTTGTAAACATAACCTACCATTAAGTTCTCAACATTCTTACCGTAATCAGCTTCTGCCTGTGAAATGTTAGCATATACAGGGAAACGGAACTTTCCTTCGGAACGAACATCATAGAAATTAGAGAACCAATCAGGGGTTTCCCACTCAACAGACTGATCTTTCACCCATTTAGAAACGATTGAATCCTTATTTTTAGTCCAATCCATAGCAAGGTTAACGATATTTAAGTCATCACAGGTTCCTGGATATCCCTTGGAAGAAAGCTCTTCACTAGTTAACTTAATCGGAACTCCGCTTTCATCTCTCTTGTGTTCTGCAGTAAATACGATATTCTCAGCAACTGCCGGATCTGCCATCCAGTTTAAATACTTCATGCAGGCATCTGCCTTCTTCTCGCTGCTCTTTGGTACCATTACAAACATACCGTATCTAGGCTCAAATGGTGTACGATAAGAACCATCAGCCAGTTCAAAGCACTGTACAGGAACGAAAGTTCTTCCGCCTGCGCTCTGATTTAATACAGTGATATAGTTCCATGGACTTTCTGTATCATCAAGGAAGAAACCAACGTTACCAGCTGTTACCTGAGCCTTGTAAAGATCTTCGTTTGTATCAGTTGCAAAATCTTTATTAATAAGCCCTTTGTTATAAAGTTCATTTAATTTTTTAATACCATCAACAGCGCCAGGAGCTACAGCCATATAAGCTTCACTGTATACATAAGCATCCTTATCTCCTGCAAGGTTTACATAAGAACCAAGGTAATTGATATAGCCCTTTTCAGTATCATTACGTCCGCTCATAGCCCAAGGAATTACATTTTCTACGCCGCCAGGGTTTTTATCTTTTACTGCCTGTAAATAAGCAGTAAGCTCTTCTTTGGTTTTAGGCATCTGCATTCCAAGTTTATCCAGCCAGTCCTGACGGATATAAGCTGTATGACGAGGAGATTCAACACCTCTCTGTTTCATAATTGCAAACTGCTTTCCATCAATCTGTCCCATGTTCTGAGCATCTGCAACGAATTTCTTAATATCTGCGCCGTTCTTTTCATAAGCCTCAGTTAAATCGGTAAGACCACCGGCCTGGGCAAAGCTGTTGAAGAGACCCTGATTATAGGTGAATACGATATCAGGAGCACTTCCGCCGGACATCATGATATTTACTTTTTTCATCAGAAGAAGATCTTGGTACTGAAACGTACTCTACGTTAATATTGTACTTTTCTTTCACCTGTTTCTTTACCCAATCTGTCTGGGTATTATTCTCTACAGTTGTACCGGGAGCTGCATCACCTCTGTCCCAGATCATAACCTTGATTGTTACTTCTTCGCCCTTATCAGCGGAAGAGGAAGCCTCTGCTGCCTTTGTTTCTGTACCGCCAGCTGCTGCGGTGGTTGCTGTTGTTGCATCTTTTGCTGCGCCGGAACCACATCCGGTTACCAGAGATGCTGCAGCTAAAACAGCTACACAGCTCTTTAATAATTTTGCTCATTATAAAACCTCCCTTTCATAAATGTTTATATTATTTAATTAATAAATAATCAACCTTTAACGGCACCAAGCATAATGCCCTTTGTAAAATATTTCTGGATAAACGGATATGCAATCACCATTGGTGTCATGGAAATTACAATACTTGCTGATTTAATGTTATCTGCTACAAGCTGAGACTGGATACCTTCCTCCTGGGTCAGCTTTACCGCTTCGATCAGCTGTTTTAATACCATCTGTACCGTATACAGCTTTGAAGAGTTTACATAGTAAAGAACATCGCTTAAACGGTTCCATCTGCCAACTGCATAAAACAGTGCCAGTGTTGCCAGTGTGGGATAAACCAATGGGAGCGCTACTCTGAATAATGTCTGTATTTCATTACAACCATCAATCTTTGCTGCTTCGTAAAGGGATGAATCCAGCCCCTTAAATGCGGTACACATAATGATCATGTTATACGCACTCAGTGCTTCCGGTATAATCAAAGCCCAAACGGTATCGATAAGTTTAAGGCTTTTTACGTTTAAATATTTCGGTATAATACCTGGATCTAAATACATAGTCAGTACAAACAAGGTCATAATGACTGCTCCGCCCTTTAAGTTCCTCTTAGAAAGGGGATAAGCTGCAAGTACGGTCATGACGATACATACGAAAGTGGATCCAAGCATCAGGAACACTGAGTAAATAAATGAGGATACGAAGCTTCCGCTGTGAAATGATCTGACATAAGCTTCCACGGTAAACTGGACAGGATAAAGGAAAACTTTACCACCCAGAATGGCATCCTTGGAACTCAGTGACATGGATACAACCCTGATTATGGGAATCAATGCCACGATGCTGATTACTACGAAAAATGTGTTCCAGAAGAGCTGGAACCTTCTGTCTGCTTTGCTCTTTAATTCGCTCATTACATAATTCCCTCCTCTCCCATTTTTTTAGAAATCTGATTCACTGACAGAATCATAATGATTCCGACAACGGACTGGAAGAGACCCACGGCAGTAGCGAAATCGAAACGGCCTGCCTGAAGACCTACACTATAAACATAAGTACTGATAACATCGGATGCACTTTTAACCAGTGTATTTCCCATCATAAATGGACGGTCAAAGTCGATGGAGACGATCTTACCAAGCTGCATAATAAGCATGATTGAAATGGTAGGTCTGATCTGTGGAATGGTCACATGCGCGATTCTCTGTAATCTGGTTGCGCCATCGATATAAGCTGCTTCTCCAAGAGATGGATCCGTAGCAGTAAGCGCCGCAAGATAAATAATCAGAGAATAACCGGCTGACTGCCAGATTCCTGCAAACCAGTAAACAAATCTCCATATAAAAGGACTGCTTAAGAAGTTCACTTCCCGAGCTCCTACTTTGCGGAAAATATCATTTACAAGACCGCTTGTAGAGAACAGCTGGGTAATAATACCTGCAATAATAACCCAGGAAAGGAAGTTAGGAAGATATAAAATAGTCTGTGTCGCTTTTCTGATATGCACATTTCTGATTTCAAACAGGAATACAGCAATCAGTACCGGTACCGGGAATCCAATAATCAGGTCGCCGATATTTAATATCAATGTATTGACTAACGCATTCCAGAAATCTTTGGAACCGAATGCCTCTTTAAAATGGGCAAAACCAACCCAGGGGCTATTCCATATTCCCGCAAATACGTTAAATTTCTTAAAAGCAATTACGCCTCCGATCATTGGCTTATAACGGAACATAAGCATATAAATAACCGGAATCAGAAGCATTAAGTAAAGCTGCCAGGTATTGCGTACATACACCTTAAAAGGAATCTTACGTGCCTTTTCCTTGATTCTCTTTTCTTTCATAATATCCATACCCTCCTTCTATTCGTTTCCGTCTTTTTGAAGCTTAGCCTCCAGACTCTCAATCAGTGCCAGAAGCTCTTTTGGCTCATGGACGGTATAGTCCGGCGTCTCCCATTCATCAGCCGGATTCATATCATAGCGCGGAGACCAGTCAATGAGAATAGAGGTAATTCCAAAGCGGTTGGCTCCGGCTACGTCTTTTCTCACATTGTTTCCAATCATGACCACCCGTTTTTTATCTTCTTCTGTCAGGTGATTTTTCTCCATGGCATCTATAAACATTCTCTCGGAAGGTTTCTGGACCCCAACGATCTCGGAAATTGTTCTGGTGTGGAAGCAATAACCAAGGCCATTTTCTTCATAAACATTGGTGAAGGACTGTTCTTCTCCGTCAGCCACCATAGCAATGACATAACCGGCGTCGTAAAGAGCTTTTAAGGTCTCCCCCGCACCGGGAATTAATTCTGCGTGGATTACAATATCCTCATCATTGCGAATTTCAGTGCCTTCGTCAATAATGGTATCCCCACTGTCTGTAAAAATGATTAGCTTCTTTTGCATTTTGTTAACTCCATATCAAATTTTGGTGTATTTTTTCTTAAAGCTGATGAAAACATTATAATATTTTGGGTACATTGTTGCTATGCGTAATTTGTTTTTATTGAAACCATCTTACTCGCATTTTTTGCGTTTATAAAATTAAACGCAATGTTTTTATTTCAAAAGGAGCAAAATTTAAGAGGATCTCACTTTCATTCTCCAGGAGTTTCACAGGCAGTGTGGTTGTGGATGATATGGTTTCTTCCATTGTAGTTTCCCACAATCTGCTGATTTTAAAACCTGCTTTAATGACGCAGGAAGTATGCCTTCCAATTGCCTCATAAAATCTTAAAATCAAATGCTTTTCTCCGTCTTCTGCCATTTTAACTGTCTCCAGAATCACATTATCTGACGAAATATTGAAATATTCTTTCCTACCTGCCCCTTTTCCCCAGAATTTAAGCGGATTGTTCAGCTGCATTCCTTCACGAACCACACCGCTTTCCGCAAAATCACTGCTTTTTACATAAAAGGAGTAAGTAAATTCCTGCTGCCCTTTATCTGCATACATATCGGGCCATACAGGTGCTTTTAATAAAGTCAGTTCCATAGCATTCCTGTCCGTACTGATTCCGTACTTGGAATCGTTGAGCACTGCTGCTGTTCTTCCAGGCTCTGTCATCGCAGTATAACGGTAATTGCACACCTCATACCGGTCTGCATCATAACGGCGGTTCCGGTGAGTGGGCCGTTTCACATATCCAAACTGTATTTCTTCCAACGCTTCCTCTGCCCGGATGGTAACTGGAAATGAAGTCTTTAACAGCTTGTGGGTTTCCTTCCAGTCAATCTCTGTTGCGAAATCGATCCGCCTGCTGTGATAAGACAAGGATATTCTCTGGGTCATGGCTGACTTATGAATCTGCCGCTTTACAAGAAGCACCACTTTTAAAGGGCCTGTCTCCTCAATGGTAATCACTGCATCCTGACTGAGTTCCACCGGCACATCTTTATAGAATGAGCTGATTTCCCATGCATCATAATCCACATTGATATCCTGATAAAAGAGAAACTGATTTGCAATTCCGTCAACAAATTCCGTTCCGGTATGCCGCTCCATTACGCTCCGTACCTGTCCAATGCCATCAATGGTTACTTTTAAAAGCTGGTTTTCTAAAATAAAGAATCCGTTTTCTTCATAGATTCTGCAAGAATCTTCCGGAATTACACAGTGGTTTTCTTCAATCTGGGCATAACCACAGGAAGGTACTTTCACGGGTATCAGCAAATGATCTCCAATTTTCTGACTTACCGGCAATCTGCCACAGTTAATTAGCTCTTCTCCTTCTTCCAGGGGGGATCTCCACCAGTTCTTCCCGCTCCCAGGAAAGTGAGTTAAACACCAGATGACCATCAGCTTTTGAACCAGTGAGCTTCTTCCTTGCTTCCTCGTAAAGACAGTGAGCGCTTTCCCCAGCTTCTTTTAACTGGGCTGCTGCATCTTCGTAAACCCTGGTGATGGAGGTTCCTGGTA
Source organism: Lacrimispora xylanisolvens (assembly GCA_017084465.1). Taxonomy (GTDB): domain Bacteria; phylum Bacillota; class Clostridia; order Lachnospirales; family Lachnospiraceae; genus Lacrimispora; species Lacrimispora xylanolytica_B. The sequence continues at coordinate 3,705,261 of CP070896.1, read as the reverse complement.
TAATATCATGGAACTGATTAAACAGAAGGACTTTCCACAAAGCTTCCAGTTCTTCTCTTTTATTTTCACCGTCCTCCACAAAGCATGCAATGGAATTAAGCATCTCCGCTTCCCGAAGCTTTCGTTCCATCAACCGGTTTTCCTTCTTAATCCGTGCCTGGGACGTATAGGTGCCTCTATGCCATGGAAGGTAAAGTTCCCCTCTGTAAACTTCTTTTACAGAGTTGTCTTCTTCCAGTCTTTCAAAAAATTTAACCGGACTTTCCATGCGGGTACGGGGCGCACCTTCTAAGTCTTTTACCCGTTTTGCCACCTCTGCCATCTCTCTGGTGGCTCCGCCGCCGCCATCGCCGAATCCAAACGGGAAAATAAAGGTATCAATATTTTCCTGCTGTACACGGTCTTCCTCCCATCTGGTAATCAGATCAAGAGGATCCAGCCTTGCATTGTTCTTTTTATAAAAATGGGTCAGTATCCTGGTTCCATCGATTCCTTCCCACCAAAATTATTATACGGGAATACATCACAGCCCTTTAACGCTCTGGCCATCTTCTGAGTTGCAAAATAACGGATTCCACAGCCTTTCATAATCTGGGGCAGCTGTCCGTTAAAGCCGAAGCAGTCCGGCAGCCAGACCATAACGCTTTCTATGCCAAGTTCTTTTCGAAACCACTTTCTTCCGTACAGACACTGACGTATGAGACTCTCACCCGATACCAGATTGGTATCAGGTTCCACATACATTCCGCCTTCAGGGATAAAAGATCCCTCTTCCACTTTCTTTAAAAGGCGTCCATACAGTTCAGGATAATGTTCTTTCACATTTTCCATAATCGGCGGCTCACAGAGGAGAAATTTATAATCCTCATACTCATCGGATAAGGCAATCTGGGTGGATAGCGTTCTTGCACATTTGCGTTTTGTCTCTTCCCATGGCCACAGCCATGCCAGATCCAGATGGGATTGTCCGAAGATGGTGAACTCCGGAGCCGTTGATCCATTTACACAGGAAAGGAGTGGTGCAAGTTTTTTCCTGGCCTCACGAAAGGATTCGTTTCGTCCTTCCCGGTCCAGTTCAAAGTCAGCTGTAAATGTAAATTCCAAAAGTCCCTGATTTATTTTCATTGCTCTTAAGGATTTGGGATCAAGCCCCTCAGAAAGCTTGCTTAATGTAAATACGTCCATAAGCAGCTGAAATGCATCTTCGTTCCAGATTCCAAAATCCGAATCTCCTACCTTAACCTGAAACTCCGGTGGTTCTGGTACCGCAGTACGAAAATCAGGGCATGGTCCGCCCTTTTCCAGTCTCGGTCCATGCCCTGCATAGCTTTCTGCCACAACAAAAAAACGCTCACCTGCCGTTGCATGGCGTGTCAGTGTAATTCCATCGTGTTTTAAATCTCTGGGAACCTGCCGTTTTCCCATTTACCCATAAAAGCATCTCACCGCCTACCTCCGGGTGAAGAAAAATCCGCTTTCCTTCCGCCTCTTCTGGCATGACGATCTCTGTTAAAAACCAGCCATATTCCCATTTGCTGCCCCAGGGGGTTCCCTGAGGCATGGGGTAAAACTCCTGTTTTAGTGCATCCTCATATGAGAAATGCTCTTTTGTGGTAAAGCCGGTAAATGTCACAGATGAAAGTCTCTCAAATAAATGGCTTTTTAATTCCTCCATCCATATGTGAATCCGTGCGTTTCGTTCTGCAGCAAGCTCCATCTGCATATCCTCCCTTTTCTGATACAGTTATATTGCACCATTATATGATATCTCACAGGCAGTGACTATGCATAGTTTGTCAAGTTACTGTATATCTTTTGCAAATCTTGCAAATATAATTCCTACAATTGAATCTTTATGGTTTTAATTTCATAAGGCTTAAAGGTGAGGGCAATCCGTCCATTTTCTGACGGTACCTTATTGGTCTCTTCTTCCATACAGTTGCATTCGCTGATCTGTGCACCCTCTGTCATTGGCAATGATACGTGGGTATTTGTCCTCATACCATAGGACTCATAGAAACGTACAATCAGTCCGTCCCCATCTTCCGAACACTTCACTGTGTCAGCCAGTATATTTTCATTCTCAATCTCTAAGAAGGAACAGGATAGAACACCATCTCCTTTAATTTCAGTAGAAATAAGAGGACAGTTTAAGTCATACGCTTCCTGTATTACTCTGCCAGTACGGAAATCTCCTTTATGAGGCAGCAGAGAATAGGTAAATGTATGCTCTCCCTGATCTGCATCCGGATTTGGGAAAATGCCGGATTTTAATAGTGTAAGGCGGATGACAGAATCCTGAACGTCATAACCGTATTTGCAGTCATTTAAAACAGCGGCGCCATAGCCTGCTTCTGAAACATCCGCCCATTTATGGGCACATACTTCAAATCTTGCCTGATCCCAGGTGGTATTTTTGTGAGTAGGCCGGCTTACATTGCCAAACTGAATGTCGTAATTGGCCTCGTTACACAGAATATCCAGAGGGAAAGCAGCCTTTAACAGCATCTGATGCTCATTCCAGTCAATTCTGGTCTTGAAATCAATTCTCTTTGTATGGCTGTAAAAAACAGATCTGCTGTTCAATAACGGAATCCATGAATTTCCGTTTTACAAGTACCACTGCTCTTACCGGGCCATTTTCTAACAGCTTCATTTCTGTTACGTCATTTACCTGCCACTGTTTCTCTTCAAAAGTAGAATCAATATTCCATGCATCAAATTCCAGTGGACGGTCTTCAAATACAAGCAGTTCATTTCCCGCTTTCCCTTCCTTTAACAGACTTCTTTCTTCTGTTCTGTCATAGATACGGGATAGATTTCCTGCCTGGTCAAATTCCACCTCATAATATGGGCTGACTGCCTTTATCACAGCTCCTCCTTCCCTGCATTCCACAGAAGTAAATACGGACTCCGCTTTCTCCAATGAATCACCTGAGGAAAGTACCGTTACACCCTTTGATGGTACGGCCTCAGCCAATGCGATCATGTGCCCATCAAAAGTTTGCTGAGTGATGGCTGAAAGATTCTTAACCGCAGTCTCAAACTCAACAATTCCGGTCCTTTTAAAGCTTAAAGAGTTCCACACTGCAAGGGCAGTCGGGTTCTTACTGTCACATTCAAATCCAGATACCTTTAAGATACTGTCTTGGCTCTTATTGATTATATCAAGATCAGATTCCATGATTTTCTTATATTGTACCTCAGAATCCTCATATACCTCTTTGATGGATGAGCCTGGAAGTATGTCATGAAACTGATTTAACAACAGAAGCTTCCAGTTTTCCTCCAGCTGACTCTTTGGATACTCACCGTTTTTGGTAATAAGAGATTGAAGAACTGAGTAAAATTCTGCATCACCGTTTAAAAACTCACAGCTTCTGTTATATTTCTTATTCTTTGCCATGGATGTATAAGTTCCCCGGTGGAATTCCAGATACAGCTCACCGGCCCATACAGGAAGCCGCTTTTTTATCCAGCTTTTCTTCCAGCTTGTGAAAGAAGTCTTTTACAAAGGTCTGCTCCGTCTTTGGACAGCGGGCCACATTTAGTTCCATTCTCCGGCTCTGTTCCAGCATTTCTTCTGTTGGGCCGCCGCCTCCGTCACCATATCCATAACAGGTCAGTACTTCACGGCTGACATCTTTGTTTTGAAATCTCTGCCAGGTTCCCATAATCTGTTTGGGATTCTGTCTGCCGTTGTAGGTGGTACTGTAGCCTTTGGATGGCTGACAGTTTTTATAATAATCCTTGGTTGATATGAGATAGGTCAAAACTTCACTGCCGTCAATTCCACGCCACACAAAGGTATCATAGGGAAACTGATTGTATTCGTTCCAGCCAAGCTTCGTTGTCATAAAATAAGACAATCCGGACTGCTTCATAATCTGTGGAATGGCAGCGCTGTAGCCAAATACATCCGGAAGCCAGAGCACTTCGTTTACAGAACCGGAAAGTTCCTTTTCGAAGAATCTTCTTCCATAAAGAATATGACGGACTAAGGATTCACCTGATGCTAAGTTACAGTCCGGCTCCAGCCACATGGCACCTTCTGTCTCCCAGCGTCCCTCTTTTATTTTTTCCTTTATTTCTTCAAAAAGCTCCGGTGCCTCTTCTTTTACAAATTCGTAAAGCTGGGGCTGGCTGGACATAAATTTATATTCCGGATACCGCTCCATCAGGTTTAGTACTGTGCGGAAACTTCTGACTGTTTTTTGTCTTGTCTGTTTTAACGGCCATTTCCAGGCGACATCGATATGAGTATGCCCGATGCTGTGAACAGTCACCGGATTTTCCGGTCTGTCTTTATAGTAGGCATTCATAAGGAATTCATCTGCTTCTTTTATGGATGCAAAGAATTGTTTAGAATGGGGTCTGGTAAAGTCAATCCGGTTCACTGCCTCTGACAGAACCTTAAATCCCTCAATCTGCTCCAAGTCATCGTCTTCCAGAAGATCTGCTGCTTCAAATGGAACCGCAAGATCATAATATAGCTTTGCTACTTCTTCTTCATAAGCTCCGATTTCAAGATGAAAGAAATTAGTGCGTCCGGAGCTGTTGGAATAAGCATAAAATGCCAGCTCATGAGTTTCTCCCTCTTTTGCATGGTCTGCCACAATAAAATCCTGATGATTCATATCCATGGTTCCGGAATGCTTTCCATCAAAAAATACCATAATCTGAGGATTGTCTGTGTTCCAGATATCTGTTGCACCCGTGTTTAAGACTGCTCTTACCTGCGCTCCTTTTAAATCAGATGGTACCGTAATACGGGTTTTAAACCAGTAATGCCGATCCGATCCTCCCCAGGTCTCATCCCTGCCAAAAGACTCCCAATTTAAAATGCTGCTATCAAACTCTTCTTTCCACTCATAACTTCCGGGGCTGATCCACATTTCTTCTGCCGGTTTTAAATTGGAATAGCATAGCGGTTTCAGTGCTTCCAGCGCCGCCAATAATCTGTTTCTGATCGGATTCATTCGTCATTCCACCTTTTGTCTTAAATTTTAAAAAAGGCAGGAAACACCGCATATGCGGGTCTCCCACCTAAAAAGCCTTATTAGCCCTTTATTCCTGTAGAGGCGATTCCTTCCACCAGATATTTCTGCATAGTCAAGAAAATAACGAAGATCGGAATCAAAGATAAAGTTGCCATTGCAAACATTGCACCCCAGTCGGAACCAGCTGTCGGATCTGAGAACATCTTTAATGCATAGCTGACCGGATATTTTAATGGATCGCTTAAATAAAGCAAAGCTGCAAGGAAGTCATCCCATCTCCACATGAAGGAGAAAATAGCGCTTGTAACCAGAGATGGCTTCACGAGTGGAAGAATGATCCGGTAAAATATGGAATAGATCGTACAACCGTCCATTCTGGCAGCCTCGTCCAAATCAATGGGAATACCCCTGATAAACTGAACATTTAAGAAGATAAAAAAGCCCTGTCCAAAAAACTGCGGTACAATAATGGGAAGATAACTTCCGACCCAACCCATTTTATTAAAGATAATGTACTGCGGAATCATGATAACCTGGAAAGGCAGCATCATTGCAAGAAGCATACATGCAAACCAGAAGCCTTTAAACTTAAAGTCAATTCTTGCAAATCCGTATCCTACCACAGCAGAGGAAATAACGGCTCCTACTGTGGATAAACCTGCAATTATAAAGGAATTCTTAAAAAATGTTCCAAAACCATAACCTGCAAAGCCTTTCCATCCCACCTTGTAGTTTTCAAAAGAAAAGTGTTCGGGCAAAAGGCTGGCAGCAGTCCGGAAAATCTCATTGGTATTTTTAAAGGAACTCATCACCATCCATACAAGCGGATATATCATAACACATGCAAATAAAAAGGTAAATACATGATAAATCGCTGTGGTGACAAATTTTCTTTCCTGATATCCTGTTTTCATATTTCATCACCCTTCCGCTTCGTAATGTACCCACTTCTTCTGTGTTTTGAACAGTACCAGTGTCAGCATGCCTACAACGAATACCATAAACCAGGCCATTGCACAGCCATATCCAAGTTTATTATAAGTAAAGGAATTCTGATACATGTATACGGTATAAAACAATGTTGTATCTCTTGGCTTTCCCTGGGTAATAATATAGCTTTGTGTAAATGCCATAAACCCATTGATCAGCTGGTTAATGAGATTGAAGAAAATAGTGGGTGTCAGCATTGGAATTGTGATTTTGAAAAATCTCTGAATTCCATTGGCGCCATCAACGGTAGCTGCTTCATAAAGGCTGACTGGAATCTGCTTTAAACCGGATAAAAAGATGAGCATGGAAGAACCAAACTGCCAGATTGCTAAAATAATCAGAGTCCAGATTGCTGTATCTGCTCTTCCCAGCCAAGCCAGGTCAGAGGGAAGTCCGACTAATCCTAACAATGCGTTTACAACACCATCGCTTGCAAACATTCTCTTCCAGAGAATTGCAACAGCCACACTGGATCCGATAATAGAAGGCAGATAATATACCGCCCTGTAAAATCCGGATAGTTTGGTGCTTTTAACTAAAAGCATGGCAACTGCTAACGCCATGATAAGCCGGAGAGGAACCGAAAACAGAACATAGTACATGGTAACACCAAATACTTTCCAGAACTTTGGGATCCGCCGTAAACATCGTTTTATAATTTTCCAGTCCTATAAAAACCGGTGATTTTAATATATTGTATCTGGTGAATGAAAACCCTAAAGATAAAATCATTGGAATTGCCATAAAGGCAAGAAATCCTATAATGAAGGGCAGGATAAATACATATCCTGCAACCTTCGGTGTGTTTAAGATCTGGCCCACTGATTTTTTTCTTTTCGGGATCATTTGATTGTTCTTCATCTTATCCCCTCCAGAATTTTACCTGTTATTTTGCCGCTTCTTCAAGTATTTTTTTTGCTTCAGGCACAAACTGGCCAACTGCGTCTTCTCCTGTTGCATCTCCGTAACGGACTGCTTCAGAAACAGTTTTTCCTAATGCTTCTACTTCACCTTTACCAGATGGGTCTGGAGCATCGATTGGAGTTGCAATTTCAGTTACTTTTGCAACATAATCAAATACGGTCTGAGCTGTTGCATCTGCCTTTGGTTTGATTGCATCTGCAACTTCTGTATTGATCGGAATTCCTCTTTCAGCAAGAAGGATTTCATTACACTCTGTGCTGTTTGTGAACCAGTCAATGAATTTTGCAGCCTCTTCCTTATTCTTGGAAGATTCAGCGATAGAGAAGAACATACTTGGTTTTAAGTACAGTGGCTGTACTAGCATCTGTAATGGTTGGGAACATGGTAATTCCAAGTTCTCTGCCTGCTGTTTTGGAGATACTGATGAACTGGTTGGATAAGCTTAAATCATTCCAGGTTGTTCCATCAATGATTGGCTTTGTCTCTACAACATCAGGATTCTTCTCTGCTAATAAATCAGCGGAAATGCTGGCATCAGATTTAGCAAATTTTTCAATGGTGTTAAAATAAATCTTCATGGAATCTTCTTTTCCAGCGGTTAATTCATCAAATAAATGAGAACCATTTGCTCTTGCCATGATCTGCATCATGTTGATTCCACCGTCATAAAGAGTTTTAGCACCGGTTTTCTCGCTGATTGTCTTACCAAGGTCATAAAGCTGATCCATTGTAAGCTGATCAGGAATGGTAACTCCTGCCTTTTCAACCACTGCTTTGTCATAAACCATCATAGGAGCGTTGCTGCCAAGGCTGAGTGCATAAGTCTTTCCGTCAACCTCGCCACTCTTGATGATGCTTTCCGGAATCTTGGAAGTATCAATAACACCGCTGCTCATGAATTCAGATAAGTCAGCAAGCTGTCCGCTCTTCTGATACTGATTTAAATAGGAGTAGTCCATCTGAATAATGTCAGGAAGATTTCCGCCTGCTGCCATAGCAGAAAGCTTGTCCCAGTAACCGGACCAGTCAGTAAACTCAACTTTGATGTCTACATTTGGATTTTTACTCATGTAAAGGTCAACTGCTTTTTTTGTTACATCGTTTCTTGTCTGATTTCCCCACCAGCAAAGGCTTAAAGAAACTTTGTCACCTGATGCTGCTGCTTTGGTATCAGTGGATGCTGCTGTGGTAGCTGCTGTGGTAGCTGCATCTGCCTTTGTTGTTTCTGTTGGCTCTGTTTTAGAGCCACAGGCAGCTAATGATGATGCTGCAAGAATTGCTGCAAGTGTTGTTGCTAAAATTCTTTTCTTCATTTTGCAAAACCTCCCATTTGATTTCATTAAGATAACCACATTTTATGTCAAATATGCACAAACGTAAAGTTAAAATACGGCTTTTTTATGGTTGAAAAAACAGCTTTGTGTAATTTGAGATCGTTTACCAATTTCTTTTTTTGATCTTTTACTATATAATACGATTATCTGAGAAAGGAATTCTGATTATGAAAAGATGTACAGTCTGGTTTAACAACCTGTCTTTATACAAAAAAATACTGACAGTTTTTCTCCTTGCTCTTTTTGCCCTGTGCCTCACTATCTTTATCAGCATACGAATTCTGGCAAACCGATACAACGAAGTGCTTTATCAGGCAAATGCTGATTCTTTAAGCCATGTAACCACCTATCTGGAATCGGAAATGCAGATGGTTGAGAATGTTACGGATAATATCATAGGAGATGCTGTTCTGCAGGAAAATTTGTCGTTTCTGATTGACAATCCTTACAGTGACCGGCGTTCTCTTGCAAGAGACATTTATCAACAGCTCTACTCCTATATCTATCAAAGCAGATATGTGAAATCCATTAACATCGTTTTAGATGATGGATCCAATATCTGTATGGGGCGTTCGGATGATATCTTTAAATTCAACCTGGCGGAGCTTGACCGTTCCATTGACCAGTTAAAAGGAAAAGCGGTATGGTCTTCTGCAATTGAACCCGGTGATGATACCGTATGTGCAAGACAGATTTTAAAGCTTAAATATTTAAGCCTGAAAAAACTGGCAGGGCTCTATGTCACCGTTGACATGGAACACATGATTGAGGATGGTTTAAAAAGCTCAGGAAGTATGGCAGATAATTCCAGGTTTGTCTTAATGACTGGAGAAAAGCGGATCTATCCGGCAGATGCCTACCACCAGGAATACTGTCTGAAACTCATCGCGGACAGGCAGGGCAGGGAAAATGCCTATACCATTACATCTCTGGATAATAAAAAGGAGTTTATTATAAATGGATATATTCCCAATGTTGGCTGGGACTATCTATATTTCAGAGATTACAATCCTTTATTCCGTAACGTCCGCCTCATTACCATGCAGATTCTTTTATATACCTTTTTCATTATTCTGGTTACGGCAATCCTGGTAAATTTACTCTTCCGTTATATTTTCCGCCACCTGGATTACTTAATTGAAAAATCCAGCGTTTTGGTAATGGAGAAGCCCCTGTCAGTCACGTCAAGTCTTATGATTATGAGAACAGACAGGATGAAATCGGCCAGCTTCACCGCAGCTTTGATGAGATGACCCACAGTGTAAAGGTATTAAGAGACGAAAATTATGATAAACAGCTTCTTTTAAGGGATTCTACCATTAAGATGCTGCAGCAGCAGATTAATCCTCATTTTTTATACAATACTCTGGATACTATTAACTGGATGGCTCAAAAATACGGGGCTGACGATATCTCCATGATGGTTCGCTCTCTGGGTAACTTATTCCGCGCTTCCATTGCGGGTCAAAAGGATATTATTCCCCTATCGGAAGAGCTGGAGGTGTTAAATGACTACATCCGGATCCAGGAAATGCGTTTTAAAGACAGACTGAATTTTGAACTGGAAGTCCCCGAGAATATCTCCCACATCTTCGTACCCAAGCTGTGTATTCAGCCTTTGGTGGAGAATGCGTTAAAGCATGCCATGGAAGCCACTGACGAAATGTGCTGTATCCGGGTTACCATAAGAGAAATGGAGCTGGATTACCAGATTAAGGTATCCAATACTGGTTCCATTATTGATCCTGACTTACTTTCCAAAATTGAAAATAAGGAAATCCAGCCCCAGGGTTCGGGTGTTGGACTGGTGAATATTAATTCCAGATTAAAATTAATTTATGGCAACAATTACGGGCTGAATTTTTACAATAAGAGCGGAATGGCTGTGGTTATGCTGTCCATTCCCAAAGAACAGGAGGTTTGACATGCTGAGGTTAATGATTGTAGATGATGAACAGATTATCAGAGAAGCCCTTTCTCAAATGATTGATTATGAATCTTTAGGATATGAGTTGATCGCAACAGCCAAAAATGGAATGGAAGCCTATGACATTATATGTGATGAATATCCGGATGTAGTGATCACTGATATTCGAATGCCCATTTTAAACGGGCTGGATCTCATAGAGCGTTCCATTAAAACAGACTCTAAAATCTCATTTATTCTGCTTTCCGGTTATAATGACTTTGAATATGCCAAGCAGGCGATGAAATACGGAGTCCGGTTTTATTTATTAAAACCAACCGATAAAAATGAGCTGATCGACTCTCTTGTCTCCATTCGAAAGGAGCGTCTTCAGGAAGAAGCACGCCGTAAATCCCAGCAGGTGGATCTTTTAAAGACTTTGCACATTCCGCTGGAACAAAGTTTTATCATGGAACTGCTGGAGCATCAGGACACTTTTTCAAGTGTATTCCATAAATATCAGGAACTGTTATCTCTGCCCGAAAGCTGCCTCTATGCATGCATCTGCTCCTTTGTAGAAGAACCGTATTTGAAAAATTTCGCCACTGATATTGTTAAAATCCTTGGTGTGGAAGGGCTTCGTCTGGATTTTTCCATACTATATGTAAAAAATACTGCTGTATTAATTTTTCCTGCTACCACTCTTGCTACACAGGAGCGGATAAAGAACTCCATTTTAAAGCTGCATTATCCCAATCAGTCCGTAACCTTTGAAACAGAATTTATCCATATGGACACATCCGAAAAGCTATTTTACTTTGTAATTCAGAAGATTTCACGTTTTGAGCGGATTCTTCTGCTCAGTGAAAAGGGAGAGAGCTATGAGATCAGAAATCATATTACTGCTCCATGGATGATCAGTCATCTGGAAGATTCCATCACCTCTGCACCGGATATCATTCAGGCAAACGAGCTTTTAAATTCCGTTTTTATTGACTCCATGCCCCCGGCAACTGCAAGAAGCCTTGCCCTTGGCCTTTTTCTTCAGGCCGATTTAAACCAGGAAAAGCCGCCCATTGATGCTGCCTGTGACTTTTTCCGCCGGCTCTATTCCTGTGATAACGTAACGGAAATCCGGAATCTTCTTTCTGTGGTTCTGGTACAGAAAGAGCATGAAACAGGGGGACATAAGGCCAGCTCCAACATAGCGCTATTAAAAACCTATATCAGGGAACACTTAGACTCAGAGAACCTGTCTTTAAAATGGCTGGCTGAGAATTACCTGTTTGTCAGTGTGGGATATTTAAGCAAACAGTTTGTCAAAGAAGAAGGAATTCGTTTTTCCGATTATTTAAACAAAGAGCGCATGGAGGAAGCCATACGGCTGATGACCTACTATCACAATGACAACATTAAACAAATCGCAAGGCAGGTGGGATTCGGAAGCAATCCCCAGTATTTCAGCCAGGTATTCAAGCGTTACACAGGTCTTCCGCCCACAGATTACATCGAAAAGCTAAAAAACACAAAACATAAAGGAGAATGACAACAATGACAAACGAGAGGCTGCTGGAAAAAATCCATCTGGTTGTGGAGAAACTTATGAATCTGGGAGGCTGTGACTATGACAAAGACAAATCAGTCAGCTCCACAGACACCAAAAAAGGAATTATACAGAGGGATTTTGGCATTGAAGAGTGGGACTGGCCTCAGGGCGTTGGTCTCTATGGCTTGTACAAACTGCAGGATTTCTATGGAGATGACCGGTATCTTTCCTTTTTTGAAAACTGGTACAGCGGACATATGAAAAACGGTCTGCCCTCCAGAAACATTAATACAACGGCTCCCTTCCTCCCCCTGTCCTGCCTTCATTCCAGTCTGAAAGACTCAGAGAGCTTCTATCAGCTCTGTACAGAACAGGCAGACTGGCTGATTAACGGGCTTCCGAAAACCGCCGATAATGGATTTCAGCACGTAACAAGTGCAATTGGTGACAGGAACGGAGTAAACTTAAATGAAGGACAGATATGGATTGATACTTTATTTATGTCTGTGCTTTTCTTAAACCGAATGGGACAGCAGGCAGAAAATCCGGTTTGGAAAAACGAAGCCCTTCATCAGTTTCTGGTACACATCAAATATTTATTTGATAAACAGACCGGACTTTTCCATCATGGTTTCAGTTTTGAGCGTATGGATAATTTTGGCGGCATTTTCTGGTGCCGCGGAAACTCCTGGTTCACCTATGGAATCATGGAATTTTTAGATGCCTGCGGGTCTGATTTAAACGAAGGCGTAAGAACTTATCTGATTGATACCTTCCGTTCTCAGGCAGCTGCTCTCTTAAAGCTCCAGGCTCCCTCCGGATTGTGGAGAACCGTACTGACCGATGAAACCAGCTATGAAGAAGTATCAGGTACCGCTGCCATTGCTGCCGGTATTTTAAGAGGTGTAAAAGCAGGAATTTTAGATGATACCTACAAAGCAGCCGCAGACCGTGCAATTTCTGCTATATGCGATAACATCTCTGATGATGGAACTGTCCTTAATGTTTCAGCAGGGACAGGAATCGGTATGGACGGCGACCATTATAAAAATGTTTTGATTATGCCTATGGCCTACGGTCAGGCACTTGCTCTTACAGCACTGTGTGAGGCACTTGAAAAATAGAACTTCCCCGCTAAAAAAAGAGGCTAAAAGAACGTTACTGCTCCGTTCTTTTCGCCTCTTTTCTGTACTTCAAAGGTGTTGCATCCGTATGCTTTTTAAATACCCGTTCAAAATAAGTAACACTTTCAAAGCCCAGAACTTCTGATATCTCTGTAACAGAGTATTCACTGTTCAAAAGTAGTTCTCTGGCTTTCCGAACCCTTGCTAAATTTCTGTATTCATTGACTGAAAACCCCGTCACTTCCCGAAAAATCCGGCTTAAATAGGATTTACTGATAAAGAACCGTTCTGCCAGTTCCTCCAGACTCTCTGGTGTCTCACAATGAAGAGTGAGATACTCAGCCACCTCATGCACTTTACCATGTTTTGAGGTCTGAACCGTAATGGGCATATCCTTTAACAGGTTTTTTTTACGGCTTCTGTAAACCATAAGAAGAATTCTGGAAATCATGAGGCGAACCATGACTTCATATCGTTCTCTCCTGCCTTTTATTTCATCTCTGATGGACAGAAGCAGGGACTTCATCTCCTCCCATTCCTTTTCAGAAAGTCTTGCAACCCCATAATAATCGCCAAACAGCTTATCCAGGGAATAAACCCCTGCATGATTTAACCATGATTCCAGATACCTGCCGTTTAGCTGGAGCAAAATACGGTCATGACTTCCGCTTCCCGCCTGGCTTGTCTTATGCACCTGCTGCCGGTTGACCAATACCACATCTCCGGTCTTCACGTAATAGGTTTCTTTTTCAATAAAATAATAACGTTCCCCGCTTAAGAGAAAATACAACTCATAAGTATCATGAAAATGCTTCATTGTCATGGAAAATCCGTCATCTCTTGCCACCTCATCGATAACTACGCCTTCCATACTCTCTTCAAATATGATTCGTTCCATTTTCTTCTCCTCATCAGTAGCCAAAAGTATGATTATTGCAAAACAAGCATCAATTTTATTAGTATTATAATACTATAATGCATTATAATATGCAATAGAGAGTGATACGAACCTATTCAATATTTCTTAGTTTCAGGAGGAAACCTTTATGAAATACGAAAACAACAAAGTAAGTGATATTAAGATCGCTTACATCGGCGGCGGTTCCAGAGGCTGGGCATGGACTTTTATGACAGACCTTTCCATGGATGATTCCATGAGCGGAACAATCCGGCTTTATGACATTGATCCTGCTGCTTCAAAACAATGAAATTATTGGCAGCCAGTTAAGCGCCCGTAAGGATACCATTGGAAAATGGGATTATGTCCAGTCAGATTCTTTAAAAGATGCACTGACAGGCTGTGATTTTGCTGTCATCTCCATTCTCCCGGGAACCTTCGACGAAATGGATTCTGATGTCCATCTTCCGGAAAGACTTGGTATCTATCAGTCAGTTGGTGATACAGCCGGCCCTGGCGGAATGATCCGTGCACTGCGCACCATCCCAATGTTTGTTACCATAGCAGAGGCAATTAAGGAATACGCTCCTGATGCCTGGATTATTAACTATACAAACCCCATGTCTTTGTGCGTAAAGACCCTTTATCATGTATTTCCACAGATCAAAGCCTTTGGCTGCTGTCACGAAGTATTTGGTACCCAGAAAGTGTTAAAGGGCATCTGTGAGGAAACCCTGGGACTGGAATCCATTGACCGCAGGGACATTCATGTCAATGTTCTTGGCATTAACCATTTTACCTGGTTTGATGAGGCCTCTTATAAAGGAATCGACTTATTTCCTGTTTACCGGGATTATATCAATGCTCATTATGAAGAGGGCTATGAAGAGCCGGATAAGAACTGGGCAAACAGCACATTCGAATGCGCACACCGGGTGAAGTTTGACCTGTTCCGCCGCTATGGTCTGATTGCTGCTGCAGGGGATCGTCATCTTGCGGAATTTATGCCTGGAACCGATTATTTAAAAGACCCGGAAACGGTTAAATCCTGGAAATTTGGTCTCACCACCGTTGACTGGAGAAAGAATGACTTAAAAGAACGTCTGGAAAAGAGCCGCCGCCTGGCTGAAGGAGAACAGGAGATTGAGTTAAAACCGTCAGGAGAAGAAGGAATTCTTTTAATTAAGTCATTATGCGGTCTTGAACGGACCATCAGCAATGTAAATATACCTAACTCTTTCTTACAGATTGCAAATCTGCCAGAAGATGCGGTTGTAGAAACGAATGCAGTATTTGGCCGCGACAGCATTAAACCCGTGATCGCAGGTTCCATACCTGAGGAAGTGCTGGAACTGATAAAACCCCACGTTGCAAATCACGAGCGCATTTTAAAAGCAGCCCTTACCTGCGACCGTACACTGGTTTATGAAGCTTTCTTGAGCGATCCTCTGGTAAAAGGCAGAGCAAGCGACGAAGAAGTGAAAAAGCTGGCAGACGATATGATTGAAAATACCAAAACTTACTTGCCGAAAGGCTGGATTTAATGAATGAGGAACATGGTCGCAGATAGTTTCATAAGCTGCGGCCATGTTCCTGTTAAACTGCAAAATCAGTCAAAGATATGCTTGCTGAAATACCGTTCTGCCCTATCTGGCAGAATCACAGCAATCCGTCCGGAGGTGATGCTATCTGCAAGTTTTCTGGCAGCTGCTAATGCAGCTCCGGATGAGGAACCTGCAAAAATCCCCTCATATCTGGCCATATTTTTCACCTCATAAAACGCCTCCCCATCACTAACTTTAATCACACGGTCAACAAGAGACATATCCATGGTATCTGCAACAAAATCATTGCCAATTCCCTCTATTTCATAGTTTGCGTGTTCCCCTCCCCCCAGTGTGGAACCGATGGGGTCTGCCAGTACTCCTTTTATCTCCGGATTCTGCTCTTTTAAATATTTCATAATACCCGTAAATGTCCCCCCGCTCCCTGCACCGGCAACCACATAATCCAGATACCCCTTTAGATCCCGGTACAATTCCGGACCGGTAGTCTCATAATGAGCCAAAGGATTTGCCATGTTTTTAAACTGTTCCAGGGTTACAGAATTGGGAATGTTCTCCCTCAGCTCTTCCGCTTTTCTTGTTGCGCCAAGCATTCCTTCCTCCAATGGGGTTGAAATAATTTCTGCTCCCAGCGCCTTTAAAAGAATCTGTTTCTCCTGAGAGAATTTTTCTGGAATGACGAAGATAAGACGATACCCAAGATTAAGGGCAGCAAACGCGATACCAAGCCCTGTATTTCCTGCTGTAGCTTCAATAATCGTATCTCCTGGTTTTAAGACTCCCCGGTTTTTTGCATCCCGGATCATATAGGTCCCGATCCGGTCCTTAACGCTTCCGGAAGGATTATAAAACTCAAGCTTTCCATAGATCTGCACCTTATCTGGAAATCCCAGATGATCCAGTCTGACAAGAGGCGTATTGCCAATTAGATCCTTCATAGAATCGTACAGACTCATTGTTTCGCCTCCCGGATTGCCTGTTCTAAGTCTGCGGCAAGATCCTTTCCATGTTCTATTCCAACAGAAAGCCGGATAAGCCCATCTGTAATACCAACCTTTTCCCGAATCTCCCTTGGAATTGAGGCATGTGTCATGGTTGCTGGATGACACACCAACGATTCCACACCCCCCAGACTTTCTGCCAGAGCAATCAATTTCAGGCTTTCAAAGAATCGATTGATACTATATCCTTCCTTAAGTTCAAAAGATATCATAGCTCCCCCGTTCTTCGCCTGCTTCAAGTTTATATCATAGCCCTGTGCATCCGGAAGTCCGGGATAATAAACCGTTTTTACTGCTTCATGTTCTTTTAATAATTTTGCAAGCTCCACAGCATTTTCCACATGTCGGTCCATTCTTACACTTAGGGTTTTAATGCTGCGAATCAGAAGGAATGAATCAAATGGCTGCAGGACTCCCCCTGTCGCATTCTGAATGAAATGAAGCCTTTCTCCAAGTTCTTTTGACCGAACCACCACAAGACCGGCAATTAAGTCACTGTGGCCCCCAAGATATTTAGTCGCCGAATGAAGAACAATATCAGCACCCAGTTCCAGTGGACGTTGGATATAAGGAGTCATAAAGGTGTTATCTACTACCAGCAATGCTCCCCTGTTTTTTACAAGTTCTGCCACGGCTTTTATATCTGTTACTGTCAGAAGAGGGTTTGCCGGACTCTCTATAAGAACTGCTTTCACATCCGGTGTGAGCGCTTTAGAAAGTGCCGTAAGATCTGTGGTATCAGCAATGGTGTAGGAAAATCCGAAATTCTGAAAGACCTTATCCAGAACGCGGAAAGTTCCCCCATAGACGTTACTTGATATAACAATTCTGTCTCCGCTTTTAAAAAGACTTAACACAGCAGTAATAGCAGCCATTCCAGAAGCAAAGGCAAATCCTGATTCTCCGTTTTCCAGTTCTGCAATCAGCAATTCCAGTGCTTCCCGTGTAGGATTTCCCGTACGTGAATATTCGTATCCTCTGTTTTTTCCCAATCCATCCTGCATATACGTTGATGTCTGATAGATGGGAGTATTTACCGCACCGGTTCGTTCATCTCCATAGATACCTCCATGAATCAGAGCTGACTCTATATACTCATAATTTTTCATGATAAGACCTCCTATAATGAAATAAGCAGCCCGGATAATTTTGACCCGGACTGCCTTTTATGACATTGGCAAGAAAAAATAATTCTCCTTTCCAGCAATATACATTTATACATACTATATTTATATGTATTATATGTATCAATATTCATTCTGTTTAGTGTTTCATCGATAAGCCAGAAAAATGGCAAACTTTTTCTATAAAAAGTTTGCCATTTCCCATTATAATTGACAATGCATCAAAGGTTCGATGCTTATAAGTTTATTCTTTATCCAGGAAATTCAGCGTAAAATGAGCTTCTCCCTGCTCATCCAGTTCCATAATCATATAAGAGGGTCTTCTGCCTTCCTGGCGTGGGTAGGACATACTACCAGGATTTAAAATTATGATCCCGTTATGTACCTCATAAAACGGTCTGTGGGTATGCCCGAACATGGCGATCTGAATATTACGTTCCATGGCTTCCGCTTCCAGCCGCTCCACTCCAAGAGATACATTATAATAATGTCCATGAGTCAGAAGTATCCGGTAACTGCCCAGTTTGATTTCTTCCTCCCGTTCCAAGTCAGAGAAAAAATCATTATTTCCAAGAACCATATGCAGTTCACAGCCCTCATCCAGCCAGCTCTCAATCTTCTTTTCACTACCTTCGGAATCCCCCAGATGTATGAGCATGTCAAAGGGTTTATTCTCCTGGATCACCCGCAAAAGATTCTCATCCCTGCGGTGAGTATCACTGACAATCAGTACTTTCATGACGCTCCTCTCCCAACTGCTCTTTCAGCTTATCTTTCATGGCTTCCAGCGCCTTTCCCCTGTGACTGATCCTGTTTTTCTGATCCAAGGTAAGCTCTGCTGAAGTCATATGAAATTCCGGTATATAAAGAATGGGATCATAACCAAATCCTTCCCCGCCAGCTGGCTTGTCCGCAATCAGACCTTCCATGGCTGCCTCTGTATGAAGGACCCTGCCGTCAGGAAGAACCGCAGCAATGTTACATACAAAGCGTGCACTTCTGTCCTCTCCTTTAAAAAGAGCCGCACGGTTTAATATGGTCTGATTTTTAATCTCGTAGGAAGTCTCCTCCCCCATGTAACGGGCAGAATAAATTCCAGGTTCTCCGCCCAGGCAGTCTACTACCAGTCCGGAATCATCAGCAAGAACGATTCCTCCGGACTTTTTCCACACTGCCATGGCTTTTATTTCAGCGTTTTCCCCAAAGGTGGTTCCGTTTTCCTCAATATCAAGGCAAATGCCGGCCTCTTTCATGGAACAGACTTCCATTCCAAGATCCTTTAATATTTCACGGATTTCCCGCATTTTTCCTTCGTTCCCAGTTGCAAAAATTATTCTGTTCTCCCTCATCTGTTCTCTCCTTCAAACCTTTTTCTATTGGGCAGCTGTATATGCTTTCAGACACAAATTGCAGTTCTGCTTTTTTTCCACCCGCTCCCACACTTTGCCGTCAGCACTGATATAACCCTCCCCGTCAGATAAATCTACAAAGGTTCTTCCGTCCCCTGCATCATATTCAATAGCTGCAGGGTGAACTGTATCGGGAGTGGTAATTTTTACAATCACTGCAAACCGCTCTCCCTTTTTTAATTTCAGTTCCTTTTTTATTTTTTTATCAAATGATACGGTATAATAACCGGCATTTTCAAACGCCCCGTCTGTCAGGAAAATCTTCCGGTCGAACTCATGCACTTCTGTAATTTCAGATTCTTTTCCCGTCTGACGTACTGCGTAAATCTCATAAGAAGTACCTGGGGCTGTTGCATAAAACCCAACAGCTTTTAAATACTGGGATTCTTCTGCTTTATAGACATTGGAAAACCATGCGGTATCATTCCCATAGCCCAGCTGGCCGACCCAGCCCCGTAAATCAGACTGATAGATCCTGTCATATCTGCCCGGATCTTCCACTTTTGAGTATACAATGTTATTCATACCGATATTGGAATCGTAATAGGATACATAAAAAGCCCTGGTCACCGAATCCGTCTCCCCAGCTGTTCATGCAGATAAATGCACCATCACCATTTACCGGGACATTAAAATTATCTTTGGAAAATCCATCATCCCAGCCGATAATTACTGAATCATGATTGGGCGGCTCCGAACCTATGTAGCAATAAGCGGATGCAGACTCATTATAACTGTCTGACTTACTTCTGTCCCCATTCATGGCAGTATAGAGGGAGCTCTGGACTCCTCCGTAACGAAGAACCGCCCGCTTTATTTTCTCATAATCTTTCCCCGGTATCATCTGGATTTCCTGAACATGCTTTACTGCTTTGAGGCCTTTGGGAGACGTTCCGTCGCCATAAGGGTCGTCTGACTCCAGTACTGGTCCCTGCCAGGAAAGGAGATATGCCATGGACATGGTATATTCTCCTCCTTCTTCCTGAGGAATACAAAATCCATTATTTAAGGACATATGATCCTCGGAGAAATCAAGGGATTCTTCTGGTAACAGTCTGGCCTCCAATGCCTGTAACGATGCAAACGCCCAGCAGGTGCCAAGGGATCCCTGATTTTTCACTGCCGGAGCACGGCCATTTTTCCTTCCGTCATAGACAGCCGGAAGCTGCCCTGTATCTGGATTATCTGTCTGTAATGGTACAAAATAGTCCGCCGCCAGGACGGCTGCTGTGCCTAACACAGCAAGAAAAAGGGCAAACCGGGTTTTATTTTTCAAACTCATCTCCTGCTTTTCTTTTCGGTGGCCTTGGCCCCATAAACTGATAGAAATAGGTCTTCATCATACCATTATAAATCTTACGGTTCTTAACTGCTTTTCTTCCGATATATCGTTCCGCATCCTCATATGCAGTGATCATGTACAACGACCATGCATCAAGAGCAGCATAGCGCTCTCCGATCTGGCGGTAAAGCTTTGGAAGATTTTCTTTTTCCTCAAGACGCTCTCCATAAGGAGGATTGGTGATAATAAAACCATATTTTTTCGGATGGCTTAATGCATCCACGGAGCGCTGCTGAAAATGAATGAGGTGATCAACACCGGCAGATTCAGCATTGGTTCTGGCTGCTTTTACAATCTCAGGATCAATATCATATCCCTGTATATCGACCTTTACGTCATTATCTACCAGGTCATTGGCTTCATCCATGGTATCATACCAGCATTTTCTTGGTATAATGTTTTTCCAGTCTTCTGATAAAAAGGACCGGTTCATACCCGGAGCTATATTAGCTGCCATCATGGCTGCTTCGATTACGAATGTACCACTTCCGCAAAACGGATCCACCAGAATCCTGTCTTTGTTCCAGGGTGTCAGCATGATCAGTGCTGCAGCCAGAGTCTCTGTAATGGGAGCCTTGCTGGTAAGGGTACGGTAACCTCTTTTATGGAGCGAATCTCCTGTGGTATCGATTCCTACGGTAACCTGATCTTTATACAGAAAAACACGAAGAGGATAGCTTGCACCATTCTCTTCAAACCATTCTACTTTATATGCACCCTTCATTCGCTCCACCATGGCTTTTTTCATAATGGACTGAATATCAGATGGGCTGAACAGCTTACTCTTAATGGAAGAAGCTTTTGCCACCCAGAATTTTCCATCAGCAGGAATATACTCTTCCCAAGGTATTTTCTTAGTCGCCTGAAAAAGTTCCTCAAAGGATTCAGCATGAAAGCTTCCTACCTTTAAAAGCACTCGTTCAGCCGTTCTTAAAAATACATTGGCACGGCAGATGGCTTCGTCATCACCAAGAAAAGTCACTCTTCCGTCTTCCACTAAAGTTATATCGTATCCAAGATCTATTATTTCTTTTTTTAATACCGCTTCCATACCAAAATGGCAGGGAGCAATGAGTTCGTAAGTTTTTTTCACATTATTCTCCTAAGTTCATTTCTTTTACAATGTTACCATCAAAATCCATAATCCGGAATATCTGGTCTTCCAGCAGCGCATAGGTAGGAGGATTACCTCCTTTGGGAATGGAAACAGAACCTGGATTGAGTATGGTAATGTCTCCAAAGGTTTCAGCAGTCAGGATATGGGTATGACCGTGAAGCAGAATATCACCCTTTTGCATTGGCAGAAGATTTTCTTTGTTATAGATATGTCCATGAGTGGCATAAATCGTCAGACCATTAATTGCAAACAACGCATAATCAGAAAGGACCGGGAATTCCAGTACCATCTGATCTACTTCCGCATCACAGTTTCCCCGGACATTATAAATCTGATCTTTATAACTGTTAAGCATGGAGATGACCTCTTTGGGTGCATATTCTTTCGGAAGATCATTTCTTGGTCCATGATAAAGAATATCCCCAAGGAGGATCAGTCTCTCAGCTCCTGATTTTTTATATACATCTAACAGCTCCCTGCAATAATAAGCAGAGCCGTGAATGTCGGAAGCAATCATATATTTCATACGTATTTTCTCCTTTACTGTTTATCAGGTATATTTTAAGACCTGGAAGGTATATCTGTCAATGAATACCTATCCACGTACCATATATTTTCCCCTGTAATAGGAGATTCCATTAGCCAGATTGATGACTTGATAGCCCATCGACTCCAAATGTCTGCAAACATTCATGCTTTGTCCGCCCCTGGCACAATAGAAGATAAGCGTTTTATCTCTGGGCAACTGGTTTTTCCAATAATCATACTCCTCATAAGGAAGATTGACTGCGCCCTTTAAATGTCCTTTTTGATAAGAAAATGAACTCCTAAGATCTATAATCATAATATTTCCATTATATTCTATATATTGATCGACTTCCCATACCGGTATTGTCGTGAACATATTATCACCTGTCCTTTCTAGTAATAATATATTCCGAATTTCCCAGGATGCGAAAATACAAAAAAAACGCGGGAAAGGACACGATGTCTCTTTCCCACGCCTTTTTTAATTTTGTCTGTTATTAAAATTTGTTCTGGCTGTTGTTACGGCTGGAATCACGGCTGGAGTCACGGCTGGAGTCACGGCTGCAGTCACGGCTGGAATTACGGCTATAATCCTGCATCTTGTCCTGCATTTTATCCTGCATCTTGTCCTGTGACTTGTTCTTATTGTTGTTCTGGCTTGATGAGTAATTCTTAGAAGAATTATTCATATCGTTGTAGCTGTCATTATAATTATCCTTAGACATTTTCATACCTCCTGTGGGCGTTTTTTGTTACATGGTGTAGTATGGCGAAAATGCGGCAGAATATACTTGATTTTTTGTATTGGATAATTCTGAAATTTTTAGAATTGTTTTTAAAATAACTTTGCATTTTTACATAGCCTATATTATAATTTACTTGAGGAATATTATTCCTCATCCTTATTAATTATTTATACTCCCCTCAGAAGCAGCCGAATAGCTCCCCTATTCAGGCTGTTTCTCTTTGATGAGAAATCTGTGTTTTTTATGCTAATGCATTATTTAAGTATATATTGATAGTAAGTAGATTATGTGCTATATTAGAATTATAAAAGGAACAATCGCCCACAAGGGGTTGACCTAGCTTAAGAGTTGAAAGAACCCCTGAACCGGTCAAGTTCACAGGGGTTTTTTCTATGTATTACTTCTTTGTTATAGTATAAACAAAGGTCAGTAATGCAAGAATGAATATTCTGAATTGCATTAGCTCTCCAAATGATATATTCATCTGCCTCACCTCCCGGCAAAATAGAGTAGGGAAATAATTGCTAAGAATTATTTCCCTCTCATTGAACCGTACGTACGGGTCTCGTATACGGCTCTACAATTTATATTCCAACTTTTCTTAGATAATAATTTAAAGGATTGAGCAAGCCTGCCCCGTCCTTTATTTTTGTTTCTAACAGTTCAGGATTCAAGATATAATTCACCACATCCATACTACTTCTTTTATACCAACCTAACCTTGAATTTGCCACTTTATAGATATTTTCATTATTAAATCCGTTCTTATATTTCCGATTCAAGTAAGACAGATTTCTATAAATGGTCTTGGGCCTCTTCCATTGTTTTATAACTATTACTCTTATTTTATGTCTTAGCCAACCTCCAAACTCTTCCATAAATTGCTTCATCATTCCAATTCGAAAATAATTAATCCAGCCCATCACGATTTCGTTTACTCTTCTTATCGTAACTACTAAGGGTCTTGCTATTGCTTTTCCCCTTTTGAGATACTCTCGCATTACTTGAAATAACTTCGCTTTCTTCTCATTTGTAGGTTTAACCTTCCAGTCTCCACCACTCTTTAAGAACGTGAAACCCAGATATTTACTTCTCATCGGTCTGACTACTTTGGATTTGGTTGCATTTACTTTTAAGAATAGCTTTCTCTCAATCCAACTAGATATTGAACTCATAACTCTATTGGCTGCGGCTTCACTTTTTGTGAATATCAACACATCATCTGCGTATCTTACGAAACGCAGACTACGCCCCTCTAATTCCTTATCCAGCTTATCAAGGTACACATTGGATAGAATCACTGAGATGGGACCTCCTTGAGGTACTCCGCTTTTGGTGGCTTTCACAATTCCTTTTTCCATTACCCCTGCTCCTAAATATTTGCGAATGAGGTTTAGGACACTGCTATCATTTACATGTTCTCTAAGAATCTGAATTAACTTATCGTGATTTACTTTATCGAAGAATTGCTCAATATCTATGTCTATTACCCATTCGTATCCACTATTTAAATATCCCAGCGCTTGTCTGATTGCATCATGACAGCTTCTATTTGGACGAAATCCATAACTGGATTCACTGAATATCGTTTCATAAATATCTGATATTGGCTGTGCTACTGCTTGCTGAATTGTCCTGTCTAACGCAGTGGGGATTCCTAGCGGTCTCTTTTTACCGTTACTTTTCGGTATATATACCCGTCTTACTGGCTTTGGAATATATGTACTGTTTCTAAGAGAATTTATGATGGTTTCCTGATTTTCTCTGATATAACTTCCCAATTCTTCCACAGTAATTTCATCTATCCCGCTTGCGCCTTTGTTGGCAACTACCTTTTTATACGCTCGGTTTAGATTTTCCTTTGTTAGTATCACTTCCATTAATTCCATTGCTGTTACTCCTCTTTCTACTATAAGATTCCTACACATCGCCCCTACAGGTATAAACAATATCCCTCGGTTACGTTCCTACTCTTCTTATTCATCTGATTTCTGGCTCATGTATTATTTTATAAGTAGCGATTTGTACTATAAATCGCTTCCGTCCTTCAGCTTCTATGCCTACTATGACTTCATCTGACTCCCTCCCCAAACCTTTTTCGACCATATCTTTCTGATATGTGGGTAGGGCCTCCCAGGGTAAGACACTAATCTTTCATTCCACAACCTCTTGATTTACAACTTCGGTTTACGTTTACCATTTGGGCTTTGGTTTGTGCGGCAACCTTACCCACCTAATCGCCTGATCAAGTTTCTGTCCGTAGGCTCGAGAATTTCGCTACACCACTTCCTTCACCCATACCATTACTGGTACCAGCTTGTGGATCGCTACACTTGGTGGTAAATACCCGTGGCTAGACTTTCACTAGCTAGATTAGTGCCATGCCTGGCACACCACAAAAGACCTCCGGCAATCCCATGCCGAAGGTCCTATATCCCTTTCCAAAATCCGGTAATCCGCTATTCAATTAATCGCCAAGCACGTTGACAATCTTTACAGGTGTCCGATAATTCCACGGAGATGTCTTAATACCTGTACTGTAAGTTGAGGAATGTACTACTTCACCATTCCCGATATACATGGCAACATGATTGATGGAGCTTCCGCTTCCGTAAAAAATCAGGTCGCCTGGGCGCATCTGATCTGCGCTCACAGATCTTCCCTGTGAAGCCTGTCCACCTGATGAACGGCTGATGGAAAGTCCTGCTGCATGCTGCATTACATATCTTGTAAATCCGGAGCAATCCACTCCTGTATGAGGATCACTGCCACCGTAGGAATATCGACCACCTACGAACTGCAGTGCATAAGTAACAATGCTTTGTCTGAAATTAACGGTTGACTGAGCCTGAGCCTTCTCTTCCAGTGCTTTTAAAGTTTCTTCATCGGTTGCAGTTACAGTGGCACTTCCTTCTACTGGCAAATAACCATATGTATCGTTCACCTTAACTTTTAAAAATCCATCCCCCCATATCTTCCACAACTTCAAAGGCGGATCCTTTGGAAGCGTTCATTAAGGGTTCTGTACCTTCTTCATCTTTACTGATTGTAACCTGATCTGTATTAACGGTTACCATGTAATTTCCAAAACTTAATCCTGGGCCGGATACCTCATCTGCTCTTACATCTGAAGGAACTGCAATGATCATTGTTCCACAAAAAAGCCATAAGTCCTAACGTTTTCCATATTTTGTTTATCATCGGGAAATTTGCTCCTATTTTTACTTTTTGAGTTTCAAATGTTACGTAATTATTAATTTCATTACGGTTATTATACATTTATTTTATCTTTTCGTCAAGTATTATTTAAAACTGCACGAAATTAAAATTATATTAGTTTAAAACACTGACAAATTTCACAGGTTTGCGATACATGACGTTTGTTACGATAATTCCTGTCTTTTCAGTGGATGCATGGACTACTTTCCCATCTCCCATATATAAAGCGACATGATTAATGGATCCGTTTTTTCCATAAAATACCAAATCACCAGGACGAGCCTGATCATAACTTACAATTTTTCCTTCCCCTGACTGTGACCTTGCGCTGTGATCCAGTTCAACATCTGCGGTCTTTTTAAGGACATATCTGGTAAAACCGGAACAGTCCACTCCTGTGCTGGGATTCACACCACCATATACGTAACGTCCTCCAACGAACTGAAGAGCATAGTCCACAACTTCTTTTCGCTCCAGTGCAGACTCGTCCACTTTTTCCTGAGTTTTTTCGATCAGTGTTGCAGAATCACTCCGTATGTAACCGTCGCCTTCCGGAACTTTCACCTTCAGCCAGCCATCCTTGGCAGGCTCAATCACCTCACAGGTCTGGCCTTCCAAAGCAGAAGTCACAACTGATCCGCCATCCTGCGCAGTTGTTCTGACTGATACAGGCTTGTCCAGTCTTGCATAAAGAGTTGTACTGGTTTCTACTGTGATTTCATCCGCTTTCGCCTCTGTCTGATAGCTTAAACTTAAGGTAGTTAAAAGTCCTAAAAGTCCCATGACCTTCCACATTCTGATTTTCATAACGAATCTCCTGTCTGCGTATTATAGCTGTCACCGCAAATATTTGACTTAATTATTACATAATTGTTACATTTTGAATTATATCCTCTGCTACGGCTTTTGTCAAGCAAAAAACGGCATTTATGACCACTCACAGTCATAAATGCCGTTATACTTTTGTAATATATTCCATTTATATTGTTACATATTAGTGACATTATCGTTTCAATCCTCTTACAAACCAGTATATCAGGCCAATTAAAAGCAGTGGTCCCATCAAAGGTGCCAGAAGGCTGAAAATACCAGTAACGATGGTTCCCACAAGGAGGAAAAAAAAGATAATGGCAACTATTCCAAGAAGCTTCCAATACCATTTACTTAAGTCATAATAATGCATCCCCCGTCTCTCCTGCCTGGGTTCCTCATATACATTCTGATCCTGTCCGGTAAAAGAGCTGTAGAAACCGCCGGTGCTGCTGCTTTCCTTTGCATTCTCACTGGCTTCTATAATCGTCTTGGCAATCAGTCTGGGGTCTCCAATTGCTTCGGTGACAGCTTCTTCCGAAGAGCCTTTTAAAACTTCTCCACGGATATATTCTTCGTAATATCTGATATTTTCTTCCACCACGTTTCCGGGAACCTCTCCTGTAAGGGTGTCCCTCAAACGCTGTAAAAATTCCTGTCTGCTCATCTGAGCCTCCTTCAATAAAGTAAGTAACTTCCGACTATTTTACCATTTGACAGGGGTTCCGTAAAGAAATCTTATCTGAAAAAAGTATTAATTTTTCATAATGTGCCAGACTACTCGATACGTTCTTTTATGATTCCCTCCCGGTATGCTGCCACAAGCTCCTTTAGATCCTCAATTCTTCCTGTCAGTTCCGCCCCTTTGTCCGTATCGGCAACCATCACCCGGCGTTTCATATTCTCAACAACCGAGACCTTTGGTGTGCTCTCCTTTTCCGGATCAAAAGGCTTATGCTCTGCCAGTGCCAGGTGGTTGGAATTATAAATCAGTGTATATCCTGCAATTCCAGTCTTTGACTGATACGCCTTTGACAGCCCGCCGTCTATGAGAAACAGTCTGCCTCCAGCTTTCACCGGAGATTCCCCTTCTTTAATTTTAACGGGGACGTGACCGTTTATAATATGGGCACTTTCTCCGGAAAGCCCGAATTCACTTAATATTTTCTCGCAGTATTCTTCCTTTATACTTAAACGGTAATATGGATTCATGGGTTCCATATGGGTCTGATGATCTTCGATAAAATAATGTTCAAAGGTGGTCATCTTACCTTTTCCATATACCGGGGACTTGGCTCCGCACCATAAATACCACATGAAATCTCTGGCATCACTGCTTTCCTGGGTGTGTTCCGGAAGAAAATAAGCATTCTGAATCTTATTATCAACATAATCCATAAGAGCTTTTCCGGAATAGGACGAGCCTTCCATACAGATTTCTTCAAATGTACCATCTTCCCGCATGGGTATGCACCCATGATAGAGGAGATTGGAGTTATAGCATTTGTACATACTTCCATGAGAATAGAGGAAACGCACATGACGGTGAAGCAGTTCATTATGGAGAAATGAAAGCTGCAGCGTACGCAAAAGTTCCTCTTCCTCTTCGTTTAGTGTCAGCGGACTTGCCGGATCAATGGTGGGAAACGATGTATCAAGAAGAGGATATTCCTTTCCCTCTACTGTTACAGTTCCCTTATTGTAATCAATGGCTTTCAGTAAAACTCTGCCATTCATTTCATATTCCGGGTGACGCTTTATGATCTGCCCTTCCACTTTAAACTGAATTATGGCAATTGCCTTATGCATCTTGGCTGCCAGTCCCGGATCAACAGCATCATAAATATTTTCATCAAGAATCTGAGGTGAAAAACGTTCACAGGGGTCGTTTCGGTATACTCTGGCAGCAAACATGGAAAGCGGTCTTAAATTAATCCCATAACCATCCTCCAGAACATCAAAGCTGTTGTAACTGATGGCAATTCTTAAAACGTTGCAGATGCAGGCCAGGTTGCCTGTGGCTGCGCCCATCCATGAAATATCATGGTTTCCCCACTGAATGTCCACATCGTGAAACTGCAAAAGCTCATTCATAATCATATCCGCTCTCGGTCCGCGGTCAAAAATATCTCCTATGATATGAAGACAGTCAATGGTTAAATTCTGAATCAGCTCACAAAGAGCTATGATAAATTTATCTCCAATCCGAATATCAATAATGGATCTGATGATTTCGCTGTAGTATACCCGTTTGTTGTCATCGTTATAATCAACATGAAGAAGTTCGTCTATGATATAAGCAAATTCCGGTGGCATCTTTTTTCTGACTTTGGATCTGGTGTATTTTGATGATACAACCTTGCAGATCTGCACCAGACGGTAAATTGTCACTCTCAGCCAGTCATCATCTGCCTGCCCGCTAAGCTCCAGCTGATTCATAATGCGGTCGGGATAGTAAATCAGGTTTGCCAATTCCACTTCTTCTTTTTCGGGTAAGATATGACTGAAGGTTTCAGAAATCTTTTCCCGAATCACACCGGAAGCACTCCTTAACAAATGGATAAAAGCCTCGTGTTCCCCATGTAAATCACTGAAAAAATACTCAGTTCCCTTGGGAAGACCCTGAATTGCAGTCAGATTAATAATCTCACTGGAAGCCGCCCGAATGGTAGGATATTCCCTTGCCATAAGCTTTAAATAAGCCAAATCTTTCATAAATACGTTCTCCCTTTTTTTGACACAGTTGCATTGCTTTGAATTTTATAGTATCATAAAAAACGTCAATTTTAAACCCCTTTCGCCTGACGGTCGTCCATCACCGGCCAGTCTATGAACGTAAAACCGGGAATACCCCAGAAAAAGGAGACACATATGGAACAATTATATGTTTTCGGAACCGGCAATGCCAATGCCACAAAATGCTATAATACCTGCTTTGCCTTAAAAAATGACGAGGAATATTTTATGATTGACGCCGGAGGCGGCAACGGAATCCTCTCTATATTAGATGACATGAATGTGGATCTGCCTCACATTCACCATATATTTGCAACTCATGAACACACCGATCATATTCTTGGTATTATCTGGATGGTGCGGTTTATTGGAGCCAGAATCAAAGCGGGAAGCTACGATGGAGATTTAAACATTTACAGCCATAAAAATCTGGTTTCCGTAATCGACACGCTCTGCCGCCTCACTTTGCAGAAAAAATTTTATGATCTCATTGGAAACAGAATTCATTTAATTCCGGTGGAAGACGGAGAAACCAGATCCATACTTGGATATGACATCACTTTTTTTGATATTCATTCCACAAAAGCAGAGCAATATGGATT
Source organism: Lacrimispora xylanisolvens (assembly GCA_017084465.1). Lineage (GTDB taxonomy): Bacteria > Bacillota > Clostridia > Lachnospirales > Lachnospiraceae > Lacrimispora > Lacrimispora xylanolytica_B. The sequence continues at coordinate 3,675,340 of CP070896.1, read as the reverse complement.
TACCACAACTCTGCGTAACGGAAAACGTCTTTCTTTTTGCGGAGATGAGCCCTATAATCCCAAATGCCATGAATTTGTTGAAGGAACCAGCTGGCTGCTCCATGAAACTTTCTGCCTTTATAAGGACCGGGAAGTATTTAAGCCCTACGAAAAGCATCACAGTACAGTCACCGATGCCTGCCAGCTTGCAGAGGAATTAAAGGCAGAGCATTTGATTTTATGGCATACAGAGGATAAGAACTTAGAAAACAGAAAAGAGCTCTATACCAGTGAGGGAAGTCCTTTCTTTTCCGGTGAACTTCTGATTCCCGAAGATAAAGAAATTATTAAACTTTCCTGATAAAAAAATCACGCTCGTCCCCGGCACTGCATATCATATAACAATAGAAAAAGCAAAGGAGTTTCTCATATGTTGTGCCCGGGCGGCTTTACCCCTTACCGTGACGTCGACTGCAGAGACCTGGCTATTTTCTATGAGGCCACCAGGGATTTACGCGGCACTACCTACAAGCCATATCTGGTGGCAACACAGGAAGCCAGGGGAGTCAACTTCCGATTTATCTGTAACTCCACGATTATGACCAGACCTCCTCAGAATGCAATCACCATGGTTTGCATTTTTAAACCCTTTTGCAAAGAACATGATAAGGCCAGGGCGGTTGTGACGAGTATCTGTAAAATGGGATGCTACAATTGTAATTAATTATAAATCGGAACGGTTTTCGTACCGTCCCGATTTTTTAATATAACCAGATTTTTTAAAATGCCATACGGTAAATCTCTATCATATCTTCTCTTCCCAGCTCACGGATTCCTGTCAGGGTTTTTTCTCCATTTGAAGAGCATTTATTGGCCATAAGGATGAAATCCTCCTGTGTAATGCCGGAATTTAATTCCTGCAAAGAAACCGGCATATCAAGACTTTTAAAATATGCTTCCAGCCGATCGATTCCCTTTAATGCTGTATAAACCGGATTTTCAAAATCCATCTCCTGGTTAAATACCCTTACTGCCAGCTGGGCAAATCTCATTGGTGCATCATTACATACATATCTGGCCCAGGAACAAAACAGAGCAGATAAACCGGCGCCGTGGGCGATATCAGGATATAACCCGGACAGTTCGTGTTCCAGCTGATGCACCTGCATGAGATAATCTCTTCCAAGACCAGTCAGTCCGTCATGAGAAAGGCTTCCGGCCCACATAAGGGTGGCGCGTGCCTCGTAGTCTGCCGGATTTTTATCCGCCTTCTCTCCTGCTTCCATTACAGAGGTCAAAAGTCCTTCGGCGATCCGGTCTGTAAGAGGAGTATCTTTCGTAGCCCCTCCCAGATACCGTTCCAGTGTATGCATCATAATATCCACCGTTCCGCAGCCAGTCTGAAACTTATTCACAGTAAAGGTCAGCTCAGGATTTAGTACTGCAAACAATGGACGGTGTGTGGGGCTGTTGAATCCTCTTTTTAAGCCTTCCTCTTCTTTGGTTATGACGCAGGACAAGCTGGTTTCGCTTCCGGAAGCAGACAGTGTCAGAATATTTCCGTGAGGAAGTGCCTTGCCAGGAACAGCTTTTTTCATAAAATAATCCCATGGATCAATATCCGGATTCAATACTCCGTCAGCCATGCATTTTGCAGAGTCAATTACACTGCCTCCCCCCACTGCAAGAATAAACTGGACGTTTTCCTTTCTGCACAGATTGATTCCTTCCATTGCAAGTCCAAGACCAGGATTGGGCCTTACGCCTCCAAGCAGTACGTATTCAATTCCATGACTCTTTAAGGAATCTTCAACCTGATCTAAAAGACCGCTTTCCTTTACACTTCCTCCGCCAAAATGAACCAGAATCTTCTTAAAACCATATCCGGCAATTAATTCTCCAATATTTTTATGGGTGTCACGGCCAAAAATCACCCTTGTTGGTACGCAATATTCAAAATTATTCATTTAGAAACCTCTCTTTCTCCATCAAATTCATTCTTAGCTGAAATTATAGCATGAACCCTCCTTTTTTCCAAGGCTGACTCTCGTTCCACCTTTTCCGTCATAAATTCTGTCCTTTTTGCATATCTTATATGGGAAAGCCAAAGGAAGCTGCTTTCCCTTTTCACATGCATCTAACATGGAACGACAAGGAGAATTCTTATGAACCCATTCAAAAAGAGTTTTACATCTTTCCCAGTGGCAAGGCATCATCTGATTATATACATAGAGGTCGTCATTCTTACGTTTCTTTTAGTCTCCCTTTTTTTTATTTCTCCCGGCGGCAGATTCTCTTTTCCAGTTGTAAATCAGGAAGGGAAGGCCAGCTCTTCGGAAGCAAAAAAATACGTTAAATGGGTGGATTTTAACGTGACTGCAAGAGCCATGCAGGAAGCCTTTCGTTATGATGTCAATACCTGCCAGTCCCAGGTGCATTTAAACTGGGTGGATTTGCTTGCCTATCTGGGGGCCAGATACGGAGGAGACTTCTCCAGATATTCCAGCAAAGATTTAGATTCAATTGCCGAACAGCTTCTCTCTGGAAAAACCATGGAAGAACTGACAGGCAAAATGAAATACTACACGTATTACCGGGAAGCCTATGGGGCCGTGTTAGATGGTCTGGTTGGGCAATATGAGATTCAGATTCCTTCCGCCAATGCACCGCTTTACGCTACGCCGGACTTATTGCCGGACGGTTCAGTCAATCCGGATAAAGTCTGGGTGACAAAATACGGATTGAAAGGATTTTCTCCCATTGCCAAAGGATTTCCCTACAACGATTTTGACGATTTCGGAACTGCAAGATCCTACGGATTTAAACGTCAGCATCTGGGTCATGATATGATGGGCCAGGTAGGAACCCCCGTTATTGCAGTGGAAAGCGGCTATGTGGAAGCGATCGGCTGGAATCAATACGGTGGCTGGAGACTGGGCATTCGAAGCTTTGATGGAAAACGTTACTATTATTACGCTCATTTAAGAAAAAATTATCCCTATCATAAATCATTAAAACAAGGCGGTATCGTAAACGCCGGAGATGTCATCGGATATATGGGCCGGACGGGATACAGCCGGACAGAAAACACCAATAACATTAACCAGCCTCACCTTCATTTCGGGCTTCAGCTGATCTTTGATGAGTCCCAGAAAGAAGGAAACAATGAGATCTGGGTGGATTGCTATGAACTGACCAAATTTCTGTCTATGAACCGGTCTGAAACGGTAAAAAATCAGGAAACTAAGGAATACAGCCGGGTTTATAATATGAAAGATCCTGGCATTCCGGATAATTTTGTAGCACCGCCGCCACCTCTTGAAGAGGAGCAATAAAAATGAAAGCAGCTTATTTACGGGAACTTAAAATCAATCCCGTAAGCAGGCTGCTTTTTTATGGCAGATACATTTATTTTCAAGTTAAAAAATGGTATAATTAGGATTAAATTACGGGGAAGGGGATTCATATGGAAAAGCAAATCAGCTATCAAATTCAAAAGGAAACAGAGTACAGTTTTAAGAATCATGCAGATTTTTGTGTGGGAACCGGCAGAATGGGATTAACTCTGCAGCAGCAGTATCAGGAACAGTTAAAACTGGTGCAGGAGCAGATTGGTTTTCGCCACATCAGAGGACACGGAATCTTTTGTGATGATATGGCAATTTATCAGGAGTATACGGATGAGTCAGGTAACATCAGGGCAGAATATAACTTTACCTATTTGGATATGGTCATGGATGCCTATCAGAAGCTTGGGATTAAGCCTTTTTTAGAACTTGGATTTATGCCTCAGAAAATGGCTTCCGGTGATCAGACCGTGTTCTACTGGAAAGGAAATGTTACACCCCCAAAAAGCTATGAGGCGTGGTCAGATCTGGTACAGGCAGTTCTTTTGCACCTTTTTGACCGCTACGGGAAAGGAGAGGTGGTGACCTGGCCGGTTGAGGTATGGAATGAACCAAATCTTCCCGGATTCTGGAAAGGGGCTGACAAAGAGGAATATTTTACTTTATTTCAGAAGACCTATAATGCTGTTAAAAAGACTGACAGCCGCTTTCTGGTTGGAGGTCCGGCAATCTGCGGGGTTGACGATGTTCTCTGGCTAAAAGAATTCCTGGAATTTTGCAGGGCACAGGAGTTAAAACCGGATTTTATCACACGCCACCACTATATGTGGGAAAAACCGGAACAATGCGGCCATTACAGCTACGGATCCTTAAGAGATCCCCAAACCGCAATGGAGGAGCTTAAGGTATCCCGGGAAATTATAGACAGCTATGAAGGGTTTCAGGGGCTTCCCATGCATATAACAGAATTCAACACTTCCTACAGCCCAGACAGCCCGATTCACGACACCACAGTCAATGCCGCTTACGTGGCATGGCTTTTATCAAAGCTGGGTGATCTGTGTGAATCCTACTCTTACTGGACCTTCGGGGATATTTTTTTTTTTTTGAGGAAAAGGGCGTTCCATTTACTCCATTCCACGGTGGATTTGGATTGGTGGCAAACGGAACAATTCCAAAGCCCACATTCTGGACCTTTGCATTTTTTAAAAGCTTCAGGGCAAATGCGTTCACCGTTCCGACGAACTGATTGTTATGGAAAAAAGAGGATGGAAGTTATTGCGCAGCCGCCTGGAATCTATGCCTTGAACAAAGGGAATGCCTGCGCCTTTCTTTAACATTACCGGTGAATGAGGACGGAGAATATTGTCTGCTTACAAAGACAGTTGATGAAACTCATGGAAATCCGAGAAAAAAATCTGGCATGATTTGGGAGAACCCTCCTGGCTCTCAAAAAAGAAGAAACAGAGATACTAAAAGATAGTGCACAGCCACTGATTCACACAGAATCAGTAAGTGCTTCCGCTTTGGCTATTTCCTTTTCTATTTCACTGCAGCCATGGGCAGTTATGTGGTTTCAGCTAAAGAAAATTAATAGAACCGGGGACCGGGGGGTATGATTACTGCCGCGGAGAAACCCCGCGGCAGGTGCCAAAAGCCAATAATTTTTATCCTTTAACGCCTCCGATTGTAAGACCTGTAACAAAATACCGTTGTAGAAACGGATAAAGGCAAACGATGGGCAGCATGGTAAGTATGGTGGCAGCAGAGCGGACCGAAGTGGGCGTTACGGCTGCCACCGCATTCTTCATGGATTCTACAGAATTACTTTGATTACTCACAGATGACAATAACTTCATCAGTTCATACTGCAGTGTGGTAAGATTGGCATTCATCCGATTGTAGAGCATGGCATCAAACCAGGAATTCCAATGTCCTACTGCACAGAATAATGCAATGGTTGCATATACCGGTTTGCATAAAGGTGAGATAATTTTCGTAAATATAACCAGGTCTCCGGCTCCGTCTAACTGCGCCGACTCTTCCAGGCTATCAGGAAGCCCTACCATATATGTCCGGATCACCATCATATTAAAGGCTCCTACCATTCCAGGAATTATATATACCAGAAAGCTGTTGGTAAGGCCTAAGCCCTTATATAAAAGAAAAATAGGAATCATTCCACCGTTTACATACATGGTAATAACCCAGAATAAGGAGAGCTGTCTCTTAAAAATAAAGCGTTTCCGGCTTACTATATAAGCAAGAAGGGCATTGGCTGCCAGTGCAGTAAGGGTGCCGATCACCGTCCTTGCAACACTTATATAAGCTCCCACAAGGAGATTTTTTTTATGAAGTACTGTAATATAATTCTGAAGTGTCCATTTTCTGGGCCATAAATACAGCCCTCCCCTCAGCGCATCGGTCCCGTCATTAAAGGCCAGGACCAGTGTATTCCAAACCGGATAAAGGGTAATGATCACAAACAGAACCATGAATATGGTATTAAGGAAAACAAATATCTTATTACCCAGTGAACTTTTCCTTTTATGTAACATTCTATGATTCATCATATCTGCCCCCCTTAGAATAAGCGTTCTTCGCCGGCCCGCCTTGCCATCTCATTTGCAATTAATATAATGGAAATACTTACCAGGCTTTTAAATATTCCTGCTGCAGTACCCAGGGAATAATCTCCCTGACTGATCCCCCATTTCAAAACGTATATATCAATTGTCTGGGATACACTTTGCACCAGTCCGTTTCCTAACAGATACTGGACTTCGAAACCGACATTTAAAACATTTCCTGCATTCATTAAAAGAAGAATAATAATCGTAGGCCTTATTCCAGGCAGCGTGATGTATTTGATTCTGGCCCACCTTCCTGCTCCATCTATGGCCGCCGCTTCATAGAGAGATGTGTCTATGGATGTAATGGAAGCCAGGTAGATAATAGCATTCCAGCCAGTTTCCTTCCAGACATTGGCAAAGGCGACAATCCACCAGAAATATTTCGGATATGCAAAAAAATTAAGAGGTTCCTTTAACAGATGAAAGCGAACCAGAAGATCATTGACTATCCCCGTCCCAGACAGAGCATCATGCAAAATACCGGTAACAATAATCCAGGATAAGAAATGTGGAAGATATGAAATTGTCTGCACAACCTTTTTACCACCCTGAGACTTCACTTCGTTTATGAGAATTGCAAATATAATCGCAGCCACCATGGTAGTAACTAAATTAATGACTCCCATAGCCAGCGTATTTCTGATGACACGAATAAATCCATCATCAAGAAACAGCTGCCGGAATTTTGCAAGCCCTATAAATTCTGAGTGGAAAAAGCCAGCCTTCGGCTTATAGTTCTCAAATGCCATGAGCCAGCCTGCAAGAGGCAGATAGCAGAATATAAAACCATAAATCACATAGCCTGCAGACAACAGCAGGAGCACTTTCTGCTTTTTTATTTCTTTCCAATTGATACGTTCTTTTTTAACCTTTCCAATGGATGCCATAGTATCACTCCTTTGCTAAAAAACAGGCTGGCGCAGAAATATATGATTGCACCGCCTGTTTTCTACTATTTAATTTGCTGCCGCTTCTTCTGCAACTTTAATTCTCCTGTCTACCTCCGGCTGTACTTCATCAAGAAATGCCTTTGGATTGCAGGTCTCATAAGCAGATAAGTATTCCTCCCAGCCAGCTTCAAAATCAGGTGCCATGACTACCTTTGGTAAATACTCATGTTTTAATTCTCTCATCTTAATCCAAGCGGTTCCTCCAGGTGTTGCCGTAGTCATGGTTCCAACAAACGTATAAATCGGATACCAGGGTCCAGGAATTTCATTTTCTCCTACCATATCTACATAGGTTTTACAGCCATATGCCTGAAGGCATTCCTGTACATTCTTTGGAAGGCTATCCAGGAACTCATTGGGCTGCAGCTCCGGTTTTGCTGCGTTGATTCCATCCTGGCTCATTCCGCCCCAGACCGGGAAATAGGAATAAGGACATAAATGAGAGGCTTTGTATGCTGTATTGGTAACTTTCATACGAATCTCAGGTGTCCGGTAGAATAAGCCATCCTGATCCACCAGGTAATCCACATCCTTTTCTCCCCAGTTTCTAAGAGCGATTACTTCTTCACTTAAAAGATCATCTACGAATTTTAAAGCTCCTCTGACATCTTTACAGCTTACGGTAATAGACAGACCGGAACCTACATTTACCGTATCCCCGGAGGTATGCCATCTGTTTTTTACTCCCTTGTCAATAGTAACCGGAAGGGGTACATAATTACAGCCCTGGTCCTCCAGCCCCTGCTGCTTGATTGCATCATTAACGTGCCCATAAAAGTCCCACCACTGGTCAATCATTCCAAGTACACGGCCTGTGGAAAGCTTTGCTATATATTCATCATAGATCTGAGTAAAGGATTCCGGATCAACGATTCCCTTTTTAAATTCTTCATTGAGCTTCTGGAAATAACGTTTTGCCGTAGGAGTCGTATTGTAATCAATTACTTTCTTCGTCTCAGGATCTACAATACAGCTTCCATCATTGGGATATCCGTCCAGGAACAACGGAGCATTCTCAAGGCAGAAATATCTCCAGTCATCACATAATATCGTGTATGGAATGTTCTTTGTTCCATCCTCCATGGTAGGGTTGGCTTCCTGATAACGCTCGATTAAGTCAAAATATTCGTCCATGGTGGTGATCTTTGGATATCCTGCCCATTTTAGTACACGGGTCTGAATCCAGAAGGCCTCATCATTGTGAGTGGTCTGCATATCCTTTTCATAGCTGTTGTTGAACTGAGGGATCCAGTAGATATGGCCATCGGCCTGACGCAGCTGTTCCCATTCCAGCTTGGTAAAGAAATTCTTGATATTGGGATAATCATCAATATAATCATCAAGTGCGACCAGTGCTCCTGCATCATAAAGCTGGCTGGTTCCGTCACTGCCGCATATAAAATCGGGATATTCTCCTCCTGCTATTAAGGTTCCAACAGCTTCTTCTGCTGTCTGTCCGGTCAGCCAGGTTTCCTTCACTTTGGCTCCTGTGATCTCTGCAATGTGCTTTTGAATTTCATTGTCATCATTGATTTCGTCTCCCGGTACAGCAAAGAAAGCGGTAAATTCTTTGATACCCCCGTTCCCCTCTTTGGCTGTACTGCTGCCGGTAGCTGCTGTCCCCTTAGAGCAGCCAGTCAGAGTTTGCAACACCATGGCACCGATCACAAGCAGAGCTGTAAACTGTTTCTTTCTCAACGTCATATCCTCCCTTTTCTTTTATATTAATAGTTTACTTCAATGCTGTATTTTCTCAACTGGAGAAAGCTTATAAAAACACAGGGGAAATTATAGAAGCAGTATCCATAATCTGCCCTATTTCTCTCTATTTTCCCCTCCCTTTCTAAACTTTGACGGTGTACAGCCCTTAACGGAAATAAAACGGTTCACAAAGTAGTCCAGGTCCCGGTACCCAACCTCCTCCGCAATCTGGTATATTTTAAGATCGGTTCTTAACAGCCTGACTGCCGCCTGCTCAATACGGCAGTTATTTAAATAATCCTTAAAGGACATTCCATACTTTTTCCGGAACAGCTGACCTAAATAGGCGCTGTTTAAATAATATTTATTGCTGTATTCTCTTAATGAAAGATTTTTAGCGTAATTTTTCCTGATATCCTTCTCCACCTCATGGAGAATATCCTTTGATACATGCTTTCGCAGCTGCTCTAAATAAGCCGCATACTCACAGGATAACCGGATTAAATGCTCTTTTCCGCCTCTTAACATATCTCCTTCAAAGACATTTTCACTGATATAGAGCATGATTTCTTCCTGGTTTACATATCCGTCCTGCTCGGATGCCAGATGGATCAGCTGAAATAAAAGATAGTTAATATTCAAATTGACCGTATCCATGGCAAATCTTAAATGATTCATTTCTTCATACAGCCGCTCTACACTTTCCTCAATTCTTCCCCGTTCATTCTGCTCCACTGCAAACAGCAGATCATCCAGATATTGTTTACATAATACGATCCCATTGTTATTTACCTGTACCTCTTTTTCATAATAATAGATGGGCTGCTTTTTGCGAAAAGCCTGAAAAGAGCGGAGAATTCTGGCTGCCCCATAGGAATTAGAGATTTTTGAAATATCATTTACCTTTTTTCCAACCAGCATAACAACCGGCAGGCTCATAGTATCATTTAAGTACTTTCTGAACCGCTCCAGAAACGCTTTCTGAGTCTCTCCAGCATTTTTTGCCATATAATCACAATATATAAAACCAATATCATAGCTTTTTTCATGACTTGAAACATCAAAAATACAATGATCCCCATCTCCTTTTAAAAATGAAAGGCAGGCACGGTAAAGCTCTCTCTGCTGGTTTCGTTTTTCCTCATCCATCAGCTCTTCCATCTGCTCTATATTGTCAATTTCGATGTCCACGTAACTGATTCCTTCCGACCACTTCATCTGTTCTCTGATATAATCCAGATTGATCTGGTCGTATTTTCCAAAGATAAGAGATATCATATTTCTGGCAAGATATGCCTTCTCCATTTTGATTTTGTTAAGCTGTTGCTTTTTACTGCCCTGTCTCTGGTAATTCAGCCGGTGCAGCACCCGGATCAGTTCTTCTTTCACAACCGGCTTTAAAATATAATCAAAGCATTCAAATCGAATTGCCTGCTGGGCAAAGGAAAAATCGCTGAAGCCGCTCAATATAATAAAATCCGCACGGGAAACCTTATCTCTTCTCAAAATTTCCAGCAGTTCCATTCCTGACATCACAGGCATTTTTATATCTGCAATGATTAAATCTACCTGGTTATTTTTCAGGTAATCAAGAGCTTCCATTCCATTTGCAGCCGTTTTGACAATCTCATAGCCTTCTTCCTCCCAGTTAATCAGTACCTTTAATCCCTGAACAATAAATGGTTCATCATCCACTAATAAGACACGTATCATAGTTACCCCCCCATTATTTCTATATATTTGATACCGGAACTTTAATTGTTACCATGGTTGAAATTCCGGCTTCACTTTCCAGCTCAAAGCTTACCGTATTATTCGTTGCCATCTTAAGCCGCAGGCAGGCATTTAATATGCCAACTCCTTTCTTCCCTTTTAGCATATCAATACTGGCATGGTTCATCTTGTTTCTCAATTCGTTCAAAAATGACTCTTCCATTCCGTCCCCGGTGTCTTCGATTTCAATATAAAATACTTGATCTTCTATATATACATGAACAAAAATCCACCCATCTGCTGTTTTACTCTCAATGCCATGAATGCAGGCATTTTCAGCAAATGTAACAATGGTCAGCTTTGGAATCCGGTAGTCCATACATTCTTCCATAATATCAAGCCGGTAAGACAGCCGATCTCCAAAACGGTACTTCTGCAGCTGCAAATATGCCTCTACAAATGAAATTTCTTCCCTTACTGTGATAAAATCCGTACCCCAGTCAAAGTTCTGGCGCTCCATTATTGCAAGCCGTTCCACCATGCAGGCGGTTTCTGTTTCATTTTTAAGCAGACTGTGCATACGGATGCTCTCCAATGCGTTAAATAGGAAATGGGGATTAATCTGGCTGTGAAGCGCTAAAAGTTCCGCTTTCTGCCGTTCAATATCCATCTCCTGTTCTTTTAAACGGTTAATATAAACAGTCTGGATCAAATCATTAATAGTAGCAACCATGCGATTATAATTGCGCATTACAATTCCGATTTCATCTTCTCCCCTGATGTTTTCAATCTTCATAAGCTTTTCATCATCAATGCGCTTAAAGGCCTGACTCAGCTCCTTCAGCCGCTCGGTGAAGGATTGGTTGATGGCTATCATAAATCCCAGAGGCAGCAGGATGTTTATAAAAACCAGCAGAATGAACAGGGGAATATTCTTTAACATCTGCCTTACGATTACTGTCTGGGGCTTTAAAACATAAATTGTCAGCTCAGCCCCGTAGGAAGCAAAATTCATCTGATAGCCCACTTTATCCTGCAGATCAAAGGTCTCAAAATCCTTCCATTGTCCCAGATTTCCCTGATTGGAAAGAATGATTTTATCATTCCAGCATACATAAACCGGGGCCTCATAATTCATTTTTACAAAGCTTCGCGCCATGGTGCTATAGTCTATATCCATTTTTACAAGCTTTTCGCAGCCATCTCTTTTGTAAAAATTCAACTTCCTGATAAAGGATATTTTTCGTTTGGAATCTACAGTGGGAATTCTGCTCTCATCATAATACATATAAAGCACCCCATCTCTGCTTGAACCCTTTAAATACTGGTACCACTCCTGGTCTTTTACTGTGGAAAGCTGTTTAAATTCTCCTCCGCTTACAATGGTGGGATTGTCCGCATACATGGTGATGGAAGACGCTGTGGTTCCAATGCTGCTTTCAAATAATGAGTCTTTCATAAAAGCCTGGTAACTTAAAAAATAGTCCAGCTCCGATTCAAACTGTTTATCCATAAACTGATTCACATATTTGTTCATATATATTTTCTTTGTTGTTCCAGCCGCTTCTTCAATGTCATAGAAAAAATTGTATTTTACCGCACTTGCGATATTCTCCATACCCTTTTTCATGGATGTACTTTCTGATGTTATAAATATGGCAACAATCACACTATCTGTTATAAAAATTGGCAGAAGAACGCTGTATATGTAAAGTATCCTAAGCTTTTTCTTCAATTTAAAATCATCCAACCTGCTGCTGATCCTTTTTAAAATATACCTCATCCCTGGTCCCCCTGCTAACTTTTGTATAATCCTATTATACCTCTTTCTAATAATTATACGGGATAAACTTTTTCTATCCTCCTGACAAATTATATAAACTATCCAGACAAAGTTTAATTATGTGGCTGAAATACAAAAAAGCGTATCAGACCGTAGAAAATAAGTCTGATACGCTTTCAATATTTTATTTCATTATTTTGCTTTCGGCTGCTGCTGAGTAATACAGTGGACATTTCCACCTCCAAATGCTACCTCTTCGGTACGTACTCCTACTACTTTCCGCTCCGGGAACATTTCCTGAATCTGCTCTAAGGCCAATGCATCGTTTTCATCACCATACTGGGGAACAATTACACCGCCGTTTACAATGAGGAAGTTCATATAGGAAGCAATGGAGATTTCCCCATCTTCTCTTGGAAGAGTTCCTTCTACCATATCAATGGAGTCTGCACCGTTTAACCGTACTGGCTCTTTTGTAAGGCAAAGCTTGTGAACCTTCAGCCTGCGTCCCTTTGCATCAACTGCTTCAGAAAGAGTTTTGTAAGCAGCCTGTGCTTCTGCATAGAACGGATTTTCTTCATCTTCTGTCCAGATGCAGGCAACCTCACCTGGTCTTACATACTGGGCAACGTCATCAATATGGCCGTTGGTTTCATTTGGATCAATTCCATCTTTAATCCAGATCACTTTTTCACAGTTTAAGTACTGACAGAGCATTTCCTCTATCTCTTCTTTTGTCATAAGAGGGTTGCGGCCCTCACTTAACAGGCACATCTCGGTTGTAACTACAGTTCCCTCACCATCTACATGGAAGGATCCGCCCTCCAGTACAAATCCTTCTGTCCGGTAGGAATCGATTCCTTCCAGATCACATACTTTCTGGGCTACCAGATCATCCTGATCCCAGGGAAGTACAGTCCGTCAACAAGTCCGCCCCAGGCATTAAAGGTCCAGTCACATCCTCTGATTCCACCTTTGTCATTGATTACAAAGGTTGGTCCGCAGTCACGAATCCAGGCGTCGTTGCTGGTTACTTCTACCACACGAATGTCAGATGGCAGATGTGCACGGCAGTTCTGAAACTGGGCTGGTGATGCACATACAGTAACCGGCTCAAACTGTCGGATTGCTTTTGCAACCTGGGCAAATACGGTCTGTGCAGGCTTTGCACCGTTTCTCCAGTTATCCGGCCTTTCCGGCCAGAGCATCCAGACTCTTTCCTGTTCTTCAAATTCTGCAGGCATACGGTAACCGTCCTGCTTTGGGGTTGTATTTTCAATTCTCTTTGCCATAATAGATACCTTCTCTCTTATTTATCTCTTTTTCTGTTAACAATTACTTCACCGATTATAATGAATATTACCGCACCTATGGTGATAGGGAGCTTTGATGTCAGTGTTTCTGTATCAAAGCTTAATGGGATTGCTGTAAAAATCAGTGCAACCACAATCAGTACCATAGGCAGACTGGCTAATATCTTTAAAATAATGGGCTGCCTGGAACCCGAAACGGCCGTTCTGTATCTGCATCCGTCTTTCTCAGCTTAATAAATGCAGGAAATACAGGCAGGTAAGAAAGCAGAAACATAACCAGGTTCAGTGCGAAGAAACTCCAGAATAAATCCTCATTTGGCATAAACGGAGCAATAATAAGTACCAGGCTGGCAACCAGGCCGTTCATAACTGCTGAACCGATTGGCATATTTGTTTTTTTGCTGCGTATTTTAAATACTCCGGGCATATCTCCATTTTCAGCGGAATAAGCGGCCACATTGTTTACTCCCAATGACCAGGAAATCATATTTCCAAAAAAGCGTAAGCAAAAATCCAATTGCTACAGCAATTACAATCACACCTCTTGTTGAACCAGTTAAAATCTGGACACTTGCAACAAGTCCTGTACTGGTGCTGATCTGATCGGAAGGAATTGCAACTCCGATTCCAAATGCCATAAAGATGTAAATAGCTGCTATTACCAGACCTCCTGCAATGATTGACTGGGGTATCTGCTTTTTCGGATTTTCCATATCTCCCGCAAAGGTGCAGACTACTTCAAACCCAAGGCAGTTAAACAAAATTACGGATATATAGGATAAGCTGTTTAAATCAAATTTGGGAAGCATGGAGGATAAGGTGTATTCATTTGCTACACCATGGGTTACGGCTCCGTAAATTCCAAGTATCCCTAACGTAACGGCAATTAAAATTTTAATTGCAGCTGCCCCATTTAAAATCCACGCACTGTCACAAATTGAATTAAAACTGATTAATACTATGATCCATACAAAGCCAGCTCGATCAGTAAAGATGGAACAAGTCCCATCTCGGTTCCTGTCAGCAAACTGATAATATTAGGGAACATCAGCGCCAAAGAAGCCATCCAGAGAGGAAAATTAATCCAGTAATACCACGATACTCTTCCTCCCCACTTATTTCCAAAAGCCTTTGATACCCAGTCATACATTCCACCGTCGCCTTCATAGGTTGTACCGAGTTCTGATGAAATCAGGCCATAAGGCAGCAAGAATGTAATAAGCAGAAAGACCCACCAGAAATACTGGGAATTACCGATTGCTGCTACCGGTGCTGCTGCTTCTGCCACAAATACCACACAGATTACGGTCATTATGGCATCGATTAAACGAAATTTTTTCTTTGGCGCTTCTGACATGGTAACTCCCCCCTTATCTGATATGTCTCTCATCCATGAATTTTTCTAACTGCTCTTTTGCTGCTGCGATCTGCAGTTCGCTTGCTGCCTGCTCTCTCTGATACTGAGTGAAATAAACCAGCAGACCTCTCATTGCAGTCAGACGGTTACCTGCCTCTAAGAATGCAATGGAACTTTCGCTGTCAAGTACCTCATCGGTCACGTCTTCTCCTCTTGTAGCCGGCAGACAGTGCATAAATTTGCATCCGATATTTCCAAGAGACATCAAATCTTTGTTTACCTGGTAATCTTTAAATGTAGCAACTCTCTCTTCTTTTGGAGTCTCGTTTTCATAAAGGCCATACCATACATCTGTGTAAATGAAGTCTGCGCCCTTTACACTTTCACGGTTATCAGTCACTTCCCATGTGCCGCCAGATACCTTGCAGTTTTCTTCCATGATCTTTTTGTGCTCTTCTAAAAGCTGGTTCTTTTCCGGACCATAATGTACAAAGTGCATGCCAAGCTTTGTTGTGATGAAACCAAGGAAGCACACACCTGAGTGCCGTCTCCTACGAATACCACCTTGCAGTCTTCCAGTTTCTTTCCTCTTGGAAGATGCTCTACGATTGTGCACAGATCACCGATTTCCTGAGTTGGATGATTATAATCACTCATTGCATTTAATACTGGAATAGAACTTGCACTTGCCAGTTCCACTACGCTCTTATGCTCAATAACTCGTGCCATAACCACATCGATCATCTGGGATAAAACTCTTCCTGTATCGCCGATGGTCTCATGACCGCCAAGCTGAATCATGCCAGGTCCCAAGTACTGGGCATGTCCGCCAAGCTGCTCCATTGCTGTTTCAAAGGATACACGGGTTCTTGTAGAAGACTGCTGAAAGATCATTCCAAGTGTCTTTCCCTTCATAAGGGGTGGATTGTACCCTGCCTTAATACTTTTTTTAATCTCTAAGGAAAGATGAATGATGTCTAACAGTTCTTCCTTTGTAAAATCATTGGTGTCAATAAAATGACGAATTCCGTTTGCTCTCATGGTGAATCCTCCTGTTTTTTATTTAATTAAAAGTGAATACAGTTCCGGTTTTCCCGTCCAAAGCTTCAATTGCTTTATCCAGAGAAGTGATAATTGCTTTCTTGGAGGGATTGGATCTTACAAACTTCATGGCTGCCTGCACCTTTGGAAGCATACTTCCGGGAGCAAACTGTCCCTCTTCGCAATATTTATTTGCTTCATAAATGCTTAAGTGATCCAGATTCTTCTGATCCGGTTTATTGTAATTAACTGCAACCTTCTCAACTTCAGTCAGAATCATAAGGATGTCCGCTTCTACCTGTTCAGCCAGAAGCTCTGCTGCAAAGTCTTTATCAATCACTGCTGCAGTACCGCAAAGACAACCAGTCGGATGTTCAATAACCGGAATTCCGCCGCCTCCGCAGGTAATTACGATTGCTTTTGGCCAAAGCTCTTTTACTGCATCAATTTCCACAATTTTTTGAGGAAGGGGCGATGCAACAACTCTTCTGTATCCCCGGCCTGCATCTTCCTTCATTACGTATCCTTTTGATGCTGTCAGCTCATCGGCTTCTTCTTGAATAAAAAGGACCAATTGGTTTGGTTGGATTTAGAAATGCAGGATCCTTCTCATTTACTACAACCTGAGTCGCAATGGTGACTACGGGAAAATTCTGATTTCTCTTATTCAGTGCATACTTCAGCGCCTGTTGCAGATGATATCCGATATATCCCTGTGACATGGCTCCGCATACATCGAAGGGCATTGGCGGTGTTACATCCTTTGCTGCTTCGGATGCCATAAGAATTCGTCCGACCTGGGGTCCATTTCCATGTACAATGGCCATTTCATACCCGCGTTCGTTCATTTCTGCAATATACTCACAAGTCTTATGAACCACTGAAAGCTGAGCCTGCGCTGTTGCTTCTCCTTTTCCTGACTGAAGGGCATTACCGCCTAAGGCAAGAACTATTTTTACAGCCACTGGTGAAACCTCCTTTATTTTGTTTTTGCTGTGATTGCCGTTGTGAATCGCTCTCACAAGACGAAAATAGCAGTTTTCGGACCAGTTGAGAATGTAGCTAATGGGTAGAATTTTATAACACTTTTTACTGTTTTACACATAAACTTCTCTAAACTTTTGTGCATTTTGCACTAAAGTTTTGTCGTTTTATGTAATTTCGCAGTTGAAAAAAGTTTTTATTTTGTTATACTGATAATAACTTACAAAAAGCGGCTTACGAACTGGAGGCACATATGGAAAAGGGTGTTAGCTTTCTCTACAATTTGTTTATAATCATTGTCTATTCCGGGATTATGTGGATGTCATTTTTCTGTTTCTTAATGGAAAAGATAAGATTCTGCTTTGGATCGGGATTATTTATTCGGCAATTATAATAGATGATATTGTGACTTTCGCATCAGAACAGTTTCAGAGTTTTGCAGAAAACTATAATCGGATTTTTATGATTGTACCAACTCATAAGACATTAATTTATTTAACTATGTCACTTGGTTATCTGATCATATTTAAGAACCTGATTAACAAAAAAATAACCTGGTATGACTTCAGTATACTTGGCATCTATGTAACCTACATGTTTTTCATCCCTGCGTTGGATAACAGTGCATGGAAAATCTTTCTCTATTACCTGCCAAGCCAGCTTTATAATGCCTATGTTGGTGCAGAGGTGTTATGGACAATAAAAAAGAACCCTGAATTTTATCAGGGCTCGTTCTATCGATGGTGCAGACTACTTTTTTATTTCACTATTATTATGAACTTTTGTATTATCGCAGAAGATTCCATTGTAATTTTTCATTTTGATGTGTATTCCAAATATTATATCAATATGAATAACAGAAGTATCACCTCCGATATTATGTATCTGACCCACGCTGCATTTTCCGCTTGTTATTTAATGTATTATTTAAAAACTTCACTGCGGAACAATACAATTGTGAATTCTGTAAACAGCCATACTCACTCCAGCCTGCCTTCTGATATTGAAGAAAGTATTCTGCATCGTTTCTGTGAGTCCTACCATTTAACAATCAGAGAACGTGAAATTTTAAAAGTACTGCTCTTAGATAAAACCAATCAGGAGATCAGCGATGATCTGTTTATCTCTCTTGGTACAGCGAAAACCCACGTTCATAACATCTTTCAGAAAATAGGTGTTGTAAAACGCCCCCAGCTTCTGAATATATACGATACCTTCCGGAAAGATCAGCTGAATGCAAAGCCGGAAAATGAAACACCGTCCCCGTAGCCTGTTGGCTTCGGGAACGGTGTTTTTTATTTCAGCATATGAATAAACAGCCCACTTCTTAATTTCGGTTCAAACCAGGTTGATTTTGGAGGCATTAAAAGTCCTGCATCCGCAACTGAGAAGAGTTCTCCAATTGAGGTGGGATACATGGAAAACGCCACTGTCATATCTTCTTCACAGCGTTTTTCCAGTTCCTTTAATCCACGGATTCCTCCGATAAAATCGATCCGCTTATCTATTCTCGGATCTCCAATTCCTAAAATGGGACCTAAGAGATTGTCCTGTAAAATAGATACGTCAAGGCCTTTTACCGGATCCTGGCTCATTAACCCAGCCTTCGCCTTTAAGCAATACCAGGTTTTATTGAAATACATTCCGAAGGTTCCCTTTTCTGCTGGACCATAAGCTTCTTCTCCTACAGAAGTAACGGTAAATCCATTGGATAATTCCGTAAGGAACGCTTCCTGGGATAATCCGTTTAAATCCTTTACCACACGGTTATAAGGAAGAATCATCAGCTGGTCATCGGGAAAGAGTACGGACAGGAAGAAATTAAATTCCTCATCTCCCGTATACCCGGTTGTCTCTTCCCGTCTTTTTAAGCCTACTTTTACAGCAGACGCAGCACGGTGATGACCGTCGGCAATATAGGTAGCTGGAATGTGCAGAAAGCTTTCTTCTATCATTCCCACGGTTTGGGGATCTGCGATTTTCCATACTTTATGACTGATTCCATCATCTGCGGTAAAATCATAAAGCGGTTTTGTCTTCTTTTTATCTTCCACCAGACGGTTAATTTCCTCAACGGAACGATACGCCAGGAAGATGGGTCCAGTCTGGGCATCTGTGGTATCCACATGACGGATTCTATCCAGTTCCTTTTCCTCTCTGGTATTTTCGTGCTTTTTAATCACACCATTTACATAATCATCAATGGAGGAACAGGCCACAATTCCGGTCTGGCTTCTTCCTTCCATAATCAGCTCATAAATATAATACGCATTTGTCCCGTCCAGCTCAAAGGTTCCATCTTTCATCCAGTCCTTCAGCAGGGCTGCCGCCTTTTCATAAACCCGATCATCATATATATCTGTATCCTGTGAGAATTGTGTTTCCGGGCGGTCAATATTTAAAAAATGATTTTGGATTCTCAGCCGTTATTTCACAGGCTTCCTTCCGGTTATATACGTCGTAAGGAAGGGCCGCCACCAGGCTGGCCTCTTCCTTATTAGGTCTTACGCATTGAAATGGTTTTACGATTGCCATGATTTCTCCCCTATTTAATTACTCTGACCCGTATTACGCCTTTGATGGCATTCAGTTTCTGAATACTTACGGCATCCGGTACATTCTCCAGATCAAGGAGAGTATAAGCATACTTTTCACGGCTCTTATTAGTCATGTCGGAGATATTCACATTACCGGCTGCCAGCGTTCCTGTAATCTGACCGATCATGTTGGGGATATTTAAATGCAGAACTGCAATGCGGCTTGCAGCGTTGCAGATTCCCATATCACAGGCAGGAAAATTGACTGAATTACGGATATTACCATTATCGATATAATCCATAATCTCTTCCACTGCCATCTTCGCACAGTTATCTTCTGATTCCTCTGTAGAAGCCCCAAGATGAGGAATGACGATGGCGCCTTCCATATGTACTGAAGTTGGATTTGGGAAATCAGATACGTATTTTTTAATCTTACCAGATTTTAACGCTTCAGCCATATCCGCCTCATTCACCAGAATGTCTCTTGCAAAATTCAGAATGACTGCTCCATCCTTCATATTATCAAAGGCTGCTTTATTGATCATTCCCTTTGTTGCATCCACTAACGGCACATGAAGGGTAATGTAATCACACTCTTTATAAATTGTTTCCACTGCAGTAATATGTTTTACATTTCTTGAAAGTCTCCAGGCAGCGTTAACTGAGATGAAGGGGTCGTATCCGTACACATCCATTCCAAGGGAAGAGCAGGCATTGGCAACCTCTGCACCGATGGCGCCAAGACCAATGACACCAAGCTTCTTGCCTCTGATTTCACATCCGGCAAATGCACTTTTGGCTTTTCCGCAGATTTGGAGATGTTTTCATCTTCCTGATTTTCCTTACACCAGCGGATTCCGCCTTCAATATCACGGGATGCTAACATCAGACCAGCGATCACCAGCTCCTTTACTCCGTTTGCATTGGCCCCTGGTGTATTAAATACCACGATACCCTCTGCAGCACATGCCTCTAAAGGAATGTTATTGACACCTGCTCCTGCTCTTGCGATTGCAAGAAGCCCGTCTGGAAGTGCCATCTCATGCATGGAAGCACTTCTTACAAGTACGCCATCTGCACCCTCCATCTGATTTGTAAGCTCATATTCTTCTGTTAATAATGCGGTTCCGTATGTAGAAATCGCATTAAGGCAATGAATTTTTTTCATGGCTGTGATCTCCTTTCAGTCTGCCTGTGTTGTATGTTTTTCTTCAAAGTCTCTCATAAAGGAAACCAGCTTCTCCACTCCTTCTAAAGGCATGGCGTTATAAATGCTGGCACGCATACCGCCTACGGATCTGTGACCTTTTAAGTTCTCAAATCCCGCAGCTTTTGACTCTTTCACAAATAAGGCATCCAGTTCTTCATTGCCGGTAACAAAAGGTACGTTCATAAGAGAACGGTCCTTCTCAACCACAGTGCCGTGAAACATCTTACTCTGATCCAGAAAATCATAAAGAATTGCTGCTTTCTTTTCATTAATCTTTTTCATTGCTTCCAGTCCGCCTAAGTTCTTTAACCACTTAAATACCTTACCGCAGATATAGATTCCATAGGCAGGCGGTGTATTATAAAGGGATTTTGCATCTGCATGAGTCTTATAACGAAGCATGGTAGGTGTTTCTTTCAAAACGTCCTCCCGGATTAAATCTTCCCGGATAATGACAATCACAACACCCGCTGGACCCACATTTTCTGGGCTCCGGCGAAAATAAGTCCATACTTACTGACATCCACAGGTTCCGATAAGAAGCAGGAGGAGAGGTCTGCTACCAGTATTTTACCTTTTGTGTCAGGCAGTGTTTTAAATTTGGTTCCGTAAATGGTGTTATTTTCACAGATATATACGTAATCCGCATCTTCTGAGATAGGAAGATCGGAAACATCCGGTATATAACTGAATGTTTTATCAGCACTGGAAGCGACTGCATTAGCTGTACCATAAAGTTTTGCCTCCTGGTACGCTTTCTTTGCCCACTGTCCGGTAATGATATAATCTCCAACCCCATTCTGAAATAAATTCATGGGAACCATGGCAAACTGCTGGGACGCTCCGCCCTGTAAAAACAGCACCTTGTAATTGTCCGGAATTGACAATAAGTCTCTTAAATCAGCTTCCGCTTCATTGATGATGGTGTCATAGGCCTTGGATCGGTGACTCATTTCCATAACCGACATTCCGGTTCCCTTATAATCCATCATCTCATCTGCTGCTTCTTTTAAGACTTCTTCCGGCAGGACTGCAGGTCCTGCAGAAAAATTGTACACTCTGCTCATATCTCTTCCTCCTCAAATTCGGGACTCTTATCCCTTTCCTTACTGATGTTAGATCTTTAAATCTTCTTCGTCAAATGCATCCTCGATGGGGGCTCCCGGTGAAACCATAGGGAATACCTTGTCATCGCAATGAATCTGACAATCTATAACAACAGGAACATTAAGGGCAATGGCTTCTTTTAAGACTTCTTCAAACTCTTCTTTTCCGGTAACCCGGTAAGCCTTTGCTCCCATTCCTTCTGCTATCTTAACAAAATCAACCTGGTCATTAAGAACTGTATGTGAATACCTCTTTCCATAGAACAGGGTCTGCCACTGACGTACCATACCCAGTACATGATTGTTTAATACAACCTGGATAATGGGGATGTTATAACGGGTTGCTGTTGCAATCTCGTTTAAATTCATACGAAAACACCCGTCTCCTGCCACATTGATGACTGTTTTGTCCTTACAGCCCATCTTAGCGCCAAGGGAAGCACCAAGACCATATCCCATGGTGCCAAGCCCTCCTGAAGTGATAAAGCTTCTGGGCTTTTTATACTGATAGTACTGTGCCGCCCACATCTGGTGCTGACCTACCTCTGTGGTGATAATGGCATCTCCTTTTGTTACTTCATAGATCTTTTCTATAATATAGGGACCGGTGAGTATACTCTTTTCATAGCGCATGGGATACATATCCTTCAAGCGGTCTATATGAGCAACCCATTCCTCATGATTAATGGGATCCAGCCTTGCATTTAATTTTCTTAAAATGGATTTCACATCACCGATTACACTGGCATAAGTCTTTACATTTTTATTGATCTCAGCGGGATCTACATCAAAATGCAGAATCTTAGCATTTCTGGCAAAGCGGGATGCGTTGCCGGTCACCCTGTCACTGAATCTGGCTCCGATTACGATTAAAAGATCGCACTCTGTAATACCAAAATTAGATGTCTTGGTTCCGTGCATACCAACCATTCCGGTATAGAGCTCATCTGTTCCGTCAAAAGCACCTTTGCCCATCAGACTGTCTGCAACCGGTGCCTGAATCTTATGAGCAAAGGAAGCAAGCTCATCAGAAGCATTGGCAATGACTGCGCCTCCGCCAACAAAAATGTAGGGCTTTTGTGATTTGCGTATTAACTGCAGTGCCTGCTCTAAATCCTCTTCCAATATGGTATCTTCCTGACGGATAATTGGCTCCGGTTCCTTCTCTTCATATTCATAATTGCTGGCAGTCACATCCTTTGTTATATCAATTAATACAGGGCCTGGTCTGCCGGTCTGGGCAATCTTAAATGCCCTGCGGATGGTATCTGCCAGTTTACTGATGTCTTTTACAATAAAATTATATTTTGTTATTGGCATGGTAACGCCGGCAATGTCAATCTCCTGAAAGGAATCTCTGCCAAGGAGGCCAACTGCAACGTTGCAGGTAATAGCTACCATGGGCACGGAATCCATAAATGCAGTAGCGATTCCAGTTACTAAGTTGGTTGCCCCCCGGACCTGAGGTCGCCAGACATACCCCTACTCTTCCAGTTGCTCTCGCATAACCATCCGCTGCATGAGCAGCTCCCTGTTCATGGGCGGTAAGTATATGGGTGATCTCATCCTGATGCTTATAAAGAGCATCATATATATTTAAAATGGTGCCGCCCGGATATCCGAAAACGGTATCCACGCCCTGTTCCTTCAAGCACTCGATTACGATCTCTGCTCCAGTTATTGTCTTCATAAGCTGCTCCTTTTCTTTATATTTCCAGGATTGCCCCACGGCTTGCCGGGGCTGCCATAGCCGCATATCTTGCCAGATATCCGGAAGTAACTAATGGCTTTCTTGGCTGCCATTTTTCCTTTCTGGCTGCCATCTCTTCGTCAGATACTTTTACATCCAGTCTGTGGTTGTCAATATCAATGGATATGATGTCGCCTTCCTCCACCAGTGCGATAGGGCCGCCCACGGCTGCCTCTGGACAGGTATGGCCGATGGAAGCTCCTCTGGAAGCACCGCTGAACCGTCCGTCTGTAATAAGCGCTACGGTGGATCCAAGTCCCATACCAGCAATGGCTGAGGTTGGGTTTAACATCTCTCTCATTCCAGGACCGCCCTTTGGACCTTCATAACGGATTACTACCACGTCTCCTGCAACGATCTTTCCACCCTTGATAGCTTCAATGGCATCTTCTTCACAGTCAAAGACTCTTGCGGGACCTTCGTGTTTTAACATTTCAGGAGCAACGGCAGAACGTTTTACAACTGCACTGTCCGGTGCTAAATTACCTTTTAATATGGCGATACCGCCGGTGCTGCTATAGGGATTTTCCACAGGGCGAATCACTTCAGGATCCTTATTTATACATCCCTTAATGTTTTCTCCCACTGTTTTTCCAGTTGCCGTAATGCAGTCCAGTTCTAAAAGTCCCAGCTTGCTGATCTCATTCATGACTGCATAAATGCCGCCTGCCTCGTATAAATCTTCTATATAAGTAGGGCCAGCAGGAGCAAGGTGACAAAGGTTTGGAGTTTTTGCACTGATCTCATTGGCAAGCTCCAGATTTAAGTCCACGCCTGCTTCATGAGCAATGGCTGGGAGATGAAGCATACTGTTGGTGCTGCATCCAAGAGCCATATCCATGGTAAGAGCATTTCTAAATGCCTTCTCACTCATAATGTCACGGGGACATATATTTTTCTTTAACAGCTCCATAACCGCCATGCCTGCATGTTTTGCAAGCTTTAAACGCTCGGAGTATACAGCGGGAATGGTTCCATTTCCCTTTAATCCCATTCCAAGAACTTCCGTTAAACAGTTCATGCTGTTAGCCGTATACATACCGGAACAGGAACCGCAGGTGGGACATGCCTTCTGCTCATATTCCTTTACATCCTCTTCTGTCATCTTACCCGCAGTATAAGCTCCCACAGCTTCAAACATGCTGGAAAGGCTGGTCTTATGGCCCTGCACACGTCCAGCCAACATTGGTCCGCCACTGACGAACACTGTAGGTATGTTAATACGCGCTGCTGCCATTAAAAGTCCGGGAACATTTTTATCACAATTGGGTACCATAACCAGAGCATCAAAGGCATGGGCTCTTGCAAGACATTCCGTGGAGTCTGCAACCAAATCCCTGGTGACCAGTGAATACTTCATACCAATATGTCCCATGGCAATTCCGTCACAGACTGCAATGGCAGGAACCATGACCGGTGTTCCGCCCGCCATGGCAACTCCCATTTTGACGGCATCGACTATTTTATCCAGATTCATATGGCCTGGCACAATTTCATTATAGGAACTGACAATACCAATTAAAGGCCTTTCCATCTCTTCCTCTGTCATTCCCAATGCATTAAAAAGGGAACGATGAGGTGCCTGCTGCATACCTTTTTTAACTGAATCACTTTTCATCTGCTGCACACTCCTTTTCTTTTTTCATAACTTTCTGATTATATGGAAATCCGGGAGCGTATAAAATCTGATGTTTTATCCGCTTCCGGCAATTTTTAAATATTAAATTGTTGGGTGCTAAAAGAGCTAATTAATCCGCTCTGCGATCAAATCACCCATTTCTGTTGTAGACACCTTTTTAAACCCATCAGAGTAAATGTCTCCGGTCCGGTATCCTTCTTTTAAAACCTGTTCCACTGCTGCTTCCACTGCATCTGCTTCCCTGTCTAAATCAAAGGAATACCGAAGCATCATGGCTGCGGAAAGAATGGTTGCAATTGGATTTGCAATGTTTTTTCCTGCGATATCAGGTGCAGAACCATGGCTTGGTTCATACATGCCAAATTTGCTTTCATTCATACTGGCTGAGGAGAGCATTCCGATGGACCCTGTAATCATGCTGGCTTCATCGGATAATATATCCCCGAACATGTTCTCCGTGAGAATCACATCAAACTGTCCCGGATTCATAACCAGCTGCATGGCACAGTTGTCTACCAGCATATGATTCAATGTCACTTCCGGATAATCCTGTGCCACTTCTTCCACCACTTTTCTCCAAAGTCTGGAGGAATCCAGTACATTGGCCTTATCTACGCTGATGACCTGCTTTCCGCTTCATGGCAATATCAAACGCCTTTACTGCGATTCTGCGGATCTCATTCTCATTATAGGTAAGAGTATCCACTGCAGTCATCACACCGTCCACCTCTTTGGTGTAACGTTCTCCGAAGTAGAGTCCTCCGGTGAGTTCCCTCATAATGACCATATCAAAACCGTCTCCGATAATCTCTTTTTTTAAAGGGCAGGCATCAGCAAGCTCTTTATAAAGATAGGCGGGGCGGATATTAGCAAATAAATTAAGACCTTTACGGATGGCTAGCAGCCCCGCTTCAGGTCTCAGATTCGGTGCCACATCGTACCATTTTGAATTTCCCACATTCCCCCCGACTGCACCAAGGAGAACGGAGTCGCTTTTTTTTGCTGTTTCCAATGCTTCGTCCGTTAATGGGACGCCATATGTATCAATGGATATCCCTCCCATTAAGACTTCTGTATAATCAAACAGGTGGTGATAAACTGCCCCAACCTTATCTAATATCTTTCTCGCCTCTCCAATGATTTCAGGCCCTATCCCGTCGCCAGGGATTACTGCAATGTTATAATTCATTTGTACTCTCCCTCTGTGTCACTGTAATCTGCTGATATATTTCTTCTCATAATAGAACATTTGTCAGGATTTTTCAACTAAAATAAAATATTTTTACTGGAAAACATATATGAGAAAGGAATTGATACTATAATTGAAGGTTATAAAAGAAAAGAAACCACCTGCCCGAACCTCAGATAGAGCAGGTATGAGGTTGGGACAGATGGAATGAAATCAGGAACGGATTTTCAGTTTCAAACGGTTATCTTCTAATATAATTTCAGTATTATAACGCCCATTGCTGATTTGATTTAAACGGTTGGCAAGTGATGCTTTATCTTCCTCTCCTGCAAGTACAGGCAGCCCCCTTTTTGTTACTAACGGACTGTTTAGCTGTAAATCAATGGGTATGAGTTCAAAGTCAAACTGTTTTTCATCACGGTTTAGCTGGAATAAAACCACAAAGTTCTGGGAGAACTTTTTATCACTGTAAAATCCCTGCCAGTTACCATCTTTGTCCTTTACTCTGTTCTTATGTAGAGTGGAGGGAGATTCATTCGCCCCATACCCGTAGGCAGCAAACATTTCCGGGGAGATAATGGACTCTCCCGCTTCAAACTCCATAAAAAGGCTTCCCAGGTTATAGAAAACCGGTTTTCCATGATAAAGCTCGGCGCCCCTGGTAAAATGAGCTCCATGCCCAAACACACAGTCAGCACCTGCTTCTACTGCATCGTGTGCAAACGTTTCAATAAACGTCGCCGGATAATCCGAGTACCAGTTCTCATTCTCCCCTTCATGGGTATGCAGATTTACAAACACAAAATCGCTTCGCTCTTTTGCATCACGGATCGATCGTAAAATCTCTTGCTGATCCGTTTCATTGGCGATTGTTTTTACACCCGGATTTTCTCCTCTTTCAAATGTTAAGTAACCTTCAAACAGAGAGCCGAATTGGTAGAGGTGATCTGGACCGGGTTTAAATGTTTCTATTTTCTTTCCCTCTCTCATGCTGGCATCAATACCGATTCTCTGACTGATTTTTTGTATGGTATCAAAGTCCTCCTTATCTACCACATAAGTACGGGACCAGCGAAGAGGATTCAGTCCCGGACGCCCCGGCACTCCGTTTCCCGGATCCGCTGCTGCAAAAACCTCACTTCTTGTCACTCCCACTGTAATAATTGCGATTCTCCCATCAGGAGTATCAAGAAATACCGGTCTTCTGGCATCGGAGAGACTTCTCCCCACGCCCAGTGGCGTAAGCTCTAACCGCTCTGCTTCCTGAATGGTGTCAAGCATTCCTTCTATTCCATAATCCCCTGTATGGTTATTGGCAAAACCTACATTCCGAATGTTCAGCTTTTCAAATTCCTTTAATGCTTTTGGCCTGACGCTGGTCTGATACCCTCTTCCTGCGGCAGGTGCCGTATTTTTTTCTGGGGTCACAAATTCTGCATTGGTAAACACTTCATCTGCATCCCTTAGAATCTTTAACACACCCGGATCAATTGTCTTATGGAGATTACTGCTGGAAAACAGCGAATCTCCTGTAATGAGAAGCTTCATCTTATACTTCCTTTCTTATTGTTCTATCAATTCCTTTTTGGGGGTGTAATCTCCTAACAGCTGTTCCTGGCTGATCTTTAACAAGGTTCCATCCTCATACAATTCTTTAATCCGACGGTTAACTGCCTCAACTAACTTACTGTCTCCGGTTTTGGAAAAGAGAATGTAAGAACCTGGATCGCTGTTTTCACTTGCAAACGGTACAATCTTTAAATTGTTATATCCGTGCTCTCTTATGCCCTTTTCTGCTGAAATACGGGAAATAATACGCACATCATAGCGGCCGGATTCAATTCCTTCAAACTGCTTTATAAAGTTTTCATCGGTATAGACAATTTCTGCCTGAGCACCTGGATTTTCCTTGTTGTAATTTTCCAGGAGTGTTGCACCGGAATTTCCAACTTCTGTTACCGCTTTATAACCGGCTAAATCTTTTAATGATTTCAGCTTATCATCATCTTTTCTTACCACAAATACATTGGCATTTTCGATTACAGGTAAGGAGAACACATATTTTTCCCGGCGTTCTGCATTGGAGCTGAAATTGTTTACTCCGATCTGGAAGCGACCGCTGTCAAGTCCGTTGAGTATGCTTTCAAATTCTACCAATTGAATATCCAGTTTATATTCCGGCAGTCCTTCAAAAATCTTTCGCAGCACTTCTACATCATATCCTGTTAAATTGCCGTCTTTCTGATAACTGAATGGATTGCTCACTCCACTGGTTGCTGCCACAACGGTGATTTTGTTTTCTCCGCTTTCTTTTGCTGCGCTCTCATCTGCTTTTTTACCAGTCTGGCATCCGGTAACTGCCGCTGCTATTAATATTGTTACGATTCCAAGTAATATTCTTTTCTTCATAATTACTGCCTCCATTTTTATGCTGTTTTCTTGTTGTCGTACTATCATATCATACCCGTATGTTAATATGTAATATATTTTATTTATATCAGGCAATTACATAAATTTATACCTGGCATATTGGAACAACAAAAAAACAGTTCCGGAATTTTAAACCGAAACTGCTCTTTTCCTTTTTTGTCATTTGTTTATTTACTGATTTCCTCATTGACAGTCAGACATTTATCAACTGATGCCTTATCTATTTCATTTACAAAGGGAGAATTTTCTGTTCTTGTATAATAGCAGCTTGAATCCTCATTAAGACTTCCTACTGAAAGCTGGAATGTCTCATCCTTTCCATTTTTGTTATAAGTATAAGAAATAACGGCAGAAGGCTGATCAAGACCATAATCCTTTAACTGGGAATCCGTTACATTATAGTTTGGACAGCTCTTTACCTTCAGGCCTGCAAGGGAATCAGCCAGCACATTTAATGGGGAATTGTCATCCACCTTATTTTCCGCGGTGTCTGCTGAGTCCTTATACCATTCAATGGTTCCTTTCTCATCGTCCAGCTTTTTCTTTACGAACTGTTTCCTGTTGTCTCCCTTGGTCACAGTAATTCCAGTGATATCGGTTCCGGCAATTGCCGGAAAT
Organism: Lacrimispora xylanisolvens; assembly: GCA_017084465.1. Classification (GTDB taxonomy): domain Bacteria; phylum Bacillota; class Clostridia; order Lachnospirales; family Lachnospiraceae; genus Lacrimispora; species Lacrimispora xylanolytica_B. Next base: position 3,646,057 of record CP070896.1, on the reverse strand, counting down.
TCTTCCAGAGCCATAAAGTCATTCAGACCGCTGTCTGTCTCCGTATATAGGGAAGAACCGATGAGATAAGGGGTATCCTCTCCCTGAATTGCAGCATAGTAATCTCCGTCCGGTGTGGCATTTCCAAGGAGAATCACTGACTTTTTATTGTCTGCACCAGTGACTGTAATGGTACGGATGGGCTGATCCAGTCCATATGCACCAAATCCATCTCCGTCTTCCAGTTTTCTCACTGCTTCCAGCTTAGAGACAGTGGAAGCAATCCCGTCCATTTTGGTCTGCATCACCGGAAATTTCACATCCTGATCATAGACCCATTTGCCATCCTTTTTTGTAAAGGAGATCTCATTGCCCTCCCGGTCATAAGAAACTGACTGAATTTCAGAAAAGTCGGTCATATAAACCTTGGAGGCCTCTTTCTGATTTTCCGTTTTTTTCTGGGAGCGGTCCATGTACTGCCCCACTCCCACATACACTGCACAGAGTACCACTAACGCGGCAGCCCCAAATATCAGTCCGTTTTTTTTCTTCATAAGTCCTGCCTCCTTCTACAGACGTCTGCGCTTTAACCAGATCATAAGTCCGCAGCCAAGGGACGCCGCAGGAATAATTAAGATAAACAGGATTCCCCACATACCGCCATGTGTCACTGTATTATAGGTCACGTCAAGACTCTTGGAGGGGGGATGGAAACATTAGCTACGTCTTCAAAATTAGAAGTCACTGCGTTCATAAACAGAGTCAGGTTACTTAAGTTGGTAAAACTGGTATTTAAACTTTCATCAATCAGAGATGGGGTAGAAAATACAGTCAGGCGGGCTGAACCCGTATCCAGCTTCTTTTCTGAAACAGCTCCCAGAATGTAGGTTCCTTTCTTCTGGGAATCCGGGGTAACAAGCATTCCTGCATCACTGGTCTGCATAAACGGAGTTACATTGACTCCCTCCGGCAGATTTTCAGCCTGGGTGAATGCACCTGACTGGAGAACCAGTGCTGCACTCTTTATATCGACTCCGTTAGTCACTTCACTGCCAGACTCAATAGTCGGGAAAATGTAGTAAGGATTGTTCTGATAAAAGTTCTTGGTATCTGCAGCCATACCATTTTCCAGATTCAGTCCATATGCGCTCATGACAGAAGTAAGGTTTGGACGCTCTTTTTCTGAATATCCGGCAATGATTAACACATGGCCGCCTTTGTCCAGATAATCGGAGATCATGGTCTTCTCATCATTGGCAAGATCGGAAGCGGGAGCATTCATAAGAAGAAGTTCGCAGTCCTCAGGAATCTTCCCGTCTTTTAAAAGGTTAATGCTGTTAACCGTTAAATTGGATTTCCCCAGCATATCGGTTACCGTAGCTCCAAATGCCGCCTCTCCATGTCCCTCTGTGACATAGATGGTCTTGGAAACATTGCTGGTCACATGGGAAATGGCTCCTGTCACCTGACCTTCTCCGTCAAATGCGGTCTCTTTGGCCTGCCCGTAATAGTAATAAGAGGACTCATCCATTTTAATGATATCGGTAAATGGAATGGACTGGGTTTTATTAGTAGATTCGCAGCTTACAAGAATCGTGCCATCTGTGGCATTCAGCTTTTTAACCTGTTCCGGGTGAAGTACAGAATCCACGGTTTCCACCTTAACATGGCTGGATAAATCCTCGTAACGTTTTAAAAAGCTGGTAATCCGTTTATCCACACTTGCAGGATCTCCTACCACATAAATCGTCACATCCTTATCCAGTGCTTTGATTAAGTCACTGGTGGTTCCTCCCAGGGTATAGATCTGGCTGCTGCTCATATCCCATTGCCGCACCTTTTCGGGAAGACGTCCCACAATCAAATTGAGTATAATTACCGCAGCTATGACAATCACGGAAAGGATTGCAGTATAGCCGCCTTTTTTTAATTTTCTGGTCATTTCCATCCTCCTAACTCCATCTGCGTTTCTCTATGGACTGCACAGTCAGGAATACCAGCAGGAAGATTATGCTGATATAGGTAACCAAACCGCCCAAATCAAAAATATAATGAGTAGCAAAGTTCTGGAATACACCGGTGATTGCAACCTTTTCCATCACATTTGTCAGTGCCCGGTCAAACAAACCCTTTTTGATTAAGTATAATCCAACCATAACTATGATCCCAACTGCTTCTAAAATTAATGCAAGACCATTATGGCTGGTAACCCGGTTAACAATCAGTACTGCCAGAGACCAGAGCAGGAAAAATCCAATCAGAGAACCCAGTGCAGTAGTTGGTAAAAATCCCACCAGATTGGGCCACAAAAGCAGGAGAAGAATGATACCAAAGGTTCCCACTGCAGCAATGATCTGACTCTCTGTAAGGGAAGAAATAAACATTCCTATGGCAATATAAACACATCCCAGTAAGAAAAACGCCAGAATTGCCGCATAATCTGCCTTCAGATGAGCGGTTCCGTTCATCTGAATAATCAGGGGGCAAAGGCAGGATAATACAACCGGAACTGCAAATACAGTAACCATGGAAAGATATTTTCCCAAAACTATTTTCCCTACGGAGACCGGAGAAGTTAACAATAGCTGATCGGTCTTAGTCTTTCTGTCATCTGCAAAACTTCTCATGGTCAGAACTGGAATCCCGATCATAATGATTGTAACCATTCCTGATAAGGTATAAGAAAAATACGGATATCCGCTCATCATGTTGTATGCCATGAAGTAAATCCCAATAAACAGCACCATAAATGCTATAAATACATATCCGGTCATGGACTGGAAGTAAGATTTCAGCTCTCTTCTATAAACAGCAGCCATTATAATTCCTCCTCTCCATCACTCTTTTTATTTTCTGTTTCTGTATTTTCTGATTCCTCATCTGCATTCAGTTCTTTATCTTCCTGGATTTCTTCCTGAATTTCTTCCTGACCATCCTCAGATTCTGCATCTGCCGTCAGCTCTAAGAAAACTTCTTCCAGCGAAGCCTTATTTACATGCATTGAGAGGATTGGCAGTCGGTTATCGGCAAAAGCAAAGAAAATAATTTCCCGGATATCCTCTTCTTCCCCTGCACCTGTCAAACGGAACGTTACCTTTTTTACTGCCTCTTCTCCGCTTTCTTTCACGATTACGTCAGCTGCCTGGGGAATGGTGTCAAGAATATCACGGATCTGAACTTCTTCTCCCTTTATCAGAAGTTCCATACCAGAAGCATCTGCCATCTGGCGCTCTAAGTTTTCCGGTGTGTCACTGGCAATCAGCCGTCCCCGGTCTATAATCAGCACATGATCGCAGACTGCGCTTACTTCGGAAAGAATATGGGAGCTTAAAATAACCGTATGTTTCTGACCCAGTTCTCTTATGGTGTCCCGTATTTCAATGATCTGCTTTGGATCTAATCCCACGGTTGGTTCATCTAATATAATAACCGGAGGGAATCCCAAAACTGCCTGGGCAAGCCCTACTCTTTGTCTGTAGCCTTTTGAGAGGTTACGGATCAGGCGTCCGCTTACATCAGTAAGCTTCGCTAAGTTCATTACTTTAAGGACTTCCTCTTCCCTGTCTTTTTTCGGTATTTTCTTTAATTCAGCAGCAAAATCAAGCTGTTCCTTTACTGTCATATCGACGTAAAGAGGGGGTAGCTCCGGCAGATAACCAATGCACCTTTTTGCCTCCTCCGGATCCTCTAAAATGTTATGGCCATTAATCCACACATCACCCTCGGTCGCACCTATGTAACCGGTTATAATATTCATTGTAGTGGATTTTCCTGCTCCGTTTGGGCCCAGAAAACCATAGATCTTGCCATCCTGAATGGTAAAGTTTAAATGATCCACAGCCAGATGCCCGCCGTAATCTTTTACCAGGTTTTTGACTTCAATCAACTCTCTCTCCTCCTGTTCTATTTTCATAATCGTGTCCTTAATTAGGGTAAAAGGGAATTGTGAAGATTGTGTGATTTAACTTTGTTTATTGTGTGATAAAAGTATGAATTATTTCGACAAAAGAAAAGACAAGAACAGCCTGGAGCATCCCCATGCCCAGACTGTCCGTCAAAAGAGGTGATTTATTCAGCCGCCAACCGGTTGATTTTATGGTAAAACATATATTGCTGCAGGATTCCTGCATAGCCCTCATACCGCTTAAGCGGGAAACCATTGGGATAATATGTGGTTATTATCTGCTTCACATGGGTATCTACGGGGAAAGCTCCTACATGGTGAAGCCCGAACAGGCAGACACAATCTGCCACCTTCTTACCAATCCCATACTGTTTTAAGAGTGTTGCATGAGCATTCTCGTAATCCGCTTTCTTTAAATCGGACAGCCACTTCTCTCCCTCCGGCCCGCTGCAGCACTGAGCCATATGAAGAATATACTTATCCCGATATCCCAGCCCCACATCAGACAGACCGGGAAGGCCGGCGGAGGCAATGGATTCAGGGGTCGGAAACGTCATAAAGCTTCTCGTAACCTCTTCCCACACTCCAGCAGAAGACATAACCAGACCTCTGCCCTTCTTTTCCATTCCAAAACGATTGCATAGTTGCCTTACACTCCCCTTAATCCGTGGAATATTATTATTCTGGGATATTAGAAATGTAACCAGCATCTCCCATAAATCCTGGCGGAGAATCCGCACCCCCCAGCCGCACCGGATGGCTTCCCGTAAATAAGAGTCCTCTTCCGGTACCTGTCTCTTATATCCGCAGTAATCCCCTTCCAGATCAAAATAATGGGACCATACCCTTTGAAACTCTTCCTCATCACAGGAAAAAAGAAACTCTTCCCCTTCTTTCACTGCTTCTATGTATTGCGCTCCAGCCGTGACAGACCAGATTCCCTGCTCCTGTTCCTCCATACGAAAGCACTGCCCTGATTTCGCAATCTGACCCAGATCCATATCATCTATTTTAATCCGAACCATGACTGACTGCTCCAATCTCACTTTTTTCATCTAAATACTTCTCATACTGATCTGTGAAATACGAGATCTTATGATCCACCTTGCATAAGTACTTCTTAAGTCCTGCAATCTGATCCTCTACTTCCTTTATGTGCTATCAGCATGGAACACCGTTCTTTTAACGTCTCTTTTCCCTGTAAGCTCAGCTCCACAAATTCCCTGATCTGTTTGATCGCCATCCCTGTATTTTTCAGACAGCAGATTAAAGACAGCCACTCTAAGTCCTCTTCGGAATAACGGCGGATTCCGCTTTCACTTCTGTCTACGAATGGAAGAAGCCCTTCCCGTTCATAATAACGGAGAACGTGTGGCTTTAAATGTGTCTTTTCTGATACCTGTTTTATGGTGTAATTCATTTTTATCCTTTTCCGGCAGATTTTCCAATCTGTCTCTTGACTTAAAGTTAACGTTAAGGTTTACAATACTTACTATACAATAGTTTGATCCCGTGATCAAGCGAAATCAATAAGGAGGTACCTGAATGAAATCTTTATCAGACAACTATATACTGGCTAATGGTGTAAAAATCCCCTGCATCGGCTTTGGCACCTGGAAAGCACAAAATGGAGAAACTGCAGTCAATGCAGTAAAGCAGGCACTTAAAACTGGCTACCGTAACATCGATACTGCTGCACTCTATTACAATGAGGAAAGCGTTGGAACCGGAATTAAGGAAAGCGGCGTTCCAAGAGAAGAGATCTTTGTTACCAGCAAGCTTCAAAACCCTGAACATGGATATCAGGAAACACTGAATGCCTTTGAGGCGACCATGAAAAACTTAGATCTGGATTACTTAGACCTGTACTTAATTCATTGGCCCAATCCCATTAAATCCCGTGCCAACTGGCAGGAAGCCAATGCAGGCACATGGAAAGCATTTGAAGAACTGTATGAGGCGGGCCGTATCCGTTCCATCGGTGTCAGCAACTTCCGGATTCATCACTTAGAAGAACTTATGAAGACAGCAAAAATCGCACCTATGGTGAACCAGATCAGACTTTGCCCGGGTGATACCCAGGATGAACTGGTTTCTTACTTAAAGGAACACAATATACTGGCAGAAGCTTACAGTCCTCTGGGTTCGGGAAAAATATTTGAAGTTCCGGAAATGATTGCACTGTCAGAGAAATATGGTAAATCCATTGCACAGATATGTGTCAGATGGAGTTTACAGATGGGCTTTCTTCCTTTGCCCAAGTCCGTTACAAAAGAGCGGATTGAAGAAAATGCTCATGTATTTGATTTTGAGCTTACAGCCGAAGATGTATCCATCATAGCCGGCTTAAAGGGCTGCTGCGGATATTCCACCAACCCGGATACCACAGATTTTTAAATAATGTATAGAAAAGAGGGGGTATTACCATGTTAAATTTTAATTTTCACATTCCTACCCGTATTTGCTTTGGAAAAGACTCCCATAAGGAAATCGGAAGCCTTCTTGCTCCTTATGCAAAAAAGGTACTTTTACATTACAGCGGGGACAGAATCAAAAAGAACGGCCTGTATGATACCGTCGTTCAGTCTTTAAAAGAAAATGGAATTGAGTTTGCTGAGCTGGGAGGAGTCGTACCGAATCCAAGGCTGTCACTTGTTTATGAAGGCATCAGACTATGCAAAGACCAGGGTATTGACTTAGTACTGGCAGTTGGCGGCGGAAGCGTAATTGACTCTGCAAAGGCGATCGCCATCGGGGTTTGCTATGAGGGAGACGTCTGGGACGTATATGAACAGGGTAAAACCATTACTGCTGCCCTTCCGGTAGCTACGATTTTAACCATTCCTGCTGCAGGAAGCGAATCCAGCAACAGTACCGTCATTACCAACGAAGAGAAGCAGATGAAACTGGGATATGGAAGCGATCTGGTCCGTCCGGTCTTAAGCGTAATGAATCCCGAGTTTTTCTTTACTCTTCCCAAAAAACCAGATTGCCAACGGTGTGGCTGATATGATGAGCCATATATTTGAGCGTTATTTTACCAATACCCTGAATACGGATCTGACTGACGGTCTTTGTGAGACCACGTTGAAATCAATTATGAGACATGCTCTTCTGGTTTCAGAAAATCCCAGGGACTACGACGCCTGGTGCCAGGTGGGACTGGGCGGCACCATTGCCCACAACGATCTACTGGGGCTGGGCCGCAGACAGGACTGGGCATGCCACGGTATGGAACATGAGCTGAGTGCAATATACGATGTGGCTCACGGCGCAGGACTGGCTGTCCTTACTCCTGCCTGGATGAAATATGTTTATAAAACAAACATCAACATGTTTGTCCAGTTTGCTGTTAACGTTATGGGTGTGGAAGGAAGCTATCGGGATCCTGACTCCATCGTACTGGAGGGAATCAACCGCCTGTCCCAGTTCTTTGTGAAAATGGGTCTTCCCACAACACTTGAGGAACTGGGGATTGACAGCACCAATTTAGAACTGATGGCTAAAAAATCAACCGGAGAGGCTTACGGCGTGGAGCACCCACTTGGCGGACTGAAAAAGCTGTACTGGCAGGATGTTCTGGAAATTTATAAAATGGCTTCAAAATCATAAAATAGGAAACAGGAGCCCGGGAGAAAAAATTTAATCTCCCGGGCTCCTGTACGATTAGGTGTAGGCTTATTCCCAATAAACCACAACATTTTTTGCAGCATCATCTACATACGTCATATACCGTATGGATTTTTCAAACTGACTTCTGGGCATACTGATTAAAACAGAAGTATCCCACGGATTGATAACCACTACAGTGTTTTTATTTACACTCTTAATGGAATAGGAATGACCGCCATCGCCAATAATTCCTCTGCCTGGGTCTGCTATATTAAAATCGCAGGCTGCTGTAATTCCTTCTCCATTCTGACACTTTGCAGCCATGATATTCATGATTTCTGTTTTATTTTTGGACCAGTATGTCCTTTGTCTGAATCCGGTCATTGTTGTAAATACATCACAGGCAAAACAACTATTATAAACATTCATAGCCTTCTGTAAACCGGCTTCAATTACTCTGGCATCCAGATCCCCTTCGATGTATGCGTTCTCAACATCCATTTCCGTTACCGTTTGTTTTCCGGAACCAAAATTAAGTGTATAAGTTCCATTATAATTATCCGTAATCATTTTTCTAAAAATTTTTCTTCCATATTTGCTGTTATCCAGTGCCTGTATGGCTGAAACTGCTCCACAGTCATTGGCATCACCCTGATGGAATGTGCTTAGCTTCCCATCCAGCTGTGTTGCAGGGTCACCTGCATAAGCTGTAATTGGTGTAAAGGTGGCTCCTGCTGCAATTCCCAGTGCTAAGCATAATGCTCCGATTTTTGTTTTTATTTTTCTCATATTAGTATTCATTCTTATATCGATTCCTTTCGTTTCTCAAGTGTAAATTTGTAACGATATCCGCAAGACTTTTTCATACTGTCCTTCTTCAACTCATAATATCCCAGGTATTCCATTTTTAATTGATTTTCCTAACTGCTGTTCACTTCTGTTCATCCCTCCTGCTTCTTCTTTGTCTTTTTTGAATCGCTTCGGGATAATTATATACTGTTATGTCACAAAATGACGTATCATGTAATAAATAGTGGTCTACATGTAACTTTTGGTGAGTTTATCACTATTTTTTCCACTATTAACAAAAAAATCAGGGAGTCTCTGCTCCCTGACCGTTTGACTTTTTTTATAATTAATTCAATTTACTCAGACATTCTTTCAGTGCATCAATATTTCTGTCAGCAAAGCAGTAACCATCCATACCGCACTCCCTTGCCCCTTCCACATTCATAAGCAGGTCATCAATAAAAAAGCATTCCTCCGGTTTTAGATGAAACCGTTGAAATAGATGACCGTACATCTCCTTTTGCGGCTTCATACATTTTACCTCTGCAGAAAAGAGAACACCATCAAAATACTCGATTCCCGGTATAATAGTCGTATAAGTCAACAGGCGTAGAGATGCATTGGAACATAAATAGATTCCATACCCCTGTTCCTTTAACTCCCGCACAAGTTCTCCCATCTCTTTTACAGGATACATATTATATTCATGCCAGTGTTTCAGGCAGAGTTCCGCCATTTCCTTTGCGTGGTCTGTAGACAGACGGGACTGCATTCTCCTTAAAGCATCCTCCTCAGATATCAGACCCATATCAAGCAACAGCCATTCCTGGGAATCGAAAACCGATGTGCAGACTTCCTTTCGTTCCGCTTCATCCTCCATAAATACTGCGCCAACCTTATGTCCTTCATAATCAACCAGTACTTTTCCCATATCGAATACTATGTTCTTTATCATCTGTCACTCTCCTGTAGTAATTCATTTCTATTCTTAAACCAAAATAATATGGTACTTCTGCAAGAAGCATGCAGGCCCAGCCGATGAGGCTGGCATATGCAACTCCCTTCAGTCCCATCACAGGGACGAGAAGTGATACGAATACCACCCGCACAGAGATCTGGATCAGGGTTGAAATCAAGGTAATGGACATGTTCCCCATACCCCTGAAAAATCCCTGAATCCCATTGGTAAACGCAGGCATGAGGTAGAAAAATGCCATCAGTCCCAGATACTGAACCCCGATACGAACCATTCCCGTATCATTCTCTGATACAAACAGCTTCATCACAGGATTTTATGACAAGGATTAAAATGCAGATGAATACCCAGTATCCTGCCTCAATCATAAGTCCTGTACGAAACCCCTTCCTGATCCGGCTGCTGTTTTTTGCCCCTCTGTTCTGGGCTACAAAGGTCATGATCCCGCTGGAAATACTCTGTTCCGGCGTAAATGCAAAATCATCCACTCTGTTTACCGCATTGAATGCTGCAATGGTACTGACTCCAAGAGGATTGATCATCCCCTGAATCAGAAGCTTCCCGATGGGTTGGCAGGATTGCTGCAGCGCCGTAATTGCTCCCTGTCTTAACGTCAGGTTTAAAAGCTCCTTATCCAGCCGCATTTCCTTCCTGCCCACCCTGAGAAGTGGAACCTTTCTATATATGTATAGAATACAAAGCCCGGCAGATACCGCCTCTGCAATAACCGTAGCAACCGCTGCTCCGATCACATCCATATGAAACCATGCTACAAACACCACATCTAACAGTCCGTTTAAGACAGAAGCCGCAGCCAGAAACCGAACCGGAGTTTTGGAATCTCCCACACTTCTTAGTGCAGATGCTACTGCATTATAAAAAAACGTAAAAGGCATACCCAGAAATATAATCCGCAGGTACATGGCAGCAGCTTCTAAAATCTGATCCGGAACCCGAAGCAGCCTTAAGATGCCCCTGGACGCCATAAATCCCAGTGCAGCAATAATAAGTGAAAAGAAACACCCAAAAATAAGTATGGTAGAAACTTCTTCTTTCAGCCTTTTTTCATCACCTGCTCCGAAAAATTCACTCATCAGTACCGATGCTCCAATACAGATTCCTGTAATTCCTAAAATTACAATGCTCATAACAGGGTTTGCCGTTCCCACTGCAGCAAGAGCATCTTCTCCCGCATAACGCCCGACTATGATAGAATCCACCGCATTGTAAGTCAGCTGAAATAAATTACCCAGAACCAGAGGTATGGAAAAACGAATCAGCTGGGAGGAAATATTGCCTTTTGTCATATCTTTCATCTAGTAAGCCTTCCTTTGACGGATTAGTAGCTTCTCAACTGATCGCTTCCATCATCCTTTGTTTTTTCCAGACGTTTCACCTCTACGTAGTAGCCTGTTTTATCATTTACCTTAACATAAATACGGTCTCCCACTTTATGTCCCAGAATAGCGCTGCCAAGGGGTGATTCAGAACTGATTAGACCCTTTATGGAATTTCCACGGACGGTTGTCACCAGTTTATAGGTCTCCAACTCATCATCATCTTCAAAATACAAATCCACGGTATTATAAAGCCCGATTTCATCTTCTTTGGAATTGTCAGTAATAATTTGAGCCGTCTTAATCATTTTTTCCAGATAACGGATTCTGCTTTCATTCTGATTTTTGTCCTTTTTGGCTGCATGATATTCAAAGTTTTCACTTAAGTCTCCATGGGCTCTTGCTTCCTTAACCGCTTCCAGGGCTTCCTTACGAACCACCAGTTTACGGTGTTCTATCTCCTGTTTCATTTTTTCAATATCATTCTCTGTCAATTTGTCAAACACGTTACCACTTCCCCTTTCCTCCTGCTGATTAAGAAAGGCTTTTACTCCCTTTTGGGCTTTCCTCCACCGGTTTACTTTTATAGAGGGACAAAAGCCTGTCTAAATAAATAGATTTCAGCTGTTTGCCTGCCATTGCCTGCTTTAACGGAGGCAGCTTTAATATCGTACCAAAAAAGCGCTGCCATGGCTCGGTGGCTGGCAAATGCCTGATTATCAAATATAAGATTTTGCAGAGTCCCCTTTTCAATAGCCTGTAGCACAAAGCGATGGGTACTGTTTACCGGCGTGATAATCTGTTTTGGCCTTTTCTCCAGTTTAATCGCTTTTACACTGCAGTTTCTGGCGCATACACCGCAACCAAGGCAGATTTCCTCATCCACTACAGCTTTTCTCTTTCCATGTTCATTGGTTTCCATGGAGATTGCCAGAATGGGACATACCTTCTCACATTTGCCGCATCCCACACAAGTTTCCACGGATATATGGGGAATGTAATTGGTAGTCGCAACTGGCTGCATGGGACTGAATTTTCTGGCTGCCTGAAGTGCTTCACAACAGCATCCGCAGCAGTTGCAGATAAACGCCGGGTGCTCCCGGACATTTTCTCCGATCTGCACCAGATTGCTGGCATAGGACCGTTCCAGTGCATCCATAGCTTCCTCTTTGGAAATCAGCCTTGTATAATCCCCATGTTCTGCCAGAGAACGGGCAACATTGTCAAAGGTCAGGCATACATCCCAGGGAGCATTGATTTCACAGGGATGACCGGCATGGGACATCTTATGACGGCAGTAGCAAAGCCCCAGTCCGATGTAATCCGCCTCCTTAACAATGTGGGAAGCCCTCTCATAGTCCAGAATATGGTTGGTTTTATCTGTCATCAGCACAGGTTCCTGTACATAGACTCTGCCCAGTTTTGTTTCCGTAGCAAAAAATAAGTCCTTTATAAAGTCCTCTTCTACATTCATGTATTGATAGTAAAGCTCACTTAAGTATTTCTGGTCTATATCTCCTCTTGTCCTCATCAGGGCAAATTCAATAAAACCAGCCATGGGAGGCGGCATAACAAACTTCCCGGATTCCGTTATGATAAGAATCCACCAGAAGGGCTTTTTCACAGAGATGGTTTAATAGCCGTTCTGCTTTCAGCTCTGTAGTCTCCCAGATTTTAGCTGCCTTTTTCACCGTAAACGGCCGTACCGGCAGCAGTGCCACCCATTTTGCTTCTTTCTCCGAATACAAAACCTGAAGAATTTTATAAAGCGTCTCCGACTCAGGCGCCCCTTGTGTAAACCAGTTAATGCGGTCACTTAAATTTAAGTACGCATCACGGGCTGTCAGATGACCCATTTTCATGCCTTCTTTCTTTATGCTTTTTTTGCAATGATCTCAATACGCCTTAAAGTAGTGCCCACACTCTTACTGGACTCAACAGTCAGCCCAAACAGCCTTAGCAGATTTTTCGTTCCCTCTTTGGTTAGATAAACCTCCGAAGCAGCCTGCCGCCAGAGAGTATTCCCCTTCTTTTGCAGAAGATCCATGGATTTATCCAGATCTGGTCCATCAAACCAGAGAATTCCGCCATCTGCCAGGTTTTCAGTCGCTTTATCGAGAATGGCATTCATGTCCCGGTTGTCCGTGAGATGTTCAATGATAACCACTGCATAGCTCCCCTTTATAACCGGGCTGATGGACTCAGTTCCATTTAGAACATCCATCTCATAACCAGCACTGACTGCCTCTTTATATAATTGACTGTTTTGACTGCCGATAAACAACATGGAATTGCCAGATGCCAGCCTTTCAATATCCGCTATTATTCTTTTACATTTTGCCTGAGAGTGTCCCGCTCTCTTTTTCCTTTTTACAACCCAGGGCTCTTCTTTTGCCAGGTAATAATTTCCGCACTCTTCGCACTTCATAAAGATACGGACCGGACTTAACAACTCTTTCCCTTCTTCATCCTTCAATATAAAGGGATGCTCCGTAATGTACCGTTCCTTTTCCTGCGCAGACAGGGCAGATCTCAATCTCTGCAAACATTAAATTTCTCAGTTCTTTTAAGGCCTTAAAATACCAGCGGTACAAACGATCCCGGAATTCCCCGTCATAAACAAACAGCCAGTTTTTTTTATAACTTCTGCCAGCCATCTTGTCTCATGAATTATAGACTTGTCCGCCTGAAGCCCCTTTAAGTTTTCTTCCAGCGTGAGGAGTCCGAAACAGCATCCTCTTTCAGCCGGTCATTTCCATGAGAAGTAATCAGATGCTCGATCCCTTCCACAACACTGCTGCATAAATTGACCATCACTACCAGCTGATTCATTTTGCTTGTCGCCATACGTTGATCCTTTCCTGTCACTTGTTTCAGTTCCTTTGTACATATCCCCTGTTATTTTTTTAGCTTTTTAAAAGGGGAAAGGCAAATACTTTCTTGTAGAGTGCCTGCAATCGGTCTATAATAATATCATTAAATGCAGGGATAGAAAGTTGATAATCAGAGAGGTTAACATGAACGATATGATCAATAAACCTGTTTTGCATCCGGGGGAAGTTCTCTGACATGATTTAAATATCCCATACAGTTAGACGCTTCGGTTATGTCATAGAAAAAGCCAAGCTCACCTGATACAAATCCTGCCACCTCATGAAACAGGTTACACATTATTTCTACTGCTTCCCAGATATGTTCTACCTCTGCATCCGCATATGTCTTTAAATATCTTTCCCATTCTCCTTCTGACAACCACCGGTACAAATCCTTACCGGCTTTTCCAATACTGCATGTAAAACCGGTCGCAATTCCGATTTTCCATGATAACAGAGTCACCAGCTGAGGCCGTATGTAATGATTTAGCATATCCTGCACATATGGGATCTCGTTCCTCCACAATCCCTTGGCAACGTTATCAAGGCACCACCAGAATTCATTGCAGGTGCATAAAAATTCTGTCTGGGAGGGCTTTTTCACCCAATGGCTTTGATCTGAAGATTTCGGGATTACAGGTAGAATGTTATCTTTGTCCAATAGGACTTTGCAAAGCCGGTCGGCATAGATATCTTTTAATGCATAATCCTGGGTCACCACAGTAAGATCCAATCTGTTTCCGTCTGAAAACTGTATTAACCACCCATAGCTCTCGTCCTTCTTATGGGGATAAGCCGGGTTTTCATCTGGATACTGCATAAAAAGCCGCTCTCCAAACCGGTCAATCCATGGCTTATCTTTAATAAAAGACTCCGTCTCTGTTACTATGTAAACTACATCATAATCCTGAAACAGATCCCGCACTGCATTTGGATTTGTTCTGGACCCTCCCATGTAAACTCCTCTGATTCTGTCATCAGCCTGAGCTGTACCAAGAATCAGATCATACATCTCTTTTTCGGTTCTCATCATTCAACCCCTCCTCAAATTTCATCCCCATTCTGCTTACAGACAATCAATCAGACCAGAAAAATTATTAATATGATAATCCGCATAATCTAAAATCTTTTTTCTTTCCGCTTCCGGTTTTACATCTAAATATTCGGAAAAAACCGTTTTCATTCCAGCCATTTTTGCTCCCTGCAGCTCGTCAGAACCGCCATCGCCTGCAAATACACTCATTTCTGGCGTAGTGCCCATTTGTTCCATGGCATATTGATATATTTTAATATCCGGCTTTAACATTTTAACATTACATGAAAATATAGTTAAATCAAACAATTCATAAAGTGGTGAATCTTTCCAATATTTACAGTCAATTATATCTGCATTACTGATCAGACATGTTTTAATACCCAGATCTCTAATGGCTTTTAACGTTTTCAGTATCTCCTGATCCACATTGCCCAGAGCCCTCCTCATCCGCTTCTCCCGTCTCTCCAACAGCAATTCTTCCTGCTCTTTTGTTACAGAAAACGGGAGTGTTTCCACTATACCCTCAATAATCTTCTGTTCTGTATTAACCGCCCCCAGGGCCCGTTTCTTATAAAGGTCTGCCTCTTCTGAATAATGCTCCCATTCTGACGGACTAAGGTTTAAAACATCACATTCCATTGGACTTTGATTATGTGGGACAATCAGTGTAAAAAACAAATCACAAAAAAGTACTTTTATCATTTGTTACCTCTTTCCCCCAGCAGCTTTCTCACATTACCAGAAGTAATTGCTTCCACATTCCGTTTTACCTTCTCTTCCGGCCAGTCCCACCACTTTAAAGAAAGGAGTGCGTCAATTACTGGCTGTTCAAAGCGTGGACGAATTGTTTTTGCAGGAACTCCACCTACAATTGAATAAGGTTCCAAATCCTTTGTTACAACCGCTCTGGTACCGATCACTGCCCCATCACCAATATGTACCCCCTGCATAATAACCGCTTCATAACCAATCCAGACATCGTTTCCGATTACAATATCACCTTTGTTGTCCCATGTATCCCTAATAAGTTCCACAGGAAGATCCCACTCATCAAAAAAGATACCAAAAGGATAAGACGATAAGGATCTCTGAGTATGATTGGCGGAAGTAAATATAAACTTCGCTCCGCAGGCAATTGAACAGTACCTGCCAATAACCAGACGCTCATTGTTAACCGGATAATGATAAAGCACATTATTTTTTACAAAATCCACAGGATCGTTTACATAATCATTATAAATTGTATAATCCCCAACTGTAATTGCCGGGTCTTTTACTACATTCTTTAAATATACCGTTTCTTTATCATGTTTTCTTGGATAAATTAAACCGCTATTCATACTTCTCCTTCCAGAATAACTTTCTGGCATTTCTAGAAAATACTTTCTGTGCTCCATCCCTGCCGAAGATTTCAAGAACTGTATCATAAAAGCCTTCATAGCGTTTATAGCTTTCTCTGCCAAATACAGATGCATCTGTTCCAAACAGAATTTTTTCCGGTCCGCATTTTTTAATGGCTTTTATCATCTCTTCTTTGGAAACCAGAGTGGTATCCCCATAAAGGTTTGGACAACTTGCGATTAATTCACTGGCTCTTTCCCTGTTACCGCCCAGATCCATATGTACAGCCACAAATGTGACATCAGGATTATCAGCTGCTGCTTCATACACATATTCTATATTGCTGTATCCATCCCTCTGGGTATGAATACAAAACGGTATGTTATGCCTTCTGCAGATTTCTATATATGGCTTGTAATCAGAAGAAGAAAAAGGTACGCCTGCAGTTTTGGGGTGAACCTTTAGTCCTCCCATACGCTCTTTATTTTCCAGCAGAAAACTGGAAATCTGTTCTTTATTCCGGTCAAATAGAGGACGTACCCAGAAAAGCAGCAAAAAACCTGTCTCCGTATGCATTTATGCGCTTAAGAGCACAGCTGTTTAGAGCGATGGTATCCTTATCTGGAAATCTCTCAATTCCCTGTTCATCAAGGGAATTGAGACCAATATCGGAGATCACCGCCTGATCCACGCCGAATTGGTCCATATCTTCTACAAGCTTCTCTAATATGATTTCATAAGGACCATAGATCCCCATATGCACATGGGAATCTATGATTTTGTCTGCATTTTCTAACATCATGTTATGTTACGGCTAAATAAATCCGTCTCCTCTAAAAGGCTTTCAATGGTATCAAGATTTAAACGGTGTAGCAGCTCAATCACATAGGGATTTTCAGCGGGATGCTGATAGGTTGCTTTTTCTCCATATTCATTAACCAGGTCAGTTCCTTCCTCTTTTCCCAGAATCGATCTTGGTCCGCCTACGCAGCCGCCCACACAGCCCATTCCTTCATAAAAGTTGGCATCTATCTTTCCGTCCATAATATCCTGAATCATCTTTTTACATCCGGGAACTCCATCTGCCTGCTTTGTGCGGATCTGAATTTCCTTCTGAGGGCTGATCGCCTTCACGGTTTGTTCCACTGCTTCGCTTACCCCGCCCTTTCTTGCATAGATGCGGCCTGCTTTGGAGGAATGATCCTTTTCACTTTCTTCCATCACTGCGGGATCAATTCCCAGAGCATCAAAAATATTTTTTACTTCCTGGAACGTAAGAACATAATCCACTGCACCAGCTAAATCCTTTTCCCTTGCTTCAGCCTTTTTTGCAAGACAAGGACCAATAAATACAGTCAGTGCATCTGGGTGAAGTGCCTTTACCACTTTGGCACAGGCAACCATGGGAGACACGGAACCAGGTACGTGTGGAACCAGCTGATGATAAACCTTGCGGATCATACCGATCCACATGGGACAGCAGCAGCTGGTCAGCTGATAATCTCCGCTGCCCTTAATGTTTTTATCAAATTCCAAAGCTTCTTTTAACGTCAGGATATCCGCAAATAAGGCAACTTCAAGCATTCCGTCAAATCCCACCTCCTTTAATGCGCTTCTAAGCTTTCCCGGGGTAACATCACTGGAAAACTGTCCTAAAAATGCCGGAGCTATCATGGCATAAACAGGCCCTTCTGCGCTCCTTACTGCTTTGAGGGCAGGAATGATATCGGTACTGGCTGCCAGCTTTTCTCTGACACAGCCGTCAATACATTTTTCGCAGCCCAGGCATAATTCCGGTTCTACCACTATTCCATCTTTCTCAGCCTTAATCGCTCCAAACGGGCATCTTTTGACACATTCCTTTTGTTCCCCGTCTCCACAATCACAGTCACCTGTACGAATTACAATGGGATGCTTTTCGGGATTCAGCAGGCAGTCCAGATGATAGGGATCATAAGTATTGCCGTTTTCTGTTTCCGCCGGATCAAAATTTCCTGACAGTGCCTCGCTTACTGTACGCTCATAAAGTTCTTTAAATGTCTGCATAAATTACCTCCCGCATGTATGCTTTATGTTCTGTATCACATAATCTATTATCATTCCTTTTTTCTTACTTACTATTCCAGTAAACTCCTAATCACGACGAATGTTTGAAATATAAGTCTTTTGTGATTGCATATAACGTAAGATCACAGATTCCCATATTATTCTTACCCGCCTGGCGCATGGTTCCCTCATACAGCATTCCCGCTGCTTTCATAACTCTGCCGGAATTAGGGTTATTGGTATCATGTCTTGCACATACCCGATTGAAGCCAGCTTCTACAAACAGAAATCCCATTACCGCCTTTAAAGCTTCCGTCATAATACCTTTTTTCCAATGCGCTTCGCCAATGCAGTATCCGATTTCTGCCTCTTCAATCTCTTCATTCATATGTACCACCCCAATACTGCCAATGGCCTGATGGTTCTCCTTCCATTCAATACACCAGTTGAAATTCTTAGGATTTTCATATTCCTTCACCCATGCGTTAAGAGTCTCCTCTGCATCTGCTACTGACTTATAAAACGGCCATGTTAAATATCTGGTGACATGACTGCTGTTTGCCCAGTTATAAAACATATCATGGGCATCCGCTTCACAAAACGGGCGTATAACCAACCGTTCTGTTTCTAAAACAACCGTACCTGGGAAATTCATTGCAATTCCTCCTGACTGATTTCTTTCACTGGAAAAATAATCCAAACATAGCTTTATCATATCATATTTATCAATAAGGGAAAACAAAAAAATCAGGACACACCTGCTGTCCTGATTCATTTCTGCTATATAAAATACTCTATGGTATCTGCCGGCTTTCTCTGGGTTTCCCTGTTAAACAGAATGGTCGCCTCCCTTGTTTCCACCGGGCCAAGTGCATACGGTTCTTTTCCCGTACCATTCATCAATTCCCAGGGAACCTTCCGGTTTCTGAGACATGGCATATCGGTAATCAGCTCCAGATTTTTCTGCTTAAACGGCTTTTTCCTGTAATAGGGGTCAAACAGATAAACATAATCCTGATCGGAACCTGTTATCAGCACATAATGCCAGCAGCCGTACATCACCCTGGCGACCACCGCACCACCCTGCTGAAGTCCGTAAACTATTTTACTGTTTTCTCCCAGATACACATCGTTCCCAGTTAAGTATTCACTTTGGACGGGAAACTTCTTTACTTTTCCAAACTGGTTAAACCAGTTGCTCATAAACATCATTGCCATCTGGGAAGTTCCATTTTTGCCGAATTCCCCTTTTGTATTGTAAGAATCCAGACAAAATAGCATGATATGCTTGATGATATCAGGCGGTATTTCCTCTCTGCGAAAAAGAAAACTCATGGCATTCAGTAATGTAGTGGGTCCGCAATCAAATTCTGTCACCTGATAGCTTAATGGGTTTTTCATAAATTCAGCCCTTTCCTGCAGCAATAAAAAGCATTATATTTAAAATCGTCAAGATCACACCTATGGCAATGAGAAGAAACTTATCCCGAAGTCCATTTTTATATTTACCCATGACACGCTCTGAGGACGTAAGATAAATCTGCAAAAACACGGTAATGGGAAGCTGCACACTTAGTAGCATCTGGCTGTATACCAGTCCCTTAAATGGATCACGGATCAGGAAGATTATAAATGCAGCAATCACTAAAATCCACGTTACTCCAAACCTTGTATGGGGGTCATCGGGATCATAAGGTTCCCCATACATTCCCGCAAATATGGACCCTCCTGCCATACCTGCCGTGGTGGTAGACGCTATTCCTGAAAACAGCAGCGCAACCGCAAAAATAATACTTGCCCCCGGTCCCACCAGTGGTTTTAACATCTGTGCTGCCTGACCCAGTTCTGAGACATGCTCGCCTTTACTGAAAAATGTGGTGGCTGCCAGTATAATCATGGCGCTGTTGATTGCCCAACCGATTATCATGGATAGTAAAGTATCAGCAAATTCATATTTCAATTGAAGCTTCTGAATGGATTCATCCTCTAAATTCCACTGTCTGCTCTGAATAATTTCCGAATGGAGAAATAAATTATGAGGCATAACCACTGCCCCCAGCACTGACATGATAATCAGCATGGAACCTTTGGGAAATTCAATGGTAGTCCATCCCCTTACTGCCTGATTCCAGTCTACATTTACCAGACTAAGTTCATAAATAAAAGACAAACCAATGATGGATACAAAGCCAATGATCCATTTTTCCAGCTTCTGGTAGGAGTTGGTAAACAGCATCCATAAAATCAAAGCCAGTATGAGTACAGAGGCCAGCTTTACCGGAATCCGAAACAGCAGATTAAGCGCTATAGCCGCTCCCAGAATTTCCGCCATTGCGGTAGAAATGGCTGCCAGAACTGCAGTTGATAAAACAATCTTTGAAAGCCAGGGCTTTAAATGCTTGTGGGCTGCCTCTGCCAGGCAGTCTCCTGTTACTATTCCAAGGTGTGCCACATTATGCTGGAGTATAATCAGCATAATAGTTGAAAGAGTAACCATCCAAAGCAGTGTGTATCCATAATCAGACCCTGCCGCGATATTGGAAGCCCAGTTTCCCGGATCAATAAATCCCACCGTAACTAAAAGCCCCGGTCCTACATAATGAAGCAATTCCTTAAGTCCAAACTTAGGTTTGTGATGTTTTGTGTTTTCCTTTTTTAAAAAATCAAACATACCAATTACCTCCCTTCTTTATCTCTTGACTATATTTATTTTTCATGTATCCGTATGGCATCCCTTGTAATTTTAGCCTGATATAATGCCTGATCAGCACTCATAAACAATCTGGCGGCATTCATCCCGCTCCCATATCGTGCCAGTCCAAAAATGGCTGTCATCTGTAATTCCGGGTACTCCTTAAATTCAACTTTCTTTAACTGATCCTGAATTAATGCCGCCGTCTCATATGCTTCATTTATATCAGTATGATGAAAAATCATGCAGAATTCATCCCCGCCATACCGGTAAACATTTGCCTTTCTACAGCTATTTTTTAATAGCTGGGCAAAAGCGATCAGGCATTTATCACCGGTTTGATGCCCCCAGCTATCATTGATGTTTTTAAATTTATCAATATCTGTAATCCCAAATATATAATTATCCTGGGGATTGCAGTCTTCTAAATCTCTCATGGCATCATGGAGTGCTTTCCGGTTATAGATTCCCGTCAGCTCGTCCATCTTCAGCCGCTTTGTCAAAGTAACCCGTTCTTCTTCAATGCGGATACTGGCCCGATTTTTCCGCTTCTCATAGTGAATTACCACCATACAGATTATTGATACGGAAAACATAATAAACAACGCAATCAGAAAATTTCCCAGCCTGAGCGTACTTTGAAAAATTGAGGGCTTGTCCACATCCCAGGTAATAAACAGCTCAGATATCACCAGTAACACCATTCCACTGACAGAAGTACAGAGTGTAACCAGATAACTTGCATAAACTGTGGTTAAAATTATGGCTGTCACAAATACATAATACGTAACAGTGAATGCACTGTGGGCCGTAAACAGAGAAAAGCAGATGACTGTGTTAATTATGGATACTGTATAAATCTTAGCGGTCTGAGAAATTTTTTCTGATTTGACCACCATATGATCGATCACTGCACATAATCCATTCACGCCACTTGGTACCAGTATAAATTTGAAAACAAATCTGGGAACCGTAGTATTCAGCATGTCTGAATTCACCAGTATGAGACCCATAATGCATTCTACTGCCAGGGCAAACAGTACCATTCCGATGGATATCTTATAATGAAGACTAAGCCAGTCTTTATCTATTCTGGTATATTCCTTTTGTATCTCATTCACTTGGGCGGTTTCATTTGGTTCGGCTGCCATAGGTTTCTCCTGCTAGTTTCGTTCCTTATATTCTGAAATTGTAACACCAGTGAGTAAAACCGTCAATTTCTTTCATGGCAGCCGGTTAAAAATTATAACATTGTTTATCTATAAATAGTTACGTATGAGCCAGCTCAGGAATCCGTAAGCAATCCTCTTCAACTATGTCTAAGGCTGATCCCTTTACATGCAGTACCGTATCGCTGTCTTTTATCTTTGAGCAGGTAAACCCCTGTTTATCAATTGGAGAAAATCCCAGAATCAGACTCTTTACCTCTCTGCCAAAGGCTGCAGCAATCCGGTCCAAATCCACCTTTTCCGGGGCAAAAACCTGCTGCAGATGCAGCTGCCCTTTCTTAAGAACGGCAAATACATATGCCTCCTGATTCGGAATAAAATAAATATCTTTACTCATATAGTCCAGTGCATAAAACATGGTAAGCTCTTCATTGCTTTCCAACCACAGACTGCTCTGAGGGCAGCTTTCTTTCATCCCCCGCATAAGCCTGGAAAGCTCATTATTTTCTCCAATCTGTATCTTAACAGCAGTTGCCTCCTGATCAATGGTCACGTTCTTTGCGTATTCAAACTCATCTGACCTCCTGTAACCAAACTTCGGATAAAAATCCAGTACACTTTCATTGGCAAATAAAAACCAGCCTTCCGTCTTTCCTTCGTAATCACGCTGAATTTCCTCCATCAGCTGCCTGATCAGCCCTTGATTGCGGCAGGCTTTGCTGGTCATAACCGTCCCCAGCTGAATGTAATGACGCTGCACTCCATTTTCCCGAAACACCATGGGACTTACCGAAACATTTGCCAGGACCTCACCTTCCTTAAGAATGGAATAGGGGATATAATTATTCTTCCAGTAACCGTTCTGATACCAGTTTTCGAAATCAAGACCAAATATCTGCCCAGCCAGCCGGTTAAAATTATTTCTTGCCCTTTCGTCCCCCCCTGATATCCTTTTCTTAACACGTAACCATCTCTCATCTTACTTACTCCTTTTATGAACTCGCACTATTATAATGTCGTATACCCTGCTTCCAAACAAAAGCCGTCAACAGGGTAAAGCCTGCTGCAACCAGAATTCCACACATAGCCCCGGCAAACGTCAACTCCCCTGTGAGAAACTGAACCGGTATGGTGGCCATGAGCCCATAAGGCAAAATCGCATAAAAAATCACTTTGTAAATTCCATAGAACACAATTCCCGGCAACTGCATACATAAGGTGAGCCCTGCTTCCTCCAGAATGATTGTGTTTCCACTGGTCAATATAAAAAACGTAAAGGACCGGATCAGTACCTCAACCAGATAATACAATACCGCCATAATTGCTACCCAGAACACATATCCCAGTATCAGGATGGGAGTGATCTTAATTCCCCCCTGTTTAATCCCATAAGCAATAATCACTCCGCTCAAAAACAACAGTGGAACAGAACCCGGATTGATCCGTTCAAACGTCAGCCGAAGCAACGGGCTCCCCGGTTTCGTCAGATATAAATCCATATCTCCATTTTTAATTTTATCCGGAATTTCATTAATTCCGAAAAAATAGACCACCATATTGATAGCATTAATCATGGAAAATGTTCCGATATAAAGAATCATCTGCCCCTTCCCCCATGTTCCAATCCGTTCCACATTGGAATAGATCACCTCAAACACACAAAGCTGGACGAGAAAAACGCAGCTGTCCACAAAGAATGGACCGAAAAACCCCAGCCGGAACATCATTAAATTCTGCAGCCGTAAATTAATTAAGACTTTTACTATCCGTAAATTTCTTATTCTGCCCATCATATTCCCACCCCGTCATATTTAATCCTGTAATTATTCCATGTAACATGAATGACTGCCTGAAGAACCACGCACCAGCAGGAAAGAACCAGAAGCCCCATTCCCAGTTCCCCCTTAAACCTCCCGATCAACAGCATGGAGGGCAGATATGTCACATAATAAAAAGGAAATGCTTTCATCAGCCAAAGGAAACGCTCCGGCAGCAGCGTAAGTGGAATAATACTGCCTGTAACAAACGCCACCAGATTATCTTTTATCATGAGAAAGGTTCCGATTTCCTCATACTTTAAAGTAAGGAGTCCCAGATAATAATTAAGCTGAGCCATAAAAAACAGCCCCAGTAGTATTAATATAACTATCCCAGCCACAATCGCCGGATCCGGTGCAAAAACAAATCTGATCCGGAATACAAAAATCCAGATAACAGACGTAATAAAGTAAATAATGAGATGAAATAGCACCATCCCCATCTCCATGGCAACAAAATACCCCTGTATATTTAAAGGCAGCACCATATATTTTGAAAAGGTCCCGTTCCTGATTCTCTGGCTGATCTCCATACTCACTTTAGAAGACATATCCAGCTGAGTAAGGAAAGAGCTGATAATATAGTAAGACATCATGCTGCTTAAGGTAAACCCCGCCACCACATCTCTGCCTGCAAATATGGTTCCCCACAGCAAGGAGGCAAACAGAATCTTTGTTAATGAAAACAAAATCTGAATGACCGAATCTCCCCGCCAGGCAAGCTGGGTCTTAATAAAAATCATAAGTATTTCCAGGTATTTACGCAAGCCCATCTCCCCCCTCCTGATAGATTCTCTCAACTATGGTTCCGATTTCCTCTTCCTCTACTGCTATATCAGTGGGAAGCAGATTCATTAGCTCTCTCAGTAGTCCAGCCGCATTTTCTTTCGGCACCATAATCACCTTTTTATAAGGTGTCTGTTCCAGAATCCTGGCTTCCAACTCCAGATTGGGCAACAGCGTGGGTTCCGAAAAGGTGAAGGTTATTTTTTTAAACTTCTGAAATCTCTCAAACAGCTTTTCTGTGTCTCCATCATAGATCTTGCTGCCATGATTGATAACAATTGACCGTTTGCACAAAGCCTTAATATCCTCCATGTAGTGGGAAGTGAGTATGATGGTGGTTCCCCTACTTTCATTAATCTCTGCCAAAAATCCCCGGATCTGTTTCGACGCAATTGCGTCCAGTCCAATGGTGGGTTCATCTAAGAATATAATCTTTGGATTATGAAGCAGTGCAGCAATCAGTTCCATCTTCATCCTTTCTCCCAGAGACAGCGTCCTCACCTGGACATGCATCAGATCCTGTACCTGAAACAGTTTCACAAAATAATCCCTGGAACTTTTATACTCCTCCTCCGGTAATCCATAGATCTCTTTAAACAGGCGAAGTGTATCTTCCACGGTCAGTTCAAAGAACAGCTGACTCTTCTGACCTATAACGACTGCATACTGCTGTTTAAATTCATGTTCCAGATCATTGGGATAATACCCCAGTACGCTTACAGAACCACTACTGGGTGCAATAATACCGGTGAGCATCTTCACAAGCGTTGTCTTGCCCGCCCCATTTGGTCCGATCAGGCCTACAAATTCCCCTTCCTGAATGGTAAGATCCAGATTGCCAACCGCCTGTTTCTCTTCATATTCCCGTCTGATCAGCCCCTTAATACTTCCTATCATACCTGCCTGTTTCTTAAATCTTTTAAAATTTTTGGTTAACCCAGCCGTTTTAATAATTTCCATGTGTTTTCCCCTTCAATCAAAAAAAATGACCGCCGATTCATCTGCCCCACAGGCATAATGCTTTAGCGATCTCAAATAAGACCTGCTTCCAGACAGATTGGGTAAAAAAGACAAAAAAAAGCATAACTTTACCGTTATGCTTTCAAAATGTCAGTCTGGAACAGACATATATTTGGAAGGTATGCGCTTTTGCTATGCAAAAGTCAAGCATTCAGTAAGGCAGAATTATCGGCATGGCAGCCGAAAAAGGGCAGACTAATCACGTAAATCGTCTTCGTCTTTCCTTTTCAACTATTTAGTTAGTTGCGATCTCCAATACTGACACACATAACATACACTTACCTCTCTTTTCTTTATAATAATCTGATATTACCTTATAATGTAATATATGTCAATCTTTATCAGTTATCACTTGTTTATAGGCTGCAAGAATAGTGGTATTACCAATACGGAATACCATTTCTACTCTCTTAAATCCGCCTTTTTTTAACATAGCTATCTGATTTGTGACAGTACATGGTGTATCATAATGGTAAAACTCCCCTTCTGGAATACCCAGCTCATCTCTAAGCCTTTTATTCTCGGAAAAATGAAGATCTTCCTCTTCCTGATCTTCTACCATGTAGTCGCATTCAATGTAGCGTCCGTCACCTTTTAGGGCTTCAAAAATCTTTTGATATAACCCGATCTTTGCTTCATGTTCAAAATGATGCATTGTCTGAAATGAAATGGCACAGTCAAATGTATCCCTTTTCAGATCAACATCAAAATAATTTCCGCATATTAAATTCAATTTCCTGTTTGGATAATTTTGCCTTAAGTGATCAAGCATTTCCCTGGTTAAATCAATGCCTGTGACTGAAATATCCGGAAACCTTTTAAAAACCTGTTTTAGTTCCAAACCTGTTCCACATCCAAGATCCAGTAAATCTCTGCATGACTCAGTAAGAAGCGAAGGAATCAGTGCATAAGCCTGTTCACATCCTTCCACCCCAGAAAGCATATGCTCTTCATATTCATCAACCCGTGCTGCGAAAAAATCCTCCATCCGTTCCATATTAGCCTCTCCTATCAACGTTTCAATCCCCTTGCCATAAGAGTATCGCGGATGGGGGATTCACGCAACCTCAATCTTTTTTCTGAATCATTCAGCTCCTTATCATAACCTTCTTCGCACCGGTACAAGCCTGTATATCCAGCTTTGTTGCTTTAAAAAATTCCCGGTATCTTTTGGGACTGGTAATAATCAGTTCAGGAATTTCATCTTTCATGGACAGCTGCTTTTCCGTCTTTTCCTTCCGAACCG
This sequence comes from Lacrimispora xylanisolvens, assembly GCA_017084465.1. Taxonomy (GTDB): domain Bacteria; phylum Bacillota; class Clostridia; order Lachnospirales; family Lachnospiraceae; genus Lacrimispora; species Lacrimispora xylanolytica_B. The sequence goes on along the minus strand of CP070896.1, from coordinate 3,619,434 downwards.
TTCCGATCAGCTCCTTCACCTGTTCCCCAAATTCCAGATAAGTCTTATTGGCTTCTTTCCATTCCCAAAGAGTCTGGTGAATGGACAACATTCCTTCATGACTCCGGTAAAAGTCCTGATAAATATACTCTGTTATGAACGGGGTATAAACTGCATAGAGCTTTAATATACCAAGCAGACTGTAATACAGCCCATATTGTCCCGAATATCGTTCTTTTACGCCATGCTTTTCCGGCTGATAAAGACGTTCCTTTACAATTTCAATATAGTAATCACAGAAATCCCGCCAGAACAGATCATCAATTTCATGCCTTGCCTGACCGATTTCAAACTCGTCTAAAAGTTTTTTTACAACACCGGTGGTTTCATTTACCCGTTCCAGCATCCACCGGTCAATAGGCAGCAGGGTTTCAGGATCAAATCCTTCCTTTTGTTCAAAATCATTCAACTGCAAAACTACGAACTTCGCCGCATTATAAAGCTTCGTCAAAAATCTCCTGGAACCCTTCATTTCATCTTCGCTGAAAAATGTATCTGTACCCAGTTTATTGCTGGCTGCCCAATACCGGATTGCATCCGCCGAATAGGTTTCAATAAGTGTCAGGGGCGAATTAGATGCATTGTTTTTTGATTTGCTAATCTTCTCCCCGGGTTTTGCCAGTACAAACCCGCTGATCATAATGTCCTTCCATGGGATTTCACCAGTATGGTAGAGACTTTTTACAATGGTATAAAACGCCCAGGTACGAATGATTTCATGAGCCTGATTTCTCATTCCCATGGGCAGAATCTCTTTGCTTCGGTCATAATCCTCACCATATCCGGCATTGATGAAAGGGGTTACGGAAGACGTTGCCCAGGTATCAAAAACAGCTTCCTCCGGGAGAAACTGTGTACAACCGCAACTGCATGCCTTTCCTGGCATTTCTTCCAGTGGATTTACAGGAAGCTGGTCTTCTTCCGCAAAAAACAGGTTCTTTGCACTCCTTACAATACCAGACCGGAAATGGAACTCCGAAATATCTCTGTCTGGAAATACACCAATCCCATTTTAAATTCTCCACCCATATCTGATATCGCTTTTTCATATGAGCCGGATGCCAGCTGATCTCATCTGCTGCCTTTAAAAACCTGTCCTTTTCCGTCAATACATCGATATACCACTGGTTGGAAGGAATGATTTCCACCGCCTGGCCGCACCGCTCATGAACAGCAACACTGTGAGAAACTGCTTCCTGCCCTACAAGCAAATCCCTGCTTTTTAATTCTTCCACCAAGGTCCGCCTGGCCAGGTTGACTTCCATTCCTCCGATATAAGGAACTTCCCCGCTTATGGTTCCGTCCGGCAGAATTATTTTTTTATAAGGAAGATGATGGGTCTGGTACCAGGAAACATCTGTAGAATCACCAAAGGTTGCACACATAACAGCGCCCGTTCCTTTTTCCATGGAAACCATTTCATCTGCCATAATGGGTATTTCAAAATCATACAGGGGAACTCTGGCCATTTTCCCGATAAATTTGTGATATCTCTCATCCTGGGGATGAACAAAAACGCATACGCAGCCATACAGCAGTTCCGGTCTGGTGGTTGCGATCAGTAAATCTCCCAGAGAAGTTTTAAAATTCAGATAGTGAAAGCTGGATTCCAATTCCAGAGTATCAAGCTCTGCCTGTGCGATGGACGTCTGGCACTGGGTGCACCACAAAACAGGCGACTCTTTCCTGTAAGCCTTTTCATCTTTACCAGATTAAGAAATGATCTCTGGGATATTTTCTGAGACAGCGAAGATACCGTCTGATAGCTTAAATCCCAGTCTACACTGAATCCCAGTTTTTGAAACAGACCCCTAAAATCAGTTTCATATTTTTCAATCGTTTCCACACAAATATTCCGAAACTGGCTCCTTGGCACCTGTCCCGCCCGAATCTTCTTATCCCGTTCCACCAGCCGCTCCGTTGGAAGACCGTTGTCATCAAATCCCAGGGGATAGAATACATCATACCCCTGCATGCGTTTAAACCTGGCTATTATTTCAGCCTGTGTATAGGAAAATACATGACCAATATGAAGCGTTCCGCTAACAGTGGGAGGCGGCGTGTCAATAGAATAAACCGGCCGTTCCTTTCCCTGTCCATACTTGTAAATTTGGTTTTCTTCCCAGAAATTTGTTAACTGTTTCTCTGATTTTTGAAAATCATACTTTTTATCCATGATGGATACCTCCTGTAATATTTACTACAAAACAGACAAAAAAATTCACCCCAAGCTATGCTTAGGGCGAATTAACGTGTCCGCGGTACCACCTAAATTCAGAAATAATTTTCTGCTCTCAATACAATACGGGAAGAACAAAAACTTCTTCTGATATTGCTTCCCCTGATAACGGTGGGAATCTCCGTTGGAGTCTACTGAGATAAAATCTGTTCAATCCAAAGCTCAAAGGCTACTTCCATGCTTCCATCACGAAGATTTTCACCAGCCATCTTCTCTCTGTTCATCCGGAATCGCATGTACTCCTCCTCGTCAACGCTTTTGTCTGTGTTTGTTATCCTAATTTTAGCACGATTTTTTCCGGTGTCAACGGGAAAATAACTGTTTTTTTTATATAATCAGAAAATATTTTCTCACAAACGGTTCAAATTACAATTAATGGATTTGCTTTTTTTTGCCTCCTATGGTATACTTATGTCAATTGGATATAAAAGAACCGTCTATCAGAGAAGGGCTTTTGCTGGTTTCATAGAATTTTGAAACCATTAAAAGCCCTTCTTTTTCAATAACGGCCAATATATCCAAAAAATTTTACGAGGAGGATCACAATGAATACTATTACAGTGGAAAAACGTAATGAACAATTAAAAGCAAAACAATTGCGGAGAAAAGGCATTGTGCCTTGCTGCATCTTTGGTGGCAGTCTTCCCAACTCCATCTCAATCCAAATGGAGGAAAAAACTGCAGAAAAGCTGCTTCGTAAGCAGAGACTTGGAAGTAAAATTCAGCTTAAATTAGAAGATCAGACAATCGTAACACAGATCAAAGACAGCAGCAGATGCTTTACAGATAGTAAAATAGAGCACATTAACTTCCAGGCTCTTGATCCAAAGACAAAAGTAAACAGCGTGGCGCACGTCATATTAGAAAATGCCGAATTTGTTACCGGAGTCTTAGATAAGATGCTGATGGAAATCCCATATGCTTCTTTACCAGAAGATATGATTGATACCGTTACTGTAGACTTAGAGGGCAAGCCAATTGGTACGATCATAACAGTGGCCGATATTCCTGAATTCTTAAGTGACCGCATTGAGCTTCAGGTAGAGAAAGACAGCATTATTATTAGAATTTCTGATAAGAAATTTGCTGCTGCAAGGGATGCAGAGCAGGCAGCCCAATAAGGGATACTTAGAATAAGGGTGCTTCTATTAAGAGCCTTGATTGTCAATTTGCAATAAGACATGAGAGGCTCTGTGTTTTATTTAAAAAAAGAGGTGTTAAAGGTGCCATATATGAATCAGTGTTCCTCTTATCTGCAGGAAATAAATATTTTCTCCATCATAGTGAGACTGGGAATGTCGCTGATCGTCGGTGGTATATTGGGAACAGAACGGGGGGCTGCGTAATCGTCCCGCCGGTTTTATGACTTATGTACTGGTGTGTATCGGCTCAACCATGGTCATGCTTACCAATCAATATATCGCAGTTACTAATCCTGGAACCGACCCGACCCGGTTAGCCGCACAGGTCGTGAGCGGAATCGGCTTCCTGGGTGCCGGTACCATCATTGTTACCAGAAATGATGAAATCCGGGGTCTTACCACTGCTGCCGGACTGTGGCTGGCGGCCGGACTTGGAATTGCCATTGGAACGGGCTTTTACTCCGGCGCTGTTATCGGTATGTTCTTTTCGGTCTTCGCATTGATTGTATTAAAAAAAGTAGATATCTATATCAAGCAGCACGCAAAAAGCATGGAGGTTTATCTGGAACATAATTCTCAATTTTCTCTGCGGAAACTATCCGATTTTGCATGTGAAAACCACTTTGTTCTGTATGATATGCAGCGGGGAAAAGTAAAAACGTTAGAGGAAGAATTCGGAACACTTATTTTTACAGTTGGCACTTCCCAAAAGTTCAATCATTCTGATGTAATGGAAAAAATATATACATTAGAGGGAATTGAATACGTACGGGAGATTTCATAGATACAGGGAGGATCAGATGTCGGAAACAGAACAGCAGAATGTGGATGCAGCAGTTTTAGAAAAACAACTTGATTCAAATATAGACGATTCCATTAAATTGTATTTATTACAGGCTGGGGAAGCGCCGTTACTGACCAGGGAAGAAGAATATAATCTTGCCAGACTCTGCGCACAGGGCGATCAGAAGGCGAAAGAAACTCTTATTTGTTCGAATCTAAGGCTTGTAGTCAGTATTGCAAAAAAGCATGAAGCATATGTTCAATCCCTAACCCTGCTTGACCTCATTCAGGAGGGCAATATCGGCCTTATGAAAGCTGTGGAACGTTATGATTATAAACTTGGATACCGTTTTTCCACCTATGCCACATGGTGGATTCGTCAGGCTGTCACCCGGGGAATCGCAGAACAGGACAGAACCATACGACTGCCTGTGCATTACAAAGAAGATGTTAATATGATCAATCAGCTCCTGCGCCGGCTTGACCAGGAACAGGAATCCTTTACAACCAAGGATCTATCCGATATCACAGGACTTTCGGTTGATAAAATAGAGCGGATTATGATGGATTCTGCATCAATTGTATCACTGGATACCCCCATTGGCGATGATAGCGCAAGTTTTTTAGGTGATTTTATTGAGGACAAAACCGTAGTATCTCCGGGAAGAAAGCGTATCTGATATTATGTTAAGAGAAGAAATCAATAAGCAATTACAATCTCTAAAACCAAGAGAGCAGATCGTGGTAAATATGAGATTTGGTCTCAACGGACATATGCCCCATACTCTGGAAGAGGTAGGAGATCATATTGGTGTTACAAGAGAGCGAATCAGGCAGATTGAGGCCCGGGCCTTACGCACCCTTCGTCTCCCGAACCGCAGAAAATTCCTGGTTGATTTTATATAGACCTGACAAGATAAGGCAGACAGTTTAAACGCTGTCTGCCCTTCTATTATCATCTTTAATTAAACTTATAACAGATAATTATTTTCTTCATTAGCCAATTCCAATGTCCTGATCTCAAATGTTTTACATCCCGATGAAATAAAAGGATCTGCCTTTGCAATGCTTGTGGCTTCTTCCAGATTATCAGCTAAGTATACAACCATCCCACCCGGATAGTCGCTAAACGGTCCGCAAAGTACCAGTTTCCCCTGGCTTTTCAGATTTTTTAGATGCTCTACGTGTTCCTTAATTAATTCTTCATTTAAAGGCTTTTGATTCTTCATGAAATAAACATACATGGTCCTATCTCTCCTTTCATTTACCGTTCCATTACAAAGTGAGCCAGCTGGACATTCCCATCCATCTGAGTCCCGTCAATTATAAATGCAAATTTTTTTGTATAGAAATTAACATTTTCTTCTTTATCCGCCGGCGTGATTAAAGTAATCTTCTTCCAGCCCGAATAATGATCCAACATAAATTCAAGTGCCCGCGAGCCGATTCCCTTCCCCTGATATTGCGGAATCACACAAAGACAGCCAAGATAATATTCTTCGTTTCCCAAATCTTCTACAGCTATGACGCCTACCGCCTTACCATCACAGTAAATAATTTCTTTCGGGTACTTTTCCAGGGAATTCTCCATATTTTCTCTGGATCTTCCATAAGCGGGGCATTCCCCATATCTGACGTAATCGTCGTAAAATGCTTCATTATAAATCTGAACTAATAAATCAGCATCTTTCTTTTCTGCTCTTCTATATGTTAAATTCATAGTTATCTCTCCTATAAAAACTCTTTTTCATATTTTTTAAAAAATTGATAATAAGCCTGTACATTAGACAGCTCCGTCCATTTTTTAATATCAACCGGATTCTCATCCATATCGTAAATCTTTGCACCTCTCATGGATAGAAGAAATGGAGAATGAGTCGCAATAATAAACTGGCAATGAAAAAAGCGCGCTGAATCTTCTAAAAATTTCAGCAGTTCCTGCTGCCGTTCCGGAGACAAACTGTTTTCAGGCTCGTCCAGTAAATACAGACCATTTTCCTTAATCTTTTCACAAAAATACAGATAAGCACTTTCCCCATTGGAATGTTCCCTAACATTTCCCATCAGGTTCTTTCTGATAAAACGGGACTGGGTATTACTCCGGGACATATTAACCTTCTTAAGCTTCTCATAATCATCCAGTGATTTCATCTGAAAACTGGAGTACTTTGAGTCCAGATATTCATCAAACAGCTTTTCCCTTTTTTGATGGATCCCCTCATTTAAAGACCTTATATTAAGCATAAAGTCAAAGACATCGTCGCTGGTAATAATCAGGCTGTCTCTAGTGATCTGCTCCTCCACCTCATAAGAACAAAGATCCGTATAGTCCTTAAAAAAATTAGACCGGTTGTAAAGGGCTTCCCGGGTAAGGCAAAGCTTCTCTGCAATTACATTTAAAGCTGTTGTCTTACCCGACCCATTACCACCATATAAAATTGTAACCGGCTCAAAATCCAGCCTGGTCAGCTGATTTTTCGACAGAATCTGAAATGGATAAAAGGTATCATAACAAGTTCGTCTCTCTCCCATAGTGAAGCTGTATTCTTCTTCTATATCAGGAAATGAGAATTGTGACAGATAAATCATTAGTAAACTCCCCCCTATGTTAACTTTATCCACTATTGTACTATTTTACAGGTTAGATATCCACTCTTTTCTCAAATAAGATTCATAACCAATGACACGTTCATCAATTCTGCGATGATAGCTGTAAGTGTAATTTTTAAAATGCTTCCCCCAGAAGCGGAGCGCATTTGGATTCAATGTTTCACAATCCACCCCCAGATAACAGATCCCGTCCTTTTTGCATACATTGCAGACATAAGACAGTAAATCATCCGCCACATGGGTTCCCCGATATTCTTCTTTTACAAATGCACCGCAAATATTTTTCATGGATTCCGTTTCGCTGATAAATGTTTCCCCTTCGTCTTGTATCGACATGTATCCGATTACCGCCTCCTCTTTCATGGCTGCAAATATACGAGTTTGTTCTTTTGGAAAATGCATCATATATTGCCGGATATCGGTAGGGAAAAAAATGGGTGAATCAGACATATGCTTTACTAATCCATATCTTAAATCAAGAATGCGTCTCTTATCATCTCCAATCAGCTCTGTAAAAGTAAAATCATTATGAAAAATATCCCTTAACTCCAATTCATTCAAATCCATAACAGCATCGCTGCACCGGATACCAAAACCATTTAATACCAGAGACCGGTCTACAAAAGGATCATCTGCATACCTGCTCAGGGCAACGCTGGTAACTCCACCCTCCTTTAATAATAGCTCCATTCCCGCTTCCATCAGCTTTGAGCAAAGTCTGCCCCTGTCATGACCGGAAAAGGCATTTCCTCCCAGTGGAGAATAAGCTCCCCTGCATGTTCCAAAGTAGCCATCTATGGGCCCTGTAAATGCAAGGTACCCGGTCATCTCCCCTTCACACATAGCAACAACTCCATAGTTTTTACGGAATAAACCGGTTATTATACCCCGTAACTGTTCCGTTACGTCAACTACCGGCAATTGCTTTATCTGTCTGCACTCATTTTCATATTCGCCTATTGCTAACTTCAATGCTTCTTCCACATGAACTTCTTCTGCTCTGATAATTTTCATTTACCATTCTCCCCTGCTTTTTTTATTATTCTTCTTTTTTACAACAGCCTGCTTCCGGCTTTCCTTAGCCGCCTGAAACTTGGATTCCCTTTGGATTTTCCAGTAATTCTTCCACCTTTTCTCTGTCAATGTCCCCTCTTTCAATGCCTGGGCAACTGCACATCCCGGTTCCCCGTTATGGGTGCAGTTACTAAATCTGCACTGTATTATTAAATCATTGATATCAGTAAAGCTGAAATCTATACCGTCATCCACAATCCACATTCCCAGTTCCCGCATCCCCGGTGTATCAATAATCCTGGCTCCATTATCCATTACAAACAGCTGGCGGTGAGTGGTAGTATGATGCCCTTTTGAGTCATCTTCCCTGATTTCTCCAGTTTCCATAAGCTCTTTTCCCAGCAGATAATTGGTGAACGTGGATTTTCCCACCCCGGATGAGCCCAGGAATACGGCGGTCTTTTCAGGCACCAGATATTTTTCTAACTGTTCCATGCCTTCCCCTGTCACAGCACTTACCACGCAGACATCAACACCCAGCGCAATCTGATTTACCAGTTCCAGTTTTTCCTGGGTATCTTCTGCAATATCTGCTTTTGTAAGGACAATAACAGGCTGCCCCCCGCTTTGCCACGAAACGGTCAGATAACGCTCCAGCCGCTTTAAATTAAAATCAAAATTTAGAGACATTAAAATAAAAACATAATCAAAATTAGCTGCTACAATCTGCTCTCCCATTCCCACATCAGGATCTTTCCTGAAAAATGCGGTTTTTCGTTCCAGTGTCTTAATAATCAGACAGTCACCCAGAGGATTATACTCTAACTCCACATTGTCACCAACCGTGGGGAATTCTTCCTCGCAATGATCCGTAAAATATATTCCCGCCTTCAGCCTGGCATACAGATCCTCCCCATTTACTCTTACCTCATAACGTTCTCTGTGAACTGCCGTGATAAAACCAATCTTTTTTTCTTTCAAAAACAACCTCTCTTCCTGTTTTCCGTCAGTAAACGAATTTACCAACATTAAAAAAGGGCATAAAAATGCCGCGGTAATAGCCCTTATGAGCTGTCACTGCGGTTGGCTTTCCAAAAAAAGGCACAAAAAAAACACATCTTATTGTGTGTTTAACAGAGTTAAGCGATATATAAGAGTCTAAAAGCGGCATACAAACATGTCTGTTATCCATATGCCCAATATTCAGTTATTCTTTCATTACCTCTTTCACAAATAATGCATTTGACATATCACATTCTCCTTTCAAGACCACTGATGGGTTATTTTGGTAATAACACTTCCAATTACACTTAAGATAACACATATTATTACCATCGTCAATCATTACTTTCATATCTCCCACCAGAAACTGGCGGGAGATCACATTATTTATTGATTTTTACAAATCTTTTTTTGCCGATCCTCATGACATCGTCATTGATCAGAACACTGCTTAATTCGTCCTCATCCATTTTTTCACCATTGATCTGGATTCCGCCTTGTCTTATAAGGCGGATAAACTCACTTCTGCTTTTTATATATCCCAGTTCAATGAGTCCGGGTATGCTGTCATTTACCGTATCTTTCTCCAGATCCAGAAGCAATACAGGAATATCATTGGGAATTGCTTTCTTGCTAAACGCCATTTCATAGTATGTCATTGCGCCTTGCACCTCATCTTCGCTGTGATATAAGCCTGTAATAGTTTTTGCTAATTGAAACTTAATATCCCGGGGATTAACTCCCCTTACCAACTCAGCTTTCACCCTGTCAATTTCATCTGGGTGTTCATCGGTTGTCAGCTCGTAATACTTAATAATAAGATCATCCGGCACTTCCATCACCTTTTTAAACATCACTTCTGCCGGCTCACTCACTCCAATATAATTTCCCAGGCTTTTGCTCATTTTCTCTATGCCATCAAGTCCTTCAAGAATTGGCATAAATAAAGCAATTTGCTGGTCAGTTCCCATTGACTTTTGAAGCGTTCGTCCCATCAAAATGTTAAAGGTCTGATCTGTCCCCCCTAATTCAATGTCTGCTTTTATTTCTACAGAATCGTAAGCCTGCATCAGTGGGTAAAAAAATTCATGGATACCAATGGGAACACCATTCTTATAACGATTCTGGAAATCATCCCGTTCCAGCATCCTGGCAACCGTTGACGTGGCAGCCAGTTTTATCACATCTTCAAAATTCAGCTTTGAAAGCCATTCACTGTTAAATCTTACCATTGTTTTTTCTTTGTCCAGTATTTTAAATATCTGTTCGCAGTAAGTCAGTGCATTTTCCTTTACTTTTTCATTGGTCAATGCCACTCTTCCTTTAGATTTCCCAGTGGGATCCCCGATCCTGCCTGTAAAGTCCCCGATTATAATAACTGCCTGATGTCCAAGCTCCTGCATCTGTCTGATCTTTCTCAAAACCACAGCATGCCCCAGATGAATATCCGGTGCGGAAGGATCAAGACCTAATTTAATGGTCAGCGGCTTTTCCTGTTTACAGGATTGTTCCAGTCTGGCAAGAAGCTCCTCCTCATTTACACACTGGTGTACCCCTTTGCAGATAATACGCATTTGCTCTCTTGGTGTTAACATAGCTCAAATTCTCCTTGTAAAATTATTATTAATATTTGCATGCCTGATAAGAAATCCAGAAAAGAGCTGAGTTAAATCAAATAAAAAAACTCCCGTCCTTCTGTTACCAAAAGGACGAGAGTGACTCTCGTGTTACCACCTTAAGTTTATAGACAACTCACATTGTCTACCTCATCGGGTACGGCCATGGCGATACCCTTGCACCTGATTACGGTGTGCTCTCCGTCGCAGCCTACTTCTTAAATCGGTTCGGTGCGCAGCTCCAAGATGTATTCACACTTTCTATCCATGAGCCTCTCATCAACCGGCATCTTTCTGTTTGGAATTAAAAATGCTACTCTTTCTTTTCATAGCCTTTTCTTATACTCCGAATTATAAATAATTCTTTGTAATGCAAATATTTAATTGAACAAATATTAACATGCTTTTTTTGTTTCGTCAAGCCTCAGTTTGGCAACTACATAACTGTTCAGTTTGGCAACTACATAACTGTTCCTGGGTCCATATCTGTATTATTTCTTCCCTGATGTCATCATAATGCTTACCTGTCAGTCCAAAATCCATCTCTTTATAAGTCCATATGGAACTGCCAATCTGATACTTCTCAAATATATCATGTACGTCACGGAACCATCGCAGTGTATCCGGAACAGGCGCCTGGTCAATCACTCCGAACTCCCCGCAGTACAGCTGAGTACCAGCTTTTTGTGCAGCCAGAACTGCTCCCTTCACCATTATCTCTAAAAACTCTTTCCCAATTGTCTCGGCTGATGAGTTTAAGACTGCTTCCCCCTGCTCACCCAGTACGGCAGACTGTGAGCGGTAATACTCCATGCTTTCGGGATAAAAAACATCCTTTTGCGGGTCCATCTGTTTGACCCAATGTGCCTTTTGGTGGGTAAACAAAAGAGGCTCATAAAAATGAAAAGTAAATATAATATTTTTATCTTCCGGTTTTTTTCAGTAATTTTAATGTGCTTGCGCTGTTCCACTGTATTCCCCCATAAATAATGGGTACAAATAAATCAATTTTACGTATGGCCGTCACCGTTTTGTCGATCAGGTCATTCCATAGCAACGCATTTTCCTTTTCTACAACCTCGTTTAGCAATTCAAAGGCTACATTATCGTAGTTTTTAAATTCCGTTGCAATCCTGTGCCAAAGATCCACAAAACGTTCCTGTAAATAGGAATTATGAAACAAATCATTTTTCTCCCTGTTCCCTGCATCATTAAAATCATAGCCATACGCTTTGTGCAGATCAAGGATTACATCCAGCTTATTTGTCCTGCAGCAGTCACAGATACAATGAACCAGCCGGTAACCTTCCTCTTTGGGATTGCCTTCCTGATCCTCCAGAACTTCGTAATCAATGGGAAGGCGGATATGATCAAATCCCCATGCTGCAATCTGCTCAATATCCGCTTTCCCGATAAATGTACTGTAATGCTGCATATTGTGAGTGCACTGAGATAAATATCCCCCTAAATTTAACCCTTTTTTCAGTTTCATATCGCTTCACTACCTTTCCTTTCAGATAATTTTATACTATCTGATCTGACTGGCAAATGATATCATTTTCTTTTCTTATCTGTCGTTTTCATGATATAATATCAAAAGTAAATAACGATGCAATGGAGGGTCTTTCCCATGAATATAAAAAAAGAACTGGCATTTCAGGAATTTGTGAGAAGAGAAAATAATTTAATCCGCGCTCCTTATACACCAGAGCAGGAATTTTATTCCGTCATAAAATCAGGAAACACCGCAAAAGTCCGGGAACTTTGCCAGGAATCTCTTTTATCAAAAAATGGACTTGGCATTCTTTCGTTTAATCACCTTCAAAATATAAAATATCATTTTGTTATCACGGCTGCACTGGTGGCCAGATATTGTATGGAGGGGGGAATGGAACTGTCAACAGCCTTCAGTCTCAGCGATTTTTATATACAAAAAGCGGATAGCTGTACGAAACCGGAAGAAGTTGCGGCGCTGCATCCCATTATGTGTCTGGACTATGCAAAACGCATGAAATTTATAAGAAAAAACAAAGCAACCTCAAGGCATATAGCGGCATGCATTGACTATATCTGCGATAACCTCCATACCCGAATTACCATAGAAACACTTGCATCTGCCATCGGGTTAAACTCCTCCTATTTATCCCGCCTGTTCAAAAAAGAAGTGGGCATGACAGTCAGTCACTATATCAGGGATAAGAAAATCGAGACTGCAAGTAATATGCTTATTTATTCTGACTATTCCCCATCGCAGATCTCCTCTATACTGGCGTTTCCCAATCAGAGCTATTTTACAGAGATATTTCATAAGAAAACTGGAATGACTCCTTTAAAATATCGAAATCTCAACTTTCGAAATACAGAGATTGTAATTGAGGACTAGGTGTCTGAAGACAATTTTTTTCCAAGCATATCAATGAGTCGTTTCATCACTTTTCCAAAGAGACATTTTATTGGATTTAGATTCACATCAAAAAAGTAAGGAGCATCAATCCAGCCCTTATCTCTCCAATAAGTACGATCTGCATCTGATGTATATATTTTACTTCGCAGACAGTTAAATAGAAATATATCATAGAATGTAGGTGCTTTTCTATTTCTCTGCCTCATTTTTTCATACAACTTTTTTGCCAGAGTTTTTATTCTCTTCTGTCCTTTTGCATATACGCGCTTATTAAACTTAAAAGCACCTTTGGGCTCTCTGTTTTCAAAATACATAGGCGAAATGATCTGTACACCACCCACCAGATCCATTGCCCATCCGGATACTGTCATTTTTAAGTACTTATAAACCTGTTTGCTCCCTCCTCCATCTGTGGTAACTACAATAAGTACCGGTTTCCCACAAAGCTCCGGCCTGTGAAACAAATAAGACAGACGATCAATAAACAGTTTCATCTGTCCCGTGACCTGATAGGCATAGACTGGACTGGATAAAATAATTGCATCTGCATTTTTCATCTTCTCTTTTATTGACCCGATCTCATCATCTTTACAGGGACATAATAACTCACTTTTTTGAAAACAGATGGCGCAGCCCCTGCATTCTGAAATATTGGACTGGCTTAATTGTAAATACTCGAACTCAATCCCAGAATCATACTTCTTTAATTCTTCCCAAATCTCCATGCAGATCAGATAACTGTCTCTCCTCCTGGGACTTCCTGAAATTACCAGAACATTCATTTTTCACTCCTTGCTATCCAACGTTGGATATGTAGATATTTTTTTTGCACCAAAACCATAATTTTGTTTTGGTGCATGTTTCACAATTTAGCATTCATAATTCATAAAGTTTGTTTCTTTAATCAACGCTACAATCTCATCTGTTTCCTGAATAATTTTGTCCAGATTGTCTAACATCAGTCTATGCCAGTTTATCTGGCTTTCTATGGTTGTTATCATGTAATCCAAAGTAATTACTTCCATGGAACAGGGATTTTGCTCCTTCTCTTTTCTCCAGTCAGTAATCCGGTTTTTCTGCTCTTTTAAATCACCCACATGGTTTTCCACGCATTGAATGATCTCTTCTTTCTGAAGGTTGGCAATTATGGGATATAAAAGAAATTTTTCCGATGCTGCTCCCTGCAAAGGCCTGCCCATCTCCTTATATGCCAATATCTTAAGTACGTCTCTGCCCTTTTGTGTTATTTCATAAATCTGCTTTTTCTTTTCTCCTTCTTCTGGTTTATCGATCATGCTGATATATCCGTCTTTTTCTAATTTTTTAATTGCATAATAGATAGAACCGGATTTTATATTATTCCATTCAGACATGCGATTGAGACTAATAAACCTTTGAATTTCATAGCCATGAGTGGGCTTAATGCTAAAAAAGAATAGAATGAATAATTGTACCATGAAAAGCACCTCATCTGTAATGATAAAGTAATTATATATCCAACGTTGGATATAATCAAGTTTTTTATAAATATTTAGGCTGGGGAGTTACTTAATTCTCCGTTTCTCTTGCGGTTCCCTTTTCCAGATAAAATATCACTTCCAATAAAGATGGCAGGATCATTTCTGTCATTCCTTGATATTTTATAGTTGGTTTTTTCATGTCCGGTATGCAGATTACAGGAATCCGGGCAGTGTATGAAGCTTGTATACCGGCCTCACTATCTTCCAGTACAAGACATTTTTCAGGATCAACCTTTAATTTTTTACATGCCTTCAAAAATATATCTGGATTGGGTTTTCCCTTTTCAACTTCTGTACCAAACACCATTTCATCAAAGTAGCCATCTATTCCGTGTTGCACCAAAGCAAACATTGCTCTGTCTTTGGTACTGGATGATGCCAAAGCAATTTTATATTTATTATTCTTCAAATAATCCAACAGTTCTCTGACACCCGGCTTTAATGAAACTCCTTTTATAAAATACTCTTTCTCCCGAGATAACGTGTAATCCAATCCTTCCTGTACAGAAATCGGAAGCTGGTAAAGATCCACCAGACTTTCCATATTTCCCAGTTCTGTTTTTCCACTATAGTTCTGCGCATAATTCTCTATGGTAAAAGAGTGTCCATATTTGTTTAATAACTCCTGGTATAATTGATATGAAATCACTTCACTATCGATTAACAATCCATCTAAATCAAAAATAACTGCTTCCATTATGCTCTGTTCCTCTCTCTTCTTAAATAATTTACTTCTTCTGCTATGAGAATCCCAATGTTGGGGAGAATTGTATTATTAACATTCCGGGCCTCTAACTCAATGGCCTGAACCATTATATAAACCATTGATTCAAAATTACCATATAAAACAGTTTTCATAAACAACTCCTCTCTACCGTGTCACTCAGGTAAATTCCCTGCGGTAAACGAATGGAGCGGCTAAAATAACCAGCGCGCAAACGACCCATAAGACAGGCTCACAGATGCATACTGCCGGATATCCCCACACTGGTACGATCATAAGCGAAAACCATACTTTGCCAATCAGCTCGATCACGCTGCATAGAAGAGGCAGTAATGGATGACCCATCCCCTGCAATGCGCTCCGCATAATTACAAGAAATGCCATTGGTGGAATCATTGGTATACTGATTCGAAGATAAAGTACTGCACTGGAAATAACTTCCTGGCTGACACTCCCCGTAATGAGCTTTACTGCATTTTCCCCAAACAAAAATACAAACGTGACAGCAAACAGCCACCAGACACCATATATAAGCAAGGCCGTCTTAATCCCTTTTCCTATTCGTGAATTGCGATTGGCTCCATAATTCTGACTGGAATAAGTAGCTATACTTGCCGCCAGAGCAAGCCCTGGATTATAGAATAGTTCAGCCAGACGGCGTGCTCCCATCTGAGCGGCTATGTAGACACTGCCCAGCGCATTGATACTGCTCTGTAAAACTACGCTTCCAATATTATAAATGGTGCTCATAAGTGCCATACTGAGCCCTGTCCAGAGCATTTTATAAACAAATGAGGGTTTTACAAGAAAATCTTTTTTCTGAAAACATAGTTCCCGATAATTTTTTACAATATAAAAAAAGCATAATCCCCCGCTGACTCCCTGTGCGAGCACAGTCGCAATTGCAGCCCCCTGCACTCCCATAGCCAGATATCCCATAAACAAAAAATCCAGTCCTACATTCAACACACTGCTAAAGAGTAAAAACAGCAGCGGAGTGAAGCTGTTGCCTACAGCCTGAAGCAAACTGAATTCCAGATTGTACGCCATGGACAAAGGAATTCCCGCCAGAATAATCGTAAAGTAGTTGAGCGCACCCGCCAGGGTGTCCTCTGGTATCTGAAGTCTCACTAAAATTGAATGCCTGAACAATAATAAAAACATTGTGAGAAGCGCTGCAAAGACACAAGCGATCGTAACCATATAGCAGACAGCCTGCTTCATCTCCTTTTTTTCTCCTGCACCAAAATACTTGCTTACAGTCAGAGCCAGACCATTATTCAATCCAAAAACAAAATTAGTAATAAGGCTGTATAATGCTGCCGTTGCGCCAATTTCTGCCAAAGCTCCATCCCCTAACAGATGACCTGCGATTGACGCATCTGCCAGACTATATAGCTGCTGCAATAAATTCCCGAAAAAAAGCGGCAGCGAAAAATAGAGAAGCAATTGAAACGGACTGCCTTTTGTCATATCAAGAACGCGACTTTTGTGATTCATCTGCATAGAACTCTTCCTCCCTGACAGATGACTGATGCAGCTTTAAAAACCCGCATTTTATCTGTATTTTCTACTATCATTATATACATAAATAACACTTGATGCTTTCAGTAAAACGTCATATACTATAAAAAAAGCGACAAAAGAGAGGATCTAAATGATTCGAAACAGAAATTATGTATCAACAGACAGTCACAGAAAGGAATTGCAGGAGCAGGGCTTCCGGCTTTTTGACCTGCTTGCAAATGAAGGAGATATACACCAATATATTGCTGATTGCATCCCTTCCCACTGGCATTTGGAATTAGAAGTTTTTATTTTATTACAAGGTAGTGTGCTGATTCAGATCGGAGACAATTCCTATTACGTGGAAGCTGGCGAAGGGTGTTTTATTAATACTGGTGTTTTGCATTCCTTTACTGCAATTGTACCTTCTCCCTGTGTTTATCATTCCTTCGTATTTGACTCCGGTATTATAGGCGGTACGCCTGGAAGTGTTTTTGATACGATGTATGTACGTCCTTTATTGAATGCAGGGCCAGATTTTCTGAAATTTGGAAGAGATGCTGAAGATAAACCGTTTTTTAAACAGTTTGATATTGCCTTCACTGCCTGCGCAGAGGAAAAACCCGGTTATGAATTTGTAGTTCGGGAAGCAATGTCAAAAATACTGCTTTACACAAAAGGAAAGCATCAGACTATGCCTTCCCGCAGAGTGCCAACCATTCAGGAAGCCCGTTTAAAGCAAATGTTAGAATGGATTGACGGAAATCTAAGAAATGTGATGACGGTAAAAGAAATTGCAGATACAGCAAATATCTGCACCAGAGAATGCCAGCGTATATTCAGCCGGTATCTGCATTACAGCCCAATGGCGTATATTCAGCGGAGGCGGCTTTTTAAAGCTGCAGAGCAGCTTTCGACCACAGATGCCACCATAACTGAAATTGCTTTTGACTGTGGATTCTCAAGCCCCAGTTATTTCACCAAGCAGTTTAAAGATCTGGTTGGTGCCACCCCCAAAGAATACCGCACAGCCATACAGGAAAAGCGGCTCTAATAATAATCATATCTATGGAGTCGCATCATTTTCCTCTTCGTATGCATCCTCCATTTTCACTGAATCTTCCATCTGCTCCTCAAGGAATTTCACGCGGATAACTGCCTGGGGCCAGTTAATAGAAATCTGACTATGTCTGCTTTTCCCCTTGGCTTCTCCTGCTATTATTTGCAATAGTTCCTCCATAACAGCCTTCGTGAGATATCCGCCTCGCCAATGGAAGGTCAATACTTTTCCTTTTTTGATTGCCTGCTGGCATCGTTTCGCTATCTCTTCCATTTTGGTAAATGAAAGTTTTTTATCCTTATAATAGAAATGATCACCATCTCCGCATGCCGGTACCTTATATATCACAGGCTCATGATCTTTAAAAATCCCCTTATCATCCAGGTTAAAATAGTCATACCTCAGTTCTTTTTTTCCTAATGTATTATCAAATGTGGCATCTAGATGGTACCACACCCCATTAATCCGAACCACGTTCCATGCATGCCTGTATTTGATGTTCTTTTCCGGATTGTTCTCTGATATAACAACAATACAGGGAATGGAAAGCCGGTCACAAAGGATCTTCACCGACTTTGCAATTCCCTCACAAACGCCCACTCCCTGCCCCAAGGGACCCAGGATCTCATGGGAATACTGTTTCTTCAGCTTATCATAAGTAACATTTTCACAGATAAAATCATGAATGTATTGTTCTTTCTCCCAATCACTTTTATCTTTCACCACCCTGGCAAGCTTCTCTACCCTGGCGGTCATTGCTACCTGATGTTCTTTAATTTTATTCTTATCAAATAAATAAACCGGCATCATCTTTACAAGTGTGGAGTTATCATAAAAGGAATATTGAAAAGTGGAAGCATAAAATATCTCCGGACAATCCAATCTCAACTTAAAAAAGATATCGCTCAGCTCAGCCCCATCGATTCTTTGCACATCAAAGCCCTGTGAAAGTGACTCCAGGCCGCTCTTAATGACCTGGTAAATTCTTTGTTGCTGCTTATTCATCTGACTATAGTAATATGGTTCCATTTAATATATCTCCTCTTCTATCTCAACCCCCATATGCACTACCTCCAGCAAAGCTCTTTCAGCGTCTGCAAATACAGATCCTTATCCCATCTCTGAACAATGTCTATCTTTGAAAACTCTCCCTTACCCTGGGTAATCTTATACCCCTTGTAACCAGCCCTGATTGCCTCACTGAATATTTCAAGACAAGTGCTTTCTAAATACTCCAGATCCCCATAGCAAACATCTTCAAATTGTTCTTTCATAAAATTAAGCAACTCTTCATCTGTAATCTCATCCTGCATTTCATTCTTATACAGAAAGAATATTTCCTGGAGTCGGATCAGCGTATCCAAATAGTTATCCTGAGAAATATATGCAGAATCGCAGAAGATATATATAATCTGTGGAATCACGCTCTGGCCAAATTCAACTCTGCGTTCTGCTTTTAACGTATGGTTTTTCTCTTCAATCAAAACTTCCGTATCTTCCTCCGATAATTGAAGCCCATATTTTGATGTATACTGATTCGTTTCCTGTATCTGCTTCATCCACTGCTGCCGATTCATGACCTCAAGCCAATTTTGCTCATCCATATACATACCTCCATTCGTGTAAGTAGTATATCCCTTTTGGGCTGAATTTTGTAGTCTTGAGTTTTAACCGTTTTCATGGTAAAATATAAGTGTAGAGAGGAGATTATCCTCTCTACAAACTCGTTTACTGCATGCTCTTATGATACAAGTCAGAAAAATACATTCCATTCTTTAATAGTTCATCAAATGTTCCCTGCTCAACAATATGACCATCATAAAATACAATTATCCGATCAAAATTTATGATGGAGGTCAGTCGGTGTGCAATTGCTATGACCGTGTTCTCCGACAAAAGGCTCATAACTTCATTCATAACAGCCTCTTCCGTTATATTATCCAAGGCAGAAGTCGCTTCATCTAAAATAACAATATTATTTTTTTGAAACCACAGCCTGGCTAATGCCAGTCTCTGTCTTTCACCTCCGGATAATATCATACCACGTTCACCGATAAGCGTATCAATACCACTATCCATTTTTGACACGGAATCATTTAACTTCATTTCTTTAATATTTCTTGTATGTATCCATCATTTTGCTTCTGGTTATGAACAATATTCTCTCTGACCGTACCATCAAATACCGGAGCTTCCTGTGAGATATAGCTTACATTTTTATACAGACTCTCCAGGCTTATATCCCTTAATTCACTCCCATCAATCTGAATGCTGCCAGTATCATATTTTAATAATCCTAATATGAGTTTTATTAGTGTTGTTTTTCCGGAACCACTGCTCCCCACAAGCGCTATTTTTTCTCCCTTGTGAATCTCAACATTCAAATTATCAATAACTTTCTTATTATTATATTGAAAGCAAAGATTTGTTATCTTAATATCGCCTTGATCTACTTCAACACTCTTTCCTCTCTCTAATTGCTCATCCTCTTTCATGTTAAGAATTTTTTCAAATCTGCTGTATGTCGCCTTATCCAGTTTATACTGGACAGTTAATACATTAAAGATTGCAATTGGTGTATAGGCATTTTCAACCAGAGAAATAAGTGCCACTGAGGTTCCTATAGAAACAGATTGATTCAACCAGGCGTATATAAGGATTCCTACATTTAAAAATGCCACAAGTATGGCAAATATGGTGAAAAATGCTTCGTGGATCATATTCATCTTTACTTTAGATTTTATAATCTCATTCTTCGAATTTACTGCTTTTTCTATTTCAGAAGGAAATCGGCAGCTCATTCGAAATGTCACCATCTCCATAAATCCGCGAACAAGATAATGATTCATCATTTCTTCATTGCTCAAGATTTTTTCCTTGATTGAATACAGTAGCTTTAAAAGTAAATTGGTTACGATAAATACAAAGACATAACCGAACAATATTAAGTAAGTGATAAACGGATTCAGTTTCCATATAAAAAAGATGCTGAATAAAATGGTTGGCATCAATTGCCTGCAAACGCATAACCAATAATCAAAAATAATTCCTTTTCCTGCATTCGCCCCATTCTCAATGCTTTGAGTGAGTTTCCCTGTTCCCAAAGATTGATACTCAATATACTGTATTTTACTAACCTTTTTTAAAGCCTGTATTTTAAAATCTAAATAAATACCATTTCGAAGCTTTTGCTTTGGGTATTCGTCAAAATAATTTAACAAGTAAAAACTGATTAATACAATTCCATAAACCAGAATAGTATTTACTCTGATTGTGTGATCATTAAACTCATCAATTATCTTTTGGAAATACCTTATTTTATAGTTTGTTAAAAATGCAATTAATAAACCTGTTATAACGTATAAGGCAATCGCCTTTCTATTCTCTTTTATGACTTCTTTTATTTGGCTCATTCCTGTACTCCTTTTTTATTTAAACTGAAAAGGGTCAGTACAGTTGAGACTGTTAACATATTTTAAAATTTACCTCAGCACAATCTGCTAACAGATTATATCAACTGTACTGAGTAGCTACCTCGCATGCTTTTCAAAAGGATACACCGCCTGTCTTTGATAATAATACTTCTCGTTCATTTATCGCCATAATGGTATCTACAAGCCAAGATATAGATATTCTCATTATCAATTTTATATATCAACCGATCTTTATCATTTATTCTTCTGTTCCAAAAACCAGCTAGATTTCCGCTTAGAGCTTCTGGCTTTCCAACTCCTTCATTCCCATTTCTAGCAATATCTTCAATCAAATGATTTATTTTTCTTAATATTTTTCTATCTTCCGTCTGCCAATAAATATAATCATCCCATCCGTTCTTTGTAAACACTTTATTCATCAGCTTCTACCTCAGGAAGATCATGAGTGGATACCATTCCATTTTCTAACTGAGCCTTTGATTGAATTAACCAATCATAATTACTTTTATTTCCCATTACATATATATTTTCCATCATATTGTTATAGGATTCTTCAGACAGCATAACAACATTTTTGTTATCCTTTCTTGTAACAATCAATGTCTCATAATCATCTGTGATTTTATCCATATATGTCTTCATTTTATCTCTTAACGTTGTATAATTAACTGCCAACATAAAAGCACCTCCTTATAGTACGGTTTTCTGTACTTTTTATTATATCGTACAGATATCTGTACGTCAATAGTAATATTATATGCTAAATAATAAAAATAATCCCCAGGACATCACTGCCCTGAGGATTTAGATTTCCACATATCATCTCTTCGACCTTATCTAAATTCCAATAAGCTTACAATGAGTTGCTAGAATTTCCAAAGTTTCAGCCTTAGTATATCAGTTCTTACCAGTGTAATGCATTTGCACCAAAAGAGAGGTATGATTCTTTTAATAATCTAATTTATCTACAGTATATCTTCTTGGTAATTCCATATATATCCACATCGCATATTCCTGTATTATTTTTACCTGCTTCTAATAAAGTTCCTTCGTATAAAAGCCCCGATTTTTTCATAACCTTCCCCGAATTTGGATTACATACATCATGCCGTGCAAAGATTCTATTACACTCAACTTTTTCAAATAGAAATTTGATAACTTCTTTAAAAGCTTCACTGGTAATTCCTCTATTCCAATATTCTTCTCCAATGCAATATCCAATCTCTACTGAATTGATTTCCTCTTCCATATGAACGATTCCAAAGCTACCAATAGCTTGCTGATTTTCTCTCCACTCAACGCACCATTGGTAATTTTTCATGTCTTCGTTTTTACTTATCCATAAATCCACAACAGATTTTGTTATATCCATAGAACTGTGCGTCGGCCACGTCAGATATTTGGTAACATTATTATTACTTGCCCAATTCTGATACATATCTTCAACATCTGTTTCTTTAAATGGTCTTATACTAATCGCTCTGTTTCAAGATTCTTTGTACCTAAATGATTCATCTTATACTTCCTCCTGATTTTCCAATTTAGCTTTTTCCTCTTCAATTATTTTTTTATCAATTCTTTCAAATAAGATTTCTATTTCTGGTAATTGATAACCCGTCAATACATATTGCTTTTCCCATACATTGCTTATTTTTAGCCATTTACAAACCTTTTCAGATGAAAATGGCAAAAATGGATGTAGCAATATTGCTAAATTAGCTATAATTTGAACACAATTAAAAAGTGTGTTATCACAAGCCTCAACATCTGTAACTTTAGTAATCCAAGGCTGCTCAATGTCAAAGAATTTATTTGCATATCGTACAAATTCAAATATTCCATCAATGGCATCTCTTAGATTACCTGCCTCTACTTTTTCTCCAGTTTCACAAAATAGCTGATCAATTTTCACCTCAATTTCTGAATTAAAATTCCCTGCCGGAATAACACCATTCATATATCTATTGATAAAAGCAAGAGTTCTATTGATAAAGTTACCATATGCACCAAGTAACTCACCATTGTGGTTATTCACATACTCTCGCCATGAAAAATCAGCATCCCTTTTTTCAGGTCCATTTGCCAACAAGTAATATCTAATAGAATCAGCATTATATCTATTTATAATATCCTTTACCCAAATTGCATAATTCTGACTTGTGGATATTTTTCTACCCTCCAAAGTCAAATATTCACTTGATATAATTTCATCTGGTAAGTGCCATCCATCGCCATTGGCAATAAGCAATGCTGGTAAAATAATTGTATGAAAAGGAATATTATCTTTTCCATGAACATAATAATGTTTCGCATTTACACCCCAAATTTCTTCATAATCTTCACAATTTTGTTCTGCAGCAATTTGACTCGCAGATAAATATCCCAGAACATTTTCAGCCCAAATATAAATCTTCTTATCCTCAAATCCCTCTTTGGGAACATCTATTCCCCAATCCAAATCACGCGTAAGTGCCCTGTCTTTTAAGCCTTCATTAATATAGCGATTTGTAAATGATATTGCATTTTTTCTCCAATTCGGATTGTTATTAACTAACGCTTTTAATTGATCCTCCATTTTTGAAATAGCAATATACAGATGAGTTGCATTTTTAAACGAAATTCTATTGCCACAAACAGCACAAACCGGCTCTACTAATCCTTCTGGTTCTAATACTGTTCCACAAAAGTCACATTGATCCCCTCTTGTATCATTCCCACATTTCGGACATTTTCCAGTCACAAACCTATCCGCCAGAAAGTTATTACAACAATCACAATATGCCTGTGGAGCTTCTTTTTCATAAACATAATTACTCTTATAAAGTTTTTCATGAAACTGTCTCACAAAATTCTTATGCTCTTCTGAAGAAGTTTTTGTATAGACATCATAACTAAATCCTAATCGTTCAAAACAATCTCTAAATTCTTCATGATAATAATCGCTCACTTCTTGTGGTGATTTATTTTCATGCTTTGCGCGTATCGCTACAGGCGTTCCATGACAGTCACTACCTGATACAAAATATACTTTATCTCCTATTGCTCTATGATAACGAGCAATTACATCTCCTGGCAATAACCCAGCTATGTGACCCAGGTGTAATGAGCCATTTGCATATGGCCATGCGCCACCAACTAAAATGTTTCTCATATAACATTCCTCATTTCATTTTTATTGTGATAACAAATATAAATTTTAAAAAAGCAAATTAAAAAAGCCCTCCTCTCTGAAAAATTTCTTTTTCAGGGACGAGAGCGAAGCTTCGTGTTACCACCCTAAATTCACCTATACCTCACGATACAGGTCTTATCAACTACGGACGAGAAATGATTCATCGATAGTCTATCACTGTAACGGGTGCACCCGTCGTAGCCTAAACAATATGTTTCGGTACGCAGCTCAGAGGCCATATTCAACCATTTTATAACTCTCCTCATTTTCACCATCCTGAGGTCTCTGTAAAAGCGCAAATAGTTTACTCTTCTCTTCAATGCCTTTATTATATAATTTTCTAATAATTATATATTTTAAATTCTTATTTGTCAACCTCCAACGATTTTAAGTCTGATATCTATATGATCTTTGTCAACCGTCTGAGAGCTTGAAAAGCCCAAGTTATCTCCCCTGTAACAGCAAAAAATCCCCAGAACATCTCTGTTCTGAGGATTTGAATTTTGCAAATATTATCTCTTTGAGAACTGCGGCGCACGACGAGCTGCCTTTAAGCCGTATTTCTTTCTTTCTTTCATTCTTGGATCTCTTGTTAAATATCCTGCTTTTTTAAGAACTGGACGGAATTCGATGTCTGCTTTAAGTAAAGCTCTAGCGATACCGTGTCTTACAGCACCAGCCTGTCCGGTGAAACCACCGCCGTGTACGTTTACTAAAACGTCGAACTTATCTACTGTCTCTGTTGCTGTTAATGGCTGACGAACTACAACCTTTAATGTCTCAAGACCGAAGTACTGATCGATGTCTCTCTTATTGATGGTGATCTTACCTGTACCTGGTACTAAATATACTCTAGCGATAGATTTTTTTCTTCTACCTGTTCCGTAAAATTTTGCATTAGCCATGATAACTTCCTCCTTTCAGCACCTCTGATTAAAATTTGAATTCTAAAACTTCTGGTTTCTGAGCAGCGTTATCATGTTCTGCGCCAGCATATACGTGAAGTTTTGTTATCATGCTTCTTCCTAAAGGTCCCTTTGGAAGCATTCCCTTAACTGCTAATTCAATAACTCTTTCAGGCTTTTTAGCCATCATTTCTCTTAAAGTTGTTTCTTTCATACCGCCAACATAGTCAGAATGGCTGTAGTAAATCTTCTGATCTAATTTCTTACCGGTAACTTCAATCTTATTTGCGTTTACTACGATTACATAATCACCGCAATCCATATGTGGTGTGTAAATCGGTTTGTTTTTTCCTCTTAATACTTTAGCTACTTCTGAAGCCAAGCGTCCTAATGTATATCCTGTAGCGTCAACTACGTACCATTTTCTTTCAATTGTTGCTGGACTAGCCATAAAAGTCTTCATTGGACAACCTCCTGTAAATTATGGTGTTTTTAAGCATTATGGTGCGAAAAATCGTCACCATTTCTCGAAAAGCTGAAAACAACTTTCCAAAAGTTATATTACAAAATGCTCATTCCGGGGCTTGGCTTGAACATTTTCGTCTAACGTCACAGTTATACATTATATTACATTTCCATCTGTGTGTCAACCTTTCCTGCAAAAGCAGGGGTTTTTTCCTTTAAAATCAAGGCTTTGCAGGCTGACTTCCAGTTACCATCCATCCATTTCCTGATTCGACAGGATGAAACGTGTAAAATCCGTATGCTCTGCCTGGAATAATCCGGTTCCCCTCTTCCTCATCTTTTACCAATACCGTATGAGCTCCGTTTCTCACCGCCTGATGCACCACACGGATCAGGAGTCGTTCAAAATCTTCTTCCCTGCATCTGTGAATCACCAGACTTGCTTCCTTATGGGATGGAATCCGATGCTGATAAAGAGTATAGCTCCACTCCTTATTTTCACCTTTAATTTCTTTCTCAAGTTCTTTTTCATACTCAAGGCTTACCAGAGTAAGACCTTTTGCTGCTGCTTTTGGTCCTGCTGCATTCCGGTCCCTGGCATCTATAATCTCTTCCACATGCCCGGGAGGATAAACTCCCATCCCCACCTTCATCAGGGTACCTGCAATGATTCTCACCATGTTATATAAAAATCCATTGCCCTTAATCCGGATTGTTATGAGATCATCAGACTTTAGAACTTCAAGGCTGTAAATAGTACGCACAGTCTCCTCTGCCTGCCCTCTGGCAGTACAGAAACTTTTAAAATCATGTTCTCCCACCAGATAGGCCGCAGCTTCTTTCATCTTCTCCAAATCAAGGGGAAAATAGCAGAAATAGCTGTACAGCCGCATGGTTGGTATTTCGATCTTACGGTTCATTATCTTATATTCATATGTTTTAACGCAGTTCTGCTTCCTTGGGTGGTAGGTTTCTGATACCTCTTCTGAGTGAAGTACCCGTATGTCATCTGGCAGCCTTTGGTTCAAGGCAAAACAGATCTTGTCTGCAGGCATTCGGTTTTCTGTATCAAAAACTGCCACATTTCCCTCCGAATGCACTCCGGAATCTGTCCTGCTGGCACCTGTTACAGTGACCGGCTCCTTTAATAAGTCTGTCAGAGTCCGGTTTAAAACTTCCTCAATGGTGATTCCATTGTTCTGAATCTGCCAGCCGCA
Source organism: Lacrimispora xylanisolvens (assembly GCA_017084465.1). Classification (GTDB taxonomy): domain Bacteria; phylum Bacillota; class Clostridia; order Lachnospirales; family Lachnospiraceae; genus Lacrimispora; species Lacrimispora xylanolytica_B. Next base: position 3,592,582 of record CP070896.1, on the reverse strand, counting down.
GTAATTGGTTCCGTCGTAGGCAACGATCATCTTAACCCGTTTCATAAATCCTCCTTGTTCTTAAAAGATCTGTACTCTCAGGATCCGGAGACCTATGATGATGGCAAGGTAAAGGACATACACCAGATAGGTGACCCTGTCCTGATTCCCGTACTTAAGAGGCTTCATCTTCGTCCGGCCTTCTCCGCCACGGTAGCATCTTGCTTCCATCGCCATAGCCAGGTCTGTGGCACGGCGAAATGCTGAGATAAAAAGAGGAACCAGTAGGGGTATCATGTTTTTCGCTTTCTGGATCAGATTCCCGGTCTCAAAGTCTGCACCTCTGGCCATCTGTGCTTTCATGATCTTATCTGTCTCTTCAACCAGAATGGGAATGAACCGCAGTGCAATGGACATCATCATGGAGACCTCATGAACCGGCACACGGAAACGGTTTAAGAAATCAAGACTCTTTTCCAGACCGTCCGTTAACTGGTTGGGTGTGGTGGTCAGCGTCATAATGGAAGATCCTACAACCAGATAGATTAACCGGATTCCCATAAATCCAGCCACAATCAATCCTTCCTTTGTAATCTTTAAAAATCCAAAAGATACAACTGCCGTTCCTGGTGTCAGAAACAGATTGAAGCTGACGCTGATCAGCAACAGAAATACAATTGCTTTTAAGCCCCTGACCATGAACTTAAGAGGAACATTACTGAGCTTAATGGCCGCTGCAAGAAATACAGTCGCAACCACATAAGCCCAGATATCATTTGCAATAAATAGGGATATGATAAAAACCATGGTCCCAAACAGCTTTGTCCGGGGATCCAGCTTATGAAGAATGGATTCCACCGGATAATACTGCCCTAATGTAATATCTTTCAGCATAATATCTCCCTGTCTATTTTCCCAGAAGCCTTATAATCTCGTCTCTGGCCTCTTCAATTGTTGTAATGCTGGTATCAATGGGAACACCGTGGGATTTCAGGGTTTGAACCACATATGTGATCTCAGGAGCTGCCAGACCCATTGCTTCCAGTTCCTTATAATGCTGAAATACTTCCTTTGGTGTATCATCAAACACTTTTTCTCCATGGTTCATGACCAGAATCCGGTCTACATACCGTGCCACATCCTCCATACTGTGAGACACCAGAATAATTGTCATATTCCGTTCCTCATGCAGACGCTTGATCTGATCCAGAATCTCATCTCTTCCCTTTGGATCCAGCCCTGCAGTAGGCTCATCAAGAATCAGGACATCAGGATTCATGGCCAGGACACCTGCAATTGCAACCCGCCGCTTCTGCCCCCCGGAAAGTTCAAAAGGAGACCGCTTATAGTAGCTTTCGTCAAGTCCTACCATGGTAAGGGCTTCCTTTGCCCGCTTCGCAGCTTCTTCCTTATTAAGGCCCTGATTCTTAGGTCCGAAGCAGACGTCGGTAAATACATCAATTTCGAAAAGCTGGTGCTCGGGATACTGAAATACAAGTCCTACATGACTTCTCAGCGCCCGCATGTCGTAGCCTTCCTCATAAATATTTCTTCCATTATAATATAGTTTTCCGTCGGTAGCACGGAGCAGCCCGTTTAAATGCTGGATTAAGGTTGATTTTCCGGAACCGGTATGGCCGATCAGGCCCACGAATTCTCCAGACTCTATCTCCAGGTTCACATCCTTTAATGCATGCTGTTCAAAGGCCGTGCCTTTTCCATATACATAATTAATATGCTCTGCTTTAATTGCCATGGCTTCCTCCGTTCTCCAGAATCACTTCTCCGGGGAAACGCTCTGCAAACCGCGGTAAAAGATTCTCCATCAGTTCATCCAGTGTCAATATCCCGTCAGGCAGATCAAGACCTTTCTGCTTTAACTCATAAGCAAGCTCTGTGACCTGTGGAACATCTAAACGGTAGGACTTAAGTTTCTCCACCTGTGAGAATATCTCACGTGGTGTTCCGTCCATTACTACCTTACCCTCATCCATAACAATCACTCTGTCAGCCCCTGTTACCTCTTCCATGTAATGGGTGATGAGAAGAACTGTGATCCCCTCTTTCCGATTCAGTTCGTGAACGGTTTTCACTACCTCTTTTCGTCCGTTAGGATCTAACATGGCTGTAGGCTCATCTAAGACGATACACTGGGGTCTCATTGCCATTACGCCGGCTATTGCAACACGCTGCTTCTGACCTCCAGAAAGCCTGTTAGGGGACTTTAAGCGGTATGCTGCCATACCTACACTTTTTAAGCTTTCGTCCACCCGTTTCCAGATCTCCTCTGTAGGAACACCCAGATTTTCCGGACCGAATCCCACATCCTCTTCAACGATATTTCCTATAATCTGATTATCCGGGTTCTGAAAAACCATTCCTGTCTTTTTACGGACTTCCCATAGATTTTCTTCCCTGGAAGTATCTAAATCCTGAATCCATACAGTACCCTCAGTGGGCAGCAATATGGCATTCAGTTGTTTGGCAAAGGTAGATTTCCCCGATCCGTTATGGCCAAGGATTGCAATGAACTGACCCTTTTCCAGATCCAGGCTCACACCGTCGATGGCACGTTTAATTTCTTCAATATTTTCTTCTTCATCTTTTCTGATATAATCAAATATCAGTTTCGACGTTTTTATTATTCCCATAGCAAGCCTTTCTTTAAAAGTGATACACCCGTATGCCACATAATTTTAGTTGAATATTGCATAACAGTCAAGCGTCGGCATGTATCTTTTGCAAAAACCAAGGATTTAAAGCAAAAATTGGCGAAAAAACGTTTCACCTAAGAAAAAAAGATAGATGGTACAGATGCTTCCATCCATACCATCTATCTGCTTTATTGTACCCATAAGCCTGATTCATTAACCTTATAATTTCCATCTACCGTTGTATTGGTTGCCAGGCTTCCGTCACCATTCAGATAATACCATTTTCCGGGAAGCGGCTGAATCCATCCGGTCGCCATATCTCCGTCGGTATTAAAGTAATACCATATTCCATTCAGCTCCTGCCAGCCGGTCTTCATAGCAGCTTCTGAGTCCATATAGTACCATTTCTCATCAACCTTCTGCCAGCCGGTTACAGCGTAGCCATCCTGCTTAAAATAATACCATTTGCCACTGATCATTTTCCAGCTGTCAGTCACATAGTTGCCATCTTCCCCGCGGTACTTCTTACCATCCTGATAAGTTGCCCATACGCCCAATGTCTCGCCCAGTTCCTGTACTACCGAATCATCAGAGGTAGTGATTTCTCCCTCTTTTAAATAATCGTCCTGAGATGAATCCTTTAAAATTGCCTTTACTGTGTAGAAGTATTTATAACCGCTGCTCATATAAGGAAGGAGATCTGCTGATGTGGAAGATGTAGTCAGGCTTTTAATCCAGATTCCGCCCTCCTGATATAACACCACCTGGTATCTGGAAGCGAAAGGAACCTTTTTCCAGGATGCCTTGGTCTTAGCCGTATCACTCCAGCCTGCCTTTTCCGGGGCCTCCAGCTTTGCTACGGGGACATAGGAGAAGGTGACTACAGTCTCTCCGTCCTGACTATTCACAGAAAGAAGATTGGCACCTTTTACAGTACAGTCTGATCTCTCGTAAGAACCAGCGATATAAATGGTACCCTTTACTTTCTTTCCTGGTTCCCATTTATCCTCTTCGATGCTCCACTTTGGACTTTCTTCTGAATAATTCACTTTTACAGTTGGCACATTAATTCCATCTGTCCATGAACTCTTACTGCCATTCTCCACGTAAATCCTTAAGCTTCCTGACGCTGATGCCGTTATTCCGGTACCAAGAATCATGATCATGCTTAAAAGCAGAAACCATATTCCTTTCCCTTTTCTCCAATTCATCAATCTCTACTTCCTTTCTTCCCTACTTTCTCCAGATTCCCTCTCCATCTAATGTGAAACCGCTGATGTTCGTGTTGACTGCCTTTGATCCTTCACCTGGATAAAAATAAAACCAGTTGCCGTCAATCTGCTTCCAGCCTTCCTGCATAACGCCCTTGGAATCAGCATAATACCACTTATTGTTATAGGAAATCCAGCCAGTTATCACAGCACCCTCAACTCCACTTGTTGTGGATGGGTTTAAATAATACCATTTGTTATCGGATTTGTACCAGCCTGTCAGCATTGCTCCATCATTATTAAAGAAATAGGTTTTGTCGCCTTTTTGCTGCCAGCCAGTGAGCATGATACCGCTGCCGTCAAAAAAGATACCATATGCCATTGATTTTAGACCAGTTATTCTTTAAATAACTTCCATCGGGGTATCGATAGCTCCAGGTATTTCCGTTCTTAATCCAGCCTACCGTTCCAGTAGATGCAGTACCGCTGTCCTGTCCGCTGCCGTCTGATACCTTCTCCTGAGGCACATATACCTCATCGGATTCGGTCCAGTCACTGTTCTTTCCGTGTTTATCCTCACTACTGTTGTATGGCACTGTACGAACTTTAAAGCTGTAGGTACCTGCTTTGGTCATATAAGGATAAAAGTTATAAGAAGTGGCTTTCAGCTTCTCCACTTTCTTTATAATACTGCTGCCGCGGTACAGATATACATCATAAGCACCGGAACCGTTGTCTGGTTCGCTCCACTTGGCATTCCCGTAACCAGAGTCCTTCCAATAAGCATCCTCAGGAGAATCGTAAGTTCCCTTCACCGGCTTAAACTTAAATGTTACATATAAAGTATCGGTACCGGAACGATTTGATGAAACATAGGTACCTCCTTTGATTGTAACATTACTGGACTGATAACCACCCTTAAAAGCATATTCATTGGAGTCTGTAGCACGCAGCGTCACCTTCATCTTCGGTTCAGAACCAATTTTCATTTCCTTGCTATCAGATGTAATCCAGTCTAAGTCTGTGATTTCGTATTTGTTGTTGTTGGTATAAACGTAATTGCCTGTTTCTGATGTAGTTGAAAAAGCAGTTTCGGCAGGCAGTGTGTCTCCTGATGAAATACTCTCCAAACCAACATTAATGGATACAGACGATATGGTTTTTACGGTAGCAGCCAAAGACTCAAATGGTATGCTGGCCATGAATACCCCCAGTGCAGAGACGATAGTCACCAGTCTCTTTAAACGCTTCATACTTAATACCTCCCGTTTTTATTTTAGCGGATTATAACAATAGAACCATAATATTCTACAATTTACATTATAGCCCTGAAAGCAATTGTCCGTCAACTTACGATATTCTTTCTTTATTCTTGCGTTTCTTAACTTAGGGGTAAATAAAAAAACCGATAAGGAATCGCTTCCTTACCGGGATTTTATTATTAATTATACAAGCTCAAGAAGTACTTCCATTGCTGCATCACCTTTACGCTGGCCGATCTTAACGATACGTGTATAACCACCGTTACGGGATACATACTTTGGTGCAACCTCATCAAACAGCTTCTTAGGAAGATCAACAGACTTTGTATTCTTCTTTCTTCCTGCAGCTTCAGACGGAACTTCTGTTACATCGTAAAGGACCTTTAACATCTGTCTTCTTGCATGAAGTCTGGAAGGAAGATCTTTCTTGATCTCTTTCTCTACTTCATCATAAACAGTTACTTTCTTGCCGTTTACAACATCTTTTACTCTCTTGCCGTCTTTATCTTTACGTGCAACTTTAGCTGTTACCTTAACAGTTTCAAAGTTATCTTTCTCTTTTACTGCTAAAGCGATCAGGCCTTCTGCAACTTTGCGGATTTCCTTAGCTCTTGCTTCTGTTGTCACGATCTTGCCATTATAGATTAATGCAGTTACCTGGCTTCTGATTAATGCTTTTCTCTGACTGGAAGTTTTTCCCAGTTTTCTATATCCTGCCATCTCAATATTCCTCCATTTGTGGAACACAGATACACGCTTCTTCGGTCTTACTGTATCAGTGCTTAATCTCCATAAATCAACTGCTTAAGCGAATCAATTATGCATTCGTATCATCGCTCGGATTCAGCTGTAAGCCTAATTCCTTCAACTTTGCCAACACTTCTTCTAAAGACTTGCGGCCTAAGTTACGTACCTTCATCATATCTTCAGAAGTTCTGTTGCACAGTTCTTCTACTGTATTGATTCCGGCTCTCTTAAGACAATTATAAGAACGAACGGAAAGCTCCAGTTCATCTATATTCATCTCAAGAACTTTTTCCTTCTCATTGTCTTCCTTCTCCACCATAACTTCTGCAGTCTTGGCGTTCTCAGATAAATCAATAAAAAAGGTTCAAATGCTCACTCAGTACCTTTGCAGCCAGGCTGACTGCTTCATCCGGCGCCAGAGTTCCATTTGTAAATACATCTAAAGTCAGCTTATCGTAATCGGTAACCTGACCTACTCGGGTGTTTTCTACCGTCATATTGACGCGTTCTACTGGTGTATAAATAGAATCAACAGCTATCACACCTATCGGTAAATCTTCACTCTTATTCTTGTCTGCACTCACATAGCCACGGCCTTTTGTGATAGTAAGTTCCATATAGAACTTGCTGTCTGTACCGCCGCTAAGTGTAGCGATAACCTGATCCGGGTTCATGATCTCGATATCGGGATCAGCCTGGATATCAGCAGCTGTTACCACACCTTCGCCTTCAAACTCGATGTATGCAACCTTTGCTTCGTTGGTATCGCTGTTGTTTTTAATAGATAAGCTCTTGATGTTCATAATGATCTCAGTCACATCTTCCTTAACACCAGGAATAGAACTGAATTCATGCAAAACGCCGTCGATTTTTACCTGGCTAACTGCAGCGCCCGGTAAGGAAGAAAGCATGATTCTTCTTAAGGAATTACCTAAAGTCGTGCCATAACCTCTTTCAAGCGGTTCAACTACAAACTTGCCATACTTTTTATCTTCTGAGATTTCAGCAATCTCAATGTTTGGTTTTTCAAAATCGAACACTAATAGCCCCTCCTTTTGGGTATTTTGTATCGAGGGTCTTATACTCAAACCTTGCCCGGAAGCATAACGCCCCCGGGCGAAAGCCAGCTTCTATCAACAGACTTTCAATTATTTGGAGTACAACTCGACGATAAGCATTTCATTCACTGGAACATCAATCTCATCTCTTGTTGGTAACTCTTTAACAGTACCACGTAAATTCTCATGGTCAACATCAAGCCATGCCGGAACCATACGGCCAGCTGTTGTTTCCTGAACACTTTTAAATCTTGCATTGGATTTGCATTTTTCTTTTACTTCGATTACATCGCCAACTTTTACGATGAATGAAGGAATGTTTACGCATTTACCATTTACAAGAATGCTCTTATGGTCAACCATCTGTCTGGTCTCTCTTCTTGTTCTTCCGAATCCCATACGGAAAACTACATTGTCAAGTCTTCTCTCAAGAAGAATCATCAGGTTTTCACCAACCAGACCATTCATTCTTTCAGCCTTGGCATAATAGTTACGGAAAGGTTTCTCAAGCACGCCGTAGATGAATTTAGCTTTCTGCTTTTCTCTAAGCTGAATGCCGTACTCACTCATCTTTCTGTTTGCTCTTTTTAATTCTCTCTTTGATTTTTTATCTATTCCTAAATAGATCGGATCAAGACCAAGGGATCTACATCTTTTAAGAACAGGAACTCTATCAACTGCCACTGTAATTACCTCCTAATTAGACTCTTCTACGTTTTGGTGGACGACATCCGTTATGTGGTACAGGAGTTACGTCCTTGATGCTGGTTACTTCTAAACCGCATGCCTGAAGTGCACGAATAGCTGCTTCACGGCCTGAACCAGGACCTTTAACCATAACGTCTACTGATTTTAAACCATGTACAAGAGCTGCTTTAGTAGCAGTTTCTGCCGCCATCTGAGCTGCATATGGAGTAGATTTCCTTGAACCTCTAAATCCCAGACCACCAGCACTTGCCCATGATAATGCATTACCCTGTGTATCAGTTAATGTCACAATTGTGTTATTAAAAGATGACTGGATATGTGCTTGTCCGCGTTCAACGTTTTTCTTTACGCGCTTTTTTGTCACTTTTTTAGTAGTGGACACTTTTTTAGCCATTTTAAACTAACCTACTTTCTTTATAGTTGCTCCGCCCTGCCCGCAGCCGCGTAACGCAGGGTACGAAATCTGAATCCTGTTATTCCTGTTTTTAAAACATGTAACGTGATTCGCTGTTAAATTTAGTATCTTACTTTTTCTTGTTTGCTACAGTCTTTCTTGGACCCTTACGAGTTCTTGCGTTGGTCTTAGTTTTCTGACCACGAACCGGAAGACTCTTTCTATGACGGATTCCGCGATAGCATCCGATTTCCTGAAGTCTCTTGATGTTCATAGCGATTTCTCTACGTAAATCACCTTCAACAGTCTGGGATTCAGCAATCACTTCTGCAATTCTCTTTACTTCGTCATCGGTTAAGTCCTTAACACGAGTGTCAGGATTAACGCCAGCAGTTGTAAGAATGCGGTTTGAACTGGTTCTACCGATACCGTAGATGTAAGTTAAACCGATCTCAACACGTTTTTCTCTTGGTAAATCAACACCTGAAATACGAGCCATGTGTGTAGTACACCTCCATTAATTATTTTAACCTTGTCTCTGCTTATGCTTAGGATTTTCACAGATTACTCTGATACTGCCTTTTCTTTTGATGATTTTGCATTTTTCGCAAATCGGCTTGACTGATGATCTAACCTTCACAGCAATTCTCCTTTCCGTTATGCGCCCTTTCACATGCAAAGGTAAGTCCCCCGCACCTGATTCTTCTATATAAATCCGGCGGCAAAGGAGCCTCCTTCCAAAAGAGCTTTCTGAGTATACCCGCAGTGTGTTTTTATCTTAAAACCAGTGCTGCCCTCATGGGCATAATACACCCAGTATTTCAACAAAGTCGCTATAGCATTATAACACTGTTTCTTTTAAAATGCAAGCGGTTTTTCCTATATATTTATTAACCCTTTGCCCTGGCGTGTCGCGCTCCTGATGAGGAACGCGCCGGACCTGGACGCTTTATTTATCTCGCCAGATGATTCTTCCCTTGCTTAAATCATAAGGGGACATCTCAATGGTTACCTTATCACCTGGTAAAATACGAATGTAGTTCATGCGAAGTTTTCCGCTTATGTGAGCTAATACCTGATGCCCGTTTTCCAGTTCAACCTGGAACATGGCATTGGGAAGCTTCTCCACAACGGTGCCTTCAATTTCAATAACATCTGCTTTTGACATAAAGCTTACCTCCTAACAACCTGATCTTCTCTTTTGAAACATCGGATGAAATGTTTGATCTCTTCATCAGTGACTCTTTTATTTTCCCGGATTTTATCTCCCGGGGACTGTTTCTCCCACAAAAGGGGGATTACATGCTTTTTCTTTTTTTTCTTGGGGCAGTCAAGACGTCTTATTTTTCCGTCCACCAGATATATATATTCGTCTTCCTCACGCAATATGAAGAAAAATTCTCCTTTGTCGTGCCCTGCCGTTGATTTTACCAATAAACCGGTGTATTCACTCATCGGTCTATTCCCCGCAGACAGAGGAAACCAGACTTAATATCTCCGGCTCACCTTCTGTGATAAGAACCGTGTTCTCATAGTGAGCGGACAGCTTTCCGTCTTCTGTTACTACGGTCCAGTCATCATCAAGCCAGACTACCTCCAATGTCCCCTCGTTAATCATGGGCTCAATGGCAAGTGTCATGCCTGGTCTTAATTTGATTCCCCGTCTTCTTGTGGAAAAATTCGGTATCTCAGGATCCTCGTGTAGATGGGAACCAATTCCGTGACCGACTAAATCCCGGACAACGCCATATCCGAACTTTTCTGCATATTTCTGGATTGCTGCAGATATTTCACCTAAATGATTGCCAGATTTTGCATATTTAATCCCTTCAAAGAAACATTGTTTCGTCACTTCCATGAGTTGGCCCGCTTCAGGAGTGATCTCTCCGATCCCGTAAGTTCTTGCTGCATCAGAATGAAATCCTTTATAAATAACCCCTGCATCAAGACTTACAATATCTCCTTCTCTCAGTACACGCTTCTTACTTGGAATCCCGTGAACCACTTCATCATTGACTGAAACACAGATGGAGGCAGGATAACCATTATAATTTAAGAAAGAAGGTATACAGCCATAGCTTCTTATGATCTCTTCACCCAGATGGTCAATATCCCAGGTCGTCATTCCCGGCTTTAAGGCCTTCTTAAGTTCTTCATGAGTGATGCAAAGAATTCTTCCAGCCTCTCTCATAAGTTCTATTTCTCTTGCAGATTTAATCGTAACTGACATAAACTATGCTCCTAGGATGACAGTGATATCGGAGAACACTTTATTTAATTCCTGTGTTCCGTCAACATTCACCAGCACGCCGGCTTCTTTATAATAATCAATCAATGGTCTGGTCTGATCATGGTAAACCGCTAAACGTTTTTTTACGGTTTCCGGCTTATCATCATCTCTTAAGACAAGTTCTGAACCACAGACATCGCATATTCCCGCAATCTTACTGGGGTTATAAACAATATGATATGTAGCTCCGCAGGATATACAGGCACGTCTTCCTGACATTCTGTTGATAATATTCTCATCGGGAACGTCAACGTTTATCGCAAAGTCTATCTTCTGTCCCATTTCAGTAATGGCTTTCTGAAGGCTTTCTGCCTGGGGAATGGTTCTTGGAAATCCGTCCAGTACGTAACCGTTACTGCAGTCTTCCTGCTGTATACGGTCCATCAGCATACCGATGGTAAGTTCATCCGGTACAAGAGCTCCCTGATCCATATATTCCTTTGCTTTTCTTCCCAGCTGCGTTCCTTCTTTTATGTTGGAACGGAAAATATCTCCGGTAGAAACATGAGGAATCTGATATTTCTCAGCAATTTTTTTAGCCTGGGTACCTTTGCCGGCACCAGGGGCACCTAACATGATGATTTTCATCAACAGTCCCTCCATTAATATAAGGTTTAAATAGCACAAATCCCAAGGAAAAACACGCCACGGCGTGCTTCCCTTGGTTTGCTTTCTAATCGTTTAAAAATCCTTTATAGTAACGCACAAGCATCTGGGACTCAATCGCCTTTAATGTCTCCAGCACAACACTGACGATAATGATCAGGGATGTACCACCGAAGGAAAGACGGCTTACACTGAATAAACCGGAAACCATAATCGGAATGATACAGACGATAGTCAGACCGCATGCTCCTATAAATACGATATAGTTTAAAATTGAATTAAGGTAATCACTGGTTGGCTTACCTGGGCGGATACCCGGGATAAAACCACCGGACTTCATATTATTTGCTACTTCAAGGGGATTAAATGTAATTGAAGTATAGAAATATGCAAACACGATGATAAGCGCGATATAAACCACAAGACCAATTGTATATGCCGGTCTTTCGGGTTTAAACCAGTTGGAAGAACTGAGTGCGGCTAAAATATGTCCGCCAATGCTGTCGTAGTTAATCCTGCTTCCCATAAACTGGGAGATCACTACGGGGAATGACATGATGGATGAAGCGAAAATAACCGGGATAACACCGGCGGTATTTACCTTCAGGGGAATGTTGGTTGCTTGTCCGCCTACCATCTTGCGTCCCTGCATCTTTTTGGAGTACTGCACAGGAATTCTTCTTTCACCATCCTGAAGGATGATGACGAATACAACGATTGCGACAATCACTGCAATAATAATGATCGCTGCTACAGCAGCTACTGCAACTGACTTACCAGACATAAATCTGGTATAAAGTGTGGATGCATCGGAAGGGAAACTGGAAATGATGTTAAATAAAAGGACAATGGAGATACCATTACCCACACCGTTTTCCGTAATACGCTCACCGATCCACATCAGGAGCGCACTACCTGCCGTCATGGTAACTACTGCAATGATAACGCTTAATGCATTATATTCTTTTAACAGTCCCTGGCCTCCGAATCCCATCGCCATAGCGATAGATTCGATTAAGGCCAGAGCAACTGTAACATAGCGGGTGTATTCTGCAATCTTCTTTCTTCCATCCTCACCGTCCTGCTGCATTTCCTCAAGTTTGGGAATTGCAATGGTAAGGAGCTGCATGATAATGGAAGATGTGATGTAGGGGGGTAATGCTCAGCGCAAAGACGGACATATTGGTAAAAGAACTACCTGTCACTGCGTTGAAAAATCCAAACGCATCGTTATTATTCTGAGCAAAAAAATCTTTGAAAAAGCTTGTTTCAACTCCTGGAATCGGCAACTGTGAGCCGATTCTGGTAACCACCAGCATCAGGAACGTATAGATGAGTTTCTTTCTTACGTCCTTGATCTTGAATGCATTACGGAGTGTTTTTAACATATTAGATCACCTCGCAGGTTCCACCTAAAGCCTCGATTTTGGTTTTTGCGCCTTCGCTGAAAGCACCTACCTTTACTGTAAGCTTTTTGGTTAATTCTCCATTTCCAAGGATCTTAACTCCATCACGCGGATTCTTAACGATACCGCTCTCTAATAAAGTCTCAACAGTCACTACTGTACCGTTGTCGAATGCTTCTAAAGCGCCTACATTAATGCCAATGATTTCTTTTGTATTTCTATTTTTAAAGCCTCTCTTCGGAATACGTCTGTATAAAGGCATCTGACCACCTTCGAAACCTGGTCTGGTAGCTCCGGAACGAGCCTTCTGTCCTTTATGACCTTACCTGCTGTCTTACCGTTACCTGAACCGTGACCGCGGCCTCTTCTGAAGTTATCGCTGTGTTTGGAACCCAACGCAGGCTGTAAATTTGATAAATCCATCGCTTGCACCTCCTTACTGTTTTCTCTTAAATCTCTTCAACTTTTACTAAATGACGCACGTTAGCGATCATACCTCTGACTGCACCATTGTCCGGCATCTCAACTGTTTTGTGAAGCTTCTTTAAGCCTAATGCTAAAACGGTTGCTTTGTGCTTCGGTATAGCGCCGATCGGGGATTTCACCAATGTGATTTTTAATTTATCTGCCATCTTCTTATCCTCCTTAGCCTAAAATCTCTTCAACAGATTTGCCGCGAAGCCTTGCAACTTCCTCAGGAGTTTTTAACTGAGTTAATCCTTGGATTGTAGCTAATACTACATTCGTCTTATTATTAGAACCTAAGGACTTTGTACGGATGTTCTTAATACCTGCAAGCTCTACAACTGCACGGGCAGGACCTCCCGCGATAACTCCTGTACCTTCGTTAGCTCTCTTAAGAAGTACGGAAGCACTTCCAAAGTTTCCAACCAGATCATGAGGAATACTGTTGTTCTCATCAATCGGAACTGAAACCATATTCTTTACAGCAGCCTCTTTTCCTTTACGGATTGCTTCTGGAACTTCTCCGGCTTTGCCAAGACCAGCACCAACATGGCCGTTGCCATCGCCTACGACTACTAAAGCAGAGAATCTCATGGTACGTCCACCCTTAACGGTTTTAGATACACGCTTGATAGCAACCACCTTGTCGTTTAATTCTAACTGATTTGCATCAATATTTGTATGTTTCACGCTGTGTTCTCCTCTCTACTAGAATTCCAGACCAGCTTCTCTGGCTGCGTCTGCTAATGCCTGAATCTTACCCTGATATATAAATCCGCCTCTGTCAAAGACAACTTCTTTAATACCTTTTTCAATTGCTCTCTTTGCAACTACGGTACCGATATATGCTGCAGCATCAACGTTGTTAGTTTTCTCTAATTCTGCCTTTACTTCTTTTTCTACTGAAGAAGCAGCAACTAAAGTTTTACCAACTGTATCGTCAATAATTTGAGCATACATATGATTATTACTTCTAAACACAGCTAAACGTGGTCTCTCTGCAGTACCTGCAAGACGATTACGTAATCTGTTGTGCTTCTTAACGCGGATTTCGCTTTTTGACTGTTTGCTAACCATCTTTACACTCTCCTTAATTATTTCTTACCAGTCTTACCAACTTTACGTCTGATCACTTCATCAGCATACTTGATTCCCTTGCCCTTATACGGCTCAGGTCTTCTCTTATCTCTGATTTCAGCAGCGTACTGGCCAACTTTTTCTTTATCAATACCTCTAACGAAGATAATGTTCTGACCTTCCATGGTAGCTTCAATACCTTCTGGATCTTCCATTTCTACCGGATGAGAATAGCCAAGGGAAAGAACAAGCTTATTACCCTGCTTCTGAGCTCTGTAACCAACACCGTTGATTTCAAGCTTTTTCTCATATCCTGCAGTAACACCAACGATCATGTTGTTGACTAAGGTTCTTGTAAGACCGTGTAAAGATTTCATCTTCTTTAAATCGTTTGGTCTTGTTACAACGATATGACCATCTTCTTCTTTGATTGTCATCTCTGTAGGTAATACTCTCTCAAGAGTTCCCTTAGGACCTTTTACAGTCACTTTATTATTTTCTGCAATTTCAACAGTTACTCCTGCTGGAATAGCGATAGGCATTCTTCCTATACGTGACATGCCGTCTACCTCCTTAAATTTTCGGAGAGGAAGCTGAGTCCTCTCTGTTTTCAGATGCAATTTCCCTGCGTCCCACTACGTTTCACAGGGTTGTTCTTCTCCCTTTGGTCGAAGAACGGCTTTCACACTAAACTCACGCTTCGCCTGTGGCTCGCGTTCATTAAGTGTTCAATGCCTACCAAACAAATGCAAGTACTTCTCCGCCAACATTCATGGAACGTGCTTCCTTATCGGTAATTACGCCCTGGTTTGTAGAGATTACTGCAATACCAAGACCGCCCAGTACTCTTGGCATTTCTTCCTTGCTTGCATATACACGTAAGCCTGGTTTAGAAATTCTCTTGATACCTGTGATGATTTTTTCGTTTTTATCTTTACCATATTTTAATGTGATCCGGATTGTCTGGAACGCACCGTCTTCTACGATATCATATTTCTTAATGTATCCCTCTTTAACAAGGATATCAGCAATAGCTAATTTCATCTTGGATGAAGGTACATCTACTGTATCATGTTTTGCAGTATTTGCATTACGGATTCTTGTAAGCATATCTGCGATTGGATCGCTCATTGTCATTTTGAAATTGCCTCCTTCCTTATTTTACCAGCTTGCTTTTTTAACGCCTGGGATCTGACCCTTATATGCTAATTCACGGAAGCAGATTCTGCAGATTCCGTATTTTCTTAAATAAGCATGCGGACGACCGCAGATTCTGCAACGATTGTATTCTCTTGTGGAGAATTTAGCAGGTCTCTGCTGTTTGATCTTCATTGAAGTCTTAGCCATGGATTAATTCCTCCTACTATTTTGCAAATGGCATGTTGAATAATGTCAAAAGTTCACGGGCTTCTTCGTCTGTCTTAGCGGTAGTAACAAATATAATGTCCATACCTCTAACCTTGTCAACTTTATCGTATTCAATTTCCGGGAAAATAAGCTGCTCTTTAATACCAAGTGCATAGTTTCCTCTGCCATCAAATGCGTTAGGATTTACACCTCTAAAGTCACGTACTCGGGGAAAGTGCAAGGTTGATCAGACGATCAGCAAATTCATACATTCTTTCACCGCGTAATGTAACTTTACATCCGATTGGCATACCTTCTCTGAGTTTGAAGTTAGCAATTGATTTTTTTGACTTTGTTAACACTGCTTTCTGACCGGAGATGATTTCTAAATCTCTTACTGCAGAGTCTAAAATTTTGGCATTTTCCTTAGCTTCACCAATACCCATATTGATGACAATCTTGTCTAACTTCGGTACTTCCATGATGTTCTTATATCCAAATTTCTTGATCATAGCTTCTACGATCTCTGACTGGTACGTATCTCTTAATCTAGCCAATTTTTATTCCTCCTCTCCGAATTAATCAATTACTTTTCCGGTTGCTTTCGCAACGCGAACTTTTTTGCCGTCTTACTTCAAAGCCGACTCTGGTTGCTTTTCCGTCAACAACAAGCATTACATTGGAGATATCAAGTGCAGCTTCTTTCTGTACGATACCACCCTGTGGGTTTCCAGCGCCTGGTTTCACATGCTTTGTGATCATGTTAACGCCTTCTACTACCACTCTGTCATTCTTCATATCTACATGAAGAACTTTACCCTGTTTGTCTCTATCTTTTCCTGCAATAACCTTTACAAGGTCATCTCTTTTAATTTTATGCACAGTCCGACACCTCCTTATAATACTTCTGGAGCTAAGGAAACAATTTTCATGAACTGCTTCTCTCTTAACTCTCTGGCAACCGGTCCAAAGATACGAGTTCCTTTGGGAGTCTTGTCATCTTTGATAATTACGGCAGCATTCTCATCGAACTTGATATATGAACCGTCTTTACGGCGTGCGCCTTTTACAGTACGCACAACAACGGCTTTCACAACGTCGCCTTTCTTAACAACACCACCAGGTGTTGCATCTTTTACGCTGGCAACGATAACATCACCAATATTAGCATATCTTCTTGTAGATCCGCCCATAACACGGATACAAAGAAGTTCTTTTGCACCGGTATTGTCGGCAACCCTTAATCTGGTCTCCTGCTGAATCATGCCTGTTACTCCTTCCTGGAAATATATTATTTCGCTTTTTCGATAATCTCCACAAGTCTCCATCTTTTGTCTTTGGACAGCGGTCTTGTTTCCATAACTTTTACTGTATCGCCCATGTTGCAGTCATTCTTCTCATCATGTGCTTTTAATTTATACGTTCTTTTTACGATCTTGCCGTATAAAGGATGTTCTACATGGTCTTCAATCGCTACAACAATGGTCTTATCCATCTTGTTGCTAACAACCTTACCAGTACGGGTTTTTCTAAGATTTCTTTCCACGTTCTGTATTCTCCTTTCGAGTTTTGGCCTTCCATGGCCCCAATCTATAAGTTAACACACACTCGTGTGTGTCATGCTTTTTTTAATAAGCTGCAACTTAAGCTAATTTAGCCTTCTCAGTTATAACAGTCTGAATTCTGGCAATGTTTTGCGAACCTCTTTGATACGGCTTGTGTTATCAAGCTGGTTGGTTGCATTCTGGAATCTTAAGTTGAAAAGTTCTTTCTTTGCAGCTACTAATTCTACATTCAGCTCGGCAACTGATTTTCCTTTTAATTCTTCAACATATTTATTCATTTTCACTGTCATTCACCGCCTTCTAAATCTGCTTTAGCAGCAATTTTACATCTGCATGGTAATTTGTGCATAGCAAGACGTAAAGCTTCACGTGCTGTTTCTTCAGGTACTCCAGCGATTTCGAATAATACACGACCTGGTTTTACTACTGCTACCCAGTATTCCAGAGCGCCCTTACCGGAACCCATTCGGGTTTCTGCTGGCTTTGCTGTTACAGGCTTATCCGGGAAAATCTTGATCCAGACTTTACCGCCACGCTTGATATAACGGGTCATGGCAACACGGGCTGCCTCGATCTGATTTGATTTGATCCAACATGGGTCTAAAGCGACTAAACCGAATTCACCACTGCTGATTGTATTGCCTCTTAAAGCTTTACCAGCCATGCTACCACGGAACTGTTTACGACGCTTAACTCTCTTAGGCATTAACATTATTTATCGCTCCCTTCCCTTTTAGCTTTAGTTGGAAGTACTTCGCCATTATAGATCCATACCTTAACTCCGATCTTACCGAAGGTAGTATCTGCCTCTGCGAAGCCATAGTCAATATCTGCTCTGAGTGTCTGTAACGGAATAGTTCCTTCGCTGTAGAACTCAGTACGAGCCATATCAGCGCCGCCAAGACGTCCTGCAACTGCAGTCTTGATTCCTTTGATACCAGACTTCATGGAACGTCCCATGGTAGACTTCATAGCACGACGGAAAGATACACGATTCTCTAACTGCTGTGCGATGGACTCTGCAACTAACTGAGCATCTTTGTCTGGTCTTTTGATTTCTTTGATATCAACAAATAATTTTTTATCTGTAAGCTTCTGAACTTCTGCTTTAATTCTTTCAATCTCAGATCCGCCCTTACCGATGACTACACCTGGTTTTGCTGTATGAATAATTACTTTAACGCGGTCAGATGCACGTTCAATTTCAATATTAGAAATGCCTGCGCTGTATAATTTCTTCTTCAGGAATTTTCTGATCGCATAGTCTTCTACTAAGTTGTCTGCGAAATCAGCTTCAGCATACCATTTTGAGTCCCAGTCTTTAATAACACCGACTCTTAAGCCGTGTGGATTAACTTTCTGTCCCATTATTTGCCTCCTTATCTTTCATTAAGCACGATGGTGATGTGGCTCATTCTCTTTTCGATTCTGTAAGCGCGGCCCTGTGCTCTTGGTTTTACTCTCTTCATTGTCGGTCCCTTGTTTGCAAAACACTCTTCAACATAAAGTTTTGCCGGGTCCATACCGTTATTATTCTCAGCATTTGCGATCGCTGATTTTAATAACTTCTCTATTAAAGTAGAAGCATATCTGGGATTGTAAGTTACAATACCAAGTGCTGAAACAGCATCTTTGCCTCTGATGGCATCTAATACAAAGCATGCCTTCTGAACTGAAACCCTAGCATAGGATAACTTTGCTGACGGTCTTGTGTCCTTCTGGGCATTTCTTTCTCTCTTAATCTGGCTTCTATGTCCCTTAGCCATTGGTGAATCCTCCTTTCAACTTTAACGCCCTTTGGGAATCCTTAAATAAGAATACCCGGAGGGTGTCTGCTTCTCTATTACTTACGACCTGATTTCTTCTCGTCTTTTCCATGTCCTCTGTAAGTTCTGGTAGCAACGAATTCACCCAGTTTATGTCCAACCATATCCTCTGTAACATATACCGGAACGTGTTTTCTGCCATCATGAACTGCAATTGTATGTCCAACCATCTGCGGGAAGATTGTAGAACGGCGAGACCAAGTCTTAATTACCTGCTTTTGTCCTGCTGCGTTCATAGCATCTACTTTTTTCAGTAAATGAGCATCTGCAAATGGTCCTTTTTTAAGTGAGCGAGCCATAGGTTCTAACCTCCTTCATTTATTTAACGGTCTTTCCATCTCTTCTTCTAACGATTAATCTGTTAGACTGCTTGTTTCTTTCTGGTCTTTAAGCCAAGTGCTGGTTTGCCCCATGGTGTAGATGGACCTGGACGGCCGATACCAGTCTTACCTTCACCACCACCGTGTGGATGGTCATTCGGGTTCATAACGGAACCGCGAACTGTAGGACGGAATCCCATGTGACGCTTTCTACCAGCTTTACCGATATTGATCAGGTTATGATCGCCATTACCTACAACACCGATGGTAGCTCTGCAGTTGATTGGAACCATTCTCATTTCGCCGGAAGGTAAACGAAGAGTTGCATATTTTCCTTCTTTAGCCATTAACTGTGCGCTGTTACCAGCAGAACGAACCAGCTGTCCGCCTTTTCCTGGGTAAAGCTCAATGTTATGAACCTGAGCACCAACCGGGATCTTGCTTAATGGAAGGCAGTTACCTACTCTTGCTTCTGCAGTCTCGCCGCTCATAACAGTCATTCCGTCTGTTAAACCAGCTGGAGCAAGGATATAAGCCTTTGTTCCGTCTACATAGCTGATCAGTGCGATATTAGCAGTTCTGTTCGGATCGTATTCAACACCGATTACAGTTGCTGCAATGCCGTCCTTGCTGTTTCTCTTGAAGTCAATGATTCTATATTTTCTTTTAACGCCGCCTCCGCGATGTCTAACAGTAATTTTACCCTGGTTATTACGGCCGGCTGTTTTCTTAATAGTTTTGCTGATTAAGGATTTCTCAGGAGTTGACTTTGTGATTTCGCTGAAATCAGATCCGGTCATTTGTCTTCTGGAAGGGGTATATGGGTTATACTTTTTGATTCCCATTTTGTATCTCCTTTCTAATTTCTAGTCCACGCCTTTTGGACATCAAGGTATACCAGTATGGTGTTTCAACGCCACCTGGCGTATCTTGTTTATTGTGATATAATGTTCATCACTAAGGTAACTGAAAATCGTTGACGCCGGGCCCGAATAAGTTCATGCCAAGCGTTCCGATCTTACAGTCCTTCGAAAATCTCGATATCTTTGCTGTCAGCTGTTAACTGAACAATAGCTTTCTTAGTCTTAGATGTCTTACCGAAGGTTGTTCCTCTTCTTTTGGTCTTTCCATCTAAGTTCATGGTGTTCACGCTGGCTACCTTGGTGCCTGGGAACATCTTTTCAACAGCTTCCTTGATCATCGTCTTATTCGCATCTGTGTGCACTAAAAATGTGTACTTTTAGAAGCCATAGCGTTCATGCTCTTCTCAGTTACGATTGGTTTCTGAATCACGTCGTAATATTTAATATCTGCCATTATGCGTACACCTCCTCGATTGCTGCAACAGCAGTCTTGGTAGCAACAACTGTGTTATACTTTAAGATATCGTATACATTGATTGTGTTAACAAAAGCAGTCTTAACAGCAGCGATGTTTCTTGCGCTCATTACTGTGTTAGTGCTGTCATCTCCAACAACTACAAGAGCTTTGGATAACTTTAAGTTGTCTAATACAGCCTGGAATTTCTTTGTCTTGATTTCATCAAACTTTAACTCATCAACAACGATGAACTTATTCTCGTTCACTCTGCTGGTCAGCGCGGATTTCAGAGCAAGTCTTCTTTCCTTCTTGTTCAGTCTGATTGTGTAATCTCTTGGTGTTGGTGCGAATACAACTCCGCCGCCTGTCCACTGAGGAGATCTTGTTGAACCCTGTCTGGCATGACCGGTTCCTTTCTGTTTCCACGGTTTTCTACCGCCGCCGGATACTTCAGCGCGTGTTTTTGCCTTCTGTGTTCCCTGGCGCTTATTTGCAAGCTGGCTTACGACTGCCATGTGTACAAGGTGTTCATTTACTTCAACACCAAACACTGCATCGCTTAACTCTAATGTGCCAACTTCTTTACCTTCCATATTGTAAACAGATACGTTTGCCATCTGTGTAATCCTCCTTTCTTATAAAAGCATTAGTTAGCTGCTTTTACTGTTTCCTTGATTGTTACGAGAGACTTCTTAGGTCCTGGTACAGCACCCTTAACCAGAATCAGATTGTTTTCAACATCAACCTTAACGATTTCGAGGTTCTGGATTGTAATCTTCTTATTACCCATCTGGCCAGGCATCTTCTTGCCTTTAAATACCTTACTTGGGTCAGAAGCAGCACCATTGGAACCAGCATGACGGTGGAACTTGGAACCGTGAGCCATAGGTCCTCTGGACTGTCCGTGTCTCTTGATAGCACCCTGGAAACCTTTACCTTTGGAGATTGCGGTTGCATCAATCTTATCGCCTGCAGCGAAGATATCAGCTTTGATTTCATCTTTTACAGAATACTCAGAAGCATTCTCTAATCTAAATTCTCTTACAAATCTCTTGTAAGATACACCAGCCTTATTAAAATGGCCTTTTAATGGTTTGCTGACAAGCTTCTCTCTCTTATCAACATAGCCAACCTGTACTGCACTGTAACCATCATTCTCAACTGTTTTAACCTGTGTTACTACACAAGGACCAGCCTGAAGAACTGTTACTGGAGTTAATACTCCGTTTTCATTGAAGATCTGTGTCATTCCGACTTTGGTAGCTAAAATACCCTTCTTCATGTTTTTACCTCCTGGTTGTTAATTCTACAGCGGATTGCTTTCGCAATCATCCTAGAACAGTCCAATATACGTGGAACACTATAACTCCTGCGGCCGACGTATCCGTAATTGCTTACGTTACGTTTCCGCTCATGGAGATGTTGATTCCTTAGAGGAAAAAGTGTTGCTTCTATATTAAAACCCTTCAGGACATTACCTAAATTGTTTCTTTCGATGAAGATTATTTGTTCTTCATCTTGATATCGATATACACCCCTGCCGGCATTTCCAGTCTGGATAATGCATCAACAGTTTTTTGGCTTGGTGTAATGATATCGATGAGTCTCTTATGCGTTCTCTGCTCGAACTGCTCTCTTGAATCTTTGTACTTGTGAACCGCCCTTAAGATAGTTACCACTTCTTTCTTTGTTGGTAACGGCACCGGTCCGCTCACTTTTGATCCTGTCTTTTTTACAGTGTCGATAATCTTGCCCGCAGACTGATCAACTAACTGATGATCATACGCCTTTAATGTGATTCTCATTACTTGACTTGCCATAAAAAAAGTCGCCTCCTTTTCGCACTTAGTAGAAGTACGACAAGCGGTGACTGTACACGTTCCCGTGTGTGTCATCAATGACCCACACTGACCATCCGTTTGAAACAAACAGAATTTTAAATTGTACAGTGACTTGTCGCCAGTTTCCTAACTTGACATTCGCTCCACGGAAAACCTGCTTTTCAGCAGCAACCTCACGTTTCACAGCTATCATGCCACAGCCTTAACAGAATACCATATTTTCCATGGTAATGCAAGTACTTTTTTCAAAAAAAGCGCAAAATCTTTTTTTCTCAGATTCTGCGCTTTTTTATGAAATTTATTCACTTCCAGGCTGGTTCCGAAGGTTCTTTACCTTCATTCCCAGAGGGGTTTTCCTCATCTACTTTTAACAGAGTTCCATTGCTTCCTGTCTTATATTTTACACCATCTGCACTTTTTACCGTTGTGCTTTTGGACACCTTGCCCGATGTACTCACAACATATGTAGTTCTGGTGCTTCCTGTAGGAATAGAGATAGGCTCATATTTATTGCCCTCGTCTGCACACTGAAGTTTTCCCATATAGTAGAGATAGCCATCCTTAACGCCGGTATAACCTCTTCCGCTGTCGCTGAAATAATAGGTACTATCGTTTCCGTCACCTTCTGTTACCTTGACTTTTCCCTTTTGCATGTTGCTGGTTTTCTTATCTCCGAAATAAAAGGCTGTATACTCAGAGCTGCTTCCTATTCTGATCTTCTGAAGTCCGTATACAGGAACACCCAGTTCATTAAACAGATATGTCTTATCTTTTATCTTCACCAGGTTGGATGTACTTGCCTCTCCTTCTTTCGGACCGGCTTTCGGAATTCCTGTGCTGGAAATAAAACCACTCCACGCTTTCTTCATATCCGCTTATGTCATGCGGCGGCTCTGTGGAAAACCAGCCTTCCCGCAGCTTTCCATTGGTGTCATAATATTTATAATTCTGAATCTCGTATTCTGCATTATCAACTCCGACTTTCTTCCAGCCAGTCTGAAGTGCGCCTCTGTCATCGAAGCAGTAAGCAGTTCCGTCAATCTTATAAGTGCCATAATCTCCGGAGAAATCCTTTGGTATATATTTTTTACCGTTTTCACTAAAATAGTACCAGTTCTTTCCATCATCGGTATCTCCGGGTGTAACCCGGCCTTCGTCGTTACTGTCCGGCGGATAAAGCTTCTGCCAGCCTGTCTTCATAACTCCGTCTGCTCCGGTATAATACATGTCATCAAGGATCCAGCCTGTCTGCATCTCACCGTTGGAATCAAAGTAGTACCACTTATTGTCGATTTTAGACCAGTTGTCCATAATCGCTTTCCCACTGCTGCCAAAATAATACCACTTATAATCGCTGCTTCCGGAATCCTTGAACTTCATCCATTTATCCGTTACGAGAATTCCGTTGGAATCCATATAATAAGTGTTTTCAACCCAGGTGTTGACTGCCATCTCACCATTGCTGTTTAAATATCTCCACAAATTATCCGCACCCTTTTTCCAGGTGTTGCTTACTTTGCCGCCGCTTGAATCATAATACACCCAGGTACTTCCCGCCTGTGCCCACCCCTCGGCCGCCCAGGCGTCCAAAGATGAAGCTCCGACTGTCAGCATGGCAGCTGCTGCCAGTACAATGAGACCTTTTCTTTTCATATCTTCACTCCTTACAGGGATTTCCTTTTTTACTATAATTTATTTTAACAATTAATCTTAGATTATTCAACTGTTTTAATCTTTCAATTCTATTACAAAATTATTGCTGTATTAAAATCCCATGAAAAGGGCAGAAAAGGCAGTGCCGGTGTGGATTGTAACTAACTCCCTCCGTCACTGCCCGTTTACCTGATCTATTTAAAATGTTGTCTATCTGCAGCAGTTATTTCTCCTGCAGCAATTATTGCACCTTCTGCAGGACCCGCACCTTCTGCAGCAGCCTGAACAGTTATTGCAGCATCTATTACAGCCGTTACTGCAGATCCAGCCGCAGCCGTTACAGCCCCGCCAGTTGCACCAGCAATTGCATCCACAGCAGCCGAAAGAAAATCCCATCCGGAAACAGCCCATAAGTCTTACACCTCTTTACTTAACATTATACTATAATATATAGAACCATCAGACAAGGTGTGAATCACCTTGACGCTAAAAGCTCCATCCAGTATAATCATAGAATCATAAAGATAAAATAATTGTATTTATATAGAAAGAAAGGCGGCATCAAGTATGTGGATTGCAGACGGCTGGAAAGATTATGAAGTGATAGATTGTTCTGAGGGGGAAAAATTAGAACGGTGGGGAAACTACCTTTTAGTCCGTCCTGACCCCCAGGTCATCTGGTCTACCCCGAAGAAAGAAACCGGCTGGACAAAAATGAACGGCCATTACCACCGCAGTGCAAAAGGCGGCGGGGAGTGGGAATTCTTTCATCTGCCGGAACAGTGGACCATCAGCTATAAGGAATTAACCTTTCAGCTAAAGCCCTTCAGCTTTAAGCATACAGGACTTTTTCCGGAACAGGCTGCAAACTGGGACTGGTTCGGGGATAAGATAAAGAAAGCTGGACGCCCTGTAAAAGTGCTGAATTTATTTGCTTACACAGGCGGAGCAACTTTGGCTGCTGCTCAGGCAGGAGCTTTAGTTACCCATGTGGACGCTTCTAAAGGCATGGTGGGCTGGGCTAAGGAAAATGCCCGCTCATCAGGACTTGAGTCTGCCTCCATCCGATGGATTGTGGATGATTGTGTGAAGTTCGTAGAACGTGAAATCAGAAGAGGCAACCGTTACGATGCTATTATCATGGATCCTCCGTCTTATGGCAGGGGACCAAAAGGGGAGATCTGGAAGATCGAAGATTCCATTTATCCCTTCGTAAAGCTTTGTTCCCAGCTCTTATCCGACACCCCTTTATTCTTCCTCATCAACTCCTACACCACAGGGCTGGCTCCGTCTGTATTGTCTTATATGATCTCCACGGAGATCACCAGCAAATTTGGCGGAAATGTTCAGTCTGATGAAGTTGGGCTTCCTGTGAAAAGCTCTGGACTTATTCTTCCATGCGGAGCATCCGGAAGATGGTCTGCTGACCATGTTTAGGATGGTTTAAATCAACGTCCTCCATTAAGCAGAAACCAGACCTGGGGAAGATATTTTCTTAAAAAGGAACCCACAGCACAGCTGAAAAGAATACAAAAAACCGGCATAATGATATAAAGACCGAGAGAAATAGCCGGAACTGGCGGGAGCAGCAATGCTCCCGTTTTATTAATTAACCTTACAACGGAAAAATGCGTGGCATACAGAAAGAAGTTTTGTTTCATCCAGTTACCCGCTTCTTTTAAATATCTGCCGGGAACCATAAGCCACAGGCTCACTGGCATCAAAAGACGAAAGCATACAGTGGATGCTGCAATTTCCCCTTTAACATTACCAGGAATATCAATGATTACCACCAGGCAGGCAGCAAGAAAGAGAACTGCCCCGGCTGCAATACCCCGACGGCTAAAAGAATTCTCTGCAATCTCTTTTCCATGCAGAGCCGCATATGCCCCAAAGGAATAATAAAACAGGGCATCCAGATTTAAGAATGGAATTGCGCCGCCCAGATAAATAGAACCAAGAATTC
Source organism: Lacrimispora xylanisolvens (assembly GCA_017084465.1). Taxonomy (GTDB): domain Bacteria; phylum Bacillota; class Clostridia; order Lachnospirales; family Lachnospiraceae; genus Lacrimispora; species Lacrimispora xylanolytica_B. Next base: position 3,566,887 of record CP070896.1, on the reverse strand, counting down.
CTGCCAGTATCAGTCTGCCAACTATTTTTTTTCTCATGGCAACGTAGATAACCGGTGCCAGAAAAACCAGCAGGATCAACTGGTGCAAATACCAGAAAACATAATTATAAGAATAAAAAAGCACTGCCTGGACGGCTTCCTTTACGTGTAAGGGAATTCTGCCCTTTCCAATTATGGTAGAAATAAAAGGGATTCTGCTGCCGATGGCATATCCAAGATAATAAAGAGAATTCCATATAATATAAGGAACTAAAATGCTTCGTATCCTGGAATTCCATTTTACCCAGATCTGCTTCAGTGTAAAACCACGGAAAAATAAATAAGAAGAAATTAAAAAAAATCCGGGAACTGAAATCTGTGCCACTGTATCCCCCCAGAATCTTTCTAACCAGTCAATCCGGTAGCCTAAACCGGTTTTCCCTAAAAATAGAACCGCATTATATGAATGAACCCAAATTACCAGAATACTAAAAAGAAATGTAAACCAGACAATTTTATTACGAAAATATTTTTCTTCCATTGGGTCCTCCTCATGAAGCATATCTATTATTTTATCACATAAAATGAAGTTCTATCAATCCTTGTTTACTATGAATCAGTATAAAAATGAGAAAAAGATCAGCAGGTCCAGCCCATTGATCTTTTTCTGTGTTCTATTAATATGCAGTCTATTCAAATGTATATTCAGCATCAAATGAAACATTAGGCAGTGCTGCACAATCCGAGGTTGTAACCTCTGTTGGATTGTCTCCGTCTGAATCGATCAGATAGATGGTGCCACTGCTGTACTGATACTTATAATCACCATCAGACTTATACTTCTTATTGGATGTCTGAACCTTCCCTGATTCATTAACCAGATTATAGGTATCTGTTCCGCTTACATTTATGCAGAACACCTGATAATCACTGTCTTCGTCAGCCTCTACCAGCTTTCCTTTATAATAGAGGTAATCATCCTTAACTCCTGTATATCCACCTCCCTTATAGCTTCCTGAAGTATTAAAGTAATAAGTTCCTGTGTCATCATCTCCGTCATAGACACCTATCTGCTTACCAGTCTTCATTTTACCATCATTGTCACTGTTTCCAAAGTAAGAGGAATATTCCGTATCACCAAAATTAAAACCGATCAGTCCTGACTGCATACAACCATATTGATCAAAGAAATAGGAACTTCCATTAATTCTTACAGTTGCCGATGTAAGGGTATCAGAACTTTGAGCTAAAGTGATAGACTAACACCTGATCCTTGAAAAAACCTTGAATTGTACCTGTCAGCACATTTTATCCAATACTGATGCTGAGACTCTTTCATTTACCTGATTGCAGGTATCAAAATATCTTCTGTAATATTCTGTATACATTAAATCAATCAAAAAAAGCTGACTGATCTCTGAGGAGGTGGACCCTCCCTGCAGCGGCCCTTCATTAGCCCCGCAAAGCAGGGTTACATCTGAAAATGAGGTAAGGGGTGACTTTACAAATCGGGTAATGCAAATTGTTGTGGCTCCTGCTTTTTTTGCAAGTTCTGCAACATGTATGGTATCTTTCGTAGCACCTGAATAAGAAATATAACGGCTGCCTCGCCCTGCCCCATCATGGAAGCCACCATGGCCTGCATATGGGAATCTGACACACAGGACACCTTGGGTTCAATTCTAAGAAATTTATTTGCTGCCTTCATGGCAGAAAGCATGCTTGCACCGACACCAAAAAAGCAAATTCTCTTTGCTTCATGAAGATACCGGATAACCTGATCAAAGTTTTCTTCATTTAAAAGAGAATAGGTCTCTTCAAGTGCACTCATATTGGTATTAAGCACTTTTCGTGAGACTTCAGCAAAAGAATCCTTCAGGCTGATATCTCCTTCTAAACGCCCCTGACCTGTAGTTTCATCGTGGAGACTTAAAGACAACAGCATTTTAAACTCCTGGTACCCTTTTAATTCCAGGGTTTTGCAAAAACGAAATACCGTAGTATCCCCTACCTCACACGCTTCTGCCAGATCTGTAATAGATAGAAACAGTACCTCTCTGTAGTTTAGCAGAATGTAATCTGCCACCTTCCGCTCGGCTTTCGTAAACTGATTGTACTCCGCCCGGATCCTGGTCAAAAAATCGCCTTTCATCACTCTGACTCTCCCTTTTGTTTAATCTCTTTAAATTCCTGGGTGCGACACCCGGCACCAATAATAAACTCCCGCGTTATCTCTCTTGGTCTTGTAATGGCACTTCCCACTACTGCAGCCCACGCCCCTGCCTTGAATGCACACGCAAGCTGATGGGGAGTTTTAATTCCCCCCTCTGCAATCACCGGCTTCCCGCAATCCCTGCTAAGCTGCTCAATCAGTTCCACATCCGGAAGCTGTCTATTTCGTGTATAATCTGTATACCCACTGAGAGTAGTGCTAATAAAATCCATTCCCAGGCGTGCAGCAGCCATTCCTTCAGCGTAATTTGAACAGTCTGCCATGAGAAGCTGATCTGGAAATTCCTGCCTGATTTTATATAAAAAATCCTCTGAATTTTTTTCAAATGGATGGGATCTTATTGTACAGTCCAAAGCGATAATTTCTACTCCCTCCAAAACCAGGGCTTCCACTTCCAGCCTGGTAGGAGTAATGACTGTTTCGTACCCCTCATACTTCTGTTTAATAATGCCTATTACAGGCAGATCGACTGTTTTTTTTATTTCCCGGATATCGGATATGGAGTTTGCCCGTATTCCGACTGCACCGCCTTCTTTTGCCGCATATGCCATGCGGGACATAATATAAGAGCTGTGAAGAGGTTCATCCTTAAGAGCCTGGCAGGATACAATCAGCCCTCCCGCCAAACGGTTGTAAACAACTGCCTTGTCCATATCTGTTTATCCCCTTTCTGTGCAAAGTAATCATATCACAGATGAAAAAGATCAAGCAATTAAATTTTTGTTTTTCAGGCTAATTTCAGTCAGTGAACACAAGTAAATGATATACTTTCATTGTAATTTATACAAAGGAGGAAATGGGAATGGAAATATCAGGACTATCAGGTTCTTCTTCCTACGACCAGCTGCAAGAGCTTCAGCTGCAGAAGGAAAAAGAAAGAAAGCGGCAGAACAGGCAGCTGCGGAAAGCGCACAGATCACAGCTTCCCAAACGGTAACAGATGCTGCTGGGGCAAAAACGGTTTCAGGCACCTCACAAAGTGTGGACACAATTGAAATCAGTCAGGAGGGAAGGGCATATCAGCAAAAAATGCAGGGACCACCTCCACCAAAGGATTCCAATGTAGCAGAAACCTCTTCAACGGATGATACAAGCTCCTCTACCGTATTAACCAGCCTGACAGAAGAAGAAATTAGTAAGCTTGTTGATAAGGGAACCATTTCACAAGCGGAGGCCAATGCTGAGTTAGCAAGAAGAACAGCTTTAAAAGAGGCTCAGGACAGTCAGAAAACCAGTAATTCAGGTACGGAATACACCCAAATAGACGAAGAAGAATGATTTGATTGCAGCCCGGCATGACGCCGGGCTGTTTCATAATAAAAATTAATATTATTTTCACATAATTTTCCAGCAAACAGCGTAGGGTTTATGATATAATAAGGAAATCGTTAAGACAGTTTATTTTATAAGGAGTAAGAAATCATGAAAAAGATAATCCGCGCTGCATGTCTGTCCCTGGCAATCCTGCTTGCTGGGTATTCACTCTGGCTGAATCCCCTGGGCAACACTTCAGGCGCATCAGTAGAACCTCTGCATATATCATCAAAAGATCAGGGACAAGACTTACATGTCATGGCACTTGGTCCAGGGCTTAACAATCTCTCGCCTTCTGATGAATTTTCCACTTATCAGTGGGGTTTGAAAATGACGGTGAGTTTCGCCTCATTGAGCTGGTACAGAAATTTAAGTACGTAGATAATCTGTACAGCGAAGTCAACAACGGAGGAAACTTATCTATCCCAAAACCAGGTCCTGGAAACTATGAATCTAAAGTTACTCATGCTGTATCGGGAATCGACATTAATATCCAGCCGGCGTGGTCACTGTATGATCAGGCACAAAACAAGCGGTCTGTTATTGTGGCAATCATTGATACCGGTATAGATATCAATCATCAGGAGCTGCGTAACGCAATATGGACCAATCCGGGAGAGATTGACGGAGACGGTATTGACAACGATGGTAATGGTTATGTGGATGATATTCACGGCTGGAACTTTTATTCAAACAATAATAAAGTCTTTTCAGGCAGTGAAGACAGTCACGGCACCCATGCTGCCGGAACCATCAGTGCTTCCAGAGGGTCCTATGGAATCGCCGGTATTACTGATAATAATTATGTTAAAATCATGCCATTAAAAGCACTGGGAGGAAAAGAAGGGGTTGGTTCCCCTGATGCTGTTATAAAAGCAATTAAATATGCCGAAGAAAAGGGAGCTTCCATCTGTAATCTGAGCATGGGAACAACCGGATACAGTGAAGAACTTGCCCAGACAATGAAGAATTCTCATATGCTATTTGTAGTCTCCTGTGGCAATGGAGGGGTTTTCAGGCCTTGGTTATAATACAGATGTCTACCCTGTTTATCCCGCCTCTCTTCCATACGATAATATTATATCTGTAGCTAACATCTTATTTGATGGCACGCTGAGCAAGGATTCCAATTACGGAGCTGCAAGTGTTGATATCGCAGCTCCCGGCACCTATATCTTAAGCACCATTCCGGATAACTCATATGGATATATGAGCGGTACTTCAATGGCAGCGCCTATGGTGACCGGCGTTGCAGCCATGCTCTATTCCTATCGGACAGACATAAGCCTGGCAGATGTAAAAACTATTATTCTGAACTCCAGCAGAAAACTGGATACTCTTTCAGGCAAGGTTGTAAGTGGAGGACTTTTAGATGCTTACAGCGCTCTGAACTGGCACTGATAAAAAACTGCGCAGCTTTTGACTGCGCAGTTTTTTTACCCAATAACAGACCTGCTATTTGATAAGCGGTTCTTCAAGGTTATTATATTTTGAGCTGAGAATAATAATATCAATACGTCTGTTCATTGTTCTTCCCTCGGGTGTTGAATTATCAGCTACTGGTTTAAATTCGCCGTACCCTACTGCAATCAGCTTATTGGGAGGATAATTGCATTTACCGATAAAGAGCTTAACCACATTTACGGCTCTTGCCGTGGAAAGCTCCCAGTTAGATGGATAAGAGCTTCGGCTGATCGGCACATTATCAGTATGACCTTCTATACGTATGAAGTTGTCAACCGTGTTTAAAAGACTGGCTACTTCAATTAAAGTATCCTCACTCTGTTTTTTAATATTTGCACTGCCTGAGTCAAAGAATGGCATTATTCATTCTTATGACCAGACCTCTCATATCAATCATGGTCGATACGGACTGATCCATACCTTCGTCATGCAGCCTGGTATCAATTTCACCCTTCAGAGTTTCAAGTTTTTTTAGTTCATATTCCCCTAAAAAGCTTTCCAACTCGCTTTCCGTCTCAATATTTAAAGGTCCGCCTTCTGGAGACGCATCAGATGGTGTACTGCTTTCAAGAGGGGCAGCCTGTCCTGATCCAGAGCCAGAGCCGGAACCCGAACCGGAGCCTTTACTATTATAATCTTTGTTCATCATGGAAGAGGAAAATTCCTGAGAAATCTGCTGCGCTTTTTGGGCATCAATTTTGCTGACAGCAAAAAGAACGATGAAAACTGCCAACAGCAACGTCATCAAATCTGAATACGGCAAAAGCCATGCCTCTCCAGCTTCCTCTTCCTGATGTACCTGCTCTCTCTTTTTTGACATATGTAATCACCCTATTCCTTTTTATTCTGCTGCTCTTCAATCTTTTTCTGCTTATATTTAGGAAGAGAAGCAAGTAATTTCTCCCGAAGTACAAAGGGAGAATCCCCGTGCTGCATGGATATAATACCTTTTAGGATGATCTCTTTCGCCATAACTTCCTGCTGGCTTTTTACTTTCAGTTTTCTTGCAAATGGATTCCATAATACATATCCGGTAAAAATACCAAGTATGGTTGCAATAAACGCGGCGGCAATCGCTTCCGCCATTCGTTCCGTATCATTGATTGAGGACATGGCAGCAATCAAACCAAAAACCGCACCCAGAACACCCAGGGTAGGGGCATAGGTACCGGCAGATGAAAAGATGCTGGCATTAATTTCATGGCGTTTTTCCATGGCACCGATTTCTGTCTCCAGTATATCCTCAATAACCTCTTCTCCTGTTCCATCAACAAGTAACCGGATTCCTTTTTTTAAAAATGGATCTTCCAGTTCTTCCGCCTTTGCCTCCAGGGATAATAATCCTTCTGAACGTGCTTTCTTAGCAAGTTCATACATCAGTTCTATCATCTCAGCTTCTGACTGACCTTTTTCTTCGTAAACAGGACCCTGAAAAGAGATCCGATTACTTTAACGTTCTCGCCAGGATATGAATTTAAAATCGTGGCAACCGTTCCAACAATAATAACAAAAAATGCTGCAGGATTTAAAAGAACAGCAAAATCAATGTGTTTAAATATCATTGCGCCGACAACAGCTATAATACCGATTATAACGCCCAGTATGGTGGTAATTTCCATATGTTCTCCTTTGTGTAAAAATATTAGATGAATACCGGATTCAGCAAATCCAATGTATATGACTTTTTATAGTATAATATATTTGCAGTCACTCTTGTGTTTCATAATTGTTAAGATCTTAATACGCCAAAAGGCTGTCATGAATTATCATGACAACCTTTCATTTTATTTCTCTAATGATCTCCATTTGAAATTAGGAACCACGTCGGACCACTTCTGTATTCCAATAATGGATTTAGCAAACTCGGTGGTCTCCAAAGTGCTCTTTCTTATCAATATCGTGGAACACCTGCCAGATCTTGCGTCGTTTCGTTGCCACAATATCGTCTCCCTTATTCATATCACAAGCCCAAAGTCCGAATGCCAGACCGCTTCTTACTTCCAGCGGAGCGTCAACCTGACGGCTTAAGATGTAAGCATCGATATAAGGGTTACTGTCAACCATGTAATAGGAGTAAGCATATGCCGCAGCCTGTACCTGGGAAACGTCCTGTCCTGACTGGGTTCTTGCCGTAAATCCCTGTTCTGTCAGAATAATATGTCTTACCTGTCCAGTAGGCGACTTCAGACTGTCCTGAGCCATATAGTCAGTAAGAGTGGTTAAATTCTTAAAATTAATTACCGGAGAATTAAAATCATTCTTAATCAATCCGGTTTTATCATCATCCCAGAATTCCGGTTCTGTCATGGGGCACGGATATGGGTGATAAGATAATCCCCAGTCCATCTGTCCCTGTTGGTTAGCAATGGAATTAAATGTATCGACGATCTGTCTGCCGCCGTATTTCAGCTTATTATCAATCTCATTATTCCAGTTATAATCCAGGGAATAATAAACTCTGTCATTGGCACTGGTGCTTTTAATTGCAGTGTAGAATACACGGAACGCATTCTGGTATGCCTGGACATAGCTGGTTAAATCCCTTGCCCCTACATAGTTCCACTGCTGATTGTTAATTTCGTTTCCAATAATCCAGTTGGATATCTTCCCATGATTAGGATTGGATCCGCTATAACGTTCTGCCAGAAATGACGCAATCGCTCTTGTCTGTTCAAAGCCTTCCGGTGTTGCAGTATTGAATAAGTAGTAAAATGCATTGGATGTTTTCTTAGTGCCAGGATAAATCAGATCCGGTGTTGAAGGATTCCAGCCATTCAAAATAATTGCAGTTACAGTCATGCCTTTTCCTGACAGCGCACTGATGGTATCGTCATAACCCTTAATAACATTAGCATCAAAATGATACATCTTGCCATCATACTGATAATCAATTCCCTGACCCAGAATCTGATGGAATGAGATATTCGTTGCAACGTGCTTCACTCCAAGTTCAAATGCGTCTCCCAGCATGTTAAGTTCAATGTTTAAGCCCTTTTTGGTAAGAGGATCATTGAATTTGCTTTTATTTGCTGCCACTGCCTCCGGATTTGTTATGTAATGAGGCTTGCTCACAGGTATGTACTTATTCCCATCCCAGACTGCCACTACAAATCTGCTGTAGAGTCGATCCTGTAATGTGTTGCGGTTCAATGAAAAAGTGAATGCGGCTGAATCTCCCAAAGATGCTTTTGCTGCATAATCAGTTCTTCCTTCCAGGCTGTTTTGATAGGGCTGAAGCTCTACCAGATAAAGCACACCATCCGTTCCCTCAGCTGGTGCATGATTTGAAACCTTAACTGTTACGCTGGTTAAATCAGAATTAACGAGACAAGACTGAATCACAGCCTGATCATCGGAAAACACTTCATCCGCTAACGAAACAAAAGCAGAGGCACAGCATAAAAATCCAGCTGCCAATAGTCCGGTAAAGACTCTGCCTAATTTTATTTTTTTCATCTTCGCATTCCCTCCATGCAGTCATTTTCAGATACCCTACCATGATACCTAATTTCCCTCATTTTTTCAATAACGTTTTTATTACGTATTTGTAATAAAACCTTAAGGGGGATAAATGCGTATAACTTTTTATGGCTCTTAATAATAAAAAAAGCCGAAACCCTTATAAACAAAGGGCTCGGCCTTTAAATTCAATTATTCAATGATTGTAGCAACTCTACCTGAACCTACAGTACGTCCGCCTTCACGAATAGCGAAACGAAGACCCTGCTCCATAGCGATTGGGTGGATCAGTTCAACAGACATTTCTACGTTATCACCAGGCATACACATCTCTGTGCCAGCTGGTAAATCGCAAACACCAGTAACGTCAGTTGTTCTGAAGTAGAACTGAGGTCTGTAGTTGTTGAAGAAAGGAGTATGACGTCCACCTTCATCTTTTGTCAGAACGTAAACCTGAGCTGTAAATTTCTTATGGCATTTTACAGAACCTGGTTTAACAAGACACTGTCCTCTTTCGATTTCAGTTCTCTGAACACCACGAAGTAATGCACCGATGTTATCACCAGCCTGAGCTTCGTCAAGTAACTTACGGAACATTTCGATACCAGTTACAACAACTTTACGTGTTTCTTCATGGATACCGATGATTTCAACTTCGTCAGATACATGTAATGTACCACGCTCTACTCTACCAGTAGCAACAGTACCACGACCTGTGATTGAGAAAACGTCCTCGATAGGCATTAAGAAAGGCTTATCTGTTTCACGAACTGGATCTGGAACCCACTCGTCAACTGCCTTCATTAATTCAAGAACTTTGTCGCCCCAAACACTTGTAGGATCTTCAAGAGCCTTTAAAGCAGAACCCTGGATGATTGGTGTATCATCGCCTGGGAATTCATACTCGTTTAACAGCTCACGGATTTCCATGTCTACTAACTCAAGTAACTCAGCATCGTCAACCATATCACATTTGTTCATGAATACAACGATGTAAGGAACGCCTACCTGACGAGAAAGCAGGATGTGCTCTCTTGTCTGAGCCATAACACCATCGGTAGCAGCTACAACTAAGATAGCGCCATCCATCTGAGCAGCACCAGTGATCATGTTCTTAACGTAGTCAGCATGTCCTGGGCAGTCAACGTGTGCATAGTGTCTTTTCTCTGTCTCATACTCAACGTGAGAAGTAGAGATAGTGATTCCACGCTCTCTCTCTTCTGGAGCCTTATCGATGTTCTCGAAAGCTACTGCCTGTCCAGTACCTAATCTCTCATGAAGTGTCTTTGTGATAGCAGCTGTTAAAGTTGTTTTACCGTGGTCAACGTGACCGATGGTACCGATGTTACAATGGGTTTTGTTTCTTTCAAACTTAGCTTTAGCCATTTTATAACGTCCTCCTTAATTTATGCTCGTTTAGAGCTATCATTTTATGTTAGGCTGTTTTTTATTATATGCTATTTGTGCACTATTTTCAAGCCTATTTGAGGGATTCCGGGCGGACTTCACAGCCCGGAATCCAGTGGAACCTGTTAGGAATTATTTGCCCTTTTTCTCTGTAAGAACTTTTTCCTGGATATTCTTCGGTACCTGCTCATATTTCTCAAAGAACATAGAGAAGTTACCACGACCCTGTGTTCTGGATCGTAAATCTGTGGAATAACCAAACATCTCGGAAAGCGGAACGTATGCTTTGATCATCTTACCGCCGCCGATATCTTCCATACCTTCGATACGGCCACGACGGGAGTTGATATCACCGATAACGTCGCCCATATAATCTTCCGGCATAGTTACTTCCACTTTCATGATCGGCTCAAGAAGAATGGAACCGCCCTTGTTCATCGCATCCTTAAACGCCATAGAACCGGCAATGTGGAATGCCATTTCACTGGAATCGACTTCATGGTAAGAACCGTCGTATACAGTAGCTTTAACACCTACTACAGGGAATCCGCCAAGAATACCAGCTTTGGTTGCTTCCTCAATACCTTCCCCAACTGCAGGAATGTACTCTTTCGGAATAGAACCGCCGACAACAGCTGATTCGAACTTGAACAGTTCTTCGCCGTTGGCATCCATAGGCTCAAAGCGAACCTTACAGTGACCGTACTGACCACGTCCACCAGACTGTTTTGCATACTTGCTGTCAACATCAACTGGCTTTGTAAAGGTTTCTTTGTAAGCAACCTGAGGAGCACCTACGTTTGCTTCTACGTTAAACTCACGAAGCAGACGGTCAACGATGATCTCAAGGTGAAGCTCACCCATACCGGAGATGATAACCTGACCAGTTTCCTGGTTGGTCTTCGCACGGAATGTAGGATCTTCTTCAGCAAGCTTTGCCAAAGCTTCGCCCATCTTGCCCTGACCAGCTTTGGTCTTTGGCTCGATAGCGATATCGATAACTGGCTCTGGGAATTCCATGGATTCAAGAATTACCGGATGCTGTTCATCACAGATGGTATCACCAGTTGTGGTAAATTTAAAACCAACAGCTGCTGCGATATCACCAGAATATACTTTTTCTAACTCGCTTCTCTTGTTAGCATGCATCTGAAGGATACGTCCAACACGCTCTTTTTTGCCTTTTGTTGCATTCAGTACATAAGAACCGGAATTCATAATACCGGAATATACACGGAAGAACGCAAGCTTTCCAACGAACGGGTCAGTCATGATCTTAAATGCAAGTGCTGAGAACGGTTCTTCATCAGAAGAATGACGTTCAATTTCATTGCCATCCATATCAACACCCTTAATAGAAGGAATGTCAGTAGGAGCTGGCATAAATTCAAGAATTGCATCAAGGAGTCTCTGAACGCCTTTGTTTCTGTATGCGCTTCCGCAGCATACAGGAATGGCTCTACAGTCACAGGTTGCAACTCTTAAACCTTTCTTTAATTCTTCAACAGAAGGCTCTTCACCCTCTAAGAACTGCATCATCAGATCATCGTCTAATTCGCAGATCTTCTCTACTAACTCTCCATGGTAAAGCTCAGCATCGTCTTTCATATCCTCAGGGATATCAGTAACGGTGATGTCATCACCCTTGTCATCGTTGTAGATATAAGCTTTCATCTCAAACAGATCGATAATTCCTTTGAATTCATCTTCTGCTCCGATAGGAAGCTGGATGCAGATTGCATTCTTACCAAGACGAGTCTTGATCTGCTCTACTGCACCGAAAAAGTTTGCACCCATGATATCCATCTTGTTGATGAATGCCATACGGGGTACGTTGTAGGTATCAGCCTGACGCCATACGTTCTCGGACTGTGGTTCAACACCGCCCTTAGCGCAGAATACGCCAACTGCACCGTCAAGCACTCGAAGGGAGCGCTCAACCTCAACAGTAAAGTCAACGTGTCCTGGAGTATCAATGATATTGATACGATGCTCTAACGCACCTGGTTTAACCTTGGTGTTCTCGTGCATGGTCCAGTGGCATGTTGTAGCTGCTGAAGTAATTGTGATACCTCTTTCCTGTTCCTGCTCCATCCAGTCCATGGTTGCAGTTCCTTCATGAGTATCACCGATTTTGTAGTTTACACCAGTATAATAGAGGATACGCTCGGTTAATGTAGTCTTACCTGCATCAATATGGGCCATAATACCAATATTTCTGGTTCTTTCCAATGGATATTCTCTTCCAGCCAAAGCTTTTTCCTCCTATTAGAATCTGTAGTGAGCAAATGCCTTGTTTGCTTCAGCCATCTTGTGCATATCTTCTTTCTTCTTTACAGCTGCACCGGTGTTGTTAGCAGCATCAAGGAGCTCATTTGCCAGTCTCTCTTCCTGAGTCTTCTCTCCTCTTTTACGTGAGTAAAGAGTAATCCATCTCAGGGCCAATGCCTGTCTTCTTTCTGGTTTAACTTCGATCGGTACCTGATAAGTAGCTCCACCGATACGTTTTGCCTTTACCTCAAGTACAGGCATAATGTTGTTCATCGCTTCTTCGAAGACTTCAACGGCTGGTTTGCCGGCTTTTGCTTCGATACGGCCGAATGCACCGTATACGATCTTCTGAGCAACACCTCTTTTACCATCTAACATAATGTTGTTAATTAACTTAGTAACAACCTTGTTATTGTAAAGCGGGTCTGCTAATACGTCTCTTTTTTGAGTATGTCCTTTACGTGGCACGTTACTTCCCTCCTTAATATCGCCGTCTTTTCATACGAATAAACAGCTATTCATTAGATCCTCGGTACTCACAAACATTGAAGTTGCGTTCGCGCTCGGTTTCTATCTATATAATCCTGCAACCTACAGGTTCAATATCTAAAGTCCGGCACTAGAATTTCAAATGTGTGGTATTAATTATTTTTTCTCTTTAGGTCTCTTAGCACCGTATTTGGAACGAGCCTGTCTTCTGTTCGCTACTCCTGCAGTATCCAGTGTACCTCTAACGATATGATATCTGGTACCTGGTAAATCTTTTACTCTACCGCCGCGAATTAAAACAACGCTATGCTCCTGAAGGTTGTGACCCTCACCTGGGATGTAGCTTGTTACTTCGATTCCGTTTGAAAGACGAACTCTGGCGATCTTTCTGAGAGCAGAGTTAGGTTTCTTAGGGGTTGCAGTTTTTACTGCTGTACAAACGCCTCTTTTCTGAGGAGCAGAAATGTCAGTCGCCTTCTTCTGTAAAGAGTTGTAACCCTTCTGCAGAGCTGGTGCTGTGGATTTCTTAACGCCTGTTTGTCTGCCCTTTCTTACTAACTGATTAAATGTTGGCATTCCATTCACCTCCTGTGATATTGTCTGTGGTTGCTGTCATCTTCAGCTTAATTTACGCACAAAAACATGACGCGTTTATGCACGCCTAATTATTATATACATATTGTTTTTTTTTGTCAAGGTTTTCTTTTTTAGATATAATTGCAAAAAAATGGACCGCTGTAATGATAGTTTACAGCGATCCGGATTTTTTTATTTTGTTATTGTTTCAGTTCTTTCAGCTTTTCGTTAATCAGACCATCCATTTCTTCCGTATACTGATCAACAGACAGTTTTCCTGCAAGAACTTCCACCAGCTTGTCCCGGAGATCGCCCTGCACTGCTCCGGTTAAAGCCTGATACCCCCACTCTGATCCTGGACGTGATGAGGTTGCAGCCAGTTCCTTTGAAAAGATATTAAAATATTCTTTTCCAAAGGCATAGTTTAAGCTCTCATTTCCTTTTACCTGAGATAAGTAGCTGTTCTCTTCGCAGTACTTTGCATTGTTCTCAGCCTTAGAGATCCATTCAATGAATTCTGCTGCTTCCTTTTCCACTCCGGTGTTCTGGAATGCAGCCAGATACTTTCCTCCAGGTACGGAAGAACGCATTGCTTCTTTAGGAAGATAGGTCACACCCCAGTCAAAATCAGTGATCTGATCTTTGTAATTGGCGATCATCCAGCTTCCGGAAAAATGCATTGCCACCTGACCGGTACGGAATAAGTTGTTTGGATTTTCTGAGCCAAGCCATACAGAGGAGGGAACGATTTCCTCGTCATGAAGATCTTTAAAAAATTGTATGGCATGTTTGTTTTCTTCGGTATTAAAATCGGAAGCATTGAGATCCTTATTTAAAAGACCGCCTCCTGCCTGGTAAAGAAGGGTTGTAAACCGCTGGGGAGATTTATCATATACCAGACCGTATTTGCAGCCGCCTTTTTCCATTACGGTTTTCATGGCTGTCTTCCACTCATCCCAGGTCCAGATCTCATCCTCAGACTGGGGTACAGCGACGCCGGCCTTCTCAAAAGCAGTTTTATTATAAATAAGTCCGTTAGCAGTTACATCCATAGGCGCTGCCAGCACCTTATCATCAAATACAAATTTTAAGCCTTCTCCAAAGCTGTTTACAAATTCATCTTTGTTTGATACGTATTGCCCCAGATCAACCAGCTGGTTCTGAAACGGTCCTAAATTGGTGAGTCTGGCAATTGCCGGAGCTTCCTTTCCATTAATCATGTTCTTAATCTTGCTTTCCAAATCTGAGTAAGGAACCTCAATCAGCTCGATTTTAATGTCTGGATGTTCTTTCATATACGCATCTGCCAGCTTCATGAAAGATTCACCTTCCTTGTTGTCGCTGAACCAGACTACTTCAAGTTTTTTCTCCTTGCTCTCTGCTTTTCCCCCCGCCAGAACAACCGGTTAAGGTTCCAAGCGCCAATGCCCCCATAAGCAGCCACGATACCATTTTTTTCATAAAATACCTCTCCTTTGTGATTTAGTACATTCATTTTAACATTTGCGGCAATACAAAAACCTCATATTTCAGACATGAAATCATTCTTTTTTGCTCTCTTTTGACTGAGCGTACTTTTTCGGTGTAATTCCAGTCATTTTCTTAAATACTGAGATAAAATGGCTGTCACTGTTATAGGAAAGTGCCAGCGCAACATCGGTCACAGAGTGTCCTTCCTTTAGCAGGGCCTTTGCCGCAATGATTTTCTGGTTTGCCACATACTGGGTCAGGGAAAAGCCCGTCTCCTTTTTAAAATAGTGGCTCAAATAATAGCGGTTCATATAAAACCGGCTGGAAATCTCATTTAAATCCAGTCGTTCTTCCACATGAGATGCAATATACTTCTTTAACTGTTCAATTCTCTCCCGGTAAAGAACGGGATCTTTAAATTCCTCTTCCTGTTTTTCTATAAACTCCTGAGCCGGTTTGTTTTTCTCCCTTTCCATAAAACTGGTACATCTCATTAATGGAGGCAATCAGCTCCAGTATGGAAAGCTTGATTCTCACCGTTGATTCAGCCCTGTCTCTGTTCTGGGAATGTATACTCTGCTCTATTTTTTCAAACAGTTTTTCTACTTTCTGAAGATTCTCCCCGCACAAATGAAGACGATGCAGAAAAGGATCAGGGCGGTTCTCAAAAAAGCGGGAGAAGTCGTAATGAAACACCTCTGCCATCAGGGTTAACAGCTCCGGCTCAAACATGAGGACATACCTGTAATAGGTTTTCCCCGCAGCACCGCTGGTGCGGTGATACTCCTTGTTGTTAATGAGAAATAAGTCACCCGATCTTACATGATACGTGCGGTTTCCAACTTCCATCAAAGCTCCGTCTGTAAGAAACAGAATAATTTCATACTGGTTGTGAAAGTGAAACCCCTGCATAGCCCAGTTTTCAGAGCCTCCATGAAAATAATACAATGAGTCAAATTCTTCAAAAAAAACCCGTTCTTTCATCTCCACAACCAGTCCCTTCTAATGCCAAGCAGTATTCATAGCCTCTTGCAGCACCAGTATAACAAGTGCCTGTCCATAAGTCATCGGGCAGCACGGGATTGTCTTATAAAATTCTCCGTTAAGCCCGATAGGAGTTCCATAGGAAACATTTATAACAGTCCCATCTTCATCAATATAATTTAAAAGATTTTTCATTCCCAGCTGGATCAGCTCATGATAATCTTCTTTCTTTAATATTCCGAGGCGCACCCCTTTCATAATTCCATACAGGAATGCAGCGCTGCAGGATATCTCTATATAGGAAGAATCATCATCTATAATGGTATGCCATAAGCCGGTTTTGGGATCTGCATACTGTTTCAGCGCATCCACCTGATTTTTATAAACACTTAAGAAATACCGCTTCAGGCCTTCATCCATAGGAATGTCCTCCAAAAGCTCCATGATGACTATGGTGTACCAGCAGTTTCCTCTTCCCCATAAAACTTTACCGTAGTTATCGTTTCTTTTAAAGTTAAAACCGTGGTAAAACAGCCCCTCTTCTTTATTTAATAAGTATTTAATATGAGAAAGGATCTGATAATTTGCCTCATCATAATAATCTTTTCGGTCAAGAAGCTTACCGGCTCTTGCCAGAAATAGCACTGCCATAAACAGTGTATCAATGAGAATCTCGTCATCATTGGCACTTCCGGTTATCATATGCTGGAAGCAGCCATCTCCTGTGCGGATCAGCTTTTGATCTTTCATGATCCAGTCAGCCCAGTCTTTGATAAACTCCAGATATTCTGGTTTTCCCGTTTTTTCATATAGATAAGTAAGGGTGAGCATGGGAGAAGTCGTATTTACGTTCCGTTCCAGTATTCCCTCCCTGATCCGGTTATCATACCAGTCAATGATGGAATCGAGAATCTCCTGCTTTCCGCTAACCTCATAATACTTATAAAGACCGAATATTCCCACTCCCTGGGGCCATTCCCAACAATTAAAGTCAATCAGGCTGATGGGGTATACTTCTTTCATGCCGTTATTTTTTAAAACCATCATTTTCTCTGATACCAGATTTAGTTTCTCTTCTAATGTCTTTAAATCTATCACGTCGTCTTTTTCCTCCATCTGATTGTGCCTTCTACTGTCTGCGGATAATGGTATACGGTTTCCCCGTTGACCTTTAATATGATTTCTTTCTCAAGAAGATACTCTGTCCCATTTTCATCTGTAACAGAAGTGCTGGTTCCGTCCATGTTGATGACAAGTTTTAAAAGCATCAAAAACATCATCAAGACTTTGGTCTTCTCTTAAGCTGCCTACCCGCACGACCCATACATTATCTCTGCCCTGGCTGATAAATTCACGGAACTGATTGGGCCCGTGTTCCTGTATGGTAAGTCCCTGAAGGGCTTTTACTGCAATATAGGCCCCATCCTTTTCCAGCACCAGGACGCCATCTTCTCCCTTATAACGGGAAAATGCACTGATTGGAATGTAAGCATGAGTATAACCAATCCTTTCTTCTTCCTCAATATGAAATCTTAAAACTGCAGTATTTTCAAATTGAGCACCAAGGGGAAGTACACCGTTGCCTGCCCAGAAATTTGGTCTGCCGCTTCCATAGGGAAACGCTTCTCCCGGGTGATTGATGAAGACCTGAGCCGTCTCATCGATTGTTGCCTGTAAGATATGCTCCTGATATCCTTTCTCAAATGGCTTAAAACCGACTGCAGTGGACAAAAGAGCACGGTTATTTTTGTAAAGATAGAGATTGACGTGATTTTCAAATCCCTGTGTATTTTCAAAGATCATTTCTTCCTCTTCGTCTATTACCGCATACTTTTTATACTCCATTGGAGGTTCATAATTTCCAAGTATGAGAGAAATGTAACCTATACAGGCTCTGTTTAAATACCCAGCATTATATGCAACATAAAGCAGGGAGGTAGTACCCGCATTGTAATTTCCCTTCATCTCCTTTTCATAACTCCTGCCAAAGCTGGTCATTACAGCTCCCTTATGGGCGTTGACCGTCAGAGAATAGAATATCATATCCAGTGCCTTTTGCGCTTTTTTATGGAGCGGATTATCTTCCTCAGTCAGATTATAAAGGGTGCCGATTCCAAGCACATCGACTGGAATATAGGCGTTGGAATTCCATTCTGTAATAAATTCCCGGAAAAAGTCGTCAAACCATTGATGAAGCAGCTCTTCTCCTCTTTCCTTTACCTCTGCCCCCGTTTTGCCACTGTTGGTAAAAATACGGTCAGGCAGGTAGGTTCCGGTCAAATACTGACAGCAATGAAAAAGGAGTGCATGATTTTCGCTGAAAAACCACATTACATCGTCCCCAGGTTCATCAATCCAGTATCTGTACTGAACCATGGTTTCTTCCAGAGCATTCTTTAATGTGTCAGAAATACGGCTATGGAACATCCGGTAAATGTAAATCATGATGATAAAATGAAAATCAGAACAGTCTTTTCTGCTTCTCACTCCTTCCAGCTCTTCCATCAGAATTGCTTCTGCTTGCTGACAATCCTGATTCATATAAAGTAAGGCAGCCGCTTTATATGTATTGTCAGGAGCAAAACGGATTACTGCATCCATTGCCAGTTTTTTGCGGATGCTGCTGTCTTCATTTCCGCTTAAGAGGAATTCTTCCCGCACCAGCTGATTCCCGATTTCTCTTTATGGCGATTCCCTGATAGGTGAGTACAACAGTAAAATAATAATATCCTGGTGAAATGTCATCGGTATGGAACAGCTCCAGCCCCTTTTGGTATGGCTCCATGGTATATTTTCTCGTTTTTATAAGCTTCCATGATTGTTCCATTTTTTCTATAAATTCGCCGGGAGTTATTATAACTTCCAGGTCAAGGTTTGTTTCAAACGGATTGATAAGATTCATTTTTATAGATTCGCTGATATAAGCCTCTTTATCAAAGCTCATTGCGTTTAACATCTGTTCCATTTTTGTTAAAACGCCTTCATTTACTTCTTCTTTCACTGGAATCAGTATCTTTAGATCGGCTCCTCCCAGACGCTTTATTCGGAAATAGTAATCCGTATCCCGCTCTGCCAGATCATCAAGACACACCACCAGTGAATTTTCCCCTTTTAAAAGAGGGATGGAAACTGTTGTTTTTTTAACCAGATTTCTGGTAAATGGTGTGAAGTCGCAGATCAGCTGTTCATTCGCCCAGACTGTTAACCCGCCGCAGGTCTCCAGCTCAAAATCTATGGTGTTTGCTACATCAGACCAGAGCGTGGTAAAACCATACATTCTTAAATAAGTAGGACGGTAATAAAAGCCTGATGCATCGATTCCCGGATTTCCAAATGGGAAATATTGTTTTAACTTATTGTCCTCTGACAGTTTAGTAAAATCAGGATAATCGGGAACTTCCCGTCTCCGTTCCTCTAAAAATTCTTTCCTGCAGGGATTCTCATGAATGGCAAATCCTTTCTTCAGCCATTCATTGACTCTTCCGCTTAAAGTAGATCTGGTAAATTCCCGGACCTGGGTATGAACCTCACTTATGAGGAAGCGGTTTACAAATCCTTCCGCAAACAGCGGATATTCCAAGTGCTTCATGCTCTCTTTCCTCCCATTTACTCTTTTACTCCTCCGGCTGTCATGCCGCCTATGATATGACTCTGCAGTGTCACAAACACAATGATTACCGGAATCATGGATATCACCGACATGGCCAGAAGGCTGTTCCAGTCAACTGAATATTCACCGGAGTAATTTGCAAGCGCAAGCTGTATGGTGTAACGCTCTTTGCTGTTAATCACCAGCTTGGGCCAAAGGTAATCATTCCATCTCCACATAAAGGAGAAAATACAAAGCACAGAGATTACCGGTTTTGCCAGAGGAAGCATAATCCGCATTAAAATGCTGGTTTCCGACGCTCCGTCAATTCTGGCCGCTTCCATATAGGCATCCGGAATTCCTACGTAATACTGTCTTACCAAAAACACGGCAGTGGGGGATGCCACAGCTGGAATAATCAGTCCCCATAATTTGTTGTAAAGACCGGTTGCCACAATAACCTTAAATATGGGAATCATGATAACTTCCAGGGGAATCATCAGTGTTGCCAGTACAATACCAAATAAAATTTTATCCCCTTTAAACCGGTATTTAGCAAAGGCGTAGCCTGACATTACATTTACCACTATGGTAAGGAACGTGGCTGTAACACTGGTAAACACGGTATTGAAAAAATAAATTCCGAAATGCCCTTCTTCCAATGCCTTCTGGTAATTGGAAAAGGATGGGTTTTTTCCAATCAGGCTAGGCGGCCAGGAAAACAGTTCTCCTGTACTTTTAAAGGAGGAACCAATCACCCATAGAATGGGGATCAGGAATAAAAAGGTCAGAATCAGCAAAATTGCCCATGTCACTCCGTTTAAAAAATATTTCCTGCCCTTAGTCTGCATCCTGCTCACCTCCTTTATTTACCTTAAACTGTATCACTGTAAACATTGCCAGCAGCACGAATAGGATCATGGTCATCGCGCTGGCATAACCCATCTGATTTTTTTCAAAACCGGTTTCCTGAATCGTCTGAACCATAAACTTAGTAGCACCTGCAGGTCCACCCTGGGTCAGAGCATATACCAGCGGATATGTTTTTATGATAGTCACAGTGGATAAAACCAGAACCAGAAGGCTGGTTGGTTTTAGAAGCGGCAGCGTGATGTAGCGAAACTGATGGTAAAAACCTGCACCATCGATGCGTGCCGCCTCATAATAAGTTTCAGAGATAGCCTTAATTCCTGATATGAACATGACCATGTAATAACCGGACATACTCCATGCAGTCACAAAGATTACCACCCCCATGGAATAATTCTGATTCGTCAGCCATTTAACAGGGGAGTGTCCCATTACAGTGAGAAGATAATTAATGACGCCGAATTCTTCTCCCAGAAGGAATCTCCAGGTCAGTCCTACTATGATACTGGAAATCATGGTAGGCCAGTAGAAAACAGCCCGGAAGAAATCATTTCCTTTTCTGGCTCCCGACAATAACAAGGCCAGACCCATGGCCGATACATAGACAAGGGGAACTGAAACCCCGGTAAAGAAAATGGTTCGGAGAAACGAATTCCAGAATCCCCGGTCCGAAAACAGCTTGATATAATTTTGAATCCCCACAAATACCTGAGGATTTATCCCGTCCCACTTTGTCAGTGATATCCACAACCCATTTACTGCCGGAAAGAACAAAAACAGGCCGAATATAATTAAAGTAGGAGCAAGCAGCAGATAAGGGAATACACTCCGCTCAAACTTCCTCATTGTTTTTACCTCCTTTTTTTATGATTATAGCATTAAAAAAAAGAGAAAAATCAAGTTTAATTATGCAAATATTATAGAATATTGTCATTTCCATAAAAAAAACGCCCTGACAGGAAAACCTGTCAGGGCATCTTCGTACTTATTCTTCTATTTCACCTTCACTAATGGCTAAAATCTCTTCTGCATCATCAAAGTTGTCATCAGATAACAGAATCTCATCATCATCAGTTAAAAGGATCTCATCACTTTCCTCACAAGCAGCATCTGTGCTTAAGTTAATGGTGCGGTAACGTTTCATACCTGTACCGGCAGGAATCGGCTTACCGATGATAACATTCTCTTTTAATCCGATTAAATGATCCACTTTACCGTTAATGGCAGCTTCAGTCAGAACCTTAGTGGTCTCCTGGAAGGAAGCAGCTGACAGGAATGAATCGGTAGCCAGAGATGCTTTGGTGATACCAAGCATTACCTGCTTTCCGTCTGCCGGCTCTTTGCCTTCGGCAAGAAGGGCATCATTTAAATCATTATAGTCAAGAACGTCCATAGAAGTTCCTGGAAGAACATCGCTGTCTCCGCTTTCTTCTATTTTGATCTTCTTAAGCATCTGTCTTACGATCATCTCAACGTGCTTATCATTAATCTCAACACCCTGCAGACGGTATACACGCTGTACTTCCTGGATCATATAATCCTGTACGGCACGAACACCCTTAATCTTTAAGATGTCATGAGGATTTACACTACCTTCTGTCAGCTCATCACCGGCTTCCAGTACCTGACCATCCTGAACCTTGATTCTGGAACCATAAGGAATCAGATAAGTCTTTGAATTTCCTGTTTCGTTCTCAGTAATGATAATTTCACGTTTCTTTTTCGTATCTTTAATGGCAACTACACCTGGGAATTCTGCAATAATAGCAAGACCCTTCGGCTTACGTGCCTCAAAAAGTTCCTCGACACGGGGAAGACCCTGTGTAATATCGCCACCGGCAACACCGCCGGTATGGAACGTACGCATGGTCAGCTGTGTACCTGGTTCTCCGATTGACTGGGCTGCAATAATACCAACTGCCTCACCAACCTGAACCGGCTGTCCGGTTGCCATGTTGGCTCCGTAACATTTTGCGCAGACACCCTGATGGGATTTGCAGGTAAGAACGTTGCGGATCTTGATAGAATCACGCCCCATCTTATTGAGCACTTTCATAACTGCTCCCGCACGTTTAGGAGTACACATGTGGTTTGCTTTTACAATTACTTCTCCTGTATCCGGATCTGTAATGGTTTCTGCGATAAATCTTCCTGTGATACGCTCTTCCAGGCTTTCTATGGTTTCCTGTCCGTCTGTAAATGCCTTGATCTCCATAAACGGAATATCTTTGCCTTCACAGCAGTCGATCTCTCTGATAATCATATCCTGGGATACGTCTACCAGACGTCTGGTCAGATAACCAGAGTCGGCGGTTCGGAGCGCTGTATCGGAAAGTCCCTTACGAGCTCCATGAGCAGAGATAAAGTACTCCAATACGTCAAGACCTTCACGGAAGTTTGACTTAATAGGAAGTTCGATGGTGTGACCGGTTGTATCTGCCATAAGTCCACGCATACCTGCAAGCTGTTTGATCTGTTTATCAGAACCACGGGCTCCGGAATCTGCCATCATATAGATGTTGTTGTACTTATCAAGTCCTGTCAGCAGGTCATGGGTCAACTGATCATCGGTTGTTTTCCATGTGTCAATTACTTCTTTATAACGCTCTTCCTCTGTGATAAGACCACGGCGGAAGTTCTTTGCAATCTGGTCAACCGTTGCCTGGGCATCTGCGATCAGCTTCGGTTTGCTCTCCGGCACAGTCATGTCGGAAATGGATACTGTCATGGCTGCCTTAGTTGAGTAACGGTAACCAATGGCCTTAATGTCATCCAGAGTTTCTGCGGTCTGTACAGCTCCGTGAACGTTAATAACTTTTTCAAGGATCTGCTTACACTGCTTCTTGCCTACATGGAAATCGACTTCCATTAAAAGCTCATTGCCTGGAATGGAACGATCTACGAAACCAAGATCCTGAGGAACGATCTCATTGAATATGAAACGTCCTACTGTGGATTCTACAACTCCGCTTAATACGGTACCATCAGGCATTTTCTTGCTGACTCTTGCCTTGATTCTGGAATGAAGGGTAACTGCCTGGTTTTCATAAGCAAGAATTGCTTCATTAATGCTTTTGAATACCATTCCCTCTCCCTTGGCACCAGGTCTTTCCTGTGTCAGGTAATAGATACCAAGGACCATATCCTGAGATGGTACTGCTACAGGACCACCGTCGGAAGGCTTTAACAAGTTGTTTGGAGAGAGCAGAAGGAAACGGCACTCTGCCTGAGCTTCTACGGAAAGAGGCAGATGAACCGCCATCTGGTCACCATCGAAGTCGGCATTAAATGCGGTACAAACAAGAGGATGAAGCTTAATTGCCTTACCTTCTACCAGAATCGGCTCGAATGCCTGGATTCCCAGTCTGTGAAGGGTAGGCGCACGGTTTAACATAACCGGATGCTCTTTGATAACATCCTCTAAGACATCCCATACCTCTGTCTGAAGACGTTCTACCATCTTCTTTGCATTTTTAATGTTGTGTGCTGTACCATTGGAGACAAGCTCTTTCATAACGAAAGGTTTGAATAACTCAATCGCCATCTCTTTTGGAAGACCACACTGATAGATCTTAAGTTCTGGTCCTACTACGATAACGGAACGTCCGGAGTAGTCAACACGTTTACCTAAAAGGTTCTGACGGAAACGGCCCTGTTTACCCTTTAACATATCAGATAAGGACTTTAAGGCACGGTTTCCAGGTCCGGTAACCGGTCTGCCACGTCTGCCGTTGTCGATTAATGCATCAACCGCTTCCTGAAGCATACGCTTTTCATTGCGGACAATGATATCCGGTGCACCCAGCTCCAAAAGACGAGCCAGACGGTTGTTACGGTTAATAATTCTTCTGTATAAATCATTTAAGTCGGAAGTAGCAAAACGGCCTCCGTCCAGCTGTACCATAGGACGGATATCCGGAGGGATTACAGGAACAACTGTCATGATCATCCACTCTGGTAAGTTACCGGAGTTGCGGAATGCTTCCACAACTTCCAGTCTCTTGATAATTCTTGCACGTTTCTGTCCGGTTGCGTCCTTTAAGCCTTTCTTTAAATCCGCAGAATCTTTTTCAAGATCTATGGAATGAAGGAGCTCTAAAATTGCTTCAGCCCCCATTCCCACACGGAAGGAACCGTAACCGTACTTATCCACTTCTTCTCTGAATTCTTTTTCTGATAAAACCTGCTTATACTGAAGGCCTGTATTTCCAGCATCCAAAACAACATAAGAAGCAAAATACAGCACCTTCTCCAGTGTTCTGGGTGAAATATCAAGGATCAGACCCATACGGCTTGGTATTCCCTTGAAATACCAGATATGGGAAACAGGAGCAGCAAGCTGGATATGACCCATACGCTCTCTTCTGACACTGGCCTTTGTTACTTCAACGCCGCATCGGTCACAGATAACGCCTTTATACCGGATCTTTTTATATTTACCGCAATGACATTCCCAGTCCTTGCTTGGTCCGAAAATCCGTTCACAGAACAAACCGTCTTTTTCCGGCTTTAAGGTTCTGTAGTTAATCGTCTCAGGCTTTTTCACCTCGCCGTGGGACCAATCCAGAATTTTCTCCCGGAGATGCCAGACCGATCTTTATGGCATCGAATGTCATCGGGTGGTAAGTTTCATTATTTTCAGGCATGAGCGGTTCTCCCTTCTATTATTCTTCGTCTGAATCGTCAATTTCTACGTCATCGAAATCCTCAAAAGAATCGTCGATACCGTCCGCATCCTCTTCTTCATCAACATTTACCAGTTCATCATCCTTGAATTCCTGTTTCTGATAACCTAATTCACCAAAGGATTCCTCATCGCGGTAATGCTTATCGCCTTCAATGATGGATCTTAAATCTGTTTCCTCATAATCGGTGCTCTCGGCAATCTGAACCTCTGTATTGTCATCACGCAGCACTCTTACATCGAGAGCCAGTGACTGAAGTTCCTTTAACAATACCTTAAAGGATTCCGGAATTCCAGGCTCAGGAATATTCTCTCCCTTAATGATGGCTTCATAGGTTTTTACACGTCCTACCACATCATCGGATTTCACTGTCATGATCTCCTGTAGTGTATAGGAAGCACCATAAGCCTCCAGAGCCCAAACCTCCATCTCTCCGAAACGCTGGCCGCCGAACTGAGCTTTACCGCCCAGAGGCTGCTGTGTAACCAGGGAGTATGGTCCGGTAGAACGGGCATGGATCTTATCATCAACCAGATGGTGCAGTTTCAGATAATGCATGTGTCCAATGGTAACCGCACTGTCAAAGTATTCTCCGGTCCGTCCGTCACGAAGGCGAACTTTTCCGTCTCTGCTCAGCGGAACACCTTTCCACAAGCCTCTGTGCTCTAAATGTTCACCCAGATATTCAATTACATCAGGTCTTAAAGTATCTTTATATTTTTCCCGGAAGTCTTCCCAATCCATATTTACATAGTCGTTGGCTACGTCCAGGGTATCCATAATATCAATCTCGTTTGCTCCGTCAAATACCGGTGTGGATATGTTAAATCCAAGTGCTCTTGCAGCAAGGCTTAAATGGATCTCAAGAACCTGACCGATGTTCATACGGGAAGGAACGCCCAGTGGGTTTAATACAATATCGAGAGGACGGCCGTTTGGAAGGAATGGCATATCTTCTACCGGAAGCACACGGGAAACAACACCCTTGTTACCATGACGTCCAGCCATCTTATCACCAACAGAAATCTTTCTCTTCTGTGCGATGTAAATGCGGACAGTCTGGTTCACACCCGGTGAAAGCTCGTCACCATTTTCTCTGGTAAATACTTTAGCATCAACGATGATACCGTAAGCACCATGAGGTACTTTTAAGGAAGTATCACGCACTTCTCTAGCCTTCTCACCGAAGATTGCACGTAACAGTCTCTCTTCTGCTGTCAGTTCGGTCTCACCCTTTGGAGTTACCTTACCAACAAGGATATCTCCTGCACGGACTTCCGCACCAATACGGATAATACCTCTTTCATCAAGATCCTTTAATGCATCCTCGCCGACACCAGGAACATCACGGGTAATCTCTTCCGGTCCTAACTTGGTATCACGGGCTTCTGCCTCGTATTCCTCAATGTGGACAGAAGTATAGACATCTTCCTGTACCAGTCTCTCACTTAAGAGAACCGCATCCTCGTAGTTATAACCTTCCCAGGTCATGAATCCGATCAGCGGATTCTTACCAAGAGCGATCTCACCCTTTTGTGTAGAAGGACCGTCAGCGATAACGTCTCCCTTTGCCACATGGTTATTCTTAAATACGATTGGCTTCTGGTTGTAGCAGTTGGACTGGTTGCTTCTCTTAAACTTGGTTAAACGGTAAACATCTTTTCCGCCATCGGAATCACGTTTGATAATGATTTCGTTGGAGGCAGAACGTTCTACCACACCGGAGTTTCTTGCAACTACGCACACACCGGAGTCAACGGCAGCTTTTGCTTCCATACCGGTTCCTACAACAGGAGCGTCGGTTGTCAGTAATGGAACGGCCTGACGCTGCATGTTTGATCCCATGAGCGCACGGTTCGCATCATCGTTTTCCAGGAAGGGGATCATGGCTGTCGCTACGGAGAATACCATCTTCGGAGAAACGTCCATTAAATCAATATTCTTTCTCTGGAATTCGGATGTCTCCTCACGGAAACGTCCGGAAATATTCTTGTGGATGAAGTGTCCTTCCTCATCAAGTGGCTCATTGGCCTGAGCAACAACAAAGTTATCTTCTTCATCTGCAGTTAAGTAAACAACCTCATCGGTAACGATCGGATTGTTCACATTGGTTTTATCTACCACGCGGTAAGGCGCCTCTACAAAACCGTACTGATTCACTCTCGCATAGGTAGCAAGGGAGTTGATCAGACCGATGTTAGGACCTTCTGGTGTCTCAATCGGGCACATACGGCCGTAATGAGTATAATGAACGTCTCGAACCTCGAATCCGGCACGGTCTCTGGAAAGACCTCCAGGTCCTAAGGCAGATAAACGTCTCTTATGGGTAAGCTCAGCAAGCGGGTTATTCTGATCCATGAACTGGGACAGCTGGGAACTGCCGAAGAATTCCTTAACAGCCGCAGTAACCGGCTTGATATTAATCAGAGACTGTGGCGTAATGCCATCCATATCCTGTGTTGTCATACGTTCACGGACAACACGTTCCATTCTGGACAGACCAATCCGGTACTGATTCTGGAGCAGTTCTCCTACCGCACGGATTCTTCTGTTGCCCAGATGATCGATGTCATCTGCGTTACCTACTTCTTCTTCCAGATGCATGTTATAGTTAATGGAAGCTAAAATATCTTCCTTTGTAACATGCTTAGGAATCAGTTCATTCACATGTCTGTGAATTGCTTTCTTTAATGCTTCTTCATCGTCGCTTCCAACTTCTGACAGAATTTTTTCAAGAGCTGGGTAGAATACTAATTCTGTAATCCCGGCTTCCTTTGGATCAAATTTTACATGGGATGACAAGTCAACCATTAAGTTGGAAAGAACTTTCTGTTTGTGCTCCACACCTTCCAGCCACACGAACGGAACAGCTGCATTCTGAATATCAATCGCAAGCTGCTTGTCTACAGTCGTTCCAGCCTCTGCTAAGATTTCGCCGGTTGTGGTATCCACCACATTCTCAGCCAGAACATGACCAGTGATGCGGTTTTTAAAGTGAAGCTTTTTTATTGAATTTATATCGTCCGACTTTGGCCAGATCGTACCGTCTCGGGTCGAAGAACATACTATTTAACAAACTTTCAGCACTATCAACAGATAAAGGCTCACCTGGGCGGATCTTCTTATATAACTCCAATAAGCCATCCTGGTAATTATCAGAAGTATCTTTACCAAAACTGGCCAGTAATTTTGGTTCCTCACCAAACAGATCAATAATCTCTGCATTGGTACCATAACCAAGAGCACGAATCAGGACGGTTACAGGAACCTTTCTGGTTCTGTCTACACGTACGTAGAAGATGTCGTTGGAGTCAGTTTCGTACTCCAGCCATGCACCACGGTTTGGAATTACCGTACATGCATATAATTCCTTACCTACCTTATCGTGTTCGATACCATAATATATACCTGGGGAACGTACCAGCTGGCTTACAATAACACGTTCGGCACCGTTAATCACGAAGGAACCGGTATCTGTCATAAGCGGAAGATCGCCCATGAAGATCTCATGTTCATTAATTTCATCTTTATCTTTATTGCAAAGTCTTACTTTTACCTTTAAAGGAGCTGCGTAAGTTGCATCTCGTTCTTTGCATTCTTCTATTGTGTACTTGATGTCATCCTTACATAATGTAAAATCGACAAACTCAAGACTTAAGTGTCCAGCAAAGTCTGCAATTGGAGAGATGTCTTCAAAGACTTCCTTCAATCCTTCATCAAGGAACCACTGATAGGAATTCTTCTGAATCTCAATCAGGTTTGGCATCTCAAGCACTTCTTTTTTGTCTTGAGAAACTCATTCTCAGGCTCTTACCGGCCGGGACCGGACGCATTCTGCTTTTCTCCATTGACGTTTCACCCCTGTTTTCTTTCTATTCATTTCTGTTTTGGGCATAAATGTCCCAATAAGGCACACAAAGCCACAATAGTGCACATTCCATAATATCATAGTGCTGTCAAGGTGTCAAGCATTTTTTGCTTGTATTTCCCAGAAAAATGTGTTATACTATTGCAGATAGGCCCAATTTACAATATGAACTATTGGAGGTATTCCCGGTGAGCACATTTTTAAACGTATTATTAGTGATTCTTTTCATCGTAGTGATAGCTCTGGCAGTCCTTTACTTTCTTGGAAGAAAGCTGGAAAAGCGTCAGGTAGAACAGCAGCAGGCATTGGAAGCTGCGGCACAGACCGTTTCCATGCTTGTGATCGATAAGAAAAGATGAGGCTAAAGGATGCCGGGCTCCCAAAGATCGTGTATGAACAAACGCCAAAGTACATGCGCCGTACCAAGCTGCCGATCGTAAAAGCAAAGGTCGGACCAAAAGTAATGACATTGATTGCAGACGCAAAGGTTTTCGATGTGCTACCTGTTAAGACAGAAGCAAAGGTTGTGATTAGCGGTATCTACATAACCGAAATCAAAAGCCTCCGTGGCAAAGCAGTTCCTCCGGCGCCAAAGAAGAAATCTTTTTTGGGACAGGTTTAAAAAGAAAAATCATTAGACCAGGTTACGATTCCTATCACCGGAACGTCTGTGATAGATGCCGATGAGCGATTAAACTCGTTCATCGGCATTTTTATTTGTCTTTTGGTAAATAAATTTTAAAATGTCAGATAAGTCTATTGACATACTGGAAATATGTGATATAATCAAGCTACAAGGTAGTTAGTAATAACTAACCAACAATTAAAAAACTAAATTTCAATATAAATGAGAACTCGAAAGGAGAACCACTATGTTTGAACAAATTATTTTACCTTATAAATATGAAGCTTTAGAACCTCATATCGATGCTCTTACAATGGAAACACACTATTCCAAGCATCACGCAGCTTATACAAAAAATCTAAATGATGCAGCAAAAATAGCTGGAGTAGAGAATATGGATATTGTATCCCTCCTCTCCTCTCTCGATAAGATTCCGGATGAGGCGCTTAGAAAAACAATCAGGAACAATGGAGGCGGCTTATAATCATAACCTGTACTTCTCTACAATGAGTCCTGATGGAGGCGGAGAACCGGAAGGTTCCCTAAAGGTGGCTCTTGATGATGCTTTTGGAAGCTTCTCACAGTTTAAGGTACAGTTAAGTGCTCTGGCAGCCGGACAGTTTGGATCTGGCTGGGGATGGCTCTCAGCTGACAAGGCAGGAAAGCTGCATCTCTTATCAAGTCCCAACCAGGATAATCCGTTGATGGAAGGAGGAGGTAAGGTTCCAATTCTTGGAATTGATGTCTGGGAACACGCTTATTATCTTAAGTATAAGAACCTAAGAGCTGATTATATCAAAGCTTTCTTTGATGTAGTAAACTGGAAGGAAGTATCGAATAATTACGAAAAATTATTAAAAGGTTAAGAACCTGATTTAAGGAGGGAAAACAAATTTGTTTTCCCTCCTTTCTTAGTGGTTCATTTAATTAAAATCAATCACAGACCAGTTCCCCTTCACCGCCGATTTTCTTACGCCCCCATTTGTAGACAACGCGATAAAATGTGGGAAGCAAAAGAAGTGTTAATGCTGTGGAAGCAAGTAATCCACCTACGTTTACCAAAGCGAGGCCCTGCATCATTTTACCCGATTTACCATATGCAAGAGCGTTGGGAACCATGGATATCACTGTGGTTAAAGTAGTCATAAAGATTGGTCTCATACGAATCGCGCCTGCTTCCACCAGCGCTTTGTCTAACGGCATCTCTCCTAGCATCTGATTAACCGTCTCCACATAAAGAATACCATTATTTACGACCGTACCGACTAACATTAAAAATCCAAGCATGGATACCATATCGATTGGTGCATCAGCTGCAAATAAAAGGCCAAAGGAACCAATGAGACTAAATGGTATGGAAGTCATTACCATTGCGGAATATTTGGGTGACTCAAACTGAATCGCCATCACAATAAATACCAGGAAAACGCCGGTAAACAAGGCCCCTCCCAATGCACCAAGTTCTTCATTCATAATCTTATCCAGATCATTTGTCATTGGTTTCACTCCAGCAGGCAGCTTCCAGTCTTTCACAAATTTCTTCACATCATCTTTCGCAGTTTTTAAATATTCAGACTGAGGCTGCATGGTAATTGCAACTTTATATTGCTTATTTTTACGTTCAATCTGCTGCGGACTGTCTTTATAATAGATATCAGCCAGATCGCTTAACGGAAGCGATGTTCCCGAAGCTGTTGTAATCATCATCCCCTGCAGTTCTTCTATTGCGTCATATTGATCCGGAGCATACTCAATCCTTACATCAATATCCTCACCATCAACACGAATGGTTGACGATTTAATTCCACTTAAAGCAGAATAGACATTGGAACCAATGACAGCAGGAGTCAGTCCCTCTGCCTGTGCTTTTACCGGGTCAACACGTACTTTCACAACAGGTGCCGCGTTCTCCACACTGGAATGAACCTGCATGACATCTTTTCTTTTCTGCAGTTCTGACACCAGTTCTGCACTTGCCTTAGGGTTTCATAATTGGTACTTTGGAGATCCACTTCGATCTGATCTCCGGAAAGCATGGTACTGGACATGGTGCTGCTTCCTTCTTTCAGGGTTACAGAACAGTCTTTAAAGTCCGCCAGCTGCCCTCTCCACTTATTAATAACCTGATCGGTGGTCTGCTTCCTGTCATCTTTTAAATAGGCATTTAGGGATATTGTACTGGATGAGTCTATACTAAGTCCTCCTGCCCCATAGGTTATAAGATAATGATCCACATCATCATCTTTTGTAACAAATTCTTCCAGACCTGCCAGTGACTGATTTAATGATTCAATAGAAAGACCTGGTCTCATCTTTATTGACATGCTGACAATGCCTTCATCTACAGTCGTCATCAGATCCACTCTCAGCTTTGATGCCATTCCAAAGGCAACTGCCAAAAGTAAAATACTAACAGCAAATACCAGCTTTGTCTTTGTTAAAAGGTAAGGAATATTCTTTCTATACCAATTCTGCAAAGACTTGATGAGTCCGTTTACTGGCGCCTTTTCTTTTTCAACCGGATGCCATTGTACAAAACTTAAAGGAACAATGGTCACGGCAGAAAATAAAGATGCAACCATACAAAATACAATGGTATACCCCAGCTGTATGAATAACTGTCCTGACATACCGCTTAAAAAACACAAGAGGGAAAAATACTACACAGGTTGTTATGGTACCGCCTGTGATGGATCCAATCATAATCCGGCTTCCTTCTATTGCCGCATCGTAGTAATTCCTCGTTTCTTTTGCACGAAAACAGCCATCCAAAACATTGATGGAGTTATCAACCATCATACCTACTCCCAGTACCAGTGAGGTAAGTGAAATAACATTTAAAGAGAAACCCATGGCACTCATGCAGATT
Organism: Lacrimispora xylanisolvens; assembly: GCA_017084465.1. Classification (GTDB taxonomy): domain Bacteria; phylum Bacillota; class Clostridia; order Lachnospirales; family Lachnospiraceae; genus Lacrimispora; species Lacrimispora xylanolytica_B. The sequence goes on along the minus strand of CP070896.1, from coordinate 3,534,735 downwards.
AACGAAAGCACCACGGATATGGGAATGGAAGTACCTACAATGACAGATGCACGCAAATCCCCATAAAATAACCACAAGATGATCATGGAGAGGATAATCGCCATTATCATGGTCTGTACTACATTTGAAATGGATTCCTTAATAACATTGCTGGAATCATTGACCACTGTTATATTGATGCCGGGATTATCTGCCAATATGCTGGCTACCTGTTGGGATACCTGCTTGGAAACTTCTATGGCAGTGGAGTCCGACTGCTTCTTAATATCCAGTGATATAATATTTTCTCCGTTGTATCGTCCAATGGAATCCTCATCTTTCAGAGCGTCATATACATCTGCAATATCCGATAAATGAATGGTATCTCCATTGGCCAGGGGGGATTGCAATTTTTTTCAGGCTGTCAGTATTATCGTAGTCATTTCCAACACTGACATTCAGTTTTTGCCTTCCCACATCAATATCCCCGGCTGGAATAGTAAAATCAGCGGCGCCAACAATCTGGGCAACTGCCGGCATACTTAAATGATATTGTTTCATTTTTTCCGGGTCCAGCTGAACACTTACATAGCTTTTCTGCCCACCGGAAACTGATACTTCACTGACTGAGCTGAGTTTCTCAAATTCCGGAACAATTTTATTATCCACATATGTATATAGGTTCTGACCAACATTTCCACTAACTGCCAGTGTTACGGCCGCTCCTGATGTCAGATTCAGTTCCAGTATTCTGGGCTCTTCGATATCATCTGGCATATCATTGCGGATTCCATCAATTGCTTTTTCAGGTTTATATAAGCTGTATCTAAATTTGTTCCATATTTATATTGTACCAGTACAATGGATACGTTATCTTTTGAGTAAGAATTAATTGTATCAACACTGTCAAGAGATGATATGGCATCTTCCTGCTTTGTTGTAATTAAGTCATTGATATCCTCCGGGCTGGCTCCTGCATAGACAGTGCCAATAACCAGCATGGGAAGATCCATTTCCGGAGTAAGTTCTACTTTTGTCCCTAACAGAGACTGAACTCCAAAATATGCGATTGTAATCAGACATAGAATGATGGTCACAGGCCTTTTTACTGCAAATTTTGTTAAATTAACCATTTTATTCACCTGCCTTCGTATCTGCAACGGCAGGTGTCTCTGTCTCTGTTTCCGGTGCTGTATTACTATCTTCCAGCAGAACCTCCGCTCCATCCATCAGTTCATTGCTCCAGCTGGTAATTACAACGCTGTCGTATGTAATTCCTGACTTTATCTCCATTCTGTCTTTGTCATATATTCCTGCAGAAATCTCTGTTTTTTTTGGCTATTCCATTTTCGTAACAGTAAACAAAGGGGACACTGGCATCGTAGCTTACTGCATCCACTGGAATTGTCATAACACCTGCTGCCCTGCTCATAACTGCGGTAATCTTGACCCTGGTTCCTGTTGTCAGACCTTTGGAATCTGCAAGAACCGCCTTTACATCGTAAAGACCGGTCTGGGAGTTAACAACGGAACTGATTTCAGTTACAGTACCATCATATTGAACCCCGTTTTTTTCCACTGATACAGAATCATTCACTGCCATATTCTGCAGCGTTTTTTCCGTAATGCCAAACGTAATCTGAATCTGGTTTGTGCCTGAAATTTTGCAGATTTCCGAACTGACCGTAATATGATCATGTGGTTCAACTGTGCGGGATTCCACTATGCCGCTTATGGGTGCTGTTACTGTCGTATACTTTAGCTGCAGGTCATACTGGTTTTTTGCTGCTTCGTATGCCAGTCTGGCATTATTTGCCCCGTTCTGAGCCTGTTCCAGAGACTGATGGGATACCGCCCCTGTGTTATAAAGTGCCTCAGTTCTGGCAAGTGTGTTCTGACTGTCAGTTACTGCTATTGCAGCAGAATCCACATTTATTTTTAAAGTAGTCAGGGCATCAGAATCAATTTTACAAAGAGGCTGACCTGCCTCCACCATATCTCCTGCCCGGAAATAAACCTCCAGCACTTCTCCGTTCATTTTGGGCATTACATTGGCTTTTAACTCAGGCTCTACCGTTCCTGTTAAATCTGTATATAGGGTGATATCCCCTGTCTGAGGCTTCTCGGCAGATACAAGCGGCCGGGTTTCAAACGGAATCTCTTCTTTTTTCTTACCAAAAACACCAAATCCTATGATGCCGGCAGCAGCTATAATAACCACAGCAATAACCAGTCTTTTCTTACTCTTCATCTCATTTTCCTTTCTCAAATCCCTTGATGTAAAATTCAAGCCAATATCTGAGTTTTAGATATCCAGTAACCCTTCTGTTGCCCAGTAATACAACTCCATCGCCTGGCGCAGCGACAAGTCTGCATTTGTTTTTTCGCCTTCTGCCTGATAGTAAGACAGCATCTGCTGCAAATATTCAATTTGACTGATGGAACCATTTTTAAACTGGATCTCAGTGGCATTTTTTACTACAATTGCCTGATCATACGCCGTGCAGGCAGCTTCATAGCTTTTTTTATTTTGTAATATATCCTGATATAACTGCTCCATCTCAATGGAAAGATTCTGCTCCATCTGCGCTTCACTTCGAAACTTTGATTTTACTCTGGTGGAGCTTCTATCCGTTTTTCTGTGGCGCTCCTCAATCAGTGTATAATTATTGCGAATAGCGGAGGCTGTATCCTCCTGTAAATTCAGTTCCTCTAATTTACTTAAATCGGCTGACGGGACAGACTGAATCTGTGGTTTGATTTCTCCCGTCCAGCCTGCCAGGAGTTTCACTGTTGAACCAAGACTTTCTACCGTATTGTCAAGACCAGCAAGTGCACTTTCTGCATTGAGAAGATTCTTTTTAGCTGCTGTAACATCTGCATCTGTTGCCATTCCCAAACCTTGCATAGAGACAGTGGATTGATAAAGCTTTTCATACATTTCTTTCATTGTCTGCAGTGTTTTTTGCTGGGCTGATGCCATATTGTAGCCAATCATTGCCTGCTGGGCTCCGCTGGTCAGCTGTTTTGCTCCTTTTCTGACTGGTTCATAGGAGGTGGCGTCGGATTTTGTGTTGTAATTATAGGCTCTGCTGATCTTGTCTCCAGCACTTTTCATGGCCTTTTCATAGGCCCGCAAAGTAGCATACAGGATCTGCCCATCCATGGTGGATAGACCGCCTGCATCTTTTAAATCATCGGCGTCTTCCTTATAATCCCTTGCATCTTCATAAGCCGCCATGTACTGGTCCTTTACATCATCCATGGCGGACCAGTACATCTCATTTGCAGAGATCATATTTGGATTAAATAACTGAATCCGGTCTCCCAGTTCTTCATACTCTAAAACATTATCCTGGATTAATTCCCACCGCCTTTGGTCATACCCTTGTGGAATGGCATTTTTTGCTTTTCGGTTCTGCCATCTCCGCTGCATACACCGGAAGCACCAGAGCATTTCCTGTTATGGACACAGTGACTGCTGTAAGCAGCACAACCTGCCACAAATTTTTCGTATTCCTATGCATGGTGATACCCTCCTTACTCTACCGATGCCATCCCATTCACCGACCAGTCATACTGTTCCATTGTCCAAAACCAGTCCATATCTGCAATTTTAAGTGCATTCTGTTTTGTCAGATAATCTGTCTGCTGCTGTAAATAATCCAGTTGGCCTATGGTACCCAGTTGCATTTTCTGAGAAGCAATCTCCATTTTTCTGGCTGATTCCTCTAATGCACTTTGTGCCTCATGATAAGCAACCTGAGCCTGTAAAACCTCCCGGTATTTCTTATCCAGATCAGCGCCTATTTTATCTTTGTTGTCCCTGATTTTAATCCGATAAGAATCTTTTACCACTTCTGATACTGCATTCTCCAGTTTTCTCTGGTTTATTTTAAGTTCATAATTATTATCAATGGCTTTGGAATAATCCAGATCAGGGTGAAATCCGGATATTCTGGCGGAGTCAGAAGCAGGAACCGGTCTCATATCCGGTGACGCCTGATAGCCCCAGCCCAGCATGACACAAAGTGATTTCTTCAGCTTATTAATAGAAGCTTCTGTCTGAATAATGGACGTCTCTGTCTTCTGCAGATTGTTTTTTGCATTCAATACCTCTACATTGGTTGAAGACCCGATGCTTCTTTGTACTTCCGTCACCCGAAGTACTTCGGTAAGCAGCTTTTGATTCTGTTTTAATACTTCCAGATTAAGAATGGACTTGTAGTAGGAAATCAGATCTGACTGCGCTATAATCGTAAGATTTTTTTCAGTCAGAATGTTGGAATATCGCATTACCTCTAAATCAAATACATTATCATCTGCTTTTTTCTCCAATGACCGTGCCTGTGCTTCTGCCATGGCATCCGCAAGGTCATTGTCTCCCGTTATAGTGGAGCGCAGATCTGCTGCATCATCCCGGTAAGACCGCGCCACATCATCTGCAGTGGGATCCTCTCTCTGCTTGGAATATTCCACCTGGTTATTTAAAACTGTCGCATTGTATTCATGAATTAAATCCTCAATTTCTTCATATTCCATGGTATTATCCCGTAGCTTTTCCCACTCTGCATCGGATCTTGAAAATGCCGGACTTGCGTATACCTCATTTGCATGAAACAGTAAGACTGCCGATAAAAGAATCGGTACAAATTGTTTGCTTATTAACCATTGCAATTGCTCCTATCCTGTCTTTCTCTGTGTTTTCAGACGTACTCCTTCTTCCACAATCTTAAACTGAAATTCGATCCCATGTAGAATCTCATCAATATCTGCCGATTCCATAAAATACATTGCCATGGATTTAGCCACAAGGAATAGCAAAAGTTCCAGCAGATCCGAAAGCTCATCCACATTGGAGACCGGACAGATGTTACGATCCAGCTTATCAAAGCAGTCACGGATCAGCTCCCTCTCTTCCCTGCTTTTATTAAAAAATTCTTTGAAACCTATGATGCTTGTTTCAGTCATCAGCTTTGCATCCAGAAAGATATTCTTATAAAATATAAAATCCTGTTGTTCCCGTCCGTAGTGAATTAACACCAGGATTGAATTCCAGAACACCTGATAAATATTACCTTCACATAATTCCATATTTTTATTGAACCATAGCTTACAGGATTCCTGAAAATCATGGAGCAAATAAGCCAGCAAATCTTCCTTATCTTCAAAATATGTATAAAAACTGCCTCTGGAGATATCAGCCTCTTTAATAATCTGGTTAATAGAAACATCGGAAAAGGAAAATCTGGAAAACTCCCGAATTGCCGCCCGTTTTATTTTTTCACGTTTTATATCAGGTAAATGTAAAAAACGCTGTGTTGGCATAAATCCCTCCACTTTCTTAAATGTAAAAATTTTATAAATTTTATTAAATAAATGACAACTTGTCATCTTATGGATAAAACATATGGCGGAAAAAATCCGCCATATGTTTTATCTGTCATTGTCAGAGCATCATTAGCTTTCTACGTAAAGAGAAGTAATATCATTTCCCTTCTGATCGTAGCAGCGGTCATCACCATCTTTAGCTTTGTGCTTATTCTTCTGAACAGTACCAGAAGTATTTACAAGCTTATAGGTAATTCCAGCCTTTCTGGCTGCTTCATAGTTAACGTTGTAGTACTCGTCATACTTGTCTTTAACTGCCAGCTTTTCATCATCTTTTACAAGCCAGCTCTTGCCATCGGCACTTGCCTTGCCTTCTGCTTCAAGATCATCCATAAATTCATCAGTATCAAGAATGTTATATGCTGTCTTTGTTACTCCGCCTTCTTTTGTTTCTTTGATTTTAACTACAGAATATTTGTCATCCTTATCTGCTTTTAACAGCATACCAGCCAGATAATACTTGTCATCATCAACGCCTGTTTTACCGGCTCCTTTAAAAGTACCGGATTTATTAAAGAAGAAATTGAATGATTCTCCGTCGATTTCAACATTCTGCTTATTTGTCTTCATGGAACCATCGCTGCCGCTGCCGAAATAATATAAGTAGTAGCCTTCATCCAGCCAGTGATTTGCATTGTCCTTGAAACGGTCTTCTGTATCAAATGGGTAATTGTCATCATCGTCATCAATGATTTCAACAATATCTTTATTTGGGTTGTTATCTTCAAACTTATAGAACTTCATGCCGCTCTTCATTCTTCCCTTGGAGTCAAAGGCGTACTTCTTACCATTAATGGTCTTGATTTCACCGGCAACCAGCTGTCCGTCATTGTCTGAATAATACCAGAAATCTTCATCATCATTATATTTTTCTAAGTGCAGGTTCTCATCAGGAACAACTTTGAACCAGCCCTTGGTAATTCTTGCACCATCTTCAGGAGATCCGAAATATCTCCATTCTCTTGAGTAAGCATTTGCGCCCTGACCGGAAGAAGCTGTGGCAGCGGTTGCTTTTGCAGTTGTAGCAGTTGCATCCCAAAGAATCCACTCTGCATTCATACGGCCCCACTCATCAAAGCTGTACTTTTTGCCATTGATGGTTTTTCCGTCTTTACTTGTCTGCTTCTTACCGTTGCTCTTGAACCAGAACCAACGCTCCTGCTCTTCATCATCAAAGGTATTGTGGCTGGAAACTCTTGCGTTTCCATCTTTTGCAGCATCGTCGTAATCGTCGTCTTTGATTTCGATACTTGACCAGCCTATGGTCTTTGCACCATCATCTTCTTTGCCGCAGTAATAAATTCCTTCTTTCCATGCGTCATCGCCGGTTTCTCTTTCACCGTCATCGTTGATCCAGCCGTAAAGCATCTTGCCTTCGTCATCAAAAACGTATTCTTTTCCGTTAATATTTTTAAAGGATGCGGTATCGCTGCTGGTTGAACTCTTATAAGCTTTACCATTGGAACCAAAATAGTACCAGTGATTTACAGGTTCTTCATCATCCTCACCGCCGTCATAATCCTCGTTCTCCATGGATACCCACTGATTGGTTACCATAGCGCCGTTGTCATCTACATAATAGTAGTCGTCATTGTATTCCACGATAACATCAGTTGACATCTCACCGCTGTCATTTAAGTAGAACCAGTTGTCACCGGATTTTGCCCACTTCTCTGTTTCTTTGTCTCCGCTTCTGTTGTAATACACCCATGTACCATTTTCTTCCTGCCAGCCAGTCGCTGCGAAAGAAGACATGGAAGCACCTAATGCCAGCAGTGCTGCTGTAGATAAAACAGCAACTAATTTGGTCTGCTTTCTCATAATAAATGCACTCTCCTTTTTTTCTTTTTGAAATAATTTAGGTGAAATTCCTATTTGCATCACAAAGCCATTATACTTCTAATATTGGAAATTATCGAAAGCAAAACCCATTTTATCCACTTTTTATGCTTTATTTTTACTATTTTTTCGAATTTTTCTTGATTTTTTAATGAACAGTTTATATACTTGTGTTAAACTGTTCTTGTTTGATTCTAAAAGGGAGATGGAACGATATGACGAAAGGAAACGTAATAAACGAAATTGCAACCGGGGACAAAAGCGTCGTCGAGCAAAGCCTTGATGATTTCCAGGAATATTTGAAAATCAACAATATGTCTGCAAATACCATTCACGTATATTTATTTGCAGTCAGACAGTTTCTTGGCCTTTACCATGTAGTCAGCCATGATAACCTCATGCTCTATAAGTGTTATTTAATGGAACATTACAAGCCCCAGACAGTGAATTTAAGAATTCGAGCCCTGAATTGTTATATGGAATCGTTAAAGCTTACTTCTTCGAAAATGCTGATGATACGAATACAGCAGAAAACTTTTCTGGAGAATATCATTAGCCAGGCGGACTATGAGTATCTGAAAAACTGTCTCATCCGGGATGGAAACATGCTGTATTATTTTGTGGTGCGATTTATGGCTGCAACCGGGGTACGGGTCAGTGAGCTTGTAATGGTAAAAGTAGAACACGTGAAACGGGGATACATGGATATTTACTCCAAGGATAATAAAATAAGGAGAGTCTACTTTCCAAAAAACCTGCGCACAGAGGCACTTAAATGGCTGAATCAGATCAGCCGTGTCAGTGGATACGTTTTCTTAAATCGTTACGGCGAACCGATTACTCCTGCGGGAATAAGGGGACAGCTGAAAAAATTTACAGCGTTATACGGACTGGACCCGAAGGTGGTCTACCCTCACTCCTTCCGCCATCGTTTTGCTAAAAATTTTATTGAGAAATGTGGAGATATTTCCATGCTTTCTGACATTCTGGGTCATGAGAGCATCGAAACCACCAGAATCTATCTGCATAGAAGCAGTACAGAACAAAAACAGATTGTAAATCAGATTGTGAATTGGTAGAAAATTATGGTGAATGATGAATTAATAAATGAATTTAGAAAATATCTTAAGAAGAGAAATTTATCAGGCAACTCCATAACTGCATATGCCGGCAGTGTACGTCTTTTCTTCACTTTGTATGATGAGGTTACTCCTGAAAATCTACAACACTACAAGAGCTATTTAATTCCGCGATACCGACCGGCTACCGTGAATCAGCGTATTTATGCCATAAACCATTTTTCCCGTTTTTTAACAGAGACCAGTGAAGTGGATTCCATTGTGTTGTCCTCCTACCGCCTCCCTTCTGTTAAAGTACAACAGAAAACCTTTCTGGATACCATTATCTCCAATGAGGATTATGAGGTCTTTAAAGAGAAGCTGAAAGAAGAAAAAAATTATTTCTGGTATTTTATTGTGCGTTTCCTTGCTGCAACGGGGGCGCGGGTCAGCGAACTGATTCAGATAAAAGAGGAGCATTTAAAGCTTGGTTATTTAGATCTTTATTCCAAGGGTGGTAAGATACGGCGAATTTACTTCCCCGATTCCCTCTGCGAAGAAGCACTGGCCTGGTGTCAGGATCGTGGAGTAGAAAGCGGCTTTCTGTTTTTAAATAAAGGAGGACATTTAATTACTCCCCGTGGCATTAATTACCAGCTAAAGCATCTTGCCAGCCGTTATGGAATTAATCCGGATACCGTCTACCCTCATTCTTTCCGGCATCGTTTTGCAAAGAATTTTTTAGCCCGCAACAATGACATATCACTTCTTGCAGATTTAATGGGGCACGAAAGCATTGAAACAACAAGAATCTACCTCACCCGCTCCAGCCAGGAGCAGCAACAGCTACTTGACGAAATTATCACATGGTAAGCGTATTTTTTTATTATTTTATGTTTCTTTTTTCTGATTTCTGAGATATAATTTCAAAAAGGAGGATAATACGTGATGCTAATCTCTTTTCGATTTAAAAACTTCCGTTCCTTTTTGGACGAGACATTTGTTAATATGAAGGCGGTCACCTACAAAGAACTTCCAGATCACCTCATATCATTTGACAACCAGAAGCTGATAAAGACACTGGCTTTGTATGGGCCCAATTCAAGCGGGAAAACCAATATTTTTCTTGCCTTTGCCAGTTTTCACTCTCTGATTTTCTGGCAGCTGTTTCCTTCCCAGGCATCTTATAAAAACCGGTTTATTAATCTTTTGCAGCTGAATTCCATGGACAAAATTGTTCCCTTTGAACGGGGTGAGCCAGATAACCATCCAACTGAAATGGAAATATCTTTTATGAGCGGCAACAGGATCTATGAGTATGGGATCTCTATCTGTTCCCAAAACATCCTGACGGAACACCTAACCGTTGATAATCACCTGGTATTTTCACGTACTGCAACGGAGCTGTCCTACGGTCGTTTCTATGAAAAATGCATGCGCTCCAAATCCGGGATCCGCCCTCATGACAACCGGTTGTTTTGTTCCATTCTGTCATCTATGGATATTCCCGAAATAAACGCAATTATGAAGCCTTTTGAGAACTTTTTCTCCAGTAAAATTCACTATTATTTTGACGGTCTTGAGATGTTTCAAATTCTTGGTAATACATTAATGGACGGGAAACTATTTAAAATACTGGAAAATCCGGAGGCAATCAATTTCAGTCTGAGTCAGCTTCGCAAGCTGGGGATACCTGTAGAAGATATTAAAATTGAAAACGGGATACCAAAACTGGGATATCTCACTAAATCCCGGTCAAGCGGCCAGTCATTTATTAAATATATGGATATTACGGAGATTTCCTCCGGTACTCTTAAAAATCTGTTTATGTTTTTAAGAATCTATGAGCTGAGCAAAAACGGAGGTATTCTGATGGTTGACAGCATTTCCGGTGAATTTCATCCCACTGTTACCAAGTTTATTGTTGATTCATTTCAACAGGATATGAACAAGAATGTTCAGCTTATTTTCTCAACTCACGACATTTCTATTTTAAATAACCAGCAGTTTCGGCGTGATGAGGTGGCTTTTGTAGACATGAACGAATATGGAGAATCCAGACTCTACACCCTTGCCGATATCAAAGTCCGGTCTGATGCCAGCTTTTCCAAAGATTATCTTCTGGGAAAATACGGGGCAATTCCACTGGTTAAGAATACAATCTTCTGAACATAAAAAAAAGACATACTATATGTCTTTTTTTTAATTCAGAAGATGAATGCTGGCAATATCCTTGGAACAGACTTCCAGTACAATGTTACATTCTGAAACATGCTGGTAATTAATATCCAGAGAATAATCCACCTGAACCTTTAAACGGTCCTCTTCCTCTGCAATCCTGATATCGTTGGTTCTGATCCCAATCATCAGCTCTCCAAATGGCGTTGCATAACAGGAAATATTTTTCTTTTCCTTTTCAAAGGTCATATGAACACTGGTGCTTCCTCTTTTTATGATATCCATTCCTGCAGGATGGATCTTAATGGTGTTTCTGGTCACACCATCTACCCCTTCCTGAACTTCATCATAAAGAATATAATGATTGCCGTTTTTTAAAAATAATCACCTCTTGTGATCATTTCCACAGCCTGATTATCATCTTCCACGATTTGTGCACCTATGATACTGATCAGAACATCTCTCGTCATAGTTTATAACTCCTCTAGTACTCTTCTATATTTATTTGTCTCGTTTCCTTCACCTGACCTGGAAGTATGGAAGCGGCAAAGCCTGTGAACTTTTCCGCCAGATCACTGACATAGAAATGATATTTATCAATGCTGCTGCCGTCATGATCACAAATCAGCCCATTTTCCTCCAGAACCTGCTTTAATTCCAGAGCTGTCTCATAAGCAGGATTTACCAGGGTCACTTCCGGACCCATCAGCCTGCCTACGGTGGAGCGCAAAAGCGGGTAATGAGTACAGCCTAATATCAGTGTGTCAATATATTTGCCTTTTAATTCGCTTAAATACCGGGATGCAATTTCATCTGTTACGGAATCGTGAAGCAGTCCTTCCTCAACCAGTGGCACCAGGAGGGGACAGGCTTTTCCAGTCACTTCTATGTCTTCCCGCATTTCTTTTATTACCCGTGTGTATACACCGCTTCTTATGGTTCCTTCGGTTCCGATAATACCAATCTTACCATTCTTGGTGGATTCAATTGAAGTTCTTGCACCTGCATGAATGACTCCGATGATAGGAATATCCAGGTCATTCTCTACTGTCTCCAGCGCACAGGCAGTGGCCGTATTACAGGCAATTACAATTGCTTTTACATCCTGGGTCATGAGAAAACGAATGATCTGTCTGGTAAAGCGGATCACAGTGTTGCAGGATTTATTTCCATAAGGCACCCGTGCCGTATCACCAAAATATACAATTCTTTCATCCGGCATCTGTCTCATGATTTCTCTTGCAACCGTAAGTCCGCCTACGCCGGAATCAAACACTCCAATGGGAGAATTTCTATCTGCCATAATATCTGCTCCTTAATCGTCAAACCTGCTCAAAGCGTCTTCCATAAGACAATTAACGAGCTGATCCTTGTTTATTCCCGCTGCTTCCCAAAGCATGGGATACATACTGATTGCCGTAAATCCCGGCATGGTATTAATCTCATTAAATACAACTGTTCCATCACTCTTAACAAAAAAATCCACTCTTGCAAGCCCACGGCCGTCCACTGCCTGGAATACCGCTTTTGCTGCCTCTCTCACACGTTCAGCAGCGCCATCGGGCAATTGGGGGTCGATTACTGTTTTGGAATCTGCATTGTTATACTTCGCATCGAAGTCATAAAATTCAGCCGCTGCAAGTATCTCTCCTACACCAGAAGCCTTAACCGGCTGATTGCCGCCGCCTAAAACAGCACATTCAATCTCTCTGCCCACAATCATCTCTTCTACCAGAATCTTACGGTCGTGTCTGGCTGCCTCAAGTAATGCTGTCTCAAGCTCCTTTCCATCTTCCGCCCGGCTTACGCCCTTGGAAGACCCTGCATTGGGATGGCTTTACAAATACGGGATAATCAAACCGTTCTTCTACTCTGGCGATTACCTGTTCCATATCCTTTAACTGATGGCGCATGACTGGTACATAGGCCGCCTGACGCACACCAAGGTCATCAACAATAATCTTGGTATATAATTTATCCATGGAAACAGCAGAAGAAAGTACACCGCATCCCACATAAGGAATCCGGGAAAGTTCCAGCAGCCCCTGGACTGTTCCATCTTCCCCCAGAAGACCATGGAGTACAGGAAATACCACATCTGCCTTAACAAGCTCTGCCTTCGTTCCATTAAGTAATATGACAGCCCCCATGCCAGCATCAGGAGAAAGAATTGCACGAACACTTCCCTCTCTCCAGGTACCGTCTTTGATTTCCTTTACAGACTCCGTTTTAATCCAGTATCCTTCCTCAGTGATTCCGATCAGAAGCAGATCATATTTATCTTTATTTATATGGTCTATCACATTGACAACTGACATACAGGAAACAACGTGCTCCGATGACTGTCCGCCAAATAATACAACCGCAGTTTTCTTACTCATTCCAATCTCCTTAATAAATTCTTGATTTACAGCGTTTATATTATAGCACATATGGTTACAATTACAAATAGATTCCAGAAAAAAGGAGGTACCCTATGAAACAGAAACGTGATTTATTCTTATGTATTACCTGTCTGCTCATTGCTTTTTTACTGACACTGGCAAATGACAGATCAAGCGACGAGGCTCTTGCCGCCAGGATCGCCCCTGAAATCCTGCGGTTTCATGTTCTTGCAAACAGCAACAGCACTGAGGATCAGAATTTAAAATTAAAAGTACGCACCATGCTTCTCAATTCAATATATGAAGACCTTGGTGAAAATGCATCCCTGGAAGATACAAAAACCTATATCCGCTCCCACGAATCCATTCTTGAGAAAAAAGCAGAAAACTACATGAAGAACCTGGGATATGACTATCCCGCACATATGGAACTGACCGATTGCTACTTTCCAACCAAAACCTACGGAGATATGGTATTCCCCTGCGGGACTTACGAAGCTGTAAGGGTAAAAATTGGCGAAGGAAAAGGACGCAACTGGTGGTGCGTCCTCTATCCTCCGCTATGCTTTACCGATTCTTCCTATGCAGTCGTTCCGGATACCTCAAAAGAGATCCTGCGCCACTCCATAGACGAATCCGATTATTTAAAATTAAGAAAAGAACCTGTAAAAATCCATGTAAAGCTTAAAGTTTTGGATCTGCTGCCTGTTCATAAAAAAGGAACTACTTCGCAGAATCCACAATGATTCCCTTTACAGCCCACTGGTACGTAGTGTATGCCTGATACAGCTCTGCGTATGCACTTTGCTTTGCACCCTCTGCCTGTAAAAATGCCATTTGTGACTGAAGATATGTAATTTTACTTAACATACCCATCTGAAAAGAACGCTCTGCTTTCCCTTTATCAAGCACTGCTTTCTCGTAGGAGGTATTGGCTGCTTCATAAGCGGTCTTTGCCTGCTTCAGATTCTGATAAAAAGATTGCATGGTGACTGCAACATTCTGTTCGCCTTCCGATACTCTTGCCTTTTTATTTTCCATTCCCGTAGAAGTCTTATTGGAATTGGTACGGCGCATATCGATAAGGTCATAATTGTTGCTTATGGCTTTTGCTGTATCGCCTTCCAGGTCCAGGTTGGAAATTGCTGACAGATCCAGTTCCGGGAGATCTCCTACATTTGGCAAAGAATCTAAGGAATACCCTGTCATTAGAGCCAGTGACCGCCGCAGACCATCAACCGTCTGATCCAGGCTTAATACAGAAGCCTGGGTGGTAAGTACTTCCTTTTTTGCAGACAGGACATCATTTTGTGTTGCCGTACCAACTTGCTGACCTAATTGCTGAGCTTCATAAGCAGAATTACATACTTCCGATGCTTTTTGAAGCAGTGCCCGGTTTGCAACAGCGTTATTATATCCGATCATAAGCTGATCGGCATAATACTCATATTGCCTTGAGGCCTGCGTAATGCCGGAATTGATCTGGGAATTGGATTGGTTAAGAGTTTTAAGGGTTCGCTGTAACTTATCAGTCTGGGTTTTTATACTTTTTACTGTTCCCTCTAAAACCTTATATACAGGGATACCATCTTCATTAGTCATACCTGTTGGCTTAAGTTCCTTCGCCTGATCCTCAAGTTCCTTTATTTTATTTTTCATTTCAATTCCTACAAGCTCATTATAAACGTACTTAAGATTATCTATATTAGAATTTGCAGAATCCACTATATTCTGCAAATCCGGATTAAAATACCGGACCAGGTCGGAAAGTTCACCAAATTCTATGTTGCTGTCATTTAATTTACTCCACTGTTCCGCTGTTATTCCCTCAGGGATCGGTTTTTCTACCTGCCCCGGTCCAACAGCTCCATATGCGGGAAAAACCGAGGAAGCCGTTAACAGCGTGGCCAGACAGACTGGCCAAACTTTTTTATTTCTCATCTCATCAGCCTCCTGCCGAAGCTAGCCCGTTAACAGCATTGTCATAGGTCTGGACCGCCTGAAATAATGTAAGCTGAGCCTTTTTTCATAGCATTATCTTTTGTGTTAAATATATTCTTTTGCTTCATGTAATCAAGTCTGCTTAAAGTTCCGATCTGCTGCTTACGCTCTGCTGTTTCCATATTCTTACTTTCCAGTTCAAATTCTCCCTTTGCCTGTTCATAAGAGGCTTTGGCTTGCAAAACAGCCTGATAGTTCTTTACAATTTCAGATTTGATATTCTGCTCATTGCTTGAAACCGTACGCTTTAATGTTTCTTTCGTCAGTTCAGCCACTGCATTGGCTAGCCTTCTTTTATTGATATTAAAAGTATAATTTTTTTCCAGCGCAGCATCTTTATCTGTTTCCGGATTCATCGCAGCAATATGTTCAAAATCAACAGCCGGTATATCCCTGATTTCAGGTGTATCGCTATACTTCCAGCCCAACATAACAAGAAGTTTCTGTCTTGTCTCTTCTATTGACCCGGTAAGTTTCTCAATGGAAGCCTGAGTACTCTGAACACCTTCCTTGGCTGCAAGCACATCAGATAAGGTGGCCATACCTGCGCTTTGCTTTACAAGAATCGCCTGATATTGAGCTTCCATATATTCCAGACTGTCTTTTGCTGACTCCAACTCTAAGTTCTGTTGAAAATATGATATCATAGAGGACTGAGCAGAAGCTACCAGTCCAGCTTCCTGCTGATCATAGGTAAGTTGGTGCACAGTTATATCTTCAGTAACCTTATCTGCAGCCTCTTCTGCCTGCGCTGCAGCCACCTGAGCCTGAGCATCTGACACTGGGTCATCACCAGAGGCATTGCTTCTGGCATCAAAGGCTGCATCACGGTAGTACTGAGCATATTGATCCCGTGTAACTTTATCATCTTTTTTCTTGTCACTGATATCGAGCTGATTCTTCTGAACCGTTACATTATACTCACGAATCAACCCTGCCAGTTCATCGTATTCCATCACATTATCTCTAAGCTTTGCCCACTCCTCAGCAGTCCTTGAAAACTCCGGACTTCCAGCCCAGACAGTCGATGCCGGTCCGGAGAAGGTCATCACTGCTGCAAGAGTAAATGCGCCAATCTGTTTCCACTTTCTCATCCTAAATCCTCCTTAACTGGGATTTTTATACTTCGTTCTTATATTATCATATCACATGCTGTCAAAGAGCCAAGCCACATTCTTCCAATATCAGATCTATAATATTTTTTTATCGCTGCCGGTATTAATCCGGCAGCTGGGTTTTATCTATTTTTCCACTCATCAGAGAATAGTAGATTGGCAGCATAAGCATTGATAATATGGTGGAGGCAGTAAGACCGCCCACATTAACCAGCGCAAGTCCCTGCATCGTCTCAGTGTTGGAGCCAATCCCCAACGCCAGAGGAATCATGGATACTATGGTAGTAAGTGTAGTCATGAGGATGGGGCGAAGTCTGGTAGCACCGGCTTCAATCAATGCAGTCCGTTTATCCATGGAGGCACGATACTGGTTAACTGTATCAACATAAAGAATTCCCGAGTTAACAACCGTACCGATTAACATCAGAAAGCCCAACATGGAAGGCATGCTGATTGCAACACCTGCTGCCAGCAAACATCCAAAAGATCCAATTAAACTGAAAGGTATGGTGGTCATAACCATAAGGGAAAATTTGAAGGATTCAAACTGAGCTGCCATTACTACAAACACCAGGAATGTAGCAATTAAAATGGCTTTCATAAGATTTCCCAACTCTTCCTGCATGGAGGCATCTTCACTGTTTTTTGCCCTTGTTACACTATCATTTAAGTATTTACCTGTAACTTTACTGTCAAGTTCCTTTATCGCAGCCGCTTTCTCTTTCTTATTCTTCACGGCATCTGTGAATGAACCTGTTATGGTAACCAGATACTGCTTGTTCTTTCTATTGATGGCTGTAGGGCTGTCTTCATAACCAATTTTAGCGATATTAGTCAGTGCCACAGATCCACCAAGGTTGTTAGGTACCAGAACACCTTCCACCTTTTCCAGAGTATTATAGGTGTCATCCGGATATTGTACTTTAACATCCACATTCTGACCATTAACGTCCATAGTCATTGCTTTCACACCGCTTAACATTCCGTTCAGCATTCCTCCCACTGCCGCAGGACTGACGCCCTCTGCCGCTGCCTGGATGGGATCCACACGCACTTTGATTACTGGTGCTGCATTTTCCAGATCGGAATGTACCTTAATCATCTCCGGACGGGCGCTTAATTCATTTACCATCTGGTCGGAGACCTGTTTTAACTGATCTAATTGAGCACTTTGAAGAATAACTTCATAATCGTGCTTATTCCCTCCGCTCATATCACTGACACTGGAAGTTGATTGTACAGTTACATTACAATCAGGAACCTGGTTCATTAATTTTTTCCATTTATTAACCACCTGATCCGTTGTAAGCTTTCTGTCTTTTTTCAGATATGCTGTTACAGTTCCGTTGGTTCCTCCGGAAAAGCTCAGAGCCTGACCGCCATAACTAACCATATAAGATTTTAAATCTTCTTCGCTGGTGACAATTCCCTCCAGTTTTTTTAGTATCTTATCGGCTTCTTCAACTTTAATTCCCGGTTTCATCTGAGCCGTGATGGAAATGGTTCCCTGATCAACGGAAGGCATCAGTTCAAATCCCAGTTTTGATGCAAAGCCAAAAGATGCCAATAACAACAGTACTGATATTATCATAACCAGAGCACGCTTATTTAAAAGCTTATCAACAATCTTTCTGTAGATACTCTGAAGACCCCTTACCACTCCTCCCATAGGAGAATGCTGCCTTTCCACAGGGCGGAACCTGGAGTAACATAATGGTACAATGGTGATGGCAGAGATAAAGGAAGCCATCATACAGAATACAATTGTAAATCCGAGAGGCTTAAATAACTGGCCAGTCAGACCTGCTAAAACGCCAGAGGTATAAACACTACGCACGTTGTCAGAGTACCGCCAAGAACGGACTGCATTACAATGCCGGTTCCCTCTAATGCTGCACTCATATATTCCCTGAAACCAGTACCCTTCTGGGATCGGAAGCAGCTTTCCAGTACTACGATGGAGTTATCCACCATCATTCCGACACCTAATACAATACTGCTCATGGTAATAACGTTTAACGAAAATCCCATGCCTGCCATCATAATAAGAGATACCAGAATGGAAACCGGGATAGAGGTTCCTACGATCAGGGAAGCTTTAATATCTCCAAAGAAGAGGAAAATAATAATCATGGAAATAATAACTGCTGCGATCATAGTATCCTTTACACTGCTAAGAGCTGTGGTAATCTGGTCACTGTTATCATCAACAATTACTACCTGCAGATTCGGATAATCCTTTTGCAGAGAATCAATGGTTTTCTTAACTGCCCTTGAAACATCAACTGCACTGTTTTTCTGCTGTTTACTAAGGGATATGGTGATTGTGTCATCTCCGTTATACCGGCCTATGGCAGTCTGTTTCTGATTGGTTTCTGATATATCGGCAATATCTTCCATGTAGATGGTCTTACCCTGACTGGCTACAATTGGAACCTTTTTTAAGGCTTCCACCGTTTTTACGTCTACGCCAGTACTAACAGATAATTCCCGTTTCCCTACTTCTGTTTTACCAGCGGGATATGTAAAATCAGCTGCTTTAATCGCCTGACTGATGGAGTCCATATTAAGATGATACTGCTTCATCTTCTCAGGTATCAGATTAACTCTTACATAACCTTCCTGTCCGCCGCTGATATTGACACTTGCAACGGAAGTGATTTTCTCAAATTCAGGAACAATCTTATCATTTACATAATTGTAAAGATTGTTTTGAGATGGATCTTTGATGGAAAGTGTCATGGAAGGCATATCATTAATGTTAAATTCCATAATGGAAGGCTTTTCTACTTCCTTTGGAAGATCCAGACTGTCCATTTTCTTTTTTAAATCATTGTATGCCTTATTCATATCGGTACCGTAATTATATTCCATGTACACGATAGAAATATTCTGCTGAGAGCTGGACTGAATATTTTTAACACCGGAAAGAGTACCTACAGACTCTTCAATTGGTTTGGTTACCAGATCGTTAATATCCTCCGGGCTTGCTCCTACGTAGGTAGTTGTTACCAAAAGCATGGGGAAATTCATCTCCGGTGTCAATTCCAGTTTGGAAGAAAAAACGGAGGATAAACCAAATACAAGAAGGCATAAAACTGCTAATATGGCAGTTATGGGCCGCTTTAATACAAATTTTGTCATTCCCATTTTAGCGCCCCCTTATTGTGCAGAAGCAGAAGACTCTACCTCGGGTCCATTATCTTGTGTCGTCTCGGTTTCCGCAGT
This sequence comes from Lacrimispora xylanisolvens, assembly GCA_017084465.1. Lineage (GTDB taxonomy): Bacteria > Bacillota > Clostridia > Lachnospirales > Lachnospiraceae > Lacrimispora > Lacrimispora xylanolytica_B. Next base: position 3,515,562 of record CP070896.1, on the reverse strand, counting down.
GGTTTCCGCAGTGGTTTCCGCAGCAGTCTCAGCCAGAGTTACTTTTGATCCGTCGTATAATTCGCTGGTCCATGTGGTGACTACCTGATCATCTGCGCCAATTCCAGACTGAACCTCTGCAAATTCATTATTTGCAAGTCCGATGGTAACTGCATTCTTTTTCAATGTTCCACTGGAATATGTATAGATAAATGGATTTCCTGACTCATAATAAACACTGTCAACAGGAACCGTAAGTACATTTTCTGCTTTCTGTGCCGTTACATAAAGCTTCACAGAGGTTCCTGTAGCAAGTGAATCTCCGGAAGGAACGGAAGCTTTCACTTTAAATAATCCGCTTCCACTGTCAACCATGGTACTTACTTCTGTTATGGTTGCTTCATGATCTGTACCGTTTTTCTCTACCCGGATAACATCGCCGGCCTTCAATCCGCTTATAATCCGCTCAGAAACATAAAAGGTAAGTGACTTTCCGCCATCGCCTGATATAACACAGATTGATGTCTGGGGAGAAATCATGTCGTGAAGGCTGATATTAAAGCTTTCCACTTTACCTGAAATTGGGGCAGTCACCTGGCTGCTCTCCAGCTGGATATTATAGGCAATTTTTGCATTCTCATATTGAAGTCTGGCCATTTCCACCTGACCTGCCGTATTCTGATAGTCAGCATCCGCCACATCTCCTGCCGCATGAAGAACGGTTAAGCGATCCAGGTTTTTTTTGGCATCCCCGTATGTAATTTTGGCAGTTTCCATGGCAATCCGTGTACTTTCTACCTGTTTTGTATCAATCACACAAAGCAGCTGCCCTGCTGTCACGGTATCTCCGGTTTTCACAGCTACATTGGTAACTTCTCCTGATCCAAGAGGTGTAACATGAACGATGCTGTCCGGTTCAATGGTACCAATCAGTTCATTATTAATTTCTAATGTTCGGATCTCCGGCTTCTGGGCGGTTACTACCGGCGGCGCTTCAGCTACCAGTTCTTCCTTGCTCCTGTTAAGAATCTTAGGAAGCATAAGCCCTGCGAGAACAGCCACAACTACAACAGTCCCTGCAATTATAAATACTTTTTTCTTTGTCATATCAAGCTCCTTATTATCTTCTCTGTCATAATATGATTCTAATTATTATTTTCGAATTCCATACTGTAAAATGTCTAATTTTTCCTGAAAAATTTTCTTAATCTTTTCTTCATCTTCAGGATGATGGTAATACCAGCCCATACAGCGGGCGAGTTCAAAAAGGATCATGGAGACCAGTCTGCCAAAGGTATCAATATCCGTATACCTGTAATTTGTCAAATCAGTACAACGATACATTACCTCACGCAATTCAGTCTGTTTATCCTTTTTCTCATGGCACAAATTATGTACGACTCCAAAAAGTTTTTCACTATCCAGAATATTTTCAACCAGCCTTAAGACCTTTTCTTCGGTATTATTAATGGAATATTGCAAAAATGTCTCCGCTGTCTTCCATAAATCACCATCACTTTTCTGTGCGCATCTGACCCAGGACTCCTGAAAATTATCTCCAGCGTCTTCAAAAATATATCCCAGCACATCCCGCTTATCAACAAAATAAGTGTAAAAACTTCCTCTTGAAATTCCTGCGTTCTGTATTATTTTATTAATTGAAGCCTTTTCAAAGGGCACTCTGATAAACTCCTCGGTTGCAGCATCCCGTATTATTTTCTTTTTCTCCGCCGGAAGATTATAAAACCGCTCCGTAGGCATCCTTACACCTCATTTCCATTATTTCCGCATGACTTTGTATAAAATTAAAAGGTGACAACATGTCATTTATTATAATGACACCCTGTCACCTTGTCAACAAAGGTTATATTTATTTAATAATTTTCCAGATTAGTTTATTTTTTCTTGTCCAGATAGTCTTTTAACGCTTCATCACTTTCCTCAATCCATAAGTCCTCTTCCTCTTCATTGAGTCCCAGGAAAGTGGCAAGCGTGTCTGATGTTGTGCTGTTGTTCCATTCGTCAATATAATCATCGATTGTCTCAAAATCAATTTCACCAGCCAGATATTTTTCTTTAAATGTCATATCAATCCTCTCTCTATTCCTGTCCCTTAATGTTTTTGGATACTGTAATTTCCTGATTGTCGATATGTTCCCGCATAGCCACCTTAGCTTCATCCACTCTGCGCTGTCTCACTGCTTTTAATATGTTGTCATGCTCCAAAAGAAGTACCTGACGTTTATCTTCATCTTTAATATATTCCAGGCGATACCGGTACATCTGTTCTCTTAAATTATTGATCATCTGTATCAGTCTGTCGTTACAGGTACCTTTGTAGATCACATCATGATAAGCCTCATCTGTCTCAGCAATATCCATAGGTCTTCCTTTCAGCACTGCATTCCGAAACTGATCCTGCTTCATCTCCAGCTCTGCAACAGCCTCCGGTGTCATACGCTGACAGGCCAGTTCTATGGCTAACTCTTCCAATGAACGGCGTACTTCCAACACATCCCTTAAGCTTTTCTCAGAAATTTTAGCCACTTCAGCACCTTTTCTCGGAATCATGAGAACCAGGCCTTCCAGTTCCAGCTTACGGATTGCCTCCCTGATGGGGGTACGACTGACCCCGAGACGCTCTGCCAGCTGAATCTCCATCAGACGTTCCCCTGGAGCCAGCTCTCCTTTTAGTATAGCCTGCCTTAAGGTATTAAATACCACATCACGAAGCGGCAGATATTCATTCATATTGACTTTTAGATCATTACCCATTGGGTACCTCCTTGGTATTATAAAAATTCGTTAAATAAACTTGTTTCGCCAGATTCCTGCATTCTCCATACCGCAGTTCTTCATATGCTCTGCCTGCAGCGATAGGATTAGTAAAGATGCCAAAAACCGTAGGACCGCTTCCGCTCATCAGTGCATTAACCGCACCCAGATCCTTTAGTTTTTCTTTTATGTCCGCTATCACGGGATATTCCGGGATAGTTACAGTCTCTAATACATTACCAAGGCGCTCTGACACCTTATAAATGTCATGACTTTTAATTGCCTCTATCATGCCGTCTATATCCGGATGATCTTCCTTTTTTAGTTCAGCCAGATTCAGATGGTCATAAACGAACTTGGTGGAAACGCTTACGGAAGGTTTTGCAATCAGCACCTGACACTGGGGCATATCTGTCAGAGGGGTGAGGATTTCTCCAATTCCTTCTGATAAAGCAGTTCCTCTCATAATACAATAAGGAACATCCGCTCCAATCTTTACCCCCCGGTTCATCAGTTCTTCCCTTGTAAGGCCAAGCTGAAACATCTTATTTACCCCAAACAGCACTGCGGCAGCATCGCTGCTTCCTCCCGCCATACCTGCGGAAACCGGGATAAATTTTTTTAAATGAATCCGGATCCCATGAGGAACATGAAATTCATCCATAAGAAGCTTTGCCGCTTTGTAAACAAGATTATTTTCATTCACCGGCAGATAGTATAAATTTGTAACGACTTCAATCCCAGGTGTCTCTTTTAAAAATATATCAATCTTATCATATAGACCCACAGTCTGCATAATCATCCGAACTTCATGGTAACCATCATCCCGCTTTCTTAACACGTCTAACCCCAGATTGATCTTTCCATAGGCCTTTAATCCCAGATGCCTTATCATAAGCAAACATCCCTCACTTTTCGGTTTTCGGATTGTATTTTTCTATTTTTTTGTATACAGTATTTATTATATACCCAAGAACATAAAAGCACAAGTGTTTTATATTCTTTTGTCCATCCTTTCTTTCATTAAAGTTTTGTTAACTTTTCATAAATATTCATAGTCATGTTGTTAAAATTTTATATTTGACATTCTTCAGGATCCATGTATAATGTTGTTATAACGAACGAGGGCGTTCCATAAGTGGAACTGCTCTTTTTTGTGTTATCAACTTAAGGAGGTAGTGCTGTATGAAAAAATTGGAAATAATTATCAAGCCGGATAAGCTTGAAAACCTGAAAGCAGTACTGGAAGGCTGTAAAGTTAACGGGCTTATGATCAGCAATGTCATGGGTTATGGAAATCAGAAAGGCTATACTCAGATGTACCGTGGTACCAAGTATAATGTAAATCTGCTCCCTAAAGTTAAAGTTGAGACAGTCGTACCAAAAGAACTGGCTGATCCAATTATTGACGCAGTCGTGGAAGAAATTAATACCGGTACATTTGGAGATGGTAAAATATTTGTCTACGATGTTCAGGATGCAGTACGAATCCGAACTGGTGAACACGGCCGGGAGGCTTTGTAGAAAAAACCGGAAAGATATTAACTGAATATGGAATGAATATAAATTATCGATGAGGATAATTGCCTTTACAAAGGCAGTTATCCTCTTTTATTTTACATTCCGTGCTATTCCAACATAAAATTCAGGAGGAGTTATAATTATGGAAAATACTACTTTGTTACTAAACATTATCTGGACTATGCTGGGTGCAATTTTAGTCTATTTTATGCAGGCAGGTTTCGCATTGGTTGAGACTGGTTTTACCAGGGCTAAGAACGCAGGAAATATTTGTATGAAGAACATGATGGACTTTGTCCTTGGTTCTCTTTTCTTCTTCATTTTAGGTTTTCCTCTTATGTTTGGAACCAACATCGGAGGAATCCTGGGCGGATCCGGATTTTTAATCCCTATTCTCTTGCAGATTCCGACGGACTATTCAACGGTCTTCCCATTGCCGTATTTATGATCTTTCATACGGTTTTCTGTGCCACATCTGCAACAATCGTTTCCGGTGCAATGGCAGAACGTACTAAATTTTCTTCCTATTTAATCTATTCCGCTTGTATCAGCGTTTTTATCTATCCAATTACCGGTCACTGGATCTGGGGCGGCGGCTGGCTGTCAAGTATCGGTTTCCATGATTTCGCAGGCTCTACAGCCGTTCATATGGTAGGCGGTATCTGTGCGCTGGTAGGAGCAAAGATTGTGGGTCCCCGTCTCGGAAAATATAATGAAGACGGAACACCCAATGCAATTCCGGGACACAATATTCCTTTGGGTGTACTTGGTGTATTTATTCTCTGGTTCTGCTGGTTTGGTTTTAACTGCGGTTCAACAACTGCAGCCACCACAACTCTTGGGGATATTGCCATGACCACAAACCTGGCTGCTGCCGCTTCTACTCTGGTTACTCTTTTATTTACCTGGAAACGTTACGGCAAGCCAGATGTATCCATGACTCTTAATGGTTCTTTAGCTGGTCTGGTAGCGATTACAGCGGGCTGTGACATAGTCACTCCTTATGAAGCGATTATCATTGGTGCCATTGCTGGTGTGTTTATTGTCTTAGCCATAGAATTTGTTGATAAAGTTCTCAGAGTTGATGATCCGGTTGGAGCCATTGGCGTACACGGCGGCTGCGGACTTCTTGGTACTCTGCTTACAGGTGTATTTGGAGAAGGAGCAAATTTCCTTACCCAGCTTATTGGGGTTTCAGTGGTAATTATTTATACAGGTTTCATGGCTTTTATCATTTTCACCATACTTAAGAAAACCATCGGCTTACGGGTATCTGATCAGGAACAGTCAGATGGTCTGGATATTCACGAACACGGAATGACTGCTTATGCTGGTTTCCGTATCGACAAATAATTGCTTTCCCTCATATTTTTATATATCTTACTTCCGAAAAACCCCGGCATAACATCGCCGGGGTTTTTTATTGCCATCAATCCGATAAGAACCCTTCCATCTCCTCCTCCATCTGTTTTAAAGCAGCACCATAGTTGATAAATTCAGCCGCTGCTTCATCCTTTTTTTCTCCTTTGTAGCAGATCCGATGCTCCATGCTGGCCCAGAGATCCATGGCCATGGTGCGAAGCTGAACTTCTACGGGATAATACTCCATGCCGTCTGTATGATAAACCGGAACTCCGAACACAATGTGATAGCTTCTGTATCCGTTTCCTTTTGGTGTGCTGATATAATCGCTTTCCTTTATTACCACAATGTCTGTCTGCTTTCGCAGTAAATCTACTATTCCATAGATATCTCTGACAAAATAACAGATCACCCGGATTCCCCCCCAATATCAGTCAGACAGTTTCTGGCTGCATCCGTGGTTGTATCGTTTCCGCATTTGGTTAATTTATTTTCAATGCTTTCTTTCTGTTTTATCCGGTACTGAACATGATGAATGGGATAATTCAGCTGTTTCCTTCTGTAATCCTTATTCAGCACATCGATCCTGACCTGTATGTTATTCAGCGCATCTTCGTAGGGCTGAATGAAACTTAAGTATTCTTCTTCGGTCATATTCTGCCTCCAAAACATTTCTCGTATCAGTCTCAAGTATATCGTTTTTTTGTGTCCATAGCGTGTCCAAACTTTGAACGATCATGTATACAAAAAAAGGTCCCCTTGGGACTTTAAAATCCAGGGGACCGGTTTAATCAGTCTTATTACTTTGTTCTGTCATCGTCTGTAAGTTTCTGGTCGTCAGTCTCTGTCTTCGCTTCATCACCCTTTGCCATCAGAATACTGCTTACAGGCTCACTGTCATCGGAAAACAACGGTCTTAATCCCTCTTCCTCTACCCGCTCTTCCTTTGGCATATAAATATTAAATACCGGCGATAAAATATAGGAATTAATAAATGCCAAAAGCGGAAAACCAAACAGCATAAAAATCATCAGTACAGGAGGAATCATAAATACAAAACCAGCTGCAATCAGCACACCATCTATGACGATCATACCAATTGTGCGGAATAAATGGCGGATGGACATAAAGAATGCATTGAAATGTACGTTTTAGCGGATTATAAAATCTGGACTGAAGCGGGAAAATATACATAGCTACTGCGGCATAGATTAAAGCCATGGCCAGAAATACAGTAAGCATAACCGTCTTAACCGTGGAAGAACCATTAAAAAGCCGGGCAAAGAAATATAGGTCCACGCCCAGAATAGCTCCTGCCAAAAGAAGGATCAGCCATATTATGGTAGACTGCTTGAAATTCTCTTTAAAGGACTTAAAAAAGGAGCGTATGGTATATCCGTCATCGTCTCTTGCAAGTTTCAGCGTCACGTAATACACTGCAGTTGTAGAAGCTCCTATGGTGAAAACTGGGAGACTGCAGACCAGCCATAAAACATTTAGAATAATTAAATCTCCGAACTTGCCGATAAAACGCCAGACCGGATTATCATAATTAAAAAAACCTGATAACATATGTCATTCCCCTTCTCTCGTTAACGTCAAAAATTATTATAGCGGATTTATTTTTAAAAAGCAAACATTCTCCCCTAATTCATCAATTTTTTATAATTATATATGGAGGAAATTTGTTAAATCTGTGATATAATCATAAAAGTATCAGGATTAAGAACAGAAAGAGGCGTATGATATGACCCCCTATGAAGACAAAACTTTAAAAGATTCACTGCAGGAAGAAAAGAATAAGTTAAAGAATATGAGCTTAAAGGACAGACTATGGTACATCTGGGAATACTATAAGATACCCATAATCGGAACTGTAGTAGGTGTTTTCCTTATTTTCTCTATTTTCTCTGCCGTACACAATAACCGGTTTGAAACTGCTCTTTCCTGCGTCATTTTAAACAGTCAGCCTGACAGTGAAAAGGATCTGGTAAGCGAATACTTTGACCAGGGCTTTCGTCAGTACCTGGGTCTGACCGACGAGACCAAGATTGATGTGGACCATTCCATGTCCATAAGTTTTGACAATTCCAATATGACTGAATTCACCTACGCAGAGCTGGCAAAGCTGTCTGCCCTGATCTCCAGCAAAGAGCTGGACGTCATGATCGCAAGAAAGGACAGCATCGACCACTTTGGTGAGATGGGCGGCTTTTTTAGACTTAAAGGAGGTTCTTCCCCCTGACGTCTATGATCAGGTAAAGGATCAGCTCTATGAGGTTACCAATTCAGAGACTGGTGAGACAATTGCCTGCGGTATTAAAATCGGTAATTCGGATTTCCTGAAGAAGACAGGATTAACCATGAACGATCCAATTTTAGGCATTATAAGCAATTCCACTCGTACAGACACTGCGGTGAAGCTGATCCGTTATGTGTACGGCCTGTAAGGTGAAATCCCAGGCTTTTTAAAAGATTGACAGAGGCACAGTTTTCTTCCAGAACTCTGGCGTAGATCCTGTCTGTCAGAGAAGATGCGGCATATGTTAAAATCGCCTGACATGCTTCTTTTGCATATCCCTGGCACCTGTAAGGTGTAAAAATATGATATCCCAGTTCCAGCGGGGTATCATTTTTTTTGATGAAGGAATACAACTCCTCATTTTCCCCGGGATCAAAATTAAACAGCCCTGCTTTTCCCACAATTACCTTTTTTTCTCTGTCATAAAGAGCCCATATTCCATACTCATAAAATCCATACTGCTGCCTGATATAGCTTTCTAATGTGTTTCTGCTGTAAAAAAGGGCTCCAGCCTCTCCTCCGTCCGGTTCTTTTGGGAATTTCATCTGTGTCAGCAGTTATAAACTCCCGGATCAGAAGACGTCTGGTGTCTGTAATGTTCCAGGGCATCCCTTCTTTTCTCCGGACCACGCGTTCCAAAAGTTCCGGTGTAATATTCTCATAAGATTCCACCAGATAGGAAGCCGGTGAGAGACACTGGTCCGTCCGATTTCGGTCCCATAAACCAATAACAGCCCTGCCTTCTGCAAAAGCAGAGCGCAGGGCTTCATATTCGTCTGATATGGTAACCTGGAAATTCTTCCCTTCAATGGTAATCTCCCGTTCCCACACCATAATTTATAAAGTCTCCGGTTCCTGATACTCTTCTCCGAAAGTATCCACTGACATAGACTGTATTTTCTGTTCAGCCATGGGACGGTCATTGTAATCGGTTTTTTACGTCAGCAATCTTATTGACAATATCCATGCCTTCGATTACTTTTCCAAATGCAGCATAAGCGCCATCTAAATGAGGAGCTGCCTTGTGCATAATAAAAAACTGTGAACCTGCTGAATCCGGACTCATGGCTCTTGCCATGGAAAGGACTCCCTCAGAATGCTTTAAGGTATTGGAAACTCCATTCTGGCTGAATTCACCTTTAATGGAATATCCAGGGCCGCCGGTTCCGGTTCCCTGTGGGCATCCGCCCTGAATCATAAATCCGTTGATGACTCTGTGGAAAATCAGTCCGTCATAGTAGCCTTTTTTTACAAGACTGATAAAATTATTCACTGTATTCGGTGCAATTTCAGGGTAAAGCTCAGCTTTTATCACATCACCGTTCTCCATTGTAATTGTAATAACAGGATTATTCATGTTTTTTCCCTTTCTTGTATAAAGTTTAACATATGTGTGTATTTTATCAAATCATTAAGTTTTTGTCTAGCTGTTCATACTTTGTTTCAAATTCATTCAAAATCTTTTACACAAACAACATGATTTCTTCACGTTTCATGGTTATACTAAAACTGTAAATTAAATATGTTTATAAGATTTTTTTCATAATACTTGAGCTGATAATTCTGTTATCAGCTCTCCTCCCTTTTTAAAACAATTTTTAAGGAACTGCTGGTGGGCAGTTCCTTTTTTATTATTCCCTTTGGATTTTTACCTATTCATCTCAGATGAACCGGTTGCATGATATCCATATTATTTTCAAATAATCCTGCCACACAAACCTGGAGACTATCATAGGTTTTAAAATAGTACTCACATGTGGCAGTATTTAAAAATGCCGTATACTTTGTGTAATCATAAGACCCACGGCTTGTCATGACTGCTCCTTTTGGTATGGTCACTCCTTCCATGATGTGAAAACAGGATACCACAGCTTCTTTCCGATTCTGAGGAACTGGAAGAAATGATTTTAAAAATGCTGTACGGACAAAACGATCAGGAGAGGTAAAGCCACCTGGAAGTGCTCTTGTTCCTCCTGCCTGACCGAATGGAGTAAGCCTTATGCCGCTCCAGCTGGCTTCTTCCATTTGGTCAGGGCTTGCCTCCATATAATTTCTTAAATTAGTCATATGCCAGGGAAGATCCGGACTATTTGCCAGAACACCCACGGGATTATCAAAAATAATCAGACCTTTACTGGTTTGTTCAATTACCATACAGGCACCGGTCCGGTCTGTTGCAATCCAGTGTAGAGGTGCCGCTGATCCTGTGACCGGGTCTTCCATACCAATGATGGAAACCTGGGTTGCCAGTGTTTTTAGTTCCTGGACTGATCCACATTTACCCAGTATATAATGAAGAAATTCAAAAGAAGCAATGGGAAACCGATTTTCTCCCTTTCCCATTTCTTCATATCTGGCATATCCTGCAAAGTAAAGAGCTGCTGCTGCAAATCCTCTTTCATTCACTCCGTCAAAGAATCCCAAAAGTCCGTCTGTCTCCTGTCCAATCCCAATAAAGCTATAATCATCCTGCATCCTGGCACCGGTGAGAGCATTGTTCCATTGATAGCTTTTAGGAACTCTGAAAAAGTGAGGATCTATTTCATAGGAAAAATCCATGTTTCTTCCGAAAAAAACTTCCCCTTCTTTCGTCTGCAATGTCATAGCCGTACACATTGTCATTCCCCTGGTTTTGATTATTTAATTATATATATGGCTGACTGTCCGATTTATGATGATATGGATTCAATTGCTTCTTTTAATTGGGAAATATAATCCACTGGTTTTAGGCACGTTCCGTTTTTACAGAGATAAAACTGGCTTTTTTCAGAATCTATGGGATAATCCTTCGTAAACGGAGCGATTTTTGAAAGAAGCACTTCATTTTCCGGAGTTTTAAATATAATATCAATATCCGTGGGAACTTCCCTTTTTAAAATGGTAAGTTCTTTCTGGGTACCCGGCTGAGACGATACAGCAACTAGCTGTGTATGAGAATAGAGAACCGTCTGAAACGCCAGAAGTGTGAAACTATGGTTCGCCGGACTGGTCTGGGCTTCTCTTCCCATCCACTTCAACTGCTTATTTAATATTTCCTGCCACGTAATTTCACCGGTTAAATGATAAAGCTTCCCTATCACGTAGGCAGCCACTGAATTGCCTGAGGGCAAGGCGCCATCATACAGCTCTTTGGGCCGGCTGATCAGTTTCTCTCTGTCATGTGCATACATATAAAATCCGCCATTTTCCTCATCAAAAAACAGACCAATCATTTTCTCACAGATACTGACTGCTTTTTGAAGATATGATACCTCAAAGCATGCCTGATATAGTTCTAACAGTCCGAATGCGTAAAAAGCATAATCATCCAGTTGTCCATCATGCCCGGTTTCCCCATCCCGGTAGCGGATAAATAGTCTTCCCTCCTTGTCCGTCAGCGTTTCTTCTATAAAAGCCTGCGCATCTCTGGCCGCCTGTAAATACACCTCATCCAAAAGAATCTGATACCCCTTTGCCATCCCTGCAATCATCAGGCCATTCCAGGAGGTCAGAATTTTGTCGTCTTTATGAAGTTCAGTCCGTTTAAGACGATAATCATAGAGTTTCCTGCTAAGCGTTATGATTTTCTCATCTTTTTTCTCATAATCATGATTATTAATAAGATTTAAAATATTTTTTCCTTCAAAATTGCCTTCATTTGTAATACCAAACCACTGACAGTAGAATGGGGCATCTTCTTTTAGAATCTGTGTGATTTCATCCCGGTCAAACACGTAGAACTTTCCTTCTACTCCTTCGCTGTCTGCATCCTCTCCACAATAAAACCCACCGTCTTTATCCGTAAGGGTTTCTAAAATGTACCCCAGTATCCCTCTGGCTGCTGACTGGTAAAATGGTTCTCTGGTTATTTTATAAGCTTCCAGATAAGCATAGGAGAGCAGGGCATTATCATAGAGCATTTTTTCAAAATGAGGAACCAGCCATTTTTCATCGGTAGAGTAACGGGAAAACCCTCCCCCAATATGATCATAAATTCCACCCCGGTACATATGCCTTAAGGTTGATTCACATATCTCTCTGGCAGACTCGTCCTTTTCATAAACGGAATGGCGAAGGAGAAAAATCAAATTATGGGGCATGGGGAATTTTGGTGCTCTCCCAAAACCACCCCATGTTTTATCATAGGAGCGCTTTAACTGTGTGGCAGCAGTTAAGAACAATTCCTTACCGGGATCGTCCTTACTGCCCCCACTGCTTTTTTCCTCTCCATTTAGATACCGGGTGATTTCTTCTCCGGCCTGAAGCACTTTTTTCCTGTCATTTTTCCAAAGTCCGTCTATGGCATTTAAAACCTCAATCAGTCCGGTATTCCCCCATCTGCTATGCTTTGGTAAATAAGTGGCAGCATAAAACGGCTTCTGATCCGGAGTCATAATAATTGTCAGAGGCCAGCCTCCTGAGCCTGTAAGAGCCTGGCAGACCGACATGTAAACCGAGTCAATATCAGGCCGTTCCTCACGGTCTACTTTAATAGAAACATAATTTTCGTTTAACAGGCCTGCCGCCTCCTGATCTTCAAAGGACTCATGAGCCATAACATGACACCAGTGACAGGTAGAATAGCCGATGGATAAGAAAATTGGTTTGTCTTCTGCTTTTGCTTTTGTAAATGCTTGTTCACACCAAGGCCACCAGTCGACTGGATTGTAAGCATGTTGAAGTAAATAAGGACTTTTTTCATGTATTAATCGATTGGATATTTTGCTGGTTGTCATAGAGCATTACCTCCTTATATAAAAATACAGCCTTATTATACCCACTTATATAAACTAATAAGATCCTTCACGAATATTTCTTCATTTGTAAATTGAATTTTATTATTGTTTAAAAATCCATCTATAGATTGGATAGTCTTTTCAATAACCGAAATTTTCCATTTTTTACTTAGATCTTTTTTAAAGCTTATATATATTTCATTTTTTGTTGCTTCATATACGATTGAACACAGAGTATTATCCTGGCTGGTTTTCCTTAAAGCTTTAAAGGCTTCATTTATTCCAAAGTCACGAATATTATTCTCAATATATTCATGAGCACAAATATATCTGTCAGCTCCAATCCCATTTACTTTATCATAATTTACTTCCTTAAAATCCCCATTTGGAAAATTAGTCATAATAATAAAATCATTTTGAATCGGACTTATTATATTTGTTTCATTTCCTTCTTCCAGAATAAAGGCATCACCAGATTTGTCAGCAACAATAGTATGTAACCCCAAATCTGGATATAATGGATTTCTAGGATACGAGATATCTCTTTTTTTAAGTATGTCATAAAATCCAGATGCTTTTCTTGTCTTTCTCAGCGCCTCATCAAACGTATCAAAAGCAAACCAATCATTTTCGTCACAACTTGATTTAAAGCCCGAACCATATTGGACTGCCTGAGTACAAATAAAAAGACCTTCACTATTAAAACCAGCGATATCCCTATACTGGTTATCTACTAAGGCTGAAAAGAAAAATAAGTTCCTATCATTATAACTACTTAATTTTAGTTTTAAATCAATATCATCAGTATCAAAATTCATACCATAAATAGCTTTTTTTTGACTGTATACTGCAAAACTTGTACACATTTTGAAACCCTCCTTATATATATCTTTTGTTCACCACTTTTTAAACTCCATTCATATGATATCACCAGATATCTCGATGGTTCAACCTGCAACATGATTCAGAATCAAAAATGTGCCACTTAAGCTTTTATATCAGTACCATGCCCTCATAGATGAAATAAGGAGCAGGCATTTCGCCTGCTCACATATTACAGTATTATGCTTCGGAATACGTGGGACTTCCATTTTCTATTCCGGTACTTTAACTTCTTTCATTAAAAAAATGAGTGCGATAATATTGGGGACTGCCATCAGCCCATTCCAGATGTCGGAGAATTCCCAAACTGTCTCGAGTTTCGCCAGACATCCCACAAAGACTGCGCAAAGATAGAGAAGTGTATAAATCTTACCTCTTAAAATACGCTGCAGCAGATAGAGAATGTTTCGCTTTTTCAGGCTTTCCGCCAGATATCCCGCAGCCTGCTTACCAAGATAATACCAGGCAATTATAGTAGCAAATGCAAATACCAACATGGAACCGGATACCACATATTCCCCCAGTCCCCCCAGTCGTTTAGAAAAGCTGAATGCGGTAAGTGCCGCGCCGTCATAGCCGGAGCCTGCCGCATCCCCCTCTGTCATACACAAAATAACAAATGCGGTCATGGTGCAAATAATAATAGTATCAAAGAAAACTTCAAACATTGCCCACATTCCCTGTTTTTCAGGCGTAGTATTTTCCGCTGCTCCATGTAAAACAGCCATACTGCCAAGCCCGGCTTCATTGGAGAAAACACCCCTTGAAATGCCAAATTGAAGGCTTTTACTAATCCCAAACCCGGCTGCTCCTGAAAAAACAGATACAGGCTGGAATGCATCCCGAAAAATAACATGAAAAATATATGGAATTTTATCATAACAGGACATAATAACAACCATGGAGAACAGCATATAAATCCCGGAGGCAATGGGAATCATACGTTCCGAAACAAAAGCAATCCGGCTGATCCCGCCTAGAACAACGAGGCACACCAGCCCGGTCAGGAAAATCCCCACTAACCCAGTTGGAACCTGAAAGGAGTATTTAAGCGTTTCCGCAATGGAGTTAGACTGAACCATACTCCCCATTCCAAGAGATACCATGATGCAGAGAAAGCTGTAAATCATACCAAGTACCGGCAGTTTCAATCCTCTTTCCAGATATACCATAGGCCCGCAGATCCATGCTCCACTCTGGTCTTTGTACCGGTACCGGATTCCTAACATGGTTTCTGCATATCCTGTCATCATACCGATTGCAGCAGACACCCACATCCAGAAAATGGCTCCAGGTCCTCCGGCTGTCAAAGCAGTCGCTACACCCACAATATTTCCAGTGCCTATTGTTGCTGCAAGTGCCGTACAGGCGGTCTGAAATCTGGTCACATCTCCTTTGTCCCCCTCTTCGTCTTCCTCCTGTATGCTCCCAATGGTCTGTTTCCACCAATAAGCAAGCTTTCTGATTTGAAAAAATCCGGTTTTAACCGAATAGATGATCCCAATTCCCAGAAACAGGAATAACAGCCAGGGTCCCCATACCATTTCGTGTATGTAATGAATCATTCCTTGTGCTCCCTTATGTCCTCTTTATCACATATTCGTGCCGGAATGATTGTATGAAAATTTCCATTCATTTTTATACAAATTTAACTTTACTATGATATAATCTTACTATGTGCTTAATTTAAACAACTAACGCGAGGTGAACAATATGCCCGGTTTTACCACCCATTACTTATTAGGCGTTAAAGCGTACAACAATATGCCAAACACTCCTTTAAAACGAATCATTTCCAAATATCGCTGGCTCTATCAGCTGGGTCTTCAGGGTCCGGATATATTTTTTTATAATATCCCCATTCTTCGTCACAGAGATTACCGCAATGTAGGTTCCTATATGCATGAAAATCACGTAAACAGCTTTTTTGTTACCTGTTTAAATCATATTGGATCCATTGAATCAAGACAGCAGCGAGAGCAGGCCATTGCATACATGAGCGGTTACTTCTGTCACTATATTGGAGACTCCATCTGCCACCCTTACGTATATGGCAGAATCGAGTACGATATCAAAAACTCCGGTAACTATCACCATGGTCTTCATGCCATGCTTGAGAATGATATAGACGCTCTGTTACTCATGATCTATAAGCAAAAAAAGCCTTCCCAGTTTAACCAGGCTGCAACTATCTGCTTAAACGGTCAGGAAATGCAGTTTATTTCCGGTTTTTTATCATCCTGCATCAATGAAACCTACTATCCCTTAAATTATCGGAATAACTATCAGGTCACCCCCCGTATGGTATCCAGATCCATCCTGGCAATGCGCCTGGGCTGCCGGACACTTGCGGATCCAAACAGCAGGAAGAAAAACAGCATAGAATTTGTGGAATCCCTGTTCCTTAAAAACCCTGTTGCTTCCCGTAAACTGGTTACTGATATAACCGCTGATCCGGTGGTAACATTTAATCTTAACCATGATACGTGGTGCAATCCCTGGGACCGCAGGCTTGCTTCTAAAGCTTCCTTTCCTGAGCTGTTCCATCAGTCCATGTCCAAATGCGGGAATGTATTTTCCGGTTAAATGAAGAACTCACGTCACCTGTTCCGTTAAACAGCCTGGATCATAACAAATTGCTGCGGGAACTTGGTAATTATTCGTATCACAGCGGACTGGCTGTTGATTCCAACTAAATTTTTATATTCTTATATTAAAAAAGCATGGATCTTAAAACGCCTCGCGTTTATCCATGCTTTTCATACATTCTTTACTTGGAAGCCTTTGTCTGCTCCGCTTCTGTTTCATCTGGTGCTTCTGTTTCATCTGCATCTTCCGTATCATCAGCCGCAGTCGTTTCCATCACAACTGCACCTTCCTTCGGTACAATCTTCTGGTCAGAGCCTTTCGGAATATCCATATCCACCAGCCAGTACTGCTGCTCTTTCATTGTATAATCCGGCATAACAATTAAGTGCAGATCATAGTCCTTAAAAAAGCCGCCATAAGAAGTCTCACTTGATTTCTCAAAGCTAAAATCCTGATCTGCTGCCACATCATTTAAATAGCGAACTGCGGCATTTGCAAATGTAACTGCTTCTTCCGGAGTCGTCCCTGCTTTTACAACCAGATTTAAATCAAGTTTTTTCTCCTTCGGATCCATGCTGTAGTTTACGCTGAGAGCCATAGGATATTCTTTATTATCCACAAACTCTTCATCCATATCATTTCCAATCTGAGTCCAGTCCAATACGATTCCCTGCTGCGTTTCAAAGACAGGTTCTGCAGGACCACCGCCTGCAAGAATATGGCTCTGGGTACAGCCCGTTAACAGCATCGCTGATACGGCACATATCATTAGCACTTTGTTCCTCATCATAATATCCTCCTTAATGAACATCACCATTATATCCGATCCTGTCCTTTTTTTGTAGTGCTTTCAGCAAAAAGTCAGAAAAACTTCACAATTGCGTTAGACTTTTGCTGGTATTAATGGCTTGTTTTTCCTCTATATTAAGGTTTTAGCTGAGGCTTGAAAAATTAGTTACTGTGTGTTATATTAATCTTAAAGGAACAACCGCCCCAATACAAGGGGTTGGCCATTAATGAAGATAGAAAACTCCACCCTCTCAACTGCCAAGTATACAAGGGTGGTTTTTCTATGCCTGTTTCCAGGACTTTATAGAAAAACGCTACTTACAATTATAAAAAATAAAGGTAAGTAATGCTAAAATGAACATACCAAAGGCCATAAGGTCTTTAAAGTCATATTTCATCCGCACCACCTCCTACCTATGTAAAGATAGAAGGCCAACGCCCTTGCAGTGACACGATTATTCCATGTCACTATGGTACCATATCCTATTTCAATGAGCAAACACTTTCCCCCATGTATTTTAAAGAAATAAATTTATTTGATTCAGCCTTGCATTTTTTTATAGACCGTGGTATTATGTTCAATATTAAGATATAATTATTATTTTTGAACTATAAAGGAGCCATGTCATGAACAACAAAGAGAAAATATCATTGATAAAAAAGCTGGATATTATGACCACACTGGTACCATTTGCAGCAATCGTTTTATTATGTATCCTGTTTCTTACATATCCCAAGGCATCAGGTGCTGTTCTGGCCTCCATACGATCCTTTATTGGAAATGAGCTAGGCAGCTACTACCTTATCGTAGGACTATTCACACTTATCTGCTCCCTCTACATGGCCTTTTCCAGATATGGAGCGATCAGACTGGGAGACTGTGAGAAACCCCAATATTCAAATTTTAAATGGGGAGCCATGATGTTTACCGCAGGTCTTGCAGCTGACATTTTATTTTACTCTCTTTGTGAATGGCTGCTCTATGCAGGGGAACCCCATATAAAAGATATGGGTTCTGTACAGGACTGGGCTTCCACCTATCCTCTATTTCACTGGGGTCCAATTCCGTGGAGCTTCTACCTGGTTCTGGCTGTTGCATTTGGTTTTATGCTTCATGTAAAGAAACGGACAAAGCAAAAGTATTCAGAGGCCTGCCGTCCCATCCTTGGTAAACTGGTAGACGGGCCAGCCGGGAAACTGATTGATTTAATCGCTGTTTTTGCTTTACTGGCAGGAACTGCTACCACATTTTCTCTCGCAACACCGCTTCTTTCCATGGCAGTCAGCCGGGTAACCGGACTGCCTGAATCCAGATTCTTAACCATAGCAATCCTGATCATTATCTGTGCAGTATATACGTTTACAGTATATTTTGGCATGAAGGGAATTTCAAAGCTTGCTGATTCCTGTACCTACTTATTCTTCGGACTTCTCCTTTATGTTCTCATTGGCGGAGGTCAGGCGAGATATACCATTGAAACAGGAATAACAGCAATCGGTAACCTGACACAAAACTTCATCGGTCTGTCCACCTGGACTGACGCGCTTCGCACCTCTTCCTTTCCTCAGAACTGGACCATCTTTTACTGGGCATACTGGATGGTATGGTGTGTAGCCACTCCCTTTTTTATCGGTACCATCAGCAAAGGCCGGACCATCAGACAGACTGTTCTGGGGGGATATTTCTTTGGCTTGTCAGGAACATTTACTTCTTTTATTATATTAGGTAATTACAGTCTTGCTCTTCAGACAAAGGGTATTCTTGATGTTATGGGCATCTATCAGGCAACACAAAACCTTTATCAGACTATTATGGCTATTTTAGAAACACTTCCATTTTTTAAGATGGGTCTGGTGCTTTTGGCTCTTACCATGATTGCTTTTTATGCCACCTCCTTCGATGCACTGACAATGGTTGCCGCTTCCTATTCCTATAAGGAACTGCCGGAAGATGAAGAGCCTCACAAACACGTAAAGCTGTTTTGGGCTATCCTTCTGATGCTATTCCCCATTGCCCTTATTTTCTCAGAAAATTCAATGGCAAATTTACAGACTGTGTCCATTATTGCCGCTTTCCCCATCGGCATTATCATTCTTCTCATTATCTTCAGCTTCTTTCGAGATGCAAAGGAATATTTAGAACATTCCTGAAAAAAGACTGCTGCAAAATCTGCAGCAGTCTTTTTTTATTCATAAATCTGAATTTCCGTACTAGAGTGAGAAGGTACCTGATTCTCCTTTGGAGGAAGTTTCTTATAATCTCCGTATATCCAGGTAAGGACTTCATGCCAGCCCTTGGGAGCCATCAATTTAGTATCTTCAAATTCCAGATCCACAGTCTCCTCACACCATTCTTTCTTTAAGGTCACATATAAATAATCCGGCTGATAATTACTGTAATAGCGCAGACTGCTTTTTTCTTCCGGTCTTTCACAGCTGCCCAGTATTGAAGTTTTCTTAGAACCCCCATGGGAATTAATTTGCCAATCAACGCCAGAATTCCCACGCATATTCCATTTAACAGACTGTATTTTCTTAAATCAAGCTTATATCTGTGTCCCATGGAAAGTCCATAGATAACGGTATGAAGCAGTAAAGTTACAGTAGATGAAACCTTGTTTTCCGGCAATTCATCAATGGTAAATAAATCCACCCACAGATGATTCAGTCTGCCTTCATAATATTTCATCTCAGCAGTATCTTCATGGGTTCTGCTTTTTTTATAAATAATTCTGGCTGTGAAATCGTAAAAGGCCTTTCCTCTTCTTAAATCCTTTGGCTCAAGAAGTTCCATGTCTTCCGGCAGTTCCGACCGTACCACCTGCAAAAAACGCCTCATAATTGGTACGGGTAAACGCTACATCTGCATCATCATCCCAGGGAATAAATCCTTTGTGTCTGACTGCACCCAGAAGTGTCCCGGCATCCAGTAAATATTGGATCCCGTGCTTTCGGCAGATCCGGTCAATCTCTTTTAAAATGCCCAGATTTGCCTGATGCACCTTGGTCAAATCATACTCCTTCATAACTCCTCCATTCTGACTGAATCAGGAAAACGGAACTTAAGCCTGCTGGTTTAAGCCTTCTTTTATGGTTTTCGCCATGTAGTCGATCATCTCATCGGTCATACCCGGATAAACTCCAATCCAGAATGTATCCTCCATAATCCGGTCTGTATTCTTCAGTTCCCCTACAACACGGTATCCGCTTCCTGATTCCCGCATCTGATTGAAGCATGGATGCTTGGTTAAATTGCCTGCAAAGAGCATTCTGGTCTGTACACCTTTTGATTCCACATACTGAACCAGTTGATTTCTGTCAACGCCCTCTTTACAGGTAATAAGAAATCCAAACCAGCTTGGTCTTGATCCAGGACAGGGCTCCGGAAGAATCAGTTTTCCCTCTGTATCTTTTAATGCCTCATAAAGACGGCTGAAATTATGGCGTCTGCGTTCAACAAAGGATGGGAACTTTTCTAACTGTGCACAACCAATGGAAGCCTGCATATCCGTTGCTTTTAAATTATAGCCGAAATGAGAGTAAACGTACTTATGGTCATATCCCAGAGGAAGTTCGCCGTACTGGCGGTCAAACCGGTGTCCGCATAAATTGTCTGTACCGGAAGGACACACACAGTCACGTCCCCAATCCCGGAGAGAACGGATAATCCGGTTTAACAGGGAATCGTTGGTGTAAACAGCTCCGCCCTCTCCCATGGTCATGTGGTGAGGCGGGTAAAAACTGGAGGTTCCAATATCTCCGATGGTACCTGAGAAATACTCGTTTCCATCTAAAGTATAAACGGTGCCCAGTGCATCGCAGTTATCTTCCACAAGCCATAAATTATATTTATCGCAGAATGCCTTAACTGCCGTTAAATCATAAGGATTACCAAGTGTATGGGCGATCATGACTGCCTTTGTCTTTTCAGAGCGGGCTGCCTCTAACATGGTAACATCGATGTTGTACTGGGGAATGGTCACGTCAACAAATACCGGTACTGCTCCATATTGAATCATTGGCGTTACGGTCGTGGGAAATCCCGCCGCTACTGTAATTACTTCATCTCCTCTTTTAATCTGACGCTCTTTTAAAAGCGGGGAGGTAAGTGCCATAAATGCCAGTAAATTAGCTGATGATCCCGAATTGACCAGGGAGCAAAACCTTACATTTAAATATTTAGAGAATTTCTTCTCAAATTCATCGGTATAGCGTCCTGAGGTAAGCCAGAACTCCAGGGAGCTGTCTACCAGATTCACCATTTCCTTACTGTCATATACTCTGGACGCATAGGAGATTCTGTCACCGTCTTCAAACGGTTTCTTCTGATTGTGATACGTATCACAGTATTCCTTTACAAGTGCAAGGATTTCTTCCCTTGCTTCTTTTTCTGTTTTTTTATCAAACATAGAATAATTTCCTCTCTTAATTTATTGGTTAAAAAATCCTTCGATCTGCCGGTCCATTATCTCAGTCATATCTGCTCCGGCCAGATATTCTCTGGTCCATTCCACGGTCTTTTCAACGGCTTCCTTCACTCCATACCTGGGTGTCCAGCCAAATACTTTTTTTACCTTTGAACAGTCTAGCTTTAAAAAGTTGGCTTCATGAGGCCCTCCATCGGGTGTGACAGACCAGGTAATTCCCTGTCCCCATGCTTCACAGAATAAATTGGTTAACTCTCCGGTTGTAACACAGTCCTTATCATCGGGACCCACATTATAGTATCCCTGATAAGAAGAATCCTCATACTGCTTCATGGCTATTGTCATATATACAGCCAGAGGCTCTAAGACATGCTGGTAAGGTCTTGTAGAATCAGGATTTCTAAGTACGATCTCCTGTTTTTTCATGGCAGACCGGATGCAGTCCGGAATAATTCTGTCATTTGCGAAATCTCCTCCCCCTATAACATTGCCAGCCCTTGAAGTGGAGATAGCTGTTTTCCCCTGGGAAAAGAAAGACTTGGCATAGCTGTGAGTCACCAGTTCCGAACAGGATTTGCTGTTGGAGTATGGGTCATAGCCATCTAAGGGATCACATTCCCGGTAACCATATTCCCATTCCTTATTTTCATACACTTTATCTGTTGTTACATTGAGAAAAGAACGGACCGTCTCAGTAAGACGGATGCATTCTAAAATATTCACCGTGCCCATCACATTGGTCTCATAGGTGTAAACCGGATCCTTATAGGAATCTCTTACAATGGGCTGTGCTGCTAAATGAAAAACAATCTCCGGTTTTGCCATTTCAAAAACAGTTTTTAAATGATTTAAATCCCGGATATCTCCAATGACAGAATTCATCTGTCCGGATAGATCCGCTACTTCAAACAGCGCGGGATCCGTTGGTGACTGAAGTGAGTACCCAGTTACCTCTGCTCCTGCTTTTATCAGCATACGGCTGAGCCATGCTCCTTTAAAACCGGTATGCCCGGTAAGAAGAACTCTCTTTCCTTTGTAAAACTCAGAAAATTCATTCCAGCGGTCATTTGTTTTATTCGTCATATTATTTCTCCCATATCTTCCAGGGTGCTTTCCCGGACTGCCATAACTCTTCCAGCTTCTTCATCTCTCTCTGGGTATCCATGCACTGCCAGAAGCCTGTGTGATGGAAGCTCATCAGTTCCCCTTCTGCTGCCAGTCTCTGTAATGGCTTCTGCTCCAGAACTGTGGAGTCATCTTCCAGATAAGAAAAAATCTCAGGATTAAATACCATGAAACCGCCGTTGATCAGGCTGGCATCTGTCTCGTCCTTTTCCCGGAAGGAACGCACTACATCGCCATCATCAATATCTAAAACTCCCTTTAACTGGGCAATATTAACTGTTGTCATGCTTGCAATTTTGCCGTGGCTTTCATGAAACTTTAAAAGTGCGTTTAAGTCCACATCACAGACTCCGTCTCCATAAGTAAGCATAAACGGTTCCTCTCCTATAAAGGGCTGTATCCGTTTCACTCTTCCGCCAGTCATGGTATTGAGTCCCGTATCCACAAGAGTTACTTTCCACGGTTCGGAATAATTATTATGTACCTCCATGCTGTTGTTGGCAAGGTCAAACGTCACATCGGAGGTATGAAGAAAATAATCTGCAAAAAATTCTTTCACTACATACTGCTTGTATCCCAGACAGATCACAAAATCATGGAATCCAAACTGGGAATAATATTTCATAATATGCCATAAAATGGGCTTTTCACCGATTTCAATCATTGGCTTTGGTTTTAAATGACTTTCCTCACTGATTCTCGTTCCAAGACCGCCTGCTAATAATACAACCTTCATCCTGCTTCCTCCTGACATTCTCTTATTCATATTCATGGTAAGCCTTCCGGTAAAAATGCATCAGCACTTTTACAACTGGTCCCGGCCACATCTTTTTAAACATCTCTGTCTCTTCTTTTATACGGCTGTTATCCTCAATGGCTGCCTTTGTCGCTGCTTCTTCATGGACCCGATAATAAAGAATGGGTTTCTCCACACAGATAAAACGTCCTGGCAGCTTAGACAGCTCATAAAGCGTATCCCAGTCCAGGGCAAAATGATAGGGGGGAGGTAAAGAGTGGTTCCCCCAATTGTTCCTTATTATATGCACATGCAGGACAGCATATGGAATTTCCAAAAAGCAGGACACTCTTTTTAACCCAGGTCAGATGACTGAGAAAGCGCAGCCTTAAAGGCAGACGTAAAATCCGCTTGATAAATTCAACCGGTTCAAATGCTGCCAGCTTGTCCTTTTTTACAACAACATAACCACCGGTAAATAAAGTCATGTCCGGATAACGTTCATAACAATTCAGCAGATTTTTTACATAGTCTTTCTGATACAGATCATCCTGATGTGCAATGGTCACAAATCTGGCATCTGCCATGTAATAGGCAAAATTCCAGTCATCCCGGATACTGCTTTTCTCGTGTCTGATAAAAAGGGGAATCCCGTACTGATCAGCCAGACCGCTTATATAGGTACTTGGCGTGGATGTACACAATATCACATCGGATTCCACACTTTGGGTTTTAATCGATCGGATACAGGATTCCAGATAAGGCGAATCCTTATATGCGCAGATTGCAAATGTATGTGGTTTCATTCTTTACCTCAAAATACGTTTGTTTTTGTCTGGCTATGATTATATCATAAAAACAATAAAACATACTACCATATTCATTATTTTGAAAGAAATTGGGGGTATAACAGCGAAAAATAAATTTTTTATTAAATTAGCACTCGCCTGTTGACAGTGCTAATAATGCGTGTTATATTACATATATAACAAATAAATCATTTAATCATTGGAAAGGAGATATGACCTATGATGATGCCTAGCATTTTTGGTGAGAGTTTATTGAGTAACTGGATGGATTTCCCCTTTGACCGTTCCTTTTTCGGCACAAAAGAAGGTATGAAGACTGATGTAAAGGAAGTTGACGACGGCTATGAACTGGATATCGATCTTCCTGGATTCCAAAAGGAGGATATTAAAGCCCGGCTCACAGACGGCTATTTAACCATAACTGCATCAAAAGCAGAGAATAAAGAAGAAAAAAGACAAAGAGGGCCGTTATATCCGCCGGGAACGTTATTCCGGAAGCATGAGCCGTAGTTTCTATGTTGGCAATGCTGTAAAAGAGGAAGATATACGTGCTAAATTTGAAAATGGAATTCTGAGGCTGTCCGTTCCTAAGAATAAGAAAACTGAGATCGAACAGAATAATTACATCTCCATAGAAGGCTGATAAAATAACTATAGCAAGGTATTCTGAATTATATAGCTCAGAATACCTTGCTTTTCTGTCATAAATTATTCATCCATCGGATAAAAATACATCCTTGGGATTTCTATACTTATTTATTGCCACTGCAGGCTTTAAATATGGAGCCAACCCGATTATTGATGTCAAAATATCCGCTGTCCATTAAGATAGTAGGCTTCACCTTTGCCGCATCAGGTCTTTTGTTTTTTAAACAGGATTCATCTGCATATGCAGCAACAATTTCTCCAAGAAACATGGTAAAATCAAATATTGGAATTGTCTGTATTACTTTACAAAGATAATTTACCGGACACTCCTTTATCATTGGTGCGTTCCCTGCTTCGTCATAAAATGACTGAAAAACATTTGACTTATCAACTTTATTACCAGTTACAGTTCCACAGTAATCTGTTTTTTCTATTTCATCAGAAGATGGAATGTTTACCGAGAAAAATCCATTTTCTATGACTCCAGCAGTTGTATAATGAGAATTTTTTAATGAAATATAAAGAACAGGCTTCTGGCTTACCACTCCATAGGCTCCAATGGCGGCATAGTTGGGTTTTTCATTAACACACGCACCAGCCAGAACCGCGACATACGGCCCATAAGGAATGTTTGCTATTTTTGTTTTTGTCATATTTATTCTCCTATCAATCTTTCTTATATTGCTGCAGCAATGAAGATTATATAATAGAATTTTATAAATATATAGACTTTTTCTTTTGGATGGGATATCATATAGATAGAGTGCGCCCGGTATGCGCACTCTATTTTATTTCACTCATTATTCTGGTATTAAATTAATTCTATATAAGCCTCAATCAGCTTTAATGTCTGTTCCATTCCTTTCACATGGGTCCGCTCTGTTCCATGGGAAGCATGTACGCCCTGTCCGATCAGTGCAGCCCTGATGTTATGTCCGCCACGGATGGCTGCCCCGGCGTCAGAACCGTAATGGGGGAATACATCTACGGCATAATCAATCTTCTTCTCCTTTGCCAGGGAAATGAGACGGTTGGTCATTTCATAATCATAAGGTCCTGAGGAGTCCAGGGCACAGATCGATACCTTCCGTTCGTCCCCTGATAAATCATCTCCAAGAGCTCCCATATCCACTGCAATAAACTCTTCAATGTCTTCCGGTATCCAGCTTGCGCCAAATCCCACCTCTTCGTAATTGCTGATTGCAATTTTTAACGTCTTTTTCGGCTTTCTTCCTGACTCACTGATATCTTTTAAAACCCCTAAAAGAACTGCCACTGAGGCCTTGTCGTCTAAATGACGGGACTTGATATAACCGCTGTTCGTATGATCATACATAGGATCGAAACTGATATAATCACCTTGTGAAATCTCCAGCTTTCTAACGTCTTCCTCACTGTCAACCATCTCATCTAACCGCACTTCCATGTTCTTTGGCTTTCTTTCCAAAGTTCTGGCGTCGTCATAAGTATGTACAGAAGGCTCTTTGGTAAGTATTGTACCTGTATAAGTCTTTCCGGTTCTGGTATGAACTTTGCAGTACATACCTTCTATGGACTCCATCATAAATCCGCCGACCGGAACCATAATAAGCATCCCTTTTGAGGTAATAGAACGCACCATGGCTCCCAACGTATCAACATGGGCGGATAAACCAAGTACTTCCTTCTCTTCACCTGGAACTTCAATAATCAGTCCGCCTTTTTTATTATAACAGGAAGCATATCCAAACCCTGCCGCTTCCTTCTCCACTGCCTTTAACACTTCTTTGGTGTATCCGCTGGGACTTGGAATGTTCACGATTTTTTCCAATATGGTTGTTACATATGTCATTGTTTCCATTATATTTGCCTTCTTTTCTGGTTTTTTTCTATTTTAGCAGATCTTATAACGGAAATCCAGTTAAATACGAAAAAGGCTGGAAAGCCAACCGGGTTACCGATATGCTTTCCAGCCTGAAATCACTTTTTATTATACTTCAAAAATCAGATCGCCGTAGCTTGGAAGTGGCCATAAATCCTTATCTACAATCATTTCCAGCTTATCTGCCGGCTCACGAAGAGCTGCCATTGCAGGTACTACTTCACTGTGGTAAGCAGCTGCCTGTTCTTTGTTTTCTCCTATTGCCGCACATTTGTCTGTAATATCAATGAGAGCGGAAAGTGCTACCTTCATGTCAGAAAGATATGCGCTCACCTCGGTGAGAAGTTCTTCCTGTACACTGGTATCAGCTGACGGACATGCTGACTTAACCTTTCCTAAGGAATCTGCAAGAACGGTTGTGTATTTCACAACTGCCGGAATAAGCTGCTTTCCTGCCATGTCAATCATGGTTCTTGCTTCAATATTAATGGCTTTTGAATAGGTCTCATATTCGATCTCAACACGGGACTCTAACTCGGCCTTAGTAAATACCTTGAATGATTCAAACATGCTGATGGATTTTTCTTTTGTAAGTGCAGGGATTGCATCAACCATTGCTTTGATGTTCGGAAGTCCTCTTCTCTCTGCTTCTTCTACCCATGCATCAGAATAACCATTGCCGTTAAAGATTACTCTCCTATGTGCTGCCAGCTGCTCTTTAATCATATCATGTACAGCCGTATCAAAGTCTTCTGCTTTCTCAAGTATATCTGCCGCTTCCTTAAATGCCTCTGCTGTAATGGTATTTAATACAACGTTAGGTGATGAGATGGAATCAGAAGAACCTACCATACGGAATTCAAATTTATTACCGGTGAATGCAAATGGTGAAGTTCTGTTTCTGTCAGTTGCATCTTTAAATAAATCTGGCAGAGTCTTAACGCCTGTCTTTAAGGTACCGCCTGACTTGGAGTGAGTTGCCTCACCTGTGCTGCAAAGCTGATCCACTACGTCCTCAAGCTGTTCGCCGATGAATACGGAAATAATTGCAGGAGGTGCCTCGTTTGCACCAAGTCTGTGATCGTTTCCAACATCTGCTGCAGACTGGCGGAGGAGATCTGCATGCTTATCAACTGCCTTTAAGATACAGGATAATACCAGTAAGAACTGAATGTTCTCATGTGGTGTTTCGCCTGGATTTAATAAATTAATACCGTCGTCACTGGTTAAGGACCAGTTGTTATGCTTACCGGAACCATTAACGCCTGCAAATGGCTTCTCATGAAGCAGACAGTTTAATCCGTGACGGCCTGCCACCTTCTTTAAGGTTTCCATAACAATATGATTGTGATCAACTGCCACATTGGCCTGCTCATAGATTGGTGCCAGCTCATGCTGAGCGGGTGCAACCTCATTATGCTGGGTCTTTGCAGGTACGCCAAGCTTCCAGAGTTCTTCATTTACTTCCTTCATATACGCTGCAATTCTCTCACGAATGGAACCAAAGTAATGGTCTTCCATTTCCTGTCCCTTAGGAGGCATTGCACCGAATAAGGTTCTTCCGGCGTAAATTAAGTCTTTTCTCTGTAAATATTTTTCATGATCAACAATGAAATATTCCTGTTCCGGTCCAACGGAAGGAGTTACTCTCTTTGAAGTGGTGTTGCCAAACAGTCTTAAGATTCTTAAAGCCTGCTCGTCAACCGCTTCCATCGATCTTAAGAGAGGAGTTTTTTTATCGAGCGCTTCTCCTGTATAAGAACAGAAAGCAGTGGGAATACAAAGTGTAACACCAATAGCATCTTCTCTTAAAAATGCAGGTGAGGTACAATCCCATGCTGTATATCCTCTTGCTTCAAAGGTTGCTCTTAATCCACCGGAAGGGAAGGAAGAGGCATCTGGTTCGCCTTTTACCAGCTCTTTACCGGAAAACTCCATGATAACCTTACCTTCTGATGTGGGAGAGGAGATGAAGGAGTCATGCTTCTCGGCAGTAATGCCTGTCAGCGGCTGGAACCAGTGTGTATAGTGAGTTGCGCCTCTCTCAATTGCCCAATCCTTCATTGCATGAGCTACTACATCTGCAATGGAAGGATCCAGTTCTGCACCGTCTTCAATTGTTTTCTTTAACTTCTTGAAAACGCTTTTAGGCAGACGCTCTCTCATAACGGTCTCGTTAAATACATTCTTACCGAACAGCTCGGCTACATTCACAACTTCGCTCATAAATTTTCCATCCTCTCATATTAATTTCCACTTAATAAAATTAAGTCTGATTGTTATTTTAGTCTCCTCATTATCTGAATATGCGCATAAATCAGAAAAGGCGCCCTCCTATCATAAGGAGAACGCCATTGTTCTTAATTAAAATAAACCATTTTCCTAAAAAAATCAAGTACTTTTTTCAAAAATATTTATTTTAGAAGGTTTTTAAGCTTTTCCAACAGAACCGAATAACTCCATCTTCTCTTTTACAGTCGCTTTAATAGCATCTGTTCCAGGTGCAAGAAGCTTACGGGGATCAAATCCCTTACCCTCTAAATCTTTGCCTGCTTCAATATACTTACGGGTTGCTTCTGCAAAGGTAAGCTGGCACTCTGTGTTAACATTGATCTTTGCTACGCCAAGGCTGATAGCCTTTTTAATCTGGTCTTCCGGAATACCTGTCCCACCATGAAGAACAAGAGGCATGCCGCCTACTTTATCTTTTACAGCTGCCAGAGTATCAAAGCTTAAACCTGCCCAGTTTGCCGGATATTTTCCATGAATGTTTCCAATTCCTGCTGCCAGCATGGTTACGCCTAAGTCAGCGATCTGCTTGCACTCATCAGGATCTGCACACTCACCCATACCAACTACGCCGTCTTCCTCGCCGCCGATAGAACCAACTTCTGCTTCGATGGAAAGGCCCTTTTCATTACAAACCTTTACAAGCTCGGTTGTCTTTTCCACATTCTCAGCGATTGGATAATGGGAACCATCAAACATGATGGAAGAAAAACCTGCCTCGATGCACTTATAACAGCCTTCATAAGAACCGTGATCCAGATGAAGTGCCACTGGAACACTGATCTTTAATTCTTCAATCATGGCTTTCACCATAGCTGTTACAGTTTTATAACCTGTCATGTATTTGCCAGCGCCTTCGGAAACTCCCAGAATAACCGGGGATTTCAGTTCTTCGGCTGTCAGTAAAACAGCCTTTGTCCACTCAAGGTTGTTGATGTTGAACTGTCCAACTGCGTATTTTCCATCTCTTGCTTTTTCAAGCATCTCTTTTGCTGAAACTAACATATCACAGACCTCCAAATTATTTATTGTCTTACATTTTTTTATTATAACCTATTTTAACTTATTTGGAAAGATTATTTTTTCAAAGATTGTTTTTTTTATAACAAAGTTACATTTACTTTCAAAACTATTTTAAGCTAAAAAGCTCATAACTGCCTCTTTCATTTTATCCTTGTCACACTCATTCTGGTGAAGGACTGGTGCCGTACGGATCTCTTCCACTGCCTGGGGAATCCCGGTTCCTGATACGTCCGATAAACGGTCAATAATCTTAAATTCATCTTCTCCCGACTTCTTTCCCTCCAAAGCCTCTAAAACACTTCCGGAAAACTTATATGGGCTGGCAGTTGAGGCAATTACTGTTTTTGTATCATCAGCCATCTGTTCCTTATACTGATGGTAAACAGACGCTGCTACCCCTGTATGGGTATCAATCAGATAACCAGTACTGTCAAACAGCTCCTTAATGGTTGTCTGATTTTCTTTTTCCTCTGCAAATCCCCCCACAAAATCTTCCATGAACTTTTTCATGGAAGGTGTGACGGTATAGCTTCCTGTTTCACTAAGTTCCTGCATCAGCCCTGCATTTACCGCTGCATCGCTGCCGGTGCTTAAATAGATGAGACGTTCTAAGTTACTGGAAATCAGGATATCCATGGATGGGGAACTGGTGAGAATAAACTCTCTGTTTCTGTCATAGGTTCCTGACTTGAAAAATCATAGAGAACTTTATTTTCATTGGAAGCGCAGATTAATTTATCAATAGGAGCTCCCATCTGCTTTGCTATATAAGCAGCCAGAATGTTTCCAAAGTTCCCTGTGGGAACTGCCACATTGATCCGTTCTCCTTCAGATATCTCTCCACCTGACAGCAGCTTACCATATGCATATACATAATAAACCACCTGAGGAACCAGTCTTCCTATATTGATTGAATTGGCGGAAGACAGCTGATATCCCTTCTCTTCCAACTGAGCAGCAAATTCCTGATCACCGAAGATTTTTTTCACACCAGTCTGGGCATCGTCAAAATTCCCATGTATGGCTGCTACGTGGGTATTCTTTCCTTTTTGTGTTAACATCTGAAGTTCCTGGACACGGCTCACTCCGTTTTTAGGATAGAAAACAATAATCTCCGTTCCTTCCACATCGGCAAATCCTGCCATGGCTGCTTTCCCCGTATCTCCGGAGGTTGCCGTCAGTATCACGATCTTATTCTTTACCTGATTCTTTTTTAGCGGCAACAGTCATCAGGTGGGGAAGTATGGAAAGTGCCATATCTTTAAACGCAATGGTACTGCCATGGTATAATTCCAAATAGTATGCACCGTCCGCTTTGGCAAGAGGGGCAATTTCCTCTGTATCAAACTTGCTGTCATAAGCACGGTTAATACAGCTTTTTAATTCCTCCTCTGTGTAATCGGTGAGAAACAGCTTCATGACTTCATAAGCAGTTTCCTGATATGTCAATGTAGAAAGTTCTTTCATGGTCTTGTCTAGCTTCGGGATAAAGCTTGGCATAAACAACCCGCCATCTGCTGCCAGCCCTTTTAAAATTGCCTGGGAAGCCGTCACATTGGCTTCTTTGCCTCTGGTACTCTGATAGGATAATTCCATGGTATCGCGTTCCTTTCCTGCTCTCTCTTAATAAGTGTGATTGAAAAAACCTTGCCAGCATTGTAGCACACTTTAAACTCGGGTGCAAGAAAAACAGGCAAAAAAGTTTTCTTATTACGGACATATGTTTTTGTATAGAGGACACTTTTCTGATTTGCATCTCCTGCAATGATGTGGTAAGATACTGTCAGAAATGCAGAAAGGAGTCACTGCCACATTGAACTATCCTAATATTGTAAAAGGCAGTTTTATTAACCGCCCAAACCGCTTTATCGCTTATGTGCAGATTTTATCAGGGGACGGAGAAGAAAAGACTGTAATCTGCCATGTTAAAAATACAGGCCGGTGCAAAGAACTTCTTCTGCCGGGCGTTACAGTACTCCTTCAGTATCATCCGGAAGCCTCTGTCCTCGGCAGGAAAACAGAATACTCTTTGATCGGGGTCTATAAAAAAGGGAAGAAGATACACTGTTAATCAATATGGACTCCCAGGCACCTAATTTAGCAGCTTATGAATGGATCCTTGGATCTGAGTCAGTTTGTGATGTGAAAAGAGAAGTCACCTACGGTCAATCCCGATTTGATCTGGCTTTTCAGTTAATCGGTAAAGATGAGTCCGGATGTGTAACCCATACCCCTGCATTCATGGAGGTAAAAGGGGTGACCCTGGAAAATCACAACCATGCTCTTTTTCCTGATGCTCCCACAATACGGGGTATTAAGCATATCGAAGAACTGATACATGCAAAAAATGACGGATATGAAGCCTATCTCCTGTTTGTAATCCAGATGAAAGGAATGACCGGCTTTTCACCCAACGAAGAGACTCAGCCCGAATTTAAAGAAGCTTTAAAAAAGGCGTTAGCTGCAGGAGTTCACATCCTTGCATATGACTGCCAGATTACGGAGAACTCCATGATTGTGGACCAGCCGGTACCTTTGATTCTGGACTAACCGAGTCATTCTTCCTCACTCCAGATAGAAATCAGGGGTGCGGGATAAAAGCTCCCTGCGGTCTACAATCCGGTATACCCTGTTTTCCTTTCTTATAACACCGTCCCTGCAAAGCATGTTCATAACCCGGAATGTCTGGCGGTAGCTGGCTCCAATGGATTTTGACGTATCTGCCAGTGTCTCCAGGAAAATTCCTTCCTGTTCCGCAAACAGAATAAACGCACAAAGCCGTTCTTCACAGGTATGAAGGGCGGTAATCACACTCTTTTTGGAACTTCTTATGAGCTTTGATGCCAGTTCTCTCCCTATTTCATTGACAAAAGGGAGATTCTGTTTTAATTTCTCTTCGTATTTTTTATAGGGAAGACCGATGCAGATAAACTCTGTCACTGCACTGATGGTAGCGTTTGCAATATGGGAACCCGTCATTAACTCCACATCCCCAATAATCCCTTCTGAAATATAATAGCAAAGCAAAAGATCCTTTCCATTGGCAGAAGCAGAGCAAACCTTTGCTTTTCCAGAAACAACCAGAAGAAAATATTCCATCTCCATACCTTCCTGCAAGATCAGCTCTCCAGGTGCAAACCGAAGCAAAGCAGAATCACCAAGATCCATATCTGATAAATGAAACTGAAAAAATATATTTCTGATCCTCTGTTCTGTGATATTCATCTGCATCGCCTCCTCCCTGTCTCTTTCTCGAGTATGACATATGTCATACCGTCTTGTCAACGGGGTATGGTATGCTTGGAATCGAAATCGGAGGTGACAAACTATAAATAGTCAAGAGGTTTTATACAAATTTTTTGATATAAAAAAAGAGTAACTTTAATAAGCCATCTGAATACACCGTATTTCAGATGAATACAAAATTTTATTAGAAAGATGTTTTAGCGAAGTTTTTGAATGTTATAGTCTACTTCTTGCCTCTCCAATGCATAGATGACTCTAACAAGCTTCTTCGCCACATGAGTAATAGCTACTCGATGTGGTTTGCCTTCTCCGCGTTTCTTGGCATAATAAGTTGCAAATGTTATATCGAAACGGATTAATGGAAGGCAACAATTAATAAGAACATATCGCAGCTGAGATGATCCACGCTTCACCATTCTACCACCGTGTGATTCTGTTCCAGAATCATTTATGCCTGGTTCTATTCCAGCAAAGGCAAGCATCTGACCTGGGTTTGAAAAGTTCGATATATCGCCGTATTCAGAGTAAATAACGGCGGCAGATATTGGACCGATGCCCGGAACTGACATGTAATGAGGATGGACCTCTTCAATTAGTTTATTGATTTCATTCTCAAGAGTACCTATTTCTTTTACAAGAGATTTGTAAAGAGTAAGTAAGCTGTTCAGTTCAACATCAAAGATAGAATTATTTACTCCCACAGTATTTGTGGCAAGTTCCTTCAACTCCAGGAACTGCTGAGGAGAAAACTTGCCTCTTGATATAGAACGAAGTTTGTCATAAGATACTGAATTCATTCTTGCCATCTTTTCAGCGGAACCGTAGTTTTCAAGCAGATACAGAGCGGTCTTAGATAAACGCTCATGAAAGAAAGGCTTGAATTCAGGAAAGGTGTGATCTAGCACATTGGTAATCTTTATAAGATAAAAAAAGAACGCTGCCGAACTAACCTATCACGCAAACGAGTTAATGACTTTAAGGAATAAGCGTGGTAAAATCCTTTGAATGGGGTTTGTATTCAACAGTCATTAACCACCGGGCTATTGATTCGCAGTCAATAGAGTCGGTCTTGGTTCGCCTTAGAGATGTGGATTTCTTGTATTCCTTGATGAGAACTGGATTAATTTCCATGAAGCTGTGATTGGCATTTTCAAGGAAGAGTTCGAGATTGAGGGCATAGTGGGCTGTTGATTCGAACCCTATTTTTATATCCTGTGGATTGGAGAGAGAATTAAAAATAGTGAGTAGCTGCTCAAAACCTGTCTTATCATTTAACAGTAAATTTTGAAACAATCTTTTGATCAGCAGCAGATATAATGCAGCAATCATGTTTGTACTTGGAAATATCAATTCCAACAAAGTACATGGACATAGAGTGAAACCTCCTGATATGTATATTGGCACTGTTGTCTTCCACAGAGAATCCGGCTGTGTAATCACGTAAATAGAAACGTCAGGCGTTAACAAACTGATTAACAGTAATAGACGAAAAGCTGTGGTCTGAGTCACCTCGGAACAGTCAAAGCTGTAATTATATAGGTACAGATCCACAGTGCCTTTTCAAAATATATCAGAGATGGATTAAAATGCCCAGAGAATCTGGGAGAAAGGAAAAATCCAATTACCATCTAAGATAATTGGATTATACGTGATTTTATGTATAATTTTCTTTCTCTCCTTGCCGGCGTAGTTATATCATTCATGATTGCGCTCAATGGAGGGCTTACAGCACAGTACGGGGTATTTGGGGCGGCTGTTATCATTCATATCGTAGGTGTTTTATTTGCATTCCTTCTGCTTCAGTTTCTTCGTGACCCAGGTCAGAAGTCAGAAGAAAAACTCCCCTGGTGGCTATACACAGGAGGAATCATCGGAGTTCTGACGACAGCATTCAGTAATTTCGCATATGGGAAAATCAGTATAACAGGAATCATTGCCTTAGGACTTCTGGGACAGGCCATGGCTTCCCTTGTCATAGACTGGCTGGGACTCTTTGGTATGACAGCATATCCCCCTAAAAAACACACGCTGGCTGGACTTATCCTGGCGTTTCTTGGCATTATTGTCATGCTGAACCATTCATTCTACGGAACAGCATTCCCGGTTCTGATCTCTTTTCTAAGCGGGACTACCATCGTTCTCTCCCGCACCGTCAATGCTGGTTTGTCAAAACACACCGGAGCTCTTAAGGGTTCCTTTATCAATCATCTGTCAGGACTTCCGGTAACACTGATTCTTCTGTTTCTCTTTGGAAGAAATGAAGCGGTCTTTAAAGGTTTCATTCTTTCGCCTCATGTCTGGATCTACCTTGGAGGTACTTTAGGAGTTATCACTGTTTTACTTTTCAATGTAACAGTTCCCAAAATTCCTTCATTCAGACTTACGCTTCTATCCTTTACCGGACAGATTTTTACCGGAATTATACTGGATCTCATTACCAGGAAAGGCTTTACTATGGCAACCTTTTCAGGTGGTCTTCTGGTCGCCGCAGGGGTTGGGTTCTCCATAGCCGGAGAACGATTTGCTTTTCTATTTAGAAACAAATCTATCATACCTGACGAAACTTTATAGATTAAAAAACAGGATAGAAGCTGAAAAAGCTGGGATGTATACAGCTTTTCAGACTTCTGTCCTGTTTTAAAATTTCCTTCCTCCGCCCCCCATGGTGCGGCCGGAATTGGTATGAACAGTGCTTTGTCCCCCGGAAGAGCCTCCGCCTCCAGATGAGCGGTTGCTTCCTCCAGTATCACGGGGTATGATCACATGGGTTACAACGCTATTCACTAAATTGTCATTTTGCCTGGAATATCGAAACTCGCAGTTAGCCCGGTAAGCAAGAAGGGAGTTAGCGGCTCTTCCTCTCTCTTCGTCATGGAGTACTGACTTTTTACACCACCGCACACAGCTGCTGCTATGGCTATGGCCACTAATATTGCCATTGCAGCTTCATACCACTCTATATTCCGGTAAACACTGATTTCTCCCGTATCGGAATTATAATTATACTGGCCTCCTGGTATCCCTGCCCGGTAATATTTTGTCACTCCCGACAGATAAGTTCTGGCACAGGCTGCATAATCACCCTGGCTGATCTGGTTATATGCATCATCAAGAATTGCATTCCATCTGTTGTCGGTCAGAAACCGGTTCATCTTTCCTACAGGCAGAATATACATCTCCCTGTTATCCATATCAATTAAAAATAAAGCACCCCGGTAATCACTTCCCACTCCAAAATTTCTTTCAATATAGAAGTTTTCCGCATACTCTTTCGCAGTTTTTCCGCTGGTGTTATCAGATGTTACTATCACAACATCCATATTCATCTCTTTTTTCATGGACTGGATGGTAGTTTCAAATTCCGCCTTCTCATCTGCTGTGAAAAGGCCTGCATCATCATAAACCCTTACTTCGTTCCCACTATGTTCCTGATTCTGCATTGCGTAAGCAACTGGCATATTACCAAATAACAGGAGTACAGAAATCAGGAATATTAAAATGCCAGAAAATAGTTTTATTATTCTCATATAAAATACCCCACAAGCAGCATAAACAGACACACAGGAACAAATACTTTCGCAAAGAGAAGCATCAGTTTCCCTTTGTCAACCGGGATCTCGCCACATACCTTTCCTGTTTGTCCATTAATGGTGAAATAATAAATGCGATTTTACTTTCATCATTATAAGTAAGCGTCCACACAGGAAGAAGTGCATATTCCCATGTCTCGTTCTCTAACTTTATATTCTGATTTTCTACCCTTACATGATCATAAGACGAGATACTGTTACGCATTGTATCAGCTGCAAAATTTCTGATTTCAGACTTTACCTCATCTGTAAACTCCTGCTTCTCCATATCTCTTCGCTCTGCTACAAAACCGGAGAGATATCCCATTGTAAAAGGTTCTAATTTGTCTGTATCAAATGGAAGTACGCCTTCCACCAGTTTACGGTTTGCTTTCTTTAATGCATTGCGTGGAACAAATTTTACAGGCATGGTGCCGGATCGATTAACTTCATATGTCTCAGTCTCCGTATACCTTCTGTCACCGCTTACCCATACCCGGATCCGCTCCGCTCTCGCTTCCAGACTTCCCTGAGTAGTACAACTATATAGAAGATAGGGAAAATAGACGCCTGTGATCTTTTCAATCTGATCCTCACTGTAAAATGCCTTGGGAATATACCGTTTCTTCTTGAGCCAGTCCCGAAAGATACCCGTAGCCTCTTTTTTATCATAAGAAAAAGGAATCACATAATCCGGATGAAACTCCCCGCTCAACCGTCCGGATAAGATCACCGGGTTATGGCAGTAATAGCAAAAAGACGCTGCAGTGGTGCTGTCCGTTACAAGTTCAGCACCGCAGCTGGGACAAGTGTATAATAAAGTCTCTGATTGAACTTCTGATTCTTTCTTATCTTCCTGCGTCTTTTCTTCCTGTGCCTTTTCTTCCGTATCCTTGAATCCTTCCTGTGCGAATTCAGACAAACAGTATTCACAGGTATACCTCTGCTTTTGAGGATTAAACTTTAACGGCCCCCCGCAGTTGGGACACTTATAAGAGATAATCCCACTCATGGCCTTGGTTTTCCGCATTCAGAACAGAATTTACCGGTATTAACCGCTCCGCAGCCACAGGTCCAAGGGCCTTCCGGCTTTTTGCTGCCGCAATCAGGGCAGAATTTTCCAGTATTAACACTGCCGCAGCTGCAGGTCCATGTTTCCTGTGCGCCTGCATTTTTTGCTGCCTGATTCATCTGCATCTGATTTGCATTGGCTGCGGAAGCAGCTCCCATAAATCCACCTGCAGTATTCATTCCCATACCCATGCCCATAAATCCTGCCAGTGAACCATTGGTATTGCTTCCGGCTGCCTCGATCCCCCCTGGCCGCTGCGCCTTGAACATAACCTTCCCGTATGCCCGGATCGCTGAGCATGGCTCCCTGATTTCTCATCTGGATTAATGATTTGGAATCTTCATCGTAGGAGATACTTGCAATTCCCACAGACTGGATTTCAATTCCTCTTCCGGCTCTCCACTGGTCATCTAGCACATCTGACATGTACTGTCCCAGTTCTCTGCCCTTGGAAGCTACATAAGATATCCGGATTCCATCGGCAGACATCTGATTAATGGAAGACTGGAGGGCTTCTAAAAATTCTGATAAATACTGCCCGTTAATATCCTCCACCTCAATATGATCTGCATTTTTGGGTACAGCCTCTGCATAAAAAAGAATGGGGTCTGTTACTTTTATGGAATAAGTGCCGTGAGCCCTTAAAAACAGCTCTGCATTGTAAAACTGATCGAAATAATTAATGGGATTGGGTGTGCCAAACTTGATTCCCTTGATTTCCTGCAGATTTATGAAGTAAACCTTCTGGGCTGTGGGTGTCTGACCTCCAAAGCGGATCCGGTCAAATGATTCGCTGACTGCTTCCTTTAACTGACCATTAAAAAGAGAGGGCATGGATGAATTCTTAACGGTAAAGTATCCAGGCTCCCCTGTATAGTCAATTACCTTTCCCCCCATCAACCAGAAGCATAAACTGGTTGGGGTAAACATGAATGACGGAACCGTCTGAAACCGTATTATCAGTTCCCTTTGTATTGGATCCTTTCCGAATCTTTACACCGCTGGTAAACAGGGTCTGATCTCCCATATTGCCTGCTTCTATCACTTCCAGCCACTGGTCAGCCAGTGAGCCTCCGATCGCTGAAGTCAACGCTTTTACAATTCCCATTCCGATTCCTCCTTTAGATTTTTATTACATATTATACTGCACAGATGATGTCTTGACTATCCCCTGCCCCGCATCATGGCAATTTCTTTTGCATATCCAGGTAAATCATTGGGTGTTTCCAGATAAAAAGGCAGATTCTTAAGACTGGGATGTTCCACGATCCGTTTTAACGCTGCATATCCGATCATTCCTTCTCCAATTGCTGCATGCCGGTCCTTATGGGAACCAAGGGGATTTAAACTGTCATTTAAATGTATGGCTTTCAGCCTGGAAAGACCGATAATCCGGTCAAATTCATTTAAGACTCCATCTAAATCTCCGGCAATATCATAACCTGCGTCCCAGACATGGCAGGTATCCAGACAGACTCCCATGCATTCTTTTAACTCAACCTGATTGAGAATTTCGCGAAGCTCTTCAAACGTTCGTCCCACTTCACTGCCTTTTCCAGACATGGTTTCTAAAAGAACCGTGGTTTTCTGGTCTGGTCTTAAAATCTGATTCAGCATATGGGAAATGTAACGGATTCCTGTTTCTGCTCCCTGACCAGTATGGCTGCCGGGATGAAAATTATAACAATTACCAGGAATATATTCCATTCGATCCAGATCATCTTTCATGGTATCTCTCGCCAGTTCTCTTAACCCCTCATCTGCAGAGCATGCATTGAGAGTGTAGGGAGCGTGGGCAAGAATCCGGTTAATTTTGTACTCTTCAGCAAAAGAGAGAAAACGCCCGATATCTTCCGGATCAAGTTTTTTGGCTTTCGTTCCTCTTGGATTTCTTGAAAAAAACTGAAATGTATCCGCACCGATCTTCACAGCTTCTTTGCCCATGGCAAGAAATCCTTTTGATGAAGATAAGTGACAGCCGATTGTAAGCATAAAGATCTCCTTCTTATTTTTTTCTGATTCTTCTTCTCTTGGACTGACTGACGCCCTTTATGGCTATAAGAATAAATATGGCTGCCAGAAGAAGCTGAATCAGGATGCTTAACAGCACCCAGTTATTCATGATGAAGTTATCCGGGTGAGGTCCAAACCAGTTATTTAAACTGCTTAACACCTGATTAACCCCGGCCTGCTTGTTGATCATCACGTAAAAGGTTGCCACAGGATTTAACAATAGCAAATACAGGCAGGGACCGGAGTTTGCCTGATCTGTCATTCCATTGATACTGGAAGCATAAGAGCTGTCCATATTCATTCTTGCCATGGAAAGCATAAATATATTGACTGCATAAGTTCCTGCTGCTATAAAAAACCAATACCCCATAACTCACCACAGTGGCTACGGTAGATCGTTTAAAAAGAGAGGAAAAGCAGATTCCCATACTTCCGCAAAGAAGTGCTACAGTCAGATAACAAAGCAGCAGCAGAAACACATCATGAATCATTACTCCGCCATACACAAAGGAAACAGCAAGCAAAGGGAAGCTGGAAACCACCATGAGAAACATGGTACTAAAAGAAGATAAAAGCTTTCCCCATATAATTTCTGATGGCTTCATGGTTGTGGTCAGCAAAATATCAAGGGTCTGCCGTTCCCGTTCACCGCTTATACTTCCTGCAGTGAGTGCAGGCATAATAAACATCAGCATAACAAATTCCACAACTGCCACAAACACGTATAAAGTGGTAAAGGACGAATACTGGATCTCAGCCGTCAGCTTTACCCGTTCTACTACGGAATACATATTAAGCAGAATTACCAGAGCCAGGATGGAATTAAAAATCACCAGAATCAGTGCCAGCCGGAAACTTCTGGCACTGACCATGGTCTCCCGCTTATAAACCGGATTCGTTTTCATGTACAAGCACCGCCTTTTCTTTATCAGGATCTGTAATCTGCATAAATAAGGATTCCAGACTCCCCTGTTCCCTGCTAAATCCATGAACCATTACTTCCGCATCTATGAGCTGCTGAAGCAAAATGGCTTCATCTTGCTGGTCTCCGATAAAATTCACCCGGATATCCCCTTCCTTGACTGCAATCGTCTGCACACAGGGCTGGCTTTTTAAAATAGTAAGGGCTCTTTCCTTACTGCCCAGAATGGAGATAACCAGGGGATTCGTAGCATTTACCCTCCTTAAAATCTCTTCCATGCTTCCGCTTAAAACCATCTTACCCTGGTCAATGATTCCGATATCAGTACACAGCTCAGACAGTTCTGACAGAACATGGGAACTGATAAAAAATGGTCTTTCCCTGTTCTCTCAGTTCTTTTAAAATCTCCTTAAACTCAAACCGTGTTCTTGGATCCAGACCAGAGGCCGGCTCATCAAGTACCAGCAGGTGAGGATCATGAATCAGGGCTCTGGCCAGACAAAGGCGCTGCTTCATGCCTCTTGATAAACTGTCTACATAGAAATCTGATTTATCCTCCAGCCCTACCTGTTCCAAAAGAGTCATATAACGGCTTCTGGCTTTGAGACCATTAATTCCATAACAGGAAGCAAAAAACTCCATGTATTCATTGACCTTTAAGTTGTCATACACTCCAAAAAAATCAGGCACATAGCCGATTTCCTGCTTAAGTAAATTCAGACCGTCGGATACATCTGTTCCATTAATTAAGACCTGACCGCTGTCTGCAAATAAAAGACCTGTCATAATCTTAATGGCAGTGGTCTTTCCCGCTCCATTGGGTCCTACAAAACCATACAGGGATCCTTCGGGAATCATTATATCAAGTCCGTTTAAGGCATGAAATTTGCCAAATTTTTTCTTTAATTCTTTAATCTCTAATATCATTTATCCCTCCCCAGAACCATCAGCATGGGCAGTGTCACATACCAGTTGTTTTCTACGCTGTCCTCACAGACATATTTGACTGTCAGTGTATTACCCGGTGATAAATATGAGACCAGTTCCCT
Source organism: Lacrimispora xylanisolvens (assembly GCA_017084465.1). Classification (GTDB taxonomy): domain Bacteria; phylum Bacillota; class Clostridia; order Lachnospirales; family Lachnospiraceae; genus Lacrimispora; species Lacrimispora xylanolytica_B. The sequence continues at coordinate 3,473,859 of CP070896.1, read as the reverse complement.
TGCCGAATATTGTGTTTCCTGGATCCATGAGATCGTAATTACCCGTATCATGATTGTAAAAGTACATTTTTCCTTTAAATATATTGGTATAATTGGTACTCTGACTGTCTAAAAATTCTTCAGAAGGATTCTCAAATATCAGTTTCTCCACGCTCACATCATTACCCAGCGAATACTCCAGCGCAACCGGATCCACGCCGTAGATGGCATTGGTATCTGAATAATACTGTCCGCTTACTGTTGTAGGCATTCTCATCAGCGCAGACCTGTATGTCTCATCATCCTTTTTCAGGTTTACATTGATCGCAGAGGTATACATCGTTACTCCATAGGTCTCATATCCCCCGTTTGTAAGGAACTGATTGTCCTTCTGATCCTCACTAAAAGCTACAATTCGTGCTTCCTGGTTGTAAAAAGAGGAATAACGGTCCAGATAAAAGCTTAAAATGTTGGTTCTTGAAAGAGCAAGCATATAATCCGGATCTTCTATATCCGCCTTTGAATACTGATAGCCTCCTGTAACCCGGGCAGATACCTGTAAGGAGTTATTAATGGGATAATTGATAACAGAAATCCCATCCAGTTGCTTGGTCTCCCCAGGCTTTAGCTCATCGATCACAACCATCTTGCCATACATGAGAATCCCTACCTTTTCAACAGAAAAAGGATATTCATTGGTAACTGTTCCATATACTTTTCCATTAAACAGGGTAATTTTTCCCCACAGGCCCTTCCGGTTATCATTTGAAGTTCTTTTCTTCAGTGCATAGTATTTAGGGGAAAATGCGGCTGCATTCTGTGCAGATACTCTTGTTCCGTCTTCCCCATAGCTGATCCTTACATTATAATCTTCACTACCTGTAAACTTCGGCACGGGAGCCCTTTCATAGGACTTGCTTCTGGTTATGGGGAGAAGGCTGTAAGAAGGATCTAACGGTATGGAATAGGCTTTGTTATAAGGGGTTCTCATATTGATATAGGTATATTCATCCTCATAACTTTCTGAATTATCAAAAATTGTGGCATAGGTAAAAAAGGTATCCCGAAACCGGGTTTTTTGCACCCATGAAGTAAACCACCACAGTAAACAGAAGAGACACCGACACTATGGCAGTCCGGTAATAGCGTCTCTTGTCTTTCCGTTTTAAAATAAGATAGGTGCCAGGTCCCACCAGCACAATATAGGTTAAAATAACGATGGAATAGAATGCAAGACCTGGAAGCTTATCTACATCTCCAGTATTAAGCATGTTCTGAACGGACCAGAACTGACTGGAATTACCGCTGTACAAATAAGAAGAAAGATTGTTTAATCTGGTTTCTCCAAGCAGAGCTGTAAACATCTTATCAACGTAGGAACGCTGTGTTTCGCAAAACGGAGCAATATCAACAAAGTCATAGGCTGCAACACCCACAACTCCTTTTCCCCTGACTGCAGCTGTTAAAACAGGAAACTGATCATTTGAAAGGACACCGGTTCCTCCCTTTAAAGAGATGTCGGCGCAGACAAGATTCATAAAGGAATCTCCAGGACCATTGGTGGCATACTCTACTCCCATGTCCACCGATTTTTCTGCAGGTACTTCGTAATCTTCATTGAGAAGATCTGACCGGAACGCATACAGCGTATCATCTGCACGGGCGCCGGTTCCAAGAAGAAGAGTTCCTCCATCCTTTACCCATTCCATGATGGCAGATATCTGATCTTTTGAAAGCTTTCTTGTATCATAATCGGTTATGACAAGCACATCAAGCAGATCCAGACCGATCACATGATCGGGCAGCTTCTCCGCCTGCATGGGAAATGTTCTTATTTTTACAGCACTGTAATTGACTCCAACTCCCTCCATGTAGGACAGCTTCTCTGGAGCGTCAGACAAGATACCAGCATAAAGTTCTGCCACATCTGTGGGCACGTTCATCTTTAAGCGCTTTCGTATCAGTTCTGTTCCCTGGGAATCTAACAGCTTTACATATAAAATATCCGCTCTTCCCACGGGAATATCCAGAGATTTTTCTACAGAACCCATGGCATCCAGGGTAATGGGGTAATCGTATTGGTAGATGTCATAGTCAGATTCCATGGCCTCTACACGCACCGTACCGTTAAAGGGTGATGCAGACTGGCTTTTCAGTGAGAAATTCACAGGAACATAGCGGTCTGCCTTGGCGTTTCCATCATATCCATATGTAACCTCCATGCCGATACCGGAAGTATTCTCACCACCATATTCTTCAGAATAGGAACTCCCCCCATTCTCTCCATTCTCCGGACCATTTGCGGTCATGCCGAAAACAGGCAGCAATGAGCTGCCTGCCAACGTGAGCGCCATGGCACAAATCAGGGATATCTTTCTGAGTTTCATTTTGTCACCCTATCTTTCCAAAGTTCTCTTTATTCACATCAAAATTAGTTTTCAGTTTTACCGTAAATACAGTTCCAGACAAGTCACTGGAGACATGAATGGTTCCCCCGTGCATATCCACAATGCTTTTGGATATGGCAAGGCCAAGCCCGGTTCCTCCTGTGTTGGTGGAACGGGACTGCTCCACACGGTAAAATTTATTAAAGATCAGAGGAAGTTCTTCTTCCGGTATGACGTATCCGTAGTTTACCACCTGGATCGATACAAGTTCTTCACTTCCGTGTACCTTAACCAGGATCCTCTTTCCATCTGCTCCGTATTTGATTGCATTATTAATGAGATTATCAAACAGACGAGCCAGAAGATTGGCATCTGCTGAAACGATCTGGACGGGGACATTGCTTTGCAGCTCATAGGAAAGGTTCTTATCCATAAAACTGGGATAAAACTCCTCCAAAAGCTGACTTAAAAGTTTTATAACATCCACTTTTGAAACGTTCATTGAAATCTTTCCGTAATTAAGCTTGGTAAATCCAAACAGATCTTCAATCAGCTTTTCCAGCCGTTTTGTCTTTACGTATGCAATCCCTATGTACTTTTTTTGCAGTTCCTGGTCAATAACTCCATCTTTGGATAAGAGTTCCAGATAACCGATGATGGAAGTAAGCGGTGTTCGCAGGTCATGGGCAATATTGGTAATCAATTCATTCTTTGTCCGCTCTGCTTCCCGTTCTTTATCCATTAAATCTCTTAAATCTCCAACCATCTTGTTTAAACTGGCTGCCATGACGGAGAACTCATCATCCCCTTCAAGATCCACTGTTATGTTTAAATCTCCTTCAGAAATCCTCTGCATGGCATCGGAGATTCTTCCGATGTAACGCATGGATTTTTCCTGAAGCAGGAGAAACGTCACTGCGAATATGCCAATTCCAAAAACAACATAGATAATTATCACCACCACATCAAATGAGGTGAGCATCTCAAGGAACGCGTTGTCCTTTTGAGTGCTCCTCATATAAGATGCAATCAGCGATACATTGGTCACCAAAAATATCTCGATCAGAACCGTTACAATGGCACTGTAAAATATATTGGCAATGACCCGGGTATGGAAACGATGATTGATATCATTTTTCAATTTTGTATCCTACCCCCCAAACAGTTGTGATGATCTTGTTCTGTCTGGTGTCTTCCTTCATCTTTCCTCTCAGACGCCGGATATGTACCATTACCGTGTTATTGGCTTCATAAACCTTTTCATTCCATACTTTTTCAAATATCTCATCTGTACTGAAAACTCTTCCCGGATTGGAAGCCAGAAGATACAGGATATCAAATTCGATGGGGGTGAGTTTAATCTCTTCTCCATATACTGTCACCTTATGATTATCCTTATTAATGGTCAGTCCCCTGATTCCTATTTCATTCTTTGCCGATTCGTTTACCGCACTGTTGGGATTAAGCTGGGTATAACGGCGCAGCTGAGATTTGACTCTTGCAGTCAGTTCCAGTGGGTTAAAGGGCTTTGTCACATAATCATCCGCACCCGTTCCAAGTCCTAAAATCTTATCTAAATCTGTAGACTTGGCACTGAGCATGATAATCGGAATGTTGTTGGTTTCCCTTATCTTTTTACACATGGTCAAGCCGTCCATCCCAGGCATCATAATGTCTAAGAGTACCAGATGAATCTGAGTCTTTGTCAGAACCTCCAGTCCTTCTTCTGCATTGTTAGCCTTGTATACTTTATATCCGTCACTGACCAGATAAATCTCCACCAGATCCGCAATCTCTTTCTCGTCATCCACAACCAGAATGCTTATTGTCTCGGACATTGAAAAAATACCTCCCTTGTCGTTATGTAAGCGGCGTTCTCAAATTGAAAAAAAAAAGCCTGCATCCATTTTACCACAAGAAAGGTATCTTTGCCTTACTATTTTCTTACAAAAAACCTATAAAACGGTAAATCAGGAACACCCTCTCATCCCTGACTTTCAGTCGGAATAAACACCCTGCTGCCAGCCGGATCCAGCCTGCCAAGTTCGGCCCTGACATACAGGGATGCCTCCTCACAAAACTGCTCCTGGCAGTTAATCAGGGTCTTTCCTCTCTTATCCGGCTTCTCCCAAGTCCCGTCCGGCTGCAGAATATGAGTCTTAACATTGTCCTCTAATTGGATTTTCAGGACATGCATAATTCGTTCCAGGAGTTTCTCATCTTCCACAGGGAACATGATTTCCACCCGCTTATCTAAGTTTCTTGGCATCCAGTCAGCACTTCCAAGATAAAGCTCCGGACTTCCGTCATTTTCAAAATAGAAGATTCTGGCATGTTCCAGAAAATTACCTACAATGGAACGTACTGTAATTTTTTCACTTAAACCGGGAACACCTGCTTTTAAGCTGCAGATACCTCTGACAATCAGCTGTATGGTCACTCCGGCGCAGGAAGCCTCGTACAGGGCGGCAATCACCTCTTTGTCGCACAGAGAGTTCATCTTGGCTATAATATGGGCTGGCTTGCCGGCCGCCGCATTCCTGGTTTCCCGGCGGATCATCTTTAGAAATCTGGCTCGCAGCCAGATGGGTGCCACAACCAGTTTATTCCAGTGAAGAGGCTCCGAATAACCGGAAAGCATGTTAAATACTGCAGTTGCATCCTCTCCTATCTGAGGGTTGCAGGTCATCAGTCCTAAGTCTGTATAAAGCCTGGCAGTGGAATCATTGTAATTTCCAGTACCCAGATGAACGTAACGGCGGATGCCATCTTCTTCCCGGCGCACCACCAGGGTTATCTTGCTGTGAGTCTTTAATCCTACCAGTCCATAAATTACGTGACAGCCGGCTTTTTCCAGTTTCTTTGCCCAGTTGATATTATTTTCCTCATCAAAGCGGGCTTTCAGTTCCACCAGAACAGAAACCTGTTTCCTGTTGTCCGCAGCTTCCAAAAGAGCGGCAATAATGGGGGAATTTCCGCTGACCCGGTAAAGGGTTTGTTTAATTGCCAGTACCTCCGGGTCCTTTGCGGCGGTTTTTTACAAACTGAACCACTGGATCAAAGGTCTGGTAAGGGTGATGAAGCAGAATATCTCCCTTACGGATATTGGTAAAGATATCATCTTCATTCATCAGTTCAGGAACCTGCTGAGGAATGTAAGGAATTTCCTTTAAATGATCAAAGCCATTCAGTCCATACATCTTCATGAGAAAGGTTAGATCTAAGGGACCGGCAATCTCAAATATGTCACTGGAGCTTATATTTAATTCTCTCTTTAAGGTCTTTAACAGGCGTTTATCTATTTTATCTTCCACTTCCAGACGAATAGCTTCTCCCCACTGACGTTTTTTAAGCTGCTTTTCTATTTCTTCCAAAAGATCAACGGCTTCCTCTTCATCAATGGTTAAATCGGCATTTCTCATGACACGAAATGGGTGGGTGGTGACAACGTTGTAATTTAAAAACAGACTTTCCATGTTACGTTCGATAATCTGTTCCAGAAGGATAAAGGACCGATCCCCTGTTTCATCAGCAGGAAGCTCCACAATTCTCGGAAGAACACTGGGAACCTGAACCATGGCAAACTCAAGTTCCTCTTCCCCGCTTTTCTTTTTAAGAAGTGCCGCGATGTTCAACGATTTATTCCGAATCAGAGGAAATGGTCTGGAGGAGTCCACAGCCATTGGAGTCAGCACCGGATAAACATCCCGAATGAAATAGGTATCTGCAAACCGGCCTTCTGCTTCACTTAAATCTTCGTGACTGGAAATAACACGCAGTCCGTTCTGCTTCAAAGCAGGCAGGATGGAACGGTTATAAGTGGAATACTGCAAAGAAACAAGCTCATGGGTCTGTTCACTGATCTTCTCTAACTGTTCATCGGCTTTCATGCCTGCAATATCCGGCTTGGTGTATTTTGCATGAACCATATCCTTTAAGGAAGCCACTCGCACCATATAAAATTCGTCTAAGTTAGAAGCTGTTATGCTCAAAAATTTTAACCGTTCAAAAAGAGGCAGGTTTTTATCTCTTGCCTCACTTAATACCCGGTAATCAAACTCGATCCAGCTCAGCTCTCGATTTACATAATTATCCGGATTGTAATAAATATCACTTATGTCTGCCATCAGGATAACCTCCTCTTCTGCCTCAGTACAGGCCTGATACCAAATATCTCCTCAAAAAAATCTGCCTTCTGATTAAACGATAATGCTTCCAGTGTCATATCTCCTTCATAAGAAGTGGTTACTACAAGCTTCCCTTCCTTAACATTCATCCGGCTGTCTGATAATTTCTGTTTGTGGCTGCGGTCCATGGAATTGGCAAGCCTTAATATAGCTGTCAGCTTTGCGATTAAAATAGTGATATCCTCATGAGACAATTCTCCTTTTGTATTGCGGAATAATTCCTCATTGAGCTGTACCCGGTTGTAGTCAAATTCCAGACCGTTGTACCGTACTACATTGGCAATAATTTCCCGCTCCATATGGGACAAGCCAATTATTTCAGTCGACATAATAATACTGTAAGCGGACTCACTTGGCTTTTTTCATGCTGATAAATTTGCCGCATGCATGTAAAATGGCCGCAATCTGTAAAAGAAGCCGCTCCCGTTTGCCCATACCGTGATACTTCTTCATGCAGTCAAATATTCCAAGTACATACTTTTCCATGCAGACCGTATGAGGACCATGACACTTATAACGCTTAGCCATGTTCCTGGAGGCAGCCAGAATATCCTCAGAGAAATCATGATGAAATTTCACAGTCCTGGCTTCTTCTGCGTATTCTGCAGCAATGCTGTCACATAAGCGGATTCCTGGAATCCAGAACATCTCAGCTCCGGTCAGTTCCAACACACGTTTAAAAATAATTGTGGCAGGAACTAAAAGAGCGGCGTATTCTGCGTTGACACCAAACCGGTCCTGAATCTGGTCAAGAGACATTAACTTAATCTTCTCATAAAAATTAATAAATTCTTCCGCAGTGATCCACTCTACCGGTTTTCCTCCATGGCTTTCTCTTGAAAGATAAAGGATGCTCTCCCCGATCCCGATGAGATTTTTAATCTCACGGTCTCTTAAATAAACCTTGCGGAAGGTGTTTAACTCATTGTCAACCATCTCTTCGATCAGGGTATTCTGCATCTGGGTACTCACCTGCATATCGCCCATCATCTCACGGATCCTCAATACTCCAAGCATGAGGTTCTGGGTAGATATAAGAGCGTCCTTATCAAATAAGGATACCTGCATACTGCCAAATCCCACATCTACGATAGCAGTTCCTTTTTGTATAATTTTATTAAACTCCGCATCTTTGGAGGCGATTGCCTTATAACTGATAAAACGCTGCTCAGAGTTACTGATAATCTGAACCTCAATTCCGGTTCTTACCCGGATCTGATCCAGTACGATCTGACTGTTTTTTGCTTCCCGAAGCGCGCTGGTCGCATAGGCGCGGTATCCTGTGACTTTATAGGACTGCATAATATCTGCAAAGTCTTCGATTACCTTACACATTTCGTCCACTAATTCGTAGCGGATTTTTCCGTTCTTATAGGTGTCCCTACCAAGGGCGATGACATGGCGGACATGATCAATCTTGCGGATTCCCGTTTTGGGGGAAATCTCATAGATGCCAAGTTCAAGTTCAAAAGATCCCACATCAATAGCGGCAAATAATCTGATTGCCATACTTGTCCTCCTCACTGCCCTCTACAGGACAGTTTTTTACTATTCTACCTTATTTTATTACCTTTTGTGTCAAATATCGGTAAAATTTGCAAAAAGATTAATTATTTTTCTCTTTTGCCAAAAGATAGGTAATAAACTGGCTTGCTGTTCTTCCAGATAAACCGCCATGGTTCAATTCCCATATATTTGCTTTTTGATAGAGTTCTTCTAAAGGCATGGAAATCTGGCTGCGGGCTGCCAGCTGCTTTACAATCTCTTTGAATTCAGCTTGTTCCGGAGCACCATAATAAATGGTTACACCAAATCGTGCTACAAGGGAAAGCTTCTCCTGGACGGTATCATTATTATGTAATTCATCATCCAGTTGTCTCTTATCGCTGAATTTTTCGCGAATTAAATGACGGCGGTTTGAGGTTGCATAGATTAAAACATTGCCCGGCTTCTTTGCCAGACCGCCCTCAATAATCGCCTTTAAATATTTATATTCCAGTTCCGTATCCTCAAAAGATAAATCATCCATATAGATGATAAACTTATAATTTCTGTCTTTGATTTGTTCCTGTACCTTGGAAAGTGTATGAAACTGGTGCTTATATACTTCTATAATCCTCAGACCTCTATCATAATATTCATTTAAAATAGCTTTGATACTTGAAGATTTCCCGGTTCCGCTGTCGCCAAACAAAAGAACGTTATTAGCCGCCTTTCCATCTAAGAATGCTTCCGTGTTCTCAATCAGCTTCTCCTTCTGTCTTTCATATCCCACAAGTTCATTGAGATATATGTGATCCATGTTGGTGATGGGAATGATCTGAGGCTCCTGATCCGTCTCCTCCACACGAAACGCCTTATTCAGACCGAATTTTCCTACGCCGAAATTCTTATAGAATAAGGTTATTTTTTCCCCGAAGGCTCTCACGTCCGGAGCTTCCTTTAACTCCACTGCAAGCGATACGATCTGATCACGGATTCGACTGTTATAAATTTTACTGTTTCCGTTATTGGCATGGTAATCAGAAAGAGCGGACCAGATTCCCTCTTCTTCCCCGCAGTCTAATGCCCGTATATCCTGATCAAACAGCTCCTTCATAATCTTAAAATCATGGGCAGCCAGTTGATTTAATGTTCCCTGAATGGGACCTGTTATCTCGCAGGAGGTACTGTAAGCGTTTTCGTTATCTGCCAGGCACAATGCTAAAAAACAATGCCAGAGATTCCCCTCAAAGCCATAAGATGCTGCCAGCTCGATAAGCTGACCGGCACAGGCGCAGGATTCCGGCATTGTTTTAGTATTTTTCTCCTGGATAAGAGTCAGCTGTCTTAACATCTGGTCAAAAAGTTTCTGATATTTTAAATCGCGGTATAAAATCAGTTCCTTCACGTTCCTTATTCCTCCCTGTGTAAACGGAAGTCCGGCCTTAATACAGGCCGAACCTCTCTGATTTCCTTAATAATTTCCCAGGACTCTCATATTACGTCCCTCTTCTAAAATCCCTTTCAGAGCATTCTGAATGGAACATTCACTTAAATTTCCTTCCATATCTACAAAGAAGCGGTATTCCCAGTTTCTTCCCGGAATGGGCCTTGACTCAATCATAATCATGCTGACTCCGTTATAAATCATATTGCTCAGTATGTTGTAAAGAGTACCGCTCTTATGAGGCAGTTCAAAGCTGATGCTGATTTTTTGTGCTTCCTCCCGGTAGATCCTTTTGTTTGACAGGATTATAAACCGGGTGGTATTGGACTTATTATGATTGATGGAAGAATTGAGAACTTTCAGCCCATAAAGTCTGGCAGCCGTCTCACTGGCCACAGCAGCCTGAGTGGGATCTCCTTCTTCTATGATCTTTTTAGCAGCAGCCGCGGTATTCTCCACACTGATCTGCTTCCAGCTTCTATTGGCATTTAAAAATTCCGAACACTGCATCAGTGCCTGAGGGTGACTAAATACCGTACGGATATCTTCCGGTCTTGAATCTTTCAGCCCTAACAGCGCATGATTCACGGTTAAAAATGTCTCAGCCACTATATAATTGTTGTATTTCATCAACAGGTCATAGTTATCGATCACTGCGCCGGCAGAGGAATTTTCAATCGGCAGCACAGCATAATCTGCACGTCCGGACTCCACTTCCTTCATGGCATCCTCGAAGGTAACCACATGATAACAGCTTATATCAGTTCCGAAATACTGAAGCGTGGCAGCATGACTGTATGCACCCTCCACTCCCTGATAAACAACTCTTATACCATCTGTGGGAATACTTTTTACCGGTTGAAAGGTGTCTTCCCCTTTCATACCATGCTCCGCCATCAGCTTGTACTGATAATGACGGCTGATGGTCATCATCTGGGTAAACAGTTCACTGACTGCCTGTTTCATGAATGCATCTTCCACCATTCCGGTTACGGAGTCAATTTTTTGTGTTTCCGTTCCTTATCATAAACCGGTTTTCCGGTTTCAATCTTAAATTCAGCTACCTCGCCGCTCAGTCTCATCCTCTTTTCGAACAGTTCCACGATTTCACGGTCAATGCTGTCAAGCTGTCCTCTGATCTCAAGCAAGTCTAATTTTTTCATATGTCCATTCCTCTGCCTTATCTGTTGGTCTTTTTTACCGGCCTGTCAGCTTTCCCTGAATGGAAAGTTCTTCTTCCAGCATACTCTCAATCTGTTTCTTTACATAAGCTCCGGGAAATTTCTTAGATTCCGGTTCCAGCTCTTTCACCAGGAACGGCTCTCCAAATTCAATGGTTACTTTTGAAGACCGAATGAATGGAAGGTGCTTCTCAAATACTTCTGCTGTTCCGGTTATGGCAACCGGTACTACCGGACAGCCGCTTTTTTCTGCTATTTTTAAGCTGCCTTCCTTAAAAGGAAGAAGTTCCATTATATCATCGTTTGTGTTTCTGGTTCCTTCCGGAAAAATCCAGACAGAGACTCCGTTTTTTACCTGCTCGATTCCCTGGAGAATGGTTTTTAACCCTTCTTTTACATTCTGTCTGTCCAAAAACAGGCAGTTCACATGCTTCATCCAGCCGGAGAGCAGGGGGATTTTTTCCATCTCTTTTTTAGCCACAAATCCCACCAGACCAGGAACTGTGGTATAGCCAACAAGAATATCAAAATAGCTTCTATGATTTCCCACATATAAAACAGCCTTGTCACCTGGTATCTTTTCTTTTCCTTTTACTGTAATTTTAACTCCTGCAAAAAACAGGATAATCTTAAAGATCCACCGGACGTTAGAAATACTTCGTTCATCGCTTGCACGAAGGTTCTTTTTACCAGCCATGTTCTCAAAAATCAGAACCGGGATGCTTAAGATCAGATAAAATATAACGGATGCTGCTACAAGAATAAATCGAATCATTGGTCTAATCCTCCATTCCATCTATTATATAGAATGGACTCTTTAATTACAATACTACCTGCCTTTCTTTTTTGTAATTTGTTCGAACAATAATCCCGTAGCAAACCACAGCGGTGCAAAATCCAGACGAATCAGGCCGTCAATGTTGGTGCTCCTGCCGGTATAATCCCATGGGCAGATTCCTCTGCCTCGTAAAAGTGTTCCGGAGAAATACTCTGCCACGAAAATCAGCACCATATAAAGGAATCCATGACGAATGGCAATGTCCGTCCGGGCTGCAGCCAGACCGGTTCTGGGATTCACCCAGCGGTCAATCAGCATTCCAATGGGTGCCAGAAATGCTCCGCATCCATAAATAGGAAACATAAGAAGAGATGTCTGACCCATCAGACGCCAGTCATGACGTAAGAAGGAGTCTGTTGCAGTAAACATTACTTCCAGGCACCAGCCTGTAACCCCGCATTTACAAAAAAATTTAAGGGTAACTCTTTTAAGTTTAATTGTGATAGTATCTTCATAAGCATCATTATGTGCCGGACATGGAGATATTATGTTGTGCTGTAAAAGAATTCTATAAAGAGGTGAGAGAAGTCTGCTGCCCTGTTCCTTAATACGAATGAAGATACTTCTGGCTTCATATCTCTCTGGTGTGATCTCTTCACATACCTTTAAATCTTCCAGGAATAACTCTTCTAATTTTCTGGTAGTCTCTTCATCATAGATCACTGCATTGACTTCAAAATTCAGTTCAAAGCTTCGGATATCCATATTGGCAGTCCCATAGGAACTGACCTTTCCGTCTGTCATCACACCCTTTGAATGAAGAAATCCATTTTCATAGGTATAGCATCTGGCACCTTCAGATATAAGATCTCCCACATAGGAATAGGTGGCCCAGTAAACAAAGGGATGATCCGGTTTGCATGGTATCATGAGCCTGACATCCACGCCTGACCTGGCAGCCACCCTGAGCGCAGAAAGGACTGCATCATCAGGTACAAAATAGGGAGTCTGTATATAGATATGATGCTTTGCTTTTGAGAACAGCCGGATATAATTATCCCTGATCTGTCTGCTTCTGGCGTCAGGACCACTTGCAATAATCTGTATACCAAGTTTTTTTTCTACCTGATCGATATCCACTACTCCCATATTATAAAGACAGGCCCCGTCTTCGTCTTCACAGAAGTAAGTCATGTTTTTAAATAGGTTTTCCCCAACTGCATAATTCCAGTCCAGAGCAAAACGGATCTGAAGGCTTAAAACAGATCCACCCTGAAGTTTTAAATGAGTATCTCTCCAGTAACCAAACTTAGGATCTTTGGAAATATATTCTCTTCCTATATTGAAACCGCCCACATAACCAATGCGGTTATCAATCACTACAATTTTTCTGTGATTTCTATAGTTTATACGCAGGTGCAGCCTTCCAAGCACTGGCGGAAAGAAGATTCCAACCTTAACACCGCTTTCCTTTAATATATCCCATTTTGATTTGCGCATAAATCTTCCACCCATACCGTCACAGAGAATCCCGGACTTCTACACCGGCCTTTGCCCGTTCAATCAATATGGGAATGATGGAGTCAAACAGCTCATCATTCTTAATAATATAATACTGCAGATGGATAAACCGGCTTGCTTTTGAAAGTTCTTCCCTGAGATCCTGAAACTTTTTCTCTCCATCTGTAAAAATTTCAACGGTATTGTCAACGGTGAGAACGGAACCTGAGGTTTCTAAATTGTACATGACCAGATCGGAATAATCCCTTGCAAGGGAAGAATCCAGCCCGATATCATGACTTTTTAAAAACTCCTCCTGATTTCTGGCAGAGTAACGCATCCGGTCCTCCACTTCCTTAACCCGGAACATCTTTCCTTTTCTCATATCCTGACCAAGTATAAGATAAAAGAGAAATCCGAATACGGGAATAAAATACAACGCCAAAAGCCAGGTCCAGACTGCCTTTGGATCCCTCCTTTGAAAAAAAACAATGATGACAGAAAGAATCAGGTTTATATAGATTAAATGATCCATAAGCCATTTCCAGACTGCTATGCTCTGATTCCAGACAGATTCCATATTAAATCCCTCCTTTCTCTTTCTAACCAGTTTCATCGTTTTAAGTATTTCATACCTTCTACATGAAACAGTTTTCCTATTTTCCGCTCTTTCATTCTAATAATTTTATGGTGCGACTCCTGCAAATAGTCTCAAATCTATTTTCCAAAAAGGGTCCCCGCAGCTGCGACGACCCTTTTTGTATCCACTTCATTTACAAAAACTGATTTTTTTCATTGTCATACCGGTAATCAATGGAGGCCAGTGACTTTACAATCTCTTCTTCCTCGATTCCCAGGCTCAGACAGCACTCACTTAAAGATGGATAATAATCTCTCAGCTGAGTATTCATGTAACTGAGCAACATAACCGGATCTTTGGGTATATTAGCCATTTCATTATCTCCTGCAACTGTTTGTCCATCATTTTAGCATAGATTTCTTTTATTTTCAAGAAATCACCTGTACGAATGGAAAAAGAAATGCTACAATCAGGTTCATAATCCATCAGGAGGTAATTCAAATGAAAAAAATAATGATGCTGGGAACCGGTGGTACGATTGCATGCAAAAGAGGAGATTCTGGTTTAAAGCCCCTTCTGACTTCAGACGAACTTCTCTCCTATGTTCCCGATGCGGCGGATTTCTGTCATGTGGACAGTCTTCAGATATTTAATATAGACAGCACCAATATGCAGCCAAAACACTGGCTGGTAATTGCAAAAGCCATTGAAGAGCATTACGATAATTATGACGGCTTTGTCATCTGCCACGGCACGGATACCATGGCTTACACAGCAGCGGCTCTTTCTTATCTTGTGCAGAACTCCCCAAAGCCCATTGTCATAACCGGTGCCCAAAAAAACCCATTGACATGGAAAATACAGATGCAAGAACCAATTTATCTGACAGCCTTCGTTTTGCCAGTGATGACCGCTCCCATGATGTAAACATCGTATTTGATGGAAAGGTTATTTCCGGTACAAGAGGAAAGAAGGAACGGACCAAAAGCTACAACGCGTTTTCCAGCATTAATTTTCCCTATATTGCTACCATTCAGGATGGGCATGTGATTTTTTATCTGAATGACAAAAAAAATAACCGTTTTGGAAGTCCCATGTTTTTTCATAAGCTGAATTTTAACGTGGCACTTTTAAAGCTGATTCCATCCATGGGTGCAGATGTTCTGGATTATATGGCAGAGCATTACGATGCAGTTATTATTGAATCCTTTGGCGTAGGCGGTCTGCCCTCCTATGATACCGGTGATTTTCATAAGGCCATTGAAAAATGGATTTCTCTGGGAAAACCGTGGTTATGACCACCCAGGTAACCAACGAAGGCAGCAATATGTCCGTTTACGAAGTGGGGCATTCCATTAAGAAAGAATTCGGACTTCTGGAAGCATACGATATGACCCTGGAGGCAACAGTAACAAAACTTATGTGGATTCTTGGAAAAACAACAGATCCAAAGGAGATACGGGATAGCTTTTATCATACCGTCAACAGAGATATTCTGTGGACATTGCCAAATACCAATTCATAAGACACCAGCACAAAGGGGAGTCCTGACACGGACTCCCCTGTTTTTTTTATTCCAGATAAGCAATCAGTTTATCCCCTTCTTCTGAGACGTCAATCACAATGGTACTTCCTGTATGGATCTCATCTCCAAGAATCACCCTCGCCGCAAGAGTCTCCACATGTTTTTGCAGATACCGCTTTAACGGTCTGGCTCCATATACCGGATCATACCCCTGCTCCACTACAAATTCGCCAGCCTGGTCTGTCAGTTCAATCTTGATCTCGCGATCCTCCAGTCTCCGGTTTAAATCCTTCATGAGCAGACTTACAATTCCGGAAATGTTACTCTTATCCAGTGGCTTGAACAGAATGATTTCATCCAGACGGTTTAAAAATTCCGGTCTGAAATGAGATCTTAAATCACCCATTACCATCTCTTCTGCCGCTTCTGTAATATTCCCATTACTGTCTATCCCTGTAAGAAGATACTGGGAACCAATATTGGACGTCATAATGATAATGGTGTTTTTAAAGTCAACCGTCTTTCCCGTGGAATCTGTGATCCGTCCATCATCAAGAACCTGTAAAAGCACATTGAACACATCCGGATGAGCTTTTTCCACTTCGTCAAACAGCACCACGGAATATGGCTTTCTTCGTACTGCTTCAGTCAGCTGGCCGCCCTCATCGTAACCTACATATCCGGGAGGAGCTCCGATCAGTCTGGATACGGAATGCTTTTCCATATACTCACTCATGTCAATTCTCACAATGTTGTTCTCTTCATCGAACAGACTCTCTGCAAGCGCCTTGGCAAGCTCTGTTTTTCCCACTCCGGTAGGGCCTAAAAAGAGGAAGGAACCAATGGGTTTCGTAGGATCTTTAATTCCAGCCTTGGATCTGATGATTGCTTCCGTCACCTTTAAAACAGCTTCTTCCTGTCCAATTACTCTCTTATGAAGCTCCTGATCCAGATGAAGGGTCTTGTTTCTCTCACTCTCCGTCAGACGGGCAACCGGGATTCCTGTCCATTTGGATACAATTCTTGCAATCTCATCTTCCGTTACACTTTCCCGCACCAGGCTTAAATCCTGATTTTTCACCCGCTCCTCTTCCTCTGCCAGTTCCTTCTGAAGCTGGGGTAATCTGCCGTACTGAAGCTCAGCTGCACGGTTTAAGTCGTATTTGCTGAGCTGTCTGGATTTCCCTGTTAAGGTTTTCAATCTCTTCTCTTAAAGAGGAAAGACGTTCTACCGATGCTTTCTCATTCTCCCACTGAGCCTTTTGTGAGGCAAATTCATCATGAAGCTCTGCCAGCTCCTGCTGCAGCTCTGCCAGACGGTCCTGGCTTAAGCGGTCTGTTTCTTTCTTTAAGGCTGCCTCTTCTATCTCCATCTGCATGATCCGCCTTGACAGCTCGTCAAGCTCAGCCGGCATGGAATCCAGTTCAGTCTTAATCATGGCACAGGCCTCATCTACCAGGTCAATGGCCTTATCCGGAAGAAAACGCTCACTGATATAACGATCAGAAAGGGTGGCTGCAGATACCAGAGCAGAGTCTGTGATCTTCACTCCATGATAAACCTCGTACCGCTCCTTTAATCCTCTTAAAATAGAAATCGTGTCTTCTACAGTCGGCTCATCTACCATAACCGGCTGAAATCTCCGTTCCAGTGCCTGGTCTTTTTCAATATACTGGCGGTATTCATCCAATGTGGTGGCGCCGATGCAATGAAGCTCTCCTCTGGCAAGCATGGGCTTTAGCATATTGCCTGCATCCATGGAGCCTTCTGTCTTTCCTGCTCCTACAATGGTATGAAGCTCATCAATAAAAGAATGATCTGGCCGTCGCTTTTTTTCACCTCATCAAGAACCGCTTTTAATCGCTCTTCAAATTCACCCCGGTACTTTGCACCTGCCAGCAAAGCGCCCATATCAAGTGCAAACAGCCTTTTATCTTTTAAGCCATCGGGCACATCTCCTCTTACAATTCTCTGCGCCAGTCCTTCCACAACTGCGGTCTTACCAACACCCGGCTCTCCGATTAATACCGGGTTATTCTTGGTCTTCCTGGACAGAATCCGGACTACATTACGGATTTCGCTGTCTCTGCCAATGACAGGATCCAGTTTCTGATCTCTCGCTCTTTCTACCAGGTCGTACCCATACTTTGTCAGCGTATCGTAGGTTGCCTCGGGATTGTCACTTACAACTCTCTGGTTGCCTCTTACAGTGGATAATGCCGTTAAAAAATTCTCTCTTGTGATGCCATAGCTGCGAAACAGTTCTTTTAATGCCTTTGATGGCTGTTTTAACATGGCAAGGAATAAATGCTCAACCGAAACATACTGGTCTCCCATTCCCTTTGCCTCATCCTCCGCACTGATTAAAACCTTATTTAAATCATTGCTGATGTAAAGCTGTCCGCCGCTTACTTTAGGAAGCTTCTGAATTGCCCCTAAAGATTCATCAAGAAATAACTCTTTTTGTATGTTCATCTTGGTGATCAGTTTTAAAATCAGGCTGTCTTCAATGGTAAGAAGGCTGTACAGCATATGTTCCTGTTCAATCTGCTGGTTTCCGTATTCATACGCAAGCTTTTCGCAGTTCTTCACAGCCTCCATGGACTTCTGTGTAAATTTATTAATGTTCACGGCAATTTCCTCCTTTATCCGGCTCTATGCAAACATTACAGCATTTGTTCTATATGTAATATAACAAACGCATTCGAAAGTGTCAAGATACTTTTGATTAAATTTATGATTTATAAATAATATCTTACAGTTTCCTTTCCCTCATTGTTTTTTCTCAAGGGTTCGCTTATAATCGATTCATACAATCTCTGGGAGAACCGGAAGGAGGAGAATATGAACGACAGACGCCACTTTTTTTCGGCCCCTGCCTTTCGCCTGGCAGCCGGCGCACTTTTTTCCGTCTGGTTTGCTGCATACGGTGCAGACCCTTTTATCAGCTATGCCCATACAAAAGAGGAATCCATTTATATTTCCGGAAACTGGGTAAAAGATGACGCCGGTTGGCGCTACTTCAACCAGTGGAATTCCAAATATCCCGCCGGACAGTGGATCGAATATCAGGGTAATTCCTATTATTTTATGGATAATGGATATATGGCAACTGGCTGGCGTTATTTAAACAGCCATTGGTATTATTTTAATCCGGAAGAAGGAAGTACACAGGGAGCCATGGTAACCGGATGGATTCGTGACTCTCATAATAATAGCACCTTTTATACAAACCAGATAGGGATTATGGTAACCGGATGGCACAAGATTGATGCTCACTGGTACTACTTTAATCCGGGTCCGGATGGTGTTGTGGGGCAGATGGCAGTCAGCCGGGTGATTGACGGCTCTTATGTGAATGCAGACGGAAAGATGAATGAAAATCGTTGAAAAGGGCAGTGCCGTTAAGAAACGGACACTGCCCTTTTTTCAATTCCACGAAACCGCAGTGCAAATACAATTGCACGGAAAAACCAGTCAATAAACATTCCATACCAGATCCCCATTACTCCCAGGTTCATGACCTGCACAAAATACGCAGATGCAATCCGAAAGAGCCACATAGAGAAGACCGAAACTGCCATGGTAAATTTAGAATCCATAGAAGCTCTTAATGAAAATGGTACAGTAAATGCTATGGGCCATACAATCATGGCATAGCTGTGTGCCTGGATCATCTGTACAGAAATCTTAGCCGCTTGTTCAGAAAGTTTATAGATGGAAACAAGCTGGTTGGAAAACAGGATCATGATCCCACACAGTACAACAAGAATCCCGTAATTAACCACTACCAGACGTCTTGTATACTGCTTAGCCTGCTTTCTTTCACCTGCTCCCACACACTGGCCCACGATGGTAATCAGTCCAAGCCCGATGGCATTGCCTGGCAGATATAGCAGCGTTACAAGATTGGAGGCTACTGCATAGCTTGCAATCGCCGCAGTTCCCAATGATGAAACCAGGCTTTGCAGAGCAATCTTACCAAACTGGAACATCCCGTTCTCCAGTCCATTGGGGATACCGACGGACAGAATGTTTTTAATCATGTGGATATCAGGTTTTAATTCATCAAGCCGCTTGATTCTCACTGTATTATCTGGATTCTGAATCAGGTAAAACATCATAACTGCCGCTACAATACGGCTTGCAAGTGTGGGAAACGCCACGCCTGCCACTCCCATATGAAGTCCAAATACACAGATAGCATTGCCTGCGATGTTTATGGTGTTCATCACCATGGATACCACCATGGAAACTTTAGAGTTCCCCATAGATCGAAACAGCGCTGCACAGGAATTATAAATGGCCATGAAGGGATAGGATAACGCGGTAATTCTAAAATATATCACGGCATCATTCATGACCTGTGTTTCCACATTACCAAATATTGATGCCAGTAAAAGTCTGTTTCCGATCAAGGCGATAATGGATATCGCCAGTGATAATACTGTGGTCACCCCTATGAGCTGGCCTGCTGCCTTGCATGCATTTTCTGACTGCTTTTTCCCCAGATACTGTGCTGAGATAACAGCGCCTCCGGTAGCCAGGGCAGACAAAATCTGCAGAATCAGTATGCTGATGGAGTCAACAAGGGAAACCCCCGACACAGCTGCTTCCCCCACTGCCGCCACCATGATCACATCTGCCATTCCTACTAAAACTGACAGAACCTGCTCCACTATCAAAGGAGCCAGCAGACGGGTCAAATCTTTTTTATTAAACATAACAATATCCTCATTCGTATTATTCAAAGGGATAGCGGATCCCCCATTGTTTTCTCAGTTCATCCATAACCTTCATAACCTGAAGAGTGGTCTGGTGAGGCATCTGAGGGCACTGGGTCTCTCCCTGTTCAATGGCAGTTTTACTGGCCAGGACCTGATATTCATATCCGGAGATCTGTTCTGGTCTCTCATAGGAGCCCACCAGCTTCCGGTCTGTATTATATACACTAATTGACTCAAAATTATTGATGTTTTCCACAACCAGGAACCCTTTTGTTCCATAGATAATGCCCTGACGGTCAGAAAGAACCTGAATGGAACTGTTCAGTACAGCCATCTTACCGCCTGGATAAAGAAGGGTAATGCTGTTTTGGGCATCCACTCCTGTCTCCGTCTTAATCACGCTGGAGGTGATATCAGTAATCTCATCACCAAAAAACAAGAGATGCAAAATTAAGAGTGTAAACTCCTACATCAAGAAGCGCTCCTCCTGCAAGCTCCGGGGCTACAATCCGGTGCTTATCTGATACCAGGTAGGCCAGATTGGCAGTGAGTGTCATAGGTTCTCCGATGATACCGGAAGCAAGAACCTCCTTCAGTGTATCAGCCATAGGCATATACCGCACCCACATGGCTTCTGTAATCATCAGATTTTTCTCCTGAGCCAGGTCAATCATCTCTTTTGCCTGGGAATAATTGGCTGCAAATGACTTTTCACACAGAACATGCTTTCCATGTTCCAGGCAAAGTCTGGCATTCCTGCTGTGCTCCGAATGGGGAGTTGCAATATAGATCAGCTGAATCTCACTGTCAGCTGCCAGCTCTTCATAGGATCCATAAGCTTTTTTTATAGAAAAACGAGCCGCAAAATCTTCTGCCTTTTCAAGACTTCGGGAAGCAGCACCATATAAACAGACTTCTGGCATCTGAACCATAGTCTCTGCCAAAACTGATGCAATTCTACCGGTTCCCATGATTCCAACTTTTAATACTCCCATATTTTATCCTCCAGCTGATTATTTTAGTTATCTAAGTATAACACATGGATAAAGTCCGTACAACATCAATGCTCCTCCATCTCTAAAACCAGTTCCATAAACGCCTTCATCTCCCTGCTGAGCCATTTATCCTTATGATAAACAATCTGTCTCCAGGTTCTTAAATAAAATTCTTTCATGGAAAGAGCCGTTAAATTTCCCTGCTCCATATCTTCCCTGACTGTAAACTCCCGGAAGAAAGGAGATTCCTTCATTTTGTTTGAGCAGCTTAATAATAAATTCCGTATTTCCTATTTCCAGGAAGGGATGAAGCTTCTTATCATCCGAAGCCAGATACTGTTCCAGTATAAAACGGTAGCTGGCATCCTTTTCTGTTAAAATCAGGGGCTGAGTGATGATCTGGTCAATGGTAAGTCCGGTTTCCTTTGCAAAGATATGATCCTTTGATGCAGCAAATATGATTTCTTCCGGCTTCTCCAGTATTTTAACCCATTTGGCATCATACATTCTGCGGTCCAGAAAATAAACCATATCCACCTGATTGCTGTTCATCATATTTAAAAGTATCTCCGGAGAATCAATGACAATATTAATGTTTACTTTTGGATACCGGTGATGATACTCCCTGATTAACGGAGGAAATAAAGTAGAACAGATGGATTCAATGGTACCGATCACAAGAGTGCCAGTCAGCTCTGAAGACTGGCCAAGGGCATTACGGGCATAAGCCACATTTCTCATAATTTCGGATGCGTACTGGTAAAAAAGCTCTCCTTCATGGGTTAAAGTAGTCTGCTTCCCAATCCGGTCAAACAAATGAACGTTTAATTCTTTTTCCAGCTGTTTAATCTGAACCGTCACAGCTGCCTGGGAATATTTAAGCTTTTCCGCAGCCCTGCAAAAACTCTTTAAATCAGCAACTTCTAAAAATGTTCGTATTTCACGGAGTTCCATAACAATCCTTTCTCAATTTAAAAATATTAAACGTTATCATAAAAACATTAAATTTTACATTCATTTATATTTATGGTACATTAAAGTAACTCAGAAATCAACTCAAAGGATGAGTATCTTTAAGAAACGATTAGAAAGGACTTTAAAAAGTATGGAAAAGGCAGATTGTAAATACCGCGCCTACGTGCAGATTCTAAAGGAAGAGCTGGTTCCGGCTATGGGCTGTACGGAACCAATTGCTCTGGCTTATGCCGCTGCAGTAGCCAAAAAGACTCTGGGAGCCGTTCCGGACAAGGTGGTAGTTGGTGCCAGCGGGAGCATTATCAAAAATGTAAAATCCGTGATTGTTCCCAACACCGGCCATTTAAAAGGGATACAGGCAGCTGTAGCAGCAGGAATTGTAGCGGGAGATCCGGATAAAGAGCTGGAAGTTATTTCCTGTGTTACACCAGACCAGATCAACGGGATGAAGCAATTTATGGAAGAGACTGAAATAGGGGTTGTACATATTGATAATGGAATCACGTTTGATATCCTGATCACTCTGTACAAAGGATCCTCCACATGCACAGTGCGGATAGCCAATTACCATACCAACATTGTACTAATCGAAAAAGACGGGACGGTCTTAAAACAGCTGGATGCCGGCAAAGAAGAAGAGGCACTGACTGACCGGAACATACTCAGTATGGAAGATATCTGGGATTTTATCAATACCGTTGACATTGCTGATATCAAGGAAACGCTGGATCGCCAGATCCGGTACAACTGGGCCATTGCAGAGGAAGGCCTGACCAATGACTACGGCGCCAATATTGGCAAAGTACTTTTAAAGAGCACAGGCAGGGACATTTCCCTGAAAGCAAAGGCCATGGCTGCCGCCGGTTCCGACGCCCGTATGAATGGCTGCGAGCTTCCGGTCATCATTAATTCTGGGAGCGGCAATCAGGGAATCACGGTTTCTGTTCCGGTCATTGTCTATGCCAGAGAATTAGGGGTCAGCGAGGAAACTATGTACCGGGCTCTTGCTTTATCCAACTTAACTTCCATCCATCAAAAGACTCCCATCGGTAGATTATCCGCTTATTGCGGAGCGGTAAATGCCGGGGCTGGAGCCGGAGCCGGAATCGCTTATTTATGCGGTGGCGGCTACGAGGAAGTGATACATACCGTTGTCAATGCGCTGGCCATTGTATCTGGTATCGTATGTGATGGGGCAAAGGCTTCCTGTGCGGCAAAGATAGCCTCTTCCATTGAAGCGGGAATCTTTGGATACAGCATGTACAGTCATGGACAGCAGTTCCTGGATGGGGACGGCATTGTCACAAAAGGCGTAGAGGCTACGCTGAAAAACGTTGGCAGATTGGGGAAAAAAGGAATGAAGGAGACCAACGAGGAAATCATTAAAATCATGATAGGAGAATAGGTATGAAAAAATTAGTAAGTAGTTTACCTTTTAAATTACTTCTGGGGGTCATTGGGGGGAATCTTAATTGGACAGCTGGCTGGAGAACAATTGATGAATGTTGTTGTGACAGTCAAATACATATTGAACCAGATCATTGTATTCTGTGTCCCTCTCATCATCATTGGCTTTATTGCCCCGTCTATCACAAGATTAGGCAATAATGCTTCTAAAATGCTGGGGATCGCAGTTTCTGCAGCTTATATTTCTTCCATAGGTGCAGCTTTATTTTCCATGACTGCCGGATACATTATGATTCCACATCTGTCCATCTCACCAAGTACAGATGGCTTAAAGGAACTTCCCGGAATCGTATTCCAGCTGGATATTCCACAGATTATGCCAGTCATGAGTGCTCTGGTATTTTCACTTTTACTGGGTCTTGCTGCTACCTGGACAAAGGCCACAGCTATTACCCAATTATTAGAGGAATTTCAGGAAATTGTCCTGTCCATTGTAACAAAGATCGTTATACCCGTTCTTCCTGTTTTTATCGCATTTACATTCTGCGCTCTGTCCTATGAAGGAACCATCACAAAACAGCTGCCCGTATTCCTTCAGGTAGTAATAATTGTTATGGTTGGACACTATATCTGGCTGGCAGTTCTGTATCTGATTGGCGGTGCCTATTCCAGAAAGAACCCCTTTGATGTTCTGCGTAATTATGGTCCTGCCTACATCACTGCAGTAGGAACCATGTCTTCAGCTGCCACTCTTGCAGTTGCTTTAAAGTGTGCCAAAAAGTCACAGCCCACGTTAAGAGAAGATATGGTGGATTTTGGTATCCCGCTTTTTGCAAACATCCACTTATGTGGATCTGTACTCACCGAGGTTTTCTTTGTCATGACTGTATCAAAGATCCTTTACGGCTCTGTTCCGTCTCTTGGATCCATGCTTTTATTCTGCGCCCTGCTGGGTGTATTTGCAATCGGAGCTCCAGGTGTTCCCGGAGGAACGGTTATGGCATCTCTCGGCCTGATCACCGGAGTTTTAGGTTTTGATGAGATGGGCACTGCACTTATGCTCACCATCTTTGCACTCCAGGACAGCTTTGGAACTGCATGCAATGTGACGGGAGACGGAGCTCTCACCATGATTCTCACCGGCTTTGCTGAAAAACATGGAATTAAAAACCAGAAAATAGAATCCGGATTGTCATAAGATAAAATGTGGGTCCTGGCAAAGAATTAAGTTTCTCTGTCAGGACCCACTCTGTTTGTATTCTAGTTAATTCAGCTCACGCTTCAGTGTCTCTCTTACTGCTCCTGCTCCGGTAATCTGAGCGCAGAACATTTCTTCAATCTTTTCTCCAATGCCTGCTTTATAAAGGTCAATTCCGAAAATATGCTCATTAGAGAGGATTTCCTTCAGCTGTCCATGATACGTCTCAGGTTTACCAAACTCAATTCCTTTCAGCTTTTCTGTCAGCTCAGGAATCATAGGATCAGAAGAAAGTTCAAATGCCTTACCCTGATCATCCACAGCCAGAAGATAGCGGCACCAGCCTGCAATTGCCAGCGGAATGGCTTTTAATTTTTTTGCATCTCCGTATTTTTCCACATATGCCTTAATGGTCTCACCATAACGGATTCCTACCTTCTGAGATGTATCCGTAGCGATTCGCTGAGGTGTATCAGGCATAAAAGGATTGGGGATTCTTACACGGATCACTTCGTCTACGAATTCCAGTGGAGACAGAATTCCGGGGTCAGTCACTACCGGCATTCCTTCTACCGGACCGATCTCATGAACCAGGCGGTTCAGCTCTGCGTCCTTCATCTCATCTGCAATCAGGTCATATCCAAGAACACATCCATAAACAGCCAGTGCTGTGTGCAGCGGATTTAAGCAGGTGGTAACTTTCATACGCTCTACTTTATTAACAGTATCCCGGTCTGTCATATAGACTCCGGCTTTCTCAAGCGCCGGTCTTCCGTTAGGGAATTTATCTTCAATTACCAGGTACTGGGGTCCTTCTGCATTGACAAATGGTGCAATGTAGGTTTTTTTGGAAGTAATCACCGGAGCCATATCCTCAACTCCCGCTTTTTCCAGTTCACTGCATACAGAATCTGCGGGACGTGGTGTGATCTTGTCAATCATGGACCATGGGAAGGAAACAACTGATTCATCTTCCAGATAGTCAACAAATGCTTTCTCTGCAAATCCCCTGCTCTCCCACTCTTTTGCAACTGTCACGATGGACTGTTTCAGTTTTTCGCCATTGTGAGAGCAGTTATCCATAGAAACTACTGCCAGAGGTGCTTTATTTGCCTTAAATCGCTCAAGAAGAAGTGCACATACCACAGCCATGGCAGAAACTGCTTTCTCAGGACCATTTTCCAGATCTGCTAAGATAAATGGGAAATAATTTCCTTCGGTTCCTTTCAGTGCATAGCCTTTCTCTGTGATGGTGAAAGAAGCCATCTGAAGTTGGGGATTTACAAAGATCTCTTTCAGACGATTCCACTCAGCTGCAACACCAGACTGGGCTCTGACTGCTTCTGTCAGGGAGCCGATCACCTTCCAGTGGAACCATCTGCGTTTAAGGTTACTGCAAGAACCAGGTTGTCATATGGATCATAGATCTTATCAATTACATCAAAGTCAAAGGTCTCCACACAGGTGATTCCCTTGGTGCTCTCGCCCTGTGCAATTAAGGTATCTGCAATTCCACCGATAAAGATACGGAAGATATTGCCTGCTCCAAAATGCACCCAGACTGGTGACTCTTTTGTTTCTCTGACCACTGTCTCAATGTCATAAAGCGGAAGGCTGATACCAGCTGCCTCCCAGGCTTCTTTATTCTTTAAACCTTCTAATGTCAGCTTCATACCGGCACTGCCTCCTTAGTTTTTCCCAGATTCCTTATCAATGGCTTCCCATAATCCCTGAAGATATACTGCACCCAGCGCTCTGTCATAAAGACCATATCCAGGCATGGCAACCTCATCCCAGATCATTCTTCCATGATCCGGACGGATTACACCATCAAATCCTGTTTCATACAGTGCTTTCATAATTGCATGCATGTCCATGGATCCGTCAGAAGAAAGATGAGCTGCTTCTTCAAAATCTCTGTCGCTGTTATATTTTAAGTTTCTTACATGTGCAAATGGAATTCTTCCTTTTGCAGCTCTGATAATATCACAGATATCGTTAGCTGGATTAGAGCCAAGTGATCCTGTACATAAGGTAATACCGTTGTATGGCTTGTCAACTGCCTTTAACAGTTTTACAATTCTATCTTTGTCGCGTACGATTCTTGGAAGACCAAAGATCGGCCATGCCGGATCATCGGGATGAATACCCATCTTAATATCATATTTTTCACAAACTTCTCCAATTGACTCCAGGAAATAAACAAGGTTATTAAACAGTTTCTCATCATCAATGTCTTTGTATGCTTCAAATAAAGCTTCCAGACGGGACAGACGCTCTGGCTCCCAGCCTGGCATTACAAAGCCGTTGGACATCTTTTCTACAGATTCCTTCATATGTGCAGGATCGATTTCATCTACTACATCCTGATTATAAGCAAGTACGGTTGATCCATCCGGACGTACTCTTGCAAGATCGGAACGTGTCCAGTCAAATACAGGCATGAAATTGTAGCAAACCATATGAATTCCGGCTTTTCCAAGATTCTCAAGAGTTTCGATATAATTAGCAATATGCTGCTCCCGTTTCTCCGTACCAATCTTAATATCATCAGAAATATTAACGGATTCAATTCCTGCAATGGTAAGGCCTTCTTCTTCTACTACTCTTTTCAGTTCAGCAATCTCTGCTTCTGTCCAGACTTCTCCTGCCTGCTTTCCCATCAGAGTTGTGATTACACTTTTCACTCCAGGTATCTGTTTGATTTGTTTCAGGGACACACTGTCATATCCTGGTCCATACCAGCGTAAAGTCATTTCCATCGTTTTGTTCCTCCTGTTTTGCAATCAGTTATCGTTTTACTTTATCATGAGGCCGGCACATAATAAGTCCTGTCCTATTATATGCTAGTATTGCCCAGCCAACCAAACATGTATGAATTTCTCTTTTACATGTCTTTCTATCTTGTATGGTAGTATATTACGGAGAAATATTCAATATGTAATTTTGTATATTTTTTACCTTATTTTTTGTGCATTATGACATATTTTCACTTTTATCTCTTCTATCATTGACTTTTCCCCGCTTTCAAAGCATGATACTTGTATACAAGTTATTGCTTATTTTCAGGGTTATAAATAAAACAATAGATAAACTTGCTGTTCAGTAGTATACTAACCGTATGTTCCTGCCTGCAGGATTTATATTTTGATAAGAGAGGTTTTTTATGAAATTGTTCGATCGGTCTCCCGGAGAGAATGCCAGAAATTATGCGATACGTGTTCTTCTCTATAATATTATTAACTTAGAGCTTGCTCCAGGAAGTGCAGTAAGTGAAAACGAGCTTTCTTCCACTTTGAATCTTTCAAGAACACCAGTCAGAGAAGCGCTGATTGAACTTAGCAAATCCAGCCTTGTTGAAATACTGCCCCAGCGGGGAAGCTATATTTCAAAAATAGATTATGAACGAATTGAAGAAGCCCGCTTTATGAGACTTGTTTTAGAGAACGCTGTGGTAAAGCTTGCCTGCGAAAGTCCTGAACCGGTGGACTTAAAGAAGCTGAAGGATAATATCAGTGAGCAGAAGTTCTGTCTGGAACAGGAAGACACCGCCAGATTCTTTCCACTGGATAATGAATTTCACATGCTTTTGTTCCAGTCCGTGAATAAGGCCAGAACCTTTGAGGTCATCCAGTCCCAGATGGTACATTTTGACCGGATCAGAACTCTTTCCTTAAAGTCCAGTAAACCCACCAAGATCGTGGAAGATCACGAGAATATTATCTATGCCATTGAGCGCAGGGATACAGAGCTGGCTGAAATTCTGATGACCAGGCATATCAACCGGCACCAGATGGAAAAATCAGAACTTGTGGCAGCATTTCCTGACTATTTTATTCAATAATTAAAAAAATCCCTCTCAGACAACGACTATGTCCAAGAGGGATTTTTCAGATATTTTGTTTTTTTATTGGTATATTTATAAGATGACACATATAATTATACTGGCAGGTACAAACTGCTGGCAATCGTGTATAGGGTGGTAGGCCTCGATTCTACATAGAATGGAGGTGTTGCTCATGAAGAATTATGACTTTAAGGACCTGATGTCTTTTGGTATGTTCCTTCTGGCACTGCTGACATTCGTCTTTATGACGTGTCATTAACCGCAAAAAGCCTTCCCTGTACTTTGGCCGGTCGGGAAGGTTTTTTGCTTTTCAACTTAGCCAACCACCCTGTGGCGATTGCCTTTCTTTATTATATTATACCTGCAGTATAAAATATTACAAGTACAGGCATATATTTTATATTCATTTCGGAAATTTCTATCAATCCCCTTAATTTTCATTCAGTCTGGCAAGCTTTTCTGCCTGATCTGCTGCAATCAGAGAATCTAAAAGTTCATATATATCTCCATTCATAATGGAATCAATCTTATAAAGAGTCAGCTTAATCCGGTGATCGGTCACACGTCCCTGAGGGAAATTGTAGGTTCTGATCTTCTCAGACCTGTCACCTGTACCAATCTGGCTTCTGCGGGCTTCTGACTCAGAATTCTGTCTCTTCTCCAGCTCAATATCATAAAGCTTGGAACGAAGCAGGCGGAATGCCTTCTCCTTGTTCTGAAGCTGGGATTTTTCAGTCTGGCTGTAAATTACAATACCAGTAGGCATATGTGTCAGACGAACAGCGGAATCCGTTGTGTTGACGCACTGCCCGCCGTTACCGGAAGCACGCATAACATCGATTCTTACGTCCTTATCTTCAATCACAACATCTACATCTTCCGCTTCCGGCATAACTGCCACAGTAGCCGTAGACGTATGGATTCTTCCGCCGCTCTCCGTCTCAGGTACTCTCTGAACACGGTGAACGCCGCTTTCGTATTTCATCTTGGAATAAGCGCCTTTTCCTGTAATCATGGCAACTACTTCCTTAAAACCACCGATTCCGTTCTCATTGACGCTGATTAACTCTACTTTCCATCTCTGTGCTTCTGCATAATTGACATACATACGGTACAGCTCAGAAGCAAAAAAGGGCTGCCTCATCGCCGCCTGCTCCTGCTCGGATCTCCAGCATGATATTCTTATCATCATTGGGATCTTTGGGTAAAAGAAGTATTTTCAGTTCCTGTTCCAACTGTTCAATGCGCTTTTTAGCATCGGATAATTCCTCCTTTGCCATATCCCGCATCTCTTCATCACTCTCTTCCTCAAGAAGAGCCACACTTTCTTCCACGGTCTGTTTTGCTTTCTTATACTGGGTATAAGCTTCTACCAGGTCTGCTAAATCTGCCTGTTCCTTCATCAGCTTCCGAAAACGGTTCTGATCCTCTGCAACAGACGGGTTATTCAGTTCCTGCATCAGCTCTTCATAATGAATTAATATATCATCTAAACGATCAAACATTGGTATCCTCCAAAATCTCACCAAAAGGGTCTATGCCCATTATTTTTCTAAAATTCCGCTCACTACGCGGTCCAGCCCCGCTGCATCGCACCATGACCGGATGTTGACAAATCCTGCATCTTTAAGCAATGCGCTGACTGCATCTTTTTGATCATAACCAATTTCCAGATAAAGCGCACCGCCAGAATTTAAGTAACTCCGGCCTTCTGCTGCCAGCTTTCTGTAAAAATAAAGACCGTCCTCTTTCCCGTCAAGAGCCAGAAACGGCTCATGATCACGAACCTCGGGCTGCAGCTGGCTGATTACATTGGTGGGAATGTAGGGTGGATTGGACACAATCACATCAAATGTTTCATCTGACCCGATGGCATCAAATAAATCACTTAACAGGAATGTAATGTTCTCTTTCCCTAAAATTGCTTCCCCGTTTCTCTTCGCTACCATTAACGCTTCATCAGAAATGTCTGCTGCTACAACCGATTCAAACCCGCCAAGCTTAGCAAGGCTGATAGCGATACACCCGCTTCCGGTACACAGATCAAGCACCCTGGGATTCCTGCCTTTATAATCCTTTAAAATCTGTTCCACCAGAGTTTCTGTATCCTGTCTGGGAATCAGAACATGTTCATTGACAAAAAGTCCAGACCCATAAATTCCCTGCTCCCGGTTATCTGCTGAAGAGGAATTCTCTTTTCACGAAGAGCAAGCATATGATAAAAATCCCGGATTGATTCTCCCGTTTTCTCTGTTTCATTCATAGACCTGTTCCGGTCAATCAGAAAATGAGTCAGATCTGTATGGAAAGCTTCAAGCAGTAAATATCTGGCATCAATCTCGGCTTCCTGTACACCTGCTTTATTAAGCCGGTCTGTTCCTTCTTCCAATAGCTGATTTAACGTTACACTCATGGCTGATTCTCCGGAAAATTCTTTTTAAGAAATTCTCTCCAGTCAAATACTGCTTCTACAGAAGCAATTCCTACCTCGATCATGGAATCATCTGGCTCGCTTGTAGTCAGCCCCTGCATCCACATGCCCGGCCTGCTTAAAATATCCACCAGCTTTGAATCACTGCGGCCTGCGACACGGAGAAACTCATAGGATACCCCTGCAATTACCGGAATGAGAATAATACGGCTTAAAATACGAAGGGGCAGAGTCTTCACCTGAATTACCATAAAGAATAAAATACTGATAATCATAACAATTAAAAGAAAACTGGTTCCGCAGCGCTTATGTTCCTTGGAACTGTTCCTTACATTTTCCACATTCAGTTCCAGTCCGTGTTCCAGACAGTTAATACATTTATGTTCGGCTCCATGGTACATGAAGGTACGCCTGATATCTTCCATACGGGATACCAGCTTGATATAAGCGATAAAAATGCCAATCCGGATTACACCTTCTAAAACAGCCATTATAGTCTGTGACTTAATAAAATAGTGAAATATATTCGCCAGAAACAGGGGAAGCACCATGAATATGCAAATTGCCATAATCACAGAAAATACCATCACCATGCTCATAAGCGCTTTTTCCATCTTTTCACCAAAGACCCGCTCCAACAGCTTCTCAAATTTAGAGGGCTCTGAATCTTCCTCATCATCTTCAAAGAAACTGGCAGAAAAAGTAAGTGCTCTCATCCCCAGTATCATGGAGTCGGCAAAGCTGAAAATACCTCTGAAAAATGGAAGAGAAAACAGCTTTACTTTTTCTCCCATACTAATATACGTATCTTTTTTTACTTCAATGGTTCCGTCCGGCTTTCGGACTGCTGTGGCATACTCATCCCTGTTTTTCATCATAACGCCTTCAATCACGGCCTGACCGCCGATTCCTGAATACTTCATACGCCAACCACCTCTCTGTAGGAAAATAGGTGCAACAAAATTCTAATTTCAAAAAAGGTTGAGCTAAAGTGTTTCCACTAAACTCAACCTTTTCTTTGCTCCAAACTTATTCAGCCTTAACGCCATATTTACGATTGAATTTATCAATACGTCCACGAGCGGAAGCAGCTCGCTGCTGACCGGTGTAAAATGGATGGCATTTAGAACAAACTTCTACGTGGATGTCTTCCTTTGTAGAACCAGTTACGAATTCATTACCACAGTTGCAAACAACCTTTGCCTGGTAGTAATTTGGATGGATTCCTTCTTTCATGATTTTCACCTCGCATACTCAGATTTCTATTAAATCGCGGTTTGTAAACCGACTTTGTCTAATAAACAGCTTGTACAGTATATCATAGAAAATTTCTTAATGCAAGCATTTATTTATATAAAAGATCACAGCTTTTAGAAAAAACCGCATCTTTTTGGACATATCTACGAATTCCCGGTTGTTCTTTGTTTTTGCAAACAGGTCCAGAATCTTTTCTACTGCATCTTCTGGTTTTAATGTATTGGTCGCTTTACGTATAATATCAACAGCCTCTGCTTCTTCTCTGGTAAGCAGCAGATCGTCCCTTCTGGTTCCGGACTTTAAGATATCAATAGCAGGGAAGATTCTCTTCTCAGACAGCTTTCTGTCAAGAACCAGTTCCATGTTACCTGTACCTTTAAATTCCTCATAGATGACATCATCCATACGGCTTCCCGTATCCACAAGTGCTGTGGCAAGTACGGTAAGGCTTCCGCCCTCTCTCATGTTTCTTGCTGCACCGAAGCGTTTGGGCATATGAAGTGCGGCCGGATCAAGACCACCGGATAGAGTTCTTCCGCTTGGTGCAACCGTTAAGTTATATGCTCTTGCAAGGCGGGTTATGCTGTCTAACAGA
Organism: Lacrimispora xylanisolvens; assembly: GCA_017084465.1. GTDB lineage: Bacteria > Bacillota > Clostridia > Lachnospirales > Lachnospiraceae > Lacrimispora > Lacrimispora xylanolytica_B. The sequence goes on along the minus strand of CP070896.1, from coordinate 3,441,380 downwards.
ATCACCACGTCTCTGCCATGTTCCACAAGACGCTTGGCTCTCTCAATTACCATCTCAGACACCCGTTTGTGACGGTCAGGAAGTTCGTCAAATGTGGAATAAAGAACCTCTACATTATTTCCTACAATAGACTCCTTGATATCGGTAACCTCTTCCGGGCGCTCGTCAATGAGAAGTATCATCAGATGAATCTCAGGGTGATTGAGTGTGATTGCCTTGGCTACCTGCTTTAATAACGTGGTCTTACCTGCTTTTGGAGGAGACACAATCATGCCTCGCTGTCCCTTACCAATAGGAGCTAATAAATCCACCACTCTCATGGCAGTGGTACTCTTTCCTCCATCCGTCTCCATATGAAGACGTTTATCCGGGAATATGGGAGTCATATTCTCAAAATTCGGACGGCGTTCTGCCATACTGGTGGGATATCCGTTAATTTTCTTCACATATAAGAGCGCTGCAAACTTTTCTGCAGCAGTCTTCACTCTGCGGCTGCCATGAATAATATCTCCGGTCTTCATGTTAAAACGGCGGATCTGTGATGGTGCCACGTAAACATCGTTCTCACCTGGAAGATAATTTTCGCACCGGATAAATCCAAATCCGTCCGGCATTACTTCCAGTATTCCATGTGCATCAATACCGCTGTCAAGCTCCTGAAGCTCAGGACTTGGCTGAAAATCCACCTTGGGTTCTTCCGCCACATATTCCGGTCTTGACTCGGTTCTGACAGGGTTCTCACTTCTTACAGGGTTTTCACTCCTGACAGGTGCTTCGTTCCTGCCAGACATGTCATTCCTTACCATTCCTTCATTTCTTCCGGAATTCTCATATCGGTTATTGTTTTCAGATCCTGGTGTGCCGGCAGGACGGTATGGTCTCTGCTGTGTATCCTGACGATAAGTACGGACAACAGTTTTCTTTATATTATTCTGAACCGGCGTATTCGTCTGCTCTCCAGCGGTCTGGGGCTGGGAAACGGGCGGTCTGCTCACTTCTTTCTCTGCCTGTTCGGATACCTGCTCTTTGACGGGTTCTCTGCTTTCTGCCACAACACTCCCTGCTACAACTGCAGAATCAGAAGCTTCTCCTTCCTTTTCACAGAGTATATTTATAATATCGGGCTTTCTCATGGAACTGTAGCCCTTTATCCCCTGGGCTTTGGCAAGCTCCTTTAACTCCGCTAACGGCAATGTCTGTAATTTTTCACGCATATTAATCTCCTTCATGATTCCTAATACCAGTTGTTTCGTAATCTTGGGAATGATTTACGATAGAATATCGTAAACAGACGACCGGAAAATACTTCCGGTCCTAATCATGTTGAATCAGGTCGTACGATATGCCTATTATATACCTTAATATATAAAAAGAAAAGTTATTTTTTCAGAAAGCTTAAGTGTTCCCCAATTTTCTTCTCATAACCGTTTTCCGTCGGCCTGTAAAATTCCGTTCCTACCAGTCCATCCGGCAGATATTGCTGATCCACGTAGTGGTTTTCATAATCATGAGCATAGAGATACCCCTGTCCGTGACCTAGTTTTGCTGAGCCTTTATAATGGGAGTCCTGTAAATGCACCGGTATGGGCATGGTCTTTTGATTTTGGACTGCTTCTCTTGCTTCAAATACTGCCACACATGCCGCATTACTTTTGGGTGCAGACGCCACATAGGTAACTGCCTGGGATAAAATAATCTGGGCTTCCGGAAGACCAATCCGTTCCACAGCCTGTGCAGCCGCTACTGCCACCACAAGAGCCTGGGGATCTGCATTCCCCACGTCCTCTGACGCACAGATCATGATTCTTCTGGCAATAAATTTAATGTCTTCTCCTGCATAAAGCATTCTTGCAAGATAATAAACAGCGGCATCAGGGTCTGTTCCCCTCATGCTCTTAATAAATGCAGATATGGTATCGTAGTGGTTATCTCCGTCTTTATCATATCGGACCGCACGTTTCTGAATGCATTCCTGAGCTACTTCCATGTCAATATGGATTATACCATCCTGGGAGCTGCGTTCAGTCGTCATAATACCAAGTTCCACTGCATTCAGGGCAGCTCTGGCATCGCCGTTTGCCACATCTGCCAGAAAATCTTCCGCATCCGGATCAATCACTGCATTATAAGCGCCCATACCCTTCTCTTTATCATAAACAGCGCGGTGAATCAGTGTCTTTATATCTTCTTTTTCCAATGTTTTCAGTTCAAATACCCCGGGAACGGGAAAGAAGCGCACCATTCACCTCAAAATATGGGTTTTCCGTAGTTGCGCCGATTAATATTAATGTTCCATCCTCTACAAATGGCAGGAGATAATCCTGCTGCCCTTTATTAAACCTGTGAATCTCATCTACAAAAAGAATGGTTTTCTTTCCGTACATTCCAAGAGAATCCTTGGCCTCTTTCACGATTTCTTCCATATCTTTTTTTCCGGCAACAGTCGCATTCAACTGTTTAAAATCCGCACTGGTTGTATTGGCAATGACTCTGGCAAGAGTGGTTTTCCCAGTTCCCGGAGGTCCGTAAAATATCACTGATCCAATCTTATCCGCTTTAATGGCCCGGTAAAGAAGCTTATCTTTTCCAATAATATGCTGCTGACCAACCACTTCTTCCAGGGTGGATGGGCGAAGCCTGGAAGCAAGAGGGGATTCTTTTCCATCGTATTTTTTCTCATATAATCAAATAAATCCATTTCCTATTCCTCCATACGTTGTGCCGTATTCAGTCAGATAAACAGGGCTTATTCTGATCTCTTTCCCTTTATTATGGGCAGTATGGCACCTTTTGTCAAGAACATTTGTTCTCTGTATATTTATTGCATCTAATTTCATTTTAAACGAATGCAAAATGTGTTACTCTCAGATTGTAGTAAAAAATATTTTTTATAGGAGGGTATATGAGTACAAATAACATTAAAACAACAAGTATTATGTCTGAAGAGGCAGGTCTTACGAATGAGACCAACCCACAAAAAGCAAGCGGTCCTTCTTCCATCCGTAATATCTCTTCCCGGGAACTGGTCAGGGAAATCCGAATCGGCTGGAATTTAGGAAACACCCTGGATGCAACAGACGGTTACGGCCTTTCTTCCGAAACGTCCTGGGGCAATCCAAAAACAAATAAAGCCATGATTGATAAAATCAAGGCAGGTGGTTTTAATACCTTAAGAGTTCCTACTACCTGGGAAAAGCACCTTGGACCTGCACCAAATTACACCATTGATCCTGCATGGCTTAACAGGGTTGTGGAGGTTGTGGATTATGGCATCCAAAACAAAATGTTCGTTATTTTAAACCTTCATCATGAGGAATGGCATTTTCCGTCCTACGCTAATGAAGCTGCTGCCACCAGGATTCTTACAAAGGTCTGGGCACAGATTGCGGAAAGATTTAAAAATTATGATGAGCATCTGATTTTTGAAGGCCTCAATGAACCACGGCAGAAAGGTACTACGGACGAATGGAACGGCGGAAATAGAGAAGGTCAGGATGTCGTAAACCGTTTTAATGCAGCTTTTATAAGGACCATTCGCAGTTCCGGAGGCAACAATCCATTCAGACATCTGATGATACCGCCTTATGCGGCTACTTCTTCTACAAATGCCTGGGATAACTTTGTTATACCAAACGATAACAAGATCATTATCTCTATACACGCTTATACGCCTTATGACTTTGCCCTTAACATTTCCGGAACTCCGGAGTGGCGCCCTACTAACCAGGCGGATACCGGAGCCATAACCTATCTGATGGACAGTATTGAACGCTATTTCATTTCCAAAGGTTATCCGGTTATCATTGGTGAATTTGGTGCAATGAATAAAAATAATTTAAAACAGCGTGCCGATTGGGCATATTACTATGTAAAATCAGCCAGAGCGAAGGGGATCCCCTGCATCTGGTGGGATAATGGTGCCGTAAGTGGTGACGGGGAGCTGTTTGGTCTGCTGGACAGAAATAATTGCAGCTTTTATTACCCTGATATTGTAAATGCCATGATGAAAGGGATTCAATAATTCAGTCTGATTAAAAGGGGCTGTTGCAAAGATAGATGAATAATCTATTGGGGCAACAGCTCCTATTTTTTAATTATACCAATAACTAATCGTGTATGTTTGTAAGAGTAAATAAAGCTTGACATTTGTTATTCAGCAGAATAATATTAAAGATATTAAGTATCTGCAATGGGCAGAAAGGAGGCGTAATATGAAACATACGAAAGCAACCGATTACGCTTTGCACACAGTCGCATATTTGATAGAGCATAGCACAGATGAAAATATTAGTGTGCATGTATTGGCAAAGCAATTTAATGTTTCGCCTACCTACCTCTCAAAAATATTAACTCAGCTTACTAAAGCAGGGATAATTGGTTCTACATCTGGCGTAAAGGGTGGGTATGTACTCAAATGGGATCCTCTTGAAATAACATTCTTTGATGTGATTTTAGCGATAGAGGGCAATACCAGTTTCTTTACATGCGCAGTACACGAAGATAAAGAGAGCCCGTGCGGCATCCGCAGAGTAATGGCACGGACTAATCAGTTGATGGAGGATTTTCTTCGTCAAAATAAAATAGTAGATACTATAGAAAAGTAACGTTCTCTGTCAGTGGAAACAGAAAAATTACTATATTGAAAAATCTTTTGTCTTAATTAAAGATATTGTATATCTTTAATATATATATTAGGAGGAAGTTATGAATAAAATTAATGATTTAGAGCAAAAAACCTATTGGCAAATTGCTGGCACAATATTCAATACCTGCCACACTTAGTCTTGTTGTTAGTGCGTTGTATCAAATGGTGGATAGAATATTTATTGGACACATCCCGGAGGCTGGTGTGCTGGGTCTTACAGGGGTTGGGCTGACAGCCCCCATAACCACTATTATTATGGCACTCTCAGCTTTAATTGCCTTTGGCGCTGCATCTACTATCTCAATACGTCTTGGTGAAGAAAAAAGGGAAGAGGCGGAAAAGGCTGCAGGAAATGCAATCGTATATGTGCTAATTACCAGTGCGGTTATTACTGTTATGTTCTTTCTTTTTAAGTCACAAATTTTTAAAATGTTAAAAATTACAGGTCAGTCTGCTCTGTATGCGGTAGAGTATATTAATACAATTGTACTTGGCACAGTTTTTAGTATGTTTAGTTTCACATTTCCCATTATTATTCGTTCAGATGGAAACCCCACATATTCAATGGTAACGACTTTGGTCGGATGTGTCCTAAACATTATCCTGGATGCGGTATTTATCTTTGGATCAGGTATGGGAATACAGGGAGCTGCTGTGGCTACCGTCATTTCCCAAGCGGTCTCTACATTGCTCGGTCTGTTTCATTTCTGGAAGGGAAAACCTACCTTGCGCCTTTCAAGAAAAACCATGCGTCCAGACATCAGTACATTGAAATCCATCATAAAAATTGGGAGCGTTCCTTGCGCAAACCAACTTTCAATCAGCGTTGCACAATTAATTGGTAATTATGCTCTCGTGCAATATGGTGGTGAGGTATATGTTGGTGCAATGACTGCAATACGCTCTGTGTTTCAGTTATTTATGATGGGAGTATATGGTCTTGGTCAGGGATTTCAGCCTATCGTAGGGTATAACTTCGCAAAGAAAAGTTATAAAAGGGCATTCGATACTCTGAAACTATCTTTTATATGGGATGTAATTATCTTAGCATTTGGACTTATCCTGGCACAGCTGTTTCCACAATACTGGATTAAGCTTTTTATAAAAGATCAAGCGCTTGCTGCAATTGCAACATACGGGCTGCGTAAATTTACAATGCTACTGCCACTTGCTTCCTTTGTGGCGGTTGGTTCAGGTTTTATGATGATGACAGGCAAGGCCAAACCAGCAATATTTCTCAATATTTCCTATCAAATATTAATATCCGCTACAACAATTTATTTCCTGCCGCTTTTAATTGGAACAGATGGTTTATGGTACTCGCAGCCATTAACAGACGTAATTGCTACAGTGCTGACAATCTTTTTATTTATCCGCAACTATGGTTCCATCATAAAGCAAATGCGGTTGGATAAGTAAAATCGACGGAGGAAATATAAAAAAGGGTGTCACTCCATCACTTATTTTAGTGATTTTACGACACCCCTTCTCCTGTTTAAAAGGATTCTGATTAAACGAACCTACCCGGAATATAACCAGCCTTTTTTACAATATCCCTCATCTCTTCGTCTGTTAATCTTTCTTTCATATAAACAACAACCTGTTTTCTCTCTAAATCTGCAGCTGCATAGAGTCCATCAAGACTGTTAAATGCATTCTCCACCTTTTCTGCAGTTGGCACATGTCATTCCATCTACCTGAAGAGTCGCAGAGTAAGGATAATTGGACTTATTCGTGTCTGCAGCTTTCACCTTCTTTACTACTTCACTGCTGCCGCCGCAACAGCCCTGTTTTGTCCTTTTGATTGAACTTTTCAATCCGAAATAACAGATCACGATTAAAACTGCACAAATGACAGCTGTTGACATGGTAACTCCTCCTTTGTTATGTAATGGATATTTCTGTTCTAAGTATATTATATAACGAAAACACCAGCATGGAAGAGGTTTTAATGATACTATTTTTCATTATCCTTGGTAAAACATGATTAATCAATTGATAATTCATCCGCTGTAACAAAAGTATAACCCTGTTTGGTTAATACATCAATTGCCTCCAGTGCAGCTTCTACTGAGGTTGGGAACACATCGTGAAGCAGAATGATATCGCCTGGTTCCACATGTTTTACGATGTGACGGACAATCTTTTTCGTGTTCTGGGTTTTCCAGTCCAGTGTATCCTCATTGGATTTACCTGGAAAATCAATTTATTCTGCATCCACCCATTTTCCATATCTGAGTATCAGTCTGTTTAATTGTCCGATTATCCAGCTGATAAAAACAAAAATAACAAGCCAGGGTAAAAATGTACTTCCTAAAAATCGGATGCTAACCGATTCTGCTACTTTATAAGCGAGGAACACGCTAAAAAATTCTATTATAATATACAGAAGTTTCCACGGAAGACTGAGCTTAATCCTGCACCCGCATTTATCACAAGGCAGATTACGAAAAAAAGGTTGTGGCATTCTGAATGAGTAGCCAGCAATATACTGATGTTTACATGATGTAGTTTCATTTTTCAAGGTTGCATTACCTCTTTATTAATTATTTTTATAATTCATTACTTTTTTGTAATGTTTGCATCAAATCATATTAAAGCCACACAGCCCAATCGCCATAATCGTAGGTACCGCTGCCATGATGCAGCCTGCCCTCGGCTTTCAGCTGAGAAAATGCATCTCTCATACGGCTTACTATTTCCGGCTGAATATCCAGGCTATGATGCGCTGGAAATATCTTTTTTACCGGCAGTGCTGCTATCTTTTCAAGTGATGCCAGATATTCCTGAGGATCGGTGGAAGGATAATAAGCAAACAGCGTGTCCTTATAAACCAGGTCACCGGTAAATAAATATCCCCGATCCGCTTCCCAAAAGCAAATATGCCCCGGAGAATGTCCCGGTGTATGTAATACAGTGATCTTCCGCCCGCCCAGATCAATGGTATCACCATCTTTCAATACCCGGGTTGGCACACCCTGAAAAAACTGGTAGGTATTTACTTGATACCCTTCCGGTAAATCACACCGGTCTGTGACCATATCCCGAATTGTCTCTATTGACAGGGGAAAACCGCCAGTCAGCCAGTCAAGTTCCGCCTCATGGGCATAAAAATCCGGATAGTACTGGTGGCCACCAATGTGATCCCAGTGGATATGTGTTGCCACTGCAGTGATCCGTTTGTCTGTCAGTTTCTTTACTTCTTCTGAAATATCGCAGATACCAAGTCCGGTATCAATGAGCAAACATCGTTCTTTTCCTTCAAGCAAATAGCAGTGCGTTTCCTCCCAATGGCGGTATTCACTGACAATGTGTGTATCTGCATCAATTTGTTCCAGTGTAAACCATTTCTCCATCACAATTACTCCTTTATGTAATTACAACTCCAGATTATAAGTAGAATACCACTTTACTTACATGCTATCAATCTTTAATGATCAATTCCCTTGACATACCTTGGTATTCTAGGTATAGTATTAATATACTTAGATAGTCTATGTATAAAATCAACAACAGTTACGAAAAAGGAAGGAGACAATTCTATGGATAAACGGTATATGGCCCTGGGAACCTCCATGCTTGTTTTAAAACTTTTAAATAATCAAAGCATGTACGGATACCAGATAATACGAGAACTGGAACAACAGAGCCGTGATGTCTTTAAACTGCAGGAAGGCACACTCTATCCAATCCTGCACACACTGGAGCAGCAGGGAGCTGTAACCAGTTATCAGCAAACGGCGGACAATGGGCGGATGCGCAAATATTACTCAATCACCACTAAGGGTCAGAAATTATTGAACGAGAAATTGAAAGAGTGGGATGTCTACCAGAACGCCATTAACCAGGTAATTGGAGGTGTTCTGTTTGAATAAAAAAACTCCAGAATCAGCAGTATCGCAATTTTTAAATGAAGTAACCGACCAGATTTCCTATGAGCCGCTGCGCCCTTCCATACGCCAGGAGCTGGAAGATCATATGAATGACCGTATGGAGGATTACAAAGCAAATGGACTTTCCCATTCTGACGCAGAGGAGCAGGCGCTTCGCGACATGGGAGATGCGGTAACAATTGGTACGGAGCTGAATGAAGCCCACAAGATACAAAGGGCCCCACAGCTTACTATAATCAGCGCTCTTCTTTTACTCACAGGCTTTATTTTTACCAGCTTTATATCATGGAGGCCACTTTATATGGCAAGCAGCGCTCTCTACTACATTGCTGGTGCCACACTCCTTATATTTACCGTGCTGAAAGGATACCCTTTCCTGATCAGAAAGAGAAAACCAATAGCATTGTTAGTAGGCTTTCTCTATCTGGTTCAAATACTGCTCTTTATTATGACGCTTGTTAAGGGAACCCGATATGGAATACCCAGCACTGCCTATTTTGCCACAATACTGTTTGTCCCGGTGATTACAGTTCTTTTATATTGCTCTCGTCATAATAAAAAGAAATTCCTGACAATAGCTGCGATCTGTACCACTGTATGGATGCTTTTCATGTATACAGCCCGCTCATTTCTTGGGGATACTGCAGAGATTATTTTTCTTCTGAGCACACTGGGAACCGTTTGGTTCATGATTCACCGCGGTATACTTATCGGCAGAAAAAGATATCTTTATCCGGTCACACTGGCATTTATGGTATTTATTGGAAGCCCACTGCTCCTATCAGAATCTGGCAGATATAATATGGATACATTTGTATCTCCCCAATCCTCTGTGCACAGCACTTGGGACGATACTTACAATGGTGTTCTCATACAAGAACTGCTTTCAAAAACGCCCCTTACTCACGGTCTGAAACTAACACCAGAGGAAATGATGGATTATGGCACAGGAGCATGGTATTTTACTTCCCGTAATCCAGGTAACATTGGGAATTGATGCAACCGGCATTAAAACACCGGAACAGCAGGCGGAATTCGATAAAAAGGTGGAGGCTCTCCGCCAGCAGAAATATTCACCCAGGTATATTTATTACCAGGTGGAGGATGTGACTCTCTGGGATATCCTGCCTCAGCACTACTATAATAATTATATGATAGCTGTATTTATTTTTCTCTTTGGCTGGATTCCGGGGCTCGTACTAATCGGGGCAATCGGACTATTTTATCTGTTGCTTTTTGCGTATTCCTTCCGAATCAATGGAAAGTTGGCGTCCGCATTGGCTTTTAGCTGCAGCCAGTGCCTCCTGTGGCAGGGAGTATTATACCTCTTGGGAAACTTTGGACATCAATATGCCTCTTTCCCCAATCTGCCTCTCATTTCAGAAGGACAGTTAAGTATCCTTTGTAATACGATTCTTCTTGGTCTGATATTTTCGGCTTACCGCCATGACAATGTAATGGAAGAACCTGTTAATTATAGGCCGATTACCTCTGGCTGAAAATATATCCAGTAACCGGTATCATAATTTGATCATAGTTAAGGCAGGTCCGAATATTCGTGAACCTGCCTTATAAATTCATTATCCTATTTTTTATTTTTTGCTTTCACCAGTCCTGAGGCTTCTTTCCCACTCATATGTTCAATTTCAAGTTCAATCATGCAGACACCCATGAGTCCCTTATCCACTGCCTTGGATCGCTCCATTTCTTCAATATCAGGGGAGTATCTTGCAGTTAAAATTTCAAGCGCTCTTTTTTTCTCTTCTCCCTCCATAATGCGTGCTTTGCCAAATGCTATGACACTGCGAAAATAGGAGGTATACTCTTCCTGCACAATCTCATCCTGATCAATAACACAAAAAGAGACTTTTTCATTTCTCATGATTCCATCTAATTTATGACCTGTTTTGGCTCCATGAAAGTAGATTTTATTATTATGGTAAATATAACTCAGGGGAACTGCATAAGGGTAATCATCATCACCGGACACAGCAAGCACGCCTGATGTTGCCCGATTTAAGACCTGAATGCATTCCTCTGATGATAGTACCTGATTTTTACGCCGCATTTCTCTAAACATATAAAACTCCTTTCACCATAACCGTTTAATCTCTGTTTGTAAGTTATATAAGAGCTGCCGTAATAATAGACATTTTATAAACTTCGTCTGCATTACAGCCTCTGGAAAGATCATTGATCGGCGCATTTAATCCCTGCAGGATTGGTCCGAACGCTTCAAATCCACCTAAACGCTGTGCAATTTTATAACCAATATTACCGGCATTGATATCCGGGAAAATAAAGACATTGGCCTTTCCTGCAACTGCGGATTCCGGAGCTTTTGTCTTTGCCACAACAGGGGAAAATGCCGCATCAAACTGCAGTTCCCCGTCTGACGGGGAAATCCACATTCAATTCTTTTAATTTCTCAGCTGCCTTCCTCACCTTATCGACCGATTCACCCTTTCCGGAGCCCAGCGTGCTGTAGGAAAGCAGTGCAACCCTGGGATCAATGGAGAACCGTCTGGCCGTCCGGGCTGTTTCACAAGCGATCTCTGCCAGTTCTTCCTCATTGGGATCCAGGTTAATCGCACAGTCTCCCATTGCGTACATTTCACTTACTTCCTTGGTTTCCCTGTATAGAATGAAACAGCTGGAAACGATTTTGCTGCCAGGTCTGGTTTTAATCAGCTGAAGAGCCGGTCTTACTGTATCTGCAGTAGAATAAGTAGCTCCTCCTAAAAGGCAGTCGGCTTTTCCCATTTTAACCAGCATTGTGCCAAAATAGTTGGCCTTTTTCAGGGCTTCCCGGCAAGCCGCCTCGTCCATCTTGCCTTTTCTTAATTCCGCCATTTTTGATACCATTTCATCTAATTCCTTATAATTCTGAGGATCGATTTTCTCAATTTCATCCACCGGCCAGTTGCACGCAGTAGCAGCATTCTGTATCTCAATGGGATTTCCCAAAAGTATTGGAGTGAGTATTCCTTCGTGATGCAGACGATTGGCTGCTTCTAATATTCTTGGGTCAGTACCCTCTGTAAAAACGATCCGCCTTTTTTGCGTTTTCAGTGCGGCAATCATTGGTTCAAACATAATTCCTACCTCCGTGTCTTATTTTTATGCAGTTTTTCCATATTTCCATTTTATATTACGTTTATCAATAAAAACATTATAGCTTAAGCAGTAAAATATAACAACAGAACCTATGTCTAAAAATCAATACAGCCCGGACCATAAATAACAGTCCGGGCTTCTATTACTATTTTTTCATTTGAAGGGTATCATGCATCCGCAAGTTTAAATTTGACCACCTCGCTGTATAACAGAGCCGCCTGCCCGGAAAGTTCCTCACTGGAAGCGGCACTTTCCTCTGCGGTAGCAGCATTGGTTTGTACAACAGAAGAGATCTGTTCAATTCCCTGGTTGATCTGGGAAATAGAAATAGCCTGTTCCGAGGATGCCTCTTTAATTTTCAGTATAATCTCATTAATTTGAGACGCTTTTAAAGAAACCCGTTCCAGAGCAGCTGCCGTGTTTTCTGCCAGTTTAGAGCCATCCGATACAGCTTTTATAGAATCTTCAATAAGAGAAGAGGTCTGCTGTGCTGCCGTGGCCGATTTGGTAGCCAGATTCCGTACCTCATCTGCAACCACTGCGAAGCCTTTTCCTGCAGAGCCTGCTCTGGCTGCTTCCACAGCAGCATTTAATGCAAGAATATTAGTCTGGAATGCAATATCATTAATGACTGCGATAATCTTATTGATTTCTCCAGAGGAATTACCAATGTCTTCCATGGACCCCAGCATCTGCTTCATGGAAGCATTGCTTTCCTTAATATCCATAACTGTTTCTCCAATATAATCGGCGGCTTCTGCCACACTGGCAGCATTCTTATGTACCAGTTGGGATACATCTGCTATGGAAGCAGATAATTCTTCTACAGAACTTGCCTGCTCCGTTGTACTTTGAGCCAGTGACTGTGCTGTATCAGAAATCTGTCTGGAGCTGGAATCAACATGTCTGGAGGAATCCGCAATCGTAGTCAGTGTCTTATTCAGAGAGGAAGAAATTCGAAGCAGGGAATTTTTGATAGAGGAAAACCTGCCTGTGTATTCCTGGCTTAGCGTAATTCTCATATCTCCTCCGGCCATAATATCCAGTACCTGTGTAATCTCATTGATATAGGAATTATATTCATTCAGCTGCCGGAGTGTTTGTCCAGTCGCATCACACAGCTGCCCCAGTTCATCTTTGGTTATCCTTCTCTCATCTAACTCAAGAGATAATTCCCCCTGGGCAATCCGCTTGCTGATTCCAGTAATGTACTGGATATTTGTTTTTAAATAACGGATTGTTTGAATGGAAAAAAGAGCAATTATAAAAATTACTGCTGCTATGGCGACAACCGATGTCTGTATACTATGGGTTACGCTGCTTTCAATTTCAGCAGAACGGGTTTTAGCATAATCCTCAAGCAGTTCTGTCATCAGATTAATACTTTCCCTTGCTTTGGCAAAGCTGGACTGTGACAGTTCCATATCTCCCGTTCCGTTTTTTATGTCATATGCATTCAGCCATGTTTGAAAATCTGTCTGAAATGCTGTATTTAACTGCTCTAAGGTAACGTTTTCAGTGGAATGGGGAAACTTCCCGTAAAGTGTTTCGTTTGATTTTACATTGTCAAGTGCGGAGGTAACACGATCCTGAACCTGTTTGATGTTTTCTTCATAATCAGCAATCAGTTTGTTTTTGTCTTCCTCTGTTAATTTATTCATGTTTAAATACAACTCTTTTTGAGCAATGGCCGCCTGATAAAAATCACGGTCTGCATTTAAAATTTCAGCTGTACTGACAAAAACTTCATCGTATAAAGCCGTTTTTGAATCTTCCATAATCTGGTTCGATCGATAGATAAAAAACACCAGCAAAAATATGAGTGCGAAGATCGCGGGAAAAATAATCAGCCATAATTTGTTTGCCACTTTTAGATTTTTAATGATGTTCATAGCTTTTACCTCCACAATGTTAGTCAGCTGGTACTTCTTCAGCTCTTGTGGATAATATCGACATAAATGTAGGGCTTATAAGCGTTTAATTCTTAATATTTACCATATTCTTGATTATTAATTAACAATTATAATTTTATTTGCAAATATTTTAATTATTAAATCATGTAACAACAATGAAATTCCTATCACATGTGTTTCTTCATACTTTGGTCAAGCCATTTTCGCCCCGATAAATTCCTTAAATGAATTAAAATCACCTATTGTGAAACCAGCCGGATCTAAGATGATTCCACTGCTTTTTGCAAACATTAAGACATAGGAATGTTTTAGTTCATGTATTTTAAGAATCTGATTATATTCTATTGTCAATGAAAAGGTCCCCTGGTTAATTTTTATATTATCTCCAAACTGTATTACTGCTTCATAATCTTTTCCATTAAGCAACCGCTTATTATTTTCTTTCAGTTGTCTTATGGTTAAAGGGGGTGTAATCAGAATTGTAAACGTAATGATAAACAGACAGACTCCAAAAACTGCAGTGAATATATAATCCTTCTTCATCATTGTAATTCCTGTCATGATAAACGCAATGGGAGTAAATACTACTCCCATGAAATAAATTCTTTTACACAATACCTTATGTACATATTCTGATAACATTTTATCATCCGTATGGTATCTGTTTTCAAATAGAATATTCATTTTACTGCACCTCTCTTCCCGCCTCCTCTTGCTCCTTTGGACATTCACCCATCCGTGCAACAGAGATAGCAGACAGATAATCTTTTATATCATCTTTCGTTAAATTCATTTGTTCCAGATAAAACCGGGACAGTGTTTCTTTGAGAGTTCTTATCTCCTCCGGATTATCTGAACCGGCTGGTACTGGCGTGTATTCAATTAAATATACGGTTCTGGCAATATCATAAAGCCGGCTTCCCCTGCAGATATTCATAAAATCTATGACAGATATGCTGCCCTGTGAAAGCATAAGATTGCCTGGGTGAAAATCACCATGACACAGCGTTATACCATCCTCCAGCTGTTCGACCAGATGAAGGGCTTTTAGCCGTTCTTCCTTTGTTATGGAAGCTTTCTTTATCTGATGAATCAAGAAATCCTTATAATCCGGCACATTTCTGATATTGTGTTTTAATATAGCCTCATGGGCTTTTGCCATGAGAATTGCACATTCCTTCAGATTGCCGGTTCTTAAGGTCCAGTCAAGGAGGGATTCTCCCGTTATCTTATCATAAACAATACCATTTTTCCCTTCATATGTAATAAATTCATACGCTTTTGGTTTATGAAAATCCATATCATTAACAACCATGGCATTTTCATATTCCCGTATTGCATCCTGATAAGGATATCCCTCACGAAAAAGCTTCACTACTTTTCCATTTTCCCACTCATATACAGTTGCAGTGTTGCCCACACCAACTATTTCCCCTGTATTCATTGACCCTCTCCTGTTTTTCTTCTTTATTATTGTAATTCCAGTTTCATCTCATACTGATTTACTGTATTGTGAAAACCAGCAGCTGTAATAAACTGAAGCATTGCATCCGAACGGGTATCAATGTTCAGTATCTTTATTTGATTTGAGCTGTTCTGATTCATCAAATCTGCCAGTATGCTGCTGCCGATGCCCTTGTTCCTCCAATTCTTACCTACAGCAATCTGAGGAATTTCACCCGTTGTTTTATCAATTATTCCGTAACCAACAATACAATTATTTATTCGTACAGCCGAGATATCAAAGCTCTCCCGCACCGCCTCTATAGATTGTATGGAATTTTGCCAGGAAGGCTGGTAATCCCAGAACGTACTTAATAACTCCCAATCCGGATCCATAACCCGCTCTGCCCGGTGTAACAAATCAGTTCTGTTTTTTCCCTATCCATCTGGCAGCATAGAAACTCTCGTTCTATTGTGAATCCATTCTTAGTGTAGATATTTGCGGCAGAGGTATTGGCTGTCAGAACTTCCAGAACATATTGTTCAACTCCCGATTTACCAAAGTTCTGTCTTGCCGTCTGGAGCATATGACTGGTGATTCCCTGCTTTCTAAAATCCGGTATTACTCCGGTTCCCACATCGTATGCAGTTGCCTTTCCATTCCACATTCTGCAGCCATTCAGAATAAATCCCACCAGGCTGTCTCCTTCAAAAGCCCCTACCGATACATTGGGATCAAATCCTCTCCGCTTCAGCATTTTTTCAAACTGAGGAAAAGTCATATTCATAGGAACCTGGTAATCGGAAAAAGCATTTAAAAATGACTGGTATACTTCTTCTCTTCCAATGTGGAATAACGATTCATAATGCAGCATAATTGCTTTCACTCCCCTCTGCCGAAAAATAGAATCAGTTTTTTTTCTGCCTCCAACTCTGCAGCTCAATGATATTGCTTTCCGGATCTTTGGCATAAACAAAGACAGCTTCCGTATTATTAGGATAATCTGCAGTTACCAGTTCTCCCACCTGGCTACCTCCGGCACGTATCATTAATTCCAGGGTCGTTTCCACATCATCTACTTCAAATGCAATATGGGCAAAGCCAGGGCGATTTACTTCACCTATTACGGACTCTCTGACTGCATCATAGGAAAATATCTCCAGCGTAGGGTGATCCTCTCCATATCCCGGCAACAGCAGATGTTCTCCAGTGATATGAGCATTATGTAAACCTGTTAATCGATCCAGCCACTGCCCCTTTAAATCCCCGTTCCTCGCCAATACTTTTGCAGTGGAACACTTCTTTGTAAAATGCAATCAGTTTATCAGGGTCATTGGCAATAATATTAGTATGTACGTAACGAAACATTGTTTTTATCCTTTCCTTTAGACAGGCGCAAAAAAATAGTCATCTATTTTATAAATTCAAGTGTTTTCTTATAAGTATCCATTCTTGCTCGAATCCCGATTGGCAGTATTCCATGATTTTTGCCATGTCCAAAGTCATCACAGCACATGACCGGTATTCTATTTTTCTTACCAAAGCGCTTCAGAATATCTGTCAGCTCTTCATTCTTGTTTTCAGAGTAATGTCCAAATAGCAGCCCCGTTACATGCTCAATAATCTCACCCTGCTCAATCTGTGCTAAATGAGCACTTATTTTTGACGGCTCATTGAAAGCTTCGTAATTTTCCAGAAATAAAATATATTCTTTTTTCTTATCAAAAGTGAAATACTTATTTCCGTTTAGGCAGGCAAAGCGCGTGGTATAGCCTCCAATAAGAGTTCCCTCACACACCCCTTCATTGATAGCTGACCATTCACTGTTTTTCTCAAATGCAAATGGAGTTTCACCTGTAAAATGTGCCTGAAACTGTTTGAAATCATATTGACTCAAATTTTGGAACATACCAGGAAACTGTCCATAATAAACCGTTAAACCGGTCTGGGCATAAACCGTATTTAAGATTGTTGTACCATTGCTGTAGCTGCAGATAATCTTTGGGCTATCTTTAACCGCCTGAAAATTAATAGCCGGAAGAAATTCATTTCCCACATTACCTCCGCCAAACAATATCATTTTAACTCGTGGATCTAAAACCATGTTGTTAAAATCATCCGCTCTTTCCTGCTCGCTTGCCGCATAACCATATGTATTTTTATATAAATTACTTCCTTCTTTTACCTGATATCCAAGATTTCTGATCCCTGCAAGAAATGGCACATAGCGTTCCCGTTCTGCCGTATGGCAGGGAGAAATAATTCCTATGGTGTCTCCTTTTTTTAATCTGGATGGATTCATTTCATTTGTCCTTTACTTAATGAAATCAGCAGTTACTCAAAACCTGGACTTTTCATAGTTATAAGGGATACTGGTACCAACAACCACGTCCTCAATTTTGTCAATAATCAGCCAGTCATCCATATTCCCCTGATGATCAAAGTGCAGCGGCGGTTCGATCTTACATACATTATGAAATTCAACCAGGCACAAACATTTTTTTTGCCAACGCTCTTTCTGTTTCTCTGTCAGATTGAGCTTGTCCTGATTCTCCTCTAATATTTTTGTTATTTCCTCATCTGCCAGTTTTGTATAATTCTGAACAGACTTTACAACGGCATGTGCAGAGATTTCACCGGTTCCTTTCTCCATAAAATAAACAGTCTCATCTTCAAATACTCTGCTATGAGGGATTTTACGTCCAGCCGCCCCTCTTACCACCATTGTCTTTGTACCGGAAAATATTTTATCTAAGACACGTTCTCCTTTTTTACCCTGATTCTCGCAGTAAATCAAATGTACCATGTAACTTCCCCCTTTTCATTATGGATACAATCCTGCAATTTTATAGCTATGCTTCTGTATCCTGGTGAACCGTTAATATCATCTCCATTCCAGCGCCCCTGTTGTCACTCGGCCGGATACGAAACCCCTGCTTCTGATAAAATTCTTCTTTTCCTATTGCAGAAAATAGTGCCAGTGTTATATTTGTATCTGGAAAACCCTGCTGATTTACATAAGTAATCACTCTTTCTATCATAGATTTACCAATACCACTTCCCTGATATTCCGGTAGTATAACCAAATCCTGGATATAACAGATATAACATCCATCTCCTACAAGCCTGCACATTCCCACAACCTGTTCCTGATCTCTGACAGTTATGGTAATTAATGAATTCTTTAATGCCATCTCAATCTGCTGCTCCGGCAGTACACTCCAGCCCACAGATGTTCTAAGCCTCTGATAATCTTTCACGGTCAAATCATTTTCCTTTATTTCCAGTACCATAAATACTCCTTACCTGAAGTCTTTTGTCATTTTATCGCATAATAAAATCATGTCATTTTCTTCCACTTCAAAAGTTTCTGACTTTTTGAAACCATGACTTATATAAAATTTGATAGCCCGATCATTGGATGACAATACCTCCAGTGTACAGCGTATGCATTTTTGCCGCATCATCTCTTCTTCTATTTTCTGATAAAATAAATGGCCAGCACCAATGCCGATATATTGAGGCAAAAGATAAAATGCATGCCACTGGGCATAGGTTTTTCCATCGACAAGGACCGTTCCAAATACGGTACTGCCGATAATATTTCCATCATATTCTGCAATAAGACAGGTATCCCCATTTTGAATACTCTCTTGCAGTATAGGTTCCCAGTGGTCTGCTTTCAGCGTAGATAAAAATTCAGGATTCATTAGACCTTCATATGCGGACACGTAACTCAGCATGATTTGTTCACTGACTTTATTTATATCAGCCAGTGTTGGGATTCGATACGTAATTAACATTTCAGCCTCCAGAATAATTTTTTATTAAGACACCGTTTATTTCACCATCTTAAAAAATTCATCCATTCCATTTGTATAACAAGATCGAGCCTCATTTAGCAAACTGTTATAAAAAGAAACAGCAGATTCCTTCCGCTCATTACCTATTTCATTCGCCCTTTGAGTATGAAATCTATTATAGATTTTTTCCAGTTTGTATTTATATTCATGTAAAAAAGATGGCTGGGTATCTTTAGATCCATCTAAAACTTTCCCATCGTCATCTAATGAATAAAGAGGCTCAGATGCAATGCCTAAATACAATAATGTCCGGGCAATTCCCAGCGTACCTGTTACATCTAATTTATCAGAATCATACAGTATCTTTGCCTCAATACTATCTGGAGAGCTGCCCCCTCTGTAACTGTGAGACAAAATGCAGTCTGATACATGGCGGGCTGATTCTTCTGTCCAATTATTATTAAGTAAAAAGGTGTATGCCTTTTTGCTGCCTGCCACTTCGTGCCTGATCCGGGAGTCATCAAACTGCTCCTGCCGCCCTATATCATGGAGAAGACAGGCAGCCATCAGCACATCAATATTTACATCCTCTTCATATTTGGCAATATCTAAAGCTAAATAAAGTACGCGATAAATATGATCTTTATCATGGGCACAGTCTTTCATGCAGACCAGCATAAATTCTTCTATTTTCTTAAATTCTTCTTTGTTCATATTTCACTCCTCCATTATAGATCCAAATCACTCTCCGCTAACATTGGGGCATTTCTGTCATGAGGTGCCAGTATGGGATTGTCTATGGGATACTTAATTCCACTCCAGCCCACTGTAAATACGTAGGTGAGCCCTTTCGTAAATCAATTGCATAATTAATACCTCTGCCTTTGATACAATACTAAAGTTTTGTCTGGGATTTGGGATTATTCTGAAAATGGATGCCATAGAGTGTACCTGCTTTTTCTGAAAAATACACCCGCTCCTCTATGTAATCGAAATTTATATCTGCCTGCTCCAGCTCTTCTCTGCAATAAATACAGTATGAAAATCCTCTGTTATCAGACTTAGAATCATATTCAATAATTTTAACTTCCTTCAGTTTTGTGCTCTCAATCTTCAAATAAGAACCATCCCCCCTGGTCAGAAATTTAAGCCTGCCTTATACGCATTTAACAGATGTTCGGCTATTCGCTCATTTCGCCCCTCTTCATCCCAATGGGTGGTACCGTCAAATATAATCATTTCTTTTTCAAGAGCTCTGTTTCTGATTCGATCACCCAGCATTACAATTCTCATCGCATTGGATTCTCCGGTTTCTTCCAGTGATTCCAACGTTTTTCCTGCAGATACCAAAAATAATGCCTTTTTAAGTATATTCATTTGTGGATTTGGATTATATGCAAATCCGCTTGTCCATACCCGGTCAAACCACCCCACTAATTTTGCAGGAGCCTCAGTCCAAAACAGGATAAATGAACACAATTGCATCAGATTGCTGAATTTTACGTTGTTCTTCCATTACGTCGTCAGCTACCGGGATTTCAGTACTATAATAGGCCTCCCTTTCATATTCATCTTCTGACATTTCCTCATGAAAATTCATTTCATACAGATCAGATACAACAAATTCATGATTTGCATCTCTTAGTCCCTTTAAAAACTCCTGTTTCATATCATGAGTAAAGCTTTTTTTACTTGGATGGCAATACACAACAAACACTTGCATCATTTTAACCCCCGTTCTGGTTAAGAGAAATGGTTGTACCTAATTAATCTGTCTCCATTTTATAACCCCAATGTACCTTTACATTTTTATTGCTTTCACTATAAAAGAAAGAGGCATTACCTTTGCACGACTGGGAGCGTAATAACTTTCAGAAAACTCATACTCCTTTTCTAATACATCCTGACTGGTTTCCTCGATGACCTTTTCAATTTTAAAATTTTCCTCTGCCAATGTATTGATCCATGTAGACATCTTTCGGCTTTGAACCGTAACAGGGTTGCCCCGCAGTTCAAAGGAAACCATCTCATCTGAAAGATAATTACAGCCTTCCAGAAAGAATTTTTGATCCCTTGATGTCACACAATGCATCAGAGGATGATCCCATGAAAATATCAGAGTACCTTCACGTTTCAGACAATGGGAAATATTTCTTATTGTTTTAGGCAAATCCACAGTCCACCCCAATGCATAGATGGAATAAATAACATCAAAATAATTTTTCGGTAACGTCTCCATCTCCTCCATGGGAGAAACGAATAAAGTCGCTTTATAACCGTTTTCATCCAGATATTTGTCCGCATTTTGAATCTGTTTTGCAGAAATGTCAATTCCCCATAATTCAGATGCACCGTTCTCACCGCACCATTTTAAGGAATGCCCGCTACCGCATCCAATATCCAGTACCTTTTTGTCACCAAGGTCTGGAAACAGTTTTAATTGTGCTTCCGTAGGTGCAAGGCAGCCATATACTGGTAACGCTGTTGAACCAAACCATGTATCAGCCATGGTATCCCAGCTATTTTGGTTTTGGAGCAGAACTTCTTTATTCATATATGTACCTCCAGCAATTATAAATATAAATCCATAAGAATCTCGTCGTAATAATTACCTTCTATTTTAAAGAAATTCTTATGAATGCCGACCTCATGAAAACCCATTTTTTTATATAAATTGATAGCATTTATATTATCGTTTTTCACGCCTAAATGCAGGATCTCTGTCTGCCCATTTCTTTTTGCAAACGAAATCATTGCTTCCATTAAGTACGTCCCTATACCGAGACCCCAATATTTCTTTTTAACTGAAATGGAGAGTTCCGCCTGATGAGATATTCTTTCTCTAGGTGAAGTCATTATACTTCCTACGCAGACAATTTCATCTTCGATTTTTCCAACTAACAGAGCAGAAACATCAGACTCCAGTAAGTTTTCTATAAAAATCTCTTCTGCCTCTGCCGTCATTTGAAAACCATTTGCTCCAAACAATAAATTATCACTTTCTCCACCTATAAGATTAAGAAATTCCACTATCCCAGCCGCATCCCCTTTGGCAGCCTTATTAATTTGTAATATCATATCATTTTTCAGTCTCATTACGCATCTCCTGTCATACTTAAATATTAATTAAATGCCGGATCTGCTCCTTGGTAACCCCCACATTTTCAACTGCATCCAGTTTTAAATCTCCCTTCCTGTAGGCAGGGACCGCCCATACACCGGAATGTTCAAATGCAAGTTCATTGGATTCTTTCAGTTTTTCATGGTACGTTCCCTGTTCCAATGAAGATTTAAATTTAGCAACATCAACCAGATCACTGACGTAATCACCAAGTGCATCAATGTCTTCAATATTAATATGATCCTGAAAAACTGCCTGATACATACGGTCATGGTATTCTAAAATATTAACTCCATGTTCAAGTGCATAAAAGTATCCCTGGATACACAGGTCACTATGGGGACCAAACCGCTCCGGTCTTGGATGAGATTCACAAGGATGCCAGACTATGGTCTGATCCGGATACTCCGGCATAAGTTCCTTTAAATAGTTGTGCGCTCTCAGGCAGTACGGACAGATGTAATCGAAAAAGATGTGTAATTCATTTTTCATTGTAAGTCACCTCACTAATTTTAATAATCTTGCAAACTAAATCGATAGATACATTTTTCCGTTTCTCCGATTTTTCTCATATCATTATCCTCTGGTATCTCCACAATTTCTTCTAATATTCCACCAGCGTATTCACAGGTTTTCCTTGAAGCATGGTTATCAGGATTGCAGGTGATAATAAGATAATCCATCTTATGTTTTTTTGCTAACTGAAATAGTAACAAACAGGCTTTCCCCGCATAATGGTGTCCCCTGTATTTCTCATTTATATGATACCCGATATTGCCGCCATAATATGCATTTTTGTTATATCCAATCCGCAAGTCACAACCGCCCACCTCGTCTCCATGCATATCACAGATTGTAAAATGATAGGCTGGAAGCCACTGCTTACGGATATTTCCAGCCGTCTTTTTATCCAGTTTAAGGTAAATATCTTCACCCTTTAAAAACTCCATGTTTATAACCATACTTTACCTCTCTATTCATTCATTTCTGCAATATAACTGTCCTCTCTTGCTGTGATCTGTACCCATGCAGGCCGAAATCCACTTTTTTATGGCGTTTCGGGCAGATTTTAAGTTTGACCATGCGCAGCAATAAAATGGAACAATTCCTTTTCCCAATATTTCCAGAGCAAGTCTGCTTGTAAGGCTGGAAGCAATTCCCTGCCTTCTATATTCCGGCATTACATCAATACCGATCTGCCACATGGTATCACAATCGGCCGATGCTCCCGCAAGCCCAATCAGCTTTCCGTTATCAAATGCTCCTACAGCCAGACTATCAAGTTCTTTCCTCTTTTCGCATAAGGCATTGCTCCATTCCGGAAGATAGTATTCTGAAAAATGCTCAGGTTCCATAACCTTTGTTTCATATAGACAGGGTAGGGGTTTTAATACTTCCATATCGGGTAAAAAATACTCTGCCATAAAACAGACATTTAGATTATAAGGCTTTAATCGTTCCATTAATCTATGTAGATTGGGTGTTTCAAAACAGTGCTCAACCTGATATTTTGTTATGTACCACTCCACTTCCTTTATTAATTCTTGGGATGCAGACGCAACAATATTATTCCCATAGGATGTTAAATCACATAAAAAGGGAAGTTTTAAATACTTTCTGGCCTTGGAACTTTTCTCAGAGAGTACTACCTTATTTACGTTGCTTATAAAATCCTCCATGTTGCAATTACTGTCAAATGCTGATTGCTGCATGGCAATATCAATAATGTCTTTATTATTCATTACATTCCCTTCAATTCTTAACCAGCCACTCTTTTGCTTTTTCCAGGTCATCCATACAGATTATCAGGAAATTTGTATGTGCACTTCTTTTTTTCACATACCGTTTCATTTTCAACGTTAATCCGATGAACACAACCTTGCGTAGCTGCTTGTCTAAGTTTAAAAATTCATTTATTATCAGATCCAGTATCTCACTATTAATATTTGATTCATCTAAAATGACAGCTATAAACGAACTGGTTGATGGTCTTTGTATTTCCAATAAATCCTGCGTGAATTTCTGTTTAATCAGTTCTGTCTGATCATAAAGGGAATCCAGATGTTCAAACCAAATCTCCCCTCCATTAAAAAACATAGAAAATGATTTTTTCTTCAGTCCAAGTTCAATTCTATCTACTATTTGTCCGCCCATTAAATTTTATGCTCCATACAAATGGAATCCTCCATCCCAGCATACTGACCATAATTTGGAATAATCTGATAACCTGCTTTTTTATACATCATATGAGCCGCTTCCAACAGCCGCCCTGTTTCCAGAACGCACCATCTGTAACCGTTAATTCTGGCCTTTGCCTCTAATCTTCGGATTACTTCCGCTCCCAGCCCCATATGACGTTGTGACGGATCCACATAGACACGCTTTATCTCCACATGACTTTCATCAAAGCGTTTATATGCTCCGCATGCAACTGGTTCACCATTGTTGTATGCCACAATTACATCATGTATGCTGTCTCTCTGATTGAACTGGTGATACTTACTTCTTTGATATTGTTTTCCCACTATTTCGTCAAGCGCCTGGTCCAGCTTTGTGCATAACATCACAAAATCAGGATCTTCCCCATCTGTATCCTTATATTCAATCTTTGACAGATTGCTAAGTTTATCTTTCGCCTTTTTGCTAAACCTATTTATTAGAGAATCATATGCTTCATCAATCATCTGAAACAGAAACTCCTGATCTGAAAATGCGTCTAAATCAATGGTATTCCAATGGGGCTGTTGAACGGGAGGGCAATGGTATCCTCTTACTATTACCCCCGGGTAGAGCTGACGGTAGAGATATGCTTTTTCCGGTTCACATTTTAAGGTGATTTTATAAAAATTCTCCTGGGGGTTAAGTTGCGCGAATATTTTCCCCATAACCTTGTAGCAGATTGGATACTCTCCAAATGGCCTGGCTTCATAGGCACCAAGATGATTGAGACAGTATTCTTTTATGGCTTCGATTATTTTTATATGATTTTCCATAGTACCTCCCGTTTTCAATCTTTTACACTATAATATCATATTTTAAAAAAATATATAATTGATTTGTTTCATAGTTTTCTAATTTATCTGCAATAAAAAAGGCTTTGTTCATAAAATTGCGAACAAAACCTTTTTAACCTAATTTGTGATCACACTTTCCATATAAGACTGATATAATCTTCCCTGACCACCACTGTTTCCAGATAGGAAAAGGCTACAGCCCGTTTGTCTTCTTTACTTAACTGAGAAAGTATTATTTTTTCCGGATATACGGATTCATAGGCTAACCGTTCTTTCTCTTCCAACAGTTTTTTCTTTGTCTCCGAAAGTTCTTCCAGTTCTTTATTAACGTATTCCACAGTCAGTGGGCTGACTGCTTTTGTCTTCAGAACCTGCATTAAATTACCAACTGCTTCATCAATCCGGATCAGTTCCAGTTCCAGTTCATTGGTTCCATTGTTGGTTCCAATGGGAGCAGGTTTGCATCTGTCAAGAAGCTTCTGCAGCTCCGCTTGTACAGAACCCTCAATCTGTTCAATTCTCATCTGAGGTTTTAAACCACAATCCAGAAAATCCTTTCCCCGGCACCTTATGGTGCGAACTGTTTCCCCATCTGATTTACGCTTGTATTTACGAACCATGATTGCTCTGCCGCAGTCAGCACATTTTAACAGTCCCGTCAGCCAGCTGTTGCGGGGTCCGTCATTGGAAGCAACTTTCTCATTGGCATCCAGCTTTCTCTGGCAGCGAAGCCATAGCTCAGAATTAATATATCCAGGCCAGTTCCCAATGGCAAAGGTGGCCTCACTGGGATTCAAAGCGTCTTTTGTCACCGCTCCCTTTTTTCCTACCAGCATACCGCCGTGCTCCCCATTGAAGTCAGATAGGGGATTCATCATGTTCACTCCCAGTTTTTTAAAGTATGTATAAACTGCATGATCACATTTCACACTTGCAGGATTTCGAAGCACCCGCCCGATGGAGCAGGCTGACCATTTCTGGCTGTTTGGTCCAGGTAATTGTCTGGTTGCCATCATTCGTCTGATATCACCCAGACTGGTGGTTGGATAAGCGTAAACCTTCATAATTTCTTCCAGGATCTTTATGTTATCCTCTAATTTCAGTGAAGACACCTTTTTATCTCCCTGAGTGACGGTTGTATTGCTGTAACCATAGGGGGCGGGACCTCCTGGCCATCGCCCCAGTTCAATCCTGTCATAATAATTATCATAGACTCTTCTTGATATCTGCTCCCGCTCCATTTGTGCAAACACAGCCATAATAAATATCATTGCTTTACCTATGGGAGTTGAGGTATCAAAATTTTCCGTAACAGAAATAAACTCTACCTTATATTTGCTCATGTATTCCCAGGTATTGGTAAAATCCAAAAGGGACCTGGTAAACCGGTCAAGCTTGTAAACAAGAATCCGGTTAATCGTACCCGTCTTTATATCGTTTAACAATTTTAAAAATTCCGGTCTGTGTACCACGTCTTTCCCAGATATACCTCTGTCTATGTACAATCTGGGTTCGCCAATTGCCATACTTCTGGCAAAACTTAATTGGGTCTCAATGGAGAGGCTGTCTTTTTTATCAATTGACTGTCTGGCATAAATCGCATCCATATGGTTTTATTACTTTCCCTTCTTTATATGAACCATTTGCTCTTTAACTAAAAGAGAACCATTTTTTTCGGATTGTGATTTATTTAAAAAAACTAATTGAAGCTCTTCATATACCTTCTGCACATGATTTTCCCTGTCCTGAATGGTCTTATAGACGGGATAAATATTTTCGACTCTCATGCAGTACGAATTCACCTCATTTATGTAATTGCTTGTTTCAATATATGTCAGCCATTGATATTTAATCCACATAGACAGGCTTCTTTTTAATCAGATTGTGAGTCAGGATCAGTATCAGCTTCCGCCTTTTTCTTCTTAAGCAGAGTCAGTATGATGATCAGCAGCAATAGTAATACTGTCAGTGTAATGGTTATTGTAATAATATATCTTACTATCTTTCGGTATCCATTCCATGCCTGGCGTTCATAAACGGCAGTCTCGCTATTTTTATAATTTAGAGGATCTGTCTGGCTTTCGGTCCTGTCCTCCTCATAAATCCCTCGGTAAATCTGGGCCTGCACTGACGGAACTGCGACCTCCCCACCATATACAGCTCTGATATTTTTAACCAGCTTCTTCCCTTGCGCCTGAGCGTTACGGACCATATCCCCATTTTGCTCCACCGGTTCTCCAGTCCAGACAATACTTGTTATTTGATAATAATCTTCAGGAAGATTTAAATACTTCAAAAATTCCTCTGCATAGTCTGTTAGTGGTGCACCATTGGGGATTTCTCTTTCCCCCAGCAAATAGGTATCTTCCTGATAGCCGGAAACCTCTATGGGAAATGTAAAATCATAATTCCAGTAGGAACATTCTTCCACCTGGGAAACTACAGGCAGTTCTACAGTCTGTTTTAGCTTCAAATCTTCATTTATCACCTGTATCCTTGCCGTCTCCGGCATACGGTCAATATACTCCACTCCTTCATATAAAATCCAGGATTCCGAATATTCAGTTTTTTCTTCTGTGATAATGTCCAAAATCTCGCTGTTAGTTAAATGATATTTTTTTCCCTCTTTTATTACAGTTTCTATCGGTGCATATTCGCTGGAACTGCCCACAAACGCTGGGGAATCAACTGTTAAAACATCCCCCGCTCTGATATCTTTTTTTATTTCAATGGATTTATCTGCCCCGTAAGACAGAAACGGACCTGTTAACAAAGACAGGAAGATGAAAAAGACGGTGTTAATTATAAAACTTTTAGTTGTCATAGCCAATTTAATTAAACGGCAAATCCCGGATCATCTATTCCATCAGGAATATTCATAAACCCATCTCCCAATGCACTGGAAGGTTCTGGCCTTGGTACCTGACTTTCTCCTGATGTTAAGTTCTTACTATCAGCAAACTCCTGCTCATCTACAATCACTTCAAAGGTATAAACCTTTATTCCATCTTTGTTTATATAGCTTCCGGTCTGAATCCTTCCAGACACCAGCACCCGCATTCCCTGGCGGAAATATTTTTCCGCAAATTCACCTGTTTTATCAAATGATACACAGTTAATGAAATCAGCTGTTGGCTCAGTGCTGTCCTGATTCCTGCGTCCCCGGCGGTCAACAGCAAGTGTATATCTGACAATTGCCATTGTACGTTCTCCTTGTGAATATCTCACTTCCGGATCTCTTGTCAGCCTTCCCATTAAAAAATACACGATTCATTTTTCCTCCATTCTTCCCCCATCCGAATTTGGCAGAGGAGAGACTATAGTTATTTAGTTGTTCAAATCATCTCATTCATTTCATAGATTGACCTGGCACCTCCTCTCAAAAAGAATTTATTGATTTCTTGTAAATGCACAAAACAACATGGGGAAATTAAAATAGAATACATAAAGAAAAAAGAAAAATAGCTGTCATTTAGAATAGTGATCATTGCAATAAGATAAAAAGCAAATAATACGTTTAAAGGGGAATAAATTTAAATACTAAGAATTTTCAAAAATAATACAATCACAGAAATGAATTTAGATTTTAACAATTTCATCCTATCAGATAAATTATATTTAGTAAAGACCTTTTATAAAAAATAACAGCAAAAAATCCTCAAAGCAGCATATCTGCCCTGAGGATTTGAGTGCTCACACCCTTTAATTTAACGGGTCTGTCCTTCCACTGTCTTTAATAAAGAATCCATAATAAAATCCATCTGTGCGTTCATGGACGTAATGTCGCTGAACCAGAACATTCCGCTGGAGTTTTGCACCAGTCGACCTTCCTTTACCGCCGGTAGGCTTTCCCACACCTCCACACCTTTCAGATCAGCTATTCTCTGATCAGAGAATATGTAATCTCCTACATAATCCTTAGGGTCTCATAGGAAATGTCTATGAAATTCACACCCTCTTGATCCATAACCTCTTTCTGGATTCTCTCCGGTGCTTTTAAGCCTAAGTATTGATAGATGATCTCGCCGCCTCGTCCATAATCATCACCAAAGACTCTTAATATTCCCTTAGTCTGGTTTTCCAGAAGTATGACATTCTTATCCGCCAGTCCTTTTTCAGAAAGCTGTTTCTTAGATTCTTCTGCCTTTTTCTCAAAGTCTGACATAATCT
This sequence comes from Lacrimispora xylanisolvens, assembly GCA_017084465.1. Lineage (GTDB taxonomy): Bacteria > Bacillota > Clostridia > Lachnospirales > Lachnospiraceae > Lacrimispora > Lacrimispora xylanolytica_B. The sequence continues at coordinate 3,412,260 of CP070896.1, read as the reverse complement.
TTTCTGCCTTTTCGGGTACTCCAAATACTTCTCCGAAAAATGCAAGCCGGTCCTTTACTTCCATGTCATAGTAATTTCTGGCCAGTGTTGGCGCAATCTTTGACAGACTCTCATAATCATCTGTGTTGTTCCAGATAATAAGATCAGGATCCAGCTCCATAATGGCTTCCGGATTTAACTCAAAGGCATCCACAACAGTAACGTCTCCCAGCTCCTGTTCAAATACAGCATCATCATTAAAAGAGGTGCCTACAGGGTGAATCCCAAGTGCAAGTAAATCACCCTGGAAGAATGCAACCACCACCCGTTTTGGATTGGCTGGTATTTCTACATCTCCATATTCCATCTTAATAACTCTTGTGTCTTTGCCTGCAGTTGTCTCTTCGGCTTGTTCGGTAACCTTTAAACCAGCTTCCGTGGCTGCTTCTTTATTTGCTGCTCCGCAGGCAGTAAGCAGTATGGCAGATAACGCTGCAGCTGCCAGTATACTTTTTCTCTTGTATTTACTCATGATATGAGTACCTCCCGTCTTTAGTAAGTCTCAACTAACCGGAGTTAGTATATCATAAATAATTGACTTTGTACAGGTTAGAGAAAAGTTCCTGCCTAAACGCCCGGATTTATCTTTTAGCTACTGCCTTCATAATCAGAGCCCCTACAGCGGCCCCAGGATCCTTTAATGCACGGGAAGCTTCCCCTCTTGTTGCCGCCCTGCCATGAACCGCAACCATAGTCGTGGTATTTTCAAATCCTGCCCACGCGGCATCGGCGGCCTCCTGGAAAGCCATCTCAAGAGAAGTACCAGCATTTAAGCCAGCTGCAAGCGCGTCTATTCCAGGCAAAAATCCATCTAAGAAAGTTTTTTCTCCTGGTTTTGCCTTTCCAAGATCAGCAACTCCGTCCTGATATGCTTGAAACAGAGAAACAACATCCTGATCTGTAAGTTCCGTTTTTCCTTTTAAAACTTTTCCTGCACGCATAAGACCTGCAGCCATTAATGTCCCCATAGTGGAGGGGACCTGATTGCCCATGGTCTTACCTGCCTTGTAAAGCAGTTTTCCAAGATCCGGCTCCATTCCATCGGATACCGAATCATAGGCAGAACGGAACCCGTCAGACATGGTTAAGCCTAAATCACTGTCTCCCACTACACTGTCAAGTTCAATGAGATAATCCCGGTTTATTTCCATTATTTTGCTGATCCTGCCCAGCATGGCAATCAGTTCCTGCTGATTCATATTATTCTCCAATCTGTTTCTGCTTAAAAAATGGCGTATCTGCCGGGGCATCCAGATAACCTTTCAGCTCCTCATCCAGTTTTAAAAGAGAGATGGATAAACCCGCCATTTCAATTGAAGTAACATATTCCCCCACATAGCAGCGATGAACCCGGATGTTTTTTTCTTTTAGTATCAGATGAACCTTTCTTGCTACAATGTACTGCTCATCCAGTGGTGTTGCCCCCAGACCATTTACAAGAACCGCCGTCTCATCCCCTGCTTCATAGGAAATATCGCTTAAGATTTTATCAACCATTTCCTCTGCAATCTGATCTGCAGATTCCATTTTACCCCGGCGTATCCCTGGCTCTCCATGGATTCCCATACCTAATTCCATCTCGTCCTCAGCAATCTCGAATCCAGGATGACCCACTCTTGGTACCGTACAGGGTGTCAGGGCAACTCCCATAGTTCTTACATTTGAAGCTGCCTTTTCTGCAATCCTCTTTACTTCCGAAAGATCTTTTCCTAAGGCCGCTGCCGCACCCGCGCATTTATACACGAAGAAAATTCCTGCAACTCCTCTTCTGGTATTCCTCTCTCCGTCTTTTGCCGGAGGGGAGGCGACATCTTCTCCGGCAACCACCTGTTCCACACGAATTCCTTCTTCCATGTCTGCCATCTCAGCAGCCATATCAAAATTAAATATATCTCCGTTATAATTTCCGTAAATATAAAGGACTCCAGCCCCAGCATCTATACGCTTTGTCACTTCCAGCATCTGATTAGCGCTTGGTGACTGAAACACATCACCTACGCAGCAGCCATCTAATAGCCCATCTCCTACATAACCTAAAAAACAAAGGAAGATGTCCCGATCCTCCTCCGGTGGCTATCCCAACCTTTCCTTCTGTCTTGGTGGTTACCAGACAACGAAGATCATCTCCTGTAAAGGTAAGCTGATCTGGGTGTGTCAGGTAGATTCCTTCCAGCATTTCATTTACATAATTTTGCGGATCATTCATTAACTTTTTCATTCTTTCACCCTCTCCTATTTTGTTGAAATCCCATAATAAGCGTTTTGATATACCCCAATAATTTCTTCTTTTGTTGGTTGAAATGGATTGTCGTCCATACAGGTATCAGCCATTGCACTCTCAGCCAGCTCCCCAAAAGCACCCGGGTCCACAGAAAGCTCTCTTAAGCATTCTTCCAGTCCAATTGCTTTTGACAGTTTTCTGATCCAGGAAACTGCCTCCTTTACGCACTGTTCCCCTGACATGGTCTCTGCTCCCTCGATGCCCAGGCTTTGTGCCACTTTCTTATAACGTTCTGCAATATTTCTATTACTTCCATTGAATTCCATTACATAGGGTAATAAAATGGCATTGCAGACGCCATGGGGAAGATTGAACCGTCCCCCCAGAGAATGTGCCATGGCATGAACCATACCAAGCCCGGCGTTGGAAAACGCCATTCCTGCACTGTATTCTGCATAAGCCATCATTTCTCTGGCAGTTTCATTTTCTCCGTCTTTTACGGCTTGCGGAAGATAGCAGCTAATTACTCCGATTGCCCAAAGGGCATCTTTATCTGTAAAAGGTGAACACCGTTTTGAAACTGCCGCTTCAATGGCATGGGTCATTGCATCCATTCCAGTAGATGCTGTCAGATTTTTGGGCATGCTTATCATAAAGTCAATATCATTGACAGCAATACTCACCATACAATTGGTGTCCACCATACACATCTTTGTGTGCTTGTCCGGATTGGTAACAATATAAAATGTAGTGACTTCTGAACCTGTTCCAGCCGTTGTATTGACTGCCACAACAGGTATTCCAGGTCTTTCAGATTGATTGATTCCCTCGTAATCTTCAATCCGCCCGCCGTTTTCCAATACAATACTGACTGCCTTTGCTGTGTCAATGGCAGATCCGCCGCCAACTGCAGTCAGGAAATCAACGTTTAAAGCTTTTGCAGCTTCCAGGCATTCATTAATTACTGCCACCGCAGGATTGGGCTGCACCTGATAATAGACCGCATACTCGATTCCTGCTTCCAGTAAAAATAGCCCCACTTTATCCGCTGCTCCGCTCTTAAACAGAAACTGATCCGTTACAATGAGTCCCCGTTTTAACCCTCTTTTTTTAAGTTCCGCAGGCAGCATACCAATGGATCCCCTTCCAAAAAAACTGGTTGCAACTGCATTCACTCTTAAAAGCCCCATAGTAAGTTCTCCCTAAAATTCTATATTTCTGAAATCACCCGGGTCGATCCGTTTTAATACAGAAAGCTCATTTTTAGTTGGAGACGGGGTGATTGCGATTCGTGAGTATTTAACAGGAAATCCAGTGTTATCCTGTACTTCCTTAAGAGATGAAGTTTCGTGTATGGTATCCAGAACCAGTTCTCCATTTTCCATTTTAAAAATGCAAAGAGGAGTTACAATCCGGTCAACATTTCCTTTTGTTGTAATGAAATCCACCTGGTTTATAAAGGTCCGTTTATCATGCTTTGTTCTCCAGATAACAGCCCGCTTTGCAGTCGGTATCAGGACTGCACTTCCTGCACCTCCCGGAAGTCTGACTTTTGGTTTCTGATAATTACCGATTACTGACGCATTTACATTGCCCCTTAAATCAAACTGGACACCGCTTAAAAATGCCATATCAAGCTCTCCTCTCATGGATAAGTCAAATACCTCCATAAGAGGAAAGTAAGATCTTGCACCATCTAACAGCTCACTGCCTGCGCTGGTATATTTTTTAAGCTTTCTGGGGGACGGATCAACTCCTCCCGGTATGTTTAAATGCACAGCATGGGGAGCATGGAGTTCCTTGGCAAGAAGCACCGCAATCATTGGCATATGGGAAGATACTCCGTGAAATACTTTCTCTCCATCCTGGATCATGCGTGCCATTGCACACACCATAATGTCACAGATCCGGTTATTTCTTTCCATCATTCTTACCTCCCCAGCCTCTGCGGTCCGCCTTTTCATATGCCGAAAGATAAACGGCCAGACCCTCCTGGTCCTTAATCTCCTTAAATTTACCAATGTCTTTTGCATCAATATCATAGTTTCGTATGCAGGAACAGGGTGCAGCACCTTTTGCTGCATGAACCACTCCACCAACCAGGAAATGGGGAATGTCCGCTTTCTTCGTACCACTGGAGAATAAAGAACCAGGAACAATATGTTCTGCTGTAAGAATCACACTTTTTGCCGCTCTGGAAAGCAGGACATCCTCAAACAGCGGGCCTGCGATTCTTGCATTGCCATCCTCATCTGCTTCCTGAACATGAATCACTGCCACATCCGGTCGAATTGCTTTTACTACCGTAACTATTTCATTGGTAAATGGATCCTGGATCCTGGTAAAATAGTCATTTTCTTCAATTAAATCGCTGACTGTCAGACCTTTTACAGGCATAAAGCCAATTCCATAGCTGGCTGCCCGAAGTGCAGAAATAACGGTATAGCAGGCATGCTCATTTCCTTTTACCCGTCCGCTTTCCACTGCCTTTCTGTAATGCATTGCCAGTGAAAATTCACTCTCATAGCTGATAAACCCAGCATCTACACTGGTTACGCATTCTCCCAGGCACAGCATATCCACATCCATTGCACCCGCAGTTTTCACCAGTTTTAAATTACGCCTTCTCTGACGTACCAGTTCTCTGATAAAAGCCATAGGTGCGCGGTGAAGCACATTCCCGCCAATCCCCAGAACTGCGCCGTCACTGACCAGGGCTGCCGCTTCCTGCATTGATATTAGTTTGCTCATGAACTTCCCCTTTCCAGCCTGTTCCCCTACTTCGCCGCATTACAGGCAATCTGTATGGCATCCCAGACGCCTGCAAACGGAGGTGCATAAATAAGGTCTGTCATTCCCAATTCTTTCGTTGTCATCTTGCAGTGAATGGCGACGGCAAACACATCCGCCCGGAGAACTGCCCCTTTTTCTCCGCAGGTCTGGGCGCCAAGAATACGTTTGGTTTCCTTTTCATAGATCAGCTTTATTGTAATAGGGGTAGGATCCGGATAGTAAGCCGGATGATCATTCACCGTAACAAGAAGCGTATTGTAATCTACAGAGAGACGTTTCGCATCGGCTTCACTCATGCCGGTTCGTCCCAGTTCCAGGCCACATACTTTAACAGCCGCAGAGCCCAGCGCTCCCTGAAATACTTCACTGCCTCCTGCCAGATTTGTTCCGGCAATTCTTCCACATTTATTTGCAACAGTTCCAAGAGCCAGATAACTGTTTTCGTCCAGAACTTCATGATAGACCAGAATGCAGTCACCTGCTGCGTAAATATCAGGTATGGAAGTTCTCATTTCTCTGTCTACGACTATTGCTCCGTTTTTCCCTCTCTCTATTCCGGTATCCTTTAGAAATTCTGTACAGGGCCTTACACCAGCTGCCACAATCACTAAATCTGCATCATAGCTTCCTTTATTCGTAATCACGCGATTGACATACAGCCCATCACCTTCAAACGCCTCCACCTTTTCATTGACATGAAGCTTTACCCCCTGCTTTAACAGTTCCTCCTGGGCAAGCACAGTCATTTCTTCATCAAACGAAGCCAGTATTCTGGAAGCAGTTTCTATCATGCGTACGTTTTTACCTATATGTAAAAATGCCTCGGCGCATTCGACACCAATGTAGCCCCCTCCTACGATAACTACATTCCGGATCTTTTCCATTTTGGAATATTCCTTTAAAAAGATACCGTCTTCCATATTCTTTAATGCATGGACTCCCATCAGCTCTCTGCCGGGGAAAGGAGGAATTACTGCCTCTGCCCCAACGGCAATCATCAGCTTATCATAAGCATCCTCAAACTCTCTGCCAGATTCCAGATCCCTTACCATAATCCGTTTTTTCCCGGCATCAACTCCTATCACTTCATGCCTTAAAAACGTTTCTATCCCCATCTTGTCAAAGGCCTGGCGGCTGCGGGCAATCATTTTTCTGTAATCCTCGTTAAAGTCTCCCACATAATAAGGCAGCCCGCACGCACCATAGGAAAGGAATCCGCCCTTCTCGTATACGGTTATCTGAATATCAGAATTCATTCTGCGTATCTTGGATGCGGCACTCATGCCTGCTGCTACTCCTCCAATAATAATAATCTTCATAATTTTTCCCCCGTCAGGTTATATCAGCTATTTCCCGCTCTGCTGATTCCATTGCTTCCCTGGCTGATAATTCTCCTGTGAAAGCCTGGTAGATTTTTTGGTAAAGGATTGCATTTTTATCCCCTGACCGATTTATATGAGGAAGAGGTCTTGCAGATTCAATCATTATTTTCTGCACCGGATACCATGGATCATTACCTTTCTGATAGCTTGATTCTCTTACAGGAGCACCGCCTACCCTTCCTGTTTTACAGTCAACTAAAGAAGAACGCAGATACCTTAAAAAATCATTGGCAGCTTCCCGTTTCCTGCTTTCTGAGCAGATGGCAAAGGACCACGTCACATTCCATGCAGTTGAAAATGTACTGAAGCCTAAATCCTCCGGTTCCAGACAGCCATTCTCCCATACAGCTCCAAGCTGTCCGCTCCATGTTACTGCCATGACAGCCTTCTTTCGGATTGCATCAGCAATTTCTTCATTTGCAAAGTGTTCCGTGCCTTCCAAAGCATATGATTTAAGTTCACAATAAGTTTGAAGCCCTCTTATGGCTTCTTCATCTCCACAGACCGGATTTCCCTCTGAATCATAAGCATCTCCTCCATACATGCGGAGAAAAGGAAGTGCATCGGTAAATATTTCTGAGGAATCAGCCTTCATTGCCACGGCCTTTTTCCCATACACTGCCGCTAAAGCTTTTGCTGTATCCAGGTATTCCTGTGGCGTGATTACAGGCCCCAGTTCCTTTCCTAGCACCTGGTTAATCAGACTCTTACGGTATACAATCATGTGACCGTCACAGAAAGAAGGAGATAGGTATGTCTTGTCCTGATAGGTCATTTCCCTGACAATGGCAGGAAGAATATCTTCCTCTTCCAACTCAAGTTCTGCCAGATAGCCTTTTTCCACAAAATCAGACAACCATAAATGACCCGCTGCCATAATAATGTCATAATCACCGCTTCCGTTAAGGGATTCCATCATTTTGTCATAATACTCTGACCACGGTACAATTTGAAATTCCACATTTTCCTTATATCTGTCCAGAATCCCCAATTTCTTATCCAGATAACCATTTACTGCCGGATCTGCAACTGCAAGAACCTTTAATATACCCTGCTCCATATTAATTCCCTCCCTCTTTTTATTTCCCCAATTGAGGAGGTGCATCTACAATGCCCACAACGAAAGCATCAACTGGAGCTGATCGGTCAATGGCAAACTGAGTCGTATTGTCCGTGGTTACCAGCACCAGTTCCCCGATTCCGGCTCCCATGGTATCAGCCGCCACAAATATATTCTTTTTTTCTCCGTAAAACGGTTCCACTAAAAGGAGCTTAAATCCCACCAGATTTCTGCACTTTCTTGTGGAAACCACAGTCCCCATAATTGTTCCTAATATCATCTGGCATCATCCTTTCTAATGGTGACCCACTGCCCCTGTCTGAGCAAAAATGCATTGGCATCATCTGTATCTACATGTAAATCAAGGCGGCTCTCACTGGTAACCCGTACAAGAACCCGTCCAAGCACCCCTGCTTTTTCTCCGGGAACCAACACATTCACCCGATCCCCATCTGATACGTCAAACCAGCTGGCTTCTTCCGAGGTCATATGGATATGACGGTCGGCGATAATAACACCCTCTTTTAAAGAGACTTCGCCTACAGGTCCCCTAAGCAGGATTCCCGGAGTTTCTTTTAAATCTCCGGAAGTCCTGACAGGGGGATTAATACCCAGAATTCTGCAGTCACTAAACGCCATCTCAACCTGACTTTGTTTCCTCTCCGGCCCCAGAATCCGGACTTTCTTAATGGACCCTTTGGGACCGCAGACCTCAACCTGTTCTTTGCACGCAAACTGACCGGGCTGGCTTAATGATTTTTCTGGGGTAAGCTGATATCCTGCTCCAAACAGTATTTCCACGTGATCTCTTGATAAATGTACATGTCTTGCCGAAATGCCAACCGGAACCTGATAGGGATCAGCGCTTAATCGGTTCCAGTGTTCCAGAACCATTTCTGTTATTTTCTGTATCAGTTCTTCCCTGTTATCCATCAGACACTGATTCCTTATTTAATCAGCGGGATAATTCCTGCTATGGAATTATGGGGTCTTGGAATTACATGAACAGACACCAGCTCTCCCACTCTGGAAGCAGCCTCTTCTCCTGCTTCAACCGCTGCTTTTACAGCTCCCACATCTCCCTGTACCATAACGGTAACCAGACCTGAGCCAATCTTTTCTGTTCCAACCATTTCAACATCTGCTGCTTTTAACATGGCATCTGCTGCTTCAATTGATGCAGTCAGACCTCTTGTTTCAACCATTCCCAGTGCCAGCATGCCCTTCTTAACTGATATCTCTGCCATTTCCTTCTCCTCCTGTTTTATCTTCATTTTCATGTTCCTTACCTGTCTCAGTTTTTTGATTCTTCCTCATGTCTGTCTATCATATTTAACAGTTTCCATACCTCATGATGAGGGTTATTAATAGAAACACATACTTTGATATTGCTCTCGCCCACGATCCGACCGGAATCTCTTGCCGCTTCCATTGCCGCATAAACTGCTGATGTCTCGCCTGCCAGCACAGTATGGCACATCCTGCCGCCCAGTGTCTTATGGCAGCTTACAATCTCCACCTGCGCCGCTTTCAGCGCCTGATCAACCACAAACTGTATTGGCGTAATAATTTATTTCCAGTACTCCTATGGCGTTTCCCTTTCTATTCATGATAACCCACCTTTTCTGCCGGAACTATTATCACTATTTTGCTTTTGGCAGAATTTTGTCTATATCCTGATGTGGTCTGGGAATCACATGGACTGCTACCAGCTCTCCGATTCTGGAAGCCGCCGCTTCCCCAGCTTCAGTAGCCGCCTTAACTGCTCCGACTTCTCCGGTTACAATAACGGTCACCAGCCCGGAACCGATCTTTTCCGTTCCTACCAGCTCCACGTCTGCCGCCTTCAACATCGCATCTGCTGCTTCTATGGAGGCAATTAATCCCCTTGTTTCAACTAAACCGATTGATGTGGATGCCATACCATTCTACCTCCTCTAATCATTTATATTTTCTTCCGTGAATGTTACCTTTGTTATGCGGGCCAATGCTTTTGTTCCTTCGTACGGCCTTTCGATCATCCGGACCAGGACTTGTTCCGGGCTGTTAAGTTCAAGGGCTGCCCGCCTTGCTGCTTCACAGGCTTCCTTTACATCATCCACCCCACCCTCAAATTTCACCTGGGCAGTAAGAGGAATAAATGCTGCTGCATCCTTGGGATTTATGGTATCGATGCCAATAATTTTCACGTCTGCAGCCTTGCACGCTCTATCCATGGCATACAAAACTGCTCCATATCCTGCACATTCCAAAAAGCCAATTGCCATATGTACCTCCCTTAAACGATCCTTAAGCCGCCTTCCGCCAGCATGCATCTGCGCCTTCTGGTAAAGCTTTTCGCACAGGTGAGTCCTTCACCCGTAGGACCTGCGATTGTCATTGTGGTATGTCCTTCCCCACCGATTCCCACACCTCTTAACGTGGCTCCATTCTTTGTAAAGATGGTAGTCTCAATTTCCTTTGCAAATCTGGTCATGTTCTCCACGTTTCTGGAAAACATGGATGCAGTATGGCGGTTTCCTGATTCTGCCGCTTTTGCGCTTTCCATACATTCCTCAAAGGTTTTTAAACGGACAATGGGAAGAACCGGCATCAGCTGCTCTACCATAACAAAGGGGTGATTTCTGTCTGTCTCACAAATCAGAAGACGTACATTCTTGTCACAGTGTATTCCAATTGCATTAAGGAACAAAGCTGCATCCTTTCCAACCCATTTCTTATTTACTTCATAAGTGCCGCTCTTCTCAATCATGGCAAGTTTTAAAATCTCCTGCAGCTGATCCTTTTGAAGCAAAAATGCCCCTTCCTGCTGCAGCTGGAAAATAAGTTCGTCAGCAGCCTGCTCCATGACAAAAACTTCTTTCTCTGCCAGGCATAAAATATTATTATCAAAAGAAGCTCCCCGGTAAATCTCCCTGGCTGCCAGCTTTATATCTGCGGTATCATCTACGATAACAGGTGGATTACCTGCACCCGCTCCAATCGTCTTTTTGCCAGACCGTAACAGCGCATTCACCATTCCCATTCCTCCGGTTCCAACCATCAGACGGACTCTTGGATCGGAGGTCATAATATTAACCGCTTCCATATCAGGTTCTCTTTGCATGGTAATAAGATTTGCCGGCCCGCCGCTTTCCACAATTGCCTGATGAAGCAGCTTCAGACAGTGGGCACAGCACCGTTTGGCACCTGGATGAACGTTAAACACAACTGAATTGCCTCCGGCAATCATACTGATCGTATTGTTAATAATGGTTTCCGTAGGATTTGTTGAAGGTGTAATGGCTCCAATCACTCCAAACGGTGCGTATTCTTCTATCATAAGCCCGCCGTCACCGGAGATGGCCTCCGTAGTCAGGCATTCCACACCGGGAGTCCTCTCAATGACTGCCAGATGTTTCTGAAGCTTATCTTCCACACGACCCATGCCGGTCTCTTCCTGCACCATAGTTGCCAGTGACTGGGCGTGTTTCCCTGCAACGGATCGGATCGCCTCAATAATCCTTCTCCTGTCTTCTACCTTATAATGATTGATCCAATCCCGCTGAGCGTTGTAAGCCGCCTCAATTGCGTCCTCCACCCGATCAAATACTCCGTTGTCACTCCGAGAAGGAATCACAGAAGGTGTCGGACTTTTCTTATCCAGCCCTGCAAGCACTTCTCTTACAATCAGTTCAATCTCCCTTGTCCCAATTTCCATTTTTTCCTCCTAGTTAAACTGCCCCATGACTCTTCTCACAACCTCAGCAATAATTTCATCCTTTGCCTTACTTAAATTCTCAGTATCTTTCTTTTCCACCGTTTCCCTGGGTATAGAAGAAATTCCACAAGAACATCCCCCTTCTTTAAGAGGCGAAGTCTGCCCTGGTTTCACAAGCGGAGTGACACCCTTTAATTCATGAACCGGCGGATTAAGTGGAGCCTGAATCGGCGAAGCGGGCCAGGATGGCCGGATATCGGAAGAAGTAATTACATCTCTCATATTGGTTTCCTGTAAGGAACAGGGTGGAATTCCGCCTGCAGTAATGCCCAGTTTCTGCCGGATATCAAGCAGTTTATTTACCTGATCACAGGAAAGTACATTCTGACGGCCGATGATATTCCCTGTATACATCAATATGGTTGCATAATATTCAATGGACTCCAGCCGGTAAAATGCCTGAAAAATATCTTTTCCCCAGGTTAATGCTCCATGATTTGCAAGGAGTACCCCGTTGTGGGTATTTACAAACGGTGCAATGGAATCAGGAACTTCTTCCGTACCAGGTGTTGCATATTTTGCAATGGGAATAGAGCCAAGCCCCAATACTGCTTCCGTCAAAACAGCCGCATCCAGACTGATACCTGCAATGGCAAAGCTGGTTGCCACCAGAGGATGGGCGTGTGTAACTGCCTGTACATCCGGATTTTCCTGATAAACCCTTAAATGCATCTTTACTTCTGATGAGGGTTTTGAGTTGCCCATAAGCACCCTGCCGTTTAAATCCATCTTTACAAGCATTTCCTGTTTCATAAATCCCTTGGATACGCCGGTGGGTGTTGTCCAGATCGTGTTTGGTCCCACCTTACAGCTTATGTTTCCATCATTGGAAGCCACAAAGCCTTTGTCATACATACGCTTGCCAATGTCCAAAATTGCCTTTTTGGCTTCAAAATCAGACATGTATTTCACGCCCTGAACTGTCATCATAACCATCCCTCCAAAGTTCAAACGACTAGATACATGGCTTGTCTGAACTTGTCAATTTTTGCTGTATTTTAGCAAATTTATATTTGTTTTTATGTGTTTTGTTTTGTTTTGTTTTTATTTTGATCATTTTTCCTTTACATTTTGACAAAAAAAATATACAATATGCTTATATGTCACTGTATTCTTATGGTTTCATACTGCATTTCAAAAAATTTGTTCGCAGAAAGAAAGGAACATGCCTATGTTAGCAGTAACAAGGAAAGCCAAAATCAAAGATATTATATTAGAAAAGAAAAGTGTTACAGTAACGGAATTATCTAAAATATTTTCCGTAACCGAGGAAACGATACGCCGTGATTTAAAGCAGCTGGAAGACGACGGTTTCCTTACCAGAACTTACGGAGGTGCATTCATACAGGACGGGGTCGAGAACAATGTGGAGCTTACCATAAGGGAAACCGCATATATGGAAAGTAAGAAGGCCATTGCTAAAAAATGCCTCTCATTGATACATAACGGCGATTCCATCTTTTTAGATGCCTCCACAACCGCTCTCCAGATTGCCCGGGAGCTTCAGGGAATGCGCCTGACAGTAGTTACCAATTCTCTTCTTATTATCAATGAACTTCAGGATAAAGAAGATATACGCCTTATAACCCTGGGTGGCTCCTATGCGCCAAGAGATAAGGCATTTGTCGGCAATACAGCAATCCGGAATTTAGAGTCTTTCTATCTGGATAAAACCTTTATGTCCTGCAGAAGCGTATCCATGGAACACGGAATCACCGATTCCAACGAATCAATTGCAGCCATACGGCAGACTCTGCTCACACGCAGCAATCATATCTATCTGGTAGCGGACCATTCCAAATTTAATAAAACCTCTTTCATCACCATATCCGGCTTTGATGCTATTACCGGATTGATTACCGACAAAAATCTTGACAGCCAGTGGACCGAGTATCTGACTAAATATAATGTTGCCCTGTATGAGGCCATCGACGCCTAACCCGGTCTTCAGGAGGATGTCCCTTAAAGCAAGGCATCCTCTTTACCGTCACTCACCTTTTAACGCTTCCTGTTTCCTTCTGAATATCTCTTTCAGCGACTCACTATATGGCTCTCTTGCGATTCCATACTCTGTAACAATTCCTGCAATCAGATCATGATCCGTGACATCAAAAGCGGGATTAAACACCTTTACTCCTTCGGGAGCCATTGGTTTTTCATACCACATCTCCACCACTTCCATTGCAGGACGTTCTTCAATGTGGATTTCCTTCCCAGTGGGCGTACTCAAATCAATTGTGGAGGTCGGTGCACAGATATACATGGGCACACCGTAGCGCTTAGCAGCCAGTGCCACCATGGAAGTTCCGATTTTGTTTGCAGTATCTCCGTTGGCCGCCACTCTGTCACACCCTACAAACACAGCATTGACCCAGCCCTTACGCATAACAGAAGCAGACATATTATCACAGATTACGGTTACATCAAGTCCGGATTCCTTTAGCTCAAAGGATGTCAGTCTTGCTCCCTGGAGCAACGGCCTGGTCTCGTCTGAGAAAATGCGGAAATGATATCCCCGTTCCTGTCCCAGATACATAGGTGCCGTTGCGGTACCATATTTTACAGTGGCAAGCTGCCCTGCATTGCAGTGCGTCAGCAGTCCATCTCCTGGGTTTACAAGGGTAAGACCATATTCTCCAATCGTCTTACACACCCAGATATCCTCTTCTCTTATTTTTACAGCCTCTTTATGCAATTCCTCTACGATCTCAGAAACAGACTTGTCTTTATTGTCTAAAACAATTCCTTCCATTCGTTTTAAAGCCCAGGAAAGATTGACTGCAGTCGGACGTGCTGAATCAAGATAATCCTTTGCTTTACTGAATTTCCGGAAAAACTCTCCAAAATCAGAAGCTTCAATCTCTCTTGCTGCCAGATAGATGCCAATTGCTGCCGCCACTCCGATCGCAGGTGCCCCTCTTACCTGAAGAAGATAAATGGCGCTCCAGATATCCTCCTGATTTGTTAATGAAAGAATTACCGTATTATACGGAAGCTGTGTCTGATCTATAATAACCAGGGCATGGTTTTCTTCATCAAGTGCCACTGTGTCATAATCCATAATGGATTTCTTTTTGTCTTCACTCATGTTTTTGCCTTTCCCATCTTTTATGATTCGTACTTACCAACTGCCTCTTTGATGGCTTTTAAATAGTCTGCGCCGCAGCGGAAGGTATCCCGGTTCATAATATATTTTTTTGCCAGCGTGATCACAATTCGCTCTGCTCTGGTACGTTTTGTTTCATTCGGAATGGTTGTAATATCAATTACATTGGCCATACCCACAATCCGGCGGATTGATTCCAGTCCGGCAACGCCTGCTGTATCAGATAGGATCTGTTCCAGATACCACTCTTTAAATCCCGGTACTTTTGCCATCCTGTCAGTGGCATATTCATCAAATACCTTATTATATTTTTCTATAAAAAGATCCACCACATCGGAAATGGTCTGAAGGCACCATCCGCAGAACTCTGCCCTCTTTTCTTCATCAGTAATGACAGCATCTCCATTGCACCATGCAAAGAATATATTTGCTATCACATTGCCAATATCGTAGCCCATTGGTCCAAAAAATGCGAATTCCGGATCAAAAATAAATGTGTGCTCCTTATTAATAAATACAGATCCTGTATGCAGATCTCCATGAATCAGTGACTGTGCATGATTCATAAATTCAAATTTCAGTTTTGCAGCTTCTAAATGCAGTGCCTGATCCTGGTAGAGCTCTTCCCTTACAAAATCCTGATTGGGTAAGAACACATTGTTTCTGTGGTTATAGTCAATAAAAGGCTCACTGTACACCAGATCTTCACTGATTTCGCATAAATCCGGATTGATAAAGCTTTTTACCAGTTCTTTTTTTTCCTTATGCCCCATTACCACATCCGTGGTCCGTAAAAGGGAATTTACCATAAATGTGGTCACATGATCTGCAAACAGAGGGTAAATTTCATGGTTGATCAGGCCAGTACGCATCATGGTATGTCCGGTCATATCTTCCATGATCATGGCGCACATCACACCATCGTAAAGATAAACCTTAGGAACCAGTCCCGGCGCGTACATCTCCTGAATTCCCAGAATCTTAGCCTCGATTCTTCCTCTGTCCGTGGAGATATGCATATCAGCAGAGATTCGAAGAGCCTCGCCTGCCTGTTTTACAATAATTGATTTTCCGCTTTTTCCATCCTTCACCCGAAATACATAGTTTAAGTTTCCGTCACCAATTTCCTTACATTCCAGCTCTGCTCCTTTGTCAAAATAAGAAAGCTTTTCCCGTACGTAATCTGGAACTTCTGGTGCCTTCATTAAAAAATAACTGTCGTATTTAGACATTTTTGTCACCTTCCCCGTTCATTTTATAATCTCTGTTTAGTTTGCATTCTTTGTTTTTCCGCTGGCATAGGTCATGGCAAGTGCGATCGCAAGGACTGCGCCCTTAATTATGTTCATTGCATAATACGGAACGGACATCATAATAAGTCCATTTTCCAGCATACCTACTAAAACCGCTCCTGCAAACGTTCCAAAAGCATTGGCCTTACCAGCCCCTAATACGGAAAAGCCAATATAAGCTGCGCATACAGACGGCATTAAATATGCATCTCCGGCAGAGATCTGTGCTGTTCCCACACGTGCTGCCAGACAGATGCCGCCAATGGAAGCAAAGGTTGCCGACAGAAAATAGGCCAGAATTTTATACCTTGCCACAGGAATTCCCGAAAGTTCGGCTGCCTCAGGGTTACCTCCTACCGCATACATATATCTGCCATGCTTTGTAAAATTCAGAAAGAAATAAGCAAACAGCACCACACAAACCATGATAATGATCAGCCACGGTTCTTTTCCCAAAGCCCTGAATGCCTCAGGAACAAGACCTGGCGCCTGAGTTCCATCCGCCCTGGTCATCCGCTCCGTAATGGCGCCGCCCTTTGAATAGGTCATGGAAACACCCTGATACATAAACATAACGGAAAGTGCAGCAACCATATCCGGTATTTTAAACTTAACAATCAGAATGCTGTTAATCACCGCAACACTTAAACAGATTAAGACGGTAAGAATAATCGAAACGCCGATGTTGATGTTATGCCATACAAAACATGTCATTACAAATACATTTGCCAGCTGCGCCGTAGCTCCTATGGAAAGATCCATACCATTAACCGCCAGTGCAAAAGTTAGACCAATCGCAATAATTGTGGTAATCGACACGGCACGTAAAATTGTGATCATATTGGATTGAGTCAGAAACATGCTTGTCCCCGTATCCTTACTCCAGTTACCAAACGTAAACAGAACAAACAGGATTACCATTGTTGCAATCGTACCCCATCTTGTTACAAAATCCCCTAAATTACCTTTCTTTTTTACCTTCTCTGCCCCAGACATATCATTTACCTCCCGTCGAATAATAAAGCAGTTCCTTCTCATCTGTATCCGCTGCTTTCAGCTCCCTGATGATCTCTCCGTCATACATGACATAGATCCGGTCACAGATACTTAATATCTCCTGAAATTCGCAGGTTGCATAGATGATGCCTTTCCTTTTGGCAGCTAGTCCTTCAATCAGCTCATACATATCCTGTTTGGCACCTACATCAATTCCCTTTGTGGGCTCATCGAAAATATAAACTTCCGAATCTTTATTCAGCCACTTTCCAACTACTACCTTCTGCTGGTTTCCGCCGGACAAAAGAGAAACCACCTGGTTTTCAGACGGTGTCTTGATCCCAAGATCACGGATCATATTTTTTGCATCCTCTTTTTCCCGTTTTTTATTGACAACCGATAATTTGTTGGTATATTTCTCCATAGCCGCCACGGAAATGTTGGATACTACCGTATCTGAGATTAAAACGCCTTCCTTCCTGCGTTCTTCCGGAACCAGAGCCAGACCGTTTTTTACTGCCTGGGTGGGGCCTTTTGCACGGATTACTTTTCCCCGGAGCTTCATGGTACCGCTTTTAAGCTGATAGGCAGAAAACAACGTCTTACACAGCTCTGTCTTTCCGGCTCCTACCAAACCTGCCACACCTACGATTTCCCCTTCGCGTACGGTTATGGTTATATTCTTCACCTTACCGTCTTTCTCAGTAAGGTCCTCTATTTCAAGGAGCGGTTCTCCAATTTCACACGCTTTTTAATATAATTATCCTCATAGCAGCGTCCCAGCATATATTCAACCAGGGTATTAACCTCCAGCTCTTTCGTAAGAGGCAGATTTGTCACCAGCATTCCATCTCTCATGATGGTGATGCTTTCACAAATCTCGTATAGCTCGCTCAGCCGGTGAGAGATAAATACCACACCAACATTCTCTTTTGCTAATTCCCGGACAACCCTGAAAAGTTCCAGTGTCTCGGAATTAGAAAGAGGTGCAGTCGGTTCATCTAATATGAGAAAACGGCACTTTTCCACCACACACCGTGCAATTAAAACCATCTGCTTTTGTGCAAGTGTCAGCGCAGATACCGGTTTATTAATATCGACTGCCACATTTAACTTTTCAAGTACCGCTTTTGCCGCCCGTTTGATTTCCTTCCAATGTACAACCTGTTTTTTCCCCATTTTATTAACCAGGGTGTTAAACATCACATTTTCAGCTACAGTCAGATATGGGATTAAAGCTGTGTCAACTTCCTGAAACACAATTTCTATTCCCAGATTTTTTGCATCTTTGGGGCACCGGATTTCTACCGGTTCCCCTCCGACACTTATTTGTCCTGTATAATGTGTGTTAACACCGGCAAGCACTTTCATCAGCGTGGACTTGCCGGCACCATTGGCTCCAACGAGCGCATGAATGCTGCCACTTGTCAAACTAAAATCAACTCCATTCAGAGCCTTAACCCCCTGGAAACTCTATGGATATATCCTTCATTTCAAGCTTTATCTCGTTCATGACGTCTCTTCCTTACCTATGTAATGACTGTGAAATGAATCCCGCTATTCTACATAAAGCCCTTTAATCACATCAGTAAACAGGGCTCCTTTCGGATCTTCGGCATCGCCCCAGCCATCTACAATCTTGCCAAGATCAACCATGGTGGTCTCTGCACTCAGCTGCGTTGTTTCAATGTTACTGGCATTTAAATCAAAATAACTTGGAGTCTCTGCTCCTAATAACTTAAGAGCAAGAAGGCGGGTATCCACGATTCCAATCAGCTTAGGATCAACCGCCGCAGTAGATTTCCACACCTGAGGATTTTTAACCATCAGCTGGATATCATCATTGGATACGTCAATGGTATACATAGGAATATCTGTTCTGCCTGCATCATTAAGTGCCTGCAGAACTCCCTTGGCAAGTTCGTCATAACATCCCCAGATTGCATCTACGGATCCTTCCGGATACTTAGGAAGAATCGCCGCTGTCTTATTGGTCATATCTCCTCTTGCATTGGCAGAGTCAGATGGTGCAATTACTTCCAGCGTCTTAATCTTTCCTTCGTCTTCCAGCTTTGCATAAATCTCATTACGCCTGTCCAGAGGAGGAATGCCAGGGCCCATAAATGTTTTCAGCACCTTCATGGGATATTTGCCTCCCTTTGCCTCAAATTCCTTCATCATATAGCCCAGGGAAAGTTCTGCAAGTGCCTGATCATTCTGAGCGGTTGATGTTACCCCATCCAGAAGAAGACCGTTTGCATCTCCGCCTTTAAATGGCATGGTATCAAATGTAACAACTGCCATTCCCTTATCTCTTGCAGGCTTTAACATATCGTAAGAATAAGAAAGCTGTCCATGAGATACAATCAAACCGTCATAACCTTTTGCAATTACCTGTGCTACCGTCTCCTGTGCTTTTGCATCGTCCCCATCTGTAACAAACGTATCCACAGTCCACCCAAATTTCTTGCCTTCTGATACACAGCCATCGAGGAATTGCTGTGTATGATCACCGGCAGCTAAATTTCTGACTACTGCGACTTTCTTACCTTTCAGAGAACCGGCAGCCTGTGCGTCCGCTACCTTCTGTGCTGCTGTTGTGGTTTCTTCTGTTTTTGAAGCTTCTGTTTTTTTCTCTGTTTCTGCAGCCGTAGTTGCTGCTGTTGTCCCGCTGCCGCATCCCGTCGCTGATAAAATCAACGTTGCCGCAAGAACCATTGCTAACCCCTTTTTCATAAAATAAACCTCCTTAAAATGAAAAAATATAGTTTATTGCTCCGGACACACCCCGATATGTCCTTTATGTGGAAATTGTAGCATATTATTTTTGCTTTTTCAATATTTTTATTTATTTTTATTGATTTATTTTTGTTTCAAGTTGTTTTATTGTTGACTTTGTGTTGTTTTTTTACATTTTTTCCTTTTGTATTTTATCATATTAGAGATTGTAACAATTTTCAATCAACAAAACAAAATCAATCAACAAAATAGTTTAATAATCAAACCAATTATAATCAAATATGGAAATGATAGTGTTGGAACCAGGTTATTGTGATTATGAAAAATGTCGCATTTTGGCTAAAAATGTATTACGATTTATGGCTGTTTAGTATGGATTACAGTTGCATTTTACGAAGCAAAGTTATATATTAAGGTTATATTAATCATTTAATCGACGAAGAAGTCAGAACGCATGCGTTTTGACTTCTTTTATTATTGAAAACTTAATACTGACTAATTGACAATGGAGTTTATTCTTTCTTAGGGTAGGCTCTTTTTTTATTTAATTTTAAAGGAGGAATTTATGAAAAAGCAAAACCAGTCAACAATTCTGATCCAAAAATCCCTGACCCTGGCAGTGCTTTTTGGATCAGCCTTATTCATTATTTTTCTTGGTATGTTTTTTTGTGCTTTTAGTTTTTTTAACAATATCAGCTTTCAAGTTTTAAATTCACAGATTCCCGGAGTGATATTGGGGTTATTGGTAATGTATCTGGGTCTCCGGTATTATTTCTCGGTAGAAAGGCTTAAGGAGGAAGTCTATAAAAGTACGTCAGAGTTTTGCTGGAATCATTTTATGAAAGAAAAGAAGAAGTAAGATTGTTGGGTGTAAAAAATGTTTCAATAAAAAGGAGGTTATTTTCATGAAAAAAACAGGAACAATCATTGGTTTACTGATCGTATTAGGGATAGCTGCAATCGCATTGGCTTTGGCTTTTTCCTCACCAGGCAGTGCAGATCCAACAGGTGCTTCCTATGTAATGCCTACCGGAAAAGAGACAATTACAGATGTGGCTACCATGGCCAACAAAGCTTATTATGGTGCTAATTTTACCTGGATTATGATAACCGGCTTTATGGTATTCTTTTTCCAGTGCGGTTTTGCTATGGTTGAAACCGGATTCTGCCGTGGTAAAAATGCAGCTCACACCATGACAATGAATTTTATGGTATTCTTAGTTGGCGCTGTTGGATATTTTCTTGTTGGTTTTGCACTCCAGTTCGGGGGCTCCGGCGGCGCTGCGGGTTTGGGAACAGGAGGCAGCGCACTTAATGCCATGTTGTCAATACCAGGAATTGGTGGTATTCTGGGTTATAAAGGATTTTTATTATCAGGTGATGGTATCTATGATCCTGGTATCTATGCATTATTTTTCTTCCAGATGGTATTTATGGATACCACCGTTACGATTCCAACCGGTGCTGTTGCAGAACGAATAAAATACTCCGCAATTGTTATTACTTCATTTTTTATTTCCATGTTTCTCTACCCTCTGTTCGGAAACTGGGTATGGGGCGGTGGCTGGTTATCAACCCTTGGTAAAAACTTTGGTCTGGGACATGGCGTTGTAGATTTTGCCGGCTCTGCAGTTGTTCACTCCATGGGCGGTATGCTGGCACTGGCTGGCGCAATTGTCATTGGCCCAAGAATTGGTAAATTCAAAAAGACGGAACTACAAGGGCATTTCCGGGGCACGATATCCCTATGGCCATTATTGGAACCATTATCCTGTTCTTCTGCTGGTTTTCTTTTAATGCCGGTTCCACGCTGAACGCTTCGGATTTCAGGCTTTCTGTTGTTGCAACCAACACCATGATAGCCGGTGCAATCGGTGGTCTGGCAGCCATGTTTTATATGTGGATCAGATATGGGAAACCAGATCCTTCCATGACAGCAAACGGTGCACTGGCAGGTCTGGTTGCCATTACTGCACCCTGCGCGTTTGTTAATGCTGCCTCTTCTTTCATTATTGGACTAATAGCGGGTATATTGGTTTGTCTGGCAGTATCTTTTGTAGAGAATCATTTAAGGCTTGATGATCCGGTAGGTGCCATTTCTGTTCACTGTGTAAATGGTCTTTGGGGAGTTCTTTCTTTAGGCTTATTTGCCGATGGGTCCTACGGGGATGGGATTAACGGTGTTGCAGGTGGAGTGAAGGGTATTACGGGGATGTTTCCCAGTTTGCAGCCCAGTTTATTGCAGTAATTGTCCTTTTTGTATGGGGATTTGGTGTATCTTATGTATTCTTTAAAGTTCTGGACAAAATCTGGGGCTTAAGGGTATCACCAGAGGCAGAACTTTCCGGACTGGATATTCCAGAAATGGGCGTAGCTGCATATCCGGATCTTCAGTTAGTAAAGTCTGAACTGGATTTTGACTCTTCTGATAACGCAGAGATTAAACAGTTAGACAGATTTAAAAAGGGGTAACTAAACATTAGGGCAATGTGCCGAAGGAAGGTAATATATATGAAAAAGTTGGAGATTATTATTAAACCCGAACGGTTGGAAGATGTAAAGAAAATTCTCAATGATAATAAGGCAAATGGTTTAATGATTTCAAATATTATGGGCTATGGCAACCAGAAGGGATATAAGACAATCTACAGGGGAACGGAAACAACTGTGAATCTGCTTCCAAAATTAAAAGTAGAAACGGTAGTGCCTGCAGAAATTGCTGATGTCATTGTCAATGAAATCGTAGCACAAATAAATACCGGTAATTACGGTGACGGTAAGATTTTTATCTATGATGTGGATGACGTAGTAAGAATCCGAACTGGAGAACGTGGGAAAGATGCTTTATGAGATAATTAAATCATCCAATGGGAATCTGAATGCCTTATTAATCAAGGCATGCAGATTCCCATTGGTTGTTATAGGGGTTAAGGATTGTAGCGTTATTTCATATATAGTATAATCTTAATAACAAAAATATATATCAGGCAGGGATCGCATAATGGGTAATCCGATTGAACTTCTGGAAACAAAATACTGCATTAATCATATTTACCGGCAAAAAGCCATAGCAAGAGAGAATCTCTTTGGTATACTGGATGATTCCCTGAGCAACAGACTGACCTTTATCAGTGCGCCAGCCGGATTCGGAAAAACTACTCTTTTAAGCTCCTGGATAACAATGCATAAAAAAAGATCACTAACTGCATCATGGCTCACTCTGGACGCAGACGATAATGAAGAAAACAGGTTCTGGATTTATTTTATAACTACCATAAAATCAGCAATACCAGCTATTGGCGAAAAGTCATTAAATCTATTAAATACCTCCAGGATAGGCGGTATAGAAACAATAATTACGGTACTGATCAATGAGATTCTGGAAAACGGAAAAAACTTTCTATTTATAATCGAAGATCTTCATGTAATAAAAAACAGGCAGATTTTTAATGGGCTGAAATTTTTTATAAATCACATGCCTTATAATATACATCTGATTCTTACAAGCCGCCTGCATATAGCATCCCAGCTGTCAGGAATGGGGCAACTAAACAGTATCATAGAAATTGGAGAAAATGAGCTTAAGTTTACCAGAAAAGAGACAGAAGTATATACAAACGAAATTATGGAATTAAAACTTACATACGATCAGTTAACCAGGCTTTATGAATTAACTGAAGGCTGGCCGGTGGGCCTTCAGATTGCCGCATTATACTGTAAGCGTAAGGGAGCAGAATCATTATCAGACATTGAAACAATGATGCTTCAATCGAATTTTGCAGATTATTTCATGGAGGATATCTTAAACAGCCAGCCTCCCGCTCTCTATCAGTTTCTGATAAAGACATCATTGTTAAATGTGTTTTCCCTTGAACTGTGTCAGGCTGTGACTAATATGGAAAACAGCGGTGATCTGTTAAGACAGGTGCTTGAAATGAATCTCTTTCTCTCCTGTTTCGATCAGAAAGAGGAATGGTATCGGTATCATAATCTTTTTGCAGCTTTTTTAAGAAAGAAAGCGAACCAAAACTCCCCTGAATTAGTAAAAGATATATATGAAAAGGCGGCAAAGTGGTACGAATTAAAAGGCTACCCACAGGAAGCCTGCACATGCTATCTGAAAGCACAATGCTATGAAAAGGCAATTTATCTGATTGAACAGATCAGCAGTCCTCTTATTTATCAGGGGCAGTTTACAGTAATTGAAAGATGGATCGAATCTGTACCTGCACAATATGTATACGGGAATATACGGCTGATGCTGGATTATGTATGGATTTATTTATCCAGACATAAAATCAGTGACGCCAGTTATTATATAGAGCTGATTGAAAATGAATATGAAGATACAGCATTAAAAAAACAGTCTGATATGGAAGGGGAATATCTAATTGCAAAAGCATTCATTAAAATGAATCATCTGGAAGAGAGCATTCACCTGTTAAAAAGTGCCATGGAGCTGGTGGATCAGTTTAATCCCAACTATGCAGCTGCCTTAATGAGTATTGCAACTACATACATTGTTCATGGAGATGTTTGGGAAGCAGAACAATATTATTTAAAAGCACTTACTGCTAGCATTAAAATAGGAAATCTTTATTCGGCCGCTTATTCATGGGGAGGTCTTGGCATGATGCTGACCTGTCAGGGCAGATTCTATGAAGGGGAAATACTATATCAGGAAGCAGAAAAATACTTAAAAGAAAAAGGTGGAAACTCCATACCTTTATTAGGTATTGTATATTCCGGATTATCTGAAATCCTTTATTTAAAAAATGATATAGAACTTGCTGCTGATTATTCGGATAAAGCAATTGAAATGTTTGAACAGGGCGGTATCTTTGATATAAAAAATAATTGCTATGTAATAAAAGCCAGATCATTGTTAGCAAAAGGTAATGACCAAAGAGCAATTGAAGTAATTAATAAAGCTTTGATTCTTTCAGAAAAAGAAAACACTTATGGTTTTAAAAGACATATCGAATACTGCAGGGCAAAAATTTTTCTGGATATGGGTGATATTGAAAAAGCAGAAGAATTTATTGAACAATATCAATTATCCCCCACGGATAATTTAAAAAAATACAATCTGCATGATTATATTTTACTTGCCGAGATACTGGTTAAACGGGAGGAGTATGAAAATGCACTTCTCTATATTGATAAAATACTAAAATTGGACGATATTGGCGGTCTGTATGAAACTCAGTTAGAAATACTGAAATCAGACGCATGGCTAAGATTATCAAAGCCTGAAGCTGCTTTTACGGAGTTGCACAGGGCTCTGATTAAATGCCGGAATGAAAATTATTTAAGACTATTCATCAATTATGGAACCCGAATAAAATCAATACTAACTGAATTTCTGGCCAAAGAAAATACCGACTCTGATAATAATAAAAGTATCATGTATGCTAAAGACATTTTAAACTTTCTTGATCATACATCTAAAGGTGCCGACAAAGGTATTCCACTTTTAACCAAAAGAGAACTGGAGGTATTAAAACTGATCAGTTCCGGGGCAAGTAATGAAGAAATTGCCCAATTGTTATATATCTCAATCAGTACTGTGAAAAGCCATATCCTGAATCTATTTACGAAGCTTAATGTGAATAGTCGTTCTAAAGCAGTGGTGGAAGCAGAAAAAAGAGGAATAATTCATACTATTTACTGATTTCATCAGCTCCAGAATGTTGTAAAATAATTGTTGCAAAGAATATTTTGGAGGAAAAATCATGAAAATCACAGCAATTATTGGAAGCCCCAGAAAAAACGGTGATTGTTTCAATACAATTAAAATGCTGGAAAGCAGCTTTAACAGAATCAGTGAAACGCAGGTAGACTATGTATTTCTCAAAGACTTAGATTTAGGTTTTTGTAAAAGCTGTCTCTTATGTTATACAAAAGGAGAACAGTATTGTCCCCATAATCAGGTTACCGGTTTGTTACTTGATAAAATGACAGACAGCGATATTGTGATTTTTGCCTGTCCGGTTTACGAGCAGCACGTAACTGCATTAATGAAGAATTTTTATGATAATTTTTCCTTTATGTTTCATAGACCACGTTTTTTCGGCAAAAAAGCAATCCTTCTTTCTTCCACGGGAGGTTCTGGATTAAAAGAAACACTGAACTATATGAAAATGACGGCAATCGGCTGGGGATTCGATATTGCAGGTGTGGTAGGCGTCTGTGGATCTTCGCTTTCGACTGATGAGAAATATAAAATGGATGTGCAGAGTAGAATTGATAAACTGGTAGATAAAATATGCAAAAACAAAAAAGAAGGTCAACCCTCTTTATATCAACTGGCAATGTTCCGGGCGATGCAGTGTAAAGCCATCAAATCAGCGCAGAAAAAAAATGTGGAATATAATTATTGGCTGGAACGCGGCTGGTTGGATAAAAATTATTATACCAGTAAAAAAATAGGGCTTGCCAGAAAAATTTACTCTGAATTTCTAAAACATGTGATGAGAAAAATGATGAATGGCAAAAATATATTAATTAACTAAATCATGTCTCTTTCCATTTTCCATCTCTATCCAACGTATCCACATCCCACAGTACCACAGTCATATTGGTTGTGCACTCCAGTTCCTCATTCCAAGACCCATAGGGCGGCCTGAGGTACTGGGGTCTGACTCCAGTAATCGCCTCAATCTGGCGATTATTTTCTTCTATCTGTTCACAGGCATTGGCCACAGCCTCTCTGCTCATCTGCACGTGACTGTATCCGTGGTTTCCAATCAGATGCCCATCTTCCTGCATCTGCTTTACAATGGCTTCCTTGCCCTTTACGTTTTCTCCCAACAGGAAAAAGGTAGCATGGACACCCCGTTTACGAAGGCCATCTAAAAGCAGGGGCGTATAAACAGAATGAGGTCCGTCATCAAACGTCAGCGCAATCTGCTTACTGCCGGAAAATTGTTCCCGAATTTCCTCCTTTGCTTCTCCTCCGGCATCTGCTGGCAGAAACAACGTATTTTTCGCCTTACTATAATTAAAAAACAACGCCCCTGCAAAGACGATATCCAGTACAATGACCGCCAACAGACAGGCCAATTTCCATCTTATTTTCATAAACTTACAAGCCGGCTTTCTGCTTTTATTAATCAATCTATGGGCTTTGAAGCGAAAATACAACCAGAATATTTCTGTTTTTTTCTATCTTTTCCCTCTAAAATGCGTTATAATTATGTTATTAGAAATATATATCCAAATATTGTGTACAATCCCTAAGTCGAAGGAGCGGATTTAAATGGAGCACAAGATCATTGCAATCGGCAGACAGTTTGGAAGTGGAGGGCACGAAATCGCCTTCCGATTATCTGAGGAACTGGGGATTCCCATGTATGACCGGGATCTGGTAGAGATGGCTGCGGATAAACTTGGTTTGTCAGAAATAACGGTGGAAGCAGTGGATGAATCTGTATTCAACTCTTTTCTTTCATCCTACCGTTATAACGGTTTTGCCCCAAGAAGAGTACCTTTAAACGACAGCACGTTCGAGACACAAAGTAAAATCATAGAAAGCCTGGCACAAAAAGGGCCGTGTATATTCGTAGGAAGGTGCGCAGATTATGTTTTACGGGAATATTCCCAGTGTATTAATATATTTATCTACGCATCACAAAAAGACCGCACAGAGCGCATTATGAAACGCTATAACATCTCAAAAAAAGAAGCAGAGACTTCCATTAAAAAAATGGATCACCGCCGCAAACAGTATTACGAAACATATACAGACCAGAGCTGGGGAAGTATAGAATCCCACCAGATTCTGTTTAACATCAGCAAGCTTGGAATTCCACAAACAATTGACACAATCAAACATCTCTACGCCGACTCCTTATCATCTGATCCGACTAAAACCAATACATAATCCCACTTAAATTTATTTTACAGAATAAAAACAGGCAGAAACCAGAAAAGCCCTGTATTATTTCTGATTCCTGCCTGTTTTAATTTTCAGTAAACCGGTATCCCACTCCCACCTCAGTTATTATAAACCGGGGATTGGCGGAGTCCTCTTCAATTTTTCTTCTGATGTTTGCCATAAAAACACGTATGGACTGATAATCATCATTTGTATCGTATCCCCAGATCTCATTCTGTATGAAATGGTGGGTTAAAACCTTTCCAGCATTTAAAACCAGCAGTTTCAGCATTTTATATTCAATGGGAGTAACGTGAACCTCTTCCCCTCTGACAATTAATCTTCTCTTTTCAAAATCCATATAAAATCCGTCCAGTTCAAAAGCCGCTTCCTGTTTTATCATACCGCTTTTATGCCTTAATGCCACACGGATACGAGCCAGCAGTTCTCCTGCATGAAACGGTTTGGTCAGATAATCATCTGCCCCCTCATCAAGAGCAGCCACTTTTTCCTGCTCCATACCTCGTGCAGATACCACTATAATGGGAATATCAGACTCCTTCCTGATCTGGGACAAAACCTCCATACCGTCAATATCCGGCAGACCAAGATCCAGAAGTATAATATCCGGGTTATTGGCATAAAAGTAAGAAATTCCTGTAAGACCATCATCTGCAAAGACAGAGTTGTATCCCTTGCTTTTCAGGGTAATTCTGATGAAATTCTGAATGCTCTTGTCATCCTCGATCACAAGAACGCTGATATCATTGATCATAGGTCTCCTCCATAGGCATCTCAATTCGAAAAGCTGCGCCTTTTTTCCTACTCTGGTCAATTGTAATTTTCCCGCCATGAGCCTCTATAATTGCCTTACATATAGCGAGTCCAAGACCAGCTCCCCTCTGACGGTCTCCTTCCCGGTAAGCGGCTGTAAAGAAGCTGTCAAAAATATGATCCAGCTTATCCTCTGGAATGCCTGTTCCATTGTCACTTACCGTAAATACCATATTCCCGCCTTCTGCTCCTGCAGATACGGTAATAACCGTATTTTCTCCTGAATGGCGAATTCCGTTATCAATCAGATTTACCAGCACCTGGGTAAATAGTCTTGCATCTACACTTATAAGTTCTATCTCTTGTGGTGTTACTGTCTTTAATGTATGATCTCCCAGTCGCTTGGGAAACCAGTGCGGCTGCACCTGATATCAAATCGTCCACCACTTCTCTTTTCTTTCGTATTTCCAGCTTACCTTCCTGAATCCTGGTCATGTTTAGCAGATTCTCAACCATGGAATTAAGCCACTCCGATTCTGTACTGATATCAAGTAGCATGCTTTTGGCACTTTCTTCATCTACCAGATCATAGTTCTCATAAAGGAAATTGGAATTGCCTGCAATCCCGGTCAGGGGAGTTCTTAAATCATGGGAAATGCTTCTCAGTAATGTACTTTTTAGCCTCTCCCGTTCAATCTGAAGTCCTGACTCCTCTTTTTCTTCATTTAGTTGTTCCCGTTCCAGCACAAGAGTAATCTGGGATATGACCATTTCCACATACATGCGCTCCTCTTTTGTAAGCCCTCCATTGCTGCACCAGAAGATAATTACACCATATGTCTTACTCAGACTGCAGACAGGCACATAGAGACAGGAACTATCACCAAACTGGGCTTCTCCATAGCCGCACACCGTGGAATTTCGAAAGCACCACTCAGCTGCCTGGTCGGAGAATCTCTCATCTTTCACTTTGAGTAACAGTTCCGTTTTTTTCCCGGTCAGATTATGAAGGCTCTTTACGCTGTAGGAAATAACGGCCTGGCGCCCGGAAAGATTTAGGAAACCACTTCCTATGGTATTTAGTTTAAGAAGAATCTCAGCCCGTTCCCGGTCCAGGTTCATTTGCTTTTGCAGCTTATCGGTTAATGATGCCGCAATGAATGCAACAATAATAAAAATCAGCAGGGAGATAATATAGTTGGGATCATCCACCTGAAAAGTAAATCTGGGTGAGGTTAAAAGAAAATTAAACGTGAAAACAAACACAATGGAAGATGAAATACTCCAAAGCATACTTCTGGTCTCCACACTGCAAAGGATGACACCTACCACATAAATCAATAGCAGATTTTCAGCCCTTACGCCGATATGACTTAAAAGAATGGCAAGTAATGTAGACAATACCCAGATAACTGCTATCTTTCCGAAATTTCTTAGTTTTTGGAATCCAGTAAAGATCCTTTTTTTCATCTCCATGAATGATCAGCTGCTTCCTTCCCGTTTTATTTCTTCTAACATAGCACAAACCGGGTAATTCTTCAATCCTCCATCATAATGACTGTGGGATATACTGTGCCAGAATATGAACCGGGCTGATGACCTGATCAATTCCAAGCTCCTTAAAAATCTCCACATTGCCTGGATTTTTTACCATACAGATTGTTTTCCTCACAGAAAACATCTGTTTTGCCAACTGGCATACCTCCAGGTTATCTGCATCTTTGCCGCTTAATGCAATCATTACATCTGTTCCTTTGATGCCTGCGTCACTTAATACTTCTTCGCTACCAGGGTTACCGTAAACAACGGACACTTTATCATACTCAGCGGCAAGATGCTCGCAGTATGCTCTGTCGTCATTTATCACGATCAGTTTATGTTTGTCTTTCATAAGAAGTCCGATCAGGTAATCCGCTTCCTCTCTCCCACCTGCTATGCCAATTTTCATGATGCCGATACCTCCTCATATAGTTTCTCTGTAAGGCGGTCAAATTCATCAGCTGAGAGGGCAAATGGATAGATTGGTTTCATATTATACTCCTGAATCAGCTTCTCCTTGCTTTTATCGTTTAATCTTAAAAAATACTTCCGGTACATGAAATATTCTTCCAGCAATCTGAGCTGCCAGCAGATTTACATTATCATCACCAGTGGCTGCAACAAAAATCTGAGCCTGACTGATGCCTGCTTTTCTTAACAGCTCTGCATCAGTTCCATCCCCCAGCACCTGTTCGCCGGCAAATCCCCCGGGCAGTCTGTGAAATGCTTCCTCTGTCAAATCAATCACTATCATTCTTGTATTACGTGTGGAAAGCCGGTTGGCCAGTCCCATACCAAACTCGCCGGCCCCAACAATAATAATTGTCTTCATTTTTTGAAATAGCATATAAGGTCGTCCTTCCCTTCTGTCGGTTCATACTCATTTTCAACCCTATTTTACAAAATATACTCATAAAAATGATAGTGGGGATATGGGATCAGATATAAAGATTCTATAAAGAACAAAATAGTTTTGCCCATGCAAAAAGGGCTGCCCTTCCATTAAAATGGGGACAGCCCTTAAAAGGCTTATGTCAGCTAAAGATCTAATTAAGCCAGGCAAACATTAACTGCCTGCAGACCGCGATTTCCTTCTGTTGTTTCATAAGTTACCTTCTGGCCCTCTTCAAGAGTCTTGTAACCGTCAGAAACGATTCCGGAGAAGTGTACGAATACTTCCTCGCCTGTTGCATCATTAACGATGAAACCATATCCCTTAGCACCATTAAACCATTTTACTGTACCGTTGTTCATAACGTGTACCTCCTATAATAAATAAAAAATAATTTGATATATCGATGAAACAAAAAATCACATATTTTTGTAAACCATCATCCGAAAATAATGACTTACAAAAATATGTGAAATCATAACTCCATTCGATATTACACGTACATTCTACCCCGAAAACGCAAAAATGTCAAGCCAAAACTAATATTCCCCTATATTAAAAACAGGGTCCAATCTCTCTTTCAAGAGATATGGGCCCTGTTCTGTGATAGACGAAATTTTAATTACTTTAAAGTAACTTTTGCGCCTTCTGCTTCTAAAGAAGCTTTGATCTGATCTGCTTCTTCTTTGGAAGCGCCAGCCTTTAATACCTTAGGAGCTCCGTCAACTACGTCTTTAGCTTCTTTTAAGCCTAAGCCAGTAGCTTCACGAACAACTTTGATAACTTTAACCTTGTTAGGACCAACTTCTGTTAATTCTACGTCGAATTCAGTCTTCTCTTCAGCTTCTGCTGCTGGGCCTGCTGCTGCAACTACTACGCCTGCTGCTGCAGATACACCAAATTCTTCCTCACATGCCTTTACTAATTCGTTTAATTCTAATACAGATAATTCTTTGATCGCTTCGATAAATTCAGCTGTTGTTAACTTTGCCATGATAATATACCTCCGTAATTAATATGTTTGATTTTTTTAATGGAAGTTCAGCTCGCCTTTGGCTCACTGAACAGCTAATTTTCTAAATTCAAGCTGCGTTTCGCCTGCTTTCATTAAGAAAATTATGCTTCTGCGCCCTGTCCGTCTGCAATCTGCTTGAGAACACGTGCAAAGTTTGTAATAGGAGACTGGATGCTTCCCAGTAACTTTCCAAGAAGAATTTCTCTGGAAGGAATATTGGAGATCTTCTCCATAGCTTTTGCATCATAGAATACGCCTTCTACAACGCCGCCCTTGATTTCAAGAGCTGGAGCTTTCTTTGCGAATTCAGCCAGAATTCTAGCTGGTGCTGTCGCATCTGTCTTGGATACAGCGATTGCTGTAGGTCCTTCCAGAACTGGACCCAGTGCTTCAAAATCTGTTCCCTTAGCAGCGAAACGGATCATGGTATTTTTATATACCTTGTAAGAAATTCCAGCCTCTCTTAATTTCTTACGAAGTTCTGTATCCTGAGCAACTGTGATACCACGGTAGTCTACAACTACTGCAGTCTCAGCGCCTTCCAGTAATTCCTTAATCTCGCTTACTACTGGCTGTTTTAATTCAACTTTTGCCATTATGGTTTACCTCCTGTTTAGTCTAAGCTCTGCAGTTGCCTGCAAAAGCCTGTTCGTATAAACTGCAAAGGAAGTCCGATTAGCCCAGAGGGCTAACTGAACGGTTATTTTTCAAAATTCAGTCAACGCTTGGGCGTGACCTCACCTAGAAAAATATACCAAAGAAAAACCTCTCCGCCAAATGGACAGAGAGGTTTACAATTCATTTACAAAAATGATTCTTGTACATTCCTCGGCAGGCGTTATCACCTTATGCCTTGCGGCACCTGCTGTCTTCGGCAGTTAATACTAAAATAGTATAACATTATCTATAATACATGTCAACCACAAAGCAAAATTAGTTCATTAACTTTGCTACATTCAGCTTTACGCCAGGTCCCATTGTGGAAGCAAGGGTAACGCTCTTTAAATAAGCACCTTTAACTGTACTTGGTTTTGCTTTAACGATTGCATCAACAAGCGTCTGGAAGTTGTCCGCTAACTGCTCTTCTGTAAAAGAAGCTTTTCCAACTGGCACGTGGATAATATTTGTTTTATCAAGTCTGTACTCAACCTTACCAGCTTTGATATCATTGATTGCTTTTGTTACATCCATAGTAACTGTACCAGCTTTTGGGTTTGGCATTAAGCCCTTAGGTCCAAGGACACGTCCTAAACGACCAACTACACCCATCATGTCTGGAGTAGCAACAACTACATCAAAATCCAACCAGCCTTCGTTCTGGATCTTCGGAATTAATTCCTCTGCTCCAACGTAGTCTGCTCCTGCAGCCTGTGCTTCATCAGCCTTAGGACCCTTAGCGAAAACTAAGATGCGAACAGTTTTACCTGTACCGTGAGGAAGTACTACGGCACCACGGATCTGCTGGTCTGCGTGACGTCCGTCACAACCGGTTCTGATATGAGCTTCAATGGTTTCATCAAATTTAGCACTTGCATTCGTCTTAACTAAAGAGATTGCTACTGGTGCATCGTAGAGAACAGCACGATCTACTGTCTTAGCTGCCTCTGCGTATCTTTTTCCTCTTTTCATTCTAAATAACCTCCTAGTGGTATTGTCGGGGATTTTCCCTCCCACGTTACAAAACATCGCCATCCAAGATAAAGGAAGTCCGATTTGCTTCGCGGCTCACCGAACGGCATGAGTTACGAAACTCTGCCGGCGCTATACTTGGCTTTGATAAGAAGCTTAAGCCTCTACTGTGATACCCATACTTCTTGCGGTACCAGCGATCATGCTCATAGCTGCTTCAACAGATGCAGCATTTAAATCTGGCATCTTAAGTTCAGCAATCTTCTGTAACTCAGCCTTGGAAATGGTAGCTACTTTTGTCTTGTTTGGAACTGCAGATCCTGATTTAAGCTTGCAAGCTTTCTTCAGTAATACAGCAGCTGGCGGAGTTTTGGTTATGAAGCTGAAGCTTCTGTCCGCATAAACAGTAATAACAACCGGAATGATTAAATCTCCCTGGTCAGCTGTTCTCGCATTGAACTCTTTAGTAAACTGTACGATGTTTACACCATGCTGTCCAAGTGCCGGACCTACAGGAGGAGCTGGTGTAGCTTTTCCTGCTGGAATCTGCAATTTGATATATCCCGTTACTTTCTTTGCCATAATTAGGCACCTCCTAAATAAATGTGGTATTGTCGGGGATTTCCCTCCCACGAGCCTATACAACGGTATAAGCCGCTTTTACTTGTTACATCTTCTTTATCTCGCTGAAGTTCAGTTCTACCGGAGTCTCCCGGCCGAACATCTCAACGTTAATGGTGATGGTTTTCTTACTTTCGTTGATGGACTTGATAGCACCAACAGTATCCTTCCATGCACCGGAAGTTACCACAACGGTATCTCCCACTTCAAAGCCAACAATGACTTCTTCATTCTTGAATCCAAGCTTTTGCATCTCATCTTCTGTCAGAGGAACCGGTTTTGATCCAGGACCTACAAAGCCTGTCACACCACGGGTATTACGTACAACATACCATGTATCATCATTCATGAACATGTGTATCAGCACATAACCGGGGAACATCTTTTTATCGGCCTTTTTCTCCACGCCATTCTTCAGTTCGATGACGGATTCAAGAGGAACCGATACTTCCAGAATCTGATCCTGCAAGTTTCTGTTTTCGATTGTTTTTTCAATGTCAACTTTTACTTTGTTTTCATAACCTGAATAGGTATGGACTACATACCAATTTGCTTCTGACATAAACTCACCTTAACCCTTACGAATTATAAGATAAAACTGAGACCAAACTTGATGATCAGATCAAGAATCGCAATAATCAGTCCTAGAGCAACCGCAGATGACATTACAGCGATTGTTTGTTTCGTTACGGTTTCTTTGTCAGGCCAAACGATCTTGGAGAATTCAGACTTTATGCCTTTGAAAAAGCTTTTTTTCTGAACTCCCTCGTTGTTCACTGTATCTCCCATAAACTGCCT
Organism: Lacrimispora xylanisolvens; assembly: GCA_017084465.1. Classification (GTDB taxonomy): domain Bacteria; phylum Bacillota; class Clostridia; order Lachnospirales; family Lachnospiraceae; genus Lacrimispora; species Lacrimispora xylanolytica_B. Next base: position 3,377,725 of record CP070896.1, on the reverse strand, counting down.
CCTAAACTAATTACTTCGTTTCTTTGTGCATTGTATGGCTCTTACAGAATCGGCAATACTTCTTGGTTTCCATTCTGTCCGGATGAGTCTTCTTATCCTTGGTCATGTTGTAGTTACGCTGTTTACATTCAGTACATGCCAGTGTGATTTTTGTGCGCACGACTTCCACCTCCACTTAAATTATCGTTGTTGTGTTTTCAGTCCCTTTTTTTCTGCTTCAAGAAATTTTGAGCATAAAAAAAAGACCTAAGCTCTTCCATTCGCCCAATTACTATAACATATGGGACTGGATTCGTCAATCTTTTTTTGTAAAACCTGCTAAATTGTAGGATTCAGACATTATAACACGGGAAACTAAAAAAAGCAAGCCTAAAGTTTCCCGTGTCTGTTTTTAATACTCGATCTCTGTCAGATAACGCCTTAATGCATCCTGCCAGGAAGGCAGCGGCTGAAAACCGTTTTCGATCAGCTTATCCTTGCTGATACGGCTGTTCATGGGCCGTTTTGCCTTTACCGGGAACTGATCGGAGGTAACCGGTTCAACTGAAACATTCATGCCAGCCTGCTTAAAAATCTCGCAGGCGAAATCATACCAGCTGCAAAGACCTTCATTGGTAGCATGATAACGGCCGTATTTCTCTGTTTCAATCATATCCACCAGAAGGCGGGCAAGGTCAAAGGTATAAGTAGGAGAACCAATCTGGTCTGCTACAACACTGAGTTTATCCCTTGTTTTTCCCAGATTCAGCATGGTCTTTATAAAGTTTTTGCCATTTACTCCGAATACCCAGGCAATTCGTACGATGAAATACTTTTTAAGGTTCTCTTCTACTTCCAGCTCTCCCTCGTACTTGGTCTGTCCGTAGATATTCAACGGCTCTCTTTGATCGTCAGGCTCCCAGGGGCGGGTTCCCTGACCGTTAAATACATAGTCCGTACTGATATACATCATTCGGATGTCCAGTGCTTTACACACCCTGGCAATATTTCCGGTTCCCCGGGCATTCACAGCTCTGCATAAATCCACGTTGTCCTCTGCTGCATCTACAGCTGTATATGCGGCACAATGAATGACTGCATCAGGAGCAGCTTCCCGGATCACCCGGTTTACACTTTCCTCATCCGTGATATCCATCTCTTCAATGTCCACGCCCACAGCCTCATGGCCTCGTTTTTTCAGCTCATTTACTACGTCATATCCAAGCTGGCCTTTTACGCCAGTAACTAATACTTTCATCGCTGCCTCACTTTACCATTGGAATTTATAAACGTTTTCCGTACATATTGTCAAAATAATTCTGGTATTCTCCGTTTACAATATGTTTCCACCAGTCTTCATGATCCAGGTACCACTGAATGGTCTGGCGGATTCCGGTGTCAAAATTGTATTTCGGCTTCCAGCCAAGCTCTGTTTCCAGCTTCTTCGGGTCAATGGCGTAACGTCTGTCATGCCCTGGACGGTCTGTTACATATTTAATTAAGCTTTCTGGTTTATCCAGTTCTCTTAAAATAGTTTTTACTACTTCTAAATTGGTGCGCTCGTTGTGTCCGCCTACATTATAGACTTCTCCTACTCTGCCTTCGTGGATGATTAAATCAATCGCCTCACAGTGATCAGATACATGAAGCCAGTCTCTTACATTCTCTCCTGTTCCGTATACCGGAAGATCCTCATCCGCCAGCGCACGGCTGATAATAAGGGGAATCAGTTTTTCAGGGAAATGATAGGGGCCATAGTTATTGGAGCATCTGGATATAGTAACAGGAAGCCCAAACGTTCTCTGATATGCCAGAACAAATAAGTCTGCACTGGCTTTTGATGAAGAATAAGGACTTGATGTATGGAGCGGAGTTTCTTCTGTAAAGAATAAATCCGGGCGGTCAAGAGGTAAATCACCGTAAACTTCATCAGTGGAAACCTGATGGTAACGCTTAATACCATAAGTGCGGCATGCGTCAAGTAATGTAGTGGTACCCATTACATTGGTTCTTACAAAGCTTTCAGGATCTGTGATAGAACGATCTACGTGACTTTCTGCTGCAAAGTTAACCACCATATCCGGTTTTTCTTTTTCAAACAGTTCAAAAATAAATGCTCTGTCCGCAATGTCACCTTTGATAAAGCGATAATTCGGTTTATCTTCTACCGGTTTTAAGGTCTCTAAATTACCTGCATAGGTTAAGAGGTCCAGATTGATAATCTCATAGTCCGGGTATTTATTTACCATATGATGTACGAAGTTTCCGCCGATAAATCCAGCTCCTCCGGTTACAATTATTTTCATAGTTTTGCTCCTTTACTTATCGATATATTTTCCTGCAAGTACATCCATCAGATACTGGCCATACTGATTCTTTTTTAATGGCTCTATGCTCTTTTCCAGCTGATCCTGTGTGATCCAGTGGTTTAAATAAGCAATCTCCTCCAGACAGGCAATTTTTCTGTGCTGATGGGTTTCCATGGTACGAACAAAATTAGTGGCATCTACCAGAGACTCATGAGTCCCTGTGTCAAGCCAGGTAAAGCCCTGACCTAAAAGTTCCACATCAAGCATTCCCTCTTCTAAGTAAATGCGGTTTAAATCAGTAATCTCCAGCTCGCCGCGGGCAGATGGCTTTAAGTTCTTCGCATATTCCACAACTTTATTATCGTAGAAATAAAGTCCTGTCACGCAGTAATTGCTCTTGGGAGCAGATGGCTTTTCTTCGATGGAAATTGCTTTTCCTTCAGAGTCAAATTCCACGATACCAAAACGCTCCGGATCATCCACATAATAACCGAAAACGGTTGCTCCGTCTTTTTATTTGCTGCATGAAGAAGTCGTTTGGTAAGACCATGGCCTGCAAAGATGTTATCACCAAGAATCATGGCAACGCTGTCGTCTCCGATAAATTCTTCTCCGATGACAAACGCCTGGGCAAGACCATCGGGAGATGGCTGCACTGCATAAGTTAACTGAATTCCAAACTGTGAGCCATTTCCTAACAGTGCCTCAAACCGTGGTGTATCATCGGGCGTGGATATAATCAGGATATCCCGGATTCCTGCATTCATTAAAACGGAAAGTGGATAGTAAATCATGGGTTTATCATAGATAGGCAGTAACTGTTTGGACGTTACCATGGTAAGTGGATACAGCCTGGTGCCGGACCCCCCGGCAAGAATTATTCCCTTCATTATTTGTTTCCTCCATATTCATTCATACAGCTATCATAAAGGGTGACGTAACGTCACGGTCAAGTCTTTTTCTATTACTTTTTTCTTATTTTCCGCAAATAAATACCCCTGCCTGCTTTGTAATAAGAATATATCCCTTTTTTTCCATCTTCTTTTCCAGATAATCCCGGAATTCTTCATATCTGTCGCTAAGAAACTCCTGCTGATTGCCGTGGCAGGATAGTATATATTCCATCAGTGCCCCTGCATCCGTCACTTCCAGATGGTCGTCGTATATTTCTTTTCTTACAGATTCAAAATGTTTTCCTAAGATCTCTTCTCCATTTTCCAGTCCAAACACATCATAAAGATTTACCTCAGAAAGGGCGATTCTGGAATCGAACTCCATCACCAGCTGTCTGATCTCCTTCATATGTTCTCTGCCATAGGTGCTGCAATAAAAGGTTCCGTCTTTTTTTAAGACGTCGGTAACCTGAGTCAATGCAGCATCCAGATTGGTTAAATAAAACAGCACATGATTGGCAGAGACAGCATCAAAGCTTTCTTTTGGCTTTTTGATCTGTCTGCAGTCCAGAACTTCAAATGTTATCTGCCCCCTTACCTGTTTTAGGTTTTCCTGGGCATCACGTACCATTCCCTTGGATACATCCGTAAGGCATAGCACTGCATCGGCGGGAATCCGTTCTTTATTTACCCGCCATAATTCTCCATTTCCGCAGCCAAGCTCCAGAATGTGCCTGCCATTTAAAGGCTCCATTTGCTTATAAAGCCACTGGAACCAGCCCTGGGGATTGGTGGCATATTTTTTATGGAGACCAATTCGGATGCTCACATTGGCCGCATCCTTATATTGTTCCACCAGAGTCTTTTCCATATTTGTAATATGGATTAAGTGAAGAATTTTATTCCAGTCTGCAGCCTGGCGGTCTTCCACCAGTTTTGAGGTTTCTGTTAAGGTCTGTTCTACCAGTTTTAAATGTTCAATTCTCTTGCGGATCAGACTCAGCTGAAGCTTGATTGATTCTCCCACATAGTCATGATCCTTATCATTAATGGTAATGGAGCGGATTTCATCCAGTGAAAATCCAAGATATTTGAGAGAGAGTATCTTTTGCAGTTTAGCAAAATCCGAATCAGTATAAAGCCGGTATCCACCTGCACTCATGCATGCCGGCTTTAACAATCCCTGTTTGTCATAATAACGAATCGTCCGTATAGAAACACTGGCCTTCTTTGCGAACTCCCCGGAAGTATAATATCCCTCCATATGATTCATATTTCTCTCCCCCTCTCCATTTAACATTATTACAGAATAATCTGATAATTTTCTATATCCAGAATTTTTCCAAACTTTTTCCCTACTTCACGTATTGTCCCGCAGTGAACGAAACCAAGCTGTTCATGAAGTTTCATACTTGCATCATTGCCTCCTGTAATTACGGATACAACTGTATGAATATCTTCTCTTTCTCTGGCCACATCAAGAATCGCCACCGCCAGCTTTCCGGCAATACCTCTTCTGCGGTAATCCTTGTCAACGTATATAGAAAGTTCTACTGTTTCTTTATATGCTTCTTTTGGGCGATAAGCGGAGAGGCTTGCATAGCCAACTGCTTTCCCGTCTTCCTCTGCCACAATCAGGGGGTGATTTTTCACATTATGCTCTCGAAACCAGACCATACGTTCTTCCATGGTTTTTGGAGTAAAATCAAAGGTTGCAAAACCATGTTCTGCCTCATAATTATATATATCCAAGAGCTGCTGCATATCTTTTTCTTCTGCGGTCCTGATATTCATTCCCATTCCTCCTGAGTTAATCAGTATTATTTATTTTAGTATCATACATCAAACTACTGCCCTCGTCCAATACAAATTGTTAAAATATACACCTTATTAATACCTGATTTTTTCAGTACACGGGTACATGCTTCCACTGTACTTCCGGTAGTATAAATATCATCAATTAAAATCACATTTTTTACACCAGGAACTATTTTTCCCGGCATAAAAGCTTCCTCCAGATTTTTTAAACGTTCTGTAGGATTAAGGGCTTTCTGAGGCATGGTTTTTTTATTTCTTACCAGCATGTCAGGAAAAACGGGAATGTTAAGTTTTGCTCCGATTTTTTGTGCAAGAACTTCCGCCTGATTAAATCCTCTCTCTTTTTTTCTCGAAGGATGAACCGGAACAGGGACCAGACCTCCGGCCTCCATACGTCTTATAATCTTCTCATAACGCAGACTTATGGCATCTCCGTAAAAATCCAGATACTCCCGTTTGTTTTTATATTTTATTTTTGCCATTGAGGTTTTTGCGTGCTCGTCATAATTAATCAGAGCTCTGCCATACTCAAAAGTTCTTTTGTGCTTCACGCAGTCAAAACAGTATTCCATTTCACTGCTAAAAAGTTCCTTTCCGCATTTTTTGCATACAGGATCCTTTACAAAGGAAAGCACTCTGACACAATCAGGGCAGATCAGCCTGCCTTTTGGCATGACAATTCCGTCACAGACCGGGCATCTTCTTGGAAATAAGAGGTCGATAAAAAAAGAGGATTGCATAAGGACTGATTCTCCTTTTAAGAATGGAAAGACGGGCAGACATAGATTCTTGTCTGCCCAAAGAATTTAAGGCAGCTTATATATTTCGCAGATACGATCTTTCAGACCGGAATATCTGCGTTGTTCCATTTCATTGTTTACCATATCCTGAAACGTACCTGGCAGACCAACCAGGCAGACGCAGGTCTTTGCACGGGTAACCGCTGTATAGATTAAGTTTCTTGTCATCAGCATTCTTGGTCCGGGAAAAACAGGAATTACCACTGCCGGATACTCACTTCCCTGGGATTTGTGAATGGTTATGGCATAAGCAAGTTCTAATTCTTCCAACTGCTTATAGCTGTATTCCACCAGACGTCCCTCGTCAAATTCCACAGTCACAAGCTCGGCAAAGGAATTCATATCACGGATAATTCCTATGTCTCCGTTATAAATTCCGGTTCCCTTTTCCACCGGAATCCCATACTTGTTTCTGACTTCCCATTCCATATTATAGTTGTTTTTAATCTGCATCACCTTATCGCCGGTCCGGTAAATCACGCCTGCCGACTCCCGTTCCTGCTTTGCCTCGGAAGGGGGATTTAAATATTCCTGAAGAATGGTATTGAGCCGTTCCACTCCCATGGCACCTTTTCTCATAGGTGTCATAATCTGAATGTCAAAGGGATCTGCCTGTACATAGGAAGGAAGTTTACTTTGCACCAGTGTAATCATGGCATTGATGATGGTATTCGGTTCTTCCCTTTTAATGAATAAGAAGTCATTACTCTTTTTCCCAAGAGGAACCGTTTCTCCCCGGTTAATCATATGAGCATTGACAACAATATCACTCTGGTTCGCCTGACGGAAGATCTTTGTCAACATTACCACATTAAAACTTTGGGATTCAATTAAATCCCGCAGCACATTTCCCGGTCCAACGCTGGGAAGCTGATCCACATCTCCCACCAGTATCAACCTGGTTCCGGGGTTTATGGCTTTTAAGAGAGACTGCATCAGATGAATATCCACCATGGAAGTCTCATCAATGATCACAGCATCGGCATCCAAAGGATTCTCTTCATTCCGTTCAAAATGCATGGATACGGAACGCTCGTCTCCCGGAACGCCGGACAGTTCTAACAGCCGGTGTATGGTCCGCGCCTCATAACCGGTGGCTTCTGTCATGCGCTTTGCTGCCCTGCCCGTAGGAGCTGCCAGCAATATTTCCATCTCCTCGCTTTCAAAAAAACGGATTATGGTATTAATGGTAGTGGTTTTTCCGGTTCCAGGTCCTCCCGTAATAATCAAAAGGCCGCTGTTTACCGCTTCTACTACCGCCATTACCTGCTTTTCATCCAGCTCAATCTGCTCTTTTTCCTGTATCTTAATAAGCCTGGTTCTGATCTCGTCCTCAGGCATGGTACCTCTTATATTTAAATCATGAAGCATCTTAGCCACATTCAGTTCCATATAGTAATACTGGGAGGCATAGACAGTCCGCTTTCCGTCCGTCTCTCTGATCACAAGACGTTTGTCCAGCTGCATGTCCATCAGATGCTTTTCTATGGATGCCTGCTCCACTTTCAGCAGCTCAGAGGCAGAGGAAAGGAGCTCGTCTTCCGGCAAATAAGTATGACCGTTTGAAGTCGCCTGCAAAAGGGTATACAAAACTCCGCATTTAATCCGAAAATCCGAATCTGTAAAAATACCTGCTTTTCTGGCAATCTCATCCGCCATTTTAAATCCCACGCCGGATATGTCATCTGCCATCTGATAAGGATTTTCCTTCACAATGCTGTAAAGCCTGGGGCCATATTCCTGATAGATCTTCACTGCAAGATTCATGGAAATGCCATATTCCTGAAGAAACATCATGGCCTGGCGCATCTCTTTCTTTTGTTCCACCTGATTGGAAATAGACATGGCAAGCTTTTCACTGACACCCTTTACCTCGGAAAGACGTTCCGGCTCTTCTTCCATGATCCGGAAGGTATCGGCTTTAAACCGGCGGACAATTCTGGCCGCCAATGCAGCACCCACACCCTTTATCGCTCCGGAACCTAAGTAACGTTCCATGGCAGCAGTATCCTCAGGAGCTTTGATTTCATAGCTTTCCACAGACATCTGCTCTCCATAAACGGGGTGTTCCGTTAAAATCCCAACCGCTTCAATCCGTTCCCCTTCACTGATATAATGAAAATTGCCTACCAGCGTATACTCCTCACCATCTTCTGAAAGGCTCAGCACCGTATAACCGTTGTCTTCGTTCCTGTATTTAATTTTTTCTACAAATCCGCAGACTGTCGCCATGTTTCCTCCGTAAATGGTAAGAGACTGCCGCAAAAGGAACCCTGCCGGAATCAATGGATACCGCCAGGGCTGTTAAGAGCAGTTAAAATTCTGTTTTATTGTTTCCGCCATGTGTAAATTCAATAAATTTACCGGTTCCAATGGCAACTGCAGTGAGCGGATCCTCTGCTATCATAGTTGTAATGCCTGTCTTCTCTTCGATCAGTGCATCTAATCCGCTTAATAAAGAACCGCCTCCTGTTAAAACAATTCCTCTGTCAAAAATATCAGCAGCCAGTTCTGGCGGAGTTCTCTCCAGAACATTATGAACGGCGTCTACAATCTGCATCGCCGGCTCTTTTAACGCATCAAGAGTCTCGTCCGAAGTTACTACAATGGTTTTTGGAAGACCTGTTACCAAGTTTCTTCCTCTTACTTCCATGGTTAAAACTTCTGGTCTGCGGTAAGCAGCACCGATGTTGATCTTAATCTCTTCTGCTGTTCTCTCTCCCAATTAAAAGGTTATGCTTCTTACGCATATAGCGGACAAGAGCCTCATCAAAATCATCACCAGCCACTTTAATGGAAGTGCTGACAACTGTTCCGCCTAATGAGATAACTGCGATATCGGAAGTACCGCCGCCGATATCAACAATCATATTACCGCATGCCTTGGAAATATCAATTCCAGCCCCAATCGCTGCTGCAACCGGCTCTTCAATAATCGCTACTTCTCTGGCTCCTGCCTGATAAGTTGCATCTTCTACTGCTTTCTTTTCAACTTCAGTGGCACCGCTTGGGATGCAGACACTGATTCTTGGCTTTCTTAAAGTTTTCTTTCCTACTGCTTTGTTGATAAAATACTTCAGCATCTTTTCTGTTACTGTGTAATCAGAAATAACACCCTGACGCAAAGGTCTGACTGCTACAATATTACCGGGTGTTCTTCCGATCATCAGCCTTGCTTCTTCTCCGATTGCCTTTATTTTATTGGTATCACGGTCTATGGCCACAACTGACGGCTCTTTTAAAACTACACCTTTTCCTTTGATATAAACCAGTATGCTTGCTGTACCTAAATCAATTCCAATGTCATTAGACATCATCATAATAATCTTCCTCCTGTTCGCTGTATCCTGTTCCCAGGGTTTCCTTTATCTTCAAATTTATGTTAATTGGTAAATGAAGTCGCATTTTCTATCTTATTATATACAATAACATTACGTTTTGAAAGGGTTTTTTTAATTTTTATTTTGTTTATGTTTTTTTAATGTATGGGACACATTTTCTTCACATTTATATCATATACTGATAATACGTTATCCGAAAGGATGACGGGCCTTTTGTTTCAAGTAACTTACTTGAAATCACAAAGCTTTTTCATACTCATACCGGACGGTGCAAACCGTCCGGCCCCCCTAAAAGATTAACCAGTCTGTTTCCCCATTGTGGAAGCGGATTTTTTTTTATCTAAAATCGGGACTTGATTCTTTTTCAAGAAATCAAATCCCGTCTTTTTGTATTATCAGGATAACTTTAACGCCCACTCCCGACAGTCAATTACTTTCGTTGCAACTCCCTCATAAAACTCCGGCTCATGGCAGATCAAAAGGATACTGCCCTTATATTCCTTCAGCGCCCTTTTAACTCTTCTTTTGCCTCCACATCAAGATGGTTGGTCGGCTCATCCAGCAACAGAACATTGGTCTCTCTGTTTAACAGCTTACACAAACGGACCTTTGCCTGTTCGCCTCCGCTGAGCACCCGAACCTGGCTTTCAATATGGTTGGTGGTAAGTCCGCATTTGGCAAGAGCAGATCGAACCTGATACTGGGTATAGGAAGGAAACTCTTTCCAGATCTCTTCAATACAGGTAGTTGTATTTCCAGGAGCCATCTCCTGCTCAAAATAACCAATGGAAAGATAATCTCCCAGTTCCACGTTTCCTTTTAAAGAAGGTGTCAGTCCCAGAATGCTTTTTAATAAAGTAGTCTTACCAATTCCGTTGGCTCCTGATAAAACTACCTTTTCTCCTCTTTCCATGATCAGATTCAGTGGTTTTGATAATGGTTCCTCGTATCCAATCACCAGTTCCTTTGTCTCAAATATCAGTTTTCCTGCAGTACGGGCTTCCATAAAATGAAACTCAGGTTTTGGTTTATCTTTTGAAAGCTCAATTACATCCATCTTGTCCAGCTTTTTCTGTCTGGACATGGCCATATTTCTGGTGGAAACCCGGGCTTTGTTCCGCGCCACAAAATCCTCCAGCTCTGCGATTTCCTGCTGCTGCCTCTTATAAGCTGATTCCAGCTGAGCCCGTTTTACAGCATATACTTCCTGGAACTTGTCATAATCACCTACATAGCGGTCTAATGCCTGATTTTCCATATGATAGATAATATTTACCACGCTGTTTAAGAACGGAATATCATGGGATATCAGAATGAACGCATTTTCATACTCAAGAAGATAACGTTTCAGCCATTCAATATGCTGAACATCCAGGTAATTGGTAGGCTCGTCCAAAAGAAGGATATCCGGCTTCTCTAACAGAAGCTTTCCCAAAAGAACCTTGGTTCTCTGGCCTCCGCTCAGTTCGGTTACATCCTTATCAATACCCATATCGCTTAATCCCAATGCTCTGGCCACTTCTTCCACCTTGGAATCAATGATATAAAAATCATGAGCCATTAATAAATCCTGAATTGTGCCAAGCTCTTCCATCATGGAATTCATGGTCTCTTCGTCTGCTTCTCCCATACGGTCGCAGATCTCATTCATCTGTTCTTCCATCTGAAACAAAAAAGCAAATGCGCTTTTTAATACGTCGCGGATGGTCATCCCTTTTTCCAATACGGTATGCTGGTCTAAATAGCCCACACGGACTCTCTTTGACCACTCAACTTTTCCTTCATCCGGCTGAAGCTTCGCCGTTATGATATTCATAAATGTGGATTTACCTTCTCCATTGGCTCCGATCAGGCCGATGTGCTCTCCTTTTAATAACCGGAATGACACGTCCTGAAAGATGGCGCGGTCTCCAAATCCATGGGTCAAATGCTCTACGTTTAATATACTCATCAAAAAACTCCTTCATAAGTGCAATTCCACTAACCGAAACATCATAATTCTACATGAACCGAGCAATTAAGGCAAGCATATTTTACCTTACTCTTGCGCATTTTGGTTGCAAAAAACGGACAAAACCGTATATGATAGATCCAACATGAATACATGAAGAAAGGAATCTAAGCATGTACGTATATACATGGTATCAGTGGCTGCTGTTTTTTTTCATCTACTGCTTTATTGGCTGGGTAATCGAATCGACTTATGTTTCCGTTAGGAGCTTTCATTTTGTAAACCGTGGATTTTTTAAGACTTCCCTTACTCCCGCTCTATGGCAGCGGCGCAATCCTTATGCTTTTTCTGTCTCTTCCTGTGAAAGGCAACCTGCTTCTCGTTTTTCTCTTTGGTATGGTCGGGGCTTCTGTTCTTGAGTACTTAACCGGTTATATCATGGAACGGTTATTTAAAATGAAATACTGGGATTACAGTAAAAACCCTTTTAATTTAAACGGATATGTCTGTCTGGGAACTTCCATCGCCTGGGGCTTTCTCACCATTCTTCTAACAGAAGTGGTTCACCGCCCCTTACAATGGCTGGTGTTTCACCTGAGTGCAACGGCGTGTATCTTCCTGGTAACCGGGATTGGCATTCTATTTGTGTATGACACCGTTCAATCCACCAAGGCAGCTCTTGATCTTGGCAAGGTACTGGAATCCTTAACTAAAATCAGGGCGGAGCTGGAAGAGGTTCAGGTACAGATGTCATTGTTAAAAGCCGAAACCGCCCAGAAGGTTTCCGAGTTAAAATCTGAAACCATGCAAATGGCGGCTTCTGTAAAAGAAGAAACTATGGTTAAGCTTACTTCTTTTAAAACAGAAACGACCAATGCCATTAAGGAATCCGCTTTGGCAGAGAGGCTTCAGGCTCTGACTGAAACCAGGGAAAAATTAACAAGCCGACTTACATTTTACCCTAAAGGTCTTCTCAGACGTAACCCTTCTGCTTCATCCCGTATGTTTGGGGAAGCACTTCGGGAATTAAAGGAAAATGCAAAAAAATTCAAAAAATAAAAAAAGAAGGATCTCTTAACTGGATCCTTCTTTTTTATATTTATATCATTTGATCTACCATTGCCATAAGAGCTTTCCCCAGCTTCGCAGATTTCTCTTCTGCATCTGCCATTGAACTTCCCTTAATACCATAATAGAACTTAATCTTAGGCTCTGTTCCGGAAGGTCTGACGCATAGCCAAGCATCTTCTTCCAGTTCATAATAAAGCACGTCAGAAGACGGCAGACCAGTGGGGTTAACCGCTCCCGTTTCCATATTCTTTACTGTATCTGACTTATAATCTCTTGCTGAAAGAACTTTATATCCGCCAAACACTGTTGGTGTATTACTTCTCATGGCTTCCATAATTGCACGGATCTTTGCCTGACCCTCAATGCCTTTTAATCCGATTGAATTAACCGCATCTTTATAGTATCCATATTTCTCATACATTGCAATCATGGCATCCCAAAGACTCATGCCTTTTGTCTTATAATAAGCGGCAGCCTCGCAGAGAGCGGCCGTTGCAGAGATTGCATCTTTATCCCTGGCATAGGTGCCGATCAGGCATCCATAGCTTTCTTCCAGACCAAATAAGTAGGTACCATAGCCGGTAGCCTCTTCCTTTAAAATCTGCTGCCCGATATACTTAAATCCAGTGAGCACTTCAATGAGTTCACATCCGTAAGACTTAGCCACTGCATCCACCAGATTAGTGGTTACGATGGACTTTACCACCTGTCCGTCAGATGGGATGTCACCACGTTCCTGTCTCTGGCTTAATACATATTCGCAGAGCAGGGAAACCGGACATATTGCCGGTGAGTGGAATATACTCTCCTGATTTATAATCCTTTACATAAACACCCAGACGGTCTGCATCAGGATCTGTGGCTAAAACCAGATCTGCATCCTTTTCTTTCGCCAGGGAAAGACCCAGCTGAAAGGCTTCCTCCGCCTCTGGATTGGGATAGCTGACAGTGGGAAAATCTCCATCTGGCAGTTCCTGCTCTGGCACCACATAAACCTTGGTAAATCCAAGCTCTCTTAAGACTCTTCTGGCCGGAACATTGCCTGTACCATGGAGAGGGGGTATAAACGATGGAAAGTTCATCCTTCATCTCATGGATTGCAGACTGATTCATAACCTGAGCCTTTACCTGTGCAATGTAAGCATCATCTACAGCCGCACCGATTATCTCATATTTATCTGCTGCAACAGCTTCTTCTCTTGTGATGATCTTAACCGTAGAAATATCTGTAATCGCTAAAACCTCAGCAGTAACTCCCTGATCGTGAGGAGGTGTAAACTGTGCGCCATCCTCCCAATAAACCTTATATCCGTTATATTCCGGAGGATTGTGGCTGGCGGTTATATTAAGGCCTGCGATACAGCCCAGGTTTCTCACAGCAAACGAAAGCTCCGGAGTAGGGCGCAGAGATTCAAACTTATATGCTTTGATACCATTGGCAGCAAGTGTCAGTGCAGCCTCCTCTGCGAATTCCGGAGACATATGTCTGGAGTCATATGCTATGGCTACGCCTTTGTGGGCTCCGCCCTGTTTTATGATATAATTTGCAAGACCCTGGGTGGCTTTTCTGACCACATAGATGTTCATGCGGTTGATGCCTGCTCCGATCACGCCTCTTAAACCGGCGGTACCGAATTCCAGATCCTGGTAGAAACGCTCTTTGATTTCATTGTCATCATCTTTAATTCTTTGGAGTTCTTCTTTCGTCGCCTCATCAAAGTATGGATTTGATAACCATTCTTCATAGATGCTTCTGTAATCTTTCATAAGCAAAATGCTCCCTTCTCTCCACTTCATATTATGGTTATTATAAATCATAACATGGCAAAAGGAAAGCAGATTCCCATTATTTTATTCTCGACAGGAAAAGATTCCGCATAGGCTGCTGAATCTCCAGATCCCTTAGTTTTTCAATATTTCTGGCCGGTATCCAGGCCTTATTGGCATTATAATAAAAGTTAATCTGCTTCCAGTATTTTTCCGGATACAAAAACAGATAATACAGGCAGGTCCTGTCTGCACCTGACAAAGGAAGCACTTTTGAATAAGTATCAAGCATGGACATACCCAGTTTTAAATTCCAGTCATGCTTTTCCATAGCCTTCCTCATAAAGTGATAAAGATCCTCCATCTGCATGCCTCTGTGCATCCGGTTAAATTCTACAATTGCAACGTCATGAGTGCACATCAGAATATGATGCTGGTTTAAATCCCCATGACACAAATACCCCTCCCCAATCCCGCATTCCTCACAAAAGCCTGCAAGTCCTTTACAGGCTTCCATAGCCTGATCAAAAAATACGTCATAATTTCCCATGACACATAGTTCAAATTCGGACTTTTTTCTTTACTGCGGATAAAACTGCGGGCTCGTATCAGTTCCCTGTTGTGACGTTCCATCTCCTCTGCCGGCTGCTGTACCAGAATGGAGCCTAAGTTCCATTCTTCTTTAAACTTTACATTGCGAAACATTTTATGTAATAAAGCAATCCGTTCAATGGCGCAAAGAACCTCTTTACTATCCTTTAAATTACATTCCCGGTCTGAATACCAGTTTTTCACAATCCATCTGGTGCCATCCTCTGCACTGGAAAGAATTTCACCTTCTTTATTTCTAACGTAGCGATCCACACTCAAGTGGCCGGTTTCTTCCAGTTGTAAAAATACCTGATCCTCAAATTCCAGGCGCTTGATGGTTCCTTTATATTCCCTCAGCAGCTTAAGCCCCTGATCTGTTTCACACAGCCAGGCGCCCCGGCCGCGTTTCACATCCAGAATTTCAAGCTCATACTGCGAAAGCACCTCTGTGTATTTCTCGTTCACAACCACCCCTCCAACTCTTAGCTAATCAGCTACTTCTAGGGTATGAAGGGGCAGAAAAAAATATGCAAACTCCAGGGGAAAGTTATCCATGCCCAGGTCTGTTTTCAGAAGAGATCTTTGGAATAATTCAGAAGATATTCACGGCTGTTATGTTCCGGATTTTTTAAGACCTGGTCAAATAATGATTCCAGTATTTCACCCATCTGGGGACCGGGTTTTACACCTGCTTCAATCAGATCCCTTCCGGTTACTGCCATATCCTTCAGGCAGATACAGTCTCTATCATCAATGATTTCCCCGGCATACTGTCTCACGGTTTTTAGCTGTTCCAGATAAGAACCGTTTAAAAATATGGTTTGAAAGTTCAGGAGATCATCAAATAATGGAGCATTAATTCTGCTCATAACTTTTCTGATTTCCGGCTTTGACGCAGGAATTTCATTCTTCCATAGTTCAGCCAGGATTTTAACCTGATCAACAGTATCATTGTCCAGTTTCAGTTCTTTTAAAATTCCTGCCGCCTCCTTTGGGTCTAAGAAACGCAAAAGACCAGACCAGCGTACATGCTTGCTGGAAGGCAGCATTTTAAGCTTTTCAAGCTGAAAGAGTCCTCTTTTAGCGTGTTAAAATGCTGAGAAACATAAGGTGCAATCCCGCTTTCAAATACAGCTCCCATTTTTTTTCAGGATAGTCAGAGAGAAGAAGCTTAGTCAGTTCTACAGCAATCCTCTCTTTACTCACTTTTTTCCATATTTGGTGCAATTGCGGAAATGGCTTTACTGGTTTCCTCTTCAATTTCAAATCCCAGCTGTGCAGAAAACCGGATGGCCCTGAGTATCCGCAAAGCATCCTCATTAAAACGATCCAAAGGATTTCCCACACAGCGGATAATCCCGGCTTCCAAATCCCTGACTCCGCCAAAGGCATCTACCAGCCCGTCTCTTTCACTGTATGCCATCGCATTGATGGTGAAATCCCTTCGTTTTAAATCTTCCAGCAGATTGCCGGTAAATTCCACAGACTTGGGGTGTCTTCCATCTTCATACTCTCCATCAATGCGGTAGGTTGTCACTTCATAGGCTTCGTGTTCCATCAGCACGGTTACTGTACCGTGCAAAATCCCCGTATCAACCGTTCTTGCAAATATTTCCTTAACCTGTTCTGGTTTTGCGGAGGTGGTGATATCCCAATCCTTTGGTACCCGTAAAAGCAGGCTGTCTCTCACACATCCGCCCACCGCATATGCCTCAAACCCATGGGTATTCAGTTGTTTTATGATCCTTCCTGCTGCATCTGGTACCTGAATTGTTATCACTGCATTTCCTCCTGCATCTTTATATTTCCTGATTAATAAGCTCTGCCCCAATAAACCATTTTTACTGCCGGCTTGCCGCAGCAAACGCAGGTATCGGACAGATGATCCTGCTTAAATGGCATACATCTGGATGTGGCGCCAGTCAGTTCCTTGATCTTATCCTCACACTCCTGGGATCCACACCACATTGCCTTAACAAAGCCTGGTTTCTCTTCCACAGTTTTTACAAAGCTGTCCATATCCACAGCCTCATAAGTATGGGCATCCCTATGAGCACGGGCACGGGCAAGCATATCGCTTTGAATGGTATTTAAAAGTTCTCCAACTTTTTCATTTAATTCATCTAAGGATACTGTCATTTTTTCATGTGTATCACGGCGGACAAGAACAGCCTGATTTTCAGCAATATCTCTTGGTCCGATCTCAACACGAACCGGGATTCCTCTCATCTCAGATTCGCTGAATTTCCAGCCAGGACTCTTATCTGAATCATCAACTTTTACTTTATAATTAGAAAGAACATTCTTTAATTCATACGCTTTCTCAAGAACGCCTTCCTTCTGCTGCTGTACAGGAACGATCATAACCTGAACCGGAGCAATTCTTGGAGGAAGTACAAGCCCGTTGTCATCACCATGAACCATAATAATAGCTCCGATGAGTCTGGTAGTTAATCCCCATGAGGTCTGGTGAACGTACTGAAGCTTATTTTCCTTATCTGAATACTGAATCTCGAAAGCCTTTGCAAATCCGCTTCCGAAGTTATGGCTGGTTCCGGACTGAAGAGCTTTTCCGTCATGCATCAGGGCCTCAATAGTATAAGTAGCCTCTGCACCGGCAAATTTTTCTTTATCCGTTTTCTGTCCGCGGATAACAGGCATTGCAAGAACTTCTTCGCAGAAATCGGCGTATAAGTTCAACATCATTTCTGTTCTTTCCTCAGCTTCTTCAGCAGTAGCATGAGCGGTATGACCTTCCTGCCATAAAAATTCTCTGGAGCGAAGGAATGGTCTGGTTGTTTTTTCCCAGCGAACTACGGAGCACCACTGGTTATATAACTTGGGAAGATCCCGGTAAGACTGAATCTCTCTGGAATAAAAATCACAGAATAAGGTTTCAGATGTAGGTCTTACACAAAGCCTCTCCTGTAATGGTTCCAGTCCTCCATAAGTTACCCAGGCAACTTCCGGAGCAAACCCCTCTACGTGATCTTCTTTCTCTAATAAACTTTCCGGAATGAACATCGGCATATAAACATTTTCTACGCCTGTTTCCTTAAATCTGAAATCCAGTTCCTTCTGAATATTTTCCCAGATTGCATAACCTGCTGGTTTAATTACCATACAGCCTTTTACACTGGAGTAATCGATTAATTCTGCTTTTTTAACTACGTCTGTGTACCACTGTGCAAAATCTACATCCATGGATGTGATTGCCTCTACTAATTTCTTGTCCTTTGCCATGACTAATCTCTCCTTTCATTATTAAAGCCCACGCTTTTTGGGCATAAAGGGATACCCGTAGGGTGTTTCATTGTTAAAGCCCACGCTTTTTGGGCATAAAGGGATACCCGTAGGGTATTTCATTATTCCTGCCCACGCTTTTTGGGCATAGATGGATACAAAAAGAGCCATCCAATCCCTGTAAAAGGGACCGAACAGCTCGGCGGTGCCACCCAATTTAGCCGCTGCTTTCATGCGGCTCACTTTGAATCCGATAACGCCGGATACGCGCCGCAGTTTTCTGCGGGACTCCGAGGCAGGTTGGGTGATGAGTGGTATAAAGGCTTTTCAGCTAAGGGCCTTCTCTCTGTGATACATCATTACTTATTAATCCTCTTCAACGTCATATTTCCTATAATTTTATAGATTGTATGGTTGATTTTACGTTATTTAAATATGTTTGTCAAGAGGAGGACAAAGCATTTTCCCAGACATTTCCTATAAAAGTGCTTCAAACGCCCGTACTGCAGATTCCATAATCTCATCTGGAAATTCATAGGCAGCCGTATGAAGACCTGGACAATCCTCTCCTGCTCCCACACCAAAAAACAATCCAGGAGTTTTCATTAAATACCAGCCAAAATCTTCCGACCATCGAAAGGGTGCATTCTCTTCCAGATAAGGGATGTTCCCTACCTCAAATCTCCTTTTGCAGGCATCAGCCATATCAGGTTCATTGTATGTATCGGGAAATTCGTCCAATATCTGATACTGAAACTTTAATCCTCCTTCAACCGCACGCTTTTGGGCAAGTGAAAGTATGGAAGACTGAAGTCGGTTTAATTCCGGCAATCGCTCTGCCCTGATAGTTAATGCCAGCTTCCCGTCAGCAGGAGAAACTCCAAAATTTCCTCCTCCTGCCTTCACTTCAATAATGGTAGCAAGCACCATTCCCTGAGAACCAGCCTTTTCTGTCAGTGATGGCAGACTACTAATCAATTCAGCAATCAGCCATGCAGGATTGATCCCCTCCTCCGGATAGGCTGCATGGCACTGCCTTCCTTCCAGATTCAGTATGAGCCCTCTGGAAGCACAGGCAAAGGTTCCTTTTTTCACCACTGCTTTTCCTGAGGGATATCCAGGCAGATTATGAAATCCGTATATTTCCCGTATTCCTTTCTCCTCCAGAATTCTGCTGCAGATCTTGGCCCCCTGACCGGTTTCTTCTGCTGGCTGAAAAATTGCATATACATTGCTCCCCGTCTTTCTACCCTCCAGCAAAAGACATAATCCGGCCAGCACGGCACTGTGACCATCGTGCCCACAGCCATGAAAAGGCCGGCCGTCTTCTCCCATCACAGCATCCATATCAGCTCGGAATGCCTTGCTGATCCAGGCTCCCTCTTCCTCATGTACAGCGTAAAACCACGTATCACAATCAATAATCTTTAGAGAAGTCCTGGATTTCAAAAAATCTTTCAAGCGCTTCATGGTCTCCTTCTCAGATCCGGATTTTTCCGGACAGGCATGAAGTTCTTTTCTCAAATTTTTTATTTCTTTCAATATCTGTTCATATGTATCACTCACGATGTTATCTTCTCTCCTCATTGATAATCCGTAACGTATGCTCTCTTACTTTATCACGAAGCTGCTGCGTCTTTTCAAAATGCCCGCAGACTTCATTGCCATAAGTTAAGTTTAAATCGTATTCCAGAGGCAGCCATGTACCGGAACCGGCTTCGTTATGCTGGATTAATGTTTCAATTTTATCAAGAGACTTTACCAGTATGGCTTCATCCGAGGTAAGATCCGACATTTCCTTAAACATGTTTAAAAAACCAGAAGAAATCGTTTCCGGAAGACTCTTTAGCAGTGTTTCAATCGCATCAGCCTCTATCTCTTCGTCCGCCTCTGTCTTAATAAATGCTGGAATATCTCCGGTAACAGCTTCCCCCCAGTCATGGATCAGACACATGCGGATAACCTTATTCATATCCAGCTCAGGAAAATCATCTTCCATCAGCATCGCAAGCACAGCCAGCCGCCAGCTGTGCTCCGCCACACTTTCCTGCCTTCCGTTCGTCGTCCAGTTATGCCGGGTGTTGCATTTTAATTTTTCCAGGATTCTTAGAAATTGTATTAATTGTTCCGGGTTCATGGCACCTCTCCTTTTTCATTTTTCCTGTCATTCTTTTGGTCATTATAGCACGTTCCCTCATAAAGCTCCACGATATCTTCAATAATCAAAAGCCCGATTGGTCCCAGAATAAATCCCAGAATTCCAAATAACTGCAGCCCCACATACATGGCAACAAGAGTTTCCAAAGGTGTTAACCCCACCTTTCCTCCCATAATCTTAGCTTCCATTATTTCTCTTATAAAATAGCAGATAATATAAATAATAATAAGGCCTATTCCAGTAAACCATTTTTTTTCTACAAGAGCAATCAGTGCCCAGGGTATTAAAACAGTTCCGGTTCCGAATATAGGCATGGCATCCAGTAATCCAATTATAATACCCAATAAAATAAAATATGGGTTTTTTAAAAGAAACAATCCCACAGAACAGATTATCATTGTAAACAGCATAATGGTTGCCTGAGTCTTTAACCATGCACTTCCTACTGTCATCAGACGGTTACCAAGCATTGCATATTCGTAACAGAACATGGAATTATCCCGCCGGGTGCGAATATCATCCATCTCCTGCAGAGATAAAACAGTAGCTATCATTAAAATCACCAAAATAACAGTCAGCTGTACCACCCATTTTAACACGGTCATGGAATTAGACATTAAAAAAGGCATAGCCCTGCTTTTTATGGCAGCTTCCCCACCAATTAAAATATCACTGACCACGTTCACCATATAACCCTCAGGCAGCTTCAAAAATCGTTCTACAAAGGAACAGTTATCCATAAGCCAGGCGTTGATACCATCTAATATCTTAGGAAGATTTTCTAGCAGCAGCTTTGCCTCTAAAAAAAGCTTTCTGCCTGCAAAATAAAGAAATACGCCAAGTACGATCATAAAAAGAAGGATTTCAATTCCCCCAATCAGGGCAAGAGGGAGGGAAATCACTCTTTTTTTATAATTGAACCGGGTTTTCCTTTCGATCCAAAGGGCAGAGGGCCGGAGAGAAAGGGCAAATACATATGCAATCAAAAAGGGAATCACAAGAGGCAGCAAAAATCTAAAGCTTAAATAGACCGCCCCTGTAACTCCCAATATTAAAATTGTTTTCTTCAGTTTCCTGCTCGGTTTCTCCATGGACTCACCTGTTTCTGATTTGTACTTCTTTTGTACACTGTTATTATGAATCAAACGGCAAAAAATTATGCAGAAACCATCATAGTAAAAAATTCCTTTTAAAATGCATCCTGCCAGGAAAAAAGCTCAAACAATCCTTCTTTTGGCTTTATGGAAAATGTCATCTTCTTTTTTGTTTTTGGGTGAATAAATGAGAGACTGGATGCAAAAAGAGCAACATTTCCTTTTGTAAAATGATTCTGAAATTCAGGATTATACTTACGGTCTCCCCACAAAGGTGTGCCATGTCCTGCCATCTGTACACGGATCTGGTGATGCCGTCCGGTTTTTAACTTTATTTTAAGAAGGCTCACTTCCTTACCATCATAAATTTTGCTGTCCACAAACCAATAATCCAGTTCTGCGGGTTTTGCACTTTTTATCCCCTTTTCCACAATTTTTGAACAATTGTTTTTTCCATCTTTCCACAAATAATCCACGTAGGTGCAAAAGTTATCCACAGGTTTTCCACAAACAACAGCATAATAATTTTTTTCCATCTGCTGCCCGGAAACCTGTCTGCTTAAAGCCTCTGCGGCAATTTGAGATTTTGCATAAACCATTACGCCGCCAACAGGTTTGTCCAGTCTGTGGATAACTCCCACATATGGCTCCCCATTCTTTGTGGATTGTATGTTGATATGTTTCTTTATTTCACTGACCATATCCGGTTCAAACGTCTTCCCGGACTGAGACTCAATTCCTGCCGGTTTCCACCACAAGAATATCATCATCCTCAAATAATATATTAAGCTTCATCCGTCTGCTGCTCCTTATTTTCCCACTGATTCATCATAGCCTTAACAGAGCGGCTCATTTCAATACTAAAATCGCAATTCCATTTGCGCTGGCAGAATGCCCGGATCCACCGTTCAAAATCTTCACCTCTGTCTGTGACCTTATTTAATTCATGTTGAAATTCTTCCGGCTCCATACGGCGATAAGTATTTTCAAATACAACCGCCTCCGGTCTTAATCGTTTCGGCTTCACTCTCTCTGTCTGTTGGGGAACAGGATAGCCAAAAACCACCATTGCAGCTGGCACAGCATATCTGGGAAGAGAAAATAATTCCCGGTGAGTTTCATACTGTTCTAGAATATCCCCAATATAACAAGATCCAATTCCCATTGACTCTGCTGCAACAACCGCGTTCTGTGCTGCGATTAACGCATCATCGGCTGCCAGCATAAAATCCCCCATTCCGGGAGTTCTGACTGTATCCTCATACTTGCAAAAAAGATCGTACCATTTCTGATAATCTGCCACAAACACAAGAACCATAGGAGCCTTTGCAATAAATGGCTGATTGTCACAGGTTACAGACAACTTCTGTTTTAACTCTGGATCCGTCACATCTATAATGGAATATAAGGTCATATTACCAGCCGTAGGTGCCTGCAGTGCTGCTTCCACGATAGCCGCCTTCTTTTCCTGCTCAATCTGCCTGTCCTCATAAACACGGACTGACTTTCTCTCCATCAGTTCCTTCACCGTATTGTTCATATGGTTATATTCCTCTCTTTTTAACACTTTTGTTTCATTGATTATATTTCAAATGGTCAATAATAGCAATGAAGATTTTTACTTTGAAACTCAAAAAATACTTGCATTCTTTTCTCCAAAAGTGTATAGTATATAAAAAGATATAACATAGTTTTCAATACTACATCACATGTTTTTTATTTCTCATGCAAGGAGGTTTTTACTATGAACATAAAAATTAAAGATCCCGTTAGCGCAGGCACTCATTTTATAGCCATGCTTCTCGCCCTGATTGCCGCTACTCCCCTGCTGATCAAAGCTTCTGCAGACGGAGAACTTCATCTTGCAGCCCTGGCGGTATTCTGCATCAGCATGGTGCTTCTCTACGCAGCCAGCACCATTTATCATACCCTTGATATTTCACCTAAGATTAATAAGCTGTTGAAAAAATTAGATCACATGATGATATTTATCCTGATTGCGGGAACTTACACTCCAGTCTGTTTAATTGTTCTGGGTGACAAAACTGGTTTAAGCCTTCTTGCTCTTGTATGGGGCATTGCCATCTTAGGAATGATTATTAAAGCGTTCTTTGTAATGTGTCCAAGGTGGTTTTCATCTGTCATTTATATTGCCATGGGCTGGATCTGTGTTCTGGCTTTTCGTAAAATTGTATTAGCACTTCCTCCTGCTGCCTTTATCTGGCTTCTTGCAGGCGGACTGATTTATACAATTGGAGGCATTATCTATGCGTTAAAGCTTCCTTTGTTTCAATCCAGACATAAGAGCTTTGGCAATCATGAACTGTTTCATCTGTTTGTAATGGGAGGAAGTTTCTGTCACTACATTCTCATGTATCACTTTGTGGCTTAACTTAAAATAGAAAGAAGACTGAGTGCATTCACCAGAATGCCCGATCAGTCTTCTTTTTTCTCTATTCCTTTATATAGGAACAGCAATAATCCGTTACTTCATCCGTTGAAACTTTAAATCTGCTGGAGGCGGGTACCGTAAAAGCCTGTCCTGCCTCATAAATTTCCCAGTTCTCGCTGCCTGGAAGAAGGGCTTTTAAGTTACCACCAAGAATTTCCATGAGCTCTTTCTCATCTGTACCAAATTCATATTCTCCTGGTAAAATGATTCCCAGAGTCTTTCTGGTTCCGTCTTCAAACAAAATTGTGCGGCTGGTTACCTTTCCGCCATGGTAAATATTTGCTTTCTTTATTACTGCTACATGCTCAAACTGATCCATTCCAGATTCCTCCGTCAATATAGTCTTTCCTTGATGTAATAATTTACTATACTAAAGTAAGAAAGTGAAAAAGTCAATGGAGACTTTCAGATTTTTCGATCAGAAACAGCTTGTCCTTTCTGGAAAGCTTTTTAATCTGCACTTCACGGCGCATAGCCTCTTCCTTTGTTGGATAAGATTCATAATAGACCAGTTCCACCGGTCTCCTTGTCTTTGTGTATTTGGCACCCCTTCCCTGATTATGGGCTTCCATTCTCTTTTCTAAATGGTTTGTCCATCCGCAGTAGAGAGTATTATCCGCACATTTGACCAAATAAGTATAATTCATTTTCCTTCTCCATCTGTAAATATGATGCTATGTAAACGGTAATAACGCCTTGCAATCGCGTCACTACCGCCCAGGCTAACCTGTCATCTATCTTAAGCACCAGCTGGATGCGTTATGGCGCCGTCGATGGTTGAACAAAGCTTAAGCTATAATATATTATATAACAGGACTTGCCGATATGTGAATAACAATATTTATATTACCCTCTTTTATTAAAATCATTCAGCAGATCCCTGTCAAAAGTGCCAGACAAAAGCAGGTGCTCTTGTCTGGCACTTATTTTATGAAACCTCTTTTACCAGAATTAAGCGGTCTCCTGGCTTAATGGTACTTTCTGTAAGACCATTGGTGGTCATAATGGTATCAACAGTTGTATGGAATTTTTTAGCAATTTTCCACAAAGTATCGCCAGGCTGAACAATATAGCCAACAATTCCAGGAAGTTTTTGCAAATTATTGAAGTCCATGGGGGAATCCGTTACTCCGGTAATAATTTGTTCGCAAACCGGCTGTAAGGCCAGAAGATCAAGGGAAATGGTTGCCTTCACCTCAACGTTTCCTCCCCCAATCATAACGGCACTTAACTGCTCCAGTCCAGGATTTAGCTGACAGATAGTGGAATCATTAATTCCTGGAGCCTCGATCAGGAAATGGAACGGAATATCCTCCACTGCACATTGAATGGGCTGTGTATCATCAGAGGTCATATAAAGGATTTTTACTTCCAGAACACCCTCCACATGAAGTCCGTCTTCCTTCACTTCTGTATCGTCAATTTTAACGGTACCCTCACTATGACAGATCTGAAGGATCCGATCCGCCTGATCCAGGGTTATTTTCTCAACTATTTTACATTTACTCATATTCTTGGTCAGGATCTTGTCAAAACAGGCTTCTCCAGTCTGGAGCGCAAGATCACGGTTAGTCGAATATAAGTCATTTAAAAGCTCCATACTTTCTTCTTTATAGAGCTTCATATCCAGTTCCAGAACTGCATCCACATCAATTTCACGCATCTCACCGTCTGAATCAGGCTTCGCCTCAATATCCTTGTGAATCAGCCGTACTGTAACTACCGGCACCATGTCTTCAGTTACATCCGGAACCTCTATTTCTCCAGAAAATGGAATACTTTCTTCCATCCACTGAACGGGAGCATTTTCCCCTTCTCCCTGATAAATAATAAAGACCATCAGTTCGCCGTCAAGCATCATCTTTCCGTTCGTAGGCCTGGTGGTTACGCCTCTTAATATCATTTCATTCCATAATATATGATCAATATTAGGCTTATTCCCAGACAGGCTGATGGTATCCTTTATCCGAAACGTGTCCTTATGGTGAAGAGCAACTGTTGCAACATCCACCTTTTTGCGAAGAGTTTCTACACTGGGAGCATCGCCTGAGGTGGGTTTCGTGTCCACTTCTACGGCAGCATCTACGTCGCAAAGGGTCTCAACCTTTACCTGAAGCGTAACAATCGCCTTTACACTTAATTTTCTGGAATTGATGATCCCTGCGTTTAAATCTTCCAAGTCGCAAGTAACTGAAACTAAATCTTTCTCATCAAGTCCCGGCACATTAATTGGTTCTTCAAAATTAATACTCCCGCTTAATGTACAAAGTCCGCCCTCTGCTCCCCGATACAATATGGTAAAATCCATCTTTCCCCGGACTACTACCCGCTCCGCCTGGTTCTTAACGGAATCCATGGTAATCTCACCGGAACTAAGAATAATCTGCTCCACATCATCCATGCTGTCAGGGACAATGAAATCATCGTCAAGCGTGATCTGGGATGTGGCGTTTCCTTTCCAACGATTCATATGTATGTTTTTCTTCACCAGCTCCAACATGAAAAAGCACCTGCCTTACCTTCTTTTATTCCTTTAAGAAAGTGTATGCAGGTGCATGTTCCAATATACTTTTTTTATTCTAATCCTGGGATTTCTCCTCTTTTTCTGAAAGCGGGTTTTCCAGTTTATGAAGTTTCTCTTCCAATTCCTTTACACGTTCTTCCATCATGCAGTAATGCTCCATGGTAACCATATTACTTTCTTTCTTTGGTATGGGAACTCCGTCAATTTTTACCGCGCGTGCGGGAATTCCCACTGCCGTCACATTGTTCTCCAGAGGCTTTAAAAGTACTGCATTGGCTGCTATGGTACAGTTATCTCCTACTTCAAAAGAACCAAGAATCTTTGCTCCTGCTCCCACTGTCACATTATTTCCAAGGGTAGGATGGCGCTTTCCTTTATTTAGACCGACGCCGCCAAGAGTAACGCCCTGATAAATCGTACAGTTATCCCCTACAACCGCAGTTTCTCCGATTACCACGCCGCAACCATGATCAATCAGTATTCCATGCCCCATTTTCGCACCGGGGTGAATCTCAATCAGTGTAAAAAATCTGGCAGTCTGGGAAATCATTCTTGCAATAAAAAACATCTTGTGCTGATAAAACCAGTGGGCAAAACGATGCCAGATCAGTGCATGAACCCCCCTGATACAAAAGCAGGACTTCCAGTTCATTCCTGGCTGCCGGATCCCGCTGCTTTACCGCCTTCACATCAAGCCATATATCTTTTAATATCATACGAACCTTCCTCTTCTCCTTACTTTCGACTCCTGTTTGAAGTAGTATAACATATGGCGGCAAAAGAAAAAAGAGAAATTTAAAATAGCTGCTCTGCAACTTATTTACAGAACAGCTATTTTCTTACATAATTCCTTATTGAAATACAACTGGAAGTTCGGACATCTCCGTCTTGATCACGATAAATGGATAAGATGGTTCTGTTCCTGTGTTCTCGCCCTTATCCGGACCGATTAATTCCGTATCAAGAACGATGGAATTGTCAGTGAGATAAAGATCATTGACTGCTATGCTGTAACCGCCGCTGGCCTGCTTTCCATATCCTACTACTATGTAAAGATTTTTATCATCACTGTAAGTCAGTTTAAAGGGTGACTGTTGTTTTTCTGCTATTATCTGTTTGAGTTCCTGCGGTATATCCGTATCTGCAACCACAGTGAAATCCAGATCCCGTACTTTGTTTCCATTATCCCCGTTTACTGTACACCCGCTTAAGGTACGAACCACCAGCACCCACATAGCGAGGCCGAAAAAAATCATCCATTTTCTGTTAAACAGTCTCTTCATAGCGCACTCCCCAACTTATTGATTATTACTATTTATATGGGGAGTAAGCTATTTTTATGAAACTTTTTTATCAGAGAAGGGAAATACCCGTCTGCTATTTGATCTTTTCTGAAATAATTTCGTACTCTTTCGGTCTTCTGTCCCGGAAAAGTCCCCAGTTTCTGCGGTCTCTGCTGATCTCATCCAGTTCAAACTCTGCCAGAATCACGCCTTCCTCATCTCTTCCCATCGACTGAATTAAAGCACCTGTACTGTCAGTAATAAAGGAGGATCCATAAAACTTTAAAGAAGAACTCTGATTGCCATTTTCCTCACAGGGTGATACCGATTCCTCCCCAATGCGGTTTGCGGCAATAACTGGTATAATGTTGGAGGCAGAATGCCCCATCATACAGCGTCTCCAGTGTTCCATGCTATCACATTCCAGTATGGGCTCACTTCCAATAGCAGTGGGGTAAAAAATCAGTTCTGCACCCAAAAGCGCAAGACTTCTTGCTGTTTCCGGAAACCATTGATCCCAGCAGATCCCAATCCCTACTTTTCCGTATCTTGTATCAAATACCTTAAATCCGGTATCTCCAGGAGTAAAATAAAATTTTTCCTGATAATAGTGGTCATCGGGGATATGGATTTTCCGGTAAATACCCAGATTTGTCCCATCTGCATCAAGAACTGCTACGGAATTAAACATGGTGTTACCAGACCGTTCATAAAAGCTTACCGGAATTACCACAGAAAGCTCTGCTGCAATCCTGGAAAAATGAATAACTGCATCATTTTCCTCAGCTGGCTTGGCATATTCATAATATTCGTAGCGTCTCTCCTGACAGAAATATTGACGTTCAAACAGCTCTGGAAGCAATATGATCTCTGCTCCTTCTGCTGCTGCTTTTCTTACAAGCTTCTCTGCACTGGCAATATTTTTATCAACTTCCCGGCAGCACTTCATCTGAACTGCCGCAATTGTTACCTTTCTCATCTATTTCTCCTTTTGGTATCTGCTGCGTGATGCAGTGGATATTTCCTCCGCCTGCAATAATATCTCTGGCATAGACCGGATAAATCTTTCTGTCGGGAAAACAGTCAGATAGAATACGGACTGCTTCCCTGTCATTTTCATCTTCAAACTGAGGAACAATTACCCCTCCGTTAGAAATATAAAAATTCACATAGCTGGCAGCCAGCCGTTCACCTGGTTCCCGTTCATCTTCACCGGGTTCAAAGGCAAAGCCAGCCAGTTCCTCTTTCGTAATACAGACAGGGTTCTTAGGAATTGGCAGCTTATGAACAACAAAATGCCGGCCCTTTGCATCAGTCTCTTTCTCAAGAATCCGTAAATCCTCCATAGACATTTCATACTGAGGATCTTCTCTGTCATCAGTCCAGGCTAACACCACTTCACCAGGTCGTACAAACGCACAGACATTATCCACATGCTCATTGGTTTCGTCCTGATAGATGCCATACCTCAGCCAGATAATTTTCTCTGCTCCCAGATATTCCTTTAGCTTTGCCTCAATTTGCTCCCTGGTCAGAAGTGGATTTCTCCCCTTACTTAAAAGACAGCTTTCCGTTACCAGTACCGTCCCTTCTCCATCAGAATGAATGGAACCGCCTTCCAGAACGAAATGTCCGGCATCATAAACTTCATATCCCAGCTTTTCACAAAAC
The DNA here is from genome assembly GCA_017084465.1 of Lacrimispora xylanisolvens. Taxonomy (GTDB): domain Bacteria; phylum Bacillota; class Clostridia; order Lachnospirales; family Lachnospiraceae; genus Lacrimispora; species Lacrimispora xylanolytica_B. Next base: position 3,348,780 of record CP070896.1, on the reverse strand, counting down.
CGGCCTGCAAGAAGGTTATCCTTCTCCCAGTCCTGATAAAGGCCATCAAAGGTACCTCCCCAGGCATTAAACTGCCAGTCAATTCCCCTGACGCGCCCTGACTTATCTTTCACAAAAGTAGGACCAACATCTCTCGCCCACGCATCGTCAGATTCCATCACCATCACTTCAATCCGATCAGAAAGCATGGCTCTGGCATTGTCATAAGTATCCTCATGGGTCAGCATGATTAACTGTTCACTGTCTGCAATGGCTTCTGCAATTTCTGCAAAAGCCTTTCTTGCTTTTACCGCCCCATATGGCCAGGACCCCGGCCTTCTGGGCCAGATCATGATGCAGCCTCTGTGAGGTTCAAATTCCCCCGGCATGTAAAATCCTTCCCCTGCCGGCATTGTGGATCGCTTTATCATATTTCATTCCTCATATCAGGCACATTAAGACAGCCTGTTTTTAAAATCTTCGTATCCAAATTCTTTTATAATGCGGCATTCTCCGTCCTGATCCATAATCGCTATGGAAGGAAGTGGCATGCCGTTAAATGTGTTGTTTTTCACCATGGAGTAAATAGCCATGTCCATAAAATACAGTTTGTCTCCAGGCTTTATCTCATAGTCAAAGGAATAATCTCCGATTACATCTCCAGCCAGGCAGGTACAGGAAGACAGGCGGTAAGTAAAAGGCTTTTCTCCCGGATCTGCGCTGTCCTTTAACGGCGGACGATAAGGCATTTCCAGTACATCCGGCATATGGCAGGATGCGGAAGCGTCAAGAATTAAGGTTTTAATTCCGTTGTCCACCACATCAAGCACTTCTGTCACTAAATAGCCAGCATTTAAAGCAACTGCCTCTCCAGGTTCTAAATAAACACGAAGTCCGTACCGGTCCTGAATTCTTTTGATACAGGATTCCAAAAGATCCAGATCATAATCCTCTCTGGTTATATGATGTCCTCCGCCCATATTAATCCAGGATAGCCGGGAAAAATATTCTCCGAACTGTTCTTCCACTGCATCCAGAGTGGTTTTCAGTGCATCTGCATTCTGTTCACAAAGAGTATGAAAATGTATGCCGGAGATATAAGGCAGATATTCCTCCTCAAACTGCTCCCTTGTCACACCCAGCCTTGAGCCGGGTGCACAGGGATCATAGATGGCATGCCCATCTTGTGTGGAGCATTGTGGATTTACCCGTATACCGGCTTTTACACCCTTAAGGCAGTCCTTATACTTTTTCAATTGGGAAAAAGAGTTAAATACAATGTGGTCACAGATTTTTGTCAGTTCTTCAAAATCCGCTTCCTTATAAGCAGGGGCAAAAACATGGTTTGAAAGTCCCATCTCCTCCTTGCCAAGTCTGGCTTCATACAAACCGCTTGCAGTGGTTCCATCAATGTATTTTGCAATTAACGGATACTCTGCAAAGCAGGAAAACGCCTTTTGTGCAAGAAGAATGCTGCATCCGGTTCTCTCTCTCACCCCGTTTAAAATCTTTAAATTATCAGTCAGCCTGCCCTCATCAATTACGTAGCAGGGAGTCTTTAGTTCCTCTATCTTCATGATTATTCCTGTCTCCACACAGTTACAGTCTCAGGATCTTCGCAGACTACCCAGGGAAGTCCCCATTTATTTAAAGCCTCCATATATGGATCGGGATCAAATTCCTCTACATTGAACACACCTGGCTTTTTCCACTGTCCTGTCACTACCATCATGGCACCGATCATAGCCGGAACTCCGGTAGTATAGGAAATTGCCTGTGATTCCACCTCTTTGTAGCACTCCTGATGATCGCATACGTTGTAGATGTAGATGGTTTTCTCTTTTCCGTCTTTGATTCCTGTAAAAATGCATCCGATGTTGGTCTTACCAACTGTTCTGGGTCCCAGAGACGCCGGATCAGGAAGAAGTGCCTTTAAAAACTGAATTGGAACAATGCTCTGACCATTAAACTCGATGGGAGCTGTTGAAAGCATTCCAACGTTTTCCAGACATTTCATATGTGTTAAGTAGCTTTGTCCAAAGGTCATAAAGAAGCGGATTCTCTTTACGCCAGGAATGTTCTTAGCCAGAGATTCGATCTCTTCATGATGAAGGAGATACATGTCCTTCTCACCCACCTCTGGGAAATTGTACTTGGATTTCAGTTCCATAGGTTTGGTCTCAACCCAGTGGCCATCCTCCCAGTAAGATCCGTTTGCAGATACTTCTCTTAAATTAATCTCAGGGTTAAAGTTTGTTGCAAATGGATATCCGTGGTCACCGCCGTTACAGTCCAAAATATCGATGGTGTGAATTTCATCAAAATAATGCTTCAGAGCATAAGCGGAAAATACACTGGTAACGCCAGGATCAAATCCGGTTCCAAGAAGAGCGGTAATGTTTGCATTTTCAAATCTCTCTCTGTAATTCCACTGCCAGGAATAATCAAAGTAGGCCGTAAAACCAAGCTCCTCACAACGTTTCTCATAGATGGCTCTCCACTGGGGATCTTCCGTATCTTCCGACTCATAGTTAGCTGTATCGATGTAATCCACCCCTGCAGCAAGGCATGCATCCATAATGGTTAAATCCTGATAGGGAAGTGCCACGTTTAACACGGCATCGGGCTGATAGCTCTTTATTAAGGCAATGACTTCCTCTGTGTGATCTGCATCAACTCTTGCGGTTTCAATTCTTGTTTTTGTCTTTCCTTCCAGCTTTGCTTTTAACGCATCACATTTTTCCTTTGTTCTGCTTGCTATACAAATGTCTGTAAATACCTCGCTGTTCTGGCAGCACTTGTTGATTGCTACTGCGGCAACTCCGCCGCATCCGATTACTAATAATCTGCTCATTCCTTTTCCTCCTCTTCCAGTAGATCTTCCACATATTTTGGAAGCATAAATGCTCCTGTGTGAAGATTGGTGGTATAATACCATGTCTCTATTTTCATTTTGTTCCATTTATCGGGTTTAAAGTCATTAATCGGGTGATATTTTTTTGATGCGAAACCAAACAGCCAGTAGCCTGACGGGCAGGTTGGAATATGAGCCTGATAAACACGGCTGATAGGGAAGGAACGATAAACCTTCCTGTGCATGCTTCTGCAAGCCAGCTCATCTTCGTCATAAAAAGGACTGCCATGCTGATAAACCATGATTCCGTCACTCTTAAGTGCCTTATAGCAGCTTCCATAAAACTCTTTGGTGAAAAGTCCCTCAGTATGTCCAAACGGATCGGTGGAATCATTGATAATCAGATCGTATTCTTCTTTTTTGTTTCTCAGAAAACGAAGTCCGTCATCGTAATAAACCTTTACTCTTTCATCTTCCAGACCGCATGCCACCTCAGGAAATATATCCCGGCATACATCTACAAACAGTTTATCCGTCTCAACCACATCTATGGACTCAATGGAAGGATACTGTAAAAGCTCCTTCGCCACACCTCCGTCACCTCCACCGATAATCAGCACATTCCTCACATCGGGGTGAACTGCCATAGGTACATGGGTAACCATCTCATCATAAATAAATTCATCTTTGTCCGAAAAAACAATGTCTCCGTCAAGAGCCACAAACTTTCCGAATTCCTGGGATTCAAATACATCGATTCTCTGATATTCACTTTCGCCGGAAAAAAGCTGCTTGTCAATCCGGACGGAAAGCTTAACATTGGATGTATGCAATTCCGAAAACCATATCTCCATCTTTTCCTCCATCTTTCCCACTTACCGGAAATTACTCTGTCAGTACCATTAAATTCTCCACTGCCGGATCCTCTGTTCCCTGCATGGAGCATCCCTTCTCTCTTGCATAGACGATATATTCCACAATTTCTTCCGTAATCATCTCTCCAGGCGCTAAAATCGGGATTCCAGGCGGATAGCACATCACAAACTCTCCGCTGATCTTACCAGCTGATTCTTTTACCGGAACAGATACCTTCTTTGAATAAAATGCCTTCTGGGGAGATATCACCACTTTTGGTGCTATGTACTCTCCTGATAGCATACCTGTCCGGTCTTTTTTATAAAGACGCTCTACATCTGCCAGAGCACCTACCAGGCGCTCTATATCCTGTATTCTGTCACCAATGGAAATATAGGCAAGGATGTTGCAGATATCTCCGAATTCAATCTGAATATCATATTCATCACGAAGGAGGTCATACACTTCAATTCCTGCCAGACCATTTCCAAGGGTATAAACGGAAAGCTTGGTCACGTCATAGTCGAAGATGCTGGTACCATTTATCAAATCTCTGCCATATGCATAATATCCCCCCAATGGAATTGATTTCTTCCCTGGCATACTCTGCCATTTCTGTCACCTTTGCAAAGGATTCTTCTCCTCTGAGCGCCAGGTTCCGTCTGGAGATATCAAGGCTGGAAAGAAGAAGGTAGGACGCACTGGTCGTCTGTGTTAAGTTAATGATCTGGCGCACATAATCCCCGTTCACACCGGTATTCAGCAGGAGAAGTGAGCTTTGAGTCAGACTTCCTCCTGATTTGTGCATGGAAATCGCGGCCATGTCTGCCCCTGCCGCCATAGCGGAAACAGGCAGGTTTTTACCGAAGTAAAGATGAGTTCCATGAGCTTCATCTGCCAGAACCTTCATACCATGTGCATGAGCCAGACGCACAATGGAACGGATATCGGAACAGATTCCGTAATAAGTGGGATTGTTAACAAACACTGCCACAGCATCCGGATTTTCCTCAATTGCTTTCTCAACCTGGCTGATCTCCATTCCAAGGGAAATCCCAAGCATGCTGTTTACTTCCGGATTAACATAAACAGGAACTGCTCCACAAAGTACTAAAGCGTTAATGGCACTTTTATGGACATTTCTCGGAAGAATAATTTTATCTCCGGCTTTGCAGACAGATAGAATCATGCTCTGTACTGCCGAAGTAGTTCCTCCTACCATCAAAAACGCATCTGCCGCTCCAAATGCCTCCGCAGCCAGACGTTCTGCATCCCGGATCACTGACACGGGATGACACAAATTATCAAGGGGTTTCATGGAATTTACATCAAGCCCCACACAACGCTCACCAAGAAGCTGTGCCAGCTCCGGATTTCCTCTTCCCCGTTTATGCCCCGGTACATCAAAGGGCACTACTCTTTTCTTTCTAAATGTCTCAAGAGCATCATAAATCGGAGCTCTCATCTGATCGTCTCTGTTCATATGGCAAATTACCTCTCTGCAATAAAATTCCTTACAATCAAAAAAAGCAGGTGAATGTACATCACCTGCCTGAAATCTCATGAATCATTTAACGGAATCATCCTCCGTCTGCTTACTATTCATGACAATTACCGTTTTCGAGTCTACATAGCAAATATACTGTCCCTGCTATTATTGATCGTTTCACAAGATGATGTGCAGATGCACTGATTATAAAGTAATCAACTTATAAAATTTGAGCTTCTAACTCAATCAATAATGTGGTTTCCCACGTTCGGCAGCTGACCCGCCTGTCCGTCTGGGCTTAACTTCTTACGAAGTGGTCAATATTTGCATGAAAACGATAATGTCTCTTCATACTGGGGTAAAGAATAACATATTTTACGGATTCATGTCAACCTGTTTTTTGTAAAATTTTTGTCTTTCATGAAATAGAACAGCCGCTGTCTGAGAACGTCTACCATTTCTCAAACAGCGGCTGTCTCCCCACTCATTTGTTTATAAATCTTTTTTACTGCACATCTGAAGGCGATGCTGATACTTTTCCTTGGTGGCGAGGCCGCCTCTGATATGGCGCTCGGATTTGTTAATGTCCAGGATGACCCTGGCCCGGGCTGCCAGGGACGGATTGATGTGCTCTAAACGATCTGTCACATCCTTATGTACCGTAGATTTGGATATCCCAAATTTCTTTGCTGTCTGCCTAACGGTTGCATGGTAGTCTATGATGTAGTTGGCGATCGCAACCGCGCGTTCTTCGATATATTCCTTCAAGAAAATCCCCCTGCTAGGACGTTTTTACATACTTATGCAGGATGACGGTCAAGTATGAATGGTTCTATTTTAATTTCTTATGAATTAATTTTATATTAAAATTACCATAATTTACCACTGTATAATATAATTGTACAAATTGAAACCACAATTTTCTACAATAATCCACCTCTCAGATATCAAATTTTCATTGACGCATTTGTCAAATCCAACTATAATTTAAGATATTAATATACAATTATTTCTAATTCTAACATAAAAAGGAAACTACTGAACAGAAAGAAGAGACTGCCATATAGTCTGTTGAGGTGCAAAGAATTGATTTATTTACCAATTGAGAAATTGACTGCAGGTATGGAATTAGCCCGCAACATACCAGGTTTAAACCCAATGCTGCCTTTCGCCGTAACTGGCTACGTCCTGAATGAACGCACAATAAACAGAATGATGAGTATTGGAATTCAGGGGGGCTTATATTCAGACTGAACTGACTGAAGGAATTGAGCCAGTAGATATTGTGGAACCTGAATTAAAGGCCAAAATGCTGATCAGCATACAGGAAACATTTGAAGAAAGCCTGAAAAAAGTCACCTTTCAGACCAGCAGACAGATATATGAGAATATTGCCGACGTAGCCAAAACCGTCGTTATGAATGTTTTAAACATGGACAAGTATCTTTTTCAGATGATCGACATCAGAGACTATGACAGCTATACCTATTCCCACAGCCTGTATGTGGGGATTTTAAGTGTACTCATCGGGCGTTATATCGGGCTCCCTATATCCAAGCTGAATGACCTGGCTCTGTGCGGTCTTCTCCACGATATTGGAAAGACTGATATTCCAATTGAAATCACCAATAAGCCAGGGCCTTTAACCAACGAAGAATATGAGGTTATGAAGCAGCACCCCAGCCTTTCCTATGATAAGCTGTTTGACTGTAATTCCATTTCCCAGGCAGTGCTTCAGGGAATTCAGACCCATCATGAGAAATATGACGGAAGCGGTTATCCATTTGGTCTTGCAGGGGAGAACATTCCCCTATACGGACGTATACTTGCCATTGCAGATGTTTATGATGCCTTAAGTGCCACGAGACCATACCGAAAAGCATGGAATCCAAGAAAGATATTTGATTATCTGACCAGCTGCTGTAATTCCCATTTTGATCCGGAACTGTTATCCGCCTTTTTCCAGTGTGTCTCCGCCTACCCAATTGGTACGATTGTCAGATTAAGTGATGGAAGTACGGCTGTCGTCAAAGATAATACTCCAGGATTTGCACTCCGGCCAATCATCCGATTCATTAATCCTGCTGGTGTGGCAGGCAAGGAAATCAATTTATCAAGTGAAGCCCTTAATATCACTATTATAGACATGGATGATTAACAAAATAATGAAACAGGTGGACGTTCACCAAGGAATCCGGGAAACGCCCACCTGATTTATGTTTACCTGATACCTTCTGCCTTAAGAATAGAATCCAGGAATGCTTCGCATCCTTCTTTTACATCGGTATAGGTCACATCGAAATCACCGGTAAACCACGGATCAGCAATATCTCTTGGATTGGAAGAGTAATCCAGAAGCCTTTTTATTTTCCTCTTTGGGTCACTCCCCTATAATTCTCATAATTCCAGCAATGTTTCTCTGCTCCATTCCCAATATATAATCATAATCTTCATAGTCTTTCTTTTTCAGCTGAACCGCGCACTTTCCTGCTGTAGAAATCCCCAATTCCTTTAATTTATTTCTCGTACCATGGTGAACCGGATTGCCAATTTCTTCTGAACTGGTCGCCGCGGATGCAATATAAAATTCTGATGCTAAATTTTTCTTTTCTACCAGATCCTTCATAACAAACTCTGCCATAGGTGATCTGCAAATATTACCAAGACAGACGAATAGTACTTTAATCATTCAATATATCTCCCTGTTAATGTTTTGTTATACTAAATTTTATTTTTTGGTATAAAATCAATTTTTAGTGCCATATCCATTCCTGCAGCCAAACGTTTCAGCAAACTTATAGAGGGATTTCTAGTTCCATTTTCTATTTTACTGATATCTGCCTGATTAATTCCACTACGCTCTGCCAATTGCTTCTGTGTAAGATTTTGAGAAATTCTTGCATCTACAATTGCCCTGATCACATCAAACTCAGGCTGCAACTCGTCAAATTCTTTTTTGAGCTCTTCATCCTGTAGCTGTTCTGCTAAAAAATCATCAAATTTTCTCATTGTTCTCACACCTTTCTAAATAATTACTACGATACCTTTTAGCCTTTTCTATCTTCAATTTAGGCGTTTTTTGAGTTTTTTTCATAAAATTCTATCGTAAATTTATTCACTGCATACCTCACCTACTCATTAACAGTATATGTCATATATGCCATATTGTCAATTTGAAGTATCTTAATGTTTTTTGGTAACCTTACATCTTAACTTCATTAAACACACCTTGTAGTTTTTTATCAATACACCTGTTTAAAGCGCTTGTCATCTCTAACTTATCATAACTCCTGCCAATAAATACGATCTGATTCATGCGGTCACCATAAATCTCATCCCAATCTTCCAACACATCCGGATAATTGTGAAAAATCTCCTCTTTCTCGTCATTTGGAAGTGCCGCCACCCAACTGGTAGCTTCTGAAATTGAGGCGTTTTTCCCGCCTGCTCAAACAACTGGGCATGTACTGAATCATCGGAAAACCAGATATAGCCTTTCGCCCGTATGATTGTTTCAGGATAATTGTTTTCCAGTAATTCCATAAAACTTTCCCGGTCAAACGCCCTTCTTTCTTCATAAACAAAAGAAGAAACTCCATAATCATCTGTACCAGAATCATCAAGCTGCTTCTCTCTGGCAAGTGCTTTCTGTAAAGAGGAAGAATTCATAACTCTGTCATAATCAAATTCTCTCCCATCAAATATGAGCCTGGTATCTACTTTTCCCCATGTAGTCTGAATAATTTCTGCCTCAGGCTGAATCTGCTTTATTGTACTGATTACCTGTTCTATTTTAGCCGGATTCAATAAATCACACTTATTTAATATAATTGTACTGCAAAATTCAATCTGATCCATAACCAGGTTAATGATATCAGGCTCCTCTTCCCCCTCATCATTCAGCTGTTCTTTCATCTCATCCAGAAATTCACAATAAAGCCGATCCCCATCCACGACTGTAATAATGGATTGTAAGTATACACCTGAAGAGTCTGATTCTTCTTCAGACATCAGAAACCCCTCCGCTATAGACGCTGGATTACTGATTCCAGATGCCTCCACTATTATTTTTTCCACTCTTTGATCCTTAGAAAGTTCTTCTATCTGGTTCATAAATTCTTCCCGCAAAGAACAGCAGATGCATCCATTCTGTAATTCCACCATTTTTGCAGTCTCTTGTAAACAATTTTCATTTTTTATCAGCTTACTATCCACATTTACACTGCCCATATCATTAATAACCAGTGCAAGACCGCTGTTATCACCACTCTCCAGCAATCCCTGAAGAAGTGTGGTTTTCCCTGAACCAAGATACCCGGTAATCAATATAACTGGAGTTTTCTTATTCACATTTTTATTCATTCTAATCATCTCACTTTTTCATGATTGGTAACAGTTCTTTCAAAAGCAAAAAAAGCGCAAATCCACACCTGGATTTACGCATTCCTATTTTAAGCAGTATTACATATAATACATATACCCTCAAAACCACACATTGTTATATATCTTCATCCGTTCTTTCCTCTTACCTAAACCAACCTGGTTAAGCCCTCGACCTATTAGTGACAGTCAGCTACACATGTTGCCATGCTTCCACCTCTGCCCTATCTACCTCGTCGTCTTCAAGGGGTCTTACTCTTGCGATGGGATATCTCATCTTGAGGGGGGCTTCACGCTTAGATGCCTTCAGCGTTTATCCCTTCCGACTTGGCTACTCTGCCATGGTGTTGATCACCAACAGATACACCAGAGGTCAGTCCATCCCGGTCCTCTCGTACTAAGGACAGCTCCTCTCAAATATCCTACGCCCACGCCGGATAGGGACCGAACTGTCTCACGACGTTCTGAACCCAGCTCGCGTACCGCTTTAATGGGCGAACAGCCCAACCCTTGGGACCTACTACAGCCCCAGGATGCGATGAGCCGACATCGAGGTGCCAAACCACTCCGTCGATGTGAACTCTTGGGAGTGATAAGCCTGTTATCCCCAGGGTAGCTTTTATCCGTTGAGCGATGGCAATCCCACTTTATACCACCGGATCACTAAGTCCTAGTTTCCTACCTGCTCCACCCGTCGGTGTCGCAGTCAAGCTCCCTTATGCCTTTGCACTCTTCGAATGGTTTCCGACCATTCTGAGGGAACCTTTGAGCGCCTCCGATACTCTTTCGGAGGCGACCGCCCCAGTCAAACTCCCCGCCTGACATTGTCCCCCAGCCAGGTTATGGCTGCAGGTTAGAAATCCAATACCGCAAGGGTGGTATCCCAACATCGGCTCTGATAAGACTGGCGTCCTATCTTCATTGCCTCCCACCTATCCTGTACATGCAGCACCGAATCCCAGTATCAAGCTGGAGTAAAGCTCCATGGGGTCTTTCCGTCCTGGCGCAGGTAACCAGCATCTTCACTGGTATTTCAATTTCACCGGGTGCATTGTCGAGACAGCGCTCAAATCATTACGCCTTTCGTGCGGGTCGGAACTTACCCGACAAGGAATTTCGCTACCTTAGGACCGTTATAGTTACGGCCGCCGTTTACTGGGGCTTAAATTCAGAGCTTCGCGTTGCCGCTAACCCCTCCTCGTAACCTTCCAGCACCGGGCAGGCGTCAGCCCATATACCTCACCTTTCGGTTTTGCATAGACCTGTGTTTTTGCTAAACAGTTGCTTGAGCCTATTCTCTGCGGCCTGATTTCTCAGGCACCCCTTATCCCGAAGTTACGGGGTCATTTTGCCGAGTTCCTTAACAATGCTTCTCCCGCCGGCCTTAGGATTCTCTCCTCATCCACCTGTGTCGGTTTACGGTACGGGCACATATTACACAATAGCGGCTTTTCTTGACAGCCCCTACAGAGACTTCCCTACTTTTGTTCGGTACGCGTCACACCTTCCTGTTGCTAAGCGGATTTTCCATCTTAGCCAGTCCAATGCTTGCCCCGGTCTTTTCATTCCCGGGTTCTCTCTCGGTTCTGTGTCCCCACAGTTCTGATAATATGCGGTACAGGAATTTCAACCTGTTGTCCATCGACTACGTCTTTCGACCTCGCCTTAGGTCCCGACTTACCCAGAGCAGATCAGCTTTACTCTGGAAACCTTAGATATTCGG
>CP070896.1:3012500-3332500 GCA_017084465.1 Lacrimispora xylanisolvens | reverse complement strand
AGTCACCGATTCTGCTGATGCGGGTACGCTCTTCCTGGAACTTAGCGGTATTCAGTGCTTCGTATGCTTTTACAACTTCCTCTGCAACCAGAAAACTACGGTCTGCTCCCGAAGTTATATACCCTCCTGCATAAAGATATTCCAAATTTTGTTCTTCCAGAATGTCCAGTTTTGTACAGCCGGACATTACCTTCTCAAATGCATTCATTTCACAATCCCGAACGCAAAGAAAATAAGGCTTCATTATTTTTTCATTTAATATGTAAGAAATGGTCTTCTGCACCAATTCTTCTTTATTTAACTTACTGGTTCCAGTCATATGATGCCTTTTTGCTATTTCCAGTATGCTGTTTTTATCGTAGCAGTCAAAGATATCGGAAATAATAATAGGCTCTGATCCGTCGGCCATCTGTTCCAGACGCAGATTCACTGCCGCCATATCATATTCTATTTCATTATCAGATGAACCTTCCCCTTTATATTTAATAACTCTGGCTGCCTTCTCCTGATACTCATCCAAATAGTCTTCTGTCTGAATTGTAAACTCCCAGTTAATGGTGCCATAAGACACATATGTAAATTTGGATTCCTTTCCTATCTGGTCATTAATGACTTGGGCTGTTGGAAGATACTGATAGTTTCCCGTCTGTTCTATATTATCTGAGGTTACCCGTATTTTCTCTGAACGAAATTCAAATTGATACGGTGTTTGGCCGGACCAGCAAAATGACGCCTGAATCGTATTGTGAAGTGTTTCAAACGTTACTCCTTGCGGTACCAGAATCCTTCTCCAGATCGGCGGCTTGCTTCCTTTGATCGTGATTTTCAGTTGATATGCTCCCATGAAAACGTCCTCCATTCTCGTATCCTTTGTATCCGTTCGTAAAAATTACGGAATCATCTTTTGTTATTTCTATAATAAAATGCACGTAACAATTTACCACATTTGCTCCCATTCTGTCCAGTCCATCCCGTTATTTTTATAAAGAATAAAGGGATTTTTCCGTAATTCAGCGATTTTTACCGTTTTTACCGTACGGGAAAGAATAGATTATGAATCTAAACTACTTTTCTGCAGATACTGGTTTTAGAAGAATTATACACCATTTTCCGTGTTTTACACAAGCTTTACAGACTCTATACCAAAACATGATTTCAGAAAAAAGAACCGACTGCTATACTCCAACTTGTAAGCGAAAGCAATTTAAAAAGAAAAGAGGAGATAGTAATTATGAAAAAAAATTTAATAAAAATACTTGCAGCAGCTGGTATGGCTGTGTTAACAATGGGAGCATTAGCCGGATGCGGAAATAGCACGGCTGAGACAACAGCAGCTGGAACAAAAGCGGCTGAAACAACTGCAGGTACAACCCAGACAACTACTGCTGCCGCTGCAACAACAACAGCTAAGGCCACTGCAGATTTAAAGGGTTCCATCAGTATGGTTGGTTCTACCTCAATGGAAAAGCTTGCAACTGCATTAAGTGAAGTATTTATGGAAAAATATCCTGGCGTTACCGTACAGGCTGAGTTTGTTGGATCTGGAGCAGGAATTGAAGCGGTTACAAACGGTGCTGCTGATATCGGAAATGCTTCCCGTAATTTAAAAGATGAAGAAAAATCTAAAGGAATTGTTGAAAATATAGTAGCAATTGATGGTATTGCAGTAGTAACCGATCCTTCTAACAAAGTTGAAAATCTGACAAAGGATCAGCTGATTGCCATCTATAACGGAACTACCACCAGCTGGAAAGATTTAGGCGGCGCTGATCAGCCTATCGTAGTCATTGGACGTGAATCCGGATCTGGTACCAGAAGTGCATTTGAAGAGTTATTAAAACTGGAAGACAAGTGTAAATACAGCAACGAACTTGACAGTACTGGTGCAGTAATGGCAAAGGTAGCATCTACTCCAGGCTCCATTGGTTACGTTTCTCTTGATGTACTTGACAAAACTGTAAAAACATTAAAGCTGGAGAATACAGATCCTACACCAGAGAACATCAAAGCAGGTTCCTACTTCTTAAGCCGTCCATTTGTTATGGCAACCAAAGGTGATATTTCCAAGCAGAACGACAATGTAAAAGCATTATTTGATTATATCCATTCTGATGAAGGAAAAGAATTAGTAAAATCTGTTGGTTTAATCCCAGCTAACTAATCGGAACAGGAATCTACATGGGGACGCAGCTGAATGCTTTAGCTACGTCCCCATCTCACGAAAGGAGCCATTATATGCAACCAAAGTCTTATTCCATATTTGGCGGTCACGGAAGTAAATCTGGTATTGAACATGCTGCAGAAGTGATATTTACCATCTGCGGCTTCTTTGCTGTTCTGGCTGTGGCGTCAATCAGTGTCTATATGTTAACAAGCGGCACTCCTGCTTTGTTTAAAGTGGGGATTCTGGATATTTTATTTGGTTCTGTCTGGAAACCAGATGCCGCCGTACCCAGCTTTGGCATTCTATATGTTATTTTAACCTCAATTGTTGGTACTGCTCTTGCTATCTTAATAGGCGTCCCGATCGGTGTTATGACATCGGTATTTCTGGCAGAGGTAGCCCCTCAAAAACTGGCTGATATCGTACGCCCTGCAGTCGAACTTTTAGCTGGAATTCCATCTGTTATTTATGGTCTTTTAGGAATTCTCATATTGAATCCGATTATGTACGATCTGGAACTGAAGATTTTTAAAGGCTCTTCCACTCATCAGTTTACAGGCGGAGCTAATTTAATCTCGGCGGTACTGGTTCTCGCCCTTATGATTCTTCCAACTGTAATTAATATCAGCGAAACTGCCCTCCGCTCTGTTCCACAGCATTTTAGAAGCGCCTCACTGGCATTGGGAGCAACAAAGATTCAGACCATCTTCCATGTGGTGATTCCTGCTGCTAAATCGGGCATAATAACTGCCATAGTACTGGGTACCGGCAGAGCCATCGGTGAAGCCATGGCAATTAGTCTGGTATCAGGAAGCTCTGTAAACTTTCCGCTGCCCTTCCATTCCGTCCGCTTCCTTACAACTGCCATTGTATCAGAAATGTCCTATGCTTCCGGCCTTCATAAGCAGGTTCTGTTTACCATCGGGCTTGTCTTGTTCGTCTTTATTATGATGATAAACGTAATTCTCAACAGCCTTTTAAAGAAAGGAGGGGATAAAAAATGACAAATGATCTCACAATACCTGTTCATAGGGATTCCATTATTGTAAATAGTATTTATAATGGTAAGAAAAGAGTTTCAGACTCCCTTCTGACAATACTTATTTATTTATGCGCCCTGATATCAATTTTTATACTAATCGGCATCATGGGATATGTGTTTGTAAGAGGAGTTCCCCGGATAAATGTCGCATTTTTAACTACAGTACCAAGCACCATAAAAGGAACCTTTGGTATTCTGGGTAATATAGTCAATACATTGTACGTGGTAGCAATCACACTGGTTATCGCAACCCCTCTTGGTGTTGGCTCAGCCATTTATTTAAACGAATATGCAAAAGGCGGTAAAGTGGTTCGTATTATCGAGTTTACCACAGAAACATTATCCGGTATTCCTTCCATTATATTTGGACTTTTTGGGTATGTATTCTTTGGCACTACGTTAGGACTTGGTTATTCCATACTGACTGGGGCCCTGACCTTATCCATAATGGTTCTTCCGCTTATTACACGAACCACTCAGGAAGCTTTAAAAACAGTTCCAGAAAGTTACCGCTCCGGCGCATTGGGAATTGGTGCAACGAAATGGTATATGATCCGCACTATTTTGCTTCCCAGTGCAATGCCTGGTATTGTAACGGGAATTATTCTGGCAATCGGACGAATTGTAGGGGAATCTGCAGCTTTGCTTTTTTTACAGCTGGCAGCGGTTATATACTCCCCAGGAGTTTCCTGGGAAAGATATTCGAATCCGGCGGAACACTGACCATTCAGCTTTATCTTTGCATGCAGAAAGCAAAATATGACGAGGCCTTTGGAATTGCTGTGGTACTGCTTGTTATCGTACTTGCAATAAACGGTTTTGCCAAATATCTGTCCCATAAATTCAACACGGAGGCGAAAGAATCGTGAATACAAATACAATTAAAATATCAACCAACCAGTTAAATTTATACTATGGCACGAATCACGCTTTAAAAGACGTGAATATGGAACTTTACACAAACAAAATCACCGCATTTATCGGACCATCCGGTTGTGGCAAATCTACTTACTTAAAGACCTTAAACCGTATGAATGATTTGGTCCCGGGTGTTAAAATTGAAGGTGAAGTACTTTTAGACGGAGAAAACATCTACGACTCAAGAGTTGACACCACACTGTTGCGCAAAAAAATCGGTATGGTATTCCAACAGCCCAATCCTTTTCCTATGAGTATCTACGATAATGTAGCTTACGGTCCCAGAATTCATGGCATCAAGAATAAATCTGAGCTTGATGATATTGTGGAAAAAAGCCTGAAAGGTGCTGCACTTTGGGAGGAAGTTTCCGGTCGTTTAAAAAATCCGCACTTGGTCTTTCCGGCGGCCAGCAGCAACGTCTCTGCATTGCCAGAGCCTTAGCTGTGGAACCTGAAGTTTTGTTAATGGATGAACCCACTTCAGCCCTTGATCCTATTTCCACGTTGAAAATTGAGGATTTAATGGATGAGTTAAAGGAAAAATATACAGTTGCTATTGTAACTCATAACATGCAGCAGGCAACCCGTATTGCTGATCACACCGCTTTCTTTCTGGTAGGTGAGGTTGTGGAATATGCTCCAACTACCGAGCTGTTTACTGCTCCGAAAGATTCCAGGACAGAGGATTATATCACTGGCCGTTTTGGCTGATTTATGATTAAACATATAAAGGAGAAATAAATATGACAACAAGAGTGAATTATGAGCATGAATTAAATCTTTTAAATGATGACATTAAGGAAATGGGGCGTTTGGTGGAAAACTCCATTGAACAATGTTTTATCGCATTTGAAGATCAGGATTTTGAAAAAGCGGAGGATATTATAAAAGGTGACCGTACCATTAATGATCTGGAACGTTCCATAGAAGCGCGCTGCCTCTCTCTTATTCTTCGTCAGCAGCCGGTAGCCGGAGATTTAAGAGTGGTTTCCAGTGCATTAAAGGTGGTTACGGACTTAGAGCGAATCGGGGATCATGCATCTGATATCGCCGAACTGATCCTTCGCATTAAAGGGGAGCATGTCTATCATGTAGTTCGCCATATCCCCTCCATGGCAACTGCTGCCAGAGAGATGGTAAGATGTTCAATAGAAGCATTTATTAAACAGGATTTAAGTATCGCTAAGGAAATTGAGAAACAGGATGATGTGGTGGATGAACTGTTTGATAAGGTAAAGGTTGATGTAGTTGGTTTATTAAAACAGTCCACTGAGCATATTGACCAGTGTATCGATTTGCTGATGATTGCCAAGTACCTGGAGCGAATCGGAGATCATGCAGTAAATGTATGCGAATGGACAGAATTTGCAAAAACAGGCGCTTTAAAGAATGTACGGATCTTATAAAGCATTATACAATTCAAAAATGCCGCAAAACAGCTGCAGTATAACTGTTTAGCGGCATTTTTCTGTATCGTCTGACAGATTCCCATTCAGAGGGTGGTGTTCTCATATCTGTTCAGCTCTTCTTTAAAAGCCAGCGTTTTATTTATAACTGCCATCAGTGTTTTAAACTGTTCTGGTGTGAGCTGCTGTTCCTTATCACTTAATGCTTCCGCCGGGGAAGGGTGTACTTCTATTTCAAGACCATCACAGCCAGCCATAACCGCGCTTAAAGACATAGGTAAAATCAAATCCGCTCTGCCAGTAGCATGGGACGGATCTACCACTACCGGCAGGTGGCTCAGACCTTTTACGACGGCAACGGCACTTAAATCCAGAGTGTTTCTGGTATAGGTCTCAAACGTCCGGATCCCTCTCTCACATAAAATCACATCTGGATTTCCAGCATTCATAATATACTCAGCGCTGTTTAGCCACTCTTCTATTGTGGCATTCATCCCCCGTTTCAGCAGGACCGGTTTCTTTATCTTACCCACTTCAACCAGTAATGAATAATTCTGCATATTTCTTGTGCCAATCTGAAGAACATCCGCATATTCGCCAATCAGATACACATCTCTTGTGTCTGTGACTTCAGTAATAATGGGAAGTCCCGTTTCCAGTCCTGCCTTGCTTAAATACTGCAGACCGATCCGGCCAAGCCCCTGAAAGGAATATGGAGACGTTCTGGGTTTATAGGTCCCGCCCCGAAGCATGTTGGCTCCTGCTTCTTTTACAGATCTGGCGGCTTTCATAATCTGTTCCTCCGATTCCACGCTGCAAGGTCCTGCGATGACAAGAAAATCTTTGCCAACGGTAATATTACCTACCTTTATTTGGGTCTTTGGAGTAATTAAGTCATGATTCTTTGCCATTACCAGCTTTAAGTCTTTCATTTTCCATCACTTTTCTTTCAACTAACTGGGCCAGCTGACCGACGATCTTAAACGAAGGATCAGCGATTTCAGCATCAGTAAACTCAATATCATACTCTTCTTCCAGGCTTACAAGAAACTGTATCATACCGATTGAGTCTATATAACCACTTTCCAGGTAGTTAAATGACTCAATGTCGGCTTCTTTATCCAAAGTATATTTTCTTTGAAGTTCCATTAAAATAAAATCTCTTGCTGTCATTTTTATACCCTCCCCCTATTTTTATTTTATTTGAACACGCCATGTTTCGTTACATATTCCGGCAGATTGTACTTTTCCAGTTTTCCCAAAGAGTTTTTAGGTAATTGATCCAGAAAAACAATCATGTGGGGCTGCTGATAATCTGCCAGATTTTTTGCACACTGAATCTGAATTTTTCGCTTGCTCAACTGGGTATCAGGCTTTGGCACAATTGCCAATGCTACTACCTCTCCAAGTCTGTTATCCGGATAAGCAAAAGCCGCACATTCCTTTACTTCCGGGAGCTTTTTCACGCACTCCTCAATATCCTGGGGATATACATTAATGCCTCCTGTAATAATCAATTCTTTCTTTCGCCCTGCAAAATATAAATATCCTGCTTCATCCAGATATCCCAGATCTCCGGTTTTAAAATAATTATCCTGCAGTGCATCCTGAAAGATTTCCGGCTGATTATAATAACCATTGCACATTAATGTTGTTTTGCAGGTAATTTCTCCGATTTCTCCTGGATTTGCAATACTATGATCCTCTTTTATAATTTTTACTTTTGCTTCCGGCAGCGGTCTGCCAACGGAATGTTTTTACCCATTGTTTCTCTGAAATTGATACTGGTAACGGTTGAAGTCTCCGAGGTGCCATACATTTCATGAAAATCACAATTCAGTTTATCGATTAATTCATTCTTAATATGATTTTCTAAAAGAGAGGATGAAGATACCACACATCTGAGGGAATCGATCTCTGGTACAAAGGGACTGGTTAACAGCTCTGCAATCTGACCCAGTTGGGCTGAAACTGCAATGGTGAATGTAACTTTCTGATCTTTTACACAATTTAACCATAAAGCAGGAGTGAACCTGGGCAATAAGATGCTTGTTGCGCCAATAAGGAGGGGCATTAAAACCAACCGCTCTGCCAGAGAATGATAGAGTGGTGTTGCAGCCAGTATCCGGTCCTCTTTTGTCAGATTGTATAGCCTGATGTGTGCCATTGCTCTTTCTAATTTATTTTTCTGTGTTAAATCAATGGGTTTTGGCTCACCGGTGGAACCAGAGGTCATGGTTATAATCAGAGTTTCCTCTCCCGTTACCTGTTTCACCACTGGTCTTTTATCTGACATATTTGATATTGAATCAAATGACAAGGTGTTTTTCCATGAGCCATCCAGACAGATCTGTGCTCCTTTTAGATTTAAGTCAATTTCCTCTTCTTTTTGTTCCAGGAAATTTTTCTTGCAATTAAATGTCTTACCTCTGCGGCTGCAAACAAAGACTTTATTGCTTCTGGCGGCAGGGTCGGATTAATGGGAACCAGTGCCACTCCAAGATTGGCTGCTGCAAGGATCAAAGCCGCTGATTCAATACTGTTATTCATAGGAATCCCTATGTGATCGTTGTAAATGACTCCAGCTTCTATTAAAAAATTGGAATACCTGGATACCAATGCTGCCAATTCCTCATAGGTAATCGTTTTGTTATCACACCAGATTGCCGTTTTCTGTGGATATTCAGAGGCCACGTCAAAAAACAAATCGCATATTTTACTCATCGTCTCACTCCTTTCCCCATTCTCAAAGATACACTCGTCTTCCTGCTTCGGCAGACATATACGCCGCATAGACTACACGGATTGTATCATATGCAAGCTGAAAGTCGGACTTGGGAGCCCTGTCAAAATAGACTGCTTCCATAAAATCCTGGATTTCTCCGGTATACCCCCTTATGATTTCATCTGCTATAAAGGGGTTGTTCCAGCCAGTCTTTGCCGGGAGCATTTCAGAGAGTTGAATTCCATTTAAATTATCTTCATCTAAAAAGTATGTGGACATCATATCATTCATGGTGAGAGTACAGGTAATTGCTGCATCATTACAATATAATTCGATATAGTTTTTGCTTCCTCCAAGGCAGGTATCGGTTGCTATGACCAGTGCCTTGGACTGATCTGAAAAGGTAAGTAAAACCGTTCCATTATCCTCTACGTCATATGGCCGTGCCTTGATATGACGGTGGTCATAATCGGTAAGCGTGGTAGTAACAGTACCCATATCAGCCAAAACACTCTCCACCCTGATATCAACACCGCGGGCCTTTGCTTCCTGCTTTTTTAACCAAAGGAGTGCACTAAGGGGATGGGTTCCGGTGCGGATAAAGGTACCTCCTCCTGTCTTTGACCAGGATCCTGCAACGGGAGAACTTGATCCTTTCAGGCTCTCCTCTCCTTTCATATAAAGGATACGGCTCTTTTTTGACGAAATAATCTCTTCCGCTTTTGCAACAGCTGGCGCGTAGATAAAGTTTTCTGCATACATGAATTTGCAGCCGGATTCTTCAATGATTTGTTTTACATTTTCCAAAGAACTCAATAGCTTCTCGTACATAACCGCTTTGGGTATGTTTTTTCCGATTGGTTCCGGATCAGTATCTGTTCCAAAGTAACCGGAAAGGGGTTTTTCGCAAATAACATGCTTTCCAGCTTTTACCGCTTTTACGATCATCTCTTCATGGACGTAAGGCGGTGTGCAGATATCAATTACCTGAATCTCCGGATCCATAAGTAAATCATTAAAATCGAAGGTTGCAATTTCAAATCCATAAAGCTCCTTTGCAGGCAATAACTGCTCCGGGCGCCTGGCAGCAATAGTCTTAAAGCGAAGCGGAACCCTGCTCACCCGGTTATATGCGTGCATATGCAGTTCTGTTGCCCTGCCTGCACCAACCATACCTATTACAACCTGATTCATTCAACTTCCTCCTCAAGTTTCAGATTAATGCGGTCTGTTGGAATTGCGTAGCACACAGCTTCCACAGCAACCATATCAGTATAGTTTCGGACAAACAAATGATAATCTGGATTTAATTCTTTCATCATTAGCGGGATTTTATAGTAGTCCTTCAGGTTATGGTAAATACAAATGCATAATACAGGTTTATACTTGCTGATCACAGCCCTGGCACCGGTCAAAGCCGCTGGCTCTGCGCCCTCAATATCCATTTTTATCATGGTCACCGGCTCGTCTTTTAAAATATGATCCAGTGTATCTGCCAAAACTTCAATCTCTCCCTCATCAGCAATATGCCCTGCACTCTTTGCCGATTGAAATTTTAAAACTGTCTCTTTATTCCAGCATGCAAGATTATGGGCTGTCACGTTTTTATAGTTTCTATCTGCAACTTTCTGGATTAGTTCTAAATAGATATCTTTATCCGCTTCTATTGCAATATATTTTCTGCAGTTTTCTCCGGTTAACTGAAAAAAAGCCTCCATGGTATCTCCATTGTAGCTTCCGCAATCACAAAAAATTTCATCTGTTTTTAATTTTAATAGTTCCTGGTCAAAATACTGTTCATCTGAAGGGGAGGATATAAATTCCAGATATTTATTATCCAGAGAGATCTTGGAGTTCAATATATTTAAATAGACTTCTTTGGAACGTTTATCTGCCAGACTGTCATACGCCTGCCGGAATTCATCAAAATGAAGTTTTACGATCTGATAAGCAGTTTCATCTTTGTAAGTATAATAATCATTGGCAACGGTAAAGCCTGCTGTATCAATCATTAAGTCTTCTATCCCCAGTAAGATCAGCTGCTTCCTTATTTCAGGAAAACGCATACTGGCAATGATAATATAAACCGGTTCCTTTTTTGCCTTTTTAGCGACTTCTGATGGTGATAATATGGTATATCCATTTTTTTGCGTACCCCAGAGTTCCTTTTTATTATCAGCATAATTTTTTAATCCGCTTAAGCAGTGGAATTCTTTTAAAAATTGGTAAAGTGCGTCAGAGGCGCTCCCTGACCCCCAGATGATGATGTTATCTTTGTTACTGATTTTTTCCGCATACCTTCCTGCATTTGTCTGATATAAGTCCTTATTTAGAAGTTTTTCTTCAAACTCGCTTTTACTTCTCATAGCTCCCCCTGACCCCCTTGTTTTTTCTCCATCATCTGATTTGGCCGATCCTGATCTCCGTCTGCTTTAAAAAACAGGGTTCCGTCCAGTTTGTAATGAGCCCATATATCAACGTTCTCCCGTAAAAATGGTTCAAAATAGTTGGGTATGATATTTGGATCATTATCTGACCTGTAAATAAAACCGGCGTCCCTTAAATATTGCTCCTCAAATCCATAGGTGTAAAATCCACATATTCTAAATTCATTTCTTTCATAATTTCAGCCAACGTATTTCCCATCCCGGAAAACAAACGCTGATCTCCCATATAATCCACGATACGAAAGGTTCTTGCTCCGTTACATTCAATTACCCGAGTCATCATAAGTGCACCTACTTTGCCGCTCCTCTTCTTTAATCCATAAACAGAATAGTGGTAGTACGGATGGCAGAAATATCGTTTGTTTACATACCAGCTGTCTTTGTATGGAATAGAATTGATGCTCTCGATATTAAAATTTTCATTTACTTCGTTTATGGAACTTAAAAGTATAATTTTTGTATCAAAATGATTTTCCTGCAAGATTTCCCGGATTCTTTTTAACCAGTGCAATTTTAAATTCTTCAGTTTCCGGATTCAACTTATAATATTGTCTCATGCGGACGGTTTTGTCATGAAAATACAGTCTTCTTAACGGAATCGTGGTATTGGGATTGGCTCCGTTACCAATCTGGGTTCGGCATCCGGTGATGTCAAAAACCCGCTTTGCCAGCTCTATCCCTAAAAGAGGCATGTTTTCACCTGATTCACGTACTTTCCACATGCTGCCCCAGATATCCTTTTTCTTAACATCTTTCGTATCAGAACATTTGATAAAACCAAAAATCCCTTCCAGTAATCGGGTGTTTTTATCAATCGCCAGAATAAAATTAATCTGATTTCCATCCTGATACTCATATCGAAACAGATCTCTGTCCTGGGACATGATATGGCCTTTTTTCCAATACTTATCAATGAAATCCATAATCAGATCTATATCAGAGCTATTGGCAAGCCGGATCTCATACCGTGTATCAAATTGATTCATAGTGTTTCACCTCCTGGTTCATGTCCGTTCCTTGTCCAGACGGCATTTAAATTTTTCACTGATGGGTGGAAAATCGTTGGTGTCAAGGCGCGGAATTGTAGGCTGCTGCACTCTGATAAATCTGCCACCTTTACCTGAGTAGTAAGTCCCAGTTTACACCCTGTGGATGAGATGTATTGCAAAAGCTCCTCATTATAACTGCCATACGGATAATTCATTACCCAATTGTTATCGTCTATATATTCCGACATGACATCCAATGCCTGCCTGATATCTTTCTGCATTTCTTCCTCAGGCAATCGTCCCAGCCAGTAGTGGTTATATCCATGCAGGCCAATATACATGCCCTCCTGTTTCATAAGCCTGATCTGATCTGAAGTCAGATACAGTTCACCAGCTAATTTATCCTCTGATATTCCTACATACTTTTTAAACAGGTCATCACAGATCTTACTTCTTACTTTTTCCGGCAATACAGTCTGAAGCATTCGTTTCACAAAAATAGTTTCTTTGCTGTCAAATCGATTTCCAGATGCATATTCATGAAAAAGCGTATCATTATCGGGATATTCGTATTCTGATCCCCGGTAATAATCCATGCGTTTAAGAACTGACGGCAATAGAACGTCTATCTGCGTGGTGGCCAGTATATAATGAATTTTATTTACATCCAATAAAACATGCTCTTTCAGTGTTTTCCCGGAAATAAAAAAAGAGCCCTGTAAATGTTCTGCCTTCAATATTGGAAATACGGAAGTATAATGATCCAGATAACCATCGTCGAATGTGAGTAAAACTGCCTGTTTGGGCAGCTCATACTGGTTATTAAAGGCACTGTTCAATTCCTCCATGGTAATAACCGTAAAATTTTGTTTCAAATATTCTATCTGTTTTCTGAAGCAGGCTATATCCAGTCCTTTTATCCGGGGATAACGGCTGTGTTCCAAATTCCTTACATAGTGATACATGATTACGTAAACTTTATTGTCCATTCTTTATCTTTTATATCTCATTTCTATCATCCTATGCAAAATGTCCGATGCTTCGTTCCACTCCTGCACATTAGTAAATCGGCTGAACGCAAAAATGGAGGTACTGCCAAGTAGACTTACCTACTTATACAATACCTCCACTACAGTCAATGCTGCTTTTATTAATCTATTTCCTCACCGTTGCTTTCAATTACTCTCTGGTACCAGTAAAAGGATTTCTTCTTCATGCGTTTTAATGTGCCATTTCCGTCATTATCCCTGTCTACATAAATAAACCCATATCGTTTATCCATTTCACCTGTTCCTGCGCTTACCAGATCGATACAGCTCCAGGCCAGATAACCAAGGCATATCACACCGTCTTCCATGGCTGCTTTCATTGCTTTTATGTGGTTCCTGGTATATTCAATACGGTAATCATCATTGATACTGCCATCTGCCTCAACTTTGTCTGTAGCTCCCAAACCATTCTCCACAATAAACAATGGTTTCTGATAACGGTCATACAAATCATTCATTGTAATACGCAGTCCCATGGGATCAATCTGCCTCCCCCATGGCGTAATATCCAGATGAGGATTTCGTAATGTGTATATGGCATTGCCATCAGCAACCTTACCGTTAATGTCAGGACTTACACCTGCCAGACGACTGGAATAATAGCTGAATGCAATATAATCCACCGGATTGCAGCGCAGTATTTCTTCATCGCCGTCTTTCATATTAAGAGTAACGTTTTTCTCTTTCCAGATTCGCTGTGCATAGGAGGGGTATTTTCCCCGTGCCTGCACATCAATAAATAAATAGGAATCCTGATTCTTTTCTACCGCTTCCCACACATCTTCCGGATTGCAGCTATAGGGATAAAAAGATCCTGCTGCCAGCATGCAGCCTACCAAAAGCCCCTCATCACACTCATGTGCCATTTTTACAGCCAGCGCACTGGCAACCAGCTGATGATGAGCCGCCTGATAGACAATCTGGCTGACGTTTTCATCTTCCTTTATCACCATTCCGCCTCCGAAAAAAGGAATGTGGGTAATCATATTAATTTCATTAAAGGTAATCCAATATTTCACCTTTTTTCCATACCGCTTGAACAGAACTCTGCAATAGTTTAAGTATAGATCTATTAGTGCTCTGTTCCTCCAGCCGCCATATTTTTTAGTCAGGGCAAGAGGTGTATCAAAATGGCAGATGGTCACAACTGGTTCCATATGGCGTTTTTTGCATTCATCAAACAGGCTGTCATAGAATTGAAGACCGGCTTCGTTGGGTTCGCCTTCTCCATCCGGAAAAATCCTGGCCCAACTGATTGATGTACGAAATGCTTTGATTCCTAATTGTTCCATCAACTCTAAATCTTCTTTGTACCGATGATAAAAATCAATGGCTCCATGACTGGGATAATAACCATAATCTTTCTCAAGCGCCAGTTCCGGGTGATACATTGCCTCTTTTCTGCCAAGCTGTACAGTCGGAAGAATATCCATAGGCGATAAACCTTTTCCATCTTC
This sequence comes from Lacrimispora xylanisolvens, assembly GCA_017084465.1. Taxonomy (GTDB): domain Bacteria; phylum Bacillota; class Clostridia; order Lachnospirales; family Lachnospiraceae; genus Lacrimispora; species Lacrimispora xylanolytica_B. The sequence continues at coordinate 3,318,303 of CP070896.1, read as the reverse complement.
CAGATAAGCACCCTCGCACTGGTTGGCTGCCACAGCTCCTCCCCATAGAAAATCCTTATTTAATTTCATAATAGCTCCTTAAAGTACTGTAAAAAGTGGCTGACCGCTTTCAACAGCCCCCTCTTCACTTGTAATAATATCCAGATAATTTCCTGTATTGGTCACAATAACCGGGACTACCGTTTCGTATCCTGCCGCTTCAATAGCCTGTTTATCAAATTCCATCAAAAGATCTCCGGCTTTTACAAAATCTCCATCTGCTACATGAGCAGTAAAGTATTTCCCTTCCAGCTCCACCGTATCAATACCAATGTGGATCATTAATTCTACTCCCTCACTGCTTCTAAGTCCAATGACATGCTTTGTACGGAATACGGTCACAACCTCACCGTCAAACGGAGCCGTAATTCTACCATCTGCCGGCTCTATTGCCATCCCTTTTCCTGCAATTTCTTTCGCAAACGTCTCATCACTCACCTTTGAAAGCTTCACTTTATTGCCATTAACAGGACTGTAGATCATGATTTTTTTACTCTTTGGAATTTGTTTTTCTGCGTCTGCATCTTTGCCTTTATTTAATTCCACAGCCCCGTCAGTTTCCGGTTCTTTGAATCCATAAAACCAGGTCAATACAAAGGTGATGCAAAAACCAATCAAACAGGAAATAAGAGCATGTATTACATTCATTGGATTATCCCCAATAAAAATTGGCAGAGAAAGAAGGCCAGGGGTACCTGATGTATAACGTACGACTCCCATTAAGCCGGCATAGAAACCGCCTGCCCCACCTCCAAGCATAACTGACAGCAATACTTTCCTGTATTTGATGGTAACTCCGTACATGGCAGGTTCTGTAATTCCCATTAATGCAGTAATACCTGCGGAAGATGCCTGCTGTTTAAACTGTTTGTCTTTTGTTTTAAGGGCAACACAGAAAGCGGCAGCGCCCTGACAGATGTTTGAAACCAGACTTCCAGGTCCCATAACAGCCTCATATCCGTAAGTACTGTAAGATGTCATCAATATAGGAAGGAAACTCCAATGCATACCGGTTAAAACCAGCAGGGGCATAAAAGCACCCATGAGCATGGGAACCAGCCAGCTGACACGGCTGTTGAGAAAGTCTGTTACTGTTGCAATGACTGTACCAACATAAGAGCCCAGAGGTCCCAGTACAATTAATACGATTGGTGCAACAATTAAAATGGTCAAAGTGGGTTTCATAAAAAACTTTACCGGTTTTGGTGAAATTTTATCCGCAAACCGTTCTACATAAACCATCAGCCAGACCGCCAGTATAATTGGAATTACACTGGATCCATAATTAACCAGTTTAACAGGAAGTCCTAAAAATGAAACCGGATCGCCTGTAGATACCATTTTAGTAAAACTGGGGTGAAGCAGGATTCCTCCCATCATGACTGCCAGATAGGGATTACAGCCCAACTTCTTTGCGGAAGAAAATGCCAGCATTACCGGTAGAAAGTAAAATCCGGCATCTGCTATAAAGTTAAATATGATATAAACCTGTGATTCTTTATTCATTCCAAAAAGAACACAGATTACCAGAATTGCTTTTATCATACCGGCAGCAGTAATTGCAGGAATGACCGGGGTGAAAATGGAAGCAAAAATATCCATTAAAGCATCTAATTTTTTCGTTTGCTGATTAGGAGCTGTTGATTCAGTAATCTGACCCATTTTTCTTATCTCATCACAGACATTTGCCACATCAGTGCCTATAATAATCTGATATTGCCCGGATTTCTTTGCGGCTCCCAACACACCTTGTATTTCTTTTATTTTATTTAAATCAATCTTTGATTCATCTTTTAAATTCATTCTCAGGCGGGTGGCACAATTGTTCAGCTGCGCAATATTTTCGCTGCCGCCTACCAGCACTAAAATTTCTTTTGCCAATTCGTAATGATTCATAATATCCTCCTGTGTGTGATCTAATATCTATATGAAATAAAAAGGTGTCGACGTTCCTTTTTATTATATCCTTAGCTTTTACTGTCTTTCCTTTCCCGTTCTGCAACCCGGTTGATATGCAGCATAAAATAAATCATTTCCTCCTGGGAAATCGTAATGTCATATTTTTTAATGAAATAGTCCTTTACTTTATCCGCACACGCCTTTGCCTGAGGCATTTTCATTACGATCTGATCATAAAGAAAATCATCATCTGACATAAATATCTCTTTTTTTAACAGCCTTCTGGCAAAAAAGCGAATGTGAGTAACAAAACGGCTGTAGTTTAATGTATCTTCATTTAATTCGATCTGATAATGGTATTTAACAAGGTTTAGTATGTCATGTTCGATTTCAGCCACTGCCATTGTCTGCTGAATCTCTTCCCCATTCTGTTGAGCATTTATAAAATGAAGAGCAATGAATCCAATTTCATCATCAGACAAATGGATTTTTTCATAATACCTGATCAGTTCGAGTGAATTACGTGCCGCCTCATATTCCTTTGAATAATAATTTTTTATCTCCCAGAGTAAGGCATTTTTTATAGTCAGACCTGTTTTATATCTGGATATGGTATAGCTGATGTGGTCTGTCAATCCAATATAAATACTGTCGTGAAATGTGACGCCCAGTTCTATTTGTGCCTGTTCTATAATTTTATTTGCCAGCTCTACCTGATTTAATGGAACTTCTTTGAGTAATGTAATATATTTAGAATAGGTTTCGGGGGATTCAAATATAAATTTTTTATCAATCTTATCAATGTCCGCCAGATCTCCAATCTGTTTCTGAAATGCAATTCCTCTTCCTAAGAGTATCACTTCAGACATTTTATCATCTTCGGCTAAAATAATATTATTGTTGTATATTTTTTTAACATGATAATTCATCTTCCGATTCCTCCTTAATAAATAAAAAACACCTAAATTAGTATGCATAATTCTATACGCACACTAATTTAGGTGTTGCCTGCTGTACAGTTACAATCCCGTTATAGTAATACTAGTATAACATATTACATCAAGTTATAACAACTGTGTATCATAACATATTCAGAGATCGTTTTTTGTGCACTTTCCACAATTTTTAAGATTGGCCATCTGTCTCATCAACCATTCCCACTCCTCTGCAATAGGTCTGAACGACTTCATAGGAATCACTGAGCACCACAAGATCCGCATCGTATCCGGCATTCAGGCGCCCTTTTCTGTCATCCACTCCAAGACACTTTGCAGGGTTTATAGTACAGGAATTGAGAGCAGAATCAAAAGGCACCAAAGCTTCCTCTACCAGAAGTTTTAAGCCCTTGTTCATCTTCAAGGTACTTCCTGCAATGGTTTCCGTTCCCTTTAAGTAAGCAAGACCATTTTCCCTGACCTCGATATCATGGCCGCCCAGCTGATACTGACCTCCTGCCGGACAGTTTTTGGCTCTCAGGGAATCGCTGATCATGATGGCATAGTCCCTGCCCTTAGCCGTATAATAGTTGTTTAAAGCGGCCAGGTGGCTGTGACAGCCATCACAGATGATTTCGCCGTAAATATCCCGTACTCTGAGTGCTGTCCCCACCAGCCCCGGATCCCGGTGATGATAGGGGGTCATGCCGTTATAGACATGGGTCATGGAGGTGGCGCCGTTGGCAATTCCCATGAGAGCCTGGTCATACGTAGCAGCCGAATGCCCCATACTTACCACTACTCCATGCTTTTTACAATATTTTGTAAGAGCAAAGTTTTCATCCCGTTCAGGAGCAAGAGTAATATATTTAATCTTTCCTTTTGCTGCTTTTTGATAACTTTCAAACTGTTCCACTGAGGGCTTTGCTATGGCTTCGGGAGGCTGTGCTCCTTTATACTTCATATCCAGATAAGGGCCCTCAAAATGAATACCCAGAATCTCGGCACCCTCATAACCATCATTTACAACATTGGCGATATTGGAAACTGCTTTTTCCAAAACTCCTGGCATCTGCGTCACTGTTGTGGGTAAAAGTGAAGTAACCCCCTCTTCGGGAATTCTTTTAATCCAGTCCCTCAGGCCCTGAGGCTCACCGTCATTGGTATCATAGCCATAGGCTCCATGAGTATGAATATCGATAAACCCCGGTACGATCCGATCATTTCCATAATCACGGTCGGCTGGCTGGGTTCCATACCCGTTTACTGCTGTTATTTTTCCTTCCGCCAGCTCAAGCTGTGCCGGAATAAACTGTCCTGCAATCCATACGCGTCTGCTCTGTATTATCATATTCCTACCCCTCTTTCTTTCCCGATCACTATACTGATGTGACAGGTCAAACCTGACCTTTCTTTCAGTATATACAGTTGCTTTCCGGTTTTCAAGAAGTTTCGGAAATTTTTTTTATTTTTTTCTTTATTTTAGAAATTATATCCTTACATAATTGGCCAGCGTATGGTCACACGGAATAAATCGGCTTCTGTTTCAACGGTGAGTTTTCCGTTCTGCAGCTCCACAAAGCTTTTGGCGATTGCCATACCAAGACCGGACCCTTCTGTATTGCGCGCCTGATCTCCTCTGGCAAAACGTTCGGTTATCTCCTCAGGATTAAAGGTCAGCTCTGCAGCTGATATGTTTTTTAATATGATCTCCACCCAGTCATTTTCTTTTCTCATATCAATGTAAGCCCGGGTTCCTGGCATGGCATATTTGATAATGTTAGTCAGCAGGTTATCAAAAATCCGGTAAGTCTTCTGACTGTCCAGAGAAAGAATAATTTTCTCATCCGGCAGATTCCAGCGAAAATCAATGGTGGATTCCTCAATCTTATCGCTAAGTTCAAAACTAACCTCTTTTAACAGACTGACAATATCAACATCCTCCAGATCCAGTGTTACATTGTTGCTGTTCGCCTTGCTGATCTCAAATAAATCCTCGATCAGAGCCTTTAACCGCATGGATTTCTGTTCCAGAATATCGATATAGGCTTTTCGTTGTTCCGGAGTTGCATGATCATCCTTTAATAAATTTACATAGGTTATTATGGCAGTAAGGGGTGTTTTTAAATCGTGAGACATATTGCTGATTAAATCAGTTTTTAACTTCTGGCTTTTGACTTCTTCATCAACCACTCCCTTAAGACCGCTCTGAATCTTTTGTATTTCTATTTTAAATGGTTCAAATACACCTAAATCCTCTTCAATTACAACCTCTAAATTTCCTTCCGCTATCTGATTGGTAGCTTTCAACAGCATGTTGTATTTTCTACTTAAATCAAGATAATATTTTCTCATCACGAAAAACAGAATGATGGAGTAAAGGAATAATGCTCCGATACCCAAAAACCAAAGACTGCATAAGATAGTAAGTACAATAAAATTTACAGCTGCAATTTTAAAGATTGTACGGTCTGATTCCTGTAGATTAATGTTTCCTAAATATCGATACAATTTTTTCAGGCAGTTTACTACCCAGCCACAGAATAACCCGCATAAGGTCCTCTCCTTATAATAACGGGTGATGCCTATGTGAAACACGTCTCTCATACACAGGACTGCCCAGTAAATCACTGCAAAAGGCACTGCCCACCAGAGAAGATTCCACAGTTTAACCATGATATCTGCTGCTTTAGGAATAAAATTGGCACGTAACAGCGCACTGTATAAATCACCCCGGTTTGTCACTGCAACCAGACTTGTAAGTCCCGCTCCAAAAGCAACCGAGCCGGCTACGATTCCAATCACCAGTTCCAATGGGGTTCTTAAAATAGCATTTCCATCAGCCAGATTCACATCCATACAGGAAAACAGAAATGCAAGAGCGGCTACGGCGCATACCAGTCCGATAAAGATACGGGTAACACTCCCCGAGTTTTCATAAGCAGTCCAGATATTCCCACTGGTATCTTTGAATGATGAAATCTGCTGCTCTGACATACCATAGGCAAATGTCATATTCCGTGGATTGGACAGTTTTAGAGTACCCTTTTGGAAATAGTCATCATAATAGCTTTCCATAGGATCCTTATCTCCAAAATCCTGAAGCGTATTGAGTAAGTAAGCTGTATTTTCCCCTCTCACACAGCTGATATCCATGCGCCCAAGTTCATCGTAATGTAAAACTGCCTGAAAAACATAATAACTGTTATTGGGTATAAACCGTCCTTCTGCATGATCCATGATCACTTTTCCGTTTTCATCTATCATCTGATAATCAATGGAATTGCGGATATTCCCAAAACTACGGTTCCAGTTTTCAAATTCACGGATGCTGTTTTTGCGAAGTCCCCTTAAATATTCTGTTCTTTCGTCCTCACCGTCTCCTTCATCTTTCGTTATCTGGATATTCGATGAAGTAGATCCAGATAATTCAGTGGCTGTACTTACTTCGCTACTATCACTGTTTGCCGCTTTTAATTCTGCCTCAGCCTCTGGTAAAAAATACTGAAAGGGCGAAAGAATTTTATTCTGCTCTTTCTGTGCATCTTCCAATGCCAAAACATAATTGCCGTTTATAAGATGTTTTAAAAAAGCACTCTCTTCGTAGATCGGAGCCCCATTTCTGGAAGACTCATTTTCAAAGTAAGGATAAAGTTCCACCATTGCAAATGCTGCAGCAAAAATAACCGCCGCGGCCAGTAGCCCGCTGATTCTATGCCTGTTTTTCAATTTTATATCCAACTCCCCACACCACCTTCAAATATTTCGGTTCCTTCGGATTTAATTCAATCTTTTCCCGGATTTTCCTTATGTGCACCATAATGGTATCGGTATTAATTGCCCGTTCATTCCATACTCTTTCATAAATTTCTTCCGCAGAAAATACCCTTCCAGGATTTTTCATAAGAAGCGCAAGGATTTTAAATTCAATGGGAGTCAGCTTTACCAGCTTTTCATCTACAGTAACCTCAACCGTATCTTCATTTAATTCCAGCCCTCCAATGGAATAGACATTGCTTTTTTCTTTTTGTTCTTTTGCTTCCAGCATATCCATATACTTTCTGTACCGTCTTAACTGGGAATTTACTCTGGCAAGAAGCTCCATGGGGGTAAATGGTTTTGCAACATAGTCATCTGCACCAATGTTGAGACCCATAATTTTATCCACCTCTTCCGATTTGGCGGACAGAATAATAACCGGAAAATCATGTTTTTCCCGCAGCTTCACAGTCATGGTGATTCCATCCATACGAGGCATCATGACGTCTACAATAGCCAGATGTATTTCCTCCTGCTCCAGAATCTTTAATCCCTCTACTCCGTCTGCCGCCTGAAACACTTCGTATCCCTGACTTCTTAAGTATATTTCCACTCCCTGCCTGATTTCTTTGTCATCTTCAACTAATAAGATGTGGTTTGCGTCCATGTGATCTCTCCTTATCTATCATAATCCGCTGATTTCTCCCAGCGTTCCTTGCATTTATTATACCTCACTCTGATTATTCCTCTATGTTCTAAGGATAAAATACCAATCTTAAAATGATTGTCACAGAAAACGAAAGAAATTCTAAAATTCACTGTAATCGTCATTATTCAAAAAAAAGGTGCTAAGGAAAACAGCCTCCTTAAGCACCTTATCATTTAAATTTCGTTTGTAGTCTTTCTGATATTTGTATCCATCAGCCTGTTAAAGCCCAGCCAGCCGTTATTATCTCCAGCAGCTCTCAGCACTTCAATCATGGTCTCCATCTTTGCATCTGTGTTATCTGCAAAATTAAGAGCCAGTGCCTCAATGAGAGCCGGTTTTTTTCGGGGAACCGTATTCCAGTTCTCCATGATGGGCCAGAATACAATGCTTTAATTCGGTAGCGGACTTCTCAGGAAAACCGGGAATTGTACGGATTCTCTCTCCTATCATCTCAGTTCCGATAATGATATGTCCAAGAAGCTGCCCGTCATCGGTGTAATCATTCTCCGGAAATGTGGAAAGTTCTTTTGTCTTGCCGATGTCATGGAACATAGCAGCGGTGAGCAAAAGATCCCGGTTAATCAAAGGATAATATCCAGCATAATAATCACAAAGCTTTACTACACTCAGGGTATGTTCCAGCAGTCCGCCTACAAATCCATGGTGTACGCTCTTCGCTGCAGAATGAAACTGGAATGCCTTGGCAAATGCAGGATCCTCTATGAAAAAGCTTTCTAAAAGAGCCCGGTAATAAGGACTTTTTACAGAACGGATAAAGCCTGCCAGTTCTTCAAACATCACTTTTATATCTTTACCGGAAACAGGAAGATAATCCCCTGGGATATATTCTCCTTCTTCCGCTTTTCTGATTCTCTTAATATTCAGCTGATTGGAATTCTGGAACACCGTAACATCTGCATCTATGTATACATAATCCAGAGTCTCAAAGTTACCGATACCCGGGGATCCCAAATCCCAAATTTTAGCATCCACAGTGCCGGTTTTATCCTGAAGTATCAGGTTGCCGTACTCCTTTCCTGACTTTGTCAGGGAAATCTGCCTGTTTTTGCACAAATAAACATCAGAAACATGCATTCCTTCCCGGAATGATTCGATATACTTCATTTTTTTCCTCCATATCTCACTGACAGCAACAAGGAAGCCAGGATAGTTACCTGGCTCCGATGGTTACCTGATATTGTATCTTTTTATATTCTTCCCGACCATTGCGGGATACAGTCACGGGAATGATCTGTCCCGGACTTGATTTTTCCAAAACCACCTGAAAATCCTTCATGGTAACAATGGCTGCTCCGCCCATCTCAGTGATAATATCACCGCTCTGTATTCCTGTATTGTAAGCAGGGCTGTCTGTATTCACTTCCACTACATAGACTCCCAGAGGCATACCGCTGCTGTTCATGGCTGAGCTTACCTCCTGTCCTTTGATTCCAAAGTAGGGGAATTGCGCACCATTGCTTATCTTTTCCAGAATACTCTTGTAATCGGATATGGCCATGGCTGCGGTCATATCTTTACTGCTGTCGTTTTTATATTGATCCGTCACCCAGCCGATAATCTGACCGGACGTATTCATAAGAAACGTTCCCACTCCGGCATTCCCTCTGACATCGGTATACAGGATTCTTGTCGTTCCGTCAATGATCTGAACATTCTTGGTTATAAAAGAAATAAAACCATATCCGGTTGAATGAACCATTCCTGCAGGTCCGCCAATTGCAACAACAATATCTCCCTGCTTGACCGAATAAGAGTTGCCAAGTTCAATTGCTTTCATATCTTCCAGCTGGGTCCTGCTAAGTTCCGCTGTAGATACGCTGACAATCGCCATACCAGACAGCTTATCTGTCTGTTTAATCTTTCCCTGAACCTCTGTCCCGTCGGAAAAAGCCACACGAATCGCTTCTGCATCCTCAACTGCACCTTCCGGTGTTAAAATTAGAAGCTCCTGATTAGCCGATGAAATGATAACTCCCGAAAAAAGTCCGGAGTTTTCAACCGGGTTATTAAACCAGTCCGTCTGAGTCTTTACGGAGTGAACCGTAACGATTCCCTTGTCCGCCTTTTGAACCACAGATTTTAAGCTTCCGTAAAGAGTGCTTAAATCATCTACGGAAAATGGATACTTTTCCATAGCGGACTTAAGAATATCCTCGATTGGTTCTGTCTCAGCCGCAGTTGTAGAAGTTTCAGCAACAGAAGTAACGGTCTCAGGCTCATCCTTTGGTATGGTCACCGGAGTCGTCTCACCGGTGGATTCTCCCACAAGTAATCTCTCAGCTACAGGTTTGGATATGACAAATGTAACCGCCGCAACCATTCCGAAAATAACTGCAGTCACTAAAAGACCCAGAAATCTTTTCAGCATATCCTTTTTTGACATGGGCTGTTTTACAATCTTTTCATTGATAAAACGGCGTGGCTCCGCCTTTCTATCGTCTGGCCCGTTATTTTCCGGCATACTTACCCTCCTTTTCAGAAGACCTAAGTACTATTATAAGGTTCTTCCCGGTTTAATGCAAGAAAAACATATGAAACAACCATAATAACAGGGAAAAACAATCACCTGAGGATTGCAGTTTTCGTCTCTCCTATGCTATACTGTAACCGATCCCATTATTCAAGAGCCGGTTCTCACGCCGGTTAAATATCCAGAAAGAAAGCAGAATAATTAAGGTATAAACTTATGAATCAAGCACTGAAAACTTTAGAATACTATAAAATAATTGAACAGCTCACCGAATATGCTTCCTGTGAATCAGGAAAAGAACTGTGCCGCAGACTGGTGCCTTCCACTGACTTTGAGGAAATAACCACTTCCTTAAAGGAAACCACTGATGCAGTCACAAGAGTCCGTCAAAAAGGCGGAATTTCATTTGGGGGTGTGAAAGATATCCGGGCTTCCTTAAAACGTCTGGAGGTAGGAAGTTCTCTTGGAATCATTGAGATTTTATCCATCAGCTCCCTTCTTAGCGCATCCGCAAAAGCAAAGGCATACGGCCGCCATGAGGATCAGGAGATTTCCGAAGATTCTCTGGAAGAATTTTTCCGCATTCTGGAGCCATTGACTCCGGTAAACAACGAGATCAAGCGCTGTATCATTTCTGAGGAAGAGGTCAGTGATGATGCCAGCCCCGGCCTTCACCATGTCAGACGTTCCATGCGTTCTATTAATGATAAGATTCACACACAGATGAACTCCATTTTAAATTCCAACCGTTCTTATTTACAGGATGCCGTTATTACCATGCGGGATGGAAGATATTGTCTCCCGGTAAAGGCGGAGCACAAATCCCAGGTAACCGGAATGGTTCATGACCAGTCCTCGACCGGCTCCACTTTATTTATTGAGCCTATGGCAATTGTAAAGCTGAATAACGATTTAAGAGCTCTGGAGATCCAGGAACAGAAAGAAATCGAGATGATTCTGGCAGATTTAAGCAATCAGCTGGCGCCTTATCTAGAAGAGCTGGAGACTAACTTCCATACTCTTACAAAACTGGATTTTATTTTCGCCAAAGCAGCACTGGCCAAACATTACAACGCCAGTGAACCAATTTTTAACACCAAACATGAAATTCATATTAAAGACGGCCGTCATCCCCTGCTGGACCCAAAAAAGGTTGTTCCCATCAACATCCATTTAGGAAAAACCTTTGACCTTTTAATTGTAACAGGTCCAAATACCGGCGGTAAGACGGTATCATTAAAAACAGTAGGCCTTTTTACTCTGATGGGGCAGTCCGGTCTTCACATTCCGGCATTTGACGGGTCTGAGCTATCCGTATTTGATGAAGTGTTTGCTGACATCGGTGATGAACAGAGTATTGAGCAGAGCCTTAGTACCTTCTCCTCTCATATGACAAACATTGTGCAGATTTTAAATCAGGCAGACAGTAACTCTCTCTGCTTATTTGATGAGCTTGGAGCAGGTACAGATCCTACGGAAGGAGCTGCCCTGGCAATCTCCATCCTTTCTTTCCTTCACAATATGAAATGCCGCACTATGGCAACCACCCATTACAGCGAATTAAAGGTCTTTGCACTAACTACACCAGGTGTGGAAAATGCCTGCTGCGAATTCAATGTGGAAACACTGCAGCCCACCTACCGGATCCTCATCGGCGTTCCGGGAAAAAGTAATGCCTTTGCCATCTCAAAGAAGCTGGGACTCCCGGATTATATTATCGATGAGGCTAAAAACCATCTGGAAGCAAAGGATGAAACCTTTGAGGATCTTCTGACGCATCTGGAGGAAAACAGGGTTACTATTGAAAAAGAGAGAATTCAGATAGCCTCCTATAAGCTGGAAGTGGAACAGCTGAAAGCCCGTCTGACTCAGAAAGAGGAGCGTCTTGACGAGCGCCGGGATAAGATGATAAAAGACGCCAGAGAAGAGGCGCAGAGAATCTTACGGGATGCCAAGGATACAGCAGATTCCACCATACGGCAGATCAATAAGCTGGCAAGCGAATCCGGAGTAAGCAAAGAGCTGGAAGCAGAGCGAAGCCGGTTAAGAAACAAGCTTCAGGATGTGGACTCTTCCCTGTCTCTAAAGAGAGAACAGAAAAATCCGAAAAAGGGAATTGACCCGAAAAACTGAAGCTGGGAGACGGAGTAAAGGTTTTAAGCATGAACTTAAACGGAACTGTAAACTCCCTTCCCAATGCAAAAGGAGATTTATATGTTCAAATGGGGATTTTACGGTCACTGGTTAACATATCCGACTTAGAGCTCCTTTATGATGATTCCGTTTCTGCATCGTCAGAAAACCGGGCAAAAAAGGCAGGAAGCGGAAGCAGTTCTACCCGTATGTCCAAATCCTTCTCCATTTCACCTGAAATTAATTTAATCGGTATGACCACAGATGAGGCGATCCCTCAGCTGGACAAATATTTAGACGACGCTTATCTTGCCCATCTTCCCCAGGTGCGGGTGGTCCACGGACGCGGTACCGGTGCTTTAAAGAATGCAGTGCATAAGCATTTGAAGAGATTAAAATACGTAAAAGAATTCCGGCTTGGCGTCTTCGGTGAAGGTGATTCCGGAGTGACCATTGTTTCATTTAAATAAATATTAGAACGGGGGATCCATTATGGCAGAAAAACAGCGGATTTTAATTGTGGACGATGACAGCAATATTGCAGAACTCATTTCCCTATATCTTTTAAAGGAATGCTATGAAACAGAAATCGTGGGGGATGGAGAGGAAGCGCTTCGGGTTTTTCCTGAATTTAAACCCAATCTGGTTCTGCTGGATTTAATGCTTCCGGGCATGGACGGCTATCAGGTCTGCAGAGAGCTTCGCACCGGATCCCAGGTGCCCATTATCATGCTGTCAGCAAAAAGGCGAGGTCTTTGACAAAGTCCTGGGTCTGGAGCTTGGTGCTGATGATTATATGATAAAACCTTTTGATTCCAAAGAGCTTGTGGCACGGGTTAAGGCGGTCTTACGGCGCTATCAGACCTCTCCTGCTGCAGCGTCTTCTCATACGGATCAGCAGGGTGACTATGTGGAATATCCGGATCTGATTGTCAACTTAACCAACTACTCTGTCATTTATATGGGACATTCCATTGAAATGCCGCCAAAGGAGCTGGAGCTTCTTTATTTCCTTGCCTCCTCTCCCAACCAGGTATTTACCAGAGAACAGCTTTTGGACCATATCTGGGGGTATGAGTATATCGGCGACACCAGGACCGTGGACGTTCATATTAAGCGTCTGAGGGAAAAGATAAAGGATCATTCCGGCTGGTCACTCTCCACTGTGTGGGGGATTGGATATAAATTTGAAGTGAAACGGTAGTTTTATAGATATCATAAGTGGCTGACGTAAAACGTTCTATGCATTTTACGTCAGCCACTCTTTTAACCAACGAAAATAGGGAATGACATGAATACCAAGAGTTATACTTGAAGCATTAGACACAGGTAAGTATATATCTGCACAATTTAGAGGTGAATATTCCATGACACATTCTTTGTATTATAAATTTATTATGGGTTACTTGCTCTTTGGCCTTTTGGGTTTTGTCACCATCGCATCCTTTTCTTCCAGGATTACCGATCAGTATCTCCTTGGCCAGCAGTCAGAATGTCTGTATGACGAAGCCAACCAGATTGCCTCGTCCTTTAGCAGCATGTATCACGGAAAGGATATGAAGCTTTCCTCTTCCTATCCTGGCCTTGTAAACGAAGCGGATTATCTCCACGCCCGCATCTGGATTGTAGACCGTCAGGGCAAGATCGTATCCGACAGCCAGCAGCCAGGTAAAGACGGAGATATGATTGAGAATTTTGACCCTACCATAATGGGAAATAAATCATATACCATCGGTAATTACTACAACGAGTTTCCTTACGATGTATTAAGTGTACATGCTCCCATAACAGGGAACTATACCACTCATGGGTATGTGGTAATTCATCTTCCCATATCCTATTTACAGTCCCAGAGAAACGGTATCTTAAACATCGTATACATTACCTCAGCGGTAGTATTCGGTTTTTCTCTGATCATATTGCTGGTTTTTACAAAAAATGTTTATATCCCCCTGAAAAAGATCACAGCGGGAGCCAACGAATATGCACAGGGCAATCTGACTCATCACATCGATGTGAATACAAGGGATGAGATGGGTTATCTGGCAGCCACTCTAAATTATATGTCTGATGAGATCAACAAAATGGAGGAATACCAGCGGACCTTTATCGCCAATGTATCACACGATTTCCGTTCCCCCCTCACTTCCATCAAGGGATACTTAGAGGCGATCTTAGACGGCACCATACCACCCCAGATGCATGAAAAGTATTTAAACCGGGTGATATCTGAGACAGAACGGCTCAATAAGCTGACACAGGGCATGCTGACCCTTAATTCTCTTGACTGTAAAGGATATTTAAACCGGACTAATTTTGATATTAACCGGGTGATTAAAGATACAGCTGCCTCTTTAGAAGGTACCTGCAATACAAAGAATATTACATTTGACCTGACTTTCTCTGACAGCATTCAGATGGTTCACGCAGACCTTGGCAAGATTCAGCAGGTTCTTTATAATCTTATTGATAATGCCATTAAATTCAGCCATTCGGATTCCACCATATATATACAGGCTTCCGGCAAGTATGAAAAAATCTTTATCTCAGTAAAAGATACAGGAATCGGAATACCAAAGGACAGCATTAAAAAGATATGGGAACGGTTTTACAAAACTGATCTGTCCAGAGGAAAGGACAAGAAAGGGACCGGACTGGGACTTGCAATTGTTCGGGAAATCATTCAGTCTCACGGTGAAAACATTGATGTAGTCAGCACAGAAGGGGTTGGATCTGAGTTTATTTTCAGCCTTCCTAAATCAACTAGTTTATAGGAATTCCTGTGTAATATAAAAAGCAGATAAGAACAGACGCTTTGATTGTCTGAACTTATCTGCTTTTGTGTCTTTTTAATTAATCACTTCTGCTCATCCCGGCTGTCAGATATTCTCTTTTCTTTTTTATCTTTCAGGATACGTTCCAGTTCTTCGATCTGATCCATTGACAGCTCTTCTTCCAGAAACTTGGTAAAAAGCATATTTAAAGCACCGTCATAGACCTTTTTTAAGAATGATTCATTTTCAGATCTGATGCACTCTTCTTCCGAGAGCAAAGGATAGTAGTAATAAACTCTGCCCTTCTTTTCAAATCCAATCACTTCTTTTTTGATAAGTCTTGTTATAAAGGTTTTTATTGTCTGTGCTGACCACATCATTCTGCCAGATAGCAGGTTAATAATCTCTTCTGAGGTTATGGGGTTAGACTTCCATATAAGTTTCATAATTTCCCATTCTGCTTCTGATATTTTTGGAAGTGTGCTCATATATATAACTCCTTTTGGGTCTGCATTTGTAAGCTGTATCTTAGTTTAAACCTGCGGAGTATGTTTGTCAATTCACAATTACAGGGGATTAATACAACTCTTTCATCAAACAGAAAAGCACGCCAGCCTCCTATTCAGGAAAGACAGCATGCCTTTTTTATCAATAAAATCTTATAATCGTTTCACTGCATCCATCGCCAGTACAGACCGTTCGCATTCCTCTGCCTGCAGGGTAATCTGCCAGCACAGAGAACTTCCTTTCATATGCTCAGCCGCATAACTGAGTCCGTTAGTCCGTTCATCAAGAAACGGGCGGTCAATCTGATTGGGATCTCCCAGCAGTATGATCTTTGTTCCTTTTCCTGCACGGGTTATAATGCCCTTGACCTGATTGGGCGTCATATTCTGGGCTTCATCGATAATTAAATAAGTCTGAATGATGGAGCGTCCCCGGATAAAGGTCAGCGCCTCTGTTTTAATCAGGCCTCTGGCAAATATTTCTTCGATTTTGCCAGATAGTTCATCCTCATTTTCATATCGCTTCTCCTCATTGGAGTCAATAAGCTGTTCCAGATTATCAATCACAGGCCTCATCAGTGGAGAGATCTTCTCCTGCTCATCCCCTGGAAGAAATCCAATGTCAGAATCAAACTGGGCATTGGGACGGCTGACAATGATCCGTCTGTATTCTCCGGTTGGATTGTTTAAAAGCTTTTCAAGCCCTACTGCGAGAGAGTAAAAGGTTTTGGCTGTCCCCGCCATACCCTTAATGATGACTAACGGCGCTATTTCGGCAGGCTGCATCAGGGCTTCCTGAGCAAAATACTGACCCGCATTCCTGGGTGTAACCCCATAGGGCCTGCTTTTCTGGTAATCGAGAGGGATTATTTTATCTCCGTTTACCCGTCCCAGCACCGTTTTTCTGGTTGACTGATCCGCTTTTAATATTACAAACTGATTCTCAAACAGCTTTGGACTGCTTTTAGCACCCGATTCATCGGTGATGTATACCCGATCAGTTTGAATTCCCTTTTTCTTAAAATCCTTAAAATTCTCCTCTGGAGCGAAAACCTCGATTCTTCCTGTGTATTGCTCCTCTCGCCCGGATACCTGCTCGGTTGTAAAATCCTCCGCACGGATTCCGATAATCTGCGCTTTAATACGCAGCAATATGTCCTTCGTTACCAGTACAACCTCTCCCTCAAGCCCTCTGCATACCTTGAGAATGCGGTTATCCATTTTGTCGTCGGGAAGATCTGGGGGTAGCACAACATCAACACAGTTTTTCTCAATCCTGATTGTTCCTCCATGCTCCAGTTTTACTCCTGTCAGTAAATCTCCCTGATGACGCAGCTGTTCCAAAAGCCTGATGGCCTTTCTTGCATTGGCACCTGTTTCGCCTTCAGCCTTTTTTAAGTGATCCAGTTCTTCCAGTACAGCGACCGGAAGGACAACCCGGTTATCCTCAAAGCAATTAATGGCGTAAGGTGCCTGAATCAGAACATTGGTATCTACCACATAGGTTTTTATCATTTACCGGACTCCTTTGCAATTTCAGAAACTCTGGTTTCTGTAAATCTGATTATACCTTCTGCCAGGGACTCCTGTAATCACAGTATGGTAAAAGTAATGTAAAAACAGATTCAATTTTCTGGAATCCGGTTCCAGATATCCTAAATTTTATAATATATGTTCCTGTTCATCCTCATTAAATGACCCGGACTGTTCCGGACCTTTAAAGAGCAGTCTTTTAATGACCAGATAAACATAATGGATCCGGTAAGAAAAAAAACAGGGTCATAAAGACCAGCTGAATCAGATTTCTGATTCCGAAGAGATAAGTAGTTCCGGAACCAGTTGAAATGCCAGCCATACAAGATATCCGCCTCCTACCAGTCTTAAACCCAGAGTAATGGGCGCAGGTGACTCACCCTGCTTCTTTTTGTCCTCACTCATGTTATGCTCCTATACTCTGACACGAACGGATTTCCGTTCTACTGCCTCTGAATCAAAAAAGATAATTTCCATTAAAATAGGGATTTTCAATCATGCGTATCATGTTTTCCGCCGCTTTTTTCCCTTTAAGTGCCTCCATGGGGTGAGGAAATGAAGTAATGGGTACCTCACCCAGAGACGCCAGCTCCGAATTATCAATGCTGACCAGGGATAGATCTTCGGGAATCATAATCCCCCTCTTCATGCAGATGCCCGACAGCAGATAAGCTACCTCATCGTTATAACAGACCAGTGCCGTACAATCTTTTAACCGGTCAAACAGATAATCCGACCAGGCTTCCAGATCATTTTGGCTCTCCGAATCAATCCAGACAATCCCCCTTCTGTCTATGCTGATACCAGCCTGCTTCATTGCCTTTACAAATCCCAGATAGCGAAGATGCCCCTGCCCGTCATCACATTTAAAGATCCCCCCGATCTTTTTGTGCCCTGCATGAATCAGGTATTCAACTGCTTTTTTTGTCACCAGTTCATCATGAAGTGCTACACAGGGAAATGACAGCTGGGGATAACTGCTGTTAAAAAACAGGACGGGCAACTGCTGTTTTGCAAGCCTGCGATAGGAATCCAGATTGGGATTTGGCAGCGCACTTTTTGCCGGTTCCACAATCAGCCCGTCTATAAACCCTTTGTCTAACAGCTTATCAAGAATTTCTCCTTCTTTTTCAATTCTGTTTCCTGTAAATGCCACCTGCATGGTATAGCCTGCTTTTGACAATGTCTTTTCAATCCCTTTTAATACGGGAGGAAAAATATAGCTGTCTACATAGGTACTGATTACTGCAATGTTCTGGTAGCGTTCTTTTCTCAATTCCCGGTTTCCCACTCCTAAATAAGTTCCGCTTCCCCGAATTCTGGTCAGCATGTTTTTCTGTTCCAATACATCAATGGCATGACGGACAGTCTGCCTGCTGAGTTCAAATTCACGGCTTAGTTCGTTCTCTGACGGCAGCTTATCCCCGGTTTGGAACACCCCGTTTTGGATCTGCTCCATGACCCAGTTTACAACAGCCATATATTTTGCTTCCTGAGACTGCATCTTCTCTCCTACTGTCTTTGATTATTTTTTTCTTTTGGATAATAAGTCAACCGTAACTGCTCCTAATAATACAGCTCCTTTTACGATTTTCTGGATATCCGTTGACCAGCCGTAAAGAGACATTCCGTTGTTTAAGATCCCCATGATAAATGCTCCGACTACCGCTCCTATGATGGTTCCAATACCTCCTGATGTAGCAGCACCGCCAATATAACAGGAAGCAATGGCATCCATTTCAAACTGATCCCCTGCTTTGGGTGTCGCTGATGCATTTCGTGCGGAAAGCACAATTCCTGCAATTGCACACATAATTCCCATGTTGGTATACACCCAGAAGAATACTTTTTCCGTATTAATACCGGACAGACGGGCTGCTTTGGCATTTCCGCCCAGTGCATAGATCTGCCTTCCTGCTACAGTCTTGCTGGTAATAAAGTGGTAAAGGGCAACCAGAAGTCCCATAATGACGAGAACAAATGGGATTCCATTGTAACGTGCCAGTTTATAGAAGAAAAACCACACAATTATCATGATTACACCCACTTTGACAATTGTCTGCCACAATGGATTGACCGGAAAATCGTATTTCTTTTTTGTTTTTATACTACTGATCTCCGATATGATAATAAAGGCAAATGCGATGAGCGCTGCTCCTATGGATATCAGATCCAGGGTTCCACCGCCAAAGGGTATTTTAACAGTTGGAAGAAAGCCTGCGCCTATGTACGTATAATTTGCCGGAAGAGGACCTTTGGTCTGTGCCTTTAGAAGGGTATAAGTAAGCCCCCGCCCCATAAGCATGGTTGCAAGTGTAACGATAAAGGGAGGTATGGAAAGCTTGGAAACAAAAAATCCAACAAACATACCGGAGAGGGTACCAATGGCAAGAGCTGCCAGTATTGCAACCCACATGCTGGTTTTATAGTCTACAATCATAATTCCCACAACTGCTCCGCATACGGCAACAATGGAACCAACCCCCAGATCGATGTTACCGGTGAGAACACAGAGAAGCATGCCTACCGCCAGAATTACAATATAGCTGTTCTGCATGATTAAATTGTTAATGTTTGCCGGTGACATATTTTTACCGCCGGTCATTGCAGCAAAGATTAAGAAAACCACGATTAGAGCCAGAATCATACCATACTGCTTCATGTTTATATTAACTGTTTTCTTCTTATCCATCTTTATTCTTCCTTTCCGTTGTCTTCCATGATACACTTCATAATCTTTTCCTGTGAAACCTCTTCCCTGGTAAGTTCTCCGCAAATATGCCCTCCGTTAATGACATAAATACGGTCACAGGTTCCGATTAACTCCTGAAGCTCCGACGATATGACAAGAATGGCTTTTCCTGCCTTTGCCAGATCATTGATGATGCAGTATATTTCATACTTTGCACCAATGTCAATGCCCCGGGTGGGTTCATCAAGAATCAGGATATCAGGCTGAGTCAGCATCCATTTTGCCAGGACTACCTTCTGCTGATTTCCTCCGGACAGTGAGCTGACTGACTGGTTGATGGAATTCGTCTTAACATTAATTTTCTTCCGGTAGTTTTCTGCGGAAATGATTTCATCATTCTTATTAACAATTCCTCTTTTGGAAAAGAAGTTTCTAAGAGCTGCCAGCGTCATATTTCCTTTTACCGTGTCTATCAGGATCAGGCCGTAGTTTTTTGCGGTCTTCCGAAACATATGCCAGCTTGTTATTAATGGCATCCCTTACATTTCTTATGAGAGCCTGCTTTCCGTTTATCTTTATGGTTCCGCTGATTTTCTGTCCATAGGATCTACCGAAAAGGCTCATTGCCAGTTCCGTTCTTCCTGCCCCCATCAGTCCGGCAAATCCCACTACCTCACCGGCCTTAACATGGAAGGATACATTCTGAATGACATGACGGTCAGGATCGTCCGGATGATATGCATTCCAGTTTTCTACCTCAAATATGTTATCTTTGATTTCACTGGTCCGCTCCGGGTAACGGTTGGTCAGTTCCCTTCCTACCATCCCCTTTATGATCCGGTCTTCATTGATTTCATCTTTCCCCTTATCCAGAGTCTCAATGGTTTTTCCATCTCTGATTACGGTAATGGAATCCGCAACATAGCTGATTTCATTCAGCTTATGGGAGATCATAATACAGGTAATTCCATGCTTTTTCAGTTCAAGCATAATGTTTAAAAGACGCTTGCTCTCTTCATCGTTTAACGCTGCTGTGGGTTCATCTAAGATCAGAAGTTCTACCTGCTTTGCCATTGCCCTTGCAATCTCTATCAGCTGCTGTTTGCCGACTCCAAGGCTGCTTACCGGCACATTTAAATTTTCATTCTCAAGTCCGACTTTTGCCAGCATCTCCTGTGCCCGCTTATGGGTTTTGGTCCAGTCAATGACTCCTTTTTTCCTGTCTGCTCATTTCCCAGGAAAACATTTTCCGCAACTGACAGATAGGGGCTTAATGCCAGCTCCTGATGAATAATTACAATCCCCTTTGCCTCGCTTTGTTTAATGTTATGGAACTGGCACACTGCTCCGTGATAGACAATATCACCGCTGTAGGTTCCATAAGGATAAACACCGGAGAGTACGTTCATAAGCGTAGACTTTCCGGCACCGTTTTCTCCGCAGAGAGCATGGATTTCCCCGCGTTTCACCTTGATATTCACATCATCAAGTGCCTTTACACCATAAAATTCTTTGGTGATGTGATTCATCTCCAGGATATAATCGGCCATCTTTCCAACTCCTTTTCTTTTTATCCTTCACGAAAACAGGCGGCAGTCTTTTCCACCGCCGCCTGTATGTACGTCTCTGCTACTGTGCCAGCTGTTGTTCTGTATAATAACCGCCATCAATAATGATCTTTTTATAATTATCCTTGTCAACTGCAACCGGTGTACACAGATAAGAAGGAACTACCACCTTACCATTGTTATACTGGGTTGTATCGTTAATTTCAGGTTTTCCGCCTTCTAATACTGCCTGAACCATGGTTACGCATTTTTCAGCAAGAAGTCTGGTGTCCTTGTAAATGGACATGGTCTGATAACCGGAAATAACATTCTTTACTGCCATTAATTCCGCATCCTGACCTGTGATCAAAGGCCAGTCAACACCTACTTTATAGCCTGCTCCCTCTAATGCAGCCTTGCAGCCATAAGCAAAACCATCAAATGCAGATGCACAGATATCCAGCTTTTTGTCTGCATAGAAGCCAGTTAAGTAGTTTTCACAGTTTTGCTGTGCTGTTTCCTGAGACCATCTTAAGATACAGGTATCTTCAAAGGATGTACGTCCGGATTCGCATTTTAAGGTTCCGTCATCAAGATATGGCTTTAATACTTCCATTAATCCGTTATAGAGGAACAATGCGTTGTTATCATCAGGAGATCCCATAAAGAATTCAATGGTATAGGATTTTCCTTCAGATTTTGCCTTATCTAACTGCTTTGATTCTTTGATGTAGTTACCAATGGCTGTACCTACGCCCTTATTATCAAAGGTTGCATAATAGGAAACAGCATCCGTATCCATCAGCAGACGGTCATAGGCAATAATCGGGATTCCGGCGCTCTTGGCCTGAGCTTCCACGTTGACCAGAGCTGAGGAGTCGATGGATGCAATTACCAGACACTTAACACCAGAAGCAATCATGTTTTCAATCTGGGAAACCTGCATCTGGACATCATCCTCTGCGTACTGTAAATCTACCTGATATCCAAGGGCCTCCAGCTGTTTCTTCATGTTTGCACCGTCATTAATCCAGCGCTCAGAAGACTGGGTTGGCATAGCCACACCTACTTTTCCGCCGCTTCCCGCTGCTTTTGCTGCTTCTGTTGTTGCTGCTGCCGCAGCGGTTGTTGCAGCTGTGGTTTCTGCTGCTTTGGTCTCTGCCGCTTTGGTTGCCGCCGTGGTAGCAGTTGTCTGAGACGAACTGCATCCAAATAATGCAGATGCCGCCAACACTGCACTAAGCATGACTCCAAGTACTCTTCGTTTCATCATTTCATACCCTCCTAATAATTACATTTTAGTATATACAATTTGCACATATTGCAAATATGTATTTTGTTTGATTCGACATGTTTTGTCGAATTGTGGCAGTTATTGCATGTGACATTTGTTATAATATCTTTTTTAACGTTCGTTTTTATAGTAACTTTTACCAAATTAAGTTATGAAATAAATATATAATTTCATCAATGTTTTGTCAATACATTTTTTAACATTTTAAGTATTTTTTATTAAGTTGTCTATACAACTATGAGTAATTGATTGGTTACAGGCGACAATTTTAGACATGAAATTACAAAAAAACGGCTCGTTCTTATAATAAAGAACAAGCCGTTAAATTCTTTCCTTATGATAAAAATTCTTTTTAATAAATAACATGAAGCTTTTTATCATAAGCATTTCCCAAAAGTGTATCTACGTAAGCGGATGGAGTAAATCCAGACATCTTCACAAACTCCTTTATAAAGTGGGATTGATCATAATATCCGGATACCAGTGCGGCATCTGCTCCATTTGCACAGTGAATAGTTTCCACCAGTCTGCTCACTGATTTCTGAAAGCGGATAAACCTGATCAGATTTTTGGGATTCATGCCAAAATCTTCGTGGATTTTCTGATTTAAATATCGCTCCGAATAGCCTGTATAGCTGCTTAACTCCGAAAGTTTCAGGCTTCCGTCTGACTTTAGTATTTGTTGGTGAATTACGTATTTCAGACTGTTTTTATCTTCGGCGTGATTATAAAAATACTTCAGATAGAAATCAAGAAATACTTCTGCTTTTTTATGAAAGGATTTAGCCTCATACATACGATCAAGCAGCCCTTCCCGTTCTCCGGCACTGGTCAGCATATCTTCCAGACTAATTTCATTATTTACCAGTTCATTCAGCTTCACGTTATCGGCAATCGGATTAACTCCAGGCAGAAAACGGACTCCGAAATACTGGCAGTTTAATTCGGTTTTTGCTGTTCCTTTTTCTAACAGGGTACCTGCTGCCTTAGCTTTCATTACTCCATCCTTTTCCCAGAACAGCATGTCAATACAGGCATCCGGAATCACTCCCATATGGTCTGATTCGGCAGTAAACTGATAAAAATGGGAAAGATTATATTTCATAATACATTTTTTAGAATAATTTGTGGTTGCCAGCACAAACTCAGGCTGTCTGGGACTCAGTGCAGGAACATTTTCTTTTCTCCATTCATTACTCATATTGTCTGCTCCTTTCTGTTTTTTCCTGATTTAAAGGAAAAAAAAGGCGTATCCCTATAGAAACACAAAAGACACAAAGGGTTCAGAACGCCTTCGTGTCTTTTGATGCATTTTATCACTTTCTTTTTTTCAAGGTCAAGAAATATTCTCATTTAAAAGCCTGTCAGTTCTTTCCTTTTGACTTCCGATTTTTTACAATACGTATATACAGTAAAACAGTTAGAATGACAAAAAAAAGACAGCGAGGTCTTATGATTCCATATCATAAGGCTTTTTTTTTTAATGATGAAAGGAGGTACATAGGTGAAACGTATCAACTTTTCCTCCGGTGCTCCGTTAGAAGAGCTGGTGGGATACTCCAGAATGGTGAAAGTCGGAGAACATATCTATATCGGGGCACTACCGCCGTCCTTCCGGACGGAACCGTCCACGGAGATACAGCACTGGAACAGGCAGATTATATCTTCCGGAAATTTATTAACCTATTAAAAGAAGCGGGGGCAAATGCCAGTGATGTTATAAAAATTAAGGCTTATGTTACTGATATGAGTTTAGCAAAGGAAGTGGGAGAAGCCTACTCCCGCTATTTTAAAGAAGCCCGTCCTTTATTTACCATGGTCGAGACACCTAAACTCAACCGCCCTTCTCAAATGGTTGAGATCGAGCTGGAAGCGTTCATAACTGATGAAAATTAAGAAAGAAGAGGTAAAACATATGGCTTATCCTGAGGTTGATTTTATTTATCTGAATGAAGAAGACATGGTAAAAGCAGGAGTTACGGATATGAAAGGCTGTGTTGAGGCTATGGAGGAGATGTTCCGGCTGTTGAAAGCAGGCGATTTCCGGATGGGTGGTTCCAATGCCAACTCACATGGTATTATGATGACCTTTCCGGAGGCTTCTCCATTTCCAAATATGCCGACAGACGGACCCGACAGACGATTTATGGCAATGCCGGCCTACCTTGGCGGTAAATTTGATATGGCAGGTATGAAATGGTACGGTTCTAACACAGAGAACCGAAAAAAGGGTCTTCCCAGATCCATTCTCATGCTGACACTGAACGATAAGGACACAGGCGCACCACTTGCCTATATGTCAGCAAATATTTTAAGTGCTTTCCGTACTGGAGCAGTTCCAGGGGGTTGGTATTAAATATTTCTCCAGAGAAGATTCCAAAGTGGTGGGCATCATCGGACCTGGCGTTATGAGCAAAACCGCTTTTGATGCTGCTATGGCAGTGAGAGATCAGATTGATACGGTAAAAAATAAAGGGACGTAGCCAGAAATCCATAGATGGATTTATCCAGTACGTCAGGGATAAATATCCTCAGATCAAAGAACTGATTGTGGTGGATACAGAGGAAGAGGCGGTCAGGGATGCAGATATTGTAAGTATTGCCACATCCAGCCCAACAGGAGATCCTTCCCTGTATTCTTATATCAAGGAAGAATGGATCAAACCAGGAGCAATCCTCTGCTGTCCGGCAGCTGCCAGATTTGATGATGACTTTATCTTAAACAGGGCAAGAAATGTGGCAGACAACATTCAGTTATACGAAGCCTGGGCAGAAGAACTTCCCTATCCTTCCTACAACTCCGTTCCCATACCTGCAGTTCACTGCATGGATTTAATAAAAGACGGACTTATGAAGGCTGATCAGGTGGATGATCTGGGAGATGTACTTACCGGTAAGGTTCCTGTTCATAGAAAAGAGAATGAAATCGTGATTTATTCCGTGGGGGGGGAATGCCCATTGAGGATGTGGCGTGGGGAACCATTGTTTACAGAAATGCTCTTAAAAATGGGATAGGAACCAGACTGAACCTTTGGAAAGAACCTTACCTTGCTTAATAATTCAGGAACAGGAGCTGACGAAATGAGAATTGAAGAACACCCAATACTGGGAAAACCGGAAGAGAGAAAAGTCATTTCATTTATATACGACGGTACACCGCTTACTGGTTATGAAGGGGAACCAATCGCCATGGCTCTGGAAGCTGCAGGCATTATGATTCACCGATACACGAAAAAATACCATAAGCCAAGAGGGGTCTTCTGTGCAATCGGCCGCTGTACGGACTGCGTTATGGTTGTAGACGGGATACCTAACGTCAGAACCTGCATCACTTCTTTAAGAGAAGGTATGGTGATACAAACCCAGTACGGGGTATCGGCACAGGAGGAATCAACATGAATCGATTTGATTTGATTATTATAGGAGCCGGTCCTGCAGGTCTGTCCGCTGCCATCAGCGCGGCTAAAACGGATTGTCTGTCATTGTGTTCGATGAAAATTCCAAGCCTGGAGGACAGCTCTTTAAACAGATCCATAAATTCTTTGGCTCGAAAGAACATAAGGCAAAGATCCGGGGATTTCGGATCGGAGAAGAATTATTAAAAGAAGCAGAAGATTTAAAGGTGACAGTCGTGTTAAATGCAATCGTAACGGGTCTTTATCAGGATAAGGAAATAACCGTAAAGATCGGCGAAGAAATCTGCCACTATAAGGGAGATGCCGTGATTGTGGCTATCGGAGCCACGGAAAATATGGTTCCCTTTGAAGGCTGGACACTTCCCGGTGTCATAGGAGCCGGAGCTTCCCAGACCATGATGAATTTACATCACATTAAACCAGGCAACAGGGTTTTGATGCTTGGAACCGGAAACGTGGGGCTGGTGGTCAGCTTCCAGCTGCTTCAGGCAGGCTGTCAGGTTGCCGCACTTGTAGATGCCGCTCCAAAAATAGGCGGGTACGGTGTGCATGCTGCCAAGGTCGCAAGATGCGGTGTTCCATTTTACCTCTCCCATACCATTATTAAAGCTGAGGGTGAAGATCGTGTCACAGGAGTCGTAATCGGAGAGGTAGATTCTTCCTTTCAATTGATTCCCGGCACAGAAAAACATTTTGCTGTTGATACGATCTGTCTTGCAGTAGGCCTGTCTCCCATGTCACAGCTGCTTCATATGGCAGGCTGCAAGATGCAGGATACTCCTCTTGGATATGTTCCAGTGATTGATGAAAATGGCGGAACCAGCATACCCGGCATTTATGCCGCAGGAGATGTTTCCGGTATTGAAGAGGCCAGCTCTGCCATGATAGAGGGGCGGATTGCAGGAACAAAAGCTGCGCAGTATCTGGGTTTCCTTTCAGATGAGGGGTCAAAAGAAACAACGGCAGAATTAGAACTGGCATTAGACCGTTTAAGAAAAGGCATGTTCGCACCGGAAAACCGCGGAAAGAAAATCACTCTGACCGATGAGGGCATCCCGGTTTCAGAAAGCCTTTTAACCAATGGATATTTAGACGAGGCGGAATTAGACCGTTTTCCGGGAATTGCAAAAGGAAAGGGAATCCACCCGGTCATGGAATGCACCCAGAACATTCCATGTAACCCATGTCAGGATGCATGCCCCAGAAAATGTATTAGAATCGGAGATACCATCACGTCACTACCTGTCATTGATGAAGAAAATATATGCAGCGGCTGTGGCATGTGCGTTGCTTCCTGTTCCGGCCAGGCAATCTTTCTTTTAAACGAGGATTATGAGCCAGGTTACGCTTTGGTTACTCTCCCCTATGAATTCCTTCCAATACCGACAAAGGGGGATACAGGATCAGCTCTAGACCGAAGCGGAAAAGAGGTATGCCCGGCGGAGATCGTTGAGGTAAAAACGCTGAAAGCCTTCGATCATACCACCTTACTCACCATGAAGATACCACTTGATATGGCAATGAAAGCAAGATTTTATAAAAGCAGGGGGTGTAGCCATGAATAAACGTAACAACCGATTTACAGACATCGGTCCACTGATTCCTCAGCCAGATGATGATATGATTATCTGTCGCTGCGAAGAAGTAACAAAAGGCGAAATCCGCAAAGCTGTTCATGATGGCATGTTTACTTTAACCGAGATTCGAAGGTATTTAAGAACAGGTATGGGACTTTGTCAGGGACAGACCTGCCAAAAACTGGTGAAGTCCATTGTAGCAAGGGAACTGGGGCTTACCCCGGGCGATATAGAACCGGCAGTATCCCGTGCGCCTATGAGACCCATAGAGATGAAAATTTTAGGCAATGACAGAAAGGAGGACTGATGGAATGGGAAACTGCGCAGATGTGATTATCATAGGCAGTGGAATTATTGGAAATGCAACCGCTTATTATCTGGCAAAGAAGGGCTGTTATGTCATAGTCCTGGAAAAAAGCGACCATATCGGAGGCGGTGGTTCTTCCCGTAATGGTGGCGGTGTCCGCCAGTCAGGAAGAGACAAACGGGAGCTTCCCCTGGCAATGTACGGAGCTGCCAACCTTTGGCCTACTCTTTCTGAAGAGCTTGGAATGGATGTGGAATATTATCAGAAAGGTAACTTGCGCCTTGGAAAAACAGAAGATCATCTAAGAATACTAAATGGTCTTACTGATCGGGCAAGCGCACAGGGTCTTGGCGTTACCATGATTGACGGGAAAGAAGCCAAGGATATCTGTCCTTACCTCTCCGATGAGGTAATCGGAGCAAGCTGGTGTCCCACCGATGGTCACGCCAACCCTATGCTGGCAACGCTTGCTTATTACAGAAAGGCGAGGCAGCTGGGTGTGCGTTTCATTACTGGAGAGTCGGTGATTGAGATAAAAAAATACAAGGGAAAAGCAAGGCAGGTTATTACTGACAATGACGTGTATGAAGGAGAAACCATCATACTGGCAGCCGGTTATGAAAGCCGTAAAATCGCAGCTTCCGTAGGTGTGGATATCCCCATGACCCAGGCACTTTTAGAGGTTTTAGTCACAGAGGCCCAGCCCCCCATGTTCTATCAGATGCTTGGCACTGCAATGGCTGATTTCTACGGACACCAGAGCACTCACGGATCCTTTGTCTTTGGCGGTTCCTCCGGGTTTGAGGACTTTAACAAAAGCAATGGAACCCCTGTGACGAATAGTCAGACCGCCTCCTGCATCTGCCGTGGTATTATGAAATATTTCCCCTGCCTCTCAAGTGCTAAGATTGTAAGAACGTGGGCAGGATTCATAGATGTCTGCGCCGATCATGTCCCTGTAATCAGCCATGTGGAGGAAGTCCCCGGACTGATTCTCGCCTGTGGGTTTACCGGTCATGGATTTGGTATTTCTCCTACGGTTGGGACGATTCTATCCCAGATGGCCACTGGGGAGGAGCCTGTTTTAAGCATAAAAGATTTCCGGTACAACCGGTTTCATACAAAGATCTGACCCAATGACAAAGACGTCTTATTTTAAGATGTCTTTGTTTTTTCACTTCACTGACCACATAAAGGAGGAGCTATATGAACAGTAAAAAAATGGGACTTGGAAGCGCAGTTTCCGTATGTGTTGGACTAATCGTGGCAACCAGCTGTCTGTTATCACTGGGACTTGGTACCGGACTAGCCGGAAAAGGCTTTATCGCTGCTATGTTTATTGTTGTAATTTTAAACATTCTGCTTGCACTTTCTTTTCGAGAACTTCACGGTTTAATGCCGGAGGCCGAAGGCGGTCTGGGACAGTATACCCTGGCGGGACTGGGACCGGTTCCGTCCATTGTTTCCAATCTTTCCGCCTATGTTATCACCAACATGCTGGCTGGTTCCGTAGAGCTTGCCATGTGCGGACTGGTCATCCAGGAAACCTTTTTAAAAGGAGTTCCTGTACTGGTAATCAGTCTGTCCCTTCTTGCTTTTTTAACCCTTGTCAATTATCTGGGAGTTGATATTTTTGCTAAAATACAAAATTTAACTGTTATAGCACTTATCGGTTCACTTATACTGCTGGGAGTCATCAGCGCATTTAAATTAGGAGTGGGTACCCCCATTGCTCCCGGTGCACAGACTCCTCCTGTTGTAACAGGATTTTCAGGAATCCTGTCTCTCACTGCATTGGCATTTTGGATGTTTATCGGAATTGAATTTGTCATTCCGGTGTCAAAGGATTTAAAAAATCCAAAAAGGGATGTTCCTCTTGCCATGATTCTTGGCGTATGCCTTCTTTTTATTGTTCAGAGCCTGTTAAGCACCGGCATGAGAAACTACGTTTCACTGGAAGAACTGCGTTCCAGCAGCATGCCTCATATTATCTTTGCAGAACGGGTTATGGGAAAAGCGGGCAGCTACTGGATGGGGCTTATTACCATACTGGCCGGGGTCAGTACCATCAATACTGTACTGGGCAGCGTAACCAGAATCTTAAGCGGCATGGCAGATGCTGGTTTAATGCCGTCTTATTTCAGTAAAAAAAATAAAAGCGGTACTCCTACACCAGGGCTTTTCCTTATGACAGGAGTCATCTCTTTTATATTGGTGAGCGGTATTGCAAACTATTCCGGTTTAACCAATTTCCTGCTTGCAGCCTCCTGTTTCTGGCTCACCTCCTACATCCTGGTCAATCTTACCGTCCTGGTGCTGCGCAGACGTTATCCCAATGCTCCGGGAAGAGATAAACGGTTTACATTATGGGGAATTCCCCAGATTATCTGTATGGTTGGAGACGTCTATATGATCTGGCATATTGCAGAAGGAGATGCCCGGATATTTATCTATAAAATATATTTTATACTGCTTATTATTACTTTACTTTTCGCTTTCTTCTGGGTAAAGATAGTAAAAAAGGCAGATGCATTCCGCCCCGTTTCTTTAGATGAAATCAATGATGTGAAACTGGAAAACCAGGATGAGAAAGGTCAGACCTCACCCTCCCTGATTGTAAACTAACTCCTTATCATAAAAAAATACGTCTTTGCCAACGGCCAAGACGTATTTTTATTATTCTTTCCAATGGAGATGATGAAGTTCTCCCTCCATTGTCATACGATCAAATCCATTCTGCCTCAAAGCTTCATAAAGAACAATAGAAACAGAATTAGATAAATTCAGGGAACGGATATCGCCCCACATGGGAATTCTCACACAGCGGTCCTCATTGTCCACAAGAATCTCTTCTGGAATTCCGGCACTTTCCTTCCCAAACATGAGGAAGCAATCCGGCTCATATTTTACATCTGAGTAAACATGGTGTCCCTTGGTAGTGGCCATATAGATTTTTGCTCCCGGATTCCGGTCTAAAAAATCCTGATAGTCACTGTATACGGTAACATCTAGCTTATCCCAGTAATCAAGGCCTGCCCTTTTGATCAGTTTATCATTCAGCTTAAAACCCAAAGGCTGAATCAGATGAAGCCTGGTATCCGTAGCCACACAGGTTCTTCCAATATTCCCTGTATTCGCCGGCATCTCCGGTTCCAATAGTACAATATTCATAGTGATTACGCCTTTCCATCCAGTCTTTTAATAAAGCGTTCCATACGGCTTAAAGCTTCTTTTAGATTCTTTAAGGAATACGCATAGGAAATACGAAGATATCCTTCTCCGCAGTCTCCAAATGCAGTTCCGGGAACAACCGCTACCTTTTCTTCCATCAGAAGCCGGGTGGCAAATTCATCGGAGGTCATGCCAAACCGTTTAATGCACGGAAATGTATAGAAGGCACCGTTGGGCTCAAAGCATTCAAGCCCCATCTCCTGAAATGCATGGATTAAATAACGCCTTCTCTGATCGTAGGATTCCCGCATGACTGCCACATCCTTATCGCCATCACGCAGCGCAGCAACTGCTGCATACTGACTGGTTGTAGGCGCGCACATAATGGCAAACTGGTGGATCTTTAACATCTGCTCTAATATCATTCTGGGAGCAGCGGCATAGCCAAGCCTCCATCCGGTCATGGCGTAGGATTTGGAAAAGCCATTAATTAAAACGGTTCTGTCTTTCATACCAGGAAAAGCCGCTATGGTGGAATGATCTCCTCCATAAGTAAGCTCTGCATAGATCTCATCTGAGATAACGAATAAATCCTTTT
Source organism: Lacrimispora xylanisolvens (assembly GCA_017084465.1). Classification (GTDB taxonomy): domain Bacteria; phylum Bacillota; class Clostridia; order Lachnospirales; family Lachnospiraceae; genus Lacrimispora; species Lacrimispora xylanolytica_B. The sequence goes on along the minus strand of CP070896.1, from coordinate 3,286,923 downwards.
CAATTACAATGTCTGCGATTTCCTTCAGCTCTCTGGCATCCATAACAGCCCCAGTCGGGTTGTTTGGAAACGGGAGAATGAGAACCTTTGTCTTTGGAGTGATCTTCTCCAGAAGCTTTTCCTTTGTCAGCTTAAACTGGTCCTTTGCTTCCAGATCAATGATCACCGGAACTCCATTGGCCAGAATGGTACAAGGTACATAGGAAACATAGCTGGGCTGGGGAACCAGCACCTCATCGCCTGGATCTAACATGGCACGGAGTGCAATATCAATGGCCTCGCTGCCGCCAACCGTTACCATCACCTCATGATCAGGATCATATGTAACTTCAAAGCGGCGGCTTAAATAGCTGCAGATCTCCGTCTTAAGCTCTTTTAAACCAGCGTTGGAGGTGTAAAACGTCCGTCCTTTTTCCAGTGAATAAATACCCTCTTCCCGGATATGCCATGGCGTGTCAAAATCAGGCTCGCCTACACCCAGGGAAATGGCATCCTTCATTTCACTTACAATATCAAAAAATTTACGGATTCCCGAAGATGGAATCTCTGTTATACGGTCTGATAATGGGTTTCTCACGGCGTAATCAACATCCTTTCATCTTGTGTCTCTTCCGCAAGAACCGTCCCGTGATCTTTATATTTTTTCAGAACAAAATGGGTGGCTGTGCTGAGCACGGATTCCATGGGGGAGAGTTTCTCAGATACGAACTGGGCAACTGCTCTCATGGTCTTTCCTTCGATAAATACGGTAAAGTCAAAGGCTCCTGACATTAAATAAACTGCATTTACCTCACTGTACTGGTAAATACGTTCCGCGATCTTGTCAAAACCCATACCTCTCTGGGGAGTTACCTTAACCTCAATCAAAGCAACCACCTTTTCATCGCTGGTATTATCCCAGTTAATCAGGGTGTGATATCCGCAGATGATATGTTCCTTTTCCATTTCAGCAATCTCGTTTGCAATGGCTGCCTCACTTTCTCCAAGTAGAACCGCCAGATCCTTTAAATCAATTCTGCTGTTTTTCAATAATTGCCAATATCTTTTCTCTCATATCCTACCTCCGATTTACCTGTTTTGGGATAACACCTTATATAGTTCGTCCTCTGAAGGACGGTCAAGATAGCCGTTTCCGTCTTCATGGACAATGATCCGTTTGATTCCGTCTGTTACTTTCCCAATGACTGCAGCTTTCATTCCATGCTCCTTTAAGGCAGATACCAGATCTCCTCCGTTATCCGCCGCCAGCACAAAGCAGCCCTCTGAATAAAGGCGGTATGGGTTTAAGTCGTACCGTTCACAGATCTCAATGGTTTCCTGCCTTACTGGAATTTTATGAAGGTCAAAAGAAATTCCCGTCATATATGCGCCGGATAAATCCCAGAGAGCTTTCAGTATTCCTCCCTCAAGGACCGGCTCCCATTCTGTCGCCCCCAGATTCTTAAAAAACTCCGGATCATTTGCCGGTAGTAAAAAATTTCCGGATAAAATCTGGTCAATATATTGCGAGGAGAACCACTGATGCAGTTCTCCCTCTCTTTCACTTACTATTTTTATCGTTCCGGCTAATCCTGCATATCCTGCAGCCACAAGATCCTGCCCCGGCTTTATCGTTCCTGTGTTTTCTCTTTCAATCCGTCTCATGTTCTGTTTTTTATTCTCCCGGTCCTGCCTGGGGACTATCCACAGCATCTTCCCATTCAGGTACTGCCTGGGATTCCGGTTGCTGGGTTGTTTCCTGAGTTGGCTGTGTAATAATATCAGGAACTTCAGAAGGATGGACTGGTAATGGTTCTGCAACTGCAGGTGCTGCCGGACCCACCTTTATAATCGCCTTGGAAGGATTGTAGGTATCCGTATGAAGTATCTCTCTGCTCTGTTCTGCACCATCTACATACACAATCTTCCAGAGTCTTGATTTCATACCTGTATGGGCAGACTGAACCTGCTTTCTGGATCCAGGCGGCATGGCAGGATCCACAACCTCTTTTGCAGCCCCCGGATCAGTGACACTGAGTGTCTCTGAAACAAACTCAAAGGTCCGGTTTGCTGGTCTGGTCTCTTTTCCGTATATGGTAAAGGTAAGAGTCTTTCCTGAAGTATAGCCTTCCACATAAATAGGTGTGCTGTAATTATTGGTAAATTTAATGTCTTTATAGGTTCCTGCGATTGCAGCATCCTCCGACGGCTTTACATAACTTACCACCATGGAGTGATTCTGTCTCTGACTGATCTCTAACTCTGCTCTGAGCGCGGCATTATAAATGGTAGTGGCGATCTGGCATACACCGCCTCCCACACTGTCAACCACCTGACCGTTCTCATATGCAGCAGCTGTCGCATAACCATTATCAACCGTAAAGGGGTGCATGCAGTCATAGCCGGACAAGGTCTCTCCAGGCATTAACACATGGCCGTTTATCTTTCCGGAACCAACCTGCAGGTTTTTGGACCTGGAAGCACCGCTTGATGAAAAATTGGTGGAAAAAGTTCCAAGCACATCCTGAATGGTAGATAAATCTTCAGTTGTAATCGCCGGCTTTACTTCGGCAACAACTGCATTAACAGTGATCGGCTCTTTTAAACCATTGGCGAACGCCGCATTAAGAGCCTGTTTTGTGGCTTCCACATCCACTGTTTTTCCAATCACAGAAGGTGTGACTGTAAATGCCCCGTTCTGGCGGACAATGGAGGCATTCTTTGGCTCTGCTACTGCAGGTGCACATTTTTCGGCCACAAATGATGCTAACCTGCCATCATCCAAAGAAGTTTCCAAAGGAATGATGACTGGATTGTGTTCGATATCCTTTTTATTTAAATATCGTTTTAATAAATTCCCCCCCCCCTGCCAGGAGGATGCTGCCTGAGAAACCGCTTCCGGGTTGCTCCAGTGAAATCCCAGATCCTTAGCTGTCGTATCAACCGGCTGTCCGTCCACAACCAGTGTGATTTTCTGATTTTCCATTTCATTAACCAGGCCCTGAACCTTCTGCCCGGCTTCTTCCTCTGTCAAACCGCCCAGATTATAATCTCCGACATAGATACCGTCCGGAAGCGTATCAGCCATAACGTATGCTGGTGAGAAAAATCCGATTCCCACTGCCAGCATGGAGGCTGCCAGGCATATGGACAAAGTTTTCTTTTTCATATTCAATCCTCTTACTCTACTGTTTCCGCCTGACGTTTTGTCAGATAAAAACTATCTCATAAAACTTAACATCATGGGGAGTACCATTGCTATAATCAGTAAAACTACAACTGCGATTAAAACCACTGACATAAACTTCCTGTTGTTCTTATTGTTAAAATTAATCATTTTGTATCACCTCTCTTATATTCTTCCATATTGTGCGATGATTTTATCCGTAATTCTTGATATTTCATTTCTGGATAAATGATCCAATTGCACAGATAAAGCTATTTTATGATATTTTAATAAATCCTGCAAGTGTTCTTTTTGCCGGTTTGACGCCGGTTGTTCCTTTTTTACCTTATAAATCAAGGGTACAGAGTCAAAGACTTCCGGATACCTTTCACCGAACTCCTTTCATTGTCTGATACAGCTCATGAGCTGCAATGGCATCAAATCTGGCACGATGGCTCTGTTTTATTTCTATCCCAAAATAACCACAGGCTGCTGAAAGACTTTTTGATTGATCTTCCGGCATAAATTTTCTTGCAAGCTTTAATGTATCAATTCCCTGCCGTTCAAAACATAATCCTTTATTTACTGCTGCACGTTTTAAAAAACTGTAATCAAAGATGATATGATGTCCCAGAATAGGCAGTTTACCTGCGAAATCAAGGAAATGCCCAATTATGGATTCGATGCCTGAAGCTGGCTCAAGCTGACTGTCCGTAATGCCAGTCAGGGAAATCACATGCTTTTCCAGATTGCGGTAAGGATTTACGAAGCATTCAAATATATCTTCTGCTTTTCCATCCGTTACCCGCACTGCTCCGATTTCAATAATTTTATCCCGCTTTGGGTCAAGACCGGTCGTTTCTAAATCCACGGCAACATAAGATGATATCACGTTTTGTTCTTCCTCTCCTCAATTTCCCCTGTTACAGCACTGGGACACAGCTCCTTTAGGAAGCAGTCTCTGCATTTGGGACTTCTCGCAATGCAGATGGATCTTCCCAGCGTGATAATCTGGATGTTCCACAGGATCCAGTGATCTCTTGGCAGTATCTCCATTAATTCATATTCGATTTTTTCCGGATCATCTGATTTGGCAAACCCCAGTTTTTTGGATATCCGCTTTACATGGGTATCGACTACAATACTTGGTTCGTTATAAATATTGCCAAGTATTACATTGGCGGTTTTCCTGCCCACTCCTGCAAGCCCAGTCAGCTCTTCCATGGTCTTTGGAACTTCGCCTCCATACTTTTCCACCAGATCTGTACAGCAGGAAATAATATTTTTGGCTTTCATGTGATAAAATCCCAGGGAGTGAATATCCTGTTCCAGTTCTTTTAAGTGGGCATTTGCAAATTTTTCCGGCGAATCGTATTTTTGAAATAAATCTGCAGTCACCATGTTGACTCTGGCATCGGTGCACTGGGCACTTAAAATAACTGCAATGAGCAGCTGCCATGGTGTTTCATGGTTTAAATAGCAGATATATTCTGTTCCGTATTCCTGGTCAAGAGCCTCTAAAACCCTGGTTACCCTGGCTCTTTTTTCTGCTTTTGTCTCTTTTTTAGCCATCATCTCCTCCATATGCCAAGCTCATGGACTGCTGCATTATGGGTAAGCGCATCCCTTTTTTTATAATCAAAAGAACCGCTCTTCCATCATGAAATACCTCCACATGAGCCATCTTGATCAGCTGCCTGGCTTCAAATCCTTCATAACCATCTTTTAAATAACGATATTGAGCCGCCTCATCGGCAAAAAATGCTTTTACCTGATCTTTATAGGGTTCCTGATCAGTGGAAAAAACAGGACGGCTCTTTAAGTTTTCTCTCAGATATAAGTCATATACCAGAAGATCCCTGTAATAAGACTGTTTATCAGGAACCCGAAGGCTGATAAACTTCTCTAATATCTCGTACCTGGCCATTCGGCTGTGGCTCAGCTTTGACAATTCCTGTTTATCATAATATTCAGCCAATGACTCAAACATATCAAAAGGAGTATGAAATTCTTTACGGAATTCTTCTATTGTAGCTTGAAACTGACCGCTGTTACCGTAAACCTCCAGCATCTCTTCCAGTCCCTTTAACTTAAGAACCCCACCATAGTCAAGCCATTTGGTGGACAAAACTTCATAGGGAGGCTTTTCCTTATAATGAATCTCATAATCTTGTGCCTTTTGTGCCATATAGGAACCCTTTAATACCTTTAAAAATCCCAGCTGAAGCTGTTCCGGCTTCATATCATAAACCTCATTAAAGGAACATCTGAAGCTTTCATAGTCTTCAAATGGAAGTCCCACAATCAGATCCAGATGCTGATGTATGTTTCCATAGCTGTTTATGATCTCCACATTCTTCCTTAATACAGACAGATCCATACTCCGGTGTATTTCCTTAATGGTGGATTCATTGGTACTCTGCACGCCGATCTCCAACTGGATCAGTCCGGGTCTCATACGGGACATCAGGTGTAATTCATCCTCATTCAGTAAATCTGCGGAAATTTCAAAATGGAAATTAGTCACCCCGTTATCATGTTCAATTAAATACTCCCAGATGCGATACGAGTGATTCCTGCTGCAGTTAAAGGTTCTGTCTACAAATTTTACCTGCGGAACTTTTCTCTGAAGAAAAAAATCCAGCTCCTTTAACACCAGATCCGTATCACGGAACCGGACGGACTTGTCAACAGAGGAAAGGCAATAGCTGCAGGAAAACGGGCATCCACGGCTGCTTTCATAATAAACAATACGGTTTTCAAATCCGGCCATGTCCTGATAAAGAAATGGAATCTTATTTAGATCAACCGGGGTTTTTAAAGGATTGATAACCGGTCGTCCATCTTTATCCCGGACAGCAGTTCCGTCTATCTCCTGAAAGGCTGTCTGATCCCACCCCGGAGTTCCTCTCTGCTGATCTACATAACAGCTGACCACTTTTTTAAAGGTTTCTTCTCCTTCACCCATCATAATACCAAAAACATGTGGCTCTTCTTCTAAAATCCGGGCTGCATCGTAAGACACCTCAGGACCTCCCAGCCAGATCTCCACATGAGGGAGAACTTTCGGAAGGTCCCGTACCAGTTCTAAAATATAGGAAATATTCCAGATGTAACAGGAGAATCCCACTACATCCGGTTTTCTTCTATAAATATCACTCAATATTTCATCCATCTGATTATTAATGGTATATTCCCCAATTTCTATCTCAAACCTTCCGTCTCTTAGTTCCGGCTCTTTCAGCCACGCCTGGGCATAAGCCTTTAAACTGTAAACTCCAGGGTTGGAATGAATATATTTGGCATTCAGCGCCGCCAGTAAAAACTTCATATTAAACCTCGATCTCTATTTTTCTGCCGGATGGCTGATATTGATAATAGCGGACTCCTGCCGCATTAAGCATACGCTTGGAAGCATTCACCGCTGGTGTTCCGGCATACTTGTCCGAACCATATACAATTGTTTTAATTCCGGACTGTATAATTGCCTTTGCACACTCATTGCAGGGGAAAAGGGTTACATAAAGCTTCGAACCTTCCAGACTTCCTCCCCTGTAATTAAGAATAGCATTTAATTCACTGTGAGTGGAATAGAAATATTTGGCATTATAGGGATCCTCTGCCTCATTGTCTCTTCCCCATGGAAATTCATCGTCAGAACATCCCAGTGGAAATCCGTTATAACCCATGGATAAAATTTTATTATCCTGACTGACAATACAGGCTCCAACCTGAGTGCTTGGGTCCTTGGATCGTTTTCCTGACAAAACAGCCACTCCCATAAAATACTCATCCCAGGTAATATAATCTTCTCTTTTTCCAGTCATGCTTCCTGCTCCTCCCTGTCAAACTTTAATAATGTGATAACCGGCTGCCTTAGTAAGCCGGTTCATGATTGCCTGTCCCAGATGACTTCTGGAAAAGCTCTCAGAAAATATATAATCAGCATCCAAATCGTCAAATTCCCGTAAAACTGCATATAAATTATGGGCGACAGACTCCTCTTTCAGACGGCTGCCAATACTCCTTATAATACCTCCCGGATAAAGATCTGACGTCTCATCGGTGCAGATCACACCTACCCGGTATCCTGCCTCCAGCTTTTCCTCTGTCATTTTATTAATAGCAGAAACCACAGCTTCTGTATTTCCCTCAACCAGAGTAAGATCTGCTTTAGGTGCATAATGCTTATACTTCATTCCCGGCGCCTTTGGTTTTACATCGGCTTTTAACGGGCCTGAGATAATAGCAGGATCCAGACAGATCTCTTTCCCTAAAACCGCAGATGCCATCTCCTGGGTGACCGCACCTGGTCTTAGTATCATGGGTTCATCTCCAGAAACATCAATGATGGTGGATTCCACACCGATCCCAACAGCACCGCCATCAACGATCATCTGAATTTTTCCGTTCATATCCTGCCATACATGGTCTGCAGTGGTAGGGCTGGGACGGCCGGATGTATTGGCGCTGGGAGCTGCTATGGGGACTCCTGCCAGACGGATCAGCGCGCTGGCTGCAGGGTCTGCTGGCATGCGAACGGCTACTGTATCAAGTCCGCCGGTGGTTCCATAAGGGACCAGACTGCTTTTGGGGAAAATCAGCGTAAGGGGACCGGGCCAGAATGCTTCCATGAGTTTTCTGCCTGCCTCCGGGACTTCCGCTACCAGGGGAAGCAGATCATCAAAATCTGCAATGTGGGCAATGAGAGGATTATCCGATGGTCTTCCCTTTGCCTCGTAGATCTTCTTTGCAGCCTCTTCGTTTAAAGCATTGGCCCCAAGTCCATATACGGTTTCCGTCGGGAATGCCACAAGACCGCCTTCCCTTAATATTTTTGCCGGTTCATTTAACTGTTCTGAATCCGGATTCTCTCTGTCTTTTAATATAATTCGCTTCGTATTCATATCTCTCTGCTCTTTTCTTTTCACTTCCATTTATCATATCACAGCGTAAAGGCTCATGCAATGCTTTTACCCCTGTCAAAACGGGCTTTTAAAGCCCTATACAAATAGCAGTTGTAAGTTTTTCCTATCAATGATACCATAATAACAGTATACGTTAAAAGAGGAGAAAAACATGGAACTGATTATACCCAAAAACTATGATCCCAGGCTCTCTGTCCGGGAAACCCAGGAAGCTATTAAGTACATAAGAGACACCTTTCAAAAGGAACTGGGTAAGGAGATGAACTTAGAGAGAATCTCCGCCCCTTTATTTGTAGAACGAAGCAGCGGATTAAATGATAATCTAAATGGTGTGGAACGCCCGGTGCAGTTTGATCTTTCAGGAGTTCCCGGCGAAACCATGGAAGTGGTACACTCCCTTGCCAAATGGAAACGTATGGCACTCCACGAATACGGATTTCTGCCAGGAGAAGGACTTTACACCAATATGAATGCCATCCGCAGAGACGAAGATTTAGACAATCTTCACTCCTGTTATGTGGATCAGTGGGATTGGGAAAAAAGTAATTACCAGAGAAGAAAGAAACGAAAATACATTAAAAGAGACCGTGAAAATTATTTTCAAGATTATAAAACACATGGAACATGAAGTCTGGTACAAATATCCCCAGGCAGTCAAAGCCCTTCCTGATGACATTGCTTTCATCACCTCCCAGGAGTTGGAAGACCTCTATCCTAAACTGTCACCCAAGGAGAGGGAAAATGCCATCACAAAAGAGCACGGCTGTGTCTTCCTCATGAAAATCGGAGATAAATTAGGCAGCGGAACACCCCACGATGGCAGAGCACCTGATTACGATGACTGGCAGCTTAACGGAGATATTCTCTTCTGGTTCGAACATTTAAACTGTGCATTAGAAATCTCAAGCATGGGAATCCGGGTAGATGAAACAGCGCTGTCAGAACAGTTAAGAAAGGCAGGATGTGAAGACCGCAAAGAGCTTCCTTATCATAAAATGCTTTTAAACGGAGAACTCCCCTATACCATCGGCGGAGGAATCGGGCAGTCACGCCTTTGTATGCTATTATTAGACCGGGCACACGTTGGGGAAGTTCAGGCCAGTATCTGGCCAGACGAAATGCGCCAAGAGTGCAGAAAGAACAATATATTTCTGCTTTAATTCTTACATAGGAAGTGGATGCAATGAACGTATTTCTTTGTGATGACCAGTCAGAGTTTATGCATGAATTTGCAAATGATCTGGAAGGGTATTTTCGTACACGGAATATCCCCTTCCAGCTTTTCCTTTTTTACATCCGGAACAGAGCTTCTGTCCTCCAAAGCTGTGCCTGACCTTATTTTTCTGGATATTAAGATGGGAGAAGAATCCGGACTGAATACTTCCCATAATCAGGGAGACCAATACGAGGGCAAGGCTGGTATTTCTTACTGCTTATAAACAATATGTGTTTCAATCCTTTGATGTGGATGCTTCCCATTATCTCATTAAACCAGTAAGCAGACGAAAGCTTTATTCCGTGCTGGATCATATAATCAAGCAGCTTAATCTCTTAAAAGAACCTCCCATTATAGTAAAATCAGGCCAGTCCACCATATGTATTTCCTGCTCTGATCTTATGTATCTGGAAGTAAATAATAAAACATTAACTCTTCACAACCAGACTAATACCACCGAAGTTTCTGGTAAGCTGGAATCCGTTGAAAAGAATCTCCCCGCCCGTTTCTTCCGGTGCCACAGAAGTTACATCGTTAACATGGATTATATTGTCCGGTTTGACCGAATGGATCTTCATCTTGCCAACGGAGAAATAATTCCGGTCAGCAAACGTAAATATCAGGATTTTTCCAGTACCTTCCTCAAATATATGAAAAAGGAGGTATTGTTATAATTCTTCTTATTTTTACCGCTTATATCCAATATCGTTTCTTCAGTAAAATGTTAAAATTCCGTTTTCACAAGCTTTTAACCTTTATTGGAGTTGTCTTTGTTTCCATGGCCTCCAACTTTATCAACATTAATTGCAGACTTGCCCTGATATTTCCACAGGAACTGTTTTATTTTATCACTTCCCTGATCATGATCTGGGTATTATTCCAGGCCAGTACCGGGAAAAAGGTAATGTTGGCTATTTTCACTGACGGGTTGGGATATACATGCAATTTTGTTTTTCTGCCATTAATTCAATTTTTAAGCAAAAACATCATCCATAATTCATTTGCTTATGATATGGCTTATAAACTATGTGATATTTTATCCTTCCTGCTTTACGCAGCCATATTGGAATGGGTGGGCAGAAAATGTCGTAATCTGCATGGTGAGATTACCATGACAGAAAATCTGTTCCTCCTGATCTTATGTTTCTTCACCAGACAGACCGTTATTTATTACGGTTGGAACCACATCCAGTACAACAACACACTGTTATCAAACATGATTGCAACCGCTGTTGCAGCTGGCGGCGTTTCACTCATTACTTTTTCCTCTTACTATGCAGACCGGAAACTAAGTTTACGCCTTGCAAATGACAAGAATTCAATACTGGAAAAACAGATCGCAGCATGGCAGGGTGAGGAAAAACAGCTGTCCGGATTTCGCCATGACTTTAAGAACCATATGCTGTGCTTAAGGAATCTCCTCTCCATGAATAAGAATGAAGAGGCTTTCAATTACCTGGATTGTATAACCGGAACTTTTAATACTTTTTATCCCGATTATTCTTCTGGCAACGCTTATGCAGATGCGATTATCAGGGAAAAGCTTGCGCTTGCCAGAGCATGGGAAATTCGTTTGGATACCGATTTTATTTTTCCCTCCTCTGATCTGATCAATCCTTCTGACCTGTGTATCATTTTAAGCAATGCTTTGGATAACGCTCTGGAAGCCTGCCAAAATTAACCGACCGGAATGATCCTCCACTGATTACAGCAGTTTCCTGTGTCCAACGTTCCTTTCTTATGATTGAAATAACCAATCCGGTCCCACATACAGCAAACCCATGTATCAGCCCTTTCCTGTCTTCAAAAGAAGACCCCCATCTTCATGGAATCGGCTTATCCAACATTCGGGATGCAGTTGAACGCTGTAATGGAACTATGGACATTTCAATTTCAGAGGAGCTATTTCATTTTTGTGTCATGATTCAGCTTTTTCCACCATCTCATTGATAGTAAGACCGTTTATACCGTAATCGTTACCGTTTGCGCCAAAATAATTATATTCCTCCTCTAACTGCCGAATAAATAATCAGTACAAAAGGAGGGTATGAGATGTATATTGGTAAAATGGAAACCCAGTCGACAAAAATAAATATCGCTTCCATCAACCGTTCTGCTAACAATAAACATGAGGCAATTTACGGAAAAAGTAAGGAAAGCAAGAAAACCGATGAAGTATCAATTTCCCCTGTCGGGAAAAAGAAGAGTATGCTGAAGCAGCTAATGGATCAGAAGCAAAGGATTCTGGAACAAAAACAGTCAATGCTGGACAACGATCAGGCAAACGGTTCAGAAAACATGAATGATAAACTGAAAGAATTTGAGATGCAGCTAAAAGCCATTGACGATCAGATCGCACAGGTTCAGGCGGATGAATCAGATAAATCGGATTCTTATTTCATTAATGAAACCGGTAAAATTTATAAAAAACCAAAATCAAAAGAAGATGCGCAGGCTGATCAGATGAGTGCAATTACAAAATTATCATCCGGTGTATCTCAGGTAGAAATAATCTCATCTGCAAAAGACATGATTGATGGAAAAATCAATGTATTAAAAAGTGAGATTAAACAAGGTTACGGAAATACAGATCAAAAAATCGAGGCTGCATCCAGACTGCAAAGCAGATCTGATCAATTAGTAGCAAAAACTTCTGAAAAAATCGGAGAAGTTAATAAGACTGCTGCCGTGCTGTCAACTAGCGCTGCAGAGAGCACTGAAACGGAAATGGAAACGGAAACTGAGAAAGAAACTGGTTTACAGTCAGAATAACACTTATTCCATCTAAAGACAAAAACAGGAACCTGTAAGCCAAAGGTTCCTGTTTTTTATATATTTAGTTATTATTTAAATAGCTCATGATTCCCATATGTATGGTCCACGCTACCCGGTCCTGGTAATCTTCATCATTCAAAAGCTTTGATTCTTTGCCATTGGTTAAGAATCCGCATTCCACGATTACAATCGGTGTCCTCACATGAAGCAGCAGGTAATAATTGTCATTGGGTTTTGCAAGTCTTGTATTCTTATCCCCCAATAAAAAATCGAACCTTTCCTGTATGGTTTCAGCAAGCTTTTTCCCTTTTTCTGACTTTTTATAATAAAACACCTGTCCTCCGGAGATTTCCTCCTGGTGATAACTGTTTTGATGGATACTTACAGTCAAGGCAGGCTTGGTTTTATTGATGATATCACACCGTTTGTTCATATCCGCCATCTTTTTTCTGTTGTCTCTGGCTGAATACAGTCCATTATCATCATCTCTGGTAAGAACAACATCCACATCCGATGCTTCCAGATACTTTTTCAGTTTCATGGTAATCTGCAGATTAATATCCTTTTCAAGAGTGCCGTCAATCCCGATCTTACCAGGATCACTCCCCCCGTGGCCTGCATCAATTACTACCACAGGCCGATTCTTCTGTGCAGATGGGGCGTTATTTACTGCTGCCATCTTTCCCGCCTGGCTCGATATAACATAAACCAATATCAGCAAAATCACCGCCATGAACGGTTCCCATTTTTTTAATTTCACGCTCTTTACCCGATTCACGTTCTTAATGAATTATACTTTTTGGTGAATTAAAAAAGAACCGGTACAAGTGACTTTCCTTTTATTTAACGCTTAATGTATTATAATCTCTGCCGCCATCTGCAGTGATCCACTCCAGATACTGGGATAAAATACTGGGATACCCCTCTTCCTGCCATAATTTATATCCTTTTTTTGCCATGACCTTCTCACGGATGTCCGCTACTTTACCTTCATAACACGCAGAATTCAGTTCTGCGTATACCTTAGCCATCATATCCCGTTGACTTTCAGTCAGACCCTGAAGGGTGCTTAAGCTATTAAACTCATCCTGAGCCTGATTATAAAATACTTTACTTAAATACTTTCTACCATAATTACTGAAATTCAAAAGATTCTTGTCCTTATTTCCAGTTTTCTCCGCCCAGGCTTTCATATCAAGAGATTTCGTATGGTAGTTAAAGGTTCCTTCCGGTCCATACTCCAGCATTCCGTACAAACAAGGAGGGGTAGACAAAGAACCTGTCACTATTTCATAAATTCCAGAATCGCCATGAGATCTCTTGTAATGCTGAACATGAAGATGTCCGCTTAAATAAAGGAACTTCCCAGCTCTCCAGCTGATCAATGAGCTGTTCACTGTGCTCAATGGTACAATCCTGAAGATAAACTTCACTTTCATCAAGCAAATTATGATGGGCCACAGGAATCACTTTCATTCCCAGGTTCCAGGCCTCTTCCATCTGCTCCTCAATCCAGGTGTATGTATCGTCCTTTATCATGCCGCCGACCAGGTTCTTGGGATCATACTGGCAGCTGTCAAGCATCAGAGCTCTGGTTTTGTCATTGATCTGATATACATAGCTTAGGGAAGCCGGGTCCCGGCTCACCGCCTCGCTATATCCGAATTTGTCATATATCTCTTCAAATTCTTCTGGTGTAATACTTTCCGTACTAAGTATGGACTCTCCCTCAAACCGACTGGCATCAGGATTATTAATATCATGGTTTCCAGGAATAACGATTACAGGAATTCCCGCTTCTTCTATGGCCTCCAGTTTACTGGCAAGTTCTATATGGCTATCCCGCTCTCCGTTATAAGTTAAATCTCCCTCTAATATTACCAGATCCGGCTTTTCTGCTTTCACTTCTTCAATGAATGCATCTGTAATTTCCCAGATATATTTCATTACTTTGCCATCTCCGTGATCAGCTGTATATTCATAGCTCATCTGCATATCGGTTAAATCTCTGGCCAGATAATGAATATCTGTAGCTATTATAATCCTGGCGGTTCCTTCCTCCAGTTCCTGGGGTTGTTCTGGCGAAGATTCCCCGGAGGTTTCAGGAACCTGTGCTGTGGAAGGTGTCTGTACTTGTGTAACGGTTGTCTCCGGCTGTGCCGTACTCTCTTCCTGCGTAAGTTCCTGTGCTCCTTTTTTAAAAGAGCAGCCTGAAGTTACACAAACTGCAGCCGCCAATGCTGCCAATAATACCCTTTTTTTCATAAACTGACCTTCCTGCTTATCCCTTTCTTCTGTTATTCCTTGTCAAGCCGTACTTCATCCCACAAATCAGCCGGCTCAAATCCCAGCTTCCAGCATGCCACACCTGCCAGATCGTACTGACGGATCAAATTCATCTTCAGACCGATGGAACGTTCTTCCTCAAGCCATATGGTTTTTTTGCCTTCTTCTGTCTGAAGTTCTCCGTAATACTGTCCCAACTCCTCCTGCCAGTACAGTTTCACATCATTTTTCGTAACCCATTCTTTGGATTTTGCGATACCAATGGCAGAGGATGACGTCTTTCCATCTGTTCCTTCCGTCCATATTCTGGTGTAAAAGGAATACCATTAATAACCTTTTCCTTGGGAACAACTTTAAGCGTATTCTTAATTCCATCTTCCACATATTGAATAGAAGACACAGAACCGGCCTCTCCGCCTGCATAATGTTCATCGTAACCCATAATGATCACATAATCAGCTACAATTCCCTGCTCCTTACGGTTATAAAACTCATTTCCTGCAACGGGCACGTAATTATCCACGGACAGGACAAGCCCCTTCTCTCTGCATGGGATAGACAGCTCTCTGATAAACTGAATGTAATGGGGACCCGCTTCCTCTTTTATGCCTTCAAAGTCCAGATTAATGCCGTCAAATCCATAGGTCTTTGCCTCTGCCATCAGGCTGTCAATCAGTTTCTTTCTGGTTGATGTTTTAGACATCAGGATTTCCGTATTCACATCTGAACTAAAGTTATTAATCAATGCCCAGACCTTCAATCCTTTGTCGTGGGCCTTTTTTTCATACCCCGCATCTGCCAGGGAATGAAAACCACCTTCATTATCACTTAATTCGTACCACGTTGGCGAAATCACGTTAACCCCTGAGGTATTGGCAATCAGACTGTCAAAGGTAGAATTCCCCTCTGCCGAGGTAACCTGATGCCATACCAGGCAAACCGGCTGATCCATGGTTATATTCTTATAAACCGGCTTTGTAAAAGTACTTACGGAGGCCTCTTTTTGCGATTCTCCAAGGCGTCTGCGTTCCACATAGCCAATAAAACCGTCCTCTGTCCTGATTTTATCCCATTTGTTCATGGAATCCAGAACCGTCACTTTGCTCCCCTCATTCACATGAGTTGCAATGGGACTCCTTACTCCGCCTTTGATACGCACATTACCGTCTTTAACAACTGTAGCCCGTTCTTTATCCGTCCAGTTATTATTGATAAACACCCGCTTATTTACAGCTGAATCATACGCGGTAAACTCAGCATCTGTATAGTTAGCAATAAGGCCCAGGGATAAATACACAGTATCCCCTTTCTCCAGAATCAGTGATTTTCCGGAAGAACCTTTAGTATCCTGATCTGCATAAACAATGGAATCCGGAAGCGTATACACCAGCAGCTTCTCATTGTTATCCCAGTAAAAAACGCTCATTTAAATTTTCATTGATCCAACTGATGGGTAGATAAGTCTGATCCTCTACAAAAAGACCTTTGGTTTCCTGAAGATTCTCATTTAAAAAAACTGCTACCTCATCCCCTGTGACCCCAAAAACCTCAGTCAAATCTGCCTGCTCACTGGATGGAATATACCGTTCCAAAAACCGGACTCCGAAAGAACCGGCCAGAACCAGCAAAATCAATCCCAGCGCCACCATAACCGGCACTGCTTTCCTCTTCATCTGTTTTCCTCCTGCTTATGGATCATATCTTATGAACTCATTTCTGTAATATCTTCTAGATTATATCATACTTCTTTCTTTTTGGAATTTACATTTTCATTACATTCTGATTCCCCTAACCCTCCCTGACGCGCATAAACTCACTCTCTCCGGGCTGAAGATGGAATCCGCCAACGCGCCCCTGATTACATGTTCCCTGAAATTACCGGTTGTAGACACGGTCAAATCTGATTTCCTGCAGTTTACCGGTCTCCTCGTTTGGAACATAGTCTGCCATATAAAAGCTGTCATCCTCCCTTATTTCAAATATTCTTCCCCAGTCTGTCTCCGGCAGTTCCTCGCCGTCGATAACAATGGGAACCCCCTTATTTCTGTACCTTTTCAGTCCTTCCAGATACTGGTCTCTTTTACCTTCTTTCCATATACCACTGTCTTCTTTACTCATATTGCTATCTCCCCGCCATTTTATCTTTTGTATTTTAAAATAATTGCTCGTAGAAACTCATAGTCTCAGCAGTGACGGAAAATGGATCTATGGAAAAGGGAATTCTTCTGACCGGAACCTTTAATCTTTTTTCCAGACTTGTTCTGGCTTCTTCACTGCCAAATGATATCAGGTTGTGCCAGCTTTTCTCCGATTTTATCCCCTCTTTTCAAATTCCAGAAATTCACCAATCTGCCACTCACTAAGACTTCCTATTACATATTGCCTGCTGCATCGAAAAAACTCTTCCAGATTGCCTTCCTTTGCAGTCCCATAATCCACAATTACAGCATGGTAACCGGACTTTTTTTACACAACAACAGTGTATCAATCCCCGCTTTTCCAAAATAATCTGTCTCCAGAACCCGAAACGGGCTTTCACCTTTTTTTCCACTGGAACAGGCTGCCTCCATACACGAAAAGGACCCATGATGATTCCATTCCAAAACTGCACACCGCATTCTCATCACACCAGATAAATATCCGGCTGTCATGACTGAAAAATGAGTCACTCCGGTCCCTCTTCCGGTACCAATAATACCTATTAATTCAGGGGTCCCGGCTTTACTAAAGGGGTTACCCAGTTTCCAGCCTCTTTTCGAAAATTTCTTCATAGAAGTTTAACCCTTTCCTGGCGGACAGTGCTCCTTTATCCTAAGTTTTTTCATCACATTCTTTCCCCAGCGAATAACTGATAAATCCCATCTTCTTCCTCCCTGGGTTTCCTTCAGGATTTCATTGGTAACAGCCTGATAAAAGGTCTCCAGTTCATTACTGACTGTAAATGGATCAGAAAAAAATGGGGCACGAAAAAAGACGGATGCCTGTGCACCTTTTGGGATACGGATTTTTTTATCAATCGCCCAATGATTGTATATGACGGCATAGGGGATCCCGGATCTTGTTACTTCTTCCGTAGATTCAAAGGCATGAATCTGATTCCATATACTGGCGTCACACACCAGTATTACAGCATCCGGTTCCATACTAAGCGCCTGGCTTAAATTCTCTCCCCAATCCATCAGGTGCACACGAAAGGATGGTTCCTTTAATTTCACTCCTGCACCATAATATGGCTTTATGACTAAGTTTCTGTAATGCAGCAAACCATAGCTGTCTCGCTTTGCTTTTGTGAATTTAAAAAGACCGGCTCCCATAAAAGAGTCCTGTTTTTCTTCCAATAAGTTGGGAATTCCTTGATTTTTAAGGTAGACAGACAGGCCGATTCCAATGTGGGTTGTTCCTGCCCCAGATTTGCTCCCTGAAAGAGCAATTGTAAGAGATGATGATTGCAGACGTTTTTTTGCATCCGTTTCCGTTTCTTTTAACTGGCCAAGCTGTTCCATTAGCTCCTGCGCCGTTGAATACCTGTTTTCCTTTTCTTTACAGATACATTGCCCAATAACTTCTGCCAGCCCGATCCAAGGACGATGCTGGTATAAAAGGCAGCCCAGGGAATTTCCCAGTGTATAAATAACAGAGGATCGTGCCAATGGCATAAATATCTGTTCTTTCATCAAGCACGGCTTCTGCCTCATACTGCTCCGGTGCAGCGCAACCCACCGTACCATATCGTTCTCCCGGCTTATTTGCTTCTTTTAACGATGCAGCCAGTCCAAAGTCAATGAGTTTAATGGTATCATGGCATAATAACAGGTTTTTCGGCTGTAAATCTAAATGTAATATAGGGGTTGTTCCTGCGAGATGCAGATAATTAATGATGCTGGCAAGCTGAATTCCATAGAAAATGGTCAGCTCCCGCGACAGATGACCCTGTTTTTTCACAAGATCATATAAGGAATCTCCTTCCAAATACTCTTCAATTAAATAACTGTAACTTTCATCTTCTTCTACGTCATATACAATGGGAATACCAGGATGGCGCAGCTCTTTTAAAATCAATGCTTCACGCCTGAATTGTTCATAATTAAGAAAGCTTTTGGATACACGTTTCACTGCCCTGTATTCTTCAAGCCCAAGATGAACCGCCAGAAAAACTGTTCCTTCCCGACCGGCTCCCAAGATACCGCATAATTGATATTTTCCAAACAGAACGGTGCTTACTAAAATCACCTCCTTGTGCCTGTTCAATATCATCTCTTGGGAAGTATTGTAATATAATATGACATAATTTTCAACCATTTTATACTTTTTTCACAATTTTTTATGAATCATTTTTGATAATGTCCTTATATACCACATGTGATTATGTCCCAAATAAAATATAGTGTATGATATACCTCATAACAAGAATAGAGGTATGTGCAGTGAAAAGGATTGAATTAAAAATGAATGAACAACACAAATACGATATTATCAAATCCCTCGTGGACCATAATGGCAATAAGAAGGCTGCAGCAGTTAAGCTTGGCTGCACTGAACGACATGTTAACCGACTTATCCATAACTATAAACAGTCTGGTAAGCAAGCCTTTCAACACGGTAATACCGGTCGTAAGCCTGTTCACGCTTTTACTGATGAACAAAAGAATGACATTCTCACCATTTACAACAACAAGTACTATGATGCTACCTTTAGCTATGCCAGTGAACTTTTTGCTGAGAACGAGGGGATTCAAATTTCACCATCCGCTCTCACCAAGCTTATGTACGAGAACTTCACCACTTCCCCTCGCACTACCAAGGCTGTACGAAAACGTCTGTGCAATGCATTACGCAAAGAGCAAGCTAAAACTAAATCCAGAAAAAAGCACGATGTTATTCAAACGGCCATCGTATCCATTGAAGATTCTCATTCACGAAGACCCAGATGTGCCTATTTGGGAGAAATGCTTCAAATGGATGCCTCTGTTCATTTATGGTTTGGAGATTATAAAACGCACCTTCATATTTCTATCGATGACTCCACAGGTCAGCTCGTTGGTGCTTATTTTGACAACCAGGAAACGTTACACGGTTATTACAATGTATTTCATCAGATACTTACCAATTACGGCATTCCTGCTATGTTTTATACGGATAAGAGAACTGTTTTTGAATACAAAAAAAGTAAATCTTCCAGAGTTGAAGATGATACTTTTACTCAGTTTAGTTATGCTTGTAAACAATTAGGTGTTGAAATAAAGACAACCAGCATTGCGCAGGCAAAGGGACGTGTTGAAAGAGCATTTCAGACTTTACAACAACGCCTGCCAATCGCATTACGACTGGCAGGCATCACAGAACTTAACGAGGCAAACGTATTTCTAAACTCCTACATAAAGAAATACAACGCTAAATTCGCACTTCCTATTAACAGTACCAAATCTGTCTTTGAAAATCAACCAGATATTGAAATAATTAATCAGACACTGGCCATTTTAACAGAACGCACTGTGGATGCCGGTCACTGTATTAAGTTTAAACAGAAGTATTACAAGACCATGAATGCCTTTGGATTGCAGACACACTACCATAAAGGAACCAAAGGTCTGGTTATTGAAACCTTTGATAAAAGGTTACTTTACAGTACAAACAATACCGTCTACGAGCTTGAACTGATTCCTGAACACGAGAAGCTATCCAAGGAATTTGATATAAGACCAGCCAAAGAAGTACCGGTAAAACGAAACATACCAGCTACGAGACATCCTTGGCGAAACGAAAACTTTTTAAAGTTCCGAAACTTCAGTCTTACAGAAGAATTGCTCCAATGCTAGTCTTTGAGTGATAAAAATTTGCACCGGTGAACCGGTGCAAATGATTTGGCTATTTTAGGACATTTTCAAAAATGCTTGACACCATTTTATACTTTTTTCACAATTTTTGTTATTCCAAGTAATTACAGATATAATATAAACTACCCGCCAAATCGAACAAACATGTAATTAACTATTGTCAAAACCGAACGGATGTGCTATATTGAAATTACAAAAGAGATAACCGCCCACAAAGTGGTTAACCTCGGAATAATGGTTTAAAAGATCGCCCCTGTTCCTGGTAAAGTACAAGGGGCGGTTTTTATGTACTTACTTCTTTATCAGTGAATAGATAAAGGCAAGTAATGCAATGATGAACATTCCGAACTGCATTAAGTCCTTGAAGTCAAACATTGGCATCACCTCCCTTCAGGGAGGTTTACCACCTTGTACACGATTATCTCATTTAATTATGGTAACCTATCCCATATGAATGTGCAATTACTTTTCTCAGATAATAAGTGCCATATCAGCTCACTGCTTTTTCTCGTGATTCACTGACATTTCCACCACCATCCATTTACCAAATAAGTAGCTCTTTCACGATCACTTGTAAGAATATGCAAAGCCGGAGGACATGCTGTTCCATTTTTACCCTGAATGGCTCCGTTATATTGATATCACACTAAAAATAAAAACAACCAAATCCCAGTAATTAGATAGGATACCCGTTTTTTTGCATATAAACCTTAAATTTATATAAATTTTTTCACATAGTAATTGCCTTTTTGCTATAATATATAGTATAGTTATGTTGAGGAAGTATGTAAAAAATATTCACCATTTTAAAAAGAACAGGAAGTGATCCTATGAAGATAGAACGTATCAATGAAAATCAGATCCGTTGTACGCTTACCAGCTTTGATTTAAGCGTCCGAAACCTTAATTTAGGCGAACTTGCCTACGGCAGTGAAAAAGCCCGCAACCTGTTCCGCGAGATGATTCAAAAAGCCTCTAACGAAGTGGGATTTGAAGCAGAAGACATTCCTCTCATGGTAGAAGCAATTCCGTTATCCAACGAAAGCGTGATGTTAGTAATCACTAAAATTGATGACCCGGAAGAATTAGATACAAGGTTTGCAAAATTTTCACCAACAACAGACGAGGATTTAGATTCCATGCCTGCAGATCTGGCCAGCGAGCTTTTAGAAGGTGCTGATGGTCTGTTAAATCTGTTGGGAATAGACAAAAAAGAAGAGCCGGAAGAAGAGAAACCCAAAGAGCAATCAACCGCTTCCTCAGTAAGAATCTACTGCTTTCAGAGTCTGGATCAAATTTCTGATGCTGCAAAGATCATCGGACAGGTTTATGATGGCAGGAATACTTTATATAAAAAACCAAATACCAGACAGTATTATCTGGTAATACGTAACACACCTGAGAAGTCTCTGGACTTCAGCCGGGTATGCAATCTTCTTGCAGAGTACGGATCCAAGATTCATCAGGATTACGCCTCCGAAGCGTACTACAAGGAACATTACGAGGTCCTGATTGAGGGGAATGCCCTTCAGTCACTTGCACAACTTTAATCCGTTCCTTTGTTCATAGTACTTCATCACAAGCCAAAATGAGGTTCGGCCCGCCATGGGTCGAACCTCATTTTTAAATTTTCTCCCTCATCAAGAAAATAAGAAACAATTAAGTCTAATGTAGCATCTGTCTCTCTGCAGGGTATTAAAATCCAATTATGGAACATGCCAGCTCCTTTTTTATAAATCAGTTCTGTTCCCTTAAAACTGCCCGCCTTTTCTGCAAGCAAATCACAATCCGGAGTCATAATATCTTCCGTTCCAGAAAATATCAGAATTTTACCCAGATTGTCCCAGTCTCCGTAGATAGGAGAAACAAAGGGATGATCGGAGGCCAGGGAGCCCCGGTAACGGATTCCCGTTTGTTTTAGGGTTTCTACCGGAAGGAGAACATCTGCCTTTTTCGCTATCTTAATCAATGGATTATCCAGAGTGATATCTAACCACGGCGAAATTACCGCAGTTTTAACCGGAAGGGGTAAATTTTTACTATCCCGAAGCTCCTGTAAAAAAGAAAGTGCCAAACCGCCTCCTGAAAAATCTCCCCAAAAAGAATTGATCCTCCCTATACTCCTTAATGAGGCGGCTGTAAACATGAAGCAGATATTGGTGTACTTCTAAAGCTGTATATTCCGGTGACAGAGGACAGAAGGGAATCGTGACCTTCATCTGATGGGATAGAGCAAAATATTCTGAAAGCTCCAGATAACGGCTGGAAGGTTCCAGGGTATAAGCACCCCCCGGCAGCATCAATATGTGCTTTTGGCTGGTATAGCTGCCATTGATCGTGACTCCCCCAAAGCCATCCACACTCCACTCCTTCACCCGGATCTTTTTATTATAATGATCACGGTCAATGACATTGCCGCCCCGTTTCGGAGCCAGAAGTTCCGCTTCCATCTTTTTTTCTGCATTGCCAAATCCTGCTAAAAATTTTATCATTTGTATCTTCAGGCTCACGACTGTCGTTCTCCTTCCGCTTAAAACTCATCAAGCCTTACAGGCTTTGTTTAATTTCCTTAACTCATGAATGATAAACTGACTGACCACGATTGCTGAAATGATATCTGCGGCAGGCCCTGCATACAAAATCCCCGAAAGCCCAAAATGAAGAGGCAGAATTAAAATCAGCGGTATTAATAATAAAAGCTGGCGAAGCATGGACAAAATAGATGCTTTTAAAGGCTGTCCCGTTGACTGGAAATAACTTGTGCTGACAACCTGAAAACCTGCTGCAAATATACCAAGCATATAAATCCTTAAGCAGCGTTCTGCAAACAGATTAAACTGAGGATCCTCAGTGCCGAACAGACTTAAAATGGCTCCTGGGAAAAGCTGACAGACCAGCCAGCCAAATACTGCCACACTGGTTGCCGATACTGCAGCAACCAAAAATGTTTTTCTCACCCTCTTTGGTTGGTTTGCACCTTTATTAAACCCAAAGATAGGCTGTGATCCAATTCCGATTCCAAGGCAGATGGAGACTAAAATCATACCGATCTTGTTGACAATTCCCATGGCACTAAGTGCCACATCGCCGCCTACAGCTGTCTGATTACCATAATACACCAGAGAATTATTCATGACAACCTGCAAAATTGTTGATGCAATCTGAGTGATACCGCTGGAAATTCCAAGTGGGAGTACCAGACGGCATATTTCCGGATCAACACGCAGAATGCTTTTGCGATAGCGCATGTTTTTGCCTTTGTTTACAAAATACATGACTAAAACAACCGCCGAAATGATCTGGGAAGTAATTGTTGCAATGGCTGCTCCTGTAACACCCCAGTGTAAAACAAATATATAAACAGGATCCAGAATTGTATTTAAAAATGCGCCGGCCAGCATGGCATACATAGCGACAGACGGACTGCCATCAGTTCTTGCCATGTTGCTAAGTACTACTCCAAGCATATTAAACGGAGTACCTATTAATATAATGGAAGTATACTCTCTGGCATAAACCATGGTATTATCCGTTGCACCAAAAAGCCTTAACATTGGCTCCAGAAAAATAAAACCAGCAGCTACTACAATAGCACTTGCTGCCAGAGTAAGAATAGTTACAGTACCAAGAGTCCGTTCTGCTTCTTCTTCCTTCTTTTCACCAAGCTTAATGGCGGCATAAGCACTTCCTCCCGCTCCAAGAAGGGTTGAAACTGCTAAAATGATCGTGACAATGGGAAATGAAATGGTAGTCGCAGCATTTCCCAAATAACCGATTCCCTGTCCAATAAATATCTGATCTACGATGTTGTAGACTGAGTTTACCAGCATGGCGATAATCGCAGGAAGAGCAAACTGCATCAGCAGATGTCCGATTGGTTTGTAGCCCAGGGGATTTCCCCCCCCTGATTTATCTTATTGTGTTCCATAAATTATGTCATTCCTTTCCTTTTTGCCTGGTATTAAAACGATGTGCATTATCCGCCATGCGGATGAGCAGCCGCTCTGCTTCTATGCGTTCTGCGCCTGTAAGTCCTTCTAAGATTATTTCTGCCCATTCATCAACACACTCCTGGGTCTTTTCTACAACCGGATTCGCCAGGTCAGTTAGATAGATTCTCCGTATCCGCTTGTCCTCTTCTTCCGTTTCTGTCCGCACGTAGCCTTCTTCTTCCAGCTTTTTTACTGCCCGGGTGGCTGTCGCCTTATCATAATTTCCGTTTAATGCCAGTTCATGAAGATTCATGCCTGGATGATTAAAAATCTGCAATAAAAAAAACTGTTGTCCACAGCCTATCTGAAAAGAGGATAATCGGTTTGCGTAAAACATATTATTCAGCCTTTGGAGGATGGAAATATATTTCCCGATATCTCTGTGTTTATCCAATTCATTCACCTCCTGGTGTTTAAACACATATATACAAAATAACTCAAAAACAGCATATCACAAAATAGTTGCACTCGCAACTATTTTATTTTGGCAAATAAAAATCCAAAATGAGAAAAGGATCAGCCTTAAAGACCAATCCTTTTCTCTTATACTATTTCTCTTAATTTTAAAGATCTGGCAGGTTTTGGCGCAGGCAGCTTCAGTTGCTGCACACCCTCCCAGTGCCGTTTCTCTTAATTCAAATGGAATAGAACGTCCAACCGTCATCATGGTATCCACCATCTGGTCAAAGGGTATCAGCTGCCGGATTCCGGCCAGAGCCATTTCCGCACAGACCAGGGCATTGGAGGCGCCGATTACATTACGGCTCTGACATGGACATTCCACCAACCCTGCTACCGGATCACAGACTAAGCCAAGTAAATTAACAAGTGCAGCGGAGGCTGCATCCATACATTGCTGAGGAGTTCCGCCCATGATTTCGGCTGCAGCTGCAGCTGCCATGGCAGAGGCTGCTCCCACCTCAGCCTGACAGCCAGCCTGAGCACCTGCTACGGAAGCATTCCTCATAATCAGATACCCGATGGCACTTGCTGTAAAAAGACCGGATATGATCTGCTCATCATCAAGGGAAAACTCCTCCTCCAATGCAAGCAAAAGGCCGGGAAGGACTCCGGAGCTTCCAGCTGTGGGCGCTGCTACGATCAGACCCATGGAAGCATTGACTTCAAGAACTGCCAGAGAATAAGTAATTGCTTTGGAAAGCATACTTCCGCATATGGATTTTCCCTGACGTCTTCTGTCCCTTACCTTTTTTGCCTCTCCCCCGATGAGGCCTCCAATGGAGGGAACCGGTTCATCTAACGGCTTATGACAGGCTTCTTTCATAATACGATAAGCTTCCTTCATACGCCCCATTATATCTTCCGAAGAGGCGCCATATTCACTGATTTCACGTTGAATCATAATATCGGAAATCGGGCAGCCATTCTCTTCGCACAACTGCAGTAATTCTTGTCCTGAAATAAAATCCATAGCTCCTCCTAAACCTGAATCAGCATTACGTCTTCAACTTTTTCATGTTCCCGCAGTTTTTCAAGCAGCTCCTGGGGAATCTCTTCATCTGATTCCACTACAGAATAGGCAGTAGCCCCCTTCTTTTCCCGGTACAAACGCATAAATGCAATGTTTACATTTCTTTCACTTAAGCAGGTAGCGATATAGGCCACCATCCCGGGATAGTCCAAATGCCGGATTACCAGAGTGGAGTACTCTCCTGTAAAATCAACATCAACGCCATTGATTTTAACAATTTTTACCTTACCGCCGCCGATAGAAACTCCTCTTACGGACATAAAAGCCCCATCTGTGCCGGTTAAATGAATCTCAACGGTATTTGGATGAACTTCCGTTTCTTTTTCATTGGTAACAAAAGAATATTTAAGTCCCTGTTCTTCTGCCAGTTGAAAAGAATTCTTAATTCTCAAATCGTGAGTCTCAAATCCCAGCATTCCTCCCAGCAGGGCACGGTCTGTACCGTGCCCCTTGTAAGTCCTGGCAAAGGAACCGTATAATACAAATTCGACCTCTTTCACAGAGCCAGGAAATAATTTTTTTACCAGAAGTGCGATGGCTACGGCTCCAGCCGTATGGGAGCTTGACGGTCCTACCATATTGGGACCGATCACATCAAATATACTGATTGACGGCATATTAATTGCTCCTTTCAAAGCGTGTGGTTCTATTTTTCTTTTTTAATGTATTTACGGTAGTATGATTCTACCAGCGCACTGATTGCATTATCACCGGATACATTGCAGGCAGTTCCAAAGCTGTCCTGTGCAATATACATTGCCTGTAAAAGGCTGGCGATATCTCCCACTGCCGGAATTCCGACGATTGGAAAAAATGGAGTGGCAGTAAAGATAGATCCGCCCGGAGCTCCCGGAGATGCAACCAAAGCAACTCCCAGAACACAGATAAATGGAAACAGTGTAGGAAACCATGAGGCATTCCGTAGATTAATAAAGTGGCTGTCACGCAGCAGGTAATGGTAATCATGGAACCTGCCATATGAATGTTGGCACATAACGGAACTACGAAGTTACGGATTTCCTCGGAAATTCCGTTGCTTTCCGCACATTTAATATTAACCGGAATGGTAGCAGCTGAAGACTGGGTACCGATAGCCGTTAAATATCCTGGAATCTGATTCTTCATCATGGTAATAGGATTGCGTTTTGTTACGGTTCCTGCAAATGTAAATGCAATTAAAAGGTAAAGAAGGTGCAAAATTATGACAACAAGGAATACCTTCCAAAGTACGGACATAATTGCAAATGTAGTTCCCTGATATGTCATTTTTGCGAAAGTTCCGCAGATATACATGGGAAGCAGCGGGATAATAATACGGTTTAATACCTTGGTAATAATTTCAGATAAATCTTTAAATACATTATAAAGGGTATCCCCAATTTCCTTTCCTCTCATGGTACTGATTGATACACCCAAAACGAAAGCCAATACAACTGCTGCCGTAGTCTCCAGCAGAGGAGTGATGGTCAGGGAGAAATACCCTTCTATGGCCCTGTCACTTGCAGCTGCAACTTTGGAAACCACTTCCTCATTAACAAAGGTTGGGAAAAAGCTGCTGGCTACAAAATATGCAGCGCTTCCTGCGATCAGGGTAGATGTATAGGATATTCCTGCTGTAAATGCTAACAGCTTACCCGCCCCCTGTGACAAATCCGCAATACCCATGGTTACAAACGCAACAACCATCAGCGGAATGATAAACATTAAAAACTGTTTAAATAAATCTGCTGCTGTAATTAAAATGGAGATGACAAAGCTTGGAGAATACAGTCCCAACAGAATTCCGATGATGATGGCAATGATTAATTTGGGTACAAGTCCAAGTTTCTTTTTACTTTTTTCCATTTCAATACCTCCCTTTCATTAGTGAATAAAATATTTTTTACTTCTCTTCGTATCAGTGTAATTTATTTTATCATAAAAATTTAATAAATGCAATATTTTTGTGTGATACGGCAAAAAATAAAATGTCCTGCATTATTTTTTGTTTATTTTAACAAACAATGCAGGACATTTCTCTATTCTTTAAGATTCCCCAATTAAATTTTACTCATTTTTCTTTATCCGTAACAACTCCGGCATTTCTAATATGCATATATACGGTATTCTTAGAAATGTCCAGATACTCCGCAACTTTAACTACCGCATCCTTTAAAGTAAAGACCCCCTGCTGGCACAGTATATTAATAATCTCTTTATTTTTAAGAGAAGGCAGAATCTGGTCGTCCTCCATTACTTCACTTCGTACCTCCGAAACCTTACTGTAAATCAGTTCATCCAGATTACTGGCAAATGTCTCAGTCTTTACCTGGGCACGGGATGTAATATCCGGTATGAAGCCGGAAAGAATCTCCGAAAAGTTCGTATTTAAATAAAAATTTATGCAAAGAAGACCGATAATCCGGCTCTCCTCACCCCGTACAACTATGGTGGTTGATTTTAAAGGCTCTCCCTTCTTATTCTTTGTAAAATAAGAAATATAACCCTTTTCGCCTTCTTTTTTAATCTGTTCCAGCATCTGGAGTGCCAGATCCGTAATAGGCATGCCCTCTGCCCGGCCGGTATGATGGCCATTAATGATTTTTATTACCGAATGCTCCGTATCTTCCAGACTGTGTAACACCATCTCATAACCACTGCCCAGATAATCCGCCAGGCCTTCCAGTAAAACCTTATAGGAATCAAGTATAATCCGATCAATCAACGTTAAATGCACATTATAATCCTTCATTGAAACCCTCCTCTTTTCAGCTATATGAGGAAACACCCATAATTTTATAGAATTATAGCATGCGCTGAAATATTTTTCAACATTATCACCAGATTCCAGATAAAATAATGCAAAATATTACATTAATAAAGTCCGAACCATTGAGATCCGGACTTTTTATTCAAATATTTTTTACTCATTTTTCTTTTTCATTCATAAAGAAAAGGATGGAAGCAAAATCGCCTGTTTCCTTAAAGAAACGGCTTCTGTTTATGGGAAGTCCCGCATGCATCAGCTCACTTCCATAATACTCCCCTGTATCGCCTTCAACAGTCACTTGATAAAGCACATCTTCACCAAGTCCGGCAAATTTTAATCTAAGCCATCCTGCATTGGCCGGGTTCAAGGTCTGATAATAAGCGGCAATCGCCTGTTTCTGGTCCTCAGATACTACCATCCAGGCAGTATCATTTCCCTCAAACGGACTTTTCAGCCGGTAAAAGGTACCCTGGTGCAAAAGTTTCCGATTCTTTTTATAAATATCAATCTGCTCTTTTACCAGCTGTACTTCTTCCTCACTCAAATGATTTAAATCAAGCTCATATCCAAAGGCACCAAAGAATGCTGCATTTCCCCTGGTTTTCAAAGGCGTAATCCGGTGAATCTGGTGATTGGGAACAGCTGATATATGAGCTCCAATACTGGATACAGGGTAAACCATGCTGGTTCCATACTGAATTTTCAACCGGTCAATGGCATCTGTATTATCACTGCACCACGCCTGAGGCGCATAATAAAGCATTCCCGGATCAAATCTGGCTCCTCCGCTGGCACAGGACTCAAACAAAATCTGTGGAAAATCATGAATTAAGCGGCTGTAAAGATCATAAACCCCAAGAATATATTTATGCATTACCATTCCCTGCTCATCCTTACCCCCGCCCCGTGAAAAGCATTCTGTAATATAACGGTTCATATCCCATTTAATATAAGATATTTTTGCGCCTTCTATCACATCTTTTAACATCTGGTAAACGGAATCCACAATCTCACTTCTGGAAAAATCCAGCACATGCTGCTGCCTGCTTGGTGTTTCATAACGCCCTGGAGCGGATATAATCCAGTCTGGATGAGCCTCATAGAATCTGCTGTTTTTATTGACCATCTCAGGTTCAATCCATAAACCAAACTTAAGCCCCATGGCTTCGATCTTCTCCGATAACCCGGATATACCTTCCGGCAGCTTCTCCTTATTGACATACCAGTCCCCCAGACTGCGGTCATCGTTGCTGCGGTCGCCAAACCAGCCATCATCAAGTACAAACAGCTCCACCCCTGTTTCCTTTGCTTTTCTTGCAATGGAAAGAATCTTCTCTTCGTTAAAATTCATATAGGTGGCTTCCCAGTTATTTAAAAGCACAGGCCGCTCCCTGTCTCTCCAGTATCCTCTGGCAAGTCTTGTTCTGTAAAGCCTGTGGTATACCTGACTCATGTAAGACAATCCCTGATCGCTGTATACCATAACAAGCTCCGGTGTCTGAAATGATTCTCCGGTTTTTAAAGGCCATTCAAAGGTATCGGGATGAATTCCCATTAAAACCCTGGTTGTATCATGGGAGCAGACCTCTGCCTGGGCAAGAAAACTTCCGCTATAGACCAGGCTGAATCCGTAAACAGCTCCACTTCCTTCTGTGGCGTTTTTTTCCGCCAGTGCCAGAAAGGGATTATGTTCCGCACTGCTGATCCCCCGCATGCTGTAGACAGACTGAATTCCCTGTTCCAGCGGCCGCCGCTTTACATACCGTTCCCTGGACCAGGCACCTGTTAAATGAATTATATCATAGTTTGATTCGGGTAAATCAACTGCTGCACTCATGGCATTTAACAGCATAATCTCTTCCGCTCCGTTATGTGTAAAACGGGCATTTCTGGTAATTACCGGGCACTCTTCATATATGGTATAAGTGAGAATCAGATCTGTATCAATAAGATCATCATGAAGCCTGATTAATAACGTGCTTGCTTCCGAATCATCTTCCGTATAGGTGGAGGGAAGCGGTTCGATGGAAGGCTTGCCTTTGAAAATGTTATGATCGGCATAAGTAAAGTTTGTAGTCCTGCTGCCGTTTTCCTGTCTTACACTGTACGCACCGTACCGGTAATCTCCGGTTCCATATGCCGGATACTCCTGCTTTGTATACTGCAGGCATAAATTGACTGGATAAGGGCAGCTGATTGCAGCATGGGGACGCTCACCTGTCTCAAAAAGATACTCAAAGGACTCCCGGTCCCTGATTCGCTTCCCATAATACAGATTGCCCAGCTGACCGTTTCCCATAATCTGAATGATATAACTGACAGACTGGTTATACAGATGAAACTCTTTTGCTTGTTGATGATAAATGATTGGCATAATGTAGACTCCTTTATAATTTTCCTCCTGATGTTGCAATTCCTTCTATAAACTGTTTCTGGAAAATCAGGTAAATGATAACCATGGGAATACAGGCGAGCAAAGAAGCTGCCATAAGTTCCGGATAGTTGGTCACAAACTGACCCTGCAGCTTTGCAAGTGCTGCAGAAAGCGGCATGGTATTTTGTTCTGTATTGACGACTAATGGCCACATCAGTTCCTTAAAAGCAAATAATGCGGTGAAAATTCCAAGCGCAACCATAGATGATTTCGTAAGCGGCGCCATTACATATAAAAATGCCTGACCGATATTGCAGCCATCAAGTCTGGCTGCTTCCTCTAACGATGCAGGAAGCCCCATATAGGCCTGACGAAGCAAAAAGGTTCCAAAGGCTGTAACCAGTCCTGGGAAAAGGAGACCAAAGGAGGTATTTAGCAGGCCCAGCCTGCCCACCATCAGATATTGTGGAATAATAAATATCTGAGATGGAACCATCATCTGGAATAATACCAGGGAAAACGCAAGATTCTTTCCTTTGAAATGAAGCCTTCCAAAGGCATATCCTGCCATGGTAGCTGTAAGTACTGCACAGACTACACGTTCTATAATAAGAACCAGTGTATTATAGTACAGCCTTAAAAAATTCATCTTACTCATTACAGATAAAAATGCATCCTTTCTCCATACAGAAGGAAAGATAATAAATGGATTCATCTGCGTCGCCTCAGACGCTGTTTTAAAAGCCGTAAGTATCATCCATAAGAAAGGAACCAGCATAACAACAGAACCCACTGCAAGAACAAAGTATTGCAGTACTGACTTAAATCTTCTATTCTTATCCATCATTCTCCCCCCTTAGTTGTAATTAACCCACTTCTTCTGGCAAAGAAGCTGGATTACTGTAATGAGCAGGATTACTAAAAGCAACAGCATAACAATGGCGGAACCATATCCTTTGTTTCCCTCAACAAAGGAATATTTATAGAACAGATAAACCAGGGACTGGGTTTTTACCAGTGCCGGATTGGATTTTTCCATCATCATATAGATACTGTCAAATACCTGCATGGCTCCAATTACTCTGGTTACAGTCACGAAAAACATGGTAGGGGAAATCAGGGGAAGGGTGATGTAGAAAAACTGTTTCACTCCCCCGGCTCCGTCAATTTCCGCCGCTTCATAATAGTCTCTGGGGATCTCCTGAAGACCGGCAAAAACAGAACCATGTTGTATCCGATCACCGACCAGATTCCCACGATGGCTACGGAAATATAAGCAATTCCAGGATCTGAAATCCAGTTCACAGAGGAAAGCCCGATTCGGTTTAGAAGGTGGTTAATCAAACCAAATTCTGAATTATAAAGCCATCTCCAGACCATGGCTACCGCTGCCGGAGCAGCAACCATTGGCAGAAAATAAATAGTCCTCCAGATTGAACGGCCTTTTATTTTTCCGTTCAGTATGACAGCAAGCACCAGCGCAATGGCAATGGAAAACGGCACTTCCACAAGTGCATACTTAAAGGTATTCCAAAGAGCCTGCCAGACTGTACCGTCCTGTAAAAGCTTGCTGTAATTACCAAGCCCTATGAATACATTTCCCTTGCCAAAGGCTCCTGTTTTAAAGAAACTTTGATAGATTGTCTGAAAGATTGGTATAATATTCAAAATTATGAGGCCTGTCATGGTAGGCAGCAGAAACAGCCAGCCCCACAAAAATTCACTTTTTTCCCGTCTTGATACCGTTTTTTCTCTGTTCATGCAGTCCCTCCGCAAATTCGTTAAAGGGGAGGCATCCGTTATATCTGCCTCCCCGACCATACCTATTCTTCCGCCAGCATGGCATTCATTTCCTTATCAATATCCTTGCAGACATCCTCTACACTCTTCTTTCCAGTCCATGCATCAATCAGTTTTTCATGAATCATGTTGGTCCATGCAACTGTTGATTTGGAATATGGACGAATAACCAGATCATCCATCATATCCAGATATGCCTGTAAATTAAAGCTTGGGTATGCCTTAACCCAGTTAGCTGTGGTTCCCTGATAAGCAGAAATTACGATTCCAAGGTCAGACTGTTTCTGCTGAGCTTCTTTGGAACCCATGTATTCAATGAGTTTCCAGGCCTCTTCCGGCATGGAGGTATTGGCAGATGCTGCCCAGCCAAGACCATTATAGATAGATGCACGTCTTCCTGTGGTTTTATCCTTTGGAAGAACTGCAATATCACAGTTTGCTTTTACGTAATCATTGTTGCAAAGTTCTGAAAGCATCCAGCTGCCCTGGGTAATCATAGCTACCTTGCCTGCTTCAAATAACGCTTCTTCCTTATTCTCTGCAATTACCTCATAAGGAGGAGCATACCCTTCTTTCATAAGGTCGGTAAGGAATGTCAGAGCCTTTATGGTTCCTGGCTGTGTAAATCCGGATGACTTTTTGTCCTCGCTGATTACGTAGCCGCCCATATCGTAAACAGGGTTGCACCAGCCTGCCTGATCGTTGGTGGGATTAATTGCAAATCCGTACTGGCTGCCATCTGCCTTGGTAAGCTTTTTCGCTGCATCTGCAAAATCATCCCAGGTCCAGTCCTTGCTTGGGTAAGAAATTCCAGCTGCATCAAACATGGTTTTATTGTACCAGAGAGCAATTGTGTCTATGTCTTTTGGTACTGCATACTGCTTGGTTCCCTGCCAGTTATAGATGTCTACAATCTCTTTTGGGAATTTATCCATCTCAAGGGTTTTACTTGCTTTGATCCGGTCTGTTAAATCCAAAAGCATCTCATATTCTGAGTACCGTGCGATCTCATTGGAATGCATCCAGAATACATCAGGAAGAGAACCTCCCGTAGCACCTGCTTCCAGCATGGTCCAGTACTGATCCCATGGTGTTACCTGTATCTGTGTTTTAATTCCAGTTTCTTTTGTAAAATCAGCCATGATCTTTGTCAGACCTGGTTCCTGGTTTTTATCCCAGATCGCTACAGTCAGTGTTCCGGAAGAGCCCCCTTTTTTCTTCTCTGTTTCTGCGGCGCTTGATTCCTGCTTTGATTCCTGCTTGGTCTCCTGTGATCCTGCAGTTGTTGCCGGGCCACTGTTTTGCTGACCAGTACATCCAATCAGTGCGGTTGCTGCAATTACTGCCATTGCTGCTGGTAATCCCCATCTCCGTTTCATTTTGTTACCTCCCATAATTTGTCACTTTCAATAGTTGCAAAAATTATACCCAGTACATTTTTGTTGCTTTTTGTTATTATAAACCTAATTATAATCGGTTCTTTGTTAATTTTACATAGATTAATGTGATTTTTATATGGCGTTTTGTTACATTCATTTATCAGTCTCGTGAAACTGCTTCCTGTGCCGGAGTGGAGATTCTCCCTCTGCTTTCTGGAAACATCTGCAGAAAACCGAGGCATCGTGGAAGCCACAGGAAAGAGCTGTCTCCGTTATACTTAATGAGGTATCCTCTAAAAGCCGCTTTGCTTCAGCGACCCGGTACTGGGTGAGATAGTGCTTGGGAGATACCCCTTTGTGCTTTATAAATATCCGGTAAAGATAGGTCCGGTCAATGCCGATAAACCTTGCTACATCCGCTATCTGTATGGGATAGCTGTAATTATGCCGGATATAAGTTTCCGCCTGCTCAAGATAACTTTTTTCAAATAGATCTGACTCTTTTGTATTACCTGGAAACCGGGAAAACAAAAGATAAAGATACCCCCTCATCTCGTCCATGTTATGGGCTGTTCCGTAAAAAGATTTTACAAGTGCCAGTATAATTTCCCTCCACTGGTTCCCATCTATAAAACGATAGCTGTATCCTGCTTCCTCCTTGCGGTATTCATAAACGAGACGTTCTGCCTCATTTCCGGAAAATGCCACCCAGGCATATTCCCAAGGATCTTTGTCATCTGCCTGATAATACGTTACTTCCTGGGGCTTAATTAAAAAAGCCTCCCCCGCTTTAAGCCTGTATTTTTTGTCAGCAATCCGGTAAATCCCCTTTCCCTTCAATATAACATGAAGGAGGTAATGCTTGCGGACGGCAGGTCCGAAAAAATGACCGGGTGCACACCTTTCGTGACCGCAGTAATAGATGGTCAGTTCCCTTGCTGATTGATTCATTTTAAAACCTCCATGCAACAAAATGACAATTTTCAGAAACAAACTTCCTATCTTTTTATCTAGTGTGATTATACAATAACCTTAATAGGCAGACAAGAAAAACAAGGAGGAAAAACGATGATTAAAATAACTTTTATGGGAGCTGGAAGTACGATATTTGCAAGGAATGTCCTGGGTGACTGCATGTGTACACCTGCACTGCGGGATGCCGAAATTGCCTTGTACGATATTGATCCCGTAAGGCTTATGGACTCACAGCTTATTTTAAGTGCAATCAACAAAAATGTGAATGAAAGCAGGGCAGATATTCACACCTATTTAGGACCGGAAAACAGAAAAGAAGCTTTGTCTGGTGCTACCTTCGTGGTAAATGCAATCCAGGTTGGCGGATATGATCCATGCACCATCACCGACTTTGAAATACCGGAAAAATATGGCCTGCGCCAGACCATAGCAGACACGTTGGGAATCGGCGGGATTATGAGGGGGTTAAGGACGATTCCTGTTATGGAGGACTTTGCCAGAGATATGGAGGAGGTCTGCCCCAATGCCTGGTTTTTAAACTATACCAATCCCATGGCAATCCTGACCGGTTTTATGCAGCGGTATACCTCAGTTAAAACCATTGGCCTGTGTCACAGCGTACAGGTATGTTCGGAAAATCTGTTAAAAGAACTGGGTATGGAAGACCGCCTGGAGGGGCGGACAGAGCTGATTGCCGGAATTAATCATATGGCCTGGCTTTTAAATATTCATGACAGAAACGGCGAAGATCTCTATCCTGCCATCCGGCAGAAGGCTTTCGAGATGAATCAGGCCGGCGGACACAAGGATATGGTACGCTTTGAATACATACGGAATCTGGGCTATTATTGTACAGAATCCAGCGAGCACAATGCAGAGTACAATTCCCTGTTTATTAAATCCCGTTACCCCCAGCTGATTGAAGAATTTAATATTCCTTTAAATGAATATCCCAGACGCTGCATCAAGCAGATTAATGAATGGGAAGAAGAGAAAAAATCCATTTTAAATAACGGAGCCATTACTCATGCCCGCTCTCTGGAATATGCTTCCTATATTATGGAGGCGATTATAACCAATCAGCCTTATAAAATCGGCGGAAATGTTTTAAATCAGGGGCTGATTGAAAATCTCCCTTCTGATGCATGTGTGGAAGTTCCCTGTCTGGTGGATGGAAGCGGTATTACTCCCTGCCATGTTGGCCGTCTTCCAGTCCAGCTGGCTGCCATGAATATGACAAATATTAATCCTCAGCTGATCACCGTGGAAGCGGCAAGAACCAGAAGCAGGGAAATGATTTACCAGGCTGCCATGCTGGATCCTCATACCAGCGCTGAACTTAGTATCCGGGATATCCGGGCTATGGTTGATGAACTGATTGATGCACACGGTGACTACATGAGTATGTACCGATGACATTTCTTCCACAAATAAGATTTGCATGTAAAATCTGCTTCCTGTATAATAGATATGAATAATCAGTATCCGATTGAGGGGGGCATAGCTTTGACTGAAAAACAGACGAGTTATAAAAGTGTGGCGGGATTCCGTTGTTTAAGAAACATCAAGCGTCAAACCAATGATTTGTATCTGGTTCACTGCGGCATTCAGCAGTGTCCTCCCGGATATACCTACAATCACAAGATTCCCAATGAATATCACCTTCACTTTATTTTAGGGGGAGCGGGTGTTCTGGAGACGGGGAGGCACTCATTATGAGCTGGCGGCTGATGATATATTTCTGATACCAAAAGGGCAGCCGATTCAATATCATGCCGACTATGAAAACCCATGGGAGTATATGTGGATCACCTTTGACGGTACTATGGCAGAAGCCTATTTGGGATATGCTGGTCTGTTAAACGATCATTGTGCCATTCATTCCCAGATCCCCAACCGTTGCTATCTTCCCATGATACAGAAGATGCTGGACACCAACCAGCTGACCTTTGCCAATGAAATTAAGCGTGTGGGATATTTATATGAGATCCTGTCCACGCTGATTGAGACACAAAGCAGCCTACGTACAAACAGGAATCAGTATGACTATTCCATTGATACTTATGTGGATTATGCCCTTCAGTATATTAAGATGAACTATGACCGTATTAAAGTTCAGGATATTGCAGATTATATCGGAATTAACCGTTCTTATTTAACATCAATTTTTAAAAAGAAGCTGGAAGTTTCTCCTCAGGAGTACTTAATGAGATTCCGTTTAAACATTGCTGCCCAGGAGCTTGCCGGCACTTGCAGATCCGTACAGGAAATTGCTACCAGCATCGGTTATGATAATCCGCTGACCTTTTCAAAGATATTCAAGCAGGAATATGGTGTGAGTCCCAGACATTACCGGGAAGAAAAAAAAGAAATAAAGAATGAAAAATAAGGAGGCAGATCCAGGGATCGCCTCCTTATACTCTATCTGTCTGCTAAGACTTCATTAATCTGAGAAACCAGAACATCACAGTCAATTCCATGAACCTGACAAGCTTCCTCTAAAGACTCTCCCTGAGATGCCGGGCAGCCAAGACAATGCATACCTGCACGCATAAGCATGGGTGCAACGTTGTCATCCATCTCGAGTAATGCTCCGATCAGCATATTTTTGTCAATCTGCATCTTGTATCCCTCCTTATAAAATTGTACATACTGTTTTTATAATATAATACTTTTTCACGCAATTAGCAAGGGTTTCATTTCCTTTTTCTTTGAAAGCCTTATAGAAAAATTTATCATTAAGCGCTATTGACATTGTATACAGTATTCATATATAATGTATTCATACAAAGGACGTAGGAATTATAACCTTTGATGACACTTATTTATTATTGACACTTATTATAAAGATTTTTTATGGAGGTACAAACAAATGAGACCGGAATGGAGAGCTTTTAACAACGGCATCTGGGAGCACGAGATTAACGTCAGAGACTTTATTCAGAAGAACTATACCCCTTATGATGGGGATGATACTTTCCTTGCAGGACCGACCAAAAAGACAGAGGAACTGTGGGCACAGGTTATGGAATTAAGCAAACAGGAGCGTGAAGCAGGCGGTGTCCTTGATATGGATACAAAGCTGGTTTCCACTATTACTTCTCATGGCCCGGGATATTTAGACAAGGACAAAGAAACAATTGTTGGATTTCAGACAGATAAGCCTTTTAAGCGTTCCCTGCAGCCTTACGGCGGTATCCGAATGGCAGAAAAGGCATGTGCAGACAATGGTTATACCATTGATTCTGAGGTAAAGGAATTTTTCAACATTCACAGAAAGACTCATAATGCAGGCGTTTTTGATGCTTATACAGAAGAAATGCGTAACTGCCGTTCCAGCCACATCATCACCGGACTTCCGGATGCTTACGGCCGCGGACGTATTATCGGTGATTACCGAAGAGTCGCTCTTTACGGAATTGACCGTCTGATCGAAGACAAGGAAGAACAGAAGGATACAACCCGTTCTACCATGTATTCTGAAATAATTCGTGAAAGAGAAGAATTATCCGAGCAGATCCGTGCTTTAAAGGAATTAAAGAAACTTGGATCTATTTATGGATTTGATATTTCAAAACCTGCCATGAATGTGAAGGAAGCCATTCAGTGGACTTACCTGGCTTACTTAGCTGCAGTTAAGGAGCAGAACGGTGCTGCCATGTCCCTTGGACGTACTTCTACTTTCATTGACATTTATGCTCAGAGAGATTTGGAAGAAGGCACTTATACAGAAGAAGAAGTTCAGGAATTTGTTGATCACTTCATTATGAAGCTTCGTCTTGTGAAATTTGCTCGTACACCAGAATACAATGAGCTTTTCTCAGGAGATCCTACCTGGGTAACAGAGTCTATCGGTGGTGTGGGTATTGACGGACGTCCTCTTGTAACAAAGATGTCTTTCCGTTACCTTCATACCCTTGAGAACTTAGGTACTGCACCAGAACCTAACTTAACTGTTCTCTGGTCCACAAAGCTTCCTGATAACTTTAAGCGTTTCTGCGCAAAGACTTCCATCGCATCTTCTTCTATTCAGTATGAGAATGATGATTTAATGAGAGTTACCCACGGTGATGACTATGCCATTGCATGCTGCGTATCTTCCATGAGAGTCGGAAAAGAAATGCAGTTATTCGGAGCACGCGCCAACCTGGCAAAGTGTCTTTTATATGCTATCAACGGCGGTGTGGATGAAATCACAAAGAAACAGATCGGACCGAAATATCGTCCTATTACCTCTGAGTACTTAGATTATGATGAAGTAATGGATGCTTATAAGGATATGATGCAGTGGCTTGCAAATGTTTATGTAAATGCGTTAAACATCATTCACTATATGCATGACAAATACAGTTATGAGCGCATTCAGATGGCTCTTCATGATAAAAAAGTAACCCGTTGGTTTGCAACCGGAATTGCTGGTCTTTCCGTTGTGGCTGACTCACTTTCCGCTATTAAATATGCTAAGGTGAAAGCAATCCGTGATGAGAATGGCATTGTTGTGGATTATGAAATTGAGGGAGATTTCCCGAAATACGGAAACAATGACGACCGCGTGGATCAGATTGCAAATGATCTGGTACACACCTTCATGAACTTTGTGAAGTCAAATCACACTTACCGCGGAGGAATTGCTACAACTTCCATCTTGACAATTACTTCCAATGTAGTATATGGTAAAAACACAGGAGCAACTCCTGACGGACGTAAAAAAGGGTGAAGCGTTTGCACCAGGTGCAAACCCAATGCACAGAAGAGATACTCATGGTGCAGTCGCATCTCTGGCATCAGTAGCCAAGCTTCCATTTAAGGATGCTCAGGATGGTATCTCCAACACCTTCTCAATCGTACCAGGAGCTCTTGGCAAAGAGGATAAGATCTTCACCGGAGACTTGGAAGTGGATCTTGAGCTGGCTTTAAGCGAGGACCAGAAGTAAGGAGTGGCTGTTATGGCAAATCCAAATGAAAAACAAATTGATGATATCGTTTCAATGCTGGATTCATTTATGACCAACAACGGCGGTCATATGAATATTCTTGTAGCTGAGGACGGTACCGTAAACGCCCATAAGACTATGGCGAAGACAGTAACGACAACTAATTCTCTTGACTGTGCCGAAGGCGATGTAGCCTGCCGCGTTCCTACCCTGTTTAAGGGCATGGACCGGGAAGAGGATGACCAATAGACAGTCAGGAATAACAAATGAACGAAAACACATAAGGAGGATAATACAATGGCAAATATCAGTGCATCTCAAATTGACAATCTCGTAAACTTATTAGATGGCTATGTACAAGAAGGCGGACATCACTTAAATGTCAACGTTTTTACAAAGGATACTCTTCTGGACGCACAAAAGCATCCGGAGAACTATCCTCAGCTGACCGTTCGTGTGTCCGGTTATGCAGTTAACTTTATCAAGCTTTCAAAAGAACAGCAGGATGAGGTAATCTCCCGTACATTCCACAGCAATATGTAACAATCAGAAAAGAAGGCGAAGCACTTATGACAGGACGTATCCATTCCATTGAAAGTTTTGGTACCGTCGACGGTCCAGGCGTGCGCATGGTGGTATTTTTTCAGGGCTGCCCCATGCGCTGCCAGTACTGCCACAACCCGGATACCTGGGAGCTGGCAGGCGGCAGTCTGATGACCGTTGAGGAAATATTAAAGCAATATGAGTCGTCCCGGCATTTTTACCGGGGCGGAGGTATCACAGCCACAGGCGGTGAGCCGCTGATGCAGCTGGATTTTCTTACCCAGCTGTTTGAAGCAGCAAGAAAAAAGGATATTCATACCTGTCTGGATACCTCTGGAGTGACATTTAACAGAGGCAATGAAGAATATCTAGAGAAAATAGATCGTCTTCTTGCTTCAACCAGTCTGGTCATGCTGGATATTAAGCAGATTAATGATATCAGGCACAAACCCTTAACTGGTCATTCCAATGTAGCTATTCTTGATTTTGCCCGCTATCTTGATGAAAAAGAAATTCCTGTCTGGATTCGTCATGTGGTGGTGCCCGGCATCACAGACGAAGCGGCAGATTTATACCATCTTGGACGCTTTATCGGACAGTTAAAAAACGTGAAGGCCCTTGATGTCCTTCCCTATCATGATATGGGAAAGGTGAAATATGAAAGTATGGGGATGGATTATCCGCTGAAAGGCGTTCCACCTTTATCTAAGGAAGATGCTTTATCGGCTAAGAAGGTCATTCTTACCGGAATCAGGGATGCCCGGACTGATGCGCCTGATCCCTATTGCTCCTAAAATTAAACATTAATTGTTACATTTTCTACTTGATTAAATTTTATTAATAGTATAAAATATAGAAAAATGTATAGAATATAAGGAGGTTATTTATCATGGCACGTGTTATTAGTGACGCTTGTGTTAGTTGCGGTTCATGCGAAGGCGAATGCCCAGTAAGCGCTATCAGCCAGGGTGATTCTCAGTTTGTTATTGATGCAGATGCTTGTATCGATTGCGGCGCATGTGAAGGCGTTTGCCCAACAGGAGCTATTTCTGAAGCTTAATTATTTGAATACATATATGCCTCTTCCGTAAGGGAGGGGCATTTTGTTATTGATTTCCATATCTTTTTATTATCACTAATGTTAGTTGTGAAAGGAAGTTAGTATGAGAAAACCGCTGATAGGATTAACGCCTGCCCACGATACGGATAATAATGATATTAAGATGAGACCCACTTATTTACGGGCTTTGAAGGCTGCGGGGGGGATTCCGGTTGTTATGCCGCTGGAGGCTGACGAGGAAGAACTGAAGCAGTTGACCGATGAGCTGGATGGTTTTTTGTTTACTGGAGGACCGGATGTTCACCCGTTTTTGTTTGGTGAGGAAACACAGGCTCACTGCGGAAATGTATCGGAGGCAAGAGATCGGATGGAGATTGGGCTGCTGCCATTTGTACTGGAAAAACAAAAAACCGATTCTTGGGATTTGCAGAGGGATTCAGGTGTTGAATATCGCTATGGGCGGGACGATCTGGCAGGATATCTTTTCTATGACAAAATCGGATTTTCCTATCGCACATACGCAGCCATTTGCATATCATATGCCCAGCCATACGGTTTCTTTGGAAAAGGGAACCATGCTAAGGGAAATTGCTGGTATGGATACATTACGGGTTAACAGCATGCATCATCAGACCGTGAAGGATTTGGGGCAGGGACTGGTTGCATCGGCTTATTCTCCGGATGGCTTGATTGAGGCAATGGAAATGCCTGGATATCCCTTCTTTGTGGGAGTTCAGTGGCATCCGGAATATTTATGGGAAAAGAGTGAGGAAGCTTTTCGGCTTTTTAAGAGGTTTGTGGAAGCTTGTTCTGAGAATTAAGACGTTCTAAAAAATCCGCAGTTTACACTTTCAGTGGCAACTGCGGATTTTTTGCCTGAGCCGCTTTTCGGCTCTTTTTATCTGAAAGTGAGAGAATGCTATAACTTTTTTCCGTTTCGACCAAATTTCTTTTTGCGATTAAAGAAGGGGATCTTGGATGCTGCAGCTTCAGCACGGCCTTTGTTATCTTTCTGATAGGTACGAAGCAGCTCGTCCAACTGTTTGTAGCGCTCTTCTTCTTTTTCTTCTTTCAGGTTCATTAAGTATTCCATCTCCTTAATGACCTTGTCATTGACCAGACTGCTGACGTCCTGGCTCAACTGCTCATTATTTAACTCCAACGCACGTCCAATGATGTGATTCATGATTTCCTGAAACTGTTCCATCTTTCCCTGTGCAATAGAGACCTGTGCTGTGTTATGTACCTCCAGGCCTGACTCGCCGTCTTCTCCGGCTAATCCACTGTCTTTTAATTCCTGGGTCATCTGCCCCTCCAATAACTCATCAGGTATAACCGGATCCTTCCCGTCCCCAATGACTTTTCAAGCGCTGTCTTAATGGCTTTTAACTGATATCCCTTTTCCTTTAAGTCCTTGATCTGCTTGAATAAACGGATGTGTGCTTCGGTGTAATACCGGTGTCCCATTTCATTCCTGGGAATGTTTAACTCTAGCTCGTCCTCCCAGTATCTAAGGACATGGGATTCTACATCAACCTTTTTTGATGCATCCGATATTAAGTAATGTATCTCAGCCATAGCTATATCCTCTCCTTTGGTTCGTTTAGTTTTCATAACCTTACTATTTATATCTTATGCGGGTATGATACGGATTATGAATAAGATGTTGAAATTTTTTTTTATGGGGGGGGGATTTTTTTCGAGGGGAGGGTGGGAAAGATAAAGGGATTGGGATTAGGGAGACCGCAGGAGCCATCTGGTTGAAAAATTGTGAAACAATTTTTCAACCAGATGGGGAGCGTTCGCTCCATAGAAAAAAGGGGTAGGCCCTCCCTCAGAAACAAATGCATTTGTTTCTGAGGGAGGGCCTACCCCTTTTTCTATCCTGCTCATTGCCGGGCCATGTTTGCGAACTTCGTATACTCCGGCCTCCAAACTAAATTAACCGTTCCAATCGGACCATTTCTCTGCTTCGCTATAATAACTTCCGCAATATTCGGCATATCAGTATCCTTATTATAATAATCATCTCGATACAAACATAACCACATCGGCATCCTGCTCGATCGCTCCCGACTCTCTAAGATCCGACAACATCGGCCGATGATCCGGCCTTGTCTCACAGGCTCGGCTTAACTGGGACAGCGCTATTACCGGCGCACTTAACTCTCTTGCAAGGGCTTTTAACGATCGGGAAATCTCGGAAATCTCCTGCTGACGATTCTCTCCGCCTTTTCCGCTTCCGCTCATCAACTGTAAGTAGTCAATAATCACTACGCTTA
This sequence comes from Lacrimispora xylanisolvens, assembly GCA_017084465.1. Lineage (GTDB taxonomy): Bacteria > Bacillota > Clostridia > Lachnospirales > Lachnospiraceae > Lacrimispora > Lacrimispora xylanolytica_B. The sequence continues at coordinate 3,243,159 of CP070896.1, read as the reverse complement.
ACCCGTATTCTAACTTCATCTTCCTGCACCTGGAACGTAACTCCATAATTGAAATTCCTGGGGTATCATCTATAATTAACTTGGAATTTCCTATTACCCCGATTCCTTCCACTACCGCATCCCAGTCACTGTCCGATAACGTTCCTGTTCTTAACTTCTGGGAATCAACATTGGACTCCATAGCCAGCATACGGTTTACTAACTGCTCCTTTGACATCTCCAGGCTGAATACCATGGCTGGAAGTCCCTTCTTCACAGCTATATGATCTACCAGATTCAATACGAATGCAGTCTTACCCATAGAAGGACGGGCCGCAATCAGAACGAAATCAGACGGCTGAAGTCCGGAAGTCTTGTAATCCAGATCAATAAAACCGGTTGGAACTCCCGTTACGGTCCCCTGATTCTTGGAGGCTTCCTCAATTTTCTCCAGTACATTCATGGCTACCTGGCGAATGGGTACGAAATCTCCGGAATTACGGTTCTGGAGTAAGTTAAATATGGTCTTCTCTGTGTTAGCCAGAATATCCTCAAGGGGTTCCTTTCCTGCATAACAGGTATTGGCTATATCTTCGTTTATCTTAATCAGACGCCTTAATACAGCCTTGTCCCGTACTATTTTAGCATAGGATCTTACATTCGCAGAGGTTGGAACCGTTGTAATGATGTCTCTTACAAATTCCAGGCTGGATACCTCAGGGGGAACATCCTTTTCTTTTAAACGGTTCTGCAAAGTGATTAAGTCCACCGGCAGATTCTCATTAAAAAGCTCCAGCATGGCCTCAAACATGACGCCATACTGGTGCTGATAAAAATCTCCTGCTGTAACGATCTCGGAAGCAGCAATGATCGCATCCCGATCCATCAGCATGGATCCGATGACGGATTGCTCTGCCTCGATGCTGTGAGGGAGTATCCGCTTGATCAGGGCCTCATCCATATCTGTGCCTCCTAGCTCTCTATTACCTTAACATTTAATTTCGCAGTTACATCCTTATGAAGCTTAACAGGAACCTCATGGGTACCAAATGTCTTTAACGGTTCAGGAAGAACCAGCTTCTTCTTATCAATATCAAATCCAAGCTGATTTGTAATCGCCTGGGCAATCTCCTTACCGGATACGGAACCAAATGCTCTTCCGCCTTCTCCTGCACGGATTGTCAGAGTAATGGAAGCTTCTTCAATCTTCTTACCCAGCTCTCTTGCTGCTTCCAGCTGATCTGCTGCGATCTTCGCTTCATTGGCTTTCTGAAGCTTTAAGTCGTTTAAATTTTTTGTATTTGCTTCTATTCCCAGTTTTTTCGGGAGAATGAAATTTCTTGCATATCCGTCATTGACCTTAACGATCTGTCCCTTTTTTCCCAGTGCTTTTACATCTTCTAATAATACAATATCCATTATGATATGTCTCCCTTCTCTAACATCTCTTTAATAACCGCTTTTACCTGGTTTCTTGCTTCTTCTATGCTTACACCGGCAAGCTGGGCACCTGCAATGGTTCTGTGTCCGCCGCCGCCAAGCTTCTCCATCATCACCTGTACATTGACTTCGTCAATGGAACGGGCGCTTAAATATACCGTATTGTTATACTCTGTCATAACCACAGAGGCCTTAATTCCCGATATATCTAACAGTTCATTGGCTGCCTGTGCACCTACTACGGTTGGGCTGTCAATACCCTCAGAGGGGCATGTGCTGATAGCAAAGTTTCCTTCAAAGATCTCAGCCTCTCTCACTGCTTCCGCTTTTGCCTTATAATCATCAAGATCATCCCGGGAACAGCTTCCTGACACGGACAACATCTGCACCGTTCCTTCTTAAGAAGGCTGCGGCTTCAAAGGTTCTTACACCTGTCTGATTGGTGAAATTATGAGTATCGATTACAATTCCTGCATATAGAGCATCTGCTTCCGCAGATTTGATCTTAATTCCATCGGCAATGTACTGAAGCACCTCAGCTACCATCTCACAGGCGGAGGATGCATACGGTTCAACATAGGATAATACCGCATTATCAATGATCTCACTGCTCTGTCTGTGATGATCCAGAACCACAATGGTTTTCACCATACGAAGGAGCTGGGGTTCATCGGTAATGCTTGGCCGGTTCACATCTACTACAACAAGCAGGGTATTGGCATCAACCAGACTGGCTGCTACATCACCTTTTAAAAATAAATCCTCCGGATAATCCGGATTTCCAACAAACCGGTCCTTCATGGGACGGACGGAAGTGGTGACTTCATTAATAACAATATTAGCCTTTTTGTCCATGGCAGTCGCAATCCGGTAGATTCCAACGGCAGCGCCAAAGGAATCGATATCGGTCAGGCGGTGTCCCATAATTAAGATCCTGTCCTTGGTTTCCATCAGCTCCCGCAGTGCATGTGCCTTTACACGGGCCTTTACACGGGTTGTCTTCTCCACCTGGGGAGCTTTTCCTCCAAAGTACTGGATTCGTTCTCCATCCTTGATCACTGCCTGGTCGCCGCCGCGCCCAAGTGCCATATCAATGGCAATTCTTGCAAAATCTAAGTTCTTATAGTAACTGTCACCGTTCATTCCAAGACCAATACTTAATGTAACCGACATTTCATTGCCGATATTGACGGTCTTAACTTCTTCCAGAATGGAAAAACGGTTTTCTTTCAGTTCCGCAATGTAACACTGCTTGATGGCAATAAAGTACTTATCTTTCTCCAGCTTTTTTACAATTCCATTCATAGTGGTGATGTACTTAGTGATCTTCCGGTCAATGAGTGCTGTTAAAAGAGAGCGGCGTACTTCTTCTACGCTTTCCAATGCCTCATCGTAATTGTCCAGATAAATAAGACCTGCAACCATCTTCTGGTCATCTACCATCTGTTTATATGTGAGAATCTCTGTTTCATCAAATAAATAAACTGCCAGCAGCGTCTGTTCTGCATCATTCATTCCTTCAGTTTCGCTCATCAGTTCCGATGCATCGTTCATATGCACTGCTTTGAGCTGAATCTGATACTTCCTGTCATTGCATACTCCATGAAGTGTTATAGCTCCATCTGCCAGCTTTAGCACATCTTTTGTAATCTCAGGAAATATACCGGTTAAATTCTTTCTCGATGCCCTGATGTGCTTCTCTTCTCCCAGAACCACGGAAAATTCGTCATTCCCCCATAGAATTCTCCCGCTTTCATCTGCTATTGCGTAAGGAATCTCAAGATCATTGAGGAGCTTCTTCTGCATCCAGGAGTACTCTGCAGAGAATTCCACAAGACCGCTTAGCAGACGTCTCTTCCTATAAAAAGAAAGCCAGAAGGCAATACCTGCATACATCAGCGTAAACAGAGCCATAATGATCCCTGCTTTTGCGCTCACTGCACCGATCACTGCATTGGCAACAATTAACAGACCGGTTAAGTAAAGAGGCCATTGCATGTAGATCCCCAGCTGTCCCTTTATTTTAAACTTCTCTTTCATATTTAACTCCTTATGGAAAAAAGGTTCTTTTTTCACTATCTTCCTATTATAACATAGGATATAGGGTTCGTCCATTAAAAAGCAAAAACCGGGAAGACACGAACCCCTGAGTCTATCTGGCTATTTCAGCCGTACTGTCGGTCTCTGCCCCTGACCGTTTCTCTTTATATAAGCGTATTACCTTACTGATCTGCGCCCTTGTGTATGGCTTTACAATGAATGCAAATACACGAATTTTAAATGCTTCCAGTGAAAACCCCGGGATTCCGGACAGAAGCACAACTTCTGGCGGATCAGGGAGTTCGTAAAGCTTGGAGGCCAGCGTAATACCACTGATATCCGGCATGACAATATCCGAAAAAACAAGATCTACCGGATTTGCCTTTATATACTGCATTGCTGTAATGGCCTCCGGAAAGCTTCCGCACAATTCTATTTCACTCATATCTTTTAAAATACCCGTTAGTTTCAACAATAGTTCCTCTGAATTATCTACAACTACAACCCTGATGCTCATAACTCCTCCGCTGGTTCATTATAATTTCTTTTAATCGTTATGGAAATATGATAATTATAACGATTATCTTGTTTTAATTCAATGGGCATATACCCCGATCTATCATATTCATTCCCATAAAAAAATGTTTCTAACAAAAAAAGGCAGTAAAACCGAAAAAATCCAGCTTTACTGCCTTATAAAATCAACTATTTAATTGCGTCATCTCCCCGCTCTCCAGTGCGGATTCTGATGGCATCCTGTATATCCGATACAAAAATTTTACCATCACCATACTCTCCGGTATAAGCTCGTCTGGTAATTGCGGATATTACCGCCTCTGACTGGTCGTCTGTTACAAATAATTCTATCTTTATTTTAGTAAGGAAATTATAATCCACCTCTGCTCCACGGACAAACTCCGTCCAGCCCTTCTGGTTTCCACAGCCCATCACCTGCATAATACTGAGCCCGTTTAATTTCAGTTCGTCCATAATTTCCTTGATATCTTCCAGTTTTTCCGGACGGATAAATGCTTCAATTTTCTTCATGTTATAATCCCCCTTCCTTAATCCATACCATTAAATGCAGGATAAGCGGTCTCCCCATGCTCTGAGGTATCAAGTCCTGTCATTTCAGCTCTTCCTGAAACTTTCATTCCTTTGGTTATGGCAGACGCGATTCCTGCGGCAATCAGAGTACCTGCCACTGCAATCAGGATCGTAATTGCAATTGCACCAATCTGGCGAAGGAAAAGCTGAATCTCACCGTAAACCAGCCCATTGTATGGCAACGCTGGATTTATACCTTTGTTTGCAAAAATGCCGGTAGCAATTCCTCCCCAAATCCCGCCGATTCCATGACAGCCAAATACATCAAGAGCGTCATCGTACTGAAATCTTGGTTTCACCCTGGTGATGAAGAAATAGCAGATGGGGCTTACGAGAGCTCCGATTATGACTGAGGCCCAGATTGGAACGAATCCTGCTCCCGGTGTAATTGCCACAAGGCCAATTACTAACCCTGTCGACGTTCCCACCAGAGTAGGTTTACCATTTTTTATTACCTCAATCAGTACCCACGAAAGCATGGCGGAAGCTGCCGCTGTATTAGTTGTCATAAATGCATGAGCCGCCAGTTCATTGGCTCCCAGAGCGCTTCCTGCGTTGAAACCAAACCAGCCAAACCACAAAAGAGCGGCTCCCAGAAACACAAAGGGAACATTGTGTGGATGATAAGGTGCTTTTCCAAGATTCTTACGTTTTCCAAGTATGATAGACAGAACCAGTGCGCTCACACCAGAACTGATATGTACCACGTCGCCTCCGGCAAAGTCCACAGAGCCCATTTTAAAGAGCAGTCCGCCTCCCCACACCATATGGGCAAGGGGATAATAAATGAGAAGAGACCAAAGCACCATAAAAATAACCAGAGAAGAAAACTTCATACGCTCTGCAACCGCACCTGTGATCAGTGCCGGTGCGATAACTGCAAACATCATTTGGAAAATAGCAAATATTAGTGTATTGGGGTAAGGAAGAGTCACATCGGTTAAGGTATCGAAAGATAGTCCGAACCAGTTAAGATTTCCAATGACGCCTCCAATATCTCCGCTAAAGGACAGGGAAAAACCAACCAGAACCCACATAATAGATCCGATTCCCATCATAATAGCAGAAGACATGATCATGTTTACAACACTTTTCCGTTTTACCATACCCCCATAAAAAAATGCAAGTCCCGGGGTCATAAGAAGTACAAGAGCGGAGCTGAACAGCATCCAGGAAATATCTCCATGATCCATAAAAACACCTCTTCCGTTAATTTTGAGCAAAAAAATTAAGCCATAATCGTGTGCGTCTCTGCACTGATTATGGCTTCTTTGCCTTAGAGTTAATTATATAAATTACATTGCTAGACTAATACATGATTTTAGTTTTGTCAAGTAAATTATTAAAGTTGGATTGGTATTTTTATGAAGTGTTTCTAAGCTAATACATTTTCTCCAGTACTTGCGTCATCTTCGGTTTCTTTTCCAACTAATTTTTTTAAACCTTCTATGGCAACAACCACGCCTAAAACAAGCAGCAATACTGCAAAAACAAGCTGAAGTGCATTGCCAAATACAAATTTACCCGACAGAGACGAAACTAAGTCCTTAATTTTTAATCCCAAAGCGGTAAATGTAACTCCCAGCATAATGACCATAGGTCCCCACAGCATAAAGCCCTTCCGGCTGGTTTTCTTTAAAAACACTGCACATGCTATTAACGCCAATGCGGAAAGCAGCTGGTTTGCGGAACCAAATAACGGCCAGATACTGCTGTAACCAGCTCTTGATAATGCATAACATAAGATCAGGGTGATAATTGTTGCAAAGTACTTATTGGTCAGGAGTTTATTTAATGAGCTTCTTTCCTCCTGCGGCGTATCATCTGCAAAAAATTCCTGAAAGGCAATCCGCCCAACCCTGGCTACAGAATCAAGACTTGTCATGGCAAATGCAGAAATAGACAGGGTAATAAGTGTGTAACACAACGTTTCCGGAAGTCCGATTGTTGTTAAAAAAACAGCGATTGCCCTTGCAAAAAGCTGGGGCGGTGTTCCAGCAGGAAGACCTTCCTTTGTGGCAACAAATCCTGCCGCGATCAGGGCTGCAATTGCAAGGAGGCTCTCAAGCAGCATTGCGCCAAAGGAGACCGGCAGCATATTCTTTTCATTCTTAATCTGTTTTGATGCTGTCCCGGAAGCCACCAGGGAATGAAAACCGGAAACTGCGCCGCAGGCAATGGTAACAAAAAGGGTGGGAAACAGATAGGAAATGCTTCCGCCTGCGCTTACCAGTTTAAATCCGGTAAAGGATGGAAGATTCATGGTTGGATTATACACGATGATTCCAATTACCGATCCCACGATCATGGCTATTAAAAGATAGCTGTTTAAATAATCCCGGGGCTGAAGCAGTGCCCATACCGGAGTTACACAAGCAACTATTACATAAATAAACACAAAAATAAGCCAGATATTCTGAGGGATATAAATTGGAAAAACCAGCCCAAGTCCTACAGATAATACCAGTAGACCAATTGCTGTCAGCGTATTAACCATTTTGCCAAATTTGCTGTATTTTAAGAAAAATCCAAGAACTACTGCAAACACAATAAACAGCATTGATGTGGTCGCCACTGCTCCATTGGCGGTTACCGGTGCTCCCTCAGCTGAAAAACCGTTAAATGTACCCGCCACAATATCTGCAAACGCTGCCACTACCAGAATGGAAAACAGCCAGGTAAATAAAAGAAACAGCCGCTTACCCATTTTCCCTATGTAAAGCTCAATAATATATCCAATAGAACGTCCCTTGTTTTTTACAGAAGCATACATGGAGGAAAAATCCTGTACAGCACCAAAAAATACTCCTCCAAGCAGAATCCACAGTAAAACCGGAAGCCAGCCAAACATGGCTGCCTGAATCGGCCCGTTAATAGGCCCGGCTCCGGCTATGGAAGCAAACTGATGACCGAATACAACATTGGTATCTGCAGGAACATAATCTACCCCATCTTCCAGTTCAAAAGCCGGAGTTTTTGCCTCCGGGTCAATTCCCCAGGTCTTTGCAAGATATCTTCCGTAAATTAAATACGCTCCCCCGAGAAATACAATTGCAAGAACCATCATAGTTAAACCATTCATAGAATCTCTCCTTTCATACTCAGACAAAAGCCACATACATTTGTCCCAGATAACGAAAAAAGTCCCTGCATCAAAAGATGCAGAGACGAATGAACCAATCCGCGTTACCACTCTGTTTGCTGCAAATTGCAGCCGCTTAAATCCGCCGCCTGTCGGGCAGCGGTTCTTTGCTAACGGAAAGACCCGTCCTTACTTAATCAATCCTCCTGTCGGGAAGTCTTTCAGTTCGGAACTCCTGGGTGATGGCCTGTTCCTTCCTTTGCGCCCTTTCCATCTGACGAGCTGCTCTCTGTAAAGGAATGTGGGGAATCAGACTGTATCCCAGTCATTGCTTTTTCGATATCACATTTGCTGAAATGGAGTTTACCACTTTACAGTGAGAAATTCAATACCTTTTCTCAACAAGAACATACGTAATATCTATATCATTTATAACCTGTGGTTATATAAGTTCAAACCGCCACATCGTCTTATCTCCGTATAGGGGTGGTTCTTTAAATACTCCAGCGCAAGTTGGGGAACATCTGTGCCAAATCGCTCTAACACGGGACACTGTTTGTAAACTTCATAGCCTCCTGTTCCGCTTGCTCGGTAATCGCTCATACACAGCTTCAGCTTCCGGTCCTCAATTGGTTCGCCATTAAAAAGAATGCTTACCACTCTGTCTCCTACCGGTCTTTCTAGATCAATCTCATATGTAATTCCTGCAAAATAATCGTAGTTATAATGCTCCACCTTAGGCTTTAGGAATACTTCTGATATCTCAACCATTCCATGATCTAAAGTGAAGTACTCTCCACAACGTTCCAGCGCCTGCTTTAAAACTTCCTGGGTAACCTCCAGTACCACCAGAGTATTGGAGAAAGGATAAACTCTTACAAGATCCCGCATGGTGACATGTGCTGGAAGTGCAATGGGATTATTGCCAAGTCCGATACAGGAAATATCAGCTTTGGTATACTCCATCTGTATCTGATTAAAAAAATCTGCCACCTGACTACCGTTAAGCGCCATATCAAGCTTCTCTTTTTCCGGTATGGCTTCCTTTAAGCTCCCGATTTCAAGATCCAGCCAGTTTTGTACCTGACCTTCCAACGGAAGCAATGATTCATAAGGCTCCCTGTTGTGACAGGCCCCTGCTGGCAATATGGAGGAAGATACTCTGCAGGTTCCATCTTCATATTCCATTTCAATGCAGGCATACTGAACAGCATTGGCAGTCAGCTGCAGAGTGTGGGTTCCAAAACAGTCTCTCCCCTTAACCGTCATATGCTGGTGAGCCGTTAACAAAATATCGTAATCAAGCTCTTTTAAAATCCGGTATCCGATGTTTTCATTGCCAGAGGTCAGCACTGCTCCGGTCTCTAAGTCACATTCATAACCGCCATGATAGATGCAGACCGTAATGTCTGATTCCTTTTTCAGATGTTCCAGTTCTTTCTTCGCTGCAGCAAATGCATCCGTTATCTGGATTTGCTCCAGGTGTTTTGGGTTTTCCCATACATTTACGTAATCTGTAACAATACCGGCAACTCCCAGACGAAGCCCGTTTTCCAATTTAAAGATATAACTGGAGGTAATTCCTGTGTCCCCTTTTAAGTCATTTGCATTGGCACAAAGGCAGACTGCGTTTAGTTTTTTCATATAGCCTGCAAGCCGGTCATAACCAAAGTTAAAATCGTGATTTCCAGGTACAACTGCGTCATAGAAAGCCGCATTGTACACCTGCGCCAATGGTTCATTTTCTAACAGTTCTCCGGCCTGCTCTGTGATAAAAGCCGCCATGGGGGAGCCGGATATGGTGTCTCCCCCATCAAATATCAGCGTATTCCCATCCTTTTCAAAGTTGGAAATACAGTTTAACAGTCCCATGGGACGTTCGGTCTTATCCCCATAACTGGTGGGAAACAGATAGCCATGAACATCCGAAGTATAATAAATTTTTGCCTTTCTTTTCAATCATTTACCCCCTTGCCAGCTTCACCCGGATTCTTGTGGAAATATATTCCACGATCAGAACCAGAAGGATGAGCCCTACTAAAATAGCACCTGCCTCATTCCACCGGTAGGCATTCATGGCAAAGATTAATGGAGCTCCCAATACCTCCTGCTCCAACCAGACCAAGAACTGTGGCATCTCTTAAGTTAATATCAAACCGGTATATTACCGTTGAAGCAAAGTTTGGAATCAGCTGAGGCAAAATTCCATACCGGATCTTCTGAAACGTGTTGCAGCCGCATGCATCTAAAGATTCCAGAATTCTGGTATCCAGATCCTCTATGGCCTCTATGTACATCTTGGAAACCATTCCAATAGAGCAGACCGACATGGTAAGAAGTCCTGTAAATGCTCCCGGCCCGCTGACGCGGATAAACATCAGTCCATATACAAATGCAGGAATAGTCCGCACTGCCATAATCACCAGGCGTGTCACATAAGCAATGGGTGCCGGCATTAAATTAGATGCGGATAAAAAAGACAGGGGAATTGCCAGAAACGCTCCCACAATCGTGCCTAAAAATGCGATACAGACAGTCTCCAAAAGCAGATAAGGCACTCCCTGAAGGGTAAAATTAAACAAAAGCTTCCGGTCCGGATGAAAAATACCGCTTAAAATATTTCCGGCAATCTGTACTCCGGATAGACCGGTTTTGGATACGTCCACTGCCGATCCGGACCAGATAAGCAAAGCAAGGACAATGGCAGAGACCGTAACCTGATACACGGTATTCCTGGGACGTTCCTCATAAGCCTTTTCAATCTGTTTATTCATAGTTTGCCACCTCCTATACCAGTTTCCGGCGGCAGTAACGGCTCACCGTTTCTATGAAAAATACAGTAACAAACAACATAATGAGTATCATACCTACACTGGGATACTCTCTCCAGCCCAGCTTCTCATTTAAAATCAATCCCAGACCGCCTGCCCCCACATAGCCCAGAATGGCAGCATAACGTACATTTCCCTCAAAGCAGAATAACCCGTTTGATATATAGGATGGAAGTACCTGGGGAATAATGGCACGGACAAATGCCCGGACCTTGGTAGCTCCAATGGCTTCCATCGCTTCAAATGCGCCCATATCAGCTGTCTCAATTTCTTCGTAAAGAATCTTTCCCATATAAGCAAATGTGAATACGGCAATGGCAGTGGTTCCTGCCAGAGTACCCAGACCAAAAACGTAGGTTGCAATCAGCGCAGTTACCAGAGTGGGGAGCGTTCTCACAATGCTTAAAAACAGCCTCATAATACCAACTGCTGCGCTATTTTTAACAATATTAGTGGACGCTGCCATGGCAAACGGGATTACAGTGACAGCACCGATCACCGTTCCAAGAAGTGACATCTTTAAGGTATCAAATAACGGTTTCCAGACCTGTGCGCTGTAGCCCCATTCGGGAGGAGCCATCATTCCAAGAATGACGAAAAACTGGCTTCCCCGTTCCCGTAAAACTCCTAAATCAAATCCTGTAATCTTGACGGACAGTGCAGTGAAAAGTACCAGAATCAACGCAATAAGAGGGAGTCTGGATGCTGGCTTTAAGACTGTTTTTCCGTTTGAAAGAACCAGTTTTTTCGGCGGAAATATCTTGTCATAAATGCTCATCCCACTGCCTCCTCTTCTGTTTTACCTTCATAGATTTCATCAAGAATTTCCTGGGTAACTTCTGTAGCCGGACCATCGTAAACAATCCTGCCTGCCCGGATTCCAACCACACGGCCTGCATATTGCAGTGCCAGGTCCACATGATGAATGTTTAAGAGAATGGTGATGTTCATTTCCTTGTTGATCCTTAGAAAGTCACCCATAACCTGCTTTGCCGTAACCGGATCCAGAGAAGCAACCGGCTCATCGGCCAGAATAATCTGAGGGTTCTGAGCCAGAGTTCTTGCAAGAGCAACTCGCTGCTGCTGTCCTCCGGAAAGCTGGTCCGCCCGGACAAATGCCTTGTCTAAGATTCCTACTTTATCAAGTGCCTCTAACGCTTCCAGCTTGTCCTTCTTTGGAAAGATTCCAAAGAGAGCCTGAAAAAACGGAAGATCCGGTACCTTTGACATGAGAACATTGTTAATTACCCGGGTTCTGGTCACCAGATTAAAGGACTGGAAGATCATACCGATTCTGCGGCGGAAACGGCGAAGCGCCTTTCCCCTTAATTCCATAACATTGACTCCGTCTACCGTAAGAGTCCCTTCTGTTATGTCATGCATTCGGTTAATAGTTCTTAAAAGTGTTGATTTACCAGCGCCGGATAAACCGATTATGGCCACAAATTCTCCCTGCTCAATCTTTAAATTAACGTCTTTTAAAGCCTGAAAACCGTTGGAATAGGTTTTGCCCACCTGATTAAATTCAATCATACATACCCTCATTTCCCAGAAAAAAACGGAGGCGCGCTTTTTCTTCCGATCACGTCGCCTCCGCAGCCTGTTTTATATTATTTATTTGGCATTTAATTCCTTGATCATCTTCTGTGCTGCACGTTCATCATCGTAATCGGAGCTCTTAGCCGCCTGATAACCCTTGTGGCTGTAAATAGCAATGACTTTCTTGCCTTCATCCGTATTTCCGATGTTGATCATAGCAGTCTGGACTGCTTTTTTGAAACTGTCATCCATGATCTTGGAAGTCTTGCTTACACTGACTGTATCATTGAAGATTGGAGGGGTTACACCAATGACATTGGTCTCTTCCCAGATTGAACCGGTTCTGCCATACTCTGATTTCCATTTTTCCTCATAATCCCTGCGTGCATCTGCATATGTACATAAAACGTCTACCTGACCGGAAGCCAGTCTGGCAAATGCGCTGCCGTAAGAATCAGACTGAACTGCATGGGAAAGATTTAAAATATTTTTCTCAAAGTTCTTCTGAAGCCATAAAGATGGGTAAATGTATCCTGCTGATGAGGAAGAGGACATTACGCTCCAGTTTACACCGTCTAAATCTTCAAAGGTCAGTGCTTGTCCGCCATTGATCTTTGCTGCCAGTGCTTTTCCCTTATCAGAAGGTCCTGCAATGATCAGAGCCCGGTAAGAAGTTGCCTGATTTGTGGCTGCCTCAGTTGCCTTGCCGTCATTCCAATCCTTTGCACTATCAGAATTCTTGCTCAGACCATCTCTTGTTGCAGTCAGAAGTACTTCTGCTCCATCATCATAAAGAACATAAGTTCCTCCTGGAATAAAACCGATGTCTGCAGTACCAGCAGAAAGAGCTTCCCCCACTGCTTCATAGCTGGTTCCAACCGTAATTACCACTTCTCCGATATCATAACCCTCTTTGCCAAGTTCTGTCTTTAACAGACCTTTTAAAGGCTCTGTAGCGGTAACGATTTCCTGTGGTTCTCTGGAAGGTACAAAATAAACATTCAGCTTATCAATCTTCTTATTCTCTGCCTTTGTCTCCGCTGCGGTTGTTGCTCCTGCTGCAGAAGAAGTGCTTTCTGTCCCTGCTGCGGTTGTCTCTGCCGGTGCTCCGGTCTTACCTGCACCAGAACATCCGCCAATCATTGATGCGCAGAGTGCTGCTGCCATTAATACAGAAACTGATTTTTTCATACTGCTCTCCTTTTCGTGTGATTCATCGGTTTTAACTTGGGATCATGAGGCATTACGCGCTGTCACCCACCTCCAGCTTGGTGGGAAGATAAATTGTCATGTTGTCTTTCCGGCCTTCTGTAATCTGTTCCAGCAAAAGCTTGATGGCAGTCTGCCATACAATATCAGGAAACATACGGACTTTGGTATAGGTGGGCCATTTGGATTCAATGGTCTCAATATCCTTGTAGATCACCACCGCAATATCCTTTGGCACCCGAAGCCCTGCATCCTGAAATGCTTCCAATGCTCCTTCTGCAACTTCTTCACTTCCTAAAAGAACCGCTTCGGGAAGATGACCCGATAAAATGGCTTTCTTTGCCAGCTCATAGCCGCTTTCCCGGCTGATTTCGCCTATGTAGAAATTCTCTTCCGCATAATATCCGCTCTCTATAAAGGAATCCCGGATTCCTTCCAGTCTCCGGTAACCGATCTTTACTTGTCCTTCTTCATAAAGACCGCCTATAAAGCCGACAGAACGGTACTTTTTCCGCACCATAAGATAATCAAGCATCTCATTGATTCCCTTTGTAAAATCCATAACAATGCTGTCATACTCATAATTCTTGGGATCTGAGTTAATAAATACAATGTTATAACTCTGCATTCTTAAAAACTCCATCTCCTCCTGGGAAAAAACACCGAAAGCCATAATCCCGTCATACTGACCCGGCTGATTCTTATCGAGACGGCAGAATTTCACTTCCTGCTTTCCAGACATGGACTTTACAATTAAGTCCAGGGAGGATAGCCTGATATTGGTTCTGTCCGTTCGGATAATATGCCAGTCAGCCACTCCTATGACAATTTCCTTCTTTTTCTGCGCGTGACGCATTCTGGGTGGGACATATTTTAATTCGTGGGCAATTTTAAATATCCTCTTTTTTACCTCCGGGCTCACCGCAATGGTATCATCCTGGTTCAACACCCGGGACACTGCAGCGGCTGAAACACCCGCAAGCTTTGAAATCTCTTTAATCGTAGCCATAATCTATATCCTCACCTTTCAAATTCATTATAATAACAGTCCATGCCACCGTCAATCTAAATAGTAAATTTTTACTAAACTTTTACCAAAGTATATCGTAAACTTTGCATAATTAGAAATACCGGAAAGAAATTAAAGTTTCCTTCCGGCATCCAGGTACACTGTCAGTCTTTTTCTCCACCTAAATTCAGCTTTGCAAACGCATCTGCAAAAGGAGAATTTATGGGCTCAGCTACCTCATTTTTTTGCTTATTTAAATATTTTGCCACATCTTTTTTGGAGACTCCGGCCCCTTCTTTCGTCCGGCGTTCTTTAAAGGCAGTCAGCTTTTCTTTATAACCGCATCTGCAGACAAAGATCTGTCCGTCTCCTTTTCCTTTCAGCTCCAGCTTTTTTATGGCAGACCGGGCATCTGGCATTGCTGGTTCTTGAAATCACTTCCCGGTGTCCGCATTCCCGGTCCTGACAGACTAACATCTCACTGTTTTTTCCTTTGACAGAAAGCATCCGCTTTCCGCAAACGGGACATTTGGTATTGGTCAGATTATCATGACGAAAATTTCCTTCACCGGTTTTGATCATCTGAATTAATTCTTCTGAATACTGTCTGATATCCTTCATAAAAGAGCCGCGCTTCAGTTTTCCGGCTGCGATAGAAGACAGTTTCATTTCCCAGTCAGCAGTCAGCTCCGGTTTTTTTAAATCCTCCGGCACCAGAGTCAGAAGCTGCTTTGCCTTTGATGTCAGGTAAATGTCTTTTCCTTTTTTCTCAAGAAGAAAGCTGGAAAATAGTTTTTCTATAATATCCGCTCTGGTTGCCACAGTTCCCAGACCTCCGGTTTCTCCCAGGGTCTTTGCCATATCCCGGTCCTTTGTCTCCATATAGGAAACAGGGTTTTCCATGGCTGAGAGAAGGGTTGCCTCATTAAATGGAGCCGGCGGCTTTGTCTTTCCTTCCGTCAGCAGAAGCGTAAAGCCTTTTACCGGATCGCCCTTTTTCACAGAAGGAAGATTCTGTTCTCTTATTTCAACTTCTTCATCCTCGTCTTCGTCCGGGGTTTCATAGACTTCTTTCCAGCCGGGTGCCTTTATCGTTTTCCCTCTTGCAACCAGGTTTTCTCCCCCTATCAGAACTTCTAGCTCGGTCTGTTCATACTCAAATGGGGGGATACAAAACTGCCAGAAATCTTCTGACTACCAAATCATAGACCCTCCTCTCATCAATGGTCATATGATCCAGCTGGACAAACTGTTCTGTGGGAATAATGGCATGATGATCGGATACCTTTTTGTCATCTACAAAATAGGGCTTTGCTTCAATCTTCACATTATGCAGTTTCCCTGCAAGCTTTCTGTAAGGCCCTACGCCGCAGGCTTCCAGCCTTTCTTTGATCGAGGGGACAATATCAGAGCTTAAATACCGGGAATCTGTTCTTGGATAAGTCAGAACTTTATGATTCTCGTAAAGCCTCTGCATAATATTCAGGGTTTCTTTTGCTGAATAATTAAACTTCCTGTTTGCCTCTCTTTGAAGCTCTGTCAGGTCATACAGCTGGGGAGCAAAGCTCTTTTTGGGAGTGCTTTTTACCTCGGTAATTATTCCGTCTTTTCCGTTATCCATCTGCTTAAGCAGTCCTTCTAAGCGTTCCCGGTCAAACGAACGGTAACTTTTCGACTTTTCATCCCGCCAGATAAATGTCAGCGCGGGCTGGGAAGCTTTTGCTGTTATACCATAATAGGATTTTGGCACAAAGTTTTTAATCTCTTCTTCTCTCCTTGCAATCATGGCTAAGGTAGGAGTCTGAACACGTCCGCAGCTTAACTGGGCATTGTATTTGCAGGTCAGCGCTCTGGTTGCATTGATTCCCACCAGCCAGTCCGCTTCTGCACGGCACATGGCAGCATCGTAGAGATTATCGTATTCATGTCCGTTCTTCAGACGGGCAAAGCCTTCATTGATGGCTTTATCTGTAACAGAAGAGATCCAGAGCCTTTTAATTGGCTTTTTGTTTCCTGCTTTTTCCAGAATCAGGCGAGCTACCAGTTCCCCTTCCCGTCCCGCATCGGTTGCAATGATGATTTCTCCCACATCACTTCTGTGAATCTGCTTTTTCACCACACTGTACTGCTTTCCGGTCTGTTTGATTACCTCAAGCCGGAACTGATCCGGCATCATAGGAAGATCTTCCATCTTCCATTCCTTATATTTAGGATCGTAATCCTCCGGGTCTGCCAGGGTGACTAAATGGCCTAACCCCCAGGTGATTACATAGGCATTCCCTTCCAGAACACCTCCCTGATTCTTTGTACAGTGAAGCACCCGGGCAATATCCCGGGCGACGGATGGTTTTTCTGCTATAATTAAAGATTTCATTCTATTCCTCCAATGGCATTTCTATCTTTATTATAGCTCAAAGGAAGAATTATGACAACTGGCGGCATGCTTCATAGACAATCACGGTATCTTCCTGCCTAACTTCTGTGTGTTTTTATTATACCAAAAAAGCCGTACTGTCATGCGGTAACAGGTACGGCTTTTTCGTAGGAGTCATGATCCCTCACGGGTCAAATGAAGGATGCAATCAGAGGGTTAGTCTGATGTTAGAATATTCACACGTAGTTAGGATTAACTAACTGTCATAATAATATCACAAGGTTTTTGAAAAAACAAGCCCTCTTTATAGGAAAGAATTCTCAATTAAACCGGTAACATCCATTGCAGGACATTCTTGATATACTGATCCCAGAAATCCCAGTTATGATTGCCCGGTCCTTCCTCATAAATAACATGGGCACCCTTTTCTTCCATTATTTTCTTACTTCTTTGTTCATTTCATAAAGGAAATCTTCCGTCCCGCAGGCCTGATAAAGCTCGGGTACGATTCCCTCATTTACGCAGCGGTCATACAGCGTCATCAGATCTGCACTGCTTCCAGTAAGCTCCTCCGGATTTTCAAAAATATTTTTCCAGGGGGAACGGACCATCAATTGATCCATTTTTAATTTGCTCAAAGGTTTTTACAATATTAAGAGCCCCTGACATACTGGCAGCCTTGGCATACTGCTCCGGTTTTGACAATCCCAGAAACCATGCACCGTAGCCGCCCATGGACAGTCCTGCTACAAACGTATCCTCCCGTCTTTTGGAAACCGGAAAAATACTTTTAATAAATCCAGGAAGTTCTTCTGAAAAGAAGGTGAAGTAACGGTTTCCATGGTACATATCCTGATAAAAGCTATTTTCCGCTGACGCCATAACTACCACGCAGCAATGCTTCTGAGCATAACGTTCGATGTTGGAAAAACGCATCCAGGAGCTGTAATCACCAAATGCTCCATGAAGCAGATATAAGACTGGCAGACCTTTTTCATAAGGAAATGCTTTCTTTGCTGATTCACTGGTGATCTGCTCGTTTCCCTCTGGTGTTGGTACAAATACATTGACATCCACGGTATGTCCCAAAGAATAACTATAATAATGACAATTCATACTGGCCATGTTTGAATCCTCCTTTTTTCCTTCATTATATTCGTCTTCGCCTTTCAGTACTAGACAAAAATTGCACTTTTTTGATATATCCTATACCTATTTTGCTCTTTTATCCCCAGGTTTGCGTCTGCATCCGGCATATTTCCCCCCTGAAAGAGTGCAAGATATGTATAGTTTTGACTGACAGTCTGCAATTTTAGTCTAGTAATTGATTACCGTTTTCTTTATGATTATATCACAAACCTGTTTAAGAATTACAGTAAAGGAGTATATGCCTTATGAAGCTATGTACAAACGTGAATGAAGTAAAGGAGATGGATGGTTATTTTAAAATTATTACCAATTCCATCGAGATCCGGGTACAGTTTTTAACAGAAACCATTTTAAGAATCCGCGCCGGATTTGACGGTGATTTTGCGGAAGAATCCTACAGTCTGGTTATGACTGCATGGGAGGACCGTATGGACGGGCTTTTAAAAGGACAGAGAAAGCGGGTTGTACCAGCCACTGCAAGTCTCAGTCAGACCGAGGGACAGGCCATTTTAACCGGGTCCCAGTTAAAGGTTGTTATAGAAAAAGATCCATTTCGTATCTGTGTTTATGATAAAGAAGGTACCTGCCTTCATTCTGATATTGTAGACCTTGGATATTTAGAGGACAGCAATCATCGCCGGATTCACACCAGCGAAATTTCACCCCAGGACTGCTTCTACGGATTCGGAGAGAAGAGCGGGCAGTGGAATAAAGCACAGAAATTCCTGTCCATGAGTCCCAAAGATGCCATGGGTTATAACCCAAAGGAAACAGATTCCCTGTATAAGCACATTCCGTTTTACATTAAATTAAACCGGGAATCCAAAAAAGCAGTGGGATATTTCTATCATAATACTTATGAATGCGATTTTGATATGGGAAGAGAAAAGAGCAATTACTGGAAACCTCACAGCCGTTATCGTACCGACGGCGGTGATATCGATTTATTCCTGATTGCCGGTCCATCTATTCGTGAAGTTGTTTCCGGGTATACCGATCTTACCGGTAAATCCGCCATGCTTCCCCGGTATGCACTTGGATATCTTGGCTCGTCCATGTATTATCCCGAGCTGGAGGCTGACTGTGATGACGCAATCACAGAGTTTATTGACACAACCAAGGAAGAAGATATTCCGGTGGATGGTTTTCAGCTTTCCTCCGGTTACACTTCTCAGGACACCGAACAGGGTGTGAAACGCTGTGTATTTACATGGAATGAAAAACGCTTTAAAAATCCAAGAGACTTCTTTGCACAGATGAAAAAAAGAGGAATTACCGTATCTCCAAACGTAAAACCTGGAATTCTTCTTTCCCACCCCAATCTGGAACAGATGAAAGCAAAAGATATCTTTGTAAAAGACAGCCAGAGCGACGAACCCGGTATCGGCACCTGGTGGGGCGGCAAGGGAGTTTTTTGCTGATTTTACCAAACCTGTAACCCGCAGTGTATGGAAAGAAATGTTAAAGGAAAATGTTCTGGAAATGGGAACATGCTCGGTGTGGAACGACAACTGTGAATATGACAGCATGGTGGACAAAGACTGCCGCTGTGATTTTGAAGGCAAGGGCGGTACCATTGGCCAGTTAAAATCCGTAATGTCTAACATCATGTGCCAGATCACCGATGAGGCCATTCATGAAACCTTTGACAACACCAGACCATTTATTGTATGCCGGTCCGGACACAGCGGAATTCAGCGCTACGCTCAGACCTGGGCTGGAGATAACTTAACCTGCTGGGATTCACTTAAATATAACATTGCAACCATACTGGGCATGAGTTTAAGCGGCGTGGCAAATCAGGGCTGTGACATCGGCGGATTTTACGGTACATCTCCGGGAAGCAGAGCTGATGGTCCGCTGGATTCAGAACGGTATTTTCCAGCCGAGATTTTCCGTACACTCCGTAAATACGGATAATACGGTAACTGAACCCTGGATGTACGGAAATCACACCGGATATATCCGGGATGCCATTAAGTTCCGCTACAGACTGATTCCTTACCTGTACTCTCTTATGGAACGTGCTCATGAAACCGGATTACCTATTATGGAACCCATGTGCAGCGCATTCCAGAATGACCCTGCCTGCTATGAAGAGGGCATTGATTTTATGATTGGAGATTCTCTGCTGGTAGCAAATATTGTGGAAAAAGGTGCCCTTACAAGAATCGTCTACCTGCCCGAGGGTGAGACGTTCTATGATTTCTATACCAGAGAAAGATTCGAGGGCGGACAAACCCTTGAGTTCCCGGTAACAATGGCAAGTATTCCGCTCTTTGTACGGGAAGGTGCAATCATACCTTTGGCAGCCAACCAGATGAATAACTTAACTACCGAATCTGTTACCGGTATCCATCTGCTTCTTGCTGCTGGCAAAGACAATTCCTTTACTCTCTACGAGGATGACGGCACCACATTAAATTATCAGAACGGAGATTATTTAAAGACCAAAATTATAATGACTTCTGGTGAACAGACCGTCGTGGAATTTAAGCAGGAGGGCAGCTATCAGACTACGGTTGAAAGCATTTATTTAGATGTAATCCGCAGAGACAAGGCACCGTTCTGGATTACATTAGACGGGGAAGAACTGCCTCATTTCCTGTATCGGAAAAAATTCGAAGCGGCAGAGTGCGGCTGGTATTACAGCCAGACATTAAAGTCCGTTCAGATTAAATATCCGAATCCTAAAAAAGACTGCAGACTTGTGATTTCATTCCAGCAGTTTGATATGATCGGAATGTAATAAAACCAAAAAAGCCCGTCCCTGTCATGCGGTTACAGGGGCGGGTTTTTTGTAGGAGTCATGATCCCTCACGGGTCAATGAAGGATAATCTCAGAGGGTTAGTCTGATGTATAGAATATTCACATGTAGTTAGTTATTGCTAACTAAGTTCATGATATCACAAGAGCTAAGAAAAAGCAAGAACAATTACTGATATCATTTCTCATTAATCCTATATTGATATCCGGTCATTAAAACGTTATAATGAAGCCAGTTATACCCACGGAGGTACGATCTTGATTGATACAGCAAGTTTCATTATGGCAGGAGGCCAGATGATCGCCACTGAGCGGATTCAGGGCGTGAACGATAATATGGCCAAATCCCATTATCACGAATATTTTGAATTATATTATCTGGAATACGGAAAACGATATCATATGGTGAACGATAATATTTATTCCTTAAACTCAGGGGAATTTATTATCTTTCCTCCCTACTCCATGCACCATTCTTATGGAGATAACGACGTGCCTTTTAAACGGGTTCTGGTGTATTTTTCCCCAGAAACAGTCATTGTGCCGGAAGTTCTCCACACCCTCAGCCAGTCAGCCGGAGTATACCGGTTTGATACAAAAGCCAGCCAGTCCGTTCATCTTCTGTTAAACGATATTTTAAAAGAACAGGGCGATGGGGAAGGGTTTCATTCTGATGCCATGAAGATGCTGCTCAATCTCCTTTTAATTAAAATCGCCAGAAGAGCGGATGAAAAAAGCAGCCCCGGAAAACCGGAGCCGCATTACGGAAATTCTTCACTACCTTCACAGCCATTCTTCGGAAAACATCACCCTGGAAGATTTAGCCTCCCGCTTTTATTTAAGCCCTTATTACTTATGCCGGGAGTTTAAGCGCTATACCAACAGCACCATAATCCAGTATATCAATAACATTCGCATTATCCATGCTCAAAGGCTTTTTATGGAGACAAACCGGACAATCACCGATATCAGCAAAGAGGTGGGTTTTTCCAATGTCACCCATTTTAACCGTGTATTTAAGTCCATAATCGGCATGTCTCCTTCTAAAAACCGCAAGCAGCTTCCCAGAAACTGACGGCGTCTGCCAGCCAGCCTTCAAGTTCCGTCCCGTTTCCAAGACCGAAGCTGTGCCCGCCATGCTCCATGAACCGCACTCTGTGAGGAATATTTAAGCGCTTTAGCTGTTCTTCCATTAAGTAGCTGGCCTCAATATTAACGACTGGATCATCCTTGCTGTGAATCAGATAGCAGGGAGGATAATCTGGGTCCATAAGGTATTCCACACTGTACTCTGCCAGCCTTTCTTCTGTAAAATTCTCCCCTCCGATCCGTTCTAAATACTTCACGGCTGCTGCCCGTTCAGAATCAGAAACCCGCTCCATATCCTTTAAAAACTGAACTGTCGAGATGCTGGGATAACCGAGAAACAGGGCACCCGGCTTATGAATATCATAGGCCCCATATCCCTTCTCTTTTGTTCCCCATACAGCTGCCAGATGGCCTCCTGCTGAAAATCCCGCCATTGCATAGCCGTTCATTCTTATTTTGAACTTCTCGCGATTGACATCAAGAAATCTAAGAGCCGCCGCAGTATCCTCCATAGGTTTGGGAAAAAGATTCTTCTGACCTGTCCGGTAAATTAAGATAAATGCAGAATACCCCATTCGGTTTAACTGCCCGGCGATGGGATAGCCTTCAACCAGTACCCATTCCCTTGCATACCCCCCGCCGGGACACACAAGTACAAAGGGCTTATCCGGTTCTCCGGGCATATGAATCAGTTTCACCTGTTCCTTATCCGGTTCTTTTTCCCATTCCTCTTTTGGATAAACATCGTAGATTACCTGGGTGTTTTCTTCCATTACCTCATAAATCCGCTTAATCGCAGGCAGTATCCCACACCGTTCATTTCCATAATCACCAATTCTGCGCTTCCATACATCCTCTGTCATATGAGTGAAAAAATAATCAGAAAACTGGGAAAGCTCCTTTTTTGTGCAAAGTTCTTCCATGGTTGTATCAACGGAAACCGAATCAAACATCATACCTTCTCCTCTCTTATGCCTCGTGATCCATAACGATATTCTGAATCCATACCCCTTTCTTTACCAGAATAAAACCGATGATACATTTAATAATATCTACCATCTGGCACATAAAATAAGCGGAACAATGGGGATCTGGGTGTATCGGCTCAACAGATACGCTGCCGGAATACTTGCCACCCACATGAACACGCTGTCAAAGAAAAAGGTTACAACCGTCTTTCCTCCGGAACGCAGTGTAAAATAAGATACATTCATAAATGCATTCATCGGCATAATAAAAGCCAGAATCCGGATAAACTGAACTGCTAAGTGCTTTACCTCATCGGTTGTATTGTAAATCATCGGGAACAGAGGTGCTACAATAGCCAGGATTGTACCCATTACAGCACAGGATGCAACGGAAAATACGATCAGTTTGGTATCTGTATCTCTGGCTTCCTCCATCTTTCCGGCACCCAGGAGCTGTCCTACAATAATGGAAACAGACACTCCAAGAGCCAGATAAACCACATTAAACACATTGCCAATGGTGTTGGAGATATTTAATCCCGCCACAGCAGTCAGTCCCCTGACAGAGTAGCATTGCATTAACATTGCCACTCCGCTTGCCCACAAAGCTTCGTTTACAATTAAAGGTGTACCCTTTACAAAGATTCTGCCCACCAGGCTGGCTGGTATATGCATGCTCTTATAAGCATCCTCAATGAATGGAAAGCGCTTCTTATGCTTATGGGTCCAGACTATTACAATTATGGTCTCAATATACCTTGCCACAACAGTGGCAATTCCTGCGCCCACCACGCCAAGAACCGGTGCTCCGAATTTACCAAAGATAAGGATATAGTTAAGGACCAGATTAACCAGCACTGCAACGATTCCTGCCTTCATGGGAATTACGGTTTCCCCGCACTCACGCAGGGTACTGGTATATGCCTGCTCAATGGCAAAGGGCAAGAGCCCAACCATCATAACAAGCATGTATCTTCGGCCATTGGTAAGAGCAATTGTAAGATCTCCGCCGTTTTCTTCTCCATGAAGATACATGTAAATCAAGTTCTTTCCGTAAAAATAGAATATGACTGCTGCTACGGCTGCCAGGAACAGGCAGCACAAAAATTTAAACCGGAAGGTATGCCTTACTCCTTCATGCTTTCCACAGCCATAAAACTGGGCCCCAAAGATTCCAGCACCAGAGACGATTCCGAACACACTGACATTAAAAACAAATATCAGCTGGTTTACAATGGCAACACCGGACATCTCCCCGGTACCCACCATTCCCACCATGATGTTATCGAGAAGACTGACAAAATTAGTAATTCCGTTCTGGATCATAATAGGAATCGCAATGGCCAGTACCATTTTATAAAACGCTTTGTTTCCAATAAATTTTTTCATACTTTTTTCCAGTAAAAGCGCACTTTTTCTGTATTACCTCCGTTTTTGCCAGATTGATTTTCTGTCTATAAAAAAACAGTCTTCCTCGATTATAATCAATCAAAGAACCAAACGCAAGTACAATACAGAAAGAAAAAAGAAGCCGTGGGAATCATAAACTCCCTCCGGCTTCCAATCAATCCGTTTAATGTTTCTCTTTTGCCTTTGCAAACAGACTCTGAAGAATAATAAAGAATGCCAGCAGCGCTGCAATTGTTATCTTGGTCCACCAGGAAGAAAGCGTGCCCTGGAATGTAATAAAGGTTTCAATAGTACCCTTAATTAAAACTCCAAATAAACTTCCAAACACGTTGCCTACTCCTCCAGTAAGCAGGGTTCCTCCAATTACTGCTGAAGCGATGGCTTCCATTTCAAAGCCCTTTGCCTGTTCAACAAAGCCGGCACAGGTATTTAGTGCGAATAAGAAACCGCCCAGCGAACATAAGAAACCATTGATCACATAAACAAGCAGCTTGGTTCGCCTGACATTTAATCCCATCATCAGTGCTGACTGCTCGTTTCCGCCTACCGCATAAATGGTTCTTCCAAACTTGGTAAACTTTAAAAGAACAAATATACCGATCAGAACAATCAGTGCAATGATTACACTGGGGTAAATAAATGAATAATTTACCACACCTTTTTTGTTTACGGTACCGCCTAAAAAGGTTAAGTTAATTTTGCTCTTTGCCCATTTTAAAAACAGTTCATTTTTAATACTGATCATTTCCTGACTGATAATCGCCGTCAGACCTCTTGCGAAGAACATTCCGGCCAGGGTAACAATAAAGGGCTGGATCTTTAGGTATGCAATTAAAAATCCCTGTACCAGACCAAATACAATTCCCATAATCAGAACGATTACAAGAGCAGGAACAGCTCCCATTCCCTTAATTTCCATCATCCATGCAAGCATCATGCAGGTCAGGGCCACAATGGAACCAACGGAAATATCAATTCCACCGGTTATCATTACCATTGTCATACCCGCTGCAATTACAATGAGACCGGCGTTGGAAATAAACAGGTTTAAAAATACCTGAGGCTTTGCAAACCCTTTGCTTTTGAATATGATCAGACCGGCTGCATACATCACCAAAAAGAGAAGGATGGTGATAATCAGTAAAAATACCTTTCCATCAATTTTTTCTCTCTTCTTCATTTATGCCACCTTCTTTCCTGACTTAACGTTCATCTGCAGTTTACTCACCATACGCTTTAACTCGGTTGACTGTAATGCTACAATTACAACAACTACAATCGCTTTGTATACCGGAATCTGGTCTGGAGAAACACCCATGGCATAAAGGGTGGTGCTCAGTGCCTGAATGGTGTAAGCTCCGATGACACTTCCCAACAGAGAAAATTTTCCTCCTGCAAGGCTGTTTCCTCCAAGTGCCACTGCAAGAATGGCATCTAACTCCAGATTCAGTCCAATGTTGTTGGCATCGGCAGAATAGATTCTGGAAGAGGCCACAAGTCCGGATATACCGGCGCATAGACCGCAGAAAACATAAGAAAGGAAAATAATCATTGCAGACTTAATTCCCATCAGCTTGGAAGCCTTTGCATTAATTCCCACAGTCTGAATATAAAGTCCCAGTGTGGTCTTCTTTAACAGAACGTAGGTGAGCAGCACCACGATCAGAGCCACAAACACGGGAGTGGGAATGGGGATGCCTGGAATGCTGGATCCCAGCATCTTATAGGATTCCACACGGATATAGGTGATCTGTCCTTTTGTAATCAGCTGTGCAATTCCTCGTCCGGCGGTAAATAAAATCAACGTCGCCACCATGGGCTGGATCTTAAGCTTTGCAACAAGGAAACCATTAAAGCAGCCGCATAAAATTCCTGCAAGAATAGCAGCCAGTACGCCCAGAATATAAGGATTCACAAACTCATTTACAGACTGCTGGCCACCTGAAAGAATAAAGCAGCACACCGCTCCCGCTACAGACATAACAGCCCCCACTGAGATATCTGTACCACCTGAGGCAGCAACTACCAATGTCATTCCAACAGCCAGAATAACCAGATCGCTGGCACGGTTAATTACGTCAATAATATATCCATAGAGAACGCCGTTTTTAATCGTTACCTCAAAGAAGCTGGGAGTCTTAATCAAATTGGAAAACAGAACAAGCACCAGACAGAAGAGGGGCAGAAACAAGCGGTATCCTGTCAGTCTTTTTATAAATGCCTTTCCCTTATTCATCTGTTCCACCTCCTGCAATTGCCTTCATGATATGGTTCTGATCAAGTTCATCCTCCATAAGTTCAGAAACCTTCTCCCGGTCTCTTAAAACTGCCATCCGGCTGCAGGTACGGATCATTTCCTCAATCTCAGAGGAGATAAACATAACAGTAACACCCTCTTTTGCCAGCTGGACCACCAGTTTCTGAATCTCAGTTTTAGTACCAACATCAATTCCTCTGGTCGGTTCATCAAGAATCAGAAAATCAGGATCTGTGAGAAGCCATCTTCCCAGAATTACCTTCTGCTGGTTTCCTCCGCTTAAACTTCTTATGGGAGTATCCAGGCTTGCAGTCTTAATCTGAAGCAGCTTCACATACTTGTTAGCCAGTTCCTCCTGTTCTTTGCTTCCGATTGGATGGAACATACCTCTCTTAGCCTGAAGAGCCAGAATTAAATTCTCTCTTACCGATAAATCGGCAACAATTCCTTCTTCTTTCCGATTTTCCGGCAAGTATGCCATACCAGCCTTCATGGCATTAAGAGGGGTATGGAGAACTACAGTCTTTCCATTGACCTTCAGCTCTCCGCTATCCGGTTTATCAGCCCCATAAAGACTTCTTGCAAGCTCTGAACGGCCGGAACCCAGGAGTCCGGTCAGACCGATCACTTCTCCCTTTTGTATCTGCAAATCAAATGGTTTTATGGTTCCCTGCCTGCCAATTCCTTTGGCATCAATAACTGTCTCACTGGATTTTCCGGCGGTTTTTCCTTCTTTTTTAATGGCTTCCAGATCATCGAAATCCTTACCCATCATCTTGGCGACCAGCTGTACTCTGGGAAGCTTTTCTACTTCATATTCACCTACCAGACCGCCGTTTCTAAGTACGGTTATCTTATCGCAGACTTCATAAACCTGCTCCAGAAAATGAGTAACAAAGATAATTCCCACTCCATCTGCTTTCAGACGCTTCATTAACCGGAACAGCTTTTCTACCTCATTGTCATCTAAGGAAGAGGTAGGTTCATCAAGAATCAGAACTTTCGCTGACATATCCACAGCTCTTGCTATGGCTATCATCTGCTGCAGCGCAATGGAGTAATTCTCCAGAGCCTTTGTTACATCTATGTTCATATCAAGTTTGGAAAGAAGCTCCGTTGCTTTCCGGTTCATGGTCTTCCAGTCGATGAGACCCGCCCGCTTTGGTTCCCTTCCGATAAACAGATTCTCAGCCACCGATAAATTAGGGCAGAGATTTACTTCCTGATATACGGTACTGATTCCATGCTCCTGGGCTTCCTGGGGGAGAATGATTAATAATCGTCTGGCTTTCACCTTCAATTTTTATCTCACCTGATTCAAATTCTTCTACCCCGGTCAAAACCTTTATGAGCGTTGATTTACCTGCTCCGTTTTCTCCCATAAGAGCATGGATCTCCCCGCTTCTTAAGGTAAAATCCACATGGTCTAAGGCACGTACCCCGGGAAATGTCTTCGATATGTTTTTCATGCTCAATACTATCTCGTTGGGCATAAGATCCCTCCTTTTTCTCCACTTTTTCTGCTTTTCACTGCATGTCAGGAGATTAAGGTGCCTGGAGGAGGACTGACCCCGTCCTCCATTCCCTGCACCTGTTTCTCTGGCTATCATTCTGCTTTCAGCGCCTTAGTCCCAACCAATTAATACTGTCTCTTTGGTTTTTCAGCTGCTGCTGTATCTGCCGGGAATACGCCTTCCTTTACATATGCAATCTTATCAACTTTTTCGCCCTTCTCCAGCTTCTGAATGATCTCAGCTACACGAGGACCGTGAAGAGGATTACACTCTACGGAAACGTTCATATCTCCTGCGATCATGGAGTCAAATGCTGCAGAAACTGCATCAAAGGAAATGATGATGATATCGCCCTTCGGTCCGCAAGTTTTTCCTGCTGCCTTGATTGCATCAATCGCACCAAATGCCATGTTGTCGTTCTCAGCAATTACAACATTGATATCTTTATAGGTCTTTAAGAAGGATTCCATAACTTCCTGACCCTTTGCCTGTGTAAATTCACCAGTCTGACGCTCTAACATCTTCCACTTCGGATGATCTTTCATCTTCTCTTCCACGCCGTTGGTACGTCCAATCTGTGCGGAAGAACCGATGGTACCCTGAAGAGTAACGATATTGATGTCACTGTCTGCTTTGTTATTCTTCTTTAAGTAATCATCAAGCCATGCTACTGCATCATAACCTTCCTGAAGGAAGTTGGAACCAACCCATGCAGTATATAAGGAATCATCAGATACATTAATCATACGGTCAACGATGATAACCGGAATGCCTGCGTCCTTTGCTTCCTGTAATACGGTATCCCAGCCAGTTTCTGTAACTGGTGCGATAACGATATAATCAACATCCTGCTGAATAAAGTTACGAACTGCCTTTAACTGATTTTCCTGTTTCTGCTGTGCATCATCAAAAATCAGCTTGTAACCGTTAGCTTCTGTAAACGTTGACTTCATGGATTCGGTATTGGCCGTTCTCCAGTCAGACTCTGCACCAACCTGAGAAAATCCCACTACGATTTCCTTTTTCTCTGCAGGTGCTGCTGTCGTTGTTGCTGCTTCCGTTTTTGCAGCTTCTGTTGTCTCTGCTTTTTTTTCAGTAGCAGCAGGTGCTGCTGTCGTTGCGGCTGTCTGAGATCCGCTGCAACCGGATAAAATCATGGCGGTTGTCATAACCGCAGCTGTCAGAAAGCTTAAAACTCTTTTCTTCATATCCGTTCCCTCCAATAAGAATAAATCACTATTAAGTAACTACCTGTATCATAGACCCTTCCCCCTGATTTCTCAATACAATATCTTTTGCAAAGGGTTAAGTTTCTTACGCTATTTCCATGTATACCAAAAATTAAGTTGATTTTTCGGATAAAAGTTGATTTTCTTATATATTTCCCCATCTTACTGCAGGAATCCTCACCGTAACAGCCGTTCCGACTCCGTACTCGCTTTCAATGGTAAGTCCATACGCCTCACCAAAGTTCAGCCGGATCCGCTCTGCCACATTGGCAATTCCAAAGCCTTCCCCTACATGAAAGTCCGCTTTGCTGCCACCGGCAATCTGATGCTCCATCTTTTTTACCTCGTCCGGTTTCATTCCAATTCCGTTGTCCTCTACCTTTAAAAGAATATCCTCATTCTCCTGCCAGCCGCTGATCCGTAAAAATTCTTTTTTTCTGCAATTTTTTATTCCATGGTAAAGTGCATTTTCCACAATGGGCTGCAGGGTAAGTTTTAATATGGAATAATCCCGGATCCGTTCTTCAAAATCAATCTCATAATCCATAATGTCCTCATAGCGGAAATGCTGGATTAAAAGATAACTTTTTATATGCTCTGCTTCCTCTTTAATTGTAATGAAATCCCGCCCGTTGTTCAAACCAATTCTTAAAAAAGAAGACAGTGCAGTAATCATCTCCACCACCTCCTGATGCTGCTTTCCCTCCGCCAGCCAGACAATGGTATCTAACGTATTATATAGAAAATGAGGATTGATCTGAGCCTGAAGCAGCTTCAGTTCTGTTTTTCTCTTTAACTCCTGTTCTTCCTTTATGTGCTGGATCAGCTCTCCGATCCGGATTACCATCTGGTCATACTGTTCCCCTAAAACCTTTAGCTCCCTGATATTGCTTTTTGGTGCGCTGACTTCCAGGTTCCCGTCTGCCAGCTTCATGGTATATTCACACAGTTCCTCAATGGGTTTTGTAATTCTTTTTCCAAAGGATGAAAAGGAAGCAAGTAAAAATACAATGAGATAAGAAGCAATGACAATGCATAGAGCAATTACCTGCCTTGTCTGGTTGTCAAGCTTCTGCCGTACAGACTCCAGGGTCTTTGTCTCATTATAGATATAATCAGACATGGACTCCTGGATTAAATCAGTAATGGCATAGATATCCTGGTCAAGACGTGCCATATTCCGGTCATAATCCCCGATAATGTTGCTGGTGTGAATATCTTCAATTCGTTTTTCCAGCATTCCTATTAAAACTACGATTCCATCCAGCCCCTTTTTGCTGGTCTCCTGGGGAGTGGTGTCTTTCAGCTCCAAAAAGATCTTTTTGGAATTTTCCAGATCCTCATACGGGTTTAAGGATTCAAAGGTGTCTGCTCCGATAACAATCCGGTACATCTTATGATCGATGTTGGACTTAAAATCAAAATTAAACTCTGTCGCCATTGTAAGGTTACGTATACTCTGACGATACTGTTGATTCTGCCATTCCATTGTATATAGCAATATCCCAATCATAATAATGACCGGGATAAATAAAATTGCCTGCATGTTTTTTATTTTTGCCTTAATTGAATCACTTTTGTACTTCATTTTCTCCCCCTGACCGAAACGCTTTCGGTGTGATTCCGTGAATCTTCTTAAACAGGTAACTGAAATAATGGGGATCCTTATATCCCACCTGATATCCGATTTCTGAAGTCCTTAAATCCGTTTTCAGCAGTAATTCCCTGGCAGCATCCATGCGCACCTTTGTTAAGTACTCCACAAATGTAATTTCCATTTCCTGGCTGAAAATAGTACTGAAATGATTGGGACTGATATTTACCGCCGACGCCACAGCATTTAATGAAATATCTTCATCCTGATAGTGGGCTGCTATATAATCCACTGCCTTTTCAAGAACCAGCCGGTACTTTCTGGGAACAGGTGGTTCGAAAACCAATGGCCTTTGCAAGGATCTCCCTGGTATACTTAACCGCAGAATCCATGGAGTTCACACAGGGCTGCATAGTCTTTGCATCTCCAAACTCCTTTAAAACCTGTTCCGGCTCAAAACCAAGCTGAGACACAAACCCGATAACTGCCAGATACACATCCATCAGGATGTACTGCCTGAAAATCAGTGAATTAATGTTATTCCCGCAGGCTTCCATATATTCCTCAACGAAATACTTCACCTCAGGGACTGATCCATTCTTTAAGAAGTTGGGAATAATGTCACGGCTTAACTTGGTGATATCAATTCCCTCCAGACTGATACTTCCCGTATCATTATGAATCCGCACTGCTGCCTCCGCCGTTAGAATCTGGTTGCGGTCCAGCATATAACGGCAGGCATAAGCCCTGCTTGCTGTTTTAAAGGAAGTACGGATCTCACTGAGTCTGCACACCGGAGTCCCGATCCCTCCAAAATACTCCATCTCAGGAAATGATTCTGCCAGGCGTATGAGGATTTCCGAATAATAGGTTACCTTACGTTCCATATCGGATTCTTCTCCCATAATCAGAAAGCCATACCCCTCTGAAAGCCGGTTAAATCCGATAATGTCGGCTCTTCCCTCCAGTTCTTCCTTCAGTCTCTTATCAAACAGCACATTCTCATCCGAGTACTGATCCTGACTCTCGGCTCCCTTTGCCTGAAACAAAATAAGATTGTACATAGGGGCAGATAAAGAAAGATTGTGCTCCTGACCTTTTCGAAGCAGCTCAGAAAGTCCCAGCTTCCCTGATACGATAATATCAAATAACCGGTCCCGGTCCATCTGCTTTCGTTCTTCCTGCTGCTTTAAAAATTCCTGCTTATATCCCTTCTCGCTTTTTTCCTGCATGATTGTCTCACTCATTCGTTCCAGCGCTTCCAGAAGCTGGCTGCTGCTCACCGGTTTTAGGAGATAATCTGCAGCTCCAATCTTAATTGCCCGTTTGGCGTACTCAAAATCATCGTAACCGCTGAAAAACATAATATGTATATCCGGTAAAGCCCGTTTGGCCATCTCCGCCAGTTCCAGTCCATCCATAAAAGGCATCCGGATATCCGTAAGCAGTATATCCGGCTTCGACTTTAATATCATGGGATAAGCCAGCTCTCCATCCGGCGCTTCCCCCGCAAATTCAAACCCATATTTTTCCCAGGCAATTCCGTTCTTAATTCCTTCACGGACAATTTTTTCATCCTCTGCAAGAAATATCTTAACCATGTCTGATTCCCCCTGTCAGCCGCATTTCTATGATTCGATTATATAAAATCCTCTATGGAAATATAAGAGAATAATTTCCGCCGCTTCATTTTCATTCGTAAAAAAACATACCTCTCCCCATATAGTACCACAAAAAAAGAGATTCGTAACTCCCGGTTTTTCAGGAATTACAAATCTCTTTTAAAACACTTATTCTACGTCACTCCAAAGACTCTTATTACCGTAATGTTCATCTAACTCGCGGCTGAACCACCGTCCATTCAGAACATTTTTAATCATTTTATCCTTAATCTCATCAGAAACGCTGGTATCCTGATCCATAGCTTTCATAATATCCTGGTAGGTGGTTGTTACGTCTTTTTCTTCTACAACTGCATCGGTTTCTGTCCCGTCAAATACCATGGACACTTTTTTATCCGGTTTCCAGCTGTTCCACGCTGCCAGCCCATCACCATTTGGGTCTCCTGATTTTAAGAAGTTTGCCAGATAACTGTTGTACTGCTTTGCCATTGCCTGATAGCCTGCCTTACCAAATGCATCCGGGAAACTCAAGATAATTATGTTTGGCAGAAAGCATGGGAACGAAAATGCCGTGGAATGCACCATAATCACCTAAATCTTTGACTGAAGACTGATCACTGCCGTAATTAACCTGACAAATATAAATATCAGACTGATAGTGATCAGACATCTTCACTGCACTTTCCTGGGCATTAAAGATCCGGTACATATCACTTCCGTATTTGCTGGCAAACGCTTTGGCCGCCTTAATCTCATCCTCAGAATATCCTGCCATGTCATCACTCTTAAAATATCCGTCTCCCAGACAGAACATGGAAAACTCAGAGCTTCCCGTAAGCATCATGAGGGGGACACTGTTATAATCTTCGGTATCAAACCCATTTTTCGGAATGACCACTCCATCCTCATAAAGATGAGGAAATACACTCATACGGATTGCCGCATTCCCCATAAGAGGCACCAGTCGTTCTGCTGGTATGGAATAAAGATATTCCTTAACATCAGCGGAATCTGTCATCAGCCACTGGTAAGCAGTGTTTTCATCTGCTGCCTTCTTATCCTCAACCGCAAGGGGTGCTATGGCTTTTGCAATCTTCTTCGCGCTTAGATCTTCTGAAGCTGTGGTCATGCCTCCGCTGAAGGCAATTGCTTTGTGAAATTTGCCCTTAAACTGAGGACTGATCAGCATTGCCATAACATCACGGCCTCCTGCTGAAAATCCGGAAATAGTAATATTACCCGGATCTCCGCCGAATGCCTCAATGTTTTCCTTAACCCAGTCAAGAGCATAGGCGATGTCCAGCATGGCAAAGTTTCCGGTTTCATTCTCTCCGGCGGTTAATGCCGGCAGGCAGTTAAAACCTAAAAGTCCCAGACGGTAATCCACTGAAACATAAACACAATTATCATTCTTTACCAGATCAGCTCCAGGAATTTCTCCTGCCTTTCCGGTCTGATTATTGCCTCCGTGAATAAATACAAGCACAGGAAGCTTTTTACTTCCCTCTTTTGCATATACATCAAGTTTTAAACAGTCCTCACTTCCCTTTACCTCAGTTCCGGAAAGCTGAAGCGCAGGCTGTGATGCTTCGGTACAATTTAATTCCTCCGTCCAGGCAGCCGGTGCAGCTGGTGCCTGCCACCTTAATTCACCTACCGGTGCCTTTCCGTATGGAATTCCGTACCAGGTCAGGAGCTCCCCTTCCTGTACCCCTTTTACCGGGCCGTATGTGGTAGAAACCACTGCGGCCCCGTCTTTTGTATTGTCTGACGAAACGGGTGCTGCTTCCGTAGCTGCGGCCGTTGTTTCAGTTGTTGTCTGCGAAGCAGATGTTTCTGTCTTTGCCCCACTGCCACAACCAGCTGCCATAACCATGGTCATTAAAACAAGACCAGCTGCCAAACCTCTTTTCATATTAATAACTCCCCAGTTATATTAATCTAAAACTTCTCCATTGGTTTCAATCACATTCTTATACCAGTCAAAAGATTTTTTCTTCTTTCTGGATAAATCCCCGGTTCCGTCATCGTATTTCTCAACGTAGATGAAGCCGTAACGTTTTGCCATTTCTCCTGTGGAAGCACTGACCAGATCAATGCATCCCCATGGCGTATAGCCCATTAAATCCACACCGTCAGCAACTGCTTCACGCATCTGCTCGATATGTTTCTTTAAATAACTGATTCTGTAATCATCCTGAATGCTTCCGTCTTCTTCCTTTTTATCGTAGGCACCCAGACCGTTTTCCACAACCATAAGCGGTATCTCATAGCGGCCATAAAGCTCGTTTAATGTATAGCGCAGACCCTTGGGATCAATCTGCCAGCCCCAGTCACTTGCTTCCAGATAAGGGTTCTTGACTCCGCCCATTAAATTGCCGGAGGTTTTTTCAAGATCCGGATCAGCGGAAGCACAGTTGGACATATAGTAGCTGAACGTATAATAATCCACGCAGCCTTCTTTGATAATTTCTAAATCCCCCTGGTTCCATCTTAATTTCAAGACCATTTTCTTTAAAATAACGATCCATAAACTTAGGATACTCACCACGCACCTGAACATCTCCGCAGAACTGATTTAAGATCTGGTTTCTTTTCTGAGCTTCCAGAATATCATCTGGATTGCAGGTCATTGGATAGGTGGTAATGTGGCAGATCATACAGCCGATTTTACAGTCAGGATCAATCTCATGACCTGCCTTCACAGCCAGTGCACTGGCAACAAACTGATGATGCAGACCCTGGAAGCGAAGCTGAGGATTATCAACCTGATTGGTGAAATCAGTGGTTCCTTCATTTAAAATACCAAGAGAGAGGAAACCTCCCATAGGCATTGTTCCGGCATTAATTTCATTGAATGTCAGCCAGTACTTCACCTTTCCTTTATAACGCTTAAACAGCGTCCTGGCATATCTCACGAATAAATCAATACACTCCCTGGAGGACCAGCCGTTATATTTTTCTGTCAGTGCAAATGGCATCTCATAATGAGAGATGGTAATGAGAGGCTCAATGTTATGGCTTCTGCACTCATCGATTACACGGTCATAGAAAGCAAGTCCTTCTTCATTTGGGAGTTTCCTCCATGCCTGTAGGAAAAATCCTGGTCCAGGCAATGGAGAAACGAAATACTTTAAATCCCATCTCTGCAAACAGAGCAATATCTTCTTTATAGTGATGATAAAAATCAATTGCTTCATGGCTTGGGTAAAAGGTGTCAGGCTCTAAGGTCCTTGTGATCCGCTTGGATCTTGTATGGGAACCTCCTGTACATACATCGGAAGCAGAGATTCCCTTCCCGTCTACATCCCAGGCACCCTCACACTGGTTGGCTGCTACTGCGCCTCCCCACAAAAAGTTATCAGAAAATACAGACATCTTACACCTCTTTCATTATTAGACAATTGTTAATAAAGTTTCACCTGTTTTTACCTGTTTTTTATCGGTGGTCTTCAGGCTGACAAAGTTTACCATATTGGATACCAGAACCGGAGTGGTAACCGGGAAACCGGCTTCTTTAATTTTACCCATATCAAATTCCAGCAGCAGACTGCCTTTTTTTACTTTGTCTCCAGCCTTGCAGTGAAGAGTGAACCCTTCTCCTCCCAGCTGAACGGTATCAAGACCTACATGAATCAGAATTTCAACTCCTGTATCTGTGGTAATTCCTACTGCATGTTTGGAATCAACAACTGCACTGATGATCCCGTCTGCAGGTGCATATACTTTTCCTTCAGAAGGTATAATAGCCAGACCTTCCCCTAAAAACACCACCGGCAAACACTGCATCCTCTACCTGACTTAAAGGAATTATTTCTCCGCTTAATGGGCTTGCCAGTTCAATTGTATCTACCAGTGTTCTTTTTTCCGGAACAGGAGCTTCCACGATTTCTTCTGGTGATTCTTCTTTTACTTCTGGCTTATAAAGGACTAAGGTCATAACAAAGGATACTACCAGTGAGATAGCAAGAGCTACCACACCGTTTAATAAGTTACCAAATCCTGTTCCACCAATCATCTGAATTAAAGATAATCCGGATGGAGATCCACCCATGGAATAAGCTACCAGATGCGTAATTCCTGCATAAAGACCAGCAGCACCGGCACCGATTACAGCTGCGATCATAGGTGTTTTATATCTTAATGTAACGCCGTACATGGCAGGCTCGGTCACACCAGCTATGATAGCAGAGATACCGGATGCAGAGGCAGTAGATCTTGCATCTTTGTCCTTAGTGCGAACTGCTACTGCTAAAGACGCACCGCCCTGTGCTAAGTTGGAACAGAACATGGTTATAATTAAAACTGCATCAAATCCAAGGCTTGTAAGTCCTATGGTTGCGATTGGAAGTAATGCATAATGCATACCGGTCATTACAATAAATGGCATAGCGGCAGAAAGCAGCATAATTGTCAGCCAGCCTGCCTTGCTGTATAAGAAGTTAATACCAGTAGCCAGATAACCTCCAAGAATGCTTCCGATAGGACCTACTACAATAAGGGCCACCGGAATGGTTATGAAAATAACAATTAAGGGTTTCATAAATACCTTAATCAGGCTGGGACAGATTTTGTCCGCAAACCGCTCAATATAACCCATAAGCGGTACAATTAACAATACCGGAAGTACAGATGAGGGGTATGACGCTGCTGTCACAGGCAGTCCGAAATAAGTGGTACTTCCGTTAGCCAGAAGAGCAGTAATGTCTGGGTGAATCATGAGCGCAGCTACTACCATAGCAAGATAAATATTGGAGCCGAGGCGTTTTGCCGTTGTCATGGCAAGCAGTATTGGCATAAAGTAAAAGAATGCATCGCCTGCCGCATTTAAAATTACAAATGTGCTGCCAGTTTTGTCAATCAGATTAAATGTAGTAAGCAGTGTCAATACCACCTTAATCATACCGCAGCCAAGCATGGCAGGGAGCAGAGGCATCATACAGCCCGCAATAAAACCGGAAAGCCGTGAGAATAAGTTCTCTTTGGGAGTCTCCTTCCGCTGAGCCTGTACTTTCTTCAAAATGGCCCAGTTTTAACATCTCCTTGTAAACATTGCTCACTTCATTTCCAATTACCACCTGATATTGTCCGCCCTGGCGGATAACACGAATGACTCCTGGAATTTTTTCAACTTCAGCATCCTTTGGTATCGCTGAATCTTTTAGTACAAACCGCAGACGTGTCATGCAGTGTGTCAATCCTGATACATTTTTTTCTCCGCCGACTTTATTTAAGATTGTTTCTGCGGTCTTAGCATAATTTAATGCCATAAAATTATCCCCCTTTATAAGGTTATTTTAATTGTCTATCTGAAAAGGTGTCTTTGACGCCTCATCATTCAAAAAGTAATAAAAAAAGACCCTGCTAAAAGCTGACTGCCTGATAATAATCCGCAGCCGCTTATGTGCAGGGTCCTGCCCGGAACATAAAGTCCGGTAACAATCCCATCTTTCTGTTTTAACAGTGCTCTAAAAACTAAGTTAGTTCTCTTGTCACTTTTTCTATATGAATCATCAGATACATCATCTCTTCCCGGTCCATCTCATAATAGTACCGGTCATGAATGTAATCAGCTATTTTAACAATACAGTTGTATGATTTGCGGTATTTATCCTTCAAAAGCTGATACCACTCATCATCTGTAGATTCGTACTGCTTGTTTTGCAGCATGCGCTGCGCAAAAAATCGAATGTGTGTTACGAAACGCCTGTAATCCCAGGTTTCCGTATTAAGTTTGACCTGATAAGCAGCTTCAACAATATCCACGATATCACGGATAATGCCTGTAATTAATTCCAGATTGTCAGGCTCCTGCTTTTTTGTTCTGCCCATAGACAAAATGAAATGCCAGAAACATGGCTTCATCCTCTTCCATGGAAATATTAAGCCTTCTTTGGATTAAATCAACCGCATACTGACCAACTTTAAATTCGCTGGGATAAAACCTCTTTCCTTCCCATAGCATGGCGTTTCGAAGAATAATTCCTTCTTTATAACGCTCAGCCGCGCCTGCGATATGATCACAGATCGTCAGTATGATCCTGGAATCCAGCTGCATGCCAAACTCATTCTTTGCATAATCAGCAGTCTGCTCGCTGATCTCCCAATATTCCTGAGGAAGTTTTGCAAAATATTCCTCAAAATGACGGGCGTCACGCTTATCATTCTGAATAAACACACGCTCTACCAGTTTGTGGTCCACCTCATCGCCTTTTTTCTTACCAAAGCCGATTGCTTTCCCTTTCAGTATGATCTCTTTTCCCTCAGTATTATAAGCTAATACCATATTATTATTCAGAACCTTCTCTATCTTCATAAGCCCCTTCAGATAAAAAAAATAGACAAGCTATCAGGACCACTTACCACATACTGTTAACATGTGATATCAACCCTGTAGATCTTGCCTGCCTTACCAGTCACAAACTACACATCTATTTTCTAGGTACAGTATATCATGGATACCTATGGAGATCTATATACAAATCCGATAAAATTCTTGTGTCTTTTTGTCGAAAATAAACAAAACAAGTATTCTGTATATAGCCGCACTCTATTATCAATCATACCATATTTTTTTATTCAAGTCTACTAATTTTCTGTTTTTTAAATTAAAATAATTATGCCGGCAATTAAAAATTTGGAGGAACTATAGATGATAGAAAAAGGATCAGACTGGTATAAAAATATATGGAGCCTGGATATAAAAAATCAATCCTGGGTGGAGGATACAAAACAGCAGGTTGATTTTATTATTAAAACATTAGGCTTAAGAAAAGATCAACGAATCCTTGATCTGGCCTGTGGTTTTGGAAGACATAGTCTGGAACTGTCAAGAAGAGGATTTCAGGTTGTCGGAGCGGATATTACCAAAGACTATATAACAGATGCAGAAAACACAGCAAAGAAAGAGGGTTTAAACGCCCGGTTCATACTTTCAGATATTCGTGATCTTAAATTTAATCAGGAGTTCGATGTTGTCTTAAACTTAGCAGACGGAGCCATTGGTTATCTGGAAAATGATAGTGAAAATTTAAAGATTTTTGATGTGATAGCAGATGCATTAAAACCTGGAGGAAAGCACTTTATGGATCTGTGCAATGCGGAGTACGCAGAATTACATTTTCCAGCCACCAGTTGGGAGGCAGGTGAGAACGCGCTCTCTCTATCCAGTTTTGAATGGAACGCGGAAAAGAAAATTATGCTTTATGGGGGTAAAACTATTTCTTATGGTGAACCCCTGGTTAAACCGGAAATCCTCCGCGGTGATACAATCCGGCTCTATTCTCATGAAGAACTGGATGAAATTTTAGAGACCAGAAATATGATGATAAAACAAACCTATTCCAATTATTATGGAAAACCAGAAACTCCAAAAGAGCTTCAACTAATGGTATATTCCATTAAATCATAAAATTTATTACCACAAAAACCGGGGAAATGTAATAGTGAACAAAGTACATTTCTCCGGTTTTTTACATATTGTTTTAGCAGGTTTCACCCTCAGAATCCATAGCCTGCATTTTAACTTTTATCTCTTTACCGTTATAGCAAAAAAGTCTTGGTTATCCCTGAAGAAGTATGAACGACACAGATCCGCCCCGATATGGATTGATCAAATACAAAGCGGCTTTCACCCACACACAGCTCTTTCTCAGCATCATTCCATGAAATTGGAATCAGGTTATACGTTCCGCTTTCGTATTCATACCCATCTCCTGCATCTTCATATAGTTCAAAAACTCCATCTTTTCCTTCATATATATGGAATTCAAATGGGGTATTCACCGCTTCTAACGTATACTCAAGTCCCTGCTCCATGGGGATAATCCCACCTTCCCGCACAAACACCGGTATCCGGTCAAGAACGGCTTCTACTGTAACCCACTGTCCTCCTTCGTATTTTTCACCGGACTGAAAATCATACCAGCTTACTCCAGAGGGTAGATAACAGTTCCACTGCTTCTTCGTCTCTAAGCTGCGGTTTTCAGGCTCATAATACATGGGCTCTGTGACAGGGCAAACCAGAAGAGAGTCCCCATACATGAACTGGGAGCCCAATTCACAGGCAGTCTCATCTTCCGGAAAGTCAAACAAAAGGCTGCGAAACATGGTGTAATCATGAAGCGCCACCTTTCCTGCCAGCGAATAGGTGTAAGGCAAAAGCTGATATCTCAGACGGATGCATTTCTCCAGTGCATCGTAAAACATAGTTCCAGGCTCCCCGAAATTCCAGATCTCTCTTGGAGTATCGGTTCCATGAGAGCGGAACATAGGAAGAAATAAGCTAAACTGCATCCATCTGACGTAAAGCTCCCGATATGCCCTGTCTTCTTTTCCCAGTTCATATCCGCCCTGCCAGAACCATTTTGGTTCCGGATCATTATGGCAGCCGCAGCCACGCTTCTTCCAATTGTCCTTTACTACAAAGAATCCGCCTGCGTCTAAAGTCCAATACGGGTGTCCGCTCATGCAAAAATTCAGCCCTTCACGGATCTGCTTCTGAAATGTTTCCCATGTTGCGCAGATATCTCCTGACCAGAGAACAGTGCCATAAGCCTGTGAACCTGCATAACCGGAACGGGTGAGATTTAATACCCGTTTATCCTCGCAGCTGTTTCTCTGATTCTCATAGATTCCTCTGGCATGAACTGCGCCGTACAAATTTGCTTCCCCTGCATCTAAATATTTCTTATGTTCTTCTCCAACGATCAGATAACGCTCCCATGGCTCCTTTTTGTAGCTGCCTCTCCAGTCAGGCCCACTAAACGGCTCTGTGGAATCACACCACCACGCATCCACACCTGCCGAAAAAAGTTCCTGTTCAAGCTGCTTCCAATACATATTTCTACCTTCAGGGTTAAACGCATCATAGGTGGAGAAATCATTTAAAAGGAGATTCTCTTGTTTAAATTCCTCGTAATTTTCTCCATCAGAACTCATATTGGGCCATACAGAAACCATTACATGAACGTGTTTCCTGTGAAGCTCCTCTACCGCTGCTTTAAAATCCGGATAACGGGTTTTATCCAGAATCTTATTCCCCCCATTTTCCATCCTCCCAGGTATTCCAATCCTGTACAATTCCATCAATTGGAATTTTCCTTTTTCTATATTCATTTGCTATTGCAAGGAGTTCTTCCTGGGTATGATAGGCCTCTTTTGACTGAATGTATCCAAAAGACCACTTAGGCAGCATAGGTGCCTGACCGGTCAGCCTTCTGACCCCTGACATGATTTCATCCAGATTATTGCCCTGTATAATATAGTAGGAAAGCTGATCAATGGTATCAAAATAGACGTAAGAACCCCGGCAATCATCATTGAACGTCATCAAAGAGCCGCAGTCAAATAATATGCCGTATCCCTGATCTGATACGAAAAATGGGATCGGGCTCCTCATATTATGCTGATACAGATACTGAGTGGTCCCTCTATAATTATAGATACCTTCCTCTCCCTGCCCCAAACCGTGAATCCGTTCCTTTTCCTGCCATTTAAAATATAACTTTCCCCGGTAAGCAGTCCGCACCTTTTGAGAAACCAGATTATTTACAAAGTTTCTCTCGCCATCCACAGTTTTTACCCGTGAAACATCAACATTATCCCCACTTACTGTATAGCGAAAAACAGGAATCTCCTCCAGTTCCCTTCCAGGTTCTTCAAAGAGCAGCTTCCCCGTATCGGCAAGAGTCCAGCATGCTGCCCCAGTTTTTTATGTCAATCTTCACATTCATCCGCCCATTTCCCAGCAGACAAAAGGATTCCGCACTCTCGTAATCCAGTTTCCCCTGCTCCGGCAGCTGGATTCCAAGAGGGGAAGTTACCTGCTTTCTCCCATCTTTGCTGCAACTGCAATGGATAATGTCTGATGCAATATTCCGATAAGTCAGGGTCACTCCCCCCACTTCGATCACAACCGCTCCGCTATTATTCTCTGACATAACCTTATCCTTTCACTGCTCCGGCAGTCATACCGGATACAATATATTTTTGTCCCAGTAAATATACCAGGATTACCGGAAGGCTGGTCAGCAGAATATCTGCACAAACCAGATTCCAGTCTTTAAAATACATACCGAAAAAATTATATACGGACAATGTCATTGGCCATTTAGAAGAACTGCTTAAAAAATACAGCGGTGAAACAAATTCATTCCAGGTATTTAAAAAGGTCAGCACAATCACAGTAGCAATCGCAGGCTTTAATAGCGGAAGAATGACCGATACAAACAGTCTCACCGGTGAGCATCCATCAATTACGGCGGCTTCATCAAGTTCTGCCGGCAGCTTTGCCACAAATCCATGAATCAGAAATACTGAAAATGGCAGCTGCATAGCCGTATACAAAAGCACAATTCCAAGTCTTGTATTATTTAGTGTAAGGAACATCATAACTTTTGTCAATGCCACATAGTTAACTGGCATGGTAATTCCAAGCACCATGTATAGATAGAGGAATCGGTTTAATTTGGAACGGTTTCTTGAGAATACGTAAGAAGCCATTGATGCGAGCATGGTACACAGGAACACACTGACTACGGAATAGATGCAGCTGTTCATAAAAGAGGTAAGAAGCTTTCCCTTTTCAATTACTACCAGAAAATTATTCCACTGTAACGGAAGTGCCGGAAACTTCAGATTCATCTCCGACGCTCCCAGACTGTCTTTAAAAGAATTTAACAATATTAAAAGCATGGGAACAAGGCATATTGCTGTTATAATCCACGCAGCTGCATTTACTGCAGCAGCTGCGGCTTTCTTTTTTGCTTTCATTATTCCTGCACCTCGTCTTTCGTCATGAGACGGATCATGAAGAATCCGATAAACATCATAAATAAGAACATAACCGATGAAAGAGCCGTACC
Source organism: Lacrimispora xylanisolvens (assembly GCA_017084465.1). GTDB lineage: Bacteria > Bacillota > Clostridia > Lachnospirales > Lachnospiraceae > Lacrimispora > Lacrimispora xylanolytica_B. Next base: position 3,200,085 of record CP070896.1, on the reverse strand, counting down.
TATGGCATATTGACCAGTGCCGAATTTTTTAAATACTGCCGTATAAAGAACCTCTGTGGTAGCCTTTCCCGGACCACCATTTGTTAACGCATAGATCATATCAAAGACCTTTAGACCATAGATTACATTTAAAACAGTGGTTGTGGCCAGAGTTGGTAAAAGCAGTGGCAGCGTGATAAACCGGAACTTTTGCCAGCCAGAGGCTCCGTCAATACTGCATGCCTCATAATAATCCGAGGAGATAGACAGGATTCCGGCAATTAATATCGTCATGATGTATCCCGTTCCGCGCCAGATATCTACCGCCATTACTGACTTGAATGCGTACGCGGGACTTGTAAGCCATGGTTTTGCCAGACCACCAAGACCAATACCTTTAAAAAATGTTGTATTTAACAACCCGGTTGACGGATTTAAAATAGAAGTAAAAATCATGCCCAATATCAGGGTGGACAACACAGAGGGCATAAACATGACACCCCGGTGAAAATTCAAAAAGCGAATGGACTTTGTAAGCAGAACTGCAAGCGCAAGTCCCAGTATATTTTTTATTACAGTTGTTCCAAGAGTGAATACCAGAGTGTTTTTCATAATCTTTAGATAATTTCCATCAGCGGAAAATACAGTCTTAAAATTTTCCAGCCCCACAAACTTCAGCTGGTCTGAATAAGATGACCAGTCTGTAAAAGAATAACCGATTCCAATCACTCCGGGAAGGACAAATAACACCGAGTACAGGAGCAATGCCCCAGCTGCAAACCACGTAGGATATATCTTTTTTCTATTCATTGTATTCACTCTCTTTCAACTGATCTTCCATGCTGTCATTTCCAGGCGGGATCGCCTGCTGCTTTTGCCTGCTGGGCTCTCACTTCATCAATGGATGCCAGAACTTCCTCCGGAGTCATTTCACCTACGATCATGGCGGACAAGTTTGCTCCCATCTCACTCCACTGGGGATTTACATATTTTACAGCTGTCTGAATTACAGTACCCTTTTTATCATATCTGTTATAAAATCCTGAATCGTATCCGTATACATGCTGGGGGCGTTGTTAAATGGCAGTTTGTTGAACTTACCTACATTTTCAGTCAGGTATTTAAGATTTTCTTCCTTTGCCAGGAATTCTAAGTACTGCTGTGCTTCAGCTGCGTGCTTGGAACCACTGAATATAAATCTTGCAGGACCTGCAGGGTTCACATTTAATGTCTGGTTGTCAGCCAGTGGAATTACGAAATATCCAATGTCATCCGCTGCAATCTCAGAATTAATCTTATTGACTTCCACTCCGAACCCCTGATTGGCCACTGTCATTGCATATTTACCGGAAGCAATGTTTTTTGCCGAATCAGCGTAGGTATTGGACATATAATCTTCTCCCCAGTAACCTTTGGCAACCATATCATTAATCTGGTCCAGAATTGTCATCAGAGTAGCATTTCCTTTAAAAGGCGCCTGGTTGCTGTTCCATTTATCAACAATGCCAGGTTCTGCTGTTTCAGCCTCAACACCTGCCTCAGGCAGCCATAATGTATGATGCCAGCCATCTGACACACATTCATAGATTGGAGTAATTCCTGCTGCCTTAATGGTATCGCACACTTTTTGGAAGCTTGCATAATCTTTGGGAATCTCCAGATTCAGCTTTTTGAAAATCTGTTTGTTATAACCGATTGCCCATACGGAAGAAACGTCCTGAATCGGCTGACCATAAAGCTTACCATCTACAGACAGCTGATCTGCCACCAATGGTTCAACCTGGCTTCCCCATGATGTTTTTGTTAAATCCACCGCATTTTTTTCCACATTGATCTGTGCTTTAATATCAAATTTACCACTCTGTGCCCCAAAAATATCCGTGCACTCTCCAGTATTTAACTTTGTCATCAGAAGATTCACATACTGATCCGCTGGAATAATCTGATAATCAACTTTGATCCCTGTTTCCTGCGTGAATTTCTTGGACAGTTCAATTTCTGCATCCTGAATCCAGTCCTGGCCGGCCATAAAAGAAAGAGTAACTCCACCTTTTTCCGACGCAGCAGATGTTTTCGCTTCTCCAGACGTGCTTTCTCCTGCAGCCGTACTTTTCTGTGGAGCACTTTCCTCTTTTGAACAGCCAGAAAATGAAAGGGCAGCGACAAGAGCCAGACTAAATGCAGCTAACTTTTTTAACTTCATAAAAAATACCTCCCCAAAATTAAATGTTGACTTTTATCATGTTATCTGTATTATATAGTGTAATATATACATTTTTGAATGAACATTTTGATCTGTTTTCATGTATATTTTTAACCATCATAATAAACCGCAGGAAAGAAAGGCTTTAAATGACAGCGAATAAAACAAATAATATTAAAAAACGCAGCATAATGTCAACACTTTTTCTTCCCTATACTGCTTTATTCATTGCAGTAATTCTGGCATTTACGGTTCATACAGTTTTTAGTGAAACCAGCAAGATAAAGGTAAATGCCTTTTCTTCCCTTCAGAATAATGCCACCATGATTATGGGCAGCTATGATTCCGTCATTCATGACCTTGACACTGTATCCCAGAATATCATCTATTCCAACCTGATCAAAGAGAAATTTGGAATATACATCAATTATCAGGATAACGCCTTAAGTTCGGATGAGATTTATGAAAACATCAATAACACCAAAATCCTGTTTGACCTGATTATCGCCATGATCGGTCCCAATTCTCCCGCCGATCAGACTTATCTCTATTCCCTTGATTACGGTAAATTCGGAGTAGGTCTTGATAATCATGCATCCAAGGAACGGGTGAGTGATAAAGACTGGTGCAGTAAGGTGGTTGAGGCTAAGGGAACGAAATTTATTTACTGCGATAAAGACGACACTCTTGGGCGCTTTTATTCGTATTCTGGCGATAATTATTTTGTTTCGCTCTGCCGCTTGTATTACAGCCCGCTCAATGTTCCACAAGGTATTGTAGAGGTCAAAAAATCCTTTAAAAGCATAGCAAATACAATAAATACCTTTAACAGCCCGTATCAGGAAGATGTATACATTTTCAGTCCGGAAGGAAACACAATCTATGCGACAGGCAGCTTAGGCACACCAGAGAGCTATTATGATTTGATTCAGGCGCAGCGGAGCAAACCCGTGAGAAGTTCCGGATCAAATCCCATATATTTAAAATCAGAAAATAAATACATTATTTTTTCCTCATCTGAATATACCGGTTTTACTACAGCACTGGTAATTGATAACCGCATGCTGATGCAGCCGGTCCATCAATACTTAAACACAGCTTTTATTCTTTTATTTACCGTCATGGTCATAACTGTTATGGTGTCCTATTTGATTTCACGGAGAATTGCCACTCCGCTTTATAAGATCTACCATCAGGTACGGGCATTCCAGCTGACAGGGGAAGAAAAAGACACAACTGAATTTGAGGACATGGAAATTGGCATCACAGAGGTGAACACCTTATATCAGGCTCTGTTAAAAATGCAGAGACAGGCCAGAAAATCAATGGGACGGGAACTTCAGCTTCAAAACAGTGACATGCAATCCAGAATGCTGGCGCTGCAGGCACAGATGAACCCTCATTTTCTTTACAACTCTCTGGCAACCATACAGGCAATGGCTGACGAGAACATGAACAGCGAGATTATTCTCATGTGTCAGACCATTTCCAGAATTTTGCGTTATATCTCCTCCGACAGCGAGCAGCTGGTCCTTTTAAAAGATGAACTTGACCATACCAGTGATTATCTGGAATGCATGAAGGTGAGGTACAGTAACTCTCTTCAGTTTGAATTTGACATACCAGAAAAAATGCATCAGGTCCGGCTTCCAAAACTCTGCCTCCAGCTGATTGTGGAAAATGCCATCAAATATTCAACAAAATCAAGTCCGCCGTGGAATGTGAAAATTCTCGGTATTATGACCAGCACCTATTGGGAGCTGCAGATCCGGGACAATGGCCCTGGCTTTTCCAGTGAAGTCCTGGAAAAACTGCAAAATCAGATAAACCAGATTGAGAAAACGGCGTCCTTCCCAATCTGGAAATAGATGGAATGGGACTGATGAATATTTACATCCGTTTTAAAATTCTCTACCACGGCAATCATATATTTAGACTGAGCAACAATGTACCCCATGGAGCCATCGTTGTCATAGGAGGAATGATACATTGAAATATTCTGTTTTAATCGTCGAAGATGAAGCCTTAATTGCCAGAAATATAGCCAGAAGAATCCAACAGTTAAATCCCGCTTTTGAGGTGACAGCCATTGCAACCAATGGTCTGGAAGGACTGGATATGGCGAAAGAACATCTGCCCAATGTAATTTTCACAGACATACGGATGCCGGAGATGGATGGACTTGAGTTAGTCCGAAATATACACGAAAAATTTCCGTTTATCTTATGTGTGATCATCAGCGGATATACAGATTTTGAATACGCAAAGGAAGCACTGCGGTACGAAGTGAGTAATTATTTACTAAAGCCAGTCAATTATGATGAACTGGAAAATACACTGGCTGTCCTGGAGACCAAGCTTCTGGCTACCCAGGACCGATTTGACTCCGTTACACTTCTTCATTCCTCAAACAGGGCAAAAGAAATCGTTGAACTGATAAAAGAATACATTCACAAAAATTATCAGACTCAGATTGATTTCACCACACTGGCTTCTGAGTTTGGTTTTTCTGTGCCTTATCTAAGTAAAATATTTTTTAAATACACAGAGATCACACCTTCCAAATATTTAAGAAATTACAGACTTAATATAGCAAGGCAGCTTCTTCGCAATCCGGATCTTTCCATTGCCGATGTAAGCCAGCTGACTGGTTACCTTGACCCGTTTCATTTCAGTAAAACCTTTAAGCATGTTTATGGGATCAGTCCCAGTGAATATAGAAATGAATGATAAAGACTGCTGTTATTTTGTCATAACTTGGTTTGTTACAATAAAAGATCTATTATAAGATTAATCTGACTAGGAGGAGTTTATGTTACAAGAAAGTAATCGCGTTGAGTTCAAAAGTGTTTTAAACGACAAAATGGAAAAAGAAATTGTAGCTTTTTTGAATAATCAAGAAGGTGGAATCTTGTATATCGGCCTGGATGACAAAGGACATCCAACAGGGACTACGGAATTAGATTCTACGCAGCTTAAAATTGCTGACCGAATCAAAAATAATATTTTACCTTCAACGCTTGGACTATTTGATATAGTAACCGAAGTTGTGGAGGGTGTTTCTATTATAAAAGTATTGGTTTCCAGCGGACTTGAAAAGCCATATTACATTAAGAGCCAGGGAATGTCGCCAAGTGGCTGTTATACCAGAATTGGAACTTCCAGTCAACCTATGCCAACTGCTATGATCGATGATTTATATGCAAGACGCATTCATACAACACTTCGCAATATCCCTTCACCACGGCAGGATTTGAAGTTTGCCCAATTGAAAATTTATTATCAAGAGCGTGGATTAGAGCTGAATCAGCAATTTGCAAATAGTCTGGAGCTTTTGACGCCAGACGGCAAATATAATTACATCGCCTATTTGCTTGCAGATGAAAATGGTGTTTCTATTAAGGTTGCAAAGTATGCAGGCACGGATAAAGTGGACTTAATTGAGAATGAGGAATATGGTTACTGCTCACTTGTTAAAGCTACTAACAGTGTTCTGGATAAGATGAAGATAGAAAATGTGACCCATGCAAAAGTGACCAGTACCAAACGAATTGAAAAGAATTTGATTGATCCGGTAGCTATGCGTGAAGCAATTGTGAACTGTATTGTCCACAACGATTTCACGCACGAGATACCACCGGTTTTTGAGATTTTCAGCGACAGGGTTGTAATGACCTCTTATGGGGGACTGATACCTGGTCAAAGCCGAGAAGATTTCTTCAGCTGTTCCAGTATGCCAAGAAATCGTGAGTTGATGCGTGTATTCAAAGATGTAGGATTGGTGGAACAGCTCGGTTCCGGTATGAGCCGCATTCTCAAAGTATACGATAAAGATATTTTTCAAATTTTAGAGCATTTTATTAAGGTTGTATTTCCTTTTGCAGAAGTGCTTAATAAAAACAAGAATGTTCGTGGCGATGAAGTTGGCGATGAAATTGGCGATGAAATTGGCGATGATGTGGTATTGAAACTAATTGCAGAGCAACCAACGATTACAGCAAAAGAACTCAGTCGAAAGTCTTCTTTTAGCACACGAAAGATAAGCCGAATTGTTAAGGAGCTAAGAGAAAGCGGAAAAATCATAAGAATTGGTTCTGACCGTAAAGGCTATTGGCAAATAAACAGATAATGTGAATTTAACTTCTGGACGAGTTGTCCAGAAGTTAAATTCACGTACAGACCACTCAGAAAATCTATGCGTCGCTAGTTGAATTTTCTTATTGCCACATTGTAGCAAACTGCTGAATATTGGCGGGTAACTGAGACTTATTGCCTCGAACAAACGACCCGTTTGATAAATGGTGGACATTATTTTAATCTAAAATCTCCCGAATCATCTCATAAAGTTTCACAACATCAGAAATTCTCGTTGCCCCCGTCTCTTTATCAATAATCGAAGAATATACATGAGGAATGATGTGTTCCACTCCTGCATCAACCGCGATTTTTAAGATCTGGGAAAAATTATCAAGATCGATTCCTCCGGTTGGCTCCAGTCCGAATCCGCTCTCTGCACAGGCTGTGGCAACCGCCTCAAACTCCTCTTTTACCTTTAGTCCGCCCATGGGAAAATACTTTAAGGAATCGGCTCCCTGCTCCTTTGCCATTGCAATTGCAGTTTTAACCGGAACGATTGCCGGTTCCATATCCTTACAAAGCGGACCAGTTGAGATTTTAACATAACCCACTTTACCACAAGGCGCAACCATTGAATTTAAAAATGGTCCCTCACCTGTTTTGGCTCTGGTATATCCGCCTGCCGTAAAGGTCTGGTTGATATGTTTGGGCTTAATCTGCCCGGATATATCTGCAACCGCTTTCCATTGCCCGGGGTTTCCTGCACCCAGGCCAACGGAAATATTATTGTCTACAGCTTCCTGATATCGTTTCATATCCTCCACTGCTTGTTCCACATCCGGATAATCTGCCGACAAAATCCCGACTGCAACATGACCCTCGGCAGCCTCATAAATTGCCCTGGCATTATCAACGGAATTTGTCAGGCAGTTTAAGCAGACTCTTCCTTTGTAAAAATTTAATCCTTCCATCTTTTAATTCCCTCCATTTACTGATTTGTGAATCTCTTTAAGCCTCTGTTCAATGATTTCCAGTTCTTTCTCACTGTTTAAAGGCCTGGGATCAATTGCGATGGAACCGATATTTGCCTGATAATCTCTGGTAAAGATGGCTACATCTCCCCGTTGCAGCTCTCTTACCACGTCTTTGGCATTCATCCCGTATTGCTGGGGATTAAAATCAATTTTACAGCGGAAAATATCTCTTCCTGCCTCATCCTTAATAATTGATGTTTTGCAGCCTGGTATCTCCCCTACACATGCTGCAAACCGTTCCAGCTCTTCTTTGGAGACAGGGCTTATCTTTCCTCCGGCAATGTATTCTTCCACTGCCGTTACAAGTCCCATGGTGCACTCTTTCCCCACCTTCATGGCTCTTCCGATCCCTTTGTACTGGAGTCTCATGTTATCTGCCAGTTCTTTTGTCTTACAGGCTACAAAACCGCTGGTTGGGCCTTCAATGGCTTTTGCACCGCTGTAGCATACAAAGTCCGCACCCATGGCTGCATAGATGTTTAAATCCTCTTCCGCTGCCGCATCCACGATACATGGAATCCCAAGACGTTCTGCCAGCTCAATCACAGATCTGGCCTCTGGCATTTCCTTTTGAACACAGTGATGGGATTTGACAAAAAGAATTGCCAGCGTATCCTTTGTTACTGCCTGCTCAATATCTTCTACAGAAGCTCCGTTGGCATATCCTGCTTCCACGATTTTCCCTCCGGCAATCTGTACCATCTCTGCAACCGGTGCCCCAAAGTCCACGTTATGCCCTTTTAAAATTATAACTTCCCTTTTCGTAACAGAAGGCAGAAGGTCATAAAGGTGCTTTACTTTCTGTAAGTTTCCTCCACAGATTAAAGAGGCAACTGCCAGTGCTATTCCTGCAGAGGCGCTGGATGTAACACAGGCGTCAGCAGTTCCAATGAGATTCCCGATTCTTCTGCCTGCATAGACATAGAGATCGTCAATTACCACATAGTTGCCGGCTGCCTCCACCAGTGTTTCCCCCCACACCTTTCGATATGGTGGAAACACCCAGCTTTGTCATTCTTCCGGAAGCATTAATCACGGCCTGAAGACCGCTTTTACTGTATATGTTTTCCATGATTACTCCTTAAGACCATTACAGAATTCCAAGCAGAGAAGTAATGACAGATACTGCCACGACTGTAAGCAGGATTCTGTTGTAATACGGTCCTTTCTTTCTAAGATAAAAATAGATGATAAACACGGCTGCCAGAGGAAGAAGACCTGGTGCTACCGTATTCAGTATGTCCTGTACCACAATCTGCGTTCCGCTGGAAAAACCAAACTTCAAAGGTGTTGATATGGTGACGTAGCTTGCGGATAATGCCCCCATCATGGTAAGACCGATGACATTTGCTGTAAAAATAATGGATTTCATCTTGCCGCCATGAAGCAGTGATACCACAGACTTTTTTCCTAATGTGTAGCCATTATGAATCAGCCAGTAAGCAATAGCAATGGTAATGGCCGGATACAGGATCAGCGGCATAATGCCTCCCAGTGCAGAACCATTACTTGCAAAAGGTAAAAAAGATAGAAATGATAATCGGCATGATTGCTGCCCATACAATCGCATCTCCCATTCCTGCAAGCGGTCCCATCAGTCCGGTTTTAATACCAGTAATTGCCTCGTCTGTTACATTCTCTCCATTGGCCTTTTGTTCTTCCATGGAAATGGCAATTCCCTGAATGATGGCTCCGAAGATTCCTTCTGTGTTAAAGAAAACCAGGTGACGTTTTAAGGCTGCGCTCAATTCCTCATCGGTATCATACAGCTTCTTTAAAACCGGCGTCATGGACGCACAGAATACAAGACTTTGCAAACGCTCATAGGAATTGGAAAGTTCTGCGCCGGCATAATAGATCCACATGGATTTTGTAATATCTTTTTTATTCAGTTTCTTTACCTGTGTCTGCTCTCCCATCTTAAATCGCCTCCTCCTTTAACTGGAATAAACCTAACAACAATGCAATGCAGGTTGCAAAAATTGCTACAGCCATAGTATCAAGTTTTAAGTACATCACTGCAAAAAATCCTGTTATAAAGAACGGTATCAGTGACTTCTTTCCAATGACGGATAAGGTAATGGCAAAACCAAGAGCAGGAAGAATTCCTCCCATGATTTCAAAGGAATGCATCAGCCACTGAGGAAGAACTGCGATCAGCTTCTCTACTGCTGTTACACCAAAAAAGTCAATTGCAAAAACGATTGGAAAACGAATTACCAGTCCTGCGATAGCCGGGTAAAGAAACGCAGCCCTTAAAATCCCTTTTGTATCCGCTTTTTCCGCATACCGGTCTGCCATATGAACCCAGACTGCATTGGTACTTCTTCTTAACTGATCCACAAATACTCCAATGACTCCAAATGGAATCGCAAGCGCAATGGCAACCTCAGGAGACATATTGGACATTACTCCAAGAGGAATTGCAATACATCCTGCAAGAGCAGGATCACTTGGCACATTGCCACCGGGAGTGGATGTAACCCCTAAATAAACCAGCTGAAGTCCTGCACCAATCTTCATGGCCAAAGGCATGTTTCCAGTCAGAAGCCCTACAAAAAACACCAATGACAACTGGCTGAAGAAGCATGGAAGAAAAGGTATATCCAAATCTCAGACGGCAGAACCAATAATAAAACCCCATACATACAGCTAACATCAACACACTCATATCATACTCTCCTTAGTTATTGTATTTTTTTAAAATGGTGTGAAAATCCTGCGGTACATCTTCCGGTATTGTCTGGAAGATAATATTTACTCCTGCCTCCTGTAACGAAATCAACTTTTCCACATCTGCATCATCTAAAGTGATATTCTGAAATACCACTTTTCGGTTAGGAGCTCCCCCCAGCCCTCCTACCTGTATATCAGTGACCTTAATTCCTCCTTCATATACTTCCTTCATGCTTGCTAAATCCGGAAGCAGTAAAAGTACCCGGCCACTGCCAAACTGGTCTTCATTCCATTTCTTTACTGCGTCTGCTCTGCTTAAACACTCTACCTTAACTCCCGCCGGTGCAGACATTAAGTAAATCTCAAGCATAAACTCATCCGCAGCCAGACTGTCGCTTACTACAACAATCCGATTGGCCTGTGACTGATTCACCCACTTGGTCATAACCTGTCCATGAATCAGTCTGCTGTCAATTCTGCATAATACAATCTCTGCCATTTTAATCTCCATTCCGCGCGCCTTCGGGCGCGGCACAAATAGTAATGAAAGATTTTCAAAACCTCTACTCCATGAGATAATAGCTTTAAGAAGCTACACTACAAAGCACGGAAGGAGGAGTTGTAAATTCTTTCTCGTTTTAGACAGCATTTTAATCAGTGTAAGTCCTGCCTTTTCAAGCACAAATAAGTGGTACTACCAGTCCGTACACTAAGAATTGTTTTAACGCCTTGGTTAAATTGTGTGGCAGTTCAGTCAATGGCTTCTTAATCTTACTCAAGAAAGGAGTTCGACCATGAAAGTTACTTATCAAAACTGTTGTGGTGTCGATGTTCACAAATCGTTTCTCGTTGCCACAATTATTAAAACTTCTGGTGGAGTAGAACCTGACTACCAAAAGAAACGCTTTTCCACCTTTAATAACTCTATACTTGAATTCAAGCAGTGGCTTCTTGACAATGAATGCCGCTATGTCTGCATGGAATCCACTGGTAAATACTGGGTTCCTGTCTTTAACCTTCTTGAAGATGAAATCAATGTTACAATAGCCAACCCAAAGTGGGTAAAAGCTGTAAAAGGTAACAAGGATGACACCAAGGACTCTAAGTGGATTGGAGATTTGTTCCGTCTGGGACTAGTAAAAGGCAGTTATATTCCCTGTAAGAAAATCCGTATTTTACGAGAGTTTACAAGGTATCGCTATAAGCTTGTTTCCTGCCGTTCCAGTGAAAAGAATAGATATCAGAATGCTCTTACTGTGTGTAATGTTGCATTAGATTCAGTTGTTTCCGATATCTTTGGGAAGTCATCTACATCCATCATTGACTACCTGCTTGAACAGTCAGACAATTCTATCAATCATGAAGTAATCGCTTCTAAACTTCTTAGGTCTCTCAAATCTAAAGAAGATGCTGTAATTGAATCCATTGAAGGATATCAGATGACTGATTCCCAAAATATCGCATGCACCTCGTCCGCGCACACATGGATTATATCACAGCTGAAATAAATGATATAGACCGAGAGTTAGAATCTTTACTTTCTTCTGATACTGATTTTGAAAATGCTATCCAGTTTCTAATGACTATTCCGGGTGTTAAACGTGATAGTGCAATCACTATCATTTCCGAAATAGGTATTGATATGTCTCAATTCTCTACCTCAAAACGTTTGTGCTGCTGGGCTGGTTTAGTCCCCGGCAGTAACGAATCTGGCGGTAAGAAGAAATCTGTTCGAATTACACGTGCTGGAGTTTATCTCAAACCTGCATTAGTACAGTGTGCTCATGCAGCCGTTAAATCCGAAAAGTCTCCTTACTACAAAAAGAAATATGAATCTCTTACAAAACGCCGTGGCAAAAAAAGAGCCATTGTTGCTATCGCTCGAATGATTCTTACTGCAATCCACCAAATGTTGTCTACAGGCGAAGAGTGGAATCCCAGCGATTTATACAAAGTCGATATGCCTGAAGCTTTAATTGAAAAACAAAAAGCAAAGGCCATCAAACAAGCACTGAAGTTATTAGAACGAGAAGGATTATATCCTCCACCAAAAGAACCACAGGCTTCCTAAGCATCATTAATTATCCACTTTTAAAAGTTGCCATTTTTGACAGCTTGTTTAAGTGCGCCACTTTTCGGCTGACCTCTACTTTCTTTCACACTAACTCTCCTTTTTTTCCATTGACTTAGTGACCTCACCGATCACATCAATGATTGATGACTGCCCCTGCTGCAATACTACATCAAAGTTACAATCTCCAGTGTACTGGATCTGTGTACAGGCTTCAATCATGAGCGGCGCATTCAGTCCCGAAACCACCTTAATATTCCGCTCCCGTCCGATTTTAGCACCTGCATTGGTGGTTGTCCCGCCAAATACATCCGTAAAAATCAGGGACTTCTCCGGCATCCCGGCTGCATATTCATCCACCTTGGCGTAGTACTCTGCAAACGTAACCTCCGGCAAAAGCGGGATCTCATGAACAAAATCAACGCTTCCCATAATCATTTTCAGACTTTCCGTCAGCGCCTTTCCCCAGCCTCCGTGAGTTAAGAGCAAAATCTGCGGTTTCTCCATCTCGTACCTCCTCATTTATCAGTTTTGTATTTCCTTTATTCATCCGAATTGTAGCATACTACATTTTTCATGTCAATAATGTATTTATATTATTTTCACAGTTTTAATTATGTATTTTGCTACTTTTTTGTAATTAAAACTTTTTTAATCAAGGAATATTGAATTATAAATCAGAATTATGATATACTTAATCTGAAATTCACTACATAACTGCTACAGAAATAACAAAACGGCTTCCCTTTTCCGGGAAGATTGAAAGGAAGGCTGTATTTTATATGACAGAAAACTATGAACTTTTCACCTTAATGGCCCGTATAGACGGCATGTCCAACCAGTTCACCAAAACAGACTGGAAAATAGTACAATACATTAAAAAATCCACCTTGAAATTCATTGAACTCAGCGCTCAGGAACTGGCAAAGGAGATCGGAACATCCGATGCCAGCATCATCCGTTTCGCTCAAAAAGTAGGATACTCCGGCCTGAATGAATTAAAATATACGATGCAGAAGGAAATTGACAAAAGTTCTTCCTCCGTAAACCATTCCGACTACTCCGCCCTGCTTAATGACTATAAGATGCTTTTAGACAGCCTGTTTCATTTAACCAATCCGGCAGATATCAACCATACCAGAGAATTGATGTTAAAATCACGGCGGATCTTTATTATCGGATTGAATTTTAATCAGAATATAGCGGAAATGATTGCCCACAAATTTATGACACTGGGTCTCACCGTACAGGCACTTACCAACTATGATACATTAAAGCTATATCAAAGTCTTTCTCAGGAGACCGATCTCTTTATCACCATATCGCTCTCCGGCAATCACAAACAGCTGGCTTCCATACTGGCCGATTTAAAAAAGAAACGGCAGCAGCATCCTGCTCATTACCAATTATGAAAAGTCTCTCTGCTCTCCCTATGCCAACATCACTCTGGTGATTCCAAAGACAGACCTGCTCTTTAGCAGCAACACCATAACAAGGGAAATTCTGATACTGGTCCTATTTGATATGTTATTCCATAATTTCCTTTCTGAGGATGTAAAATCTTTCCAGTTTTTTCAAAAAGCTGCATCTTATTCCAAATTGAACAGCGATGATACAAGAGATGGCCTTCAGAAATTCATGGATCTCCTTTAGATGATTAACTCTGATAATTAAAGAAAAAAAGGGATACACTAACTATCATTGATTAGCAAGACATAAACAATATAGGAGAATAACAATGCAAAAAGAATACTTATTGGAATCCAATGAAGTTATAAAACAGCTTGATTCATCTCTTCATGGACTTTCAGAAGCCCAGGTTCAGGTTCGTCAGGAGAAGTACGGCTTAAACAAATTAAAAGAGGGTAAGAAAACAAGTCTCTTTAAGAAATTTTTAAAAGAGCTGGCTAACTTTATGACGATTGTACTGATTGCTGCTGCAGTAGTTTCCGGAGCTACATCCATCTATGCAGGTGAAAGCATGATCGATACTGTCATTATCCTGATCGTGGTGGTGATTAATGCAATCCTTGGTGTCTATCAGGAATCCAAAGCCGAATCTGCCATTGCATCTCTTCAGGAAATGACGGCTGCCACATCAAAAAGTCTTCCGAAACGGCAAGCTTGAAGTCATCCGCTCCGAACAGCTTGTGCCTGGCGACATCATCGCTTTGGAAGCAGGAGATTCCGTACCTGCAGATTCCAGAATATTGGAAAGCGCAAGCCTGAAGGCAGAAGAAGCCGCACTGACAGGCGAATCTGTCTCAGTTTCCAAGCATAGTGATGTGTTGGAAACCGGAAAAGGGGAAGTAGCGCTGGCAGACAGAAAAAACATGATTTATACTGGTTCTACAATTGTTTATGGCCGGGGTAAGGCGATCGTATGCTACACAGGAATGGATACGGAGATTGGCCATATTGCCGATGCTTTAAATACTGCAAAAGATGAAGTAACTCCCCTTCAGATCAAGCTAAATCAGCTGTCTAAGGTGTTGTCCATCTTGGTTCTGGGAATCTGCGCCTTAATGTTTGCTGTAAACATCGCCCGAATTGGCTTTTCCGGCAACGGCATTCATCTGGAAGAACTGATTGATACCTTTATGATTGCAGTTTCACTAGCTGTTGCCGCAATACCGGAGGGTCTGGCAGCTGTAGTAACCATTCTCCTGTCCATTGGCGTGACTAAAATGTCCCGCAAACACGCAATTGTAAGAAAGCTGACAGCAGTTGAAACCTTAGGCTGCACCCAGATCATCTGCTCTGACAAGACCGGAACCTTAACGCAAAACAAAATGACGGTGGTAGAACACTCCACTTCAGACGAACCCCTTCTAATGACGGCAATGGCACTGTGCTCCGATTCAGTCCTTGACCCAGACAGCCTTCAGGCGGTAGGAGAACCTACGGAATGCGCCCTGGTAAATGACGCATATAAAAACAACTTATCAAAGCCGGTACTAGCCAAAGATTATGAAAGAATCGGAGAGGCACCCTTTGATTCCGTGAGAAAAATGATGTCAACCGTGCACAAAAAGAAGGACGGCACAATAATCCAGTTTACCAAGGGCGCACCGGACGAGGTACTAAAGCGCTGCAGCCATGCGTTTATAAATGGAAACATCGTAGCCATGACAGATGATATCCGCCATGATATCATTAAGGCCAACAAAGCCATGGCAGACCGGGCACTCCGGGTTTTATGTGCTTCCATGAGAAACTGGGATCAGACTCCCCATGATTTCGCACCTGAAGCGCTGGAGAACGAACTGATCTACCTTGGTCTCTCCGGCATGATTGATCCAGTCCGTCCTGAAGTAAAGGCGGCGATTAAGGAATGTCAGAATGCCAGCATCCGCCCGATTATGATTACAGGCGATCACAAAGATACTGCCGTAGCCATAGCAAAGGAGCTGGGTATACTTGAAAATGAGAGCATGGCTATCACCGGCGGGGAGCTGGAAAAATTATCCGATGAGGAACTGGAGAAAAAGATTACCAGCTTTTCGGTTTATGCGCGGGTACAGCCAGAGCACAAAGTCCGTATTGTGAAGACATGGAAGAAACTCTCTAAAGTAACTGCCATGACTGGAGATGGCGTCAACGATGCCCCAGCTATTAAAGAAGCCGATATTGGTGTAGGAATGGGAATCACAGGAACTGACGTGACAAAAGATGTTGCAGATATGGTTCTGGCAGATGACAATTTTGCTACCATTGTTGCGGCAGTTGCCGAAGGGAGAAGGATCTATGACAATATACGAAAATCAATCCAGTTCCTGCTTTCCTCCAACTTAGCAGAGGTAATTGCAGTATTTGTAGCCAGCCTCATTGGTTTTACCATCTTAAAACCAGTTCATTTGCTTTGGATCAACCTGATCACTGACTGCTTCCCAGCCATTGGACTGGGCATGGAAGCAGAAGAAGCAGATATCATGAAACGAGCTCCAAGAGACCCAAAAGACAGTATTTTTTCTGATGGCGTTGGAATTGAAATCGCTTTACAGGGTTTTGTCATCGCACTCCTGACCCTGATCGCTTACTTCGTGGGTCATTATGTAGAGAGTGGTGTTTGGGAAATTGCCCAAAGCGCAGACGGCATGACGATGGCTTTCCTTACATTGTCTCTCCTTGAGATGTTTCATTCGTTTAATATGCGCTCCAGAACTCGTTCCATCTTTCATTTAAAAAACAAAGAACAGCTTTTTAAATGGTTCCCTGCTGATGTCATTTATTTTAACAACCGCCGTTATTTACGTTCCTTTTTTAAGAAAAGCATTTTCTTTTGAACATATCTCACTTCTGGAATATGCCGTGGCAGTGCTGATTGCAGTTTCAATCATACCGATCATGGAAATCGTAAAACTAATGAAGCGAAGATAATAACAGGCTGTCGGATTCATCTGTTTCTTACTTGGAACAAATGGACCTGACGGCCTGATTTTTACTCTCTGTTATAGTTAAATACTTTTGCCAGATACATAAAAAGCTGAGTATGTCTGGTCAGCTCCTCGTATCCATCATTTTTCAGGCACCATTTCATTGCAGTCAGCACAATCGACGCATATTGATTTGACATATAATCTAATAGTTCTATGGACTTTCTATTTGTCTTTAACTGTCTCTCATAAAAGCTCTTTTGCAGGAAATTGTACATATCCTCATATAAGTGAATGGTATCTGTATGTATTTCAAAAGAGCCAGAATTTCTTCTCTCCTGTCAGATAGAATCTGATACATTGGTTTAATCACCATAATGGCATCTTCGATTTCATCGCATTCAAGTCTATCCATGACTCCCGCTTTTAAAACATCAAATACGCCGTTGCAAAGAGCTTCAGCCAGCTGATATTTATCCATATAATGCTTGTAGAATGTAGAACGATTAATTAATGCACGGTCAAGAATATCCTGAACCGTTATTTTATGAAAATCCTTTTCTTTCAACAACGAGACAAACGAATTCTCAATGTTTTTTCTGGTTTTTCTCACGCGCAAATCATTCTGGTTCATGAGTACTCCTTTCCAGGCAACAATTTAGTACATTCAATATAGATAAGCGACATTCTGTATCTTATTATAGCTTATTTATATAACAAGTAAAATTCTGTTGATTGAAACTTTTCCCCATATGATTAAAATAAAATCAAAAAGGAGAGATACAATTATGAATGAGTTAAGATGGTTTACCTGGCTATTTCCGTTATTATTCATTGTACATGATATGGAAGAGATTATGAGAGCAAAACAATGGTGTAAAAAAGGATTAAAACAATTTATTCCCCTTTCTATCACACCCTTTGGCAACACTAACAACACAGCAGCCTTTTCCGTTGGGGTATTTGAAGAACTTATTTTGTGGGTGTCTGCCACTTTACTGGGGAACATCACCGGCTTTTATGGATTATGGTATGGTCTGCTGACAGCGAACATTATTCATCTGGTTCTATTCCATATTATCCTGTTACCTTTATCTTACCGGCAATACGTGCCTGGCGAAGTTACTGCATGGCTGACCCTGTTCCCCTGCTGCTACATCCTGATTCTTGCACAGAAGGTCTTAAATTACTCAGTAATTGAGATAGTACTTTGGGTTACTATCGGCCTGGTTTTTGCATTCGGAAATGTGAAAATTCTTCATAAGAACATGCATCAGCTGGCAAGACTTGTTGGATAATCGGATATAAATATATGATGCAGCCCATACTATATTTTTTTAATCAAAAACAGTTCCATGGGCTGCTCATATCCTGGGATATTAATAATTAATCCGCCGCTATCCTGATACCCTAATTTTCTATAGAAGTGCTGGGCATCTTCATCCACCTGTGTAGATGTCATCAGCATACCATATCCCATTGACTCCATATCTTTTTCCCAAAACTCCATCAGTTTTTTTCCATATCCCCTACCCCGACTACCTGAGTCAACATAGAGCATTGTACAAAATGGAGTATTATCCCAAAAGAGATTGTATCTCAACAAGCCATAAGGAATATTATCTTCTAACAGAACATATCCCATTTTATCCCTGATCTTTTTTTCAAATTCAGTCTTCGTCAAATGCTTATCAAGTTTTAGCCAGAATTTTCTATCTTCTTCCTGTACATATCTTATACTCACCATCGGAATCTTCACGCTGCCTCCTGATATCTCTCAACAATAATCCTCATATTCTTCGTTTGTCATTAACCGGTATCCATTCTCTTCTTCCCATATAAACTCCACATCTTCTAATGAAGCCTCCCATATCGCATCTGGAATCACTCTTCGAAGGGAAGTCAGCCACTCTATGAGAAAGAATAATGCCTCTGTCTGCATTTCCTCTATTTCATCATTCATATCATTACCATTATCACACGGATATGGAAGCTTGACAGCACCAGAAAAGATGCATGTGGGTTCAGCCGGATCATAGGAGTACTGGCACAGCGTCTCGCCTCTTCCCGGGAAGGGATAATTTTCTTCGCATTCTTTTAAAATCTGATCAATCTTCTCCTGCTCTGACTGGGTAAGAGGGTAGTTTCTATTTGCCTGATAATAAATACTTGTCATAATCCCGCTCCTTTTCAAATAACTTACTGAATTCTCCAATAAACTCCATTGGGCATCCTGCATAGATATCCAGGATAGCTTTCTTTCACTTCTCCCGTATTAACATCTCTGACAATAATAGATTCATGATACTTGGGATCTTCCCACCATGCAGTAAAGTAAAGATCCTTTCCATCCCTAAAAAGCAGAGTCTCCGTATCCCCTATCTCTATTCTCTTATTTTCAGGCCAGATTATTTCATAGCTTTTATTTTTCCCGGCTCTGGTCAGCATAAGAGGTGACACTTTTAACATCAGATTGTAACAATCCTCCACTAAATCTAACGGCAGTTCTTTTACTATTTCAAGTCTCTGGCTGTTGGGGAAATAACTGTATATTTGCATCTTAAGTTCTGAAAAATCAACCTTTAAAAAATAAAATGCCCCCTTGTCCCAGACAGGTCGTTCAATATATACATTTTCCTTTTGTTTAAATGGACTGTAAACTTTTCCCTCCGGATAATGAATCAAGTGACACACCGATCCAGAATATTTCTGACCGGATTTAACTATTTCTTCTGCCTCATATAAATCACAAAAATTGTCATTGCTCTCTCTGCAATAAAACCACTCGAAGGTCCCCTCTATCGGCTCTGGATACGAATCTGATATTCCTTCAATTTTTATTACATTCATTCTTGCTCCCCCTATTTGAACCTGACAAATTACTTTCTCAATATTATCATACTATGTAAGCTATATCCTAACAAACTCTTATCTTCACAGGTTTTCAAATGAAATTGATACCACTTATTAAAATTTTCCTCATCAGCAGCATTAATTTTATCAGAAAGTAAATAATTTATTCCATCAACGGCAAGATGGCAAACAATTTCCAAATGAAAACTCAATGCCATTTCCTCTATTTCATAAGGCGTCATATACAGGAACACCCCATCTGTAGTCCTGTTTTCAAACCATACGTCCGCCTGGTCCATGTTTTTCAACTTATCATCCAACCCAACAATAACTCCAGCCATCGTATTGATGTAGGAAATAACCAATAATCCACCTGGTTTTAATACACGCAGACATTCTTTCATGATACCGGATCTTATCTCATCATCAACATGATAAAACGCTCCCATACATAGTACTGCATCGAAACTTTCATCACAAAACCTTGAAAGATCCAGCATGTTCCCAACATAAATATCTTTTAATATAGGATTATTCTTTTGCTTCTCCCGAATAATATCAATATTACCAGGAACGATATCCCCTGCAATAATCTCATATCCCGATTTAGCCAAAGGAAAAGCATAGTTTCCAGTCCCCGCACAACCATCTAATAGAAAAGCACCTTCTTTAATAAACTTCTTTAAATAATGCATACTGGTCAGCCATTCTATCTTATGGCTATTGTTTCGAAACAGTCTGCCATCTTCATCGTATGCTTTATAATAATTTATAATTTCACTTTCCATAGCCCCTCCACCTAATTCACTTCCCAATTTACCAAAACGCTTAATTTCATATCACTCTGTGATTTTCAAATAGTAGCATACTTTATCATTCTTTTCCCGCTGTTTACTCCACGTATTTTTAATCGCATCATTAATATTTTTCGCATCCTGAAAATCAGCTTGTCTTTTTTTACAATGTTCCGCAAGCAGTTCATCACTTATATCAAGATATACCAGCACTTCGCAATCCAATAGTATTAACGTGAATAATGGGTGTCCGGTTTTCACCGTTACCCTCTCTCTGACCAGCCTGCCAGCAAAGTTACCAATTTCTTTCGTCCATGGTTTCTGGCACAAATGTGCTTCCTCTTCTTCGGTTAATTGGGGCCACAATTCATCATCCATATCCACAGTCTCTGGAATCAGCTCATGTAATGTAGACTTTCCGCAACAAGTAGTAGCCATGATACAAATACGGTCATTTTTATGTTTATCAAATATTTTTTTCAAAGAATCTACCGTTTCTTTTGCTGATGTATTTATTTCCATATTCATCTATACCCCTCTTTGTTTATAAACGCTTATAACTCTACGGCTTTCTTGCAAGCTGCAAATCTATGGTATCGTAGATTGTAATTATACCACCCAGATTGTCTATTGCTGTTTCAATCTCTGAAAAGAACTTTGCTCTTATGCTTTCTTCAATTGCTATATGATCAGAGTAAGTACCGAGAAGAGATGTATATTCTTTCGAAGTAAAAGTTCTTGTTCTATGATATAATTTATAACTTATGTCAATAAAACCGTATTGACTTGCTATATAAGCACGTTCTTTCGCTGCCTTTTCGCTATATTCATTATTGTTATGTGTCCCGGGCATGTATACAGAATAAATCTTTTGAAGAGCATTATGTATTTCTTCTCTCCCCTTATCCTTAAACGGATGATTGGCAAAGCGTGCAAATACACCACCACTTTTTAATAATGAAAAAACTTTCTTATATCCAACTTCCTCTGGTATCCAGTGGAACGCTGATGCTGAATATATTAAATCACATGAATTGTCTTCACATTTAAAGTCCTCAAACTTTGCTGTTATGGCAGAAAAATTTGGGTATTCTTTAAATTTATTACGACATAATTCAGCCAGGTCCGTACCATACTCCACAGCTGTCAGGTTACAGCCCGTTTCCAAAATTGGTAATGTTGCCTGACCTCCTCCAATTCCAACTTCTACAACATTACTGTTCTGATTAATTGGAATATAATTGAAAATATCTTTATATAACTCTGGTACATATCCTGGACGCAATTTTTCATACTTTTCTGCCACTGTATTAAAGGTCCATTCCAATCCGCGAATTACTGACATCGAATCCCTCCAACATATATTTGAGCTAAAAAATCTATATTAATTATGTATAAGCATATCATTTTTATCCATATATTTCCATAGTCATCTGAGCTAATACGATAAGGTCATCGCAATCTATTGTCTTAAACCAACCTATTGGACATAACGACTGAAATTTAAATGGCAAACGGCCAGGCAGATTACCAAATCTGTCTAACCGTTCCAATTAATACTTATCGTATATTACTGATCAGTTTATAATATTTACATTGTCTTTAGATTGACGTTTGGTCATATTATAAACAATTCAAAAAAGTAATAAAGTCCAGACGCAGGCTGAAACGCCTGTACCCGTTTTAAAATACCAAATCTTATGGTAATACAAATGTATTTGATGCTGAAAGCGTATTCCAAGGACTCATTGCATTTGTAAATTTAGCTGTTACACTAATAGTCATTCCACTTACTTCACTACTATATATAATTCCTGTATGAAAATATCGAACATAACCATAGGCAATATTATCACTTCCCCATAGTACTTGCATTTCATTTATATTTTCTGAGCATAAACTGCCATTTCTCCAAACGAATCTTGTGCCAGCTTTACTCGTGCCAATTTCTCTTGTTACTATATGAATCTCGTTCTTATCATCCAATGCTAAATCAATAATTTGCAATGATGTTAAGCCTGGAGCGGGTGCTCTAAGAATTGTGTTGCTTTCCCCTTGATCATTTACTGATTCTGTGGAACTACCCAATCCTAAGCTCGTCCAACCCTTAGGTAAGTAACCGCTACCATTAGATGCAGCTTGCGCCTCAATAGAGATGCCACTAGACAAAATAACAATAGCTGTCATCATAACCAACGAATTAACCACTTTTTTTAATTTCTCCATATATTACCTCCATGAATGTTTTATATTCTTTCTTACAAAAAATAACCTACAATAAATGATATAAAATCTAATATAACAAAAAGACTGATTTTAAAAAGCTGATTTGTTTTATCTTCTTCTGTATAGAATTTTTTCACTCAAATAAGCATGATTTGTTAATTGTTAATCGATGACTTACCATCTTTTGTTGTACTAATTCAGCTCATTGGAATCACCTCCAGACTAAATCAAGTCAACCACTTATCTATCACTTTTAGTATATTCCAAAATATACATTTTTTAACCAAGGTGCCAATATTGTACAAGTTAAGTGCCAATATTAACACTTCAATCAATATTTCTCCACCATTTCCCATAGAATAGAAATCGTTTCTTTGATCTTCACCCGTATTTGTATAAAAAAAAAGACCCCACATTCTCATGTGAAGTCTTTCTATATTACGAAACTCTCTTCCCAGCCAATATTTCACTGAAAAAATTATCCCGATTTGAGTAAATTTTTGAGTAAAACTCCTTTACCCTATCCGCTAACCCTTATAAAATAAGGATTTACTCCATAGTGTAAGGCATAAGAGCGATATGTCTAGCTCTCTTGATTGCAACAGTCAGTGCTCTCTGATGCTTAGCACAGTTGCCAGTGATACGTCTGGGAAGAATTTTTCCTCTTTCAGACACGTATCTTTTTAATTTATTTACATCTTTATAATCGATAACGCCATTCTTCTCGCCGCAGAATACGCATACTTTTTCTTCTGCGCATGCCGCCTCTTCTCATCTTAGCGCCATCAGCTTTATCATTCCTGTTAAATGCCATTGGTATACCTCCTGTTAGATTTAGTTGAATGGAAGTCCTTCGTCTTCGACTCCATCCGGGATATTCATAAATCCATCGCCGATTGCACTGGAGGGAGCTGGTCTGGAGGTTGGCTGATAGCCGCCGCCTTCGCCTGGAGCGCCGCCCTTGCTGTCTGCGAATTCCTGATCTTCTACAACGATATCTGTTGTATATACTTTTACGCCGTCTTTATTCGTATAACTTCCAGTCTGGATCCTTCCGGAAATCAGTACTCTCATACCCTGACGGAAATACTTCTCTGCAAACTCACCTGCTTTGTCAAATGCTACGCAGTTGATAAAATCTGCGGTCTGCTCATTGCCGTCCTGACTTCTGCGGCTTCTGCGATCAACAGCAAGGGTATACCTTGCGATGGCCATAGCACGCTCGCCCTGGGAATATCTTACTTCTGGATCACGGGTCAATCTGCCCATAAGGATTACTCTGTTCATACGATCACGCTTTCTTTATCTATTATGCTTCTTGTTTCACGCATAAGTATCTGATAACCGGCTCCATAATACGAACGTTTTCTTCTAATTCGTTCGGTGTATTGGACGCGCCATCAAATTTGATGAAGTAGTAGAATCCTTCTTTCATTTTCTGAATTTCGTAAGCTAATCTCTTCTTACCCCATTCATCAACGCCAGTTACAGTTCCGCCGAAACGAGTAATGTAACCATTAATCTTTTCCATGGCAGCTGCTCTCTCTTCATCTTCGAGCTTTGCGTTCAGAACAATCGTTAATTCATATTTGTTCATGCTTGTTTACCTCCTTGTGGTCTCTGGCCCCTGACTTCAGTTTCAGGAGCAAGGATTAATATATGTCACGGTACAGTATTATACCGGAAATTTATGATAAAAGCAAGTCCTTTTCCCACTTTCATCACTTTTTTCTTATATAATAAGGATTTTATGATTTTGGCTGCCCATCTTTTCCCTTTAATCCTCTGGTATTCTTCTCCACCAGCTTCCTGGGTACCATAATCTGATGGCCGCATCCCGTGCATTTTAAACGAAAATCAGCTCCAACACGCAGAATTTCCCATTCCTGGCTTCCGCATGGATGCTGCTTTTTTAATTTTACAACATCTCCAACTTCATAGATCATATCATACACCTGTCCCGTACGTTTTATTTTCTCTTCAAATAAGACGCTATTTTAAAATAATATCGATTTCCTTCAGTTCCTGCTCGGTGAAAGACAGATTCTTAAGGCATGCTGCATTATCTTCCAGCTGCTTTACGCTGCTGGCACCTATTAACACTGAGGTCACAGCCGGTTCCCGAAGAACCCAGGAAAGCGCCATCTGTGCCAGTGTCTGTCCTCTATTTCCAGCCAGCTCATCAAGGCGCCTGATCTGTTCAAGCCGTTCCTCAGTCAGATAACGTCCCCCAATGGTAGTTCCCTTTCTGGCAGCCCTGGAATCCGCCGGAACACCATTTAAATACCGGTTTGTCAAAGCTCCCTGGGCAAGAGGGCTGTAACAGATGCATCCAGTTCCCTGTTCCAGCAGCGCTCCAAACAAGCCATCTTCCGCCCCCCGTTCCAGCATGTTGTATCTTGGCTGATCAATGAGACACGGAACTCCTATATCTCTTAACATGGAGATCGCTTTTACCGCTTCCTGCTCACCGTAATTAGAGATTCCTGCATAAAGAGCTTTTCCCTGTTTTACAATATCTGCCAAAGCCCCCATGGTCTCCTCCAAAGGAGTCTCCGGGTCCGGTCTGTGATGATAGAATATATCCACATATTCAAGCCCCATGCGCTTTAAACTCTGATCCAGACTGGACACTAAATACTTTCTGGAACCCCAGTTTCCATAGGGGCCGGGCCACATATCGTATCCAGCTTTTGTAGAAATAATCAGCTCATCACGATAAAGAAGCAGATCACTCTTTAAAACTGTTCCAAAATTCTCTTCCGCTTTTCCAGGTGCAGGAAACCCATAATTATTAGCCAGGTCAAAATGGGTGATTCCCATGTCAAATGCACTTAAAAGAATTTCTCTCTGTTCCGATACCGGTTTTTCCAGTCCAAAATTCTGCCATAATCCCAGAGATACCATGGGAAGCATGATTCCGCTTCTTCCGCAACGCTTGTATTTCATTGTGTCATATCTGTTTTCTGCTGCCTGATACATCGTTTTGCTCTCCTTCTTATCCTGAACCGCTTCAGACTCCCACTGCATCATGGAGCACTTCCCCGATGCTGCCGCTGATCACCAGATTGGCTTTCTCATCCATTGGTGTAACGGTTTTGTTAATAAGCACCATTTTGCTGCCTCTGTAATAATCAATCAGTCCGGCCGCCGGATAGACAGTCAGCGAAGTCCCTCCTATAATGAGCAAATCTGCCTGGGAGATGTAAGCAACTGATTTACTTAGCACGCTTTCATCCAGACTTTCCTCATATAAGACCACATCCGGTTTAATCACCCCGCTGCATGTACACCTTGGAATCCCGTCCTCCCCCATGGAAGAGATCATCTCTTCCAATGAAAAAAACTTCATACACCGGGTGCAATGATTTCTCCTGACAGATCCATGAAGCTCCAGCACAGTCTTACTCCCTGCTGCCTGATGAAGTCCGTCGATATTCTGAGTAATAACCGCTTTTAATTTCCCCATCTCTTCCAGCTTTGCAAGTGCCAGATGAGCCGGATTGGGTTTCGCGTCCGGAAATAACATCTTATTTTTATAAAAACGATAAAATTCCTTTGGTTTGGACCTGTAAAAACTGTGGCTGATAATAGTCTCAGGAGGATACTCATACTCCTGATGATACAGCCCGTCAACGCCTCTGAAATCGGGAATATTGCTTTCTGTAGATACCCCAGCTCCGCCAAAAAATACAATATTCTGGCTTTCCATGATCCAGTCCTTTAACAGACTTCGTTCATTCATTGACTTATCCCTCCAACATGCAGGGGCGGATTCAGCTGAACCCGCCCGTAACTGATTTTCATAATTAAAAAATCAGGTTATTTCATCGAAAAACACTCCATTTAAAGGTCTTATCCGGTCTGCCATGGTTTGCCGGTTTTCCGGTACCTCCGGCTTTCCATAGCCAAAAAGCCAGGAAGTCAGTTCGCTGATCCCCATAACCAAATGAGGCTTAAACTTATTATTATCTGACACCGGAGTCATTGAGGAACCATCTTTTGTAAGCTTCCAGCGAAAAACGCCGTTGTTCTGACGTATAAAATCATCCTTAACTTCAATAAACAATTCCATCTCACTGACAGGACAATCCTCTTTCAGCCTGATCACGGTAATAAACTGCTCCAGATGAATGATACGCCCCATTACAGCCGGTCTTACATTACCGACTTCCTTACCATAATCGGGAAGAACAATCAGCTCCCGCTGGTTTTCTGCAAGCTCTCCGTAATAAGCCCATACACCGGCGAGCCGTTCTCTTTCATCTCTGGTGAAAAGAAGAATCATGTCTCCCCTGTCACTTCTTACTTCTCTGCATAAATTCCGGTAATACTCCTCATCTCTGTGAGCGTACACCTCATACTTTTTTTCCAGTTGGCGGCCAACAAACCTGGCAGCCTCCTTGCAGTCATCAGACCGCTCCATAAACGCACGGCGGCTTAACCGGGTTCTTCCCTTTTCGTTAAGTTCCCGCTTTGGGAGATCGCAGATATAGGTAAAATCAAAGGGATGGTAAATAGCAGGATCAACCGGAACCAAAAAGCAAAACTCCATCCGCTCCATATACATATCTGAAAAGCACCGGGCAAGCAGTCTTCTCATATAACCCTGATGACGAAAATCTGGATCAGTCGCCACTCCGGCAATATAATCCACCTTCCATATGCGGTCTTTTACCACCACTTCATAGGGATTGCGATGGAGCATTGCAGCAGGCTTTTCTCCGCTCCATGCAGTTAAAATCTTATTCTTGCGGACTCTGTCCGAATAATAATAATCCAGAAAGCTCTTGGAATCCTCGGAGAAAACTTTTTCCCATAACGCCCGGCTTTCACTTTTTTCTTCCTGCTTCAAATACCGTACCATAGTTTAGAAACCCTTCTGTACCACTGAGTATTTTCTTGCAAAATCAACTGGATAATAAGACATCTTCGCTTTTCTTAAGCCTTCCATACCCACATCATCTTCCCGGTTCACCAATATCAGTTCTTCCGGATAAGCATGGGTAATAAACTGCTGGTTAATAAACTGGTAAAGTCCCTTAATATTCGGATCGGCCTTCTCAATATGAATAACAGCCATTTTTTCAAAGGGGTTGTAGCTGCCTATGGTAAATGCCTTTAATACTCCGTCTATAAAAACTCCTGCCATTCTTACATTTAAGAAAGAACAATTTTTTAATATACTGTGGATTCCCATAACTTCATAGTCCAGCTGACGGGTAAACTCTGCGGCTTCCACCTTGTTCTCCCACCACTCATTTAAGAATTCCACCACACTGTCCCTGTCTGAACAGCATAGGGTCCGGTACTCATATCTTCCCTCATATTCTTTCAGGAAAGAGTTTAAATGATTCTTCTTTTTATGAAGCTTCTTTCCAGAAAGTGTTCTTAATGCTTGAGCATCATAAAGATAATCCTTTAAATCTTCTACCTCTTTCACTTCAAACTGCTCAGGATCCAGCTTTAAATACTCAATCGCCGCCTCATCTGCCAGAGAGATTCGAAGAGGCTTTTTTAAAACCTCATTAAAATATTCTTTCATTTCATTAAAATAGTAAGAAAGATCTTCTTCCCTGCACATAGGCATCGCTGTAAAAGGCTGGCCATCCTTTTCCATCAAAAAACTGCAATGCTTTATTGTCACTGATTGCGTACTTCACATGGTAGTATTCTCTCCAGATAAAACAATCCAGATATACACTATCACAGGTCTTATTTGGCCGCAGGGCATAAAATGGAGTTATCTTTTCAACATCACTTGCCTCAATTGGCTTAAATTGTAAATTCATAATTATTCCCTTCTATTTTTATCACTAGCTTTTCTTAATAAAATCAGTATTACACTTGGGACAATGAATCTTTATTTTCCCTTTTCCTCTTGGTACCCTGATTTTTTGTCCGCAGCCTGGGCATTTGTAAATGTGAAACTTAATGCTCTGCTGCATCCGGAAACGCCACTTGCGAAATGTTTCTACGAAAGCAAAACAAAACCGCTCAAATTTCTGATTTTCATCAAAGCGTCTCCTGATATTTCTTGAAAACATACGATAATAGCTTACTAACAGGACTGCCACTGCTATAAGATCCACCAAGGGACTCTTTATAAACAGACCTGCAACAAATAAAATAAATGCCGTCGCTGTTAAAAACTTCCCTAATTTATCAGCGCCATATCTTCCCGTCATAAATCGAATTAATTGATCTCTCATTTGATTCATGCTGTATAATCGCCCCTTTTCTTTGCCTTAACTATAATAACCTATCCAGCCAAAGTCAATGTTATGAGCATATATTTCATAATCTTTTCAGAATTAATCTCTGGACTTATCCCGGTACTGCTTCGGCGTCAGACCATAGCGTTCTTTAAAAATCCGGTGAAAATAACTGCTGTTCTCATAACCGATTTCCTGTATAATTTCTTCCACTGATTTGTTGGATGAAGTAAGGCAGTTGGCTGCCCTGCAAAGACGGATCAGCTGTAAGCATTCTGTAAAAGTCATCTGATAGTACCGCTTAAACAGCCGGCTGATATAATAGGTTGGCTGCATGACTTTTAAAGAAAACTCCTCCAGTGTAGCCGTGGTATAGTGATTTTCCAGATACTGATACGCTGTTAAGGCAATCTGCTCTTCATACTGTGTCGTATCATGGGATTCCACCTTATCAGCATCATGAAGCAGTTCCATAATCAACATGGACATGGTTGCCTGATTAATCTCCTGCCTGCACTTTTTTTCCACCATCAGAGACCAGATCATATTCTCTAACAGGTTCTTCGCAGGTAAAATATCCTGCAGCCGGAAATGGAGATAATCCGCCACCGAATGATTCTCAGATACTGCACCTGCAATAAAATGCCTTAAGATCCCCCCGTCCTCTGTAATAAGAGATGGATGAGAGAAAAACTCCGGCTTTAAGAAAAAATGAATTGCTATATCATCTTCCCCTAAAGGCTCTATTGCATGACTGGTACCCTCTCTTAGCAGAAGAAGGTCACTGGTATCAAGTTTAATCCTTTCGGTCTTATTAATAATCTGGACAGCACTGCCACTGTACATATAAACAAGCTCTACATAATTATGACTATGGTCCGGAATTGCTATATAGCGGGGCTGACAGTAAAGTCCCATCATGCTGCCCTCTTCTATAATCCTATCCTTATCCACTACACTGCTATCCAAATCTCTTACATAGTATGTCAAAATTGAAGATGCATCCTTGATAATACCGTTTTTCTCTTCCGATGTCTTCCTCAAAAATTTCAGAAGTTCTTCATTCATATTGTCCTCCAAACGGCAAACCTGCTCGCACTTCCCCCCATTAATTATATCACCACTATGACATTATTTGCAAGAAAAGACGGTTTTTATACAAATTTAGACATAGCTTATTTATGAGACTGGTCCTATAATCTAGCTATGTATTAATTTTTGTACAATCAATATAATTTCTAAGAGGTATGACATCATGAAAAAGTATCCAATACGTTTGGCTAGCATGGAAGACGCTGCCGCTTTTGTTAAAGCGACAAATCATTTTGAATGCGATATGGACATTTGCAAAGGAAGTATTGTTATCGACGCCAAATCTATTTTAGGCATCATGACCATTTGGTCTGATTGCGATCTTGAACTGATCATTTACAATAACAGTCATGACGATGTTTTAGAATCGTTATCACCATTTCTGGTAAATCTAAAAACTGCATAACTACTACATAAAAAGCAAAAAGAGGCCTCCAAAAACTAACTATGATCTGTTAGTTTTCGTCAGCCTCTTATTTAAATTAATTACGACTTAATTGAAATTCATCTACCAGTTCTTTTAATACTGCAGCCATATCAGACAGCTCTTTGCTGGCAGCTGCACTTTCCTCTGCAGTTGCAGAATTGGTCTGCACTACTGCTGAGATCTGATCGATGCCCACAGTGACCTGACGGATTGCTTCCGACTGTCTGACGGAGGCTTCTGAGATCCGTTCTATCATCTCCGATACGGAACGAGTGCTTACAACTGCCGTTGAAAGAGACTCTGCTGCGTCTTTTACCAGGCCAGAGCCATTCATAACTGACTGAATGGAGTTCTCAATAAGGTGTGTGGTATTTTGAGCCGCTTCTGAGCTTTTCGATGCCAGGTTGCGGACTTCATCTGCGACTACAGCAAATCCTTTTCCCGCTTCTCCTGCCCTTGCCGCTTCCACAGCCGCATTGAGTGCAAGGATATTGGTTTGAAATGCAATATCTTCTATGGTCTTGATAATCTTATTGATCTCCCTGGAATTCTCACTAATTTCCTCCATGGCAGTGACCAGAGCCTCCATGTGTCTGCTGCTGGTTTCCAGCTCACCAGTGGCTACAACCGCCTGTTCATTGGCACTGGTGGAATCCTGGGCGTTCTTATCAATGTTATGGGAGATGTCATTGATGGTGGCGGCCAGCTCTTCTACTGCACTGGCCTGCTCTGTTGCTCCCTGTGCAAGTGCCTGTGAACTTCCGCTTATGTTCTGTGATCCATAGGCTACCTGTTCCGAAGCATTTACAATTCTCTCCATGGTTAACGTTAAGGTACTGCTGATTTTAAGCAGGGCATTCTTAACCTTCTCAAAATTCCCTTTGTAATCGTATTCCAGCTGAAACGCCAGATTCTTGTCTGCAATCTGGTTGAGAGCCGAAGTAATTTCATCAATATAGTTTACATAATCTTTCAGCTGTAATACGGTATTACCCAAGGAAGCAGCAACCATACCAATTTCGTCATTATCAAAGTTCTCCATAGCCAGATCCAGTTTACCCTCTGCAATCTGTTCTGCAACATTGGACAGATTTTTAAGGGGTTTTGTCAATCGTCTGGAAATAAGAATAATTAAGAGAACCAGCAGTGCCGATCCCAGTAAAAAGACAGAGACAATGGTCACAGTCACAGCCATGCGGGAAGCAAGAACTTCTGATCTGGGTATACTGGAGAGTACAAGCCAGCCGGAATTTCCCACCTTGTTTACTGCACCAAAATAATTTTCCTTATTCATGGAGTATGTATAGCTTCCTGCTGCCTGTCCTGTAATGGCCTGTTTAATATTATCAGATATTTCCACTTCCGAAACATTCTTCTGAATCATATCATTGTTGGGGTGATAAACGATTTGTCCTCCCTCAGTGGCCAGAACCACGAATCCGCCTGTCCCGATTTTGTAATCACTCATAATAGTCACAAGCTGGGACAGCTTAATATCCAGTCCCATCACACCAAGGGGTTTTCCAGTGCTGCTGTCAAATACGCCGCAAACGGCACTGACAATGACCTGTCCGGTACTGGCGTCCACATATGGCTCCGTCAATATTGGGTGATCCAGTTCCATCGCCCGGTACCATGGCCTGCTTGAGATATCCCAGCCGTCTTCGGATGTAAAGTTGTCTGACTGTGTTACCTGACTTAAATCCAGATCTGCAACCCATGCAGCAAGAATGTTATCCTTATCCGTCGCCTGTATCTTGTCCAGGGTTTTCTTAATCTCCGGGTACCCCTGGCTGTCAGGCATTCTGACGTTTCCAGTCGCATTCTTTAGATACTCTTCCACCTGCTGGCTTGCCGCAGCACTCTTCATCTCAGCCAGGTAAAAAGTCAGGAAAGAGTCCACCTGATTTGCCGCCGCTAAGGATGCCGAATTAAGATTTTCCATAGACTGATGTTCCATGCTTTTCCCTACCTGCATAGTAATCAGGAACCCTGATAAAATTAATATTACTATGACTGGAGCAGAAATACCGAAAAGCAGCTTTGTAAATATGCGTTTTTTTCTCTTGTTCATCATAGACATCCTTTCTCCTCGTAAGTATACTCTAATATAGCATGGAGATTTCTGGATCGCAACTGCTTAGAAAATCAATTAATTTTCAAAAGAATTTAATTAATATTCTTAACATTAACGAAAAGGACGGCTGATGATAACTCAACCGTCCCGCTTTCTTTTATTATGACTGAATAAGAAAATAAGATTCCATAATTTCCATAAGCTTTTCTTTATCCGTTTCTTTTAATGGAACCAGAGGAAGTCTGTATTTTTCTTCACACAGTCCCAATGCAGATAAAGCCGCTTTCACCGGTACAGGATTTACATCCATAAACATAGCATTCATAATGCGTAATAGCTCTAACTGCATATCTTTGCTCTTTTTCACCTGTCCCTCAAAAAACAGCTGACACATGGTATGCATTTCCTGGGGCATAATGTTGGCCAGGACTGAAATCACGCCCTTCCCCCCCCAAGAGACATAATCGGTACAGTCTGATCATCATTTCCCGAATAAAGATCCAGCCGGTCTCCGCACAGAGCCGCAACTTTTGCAATATGGGAAATATTCCCACCAGCCTCTTTCGTGGCTCTTATATTAGGATGCTCCGAAAGCTTTAAATAAGTTTCAGGTTCAATATTAACCCCTGTACGCGTGGGAACGTTGTACAATATAATCGGAATATCCACGCGGTCCGCTATGGTATTAAAATGCTCCACCAGTCCATGCTGGGATGTCTTGTTGTAGTAAGGAGTGACCAGCAAAAGAGCCGATGCTCCAAGTGATTGTGCCTTTCTGGAAAGCCTTACTGAGTTTGAGGTAGAATTGCTCCCCGTCCCCATAATCACAGGAACCCTGTGATTTACATAATGCACCACGAATTCCAGTAGTTCTGTCTTTTCCTTCTCTTCCAGTGTTGAGGATTCTCCCGTCGTTCCGTTTACAACAATTGCATCTGTACCATTTTCCAGCTGAAATTTCAACAGCCGCTCCATAGCTACAAGGTCCAAATTCCCATGTTTATCCATGGGCGTAACAATGGCTGCAGCAGAGCCTTTAAAAATCCCATCATTCATAGACATTCATTCCTAAAAAATAGGTTCATACTAACAGAAATATGACAAACATTCCCAGATGGTACCATACACAAATCATTTTTTTTATCATATAAACCAGTATAAGGAGTGATGACCGTATGCATAAATTTCTTCTATTAGGCGGCGACTCAAGACAGCTTTATTTAAGCCGCATTTTAACTGAAAACGGCTTTTTTACTGTTCTTCATTCTGACGGAGACGACTCTGACTTCTCACTGAAGGAAGCCATGGAAACCTGCAATATCATTCTCTGTCCTATCCCGTTCACCAAGGATAAAATCAGCCTGTTTTCTGCCCATGAAATGAACGACCTTGGAATTGGCAATCTCTTAAGCCATCTTACCTCCGACCATATCCTGTTTGGAGGCAATATTCCGGCATATGTGAAAGATTATGCCAGAAAAAATGAAATTGGCTGCTTCGACTATATGGATATGGAAGATGTCACCATAAAAAACAACACCATTGCAACTGCAGAAGGCGCCATTGCGGAGGCCATACGGTTAAGCCCGGGCTGTCTCCATCAGAGCAAATGCCTGATTACCGGTTTCGGAAGATGTGCCAAAACCCTGGCACTTAAGCTGAAAGGCCTCGACCTTACAATCACCATAGCAGGAAGAAAAGCAAACCAGCTGGCTCTTGCATCAGCCATGGGTTTTGAAACGATTTTATTAAGTGATTTAGAAAAAGAAATAGGCAGATATGATTATATCTTCAACACCATACCAGCACTGGTCATTGACGAGAAACTTGTCTCTCTGACCTCCCGGCAGGCAACTATTATTGATATTGCCTCCGCCCCAGGTGGTGTGGACTTTGAAGCCTGCAGGCAGCAGGGAATCCGTGCAAAGCTTAGCCTTGGCCTCCCTGGAATCTATGCTCCCGAAACCTCGGCGAAAATTCTGTATGAAGCAATTCTCACCTGTTTATCTCAAACTGTTTAGGCAAAGGAGTGCATTATGAAACTGGAAGGAAAAAAAGTAGGCCTGGCAATTACCGGGTCCTTTTGTACTTTTGACAAAATAGAGGAAGAAATAAAAGTTCTTGCAGATGAAGGGGCAGATATCTATCCCATTTTCTCTTCCAACGTCCAGACCACAGACTCCCGGTTTGGCAGCACAAAAGAATATATGGAACGAATTACTGAAATAGCAGGAAATAAGCCAATACTCCGGATAGAAGAAGCAGAGCCCATTGGGCCAAAGGGATATTTAGACATCCTACTGATTGCTCCATGCACCGGCAATACACTGGCAAAGCTGGCAAACGGAATTACTGACTCACCAGTTCTTATGGCTGCAAAAGCACATTTAAGAAATGAGAAACCTCTGGTTATCTCTCTTTCTACCAATGATGCTCTTGGAATGAACTTTAAAAATATCGGAACACTCTACAATGTGAAAAATATTTACTTTGTGCCTTTTGGCCAGGATAATCCCGTGAAAAAGCCTAATTCCATGATTGCCCGAACTGAATTAGTCAGTAAGACACTGGAATATGCACTGGATGGAAAGCAGATTCAGCCAGTGATTATTTAAAAAATGTCCTCCCCCATTTCCATTGGGGGAGGTTTTTGTATATATTCAGTCAACTCACTTGAATTTATCAGCATATCCGTTTAAACTGAAAACAAAATGGGTCTATCTGATAAAACATTGGTTTAAGGGGGAGAAACTTGGATTACCAAATATTAATAATAGATGATGATAAAGATTTATGTGTTTTAATCAAACAATACGCTGCAAGAGAAGGAATAAGTGCAGATTATTGCCACTCAGGCTTAAACGGCCTGGAAATGCTTGATAAAAAGAAATACCATCTTATTCTACTGGATGTGATGATGCCTGGAATGGATGGATTTCAGACATTGGATAAAATACGCAGTAAAAGCAATATCCCTATCCTTATGCTGACTGCGAAAGATGACTCCATCTCAAAGATTTATGGTCTTCGTTCCGGTGCCGACGATTATCTGGCAAAACCCTTCAATATGGAAGAATTAATTGCCCGGATTATTTCACTGATTCGCAGATACACCCGTTTCAACGAAATACAGGACAACTCCCAGCCGCTCATATATATGGGAATGAGTATTGATTTTGACAACAGAAGTGTAACAACTCAAAATGGGACCTTTGAATTGCCCCCTAAGGAATTTGATCTTCTGCTTTACTGTGCCAGAAACCAGGGCAGGATCTTAACAAAACAGCAGATATATGAAGCGGTATGGAAAGAAGCATACGTTTATGATGACAGTAATATCATGGCAATTATCAGCCGCCTCCGGAAAAAGATAGAACCTGATCCGGGTACTCCCTTTTACATTCAGACTATTAAAGGAATTGGTTATCGTTTTAATAAGGAGGTATAAAAATGACTGTGATACTTCTTTTAAGCATCCTTCTGTGTATATCACTTTCCTTTGCAATTTTCTGCTATTCCAGGTTACTTGCAGTCAGGAAGCAATTAATAGAAATAACAGAGGCGTTATCAGATATTCAGGGCGGAAATGGTAACCGCAAAATTCTGGCCGTCCATAATGACCTGACCGCTGAACTTTCCTATCAACTAAATGGTATTGTATATCGTTATGAAGAACAGATCTATCAGCTCAAGACAGCAGATGAAGCAAACCGACAGCTTATGACCAGCTTGTCCCATGATCTAAGAACTCCTTTAACCACTCTGATCGGATATTTAGATGCCATAAAAAAAGGAATTGCCGGTCCTGAAGAACAGGCGGACTATATGGAAACAGCCCGATTGAAAGCACATAGTCTTAAGGACTATATTGACCAGTTATTTGACTGTTTTAAGTTAAACTCCGGCGAGTTTACTTTGACTGCAGAAGAAATTGAGCTGGCAGAGCTGACACGTAATATTTTAAAGAACTGGATACCTGTTTTTGAAGAGAATCAGCTTCAATATGAAATAGAGATACCAGAACAACCTGTTTTCATAAACGCTGACCCTGACGGTTATCAACGGATTATTAATAATCTGATCCAAAATGTAATCAGCCACAGCCATGCAGATAAGTTAACATTTCAACTGTACATAAAAGAGACAGCTGTTATCATTCGTATTCTGGACAACGGAATTGGTATTAATCCAGCTGACTTACAACATGTTTTTGATCGTTTATACAAATGTGATAAGGGGCGTTCTGACAAAGGCAGTGGTCTTGGATTGTTTATAGTTAGACAACTGACAGAAAAGATGAATGGGATTATTGATGTGCAGAGTGAACCAGACATTTTTAGTGAGTTTATTATTCAATTTCCGGCTTTTGAACCATAATTGCAAGATTAATGCAAGGTTCCGGCAAGGTTCATGCAAGGTTTCAGATTTAGAATGGTTTCAATGAGAAAAGGAGGTAATCTGATTTGAGTGATATGATCATTGAGACAATCAATCTTACAAAACAGTATGGTGAGCAGAAAAGTGTTAATAACTTAAATCTCCAGGTAAGACAAGGACGTATTTATGGTTTGTTAGGGCGGAACGGGGCTGGTAAGACTACAACAATGAAACTGCTTTTAAATCTGACAGATCCGACTTCCGGAGAAATACGTATATTTGGAAAGAATATAAAAAAGGATGCTAAAAAAATACTGCCCCGGATCGGAAGCCTGATAGAATCACCTGGCTTTTATCCCAATCTGACAGGTACCGAAAACCTGAAAATTTTCGCATTACTAAGAGGTACTCCCACCCGCGATGCAATACAAGATTCTTTGGAGACAGTAGGATTGCCTTATGGTGATAGAAAGCTGTTCTCACAATACTCACTAGGCATGAAACAGCGTCTTGCTATTGCACTGGCAATTATGCATGATCCGGAGCTCCTGATTTTAGACGAGCCGGTGAATGGGCTTGACCCGATCGGAATTGCCGAAATGCGTTGTTTTATCCGTGAGCTAAGCAGCATTAAAAAGAAAACAATCCTTATTTCCAGCCATATTTTATCAGAGATATCTTTACTTGCAGATGACATCGGAATTATAGATCATGGTGTTCTGCTGGAACAGGAAAGTCTTGTTAATCTGGAAGAAAAAAACGGAAGGTACCTGCATTTTATCATTTCAGATCCTTTTCAGGCTGCTATAATTCTGGAAAAAAACTTTAACACAAAAAATTTTATTGTAGAACAAGGTAACAGCCTTCGGATATATGAGGATCATCTGCCTGCTGCTTTATTAAATCGTACATTTGTAGAAAATGGATTGGAGGTTTCAGAAGCACGCACCTGCGAAGACAGCCTGGAAGACTTCTTCAGGAGAATAACAGGAGGTGAAGGAATTGGCTAACCTTTTATATGCAGAGTTGTTAAAATTTAAAAGAAAGCGGCTTTTTACATTTGGTATTCTGTCTGCGTTTATATTTCCCATTTTTAACGCAATGCTTTTATCTGATTCTGATTTTGCAGATATCCAATCCGGAGTCAGGGAAGACAATGCTTTTTTAATTTTAATGCCTTTACTCATTCTTTTAGCAACAAACTTGTTTTTTACAGAACAGGATAATCATACACTTAAAAATCTGCTTTGTATTCCCGTATCAAAAAAGAAACTGGTACTTATAAAACTTCTGGTATTACTGATATTTTCAATTGCATTTCAAATTACAGGCTTTTTCGTCAGTACCTTATTTGTTGTTTTACAAAGCATACCAATTACCAAACTACTTTTTCAATTCTGTCTTACTGCGTCAACCGGCTTATTAATGTGGTCTGCTTCTCTACCATGCATTGTCCTGGTTGTCTGGTTTGACAAGAATTATATTCTGTCTGTTATCATGGTCTTCTTCTACACTCTGATAAATTACGCCATGCATTTCAGTGACCTGATCATGATGCGTCCGCTTGGTTTGAATGCCGGAACACTAATGCCTGTGCCTATTATTTTCCGATGGCTATATCAGTTCTACACACCAGCCGGAGTGATACAGACCACGTTTTATCAACGCCTCAGTAACTACTTTGTTTCTACACCTATATGCTTTTCTGTGGTTCTACTTGAAGCCATGATTTGCATTATTTGTATCATACAAATCTATGACAAAAGAGAATATTAAGAAAGGAGAATTGTAAATGATTTGCATAATTAAAGCTGAATTTATAAAATTAAAACGTTTACATATCTTACTTATTGGTATGATTGGTATGACCTTCCCATCCATTCTTTCTATATTTACACAGAAAGTCAGCATTCCAGAAAAGCAGATTGGAAATTTTGATTTTACTACCCTCTTTAATCATACTATATGGAATAGCACTACAATATTTATGCCTGTAATCTTCACTCTGATCGGAGGTTATCTTATTAACCTGGAATACAAAGATGATACATTAAAAAATCTTTTTACAATCCCAATCAGCTTTCCACGGTTGATATATGGAAAGCTGATTGCAATGGGTATAATAAGTATTTTGTTAGGCTATTACAGTTATTTTATAACACTAATTGTGAGTTACATAACTGGTTTAACAGTACCTGATCTCACCGCCCTATTAAAAGGCTTTGAGCAAATGACTGTGATCTCTCTCTGTACCTTTATTTCAGTTCTACCCATAATTGTTTTTACCAGCAGGAAACCAGATGCTTTTATGAGTGGGGTTGTTGTATCTTTTCTTTTTGGCTACTTCTCTATGTTTATAAAAAATGCCACACTACGCAGTATATATCCCATATTATCCGGGCTCACCATAATCCGATTTGATACAAACCAGTATATGAACACATCTGGATCAGGTAGTTTTGCTATTTCACTTATTACTATGGCAATCTTACTTTTGTTAACGAACCTGCTTATTATAATGTCTTATTCTGGAAACGCTCACACATGATCCTACACGCATTTCCGGAATCCTTCTGCAAAAATACGATTTTTATAATCCCCCCATACCACTGGTGTCCTCAATGTTATAGCTCATAAGGTAGTGGCTTCTTGATGTCCCATAAATGATAAATCCATGCTTTTCATAAAGTTCTGCAAAAGGAGCTGACTGATAAACCATCAATAAAACAGGTTTTTTAGTACCATCGGACAACTGAGTAATAAAATCAAGAAAATCATCTAACAGTTCCTTTACACGACCGGACTCAGATAATGTTACAGAGACGTCTGTTATCTGGTCCGGCCGTTCCTTATATGCTAAGAATCCTGTGATTATCCCATTTAACTTAACGCTCCAAAAACAGGCATCTTTTCTGGTTCTGTGAAACAGGTCATCAGCAATAATCATTTGTATCTCTTCAACCCAGCCACCATAATACTGATCTACAAATGGTTTTAAAAATTCTTTTCTTATCTTAATATACTGTTCCAGGTCCTCTTCGGCAACTGGTTCTATTGTATACCCTTCGCCAATCAGATCTTCAGATAAAGTCATGCTTCCTCCTTACCAGCTACGGTCTGGATTCCTTCTATTTCTACCATTATATAGACAGTCCGGGTAATTATTCTTTCTAGAACCCTCTTCCACTGCTTTTGCAAACCCAGATCTTATCCTGTACGTAGCGTTTTACCAGTTCTTTCCCCATTTTTCCGTAAATCTTCGGATCTATTATGGTACTGTCTTCATTCAGAATCCTTTTATCCCATCACTGAACGCAATCCGCAGATCCGTAGCGTAATTTACCTTACAAATGCCTTCCTGAATACAGCTTCTAACAACCTCATCCTCTACGCCAGATGTTCCATGAAGTACCAGAGGAACAGGTACACACTTTTTAATTTCTCCCAGCAGATCCAGATGAATGCTGGGTGCCCCCTTATATACTCCATGTGAAGTTCCAATTGCCACTGCCAGAAAATCAATTCCAGTCTTATCTACAAATTCCGCTGCCTGAGCCGGCGAAGTAAGGCCGGAATTCCTGCTGCTTCTGCCATCCTCCTTACCTCCCACGCACCCCAGCTCCGCCTCAACCGGAACCCTGCAGGGGCGGCATACCTCTACAACCCGTCTGGTCAGTCCTGTATTCTCCTCCCACGGTAGCTGTGAACCATCTATCATAATAGAGGTATACCCTTCCCGTAATGCCTGAACTGCCAGTTCAAAGCTGCTGCCATGATCCAGGTGCAGAGCAACCGGGACAGTCGCTCTCTCCGCCACCGCTTTTACATTGGCATAGTAAAGATTGAAACCTGCATATCTGACGGTAGCCGGTGTTGTCTGTAAAATGACAGGCGACTGCATCTCCTGCGCAGCTTCAACTACTGCCATGACCATCTCCATATTTTCTACATTAAAAGCCCCGACAGCATAATTTCCTTTCTGTGCATCAAGCAGCATTCCTTTTGAAGTAACTAATGGCATCTTTTTTCTCCTATTCTTCTGTAATCAGCCGTATAATCTGATCCTTCCCCGTACATGCTTTCAGCCTGGACAAAAAACCGGGTTCCATAAGCTTTTTCGAAAGAGCAGAAAGGAGTTTTAAATGAGCTTCATCTTCACCCTCTCCCACGGCAATCATGAATACCGCATGTACCGGTTCCCCATCGGAAGAATCAAATGAAATTCCCTTCTTTGATAATCCAACCGCTACTCTGGGCATACCAACGGTCCGGGATTTTCCATGGGGGATTGCAATTCCGTTTCCAAATGCTGTAGAAGAAATTTTTTCCCGCTTTATAATCTCTTTTTTAAACGTTTCCGCATCCTGTAATACTCCATCTGCATAAAGCATTGCCACCATTTCATCAATGACTTCCTCTTTCCCTGTATTTTCAAGTGAAAGGCAAATGGTTTCTTTTTTTAATAAATCTTCAGGTAAAGCAGTATTCTTTTTCACAACAGGAGTTACAAAAATATAAAGCACTGCCCCTACAAATGAGCCAAGCAAAATACATAAAACCCATACAACCGGTTTATTCACCAGACCGAGTATCAGAAAACCACCATGGGGTGCAGGAACTTCAACTCTCATCAAATAGGTAGCAATAGCCGAAATGGAGGAGCTTAACATAAGAATGGGAATGACTTTTAACGGATTTTTAGCTGCAAAAGGAATCGCCCCTTCTGTAATATGAGTGAAACCAAGAACGTAATTAACCAATGCTGCCGTCCGGTCATCCTCGGAAAAACGGTTTCTCCTAATGGTTGCTGCAATAGCCAGAACCAGAGGGGGCGTAATGCATGCAGCGGAAACACCTGCCATAAAATAGTAATTCCCCTGTCCAAGAAGAACGGTACCCGTTACATAAGCAGCTTTATTAACCGGACCTCCCATATCAAATGCACACATACAGCCAATTACAATTCCTAACAGAACCGGACTGGTATTCTGTATCTTTGATAATGCTGCCATCATCCACTGATTAAGAGCCGCACATGGCTGGGAAAACAGCATCATCAGGATTCCAACTCCACCAATTGTTACAATTGGTACAATAAATATGGACTTTAACCCCTCCAGCTGCCTGGGAAGTCTTCTTAATGAACGGACGACCCCCTGGGAAAGATAACCGGATAAAAAGCCAGCCACGATTCCTCCGAGAAATCCCGCATCAGTACCAGCTGCAATGGCTCCTCCCACCAGACCTGCCAATAGCCCCGGGCGTCCGCCGATGGACTGGGCGATAAACCCGCTTAGGACTGTTACCATCAGCCCCATGGAATAGCCGCCCACCGACTTTATCATGGCAGCTACCGGGTTATACTGATCTGATGCAGGATCAAAGGAATAAATACCCCACAGAAATGAAATGGCAATCAGTACACCGCCTGCCACAACAAGGGGAAGCATATGAGAAACACCGTTCATCAGATGCTTATAAATCTGACGTGCAGCATTCTGGTTTTCACCGGGATTATGATTCTCAATGACTGCCCCTCTCCTTACAGGCACTTTCCCAGCCAGACACGCCTGAACCAGTTCCTCTGCCTTGCTGACCCCGTCTCCAACCGATACCTCCAAAACCGGCTTGCCGTTAAAGCGATCCAGATCCACACTTTTATCGCTGGCGACAATTATGGCATCTGCTCCTTTAATATCAGCTTCCGTTAAGGCATTCTCAACCCCGATGGCTCCGTTGGTTTCCACTTTGATCTGACACCCCAGTTTTCCTGCTGCCGCTTTTAAAGCCTTTTCTGCCATAAACGTATGGGCTATTCCCGTAGGACAACCTGTTACTCCAAGCAATTTCATACTCCCTCCACCTTTCTCACAATAATTTCTTTTTCATAGTTCTCAACTTTATCCATTAAACCAAGCCCGCTGCTTTCTGCTACATTAGCACCTACCGCCGCGGAACGCTTTAATGCCCTCACAATCTCGTCTGGTTGATCCAGCCATATACTTAAAAAACCTGCAAGTGCCGCATCACCGGCACAGGCCGAACTGACCAGTGGGACTTTCTTTATCCCTGCATGATACAGGTCACTTCCGTTATAAAAATAAGACCCCCGCTCTCCCAGAGTAAGGAGAATATTTTGCGCCCCGCTTTCATAGAGATCTTTCATTACATCTTTCACATCTGCTTCATCCCTCATTATAATTCCAAAAATATCCTTAATTTCTTCGTCATTGGGTTTAATCAGATAAGGCCGGAAGCCAATCAAATCTTTTAAATAAGCGGAGCTGATATCCAGAATAACCGCCGTCTGCTTCTTTTTGCAGATCTCCATTACCTCATCATAAAAGGTATCATTCAGCCCTTTTGGAAGACTTCCGCTGATAATCAATGTATCCATATCGCTAAGCGTTTCCATCAGCCTCCATAGGTTTTTCTGCTTTCGTAATGAAACATAGGAACCTTCATTAACAAATTTGTACTCTTCCGTTCCATCGTTTAAAAAAATATTAATCCTTGTTATGTCCTTCACCCACACCGGAAGTACTTTGATTCCACACTTGCGGGTCTCATCAACGATATACCTTCCTGAAAAGCCGCCAAAAAAGCCAAGTACGGCTGACTGGATCTGAAATCGCTTTAAACAATAGCTGACGTTCAAACCTTTCCCATTTGGGGTATATACTGAATTGAAAGTGCGGTTCACCACCTTTCCTACCAATCCATAAGACGAGATATTCATATCAATCGCCGGATTTGTTGTTAATGTATAGATCAAAGATACCACCTCTCTTTTTTATGAAAATCTCTGCTTACCTGCTATTATAGAGAAGATCACTATGAAAATCTTTTCAGATTTTGAAAATCCTGTACACAATAAAAATATCAACTTAATTATTTGTTTTTTCTATGTGTCTATCATTCATTAATTTAATTAATCAATTTTAAATAGAAAAAATCGTATGATATACTGGTAATTGGAATTGATTAATTAATTATTGTGACGTATGCACAGAAGGGTGCAATCCTCAAAAATTATGATAAAAATAAATAACCTAAACAAAAATTATGGCAGTGTCAATATTTTAAATCATATTTCGCTTCACATTGAAGAAGGAAAGATCTGCGGTCTTGTAGGAAAAAGCGGTGTTGGCAAATCGACTCTGCTGCGATGCCTAAACGGACTGGAGACTTATAACAGCGGAAGTATCCAGATTGACAATGTGGAAATCAGCACCATGAATAAAAAAGAATTAAACATTGTCAGAAAAAGTATGGGCATGATTTTCCAGCATTTTTCCTTAATTGACCGTAAAACGGTATATGATAATGTGGCACTTCCTCTTAGGTGCTGGTTCTATCCAAAGGATAAAATAAGAACGCGAGTGGAAGAACTTCTAAAGCTGGTGGGACTGGAAGAAAAAGCGGATGATAAAGCCAGAAATTTAAGCGGCGGGCAAAAGCAGCGGGCAGCAATTGCAAGAGCTCTTGCTTTGAATCCTAAAATCCTGCTTTGTGATGAAGCCACATCGGCACTTGATCCCAAAACCACAAATGATGTTTTGCGTTTAATAAAAAAAATAAATGAAACACTCCACATTACCATTGTATTTGTTACTCATCAGATGTCAGTGGTAAAGCAAATCTGTGATGATGTGGTTTTACTGGAAGAGGGAAGGATTGTGGAGAAAGGCCCGGTAGAAGAGGTCTTTTTAAGGCAGTCTGAGGCACTGGAGCGCCTGATAGGAGCCGAAGATGAACTGCCTGTCTGCGGAGGGTGTAATTATAAGATTATCATTCCTACCAATTGCGGCACTGAATTCTTATCCAGGATGGCCATGGACTTAGAATCGCCCTATTCCATCTTAAGCGGCAGCATAGAGCAATTTAAAGACAACAGATACAATACATTTGTAATCAATATTTCAGAAGCCATGGAACAGCAGTTTCTGGATTACTTTAATAAAAACAGGATTGTATTTAAAAAGATAAACGTAAGTGAAAGGTCATAAAAATGAGATATCTTCCATGGAGTGAAATCATCCAACGAATTATTCTGCCCTCTCTTCTAGCCACATTACAAATGCTGTGCGTTGAAATAATAATAGGAGGAGTGCTGGGGTTCTTACTTGCAATTGCCCTTTTCATGACAAGAGAAC
Organism: Lacrimispora xylanisolvens; assembly: GCA_017084465.1. Classification (GTDB taxonomy): domain Bacteria; phylum Bacillota; class Clostridia; order Lachnospirales; family Lachnospiraceae; genus Lacrimispora; species Lacrimispora xylanolytica_B. The sequence continues at coordinate 3,155,452 of CP070896.1, read as the reverse complement.
ATGGGCTAAAGCCAAATAAAAAAATACATACAATATTAAATGGGTTTATCAGCATTGTAAGATCCTTTCCATTTGTGATATTAATGGTATCTGTTATACCTGTTACCCGGTATATTACAGGGTCGAGCATTGGCTGGAAGGCGGCACTTGTTCCTCTTACCATGGCGTCAGTGCCTTTTATAGCCAGAATGTTTGAAAACAGCTTTAAAGAAGTAAATCCGTCCTTAATCGAGGCCGCAAAATCCTTTGGTGCTTCTGATTTCCAGATTATTTTTAATGTTATACTGGCAGATGCTCTTCCATCCCTTATTTCAGGATCCATTCTTTGTATCATACAGATTCTCAATCTGACTGCAGTTGCAGGCACGATCGGCGCAGGAGGTCTGGGGGCGTCTGCCCTGCAATATGGATATCAAAGCTTTAATGACAGAGTTATGTATTCGGTTGTACTGGTATTAATGATTTTAGTAATAGGCATTCAGTTTGGAGGAGACAAAATTTATAAGCGGTTAAAATAACTGAGTTGATAGCTCATAATCAAAGATAAAAGGAAGGATAACAAAAATGAAACGTATCAAAAGCATACTCGCAGTTTCCATGGTTATGGCCACCAGCTTGCTGACAGCCTGCGCAGGCAGTGTGAAGACCAATCAGGAAGCAGTCAAAACCATAGCCGCAAACGAAAGCTCAAAGCCTGCAGAGAAACAGAAATTAAAGTTGGCATGCGTGGCATTTAATTATGACGAATTAAATAATCCTGCAGCAATTAAAAAATTAAATGATATGGGATATGAGGTAGAAGTTGTTGTTTTAGAGGACGCCACAACTATGAATGAAGCAACCATGACGGGAGAAATCGATGCATCCCTCCACCAGCATAAGCCATGGATGGATGCATATAACGAATCTAAAAAACAGAAATATGATCATGCTCACCCCATATATCCATTACAATGTGTTCGGAATGTATTCTAATAAATACAAAAGCACTTCAGAATTGCCGGACGGAGCTACCATTTCAATTCCCCAGGACAGCAGCAACATGGCAAGAGCATTACTTCTGATGGAGCAGGAAGGGCTGATTAAATTAAAAGATTCCGTTAAAATTCCCACCACACTGGATATTGTGGAAAATCCCAAGAATTTAAAAATCAATGAACTTCATTCCCATCAGGTAGTCAGTTCCATGCCCGATGTTGATGCCTGTGCCACTGCTAAGATGTTTATTGTAAGCAATAACATACCTCTTGATACTGAGATATGTGTGTCCGGGGATTTAAAGGATTTCGGTGTAGGCTTTGTCATTAATCCTTCTATGGAGGGAGAAAAGTGGGCAAAGGATTTAATTTCAGCTTACACGAGCGATGAAATGAGAGAAGAAATTAACCGGATTTTCAAAGGATGCTATGTACCAGGATTCTAATTATATAAAAAAGGACAGGTGAAAGTGATGAAGATTACAAAGGTTGATGTCATGCAGATCAATGTGAAGCCAGTGGATAATCCAGGCTGGCGGCCAATCGTGTGCAGAATCTATACAGATGCAGGAATCTATGGAGATGGAGAAGCAGCCATGGCATATGGAACCGGTTCCACTGCTGCTTATGGAATGATTCAGGATCTGGCTAAGCTGATCCTGGGGATGGACCCTCTGCAACATGAGGTGATCTGGCATAAATTATATAAGTCAACGTTTTGGGGACAGAACGGGGGGACCGGTTATATTTAGCGGTATATCTGCCCTGGATATTGCACTTTGGGATATCAAAGGAAAGCATTTTAATGTTCCGGTCTATCAACTTCTGGGTGGAAAAATGAGAGACAGGCTCAGGTGTTATGCAAGCCAGCTACAATTTGGCTGGGGTGAAACAAAAAAAGCTGCGACCTCTTTAGAAGATTATGCTCACTATGCAGAAAAAGCAGTGGCAGATGGCTACGATGCCATAAAGATAGATTTCTTCACCTTTGCACTGGACGGCCACCGCTATACCAGTGAAGATACTTCCAAATATTTAAGCGGAGAAAACTTAAAAATTGTAATGGACCGGGTCAAAACAGTCAGAGCAGCGGTCGGACCTGATGTGGATATCATTATGGAAAACCATTCCAATCTAAATGCTCAATCCGCTATTCAGCTGGGAAATCTGGTTAAGGAATACAATATCTTCTTTTGAAGAGCCTACCACTCCTGATCCGGGGCTTAATAAATTTGTGTCAGAACAAACATCAATCCCTATCTCCCATGGGGAAAGAATCTATACACGCTGGGGATTTGCCCCATACTTTAAGGATAACTCCATACAGGTCATTCAGCCGGACATCGGAAACACCGGAGGACTGACAGAAGCAAAGAAGATCTGCGATATGGCATATTGTTATGATGTAGGGGTGCAGGCTCATGTCTGTGCAAGTCCATTATCAACAGCTGCAGCCCTTCATCTGGAAACAGCCATACCGAATTTCTTAATCCATGAACACCATGTCTATAATCTGCATACATATAACAAGCTGTTATGTAAGTATGATTATCAGCCAAAGGATGGATATATTTCAGTACCTGAGTTGCCGGGATTGGGAAATGAACTTTCGGATTACTGCTTTGAAAACTCTGTAAGAGTTACAATAGAATAGATGACTCCTTTTTTCCGTGTAATAAAATAAAAAAGGCAGATTCTGGAGAACCCGCCTTTCAAGACTGAAACTTCCCAATTGACAGAACTACAGGGCTAAACGGAGGTGGCGATCAGGAATCGGCTGACATATAATCAATAATGATCCTGCAGATCATATAGAGAGGGATTCTTGAAGAAACTTCAAATTCCTTAATAGCCTGATGAGAATGCTTAAATCCAACCAGAGAAATTTTACTTGATGATATTAGTCTGGATTTGGGATTACAGCAGCAGGAAATCACGCAGTTTCCCTTTTTGATTGGCTGTAACAGCCGAAGAAATCAGTTCCGGAGTCTGTCCGTTCAAAGATAAAATAAACAAGACATCCCGTTCTTTCAGTTTTGAAGCTTTCACCTGCATAATATTAGGGTCATCGGTAAAAAAAACATTGTAATCCAGAAGCTGCAGTTTTAATGATAACTCCTGCGCTACATAGGTAGTAAGGCCCCTGGCAAAGACCGATATCTGACGGGCCTCTTTTAAACATTGAATCACTGTGAGAATATCTGTCAGTGAAATACGTTCGTGCACCGCCTGAGCCTCAATAAGCGTTTTATTAAAAAGCTCATTCATACTCTGAATTTCTTCACTTTTTACTTTATTCCCGGAACGATACCTTAATTCATTAAATCCATTCAGACCACACTTGCGTATTGCTCTTGATACCGTTGACGGAGAAGAGTAAGTTTCAAAAGCAATATCAACAATAGACATTGTATGTAAAGTATTCTCATGGCTATTAATAAAATTAGTAATTTCAAGTTCTGTCTTTGTCAGATTCCCTATTATCTCTGAGTCAAGTGGGATAATCATATAAACCTCCAGCTCCCTATCCATCTTTTTCAGTCGCATTCATGCAACTCACAGGGTAAAAAAATAGTGATAGCCTCTTCTCTGCTCAGAGGTATTATCTTTACAATTTTGTTCATCTCTTCCACAGTAAACGTATCTCCCCTTCGTTTCATCTTCCGGTAAAATGTACATCTGCTCATTCCGATGGCATCAGCGATTGCCTCCTGGGTAATACCAGACTCAGCCATCTTCCCTTTTAACTTTTGTATATTCAAATAACTCACCCCTCCCCAGTTGCATTTATGCTACTACACAATATAAGAATAGCTCATTGAAAATGAAAAGTCAATATCCAAATCCCTGTTATGCGTCACTTCCTATTGCATTTTCAGAACAGCGGTATAATATTAACATCAAAAGAAACGTTCGGATTGAATCGTTTTCCATCAATCCGAACGTATTCCTGACAAACAGTTACTTTGTAAAATCTAAAAGTACCTTTAGCATATGTGCACCATTACTGCTGAAATCTTCAAAGGCCTTTGCCCCTTCCTCATAAGGATATTCATGGGTAATAACCTTATCCAGATCGACTCCTCCATCTTTTACCAGATCTATTAATTCTATAAAATCCTTATTCATAGCATTCCGGCTGCCAAAGACATTCAGTTCTTTCTTCTGTATCATAGTAAAATTGAAGTCCAGATTCTTTTTGCCAACACCAATAATAACCACTTTTCCTCCAAATGCTGCCGCCTCAATACAATCCTGAAAGGTGGAGGGCTGACCTACCGCCTCAATGCATACATCAAATCCATAAACGGCTTCATTGCCGTTAATTGTAATACTGCCAGTAATCTCTCTGGCCGCCTGAAGAAGCGCATGAGGGCTGTCATTTAAGATAGTTCCTGCAAAGTCAAAATGCTCCATTGCATAATCAAGCTTTTCTTTTGCCACATCAGATATGTAAACCTGGCCTCCCAGAGCCTTTGCCGCAATAGCAGCCAGTACTCCGATGGTTCCAGACCCTACCACCAGCACTTTATCTCCCGGCTTAATTCCAGCACGCTGTATCCCATGATAACCAATACAGAAAGGTTCAATAGCTGTCAGCACCTTGGGAGAAAGTCCTTTTCCATCAAATATTCGTTCCAAAGGCATGGTGATGTATTGGCAGAAGGCACCATCCGTCTGGCAGCCCATGGTGTGATTATCCATGCAGGCATTGACAAGCCCTTTTTCACAGCTGTAGCAGGCATCACAGTTAAAATAAGGGTTACAGGTAACAATCATTCCTTTTTTTAAACCGTATTCATTGTTTTCATCAACTTCCATTATCTCTGCACTAAATTCATGTCCTGGAATTCTGGGATAATCAAAATACGCAAATGTTCCCCGGTAAGAGCCTAAATCGCTTCCGCAAATACCTCCGTATAAAATTTTCAGCAATGCCTCTCCCGGCTTTCTTACTGGTTTTTCAACCTCTTTCACTTCCACCTTTCCAGGTTCCACTATATAAATTGCTTTCATTTTGTCACTTCTCCTTATTTTCTGAACCTACCATAGCATTCCATCCTCATCAAAAGGCAGATCCATTGGCTCAGATTCTATCTCAATCGTTTCCATTCCCTTAATTTCTTCTAAGTAATCCTCGGAAAGCATAATATGCTCCAGATGGAGGCTGTTGGGAATTCTGACAACTCTTGGCCGGGTCTTGTCGATTTCGTTGCAGCTTTTAATACAAACCTGAATTGCTTCCTTATCACTTTCCATTATAATTGGAATCCGGACTCCTCCAAGCACGGTACAGGTGATTGCGTTTGGATACATGGAGGCTAAATCCAGTTTATCAAAAACACGTTTTGTGGTAGCGCTTGAGAATCCTAATCCAATGCCGTTTCCGTGGGTTTCTTTGCTTAAATCCAGAACCGCCACCCTTTGGGCAGCTATCCCGCCAGATGCATAAGGAGAACAAAAGGTTCCGGTTATATTGGGATCCATTCCGTCACCGCTATAGTTTTTTCCTATCTCATCCACAACTAAAACATCACAGGAATCCACCAGAATTCTTGCCATATAGGAGGCGGCTTCTTTTAAAAGGACTGGCTCCATTTCCTCAATCTCATCTGCATTTACCGCTACGATCTTACAGGTCTCATCGTAGGCATTTTCTATGGTTGGAACTGCAAATAAGACTGGAGCATGCCTGATTATGGCCTTACCGAACAAAGGCACATTTTGCCATATGTTTAAATCCTGCTTCATGACAGACTTGCGCTCCATACTGTTTTCCCAATCCAATTGCCATCATTTTCATAATTCCGCTTTCATAGGGACCACGGAACGCCGTATGAGGTTTGATTCTGCAGCCAATGACAATACCATCGGGTTCCGCTGCGTATTTATCTATGTAAACATCCGTTCCTTCTTCATTCACTCCGATTTTCTTTACCTCCATAGAAGAAAGGATGGGGCACTGAAGATATTCTTCTGTAATACCATATCCCCTTAGAATCTCCCTCTGTCCCGCAGCAGTACTCCCCCCATGGCTTCCCATGGCAGGAACCACAAAGGGCTGTGCACCTTTTGATTTAATAAAATCCGCAATGCACTTTGTAGTTAACGCATTATTTGCTATTCCCCTGGAACCTGCTGTAATAGCAATTTTCATTCCCGGTTTAATCTGGGAAGAAAACTTTTCTTCTGAAAGCAGTTTCTTTATTATGTCTGGTATCTCTTCTGGTTCGATTTTATTACGGGGAAATATCTGACGGACCCGGAACATTCTCGGCACCGTTACATCCTTTACTAAGTTAGCCACAAAAGGTCTTTCTCTCATGTTAATACCCCCTTTATTCACCTAAATAAGCTTTTTTTACCTCTTCATTCCGAAGCAGATTCACACTGGTGTCGTGAAGAATAATTTCTCCATTCTGCATCACATAACCCCGATCCGCCACATTCAAAGCTATTTTCGAATTCTGCTCCACAAAAAGAACGGAAGTTCCCTGCTTGTTAATACGAACAATGGATTCAAAAATTTCTTTTATAATAATTGGTGCCAGTCCCAGCGAAGGTTCATCCAGCAAAATCATTCTGGGATTGCACAGCAGGGCCCGGCCGATTGCCAGCATCTGCTGCTCTCCTCCGGAGAGAGTACCCGCAAGCTGGGTTCTTCGTTCATACAATCTTGGGAACATTTCATATACCTGATCAATATCCTTGTTAATATTTGCCTTATCCTTACGAATATAGGTTCCCATCTGAATATTCTCTGCAACAGTAAGCTTTGAGAATACATGCCTTCCCTCTAAAACCTGTACCAGACCCTGACCTGCAATTAAATGCCCTCTGGTTCTTCCAATGTTCCTGCCGTCAAAAAGAATTTCCCCTTTTACACCGGATGCTGCCGTCAGCCCGGAAACGGTCTGAAGAGTTGTGGTTTTTCCAGCTCCATTGGCACCTATTATGGTTACAATCTCACCTTCATCCACATAGAGGTCAATCCCATGCACCACTTTAATATTTCCATAAGAATACTGAAGGTTTTTCAATTCCAATAAATGTTTTCCCATCATTCACCTCCCAGGTAAGCTTCAATCACGGCAGGATTGTTCTGGATTTCCAAAGGAGCGCCTTCTGCAAGCAGCTTACCATAGTTTAATACATACATATAATCAGCAAGCCCCATCATCAGCTTCATATCATGTTCAATGATCAGAATGCTGACCCCTCTTTCCACTATTTTCTTGCACAACACATCAAGCTCATTCTTCTCTGTGGCATTCATTCCTGCAGCAGGCTCATCAAGCAGCAGTATCTTTGGATCACTTGCCAGGGCCCGGCAGATCTCAAGAAGCCTCTGTTTTCCATAGGAAAGGGAACCTGCCGGTTCATCCTTCAATTCCAGAAGACCTACAAAATCCAGCAATTCCAAAGCCTTTTCATAAGCCCTCTTCTCCTCTTCTCTTTCTTTTTTTGTCTTAAAAAGAGAATCTGTAACGCTGGAATTTAATCTGGAATGCATTCCTACGATTACATTTTCATATACTTTCATTTTTTTAAACAGATTGATGATCTGATAGGTTCGGCTAATTCCCGCTTTATTGATCTGATAAGGACGGTAGCCCTGAATTTCTTTCCCATCAAATATTATCTTTCCTTCATTTGGAGTATAAACACCACTGATGCAGTTGAAAAAAGTTGTTTTACCCGCACCGTTTGGACCAATGAGGCCAGTGATTTTCCCATCTCTTACTTCCATGGAAACATCATTATTCGCCACCAGACCGCCAAACCTTAAGGTAACGTTTTTGACCTTCAGCATTTATTTACTCCTTTCTTTTTGAATTTTACTGCAACGTCCTGATATGCCCCATAAAGGCCTCCTGGCAGCACAACAATTACAATTAACAGCAAAACACCGTAAATTAACAACTGATACTTTTCCGTAGCACGGAGCGCCTCATTTAATATAAGTACAGATACTGCACCGAAAATGGGGCCGAAGCGGGAAGCCGTTCCGCCAAATAAAAGCATGGTAAGAAACATAACAGACTGCTTGTACATAAATGTGTCCGGGCTGATGAACTTTACGCAGTGAGCGTACATACCACCAGCAAAAGCTGTAAAAAATGCGCTGATGGCAAATGCCAGGATTTTATAATTCCGAACATTGATTCCCATTCCATCCGCTGCATGGGAGTTCTCTCTGATTGCTATAAAAGCCCGTCCTACTTTGGATTTTATTAGATTGTTTTTTATAAGCAGAAAAATAAGCACACTGATCAGTCCAAAATAATAAAACTTGCTGTAGGTATTCAGTTTATATCCAAAAACGCTTACAGAATCTGTAAAAAAGCCTGTAAAATTGCCCGTAATATCATACGGGGACTGGGCTACCAGCTGATACACGATCTCTCCGAAGGCAATTGTCGCCAGGGAAAGGAAATGAAAAACCAGCTTAGAAGCAGGATAAGCCAGACCTGCACCGATAAAAGCCGCAAGAAAAGCTGCAATTACCATGGTAAGAATCACCGGAATATGTGTATATTTATGTAGAATCGCAGATCCATAAGCCCCAATAGCAAAAAAGGCTGCATGCCCCAGCGATATCTGGCCGCTATAACCAAACACAATATCCAGACCCGACACTGCTATGATGTAAATAAAGATAAAGCTCACAATTGTAAATGCATACTCAAAATGTATTACATTGAGAAACACAGGCATCAATAAGAGGACTAAAAGAATAATTAAGTCTTTTTTTCGGTTTAATATTGCGTTTTTTAATCGTAGATTCATTCTATTCTCCTCCCTAATCCTGAATTGCCCGCTCATTAAAATACCGGTGGGCTTAATAAATAAAAACGTAATTAACAGGATATAAGCCACCAGATCTTTATAAGAGGAGGAAATATAAGCGGAAGTAAACGTTTCCACCAATCCAAGAATCGCACCTCCAAGCATGGCGCCGTACATATTGCCGTAGCCTCCCATTACTGCACTGGCAAAACCTTTTCTTCCAATGGTCGCACCCAAAGTTGTATATACCCCGTAAAGAGGTCCGATCAGCATACCTGCCAGCGCAGCCACTGCTGCAGAAATACCCCAGGTTAGCCCGGTAGCCAAAGATACATTAATTCCAAGACTTCTGGCAGCCAGGGGGTCCATGGCGGCGGCTCTCATAGAAGTCCCAAACCTGGTATGCTTCATAAAGATATGAAGAGAAACCATACATATCATAGAAACTAAAATACAGACAAATGCTTCTGTCTGAATGTTTACACCAAGAATTCTTATATTGGTAACATGAAATATTCTTGGAAAGTTAATGGACTGGGTTCCCCATACCAGCATAGATCCATTCTGAATGATATAGGAAACCGCAATGGTTGCCAGAACCGTATAAATTGGCAAGGTTCCCTTAGCTACAAGCTTACTGATGATGCCCTTCTCCAAAACCATTCCAAACCCCAGCATAATAATAAAAACAATAATTACTGTAAAAATAAAGGGAATATGAAAAACCCCATAAAAGGTATATCCCAAAAATGCGCCTAATGTAAGAATATCGCCTTGTGTAAAGTTAAGCATACCTGATGCTTTGTAGATCAGGCTGTAACCCAGGGCGATCAGTCCATAAACGCAGCCCAGCACAAGACCCGAAACAAGAATTTGTATTATCATTTCTTACCTCCAAGGAAACCGCCTATATTCCACCTGACCGGATATAGGCGGACCATACTATATGTTTTATCACTCTGCCAGTTTAGTTATATTTCCTGCCTTAATCCACTCATTAAAGTCTAAGTATTTTCCATCAATAATAATGTAATCGTTAAGCGTATGAAGCCCTTCCCGGGTTCCGTCAGTGAAATCAAGCATGCCTCCAAGAGATTTAAAATCCTTAATCTTGCTGATTGCATCTTTTATTGCTTCCTTATCATTGCTTCCTGCTATCTTGGAGGCCTCCCAGAATACCATCATGGCATCCCAGCTTCTGTATGCGCAGTCATGGAACGGCATTACACCATACGCCTGAACGTAAAGCTCCAAAAATTCCTTCATTTCAGGATCTTTCGCTTCTTCAATACTGTTGTATACCACGTAAGGATAAGCAAATACCCAGTTGTTGACTGCATCCCCTGCCACATTAATTGTATCAACCGGAATCCCCTCACGGTTAAAGCAGAGTTTATCAAATCCAAGCTGCCGCAGCTGCTTTGCAAAAATAGCCTGAGTCGGACCATTGGTAGAGCAGAATACTGCGTCTGGCTTAGAATTAATCATCTTAGCAACCTGACCGGAGAAATCTGTGTCCCCCTCTGTGTAACTTTCAATGGTAGTAACTTCAATTCCAGCCTTTTTTGCTTCTTCTATAAATGTTTCAGCGCTGGTTTTTGCAGCATCATCCAGACCGCGGAATACTGCTACCTTCTTAACATCTAAATTCAGCATTTTTTCAGTAACATGAGGCATGGAAAGAGCGGTGTTTAATCCTGCACGGAAAACATACTCCCACCCCTGCTGCATCCATGTGGGACTGTTCCCGGTTCCAATCGTAGGAATCTTAGCTTCATTATAGATTCCGCCTGCTGCAAGTACATTGCTGCTTGTTAAGGATCCCAGGATGGCATCCACCTTATCTACCTGGATCATCTTATTGGCAATCTTAACCGCTTCCTCAGGAGAACCCTGATCATCATAATTTACAAGCTTAATTGGCACTCCATTAAAACCGCCCTCCTTATTAATTACCTTAACAGCCAGTTCAGCTGCCATATTGGCAGATTCTCCAACCTGTGCATTGACACCAGTCAAAGGCTGGGGATTTCCTATTATAAATATCTCTCCAGCCTCAGCTGTACCCGTTGTACTCTCCCGAAACAGCTGCACCTGTCGTGGTTTCATCTGTCTTTGTACTTGTTTTTCCTGCTCCGCATGCGGTTAAGAACATTGTTAAACTTAAACCGAGTGCAAGAATTTTAGATAACTGCTTTTTCATTTTTACTTCCTCCATTTTTTATTATTATCTTTAATAAGATATCGTGGTTAACAGAAAAGCCCCTTCTCCTGGCTTTCTTAGATTGAGAGAATCTGAATTTCTCTTTTATTCACCTGTTATTTTACTTATATTTAACTAATATATCAGATCAAATATAGCCACATAATATACTAACAAAGGTCTCTAGTCAAGCTATTTTCTGTATATTTTATATAAATTTTCTTAATTGTATAATATTTGATTGGTATATTTGCATATTTGAAACATTTTAATCTTCTGCTTTTTGTGCCATTTATTTTGCAACAGATACTTTTTCCATGAGCAAAAAAAGAATGCTGAAAATGTGCTTTTAAGCATATTCTCAACATTCAATATTGGTTTAACGTATTCTTCTATTTTATAATATTACATTATGGATTTTTTAGGGAAAATCAAATCCATCGCATTATTCCAGGAATTTCTAATGTGCATTTTATAATTTTCAAGAACATCTGCATCATTATTACAAAGCATTGAATTTATAATTTCCAGATGCTCCTCAATGGAAAGTGTATAGTTTAAGTTAACCTTTGCACAATATACCCGTATTCTGTTACTGTGATCTGCTACCACGTTCAGCAACTCTTTCAAAAAGCTATTTTGAGACTGAGAGATGACCGTATTATGTAAACAATCGTCTAACCTGGTGTAATATTTCACATATTCTTCATGATCTTTAAACTCAGGTGGATTCTGAAAGGAATCATACATTTTAAGCCAGTCCTTGCTTAATCTGTTATAACACTCCACCGCTAAATAAGGCTCATTCAGTAAACGCACCTCATAAATTGCATTTACCAGATTATAATCGATTTCTCCAACTAAGGTTCCTTTTCGAGGATATATTTTAACAAATGAGTCCTTTTCCAATTTTAGAATCGCTTCGCGGATGGGAGTCCTGCTCATGCCTAATTCTTTCTGTAACTCCATATCAGAAATATCCTGCAAAGGAAGATATTCGCCCAGTATGATCTTATTTTTTATATATTCATAGGCGTTTGAAAATTTGTCTTCTTTTACCGATTTATCCATATCTGCCCCCTTCTGATATGATGTATCAAGGCAAACGAATTACCTCTTTCACCATGATCCTGAAGCAAACCTCAGAATTTTAGTTTGCCCGTCTCTAGTTTATTTCATTAATTATTGAATTGTCAACACCTATTTTGATAATTATGTAACAATATGATTCAATTTTGACATTAACACAATATATATAAATAATTTGGTGTTAAAAATAGAAATTATTAAATATCCTCTGCCTAAATAGATAACAATAAAACTGCAGATGCTGTGCCTGACTGTACCAAACACCCCATCTGCAAATTGACTGGGCAATCTATATGATATTATCGCATTTATGCTACTTTGGTGGTAAAAAAATTTTAGCTGCTTCTTCCTTTGTCAAAGATATGAACTTTATCATTCTGTTCATTTCCTGCACAGTGAAAGTATTGCCCTCTTTTTTCATCTTACGGTAAAAAGTACATCTGCTGATACCCATAGCGTCTGCAATTGATTCTTGTGTCAATCCAGAATTCGCTATCTTATTCTTTAACATGTATATATTCAAATAATTCACGTATAATCCAATTATCTTAGATGGTAATTGGATTTTTCCTTTCTCCCAGATTCTCTGGGCATTTTAATCCATCTCTGATATATTTTGAAAAGGCACTGTGGATCTGTACCTATATAATTACAGCTTTGACTGTTCCGAGGTGACTCAGACCACAGCTTTTCGTCTATTACTGTTAATCAGTTTGTTAACGCCTGACGTTTCTATTTACGTGATTACACAGCCGGATTCTCTGTGGAAGACAACAGTGCCAATATACATATCAGGAGGTTTCACTCTATGTCCATGTACTTTGTTGGAATTGATATTTCCAAGTACAAACATGATTGCTGCATTATATCTGCTGCTGATCAAAAGATTGTTTCAAAATTTACTGTTAAAATGATAAGACAGGTTTTGAGCAGCTACTCACTATTTTAATTCTCTCTCAATCCACAGGATATAAAAAATAGGGTTCGAATCAACAGCCCACTATGCCCTCAATCTCGAACTCTTCCTTGAAAATGCCAATCACAGCTTCATGGAAATTAATCCAGTTCTCATCAAGGAATACAAGAAATCCACATCTCTAAGGCGAACCAAGACCGACTCTATTGACTGCGAATCAATAGCCCGGTGGTTAATGACTGTTGAATACAAACCCCATTCAAAGGATTTTACCACGCTTATTCCTTAAAGTCATTAACTCGTTTGCGTGATAGGTTAGTTCGGCAGCGTTCTTTTATCTTATAAAGATTACCAATGTGCTAGATCACACCTTTCCTGAATTCAAGCCTTTCTTTCATGAGCGTTTATCTAAGACCGCTCTGTATCTGCTTGAAAACTACGGTTCCGCTGAAAAGATGGCAAGAATGAATTCAGTATCTTATGACAAACTTCGTTCTATATCAAGAGGCAAGTTTTCTCCTCAGCAGTTCCTGGAGTTGAAGGAACTTGCCACAAATACTGTGGGAGTAAATAATTCTATCTTTGATGTTGAACTGAACAGCTTACTTACTCTTTACAAATCTCTTGTAAAAGAAATAGGTACTCTTGAGAATGAAATCAATAAACTAATTGAAGAGGTCCATCCTCATTACATGTCAGTTCCGGGCATCGGTCCAATATCTGCCGCCGTTATTTACTCTGAATACGGCGATATATCGAACTTTTCAAACCCAGGTCAGATGCTTGCCTTTGCTGGAATAGAACCAGGCATAAATGATTCTGGAACAGAATCACACGGTGGTAGAATGGTGAAGCGTGGATCATCTCAGCTGCGATATGTTCTTATTAATTGTTGCCTTCCATTAATCCGTTTCGATATAACATTTGCAACTTATTATGCCAAGAAACGCGGAGAAGGCAAACCACATCGAGTAGCTATTACTCATGTGGCGAAGAAGCTTGTTAGAGTCATCTATGCATTGGAGAGAGGCAAGAAGTAGACTATAACATTCAAAAACTTCGCTAAAACATCTTTCTAATAAAATTTTGTATTCATCTGAAATACGGTGTATTCAGATGGCTTATTAAAGTTACTCTTTTTTTATATCAAAAAATTTGTATAAAACCTCTTGACTATTTATAGTTTGTCACCTCTTTTCCGTTGCATTTGTGCCACTATTATGTCATAAGAATAGCTTATAAAAAATTAAATGTCAATATACAAAGTCAGCCAGGGGCCATAAGTGTTGCATTTTTGCAACATCAATGGTATGATACTAGCAGGAGGTATGAACATGTCAATCACTGGTCAGAGAATTAAAGAAAGAAGAAAACAATTGGAAATGAGCGCTGACGATATAGCCGATGAGCTAGGCGTTTCACGGTCTACGATCTTCAGATATGAGAACGGACAAATAGAAAAAGTTCCTGCTAATGTTTTAGAAAAGCTGGCGGTCATTCTTAGAACTACCTGCTTATTTAATGGGTTGGCAGGATGACTGTTTTGAATACCCAGATTCCGGAGCCGATGCTTCCCCATGGAATCATCTGCCTGCAAGTGGAAGCGAAGATTTCTTCCGTGAAGATGAAGGAAAAGGATATCACACCAATGACAGCTTAGTTTCCATAATTAACAGCGCCGATCCGGACGACAAAGATAAGATTACTGCCATGGCAAAGATCTATCTGACTCTGACTGATTCCGGTAAGAGAAAAGCCAGCGATTATATGGTGGATTTATCCGAACAGCCAAAGTACCGAAAGCTATAACTTAATCCTGCTGCTTAAGGATTTTATACCAGTAAAAAATCTTGCTTCTGGTAATAAAATCTTGCTGATTTGTATTTCATTTTATGATAAAATAAAAAGGATTTTTTTATATAAACAATACTATAGAAAAGCAGGAACAGTTGAACTATGGAATCAAAATTAGAAAAAAAGTATGGACTATTTACAGCCATTGCGATGGTTGTAGGCATCGTAATTGGAAGCGGTGTTTTTTTTAAAGCGGAAAAGATTCTGACTGCAACAGGGGGAAACTTAAAGCAGGGAATTCTGGCCTGGATCATAGGCGGTATTATTATGATTTCCTGTGCGTACACATTTTCTGTTATGGCTACGAAATATCAGTACATTAACGGTATTGTGGATTATGCTGAAGCAACCGTAGGAAAAAAATATGCCTATTATGTGGGAAGTTTTATGGCAATTATTTACTACCCTACCATTACTTCAGTCCTTGCATGGGTATCCGCCCGGTATACCTGTGTCATCTTCGGTTTTTCCATTACCGGCGGAGAATGTATGACCATCGCCTGTCTTTATCTGGTTTCCAGCTTTACAATCAACGCATTATCCCCTGTTTTAGCAGGAAAATTTCAGGTGAGCACCACTGTCATTAAGCTCATTCCTTTATTCCTTATGGCAATTGTAGGGACCTTTACAGGACTTCGCAACGGAATGACTGCTTATAATTTTACCCATACTGTATCTGCCAGCACTGCCAACGGGCTATTTACAGCTGTTGTTGCAGCCAGCTTCGCCTATGAGGGCTGGATCATTGCAACCTGTATCAATGCAGAACTTAGAAATGCAAAAAGAAATCTGCCTCTTGCCTTAATATCCGGTACTTTAATCACTATGGCAGCGTATATCCTGTATTACATCGGACTTGCAGGAACCGTTAAAAATGAAATAATCATGGCAGGTGGTGAAGCTGGTGCCAAGCTGGCATTCCAGACTGTTTTCACTTCAATAGGCGGAAATCTGTTATTTGTATTTGTAATTATCTCTTGTCTGGGTACGTTAAACGGGCTGATGCTTGGCTGCACCCGGGAATTTATTCTCTTGCTGCCAGGGGCTTAGGACCAAAACCAAAGGTTTTCAGTCAGGTAGATTCCATGACCAACATGCCTGTTAATTCAGCTATTTTAGGGTTATTTCTTTGCGGCATCTGGCTGTTCTATTTCTACGGAGCAAATCTGACTGCCAGCTGGTTCGGATTTTTCACTTTTGATTCTTCCGAACTTCCGATTGTCACTGTTTATGCTTTATACGTTCCGATCTTTATTATGTTTATGGTAAAGAGCAAAGGACTTAACTTCTTTAATCGTATCTTAATGCCCTGTTTATCACTTGCAGGCTGCGTATTTATGATTATTGCCGCATGGTTCGCGCACGGAATGGCTGTGGTTGCTTTTCTTATCGTGTTTTTTGTTGTTATGGTGTTTAGTGCTTTGATTTCCCATCGGTCAGAGACAGTGAATAAATAAAAATTCAGGGTTGGTTTCCCATAAAGGGATCCCAGCCCTTTTCTTTTATCGTCCAGTCATTCTTGACTGCCCCATTCATTTGTGGTAACATAACAGTTGTTATGCAGATATAAAAAGATTGGAGGCGGTAATTATGAAGCAAAATTGGGAGATTCCGTTTTCACCGGAGTCCGATACCGGAACAACCCGTGAGCGGCTTATAGAGGCTGGTATAGAAGAATTTTATGAAAAAGGCTATAAACAGGCCAGTCTTCGTAGAATTTGTGCTGCCTGTGGCGTTACTACCGGTGCCTTCTATTTTCATTTTTCCGGAAAACAGCAGCTGTTTTCTTCCATTGTGGAACCAGTTATAGAACAATGGACCAATCTTGGAAACACCCTCTCGGACCGGGAACTCAACGATCAGTCTACCGCCCTGGATAACGACCGGGTTATGATGGATCTTGAACTCAGATACCGAAGAGAGATACTCATACTGCTGGAAAAATCCTCTGGCAGCGGAAAAGAGCATTTTCTGGACAATCTAAAGCAGGAGCTTACAAAGCATTTTATAACTCATTTTACAAAAGCCATTGGTCACGTACCTAATCCAGAATTCATACAGCTTCTGGCAAATATGCGCATCTATGGAAACATTCAGTTATTAAAAGGTAATTATGACAGGTCACAGACATTATTTTTCAATAATATGCTGGCTTGTTATGCAGAAGGCGGGTTTACACATTTAATTCAAAACTGTAAAGAGCAGTTATAAAATCCAGGGCATGGTGCCCTGGATTTTTTATATAACAAAAAAAGGCAGCTGTTATGCTGCCCCATTAAAAGGAGGTATTTTGAATATGAATCAACCAAACTATGGAAACTGGATTTCCAAAACAATGATGCGGTTTCTCTGGACCGTTACCGTCATCTTTCTGGCGCTCAGCCTGCTGTTCACCTATCTGTTCAAGGTGAAAATTCTGGCCGCCACAGCTTTGGTGCTGACCATATTGTCGGCCATACTGTCCGTATATCACCAGGTCTGCCGCCATGCGTTTTCCTTTACCGGAAGAAGGGTGATGAGTGGCATTCACAGCGAATTGCTGAATCATCTTATCTGGAACGGAAACGGCACCCTTTTGGATATCGGCTGCGGCTCCGGCGCACTCACCATTCGTTGCGCCAAAGCATTTCCAAAAGCAGAAATAACCGGAATTGACTATTGGGGAGCACAATGGAACTACGCCAGGGAGCAGTGTGAAGAAAACAGGCGGATTGAACAGGTTCAGCCCATTACCTTTATAAAAGGAGACGCTGCAGCACTTCCGTTTCAGAGCGAAAGCTTTGATGCTGTAATTAGTAATTTCGTTTTTCACGAGGTCATGACTCAGCCTGATAAACGTAAGGTAGTCCGGGAAGCTCTAAGGGTGGTGAAGAAAGGCGGAGTTTTCGCTTTTCACGATTTATTTGAGCAAAAAATACTTTATGGAGATATAAAATCATTGGTGAAAGAACTGGAAAAAGAAGGAATTACAGAAATTTATTATATTCCTCATTCAGAAAATATGAAATGCATCCCCTTCTACGTGAAAGCACCGTGGCTTCTTTCTGGACTCGGAATGCTTTATGGGGTGAAATAAGTCCTTAAAAAATGAATCCGGCAGGATTGACAGTCTCCCTAAGGATAGAGTATTATAAATACCAAATACAATGACCCGGAAAGTACATATGAAGTTTTGAAAAAAGGAAGGCGGGTGGATATCATGGCAAAAATCAAAGATTTTACCCTGGAAAACATTAAGGAAATCTGCGAATTCGGCAAAGCAATCTCCTCCCCCGTGCGGCTGGAGATCATTAAACTGTTATATCAGAACAATTATTCCATAAGCCAGATAGCGGAAGCACTTGAGCTCCCACAGTCCAGCACCGCATTTCATCTAAAGCTTCTCGAAGCTGCAGACCTAATCCGCATGGAGGAACAGCCAGGGAGCCACGGAACCATGAAGGTCTGCAGCCGGAAACAGGATTATGCCAATCTTTGTTTTCTTCCGAGAAGCAGTCAGATTAACCAGGTAGTCAGTATCGAGATGCCGGTGGGATCATTTGTAGATTGCAGCATCTTCCCTACCTGCGGTTTATATACACCAAGCGGAGTTGTTGGAATGGAAGACAAGGAGTACAGTTTTTATCTGCCAGAACGGATGAATGCTGGACTTTTATGGACGTCGAAGGGATATGTGCAATATAAGTTTCCCAATCAGCTGCCAGCCGGCAGACTTCCTGTAAGCCTGTCTTTTGCCATGGAGATATGTTCGGAAGCTCCTGGTTATGCCGAAGACTGGAAATCTGACATTACCCTGTGGGTAAACGGCATCGAATGTGCCACCTGGTGCTGTCCGGGAGATTTTGGTTCCAGAAGAGGAAGACTTACGCCATCGCTCTGGCCCAACGGTTCCACGCAATATGGAATCTGGGTTAAGTGGGATATTAAGGGAGACGGTACCTATATCAATGGGGAACAGGCTTCAAAAGTCAGACTCAGCGATATTGCAATTTCTGAAAAACCATTTGTTGCAATGACCATTGGGAATAAGAAAAACGCCAGATATGAAGGCGGTTTTAATCTTTTTGGCAAGACCTTCGGTGATTATCCCAGGGATATTTTAATGGAGATAGAGTATTAATTATATTTATAAAGAAAGACAACCATCTGGAAAATAAGTTTATTTCCAGATGGTTATTTTTTATTGTCTTTTATCCGAAAAACGGAAATTGATGATTATAACAGAATCACTATTTTTATGAGGAAAATAAAAACGTGTTATAACATTATTACTGTTGTAAATGTTAAATATGTACAAATATATTTATATTATAGAGTTTATTATATTGACTTACACAATAAAAAGGTGTATTGTTTGCTTATTATATCAGCATAGCTGTTATTAAATTAGTTTTACTAGAGTGGCAGCGTACTGGTCTATGGTGTAAGTATTCAAACAAAATAAGGAGGTAATTATGAGAAGAAGCAAAAAATGGATGGCTGCCTTAGGTGCAGCAGCACTGGTTATGTCAGCGATGTCTGGTTGTACAGGAAGCACATCAACCCAGACTGCCGGAAGTACTCAGGAAACAAAAGGTACACAGGAAAGCAAAGAAACTGCGTCAGGGGAAACGTCAGCTGCTGCAGAAGAAACAAAGAATGTCAACGACGACGGAACGGTTAACAATCCGGAAAGTCGCAGTGGACGCCAACAAGCTGGTGATGTGGTCCTTATTCAGCGGAGGCGACGGCGGCTTTATGTCAAAGATGATTGAAGATTACAATGGTACCAGTCCTACGAAGCAGGTACAATCCATCATGTTGGTATGGGCAGACTATTATACCAAGCTTCAGACGGCTGTTGCTGCTGATAAAGGTCCTGATATTGGTATATCCCATGCTTCTTCCCTGCCTCAGTTAGTGGAAGATGGCGTCGTGCAACCGATCACTCCCTATCTTAATGAGTTGGGAATCGATCTGAGCCAGCATTATTCTCAGGCTTCCATTGATGCTGTTACATTTGACGGAGAGGTTTACGCAGTGCCGCTGGACACTCACGCAGAGATTATGTACTTTAATAAGAATATATTAGAACAGGCAGGAGTAGCTTTAAACGGAAGCGGTGGAGTCGATATCAAAAGCGCTGATGATTTTTATGCTGTCTGCGAGAAAATAAAATCTGTGATTCCAGCAGATGGCTCCGTAATCGCTCTTACCAGCAACGGAGATGACCCTTACCGCTTATGGTGGGCGTCCTATTTCCAGATGGGAGGTACTCCTATTGTCAGCGATGACGGCAAAAAGGTGACTCTTGATAAGGAAAAGGCCGTTAAGGCAGCAGAGTTTGTAAAGGGACTTTATGACAAAGGTTATATTAAAGAAGGAATTGATGACCATCAGAAATTTTTCCAGAGCGGCAAGGCAGGAATCTGCATAGGCGGAACCTGGGCCGTTGGAGCCTTTGAACAGACAGATAACTTAAACTTTATACCAGTACCATTTCCTAAGCTCTTTGATACAGATAATTGCTGGGCTGACTCCCATACATTCATTCTTCCAACAAAGAAAGCAAGGAATGAGGCGGACAGCAAGGCTGCCGTGGAATTCATGGTATCAGCGTCCATGAAAGGCGGCGTTACCTGGGCTGGCTCCGGTCAGATTCCGGCATGCAAAGAAGTTCTTGCAAGTGATGAATACAAGGCTCTTCCATACAGAAGCAGTTACATGTCTGAAGTTGAGAAAGCTATTCTTCCTGCTAAGGTATCAACTTTTAACGGAATGAAGAAAGGCATGATTGACAGCCTTGATACGATCTGGACAGGAAAGGGTGATGCCAAATCCGGCATTGACACTCTTTATGATGAGCTTGAATCAAATCTTCCGTAATATCAGGTAAGCAGAGGGGGATCATTTCCCCCTCTGAACAAGGCGGTTTATATAATTGGGAGGACTTATACCTTGAGCAGAAGCAGAAAAATAAGAGATATGGCGACAGGTCTTGGATTATGCTTTCCTTTTTTGGCCTTATATACAGTTTTTACTATTTGGCCGGTCATTCAGGGGCTGTATGTAAGTTTACATAAATGGTCCTTGATGGGGAAGGTAAAGTTCGTAGGGCTGGATAACTATATTAAGTTTTTATCGGATCAAAAATTTATTGATGCACTGAAACATACTATTATATTTGTTGCACTATCCGTTCCATTTCTGGTAATCATGGCTCTGATACTTGCTCTGTTTGCCAATCGGCCGGTAAAGATCAGACGTGGATTGAGGATCGCATTTTATCTTCCAAGTATTATCTCAGTTTCGGTTGCATCCTTTATTGCTAAATATATGTTTGCGCCCTATATGGGTTTTGTGAACGGTGTTCTTCATTTGACCGGCCTCTTAAAATCAGGGTCGGAAATCCAGTGGCTGATTGATACAAATCATGCATGGGCGGTAGTCACCATAATGACCGTATGGTGGACGGTGGGTTTTTCCATGCTGTTATATTTATCAGCTTTGCAGGATATCTCTCCTGAAATATACGAAGCTGCGGAAATCGACGGGGCTGCAAAATGGCAGCAATTATTCTCCATTGTCCTCCCGCTGCTAAAACCTACCACGTATTTAATCGTGATGCTGCAGATTATTGCAAGCTTCAAAGTATTCGGTCAGATTCAGCTGATCACGGCCGGAGGACCAGCGGGAAGCACAAAACCATTGATCCAGTATATTTATGAAACTGGCTTTACCAAAAATAATATGGGATATGCGGCTGCCATGTCATATGTATTGTTTGCTATTCTGGTGGTGTGTACCCTGATTCAAAAGGCAATTCAGAAAAAGGGGGAACAAAAAGATGAAGCGTAAAAAAGCAAAAGCCGGAAGTCTTATTCTGACCGTTTTGTCAGCCGGGCTGGCTATCATTTTTCTGGCTCCTGTGATCTGGGCTTTTTTTGTATCTCTGCAATATGAGGGAAAGCAGATTAAAAGCGTAGTCAGCTGGTTTTCTCCCCCATACACCTTTGGAAATTATCTGGATCTGATTATCGGCTCTGATGTTGCCAAATGGCTTCTCAATTCCGTTGTAGTTGCGGTTCTTGTTACAATTTTGACCCTTCTCTTCTCTGCCATGGCGGCTTATGCTCTGTCTAAAATCAAATTCATGGGGAGAAATAAACTGTTCTTCTATTTTTTACTGGGGCTCATGGTTCCGGGAGAGGCTACCATAGTTCCGTTGTTTATTACAGCCAACAATATTCATCTGATTGATACTTATGCAGGTCTGCTTCTGCCATCTGTGGCAGTTTCCATGAATTTGATTATCATGGTTACTTTTTTTAAAGGTATTCCTGATTCCCTGATTGAAGCAGCAAGAATAGACGGCGCCGGGGAGATCACGATTTTTTCCAAAATTGTCATGCCGCTGTCAAAGGCAGTTCTTTCAACCATTAGTATCTTTGCATTTATAGGGAGCTGGAATAACTATCTCTGGCCCTTACTCTGTTCTATGGACAGCAGTAAATTTACATTGCCTGTGGGAATCCCCATTTTTGCCGGAACTTACACCGTGGATTATGTGAAACCGATGACGGCCAATATGATCGCATCAATTCCTGCTATTATCATATATCTGATTTTTGAAAAACAGATTGTACAGGGAATTACCATGTCCGGCGTCAAGGGTTGACATAAGTATAAAACAGATAAAGGAGAATTAACTTCATGTTATGCTATCAAAAAGATTATCCAAGACCACAATTTGTCCGAAATGACTGGGCCAGTTTAAACGGAATCTGGAACTTTCGCTTTGACGACAGCAACAAAGGAGAGGCAGAAGGCTGGTATAAGAGTTTTCACAGGGAAAAAGAGATATGTGTCCCCTTTCCCTATGAAACGAAGAAAAGTAATATTCACGACGAAAAAATGCATCATTATGTGTGGTATGCCCGTACATTTCAGGCTGATAAAGCAAAAACAACACGCAATAAGCTGATTCTGCATTTTGAGGGAAGTGATTTTCTTACAAAGGTGTGGATTAATGGTCAGCTGGCCGGAATGCACGAAGGGGGATATTCCCGCTTTTCCTTTGATATTACAAATCTTATAACCGATGGCGAAAACCTTGTAGTCGTTAAAGCAGAGGATCATCCCGATGCACAGCAGCCCAGAGGAAAACAGCGATGGATATCCGAGAATTTCGGCTGCTGGTATGTTCAGACAACAGGAATCTGGAAGACCGTATGGATGGAGTATGTGCCCAATATCAGCTTGCGCTCCGTGAAAATGACTCCCAATCTGCCGGAAGGCAGACTGGAACTGGAATATACGATGGACTGTCCTGAAGCTTTGGACGGAAAAAAGCTGGAAGTGGAGGCATTGGTAAGCTTTGGCGGCAGATTTGTGACAAAAGTTCAGACGGCCATAGGGAAAAATCCCACAAAAATTTCCGTTGATCTGATGGCTGCAGAGGCAGGCTACCCCTGGGGAATCCGTACATGGACTCCTGCCGAACCAAATCTTTACGACATCAGCTTTCGTACCCGGTTTAATGGAGAGGTGTGGGATGAAATTGGCTCTTACTTTGGAATGCGCGAGATCCGGATCGAAGGTCCTAACATTCTTCTAAACGGAGCGCCGTTGTATCAAAGGCTGATCCTTGACCAGGGATATTGGGATGAATCTCATTTGACTCCGCCAGATGAGGAAGCATTAATCCAGGACATTGATAGGATTCATGAACTTGGCTATAACGGTTTAAGAAAGCACCAGAAAACAGAGGATGAAAGATTCCTTTACTGGTGTGATGTAAAGGGAATGCTGGTCTGGAGCGAAGCACCTGCTGCCTACATTTATTCCGACAGGGCAGTGGAACTTTTTACAAGGGAATGGCTAGATATTGTAAAACAGAATTATAATCACCCTTCCATTATCACCTGGACCCCTTTAAACGAATCCTGGGGTGTACCACAGGTTGAGACAAACAGAACACAGCAGCACTTTACAGAAGCTATCTATCACCTGACCAAGAGCATTGACCCACACCGCCCGGTAATTGTAAATGACGGGTGGGAACATACCGTTTCCGATATCCTTACTCTGCATGATTATGAAGAGGCAGGCGAGATTCTCAAAAAACGATATACACAGTATAAGGATGAAATTATGACAACCGAGATCTACCACTCCACTTCTAAATCCGCTCTTGCAAACGGCTTTTCCTACAAAGGTCAGCCAGTGATCATCAGTGAATTTGGAGGCATTGCATTTGACAGTGATAAAGAAGGCTGGGGATATGGAAATAAAGTCAATACAAAAGAAGATTTTTTAAAGAGGTTCGACAGTATTACAACCGCTATAAAAGAAATTCCCTATGTTTGCGGCTACTGCTATACCCAGGTTACAGATGTGCAACAGGAGATCAACGGTCTGATGGACATTTCCAGAAACTATAAAGTAGATCCTGAAGTAATTAAAGAAATCAATGAAAGAAAAGTGGCATACTGGAGAGATGAACTCCGGTAGGATGAAATTTAATAATATTTTATAAGGCCTCCTCTCTATATGTCTAAACAGAGAGGAGGCCTGTTTTTTATAATTGCACAGTTAGAAACCGTATTAACGTCTTCCTGTCAATTGCATATTTGCGTCTTAATGTGTTGCGTTTTTGCAACATTAATGATATGATACATTCAAAAGGAGGTGTGGTAAAATGTCAATAATCGGTCAAAGAATTAAGCAAAGAAGGAAACAATTAAATATGAGCGCAGATAGTGTGGCAAGTCTTTTAGAGATTTCTAGATCTACTGTTTTCAGATATGAAAACGGCCGTATACGAAAAGTCCCTGCAGACATTCTGGAAAAACTAGCTGAGATCTTATTAACAACTCCGGCATATTTAATAGGAAGCCATGATTTTGACATTGATTACACAGTACAGGACATACGGCAGGGCGATACCTTTAAGTTTGAAGATAACATATTACTGAAAGAAACAGCTTATAACTACCGCACAGACAAACCATATCAATCCACCGATAAGAATATCCTCTCTGACGACAACATTAAAATAGCCACCATGACTGAAATTTATTTATCGTTGAACGCTGAAGAAAAGAAAAGAGCCTATGATTTTTTTATAGACATATCAAAACAGCCTAAACTGGAGAAATAAGTAAAAAACAGACTGCTGTAAGCGGTCTGCTCTTCAATAATGAATTATTAGTTCACTATATGGCTGATTTAATATTCCTACATCTAATTATAGTTTCCTGCCTTTTCAATATCCCCAGCCAGTAATTCCAGTTCCTTTACAGATTCCTCTATGGAATCACTGTAAGCCGCCAGTTCAAGAATCCTTAAAAGCCTGTCATAACAATGCTCGGGTTTTCTTTCAAACCTCCGGATATACCCTTCAATTCTCTTCCGGCTGGGAAAATATGTATGGTTCAGTGCATAAAGAGCCTGCAACAGATGATCCAGTGAATTTTCCAGCACCTGATGATAAAATAGAACATCTTTTCTCAAAATTGCTCTGCCCAGATCCTCTTCATTCAGCACACGTGAGATATGGTATTGAAACAGCTTATGAAACAATTCCGGCGGATATTTCTTCACCATTGTTTTCATCTCTGACCAGACAGAATCCTCTTCATATAGGATATGAATGGACTCCACGCTGGATAATCTTCCCGTAGGATAGAAGCCTCCCGTCATACCAAGATGCTTCCCCTGTAAAGTCTCTTCCAAATACTCCGCCATCTCTTCTACGGTAAAATACATAGGCATAACTTCTATTTCATCAATAACCAGTATATCCCCATACCCCCACATACCTCCATTGCATACATTCATAGTACACTCTGAGTATTCCGAGGCAAAGGAAGCATAGATTTGTTCCCGTTCTTTTTTCTCCGGAATTTCCGTACAAAGGACAAACAAATCAATATCACTTTTCCCCGGTACCAATATTGCATTTATGTCGCCAGTCTGTGCTATTCCTTTCACATCGTTACATTTTGATAATTCACCCACAAGTCTATCTTTTGTCTGCATAACATTCATATTAAACTCCTCTCGACTTAATTAACCGCCTGCTGCCCCACTACCTCTTTAAGTAATCCGTTAAAATACTGAATCATTCCATTTACATCGTCCATATCGTAATAATCTTTCAACTTTAGCTGTATCGCTCCCGACAAATTGTTCAGGCAATGTCCAATATGATAGAACTCCATCCGATCCGGATCCAAATCCATTTCTAAATATCCTTTTCCTCATTATAAGTAAAGTACGAAGTGCTTTTATCCCATATGTAAACAACAAAGCAAAACCCACTTTTAGTCTCTGCCAGATATGTATGCTTTTGTGCACCCCCCAGAATCCTTGTCATTTGATTCAGAATAAATGAGTCTCCAAAAACAACCTTTGTTTTTGACTTCATGAACTGTTGGACCTTATCTGTATCCATATAGTTTCCCTTTCTCCACATATTCCCTTTTCTGTAACAAACTTATCACTAAATGTAATAGAATTCAAGCTTTCTTAACGGATCCTTTATTGACATCCCATTTTGTTTTTTGTAAAATACCCCATAGTTCACGAAAAATGTGATCCGCTGCTGCATCATGACGATTATTATTCCGGCTATTAAAGCATACTATAATCAGCGCCGTGAGAGAGTAACAAGACTTTTGTTGTAATATTTACTTTGCAGCAAAGGTTTTTTTGATTTGAAATAAAATATATAAAAAGAGGATGACATGGAATTAATATCAAAGAAATCAAGTATTTCTAAATTAACACTTGGAGGAATCCTGGTAACATTAGGTGTTGTATATGGAGATATCGGCACATCACCGCTTTACGTAATGAAGTCTGTACTATATGGAAACGGCGGTATTCAAACTGTCTCCGAAGATTTTATTCTTGGAACCCTGTCCCTGGTATTTTGGACACTCACTATATTAACAAGTATAAAATACGTATTTATAACCTTAAGAGCCGACAATAATGGAGAAGGCGGTATCTTTTCCCTTTTTACACTGGTCAGAAGCCGCTCCAGATGGCTGATTATTCCGGCAATGATCGGAGGTTCCGCACTACTCGCAGACGGTATGCTTACTCCTGCAGTAACCGTGACATCCGCTGTAGAGGGCCTGAAACTGCTTCCAGCCTTTCACGAACTTTTTGGTGACAATCAGGGAAATATCATTGCCCTGGTTATCTTCATAATCTGTATTCTGTTTTTTATTCAACATATTGGTACAGATTCCATTGGTAAATTATTCGGTCCTATTATGTTTTTGTGGTTCTGCAGCCTGGCCTTTTTTGGTGTGATCAATCTCGCGCAAAATCCTTCTCTGCTGCGTGCATTGTCACCCCATTATGCAATTAATACGCTTTTCAGCCCCGACAATAAACTTGGCTTTTTTATCCTGGGCAGCATATTCTTGTGTTCTACTGGTGCAGAAGCACTTTACTCTGATCTGGGACATGTAGGCAGAAAGAATATTTACTTTACCTGGCCATTTGTTAAAATATGTTTATTACTCAACTACTTTGGTCAAGGTGCATGGATCTTATCTTCAAAAAGCAATCCGGTATTTGCTTTAACAGAAGACATCAATCCATTTTACCAGATGATTCCCCATGGTATGCTTGTTTACGGCATCTTAATTTCTACCCTTGCCGCCATCATAGCATCTCAGGCCCTGATATCAGGTTCTTTTACCCTTGTATCAGAAGCAATTAAACTGAATTTGTTTCCCAGACTCCATACCATATACCCTTCCCCTTCCAAGGGACAGCTTTATATTCCTGCAGTCAACCGGATTTTATGGATCGTCTGTATTGGAATTGTATTCTACTTTCAAAGTTCTGAGAAAATGGAATCAGCCTATGGTCTTGCAATAACAGTTACCATGCTCATGACAACTGTACTTCTGTATAACTATATGCTTAAAAGAAAACACCCATTCTGCTTGCAGTTATCATGCTTGTTTTCTTTATGAGTTTTGAAATTTCTTTCTTCATTGCAAACATAGTTAAGTTTTTCCATGGCGGATTTGTAGCTATTATCATTGCAGTATCAATATTATTTATTATGTATCTCTGGGACAGAGCTCATGTGATCCGGGTTCGTTATGAGGAATTTGTACCGCTCAACAATTATTTAAAATTACTGACTCAGTTAAGTCAGGATCCGGACGTTCCCAAGTATGCCAGCAATCTGGTGTGCTTAAGCAAATGCCCAAATTCAAAGGAAATTGAACGCAAAATATTATATTTTCTTTTAGATAAACGGCCAAAAAAAGCCGATATTTACTGGTTCGTAGATGTTAACGTTACTGATGAACCCTATCAGGCAGAATATACAGTTGAAAAATTCAATACGAATAACATTATAAAAATTCAGTTAAAACTGGGCTTTCGTATCGATCAAAACCTGAATGTATTTTTGCGGCAGATATCAACAGAACTGGTGGAGAACGGGGAGATTGAACCGCAATCAAACAGCTACTCCATTCTTCCAAACCGTAAGCTGGGAGATTTCCGTTTTGTATTTATCCAGGAAATTTTATCTCATGACGCAACATTATCCGCCTGGGACTCTTTCGTATTAAACACGAAGCTGTTTATACAGAAATTTACTGCTTCCCCCTCAAACTGGTTCGGACTTGATACCAGTGATGTTTATATCGAAAGGGTGCCTATGTTCCTCGGACATTCAAACCGGGTTATTTTAAAAAGAGTGGATCAAATAATAGCTAAGAAATAAAAAGAAAAGAGTATTGATACTAGTATCACCCTATATTGAATATCTTTTATTGCATTATAAATCATATAAGGAGTGGTGATTATTGTACGATACTGTTAACTGCCGATATAAAAATATAATTTACTCTATTACAAATGCTGCTGACAGCAATGAAGTTATAGCCCTTAAATTGGATCTTTATTATAACACCGTTCATGTAACGTCATACCAGACAGGCGGCAAAGGCACAGGATCCCCAAATGAAGACCCTCTAAGTTCACAGGGGGCTGTCATACTTTCTCCTGACAAACATTTTCTATTCGTAGTGAATGCAGGAAGCAACAGCATCACCAGCTTCAGAATTACCAGTTCTGGGGCATTGGTTCTGGCAGACGTAAAACCATCCGGCGGTTTCCAGCCAATCAGTCTGACTGCCTATTGCGGCCTTCTTTATGTCGCAAATGCAGGCAATGGAAGCACCATTGCCTCTAACATCATGGGTTTCTATGTAGATGTCAACGGCATACTTACAGAAATTGCAGGTTCTTCAAAGCAATTAAGTTCACTGCAAGCCAAGCCTGCATGCATTGTCACTAATTACAATGGTAGAATAATCGTTGTCACCGAACGGAACACCAATCTGCTCAGTATCTTCACCATGCAGGCAGACGGATCTCTAAACGACCCTATTTTCAGCAATTCCAGCGGAACGGGGCCTTTTGGTGCAGTCTTTTTTACCAATGAAATTCTATTGGTTGCAGAAGCCGGGGCAAATGCAATATCCTCTTACAGAGTCAATCCCAATGGAACACTGTCTGTAATCAGCCCATCGGTTTTAAATTACCAAAAAGCTACTTGCTGGATCTCACTCTCAGAGAATCCAGGATGTGCCTATACCTCCAATGCCGGAAGTAATACCATATCCGTGTATGAAGTAGACTGGGAGGGCTATATGAGCGTATCTAATATCAGATACAGTACTGACAATGGAACAGGTTCGCCAATTGACAGCAGTGTCTGCGCCAATAACCTGTATGTTCTTAACGGAAACCAGGGTACTATCAGCATTTTCCATATCGATTCAGGTGGTAAATTAGCCAGAACAGAAGTATTGATAAATACTCATCTACCAGATATCGGATCACAAGGTTTAGCCACTTTATGCTTTACAGATAATTAGATATAGCTAAAAAGGCGCTGCCTGTCAATTTGACAAAGCAGCGCCATTACATATACTCCCCAGTATAATAATTACTTTATTTGATCTTTCAGAAAGGATATCTCTTCTTTCGTTAAATCCCTTAAATCTGAATTATCCATAGATGTATTACTATTTTCTATCAGCAGCAATTTTGCTTCTTTTGTCATAATCGTATTATGCCAAAGTGTAGGCGGAATCTGATACACTACATGTGGTCTCATCTCAACAATTTTCATATTCAGTCCACTTTCCACTTCTGTGGCATAAACAAGAGTACAGCTTCCATTCAGTAAAACAAACAGCTCATCTGTGCAATTATGTCTTTCAAGATTACCAACCTGTTCAATATCATTGGCGGGTTTCCAATTCTTGATTCCCACTGTCCACTGATAATTTTCATAAACTCTTTTCAGAGCCTCTCCATCATACTTTAATTCTGTTATTTTCATCTGCACCTGTTCCTCATTTCTGATTGTTTCTTATATTTCCTGTCACTCAAAAGCAGCTGTAAGATCAGAAAAGTTTTGGCAGTCCTCCAGCTTTTCCATTGTCTGCTCATTACCAAGTTTTCCGGCAAGTTCAGATAACAGCTTTAAATGAACCGTTGCATTTTCATTGTCAGACGGTACTGCAAACAGAAATATATAATGGACTGGCTGTTCATCGTAAGACTCCCATGTAATCATGTTTTTTTTGTTTTACCTATGGCGATTCCTACTTTTTACGAAATCTGACTTTCCATGAGGAATTGCCACATGATTTCCAATTCCTGTGATTCCTTCGCTTTCTCTTACAAATACGTCCTTTACAAATCCATCAATATCAGAGACGTATCCTGCTTTGTAAAGCAGATCTGAGAGAAACCGGATAGCAGATTCCTTATCTTCCGCCACCATATCCAAATCAATAACCTCTTTATCTAAAATAGCCTTCACAGCCATATTTTCACTCCTCTACTTAATAAAGTACTGGTATAAGTCCAGTCCAGTCTTCACCTGACGTATCTGTTTCATGAACTCATCGTTTTCAGTCAGGGAAATAAAATCCTTGTAAAACTGCTGGGTACATGCCTTTTGGAGATCTGTATCCATTTTAAGTGCCAGGAGAAATACTACATCTACCATATCCTCATGCCACCCTATGGGCTTCTCCAAAACTGCCACCACCACTCTGGATTCATTGACCGCCTGATTATTACCGTGTGGAATTGCCACACCTCCCCCAACAGCAGTTGTTGTTGCTTTCTCCCTGTCCATTACATTTTTTAAATAATCCTCAGATACATCACCAGATTCCAGCAGCTGGTTCACCATAAGCCGAAGGAGTTCATCTTTATTTTTAACAGTGGGGTGAACCAGCATATAACCTGCACGAAACAGCTGATGGCAGATGCTGGAAGCCCGAAAGCGCATATTTCCTTTACTGTTTCGAATTCGGGTCACCGCTTCTCTGATAGAAAATATGTCCTTATCCGTAGGAGCCTGTCCAATGCTTATCATTCTGTCATGACTGTGTTTTAAATTAATATTTGTAAAAACCACATCATAGCGGTCACACATAAACGGCTTAAAATCATGTTCACTGATTGCTTTTACGAAAATAATCTCAGGAATATTCTTTTTTATCAGATCAATCATAAGCTGGGAAGGTCCCATTCCTGAATTACTGACCAATAGTGCTTTCATGGGTATGGTTTTCCGTACAAGTGCTGACTGGATATACAGTGCAATGTTTGATATTTCATCCTCGGTGATCTGCACCCCGTAATACGATTCAAAAAGAGAACTTGTTGACCATGTTGCCAGATACACCTGCTTGTACTCTATTTTTACAAACTTACTGATATTATCGGGATGTTCCTCACCATACTTCATTCTGAAAATAGCAGAACGCATATGCATCAGCAATCCATCATACAGCACTTTATCTTCGGATAAATTATCATTTAAAACATTGCCAATTGTGCTGATCACTTCTCCCACGAACTGCTGCAGGAGCTGATTGAAATAGCTGGGGTTTGTTCGCATGTTTTCTGTACCGTCATTTCCAATCTTTCTGGCAGACAGCAGCATGGAGGTAAGCAGAAGCGTATCCTCATCCATTCCCTGAATGGAAAACTCTGATTTCACCTTATCATAGATTGACTTTGCAAACAGATATTCTGTAAAATCCCTTAAGCTGTCTTCCGTCTCACTCTCATCTTGTTTTAGAGGATAGACAGCTCTCTTGATGGACAGACACACCATAATCCAGGCAGTCCGGAATGAGTTCTCGGCAAACTGTATTCTCCATGCATTTTCCATATCCACAATAATACTTTTTACCCTTGCATAATTTACCCCGGCTGCATAAGTTTCAAAAAGGGCATCTGTGATTTCCGGCATAATATAGACCATATAATTTACTAAAGCCTGCCTGTAGGTTTTTTCATCACCCTGAAGCATGAGCCCTCTGCCCCGAACAGTCACAATCTTTATATTATATTTTTGAAACCAGCCTTCCACAGACTTTACAAGAACAGACACCGTAGGCGCACTCATATACAGGCGTTCCGCCAGCTGCCAAAGAGTAACCGGCTTATCCATGGCATACTTTAAAAGCATTCCAATCATCTGATTGTTCCTTGACATATCCTCAGTTATTTCCGTGCTTTCAGAATACCCCATTGCCAGCAGCTCCGTACGCCTTGTAGTATACAGACAAACACCAAGCCCCGGTTTCTTTTCTATATGCCCCAGTTCCTTTTGCTGCAGCCATTCATCCACCTGGTCCACCCTGGTTCTGGCAGTTTTTTTACAGAAACTCCCAGCAGATCAGCCAGTCTGGAAACCGGGATATTTTCATTGTCCAAAAGAGCTTTCAGTATTTTATTTAAGTATGCCTTCTCACCTGCGTTACTCATTTATTCTCCATTTTATTTATTCATTTCCCGTTGCAATGGCATCTAAGAACTTATATCGGTTTGCAGAACCAAGAATCTTCATATAATTCATTACAAATTCTTTTATTCCTTTTTCCGCTTCCATACACATATGCATATAGTCCATATCAGGCTCCCGTTCAAGAGCCGCCATCATTGCCTGTTTGCCTGTGGAAAATGCGTCAGTAGCTACATTTACTTTATTAATGCCGCATTCAATGGCCTTTTCAAATTTTCTTCTCCAGAACCGGACCCGCCGTGAAGTACCAGGGGTACATCAACAGTTTCCTTTAATAATTTTAACCGGTCAAAGTCAAGTTTTGGAATCTTACCTTTGGGGTAGTCCCCATGGGCGGTACCCACCGCTACAGCCAGTGCGTCAACACCAGTTCTATTTACAAAATCCAGTGCCTGATCGGGATTCGTATAAAGGTCCAGGTTGGTATCATCAGAATCCACCGCCATGCCAACATGTCCCAATTCTCCCTCTACGGAACATCCCACTGCATGTGCCATTGCTACCACCACTGCAGTTCTTTCAATATTATCTTCATAAGACAAAGAGGAACCATCAAACATGATATTTGTAAATCCCCGGTTAATGCAGTCTGCAATAATCTGATAATCCGTGGCATGATCAAGATTTAATGCAATCGGAACCGATACCCTCTCTGCAAGTTCCCTGATCATGGGAATCATTTCCTCCGCATGTGCATGATTTTTCATCTGTCCGCATCCAAACTGGATGATCATGGGGGAATAGGCTTCCTGGGCTGCTGTAATCGCACCTCTCACCATCTCCATATTGATACTGTTCATGGCCATTACCGCATAATGATGTTTATGGGCGTGATCCAGAATTGTTTTCATTGAAGTTAACATAATACATATTCCTCCATTTTACTTTTACGTCTATTGTATTTCGATATTAAAATCAAAATCTTCATCTTCTTTTATACTGGTATCCTGTTCATCCAAAGGTTTCTTGATAAATGCGTAAATTACACCGGTAAGTACAGAACCTATAATAAGAGCTATAATAAATACAACTGGATTCTTCATCATTGGAACAACAAAGATTCCGCCTGCTGCTGCAGGGCTTTCACAACCAAATCCTACGGCAATTGCTCCGGCAACAGCGGAACCAATTACGGATGCCGGTATAAAACGCAGAGGGTCTGATGCTGCAAATGGCAAAACTCCTTCTGTAATAAAACATAATCCCATTGGGAAATGCTGCTTTTCCTGCTTCCCGCTGATCTGCACTAAACTTTTTCTTTGCAATGAGGGTAGAGATGAATGCCCCGATTGGCGGTGTCATACCACCAATAATTTTTGCTGCTGCCGGTCCCATAATCTTGTCTGCCAACAATGCATTTGCTGCCATAGAGGCTGTTTTATTCACAGGACCGCCTAAGTCAAATCCCATACAGAATCCAATAACACCACCAATTATGCCCTTTGCTCCGCCATTTAATGTGATAATCCACGCCTGGAATTTTGTCATTAGGAACGACATTGGTATTGAGAATACACAAAGGAATATCATACCGCACACCAGAGTTGAAATAAGAGGAATCAACATTACTGGCATAAGGCCCTGACTCCATTTCGGAACTCTCCACTTTTCATCCAGTTAATAAAGGAACCGATAATGAAGGACATCAGTAATCCGCCCAGAAAGCCTGCCTTAGACTGTGATGAACAATAACCGATAACCAGACCAGGCATAATTCCAGGACGTCCGGAGATCGAATACGCAACACCTGCTGTCATAACTGCAACAGCAAAATCCATTGCATATGTGCCGATCTTATTTACACCCCACCAGAATCCCAGCCATGTAAACGGGTTTAAATTGCTAAAAGGGGTTGCCCCAGCCTCTACCGCATTTCCAATATCGTATCCTCCCAAAGCCTTTGCCAGTGCGCACAACAAACCGCCTGCAACTACAAATGGTATCATGTAGGATATGCCCGTCATAACATGACGCTGAATATTATTCTTTTTACTATTCATTTTTTTACCCTCTCCTTTTGCACTATTTCTCTAATTTTTCGTGTGTCTTCTTTATTACACCTTTCGCAGATTTCATAACAAGACTGATGGGAATCTCAATCACCGGTTTCCCCTTAAAACGGTCTTTGGTAATCCCAATATCTGCAGCAATGATAACCACATCTGCTTCGGCAATGTCTTCAGGTGTAAGTGCATTCTCAATTCCGATAGATCCCTGGGTTTCTATCTTAATTTCATCACCCATTTCCCTGGCTGCTCCCTCCAGCTTCTCTTTTGCAATGTAAGTATGAGCAATTCCTGCAATACATGCTGTTATTCCTACTATCTTCACTTTCCTGCCTCCTGTTCTCTTGTTTGTAATGATAATATCATCCTTTATTTAACCGGTGTAAAAGAACTTATGCCCTCAATTGTGGTAACTTTTTAGTAAAGCCTTAACCGGATTAACACCTGCCATACTCTTTTCTCCCACAAAAAAGAACCATCCTTCAGGACGGTCCTTTTATTTACAAACAGGTATTTACTTGCTTAAGCACAGAAGCTTCTCCATCAGCGCCACACTCCCCACATTGTAGCCGCTGCATGCATAAACTGCATTCAACCCCGTATTCGTGACAATTAAAAGCGGAAGCTTTTCAGGATCCACATACATTTTACGAGCCAACGGTTCTACCCCTTCATCAAAGTTAAAGTACCCCACCCTGATTCCAGGAATTGCCTTAAGAACCTTTTGCACGGTTAAATTTTTAAAGATGCTTCTCCTTGCAGCAGAAAAATAATCTGGGCATCGAGAGTATTTAAAGAATCCTTTTGCTCCAGCATTTCGTTAAGAACGTGCTCGGTGGGTTCCTGTCCCTCAGATAAGACAGCCAGTATATTGGCTTTCTCAGCCATAAGTTCCGATGCCAAAACCGTATGTTCGCCTATATTATCTTTCATGTTCACTTCAAAATCATTTATTACATAGTCTACCAGCATATCCTCCATACTTCCAGTACGCAGGCGCATGGTGACCGACTTTACTTCATCAGTTTTCAGCTCAAATAAATATTCACTGGCATTTTGGTTTCCGCTTGGAAGACGGACGGAAGTAATAAGGCGGTATTCTCCAGGTGCTAAATCCAGACTCAGTAAGCCTTCATGAAACTTTAATCCAGTATAATCCAAAGTTACAAACTGCCCATCTTTTTTCATACCAATGGTCCACGTCTGATAATAAGCCGGTACAATGTCCAGATCTGAGCGCAATAACAGTTTTCCATTATCTCCAGTCAGATGCTTTGCTCCCTCTTCCTCTCCGGTTACAGATGCAAAACCATCGTTTTCATATATCTCAGCTTCCAGATTCACAGGATTAATCCTTGCTGGAATGCCCAAAGTACGGCAGATTGCTACAAATAATATTTTCTGGCTAAGGGGATTACCCTGTAATAGCTTAAGGCTTCCAACCGGTGTAGAAGTTATAGTCTTGTAATCAAGCTTGGATTCAAAACCTATGTTTTGCTTCACGTACTGCCAAACAGCCCTGGGATTAGTTCTGAATTCTTCCTTTTGACTCTCACCAAAGAATCCATCTATAAATCCCCTGTAGTCCGTCATCTCTTCCAATAATATTCTGGGACAGAGTATATACTTTGCATAAACACCAAGTTTATTGTTATCTTCCCAGGTCTTACGGTACGGAGCGGCTCCAATTAAATGACTTTCCAGGATGTCCGCGCTGGCATCCTTATAGTCCTTAATAGTCAGACTCTCCAGCATAACTTTCCGATCCGGGTTATTATCCCGATTTATAAACCTGTAAATTTCATCAAAATTACCCGCTGATAACCGTAAAATATGGTCCTGCTCAGGACTTGCTAAGCTGTCTTCCCTAAAGTACCCTGCAATCCTGCCTTCCCTTACTTGATTCGCCTTGTTAATCCTGTCTCTGTTTCTTTCTTTTTGCTCTCTGGTAAGTTTAAACGTATGCATAGGATAATCCTTTGGAGCTCTTACATCTGTATCAACCCAGACTTCCTGAGAGGGTTTTCTGTTCTCAGCCCTCAGATACAGCACTGCATGATCTTCCACTTCTGGTAAAATCCACGCTTCACAGCTAAGTTCTCCTTTACCTGCCCGTACATGTACATCGCCCAAACCAATGGTAATTGTCACCTTACCCTGATTGTCCGTCAGTAGGGAAGCCACGCTGCAATATTCCGCCATGTTAAGTATTTCAATGGAAACCGAAGCATTTTCTACAGGATTGCTCTCATCATCAAGCACCTGTATTTCATATAGCCTGGTCCGGGCATAGGTTGCCGTTTCATTATAATAAACCAGCAAATCCTCCTGTCCCAGACACTCCTTCAAAGAATCGCCAGAATAATCAGAAAAAGTTCTGGTGTGCACAAGCAATGCCCTGGAAGATGCATTGGTAAACCAGCCCTTATTAAGTACTTCTTCCGGCTCACACGCCCCCAGAAAATGCCATTTTCCGTCCACAAATACCTCAACCCATGCATGGTTATCATCACAATGAGCCCATCTGGGTGTATATACCTGTCTCGCCGGTATACCCACACTCCGGAAAGCCGTAACCGCAAAGGTGGACTCTTCCCCGCATCTGCCTTTTCCTGATTTATAAACGGTTACCGGAGAAATGGTCCTATTATCAGAAGATTCATAAGTTCCGTTTTCCGCACACCAGTAATTGATTTCCAGCACTGCATCTCTCACAGGAAGTCCTCTGACCCGGTCAATTAACTTATCATAAAAAAACTGGCGGCAGTCTTCAATGTTCTCCGTATTGACCCGGTAATACAATATATGATGTAAAAAGATTTCTTCCGGAATCTCCCTGCACCATTCCATCTGCTCATAAACCATAAGAGAATGCCTTACAAATCCCAGGAATACGTTAAAATCATATTCTCCCGCATCCCTAAGCGGCATCGTACCATACAAAAATTTCATGAGCACCTGTTCTTCAACACTACAGCCTTCCATGGCTTTCTCAACTTCCTCTTTTAAATCTTTTAAATAGGGAAGCCTGAGTTCATATTTTTCCTGGGCATACCTCTGCAAATGTTCTGTAAACATTACAAATTTTCCTCCGCGTAATCATCTCATAGTATTCTTCCATAAAGCCTTCATTAAACGATTAAAGGATGGTAACCCCGGCTGAATAAAGCCTTTTGCACGTCGCTTCATCTGGATTTGAATCAGTAATAATCCCATCTATGTCATCAAAATGGGCAAATTTATAGGAATCATTAAAATAAAATTTATCCTTTTCCATTACCAGATACTTATGCCTGCTGCTGGCAATGGCAGCTCTCTTAGTCAGCCCATCCTCTACCCCCAGAGTAGTAATGGAATTATCCGTAAGATCCAGGCCGCAGGTCCCGATAAAGGCCCGGTCAAAACTATACTGCTTAATGATTTCAATGGCAGCCGCTCCCATAAATCCATTTACCGTATGGTACATAATCCCTCCGGTTCCAATGGCAACGATACTGGGATTCACTGCCAGTGTCTGCATTATGTCAATCATATTTGTAACTACAGTTACCCGCTTATGGGATTTGGCAAGCAGTTCCGCAACCATAATATTAGTCGTGGAAATATCCAGAAAAATGGTTTCATTACCGCTTATAAGATCAAACGCTTTTTGAGCAATTAACATCTTTTTCTCAATATTCGTATCCCTTCGGTCAATTACATCCCGTTTCAATGGATAATCCTGGGACAATAAAGCTCCCCCATAAGTTCGTTTCAGCTTTCCGGCATTTTCCAGGCTTTTTAAATCCTTTCGTATACAATCCTCTGTCACCTGAAAAAGGGCGCTTAAATCCTTTACCTTCACCATACCCTCTGTCTGAAGAATCTGTAATATCCTGTCTAAACGTTCTTCCGTAAACATGCTTTTTCCTCCATTAATTTTTTCGCCTGGCGTATCTCTTCCTCCCGCGTGCGGAAAATATCGTATTCTCCGATTCCCGGAATTCCCATGCTCACATTCTCTTTCCGGTAAATCATCCCGCTGTCCACGATCTCCTTGCCTGACATATGAAAAATCCTGGCGCCTATCTCATCCATGAGACAGGCCATTGTACTCACATTCACCCCACTGCCGGCCATGATATCAATTCTGCCTTCCGCCTTACGGATCAGTTCCCCTAAAAGCGCTCTCCCCTCAAAGCAGGTGTTCTGCTGCCCTGAGGTCAGTATGGTATCTGCTCCCGCTTCTATGGCTTCCTCAAGGCTTTTATATGGATCACGGCATACATCGAAAGCACGGTGAAGAGTCATACTGCCGTTCCCCACCTTTTCTTTCAGCACCTTCAACCGTTCCACATCAAGATTTCCATCCGGTTTTAAAAAGCCTGCCACAATACCATCTGCACCAAGCTCCCGAAACATCAGGGCATCCTCAGCAATCATCTGGAACTCATAATCTGTATACAAAAAGTCGCCATACCGGGGCCTAACCAGTACATTTATGGGAATATCACAGGCTTTGCGTATTTGCTTAAACTGGCTTACTGAAGGAGTAGTTCCTCCAATCACCAGATTCGCACAGAGCTCCAGTCTTTGGGCTCCTCCCCGTACTGCCGCTATTGCAGACTCCACAGAATCCACACAGACCTCCAAGATATAGTCTTTCATCATTTTCTCCTAACAATCTATTTTTCATTGCCATCCTGTTATTTCACTCTATGACAGGCTGCAAAATGTCCCGGTCTTACTTCTTTCATCTCCGGTGTATTTTTGCTGCAGAATTCTTCCGCATAAGGACATCGTCCGGCAAAGAGACACCCCTGGATCAAACGAATGGGATCAGGAAGACTTCCTTCCAACATAATTCTGTTCCGATTCTTCTCCACATCCGGGTCAGGGATAGGAATTGCAGAAAGCAATGCCTGTGTATAAGGATGCACGGGATCATCAAACAAAGTCTCACTGTCTGCCAGTTCCACCATACTTCCCAGATACATAACACCAATCCGGTCACTAATATGTTTCACCATGGAAAGATCGTGGGCAATAAAGAGGTATGTAAGGTTTCTCTTCTTCTGCAGCTCCTTCAACAGATTAATTACCTGAGCCTGAATAGAAACATCAAGAGCAGATATAGGCTCATCACAGATTATAAACTCCGGATCAACCGCCAAGGCCCTGGCGATCCCCACTCTCTGCCGCTGTCCGCCAGAAAACTCATGGGGGAAACGGTTTGCATGTTCCTCGGAAAGCCCTACCGTTTCTAAAAGCTCAATCACTTTCTTTTTCCGTTCCTGTCCCTTAAAGATTCCGTGAGCGTCCATTCCCTCTGCAATAATGTCCATAACCTTCATACGTGGATTTAAGGAAGCATAAGGATCCTGAAAAATCATCTGCATTTTTCTTGTAAATGTATGACGATCGGCCTGTGACAGGCTGTTATTAATTACCTGCCCATCATAAACCACCGTTCCTTCCGTGGGCTCATACAGCTGGATCACCGTCCGTCCAAACGTAGACTTTCCGCATCCGCTCTCGCCCACCAGCCCCAGTGTCTCTCCTTTATAAATATCCAGGCTGATATCTCTTACCGCTTTTAAGGTCTGGTTTTTTCCCACATGAAAATACTTTTTCAAATGTTTTACTTCTAATAAAGGTTTCTTATCCGCCGACATTATGATTTCCTCCTATTCCCTGAGAGCCTTCGCCCGCTCATCAAGCAGCCAGCAGCGCACATGATGGTTTTCGCCACAAAGCATATCCTCCGGAGGATACTGCCTGCAGACCTCCATGGTCTTCGTACATCTGGCCGCAAATGGACATCCTTTGGGCGGTTCCATCAAATCCGGAGGTGTTCCCGGAATTGCCGTCAGCTCACTACCCTTTTCTGAAGCCTTTGGTATAGAAGCCAGAAGCCCTTTTGTATACGGGTGAGCGGTTTCATAAAATAAATCTCTCACATCAGCAGTTTCCACCAGCTGTCCTCCATACATAACAGCCACACGGTCTGCTATATTGGCTACAACACCTAAATTGTGAGTGATAATAATAATGGAAGTTTTAATTTTTTTCTGCAAATCCCTCATCAGGTCCAGAATCTGAGCCTGAATGGTCACATCCAATGCCGTAGTAGGTTCATCTGCTATCAGAATCCTGGGATCACAAGCCAAAGCTACTGCAATCACAACCCTTTGTCTCATTCCTCCGGAAAGCTGATGAGGATACTGATCAAACCTGGCTTCCGGATTTGAAATACCAACCAGAGAGATAAGTTCAAGAGCACGTTCTTTCATCTGCACCTTTGACATATCCTTCCGGTGTTCTTTTAAAACCTCAACGATCTGTTTCCCAATAGTCATAGTAGGATTTAAAGAGGTCATAGGATCCTGAAATATCATGGATATATCCGATCCTCTAACTGACTGCATCTGCCGTTCACTGAACTTTGCAAGATCCTTTCCTTCCAGGAGAATACTTCCTTCAACGATCTTTCCATTTTTAGGAAGCAGTCCCATAATACTTTTTACGGAAATAGATTTACCGGAACCAGATTCCCCTACGATGGCAAGAGTCTCCTGTTCATCCAGATGAAAGCTGACTCCCCGGACTGCCTGTACCGTACCGTGCTGTGTCTCTATCTGTACCCATAACTGATTCACTTCTAATAATCTGCTCACTGACGATTCACCTACTTTCTCATTCTGGGGTCCAGTGCATCACGCAGACCATCACCAAGAATACTGAAACATACCATAATAAGCACAATCACGATGGCAGGAAAAATCAGTACATGGGGAAAATTACGAAGCACCTGGTATCCGTTATTGATCAAAACTCCCAGCGAAGCCTTTGGCTCCTGCATACCAATACCAATAAAGCTTAAAAACGCCTCTGTAAATATGGCAGAAGGAATCGTGAACATGGCATTAATAACAATTACCCCAACCGTATTGGGTATCAGATGTTTCCATATAATCCGGGGAGTACTTGTCCCCAAAACACGGGCTGCCAACACAAACTCCTGATTTTTCAGCTTTAAAATCTCCGCCCGGACCAGACGTGCCATATTCACCCATCCGGTAATAGAAAGAGCCACCACAATGGTCCAAATGCCAGCCGGCATAATCATCATCAATAGAATTACAATAATCAGATGGGGAATTCCCACCAGTATTTCAATAAATCTCTGCATAACTGCATCCACTTTCCCGCCGATAAGAGCAGAAACCGCTCCATAAACCACTCCAACCGTCAGATCCAAAAAAGCAGCCACAAATGCAATCAGCAGTGATATACGGGTTCCCATCCAGGTTCTGACCCACAAATCCCGCCCAAACTGATCTGTTCCAAACAGATGTGCAGCGGAAGGAATCTGGTATATAATATCATAATTGGTTTCTTTATAAGAATAAGCAGAAAAGACCGGCGCCAGTAATGCCAAAAGTCCAATCGCTATTAAGGTAAACAAACTGGCAACCGCCGCTTTATTTTTTTTCAATCGAAGCCACCCTTCTTCAAATGCGGTCAGATTGGGGTGGGCGATATGTTCCTTTTCGGATTCATCCACATAAACCCTTACAAATAACTCATCCATACTCACGCCTCCTTTCCTGCTGCCAGGCGTATTCTTGGATCAATCAGGGAATACGCGATGTCAACGATCAGTACCACAAAAATGTAGAAAGCGCTGTAAAAAATAGTGATTCCCATAATGGTTGAATAATCATTGGCCTTAATGCTATCCACAAATAAGCTGCCGATACCCGGAATGGTGTAAATATTTTCTACTGCCAGAGATCCAGTCAGAAGATTAACAACAATCGGTCCAAGAATCGTTACCACAGGAATAATGGAGTTTCTCACAGCATGCCGCATCAGTACTTTCATAGGGCTCAGCCCCTTAGCCTTTGCAGTAATAATATAATCCTGTTCCAATACTTCCAACATCTCCGTCCTGATAAACCGCGCAACCATAGCCGTGGCAGAAAAGGACAAGGCAACAGAAGGGAGAACGGAGCATCTCCAGTCCGTCCAGAAGCCAACCGGGAGAATCCCCCATTTTAAAGCCACATAATACTGAAGCAAAGCCGCCGCCACAAAATTGGGAACAGAAACTCCCAGCACAGCCACAATCATGGTAAAGTAGTCAATTCCGCTGTTGTGTTTCCAGGCCGCAATAATTCCCAGCACAAGCCCCAGTGCCAAACCGATCAATACCGCCTGAATTCCGATCAATGCCGAAGGACCAATTCTACCTCCAATTACAGTAGATACCTTTTGTCCCGTATAGGTAAAAGACGTTCCAAAATCTCCATGAAGAATATTTCCCATATACTTTATATACTGTTTTGGCAGAGACTCGTTTAATCCATACTGTTCTAAAATAACATGCTGCTGCTGTGCAGACATCATATTAAAACGTTCCGCATCAAAAGGAGAGCCGGGCAGTTTCTTCATCAGAAAAAATGTCGCCGTTACAATGACCCATAATGTCAGCACAAGATAAATCAGACGCTTGCAAATATATTTTATCATGCCGTATCCTCCTTTGCATTCCTATTTTCATAAGATTCCAAAAAGAGCCGTCCTCCTCCAATATTGAAAAGAAGGGGCGGCTCTTCTCATTTCCCGCATTCTAGCTGCCAGGTTAAACCTCTGCCCGCCGCGGATTATTCAAAGTAAGCGTACTTAAATTCAACATCTGGCCCAAACGGATGGTTAACCAGTCCTTTTACATTTGATTTAGTCAGTGTAGCGGATCCTCTGTGATACAAAGGAGCAACAATCACGTCTTCATCAACCAGAAGTTTCTCCGCCTGCAGCAGCATATCCAGACGCTTCGCATCATCAGTCTCAACTCTAGCATCGTTGATCAGCTTATTGTAATTCTCGTTCTGATAGGAACCGCGGTAAGGAGTACCATTGGTCCATAAATCAAGATAAGTCATGGCATCATCATAGTCAGCGCCCCATGCAGTGGAAGCAAACATATAATTATCGTTATCCATTAATTCATTTCTTGCCTGAACCGTCTTCGTATCGATTGTAATATCAATACCTAAATTCTTATTTAACTCGCTCTGTATGTAAGTAGCAACAGCTTTTGTCACAGAATCATCACGTACCAGAAGTGTCAGCTTCGGAGTCTCACCTAACTCCTTACATCCCTCTTCCCAATACTTCTTTGCTTCTTCTGCATTAAACGGACATAAGTTTCCGTTAAGCTCACGGAAGGTCTTACTTCCGTCTCCATACATACCTTCTGCTACAAGACCGTTGCTGGAGGAAGAACCATCAGCCAGGATCACCTTAGCCAGAGTATCACGGTCTATTGCTGCAGAAACTGCCTTACGAATGTTCTTGTTTTTCATAACAGGATTGCTTAAAGAGAACTGAAGATATTCCGTTCTGAACTCGCTTTCTGATTTGAATTCCGGATTATTCTGATAAGCCGCCACGTTGGAAGAATCCAGTGCCACCTGGCTCAGCTCATTAGCCAGATAAGCATTTAAAGCTGCCGAAGCATCTTTCATTACTCTTACCTGTGCATTTTCAATCTTAACATTAGCAGCATCCCAGTACTTTTCATTCTTTTTAAGGGTAGCACCAACTGCCGGATCGTAACTGGTAATTGTATAAGGTCCGCAGTAGATCATGTTATCCGCACTTAAACCATACTGATCACCCTTTGAAGT
Organism: Lacrimispora xylanisolvens; assembly: GCA_017084465.1. GTDB lineage: Bacteria > Bacillota > Clostridia > Lachnospirales > Lachnospiraceae > Lacrimispora > Lacrimispora xylanolytica_B. The sequence continues at coordinate 3,111,076 of CP070896.1, read as the reverse complement.
AACATATGCCTCATTTAAAGGGAAGAACTGGCAAAGCACGGTTAAACGTGCAAAATAAGGAGTGGGTGCTTTAATGGTCACCTGAAATGTCTTGTCGTCAACAGCTTTTACACCGACTTCTTCCGCACTAACTTTCCCCTCATTGTATTCAGTACCATTTACAATGTAATCTGTCATAATAAAGCTGTAGCCGTTAGTCGCATCTGCGCTCATCTGCTTTAACCAGGAAAACACGAAATCACTGGCAGTTAAAGGAGTTCCGTCGCTCCACTGCAGACCATCTCTTAAATGAAAGGTGTATGTAAGCTTATCATCAGAAACATCATAACTTTTTGCAAGTGCTGGCTGGGCCTCATTTTTCTCATCCAGGCGAAGCAGACCCTCAAATGCGTTGTTATTTACCATGGAGGACTGACTATCAGAAGCTGCCCACTGTACCAGAGTCTTGATTTCTGCATTTGCATAAACGCTAAGTACCTGATTACCTGCTGCCGGAGCCGTGGTTTTGTCAGAAACGGATTCACTTGCACCTGCACTCTGGGAAGACTCACCAGCAGTTGTTCCACCGGTGCTTCCGGTAAATGCACAACCAGAAAGAGCTCCAATTACCAGACACGCAGCAGTACCCAATGCTAATACTCTTTTTTTCATATTTCCTCTCCTTTTGTATTACTTTTATTGTTTCGTCTTAATTTATAGCAATTTGCCTATAAAATTATTTAAATTATACAGATCCTTAGTGGTTGTGTCAATACATTTTTTATTATTTTATCTTGTTTTAAATTGTTTCAATTCTTAACTAAAATACTTGTTTTTCAAAGTCTGAGCAATAAAAAAAGAGTTTCTGCTTTGCTTTCGCGGTGTAGAAACCCTTAACTAATCTAAGTTCAATTAAATTATTCTGCTTAATTATTAATTTTAGATATAGCATCCGTAATCAATTCTTTTGAGATATACATCGCCTTTAAACGATTTCTAAGAAGCGTATGATGAGAATTCCCCTCCGGAAATTTTCCTGGGCCTTTTCGCATTTGCTTATTATGGAATTTATAGCTCGAAGTGCTTCTGTCAGTTCTTTACTTGTGTATTCCTTCATTATTATTACTCCATTCTATACTTTTAAAATATATTATCCCATTAATACTTCATAATTATTTTGAACCATATGAGATTAGTAATCCATAAATTTTGGTCAAAGTCAGCATTTCTTGATTCCTGCCTATAAACTCTGTAATTTTATTTTGCTTGTTGCAATAGTACTCTGCATCTTTTCTTTCCATGCCATGATTCATAAACCGCTCAACCACAAGAGCTTGCTGTTCACTTGTCTTATACTCACAGAACTCATGAGCTTCAATAAATGCTGCTACCTCTTCATCACAATCAGCATGTTCGGGTGAAATGAAGTTAACCTTATCACTCATTCTAATATCTATATCCCTTAGTCCAAGATCCCTCATCATCTTAGGAATTTTCAGAGCAACAGAATAATCTCTCCCCCTGACGTTTTAACTCTGTATTCCACATTTCTCTAAAACCCGGGTGTTGGCAAAGAAAATCGTAATCCATACCATGAATATGGAGACCCACATTTTCCAATTCTCTGTTAACCTCTGCACATACAACGAGACCTCCATCTTTTGTAAATGAAATCATCTTATTAAGAAATAAATGAGAATCATCAATATGTCTTAATACTGTCTGTGAAATGACAAAATCATATTTTATTCCAGATTCATAGGTTAACACATCATCACATACAAACTTAACATCAAATTCGTTAGTATTAAGGATGCCTCTCCCCTCATTAATAAGGTTCTCACTGTAATCAATACCTGTATAAGAACTTCCTTTCGGCATAAGCGGCATAAGCATAGTGCCTAAATGACCATAACCACACCCAAAATCCAATATATGAATGGGATTATTAATTTTCCAGACCTTTTCGATTAAAATTGCAAATAGTCTTTATTCCACAGGAAATCCCTCGTGCTCCTCAAATATTTCAGTCGCTTACTCCAGTAATCCTTAGTCCCAGCTTCACAAGGGATATAAGTCCGTGACGGTAATGGTTTTAAACCCAGCAATTCATCGACTGACACCTCAAAGTATTGTGCTAACTGAGGTAAAAGCGTTATATCCGGAAATGTCACATTAGTCTCCCATTTACTTACAGTCTGGTGAGCCACCCCCATAACAGTTGCCAATTCATGTTGACTTATTCCTTTATTTTTTCTAAGTTCTGCAATCATAAGCTTCATACACCATACCTCCTGACTTATTATCTTAATATTAGCACGGAAATCTTATATTTAGAATAACGCATTATAAGAGTCCATTCCCTTATAGAGTGAGAAAAAATATAAATTACAGAAATAAAAAAAGGTTTCTGCTTTGCTTACGCGAAGAAGAAACCCTTATGCTATTCTACTTTCACTCTGACTGCAGAAACTTTTTACTCGATCAGCCAGTTTAAAATTGTATTGTAACCAGCAATATACTAATTAGCACTATTAAGCTCATCCTGAGATTTATGCAAAATAACCCCCACATGTTCAGTGATAATACATGAAAATATTTTTCCATCAATCTGAACCGGGAATACGATAGAACTGCTTTCATCCGTGTAAAACTCAGATAAGTCAGGATTAATAAAACTCAAATTAACGGACTCATTGTAATTAATAGTCCTCTCATCATAGAAGCTATGTGTATCCGGATTATAAAGAGATAACGTAGTGGTTTTCTCATTTGTAGTTATATCACATTTATTTTTAACTGTAACCGGTTTATTACTTATATTCTTTATTCCTACAGAGACAACTTTACTATTTCCAGTTTTCGTATCAGAAAGCCACACTACCAAAAACGTCACTCCATCATTGACATCATTAATAATTTCCCCGTTGCGATCAGCCATACGTCCATCTGGTATTAATCCATTTACCAAAGTACTCCTGAATCGTTAAAGTAGCGATCCTTTCCTTCTACATTAACAATTCCAGTCTGCATATACCCATTTGAATCAAAATGATAATATTCACCCGTCTCAGGATCAGTAAACCAATTGTCTCTCAATACCGTACCATCATTGAGCACATATTGCCATCCGGTGGAATCCTGTTTCCATTCATCAGCATAGCTCACAATGGAACCCAATACTGAAAATACCAGAGACATCATAACTATAAACTTTTTCATACAGTTCCCTCCATTTATATTAACTAGATTTATTATATAATATAATTTAATAAGTTACAATTATTACCAAGTAAAAAGACCTCTGTATTCTATAAAAATAACCCCCAGAATAAACATAGTAGAAAAAAAGGTTAATAAGTACTTGACAAAACGTTTATTTGTAACTAAAATAGTTACAGAAGGAGGTGCTTATGTATTCAACTAAATTATCGGTAAGCATTCATATAATGAGTGTAATTGCACTGATGGAGGGGCATCCCGTCACGTCTGAGTACATCGCTTCCAGCATCAACACCAATCCCGCCCTTGTCAGACGTTTGATGAGCCGTTTAAAGAAAGCAAAGCTAATTAAAACGAGTACGAAACTTGGTGTTACAGGTCTTGCCAGAGAAGCAAAAGATATCTCACTTCTGGATATCTTTATTGCAACAGAAGACCATCAGGATTTATTCAGCATTCATAGCAACACCAATCCAAACTGTCCAGTAGGGGCTAAGATAGAAGTCACATTAAAACACTTATACGACAACATACAAACAGCAACAGAAGAAAAGTTGTCTGCCATTAGTCTGGCTGACATTATAAAAGAATTTATATAGAACAACGCTGACTCGTCTCAATGCAATTTGAGACTGTAAGAAAATGAAAGGATGTGAGTAACTATGAAAATTGCAATAATAGGTGCAACCGGTATGGCCGGCACTGCACTCTACAAAGAAAGTGTACTACGCGGACACGAAGTGACTGCAATTGTGCGGCATAAGGAAAAGGCTGTATCTTTACTGGGAGATGGAGTAAATGTAATTGATAAAGATGTTTTCGATCTTACAAGATCAGATCTTGAGGGCTTTGATGTCATAATAAACGCCTTTGCAACAGCTCCTGCTAAAGCATACTTACACTTGGATCTGGCTGCAAAGCTGGTAAATTTTTTCCGTGAAGCAGAAAAGCCCAGACTGTTTTTTATTCTCGGTGCAGCCAGTCTGTTAGATGAAAACAACAAGCTGTTTCTGGACACTTTGAAGACATTACCAGACGTTGCACCCTGGATTTCCATTCCAGTGGAGGCATATAAAACCCTTAACTTCTTGAGAGGCATTGAAAATGTAAACTGGGTAGGCGTATCTCCATCGGCGGAGTTTGTCCCAGGAGAAGCGACGGTACCTGTTTTAGGAAAGGATCATTTGCTAACCTCCTCCAATGGCAAATCAGTTGTAACAAGCGGAACCATGGCTGTTGCCATTTTGGATGAAGTAGAAAATCCACAATTTATTCGTACCAGATTTACCGTATGTAACCAATAAATAGAAAACAAATTTTAGGTGATTGCGAAACTGGTTTGTAGGATTGCTTTTGCCCCATGCTAGAATCACATTTACAGAATTTATGAATAGCAATTGCACTAGGGTTATTTTAAGCGTACTTTAATAAGCCTTCAAGTTCTATGAAGTTGGCAGGTTCTATGCAATTAAAGGCTTTAGACTTCGGATGTACTCATGATGCTTTATTTTATCCGCAAGTACTACTGTGATTAATTGTGTAATTCCAGCAAGTATTAAATCGGCATGAAGTGTTTTCTCATTTTGAGTCCTTCTTTTTGCAACGCAGAGGTTCTCCTTTACGTGATTAATATTTTGTTCCACAACCGATCTGATTTTGTAGGTATCATCCCATTCTTGTGTGCCTCTCAATGTACCTGGGTATGCCCGGAGATTCTTTTCAGGGTAAATGTAAAACATCCGTCCTGATTTTGAAGCCGTACAGGGAGTATCACAAAAACACGTTCGTTCCAGTTTGTTTGTTGCTCTATTTTTTCTCCACTTCACTTTTGGGCACACAAACTTATATCTTTTAAGACCATTAGAACGTGTAGTGCTTCCTTCGTGTTTCATTGGAAGAGTTTCATCATGCGGACAACAAGGGATACCATTCTCATTTACTTTGCAGTCTGGATTTTGCAATTTGGAACGGGAATTGAGCGGTATGTAAGCTTTAGAAAAGTGGTATCCAACTAAATCGTCATCGGTACCAAAAGTGGATCCGGTTAATAATTCTTTGTATAGATTTGCTGAATCGAAAGCAGAGTCACCCAAAAAAGATTTAGGATGAATGAGCGGATGCTTTTTAAAGAAATCTTGTAGAGTAGGAATTAAGAGTCTGGCATCATGAACCGATTTGTCCTCATCTGGAGAATCGGATTTCTTATCAACCATGATTTCAGGATGAGAGGCCATGAAGTCTTTATTATAGAAAGAAATATGACGAATGATGCCAAGACCGTTTGTGACAATCCCGAATTTAAAAACATAACAAAAATGACCGTTAATGTAAAGCTGCTTGATTTCTGGATTGGAAGAGGCAGAAGGAGGCATGGAGCAATAAGCTGCCTTGTATGGATCATAGGATTTATTAAATCCGGTAGCCTTGGCATAAGCCTTCAGCTGTTTTATCATTCGGTTTGCATACTTAGGGTTGTTTTCCTGGACAAAAGCTTCAATGCCGGAAGAATCAAAAATGGTCATATCTGCTTTGGAAGAATCAATTGCCTGGCATATCGGTTCCGTAACATCTACGAGTGAATCAAAAACTGATTGTAAGTCCAAAAGAAAGTCCTGCTTGAAACGAGTGATTTTAGATGAATCAGGAACTTTTGAAAAACCGCAGAAATCTCTCAACGCTTTCGAGTAGTGTAGAAAAACCAGAAGTAGAGAATCGGTTGGAATGGAAAAAATGCGTTGGATAATCAAAGCCCAAAGCATAGAATGTAACGAGTATTTGCGGGTTCTGCCCGTTGATGCATAATAATGGTTACTAAAAGAAACAGGAACAATTTCATCAAGATTAATGTGAGATTCGAGTAATGACAAGAATGCAGGTTTGTCTTCATTAAAAATATTTTGACAATCTGTAAAAATATCTGCCAAAGAAAGCTGTTTGTATGGTATCATAAGTATACAACTCCTTTCGAGGTTAGGTATGAATTGTTTCTAGACAACTCAATTTTACCATAAACTCGTGAGGAGTTGTTTTATTTTTGCAAGAATAAAAGCCTTAATTTTCAAGGCTTTCGGCGTTTCGCAAACGCCTAAAAACAAATTTGAAATGGAGGTATATTTTATGAGCAAGACAATTGGAATTATTAATGGTAGTTTGAGAAAAAATTCATTTTCCGGAAGCATTGCAGACTATGTGAAAAAAAACGCGCCGGAAGGCTATGCATTTAAGATCATCGATATAGGAAAACTTCCTCTTTATAATCAGGATTATGATGGCGAAGATTTAAATGAATACACCGTGTTTAGAAATGAAGTAAAGAATTTAGACGCCGTACTGTTTATTACACCAGAGCATAACCGCTCTATTCCTGCAGCACTGAAAAATGCCCTTGACATAGGTTCCAGACCTTATGGTGAAAATGTCTGGAGCGGCAAGCCAGGTGCCGTAATCAGCCAATCCCCAGGCGGCATAGGCGGTTTTGGCGCAAATCATCACTTACGGCAAGTACTGGCTTTTCTAAATGTTTTAACCCTTGCTCAACCAGAAGCATATATTGGTTCTTTTCATACATTAATTGATGAAAATGGGGAGATAAATAACGAAGGTACCAAAGAATTTTTAAACGGTTTCTTAGCTGCTTTTGCTGCTTGGATTGAAAAACTATCTTAAATTACACAAGAGGGAAACAGTCGTGGCTGTTTCCCTCTGTTAATGTTTAACCGCAGATATAAGTTGACTACAGCCCCAAGGAGGTTTTTCATTCTCTAATACTGGTTGCGCTTATTTTTCAGCTAAATAATATTTAGACATTGTTAAGTTCCAGTATTCTATCACCAACATCTTCAGGGCAATGCGCATCTGATACAGTAATGATTTTGACATTATTATTTCTCATTATTTTTAGCATCTCTTTATCCATACCTAGTGTTGCCGTATTAGGACAACGCCGATATACTCCACTATTTTGTTCTGCGTACATATCATTTTTAGAAAGCTCTTTTGCTAAACTGGTATAATATTCGGTTAGAGAATATGATGGCTTATGTCCAAAAAGTTTAATCGAATCAGGATGAGCGATACCATCATATATTCCACTTTGAGCAAGTGAAACAGATGTTTCAAAATATCTATGATATATTTGATCAACATTAATTCCTTTCCAATGCTCCGCCTTATGGTCAAAGGCAAAATTATCAACAAAATGAACGCTACCCAGCAAAAAATCAAAATCTTTATCTTTAGTTAATTCTACGACTAAGTCTTCAAATTCTTTAAAATAGCATATCTCAAGACCAAACTTAATCTTAACAGGGAATTGATAGTTTCTAATTTGTTTGATAAGTGTCAAATATTTTTCTAATTTCAGAACTCCTGCTTTTCTATGAAACCATGTATCTATATAATTGCTATAGGCACAAACAGAATCGTACATAGGAACAAATTCTTCAAACCGATAGCAATGCTCAAGAAGCCAAATCTCATCTAATTGCTTCTCAACTGCTTTGTTAACAAATTGATTTATCCATTCATATGTATATTCCCCTCGTTCAATATGAATATGACCGTCTACCATACTACCACTTCCTTATCTGTATTTTGTTAGTGTAAACACCTTTACGAATCTAATTTATACACTAAATCTATAATATCAATATAACAAAGTCAACTGTGTATTAGCTAGCAAATGAAAATATTCTTCAGAAGTAAGAGATTTCATGATTAAAACGTAAATGGTAAATAAGCAGTCCAGGTCAATAAGTTCGCCGCCCAATTGGGGCGGCGGTATATTTACCGTGTTTTTAGTTTTCTACAACGATCGGGCAATTCATCTGACCACGGCATTAATTCTGCCAGTTTGTTTTCTGGAACATCATTCCTTGGATAGTGCATTAACTGCTCTAGCAGATATGAGAAGTACTCATACGGTTTAAGATTATTCACTTTTGCTGTTTCAGCAATACTATATAAGGCAGCGCTAGCCTCTGCACCGTTCTTCGAATCTATGATGTGCCAACTGTGTTTACCAACGCAGAATGAGCGGACACTTCTTTCTGCATCATTGTTATCAAGAGGTATTTCCGGATCCGTCAGAAATACTCTTAAAAACTGTTCCTGATTAATGGAATAATTAAGAGCACCTGCCAGTTTTGAACTTTTATCCAATCCCGTTTTACAGGCATACTCTTTTACCCACTCAAAATAAGCATCCACAAGAGGCTTGACTGAGTTTTTTCTATGATCCAGCCTTTCCTCATCGAATGATTTTTCATACATATGATCTACATGATAGATTGCAGCAATTCTTTTTACTGCTTCAGCTGCTATTTTCTGCCCAGATGTGGAAGGACCGTTTTTTCCACTGGCTTTTACAATCTCAGCGAATCGTCTTCTGGCATGAGACCAGCATCCGGCAACCTTCAGATCATCAGACCGTTCTTTCGCCAGGGTGTGATATACCTGATAACCATCTGTCACAAGAGTCCCTTTGTATCCTTTTAGGAATTCTCTTGGAGCGGCAGTCCCTCTCGTTCCCGGATACTCGTAAAGGAAAACCGGTGGTTTTTCTGAACTGCCAGGTGAATGGTAGACCCACATGTACTGCTTGCTTTTCTCCGGCATTACAAAGGGGGGTCTCGTCACAGTGTATATGATGGCTTTTCATAATCTCTGCCTTCATCATGTCATGTACCGGACCAAGATAGTATTGGTAAATACGGATCAGCCAGCCGGCCATATCCTGTCTTGGAATGTTAACATCATTTCTTAAAAACTCTTCAGAAAGCCGGTTTAATGGTACTGCATTGACATACTTGGCGTTAATGATGGCTCCTGCCAGTTCCGGGGTAAGGATGCTGTGACTTAATAGACGCAGAGGGACCTCTGCGCGAAGAATTCCGCCGGTATCATGATTTCCAGCATATACTTTGATGTGATGCTCCAGTACTTCGAAGTGAGCCGGTACATACTTTAGCTCTTTGTATACTTCATCTGGCAGATAATGCCAGCCCTTTGGGAAATGTTCTGAGAGCTCTTTTTCAGTACGTTCATGCGATACGACGATAGTCTCGATATCCTTCAGATTGATATCACGCTTTCCCTTGGAACGAGGCGTGCGCTTACGAACAAGGACTGTTTCCATATCCAGTTCTTCGGGAATTCCATTCTCAGTCAGTGATTCAGCCTCATTAAGGATACACAGGTTTTCAAGGTCGAAAGATAATTGTCCTTCTGTCGGCAGAGTCTTCTCAGATTTCCTGCCAAACCGATTCTGTGTAAGAATGGAGATTTGTTCCTTCATACTTTCAACTTGATGGAGCATCTGCTCATTCTGCTTTTGAATGGTAGTATTCTGCTCCGAAATAAGCTGGAAACTTTCATGCAGCTGCAAGTAAAGCATAACAATCATATCTTTAGAGAGAGATTATTCAGTTCATCCTTAGTAATAGTAGTCTTTTCCATAGGATTATTATACCATGAACAGCTCTGAAATTCAGTATATTTCTGGCGTTTTTTAGCTTTAGAATAAAGGATTTAGCTGTCAAGGTACTTATGTAATTTGGAGTTAATAGATCTCCGGTTTTACCTTGGATATAATTCTCTTCTGCTCAATGGAAAGCCCCTCCATCAGCCATCGGAATTGCTGGTTAGTAATTGATTGTGCTTCCTGGGTACTGCGTGGCCAGTTTAGATGACCGTTTGTTAGTCTCTTATATAAAAGTAGCCAGCCATCACCCTCATACAAAAGTGCTTTCATCCGGTCTGTTTTTCTTCCGCAAAACAGGTAAATACTTCCGGGTTCCGTTGGATCAAGCCCAAAAGTGTTTTTTGCAACCCCAAAGTGTAACAAAGTGCAAAGAAAAAGTGTAACACCCTAGAGAGTTTATTTAGTTGCTGAATCTTTCATCAGTGAATGTTCAAATCTCCAGCTGTCTCTATCAAAAACGATGAGGTGGCTGTGATGCACCAGACGGTCGATAAGTGCCGCTGTCAGCTGATCATCATAGAAGATTCCATTCCATTTACTGAATTCTATATTTGTTGTAATAATCAGGCTGCGTTTTTCGTAACAGTCTGCAATTACCTGAAATAATAACTGGGAACCTTCCGCGTCAAACGGAAGATATCCCCACTCGTCACAGATTAGCAGATCAAGCTTACTGAGACGTTTTAGAAGTTTGGTAAGTGAACCGTCCGCTTTTGCATCTGTCAATTCATTTACCAGCGTGGCAGTTTTGTAGAACCGTACTTTTTCCCCTGCATACAGGCTTCTACGCCTACGGCAGTTGCCATATGGCTTTTACCGGCTCCATTCCTGCCATAGAGAATCAGATTTTCATTTCGGTCCATAAATTCAAGTGTTTTGATTCCATCAATACTTGTTGTGTTTGGAATGATGATATTACGAAAATCATATCCTTCAAATGTTTTTTATATTATCAAATCCTGCCTGCTTTAGATGCAGTTTTTTTTCGCTTGTTGTTACGGTAATCAAGTTCAGCCCTCAAAACTTTGAGGAGATAATCCTGATAGGTATCGCCAGACATGGATAATGCGTTTTCAGCGAAGGTTATGCTCAGACGCAGTTCCTTACAGCATTCATAAATCTGCTCTTTCACAAGGAACATACCTCCTGTCGGAAGAGGTCATCATATCTTGCATTATTTGTTGCAAAACTAGGCATGGATAAGATATCTGCATTTAATTGCATTGGTTGCAATTGCTGCACTTGCGACGTGAGAGACCTATATGCAGCAAGAATACTGTCTGCATCATTTACTCCATTGCTGATTGCAAATGCAAGTGCACTCTCAGCCGTACGCATATCGTGCTTCTGCAGCATTGTATATAAAGAGGTCAGGCCTTTTCGCTTGCCCTCGGTATTCTGTTTTCCAAGATATTTCTGCCAGTTGTCTGGTAACTCCTGATAGAAGGTTGTATATTTTATGGCACTAGGGCGTTTGGACATTAAATCTATGTACGGAAGCCACTTCATTGATTGAAGACCGTTTCCATAAAGCCTTTTATGTTCCATGATGATTTCATAGGATTGGTTCAAGATCCACACTTTGTCACTGGAAGCTTTTATGTATACATTTTCCTGTGCATACTTAGGTGAAGATGAGTAAAGATTATTGTCAAAGGTCACCTTTGCATAATTATCAGCTTTACGTGGTTCGATCAGGAAGATTTCATATGGGACTTCATTAAGTGGAAGCATCTGTGCCTGATCTTCTTGAAACAGGGATTCGATTGTAACACTTTTAACATAATGATTACGCTTTGCATCTTTGTTGCATACTTCAAAAAAAGCTCCTGATTAAACTGGGAAAAATCAAGGATTGTTGGAACTGGTACGAACATGTTTCTGCGTTCGTAACCAACTTTGTTTTCGACATTACCTTTTTTTTCCCAGCCAGCAGCGCCGTTACAAAATGCTGCCTCAAACTTATAGTGTGCCATAAAACGCTTGAAACCTTCTGTCAGCACTCGGTGGTGGCCCTTCCCCATATGTGCTACTGCACTGGAGAGATTGTCAAATACAATCCTGTAAGGAACTTTGCCCATGTATTCAAAGATATTTCTCATTCCCTGGAGCAGACATTGCTGGTTCTCGCCACCAAATATCTGACAGTAGGAATGATTGCTGAAGGGAAATGACATCGTCAGTTTCAATGCATCCGTCATTTCTCCAGAATTATTGATATAAGAGAAATGTCCAAAGTCTATCTGTGCTTCACCTGGTGGATGATACAGCGGAAGATATGCTTTCTGCTGTGATTGAAATAATTCCTTTTTCTTTTGTGATACATAATACTGAACCGTGCGGAGTTTTACCTCAAGCATTTGTGGGTATTCAGCCTGCAACCGTTCAAACACACGCTTTGCAGTATGACGCTGTTTGCGTGGTGCTTTTAAATCATCAAGGAGCCATTGATCTATGACAGGCTTCAGCGGATCCAGCAGAGAGGTTGAATCCTTTGGTGGATGAAGAGGCTCATTGAAGTCCTCCATATCCAGATATTTTTTGACAGTTTCATAGTGATAGCCTGTCCGACGCATGATTTCCCGGATAGAAATCCCTTCACTTTCATAGAGACGTTTGATATACTTAATATCATCCATTGATAACATTCCTTTCTTCCTCCTTAAGTTCTCGACAAACATAAGGATAATGGATTTGGAAGGGTGTTACAATGGATTTTTTTCGATGCAGGGAGTGTTACACTTTTGGATTGCATTTCGTTACAGTTTTATTTTACACTAAACACAAAAGAGCCACTGATGATAGCTGCCAGTCCATCCACCCCTCGGCGCAGATCCACATATCCGGTACAGATATAGATTTGCTTAAAACCAGCAGCATCATTAAGCATTACGAACCACCTTCAGCACTCTGGAGAGAAGTTCCATTGGAGTTGATTCACTAACTCCCAATATAGTATTTCCAATAGCAATGGTCATTTGATAAGTAGAAAGATTTTCACTTAATGTAACAGGAACAGTTTTTTCCGGGAGAGCCGGCAGTTCAACAAAGCTGTTATGTATCAGAGCAGATTCTTTTACTTTTCTTAGCCAGTAGTAATAGGCATGACGTGATAGCTGATGCTGTTCACAGTATTCATCGACTTTCAGACCACTTTGACAACGGTCTTTAATAATTCTGGTCCACTCACTGAGTCGGATCTGATTGGTTGCAAGTCTTGTGTCCATGTGGAGTTCCTCCTTGAGTTCTGTGTGAAAAGTTTGTTAGAAACTTTTTCAACTTTACACCATTATCTCAATTTTATGAGGAATCCAAAAGTAGACGGGTTATTTACCATTTACATGTAAACGGTAAACCATTCGTACCTTTACAATAATGCCGCCATTACTGGCGGCACGTACTTTATTATTTATTAACTACTGTTTTAAGGCATTCTTTTGGAAGTGATTCTGACCATGGAAGTAATTCTTTCATGAAATCCAGGCTGGTATCTTCCTGATGTTTCGGGATTTCTGTCAGCAAATATTCGAAATAATTGTAAGGCTTTAAGTTGTTGGCTTTTGCAGTTTCAGCAATGCTATAGATAACTGCACTTGCCTTTGCTCCGTTGATGGTATCAATCATGTGCCAGTTGGCTTTTCCAATACAGAATCCACGAATTGCCTGCTCTGCAGCATTGTTATCTGCAGGAACCATACCGTCTTTCAAAAATACTTTTAGATATTTCTCCTGATTCAGGCAATAAGTAAAACCCTTACCTGTCTCCGATTTTGGTGGTACTTTATCACGGTTTTCATTTATCCATGCAAAGAAAGCCTCCACCAGTGGTTTAACACTGAGTTGACGCCTTTTTTACACGTTCCTCGGGTGAGAGTTCTGCAAGATCTTCTTCAATCTTATAAATGGCACTGATCTGTTTTAGCGCCTGATAGGCGAGGGTATCCTTGGCCTTATCCTTCCCGACGGCCTTTACTACATCGGCAAATTTACGCCGAGAATGAGACCAACACCCCGCTATAATCAGATCTTCCCGTTCTTTCTCCAGTGTATGGTAGACCTGATACCCATCCGTAACACAGATTCCCTTGTAATTCTTCAGAAATTCCCGGGGATGACTGGTGTTACGGGTTTTCTGGTATTCATAGAGTACAATGGGAGGGGATCCGTACATTTTTCCAGTACGGTAAACCCACATATAGCTTTTGGATCCAGCATCTCTTCCATCTTTGTTAACCAAAACTGGCGTTTCATCTGCCTGAATTACCGGACATTTATGCAATTCGCTGTGGAGATAATCCCATAGTAGGGAGAGATATCTTTCTGCGCATAAAATCGTCCAGTTAGCCATGGTCTGACGTGGGATGTGAACATCGTTTCTCGCAAATTCCTGTTCCAGACGATACAGCGGAATTGCATTCACATATTTAGAATTCATAATAGCTGCCTCAAGGGAGGGAGTTGCGATGCTGTTACGGAGTAAGTCCATAGGACGGTCTGCCCTTATAATAGTCTGATCATCTTTCCCTGCATAAACTGCCACATGATGTTCTTCTACTTTAAAAAGATGCAGGAGTGAATGTGAGCCGTTTATAGACCTCATCCGGGAGACGCTTCCAGCCATCTTTTCCAAAGAGCTCGGTAAGCTGCTCTTCGGAAAGTTCATGAGGCACAGCTTCTGTTTCAATGTCATGTAAATCTTCCTCACGTTTTCCTTTGTGTTTTTTTTTGCGTCTGTAGGGGTGAGGACAGACCTCTTCCATTTCAGGCTCTGAAATGATGAGAGCAGTATCGGCAGTCAATTCAGCTTCATTAAAACATTCTTTCATGGAAAGCTGACCATCGATTTCCAGTTTTTTCGGAGGATCGTCCGAAGCGTTTCTGATTAGCAATAGCCACCTGCTCCGTCAGAAGCTCCATATTTCGGTTTAACTGCTCCATCTGTTCCTGCATGGCAAGAAAGAGACTAATAAGAACCTTCTTACTGCATTTATTCAATTCGTCTTCTGTATATTTGGATGCCATGGAACCTCCGCTTTTGTGATGATTCTATTATACACAAAAGCGGGTTAAAAAAGCGAATGGCACGGAAAAGAGACTTCGTCATAATGACGAAAGATGCCAGCTTAGAAAAGAGATAAAAAAAATGAAGTAAAATCAAAGGATTTCCGGAACGTTATCCACCGCCACAGGAACACTCAAAAATGTATTGGGTGATTATTCCCCGGCTGTGAAGAGGGCTGTGGATAACCTCCGATGTGAAAGGCGGCAAGCCCCATGAAATATTTTTTATTTTCTACGAATTGCATAAAAATCATAAGGGAGATGAGGGTGTAACTTTAGGAATTACCTTTTGAGGATCAATTGTAAGTCCCTGCATCAGCCAGATATACTGCTCAGGAGTGATATCCGCTACATCATCACTGGTTCTTGGCCACTGAAAGCGCCCTGCCTCCAATCGTTTATAAAGCAGAAGAAATCCGTCTTCCTCCCAAAGCAAACCTTTAATCCGGTCGGAGCGTCTCCCACAAAACAGGAAAAGGATACCCGGAACGAATGGATCCAGCTTAAAATGTTCCTTAACGATTAAGGAAAGACCATCTATGCCAAGCCGTAGATTTGTGTAGCCACAGGCGATGTAGATCTTACTAAATCCGGTAGCATTATTCAGCATGAATCATTACCTGCATAATCGTCTGAAGAAGTATCGGTGATAATGTATTTTGGAATTCAAGAACGCAATTCCCAATACGAAGGATTGCCTCCGGCCGTTGTATATGAGAGATAGTTGATGAGGGTACATTTAGTTCAACAAAGGTTTGTGCAGGAGAAAGGGACGGTTGCAGTTCCTGAAAGACTTCTTCCCTGACACGACGCTGCCAATAATAGAATTGTTTCTCGTCAATTCCATTTGCAGTTATCCAGGATTTCTTAGATAATCCGCTGCTGTTACATTCGCGGATAATGGAAGTCCATTGGGCAAGCCGCATTTCATGTGAGATTTTATCCATAGATTAAGTACCTCCCAAAAGCATGTAGTTTTTTAAAGCTATAGACATTATCTCAAAAAAACTAACCAGGAACTAGGTACTAATGTTTTACCGTTTACATTTACATTAAAACAGCTTGCACATACTTGCACCAAATTATCTGAACAACAAAAAAAATCTCTAAACCCTTATCTTTAAAGGTTTAGAGACCATTCTTTGAGAGGCGACAACCAGATTTGAACTGGAGATCGCCCAAAAAACGTAGGAAAAAGGAGGGTTTGGCGTGCCGGTGTGGGTTTGCGCAAGCGGGGGGCAAGCATATTAAACCAATATTATTTTCACCTATTACTAGGAAATTATATTAGTTAATTTATAATTATCAATTACATTTACTCTTTCCCTATATTTTTCCATGCCTGGAGGACAATAGTTAAGAATACTATCTTCAATTGGCTTTGGTATATCTCTAGCGTCGAGTATTAATAAAAAATTCAACTCAACTTGTTGATTGCATTCATCATTTTCTTTAATAGCATTTATAGATCTCATTATATCAAGACGTATGATATTTTCATCTTCAAATAGTTCAATTGTCTCACCATTAGATTGTTGCAACGCTCCTAAAGAATCAACGCTTATAAAATATACAATACCATTTAGTTCAGTATATATACAAATATTATTATCTGTGTTTTCAATTATACTATATGTTCCCCCAATATACTTTTATGTATTTAACAAGATGAGCTAATACCATTCTTTCGAATCCAAATTTTAAAATAACCCTGTAACCATTATTTTCACAACATATACCTTCACATTCACTTAATATTATACTATTTTTAACACTCGGAAAAACAATAGGATACTCGTTTTTCAAAAATTCAATTATATTTTCTTTACTTGTACCTGTTTCAAAAGTTACTACATCCCTTTCATCGTACATAAAACTGGTTTCTATCTTTTTACCACCGACATATATATTAATATCTTCACTACTGCAACAATAAACATAATATTCACTACAATTATCACAAATAAATTTATCAATATCATTTTGGTCAATACTTACTTTATATTTCAAATTACACTTTTCATCAATTAGATAAAAAATTATTATTATCAATATAATCTTGTTCGAGTAAATTTTTTTCATTCAAACTTATACTTTTATCTAAATCTTCGGGTTTTATTGAAATGTAAATATTACCAATATATTTAGATAATTTTCTCAAATATCTTCTTTTAAAAATATTTATTTTATCATAATTTTTTTACTTTCCATAAAATTAACATTATCATCTGTTAATTTACTATGTTTAGAAAGGCTAGATAAATTTTTTAAACTCAAAAGCATAATTATTCTTCCCTTCTTATCAGTATTGTAAATATATATTCAAAATATAACTTTATATATATAAGAGGTGATGATTCTTGTACATTCGATACTTTATCAAATTCTTCTTTAAATTTATTTAAAAGTCAAAACAGTTTCATTATTTATACCTAAATTTAAATTTTTTTTCTCAAATGACTTTCGTATGCAGATTGATATTCAGGGTCTCTGAATATAAAATCATAAATTTTTTTTTTTCTCCATAAGTTGCTAATATATAAATGATAGTTTCATACCAATCATATCGTTCTTTAAAATTAGGCTGATTACTCAATCTATTTATTTTATAATTACCCAAACAATATTCGTCTGATTTTATATTTTTAGTTATATAACTATTTGTTAGTAGAAACTTATAAGCACCTTCAAGATCAGTATCCGGTCCATATTGTGTAAATATAAAATCATAATAACCAAATATATTATTTTTTTGATTACCATATATAAAAAAGTATAAAAGTACATTTGCCAAATATATTATTCTTTTGATAGTTATAGATTTAAGTGAATCCCAACCTATTTCTTTAGAAACTTTTAATATTAAATATATATCTGAACTAATTGACAGTAATTTAATTTTTTTCCATTTATTATATCCTCTACTTTTTTTGACATTTCCCTTATAGAATCATTATTAGCTTGCACTGAACTTAGATTTCCATACTCTAATAAATTAATATATGAAACTTTTTTAGCCTTTTTTGCAATGTAATATAAAAAATCACTGTTATTCAAGTTGGTTGTAAGAATCAAAACATTCGGACGTTCCAAAAAACGTAAAAATACATTTGCAGCATTTGCTTCATAAGATGCATCTAAACTTCCCTCAGGCGTTTCACAAGAAAAAAATGAAGGACCAGTATAAAAAAAGTTTAGCAAGCTTAACCTAAATGAAAAATCAACAAAAAAACTTTGGGATTCAGAGAGATGATCTACTTCTTTACGTATTTTATCTTCAATAATGGGTAAATACATTTTCTTATCTTCATAGTTAAGATCATATGTTAATTCTGCTTTTTTTCCTAAAAAGGCACTTGCATATTGAGAGAAAGTATCAGATAAAAGTAAATTAGTTTTTCTTCTTTCATCATCCATCTGCATCACTATATTATCTTTTTGGGCCTTATAATCAGCGCTGATATTTAAATTGTTTAGCTTATCTTCTTGTAGTTTTTTAATCCTTTCTTGTATTAATTGAATAGAAATATCACCAGTCGTCTGAGATTCGTTTGAAGACGCAAATTCTATATTTCTAAGTTCACATCTTAAATTAAATAATTGTGATTCTTGAGTTGAAAATTCATTATCTAATTCCGCCATTTCACGTTCACATTTGTAAATATTATTTTCTATTACACTTTTTTTATCGTAACAAACTGACAACTCTTGTTCTATATTCGCTATACAATTGTTATCATCTTGTTTATTTACATCTAAGCTACAACCACACAAAAAACAATTATTGGGATTATTTATTATTGAATCATGAAGTTCTTTTCTCATATCTTTATTACACATAGGACAAATTTTATTATGTTTTATATTCTGATACATAACATCGTATAAGGGATTAACTACTTGCCACACAACCTCAAAAGATTTTAACTTAATTTCTCCTAATTGAATCTCTAAATCAGATATTTGCTTTAACACTTCCTCACGTTGATATTTCAAAATCCTATAATTTTCCTGCTTATTATTACGTTCTAAATGAATTTTACTCAGCAATGATTGATTTCTCTCTATTTTTGATTCTAATTCTTTCCTTGACTTAAACCTTTTTTCAGCAGGTGTATTACTATCTTTAGGTATAATCCTTTTCACAGCTTTTATTTCCTCTGATTTGTGTTTAGCAATACTTCCATAATATATTTCTTGCTCTTTTGCATCCTCATACTTCTTATCCAAATCTAAATCATTAAAATATTTATTTGATAAACGTTCTTGAATTTCGTAATCCCAAAGAATTGTTTTTCTATTTTCCCCAAAGCTTAAAATTTCATTCACAAAAAATATAAAATCATCAAAATTGACTACTCCAATATTATCTTTCATAAACTCTTCATACTTATATTGCAACGTTTCTATTTTTTTTTATCATCTGTATATTTTTTTCATATTTTTTTTGTTTAACTATATCGCCATGCAAATAATATTGTTTATTATTTAAAAAAAAATCCTTAACATATACCTCCAATAACATTAAATCGTAAAGAGACCGCTTAACCATTACAAGCATGTCACCAACTTGAAAAGTTAAACTTATGTTTGCTTTTTCATTGTTTTTATAATTTAAATCCATACGTTCACGAAAAAACTCATTATTAAATTGCTTTCTATTTTTTCTTTTTTGATAATTATATATTTTAACATCAGAATCTTTCTTATATCCACCTATTAAACCATACTTCATTAGTGAAATAAATGTAGTTTTTCCTATGCCATTAACGCCTATAATCAAATTAACTCCAGTGACAAAATCATATGAAAAAGTTGGTTTCTGTTTGTAAAGTGAGAAATGTTCAATTGTAATTGATTTTAAATATGGTATATATATTTTTCGCATTAGTCACCCTCCTCTTGGATACCTTTTTCAATACGATTTATAAAATTTGGAATAAATGTTTCACTAAAACCTGCTATAATTGATATAATAAAAAATCCCCATTTTTCTGTACTTGCTATATAACCAAATAATAGGTCAGCATGAATTGCAGCATATGCGATTATTCCACAGATCATTCCTATGCAACACCTATTACAACCTAACCAAATAAGACTAAAAATCCCATTCTCATAATCAAGTTTAATTTTATCTAAATTAATTGAAATCGATAGTGATGCTCCAATCGTTCCACCTAAAGCAGCAACTAAAAATGGATGTTTGACTCTCAATGTGTAGTACGCCACAATCATCAATACCACTAGTATCAAACTACCGGAACGATAATAATCTTTTGCTCGTAGTCGCATTATATTATCTATTTTATTTAAAGTGCCAGTTAATATTTGATTTGCATTACTCACATCTCCTCTAGTAGCGCAAAGTAATGCGTAAACAAGATCATTTTCAACAAATTTAGGTCCACACATTTTATGTTTCATGAACTTTGGTCCTAGAGTCATATGTTCAGACAATGACTCTACTTTACTAATATTTACCGATACTTCGCAGATCTTCTCGTTGTATTTTTCATCACCCAAAAAATATATCTCTGGTCTTTTAAGATCTTCTAAATTATCTCTCTTATATATTACGAAATCAGTCCCTTGAACTAAAATTTTTAATATTTTACAATTATCTTTGTCAAAATTACCCGCTTTATACTTATATATATTCTCAGCGTCCATATCATTCCCCCCACTAAAATGGCCTTTGTATAATATTTATTTATAGTTACAAACTTCTATTGACACATAGGAGCACAAAAAAATTTCGTATTTCATTATTAGAAATCTACATAGGTTTTATAATTACAATTACACTCTCTCTTAAAAATTCAATATTATCCTTTTGTTGACTACTTGGATTGATTCTTCTAGCTTCTCTTATCTCTTTTACATGAAATCCATTTTTTTCAGCTATCTGACTAACGATTAAATCAACCTTTATTTCAACATTATAATATGATGAATTCGCTACATTAAAAAAAATCAACCCACCTTTCGACATCTTAGTGTATAAATTCTTAAACATTTCGTTTATATCCCAAAAATATCCCGCAATCATTTGAGGTAAACTCTTATTCCAAAATTCAAACCTATGCTCATTTATCTTATCTATTGTATTTCTTAATAATAGATTATCTAATATTTCTTCATCTTCCCATCTTATTTGTACATGTGATCTAATTGTCTCATTTCTTAATTTTTTAACATCTTCTTTTGTTTTCAAATAGCCCAAAACTCTTAATTCAACCATATATGTATCAGTATAATCTCGAGAATTTAAATAAGGAGGAGATGTAATAACTAAATCTATCTCCTCATCTCTCAAATTCTGTATAATAAGCTTACGGCAATCACCATTAAAGCAAAAATCTCTGTTACTAAATAAAGTCTTATCAATTTTATAAACATCTAATTTTTCTATGTCTGTTTTATAACTTTTCTCTAATTTATCCAAAAAAAAACTTTATGTACATCTTCTCTGGTATATTTGACTGTTAATTTCCAATTTTTTTTTATAAGTTAAGCATTTACCTTTTCTATAAACATTACTCACTTCCATAAGAATTGAAGCCAATGCAATTGTAAATAATTCTTTATAATCTTCATCATTTAATAAATCAATAGCCGATTGTATATCCATAATTCCTTCCATTACGGATTTATTAAAATTCCATTTTTCTTTTCCTTCATCTTCAACCAATGTGCTGAATTCACAATACTTTGATTTTATGTCAAAATCAAATGTATTTTTTTTAGATTAGCACATAACATTTCATAATTTTACAATAATTTTCTTTGGTATAATTAATATTTAATTTAGCACGTGAAAGATTATACATAAAAGGACTGACTTCAAATGATATACATTTTATACCAATTTTTTGCAGTTCGAGGGGGGTCGTGCCACTACCACAAAATGGTTCCAAGCATACTTTAGGCGTTTTACCATAATTATCAATATATTCAGATACTATACTACGAATAAATTCGCTAGAATACCCTTCAACAAAAGGGTACCAACCATGTATATATGTATTTTTTATTATTTTTTAAAATGCATTATACTTTTATACTTTTCTTGATAATCAATTACTTTATATGACATAATTTTCCTTTTCCTATTCTTACTTAATTGCAATCTTAATTATATTTCATCTTAGTTTAAAAGTAAACTTTATCTGGGCATATAATTAAAATATTACAGTCTATTCAAGACGAACAACAACTTAATATTATAAACTCAAAGTTATCATCTAGTTTCTATATAAATTTCGTAATTATACTTTTAAAAATTGCAAATTAATTATGTTATTTGAGCACAGCATTAAATATTTTGAATATTTCTTTACTAAATGATTGTTTTATATTATATAGAAATTTCAGCAACTAATATCTGACATATATCTCAAAAATACTTCAACGGCACCATATTAGCCACCTACTTGTCCATACGCTATTCCATATGTCTAAGTATATCAAATTTCTTAATTGACTTTTATCACCGATTTCTTATAAGTTAATTCCGTAAGTAATTCTAAATTTCTCACAAAGACTTTATCCAATTATACTCCTAATTTTTTATAAAAAATTTTTACTTATTATTATAATTCGTGAATTTATTACAAGGAACTTTATTATATCATACTTAAGCTCTATAATAATAATATTCTACTAATTTCTTTTACAAAAAAATTATTTACCATATATATTGCTCCTATGGTGTTAAGCCATAGGAGCCGTTAAATGCATATATTGGATTTGTTTTTTATACTATAAGGCTAATTCTACAATCATGTATAGAATACTTATAAATTCTATTGGATAGTATATCTTCTTCTGGCACTTCACTTAGATTTATCTCAGTAACCATACTTTGCAGTTCCTTATAGTCTAAATTATCCCTGTCAGGAACCAATATGGTCTCATGGACACTTGATGGTAATATTATAATATCAGTATTTTGTAAAATAGCAAAATTTCTAAGACACTCATCATATAATATACATCCCGCACCGTTAATGTACTTTCTATTCGAAAGCACATACAAAGCTGGGTTCTCTAAGTCAAATTCTAGAAGATCATCCAACATATTGTCTACCCACAATTCCTCGAAATTTTTTCTGAAAAAGTCACGCATAACATCTTTCATCGTTTTAATTTCCGGCGGCAGCAAAATGGGAGTATTCTTCTCTGCAAGGCGATACAGTTCCTCTTTTCCCACTCCCCATGACTCCATATGAGAGTTATGAATCAAAGCCGTCATTTGCCCCCCCTTATGTTCATCCAAAATCAGATAGAATACCACTGCCAAGTCAAGAAATTCAATATATGGAACAGCCTTTAAAAGCTCCTTATTCTTTTCCCTCTGAATCAGCTTAAAAGCTACCTTATCATTCAGATAATTAAAATCCAAAAGTGCTCTCATATCCCCCAGAACCACATCATTATTCTCCTTATACGCAGATATAATATCTTCCAAAATTTCCTCCAATGACATACCATGGGTAAAATGCATATAGTATGAATTTAAATAAATTGTGGGAGCAATACTTTTACTTGCCTTCCCGATAATCAGCCCATCCAGCACAATTC
Organism: Lacrimispora xylanisolvens; assembly: GCA_017084465.1. Classification (GTDB taxonomy): domain Bacteria; phylum Bacillota; class Clostridia; order Lachnospirales; family Lachnospiraceae; genus Lacrimispora; species Lacrimispora xylanolytica_B. Next base: position 3,087,747 of record CP070896.1, on the reverse strand, counting down.
CGTTATTTTTCGTTATCTTCTGAATGCGAATCTCATAAGTCCTTCCTAATCTTTCCTGAACTGCTGCTCTGACTTCCTCTAAAACTGATTGTAATCCATTTGCTTTTCCTCCATTAGTTTAATTTTATACACATAAAAAAAAGAAGCACCTGCTTTGATGCTCCTTTTGCAAAATTAATTTATTTTTCTTTCGTTTCTATCATCATTACATTACCAATTACATACTCAGACCTCCTCATTAGCAAGCTGGTGCATTATTACGAGACGTTCACACCACTCTTCATCAAATAAGCATAAAGAGGCTATAGTCCCAGACTCAGACTATAACCTCTCTCTCACTTATTTAAACTTTCTTTTTTTATTCTCTCTTTCATAATCAAACCGAACCCTCCCAACCAAATAAATTGGTACGGTTATCTTCCGATCCGTAATTCCACCATAAGTATCCCCTTTCAGGAAATAAACTGCTTCCACCTTACCATCATCAAGCAGCATCTGCGCCGTTTTTCCTATTGCTTTCCCGGCCTTTACTTCAATGCCATAAGTTTTATCATTGACGATATTTCCTATCAAAAAATCAATTTCTCCAGTCTTATAAGTACCAAACATAGGGGAGATTCCTGAAAGCTCCATATTCCGGTTTCTCCTAAGCAAGTCAATGTAAACAAAATTCTCACTTAAATATCCTGAAGCCGCATTTTCCTTTATTCCACCTGCTTTCAGAAAATACCTCGCCACACCTAAATCTCTAAAATAAAAGCGCATATTTGGCCTTGTGTCACCAGGATTGCATTCTACTGCCTTATCGCAATAACCTATGATATCAGATCGGTATAGCCAGGCAATCACTGCATTAATGCTTTTCTTTGTGGTTCTATTGCTTTCTTCATTAAATATAATACGGGATAATTCCGTGATTAAGTCATCTTGTCCCTTTTTCTCACGAACGGAAAGCTGTGCAATCGCAGGAAATATCCGCTCAAATAAATTCATTTCCTGTATATTGCCTAAGTACCTTGTTGATTCTTCTATAAAAGTCCTGATAATCTGTATCAAAACTCTTCTGCACTCTTCCGTATCCTGTGTTTCCAGATAACAATTTACGACAGCCGGATAACCACCTGTTTCACAGTATATCTTATAATACTCTTTAAGTTCATCATATTGCTGGTGAGGGCTGGAACCCAACAAATCAGCTTCATCATAAATATTCTGTTTGCCAAATGCATCTAAAAATTCTTCAAATGACAATGTATTAAGCATCAAATCTTCCGTATCTCCTGCTGGAAGAAAATACCCCTTTTCCACTGTCTTTCCCAGGTAACTTCCTGTAACCACAAAATGGCATATAAATTCTCTTGAAAATTCCCTGATCCGGGAATATACTTTGGCAGATTCCTGAATTTCATCTATAATAATAATCGTATCTTTGTTATCCTCAAACCGGGAATCAAACAACCTGAACGCTTCATGTAATGGTCTTTCTATCCGTGGCTCTCCAGGCTTCCATGCAGATGCCTGCTCCATACATGCCAAAAATTGTTCACCAGATGACTGAGCCATATTTATATAAATATAAATTTTGTAATTTTCCCTTGCAAATTTATCCAGAATAAATGTTTTTCCAGTCTGTCTGGCACCTTTTAATTCCAGGACCTTACCACTGTCACGTTGCTTCCAGCGAAGCAGGTCATTATAAATGGTTCGTTTCAATTCCACTCGGATCACCCTCCTTTTTTAGAGTATTTCCATTATAACACACCCCAACCCGGATTCAAATTCCTTTCAGCAAAATATATCACTGAAATCCTTATCTTTTATCATAACGGTTCTTCTTTCTTATAACTTTAAAATATCGTTTTATTAAAACCGGTTCTCCTTAATTACCTTTCTCTGCCTCTGTTGAAGAACAAAGTCACTTACTATGGAATAAAATTCCTGTTCCTCTTCCGTTTTTGCCCCAAGAATTAACTGTGTAGCCTCATCCAGATCTAATTTCAGGCATTCATTGTATAACATTTTCAATGTCTCATTCGTTGACATATATTCCCCCCTCCTTATAAGTAAGTGCGTTATATTGTAGGAACATAGCGGAATACAATAAGTACACAAGCACTTATGCAGTGCCTTTTAGAAAAATTTATCCATTACTCTGACTCCCTTTTATTATGCCACTTCGCCATTTCCCGAAGTTTCCAGCAGACATTCATTCCTTATTTCACTCATATCAATAGAAAGCTGGGTTTTCACCGTTTCATCCAAGGTAATCGCTTTCTGAAAATCTGACTTAATTGGCGCATATTTTAAAAGCTGCTTAATCACTGTCTTTTTCGCCATTCCCTCATAATTACTCTTCCACGGGCTAAAATCCGAAGTAAACGCTTTTGAATACTTGGTAGCGTAAGCATCTACATAGCTTTTGCTCATTACTTCAAAACGAAAACCACCGTTATCCAGCCGGAAAATTGCATAGAAAGCCCGGATCTCTCCCGGCTCATCAAAAGAAGGCCGATGAGTTAAAGACGGATGAAGTCCCAACTCATAAGAAAATTCATCATTTTCATAGACCACTTGTGCCTCAATACTCTGCATTCTATCATTGCGATATGCCAGATCAATCAGTCCTCGATACCCCAGCTGAAACTGACACTCCAATACCCCTTTATTTTTATATGGAATTAAATATGCCTGTCCCAGAGGCGTATTTGGCTCCAACCCTAGCTGAGCCGCATTCATCAAAGCCGCAATAAAGCTCATAGGAGTACATTCTACCAGCTTAGGAGTATTGTTTATTGCAGACAATGCCATACGTGTAAATCGTTCTGGCGTAAGAATACTGGGAAGCGCCCGTTTGATTTCCGGTTCAAGGGCCTTAACCATATCAACAATTGTCATATTTTTTGTCAGCCTGACGGATTGACTTTGACCTCCGCCACCTGCTGCCCTCTTCTCTAATTCCTGTTTTACATCGGACATTTTCTCATTCCTTTCATTTTAGTTTATTTAACCATTTAAAAAGGACCAGCCTGCATCCAGCAAGACGATCCCTCTCATCTATACTCAAAATATCAAATTAAATAAACACGACTGAAATCAACAACTAAATATATAATTCTATTTGATTCCGCTTTCCCATCTTATAAAAAACCAAATCATTTACCTGACGGTCCTTCTTTATATTCTTATTACATTACAGGTCATGAGATTTCCTAACTAAAAGTTTTTCCGGATATATGAAAATGTATCCTTTATGGGAGTAGTGCTCTCGTTATCCACATCAGCCTAAGCTTTCGCCAGCATTTTCCACAATTCCAGTTCGGTTTTCATTTTTCCATACTGGACATGACTCATCAAAACGGTATCCTCCCGACCATTTACTGTAATAAAAACTGGTTCTTGGGATTTCCGTGTTAAGGCTGATATCTCCAAATACTTATTTTGTAAATCAGATGAAGGTCTGGTTGCTTCCAATGTGCGTCCTCCTGGTCATGATTTTATTACATTATTATAACGTGATAACGATACATGTACAATCTGCATTTATTCATTGAGCAAAACAAGCATTATGTTAAGTTCTAAACTTGAGCCTCTAAAACTTTAAACCTCAAGCAATTACGCAGCTCTGACCGTAAATCGCCTCGACTGGCTGCTCTTAGCAAAGTTCCGGTAAAGATCCGGTCGTTCCTCTTTTAACCGCTTACTGTCAATGCGTACCGTATCCACATTGCTCCAGGAAACTTTATAATGCTCATTAAATGCCATTTCATATTCGCCCATATAAAGCTTAAGCTGTTGTTCAATCTGATTCTGCTCCTGTGTCAATTTCTTTGCCAAAAGAATGATTTCTTCCCTTCTTTTTAACTGCTCATTTAAGTGTGGCGGAAGAGGAATCGTCTTTTTAAGCGCTGATGGAAAATACCGGTTAATCACTTCATTTGAAATAACACTACCGTCCGGGTCCGGCATACTTCCTGGCAAAACATGTCCCTCCCAAAATTCCTTCTCTATGGCAATCAAATTTTGAATCAACTCTTCATCACGTTCAATCTTCTTATACTTAAATTCCCTTCCCAATATTACAACAGCCAGATACCAGGCCTTAGCCCCGGTCACCGCCATATAATGATGACATTGGATTTCATAATGGGCAGGAACAGAATCTTCGGTCCATTTATCTGCATGATAGGCACTGGCTGTTTTGCATTCAAGCCCCATATTTTCCCCAGAAATAAGGCGATCGACATTTGCCAACATAAAGGGATATTCTTCATTCTGATACATAGCATTGGACCGCCGTACCTTTAAGCCTGTCTCTTCCATAAAACGCCGGGCAACATATTCTTCCAGATCCCGTCCCTGCCTCATGGATTCATTATCATAATCCTCTACTTCTAAACTTGTTTTTTCATAGAAAACACTCATAGGGCTGACATAAGGATTAAGACCGCAGATTGCACCTGCATCAGACCCGCCGATTCCCTGTTTTCTGTATTTCAGCCAATCTTCATGAGATAAGCCATTTGTTGAAATTAACTTTTTCATTATGATATTTTCCTTTCTTTAGTCATTAATTATCATGCACTAAGTTCCCCTTACCCAATTTGCCCAAAATAATAGAGAGCACATGAACTGTACTCCCTAATCCATATCATATCTTAACTTTTCAAATATTGTTCTACCGCATTCATAAATGATTCCGCTGCATCTATTTGCTCCTGAGCTTCTTCTCTTGATGCGATATAAAACTCATCATAATCACTGGCATGACGAATTTCCTGTGCTCTGCTGATCTGTCTTCCAAACACCCTGGGGGGATTTTTCTGTTTTTACATATTCCTTATTAAAATATGCGATTGTATCTTTATGTCTTTTAAAAGCCACCTGTTACAACGCCAAAACTGCTGTGATTAAATGGTAAATTGCATAATATGCCCTGTTATTTGCAGCCCTGAAATGGTTTCCACGAAAATCATCCTTTGCCGTATCCAAATCTTCCTTTGCGACTTCAAACCGGTGAATGGCAAGATCCCCCGGACTTCCAACGTTTGTTTTATTATGCAACATGCAGTTCAACCCCTTCTTTTTTTATATTTTGATAAAAGGGATCTGCCTGTAACCAATACTGAAAATGGCTGATATTTTTTACGATTGGCATAATCAGCATATCATAATCCAAATTAAAGTCAAATGTGACATCCGAGAGCATACGGCCTTTTTCCTTTATGACACTCTCATCGGCATTCACCAGAATCATAATATCGATATCCGAACTTGCATGAAAATCACCACGGGCATAGGAGCCATACAAAATAACTGCTTTTAATTCTCTTCCATATATTCTCTGTACCTCTTTCACATACTGTAAAAGTAAGTTCTGCATCTGACCAGGCATAACACCACATCCTCTCTAAGATAATATGAAATCATTAAAGCATACAAAACATTTCTCTTCTTATTATACCCTGACAGTTAACTGCTTACAACTCTTTTAGAAGATATCATACAAAATAAAATTCCCTATTTTCTGCATTTCAGCCAATCTTCATGATATAAGCCGTTTGTTGAAATCAACTTTCATTTATGCCGCACCCCCAATCCCAAATGGCTCAATCCCTTCTTCCCGGAAACTTACATATCTCCCCTCTGAGCCAATCACAATATGGTCAAGCAATTCGATACCCAGCAATACCCCAGCTTCCTTGATCCGACCTGTGATATGAGAATCTTCCCGACTTGGTTTCGGCTCTCCGGAAGGGTGATTGTGAAAGCAAATAATTTTTGAAGCATTTGAAAGAATCGCATGCTTAAATAAATCCCTGGTATCTACCGCACAGGCACTCACCCCTCCCACTGCCACAACCTCCAGAGCTACAGGTGTCATTGCCGAGTCCAATGACATAACCATCAGAATTTCCCGATCTGAATAATCAAAAAGAGGCCTTACAATATCTGCTGCCTCTTTTGCTTCATGAAAACGCTGAGTACCATAGACTGCCGTTCCTTCCCGGATCATTTTCAGCTTTATAATTCCCACTTTTTTCTTGGGAATAGGCCGCTTCATCATATTGATTACTTTTTCTTCCTGAGTCATACTTTTCATATACGTTAGATCCTTTCCATATAAAAAGGAAGCATCCAGTGTTTAAACAAGATCCTTCCTATCTATACAACTATTTTTTTTTACTACTTTTGCAAGATATTTTCTTTCTCGCAATAATTCCATAAAATATGGTTGATTATTTGATACTCATCCTTGTAGTTCTGAACATTTTCCAGTACAGTTTCCATGTTTCCTTTATAATTCTCATATACATGGACGATCTCATTTCTGTCAGCAAAAGAGGCTACCGCATCATACCTTAGTACTTCATTAAACGATCTCATGCCCGACCTCTTGACGCAGCTGTTTCACAATCATCTCCTGGGGATTATCTCCATAGCACCCAATCATCTTTAGTATAATCAATTAGACTTTCAGGGCAATAATCAGTTACAGCAAATTTCTGTCCCGTCACAATGGAAATATTAATATATTGAGATTCAGACAGGTTCATACGTACTACATCACTGTCAATATTTAATTGATCAAAATAATCTTTTGTAAAGGAGTATAGGCGAAAGGTAAGTCCCGGTATCATAGAGAAAATACCTATGTCTATATCAGATTCATATGTATATCGTTCAGTGAGAAAGCTGCCAAATATCAGGACATTATACTGATCTGTCTGTGGATACTTTTGCTTTATAGCAGCTGCAAAATCTTCTACTACTTTCAATCTTTCTGTAACAGTCATTTAATATATCTCCCTTCACAGATATTCACTTACTTTTATTATACCCAAGCAATGCACATACTTCAATGCTATACCAGAATCATTTCATAAAAGTACATAGTCTTTCATTTCCATTAGTAACATCTCTGTGTCAATAAGCCCCTCATACCAGCATACACTCATGGGAACTTTTTCCAAATAGTGCTCTGTAAGCTCATACATATTCAGATATTCTTCAATCTGGATCTCAAATAAATCAAGTAACTCTAAATCCATATTCTGAACCAGGAGTAGAAAATCTCTGCACTCACTTAGGATTTCCCATTTCCTTGCTCTCTGTAGCCCGTTTTTAAGCCCTATTTTGAAAGCCGTTTTTTTACATCTATTTCTCACCTTGCCATCACCAACTCATAAGCTTTGTCAACCATGGCATTTCCTTCTATAGTACGTGAAAAGACTTTCCTTATAATTTGCCCGCTCTTTTATCGGTTTTGCATGAGTCGCGAAATCAGACACGGAGTTCACAAAGCGCCAGCCATTATATCCTACACTTTTCAGATCAGGAGCATCAAAATACCTGATTTTTAAATCCTCCTTCATTCTCATCAAATTCTTCTGCTGCTGTTCTGTGGGATCTTCAAGCAAAGGAAATAATGCATTAATATACTCATAAACCTGATGATCTGTAATCTTAATACGGCTTAATGTATCAATTGCCTTACCAAGTTCGGCCATATACTTTCCGGCATAAAGAAGTGCTGCTTTTGCATCCTCCATCTTACCCTCAATATTACCAGTATGATTTGCAGACCAAGATCGCTTAGCTGTTGTTAATGCCAGATTCAATGTGTTTTGGCAAACTACACGAATCGGAGTAACTGCTGCTTTTATCCCACCTGCTCCATCATGCGCATTCATAAACACGATATAAGTTTCAAGTTCATCTCCGCTTATAATATAACGCTGGGGAAGTTTTGCAAGAAGCCAGATCCGGCGTCCTCCCTGGAGAGAACCAGCGGTTTCATACGTAACCCCTTCTCCCAGTAATTCATCCGTAAATGCAAAAGCATCTGTGTTCTGGACTACTTTATATCGACTTGTAACGACTCCTAACACTTTCTTATCCGTTTCCCTTATGTTTGCCTGAAATCCCGATATCATTATTCCTTCACTGGTCTGAATCGGTTGCTGAATTACATTCCAATCCAGTCCAGCCAGTACTAAAGCCTCCTCTGAGGCTGGCGCCTCCTGCACCATCGTTCCCAATCCATGCCACGGTTTTTCTCTCGTGTAGAACATGCTCTCAACATTTGCTGACATAAAAATTACCTCTTTGAATTAACTTAATTTTTTATTCAAGGAGATAATATATATCAGAATTATTTTAATTTTCCAAACTACCTTTTATATATACCAGAAGCCGTATTTGATGTGTGCCAACCATAAGAGGGAATATCATACACACCGGTAAAAACCCCTCTCATGCTGCTTGAGTAAAATTCATATATATGTGAAGCACCATACAGCACATCTATGTAATCATACCAGTATACCTGAAAATTAGTACCGTCTATAGCTGTTACCTGTCCATACGGTCCATATAATCCGCCTGCTGCCAGATCCAGTAATATAACTTTATCCCCAACATTCAGAGCATTACCTTTTGCATCACCAGCATAAGTATAATTTCCATCAAACTTCTTTTCCCTGGGATCACTGGTACAAGATCCAGTGGATTCATCAAAAGTATATTTTCCTGTGTACAAAATTGAATTCTCCCATTGAAGTGAATCCGCATTAAAATAACAATTATCCTGATTTCCTATTTTGTAACTGCCCTGCAATAGATTCCCTTCGCCTGCAGTCCGATACCAGTTTCCTCCAGTAGTGATCCAGGCATTGGCAATCATCATTCCACTCGGATCAGAATAATACCAGAATCCCTTATCTTTAAACCAGCCGGTTTTCATATTACCATTGTTGTCGTAATAAGCCCAGCCAGATTCTGTCTGTGTCCAATGTCCGTTAGTCTCAGAATCATTGTACTCACTACCACTGCTGTCATCCACAAAGGCCTCATCCCATTCATGGTTATCACTATCCGCATATACAGGAAATGCAGACAATACACTGCACAGACAAATAGCTGCTGCTAATAATGTAAATCTCTTTCTCATGATATGTACCTCACCTTTTATTATTTTGTTCCTTCAATGCTCTTAATTAGATCTAGATTCGATTTCTCGTAATCGTTTAAAACTGATTCATCAAACTCTTCTGCAGATACATTTCCAACGTACCAAGCCATACTATTAAAATAATCATTTAAATCCGAAGATCCAAATATTCTCCCATGCCTTGCATATATTTCATTCCTGGCTAAACGTAACTCTTCTTTAGACATGCCGCTTAGTTCATTCACATCCAAATATCTGGAATTACTATCTGATAGAATATATTCATCTGATGAATCTCCTTTTGAAACTGTATTCATGTCTTTTTCTTCCTCTGTCAGTGTATGAGAAAATGAATATTGTCCACTATACGCCATACCATTGTTTTCCCGAGCATTCACCTCTGGAAATGCTGCCTGCTCCGAAGAACTCCATATGATCTCCATGCTGCTTTGTACTGCCGAAGGATAATCATAGCCGTTCACGCTTAACTGCAACCCTCCATGTTCCATTGGCGCATACCCTGCAAGCGTTCCATCCCATAATATCCCAGATTGATCAAAAAACTGAATATAAGAGACATTATTATTATTACCTAAAATCATTCCAGTACCAGTTGTGTCAGATATATATACTGAGTTATTAAACACATTTTCTAACTTTAGAGGTTCCAAAGCTTCAGTATTGCTATTTTCACTTTCAGTATTTAAGACTGAGCTGGAATCATTCTTGGATTCCTGTGTTTCAAGTTCATCATTATCCATACCGGAAATAGAATCAATGACCGACTGAGAGCCAGAAGCCATATATATTATATCTGTTATTATACCTTCTTTATTTAATACAATACCAATCTGTCTGTCCCCTCCTGGCGTATCGCTTCCACTCATTATTCCATAAAGTATCGTATTATCTACATCCGCGATATAACCGTAATTATGCTCTGTCAGTTGTTTTCCTTCTCTCTCCAAATTGAATTTACTGCCGACCGTCAAACCATATAGAGAATAATCCGCAGATGATATTAATAGTACATCAATATTACCATTCTCATTTAACACCACTGCCAGTTCATCATTTTTATAAATATTATCCGTCTCATCTTTCTTCAATTGATGTTTATTAATAAACTTTATTACATCAGCCCTGGCAAGAGGAAGATATCCTGACAGTTCACTTGTACTGTTCCCACTTCCTATAATTACAGCAGCAATGACAATAAAAACTGCTGCGGATGCAAATCCAATAATTTTTCTTCCTGAAATCCTATTGTTTTTCTCAGTTCTCTTCTTTATCTGATTTATTTCACTCTCGGAAATTTTCCGTATATTGGGGTCTGTATCAAATCGTTCCCTCTCTTCTAGTATTCTGCTTTTAAACCCTTTTGCTGCTCCTTTCCCCACCATACGCATACATATCTCTCTGTCTAAACATTTAACAGTAAGTTTTTCGCCTACGAAAGTACCAGTCACCGCATTGGACGGTTCATCTGCATCAACCGTCTTTAGTTCAGGTAAGAAACAGATCTCTATTCTGGGCTTGCAGTATCTCATTTTTTCAAACTTAATAACTCTCTGGTTTGTCAAAGCAACAAATTCTTTCCTGTGCCTTGCAAAGAGCAGCTTTGACTGTATAAAATCCATGGTAACTAATTCTTCACCCTCTAATAAGATAGGATATAAATATTTACTGAATATCTTAGTTCCAAACATAGCCAAAACAGTTTTACTATTGCTATCCCGTTGTGATAGCTGCTTCAGTTCTACAATAAAGCTTTCTTTTGTTCTTTCAGAACGAATAATCTGTTTCTTTTCCTTTATAAGCGAGTATCCACAATTTACACAAAATTTCATACCCTCTGTCAACGAATTTCCACATTGGGGGCAGCTTTCTGCTGACCTTTCTCCACAATTGGAACAGAATTTCTCGCCATCTTTTAATTCATATCCACATTTTAAACACTTCATTTTTTTCTCCCAATAATTATTTTGTTAATCATAAAGCAAATTATCCCGCCTAGTTCATAAGCAATAAGATCTCTATGATCTGTGACTGCCTCCATCCTATATAATGGTGCAATAAACTCCCAGTAAAGCCCTGAAAAAAACACTAATACTATTGTTTGTGTGAATGAAATTTTTTTAGTGAAGAATGGTAATAATACGATTTGGACATAGGCTAAAAGAATAATACCAGCCAGGCAATCATTAAAATATCCATGTATCCAAATACTACTAAAACTATTTTTTAGATAGAGTTCATTGCATATATACATAAGAATACAAATAATTATAATCACTACATTGCCTTTTACCACGTTGCTATGCCTGTTAAAAATTTCCCTAAATTTTAATACATTCCTTTTCATTTAACAAAACGACATAAGAACCAATAATAATAAGACCAAAGCAACAGCAAAAATACAACCCGGATTAAAATTAAGACCTGATTCTAATGAAAGGACAGCTGCTTCTTTTCCTACTTCGTTTTTAATCCGATCATATTTATCCAGCCTTTTTTGTGATTTTCCCAATCCCAAAATCCAACAAACAATAGAAAAAACCACAAAAAGCAATATAAAAATAATAACCGCTGTTAAAAAACCTGCATTCTTATAAGACATATATGATAACCAGAATAGCCAAATCACCAGAGGCACACATAACAAAAATTCTGCCAGAGTTCTTTTGATAATTGTGTTTCTGTACTGGTCTTCCGTAAGTTTAGGAATTTCGAAAATGCTGCATAGCCTATTGATTACCTTATCTAAATCATTAAACTCGTAATCATTCACCTCTATTGCCTTGTCTGAAAATTCCCCATTACTTTCTTTGGAATCACTAAGTCCAAGCCCTTTGCTGTTACCACTTTGGAATTTTTCGCTAGTATTTTGTGAGGCAACCCCACAATCCGGGCAAAAATTCCCTTCGTATTGTTTCCCACAATTACTGCAGTACATATTACGCCCCTCCTGTTTTATCTATTAAACTGTATTGTATATGTTCCCATACTAATTTACTTTTGTTTTAACTTCCCGCTTCACAACTTGGATGATTTTACTTACAAGGATATTAAAATTCATCTCATCCAACGCACTATAATACATGACTTGAGATGTACCAAACAGTCTCTTGATACTTCTAATCTTTCTCTGTAAATTTATTTTTTGCTCCTCGGTAATTTCCCCTAGTCGATTTATGGGTTCCACCTTATCAGCAAAATTTAATGCGATAATTACTTTTTCCCTATCTGCTCTTTGAGGAAACAAGGAATGAAACAAAGCTTCGTCTAAGGCATAGTCTCTTTGATCAGCTCTCAATATATATACTACACAATGAGAATAACCAAGCATCTCTTTATACCATTCCACATACTTGATATCCGCCTGTCCATCTTCACTAATACCGGGAAAATCATTAAAAGAGAAATAAAAATCTGATTCATTAATTTGGTATTCTACAGAATGTAGAGCCTTAGTACAAACCTCAATATCTGATGTTTCAAGCACATTTTTTCCTACAAGTCGATTAATAGTAGTTGATTTACCATAACCCGTTTTCCAAGAAATAGTACCTGTATCTCAAAAGACGGCTTATCATTTATATTCCAACAGCTTGCACTCTGATTCTTTAAATCCACTTTTTTCAAAAAATCAAAACCAGAGTATCTATCAATCAATTCCTCTATAGAAGTTAAGTACTCTATTTTTACATCTAGCTCCATCACTTATAATACCTTTCTCATCTCATCAAGCATCTCAACATATAAAATTTTACACTCCTCATAAAGGTTGTGATCTATGTAGTTTACACATGGTATTATATAAATCTCATTAAGGGCTCTGTACACTTTCTCCCTATCTTCTTTTGAATCAATCTTTTTTACAATAGAAGGCGCATCCTTATAGTAATCAAGAATCAATTTTTTTCCACCTTCCTGTTTGGCAAGCCACTCGTCTCGAAACTTCCGGAATTGAGTCAGTTCATGGCAATCATCAGGTTTTCCATAAAATTCACATACAGCGGTTGTAATATAACACCCTCCCCTTCTGCCAAATGAAAGTATACCAAGCAAATCACCAAACCTTTCTTTTGCGTTATCCAGTAATTTTACAACAACCTCTCCAGTTTTTTCCACTACCTTACCTACAGTTTCACTAACAACTTCCAACAAAGACTTTTTAACTTCAACTTCCGCTTCCCTTGACTGAAATCTCTCATCCACCTGACTAAAAACAGTAATCTTTTTCTCTTTCGGAAGTGCATAAATCATCTCATCAACCAGCTTTGTCAAATTATATTTTTCATTGGCAGAAACCGGAACAATAATGGAGGAGGCAACTCCAAAAAATGCAGCAACATCATCCGCTTTCCTATGAATATTCTGATATTGCTTCGATCCTGGTTCGTGCATCTCCTCATTCCACTCACGAAATGGTTCTATTTTGTCCACTTGATTCAATACAAAGAAAAATGGCTTGTCCTGATCGATGTGCGGCTTTACAATTTCTTTATAAAACTGTTCATCTGAAGCCATTGCCCTGTCATCCGCTTTTATAAGCCATAAAACCAAATCCAACTCAGGAAGTAACTTTTTATACAGTTCCCTATATTCAATATCCCTCTGGCTGCTCTCTCCAACACCAGGTACATCAATCAGCTTTATTCCCTTTTCGCCATCAAGGTTCAAAATAACGTCTTTTGTATCTCTGGTACATGCCTCCACGTCACTAATGGCACAAATATCTTTACCGAACAATGCATTACAAAGAGAGGACTTTCCTACTCCCGTCTTACCAAACACTCCGATTCTGGGTTCATAGGTCAGTACCTGATTGAGTTTATCCCGTATGGCTTTCTTTTGATTTTCGTTGACTTTGATCCCTGCTTTTTCCAACCCCTCAAAAAAATCTTTTGTATCACTCATGTTGATCCTCCCTCACCGTATCATCCTGTTATTGATCTGCCTTTTTCTTCTCTCCACTGAAACCGCTGCCAGCCTCCAGGCCCGCAATAAAAATCAATACCTTTTCCACCTGTTCTACTGGCATATCTATAATCTTTTTTATTACAATATCCTTCTCAGTAGGTTCCATATTACCCTCCTTTTTAGCCAAGAGTTCTAAACTGAATTTAGTTTATCATGATTGAATTTAGTTGTCAACTTTACATTCTTGACTGAATTAAGTTACTATGATATTATTTTGAACAAAGGTGGTGACCAATTTGAATTTAAGCGAAAGAATCAGGTTGATACTTAATGAGAACCATTTAAAGCAAAAGATCTGTCTGGAGAGATCGGAGTAACAGAGAGTTATATATCTGCACTCTTAAATGGACGGAACTCTAATATGTCCCAGGCACTTGCTACATTAATTGAAGAAAAGTACGGCTACAATTCAGCCTGGGTTTTGTACGGAACAGAACCCAAGTTAAAAGTGTTAGGAAAAAATAAGACCTTATCAGATATCCATAAGAAAGCCATTTTACAAATAGAAAAATTGAATCCAGAGCAGATAAAGGCTGTACTGGCTTTTGTGAAAGCACTTGAAGAAATTGAAAACGACTTCAAAAATCAAATTTAAGCTCTACAGCATTCAAAATTTAAAAGCACTTCTTATAAATAAGCAGGGTGGTATGGAACATACCATGAGATAAAAGGATGCCCAAATATTGAGTTCTAACTCATAGAGGGGCATCCTCTCTTCATTTCCGTCCGAAATTTAAACACTTATAGCTTAAGTTCACTATACCTTATTCACATGGATAAAGTCCCTCGCTCTGCTTTGCGGAAATTAGGATTTTCTTGAAATATCTTTCTGTATACCCAAGTTCTTTTGCCAGAGCTTTTCCATTTGTTCCGTCATAGCGTTCCTTTATCTGTCTTTCTATATATGATCTGCTATATAACTTCACCGGAAATGTAACCTGCAATCCATGAAGATGCTCATAAATACGGATTGTAATTTCTTCTCCAAACACTTCAGCCAGATCTCGGTAAATACCATAAAAATCTTTTGTATCCATGAATCCTCCTCCTTTGTCTTCCTATTATAAGAGTTTCACAAATACTATTTCTTCTGTCATTTTCCTTATTTTTCCTCCTGATTTCCATTCTATTACCTTACGCAATTCCCCTTCCTTTTTTGATAATATTATTAATACTTACAGTAAATATCAGTATCACTCAAATAATATATAATTAGATGCTTTAATCCTTACAGAATAATATTGTAAAGCAGCAAAAAACCGTAGCTTACCAAGCCACGGTTTTCTATGATCCTCTATGTTCTTTACGCAGCCATGCTGCGGATGCACCCATATATAATATATAGTCAAAATCCTGAATATAGATAAGGATGGCACATATGGTTTTATCACCTCAACTGTAGAGGCTTCCCCAGCCGAAAATGCCAAATGTCCACCACAATATCTTCTAAATTATATAGAACCACCAAACCGTTTTTAACTTGCCTCTACGACGCCTAATCTTAAATATAATATCTATATTAGCTGATTAGCCCAAACTATATAATTCTGATTCCTATCATCACATTAATTATCTTTTTCACAGCTAACTACAATTTATAATTTCCTGCCAAGTCAGGAAAGCAGGCTTCTTTTCATTTTTTCCTGAAAATCCGGTTCCAGATAATCCTCTTGTACCAGTTCCGCCTGCTCACATGGAAAGTTGGAGAACACAACTACTTTACAATTATTTCGCAGTAACCGCGCTCTGCCTATGCTTTGTTCTAACTCCTTACCAATAAAATAAAGCTGCAACGCTCTTAGTTCCCTCTGTTTATATGTCATTAAGCTGAACTCATAACCATGATGCTGTATTCGCCGAGAAGAAAGTACATCGTTATTAATCTCCATTCCCAGATGACTTCCAATAAGTTTATACACAAATTCATTTAAGTGGGGCGTACCGATAACTGCAATATCTTACCATTTAAAAGGTCAACTCCTTCCGTATTACCAAAATGCAATTCTCCGGTTTTAATCTTATCTTTGAATTTCATGAATGTTATTACATCATACCGTCTGCTTATTTCATTAAGTATATCTTTTAACTCTGGCCACCTATTTGCCATATTCTGTCTGCTCAATGAATGAGATGTAAACTGTGTTATACTCCCCTGATATCTTGCTTTCAAATAAGAATACTCTACAACATGCCTACCGCTAAAATATCTTCTGTACAAATCCAGGCAGCCGGTAGCTGATAAAACAATGTATTTGCCCACTGGCAGCTTTTGAGGATAAAAATAATGAATCCTATCTCCCTCTCTCTGACATACCGAAGCCTGAGCCAAATCATTTACATTATCCCATATTTCCAATTCCTCCAGAGTCTCTTCTGAAAAACAACTAAAACATATTGGATCCTGAATCCTATGATAATGTCCATCTTCTACTCGCATGACCCGTTCCAGTTTTTCACGTAATATAATAGGACAGTCATCGGATTTTATGGCACTTTTTACCGCCTCTACCGATACTGTCCTTATATTTTTAAAAAAAGTGGCTAAAATATCCTCATCAATAATAACGGTATATCTATTTATGATATCTTCCGGCAAAGTAGCTAATTTGGCGTGTGTTGTTATCATATGCTGTTTACTATTCAGCCTAGAATTAAAAGCTAAATACTCCCTGCACTGATTTACCAAAAAAAGCATATCAAGATTATTGCAGCTTTCATTATCTTTTATAAAATCCCTTAATAACTCACTAATCTTAAATCCCAACCCTAAATTATAATAACACTCTACCTTTTTTCTTATTTCAGCTGGTAAGTGCATTTCATCCAATGACAACGTAACCAGAAAATCCGCACCTGAATCATACAACCTCTTTTCGATTTCTTTTTTCAGACGATTAGTCGGAACTGCAATCAGAAAACGCTTCTCAGATTCTCTGCAAACGATATCACAATATGCTCTTGTTTTTCCTATGGCAGTTTGTGCATGTATCAAATATATTCCCTTTTCCATGGAATTGATAGCATCGTGTATACAGTGATTTACGTAATCATAGACCTCATCTGTCGTATTATAATTGTCTATATCTTCCACTTTTTTAATTCTGTCCCTACCGCTTACAGTATTAACTATATTCTCTTTGTGTTGACATTCCTCTGCATAGGGACAACCTTCATCGCAGGACTGAGGCTTATATCCTCTATCCTTTGCATACTTTATGTAAAACTCCCACTTTTTACTGCTATAATTTTTTTTCTTAGAGTGTCCAAAAATTGTTTTCTTCCTCCGCTAATATGAATTAGATTTAGCATCAGTAGAAACCGCTCCTGATGTGATATGTGTGGTTCTATATTAAAATCTCTATATAACCTACACCGCTCCTCTAATGTACCTGATTCTATTCTAACCGGTTCCTGCTTTTGTCCCAATCTGCGTACATTGCTCTGGTAAGGAGTGTGTATGGTATATCTAACTTTTGTAGGGGAATTTTCTGTATCTGACCCATAAATATATATATCATTATCGGAAAATCCCCCTATATTATTTGCCATATCCATCCTAAAAATCTGGAGGCATGATTCTATTACGCTAATATCATGCTTTTTTGCAAATTCATCTAATTTCTCTACATATTTCTTTGGCGTTGTTTCAAAAATATATCTCTGGTAATTATCCATCAGTAATATTATATTTATGCATTTTCCATCTCCTTTAAAAAACAGCTTCTTTCCTCCCAAAAATAGCCTAGTTACATCTCTACAGTTTTTGTCTGCTTTCTTAAAAATCTGATGAAGCATATTTATCATGATTTCAGCTGCACGCTTATCTGTTATAAGCACATCGTTTATAAATACTACTCTAAATCTAGGATGCTCTCTCGTAGAGCTTAACGTTTCATATGCAAATGAAATTGGCAGGTTATACTCTTCTGCCCTACTTCTTATTTCCTCAAATGATATTCCGTCATCAAAATCCAATGCGAATAACTGCATTTGTTCAAAATTTTCTGTACGTCTATTCCCTTCGCTAAATATTGCTGGGGAAAATGTCTTCCCTTTATTCCCTACAATATCAGCTAATTCTTCTATATTAATAGTAATGGGATTTTGTGCGATTCTTTTTGATAATTTAGTATACTCAAGTTTATCAGGTTTCTTTTTGTACTCTTTTTCATCTAAACTAACTGTAACTTCCATTTTTCCATATTCCTTCCTTAAAAAAAATTCCATTAGGGTTTGTACAGCTTTCTATTGCTTTCCAATGATTTATTAAATAGTTAGAAGCTTTGTAACTATTTAATAAAATAATTTTTAAAGGAGATTACCAACAATGCTAGAACAATACGATGATGTTATTTCTGTAAAAGAGCTTTGTGAAATTTTAAGAATAGGGAGAAACCGGGCATATGAATTACTGCAGACAAACCAGATTAAAGGATTTCAGATGGGACGACCTTGGAAGATACCAAAATCAGCTGTGGAGGAATTTTTAATATAAGCATCTAAACTAATTTAACATAGTCTAAAAGCCGGTCAGGTATTTAAATACCTGACCGATTAAATTTTTTTTCACTTCAGTTCTATAAATAATCCGTATCGTAACTTTTACAAATCACTTTACTAAGCAAAAAGACTTCGGCATTCCTCAGAAAGTCTCTTTGAAATATTTTTTTTCTTTTTTTGTATCTGCTTAGTATCACTAATATCACTAAAAAAGGAAGATTGAAAATTACTCTTTAAAGCCTTATTAAGTTGATCAAACCTATGTTCACAATTATCTTTTAATTTTTTTTTAATGCTTTGATTTTTATATTCCACCAAAGAAAGATTTAATAATTGATCTTCCATTGTTTTAATTAATGCATTTATATCACCACCGTATTTAGATAAGTTTTTGTAAAAGAAGTCTTTTTTAATATCAAGCATAGTTTCACCCAATGGTTTTATGTAAGAAATAGAGTGCTCAAAATTATCAGCAAAAAATCTTATTTGTTTTTCAGAATCAGTAAAAGAATTTTCTGACTCAGCCATCATTGTAATAGCAATATCATCAAAAACGTAACTGCAAAAATTAGCAGGTAAATGAATATTATACGATTTTAGAATTATATCCCATTTCACTTTATCAAAGTAAACCTTTTTTGTATTGCGTCTTTAATAATTGTTGATAACTAAATATCATCCATGGTTTATAAATTTTTTTCAAATTTATAGTTAAGTAATATTTTATCAATATCTGAACCTGCATTTTTTTAAAATTAAAAATTCCATTACAAAAAAATCAGAATATTTTTTAAATTTAATCCCATTTTTTTTCTATTCCTGGAGTAGCCCCGTAACTAAATAAAACCAAGTATGTTAAATGAAACATAAAGAAAGGTATTGTTTGCGTTTCATTATTATAATTCATTAACTGACTATAATGAGACTTTGTACTTTTTGATATAATACTTTTTTTCCAGCTGTTACGTGTACTACCTGAAACAGAATTTTTTCCAGACTTTTTTAAAACTTGACTAGATAATACATCTTCTGGGCGTTTCAACCATTCAATATCGTATGGATCCCCTAAATTATCCATATGGTATGAATAAGACAAATCAATAGCATTTACTGACAGATTTGAATTTAATAAGTATTTTGCTGTGTATATGCAAGACAATAATAATTCGTTATAAATGTCTTGATAGAATAAACTATTACTCAAACTTAAATACTCCGGCTTAATATATATACTCATAGCATGATCTTTTAATATTTTCTTTCGACTTAGATCTTCAATTATATTAATTGTCTCTTTATTCATATTGGGATCAATTTTATATTCGTTATATTCATCCCATGATGAGAATACAGCAATAGCATCACGCAAAATAATACCCCCCTCCGCCGCCATGATTATTATATTTAGTATATCAAAAAAAGAAATTTTTTTTAAATATTTTTTTATACTCTTAATGAACGTCGTAAACTAACGATTTAAGTGATACGATTAGCAAGTAACAAAAAGAAGGATTTTAAGACACTTGATTCAAATACTGGCATACTCTTGTCAAATTTTTTGTCTTTTTAACTATTATAGCAATAGACATAAAAAAAGACACTACTTTTTACTGAAACTAATGTATGCCTAAAATATAATACTATAATTTTTAGGAACATCTGCAAAATACCTGTCATAAGAAAAAGGAGATTACCTACAATGGAAAAAAATCTGAATTGTAAATTAGTAACTATCCCCCATCAAACATATCTTGAAAAGATGTTAAAATCTTCAAGAGATAATGTATTTAAATCAGAAGATGGCTATGTAAAAGGTTATCAATTTGAAAACCAGTTAATAAATCAGCTGATAACGCCAAATCGTCTTAGGACCTTAACAAATGAAACACCTCTTTTTATTGCTTCCCAAACTGGAAGCGGAAAAAGTACACTCGTAATGAACCAAGTTTTATCATTGGTAAAGTCGAGACAACAAAAATTATTGATATTATCCAGCCGTACTGCTCTTGCAGATCAATACAGACGAGAAGCAGCTCTTTTGGAAAATCCCGATTTACTAAAAGACTTAACCCCATCTGGACTACGCAAACAAAAAGATTTTGGTATGGTAACTATTTTCACATATCAAGAATTCTTTTTCTACATGCGTAAAAACTGTCACCAATTATTTACGCAATACGGAGCAGTTGTTTTAGATGAGTGTCATTTTTTCGTCCAAGATGCTGCTTTTAATGAATATACTCAGAGTCTATTGAAATCATTGGTTCATTGCTTTCACCATTGCCTGAGATTTTACTTATCAGCCACCCCTGATATATGCCTGGATGAAATAATTTATGTAGAAAAAAAACACCAGTATAAAAAAATGTATTTCGATAATCCATGGAATAATAATTCTTATTATCCTGTTCCTAATAATACATTCAGCTTGTATTATTTTGCAAATAACTACAGTTATATTGAGCCTTGTTTTTTTAAAAATGATCTAGATATAGTAGACATAATTAAAAGCGATACAAGCGCTTATAAATATTTGATATGCGTTGATACCAGAGAACAAGGTAAACTTTTGCAAAAGGCTCTAGGAGACAGTATATGTGAATACGTTGACGCAGAACTTAAAAAGTCAACTATGGAAAATACGGTAACCGCAATCATAAATGACAAAAAATTTGACAAAAAAGTTTTGATTGCAACCTCATTTCTTGATGTAGGAATTAACCTAATTGACTGTAACTTAACAAACATTGTTATTTACAGTACGGATAAAACCCATTTTATTCAATCAATTGGGAGAAAACGTAAACTACCACAAGAAAAGGTCACCCTATACATACATATACCAGAACTAGAACATGTGAAAAGGATGTTAAAGAATGCCCAAATGCTCTATCGGGAAATGGCTCAGAATAAGAGTGAATACATGAGCAAACAACAAAAAGTAATTTCATCTCTTTCATTTCCCTTTTACCTTGAAACGCGCTATGACACTTTAAAAATACAATACAACGGATATACCTTTACATTTTGGGAATCCAGAATTAAGAGGCTTGAAGCAATGTTATCAAGTATATTAGAAAATCAAGAATATGAAGAAGCTATCGCCAAGCATTATTTAGGTTGGTTGGAACTGGAAGAAAAATATGACAAATGCCATTGGCTAGGCAATCCTCCATGTATAAAAAATGTGGAAATGATAGAATTTTTTGACGCTTATGCTAATCAAGACTTGACAGAAGAAATTTTTTTATCTTTAAAAGATGCGCTTCTTGCCAAACACAATTGCGTGTATCCAGAAGCAAAGCTGCGGAAAGATCGAAAGCTCCACCTAAATGCACTTAACAAATACTTTGATGACAAGAATTTACCCTATCGGATAAAAAAAGTCGCAAACACGCCAAAAATTTACCGGATTGTGAAAGGATGATAATTATGCTAACACCTTATATATCAAACAGCTGTACAACCTACGGAACTATGCACCCTTGTTTTTATTGCGTAATAATTAAAGTATCTGCTAAAAACCAAGAGCTGCCTGTTATGTTCAAGATTACTACTGATACAAAAGAAATTATTGATTTCTTTAATAATTGCCCTCCATTCTATTCTAGATGGTTATTTTCATCTTTAAATGAAGCAAAAAGTTTTTTAGACAATAAACTATCCTTTCAGGATAAGTTTATATTTCAGATTGAGGATAATCAATATGTTTTACCCGACCACTGGTATATTAGAGAATAGCTTCTTTTGTATGATTAAGATTGCATTGTTGTGGAACAAATTAAGGCTTTGCGCTAAGTAAGCTTATCATATTTGACTAATTAAAGGTGCAAATAAAACATTCCATGACACCTAGTAAATTTAAAATATTTGACTGATATATTATATACTCAGATACAATAACTCGACTATAATAAGGAGGTGATGGCGGATGTGCCGTTCCACGAGTTTATATAAAAACCAGAACGAAACAATTGTAAGAATACTGACTAGCAATCCGTCAGCACCTCTTACAGATTTAAATGATGCTGTCACAGAACTGCAAAAGCAAATTCTGTATCCGGATGGAAAACTAACCACAAAAGCATGCCAAGCTATCTTGGAATTCAATCATAAAGAATGTCAAGTAAAAGAAGTCTGCGACCTCAGAAAAATAAAGATCCGTCCTGACGACAGCAGAATCTACCTGATTATAAAGCGAAAGCCCATAAGCAGTACCAACTACATAGGCCTCATAGAAAAACTTTACGAGCACTTTTTCGCCACTAATACACCTACCATGGAAGAATACTTCGAAACCTGGATGCAATGGCGAGCTACTGAAGACAGTGTCACAGCGAAAACCATAAGGGAGAACAGATTCTTATGGAATGCTTTTCTTAAAGATCAGGAGATAACTAAGACTCCCTTAAACAATCTGACGGTAAAGAATTACATCCAATACTTCCGCAGCATCACCAAGGACCGCCAGCTAACCCGTAAACGCTTTAATGACTTAAAAAAGCATTATAAATGGTATCCTTTTCCTAGCTGTCGAAAATGAAGTGATTGACCATAACTGCTTAAGGGATATTAATTTTAAGCAATTTGCTTTCAAAGCAGAGGAAAACAACATAAAGCCTTATACAGAGGAGGAACGCCTGCGGATTATTAATCATCTAGGAGATGATTTCTATTCTCTGGCCATCAAACTGGATTTCCATCTGGTTCTCCGCATTGGTGAATTAAAAGGCTTAAAGTGGAATGATATAAAAGATGATACCATCTACATACACCGTTTTATCGATGACAAGAATAAAGTCATCGAGGATATAAAGGGTCATGCAAGCCAAGGAAAACGCCAGATGCCTCTGACTCCTAATGCGCTGAAGATACTGGAACAGATTCGTCTCCAAAACCCAGACAACGAATATATCTTTATCCGAGACAGCCACCCTCTGGCAACGGTCACCTTTAACCGCCGTTTGAAGAAATGCTGCGAAGAATTAGGTATTGAATACCGTTCCTCTCACAAGCTTCGCTTCTCCACTGCTTCTATCATGTACAAAAATGGAGTAGAAGATACTGAACTACAGAAGCTCCTAGGCCACACCAGCCTAAACATGACCCATCACTATCTCCAGAACATCACATCACAAGAAGAAACAGCTTCAAAAATGAGGGCAATCCTTGGTTGATTGTCCTTTTTTTATAATCTCGTCTATTTATATGAATATAGGCAATTCTGTTACAAAAATCTCCAAATGATTCATAGCTTGTGCAATGAACTCTCAAAATTACACAAGCCATAAATCACCGAACATTCCCGCAAAACAGTGGAAAACAAAGTAATTGGAGCCTTGTAATGGCACATGATTAGAACAATATCAATTACACTATTATTGCATGACTCAAGGCAATTCATCCAGAGCTCGTTTTTAGTTATTAGTCAATAAAACTTTACTATAATTATATTTTTCTTGACATAAAATTCAATAAACCGTAATATACTATTAAAGAGAGGTGTATACTATTATGCGTAGAAAAATTGAAGAAAGACTCCTTACATGGAAAAATAAAACAGAAAACCGGATGCCTCTACTCCTCTATGGAGCTAGGCAAGTTGGCAAAACCTATATACTGACCGAATTTGGTGAAGCACAGTTTGATAACACGGTCTACATTAACCTTGAAACCAATCTTTCCGTTGCCTCTTATTTTTCCGATGATATCTCCCCGGAACGACTTATTCGTTTTCTGGAAACAACCGTAAATGAAGTCATTACACCAGGCAAAACTCTCATTATTTTTGATGAGATCCAGTCTTGTGAACGGGCACTGACCTCATTAAAATATTTCTGTGAAATGGCACCTGAATACCACATTGCCGCAGCTGGAAGCCTACTTGGAGTCGCGATCCATCGGGAACATTACTCTTTCCCTGTTGGTAAGGTAGAAAGCATGACGCTTTATCCGCTAGATTTTGAAGAATTCCTTTGGGCAAACGGTGAAGAGCGACTATCACAGGAAATTCGATCAGCCTTTGATCTAATGGCCCCACTGCCAGAGGCACTTCATCAAAAAGCTATCGAGCTTTATAGGTACTACCTCATTGTCGGTGGAATGCCTGCCTGCGTTCAGACTTTTACAAACTCCCGGAAAATTGGTTCTTGTACCAACAGTACAAAATGAAATCGCAAACAACTATGTGGCGGACATGGCAAAATACGCGACTACAGCTGATACAGTTAAAATTCGGGGCTGTTTCAATTCCATTCCCGCCCAACTTGCAAAGGAAAATAAAAAATTTCAGTACAAGGTCGTTCAGCGCGGCGGCAGTGCAGCACTGTTTGGTGAATCAATCGAATGGCTGGCACAGGCCGGCATTGTACTGAAGTGTCAGAAGATTGATCATGGCACAAGCCCTATTGCTGTCTATTCAGATCTGTCCTCCTTTAAACTCTATATGAGTGATGTGGGACTTCTTGTCATGAAATCAGGTGTACCTCAACAAACGATTCTAACTGGAGAATCAAATGTGTTTATGGGATCTGTTACCGAAAACTACGTTGCCCAGGCATTGGCCTCTAATGGACACGCCCTTTTCTATTGGGCAAGTGAGCACAGCGCCGAACTTGATTTTGTACTGCAAAAAGAGTCTGATGTCATTGGCATAGAAGTGAAAAAAGGGACAAAGGTTCACTCTAAAAGCCTCAGTGTGTTTATTCAAAAATATAAACCAAACCATTCTATCCGCTTTTCAGAGAAAAACTTTGGCAAAACGGAAAACTTACTTTCCGTTCCGCTTTATTCAGCATTCTGCATATGAATATGTAAAAAGGACCCCTTTATGGATTGGACTCAACTTCCAATCCGTAAGGGTTTCCAGCACATAAGGCATCAGATAAACAACACCTGACATTAATTGAAACCGTCAGGCATTAATATAAATTTACTCTTATTTTTTTATCTTTTCTATCAATAATTCAATATACACATTATCTTTAAGTAACCACTTAAATACTCCCTCTTTTTTATTCCAGCTCTATAAAAACATTCCATTCTTTATATTACATTAATTGACCATGTATAGAGCAATGCCTCTAAAGCTTTTGAGACTGGCAAGAATAAGGATATCGCCTACTAATACCGGAAAAAACGGGACTTACTTAAAAATAGACATTATACTAATGTAAAATCTCCATTTTGAGTACAATTAAAAAACATAGCAGAAAATTCAATCCCCAACCACTTCCATCGAGGCATTTTAAACACTAATCTGGGTACTTGAAACACCACTACTTGAAAAACAATTTAGAAGACTTATATTCATCGTGTCAGGAGGTGTTTCCTTGAGGTTAATGCTGCAGCATAAAAAAGAGTTACATGAAACTGAGATAGAAATAAAATATCCGGAAATGACAGAACGAGTTGCAAAGCTCATACAGTGCATCAGACAATATGATATGGAAATAGACGGATTTAAGGACAATAAAGCATATCAATATCACGTAGTCTTTATATTATTTTTTGATATAAAAATAAATACTGTAATATACTATTAGGTGATTGATAAACTGGTTTGCGGAATTGATTTTAATCATTCAGGAATCTCATTATACAGAATTTCTAAAACGTAAGTAGTGGACTTGTGTCAATATCGTAGACACAAAAAGTTTAACTTCTGCTTCTAAGTGTCAGTCAGCCTTATGAGCCGCCTAGTGAGTCATATAATTGATTGCACTATATTCAAATACTGCTTTGCGGGCCGTATTGAAATCGGGGTATTTCTGGTGATTTATTTCTTCTTTTTTTAATAATAAATGAAAGGATTCTATACAGGCATTATCATATGGATTTCCTTTCCGACTGAAAGAGTGAATCATATGTTTGGCCTCCACACAGGCTTCAAATTTTTGACTGGTAAACAGGACTCCCAAGTCACTATGAATAATGATTCCTTCTGTTGACTTTACGTTTAAACAGGCGTTTTCTACAGCCTTTACGGCTAGTTCCGCTGTCATGGTAGTATCAGGAATATCCGATGATTTTTTTGCTGTGTAGATCCATTACGGATACAAGATAGGTCCAACCCTCTTTAGCAGTAGAAATATAAGTGATATCGGTACACCACTATTGATTAATGCTAGTTGTACTGAAATCCCGGTTTAAATTGTTTTCTTTCTCATCAGAAACGTTTTTTTCTGAATGATAGCGAAATTTCTTTACAACAATAGATCGAATTTGCATGCCTTTCATGTACCGCTGGATACGTTTTAAACTTACTTTTCCCCCTTTACTAAGAACACCTTATGGATTTTAGGAGCTCCATAACGAGCTTTGCTTTCCAGCCAGATCTTTAATTTTGGCTTTTAGTCTGTCAGCAGATACTTGCCGTTTTGATGATACACCAACAAGAGCCTTATAATAGGCACCATACTCGCGACTGAGGTAGCTGACAGAACTACCTGCTTGATACAAATCTACTAATTGCTTATTAAATTCATCCGTATATCGGATACCGTTTTGGGACATTGATTAACACGCACCTCTCATATTGATATTTTAACGTGTTAAACTTTTCGTGTCCACACTTATATACTAACTCCAGTAGTTAGTAAGTTGGACTTGTACCAATAACTTAGATACAAGTCCAAATATTCTCTTTTATTAATAATTTACGATTGCTAGAAATATTAATACAATGATTAGTATCACAGATAATGCTGGCCACAAAATATATAACATTATTGGCAAAATCAAAAATACATATGTAGCGATCAACACAATTCCACTATATGAATATTCACTTTCATAATACATATTTTGCTCCATATACCTTGCACCTACATTTAAAAATTCTTTAATGAACCGGATAACCTTTCCGATTGTCATATAGCCAATTACATAAACGCTCATTATTGCTAATATATATGTAGTGATAATGTAAGTAATCATTAATACTACATAAAATAATGCTGTAATCTCTCTCTTTTTTAATATTCCAATTATTAACTCACTTAAATTGCAATATTCTGGTTTAAAAAACTTAATGATTAATATAAGTATTAACCAATTTATAACATTAATCATCATCATGTTCTTTAAAGACTTCTCTTCAATTTCCATATCCATGTTGCCTCCTCATTTATTTTTCTTGTCAAAACTAAAGTTATTCTTATTATCTCCTTGCTCCCTTCTTGTATTTATTATGCATTTATGATATAATTCATATCAATATAATAATTCTGTATATATAGGATTATATTCATATACAATATATATCATATGATTTATATCATGTCAAGGAGGTTTGTGTTTTTATGTTAGAGTATAATAGTTTAATTCTTCTAGAGAACATAAAGGCTATATGTAATGCTAAAAATAAATCTTTAACTGCACTTGAAAGAGAATTAGGTTTTTCAGTTCCAAGTATATCAAAATGGAAAGATGGAAATCCAACTTTGTCCAAAGTATTACAGGTAGCAAATGCACTTGGTGTTTCTATAGAATATTTACTTACTTCTGATTTTTATAATAATCAAAATCTTAAGAACTTGTTTTTAGAATCAGTTTATCAAAAGACAGATACTCACGAAATTCAATGGTCAAAAATCACAAAAGAGGACAATGCCCCTGAGTATTATCATCTCGCTAATGATAATAGAATATTATCCGATTATGATGATGACTCTGAGGATTTTAATCAACTTGCAAATGGACTATATATTTATTCTGCGCTAGTAGATAATGCCACCATTTATTGCGTTTTCCAAGAGGTATCTACAAATTTTGAACCTGAGGATCCTTATTATACTTATTACTATTTTGCGATAAAGCAAGAAAATTTTTTGAATTTTATAGAAGATGCTAATCACAAATTAATAGAAAAAATATACAAAAAAATAATACACTATTTATTTGAACTTCCTCGTCAAGCTCTTGATGATTTTATGTTAAAATTTATAAACCAATAATATTAAGATCAACCTCTAACTTTTATAAAGCTAGAAGTCGATTTATTTAAAATATAATACTTATTATTACCTCCGAAATGTATCATATCGGTTTCACCCTCGGCCATAAAAGGTTTATCTTGAATCCCAATATTTATTATATAATCCGTCATACCTATGGTTTATTAGACCTCCTCTAATCCAATAGTCTTCTCTTATATATTTCTATTTTTTGTGCTGTATTGTGCTCTCCCAACTAATGAATATGATTGGCAAGGTGGACCGCAATGGCAATGATTAAGTTAAGAGATGACAAACTATAAATAGCCAAGAGGTTTTCGGATTTTTTTAGATTTTGTAAAAAGGGTAACTTTAAGAAACCATTTGAATACACCGTATTTCAGATGAGATGAAACTTTCAGTTATGAGGCGATTAACGGAGTTTCTGAGAATTAAAGTCTACACCTGCCTCCATATGATTTTGTCCCCGAATCATTGACACCGGGTTCTATGCCTGCAAATGCGGGCATCTGGGCAGGAGTTGAAAAGTTCGATATATCGCCGTACTCAGAATAAATAACTGCGGCAGATATGGAGCCAATACCACGAATTGATATATAATGCGGATGTACTTCCTCAATCAGTGTGTTGATTTCTTTTTTAAACGTATTAATCTCTTTTACAAGAGATTTGTATAGCGTCAGCAGACTGTTTAATTTCACATCTGAGATTGAGTTATTTACGCCGATGGTATTTGCAGCAAGTTTCTTTAACCGCAAGAATTGCTGGAGAGAAAATTTTCCTCTTGATAGAGAACGAAGTTTCTCGTAGTCTTCCACAGAGAATTCGGCTGTGTAGTCACGTAAATAGAAACGTCAGACGTTAACAAACTGATTAACAGTGGTAGACGAAAACCTGTGGTCTGAGTCACCTCGGAACAGTCAAAGCTGTAAATTTATAGATACAGATCCACAGTGCCATTTCAAAATATATCAGAGATGAATTAAAAACCCCAGTGGTTTCTGGGAGAAAGGAAAAATCCAATTACCATCTACGATAATTGGATTATACGTGATTCTTATTTTTTGAAAATATTACCTCTTCAAGCCATGCCATTCTACCATATATAGCTTTCTATAATATATACATTTCTTATTAGAACCTATATTATCTTCCTATTTCACACCTACTAATTATGACATTTACCATCATCATTTTTTTAAAAATTTAAATATTTAGTAAATTACTCCAAACAATAACTAACAGATTGCTTATTTTAGAATCCAATGCTATTATTATCCTACCGGCACATATAATCATCATGAATATAAAATCAAAAGAAAAGCAGTTAAACAGAGTATGTGATTTATCAAAAATTAAAACCCGACTTGATGATGGACGAAAATATTTTATCATCAACAGAAAGCCAATAAGCAGCAGTACCTACGAAGGATTGATTGATAAACTATATGATCATTTCTTTGGGGATAATGCTGCTACCATGGAAACATTTTTTAAAACCTGGATGGAATGGAGGGAAAAAGAGACAAGCGTAAGTAGAAAAACCATTAAAGAAAACCGCTTTATGTGGAATTCTTTATTAAAAGATAAAGAAATCACTTTAATTCCCTTAAAGGAACTGACAGCAAAGGATCTGATTATCTATTTCAGGAACATAACAAAAGGCCGCCAGATCACAAGAAAACGCTTTAATGACCTAAAAAGCATTATGAATGGGATTCTGTACCTTGCAGTAGAAAATGATATTATAGAACGAAATTGCCTTCGAGACATCAACTATAAACAGTTCAGCTATAAAGCAGAAAATACCAGAATTACCCCATACACCGAGGAAGAACGTCTGCAAATTATAAATCACTTGGGAGATGATTTTTACTCACTAGCCATAAAGCTGGACTTCTATTTAATCCTGCGCATAGGTGAATTAAAGGGATTGAGATGGGATGACATTTCCGGAGATTCCCTACATGTCCAGCGCTTTGTAGATGACAGAAATGAGATAATCGAGGATATAAAAGGCCATGCAGGCGAAGGGAAGCGTTACATGCCGTTGACACCAAAGGCCAAAGAAATACTTGTACAAATTCGAGCCTTGAATCCAGACAGCGAATACATCTTCATCCGAAACGGCCATCCTCTGGCAACCGTAACCTTTAACCGCCGCTTAAAGAAATGCTGTGAGGAATTAGGAATAGAATACCGCTCCTCCCACAAGCTCCGCTTCTCCACCGCCTCCATCATGTACAAGAATGGAATGGAAGATACCGAACTCCAAAAGCTCCTGGGACACACCAGTCTCAACATGACCCACCACTATCTCCGCAATATCACTTCCCAGGAAGAAACAGCATCAAAAATGAGGGCAATACTAGATTAACAGCCCTCAAAAGTACGAAAAATGCCCACGCAAACAAGCGCAAACACCAAATACACAAAGCAAAAACCCCAGAAACTCTTATTTATCAGGTTTCTGAGGCTTTCATAAGAGAGGCGACAACCAGATTTGAACTGGGAAAAGTAAAAGTCTATAAAGCTAGTAAATACCGGGATTCCTTGTAAATGCGAGGTTTCCCGGTATTATCATATTATTTAAAAATATAAATATTTACCTTAAATATGGACTATTTATCTTGCTATGCAACACGAAATGCAACACGGACATACATTTTCCACTTAACTAATATTTAAATAATTTCAGTTGCATTACCGTATATTTTATTATCTACATCAGATATTTCAAGAACATTAAAGTTTGTAATTATCATGCCATAATCATTTTTTTGTTTATCTTGCTTTAAATTATTCGTACAAAATACTTTTTCAACTTTTTTTTGTATTGATTTAACAGTTCTTTATTCGGTAAATGATTCATAATATTAACAGTAGTACATGCAACTTTTGGTTTGTTTTCAATAAGTTTTAAGATAGCAGAACTACTCAATGAACAATGATGAGGTATTTTAATAAAATCAACCATTTCAGGAAATTCTCCTATATCAAAATTATTAAAGATAACATTAGGAGTATCCGCAGAGTATATGTTAACAAGAGTCCCTACTTTTACAATTATACCAACAGACATAAAATTATTCTGTAATTTCATAGTTCTCATACTTCTTCGTAGAGTTTGGTAATCACTTGGCGAAAAAACACTAACTTCAAATGGATATTCTACACTGTTTCTTGCATCTACTATGCTGATTTTTTTTATTACCATTCCTTGACAAACTTTTCTTATTTTAATCTTATTTTTACATGTCATACCCTTACATAACTCTTTTTCAATAAGTTTATAAATTTGTGGATTAGCTTTTTCCCATATCTCTTTTGTCTCGCTAAATCCATCAGCTACTAAAATAGTAGTATTAAAATCAATAAATTCCATATAATCTTCTAACCCTATTGAATGATCTTTGTCTGGGTGTGTCCAACATAATAAGTCAATATGTTGAATTTCTTGTTTTTTTAAACATGTATATGTAATATTATTATTATGGTTATAGCTATCAATCACAATAGTATATATGGCCACTTCATCCATTTTTAATATAATTAGTACAGATTCGCCTTCTTGGCTATATCCTATTGTATAATTTTCTATTTTTAGGCTTTTATTAAAATATTTATTAACCATTATACTTTCTAAGTTTAGCTTTTTCTAATCTAGTCTCATATGACTGTTGTAAATTTTTTTTATTTTCTATTATTTTAGCTGAAGGCGAAAATGAGATAGAATGGGTTTTATCAACACTTATCTCAGGTCTATTAACTACTAATTTATTTCCAGGCAAAACATTATACTGACTTTGAAAATTAGGTGAAAAAAAATCAAAATCTTTCATTTTATTTAACACCTCCAAATATATTATTGTCATCTGCTATATTATTATTTTTCAACTTATCTCTAAAATCTTGATTTAAACTATTATAATATGTTTCAGTAACAATTTTATTTAAATAATCGACTGTTATTTCCTTGCATTTTATGTTGTTCAACTCATTATCCCAGTATGCATCAATATCTAATATAATTCGACTAACGTTAAATGTTTTTATAGATGCTTCCTTTATCTCTTGTGCCTCACCTGTTTGAACTTCTGTTACTATATTTACTTTGTTACAATCTGAAAAAAGCGTCAAATGATTTTTAGCAATAGCAATCTGATTATATTCCCCCGATACAACCCCCTTTGTTAAATTACAATTAATAAGATTACTAACAAAGTAATTGTTAACTGTATTTATATCTCGAATAAATAAACTATTTATCTTCCTAACTCCTATGCGCTGTATTGATACGATATCACTAAATAAACTTATAATATCATTGTATATATGCATAATATACTGTTTATATATATCAAATCCATCATACCCAAGACCTGCTGATACAGATAAGTCAAGAGAATTTTTCGTAATATTTATTATAATATTTCCCTTTTCAAAAACATATTTTTCAATTTCACGTACTGTTGATGCAAGAGGCTCTACGACTTTTCCAGGATCTTGAAGTTGTACGTTTACATTCTTATGAATTCCTCGATTTAAAGTAAAACCTTTTTCCACAAAATACTTCCTAGTTTTTTTTATTACTTCTTCGATATCAGAATCTAATAAACCATCGTAATTAAAACATACTATTAACTGTTCTAACAACATCTTCTCCATGCAGCGCTCATTCCTTACTTATAAATTTAAATTTCATGTTATAATACTTATTCTACTCATTCTATGTTAATTCATTCTTATTTTAACATATATTTTAACATTTGAACAGTAATTGCATACACTTAACACATACTTTATGTGTTTTTATTATTTAATCACTTCACCAAGCCAAGATACTGCAGTGCCCCATCTTGATCTGGCGTGATCGTCTCGGCTCGGCACTCACTTTATAAACCATTTTTAGAACATGCTCTCATTCAGCAATCAATACTTAAACAGAATGTTTATACTAAAAAACACCAGTTCTGTTCTTGCCTATAAATTATGCAAACCAATCAACTTATAATACAAAATACAGCAAATTTACTATTTACTTTCGAACTAGTGTTCTTTATAATATCAATATAGTCAGAACGCTAGTTCTTCATCTATGAATTTTCAAATAACTCACGCTCTAAATATTGAAAATAATCTTCCATTACTCTATAATGCAAATATACAAATGAGAATAGCGGGGGTGCATATATGGATTTCAATGAACGTGGGTTAATTGAGCCAGGAATTCATAGTATGGATATGATAGAGTTTTATGATACTTTCGTAGCACAATTTACAACGTCACAATGTAGACAAATAATTTTTAATAATTTAATTGACTTTATTAAAAGCATATCCCATTCCTATAAGGTATACGAAATTTGGATTGATGGAAGCTATGTCACACAAAAAATTAATCCTAACGATGTTGATATAGTTATTTTTTTTCCGCTTGAAGACTTTGTTCAAGTATCGAAAATATGGGATAATCTTAGGGATGCTAAAGATATTGACTCTTACAGCGCAGTTGCTATTACAGAAGAAACGTTAAATAAATTATCACCTAATGATCGAAATATAGTACAGAATAGTCGTAATTACTGGAAAGGACAATTTGGATTTGATAGACAGGATCGACCAAAAGGAATTGTTAATATAAAATGGGAAAAAATCGAACAATATATAAAAGGAGGTGAACCAAGTGTCATTTGAATCAATAGCTTCTTTAAAAAGGAAAATCGCTGAAACTAATTCTGAAATATTATCAATTAAAAGTGAAAGAGACGATACCTCAATTATCTCACAATATTTACTTGAAGAACTCGAAAGAAGGCTTGTGAAATTACAAGAAAATCTAACTAAAGCATATCAATCTCAGGCAAAAGAGACTGTTTCTTTAAAAATGTATGGAGAAAACATTGAAT
Source organism: Lacrimispora xylanisolvens (assembly GCA_017084465.1). Lineage (GTDB taxonomy): Bacteria > Bacillota > Clostridia > Lachnospirales > Lachnospiraceae > Lacrimispora > Lacrimispora xylanolytica_B. Next base: position 3,053,446 of record CP070896.1, on the reverse strand, counting down.
ACGGAAAAGTATCAAATAGAATATTGATATCCGTTTTAAGTGGTTTTCAATCGATGCTTGATAGTATTGCCTCTGTAACCGAAGGAAGCCCTAAAGGGAAAATAAAAAACAGTGCTAAATATATTAGCGATTTTAAGGTATGTGGTACATTCCCTGGCTCGTTTGGAATTATATTAGAAAAAGACAATTTACAACATGAAGTTTCCCAAGAATCCTTAAAAACCAACCAAATTGTTAGCTGCTTATTTGATGTCTTAGAGAACAGCATTGATTCGGAACAACTGATACGAAAAATTTCACCATACGGAAAAAGAACGATAACTCATTATAAAGACTGGTTAAAAGAATTAAAGAGCAACGCTGTAAATTTAGAAATGAATTGGTGTGATGAGTCTGCAGAAGTAAGAAAACTTGACATAAAATACTCAAAGGTTGAAAGCATTATATATACTCTTGATAGACTTGAAGAAATGTCTTACGAAAACAGGATAATAAAGGGTATTCTTACCGGCATTAATATAAGAAGAAATACATTCGAATTAAATTCGGAGGACGGAATTATTAAAGGTACCAGCACTCCAGAAACATTAATAAAAATATCACAAAAGATAGGTCTCGAAATACAAGCTGAAATGATAGTTAATACGCTCAAGACAGATAATTTTGTGGATAAAAAAATGTGGTATCTTGTTGATACTTTGGAGGACAAAGCAAATATTGATTAATTTTCAAGGTGGACCCTTAGCGAAGGTCCACCTTGTTGTTTTATTCAGCCAGCGCCTTATACTGCAGTGCCCCATCTTGATCCGGTGCGAGCCTCACTGGCTCCGTTATCATTTTTCCGTCAGCGTCCACGGCATAGATCTTCCCGGAATTCTCAACCAGCTGAGATTTACACATTGCCCCGTCCGGTCCCAGGTAATACCATGCGCTGTTATACTGATACCAAGTATTAGTGACCATAATCCCGGCTGCATTAAACCAGTACCACTTACCATCAACCCGAGCCCAGTCATTACAAACCGGCAGACCGGTATCACCATTGCGATACATCCACCCATCTGTTACCTGTACCCAGCTGGAGGATTTCTTGACCTCTGTTCCCATCAATACAGCTTTGAACGCTTCCCAAGTGTGCTGTGTATGGTTATAAACATAAGGATTCGGACAGATCTTTCCTGTCACATCATAATGCCGAATCACACGATCTGCAGGAATGTTATATTTCGCCATGAGCCCCCTGGTCAGTTCAATGGCTGCCTGCACCGTGGCATCCTCAAAGTACCACTCCCGGCTTGTATCGGATTGGCTACCTTTGTTTCTAACACACAGCTCAATCCCTATACTGTTACTGTTGCGGCAATCAGGATGTACATATTTCTTTGCTCCGCAGTGCCAAGCGATATTCTTGTCCTCTACAGACTGCCAGATCTCCCCGCCAAATCCTGCGTAGTAGTGGGCGCTGGCGCCAACATACTGTGAAGCATAGTATTTGCAGTTTGCTTCCGCTCCTCCCAGTGCTCCCACATAGTGGATTACAATATATTTAATACGGCTTAGTTCGCCGTTGCCGTAGTTATAGGGTGTAAGTAATTTATTGATCTGCATATATCTTCCTCCAATCGAAAAGGGACCCAGGATTACCCAGGTCCATAAAGTTGTGACATTACAACCGTTGCGACGGTCGCAACAGTTTAAGTATTATCCGGTAGCTCGTCCGTATACTGTGTAAGGAATTTCTTCACTGTCTCCCACAACCGCTTCACCGGCAACCCGCATAGAGTCATGTTTTTAAGAATACTCACCAGCTCATATGCTATGTACAGAAGTCCGAAGAACTCCGCAACTCCAATGGCATTAACCGGCAGATATGACCGGATCGCTTCCGGAATGAAGCCAATCAGATTTAAGTGCACAATCCGATCAAGTATCAGTAGGAACGCCAGGGACGCCACCATGGAGATTTTCCGGATCGCTCCATCAATGCCGAAACAGCTGTTAAATTCATGCTCCTTAATTGCTCTGATACAGCCGAAGCAGGTGTCCATGACTACTGCCAAAATAACCAGTTTAATAATCGGGCTTCCCCATGCCAGGGCAAGCAGTTCTGTAATTCTATCCATTTCCATTATCCTCACTCTTTCTTAATTTTTAGTTGCCAGGATCTCCTGTTTTTCTGCATCATTGATCCAATTCTTTATAACAGCATTAGCCAGCATTGCAGCCGTTAGCGGTCCTTTGCCACCATTATATAATCTCATTAATGTTTCAAACATAACTACCCCTCCAGACCTGATAAAATTAGCGTGTCGACTGTTGCTCTTAAAGATTTGATTTCCTCTACCTGTGACTGTATCTTGTCCTGAATGTTTGGCGTCCGGTACTCAACGATCACCACGTCTGCCAGGGCTTCCACGTTGCTGTATACCGGATTCCCCTCATCATCAGTCCCGGTCTGTTTCTGTTCTATTCTTACAGGGAAGTCATTTTTCAATTTAACCTCCCCGGTATATACCAGATCGTCCCTCTGCCATTCTTCCGCACCGTCAGCTGCGTATTTTGTGATGGTGCTATCTTCTGATAGGTTTTTTATGTATATCATTGATTATATTTGATCCGATAATAATGGCTACCGTTGCCGTTCCACCATCAGACAGGTGGAGACTACAACTGCCATTTGCAATGTTGTAGGTTACCTCTCCTACTTTGATTTTTTCGTTATTCATTAAGTCCTCCTTATACGTTGGTTAAATAAACGGCTGAAAAGCTATAAACATATCCAGATAATATATTTATAGCAGGGGTTACTTCAATATATCCTTGACCATACAACGCACAATATCGAAAATGCGAGGGGGGTAGTACAACTTACAGCAACCCCACCTTGGTTCAGTGGAATAGGAAATCCTGTTATATAATAGATCTGCCCTGCGGTTAATTGAGTATTTACTACTAAACTGAAATCAACGATAACCTGTGCTACGCCATTCATTAAGCTTCCGTGTCTGGCATAACCTGCGGATCTAATAGTACCCCAAGTACAAGTTAAACCTGAATTGGTTATATCAGAAATCTGTGTACCATTCTGATTTATTATTTGCCCTGACGACTGCCATTCTGCATTTGTACCAGATGGTTGAATACCATATTTTGATATAATGGCACTATTTATAGAGATTAATGCTGTTGTGTTATTTATTGATCCAGCGTTCCATGAAGAACTATGTACCGTACTAAGGTTTGCATATAATGCAGATGCTCTGTTTGCAACCTTACATTCTAGGACATATCCAGTCGATGACCCATAATATATACCATATTTAGATGATGAAATGGTTGATTGGCAATAAGATATATTAGTGCTGGTACAATTATCTACATTTATCATATTATTATTGTTGTCTATAAAATTGAAACCATTTATATAAACCCTTGCACTGCAATATCGTACAATCATTAATCCATTTAATTTACAAGTATCAACAATGGTGTCCTTGGTATCACTACTTAAAAACAAAGTTCCGCCGTGGAAAGCATCTATTATGACAATGGACTCCTGATATAGCCCAGATGCAACGTTTATTGTAGCTGCGCACCCATTCAAATCTGTCGGTACTCTGTTAATTGCGTATTGAATGGTCTTAAATGGATTTCCACTAGTTCCATCTCCCGTCGTGTCAGATCCCGTATTGGCAGATACATAAAGACTGATATCACTGGTAAGAGGTTTTATATTTCTAAGGAACGTCAACGTCTTCCCGAAAAACCGCTTAGCACTCTCACCAGCAGCCGGGACCGGGTACTTATCCTCTACAGTATCCAGAGTTTCAATAACTGTTTCTGAGATATCCCCTCCAGTAACATCCACCTTTAAACCAAGTCTGGTCAGTATTTTACTGTATAAATATTGTAATCCTTCATAACTGAGGTACTTCATATTGCTCCCTCCTTACTGTCAATCTCATCTATTTCCTCATTGGTTATGATACTGTTTACAATTCCATCAACCAAGGCCTGTGCTTTTACTGTTGCCCCAGCTGTTCCCATTACTCCCGTGGTGTCAGTCGCTTCAATTCCAGTGAGTGCTCCAGGATTAACCTGCCCAACATAAGAAGCGGCTCTGTCAGCTTCGCTTTTTTGCCCGGTTTGCTTCTGTCTGCGCTTGGCTTGCTTTATTTCCTGCACCCTGCATATAGGTTTTAGCGTTTGCTTCACTGGTGGAAGCTTCACTGGCTTTCTGAGTTGCCGTAGCTGCTGCTGCCTCCGCTAAGTCCGCTTTATCCTTGGCAGACTGTTCACTGGTTGCTGCAGCTGTAGCTTTCTGGGTGGCAATCTGTGCACTTCCTGCGGCACTGGTTTCAGAAGCGGAAGCGTTTGCTGCCTTCTGCTTTGCTATATTTGCCTGCTCCGTGGCTATCTGTTCACTGTTTGCCGCAGCCTGAGCATTCTGGCCGGAAGTCGCAGCATTTAATTTTACCTGCTCATAATAATACTTGGCGTTATCTGTTTCACTTTCCGGAAAGTCTTCATCCCCCTCTGTGTATCGCTTTGCATTCTTCTGATACTGCAGGGCTGCGTCACGGGCTGACTGAGCGTCCAGCATATACTGACGAAACTCTGTCTGTATGGCAACGTCCAGTTTATCCATTGTGACTGATCCGTCTACAATGACCGCCCTCATAACACGGTCTGTGATCGTCATGGAGATCGTGGCAGTGCTTTCCACGGAATAAACAAACCGCGTCAAATCAATGACTTTCTTCGTTTCGTCCGCCAGTGTGAGAACTAACTTATCATCGTCTGTGATATCGAAGTTTGTTACAACCTTTTCAATATCCAGATCATAGGACTTTACAGAACCATTTAGCAGCGTGACGGTAAGTATTCCGGTATTGGTATCCAGTGTTACATCTTTTACCATGGTGTTTATTATGGACTGATCGGCTTTATTTGCATCAATCTGGACAATCCGGTTATCAGCCTCCTTAATACCATTTTCTATTTTCAGAAGGTGGGTGCGGTTTACTGCTGTCTTTTGAGATGGCCAATTCTGCCAGTCTGTGATGTAATAATATGGTTGGTAAGGCATTAACCCTCTCCCCCTTTCTTTATAGGCTGTTCCGGATCCTTAATTTCCCCAGGTGTTCCAGAATCTAAAATTTGAGCAATAACAGCTATGCTCTTAGCGCTTTGAACTCCAGTAGAAATAATTCCGTTTAAGAGAGCGCCGATCTGCGCAATCTGATCCTCTGTATAAGTAATTACTTTCTTCAATTTTTTCCTCCTTTCTGCATATAAAAAGAGCGGGGAATTTATCCTCGCTCTGTGTAATAGTTTTATTTAGTTATTGAACCCAAACGCCATCCGATCCTACTGTATATCCGTCAGGGGTTGTGGTGTCATGAAGCATTCTGCTGAAGCTATCGAAATAATACCACTTGCCATCAATTTCAGTCCAGGTGCTTTGCTTGGACTCTCCGTTTTCGTCGAAATAATACCAATTTTCCTTTGTATATTTCCATTGGCTTATGAGTTTTGTTCCATCTTCTTGGATATACACCCAAACGCGGTCAGTGTCTGTATATTTTAGTGCGCCTAATCCTTCTTGTGCCAAAACGGTAAAACTTGTAAATATACTAATTAAAAGCGCAAAAAGAGTAACTAATTTATTTTTTTTCATTTTGTATACCCCCTTTTACATTAGGATATATCATTATCAAAAAATTGTCAACTTACCTCTCCAGCGCACCTACCCTATTATACAAGTCCTTTAACATTCGTAACAATCCCCAACCTGCTGTCCATGAATCCCTTAAATAAACATCAGAACACTGAATACTTCCGCCTGTATCTATTGTTCCTATTCCATTAATCGTAACTCCCCCATATCCTTGACCGCCAACATATAAAGAAGCATAATCCCCACCCGGACTTCCTTCAGGAGCACCTTGAGAATTAACCCTAAACCACCCTCTATTTGACCGTAGCAGATTCGTTCCATCAGCACTAACATAAAAGTCCCCAAATGCCACGGCGTTACCATTTGCATAAAAAAGATGTTGATGATAAATTACCGGAAAACACCCCATTAATAGCAACGATATTCCGGCAGGTCAGCTTTCCATCACTGGTCATGCTGGAAAAGTCTGAGGTCCATGAGAATCGGTTTCCCCTGATATTTACTCCACCACTCTCAACAGAAATCTCAGCTGATACATCACCCTTACTCACCTTTGCAAGTATCTGATCCGCTGTAACTCTAAATTGCCCCTCTGTATACTCTTTTAAATTCTTTACAGATAGATTAATTTGATCCGCTGTGAGTTTTAATGATGCCTCTGCCTGCTTTGCCCTGGTTACTTCCTGAAGTATCTGTTCCGCTGTTTGAATGAACTTTGATTCAGTTTCTTCTTTTAAGTCCGATAATCTGACAGAGACTTCTCCCACAGACTTTTTTATAATAGCTGTTTTCCCTTCCAGCTGAATGATCTGAGTGGGAATTCCAAAGCCTTCCTTTCGTTCTCTGGTACCGGCCGCTTCAAAGGTGTCCATCATAGCCTGAATGCCTTTTATGGTACGTTTCAGGCAGTAGGTTTCTATCATATCATCACTGGTGTAACAGATAATACCATCCCCCGGCTCCACCCAGGGGAGCGCCTGCGTTACGATCTTGCAGGGGCGGTATATCTTTCCGGATATTTGGTCATGTACTGTGATGGCTATATTAAGCAGATCCTCTGCCTTTTTACCAAATACAAGGAAATTACCCTGTATGGTATATGCGTTGGTTCCTCTGCCATAGGAAGCCCCCACGTCCCCCTCTTCCTGCCTGATCTGGACCTTATCGATACCATAGGTCAGAAAGTCTTCATAGGTAGTCCCTGACGGATTATAATGGGACAGGGTTTCTCCTTCCAGCTGAGAGGGGAATAAATCGTCCGCAGGATAAAGTTCCTCTGACGGGAAGAGTCCGGCCGCGCCCAGGAAGACATACTTAAATCTTCCGGTAATATCAATCTGCCCGAAACAACCATTTATTTCGCAAATTGATTTCATGGCATCCCGACCGGACAGCTTAGATGGATCAATAGATCTTGTTACCTCCATATCGTCAAGGGGAAGTATTATATCCCGCTGCCGGATCCCAATGAATTCACACAGGGAATCACGATACTGTTTTAACGTCATGGGGAAGGTAAGACTGCGGTACCAGGCTGACACATCAATATCAAAGTTCAGCATACGGTCATAGGCTACAATCTTTCTAAGCCTGCGGTCTGCCTGTCGTTCAAAACTGTTTACTTTGTAAATTCCAAGCATCATCTCATATCCGCCAACTTCTACGGATAGAGCAAACTCCTTACCCGTAACGTCCATTGTTACATCTGCCACAATGATTTCGACTCTCGCAGCACAGCATTCCCCAAAGGTTAAAGACTGGGTATCACAGATTGACTGTGTGAGTGTAAGTGATTCATAATTAATCCGATCCGGTTCAATAAGAAGTATGGGCGTGTCGTCAACCGGAAACAGATCTTCCGCTGGCCAGACATCCTCACCAGGATAAAGCAGGTCAATGGTTCCATCATAAAAGCGGAGATTTACTTTTCTTACGGTTTCCTCTATGCTGTTACTTCTTCGATATAGCGCTTTTATTTCTTCTGGTATGTTAAGCATTTTACCTCCTTAATACTCAATCATGGCGATTCTTACAGGCTTATATCTAATATCCCCGCTCACCTTATCAATATCATACATATCGAATTTCAGATCTGGGCTGTAGAAAGTACCGGTCTGATATCCGCTGTTCCAATATTCGAGCGCATATTCATCTCGCCCCTGCAGAATAGTTTCCAGCTCTGCCTTATCGCTTTCATGCAGGAGCTTTGTGTTAAACTCAATTTTTGTTACTTTATGGGGCAGTATGTTTCGGTGAAGATACCCAGTACTGTCCCTGTAGGAATCTTGATCCTGTCTCTGATTTGGTGTGATAGAGAAACTCCCGAACGCGATTAAGTTGTTCGGGAAGATAACTCCATTCACTTTTAATAAGTACCCCTGATAGGGCATAGGCATCACTCCCCTTTACTTTAATATACCATTCCAAGCTGCTGGCCAGTGTTCTGCCTATAATCATCTGCACCTGATTTCCACAAGTCCACAACATCAGACTTATTTACTCCAGGCTTGGCAAGAATGGCTCTCAGCAGTTCGTTCTGTTCTCTCAATAACTGATTCTGTTCCGCATTGGCTACAGTAACCGCTGTTGCGATTCCGTCAGTGATCTGGTCATTGTTTGCAACGGCTGTGCGGTTTCCGATCCGTCCGACAAGCTCAGGACCGGATTCTCTGGCCAGGAACATCTCTCCGGTAGTTGGATATCCTCCAGAGGCAAAAGCCGGTATTTGTGGAATTGTGAAAAGCTGGAACGATCCTCCTTCAATCACTGTCTTGCCAGCTATTTCTACGCCGTCCCACTGAAACTTCATCTTTTCATTCAGCCAATCAATGAATTTATTGAATAAGGATCTGGCACCATCAATCGCATTCCGGAAAGTGGTTGTAAAAGCTTCCGGGACCTTTGCCATGATGCCCTTCCACTTCTCCAGGGTAAACCATGGGCTTACTTCCTTATCCCACCAACCGGTTATGTCTGTTTTCCAAGTTCCCACCGTTTCGTCCCAGGTCTTTTTTAACTGCTCTTTAATCGTCTTATATAAGTCACTCCATTTCTGAACCGTAAACCAGGGGGCGATATAATTTGTATACCATTCATTTAAAGCAGTGGTCCATTCGCCAAAGGTGTTTTTAAATCCCTCAACGATTCCCAGCAGGATATACCCTCCATATGGCTTCATGGATTCCGCAGGGGAGTGAATTCCAAATACACTGCAGATTCCCTCCACGATCCAGTCCAGAAGGTCCCCGATCGGTTCCAAGATATAGGCAAAAGCACCACTGATCCCTGCGCCGATACCAAGAAGGATATCTGCGCCTATTTCATACCATGCCTGATTTCCTGAGAATGCTCTTTTGAACGCGTCTTCTGCGGTCTTAAAAAGGCTCTGCATGGTATCCCAGTTAAAGATCTTATCACCGATGATCTTAAGAATACTCTTTTCGTCAATCTCGATGCCATTTAACGCGCCTATTATTCCGCCTACGATCGCACCCGCGAGTGTACCCAGTCCAGGTATCCAAGAACCAACTACTGCTCCGGAAACAAGTCCGGCAATTAGATTGCCAAAGAATTTATTTACCCAGTCAGGAAGGAGTTTTTCAAGTGCACTGTTAATCCACCCAAGGATCTCTACTACAATTACCTCAAACGCTGCCGATCCGCTTAATCCCTGTGTAAGGGCTGAAAGACCGTTCCCAAATTTCAATACCGAAGTAAAAAATCCGGATATTTTAGGAAAGTATACTGCCAGGGCTTCACCAAAACTCCCAGCACCTGTTTTTATGACCAGAATCATTTCTGCAAAATCTTTAAAAAACTTTACTACTCCTGCAATTTTAGGAAAATAAACAGCCAAGGCTTCCGAAAAAGTTCCAGCGCCTATTTTAATGACTGCTATCATCTCAATGAAATTTTTCAGTACAGAAATAATCTTAAGACCTGAAACAAAAGTGATGAATGTTTTTATCGAATCAAGAACTTCCGTTATTGCTTTAAACCCGATTAATGCAGTTGCAATTACTCCCAGGGCATATCCTATCCGCTCCGCATTGTCCGGATCAATGGAATTTAATGCTTTTGCTATTGCATTTAGTCCACCTGGAACCACCACATTGATAAAGCCTGCGCCAACGTTCAGTAAATCATAGAAGAATTTTAAAAGCCCTTCCCCTACTTTTTCCGCAAAGGGTTCCAACGCTCTCCAGAAGTTTCTAAGTGCTTCATTGATTACCGGCCAGTTTACCTTCATGAGGAAATTATTTACTGCATCCGCAAACATAGGGATGCCAGTCCCCAGTGTCCACTTTCCAAGAGGTACTAAAAACTCATGGTAAAAATCCTTTAATCCAGTCCAGACAAAGGTTCCAAACTTTGCAAGCCCTTCATTCCACAACCGTTCGAGTGCTACCCTGGTAGGCTCTGCGGCTTCTTTGATAGAATCCACTAAGTCCTTAATCTTTTGCGCTGACGCTTCCAGGGCGGGATTAACCGTAACACCTGAGAACAGCTCACCATTTAGATTTCCTAGGTCCGGGACGGCTCCGCCACCAGCCCCTCCGTCTTTTCCATTACTGGAGCTTAAGTTGTTAAGCTCATCAAATGCTGACAGCTGCTTATTCATTTCCTTGGCAGACTTAGCAGCGTTTCCAAGGTTATCCGATACCGCCCCGGAAGATCCTGCTGCATTTTCCATGGTGTCAGCCACACCATTTCCGTTTCCGCCCCTATCTCCAAACAAGGCGGAAGTAAAGGCTTTGAAATAGTTCGCCATCGTTTGCAGCTTAGATAGTACGACATTGATTACCTGGATCACTGGTGTAAAGGCATTTATAAGTCCCTGCCCGATAGTTGCCTTTAGAGCGTTGAACCGCTCTGTCAATATTCTGACCTGGTTCGCCCAGCTTCCTGATGTACGGGCGAAGTCTCCATTTGCGAAACGCAGTTTATCCTGTACAAAGGCATACCGGAGAGCAACTTTTTCCGCCTCTGACATTTTAGCTGTTACTTTTCCGTATCCATTTTCAAGAGCCCAGGCATCAAGGGCGGCCTGTGTCATAACAATGCCAAGATCTTTTAACGTTTCAGTCTCACCGGTGAATACAGATTTTAACTTTGTAAACGCCTCTGACTGGCTTGTGTCATAAAAGGAGGCGACATCCGCAGCCAGACCGGTAAGGGTTACACCCATGGAGGCTGCTGATTCCTCTGAGAACTTAAATCCCCTGGCCATGGAGGCGAACACTCCGGCATACCGTTTCGCCGATATTTCCGACATACCGAACTTTTCTATCGCATTCTTTGCAAAAGAATCAATTCGATTTTCCATGCTGGGGACTGCCTGTTGTATGACGTTATCTACCTCAGCCAGCTGCGATCCTAAATCAATGCACGACCTACCAAAGGCGACAATGGCGGTAATGCTAAGAGCGGCAGCCACCACTGCAGCAATCTTCTTAAAAGAGGATGCCATTCGCGAGGTCTGCCGCTCCACATGCGCTGCGGTATTCGTTGTCTGCTTTTTTACCTTCTCCAGTTCGTCACGGTAAGGCTTTGTATATGCCTCTATGATAACCTGAAGCTTTTCAAGCGTTATGCCTTCCAGCTTCACCACCTCCTGTCCTGGCATGGTTATGGCGGTGTGCAAAGTCTATCATTTGTGCTTTGTACACCGCCAGATCGTGCTCCTGTTTCTTTTTCTCAAAATTCGTGTCCTCTGATTCAAATAGCTCCGGGAAATAATCCCATAATTCTAAAAGCTTCGTATCCTTTGAGCCATTGACAACAAGGCTCACATACTGAGCAATATCCTGTGCCAGAAAATGCTTTTCAACCAGCCTTTGCTTTGTTTTCTTTCGCTCTTTCCGTTCAAAGCTTTCCAGGGAATCCTGAATCTCTGCCAAGGAAAGATTCCAAAACTGCTCTGAACTGAATCCGCAATCTAATGCAACCGGATAAATTTCATATATAAAATCCGATACGGTTTTATTTACATGACTTCCTTTACTTCCTCCAGCTTCCGATCCATCTCCGTCTGCTGGTCCTCCGAGAAAAAAACAGACACGCTGTAAATAGGCATGAGTACGTCAGTCATAAAGGAAAGCTGCGTCCCGCCTTCCTCGCAGTACTTATCAAACATTTCCTGTATATCAGTATATTTGACTCCATGCTCCCAGGTCTTCATGGCTCCCTGCGTAATAGAGAGCATAATGGCCAGAGGTGGCATTCCTCCTGAGTTTTGCAGGATATTTAGAAGATTACACTTATATTTATCTTCCAGCTGACAGATTACGGAAGTGGTCAGCTTTAACTTATGTTCTTTTCCGCCCACATTCCAGTATGCAAAGGGAGCACGTTTCTTTTTCATTGTTTCTTCTCCATTAACCTCGGATTCAGTTTTTACATTCTCTTCATCTAAACCATAATTCATTATGTATTACCTACCTTTCTTTATTCTCCTGATGGGTCAACAACTACAATATCGGTCTGCAGTCCAAGGGTGAGCGTATATTCAATGGCTGCATTTACTCCACCACCTCCGACTTTTACGCTGCACTGTGCATCAAAGTGGAACTTTGTTCCGTCCGGGAATGTCTGTTCAAAAGAAACCGTTTCCTTGGCATCTGACACAGTTCTCAATTTTCTGTAAGAAGAATTTTCTCCATTCTCCCACTTGAACTTATAGGCCAGATCTCCCGGATCACCAATACCAAGTTCTGAATGTTTCATTTTATCAGCTAGTGTCGTATTATCCACCTTCTCCGGATCCACTCCAAGCTCTGGTACTTCCTTCAGTCCTGGTAAATCTGAATAGGTGCTCTCTCCCTTCTTTTTCATTCCAAGGGTTATCCCATTCGCTAACATTTATCTGTCTCCTCTCTAATAGCTGTGATAGACCTGTTTGGTCTTTACATCAATTACCATTTCATATCTCATCTGTTTATGCTTTAAGCCACTGGGATCCTCTACGTCCATACATTGAATGCGTTTCAGCCCCAGAGCTGCTATGGCCTGATCAACAGCAACGGCTGCCGCTGATGTACTTTTCTTCGCCCAGATATCAATACGATACCGGCAGTACGCCTTTTGCTCTTTCATGTCCGTATATTCCATGACCTTGTTATCCTCTTCCATGTACTGGATTGCAAGATCCTTTTCCCAGTCTCTTGGATAAAAGTCTGTCACATTGTCAGTAACAGTACAAAGAGCTACGTATACTTCATCTTTTACATTAATCAATCCTGAACCGCCTTTCTAATTTCTCTTGCCAGATAATTCTTTATATTACGGGTTGCCCGTTCCTCATTGTTTTTAAGGGCCGGATACATAAACGGCTGTGCAGCCTGACCGGAACTCTGGTAAAAACGTCCCTCCGGCGTATCAATGTGAAACATGTGGTACTTTTCGGCCGTGGCTGCATCGATCTGGCTTTCATGGATCCACCAGGGAGATTGTGTATAGGATGGAGAAACTTCAGGGGATATCCCTGCATGATCTGCCTCTCCTTTCGGTCCGGTGCCAAGCTCAACATAAGGACCGTGTTTCTTATTGGTATAAGCCACTCCAATCACCTTCTCATCCTGACTGTAAACGGACGTTTTAATGCTCTGTCGCAACTCACCGTCATTGACAGGGCATAACAGCTTTGCTTCGCCCTGCACCATTTTGATGGAAGCACCTACTGCTTTTTCCAATCCTTGCCCCGTAATACTTCCGGTCATGCTGTTATACTTTTTCATGAGGCTATCAAGCCCCTTTATACCGCCTGTCATAACTTCTCCAATTCCATGTACAAATGCCGGTATGGTCGAATGACTATGATCTTATAATCCGGATCTGATCCTCCTGGTACATAAACACAGAAGCCATCACCTTCGCGAAACGGCAGAGATCCCAGGAGATAACTGACACGACCCTTTTGATCGGTTTCAACGGTATATGTTCCATCAATCCGGCAGTTACGGATATAGGAAAGCTTCTGACCGTACATTTCCACCTGCATTTTTCCACCGGCGGGCCAGATCTCAGCTGTCACAGGCTTCGCTTCCCCATACTCAATATAAGAGTTTCCCTCATTGTCTTTCTTGGCTTCTGCAGGTCTAAGATGATACTGTTTCAATCGGTTTCGTTTTAGTCTCATAAACTTTACCTCCTACCCGTATCAACCGATACCGGTCCAGTGTTCCGTAAATATGTTTTGGGGCATCTTCAAAGTTGTAGCTTTCCCCACCCTCACTCCGGCCAGACTCTCCCTCTGTTCCCATACGATTTAAAGCGATCACTGCCAGATCCCGGACGGTCTTTAGTAATGCCGGGGGCAGCTCCGTCCGGTTAGTATAGGCAAGAACGTATTCCTTTGCATCTTCAAGCAAAAGGGAGAGCAAATCTGTATCACTCTCCCCGGTCAGCTTTTCAGTTTATCAACTTCTTCCACTTACATCACTTCCTTTAAGACAGCCAGAAGATCTTCTTTGCCAAGGGAGGAAGCGCCCTCAATCCCCTTTTCTTTTGCAAGTGCCTTTAATTCAGGAACCGTCATGTCCTCCAGGTTCTTTTCTGGTTCTGGTGGATTTTCAGGTTCTGCCTGTTTTTTGTAGCTCTGCTTCCCTTGCTTCGCCTAGTTCCTTAAAACCATCTGCAATAAGCTTTGAAGCTTTTACATCGTCCTTAACAATTCTTTCAACATTACCTTTTATCAGCCTCATACGATGCCTCCTTATTCTTTTGATTCTTTAATGTTTAAGTAAATAGAGTCTAACTTATTATCAAGCACCCAAATATCATGGAAACGTCTGTAATCCATCTGCCATGCATTTAACTTCTGGTTAATGGTCGGATCAAAGATTCTCATAATGTCCTGCTTTGTGATCGCAATAGGAGTTGTGCGAGGCAGCACTACGAAATTAATATTTTTTGCAGTTGAACCCTTTACATAACCACCCTGCTCCTGACCAGGAGTTTTACCATCATAAATCGTAATAGCAGTATACATTCTGTTGGAAGGTGTGGAAATAATCGGAACACCATCTACAGAAGGAACCGCGGTATCAATGCCGCCCTTGGAAAATGTGGTGTTGATAATCTTTCCAGATAGCTCCAGTTCTAATTCCATAATGAAATCAGGAGTAGCATGGATTACAAGTGGACCATTGTATAATTCGCGGATCGCCTTAATACCTTCTTTTACTTTTCTGAGCGCTGATGTGTTTGTTGCTCCTGGCGTATAACCGTAAGAAACCATTCCTGCTTTGTTGGCCGTGATCGTTTCACTTGCAATCTTAGAGATACGGTATGCATCAATTTCCGGAACTACAAACATTCTTTGAAATTCCCCCCATAACAGCGGCAGCTGTGGTAACAAAATTATTTTCATTAATGTCAACCGGGTCAAGTTGGAACTTACGACCTCTGTCCTGTGTCATTTTGCGGGTTTCGTACTCTAAGGTAACTCCGCCCTGCTGATACCCATTGTCACGGTCATAATCGCCCATACCCTGTACAGTCATCTTGGGGATCTTCACCTCTGATCCACCATTGTAAATAACCTGACCCGCATTGGAATCCATCCAACCGGTAACGGCCTCCTGAATTGCTACTTTATCCAGGGTATTCTGAAATAATGTTGCTGTTGCTAATGTGTTAATTGGCATAATTTTTCATCTTCCTTTCTTATACGGTTCCCATCATCAGGGCTTCAACCTGCTTTGCAAGATCTGCATCTTCCTGTGACGGTGCTTTCTTTGGCGGTGTACCGCCTTTCAGTTTTTCTTCTACTGCTGCCTGTACTGCTTCCTGGAAAGCTTTTTCAACGGCAGCTATGGACTTGCTACATGAATCTGCATCGGTGTAATTTAATACCTCTGCAAGAGTGACCGGAAGCTTCTTTTCTGCCAGAGTGTTCTTTGCTTCTGCCATAAGCTCCCGGCGTGTGATAGCAGATTCACGATCCAGAAGTTCTTTCTCCTGCTTCTGGCGCATGTACTCAGTCTTCTCCTCTTTGTTCATCTTGGAAAGCTTCTCCGCTTCGGACAATTTATCATCCATCAACGCAGACCACTTTTCCTTGGCTGTTCCCAGGGCCTTCTGCACTCTGCGGTCAAACTCTGCCTGAAAGCTTCCTTCTTTCAGCATTTCATCAAAGGTTTTTTGTTTTGGGAGGATCCTGTTCTTTTCCTGATCCATCTCCACCAGTACCACCTTCGCCAGATCCTTCTTTTCCCGGTTCACCTGTTCCGCTGCCTTCGCCACCTGCAGCGCCGGCTCCGTCACCATCATGACCAAAGAAATGTAAATTAACAGGGTATAAACTCTTTTTTCTCATCTTATCTTCCTTTCCGCCCCGTTCCGTTCTTCTGCCCGGATCGTTGCTCTGACATAAAAAATAACACCCAGGATTACCTGCGTGCTTCTAAGCTGTATCGTTCAATAGGAGGCTTCACCCCGCCGCCCGGAGGGAGATTGTGGATCACCTCCTTAATTCATATACCTGCCTTCTTTCTGGTTCTTCCTGTCCATGTATGACAGTTCCATCTTTTTTAATGGCCACTTTTGTTATATCATACAGAACAGCAATAAATAGAGCTGTTAAACAAAGCTGAGTCAAGGGAAGCCTCCTTTCTGTTGCGATATCGCAACTTTTGGGTACAAAAATACCACCGGCCAATTTGCTCACCGATGGTATCATTTCTGTTCCAATATTTTATTTGCTTCTTCTTCGGTCACTTCATAATATGAATCATAAACGGGGCTGTCAGGAAATCTAAACTGCGCCATAATGCCAGTTCTCACCCAGCCTCTTTCTTTATCATACTTAAAACTCTTCCGACCTTCGGAACGAATAAGGGTCCCTCTATGCTCATAATCATTTAAAACATAATAACTCACTTATTTTTCACCCTTTCGATATTTTTAGGAAAAGTCAGTCTACTTGAAAGTTCGATCATCTTATCATCAAGCTCTAAGTATTCTTCCGATTCATCATCTAAAATCTTCCTTTGTTTCTCATATAGCTTATGTAACTCACCATTTTTCAGATCAAAGCTTTCCTGGGTGTGATACTGCATTTCAAAAGTCTGACCACCTGGTGATTTAATGAAAGTATTTATTCCGTTGTAGGAACTATCCGGATGCCATGTGTTTTTAATTCTAACTGTATTATAGCCTTCGTTTCCGAATTTTTCAATGGCAAGCAGTGTCTTTTCCGTTAAACGCTCGGGATCTGCTCCCAAAGTATAACGAATTATATCTTTGATTTCATATTCATTTCCTCCTGGATCATAATTCTTTCTAATCTTTTCAAGGAATGACTCTTTTGTCTTGATCCGATATTCCAGTCCCAGGCTATCCATACCTGTGGATTCCGCGATTTTCTTAACCTGATTGGTTATCTCCGGTTCGCCTTCAATTGCTTTGCTGTAGTAAGACATTCCTTTATACTGGGCTTTTAATATGCTGTATTCATCTGTATCAGCATATTTTACCTTTTGGAAAGAATCCAGTGTTTTAGGAGCCTCTTCTCCAAGTATCTCTTTATACCGTTCAAACTGACGTCTGTCTGCTGATCGGTTACGGATCATTTTTTCATTAAACTCTGCTTCCGGTTTTCCCTTAACATTCTTTCCGTACCATTCTTCATATGTCATGTTGGCAGGTACTGTATTGGTCTTTCCGGAAACCGGATCCCTCGCCCTGCGCTTCATCTGTGAAAGTTCTTCATCTCCGATATCACAAATGGTTGTTGATCTGCACCAGGGGTGCATAGGCGGACAGTTAATCCCTGGCTGCTGTTCTGATACCTTGAAACGCTTTCCGTCCAGGCTCCTGCAAATGGAGGAAGTCCTTAAATCCAGTGTGGCAACATAAATGTAATACTCAATCCCACACTCCTCATAGGAAACCATCTCCATCTGATTGGCAAGATTGCAGCTTTCAGTTCTGACAAGTCTCCTTGCCTGACTGGCTCCTGCCGCAAACTTATTCGCTATGATATCAGCAGTTTCACGGTCCGTTCGGCCTGTGACGAGGCTGAGGAGCAATTCTTCTTTCAAATCCTGCGCTAAGGCTTTTGTATTACTCCAGACCCTTGCGGAATAGTTCGCTCCAGACCACCTACTATTAACCACCCTATCAACAGCTGCAGGTGATATTAGATTGAAACCAAAGTTTAAACCGGTGCGCTGCTGTATATCGAAAATAGAACGGTAATAAGCTTCGTTTGCAAGATCAACATAGTGGCCAGTGCTCTTAACTTTCTCCTGCTGGTAGACGTTTTGCATGGTCAGATCCAGCTGGTTCTGTAGTTGCTGCAGTCGTTCCAGTCTTGCCTGATACGCCGGGCTTTCCAGTTCTGCCAGGATCTCTGCTTTTGTTTTATCACTACCGCCTGACCTTAAGGCTGCTTTCAATTCATCAAGGGAAGTTTTATCCTTCATGGAGTTTAGCAGTCTGTATGCCTCTTTCTCAGACAGCTTGTGCTTTTTCTGGTACCGTTCAAAGATCTCATCCAGTTCCAGGCTTATGTGCCGGGAACTTTTTAAGTAAAGCCTTGATATCTCCTCCGCTGCTAATTCTGCCTGTTCCATGTAGCGAAACATCTCCCAGGCTTTACGCTTCTCCCAGTAGGAAAGATTACTCATTCACAGCACCGGCCTTTTTCTTATCCTCTGGCGGATCCTCGTCCGGAGGAGTATTGCTGCCTATACCGAAAATCTCTTTCTGCTGCTTTACGGCTTCCTCTGCTTCTTTATCGACTGCTGCCATCTCCTCTTCCACATTGTCAACAAACGGGATCTGTGAAAGAAGTGTTTTCTTTCCAACCTTTCCCCAAAGATTTGAAACAATCTGGCTGATCTCCAGGAGGTTCCTTGGTAGCGCCCTTGTGAATGTTGGAACGATACCGGATATATCTACATTCACAGCCTTACTCTTTTGGAGCCAGCCAGAGAAGAGACGAATCCGCTTCCTTAACCCTTTTGTAGTACCTGGTCTTAATCTTTGTGATATTTTCCATTCCCAGGAGCTTAAACTCCATAGCTACGCCGGATATGTTCCCTCCAAAGCTTTCATCAGTCATACAAGGGATATGGGAAAACTTGTGGATATCCTGCTCAATAGCTTTCTTAAGGACTTCCACGCCTGCTTCATCAAAGGTGCGGGTCAAGTACTCCGCCCTGGCATCTGCAGGAAGTTCCATAAGTTTATTTTCCTTTATACGCTCCTTAGCAGTCTTTCCGTTTTCGTCTTTTGCGTCTGCATCTCCAAGCATTGCTCCGTAAATAGCAAGGATTGAATCAATGAATTGTTCCTTGTCTGTAATACGGTCTGACATCAGGGCATTGTAGGCATCAATTAGTGGGATCTGCAGCTCAAAGTCACCGATTGCCAGTTTATTATTCAAGTACTCTACCACTGGGATCTCTTCAAAGTAGTGAGGGACAGGATCCTCCATGAGCGCCTGCGGTCCGGTAATATCATCAATGTTAAGGACATATTTGTAATGCTCCGTCAGTACCGTGGCAACAAATATGGTTCTCTTCTTGTCAGAATCGTCCTTCATGGCATAATAGTAAACTGCGAAAAGCTCTTTCTGCTCTATGGTATCATCATAAACCATGAAGGTGTTTTCCGGAGACAGGCTCTTTATAGTAAGATCCGTTTCTCCCTCTTCTGGGTAGATGTACTCATAGGTTCTGCCATACACAGAAAGATCCAGGCCATTATCTCCGTCTGTTTCATCAGCTCCCGCCTGCTCAAAGGCATCTGTCAGAGTTGCTATATCATCTTTGCTCTTGTAGGATACGGAATTCCCGATAAAGTAAGAGCTGGCTGTATCTGCGATATCCTTCGCATGATTACATACCAGCTTTGTTTTACGATCTTCTGATAATATTTTATGCTGCCCTTCGTAGTACTTCATGAGCTTACGGAGTCTAGTTGCTTCCCTACGGTGCTTTACAATCAGCGTGCGGATCGCCTCTTTATCCGGGCTCAGCTCGTCCCAGGACTCCCTGGGCATTGTGTATATGTACGTGGTTATCACCTTCTTTCCTATTGTCTTCTAAGTACTTACTCCTTATAATAGAATCAAAAAACTGGAGGTCACTATGAAACTTAATCCTGACTGCGTTCGTGATATACTGCTTACAGTAGAAGATACTACCGACTTAAAGAACTGGCTTGGCTATCCAAAAGAATCCGAACGATGTCCCCGACTTACTGCTTACTATGAGGACGAAGTTAAATATCATTTTAATCAATGTATTTTATCCCAACTCATTGTTGGAGAAGTAGCAGATTTAAATTATAGCTTTATTATTAAAGATCTAACACCCAAAGGACACGCCTTTCTCGCTGATATCCGAGCAGATACAACCTGGAATAAAATTAAACAAGTTGGTTTGAATTTAGGTGTTTATTCTATAGAAGCTTTAACCAAAATCGCTTCACAAGTTGCTACTAACCTAATAACTGGTCACTTTACGGGTATGTAACAAGCAACTTCAAAGTTAATTCTACGGATCCACCAGAGGAACTTTCAATTTTGTATTCTTTAACATGTTTTAATTCCTTCTGATCAAGGGACAGGCAAATACCTGTTCCTTTCTTTTCAATACTCAATTTTTGTAAGCTGTCTGAAGTTATTCCCCTCACCTCCCTAATTGAATCCAAAAGCAGACTTGCTCCGGATCTTGATTGTCTTGTTATTAAGTATTGTATAGCAGAAGTACCTGACTGCATCCATAGCGTGATCGTGCTGTTTTATCGGCTTATCTTCTCCCCGATCGGCAGCCTTGGGATCCCAAATATAGGAAGCAAACTCTTTTATCGTGTTAATGCAGGACTGACTAAATACGATCTTTTCTGTGTTTAGAAGTGTGGACACCAACCGGATCCCGTCCTCCACATCATTATCCGCTTTCATGGTCTTGTATCCCCGGTTATTAAGCTCCGTTATGAAAGAAGCTGCCGATGGATCCACGATAATTGCTTTGACGGGCGTTCCCTCAAGCCATTTCTCCAGATCATCAGCATACTGGGAATCTGCCTTCTGTTTTCCCTTTTCCCGGCCAGAATAATAATACTCCCTGGTGCAGTACCATTTCTTATCAATTCCTTTGTTCCAGAGAAGAAATACCATTGCATTCTGCGTACCGTAGTCAATACTGACATATCGTCCACCATCAATCAGGAGCCGAGCAAAGTCCACAACTTTCTTTACATGCCGATCAACGTCAAACATATCATAGATGATTCCTTCTGCCATAGCCCATAAGCCCAGTATGTATCGTTTATAAAAAACTCCGCTGTACATGCTCCGATATCTGGCCTTGATCTGCTCAGACAAGCTTAAGTTGTCTTCCATGGTAAAATGGAGGACGATCAGATTCTTTTTCTTGGCTTCATCAATCCAGTTTGTTTTAAACCAGTGATATGGTCCGTCAGGGTTGCAGTTGAACCAGTATTTTGATCCATCTACAGAACAACGACCGGTTGCCTGATTAACAAATGATTCCGGCATCAGCGCTACTTCATCGAAGAACACACCGGCCAGTGTGATACCCTGAATGAGATCCTGGGAACGTTCGTCTTTTCCACCAAATATATAAAAGTAGTTCGTAACCTTTCCCCGGCTGATCTCCACCAGATTGTCAGATCTGTGATCCACCACACGATATCCACGGCTCTTAAGCATCAGCTTTAACCAGAAGAGAACGTTTCTCCGGAAGGATCCGATTGTTTTACCACACATGGCGAAGTTCTGCCCCTTAAACCGGTGCATAGCCCACATGATAAAGGACAATGACATACAGACCGTCTTTCCGGATCGTATCGCACCGTCCGCTATGATTCCGTCTTTATCCTTGACTGGAGAGGTATCACACCACCATGTAAGAACCTTCTTCTGTTTGAGGGAAAACGGCTGAAACTTAAATACCTGTAGCTTAGTGGATAGGCTGCACTTTTGTTTCAACTTCTCAATTCTGGCTTTTAAAGCCTGCAGTCTTTCATTCATCAGCATCACCCCAGATCTCAGCAGCTCCTCCATTCATAGCATTCATAAAACCATCGTCCTCAATATCCTGATCTGACGGATCCCGTTTCAAAGCTTCCAGTTCAACCTTCATGATTTCCAGTTCCAAACGGGCATCATCAAAGCCGTAACGATGCAGGGAATCAATGGCTTTCTGCTTACGGGCCTGCACCCTGGTGAGAGCATCTTCTACCGCCTGAATCTGTCCAAGAGCTCCGGTGTATTCTGTGGAGTCTTCTTCTGTGCTGGACTTGAACTTAACCGCAGTCATGCCCGGAGCTTTGCTTTCTGTCTGATTGGCAGCTGCCTGCTTTATATCATCGATCCGTTTGAGCATTCTGCGTTCCCGGACCGTGAGAAGCTGAATCTCTTGTAGAAGGAGCTGCTCCTTATCAAGCTGAACCATGCTAATAAGCTTCTTCTCATCTTCTTCCAGGGCATCAAAAAAGAGAGTCTCAAACTCTCCTGTTTTAACCGCATTCTTATTTTGTTCCGGAGCAGAACCGCCCTTATTGCCTATTGCATTCTTGTTACCTTTCGGCGGTCCCTTCTTATGCGAACGCTCGCTATTTTTATCCGAACGTTCGGTTTCCCACTTATTCGTTGACTTCCATCTTCGGACAGTCCCCTCCGGGAGATTTAGTTGACTTGCAATCTCAACCAATTTCTTACCTTTCAGGTACATAGCCTTTGCCTGTTCTATTCTTCCATCTGGAGCTCTTGCCAAGCCTCACCACCTCACTTGTGTTTGTTTTTTATAATAAAAAAGAGACGGGGGTTGGCCGCCTCTGGGAAATCTACTTTTTTTTATTCTTTTTATAATGCTTAATTGCAATAGATACCAAAATTAACAAGCATACCACATCAACTATCGTTTCAATCATATTCTTTCCTCCCTTTATATCATACCACTATTGGCAGGGAAAGAAAAGAGACGGGGTTGGCCGCCTCTATGGGGAAAATTGGGACACCGCTAGGGTGCCTTAATGATTTTTCACGTCATCTAACTCCTGTAGAATATCATTCAAAACTAAAATCAATCTGCAATAATACATTCTAACGGGAATCCTTTTCATTATGTATGCAATATAGAACACTGCGAAAATCAACCCAAATGTTGTTACGGTTTTTTGTGGAACAATCGGGAACAACTTATCTGACGATACATATAATAAAGTCATTGGTAAAACTATGCCAGTAACAACAGTAATGTTGTTGTCTTCTCTTTCTTTTCGCAGATTCATTAAATATATCTTTTTTATAAGTTCTGTCCTGATTTCGGTTTTTGTACCTTTGAAAGAATTTAATAGTGTTCTCTTTATCCTATCATATTCTTGTTTATCACCGTTGTCAGCAAATTGCTCAAATAACTTTTCGTATCTCTTTTCCTCTTTTTTCTTCAATATTTCATCTTTATTTTTAAATCTATATCCTGCGTATACTCCAGCCAAAGCAATAAATAAAAAGCATATAAATTTAAAAGATTGTTGTAAAAAAGCTATTAAAATCACCGTATTCCCCCCTATGCTTTTTCGACCTTGTTTACTATTAAGATTTTTTATTTTTCATAAAGATAATAATTTTATGAATAGTATTATTTTTAAGAATTTTATCTTTAATAATTTTTTCTATCCTCAGTAGAATAATATGACTTTAATTCATCTAATATAATATTTTTTTTTTTTTATTATTACTTTATCCAACCCCTTGAAATGGCCATCAATATTGGTACCAACTAACCGTAAAAATGCATCATTTTTTATATCAGGATTTAATTTCATTTGATGTTGGGCATCAATAATTATCCGCATTGTATCATTGCATATTTGATCAACCATTGGAGCAACATCATATGTTTTAATATTACTGTATAATTGAGTTTGTAAAAATTGCCATAATTTACTTTCTTCTGAAATATTTAATAATTCCTTTTTTGTATTTTTAAAAATTTCAAAATTTTGCTCATTCATTGCAAAAATATAATCATCTTCAACTAAATTTAACTCACTAATTTTTACTTGCAATTTTGAATATAGTTCTATACCTTCTCGTAAAAAAGCTATTGTTTTTGTATCATCATTTCTTTTATCTATAGCACTATTACTCCGCAAAGCTATATAAATGGTTACCAAAATAGGAATTAATCGTAAAATCACATCTACAAACGTAAAAATTGTGGTCTTTGCTCCAGTAGCTTCACTCGCTGTTGCACATAAAATCAACATAGTCAAAATATTGCCCCCCTCTATTTTTTTTGAATTATACACCAAAATTTACCAAAAGAAAACACCCAGCGACCTAAAATCGACAGGCGTTTTCAAAAAGGAGAATATCAGGAATCAATCAGTCACCGGGCTGTTACACCCGGCAACCGTAGGGGGATTACCAAATTTATACAATTTTGGATACTACAATTATATAACGGCTAAACGGACATGACAAGGACACGATTTTGACACACTCCTGTCAACCCCCTAATCCAGCACAATGGCATCTGCTCCAAACAAGTAAATGCTTAAAATGGTCGTAAGCTCCGTGATCCAACGCCTTGCCGTCCTCTCTCCGTAGCCGTAAACCTCAGCAATGCTGTCATAGGTCATGCCGTCCAGGTAGAAGTATTTAAAAGCCAGATACTTCTCCGGAGAGTGTTCTTCTGGTATTCCTCTGCTTCTAGAAGTCCCAGGCATTTATCAATATGTGCAATCATGACAATGCTCCGCAGCTTGCTTTTTATGATGCTGTTTATGTAAATATCCTCTGCTGATAATTCCTCCAGCTCTTCTCCGTCGTCCACGTCCGATAACTCGGAAACACCTTCCTGAACACTCTTGCATATCCGGTTATAGTTCTCCATAAGCTTCTTGGCATTCTGGAATACCTTAACTTTTCTGTTTTTCTTCTGTGACTTCTCAAATTCCCTGACGGCTTCAAGTGCTGCCGTTCTAACTAATAACTCCGCCGCTTCTTTTTCCAAACAATCACCTCCCTGCTATCAATTTCTTCTTTTTTCTGTTCTTTCTGCTTATACAGTTCTGCATAGGACATGGTCGCGGTCTTCCTCGGATCTGCAACACTTGCCACCTGAACGAGGTGAGGAAACTTCCTGACCACAATCATCTTTTCCAATTCAATCCGTACTCCCCGGACGAAGTCTTTCCGGTAACTCTTGTAAGTGAACTTGTCCCCGACTTTCACAGACCGCTTAAAATCTGCCAGCTCACGCATTGTAATACCTGTGTCCTTCTGCTCCAACTCTGGCTTCTCGGGTGTAATTGTTCCCACTATCTTGAATTTATACCGCTTTCCGTAGGTTCTACCTTCACGTGCGTAATCTCTTATGGCTTGACGGGGAATAGAAAGCAGTTTCTCCCATTCCTTTGAAGTATGCTCCCCTATCAGATTGCCGTTATCATATACCGCAAATACTATTTCAGGTGTCAACTGCACCGCCTCCCTTCTTCCGCTGATAATAAAGTCCTGTGCTGAATAAATGTCCCTTACTTTCACAATCGCAGGTCGTGCGCTTGCAATCAGACGGCCAGTGTTTCCTACAAATAAGGCATATCATTTCGGTTGTTGCAGGCTGCATTCCTTCTGGGTGATCCGGTTTCGCTCCTGGTCTTTTCCTCAGCTTCGGATCCGGACATAGGCTTGTATATGTATAAGCTGGCATCTGCGCACTGAAACTCATAACCGGCGGTGCCTTTATAGCTGCATCCGCCTCGGCCTGTATGCGACTGTTTACACTGGCTCTGTCTGCTCTGCAGTCTTTTGATGATTTTCTCAATGTATCCCTCCTCTGAAAGATTTTAATTAACCGGCTCAAAATTCATCCACAACGTCTCCACCCTTGGAAGACTGTTCTGCGCCCTGGCCGGAATCTGTATTTTCCTCCAGCCTTTCAAGTAATTTTCGTACAGTTCACAATCATATCCGGAAAGCATGACCTTAGCTTTGCTGAAGATCACCGTCATAAGTAGCTTCTCATGATCTGGATCAGACATTTCATACCTATACTGCTTCCGGCTTCTCGTGGACAGTACATAAGGTGGATCCAGGTAGATTAACACATTCTCATGATTGAAAGCCCTGATCAGCTCCAGCGCCGGCTTATTCTCAATTTGTACGCCTTTCAGCCTAATCGCCATATCTGCCAGTGATTCGGGAAGACGGTTCCAATACCGAACTGCATAGGCAGCTTCCCTCCCGTACACATCTTTCTTCCAGCCGCATTTCTCAGTCAGGCGGAAGCCATGACTTTGCATAGATCTGACTGCAAAGTACCCAGCCTGCTCTACCGGTGACTGCGGCTCCTTTGTAAATGATTCATCATAAACCTGTCTGGAATAAGGCGTATATGTAAGCCACTCCTGCAGTTCCTGACAGCTTTCCGGATTCTGAATCACCCGGAAGAAATTCACCACATCACCATCAAGGTCGTTCACCGTTTCGATCTTGGAAGGAGGCTTTTGAAAGAACATACCGCCTCCACCAAAATAAGGATCCAGATAGCTGTGATGTTCTGGCATATTTTCAATTATCCAGGAGGCGATCCTGCGTTTACTGCCGGGATAATGTAATAATGATTTCATCTATCCTCCTCAAACCGGAACGGCTCCGGCATCGATCTCCACGCTATTGGTGTATCGGTCACCGTCCCTCCACCATAATTTCGCCAGGTTCCGTCTATCATCAAAACAGATTTAATCACTATTCGCACATCATATGGTTCATACTCAATTGTCAATAGAACCATTTTTCCCGGATCTGGCAAGCGTTCCTCTATTGGAATCCACCGCTGCTTCTCCCTCTCTATTGCCAATTCCTTCAGCAACTTTACGCACTGGGTATTCTGAAAATCATTTACCCGGTTATATGTATTCAATATCTCATTCGTATACTGATTCATTTTGCACTCGGCACAAATATCCTCCAGATCTTCCTTACGTTCAATCTCCCCAGGGAACCGGCACAGGTGATCACATACATGTTCCATCATAGGAGTGACGATCTGTAACATTTCATTCTGATCTGACATTTACACACCTCCCTATGTAAGTTTGCTCCACAATTCTTCAATATCCGCATTTACGGTTTCCAGTATGTCCGCATCCGGCTCTATTCCTTTAGATCCGTTTATGTAATCCATAATACTTTCCACTCTTAATGCAATGTCTGAAATGACACCATTGATACTATCTGTCGCCCTATCCTTAAATTCACTCTTCATGACTTATTCCCCTTTCCTGGCATACACTCAAAATGTATGCGCAGCTCACTCCGTCTCTTGGTTTTTATGTACACATGATCCCCGTGGATCTCCTTACCGCAGATATAGCAGATATGTATTTCCTGTTGGGGGGGGGTATTGTTTTTCTTCTTACCTGCCATCTTCAGCCCTCCGCATTCTCTGCCCAAGTTCTGCTATCATTTCAGCAATCACCTGATCCATGAAGGGGTACTTCTTCATCAGCACTACTGCCCAGGTATTCATCCGCTCCCATTCATCGGAATGCTTTGTAGGAACCTTTCCACGATAATTGAGCCAGAACTTGTTATAAACCTCTTCAAAGCCTTTTTGTACTTCCTGATCCGTCATAGGCTTTCCACCTTTACATAGATCCCAGGTAGATCTGACCAGAACTTTTCAGTTATCTCCGACGCTACCTGTGCATCATCTTTCCAGAAGTGCAGCTCCGTCATTACGTCCTTAAGAAGCTTGACCAGATTATCAGTGTCGGGCTTGCTGGTCTTATATTCTCCGTTCTGGTGTTTTCCCGAAACGGGGAAGCACCACTTTGTTATTAACCTCACCGGACCAATATACCTCTCTTTTGGCACATGCTGTCCTAAGTGAGCCAATAGCTTCGCCCTGGCTGCCTTTAATTCTTCTGGCTCATAAAAGACCGGCTTACCATTCATCACATGAACTTGCTTTTCCTGATGGGTTACGGTCGGAACCTTTTTCATTGGCATAAAAAATTCAGTCACCAAATCCATCACCTTCATAGTCTTCGTATAGACAACAACTGCGACAATCATTTTCTGCCATCCCTTGCGGAGTATCAGCACCCTTGCATAAAGGATAGGGATCATCATTGGCCGCATAACATTCTGGTCTTACAAATCTATCTTTCTTCATTTACTTTACCTCTTTAATGTGCGAAATTATTCTTGTTTTTGAAATTCGTCTTGTCATGGGGAAGGGAAGGGACAGGGCGGGCAGTGCTTAAGCCCGTCCTTTCCTACCCCCGTGACCACGCTTGCGGGGGAAAAATATATATTTATATATGTGTTTTTTTCCGCAACGGCAAATAACATTAATTTCTGTTTTTTTCCTCACTATTTATCGTTGTTGCAGAAAACTTAATTTACGTTTTTTTCCTCAATGTTCCAATAATTACAGAAAACGTTCTATTCCGTTTTTTTCCGTACAACTCCCTCAACAATTACATATCCTCCATGTTCCTTTATTCGATCTCTTACAGAGCGTTCCGATATTCCCATAGACTTCGCAAGGTCTGGAAGTGTTGGAGGATCACCAAAATTACAACTAACAATTGAGGTTTCTAAAGCCGCTTTTCTTTCTTGTTTCTTTTGCTCTTTTGGCTTACGGCTATTCATTGCTCGTTTCCACGGAGCCTGCCCTGCCTCTGGCTGAACGTCTCCTAGTACTCCGGACTGATCCACCACATGAATCGGATAATTAAACCAGAGGTTTTGCGGTTCAAACTTGGAAAACTCCCTGAGAGTCCCCTCAATGCGCCATGCGGTCATTGTTTTTACTCTGGCCTTAGCAGTTTCCACTAATGCTTTCAAAGCTTTAAATTGCTCTCCTGAAAGCCTGTTTTCGCAGTAATTCATAAGCTGGAAGCTACTGCATAAATCGTCCTGAGACAGATCGTCTTCCCACTTAACGTGTTTATCAAGATACTGTCTGCAGGCGTCACACACCGCCTTATTTTCTTGCTGTTTCATTAACTCCTCGGTTGTTTCAAGCTCTATTAAATCAATGAGCGCATCCGGATCCCTGGCAAATACTCCTGATCCGCTGGCACGGTCCATGGACTTCTTTCCGCCCTGGCTTCCCTTGCTGTGATGGTGGCAATAGATCACCGCCACCCCCAGCTCCGTACACACTTTATCAAACTGATTGCAGAAATTAGACATTTGATCCGCGCTGTTTTCGTCACCGGTAATAACCTTATAGATCGGGTCAATGACAATGGCTATGTAATTCTTTTTCGCCGCCCTGCGGATCAGCATGGGCGCCAGCTTGTCCATGGGACGAGACTTTCCTCTCAAGTTCCAGATATCTATGTTTTTAAGATTGTTCGGCTGCCACCCAAGAGCCTGATACACGTCCTTGAAACGATGGAGACAGCTGGCGCGGTCAAGCTCCAGATTTACATACATGATCTTTCCCTGCGTGCAATCCCAGTTAAGCCACTTCTTTCCCTCAGCTATGGCGATACACATTTCTATCTGAAGAAAGGACTTTCCCGCCTTTGATGGTCCTGCAATCAGCATCTTATGTCCCTGCCTAAGCATTCCATCAATCAGGGTCGGCGCCAGCTCCGGAAGATTGTTCCATACATCGTCCAGGCTTTCCGGATCTGGCAGATCATCATTGATAGACTCAATCCATTCCTTCCACTCTGCCCAGCTCTCTTTTCCTATGTTGGTATCAACAATAAACTGCTTTTTATCCCCACGCATAATACCGGGCATTCTGGAAAGTCTGGACGGGTTGCGGTTCTGCTGATCTATGGCAAGCCCGTTCTTTTTGCAGATATCATAAAGATAATCCACTCTCTTGCGATACTCACCGTAATCTGCGGCATCAACCCTTACAATGGCGTGAAGACTCTTTCCGCCGCTGTGCACCAGACAGGCAACCGGTAATTCCAGTTCCCGGATAATGGCGTGTTGCTTCTCAATCTCCATAGAATCCGATTCCACCAGGGCGTATTTATAGTCAGTGACATTACCATCCTTTACGTCTTTCCCGTCTAAGGGATTAAAGCGGATCCAAGCACCACCTTCCTGATCATAGTCACCTAATACGCTACCAATATCTCCATTACACTGTGTTAAAAGTTCAATCAACTGCCCCGCTGTCCTGCCGTAAGATCCTTTATCTGCAGGAAGGTATCTCTCATCCTTTTTCCAGCTCTTTACTACATAACCAACATTCTCTCCAGCCTCAAACAGGGTTTCTAAATACTTGATAAGTTCCCCGGCTGGATCCCACTGTCTGGGCTCAATAACTTCCCTTTCCTCTACCCAGTTTTTATCAACTACAACACCTTCTGCTGAAACGGTATCGTTCCAGTCAAGGGCTTTTCCGGGATCATAAGGTGGAGTCCACCCCTGATCCCTGGCGTATTGGACAATGGTTCCACCTGTCACCGGAGTACCGGCCCCGTGGAAGCCCCGCCATTTCTTTTCACACTCCCCTGCGTGATACCGCTGGTCGTTCATGCTCCATCGGTCCCACACATCAACGGAATACCCTTCATGCTGCAAAGCCATGCCGACATTTATCCAGTCTTGATAATTAAGCTCTGATGGGTCTATATGATTTAGGACCTCCATGAGGTCGTATGTACTATCCATGTTTCAAGTCTCCTTATTCCGGTATATACTCACGCGGATTTACGCCAGAAGGTGCACCCCCGCCAGCCTGCCGCTGCGATACGGTCAATCATGTTTTTAGCATTGTCAAAATTCCATGTTCCCACATGCTGAAAGCCATACTTTTCTAAGCAGCGGATCTGTTTGGGAGTACTTAAGTTTTCTTCCCGGCGTTTGTTCAGTCGGTCTAAGATCATACTGGCTTTTCCGGCATTATCAATTTCATCTGGCATGATTCCCCGCTTTTCCAGTTCTTTCTTTTGTTTATCAGAGGGAGGTGCTGCTTCCCAACCAAATGAAGGAACGTATCCAGATAAATCCTCCGCTTGAATACTCATTTCAAACTGCAAAGGATCCACCAGCGCTTTCTTGCGCTTCTTCATTTCTTCCAGCTTCTTTGCAAGGGCTTCTTCCCTCTGAGCAACAACATCTTCTGCCGCTTGTTTCCGCCGCTTCAATATCCACGGGACAGCCTGCCTGCTCGATATTCTCCGTCATTTTCCGGGCTACTTCCTCATCCTGGCAGATCAGACTGGCAGGGTGGCAAAGCTCATGTCGCTCGGTATGCCATAAGAAATCCAGTAAGAGTAAGTGGCCCTTTCCCGGAAACAACCTTGTACCACGTCCTACCATCTGGCTGTAAAGACTACGTACCTTTGTGGGACGAAGCACCACAATACAGTCAACACTGGGACAGTCCCACCCTTCGGTCAGTAACATGGAATTACACAGAACGTTATAATCCCCCCGCTCATAGGCTGCCAGCACTTCTGCACGGTCCTTGCTGTCTCCGTTTACCTCTGCAGCCCTAAAACCTTTGTTATTTAGAATGTCCCTGAATTTCTGGCTTGTTTTAACCAAAGGAAGAAATACAACCGTTTTCCGGTCCTTGCAGTGCTTTTCCATTTCATCGGCAATCTGATACAGGTATGGATCCAGAGCGGTTGCAATATCTCCCGATTTAAAGTCTCCAGACTGCATTCCCACTGCTGATAAATCCAGCTTAAGGGGAAGGGTCAAGGCTTTGATTGGGGAGAGATAACCGGCTTTAATTGCCTTTGGAAGTGTATATTCATAAGCCAGACTGTCAAAGCATTCCCCCAGGTTTCGCATATCACCACGATCTGGCGTCGCTGTTACGCCTAAAATATTGGCTTCTTTGAAATAATCTAAGATCTTTTGATAACTGTCAGATAGACAGTGATGTGCTTCATCAATGATAATGGTGTCAAAGTAATTTACCGGGAACTGTTTTAACCGCTTTTCTCTTGTAAGGCTCTGAACAGATCCGACCACAACCCGGAACCAGCTCCCCAGGCAGGTTTCCTCTGCCTTTTCCGTAGCACATCCAAGTCCCGTGGCTTTTCCGATCTTATCGGCAGCCTGATCAAGGAGCTCCCCACGGTGCGCCATAATAAGCACCCTATTTCCCCTGCGTACACAATCCTCTGTTACTTTTGCAAATACAATCGTCTTACCACACCCCGTAGGGAGGACCAGGAGCGTCCGCTTGACGCCCTTGTCCCATTCTTCAAAGATTGCAGCCTTTGCCTCTGACTGATATGGTCTAAGTTCCATAGTTAAAACTTCCCTGCCTCAAATTTTTTCGGTTCATACGGAAGATATTTCTTCACATGATTAAACTTCTTATTCGGATCATCTCTTCCAGGCGTTACCTCGATCGTAGCCTTCCCCTTCGCTCCGGGGACTGCCGGCCAGTTCATTCTGACTTTGCCATCGATTTCTTTTTTACCAATACATAGGAAGAACTGTGCAATTTTCCACTGCATCTTATCATAAAGAAGTAAGTTCTCTGTAAGGAGAGTGGTTCCCTCCTGGGTGTCGATTCTCAGCTTTAAGATTGCTTTGTTACACTCCGGAGATTTGTCACCGCCTGGGTGTCTGGCCCGTTCGAATGATTCCACTGTAAACTCATAATCTCCAGGAGGAAGGAGGACAAAGTCCCCGCCTCCCTCGCCTTTTTCTACTTCATCGTCCCATCCTAATTCTTTTGCTTCATAATCTGCCATTTGCCATATCCTCCTTAATTAAATACTAAGCTGTCATTCTTTTTCATTTCTTTAATCATTGCATATACCTGATCCCAGGCAGCTACCAAAACTCCGTCAATAAATCCCGGATTAACCTCTTCATACTTCCATACTGGAATATCTGATGTAAGGTATCCTCTGGCTGCAACTACATTCTGAATATCCCACTCGTCAACCTGATTACGGATCATCAGATCGCGAAGGGCTTTGGGAATCCGTTCATCAATCTTTACATCTGGTGGGCTTACTGATTCTGACTTTGTATCCACCGGTGGAGCTGCTTTCTCTTCCTTTGGAGACTCTTCTCGGCTCTGACTGACAGTACTCCCAGAGTCCTCCTGTTTCGGCTGAGTAACTGGTGGAGTGGTCTTCTTTTCTTCCGAAATGGGATTTCCCGCAACGGAACTTTCTATAATGTGGCGAATAGAATCGTATTCAAATGGTACTTCGTCAGGAAGCCCATAGCGATTTTTTGCATCCCAGCAGGAGTGGTGGGTCGTGTACATGACTCGTCTGCCGCCCTGAGCTTTGTTCTTTCCCTTTTGAGCACCCTGACCGTCCACGTTAACAACCATCGTCTTATAGTTGCAGAACAGGACCATATCTGCCCATTCCTTCACCATAGGAGCCACACCTTTACTCAGCTTCATTTCCCACCGATCATAAGCTCCCATTTCATCCGGTTGTTCAAACTTCCGCATTTTAGCATGAGCTGTTAAAACCACGTTGATTCCGACTTTTGTCACATCAGTAAGAAGATTTAAAAGCTTTCCGAATTCTTCCTGAATATATGTATAACCTTTTCCATAGCCAAAATCTTCAATGCTGCTTTTCTGATTCTTCGTGCAAACGCTGGTAGTACAAAGCGTCTCAGCCCAGTCTGCCGTGTCGACGATTAAAGTTTTGCAGACATTCGGTGTCTTGATCACATCTGAAACCTGATTCAAAATCATGGTCCAGCTGCTAGGCTCAGGAAGTCTGGCTACATCCATATCCTTGGTACTTCCCTCGGTATCAATAAATACTGGGTCCGGGAACCGTGCTGCAAAAGTTGACTTACCAATACCTTCAGGTCCATATACAACAGTCTTCTTCGCCCCTGGCAACTTTCCTTTAATAATCTGCATTAAAATACTCCTTCCTTCCAACCTGTCTTCTTATCTTCCATGAATGGGTGCTCCTGACCCGCCACATATCCATCTTCAATTACAATACTGCACTCTTCCCCGGTACTTACCCTGGTAGCAATGGCCTGCAGTCCCTCTGCTTCCAGCCACTCACCAAACTCCTTAAGAACTTCTAAATCCATCTGCTCTAATTTGTCCAGGAGGACGAAGCCACACTCCCGGATTTAACTTCCGGACAATGGCGGTGGATACCTTAAGCCGGTCGGAGCCTGACATGTTGTCCCACTGCTGACCTTTATAAACCAGCTCTCCCTCTTTGATAGAAAGTTCCGGAAGCGGAAGCTCTGCGGATTTAAGAAGCTCATTTTTTGCGTCACGGGTTTCATCAAGCTGTTTAGAAAGCTGGTCATACTGCCTACGGTATTCTCTGGCATCGTCTTCCGCTTTCTCTTTATCAAGGTTCGCCCGCACCTTCCGATTAATCTCCTCAATGTCAGAAATGCTGCGCTCCAGTTCTGCGGTGGATTGATCCTCCAGATCCTTCGCATTCATTCTGGCAATGGAAAGATCTGCCCGGACTGCCTCTTGTTTTTTCAGGAGTTCCTGAATCTGCTCCATAAGTCTCTGGTCTTCCTGCTCTAACTGGTGGAGCCGTTCCCGCTTTCTTTGGTTCTCGCCGTTTTGCGCCAGGATGTCCTGTTGCTTTTTAATAAGGTCAGAGGCAGATACTAACTCCACCGGAGCGTCATTATAAGTCGGTTGCTCTTTGGCATACTTTTCTTTCTGATCAGCAATACGCCCAATGGTAAGCCGCTCATTATATTTCTCCTGCTCTTCCCGTTCCAGCGTCAGGAGCTTGTCCCCTACCCCAATAATTTT
Organism: Lacrimispora xylanisolvens; assembly: GCA_017084465.1. GTDB lineage: Bacteria > Bacillota > Clostridia > Lachnospirales > Lachnospiraceae > Lacrimispora > Lacrimispora xylanolytica_B. Next base: position 3,019,045 of record CP070896.1, on the reverse strand, counting down.
AAGTAGGATCTGGGCTTCTTTTGAGGTGGACTCCATGAACTTCGGAAGGTTCAACGCAAACTGCTCCACAAAATCATTAAGGAGCTGCTGTCCTCCCTTTTCTCCATTGGGATCCGTTACCTTCAGGGCGCTGTTCTTGCCTTTTCGTTCAACTACAAGACCGTTGCTCATGGTGATACGCAGGTTTGGTGGAATCACTGATTGGTCACGCTGCGCCTGTGAGGGACGAAACTTGTCCCCACCAAGAACCCAAGCGATAGAATCCAGTACAGAGGTCTTTCCCTGGTTGTTTCTGCCTCCAATAATAGTCAGGCCGTTTGCTGATGGTTCGATTTTCACGGCCTTAATTCGCTTAACATTCTCAATCTCCAATTGATTGATTTTCATAGACATTGTTGCAATCCTCCTGCAAATCCCTTACAATAAGGGTGAAAAGTTATTTGTAGTTACCTTGATTCCCTGGGAGTTGCCGCTCCTGGGGTTTTTGCTTTTTCGAACCCAATAATATGACCATCGTTTATCAACAGGGGATCCAAATTCCCTGCATCGAAAGCTCTTTCCAATGTGTTTATGGTCAGGATCTCGGTTCCTTCAGGCGTCCAATTAAAAGTATTCATGGTATCTCACCTCCTCTCATAACACTTCCAGCGCACCGACCGCAAAGAACATCAAAGCCATTGCACCGATGAAGATCACTGTCGGCATGATCCGCTTTGCAATCTTTTTCAACTTCGATGAGCTGGTGTCGGTGTAGTCGTCTAAGTTGTCATAGTACTTCATACGTCCTCCTTACCTCTAACAATCTGCAGAATCTCCTGATCACTCAGCCCTATAGCGGATACCATGATCCATAGATCCTCCAGCCTAAATGTTTCCGGGTGCTGCCAGCGATACTTTATGGTATTCTCTGGACGATTTAGGCGTTTGGCAATTTCCTTGTTTCGGATCTGCTTAAGCTCCATGCGCTTTCTGATCGTGGTTTTGGCAATCAGTTTCTTCTGTTCAAAATCACTTAGTTTTAACTTTGGCACTTATTTCCCTCCTTTTATAATCCTTGCATGGGTACCGTCTGCTACAGTCCGGACAGCGATTACGATACTGGCAGGACTTACATGATAATTTGAATTCTATATGTATCACCATTCCTTTCTTGTAAAATTTTCCAGTTCTCTTTATAATAAAAATTAAATTCAATCAAAGGAGAATGTTGTCTTGATTTCTAATAAAGCAGAGTATGAAAATATGACCATTAAAATCTTAAATTCCATAATTTCCGGAGAAATTCCGTTGCCGGAAATGTTCCCTGAATGCGACAAAATAGACTTTGACCTAATTCTCGAACAGTGCATAAATGAAGATTTTATTACGGGATTAGAATCTGACCGCATGAGTGACGGTAAGCTGCACTATAATCGAATCTTCCAACCATACGTTACATTTAAGGGGCTTTCTTTCATAGATTCCGTAAAACAGACAGAAGCTTTGGAAATTTCCAAGGCAGCTGAACAAAAATCTATAAAAGCTGCACTTAAAGCAAATAAATCTTATATAATTTCAGTTGTTGCAATCCTTGTTTCAGTCCTTGCTAATTTAGATAAGATAGCGCATAACGTACAAAAAGTATTATCTTATCTAAATACGCCATGAAATTTACAAGCACAAGAATAATAAGCAATACAGTAACTGCCTTATTTGTCTTTTCAGTTTGGCGGTTTCTTTTTTCGACTTCTTTTAAAACCCTTTCATTTTCCGACACTCTCTCACCTCATCTTTTATTTTTGCTATAAGTCCTAATTATTGTTAGCAGCAAAATACTCTACTGGGACTTCGAAATACTTTGCTAAAGCCATGAGCTTATCAAATTTGGGATTGTATCTCCCGTATTTCCAATTTGTCAGAGTAGCCGTAGCAACTCCCGTCTGCTTTGCAACCTCGTAATCAGTTACCTTCGCCTTGTCTCTTAATTCTGCATATTTCTGGTACAAAACTACACCTCCGATCTAAAATCTATTGACATTAGCTAAGTTTTCTAATATAATTAAGAGGTCGATCAAAGTCATAAAGAAAACTCAGCTAATTCCATTTTATTTAGCTTATATATCAAAGCTATGGTCATATAATAGCATTGATTTCAAAGCTTGTCAATGGAGTTTAGCTTATTTTTCAAACTTATTTTTAAGAGGTGCAATATGTATGACATATTTTATAAACTGTGCGAAGAAAAAGGCGTAACTCCTTATCGAGTATGCAAGGAAACAGGAATAACTACTGCGACTATTAGCAATTGGAAAGCTGGAAGATACGTTCCAAAAGCCGATAAAATGAAAAAAATAGCTGATTATTTTGACGTTACGGTTGAGTATTTAATGACAGGTGAAGAACCCAAGGATTACAGCGCAGAATTATCCTCTATTGAAACTCTGGCCGCACATTTTGATGGCGAAGATCTGTCAGAGGAAGAAATGGAAGAAATTATGAAATACGTTGAATTTGTAAAAAGCAGGCGTAAAAAATAGTTACACGGGGACAGTGAATGAACGATTTAGAAAGACTAGAGCAAAAGGCATACGAAGAAAATATAAAAATTGATTACGTTAGCTTTAAGAGCAAAAACATTCGCGGGTTATACTGTGATGACTCAATAGCTATTAATTCAAATCTTACAACCACTGCTTCAAAAGCGGATGTACTTGCAGAAGAATTAGGGCATTATTACACAACATCTGGCAATATTATAAATACCAAAAGTGCCTCTAATCAAAAGCAAGAGCGTGCCGCAAGGCTATGGGGATTTAATGACAGAATCGGTTTAACGGGAATTATAAATGCTTTTAAGGCTCATTGTGAAAACACGCACGATATTGCAGAATATCTCAATGTAACAGAAGCTACTCTCAAGGAAGCGCTTGAATATTATCGCCAGATATACGGAACAGGAACCATGGTAGATAAATACTTCCTGCAATTCGAGCCAAATCTTCAAATACATACAATGCTATACCCAAAATAAATAAGGATGTAAAAAAGCCCCAGGAGATGCGAACTCCCAGAGCTTTCACATAAATTTTCTCTTACCGGACGCTCCGGAAAGAAATGATATTTTGACGCCTATATTATATCATTTTCGGAGCGCACTGGCAAGGGGCGTTATTTTTATACCCAAAAATAGAAAGGAAATGATAACATGGCAAAAGCAAAGAAACTCCCTTCCGGATCCTGGCGCTGTCAGGTCTATGATTATACTGATGATAAGGGCAAAAGACACTATAAGTCTTTCACCTGTGATGACCCTAGCCCGGCAGGACGAAGAAAGGCTGAATGTATGGCAGCACAATATGCTCAGGACAAAGAAACAAGATCACGATCAGAAAAAACATTCGGACAGGCTCTTACGGATTATATTACTATGAGGGAGCCAGTTGTTTCCCCTCGTACCATATTAAATTATAAAAGGCTGCAGAATAAAGATCTGAAAGTTCTATGTGATATAAAAATTGCTGATATAACCCAGGAGCAAATACAAGAGTTTGTTAATCAGGATACAAAATCTCATTCCCCCAAAACAGTCAGGGATAATCATGGATTAATCGCAGCTCTCATTAAACAAGAACGTCCGGAATTTGCATTGAATACGGTTTTACCAAAACAGGTACGTCCTCAGCTGTATATACCTTCTGACGAAGATGTAAAAAGGCTTATCAAACTTGCGGCTAGTACCGATCTGGAACTTCCAATACTTCTCGCTGCTTTTGGCCCGATGCGCCGTGGTGAGATATGTGCTCTCAATACTGAAAATATTAGTGGCAACGTGGTTCATGTTTGCAAGAATATGGTACTTTCACCGGACAATACATGGGTAATAAAATCTCCTAAGTCTTTCGCGGGTGATCGCTTCATCGATTATCCTGATTTTGTAGCTGAAAAGTGGAAAGGTCTATCAGGCAGAATTACAAAGCTGTCACCAGATAATATATCAAACCGATTCGCAAGGCTGCTTAATAGCTCCCGGAATTCCACATTTTCGATTCCATGATTTAAGACATTATTCAGCCAGCATACAGCACGCCTTAGGGATTCCGGATGCATACATCATGAGCCGTGGTGGTTGGGGCAATGATGGAGTGTTAAAAAATGTATATCGCCATGCTATGACAGGAAAAGCACAAGAAATGAACAAGATTGCAAATACTTATTTCAGTGAGATGCAACACGAAATGCAACATGAAAAAGAACCCTAGTATTTACTAGGGTTTTAGAGAGGCGACAACCAGATTTGAACTGGTGATCAGGGTGTTGCAGACCCACGCCTTACCACTTGGCTATGTCGCCATTAAATTATAAAACTGAACTACTTACATTCAGTGACCCCAACGAGATTCGAACTCGTGTTACCGCCGTGAAAGGGCGATGTCTTAACCGCTTGACCATGGGGCCTTACTTAAATTTCGTTTCCTCACAGTCTATCTAGCTGAGTATCACGAACTCCCCGAGTAGGACTTGAACCTACGACCCAACGGTTAACAGCCGTTTGCTCTACCGACTGAGCTATCGAGGAATATTGCATTACTGCAATCCTTGAGGCATATACCCTCAAAACCACACATTGTTATATATCTTCATCCGTTCTTCCTCTTACCTAAACCAACCTGGTTAAGCCCTCGACCTATTAGTGACAGTCAGCTGCACATGTTACCATGCTTCCACCTCTGCCCTATCTACCTCGTCGTCTTCAAGGGGTCTTACTCTTGCGATGGGATATCTCATCTTGAGGGGGGCTTCACGCTTAGATGCCTTCAGCGTTTATCCCTTCCCGACTTGGCTACTCTGCCATGGTGTTGATCACCAACAGATACACCAGAGGTCAGTCCATCCCGGTCCTCTCGTACTAAGGACAGCTCCTCTCAAATATCCTACGCCCACGCCGGATAGGGACCGAACTGTCTCACGACGTTCTGAACCCAGCTCGCGTACCGCTTTAATGGGCGAACAGCCCAACCCTTGGGACCTACTACAGCCCCAGGATGCGATGAGCCGACATCGAGGTGCCAAACCACTCCGTCGATGTGAACTCTTGGGAGTGATAAGCCTGTTATCCCCAGGGTAGCTTTTATCCGTTGAGCGATGGCAATCCCACTTTATACCACCGGATCACTAAGTCCTAGTTTCCTACCTGCTCCACCCGTCGGTGTCGCAGTCAAGCTCCCTTATGCCTTTGCACTCTTCGAATGGTTTCCGACCATTCTGAGGGAACCTTTGAGCGCCTCCGATACTCTTTCGGAGGCGACCGCCCCAGTCAAACTCCCCGCCTGACATTGTCCCCCAGCCAGGTTATGGCTGCAGGTTAGAAATCAATACCGCAAGGGTGGTATCCCAACATCGGCTCTGATAAGACTGGCGTCCTATCTTCATTGCCTCCCACCTATCCTGTACATGCAGCACCGAATCCCAGTATCAAGCTGGAGTAAAGCTCCATGGGGTCTTTCCGTCCTGGCGCAGGTAACCAGCATCTTCACTGGTATTTCAATTTCACCGGGTGCATTGTCGAGACAGCGCTCAAATCATTACGCCTTTCGTGCGGGTCGGAACTTACCCGACAAGGAATTTCGCTACCTTAGGACCGTTATAGTTACGGCCGCCGTTTACTGGGGCTTAAATTCAGAGCTTCGCGTTGCCGCTAACCCCTCCTCGTAACCTTCCAGCACCGGGCAGGCGTCAGCCCATATACCTCACCTTTCGGTTTTGCATAGACCTGTGTTTTTGCTAAACAGTTGCTTGAGCCTATTCTCTGCGGCCTGATTTCTCAGGCACCCCTTATCCCGAAGTTACGGGGTCATTTTGCCGAGTTCCTTAACAATGCTTCTCCCGCCGGCCTTAGGATTCTCTCCTCATCTACCTGTGTCGGTTTACGGTACGGGCACATATTACACAATAGCGGCTTTTCTTGACAGCCCCTACAGAGACTTCCCTACTTTTGTTCGGTACGCGTCACACCTTCCTGTTGCTAAGCGGATTTTCCATCTTAGCCAGTCCAATGCTTGCCCCGGTCTTTTCATTCCCGGGTTCTCTCTCGGTTCTGTGTCCCCACAGTTCTGATAATATGCGGTACAGGAATTTCAACCTGTTGTCCATCGACTACGTCTTTCGACCTCGCCTTAGGTCCCGACTTACCCAGAGCAGATCAGCTTTACTCTGGAAACCTTAGATATTCGGCCTGGAGGATTCTCACCTCCATCTCGCTACTCATTCCGGCATTCTCTCTTCTTAACGCTCCACACCTCCTTACGGTAATGCTTCTGCGCATTAAGAATGCTCCTCTACCAATGTATCATACGATACATTCCACAGCTTCGGTGTCGTGTTTTAGCCCCGGACATTTTCGGCGCAAGACCTCTCGACTAGTGAGCTATTACGCACTCTTTGAATGTGTGGCTGCTTCTAAGCCAACATCCTAGTTGTCTCTGAAATCTCACATCCTTTTCCACTTAACACGCACTTTGGGACCTTAGCTGGTGGTCTGGGCTCTTTCCCTTTTGACTGCCCAACTT
>CP070896.1:2857500-3007500 GCA_017084465.1 Lacrimispora xylanisolvens | reverse complement strand
GTCTTTCTATGTACGGATCATACATCACATGGTACGGATCCACAAACCGTAAAAGTTCCAATGCAAGATCACAACTTAACAGCCTTGTGTCTATCACCACATTTTCTTTCATGTCCTCAACAACCGCGCCATTGGTGGTGATGGCATACCGGATTCCAGGTATTTCTTTTACCTCAGCCGGTATTCCATCAACAGTCCTTCCGGTACATGGAACAATGTGTATTCCTTTGCGAATACAGCTTATCAAAGCTTCCCGATTTTGGTCGGACAAACATTTCCTGCTGTTTAACAGAGTTCCGTCCAGATCAATTGCAATGAGTTTAATATCCACGTTTTATCTCCATTTAATAAATAAAATGTTCCTCTTTTAATATAAGCAATCCGTCTTTATCGTATTTTGTAGAAAACAGACCTTTGATCCGCCTTCCCACTGTTGGCTTTTCAGCCCGGTCTGCAGCTTCTTCAATCAGTCCTTCTGCATTTGCTCTGTTTAAAGGAACGCCGTCTTCCTCCATGATTTCAATTCTCTCGTAGAGGGCAAGCATACTTTTTCCAGTAATATTACAGTCAATTTCGTTGGCATACCGGCAGGCATACTGTGCAAATTCGTCGATATCCATCTCCTCGCCAGAATACTCAGGCTGACTTTGCTGTCTGAAGGAGGGCTCGTCCACAGGTTCATATGCAGACTCCTCGTAATAATCACTATCTTCGTAACTCTGCTCCTGATTATACTCATCATACTGATCGTACTCACCGGATTCAGCGTAAAGTTTTTCCTGACTCTGCTGGTATTCCACATCATTGTTTTGCATTACCGGATCGTGCTGATACCTGTCTTTCTCCTGCACAACTCGGGAATTCCTCCGAGCAGGCACAGGTTCAGGTTCAGAATGGGGAGCTTCCTCTCCGCTGCCAATGCATTCGAATTTACTGGCCAGAACCGGATGGTCCTGATGCAGCGTTTCCATTTGCTTTGGATTATCGATTAAAACTACGATCATTCCGCTGGCATCTCTTTCCATGAGCTGGTTTAGCTCATCAAGAGCTTCCGTAGTTAAGTCTCCGGCTTCTTCTATTACTAAATCTTTTCCAGAAAGCTTATCTGCAGAAGCAAATACTCCCCGCTTTGAAAGTTTGGATCCTGAAATCTTGGCAACGGGATTATTCACACCACTTTCTCTGTGGATTTGCTTTAATGCTTCTACTGCCATCTGAAGTCCTTTTTCAGGAGTTCTGGCTTCGATCATAAGATGATTGCGGACAGGTTCTTCAATAACCTCTTCTTCTTCATCTTCATACAGATCCTCAAAAGCAAACTCTTCCCCTTCTTCCTGCTGAGGGAAATGATATCCGCTTCCGTCTTCCTCGGGATATGCTGCTTCTTCAGCCTCATAATAGTTAGAATACTGCTCTTCCTCATTATCAAAGCTTTCTTCCTGAGGAAGATCATAGACTTCATCTTCCTCTGCAGTAGCAGCGGACTGGATCCCGTAAATCTCCTGACCAAACTCCTCAGGTTCTTCCTCTTCAATAACCGGTTCGGAGTATGTTTCCATTTCTTCCTCTTCTGGTATATAATCTTCCACTGTTTTTTGGGAATATGGAAATGTTGCGTCCTACTCTGCGGATATCTTCCAGCACTCTGGTATGCTCTGCAGCGGGTTCTTCTTCAACCACCGGTTCCTGGTAGGAAATTCTGGACATCTCTCTCGCAAGAGATTCCTGTACTTCCGCTTCCTGCATGCTGGCTTCGTAATCCTCTTCCACTGATTCCTCATATACCATGTTGGAATACTGGCTCATCTCCGGTTCTTCCTGATAATAATCAATCTCCGGTTCCAGCTGTACACTTACTTTCCTACCGGTGCCGTACTCCTGCTCTACTGCACGAAGTCTGGCTTCATATTTATCTCTGTTTTCTATGAGATCCATCTGGTAATTTGTCAAAGGGGCATACTGAACTTTTAAGTCCATTGCCTTTTCCACATATTTTCCAAGTCCGAACATCAGCATAATACGGTCACAGGTCTCTACACAGCGTTCCGCCATTCCGGCAAGGCTGTAAAGTTCCGCCAGTTCATAAAGCCATTTTTCATCAAGCTCCACACTGGTGTAGGATTCAAGAGAATGAATGAGCTGCTGGGCGGGTGCTCCTTTTGCCTTTAAAATCATATAGCGGAGAAGCTGCTGTCTGGGATCCTCAGAAGCCAGATCTCCAAATTCCTTATAATAGCTTTCTGCTTCTTCGATATTGCCTTCTTTGATGGCCAGCTCTGCCAATTTATAGAGAAGCCTTTTTCCAATAGGTGCCCGCTCAAATGCCTGCAAAAGGATCTCCTTTGCCTCCTGATAATCCTCATTTTTCTCGTATACCATGGCTACCATGGAAAGCAAATTGGTGTTGCGGACTCTTCTCCAGTCGATTGTGTCGGCGATCTTCATAGCCGTCTCATAGTCGTTTTTACCGACCAGTTTTTTAATTTGTTCAACTTTTATATTAAACTCGTACTTATCCATTCTTTGCATCTCCTAACAAGGCAAATGAGTTACAGTTCGACTCTGCCCTCCAGAGCCCGTAACAATGTCACCTCATCTATGTACTCTAAGTCTCCGCCAACGGGAACACCGCTGGCTATGCGGGTAACCCTGATTCCTGTAGGTTTGATCAGCTTACTGATGTACATGGCTGTTGTCTCACCTTCCAGACTGGAGTTTGTGGCTATGATCACTTCTTCCACATCTCCCTGCAGCCTCTGCATTAATTCTTTCAGCTTAATATCTCCAGGTCCGATTCCCAGCATAGGGGATATGGCTCCATGGAGCACATGGTAAACGCCTTCAAACTTTCCGGTTTTTCATAGGCAGCTAAATCTCTGGTATCTTCCACCACCATAATAACCTTATGATTGCGTTTCTCACTCTTGCAAATAGGGCAGCGCTCCTGATCCGTCAAAGTAAAACACTCTTTGCAGTAATGCACGTTACGTTTCGCTTCTGTTATGGATGAGGCAAGGCCGGTTACCTGCTCCTCCGGCATATTAATTATGTGAAATGCCAGACGTTGTGCCGATTTGCTGCCAATACCGGGGAGCTTTGAAAGCTCTTCAATTAATCTGGTTATCTGACTGCTGTAATAATCCATAATTAGAACGGAAATCCTCCGCCTAATCCACCCATTCCACCGGTTAATTTCGACATAGCGGAACTGCTGTCTTCTTCCATCTGGCGGAATGCTTCATTGGTAGCTGCCATAATTAAATCTTCCAGCATCTCAATGTCATCGGGATCAACTACTTCCTGGGATAATTTTACGGAAGTAACCTCTTTTTTACCTGAAACTGTTACGGTAACCGCTCCGCCGCCTGCAGTCGCTTTATATTCCTTCTCTTCCAGAGCTTTTGTTGTCTCTTCCATCTGACGCTGCATCTTCTGTGCCTGCTTCATTAAATTGTTCATATTGCCAGGCATAGCGCCTGGAAAACCGCCACGTTTTGCCATGGTGTAATCCTCCTATATTTTCATAATCATTTTATTCTTCTATTGTGATGTCCATTAAAATATTGGCTTTCAATTCTTCGTCGCTGACGTAAATGGTATCCATACGCTCGCCACCGCCCCTGAGCCTTGTCTGAAAGGCAATGGATTTTTTATAATGATCCTCCACATACCGTTCAATATCAGCAATGGTGGTTTCTCTGCTTCCAATCATATAATTGCTCTGATCGGAAAAGACCACACAAAGCCGGCTCTCACCAGCGGGTTCCACCACCGTCTCACGAAAACTGGCCCGTATGGGACCACCAAGTTCCCGTATGATTTTTCCCCAATCACTTCTGATTAAGTTTAAATCTTCTAACTGCCCCTGGGGAAGTGCAACTCTCTGAGCAGGAGTCAGTGCCTCTGCCTCACCGGCACCTAAGCTGGCTTCAGCGGTTGCGGACGCTTCTCCTTTTTGCAGAAATGTTCCGCTCTCCAGCTGTTTTTCAATGTCTTTAATGCGTTGCAGAATCGAATCATAGTTCTGCTCCATCTGAGGGCGGGTCAGCTTGATCAGTGCAACTTCTATGAGGACACGCTTTTGTGAAGCGTAGCGCAGCTGATTGGATAAGTCGGAGAACACTCGTATATACCGGAGAAGTGTCTCGGGATCCGCAAGATTACTGTCTTCTCTTAACAGATTCTGATTCTCTGTCGACATATCCATTAGATTCTCTCCGTCATCTACGGATTTAATAATCAGAAGATTTCTTAAATACCAGATAAAATCAACTACAAACTGTCCTAACTCTCTTCCCTGAATCACCATATCTTCCAGGCATGCGATGCAGTCTTTGGTTTTGTTTTGTGCAACGGCCCGAAACAGCCTTCCGAATACAGTGATATCCACTGCTCCAAGCACATCAAGTACGTTATCATAGGTAAGAAGTTCTCCGTAGTGAAAGGCAATACACTGATCTAACAGACTTAAAGCATCTCTTAACGCTCCGTCTGCCGATTTGGCAATGTAAGTCAGCGCCTTCTCCTCTACCTGGATCTGTTCTGCTTGTGTAAGTTCTTTTAAATGTTCAGCTATGGTCTCAACTGTAATGCGTTTAAAATCGTAGCGCTGACATCTGGATAATACTGTGACCGGAATCTTGTGCACTTCTGTTGTCGCCAGAATAAATATAACGTATGAGGGTGGTTCTTCCAGGGTTTTTAATAATGCGTTAAATGCTCCTGTTGAAAGCATATGAACCTCATCGATTATATAAACCCGGTATTTTCCTTCAGTAGGGGGATATTGAACCTGCTCTCTGATCTCCCGGATATTCTCCACACCATTGTTTGATGCAGCATCAATCTCGACAACGTTTAATGAAGCACCTGCTGCAATATTTCTGCAGGTACGGCACTCTCCGCAGGGGCTGCCGTCTGAAGGCTGTTCACAATTGACTGCTTTTGCGAAAATCTTTGCGATACTGGTCTTACCGGTTCCCCGGGTTCCGCAGAACAGATATGCATGCCCGATACGCTGGGATATAATCTGGTTTTTAAGTGTTTGCACAATATGGTCCTGTCCCTTTACATCTGCAAAGGATGAAGGGCGCCATTTCCGATATAATGCCGTATATGACATGCCTGTTACTCCTTATTTGTCGCCGAAGCTGATTCCGATCATCTTGGCTTCCTTAACGATGGAACATTCCGGATCGACGGTTTTTAATTTACCGGCTACCTCAGCCAGGGGGGCCTTAACAATTTCATTGTTGCTAACTGCCACCATGTAGCCATATTCCTTATTCTTTATCAGTTTTGCTGCTTCTGCCCCAAGGCGGGTGGAAATCACTCTGTCATATGGACATGGTTCTCCGCCCCTCTGCATATGACCTGGAACGGTAACCCGGACTTCTTGTCCGGTCCGTTCCGTGATCTGAGCTCCGATCTCATAGGCCACAGAGGGGTAAATCACGCCATTCTTCTTTTTTTCTTTCAGTTCTTTTTTCGTCAGCACCGAATTCTCTTTGGAAATCGCGCCTTCTGCAACGGCAATAATGGAAAACTTCTTGCCTTCTCTGGTTCTGCTCTTTAACGCTTCTATAATTACATTCAGATCATATGGAATTTCCGGAACCAGAATAATATCAGCCCCACCGGCGATCCCTGCATAGAGAGTCAGCCAGCCTACCTTATGACCCATAACTTCAACAATAAAGACTCGTCCATGGGAAGCAGCCGTTGTATGGATGCAGTCTATGGCATTGGTCGCCACATTAACCGCGCTTTGAAAGCCAAAGGTAATATCAGTTCCCCACAAGTCATTATCAATGGTCTTTGGAAGCGATACAACGTTTAAGCCTTCCTCCCTAAGGAGATTGGCCGTCTTCTGGCTGCCGTTGCCGCCAAGGACAACCAGACATTCCAGCTTTAAATTTTTATAGGTGTGCTTCATCGCTTCTACCTTATCGAGACCGTTCCCGTCCGGTATCCGCATCAGTTTAAACGGCTGTCTGGAGGTTCCAAGAATGGTTCCCCCTTTTGTCAGGATTCCAGAAAACTCTTCCGGCTTCATCACACGGTAATTCGCATAAATAAGACCTTTATAACCGTCTTCAAATCCTACAATCTCAATATCATCAAACAGCCGGTACAATGCTTTGGCAACGCCCCGCATGGTAGCATTTAAGCTTTGGCAGTCACCGCCGCTTGTAAGAATTCCAATTCTCATCATAAAAGCACACCTCTTCTTTGATTAGATTTGTTATTTGGAAATAGGTACTATTATACCCATTTTATTCTCAATTATAATACAAAGGGGAATGTGGGGCAAGGGAAAACTTTATTTCATAAGATAATGTAAGGAAATATTAAAAAATGAAAAAACACCGCAAAGCAATTCACTGCTCTCCGGCGTCCTGATAACTATATTTAAATCCGTGCGTCTCACTTTGAACCGCTATCACAGGCGTTACCCTGACAGTTAACTCGGTCCAGGCACCCTCACGGCACACAGAAGGTTCCACTTAGTGCTGCTGCATTCCTGCCCTGACACGGTTCATGAAGATCTGTTGCGTAAGACCCAAACGTCATCGTCACTTATCAGGGGCAGCCCTACAATAGCCGGCCCTGGGTGAGACATCACCCCTGCTGGAGCGGATTGCAGGTACAGGGCACCGCTATCTCCCCGGCTGCACGGAAACTTTATGACGTATTATGACTTAATCGCAGTTAAGTATACATGGAAACCACCTGATTGTCAAGGATTTAGGGGGCAATTGTATCTTCCATTTTCTGTTTTTTATTATCCCTTAATTCTTTAAAAAATTTTTTCATCATCTGGGCACATTCTTCCCCCAATACTCCGGATTCCATTTCCACCTGATGATTAAATCCTTTCTCATGAAACAAATCAAGTACAGAGCCTGCACATCCTGCCTTGGGATTCATACAGCCAATAACAACTTTCTTCATTCTGGACTGTACAATTGCTCCTGCGCACATGGGACAGGGTTCCAGAGTTACATACATGGTACAGTCCTCCAGTCTCCAGTCTCCCAGCTTTTTACAGGCTTTGCGGATTGCAATAATTTCTGCATGGGAAAGCACATTTTATCTGACGTACGCCGATTGTATCCTCTGGCTATAACTTTATCTTCATAAACAATCACACAGCCAATGGGTACCTCACCAACTGCTCCTGCTTTCTTTGCCTGTGTAACTGCCTGACGCATATATTTTTCATCTATTGTCATAATGATTCCTCTTTGCTGTTTAATGTGGTATACTTGTCCTAAGTATATCATGAAATAAAGGAATGGTGAATAGATGAAGTTATGTGGTCTTCAAAAAACAACACTTCTGGATTATCCAGGTCATGTGGCTGCCACAATTTTTCTGGGCGGCTGCAATTTCCGCTGCCCTTTTTGCCATAACAGCGGATTGATCGGGAGCGATGCAGCGTCACTGTTCTCAGAGGAAGAAATCTTAGATTTTCTTATAAAGAGAAAAGGGATTCTGGAAGGTGTCTGTATTACCGGTGGAGAGCCCACGCTCGCTGTAGAACTGGAGTCATTTATCCGAAAAATACGGGAACTGGGTTATCTTATTAAACTTGACACCAACGGCTATCGTCCTGATGTATTAAAAAAGCTGATTACAGAAGGGCTTCTGGATTATATAGCCATGGACATAAAATCCGGTCGGGAGCATTATAAGAAAGCGGCCGGAACCGGGGATCTTAAAATAAGGAATGTGGAAGAAAGCGCTGCATTTTTAATGGAAAACCGTATCCCATATGAATTTCGTACAACAGTCGTAAAAGGGATCCATACAATGGGGGATTTCGTGGATATCGGCAACTGGCTGGAGGGAAATTCCCAGTACTTTCTTCAAAATTATGTGGATTCCGATCAGGTTTTATGCCCGGGCTACACTTCTTTTTCAGATAGCGAACTAAAGGGGTTTTTAAAAATATTAAAACCATTTCTTCCGGGAGTTACACTCCGGGGTGAATCTTTTTAACGCAAACCAGGGGGCTTTTTCAGCCCCCTACTTTTATATCAGTATACCAGAATCCAAAACGTCCGTCTTCCATTGGCTGATCTTTTGACAGCACAAAATTAGGAAAACCGAACATAGATGCCATATATCGTTCATTGCTGTAATAATGTCCCGGTACTCCCAGCAGATAGCGGGGTGTTCCTTCCGTGTTAAGCCTTGCGAGGATCAGATACCGGTAATTGTAGTAACCATGTAATAAGAAACTGTTATTTCCAAATACCCAGGCATCTCTGGGAAGAAGACCGATATCCTGAGGTTTGATTGTCAGAATTTCACATCCGTCTTCATAATCAAACGCCAGAATCCTGGTATGTTCTTTTCTTAATTTTTCCCAGATCAGGCTATTTTGACTTTCTTCCTGGCTTTCGTTTTGGCGCAAATGTTCCAGTACCTCTGGATCACCAAGTTTTGGTTCTGTATGGTCTTGGTCTTTAGTTTCTTTTATTACAGCGTCTGCGCGATACAAACGGGTAGTTCCTGCCTCAGGCTCAAGAGATACATCTGCATCCTCTGCCAGACCTGCGTCGCCTGAACTCATCTGAACAGATTCTTTTAATCCGCCATCTTCAGCTTCAGACATCATGGGCTTTGGCATTAAGGGAACAGATTCCTGCTGACTTTGTAAAATGGTCTGAGCCTCTTCGGTTGGATCTGTATGTACGGACTCTGCAGACATCGGTGATATTGGCATCGGACCCGTTGGACGCGGCGTTGGAGATGCCGGACCGGTTGGGTTCGGTACAGGAGACATTGATCCTGTCGGCATGGTTCCTGTTGGCATGGTTCCTGTCGGCATGGTTCCTGTTGGCATAGTTCCTGTTGGCATAGTTCCTGTCGGCATTGACCGTGTCGGCATTGAACCATTAGGCATTGGCCCTGTCGGCATTGACCGTGTTGGCATCGACCCATTGGGCATCGGGCCTGTCGGCATTGGTCCGGTTGGACGTGGTTCCTGCCACCAGCCAGGAATTGGTCCGGTCATGGTCGGGCGTGTGTTTTGCTGTCTATCCGGTGCAGGCGCAGTGACTGAAGGCGGATTTCCCTGCCTCCCTCCTACTGTTGGACCGGTTACTGTGGGTCTGGTATTTCCATCTTGAGCTATGGAATCTATCATTTGCTGGATCTCAGGCATGAGACCTTCGGCCTCCGGGCTTGGCTCACTGTCGGATGACACCTGACTTTCCGCCTGGAGAAGAACCTCTTCTTCATTTTTTGTATCCTGATTGTCTCCATCTTCCAGTGGAAACTCTTTTTCTATCTCCTGAACAGCTTTTTTTATCTGTTCTTCCGATATGGCAGAATTTTCTTTTACGGCAGAATCTGTATTTTCCAGATCAACTGCCGCCGCATGAGCAACTGCGTCCTCCCATATGGTGGTATAAGATCTCCATGTATTTTTTACATCATGTATGGTCAGTCCAAAACATTGGTCCATATTAAAACCGGAACGTTCAATATCATTTACGGATACTGTGGCTCTAAATTCACCGGAACCGCCTCGTATGAAAATATTACCCAGGTATATTTCCTGTTCTCCGGCCAATAGATATACTCCAATGTCGTTACCACCTACATAAATTCTTTTCACACTTACCGTAATTTTGCACTGGATTCCTCTCGTCTCTATCTTGGCAAATCCGATGTTTTTTCCTTTGACTCCGCCTTCGTAGGCATAAATATATGAGATTAGTCTTCGATAGTTAGACATGCCACCACTCCTTTATCACTATTTTATGCAAAATGCCATTGCATCTATGACATAAAAATGATATCCTAATAAAAGAATAAAATAAAAATTTTTTCCAATATGTGGAGGATGATAAAAATGAAGCTTTACCGTGCAAAAGACTACTATGACATGAGCCGAAAAGCAGCCAATATTATATCTGCCCAGATCATTATGAAACCGAACTGCGTTCTGGGACTTGCTACCGGTTCTACACCTGTAGGTACCTACAAACAGCTGATTGAATGGTACAACAAAGGTGATTTGGATTTTTCCCGGGTAAAAACAGCAAACCTTGATGAATACAAGGGATTAACCAGAGATAATGACCAGAGTTACTACCACTTTATGAAGCAGAATTTATTTATGCACGTAAATATCGATGTAACCAATACTCATATCCCTGATGGTATGGAATCAGATGCAGAAAAGAGGCTGCCAGATATGAAGAGATTCTCAGAAATCTGGGTGGCGTTGACTTACAGATTCTTGGACTTGGTCATAATGGGCACATCGGATTTAATGAGCCTTCCGATATCTTCCCAAAAGATACCCATATTGTTGACTTACAGGAAAGCACCATTGAAGCGAATAAGCGTTTTTTTGAATCTGTAGATGAGGTTCCGCGCCAGGCTTATACCATGGGAATCGGTACAATTATCAGAGCGAAAAAAATTCTGTTAATGGTAAGCGGTGAGGATAAGGCTGAGATTCTGTATAATGCCCTTTGCGGACCTGTGACACCAAAAGTTCCTGCTTCCATTCTGCAGCTCCATCCGGATGTAATTATTGTAGCCGATGAAGCAGCATTGTCAAAATGGGAAACCAACTAATCTTGACTTAAATTGCTTACAATGATATAATGAGTTAAATTTTTTAAAGGAGGTGAGACGCTGTGGGAAATATATCTATTAAAGCTACTTCATTATGGACTAATATTAATAATATCTCTGCAGTTTTCGGTAATTTTGACGCGTCCGTGTATCAGTGCGCCCATTTTTACGAAAAAGGCAGCGTCTCATCTGAAAATTATTCTGTTAGCCGGTAGGTTTTACCACTGGTTTTTCGGTTGATTTTCCGCCCGGATGCTCCTGCACCGGGTTTTTTTGTGCGTTTTTTTCGAAATGGTAGTCTGAACGGACATTTTCCACTTTGATTCTAAACACACACTATGGAGGATATGACCTATGAAACAGGTAAAAACCATTCTGTCCGGCTGCGGCTCTCTCTCAAGAGCCGTATGCTCCACAACTTTAATCTGCTCGAAACAAATTTTTGACGGAGGCTTTCTCTGTGTAGCTGGAGGATACGTTGTTCAGATTGTCCAGTTCATTCTGCTGACCTTTATCTGGAAGACTTTGAAAGAAACTAATGCACTGCCAGCAAACGTATCTTTGGACCAGTTAATGACCTACACGCTGATGTCTGCCGTATTACATGAGGAATTAAATATTATTTCTCCCGCCACTTCGTCCTTGTGGGAGGGATCCGTCATTGGGCGTTTTTTAAGGCCTATGGCAATTGAAGCAAGCTTTATTTCTGAAACCATTGGACGATTCTGGGTTCCCAACTTCTTATTTCTGGGTATTCCATTATTGCTTTTTGCGCCGGTTCTGTCTGTCAGTCCGTTGCCTGCTTCTTTTCGTATGGGAATTCTCTCTTTCATAAGCCTGCTGCTGGCAATTTGTATTGGTTTTGCCATAGATTTGCTTTTTGCTTCTCTGGCCATGAATCTGAAAAATGGATGCTTTGCGGCTCTCGCTGTGAGAGAGGCTGTTTATTCCCTGCTTTCCGGAGAAATGATACCATTTTCTTTATTTCCAAAGAAATTGGGAACGCTTTTTTCCCTGCTACCGTTGGGCTCGGTTGCCCATGGACCTTTAACTATCTACACCGGCACTGCCCATTTTCCTTACAGGGTTCTGGCGCTTCAGTCTTTCTGGGCTGTTAGTTTATGGGCTCTTGCTATTTACGTATTTAATAAAAGCAAAGAAAGGATGATCTCTTTTGGTGGATAATTTAAAAATATTAATCAGGCTTTACAGGCAATATGCAAAAATGGATTTATTATGGTTTCTACGGGATACCCGTTATTTCTTTATTCAACTGGTTTCAGATGTTGTTAGCGGTGGCTGCACCATTGCAGGTGTCTGCCTGTTATCCGCTAATTTTAAGAACTTTTCCGGTATGACCCAAAATGAAATTCTATTTATGATGGGCTACGCCCTCTTTATTGACGGTATTTTCATGGTATTTTTTATGGGAAATAATACCGGCATGGTCAGCCGCATTATTGGCCGGGGGCAGCTTGATCACATAATGATTCAGCCTGTCCCTCTGTGGGCAGAACTTCTTGCTCAGGGTTTTTCCCCTGTTTCTGGTTCGCCCATCATGATTTTTGGAACAGGGCTTACTGCTTACGGTGCCATTAGGGCTGGTTTACCCATAAATGCTTTTACTTTATTGCTGTTTCTTTTTTACAGCATTTGCTCAATTATCATTGTAATGTCATTTATCTATCTGATTTCCTGCTCAGCGTTCTATGCCCCTGCTGCTGCAGAGGAGATTGCCGGGGTGGGCAGGGAATTATTTTCTTCATTGAAAACTTATCCGCTGGGTAATATGAAAGGCTTTCAAAAACACATTTTTCTGTCCTTAATTCCTGTGGGGCTTTGTGCCTGGCTTCCTTCCACGCTTTTAATAAAAGCCGGGAAATACGGATCAGAGGCGGTTTTCATTCCGGAAGCGTTCTATCTGCCTATTGCAGCCGCAATTTTTCAATTATAGCAATTATCACATTCAGGAAAGGTATGAAATATTATGAAACCTATGGTTCTCCAAGATACTCCGGCTTTGGCCATCGATAATATAACAAAAGAATACTGCCAGTGGCAGCGAAGCGGCAACGCCCGCGACATCATTAAAAACCTTTTTCACCCGGAAAAGCGGGTAGTGACAGCGCTTGATCACATATCACTTCAGGTAAAAAAGGGGGAATTCGTTGCTTATGCAGGTGCCAATGGTGCCGGTAAAAGCACTACAATAAAAATTCTTTCCGGTATTCTCATGCCTACGGAAGGAACGGTTTCTGTACTGGGATTAAATCCCGCCAAAGACCGGATCAAACTCATGGGCCAAATTGGAGTCCTGTTTGGACAGCGCACAGAATTATGGTGGGACCATCCGGTGATATCAAGCTTTCAATGGAAAAAGGAGGTATGGAACATTCCGGATTCCGTTTACAAAAAGAACCTGGAGATGGTTACAGATCTTTTGGATCTTTCCGATATTTTAAAAACCTTTACCAGGGAGCTGAGTCTTGGGCAGAGAATGCGGGCGGATATTGCCATGCTTCTGCTTCACAGTCCGGAACTGATTTTTTTAGATGAGCCCACACTTGGTCTTGATGTACTTGCCAAGCAGCAGATGATCCGATTTTTAAAGAAGATTAACCTTGAGAGTAAAACAACGGTGGTGGTAACCAGCCATGATATGGACGATTTGGAGGAAATGGCCCAGAGAATCATTCTTATTAACAAGGGGAGAATTGCATTTGATGGAGACTTTGATGAACTACGAAATGTGATGGGAGGCTTTTACCGGATTGTCCTTACTACGGCAAAAGAAGAGACACCACTTTCCATTCCGGGTATGCGGCTTTTAAAAACAGAAGGCGGTGTTCACGAATACGAATTTGACCGGAATGTATTAGGAATCCATAAGGTTATGGGACTACTTTCTGATTTCCCCCAGATCCTTGATATGGAAATTAAAAAGGCACCCATTGAAGATGTAGTTGCTAATTTATATCTCAGCTGGCGGGAAAATTAACAGTTGGTTTTTTCGTAGGTTTAGTGTAGAATATACTTACATTATTTATAACGAAAGAGGTGTACATATGGCATACGCATTTACAAAGGATCTGGAGACCGGAAACCAGTTAATCGATTCAGAGCACCGTCAGCTGATTGATGCGATCAATAATTTACTGACTGCCTGCTCCACCGGCAAAGGCCGTGCAGAGCTGGCCAATACCACTAAGTTTTTTACAGGATTATACTGCCAAGCATTTTGGAGATGAGGAAAAACTCCAGCTTCAGAGCCAGTATCCTGATTATGCAAATCACAAACGCTACCATGAAGAGTTTAAGAAGGTAGTTGCAGGAATCTGCCAGAAGCTCGATAAGGAAGGTCCTACCATTGCACTGGTTGGCGAAGTAAACAGTGCAATTGCAGGTTGGCTGATCAACCATATCAAAAAAGAAGATGTCAAAGTTGCAACTCACTTAAAGAGCAGATCCTGATCCAAATAAGAATAATCATCAAACAGCTTCTTACCAGATTCTGGCAGGAAGCTGTTTTTTTGTGCTGTGGCATAAAATAATTGCTGTGCTCTCTTTTCATTCCGTCTGTATTTTGATAAAATAGGTTCAGAAATGAAAAACAAACTACTGGAAAGAAGGTACATGATTATGAAAGACACAAATTGCGCATATTGTATGAAAGGGGACTTGGTTGCTAAATTTGGTTATCCTGTCTGTGAAATGGAAACAGGCTTTTTATATTTATTTAAAGAACAGAGCAAGAAAGGCAGAGTCATTCTTGCATATAAGGATCATGTCAGCGAGATGATTGATATCAGCGATGAAGATAGAAATGCATTTTTCGCTGAAGTTTCCAAAGTATCCAAGGCCATTCACAAAGTTTTAATCCGGATAAAGTAAATTATGGCGCTTATGGTGATACAGGCTGTCATCTTCACATGCATATTGTTCCCAAATACAATGGCGGAGATGAATGGGGCGGCACATTTGCCATGAATCCGGATAAAGTATATTTAACCGATGATGAGTATGAGAAAATGGCTGAAGCCATTCGTGCAGCCTTATAATCAAACAGACAGACTGTACAGGAAGGAAGGTGCCGGATTATGTTAGATGAAATCAGAAAGCAGGCAGGTAAAGCCGCAAAAGAAGTTTTGGACGCATCTCATTTAAAGGAGAAAGATCTGGTAGTGATCGGCTGCTCTTCCAGTGAGATATCCGATCACAGAATCGGCTCTCATTCCAGTGCAGAGATCGGCCAGGCAGTATTTTCGGCCATTTATGAAGTCTTTCATAAACAGGGAATTTATGTGGCTGCCCAGTGCTGTGAGCATTTAAACAGGGCACTCATTTTAGAAAGGGAAGCAGCGGAGTTCTATCATTATGAACCGGTCAATGTAGTGCCGCAGCTTAAGGCCGGCGGCTCTTTCTCACTTGTAGCCTACCATAGTCTTGAACATCCGGTTGCAGTAGAATCGATTAAAGCTCACGCTGGGATTGATATTGGAGATACACTGATCGGAATGCATTTGAAAGCTGTAGCGGTTCCCATTCGCATAAAAACCCAGTATATTGGCTCTGCCCATGTGGTTGCAGCCCGTACCAGACCAAAATACATCGGCGGTGTCCGCGCTTCTTATGATGATACCATTGAATAATGAAAAACCTGCTGTCAGGCGGTATAAACCGATGACAGCAGGTTTTCTATTATTCGATTATTTTGTAGCGTACATAAAGAACCAGTAGCCGTATGGAGAATGCCATGTTCCTTTAATTTCAGGTTTCTGCAGATAATAATCACTGGAATATACAAGAGGAGATACTGCAGCATCTTCCATCATGATTTTTTCTGCCTTATGAAGCTTATCAAAATGCTCCGTTTTATCAGCAGTAATTCTTGCCTCAGTCAGGAGTTTATCTACTTCTGCATTGGAATATTTTCCATCATTGTTTCCACTATCAGTTGAGAACAGATTCAGCATGTTGGAAGGATCATCGTAATCATAAACCCATCCTCCGCGGCAGATCTGGAAATCACCGGCGCGGCGGGTTGGTGTGAATGTAGACCATTCAACAATCTTGATATCCATTCTGATTCCAAGCTCGCTCCATGCACTCTGTAAGTATTCAGCAACTGCTTTGTTGTAGCCGGCGTCATTGGTCATATATTCAATTGCAGGGAATCCTTCCCCGTTAGGATATCCAGCTTCAGTCAGCAGCGCTTTTGCTTTTTCAAGATCAGCCGCATAATTATCTACGCTGAAATAGTCACCGCCGTTATTTGTACGGCTTACCGCTTCAAATGAAGAATCTTCTTTATCATCAGAGATACCAGGTCCTACGAAATTGGAGGCAGGAAGAGCAGTTCCCATCATAAGGGTATTGGCAATATAGTCGCGGTCAATTGCAAGGCTTAATGCACGGCGTACTTTTGCATTGTTGAAGGGTTCCTTCTGGGTATTAAAAATTGTATAGGATGTTGCCATACGTGGTTCTAAATGGAATTCAGCGGAATCTCTAAGGTTTGGAATCTCTTCAGTGGGCACATCGCGAATCATCTGTACCTCACCTGTCCTGTATGCGCTGTATGCGGCATTCTGATCTTCCATAAGAACAAACTTTAAAGTATTTAAAGTAACTCTTTCAGCATTCCAGTAATTTTCATTCTTAGCAAATGTGATGTGAGAACCTGGTACCCACTCGACCATCTTTAACGGACCGTTAGAAATATAGGTATCCGGAGTAAGGGACCACTGGTCGCCTTTCGCTTCCACTACATCCTTTTTCACTGGTGCCATGCTTGCATGAGTCACAATCTTATCAAAATATGTACAAGGACCAGAAAGCTCAACTACGAATGTTTTTGCATCAGGAGCAGAAACTGCCAGTGCATCAACATTGCCTGCTGCTGCTTCGTCATAACCTTTTACCACAGAAAGCATATCTGCTGCATATGGTGCTGCTGTAGCAGGATCAGCCATACGTTTCCAGGAATATACAAAATCCTCTGCAGTAAAATCAGAACCATCACTCCATTTTAAGCCGTCTCTTAAATGAAACGTATAAGTAAGTCCGTCATCGCTTACATCATAAGATTCTGCCTGACCGGAAACGATATTGTTGTTCTCATCAAATGTCATAAGAGTCTCAAAGGCATGCATAATGATGTTAGATGCATCAATTGCTGTACTAAGAGCCGGATCAATGGTTTCGGGATCAGATCCTATCTGCACTGCCAGGTCAAGTGGCTCTGTTGAGGTGCTTGCTGCTGTTTCTGTGTTAGCTGCTGCTTGTGTGGTCTTCTCAGTTCCGCTTTGTGCCGCGCCGGACTTTCCGGTACCTCCGCATGCACTTAAAACGAGACCAGAGACAAGAACAGCCGCTAATACGATTGCTGTTTTCTTCATAATACTTCCCTCCGTATTTACGTTCATTCGTCCGTCCTTCAAGGACAGCACGAGTAATAGCATACCACAAAAGGGACAATCATGCAACGAGCTTTTTCGCATTAAACTCTTGTGTATTAAGGTTATAACGTGATAAAGCATCAAAGAGCCAGACGATTGATACCCATCTTTCGTCTGGCTCACAAAGACATTTTGGTTATTAACGATAGGAGGTCTGTACTGCCTTAACTAATACCTTAGGGTCTTTCACATAGGGAGTAACCGGACAGATCTTTTTATTAATTCCCATCAGTGTGTAAACAGCTATTCTTGCAGCACGAACTGAATACTCTTCCGTGAATACCATATCATCCGGAATCTCAACAAACTGACTGATCATTGCAAAGTTGCTAGAACCGGCTGGAACTACTTCCGGACGGTCAACCATTTTACGTGGCTGGAACTGGGCATCTACATAAGGCATCATGCATGGGATTACATTTATCACATCTGCCATTATCTCATCCTTGCGGTCTTCCATATGAAGGTGGCAGAGAAGTTCTGTAAGAAGTTCCTCTCCTGTACAGTCTTTCATTGGTTTCTTGATATAATCTCCTATTTTATCGGTATATAAGCCATAGCCCCAGAATATGGTCTGATCCATGGGCTGATTGGGAAAGTGAGGCTGAGCAGCAACAACAATACTCATTAACCAGTTAGAGTCTTTAAAGGTCATTAAAGCTCCGCTTCCCGGAACGTTGCCGGAATAATCCTCAATAAGCTTTAAAAGCTTGTTTCCTTTGCTGGTTACGGTATAGCTCAGCCAGTTGGTTTCGCTGGCATCTCCAAAAAATGGATATGGATTTCCAAGTCCCTGCTTTTTCACTGCCACTTTGCTCCACAATTCTCCGGATATGGGCCGTAAAACAGGCGCTGGGGCTGGCGTATGAAGATCGCCTAATGTAGCACTGTCTGTCATACATGCATTGGTCATAATGCAGATATCATCATCTTCCAGTTCTAACGTACGGGTAACTCCATGATCTGTCAGATGAAGAACTTTAGCGGTAATCTCATCTCCTTCTGCAAAATCAATATCAGTTACTGTACAGTTCTCTGCAAAAACAACCCCTTCTTTTCTCAAATATGTTTCAAGAGGGCGTATTACACTGTCATATTGATTGAGTGGAGTCCTTGTAACGCCTTCCAATGTATTAATACGGGAGAATTCCAATATCATCCTGCGCATATAACGGCGGAATTCAAATAGGCTGCTCCATTTTTGGAATGCAAAGGTAGTCTGCCACATATACCAGAAGTTGGTGGTGAAAAAGTGGGGCGAGTCTGCAAACCACTCTTCAATGGTCATATCATCAAGCTTTTCTTCCGGTGTATTCATCAATTTCAGTAAAGCCATACGTTCTTTCTGATTAAATCCCATGCTTTTCACGTCAAGGATGGTTCCATCTTTGTCAATCAGTCTTGCCTTGGCTGAGGTAGGATGGGCATGATCAAAATCCAAGATTTCTTCTGTTACACTTCTTCCCGGTTTGCTTAAAGAGGGAATGGATCGAAACAGCTCCCAGAAGTTTTCATAAGTCTCTTCATTGAGCATGCGTCCTCCCCTGCAGACAAATCCCTTTTCAGGAGTACCGATACCGTCATTGCTTCCTCCAAAGATGGGCATCCCCTCAAAGATGGTAATCTGGTTACCGGGCATCTTGCAGTCTCTGATCAGATAGGCTGCTCCCGCAAGGCTGCCAAGACCGCCTCCTACAAAATAAGCCTTTCCTTTTGGAATAGCGTTGTTTTTGGATTCCATCCGCTTAGCCTTTTTTGATTTTCCAGTACGTTCATACAGTGTCTTTGCAGCCACACCTGCTGCCGTAGCTGCCGCCCCCAGTGCCAGCAATTTCATCATGTTACTTTTCTCCATTTTTTTTAACATAAGCCACACTCCAATCTCTTTTTAAATCAATTGATAAACTTATATTATCATATAACATTTTTACCGTCACCATACATGCTTTTGTTCCTGTATAAAAAAACGACACCCGCAAAATGGTGTCGAAAAACCAGACAATTCTTCTATATTGTCTATCGTAATTTTTTATATATTCTTTTACAATGAAAATAATGAATAAGGAGGACTATCCATGTCGGGAACGTTACACAACCATATACGGGAAAGCGTTTTAAAAACAGCACTTTTTCATCAACTTAAAAATGGTCAGAAAGCACCGGAACGGACCGCCCGTAACTTAAGGGAACTGTTACAAAAGTTCAGTCCCGCCTCCAGTGAACTTTTTACTTACGAAGAACTGCTTATTATGATAAAGAATTGTTCCAGAGACGATTGTCTGAATCTGATTTTTCAGAAACTGGCTTAAAGCTCCGCCTGGCTGCGAATATATCCGATCCGCTCCGTAGCCCTGGCGAGGCTTTTTAACCGTTTTGAAACTTCTTTCGGATCCATCTTCATTCCTTCTTTTACCCAGTCCATGATTACTCCGCATAGACCATAGGCATAAAATCCGGCATCAAAATCCCGTTCTTCAAAGGTCAGTTTTCCCTTTTCATCAAGTAACTCAATTGCCTCTGAAAATAATGCTTTTGTCATCTCATACAAATAACTCTCAAAGGTATGTTCCTGCTCTTTTATGGTATTTACGTAAAAGTTTCCTGTTTCATATTACTCAAAAGCTCATGGATTTTCTCATTCCAGTTATCAAGACTGATATCATCTGCAATTGCAGCAAAATTTTCATTATAATAAATCCAGCTTAATAGTTCATACTTATCCTGATAGTGATAATAAAAGGTCTGCCGGTTCAGACCACATACTGCCGTAATATCTGATATGGATATCTTATCAAATGGTTTCTCTTTGCACACCTGCTTCAATGCTTCTGCAATTGCACGTTTCGTAATAAGCGAATCCGACATAGGCCCTCCTGTTATACTATTCTTTTATATTTGTAAAATAATTGGCAAGTGCCGCAAACTGCTCTAAATTCAGTGCTTCTCCTCTTACAGAAGGGGAAAGACCCAGGCTTTCAATTGCCGATATAATCTGTTCTTTGGTATAAGGGACCTCAGGAGAGTTATTCAAACCATTTTGAAGAGTTTTTCTTCTCTGGTTAAAGGATGCCCGGATCAGGCGAAACATCAGTCCAGGATCCTGTGCGCTGACAGGGGGATTTTTATGCCTGGTCAGGCGGATTACCGCTGATCCCACGTTGGGGCGGGGCATAAAGCAGTTTGGGGGTACATTGGCTACAATATATGGCTCTGCATAATATTGAACAGCCAGTGAGAGGGCGCCGTAATCCTTGGAACCCGGCCCTACCTGCATACGGTCTGCCACTTCCTTCTGCACCATGACTGTAATGTTATCAATGGGTACCTGACCTTCAAAAAGTCCCATAATAATGGGTGTGGTAATATAATATGGCAGATTTGCCACTACCTTTATGGGGCGTCCACCGTTAAATTTCTGAGTCAGCTCATTGATGTCAGTCTTTAAAATATCTGCATGGATTACAGTTACATTATCGTAATCAGCCAGCGTTTCCTTCAGAATTGGTATTAATTTTGAATCGATCTCAACCGCAACAACATGACCTGCTGCTTCTGCCAGGTACTGAGTCATCGTACCGATACCAGGACCGATCTCCAAAACGCAGTCATCCCTGGTTACACCTGCCGCCTGAATGATTTTATCAAGTACGTGTGTATCAATTAAAAAATTCTGTCCGAACTTCTTTTGAAATGCGAACTCATATTTTTGGATGATCTGAATTGTATTTTGAGGGTTGCCTAATTTATTTTGCATACACATTTTCCTATCGTTTTTTATTAGTCAATGGTATCTTATTATAAACAAAAAGTCAATAAATATAAGACGGGTCCGAAGCCCGGATACCCTCCACATACTCACTTTTCAGAATTGACATGACTATCTGTGATTCATAACTGCCATGATATAAAATACATTCTCTTAGTGTGCCTTCTTCAACAAAGCCTTCTGACTTGTATAGTCTTTGTGCTTTCTGATTTTTATATCTGACATCAAGCCATAATCTCCCTATTAACACTTTGTATTTTCTACAGGTGATAAAGCTTTTTAGCATTGCGGTTGGTAACTTCTATAATCTCATCCCTTGTAATTCCCTTAATGGCGCTAATCTCATCAATAACATAAGAAAGATTCAGGGAAGAATTGCGCTTTCCCCGATTGGGAACAGGGGCCAGGTATGGGCAGTCTGTCTCAAGTACCAGCTGCTCCAAAGGCATATATTCCACTACTTCTTTCAGCTTTCTGGCATTTTTAAAGGTCAGGACACCCCCAATTCCCAAAAAAGCCCATATTCAGATATTCCCTTGCCATCTCTTTTCCATAGGAAAAGCAGTGAATCACTCCACCCACATCTTGGGAATGCTCCGCCTTCATAATATCAAGGGTATCTTTCGCCGCATCACGGCTGTGAATAATAACCGGAAGCTTTACTTCCTTAGCCAGATTCAGCTGCCCCACAAACCAGGTCTTCTGTGTTTCATGATCTGGTTCCTCCCAGTAATAATCAAGACCTATTTCGCCAATGGCCACTATTTTGCTACGGCTGGAATTTTCTTTCAGCCAGTTTAACTTCTCATCATTTAACTCACCAGTCTCATTGGGGTGAACACCGATTGCCCCGTATATATAAGAATACTTCTCTGTGAGTTTAATGGTATTCTCTGATGTCTTTATGCTGGCTCCAACATTGGTAACCGCTTCTATGCCATGAGACTGCAGACTTGCAAGCAGCTCTTCTCTGTCTTCATTAAATGCTTCATCATCGTAATGAGCGTGTGTATCAAAAATCATAGATATCTCCTTTAAAACGTTTGTCAGCCTGTAATCAATAACCGAACAATATAAAGCAGGATTAAATGAAGAGGATAAAACCCGTAAAATAAATATTTTAAATTCCTCTCACCTTTTTTCCCATTATACAAGTGGATCGGCAAAAGAGCAAATATTCCTGCTCCAAAACAGCTTGCGCTGATTAATGCAGCCATAATTCCTGCAAATATAGTCTGTAGTTTTTTATTATTTCGAAATATATATATGATCAGTATCAGTACAATTCCGTCTAAGTTGTAATCAGATTTCAGCAGTATGGATACCCCACATCCCACTCCTATTGCCAGAAACTGCCGAAGGGGATCACCCATGGCCTTCTGGTACCACTCAAGCACCCACAGACCGATAAAAAGGGTAAAGAATACATTCTGATACCCGGGGTGAAACCAGCTGTTAAAAATCGCAAGGTCAAACGGTATTTCCGAAATCAATGCAAATGCCAAAAGCCTGAT
The DNA here is from genome assembly GCA_017084465.1 of Lacrimispora xylanisolvens. Classification (GTDB taxonomy): domain Bacteria; phylum Bacillota; class Clostridia; order Lachnospirales; family Lachnospiraceae; genus Lacrimispora; species Lacrimispora xylanolytica_B. The sequence goes on along the minus strand of CP070896.1, from coordinate 2,985,160 downwards.
TCCGTATTTTCTAACATCTTTGGTATGAAGAAACCCCTCTACCAGCAAAAAACAGAAAATGGGAAAGGATATTCTTCCAATGGTGCGGAGAACAAAATCAATGGTACTCCACCTTACACCTTCTGGTGTAGCCAGAATAGTCTGCATCAGCAAAGGGTCCTGATACTTTAATATCCCATTTTCAATTACAACCGCACCGATATGGTCAATCAGCATGGTTATGATCGCGATGATCTTTAAGGTATTTCCTGAAATTCCTTTCTTTTGGAAAGCAGTGGATTCTGTCATCAAGTCCTCCTCTTAAACGATAAGACCGGATTATAAAAATCCGGCCTCATTATCATCTTTTCCTGTTCTTAAAACAGCTTTATATTAGCAGATCTCCGCTCCTGATGGCATTGCCTTTTCCGGAACCATAAGAGATAAATTGCCCTGTGCATCTTCTGCACATAAAAGCATGCCTTCGGATAAAACACCAGCCAGCTTCGCTGGTTTTAAGTTTACCACAACCATAACCTTTTTACCAACCATTTCTTCTGGTGAGTAGTGGGCCTTAATACCGCTGACAATCTGTTTTACCTGACTTCCTATTTTAACTTTGGAACATAAAAGTTTTTTTGATTTGGCTACTGCTTCGCAGGCAATGATCTCACCCACCTGGAACTGCAGCTTTGCAAAATCTTCATATTCGATTTCTGCTTTTGCCTCTATATCAATTCCGTCGTCTTCCGGTGATTCTTTCTCCTCTGTGGTACCTTCTGCAGCTGTATGCATTGCTTCCACTTTCTCCATCACTTCTTTCATATCCATACGGGCAAATAAAATCTCAGGCTTGTCAGTTACTTTATTGCCAGACGGGTATAAACCAAATTCATTCATCTGGGGCAGCTCTCTTTTTGTTGTATTAAGCTGAGAAAGAATTTTAGCAGATGTCTCCGGCATAAAAGAAGCTAAAAGAGATGCTCCTATGGTAATGGCTTCTGTCAGGTTATAAAGAACCGTCTCCAGACGGGCTTTTGAAGCTTCATCCTTTGCAAGAGTCCATGGTGCTGTTTCATCAATATATTTATTGCTTCTTCTGAAGATATTAAAAATAGAAGTAATCGCATCTGCAACGCGGAGTTTTTCCATCTTCTCGCTGACCTTTTTCACCTCTTCAAGCACAACTGCTTTTAAATCCTCATCAAACTCATCTTTAATACCGCCATCTCTTACTACACCCTCAAAATACTTATTGGACATGGAAATGGTACGGTTTACAAGGTTGCCCAGTATATTGGCAAGATCCGAGTTCATGCGCTCTACCATCAGCTCCCAGGAAATGATTCCATCATTATCAAAAGGCATTTCATGAAGAACGAAATAACGAACTGCATCCACTCCGAAGAAATCTACCAGTGTATCTGCATAGAGAACGTTACCCTTTGATTTACTCATCTTTCCGTCGCCCTGCAACAGCCATGGGTGACCAAATACCTGTTTTGGGAAGTGGTACATTCAGTGCCATTAAGAATATTGGCCAGTAAATAGTATGGAAGCGGATTATATCCTTACCAATCAGATGAAGATCTGCAGGCCAGAGTTTTGAAAACTGGTCAGTGTTATTTCCATCGCAGTCATATCCAATTCCTGTAATATAATTTGTCAATGCATCCAGCCATACATAAGTAACATGTCTTGGATCAAATGTTACCGGAATTCCCCATGTGAATGTGGTTCTGGACACGCATAAATCCTGAAGTCCCGGAAGAAGGAAGTTATTCATCATCTCATTCTTTCTTGATACCGGCTGAATAAAATCAGGATTTTCATTAATATGCTGGATCAGTCGATCTGCATACTTGCTCATACGGAAGAAATAAGCCTCTTCCTTTGCCGGTTTTACTTCACGTCCGCAATCCGGACATTTTCCGTCTACCAGCTGGGACTCAGTAAAGAAAGACTCACATGGAGTGCAGTATAAACCTTCATAATATCCCTTATAGATATCACCCTGATCGTAAAGTTTTTTGAAGATTTTCTGAACCTGTGCTTCATGATCCGGATCAGTAGTACGAATAAACTTGTCATAGGAGGTATTCATCAGATCCCAGATAGTTTTAATCTGACCAGCAGCCTGATCTACGAATTCCTTGGGAGTTATACCTGCTGCCGCAGCTTTCTCCTCAATCTTTTGTCCGTGTTCATCCGTTCCTGTCTGGAAAAATACATCGTATCCTTCTTCTCTTTTAAATCTTGCTATGGCATCAGCTAAAACAGCCTCATAGGTGTTGCCAATGTGAGGCTTACCGGATGCGTATGCAATGGCTGTGGTGATATAATATGGCTTTTTGTTTGAATCTTTACACATAATCTTTTCCTCCAGAAATATAATGAGATGCAGGGTGAATCATTTCCCAACAAAGAAAAACCCGTCTAAAAAAATCCACATAGGAAATTTAAAGACGGGGCACTATCCCGTGATACCACTTTAATTTATCCATGTCTTACGACACAGACCTCACCGGCTGCGTTCTAATCAAAAGCTTTCCAGAATGAAGCTTTTGGTATATAATAACAGTCTGACACGATAACGGGTGTGACCGTCGAAATTTAAAGGCTTACTAAGCCAATTCAACTTCGCTGCTCCAAGGCCATGTTGGGAAATACGCTCAGGCTTCCTTTTCAGCTACCGGAATTCTCTGTACATGAGGCGGGTTTCTTACTCTTCTTTTCTCAGCATTCTCAAATGAATCAATTGTCAGTAACCCTAGTGTAATAGTTTCATTCCCGTTTGTCAAGCAGGTAAGTTTCAGGATCTGACCTTTTGTCATTACTTTTTTCTTATAGACATATAAATAATATTAGTGAATTGTGGAGGATCTTAATATGAAAAACATGATCATCAGGCAGGGACGCCGTATCCTTTCCATTGTCTTGGCGGCCTCTCTGTTTTGCGCCTGTACACCACCTCCAAGACAGACGGGGACGGCTTCCGATGCCCAATACGAAAAATACCATGCCCAGGATATTTCCATGCAGAAAGCATTCGATCAGTTTACTGCTGACTTATTCCGGATGAAATCAGTGATTCCGGCATCAGTTTTCATTTCAGCATTGCCGATCCTGCTTCCAGAGGAATTAATACAGTTCCTTTGACTCTTGGAGATTTCTCTGGATAAGATGAAGCAGGGTACAAAGGATCTTCAGGAGGTTAAGAAAAAGCTGGAAAGCTTTAACCCCCGGAAGCTGACTGCCGACCAGAGGCTTACATATCAGATTCTGTATTCCTACGTTAATACCGAATTAAGTTCTGACGGAATGGAACTCTACGCCCAGCCCCTGACCACCACCATAGGAATTCAGGCCCAGCTTCCTGTCCTCTTTGCCGAGTATACGTTCAATAACAAAGCGGATGTTGACCATTATCTTTCATTGCTGTCTTCCATCGACGAGTATTACGGGCAGGTAATGGAATTCGAAAAGAAGAAATCAGAGGCAGGACTTTTTATGTCAGATGCTGCAGCTGACCATGTTTTAAAATCCTGTGAAGCTTATTTAATACAGCCAGATCACAGCTTCCTCGCAGAAACATTCAATACCAGAATTGATTCCCTGACAGACTTAACCGAAGAGGAGAAAGCAGAATATAAGAAGCAGAATATCAAAGTTCTGGAAGAGCATTTTGTTCCTGCCTATAAGAATTTAATAAGCGGTATCACAGCTTTAATGGGAACCGGAACCAATGACAAAGGTCTTTCCTGGTATCCCGACGGAAAGAAATACTTTGAATATCTGGTAAACTCCAATACCGGTACCTCCTATGATTCAGTCAAAAGCCTGAAAAAAGCCATTGAAAAACAGATGAATAGTGATATCAGGGCATTGGGACAGATTACGAAAGATCATCCTGAAGTGATTGACTCTCTGGACAATTACTCGTTTAAGTATACAAAACCGGAAGAAATCCTGGAATCTCTAAAATCTCAGATTACGAAAGATTTTCCGGAGCTTCCACCTTGCAACTACACAGTTAAGTATGTGCCAAGCGCTTTGGAATCCTCTTTAAGCCCGGCCTTTTACCTGGTACCACCTTTGGACCAGTACCAGAATAATGTTATTTACATCAATAACAACCCGCGTTTCCAAAATGATGACCTTTATACTACCCTGGCTCACGAAGGATATCCGGGACATTTATATCAAAACGTATACTTCCTGAGCAAAAAACCAAATGATTTAAGGAGCATCCTTTCATTTTCAAGCTATTCCGAAGGATGGGCTACCTATGTAGAATATTATTCTTATACATTAGATAACGGGCTGGATCCAGAACTTGGCAAGCTTTTGGCACATAATACAGCTATTACCCTGGGAATTTACGCTTACCTTGATATCTGTATCAATTATGAAGGCTGGGATAAGGAAGCTACCGCTAAATATCTTGGAACCTTTTATAACGTGGAAAATACAGACATCGCAGATACCATCTACAACAGCCTGGTGGAAAATCCAACCAATTATATGGAGTATTACGTAGGCTATCTGGAAATCATGGAAATGCGAAACACAGCAGAGAGAGTCTTAAAAGATAACTTTAACTTAAAAGACTTTCATACTTTCCTGCTTGATGTGGGGCCAGCTCCATTTTCAGTAATTCAGCCTGCTTTCCGCAACTGGCTGGCAAAGCAGCTTAGAAGTTGATATTAAAATAAAACAGGCAAAAGCCATAAATCCATTGGCTTTTGCCTGTTTTTTATTTTATTTCCTTATAATTCTTTACATATTCCAGATAATCATTATCGCCCAGTTTGATAGAACTGCTGGAATAATTTTTACCGTTCACCAGAAGTTTTAATTTATCCAGTTCAAAGTTCTCTACAAAGGTGTTGCCAATAGCTGTAATGGTAAGTCTGTCATCACCAGAACCGCTTTGTGGAACTGCAGATAAATCCAACGTACCAATTCCATTAGCTGAATCATATTTCAGAACCTTTGTGCCGTCCTCTAATACGCCGTATTCTATGAGTTTGCTTACAATTGCATCTGCAGTCAGCTTGTCCACTGCATCCATCGCCTGATTTAAACCAGTCTTATTTTCATTCTTACTGTATACAGAAATAATCTCCATCGGTTCTGCATTAGGATCAGGAACTTTATCACTGGCGCCTCCTGTTGATGCCATTACCTGTGGATCAGGTGCTGTTGTCTCCACCTTTGGCTGAGTTGGTGTACAGGCAGCCAGGGATACCATCAGCATAGCGCTCACTAAATATAAAATAATTCTTTTCATAAATGCGTATTGCCTCCTTTAATTCTGTTAAAGACTTCGAAACCACTTATTCAGTTTGGTCAGAACTTTGATTAAAACTTCTACCTCATTCTCGCTTAGCCCTTCTATCATTCCGGCTATCATCTCCCGATGAAATGTAGCATGATGTTCATAGGCTAGTTTTCCTTTATCTGAAAGAGAAATATAAACAACGCGCCGGTCTTCTTCTCCCCTTTGGCGGGTAACATAACCTTTTTTAACAAGACTGTTCATGGCTATGGTCAATGTCCCCACTGTGACAGACAATTCTCTGGCTATTGCGGACATATTCTTAGGTTCTCCGACTCCGATCGCCTCAATCACATGCATATCATTATTGGTGATATTATTAAATTCCTGTGTAATGATAGCCTGCTGTTCGATATCCATTACGTCTCGAAACAGCCTTACCAGTACTTCGTTAAGAGTTCCGTAAGTATCCACGTTTATCCCCTTCAAATCTATATGACAATAAAAGCTTCTTCGTAATTATACATGATTATGTATACGAAGACAACCACCTGAATTCTTATGAAATTCTTAAATCAAAATGATTAATTTCCTTTTATACCAAAAACCGGCTTAAAAATACACTGGCAGCAATACCAGCAACAGTTGCTGTTAATGCTCCCCCAAGAGTGTATCTGGTTTTTCTGATTTTAACAGTACCAAAATATACACTGAGGCAGTAAAATAATGTCTCAGTACAACTCATCAGAACAGAAGTCATAAATCCAATATAAGAATCTGTACCATATTTTTTAAAGATATCCAAAACAAGCCCGATGGCCGCCGAATTGGAGACCAGCCGAACTAAAATAACCGGCACAACCGGTGCCGGAAGAAATAAATAAGATGCGGGTTTTGTAAGCAGCTTTGCCAGAAAGTCCAAAAACCCGGATGCCCTAAGTACTCCTACCGCTGTCATTAGACCAATCAGTGTAGGCATAATGCCTGCAACCGTTTTCATGCCATCTTTTGCGCCGTTTAAGAAATCATCAAACACAGGACGCTTTGATAAAATGCCAAATCCGACAATATAAAAAATGATCAGCGGAACCGCAGCCTCAGAGAGAAATAATAAAAATCCCATAGTTTTACTCACTATCCGTTAATTATTATAATCTATTCCGGCTGCTTCCTTTTCATTCTCTGCATTTACTTCAAAATCCCTCTCTCAAAAATAAATACAATCTTTTGAAAGAAGTGAATGACCAAATTACAGTAATGCAGTACTTTCAGCTGTTTTCTTACAATCGTCTTGGATCCCCTTTTATTAAACTCTGCCATAATCTTTTGAAATTCATCTGGCGGAGGCGCAGGCACAGCCGGTGTTAATTCCGGGTGTTTCTGCATATAATCAAGCAAACGGGCTTCCAGTTTCTCTCTTGAATTATGATTTGTATGAAACAAATAAAAGATGGAACACTTATTGATGGAATCTTTCTTCTGCTCCACGTCTATACCTCTTTATGTTTGGTTATCCTTTGGTTCTCATACGCTTTGGGGTTGACTTTTTACCACTAACGTTTACTATAATAGTATATCGAATTTGGGAGGCAGCTTTTCTATGAAAAAAATAATATTAACTGGCGGCGGTACTGCTGGTCATGTTACCCCGAACCTGGCTTTAATTCCTTCACTAAAAGAAAAAAATTATGAGATTCGTTACATCGGTTCCTATCAGGGAATTGAACGAAAATTGATCGAGAATGCTCAGATCCCATATAGCGGTATCTCAACAGGTAAATTCCGAAGATATTTTGACATCAAAACTTTACGGATCCTTTCCGTGTAATTAAAGGATTTGGAGAAGCGCTTAAACTGATTAAAAGTTACAAACCTGATATCGTATTTTCCAAAGGCGGCTTTGTTGCCGTTCCTGTCGTGTTAGCTGCAAAGCATTTAAGAATACCGGTAATCATACATGAATCAGACATGACTCCCGGCCTTGCCAACCGAATCTGCATTCCGGCTGCAACCCGTGTCTGTTGTAATTTTCCGGGAGACACTCAGCTATCTCCCGAAAAATAAGGCAATACTAACCGGTTCCCCCATTCGGAAAGAACTCTTAGAGGGCGACCGTATGACAGGATTAAAGTATGCCAGGCTAAACGACAATAAACCTGTAATACTGATCATCGGAGGCAGCCTTGGTTCTGTAACCGTCAACAACGCGATAAGGGGCATCCTTCCAAAACTATTAAACAATTACCAGATCATACATATCTGCGGAAAGGGCAATCTGGATGAAAGCCTTGCTGGTCTCCATGGATATGTACAGTACGAATATGTAGATGCCCCTTTGAAACATCTTTTTGCTGCTGCTGACTTAATGATTTCCAGAGCTGGTGCCAACGCGATCTGTGAAATACTGGCACTGAGAAAACTTAATATTCTGATTCCCCTTTCCGCTGCTGCCAGCAGAGGTGATCAGATTTTAAATGCCAAGTCTTTTTCTAAACAGGGATTCAGTTATCTTCTGGAAGAAGAAAGCTTAAATGGAGATACCTTACTTCAGGCCATTACAGATACTTTTGCTAACCGTCAGACCTATCTTTCAAAAATGGAAAGCAGCGAACTTCATGATGCTGTTAATACAATTATAGAAATGATAGAGAACCTGGTTTCAAAAAATTAATCAGTATTATAATTCGGACCGAGAATATTCTTTAAACAGACTCTTGTCCGATAAATCCGGGAGCGGCAGACCGTTCCCGGTATTTCAAGCTTCTCACAGATCTCCGGAATCGTCAGCTGTTCCAGAAAATATAGTACAGCCATCTCCTTCCACTCATCTCTCATATTGGAAATCTCACTGGTGATTTTAAAACAGACTCTTCCCCAAGAACTACCTCAAGAGGATCCGTTACCACATAACTTGCGAGCATCGCCATCTCGTTGGATGCATCTTCCTCATCAAGACTTACTTTCTCATAATGACCATTCCTGCGAAGAGAGTCTATGCATTTGCGTTTTAATATTTTGATCAACATGCTTTTTTTCCGCGTGTCTGACCATGTTAATGAATAATTTTCAAAATAAGAAATAAATGTCTCCTGTACCACATCATCAAGTTCCAGATCCGGTACATTCAATGTTTTAGCTATTCGTCGCAACAGCCCCTGATATTTACCATATATGGACTGCAGCAGCAGATTTTCATCTTCATGTATGCTCATATCATATGCCCCTCTGATTACAGGGCGCTCCTGATGGCGGCTCCTGTCTGTGCTAGTTCTTCCGGACTTACCTTACCCGGCATCCAAGAAACCATAACAGGGCCTTCCTCGTAACGGGGAATCAAATGCACGTGAAAATGAAAAACCGTCTGGCCTGCCTCTTTTCCATTATTCTGCACTACATTGAACCCGGAGCATCCCAGCGCCTTTTTCATGGCGACTCCTATTTTTGCTGCCAATGGAAGGACCTTTGCTGCCGTATCTTCATCCAGATCACAGATATCTCTGTAATGCTGCTTGGGAAGAATCAGGGCATGCCCTTTGGAAGCTGGTCCTAAATCCATAATTACACGAAACATGTCATCCTCATAAATTGTCTCTGAGGGAATACCCCCATTTGCAATTTTACAGAAAATGCAATCATCTTCTCTCACACACTCACCTCCTTCCAGCATTTTTTCCATAACTACCGGCTGCGACCGTTCCTGGGTCTGCGATATAAAATAACTCCCATTATAATGCCTATGATAAGACCTGCAATGTGGGCAGCGTTATCAACACCTGTGCTGGTAAAGCCAAAATACAGAGAGCATAAAATTACTACCACCAATTGGCGGGTGCTTAGGTCTTCCAATTGCCCACGATTAACTGCCACAGCATATAAAAGACCGCCGATTACTCCGAAAATGGCACCGGAAGCGCCAGCGGAAACCACATTTCTATATCCGGACAGATTTATAACCATGGAAGCAACATTCGCTCCCACACCACAGATCAAATAAAAAAGCAGGTATTTAATATGACCCAGTGCACGTTCCAGATTATCTCCCAGAATGAACAGAATCAGCATGTTGTTCATAATATGATTTATTCCAAAATGCATGAACGTGGAAGTAATTAACCTGTAATACTCCCCTCTTTCAATAACCAGCGGCGCATACATAGCCCCATGGGAAACCATGAACTGGGTATCCTCGGTAGATCCATTCATCTCCAGGTATAGAAAATAAATGACATTCACCGCAATGAGACCAATATTTACAAAGGCCTTCTTGCGCCTGCTAAATTCATCCATTGAAGCGCTCCTTCTGAACTATAATATGCTTATTTTATCATAAACTGACAGATTATGTAAATATAAACGCAAAATTTGCGATAAAAATTTCATCTCCTGTGTTTAATAAAACTGTTTCGTTTGTTTCCAGAAGCCGACCGTTGACATATGTGCCATTGGTAGAGTTTAAATCACTGATATAATAATCATTTTCTTCCTTCTCTATTTTTGCATGAATCCGGCTGATTGCTTCTCCATTAAGAACATAATCCACCAATCCCTCCTGTTTGCCTATGAGATAGGGAGTATATGTAATTATTATATCTGGAATTCCTGGACTGGCAGATTTAAAAACCTTTACTTGTGTATCTTTTTGACCATTAGTAAGAAGTACTGTCTGTAAGGTTTCTTCTCTAGCTGCTGAATTAAGCAGAACTGGCAATTCCTCCTTACTTTCATAAAAAGCAGTTTGCCACTCTTCCTGTTCGCTGTCATAACTACGGTCTTTTGGAGAGCTGTCTTCCTCAGGGTGCTGGTATTGATTTTTGTCTGTTAATTTGAATCCAAATATAACGGATAATATTCCTGCTGCCATAACCAGATACCAGTATCTTAATATTCCCCTGTAACCAGATATACTCCACAACACAGCTGAAAAACCAGTAACAACTACAGACGATAAGATAAGCGGTCTCCACAAAGCAAAGCCGGTAGTCTTTGTTTTTATGGGACTTGAAAATTCCTCAAGAATCTGTATCTCCTCTTTTTCTGTGTTTGTAAATCCGGATTGAGGCTCACATTCCTCCTCTTCCTGCCTTGCCTCCAACTGATCATTGTGAAGGCAAACCAGTTCTGCCAAAGCATCCATACCGTAATTGTCCTTTACACTCTCCTGATATAACGCATAAGCCATAACCACACATTCTTTATCCTGATGATTAATCTTTCCCAAAATATAACGAAGTAATTCGCTCATCTCCTCTGCGAACTTCCTGTCTCTTCCAGGTATCAGGCAAAGAGACACAAAAAAATGTTCTGGCTCAATATAGATGAATTCCGGCTGTAGAAGTATCTGATCTTCTTTAAGGAGATATGCTGGAAGACGGTTAAGAATCTGGGTAATCCCGGTAATTAAATTTATAAGTTCCTGTTTATTTATACTGTGAAACTCTAAAATTCGGCTTAGTGGCTGTTTTGAAGTGATTTCATAATAGAAGTATCTACGATTATCAATCTGCTTTAATTGGAATTTCAACAGACCATTTATCTGATTTTCTTTGAGCATGTTTTCCTCATATCCCTGCATCTGGGCATTATCCTGCTCTATAATCAAATAATTATGCTTCATCTCCCGTCTATATGTAACATTCATATCATTCCTCCTGACTGATTAGTGTCAGCTTTCTTAGAAAATTTTCAGGATCAAATACTTGTTGTTCCAGTTCAAGCTTCCATCTGCCACCCGCTCCTGTGCCCTTAATCCGCTTTCCTGTAAGCAAATTTCCGGACAAGTTCAATTGAAATTGATATTCCTTCCATGAAAATGGGGTTCCAGCTCTGTGAACTGCCCAATTTGCAGCATCACCAGGCGACTCTGTCTCATTGTGTCTTAATCTCTGCACTGACTCAGCAAGCGCCATAGCCCCTGCCACCTCATCTCTCAGGCGATACGCAGACTGAATGGATATCATAAGGGAGAATAATATGACAGCCATAACAAAAGCGGCTTCTACCGTATAACTTCCGTTTAAGCGCTTATTCATCTCATCACCATGACTAGCCAGACAGGAACCAGAAACGGAATGAACGGGATTCTCTCTTTTCCAACATCAATTCCTTTTACCCTGTTTAACAGAAAGAACAGACCACAGAAAATACCGCTCAGACATAAGCCATAGAAAAATAATATCAGATTGGACTGTGCAGGCAAAAACAAACCGCTTATTATAAAGAAACAGCCATCCCCACTTCCAACTGATCCCTTTGATAATTTACTTAACGTTAATAAAGAAAGACCAACCAGACAGCCAGTAAACTTAAAACAATTTTCTCTCTGTAATAAACTCAAAGCGAGTCCTGCGACACCGCCGCTTAAAAGGAGCCAGATGCTGATACTTTTCTTTCTCCCATCTTCCCAGGCTGCTGCCAGAAGAAACATACCAAAAACTATAAAATTTAAATGTTCAACCATCATTGCCTCCTCACTGAGAACAATAAGAACAAGCACCTAAATGAATCACTTCCGATATAGGAACAAGTCTCACATATGCCGTAATTGCGCTGCATTCTCTACTGCTGTGGAATTTTTCACCCGACGGCATGATATAGACAATGCTGCCTTCTTTTGCAAGACTGCTGCATCTGCTGCAGGGTTTGTATATCCCTCCTCCAGTATTGCGTATACTTTCCAGATCCTTCTCATTTACTGCCTTTATATGATTGAATAAATAATGACAGGTTCTTTCTTTGTGATATCTGGTGCTGTCTCTTCCTACATAAACCATCTCTTCTGTATCGCCGGACTCATCTTCATAGAGCAGTGTATTTCCAATCCACGCTCTCCTGAAACACCGGGCAGACATTGGAACACTTTTCAGCCCTAAAACAGGAAATGGAAGACGGATCCGATAATCCATAATCAAATCAATGGTTTCTTTATCTTTTAAAACTGAGGATCTTAAAAAAGATACAGACTGGGCATCTCGGTATGCTTCATACTTTCCCATTTTCATTCTTACATATAGAAGAATACTCTGCTCTGTTATTCCCTCCAGCAAACCATCCGGCAGCTCATTTAAACCCGCTGCACTTAATTCTTTGCCTCTCTTTAATTCTTTTAAAGCTGATACATACTGACTTAACTCTTCTCCTGTAGCCTCAAGCGCAATCTGAACTTTTCTTCCGTCATTTAAAAGTTTCATTGGCGTCATCAGTACTATAACTGCAAACAGAAAAAGCGGAAGTGCCATAGCTGCTTCGATTGTCAGGCTGCCCGGTTTTGATTGAAAGGAAGCGAATAATAATACCCTTTTTGCAGAGATATTTTTTCTTATCAAGGGGAAATGTACCTGGAGAGTAACCTTTGCTTTACAAATGATTTTTATTAACTCTCTGAAAAAGGGCATAATTATTCGCCTCCTTATCCTAATATGCTTTCCGTCCGCACCTCTATGGGATAAGCAGGTTCCAGCACGCCGAAGAAGTAATGCTTCCCACGCCCCTTTCCCTGAATTTCTGCCCCATATACACAATGAGTCATGCGAAACTCAGTATCGGTTGTCCGAAGATTCATCTGAATGACATCCATAAGCCTGTAATACTGCCGGGTGCTATGGGAGAGAAACAGAAGCAATTTTAGATAGCCGGAATAATTAACACCGTTATTGTCACTTCCCTCACCCTCAAACGACCCACTGCTTCCTGAATCCAGCAAGCCCTGAAGTGAAAGCCTCCAGTTATCCTTTGACTTGATAAATGCAACCTTTTCTCCCTGTAACAGCCGTCTGACATCCATAATGGCTTCTCCCATTGCCCAGATACTCATAACAAAGAAGGCCACCAGTCCCGTAAGAGGGGCAGTTCCTGTCACTCCGGTTATCACACCTGCCAAGGCTTCTGCTTCTCTCCTTTTTTCCTGATCCATTAAAATATGTACCAGATTGAGTCCTTCCCTTATGGCCAAAACATCTGTTACAGCCTGTGAAAAATTTTTCTCATCGCTATTCATCCCTCCAACTAAATATTCCAGTTCATATTTAACAGGCTTATCTTCTTCTGATAAAAAACTGGTAAGAAAACGTCCACAGTATTCCTCAAATAAAATACGGTCTATCAAACCATCAATTTCTCCCTGTTCCTCTGAATAGATCGTAGATGGAAACGAGTTAAAATCAAGCTGCCCTTTGGATATCTGTGTCCCCTCTGGTAGTACAAGACTCATAAGACCATTACGCACAAGGCTTTCCACCTTTTCTAAAATCTTTTCTTTTTGAGGATCTTTCACACCATTGGTATAGGAAAGCATAGAAATATGGATTTCACACCAGATATCCCTGACAGACCCCCATAACTCAGATAAATCTGGTTCATCATCATCATCATCATCTGAACTACTTTCCCAATTATCAATTATTTGTTCTACCTCCAACGCCCGGTCTTTTGAACGTTCTATTATGTTCTTAATATTAATAGCCTCTGCGGCAAGTGCTTCGACTTCTTTTCGCCTTTCTCCATCCTGCCTCACATAAGAATCAAACCAATCGGTATCACTGTTTAATGTTATCTGGACTGGATCACTTAACTGATCCATTTCTTCTGTTTTTTTGCTTTTTGTTAGCTGTAATTGAGCATATAATTCATCTGCAATATTTCCATAAGATTTTATAAGGGCCGGTATACGATCCGTCTCTTTCTCCAACTCAATCGCTTTTTTTATAAATCCCTGTCCATCGTAATTGCTCAAACATGATTTTGCCTCATTCCAGATGTATTTCTGCTTTTCTAAGGAACTATTAATTTCTTCAATCACATGCTCCAGACGTACTGCCTCTTTTGTATGTTCTCCATATGACCTGGAAAGATCTTTTACTACAGAAGCTTCTTTTAGATCAGCAAGCATTGTAACGGCTCCTGCCTCATCTGGTATGTGATCAAAATTCCATACTTCATATAATCCAGGATCTCCTGCTTCATATATTTCCCACCGGCACTGGTTATGAAGTCACGATTTAACACATTAGCACCCTCTATATCCACACCATACCAGCCAGAATGCTCCATATATGGTGCTATATACTCCCGCCACTTCTGTTCCAGATCATTCCCGCTTTTATCTTCCAGAAGAAAAATCCGGTACTTATCCCACGCCTCTCTGTGATATCTGCTAAATACAGAATCCATTGCGGAATCCGCAGCAATCTTTAAATACCATCTCGTTCCTGCAGCCCGTGCGGACTCTAAAAGTCCGCACATCAAACTGACAATGCATAAAAGGGTTAAACTTAGAAATACCGTTATATGACCATTGTTGTGCATTAATACACCTCTTTCGACTGCTTATTAATCTCCTCAAAAATGCCATCCAGCAGTTTTTTGATATTGGTTTTAAAAATAATAACAAGACCGATTAAAACTACCAGAATTAATACAATTTCAATGACCCCTACTCCATCTTCTTCTTTTATAAAATCTTGGATCTGCTCTTTCATTATTAAGGTCATGGTATCACCTCCTCTCTAGTAAAATGCAAGAAATGCAGGTACTACGATCATAGTCATGACAACAAACAACATTAGGAGGAGGGGCAGCAAAAGCTTTGTACCCGCTTCTTCTCCCAGCTTTCTGGCTGCATTCTTTCTCTGCTCAAAAGCCGAAGCCATTTCTATATCAAGTGCATTTCTTAACTGCCTGCCTCCATTTTTCTGATTTTGCTCCAGTAAAGCTGCAAGCTTTATGTATGGCTGGAGGCTGCAACGCCTTCCAAATTCATTGTAAGCACGGCTTTCCGACAAACCACTTTTTAACTGTGACGCCGTATGTACCATCTCTTCATAAGCCGGGCGCATGACACGCCTTCCGTTTTTAAGAGACTCCCTGTATCCTGCCGCAATTCGTTCCCAAGCCCCTCTTACTGTATAACCTGCTCCAATATAAACAACAAGCTTTGAAACCACTTCTGAATAATCCATTAAAAGCTGCTGCTCTCTCAACCTGATTTTTTTCTGCTTTTCAACCTGAATCCTGACCTGCAAAAGTACAGCCAGCACAAGACCAAGCACAGGCAATATCCCATAACTTCCTTCTTTTGGTTTCGAGTACTTAAGTTTTTGTCCTTCAAATACATCAGGTAAAATAAGTGATGTGTCTGTCTGCTGCTTTGTATCAAGATCATCTGCCCATTTTTGAAAGGCTGCTTTCTTTTTCTCTTCCAACGTCATAACAGGTGGATATACTTTACCTTTGTATTGATAGGTTTGCTGGTGGATCCCATCTGATACCATAGCAAGAATCAGAATTTCTTTCCCAGTCTCAGGTATGTCCTTGTTATAAACTGTTCCAAAGGAGTCAATGAGCTCAGGATCACTGGTTTCCCAGCGTACGGTTAATCCAAAAGTGTCCAGTCTGGTTTTCAGATTCAGATTTTGTCTTATTGTATTAAGAGAATCATTTTCTGAAAGTATTTGGGCTGGAAGTTGAGCTTCCAGCTGGTCAAACAGGTCCTCTGCTTCTTTGTCTGTATATCTCCGCTCCCTAACAGGAATTTCTATTAATAAATTTTTATCTTCCTGATCTTTATCCAGTCCTTTTACTAAAACCTCATAAATGTTCTCTCCCTGCCCTGGTCCGGCTCTTTTAAGCCCCTCGCCGTAAAACACATCCTGCCTGCCCCAAAAAGTGGAAAGTTCCAGAACTGCATATAAAACAATCCCGCCCGCTGCACATGCAGCCTGTACCTTTGTTACTGGTGGTCTCCATTTAATATTTAATTGTTTTTTCATAAGGCTCCCCGATTATATCTCAATTTCCATAATCCGCTTTGCTGTCTGGTAAGCAATCATATAAAGGATCATACATATGGTCATTAAAATTCTCCCCGCCCCAGTGGTATACATAATCTGAAAAAAGCCTGGGGATGTGAAATCAATATAAATGACTATGAAAAAGGGAATCAAATTCATTATTTTTAGTTCAAACTGCTTGGAAGCCGTCATGGTCAGAATCTCCTGCCTAACCTGTACTTTGTCCCGAATTACATCTGCCGTGTGACTGATGATAGAAACCAATTCTCCTCCGCTGCGCTTTGCAGTGGAAAATACCTCTGCAAAGTTCTTCACATCATCCAGACCGCTTCTTAATGCAAATTCTAAAAAGGCCTGCTCAACGGACCGGTTCATATGAATCTGACTCTCGATGAACTTGAATTCCTTTGTTATGAGTCCCTCTGCACCATAAAGAACAGACAGCTCTCTTGACGCAGAAATAACAGAGTTTTCTACTGAATAACCTGCACTTAAAAAGGAGGAGAGAAGTAAAATCCCTTCTTTAAATTCCAGATTCAACCGCTGAAGCTGTCTGCCTTTTAATTCTTTTCTTTTTGTTAAAGGAACCATAATTCCGAAAGGAATGAAAATAAGAAATGCCACCAGACTGCGATAGAAAATATAAGAAAAAAGTGCTGCGATTAAGACTCCCTGTCCGCTATAATACAGCCACTCCCTTATGGAAAGGATATAAATATCATAATTCAATGCCTGCTGCTTTGAGCTTTTCTGTGTTTTTAAGATCTCCAACCTTCTTAAGGAATCCCCCAACTTTCCTGGCATCTCCCCTGTCGGTTTCACCTTCTTCAAACCAGTAAATGGGATTAAGTCTGATTTCACCTTCTTCATATCCAGCTACCTCCACAATTGATAAGACCCGTCGGCTTTTATCCCTTAATCTTCCCAAATGAATTAAGATATCAATTGCTGCCGCTACCTGACTGCGCACCGCCAAAAAGAGGAATGTCTGTTCCCATGAGCACCATGGTCTCTAACCTTGACAGCATGTCCTTTGGACTGTTTCCATGCCCGGTGCTTAAACTTCCGTCATGTCCGGTATTCATGGCAGAAATCATATCAAGTGCTTCTCTTCCTCTGACTTCACCCACGATAATCCTGGAGGGATTCATGCGAAGCGCTGCTTTTATTAAATCGCCGATGGTCACCTCTCCCTCCCCTTCTCCATTGGCACCTCTCGTCTCCAGACGCACCAGATTGGGGATATGAGTGATCTGAAGCTCTGCAGAATCTTCAATGGTTACAATACGCTCGTTTTTGGGAATGTAAGAAGAAAGGGCATTTAAAAAAGTACTTTTACCGGAATTAGTACCTCCGCTGATGAAAATATTATATCCAGCCTCCACAATTGCTTTTAGAAAGTCTGCTGCTTCCCTTGTTATTGATCCCAGCTTTAAAAGCTTGGCAATAGTAATGGGTTCTGGAAACTTTCTGATTGTAACAGCCGGTCCATCAATGGAAACCGGGGGCAGGACAACATGAACCCTGGACCCGTCCCCCCAGTCTGGCATCTGCAATAGGCCTAGAAACATTCACAGTCCTGTTTACACGGCTGACAATCTGCTGAATCATATCTTCCAATTGTTCCTGACTCTCAAATTCCTTTTCCCACCGCTCCATACGGCCATTTCGCTCAATAAAGATGTTATTTGCCCCATTTACCATGATTTCTGTGACAGTTTTATCATCTACCAGTTCCTGAAGAATCCCCAGGCGTCTGAAGGAGTCAAACAGCCAGCCTCTTAATATCAGTTTCTCTCTTAAAGGCAGATATTCGGTCATTCCCAATCTGATTATCTTCTCATCAATCATGGTGTAAAGCTCTTCATCTGAAATCTGTTGATGCTGATTTAGTTCCAGCATAATATCTTCCCGCATCCTGATGCGTTGTTCTTCGTTCATATCTTCTCCCTCCCTATGGCTGTTTTCTTAACAGCTGCCGGGTATAATCTCCTAATTCACTCCACAAAAGCTGATCCAGATAGTTGTCCTTTCTGCCAAAGGTGCAATGATAGGGAAGATTGATTTTCTGAATTCTGCTCATTATGGCGTTGTGACCGGAAGCAGCAAGGTATGCTTCAAACTCTTCAACTTTGGCTGCTGATACACAATCATCTTTTACAGGCATATAGATTCCGTCACATACTTCCAAAACGTCAGCCGCTCTTTTTCCCATCTGCCCCAGATCAAGGATAATAGTACCGTATGTACTCTCCTTAGAGATCTGCTTAATTAGTCCCGCTATCTCCTGAGATGAAATAAATGTCAGATCTTCCGGATACTGAACCGGCGGCACATAATCCAAATCTCCCCATGTATATATAACAGAACCAAGCCGTCCAAATGAAAAGCTGCCCTGTCTGTAATAATAAAACAGATCTGACATCCCCCTTTTATACTCTTCTCCTGTAAGACCCGCAAAACCAGAGCAATCTTCCATATTTAAATAAAGTACCTTTAAATCCCGTGACAAAAGCTGGGCCATAGCCAGAGAAAAGGATGTTTTTAAACAACGGTTTACCGGTGAATAGACACCTACTACTCTGCTTCTTTCAGACAGTGTGGTATATCCTGTTTCTTCCAAGTCTGCACAGTATTGTTCCATAATCTCCGAACGAGGTGATCTGCCGCCTGGTACTTATAAACACTGGGATACGACTCATTTGCAGGAATTATTTTCTCTTCTGCAAGCAGAACAACTTTATCTGCCCCGATCAGCCCGATCTCCTCGTTAGATACTCTGGAACTGATGAGCAGAAGTTTAATATTATGATCACAGCTGTAGCTTTTAAGCTCCTCTAGTGATGAAAACGATACAATGGACATAGGAAACCGCTCTTTAAAATTTACAAATTCTGCAAACCGTTCCCCAAATCCAGAGTCCGCATCGTATATTGCCATAAAACGTTTAGTCATAGCAAACCTCCTTGTTAAAAGAAAACAACAGTAAGTATTGTTCCTAAAAACATACAGAATCCTAACGGAATTACTGAGTCGTACCCATCCCGGGCGGAACTATAATAAGCTGTAATTTTTTTTGTCTGAATCAATGACCTGACATAGGTCAGAAAGTAAGAAAACCGCTGAAAGGTACAACCTTTTACAGTCATTAGAACCAGGGACCAGAATGCCCCTATTATAAAACCTCCGGCAACTGCTGCAAAACCGTTGCCATAACCCAGATACCCGTAAATCAAAGCAATGATTTTAATATCACCGGCTCCAATCATGCGAAATAGAAACAGAAGAAAAAATAACGCTGTTACCACGAAAAAACGGTTTAAAAAGAACATGGCTCCCCATAGTACTGCCTGATTCCCCGCCTCCCGGCCAGATAAGAAAACTCCCGTGACCACACCAAACAACACCAGCCTGTTGGGTATTCTGTGTTCTATTATATCAAAATAAGAACCGGCTGCGAGAATAAAAAATAATATCACAATTTTTACAATATCATCCCCTTTATTTAAACTTTAAATCTGGAAATAGTGCCGGAATATCGGCCTTGAACGATGGAATAAAGAGTTCCAATTCATTGATAATGAGAAAGTCCGTATACAGAACGTATGCGGGATTCTGACTTAATTATGCACAAGATGATTACAAAAGTCAACAGCTTTTTACATTTTTTTTAAAACAGTCAAACAGGTGTCTGGTACACCAATCGTGTTTTATTGTTATATTTTACAATATTTCAACATTTTTTTATTTTATATAAGTGATTTTACACAATATTAGTTGACCTTTCTCTTTCCGGGTGTTAATATAATATTAGTTTACTATTTTAAACCAAAGGAGATGTTTCAGGTGGCAAATAGCGAATTTTCTGAGCTTTTTAAAAGCTGCATGCCGCTTTTTATTGCATTGGGAGACGAGGTCCGGCTAACAATTATTGAAGTTCTGGCCAGTACGGATTCGTTTCAGACAAATGTCCGGGGAATGAACGTGAATGAGATCACGGATCAGACAAACTTATCCCGGCCGGCCATATCTCATCATTTAAAGATTCTCAAGGAAGCAGGACTGGTGTCTGCCAGACAGGAAGGAACTGCTAATTATTACTTTCTTACCTTTGGGGAAAGCACAAGAAAGTTATGTACTCTTGGGCAGTATCTCCAGAATTTTATGGATCCAGTCCAATAAATTTATGGAGATTCAGGCAATAGATGAATAAAGTTCCAATTTCCAGATATACTGAGTTTTATAGGTACCTCGTTAATTTCTTATCTGGAGATGATCGTATGAAAAATTTATTGTTAGGAAATCACTTTTCCCTTACGGAAGAGGAACGGAATTTACGAAAAGAAATCGAACGTTCCAAAACCGCCATTGATGCAGCAAGAAATCATTTTGAACAGGTCGTTGACCCGACATTAATTGACTGTTACATTTACGAGCTTAATGCCGCACAGCTACGATACCAGTTTCTTTTGCGTCGTTTTAAGAGCCGTGAAGTATAGTCAGACAAAAACCCGCTTTAATACGTAACCTGTTGCAAACGCTGCTTCTGCCTGTGGAATCGTGTACCAAAATGGAGGGGTGAGCAAATGGAAGATTTAACGAATGAATTGGAAACAGGTTTTATTACTGAGCTTGACCGGTATTTGTACAACAACGGCCGGCATTACGAAATTTATGAAAAATTGGGCGCTCATCCAAAAACATGCAACGGAAAACAGGGAATGTATTTTGCTGTTTGGGCACCTCATGCCAGTCAGGTCGGTGTTGTGGGAGATTTCAATGGCTGGAACCCCGACTTAAATCCTATGGTTCCCTTAGCCGACTCCGGGATTTGGGAAGTATTTGTGCCAGGAGTCGGTCTGGGACAGTTATACAAATATTCTGTGACCACACGCAGCGGAAAGATTCTTTTTAAAGCGGATCCCTATGCATTTTATGCAGAGTTCCGCCCACAGACCGCTTCTATTACTGCAGATTTATCTGTATATTCTTGGAATGATCTGGAATGGGTTGCAAAAAGAGAAGAACAGGATCCATTATCAGGGCCATTAAGCATTTATGAGGTTCATTTAGGATCCTGGAAAAGAAAAAACCGAGAGGATAAAGAAGGTTTTTATACATACAAAGAAGCTGCTCATGAACTGGCAGAATACATAAAGGATATGGGTTATACCCACATAGAGCTATTAGGCATTGCAGAACACCCCTACGACGGTTCCTGGGGCTATCAGGTGACCGGTTATTATGCTCCTACTTCCCGGTACGGAACACCGGATGAGTTCATGTATTTTGTTGATTACATGCATCAGAATGGAATTGGAGTCATACTTGACTGGGTGCCTGCACATTTTCCCAAGGATGCCCACGGGCTTTCCGAATTCGATGGAGAGGCCTGTTATGAATACGCAGATCCACGTAAGGGAGAACACCCTGACTGGGGAACCAAGGTTTTTGATTACAGCAAGTATGAGGTAGATAATTTCCTGATTGCCAATGCTCTTTACTGGGTAGAAAAGTATCATATTGACGGGCTACGGGTGGATGCAGTGGCTTCCATGCTGTATTTAGACTACGGAAGATCCCAGGGTGAATGGGTGAAAAACAGTCTGGGCGGTAATGAAAACCTTGAGGCAATCGAGTTCTTTAAGCACTTAAACAGCGTTATGAAGGAACGTGGAAAAGGCGCCGTTGTAATTGCGGAGGAATCCACTGCCTGGCCAAAAGTTACGGAGATGCCGGAAAATTCAGGTCTTGGCTTTACATTTAAGTGGAATATGGGCTGGATGCATGATTTTTTGGAGTACATGAAGCTGGATCCGTATTTCAGAAAATATAATCATCATAAAATGACCTTCGGAATTACATATTTTACCAGTGAAAAATATATACTTGTATTATCCCATGATGAAGTGGTTCATTTAAAAGGTTCCATGATTGGCAAAATGCCTGGACTTCTTGAGGATAAGTTTTCTAATTTAAAGCTTGGTTATACCTTCATGCTTGGTCATCCCGGCAAGAAACTGCTTTTTATGGGACAGGATTTCGGGCAGTTCCACGAGTGGGATGAAAAAGATTCCCTGGACTGGTATCTGGCCAAAGAACCTCTTGGAGAAGACCTTCAAAATTATGTCAGAGATCTTCTTCACCTGTATCAGAAATTCCCTGCACTTTATGACAATGACTACGTTTGGGAAGGCTTTTCCTGGATAAATGCCAATGACAACGAGCATAGTATTTTCAGCTTTATAAGGCATGGAAAAGGCATTCAGGGCAGCTTGCTGTTTGTTCTTAACTTTACTCCTGTTTCCCGTCCTGAGTACCGTGTGGGTGTGCCAAAACCAGGAAAATACACACTTGTGCTGGATGAGTCCAATGGTCTGTATAAAAAGGCAAAAACAGCTTTGGTTTATAAATCTGAAAAGACACCATGGGATGGTCAGGATTATTCCATTGCTTATCCACTACCAGCTTATGGAGCCGCCATATTTTGTTTCTGATTCACAAATTATTTGGTAATTTATTCTATATATTTCTATAAATTGCTATACTTTTTCAGTATTTTGTAGTAAAATAAACGTATAAAATTACTTAATATGCTAGACTCAAAGATGGAAGGAGAGGTTCATATGGCAGCAGAATTAATCGCTACAACAGCAACAAAAAAGGTCTTTCACGATGGTGAAAAGGCAATTAAGGTTTTTAACGCTGAGTTTCCGAAGGCTGAAGTATTAAACGAAGCACTGATCAGCGCAAGAGTAGAAGAAATTGGCGGCATCAATGTTCCAAGAGTACTGGAAGTCGGTGTATTTGATAACCAGTGGTCCATTACCTTTGATTTTATTGAAGGCAAAACCCTCCAGCAGCTTATGGATGAAAATCCGGAAAAACTGCCTGAATATATGGAACAGATGGTAAATCTTCACCTGAATGTCATGTCTAAGCATTGTCCCCATCTAAATAAGCTGAAGGATAAAATATCCAAGCAGATCCAGGACATTGAAGAGCTTGGTGACGTAACAAGATATGACATGCGCACTCAGCTTGACAGCATGCCAAAACATACAAAACTCTGCCATGGCGATTTTAACCCCTCCCAACATCATTGTAAAGGAAGACGGCACCATGTTTGTTCTGGACTGGGTTCATGCCACTCAGGGCAATGCCAGTGCAGATGTGGCAAGAACCTATCTGCTGTTCTGTCTGCAGGACCAGAATAAGGCAGATATGTATATGAACCTGTTCTGTAAGAAGACCGGGACTGCGAAAAAGTATGTTCAGTCATGGCTTCCCATTGTTGCAGCTGCCCAGCTTTCCAAGAAACGACCGGAAGAAGCTGAGCTTCTGAATAAATGGGCCGGAGTTTGTGATTATCAGTAAAAGACAGAAAAAGGGAACGGAGTTTGTTTCATCCGTTCCCTTTTTAAGAATCATATTGAGCCATGACCATTTCATAATATCTGCCCCTTTTTTCCATTAAGCTCTGATGAGTCCCCTGTTCCGCAACTCCACCCTGGTAAATAACCGCTATCAGATCTGCATCCTGAATGGTAGAGAGACGGTGTGCTATAACAAAACAGGTTTTTCCTGCCATGAGGCGGCGCATAGCCTGCTGAATCCGAATTTCAGTTCTTGTGTCCACATTCGATGTTGCTTCATCCAGAATTAGTATTTTACTATCAAGTAACATGGCTCTTGCAATGGTTAAAAGCTGCTTCTGACCCTTAGATATATTTGTTCCATCTTCTTTTAAGATGGTATTATAACCTTCCGGCAGTTGTTCAATAAAGGAGTGAATCCGTGCATCTTTTGCCGCTTTTACCACATCGTCCAAAGTTGCATCTTCTTTTCCGTAAGCCAGGTTCTCATAGATCGTTCCCTGAAACAGCCATGTTTCCTGTAATACCATGGCAAATGCCTTTCTGAGACTTTTCCTTGTCAGATCTCTTATATCCATACCATCAATGGTAATTTTACCGCCATCCACGTCATAAAAGCGCATTAGCAGATTTATGATAGTAGTTTTTCCTGCTCCAGTGGGGCCTACAATCGCAATCAGCTTTCCAGGTTCTGCTTTTAAGGATAGATTTTGCAGTATGGGTTTTCCGGGTTCATATCCAAAATCCACATGAGCGAATTCAACACAGCCTTTGACCGATTGTTTTAAATCAGAAATTACCACCGCATCTTTTCTGTCTTCCTGCTCCGGAATTTCATCCATTAGCTTAAACACCCGCTCTGCCGCGGCTAGGGCAGACTGAAGATCGTTCATAATATTTGCAGCCTCATTAATAGGACCGGAGAATTTTCTTGAATAGAGTACAAATGAGGAGATCTGGCCCACTGACATGGCACCTGTCAGATAAAGAAATGCACCAAATACGCTGATTAAGGTCAGTGACAGATTATTAATGAAATTGACCATTGGGCCTGTCATGCTTCCATAATATTCTGATTTATAATAACTTTCCACAGCCTCTTTATTTTTAATTGAAAACTTACGGATAACCTCCTCTTCCTCACAATAGGCTTTTATACTTTTCTGCCCAGTAACCGTTTCTTCCACAAAACCATTAAGTGCTCCAAGGCTTCTGGCCCGCTCACGAAACAGAAGTCTTGTTCGGCTTGTAATAAACCTGGTCATCAGACCAGACAAGGGCACCGTTATTACAAATACCAGCACAAGTTTTGGCGATATGATCACCATCATATATAGAGCCCCGACAACCGTCACCAGTGTGGTAAGAATCTGAATTAAGTCACTGGACAGAGATTCATTTACCGTATCAATATCATAAGAAATACGGCTTATGATATCCCCTGTCTGATGGGTATCGTAATAACCGGCCGGCAGGTAAAGCATTCGGTCAAAGACATCCTTACGCATCTGATATACTACCTTTCGACTGATTGTAATCATCAATACAGACAGGATATAGGACAGGATGGAAGATATCAGATAAAACATAGCCATAAGACCTGCGTATTGAAACACGCGGGGAAAATTCACACTTCCCTTCCCAAGTTCTATGGCATCAACAGCATAACCGGAAAGCAAAGGTCCCAGTAATGCCAGAAGATTGCTTCCTATTGTCATAACAAAGGCAAGAAGAAGTAAAAACCGGTATTTCATCAGATAAGGCATCAAACGTTTAATTGTGCTTTTTTGTGACTCTTTCATACGTTTCCTCCCGCTCCCATCTGAGAAGTAACTATTTCCCGATAGCCTTCACAGGTTTTCATCAATTCTTCATGAGTGCCCTGCCCTATAACAGCCCCCTCATCCAGTACCAGAATCTGGTTTAAGTTCATAACAGAGCTAACCCTCTGGGCAATCAGGATACAGGTAGTTCGGGAAAAGTTTTCCTTTAGTTCTCTCCTTAGCTGGGAATCTGTTTTGTAGTCCAGAGCGCTTGAAGAATCATCAAGTACTAAAATTTCAGGATGAGCGGCGAGGGCTCTCGCTATAAGGATTCTCTGCTTCTGACCACCGCTTAAATTGGCACCCCGGATATTTAAGGATTCTAAGATACCCCCTTTTTCTCCGATAAAATCAAGTGCCTTGGCATAACCCGCTGCTTCAACGGCATCTTTCTCAGAAATATTACGCCCCATTCGTATGTTTTCAAATATGGATTCTTCAAATATCACATCATTTTGAAATACAGTTCCAAACCTGGATCTTAAATCTTTAAGGCTCATTCCACGGATATCCCGCCCATTGATACGGATTGTACCCTCATTCGGATCGTAATATCTCATAAGAAGATTAACAACCGTAGATTTTCCCGATCCCGTTGCCCCTATTATCCCCAGTGTTTCTCCCTTTTCCAGTTGAAACGAGATGTCCCTTAAATGATTACCAGTACCATCATAAGAAAAAGATACATGATCAAATTCCAGAAATGAAATTTCATTTTCCTTCTCCTTTAATGCAGGTGCCAATAGAAAAGAGGTCTCATCTTCACCTTTAAAAACTCTGTCAATACGCTCTGCTGACGCGGCTGCCTTTGATACAATAACAAACATTCTGGAAATAGACATGAGAGCATTTAATATTATTGTAAAGTAAGTCATAAATGCTAATATAGTGCCAACTTTGGATAGCCCCTCATTAACACGGTATGCACCTGCAATTACAACACACACCAGCCCAATATTGAGAAACAGGTTCATGACCGGGTTTATTATAGCTGTTGTAACGGTAGCACGTTTTTCCCAATCCACTACCTCACGGTTGTGTTGATTGAATCGTTCCTGCTCAAAGTCCTCTTTGGACAGGGCTTTAATGACACGGATTCCGGCTATGTCTTCCCGAATCAGACGAACAAATCCATCCACCTTTTCCTGCAGCTGGGTAAACTGAGGAATACTTTTACCGGAAACACCAATGACCACTGCTGTCAGAAGGGGAAGAACCCCTAAAAGGATACAGGCTAAAACAGGATCCAGTAAAAAAGTCATTATAATT
The DNA here is from genome assembly GCA_017084465.1 of Lacrimispora xylanisolvens. GTDB lineage: Bacteria > Bacillota > Clostridia > Lachnospirales > Lachnospiraceae > Lacrimispora > Lacrimispora xylanolytica_B. Next base: position 2,958,648 of record CP070896.1, on the reverse strand, counting down.
CCGCCCACCAGTAAGATTGGGGATCGTACTCCAAGTCTCTGAATTCTTCCAATCATCTGGTGCACATTATAAGTATCACTGGTTAGTCTGGAGATCAGGGAGGGTCTTGTTATTTCATCAACCTGCCGGTTTGTAAGAATCATAACCTTGCGAAATAAATCCTCTCGTATGGTAAAAATACAGTCACTTGCCACTCTAGATGCCATGCGGTTTGCAATAATGCTTAGTGTCACCGCCAGAACAGAGCATACCAGCATGAAGATTCCCCATAGAAAAATTTCTTCCTTTTTTCCTGCCGGAATGACCACATCAATCATACGGGCCAGTGTCCAGGGGAGAAAAAGATCCATCAGTGTACCTGAAAATTTAATGAAAAAGCCCACAGTCATCCGAAGATAATAGGGCTTTAAATAATACGTTATAATTCGTTTCATGACTCTTCTTTGCCAGACATAGTCTCATGCTCTTTTTTCAGTTCCTGATATAATTCGTAGAAACTCCATTTTGAATTGGTATCTGTTATCACAGCCTTTAAAGCTATTTTTGAAACTCCGGAACGCCTTAAATTCATTAGCAGTTCATCAATTTTCCTGCTGGAAAAATTCTTCATTACCAGAACTTCTTCCTCCACCATGGGATATTCACCTGATGGCTGCTCTTCAAATCCCTCAATACCAGCCAGATAACCGATCGTCTGACCGGTCTGGTCTGGTGTAATATTTTTAATGCGGATTCCCATTCGTACCAGAACTGCCTTTAACCTGGCAATTCTTGAATCATTCCCTTTCTGAATATCCTTTTCGGGACAATAATACAATACCATTTCTTTTTTTACTGACATTTCGTCTCCTCCTGCTGCTGTCTATAGCAGTTGTCTGCGAAGTTGTTCGCCGTCTAATATGCTTAAATAGGAAGGTGCAATATCAAACACGGTTTTACAACCGCTCACCCCTTCTTTATTCAAACGATAAGCAGCCCTTGCATAAGCAATCAGAACAGATGCGGTAAATTCAGGGTTTGAATCCAGTTTTAAGCTGTATTCAACCACATGACCGTTCTCATCTTTCCAGCCGGTTGTTCCAGTTCTTATCACAGATCCGCCGTGGGGAATTCCTTTATGATCCCGCAACAGTTCTTCTTCACTGATAAAATGAACCTCTGTATCATAATCAGCAAAATAATTGGGCATGGTCACAATCTCTTCCCTTATTTCCTGATCTGCTCCTTCTCTTAAAACTACATAGCACTCCCGGGTATGTTTCTGTCTGGTAGTGAGCTCTGGGTTTTTTCCACTCCGCACTGCCTCCAAAGATTCTTTAACAGGAATGGTATACTGCCTTGCATCTTTAACACCTTCTATCTTACGTATGGCATCTGAATGTCCCTGGCTGACTCCCTTGCCCCAGAAGGTATAATCGTGACCACCTGGCAATATGGCTCCTGCATACAGGCGGTTTAAGGAGAACATACCCGGATCCCAGCCAACGGAGATTATTCCTGTTTTATTACCCTCTTTGGCGCTGGCATCCACCTTTTCAAAATGTTCCTGAATCTTAGCATGGGTGTCAAAGCTGTCCACCACATTAAAATATCTGGCAAACTGGGGAGTCTGTTCTGGAAGATCATGGGCGCTTCCTCCGCAGAGAATCAATACATCAATTTTATCTTTCATGGAAATAGCCTCTTCAACCGGATAAACCTTTACCCCCGGTGTAAGCAGACTGATTGATTTAGGATCTCTCCTGGTAAATACCCCACTAAGTTCCATATCCGGATTATGTAGAATTGCACATTCCACACCTCTTCCAAGATTTCCATAGCCTAAAATTCCTATTTTTATAGTCATAGATGACCCACCTTTCGCAAATTTATTACTTTCTATTATAGTTTACATGAACACTGGTGTAAATCCCGTATTCCATTGATTTTTTGATAAAAAAATCCGCAGCCAGTTTTAACTGGTCTGCGGATTATAATTATATAGTTACTTAAGCAAATGCTGCTGCAACCTCCGGCATCTCAAGAGCCGTGGTCTCATACTTATCCAAAATTACTCTCTGGATCATATCCCGGGTTCCGGAATTAATGGGATGTGCGATATCCCGGTACTCCCCGTCTGCAGCCTTGCGGCTTGGCATGGCAATAAATAGGCCTTTTTCTCCTTCAATTACCTTAATGTCATGAATCACAAATTCATTGTCCAGTGTTATGGATACAATAGCTTTCATCTTACCCTCTTTTTCGATGCGTCTAACTCTTACGTCTGTAATCTGCATGTTAAAGCCCCTTCCCGTCACATTTCCTATAATGTGTATCTCTCGTTTTTTTCTATGACAATTTTTACATTGTCTGGCGTTCCTATATAGGTGGTATTGGCCCGGATGGTATCCCGGCTTTCCACGATACAGTTTTCTATTACCGTATTGTCTCCTATATAAACATCATTTAAAATGATGGAATTCCTGATGACACAGTTGTTACCGATATAAGCTTTTTTAAATAAAACGGAGTTTTCTACTACTCCATTGACAATACTGCCGCTGGAAATCAGACTGTTTTTCACAGAAGCTCCAGGATTATACTTTGCTGGTGGCAGATCATCAATCTTTGAATAAACATCCGGATACTGTCGGAAGAAATAATCCCTGACCTCTGGTTTTAAAAAAAGTCCATGTTGGTCTTATAGTAGGACTCCACAGAGGCAATGTTTCTCCAGTATGTATTCATACGGTAGGCATAGATTCTTTTAAGATTCCGGTAACGGACGAGAATGTCACTCACAAAATCATAACGGTCTTCCATGGCACACCGCTCAATTAACTCAATCAGCTGTCGTCTGCGGATTACATAAATACCGCAGGAGACTGTGTTAGAGGAAGCAACCATTGGCTTTTCCTCAAAATCTGTAATTCTTCCGTCATCATTGGTTTTCACAATTCCAAAGCGGGTTGTGTCTTCTCCTGCCGGAAGTTCCGTACAGACAACGGTGATGTCAGCCTTCTTTTCAATATGATATTCCAGTACTTTTCCATAATCAAGCTTATAGATGCCATCTCCTGCAGCAATAACCACATATGGCTCATGACTGTTTTAAGAATATCAGATTCTGATAAAGGGCGTCGGCAGTTCCTCTGTACCAATCGCTGCTTTCTGCTGTAATGGTAGGGGTAAATACATACAGGCCTCCCTGCTTTCTACCGAAATCCCACCACTTGGAAGAACTTAAATGCAGATGAAGAGATCTGGAATTATACTGGGTTAAAACCGCCACATTCTGTATATGAGAGTTGGTCATATTACTGAGTGCAAAATCTATGCTGCGGTAGTTTCCTGCAATGGGCATAGCGGCAATGGCCCTTTTATTGGATAATTCCCTCATTCTTTTGCTGTTTCCGCCTGCTAATACAATTCCTATGGCCCTCATTTCATACCACCTGCCTTTATGATGTAGTCACCGCCTGCCAGCTCTCCATCCGGATAATCCTCCAGTCTGGTCTCTCCGACAATAGCTGTGTTCTTACCCACCTTTACTTTATCTGGTATGACTGAATTTTCACCAATGGTTACCAGATCAAACTGATAAACCTTGGGATCGTATTTGCTGGGTGCGAAATCACCTGCTCCCAATTCACAGTCTGCACCGACAATAACGTTCTCAGCGATGATTGCTTTACTGATTGTAGTGTTCTCCCCTATCACGCACTCTCTCATGATAATGGAATCTTTCACTACAGCCCCTGACTTGATTACTACACCCGCACCAATGACGGAGTTATGAACCTCTCCGCAGATTTCGGTTCCTTCTCCGATGATACTTCTGTCAATGACAGCCTCTTTTGACACATACTGAGGCGGAATAATATCACTCTTGGTATAAATCTTCCAATACTCTTCATAGAGATTAAATTCCGGAATGATATCAATCAGCTCCATATTGGCTTCCCAATAAGAGCTTAAGGTTCCTACATCCTTCCAGTAACCGTTGTATTCGTATGCAAATACACGGCTCCCTGTTTCAAAACAATCTGGTATAATATGCTTTCCAAAGTCACAGCCGGGAACATCTGACATTTTGATTAACGCTTCTTTTAAGACCTTCCAGCTGAATATGTAGATGCCCATGGAAGCAAGATTGCTTCTGGGATTTGCAGGTTTTTCCTCAAATTCTGTTATCCGGTTGTTCTCATCGGTAATCAGAATTCCGAAACGGCTGGCCTCTTCAATAGGGACCGGCATGGCAGCAATAGTGATATCAGCATTATTAGCTTTATGATACTCCAGCATAACCTCATAATCCATCTTATAAATATGGTCCCCAGAGAGGATAAGAACATAATCCGGATTATAGGTTTCCATATACTCCAGGTTCTGATAGATGGCATTGGCTGTACCGGTATACCAGTCGCTTCCCTTGCTTCTTTCATAGGGAGGAAGAATCGTGACACCGCCAACGTTACGGTCTAAATCCCACGGAATACCTATTCCGATATGAGTGTTTAAACGCAATGGCTGATACTGAGTCAGGACCCCTACTGTATCGACTCCTGAATTGATGCAATTGCTGAGCGGAAAATCGATGATCCGGTATTTTCCGCCAAAGGATACTGCGGGTTTTGCCACCTTCTGCGTCAGAACACCTAAACGACTGCCCTGACCGCCCGCAAGAAGCATGGCAATCATCTCTTTTTTAATCACGTTATCACCTCTTGCTGTTGATATTTATTGTACTAGCATTATACCACACATTCGTAAAATAGTGAACAAATTTTTGAATTATTGTGATAATTTTTTGTGCATTTTCCGACATTTTTCATGCTTTTGTCATTTCTTTTACATTTTAGTACAGATACAGCGTTTTTGCCCCCCATCCCCCTTGAATCGAGGCCGAAAATACAGTATAATCTTACTAAGTATGCGAACATGTAAAAGGAGAAGCTATTATGGAATTAACCACAGTAAGACAAATATATAGAGACAAAGATTCATTTCTCAACAAGGAAGTTACAATTGGCGGCTGGGTAAGAAGCTTAAGGGATTCCAAGACCTTTGGTTTCATTGTATTAAATGACGGAAGCTATTTTGACACACTTCAGATCGTATATCATGACACCATGGATAATTTTTCAGAGATATCCAAATTAAACGTTGGCGCAGCGGTTATCGTCACAGGAACCCTGATTCCGACACCGGATGCCAAACAGCCTTTCGAAATACAAGCCGCAAAAATCGACATTGAAGGTGCGTCTGCCCCTGACTATCCACTTCAGAAAAAGCGCCATACCTTCGAATATTTAAGAACCATCTCTCATCTTCGTCCAAGAACGAATACGTTTCAGGCAGTTTTCCGTGTACGTTCTCTCATTGCCTATGCCATCCATCAGTTCTTTCAGGAGAGGGATTTTGTCTATGTACACACTCCCCTCATCACAGGAAGTGACTGTGAAGGCGCCGGTGAGATGTTCCAGGTAACAACCATGGATTTAAAGAATATTCCCATGACCCAGGAGGGCGCTGTAGACTTTTCTCAGGATTTCTTTGGAAAACCAACCAACTTAACCGTAAGCGGGCAGCTCAATGCAGAAACCTATGCCATGGCTTTCCGGAATGTTTATACCTTTGGTCCTACATTCCGTGCTGAGAACTCCAATACCACCCGCCACGCAGCAGAATTCTGGATGATTGAGCCTGAGATGGCTTTTGCTGATCTTCAGGATGATATGGAACTGGCAGAATCCATGTTAAAATATGTGATCCGTTATGTTCTTGAGCACGCACCGGAAGAGATGAACTTCTTTAACCAGTTTGTGGACAAGGAATTGTTAGAAAGACTGAACCATGTATTAAATTCCGAATTCGCTCATGTGACTTACACCGAAGCAGTTGAGCTTTTAGAGAAGCACAATGAAGAATTTGATTATAAAGTATTCTGGGGCTGTGACTTACAGACCGAGCATGAACGTTATTTAACAGAACAGCTCTATAAAAAACCGGTATTTGTAACTGATTATCCAAAGGAAATCAAAGCATTTTACATGAAGATGAACCCAGACAACAAGACTGTTGCTGCTGTTGACTGTCTGGTACCAGGTATCGGTGAGATCATTGGGGGAAGCCAGAGAGAAGACGACTTAGACAAGCTCACCGCACGTATGGATGAACTGGGACTTAAGAAAGAAGATTACGATTTCTACCTTGATTTAAGAAAATACGGTTCTACCCGTCACGCCGGATTCGGTCTTGGATTTGAACGCTGTGTTATGTATTTAACAGGTATGTCCAATATCCGCGACGTGGTTCCATTCCCTAGAACCGTTAACAACTGCGAACTTTAAGCCGCTGAGGCTGCTGCCAATAATCAGACAGCCTCTTTATACCGGAACCATGTATGAAGGGAGTTTAAGATTTCTTTTATATGTGGTTCCAAGTCTATGAAAGAGGATTCCGTACAGCAAGACCAGATTCTCTGTACAGTGCTGTACCAGCGAGGTATTGACGATGAAATTCATACATATTGCAGATGTTCACTGGGGCATGAGCCCTGACAGCGATAAGCCCTGGAGCCGGGAACGTTCCCAGGATATAAAAGACTCTTTTGCAAAGGCGGTAAACCAGGCAAAGACTCTGGAAGCTGACTGTCTTTTTATTTCCGGCGATCTTTTTCACCGCCAGCCCCTTGCCAGAGACTTAAAAGAGGTTAATTATTTATTTTCAACCATTCCGGGCGTGCGTGTGGTCATCATAGCAGGAAATCATGACCGCATTCGTAATAATTCAGCTCTTTTAAGCTTTACATGGGCTCCTAACGTGTCTTATATCATGGGAGCGGAGCTGGAAAGCGTTTATTTTAAAGAGATCAATACGGAGGTTTATGGCTTTAGCTATCACTCTGTGGAGATACCTGAAAACCGTCTTGATCATTTAAAGGTACCAAACAACGGAAGAATTCACGTCCTTTTAGGCCACGGAGGAGATGCCAACCATATCCCCTTTGATAAAGGCGCCATGTCTAGTCTGGACTTCTCCTACATCGCTATGGGACATATTCACCGTCCTGAGATTCTAATTGAAAACCGTATGGCATTTGCAGGCTCTCTGGAGCCTCTGGACAAGACAGAGTCCGGCCCTCACGGCATGATGGTAGGAGAGATCAACGAGGTGACCCGTATGGTAACCTCATTAAAATTCATCCCTCTTGCAAAGCTTCAGTACATCTCTCTCTAGCAGTCAATGTCACCCCAGCCACGACCAATACAGAATTAGCCATGAAAATAACCCAGGAGATCCAAAACCGGGGCGGGGAGAATATTTACCGGTTCCGCATACGTGGTATGAGGGATCCTGATATTACCTTTGATTTGGATATGCTTTCCGCCCGTTTTAAAATATTGGAAATTATAGACGAATCTGAACCACAGTATAATTTCTCTGCTCTCTTTGCGGAACACCCAAGCGATATGATCGGCTTTTTTATCCAGGCACTTCAAAAGCCGGAGATGAGCGGGGTGGAGAAGAAAGCACTTTATTACGGAATCAATGCTTTGCTTCGTACAACGGATGAAAGGAGCTGACCCATGAAAATACTGGACATTTACATCAATGGATTTGGAAAATTTCACGGCAGGAACTTAACGTTTCATGATGGAATCAACATTGTTTACGGAAAAAATGAAGCTGGAAAATCCACAATCCATACCTTTATCCGCAGCATGCTCTTTGGAATTGAACGGCAAAGAGGCAGAGCTTCCAGAAATGATCTTTACTCCCGTTTCGAGCCATGGGAAAACAGCGGAACCTACGAAGGCCAGATTCGGGTGGAACATAAGGAACACATCTACCGGATTGAACGGACCTTCCAGAAGAACAAAAAAGAGTTTAAGGTAGTGGATGAAACGGCTGGAAAAGAGATCGAGCCCACTAAGGCGTTTTTAGATGATCTTCTTTGCGGTTTAAGCGAAACCTCCTACATCAACACCATCAGCATCGGTCAGTTAAAAAAGTGCTACTGATGAAGGTATGGTGACGGAACTGAAAAATTACATAGCAAACTTAAATACAACTGGAAATCTTGCGCTTAACATAACTAAGGCCGCGGCCTGTTTAAAGTCTCAGAGAAAGGAACTGGAATCCCAGATGGTACCGGAAGCTGCCCGTACCTACACCTCTCTGTTAAGTGAAATACGCAACATTGAAAAGGAAATTTCAGCACCTGAGTACGAAAACCAGATTCAGACCTATCAAAAGCTTCGGGTGGATATGAAGACGGATCTGGAAGAACGCCAGGCAGAAAAGGAAGAGTTAATTAAAAAAGTGGCAAGAGGCAGGCAGGTTCTTACAGGTAACCAGTTCACCGACCACGACTCCATAAATTCCTATTCCCAGAAGGCTCAGGAGCATTATGATGATTATATGGAAGCTCAGGCCGCCTGTAACAGGAAACCTACAAAGTTTGCTTCCGCCATTTCACTTATTTTAGCCACACTTTTACTTTGCAGCACCGGTGTTATTTACTATATGGGAGAATCCAATTATTTTTCCGCGTATTACGGCGTTGATCTCATTTTACTGCTAAGTGTTTTTGTAAGCGGTGCTCTTATTTTCTATCTGATTGGCCTGCTTCTTTTTCTAAGGATTCGTCATCATGTGAAGGATATGGAGATGAGTGGCAAGGTACTTGAAGAGATTTTGTCCCGGCACTTAGGTGATACGGATATTACTCCGGAATCCATACAGGCATTTAAGAATCGCATGGCTGAATTCACACGGCTTTGCTCTGCCGTATCCAAATCAGAAGCAGCCATCAACCAGAAAGCAGCCCAGATCGAAGAGCTTAATAAGAAGCTGGAAGGCTGCGGAGTTACCATAGAGACACAGCAGAAAAGTCAGTGGGAGCTGGAGAAGAAGCTGGATCATTTATCCGGCTGTAAAACCCAGGCGGAAGGATTAAAGCATATTATTGCTGAAAATGACCGTATACGGGAAGAAATCTCAGCGGTAGACTTAGCACTGGAAACCATGACCAGCTTATCTTCCTCAATCCGGGATTCGTTCGGACTATACTTAAATAAAGCGGCTTCCGATTTAATTTCCGGAATTACTGGAGGGATCTACACCAGTATGAGCGTGGATGAGAATTTAAACATCTTCTTAAATACGAAAACCAAGCTGGTACCTTTGGAGCAGGTCAGCAGCGGAACTATGGATCAGGTTTATCTGGCTCTCCGTCTGGCTGCCGCAACGCTGATTCAGACCGGTGACGAAAGAATGCCTTTTATCTTTGATGACAGCTTCGTTCTTTATGACGACGACAGGTTAAAGACCGGATTAAAATGGCTGGCTGGCACTTATACAAATCAGATCATTATTTTTACCTGCCACCAGCGGGAAGCTCAGATGATGACTGCAAACTTAATGCCTTATCATTTAATTGAAATATAGAAAAATCCCTGAAAGAGATTTGTTTCACATCTCTTTCAGGGATTTTTTATTAATTACGGGCTTTTACTGACCCGATTATGACTCCGATTATAATGCCCACCACTGCAGGACAGATCCAGGCAAGTCCGGCTGTATAAAGCGGCAGCTTAATGAGTACTGGTTGTAAAAATGCAGCACCTGCCTGTGCCAGTGCCAGCAGCACTCCTGTAATTCCAGTTAAACCTATGGCACATACATAGACCGCTCTCCATCGTTTTCCATCACGAAACGCGAAGGATAGAATTATCAACACAATGGAAATCGGGTATAAAGCGCTTAAAACAGGAACTGATATCTCCAGTATCCTATTAAGTCCTGCATTGGATATAATAAGGCTGACAAACGCAAATAAAAACGCCCATGTCCGGTATCCAATCTTCGGTATAATGGTGCAGAAATACTTGCTGCAACAGCTGATCAAACCAATACAGGTATTTAGACATGCAATGAAAAAAACTGCTGCCAGCAGAATAAGACCTGCTTTCCCATATAAAAACTGTACTGCCTGATTCAAAGTCTGAGCACCGTTATCTGCCAGTCCAAATGCACCGCCGGTCACTGCGCCAACATGTGATAAGGCACTGTAAACCAGCAGAAGAATTCCTCCTGCAAAGAAACCGGCCCTGATGGTTTCATGAACTACATCTGCTTCTTTCTTTATACCCATTGCCTTAATATTTAGTGATATAATAATACCAAAATTTAAGGCTGCAATGGTATCCATAGTCATATAACCTTCCAGAAATCCTTTGATAAACGGAGCTTTCTGATAGGCTTCAGAAGGTGTTCCATATGCTCCCGCCGGGTGAATGATACAGCCGGCAAAGATCACTGCGATCAGAACCAAAAGTATGGGAGTCAGAATCTTCCCCAGACGGTCTGTCAGTTTATCTGGCTTTAGCGCTACAACAAATGCAACGGTAAAAAATACCACCGAATATAAAAACTGCATCAGTGTACTTGAAGTTCCCTCTTTTAAGAAAGGAATCACTGCCATCTCAAAAGATGTACTTGCAGTCCTTGGTATTGCAAGGCAAGGGCCAATGGATAAATAGATTAATAGGGTAAAAATAAAAGCAAACTTCGGATGAACACGCCCAGCCAGCTTGTCCAGTCCTCCGGACTGAGCCACTGCCACGACGCCTAAAACCGGAAAGCCGATTGCAGTTACTGCAAATCCTGCCACTGCAATCCAGGTAACAGTTCCTGCTGACGCTCCCAGAAAAGGCGGAAAGATCAGGTTTCCTGCTCCAAAAAACATGGAGAATACCGTAAGTCCGGCTAAAACTAATTTTTCTTTCGTCAATCGCTCCATAATATCCTCGTAATTAACGGTCTCCTGCGCGGTAACGCTCCAGCAGCCGGTTGATTCTGGTTGTTGGGTTAAGCAGACCGCTGAGGGAAGCATCATGATTTAAGTTGTCAATAATAAGGGCAATATACTTGCTCATATCAACATTAATATAATAAGGTCTGGACAGAAGATCAGGTGTCTGATATACCAGATTGGTGGTTAAGATCCTGTCGATTAGTCCATTTTCATAATATTCATCAAACTTTGCAAGTCCGTTGGTAAAGAGCCCGAACGTAGCGCAGACAAATACTTTTCTTGCCTTTCTCCGTTTCAGTTCTTTTGCAACATCAAGCATACTTTCTCCAGAGGAAATCATGTCATCAACAATAATTACATCTTTTCCTTCTACGGAAGCACCAAGGAACTCATGGGCTACGATGGGGTTGCGTCCATTTATAATCTGAGTGTAATCACGACGCTTATAGAACATACCCATATCCAGTCCCAGTACATTGGCAAAGAATACTGCACGTCCCATGCCGCCTTCGTCCGGGCTGATTACCATCATATGTTCGCTGTCAATATCCAGTTCTTTCTCTTCTTTTAACAAATATTTTATGAACTGGTAAATCGGCTGAACCGTCTCAAAACCTTTTAACGGAATTGCATTCTGCACTCTGGGGTCATGGGCATCAAATGTGATAATATTCTCCACACCCATGTTCACAAGCTCACGAAGTGCCAATGCACAGTCAAGAGACTCTCTTCTGGAACGCTTATGCTGACGGCTCTCATATAAGAAAGGCATAATTACATTAATACGTCTTGGTTTACCTGCTGATGCAGCGATCACACGCTTTAAATCCTGAAAATGATCATCAGGGGACATGTGGTTGGTCATACCGCACAAAGAATAGGTCAGGCTGTAGTTACACACATCGACCATGATATAAAGGTCATCACCTCGCACAGACTGCTGCAGGGTGCCTTTTGCCTCTCCGGTTCCGAATCTGGGGGTGCTGGCTCCTATGATGTAAGTCTCTCTCTGATAACCGGAAAAAGCGATGGTAGACTTATGTTCACTTTCCCGCTCCTGTCTCCATGACACCAGATAATCATTTACTTTCTCTCCCAGTTCCTTGCAGCTTTTTAAGGGAATTAAGCCCAATGGTCCAACCGGAATGGTTTCTATCGTTTTCTCTTCGTAAAGCATTTGTTTCTCCTCCAACGTGTCCTTATGCAATGCAACGGTTCTTTTATAACATTATGCGCGAAAATAGTCAAGTTAATCGGATAGTTTTTCCTGATCCTGATATCATCTCCATAGAGTGGAATTACAGTATATCGGCTGATCAGTCTGGAAGTCACCCGCTCTGTATACCGGTCTCTTAATTCATTAATGGGATGATTGGTGGAAATAATTGTGGATTTTGAAGAATTAAGCCGTTCGTTAATACAGTAAAATAATTCGGAAGAGGTAAAGCTGTTATTTAGCTCTGTTCCCAGGTCATCAATAATTAAAAGATCACAGTCCAGAATATACTGATACATTCCTTTCATATCGTCTTCATCCTGATAATCAAACCGGTTTTTGGAAAATACCTCAAAGAGATCGTTAGCGGATAAATAGATCACGGAGTAAAACTTATCGATCAGCTCTTTGGCAATACAATTGGTTAAAAATGTCTTTCCCACTCCAGTAGGACCTGTAAACAACAAATTCCCATGTTCTTTAGGCAGGTTTTTTACGAAACTGCGGCAGGTTTCCGTTACCTGCATCATATACTGCTTTACTGTCCGGTTTAAAACCGGTATTACTCTTGTATCATCAAAATATTCATAAGAAAATGTATTAAAATTTTCCACTGCAATGATTTGCTCAATGTTGGATTGTGCATATAGATATTTCATCTCTGACTGCCGGAAACAATGGCACTTAATGCCTTCGGAATACCCCGTGTCTTTGCAGTCCGGGCACAAGTACTGCATCTCCATAAAATCAACCTTATATCCGGCAGACTTTAAAAGAACCGCCTTTTGTTCCCGCAGATCTGCAATTTCCTCTCTCAGCTCTTTTAAGGCTTGTTTATCCCCATCCAAAAGCCTGCGGGCGCAGGAGACTGCTCTAGTGCTGATGGAATTATCAAGTTCCTTTATCACAGGTATTTTATTATATACTTGCGCAATCCGCTTTTCCTGTTCATGCCGGTTCTTTAACTGCTGCTGCCCGTAAGCCCGCATGATGGCATCATACTGTGAATTGCTCAGTGCCATAATTACCTCCGTTTCTATTGTGCTTATCTATCGTTACTTAAACTCTGTCAGCTGTTCAAGAATAAGAGCATCATAATCAATCTCTCTTTGAGGAAAGTTCTGAAACTGATTTTGTCCGTTCTTCCCTTTTGCACCGGCTGCTGCCTTCGTACCTTTATCTCCGCCGCTCTTTTTCCGGTCTGCGTGCTGCTCGTCCAGTCTTTTAATATCCTCCATGGTACGGGCTCCTGCTTTCTTCCAGCCTTCAATAATCTTGTCCGTATAAGGAAAACTGGGAGAATGTGTCGCTGTCAGAGTCCTGCTGCAGGCCTCCATAACCAGTTCTTTGGTAAATCCGTATGTACGGAACCACTTATCCATGTATTCCCGTTCTGAATCTCCGGGATTACGGTCGCTCAGCCCAAATGCTCTCATGACTGCAAAGGAATCCTTAGAAAATGTAAGTGCATTATTCTTAGCATCGTCAACTGTCTTAAAGCCCTTTTCGTGCCAGCTGATGGCCACTGTTTCGATATATCGAATGCTGGTATGACCGCCCTGTACACAATATTCCACAACATATTCTAAAAGCTCTGCAGGCATATGAAGACCATCATACAGATACGCAAATACCTCACATTCTCTCTGAGTGAACACTTTGTTCATATATTTTTGGGCAATATAAAGCAATTGAGAAAAATCCTCATCTCCTGCCAGCCCGCTGATCTGATCCGGAGTGTAGGATTTTCTGTTTGCAGATGGTGCAGGTATCTCCTTTTTCACTACTTCTGGGGGGCGTCCGGAACATGCAGTCTCAGAAGCAGCCGAAGAAACCTCCGGTTTTGAAACTGCCGCCTCGCTTAATACTCCTGCTTTCCAATAGGATAAGGCACGGGCTACATCTGCCTCTGTATGGTTTAAGGCATCAGCAATCATGGAAACAGTAACCTCTTCCCCTTCATGACGCATCAGAAACAGATATTCTTTTATGTATTCACCATTGGCCGAAGCCATAAAATCGTCTATGAATTGATTGGATATTATCGTACCATTGATCTTAAAACTGCTTTTAAAGTTCACCGCCATAACCTCACCTTTTTATCATGTTCCTATCATACCACAGGTCTTTCCAAAAGAAAATAGGGGCAGTTATCCACTAAATCAATTGTGGATATTGTGGATAATGTGGAAACCAAGTATACATAATCTTAGTTTATCCACTATGATCCTGCCGAATTGCTGATAAAATCGAGATTTTCTAAATTGTGAGACGATAATTTATGTAAATTAAAAAATCCACATAGTTTCTTAACATAAAATGTTGAAAACTATGTGGATAATGTGGATAACTATAAGCCTAACAGCTTTTCTCCCACTTTTACAATGTCTCCGGCACCCATAGTTATCAACAAATCACCGTGTATACAATTTTCTAAAATAAATGTTTCAATCTCGTCAAACGAGGTAATGTAATGCGCTTTTACACCTTTTTTCTCTATTCTCTCCACGATATCTGCAGAGCTGATGCCCAGATTGTCAGTTTCTCTTGCTGCATAAATTTCTGCAAGAATTACCTCATCTGCCAGAGACAGTGCATCTGCAAATTCGTCAAGAAATGCCTTTGTACGTGTATAAGTATGGGGTTGGAAAACAACCCACAGTTTTTTGTGTGGATAATGCTGTGCTGTACTTAATGTCGCACGGATCTCCTGTGGATGATGAGCATAATCATCAATAATGGTTACGCCTCCCAGTTCGCCCTTCTTTTCAAAGCGCCTGTTGGTGCCTGTAAAATGTTTCAGTCCCTTTTTTCACCTGATCCAATGATATTCCCAGTTCTGCACACACAGCGGCTGCAGCCAGGGAGTTATACACATTATGTTCTCCTGGTACTCCGAGAGTTACCGTATCCACAACGGAGCCATCAATCTTTAAATGATAGGTGGCTCTTGCCAGATCATCAAACACAATCTCTTCTGCCTGATATCTGCTTCCATCTTTCTTACCAAAAGTAATCACCTTACATGGAAGATCCCGAACGATCTCTTCAATATTTTCGATGTCATTATTAATCACCAGGAGTCCGTCCGCTGGGAGCTTCTGGGCAAACAGACGGAATGAATTACGAATATCCTTGATATCTTTAAAGAAATCAAGATGATCTGCTTCTATATTTAAAATGATCTCCACTGTTGGATAAAAGGAAAGAAAACTGTTGGTATATTCACAGGCCTCAGTCACAAACAGTTCCGGACCGCCTACACGTATGTTTCCCCCTATGGAATTTAAAATTCCTCCAACAGAAATAGTAGGGTCTGCATCTGCACAGAGAAGAACCTCTGTAATCATAGAGGTTGTGGTTGTCTTTCCGTGAGTACCCGAAATAGCAATTGCATTCTCATAATTCTTCATCATTTGACCAAGAAGTTCTGCTCTGCTTAAAATGGGAAGCCCCTGTTCTTTTGCAGCCATAAGCTCCGGATTGTCAGAATGTACCGCAGCTGTAAAAACTACCACATCGATTCCTTCAGTAATATTCTCTGCGCGCTGTCCGTACACAATTTTTGCGCCTTTTGTTTCCAGGTGATGTGTCAGCTCCGATTCATGAGAATCTGATCCTGTCACTGAAAATCCCTCATCCATGAGAATCTCAGCCAGACCGCTCATGCTGATTCCTCCAATACCGATAAAATGAACTGCCTGTGGTTTATGAAAATCAATCTGATACATGCTTTATCCATCCTTAAATTTATAATTTATTTATGTAACTGTTACTTTCACTTACTTTTACTGCTTTTTTCTTATAAAGTCAATTGCTTTCTTCTTTATTATATAAGAAAAACAACAGAAAATCTACCGGGGAATCCAAACAAGGACGAAGCCTGGTGATAAATTACCCCATTTGCAGCCGCAATATATTCCCGCAATTTAAAAAAATGCTCCTTACAGATTCTATGACCTGTAAAGTGCAATTTATGACACAAAAATCATGATCCGGATAATGCCAGTTCCGCACCTGCCGGCACAAGTCCCCTAAAACCCGGGGTTCCTGCTGAAGCCTCTGCTACTGATGCAATTAAATAAAGCATTTCCTTATAGCTGCGGAACAGCTGCTGCTGCCGTCCCTCTCTCCAGTAGATAATCCCCTGCCAGGTTGAGTGTTCGTGAAATAATACTTTAATGGAAAAAGAAGCGATCTTTCCTCCTCTTCTGCAAAACGTACAGGCATCGCTGGATATTAGTTGTCCATAGTTTAGCCCGTACTTGGGAATGTCATCATTTTTTAATTCGTATTCCATAAAAGTACCCAGGGACTTTGCAAGATCCACTGGTTTCATCTGCTGTTCTAATATCTCAGACGGTATATTCTGATAGTTCCCAGTAAACTTTCCTGAATGGTAGCTGTCAATCGCCACATGGCAGGTAGTAATAATATTATTGACCTGTTCTTTCTTTTCATTACCGCTCAACAACCCATACATGGAAAGAATTAAATCAAGTTCACTTTCAAATGGTATCTTTTCGTCTCCTTCGATCCACTTAAAGTTCCCCTGCCAGCTTGCATAATACCGATACTGTACAAAAACATAAAAAGTGGCCAGTTTACCGGCTCTTTCTTTTTCATTACTTTTCTTTATTTCCGGAGAAAGATCTTCTATTCCGGAAAACTGCCGCCTCTGAACTGTCTGTTTCGGGCTTCCCAGTTGATCAAAGATCCGATCCATATTAAAAAACATCTCCAGAAGACTATCAAATAATATACCTTCTGAGTCTCTGTCATGGAATAAAACTCCTTTAATACTGCTATCTTCAAATTCATCTACTGCTATTGTAAAATATCTATCTCCATTACGAACCACACTCATTCTTCCAACTGTCATCCCTTCACCATAGTCCTTTGTTTACAAATTTATTATATATAAAAGCGGTTACATATCGGTTACATAACATTGTTTCAGATAAATATATTTTACCACATGTAACTATCTATTGAAAGAGAAATCAACAAAAAACTCCTGACTTTTAACTGGGTCAGGAGTTACTAAGTTTTTGATCTTCTATTTAAACCGGATCCGATAAAAAGCGGCCAAATATAATATGTTTATACCTATTAAGTACGCCCAGCAAAATGTTCCCCAATACTCCCACTGCTAGAACTTCCCCAATGCCAACAGTAACCATCGCATACCAGATCATATCCGGCGAACCGTAAGCATATCGAAGAACCCATGGAATAATAAGTACATTGGACACAATGGGTGGAATACAGACCAGCCATTTATTTCCCCGAAGTTTATACGCTCCAATGGCTCCGATCAGAGTGGCAAGACTTCCAAAAACCACATCAAGAGCTGCTGCACCGCACAAAAAATTGGACAGGAAACAACCGATAAATAATCCTGGAATTGCGGCTGGCGTAAAAAAGGGGAGAATACATAGCATTTCGGAAATCCGAAACTGGACAGGTCCAAAGCTGATTGGGGCAAACGCCATAGTCAGCACCGTGTAGATTGCAGCGATAACTGCGGAAAAAACCATGAAATGGGTTTTCCCTGATGATTTGTAATTCATATTTAATTCTCCTTTAGTTTTGTTTTAGGTGTGGAAGGTCTCGAACACACCGGTCTTTTTTTTGTGAAATCCCCTGTAAAAGAAAGGGTTCCACGGCCTTATTACGGGTGATACTATAGCACAAATCTGATACAAATGCAAGTCATGCCCAGAATCTGCCTTATTATTTCTGCCACCACTCCTTCGGAATAGTCTCCAATTCAATCAGGCAATTGATCTGATGGGACAGGACGTCTTTTGTCACTTCAAAAATTGGTTTTGTGTCACACAGAATACAGGCGGCATTGCCAAATGTGGTCTTTACTGCTGCATGTCTGTCATAGAAAGCCCGCTCCAGTTTTTATAATTTTCTGAGATATGGTCTGTTACGGAATTTTCATGCCGGTGCATGAAGCAAGGTTTTATCTGTTTGTCCGGCATTACTATCTTAAAATATGTGGGCTCCTTAGTAAGACGGTCAGGCACATCTAAATGCTCTTCCACACAGTGAATAAAGGTATTCCTCTCATGTCCCACACCGAGAAGCAGGATCTTACCTCCTCTTTCCATTAAGCGGTCATAGCTTCCGCCTGGCTGGCAGGGGGTTGTACGATTCTCCTCCCCTTCAATAAAGGCTTCGCTGTCCTTTCCGTAGACTGCTAAGCTATGGGTGGGATGAAGAGAACGAAGAACACCTTTCCGTTTCATGAAAAGATTGGGTAAAATCCCTACACAAGCCGGCTCTATCCGTGGATCATAAACATTATGATATTCCGACATGGTATACCATGTATGAGTGGGCAGTATTAAAAGACCTTCAGATAAATATTCCATGAATGCATCCAATACAGTATCTGCTCCACCTTCAACCTCTCCAATTGCTTTCATGGATGAATGAACCAATAATGTGTCATCAGGCTGAATTCCCATTTCTTTTAAATTCTGTTTCAGGCTTTGTTTTGTAAACATAATATTACCTTTCTTATCCCAAATAAATTAATAGTTATGTATCTACTATCATAAGGGAGTCGGGGGGATTTTGCAAGTAAGCCAACTCTATCTCTCTAATTCCATGGATTATCGAATGGGAATATATAGATCCACTTCGGAATCAGGATGATCGTAGCCCAGAAACCGATTATCGTAGAGTTCAAAATCTTCCCGCGAATCCAATTCCTCTTCTGTTTCCAGAAACCAGGTTCCCCAAATATATTCAAAGGTCTGAGGAAGCATTCTTAAACTTCCCCTGTGAGTGAAAACAGCACACCTTCCTGCAGGCAGAACTTTTTTTACAAATTGTGGTGGAAGGTCCTGAAATGAATCCACTTCAAAACCCGCCACTTCAGTAAATAGAACAAAGTCATTCATGGTATACAAAGTATTTTCATTGCAGGCTTCGCAAATCCCAAAACCTCTGCCTCCCTTTACCAGATTGGGTATCTGGCTGCGCATACTGTTTGCATTTTTCCAAAGATCTCTTAACTTTATATCAGAGAGTGTGGTATCACCCCGTATTCCTGCCACTTTAATCTCTGGCATGGTCACAATTTGGGGATGAACCGTTACGTTAGATATTAGATGCTGTAAAAGTCCCTGATCCAATCGTTCTTTTGCTCCAACATAAGCATCCAGCCGATTGATACGGTACAGCTGAGGACTCACCCTATATACTGCTTTAAATGCCCTGCTGAATGCTTCTGATGACTCAAATCCACTGTCAATTGCAATATCAATAATTCTCTCATCTGTATAGAGCAGCCGCTTTGCTCCATCGGCAAGGCGGCGTTTTTAATGTAACTTCCTATGGTTTCACCAAGAAGGGAATAGAATTGACGATTGAGATGATAGTAGGAATAACCCGCAGCCCTGGCCACTTCTTCTACACGAATGTTTTCTCTTAAGTTGGCTTCGATATAAATCACTGCCTGCTCCAGCGACTTCCGGTAATCCATAATAAATCTCTCCTTTTATAGAAGCGGCCGGTATGTATAAATATCCGGATCGGCGTTTTCGAAATTCAATCCAATTTCCCTGGCTGTTTCTTTCATGGTATCGCTCACTTTATAACGTTCCCAGCTATTCTCTTCTCTGCCGCCCCAACAGATATCAATTGATTTATCTGCCGGCGATAAAATCATGCTCTTCGTAGTGCCAAAAAACTCTTCGTAATAATGGGTACACAATCCCTCGGGATATTTTGACAAAAGCATATGCTTCAACTGGTCTCTGGTAACTTTACTGGCGTCGGTCAAGGTTCCTGTAATGTAATCGTAGCGTTTCAAAGAATGGACAAATGCTTTGGGTTCATAAGGAATTAATTCCGGTAAGACCGGATGATTGGTGGCATGTAAAAACTGTTGAGGTGAAGTGGAATCCAGTTTTTTATAGGATAATCTTCCATCCATGGTTTCTACCAAAGCTGCGTTGCCAGCCTGGTCAAGTAGTATTAAATTCAGGTTATATGCAATTGGCATATCACGAATATACTCAAGGCCTTCCCTTACATCTTTACAGTTCTCCAATAAAGCCCGAATGACTGCCCAGAATTGTAGACCTTTCATCTTTGGCTCCCGCATATAAGGCATCGCCCCTACTGGAAAACCACAGGAACTCATGGTTACCGCAAGTCCATGCTCATTAATACCATCATCCCGCCCAAAAAACAGTACGCTGGTGCCAATATGGGCAAACTTTCCCGTAATATTAGTTTTTACAAGACAAAAATCCTCTGCCTCGTGATTAAATTCATAGTTCCGGGCAAGAAGAGGTTTTTTGTTCTGCCGTCATAGATGGTAAAAGTGCAACCTGGCTGCAACGGGGTAAAAGATAAGTCATTCCATAGAAATATATCTGTTCCGCCTTGACCTGCAACGCATCCGCAAATCCCTGAATTTCCTCATTCAATCCCGGACACCATCGGCTGAACAATGTCTGTGCCTCTTTAAAATAACCTGCTCCAAATCCTTCCACCGATTGGGTATGAAGTGATCTCAGTTGGGAATTCTCTCCCATAAACTTTCCGGCTTGGTAACCTACTTCATAATTGTTACCTTCCAGGTTTACGGTATAAGCTGTTACATGTATCATATTATTATTCCTCCTGTTCTGAGTTTAGTTTAATCAGTAAGAAGGCATATTGCATGATATTTTCTGCTGTTTTTATATGCTATTATCAATTTTTCTATAAAGTAATTGTCCCACAACCTAACCTATAAAATATACCACGTATAAATAAATTATACTATCTTCTCAAAATATGGTTTTATTCTTCCCCTGTTTCCTCTCTTTCGAACACATGTTCTATTGCCATGATAACACTGATAACCTATGAAGTCAAGAGTCAATAATATAAAACTATTAAAATCAGCAGTTGACATTTTGTCTACTTCGTGTTACTATTTGTCCACACCACAAAATAAACGATATACAAATATACCCCTTTTTTAAACTTCTAAATTTTACTTCCTATATTTCTTCTCTCCTATTTTAAAAATATCTGACTGGCAAACTGCCAAAAGATAAAAAACAAAAAGGAGAGCCAATCTATATGAAATCATTTAATAAACCAACCATACCAACAAGAGAAGAATTTCACAGAGTCTATGCAGGCGAGCTCAGTATTCGCGATTTCTGCACCGAACGTACAAATCAGCGCCATATACCCCCATATACGCCGGAAGAACGTAAAATTCAGGCAGAAAAAGCAAAGATGCAGAACAAAAATAATACTTAAAACGAAATAATAAGGGGGAGAAAACAATTGACCAGAGAACAATCCTGTCACAAATATATCTATAAGCTGCAAAGCAAACGCCTTGCTAAAGCTGACTGGAACTTAACACTTCCACTTTCCGTTGCACTTAATAACAAAAGTGATGTGGTAGCTACAGGAGACAGCCAGCTGCTGCGCTGGATTATGGAATTAAACGGCAATGCGGATATAGACAGCAAGGTTATTTCTATTAAACAGAAATTAAAAATACTAAAAAAAATGGAAAGATGCGAAGAAGTTAAAAAACAGATAAAAGAATTATACAAGAAGTTATACGATCTCCAATATCAGAAAGACTGCCTTTATCTGATTATGAATTCAAGCAAGGATTATTACAGAGCAAACAAAGGATTTTCAGTAAATAGCACCAGTTATCGAAGACTTTTGGGCACTAACGGTGGTGTCAAAAAGTCTACAATAACTTATATAAGTAAGCGTATTTACGATGAAATTAAAAATCGTATGGACAATGACAGAGATTTAAACAAAAAGCTGATACCGGCCAAGCTGGAAGCCTATCAGGCTTTGATCTGCAGTGGCTCCATTCCCGTCTCCATGCCGCGCATCGTAATTGTAAAAGACTGTAATGTGTCCTGGAAAGAAGATGTGATCCTTATACAGGATAAGGATGGCGCGGAGCCAGAAATGACTTATGAAAAAGATTATGAAATCAATTATTGTGATTCTGACGGATACGGTCTTATGACTCCGGAATATTCCAGACTTGTTAACAAAGAACTCCATGGAGATTTAGCAGAAGATAAGACTATTACCGGCATCAATACGCGCTTTGCATGGACAAAAGGGATGCTTTTTACATTCGATTATGTGGATTTTGCCCGTAAAATCAACCACGGTAACTTTATGATTACCGATGCCTGGGGGGCAATTCGGGATGTCCGGGATTTTGATGTCATACTTACCACTTCAATGGTAAAGCTCTGGGATTCCTATAAAAGTCTGGAGCATTTTCTTTGCTGCTCCATGAAAAACCATTATCAGTTTTCTGTATCAAAAACCACACCTCTTAAGCTGGAACATGTTAGAAATGCAAATTATCAGTTTCTTCAAACCTATGAACTTACAGAGGAAGAGTTAATCCAACTCTGTGAGCCTACTATGGAAGAACTGAAAGGTGCCTTATGCATTGACTGGGGGAAAACCCTTGTTTTCTTAAAAGGAATGTATTTAAAAGAGGATCAAATGGAGTACCTGAACAATGATTTTATCAAGGCACTCATGATTGATCCCCGGATGATGAATGATCCTTTTATACTGGGTAAAATTTATGGAATGATTAAAAAAAGGACTCAGATGGCCGCCAAAGGATCCATTCAGCTTTCCGGCAATTACGCCATTGTATCTGGAGACCTTTACTCTCTGGCTCAGTCGATCTTTGGTCTTCCGGTTACCGGGCTATTAAAATCAGGAGAAGTATATCACCGATACTGGATATCAAAAGGTGTAAAAGAAATTGCATGTTTTCGCGCTCCCATGACCTGTCACAACAACATTCGGAAGCAGTCGGTGGTTCACAGCCAGGAAATGGATTACTGGTATCAGTACAATCAGACCGGAATGATACTTAATTCCTGGGATTCCACCTGCGATGCTTTAAACGGAGCGGATAAAGACAGTGATAGTTTTTTTACCACCGATAACGAAATCATTTTGAAAAATACCAGAAACGTTCCTACTATAAAATGCGTTCAACGGCAGGCAGAAAAGATTGTTCCAGACGAATCCCATCTTGTCAAAGCAAATATTTTGTCCTTTGGTGATGAAATTGGCTCTACAACCAATAAAATCACCTCTATGATTGAACTTCAGTCCAGCTTTAGGCGGGATAGCCAGGAATATAGGATACTTGAATACAGAATTATGTGCGGTCAGCATTACCAGCAAAATTCAATAGATAAGGCCAAGGGAATCCTTTCAAAGCCAATGCCCAGGTACTGGTATGATAAAGCAGCCTGCGTCCAGCTACCTGAAACAACAGAAGAAGAAAAGGAATTTAAAAAAATTTGCTCTCACTTAGTAGCTGACAAAAAGCCTTATTTTATGAGATACATATACCCTGACCTTATGAAGGAATATAAAAAGTACACTACTGACAGCAATAAGAAATGTATTCGGCGTTTCCAAATGCCTCTTAAGGATCTTGAACAGATTCCGAATTATACACCTGAGCAGGCAGAGTTTCTGGAATACCATCAAAATTTATGCCAACCGGAAACAATCTCTGTACTATCAATCGGATCTGCCATTTATTTGAAGATGAATTTGGTCAATTTCTCACTGACCGAAAAAATGATGCTGCATTTGACTACACCATTTTAAAATGTGGTATTAACTATCAGAAAAGTGATTATAAAAAAATTGAAACTATAAAAAAAGAATATGATGAGACTTTGAAGCTCTATCAGCAGACTGCTAAAACCCAGCGTTTAGATAAAGAAGAGGCCGCTGCAAACCGGGCTATGATGATGATGAAATTTCGTTCAGCCTGTGAATCCATTTGCCCTAATGCTCTGGAATTGTGTGAAATTCTTCTGGATATGTGCTACACCACCAATAAATCGAAGCAGTTTGTGTGGGATGTCTGCGGAGATACCATTATACAAAATCTTCTTACAAAAAATAATAACACCATACATTTTCCTGTACTGACAGAAACAGAAGGGGATTTTAAATTTGGAGGAGAATCGTTCATTATAAAAGAAAAGAAATTAGGAGAGGATGAGTTACTTTGATTATTTTAAATGAAAAAAATTATGCAGAACAATTACTTACATCTGATCAGGTTGATTTTTCAAAACCCTATCAGACCCTTAGCCTTCTGGCCCGCTATTATTATCATATCCGGGACTGCAATGGTGATAAACTGATTGAGCAACTTCAGGATTTTATGAAGCAGCATTATCCAAGATATAATCCTGTGGACTGGACAAGCAGCATAGAAAACTGTGCAGAGCGAGCCCTGAAGTATCCTCTATGCCAATGTGACGGAGTCTGGATTACTTCTAATGAACTCGATGTTATTAGTCAGATCAAAGATAAGGTTTTGGAACGTCTTGCATTTACCCTTTTATGTCTGGCAAAGTATCATAATTATAGAAATAAAAACAATCAAAACTGGGTAAATAATCCGGACAGTGAAATTTACAGACTTGCCTGTATTACTACTAATTCTTATGAAAAAGACATTCGCTTTCACAAGCTGAAAGAAGCTGGTCTGATTGATTTTGCTAACAAGATCGACAATCTGAGCATAAAGGTGTTATTTGTTAATAATGAATCTGAGAAGAGGCTCTACATTACCGATTACCGTAAGCTGGGTTATGAGTGGCGGCTTTATAAAGGTGAGGGTTATATAAGATGTTCCGGATGCGGTATCTTAATCCGTAAAACATCTGTTAATAAGAAATACTGCAAAGATTGTGTAAAGAAGAATCCTTATTATACTCCATTAGGAATAAAGAGTATCACCTGCATAGATTGCGGAAAGCTAAAGCAGAAGCGGCTAGCAGAGATTGCAGGTGCGATTTATGTAAGACCTCTCACCGTAAAGAACTTCAGAAAATGAAAATGAGGCGTTACCGTAATAAAACAACTGTGTAGACTGAGTTCATTTTAACCCGGTATTATCATAAGGGACTTGAGAACCCTGATATTATAAGGGCAAAATACAAACATGTGTTCGATTGTAATTTTACTAATATGGAAAGGTAATAATTGAAAATCCCTTTCTCATAACACTCCTTGTTACCGGTGGTCTGATGGCTTTAAGCTGTCAGACTGCCGTTTTCATATACATTAGAAATTTGAGTTAGAGTGTCCCTTATTAACATAACTTAAGGCGTTATAAAACGCCAAAAAAAACAAAAAGGAGAATCAATTTATGTCAAATAATATCTATGCTATTATCTTTGAAAACGTAGTAAAAAACGTTATTATATGTGATGACTATACATTAGCCAATGCATTAGCAAGAGCCTCTTTCGGTGATAATGCCTTTGCAGTGGAATCAAGCAGATACGCTGTTGGGATTGGGGATTTGTATGAGAACGGAATCTTTTATCGTATTCTTGAGGATGGTTCAAAAATTCCGGTTAGATATATTCCTACGGAAAGAGAATTGTTTGAAGAGCTTAATGATAAAGTAGTAGAAATTCAGAGTCTGCTTACTGATATCTATGAATTAAAGCTCTCTATGGATTCCATATTTGCGTTGTTAAAAAATACCACTGCAGAAATTGGCAATAAATTATCAACGACGCCGGATATGAAATCAATTTCAACTGTATATGCAGATCTGATTGAGCGAAGTATTAAAACAGATGAAACCTGTAAAACTATAGAGGACGTCCCAGCCTCCATCAGAGACAGTGTTAAAAATATTCTCATTGAAAGAGATATTAATGTATAAATTTAGTTATTAATATTTATCTCCCGGTTATAGCTTTATACCCGGGAGATTTTATTTATACAAACCAAATCCCATTTACTCATATTAGTCTTTAAAAAATCAGTATCCAGACGTTCCAATCCAACCCTCCCCCCCCATCTCTCTCAACCCGATAAACCCCAACCTCCCCCGCTACCCCATAATGCTTCCTAAGCAAATACCGCGCCTCCACGTCACTCTCCACCACTACAAGATAATCATACCCGCTCAGAAGATTGTCCATATTATCTTCATAGAAAGCGCAGATACCATCCACATGAGGCGCAAAAAGCATATATTTCCCAATATACTGCAGATAATAATCCGTCACCTGTCCGTCCGCATCCGTTGCATAAAACAAATACCTGCTCTCATCCATCTTCCCATCAAGATACCACCGGTCTCCAGTGACCTGCCGTACTTTATAAGGCAAAGTAGAAGTATAAGATTCCCGTATTGTCTCCATACCATTAAACTCCGACATCAGAAGGATAACCGCCAATGCAATGCAGACAATCACCCCTTTCTGATACCGATCCTTGCTATCCACACTTTTAAAAGCCATCAGATCCGGAACCTGTCCGATTCTATAATAAAAAGTCCGTTCCAAATCACCGGTCGCGCATAACACCAGACCTCCCGCAAAAAGAACTACAATGCTGGAAGCATAACGTTCAAATCCCGCCAGCCTGAGTGCCTCATCAGAAGGCATGGAAAAAATATATAACCCCAGAATACCAGCATAATATAATATAACTACAACATTAAGGGCAATTAAAGCCTTCCACAGTCTCCAGTTCTTTTTCAACACTACCCAGGCAAATATACTGCCTCCCGCTGCCATCAGATTAAACGCCAAAATCCCCATAAACGGTCTGCTTTTCAAATCAAAAACTGACTGAATAAACAGACTTACAATCTGCCTGACTTCCTCCTGAGTCTTCCCACCAAACACGGTATCCACCTGTCGTGCCACATCAAACTTATTTTCAACTCCCTTGAAGGCCGCCGCCATATGCCAGCTCCACAATAGCCAGGGAATCAATGCCACTCCAATGGAAAGAAGTACCGCAAATCCATTCTTAACCAAATTCCTATCCCTGTTTCTTAACCATATAAATATAAGATAACAAAACCCAATCCCTGCGAAAATCGTTCCAGTACTCTTAATAATCATTAAAAGCCCGGCAACCGGCGCAATTACAAAACATGCCTTTACCAATTGTTTCTCGTACCGGTCAATAACAGCAAATAAAACCAACGTGAAAATTGGCAGCAAAAAATCAACCAGCAGATTGCTGATTCTTATAGTAATATTAAACACAGAAAGTGTAGAGCAGCCTGCCGCTAAAAACGCATAGAGTAAAAACCGTTTTTTTTCCGTTATGACACCAAACAAAGCATAAAAGCAGGAAAAGATTAAAAGTCCCTGAGCAACCAGCATTACTGCCTCTGAATGCCCCGCAAACCGGCAGATAAAATAGATAAACGAAGAAGTTCCCAATGGATAATTTTTAAAATCGATCAGCGCAGAGGAAGCATCCGGAAATGCATTGGTGCTTAACATCTGCTTTAGAACCACTGCCCAGTGAGAAAAATTGTCATAGTGAATCAGCCTGCTCTTGTATAACAGATAAAAAAAGAACAGGCTGCCAATCACAAACAAAGTATTAAATAAAGTAATCTCTGCATGGATTTTATATTTCTTAAATAGAATCCTGACCCCATAAATACCTGCAAGTAAAACTCCACCTGTCAGAAGAATCACGGCTCCAGGGTATAAATACCCCGCAAGGCCCGCGAAATAAACCCCGCAGGCCAAAGAGGAACAAACAAAAACAGGAACAAATTCACTCTGAAGCTGAAGTAACTCCTTTGAAAAAAGCATATAACCAGTCATTGAACCTATCAGCAAAATTATCAATCCACTTTGAAGCAGCCATAACATTTTTTATTTCTCACCTTCGTCCGTATTTGAAATATCAGACAGGATTTGATCGATTTGATTTTTTTCAATCAGTTCATCAATATTAGTAACTGCCAACAGCTCTTCCACCGAATGCTGCCGGTATTTTCCTGTTCTCTTTAAAGTCAGTTTGATTCCTTTCTCTGTATTATAATCAAACTGCTCTTCCTCATTCCCATTTGCATCAAAATTCAGAACAGAAAAATAATTGAAATTAAAGTTTACTACTTTGCAGGTCGCTCCATTAGAAAAAGCAATCTCCTTATTAACAGGTATCCTGGGTAATTTTCTCTGATCGGAAAATGTTTTACTGAGCCTCTTTTTTATATTTCTTATCATATCGTCATAAGCAGTGATCCAAAGATTCATTTCCATTGGCAGACTGTGAACCCTGTCATAAATAAGCTGCATATACTGACGCCTGCTGCCTTCATCTTCCGGTTCTACTAAGGCTGAATAACGCCAACCCCCTTCAGCTTCATCCTTTTTCACATACTTTATATTCCCGCAAAGACGGGCCTTATAATGGTTGGATATAACAGTAAAATGAATGGCTTCCTGCTCCGGTAAATAAACCGGTGTTTCCATACGAAATGCCACTCCATTCTCAGATAAATCCACAGTGACAGCCTCATATTCCTGTCCCTTATACTCCACCACTATTTTTTCATTTGCCACAAAACGTTCCGATTTTCTGTAAGCTGGTCTTCCAAGCATAAAAAAAAGATAGCATAAAACAGTGCGACCATATTGTATGCGATCCAGAATATTATGACGCTGCTGTATAAAAGTGCCCAGCCATATTTTCCGTTGACAAACCGTATCATGGCAGCTGCCGACAAAATAAGAAGTATAATATGGGGAATCGCATAAAGAATATAGCCAAATCGTGATTCATTCTGGTTTCTCTTCTTATTGGTAACCTTAAATTTTCTCTGATGAATATGAAGTGTTTCAAGTATCACAGGAATAATCAAATACGGCATGAAGATCGTGTCTATGACCTGACTCCATCTCTGATTTCTGATATTTCCTGATAAATACCGCATTGAAGTGCTATAAAATATATAAGCAGGTAGCCAGAAAACAATTACATCCCAGAATCCGCTGTTCACAATCTTAAAATCAAATAAAGCAAAGAGAATTGGCGAAAGAATAAAGATCAGACGGTTAAAAAATGACCACCAATATAAAAAGCTGTTTAAATAAGTGATTCTTGCAGGCAGTGAAAGCTTCTTTGTAACTATAGCCTTAGTATTTTGCAAGCTCTGAATTACGCCTCTTGCCCAGCGGACTCTCTGCTTTAACATGGATTTTACTGTGGTCGTTGTCAGTCCTGCTGCCTGAATCTCATCTGTTGCATAAGTGATATAACCAGCTTTCTGAATACGTATACTTGTCTCAAAATCCTCTGTTATGGTGTTATAAGGAAAGCCACCGATTTCCTCCAGAGCTTCTCTGGAAATTACCGTATTGCTTCCGGTATAGGCAACTGCATTGGAGGAATTTCTCATTATGTTCACTTCTTTTGAAAAGAAATCCTGTTCATTTGGAATGTTACCTTCTGCATAGAGATTAAATTGAAATAAATCCGGATTATAAAAGCTTTGAGGGGTCTGGACTATCCCCATCCGGAATTTTTTATCTATCTCTCCTTCCGCTCTTAACTTCCAGTCCCCATCTTCCTTCTTAAATCTGGAAAGCAGAAAATAAGGAACTGTTTTCATTAAAAACGTTCTCTGTGGTATCATATCTGCATCGAATGTTGCAATTAACGGGGAATTTGTCCTGCTTAAAGCATGGTTTAAGTTTCCTGATTTTGCATGTTTATTATTAGCAAGTCCCAGATATCCAATCTGAAATTCTTCTGCCAGTTTTGCAATCTCTTCTCTGTTTCCATCGTCGCAAAGATAGATGTGAACCTTATTCTTATCCGGATATTCCATAAATGTACAGGCATTAACCGTTTTATATAAAATATCTGCAGGTTCATTATGAGTAGCAATAAAAACATCGACGTCAGGATAATATTCAGCCGGTACTTCCGGGCATTCCAGATGATACCGGTTCATACGCATTTTCTGGTAAAAAAGTTCAAAGGTGGTAAAGACAGTAACTGCTTCCGCAGTATACAAAAGAATTCCAAAAATCATATTTGCTGTGCCCTGGTGATAAGGCAGCGTAAATACAAGCCTCCAGATTAAATAGATTGACATCAAAATGATTGTTACGATAAAAAGCAAATTTCTTTTACTATCTACTCGTCTCATCATATTCCCCCTCATATGCAGACAGATTAATTTCCTGCCTCACCAAAAGAAGCTATTATGTGAAGTCCGAGTCTTATCATATACAGTTTACGGCTTTAAGTCAACAGATCTGCGGTCAGGAATCAGTGGATGGGAACAATGTAACAATGATTCCAATAAACACCTCTCGATTCTATTTCTCATATCACAGGGAAAATAACGTTAAAACTTCCCTAAAACGGGGGGGACCTTATGCGGAATAATTGTCATTAACTGTTCTTGACTAATGTCAATAAAGCAACTATAATATTGCAATAATACCATATATTGGATATTACTAATTCTTACCATTGCTTTATAATATTGTTATAAACGGAATTATTTTACAATGAGTTTAAGAATTTTTATGGAATAAAGGTATATGAAAAACAAAGGTAAAGAAGGGAAAACACATGCTGAAAAAGTTAAAAGTTGGAAAACGGTTATTGCTTACATTCCTTATTGTAGTATTATTTTCTGGTCTTGCAGGAACCATAGGAATCCTGCTCATCCACAAAGTCAATCAGGAGTATAGTATTGAATTACAGGATTATGGTTTCGCACAGGGAGATATCGGAAGCCTTGGGCAAGCATTTCAGGCACATCGCGCAACAGTTTTATACATAATCTTTTCAGAGGATGCATCTGAAACAGAAAAACAGAAGCAGAATTTAAACACACAGGTTGATACAATTAATAAGATGATGAAGCAGGTGGAGACTCGAATGAAGACTCCAGCTGAGAAAGAACTTTACAGCCAGCTTGTTGAAAATGACCAAATACGAAGGTATACGAAGCAATACCATAGAACTTGCAGGTAAATCCACCCAGGAAGCCATGGCCACTTTCCGCAGCCAGGCAGCCCCTCTGGCAGCTGATATCGCCAATACCATTAATACGATGCTGGCAAATAAATCCAATGAAGGCAATATTAAATCCCACAATTTGGAGGAGCAGGCTAATATCTTCATCTTTATTATGATAATTATCATACTGGGATCCATTGCAACATCTATATTCATTGCAATCTATATCACCCGGGGTATTATAAAACCAATTGATGAATTAAAAGACGTAGCTGACAAGATGGCTCAGGGTAACTTAAACTGTCATGTTGAGTATACTTCCAATGACGAATTAGGACATCTTGCTGAAAGCATGAGAACCATGATGGAACGGATCTCCTACTATATGAATTATATTTCCGAAACTACACAGCATATGGCGGACGGGGATTTTAATATTCCTCACGATCCGGAAGAATTTAAAGGTGAATTTCGGGGTGTTCAGATCTCCATTCAGGATCTTACTGATTCCCTTAATGATGTTATGAGTAAAATAACCCAGGCATCTGATCAGGTTGCAAGTGGAGCTGAACAGGTTGCAAGCAGTGCTCAGGCGCTCAGTCAGGGCGCCACAGAACAGGCTTCCTCCATTCAGGAGCTGGCTGCAACGATTAACGATATTTCAAGTAATATCAATCAAAATGCTGAGAATGCAAAAGAAACAAATACCCAGGTTGAAGCAACTTCTGCAGAGGTAGAGTTCGGTAAAACCCGTATGGAACATTTAAATTCTGCTATGGATACCATTAGCGAAGCATCTTCTGAAATCAGCAAGGTTATAAAGACCATTGAAGACATTGCATTCCAGACCAATATCCTGGCACTGAACGCAGCGGTAGAAGCTGCAAGAGCAGGTGATGCAGGAAAAGGTTTTGCAGTAGTCGCAGACGAAGTTCGAAATCTTGCCAATAAGAGTCAGGAAGCTTCCAAGAATACGGCTGTACTGATTGAACGTGCACTGGCTTCCATAGAATCCGGCAATCACATTGCAAAAGAAACAAAGGAATCCATGGACCGCATTGTATTATCATCCCAGACAGTAGCCAACCTTGTTTACCAGATTTCCACCGCATCCGAACAGCAGGCCACTGCAGTCAGCCAGGTTACACAGGGCATTGACCAGATTGCAAGCGTAGTTCAGACGAATTCCGCCACGTCGGAAGAGAGTGCTGCCGCAAGCGAGGAGATGGCAGGTCAGGCTCAGATGCTTAAGTCTCTGATGAAACAGTTTCAGTTGAAAGATTAAATTAAGTGATAAGACTAAAAAGGAGGGTATGCCCGTCAATGTGCATACCCTCTTTTTTTATTGTTGTAAGAAATCATCGGTCATCCACCGTTTTACCTCATTATCTGTTCCAAGAACATAATGCTCACCCTCTACGTGATGCGTTGTCCCCGACAGATAATCAATCCCCATTTCTTTCAAGTTATAGGTAAATGCCGTACGGCTCCGTTCTGAAACAGGATCCGGCTTTGGTATTGCAGACAATAAAGATCTTGTATAGGGATGGATCGGTCTTAAGAATATCTCTTCTGTTGTCCCTGTTTCCACCAAATGCCCCAAATGGAGAACTCCGATCCTGTCAGAAATATATTTTACCATGGACAAATCATGAGCGATAAATAATATGGCTGTTTTCGTCTGTTTTTGTAGCTCTTTCATTAAGTTTACAACCTGGGCCTGAATGGAAACATCCAATGCACTAATCGCCTCATCTGCAATAATTAACTCCGGTTCCATAATAAGCGCTCTTGCAATTCCGATCCGCTGCCTCTGACCTCCCGAAAATTGATGGGGATAACGATTGGCATGTTCCCTGGAAAGCCCCACCATATCAAGAATCCGGTACACTTTTTCCTCTCTCTCCTGGGGTGTTGTGTACATGTGGTGAATATCAAGTCCCTGTGCAACAATGTCCAGAATTTTTTTTCTGGGATTTAAACAAGCCATGGGATCCTGAAAGATCATCTGCATGTTAGTTCTTAAATGCTTTGTATCCTGAGAGGAAAGTTTTCCCGAAATTTTTGTACCCTGAAACCACACCTCACCAGAAGTTGGCTCATACAGACGGATAACAGACCTTCCAATGGTAGATTTTCCGCTTCCCGATTCTCCTACCAGACCATAGGTCTCTCCGGGGTAAATTTGAAAAGAAACTCCATCAACTGCTTTTATGGAAAACTTCCTGCCAAGCTTAAAATGCTGCTTTAAATCTTTTACTTCCAATAGTGGTTTTCTATTCTCCTCCAAGCAGATTCACCTCCTCCCCCAGTCTCTTTATCCTCTCCTTTAACGCCTCTGGCATTGACACAGCAGGTGCATTTTCATGAAGAAGCCATGTTGCCGCATAATGAGTCTCCGTGACCTGGAACATCGGCGGTTCCAGACGATAATCAATGTTTAAAGCAAACCGGTTTCTCTCTGCAAATGCATCACCCTCTGTTTTATTTAGCATATTGAACGGACTTCCGGGAATGGTATAAAGCACCTCGTCATTGGTATCCAAATCCGGCATGGCAGATAACAATCCCCAGGTGTAGGGGTGTCTGGGATCATAAAAGATCTCCTCAGAAAGCCCTTTTTCTACCACTTTACCCGCATACATCACTGCCACATAATCCGCCACCTTTGCCACAACGCCTAAATCATGGGTGATGTAGATGACAGAAATCCCTGTTTTCTTCTGAATATCTTTAATCAGCTCCAGGATTTTAGCCTGAATGGTTACGTCCAAAGCTGTAGTTGGTTCATCACAAATCAATATCTCAGGATCACAGGACAAAGCAATTGCGATTACCACTCTCTGTCTCATCCCACCGGAAAGCTGATGAGGATAACTTTTCATTCTCTTTTCCGGCTCTGTAATCCCTACCAGGTCAAGAAGCTTCACCGCTTTTTCATACGCTTCCTTTTTATTGGTTTTATAATGATACCGCATTCCTTCCATAATCTGACTGCCAATAGGCATAGTGGGATTTAAAGAAGTCATAGGGTCCTGAAATACCATGGCGATCCGGCGGCCATTAATCCGGCGGCGCATTTCTTTTTTACTAAATGACAATAGTTCTTCTTTTATCTCCTCCCCACTTTTACGTGAGGTAAAATGAATGGTTCCGCTCTTTACTTTTCCGTTTCCGCTTAATATACCCATAATTGCCTTTACAGTAACTGATTTTCCGGAACCCGATTCTCCCACGATAGCCAGCGTTTCCCCCCCTGATATAAATCCAGATTGACTCCTCTGATGGCATTTACTTCGCCGGCAGAGGTCTGAAACGAGATGGATAAATCTCTGATTGATAAAACCTTATCTTTATTCATAATCTGCCTCCTACATCTCTTTCATCTTGGGGTCAAACGCATCTCTCAGTCCATCTGCCAGCATATTAAAGCTGAGCATAATAACTGCCAGAACGATTACCGGTGATATGATCATATAGGGATGGGTTGTGAAGGACTTAAACGCATCGCTGATCAGTGAGCCTAGAGAAGCTAATGGTGCCGGAACCCCCAGGCCGATAAATGCAAGAAATGCTTCCGTAAAGATTGCGTTTGGTATGGAAAACATGGACATAATGATCAGCTGACCAAAAATGTTTGGAAGTATTTCCTTAAAAATCAAATAGAAATCCCCCCGCTCCAAGTGTTCTGGATGCAAGAATAAACTCCTGTTCCTTCAGCTTTAAAACCTGGGCTCTGGCGACCCGGTTCATACCAATCCATCCGGTAATTGCAAGTGCCAGAGTGATGGTTGCAAGCCCTGGCTTTAACACCAGCATAAGAAGGGTAACAATGACAAGGGTTGGAATTCCATTTAAAATCTCCGCAAAGCGCTGCATGCCATTATCCACTGCACCGCCAAAATATCCGCTGATCAGACCGTAGCTCATGCCAAAGCACATATCAACAAGAACAGCCACCAAAGCAATGTAAAGGGAGATTCTGGTTCCCATAAACGTCCTGGTAAATATATCCCTGCCCAGTACATCCGTACCAAACCAGTAATAAGTATTTTCAAGTCCGGTAGTCTTTTGCGGATCAATGTACCGGTTAACCGTAACTTTACCAGTGGAGGTGTTCATGATCTCTGATCCATCCATGATGCCCCACTTTTCCAGAACCGGAACTCTTGGCGCAAGGTTCTGGTTTGCTATGATCTGTTCATTGTATGTATAGCCATTCATATACGGGCCGGCAATTGCCAGGAAGATGACAAAAAACAATAGCAATAAATCCCGCTGCTGCCCCTTTATTTTTCAAGAAAGAAGATATGACATCTTTCCAGTAAGACTGTGCCGGATAAACCCGGTCAATTCCAATCCTGCGGTTATCAGCCATAATAAAATCATCGGGCTTAAATTCAAACGATACTGATTCCCTGTTATGACTGCTCATAGTCATCCTCCTTTGCCAGCCTGATCCGCGGATCAATGAGGCCATATAAGATATCCACAGCAAGCATGATTCCGATATACATGGCACTGTATATAAATGCCAGAGTTACGATCACATTATAATCATTAGACTGAATGGCCGTGACCAGAAGGCTTCCGATTCCAGGAATGGAGAATATTTTTTCCACCACCAGTGAACCGGTCATCAGACTGACAACAAGAGGTGCCAGAACTGTGACAATGGGAATCAGTGCATTTCTTAATCCATGAATCAGTATGAGCCGCCAGCCGGGAAGTCCCTTGCTTTCTGCAAGAAGCATATAATCGGATCCCAGAACCTCCAGCATTTCCGTTCTGGTAAACCTGGCTACGGTTGCTACTGTAAACATGGCTAAGGAGATGGTAGGAAGAACGGAAGATTTTACCGCTTCCTGCTGTTGATACAATAAAGGAAACCATTTAAACTGATAGCCAAGGGTATAGGACAGTCCCAGCGCAAATACATAAGATGGAAGACTGACTCCAAGAACAGAAATAACCGTTGTCATGGTATCAAATCGTATTATGCTTTAAAGCAGCTATGAGTCCCAATACCAGTCCCACCACAGTTCCAAGTAAAACTGCCTGCCCTCCGATTCTAATAGAAATAGGAAGTCTGCTTGCTAAAAGAGTAGTAATAGACGTATTCTTGGAAATGGTATAGGATACCCCAAAGTCACCGGACAGCATGTTTTTCACATAGTTTATAAATCGTATGAATACCGGTTTATCCAGACCGTACTTGGCATTTAACAGCGCCACCTGAGACTGGGTTAGTTTCTCATCATTGAATGGGGAACCCGGCATCAGTTCCAGCATCAGAAATAATATAAGCAGGATAGCCAGCAAAGTGGCTGCTGAAATGCAGATTCTCTTTACAATATATCGTTTCACAAACGTTACCCTCCCAAATTAAGCAGCCAGAGGAATAACAGGCAGGACCTGTAACCCCTCCGGCAGCCAGAATATAAAACTCACAAAGTCTTATTTCTTAGTCGTATTCTTAAAATAACGGTTGATCGCGATGGAGTGGAATTCCACGCCTTCAACACCAGCTTTCTGCATTACTGCATTTCCCTTCTGGTAAACCGGAAGAATCACAGCATTGTCACAAACAATTTTTTCTGCACCAATTAAGGCTTTCCATCTTGCTGCAGGATCAAGTGCAAGATCCCCTTTCTTAGCAGACTGGATAATGGAGTCATATTCAGCATTTGACCAGAAGCCATAGTTGTTGGGGCTGTCAGTAATCCACATGTCAAGATAAGTCATAGGATCCGCATAGTCCGGTCCCCAACGGGTAAGACCAATCTCAAAAGTACCTTCCTGCATCCGCTCTACACGGTTTTTCTTAGGCATCTGCTCTAAGTTAATGGTGATTCCCGGAAGGGTGGTCTGAATCTCTGACTGAAGGAACTGTGCCACATTAATGGCAGATTCCGTATCTTCCACAATCATGGTGTAAGTCAGGCTCTCAACTCCCAGTTCTTTTTTCGCCTCTTCCCAATATTTCAAAGCTTCCGCTTTATCTGTCTTAAAGTAGTTGCTTCCTGCATCTTCTCTATAATCTTTTCCATCAGGACCTGTTGCAAGAAGGGTTGGTACTGCAAAATATGCCGGAATCGAACCATCTTTTAAAATATTTTTGCATACTGCCTCTTTGTCAAAGCAAAGGGACAATGCCTTTCTTAAATTAAGGTTTTCAAGGCCTGCAACCTTGGTATTGGGTGACATATACCATAAATATCCAGCCATAATATTCTTAAATTCAGGATCTGCCTGGAACTGCTCCACCTGCTCACCAGAAAGTGTGACTAAGTCCAGATCTCCGTTCTGATACGCAAGCATTGCCTGTTGGGAATCCTTAATAACCTGATAATTAATCCCATCAAGTTTTACCTTTCCAGCATCCCAGTAATCAGGGTTTTTTCTCCAGAGTAATGGTAGTGGCTGCCGGCTCATAGGCGGTAATCTTAAAAGGTCCGTTTGACAGCAGTGTATCCGGTGTACTTGCATACTGATCCCCACACTTAGTGAAAAATTCTTCATTTACCGGATAGAAGGTTGGGAAGGCCATTAAAGATTCAAAAAATGGCACCGGTACGTCAAGTTCTACTTTTAGTGTCTTATCATCAACCTCAGTCACTCCCAGTTCTTCTATTGGTTTTTCACCAGAAGAAACTGCATCTGCATTCTTAATGCCTGCGATTCCAACTATAAAAGCGTATTCACTTGCCGTTACTGGATTCACTGCCCTTCTCCATGCAAATACAAAATCCTTAGCTGTAACAGGTGTTCCATTGGACCATTTTGCATCCCTTAAATGATAGGTAAGAGTCAGTCCATCTGCGCTCTTATCTACACTTTCTGCCAATGCGGGGACCGGTTTCCCGTCTGCATCCAGTTCATAGAGTCCATCCGTTGTATCCGCAATTACTTCGAATGATGTTCCATCTGTAGCAATCTGTGGGTCCATGGAAGCAACCTCCACATCGATATGTACATTTAATGCATTCCCTTTTGCTGCTTCCGCCGCCTTCGTTTCCGCCGCAGCCTGGGTTGTGCCTGAGACTGGAGCCGCAGGTTTGGAATTGCCACAAGCGGTCAATGACCAGACCATTAGTCCGGAGATTCCCAGTGACACCATTTTTTTTAAGGCTTTCTTCATTTAATTACCTCCCAAATTAATTAAATTTAAAAAATAAAGGCATCTGGCAGAATTATTTTCTGTTCAGACGCCTTAGTCTTAATTTTCTATAACTTTATGATATTTTTTTATATATTTGTCAATAGTTTTCAATATCCATTGCTTATAATAAAATCAATAAGTTAATTTTTGAATTGCTTACTTAATATTTAAAACTAATATGTTAAATAAATTAATATTATTACCTCATTTTTTATATAATTATGCTGGTACAAATAAAATAAGACGCAGAATCTTATCAATTCAACGTCTTGCTTTCATTCCATTATGTTTCCAATCCGAAACGCTCTTCCAATATACTTCTAAGTACATCAACGATACCGCCAGCATCAATTCCGGTCTCATCGACGGTGATATCCGCATACTGCTCATAATAAGGAATCCGCTCTTCGTACAAATCCTTTAGTGTCATTCCATCTTTCAGCACAACTCCACGATCCGTTAAATTACCAAGCCGTTCCTCTACTGCTTCATAACTGAGTTTTAAATAAACCACTGTACTGATCTTTTTGAGATGTTCCATGGCTTCCTTTCCATAAATAACACTTCCTCCCGGGGCAATGACACTGTTATGAACGGAAAGCTCTGCATTCACCCTGTTCTCTACTTGAAGAAAGCCCTCCTGCCCCTCCTCGGCAATGATCTCTTTTAGCAGCCGTCCCTCCTGTTCC
Organism: Lacrimispora xylanisolvens; assembly: GCA_017084465.1. Taxonomy (GTDB): domain Bacteria; phylum Bacillota; class Clostridia; order Lachnospirales; family Lachnospiraceae; genus Lacrimispora; species Lacrimispora xylanolytica_B. The sequence continues at coordinate 2,919,946 of CP070896.1, read as the reverse complement.
TGGATTACGATATCCACATCAACAAAGGAATACCCCAAACGCTTTGCTAAAAGAACCCCTACTGTACTCTTTCCTGAGGCAGGCATTCCAATTAAGGTAATATTGTCAAGATTCTGGTTTCTTCTCATTTCCTTTTCCTCCTGTCCTTTGACTTCTTATCCGATTTTCTTACCGAATAACCAAAAGTGCCCACCTTTTTTCCTAGCTCAAAATATTCTCCATGGGAATAAGTAATTAGTTTGGACTGATTCAGATGAAATTTGTTCTGCTCATCCATATATCGATTGTCTACCGTTACACCCACTACCTCAGCGAGAAACAGATCATGACTTCCAAGGGGCTTGATCTCTGTAACTTTACAGGAGAGAATCACCGGGCTTTCTGCGATTCCCGGCACTCCTATATTTGTTAAAGAACAGGGGGTTAATTTCATATCCGCAAATTTATCCACGTCTCTACCAGATTTCACACCGCAGTAATCTGCTGCCCGAACCAAATCTGCAGTCACCAGATTTAAAGCAAACTCACCGGTTTCCTTAATAATATTATAGGAGTAGCGCTCCCGCCTGATGGAAATGGACAGCATCGCAGGAGAAGAACAGATCGTCCCGGCCCAGGCTATCGTAATGATATTGGGCTTTTCTCCCTGCCGCATGCAGCTCACCATAACTGCAGGTACTGGATAAAGCATATTTCCAGGCTTCCAGTCTATCTTACCGGATGGCTTTGCCTGCCCGGACTCTCTGTTATTCTTATCTTTCATGACTCCTGCCTCCCTCTATTCCTGTACTGCAAGCATAATACCAGGAATCAGCTGCTTTTTCCTGGATACAACACCAGGAAGACTTACCAGATGATCTTCACTGCTGTCTGTGGAATCCTCTGCACGGAATGCAGTTGCAATCAGTTGTTTCGCACCCTGTCCCTCACAAAGAAGTTCCGTGGATTCCGTAAGAATATTGGTCAGCATAAAGAACATCATGTCTACCCCATGCTCCTCTCTGGCCTTTTTCATATAAGGAAGCATTCTCTCTTTTAATTCATCCAGTTCCTTGGCGTTTAAGGAGCTGATCTGTCCTACTCCAAAGTTCACCTTTCCAAATGTAAACTTCTTAAAGTCCTGATAGAATATCTCTCCATCTGTTTTCCCTTTTAAATTGCTTCCTGCTGCAAACATGGATGAAGCGTATTTTCCACCTCAATCCCTGCAATGTCTGCAAGATTAAGAGCCGCCCTCTTATCTGCCTCTGTGCAGGTAGGAGAACGAAACAGCAGCGTGTCGGAAATGATGGCGCTGCATAATAAACCGGCAATCTTGGGTTCTATCTCCACGTGATTTTCCTGATACATCTGGTATATAATCGTAGCCGTACAGCCAACCGGCTGGTTGCGGAAGAATACCGGAGCTATGGTTTCCACAGTTCCAAGTCTGTGGTGATCAATAATCTCCAGCACCTCAGCACTTTCCATTCCCTCAACAGCCTGGGACCTCTCATTATGGTCAACCAGAATCAGACGTTTTCCTTTGGCACCAAGAAGGTTTCTACGGGATATCATTCCTTTGTATTTTCCATTCTTATCAAGAACAGGGAAATCACGGTGGCGTTTGCTGGCCATTACATCCTTAATATCGTCAATATAATCCTCTACCTCGAAGGTTATCAGACCGTCTGTTTTCATAAAATAACTGATGGGAATACTCTGATTTACCAGACGGGCAGCGGTATAGGTATCATACGGAGTTGTCATAACTACACACCCACGCTCCTGGGCAAGCTTCTTTATGGTCATGGAGACTGCAGCACCTTCACAGACAATAATGCAGGCTGCTTCCATTTCAATGGCGCACAGCTGGGATTCATAGCGGTTTCCTAAAATAACCAGATCACCTTTGGCAATATAATATTCCATCATGTCAGGATTAGCTGCAGCAATTAATACCTTTCCGTTATTAAAATAATCGCTGACATCACCAACCACCATGTTTCCTTCTAAAGTCTCCACAATGTTGGCATACTGGGTATTAGCTTTTGATAAAATACTGCTGTCATATACATTCATATAGGACTTGGCAATATCACCTACTGTAATAAGCCCCTCTAACATTCCATCGTCAGTCACAGCAGGAATGGTGACAGCATTGGCCTCCTGCATTAAATTCCAGCCATTTTTCAGAGATAAGTTTTTCTTTACCCCCCGGGTCTCCCTTATCTCAATATCCATCACCTGGGTCTTTACATTCTCTATCAGTTCCGGAGCTTCAACTCCAAAATAATTAAGTACGAACTGGGTTTCTTCATTCACCCGCCCTGCTCTTCCCGGCTGATAGTCTTCCTTTGTCAGCAGCCTTTTTAAATTGGCATAACAGACAGCAGAACAAATGGAATCTGTATCCGGGTTTTTATGTCCAATTACAATTGTTTTCCTGTTTCTACGGTTCTCCTCCATGCGTTCCTCCTTTATTTCATAATCTGTTTACACAGCGTTCATATTGTGTTCACATGTATTTTTTATACTAATTGTATAGAAATCAAACAAACAAAAACGCTTAAATGGTCAAATTGCACATAGATTTTTCATAATTGCCCCGACTGCCTGGCAGCCGGGGTCTCCTCATTTTACAAGGTTTTATTCTTTGTGAAGTATTCCCATTATATCATAATTTAGTAAATTGTAAATAAGCGATGACTGCTTCGATCCCACTCTTAGTGAGAACATTTCCCTCTCAATGCAAAAAGGAAAGCAGAGAGAGCGTTTATTCTCTCTGCCTTCCTTTTCTATTACATGCTCATCATCAGTCAAGAATCAGTCTTGCCGCACCGAAAATCCCAGCATCATTGCCCAGTGTTGCAAGAACGATTTTGCTCTTGCTTTTTGATATAGGAGTAAACTCATCATAATGGCGGAATATCTCATCAATGAGATATTGTCCTGCCTTTGATACACCTCCGCCTATAACAAATACTTCCGGGTCAATGACCATGGTAATCTGAGCCAGTGTAAGGCCAAGGTAATGACCCACGATATCAATCACAGACTTTGCCAGTTCATCTCCGGCCTTTGCCGCATCTAATACTTCCTTGGCAGTAACATCATCTCCGAATTCCCGCAATGCAGAAGGAATATCCGTAGAAGCCATCTTGCGTCTTGCTTCCCTCGCAATACCAGTAGCACTTGCAATCTGCTCCACACAGCCTACGCCGCCGCAGTTGCAATGTTCTGTCTCTTCATCCCGGATATGGATATGACCTATTTCACCTGCAAGTCCGTGCTTGCCAGCGATGATCTTCTCTCCTATGATTACGCCTCCGCCCACGCCTGTGCCCAGAGTGACCATAACGATGTCTTCATATCCTTTTCCACCGCCCTGCCACATCTCGCCCAGGGCAGCCACATTGGCATCATTTCCGCACAGCACCGGAATTCCGTCCAGCCTGCTGCTCAGTTCTCTGCCCGGATATAAATCACGCCAGCCTAAATTGACGCAGACCTCCACATATCCATCCGGCATAACCGGTCCAGGAACTCCCATTCCTATGCCTTTGATCTCATCTAGAGAGAGATCAAGCTTTTTAAGTGTTTCCAGAATGGAAGCAGATACATCATCCAGAATGTATCTTCCGTTCTCTTCCGTTCTGGTACCAACCTCCCACTTATGAAGAAGTTCCCCTGTTGTTTCAAATATTCCGATCTTAACAGATGTTCCTCCCACGTCTATGCCAACACACTTTTTTCCCATATCCAGATACACTCCTTTATGCTTTTGTACCACAGAAGCAGTTTAATTATAAGGATTTTGCCACTTCTGCCACATGCTCAGGCGTAAATCCAAAATGGTCAAATAACAGATTAGCAGGACCGCTTGCTCCGAATCCGGTCATGGTGACATAAGCGCCGTCAAGGCCCACATATTTGCCCCAGCCGAAATCGCTTAATGCTTCTACTGCCACACGTTTTCTAACTGCTTTTGGAAGTACGGATTCCTTATACTCCTGGCTCTGCTCCTCAAATAAATCCATACATGGCATGGAAACTACGCGGACTTTCTGGTCAGGAATAAGTGCTTTTGCCTTTACAGACAGTTCTACTTCCGAACCGCTGGCAATAAGAATCAAATCTGGTGTTCCTTCACAGTCATCGATTACATATCCACCCTTTAATGCCTCTTTGCTGCTTCCTGGCATAGGTGTCAGATTCTGTCTGGTGAGAACCAGGGCTGTCGGTGTCTTTTTAGAAGTCAGTGCAGAGTACCAAGCTGCTTCTGTCTCTGTTTCATCACAGGGACGGAATACATGGAAGTTTGGCAATGCACGTAACATGGCAAGCTGCTCAATTGGCTCATGAGTAGGACCGTCTTCGCCAACCCCAATACTGTCGTGAGTGAATACGAAGGATAACGGTACTCCCATTAAAGCAGAAAGACGAGCCATCGGTTTTGTATAATCACTGAAGACAAAGAAAGTAGACACATAGGTACGAAGTCCGCCGTGAAGCATCATACCGTTTCCTATGGCTGTCATTCCAAGTTCCCGGACTCCGAAATGCATGTTTCTGCCAGCTGGGTTCTCCTTGCTGTAATCTCCCATATCGGACATATTTGTCTTATTGGAAGGCGCTAAATCAGCAGAACCGCCGATTAAGTTTGGCATATATGTTTTGATTCTGTTTAAAATCTGTCCTGATAAATTTCTGGTTGCATCTGCCTTCTCCGGCTTTTTCCAGAAATCAGCGCATGCCTCAATGGATTTTTCTCCTGCATCCGGATCATGGTAAGCATTCCAAAGGTCTTCCATGTCTGGATACTCCTGGCAGTAAGCAGCGAACATTACATTCCATGCTGCTTCTGTCTCAGCCTTTTCCTCAGCAAGCTTTCTGTAATGGCTGTATACTTCCTCAGGAACATAGAATGGCTCCATAGATGGCCAGCCTAAATTTTCCTTTAATGCAGTAATGTTATCAGCACCCAGAGGTTCCCCATGAGCACTTGCCTTACCCTGCTTTGCAGGACAGCCGAAGCCGATCTGTGTCTTTATGGTGATAAAGGAAGGATGCTCTGTATCTGCCTTTGCCTCTTCGATTGCACGTCCGATGGCTTCTAAATCATTTCCATCCTCAACCGTGATAATCTGGAAACCAAATGCTTCCATACGTTTTTTGTACATTCTCTGTAAATGCGATATCTGTACTTCCTTCAATGGAAATTTTATTGGAATCATAAATTACAATTAATTTACCCAGACCAAGAGTTCCTGCAAGAGAAAATACTTCGGAGGAAATTCCTTCCATCATGCAGCCGTCTCCACCCAAAGCAAAGGTGTAATGATCAACTACCGGATAGTTGTCCTTATTAAATACAGCAGCAAGATGACTTTCGGCAATTGCCATACCGACTGCCATACCCATACCAGCTCCAAGAGGACCTGTGGTTGCCTCAACTCCTACCGTATGGCCATACTCCGGATGTCCAGGAGTTTTAGAACCAAGCTGGCGGAAATTCATCACATCCTCTTTGGATAAATTACCATATCCAAACAGATGAAGCATAGAGTACAACAGCATGGATCCATGACCTCCAGACAGAATAAAACGGTCTCTGTTGGTCCATGTTGGATCTGCCGGATTATGATTCATGTGATTTGCCCATAATTCATACGCAGCAGATGCGCAGCCTAAAGGAAGTCCCGGATGTCCGGAGTTGGCTTTCTGGATTGCATCGGCAGAAAGGATGCGGATTGCATTAATTGACATAGTATCGATGTTGCTCATTGGTATTGTCCTCCTATTTGTAATCTTATTTCTTTCATGTTCTGGGGTCCGGATACGATCAGAGTATTGGGAAATCTGCCGTTTCGGATTTTTGTTATGGGAAAATCAAATGTACCGGAAAATTTAAGCCTTCCTGACATGTTATAGACTCTGCAAGAGTCTTCATTATACAAAATTACCAGGTTTCCGTCAATATCGGCATGGGTGTACTGATATTGGAAACCACTGGTAAACATCAGGTTCCCATTGGATTTATATACAGAAAGCTTATAAGGATTTTCCCCTTCCGGGTTATCGGTAATCATTCCTGCATACTTGTCCGAATAAAATACACTTTTTATCTCATCTTCAGCCGGAATCTGCTTAATCAGCTCCGGAGAAAGTGCATTCTTGTGGAATAAAACGAAATACCATTATCTGCAAACGCACAGGAGTATGTGTCATCAAGAAACTTAACCTGTGCTACAAATGTTGACTCATAAGGTTCATCAAATCCACCCACAAGCCTGTCCGGGACACTTTTACCGATTTCTGCAAAATTATGAAAGGCAACTCTTCCATTCATTGTCCCATTCTTTAAAAATGCATAAGATCCAATCAGCTGTGTTCCATCAGGAGATAAGCTGATATCCACCGGATAACCGGAATCTCCTCCTAATAAAGCTTTGATCTTCACATCCAGAGAACTGCCATCCCGTTTATAAAAATAAACATAATTGGAAGTAGTATCTTCTAAGATCGCGGCCACCACTCCATGGGCTGATACAGACGCCTTTATAATAGGCAGTACCGTGTTTGCCACTCCGGTATTACCCGTCTTATCAAAGACATAGATGGAATTACCCTGTTGATCCGCAATGACCGCATAAGGGCCATTGACACTGGCAACCGGTGATTTCATCTCGTAGCTCTGTATCCATACCTCTTTCCCCTGGTTATCAATATAGGAAGCTCCATCCTTGCTATACTTTAACACATTTGTTCCAAAGTCCAAATATCCAACGTAGCTTCCTTCATTGAGCGATTTTTCCCAGACGACGCTGTATCCAGTATACTGATAATAATTCAAATATGTATACAGACTGACTGCACCAGCAGACAGGATAAAAAGCACCACGAGAAAAATCTTTAACTTTTTCTTTTTAACCTTTGTGCGGGCTCTTTTTATGATTTCATTGCTGTCCTCGTCCTTTTGCGGTGAAGCCGGGACAATCTGACGCCGCAGCTGGTCTTTCTTTATCTCTCTGTTCATAGAGTTCATATCGCTCATGCAGTTTCTCCTAAAAATGCCCATATGTAATTGTAGTATACATCAAATTAGAGAGAAACGCATTAAGTTTTTCTACGGAAGACGCAATTTCTGGCCCGCAACTATCTTATTTTCATCTTCCAGTCCATTCAGTTCACAAATTTCCTTTAATTTATTAACGCTCTTATATTCAGCAATACAAATCCCATACAGCGTTTCGCCTTCTACCACGGTATGAATCCGTTGTCCATCCGTCGCCGCCGCCTGGGTAGCAGGTTGTGTCTCAGGTTTGGCTGCCTGTGTCACCTTCTCTTCTACTATCTTTTTCGTTGCTGGCTCTGTCTCTGCGACTGCAGCTGTTTCACTGACTGTCTCACCCGCTGTCTCCCCGGCCTGTGCCGATGTCTGCGCCTGCGTGGCTCCCGGCATGGTTTCAGACATGGTTTCCTTGTTGACTGCAGAGGTCGGATAAACTTCTCCATCTGCTTCCTCTACCACTACTCCGGATTCCTTTTTCTCACCCTTTTGCTGAGCCTTATCACCCAGGAGAATTTTTTCTGCCTTGGCTGGAATTGCAGAGACTACCACACTTTCCATGCTTTTCATACGCTCATAGTTGTTAAACATAACAATTCCGCCAGCTAATACGACAACTGACATGGCCATGCACATGCCCCGGAGAAGTCCGACAGTCTGATGCCTGTCCACTGCTTCTTCCTTGTTCTCGCCCATTCGCTTGCGGAATTCTTCAATTACCTTATCATTTGTATCGGTTTCGATACGTTTTACATCCTTGCGCAGTACCATATAATCCTGCATCATCTGATTGCGTTCATAATAGATACTGTACCCCTGAAGCTTATAAAAACCATCTTCCGAGGTTACATAAATTGTTTCATCCCCCTCTGTTCCACAACTTAGATACATTAGTTTGTTAGGACCTCCAAAATACTGCATGTGCTGCTTCCAGTAATTTAAAGGACTTAAGTCCTCTCCGGGACTTCCACATATAAACCAGCCCTGTATGGATCTTTTTTGGAAAAAAGCTGGTCCATGTTTTGGGAAGCTCTTTTCCATGACAGTTCTGTAAAGGACACCTTCAGGCCCTCTTCCGTCACGTCCTCCATCTCCAACGCTCCGTCAATAAAGATATACGGCGTCCCGTCACTTAACTCCATGCTGCCAAGCAAAGTCCGACTCGCAGTCTTTGTCCACTTACAGGAAAAAAAGACGTTTTAAATATGTGTTAACATAATCCTCTACATATAATTTTACGATTTCATCCGTTCCCCAATCTGTCTGATGTTTTGGGCAGCTTCGGGAACGGATTGTATAATTCATCCATTGGATCACCCCGCTATTCTATTTAATCCAATGAATCATAGCATAAGGTTTTTGAAAAACGTGTCAAAGAAAGTACGAGTTTTCCCATAACTTTTCGACAAGGCAAATACTGCTACTGATGCAGTCTGCCATACGCATTACAACAGAAAGCCGGATACTCTGAAGCATAAGCGGATCGTAATTTCCACAGCTTCCCACAATACCTGTAATAAAAATATCCCCTACAGCCCGAAGCTCTTTGCTGACTCCAAGGCCTGGTTTTAACGCCCCTTTTCCAAGGGTGACATAACCAATGTGCTCTATATTTCCAACCGAGGCATCCACGGCTACCACTACATGATTGGGATATCGCAGCTTCAAAATAGTCTGATAGGTATCTAAATTCATGGCGTGAACCGGACGCTCCAACGTGCCCAGTAACTCTAAATGCTCCAGTCCCATTTCATTTAACTTATAACCAATTAAGGGCCCAAGGCTGTCTCCCGTGGAACGGTCGGTGCCTATGCATAAAAACAGTACACCTGCCGATTTTCCATTCTCCTGCTCCGAGCATATCATGCTGTAAAGTCTGGACGCAAACTCCTCTGCTTCAAAGGTCTGCCTGGTGTCATAATAAAAAACCATCCCGATTTCCCCGGATTGCAATTCTTTCCCATAATTTCATAATATACTGCCCTGCTGTCCTTATTTTTCTCTGTTCTATTATAAGCCGGGTTCTTTAGAATTATTCACCTCATTCCTTTAGAAAAACGCAAAAAAAGTACAGGCCTGCCGTTTAAGCCGGCTGGTTCCTGTACCTTTATTTTAGTCTTTTATGCTATTATAAATTTCCTTGGCTTCACTAATGGTTTGTGCCTTTCCCATCCGTATCATATCTGCCAGTTCATCAAGCTTTTCCGGGATCATATATTCAGATCCGATATAAGAGGCATAATTATCATTGATAAACAGCGTCTGCTCCTTAACCCGTATCTGAGCTTCTTTCCAGTTATTAACCGCATCTTCGTGCTCCTTCTCAAGCTGTGAGATCTTTTCTCTCTTACTGCTGGCGATTTCATCGGAAATAATCGTACTGGTTACCTTATCAAATGTATTTAATGCCTCCTGTTTCTTGTCCGCAATATCAGCAAGATCCTGTTCTGTTCTTGCAATCTCATCATCAAACTTCTCCAGATTATAGACCTTCTCGTTACGATCCTTTTTTATAGAACGGATAATGGCACGAAGCTTTCTCCGATTGGATTTTATAGAATTTTTTATAGCCCTTCCCTTTTTTAAAGCCTCTGGGTGTCTGACTCTTGTCCGGTTGTTAATCAGAATATAAATCCCGCCAAAAAGCAGAATGGAGACAAAATAAATTCCCGCCAGATAAAATGATTTTCTTTGGGGTATAAGAAAATAGATCCCGCAGGGTATGGCAAGGAAGAAAATAAGTGCGGTAAAAAGCAGAATAATGGTTTCAGAAAACCCTCTGGTGAAAAACAAAGCATAATACCAGGTGCTCCTGCAGTAAGACGGAACATGATCCCGTTTAAAAACAGATTTTAACTCAGTTAACAATTCTTTGTTTTTATCCTTAAGCTCCTGAGTCTCCTCTTCAATCCGTTCCTTAATTCCCTGGGTCTTGGCTTTTTCCCGTTTGTTTCTTAAACGCTTTAGATTGTCCTGTTCTTTCGCGATCTCTCTGTCATAAGTATCGTTAATTTCCTGTACCCTTTTTTTCACCGTAAGGCTGATGGCATCGGTCACAGCCTTTCTCTCTGCTTCCAGTTCTCTAAAAAGACTCTTTTCTTCCAGACGGTATTTTTCAAGCAAACTCTTGCTTACCGATAGTTCCTGAACGGCTCTGCATGCCTCTCCAAGAAATCCAACCTGATCTTCTATAGGCTGTGCCATCTTTTGTCTTCCTCCTTCGGTTTTTCCTCTCACAATTTTATCATAGGTTGATTTGTTTTACAATGTCCTGAATTTCTTCCTTGCCATATTCGTACACATAATGCTATAATCGTCTCATCAAATGACTGCCGGTCACCGAAATTTGTCAGATAGAAGGGAAAATTATTATGTTTCGTATGTGGGCAAAATTAATAACCAATACCCGGATCGTAAAAGATACCGTCATCTGTATCTCCGATTACAGTCTGTCCAGAACTTCCATGGTGTTTCAGTCTCTGGAGGAGATCTGCTATCAGTTTGATCTTGGAAAGCCCATATGGCTTGATTCTACTGTAAAGGATTTTAAAATTCATTCAAAAGCACGATTTACTCAGGATAATTTTATGGAACCCATTGATTTTGATTTTCTGGAGATACAGATTATAGAAGAATAACAGAAAAAGCGGGTAACTAATATTTATTAAGGCAGACAGCCGAATTTGCTGTCTGCCTTTTTACAACTATTTTTTCATCTTTATTCATAGTACTTGCCTGTGAGCTCAACTACGGTGATTCGTATTACTGCAGTTCCCCGAACCATGTTTTCTGGAAGCGGAACATGAACCAGCTGGGGTGTGTATTTTTCCACTACTTTCTGCAGAGCCATCCTTTTTTCTTCCAGATCACCAACCAAAGCTGCTCTTCCCGTTGCTATTGCACTCTCATATTTTGTATTGGTATCACAGGGTTTCCCATTTTCATCAAGTAAAAGCTCCTGCATCTCATACACCGTAAATCCTACTTTGCTGTCACGAATAATATTGTCAATCTTTTGTCCTTTGGGCAATCCATGCACATAAATACACTCATTAACATAGACAAAGTGAACCGGAGTATTGTATGGTGTCCCGTCTTCATTTAAGGTTGCCAGGCTGCCAGTTTGCACTCTGGACAATAAATCATTCAACTTTTCTTCTGATAGCGGATGTGTTTTCATTCTATATTGCATTTATTTATCCTCCTGTAATAAATTATTTTGTTTTTTTATACGGAAAAAGAAGTACCACCAATGAAAGATTATCACTGCAATGAGAAAACACCTTGCAGGCAAAACACGGATTGTGGCAAATGCAATCATCATAACTGTGGACGCAAATATTAAAATTGACAGCTTGGTTTTAAGTGTCATGGCCCTTTCCTTTATAAAGTTTTCTATATACTTCTGATAAATTTGGGTATTGCAAAACCATTGGTGAAATCGGGAAGACCCTTTTGCAAAGCAGTAAGTGGTAATGAGAAGAAATGGCGTTGTAGGGAGAACCGGCAGCACCACCCCCAGCAGTCCCAACCCCAGAAAGACCAGCCCTGTGGTGAGATAAATAAATTTCACGATTCTGGATCTGCTCTTTAATTGAGTTATTTCTTCCCCGGATTCTTCAAAAACCATCTCTTTTTCAATCATTCTTATTGCAACTCCGTTTCATTCTATTTCTATTATAAAATTATACAGCAATACCGTCCTCTTGATAAGGGACGGTATTCTCTTTTTTATAGGATACAGTTCTATACTATGTCTGAATGAAACCATGCCTGATTTAGAAGTTCTACTGCAGGCTCAATATCTTTCTCTTTTATCTTCCCATATCCCAGCATCAAAGTATTGCCCCGATAATTACCTTTTCCAACCAGAACGGTGATACCGGGCACACTAAAACTCCATACTGCAGCGCCTTTTGTAAAAGCGCATCCTCCTGCTGTCCATCCAAGAACTCAAGTAATATGTGCAATCCTGCATTATGCCCGAAAATACGAACCCGGTCTCCTAAAATATTATGAATGGCAGCCAGCAGGGTATCATGTTTTCTTTTTTGACTGAGACAAACTCTGCGTATATGCTTAGCCCAATTTCCATCCTGCATAAAATGCAGCAATGTCTTTTGTTCAATCAAAGGGATTGTACATTGATACCCTCTGTATTTCTCATGATAAGTGTCTAATAACCAATATGGCAGCACCAGATAAGACATTCGTAACCCAGGTGATAAAGCCTTAGAAAAAGTACCCACATAAATCACGCGCCCAGACTGATCAATGGACTGCAGAGAAGGAATGGCCCTTCCTTTATATCTGAACTCACTGTCATAATCATCTTCTATAATCATCATATCCTGCTTTCGTGCAAGATTTAATATCTCCATCCGGTTTTGGATAGGCATAACCGCACCTGTGGGAAACTGGTGTGAGGGGGAGAGATAAACGATTGAAGACTTTTGTTGCGAAAGCTTTTGAAGATTAATGCCTTCTTCGTCAACCGGAACTGGCTGTATTTGCAAACCATTACTAAGAAATACTGCCCTTGCACCATTATAACATGGTTCTTCCATTGCAATGGTTTTCTCAACTGATAATAGCTTTATAATCATCTCCAATGCAGACTGTGTTCCACTGCAAAGGATAATCTGCTCTGTTTCACATTGTACGCCCCGGTTGAGATACAGATAATTTTTTATTTGCTGACGTAACTGAGGATCACCCTTTCCGTCAGCGTAATTGTTTGGCGAATGGATCAGTGGTTCATCCAGAACGTCAGCCAGATGCATTCGCCAGAGCTTCTTTGGGAAATTTGTTTCATCAAGTTCGCCATATTGAAAGCTGTATTTACTTTTATCAGGAGGGCTGGCTGGTTGTTTCATCATAAGATTGCCTGGGTGTTTCCCTTTTGGTAATTCCTTAATCAACTCAAACTCCAACCTGTTTACAAGATATCCCGAACCAGGAATACTTATGATATATCCCTCCAGCTTAAGTTGGTCATAGGCGTTTTCCACCGAGTTCCTTCCCACATGTAATTCATTGGCCAGCACCCGTGTGGAAGGTATGCGTGATTCCACAGGCATATTACCACTTAAAATATCCCGTTTTATATGTTCATATATTTGCATATAGATTGGTATTTTACTTTCACGGTCAATGTACAACATCTTTCACCCTCCTCAAAGTATTTAATAAATCTGGGGTAAAGTCTGAGTCAATAAAAAAAGCCATAGAATTTAATAATTCACATGACTTTTTTATATTGAAACCAGATTATAATCTCTTTAAAAGCTCTTCTCTTTCTTTCTCAAACCCAGGCTTTCCAAGGAGAGCAAACATATTCTTTTATAACTTTCCACACCCGGCTGGTTGAATGGATTCACTCCCAGAATATAGCCGCTTACACCACAGGCATATTCAAAGAAGTAAAACAGCTGTCCTAAGCTGAATTCATCCTGATCCGGAACGTTCACCATCAGATTCGGGACATCTCCGTCACTGTGCGCCAGAATGGTTCCATTCATCGCACTCTTGTTCACGAAGTCCACGCTCTTTCCCGCCAGATAGTTCATTCCGTCTGTATCAACCTCCTCTTCCTTTAAGAGGATCTCTGCCGGAGATTCTTCTACATTTAATACAGTTTCAAACATAATTCGGGACCCATCCTGAATAAACTGTCCCATAGAGTGCAAGTCTGTGGTTAAATCCACTGCTGCCGGAAAAATACCTCTCTGATCCTTTCCTTCGCTTTCTCCAAACAGCTGTTTCCACCACTCGGAAACATAATGAAGGCTTGGCTCATAATTTGCCACGATCTCAACCGTCTTTCCCTTTCTAAGGAGAATGTTGCGGACCGCTGCATACCGGAGTGCACCATTTGATTCATAAGGTGTGTTTACTGCCTCCTCTCTGGCTGCTGCCGCGCCTTCCATCAATTTATCAATATCAGCACCGGATACTGCAATCGGAAGAAGGCCGACTGCCGTAAGCACTGAGAAACGTCCTCCCACATCATCCGGAACAACAAACGTTTGATAACCTTCCTGGTCCGCTAAATTCTTTAACGCACCCTTCGCCTTATCCGTAGTGGCATAAATCCTTTTATTTGCCTCTTCACGTCCATACTTTTCGATCAGCAGATCCTTAAATACACGGAATGCAATAGCAGGCTCTGTGGTTGTACCGGATTTGGATATAATATTAACGGAGAAATCTTTTCCTTCCAGCACGTCCTTTAAATCCTGAATATACTTGCTGCTAATGCTGTTGCCGACGAAATAAATCTCCGGAGTTTTACGCTTTCCTTTTGGTAATACGTTATAAAAGCTGTGGGATAAAAATTCGATCGCTGCTCTTGCACCAAGATAAGAACCGCCGATCCCGACAACAAGCAGTACATCAGAATCACTCTGAATTTTTTCTGCTGCCGCCTTTATTTCCTGGAATTCTTTTTTATCATAATTGACTGGTAGATCAATCCACCCCAAGAAATCGTTACCCGCACCAGTTTTGTTCATCAGCACATCCTTCGCACACAGTACTGTGGCTTTCATGTTATCCATCTCTTCTGCTGATACAAATCCTGCTGCTCTGGAATCATCAAAAACTATATTTCCCATTGCTAATATTCTCCTTTTCCTATTATGTCAGGTTCCTGTCTGCCTGTTTAGGAAAATTATATCATAGAACTCATCGAAATGCGACTTTATTTTCTTCTGCCCTCCGAACGTTCATGTTAAATATTCCTGGAGAATTTCGCCAATCAGCTTTAACTCTTCCGGATTTAAATCCTTAAGCCAATCCTCTCCCTGTCTGTTTCCCCGCTCTTTTCCCTGCTTGCTGCAATCTGTTCCAGACTCTTTTTTAAATAGTCAACATCACGGACGGAACCTTTTACTTCCGATGCATCCATGGATTCTCCTCTCATTGGCAAACGCTCCATTTCATCAGAATATTCCTCCGCCTGCTTTTGAGGACGGTTGCGCACCCTCTGTCTGGCGCTCCTTCTGTCAGCCTTTCGATCAGGCTCCGCTTCCGGTTCTGCTGCAACTCTTGACTGAGCCCCATAGATGGAACGGATATTTTCACGAGGCTCCAGCCGCGGCCCCGACATGGAAGCTGTTTCCTCCCGTTCCTGATCCAGCCTGTAGATCAGCGTATTCTCCAGATAATTGTCCAGTGCTGCAAACAGCTGCTGGCGTTTCTCTGTAACTCCCGCACCATGATCCACCAATATGGTAAACAAACCTGCCATGATTCCTACCGAACCATATAAAACTATGTAATAAGGATCTGTCCGGTACCAGTAGGAACCAAACGCGGCTGCACCACCAGCTAAGAAACACCAAAGTGTCATTTGATTCGATAACATGTTCCAGCCATGGAGTGTAATACCCATATGTTTAAAATCATACATCTGTCTTTCTAAATAAGGCTTGACCCTGGGAATCCCCTGGTTCATTTGATAAGTTGATTCGGTCTTCTGTTTAAAAGCACGAAGATTCCTGTTTTTAGTAAGTGTCAGATTGTCTGATTCTTTAATCAGTCTTTTGTAGAGGTTACGTGTAAGCCATCTGGTAATAATGCCAATGCCGCAGAAAACTGCCATCACGTATAACGCTTTGCCTGTCTGTAAAAATTCCAGCATAATAATAGCTCCCCTTTCTTCCCGGCATCTCCGGGTGATAGGTTTATTATAAACACCCGGACTGCCTTTGGGAAGATGAGAGAGCCTAGAATCGTTCGTCAAATCCTGCCAGAATTCGATTATTAAGTTAATCTGAATATTTTTCTGCCATAGCTAAAATAAGGTTCACAGAAGCTTTTACAGCCTTTTGTTCAAACTCGCTATAGTCCATATTTGCGCTGTCATCCGCCTTATCTGAGATGGCTCTGATAATTAGAAATGGTATGTGGTTTAAGTGAGCGGTCTGTGCAATGGCAGCCCCCTCCATCTCTGTACAAAATCCCTGAAATGTATCAGAGATCCAGGTTTTTTTAACCCTGTCAGAGACGAACTGATCCCCTGAAACCACTCTTCCTTTAAAAATTCCAACTTCAGGATTCACCTCTTTGCAGCAATTCTCAGCCAGATTCCGGAGTTTTTCATCTGCATGAAATGAAAATTCCTTCATCTGCGGGATCTGTCCAGCGGGATAACCAAAGCCTGTTGCGTCCATATCATGATGTACTACATCGGTAGATAACACTACATCACCAATATTGATCTCATTCTTTAAAGAACCGGCAATTCCTGTATTAATGACAGCAGTCACATGGTAATGATCCGCCAGAATCTGGGTACAGATGGCTGCATTGACCTTTCCTATTCCACACCGGACTACAACTGCTTCCAGTCCTTTTAATGTTCCTTTATAAAAATCCATTGCCGCTATGGTTTCAACCGTAACATCCTTCATGGATTCTTTTATTTCTGCAACTTCCACATCCATTGCTCCGATAATCCCTAACATAGCAGTCCTCCTTTTTGTTTTATTGTTTCATCGACTACCGTATTATTATAACGGATAACGGAGCAATTGTGTAATTAATTTCAATATTTTCCGGACCCTGAATCAAAGGTTACAGATTGCTTCATCTCCGGTTCCGCAAATCTTGGAGCGAACGGTTCATTTCCTGTGCTGACAGACACACTTGTGAGTTTAAATTTTGAAATCTGTTCACGCAGTATCTGTGCCTGTGCAGCCAGTTCCTCACTGGAAGCAGAACTTTCTTCTGCAGTTGCAGCGTTGGTCTGTACAACAGCGGAAACCTGGGAAAGTCCCTGGTTAATCTCGACAATGGAATTAGCCTGATCCTGGGTGTCGGACTCGATCTGTTTAATTGCTTTTTCCACCATTGAAGACTTTTCAGCTACATCATCTAAGCCGTAAGCTTTCATTTGCCATCCGCTCGCCTTCTGCTACTTTATCTGTTGATTTCTGGACCAGATCTGCTGTCTGTTTGGCTGCTTCCGCTGATTTTGCGGCCAGATTTCTCACTTCATCCGCAACTACAGCAAAGCCCTTGCCTGCCTCACCAGCTCTTGCTGCTTCTACTGCTGCATTTAATGCCAGAATGTTTGTCTGGAAAGCGATGTCTTCCACTATCTTTGTTACCTTGGATATTTCTTCTGAAGAATGGCTGATTTCTTTCATTGCTTCATTCAGGAGTTTCATCCGGTTATTACTTTCTCCTACTCCCTGACCGGCCTGGAATACGGACTCTGTGGCATTGCGAACAGATACTGTATTCTTTTCGGCTTTTTCTGTTACGCTGTGAATGGAAGCAGTCAGTTCTTCAATGGTTGCCGCCTGCTCGGTTGCTCCTGATGCTAATGCCTGAGAAGCATCAGAGACCTGTCCTGCTCCGGAGTTTACCTGCTCAGCTGCTGAATGGATCACCTGCATAGTCGCATTTAATGAGGCAATTGTGCTGAGTAAAGACTGTTTGATTGCAGAGAAATCACCAACATAATCCAGATCAACGGTAAAACTCATATTTCCCTGAGAAAGCATAGTGAGTTTTGAAATAATATCTTCAATATAAGTAATAAGTCTTGCATTGGTGGAACGAATACTACCCGCCATACGTCCCAGTTCATCGCGGCTCTCGTAATGAATTTCTGAACGAAGATTTCCTTCCGCCATGTCTTTATACACATCTTCTATTTCTTTAACAGGTTTTAGAATTGCCCGTGTCAGTACAATTATAATAGAAAGGGTAGCCAGAACAGATGCCACCAGTACCACCAGAAGTATTACCCATGACTCTGCAATAACGCTTTTAGCTGTCTGTTTCTGTACATCTGCTTTTTGTGCACCAACCACATTCATCTGTTCCATTATATCTGTGATCTGATTAAAGGGCGGTAAAAATTCTTCCTGGAAAATAGTATAGGCAGCTGATGCATCTTTTTTGGATGGATCGTTTAGCAGGTCAAGAATTTTGTTACGGGCTGTTTCCGCCTCCTGTACATGCTGATTTACGTCAGCTATGTTTTTGTCATTTGCTGCACTTCGCTGGTTTTTGGCAAATTTATCAAAAACCTCCATAAAATTTTGTGCGCTTTTGCTGGACATGTCAAGAGAGGCCTGATAATCTTTTCCTGATTCTTTTTCAAGAAGCGCCATCAGTAAAAATCTCTGTACTGACACAGCTTCCCTCTGGGCTTCCAGGTTGTTGGAGGTAAGAGGGTAGGTGAATTTTGAATATAATTCTACCTGGTTTCCAATTTTGGATATACTGCTTGCAGAAGTACCCAACGAAATTAATAATATTAAAAATAATATACCAAACCCAATTGATAATTTCCATTTAACCGATAAATTTGTAATCCAAACCTTAAACCCTTTCTTGTCACTCATAAGTGTACCTCCCATTAAGTATTTATTTTAAGCCAATTTATCTCTGAACAGCGAAAAATCCAGGTCATTACCCTGGTACTTTTCCGCTCATCAGTTTTCTAATAACCATAGGTGCTGCAGTTAAAAACCACACCGTATACTGTTCCGGATTTTGCAGCATGCTTTCAGACAAATCAGCTATTTCCATCCATTTCAGATCCATAATCTCTTTCGGATCCGGACTGATTTCTCCATGATACTGACCAATAAACACGTGGTCATATTCATATTCAAACATATCATCATGAAACTTATGATAATAAATAAAAGAACCTGCTTCTTCACAGTTTAAGACCACTCCAAGTTCCTGATAAAGACGTCTTTTAACTGCTTCCTCTAAAGATTCCTGAAATCGAGGGTGAGAGCAGCATGCATTGGTCCATAAACCTCCGGAATGGTATTTTTCCAATGCACGCCGCTGAAGCAGCAATTTCCCCTCATGATACAAAAATACCGAAAAAGCCCTGTGAAGCAATCCTTTTTGATGACACTCTTCTTTGGTCGCTTTCCCTATTTCCCGATCCAGTATGTCAACGCAAATCAAATGGTCCATAATTACTCCAATCAGTCCTTTTTAAGATACTCTTTTAAAAATAAATCTGCTGCAGCCTCCACATTATCACACAGAAGTTTAATCTCATCCATTGTGGCATGTTCAACATGAACCCCAAGACTTACAGATACCGGCTCTCCCAGCGCAGTGCAAAGCTTCTTAGCGATTTTTTGTGCCAGCTGTGCGTCCTTATGGCCCGGTACTGTCAGGGTCCATAAGTCGCAGCTGGAAAGTTGCTCTCCATCAATCTCTGCACCGGGAGATGCCAATGCCACTCCTCCAAGATGTGGTCTTTCACCGCCGCTTATAAAAACTGCAAGTCCGTTTCCTGTTGTTATATGGACACTCATACTTACCGCATACTTTCCGGCTCCGTAAATTTTGTTTATCATAATATCTCTCCCTTTTACAATTCCATATCCACAGTTAATCTGCACCGCGCCATGGGACGAAATTTTTATAATCAAGTCCAAACTGCATCAGGATCTTTCCAACCACATGGTTAATCTGATCTTCCAGGGAATTAGGACCATTATAAAAAGTAAGCATTGGAGGAATTATGGTACAGCCTAAATCTGCTGCTGCCATCATATTGCGAAGATGAACCTTACCAAGAGGCATTTCTCTTGTACACAGAATTACCTTCCGGTTTTCTTTCATGCAGACGTCGGCTGCACGGATCAGGAGATTATCGGTAAAACCGTTTACAACTCCTGACAGAGTCTTCATACTGCAGGGCAGTATAATCATTCCATCTGTCTGATAAGAACCGCTTGAAATTGCTGCAGCCAGGTTATGTACATCATAATAATAATCCGCCTGTTCAACCAGCTTCTCAAAGGGATAATCGGTTTCTAACTCCCAGGTTTTTCTGGCACAGTCCGATACCACCAGATGAACCTCACAGTCCTTAACACTTTTCAGCGCTTTCAGCAGATAAAGACTCATAATAACACCGGTTGCTCCTGATACTCCTACAATAATTCTCATTTAAACACCTCTCTTTTAACAGTTATACAATGCCAAGAACTGCAAACCACGCTACGGCAAAACCAACTGTCAGGAAAATCGGAATAAGTAACGGAACCCCCATCTTAATGGTTTCCTTCTGTGTATACATTCCGTTTTCCTCTCCCTGCCCCACCAGGATATTAAGGTGATGGAACGGAAGAATATAATGGCCTGAAATAGCCAGATAAATAACAAAATTACTGCCAGCTCATTAATTCCCAGTGCATTGGTACAAACTAAGATCGCTGGAATGGCAACTCCCATAACTGCAATCACAGAACCCATAAACATATGAATCAGAATCGCAATAGCTGCAATCATAACGGCCAGTACCAGTATGTTACCCGGCATGGTTTTGGGAAGCAGAGTAGCTGCAATCCATTCATTCATACCGGTTACTGCTCCAACCTTACCTATTGCAATGGCAGAAGTTAAAAATACCAGAACATGAACGGGAACATCGCTCCACTCTTTTACCGTTAAGACATTACCGATTACAGGCAGAGCCATGCACATGGCTACCGCCAGTGTAACCCAGCCTACATCAAGACCGGTTATGCCGTTGGTAAGCCAGAGGCCAATTGCTATCATAATCCAGATTAAAGTCCTCTTCTCTTTTTCAGTCATTTTACCAAGGGCAGACTGAGCGGTACGCACCTCATCGAAATTAACTTCAACTGCTTTCGATGGTTTAAACAAAATCAGGATTAAGATCAGGGTAGTAATACTTAAAAACAGAGCCGGCGGTCCCATAATCTGAAACCAGCGTATGAAATTAATGTTTTCAGTCGTACAGTAAGTCACTACCAGCGGGTTAATAACAGAATCTCCAGTGAGGAAAATAAGTGAAACCGGAACTGACGCTGCAAACACCGTAAATCCCACCTTAACCGCATCCTCCTTTGGCATATTCCCAGCCTTAATCACTACGGACATAACCGACATAATTAAGAATGCCCGGGGCCAGGGGTGAGGAATAAATAAGGATAAAATAAAAGTCAGTACAAAAATGCCGATAATAATGCTCTTCCATGATCTTACGAATTTCAGGATATAGGCATAAGAGATCCGTTCCCCTAATCCTGACTTTAACTGCTGCTGCAATCATGTAAGCACCGATAACCAGCCACAGGGTTGAAGTTGTCCAGCCTGCAAATACCACTTTTGTATCAGCAAGCTTTAAAAGACATACGGAGACCAGATAGAATCCCCCCACGTAACCTGACTGGGCAACCTGTGCAGCCCACCAGACCACGGTCATTAGTGTTAATCCAAGACAAATCTGTCCTTCTCTGGACAGGCCGTCAAGCGGAAGAAGTAGGACAAGAACAAAAATAATAATACCGATTAAAAAGCCTGATTTCTGTTTAGTGAATGTCACTGAAGCTTCTCCTTTCATGATTAGAATCATTAAGCTAATCTTTTTTAGGATCTCTTAAGGCTTGGGGGAAAGCCTTAAGAGTCAGGAGCTATATATATTATTTATCGAGGGGCGGAATGGGGGGAATAACCTGTAACGTATCAATCTGTTCTTTTTTCAGTTTAAATTTATCATGAATATGGGGCGTCTCAGTAGACCTCCAGGAATAAAAGCAATCCATACATTCATAAACTTCCCAGACATTTCCTACAGGAGAGGTTGCAATCACTTCAATTTTATTTCCGTCACAGCGTGGACATTTCATAGTTTCAATCTCCTTTCGTTATAGAGCTTACATCTCAGACATCAGTTTACGAATCAAAGCTTCATACTTTTCATAACCAGCTGGTGGCTCTAAAAGTTCAACTTCTCTTGGATTAGGTTCCGGATCCTTTGGTGTAGTCGCATCTATAATCAGTTTGGAATGCATTCCAGCCGGATATGAGGATGGGTCAAGAGGCATACCCGGACAGTTCGGAATCACCACAACGTCTTTATCCGGTCTCACACGGGTAGTCAGTGCCCACATAACCTGAGGGAGGTTAAAGGGATCAACAAATTCATCAACAATAATAATAATCTTACTGTACGAACCGCCATGAGGGGTGGAAAGAAGGCGGAATGCCACTTCTTTACCAAAACCACCGAAACGTACCTTCGTGGAAATAATGCAGCCGATTCCATGAGTATACATGGCATTAACTGCCTGTACCTCAGGGAAATCCCGTTTGATCTGCTGATAAAGTGGAACGGATGTATTTAAAGCCATAAGATAATCGATTTCAGTCCATGGAATACCCAGATAGAGGTTCTCAAAAATAGGATTTGTTCTATGGGTTACATGAGTTATTGTAATCACGCACTGGCGTCTGGAACCTGAGTAGGATCCCGGAAATTCTCCGAACGGGCCTTCTACCTCACGTACCCTTGGCTCAATATAACCTTCTAAAACAACCTCTGACCCAGCTGGAACATACAGGTTTTTGTAAAGATCGGACTGAACAATCTGTGTAGGAACACCATCCTGAAGCGCACCTACAAATTCATACTCATTTTGAGTATACATAACAGGAGTAGATGCCATATAGGTTACCAGCGGGCTGTTTCCAACTGTAATGCAGATCGGAACCTTTTCATTCTTTCTCTCAGCTGCTTCCAGCTGGATTGCAATGTCATGAAATGCAAGTGCCTGAATTCCTACACGATTCTTTCCCTTAACCTGAATGCGGTATGTACCAACATTTAACTTGTCAAAATTATCCGGCTCATTGGGATCAGCCGTAATAATAGACGCTTTAGAAAGGAAGAAGCCTCCATCCTGATCATTGATTCTGTATAATGGAAGGAGCTCAAACAGGTTGATATCCTCCGCTTTATCAATGGTATTTTCTTTACAGGGTGCTTCTTCTCGTTTGAGGATTTCAGGCTTAACCGGGAATCGATCCCATCTGCGGTTGATTTCATGGAACTGCTCTTTGGTTGATGCCGTTTTATCCATGCCAAGCATCAGAGCATGATTTGCCCATGAACCATGCACATTGGTAACTACGCTGTAAGGATATCCTTTTACCTTTTCAAATAAAACCGCCGGACCACTCTCAATGTTTGCCGCTGCTCTGCCTGCTGCCGCAATATCCGGTTCTGGATTAACCTCCTCCTTAATTCGTACTAACTGACCGTTTTCTTCCAGAGTGGAAAGGAAACTGCGCAAATCCTGATAAACTTTTGCCATAAATTTTCCTCCTGATTTTCTTCATATGATGCTGATACGGTTCCCAGCTGGATTATTTTTCCAACATAGTTAAATTATAATCAATTACAATTTTCGTGGCAATTCGATTAAATTCGCGCAACTATTCCATAATGGAATCAAAAAATCTTGAAATTTTTCAATTATGATTCATAACAAATGGTAAACCCAAAATAATCGATTTATAAATACGCATTTTATTGCACTTTACCATTGAAATGATAGTTAACTTTATGTTTTTTTAATATTTAAAAGTATTCTAAAATGTCATGATAAAATAGTATAAACATATTTTCCTTCTCATCATTCTGTATTATAATAGTGTTAATGACAAAACGTACATCTGAGTGTAGATTTTTACGATTTATCAGTAACTTAAGGGGGCTATTTGATTATGACAAAATGGATTGATGATTTCTTAGCATTGGCAAAGTATCAAAATTTTTCTACCGCTGCCGAAAGCATTTATATTTCCCAGTCAGCTTTATCAAAGCATATTAAGGCAATTGAAAATGAGCTGGGAATTGTATTATTTATAAGAAGTAATACAAAGGCAGAACTGACAGAAGCAGGCAATGTCTACCTGGAATATGCATTAAACATCCGCAAGTGTACCCAGGACTTAAGAACAAAACTGGAAAAGTTTGGAACTTCCTGCTATGTTACAGAGTTGACCGTAGGAACCATTCCCTGCCTTGCAGAAAGCGGGATTATGCAGCTGCTTCTTGACTTTCAGGAGAAATTTGGTAATTATTCTATTCAAATTGTGGAAGATGATCAGTCAAATCTGATTAAGATGCTTTCACAGCAGGAGATTGATGCTGCTATCTGCCGCACGGATTTAATGAATGACACAGAATATGATACGGTTTCTCTGGTCTCAGATGAGATGGTGATGATCTGCAGTAAGAATGTATTTCCATTTGAACAAGGCAGTGAGATTGATTTAAAAGGTTTTAAATTTGATAATATTTACACCATTGCCAAGGAGTCGGATATTTACCGGCTGGCGAAAAAACAACTTTATAATATTGGATACACAGGCAGTATTGCTGGGACATTCCCCCGACATATGATGCTTCTATCTTTTTTGTCTCAAAAAGGCGGCTGTGCCATTTTACCCAGACAGCTTGCCAATCTTCAGATGTTTCCAAACCTTACATATTACAGGATCAGAGATTCGGTTAAAACAAATATTGGTTTTGCCAAATTATCCTCCAACTGTATCAATCCCCAACTAGCAGACAAATCCAATATGTTGTATGAGTATTTAAAAGAACAGAAAGAACTTATGCCAGAATCTTAACTGCGTGATGCATCCTATTTCTTCCTATTATGATCTATTGACACTTGCCATGGAATTCGTTATAATTCTTTAAAGTTCCAGTTGAGGTAAGCGTTACAATTATACGGAGGTATGAATGATGAAATATAAAACACACGGAGTTTGTTCTCAGGAAATTAATTTTGAAATAGAAGGCAGTAAGGTTGGTCATGTTCAGTTTGTAGGCGGTTGTTCAGGAAATACCCAGGGTGTATCAAGACTGGTAGAAGGTATGGATGTTGATGATGCCATTCGCCGTCTGGAAGGAATTAAATGCGGCTTTCGTCCTACTTCCTGCCCGGATCAGCTGTCCAAAGCATTAAAAGAATATAAGGAAAGCAATCAGTAATTTTTCATACATGTTAAAAAGCATATAGAGATGACGAGAATACCCTGACATCTCTATATGCTTTTTTCTTTTTTATATTCTATTCACTTGATAATTATAGTATTATTTATGACATTTTGGAATAATTTAACAATCCCTTTCTTTTTTATTGACAATTGTTTTTTACTATTTTAGTATCTAATTATAGTTTATGTAGCTAGTAATACCGGGCCAACTAATTGGCACGGAATCTAGATAGAAAGAAAGGGGATAAAAAATGAGAAATGGAAAAAGAATCATCAGTATCATCACTACCTGCTTTATGGTCACCAGTTTATGTGTTATGAGTCCCACACCAGCGCATGGTGCTTCAAAGGAGTACTATGTTTCTGCAAGCGGCAGCGACTCCAACAACGGACAGTCTAAAGACAAGCCTTATAAGACCATTGATAAGGCATTGGGCAACGCTTCCGCAGGCACTACCATCTATTTAATGAATGGGACCTACAAATCATCTAATACCTACAAATTAAGCAAAAGCGGTACTTCAGGTTCACCAATCCGGATTATGAATTACAGCGGTCACAAGCCAGTTGTTGATTTCTCAAGCCAGCCATATGCTGACAGCTCAAGAGGCTTCCAGATTACGGGTAACTATTGGGTTATATCCGGTCTTACCATTCAGAACGCAGGAGATAACGGAATACATATCAGCGGAGGCAACAACAAGGTTACAGACTGCTTCATTACTAAATGTGGAGACACCGGCCTTCAGATGAGCAACGGGGCATACAATAATGAAATCACTCGTGTTACCTCTACTTATAACTACGACTCTAAAACCAACGGAGAAAATGCAGATGGTTTTGCAGCCAAGTTAAGCATCGGAAGCGGCAATGTATTTAGAAACTGTAATGCTCTTAACAATTCTGATGACGGCTTCGATTTCTATTCCGCAGGCAATGCAGTTAAATTATATAACTGCGAAGCTTCTTACAACGGAAAAGGCAATGGAAACGGACAGGGCTTTAAAGTAGGCGGAAATTATACCAGCGACAACCATTATCTGGAAGGCTGCGTTGCTATTGGCAATAAAAAAAGAGGATATGACCAGAATAACAATACCGGTTATATCACTCTCAAAAATTGTACAGCAAAGAATAACAACGTTAATTTCTACTTCCCAAAGGCTCCTTCCTCAGGAACTCATAAGTTTTCAGACTGCATCTCCAGCGGCGGTGCAAGTAAAGATGTCATAGTGGGCGCTACAGTAGTCAACTGCTCTTTCAACACCAAATAACGCAAATCGCCGGTCCTTCAAGCATCTGGAGGACCGGCGGTTTTTTAGTCGTATAAGATATCACCGGTCAAGAAGCTTACACAAAGCAACACCGATTACCGTTGAAAACAGGGTTGCTGCAATGGCTGGCCCTACAATTGCTGTTGGATCAAGACTGCCATACTGGCTTCTGTAAGCAATCATATTGACAGGGATTAACTGGAGCGACGATATGTTAATAATCATAAACGTGCACATCTCATTATTGGCAGTATCATGGGAAACCGGTTTGGGGATTTTCTTACCCTGAGAATACTCTTTTCTTCTGGTTTCCTCTAAATCCTTTAAGGATTCCATTGCCTTCAGACCAGCAGGTGTCGCTGCCCAGCCCAGACCCAGAATATTTGCAATGATATTGGTAGATATATACTCCAGGGATGGATGTTTTTTCAGGTATCTTTGGAAACAAAAAATGAAGCACTGGCCCCATTTTGGCTGACAACCGTTCAATCAGTCCTGATTTACTTCCGATTTCCATCAGTCCGGTCCAGAAAGACATAATTCCAAGCATGGTAATGCACAGCATCACCGATTCTTTTGCAGAAGTTAAAGCTCCGTCTGTTACAGCACTTAAATTTCCATGAAGTGCTCCCCAGATAACTCCTATCAATAGCATAAATGCCCAGAGATAATTTAACATCCATCACTCCACATATCTATGTTTTCTTTTTATCCTATTCCTAAAAAGAAGAGTTTATGAAATGTTATTCTCCAAAAACAAGATCTTTCATTACTTCATCAACCGTTTCCATCTTCTCTGCCCGATAAGCATTGCTGCCGCAAAATACCAGTCCGTCTTCGGTTCTTCCTTCCGCCGATGAGATTAAGGCTTTTGTAATGCAGTAGGGTATGGTTTTTCTGTCGCACTTCTCCAGACAATCATAGCAATGTTCCAGTTTAAAGGGGGTATTGGCCACATGATCCAAAAACGGATTTTTATGGCTCTGCCTGGCATTCCAACCGGACTTTTCGTGATGACAATATCCTCTTTGGCTGACTTTATATAAGCTTCCTTAAATTCCTCCGGAGCATCGCATTCCTGGGTTGTGACAAACCTGGTTGCAACCTGGACACCATCAGCACCCAGATCAATCTGATGCATGACATCCTCATGGGTATAGATTCCGCCAGCAGTTACTACCGGTATTACTTTGTTATACTTTTCACCGTACTCTCTTACAAGCCGGATGATACCCCTTACTTCTTCGTCATATTTCGCCTGCTGAAAGGTGTGTTCCACATCTGCTGTATCAACACCCAGTTCTGATAAGTCTTCTCTGGAGAATCCCAGATGGCCGCCTGCCAGAGGACCTTCCACAACAACCAGATCCGGAGCCTGGTTAAATTTACGATCCCACATCTTACAGATAACCATAGCAGACTTTACTGTTGAAACAATGGGGGCAATTTTTGTTTTCAGTTTAATACCAGCTTCTTCTGCAGCCTCCGCCACATACTCCGGAAGACTTACAGGAAGACCTGCTCCTGAAATGATGATATCAGCACCTGCTATCACCGCTTTTTTCACATAGCTTGCATAATTTTTGGTGGCAACCATAATATTAAAGCCTATAATTCCTTCTGGAGCAATCTCCCTGGCCTTCTTCATTTCCTCACCAATCGCACGTAAATTGGCTTCCAGGGGATTCTTAAGGAAATCAGGCTGTTTAAAACCAATCTGAGCCGTTGAAATAATACCAACTCCTCCTGCTTTAGCCACAGCTCCTGCAAGTGAGGAAAGGCTGATTCCAACTCCCATTCCACCCTGAATTACCGGATATTTTGCCACCAGATCTCCTATTACCAATGGTTTTAATGTTCCCATCACATTCTCCTAAATCTATCATATCTTTGATTTGTCAGTTCTTCTTTCGTCATGGTAAGGTATCCGGCAAAAACTCTATCATTGCCCGGTCCATTTCCTTAGCAATCTCCGGAATATTTTCTGCACAGGCAGGTTCTTCCTCCGGTATCACCCGTTCAATAAGACCAAGATCCATCAGATCCTTAGCCGTGATCTTCATGACTCTGGCTGCATCATTTGCTTTTTTACTGTCTTTATACAATATAGAGGCAAAGCCTTCCGGAGACAGAATGGAATAGATAGAATTTTCCATCATCCAGACTTCATTTCCAACTGCCATGGCAAGAGCGCCTCCGCTTCCGCCCTCTCCAATTACAATGGAAAGAACCGGTACTGTTAAATCTGCCATTTCAAATAAGTTTCTGGCAATGGCTTCTCCCTGCCCCCGCTCCTCTGCTTCAAGACCGCAGAACGCTCCCGGCGTATCCACAAAACAGATAATGGGGCGGTTAAAGCTCTCTGCCTGTTTCATCAGTCTTAAGGCCTTTCTATAACCTTCAGGTGAAGGCATACCAAAATTACGTTTGATATTATCCTTTGTATTCTTGCCTTTTTCCTGCCCAATCACAGTGACAGGCATTCCATGAAAGGATGCAATTCCGCCTACAATTGCCCCGTCATCTTTAAAATAACGGTCTCCGGCAAGCTCCATAAAATCATCAAAGAGCTGATGAATATAATCCGAAGCTACCGGGCGGTCCGCACTTCTTGACAGCTGCACCGTGTCCCATGGGCTTCTTTTATTTTTTTTCGGCCAGAACCCACTCTTTTTTCCACAGGCATTTTCATCTGCTTCCTGGTTATCCACACAAAAACTTTCCTTGTTGTGGGGATTGTGGAGCTTTAAGATAGAAGTTAATATATCCTTCATCTCTTCTCTTGGAACGATCTTATCAACAAATCCATGTTCCAGTAAAAATTCAGCCCTCTGAAAGCCTTCTGGTAGTTTCTGACCAATTGTCTGTTCAATGACCCGTGGGCCTGCAAAGCCAATTAAAGCCCCTGGTTCGGCCAGAATAATATCTCCAAGCATTGCAAAACTTGCGGTGACACCACCGGTTGTAGGATCAGTAAGAACACTGATATAAAGCTGCCCAGCCTTATGATGGCGTTTTAATGCTGCAGAAGTTTTCGCCATCTGCATTAAGGACACGATTCCCTCCTGCATTCTGGCTCCACCAGAACAGGCGAATAAAATTACAGGAAGTTTCTCAGCAGTCGCACGCTCAACAGCTCTGGCGATCTTTTCTCCTACTGCATGCCCCATGCTGCTCATAATAAACCCGGCATCACAGACACCAAGCACAGCTTTCTGACCGTTAATTTCACAGACACCTGTCACAATGGCTTCTGACAGTCCTGTTTTTTCTCTGGCTGCAGCAATCTTCTTTTCATATCCCGGGAAATCAAGAGGATTCTCAAATTCCATCTCTTTATCCCATTCTTCAAAGGTTCCTGCATCTGCTGTCATTTCAATTCTCTGAAAGGCGTGAATTCTGAAGTATCCCTTACACTTTGGGCAGACGTAATGATTGCTTCTTACATCCTCCGCATAGATTGGCTGACAGCATTTATTGCACTTTTTCCAAAGTCCCTCCGGAATATTTGGTTCTCCGGTTTTCTCCACTGTCCTGTATTTGCTGTCAATCAGGGTATAAGTTTTCTTAAACATTTCTTTTAACATAAGATCTGCTCCTTTCCCTGTTTACCGGACATAATCCGGGAAGAATTTGGGAATAAAGTCTGTATCCACATCACCATCCCGATATGCATCATGACTTAATATATCAAACTGAAAATCTATATTTGTTTCAATTCCTTCAATAATAAGTTCCCCAAGGGCGCTTCTCATCTTAGCAATGGCTTCCGTACGGTCTTTCCCATGAACGATCAGCTTCATCAGCATGGAATCGTAATTTGCCGGAACCTTGTAATCATTGTAAATGTGGGTATCAATTCGTACACCATTGCCTCCCGGTACGTGAACATTTTTAATAAGACCAGGACATGGCATAAAATTTTTTGATGGATTTTCCGCATTAATCCTGCATTCAATGGCATGGCCGGAGATTGTGATATCAGACTGTGATACACTAAGAGGTTCACCGGCTGCAATGCGGATCTGTTCTTTTATAAGATCCAGTCCGGTTACCATTTCTGTTACCGGATGCTCCACCTGAATTCTTGTATTCATTTCCATAAAGTAAAAATTCTTATCCTTATCCAGCAAAAATTCTATGGTACCTGCATTCACATAGCCTACCGCCTTAGCTGCACGTACAGCAACCTCGCCCATCTGGTGGCGAAGTTCCTCAGAAATTGCTGCAGAAGGGGATTCCTCCAGTACCTTCTGGTGACGCCTTTGAATGGAACAATCCCGTTCTCCCAGATGAATCACATGACCCATCTGATCTGCAAGTATCTGAAATTCAATATGTCTTGGCTTTTCAATATATTTCTCAATGTACATGGTATCGTCGGAGAATCCTTTTACCGATTCCATCTGTGCATTTTTAAAATTTGCTTCAAAGTCTTCCATGCCCTTTGAAATACGCATTCCTTTACCGCCGCCCCCTGACGAGGCCTTGATCATAACCGGAAAACCGATCCGCTCAGCCATTTGTCTGGCTTCTTCCACGTGATGAACGGCTTCCTTTCCGCCTGGTACTACCGGTACGCCTGCTTCCATCATGGTTTTTCTGGCTTCCGATTTATTTCCCATTTTATTGATAATTCCGGCATCTGGTCCGATAAAGGTAATGTTGCATTTCTGACAGAGTTCTGCAAATCGGGCGTTCTCAGAAAGAAATCCAAATCCCGGGTGAATTGCGTCTGCCTTCATGGCTACGGTAGCAGTGAGAATCCGTTCCATATTTAAATAGCTCTGAGTGGACGGTGCCGGTCCGATGCAGATGGCTTCATCTGCCAGAAGGGTATGAAGGCTTTCCCGATCCGCTTCCGAGTATACAGCAACCGTTTTAATTCCCATCTCCCTGCATGCTCTTATGATTCTTACCGCAATCTCACCGCGGTTGGCAATTAAAATCTTATCAAACATCGGTCTCCACCTACCCAATCATAAATGTCAGTTCAGCGCTGGCAGCGATTTTACCGTCTACAGTGGCAACCGCTTTCCCAACTCCTACCGGACCCTTTTTTCTAATAATTTCACAGTCCAGTTTAATCTTACTTCCTGGATACACTTTCTGTTTAAATTTAGCCTTGTCAATTGCTCCGAAATAAGCGATCTTCCCCTTATTCTCTTCCATGCTTAATATAGCAACCGCTCCAACCTGAGCCAGCGCTTCAATAATTAAAACACCTGGCATAACCGGTTCTTCCGGAAAATGACCCCGGAAAAAGGACTCATCATAAGTGACACATTTATATCCCACAGCCTTCTCTCCAGGTACCAGTTCTTCAATGCAGTCTACCAATAAAAAACGGATGTCTGTGTGGAATAATCTCCTGAATCTCTTTTATACCTAACATCATACTATCTCCTTATGTTCAAAAGAGAGGTCCGACCCTGGACCTCTCTTAGATTTTACAATCGTCTACCGGATACGGAACAGAGGCTGACCGTATTCCACCACATCTTCATTTCCAACCAGAACGGCTTCTACCACACCATCGTATTCACATTCAATCTCATTCATCAGCTTCATGGCTTCGATGATTCCAAGAGTCTGGCCTTTCTTAACCGTATCTCCTGCTTTTACAAACGGTGCGCTGTCCGGTGAAGAAGCGTTGTAAAAGGTTCCTACTAAGGGAGAAGATACTACATTATCAGTAGCAAGTGCTTCCGTCTTAGCCTGATCTATTCCGCTCTCCAGCGCTGGAGCCTTCGTATTGGAAACGGCATAAGAAGGAATCTCCATACTTCTCTGGACAAAATCGCCTTCTGCCGCAATTACCATCTGTTTTTTTCTTTCTTAATGGATAACTTAAAGTCACCCTCTTCCAGCTTAAAACTGGTGAGGCTCTGCTGAGAAACGGCCTCCATCAGTCTGATCACATCATTGATTTCCATTATGACTGCCTCCTACTGTTCATACTTCTTTACAAGAATGCTGGCATTATGACCACCAAAGCCCAGGGAATTACTGATGGCATAAGTTACGTCACAGGAAACGCCCTCACCCTTTGTATAGTTTAGATCACAACCTTCGCCTTCTTCTTCCAGACCGGCAGTGGCATGAATAAATCCAT
The DNA here is from genome assembly GCA_017084465.1 of Lacrimispora xylanisolvens. Classification (GTDB taxonomy): domain Bacteria; phylum Bacillota; class Clostridia; order Lachnospirales; family Lachnospiraceae; genus Lacrimispora; species Lacrimispora xylanolytica_B. The sequence continues at coordinate 2,887,692 of CP070896.1, read as the reverse complement.
CCTGAATGGATTTCACACAGGCAATGAACTCCACACCGCCTGCCGCGCCAAGAAGATGGCCAATCATGGATTTTGTAGAACTGATTCTTACATTTTGCATGATCGCCTAAAGCAGCTTTAATTGCCATAGTTTCAAATAAGTCGTTGTGATGGGTGCTGGTTCCATGAGCATTGACATAATCAAGATCTTCCGCTTTAATACCGGCATCTTTCATCGCCTCAGTCATGGCTCTCGCAGCACCGCTTCCGTCCTCTGCAGGAGAGGTAATATGGTATGCATCACAGGTAGACCCGTAACCAACTACTTCTCCGTAGATAACGGCATTTCTGGAAAGCGCGTGTTCCAGTTCTTCCAATATCACAACGCCAGCACCCTCACCCATAACAAAGCCGCTTCTGTCCTTATCAAATGGGATGGAAGCACGGAGCGGATCATCTGAAGTAGTAAGTGCAGTAAGAGCCGTAAATCCGGCCACACCGATTGGTGATACGCTGGCTTCTGCACCTCCTGCCACCATCACATCCACTTCCCCATACTGGATGGATCGGAACGCCTCTCCGATGGAGTGGGTTCCCGTAGCACAGGCCGTAACCACGTTGATGCACTTACCCTTTAATCCGAACTGAATCCCCACATTTCCTGCTGCCATATTGGATATCATCATGGGTACCAAAAGGGGATTGACTCTGCCCGGACCTTTCTCTAATAACTTTTTATGTTCCCGCTCTAAGGCCTGTAAGCTTCCAATCCCGGAACCTACACTAACGCCCACGCGATAAGGATCTTCTTTTTCCATATCAATTCCTGACATTTCAAGAGCTTCCTTTGTAGCTGCAACTGCAAACTGTGCAAAACGTTCCATTCGTTTGGCCGCCTTTGGATCCATATACTCCTTCGGATCAAAATCCTTAACTTCTGCAGCCAGTGTAGCTTTATATTCTGTTGTATCAAACTGAGTGATAGGCGCGATTCCCACCTTTTTTTCCTTCAGTCCGTTCCAGTAACTTTCTACATCCTTACCAATAGGAGTTATTGCTCCCATGCCAGTTACTACCACTCTTCTATTCATACCGTTTTTCTCCTTTTTACATAGCCATTCCGCCATCTACACTGATGACCTGACCTGTGATATAACCAGCCGGCTCTGATGCAAGAAATACAGCCGCTGCCGCAATATCTTCCGGCGTTCCAAAACGTTTCATTGGAATCTGATCCAAACTTGCCTCTTTTACAGAATCAGACAGTACATCTGTCATATCTGTCTGAATGTAGCCAGGTGCTATGGCATTTACAGTAATACCTCTGCTGGCAGATTCTCTGGCAAATGATTTTGTCATTCCGATGACCCCTGCTTTTGCCGCGCAGTAATTTGCCTGACCTGCATTCCCAAGAATTCCGGATACAGACGAAATGTTGATAATTCTGCCGCCTCTTTGTTTAATCATCTGACGGGAAACATGCTTCATACAGTTAAATACCCCCTTTTAAGTTGGTATTGATGACTGCATCAAACTCATCTTCCGACATTTTCATAAGAAGATTATCTCTTGTAATACCCGCATTATTAATGAGAATATCCAGCTTCCCATATTTCTTTATGACTCCTTCAAGGAATACTCCGGAAGCCTCATAATCCGATACGTTACAGGCAATCGCCTCTGCTTTACCGCCTTTTTCTTCAATCTCTTTTACTACCTGAAGTGCTTTTTCTTCTGATCCATTATAATTGACTATTACAGTGGCACCTTCCAGTCCCAGGCGTAATGCGATTGCTCTTCCGATTCCTCTGCTGGCACCAGTGACCACCGCTATTTTACCATCTAACATATCCTGTCACCTCCCCTTAAATTTCCGTTAACTTATCTATATCTTCCAGTTTTTCTATATTAAAGACTTTCGCATCTCTCGTTATCTTCTTAATAAACCCTGCCAGTGTTTTTCCTGGTCCTATTTCTATAAATGTATCCACTCCGTCTTTTAACATGGCCTCCACACTTTGCTGGAAACGCACGGAAGAAGATACCTGTCGGATCAGTAAAGGCTTAACTTCATCTGCCTCTGTCACATACTGGGCTGTCACATTTGCTACATAGGGAATTACAGGTTTATGAATCTCTATATTCTCAAGCACGGCACCAAGTTTTTCACCTGCCTGCGTCAGCATGGCTGAGTGGAACGGTCCGCTTACATTTAAGCCAATGACTCTCTTTGCTCCTGCTGCCAGAAGCTTCTCACCGGCTTCCTCAACAGCTTCTTTTTTACCTGATATAACAATCTGACCAGGACAGTTATAATTTGCAATCTGAACTCCTTCGATCTGGCTTAAGACCTCTTCAATTTTAGCTGCATCCAAAGAAAGAATGGCTGCCATTGCTCCCAGACCGGCAGGAACTGCTTCCTGCATAAGAATTCCTCTCTGTCTGACAGTTAAGATTGCATCCCTGTCACTCATGACTCCTGCTGCTGCAAGCGCGCAATATTCTCCCAGGCTTAAACCAGCCGTCACATCCGGTCTGATTCCTGTTTTTTCTTCCAGCACCCTCATCATGGCAATCCCTGTGGTCACCATGGCTGCCTGTGTATATTCTGTAATATCCAGACGGTCATTCTTCTCAAAGCAGAGTTCCGGCAGGGAAAAACCTAAAAGTCCGGAAGCCATATCAAAAATTTCTTTTCCAGTTGCTGTCTGCTCATAAAAATCCTGGCCCATACCGCAGTACTGTGCGCCCTGGCCTGGGAAAATAAATGCGATCTTGCTCATAGTCATAAACTCCTCTTTAACGGCCAAGAAGTTTCCCGGCCTGCTCCATCATTTCTTCAATCATTTCCTTACAGGTCTGTTCCTTACTGATCATACCTGCAATCTGTCCGGCCATAACCGTGCCGTTGATAACATCTCCCTCTAAAACCGCATTACGAAGGGTTCCAAGGGTTAAGTATTCCAATTCTTCAAAGGATTTTCCTTCCTCTTCCAGTTTCGTATACTCTCTGGTCATCTGATTTCTTAAAGATCTTACCGGATGGCCGTGTGAACGTCCTGTTACTGCGGAATCAATATCCTTTGCTTTTATAATTCTCTGTTTGTAATTGTCATGTACAATGGATTCTTTGGAAACCACAAATCTGGTTCCGATCTGGACAGCCTCTGCACCAAGCATAAATGCTGCTGCAATTCCTCTGCCATCACCAATTCCCCCCTGCTGCTATCACAGGTATGGAAACTGCGTCTGCCACCTGGGGAACCAAAGTCATGGTGGTCTGCTCTCCAATATGTCCGCCGGACTCGCATCCTTCCGCTACTACTGCATCCGCACCATAGCGCTCCATTCTCTTTGCAAGTGCTACGGAAGCAACAACCGGAATTACCTTAATTCCTGCTGCCTTCCACATCTCCATATATTTCTCAGGATTACCGGCTCCGGTGGTTACCACCTTAATGCCTTCCTCAACGATTACTTTTGCCACATCATCAGCATGAGGGCTTAAAAGCATGACATTGACACCGATTGGCTTGTTGGTCAGCTTTTTTGCTTTACGGATTTCCTCACGCACCACTTCACCCGGTGCATTGGCTCCGCCAATCAGTCCAAGGCCACCAGCTTCCGACACGGCTGCTGCAAGATGATGTTCTGCAACCCATGCCATGCCGCCCTGTATGATGGGATATTCAATTCCCAAAAGTTGGGGGGATTCTGGTATTCATTACGCTTCCACGCCCTTTGCTTTTAAATAGTCCATAACCTGTGAAACGGTTGTTAATTTCTCTAAATCTTCGGATGGAATCTCAACTGAGTATTCATCTTCAAGAGCCATAACCAGTTCAAATAAATCAAGGGAGTCTGCCCCTAAGTCCTCTTTAAAAGAGGATTCCGGTTTTACGATTGCTGCATCCACATTTAACTGCTCTGCTATAATTTCCTGCATTTTCTCTAACATCTTCTAATCTCCTTTTGCTTCCTCTTAATCATTTTTATATGCTAGTACTTTGAATTTCAAAGTATTAGATCCATTATTTACCACTCCATAAGAGTGGCTCCCCAGGTAAGACCTGCTCCAAAACCGGCAAGTACAATCTTATCTCCCTGCTGCAGCTTTCCGGCTTTGTTTAATTCATCTAATAAAATCGGAATCGATGCTCCCGATGTGTTTCCATACCGTTCTAAATTGGTTGGAAACTTCTCCATGGGCACTTTCAGTCTCTTTGCAATCGATTCAAAGATCCGGTAATTCGCCTGATGCAGAATAAAATACTTAATTTCACTTATATCCGTTCCGCTCTCTGAAAGCACCTCTGAGATTGCTTCCGGAACAGTTTTAACTGCAAACCTGAATACCTCCTGGCCATCCATGGTCATATAGCCTGTTTCCGGTTCCTGGCCAGTGAGAAAATTACCTGTGGTCCGTGATACACAGTCCAGTGCACTTCCTCTTGTGCCATCAGCACCCATGGTCATGTAAAACGTTCCTTTATCCTGGGACCGGACTACCGCAGCTCCAGCACCATCTCCAAAAAGTACGCAGGTTCCTCTGTCTTTCCAGTCAATTAACTTGCTTAACGTATCGGCTCCGATAATCAGACCTGTTTTATAGATACCTGCCTGAAAAAATGCGGAGATTGTATGGAAGCCATAGACAAAACCAGAGCATGCAGCGCTTAAATCAAAAGCAATTGCCCTGTGAGCTCCGATTGCCGCCTGTACTTCACAGGCTCCGCTTGGAAAACAGCGGTCAGGAGATGAAGTAGCCAAAACAATAATGTCCAGTTCATCAGCAGATACACCCGAATCCTTCAGAGCGGCCATAGCAGCCTTTATAGCCAGATCCGTGGTTCCAGACTGGGCAACAGCAATCCGCCGTTCCCTGATACCAGTCCTTGACTGGATCCATTCATCACTGGTATCCACGATCTTAGCCAGATCGTCATTGGTCACCACCTGGTCCGGAACTGCAGACCCTGTTCCAATTATTTTTGTTGTCATATATTTCCCCCATTCATGTTTCTGTTCCATTCTGGTAATTCCCGGACTGAAAAGAAATCATGCCTCGTTGGATTGTTTTATATTTCAAATAGTTTGAATCTCAAACTAATATTATTAGAATAAACGCCTGTTGTCAAGATATTTTTTATATTTCCCGGTTTAACAGATACTGATAAACCTCTCTTTTGCTGATTCCACGGTCCTTCGCAACCATGCGCATAGCTTCCTTTTTATCCATTCCCTGGCTTTCGTAGCGTGCCATGTGATCTTCAATAGAAAGCTCCTCAAACGCTTTTGTCTGCTCCATACGAATTTCATCGAAGCTCTTACCTTCCACTACGATGACGCATTCTCCCTTTGGATCCTCATTGCGGTAAGTACTGAGTGCCTGGGTAAATGTTGTACGAAATGCAGTCTCATACCGTTTTGTCAATTCCCGGCAGATAGTAATTCTACGTTCCCCTAATGCTTCATAAAGCTCTTCCAGAGTCTTGACAAGACGGTGGGGAGCCTCATAGAGAATTATGGTTCTTGTCTCATTCTTTAACTCATTTAAAATCCACTGCTTTTCCTTTTTATCGGAAGGAAGGAACGCTTCAAAACAGAATCTCCTGGTTCCCAGTCCGGAAAGGGTCAGCGCTGTGATACAGGCTGCAGGCCCCGGTAGTGAAGTTACCTCTACGCCTGCCTCATAACACTGTTTCACCAGTTCCTCACCAGGATCGGAGATCCCCGGTGTTCCCGCATCTGTAATCAGAGCAACCATAACTCCCTGCTTCATCTGCTCTACCAGATAAACTGCCTTTTCTACCTTATTGTACTCGTGGTAGCTGGTCATAGGCGTCTTGATATCAAAATGATTCAGAAGCTTAATGCTGTGACGGGTATCCTCTGCCGCAATTAAATCCGCTTCCTTCAGCGTATTTAACACCCGGAGGGTAATGTCATCAAGATTACCGATGGGAGTGGCGCACAAATACAATTTACCTTTTCTCGTTCATTTTCCTTCTCCCGCTAAAATTCCTTTTCTTTCATTCCCAGTTAAGATCAGTATCCGTAAATGGTATAGATCTCATCCGTATACACACCTGGTTCCTTATACACAATCACAGGGGCCTCCACCTTAATCATGGACCTTCCGCCTCTGACTGCTTCGATAAGAACCATATTTGCTTCCTTATCAGCAAAGGGATGTACCATCTTCATTCGCTTGGGTTCCATACCCACACTCTTTAATGCAGTTATAATTTCAATTAGTCTGTGGGGTCTGTGAACCAGATAAAACCGTCCGCCTGGACGAAGAAGCCTGGCCGCTTCCCTTGCCACATCCTCTAATGTACACAATACCTCGTGACGGGATATTGCCTTTGGCAGATCCGGGTTCTTAAGACCATGGGCGTCATTCATATAAGGCGGATTGGATGTCACCACATCAAAAGAAGCCGCACCAAACAAACGGCTGGCTTCCTTTATATCTCCTCTGACAATGGTTATTTTATCCTCAAGATGATTCAGCGCCACGCTTCTGGCAGCCATATCAGCCACTTCCTCCTGGATTTCAAGCCCTGTATAATGAAGGCCCTCATTCTTCGCTTCCAAAAGTATGGGTATAATACCCGTTCCGGTTCCAAGATCAATTGCCTTTTCTTCTGGCTTAACCTTTGCAAATCCGGAAAGCAGAACGGCATCCATTCCAAAACAGAAGCCGTCCCGGTTTTGTATGATCTGATAACCATTGCGCTGCAGGTCATCAATCCGTTCATTGTCTTTCAGTTTAATTGTCATCTAACTTGGATTTTCCCTCTTTCCTTTCCAGAGCTTCCAAAGCCTTTAACTCCTCATCCGTCACCTGGGTCTTTTCCCTGCGGCGTCTGGGCTTAAACCTTAACTGTTCCACCTTGTATTCTCTGATTTCCTTTTCATCCTTAATGGTAACCACGACCTTAACTAACTGCCTAAGAACACTGACTGAGTGAACCTCTCCCTTTAAACCGTCATCTGTGGTCACAAAATCACCCACACCAGGAAGTTTGCTGTTAAGCTCTTCGTAGGTTTCTTCTTCATTCTTCAGGCAGCACATAAGCCTTCCGCACACTCCGGAAATCTTGGTTGGATTAAGTGAAAGGTTCTGCTCCTTGGCCATCTTAATAGAAACTGGTATAAACTCAGAAAGATAAGAGTGGCAGCACAGCGTTCTGCCGCAGATACCAACACCTCCCACAATCTTAGTCTCATCCCTGACACCTACCTGGCGCAGCTCAATCCTCGTTTTAAAAACAGAAGCCAGATCCTTAACCAGCTCCCTGAAATCAATTCTTCCATCTGCCGTAAAATAAAACAGCACCTTATTGTTATCAAAGGTATATTCCGCATCAATCAGCTTCATCAAAAGACCATGCTTTTTAATCTTTTCCTTGCAGATCTTAAATGCTTCCTTTTCCTTCTCATGATTCTTTTTCTCTACTTCATCATCTGCCTTGGTAGCCATACGGATCACTGATTTTAAAGGCTGAACCACCTTCTCATCTTCCACTTCACGGGCTCCAAGTACAACGTAACCATACTCAATACCTCTTGCTGTCTCTACTATTACATGATCCCCAGCCTTAACCTCCAGATTTACAGGATCAAAGTAATAGATTTTTCCTGCATTCCGGAATCTGACGCCAATAACTTTTATCATCAATCAATTCTCCTTCATAACAAGCAGCATAAGCTCCATCGCCAGTTCCATATTTACATTGGCATTTAAACGAACCCTTGCCTTATCTATGGCCTGTAGGATCAGCTCAATTCCCTCATAAGAGCTGGCAGCGCTCATTTCCTTCATTGTATTAAATTCTTCTTTAAAAACAAGAAGATTGATATCCTGTGTTACTTTAAACATTAAAACATCCCGATACCACAGCTGCATAAAGTCCAGGCAGTCAGATAAATCCGGATCCTGTTCCTTCAGCTTCCTGATATAATTTAAGAGTTCCATGATATCCATCTCTTTTAAGTGCTTCAGCATATGGATTAACTCCATATACAGCGCCTGAAATTCTTCTGACGCAGCGAGATGAATGGCACGTCCCAAATTACCCCTGGCAAATGCTCCGTATACTTCCGCCCTGCTCTCACTAATTCCCATAGATCCTGTCAGATAAGAAGTAACAACAGAATCCTTTAACGGCTTTAATTTTAGCTGCACGCACCTGGAGAGGATTGTGGGCAAAAATGCTTCCTGGTTGGTAGTAAGAAGCATAATAACTGCATAAGACGGAGGTTCCTCAATGGTCTTTAAAAGAGCATTCTGCGCCTGAACCGTCATCTTTTCCGCCTCATCAACGATATATATTTTATAGTAACTGCTGTAAGGCCGAATCATAATCGTATCCTGTATCTGACCTCGGATGTCATCTACACCGATACCTGCTGTTTTTTCATGTGTGACAAAAATAAGATCCGGGTGATTCCCGCTCATAACCTGTTTGCAGGCATGACACTGCATACACGGTTCGCTCATACCTTTTTCACACAGCAAAGTCATGGCAAATGCGTTAGCCAGAGATTTTCTTCCCATTCCCGCTTCTCCAGTGAGAATGTATGCATGGGATACATGATTTGATTCAATCGCCTTCTGCAAATGTTCTTTGATTCTCTCATGACCGATAATATCGTGGAAACCTGGCATAGAGACACCTCCCTATCGCTGTTGTATGACCCGTTTTATTAAAAACCAGCCAGTATCATTATAGCATATAACGTTTTTCACCACAAGAAAGAAGTATTGGCAAATGTTATCGTATCCAATTAAAATTACTTTATTTCATTTCCATGACCCCATTTAAGAATTTCTCTAAGTTTTCTCCGTGGAAACAGTGACCACCATCCCATATATCATGATAAATTACATCCTCTTTGCCATACAAGTCATATGCCTTTTTAATCACGTCCAGCTGCTCTAAAACATTTTCCATTCCTCTGTATCCATTTAAATGATCAGAACGGGCGGACTGTACCATGAGAGGTCTTGGCGCCAGGAGTGCTCCAATGTCTCCCATATCCACATGCTCCCAAAGATGAGGTACATAATTGCAGTTGCAATTGCCATTCAGTCTTAAAAGAGAATCCGAATATCCATATAAGTATCCGCTGATTATCACGGTTTTAATCCGGTCATCCAAAGCAGAAAGCCAGAGTGTCTGCATTCCTCCGCCGGAAAATCCCACGCAGCCAACAGATTCCACATCCCATTCTCCCCGCTCCCAGACATAATCAAGCAGTCTCATTAAGTCCCAGGTACACATACCAATCACGGTCATACCAAGGGGTTCTGCCATATGGGCGAGATGAAAACAGGTAGAATTTAAAAATTCATTTTCCTCTTCCCCCTGGAGTGCAGCCTCCCTTCTCTCCCCAAAACCGCGGCAGTCAGGGCAGAGAACTGCATAGCCAAGCTTTGCCATCATCAGACCATAATCATAATGAAACAGCTCAATTTTATCCGCAACTGCCGGAATTTCCCCCCACTCCGGCTACCGAATATTTTCCTGCTCCCTGATGACCCGGCGGTGCCAGAAAGCATTTTAACTTTTCTTCTCCCTTCTTTGGAGGAATCAGAACATAGACCGGCATATAAACTTCCGGTTCTACCTGAAGAAGTATCTTTTCACGTATAATGCCGTCTTCAATTACCACCCGTTCCAGACACTGGGGGGTTAACGGGGAATATTCCATGTTCTGAAGTCCGATCAGGTTTTTTAACAGCTCTCTTGTTTCCTTCTTCCAATTTTCATAATCTGTTTTTGTCTCCGCACAAAACCTGTTTTTTCTGCCTTTCTCCTTCATTCTCTTTATCAGCTTCTCTTCGCAGGTGTAAAACCTTGAGATGGGTATTGTTCTTTTCTTATTTTCCATATCTTATCCTTTCAATCATATATTATTTAAAGTAAAAAACCGGCACAGAATCCATCCTCTGTGCCGGTCTTAAACTCATTATTTGGTCGATGAAACGAACCGGTCATACTGCTGCTGTTTCACTTTCAGCAGATCCTTTAATCCCATATTGTCAAGAGTAGATAAATAGGAATCAAATGTACTAAGATCTGTGGTTCCTGTAATAAATGCCACATTCATTTCATCTACATAAGTAGTAATATCAACCAGATATTGGGAAATAATATTCTGCTCATCCTTTGTAGAATAGATGAATGGCCAAGGTGCCTTGGAAAATGCCTGCAGCTCCTTATCCTTATCAACATGCCATTTTGGAAGAAGTACATCTGTAGCTTCTACCGACTGCTGGGATGGAAGACATCCTGCATTGATACCAAGCTGCTGAAGCCAGTTGTTATCAGAAGCCTTTTCTGTATAAGCCTTTTCCCGTCTGCTGATACCGTATAGCTTTCTCCTTCCAGTCCCCAGACATAATAATTCTGAGCTTCCTCACTCATGGCATAATCTAAAAACTTAATAGCAAGAAGCGGGTCTTTGTCTGACTTGCTCACACCGAAAATATTGGCAATTGGATTTCTTCCCAGATAAAAGCCTTTTGATTCTCCGGAAAGAGGTGGAATTCCAACCATAATTCCTTTTTCACCAGTATACTCCGGATACTGCTTGCTGTAAAGCTGTGACATCTGCCAGCTGTAATCAAATGTTGCGCCAGTTATATTACGGGCACAGCGCTCTGTGATCTGATCGCGGGTAAGAGATGTATATTCTACTTCCAAAAGACCTTCTTTATAAAGACCATTTAAAAACGTAAGATACTTCTTGTAATTCTCAGATTCTGCGGCTGAGTAGTGTACCTTTCCACTTTCATCTGCATAAAAACCATCCACCAGGTTAAGACCAAACGCCGGACCAAACATAAGAGGAAGATTCTTAGCAGTTACGCTTAATGGAATCTCATCTGTTTTGTCTCCATTTCCGTTCATATCATTATCCCGGAACGCACGCAGATCTTCTACAAACTCATCAAGTGTGGTTGGTACCGGAAGACCCAGCTGATCTAACCACTGCATATTTATCATGGTACAGGGCTGATAATTATCCGTTACAACCGTCTGTGGTACATAGTAAATATGACCATCCTCAGCTGTCAGACTGGCTTTTATAGCCGGGTTGCTGTCAAGAAACTTCTTGTAATTCGGCATATAATTCATATACTCATCAAGAGGATAGAAAAGTCCTCCGGTAATATAAGTCATATTTTCATCCAGATCAGGGAGTTCCACAATATTGGGCAGATCCGAACCGGATGCCAGCATCGGGCTGACGCTGTCCTTATAATTGGTAGGTGAGACAAGGGTCCAGTCAATTGTCACACCTGCATTGGAAGCAATTTTCTTAATAATATCCGCGTTGGCATAGTCTACGGTAGAGTACCAGGAATTTTGTGCAAGAATGCTGACCTTTGCATCAGGGGGTGTTGGTTACCGGTGCTGCCCCTGTGTAATTAAATTCAGCCTCATTGCTTTTTTCCTCTTTTGATTCCGCCTGGGTGCTCTTCCCTGAACAGCCAGATAATGCCGCTGCAGCTATCATTGCAGATAAGACTGCTGCTTTCCAATATTCCTTCTTTTTCATTGTAACATCCTCCTCATTTTTATTATATATAATCAAAACATGATTATCCTTTTACTGCTCCCAGCATGGTACCTTTCACCAGATACTTCTGTATAAAGGGAGTAAGACATACGATTGGCACCATAGATAAAACGATGCAGACGTATCTGATCTGAATGGTAGACTGAGCTGCTGCACTGGCGGCCGTTGCATTTCCCGAAGACTGCATAATCTCTGCAGATGCCATTAAAAGAATTCTTCGAAGAAACAACTGCAATGGCTGAAGATTCTGCTTTCCAATATAAAGCAGAGCACTAAAGAAATCATTATACCGTGCTACCGCATAATACAGAGTTAAAACAGCTAACGTCGGTTTTATCAGTGGGATTGCTATTTTACCAAAATCTGAAGGTCATTTGCTCCCTCAAGATACGCATTTTCAAATAATTCCTCAGCAATACCTTCAAACGCAGAACGGCAGATCATAACGTTATAAGCACTGACCAGAACCGGAAGTATCATGGCCAGTCTGCTGTTATACAAACCAAGCCCCGTTACAACCAGATAACTTGGTATGAGTCCACCGGAAAAATACATGGTAAATGCCAGTAGGAAATTCATTTTCTTTCTTAAGAAAAACCGTTTTCTGGAAAGCGGATAAGCTGCCAGACAGGTAAATACGATATTTAAAAAGGTTCCCATAACGGTATAATAAAATGTATTTCCATAAGAAATCCATAGATCCTTATAAGACATAACCATCCGATACGTATCCAGATTCACATCCACCGGTAACAGGGTAATTAATCCCTTGTTCACCGCTTCACCTGAGCTTAAGGAAATGCTTACAACATATATAAAGGGATACAGGGTAATACAGACTGCTGCCGCAATCAGTACCCAGATGCAGATATCAAACAGCTTATCTGTGATACATTCATTTTTAAACTCTATCCACGTACTTTTCTGATTCATCTCTTCCTCCTTACCATACCGATGTTTCTGTCAGTTTTCTGCTAAGCCTGTTTGCCGTAAACACAATGACAAAAGCAATCAGAGAATTAAACAGTCCCACTGCTGTTGCATAGCTGTAATTCTGACTGCCAATACCCTGCCTGTAAACATAGGTGGAGATTACATCTGCGGTATCATAGATTCCGGAATTATAAAGAAGATAAACCTTTTCAAATCCCACATTTAAGAGATTGCCCAGTGACATAATAAGTAAAAGCACGATGGTTGGCTTAATACTTGGCAGCACCAGGTAGCGTATAGTCTGAACCTTGCTGGCACCATCCACCTTCATTGCTTCATAAAGTTCCGGTGCAACGCCCATAATTGCAGCTACAAAGATAATGGAATTAAATCCAAAGCTCTGCCAGGAACCAGAAATAACATAAATCGCCCGGAACCATTTAGGCTCACCCAGGAAGTTTATTGCGGTGCCCCCTGCCTTAACAATCATCTGGTTAATAATTCCGCTGGACGGTGATAAAAAGTTTGTTATCATTCCGCAAATAACTACCGTAGAGATAAAATAAGGTAAATATGTAATGATCTGGGTCCCTTTCTGTAAATACTTGTTTTTTATCTGGGTAATACACAGTGCAAAAATAATAGGAATCGGAAACCCAAATATTAACGAATAAAATGATAGCAAAAAGGTATTTCGAATTAATCGGAACGCATATGGTGAGTTAAAAAACTGAATAAACCATTTCAGCCCCACAAAGGTACCTGTATAAAGGCCCATCATTCCGCTGCCCGCCTTAAATTGTGTAAACGCCATTACAAGACCTGTCATAGGTAAATAGGCGAATATCAGATAATAGATCAAAACTGGTGCAAACATTAGAAGCAGATATTTATCTCTCTTCACATTTTTTTGAAACAGCAGTTTTTTTTCTTCTTTCGAGAGTTTCTTTATCTCTGGCTTTGCTTTTTTCCTGGCAAGCACATTCATTACTTTTGTCCCCTTCCATTTGATGAGTTGTGAGTAAATTGTATAATTTGCCCTACTTTTTTGCTAGTTTCACTTTTTCCAAGGGCATTTTGACCACAAAAAATGAATGAATCAAAAAAGGAAGTAGTATTTACTATCCTTTTTTGATTCATTCCTGGTTTTATAGCCCTTTAATTTGTTGATTTATTACGACTCTTCTTCTGTAGTTTTCTCTCCCCGGAAGTCACTGGGGTTACATGCCATAATCGCTTTAAAATTTCTTCTGAATGTCAGCATATTGGTGTAGCCACATTCTTCCGCTATTTTCTCAAGGGGAAGAGACGAATTCTTTAAAAGATCAATGGCATAAGAAATTCTTCGTTCCTGTACATATTTTAAATAGGTCATGCCAAACCGCTTTTTCACCAAAGCAGTCACATATTTACTGCTTACCGAAAAATGATTCGCTATCTGAGTAAGGGAAAGGTCCGGATTTTTGTCATTTTTATTGATATACTCAATTAATTCCAATTCATTCTGGAAATATTCCTCTCTTAATTCCTCAGATTGGTCCACTTCAATAAAAAGTCCTTCTATGAGATTACTATAATATTCAATGACCTCATCCATGGTACGGTAAGAGGGGCAGACATCCACTCTTCTTAAAGGAATGCCGCACTGATCCCATACCGCCTGCATTGCTTTTGCAACGGTAACATATAGTTCACTTAACAGCAGCTTTCCTGCATAAACAGAATTATCAAACTCCATCTGGTTCTTCTTCTCAATTTCCTCAAAGAAATGACTAATAGACGTCCTGTCCCTGTCCTTCATCCCTTTTGTCAGCTGTTTTACTCCATCCTTAGGAAAATAATAATTCATAGAGCAGTCCGACTGTGGATCATGGAAATAGATTGACCCTCTCCCCTCCCATAGGATTTTCTCCAAAGCCAGCATTGCATTGTCACAGGAAACAGAAATCTCTTCCAGTTCTTCTTTTACCTCATCTGCTCCAACGGTCACCATGCACCTGGGATCCAGGGTCTTTTTCATCTTATCAAAAAACTCGTAAAGCTTATCTTCCAGACGCTCTCCGTTATTGCTGTTAAATATAAGATAGACATGGAAAGAATCCTTTTTTATAAGACAGGATCTTAAATTCCTCATCTGATTCCTGTTCTGCCAGCAGCGAAATCACTTTTACCGCTTTCTTTGCCTCATCCTTACTCCATTTCTCTCCAAAATATAAATCAACCATTGCTGCCAAAAAAAATACTCGTTTTAACTGAACAAAATCAGTCAGAAATTCTTTATTACCAGATTCCCCGTCACTCCCAAGAACAAGACTGTGAAGGATTCCCTGGCTGGCATAGGGCGACATGTTATGAACCTGCTGCATATACCCATTACGCTCTCCAAGAAGATCAACTACACCGGAGACAATTTTCTCTGCTTCGTTTTTTCCCTCTTTGCTGTCTTTTCCCACTAAAAGCCTGATTTTCTCAAATGGGGACGAATACCGGTTTGTAAAAAAGTAAGCCAGAATTAAATATCCCACACAAATCAAAAATCCAAATACCAATGCAATCGATCCTAAGTCAGAAAACTCAAAACCAAACTTATTATAATCCGCAAAAATCTCATAAGAGATGGCACTACTTACCTGTGAGGTCTGTTTAAAACTTCTTCCATCTTCGATCCCCTCTTTAATAACCGGTTTTCCATTATAGTAAACTGCATACCCCCGGGCCTCACCGGATGCAGCTTTCAGCATCTCCTCTATCTTCTGATTTTCAAATAAAACGCAGATAATACCTCTCTGTGAACCGGATCCATATTGATAAGCCCCACTGTATATCAGATATTTTTTGAAAATGTCAGCTGGCTGTTATTCATATTTAAACTGGTATTTAAATCTGTAATTGCCAGACGGTCGGTTTTCCATTCTGATAAATCAATGCGATCGGATAAATGTATCACCTCATCACTGGTATATACCTTATTGTAGTTATTCATCATCAGGACAACATCTGAGATATTAAAATCGTCTCCAGCTGTTTTCTGATAGCGGATGTCATTTAACACCTGATACAGAAGATAGGAATCAACCGGGCTTTGCATCTGTACAGTCATATACAATTTATTAATCAACGAGGAATTGTTAAGATTTGTTATGATATTCTGTGCGCTGTAAATTTGCTGATCCATCCCATTGGCAAATGCCTGGGCCTTTGTTTCATAATATTTAACTGCCTGATTTTCTTTCACTTTTGCAGCCTCATAAATGACTGTAACCGAGTAAATGAGAAAGCTTAATATAATGATCAGACAGTAGGACAAAAACATATTTTTAAAGAATCTGCTCTTACGGGCTTCCATAGCATTCATATTTTAATCACCTTATTATACCTCTTACATTTCTATGTTTTTTTACGGTACAAATTCTTATTATTAATATACCAAACCCACCCATTGATAGCAACTAAATTCATCTGTACTCATAGTTTCTTACTATGATTTGAACTGCTTTTATGCATATTTGATATAAATTTAACGAATTAACCCATATTAAAAAGCATTATTACTCAATATTTTAATCAATATTTAAAATATTATGGTGTTTTTTACAATTTCCAACAATTTTCAACACTATTTATGTTGAGAATCTCTCACCAGTGAAGTATACTTAACCTGAAAGGCAATACTGTTAAAAATGACAAAACGGGAGATGATTGCAATTTTAGGAATGGTAATTGCAGACGATGAAAAAAAGATCTGTAAGCTCATTGAATATTTAGTTAATTGGGATGAAATTGGCATCAGGCTGCTTGGAACCGCATACGACGGTTTAACTGCTCTGCAGCTGATTAATGAAAAAAAACCGGATATTCTACTTACAGATATCCGAATGCCTGGAATGGATGGTCTTCGTCTGATTGAAGAAGCAAAAATGCAGAATGAAATTCTCAAATGCATCATCATCAGCGGTTATAAAGACTTTCAGTATGCCCAGCAGGGAATGCGGTTTGGTGTAAGAGATTATCTGCTAAAACCCATCAACCAGGAAGATTTAACCCGTACATTAAAAAAACTGGTTAAGGAAACCCAGGAGCAGATATCCGTACAATCCTCGCGCCTTCAACTTGAAGAAACCATAAAGAATTATACCGGTACATTTAAACACCTGTTTTTAAAAACTGTTTTACAAAAGCAGTTAAACGAACAGGAGGAGAACATACTGCAGGAAGTTGAAAAACTAAATGCTGCTGATATTATGAAGAATTCAGCAAGGTGTATTGCAGTAAAACCTAATATCAGTTACAGAGAATTTACGGAAGAAAGCTACCAGCTGCTGACAGAGAAAACCCTTGAAATAGCTGAAGTGGAGTTTTCCTCCCACGACGACTGGATCTGGATCTCTGAAGTAACAGAAGAAGGAATATTCTTTCTTCTATTTTCTGATGATCTTGACCGGAAAGAGCTGCTGGAATCCATAAACCACATAAAGGAGCGTGTCCTCAGTCTTCAGGATTTATTCCCCAGACTCTATTTTAATGCTGTCGTCAGCGAACTGGCAGATAGCTGCATCCAGCTGATTAAACGGATTAAGGAAAGCCGTATTGCCATCGGTAACCGTTTTCTAACTGGCTTAAATACAGTCTCAGAGATAAAACCACCTTTTATAAACGCGGGTCTCTCCTCCTCCATGGACGCCAGAATCATAAAGCTTTTGGAAGACAGGCCGGATGCCTTTGATATGGAAGAGATTAAAAAATGCGTGGAAGCTGCAAAGCATATTATGAAGGCAGAAGATATAACCTCCTGTTTACAGGTAAAGAAAAATCTCCTGCTGCTTCTTAATTATTATATCAATGGATTCAAGCAGCTGGATTCCTCTTTGGACGAACACGAAAAAGTATCCTGGTTTTCTGAAATGTATGAACACTGTACAAGCCTGGAGCAGACGTTCCGGCTATTGGAAGATACTCTTTGTGAAACACTTATGAATGTGCTGGACCATTTGAAAAACAGAGAAATAAAGCCTGTTATCTATGCCAAACATTTTATAGAAGAAAATAAGGGAATTAATATTAAGCTGGAAGAGCTGGCCAAAAATACAGGATTCAGCTATACCTATTTTTCCTCTCTCTTTAAAAAAGAAACAGGAAAAACCTTAACCGAGTATATACAAATGGTGCGGATCGACACTGCCAAAAAGCTGCTGACCGAAAAAGAAAGAAGCATCAGTGAGGTTGCTGAACTGGCCGGATATAATGATATCAAGTTTTTTACCAGACAGTTTAAAAAGACCCTTGGCGTTTCGCCCAATGAATACAGGAAATTGTTTACCAACCGATAGCTGGGAGGAATCTAATTGAAAAAGCAATGGTTAAAAAACCGGTTTGTCATATGGATCGGTACTTTGATATCCTGGAGTATTCTTATGCTCCTTATGCTTTTCCTGATTCTGATGGCGGATCACCGTCAGGAATCCTACTTTGCAGTGCTCCTGGTTCTATTTATGGGTCTTGGATTATTTTTAATTCTCCTATGGGGAAAAGCGAAAATATGGGAACCACTGCGTTTTATGGAAAAGCAGGCAGAGCTCTTTAACAACGGCATTATATTCACTGAGCTTTTTAAAAGCCTGGAAGGAATATCACCCAGCTTCGATGATTTGTTATCAGGAATCCATACCAGCCTGGATAAGGATAAGATGATTGAAAATGCGAAACAGCAGGCCCGTTATCTGGCATTACAAAATCAGATCAATCCTCATTTTCTTTATAACGTGCTGGAATCCATCCGCTCGGATGCCATTATGGCGGGCGTTCCTGAGATTGGAAAAATTGCAGAAGCACTGGCGGTATTTTTCCGTTATACTACTTCTAATATGGAAAGTCTTACAACACTGGAAGAAGAGCTCTCCAATGTAAAAAACTATTTTATAATTCAAAAATACCGATTCGAGGAAAAGTTATATCTGGATATCCTGCTGCCAGAGGAGGAAAACCTTTTAAAAGCCAGAATTCCAAAACTTACTCTCCAGCCAATCGTTGAAAATGCCATTAAGCATGGACTAGAGCCAAAAGTTGAGGGTGGAAAGGTGATCATAGACATTGATCACAGTGATACCATACTTTATATTTCTGTCTCAGATGACGGTATTGGCATAGACGAAGCTACAGTCGAACATTTAAACGATACACTTCTTCATATGGCAGGCGACACTGGTTCTGTGAGAGAAGATAAAAAAGGCGGGATCGCACTGAATAACGTGAATTCCAGAATACGTCTACTTATGGGAGAGGAATATGGCATTCATTTATTTAGTTTCCCAGGAGCCGGAACTGAAGTATCCCTCACCCTTCCTTACATACTTGATGACGCAGAGAGGCTTGAAAAATGAAACAGGAAGTATTGCGCTACGAAAATATCTACTGTTCTGAGGGAAATCAGATTTTACTAAAAGGAGTATGTCTGCGAGCCTTTCAGGGGCAGATTTGCTGTGCCATTATCCCTAATTTAATTGAAAAGCAGAATTTTTTAAGACTTCTAAATGGCTCATTAAAACCAGATTCAGGCTGGATCTACTGGAATGGAGAAAAGATAAATTCCTACCGTTCTCAGGACCAGATTCAAAAACAAACCGCTTTTATAGGGAAAAACCGTGGCATCTTTTCCCAGTTAAGTGTGGAAGAAAATATTTTTGTTGCTAACAGTAAGGTATTCTGGTGGAACCGGGCAGCTTCACTTTGCCGGCTGGCGCCCGACCTTTTAAAAGAACTGGATCTGTCTCTGCCCATGTCTTCCAAAGCTCATACTCTGGATTACGGAAAGCAAAAGCAGATTGAGCTCCTTCGTGCCTATATTTCCGGACGAAAGCTGGCAGTTATTACAGATCTGGAAATGTTTTTATCAGAAGATGAGATGAGCGGTTTCTTTGAACTATCCGCCAAATTAAAAGAAAAAGGAATGACCTTTCTCTACGTTTCAGGCAGCGATTTCGATTTATGGAAACACGCTGATGAAATTACCATTATAAAAAACGGAAGATCCTTAAGCCGTTTCACCCCTCATCACTTTACTCAGTCAGTAAATGCTCAAACCATTTCAGATACCCAGGATCTTCAGGATTTAAAACTGAATCCCGTAATCTCCTTAACCCGTTATATAAAGAGAGGAGAACTGTTAAATATACTGGACACAAATTCTGCAGAATGCAGTCACGCCATTTCCATGCTGGAAGGCTGCCGTTCCATAACCGGAAAAGCAATTATATCCAACCGGTCAGATACGATTTTCCGCTCTGTTTTAAACGAAATTGTATTCATTGAGTCAAGATCTTTAGATGAGATGATATTTACAGATATGACAATTATGGATAACTTTATTTTTATGTTCATGCAAAAAAAAGCTGGCATTCAGTTAAAAAAGTCTTATCGGAAGCTGGTTAAAAATATGACAGAAGGGGTTTTTACAGAGAAGGAACTGGGAGAGAAAGCGGAGAATGTCAGTGACGAATGCAAGCTGAAGCTGATCTATTACAGATGGATTTTCCTACGTCCTAAAGTACTGGTCTGTATTAAACCGTTTTCATCCATTGATTTTCAGCTGCGCTCTCTGACCATCAACCTGCTTGATGAAGCACTAAAATCCGGAATTGCTGTAATTCTCATTACAAATCATATGACAGAAGCATATACCATGAAAGGAAAGCATCTGACCGTCGAAAATGGCTGTTTGTTTACAGATTAACTGCTTCCATTTCCCACCGCCTCTCTTTGAAAAAAGCCTATCTCTGCCGGGCTTTTTTTCATCTGATATAAAATAAGATATCGAAACATCCACCCCCTTACAGCGCAAATTATACCATTGTGTTATTGTGTTTTTGTCTATAAAATAGTAATTACATTGAATCATTTTATGCAACTTGTATAATACGTGTTGTGAAAGGAGATTAAACATGAAAAAAAGAATCTTATCCATGATGTTAATTTCTGCCTTACTGGTATCAGCTACCGGCTGCGCAGGAAAAAAAGCGGATGCAACGCCAGCCAGCAGTGAAGCTACCACTGCCGCTGCTGCCCCCGCTTCCACCGCCGCTTCCACTACGGGAGATATTAAAGTCGGTGTAATCTTAAAAACGCTTTCCAGCGAATACTGGAGCTACGTAGCAGCTGGAGTCAATGCTGCTGCAAAGGATTTAGGTGTAAAAGTTGACCTTCAGGGACCTGCTTCAGAAACATCTTATGACGAGCAGAACAATATGATTGAAACCATGCTGGCAGGAGGCATTGATGCATTTGTTATTTCCCCTCTCCAGTCAGAATCAGTTGCCAGCGTAATTGGTGATGTAAAAAAATACCAATCATAACCGTTGATACCGATGCTGAAATTCCCGGAAAAAAATATCCTTTGTGGGTACCGGTAATGACAAAGCAGCTTATCAGGGCGGATTATATGCCGCAGAAAAAGCAGGTAAGGGAGCAAAAGCAGTTATCATAGGCGGTGTTGAAGGAAACGCGACCAGCGATGCCAGACAGGCCGGTTATGAAAGAGCCATGAAAGAAAACGGAATAGACGTAGTTTCCGTACAGTATGCCCAGTCTAACCCTGACACGGCTGCCAATGTTATGGAAAACATGATAACTGCCCAGAGCGGTAACATTCAGATCGTCTTATGTCATAACGATGATACTGCTGCAGGAGCTGCAACCGCCTGCAAACAAAGCGGATTAAAAGATGTAGTGATTGTAGGATTTGATGGTAATCAGAGTGGTGTTCAGAATATCATCGACGGAACCATTTCTGCGACCTGCGCTCAGTCAGCTTACACCATGGGATATA
Organism: Lacrimispora xylanisolvens; assembly: GCA_017084465.1. Classification (GTDB taxonomy): domain Bacteria; phylum Bacillota; class Clostridia; order Lachnospirales; family Lachnospiraceae; genus Lacrimispora; species Lacrimispora xylanolytica_B. The sequence continues at coordinate 2,866,364 of CP070896.1, read as the reverse complement.
AAGCAGTAGAGTCTGCAGTGAAAGCTGTAAAAGGCGAGACTGTGAAATCCTTTGTCGATACAGGCTGTGAAGTTATTTCTTCCGAAAATGCAAAAGACTACTTAGAAAAACTGAAAGGCTATTTAAAATAACCTGCTTGTAAGAAACAGAAAGGGTTGAACTGCTATGAGCTTAATGGAACTGAAAGATGTGACGAAACGCTTCCCAGGAGTTGTGGCTCTGCGCAATATGTCACTGGAAATAAAACCAGGCGAAATTCATGGGCTGATCGGTGAAAATGGTGCCGGTAAATCCACGCTGATTAAAGTACTGACCGGGGTGTATACCCCGGAAGAAGGTACTCTCATTATGGATGGGAAAGAGGTCTCCTTTAAAAATCCCAGAGAGGCTGCAGCTCATGGAATCGCCTGTGTTTACCAGGAACTAAATATTGTACGCCTTCTGTCAGTCACAGATAATATATTTATTAATAAAGCGCTGAAAAAGAAGAACAGCCCGCTCCTGGAATATGAGAAGATGCATGAGATGGCTCATGAGGTAATGCTGTCACTGGGACAGGATATTGATGTAAAGAAAGAATGTGGTTCCTATGGCATGGGAATACAACAGATGGTTGAGATAGCAAAAGCTGTTTTAATTGATGCAAAGCTGATCATTATGGATGAGCCGACTTCCAGTCTTGGAGAAAAAGAGGTCGCCCAATTAATGAAGACAGTCCGTTCTCTAAAGGAAAAAGGAATCTCCATCCTGTTTGTATCCCACAAACTGGAAGAACTCTTCGAATTATGCGATCGCGTAACCGTTATGAGAGATGGGGAGCATATTCTGACAAAAGATATTTCGGAGATGGACAATGACTCTCTGATTTCTGCCATGGTAGGAAGAACTCTGGATAACCAGTATCCAAAGATAGAGACCACCAGAGGGAAAGAGGCCTTAAGAGTAGAGCATCTGAATTCAACCGGGCTTTTAAAAGATGTGAGTTTTCATGCCAATTACGGAGAAATACTCGGTTTTGCCGGCCTGGTGGGCGCTGGCCGTACAGAAACATTCCGCGCTATATTCGGTGCTGACGGCCACGATTCAGGAAATATCTATATCAATGGTAAACCTGCCACAATTAAAACACCAAAGGATGCAATCCGACAAGGCATCGCATTTTTAACAGAGGACCGGAAAGGCCAGGGCCTTGTTCTAACCCAGTCTGTACGTACCAATCTCATTCTCAGTTCCATGAAAAAATGCAAAAAAGGACTCTTTCTGGATGAGAAACACATTGACCAGTTAACCGGAGATAATGTAGACGGTTTAAAAATCAAAATATCAGATTCAAAGGAAGCAGTGGGACAGCTCTCTGGCGGAAATCAGCAGAAAGTAGTAATCGGCAAATGGATTAATACCAATGCAGATATCTATATCTTTGATGAACCCACCAGAGGCATTGATGTAGGCGCAAAAGTTGAAGTTTATAACATCATGAACAACTTAATTAAAGATGGAAAATGTGTAATAATGATTTCCTCTGAGCTGCCTGAAATTATCGGAATGAGTGACAGAGTCATTATAATGAGAGAAGGAAAAATCATGGGTGAGCTTTCACGAGACAGTGACTTACTGAATCAGGAGACAATTATGAAAGCTGCCTGGGGAGGTGCTATACAATGAAAACAAAACAAATGAAAGACATAGTCAGTAAGGCAGCTCCGCTGTTGGCTCTGATCCTGTTGTTTATGATCCTGTCAGTAGCAACAGACAAATTTCTTACAATGAATAACATGATGAATATCCTGCGGCAGACGGCCGTTAACGGCCTGATATCCGCTGCAATGCTGGTTGTACTGATTACTGCAGGCATTGACCTTTCTGTAGGCGCAAATGCCATATTGTGCGCCTGTGTAATGGGTATGCTCAAGAATTCACTGGGAATAACCAATCCATTTATCCTCATACTTGCCTGCATTATCACAGGACTTTGTGTTGGCTTTTTAAATGGACTTCTGTTGACGAAAATGCATCTCCCTCATCCCTTTGTATCAACTCTGGGTATGAAGAACGTACTTTGCGGTATTGCCCTATTAGTGGTATCAACCAAAACGATTTCCGACTTCCCCGCAGGCGTTACATTTTTAGGCTCCTGCAACTTATTTAAGTCACTGGACGGATTTTCCGGAATTCCTCTATGCTTTGTAGTTCTTTTACTAATATATGGTGTATACCATTTCTTTTAAACAAAACCGCTCTGGGCAGAATGATTTACTGTGTAGGCGGTAATCCGGAAGCTGCCCGTCTGTCAGGCATCAATTCCGACAACGTCCTGATCTTTGTCTACAGCTTATCCGGCTTCATGTGTGCAATAGCCGGCCTGGTGATCGTAGGACGTTCCGCAGTGGCAAATCCATCTGCAGCTATATCTCCTTATGACACAGATGCCATTGCAGCCTGTATTATAGGAGGGGCTTCGTTCATGGGAGGCAAAGGAACCATTTGGGGAACTTTAATCGGTGCACTGATGATCTCCACCATTCGTAACGGACTGACACTCCTTAATACATCAAGTTCTGTTCAATACATTGTAATTGGTATGGTTATCATCGCAGCCGTATTCATTGATGTAACAAGATCCCGTATGGAAGCAAAAGCCAGAAGACTGGCAGCAAAATAAACATAAAAATGCTCTCTGAACAACTTGGTAATACACCAGTTTCAGAGAGCATTTTATTTTATTACAACCATATTTTATTTATAAACTCTTTTTAATCTGTTCTGTAATCTCATCCAGGCAACAATCAAGATCGTCATTTTTAAAACGCGTATCAATACCGCATCGAAGCAGATTCTCCTCTTTAAAATCTTCTTCATCAGCAAGAAATCTTCTGCATACTTCCTTATATTTAGGCACTTCCTGAGATCTTTCTCTCTCAATAGAGCGAAGTAAACGCTCTCTGTCATCCACCTCCACATAAATTGGAAACAAATAACCACTCCCAAAATGATGTCTGGTTTTCTCATAAGATTCCAAGGTCCCGATCATAAGATATGATTCCCGTCCTGACCGGTCAAACTGACCATCGTCTACTGTAAAATAAGTCCATGGCCCATATATTGTATCGTAAGTACGTTCTTCAATTAATTTCTCGTCTTTGCGGAATTGTTCCAGCTCTTCTCTGGTTGTGAAAAAATATTCCACTCCGTTAACTTCCCCATCCCGAATCGGTCTTGTGGTATAAGGGGTAATGGTTTTTAAACCAGGAATTCTCTCCAGAAGTCTCTTATAAATAGTATCCTTCCCAGATGCACTTTTACCCATAATATAAAATATCCTGCTCATCGTTTCCTACTCCAAATCTATTTATTCAGCTAATTCATCCATAACATAAATATGTTCTATCTTTTCATCTTCCAGTCCCTGTACCGGAAGTTTCATATCTTTATATGCTGCAATCAGTTCAATCAGTTCCTTTTTCAGCACTTCACCAGGCGCAATAATGGGGATACCCGGGGATAAATGTAAACAAATTCCGCTGAGACAAGATCCGTTGCATCTCTTAGAAGAACTTTTCTTCTACGTGAGTCCATGGACTTTCCAATGGTAGTCCTGCATTCCGGTCTGACTTTAAAATTGTCATATCCCGCTGCTAAATATCTTCCTCCAGAACATATCTCAGAGCCCTTCCCTGCCGTTGAATCAATCTCCAGCAATGCCTTAGAAAGCCTTCTAAAGCCTTCTCTTGTGTCAGCCATGGTTAAAATAGCCGTTACATAGTCCGTTCCGCACATTTCCATTTCCAAATGATAATCTTCTCTTAATAAATGATCCAGTTCAGCTCCCGTGTATTTAGACTCCCGTGTAGATATAATAAGCTTTGATAAATCAACCTCATACACTCCTGACTGTCCTATCACCTGTTCATTAAGAATCTTCAGATACCTAAGATCTTTCAATCCAGCCCTTAACTCCATTATCCTCTCATAGAACTCATTCATGCATTTTGACCCATTTTCAGCCATATATCCGATACAGTTGTCTATGGAAGCAAGCAGAACATAAGATGGACTGCTGGTCTGATACATATGAACATACCGGTCCAGCCTGTCCATATCCAGATACCCTTCTTTTACATGCATAACAGCCGTCTGTGTAAGAGAGGGAAGTGTTTTATGAAGACTCTGAATGACCACATCAGCCCCAAGTTCAATGGCTGAAACAGGAAATCCCTGTCCCTTTCCAAAAGAAAAATGTGCGCCATGTGCCTCATCAACAATCAAAGGTAAACCAAATTTATGAACTATATCCGCGAGCTTCTCCACATCCGAAACAATACCGTCATAAGTGGGAGATACCAGTAGAACAGCTTCCACATCCGGATGGTTTTTCAACATCCATTCCATATCTTCAGGAAGTATTCCACCTTGAAGGCCAAATTCCCCGATCAATTGTGGATAAATATATTCCGCTCTTAAATCATTGAGGAAAACTCCATGGAATGCTGACTTGTGACAATTTCTGCTCATCAAAATAGTTCCGCCTCTTGATACCGTACCGCTGATAGCGCTTAATATCCCACAGCTGCTTCCATTCACCAGATAATAAGTCCTGTCGCTTTTATATACGCTCGCCGCATATTCCATAGACTCTTTTAACATTCCCTGGGGATGATGCAGATTATCAAATCCGTCAATCTCTGTAATATCAACTGAAAATGGGTTGGTAAATTTCTTACAAAATGATTCATCCCATTGTCTTTTATGCCCAGGCATATGAAAGGGATAAAAATCCGATCTTCCATACTCCTTTAATCGTTCTAATAGATTCCTATTATCACTCACTTTGCCAACCGCCTCTCTTAATAGCACTGGAAATTGCCCTTTTAGTATATCATTCTTATCTAATCTTTACAATTTTTTCTCACAGGGTTATAATAACCTGGAAATGAGAAGGAGAACACCAATTATGAGACTGATAGAATTTAAAATGGAACGCCCCGGACTTGTAACAGCCGGTGACCAGGTTCAGATCATCGAAAGAGAAGGAACCAGTAGCTATAGCTATATTATCGACCCTGCGGTTGCTATGTCCGGCTGCTATATGGGCCGTGACCGTATTAAATCTGATCATGGAATTGTGAAAGAAATCAAACACAACGACAGGGGATATTATGTAATCGTAGAATTCGATGAATAGTAATATTTCATCGAATATTTTTTTGCATAGTCAATACCACCGGCTTAGCCGGTGGCTTGCTCAACCCCTATAAGGGGTTTATTTCCTGCTTGCGCCCGGAAGGCGCTCCGAAAGTCTGCCTACTGCACCACATTCTCAGCTGCCCTTAAAAGGGCTTAATCGGAGCTGCCTTACTCCGGCGCAGCCCCAAAAGGGGCTTGCTGGTTTGCTTTGATTTCTAACTGACTCTTAAGAGTCTTATCTCTTGTTTTTTTCTTCACCGGCTCACCCGTAAACGGGTCTATATACTCTACTAGTGACATCTGATCGTATTCTAAATCTTCTTTTATCTGGTTTTGTATGTATTCCTTAATCGCAGCTGTATTCTTTCCTACTGTATCGACGTAAGATCCACGACACCAAAAATGCCGATTTCCATATTTATATTTTAAATTCGCATGCTTTTCAAATATCATTAGCGAACTTTTTCCTTTTAAGTATCCCATTATTTCTGATACTGAGTATTTTGGTGGAATTCGTATTAACATGTGTACATGATCTGGCATACATTGCGCTTCCATTATCTCGATTCCTTTTCTCCGGCATAAACTCCCTAAAATTTGACCAACATCTGCCTTTATATCTTTGTAGATTACTTGCCTTCTATATTTTGGTGCAAAGACTATGTGGTACTTGCATTCCCATTTAGTATGGGCTAAACTATTAATGTCCATTATGGATCTCCTGTGCTTTTATTTGTGGTTTGCAGACCTACATTTATTTTAGCACAGGAGTAACTTATATCTAAAGATCAGCCCTCCCCCTGCATAGCAGGGGGTTTATTTTTTACTGTCACACAAAAAAAGCTCTGAAACATTTCTGTTCCAAAGCTTGTCCTGAGACACCGGGGATTCGAACCCCGGACAACTTGATTAAAAGTCAAGTGCTCTACCACCTGAGCTAGTATCCCATATGCCCAAAGCCGGAATCGAACCAGCGACACGAGGATTTTCAGTCCTCTGCTCTACCAACTGAGCTATCTGGGCTCATGTGTAAAAAACACATAATTCATAAAAAATACCAACAAAAATTGCGGGGGCAGGATTTGAACCTGCGACCTTCGGGTTATGAGCCCGACGAGCTTCCAGACTGCTCCACCCCGCGTTATTCAATTATATTATATGCAGTGATTAGAATTTTAATCACTAAATGGATGGAGATGGATTCGAACCATCGAAATCGTCGATAACAGATTTACAGTCTGCCCCCTTTGGCCACTCGGGAACCCATCCATATTTAATTTTGATGCAAGCCGATGATCGGACTCGAACCGATAACCTGCTGATTACAAATCAGCTGCTCTGCCAATTGAGCCACATCGGCACAAATCTACTCATGTATGGCGTGTGCATACAGAATGGGACCTATAGGGCTCGAACCTATGACCCTCTGCTTGTAAGGCAGATGCTCTCCCAGCTGAGCTAAGATCCCATAAGCAAAATTCAGTTGTAAAACGACCCGGATGGGACTCGAACCCACGACCTCCGCCGTGACAGGGCGGCGCTCTAACCAACTGAGCCACCAGGCCAAACCTTTTTGAAGGTTAATACATATACCCTCAAAACCACACATTGTTATATATCTTTCATCCGTTCTTCCTCTTACCTAAACCAACCTGGTTAAGCCCTCGACCTATTAGTGACAGTCAGCTACACATGTTACCATGCTTCCACCTCTGCCCTATCTACCTCGTCGTCTTCAAGGGGTCTTACTCTTGCGATGGGATATCTCATCTTGAGGGGGGCTTCACGCTTAGATGCCTTCAGCGTTTATCCCTTCCCGACTTGGCTACTCTGCCATGGTGTTGATCACCAACAGATACACCAGAGGTCAGTCCATCCCGGTCCTCTCGTACTAAGGACAGCTCCTCTCAAATATCCTACGCCCACGCCGGATAGGGACCGAACTGTCTCACGACGTTCTGAACCCAGCTCGCGTACCGCTTTAATGGGCGAACAGCCCAACCCTTGGGACCTACTACAGCCCCAGGATGCGATGAGCCGACATCGAGGTGCCAAACCACTCCGTCGATGTGAACTCTTGGGAGTGATAAGCCTGTTATCCCCAGGGTAGCTTTTATCCGTTGAGCGATGGCAATCCCACTTTATACCACCGGATCACTAAGTCCTAGTTTCCTACCTGCTCCACCCGTCGGTGTCGCAGTCAAGCTCCCTTATGCCTTTGCACTCTTCGAATGGTTTCCGACCATTCTGAGGGAACCTTTGAGCGCCTCCGATACTCTTTCGGAGGCGACCGCCCCAGTCAAACTCCCCGCCTGACATTGTCCCCCAGCCAGGTTATGGCTGCAGGTTAGAAATCAATACCGCAAGGGTGGTATCCCAACATCGGCTCTGATAAGACTGGCGTCCTATCTTCATTGCCTCCCACCTATCCTGTACATGCAGCACCGAATCCCAGTATCAAGCTGGAGTAAAGCTCCATGGGGTCTTTCCGTCCTGGCGCAGGTAACCAGCATCTTCACTGGTATTTCAATTTCACCGGGTGCATTGTCGAGACAGCGCTCAAATCATTACGCCTTTCGTGCGGGTCGGAACTTACCCGACAAGGAATTTCGCTACCTTAGGACCGTTATAGTTACGGCCGCCGTTTACTGGGGCTTAAATTCAGAGCTTCGCGTTGCCGCTAACCCCCTCCTCGTAACCTTCCAGCACCGGGCAGGCGTCAGCCCATATACCTCACCTTTCGGTTTTGCATAGACCTGTGTTTTGCTAAACAGTTGCTTGAGCCTATTCTCTGCGGCCTGATTTCTCAGGCACCCCTTATCCCGAAGTTACGGGGTCATTTTGCCGAGTTCCTTAACAATGCTTCTCCCGCCGGCCTTAGGATTCTCTCCTCATCCACCTGTGTCGGTTTACGGTACGGGCACATATTACACAATAGCGGCTTTTCTTGACAGCCCCTACAGAGACTTCCCTACTTTTGTTCGGTACGCGTCACACCTTCCTGTTGTCAGACGGATTTTCCATTCTGACCAGTCCAATGCTTGCCCCGGTCTTTTCATTCCCGGGTTCTCTCTCGGTTCTGTGTCCCCACAGTTCTGATAATATGCGGTACAGGAATTTCAACCTGTTGTCCATCGACTACGTCTTTCGACCTCGCCTTAGGTCCCGACTTACCCAGAGCAGATCAGCTTTACTCTGGAAACCTTAGATATTCGGCCTGGAAGATTCTCACTTCCATCTCGCTACTCATTCCGGCATTCTCTCTTCTTAACGCTCCACACCTCCTTACGGTAATGCTTCTGCGCATTAAGAATGCTCCTCTACCAATGTATCATAGATACATTCCACAGCTTCGGTGTCGTGTTTTAGCCCCGGACATTTTCGGCGCAAGACCTCTCGACTAGTGAGCTATTACGCACTCTTTGAATGTGTGGCTGCTTCTAAGCCAACATCCTAGTTGTCTCTGAAATCTCACATCCTTTTCCACTTAACACGCACTTTGGGACCTTAGCTGGTGGTCTGGGCTCTTTCCCTTTTGACTGCCCAACTTATCTCGTGCAGTCTGACTCCCGTACATCATCTGACCGGCATTCGGAGTTTGATATTCTTTGGTAAGCTTTGACGCCCCCTAGGAAATTCAGTGCTCTACCTCCGGCAGACTAATACGAGGCTAGCCCTAA
>CP070896.1:2035000-2852500 GCA_017084465.1 Lacrimispora xylanisolvens | reverse complement strand
ATATTGACTGCAAGTGCAGTAACGGTTCCTCCTAATCCTCCTGGTCCGATTCCCAGTTTATTTACTTTTTCAAGCATCTCTTTTTCCAGTTCTCTTACATATGGAATGGATGGCTCTTCATTTAAGTCTCTGGTAAGTGCATGCTTTGCCATCTGGGCACATTTTTCAAATGTACCTCCAATACCAACGCCTACAACCATGGGCGGACATGCATTGGGTCCTGCATCCTTTACAGCGGTTAAAATAGATTCTTTTACCCCTTCCAGTCCGTCTGCAGGCTTTAACATAAATATACGGCTCATATTTTCGCTTCCAAATCCTTTTGGTGCTACAGTTATATCAATCTGATCTCCCGGCACAATCTCATAATGGATGATTGCAGGCGTATTATCCTTTGTATTAATTCGTTCAATTGGTTCAACTACGGACTTTCTTAAATATCCTTCCGTATAGCCTTCCCTTACTCCCTGATTCACTGCATCAGATAATCCAGCTCCTTCTATATGTACATCCTGTCCGATTTTTAAAAATATGACTGCCATTCCCGTATCCTGACAAATGGGAATCAAATCTTCTCGGGCTATGTCTAAGTTCTCCTTCAGCTGACAGAGAATCTGTTTCCCTAATGCTGATTTTTCTTTTTCTGCTGATTCTAAAAATACTTCTTCCATATCCTTTGACAGGATATGATTCGCTTCTATACACATTTCCTTAATATTCTCTGTTATTTCCTCTGCTCTTATGGTTCTGATCATGATCTCCTCCAGATAAACGGTTACTACCTTTCCTTACTTAATCATATACGAATCAAATGATGAAATCAAGAAAAAAAAAGGGGAATGGCATTCACCACTCCCACTAACTTTCTTTCACTATATAATAAGCCGGCTCCGGATTAATTTTTCACGGATATCCTTTATCGTTATCTGTTCCATTCTCTCTCTGCATAACTCATTCAGTTCACCGTAAATTTCATCCATTACTCCCGCCATACCGGAAGCAACCATGCAGGGATTGTTTTCATCTCCTGATTTCCAGGAAGATGAAACAAATGCCACATCAAGTGCATCGCTTATTTGTTTCAGACTTATTGTGTCCGGATCACCTATCAGATGATAGCCTCCCTCCAGACCTTCTTTTGTCGCAATAATACCTGCCTTTTTTAACTTCGCCATAACTTTTCTAACGCGGGCAGGATTGGTGCAGACATTGGAAGCCAATTCTTCGCTGGATGTAGTAATCTTCCTTTGATCCAGATATACCAGTCCGTGAACGGCAACTGCAAATTCACTTGTCATGCTAATCCCCCCATTCTGCTAAATCTTGCATCATCATCTGTAATAATTGTTGTTTCAGTTTGTATCTTACCAATTTGTATGCTGAATGTCAAGGGCATGAAGGGGAAATAAAGACCTATTCATTCTTATCTTTTATACGGATTATTACTTTTTTTATTACCCTGTCTTCTACTTCAAGAATGGAATAATGATTTGCATCATCTTCAATCTCCATGGGAATCTGGGATTTCATAGGAATAAAGCCAAGCAATTCAATTAAATATCCGGATAATGTATCACAGGAACTGTCGATTTTTTCATGAAGAACCTCATCAAGATCATAAAGAGAAATTCCGCCTGAAGCCCGAAACACAAAAGGTTCCAGTTCTGTAAGCAGCGGCTCAGATTCTTCATATTCATCATGAATATCTCCCACAATCTCTTCAATCAGATCTTCCAGAGTGATCAGGCCGGAAACCCCTCCGTATTCATCAATTAAAATCGCCATCTTCAGCTTATTTTTTTGCATCTCAAGAAAAAGATTATCCGTTTTTTTATTTTCCGGTATATAATACGGTTTTTGAAGGATGGCTTTAATATCAATGGCATCAGGTTCCATCTTACTCATTTCGATTGAGAAATCCTTCATGGACAATATTCCGATTATATTATCTATATCACCCTCGTAAACAGGAATTCTGGAATGTCTCGTATTTAGAATATCATTCAGGACCTGTTCTACAGGCTGCTCAATATTGATGGTTACCATATCCTGTCTTGGAGTCATTATCTCTCTGGCTCTTTTATCATCAAAGAGGAATATAGACTTGATCATTTCCTCCTCTATTTTATTAAATACACCGCTTTCCCTACCGGTCTGCAGCATGGTTCTTATTTCTTCTTCGGAAACCTCTTCTTCCAGATTTTCCGTCTTCATACCAAGTAACTTTAATACACCATTTGTAGATACAGATAGAAGTTTGATAAATGGACCCAGCACTTTTGAAATCGCGTAAATGGGACTGACTGCAAACAGACTGAATTTCTCCGCCTTTTGCAAAGCAATCCGCTTGGGTACCAATTCACCAAAAAACCAGATTAAAATAAGATAGCAGGATGGTTACTACCACCATGGCTAAACTTTTGCTATAAGGAATTCCAAGTAAGTAAAGCTTCGCTCCCAGAACCTGGGAAATACCAGTTGCTGCCGAAGCACTTGAAAAGAATCCTGCAAAAGTAATTGCTACCTGGATGGTTGATAAAAATCCCGTAGAGTCTTCTGAAAGCTTTTGAATCAAAATTGCTTTTTTATTTCCGCTGTCTGCTAACATGCGGATCCTGTTTTTATTAACTGATACAACAGCCATTTCTGCCCCTGAAAAAAATGCGTTCATTATGGTAAGGGCTATAAGCAATAAAATCTGTGCGGATATCTGTGCCGCGCCTGGGTCTGTTTCCAAGCTGAATTTCCTCCTTTAATATGGATTAATGAAAAAGTCTCAGGAAGCAGTAAAATAAAAATCACTGCAGCCTGAGCCTTTTCACTGTCCTTTATTGTTAATTGGTATTATAAAATAAAGAACAATATTTTTCTATATCGTTTGTGTTAAGAATTATTCTTCGGTCTCTGTTATATCTTCCGTCTCCGGGAGCATCTTCCGTTTCAACAGGTTCTTCTACATCCTCAAGATCCAGTTCATCTAAACCTTCGCCTTCAGATTTGCTTCCGTCATCCCGTACTTTTGCAATACTTGCAACCATGATATCAGAATCCTGATCAATGTTCATTAATTTAACACCAGAAGTGTTTCTTCCAATAACGGAGATATCATTAACGGAAATTCTGATTACAATTCCTTCTGTTGTGATAAGAAGAAGATCATGATCATCCTGAACCAGCTTGGCTCCTACTATATCACCGGTTTTTTCAGTGATCTTATAACACAGAACACCTTTGCCGCCTCTTCTTTGTGGTGTAAATTCTTCAATAGGAGTTCTTTTACCCATTCCATTTTCAGAAACGATTAAAAGCTTCGGTCCCTGAGAATCCATCTGCATTCCTACTACCTTATCATCATCATTTAACTTCATACCAATTACACCGATGGAGACACGGCCTGTAACACGTACGTCCTTTTCATGGAAACGGATACACTGTCCTTTCTTTGTCACCAGGAATATATCATTGGTATCATCGGTAGCTTTTACTTCAATCAGTTCATCATTCTCACGCAGAACAATTGCCTGAAGACCATTCTTTCTCACATTGGCATATTCCATCATCGGTGTTTTCTTAACCATACCGTTTGGTTGCCATAAATAAGAACTTGCCATCATCGTATTCTTTCATTGGAATAATGGCTGTAATGTTTTCACCTGGAAGCATCTGCAGAAGATTTACGATTGCAGTACCTCTGGATGTCCGGCTTCCTTCCGGTATCATATAAGTCTTTAACCGGTAAACACGTCCTGTATTGGTAAAGAACATGAGATAGTGGTGGGTCGTCGTCATCATCAGATCTTCAATATAGTCCTGATCAATGGTCTGCATTCCCTTGATTCCTCTACCGCCACGATTCTGGTTCTTGAAATTGTCCACGGACATTCTCTTGATGTAACCAAGCTTTGTCATGGCAACGATGGTACTTTCATCAGGAATTAAGTCTTCCATTGACATATCAAACTCATCAAATCCAATGGAGGTTCTTCTATCATCTCCAAATTTAGCGGAAATGATACTGATTTCCTCTTTGATTACTCCAAGAAGCTTCTTCTCATCTGCAAGAATGGCCTTTAATTCTGCAATTCTCATTTCCAGTTCTTTGTATTCGTTTTCCAGCTTCTCTCTTTCCAGACCGGTAAGAGCTCTTAAACGCATATCAACGATTGCCTGGGACTGAGGATCACTTAAACCAAACCGGCTCATGAGTTCTGCTTTCGCTATCTGAACATTCTGTGATGCCCGGATAATGTGAATCACTTCATCAATATTATCCAGAGCAATGAGCAATCCTTCCAAGATATGAGCCCGTTCCTCTGCCTTGTTTAAATCGTAACGGGTTCTTCTGGTTACAACTTCTTTCTGGTGATCCAGGTAATAGTTTAACATCTGGAGCAGATTTAACACTTTGGGTTCCAGAACCCCAGACTGATTCTTAACAAGTGCTATCATAATAACACCAAAAGTATCCTGGAGCTGGGTATGTTTAAGGAGCTGGTTTAAAATTACGTTGGCATTGGCATCGCGGCGAAGTTCAATACAAATTCTCATACCGGTACGGTCTGATTCATCCCGCAGGTCCGTAATACCATCAATTTTTTTATCTTTTACCAGTTCTGCAATTTTTTCAATCAGGCGGGCTTTATTAACCATGTAAGGAAGCTCCGTAACAATAATACGGCTTTTTTCCATTGGGCATTGCCTCAATATCACTGACTGCTCTTACACGGATCTTTCCTCTTCCTGTACGGTAAGCCTCTTCTATGCCCCGTTTTCCCAGGATGGTTGCACCTGTAGGAAAATCTGGTCCTTTTATAATTTCCAGAATTTCTTCCATGGTAGTTTCTCTATCTTCATCAACCTGATTATCTATGATCTTCAGAACGGCTCCAATTACTTCTCTTAAGTTATGAGGAGGAATATTTGTTGCCATACCTACTGCAATACCTGACGTACCATTAACCAGAAGATTGGGATAACGAGCTGGAAGCACATCGGGCTCCCTCTCTGTCTCATCAAAGTTCGGACTGAAATCAACGGTATCTTTATTGATATCTGCAAGCATTTCCATGGAAATTTTACTTAAACGGGCTTCTGTATACCTCATGGCAGCTGCGCCGTCTCCATCCACAGAACCGAAGTTTCCATGCCCGTCAACCAGAGGATATCTGGTGGACCATTCCTGTGCTAAATTTACCAGGGCTCCGTAAATCGAGCTATCACCATGAGGGTGATACTTACCCATGGTATCACCAACGATACGGGCACATTTACGATGTGGCTTATCCGGACCGTTGTTGAGCTCTATCATGGAATACAGGACTCTTCTCTGAACCGGTTTTAATCCGTCTCGGACATCCGGTAGTGCCCTGGAAGCAATGACGCTCATGGCATAATCGATATACGATTTTTCCATGGTCTTTTTTAAGTCCACGTCATGAACTTTATCAAAGATATTTGGTTCCATTTTATTTCCTCCAATTAAATATCAAGATTCTGTACGTATTTGGCATTCGCATCGATAAATTCACGTCTTGGTTCTACCTGGTCACCCATCAGGGTTGAAAATGTCAAATCCATTTCCGACTGGGAATCTTCGTCCATGTTAATTCTTAAAAGAACTCTTCTTTCAGGATCCATAGTAGTCTCCCAAAGCTGTTCCGCATCCATCTCACCCAGACCTTTGTAGCGCTGGATCTTATTATTGTTATCTCGTCCAACCTCTTTTAAGATGGAATTAAGTTCTTCATCGCTGTAAGCATACCATACTCTTTTATTTTTCTCAATTTTATATAACGGCGGCTGCGCCAGATATACATAACCATTTTGATCAGTCCCGGCATAAACCGGTATAAGAAGGTTAAAAGCAGGGTGCTGATATGGGCACCATCAACATCGGCATCGGTCATGATGATGATTTTATGGTATCTTAACTTGGATAAATCAAAATCGTCATGAATGCCTGTTCCGAACGCTGTAATCATGGCTCTGATTTCGGCATTTGCATAAATTTTATCAAGTCTTGCTTTCTCGACGTTTAAGATCTTTCCACGAAGTGGAAGGATTGCCTGGGTATTTCTGGAGCGGGCTGTCTTTGCAGAACCGCCGGCACTGTCTCCCTCTACGATATAGATCTCACAGTTTTCCGGATTCTTATCAGAACAATCCGCAAGTTTTCCCGGAAGTGCCATTCCTTCAAGAGCTGTTTTTCTTCTGGTTAAATCTCTTGCCTTTCTGGCAGCTGCTCTTGCTCTCTGAGCCAGAATGGACTTATCACAAATGGTTTTTGAAATTCCTGGATTCTGCTCCAGGTAATAGGTCAGCTGTTCTCTCAGAAGACCATCCACTGCACCTCTTGCTTCACTGTTTCCCAGTTTCTGCTTGGTCTGACCTTCAAACTGCGGTTCCTCAATCTTTACACTGATAATGGCTGTCATACCTTCCCGGATATCTTCACCGGACAAATTGGCTTCACTTTCCCTTAACAGTTTATTTTCTTGCATAATCGTTTAAGGTGGTTGTCAGCGCATTCTTAAATCCAACCAGATGGGTTCCACCTTCGGGCGTGTTGATGTTATTTACAAAGCTGTAAATATTTTCTGTATAGGAATCATTGTGTTGCAGAGCCACTTCCACAAATACACCATCTTTTGTTCCTTCACAGTAAAATACCTGATCATAAAGCGGAGTTTTGCCTTTGTTTAAATAGGTTACGAATTCTTTAATTCCGCCTTCATAGTGGAATACATGCTCATGAGAATCCTCCCTCTCATCACGAAGAACGATCTTTAAATTCTTAGTAAGGAAAGCAGTTTCTCTTAAACGTATTTTCAGTGTATCATAATCAAAGATTGTTTCCTCGAAAATGTCCTTATCAGGAAGAAATGTAACCGTGGTTCCATGGTCTTCCGGATCACAATCACCGATTGTTTTTAACGGGTACATGGTTTTACCCTTTTCATAACGCTGCTTATAGATCTTTCCTTCTGTACGGATCTCTACTTCCAGCCACTGGGAAAGAGCATTTACAACGGATGCTCCAACTCCATGAAGTCCGCCGGATACCTTGTATCCTCCGCCGCCAAATTTTCCACCGGCATGGAGGATGGTAAATGCTACCTCAACTGCAGGAATACCTGCTTTCTTTTGAATACCTACGGGGATTCCGCGCCCATCATCCACTACTGTTATGGAGTTGTCACTATGAATGACTACTTCTATGCTGTCACAGTATCCTGCAAGAGCTTCATCCACCGCATTATCCACTATTTCGTATACCAGATGATGAAGTCCTCTGATGGATGTACTGCCGATATACATACCGGGTCTCTTTCTTACTGCCTCAAGCCCCTCTAATATCTGGATTTGATCTGCACCATATTCTTGACTCATATTCGTACGCTTCCTCCTGAATCGTTAATTTTCATTGTCTACGGTACCGTTTATTACCTTAAATATTTTATCAATATGGAACCGGTCATTTATAAAGTCTTCCAGTCCCGTACAGGTAATTACAGTCTGTATATGATTAATTCCTGCCAGTAATTGATTCTGCCTGCTGTTATCCAGTTCAGACAGTACATCATCCAGCAAAAGAATGGGGTAATCATGCACAATGTTTTCTACCAGTTCTATTTCTGCCAGTTTTAAAGATAAAGCTGCAGTCCGTTGTTGCCCCTGAGAACCGAACCGCCTGATATCAATGCCATTCACCATGAAACTTAAATCGTCCCGATGGGGGCCTGTCAAAGTGGTTCTCTGCTTCAGATCCTGACTTCTGCTTCGTCTTAAGGTTTCTTCAAAAGAATCTGCCTCCACATCCGGTTCATAAAGAATATGCAAAGATTCTTTATCCCCGGATAACTTACGGTGGATGGGTTCAATAATCATTCCAAGTCTCTCAACAAATTCTTTTCTGTACAAAATGATTTCTTTCCCATACTGCACCAGCTGCATATCCCAGATATCCAGTGTTTCCTCATAATCCGGGCGAAATGCAAGATCTTTTAATAATTTATTACGCTGTGTCACAATCCGGTTATACTGGACTAATGAGTGTACATACAGCTTATTAAGTTGACATAATTCCATGTCAACGAACCGACGCCTTTCTGCCGGTCCGTTTTTTATGAGATTTAAGTCTTCCGGAGAAAAAAATACAACGTTGACAATTCCAAATAATTCGCTGGCTTTGCGGATGGGCACACCATTAACCGCTACGCCTTTGGCTTTATTCTTTTTCAAATGCATGTCAATCCGGTATGGAATGTCATTCTTTCTGACGTTTAGCTTGATATGCGACTCATCCCTGTCAAACTGTATGATTTCCTTGTCCTTGCTGCCTCTGTGGGATTTTGTCGTAGCACAGACATAGATAGCTTCTAAGACATTTGTTTTCCCCTGGGCATTGTCCCCATAGAGTATATTGGTTCCCTGACTAAAATCCATATGTAATTCATCATAGTTGCGATAATTCTTAAGCTCTATCGATTCAATGATCATGGATGTTGTGATTTCCTCTCTATTGTCCATGCTTTCTGGACATAAAGGTATGCCCACAGGGCGTTCCTCTCTATTGTCCATGCTTTTTGGACATAAAGGTATGCCCACAGGGCGTTCCTCTCTATTGTCCACGCTTTTTGGACATAAAGGTATGGCTGTTTAGTATCACTCAATTTTAATGCTCTTACCATCGAATGTAACCATATCTCCGCTTCTTAATTTCTTCCCTCTCTGATATTCAGGCTGTCCATTTACGGAAACAAGACCATCCTCGATAACAAACTTGGCGTCAACACCGGATCCTACCAGACCGGCAGCTTTTAAAGCCTGTCCTAACTTAATATACTCATCCCTTAATTTTATTGTTTCCATGGTTTCCTCTTTCTTGTCCATGCTTTCTGGACATAAAGGTATGTCCGTAAGGACGCTCCTCTTTCTTGTCCATGCTTTCTGGACATAAAGGTATGTCCGTAAGGACGCTCCTCTTTCTTGTCCACGCTTTCTGGACATAAAGGTATGTCCGCAGGACGCTCCTGCAGTTAGTTTAAACAGATGCCGCGTTAAAGTTTACAGGAAGAATCAGATAAATGTATTTTCCTTCCTCATCCCGGATAAAGCAGGGGGATTTGGGATTTAACATATAAATTGTTACTTCTTCGTCATCAATAATTCTTAATGCATCAATGAGGAATTTGGGATTAAATCCAATCATGATGTCACTTCCGGTTTTATGGGTTGGAACCTGGGCATTCATAGATCCAAAACTGGAATTCATACGAAGTTCCATTTCCTGATCTTCAATATTGATGATCAGAGGTTTTTTGTCATTTTCTCTTACCAGGATGGTTGCCCGGTCAAGACAGTCTAAAAGCTCTTTCTTATTTACACTGACTTTTGTCTCGTAATCGCTGGAGAGCATCTGGTCAATACGGAAATAATCTCCTTCGATCAGACGGGATACAACGATTGTATGATCAAATTCAAAGAGGATGTGGTTTGTGCTGAAGAAAATAAGAACCTCTTTTTCGTTATCTCCGCCAAGTATCTTGCTGATTTCATTTAGAGTCTTGCCAGGAACTATGACTTTTATATCACGATAGGTATCTTTTAATTCAATATTTCGAATGGAGATTCTGTGACCATCCAGAGAAACCACTTTTAACTGGTTTCCTGTAACCTGAAACAGTTCTCCTGTCATCATCTTATTACTGTCATTGGGTGCGATGGAAAATATGGTCTGCCTGATGACTTCTTTTAAGGAAAACTGGGACAAGCAGATATAGTGATCACGCTCAATATAAGGTAAGTATGCAAATTCTTCCCCATCCCGGCCCTGTATATGGAATATAGAGTTGTCACAGGAAATTGTTGTTGTAAATTTTTCATCGCTTTCAATTGTTACCATGGAATCACCGGAAGAGGACAGCTTTCTTACAATTTCTGAAAGAAGTTTGGCTTCTAAAGCAATCTTTCCCCGCTCCAGGATGGTTCCTTCCACCTTTGTTTCAATACCAAGCTCCATATCATTGGCAGTGAGTTTAATTTCAGATCCACTGGCATCGATAAAGATGCACTCCAGGATGGACATGGTTGTTTTGCTGGGAACTGCTTTTAATACAATATTAATACCATTTAAAATGGCATCCTGCTTAAATGTCAGTTTCATAATTGTTGATAACTCCTTTGCTCTCAAAATAACAATAAATAGATAAATAATATAGATTAATTTCGTCGTATTAGTAGTAGGGGCTGTGGGTTTGTGTAAAAGCCCTAATAACCGTTATAAAGCCTAAAGTTGTCCTGTTCATAACAATGTGAATAACGTCCACAAAACGTGAGGAAAAATGGAAGGTTATCCACAGAACAATGAGACCCCTTTTGAGACCCCTGATTATCCACATGAAATTAACATGTGATTCACATCCTATTGTGGATTAATCTTCTTTTTTAAGATCTCTATGGTATTGCTTAAGGTTTCGTTTTTATTAGTCTCTGCTGAGATCTTTTCAATACCATGAATAATGGTGGTATGATCTCTTCCGCCAAGGAATTTTCCAATCATCTGCAGTGGAGTTCCAACCATCTCACGGCAAAGGTACATCACAATCTGGCGTGGATATACGATTTCCTTGTTACGCTTTTGAGAACAGATGTCAAGAGGTGTCAGACCATAATGGTCAGCAACAACCTGAATCACCAGTTCTGGGGTTACTTCCCGTTTATCATTAGGTGATATAATATCTTTTAAGGCTTCTTCAGCCAGCTCAACGGTGATTTCCTTATTATCAAGGCGTGAGAGTGCTACGATTTTTGTCAGGGCGCCTTCCAGCTCCCGGATGTTGGATTTGATGTTGGTAGCTATGTATTTAATAACTTCGTTGTCGATATTGTAGCCTTCCATTTCTTCTTTTTTGCGAAGAATGGCCATTCTGGTTTCGTAATCGGGAGACTGTATGTCCACTGTTAAACCCCATTCAAAACGGGATCGGAGACGTTCTTCCAATGTCTCGATTTCTTTTGGCGGTTTATCAGATGAAATAATAATCTGCTTTTTCAATTCATATAATGCGTTAAATGTATGGAAGAATTCTTCCTGTGTACTTTCTTTACCAATGATAAACTGGATATCATCGATTAAAAGAACATCGTTATTTCTGTACTTTTCCCTGAATTCAGTAGGAGAGAAGTTGTTCTTGTTTCGGATCGCATCGATTAGCTCGTTGGTGAACTTCTCACTGGTCACGTAGAGAACCTTTGCATTCGGATTATTCTTTAATATGAAATGACCGATAGAATGCATTAAGTGAGTTTTACCCAGTCCCACACCTCCATAGATGAAAAGAGGGTTGTAAATTTCACCAGGGGATTCTGCAACTGCCAGGGATGCTGCATGTGCCAGATTATTATTGGCACCTACAACAAAGGTATCAAATATGTACTTCGGATTTAAATTCGCGTTTATGATTGCGGACTGACTGACCGAATTTACCGTATTGGTTATCAGTGTATTACCTGCAGGAGCGGGAGCTGCTTCTTTTTTGAATCTGATTTTCCACAACAAAATCGACGCTGCATTCAAAACCAGTCACTTCTTCTATGGTTATTTTTAGAAGAAACCCGTATTTTTTGCGGATGTATCCCAGAAATTCTACATCCGGTACCGAGACGATTACCTTTTCACCGTCAACGGCATGAACTTTTAGCGGGAGAAGCCAGGTTTTGAAAGAAACTTCTGTAATTTCGTGTTCTTCTTTTAAATTCAATAAGATTTCGTCCCATTTTTCTTTTAACTTTTCTAACATTGTATGTCTCCTACATCTATTAAAATGCAAATATGCGCATTAGCCCAATCTACTGTTCATTCTATACTATTTTGTAATAATTTTCAATGATAATAGTAAAAAATTGTGGATAAGTGTGTGAAAGGCCTGTGAATTAGCTGTGTATGGATTGTTGATAAGCATCCAGAGGGAAAGTTGTCCACAAAAAACGCCATTTTAAAACTCTGGTTATTCACATCCGGGAAATATTGATTTTACCAAAAGCTTTAGGACAGGCATGTGTACAAAAAAAGGTTATCAAGATACTATCCAGAGAGTTTTCCACAAGTTATCCCCATAATGTTGATAACTTTATGTAAATTAACAAAGAAATGTCGATTTAATAGACAGGATTGACGGATAAAGTTCAGTTATGTATAATGCAGTTGTAACCAGATGCATTGTATCTTATAAAAGAACAGTAGCACAGGAGGAAAAATATGAATACTGGAAACAAAACACGCGACATGGTACTGGCTGCAATCTTTGTTGCCCTTATCATCATCATGGCGTTTACCCCATTTGGATATATTCCTTTGGGATTTATGAACGCCACCATCATTCACGTTCCGGTCATTATTGGAGCCATTATACTTGGACCAAAATATGGCGGATTTCTGGGAATGATTTTTGGGCTGACAAGTCTGTGGAAAAACACCAACATGCCCAATGCAACCTCATTTGTATTTTCACCATTTGTAAAGATGGGAGAGTACGGAGGCAATTTAGGAAGCCTGATTATCTGTATGGTGCCAAGAATTCTCATTGGAATCGTGGCATATTATGTATTCAGGGGAGTATTAAAAGCTTTAAAGGGAAGTAAGATGAGAACGACAGTGGCTCTTGCAGCGGCAGGCGTTGCCGGATCATTAACCAACACATTGCTGGTAATGAATCTGATTTATTTTCTTTTTGGCAAAGAGTACGGTCAGGCGGCTAAGGGGCTGACTGAGGGAATTTATTCCGTAATTATTGGTATCATCTGTATGAACGGAATTCCAGAGGCGATTGTAGCAGGAATTTTAACGGTTGCCATCACTCAGGCACTTTTTAAGGTTATGAGAAATTAAATACATTACATTTATACGCTTCATAATATATGAATATAAAAGTCTCCGGTCATTGAATGATACCGGAGACTTTGTTTTTTTTAGGGGCTATTTAGAATGTTTTTATGCTCCTGATATCAGCATCAGCTGCAAATTGCTTTATATAAAGAAGATTACCGGAAAGATCCGTTATAATTTTTAAGTCTTTTCCTGATTCGAAAACTTTTTTTCCGTCGACGAAGGCCTGAGCTTTTTTTTCATGATTTATAATTTTAAATGAATGATTCCCCCCAGATCTGTTCATAGTCACTTTCATATCCGTTGCATGTTCCCCAAAAGATGTGGTCCTGCTCTATATGGATTCCCAACATACGGGAGGTATATTCCATAACAGATAACATGGCAGGGCCATAGGAATCCTGGAGACCATCCAGGGATATCAGGGAAGGTGAGCATGTAAAGGGATCATACTGCTGCACAAAAACGCAGGAATCTCCAATGGAATGAAACAGTTTTTTACCCAGTTTGGGAATCAGATCATCATAATCATAATTTTCAAGAGCCCGTATGGCTCTTTGGTAGGTAAGGGCTTCACATTGTCCGCTCCAGTTATTTGTTTTTATGTTACGGAAAAGAGGATCATTTACCGCAATGGAGGGGAGTGGCATATACGTCCAGAATTCTTCTG
The DNA here is from genome assembly GCA_017084465.1 of Lacrimispora xylanisolvens. Classification (GTDB taxonomy): domain Bacteria; phylum Bacillota; class Clostridia; order Lachnospirales; family Lachnospiraceae; genus Lacrimispora; species Lacrimispora xylanolytica_B. The sequence continues at coordinate 2,838,944 of CP070896.1, read as the reverse complement.
GGTTTAATAAGTGTTTTTTGACAAAACGTTCTGCCATGGGCTTTGTAAAACTGTTCCAGTACATTGCTCTTAAATTATTGTGATATAAAACATTCATAGTTTTATGGTCTTTATCCCGGTCAAAGCAGGCATCTTTTGATTCGACCCAGAGATAATCTTTTATTGTTTTCTGGATGGCCGATGCCTGTCGTTTCCACTGGTTCTTACGGTCTTCATTACCTTGAATAGAGCTGATAATGGATAGGGTTTCTCTGGCAGAGTAGGAAAAACTCATAATATCCAGAGAAGCCATGGGAACTGCTGTGCAATTTGTGGGAGGAGTTTCTTTACTCCAGGAGTCGGGAGCATCCTGGTATCGAAGTGCATGATCTTCCCCTGTATCATACTTGCACCAGCTTTCCAGACAGCCATCACCGTCTGAATCTCTGGTTTTCCATAAATAGGAGTCAAATTTTTCCAGAGTGAGGTAAAGAAGTGTCAGATACTCTTTATCTTTTCCCATTAAGTAATACATGTTAAGGGCAGAAGAGGGGAAACAAAAGCCTTGGAATTTATCAAACTGGGGAGTGATCCGGTTGTTAATTAAGGCAATGCTTCCGGGCATTCGGCCATCCGCTCTTTGGTGCTCCATAAAAAAGGAGCTGATTATTAATTCCGGCTTCCATGTTACGTTTGGCATACATTTCTCCGCCCATAGGCTGGGTTTCCAGCCATATTTTTTCGTAACCGCCTCCTTCGATCAGAACGAGGCGGTTCTCAAACATTTTTAAGTTGTTTAACGTTTTCTTTTGTGCTGAATCCATTAGTTTCTGCAAAAGTTCGTTAGAAGTCTGAAATGATACACTGGTTTGGATATTCACGTTTTTTCCTCTCTGTATGTATATTAACCTTTGATCCCACTTCCGCTGATTCCTTCCACCAGATAACGATTAAAAAATAAGAAGATCAAAAATACTGGTATTAATGAAAGTGTGGACATGGCAAACATTGCTCCATAATCGGTTGTGGAGGTGGAATCAGCAAAATTTTTTATTGCCACAGATGCGGTATACATCCGGGGTTTGCTTAAATAAATCATGGGAGACATGAAATCATCCCATTTCCAGTAAAACTGAATGATGACGGTGGTTACAATGGATGGTTTCAAAAGAGGTAAAAAAATTCTGGTAAATATTGAATATTTACTGCACCCGTCGATAATTGCAGCCTCATCAAGGTCTTTTGGGATACCGGAACCAAATTGCATCATCTGATAGATGAAAAAAGCCTGACCGAAAAAATGGGGCAGTATGAGTGGGAGATAAGTTCCGACTAAACCAAGTTTGTTATAAATAATATATTGAGGTACCAGAATTATCTGGGATGGGAGCATCATGGTACAGATCATAGACATAAACCAGATGTTTCGCCCTTTAAAACTCACCCTGGAAAAGGCATAGGCAACACAGGATGATGAGAGAACCGTTGCAAGCGTAGATACAGATGCAACAAAAAAATGAATTGGAAAAAAAAAAAAGGTTTGAAAGGTAATGCCGCCAAAACCCTGAAAACCAGTAAAAAAAATTAGAAAATCTCCATTGGGGTGGAATTAAGTTCATACCTCCATTTAAAATTTCTGCATTATTCTTAAGCGAACCGCTGACCATCCAGAGAACCGGATAAATCATCACCAATCCAAGAACACAGACGAATAAATGATAAACAGAAGCCTGTATTTTATGTTTGTTTGTCATGTCATGATCCTCCTTATTGGTCTGCTTCTGTAAATACCCAGAATTTTGATGTCTTAAAAAGCAGGAATGTAATAATGCTTATTAAAGCCAGCATGACCCAGGACATGGCACTGGCATATCCCATATTGGACCATTTAAAGGCATGATTGTAAACGTAAAGTGCGTAGAAATTAGTGGAATCGTTGGGGCCGCCCTGTGTAATGACGAAAGCCTGGGTAAAAGCCATGAAGGCAGTTATGGTTTGCATAATCAGATTATATAAAATAATGGGAGAGAGGCAGGGGAGTGTTATTGCTATAAAGCGCTGCCATTTGTTTGCACCATCAATTTCAGCAGCTTCATAATAAGTTGGAGATATTTCTTTTAATCCGGCAGCAAAAATAATCATAGATGATCCGAATTGCCAAATGGACATGAGGACAAGTATTCCCATTGCAAGATGGGGTTCCCCCAGCCAGGATAGTTTTGGAACACCAAAAGAGGCAAGAATGGTATTTGCCAGTCCTTTTCTTGAAAAAATGGTTTTCCAGACAAGTGCTACGGCAATGCTTCCTCCAATCAGGGATGGAACATAATAGAGAGACCGGTAAAATGTTACACCACTGTGTTTCTGAGTCAGAAGATATGCAATAAAAAAGGGCAAAAATCAGTTTGGATGGAACGGAAGTGATGACATAAATAAGGGTGACTTTTACTGAATTTAAGAAGCGGTCATCTGAGAACAGGTTTTTATAGTTTTCAAGTCCTATAAATACCGGACTTTGCCCCAATTTGTAGTTGGTCAAGGAATAATATACGGATACCAGTACTGGAATTAATGTAAATGCAAAAAATCCGAATAGAAAGGGGAAGGAAAAAATATAACCTACGGTATTGTTATGATAGAGGATTTTTTTCCAGTTAGTTTTTAGTTCGTTCATTGATTATTACCTCCTTTTTTCCATAGGAAAGGCAGGCAAAGAGAATCCTTACCTGCCTCTTAATGATCCTTAATGCTGAAATTTTGACTTGGAAAAATCCAGCAATTGTTTTGCAGCATCTTCTAGTGATACATCACCATATTGTACTTTTTCAATCAGAAGCTTATATTGATCTTCAATTTCAGCTTTTGGATCAGGGCTAATAACATTGCTGTCTTCTTTTGGAAAATTTCCTATTTTATCAACAAAATCATAAATGATTTTACCGGAGTCATCTGCCTGGGAAACGACAGCTTCTCTTACCTTTGACATAATAGGAACTCCCCGTTCTCCGTTTAATATTTTATTAGCTTCTATGTCGTTGACAAAAAAGTTAATGAATTTAGCGGCTTCTTCCTTTGCCTTGGAATTACTGGAGATACAAAGCTGCTGGGAAGACTGTACTCCCATTCCATAAGGACCATTTTTCGTTAGTCTTGGTACTGGTGCAATTTTAATATTTCTGCCAGAGGCATGAACAATGGAAGAAACCTGATTGGAGGAAACCCAGGTCATTGCTGCATCCCCGGTAACCAGATAATCCCCTTCTATGTCCTTGATTTCCTTTATCGCCCCGGCATCCGGATAGGCGCCGTCATCTGTCAGTTCTTTGATCATTTTAAGTAATCGGCAAAGGGTGCCGGATCTTCAGATTCGATTCCATCATTGGTTTTCTTAAAGAAATTCGCATCTTTTTTTTTGTTTGTGATGCACGCATGGTTACACCTGCTATAAAATGGTCAACCTTTGAACTTCCGTAGATACCAAGTTTTTCTTTAATGGTAATACAGTCTTTTTTTCCAGTCATCCCACGTCCAGTCATTATCAGGTTCAGCTAAGCCGGCCTTTTGAAATAACTCGGATCATAAGCAATTCCATAGGTGTTAGTGCCAATTGATAATCCAATCTGAGAACCGTTGTTGTCCTTTGTTGTTGCCAGAAAATTTTCGGTGGTATCACTGGTATTAATAATTCCGTCTTTTTATGTAACCATCCAGTGGTTCTATATTTTTAATGTATTTTGGAAAATTTCCCCCCAGCTGAAAGATATCCCACACATCATCAGCGGCTACCAAAGTATCCAGCTTGGTAAAGTAACTGTCAAAATCGTAAAATTCTGCTTCAATATGCACATTGGGGTTTTGTGATTCATAGAGCTCAATAACCTTGTTCGTGGCATCATGTCTTGTCTGAGAACCCCACCAGGCCATTCGTAGAGTTATCTGTTTTCCTGTATCCTTAGAAACGGTCTCTGCAGAAGCGGAAGGTTTGCTTCCGGGAACAGCCGGCAAGGGAAAAAGTCATCAGGCCGGATAAAAACAGTGCAGTAAGCTTTTTGATTTTCATAGTTCCTCCTAATTATGATTGCATTATAAAATATTGTGTAAATGTACCAATTATAAAATCCGGATTTGTTTTTGTATGGTTACATTTTACTATTAATCAAACACAATCACAATACATTTGGAGGAAAGCCCCAATACATCAAAAAAAACCTATAATTTGCACTATATTGACTAAACATCATTATATTTCTTTGATTTTCTGTATTGAAGAGGGGATAAACCCGTATATTTTTTAAAAACACGGTCAAAGTAAGACAACCGTTCATATCCCAGTTTCTGAGAGATATCTTCCATAGTGAGTTTCTCGTCAAGAAGGAGAATTCTGGCTTGCTCAATTCTCTGGCAATTGATAAATTCATTGACAGTAAAATTAGTGACTTCTTTGAATATACGGCTTAAATAGCTTTTATCTAAATAAAATATGCTGGCCAGATCTTCTAAACCAAAGATTTCTGAATAATGAATCATGATATACTGTATGATTTCTGCAACTTTTACGTAGCGCATCATTTTTCTCTTTGGCATATAATAGACCTCTGGTTTAACACCGGCTCCATTTAGTATCATAAGAAATAAAGAAAACAGTTGATTTTTAACCTCTGTTGCACCGTATGGTTTCTGGTTTTTTCAATGCAGATTCCATCCGGAACAGTTTTCTTTCCAGAATGCTTTGCTGCTTTTCGTCCAGCTGCAGAACACCGTGATTATTTTGAAAAAATTCCAAAAGGTTAAGCTCCATTGCATTGCCTGCAAGTCGAAGCCAGGACTCTTCCAGTTCAATCAGAATCCGTTCATGATAATTTCCACCGATTACATTGGTAAAAGGAATGAGTTTCTTGTCAATAAAGGTCAGCGTGCCTTTTCCCATCCGGTAGCTTTGGTTGCCATAATAAAAAAAACGTTCTCCATTTAAAATATAATAAATCTGATATTCATTTTTATAAAATCCAATGGTTTCAGCCAGATCACAGTCTCTGGATACATGGCTTACGCCGATGCCCTGACATTTTCCTGCAAAAATGACTTCTTTCATTGATATAGCCCTTTAACAGTAAGGGTATTATTTAGTTCTTCCAGCCGATAGAAAACGGGGTGCTCTTTTTTGTGCTCATTGGGTGTGTGGAGGGTAAGAATAAGCGTTCCTTTTTTATCTTTAAAGATCATTCCGTGGCCTCCGTCTTTTTCAAAAAGCAATTGATCCTGCTGTATCCAGTTGCCAGTAATATCTCCATTATCAGAATAGGCTATGGCCTGGGTATAACCTTCGTTTCCAAAACTTGACCAAAGCATAAGAAGACGGCCGTTTGTTGTCCGGTAAAGGAATGGACCATCTGTAACATAATGCTTGCCTGGCCTGTTTTTATTTTCAATTGTAACGACCCAGCTTTTGGCTTCCGATGCATGAAACAAAAGTTCAGGCTCTGATATGGCATGGCTTAAATCGCTGCTTAACTTTACTGCACAGATGGAGCCATCCGATATCTGAACCCATTCATGAACAAAAACCATATAGGGAGTTCCATCAGAACTTACATAAAAAGTTCCATCAATACACTCCCAATCAGTAGGAGTTATTTGATTCTGGCTGAATAAGGTAAATGGTCCCAGTGGATGGTCTGCTTTTAAAATAGCAGTTCCGCCATGATTTTTAGTATCTTTAAATGTAGCAAACATAAAATAGGAATCCTGATAACAGTGAACTTCAGGGGCCCAGCAGTTTCGGTCGGCAAAAAAGTTTTCTGGCTTGTGAAAAACTTCATGGGGACCATCCCACTCAATTAAGTCCGTGCTGGTATAACAATCAAAGCCTGTGGCGGCCATCCAGCAGGTTTCTGCTCTGGTTCCGTACATATAATAGATTCCGTCAGACAGCAGTACGTATGGATCTCTGATATTGATTTGCTCACTTTTCATTGTATTAACCCATCCTTTTTTATTCTTCCTAGAATCCCCATTGGGAAATTAAATAGTTTTATTTATTATACTGCATAATCCGGGAATGTGGAAAATATTAGAAGTATGATGAAAACTTATATTTTTCCCTTGACGAACCATGGTTTGTTCTATATAATTGGTATGATGTTTAATTAAAATAGTCTCAATATGTTTCATCATATTGCCTATGATAAGCTATTGTAACAAGAGGAGGTGTCCGTAGATTATGAAAATGACGTTCCAGCCAAAAAAGAGACAAAGATCAAAAGTTCATGGTTTCAGAGCCAGAATGAGCACTCCCGGCGGAAGAAAAGTTTTAGCTGCCAGAAGAGCAAAAGGAAGAGCAAAATTATCAGCTTAATGGACCAGGCCGCAAGTAATTGTGGCCTTTTCTTTTCTCAAATTCCAGAAAAACGGAAAAGGAAAGAGTTGAATGAAACATTTTAATTCGATTAAAAAGAACAGGGATTTCAGGGAAGTATATCAGAGTGGAAAATCCCTTGCTAACAGACTTCTTGTCATGTATGTTTTAAAGACGGACAGGCCGGATACAAGAATCGGTATCTCGGTGAGCAAGAAGGTAGGAAACAGTGTTATCAGGCATCATATAACCAGATTAATCAGAGAAAGCTTCAGGCTTCATGAAGATATGATTGAGACAGGGTTAGACATCGTGGTCGTTGTGAGAACATCGGCAAAAGAAGAAAAATACAAGACAATCGAAAGTGCATATCTGCACTTGTGCGGACTTCATAACATTTTAAAAAAAGAATCGAAGTGATCTTATGGTAAAAAAAATCATGATATTAATGATCAGAGGATATCAGAAATTTTTATCTCCTCTGAAGATAAGAACTCACTGTATATACACACCTACGTGTTCTCAATACGCCATTGAGGCACTGCAAAAGTATGGTGTGTTAAAAGGTACGTTTTTGGCTTGCATAAGAATTATTCGTTGTAATCCTTTTGCAAAAGGCGGTTATGATCCAGTTCCGTAAATGATGAGGAGGTAGTTCATTGGAATTCTTAGTACTCACTAAGGTAGGAGGTTTTCTGGGACCATTTGCAACTTTTCTGGGTGTGATCATGGATTTGCTTTTCAGATGACATCAGCAGTTGGAATCCAGAATATTGGTTTATGTATTATTTTGTTTACTCTTGTGACAAAGCTTTTAATGTTTCCGCTGACATTAAAACAGCAGAAATCATCAAAACTGATGAGCGTTATGCAGCCGGAAATTTCCGCCGTACAGGCAAAGTATAAAGGTAAAACTGACCAGGAATCCATGAGAAGACAGAACGTGGAAATGCAGGCAGTTTATGAGAAATACGGAACATCCATGACTGGAGGCTGTGTTCAGCTGGTAATCCAGATGCCAATTCTGTTCGCTCTTTATCAGGTAATTTATCATATTCCTGCTTACGTACAGAGTGTTAAGGCTGTTTTTGTCAATGTAGTGACTGCAATTACTTCTCTTGGTGGTGATCATGTTGCGCAGCTGACACAGTTTGCAGCTGATCATAAGGTCACATTATCAAGAATCGGAGATTTAAATACCAGTAATGGAATGGTGGATTTCTTATACCAGTTAAATCCGGATCAGTGGAATGCTTTAAAGGCTCTTTATCCAACCATCCAGGATACCATTACTACCAATGCTGCTCAGATTGAGCATATGAACTCCTTCCTGGGGATTAACCTGGCATCAACACCAGCCAGTGTTATTTTCCCAACTGGTGGCGGTTTTCATTTAAGCCTTGCACTCCTGATTCCTATTCTTGCTGGTGCCAGCCAGTGGTTCAGTACAAAGCTTATGACAGTGAATCAGCCTCAGAGCGGAGCAGATGAGAGTAATGCTATGGCACAATCTATGAAGAGCATGAATACAGTAATGCCTTTAATGTCCGTATTCTTCTGCTTTACATTTGCGTCTGGTATTGGTATTTACTGGATTGCTTCCAGTGTATTCCAGATCATTCAGCAGGTTTTAATCAACCGTCATTTAAACCGCATTGATATGGATGAGATGATTAAGAAGAATCTGGATAAGGCAAATAAAAAGCGTGCGAAAAAAGGTCTTCCACCTCAGCGTGTTTCTCAGAATGCTACTGCTAACCTTAAGAATCTTCAGGCTAACAATGAGAAAGCAGAGCAGGAACTGAATGCTAAAATAGAAAAAGCAAAGGAGCAGGTAAAGGCTTCTACCGATTACTATCAAAGCACAACTTCAGATCCCAACAGCATTTCTGCCAAGGCACGTATGGTTTCGAAGTACAATGAAAAGCACAGTAAATAGGAGGGGTGACCTATGGATATGATTACAGTTTCAGCAAAAACCGTTGATGAGGCGATTACAAAAGCATTAATCCAACTGGAAACAACCAGTGATAAACTGGAGTATGAGATTGTTGATAAAGGTAGTAATGGTATTCTGGGATTTATCGGTTCAAAGCCTGCTGTCATCCGCGCAAGGAAGAAAGAAACCTTGGAGGACATGGCAATGACCTTTCTTTCCGATGTATTTGGTGCAATGAATTTAGGAGTTTCTATGGAAGCCGCATTTGATCAGGGAGAGCGTGAACTTTCCATCAATATGTCTGGTGATGACATGGGAATTCTGATTGGAAAAAGAGGACAGACTCTGGATTCTTTGCAGTATCTGGTAAGTCTTGTTGTTAATAAAGAAAGCGAAGATTATATTCGCGTGAAACTGGATACGGAAAATTACAGAGAGCGCAGAAAAGAGACTCTGGAAACACTGGCTAAGAATATTGCTTACAAAGTGAAGCGTACCAGAAGACCAGTATCTCTGGAGCCTATGAATCCGTATGAAAGAAGAATTATTCACTCCGCACTTCAGAATGACAAATTTGTTGTTACCAGAAGTGATGGGGAAGAACCATTCAGACATGTGGTAATATCCTTGAAAAAGGAACATGTAAAAAAAGAACGATATCAGGATAGAGATAAATAGTCAAACAACAATGAGGGTTGGGGCTGCGGAAGGCACCCTCAACCCTTTTCTCACGCCAGTATATTGACTGGTGTAAAACAGGTGGTAGAATATGAAGATGAATACAATAGCGGCGATTGCCACAGCGATGTCCAGTTCCGGGATTGGAATTGTAAGGATCAGTGGCGAGGAGTCATTTCAGATTATAGACAGGATTTTTAAAGGAAAAGGGAAACGTGTGAAGAGGCTCTCTGATGAGAAATCTCATACGATTCATTACGGTTTTATTTATGATGGTGAGGAACTGATTGATGAGGTTCTGGTTCTGCTCATGAGAGGGCCGGGCAGTTATACGGGAGAAGATACCGTTGAGATTGACTGTCATGGAGGAGTTCTGGTTACGAAAAAGATACTGGAGACTGTTTTAAAGTACGGAGCCAGACCGGCTGAACCGGGGGAATTTACCAAACGGGCATTTTTAAGCGGAAGAATTGATTTAACTCAGGCTGAGGCAGTCATTGATGTAATTAATGCGAAAAATCAATATGCTTTAAAGTCTTCTGTCAGTCAGCTGGATGGTGCAGTTTCCAAGCGAGTCCGTGCACTGCGAGAGAGAGACGATTATATATCATATTGCCTTTATCGAATCGGCACTTGATGATCCGGAGCATATCTCTCTGGATGGTTATCAGGAAACTCTGCTTCAGGGGATTATGCCTATAAAGGAAGAATTGAAGCGATTGATCCGTTCTTCAGAGAATGGAAGAGTGCTTTCAGAAGGGATTGAGACTGTCATTATGGGAAAACCCAATGCTGGTAAATCCTCTCTTCTTAATGTTCTTGTGGGTGAAGATCGGGCAATTGTTACAGATATTGCCGGAACTACCCGTGATACATTAAAGGAGCAGATCATGTTAGAAGATTTAAGCCTTAATATGATAGATACGGCTGGAATCCGTGATACGGAAGATGTAGTTGAGAAAATAGGGGTTGAAAAAGCAAGGCAGGCGGCAGAGGGCGCTGATTTAATTATCTATGTGGTGGATGGTTCCTGCCCCCTTGATGAGAATGATGAAGACATATTATCTTTTATTGAAGGCAGGAAAGCAGTGATTGTTTTAAATAAATCAGATTTATCCATGGTTGTTACACCGGATTTATTAAATGAGAGAACCAGACATAAGGTGATTACAATTTCTGCCAGAAACCGTTCTGGCATAGAGGATCTGGAGCATGAGATTAAGACCATGTTCTATGAGGGTGAAATTGATTTTAATGATCAGGTTTATATCACTAATGTAAGACAGAAGAATGCACTGGAAGAAGCATTTAAAAGTCTTTCTATGGTGGAACAAAGCATACATGACGGGGATGGCTGAGGACTTCTACTCAATAGACTTAATGGATGCATATGAGCAGCTTGGAATTATACTGGGAGAATCTATAGAAGATGATCTGGTCAAAGAAATATTCAGTAAATTCTGTATGGGTAAGTAAGGATCAGAAAAGAGGAGATAAAAATGCAGTATTTAGAGGAGTCTTATGACGTAGTGGTAGTCGGTGCTGGTCACGCTGGCTGTGAGGCTGCCCTGGCATGCGCCAGGCTGGGCCTTGAGACAATTATGTTTACTGTCAGTGTAGACAGTATTGCGCTGATGCCTTGTAATCCCAATATTGGTGGAAGCTCAAAAGGCCATCTGGTGAGAGAGCTGGATGCGTTAGGCGGAGAGATGGGGAAAAACATTGATAAGACATTTATTCAGTCAAAGATGCTTAACCAGTCTAAAGGCCCGGCAGTCCATTCATTAAGAGCTCAGGCAGACAAACAGGATTATTCAAGATCTATGAGGAGAATCTTAGAGAATACAGATCATCTGACCATACGGCAGGCAGAAGTATCTGAAATAATAACAGAAAATGGGATTCTGACTGGAGTTAAAACACATTCCGGTGCTGTATACCGCTGTAAGGCCGCCGTATTGGCCACAGGCACCTATTTAAGAGCAAGGTGCATTTACGGTGATGTAAGCAATTATACAGGCCCTAATGGACTACAGGCAGCCAATCACTTAACTGATTCCTTAAAGGCCAATGGAATCGAAATGAGGCGCTTTAAAACGGGTACTCCAGCCAGAGTGGATAAAAGAAGCATTGACTTTTCTAAAATGGAGGAGCAGCTGGGCGATGAGAGAGTAGTGCCGTTTTCCTTTTCAACGGATCCGGAATCCATCCAGAAGGAACAGATATCCTGCTGGCTGACTTATACAAATAGCAGCACACACGAGATTATCAGGAATAACCTGGATCGTTCTCCTTTATATTCCGGCGCAATTGAAGGTACAGGACCAAGATATTGCCCATCCATCGAGGATAAAGTGGTAAAGTTCCCGGATAAAGACCGTCATCAGGTATTTGTAGAACCGGAAGGCCTTTACACCAATGAAATGTATCTGGGAGGAATGTCAAGTTCCCTTCCTGAGGATGTCCAGTATGCCATGTACAGAACGGTTCCCGGGCTGGAAAATGTAAAGATCGTGAGAAATGCATACGCGATTGAATATGACTGTATTAATTCCAGACAGCTGTATGCCACTTTGGAATTTAAAGCAGTCAGCGGTTTATTCAGCGGTGGACAGTTTAACGGAAGTTCAGGTTATGAGGAAGCAGCTGTTCAGGGATTTATGGCAGGAGTAAATGCTGCCATGAAGATCCTTAAAAGAGAGCCTGTCATTTTAGATCGTTCACAGGCATATATCGGTGTTTTAATTGATGATCTGGTTACCAAGGAGAATCTGGAACCATACCGTATGATGACATCAAGAGCAGAATACAGGCTTCTTCTTCGTCAGGACAATGCAGATCTGCGTTTAATGGGAATTGGACATCAGATTGGTTTGATCAGTGATGAAAGATATAAAGAATTATTAAATAAAGAAGAAGCAATTGAATTAGAAATCAAACGTCTGGAATCGACCAATATCGGAGCATCCAGTAAAGTACAGGAGTTTTTGGAGAAGCACGGGAGCACGCCGTTAAACAGGAACAACTTTGGCGGAATTAGTGCGCAGACCAGAACTTAATTATATTATGTTAACTGATATCGATACCAATCGTTTATCACTACCAAATGATGTAATGGAACAGGTAGATATCAATATTAAGTATGAAGGATATATACGCAGACAGAAGCAACAGGTATCACAGTATAAAAAACTGGAAAACAGAAAGCTGCAGGCAGAATTCGATTATGCAGATGTAAAAGGATTGAGAAGAGAAGCCATCCAGAAACTGAATTTATATAAGCCCTTGTCTATTGGACAGGCATCCAGAATATCAGGTGTTTCTCCAGCAGACATCTCCGTACTTCTGGTTTACTTAGAACAGTTGAAGTTTCATAAAAATACAGATCAGAAGGAGTGAGGTAGGAAATATGACAGATGCTTTCTATGAAAAGTTTCAAAACGAATTGAGTCTATTATCTATTAATTTGGAAAAAAATCAATTGGAGCAATTTTATAAATATTATGAAATATTAGTGGAATGGAATAAGGTAATGAACCTCACTACAATTACAGAGATGGAAGAAGTTATATCGAAGCATTTCGTTGATAGCTTATCTCTGATAAAGATTGTAGATAATCTGGGTACTGAGGACTATAGCATAATTGATGTTGGTACAGGTGCTGGTTTTCCTGGAATTCCATTAAAAATAGCATATCCACAACTTAAAATTACGCTTATGGATTCTTTGAATAAAAGAATAAATTTTCTTAATGAAGTGATTAATAATTTAGGTCTGGATGACATCTGTGCAATTCATGGAAGAGCGGAAGATTTAGGTCGTGATATTAATCATAGAGAACGATATGATCTTTGTGTTTCCAGAGCAGTAGCCAACTTAAGCACTTTATCAGAATATTGCATGCCTTTTGTGAAAGTAGGTGGATGTTTTATACCATACAAATCTGGAAAGATAGAAGAGGAGTTGGGAGAAGCAAAACATGCGGTTTTTCTATTAGGTGGAAAAATAGAAGATACAGAACGATTTTTACTGCCAGGTACTGAGGCAGAGAGATCATTGATCAAAATTAATAAAGTAAATGGAATTTCCAAAAAGTATCCGAGAAAAGCAGGATTACCATCAAAAGAGCCTTTAAAATAATAAAATGTTTCACGTGAAACATCCAGTAGAGAATCTATCTCTGTAGGAATGTTTCACGTGAAACATTTTTTTATAGAAAGTACATTTGAATTAATTGATACAGACTGTTAGGATTCTCCAATTGTGGAAGATATTTACTCTTTGATACCAGAGAACTTTCAATAGCTGGGTTATACTTTTGATATTCGGAAATAACTTCATTAATGTGATCCATTTCCTCACCACCAGTAATGTAGATGCTGTTGTTGATTTTTTTCAGTGCATTGGTTACATTACATTTCGTATAATTACACTTTACACTGGCATACAGAGATTTTGGTGATTCTCCTAAATGAGCGGATTCATAATATGCATCTATGATTGAGCTCTTTACGGAATAAGGGTTGAAATAGTAATTTTTACTAAATTCTTCTGATATAGATTGCTTGCTCACTGATATATGATAGAGGAGAGTACCTAAAATGGGCAGATCCAAAATGAATTTATATACTTTGGAATGATTATTGGGTATCTGGCTACATGTCATTAGACTTTCTGGATTAATGAGCATAATCTGGTCGAATAATTCTGGAGCATTATTACATGCCATAAGAGCCAGTGCTGATGAAGCACCGGTAGCAATTACATTGGTTCGGTGCCCAATTTCTGATTTAATAAAATCGGAGAGAGAGCATCTGTACATAGAGATAATTAGTATAGGTAAGATCGGGTTTCTCTGAACGACCACATCCCAGAAGATCAATGGTGTATACGGTATACTGTTCTTTCAACAATGAAATCATGCTGTTCCACTCATAACTATTAGAGTAAGCAGTTAGATCATGGATTAAAAGAAGTGGTTTCCCTGTGCCAGATTTCGTATAATGGATATTACCGAATCTCCATTTGTAACATAAGGACTTTGCATCTGATAAGATATTTTTAGAAGATGCAGAGAGTTTAACAAATTTATTAATAACTGCAGTTGCGGCAGCTGTACTTGCTGAAAGGATGAGCAGAGTCAGTAATTTACTCTTAGTTTTCATTATATACCTCCTGAGTGCGGATAATCTCTTCTTATTATAATATAATCGATATGGACTTACAACGTCAAACATATTAATTTATTCTTAAACTTGGAAGAATGTTTCACGTGAAACATTTTTTGTAATTTCTGTATTTTTTTACTTGAAACCATAGGAAAAAATAAAGTATGTTATACTCTAATTTGAACTGCATTTCCGGACGTTGTAACAGGAGAAAATTAAAAATGGGAAGAATCATCGCGATAGCAAACCAGAAGGGCGGAGTTGGTAAAACAACGACCGCAATAAACCTATCAGCTTGTCTTGCAGAGTCAGGACAACGGGTATTAGCTGTGGATTTTGATCCACAGGGAAACGAAACCAGCGGACTTGGTATGGAAAAATCAACAATTGAACGTACTGTTTATGATCTGTTGGTTGGAGAATGTGAGATAGAAGAATGTTTGATACCTAACGTTCAGGAAAATCTGGATTTATTGCCATCAAACGTGGATCTGGCAGGAGCTGAAATTGAGCTGCTGGAAATTGAGAATAAGGAGATACTCCTTAAGTCATATCTTGAAAAAGTCAAGAAAAACTATGATTTTATTATTATAGATTGTCCTCCGTCATTGAGTCTATTGACAATTAATGCCTTAACAGCAGCGAATACCGTTCTAGTACCCATCCAGTGTGAATATTATGCATTGGAAGGCCTTAGTCAGGTATTAAAGACAGTAAATTTAGTGAAAAAGAAATTAAATCCTTCCCTTGAGATGGAGGGAGTCGTATTTACCATGTATGATGCAAGAACAAATCTTTCATTGGAAGTTGTTGAAAGTGTAAAAAACAATTTAAATCAAAATATTTATAAAACAATCATACCCAGAAATGTCAGACTGGCAGAGGCTCCCAGCCATGGAATGCCGATCAATTTATATGATTCCAGATCAGCGGGGGCAGAAAGCTACCGGTTACTGGCGGCAGAAGTTATCAGCAGAGGAGAAGAGATCTAGATATGGCAAAGAGAACAGGTTTAGGGAAAGGCCTTGGCGCAATTTTTGGAGATGAAGTAATGGAATCTGCTGCAGAAGAGCAGGAAATGAAGAATCATAAAGAATCAGAACATACAACTCCAGCGCCGGAAAAAGAGAAAGTTGATTCGGAAGCTGGGAAAGAGATGTTTTTGAAAATTTCAATGGTTGAGCCTAATCATAATCAGCCAAGGAAGGAATTCCGGGAAGAAGCATTAGTAGAATTAGCTGAATCCATGAAGGAGTATGGTGTATTACAACCACTTTTAGTGCAAAAAAAAGGCGAATACTATGAAATCATCGCCGGTGAACGTAGATGGCGGGCAGCGAAGCTGGCTGGCTTAAAAGAAGTACCGGTAGTAATTCGTGAATATACAAAGCAGCAATCCATGGAAATAGCATTGATTGAAAATGTTCAAAGGGAAGATTTAAATCCTATTGAAGAAGCCAGAGCTTATTCTATCCTGATGCAGGAATTTGGTTTGAAGCAGGAAGAAATAGCAGCACGTGTAGCTAAAAATCGGGTTACCATAACTAATAGTATGCGATTATTAAAGCTGGACGAACGAATTCAGGAAATGCTGATACAGGATCAGATTAGCAGCGGTCACGCAAGAGCTTTACTGGCAGTGGAAGATGGAGATTTGCAATATCAGCTTGCTGGTAAGATCGTGGCTGAAAATATGAGTGTTAGGGAAGTAGAGAAACTTGTAAAATCCTTATCAAAAAAGAAAGATCCAAAGGAAGTAAAAGAAGAGGATGAAAGTATTTCACTGATATTCCGGGAGCTGGAAGATCGAATGAAAACTGCCATGGGTACCAAAGTCAGCATTAACCGAAAAGATAAAAATAAAGGAAGAGTTGAAATTGAGTACTATTCTGAGGCAGAATTGGAAAGAATAGTAGAGTTATTAGAATCCATAAGATAACATCATGGAAGTGAGGACGAAAGAATGGATAACAGTATATTAAATCAGCTGCCGATTGATCCAGCCTTTTTGATCATTGGATTATCCGCGCTTACACTAATATTACTAATTGTCGTAATTATTTGTATGATACAAATGAAAAAATTGTATCGCAGATATGATTTTTTTATGAGAGGTAAAGATGCGGAGACACTTGAGGGCATTATTATGGAACAGATGGAAGATATTGCCCAGTTAAAATCAGAGGATCGTGCGAATAAAGACTCTCTGAGAAATACGAATAAAAACTATAGAAGTGCATTCCAGAAGTTTGGTCTTGTAAAATACAACGCATTTAAAGGCATGGGAGGTAATTTAAGCTTTGCTATGTCATTATTGGATTATACAAACAGTGGATTTGTACTGAACTCAGTTCATAGCAGAGAAGGATGTTATGTATACATTAAAGAAGTAGAAAGAGGAGAAACAGAAGTACTTCTTGGAAGTGAAGAAAAAGAAGCTCTGGAACGGGCATTGGGATATCATTCATAAAAAACACGGTTTTTACCGTGTTTTTTATATATATGTTTTATGAAACATTATAATAGGAAGAGGAGAAATCAATATGGAAGAAGTACTTCAGTATTTAAAGGAATGCAAAACGTTTTATCTGGCTACCTGTGACGGGGATCAGGCAAGAGTACGCCCCTTTGGAGCTGTGTGTCAGTTTGAAGGAAAGATTTATATTATTACCAACAATAAAAAACCGGTATTTGATCAAATGATGAACCCTAAAATTGAAATCAGCGGAATGAACCACGGGACCTGGATCCGGCTTCAGTGTGAAGCTGTTTTAGATTCCAGAAGAGAAGCGAGAGTAGCAATGATGGAAGAGTATGGATCAGCTTTAAGCAGAATGTATTCGGTTGACGATAACTTAATGGAAGTATTCTATTTACAAAATGCCAAAGCTGTAATCCAGTCCCTTACCAGTGTAAAGAAAGAAATTATGTTTTAATTAACGGATCTCTGTCATCTCCAAATGATGCTCTTCTGTGAGAGCAGCACCGATGGCAGTACCGTATTCAGCCTGTTCAGGAATAATAAAGTGAACATCAAACATGGTCTCCAGGGATTGAAAGATCTCCCTGCACTGAGGAAACTTAGAAAGATTCCCTGTCATAACAAAGTCATTAATATTGCTGTTTAATGAAGAAAGAATAGCGGATTTTCCTATTACCTGGAGTACCATATGAATGATACCGATTGCAATATCTTCATCTGATACAAAACCTCTCACTTTTCCAAAGTTCGATGCTGTCGCAGATAATGGCAGCCCTGGAAGAGGAGTTCTTGAAATATCCTGAATTTGTAAGTCTATATTACTTAAAGTTCCTCTGCTGGCCAGATCCATGATATGAGAGATATCCTGGGTTTTTAATAAAAGGCTTGAAAGTCCCAGGATGGTTCCTCCCCCGATTCCAATACCTCCGGTATGAACAATGGAATCTCCATTCACCTGTACCAGTGAAGTACCGGTACCCATACTTACCACGATTAAATCCTTTAATCCGGTAAAATACTGACCACCTAATCCATTACAGGTAAATTCATTCACCTTAAAAGTTGGAATACCATAAAGAGGTTGCTCTACATATGCACTTCCTACCCCTGTAATCATAATTTTTTCTATTTCATTTAACTGAATGTTGTTATCATAGATAAATTTACCCAGAGCACCAAATAGAGAAGCGATGGGATTATCTGCCTTCACAAATGTGGGTATTTTCAATTTATGATCCTGAAATCCTACAATCTTCGTTGTACTTCCTCCAAGATCAATTCCAATGGTTATTTTCATATATGTCCCCTTAAATCACCTTATCTAATTAACCTGCCCGGACCTTATTATAGCAGGTAGTAAGGCTAACTATACCATATTTATAGGTAAATGCCAAGTTCTTAAATGTGTTCATAGAACCAGGGCAGAATCATATTATTTCTTTATTTTAATTGAGGTAAAAATAAGGAAAAAACAGGATATAGCGGTTTATTGATTATTCTGAATCATTAACAACCCTTATAAACCCTTGTTTTATAAGATTTATAAGATTGAGACCAATCCTTATATAAGTAAAAAAATATTTATAAAAATTAGATAAAAAAATATATCGATTGATGTATATTTTTGTGAGTTCTCACATTGACAAAAAAATAACGATAGAATATAATAAGATCATAAAGATCGTTAAAAAAATATCGATCAAGTAACCAATGGGATTGATACTTATAAAATGGAGGAAATTCAAGATGGCAAAAAAAGAAGAACTGATTAAGGTTCCCCAGATAATTGATAGTGTAGATACCCTGATCGCAAAAATGGAGGCAATGAGAGAAGCTCAGAGAGTATTCGCAACCTTCACTCAGGAGCAGGTTGATAAAATCTTTTATGAAGCAGCCAGTGCTGCAAATAAATTAAGAATCCCTCTTGCAAAGATGGCTGTCGAAGAAACCGGGATGGGCGTTGCAGAGGATAAAGTAATTAAGAACAATTATGCAGCTGAATATATTTATAATTCTTATAAAGATACAAAGACCTGCGGTGTAATTGAAGAAGATAAAGCATTTGGAATAAAGAAAATTGCAGAACCTATCGGACTGGTAGCAGCAGTTATTCCGACTACAAACCCGACTTCAACTGCTATATTCAAAACCTTAATCAGCTTAAAAACCAGAAATGCAATTATCATTTCCCCACACCCAAGAGCAAAGAACTGTACTATAGCAGCAGCTAAAGTAGTTCTTGATGCAGCTGTTAAAGCGGGAGCTCCAGAAGGGATTATTGGATGGATTGATGTACCGTCACTTGAATTAACCAACGAGGTTATGAGAAGTGCAGATATCATTCTTGCAACAGGCGGACCTGGAATGGTAAAAGCAGCTTATTCCTCCGGCAAACCGGCTCTGGGCGTTGGTGCAGGTAATACACCGGTTATCATTGATGATACAGCAGATGTTAAGATGGCAGTCAACTCCATCATTCATTCCAAAACATTTGATAACGGTATGATTTGCGCTTCTGAGCAGTCTGTTACTGTTCTTGAAAAGGTTTATGACGCGGTTAAGAAGGAATTTGCAGCAAGAGGCTGCTACTTCTTAAAAGGCGATGAGATTGAGAAAGTACGTAAAACCATTATTATCAATGGTGCGTTAAATGCAAAGATTGTTGGTCAGAAAGCTCATACCATTGCCAAGCTTGCTGGTGTGGAAGTTCCGGAATCAACTAAGATCTTAATTGGTGAAGTGGAAAGCGTACATCTTGAGGAAGAATTTTCACATGAAAAGCTGTCTCCAGTTCTGGCTATGTACAAGGCTAAAACCTTTGATGAGGCAATCGAAAAGGCAGAACAGCTGGTTGCAGACGGTGGTTATGGCCATACAGCTTCTCTGTATGTGAATGTGAATGAAACTGAAAAGATGGCCAAACATGCAGCTGCAATGAAAACCTGCCGTATTCTGGTTAATACACCATCTTCTCATGGCGGTATCGGTGATATTTATAACTTTAAGTTACAGCCATCTCTGACTCTGGGCTGCGGTTCCTGGGGAGGAAACTCTGTTTCTGAAAATGTAGGTGTGAAGCATCTGCTGAATATTAAAACCGTTGCTGAGAGGAGAGAGAACATGCTGTGGTTCAGAAATCCGGAGAAAGTTTATTTCAAAAAAGGCTGTATGCCAGTTGCGCTTAGTGAGTTAAAAGATGTTTATAACAAAAAGAGAGCATTTGTAGTAACAGACTCTTTCCTTTATATGAATGGTTATACCAAGGCAATTACTGACAAACTCAATGAAATGGGTATCGTTTATACTGTATTCTCAGATGTTCAGCCTGATCCGACTCTTGCAAACGCTGAGGCCGGTGCTGCAGCTATGAAGGCATTCCAGCCAGATACAATTATTGCGCTGGGCGGCGGTTCCGCTATGGATGCTGCCAAGATCATGTGGGTTATGTATGAGCATCCGGAAGTGGATTTCCAGGATATGGCAATGCGCTTTATGGATATCCGTAAGAGAGTTTACACATTCCCGAAAATGGGCGAGAAAGCTTATTTTGTAGCAATCCCAACTTCTTCCGGTACAGGTTCTGAAGTAACTTCTTTCGCAGTTATTACAGATCAGAATACTGGAGTAAAATATCCTCTTGCAGATTACCAGTTAATGCCTAATATGTCTATCGTAGATGCAGACAATATGATGAGCCAGCCTAAGGGTCTGACCAGTGCTTCTGGTATTGATGTTCTGACTCACGGACTGGAAGCATACGCTTCAGTCATGGCTTCTGACTATACGGACGGTCTTGCACTGAAGTCTATGAAAAATGTATTTGAATACCTTCCAACCGCTTATAACGATGGAACTAATGTTGAAGCAAGATGCAAGATGGCTGATGCTTCCTGTATGGCTGGTATGGCATTTAACAATGCATTCTTAGGAGTTTGCCACTCTATGGCTCATAAATTAGGAGCTTATCACCATATTCCTCATGGTGTGGCAAATGCACTGTTAATCACTCTGGTTATGGAGTTTAATGCTTCTGAAGTACCGACTAAGATGGGAACATTCCCACAGTATCAGTATCCCCATACACTGGCAAGATATGCAGAATGCGCACGCTTCTGTGGAGTGGAAGGCAAGGATGATGCGGAAGTATTCAAAAAATTCCTTGTTAAGGTAGAGGAATTAAAGAAGGCAGTAGGCATTAAGGCAACTATTAAAGATTACGGCGTAGATGAGAAGTATTTCTTAGATACACTTGACGAGATGGTTGAAAATGCATTTGATGATCAGTGTACCGGTGCAAACCCAAGATACCCGCTGTTCAGTGAAATTAAGGAAATGTATTTAAAAGCTTACTACGGTAAATAAATATAAACCGGGAAAGAGATCATAACAGGATCTTTTGACAGGACAATAAAAGAGAATGGATTTGGAGTTTTTCAAATCTGTTCTCTTTTTTTCAATTTCATACTATTTAACATTGTTAGAACCAGGCTGCCGGACGACATAATTTGTCCGGCAGTCTGGTGTTTTTGTTTCCAATTGCAGAGTTGATCTGCATCTGTGTTAAGAATATACATTCACTTAAATCGGTATCTTTAACGTTGGCATCACGGATGTCAGCACCTAAAAAATTGGTTTTCTTCAAACTGCACCCTGTAAAATTGGATGCAATCATAAGTGACATACTGAAATCTATTCCGTCCAGATTTGCTTTTTTAAAGTTTTTGCCCAGATACATCATGTCTGAATGCCTGCTTGTTGATGTACTGATTGAAATTGCAGTGCTTATTTGTTTTAAAACGGTATTTACTTTTAAACGGTATGCTGAAAGGTCTGTCTTTGAACAATTTTCTGGAAGCATTTCTGCTATCTGTTCATTTTCCTGTATCAGTTCATCTATGGTTGATTTCAATTTATTGTCAGATGTTAACTGAAATGCTTCCACCAAATACCATAGCATCTGATGGAGCTGAAATACAATCATAAACGTTTCGAATATCATGTCTGCATGTTTGGGATTTGTTTTCCAGGTGCCATTTTTCAGACAGAGTTGAGTGGCTCTTTGCCCCGCACCGAAACAGTCATAAGCGATACAACCTTTGTAATTTTTTTCACTTAGCTTGGAATGTATGTTACATCCATAATCAGAGTCCAGATATGTGCACGGGATCCCAGCCTCTTTGTTTGCAGGAAATCCATCTGTCTTTGTGCAGTATAAAGAAACACAGCATAAACCGCTGCAATTTTTGCAATCTATTTTTAGTTTTAACGCGTAATCAGCGTATTTGTTTTCTGTTTTTTTATTTGTCAATTTGTCGCCGCCTTTAAAAAAATCTTTTTGTATCCGGGTATTTAATTTACTGTCTTTTGGTGGATATTATATCATAGGTGCTAGTTTATTACCATTCTCTTTATTCCATAAGCAGATGGATCAAAATTTATTAAATTTTTACTTGATTTATATATCAATATGATATATCATTATGCTATATAAAACAGGAGGTATACAAATGAAAGAGAACACTGGAAAGTCAAAATATGTAATACTGGGAATGCTTGCCCGTATGCCGCTGACTGGTTACACTATTAAAAATGGCTTGAAAATGAATACAGTCACTTTTGGCAGGAAAGCTATGGACAGATATATCCCACTTTAAAGGTACTGGTTGCCCAGGGATTAGCTGTCTGCCCGGACAAAGGAGAACATGTTAACGGACGGGGACAAATCGTATACAGCATTACCGATGCAGGCAGAAAAGAACTTTCGGAGTGGTTGCGCGAGAAACCGGAGATTGAAAAGCTACGTTATGAAATACTACTTAAGATTTCTTTTGGAGAGAATACTGAATCGGAAGTATTAATCGGACATCTGGATGATTTTATCAGGAGAAATGAAGAACTGGTAAAAGAAATGAAAGACTGTATGGAGAATCTTAGCCAGTTAATGGGTGAAGGGATGGATTGTACTTATAGCCACCTGACTGCGCTGTGTGGTGTACATGTTTATTCTGCAATGAAGGATTGGGCTTTAGAAGCAAAGAAAATTATAATTGAGAAAGGGGAATCATAATGAAGAGTGCTTTAGTTGTATATTTTTCATTTGATGGTAATACAAAGTTGATAGCGGAAAAAATTGGAGAGACATTAAATGCGGATGTTGTTGAATTAAAGACTAGTAAGAAGTATCCGACTGAGGGAATTGGAAAGTATTTTTGGGGCGGAAAGAGTGTTGTTTTTGGAGATAAGCCGACGTTAACAAACGAAAGCATTGATCTGAGTCGATATGAAACAATTATCATCGGAACTCCGGTTTGGGCCGGATCATTTGCTCCACCTATCAGAAGTTTTGTTAACGATTATAAAATTGTTAATAAAAAAATTGCAATATTTGCAAGCCATGGCGGGGGAGGTGCAGCAAAGTGTTTTGCAAAGCTAAAGGAGGCTTTGCCGGAGAATAAATTTGTAGGTGAAATTGCATTTGTGGAACCTAAGAAAAATCCCGAGAGCATTGACAGCGCGGCAAAATGGGCTGCAACGCTGTCGTAAGTCAAATGTTAAATAGTAATTGTCAGTCCAGCACCTACTTCATGGATGGGGATGCGGCTGTTTATTTCGGCTTTAACTTTAAAAGAGACGCAATGGCAAGGGTATAATTCCTGAATGCTATTATCGAGAAAATACTGAATTGTCTGCTCGAGCCTTGTGCCTGTTTGAAAGATGAAAACCTCCAATTACTCCTAAGACAGTTTCTGTTTTACAAACGATTTTAGCGTATTCGATAATATTACAGATACCGCTGTGAGAGCAGCCTGTAATAATAAAGATCCCCTTGCTGCATCTATAAACGAGTGCAGAATCGTCCATCACGTAATCATCGAGATAACAACTGTGGGATAGTTCTTTCTCCCCTATGGGGGCTCTCGCCTCGAAAGAATGAGTAATGGGTACTTCTCCTAAGAAAACTATATTATTGCTAATAGAAACCGGATGTTTTGTGACAGATAAATGACAGATTTTGTTTACCGTATTTTCTGTAAGATTAGAACCGATATTTTCACCAGACTCTATCTTTAACTTAAAAACATCCGGATGGGAAAAAAGTTCAACATGAGATAAATCATATTGTTCACTTAAGAAATGAAACCCACCTGTGTGATCATTATGACCATGAGAAAAAACGATTTTTGTGATATCAGCTAAATTTATATGTAGTTTTTCTGCATTATGGATAAACACATCAGAATATCCTGTATCAAACAGTATTTTTTCATCTTCATCTTCAATATAATAACTGACAGCAGGCTCTCCTAAAAGATATTGATCAATTAATGTATTATTATCAACTAAAACGGTTAATTTCATAAAAACTCCTTTGTTATTGAAATTATATACGTTAAAAAAAAACCCGAAATATCACTGTTTAATATTGTCGCAAAGCGATATATAATATATAAGAACTATTATGCAATAATTGAGGTGACAAACTATGAAATTTATTAAGAAAATACCACTGGAGAATGAAGACACAACCAGAAAACTGCAAGAGCAAGGCTGGTTTCGTTTAAAAAAACCAAAGTCTGTATCGGGAGCAATTTTATGGTCTATGCCAATTAGTTTAATCCTGATGTTATCCGCAGCAGTATGGTGTTATTTTTTATACCCGCCATTAAAAAATCTGCTATCCGGACAGCAGGGGTTTTCCCTGGAAATTACCATAGGAATAGAGGTTTTATATTATCTCTTAGGAATGATTTTATACCTTCTCATTCATGAGTTGATTCATGCGGCATTTATACCAGGAATAAGAAATTCAGATAAGACTTATTGGGGATTTAATGGACTGTTTGGTTTTGTATTTACGGAAGAAATCCTTACCAGAAAAAGAATGGTTGTCATATCACTTATGCCGCTTTTCATTCTCTCATTTGCAGTACCATTTCTTTTAGCTGTTTTCGGTCGATTAACTGGTTATTTCATTTTTCTAAGTATATTTAATGCTGGAGGAGCGTGTGTAGATGTGTTAAATGTAATATTAATACTATCACAAGTTCCTAAAGATGGAATTCTTATTGCAAATGGATATGCAACCTTTTACAGAAACCCAGGAAGGAAAGCCTGATCAGGCTTTTTCCCCCTGGGTTTCGTTTATTTTACCATTTTTAAATAACAGAATCATTTCATGGGTCAGGCTGATATTGGTAAAATCGTCGGGGATATCCTCAGGAGCCATCCAGACAGCTGTGGATAATTCTGTTTCATCCAGCGTGACTTGTGGAGAACCATCCAGCTCGGCCCAATAGCCCATCAAAATGGAATCTGAAAAGCCCCATGGCTGGTTTTTATAGTACCGTATATTTTTTACGCGCAGACCAACTTCCTCCATGACTTCCCGGTTTACCGTATCCTCTAAGGTTTCACCAAACTCTGTGTAACCAGCCAGAAGTGCATAGCGTGTATATTCCCTGCCTGCATATTTCGTAAGCAGCAGCTTTCCGTCGTGTATGATGCCAACAATGACTGCGGGTGCAATCTTTGGATAGACGGTGTTACCGCAGGAGGAACAAACCATAGACCGTTCTTTTTTGCTTTTAATCATCTCTGATCCGCAGCAACCGCAGTAGCGGTTAGATAAATAGAAGCGATGAAGCTGTGAGGCACACACAGCTGAAAAAGACACCCACATGGGGGTTAATTCCCGCAATATGCTAATTTTCAAAAGACTGATACCGGGGGTATCCGCCAGTGATACGCTGGTTTCGTCTACCAGAAAAAAAACCATCTGATCGATGGAAAATAAATAATCACAATGGGACATGAATCGGTTTCTAACCTCATCTTCTAATGCGGAGAATCGGGGAATTGTATTGGATTTGCCTTCTGTCAGACAGATGCTCCCTTCTGAAAAATAGAAAAAATAGCTGTCTTCAGCAGGTGATTTTACTTCAAATTCGTTATGAAATACGTGGGGGAATATATCTTGTATCATATGTTTAAGACCTTCTTTTTTTGTAATTAGAAATTAGTCAGTTGGATCTATTTTAGAATTAAACAGGCTTTCTGTCAAGATGGCAACAGAATTAGTAAATATTATCCTAAATTAATTAATGTTTTACAAAAATCAGTTAAAGCGCCTTCTTTTTTTATTTCAATGTATTTCTTTAATAAAATTCCCCATTTTGTAATGATTTTGCGCCTTCTTCAATAGCAATTCTCATTTTTTCTTCAACAGTCATGACCTCTCCTTTTTTAATATCCCCGTGCTTGATAATTATAAAACTAAAAAAAACATATTTATGTTATTTTTATCACACAGAACAATAAATGTAAACAACGAATATATGTTAAGTTAACAGTTAGAATCAAGTTATAATTTTGTGTTAAAAAGTGATGAAAAATGTACTTGAATTAAGGAAAAAAGCATACAAAGTAGTGAGAAAACAAGCATAAAAATTAATTGGTTAAAAATGATTATGTAACCAAAAATAACTGGCTTGTAACCGGTCTCATGTATACTGAGAAAGAGGGAAATATTGCCATCTCATGGCTTAAAATAGAAGACGAATTTAGAAAGAGTAAAAAATATATAGGAGGGTGTGGAAATGAAGGGAGCAATGAAAAAAATACATCGTTTTAAGCGGGTACTTGCCTGGTTATTAACAATTGCCATTGTCTCGGGAAATGTATCACAGCTTACCGCAATTACGGTTTATGCGGGAGAGTATACAGAACGAAATACGGCTAGTCCATCCAATGCGTCCAAGGCATCTCCGTCAGAAGCAACGCCATCACAGGCAAAACAGGTTATTGATGTCAAAATCACCCAGTCTGCCATAGAAAAAGTCCTTAAAAAGGATGCTGACAGAAGACCTGAATTAAAAGAAGATCTGATTCCGTTTAAAGGGGAACAAAAAGATCTGGTTACGGAAAAATTGTATGAAGAGCTGGAAGGAAAAACCTTAATTCTTCAGAAAAAAGAAGGTAAGGCCATGTACCTTGTGGTTGTTTCCGATGTTCTTGGTGATGAGCCCTTTTCTGAAAGTGATGAATCAGACCGTATTAAACAGGAATCTATTCTTCAAAGCGTTCAGATTATTGGTGTAAATGGTTATAAAGACCGGGAATGCGAATTCCGTCTCAGGATAGTAAGTGATAATTTTGTTGTCACAGATGCCCAGATGGATGAGTATGCGGTTGTGGGAGAGAATTCAGAGGAAGCCACACTGCAGAATGGTTTGGATAATTCAACTGGAGGTTCTACAGGAGCAGCTGCGGCAGCAGGAACAAAAGCAGAGACAATAGAAGAAACGGCTGCTGAAACACAGGTTACTGAAACCACTTCAGGTACAAAGGATGAGGGCAGTACTGGAAATTCAGAAACCAAAGCTGCCTCATCAACGGAGAATGAATCGGAAGCCGTTGAAACACAGGCAGGTAAAGATGACTCCCATGAATCCATCTCAGATGAGACTGGAGAAGAAAAGACAGAGGATGATAAACAGGATGAGGTAAAAACAGAAAAAGCTGAGCCGGAGGAAGGTAGTAAAGATTCCGGTAATTCCGTATCTGGTGATGAGCTGACTGTAAGCAAAAATGAAATAGGTAGTCAGCAGCTCTCTATCTCCAGACACCAGGTTCCAGTGCTTTCAGAAGCACAGGAGACTGTTGCCACTCCTTCAGAGGCAGTTAATGCGCCGGAACAATTTGACAGTGCAGATATTGTGTCTATTGGAGATGGAAAGGTATTATCTGGTGATGAAAAGTCTGCATTAATGGGCGTTAGCAGTGAAGAAGACAATGGCTTTAGCCTGACTTCCTTATTTGTTCAACCTTCGTTCTCTATGGTAGTTCCAAGCTATGGTATCACATTATTGAATATGGAAGTAAGCGATGAGGCGAAGCTTTCACCCTATGAAACAGCATTAAGCTATTATGGAGAAGATGCCACAGATAAAAAAGAAACGGTAGAAATAAACCTTGCCCAGAGTATGACCGGAGAAATCAAGGCAGGGAAACTCTTTACTTATACAATTACTTATACCATGCAGGCTGCTCCTCTTTATGAATATGCAGCAGGCGGCAAATTGTCTTTGTTTGATACTTATGAAAATGCTGTCATTTATTTTACTGTTCCTGCTGGAATCACACTGGAGGAGCAGAAAGATAAAGTGGAACTTGAAACTTCAGACAGTGAGAAAAGCGTTTATAAAATTCAGGCAGGCGACGAAAATCATTCCATACGTCCGGGTAAATCGGATAATATTATAATAAACGCTTACATAGACGGAAATGGTAAAAGAGCGGTAGGAGAAAACTTTACCCTGCCAGACAACAGCGTTGCATTTCATGCTGATGTTAAGGTTGCGGATAAAACGGATAAAGATAAAGTTACTTATCCAGGTAATATTTCAACGGTTACTTATGCTACACAGCCATCCCAGACTCAGCTTCAATTGATATCTGATGATCAGTGGCATATTAAAAAAAGAGTTTATCCTACGGATCAGTCTTACGATATCATTAATGATAATCAGGGGAATCCCCAATACGTAGACATTACTTACATGATAGAAGTGGGAATGTACGGAAACCAGGGGGAGATATCAAGACAGCCTGATGGCACGGTTTATCAGACCTATGGACGTACCGGATTTAAAGAAGGTTCCTTCCATATTACGGATAAACTATCTATAACAACACCCAATGCTCCCGCAGAGATGAAGCCTGTATCTGTCATAGCAAAATGGGGCGATGGAAACAGCATTCCTGTAGATCAAAAGGAAGATGGTTCTATTGTAATAAACAGTCATAAGACACAGGGGCAAAACGGGGCTGATCATATTTATGTATCGGATCTGGCACCTACCTACAGTTCCTATCTGGTTACAGCCAGGTATCCATTTGAACCATTTGTTTTAAAATACAATGATCCTCGTGCCAATGATTCTACAGTATTTACTGTTTTAAACCAGGCACATCTGGAATATGTAAAGCTGGGAACCAGCCAGGTTATGAAAGATGATTCTGAATCTGCGGTAGCGGTTCATGAGGTTAATAAACCAGCAGTCATTCAGATAACTAAAATGCTGGATGAAGGAATTGGCGTTTTAAAACCGTATGATCTGACAATGGAAAAGGAATATCCCGGATCTGCTGAATTTGAGATTTATTCGGTTGATACTCAGGGAAACCAGACACCTTATGACAACTATACTGTGTTAGATCCAAACGGGAAAGGTATCCAAAAAGGAACAATAGCTGTTAATCCATCCAGTGAATCTGGTGAAACAATCTCCTATACAACCGGAGACAGAGGGTATATTCAGATTCAGGCTGATCCTGGTATTTATGTGATTAAGGAAGGAAAGAAGCCTGCAGGAACAGAATACAGTTATGCAATTGCGGATTCTAAGACCTTTAAAGACAGCCAGGAGATTCAGTTTACCATTAAGGCTGGAGAGAATAAAGAAGTTAAAGTCGTTAATAACGTTGTAGGAAAAGGTGCAATTGAATTTTATAAAAAGGCACGGATATGGAGCACCGTAGACGCAAAGGAAAACGATTTAAACGCCTTAAGTGGTGCGCAGTTTACACTTTATACAAAAAACAACGGTACATTAACTGAGGTAACAACGGTTCAGTCAGACGGAAATGGTCTGGTACGTTTTAAGCCCGTTACTCCAGGTGAATACGTAATTAAGGAAAAAAGTGCCAACGGGTATATTATTGATACCAGGGAGTACCCGGTTACTGTTAAAAGAGGGGAAACATCTGTTTTAAAGGAAGACAGCAATTATCTTGTTAATACTTTAAATCAGGCAAAGGTTCAGGTAACTAAACTGCTCCAAAAGGATGATGGGACTTATCAGTCCGTTCCGCAACAGTATAAAGGGAATTTTGATAACCATTTCTGGTTGGAAACGACTGCTGATGGCAGCAGCTGGACCAGAGTTTCCGTAGATTCAAAGGAAACCTATTCACTGGATGGTAATAGTGGTTTTGAAGCAGTTCTTCCTGTTTATGACAATGGTAACCGCGTGATTCGCTACCGGGTAGTGGAGGAACTTCCGGATGGTTATTCGGATGGAAATCCTGCAGGAAGCGGTTTTACTACTGAAACAAAAAACAGCAAAACTTATCTCTGTAAAGAATTTACACTGGTGCCATTAAAAAACAACTTCAGTTGAAATAAAAAATAACAGGCAGGCGATTCTTAAGCTTCAGAAAGAAACCTGGTCCTTTGGAAACCAGTGGGCATCCGGCTGGATTAATACAGGTAATTCCAATGCCGGTTATCAGTTTAAGTTGTATGCAGCTGATAAAAATCAGAATAATTACAGCGAAGTAACTCCTGGAAAAATCTATACCACAGATCAAAATGGTATCATTACTGTTGGTAATCTGGATATTACCAAAGATTACTACTGGAGTGAATCAGGAAGTGCAGATCGCCTGGAAGCAGATGAGACAGGAAAAAATATTGATGACGCAATTGTTAATGGCATAAAAACACCTCTCATTGGTCCCTATACTGTCAGCAGGAGTCAGATACTAATGTAAAGGCATATAACATACCTCAGAAAGTGCCCTACTGGCTTCATAAGTATGACATAACGGATAACAGTAAAAGAATAACAGCAACATTTCGAATTACCAGGGTTACAGATGGTGTGGAAGTATTTAAGGGAGACGTAACTCTTGATGGTACATTTGTCTCTCTGGATCCAGGAACAAAGTATCGGGTAGAAGAAGTAAAGGCTCCGGATAATTATGTTGGATCAGCAATCAGTGAGTTTACAACTCCCAGTGGCCCTATAAACAGGGAACAGCTGAAAGAATGGTTCTGGTATCCGAAAGAGGCTACAACCACTCACTTAAAATTTTATAATAAGCCTTATAAAACAGTTAATTTAAAAAAGATAAAATATAATTCAAATGGAAGCACGGATAATAATGTAAAGATCACATTTGAAGTGTATCAGAAAGATGGAGATCATTTTAGAGCAGTTACCCTTCCAGATAACAAAAATACAATCGTATCCAATACAGATACGGTTATGGCACCGGGGACCTATTATTTTAAGGAAATTCTTGGGTCGGATATTATTAATCCACTTTTTCTGCTAAAAAACAAGGCAGATGGACAGTATGATGGTTACATTATTCAGAATGGGGCGGTTTACTACGGGCCTGCGACTGTAACTGCGGCAGAGTCGACAGCTGAGAAAAATACGAATATTTATCTGAATGGAACCAAGTCTCTGGAGAATTATCAGAACTATGGCAGAGTAATGGTTACCAAACAGGATGCTTTAAGAAAAACACCGGTAAGTGGTGCTGTTTTTGGAATCTACTTAAGATCTCAGTTCCATGAAGCTGACTGGGCAAATAGTATTAAAAACCCCATTCAGACAAAGACATCCGGGGCTAACGGTCAGGTGATTTTCGACAGCAGTAAACTGCGTATTTTGATGACAGCGGTATCAGGATACCTTATGTAATTGCTGAAATTACTCCACCTTCAGGATACCTTCCGTCTTATAATATTCTGACCACCACATTAACAGAAGGAAAGACTATTTCCACTGTAAACGGAGAGGCAATAGGCGCGCCGCTTATTATTGAAGATGAGCCCAAATTGACCATTCGTACCCAGAAATATTGGCGTGATGGCTGGAATGATCAGTTCTATGAGGTAAACAGGGCGTTAGGAAATGTAAACCTGGCTCTTTATAAAGTGAACCGGGATCAGCCAGGTATTGCAGATTTTGTGCAGGTACAGGTAACAAATGAATTTGATGGTATTGCCACATTTAACGATATTGACCGTAAAGATACATATTATGTGGCTGAAGTACGGGTTCCCACAAAGGGTGAATCCAGGCTGCCTTTTGAATTAAATATGGGCAATAAAGAACCGCTTCCACTTGAGAATGGTCAGCCTGCAAAGAGTCTGTCTGTGGCAGATTTACAGACCCGCTATAATGCAGTTGTATTTAGTGGTAAAGACCTTCCTGCCAATGTAGATTCACTGGTCAGGTATACGGATCCAATTTTCAACTATAAATCCTGGGTTCAGTTTAACGTATGGAAGACCTGTGATGGGATAACCTTTGGCGGAGGAACCCATGATGAACGCCACATGGTAAACGGTGCAAGATTTACACTTTATAAGATGCTTGATGACACCAGGAATTTAGCCACCATCCAGATGAAAGATTTAGCGGATGGAAGCAGATTTGAGACAGAAGGCCAATATGAGAGCGGCACCCGGATTGATCCCCAGACAGGTAAACGCCAGGATGGGCAGTTTGATACTACAATTCTGGATGATGGATATGTATACTGGCTGGTTGAGGATCAGGCCGCACCGGGATATCTTCTGGAAGAAGGCGGAAAAATCGCTGCCGTATTTGTACCGGATCATTCGGAATATAGCGGTTATGATGAAATCCGTCACTCTTATCAGAGTGGAAGAAATGAAAAGATAGCAGTCGTTACCAATCAGCATTCTGGCGGAGGTACGGGACTTGAAAATTATCATTTTCAGGTTGCCTTAAATAAATGGCTGGAAACTGCAGAAAAGCAATATAGTCTGCTAGGCGGAGCAAAATTCCAGATATGGCTGCTGAATCCGGAAAATAATGAAAAACTTCTGCCGATTGATGTAGTGGAAACAGGATTGGAATCTGATGGTACTCATAAAACTGGTTATGCACTTTCAAAAACAATCAGGCTTGATGAAGTAAGTAATAAAATTACTGAACTGGGTAAGATTCCAAAAGATATCCTTCAATATAACACGGAAGGAGACCCGGTTAAGCTGGTTCTGGGACTGGAAGAGATTTATGCACCATCTAAGGTTACAATGGATTCAACACTTCATGTTTTAAATGTGACAGTACCAATTAGTAAGGATTATATAGATGAGCAGTATTTCTGGGACTCTGGGAAAGCATCTGAATTCAGGCTGATTAACAAGGTCTCTAAAGAATATCCGGTAACTCTTAAGAAATACGGATATACTCCCGGATACAGGCACATTCCAGAAAACAGATGACGAACTAGACGGGATGAATATTCAGAAAACATCTCTTTCTGGGGTTGCATTTGAAGTCTGGCAATATCAATGGAATGCATCTGGATATGACTATAAGAAATACGGCACTTATACAACAGACAGTACCGGTAAGATTTTAATACCCGGCGGACTTCCTTCCGGTCTCTATAGAATGAAGGAAACGCTGACTACGGAACAGAACAAACAATATATTACCATGTATACCGGTAGCAACGGGCTTTGGAGGTATTTTACCGTAGCCAGTACGTCATTGACAGTACCTGTTTACAATCCGCAAAAGCCAATGCTTGAGATTGAAACAGCATGGAACGGAGAGCGGCCAGAAGGACTTTCTGGTATTACATTTACATTAAAGACTCCATCAGGCAGTCAGGTCACAGCTGTCACACAAAAGCAGGGAGACGGAAGATATCTTGCTGTATTAAACGGACTTGACAGCGGCACCTATACTGTACTCAGTGAGAAACTGGGAAGCAGCGCTGAAAATACAGCAACGGATTATTATTTCGAACAACATTCCGTATCTGTTGGTTATAAGCCGGTTGCAGACGGCAACAAAGTAACTCTGGTTCCGGTTGCTGATGGAATAACAGGACCTCTGTCTGCACTGACGGTTAGAAACCCAAGACTCGCACAGATCACATTACATAAGACAGATGGTGAGGATAAGCAAAGCGGTGATTCCATGAAAGGAGCAGAGTTCCGCCTGGAATACATGAAGTTCCGTCCAGGTACGGATTTAGACGGAGGTGTTCTGCGGAATGTAGAAGATCCTGCTTACGACAAACCAGTAGATGGTTTTACAGCTTTGACAAAAACTCTGGAAGATCAGGGGAATGGTTCTTATATCCTTAAAAACTGTCAGCCAGGCTGGTATCGCATTACAGAAACAAAAGCACCAGAGGGATATACCATTGATACCGCACCGTTAGTAGTGGCTGTGACCGGTGATATGACCGGAACGTATCAAAATACGGAAGTAACCTTTGAAAACCGGCAAAAGGTTACTCTGACAATAACAAAGAAACTTATTTTTGGAGATGGGTTTATAAATGATCAGGATATTAAAGATAAACTTCCATCTCAGGTTGTGTTTGATGTTTATACTTACTCTGATGCGCAAAAGGCCTACAAGCCGGTATATGATGAGAAGAACCAGCCAGCTACCGTAACGATTCATAACTTTGCGGCAGCAGAGGGCTATTATACCGCAGAAGGTAAAGTTCAGCTGGCTCAGAATCCGGAAGGCGGAGCCTATTATGTAAAAGAGCGGGAAAACCCAGACTGGATGCTGACTGGAGAAACCGGTGTAACCAATGGAAAACTATGGTCTGATGGTTATATCCAGGTGGGAACGAATTCTGATTTTACCACCAAGACTCCGGTTGCAGTAGGAGTTGAAAATCAGTATGCAAAAGCAAAAATACGCATAATAAAAGTTGATGCAGCAGATTCTTCAAAGAAGCTGACCGGTGCTGGATTCAGCTTATATTCCGATCAGGCACTGACATCCTATGTAGGTGATTTTAAAGAGATCGGAACAAGCGGTATTTATGAGTTATTATTATCTACAAAGAAATTCAATCCGGGAACTTATTATGTGAAAGAAACAAATGCTCCTCTGGGATATTTGACCATTGGGACAGCAGTTCCGGAACAGGGACTGACAGCGGAGACCGGAAAGACTACGGAGATTACCGTAGAAAATCAGGGCGGCATTGATTTCCAGATTACCAAATACAGTGGAGACGGTAAAACAGAGGCCGAAAAAGCGGGAATCATCTTTGAGCTTTATAAAAGAAGCCGGCGATACCTGGAACTATGTAACAGAGGGAACCACCGACGCCCAGGGTAAACTTTCATTCCGGGGTCTGAAACAGGAATCTGGATATTCTTACGGGTTATATGAAGTGCCTGTAAAGGATCATGGATTTTATACCTTCAGGCTGGAGGCTTTTGATGGCGGAAGTGGATCCATTCTTCCCGTAACCGCAGATTTAAATAAGAATGGCGAGACCATACGGAACCTTAATTTATACGTGCTTTCTGATCGTAATACCAAAGCACCGGGAGTCTATCAGTTTACGGTTCATAATCAGGAAGCGCTGCCATTAAAACTGTTTAAGAATGATGTAAATAAACAGGATAATCCGTCCTCTGCCATAAACGCATTTGTAAAGGTAACAAATAAAGAAACTGGAAAACAGGCGGGAGATATTGTTTCAGTACCTTATGGTGAAAGCGGAACCACAGTTATGCTGCTTCCCGGAACCTATGAGATAGAAGAGACAGCTATTACGCCAAATACAGATGGATATGTAATTAATCCGGATGACAACAGAACTGTTTATAAAAAGGAAGTAACCATTGAAAAAGGAAATATTCCGTCGCCCTTAGAATTTACTAACGTTAAGCAGAAGACAGGAGTAAACCTTGAAAAGTCCACTCAGACTACTTCTTTAAAAGATTTATGGTGGAATGACGGTCAGGTGGTTACCTACACCCTTACACCAGGAGCAGTTAATACAATACCTCTTGATCAGTACGAAGTCACTGACCAGGGACTGACTATGCTGGATTCAGGTAAAAATGTTCTTGATGAAAAAGAATACACCAATGAAAAATATACTATTCTTTCTGTTAAGCCAGGAAAAGCCGCTCAGGTAAACCGACTGAAGGAAGGAAGAACAGGAACCATTATGGCAGATGTTACCTTCTATGGATTTGACGAAAGCCAGATTGGAACGGTGCAGACCGTAAGTGTGTCCGGGGATGGTGAAATTGGTGAGATAAAACCTGCTGGCAGCAGGAAAGTAAAATCATTTAAAATCAGTTACCGGGATGAGACGTTAAAGGGATCTACCAAAAACGCTTATTCACTGGGGCAGGATTTTGTACCTGGAACCATTGCTGTTACAGCAAAACTGAATCGTCAGGATGCAACACTTGCTGACGGAAGCTACAAAAAGGATATTAAATTTATTCGTAACAAAGCAGATGTATCTATGAAATACCGGAAGTGGGATGTAAATGGAACCTTAAATACCGGTCAGGATGCCAGCAAGACAGAAGCATTATGCGATATTTCCGTAGTTCAAAGCCAGGCTCCAATCCTGTCAGTAAGTAAAAATGTAAATCCTGTTAAGGGAGTACAGCCAGGTGATATACTTACCTATACGCTTACAGTAACCAATGCAACCACCAGCAGTGATACCGGAATTGCACCTATCCAGAAACCGGTTCTTGTAGATCTGGTTCCTTTAGGAGTATCCGTTTCCGGAGAGACTTCCGGAGAGGAACGACTGCTGACGGCGGTCGCACTGGATCGGGCGCCTGTTGGTGTAACGATTGATAAGACAGTCCGGAAAGTGGACCCTGAAACAGGGCGTGAGACACTGTTTATACGTCTGAACGGGAATCTGCAAAAAGGAGAGTCTGTTACAGTATCGGTAAAAGCAAAGATTGCAGGAAATATAATTAATTATGGTAAGAACATTTTAAACACCCTGTTTGTAACAAGCGATGTGCTGCAGCCGGCATTTTCGCTGAACCATACCGGTGCCTCCTTTATGATTAATACCAGCTCAGGTACCAAGTGGCCCAGCAATGATTTACCGTCCGGCGCTCAGCTACCGGATGAAAAATACCGCAGTTACGGTTATGCTTCCGATTCTGCCGAGAATACCATGAGCACCGGAACGGGTATCCAGCTTTATAAAGAAGTAAAAGGTAATTTGGATACCAGATACGTTTCCGGAACTACCACAGGTAAGGTGGCGAAGTCAGCAGAGGATACCGAACTCACTCAGTATGATGGAACCGTATTATACCGGCTTATGGTAAATAATGCATCGGCTCAGGATTATGTCAGCCAGTTGCAGCTTATGGATGTTCTGCCGGTTAAAGGAGATTACAGTACAGGTAATTTTGAAAGACTCAGTGATTTCCGCCTGAAATATGACAGTATTCAGTCCATTGAAATTGAAAACAGAAAAGATACCGGAAGTTCAGGAAGAAAAGTTCAGGGCTTTGACTATGAGATTTCGTATTCCAATAAAACATTTGATAATCGGGATACGGCAAATGCCGGAAAGAATGCTATGTTAAATAACAACTCTTCCGGATTCTGGTCGGGAAGTTCCAGTGATCCAACAGCCATCCGCATTAAGATCACTGATCCTGAATTTTATCTGGCGCCAGGAGAAAATCTGGTTGTTACCTACAAGACTGTTGTGCCCTACAGTACGGCAAAAGAGCTGGAGGATGTTGCTTACGGATATGCTGTGAATGATTTTGCAACAGCCTATAGTTATAAAGAAGCAAGTCTTGAGAGTATAGAAAAACCATTTTCACAGGTACAGACCAGCAATTCCGTTCAGGTGCTTCTGGTTCCTGGAAAAGTAAAGGTATCAGGACGAATCTGGATTGATGATGACAACAACGGAATACAGAATGAAAGTGTTAACAAGGATCATCTGCTTACCGACCTGTACCCATTGTTACAAAGTGGTTACTTCAAGGTCAGCCTGTTGAAGTTTAGTAAAAATGGGGATGATCAGACCTCTATGGTACCGGGAACCGGAGATGCCAGATTCTTATTTGACAGCCTGACTCCTGCTAAGCCTTACGATCTCCCTGACTCAGAGATCACGGAAAGTATACAGGATAAATGGTACAGCGGTACATCACTGAAATTAAACAGCTTAAAGGGTGATGATCCGGCTCATTATCAAATTGAAGTGAGCGAAGGAACTATGCCGAAAGGCTTTGAAGATCTGATATTAAAACTTGCTAAGCCAAATATGCTGCCGGATGGAGAAAATAAAAAAGCTGGCAGATCCAGAATTCCAAAGACATTGCTGGAGGGTGGAGCCAATTACGATGAAAGCCGTGACAGCAACTTTAATGAAACGAAAAACGGATATTCCTCAGAAGATTTCTTCTTATGGTCAACAGCAGGGGAATTCGATACAACCAAGGACATAGGCTTTGTACCTTACAGAAGTGTAACAGTAAAGAAAACAAACAAAGCCCAAAACCCGGTTGAAGGAGCTCATTTTACGGTATATGGTCCTTTTACAAACCAGGAAATGGATTCCTTACGTAATACAAAAATTACTAATACAAACGTGCTGAAGACTCCGGTTTCGGAAGGTAAAACAACGCTTACCGACGGTGATGCAGTGTGGAATGCAGGAGAGCTTCTGTATTACATGAACTATATCATTGTTGAGGATGGCGCTCCCGCAGGTTATCAGCTTTCTGATGCTGTCTCCAGTGATATGGAAGCAATGGATTCCTATCAGGTACAGGGTCAAAAGGCATGGGTTCTTAAGAGTAAAGAGTTTAAGACAGAGGCTGATCCCATTCCAAGTACGGTTACAGTAGAGGATTCTTATATAGCCGGTTCACTTGATTTTACAAAGATTGACGGGATCACCAAAGAGAAAATTGCCGGTGCTTCATTCCAGATTAATAAAAAGAGTGATGTGGTGAAAGATGCATGGGATGCTATGATTGCATCAATGAAGAAAGATTCTGCAACCATGGGAATATTTGATGTGAAAGAGAACAGTCAGGGCGTTAGTTTTAAAGTTACTGACGGATCAGTTCATATTACGGGAATACCACTTGGAAGCTATACTCTTTCAGAAATCCAGGTTGCTGACGGATATGATATTTCAAAGAAACTGGAAGAAACTGCATTTGAAATCAGTTCGGATGGGCAGCAGGCACAATTAAACAACATAGAAGGAAATGCTATTGAGAATACCAGAACAGAATACAGTTTAAGCATCAGAAAGGCGGATAACGCCGGAAATGAAGCAGTAAAGAGTATCTCATTTTCCATCTCAGGGCCAGGGAAATATGTAAGCAATACCTGGAATCCATTTAGCAGAAACAAGTTTAAAGTAAATGATCCGGACAATACCGGTTATGAAGTGAAACAGACCGGTGAGGATGGCGTTGTAACCTGGAATCTGCCTTACGGCGATTATGAGATTACAGAGCTTCCATCTCCTGGATATCAGGCAATAGAGCCGTTTTATGTCAGAATCGGCCAGGATGGAGCGGTATCACTGTTAAACGCAAAAGACAGGCCGGATATTGTTCTTGATAGTCAGGAACAGAAGAAAATCAATGTGGTTGTAACAAACAACGTGCTGACTGCACCCATTGTGATTGAGAAAATGGATGGGGAAAGTAAGAGTCTTATTACGGGAGCGTGGTTTGAACTCAGCGGTACGTCACTGGTTAATGGAGCATTTAAAAAATATTTAAATAATGTGACAGGATCCGGTGTTTCTAACGTTACGACTAAAACCAATGGAGATGTCCTCTCCGTAACATTCCGTATAGACGGCCTGGGAGATTCCAAACAGGGAAGTTTGACCCAGATACCATACGGAACCTATACACTGAAGGAGACTCAGGCACCTAGTGGATATCTCTTCGGCGGTGATTATGGGTTTACAAAAGAGTTTGAACTGAAAGAACCGGAAGGAATCAGTCTGACAGGAAATGAGGCAGTTATCAACACACCTCATGAACTGACAATTGAGAAACGGGATAAGTCAACAAATGCTCTGCTTTCCAATGCTGAATTCATTCTAATCACACCTGAAGGAAAGTATGTAAGCCTTGATGGCAATAACTCCTTTATCGGTCTGACAGACAAAAAAGAGGAGGGATCTTCCTTTACAACAGGCAGCAGCGGTACAGTAACGGTAAAACGTCTGCCTGCAGGAAACTATGTATTAAAAGAAATAAAAGCCCCGGAAAACTACAGTGTGTCTGCGGATACGGAAGTTTCCGTACTGGAAGCTGGTAATACAGACAGGATCCAGGTGTTTGATGCAAGAGAGCGGGCTAAAATACGTATTAACAAGGCTGCGTCCCACAACCATGAAATGCATCTTTCCGGAGCAGTGTTCGATATTTACTCTGATCAGGAATTAACGGCATTAGCAGGTACCATCACAACTGGAATTGACGGATTGGGTGAGTCACAGATGCTTCCTCTTGGAACTTATTATGTGAAAGAGAAGGTTTCACCGGCGGGATATGAAGCCGGCAGCAGGGTCTATGAAGTCACCTTAAAGGCAGACAGTGAAAGCAGCACCGTAACAACAGATGGAAGTGAACTTGTCTTCAATGATTATGGAACCGGAAACCTGACCTTTGACAAGGTGGATGGAGTAACAGAGAAACTTCTTCCGTCAGCGGAATTCTCTTTAACGAAGAGAACCACACAGATAGAAGGGACATATGAAGATTTCGCTGATAAGCTGCTTAAAACCAGTGTGGAAGAACTGGAAGCCATGGGAATCAGGGATGTACAAAAAGACGGAGACAGCATTAGATTTACGGCGTTAAGCGGTCACGTTGATATTGGCAATATACCTTATGGTACCTACACGCTAAAAGAGGAAAAAGCACCGGAGGGTTATTTAAGCTTAAACGGGAAAGCAGAATTTGAATTTACTCTGTCTGCAGACCAAAAGAATGCTAAGCTTAACGATGATAACCAGGTAGTCAATGACCGGGCACAGTTTGTTATTAAGCTGAAGAAGACAGATAATCTGAAAAGAAGCATAAGCGGAATCAGCTTTTATATCCTGGGACCTGGTAAGTATGAGGATAACGGAATTTTATCCGTATTCGGAGCCAACCGGTTCCACACCCTGCCGGATGCCGGAAACGGTACTTTTGTTACAGGCGAGGACGGTACTTTAAGCCTTGGTTTAAAACACGGAGATTACCAGATCAGAGAGGCTGCCACTGACCGTTATGATTCCATTGAACCGTTCTATATCAGAGTGGATGAAAAAGGGAAGGTAAGCATTCTAAAGGATAACAGCAAGGCAGTTTCGGTAGACAACGGATCTGAGGTAAGCTTAACCGTAACAAATCAGATCAGTAAAGGAAGCATGAGCCTGGAAAAGGTAGACAGTGAAGATACTAATAAAAGGCTGGCTGGGGCGGAATTTACGCTTACCAATGTATCTACTATGGTGCCGGGAGCATGGGACAGTTATCGGAATCTGGCAGCCTCTGACGGAGCATCCTGGACATCAGATAATGTAACCGGCAGTTCCATTGTCTTCACCCTTTCAGGGAAGGCAGTGATTACAAACCTGCCTTATGGAACGTATCGTATCACAGAGACAAAAGCGCCTAGTGGATATTTACTGGGGACTCAGCCATGGAGCAGAGAATTTACCTTAAGCCAGTCTGAAACCAGTGAGCTTTATGTGAAACCTACTTTATTTGAAAAAACCAAGGGGGCAGTTGAAAATCAGCCATCTAAGGTGGTTGTAGTTAAGACCAATGCGGTGTTTGCAGATATCAGACTGGGCGGGGCAGAATTTATTGTGAAGGCCTCTAAAGACGGTTATGTGAAACTGAATAATGGTTCCTTTGCCGGATATACAGCCAATGAAAAAGAAGCTACCAGATTTGAAACAGACAGTAGCGGTCAATATTCAATAAAACGTCTGCCAGCAGACACGTATACATTTGTGGAGACGAGAGCACCATACGGATATCAGATTAACTCCAGTATTACACCTCTGACTCTTGACGGCGTCAATAGCTTTACAATTACCATACAGGATGAAAGAATCCGAGGGGGTGGGGGAGATGATGATGGTCCTGGTCCAAGAACTCCTCAAAGTACAGTAACTATTATACCGGATCCGGTGCCGCTGGCAAATATGCCGGGAGACACCCAGGTGGATTTCGTTACAATTGATGATGGGAATGTGCCTCTGGCAAAATTACCTAAGACAGGGGAACGAAAGTCCAATGCTGGAAAGGTGATGGTGGCACTGTCGGGCTTCATGCTGGCACTCTATGCAGCTGTTAATAAAAAAAAGAAGCCAGATAAGTAAATAATAGGAAATGGTTTATTGACTTTACTAAATTAACTTGCTATAATTTTAAAAAGTTATGGCGGGGAGATAAGGCCGGAACTTTAAGGGGTTCCGGCCTTATTTTAACATTTGGAATAACTTTATTTTATTAATAATTCTGTATTATTTATAATCTTAGGAGGAAAGAAAATTATGTCTTACGTGGATGAAGTTTATGACAGAGTCGTAAAGCAGAACCCAGGAGAAGGAGAATTTCATCAGGCAGTAAAAGAAGTTCTTGATTCTCTGCGCATTGTCATTGAAGCAAATGAAGAAAAATTCAGAAAAGCCGCACTTTTAGAGCGCCTGGTAGAGCCTGAGCGTATCATCTCATTTCGTGTGCCGTGGGTAGATGACAACGGACAGGTAAGAGTTAATAAGGGATTTCGGGTTCAGTTTAACAGTGCTATTGGTCCATATAAAGGAGGCTTGAGACTTCATCCTTCTGTAAACCAGGGTATTTTAAAGTTTTTAGGATTTGAGCAGACATTTAAAAATTCTTTAACTGGTCTTCCCATCGGCGGAGGAAAAGGTGGATCGGATTTTGATCCCAAGGGCAAATCAGACAGAGAGGTCATGGCGTTCTGCCAGAGTTTTATGACCGAATTATCCAAATATATTGGTGCAGATCAGGATGTACCGGCCGGAGACATTGGCGTAGGAGCAAGAGAGATCGGCTTTTTATACGGACAATATAAACGTATGACCGGGCTTTATGAAGGTGTTCTTACAGGAAAAGGACTTACCTACGGAGGCTCTCTGGTGCGTACCCAGGCAACCGGATACGGACTCATCTATATCCTTGATGAGATGCTCAGACATAATGGCAAGGAATTAGAAGGTAAGAGTGTGGTAATTTCTGGATCAGGTAACGTTGCAATTTATGCATCTGAAAAAAAGCAATCCAGCTGGGAGCCAAGGTTGTGGCTTTAAGTGATTCCAACGGATATATCTATGACAAGAACGGCATTCGTCTTGAAGTAATAAAGGAAATTAAGGAAGTACGCAGAGGCCGTATTAAGGAATATGCCGATGAAGTTGCTTCTGCCGTATATACAGAAGGAAAGGGAATCTGGACTATTCCATGTGATATCGCCCTTCCTTGTGCAACTCAGAATGAGTTAAATTTAGAGGATGCTAAGGCTTTAAAGGCCAACGGCTGTTTTGCAGTCGCAGAGGGCGCCAATATGCCTTCCACCAGAGAGGCAACTGATTTCTTCCTTGAGAATGGTATGCTGTTTATGCCTGGCAAGGCAGCCAATGCTGGCGGTGTGGCTACATCTGCACTGGAGATGAGCCAGAACAGTTTAAGACTTTCCTGGACCTTTGATGAAGTGGACAAGAAGCTTCATGACATCATGGTAGGAATCTATGAGAAGACTGCAAAAGCTGCAAAGCGCTATGGTGTAAAAGGAAATTATGTGGCTGGTGCCAATATTGCCGGCTTTGAAAAAGTAGTAGAAGCCATGATGGCACAGGGTATCGTATAAGACCGGGTCCGTACCTTTTTTTGGAAGGTACGGACCTGAATTTATTAACATCAAAAATTTTACTGGAATTCTCAAATGTTTTAGTATATAATAAACCGTAAGGCTTGAGGCGGAGTATTCTTCGCCTTATTGTTTTCCTGAAAATTATCTTAGAAAAACAGAAAGCAGGTGATGATTCTATGCATAAATTCTTAAGAACCATAGGTTTCAGTCTTTATGAAAAAGACAGGGAAATTGATAAGCTGTTAGATAAGCTCTGTGAAGATCTGTCCGATGTAAAAAGGATACAGATTGACGAAGAGTCCAATCTGTGCGAAATCCGAAGAGAAGTGGCGCCCGGAATGGGGATTGCCATCTATGGAGAGATGGACCGGGATGGAAAGTTTCAAAGAATGTACTATTACCCATATTTAAAAAGCAGTGATATAACTTCAGAAGTATCATGCTCCATACAGCGTCACACAGAACGGGAAACCTACGCCGGGCTTTTAGACGAATATAAAGTTGGAATTTCTCTGATTTTTTATATAGACAATTCCTTTGAATGCAGAGAACGGATCATAGACCATCATTCCATGGATACCAGTTATTCATGCCTTACGGGTCTTGCAGTCAGCGGTAAGGTTCTTCTTCCCATTCAGAAGTCAGATAAGCAAAGGGAAAAAGCAAGAGTAGCCGCAAAGGACCGCAATAATCTGTTAGAGGCGGCTAAGAACGGCGATGAAGATGCGATGGAGACATTAACCATCGAAGATATTGATCTCTATTCCCAGGCGTCAAGACGGGTTATGAAGGAAGACTTGTATTCGATTATTGATTCATGCTTTATGCCGTGCGGCGTAGAATGCGATCAGTATTCTGTAATTGGTGAAATCATAAAAAATTGATGAGATGAAGAACCATATTACAGAAGAAGAGGTATACGATTTTACTCTTGAGTGCAGTGATTTAATCTTTCATGTCTGTATCGCGAAAAAAGACTTAACGGGAACACCGGAAGTCGGACGCAGATTCAAAGGACAGATCTGGATGCAGGGAACTGTAAAATTCAAGGAATCAGAGGAATAAATCCAAGAATGACTTGACGAATTCTTTATATTTGAATATAATAAGTTTTGAACTGTGCTGCAGGTTGCCTGCAGCACAGAGATGTTTCCGTAGCTCAGCTGGATAGAGCGACCGCCTCCTAAGCGGTAGGCCGGGTGTTCAAATCACCTCGGGAACGGGATAAGGTATCGAAACCATAATGGTATTCGGTACCTTTTTTTGTGGACTCAATTGGAAAATGAAAGACCGATCAACCACCAAACCATTTCAATGGTACAGTTACTAACGGCGGGAAGAAGATAAGGGCAAATACAAG
Source organism: Lacrimispora xylanisolvens (assembly GCA_017084465.1). GTDB lineage: Bacteria > Bacillota > Clostridia > Lachnospirales > Lachnospiraceae > Lacrimispora > Lacrimispora xylanolytica_B. Next base: position 2,794,499 of record CP070896.1, on the reverse strand, counting down.
AATGACCTGTAATATGTAATAGGGTATGACCGGTTTGATAATCTTTTCCATACTTACCTTTCCTGTAGCGCAGGCCACATTTAATACAGGACCTACAGGTGGGGAGGTAAGCCCCAGAACATTAGCAAGGGTGAAAACGACTCCGAAATAGATAGGATCTATACCCGCAGCATGAATTAATGGCAGCATGATGGGAGTCATAATTAGTATAGTTGGAACAACATCAATGCAAGTTCCCATAATGATAATGATAACCTGAAGGACTAAGTTAAGCAGTGCCGGATGTTCTGTAAGTCCGTGTAATGATTCCGTGAGCATCTGAGGAATGCGGGATATGGTCATCATATAAGCGGCAACCTGGGCAGTGGCAGCCAGGAACATAACGACACTGGACATTTTAGCGGCGGATACGAAGGACTTAATTAAATCCTTAAATTTAAGTTCTCTGTAAACAAAAAATACCCACAGCAATGGCATAGACAACCGCAACTACACCAGCTTCCGTAGCAGTATACCACCTCTGAGACCAAATAAGATAATAAGGGGCAATAACAATGCCCATAAACCGTTAATAAATATCTTTAAGATTTCCTGAGCGGAATATTTTGTTGTATCTGCTTTTAAGTTGTCTTTGCGGGTAACAATAAACCAGACACCGCACATAATAATTGTTAAGTAAATTGCAGGGGCAATCCCGCCCAGAAACAGCGACTTAATGGAGCACCCGGCGGCCACACCATATACGATCATGGGAATAGAAGGCGGCATAATGGGTGCCACAAGATTTGCACTTGCCACCAGGCCGGCAGACTTTGCACGGTCATAACCGGAATCTACCATCATGGGAATCAGGATTGCACCTAGTGCAGCTGTACTTGCAACCGCTGATCCTACAAGGCTTGCAAACATCAGACAGGCTAATATGGTCACATATCCAAGTCCGCCCCGGAAGCGTCCCACGAAAATATTGCAGAACTTGATAATCCGGTTTGTAAGCCCGCCTCTGTTCATCAGTTCCCCCGCGAGAACAAAAAAGGGAAGGGCCATCATGGTGACACTGTCGGTTCCCCGCATGAGCTGGGCTGCTATAATCTGAGGATTAACATTGTTGCCGCCAAGTACCATTGCAGTGGCAACTCCACAAAGAATAAGTGCAAATGCAATGGGAAGACCAGTAGCAATTCCACCGATCAGAAATACTAAAAAATAAATTAAGATTGACATGGTTCCTCCTTACTCAAGCGTTGCGACGCTTTCATCCTGCGGGGTTATCAGATCTTTTACTGTGTGTTTTAATACCCATAGTTTAAAAATATTTCCTGCAGCCAGTAGTAAGATGGATATCCCCATAATAAATCCGGAAAGGTATATAACCCATACAGGGAGACCGGTTGCAACCCATTTGTTATGGTAATTTTGCAGCATGAGCCCATAACTACCCATTGTAAGAGAAATCATCAACCATATAATAAGTACTTGTATCAATGTGTAAAAGAGTTTCTGACCTACAGGCGATAGACGGATCAGAATGGAATCAATCATAAGATGACGGTTATCCCGCATTGCTTCTATTGAACCTAAATAAACCAGGTAGATGAAGCTGATCCGCGCAACCTCCTCTGACCATGCAAAACCAGTATCAAAAATAAAACGTAAAATTACATTAGTAAAAACAAGTATAATCATCACTGCAAGCGCAGTGGATATTAAAACTTCAATTCCTTTAAAGAGGGCATTTAATAGCCGGCTCATAGGCACCTCCTGCAAATATGAATCAGCGTTATATTATTGTACTGATTTAATCTTTTCTGTTAAATCGATTGCCCACGGGTTCTCAGAATAGAGTTTATCCGTGAGAGGTTTGATTTGTTCAATGATTTTTGCTTTATCCTCAGCTGTACATTCTGTTACCGTTACACCATGATCTTTTAAGAACTGACGGTCCGTATCTACACTTTTTATGTACTGATCCCATGCTGTTTCACAGGAAGCCTTGGCTGCATCCCGGATTATCTGCTGCTGGTTTTCATTTAGCCCATCCATAAAGCTTGCAGAGGCAACAATTTCAAGAGTTGAAATTATATGATTTGTCTCATAGATATATTTTTGTACCTCGTAAAAAGCTTCGCTGATAACCGTCACCATTCCATTATCCTGTCCATCAACTACCCCTGTCTCAAGTGCAGAGAATAATTCCCCAAGAGGGATTACCTGGGCGGATGAGCCAAGATTTTCTACAATACCCATATGAATCGGATTACTGGGCATACGGAACTTCTGACCTTTAAAATCATCAACGCTGGTAAGCTGCTTGTTGCTTGTAAATGTTCTTGCACTGTTTGGCCCCCAGCCCAGCATATAGGTAGTGGGAAACTTTTCGTGGAATTCATTGCTCATATCTTCTGCAATACTGCCTGTCCATACTTTTTTTGCATGATCTAAATCCCGGTATAAGAAAGGCCAGTCGGAAATCAGCATAGTTGTATATTCCTGATTCATTGGTGTTCCTACAATTGCTATTTCAATTGTTCCATTTCGGACTCCATCCCATAAATCACCCTCGTTACCCAATGTTCCGGAATGATAAAGTTCGACCTTAATACTGCCGTTGCTTTTTTCTTCAACCATTGGTTTAAAAACATTGTCCAGAGCAGCTGCCATTGGATGTGTTGAACTCCAGTTATCTCCAACTTTGATTGCCACCGTTTTTTGAGAGGATTCTGCCTTGGCAGCAGTTTTCGCAGCACTGCCGGATCCGCCCCCGTTCTGACAGGCACCAAGTGAAAATACTGTAATTGCGGACAATATAATAGCTGTAATTCGTTTTTTTCATGATAACTCCTCCTCATACACTTTAAATGATTTATAACTCCCCAAACAAAATTACCATTTTAGCCATATCTTCTGGTGGGTTCTGCATATTTCTAAATACCCTGTCAATATCTGATATTGATATGATGTCACTAACCAAACCATTAAGCTGATAAGCTCTCCTCTTGAATTTTTCTATAGTTGGTTCAAACTGTCCAGATGACATGCGGGTTCCAATAATAGAGAGTTCTCTTCCGTTAATCATGCTCTGTGTAATGTTTTCCTCAGATGTACAGAAACCAAGAGGTACAATACGGGCACCATTAGCAGGAATTCCCTTTTGCAGAAGCATGGTCAGTGAGCCAGGATAGCCGGCCGCATCAAATATTACGTCTGCTCCATCCCCATCTGTATATTCCTGTATTCTGTCATATAAATTCTCGGTTTTGGTATTAATAATAAAATCTGCACCAAAATCCTGGGCTCTTTTCAAAAAAGTTATCTTTTATATCAGCACATATAACGGTACAGCCTTTTTCTTTACAAACCTGCAGTATAATGGTTCCAATTGTCCCCATACCTAAAACCAGTACCACATCACTTTTTTGTACACCAGCTCTTTTGGTGCAGTGACCGCCTATTGCAAAAGGCTCGATCAGTGCAGCTTCCTCAAAAGGCATATCTTTGGGCAGCAGGTAAACTTCATGTTCGGCTGCAACGAAGTACTCCCGCCAGCCCCCATCTACAGCTGCTCCTCTGGCCTTTACTGTTTTGCAGACATTTCGCCTGCCGCTTTTACACTGTTTGCAGGATCCACAGGCTACAACCAGATCAACAACTACATGGTCCCCTTTCTTTACTTTTGTCACACCGTCCCCTACCTCTTCAATAATACCAGCGTTTTCATGACCTGGAATACGGGGGAACTGAGCCATAGGATTTTCACCCAAAAATAAATGAAAATCAGATCCGCATACACCCGCCGCTTTCATTTTAATCAAAACTTCCCCTTTTTGATGGCTTTGGACAATCCACCTCCTCAATATTGTACTGAAATGGAGCCTTTACTGAAATTTGTTTCATATAACCCTCCTTTGTAAAATATTAATTGTATCATATTTGATATATTTCAATAATATATAAGTGATATATATCAGATTACACTAATTTTATATCATTTATTTTAGGAAGTGTCAATTTACCAAATATACTAAATGTAAGGATAAAAGTTTGTGAACAATACCCAAAAACGGATATTAAATAGAATTTGAAAATGAAAAAGAGTTGTTATATAATTAACATGTATTTTAATTAATATATATCATGGAAGGGAGCAAAAATGGGAAAACAGGAGATTCAGACAAGCCTGGCTGCTGATAAAACAGTGTATGATTTTATAGGCAGAAAGATCCTTGATCTTCATATTAAGCCAGGAGAAACGATTAATATAAATGAACTTGAGAAGTTTTTAAATGTAAGCCGTTCTCCAATTCGTGATGCATTAATACAGCTGGAAAAGGAAGGGCTTGTGGTAACAATCCCAAAGAAAGGAACCATTGTTTCGAAGATAAATGCTGCGCGTGTAAAGGATGAAAGATTTTTACGATCCTGTATTGAAGAGCGTGTGGTTGAAGAGTTTTTGGAAATCTACCAGGAATCAGATTTAGAAGAGATGAGAGATGCAATGAAAGCTCAGGAAAGAGCCATCAAACTTTTTGATGCCAGAGAGTTTTTGGTTTGGGATGATATTATGCACAGCGTTCCCTTTAAGGTAACAGGGCATCAGTTTTGCCTTAATACTGTATTAAATATGTCGGGACATTATTCACGGATCCGGCTGTTGTCTTTATCTGATATGACCACATTAAACCAGAATCTGGAACAGCATAAGACAATGATTGAATTAATTATTAAAAAAGATTCCCAGCGTTTAAAGACTTTAATTCAGGGGCATATCACCAATAAAGAATCAGAGTTTCAATCTCTCCTCAACAGATATCCGGATTTATTTGAAGCAGATATTCCTATAGCGTCAAATGAGACTAATATCTGGGAATCAGATTTTTTAAAACAGAAAGATTTCGCCTGAAAAAAAGTCATTTCTTTCATTCCAGACTGGATAAATACAAAGGGGAATTATAAAAAATTTGAAATTATAGAATAATCATGTACCGGACTTGCATTTTTGGAATAGTATAAACCAAAAAGGTTGAGAAATGAGATTATGGGTTATTATATCACTGTTGACGGAAATGTCAACATTTATGTGGAGGATTTGAATCCGGACTGCGAAAATACCATCCTGTTTCTTCATGGCTGGCCGGGGAGCCGTAAGCTGTTTGAGTATCAGTTTGATGTGCTTCCGGCCATGGGATTTCGCTGCATAGGGATTGATACACGGGGATTTGGAGATTCGGATAAGCCTTTTTGCGGGTATGACTACGACAGACTTGCAGATGATGTAAGGGAAGTAATTGATGCATTGGGATTAAATAATATTACACTGGCGGGTCATTCAACCGGGGGTGCCATAGCAATCCGGTATATGGCAAGGCATAAGGGGCATGGTGTATCGAAACTGGCATTGTTTGCAGCAGCAGCCCCAAGTTTGGTCAAACGAGAGAATTTCCCCTATGGAGTTGATGTGCAGACGGTAACGGATATTATAAACGGAACTTATGAAGACCGGCCTAATATGCTTAGGAATTTTGGAGATATATTCTTCTTCCAGCATTTAACCGCACCGTTTTCCGATTGGTTTTTCCAGGTGGGATTGCAGGCGGCTGGCTGGGCAACGGCAAAAATTGCAAATACATGGATTCAGGAGGTTTTATTCCAGGATCTGACAGAAATTTGTGTACCAACTCTGATTATTCATGGAATTCATGATAAAGTAGTCCCCTTCCCATTAGGAGAGATTCAGCATCAGTATATTAAAAATTCAGTACTTATGCCATTTGAATTCAGCGGACATGGCGCGTTCTATGATCAAAAAGATGAGTTCAATCAGGCATTGGCAGATTTTGCAAAGTAACTATGATAGCGTGTATAGCAGGGCAATTAGAAGAAATAGAACGGGTCTTTTCTTCTGTTGTCCTGTTTTTCTATGCTTTTTAAAGATACTCGGAATTAAATCTAGTGGGAATTAATGCTCATCACCATTCACAAATTCTCTTATATGAGGTATAATGAAAACACGTATACATAATTTTGTACTGTATTAAAGAGATAGAAAGGTGAGGGATGCTGAATGAATATGAGGAAGATTATGGCACTGATGCTAACGGCGGCATTGGTTACAGGGGTAAACTGTACCACTGCATCAGCTGCTTCCAGAAAGAAGATCACTACAGTAAAAATGACGGTAACGGCGGATATCGTGCTGGGAGGAAACATTTCAGAACAGCAGGCTGAAGTTACGGTAAAAGGCGATAAAATTGAAGTTGATCAGTGCGAATTTATCAATGACGGATTCCAATGGTATGAAAATGATGTTCCCAGACTGGAAGTAACCATGCATTGTCAGGATGATTACTATTTTGACACTAAGGATGGAAGTTATACCATTGAGGGCGGGACTTATGTAAAGCAAAAAAAAGAAGATTATAATCAGACTGTGATTGTTACCATAGATTTGCCTTCCGCAGGTGAATTTACCCAGCCAGTCAGTTCCTTAAACTGGACCGATGGTCATATGGCAAACTGGTCAAAGAGCGTGGGAGCAGGAAGCTATGAAGTCAAGCTTTATCGTGATGGAAAAGGTGTAGGAACTGCTAAAACAACGGATCAGACAAGTATGGAGCTGGGAGGCTTCCTGACAAAAGAAGGAAACTACACATTCCAGGTTCGCACCGTAAATGCTAAGAATCCGGAGAAAAAAGGCGCTTGGGTAGAATCATCATCAAACTTTGTCAGTGGGGAACAGGCCAAGTCCAACTTTATAAACTATGCAGGCAGCTGGAAGCAGGATCAGACAGGCCGCTGGTATGAAAATGGAGATGGCAGCTACTCAAAGAACAGCTGGCAGAACATCAACGGAAAATGGTATTTCTTTAACGCGCAGGGATATATGGCAACAGGCTGGATCGACTGGAATGGGAAACAGTATTACTGTGATACACAGACTGGACAGATGCTTACTGACAGTAATACTCCTGACGGCGCCAAAGTCGGTTCTGACGGAGCTCGGCTGCCTTAATGATGGATCATATTTGCACGGGCTGCATATTGCAGTCCGTTTTTTTAATGCAAAGGAAACGGATTGCCGTGTGGCAGGACGTGGAAAATACTTGTAGAATGAGGAATTCTATCATATAATAACACGAAGGAGCAGATGGAAATGACAACATATATGGCTGGAAACAAAGGAAAAAGGATTCTGGCACTGGCAGCTGTTCTTTGTATGATTTTTCTGACTGGGTGCGTATATAAAGCAACCGGATCAGATAATTTAAATACTGCTGTGCGAAATGAGACTGATGATCAAAAGACTGGCTTTGGACTGGCTGCACATTTTATTGATGTAGGTCAGGGTGACAGCACCCTGATTGAAGCAAATGGTCACTTTATGCTTGTTGATGCAGGAGAAAAAGATCAGACGGACACAGTTATTAATTATTTAAAGGCACAGGGAGTAAAAAAACTTGATTATGTAATCGGCACACATCCCCACTCGGATCATATCGGCGGTCTGGAGGGTGTTATCCGGGAATTTGATGTAACAACTGTTATGCTTCCGGAAAAAGAGCATACTACAAGAATCTATGAGCGGATGCTTGATGCCATTGCAGATAAGAATATTAAGGTTACCATCCCAAAAGCAGGTGAAAGCTACCGTCTGGGTGATGCATCTTTTCAGATTATTTCGCCCAACCGGGATTATGGGGATAATTTAAATAACTGGTCCATAGGCATGAGGCTGGTTTACGGAAAAACCAGCTTTGTTTTATGCGGGATGCGGAAAAGGAAGCCGAACAGGATATGCTGCAAAGTGGATTTCCTCTAAAAGCAGATGTACTAAAAGTATCCCATCATGGCAGCAGTACCTCATCAACCCCGGAATTCATAAAAGCGGTTAGTCCGCGGTATGCGGTTATCTCATGCGGGAAGAATAATGATTACGGACACCCTCACAAAGAAACAATGGATTTATTTAAGAAACAGGGAATTAAAGTTCTGCGGACGGATCAGATTGGAACAATCGTAATTGAAAGTGACGGAACCGGGCTTCGGATTCCCGGGCAGGATGAGCAGCAGGAGAGCCTTGCTGGGGAATCCAGGGAGAATGAGACTGACACCCACAAGGATTATATTATAAATACCAATACGGGCAAATTCCACCTTCCGGATTGCAAGCTAGCAGATTCCATAAAAAAGGAGAACCGGAAGCTATATACTGGAACCAGAGAAGAACTGATTAACCAAGGGTTAGAGCCGTGCAAAAGCTGTAATCCATAAAGAACCGGCATGAAGGGGGAAATACCATGCAATATATCATAGACCGGATCGAACAGGAGATTGCGATCTGCGAAGAGGAGAGCGGAACCATGGTGAAGCTGCCTTTAAAGGAACTCCCAAAAGGGTCCAGAGAAGGGGACGTATTGGTTAAAATAAACGGAGCGTTCCAATTTGATGAAGAAGAAACAAACCGGCGCAGACAGAAGATGCGAGAGAAACTGAACAGACTCATAAAATAAAGGATTTGAATATATGAAAAAACTACATTGTACTGGATCTGGAATGGAACCAGAACGCTGGAGGGAAGGAGGAAGCAGTTGACCATTTTCCCTTTGAGATAATTGAAATCGGAGCAGTAAGGCTGAATGAAACCATGGAAGAAACGGGAGAATACAGGAGACTGATTAAGCCCAGAGTCTATACTGAGCTTCATGAAAAGATCCTGGAAGTGACCCACATGGACCAACAGACGCTGATGGAAGAGGGAATCTGCTTTGAGGAGGCTGTGAAAGAGTTTTTTCTCTGGTGTGGAGACGATCCCGTATTTTGTACATGGGGATCTATGGATCTAACGGAGCTCCAGCGAAACATTGCCTATTATGGATTGCCAGATCCCTTTAAAAAACCCCTTCTTTACTACGACATCCAAAAACTATACAGCCTCCTGGAAGGGGATGGAGACCGGGTGTCTCTTGATGTTGCTGTTTTTGAATCAGGGGTCATGGAAGAACGTCCGTTTCACAGAGCTCTTGATGATGCTCATTATACGGGGCGGATTATGAGTAAAATGGACTTTAATAAGGTGGAGGCATACTGGTCCACGGATTATTACTGCCTGCCTGCCAATAAAGAGGAAGAGATCTATCTGGTCTTCCCCAGATATTCCAAATATATCTCAAGGCCTTTTGAATCAAAGCAGGCTGCCATTGAAGATAAGACGGTAACTGATCTGATCTGCTGTAAATGCAACCGGATGCTGAAGAAGAAAATACGGTGGTTTTCTGTAAACCAGAAAGTATATACCGCACTGGGATGCTGCCCTGTTCATGGTAATGTAAAGGGGAAAATCAGGCTGAGGCGAAATGATGAGGGAATGGTTTATGTGGTAAAGACCATGAAGCTGATTGGTGAGGATGAAATTGGCGGAATCTATGAAAAAAAGGACGAGGCAAAGAAAAAACGGGTGGAAAAAACCAAAGTCCGCAAGCTGAACAAAAAGAAGGGGGCAATTCCCCCTTCTTAATATTCGCTTTCCCGCATCCGGTAACCAACACCTATTTCTGTAAAAATATAATTTGGTTCTCCGGGATTTATTTCAATTTTTCTCCCGGATATGTGCCATATTCACTCTTAGAATCTGATTGTTGCTGTCTGCATAGGGTCCCCAGATATGGTTGATCATGTAGTCATAGGTAAGTACCTTGCCGGAGTTTTCTGCAAGAAGGGATACCAGCTTATATTCTATCTGAGTTAAATGGATCACATGCCCATTTAAAGTAACCAGGCGCTTGGCAAAGTCAATTACAAGCCCCTTGCACTGATACGGAGCCTGCACCACAGAACCATCAACTGTGCTGACTGTGGACTTGCCGTGTCGCAGCGCTGTACGGATTCTGGCCAGTAGTTCGCTGGTGCCAAAGGGCTTGGTAATATAATCGTCAGCGCCATAATCGAGGGCTGTCACCTTTTCCTGTTCCTGGGTTCTGGCAGAAATGACAATGATAGGAATGGCTGACCAGCTTCTTACATTCTTGATAATATCTAATCCGTCTATATCAGGCAGGCCCAGATCCAGAAGGATAACGTCAGGGCAGTTGGAACTGATCATAGCCAGCCCGTCTTTTCCATTCACTGCACTGATGACCTTATAATCATGTCTTTGAAGGGTGCTTTCAATAAAACCCGAAATATTCTTTTCGTCTTCAATAATTGCTATTGTAAATTTATTCACAAGTATTCTCTCCCAATGGTAATGTAAAAGTAAAGATTGCCCCAAGTGATTCATTGCCCGCTGTTATGGTTCCGTTATGTGCGGTTATGATTGTCTTACAGATGGACAAACCAATTCCCATACCCTTATGAGAATCTCCACTGCTGTTTGGGGAAGGGGTATATCCGTCAAATATGGTAGAAAGTCTGTCTGGTGCAATTCCCACCCCGTGATCACGGATGTCAAAGCGGGCGTTCCCATCTTCAATGGAGATGGTTAAACTGACAGGATCTTTGGAATTTGAATGGTACACTGCATTATCCAGAAGGTTGATAATCACCTGTTCAATCAGTGTGGCATCCATAGGTACCATAACCAGTTCATCTGGTACTGTTACCCTTACGTGGGTATCAGGAAAACGTTTATGAAAACGCATGACTGCCTCGGAGGCTACCTCCTCCAATGGTTCCAGAGATTTGGTTATCTGTGTTTTGGTACCCCGGATTCTGGTGACTGTCAGCAAATTTTCTACCATGTTAAGAAGCCAGTTGGCATCTTCACGGATTCCGTTTATCAGATTCACTTTTTCTTCTTCAGACATGGAATCCTGAGCATCAAGAAAGGAGTTACTTGCACCGATTATTCCGGTTAAGGGTGTTCTGAGATCATGTGAAATGGCTCTCAGCAGATTTGCCCGCATCGTCTCTTTCTCTGCTTCCATTAAAAGCTTTTCCCGTTCATGGATAATTTTATTCTGATATTTTAAATGTGTTGTGGTGGCACTTGTAATACTGGATATCACCATCAAAGCAATAAAGGTAATGGGATATCCATCCATGGTAAAATTTAAGTGCATAAAAGGGTATGTAAATACCAGATTTACGCAGATTACACTGATGAAAGATGCTATGACTCCCGGTATATATCCATTTGAAAAACGGGAGATTAAAACAACTGCCATCATATATACGATACTTACATTCGCGGTGTGTCCACCCACAAAGACCAGCAGATAGGCAACAATGGTTGCTCCGGTCAGAGCTAAGATAGTAACCAGAAAGTTCCACACCAGTTCTTTTCTTGACAAGGACTTTTTTCATAACCCCTCCCATTTACCGGAATTTAAATTTTCCTTTTCTCCAGCCTTTTTTTCTGGAGGTATAGATACCGCGGCGCTGTTGAAGAAGTGAATCAAATTCATCTGCCGAGACGCCTGATTCTTTCAGACGTTTTAATCTTTGTTCCCTCCGTATCAGAGAGTTTTGTTCTTCCTGGTGCTTCCTGAAAATCATAAAAGATATAAGGCCACCGATAATAATGGCAGCTCCCACGCATCCAAGGACAAGCCAGGCTGACATGGGGATCTCAAAAGGTCTTAATGCTTTTCCCTATAATCCTGTGCTGCCCGGTCTGCTTTCAGCTTAGCTGAGTCCCTTCCTGCTAAAGCGTCTACAGCCTCTTCAGACGTTTCAGAAGCTTTGGTAGAAGGAGCATCATCAAGCTTTGATTTAACTGCAGATGCTACCAGGGAATCGTTGATTTCCAGAAAGGTAGAACCAACTACTCTGTCCTGGTAACGATAATTAATTTTGGCTATTGCATTTTCCGGATCATCGTTTGATATGTCATAACTTAATTCTGGCTGCGCATCATAAAAGTCGGCATTCTTTGGTAATATAATTCGGCTGTCAGGATCCAGTACCAGCGCTTCCGGTTTTGTAATGGAAAGACCGCTGAAGTTTAAATCGTTGGTAATGGAACTATAGGTTTTTTCGTATTCAGCCGCTTTTAAAGACGTAAAATTATTAAAACCAAATTCCAGAAGATTTTTGGTGTCTGCCCAGTATTGGGGAGTAGATCCCTTTAGTATAACGGTAATGAGCTTCATTCCGTTTTTTTCGGCGCATGTAATCAATGTATTGCCAGCAAGTGTGGTATAACCGGTTTTTCCGCCCACTGCCTCAGGATAGTAAAATGGAGTACCTTTTCTTAACATTTTATGTCCCGGATAAATGGCAAGTCCCTCTTTGTTAATGGAATTAGGTGGAAGTTTATAATAGGTGGTGGAATCGATCTCTTCAAAGATGGGATTATTAAAGGCTGCTCTGGCAATGAGTGCCATGTCATAGGGGGATGTATAATGTTCCGGGTTGTTTAAACCGCTGGGGTTGGCAAAATGAGTGTTTTTGCAGCCAAGTTCCTTTGCCCTTGCATTCATCATATCAGCAAACGCTTCTCTGCTTCCTGCAACATGTTCTGCCAGCGCATTGGCAGATTCATTGGCAGATTTTAGTAAAAGAGCATAAAGGCAGTCTTTTACAGACAGCTGGTCCCCTTCGTTAATTCCGGCATTGCTGCTTCCGGATTCCACATTAAATACAGCATCATGGGAAAAGGTTACAGTGTCGTCCAGTTTGCAGTTCTCAATCACCAGCAATGCAGTCATTACCTTAGTAATACTTGCAGGAAAATACTGGTTGTGTATATTCTTTCCCCAGAGAATTGTTCCGGTATCCCCATCCATCAGGATCGCTCCGTCTGCCTGTACTGATATATTGTCAGGCCAGTCAACAGCTGCTTTCCCAGTTACTGTAAAGGAAGATGCGAACAAAAACAGACACAGGAAGAAACTTAATACTTTTTTAGTCAATTGGGTCATGCTCAATAATCTCTCCATAGTTATGCTTCAGTTTCAGATAATTTATCAATTTACAGTATAGGTGATTTTGAGTAACAAGTAAAGTTTATTTGCTATTTTTCCCCTTTTTACGCATAAGAAACACGCATAACGCTAATAGTATCACGACCGAGAAAAAGTAGAGAAAACCAATATAAAAAACAGTGTCCCTGAAAAAACCTTCCGGAACAATATTGATCAGCATGTCAGTAGAAGGATCAAGCATCCAAAAATCATTTGTAAAAAACATATGGTGAAACATTATAAAATACCTTGTAAAATCCGAAGAAATAATTCCTGCGATTACAGCCGATCCAAGGAAAAACAACCCGCTTCCTATTAGAACTGACCGGGGAAATGTATTGTTCCAGCTTATTTTCAATAACATAAGGATAATGAGGCATAGTACCATTACCATAAGGCAGCCTCTACGGATCGACATAGCTCCTAAAAACAGTCCCTGAACATCTTCCATATGAGCAATTTCTCTGGCACTGAAAAAATCTCTGCGGACTCCCCCCATTGTGGTATTTACCTGAAGCTCTGTCCGGTTACCCTTTAAATATGCCATCATCTGGTTTGTAACATCCATCAGATCATCCATTTTCATGGAAACTGATTCTGTTACATTATATTTTTTATATTCCTTTTCAAAATACCCGGGAGTCCAGTAAACGGCGGCCTCGACTGCTGTGAATAACAGTACAACCATAAGGCAGATGGAGAAAATGATACCAAACGTATATTGCAGAAAACGGTTCATGTGTAACCTCCTGATTCTATTATTTTTTAACGGCTGTAGGCAGATTCCAGCAAAAACGGGTAGCCAGAAGACGAATTACAATGACAGTTGCGGCGCCTGCCAGCATGGCAATATCTTCATTGATGTGATTCATCAAACCGGCATACAGCATGGCACCAGCAATGGAAGCACAGGCATAAATGTGCTTTTTAAGAACATAAGGGGTCTGGCCTGCCATGATATCACGCAGAATGCCTCCGCCTACACCGGTGATGACACCTAGAAAAACTATGAGAAAATGATAATCACCATAGCCCGCCAAAATAGCAGTATCGATACCAACTACTGTAAATGCGCCTAGACCGATTGCATCAAAGATATTCATGACCTTTTCAAAGGTTTCCATGTGACGGCCGGAAATAAATTTCTGATTCATCCTTACTGTAATAAATAGAAGCATAACCGTAATAAAGGCAAGTAATACGTAAATCGGGTCCTTAAACAGCGCAGGAGGGACATTTCCAATAATAATATCCCGCAACATACCGCCGCCCACTGCTGTTGTGACACCCAGAACAATGACACCCAGCAAATCAAGCTGTTTTTTAATGGCTACCATGGCCCCCGAAGAGGCAAATGCAATGGTACCAACTGCTTCTACAAAAAAAAGCAAAGATAATTCTATTTTCATGGATATCCTCCGATTATTTCAAGTAGGGAAATTAAGGCAAGTATAAAAGCTGTGGGAGTGTTTGTCAATATACAAAAACTGTGAGAAATACAGCTGTTCACAAAATATATCTTGATTTTTTTATTGAAATTATATATTATATGAAAAAGTTCAAAAGTGAACAGTTGGAATAATTTTACAGCGGGAAAGGAGCGGGTAGGCATTTGGTAAGACGGCGGAACTTGATGATCTGTTTTCAGAAAGAGGTGTTTGCATGATTGATCAGAAAGAATTTGAAAAAAACGTACAGGAGTGGTCAGATATCTGTTTAAATGATGAACGGATTGACTTAGAATCCTACGATAAATACGATGTAAAGAGGGGGCTTAGAGATAGGAACGGTAACGGAGTGGTTGCCGGTCTGACCAAAGTGTCAAAGATCTTGTCGAGTAAAACCATAGACGGAGAGAAGGTACCTTGTGAAGGGGAACTTTATTATCGGGGATATAATATTTATGACCTGGTAAACGGAGTAGTGAAAGAGGGAAGGTATGGATTTGAAGAAATCGCCTATCTGCTTTTGTTTGGAGAATTGCCGGATAAAAAACAGCTGGAACGCTTCTCCCAGACACTGGGCTACAGCAGAACTCTCCCTACCAATTTTGTCAGGGATGTAGTGATGAAAGCACCAAGCCATGATATGATGTCCACCCTTGCCAGGAGTATTCTTACCTTGTCAGCCTATGACGATAAAGCCGGGGATATATCAGTGCCAAATGTCCTTCGCCAGAGTCTGATGTTAATCAGCGTCATGCCAATGTTGGCTGTATATGGATACCATGCCTTTAATCACTATGAGCGGGGCGGGAGCATGTATATTCACAGACCCGATGAAAAACTGTCTACAGCCGAAAATATTTTAAGACTTTTAAGACCTGATATGAAGTATTCAAAAGTGGAAGCTCATGTACTTGACCTGGCCCTTATTCTTCACATGGAACACGGTGGCGGAAATAACTCCACATTTACAACCCATGTGGTGACCTCTTCCGGCACGGATACTTACAGCGTAGTAGCCGCAGCTCTTGCATCGTTAAAAGGACCAAAGCATGGCGGTGCCAACATCAAGGTAGTTGAGATGATGGAAGACTTAAGGAAAGAGGTGCACGACTGGAAAGATGAAGAAGAAATAGAGGAGTACTTAAGAAAGCTGCTTCACAAGGAAGCATATGACCGGAAGGGACTGATCTACGGAATGGGACATGCCGTCTATTCCAAATCAGACCCCCGTGCGGAAATATTCAAAGGTTTTGTAAAACAGCTCTCGGAAGAAAAGGGGCGCATGGAAGACTTTAACCTTTACTCGGCCATAGAGAGGCTGGCTCCCAAGGTAATCGGAGAAGAGCGCCGGATCTACAAAGGCGTCAGTGCCAATGTTGATTTTTACAGCGGATTTGTTTATTCCATGTTAGATATTCCCAATGAGTTGTTTACTCCCATTTTTGCAATAGCAAGAATCGTAGGCTGGAGTGCTCACCGGATTGAGGAGCTGATTAACATGGATAAGATTATACGTCCGGCTTATGTGAGTGTGATGCAGGAAGAAGAGTATAATCCCCTTGATTTAAGATAATTGCCCAATTAGAAAAGCAGGCTGAAAAGCCTGTTTTTTTACGACCATTTTGGCCTTACCATGTAAATTTCAGATATAGTTTGTAAAGCTTTGGAAAAGTATCTTGAATATTATAATCCGCCGATTTATGCTTTAGAAAATGAGACGCGCCTTCATTGGAAAAACATCAGACGTAATATAATAACGAGGAGCATAAGGAGGAATTAAGTATGAAGAGCAGAAAGAATTATGCGGCTGCTTTTATTTTAGCTACCTTAACGACAGCATTGGCGGGGGGATACGTATATGCGGCAACGGAACACTTCTCTGATTCTACTACTGATCGGGCATGGGATGCGTGGACTCAGAAGTGGGAAGGGGAAGTGAGCCGTGACTACGAAAAAATAGCTCTTACACCTGGAGCAGATGAGTCAAAATTAAATTTTGCCTGGTATTCAAAAACGGATGGTGCAGCAACTCCCAAGGTTGAATTATCAAAAAACAGTGATTTAAGTCAATCCGTTACATACGACGGGAATGCGGTTCAGGCGGTAGAGGGATATCAGAGCAACCGGGTAACCGTGGACTCCCTTTCTGAAAATACCACATATTATTATCGGTATTTTAAAAACGGTCAGCCTTCTAAAACCGCATCTTTTAAGACTCATAATTTTAACAGCTATTCCATGCTCTACGTTGGAGATCCTCAGATCGGTGCTTCAAAGGGGCAGACCACTTCCAGAGGAGATAAACTGGAAAACAAGTCAGAGATTAATACAGCAGCACGCAACGATGCTTTTAGCTGGAACAAGACATTAAATACCGCAATGAATGCAAATCCGGATATCAGTTTTATACTTTCTGCAGGAGACCAGATTAATAAAAATGTTGAAGGAAAAGATCTGGGAAATGAAACGGAATATGCAGGATTTTTAAATGCGGACTGGATGAAATCCCTTCCTGTTTCTACAACCATCGGAAACCATGACTCCACCAATGAAAGCTATAGTCTGCATTTTAATAACCCTAATGATACCCAGTTGGGAAAAACAACGGCAGGAGGCGATTATTTTTATAAGTATGGGCCTGCTTTGTATGTTGTGCTTAATACGAATAATTACAATTGCGCGGAACATGAACAGGCCATTCGCCAGGCAGTGGAAGCGTATCCTAAAACAACCTGGAGAATTGTAATGATTCATCAGGATATTTACGGAAGTGGTCTTGACCACTCTGACTCTGATGGAATCGTTTTAAGAACCCAGCTTACTCCTTTGATGGATAAATATGATGTGGATGTGGTACTTCAGGGGCATGACCATACCTACTCCAGAAGCTATTTATTAAAGTCTGATGCTAAGACTCATTCCAATTATAATTTTTATGACTGGGATAATGTAAAGGATGAGGCAGGTAATGTATTTCCTTATACAGACCCGGCTTACCAGGCTCAGAACAGCTGCTACACCATAGCTAAAACTATGGCTGGTGGTGTAACAAATGGGGATGGGACGCTTTATATGGAAGCCAATTCTGCAACAGGAAGTAAATTTTATGAATTAATTCCAAGCAAACAGGATTATATAGCTGCAAGAAGCCAGAATTGGAATCCTACTTATTCCGTAATCCGTATAAACAATAATACCTTCGCAATTGATACTTATGAAATTGTGGGCGGGAAGGTTCAGAAAATTGATGATACCTATGAGTTAAAAAAGACCAACGCATCAAGAAGGTAATAGGCTTTATAAGAACTCCGGGGCATATGGCTGTAGCTGAATGCCCCGGGGTATAGCCGGAAAAAAGTAACAGGTGAGAAAGGAGCCGCTATTTATGGAATCAGAGCAGCAGGGAAAAACCACATGGATAACACAGGAAAAGAGGTGGCTTCAGTGGATCGTATTTGCAACTGCTATGGCAGCATTTGCTCTTTTTTTGCTCCGTTTTAATCAGGCAGATATAGCCAGTCTTATATCCACACAAGGCAGAACGTTTGAACGCGGCCGGGTTATAGAGGTTCTTTCGGACAATTTACAGGAAGACGGCAGCAGGACCGGCCAGCAGAATGTTCTGGTTGAAATGCGTTCCGGTTCTCTGAAAGGAAAAATGGTTGAGGCTACCAGCAACAATGGTTATCTGTTTGGAGCAGCCTGTGAACCGGGAATGAATGTAATTGTGATTCAAAGCGTATCCGGTGATATTGCTATCCATACAGTATACAGCGTAGATCGCGAATGGGCTGTTCTTGGATTTGTTTTGCTATTTCTGACGGTTGTCTGCGTAATCGGAGGACGGAAAGGCTTTTATTCCTGTGTAGGACTGATTTTTACCTTCGTCTGCATCGTATGGCTTTATATACCAATGATTTATAAAGGATATTCTCCATTTTTTGCAGCAGTTCTGGTTGCATCAATCACTACTTTTGTCACAATGTATTTACTAGGAGGCTGGTCCGGAAAAACGTTGTGTGCTGTGGCAGGAACTGTAAGCGGAGTTATTATTGCGGGTGTGTCAGCCTATGTATTTGGTGCAGTATCTCATATCTCAGGTTACAATGTATCTGATATTGAGTCGTTGACAGTACTGGAAAACATACGAGGGATCCGTGTGGGGGAACTTTTGTTTTCCGGTTTACTGATTTCTGCACTGGGCGCAGTCATGGACGTGGGAATGTCCATATCGTCTACTGTATTTGAGATACATACAAACAATCCTGAACTGACCACAAAAGAGCTGTTTCGTTCAGGCATGAATGTAGGCAGAGATGCCATGGGAACCATGGTGAATACCTTAATACTGGCATTTGTGGGCAGTGGAGTCAGTACGCTGTTGTTAAACTATGCCTATGAACTGCCTTATCTGCAGATTATTAATTCCAACAACATGGTAATTGAAATCATGCAGGGGATTTCAGGAAGTTTGGGAGTTGTGATGACGATTCCAATTGTATCCCTGATGGCATCGGTAACAGCTGTAAGGTGGAAGATAAACTGCTGAGTTATTAACTGGTATGTATGATTCGGTGAAGTTCTGTAAATTTGTCGGTCAGATTACCGGCAGCCCATTCATACATATCCCGGGTATCGTATTGGCGATAATCGCATTCCTGGATAACCAGGAGCATCGTATAAACATCATACCATAACGCCCGTAAATATTCTTTTTCTGTTAGGTGGTCAATGCCGTACCCATTGAAAAAATTCGTGTCCGGACTATAGGTTCGAAATCCAACTTCCATCAGAGGATCTGCCCAAAGACTTCTCTCCCAGTCTATTAAACCTGTAATCCGGTTATCTTTTACAAATATATTCCCATCCCACAAATCCCAATGGACAAGTACGGGGGTTTTAACCTCATCAAATAGTTCTTTGGATGCTTCTAAATCCTTAAACAGCTGATTTTTAGATATCTTTAAGTCAATGGATAAACGCTCTCCATCTGCAAAAGCAAGCTCTGTCATAGTGGAAAATACATGATACCAGTCATTTCCCTGCAAAGACGGCTGCCCCAGATAGCCAAATTGGTTTCCATGAATCGAGTTGATTTTTCTGTTCAAACAGCCAGCTTCCGTTCGTATAGCCGACTGTACATCTGGGGATAGAGTTTCAAAAAATGGAGTGGAAACTTGCACCCTCCAGTATCTCCATGAAAAAATACGGAGCATGAATCAGGCTTAAGCTGTCATCATAAAATAAAACTTTTGCAACGGGTACATCAGATTGCTCCTTTACAGTGCGCATAGCCAGGACTTCACTCATCATAATATTCTTCTCATAGGACATAACAAGAGCATCCTTAGGAGGTGCAATCTTTAATATGCAGGAGGGAGCATGTTCCAGGGATATTTTATATGCTACATTAAAATAACCTTCTGTCAGTTCTTCAATACCTGTACAGACTGCATGTGGAAATGCGTGATGAATAAGTTTAAGAAGAGTCTCTTCGGATTGAATGTTTTTAGTCAGGCTGTTCATGGTTCACCGTTCCTTTCTGGGGTGCCGTTTACGTGTTTTTTATCATTGTAACACAGTGATTTCTACATGTCACTATTAGTACAGATCCGGGCACCTGAATTTAATTCATGGACGTTTTTTCCTCTCTTGTGATATACTGAATTATGTAATTTCATCTAAGGATGAAAATTAAGGAGGAATTGTTACGTGGCGAAAAAAAGTGTGCGCAATACCAGGGGGGAAAATCGTAAGCGCAGCCTGGAAACTGTTTTATGAACAGGGATATGAAGATACGACTGTGGAGGAAATCATAGAACTTTCAAAGACGTCAAAAGGGTCGTTCTATCATTATTTTGATGGAAAGGATGCGCTTCTTAGTACGCTTAGTGTTTTATTTGATGATAAATATGAGGAGCTGAAAACTCAGCTTGATTCTGAACTTTCGGCTATTGAAAAGCTTCTTCGGTTAAACAGTGAGTTATTTACAATGATAGAGAATAGTATTTCCATAGACCTTCTGGCAAGATTATTATCTACTCAGCTTATAACAAATGGAGAGAAGCATTTACTGGATCATAACCGCACCTATTATAAGCTGTTAAGAAAGATTATTGCACAGGGACAGGAAGACGGACAGATTGGAACCAAAATGAGCGTTACTGAAATGGTAAAGCTTTATGCTCTCTGTGAACGGGCGTTTTTATATGACTGGTGTCTGTGCGGAGGAGAGTATTCACTGAGACAATACAGTGCATCGGTACTGCCCTCCTTTCTAAGCGGATTTCTGCCGGAAAAATAAAATACACATACTTGTATTAGAATTATAATTAACTGGAGTACAATTAAAAATCCTTATAAAATAAAGATATAATTATATTTTTATTTAAAAAGTATGGTATTTAGTCTATACTTCGTTCTGCGTTGCGTTCTATTTTTGTTGATGCTATAATACACCCATTATTGCTGTGTTATAAGGCTGACAGCAGAAATAAGTGGGTAACAAGGAGGAACGTTATGAGTATAGGTCAAATAGGCATATTATCTGCCATTGTGGTTTATCTGGTGGCAATGGTCTATATCGGGTTTTATTACAGCAAGAAGGGTGGGGGGAGACTCTGCTGACGAATTCTATCTGGGAGGAAGGAAGCTGGGGCCGTTAGTAACTGCCATGAGTGCTGAGGCATCGGACATGAGCAGCTGGCTGCTGATGGGACTTCCGGGTGTTGCTTATATGACTGGAATTGCTGATGCCGGTTGGACAGCAATCGGTCTGGCAGCGGGCACATACTTAAACTGGCTTCTGGTTGCAAGACGACTTCGCCGGTATTCCGTGGTTTGCAATACCATTACCATTCCGGATTTTTTTTCCCGCCGATATCGGGATGAGAAAAATATTTTAATGTGTATTTCTGCAGTAATTATTCTTGTTTTCTTTATTCCATACACTGCTTCCGGTTTTAAGGCAATAGGTACCCTGTTTAACAGTTTGTATCACATAGACTATCATACTGTTATGATTGCTGGTGCAATCGTAGTGGTGGGATACACGGTAATGGGTGGGTTCATGGCGGTTTCCACAACCGACCTTGTTCAGAGTATTGTTATGAGCATTTCACTTATTATTATTGTATTCTATGGAATATCAGTAGCTGGTGGCTGGGACAGAGTAACAGAGAATGCTGGCGCTTTGGAAGGCTATCTAAGCATGAGCAGAACCCATAATATGGCAGGTCAGACATCATCCCCTTACGGTATATTAAATATTGTATCTACTCTGGCATGGGGACTGGGATATTTTGGTATGCCTCATATTCTCCTTCGTTTTATGGCGATCAGTGATGAGAAGAAGCTTACAACTTCCCGCCGTATTGCGTCTACCTGGGTAGTGATATCCATGTTTGTAGCGATTCTTATCGGAATTATTGGTTACAGCGTTTCTATGGCTGGCGGTATTCCTGTATTTACCTCCGGATCAGAAGCGGAAACAGTGATTATCCGGCTGGCGGGGCTTTTGGGAAGTCATGGTTTTCTTTATTCCGTATTGGCAGGTGTAGTGCTTGCAGGTATACTTGCATGTACCATGTCTACGGCAGATTCCCAGCTATTAACAGCTGCATCAGGAGTATCTCAGAATCTTATGCAGGATTTTTTAAAACTTAAAGTAAGCCATAAAACTTCCATGCTGGCGGCCAGGCTGACTGTAATCGGAGTTGCGCTGATCGCGGTATTCCTTGCCTGGGATCCCAATAGTTCCGTATTCACCATTGTTTCCTTTGCCTGGGCTGGTTTTGGAGCTTCCTTTGGTCCTGTAATGCTGTTTGCACTGTTCTGGAAAAGAAGTAATTTTTACGGTGCTGTTGCAGGAATGATATCTGGAGGCGCGATGGTGTTTATTTGGAAGTATCTGGTGCGGCCTCTGGGTGGAGTTTTTAACATCTATGAACTTCTTCCAGCTTTTACTGTGGCATGCGTGGCAATCATTATCGTATCGCTTTTAACACCCCAACCTGATCATGAAATTTATAAGGAATTTGATTCAGTTAATAAATAACAAAAAAGCATAGAAAAAACTGCCGGGTATTAGAATTCCGGCAGTTTTTATTTGCTTTTTTTACATATGGGATTTACAATAATTAAAAATCCCAATGACTTATTGATGGAATGAAAGGAGTTTATTGATGCTTTTTGATAACAAGAATGTTCCTGAGCACGTGGGAGAGGTTATTAAGAACCTTAATAAAAATAAGATGGCAGGATATTATGTGGATCAACAGGGTCTGTTGATTTCTCTTTTGGATGAGTTGATCAAAGATGGAGAAACCGTAGGCTGCGGGGATTCAGTAACGCTAGATCAGCTTGGGGTATTCGATCATTTGAGAATTCGGGATATTCATTTTCTGGATAAGTTTCAACCTTCTCTGACTGGCAAAGATAAAAGGGAATTGTATTTGCAGAATTTCCGGGCAGATACATTTATTACCGGTGTGAATGCAATTACGAAAAAAGGCGAGCTGTTTAATATAGATGGAAATGGAAGCAGGGTAGCTCCCATGCTATATGGACCTGCTCAGGTAATTGTTGTAGCAGGAGTTAATAAAATCACTGATAATCTGGACGAAGCCATAAAAAGAACCAGGCAGATTGCAGCACCACTGGATGCAAAACGGCTGGGGAAATCAACTCCTTGCGCGGCTTTGGGAAGGTGTATTGACTGCAATCATAAAGAAAGATTCTGCAATGACTTTGTCCTGATAACAGGCCAGTTTATAAAGGACCGGATAAAAGTGATTATTGTGGATCAGAGTCTGGGATATTAAGAAGGCACCGGCTTATTGGTTAATCAGTTCTAAGAATTTTTCTGATGCAGTAGAAACCGGCATGCCTTTTTTTAATACAACCGCCAGATTTATCTTTGGAAGAGGCTCTAAAATGGGAATAAGAAAAAGCTTTTTGCAGTCCAGTTCATTTGCCACATAATCTTTTGTTACGCAGGCGAATCCTAAACCATTAATGGTGAACTCAACAATCAGCTCCAATGTACTTAACTCGATATGGGGATTTTTATTAATTCCATATGAGAGCAGAAACTGATCCAGAACATTCCTTGTACTGCCGCCTTTGTGAAGTGCAATTAAGGGGTAAGCTTCTGTCAGTGCGCGAAGTGAGATGGGATTCGTGCTTAGGGCCTCATATTTCTTACCTGTAATAAAGCACATCTCTTTTTTTATTTGCTTGACTATATGCAGCTGTTCACTGGCATTTTCATGGAAATTAATTATCCCAATATCAATTTCTCCCGTATCAAGAAGCCTGGAGATTTCATGACTGGATTCATCTCTGACGTGGATTCGGATATCCGGATATAGCTGATGATAATGGGTAATGGGCTTTAGCAGGTCGTTTTTACAGACGGCAGAGCAGACAGCAATTCGCAGCTGCCCCAAAGTCATATCTTTCAATTCTCCAAATTTGCGTTCTCCGGATAGAATCAGAGAGCATCCCTTTTCAATATATTGGTACAGTATCTCTCCTTCAGCAGTCAGGGACACCCCTTTTGCATTTCTGAAAAATAACTGACCGCCCAGTTTTTCCTCCAGCTGTTTTATGGAATAACTGACAGCTGGCTGAGAGGTGAAAAGCTCTTTGGAAGCTTTTGAAATGCTTCCAAGTCTGGCTGTGGTATAAAAGACACGGTAAAGTTCAAATGGAATTAACATATAAAATTTTAATATACCTCCCATATTTAATCTCTATTTTACTTATGACTATGAGCTGATTATAATAGTTTTAGATCACAAGGTCAACGGATTAACGATTATAAAACAAATGGGAGGCACCGCATGAAAAAAGTCTGTGTTTATTCAGGTTCTAATCTGGGAAACAAAGAAGAATATAAGGATTGCGCCAGAATGCTGGGAAAGATTCTCAGTGAAAATGGTATGGAATTAATTTACGGAGGTTCCAACGTGGGGCTAATGGGAGAAGTGGCACAAGAAGTGTTGGAGCGTGGGGGTAAGGCGACTGGCGTCATACCGACCGGATTGTTTCCTGGTCAGATCATCAATCAGGATCTGACGCTTCTGATAGAAGTAAATGATATGCATGAAAGAAAAAAAACAATGGCTGATCTGGCAGATGCTTTTATTGCGTTGCCTGGTGGAGTTGGAACTTATGAGGAGCTGTTTGAAGTTCTCAGCTGGTCACAGCTTGGCATTCATAAAAAACCGTTAGGATTATTAAATGTAGCCCATTTTTTTGATCCGCTGTTAAATATGATAGATACAGCGATTGCTGAAGGCTTTATGAATCCTTCTAACAAGAGTCTTTTACTGGTAGATACACAGCCTCAGGGTCTGATTGAAAAAATGAAGAATTATTCGTCCCCGGATCTTGGCATAAAGTGGAAGCAATTATCAGAACGAAAGATTTAATATAAACAAGAGAGCTGAGATGCCGTTAAATCAGGCATACCAGCTCTCTTGTTTTACATGCTTTTCTTGGTGCGTTTAATCACTTTAAGTCTTGTAAATTCCTCCCGGTCCTTTTCCTCCAGAGAATTCGTAATATTTCTGGTAAGGGTTTCGTAGCGGGGGGATGGTAATGTTCTTTAATGCGTTAGCCCGTTTCTGAGTCCTTTTAATACTGTTAGCCAGACGATAAGCTGAGTTTTCTACCATGGAAAGTTTTACGGAAAGTAATTTTACCTTTTCAAAATGATAACGTGCTTCATCAAGAGATTCCCTGGTGCTGTAATAAGCATAGGTTAAATTAAGAGGCATTTCCTCATGCTCCACTAACGGAATCTCAGTACCCATAATACTTCGTGTCTTAATACGCACCCTGTCATCGATGGGTACTGCCATGGCAATATCCTGCACGTAATTAATACCCAGCTCAATATTTGCCTTCTGAAGTGCTTTATACGCAGCGGTAAACGTCACGTCAATTTCCGACTGAATTCCCTTGGCCTCATCAATTAAGCTCATCAGTTCTTTGATCAGGATGTTCCTCTTTTTATCCATCAGCTCATAACCCTGTCTGGCTAATGTCAGGGAGTTCTTCGCAAGGATTAAATTACCCTTGGTTGGAAATGTATTCGGATTCATTCTGACCCCTCCTATTCGCCTGAAGCTTCAGCGGTGGTTTCCTTATAATACTGGTCTAATACCTTGGTATCGACACGGTCCAGCTCCGCTCTTGGGAGCAGACCAAGCAGCTCCCAGCCGATGGTTAATGTCTCAAGAATATTTCTGTTGGAGTGATTTCCCTGTCCCACAAAGCGGTCTTCGAACGCTTTACCAAATACCAGATACTTTTTGTCAATGGGTGAAAGCTCATCTTCACCAATTACAGATGCCAGAGCTCTTGCGTCACCTACCTTGGCGTAACAGGAAAACAGCTGGTTCGCCACGCCCTGGTGGTCCGCCCTGGTAAAGCCTTCTCCGATTCCATCTTTCATCAGACGGCTTAGGGACGGGAGCACGTTAATGGGGGGATAAACAGACTGCCCATATAAGTTCCTGTCCAAAACGATCTGTCCCTCTGTAATATAGCCGGTAAGATCAGGGATTGGGTGGGTGATGTCATCATTTGGCATGGTTAAAATGGGAATCTGGGTTACAGATCCATGCCGCCCCTTAACAATGCCTGCTCTCTCATAGATAGATGCCAGCTCGCTGTACAGATAGCCGGGATAACCTTTTCTTGAGGGGATTTCTCCCTTGGAGGAAGAAACCTCACGAAGTGCCTCTGCATAAGCTGTCATATCCGTTAAAATAACCAGGATATGCATCCCCTTTTTCAAAAGCCAGGTATTCTGCCAGCGTAAGGGCCACTTTTGGAGTAATAAGACGTTCTACCACCGGATCATTGGCCAGGTTAATAAACATTGCCACATGGTCGGATACGCCGCTTTCTTCAAAGGTACGCCTAAAGAAATCTGCCACGTCGTATTTCACACCCATGGCTGCAAATACAACGGCAAATTCACTGGATTCTGAATTATCACCTAAGGATGCCTGCTGTACAATCTGTGCAGCCAGCTCATCATGGGGAAGACCGTTTCCTGAGAATATGGGGAGCTTCTGACCGCGTATTAAGGTCATCAGACCGTCAATGGCTGAGATACCGGTACGGATATAGTCTCTGGGATATTCTCTGGTTACGGGATTTAATGGCTTTCCATTAATATCAAGATAGATATCTGAGTTAATATCACCCAGACCGTCAATGGGTTCTCCGATCCCGTTAAACGTTCTACCTAACATGTCTTCGGAAACGGCAAGCTCCATGGGGCGTCCGGTCAGTCTGGTATGGACATTTCTAAGAGCCAGTCCGTCGGTTCCGCCAAATACCTGAATAATCGCCTTATCTTCATAAACTTCTATAATACGTCCCAGTTTCTGTGTTTTACCAGCGACTGTCATTTCCACGATCTCGTCAAAGGCAGCATTCTGGACGCCTTCTAAAACAACCAGGGGTCCGTTAATTGCACTTAAGCCTAAATATTCAATTGCCATCGTCTGCCTCCTTCCTATGCGTTTCGTTCTATGACAGAATCATAAAAGTTATCAATCTGTTTTTTATAGTCATCAAACATATCCAGTCTGTCGTTTGGCACATCATATTTCAGAGATATAATCTTATCAAAGACAGGATCTTCTTTCAGGACAGACATGGGCATTCCCATTGAAACCAGGGAACGGGACTTTTTATATAAATAGAGAATTAAGTCCATCATCTTAAACTGCTTTTCCATAGGAACACAGGTGTCGTCCTTATGGAATGCGTTCTGCTGTAAGAATCCGATTCGGATTACCTTGGCAATCTCTAAAATCAGCTTTTGATCATCCGGAAGCATATCTCCGCCAATCAGCTTTACAATCTCCATCAGACTGCTTTCCTGTGTCAGGATAAATACCATACGGTTTCTGTAATCCACAAACTTTTTATCTACCTTTTCTAAGTACCAGGGAGCCAGATCTGTTAGATACTCGGAATAGCTGCTAAGCCAGTGAATTGCCGGGAAATGGCGCTCGTTGGCCAGATTCCGGTCAAGGCCCCAGAAACAGCGGACAAAACGTTTTGTGTTTTGTGTTACGGGCTCTGAGAAATCGCCTCCCTGAGGAGAAACCGCGCCGATAATCGTAACGGAGCCTTCTGTTCCGTTGATATTCTGCATCATGCCTGCACGCTCGTAGAAAGCGGATAAACGTGAGGCTAAGTAAGCAGGAAAGCCTTCTTCTGCAGGCATCTCTTCCAGACGGCCGGATAATTCACGAAGAGCCTCTGCCCACCTGGAGGTGGAATCTGCCATGATGGCTACGTGATATCCCATATCACGGTAGTATTCTGCCAGGGTAAGACCGGAATAAAGGCTGGCCTCACGGGCAGCAACCGGCATATTGGAGGTGTTGGCAATCAGAGTGGTCCGGTCCATCAAGGGGTTGCCGGAACGGGGGTCGATTAACTGAGAGAATTCCTCCAGTACCTGAGTCATCTCATTGCCACGCTCTCCACAGCCGATATAGATAATGATATCAGCATCGGACCATTTGGCAATCTGATGCTGGGTCATAGTTTTACCAGTACCAAAACCTCCCGGAATACAGGCAGTACCGCCCTTGGCAAGAGGAAAGAGGGTATCAATAATTCTCTGTCCGGTGATCAGCGGCTTGGTTGCCGGATATCGTTTTAATGTAGGCCTTGGAACCCGGATGGGCCATTTCTGCGTCATTGTCAGCTGTTTTTCTGTTCCGTCAGAAAGCTTTAGCGTAATGATTGGGTCAGATATGGTATAATCTCCGTCTTCTGCCACATCAAGTACGATTCCCTCCACATCAGGGGGGATCATTACCTTGTGAACGATGGCAGGTGTTTCCGGTACTTCTGCAATAATTGCGCCAGGAAGTAAGTGATCACCTTTTTTAACCGTAATATGAGTCTGCCATAGTTTATTGGTATCAAGGGAATCTACGTGGATTCCTCTGTCAATATAAGCGCCTCCTGTTTTTGCAATCTCGCTTAAGGGGCGTTCGATACCGTCAAAAATATTGTTAAGAATTCCGGGTGCCAGAGTTACGGAAACAGGATACCCTGTGGAAGTCACTGTTTCCCCTGGTTTTATACCGCTGGTCTCCTCGTATACCTGAACGATGGTGCGGCGGTCCGTAAGTCCGATTACCTCGCCGACTAAATGATCTTTTCCCACATGGACCATTTCATTCATTCTGAATCCGGGATCGCCCTTTAAATAAATGACGGGGCCATTGATGCCGGAAATGGTTCCTGTATTAGTCATTTTCCGTACCTCCCATCAAATCTTTTATATTAAACCGGAAATCCCGTTTTGCCTCCGCCAGTTTTGTCTGGAAGGAGTTATCAATTAAAATGTGCCTGTTAGGAATCACGGCTCTTGTTCCGCCCATGAATGAATACTCACTGACCCGGATATCAGCGCTTTCCGGTAAGGACAGGCTTCTGATTTTTTCCTCGTCAGCAGGATCGATGTAGATGGTAATAAATTCTTTCCCTGCCAGTTCCTTTGCTTCCCTGATTTCTTTTTCGATCAGCTCAGTATACTGAGGGGTGTTTCTGAAATGATTCACCATCTCCTGTAACTCCTGAAACAGTTTTTCTTTTAACTCATCTTGTTTTTTTCCAAATTCACGCTTTGTGCCGATCTGCTCTAAGGAGAGTTGTTTATTAATCTCCCGTTCGATCTGTTCGCTTTCTGATGCCACCTGCTGTTTGGCTCTGCGTTTTGCATCCTCTTGATGTTCTGAAAAGGTCTGCTCTAAGGCAGTGGTATATTCATCAAGCATCTTTGCACTGCGGGACCTGGCATCTTCCATACAAAACTCAAGGAAGTGCTGCAATTTTTCCTCAGTTGTCAAGATGACCACCTCTTTCTTATAGTTTTAATCCGATTGCTTCATTGACATAGTCCGTGATAAAGTTGGGCTTGCGGCCAGTACCGTGGCGGTCAGGAATTTCAATAATTAACGGCAGCTTGCGGTTTAATTTTACATCATTAATGATGTCAGGAAATGCTTTCCCGAATTTTTCCGTCAAGAGGATGATCCCGATCTCTTTGTCGGCCAGAACCTTATCAAGCTGGCTTTTCAATTCTGCTTTTTCATGAACGACAGCGCCTTCTACGCCGGCCAGTCTCATACCTGTCCAGGTATCCACATTGTCGCTGATCAGATACATTTTCATAAATTATAATTTACCTAAGATCATAAAGGATATGATCAGGCCATAGAGACAAACACCTTCGGCAAGACCTACGAAGATCAGTGATTTACCAAGTATGGAGCCATCTTCGCTGATGGCGCCCAGTGCTGCACTTGCTGCTGCGGAAACAGCGATTCCACCGCCGATGCAGGCAAGACCAGTAGAAAGAGCGGCTGCCAGATATCCCATTCCTGCAACACTTCCAGAAGCGTTTGCAGTAGCTTCTGCAGCTTGTGCCTGGCCGTTAAAGAGAATACCGGATACGGCTATGGTGCCAAGAAACAGAAGTAAGTTAATTCCCAGCGCTTTTTTATAACGCCCTTTTGATTTCTCCCCAATTGCAAAAGCTCCGAACGGGATTGCAATGCTTAAAAGTAATGCAGCTGCTAATGTAATTTTTACTAATGTTGACATATTGGTTTCCTCCTGAAATAATTAATTTTTCTTTCCGTAAGGTTTAAATGCACGGCCGGTTCCACGGTAAAAGCGGCTGAATAATTCATAGTATTCCAGACGAAGGACCTGAATTCCAACAATCAGTCCTTCCATGCCGCAGACAAATAAGTTGCCTAAGATCACACCGATCCAGTTGGGGTTACCGGCCTCTGCTCCGGAAAGCATTAATACAACTCCCATCATGGCAGCATGGCTGATTGCAAAAGCGCCCACCCTGACAAAGGAAAGTGTATTGGAAAAATAGCTTAAGAGAACTTCAAACAGTTCGAAAAATCCCTGTATTACAAACATACCCTTGCCTTCCGGCAGTCCCGCCGCTTTGCGCTCCAGCAGGGCGGTAAGCGGTTCTTTAAAGAATATAAGGACAAGCGGAAGTCCGAACATTAAAATTAAAATTGCGGATGCCGGTAATGGATTGCCTGTCATATAAAGAACAATGGTAAGGACAAGGCTTGCATAAAAGATAAGTCCGGCGGCGCCGTTGGTATCAAAAAACGTTCGCTCCGGATCATGTGACCGGATGCTGTTTATGATATTGAGTATCATGGTAAGAAGTATAATCCCCATACCAATGCAAATTGCAGCAATAAATACGGTATTCAGTTTACCAATAAACGGCAGGTTGGTCATATGCTCCATTGGACGCAGCCATACGGCATGTATCACATCTTCAAATCCAAATACGCTGCCAAACAGGAATCCGAATATGGTGGAAAAGAATCCGCAGCAGGATATAATGGCAGCCAGGCTGACCTTTTTCAGACGGAAAAGAAGAAATCCGCCAAAGAGAAGGCAAAGCCCCTGACCAACATCCCCGAACATGAAACCAAACAGGAACGAATAAGTAATTCCAATGAGAATCGTTGGATCGATCTCATTATATGCCGGAAGACCGTACATTTTTATAAACAGTTCAAAAGGCTGAAATAACCGTGGATTTAACAGCTTTGTGGGAGGATCGCTCATAATGTTACTGTGGTCATCTTCCACGATGCAGAAAGTCTTCTCGTCATTGGAGATTTCTTTCTGGAATGCCTTGGCGTCCCGGAAGCTCATCCAGCCGCAGAGAATGTAAAAAGTATTGATATTCTGCTTGGTGCAGGCAGCAAGCTTTCTCACGTTAAAATTAGTGGAAAAAGTCTCCA
Source organism: Lacrimispora xylanisolvens (assembly GCA_017084465.1). Lineage (GTDB taxonomy): Bacteria > Bacillota > Clostridia > Lachnospirales > Lachnospiraceae > Lacrimispora > Lacrimispora xylanolytica_B. The sequence goes on along the minus strand of CP070896.1, from coordinate 2,763,308 downwards.
GACGGTTTAGTGCGGATAACAGATCAACCCGTCTTGTCTCCAGTATCTGCTCCAGATTCTTTTTAACGGCATTCTGTTCCGTCTCAAGTACCTTTATTTTACCCTGCAAATTATGAATGGCATCAGAAGGAGTACCTTTATACTCGTCAGGCACAAAGAATCGTTCAAAATGCATGGACGAATAAATAGCATCAATCTGATTAGAGATTGTATCTGGGGCAAAGTAAACCAGCCAGACGTATTCTGAATCTTCCCGGCATTTATAAAGGACTGTGTCTATGGTGTCATAAACGTAGCTTTCAAATTTGTTATAGTATTCATGTAAAATTCGTCCGAAACGGAATTTGATGTACTTAAAATGCAAAATGGAACTCAAATCGTAATTTAATCCCGTGAACGGTATTATTTTTTCCAGAGACTGGTTTAAGGCATCAATTTTTTCCTGATATTCTGCCTGTTCAGTGGTCAGTTCTTCCACCTGAGATCCAATTTCCTCAACCGTTCTGACCGCTTCTTCGATTGATACATCCTTTAAGCCTGTATCAGTAATGTTATCAGGAAGAAGTCTGGACAACTCCTGGGCGCGCTGATATGTGTCCTTATGTGGATTGGTTTCGATATAAGGCCGTAAATCTTTTACCGTTTTCAGCTCGGATAACGCGTTCTCTAAATGAATCTCATATTTGGACAGATAGGTATCTATGACCCGGTCAATATCTTCTTTAGGCCCGGTAATACTTAAAAACTTCATTTTTTCAATCACAGGAAAAGCTACCCCCTTTACTGTTTAACTACATAGGAGATAATTTCTTCCGGCTTCAGTTGATACCGGATACTCTCTATGAGTGTTATTATTTTTTGAATTTCCTCCTCCTTTAAATAAAGATAGGAATTTAATGTTGCGATGGAATACGGATTCTGTCTGCTTGTGGAACGGTATATCTTATCAAGAACCTCACTGGTAAGCTGCTCTAAATCCGGTTTCTCCCTTACATCCATATCTGCCTTCTGACCGTAATAGGTAGTTTTGAGGACGGCAAAAAATAATCATCCATCGTCCCGGATTCTACCAGCTTTGCAGTCTGATCCTTTTTTTAAATGATAATGAAAAGGTATAAGAAGTGCATAAATGTCAGCGGAATTCAAATGGTAATATTTAAGTGAACGGTATATCCACTGAATATTGAGCAAATCCAGTTTACTGCCAAAACATTGGATTAAAAGTTCCTGGGACTTTTTGTTTAAGTATTTACTCATTACTTTCCATATTGTTTTAAAATAAAGCAGATCCAGATGTACTTCATAATCAAACAATGTGGTTTCGGTTCCTTCTTCCAAATGGATCAGAAGATCATAATAGATGGAGCCCTCCAGATTTGCAATAAATTCATGTAAATTTGCAGAAGAGGAAAGCTTCATTAAATCCAGTGAAGAATGTTTGAAAAAAAAGTCCCTGAACACAGAAAGATCGATATCCAGCTGGTTACGTCCCATTGCGTTACGGAAACATTTTTTCAGGATATCGATTTCAAAGTGCATAAAATACAAGTCAAGGAATTTACGCTGCGTTAAGTTGGAAAAACGGTAGAGCTTTGCAAAATCCTGGTACAGGGACAGGATAAGCCGCTGTTCAATCGCACCCCGGTGAAGTTTTTCATCATCCACATCGGAAAACAAGCCCTCATAGGCTTTTAAGTGTCTTAAATACTCCACTGCATCGGAAACTGTTTCAAGAGCAGCCATATCACGGAACTGGCTGTCGGAGATCAGATGGCTTTCCATCGCCCGTACCTTGGTTGTCAAACCGCTGTAGGATAACAGATTTCCCATGGAATCACTCCTTTATCATGTTATTGAATAGTTCCTCTGCATATTGGGTATGATGGACTTCAAAGTTTTTTTCCATAGCCTTCAGGATTTCCTGTAATTCATCCCGCTGCTTCTTTAAGCGTTGATTCATTTTGATTTCCATACCTGCTCTCAGTTTCTCTATTTCTTTTTCTGTTTCTTGTTCCAGCTGGGCATCAAATGCAGCAGTGCGTTCATCCATTTCTTTTGCAAACGCTTTTTTCTGTTCATTGGCATGCTCCATGATGGAAGTAGCAGCTGATTCGATCTCAGATATTTTATCAATCACAACATCCATTTTTTGCCCTCCTTTTGTGAATAGTGAACTAAATAAAAAGGTTCTAATTATTAATAATACTACAATTAAAAAAAATTTCCATAGTAATTTGGAAAAAAACAAATAGTAGTCTGAATTTTGACATAAATATAAAGTATGCCAACCGTACTATACTTATGCATTATATACATAAAAAAAAGCGAAGAATCAAAAGCAGCTTACTTTTGATTCTTCGCTTCATAATATTATTGACTTGCAGCTTTCGTGGTTTCTAAAGCCGATTCTGATTCTGATTTACCAGTTCCTTCCGTGACAGTTAAAAATTCTGTTGCTACGTAGGCCTGTTTCCCTTCAAACGTGATAACGGTCCATTTATCATCATAGGTTTCAACATATTCCACAACAGTACCAGACGCAAGGCTTCCAAGCTTTGTGCTGTCGGAAGCAGGTTTGGACCGGACATTAAGTTTACTTTTAGTTGTATAAACTTTCGGAGGCTCTGTTTCCGTTTCTGCAGGCTCAGTGACAGCTTCCGCAGTAGTAGATATTGGCTCAGTAGTAACTTCTGATGAAATCTCTGTAGGTACAGTCTCATTCTTTTTATCTTTTCCTGGTATCAGCTTTACAATAATCAGCACGACAACAAAAAGAAGTAAAAATATAAGAAGGGGCTTTAATAAACCGGATAAATCAGAACGTCTATTTTTGATTCGGCGTCGGCTTCTGTTTTGAGAAGCCGGGCGTCTGTCATTTCTTTGGGCAGCACCCTGAGGTGGTCTTTGACCTGATCTGGAACCAGAACTCTGTGGCGCTCTGCGGGAAGTACCGGTACTGGCTCTTTGAGGCGTTCCTGTTCTTCTGGGCTCGTCTGCCGTAGCGGCAGTTCTCTGGGAGGCAGCTCTTGATGCGATGGGAGCGGCCTGTACGCCTGCAGTGCGTGGTTTCTGGGTTTGTGAACCCTGATTGCTTTTATGAAATGCGTTTGTAAAGGCAGTAACTTCAATAGAAACCAGTTTACAGGCTTCCGAAGCATCATAGGGACTGTCATTACCTTCATGTACTGCTTTATTACCAAGTACCCGGATCCGGTGGTAGTGATCTTTGACCGTCTGGGAAATAAATCGTCCTTCATATAACTGGTCAATGCTGTCTGCCAGATCGGTTTCCACTATCAAAGCCTTTTCGGCAAGAAAATGAATCATATATTCCAGAGTCTGACGAGCTTTGATCATGACCATGTTATACTGCTTCTGGTTCATAAGTGCCTCAGTTTCCCTCAAACCCTGCTGGATTTTGATCCAGAGACTGTTATCTGTAGTTCCCATGTATTTCCTCCTTTGCAAAACGGTTCTATCCTAATATACAGACATTATACTAGATTATAGTAAATTGCGCACCTGTTATTTTATTGTTTTTGAATTTGTAAGAGAAAATTAAAAAACATATGAGGAGCGCCTATAAATAGGAGGAGTAACTTGCGCATTTTATATCCGATATGATACAATCTATCTGCCATACGCCATTAAGGCATTGAATTGAATTGGAAAGATGATTAATTGGAGGAATAAAGATATGAGGCTACGTCACATCCCCGGATCGGAAGAGGAAATTGCTGCGAGTCCTTATGTAATCCAGAACCCGTCTGGGAAAAGGATGCTGGAAGGATGTATTTGGTAATGAAAACCCAATAGAAATAGAAATCGGTATGGGAAAAGGCCGTTTTATTATGGAACTGGCTGCACTTCATCCGAATATTAATTATGTCGGTATTGAACGGTATCCCAGTGTTTTACTGCGGGGATTACAGAAACGGGCAGAATTGGAGTTGAATAACATTTACTTCATGTGCGTTGATGCCAAGAATCTGGCTGAAATTTATGCGCCGGGTGAGGTTGAAAAAATCTATCTCAATTTTTCAGATCCATGGCCGAAGGACCGTCATGAAAAGCGCAGGCTTACTTCTGAAGAGTTTATGGCAGTATATAATCAGATTTTAAGACCAGATGGTGTAGTAGAATTTAAAACTGATAACAGGGGATTGTTCGATTATTCTCTGGAAGCCATTCCAAGAGCTGGGTGGAAGATTGCAGACTTCACTTATGATTTACACAACAGCGAAATGGGAATCGGAAATGTAATGACGGAATATGAAGAAAAGTTTTCATCAAAAGGAAATCCTATTTATAAGCTGATCGCCTGTCGATAATCTAAAAAAATAATTACCGGTCTTCTTTCTATAACCAGGAGGCCGGTTTTGCATATAATAAAGCAAAAGGTGAGGCAGGTGAGCGTACCATGGGAATGAAAGATAAGGTAACAAATAAGCTTTTGCAGGCAACCAGCGATAAAACTGAGCTGAATAAGAAAATGCTCGCATGGAACAAATCTTTTGTGGAAGTGAACAAAACACTGGGTGGAAATAATAAAAAAAGTACAAATAATAAATAAATTCGAAAAAGTTGTAAATATTTTGTAAAAAAGGTGTTGACTTTTGCTGAATACGGTTATATAATTACACACGTGCTTGAGACAAGAGCACACCGAAAAAACGAAAGACAAGCGCCTTTAGCTCAGTTGGTAGAGCAGTAGACTCTTAATCTATTTGTCCAGGGTTCGAGTCCCTGAAGGCGCACTAAAAAAGTACTGGTTTTGCAGACGGAGAGCTGCGGGGTCGGTGCTTTTCCTTTGTGAAAAAATAATGGTCGGAATCTATTTGTCCTTTGGGAAGGACTTAGGGGTAAAAAAAGTACTGTCTTTGACGAATGCGAGCGTCGGGGACAGTACTTCTTTTTGTTTCTGGAAATATTTTTTATATAATAACTTCATAATGGGAAGTTTAAATTACCAGAATACCTTAAGAACTTTTATATTATCATTTTCTATTTTTCACAGGTCTCTTGCTTGTTTGCAGAAACCAAAGTTATACCACCCTTTAAATCAAATTCATTTACTAATTGATTACATGAATCACATGCCGGTATAATATATTCACCACTAACATTTTTATTAATAATATGTGCACCTAATGTAGCATCATTACTACATCCTTTAACACAACACTGCTTAGGCCAAGACTTATCAGTACCATTTATCCAATGTTGTTTCCAAGAACCACAGTTGCAAGAACGATCCTTTGTTCCGTTTTTATTTTTCCATCCAGTTGCTGTTAAACTCATTATCAGCACCCCTTTCGTAATTTATATTTTGGATTTAGACTTCCCATTATTCCGCTAATATTAAGTATTCAGAATTTTATTATGTAAATATAGAATTCCTCCGTTCTATTAAGCTTTATCTTGCTATAAGTTCATAATGCTGTGCATATGAACGTAATTTATCCATTATATAACTCGAAATACTTGCTGCTTTACAGTTGCCACTACTAAGATGATGAAATTCAAGAAAATACTCCTTACCATTAATTTCTGCTATAACATCAACTTGAAGGTTTCCATCACCTGCATCGTATTCAACATTTGTAATTCTAAAAATGCTATTATCATTAATAACTTCGCTAAAATAATTACAAATGGCTTCATTAATAGCTTTATGCATTGTAGCTGACTTAAGTTGGATTTTCTTATATAATTGCAAGTTATCCTCTGTAATGTGTCCTTTAGGAGTTGATGTTAATTCTTCTGAAATTTCATTAAAAATAAACTTATACAAGTCTGTACTCATAACCGCTTTTTTTCCATTTGCTTTCTGCATAATCATACCACTGTCTTCAGTATATTTTTCCAACTCTTTATTTCCATAAAATTTACATGAATAGTTTACTGCTGTTGATTTGACAGTTAATAACTTTGCACCAAATAATGTTATTATGTATCCCAAATTCTCTTGAGCTAGTTTTTTTCCTCTGGCAGCCCAAAACTTACCCGGTTCCGATTTGGGTGAATAACTCCTTAGCTCCTCAGCTTTTAAGATATAGCTACCAGCCCTTCGTAAGCGATTTGCTTCAGATTCAACATTCTTTCCAGATGAAATTATAAATAAAAGCTCTGGGAGTTCTTTTTCATTATGCATTTCTGACAAACGCTCTGAAACAACATCTCCAATTTCTTCCAAAAACTCTCCTAATGTATTTGATGTTTTAAGTATATCCCTGATCATAGTATCATCTATTGATAACTCCTCAAAAGTTTTATCCATAAAAATAAGTAAATTTTCAAGAGCTTGTTTCCACGTATCTTTCTCTGGACCTTGAACTTCTATTGTAGCTTGTGAAGGTATAAAATTCTTTCCACCGATTTCCCGCCCTTTTTCCACTAATTTATTATACCATTCTTCGTTATTTACTGGCCAACAAACAAGCAAATCCTTTCTACGTCTTAATAATTGATTTAAACTAGTCAAAAAATTTGTTAATCCTGTTTCATCATCAATAATTTCTCTACCATCTAGCAGAACTATTTTAATTTGCTCAGTTGCTTCACCTATTTTTTCTTTTATATTATTAAGAATATCTGGAAATTCTATATTTTCGGGAATGCTTATAACCTTATCAAAAATTTGAGGTTCATAATGTGTTAATGTATATATCATTGTAGTTTTTCCAATACCAGTTTTCCCTTTTAAAATAGATAACGCACCCCCTTTTTGCGTATTCATTTTTTCAGTAAGATTAAGCATAGATTTAATATCTTCTTTAGGTTTTACATAAATTGTAGAATAATCTTTGTAGTTGTTTAAAATATTTTCAAATCTACTAGGTACATAAATTTTATTGCTTTCCATTATTATTCTCCATTCTTCTTTTAAATTTCTTGTATTTCCAATTTCCTATTATTACTATAATATTGGCTTATAATGTCACGTTATTAAAAAAAGATTAATAATTCTATATTTAATTATATGATAAATGGAAAATTTTACAAGTAAAAAAGTGTATCTCAATTAAGTTCCCGGCCAGAGAAGCTCTGGCCGATCGGGAAGATTGATTGAGATACTTTATTTTATTTGACGGAAGAAAATAGCATCCAACTTATACACATCTGCATCCATCATGCGGTACTGATTTGCCATTTTCACATAATCCCTGGTAGTAGTGTAATCACTATGACCCAGCATATCTCGAAGAAATTCCAGGTTTCCACCGCCGACCAGATAGGAGACAGCAAATGTATGTCTTAATAAATGCGGATGCAGCCTTTCAACACCAGTCCATTTTCTTATTCTGAAAAAGAGCTGCTTCAATACATTATAGTTGATAGCTTCCGAGCCATTTGTTTTAAGAATCAGTGCGTCCATAGGTTTAAAATCACGATAATCCAAATAACTGCGTAAATATATTCGTAAATTCCAAGCCAGGGGAACAATACGGGACTTGTGATTCTTTGAATCTTCTATTAATATGTAATCTTTGTCAAAGCAAATATCCTTAACCTTTAAACCAATGACTTCCTCACTTCTTAGACCACCATCAAGCATAAGATGAATAATACATAAATTTCTAAGTCCCATTTCAGTTGAGTTTAAGAATACCTGGTCAAGAGCCTGAACCTCATGGCTGTATAAAGGAAGCTGTATCCGGGAATCGTTGGTTGGAAGCCGGGGTCTTTTAAATGTAACCTCACAGTCCAGATCATCACGTATGTAGTTAAAGAACACCTTAACCGCTCTGGTATAAATTCTGATTGTAGAATTTTTCAGTTGTCCTTTCTTTTCGTCCCCGATCTTAAACGGATGATTTTCATATTTGGGTTTAAATCTGAGATGTTTTATATAGCTTTGTACGATATCAGGAGCCAGGCTATCCACCGGAATTTTATCAATCGGTTTTTTTTAAACTCTGATACCAAAAACTCAAAGAAAAAACTTAAGTTCTGCTCATAATATTTACAGGTACTATTATCACAATAAGATTCTTTTAAGCCCATAAATTTTTCAAATGCCTTTTTAACCGTTATCTTATTCATTCGTAAAATCTCCTTGAAATTCATTTTTGCTCATGCTATTATGACTATAGACTTCACCAGTCGTTTTATCTATGATCGTGAGTTCAGACCTTGCAGTATATGTAAGGCTGCCCGGCAGTTCATCCGAGTTGAGCTGCTGGGCCTTTTTTGTTTTATACCGTAAAGCCTTCTCAACATCATTATCATTTAACGTACAAAGTGCATCTACAACATCCTGCATGATATCATCTTCATTCATTCCCTTATTATAAAATCCTAACGTTACAATACTATTGATAGCCCGCCTTTTTACCAAATCGGCATTCAGATGACGGCTATATTCCCGTACCAGTTTAAGCTGCTTCGGAGGAACATGTACATCAATCAGTTTACAGCTGCGCAGAGACTTCCAGAAACCGCACATTTCACGGCGAGATTTATTCACATCCCCTTCCGGTTCTACCAGACGGAATACATAGTTAGTCAGATAATCCATAATCAGTTTCCGATTGTCCAGGTAATCATAAATCCTTTTAGCGGTTAACTTTGACTTGTTATCCCGAAGCGGAAGCAGTACATATGATTTTGAATGGCGGCGGCGTGTCTGATACTCTACATTCATAATCAGGTTTACTTTTGGTGTAAGAGTATCAACAAATTTTGTAAGGTATCTTCCTCCATGGTCTGCTCTCCAGACAAGAGCCTGCGGCAGACTGACTTAGCATATTCATCGGAACCATGTTCCAGGTAGAAGGAAGCACGAGCCATATTAAGGTACTGCCAGCTCCGACGCTTATAACATTCCTCATAAACGTGCAGATCATAGCGGTTAATCAGGCCATTGAACAGCCAGAAGTAAAAGAACCAGCCCTTATAACCCATTTCAACAACTTCTTTGCTTTTCATATAGATTCGTACAAAGACTTTATCCGTTCGCTTTCCCAGGGCAACATAATCAATCTCATAATCCTGACTGCCTTTCTTCTCTGTATGTGTAACGGCATCATTGAAGCGATCTACACGCATTTTGTAAAAGTTTTCCAGAGAAAAGAAGCGTTCCGGATTACTTAAGTAGTTGCTGTGCCAACAGTAATCAATTCGGTTTTCCTGGGCATAGGCGATCTGTAAGCCGAAGTGATCGGCTAATGCCTGGACATATTCATAAGACCGTTCGAATGATTCATTGACACCGTACATCCAAAGCATATAACTTCTAATCTGTACCACTAATTCACAGGTAACTGATACCGATGAATCAGAGGATTTTGGAACGACAGGAGCTAAGAAGATATCAAACCATTCAGGATATTCCAGGCATACATTGTACATTTTTGCAAAACTGAACGGTCTAAGATTTAAGAAGAATCCGGAACCGAACTCAAGACGCAGGAAATCAACATTTACATTTTTAGAAAGCTTCCGGTTCACATCGTCGAAGTATTTTCGAAACTCCATGACTTTCATATCCAAAGAATCTGCGGTGAAGTCATTTACAAATTTAACTGAATAATAAAACGTATCAATGTTATGTAGGAATTTCTTTTTCTTAAAGCCGAACCAATAATCTAAATCATTTTTATCTATTTCATCAAAAATTTTACTATTATTAAATTGCCTTTTATCAATCATTAGACACCTCACTTTAATGTGCTAAAGTTTTTCCCCAAACCCCATAGTTGGGGAAATTTTAAAATCACCTTTCAGCCCTTGTATTTCCTAGAAAAAATACTAATTTTTCATGTATTTCCAGACCACGTTTTACAGGCACGTGGTAAGGGGGGTTTGGGTGTTGGCGAGGGCGCCCGGCGCGTTCAGGGGCCCCGGCTGCGCCACCCCTATCCGCCCTGGGTGCCCTCGTCAAACAACTTGTATGAATCGTACATGCGATAATACTTCTTACGTCCGTAAAAAAATGAAACGCCACATTTTTCCTTAACCCCATACCAGTATTCAACAGAAATAAAAAGGGGATGACCAAGAGAAAAGAGCCCCAGGAAGAATCCCACCGTACCAAAGTTGTTAATCTTACGGTGACGGTATTCGTATTCGATCAGGCTGCGGATTTGACGGTCAACCAGGCGATCAAACTGGCTGACCAGTATGATATGATAACCATACTTCCTGTGTTGGGTGAAAAAGTTGGCCCATTGCTGGCGGCTCCGGTCGTTCCAGGAACGGCAGTTGAAAATAAGCTGGCATTCATCAATAACAAGCCAGGTCTGACCTTCAATAATCTTTCCCCTCTTATCACGGCGGTGACACAAACGGGAGAAGTCTAAGAGCCAGTCAACCGTTAAATCGAAATTATCCTTGTAAAAGAAATAGCCTTTTTTCTTAGCTTTTATCAGATCGTAATTAATATCAAAATTCGCTATCACATTCTTTCCGTGATTAAGCTGGAAGTAAATGTCCTTTGCAACATGATAGGACTTTCCGGAGCCGGGAGTACCCGAATAAAAATAAATCATAAACAATCCTTCCTTGTATCTCGTTTTTCTTCCTGGCCGAAGCCGATCGGAGCCAGCCGGTGATTCATTTGAGATACACTATTCAATCATCTTTACCCAACGGAGGGCAAGCTGTACCAGGTAAAACAGACCAACCGCCGTAATCCAAAGCTGGGTAATGGCTATGATCTGCGCCACAGGCACAAAATAGTTTAAGTATCCTAAAAAGGGTATCTTATCAATCTGGCTTAAAAAATGATTGAAATGGACTGTTAGGAAGAAATACCACGCAGGCATTGGCGAGCTTTATTAAGATATACCGGATTTGTTCTAACATAATATCACCCCTTTACAAGACTTCTGGTAACGACGATCAGACAGATACAATAACCAATCAGCGTTGATATCCGAATAAGCATGACCATAGGCTTCCAGTCATCAGTAGACAGGTCAATTACAATGGTTTCATGGATATTAAGGCTTTCTATCTTAAATGGCAGCTCCCACCGGGGAATGGTAGAAGCATCCTGAAATACACTAATACAGGCAAACAAATCAAAAGGAATACAAAAAGGAAACTTCCTGGTTATATCTGACTGTATCTGCCAGTTATTCGCCTTTGCATCCTCTTCCCCGGCCAGGGATTTCGCAATGGATTCGGTAATGGAAACAGGAAGGGCCTTAACACTATCCAGAATGCCAGAAAGAGCAGCCGGGATATCAAGTATCCGGTTCTTAATATCCGTTAACCCTCTGGATATTGCTTTAACTACATCCGTTATTACGCCCAGCGGTTTAGTAATATCCGGTATCCAGGGGTAAGTATCTGTATTTTCTCCCTCTTCTGCCTTTTCCCCGTATGTAACGTTGATGGTTGGTGCAAGGACCTGCGCACGGTCAGCAGCGGTAATTGATGATTGCACATCAGACACAAGCTGTTCTGCAACATAAGAATCTTTCGGAATGGTGACCTCAACATCGGAAGTAACATCACGCTGCTGTGTATCAACATCGGAATTAACATCCACCCAGGTATAAGCGCCAGTATATTCATTGATGGTTTTGCCAAGGGTTCCATAAGAGAGATACGTCTTTAATTCGTCAAGAGAGCCGTAAACAGGAAAAGGAATATTAGACATAGTTTCTGCGGTATAATCAGTACCGGATATCAGCATGTAGGAGAAATTGTTCTTTTCGTAGGGGTAGTAAGTATTAGTACCGGAATTGTTTGAATAGGTAACTCTGGAAACTGGAGAAACCAGTTTACCATCATCATTCATATAATAGATTTCAAGAGTTCTGGAGCCAGACAAAACGCCCCCAACACGTTTATCCTTTTGCAGCAGAAATATATCGGAATGGCGAATCAGAGTATCACTTGAATGGTCATACGAAAAATAGAAATCATCTGCCGACAAAGCTGGGTTAAACTTAGATAGGTCAACTCCCATATTGTAGGAGTAGGAATTTTCAAATGAATTATCAGCCCCGATCTGTAGTTTGCTGATTCCGGTATTGGTTCCATAACCGCTTTTCGTCTTAAAATAATCCGTGACCATATCAATGGCTTCCTGTCCCAACTTAACAACAGACCCGTAAGAAAAGTCGACCATAGCTTTATAAACAGGCAGGTATCTGGTATCTATTTTTACAAAGTCCCCAATATCACTAATAACAGAACCAAGATCCTCCCTGGCAACATCTACACCTCTAGCTGACATTAAAATTGTCCATACATATTCAACAGCACTCAAAGCCGCATTAACGGCATAAGTATTCCTGGCACCAAGATAATCACTGACAGGAGTAAAGACCAGCATGAAAACAGCAAGGCTTAAACAGAAAAACCTTTTTATCTTACACATAAAAGCTCCTTTCCTGTATCTCAAATTTTCCTGCAGGAGAGCCGGAGCAGCTGCGATCGGAAAAGGAAGTGAGATACAATAAAAATTGTACAAAAAAGGAAGGGCAGGGCGTGCCCTTCCTGATCTGCCGTGACATTGGTCTTTATTTTGCGATCTGGCGGAAAAATTTAATTCCGAATCTGACTGCCATTCCAGCACCCACAACAGCTAAAGCAATCGGGAGCGCCGCGCCAATCGTAGCCAGCATGTCACTTTTAACACTGGTAAATGCAGTTGTCAGAGTTCCGGTGATATCAACAGCACCTTCCGCTGCATAAGCTGGAATAGCCGTAGCCATTGATACAGCAACTGGGAGAGCAATAAGTCCGATCCTGCGTGCATTTTCCTGAATTTTGTTAGTCATAAAATATCCTCCTTTAAGATTTTATCATTAACCCCAGTAGGGAGCTAATTACATAGAAAATCAGTTCAACAATCAGTTTTAATACCATTCCGATACAAATACCACCGGAACATACCGCTATGTATGTTTCAATCATGCCAGCGCCTCCTGCCTATCAGACAAACACCGATCAGAATACCTAAAAACAATAAAAGAACGATTGCAAAATCATAGTAAGGGGAAGCAGCGGAAGAGGTTTCTTCCCCATCTTCAAGGGTATATGCTTCCGCTTCTGCTACCTCTAAATCAAAATCAGCTTCCGATGATGTAGAAAGAATCATCAGCTCACCTTCTTGTCAGGCTTCTGATCTGGTTCCTGCTTTGCATTGAACAGGCTGTCAGGAACAGGAGTAATCTGTACATCGGAAATATAATCAAGATCTATGATCTTAAGGACTGGCTTTCCATCACTACCAATGGACATGCTGAATTCCGCATCATAGAGAGCAGGAGCTCTCTTGATTTTTCCCATTACCTGAAACTCACAAGAGGACTTCGCCGGGCGGGTTCCCTTGGTTCCGTTTACATTATCCTCGGCAACTAAATCCGTGTTAAAGTAATAATTGACAGATGTACCCTGAACACGTTTTCCTGAATCGTCGGTCATATCATACTGACCAGCATAGAGTAAAATAATCTGCATTTTCATAAAAATATACCTTCCTTTCGTCTTAGACAGCTCTAAAAGGCTATCTGTAATTAATATGACATATTTGATATACTACAAGGTTTAAAATCCGGGAGAGTAGCCGGGCCAAGGCCTGATTGTTATTTAGGTATTGGCCGAGCAATTTGGGCCCCCCGGCGATGCCCCCAAATTGCCAAGCTGCCGTACCGGATACCCGATACGGAGCCAGGCGGGGCGGTAATCAAGGAAAAAAGGGGAGATTGTGTCAACCAGGCGGAAGCTATTGTAAGCACCCAGCGCAATGGCTGCGCCTGCGCCGGGTGCCTGACCGAACAGCGGGGGAGGTGCCGCCCGGTCAATAATCCGGGCCGGGCCTAAACTAAAACCCGGCCCGAATATCATTTCTGATTAAAGCTATATGTAAGTTGTTCTAAGGTACGCTTTTTTTACTCTTGAAGCGTTTGGTTTAAAACCCTGGTAATGCTTTCTTTTGCATTTATAACACCTGCCGTGCCATACATGGTATGGTAAACAATATCACTAACAACCTGGTCAATACCAAAGTCAAATAAAACGTAGTACTTAATAAAGCCTTTTAAAATATCTTTGTCACTTAAATTCCTATGTGCCAGATCAAGTAACCAAAGCTTCATATCTTCCGTGTACCGTTCCACTAATGAATCCCCCCTTTCTGTGTATCTCACTTGCTGCAGCTGCAGCCTGGTTAATTAAGCGGATTTGAGATACAGAATTAAATAATATGGTGACTACGGATATACGTTATGTCAAACGATAATGATCTTAATTCAGATGCTAATTCATCTAACCGTTTAGCAGTATCCTTAAGATATTTCTCACGCTGGGAAATTTGCTTGTTAAGCCGATCAAGTGTTTCATTTCTTTCCGGTTCGGTATCTCTGGCATCCCGGATAATATTAACAAATTTCTGGTTGAACCCATCACCGGAATAATTGTTGATATATTCGTAAACCTCTTCCGGAATCCTTACACTTTTCGCAACACTCATGCGAACACCTCCCGGAGCATTTCATGTTCCATTAGGTACTGAATACTGAAATGTTCAATCAGGTAATCTGTGCCTTCTGATTTGTTTCGAAAGCAGATGATAGTATCGCCTAAGACGGGTGTAACGGTCACATGGATATAGTCACCAGTAACCGGGTGCTGATATGACATCCAGTAGCAGGAACGATGATGACTAAAGTTGCATTTATGCACTTTTGGAAGATTGTTGTTGACTGCATTCATGAGTGCATACATCTTAGATTTGTTTAAATTGAGCTTATAACTCATTTGACCTCCTATCCGCGGCGGGTATAAGAGCCTGCCGCAAACACATCATTAATAAGTTACTGTGTTTACAGGAGCGGCCAAAAATGTTAGAATAAGACTGCGACGTTTTATTTTAAATTTTTGGTGCTCCTGCATTGGAGCTCCATATTAGACATCTGTGAAGATGATAATATGGCCGTATCGGTAAGAGGTGAAAAGGTACCACGCCTTACATTTTTTATTATAGTAGATTATTATCTACTTGTCAATTGCAAAAGTAGCATTATGCCTAATTTTATCTGAAAGGATATACTATGGGAATAGTAGATAGAATACAAATTAAACTTAAACAAGATGGTTCGAGCATTAAGGCTTTAGAAAGAGAATTGGGCATAGGAAATGGAACAATTAGGAGATGGGATGAAAGATCTCCACAGTGTGATAAAATTGTAAAAGTAGCCGAATATCTACATGTATCGTTAGATTGGCTGATTTTAGGGAAAGAAGTATCAGATGGATTCACAGTAGAAGAGCATAATATAATTCAAGCATACCGTAAAGCAGACTTTATTGACCAAGAATCAATTAAACGAACATTGAAGGTGAAACAATCAGAAACATCACTAGATTTGGGTAAAAATCAGGGGAAATCATCAGATTCAATGATTGGATAAAACATAAATGAATAAATTGTATCTCAACTCAATTCCTGATCGGTGCAGCTCCGGGCAACCAGGAAAGCAAATTGAGATACAGAAGAGGGGGAGCTGCTAAAAAACAGAGCCCCCCTCTCTTTTAATAAATTGTCAATAGCCATAAATATCACCAGCTAATATAAAACCAGCACGAAAACCCATTTCATAGCTTAAATCTTGGCTTTCTTCGCTATTCATAATAACATCTACAAATATTTCTTCCGTTTTAATTTTACTTTCTTTTTTATCTTCTAAAACGCCTTCATTAGCATACAATATTTTTCTAATAGTTTCTAAACATTGATAGAGATTTTCTGAATTTTTTTTACTTCGTTCTTCTGGCGTGCCTTCTTCAAAATCTTTATTAGACATACCATTCAAAAAAAAGCTACAAACCTGTTGAAGATTAAGTCGGCTTTGATAATTTTCATCATACATTTTATTACCTCCTAAAATTTAAAATGTGTTTTAAATTAAACTTAAATATTGTAAAATTAAACATATATATTTATATATTACACTTCAAAGAAAAAATGTCAATACATAATGTTAAAATTAGTGTTTAAATTTGCAATCATTTTGTTGTATTTATAAAAAATTTGTATTTATAATTGTGATGGAGGTGATAAAATGAGAATGGCAACAAAAATAAAAAAAATGATTCTTGCAGCCAGAGATATGACGATTGGTGATCTGGCCGAAAAATTAGAAACAACACCACAAAATATAACAGCCAAAATAAATAGAGATAATTTATCAGAAAATGACTTACATCAAATTGCAGAAGCTTGTAATGCAACTTATGAGGGATTTTTTACTTTGAATGATAGTAATAAACAGATTTGATCGTATAATAAATGGTATTCTTATAGCTATATTTTATCCATAATACCGTAAAGCAGACTTTATTGATTAAGAATCAATTAAAAGAACATTGAAGGTGAATCAATCAGAAATATCACTGGTTTCGGATAAAAGTCAGGGGAATTCATCAAAACCAAAGATTGGATAAAACGTAAATAAAGAAATTGTATCTCAACTTAATTCCTGATCGGAGCAGCTCCGGGCAACCAGGCAAGGAAATTGAGATACAAAAGAAGGGAACTTCCTAAAACGGAGTTCCCTTTTATGGAAATATTTGTAGACGAAACATGAAAAAAGAAATATAATGTAAATGCTGTCGCTACTCTAAACCCGGCAGGGGAAGGAGGTGCGAAATGGAAAGCATTTTAAACTTTTTTGTTTCGGTTATGGCAAAAGTAGCAGGATACTACATATGCAAATGGTTAGACCGAAACCGCAAAGACAGCTAGCCTAAAAAGAAACCCCAGAGACTGCCATCTCTGGGGTTTCGCTTTGTGCAAAATGGAACATTTTAAACTTTTTTGGATACCTTTATAATACACTAATATAGTGTATATGTCAACTGCTGGACAAAATATGGATTGCGTAAATTTATCTTCGGATTGAATGGTGCAGAGTTCACCCACGATGCTCTGATAACGTATCAGGCAATGACTTGTGGCTTTAATATACATTATTTTTCCATTCAAAACAAGCCCTGAGCTAGATCGCAGAGCAATAATAACGAGCAAAGTGACTTTCAGATATTTATCTGGCTTTGTATCATAATCCCCAAATATGAGCATTAAAGTATACGATTCTCTTATTATGCAGCGAGATACTATGAGATATTTGGTCGGTATATTTACCCAATTCTCCGTGCCGATTTTTCTCTGACCTTTGAATTACATCTCCACTCAGAACATCATATTCAGCACCTACTGCCTTAGGCTGTTCCTCTTTTTGGTATCTCACTAATTCCAGCATATCCCCTCCGTTTAGATAATAAGCCCGCAGCTGTGCCATCTTTCCCGCTCCCTTCCGGCTCCAGCCCATTGGTCTTGAACTCATACGGCTTGAAAGTACATGGCTTACATGCCCTTCTGTACTGCTTCCTTTTACTCCAGCCTGGTGACTTAACCTTAGTTTTGCTGCTGTCCAGTTAGACAAAATGTATTCCCTGGCTTCCCTAATTCTTTTTACTCCTGTTTCGTCCTCCAAATATTCTTCCAAACGGTCGACCAGCCTTGTGAATTCTTTCTTTTTTTTGCTTCTGATCACTTTCCTGAGTTCATCCGCCGCATCATCGCGGCTGTCTTTCATATGGCTCGTAAGTTTTGTCAGATATTTTTCCAGATGAAATTCATCCAGTACATATGTGACTCCTTCCAGACGATTCATCCCGGCTTTAATCCAGCCTCCACCATCTGCATTTAAATATATTTTTTTGACTGTTTCCAGTTCATAGTGGTTTGTGATATAGTCATTTATTTCATCCCAAAACTTTAGATTATCCTCTCCTGTATTCACTCTGCAAAAATAATACGGATTAACCAGACGGTGCCGTTTACTCTTCGGTGATTCGTTTTCTATTCCTTCGTAAACATAGACCAGTTTTGTTATCAGGTTGTTATTTTTCTGATGGTTCTCATTTTCCCGCAGATCGCCTTTCTTCTCGCGCCACTGCAGAGATACATGATCCTCATCGGCATCGATATAGAGATAGTCTACTTTCTTCTTTTCTGCCTTTACCTCATGTACTGGAAAATTCAACTGATGGAGTTTGTTCTTTACCGTCTGCTTGCTCACTTCGCTTGTCAGACTGGTTTCTTCCCCTCCCCGCCGGTAAGAGGTCTGTACTGCCTCACTTAACAGCCTTGCTTCTGCATCTTGTGTGAGTCTTTCATTCCGCTCCAGGCCAAGGATTCTATCCAGCAGATATTCACTGGTTCCTGTCTCTTTATTGGTGAATAATGTTTTACGGAATGTGACAGTTCCCAAAGAAGTCACTAGCTGCTTTGTTGTGTGAGACTCTACAATCCAATGCTTTAATCGCATAGGGCTGTCCTGAAGCATCTGATCCATTGCTTCTAAAGAATCCTGTATCATACGCAACCCCAGGTTATGGAGCTCTGCAGTCATACTGATTACGTACTCTGCCATTTGCAGCGGGTTTTTCATAAAATTATCTTCCATTTTTTCAAATCTGTTGATGCATTCTTCCTCAAAATATCGTATACTGTTAATCATAGAGAACACCAATCCTTTGTTTTGTATTAGTTAGTCGCTAAATACTTTATCACAAAGTGGTGTTCTCTTTTTATTTATTTTCCATTATCCGAATAAAACTTTACGCTAGCTGTATCTCAGGATTGCGTAAATTTATCTTCGGATTGAATGGTGAAGCCCGCAGCTGTGCCATCTTTCCCGCTCCCTTCCGGCTCCAGCCCATTGGTCTTGAACTCATACGGCTTGAAAGTACATGGCTTACATGCCCTTCTGTACTGCTTCCTTTTACTCCAGCCTGGTGGCTTAACCTTAGTTTTGCTGCTGTCCAGTTAGACAAAATGTATTCCCTGGCTTCCCTAATTCTTTTTACTCCTGTTTCGTCCTCCAGATATTCTTCCAAACGGTACCAGCCTTGTGAATTCTTTCTTTGTTTTGCTTCTGATCACTTTCCTGAGTTCATCCGCTGCATCATCGCGGCTGTCTTTCATATGGCTCGTAAGTTTTGTCAGATATTTTTCCAGATGAAATTCATCCAGTACATATGTGACTCCTTCCAGACGATTCATTCCGGCTTTAATCCAGCCTCCACCATCTGCATTTAAATATATTTTTTTGACTGTTTCCAGTTCATAGTGGTTTGTGATATAGTCATTTATTTCATCCCAAAACTTTAGATTATCCTCTCCTGTATTCACTCTGCAAAAATAATACGGATTAACCAGACGGTGCCGTTTACTCTTCGGTGATTCGTTTTCTATTCCTTCGTAAACATAGACCAGTTTTGTTATCAGGTTGTTATTTTTCTGATGGTTCTCATTTTCCCGCAGATCGCCTTTCTTCTCGCGCCACTGCAGAGATACATGATCCTCATCGGCATCGATATAGAGATAGTCTACTTTCTTCTTTTCTGCCTTTACTTCATGTACTGGAAAATTCAACTGATGGAGTTTGTTCTTTACCGTCTGCTTGCTCACTTCGCTTGTCAGACTGGTTTCTTCCCCTCCCCGCAGGTAAGAGGTCTGTACTGCCTCACTTAACAGCCTTGCTTCTGCATCTTGTGTGAGTCTTTCATTCCGCTCCAGGCCAAGGATTCTATCCAGCAGATATTCACTGGTTCCTGTCTCTTTATTGGTGAATAATGTTTTACGGAATGTGACAGTTCCCAAAGAAGTCACCAGTTGCTTTGTTGTGTGAGACTCTACAATCCAATGCTTTAATCGCATAGGGCTGTCCTGAAGCATCTGATCCATTGCTTCTAAAGAATCCTGTATCATACGCAACCCCAGTTTATGGAGCTCTTCAGTCATACTGATTACGTACTCTGCCATTTGCAGTGGGTTTTTTCATAAAATTATCTTCCATTTTTTCAAATCTGTTGATGCATTCTTCCTTAAAATATCGTATACTGTTAATCATAGAGAACACCAATCCTTTGTTTTGTATTAGTTAGTCGCTAAATACTTTATAACAAAGTGGTGTTCTCTTTTTATTTATTTTCCATTATCCGAATAAAACTTTACGCTAGCTTGTATCTCAATTATGCCGCAGCTGCCAGGATGTATATAGTTCCTAACAAGAAAATCCAGGGCAGTCACCCTGGACTTTTACTTATTTAGCTTTTATCTAAAATAATTATTTTATTCTGAAACTATTTCTATGGGTTTTACCAGATCAGATTCCTTCATCTTCTGAATGGCAACTACAAGGAACAGTACAGAAATTGCAAAATTAATAATACCAAACATCGGTATGGAAAACGGCAGGAAGGATACAATAGCTTTAAGCAATAATGGAAGTGTTCTGGCATAAACTGACATCTGGTACAATTGTCCAAAGGTAAGACGGTACTTCAAACAGGAGGTGACTATCATTCCAATAAGGGCAATCACCAGTACACCAAAGAAACAACCCCGTCATGAATATAAACGCCAGAACCATAAAAGCTATAACAATCAGATAGGCCCTGGGTACCCACTGCTGTAGCTCATCTCTGCTAAAATTAAAATCAAAATCGGAAAAGTAACTTCCTGTGATTTCGCCTTTGTTCTTTACAATAACCTTTTGTGAATCCATCAGGATTACCTGATAATAGTCTGAAATATATTCTCCAATCTCATCAGCATCATAAAAAGAGGTATCCGGAGAGGTGTTTATGTATACATACATACCGCCGTTTTCATATTCCACCGGCTTCTCAACCCAAAGGGTTCCTTCGCTTAATTTAAAATCAGGAATATAATCTTCTATAATTTTTACAAATCCTCCTGTTTTAAACTGAAATCTTAAAAAATGGGATTATCATGGTCAGCGAAAAATACAAGACCATAAGAACAAAACCAGCCAGGAATACTTTCCTGCGTTTGTTTTTAATAAATTCCTTATAGATTTTAAAATCGTAAATTGATAAAAATAGTTCTTTAAATACATTCATTCTCATTTTCCCTTCCTTGTAACAGTACTGCTGATAGTCCAAAGACTAAAGATGAAACTTCATTTCTCTGCTTCAGTCTGGCCGTATCCTCTCTCTTAAGTGTTTTTATACATGATTATCTTATCATAGGGTGTATGAAAGGAGAAGTCTTACATTTATTCTATTTCGTAATAGCTTCCATTCTGTCTTTTACATTTCTTTTTAAGCTTAGCAATATCTGCGGAGAAAGCATCCATATCTTTATAAGCCTTGACCCGGTTTGAAATTCCTGCGATGGACAGGCTTGCGATAGGAAAATCTTCTGTGATTCCCCTCCTGTTTTTTGATATGATATAACCCCGATCCATATCTTCTTTATGGTATAGGGAAGAAACGCGATTAGAAAAGCGCTCAATTACTTCTTCACAATAGTTTTCTGCTTCATGATAATCGCAGATTACAATAAAATCATCTCCTCCGATATGACCAATGAACTCATTTCTGGAAGCGGCTTTTTTCAGGATATCTGCGAGAAGCATCAGCATCATGTCTCCGGATTGAAAGCTGTATGCGTCATTATAAGATTTGAAGTTATCAATATCAAAATATATAATACAATAGGGAGAATCATTTAATACCCTGTACAGTATCTCCTGGTCGATTAGCAGGTTGCCGGGCAATCCTGTCAATGGATTTGAGTGCATGGCAGTATTAACTTCAACCTTGGTACAGGCTTCTAGAAGATCTTTAATTGTCACAATTCCCCAGTACATCCCTCTTTTTTCCACAACAATGGGGTTATAAAGCTGGTCATAATGTCTTTGCATGGCAAGCTTGGAAACCTGGTTTACGGGCATATCGTAATTTACACTGAGAAAGTTTTTTGCTGGTCAGCTGCTGTATGCTTCTTTTTTTGGAGTTAAGGCTGAAACCATATCTTCCTCCAAATTTTTTCGATTAAGGAAGTTCTGGTCATAAAACCAATGGCAGCGCCGCCTTCTGTCACTGTAAATTCTGTAATAGAGGGATCATTTTGAAGTTCTTCATATATTCTCAGAGCCTTTTCCTGTGGGAGAAAAGTATGCCCTGAACGTGACAGATACCCGGCCATGGGATAAAGTGAAGCTATGTTTTTTCTGATGTAATTTTTTTAGCCTGACAGCTTTTATTAAATCAGCTTTTTCTTTGGAAATATCCTTAAATTCCGGATCGGGGCAGGCCAAAAAGAAGCCCTGGCCATAACCGACTCCCAGACCAACCAGTGTTTCCAATTCTGCTTCTGTTTCAATTCCTTCTGCAATTACAAGGATACCTGCATTTTTCCCAAATTCAGACAGTGCCTTAATCAGTAGCTGCTTTGTTTCGTCCTTATGTACATCTCTGATCATATTCATGTCAAGCTTTATTAAATCAGGTCTGGCGTTTGCAATTATATTAAGTCCAGAGTAACCGGCGCCCACATCATCAATTGCAATTCCGTAGTTCTGCTTTTGATAATGCTCAACTGCAGATGTAAAGGCATGGGTATCCAGTATAGACACGCGTTCTGTTATTTCAAAAAATGATGTCATTGGAACTTAAACCGAATTTTTGAAGGTATGCTTTGGTAAAGCCTTCTCGAAAGGCGTTATCATATATAATATTACAGTTTACATTGAGAAAAAGCTTTTTACCCCGCTCCATATGTATGGAATGTTCCAGTGCTTTTACCCTGCACAGAGTTTCCAGTTCCCAGGACTTATTATGCTTAAATGCTGTTTGAAACATCTCCTCTATATTCATTTCCAGTTCTTTTTGAGAAATCCGGCTTAACGCTTCATACCCGTAGGTTTTCCCATCTACAAGGGAAACAATTGGTTGGAATACCGGTGTCAGATACCTACCTTCTAAAATTCTGTTTAATAACTGTTGTTTGTTGTCCATAACAATGCTCCTTATTCCGTTCACATTGTGATGAATCCATATTATTGGATAAATTAAATTGAAACAAGCATATTACGGTAAAGATTATGTAATACTTGTCTTAAGGGCTGATGCTCCTTTCTGAAAGAAAAGAGTGTTTTACATTTTCTTTTTTCCTGTATCTTCCAATTTCTAATCCATTTTAATAAGAAGAGAGAGAATCAAAATTATATATCTATGCGTGGGAGCATTTGTGTGTTTTGATAGCGTCACTTTAGCACGGTAAAATGGTAGTTGGTTTTTTATCCATCTTAATTACAGTATTTGGACGATCGTTCGTTACTTATGACGATGAATTGGAAAAAACGAAAAAAATACATGGCAATTTACACAAAATATTAGAAAAAAATTCTACATATAACCTAGAAAAATTTCTTTAAAGAGATTAAGTTTACAATTCGTTTACATTTTAGGTTAAAAAATTAATAATAATTTTAGATTTTAGGTAGTTAAAATTGTTCCAAATGTTCAAACAATTGTGCGCATTAATAAGATGTTATGAATCAGTCAAAAAGTTGACAATTTTTGCAGATGAAAGTATGATACACGGTATACCTGAGCAACATTGTATATTTACGCGTACAATATTGTGAATTGGGAACCATAAAGGAGAAAAACAGTCTCTAAGAAAGGAAGTGAGCATTACGGAGGAGCTGGCAGAGAAGTTATTAGAGGAACTGAACTGCGAAACGGTCTTTACCATTCCCATATTCGGCGGCATTCCAATCGCTGAGTCCGTAGTGGTGACATGGGTTATCATGTTGGCATTGACTGTCCTTTCCATCATCCTGGTTAGAAACCTACAGGTTGAGAACCCTGGAAAGAAACAGCAGGTGCTTGAGATGGCCATCGGCGGGCTTTACAATTTTTTTGAAAGTCTGATCGGTGAGGAAGGGAAACGTTATATCCCTTATCTGATATCTGTGGCAATTTATATAGCTGTGGCGAACTTAATCGGAATCATTGGATTTAAGCCTCCCACAAAGGATTTAAATTCCACTGCTGCACTTGCGGTAATGAGCATTGTGCTGATCGAATACTCCGGTTTTCGTAAAAAAGGGGGAAAAGGTTTTCTGAAGGCATTTGCAGAGCCAATGCCGCTTTTGACCCCAATGAATGTCATGGAATTATTTATCAGACCATTGTCGCTGTGTATGCGATTATTCGGTAATGTTTTAGGATCATTCGTAGTAATGGAACTGATCAAGCAGGTGGCGGGTTTCATCGTACCAATTCCGTTCACCATGTATTTTGACATTTTTGACGGATTGATTCAGGCATACGTATTTGTATTTTTAACAGGTCTATTTATGAAAGAAGCATTAGAATAAAACTATTGATGAAAGGAGAAATAATTATGTTTGCAGCAATTGGAGCAGGAATCGCAGTATTTACAGGTTTAGGAGCAGGAATCGGTATCGGTATCGCAACATCAAAAGCAACAGACGCAATTGCAAGACAGCCTGAAGCAGAAGGTAAGATCAGCAAAATGCTGTTACTTGGTTGTGCACTTGCAGAGGCAACCGCTATTTATGGTTTCGTTGTAGCCATTCTTATCATTTTATTCCTTAAATAATTTATACCGACAGGATGTACATGGAAAAAAATATTAGAAAGGCAGGCGATACAGATGCTTAGACTGGATATGAACTTTGTGTGGAATATCGTGAATCTCATCGTCCTGTATTTTCTGCTGAGGCATTTCCTGATTCAGCCGGTTATGAATGTCATTAATAAACGGCAAACGATGATTGAGCAGAGCATCAGCAATGCAAGGTCTTCGGAAGGGCAGGCAGCAGTTTTAAAAAAGCAGTATGAAGAAAAACTGGCCGCTTCCGGAGAAGAAGGCACTAAGCTGATTGAGGAAGCGAAAATCCAGGCGAAAGCCCAGTATGACAGGATCTTAAAGGATGCACAGGAAGATGCGGGACGCGTGATCAGCGAAGCTCAGAAAAAAGACAGAAGCCGATCAGGAAAAAGCAATGCGTGAAGCAAAAGCCCAGATTGCAAGTCTGGTGATTGCGGCAGCAGCCAAGGTAGTTGGCCAGGAAACAAACGCGAAAGCAAATCAGGCGCTTTATGATTCATTTTTAGCAGAAGCAGGTGATTCCCATGACGCAGGCAGCAATTAATTACGGGCAGGTGCTGTATGAACTCTCCCTTCCCGAGAAGGTGATAGAGGATGCGGCTCTGGCGCTTAAAACAGTGCCGGAGCTTAAGCGTGTCTTAAACAGCCCTGTGGTTCCAAAAACCAGCAAACACCGGGTTATTGAGCGGGTATTTGACGAATCCATCAGAATCTTTTTTAAGGTGCTGGTTGATCGCCGTGATATGGATCTTGCAGATGAAATATTTGAAGCCTGGCGTTCCAAAGTATGCAAAGAAGCGGGCATTTTAGAAGCAACGCTTTATTATGTAACGGAACCAGATGAAGAACAGATCCGTGAAATAAAGGCCATGCTTTGCAGGAAATATGAGAAAAAGGAAGTAAGGCTCTGCATGATCGAAGACCCCGGTTTAATCGGTGGCTTCATCCTCCGTGTGGGAGATGTGGAGACTGACTGGAGTTTAAAGGGACGTCTGAGACAATTAGAACAAAATATAATGCGGAGGTGAAAACGTGGCTTCCATCAATTCAGATGAAATTATTTCTATATTGAGAAGTGAAATTAAGGATTATGACGCTCATGCCAGAGACCAGGAAGTGGGAACTGTCTTAAGCGTAGGAGACGGCATTGCAACGGTATACGGAATTGATCATGCAATGTACGGTGAAATTGTTATATTTGATAACGGTGTCAAGGGAATGGTTCAGGATATCAGAAGAGAAGATATCGGCTGCATTCTCTTTGGCTCGGACCGCGACATAAAGGAAGGCTGCAAGGTTACAAGAACAAAAAGACGTGCCGGAATTCCGGTTGGCGATCAGTTTGTGGGCAGAGTTGTAAATGCACTGGGAGCACCGATTGATGGAAAGGGAGAGATTCCTTCTGATGATTTCCGCCCAATTGAAAATGAGGCCCCTGGTATCATCGACAGAAAGAGTGTATCCGTTCCAATGGAAACCGGAATTCTTGCCATTGACTCCATGTTCCCAATCGGACGTGGACAGAGAGAGTTAATCATCGGTGACCGTCAGACAGGTAAAACTTCGATTGCAGTAGACGCTATCTTAAACCAGAAAGGCAAAGATGTAATCTGTGTTTACGTGGCAGTTGGACAGAAGGCATCTACCGTTGCCAAGCTTGTAAATACCCTGACTCATTATGGCGCAATGGATTACACCATAGTAGTGTCCTCCACTGCAAGTGAGCCAGCTCCCCTGCAGTATATTGCACCTTACTCAGGAACAGCACTTGCTGAGCATTTCATGTATAAAGGCAAAGATGTACTGATCGTATATGATGATCTTTCCAAGCATGCGGTTGCATACCGTGCATTATCTCTGCTTCTTGAGCGTTCTCCAGGTCGTGAAGCGTACCCAGGTGATGTTTTCTATCTTCACTCCAGGCTGTTGGAGCGTTCCAGCCGCTTAAAGGAAGAACTGGGAGGCGGATCCATTACAGCTCTTCCCATTATTGAGACACAGGCTGGAGACGTATCTGCCTATATCCCGACAAACGTTATTTCTATTACAGATGGACAGATCTTTTTAGAGAGTGACCTCTTTTTCTCTGGTATGAGACCTGCAGTTAACGTTGGTCTTTCTGTATCCCGTGTAGGCGGTGCAGCTCAGACAAAGGCCATGAAAGCAGCAGGCAGCATTCGTATCGATCTGGCACAGTGCCGTGAGATGGAGGTATTTACCCAGTTCAGTTCAGATCTTGATGCAGCTACCAAGGAACAGATTCAGTTCGGAAGAGGTTTAACAGAACTGTTAAAGCAGCCATTATGCCACCCATTAAGTCTTCATGAGCAGGTTATCAGTCTGTTAACAGCCAATAACCGCCTTTTACTCGATATAGAAGTTCCCAAGATGAAAGAATTCCAGAGAAACTTACTTGATTTCTTTGAAAGTGTTCATCCCGAGATTGTCAAAGAGATTGAAGAAACCAAGGCATTGTCTGATGAGCTGAAACAGAAGATTCTTGACGGGGTTGCAGAATTTAAACAGAAACGGGTGTAAGATATGGCAAATGCGAGAGAAATACAAAGCAGGATGAACAGTATCAAGAGTACCATGAAAATAACCAATGCGATGTATACCATTTCCTCGTCAAAGTTAAAAAGGGCCAGAAAAGCCCTGACTGATACGGAGCCTTATTTTTACGGGCTGCAAAGAACCATTGACCGAATCATAAGGCATACGCCCGACATTGATGACCAGTATTTAGATACCCGGCCAGAGATCAAAAAAGAGGATCGAAAAATCGGATATATCGTAGTAACAGCAGATAAAGGTCTTGCAGGTGCTTATAATCACAACGTTTTTAAACTGGCACAGGAACAGATCGATAAGGGAGGAAATCCCACCCTGTTTGTAGTAGGTGATCTGGGACAGCAGTATTTTTCTAAAAAAGGAATACCGGTGGAACAGGATTTCCGCTATACAGTTCAGAAACCTAATATGAGCCGTGCAAGAATTATTGAAGAGAAGATTGTTGATTATTTTCTTTCAGGGAAACTTGATGAAGTGTATATGATCTATACAAGAATGGTCAATGCGATGAAAATGGAAGCCGAAATACGGCAGCTTCTGCCAATTCCCAAGAACCGCACCGGACAGAGTGTTCCTTTAAATGTCCATTTAGAGGAAATCACCATGAAGCCGTCTCCCCAGGCAGTTATTGACGCAATTGTGCCTAACTATATTGCAGGATTTATTTATGGAGGACTGGTGGAATCCTATTCCAGCGAGCAGAACTCCAGAATGATGGCAATGCAGGCAGCCACAAAGAGTGCCCAGGAAATGCTTGATGATCTGGCAATTACCTATAACCGGGTGCGTCAGGCTGCAATTACCCAGGAAATTACCGAGGTAATCAGCGGAGCAAAGGCACAGAAGAAGAAACAGAAAAAGGCTTAGGCTATATCGTATTTTCCATAAATTGAGAGAGGAGGAGTCCTCACGACTGTGAGTAACAGATTATGAATAAAGGCAAAATTGTTCAGGTCTTAGGACCTGTAGTAGATGTGGAATTTTTAGAGGGCAGCGACCTTCCCTGCATCAAAGACGCCCTTGAGGTGGATAATGACGGGAAACGCTGCGTAATGGAAGTTGCCCAGCATATGGGCAACAGTACAGTCCGTTGTATTATGCTGGCTTCCAGCGAAGGTCTGTGCAAGGATATGGAAGTAACCGCTACGGGAGAAGGAATTAAAGTTCCTGTTGGAGAGCAGACTTTAGGACGTTTATTTAACGTTCTTGGTGATACCATTGATAATGGAGAAGAGTTAAAGGATGGTCCTAAGTGGGTCATTCACAGAGATCCCCCTCCATTTGAAGAACAGAGTCCGGTAGCTGAAATCCTGGAGACAGGTATTAAGGTAATCGACCTTCTTGCTCCTTACGCAAAGGGTGGTAAGGTTGGTTTGTTCGGAGGTGCTGGTGTTGGTAAGACCGTTTTAATTCAGGAGCTGATTCATAACATCGCAACAGAACATGGCGGATATTCCATTTTTACCGGTGTTGGAGAGCGTTCCCGTGAAGGTAATGACTTATGGACTGAAATGGGAGAATCCGGGGTTATTGCAAAGACTGCCCTGGTATTCGGACAGATGAACGAGCCGCCTGGCGCACGTATGCGTGTTGCTGAAACAGGACTTACCATGGCGGAATATTTCCGTGATGAGGAGCATAAAAACGTGCTTTTATTCATTGATAATATTTTCCGTTTTACACAGGCTGGTTCTGAGGTTTCTGCACTTCTTGGACGTATGCCTTCTGCGGTTGGTTATCAGCCGACGCTGGCTACTGAGATGGGTGAGCTGCAGGAGAGAATCACATCAACAAGAAATGGTTCTGTTACTTCGGTACAGGCTGTTTATGTTCCTGCTGATGACCTGACTGATCCCGCTCCGGCAACTACATTTGCCCACCTGGATGCAACTACGGTTTTATCCAGAAAGATTGTGGAACAGGGTATTTATCCGGCGGTTGACCCTCTGGAATCCAACTCCCGTATCTTAGAGCCTGATGTAGTTGGGGAAGAGCATTACGAAGTAGCACGAAAAGTACAGGAGCTTCTTCAGAAATACAAAGAGCTTCAGGATATAATTGCAATTCTTGGTATGGAAGAATTGGGTGATGACGATAAGACCACTGTTTATCGTGCCAGGAAGATTCAGAAATTCTTATCCCAGCCTTTCTCTGTTGCAGAGAACTTTACCGGAATCACAGGAAAGTATGTTCCTTTAAAGGAGACTGTCCGCGGATTTAAAGCAATCGTCGACGGTGAGATGGATCAGTATCCGGAAGCTGCGTTCTTTAATGTGGGAACTATTGACGAAGTAATAGAAAAGGCCAGGACATTACAGGCTTAACTTGGAGGTGCTGCCAGTGAGTACAAGTACATTTTTCCTTCAGGTGCTTGCCAGTGACAAGGTTTTTTACAAAGGACCGTGCCAAAAGTTAATCATTCCTCTTGCAGATGGTGAAAAAGCAGTTCTGCCTCATCATGAAGATATGGTAATTGCTGTTGCCATCGGAGAGATGAGACTGATGAACGAAGACGGAGAATGGATTCACGCCGTGGTAGGAAACGGATTTGTTCAGATTGTTAACAACCGTGTGACTCTTCTGGTGGATACGGCAGAGCTTCCTCAGGATATTGATGAACGCCGTGCGGAAGAAGCCAGAGAGAGAGCAGAGGAACAGTTAAGACAGGGCAAGAGCCTTCAGGAGCATTCTCATTTTGAAGCATCCTTAGCCAGATCTCTGGCAAGACTGCGTACCAAGCATAAATATGAGATCCGATAGGAAATTACAGTTATAAAAAAGATACCCGAGAACGGCAGATCCTGCTGAAAGGGTATCTTTTTTTGTATGAAAAATTATCCAAAAATATGGTTTTTATTGGAAGTACTGCGGTTGACGGTGTATTTGATTGGTGCTATAGTAAACATTGCAAAACCTGGTAACAACAGGGTAAACAGATTTGGAGGAGTAGTAGTGTTTAGGAATCTAAAGATAAGAACGAAGGTTTTTGCTGCCTTTGGTATGATTATTGTATTTGGCATACTTGCCTTTTCCGGCCTTTTAATGGGCATGAAAAAGATTGCTGGCAATGCCCAGGATCTATATGACAAGCCATATTCGGCAGCTCAGAACACATGGGAGATCCGCCGGGGACTGTTAGACAGTCAGATGGCCCTTTACCGCCTGACCAGCGTAAAAAAGACTGAACTTAATTCAGCAACTGAGGAAGCCAGAACTGTTATGGATCAGGATAGTAAGGAGATCGAACAGGCAGTAGCAGAACTAGGGCAGAAGTTAAGAACTCAGGAAGAACGGGATATACTGGCTAAGATACAGGCTGATATTGCAGAGACTTCAAAGATCAGAGAGAGTGTGTTAAGTCTGACTTCCGGCGGAAAGCTTGACGAGGCAAGAAGTCTTGTAAAAAGTGCTTATGAACCAAAGTTTGAAGAGGTCAGGTCTCAGGCTGTGAATCTGGGTGATCTTGTGGCAAAGGATGCTCAGGGGTTTGTGGGAGCAGCAAACAAATCCAGTAACCTGTATCTCATGGCAGGTATTATGGCTATGGTAATGACCATTGTATTATGCGGGGTGACGGGGTACTCTTTCTCAAAATCTATTTTAAAGCCACTGAAGGAACTGGATCTGGCGGCAAAGGAGATGGCCAACGGAGATTTAAAGGCTGTCCGTTATATTACATACCAGTCCCGTGATGAGCTGGGTGGTCTGGCAGAAAATCTTCGCCTTACCATGAAGACTCTGGATGCTTATATCTCAGAAATATCATCCATTCTCTTACGGCTGTCTAAGGGAGATTTAA
The DNA here is from genome assembly GCA_017084465.1 of Lacrimispora xylanisolvens. Classification (GTDB taxonomy): domain Bacteria; phylum Bacillota; class Clostridia; order Lachnospirales; family Lachnospiraceae; genus Lacrimispora; species Lacrimispora xylanolytica_B. The sequence continues at coordinate 2,732,511 of CP070896.1, read as the reverse complement.
CGGTGCCGCGCGATCAGATTACTGATTTCGTAGGTGATTTTTCAGAAATTAAAAGCTCCTTTGTTACTATATTAAAGAGCTTTAACAGTACACTGGGAGATATTCACGAAGCCAGTGCCCAGGTTGATGTCAGTTCTGATCAGGTTTCTGATGCGGCTCAGCTTCTGTCACAGGGTTCCACGGAACAGGCAACTGCGTTAGAGGATCTGACAGGGGCGATTTCTCATATTTCAGAGCAGATCCGGGACAATGCAGATCATGCAAAGAAGGCCAATTCTCTTACGGAACAGGCTCAGGCAGAAGTGGAAGAAAGCAATCATCACATGGTATCCATGAATGAAGCCATGAGGGAGATCAGCCAGTCATCCCAGGAGATTGGAAAGATAATGAAAGCAATTGAGGATATTGCATTTCAGACTAATATTCTTGCTTTAAATGCAGCCGTGGAAGCTGCAAGAGCAGGTGAAGCAGGAAAAGGATTTGCAGTGGTAGCAGATGAAGTAAGAAACTTAGCCAGCAAGAGTGCGGAAGCCAGCAAGAATACGGCTGTTTTAATTGAAAACTCTGTGAGTACAGTGGAAAAGGGAATGGGTATTGCAGAGCAGACTTCCCGCTCACTGAATGTAGTAAGAGATACCATGGATCAGGTAGTGGATACGGTTAACCGCATCACCCTGGCATCGGAAAAACAGGCTGAGTCAGTAGAGAATGTGTCCGGCAGGGTGAATCAGATTGCCGCAGTGGTACAGACCAATTCTGCTACCGCAGAGGAGAGTGCAGCTGCCAGCGAGGAGATGTCCAGTCAGGCGGCATATTTAGAGCAGCTTGTGGAGCGGTTCCACTTATACTGCGACAGAAAAGAAACGGAAAACCAATCATGTTAATAAGATGGACCCTGAATGGTGTAATACCTTCCAGGGTCCGTTTTTTAGCCTAAAGAAACGTCCAGTATCATCATAACAAGAAATCCTGCCATAACGCCCAGCGTTCCAACATTAGAATGCTCGCCTAAGTGAGCCTCCGGAATCAGCTCTTCTACTACAACATACATCATGGCACCTGCAGCAAAAGACAATAGCCATGGCATTAGTGGTGCAATGCTTCCAGCAATAATTACGGTAAGAATTCCAAAAACAGGTTCCACGATTCCGGACAAACTTCCTTTTATAAATGCCTTTTTTGCAGAGAGCCCTTCCTGTCTCAGGGGAAGGGAGATCGCAGCACCTTCCGGAAAGTTCTGAATTCCAATTCCTATGGCGAGAGCCATGGCTGAGGTATAAAGCGCAGGATCGCCTCCGTGCTGCGCTGCGAGAGCAAAGGCCAGACCGACTGCCATACCTTCCGGGATGTTATGAAGGGTAACAGCCATGACTAGCAGTGTGGTACGCTTCCAGGAAGACGAAACGCCTTCCGCTTTATTGGTTCCGGGACTGCTCATATCTGGATGAAGATGAGGCAGATAGGAATCCAGTACAATTAAAAACAGTACGCCCAGTAAAATCCACCTGCAGCAGGAATCCAGCCGATGCCGCCCTTTGTTTCCGCCTCTTCTATGGCGGGTATGAGCAGAGACCAGACAGATGCTGCAATCATAACGCCTGCCGCAAATCCCAGAAAGACTCTCTGAACTGATTGGTTTACTTCCTTACGGAAGAAAAATACAACCGAAGCTCCCAGTGTTGTCATCAGAAATGTAAAGCCGGTTCCTCCGGCAGCCCATAATATTGGTGTCATAAAATTCCTCCTTTCTATCAGAAAAAGTTAGCAAATGCTAACCTGCATTTCTTATATTTACTATACCATAACCCATTAAATGTGGCAATGAAATAAATTCCCTTTCCATTTACGACAAAATTGTGTTAAAATAGACCTGATTTTACATATGAAAGGAAATTGATTGATGAACATAGATAAAGACTGGAACAGACGTTTTGCAGGGCCGGTTTTACTGGCCGCAGTGACTGCAGCCTGCCTGTCTGCATGCAATAATGAGAGTGGAATTAACAAGAAAACAGCGGCTGCCACACCTTCCGTAGCTACCGTCTCTGAAGCAAAGAAAGAGCAGTCAGTTAACATTCTGACACCGGGAGGATTATTGCTTCCCGATATTGATAACGTTCCGGTGCTGAAGGACAATCCTATACCGGAGTTTCTGAGAAATGGTGTGGAGCATCCGATCGTGGCCAGTCTTCAGCAACGTCTGATGGATCTTGGATTTATGGATAACGATGAACCTACGAATTATTTCGGAAACGTGACAGAGGCAGCAATAAAGACTTACCAAAGACAAAACGGACTGGTTCAGGATGGGATAGTGGGACCGGAGACCTTAAATTCGATTATGTCACCGTCAGCAAAATATTATGCGGTTGCCAAAGGGGTTCAGGGTGACGATATCACCAGGATTCAGAACCGTCTTTATGAACTGGGGTATCTTGCAAATGCCGGACAGGTTTCGGGAAGTTTCGGTGATGAGACGGAAGTAGCGGTTCAGAAACTTCAGGAAGTCAATGGTCTTAATGTAGATGGTAAGGTTGGACGCCAGACGATTAACCTGCTTTACAGTGAAGAGATCCGTCCCAATTATCTGACCTATGGAGAAAAAAGTGACGTAGTGCTTGCCAGCCAGCAGCGCTTAAAGGCACTTGGATATCTAATGACGGAACCGGATGGCGCCTATGGAAATGACACAGTAACTGCTGTGAAGCAGTTCCAGTCACGCAACGACCTTGTTGTAGATGGTTATCTGGGACCCTCAACCAGAGTTGCTTTAAACAGCTCAGAGGCACAGCCCAATGGTATGGGACTTGGAGAACAGGGAGATTCTGTAACCAGAATTCAACAGCTCTTAAATAAATATGGATATCTGGCGAAAGGCAACATAACCGGCTATTACGGGGAAGCAACAGAAAAAGCCGTTAAAGAATTCCAAAACAGAAACGGTCTTTCTTCCGATGGTGCTGTGGGTCAGATGACTTTAAGCAAATTAACCGGAAGCGGCGTAAAATCTGCCGGTAGTTCCGGCGGATCAGGAGGCAATACCACCGGAAAGGGAGGAACTGTCAAGGGCGGTTCTGGTGTCAGCGGACTCCTTTCCATTGCAAGATCCAAGCTGGGCAGCCCTTATGTGTGGGGAGCAAAAGGATCAGGCTCTTTTGACTGTTCCGGTTTTGTATACTGGTCATTAAATCAGGCTGGTGTCCGTCAGAGTTATATTACTTCTTCCGGTTGGAGAAGTGTTGGAAAATATACGAAGATATCAAGCTTTGGCAGTCTGCAGGCAGGAGATATTATCGTTGTTAGCGGTCATGTGGGAATCGTGGCTGGCGGCGGAAAAGTAATTGATGCTTCTTCCAGTAACGGACGCGTGGTAGAGCGGTCATTAAGCTCCTGGTGGAGCAACAACTTTATCTGTGGCTGGCGTATATTTGGATAGGAACGGTCTAGAATAATGGGTATGAAAAAACAAAGAAAAGAAATTAATATGATTACGGATCATCCGGGAAGGTCGCTTCTCCTTTTTGCACTTCCCATGATCCTTGGTAATTTATTTCAGCAGTTTTATAATATTATTGATTCTGTTGTGGTAGGACGTTTTGTTGGGGAAGAGGCCCTTGCTTCCGTAGGGGCATCTTTCTCTATTACCAATGTATTTATTGCCATAGCGGTAGGCGGAGGAATCGGAAGCTCCGTCGTGGTATCACAGTTTCTTGGGGCAAAGCAGACAGGGAATATGAAGACAGCCATTTCCACAACGCTGATTAATTTCCTGACGATTGGTGTGATTCTGGGTGGTCTTGGCCTGGCTTTTAATGACCGGATTCTATTACTTATGAATACACCCTCCAATGTTTTTGAACAGGCAGCAGTATATTTAAGTATTTATTTTATCGGTCTGCCATTTCTGTTTATGTATAACGTGCAGGCGGCGGTGTTTCAGTCTCTGGGAGACTCTAAAACACCGCTGTATCTTCTGCTTCTTCGTTGTTAAATATCGTGCTGGACCTGGTGTTTGTAACACAGTTTCATAAAGGAGTATCTGGTGTCGCAGTAGCCACTTTAATTGCACAGGGACTGTCAGCCGTTCTATCATTTTCAGTTCTGATCAGACGGCTTAAATCTTATGAAACCACAGAATTATTCCATATCTATGACTGGAAGATGACGGCCCACATGATGCGGGTAGCCATTCCTTCCACGCTTCAGCAGTCCATTGTACACATTGGAATGTTATTGGTCCAGTCGGTTGTCAATGGGTTCGGATCTGCGGTTATGGCAGGATTTGCAGCAGGTACCAGGATTGAATCCATCTGCATCGTACCAATGCTTGCACTTGGAAATGCCATGTCTACGTATACCGCTCAGAATATGGGAGCTAAAAAAACAGATCGTATTAAGAAGGGCTATGGTGTCTGCTGCATGATGGCAGCAGTATTCGCAGTGATTATCTGCATCATAATGGAGGGCTTTGGAGAAATATTTATCAGAAGTTTTCTAAATGAAAGCAGCGCAAGTGAAGCGTTTGCTACTGGAATCAGCTATGTTCATTTCATATCGTTCTTTTATATCTTTATTGGGTTAAAGGCAATAACAGACGGACTTTTAAGAGGTGCAGGAGATGTGGTGGTGTTTACGGTTGCCAATCTGGTGAATCTGGCTATCCGTGTATCAGGAGCGGCTTTGCTTGCGCCTGTAATCGGGGTCCAGGCCGTATGGTTTGCAGTACCCATCGGCTGGACCGCTAATTACATCATATCACTGATCCGATATCTCACCGGAAAGTGGGAGCGAATTCACCTTATTTCTTAAGAGGAAAAGCAACAGTTGCTTTAAACAAATCTCCATCAATATAAAGCTGGAACTGCCCTCCCTGAAGCTCTGTCAGGCTCTTCGCAATGGAGATTCCCAGACCGCTTCCTTCGGTAGTTCTTGCAACATCACCGCGGACGAACCGCTCCGTCAGTTCGTCCGCCCGAATGTTTAACGGATTCTCTGAAATATTTTTTATGGTAAATAAGATATTCTCTTCTTCTTTCGTAATGTCTACATAAACACGGCTGTGTTCCATTGCATATTTGAATGCATTGTTGTAAAGGTTTTCAAGGACTCTCCATAAGTACCGTCCGTCTGCCTCAATCAACATGGTATCATCTGGAAGTGTAGACACCAGCTCTAAATGCCTCAGTGCAAACTTTTCTTCAAATTCCCCGTTTGTCTGGTAGATCAGTTCAACAAAATCAATACTTGTCATATCTAATTTCAAGTTACCGGAGCTTGCTTTGGAAGCCTCCACCAGGTCTTCGGTTAATGTCTTCAGCCTCTGTGATTTCTGTTCCAGAACTTCAAGGTAACCCTGAATTCGTGGGTCCTGTATTTTCTCCCTTTTAATTAAATCCACATAATTAATAATGGACGTAAGAGGAGTTTTGATGTCGTGGGATACGTTGGTGATCAGATCCGCTTTCAGCCGCTCACTGCGAACCTTTTCCTGCAACGCAGTTTCAAGTCCTGTGCTGATATGATTGATATTTTCAGCCAGCTCTCTTTCTTTCCCATAAAATAGTTTGGTATCAATCTTATATGTGGTATTTCCGTTGGAGATGTTTAACAGGGCCTGGTTAATCTGATCCGTCTGCCAGGCATTTTTATACATCTGATGAAATACCCAAAGATCCAGGAGAAGAAACAGCAAAGCTACCGCCCCCATAAGAATACGGGATTCTAAATCATTATAGGTAAAGAGTAAAAATGAAAAAGCCATAATCATCACAACATTAAAAATCAGAAACAGAGAATAGGTTATCATGATTCTGGTTGTAAAACGGTGATGCTTAAAATAGAGTAAAATGGTTCTTAACCCTTTATTTAGCAGGCTGTTCTTCCATAAAACTCCGGACTTATACTGTTTTAAGAGGTTTAATACTGCAGAAACTCCTGTCACATATAAGATGAGTACTTTAAAAACCAACTCGCCATAGTACCAATTCTCAGTAGAGAGGAACAGATGGATAATTTTATAAAATATAAGCTGGGAAATCAACAGTGCAATGCCGCAAGCAGCCAGGTATAAAACCAGACTGATCTCCGCAGGAAGCCGATCCATTCTCTGCATGAGGGGAGAAGAATTTTGTTCTTCCGGAGCACCGGTGAGTAGAACCAGCATGTAAAGTGTTGCGGCGCATCCTAAGATTCCAAGAGCAAGGCAGATCATACCAACGATGTAAAACAGACGCATCTGATCATAGGATTCAGCTGCCTGATAATAGGCGTCTTTGTAAGGATAGGAAGTATTAACAGCCACAGACATATGATAATTCCCGTTGTTATAGGGATTCATCTTTTCAAGTTCAGGCGATACGTTCTTTGGAACAGATGTTAAGTTGGAGTCTACATAGAGTGCCTCACCAGTCACGTATAAATATTTCCCCAGCGATTTAAACTCATCAACGGTTTTACCTGGGAAATTGGTATAAAGTTTATAATCCTTGTCTGTATTCTGATACTGGATTTCAAACTTTAAGTTCCCTGGGTTCTGGATAAACCGGTAATAGAACCGGTAATAATTGCCCAAATGAGAGAGAACCTCATAGGAGAGCTGATCAATGGACTGAAAGGAGTCACCCGGTTCAGCGGCCTTAAAGTCCGGCTCGTAGGCCCGGTAAACGACCTGATAATTTAATTCTTCACCTGTTTTATTGGGATGACCGCCGCTTACTTTAAACTGTTCATTTAAATAATAACCCTGTGATTTGGCATGTCGGATCATCTCATCTAATGTGAAATCTTTGGTAGTTCCCGGCCCATCAGCAACCCGTATGATAAATTTGGAGTAATCCAGTTTTCCGTTGGTCTCAAATACTTCCTTGTACTTTACATAATTAAAAATATCATCGATATCAGATTTTAACTGGCCTGCAAAGTCAGGGGTATCTTCATAACTTTCGTTGGCAATCCATCCGATACCTTCTCCATAATGGGTGTTGTTGTACATGACAGAGACACCGATTACGACCAGAAGGGAGAACAGGAGATGAGCCAGAATGGCCTTTTCTTTTCTTTTTTTCATAGTGGCTCCTATTGCTTTTCGATCTTATACCCAACGCCCCAGACTACCTTTAAGTACCGCGGCTCTCTGGGATTGATCTCGATTTTCTCCCTGATATGGCGGATATGAACAGCAACTGTGTTATCGGCGCCAATAGCCTCCTCATTCCAGATCTGCTCATAGATCTCATCAATGGAGAAGACCTTTCCTTCGTTTTTTACAAGAAGCAAAAGGATGTTATATTCAATAGGAGTCAGCTTAATGATTTCATCATCAACTGTAACCTCTTTATTATCATCATTAATAGCAAGTCCACCGCATTTATAAATCTGTCCGGCAGGCTGCTGATTCATATTTCCAAGCTGAGTATAGCGGCGCATCTGTGATTTGACTCTTGCTACAAGTTCCAGTGGGTTAAATGGCTTGGTAATGTAATCATCTGCCCCGATATTTAAGCCTAGAATCTTATCGGTATCCTCCGATTTGGCTGAAAGAATGATGATGGGAATGCTGCTGGTTTCCCGTACTTTTAAGGTAGTGCGGATACCGTCAAGACCAGGCATCATTACGTCCAGAATCATGAGATCCACTTCATTCTCCCCCCAGTAGTTCCAGAGCTTCAAAGCCATCGTAGGCTTTTATTACATGGAAGCCTTCTCCGGTTAAATATATATCAATCGCTTCAACAATTTGCTTGTCATCGTCACATACTAAGATATTTTGCATTTGATAACCTCCTTTTTTCAATATTATACAACGAAGGCAGTAAAAAAGCACATTACATTTTTATGAAGAGAAGGAAAATGAAGCGGTTTCTATCATGTTTCCAGCTGATTTTTCATATGCTTTACCAATTCAGGTAAAAGGGTGCTGCTATGAACATATATGTAGTACAGCCGGGTGACAGTGTAGATTCCATTGCCGCGTCCCAGAACGTTCCGGTAGAAGCTTTGACATATGACAATCAGATTTATCCTCCATACCGCCTGGCAGTTGGTCAGGCACTTTATATCAGGGGTGACAGTCCTCCCCAAGACAGGATTCCACTTTATGTGTTTGGCTATGCATATCCCTTCATTAATCCGGATAATCTGGATGAAACTCTCCCATTTCTCACAGATCTTTACGTTTTTTCCTATGGATTTACGTTAGAGGGAGATTTAGTTCCACCTCAGAGCCCGGATGACTGGATGATCGATCGTGCATTGGAAGCAGGAGTGCGCCCGATTCTGACTTTAACGCCCTTTGGACCCGACGGCCGGTTTAATAATAATCTTGTAACAAACCTGGTACACAACCCACAGATACAGCAGCGGCTGATATGGAATCTTGGTAAGATCATGCAGGAAAAACGGTTTGGCGGTCTGGATATTGACTTTGAGTACATTATGGCAGATGACCGTCAGGCTTATGCGGACTTTGTAAAACGGATCACCCAGATCATGAACCAGTTTGGCTATCAGGTAACGGTAGCACTTGCCCCCAAGACATCGGCCGACCAGAGTGGGCTTTTGTATGAGGGCGTAGATTACAGGCTTCTGGGGGAAGCGGCAAACAGGGTGTTGCTTATGACTTATGAATGGGGGTATACATACGGCCCACCCATGGCAGTAGCACCAATTAACATGGTCAGAAAAGTGGTAGACTACGCTATTACTGAAATCCCATTATATAAGATCAGTCTGGGAATTCCAAATTACGGATATGACTGGCCGCTCCCGTACGAGAGGGGGGTCACCAGGGCGGAAACCGTAAGCAACCTGGAAGCGGTTCAGATTGCTATTGATAATGGTGCAGAAATTCAGTTTGATGAAGAGGCGATGTCACCATTTTTCCGTTATTGGAAGTATGGAGTTCAACATGAAGTCTGGTTTGAAGATGTGAGGAGTTATAAGGCTAAATTTGACCTTATAAAAGAATATGGATTAACGGGAGCTGGATATTGGCAGATCATGCAGTTCTTCCGGGCTAACTGGCTGGTGCTCAGCCAGATGTTTGTGGCAAGGAAGGTTGGGGATTAGATAGAGTGAATGCAGGGTGAGGGAATGGTAAATCTTCCTTTATCCTGCATTTTGCAGTCTATTGATAATGGTAAAAAAATTGCCTATTTCAAGAACTTATGCTATAGTATACTATACGGTTAGCAGAAACTAACTTAACGGATATAATGCTTCATACATAGAGGAAAGACAAATGAATCAAAATAATTTAGTGTTGAAATATGCAAAAGCAAATTTAGAAATGGACGAAGCATACCATATATGCGTTCCTCCCGGCAGCAGGGTAGATGCTGTGACAACCATGCAGGGGGTCTGCGGATTTGTAATTCCTATCCATGGCAAGGCTTTATTTAAGGTGTGTAATGAAAACTATGAATTGAAAAGAGGAACCATTCTCCATGCAGGCCCGGATATGAACTTAAGCAAGGAAGTAATTGGAGAGGAAGAGTGGGAGTTCATATTGCTTCATTACCGGGTGTTACAAGAGGAAGAAAGGATAGATTCTCTTTTAAATATGCATTATATAATAAATCTATTTCCCAGTCAGAGTGAGGAAATCATGAAAATTACAGATTACATTATGGACCAGCAGAAGCAATATGGTACGAAATATCTATTATCCACAAAAATTTTATTATATGAGCTGATTGAAAAACTCTTTGCCTTTTCCGAAGAGAGTCTGGCAAAAAAGCCAATGGGTTGGATTGAGGAGGTACTTTTATACATCCATGAACATTTGGAAGATAACTTATCTGTATCTGAGATTGCAGAACATTTTAAAATGGGTGGGAAGCAGTTTTCCTATTCCTTTCAGAAAAAGACAGGACTTCCACCAAAAAGATATATTATGGATATCCAACTAAAAAAAGCCAAAGAGCTTTTGTCAGAAAGCAGTTTAAGCATTGCAGAGGTTTCCAGACGGATTGGTTATGAGGATGCACTTCATTTTAGTCGGATGTTCAAGCGGAGCACAGGCATAGCGCCCAGTGCGTTTCATCGCCATTTTGGAAAAAATCCATATTAATTTTGGAAAAAGTCCATTCATTTTCCCACTTTCTTATGCTATATTCTCCTTTATAAAGGAAAGATAAAGTTAAAAGGAGATTATATGAAAAAAAATTTATCCATTGTAGCCGTTACAACATTATCAATGTTATTGCTATCAGGCTGTCAGAGCAACAGGGAAAATACAACTGCAGATATAACGGACTCACCAGATATTACTGAATCAGCTGCGGAATCAGTTGCTGAATCTGGAATAACTTATCCATATGAATATACAGATGCAGCAGGAAGAACCATTGTCATTGATAATGAACCACTGGCGGTGGTGACAAATTATCTTCCATTATGGGAAACCTTGATTCTTTTAGGAGTTAAGCCAATTGCTGTATCTGGTGCAGATAATTACATAAAAACCTGGGATGCCTTTGAGGGGTACGATGTAAGCGGAGTGAAGGATCTTGGCGCCAGTGAGCTTAACCTGGAATTGCTGGCCCAGTTAAAACCGGATATGATATTAAACCAGAGTTATGATATGAAAAATCTGGAGATTGGGAATCTGGAGAAAATCGGACCAGTTGCTGTCTTTGGAAATGATACCAAGATGGATTGGCGGCTTAGCCTGAGAGAAGTTGCAAAAATAGTGAATAAACAGGACAAGGCAGAAGAAGTAATTAAAGATATGGATAAAAGCTGGAGGCGGACAGAGAAAAGCTGGCAGAAAAATATAAAGACCAGACCGTAGTTCAGTTTTCACTCATGGGTAAAGATAAATATTACGTTGCATATCGCCCGGATCTATATGATAAGGAGAAAGGACTGGGATTAAATGTTCCAGAAGGCTTTACTCAGTCAGAGACTTATGAGCAGATTTCCATGGAAGCACTTGTTAAAATGAACCCTGATTACATCTTTGTCAATGTATTTGATGGGGATGAGCCGTTATTGGAAGAACTTGAGAACAACTCTGTGTGGAAGTCATTAAAGGCAGTAAAGAATGAACATATATACCAGATTGATGGAAGTGGACATGCAGCCAGTCCCCTTGCAACCTTATATACCGTAAATTTTATTACTGATAAATTAACGGCAGATTAAATTTCAGAAACTTAAGGAAAATGGTATTTTCAAACAGGCAGGTACGGTGTCTTTACGAATGTATCTGTCTGTTTCATTTTTTAGAAATGAGAGAAACGATGTTAAAACAGGCAATGAAGTATTATAAACCTTATAAAGTTCTATTTTTAATTGATTTACTCTGTGCAGTGGCGGTAGCTGTAGTCGAATTATTATTTCCCTATGCCATCAGTCATATTGTTGACGACCTGCTTCCCATGGGGAAATGGGATGAAATGGTAAAAATCAGTCTTTTACTGATTCTTGCATATTTTTTAAATACGTTTTTATATATGGTCATTGATTATTGGGGTGAAAAGCTAGGTATGTACATTGAAAATGACCTCCGTAATGATCTCTTTACCCACTTGCAGAAGATGTCTTATCAGTTCTTTGATAATAATAAAACCGGACAGCTAATCGCAAAGGTTTCTAACGATCTTCATCAAATAGGAACGGTTGCTCATTATGCACCAGAGCAGTTTCTGGTTGCCGGTTCTATGTTAGTTACCACAATGATCATCATGTTGTCCATCAGTAAGCTGCTTGCCTGCCTGATTGTAATAAATGTAGTGTTACTTTTAACGATTAATATTAATTTTACAAAGGTCATGGTCAATATTTCACGGAGCTTGTTTGGCAATGTGGGAGAGATATCAGCAGAACTGGAAGAAAATTTTGCCGGAATTCGTGTGGTACAGGCTTATTGCTGTGAAGCACATCAAAGAGAGACATTTCAAAAAACCACAGAGCGTTACTGTAAGCGGCAGCAGGAGGGCTTTCTTCGAATTGCAGCCTGTAATGGAATTACATATTTTGTCACAAAACTTCTTCCGGTTTTAATTATACTGGCCGGTGGCTGGCTGGCACTTCATGGCAGGATCAGTGAGGGACAATTTTTTAGTTTTATTCTGCTTACCAATCTTCTGCTAAAGCCGGTTGAGATGCTAAGTAATTTTGCAGCACGATACCCAAAAGGAATTGCTGGATTTCAGAATTTCGTGGAGCTCATGAAGATAGAACCAGATATTAAGGACCGTGAGGATGCAGTGGAACTGGAACAGCCAAAGGGCGAGATTGTATTTAAGGATGTAAACTTTTCTTATGAAGAAGGAAAGCCGGTTCTTGAGAATCTGTCTCTTACCATAAGGGAAGGAGAGACTGTGGCTTTTGTAGGAAACTCTGGCTCAGGAAAAAGTACGATCTGCGGTTTAATTCCAAGATTTTATGAAATCAGCAAAGGCTCCATTCAGATTGAAGGAATGAACATTCAGGATATCCGTTTAAAATCCTTGAGACAGCATATCGGTGTAGTGGCACAGGATGTATTTCTTTTCTCCGGAACAATAGAGGAAAATATCCGGGTTGGGAAACCAGACGCAAGTGAGGAAGAGCTGTGGAAAGCGGCAAAGCAGGCAAATCTTTATGATTTTATTAAAGAACAGCCCGAAGGAATGAAAACCATGATCGGGGAGCGGGGAATCAAGCTTTCCGGTGGGCAGAAGCAAAGACTTTCCATTGCAAGAATGTTTTTAAAAAATCCCCCGATTCTGATTCTGGATGAGGCAACCTCAGCTCTTGATGCAGAAAATGAAATAGAAATCCACCGCTCCTTACGAGAACTTTCCAAAGGAAGAACCACACTTTTAATTGCCCATCGTTTTCTACCATTAAAGATGCCAGCCGCATTATAGTAGTGGAACCAGGCGGATCAATTCAGGAAGGAACTCACGAGGAACTTATGAAAGACAATGGGATTTATAAAAAAGTTATATGAATTACAACAGAATGCACTTACAAATGACAGATTGGGTGGGAAGGAGTAAGTATGAAATACAGGAACCGGGTAATAATCGTGATTTCAGGCAGCCTCTTTGTTTTATGCGTGGCAATTTTCATATCCATTATGACGGGTGCCGCCAATCTCACTTTACAAGTCGTTAGTGACTCATTCTTCTCGTTTCATGCAGACGACTCAAATCATCTGCTGGTACGGGATATGAGAGTACCGAGAGCAATCTCCGGTGCCTTAATTGGAGCTGCACTTGCTGTGGCGGGAGCAATGATGCAGGGAATGACCAGAAATCCACTGGCAGACTCCGGTCTTATGGGACTGAGTGCAGGTGCAGGATTATTTTTAGCTGTTTCCCTGATATTTTTAAAGGGAATGAGTTATTCCGGGATTATTGGAATGACTTTTCTTGGAGCCGCCTTTGGTGCAGGGAGCGTACATCTGATCAGCATTTTAGTTCCGGGGGGAAATGAATCCATGAAGCTGGTACTTGCAGGGGCTACTGTGAGTACATTATTTTCTGCTATCAGCCAGGCCATTGCCATCTACACCAATGCATCCCAAAGTATTATGTTCTGGACCATGGGAAATGCTTCTGGAGTCACATGGTCCCAGTTAAGGATCGGAGGCCCGGTAATAGCAGCCAGCATTGTGGCCGGAATTGGATTATCAAAGAGAATCTCTATCTTGAATATGGGAGAGGAGACCGCAAGGGGGTTAGGAGTAAATACCGGACAGACCAGGAGACTGGGAACGATTCTGGTAGTACTGCTTTCTGGAACCTCTTTTTGCTCTTTGCGGAAGTATTACTTTTGTAGGAATGATGATTCCTCATTTTGTGAGATTTTTGGTGGGACCGGATTATCGGCTCATTATCCCCATCAGCGCCTTACAGGGAGCCGTTTTGGTGGTGGTGGCGGATGTGTTTTCAAAGACGATTAATGCTCCGGCTGAGATTCCACTGGGAGCGGTAATTGCGGTGATTGGGGTCCCGATCTTCCTTTATTATGCAAGCAAAGAAAGGGGGAGAGATTAAATGAAAAATCTATGGAAACAGTCTCGCTGCCTCCGTTTACTGGTAATGTCATTACTGCTCTTAGGCGTCCTTTTCTTTGCAAGTATTAACGCTGGCTATACTCCCATTGGAATGAAAGATATGTTGCGCATTTTAAGCGGCGGGGGAGATGGAGGAGAAAACATGATTGTGTTTGACTTTCGCCTTCCTCGTATCGTGGTTGCAATATTGGTGGGCATGGGATTTTCCCTGTCAGGCTGTGTGTTGCAGGGCATTACAAGAAATCCGTTGGCAGATCCGGGACTTCTGGGCATAAATTCCGGTGCAGGAATCGTAGTTCTTATTTTTATGACATTGTCCGGTACCCTTAGTATGGGAGGTGTTTTGAGCCTTCCCTTCCTCTCCTTGCTTGGAGCACTGCTGACCAGTGGATTGTTATATACCATCTCGGTGCAAAAAGGACGGGGACTCAATACAGCCCGGCTGATTCTCAATGGAATTGCCATTCAGGCCGGTATCAATGCACTGATGACCATACTGGTTCTTAAATTGGATGACACCCAGTACAATACCCTGGCTGTCTGGCAGGCGGGAAGTATACATAATTCCAACTGGAAGATGGTTGTCAGTCTGGTTCCCTGGATTTTTATCGCAATGGGATACCTGTGTATGAGAGCCAGGGAGCTGGATATTTTGATGGTTGGTGATGAACTTTCTGCCGGAGTGGGAGTTTCAGTCCAAAAAGAGAAAAAAATACTGCTATTTATGGCGGTAGCACTAGCGGCTGCTTCGGTATCAGTAAGTGGCAGCCTGCATTTTGTGGGACTTTTAGGACCACATATGGCAAGAAGAATTGTTGGTTCCAGACACAGGATACTTCTTCCTTTTTGCGCTGTGACCGGCGCAATTCTGGTACTGGCAGCGGATACCATAGGCAGGATTATAATAGAGCCGTCGGAGATTCCGGCAGGAATTGTAGCTGCAATTTTAGGCGCACCTTATTTCCTCTTTCTTTTGGTTACGAACAGCCGTGCCGGAAGAAAAGAGAAAGCAGGAATATAGAACATTTGGGAGGAACCAGGATGAGAGAATTGAGAACGGACCAGGTAAGAGTAGCTTATGGGGAAAATGTTATTATTGAAAAATTAAGCTTAGAGATACCTTCTGGTAAAATCACCACCATCATAGGTCCCAATGGATGCGGCAAATCCACTCTGTTAAAAACCATCGGAAGGCTTATGAAGGCGAAAAAGGGAGTGGTGTATCTGGATGGCACAGACATCTATGAGTTATCCGGCAAAGAATTTGCCAGGAAACTAGCAATACTGCCCCAGAGCCCTCATGCACCTGAAGGCCTGACAGCGGAAGAACTGGTATCTTATGGAAGATATGCACATCAAAAGGGATTTGGAAAACAAAGCGAAAGACCGGGAGATAATTAAATGGGCCCTTGATGCCACCAATCTTTCAGCACTTGGCAAACGAAGTATTGACCATATGTCGGGAGGACAAAGGCAGAGAGTATGGATTGCCATGGCATTAGCACAGCAGGCAGATATAATTTTACTTGATGAGCCAACGACTTATTTGGATGTGGCCTATCAGCTTGAGATATTGGAACTGTTAGAAAATCTCAATAAAACTCACGGGTGTACCATTGTGATGGTGCTTCATGACATCAATATGGCTTCCAGGTATGCGGATTATCTCATTGCATTAAAAAATGGAAAAATAATAGGAAAAGGTACGCCCCATCAGGTGATTACCAGGGAGTTACTCCGGGAGGTCTATCAGATTGAGGCGGATATTATGATAGAAGATTACAGTAAGAAGCCGGTCTGTATGTCCTGTCGTCTTTGCCGACACATGGAACAGGACACAGCAGTTGTTAAAGCAGCAATCGTGCAGTAAAATGGAGGTCAGAAGAATATGAAAAAAATAGCAATATACGGAAAAGGCGGAATTGGAAAATCCACTACAGTATCCAATCTGTCTGCAGCACTGGCTGCTAAAGGATATAAAGTAATGCAGATCGGGTGTGATCCTAAAGCAGATTCCTCCAGGAATCTGACCGGAGGAAAGAAAATTCCAACGGTTCTGGAGCTGTTACGGGATAAAGAAAATGTAGTCCTCACGGATCTGGTGCATGAGGGAGATGAAGGCGTACTATGCGTAGAGGCCGGTGGACCAGTTCCTGGAGTTGGATGTGCTGGGCGCGGGATCATTACTGCATTTGAAAAGCTGGAGGAGTTAGATGCATTTTCAGTATACCAGCCGGATATTGTAATCTATGATGTCCTGGGAGATGTAGTATGCGGCGGATTTGCCATGCCAATACGGGGCGGTTATGCAGAGGAAGTCTACATCGTATCTTCCGGTGAGATGATGTCCCTGTATGCGGCAAATAACATTGCATCAGCCGTTAAGATGTTTGGAAAACGAAAATATGCCTCTCTTCGTGGAATTATTTTAAACAGCAAAAACATTGAAAATGAAGAGGCACTGGTGGAGCAGGCAGCCAGGGAGATTGAGACCCAGGTGGTCTTTCAGATACCAAGAAATCCGCTGATCCAGCAGGCAGAAGCATTGGGAAAAACCGTGGTCAGTGCATTCCCGGATAGTGAGATGGCAAAAAACTATGAGAAACTTGGCAATTTAATTTTTAGTTAAGCCAGTTATTTACCAAACTGAAAAGGAGATTTTTATGAGTCAACAGCATAAGGCCTGTCGGTTATCTGAGATAGAAAGCAATCAGGGAATCCCTTTTCCCATGCAGCCCCGGCCGTGGGGCATCATTGTCCCATGCATACGGCTCTGGCAACGCTTCAGGGGATAAGCGGGGTTTCCACACTTGTTGTGGGAATGCCGGAGTGTGGATTTTACAGCAGATATGTAATGGAGACACCAAAAGGTCCTGATGGTGAACTTCACTATACATATGTGTTAGATGCCAATGAAGTGGTATTTGGATGCCGGGATGGATTACTAAAAGCGCTGGAAGAAATGGAACGAGACGGAGCAGATGCAATTGCTGTCATAATGACTTGTGTCCCGGCACTGATTGGAGAAGACATTCAGGAAATTACGGAAAGTTTTGGTACAGGGCACAGGGCCAGGGCAGCTGCCATGGATCTGGCCCATTATAAGCGCAATGGCTATGAGGCTGGTTATTATGAGACTTATCTGGCACTGGCAGAATTTTGTGATGCATCAAAGAAGGAAAATATGGTCTTTCTTTTAGGCGGAGCCCAGTCACAAGAGGGCAGGGAACTATGTGAATGGTTGTATACAGGATCTTCTTCCTATGATATTGTTACAATTGAAGATGTCTTTAAATTAAGTCAGTTTACTAAAATCAGCAGTTCCTGCCTCAATATCGTCACGAATATCCATTTCCTTCCGCTGTCAAAGCGGTTAGAAGAAGTCTATGATATTCCTTATGTCTTTCTGGGAGAATCTTATGGAAGAGATGGCATTCAGGAGGCATATAAGAAAATCGGAACCACCCTTCTGTTGAAAGAGACTCCGGTCTTTTCCCACTCCCAGGAGGTGGCTAAGTTAGAGGCCAGTGTGAGAGAAAGGTTAGAGGGCAGCCGCTTTCTCCTTACAGCAAACATTCCGGATGCCCTGATTTTAACCGAGTATCTGTGTTCCCTTTCTATGACGCCCTGTTTTCTTCATCTGGAAGAATACCAGCAGTGGATGAAAGAATGGAAAAAAAAGATATTGTCCCACGGTTCCAATCCTTTGACTGCATTTCTTGTAAAAGATAGCATAGCAGAAGACGGATTTAAGGAGATTGGTTTTGAAAAGCCGGGAAGTTATCGGTTTGTCATTGGAAAAGAGATTGGAGAGGAGATTGGTTGTCTGAAAGCTGGAAGAAGCTTTTTGCCGCCGCTCATTGGATATGAGAGAACCTTTGCCCTTCTTAAACTTCTTGACGGGCTTTTAAGAGAGGAGAATACCTATGCCGCTTTATAAGAACGTACCGGAGCCATCGGGAAGAATGGGGCTAATATGGTCGCTGGCGACGATCTATGACAGCGCTGTCATTGAATATGGTTCCATGGGACATATGCTTTACGCCCAAAAATGGATGAATCAGACCGGATTGGTAAAATATGGGGAGTTAATATCTACTCATTTGTCCGAAAAGGATATTGCTTTGGGAATTACAAAAAGACTGGAAGAATGTGTAGAAGAAGTGGTAAAGTCCGGTCGTGCCAAAGCAATCTTTTTGATTCCATCAAGTGTGCCGGAGATGATTGGGACCGATCTGGAATCCATTGGAGAAGAGCTGTCTGCGACATATCCGGGAATCCCAATTATTTCATTTAAAGCAGGAAATTTTAAGGCTTCAAGGCAACAGGGAATGGAGGAGGCCTATGAAAAAATCGTCCGTTACCTGTCAGAAAAGGACGATGAGGGAATCGGCACATTAAAAAAGGATTCTTTTAATGTATTTGGTATCTCCTGTGACTGGTCACGTTTTCAGGCGGACACAGCAGAGATCTGCCGTATGATGAAAAAAGGCTTTGATATGGAACCGGCCGCAATACTGGGATCATCCTGCAGTATGAAACAGATCTGCCAAATGACAAAGGCAAAAATAACGCTGGTTATTCGAAAAGAAGGCCTTAAAGCAGCTAAGCTTCTTTATAAACAGTGGGGCATTCCCTATCTTTATCTGGCACCCTATGGACTTGCCGGAACTCTTCAGTGGATAAAGGAACTGGAAACTCTTCTTGGTAAAACGGCACAACAAACTTTTCTAAAAAAAGAGCAAGAAGAGGTGGCTCATGCAAAACACACCTGCCAGCTTTATACCAGACTTCATAAAGAGCGGGCAAATATATGGATTAGCGGGGAAGATGAATTAACCAGAGGTATTAGCACATTTGCCATGAACGAGATTGGTTTTACTTTTGCTCAGGGTGGGATTCATATGTCCGATGGCGTTGAACTTTGGAATAATCCCGGGAG
Source organism: Lacrimispora xylanisolvens (assembly GCA_017084465.1). Classification (GTDB taxonomy): domain Bacteria; phylum Bacillota; class Clostridia; order Lachnospirales; family Lachnospiraceae; genus Lacrimispora; species Lacrimispora xylanolytica_B. The sequence goes on along the minus strand of CP070896.1, from coordinate 2,713,558 downwards.
GTTTTCCATTGAAGTCAGACGCAGCATCCATTCTCAGAGTATAAACCCTTATGAACTTCCATTTATGGGATTTCGGGGAGCCTTAAATTTATGCGGACTGTGGCATCAATATATAACGAATCGGGCATTTCAGTGAATAATGTCACACCATAAAAGGAAGGAGCCGGCAAGAGGGGGGATCCTGCCGGCTAAAGTATGAAAAAAAGTATATTCTAAAAGGTTACTGGCCTCTTTACATTTATTACTATACCGGGAAATTGTGATAGGAGTTTGTTGTAACTGTGAAGAGTTTGTGAAATACAGGGGAGGCAGGAATTATCTCGATAAACAGGAATGCGAATCGATGTGAGATTGGTTATAATCTACTGCCTGAATTTTGGAATCAGGGATTTGCCACTGAGATTGCCACAAAGCTGGTAATATATGCGATTAATGATTTGAAATTTGAACGCGTCGAAGCTTTAGTCCTTTCAGATAACAAAGCATCATGCAGAGTCATGGAAAAATGTGGTTTTAAATGTGAAGGTATTCTAAGGCACTTTAACAGGCACAATGATAATTACCGAGATGTTAATTACTACGGTATCATATCCTCGGATATTAAATCTATCTGATGACATAATTAATAGGTGACAGACAGTTGTCCTGTTATATGTAGTATGATAGTAAAAAACAGGAGGTATGACTAAGAAATGAAATTAGATGGATTTGGCATTTTTGTAGAGGATATGTCAGTTATGGTACGGTTTTATCGTGACGTACTGGGATTTGATATTAAGGAAGACGAAAACGCAACCAATGTTTACCTGGAGAAAGACGGTACCTTGTTTTTGCTATATCGGAGAAGTGATTTTGAGAAGATGACAAACAGGGGATTTCATTATGCTAAAGATATCAATGGGCATTATGAAATAGCGTTAAGTGTGGAAAATTATGATGCAGTAGATTTGGCATTCCGGGATGTTGTTTCTAAGGGGGCAACTCCGGTTATGGAACCGAACACAGAGCCATGGGGGCAGCGTACCTGCTATATTGCAGATCCGGAAGGTAATTTGATTGAAATCGGCTCATTTAATCAATAAATATAAGCAGGAAGGCTGTTAACGATCTGAACGAGCGTTAGCAGCCTTCCTTTCTATTATTAAACTTTTGATCTCAAATGGCAAGCTTAGTCTTTCGAAGGAAAAAGCTTATCGTGATAATACGCATTGGCCTGATAAATCGCGCCCAAAGGATTATGGCACAGTACACGGTCTTTGACTGCAAATACGGTGACAGGAGCCTGGGAATACTTTATAAACAGAGAATCGTGTCCGACACAAAGACCAAGTACAATGTTTAAATCCGTTTTTGCTTCATTGAGAAAATGAGCCTGTGCAATTGGATTACACATAGCGACCGGATTATCATGAATTCCAATCAGCTCCCTGGAGAGGTGTCCGGTTTTACATAATATGGATTCCACCTGAAAACCATTGCTTACAAGCACCTTACGCAATATTTCTGCTTCATCTGTAAGTCCAATACAAAATGCCAGCCCCAGATTTTTGTATTCACATTCTCTGGCAAAGTCCATGGTTTCTTCCAATCTGGTTTTACTACCATACCTGTCACTAACCACGATTGCAGAAGCTCTGGAGATCTTTAAATTCTCTTCATCCTGATACATAGATGACAGATTCTCCATATCATTTGAGAGACTTGGGCAGCCTTTGGGAGCATTTGAAAAATCACCTGAACTGCAGGAATGAATTTTACAGTTAGCACAAAAATACATAATATTCACTTCTTTCTTTTCGCATTTTTTATTTTAGTAATTTTAATGTGTTTAATATTTCCTGGGCTTTACCCTGGGTATCTGGTATATATAATGAGAAAACAAATATTGTTTTATTTCCTCGGATACAAGCATAATAATCCAAATTAATTGCATCCTTGTAGATATATCTGGTTTTTATTGCTGCAAATTCCCCCAGCTGAGTGTTGGTACGATCAATGAAAGTCACTTTATCCTTTAATGCATTAACAAAACCCAATTCAAATGCATTGGCATATACTTGAGGATCAAGATATTCGGGAATTGTTTCATTGTCAAATGAAATTAACATATTGTCATTGGTTATATCGAATGTTTGAGAATTACCATCAAAAGCAGTTGTGGTCACATCTGTGGGAATCTCAAGAGAGTACCCAAATTCTGTATTTTTATATGTATTAGATGCCTTCTTATTGTCGGCATTAGAATCAAGCCATTTCCCCGAAGCGTCAAAAGTATAATTTACACCATTAATGTTTTGTGTGGTATTTGTTAACATCACACCATTTTCATCAAAATAATACCAGTTGCCCTGATCCTCAATCCACTGGCTGACTACTGGTGTTCCGTTCTGATCGTATTTCCACTGACCATTATCCTGTTGTATCCAACCGGCAAACGATTGAATGGTGAAAAGAGATGACAGACATGCCGATAATAATAGAATTTTTACTTTTTTCATATGATCCCCCTATTGTAACTGTTTTTATTTATTATATAGGAAAAAGGTACAGATTACAATCAGATGTGTCGCGCTGCCGCTGTTAACACAGACAGGCTAAATAAGCTTCTAAAAAGGGAGGAGCCGGTAAGATTGGCGGGATCCTACCGGCTGAAGTATGAAAAAGTATTTATATGAAAGGGTTATTAGCCTCTTTGTAATTATTAATATACCGGAAAAATGTGACCAGATTATGATACTACTGTGAAGAGTTTGTGAAAATGAGGAATTGACACTTCTCTTTCCGATTGCTATAATTCCTATAAACATATTAATGAAGTGTGGTAAAAGGAGACTATATGAATATACAAGAGAAAGACCAGAAATTGAGGACTTATATCTCAGAATTGGAAAGTCTGGCAGTTGCTTTTTCTTCAGGGGTGGATTCAACATTTTTATTAAAAACGGCACATGAAGTTCTTGGAGACCGGGTAATTGCGGTGACAGCCAAATCCTGTTCTTTTCCGGAACGGGAACTGAATGAGGCAATTGCGTTTTGTGAGAGAGAAGGAATCCCGCATTTTATTGTTGACAGTGAAGAACTTGATATAGAAGGTTTTAGCAGCAATCCCAAAAACAGATGTTATTTATGCAAGCATGAGTTGTTTGAAAAAGTGGCAGAAGTTGCGTCAGAGCATGGGATAAAGCAGATAGCGGAAGGTTCCAATCTGGATGATAACGGCGATTACCGCCCGGGGCTTATAGCTGTTGCAGAGCTGGGGGTTCACAGTCCCCTTCGCTATGCGGAGCTGAATAAGGAGGAAATAAGGGAGTTATCCAGGGAACTGGGATTAAATACATGGAACAAGCAATCGTTCGCCTGTCTGTCCAGCCGGTTTGTGTATGGCGAGACTATTTCCAAAGAAAAGCTCTCTATGGTTGACAAAGCGGAACAGCTTTTACTGGACTTAGGGTTTTCCCAGGTGAGAGTTCGTATCCATGGTACAATAGCCAGGATCGAAGTGCTCCCGGATCAGATTGCCCAGCTCATTACAGAACCTAAAAAAAGTGTGATAACGGCAGAGTTTCATCGGATTGGTTTTACCTATGTGACACTGGATTTAGACGGTTACCGCATGGGGAGCATGAACTTAACGTTGAATAAAGAATAAATATAAGGAGAATCTACAGGAGAAAAATATCTTTCCTGAAGGTTCTCCTTTTTATTTAATGATATTTAAATGAAATGAACCTGTTGATTTTTCCCCCTTTTTCTGTTATATTGATTTGTTAAACAATCTATTGGAGAGGTACTAAAATGTTTTTATATCAGATAGTAAATGATCATGTGCGGATTTTGACATGCAGAGGATACGGGGGTGTTGTACGTGTTCCGGAGAAGATTGGAAATATTCCAGTTACGGAGTTAGCAGAGTATGCATTCTCCAACAGCGAGGGAAGAAATGAGATGCTTTCTCATATCGGAGATGGCATTCAAATGTGCGATGAAGAGGGAAGTCCCGCTTCCTATGAGGAAAAAGATCTGCCACCAGAAATGACAGGTGATCTTTTAGAGGATCTGTATCTACCTCCTTCCATTAGAAAAATTGGAAACTATGCTTTTTACAATTGTTATAAATTTCGCCATTTGGGAGTGTTACAGCTCCATTGCGGATCTGGGGTCCGGTTTGTTTACCGGATGTCTTGGAATCAGAAATCTGGACATTCATATTACAGATGGGAACCGCTCCTGTATGCAGGGTATTGTATCGGAGCTAAGGCAGGAACTCTATGTAAATTATCATACAAAGAATATGACTGCAAGGCTGATATTTCCTGAAATGTACGAGGAGTCGGTGGAACACACGCCAGCTCGGATTATATTTCGGGAGATGCATGGATGCGGTCATTTGTACCGATATTGCTTTGACCAGTCCGAATTTCAGTTTCATAAATATGATGCGTTATTTCCCCATGTACGTGTTCAGGAATCCGATCGCCTGACTGCAGCGCTTGCTCTTTTAAGATTGTATACGCCTCTTAATCTTCTTCCCAGAGACCGGAAGACTTATGAGGATTATTTAAAGGAGCATCTACAGGCAGCCGCGGAAGGGGCACAAAAAGAAAGTGAATTATTTCTCTGGCTGGCAGCTGAGTTTTGCAAGGAACAGACAGATTTTGACCGGATGATTGATGTGGCATCGGAAAATAATAATACAGAGCTGTTAAGTTCTCTAATGGATTTAAGACATTTGCGTTTCCCAGTAAAAAAACGTACATTTTCTCTTTAGTATGAATTGATTTTAATATTATCATTAATATAGAAAGGTGTATGAAATGGGAGATTGCTCGTTTCATACACCTTTTATTAATTGCCGGTTCATGGGTATTGACATATATTATAAATGGGTGTAGAATGTTAAACTGTTAGTTTACTTTAATGCACTAATATGAAAATGTAATTGCTTTATTATTATTTTCTTTTTTTACTTTGATTAAAAGTAAGGCCAAAACAATAGAAAAAGAGTATTAATTTTGTTAGAATGAATTTATATAAAATCGCTTTCAGAATGATTCACTTAGCGTTGTATATAATATTTAGGTTTTACCGTATTTAGGAAAGTATAGAAAGAAGGTATATAGAATGATTGATCCGGTGAGACAGCGTCAGCTTGATGAACTGAACGAGGTAGAGCTCGGACATGAGATACTTGGTAATGCAAGAAACGAACTTTATTTAAACTTCAGATATTTAGATGTTGCGTTAAGCAGTTTTGGATTTGAAGCAGATCGCTCTGGTTCCGGGCTCAGTACAGACGGCTATGTAATTTATTATCAGCCGGAGCTGTTATTTTCCATGTTCAAGGGCAGCCGTATACGAATTAACCGGGCTTATCTTCATATGCTTTTTCATTGTTTATTCTGGCATCTGGGTTCTATGGGGAAACGTGATAAGCAATACTGGGATCTGGCGTGTGATATAGTGGTTGAATCAATACTGGATGGATTCTATGTAAAATCTGTTTTTCAGCATCAGTCACCATATCGGCGTGAAATTTATGGACAGATAAAAAGCAGGCTTCCTGTATTCACAGCGGAAGGAATTTTTCATATTCTTATGGAAATGAATTTGTCAGAAGAAGCATTTCACCGTATGCAGACAGAATTCTATGTAGACAGCCATGAAAAGTGGGAGCAGGAAGAAGATCCCCGTATGAAAATAGATCGTCAGAATAAATGGCAGGATATCAGGGATAAAATGGAAACGGAGATGGAATCCTTTGGAGAAGAGGAGGAAGATTCCTCCAGACAGCTTTTGGAACAGGTAAAGATAGAAAACCGGGAACGCTACGATTATAAACGGTTTTTAAGAAAATTCGCAGTTCTGAAAGAGGAAGCGGAGGTAGATCCCGATTCCTATGATTCCATATTCTATACGTACGGCCTGACGCTCTATAAAAACATGCCTTTGATTGAACCTCTTGAGACGAGAGAAGTTTTTAAGATCGAAGATTTTGTAATCGTGATTGATACTTCCATGTCTGTCTCAGGCGAGCTGGTGCGAAGCTTTTTGGAGCAGACCTACGAGGTTCTTGGGGAATCTGAAAGTTATTTTCGTAAAATAAACATTCATATCATACAGTGTGATGAACAGATCCGTTCCGATGCAACAATTACAAGCAGAGAAGAAATGGAAGATTATATGAAACATTTCACTCTTTCCGGATTTGGAGGAACTGATTTTCGGCCTGCATTTGAGTATGTAAATGGTCTGCTGAATAAAGGAACCTTTAAAAAACTCCGGGGGTTGTTGTATTTTACAGATGGAAAAGGAATCTATCCAGTAAAAATGCCTCCCTATGAAACGGCATTTGTGTTTATGGAAGATCAGTATCAGGACATATCAGTGCCAGGCTGGGCAATGAAGGTAATATTGACCAGGGAAGATCTGGAAGTAAATTAACAGGAGAACAATAAAACAATGAATATAAAACGAGCAAAAGAAGAAATTAAAAATACCATAGAGGCTTATCTGCTAAAAGATAATTACGGCACCTACGAAATTCCTGCAATGCGGCAGAGACCGGTTTTCTTAATGGGACCGCCCGGAGTGGGAAAAACACAGATTATGGAGCAGATTGCAAGAGAGTGCCAGATCGGACTGGTGGCTTATACCATCACCCATCATACAAGACAGAGTGCAGTGGGACTTCCATTTATTACAGATAAGGAATATGGAGGAAAACAATACCGTGTGACGGAATATACCATGAGTGAAATTGTAGCCTCTGTTTATAATAAGATAGAAAGCACAGGGTTGTCCGAGGGAATTCTCTTTATTGATGAAATAAACTGCGTTTCTGAAACACTGGCACCCACCATGCTTCAATTTCTTCAGTATAAGACATTTGGAAATCACCGCATACCAGAAGGCTGGATTATTGTAACTGCAGGAAATCCTCCGGAGTATAACAAATCAGTCCGTGATTTTGACGTGGTTACATTAGATCGTATAAAGCTGATTCATGTGGAGCCGGATTACGAGGTATGGAAGGCTTATGCCTATGAGCATGAAGTCCACCCTGCAGTTATTTCCTATCTGAATGCCAGAACGGAAAACTTCTGCCGGATTGAAACTACGGTAGATGGAAAATTCTTTGCCACGCCAAGAGGCTGGGAGGATTTATCAAGCTTCATTAAGATTTATGAACGTCTGGATAAGAAGCCGGACCGTGATGTAGTGGGTGAGTACATTCAGTATCCAAAGATAGCAAAGGATTTTGCCAATTATCTGGAGCTGTACTATAAATACCGGGGATGATTATCAGATTGACGAAATACTGTCTGGCACAATCCGGGAAAGTTTATGCAACAAATTAAGCCGTGCTCCCTTTGATGAGAAGTTAAATGTAATGGGACTCCTTTTATCAAGGCTGAGTCAGCATTTTAAGAAGGTGGCTGATCAGGGAGACCGTACAGGCCTGTTAATGGAAGAACTGAAAAAGGTTGATCCGGAAACAGATGGGAACTCAGACACTTCCATGGCGGAACGGTTAGGAGACGTAAGAAGCCAGTGGAGTGAATCCGTAAAACAAAAACGGGAAGCAGGACTTTTAAACAGAAGGGAAGATTTTCTATTCCGTGACGTAGAAGCACTACTTCTTAATATAGAAGAAACGATTAAAAAATCCTCAAAAAATAATTTGGAAGAGGACTGGAAGCAGATCAGGGAGATGTTTCAGGAAGAAACAGAACGATACGATAGTTTTTTTGCAGAAAGTGGAAAATCCCTTGAACACGCATTTGATTTTCTGGAAGCCTCCTTTGCAGCCGGCCAGGAAATGGTGTTGTTTATTACAGAGTTGAATACTGGTTTTTACAGTGTGAAGTTTTTAAAAGAGTATGAGTGTGAACGCTATTATCAATATAATAAAAGTCTTTTATTTAAAGACCGGGAGGACGAAATCCGATCAAGAATCACGAGTTTGGGAAAATAATGTATAAAAAACCAAGAAGCTACTCCATAATATAAGGGAAAAGGAGGTAGTGCCATGGGAAATAAAGCATTAAATTACACAGCTCTGACAATTGCCATCATCGGTGCAGTAAACTGGGGGCTGGTAGGTTTCTTCAATTTCAACCTGGTGTCATTTATTTTCGGCAGCATGACCTGGCTGACAAGGATCGTGTATGCCGTCGTAGGGATCTGCGGATTATATCTGCTTACCTTTTATGGTCATTCAGAAACAAGTACGGAAAGATAGTTGATGATGGTAGCGGGGGCGTTGCAGCATGGCAGATTATTAAGCTATGGAGCAATGCCCTTCATCTATGTGGGTTTAGTCTTATATTATTCTATTAAAAATTGATATGCATTAAAATTTGCGTACGGAGGACAGCAAATGGAGGCACAGTTGCGGGAAAGAACGCAGGCACAAATGCAGTTTGAATCATATCTTCGCAGGGAAAATTTATCTGAAAGTACAATCATAACTTATATATCAGCAGTAAGGTCTTATTTCACCCAATATAATGATATCAGCAAAGATAATTTATTGGCTTATAAAGGCTATCTCATGGAAAGCTATAAACCGAAAACCGTAAATTTAAAGGTTCAGGCCATGAATAAATATCTCTATTATAAAGAGCAGCAGCCACTGCAACTTAAGAATGTTAAGATACAGCAGAAAAATTTCCTTGAAAATGTAATTAGTAATGCAGACTATCAATATTTAAAAAAGAAATTAAAGCAGGATGGAAACATGGAATGGTATTTTGTCGTATGGTTCCTGGCAGCAACCGGCGCCAGAGTCAGTGAACTCATACAGATAAAGGCAGAGCATGTTGAACTTGGATATCTGGACCTCTATTCCAAAGGAGGAAAGCTCCGCAGAGTCTATATTCCCGAAAAGCTGAAAAGGGAAGCAAAGGTATGGATGGATCAAAATCAGATAACCAGTGGTTACTTATTTAAAAACCGCTACGGGGAACGGATTTCAACCCGGGGAGTTGGTCAGCAGTTAAAACGATATGCTATAAAATACGGACTTGACCCCGATGTGGTCTATCCTCATTCTTTTCGACATAGATACGCAAAGAACTTTCTGGATACAACGACATTTCATTTCTTGCTGACCTTATGGGGCATGAAAGCATTGAGACCACAAGGATTTATTTAAGAAGGACGGCAACGGAGCAGCAGAGCCTGATTGATAAAATCGTTACATGGTGATAGAACTATTTAATCAGTAAAAAAGACAAACAAAAAAGAGTCTTAACTCGTCTGAAAACAGACAGGTTAAGGCTCTTTTTTTGATTTATATTGACCTTTACCGGGCACCATTTATTAAAAAGGTGTAATTTTGCATGTTCCCATAATGTGTATTATAGGAACATATAAAGCGCAGGCAAAAGTTGATTATATCCTTTAAATAGGCGTGAATTACTCACTAAAATGTATATCGGCTAAAGGAAAATAATAATAAGGATTTTTTTGAAAAAACTAGAAGTTACATAAAATAAAAGAAAGCTAGATAAAAACAGGTTGTTGTAATACACATTCTGGGAATATATGTCAATTAGTTACAAAAATAGTAATGCAGGCTTCGTAAAAACAAGGAGGTGAAGCGAATGTTATCGTTAGGAAGGAATCCAGGAGAGTATCTCGTAATCAATGGAAACATAGTAATCCAGGTGGTATCCGTGGAAGGAGATTTAAGACTTGCTATTGATGCACCAAAAGATATTTCCATTGTTAGAGGAGAGATCTATGAAAAAGGCCACCAAATTCCCCAGTGTTTGAAAAAGCTAAGGGAAAAGCACTTACGGTGGTAAAAACAGTTTACTACGCTTTCAACTTTTTCCTCAAGGGCCCGAGGGAAAGTTAGAAATAAAAAAACAAAAGCAACATGGGGGAAATGGAAGTCCCTGTCATAATTCAAGGAGGTAATACATATGAGAATTCAACACAATATTGCAGCATTAAACGCCTACAGGCAGTTAGGAAACAACAACAATACGGTATCAAAGAACCTGGAGAAATTATCTTCTGGATATCGGATTAACCGCGCAGGTGATGATGCTGCCGGTCTTGCTATTTCTGAAAAGATGAGAGCGCAGATCACAGGTCTTGAGACAGCTCAGAAAAATGCGAATGACGGTATCTCACTGGTACAGACAGCAGAAGGTGCTTTAACAGAAGTTCATTCTATGCTGAACCGTATGGTGGAACTTGCTGATCAGTCTGCAAATGCTACTTATCAGGATAACGTAGACAGGGAAAACCTTCAGAAGGAAGTTACTTCTTTGAAGGCAGAAATTAATCGTATTTCAGATAGTACGAATTTCAACGGTATCAACTTGTTGGGATGGTTCAGTTAACCAGACAAAAGCCATCACAACAGCAGCAATTACTGTTAAGACAAACCCGGCCGAAACTACGAAAGCTCTTGGTGCTTTTGATAAGGTAACCTCTGGTAAAAAAGAAGCAGCAACAGCAGCAGTTGATTATTCAGCGAAACTATATGTAGGAAATATTACAAATACCAATAGTGCAGCAAAAAATCTTGTATTTAATTATAAGGACAATACTGGTGCGGATCAGACCGTTAAAATTGAAATTGCTGCTGGTAAGGGTATTAGTACTGATAACATTGCTGATGCATTTGCTGGAGGACCATCCGGTAATATATCGGCAGTAACCGATTCTGGTACAGCATTTGCAGGGGGGCGGTGAAGCTGGTAAGTTTACGGATCTCTATGATGTATCCGCTGATGGAAATATCATTACAATTACAGCCAAAGCAGATAAGACTGCGGCTGGTACTGGAGAAATTGTAGACGGTTCTAAGTTAGGTGCTGTCTCTGTAGATGTAAGTGATATTGATGCAGCTGATGTAGCTGCGGCAACGGCAACATTAAAAGAGAAATATAATGGAACAACTGAAAACCCAATTGGGTACGGCAAACTTGCAGGAAAGGAAACTGATTATATTAAAGGACAATCAGCTTCTTATCAGGTAGCAAGTAAAGAACTCACCTTAGACTTAGACAGTTCAAATGCAGGTAAGTCAGCGCATAACAGAGCTGTTACGGTAGGCGACAGAACCTATGTTATCCAGAGCAGCAATGCTGAATTAAAGGGGTTGCCAACAGATTCAACAGAAAGAGATAAATATACAACCGTAACTGTCAATGACAGCGACGATGCGGATGCAGTAGCTGACAAACTGGCAGCTGCAATAACCGCAGAAGAAAGTGGAACAAATAACAACGGAGGTTATGTTGCATCTTCTGCGTCGGGCGGTAAAATTACAATTTCAGAGTCTACATCAAGAGGCGCTGTAATAAGAGATGATGCAACAAAAGACGCAACTAATGCAACAGGAATGGCTACAGCAAAACAGCTTACTCTTGTCTCTGCAAGTGCTGACACAGGAAATGGAACACTGGCAACCTTTGATGCTTCCAAGATGACAAACGGTACCAGTATTTCCGTTAACGGAAAGAATTATACCTTTGTCAACAAGGCTGACGAAGAAGTTGCAGAGGGTGATACGAAGATCGTATACTCTACAAGTGACACAAGTGAACAACTGGCAGCAAAACTTGCTGATAAGCTTACTGAGGATGGAGTTACCGGAGCAAGTGCGCAGGGCGCCGCAGTAAAACTGAATGAATCTAATTTAACAAAGTCAGCATCTGCACAAGGAGCAGGTCTTACTCTTCAAATTGGTGATACAGCAGATAACTTTAACAGAATGTCAGTTAAAATTTCTTCAACCAGTGCAAAATCACTGGGAATTGCAGGTGTTGATATCAGCACTGATTCTGGGGCAACAGCAGCAATTGCAGTTATAAAAAATGCAATTAATACCGTTTCCTCTACCCGTGGTGACCTCGGCGCAATTCAGAACCGATTAGATCATACAATTAACAACTTAAATGTAACAAGTGAAAATATGTCAGCTGCTGAAAGCCGTGTACGTGATGTAGATATGGCAAAAGAAATGATGGCTTATACCAAGAACAATATCCTGGTTCAGGCATCTCAGTCCATGCTGGCGCAGGCAAACCAGGTTCCACAGGGCGTTCTGCAGTTATTAAAATAATATTTGTAAAAATATCAGTATTAATTACCAGGCCGTTGCATCGTAATGCAGCGGTCTGTTTGGCGTGTTAAATGACTGGGCTATGATGTTTGATCTTTTTATGCTATACTCTTAATCAAAAGCAACGACAACCAGTTTATTGCTGTTGGATCCATTAGGAGGTATGCGATGTTTTTCATATGCGGAATGAGCCAGGGAAAAAAGCTGTTGGATTACACCAAGACAGTAATCTGTTCCATATGCGGAGGCTATGGCAGATATCAGGTCTTTATGACCTACAGCTATTTCAGTGTGTTTTTTATACCCATCATAAAATGGAACAGGCATTATTATGTACAGATGTCCTGTTGTAATACCGTTTATGAGCTGGATGGAGAAAAGGGTAAGAAGTTAAGCAGAAGAGAGCCGGTTGAAATTGAGGAACGGGATTTGACCCTGGTTCAATCCGGACAAAGAAGCGCAGAGTGGAATAAGAGGCAATGCTCCCACTGCGGATATGAAACAACTGAGGATTTTGAGTACTGTCCCAAATGCGGACAGAGATTTTAAAACAGCCGAACCGGAATGTTTCCGGAACGGCTGTTTTTTCGGGTTTTGTACATTAGATAATAATATCCTCTAATGCTCGTTTGGGAACATAATGAATCTGATTTTCATCTCTGTAATACTTAACGTTTCCATCTTCCTTAACAGGAACGATGACCACCTCTTCCTTCGGCTTTCCAAGAGCCAGGACAAGATCCACAGAATAAAGAGAGGTATCAATGCCAAGCGCTTCAGCCAGCTGGCTTCGCCGTACATTTCCCAAGCATGCAGCCGCCATAACCTTTCTCTACTGCACCAAGCATCATAGTCTGAGCGACAATCCCATCATCGGTAAGCTTGTTCTTACCAAGTGACAGATCACAGAGAATGATGATATAGGCAGATGGGCGCTCCCCTTCACCTGGCCCGTCCCAGTCAGGAAGTGCTCCCGCCCAGCCTAAAGTATCAAATATCAGTGCATTTTCCTCTGGTGTATTGCTGATCTTAAATTTTAGTGCCTGTGAGTTGGCTGTGGAAGCAGTAAGTCTCGCCAGATCAATGAGCTCCAGTAAATCCTCTTTGGAAATCTGGCACTCCTGATAAAAGCGCCGGTATGTACGGCATTTGGAAACGAGATCCTTTAACATAGTAGATTCCTCCTGTTATCATATTCAATCAGTATTTATTTATAAAGTATAGCAGGTATGAATTTGATCTGCAATGAATAAAAAGGAAATGCATTTGGTAATATGGCACAAAAATAAATCGATTAATGCTCATAAAACTAGTGTGTTTTTCGAATGGACAAAATACAAACAAATAGAATAAATAAAACTCAAGAGCATAAATCCATAATTTATTGTTAGACATATTATCCCCATTTGTAAATTTAATTAAGAATTTACCACTTTTATATTAAGAAAAAAAATCATAATGAATTCATTGACTTTATTTTCTTAAGGTGTTAAACTGTGTCTCGGCTTTAGAAATCAATAAAAAAAGCCGCGGCATACATATTTAACAATAAACACAGGTAGCCGCAAGGAGGAGAATATTATGAAATTAACAACAAAGAAACTGGTACTTACAGGATTAGCAGTATTAACAATGGGAGCAATTTCTGCATGTGGAAGCACAAAGACTGCTGAAACAACAGCAGCAACAGAAGTTACTACAGAAGCAGCTACAACAGAAGCAGTTACCACAGAAGCAGCTACAAAAGAAGAAGCTACAACAGAAGAATCTTCTGAGTCTGTAGAAGAAACAACTGAAGAAGCATCTGCAAAAGAGTCTTCTGAAGAAGCTTCCAGCGTAGAAGCAACTACTGAAGCTACAGAAACTACAAAGGCTGCTAACTAATTATTATAGAAATAACAGCTTAGATGGAATGAAAATTTCCGCAGGCGGGGACAGATGTCTCCGCCTTTTTTGCGCGCATCTGCTATGCAGAATGGATCAGTATGTGATATAATTTCTCCAAACACTCATTTAAAGGAGGCCGCTTTTTATGAAAATAACTTATGTTCATCACAGTGCATTCCTGGCAGACTTATCGTCTGCTGCTCTGCTATTTGATTACACCCAGGGTATACTTCCGGACCTGGATACTAATAAACCACTTTTTATCTTTGCCAGTCATCGCCATGGAGACCATTATTCGGATAAAATTTTTGATTTGGGGAACGCAACCAGAGAAGTTTATTATGTTCTATCTGACGATATTTCCAGGAAGATTGGTGAGGAACAAAGAAGCCATATATCATTTGTTAAACCTGGAGAAACGCTCACCCTAACGTATGGTACAGGAGGTAATCTGGTATTGGAAATTACTACGTTTAAATCCACAGATGAGGGCGTCGCATTTCTCATAAAAGTGGATGGATCCGTGATCTACCATGCCGGGGATCTAAACAACTGGAGATGGGAAGGCGAGCCAGAGGAATGGAACCGGAATATGGCTAAGAACTATTCGTTAGAAGTAGACAAGCTGGCAGGAGAGAAAATTGATGCAGCCTTTCTGCCTCTGGATCCGAGACAGGAGGAAAACTTCTATCTGGGTTTTGATGAATTTATGAGAAAGGCGGAAGTAGTACATGCATTTCCCATGCACTGCTGGGATGATTATTCCGTAATAGGGCGTTTAAAATCAATGGAAGTTTCCATTCCTTACCGGGACCGGATTGTTATGATGGAAAGAGACGGAGAATCGTTTATTTTGGAACAGGAGCCTCAAATTCATGAATGAGCGGAAAGCGGAAGAACGGGAGGTCTTAGATGCTGCCATGCTGGCCGGTCATATTCTGTTGGAAAATGGTGCTGAGATTTTCCGGGTGGAAGAAACCATGGATCGGATCTGCCGTCATTATGGAATTAAATCCTGCAGTTCCTTTGTGTTAAGCAATGGGATTTTTTCCACCGCAGGAGATGAGAGAGAAGAGATATTTGCAAAGGTTCAGCACATTCCAGTGAGCGGCACACACTTAGACCGTGTTGCTGCAGTGAATCAGCTTTCCAGGGGAGATTGAAGCAGGATCTTTAACCCCCCATGTAGTAAGAGAAAGACTGGATCAGATACAGCGGATGCCTGGAAAGTCAAAGAAGATGCAGATTCTGGCATCTGGAGTGGGAAGTGCCTGCTTTTGCTATCTGTTCGGAGGTAATGGAAAAGATGCGGCAGCTGCGTTTTTCTCCGGAGTGGTTCTATATGGATATATCATTTTTTTGGCAGGTCCTCATCTTTCCAAGCTGGTGGCTAATATTGGAGGAGGAGCGCTAGTCACTGCGCTGTGCACTCTTTTGTACAAGCTTCATCTGGGAGAACATTTAAACTTTATGATTATTGGTTCAATTATGCCTTTGATTCCAGGAGTTGCATTTACCAACGCGATTCGTGATATTGCAGACGGAGATTATATCGCGGGTTCTGTGCGTATGATGGATGCTCTGCTGGTATTCTTCTGTATTGCCATGGGAGTAGGGCTGGTATTCAGCCTTCTGCACCGGTTTACAGGAGGTGCATTTTTATGACGGCTGTCTGTGAGATGGCAGTTGCAGCCCTTGGTACGGTTGCATTCGCCCTGCTGTTTGGAGTACCTGCCATATACTACCCTTATTGCGGTTTAATTGGGGGAACAGGCTGGTTCGTATATAGCATGCTGGCACAGGGATTTTCAGAGCCGGCATCTGCAATGTTTGCAACCATTGCAGTAATTCTTCTTTCCAGAATATTTGCAGTCAGAAAACAGTGCCCGGTAACCATTTTTTTGATCTCCGGTATTTTTCCATTAGTTCCAGGTACGCTGGTATATTGGACTGCTTACTATATTGTAACCGACGAAATAGCACTAGCTGCCCGAACCGGGTTTCTTGCTCTGAAAGTGGCGGTTGCGATTGTGCTTGGTATTGTGTTTGTTTTTGAACTGCCTCAGGGATTCTTCCGCTTTGCGGCAAAGAAGGATAAACGGGCATTAAAAGAGAAAGGGAGAAAGAAACGATGATATGGATTAAAAATGTTCACGTAATTGATCCGGCAACCCGGACAGAGCAGGATATGGATATCTGCATAGAAGATGGAATCATATCCGGGATGGGGAACGGATCAAAATCCTCCCGGGGCAGGGACTTCTAAAAATGATGTGGTGATTGATGGTACCGGTCTTATCGCAGCGCCGGGTCTTGTGGACGTACATGTTCATTTCCGGGATCCGGGGCTTACTTACAAGGAAGACATTCAGACAGGTGCAAGAGCAGCAGCCAAAGGTGGTTTTACTACAGTTGTATGCATGGCCAATACAAAGCCTCCTGTTGATAACATTAAAACGTTAGAATATGTAAAGAAAGAAGGGGAGAAAACCGGAATCCATGTCCTGCATGCAGCAGCTGTATCCAAAGGGATGAAGGGCCGTGAGCTGACTGATATGGAGGCACTGGCAGCCCATGGAGCAGCAGGCTTTACCGATGATGGGATTCCGCTGATGGATGCGGAGCTCGTAAAAAGAGCTATGGAAAAAGCGGCCAGTTTAAATCTCCCTTTAAGCTTTCATGAAGAAGATCCTGCTTTAATAGAGAACAACGGAATCAATCATGGGGCGGTATCCGACCAACTTGGTATTTATGGTTCCCCTGCAGAGGCGGAGGATAGTCTGGTGGCAAGAGACTGCATGCTTGCTCTACACACGAAAGCTGCGGTAGATATTCAGCATATCAGTTCTGCTGCATCGGTACGTATGGTACAGTTTGCAAAGGATTTAGGGGCAGACGTTTATGCAGAAGTGACACCTCACCATTTCACACTGACAGAAGAGGCGGTTCTTTCCTATGGAAGTCTGGCTAAGATGAATCCCCCCCTCTTCGGACAGAGGCAGACCGTATGGCTGTAATAGAAGGTCTTAAAAATGGCAGCATAGATATCATAGCCACCGATCATGCACCTCACAGTACGGAAGAGAAAGCCAGGCCTTTGCAGGAGGCGCCCAGTGGTATTATCGGGCTGGAAACGGCACTTGGGCTGGGAGTAACCACTTTGGTGCGTCAGGGCCATTTAACCATGATGCAGCTGTTGGAAAAGATGAGTATTAATCCGGCGAAATTATACCGTCTGGACTGTGGAATGCTGAAAACCGGTGGTGCTGCAGATCTGGTAATATTTAATCCCAACGAGGAATGGACCGCAGGTGAATATGTTTCCAAATCATCTAATTCTCCATTTACCGGGAAAAAGCTTTTTGGAAAAGTAAAATATACCATCTGCAAAGGTAAAATTGTCTACCAGGATGAACAGGATTAATCGGATAAACATGAGAAAAGGATAAGAGATGGAAATCAGGGCGCAGGACTCTGTTGTCCCGGGGGAATTGAAAACAGAG
Organism: Lacrimispora xylanisolvens; assembly: GCA_017084465.1. Taxonomy (GTDB): domain Bacteria; phylum Bacillota; class Clostridia; order Lachnospirales; family Lachnospiraceae; genus Lacrimispora; species Lacrimispora xylanolytica_B. The sequence goes on along the minus strand of CP070896.1, from coordinate 2,696,080 downwards.
GGGATAGCTGAGGGTAAAGTGAGTGGTAAAGCAGACTTGAATCTGTCTGTTGAAGCATTAAAAGCAAACGAGAAATTAATTGCAGGAGAAATCGTGCTTAATCAGGTGGCTGCTCAGACTCAGTCTATGAAGGAAGAGGCGAAAGCGGAATCTGAAAAAACTGAAAAATCAAGGTCTGTGAGAGATACCGCTTCAGTTAGTGATTCTCCTGAGATTTGGGATGAGGAAGAGTGGAGGGAGGCGTTTCATGAGATAACGGACTGGACTCCATCTCAGACTCTTCCACTTTCGGAGGAATTAAAAGAGCTGGCAAGACTGTACGAGGAACTTCTCTTAGCGATTCTCGCCCATGGAACACAAGAGGGCCAGGAAGCCGGGGCGCTTAATCAGGAACTGTCTGTGATGCTGCAAAAGCTTCTCATGTCCCGGCTTGGAGATCTGGAGCTTCTGTTAAGTAATTACGGATCTGCCGTAAGTCTTAATGCATTGAGGGCAGCCATCTGCCGAAGTGTTATGGGGAAAAAAAACTTTACGGAGGCTGAGCTGAATCAGATATTCGGACGCAGTGGCGTGGAGGGAAAGCAAACAGTTGATTCTAATAATGGCGGAATCAGGACTCCGGTTACCACAGTAGATAATGAAACTGGTATGGGAATTATTTACCAGCCAACAGCCTCTGGAACGATTAAAAATAATCCCGGATATGCCAGGAATCTGATGGATGAGACTTCTTTGGCGATTCTGGAAAAAGGCGGGCCTTTCAAGAAAATAGCTGGAAAAGCTCAGGGGGCCAGCTTAACCATTTCCCCTCTGAAAACGGGAAGGGTATATGAAATAAGCGATCTGGAGGCTGCACAGCGATTTGCGTCCTACATAAACCGGGAAGGAAATTTATTCAGGATATCAGGACTGTCTGGTAAAAGTGAAGAGCTAATGGGGTTTTTAGCCGCTCTTATGTCGATAAAAACACAGATCTTTGTATCCAGTCTGGGAGCGGAAAAAGGGATCGCCATGGATTTAAGAGAAGCCTGTGAACGGATGACAGATGAATTGATTCAGGAGATGGTAAATCAGTCTTCTCTAAAATATTCCGGCGTGAGAAAACCGGTTTTTGAAGTAAAAGATGTCTACCGGATCTTTTATTACATGATGAATCTTTACCAGAACAAGGCAGATGTAAATGAGACGGCAAATAAAGGGATTCGCTACGCCTATCAGCAGTTTCTAAAGAAAAAAGAAGTATCAGAAATTAAAGGAGAGCCGGAACCTTTTTTTTCAAAAGGTAAGAAAGAACCTTCAGAGGATTTTAAGGAAGGCAGAAAACAGATAGAACGGGATTGGAACGGATTTACGGAATTTTTAAACAACGGACAATCTTCGGATATCCCACAGGGAGTTCTGATGCTGAGTCCCTGGGGAATGTTAGCGGAGCCGGAAACTTCCAGGGAGGAGAGCGACGGGAATCTAAGTCCTGTTTTTTTCCTTGGTGGGGGCGCAGCCCTTGTAATACTGATTATAATCTTTTCTTTTATCTGGTTTTAGAACCATTATACATAAATTTCTTCTTTACAGAAAAACTTTACTGTGCTACCATGGTAACACATGAAAATTAAGAGGAGGATTTATGTTATGAAAAAAATAGTGATTCTGGCAGCAGCAATATTAGGAACAGCAGCGTTATTAAGCGGCTGTGCAGGAAAAAAGGAAGCACCTGCGGCGGCAGAGACAACAAAGGCAGAGTCTTCATCTGCAGAGACAACAAAAGCACAGGAAACTTCGTCTGCAGCTTCTGAAAAAGATACATTTACTGTGGGATTTGATCAGGACTTTCCTCCCATGGGATTTGTGGGAGACAATGGGGAGTATACAGGATTTGACTTAGATCTTGCAAAAGAGGTGGCAGACCGTCTTGGTAAAAAGTTTGTAGCTCAGCCGATCGCCTGGGACGCAAAGGATATGGAACTTGAAAGCGGCAACATTGACTGTATCTGGAACGGATTTACCATCACTGGAAGAGAAGATGGTTATACATGGTCAAAGCCTTATATGGCAAACAGACAGGTCTTTGTTGTGGCAAAGGACTCCGGTATCAAGACACTTGCAGATCTTTCCGGTAAAGTAGTTGAGGTACAGGCTGACTCATCTGCAGAAGCTGCATTAAAGGATAATGATACATTAGCCAAAACATTTAAGACACTTCAGACCACACCGGATTATAATACTGCATTTATGGATCTGGAGATGGGAGCAGTTAATTGCGTGGCTATGGATGAGATTGTAGCTGCTTATCAGATTCAGCAGAGAAAGTCAGATTTCGTGATTCTTGATGAAGCACTTGCAGCTGAGGAGTATGGAGTTGGCTTTAAAAAAGGAAATGATGCATTAAGAGATAAGGTGCAGGAGCAGCTGGAGGCAATGGCAGCAGACGGAACCTTAAAGACCGTTTCTGAAAAATGGTTTGGTAAGGATGTAACAACAATAGGAAAATAATTGATACTGACGGAGGGGCAATCATGGCTTTTACAAAGATACTTACACAACTGGCAGGAGGAATGTGGGTCAGCATCCAGATCTTTCTGGTAACACTCATCTTTTCTCTTCCTCTGGGACTTCTGGTCTCCTTTGGGAGGATGTCAAAAAACCGGGTCATAGAGGCCATTGTTAAATTCTATATTTCAGTCATGAGAGGAACCCCTCTGATGCTTCAGCTTATGGTGGTGTATTTCGGTCCCTATTACCTTTTTGGAGTAAAGGTTGGGAACGGATACCGCCTTTGGGCTGCATTTATCGGTTTCGTGATTAACTATGCGGCTTATTTTGCTGAAATCTACAGAAGCGGCATTCAATCCATGCCTGCCGGACAGTATGAGGCAGCAAAGCTTCTGGGATACTCAAAGAACCAGACCTTTTTTAGAATCATATTTCCCCAGGTAATAAAACGGATTCTTCCGTCAGTCACCAACGAGGTAATAACTCTGGTAAAGGATACCTCCCTTGCGTTTACCATCAGCGTGCTGGAGATGTTTGCCGTAGCCAAGGCGCTGGCGTCCTCACAGACAAGCCTGATCCCCTTTGTGGCAGCAGGTCTTTTCTATTATGTATTTAATCTGGTAGTGGCTATGCTGATGGAATACATAGAAAAACGGATGAATTATTACCAATAGGAGGAATCGAAATGCACGTACTGGAAATGAACCATGTGGAAAAATCATTTAATGAACAGAACGTCCTTCGGGATATCTCTCTGTCTGTAAAAGAAGGGGAGATTCTTTCTGTCATCGGGCCTTCCGGTTCCGGAAAGTCCACACTCCTTCGATGTGCCACAATGCTGGAACAGATGGATAAGGGAGAACTGTTTTACCTGGGAGAAAAGGCGGCGTGGAACGGAAACGATGGAACGACTGTCTATGCAAAGAAGGAAAAGCTGAAAGAAATCCAGAAGAATTACGGTCTTGTTTTTCAGAATTTTAATTTATTTCCTCATATGACCGTTTTAAATAATATCATTGATGCACCAATCCATGTTCAGAAACGGAGCAAAGAGGACGCTATCAAAGAGGCCGCAGAACTTCTTCGGAAAATGGGACTTGCTGATAAAGCAGATGCCTATCCCTGCCAGCTTTCTGGTGGGCAGTGCCAGAGGGTGGCAATTGCCAGAGCACTGGCTCTGAACCCAAAGATTCTCTTTTTTGATGAGCCTACCTCTGCGCTGGATCCGGAGCTGACCGGTGAAGTGCTTAAGGTTATTAAATCTCTTGCTGATCTGCATATTGCCATGGTAATTGTCACTCATGAGATGGCATTTGCCAGAGATATCTCTGACCGGGTGATTTTTATGGCAGAGGGTGTGATTGTTGAGGAAGGGACTCCGGAGGAAGTGTTTGCGTCCAACAATGTCAGGACACAGAATTTTCTTGGGAGGTACGGAGATATTTTGTAGGAATATATATTCTAATATGTTTTTTTTATAATACCCCGGAGGCACATTGTTAAAGTGTGTTTTTGGGGTATTATTGATCATATAACTAACGCAATAAATATCTAAAGTCATCATTTTGTTGACATACTATCAATTGATAAAATATAATAAGGTTAAGGGGTGAAGTTGTGAGTCAAAAGATAATTTCGCAAAAAGAAGAAGTGATTTTATTTATAAAAAATCTAAAGGAAGTACTGACTGATCCTGGTTTTGATATATCAAAGGATTTAGATATATTATTAAAAAAGAAGACCGAGTTACCAACTGACCCATATACAACATTTAATACAATCCAAGAGCTGGAATTTGATAGATATGATATTATGAATCAACTTTTAACCTTGAATCTTGCTGAATATATGGAGACATTTATTGATGATAAGGATGATACGCTTCCACCATTTTTTGCATTTGGTAGGGTAATAAAAAATCGGGAAGTATATATTAAGGCTAAAATTCGTGATAAAAAGAATTGTAAAGTATTTTGTGTTTCTTTTCATTTTGCAAGATTCCCATTACCAATTGTAAGGCCGTATGTATAAATTGATAAGAGAGGAGAAGCCCGTTATGAATAATGATTTTTTAATTAGTATAATTGAAATGGATTGTCCAATATGCGATAAAGTTCATAAATTAGAGAAAAGAAAAAGGATAGCGCAATCAATTGTTAAAGACGAAGTTGTCAACTATGAAGAGATTTATTTCTTATGTCCTAACTGTGATGAAGAAGAAAACGAATTTGTCCCAGCTGGATTGATGGATGAAAATTTGTTAAGGGCAAGAGATGCTTATCGACAGGAAAAGGGATTATTGACATCAAAAGAAATAGTTGATATAAGAAATTATTATAATTTAACTCAAGTTGATTTTTCTGCGCTATTGGGGTGGGGCGATGTTACTATTACAAGGTATGAAACAAAGACGATCCAGGACGAGACATATGATAATATCATGAGGCTGGTTTTGAAAAACCCTATGTTTGCTTTAGAGTGTATAAATAAGCATAAGGATCGATTCAGTTTGGAAAAGTATGAACGCATTCGCAAAAGCATTATAAATAAAGTTGAAGCAGTTGGAAATCTTTATCTTAAAATACAGGAGATAAACAGCCTCTATGTAAATTATTATGAAGAAAATGATATAAATGGTTATAAACTGTTAAGCATTGAAAAGGTGGCAAATGTTATGGGGTATTATGCCCAGTTTATTGAAAACCTTTATAAAGTAAAGTTAATGAAACTTCTTTGGTATACAGATTCTGTTTTTTTTAGAAGATGTGGCAAATCTATGACAGGATTGGTATACAGACACATGCCTCTTGGAGCACTTCCGATAGGTCATGATGAAATAATTTCATTGCCAACTGTAAAAGTTGTAGACGAGATGATACGAGATGATATTTGTTATAGAATCCAGCCAGATAAAGAAGTAAATATATCTGAATTTTCTTTAGAAGAATTAAGCGTCCTTCAATTGGTTGCTACAACTTTTAAATATTATAATACAAAAGAGATTATTGATTATATGCATATGGAAAAAGCATATAGAGAAACAGTGCCAAATCAGATTATTCCATACAGTTTGGCCAGTCAATTAAATGCGTTAAAGTAAAAATAACTATGTATCTGTTATAAATAATTTAAGAAAAAAGATAAAAACTTTTCACAAACGGATGATATACTAAATGCGATATACCAGGAAATGGCAAACACAGAAAAGAGGATGCTTTATGAAAAGAACCTTAATGATCGCATTAGCTGTCTGCACAGCAGTTATATTAGCGGCTTGCGGGAAATCATCAAAGCCGGCGCAAAACGCAGCTGGTACCGTTGCACAGACAGAAACTTCAAATGAAACTTCTCCGGCAGCAAGCACCCAGGCACCCGGAAGTACAGCAGAATTTAAGATATTAACCGGTAAAGTCACCGAGGTATCTGATAATATGGAATCCATGACCGTTTTAGATGGAGAGACAAAAACTGTTTTCCATCTGGATAATGCTGTAGTGGAAACGTCCTATGCTCTGGAACCGGATGTGAAAGTTTCCATCATCTATAAGGGTGAGATATCCGGGTCTGACACGACCAATGCAAAGGTGATTTTAGTCCTTGATGCCCAGAATAAGATGGAAGTAAAAGAAGCCACCGGAACCGTAAAGGATCAGGCCATGAGCACATTTACCATCGATACAGGTTCAGCAAAAGAGATGGGATTTATCAAAGATAACTGCGAAGGACTGGATTCTGGTGTACTTGGGAATGCTACCGATGACAGCAACGGAAGCGGAGCTTTGGTAAAAGTTACCTATGTTACGGTTACCTATGATGCCGGCAGTGAATCAAACTTCCCCTTAAAGGTGGAAGCGGCGAAGTAAAACCAGGTGTAAATCCCGGATTGGCAGGGCTTTTTTGATAAAAGGCTTGCAAATTCGGGATTTTCATGTACAATAAGAGAGATAACAGAAAAGGGGCCAAAAGACCCCTATTTTGATGATTTCGGCAAAGATTTTGCTGAAACCAGAAGCAGAGCTTATGATATGGAATAAAACCAGATTTCAGAAAGGGAATTAAGATGATTAGTGCACATAGCGTAACATTAAGACTTGGAAAAAAAGCATTGTTTGAAGATGTAAATATTAAGTTTACGGAAGGCAACTGTTATGGCTTAATCGGTGCCAATGGTGCCGGAAAATCCACGTTCTTAAAAATTCTTTCCGGGGAACTGGAGCCTACTGGCGGTGATATTGTAATCACACCGGGACAGAGACTTTCTTTCTTAAAACAGGATCATTTTAGATATGATGAGTGTCAGGTTCTTGATACAGTCATCATGGGAAATGTAAGATTATATGAGATCATGAAGGAAAAGGATGCGATCTACGCGAAGGAGGACTTCACGGATGAAGATGGCATTAAGGCAGCAGATCTGGAGGGAGAATTCGCAACCATGAATGGTTGGGAAGCGGAATCCGATGCAGCTAACTTATTAAACGGTCTTGGAATTGAGACTGACTTACACTATAAACTGATGAAGGATTTAAACGGAGCCCAGAAGGTGAAAGTGCTTCTTGCACAGGCACTCTTTGGCAATCCTGATATTCTTCTTCTAGATGAGCCGACCAACCATTTGGATCTGGATGCCATTGCATGGCTGGAAGAGTTCTTGATAAACTTTGAGAATACGGTAATCGTGGTTTCCCATGACCGTTACTTCTTAAACAAGGTCTGTACCCATATCGCCGATATTGACTACAGTAAGATCCAGCTATATGCCGGTAACTATGATTTCTGGTATGAGTCAAGTCAGCTTATGGTAAAGCAGATGAAGGAAGCCAACAGAAAGAAGGAAGAGAAGATTAAGGAGCTGCAGGATTTTATTCAGCGCTTCTCTGCCAATGCTTCCAAATCCAAGCAGGCTACTTCCAGAAAACGTGCGTTAGAGAAAATCGAACTGGATGATATTAAACCTTCCAGCCGTAAATATCCTTATATCGATTTCCGTCCGGCACGAGAGATTGGTAATGAAGTTCTTACCGTGAATGATTTAACCAAAACCATTGACGGTGTGAAGATTCTTGATCACGTTTCCTTTACACTTACCAGAGAAGATAAGGTGGCTTTTGTAGGACCTAATGAGCTTGCGAAAACCGTTCTGTTTAAGATCCTTTCCGGAGAGATGGAACCGGATGAGGGCGATTATAAATGGGGTCTTACCACTACCCAGAGCTATTTCCCCAAAGATAACACAGCAGAGTTTGATAACGATGATACCATCGTGGACTGGCTGACCCAGTATTCTCCTGAGAAAGAGGCAACTTATGTCCGCGGATTCCTTGGACGTATGCTCTTTGCCGGAGAAGACGGTGTGAAGAAAGTCCGTGTTTTATCCGGTGGTGAGAAAGTGCGCTGTATGCTTTCAAAGCTGATGATAACCGGCGCCAATGTGCTGCTTTTAGACGAGCCTACCGACCACCTGGACATGGAATCTATTACAGCATTGAACAACGGACTGGTGAAATTCCAGGGAGTGCTTCTCTTTTCCTCCCGTGACCATCAGATCGTACAGACTACAGCAAACCGGATTATGGAAATCGTAGGCGGACAGCTGATTGATAAAATTACGACTTATGACGAGTATCTGGATAGTGATGAAATGGCTCGTAAGAGACAGGTATTTACTTTGACAGAAGAACAGGTTACTGAAAACCAGTAATAAAAAAGCCGCTGCTTCACAGGTTGATATAATACCTGCAAAGCCGCGGCTTTCCTATTCATGAAATTATTTTAATCCATTATATAATGTGTCAAGAAGTTCTCCATTGGAATCCTGACCAAGCTCCCATACCATGGCACCGCCTAACTTCTTTGATTTGATATAATCTGTTTTATAAGCGATGGACTGTGGGTCTTCATAGCTGATGAAGATTGTTCCGTTAAATAACCATGGAACCATTGACTGAGAGTGAAAATATCTGGTATAACCGGTTTTATTTAAATAATTTGCCTTGATGTCCTTGTAGCTGATGGAGTTGGCTCCGCCGTATGTCTGGTATAAGCCGTTATTGGAATTATTCACGGAAGAGTAAAGGTACCCATAGAACGGGGATGCCCATAACCAGCTTATCAGCAGGGAAGGAAGCGTTTAACCAGGCAGTAACTCCGGAGTCCACGCTTGCTTTATATTGGGGTGAGGAATCGTTGTTATTATAAAGGGGTGCCAGTAAATCCGTATAGGGATCCCAGGTTCCGTGTAAATCATAAGTCATAATATTTGCGTAATCCAGATATTGAGCCAGTTTCGCCATTTCAACATTTTTTACATAAGAAGCATCCGCTCCTCCGGCAATGGTTAGAAGATAGTGTTTCTGGTCCATGGCACCGCGGGCATCCAGCTTTTCTCTTATTTTTTGAAGAAGCAGGGTGAAATTCTGTTTATCGTCTGGCCGTCTGGTGTTGGTCGTCAGACCTCCGCTTACGGGATATTCCCAATCCAGATCGATACCGTCAAATCCATATTTTGTGATAAAATCCACCGCACTGTCTGCAAAAGCATTTCTGGAAGCGTCGGTCAGAGCCGCATCTGAGAATCTTCCAGACCAGTTCCAGCCGCCAACGGAAATCAGTGTTTTAAATTTGGATTTTGTAATTTTAATGAATTTAAAAGCCTTATATTATTAGGATCCACATCCGGATATCCCAGAGTAATCTTTAAATCCGGACCAATATTAGCAAAGGCGTAATTAATATGAGTCAGCTTGCTGGCATCAATCTGATCCGGACAGACGCCGCTATAGGCCTCCCAGGCTGCATAGTAGCCAACAATTCTTCCGGATTGTGGCTGGGTTTCTGCCGGAGGTAAAGCGGGTGCTGCAGTGGTGACAGAAATGGTATTGCTGGCAGGAGACATATTTCTTTTGGTATCTTTTGCTTTTACATAAAACTGGTAAGTTGTTGCCGGTGTTAATCCACTAACGGCATATGTAATTGAAGTTGTAGAGCCAAGATAAGTATTATTTTTGTAAATCTGGTATTCTTTTACTCCCAGACCGCCTGTGGGTGGGGACCAGGTCAGGGTAAGTGAGTTGCTGGTAATATCGGCCGCATTTAAATTTTGGGGAGCAGTGGAAGTGCTTTTGTCAGGCTTTGCCGCAAATGAATTTTTCGTGCAGTAGTTGCTGATTAGAAAAAGTAATAAAACAGATATTGTCCACATAATTGCTTTTCTTGTACTTCTTTTCATCGTGTTCTCCTTCATAACTTATTGTGAAATTAAGTATAACATGATGGATTTTCCTTGAATAGCGCGCAAAAACTGGTATATTTTCATAAATTTGGAAATAGATCGGAAATCCCGGTGAAACCTGAGCTTGCAGATGATTTCTTAATCGCTTATAATCAGCCTTAAAGGAGGTGAGAACGATTAATACCATAGATTCCTACGCTTATGAATCCCGCATAAAAGAAATAAACCCGGGATTAAAAGCAGTTGTGGCAATGGCAGCATTATTATTTTGTATCGGAACTGGAGATGTTTTGGTGTCTGTTACGGTGTTTCTGTCCATGGGAATTATAACGGTTTTTATGGGAGGCCTTTCCGTTCAGAAGTATTTTGCCCTATTAAAGATACCGGTAACTTTTTTAATTCTTGGAACTGCCGCCATAGTGGTTGGGTTATCTCATGTGCCGGCAGGACGCTTTTATATTACCATGCCAGGCTTTTATCTTTATTTGTCAGACGGGGGAGCAGATCTTGCAGCACGGCTGATTTTAAAAGCAATGGCTGCTGTAAGCGCCATGTATATGCTTGTACTTTCCACACCGGCAAGTGAGATTATTAATCTGCTTGGAAAGCTGCATGTGCCCAAACTGATATCGGAGCTGATGAATCTCATATACCGGTTCATCTTTGTTATGATGGATGTCCAGGTCCATATGAAGCAGGCTGCAGAATCCAGACTGGGATACCATAATTTCCTTACGTCCTGCAGGTCCTTTGGGGGGAATCGGAGCCAATCTGTTTATCGTTTCATTAAAGAAGGCGGGGATGTATTATGATGCCATGACTGCCAGATGTTATGAGGGCGAACTTCTGTTTCTGGAGGAGAAAAGGCCGGTGAAAGCAAAGGAGGTTGCGGCAGCGGCAAGTTATCTTGCATTTCTTTTGCTTTTATGGCTGGTGTAAAAATGAGGAGGAACAGATGATGGAAGAAATACTTTTACAGGCAGAAAATCTTTCGTATTCCTATGGCACAGGAAGTAAGGCACTTCATGATGTGTCACTGTCTGTGAGAAAAGGGGAGAAAATTGCAGTTCTTGGTTCCAATGGAGCCGGGAAATCCACCTGCTTTTTAAACCTGAACGGTGTGTTGACCCCGGATACGGGAACAATCAGGTATAAGGGAAAGATAATTGGAAAAAAAGACTTAAATGAGCTTCGAAGAGAAGTGGGAATTGTATTTCAGGATGCCGACAATCAGATTATTGCATCCACCGTTTCTGCTGAGGTATCCTTCGGACCTATGAATTTAAAGCTATCCAGAGAAGAAGTGAAACAGCGGGTTGAAATGGCGTTAAAATCCATGAATTTAATGATGTTGAAAGACCGCCCTCCCCACTACTTAAGCGGTGGAGAGAAGAAACGGGTAAGCATAGCAGACATCATTGCCATGGAACCGGAGGTGATCATATTTGATGAACCAACCGCATCTTTAGATCCGGTTAACGTGGAGATGCTCACACAGGTTCTTGATGAAATGACAAAAATGGGGAAAACTCTTCTGATTTCAACCCATGATGTGGATTTCGCGTATAAATGGGCAGACCGGGCGGTGGTTTTTGCCGGTGGAACCATTATTGCCGATGGCCCGGTAACAGAGATACTGACATCAGATCCTATCTTAAATCAGGGGAATTTGAAGAAGCCGGTTTTAATGGAGGTTTATGACAGTCTGGTAAAATGCCGGATATTGCCGGAAATGAGTCCTTATTTCAGGGATACACAAGAATTGAACCAGCTGCTTAACAGGCAGTATGAAGGTTGACAGAATTTGGTATTGCAGTTACAATACAAGCGTATTATCTAAAAGGTGCCTGTGAAATTCTCCGCAGGATAATAGGGAAAAGGGTGAAAGTCCCTTACGGTCCCGCCGCTGTATATGCAGAGCAGGGCTCCATAAGTCACTGGGAAACCGGGAAGAGGGAGCAGCTGTGTTTGATGCATGAGTCAGAAGACCTGCCTTTTTGTTTGGAGTATCCGGTTACGAGCGATGACCGGTGCCGGGAAGTCTTTTTTTAGTACAAAGATTTACCCATAGGGCACCAGTCTGATGTGTGGGAACCATCGGATGTAAGGTGCTTATTTTATTGGAAGGAGAATGAAAATGAGTAAGAAAGAAAAAAGTATCATGAAACTTGCAACTGCATTTGCACTGACATTTGGAATCGTTCCCAGTGCCTTTGCAATGCATATTATGGAGGGCTATTTGCCAGTAGGGTATTGCATCGCGTGGGGTGCAGTCTGTGTGCCATTTCTCATTGCGGGCTTCTTTTCCATTCAGAAGTCACTGCGGGAGAACAGGAAGGCGATCACAGTTCTTGCCATGTCGGGAGCATTTGTGTTTGTGCTTTCCTCATTAAAGATTCCGTCTGTGACTGGAAGCTGTTCCCATATGACTGGAACCGGTCTTGGTGCAATTTTGTTTGGGCCGTCAGCAGTCAGTATTCTGGGCATTATTGTTCTAATCTTTCAGGCGGTTCTGCTGGCACACGGAGGTCTTACCACACTGGGAGCAAATACCTTTTCCATGGCAATTGCGGGACCTTTCGTGTCTTTTGGAATATACAGGCTTTGTAAGGCGTTAAAAGTGAATAAAATGGCAGCAGTTTTTCTCGCAGCCACGTTAGGCGATTTATTTACATACTGTGTTACCAGTTTTCAGCTAGCCTTAGCCTATCCTTCTGAAATAGGTGGCGTTGGGGCTTCTGCTGTTAAATTCCTTGGAGTATTTGCACCCACTCAGCTGCCTCTTGCGGTGATTGAGGGAATTCTCACTACAGTCATTGTTATGACTCTTGAAACTTATGCTCTTCCGGAGTTAAAAGACATTGGATTTACAAGGGAGGTAAAATAATATGAGCAGGAAAAGAAAACAGACGATTGGGGTGCTGCTGGTTCTTGTATGTCTGATTGCCATCATTCCTCTGTTTGCCTTAAAGGGAGCAGAGTTTGGGGGATCGGATGATGCAGGAAGCCAGATGATCACAGAAATCCGGGGTGCAGAATATGAACCATGGTTTACTCCAGTTATGGAAGCTGCCATAGGCGGAGAGCTTCCCGGGGAAATAGAAAGCCTTTTGTTCTGCCTTCAGACGGGGATTGGAGTGGGAGTAATCGCATTCTTTATGGGAAGACTGGTGGAACGGAAAAAATGGCAGGATAAACAATTAAATGGTTAAATAGACAGATACAAAAAGGAGCTGGTTCAGGTATTAATATCTGAATCGGTTCTTTTTTTGTCATAAACTGTTCTCATTGACAGCCATCGTTGCGAGAGATGAAAAATCCTTAATTCTGTATCTTTTTTTATCCATATGCTGCAATATATCCGCCTCACATAGAACCGAAAACACATGAAGCAGGTGACGGTAGCTGACACCTAAGTATTCCGCAACCTCTGTGTGTTTCCTGTTATAGATTTCTCCATCTGCTGATAAAAGTATAAAATTAGCCAGACGGTTTACCAGAGGATAATTCTGGTTAGTTGCATAATTTGAGGTATTGCGCAGAGCCTTCCGGCATAAAAACAGGCACAGATAATTTAAAAATTTGGTATCGTCTCTTAAAAGATGGCCGACTTCCCTTAGGGGCAGCAGGATACAGACGCACTTATCCAAAGCAATGACTCCATTGGTAAATTTCTGCGCACCCATAAATTCCATTTCCCCAAATAGGGTTGGAGATTTGAAAAAATCGATGATGGTAACCTTTCCGTTTTCATGAGTCAGAAAAAGCTTGGCATTTCCCTTAATAAGAAATACCAGATCAGATAAATCATCACCTTCTCTGCATATTAGTTCATTTTTTCGAAATTCTTTCCATCTAGCATATGGAGTAATATCAAAAGAAAAGATATTAGTGACATAGGAGGGAATTACTTCGTTGGCCTTTTTCATATTCATAGACAAATCTCTTTCAAACTCTTTTTTATAATTTATCTTACTATAAAACTTCCCTAAATTCCAGATTTATGTGAGAAAACTCATATTTTTCACAAAAAGCAAATGATATAATATTGCGTATTATATTCAGTAGCAATCACTTAAAATATCAAACGTTTTCCAGGGGGGTCTCATGATGAAATTTGCACTACCATACAATGGAGATATGGATTTCATTGATCAATCGCTTTATATGTACGGGAATTATATTGAAAGTTATTTTGGTAATTTAGGAATTGATGATTTTGGCGGGGGACGTGCACAGACTCAAAATATTGTGAAACAGGAAAATGAATTGAAAGCAATCCTGGACAAGCTAAACGCCGCCGGCATTGATTTTAATTATGTCATTAATAACAACGGCCTGATGAACGAGGAGTTTACCGAAAAGTACCAGGAAAGGTATCTGAGATTTATCAACAAATTAGTTGATTTGGGAATACGAAAAGTCACATTAAGCAATCCATATCTAATCCAATATACAAAGCAGAAACTGCCGGATTTAAAAATATCAGCATCGGTGAATTTAAAAAACCCGTTCATGGGAAGAACTTGAATATCTGATTCATTTAGGCATTGATGAAGCAACGCTCCATTATGACTTAATTAAGAATTTTGCAGAGTTGATCAGGATTCGTTCTAAAACTGATCTATTATTAAAGCTCATTCCAAATGATTTGTACATATCAAATTGCCCCTGGCAAAAAGGTCATACTCGTATGCAGGGTTCCCACAGCAAACATAAGGAAACAAAAACGCCATACTTCAGCTATTACAGAAATAAATGTGTGAATATCCGGGAATTTAAGGCCAGAGGAAATATATAGCGGGAAATGGATTGCTCCGGCTGATATTCCCAAATACATGGAGATTGGTTATAAAAATTTCAAATTGCTGGACCGTCTGGCTACGACCGAATGGATCATGAAATCCATTGAAATATATATTGAGCAAAGCCGGACAACCCATCTGGAAGAAATATTAGGTACCTATGGCTCTAAATCTAACATTCATGCCGCCGTCTCTGATGCCCCTTTGGAGCAGGCTCTTTATCCAAGAGACCAGCTGGAGCTGATACCTGAAATATCTCAAGTGGAAAATAAACTCTGGTATTCTGCCGATCACAGGGACAATTGCACGCACTGCTCGTTATGCCGTCGTGCCGCAGACCAGGGACTGATTTATCCGGAGGATAAGAGAGAACAGTATATTGAAAATAACAGGAGGTGGCAGAGCAGAATTACAAAATTACCGTATATCAAAGAGTTAAATCTTGGTGAGGTACAACGTATAGAATATAAGTAAGGGGGCAGGTACCAATGGGTGAAATGTTACTACCATTATACTTGGATGAGAGCTTTATGGACTCTGAGTCAGAGGGCAGAATTTATTTGACCAGATTTGAGCAGGATTTTCAGAAAGATTGTTTTTTATTTCATGAAGCGAGGGACTATGCAATCTCGCCGGAGGAGGCCAGAAGCATAAGCGGCAGGCATCAGTTATGTTATGCCTATGATATGTTTCATTTTGAAAACAGAGAATTCACTGTAGAGGGGTATCAGGAGATTTGCAAAGATATTGAATCCATGATTGACACCGGGTTTAAATATATTCTGGTATCAAACCCCTATATTATTGAACTGCTTTGCAACGAATACAGCAAAGATATTCGTGTGATTGTTTCATCCCAACTGGAAATTAATCAAGCACACAGCAAAATATTTTTTGATGTTTTAAACAATACCAGAAATATTTCTTATGTTGTCGTATCTCAGAATCATCTTCACAAACAAGAGTTTGAAGAAATGAGACGCACATTTGGAAGTATTGGGCTTATGGTTGAGCTGGACCGCCTGATCTCTGATAATCAGATCGTACATGAACAATTCAATAACATGATCTACGGATATTATAATGATTCTGTAAAGTGCCATTTAAAAGAGTATATAGAGGAAAACCGACGTTATTTCAGAAAGCAGGATCTGGTGGACCAGTTTGATGAAAATATTTCTTATAAGCTGGGGGAGATTGGTGTGGAGAAGGAACTACCGGAAAAAAATCTGAAACATCTGCTTAATAATGAATTGGAAGAGATCCAGGTAATTGATTATGACCTATGGCAGTGAAAAAGAATGAAATAAACAATATTATTAATGTAATTTATTATAGGGATGCGAGGGTATGGAACATGAAGCTTTTAATATTAGATTTTGACGGAACAATAGCAGATACAAAGAGCAGCATTGTAAACACAATTCAGGCCACGGGAAAAGAACTGGGATATGGAATTGCCAGAGAGAAGGACATACAGGAAAATAGGGCTGCCTCTTAAGGATACCTTTTCATCCGTATTAAAAGTCCCGGACAGCGAGATGGATCATGCCATTGATTTATACCGCAGAAAATACCAGGATATCTGCATGGAAAGTGTTACATTGTTTCCTGATGTAAAGAGCACCATAGAGTACCTGTCACAAAAGGGAATTGTTATTACAGTTGCCTCAAGCAAGGGCAAGGACGCTCTTCATCTGTTGCTTGATCATTTACAGGTAAGTCCTTTCATATCACGTATCTACGGCGAACAGGACGTAAAAAATAAAAAGCCGGCTCCAGACATGGCACAATTAATATTGGAGCAGGAAGAATGTGAACCGGAAGAGGCATTGGTGGTAGGGGATACTGTATTTGACCTTCAGATGGGACGCGGCGCAGGCTGTCATACCTGTGGCGTAACCTATGGAAACAATTCTTATGAGGAGCTGAAAGCGCAAAACCCCACCTTTATCATCAATAATTTCGGCGAATTGAAAAGCATCTTTTAAGCAGCAAGAGGAAAAGAGGTCTCAAATGTTTAAATTATATAATGAAATTTCCAGAACCTTTAACGAATATCTGCTGATTCCTAATTTATCCACGCCCATGTGCATGCCTGAAAATTGATCTGACCACTCCTATTACAAGATTTAGAGCAGGGGAAGCACACGTAAGGCTAAATATACCGTTTGTATCTGCCATTATGCAGGCTGTGTCGGATAACAAACTTGCCATTTCATTGGCACGGTGCGGAGGGCTGTCATTTATATATGGGGCCCAGACGATAGATTCACAGGCTGAAATGATACGGAAAGTAAAAAAGTTCAAGTCCGGCTTTGTTGTATGCGATTCCTATCTTTCGCCCGAACACACCTTGAATGAGATACTGAGGCTGAAGGAGGATACCGGGCATACTACCATAGCGGTTACCTCTAACGGAAAATCGGACGGTATTCTTACCGGACTTATTACAAGCAGAGATTACAGAATAAGCAGGGATCCCCTGGATAAAAAAGTCTGTGATATTATGACTCCTTTTGAATCGCTTATTACAGGGAGAGATGGGATTTCCCTAAATGAAGCCAATGACTTAATCTGGGCAAATAAATTAAATTGTCTTCCTATCGTTAACGAAAAAACAGCAGCTGGTCCATATGGTGTTCCGTAAGGATTACGAAGCTCATAAAGAAAATCCTTTTGAGCTTCTTGATGAGAAGAAGAGCCTTCTTGTAGGTGCCGGAATTAATACTTACGATTATCAGGAACGGGTTCCGGTATTGCTGGAAGCAGGCGCTGACATCTTGTGCCTGGATTCTTCCGATGGTTATTCCACCTGGCAATATGACGCCATTACCTATATAAAGTCAAATTTTCCAAAGGCATATATTGGTGCTGGCAACGTGGTTGATGCCGAAGGCTTCCGTTATCTGGCGGATGCCGGGGCAGATTTTGTAAAGGTGGGTATTGGCGGCGGGTCTATTTGTATTACACGTGAACAGAAGGGAATTGGCAGAGGTCAGGCGACTGCCATACTGGAAGTTGCCTCTGCAAGGGACAAATATATGGAGGAGACAGGAATCTACATCCCCATTTGTTCCGACGGAGGAATTGTGTACGACAATCATATTGCCATAGCTCTGGCCATGGGAGCGGATTTCGTAATGATGGGAAGATACTTTGCAAGGTTTGATGAAAGCCCCGGAAAGAAGCTGAAACGAGGCAATGAATATGTAAAGGAATATTGGGGAGAAGGGTCAGACCGGGCAAAGAACTGGCAGCGCTACAGCATGTCAGCCAGCAAAGATACTCATTTTGAAGAAGGTGTTGACAGTTATGTTCCTTATGCAGGTGCGCTGAAGGATAATTTATCAGTCACGATCAGTAAGATAAAGTCTACAATGTCCAGCTGCGGGGCGGCTTCCATCGAGGAATTTCAGAAAAAAGCAAGGATCACCCTTGTTTCACCTATGAGTATTCGGGAAGGCGGAGCCCATGATATCATATTGAAAAATAAAGACTACTAAACGGGAGTGTTGCTCAACTAAGAAAGTTAGTTGAGCAACAGCTCCCGTTTTTCCTTATTAGTTTTGCAACACGCCCTTTTCGAATGCTGTTTAAAATGGTATACTAACACTATCTTTTTGACGGAGGTGAATGCGATGAAAAAAATGATATCATGGAATGTGAATGGACTTCGTGCCTGTGTGGAGAAAGGCTTTCTGGATTATTTTAATGAAGTAGATGCGGACGTGTTCTGTATTCAGGAAAGCAAGCTGCAGGAAGGTCAGATTGATCTTTCTCTTCCAGGCTATTATCAATATTGGAATTACGCACAAAAGAAAGGATATTCAGGTACTGCCCTGTTTACCAGGGAGGAACCATTATCGGTTACTTATGGTTTGGGAATCGAAGAGCATGATAAAGAGGGACGGATTATTACTGCTGAGTTTCCGGACTATTTTGTAGTAACCTGCTATACTCCAAATTCCCAGAATGAACTGGCGCGCCTTCCCTACCGTTTGACATGGGAGGAGGCATTTCTGGCCTATCTAAAAGGGCTGGAGGAGAATAAGCCTGTTATTTTCTGCGGAGACTTAAATGTAGCTCATAAGGAAATTGATTTAAAAAATCCCAAGACCAACCGGAAGAATGCAGGGTTTACCGATGAGGAGAGGGAAAAGTTCACCATCCTTGTAGAGAATGGCTTTATAGATACCTACCGGTATTTCTATCCGCAGCAGGAAGAGATGTACTCCTGGTGGTCCTACCGCTTTAGGGCGAGGGAGAAGAATGCAGGGTGGCGTATTGATTATTTCTGTGTATCACAAAGTCTGGAGGACAGGCTGGTAAGTGCAGATATTCATACCCAGGTGACCGGCTCTGACCACTGTCCGGTGGAACTTGTAATTAAATAATAACGGATCAGACAGAGTATTACACAGGAGAATAATAAAAAACATGAATTTATTAACAATTGAGCATTTAACAAAATCATATACAGAACGGCTTCTTTTTGATGATACCAGCTTCAGCATAAATGAAGGGGAAAAGATCGGTCTGATTGGTATTAATGGTACAGGAAAGTCCACACTTTTACGTATCGTGGCGGGGCTTGAAGAGCCAGATGAGGGAACTGTGGCAAAGGGAAGAAACTTAGATATTCGTTTTCTTTCCCAGAATCCCAGATTTGAGGCAGGAGAAACCATTCTGGAAAGTATAATCCGGGAGAATGAGGGCCACGAACATGTATGGGATTTAGAAAGCCAGGCAAAGAATATGCTCACCAGACTTGGCTTTACGGAATTTGATACAAAAGTGGACACCTTATCCGGCGGACAGAGAAAAAGGGTTGCACTTGTGAGCGTTCTTCTTTCTACTGCAGATTTACTGGTTCTTGATGAGCCTACCAACCACTTAGACAGCAGTATGGCGGACTGGCTGGAGGATTATCTGCGCCGGTTTAAAGGTGCTCTTTTGATGGTTACTCATGACCGGTATTTTTTAGACAGTGTGACAAACCGGATTGTGGAGCTTGATAAGGGAAAGCTTTACAGCTATCAGGAGAACTATGAGGGCTATTTAAAACTAAAGGCAGACCGGCTGGATATGGAGCAGGCCACTGAGCGGAAACGCCAGTCAATCCTCCGTATTGAGCTGCAGTGGATGCAAAGAGGGGCAAGGGCGCGTTCCACCAAGCAGAAGGCCCATATTGAACGATACGAGACGCTTCGTGACCAGAAGGCACCGGAGTTTGATAAAACGTGGAACTGGATTCTATTGAGAGCCGCCTTGGACGTACCACCGTTGAGCTGGAGGGAATATCGAAGGCCTTTGGTGATAAGGTTCTCATGAAAGATTTTAACTATATTTTCCTGAAAAATGACCGCATCGGAATTATTGGCCCAAACGGAT
Organism: Lacrimispora xylanisolvens; assembly: GCA_017084465.1. Lineage (GTDB taxonomy): Bacteria > Bacillota > Clostridia > Lachnospirales > Lachnospiraceae > Lacrimispora > Lacrimispora xylanolytica_B. The sequence continues at coordinate 2,676,160 of CP070896.1, read as the reverse complement.
CAGGCAAGTCCACGCTTATGAAAATTATAGTCGGATGGCTTCAGCCAGATGAGGGAACCTTAACAGTGGGACAGACTGTAAAGATGGGTTATTTCTCCCAGGAGAGCGAAGATATGGACGGCAGCTTAAAGGTCATCGATTATATCCGGAGTGCGGCTGAGTATGTGAAAACAAAAGACGGAAGCGTCAGTGCCTCTCAGATGCTGGAACGGTTTTTATTTCCGCCAAGTGTTCAGTATACCACTGTTGAAAAGCTTTCCGGAGGGGAAAAACGGCGGCTGTATCTGCTGCGTATTCTGATGGAGGCACCCAATGTCCTCCTTCTTGATGAGCCTACCAATGATCTGGATATTCAGACACTTACCATCCTTGAGGATTACTTAGACAGCTTTCCAGGCATTGTCATAACCGTATCTCATGACCGCTATTTTCTTGATCGGGTGGTGCGCAGAATTTTTGCATTTGAAGGACAGGGAAAGGTCACTCAATATGAGGGTGGCTTTACGGATTATCAGGCAGCTTTCGCTGCAAAATATCCGGACGGGCTTCCCGGGGAAACAGCTGGAACTTACAAAAAGGAAGATGCTGGCGAGAAGAAGGGGAAAGAAAAACCCAAATTAGAGCGGAAGCTTAAGTTTTCCTATAAAGAACAGCGGGAATGGGAAACCATTGAAGATGACATAGCCGGTTTGGAAGAAGCCATTGAAGTGCTTGATAAAAAGATTGAAGAAGCTGCCAGTGACTATGGCAAATTGAATCAGCTAATGGAAGAAAAGGCAGAAAAAGAAGGATTATTAGAGGAGAAGATGGAACGCTGGATGTATTTAAATGATCTGGCAGAACAGATTCAGAACCAGTAACAGGACTGTCACAGAGGAGAAGAGGAATGAAACAGTACAGGATCGCCAAGAGAGAAACAGGATATTATCCCATGGGAATGACTAAGACTGGGGAGGGGGTTCATTTCAGCGTTGCGGCTCAGGGAAAGGAATTAAAACTGCTTTTTTTTCGTGGCGATGAAAAGGAGCCCGTCTGTACGTTTCTCTTTCCGGAAAAAGAGAAACGGGGAGAGGTTTTTTCTGTTACAATTCTTGGAGATGACTTTACGGGGATTTCCTATTGCTATGAGATTGATGGGAAACGGTTCTCTGATCCGTATGGGAGAGCTTTTACAGATAAGAATTGTTGGGGAGATTTAGAGAGAGCAGCTGTGTTATCCAAAAGTCCGGTTACGTTTGAAGCTTTTGACTGGGGAGAGGACAAGCGTCCGCTGATACCATATGAGGACTCTGTGGCCTACCGGATTCATGTCCGTGGATTTACCATGCATTCTTCTTCCGGAACCAAAAATAAAGGAACCTTTCGGGCGATAGAGGAGAAAATCCCCTACTTAAAAGAGCTGGGAATCACAACAGTGGAGCTGATGCCTGTTTATGAATTTCAGGAAGTGATTCTTCCTGAGATTGTGCAGGGCAGTCCCTACGGTGTGGATAAACCTACGGGAAAAATAAATTATTGGGGATATACGTCGGGATTCTATTTCGCTCCAAAAGCGTCTTATGTCTCGGATAATAAGGAAACGCCGGCTTTGGAACTAAAAAATCTGGTTAAGGCTCTTCATAAAGAGGGGCTGGAACTTATTGCAGAATTGTATTTTTCAGGGAAGGAGTCTCCAACCTTTGTTCTTGATGCGGTACGGTTCTGGGCAGAAGAATTTCACCTGGATGGAATTCATCTGGTTGGGTTCCCGCCTCTTGATTTAATCGGACGTGACCCCTATTTAAAAGGGTTAAAGCTATGGGCTGATTCCTGGGGTGACATTCCTGTAAAAGGGTTTAAATGTCTGGCAGAATATAATGACAGCTTTCAGACAGATATGAGAAGAGTGCTGAAAGGGGACGAGGAGCAGATGAAAAATCTGGTCTTCCGGACCAGAAACAATCCGTCTGACCGGGGCATGATTCAATATTTGGCAAATACCAATGGGTTTACCATGATGGATATGGTTTCCTACGATACAAAGCATAATGAAGCCAATGGAGAATCCAATCTGGATGGCAATCCCTATAATTATTCGTGGAATTGCGGGACAGAAGGTCCTACGAGAAAGAAAAAAGTGGTGGAGCTTAGGAAAAAACAGCTGCGCAATGCTTTTTTGCTGCTGTTCTTTAGTCAGGGAACGCCGCTTTTTATGGCGGGGGATGAATTCGGAAATACTCAGTCGGGCAATAACAATGCATATTGCCAGGATAACGATATCTCCTGGTTAAACTGGAACCTCTTAAAAACAAACAGAGATCTTTTTGAATTTGTGAAAGCAGTTATCGCTTTTAGAAAGGCACATCCCGTATTTCACAGGAGAGAAGAAGCAAAGAATATGGATTATCTTGCCTGTGGAGTTCCTGATGTTTCTTATCATGGAGTAAAACCATGGTATCCGGAATATGAGAATTTCAGGCGTCAGCTGGGAATTCTTTATTGGGGAGATTATGCCAGAAAAGCAGATGGGACGGCAGATAACCATTTTTATATTGCATATAACATGCACTGGGAACCCCATACGTTTGATCTTCCAAACCTTCTGAAAAAACATCAGTGGCATGTGGTGTTTCATACGGATAAGCAGGAAGAGAACGGGAAATATGAGGAAGGAAATGAACCGGTACTGGAAGGAAAGAGTTTTCCCGTTCCTCCCAGAACCATTGTAGTATTTATAGGAAAGAAGGATGATTGACCGGAAACTCCGGTCTTTCTCCATTTAAGACTCTAAAGATGTCCATAGCAGCAAAAAGCTCCATACGGTCAAGGGCTTCCATGGTATTGGCGGCGCAATGGGGAGAAACAATAATGTTGTTATATTTAAGCAGCGCGCTGTCTGCAGGAAGGGGCTCTGTCTCAAATACATCAAGGGCAGCCCCTTTTATTTTTTTGTCTTTTATAGCCTGTATTAAATCGTCCTCCTGTATTAATCCACCCCTGGAGACATTGATTAAGACGGCGGATGGCTTCATCATATCCAGCTGCTCTCTGGCTATCATGTGCCGGTTTTTTTCAGAAAAAGGAACATGGAGCGAAATGAAGTCCGCATTCCGATAGACCTCTTCCGGAGTGGACACCGGAGTAACGCCAGCCGGAGCATTGTCAGGGGTTAAATGATGATCATAGACGATAACCTTCATATCAAATCCCATAGAAGCTTTTTTTGCCACCAGCTTTCCTATATTACCAAAGCCAATTAATCCCAGGGTGAGACCAGACAGTTCAATGTTAAAAACATCCTTTCGGATTGAAAAATCGCTTTTCTTTACAGCTTCAGACATGATCTCATGGTTTTTAGCACAGGCAAGCATGAAAAAAATAGTGTGCTCTGCCACCGCATTGGAGTTGGCATTTCCAGAATTAGTCACCTGGATCCCCAGTTTTTCTGCATAGACCGTATCAATATAGTCAACTCCTGCACTGAAGCTGGAAATTACTTTTAAGTTTTTGCACCGGTCCAGTAATGGTTTATCGTACCGGAGTTTTCTGGTAGGACCCGTAAGTATGGCGTGACATTGTTCAAAAACTGGGTCATCTGCCGATTTGGGAGCAGATAATATAAGCTCACAGCCTTTTTTTGTTAAATAGTCGCTACCTGTATGAGAGATCGTTCTTGGGATCAGCACTTTAAACATATTAGATTCCTTTCTGGAGGCATTGCCACTAATCTTATTAATGATAGTAACACAGGCCTGAAAGGGTTTCAAGCTAATAAGTTATAGTCCGGAATCAATGGTCTCATCACACCAGCGAATGGTAGCCTCGCAGGACAAAACACCTCTGCGAAGCATAGCCTTTAAAAAAGCGAGTGCGTTCTTTTGTTATTTCCTCAATTCCCTGTTCCAGGTCATGCTGCATGTCCACGTATTTTTCCAGTTTTCTAACATGGATTTGTTTATAATCTTCCAGCATTTTAATAACATGCTCTTTTGGCTGATTGCTTGAGAATAACAATTTCAGCATAAATTCAGAACGCATGGGTTGTAATTCTGTATCTTCCATAAGCCAGGATTCCAACTCCAACTGACCTTTCGGAGTGATCTGGTACTGTATTTTTTTCTCGCTTGTTTCGCTTTCTACAATCTCCACCAGTTCATCTATGAGCATTTTTTTCAGTGTTGGGTATATATGCCCAAAATTTTCGTTCCAGAAACCGGAGAGAACGGTATCGCAATATTTTTTAATGTCATATCCAGTGCCTGGTGAGACATTTAAGATTCCTAATATTGCATATAATGATCTGTTTTTTAACGCCATTTTAAGTACCTTTCTTTTATTTGTTAACGTAACTTTCCAGTTTTTCAACTGTAAGTTCCCAATTGGAACAGCTTTTCATTTCATTAGAAATTCTAAGGCAGTTCTCCTTTATTGTCTCATCTGACAGGAGCTGCTGGATCTGGCCTTTTAGTTTTTCTGCTGATAGTTCTTTCATGTTATCTGATAAACCCAGATTCATGGATACAAGCCGTTTGGCAGTCATATGCTGATCATTGACCAGAGGGAAGGCAAGCATGGGTACACCAAAGTATAATGCCTCATTCACACTGTTAAATCCTGCATGAGTGATGAATGCATCCGCTTTATCTAAAATCTCAAGCTGGGGAAATACATTTTTAACCAGAAAGTTGTCCGGTAATTCACCTAATTGATCAACTTCGCACTTTGTTCCAATAGACATGCAAACATAATAGTCTGTATTTTCAAATGCACAGATACACATCTTATAAATCCAGAAAATCCGTGTTCAGGCTGCCAAGTGAAATATATAGCAGTTTTTTGTTTTCAATCCCGGATAAGTCTACAGACTCTGTATTTTTTGCCCGCTCCATAGAAGGTCCGGCAAATAAATATTGGGGTTCGGTTACTGCATCATCCCCGTTAAATTCCCTGGTGGTATATACAATATTGTGATCGGCTTTGCTTATAAAAACTTCTTCCAGTGTGGGTTCTTCAATTTTATAACAAGTACAGATTCTGTTCAATATCTGATAGCAGTAATCCAGCTGTGGATGAGTCCCAGGCACGAGCATACGTGGTGGTACCGGTGCATGGCTCATGGCAAAAGAAGAATGGGAACAGATAACCGGTGTATGAGTAAGCTGTTTTAAAAAGCACCCGCCCCCAAAGATGGAGTCACAAAAGATGAGGTCATAGGTGCGTTCTTTTAAAATAGCAAGAATCTGAGGCAGCATTACTTCATCGTATAAAAGAATATATTCCATTAGCATGTAAAACGGATGCCGGTCTGTGGGGCGGTAATTTTTTAAAAAAAGATTCAGGTCGCTTCCAAAGTCAATCCAGTCTGCACCTGATTTTATTACCTGTTCCGAAAATTCCGCTGAGCAGAAATAATCGACTTTATGCCCTTTTTCTGTAAGCTTCTTCACCAGTCCAAGTGTGGGATTAATATGTCCATACAGATTTGCATTAACTAATAAAATATTCATCCTTTTTCTCCTTATATCACTCTGATATAGTTTAGATTTTATATCAGAGTGATATAGTTGTCAAGGAAATTTTGAGTAGTAAGATAAATGCCCGTCTTGTCAGTTAGCCAAGCCGGGCATTTATTTATTGGTAATACTAACTAAGGCAAAAGAGCTTATATTTAATAAAAAAAGCAGTAGAGTAGCCAGTGCTTTCATCTTATCTGGCTTCCCTACTACTTTTTCAATTAATTCATTGTATAACGATACTGCCCCCGGGAATCTGTTCCGTAAAAGTCTGCAAAAGACAGATGGAAGACATCAGTCTTAACTGTATCAAGGGATATCTGATTCTTAATCACATACTGATAGATACCGGTGTAATCAATGGGACCCTGAATCATAATACTTTGAAGGCGTCCATCTCGTAAGATTGCCCTTTTATAACAACCGGAGTCCTCCTGTGACAGGATCTGATCTCCGTCTTTTGCAATTCCATCTCCTAAAGAGAGCGTTGTAAGCCCATAAAAATTCATGGTATTTTTCATGCCGTAAGGATCTTCATAAGGGGTTGTAACTCCACACATATTTAAGGCAGCTGTGTACCCCTGCTTCATGGCATTGGGCCATATGGCAGCGATTCCGTTCACATCTCCTGCAGCATAAATGTTTTTGCAGGATGTTTCCATGAAATCATTCACCTTAATAAAGCGGTCAACGGCTATTTCACAATTTTCTGTGCAGTCTGTTGCCGGACGGACTCCGGCTGCGACAACAATCATATCACATTCCAGAATAGTCCCGTCATCAAGCATAACGGAGTCGATCTGATCGTTTTCCGGCATAGTGGTTAAAACCACTTTTCTTCCCAGAACGAATTTGCATCCATGCTGTGCAAATAATTTCTGATAGGCTTTACCAGCCTTTTCATCCAGCTGCTTAGGAAGAATCCGGTCCGCCAGCTCTAAAACAGTTACATCCTTTTTCTGCTCCAGAAATGCATAAGCTGCGTCCATTCCTACCAGCCCCGAACCTATTACCAGAATTTTATCTGATGACTGGGCAAATTTGCGGATTTGTCTTGCGTCACTTAAATTCCGGAGGCCGAATACATTTTTGGCTTCTCTTAAATTAACAATGGGAGGTATCACGCTGTGCGCACCTGTTGCAATCAGAAGGCGGTCAAAGTTAAGCTCTGTGCCATCGTCAAGTAAAACAGTCTGCTTGATAGGATCAATATGTACTGCTTCTTTGTTCTTCAGCCACTTGATTCCAAGTGCATCAAAAAAATCTGCCGGAACAAATGAAAGAGCTGCTTCATCCCGTTCATGGCTTAAGTACTTATGGAGCATACAGCGGGAATGAACCTGGTCGTCAACTGACACCATGATGATATCCGCTTTTGGTTCCAGCTTTCGGATTGCTTTAGCAGCGGAGATGCCGGCAGCACCTGCGCCGATAATTACATGAGTCATCATTCCACCTCCTTAACATAGATTGCCTTGGTAGGACATGCTTTTACGCAGCTTGGCTCGCTGCCGTGGTCAAAGCAGAAGTCGCATTTAATCACACTGGCTTTTGTGGTTGTGTCCGCTTTCAACACACCGTATGGGCAGTTCATCACACACATGAAGCAGGAACCGCACTTTTTTTCGTCGTAATATACGTGACCCGATTCTTCGTCCTTTACAAGAGCTCCGCTCATACAGGACATCACACATTCCGGCTGGTCGCAGTGGCGGCAGAAGATGGGAGCATAGTGACCGTTCCCTTTCATGACGATGTGATTTCTGGATTCATTTTCCGGATTGGTTAAATCCAGATCATAAATGCTTCCGCCATCTTTTCTATGTGCCTGCATACAGGCGAGAACACAGTTCTTACACCCGTCGCATTTGGCTTCATCAATGAATATCCGTTTCATATGCCCTCCTCCTATATATTAAGACCGTTCCGCTTCTCCATAATGATTTTTCCAGTATGTCAGCACTTTCCACAGCATCATCATTAATAATGACCTGACCGCCGGTTAATGATTTCATACCGTCTGTGAGAACCTTAACAGCAACTTTGCTTCCAGTCACAAAAGGAGGAAGTCCTAAATGAAGGGGAAGACCGAGGGCAAGGCCGAAGCAGCCATCTGCAAGAGCCTGTTCTTCCAGCCACTGGGCTGCAGAAAGGACAAGTGGAAGTTTGGGAAGATCCACACCAAGCTCCTGTGCAATTTCAGTAGCAACAATCTCAAGACGTCCGATAGCAAGGCAGGGACCGAAATTGAGAACTGGCGGAATTCCAAGCTTTTTGCAGACTTCTCTTAATTTAGGGCCGGCAAATTCAGCAGCTTCCGGTGTCATAAGTCCGCAGTTTTCAATGCCGCCTGAAGAACAGCCTGCAGTCAGCACGATGATATCTTTGGCAATCAGTTCCTTTGTCAGTTCCACAGTAAGAACATCGTGTCCTCCTGCGGTTAAGTTGGAACAGCCTACCACGCCAGCGATACCTTTAATATCACCGGATACGATTAAATCAATAAGCGGCTTCCAGCTTCCGCCCAGGAAGTCCTTTAAGGAACCTTCGCTGACACCGGTCAGGGTATTCTCATATCCGTGGTCAGGCATAAGATTAAGGGGCACCGTGCCACGGCGTTCCTGATAGGATTTCACCACTTTATCAATGATCTTTTCACTCTGCTCTCTGCGGTGGTCAAAATCGAACTTCATAAGTTCTGCGTTTGATTTTTTAGCCACATCGTCAAGGCAGATCTGTTTGATCTTAAGCTCTTCACAAATTGGTTCAATACCAGGAAGAGTACAGTTAAACTCAGAAAGAACGGCATCGATGGCGCCGGTTGCAAGGATCGCCTCGCTGGTGTAGTTGTTTCCTGCATGACCGTCAAATACTTCCTGGTAATGAGCGCCACGTAACTGAAGATCCTGACCTACGCAGGTACAGCCTACCAGCTTAAAGCCTTTGGCTCCAACTGCCTTTGCCTTGGCAACTGCCTCTGGGGAAATAAGCTGTTCCTGTAAATCAACAAAAATAGTATGCTGATGTCCGGTAATCATGATGTTGATATAATCCGGGTCAATTACACGAAGGCCTACGGGAGCCATACGAAGTTCCGGCTGACCAAGAAGCACATCATTTAACAAGTTAGTAAGAGTCAGTCCATAGATACCTGTGGAGACACCCAGTCTTAAGCAGTCAACCAGCATATCTAAGGGATCGGAGTTTAAGTTGGTGGAACATTTTACCACGCCCTTAAATACTTCGGATTTAGCTCCTCCTGGCATGATTCCAAGTTCTTTCCAGCGGGCAACTCTTGGAGCGTAAGCCACTTTTTCCGTCAGCTCCATTTCCACATATTCTGGTTTATAGATATCAGCAATTACCGCATCAGCGACTTTCTCCGCCTTTTTGTACACATCGGATTCTACGATTCCAAAGATGTCTGCCAGGTGGTCAAGAGATTTTAATCCCTTTAATTCGCCTTTTATTTTTGCTGTGTTTTTTAAATTTAATGCTGTATTTTCAACAATGTGTATGTAACAGCCGCTTCCTGAAGCCACCGCCCTTAAAAAGTTTCTGGCAACAATCGTGTCTGCATCCGCTCCGCATATTCCACGGGGAGCATCCGGCGTAATACGGCAGGGGCCGTTGGCACAGAGTCTGCAGCAGACTCCCTGGAGACCAAATCCGCATTTGGTGCTTTGTTTTTCTACTCTGTGATGAGAAGTCTCCATCGGCAGGGAAGAGATGAACGTTTCTAAAGGTTTGTCGGCGCTTTGACAGGTAGTGCACCCGTAACATTGATTCATTGTTTTTCCTCCTTTTGAATCTATACCATTTTAGTAAAGATTAAATTAAAAAAATTATCCGTGCAGTAGCTTAGCCAAAGAACATTCTTTCAGTTCCCGATTAAGATTCAGTTGAATTCTTAAGAACTCCTTGTGAGCCAGGCAAGGCTGCTTGGGCTGGTTCACGAGGCAGTCATAGCCGGACTGCATGCATTCGATCAGCAGCATTTTGGAATCAATCACAGTGAGAATATCATATAAACTTGTGCGTTCCAGATCACAGTTTAAGGCATAGCCTCCCGCGCTTCCACGATAGCTTTTGATTAATCCCGCTTTTTCCAGCTTTCGTGCCATCTTGTAGGTGATGGCAGAAGTCAGGGATTCTTTCTCACAGATCGTAGGAACGTTCATGATATCGCCTGATGATAAGGCTCTTATGATTCTTATGGCATAATCGCATTCTCTGGTTATGAGCATATCGCACCTCCACGTCATAAGATTAACATACTGTACCTAAATGGTCAAGTTTTATCAATAAGAATTTTACATTTCTGCAAGCTGTGAAAGATCTGTGAACCTGCCATTCTTTCAAGTTGATTTCAGGTTTGATCTGTATAATCTGCGTAAAGTAACACAAAGAAGGGGATAAGGAGGTTTTTATGAGTGGATATCAAATGACATTTGAACGGACAGAAATGAAATATCTGATAGATCCGGTACAATACTTACAGCTTAAAGAGAGACTAATGGGAAAAATGGAAACCGATCAATACGGTAATTCCACAATATGCAATGTCTATTTTGACACGCCGGATGCAAGGCTGATCAGAAATTCATTAGAAAAACCGGTTTATAAGGAAAAATTCAGACTCCGCAGCTATGGGCTGCCAGGAGAAACCAGTTCTGTGTTTCTGGAATTGAAAAAGAAATACCAGGGTATTGTTTATAAACGCCGCGAAACACTTAATTTAGCTGATGCAGAGGCGTATTTATACCGGAGAATAAAGCCGGAGCGGCAAACCCAGGTGCTTCGCGAGATTGACTGGTTTATGCAGTATTACGAAGATATCATTCCCGCTATGTATATTTCCTATGAAAGAACTGCCCTGTACGGACTGGAGGATGAGAATCTGCGGCTGACGTTAGACGGAAATATTCTTTGGAGAACCGATTGCTTAAAACTGGAAAATGGTCCCTGGGGAACCCCTCTTTTAGAAGACGGATGGCACCTTATGGAGATAAAAATTCCAGGGTCCATGCCCCTCTGGCTGGGGCACATACTGGATGAGCTGAAAATATATCCGGCATCCTTTTCCAAATACGGTCAGGCATATGAAAAGCAGCAAATAATGAAAATAGAGAATAAAGGAGGAATCAGCTGTGCTTAATACATGGTTTCAATCAATCTTAATAGAGGAATCAGAGGTTGCATTTTCACCAGGATCATTTCTTGTATGCTTAACCGCTTCTCTGGTTCTTGGGCTTATAATTGCAGGTATTCACATGTACCGGAATTCGTATTCAAGGGGATTTGTGGTGACAATTGCATTGCTTCCCGCTATGGTGCAAATGGTTATTTTACTGGTAAACGGAAACCTTGGCACCGGGGTTGCTGTAATGGGAGCCTTTTCCCTGGTCCGCTTCCGGTCGGTTCCCGGAAAAGCAGAAGAGATCAGCAGCATTTTTCAGGCAATGGCGGTTGGACTGGCTACGGGAATGGGTTACGTTGGCATGGCAGTTTTATTTGTCCTTATTATGGGAGGGATAAATATATTACTGGCTTCCCTTAAATTTGGACAGCAGAAGACAGGCGTAAAAGTACTTAAGATCACAATTCCGGAGTCTTTGGATTATACATCTGTATTTGATGAAGTATTTGCCCGGTATCTGAAAAATTGGGATTTAAATCAGGTGAAGACAACCAATATGGGAAGTCTTTATAAACTGGATTATGAAGTAGTTTTAAAAAATAACGGAGAAGAAAAGAAACTGATTGACGATTTACGATGCAGAAACGGGAATCTTGAAATATTTTTAGGAAGACCTTTTGGCAATAAGGAGGAACTATAATGGTAAAAAGAAAGCTGTTCAGAGGTAAAGCAGCCGCACTGGTATTAATAATGGCGCTGGCAGCAACAAGTATTTCTGGCTGTAAAAGCCAGACTTCAACGAAAAATACAGTTGTTACCCAAAGCACACAGGCAGATTCTGGCACTGATGGTACTACAGACAGCAATACGCCAGAAGCAACTGTTGACAAGGACTTTACAGACCGTGATAAGGATGGGAGCTACGACGATAGCAGTGCAGTTAAAATAAATTTGGATTCAGACAAAGCAGAGGCAGAGGGAGCAGGTGTCAGTATAACTGGAAGCACTGTAACCATAAGCAAAGAAGGGACATATCTGGTAAGTGGAACGCTGGACAACGGTCAGATTATTGTTGATGCAGCGGATACAGACAAGGTTCAGATCGTTTTAGCAAATACCGGAATTAATTGTGAAACCAGTGCTGCAATCTATGTCAAATCTGCTGATAAGGTTTTTTATTACACTGGCAGATGGAACAACAAATAAGCTGTCAGGTGGAACGGAGTACATAGATACTGATGACAATACCGTAGATGGGGTTATATTCTCAAAAGAAGATCTGACTGTAAACGGCAGTGGAAGCCTGGAGGTAAATGCCAGCTTTAAACACGGAATTGTTTCAAAGGATACGTTGGCAGTTACAGGAGGAAATATCTCTGTTAACGCAGTCTCCCAGTGTCTGGCAGGTAAGGATGAAGTGAAAATTCTGGCTGGAACATTTCAGCTGACAACTTCAGGGAAAGCGGTGAAATCAAGTAATGAGGATGATACATCTCTTGGAAACATCTATGTGGCAGGCGGAACCTTTACTGTCAATTCCAAAGACGACTCCTTCCATGCCAGCGGAACAATGGTAATTGATGGAGGCACCTTTACCGTAGAAAGTGGAGATGATGCGTTTCATGCAGACCAGGATCTAGTGATCAATAATGGCACTATAACGGTCACCAGCTGCTACGAAGGACTGGAAGCTTATCGGGTATCGGTAAATGGTGGGGAAATCTCAATTCAGGCTTCCGATGATGGAATCAATGCGGCACAGCCAAAATCTGCGTCTGCAGAAGGTCAGGATACCAGTCAGGGTGATAGTGGGAAAGAGAGGCCGGAGATGCCTTCGGATGAACAGGGCAAAGAGAGACCGGAAATGCCGTCGGATGACCAGGGCAAAGGGACTACCCCCAGGTCTGAAGAAAACCAGTCCGGGACCCAGTCAGATGAAAATCTGCCACAAGAAGGCCAGCAAAGAAGAGGCGGTGGTCCTGGTGGCAAGGGTGTAATGGGTGGCGGTCAAATGGGCGGAAGTATGGAGAATGATGCCAATGCTTATATTAAGATAACGGGAGGCACTCTGTATGTAGACGCAGGCGGAGACGGACTGGATTCCAACGGAAGTCTTTTGATATCAGGTGGTATGGTTTATGTCACCGGTCCGGTAAGCGATGGAGATGGGGCAATCGATTATAATGGAGATGGGATTATTACAGGAGGAACAGTAATAGCGGTTGGCAGCGCTGGTATGGCACAGGGATTTGTTGATTCCTCTACCCAATGCTCTGTCTTACATAATTTAACTGCACAGCAGGAAGCAGGGACTGTAGTTACTCTTAAGGACAAGGAGGGAAATGAGCTTTTTCAGCTTTACTCCTGAGAAAAAGTATTCTTCTATTGTCATCAGCAGTCCCAAGCTGCAGACTGGCAGCACCTACACCCTCACGGCAGGTTCGGAACAAGCCGAACTGACCCTTGAGTCAATTGTCACTTCAAACGCAGTCCGTGAAGGGGGTAGGGGCAGTATGCCACCTGGAAATAACCGCTAGTCTGCCGGATAAATGAGGTGTTCGTCATCAATGCCGTAAAGAACCGTATCTAAAAACTTTCTGGCAAGATATTTTGCCATACCGGGGTTCATATCCAGATAGTTTCCGCAGTCTCTGGCTGCGGCCCCGGGGGATTTCTCCCTCAAAATCACGCATAAATTCATACATTTCAGTGATAAGCGGTACGATATCCCTGGATTTGTAATCTCCTGCCAAAAGAAGGTAGAAGCCGGTGCGGCATCCCATAGGACCAAAGTATAAAACTTTGGAAGCAAATGATTGGTGATTTCTTAAGAATGTGGCACCTAAGTGCTCCATGGTGTGTATCTCTGCCGTATTCATGACCGGTTCAAAATTCGGTCTGGTCATGCGGATATCGAACGTAGTAACTGTGGTATCGCCCACTTTGTCTTTACGGGAGACGTAGATACCCGGAAGAAGCTTTAAGTGATTGATCGTAAAGCTTGTAATTTTTTCCATATTGATCAGGTCCTTTCTGAAAGGTGGTTAAGCCGTTGGATTAATTGACTGTCTTTAGTCAGATTATAATAAAAAAAACGGCTGCATGCAATAGGAACAATTGCACGCAGTCGTTTTCATGGTCTTATGATTGCTTATTTTAATGCGTCAGAAACTTCTGTAAGCATCATAGGAACAGATTCCAGTCCATAACCAGACAGATACCAGGTTGCCGGATTTAAATAAATAATCTTTCCATCCTTCGCAGCGGTTGTATTGTTAACCAGATCATTGTCCAGTGTTTTTTGATGCAATATCGCTGCCGCCTACAACGGTTGTGCGATCTACTACAAAGATCAGGTCAGGATTTTTTTCTGCAATATACTCAAATCCAATTTCCATACCGTGTTTGCTTACTTCTATGGTGTCATCAACCGGGGTAATGCCAAGGACTCCGTGAATGATACCAAAACGGGAGCCAGGGCCATAGGCACTGATTTTTCCGTCATTGGTCTGAATCACAAGTGCTTTTTTGCCGCTTTCTTCTGCAGTTTTATGTATTTCTTCTGCCTGAGTTTTTAACTGATCAATTTTAGACTTTGCTTCTTCTTTTTTATCAAAGATCTCTGCAGTCATCAGGTTGACACGCTCAAATTCATTCCAGAAGTCGGTGTATTCAACGGATGTGTAAATCGTAGGTGCAATTTTAGAAAATTCTTCATAAAGACTGGCCTGTCGCCCTCCGATTATGATGAGATCCGGTTTAAACTCATTGATTGCTTCCACATTTGGCTCTACCAGACTTCCGGCATCTGCATAGGAATCATCTTTGTACTTTTTTAAATATTCCGGCAGATGAGTCTTAGGGACTATGATCTCCGGTGTTACACCAAGAAAATCTATGGTTTCTAATATGCTGTAATCCAGTACGGCAACCCTTTTTGGATTAACCGGAACCTCTGCAGTGCCAAGCGTGTGAGTGATGGTAACAGAAGAAGGGGTATTGGCAGCCTCTGTTGTTGCTTCGCTTGCAGCAGAAGCGGCAGCAGGAGCCGGTGATTCTGACTTTGCGCAGCCAGTCATAAGTGCGCCTGTCATTAATACAGCCAGTGCAGATAAATAAAGTTTTTTTTTCATAAGTAACCTCCTGAAAATATTTTATGTTAATCATCCCAATGGGACACTGAATAACCTTATGTGTAATAGATGCAGATGTCTTTCCCGTCAATGGTATTGATTTGTATATTCATATCGTAGATACCAGAGAGCACATCTGAGTTAATAATTTCTTTTTTTTTCTCCCCTGTTTTTATCAGCGTTCCATCTTTTAAAGCTAAGATATGGTCTGCATAGCAGGAGACAAAATTAATGTCATGAATGACGATGACTACTGTCTTTCCCAGATCATCAACTAATTTTCTTAATATCTTCATAATCTGAACGGAGTGCTTCATATCCAGATTGTTTAAGGGTTCATCAAGGAAGATATACCGGGTGTCCTGGGCGATTACCATGGCAATGTAGGCCATCTGCCGCTGCCCCCCGCTGAGTTCATCCAGATACCGGTCTTTAAGTTCCAGAATTTCTGTATATTCAAGAGCCTCTCTGATTTTCTCTTCATCCTCCTCTGTCAGCTGCCCTTTTGAATATGGGTACCTTCCAAAGCTGACAAGCTCCCAAATGGTCAGGCGCAGGTTCATATGATTAGACTGCCGGAGTATGGAGATCCGCTTTGACAATTCCTCCTGGTTCCAGGCCAGAACCTCTGTTCCGTCAATAATCACTTTCCCGTCATCTGGTTTTAAAAGCCTGCTGATAATGGATAAAAGAGTGCTTTTTCCGGCTCCGTTACTTCCGATAAAGGCAGTCAGCCTGCCCTCTGTTATCACAGCAGATACCTGATTCACAACGGTCTTTTTACCATATTTTTTTGTGATATTCTGTATTTCTATCATCGCCTGCTCTCCTTTAACAAAATAAAGATAAAATAGATGCCCCCGATAAAGTTTAATATTACGCTTACCGTTGCACTTCCTGAAAGCAGCCGTTCAGAAATAAACTGACCCATTGGAAGGGAAATGATGCCGATAAATACAGCGCCTGGAATCAGATACCTGTGGCGGTAGGTTTTTAGTATCTCTCTGGAAAGACTGACAAGAAGGATTCCCAAAAAAGGTAACTGGTCCCACAAGCACGGTGGAAACTGCTGTCAGTGCTGAGATAACCAGCATCGTACGTTTAATCAGGCTGTCATAATAAATTCCCAGACTAATGGCATTGTCTTTGGAAAGCCCCAGTACATCAAAACGGGAAATATCCTTTCTTGTGAAGAACAGGCTGCCCGCGACAATTATACAGGACACGCTTAAAAGCTTTTCATTAATATTCCTGAAACTTGCAAACAGACTTCCCTGAAGAATAGAAAACTCATTGGGATCTATTAATAGCTGTAAAAAAGATGAAATTCCTCTAAAAAAGGTGCCCATGATCATTCCTGCCAGAACCAGAGTATAAATATTGAAACCATCTGCACGGAACACCAGCCGGTAAATGATCAGGGAGGCTGCCATCATAGCTCCTACCGATATAATAAAGTGTAGTGAGCTGTTCATACGCATCAGTTTTTCTGCGCCCATTAAGTAAACAATAAAAGACTGTATAAATAAGTAAAGGGAATCCAGTCCCATAACTCCGGGAGTTAAAATTTTACTTTCCGTCATTGTTTGAAATACCACGGAAGAATAGCCCACGCATATGCTGACCAGTATCATGGCAGCAATCTTTTTCATCCGCCTTGGAAAATTAAAATCAAAATTATTCTGGTTAAGCCCCTGAAAAATAAACAGCAAAATGGCAATAGCAGCAACAACTGCCAGAATCATAAGGCATGCTGCCGCCCGTTTGTCTGTACGGCCTCGTATTAATTTTCTGGTCATTTCTTTGCTCCCTTCAGTACCATAATAAGAAAAGCGGCACTTCCCGTTACGCTGATCATCATGCCAATGGGAATTTCGTAGGGATAAATCAGAATTCTGCCCAGTATGTCGCAGAAAAGAATAAAATTGGCGCCAAGGAGCGCAGTGTCCAGCAGACTGTTTCAAGTTATCACCTTTTATCATGCTCATAATATTAGGTACAATCAAGTCAAGAAAGGGAAGGCCGCCTACTGTTACCGTTACCACCGAAGTGATAACCGAAACAAGTACAAGTCCCAGATTCACGATCTGTTCATGGTTTAGTCCCAGATTCATGGAAAAATCTTTTCCCATACCCGCAATTGTAAACTTGTCCGCATAAAGGTAACCCAGAATCAGAAATGGAATTCCCACATACAGAAGTTCATATCTTCCTTTCAAAATAAGAGAGAAGCTGCCCTGCATCCAGGAGCTCATATTTTGTATGAGATCAAACCGGTATGCAAAAAACGTAGCCACCGCTTCCACGATATTACCGATCATCAGCCCGATTAAAGGGATTAAAATGCCATTTCTAATACGGATTTTTGTTAACAGCCGGATAAAGAGAAAGGATCCAAACATGCAGCTTACAAAAGCCACCAGCATTTTGATCATAGTACTGGAGTTACCAAAGAACAACATGGCTATTAAAATACCAAGCCTTGCCCAGTCAGCTGTGCCGGCTGTGGTTGGAGAGACAAATTTGTTCTTTGTAATGGTCTGCATAATAAGACCAGTCATACTTAAGCTGCAGCCAGCCACCAGTATACTCACCAGCCTGGGAAACCGGCTGATAAAGATGATCTCCATATCTTCAAGAGAGGGGTGGAGAAAGGATATATTTTTTACACCAACCAGAATGGACAAAATGCATTGGATAAAAAGGATTCCAAAAAAGAATCAGTTTCATATTTTTGTGATTGGTGTATCGCTTTTCCAAAACACGTTCACTCCTTATCTTCTTATATTTAGTTAGTAATAGCTAACTTATGGCTAAAAATAAAAGATCAACCATGTTGACCTTTTGTCTAAATAACCTGTGAAACAGTATAACGTGGTTTACGTAATGTGTCAATAAAAGGAACTGATAATAAACATCATTAACATACTTATAAAGTGGGAATAAAAAAAAGCAGTCACCTTCTGCAGGGAAAATCATTCATGAAACTCCCGTCCTGTTTCATACCATAGTAGGAGAAATGGGAAGGAGCGTCATTAATGGAAGAATGGTTTCGTTTATCAGAGGATGAAGTCTTAAAACAGCTTCATGCTGACAGGAATGGACTGAATTCCGAAGAAATTCTAAGGCGCAGGCAGGTACATGGTCCCAATCTGCTGAAAAAAGCAAAACGAAAAAGTGCCTTTCAAGTATTTCTGGATCAGTTTAAAGACTTATTAGTCATCATTCTGATTATAGCAGCGGTAATATCCATGGTATCTGGTGACGTGGAAAGTACCGGAGTAATTTTTGCAGTGTTACTGCTTAATGCGATTCTTGGAACTGTGCAGCATCAGAAAGCAGAAAAATCCTTAGACAGCCTGATGTCATTATCTGCGCCAGTGGCGTGGGTGAGAAGAGATGGGAAAAATAAAGAAGTCCTGTCGGAAGAAATCGTACCAGGAGATATACTTTTATTAGAGGCAGGAGATATGGTGGCGGCAGACGGCCGTATCCTGGAAAATTATTCTCTTCTTGTCAATGAAAGCTCTCTGACCGGAGAGTCAGTCAATGTGGAAAAGCATATAGGAAGACTGCGTATGGAGAAGGTCCCGCTGGCAGAACAGTCCAATATGGTTTTTTCCGGCTCTCAGGTTGCAGCGGGAAGAGCCATTGCAGTGGTCACCGGAACAGGCATGAATACAGAAATCGGAAGAATTGCCTCTTTAATGAATGATACAGGCGAGAAGAAGACACCTTTACAGGTGAGCCTTGATCAGTTTGGAAGCAGGCTGGCGGTAGCGATTCTCTTTATCTGTGCGATTGTTTTTGGATTAAGTATTTACAGAAAAATGCCAATTCTGGACTCTCTTATGTTTGCAGTAGCGCTGGCCGTTGCCGCCATACCAGAGGCCCTCAGTTCTATCGTTACCATCGTACAGGCGATGGGAACCCAGAAGATGGCGGGAGAAAATGCAATTATAAAGGATTTAAAAGCGGTAGAAAGCCTTGGGTGTGTCTCCGTTATCTGCTCCGATAAAACAGGAACCCTCACCCAGAACCGAATGACGGTTCAGCAGGTTTTTGTTAATAACAGGCTTTATCTTCCGGAAATGTTAAAGCCTGAGATTCCCGTACATAAATATTTGCTTTACGATGCTGTTTTAAACAATGATTCCAGTCATATAAATGGAGTTCTTAACGGTGAACCAACTGAAACCGCATTACTTCAGATGGCGGAGCGTGCCGGAGTAGATGATGAGGCAGTCAGATCCTATCACCCAAGATTAGGAGAGGTTCCCTTTGATTCCAGAAGAAAGCTTATGAGTACACTTCATAATCTGGAAGGAAAAAATATTCTATTTACAAAAGGAGCAGTGGATATCATTCTTCCCAGGATAACCCAGATCTGGTCTTCTGAAGGGATCCGTCCGTTCAGAGATGGTGATAAACAGATGCTTATGGAGCAGAATATGATGTTCTCTGCCCAGGGGCTTCGGGTTCTTACTTTTGTATGCAGGGAGATGGAGGATCAGGAGAAGCTTTCGGAAAATTCAGAAAACGGATATACATTTCTTGGCATGGTATCCATGATGGATCCTCCCCGGCCGGAATCCAGGAATGCTGTTTCCAATGCCAGAAGGGCTGGAATCTTCCCGGTGATGATTACGGGAGATCATAAGATTACGGCAGCGGCCATTGCGGAACGGATTGGCATTCTGGAGGAAGATGATCTGGCAATCAGCGGTCCGGAACTTGATGATATGACCGAGGATGAACTGGGACACCGGCTGGAATCCATTAGTGTATATGCCAGGGTATCACCGGAACACAAAATAAGAATTGTCCGTGCATGGCAGAAGAAGGGACACATTGTAGCTATGACAGGAGATGGTGTCAACGATGCTCCTGCACTAAAGCAGGCAGATATCGGAGTCGCCATGGGACAGATGGGAACAGAAGTCTCGAAAGAAGCCTCTTCCATGATTCTCACCGATGACAATTTTGCTACAATTATTAAAGCGGTGGCCAATGGACGCAACGTTTACCGGAATATAAGAAATGCCATAAAGTTCCTGCTTTCAGGAAACATGGCTGGAATTTTATGTGTGCTTTATACCTCTCTTATGGCACTCCCAATGCCCTTTGCACCGGTTCATCTGCTGTTTATTAACCTGCTGACAGACTCCCTTCCTGCCATTGCAATTGGAATGGAGCAGGCAGAAGCGGACCTGTTGTCCCAGAAGCCCAGAAATCCCAAGGAAGGCATTTTAACAAAGCGATTCATCCTTGTGATTCTCTTTCAGGGGGCACTGATTGCAGTATGCACCATGGCCTCCTACAGTACCGGGCTGTTAACCGGAAGTGAAGCTGCAGCCAGTACGATGGCATTCTCCACCCTTACACTTGCCAGATTGTTCCATGGATTTAATTGCCGCAGCAGTCATTCCATTTTAAAAATCGGTTTTATGAGCAACTTATGGAGTATCATGGCGTTTGAGGCGGGAGCAGTTTTGCTGGGGGCAGTCCTCTTTATTCCGGCGCTTCACGATCTTTTTTATGTGGCAGATTTAACAGGAAGACAATTTGTAACTATATTTATATTTGCCATTCTTCCTACACTGGTGATTCAGGCACTGAAAACCGTACGGGAGAGTATGCATTAAGGTTTTTTACAGGTAAAATTTGTATTTGTTGTAGAACTTGACATATTTTTGCCTGCGTGGTAGTATAAATTTGTGTTATTTAATAAAAAGCCTAAGAGATGACAGAGCCAGGTGATGAGTGCGGGGAACCGTTCATTTCCAAGGCTCTTTCTTTATTGTTTGGTAAAAAATTAACGAATGAAAGAAGATGGAAGGGGAAGGAATTATGGGAAAATATGTGATCGCTATGGATCAGGGGACTACCAGTTCCCGGTGCATACTGTTTGATGAGAAAGGGGGCATCTGCAGCGAAGCACAAAAAGAGTTCAGGCAGATTTTTCCAAAACCAGGCTGGGTGGAGCATGATCCCATGGAGATATGGTCATCACAGCTTTCAGTGACCATGGAAGCAATGGGGAAAATTGGGGCGCATTACAGCGATATTGCTGCAATCGGAATTACAAATCAGAGAGAAACCACAATTGTGTGGGATAAGGAGACAGGGGAGCCTGTGTACAATGCCATTGTATGGCAGTGCAGAAGGACCGCTGACCGCATTGAGCGTCTGAAAGGAGATGGGCTGGAAGGGCTTATCACAGACCGCACCGGTCTGATTCCGGATGCATACTTCTCCGGAAGTAAGATTGAATGGATCCTGGATCACGTAGAGGGAGCCAGAGAAAAGGCAGAACGTGGAGAACTGCTTTTTTGGAACTGTGGACAGCTGGCTGATCTGGAATCTGACCAAGGGCTGTATTCACGTAACGGATTATACCAATGCTTCCAGAACCATGCTGTTTGATATTCATAAAGTGTTGGGACGAAGACATTCTTAACTATTTTAATATACCAAAGGCAATGCTTCCGGATGTAAAACCATCCAGTTGTGTATACGGTTATACCTCTTCTGACGTAATGGGCGGAAAGATCCCCATTGCAGGGGCAGCAGGAGATCAGCAGGCAGCTTTATTCGGACAGTGCTGCTTCGAAGCCGGTGAAGTTAAAAATACATACGGAACCGGTTGCTTTCTCCTTATGAATACCGGAGAGAAAGCGGTAAAATCAGAACACGGTCTGCTGACCACCATAGCAGCCAGTGATCAGGAACGGATTCAGTATGCACTGGAAGGAAGCGTATTTGTAGCAGGTGCTGCCATTCAATGGCTGAGGGATGCCATGCGTATGGTGCGGTCCGCTTCCCAGACAGAGGAGTATGCCCAGGCGGTGGAAGATACCGGAGGCGTTTACGTGGTACCGGCATTTGCAGGTCTTGGCGCTCCCTACTGGGATCAGTATGCCAGAGGTACCATTGTAGGAGTGACAAGAGGAACCAGCAAGGAGCAGTTTATCCGCGCCACTCTGGAATCCATGGCATATCAGGTATCGGATCTGATTGAAGCCATGGAGCAGGACTCTCAGATTCATTTAAAAGAATTAAGAGTAGACGGAGGAGCCTGCGCCAACAATTTCCTCCTGCAGTTCCAGGCAGATGTATTGGATACACGGATTGTCAGACCAAAATGCATTGAGACAACTGCTCTCGGTGCTGCCTACCTGGCAGGTCTGGCTGTAGGGTACTGGAAGGACAGGGAAGAGATCAGGCAGAACTGGGAAGCCTCCAGGACATTCGACAACCAGATGGAAGAAGAATGCCGTAAAAAAGAGGATTAAGGGCTGGAAGCGGGCAGTCAAATGTGCACTTTACTGGTCTCAGGATGAGGATTAAGCCAGGCTATAAATCACTTGACAATCAGAATGAAATTATGTTAGCATTAATACAATTGAATAAATAACCTTTGAGACGAAAGAGTAAGGATTATGATACGGAGCTATCCGTTTATTTTCCTTACTCTTTTTTTCTATAGTCCCGGAGAACCGGGAATTATCACGGATTTGGAGGAGATTGATTATGAAGGAATTAAATTACGATGCGGCGATTATCGGCGGCGGCGTTATCGGCTGTGCCATAGCCAGAGAGCTGTCCCGTTATCAGCTGAATATCTGCGTCATTGAGCGGGAGGAAGATGTCTGCTCCGGTACATCAAAATCCAACAGTGCCATTGTGCATGCAGGATACGATGCGGAGCCAGGCTCATTAAAGGCAAGATTTAATACAGAAGGAAACCGCATGATGGGAGATCTTTCAAAAGCCCTTGATTTTTCCTTTGACCGAAACGGTTCACTGGTTCTCTGTTTTTCTGAAGACGACAGACCATCTCTCAATACACTGTATGAAAAAGGATTAAAAACGGTGTTCCCCAATTATCCATACTGACAGGAGATGAAGTCCGTGAGATGGAACCCAGTGTTTCTGAAACAGTGGTAGCCGCATTATATGCGCCGACCGGCGGAATCGTCTGCCCCTTTGGACTGACCATAGCTCTGGCAGAGAATGCATGTGATAATGGAACCGATTTCTTATTTGAGACAGAAATTGAGACAATCAACAAAACGGATTCCGGTTATGATCTGATCTCCAGTGATAAAATTATTCACGCCACCTACGTGGTCAATGCAGCCGGCGTTTACTCAGACCAGATCCACAACATGGTCAGTGAGTCAAAGCTTCACATCATACCACGAAAGGGAGATTACTGTCTGTTAGATAAAGAAGCGGGAAATCTGGTGAGCCATACCATATTCCAGCTACCCGGAAAGATGGGAAAGGGAGTTTTGGTAACACCTACGGTTCACGGTAATCTGCTGACAGGACCTACAGCTATTAATGTGACCGACAAAGAGGAGACCTCTACTACAGCCCAGGAGCTTGCCGATATTATGGAAAAAGCAACCTGGGGAGTGAACAATATTCCCTTCCGCCAGGTTATTACTTCCTTCTCCGGTCTTCGTGCCCATGAAGAGGGAGATGATTTCGTTGTGGGAGAAGTAAAGGATGCAGACGGATTCTTCGATGCAGCAGGCATGGAATCTCCGGGACTCTCAAGCGCTCCTGCAGTTGGGGTTTACTTAGCAGAGCAGATAGCCCTGAAAGCCAATGCAAAAAAGAAGGAAAACTTCATTGAAACCAGAATAGGTATTATCAATCCTCAGAAGCTTTCCCTGGAAGAGAGGGGAGAACTGATCAAAAAGGATCCCAGATACGGAACCATCATCTGCCGCTGTGAAGGCATCAGTGAGGGTGAGATTGCAGATGCAGTTACAAGAACCCTGGGAGCAGTTTCCGTAGATGGAGTTAAGCGCCGGGTACGTGCAGGAATGGGACGATGTCAGTCAGGCTTCTGTATCCCGAAGACAATGGAAATACTGGCAAGGGAAACAGGAAGAAACATGGAAGACATCTGCAAAAACAGATCCGGTTCTAATTTACTGACTGGGAAAAGACAAGGAGGAGAGTGACATGACAGAGCATGATATCGTTATTATCGGGGGAGGCCCTGCTGGTCTGGCTGCCGCTGCGGCTGCAAAGAAAGCGGGAACAGAAGATATACTGATCCTGGAGCGGGAAGGTCACTTAGGTGGTATTTTAAATCAGTGCATTCATAACGGCTTTGGTCTTCACACATTTAAAGAAGAATTGACAGGACCGGAATATGCGTCCCGTTATATTGATATGATTGAAAAAGAGCAGATCCCTTATAAGCTTAATACCATGGTTCTTTCTATCAGCAGTGACAGAGTGCTGACCGTCATCAACCGGGAAGAGGGCTTAATTCAGATAAAAGCAGGTGCCGTGATTCTGGCAATGGGATGCAGGGAGCGTCCAAGGGGAGCTCTTAACATACCAGGTTATCGTCCGGCAGGAATATATTCAGCAGGAACTGCCCAGCGTCTTATGAATTTAGACGGCTATGAAGTCGGAAAAGAAGTGGTCATACTTGGTTCAGGAGACATCGGTCTCATTATGGCAAGACGTATGACTTTAGAGGGTGCTAAAGTTAAAGTTGTGGCAGAGCTTATGCCTTATTCCGGCGGATTAAAAAGAAACATTGTACAGTGTCTGGATGATTATGGAATTCCCTTAAAATTAAGCCACACTGTAGTAGAGATTCATGGAAAGGAGCGGGTAACAGGGGTAACGCTTGCTGCAGTGGATGAGAAACGCAGACCAGTTCCGGGAACAGAAGAATATTATTCCTGTGATACACTTCTTCTGTCAGTTGGTCTGATTCCGGAAAACGAGCTGTCAAAAAGCGCAGGGGTGGATCTTGACCAGATAACCGGCGGACCTGTTGTGAACGACTGCCTGGAAACCAGTATAAGCGGCGTATTTGCCTGTGGAAATGTGCTTCATGTTCATGATCTTGTGGATTACGTTTCCGAAGAGGCAGCTCTTGCTGGAAGAAGTGCGGCAGCCTATGCCACATCCCAGAAAGAGGAACCTGCTTCCTCCAATGTGAGAATCCGGGCTGTGAACGGCGTCCGCTATACAGTTCCCCAGTTTGTTAACCGGGAGTCTGAGGCTGATCAGTGGAAGATCCGTTTCCGTGTTTCCGATGTTTACAGGGACCGTTATATCAGTATTTATTATGGAGACGAACGTGTTTATCATAAGAAGAAAAAGGTTCTCGCACCTGGGGAGATGGAGCAGGTAGCAATTAAAAAAGAAAGTCTGGAAAAATATCCGGATTTGGCAGAAATCGTAATCTGCACAGAGGAGGATTAGTGTGAAAGAAAGTAGAGGTCAGCCGAAAAGTGGCGCACTTAAACAAGCTGTCAAAAATGGCAACTTTTAAAAGTGGATAATTAATGATGCTTAGGAAGCCTGTGGTTCTTTTGGTGGAGGATATAATCCTTCTCGTTCTAATAACTTCAGTGCTTGTTTGATGGCCTTTGCTTTTTGTTTTTCAATTAAAGCTTCAGGCATATCGACTTTGTATAAATCGCTGGGATTCCACTCTTCGCCTGTAGACAACATTTGGTGGATTGCAGTAAGAATCATTCGAGCGATAGCAACAATGGCTCTTTTTTTGCCACGGCGTTTTGTAAGAGATTCATATTTCGTAGTAAGGAGACTTTTCGGATTTAACGGCTGCATGAGCACACTGTACTAATGCAGGTTTGAGATAAACTCCAGCACGTGTAATTCGAACAGATTTCTTCTTACCGCCAGATTCGTTACTGCCGGGGACTAAACCAGCCCAGCAGCACAAACGTTTTGAGGTAGAGAATTGAGACATATCAATACCTATTTCGGAAATGATAGTGATTGCACTATCACGTTTAACACCCGAATAGTCATTAGAAACTGGATAGCATTTTCAAAATCAGTATCAGAAGAAAGTAAAGATTCTAACTCTCGGTCTATATCATTTATTTCAGCTGTGATATAATCCATGTGTGCGCGGACGAGGTGCATGCGATATTTTTTGGGAATCAGTCATCTGATATCCTTCAATGGATTCAATTACAGCATCTTCTTTAGATTTGAGAGACCTAAGAAGTTTAGAAGCGATTACTTCATGATTGATAGAATTGTCTGACTGTTCAAGCAGGTAGTCAATGATGGATGTAGATGACTTCCCAAAGATATCGGAAACAACTGAATCTAATGCAACATTACACACAGTAAGAGCATTCTGATATCTATTCTTTTCACTGGAACGGCAGGAAACAAGCTTATAGCGATACCTTGTAAACTCTCGTAAAATACGGATTTTCTTACAGGGAATATAACTGCCTTTTACTAGTCCCAGACGGAACAAATCTCCAATCCACTTAGAGTCCTTGGTGTCATCCTTGTTACCTTTTACAGCTTTTACCCACTTTGGGTTGGCTATTGTAACATTGATTTCATCTTCAAGAAGGTTAAAGACAGGAACCCAGTATTTACCAGTGGATTCCATGCAGACATAGCGGCATTCATTGTCAAGAAGCCACTGCTTGAATTCAAGTATAGAGTTATTAAAGGTGGAAAAGCGTTTCTTTTGGTAGTCAGGTTCTACTCCACCAGAAGTTTTAATAATTGTGGCAACGAGAAACGATTTGTGAACATCGACACCACAACAGTTTTGATAAGTAACTTTCATGGTCGAACTCCTTTCTTGAGTAAGATTAAGAAGCCATTGACTGAACTGCCACACAATTTAACCAAGGCGTTAAAACAATTCTTAGTGTACGGACTGGTAGTACCACTTATTTGTGCTTGAAAAGGCAGGACTTACACTGATTAAAATGCTGTCTAAAACGAGAAAGAATTTACAACTCCTCCTTCCGTGCTTTGTAGTGTAGCTTCTTAAAGCTATTATCTCATGGAGTAGAGGTTTTGAAAATCTTTCATTACTATTTGTGCCGCGCCCGAAGGCGCGCGGAATGGAGATTAAAATGGAAGAACGTGAACTGATCTGTATCTGCTGTCCCCTGGGCTGCCCTATGACCGTACGTATTGACAACGGTGCGGTGACCGTTACTGGTAATTCCTGTGCGAGAGGTGCAGAATACGGGGAGAAAGAAGTGTTAAGCCCGACCCGGGTTGTGACTTCCACGGTAAAAGTGATTGACGGTGAATTTGCCATGGTACCCGTAAAAACCAAAACAGATATTCCAAAAGGTAAGATATTTGATTGTATGAAAGAGATTCAGAAAGCCTCCGTTCATGCCCCGGTTGCCATTGGAGATGTAATCATAGAAAACTGCGCAGGCACCGGAGTATCCATCGTTGCAGCAAGAAATGTAAAAAGATCATAACTGATCAGAAAAATCCGCAGCAAATGCCGCCCGCTTTCCAAGCGGGTTAAAAAGAGCCTTTGCTGCGGGTTTATTTTTAATCAGCCAGCTGTGGAGAAAGACTGAAAAGGGACTTAACTTTTAAAAGAAAATAAAGAAAGAGGAAGAATTTTCTTGACGGTGGTGGTAAGGATTGATAAAGTAGAACAAGATCCATAGTTATTTTGGGTGCGGAGGGATAATAATGAAAGCAATAGAACTGCTGGAGACGTCTCCGGTGATTGCGGCAGTAAAGGATGAAGGCGGGCTGAAACGGTGTTTTGAATCAGAGTGCCAGGTCGTTTTTTGTTCTGTACGGAAGTATTTTAAACATCGGAACTATAGTACGGCAGATAAAAGAACATGGAAAGTACGCAATGGTACATGCAGATCTGACCCATGGTCTCAATTCAAAAGAGATCGTGGTAGATTTCATCAAGGAAAATACGTTAGCTGATGGTATTATCAGCACGAAGCCGCTTCTTGTAAAGCGTGCTGTGGAACTTGGATTGTTCGGGATTCAGAGAACATTTATTATCGATTCCCTTGCCATGAGTACGACAAAAAAGCAGATTGATACCTTCCATCCGGATATGGTTGAGATCATGCCCGGAGTAATGCCCAAAGCACTGGAAGAGATTCGCAGATACACCAATATTCCCATCATTGCTGGTGGTCTCATATCGGACAAGAAGGATATTATGGCTGCTTTTAACGCAGGAGCAGATGCGATCTCTACTACCAGGGAAGAGTTATGGTTCATGTAAAAGGAGGATTTTATGAAATTAGTTACTTACGAGGTTGACCGTAGAAGAGATATCGGAGTCGTGAGCAGGGATGAGATGTGGGTTTTCCCTCTTAAGGCATTCGGTATGGAATACAGAGAGAGATGCTGGAAGTTGTAAAGGGACTGAGCCAGTCAGAACGGGACTTGCTTGAACATGCATCTGGGCTGGATCCTGACAGCAGCAACATCGTTGGAGCAGCTATGATGAAAGAGGTTACCCTCCTGGCCCCGATTCTGACACCAGATCAGGATATTATCTGTCTGGGTCTTAATTACATGGAACATGCCGAGGAGTCAGCGCGCTATAAAAAAGAAGCGTTTGACGGGGAAAGAAACTATGCAGTCTATTTCTCAAAGAGAGTGAATGAGGCAGTTGCTCCGTATGGTGATATATTAAGCCATAGCGATATAGTGGACAGCCTGGATTATGAAGCTGAATTAGCTGTTATCATTGGAAAAGATGCAAAAGATGTGCCTCCAGAAAAGGCAGAGGACTATATATTTGGTTATACCATCATTAATGATGTGAGCGCACGTAATATACAGACAGCCCACAAGCAATGGTATTTTGGAAAAAGTCTGGACGGATTCACTCCCATGGGTCCCTGCATCCTCACAGCCAATTCCATTACCTATCCGCCTGAGCTTTCCATTCAGTCAAAGGTAAACGGAGAACTGAGACAGGACAGTAATACAGGTCTGATGATATTCCAGATTGATCACATTATCAGTGAATTATCAAAAGGCATGACCTTAAAGGCCGGAACCATTATATCCACCGGAACGCCAAAAGGGGTGGGCATGGGCTTTAATCCCCCGGCATTTCTGTCTGCAGGTGATGAGGTGGAATGTATCATAGAAAAGATCGGCTCCATTAAAAACCGTGTAATATAACTGAATAATATTTTAGGAAAGTGTACAATTGATCTCTGCAGTTGTGCACTTTTTTTCTGCCCTCAAAAGTCCAATCATGCTGTACAAAGCGGATAAACGTGATAGAATATATAAAAACGGAGGGATGAACAATGGATCACTTATCATTGGAGATACTGGAATATATTGAGGAACACAGCAACGAAACATATGAACTTCTGCTGAACCTTGGAACAATACCTGCACCTTCCAATCAGGAAGAAAAAAGAGCAGAGTTTTGCCGGGACTGGCTGGTGAGTCAGGGGGCAGAAAATGTCTATATTGATTCCGCACTGAATGTGGTTTATCCAATTGGCTGTACCAGGGATAACCCTGTAGTCGTATTTATGGCTCATACAGATGTGGTTTTTCCCGATACCACACCTCTTCCCGTTGAAGTGGATAACGGTAGAATAAAAGCTCCCGGAATCGGAGACGATACGGCTAATCTGTGCGCACTTCTTATGTGTGCCAAATACATTGCAGGTAGATTGCACCAGCAGACTGCGGATTGCTTCTTGTAGCCAATGCAGGAGAGGAAGGACTGGGCAATCTAAAAGGCTCCAGACAGATTGTTAAGGAATATGAAGGGCGAATCAGGGAGTTCTATTCCATAGACGGATATATGGACCATATTACAACAGATGCGGTGGGATCCAGGCGGTATGAGGTGGAGGTATTGACAGAAGGTGGTCATTCTTTTACAAACTTTGGAAACCGCAATGCCATCGCCTATCTGGCATCCATGATTGATACTCTTTATACATTAAAAGTGCCCCAAACAAAAACAAAGACCACCTATAATGTTGGAACCATTCAGGGCGGTACCTCAGTCAACACCATAGCCCAGCAGGCGAAAATGCTTTATGAATTCCGATCCGACAGCAGAGAAGATCTGGAATTTATGGATCAGCATTTCCGGGCAGTGGCAGAAAGTTACCGGTCAAAGCAGGTGGAGGTAAATACAGTTCTGGTAGGGGAACGTCCCTGCAGCAGTGGTGTTGATCCGGTAAAACAGGATCGTATCACCAGCAAGGTCACAGAGATATTGAAAAAGCATACAGGTACTGAGCCCAAAAACCAATGCGGCTCTACAGATTGCAACATTCCTCTGTCACAGGGAATTCCCAGTGTCTGTTTTGGTGCAGTCAGGGGAGGGGGAGCCCATACCCGGCAGGAGTGGGTTGATATCGACAGTCTGAAAGAAGGGTACCGTGTTACATTTGAACTGATACTATCCTGCTTTTAAGAAAAAGAAAGAGATGAGGTACAAAGGCGATGATTACTGTCAGCGCATGTCTGATTGTAAAGAATGAAGAAAATGTATTGGCCCGCTGTCTTTCAAGTCTGAAGGATCTGGCTGATGAGATAATTCTTGTGGATACCGGATCCACAGATGCAACAAAAGAGATCGGAGCACAGTTCGGCTGCAAAATCTTTGATTTTACCTGGGTGGATGATTTTGCAGCCGCAAGAAATTTTTCCTTTGAAAAAGCCGGGATGGACTATATCTACACCGCAGATGCCGATGAGGTCATTGACGAAGAAAACAGAAAACGGTTTATGGATTTAAAACAGTGCATTCTGCCAGAAATAGAGATTGTACAGATGAAATACACCAATCAGCTTCAGTTTAATACAACCTATAACTTTGACTGCGAGTATCGGCCCAAATTATTTAAAAGAAACCGCAGGTTTGAATGGCTGGACCCCGTTCATGAAACCATTCGTTTAGAACCGGTTATATTTGACAGTGAAATTGAAATCATACATATGCCCGAAGGTAACCATTCCAAACGGGATTTTGATATATTTAATAAGCTGATCAGAAAAGGGGTTCCTCTTTCAAAGAAGCTTCGTTCCATGTACGCCAGGGAACTGTTTATTTCCGGAGAAGATCAGGATTTTCTGGAAGCGGAAGATTACTTTAGCGGTTTGCTTTCAGAGGACAGGACAGAAGAAGAGTTAAAAATCATTCAGTGCGTTCTGACCAGATGCGGCCGGATTAAAAAGGATGGAACCCAGATCTTAAAAAATGCCTTAAAAAATGTTGCCTGTGGGAAGGCAAGTTCAGAGGTCTGCTATGACGTTGGGGAATATTTTATGGAGGAAGGCGATATTAATGAAGCTGTAATCTGGTTTTATAATGCCGCTTATGAGACAGAATGTGAACTGAATATCCGGTATTCTAAGGAATTCCCCCTTCTTAAACTGGCAAGATGTTATGAACAAGCCGGAGATATGACCCAGGCAAAGTTTTATGAAGAGCTTGCCAGTAAAGCAGTGGAAGAGAAAGCATTATAAGAGTAGAAATAAAAAACGGGGCAGAAGTCAAACGAATTAAATTCATCTGGCTTCTGCCCCGTTTCTGCCATAACGGAGAGTTTATGGCAATGCTTTAGTAATTTTCAGATTTTCTTTCAAAATAGGCCTTTGGATGAGCACACACCGGACAAATCTCAGGAGCATCCACACCTTCATGGATATAACCGCAGTTGCGGCACTTCCAGCCAAGGGGAGCATCTCCCTTAAAGGTTTTATCATTCTTTAAGCTATCCAACAGTTTTAAATATCTCTTTTCGTGAGCTGCCTCTACCTTGGCCACGAATTCAAACTTCAGTGCAAGTTCCGTGAATCCTTCTGCTCTGGCTTCTTCCGCCATTCTTTTATACATATCGGTCCACTCATAATTTTCACCCTCTGCAGCGTCCACAAGGTTCTCTGCCGGAGTGCCAATGCCATGAAGTTCTTTAAACCACATCTTGGCATGCTCTTTCTCCTGGTCAGCAGTTTCCAGATATAAAGCAGCCATCTGCTCATAACCGGCTTTTTAGCAGCAGACGCGTAGAATGTATACTTGTTTCTTGCCATGGATTCGCCTGCAAATGCATCTTTTAAGTTCTGTTCTGTTTTTGTGCCCGCATACTTAGACATCGTAAAACCCTCCTTTTGAAAATGGATTTAGCCAAAATATCTTTCCAGTAAGCCCTTGAATGCTTTTCCGTGACGTGCCTCATCTTTTGCCATCTCATGTACGGTATCATGGATTGCATCTAAGTTTAATGCTTTTGCACGTTTTGCAAGATCAAATTTGCCTGCTGTTGCACCATTTTCAGCTGCTACTCTTAATTCCAGGTTTTTCTTTGTGCTGGCGGTTACACATTCGCCTAATAATTCGGCAAACTTGGAAGCATGCTCAGCCTCTTCGAAAGCAGCTTTTTCATAATATAAGCCGATTTCAGGATAGCCTTCTCTGTGAGCAGCTCTGGACATAGCAAGGTACATACCTACTTCAGTACATTCCCCTTCAAAGTTTGCTCTTAAATCCTTCATGATGTCTTCTGGAGAACCCTGAGCTACACCAATCTCATGCTCGCAGGCCCAGGACATATCTCCGTCCTGTAACTTAAATTTCTCTGAACCAGCTTTACATACTGGACAGAATTCCGGAGCTGTGTCTCCTTCGTGAACATAACCGCATACTGTACAAACCCATTTTTTCATGATCTCATGTCTCCTTTTATTTTAATTTTTAATTTTGTTATATTTTGGCAATCAATAACAATAATGATTACTGATATTAAGTTACCACATGTTTTGTCTTATGTCAAGAGAATTTCTCAATTATTTTCCAAACAATCATTACAAGTGCCGTAAAAATATATCTTGTGACTGTCTATCTGGCCCTCCGCATGTTTTTGAGCCAGTTGATTAATACTGTCCATGGGTTCCATTGGCAGATCATACACCTGCCCGCAATTCCTGCATACAAAATGATAATGCGGTGATGTATCCGCATCAAAGTGGTCGGCACCGTCTCCACAGGTCAGCTTCTGAATTTCTCCCAGTTCCACCAGAAGGTTTAAATTCCGATAAACGGTACCAAGGCTGATATTGGGGAATTCTTCGCGAATCGATGTGTATAAGGCGTCGGCGGTGGGGTGATCGTGTCTCGCCATTAAGCAGGTCTTAATAGATTCCCGTTGACGGCTGTACTTTAATGTTTTCATGGCCGCTCCCTTTCTATAAACAATAATTATAGTAATAATCGTTACTATTTAATAATATAGGATTATGCTCCGTTTGTCAATCTGCAGTTAAAATCTATATATTTTCCCTGGCAATGCGGATAAATTCTTCTGTAGCCTGGGACAGGTATCTGCCCTTGTGGCATCCCAAATGCGAGAATGCCATGGCTTCGCATGTAATTCAATGAAAAGTAATTTAACCCGTTTTTTTTCATAACGGAGCCGGAGCCATCCTGGTTTCCGGACATAAACATCTTAGGATAAAAAGTAATACCCATTCCTTTGGAAGCAAGGGCGAGAACTGTTTCAATATTTTCTGTCTCCAAAAGAATATTGGGGGTAAGTTGTGCTTCCTCAAATATTTCATCAGCGATGGTGCGCACACGGTTTCCCTTATTAATGAGCAGATAAGGACAATCCTTTAACAGGGTAACATCCGCATTGGTTTCCAGTTCCTTTTTTGACTGCTTCCTGTCTGCCCGGAAAATACCGGTCTAAAATCTGATCCGGAACTACGAGAAGAATTTCTTCCTCGCAGATGGGAACTGTTTCTACATTCTCAGCTTTAAATGGAAGAAGATCAATCATAAGATCAATCTCTCCATGTATCAGAGCATTGCTTAATTCAAAAGAATTTCCCTCTACCAGATGAAGCTCAATATTGGGAAACTTCTCCTGAAAAGCGGGAAGAATAACGGGAAGAAGAAAACGTCCTCTTGTATGAGATACACCAATGGAGAGCTGACCAATGGTAAAATCCTTAATGTCAGCCAATTGCCGGTAAGTTTCATCTTTTAAATCCAGGAGCTCTTTGGCACGGATTTTTAAGGCGCGGCCTGCATAGGTCAGTGTCAGGGGCATGGTACGGTTAAAGAGCTGAACATCAAATTCTTTCTCCATATTGGAAATATGGTTGCTTAAAGACTGCTGGGAGATATAAAGCCGCTTGGCTGCCCTCGTAATATTTAATTCTTCCGCAACAGCCAGAAAATATTCCAGGTTCAGGAAGTTAATCATAAATAAGCCTCCAGCTTGGGAATATATGGGAGCAGCCGGTCAATGGAACTGTTTACAACCAGCTCCTCTGGAAATGAAATCTCCTCAAGAAGTTCCAATGCCCGGGCGTGGTTTCCTACGTCAGCCTCAATGTGGGCATCACTGTTTATAATAACGGATGCTCCGTAGCGGCGGCATAAATCCAGCATCACCTTATAGTTTTCTCTGGCATTCTTTCGTGGACTTAATGGGTGGAGAGAGCTTGAGTTAACTTCCAAAAGGGTATTGTTTTTTACCGCAGATGCGACCAGGGTATCATAATCAACAGGAAAACGGCTGTCATCCGGGTGGCCGATAATTTTCACATATGGGTTTTCCATGGCGCCCACACAGGCACTGGTATTCTGTGCCATTGTTCCGTTTTTGTAGCATGGTTCGTGTAAGCTGGCTATGGTGTAATCAAGATTTTGAAGAATGCCTTCTCTTAAGTCGATCCGGCCGGTATAATCCAGTATATTTAGCTCTGCTCCCATAAGAATATGAATTCCAAAGAGTGTTCGCGGGATCACTTTAAAATTAATAAAATAAAATTCGTTGCATGTTCCTGGCATTTTTGGTGCGTGGTCGGTGGAACCCATGAGAGCCAGCCCTTTTTCAGAGGCCGATCTTACCATTTCATACAAGGTGCTGTATGCGTGTCCGCTGGCCACGGTATGTGTATGCAGGTCCATTATGTCTTTCATCATGTTTGTCCTTTCTATTACAAAGCCGGATCATCTGATTCCGGCAGGTATGTATATTTCTTAGAATATAACATATTCCTGATAAAACTATAGAAATATCGGGCGGGATGTGTTAAATATATACTTAGATTATGCCTGAAATAAGGTATTTTATGAATGGAGGAATTGTTATGGAAGAAGAGATGAAGACAGATGCCGTTTTAGAGGAGCATGTAGAGACCATGGATGATTATGCTGCAGAGCTGGAGGCATCCTTTAAACGCGTCAGAGAAGGCGATACAATTACAGGAACAGTAATACGTGTCACCGAAGACCAGGTCTTTCTGGATTTAAAATATTATGCAGAAGGAATTATAAACAAGGAAGATTTAAGCAGTGATCCTGAATACAACCCACTTCTGGAAATTCATATGGGAGATGAAATCACCGCAACTGTGATTAAGACCGATAATGGGGAAGGAAATATACTCCTTTCCAGAAAGCTTCAAAACGATCAGGCAGCATGGGAGAAGTTAAAGACCATGATGGAAGAACGCACCATCATAAAGGTGAAGGTTGCAGAGGTTGTAAAAGGCGGAGTTGTGGTTCACCTGGAAGGCATCCGCGGATTTATCCCGGCGTCCAAGCTGGCTGCGGAATATGTGGAAAATCTGGAAGAATTCAGCGGGAAGACCATCGATGTTACCGTTATTACTGCTGATGAGGAAAACCGCAAGCTGGTTCTGTCTGGAAAAGAACCTGCATTGTTAAAACAAAAAGAAGAAACCAGCAAGAAAATAGCCAAATGCCAGGCCGGGGTGGTTATGGAAGGAACGGTTGATACCATAAAGGATTACGGTGCATTTATCAATCTGGAAAACGGTCTTTCCGGTCTTCTTCATATTTCTCAGATCAGCAATCAGAGAATCAAACATCCGGGAGCAGTTTTAAAGGAAGGACAGACTGTGAAGGTTAAAATAATCTCAACTGCAGATAATAAGATCAGTTTAAGCATGAAAGCGGTGGAGGCTGATGAAGAAGAGGCAGAAGAGATATTTGACTACAAAGAAGAAGGAAGTGCCTTTACCGGACTCTCCGGTCTTTTAAAAGGATTAAAATTTTAGAAACTGGGGAAAAACAATATAAAATATCGGGTTTCTATGGTATACTGTAAAAGAAGTAGCAGGGGCTGTCTATTGGGCTGCCCCTGTCTCACTGACCCAGACAGGTTACCAGGGAGAGGGGGAATGTGGAATGAATATTCCCAAATCATTTGATCAGGTTGACCAGTGGAAATCCGTCATATTTTTGTATGACTCAGCATTAAGGGAAATTAATACAAAAATAGAGATACTCAATAATGAGTTTGTGCATATCTATAATTACAACCCCATTGAGCACATCAAGTCAAGGCTTAAGACACCGGACAGTATTGTTAAAAATTAAAACGGTACGGATACGATGTGACCATCGATAATATGGTGGAAAAGTTAAACGATATTGCAGGAATACGGATTATCTGCTCGTTTACTTCAGATATTTATCAGATTGCGGAGATGATAACAAAGCAAAGTGATGTAACAGTCCTTTATGTAAAGGATTATATTGAGAATCCAAAACCCAATGGATATAAGAGCTATCACATGGTAGTGACCATTCCCATCTATCTCACAGACGGGCCGGTTGATACCAAAGTGGAGGTTCAGATCAGAACGGTTGCCATGGATTTCTGGGCAAGTCTGGAGCATAAGATTTACTACAAGTTTGAAGGCAATGCGCCGGCATATCTGCAGCAGGAGTTAAAAGCATGTGCAGATGTGGTCAATATGCTTGATAAAAAGATGTTCTCTTTGAATCAGGCCATTCTGGAATTGAGTGAAGCACAAAAGCCCATACCGGACGGCGGGGACAGCAAAGCAGAGGATGAATGATGAAAAAAGGGTGCAGCCTTGACGATTTCACTCGCTTAAGGCTGTTTTTTAACTTCATAAAAAGAAGGTTGTTCTATGGGCACATTAACAAAAGATACATTTAAGATTCTCAAATATAATCAGAGGAATGGTTTCATTTTCACGCTGCTGTTTCGTCTGATCACAACTCCTCTGTATCTGCTTGCTCTTAATGCAGGTCTGAAGTTTGCGCTTAAAATGGCAGATTACAGCTATTTAACTGTGTCAAACATCGGTTTATTTCTGATAAAGCCATGGACAGCAGTGACCATCGCAGCTCTTATGATTCTTGGAATCATAGTGCTGCTTTTGGGAAACGGGCTGTCTGATTACATTGTATCAGGGGGCTTTTTATTTCAGAAAGCTGAATTTGTGGCAGATACTGGCAGGAGGCTTATCAAAACTTCTGGATGAGATACGCCGGAAAAACTGGCAGCTGGGACTGCTGGTTCTGGCAGATTACTTTATTACCAATGTATACCTGATTTACCGGGTATTTACCCATGTAAAACCCATTAATTTTGTTACTACTGAGATTTTAAGACAGCCATTGGGTCGTATAGCTCTGGCAGCAGTCATCCTGATACTTTTGCTGATTGTGCTTCCGGGACTTTATACGTTTCATGCCTGTATGGTGGAACAAAAGCGGTTTCGGGACGGTTATTTAAAAAGCTGGTGGCTTTTGAGACGAAGAATATTTGAGGTACTTCCTCTGATGTTCTTTTACTACGGGCTTGCCATTCTTGCACTCTGGATGCTTTACGGATTCTGTGTGCTGATTACCGCCATTGCAGTCACCTTATTTACAGATAACCGTCTGGCGCTTGCTGTGCTGCCGGCAGCCTGTGACTGGATCGAGCTGGTGCTTATATTCTTTTCCAGTATGCTTCTGGCTGTAGGCAAATACGGGGGCTGTCAGTGTTCAGTATTTCCGCTTTAACAGCAGAATTACCAGAAAGGCGGCAGCCATCGGTTATGAGGGCAAGCCCTTTGGAAACCGGAAGACTGCAGGCATTATCATGGCAGCAGCATCGGCGCTTTGCCTGATATCCCTCTTCTATGTATTGAGAAATGGTTCGGTTATTACCGGAGATATGCTGAGTGCAATACAGATTACAGCTCACCGCGGCAGCTCCAACGAAGCCCCGGAGAATACCATGGCAGCTCTTCATAAGGCAGTGAATGATCTGGCCGATTATGCAGAGATAGATGTCCAGGAGACACGGGACGGGATCGTGGTGCTGGGGCATGATTATACCCTAAACCGGGTAGCAGGTGTGAACCGCAGCATAAGCTCTTATGACTATGAAGATCTGGTGAAGCTGGATGTAGGCTCCTGGTTTTCCGATGAATATAAAGAGGAACGTATCCCAACTTTAAAGGAAGTCATGGAATACTGCAAAGGGAAGATCAATTTAAATATTGAGATTAAAAACATGGGTGAGGACAGTAACCTGCCCGATAAGGTGATGAAGCTGATTGAAGAATATCAGATGGAAGAGCAGTGCGTGGTCACATCTACCCGGTTCTCCTATCTGGTCAGAATCAAAAAGGCGGATCCCCAGATCCGGACCGGATATATTATTTCTGCGGCGTATGGGGATTTTTATTCCAGTGATTCCATCGATTTTATCAGCCTTCGCTCCAGCTTTATCAATGAACGGCTGGTCGAGGCTGCCCATGAAAAAGGTAAGGCAGTTCATGCATGGACCGTAAACGGGGAAAAGTGAGATGGAACGCATGAAGATGCTAGGAGTGGATAACATTATTACAGATTACCCCATCCTTGCGCGGGAGATTATCTACCGGGAAGCTGCTACTGAAAGTCTGCTGGAATATCTGCAGCTGGTATTAAAATAGACAGGAGAGCACATATGAGGATAGTATTACAGCGGGTTGCCCATGCTGCAGTCACTGTAGATGGACAGGAGACCGGCTCAATAGGGAAAGGCTTTCTTCTTCTGTTAGGTGTTTCGGATACCGATACAGAAGAGATTGCCGATAAGATGGTGGACAAAATATGCAAACTCAGAGTTTTCGCCGATGAAAACGGGAAGACCAATCTATCCTTATCCCAGGTGGAGGGAGAGATTCTGCTGGTGAGTCAGTTTACTCTTTATGCAGACTGCAAAAAAGGAAACCGGCCCAGCTTTGATAAAGCAGGCTCCCCCCAGCTGGCGAACCATCTTTATGAATACACAGCCTCCCGTTTTACCAATTTTGTAAAACGGGTGCAAACCGGCAGCTTCGGTGCAGATATGAAAGTATCATTATTAAACGACGGACCGTTTACGCTGGTATTAGACAGCGAGACAATCTGCCCGTCAATGACTAATTAACAGGGCTAAGCCCTAATAACAACGGAGGATTATTTACCATGGATAAAACAATTGGACAAAAGCTTCAGGATGAATTGACATTTAAATTTCCCCATATTGGAAAAGAAGCGCCAGAACAGACAGAAGAGGCAGAGATGTTTTGCCAGGGATATAAAAGATTCCTTGATAACGGTAAGACAGAGCGTGAATGTGTAAGAGAAGCCGTTGCCATGCTGGAGATGCAGGGCTATGTACCGTTCGACTTATCAAAGAGCTACCGACCGGGAGACAAGGTATACCAGGTAAACAGAGGAAAGGCAATTCTTGCTACCACCTTTGGAACACAGGGGCTTGAGAAAGGAATCCGCATTAACGGTGCCCATATTGATTCCCCCCAGACTTGATTTAAAGCCCAATCCTGTTTACGAGAAAAACGATCTTGCCTACTTTAAGACTCACTATTATGGCGGAATCCGCAAATACCAGTGGGCCACCACTCCATTATCCATGCATGGTGTAATTATTAAGAAAAGCGGAGAAATCATCGAAGTCAACATCGGTGAAAGAAGGCGATCCAGTATTTTGCATTACAGATTTACTTCCCCATCTGGCAGCAGACCAGAATGAGAGAAAGTTAAGAGACGGACTGAAGGGAGAAGAACTGAATGTAGTAATCGGATCCCTGCCTTTTAATGACGAAGCTGAAATAAAAGAACCGGTAAAACTGATGGCTCTCAAGCTTTTAAACGACCGTTTTGGTATTACGGAAGCAGATTTCTTACGGGCTGAGATCGAGATGGTACCAGCTCAGAAAGCCAGTGATGTAGGTCTGGACCGAAGCATCATCGGTGCATACGGACAGGATGACAGAGTATGTGCTTATACCGCTCTTATGGCGGAGATCGATGCAGTGAAGCCGGAATACACCACACTTACCGTACTGGCTGACAAAGAAGAGGTGGGTTCTGACGGGAATACCGGATTAAACTCCCATTTTGTTCTTCATTTTATTGAGGATCTGGCTGAAGTGGCTCATGCAAATGTCAGAACGGTTCTGCGCAATTCCATGTGTTTATCTTCTGACGTGAATGCGGCTTATGATCCTACCTTTGCTTCTGTTTACGAAGAGCGCAATGCCTGCTATTTAAATAAAGGCTGTGTTCTGACAAAGTATACCGGTGTCAGGGGAAAAGCAGGATCCAATGATGCAAGCGCAGAGCTTATGGCAAAGGTGATTGCCATGATGGACAAGGAAGGTGTATACTGGCAGATCGGTGAACTGGGAGCAGTTGACCAGGGTGGCGGCGGAACCATAGCCAAGTATGTAGCTGCCATGGATGTTGATGTAGTGGATTTAGGAGTACCCATCTTGTCCATGCATTCCCCATTCGAGCTTTCTTCCAAACTGGATGTTTATAATACATATAAGGCATTTAAAGCATTTTACAAATAATAACGGAATATTGAAATTTTTGTTAATTTCCGGAAAGTGCTTTTTTTACTGTGCCTGATATGGTATAACTGACAGGAAGCGGTACGAATATGATATATAATTTTAGAAGGAAAAAGGATTGTATTATGAGAAAATTTTTAAATGTATGTATGTGCGGTCTTGTTGCCGCCGCAATTATGACCGGCTGCTCTAAAAAACCGGCAGCTGAGACGACAACAGCAGCACCTGAAACAACAGAAGCTACCGAATCCTCAGCACAGGAAACTGTTCCCACTGTAGATTTGTCAAAAGTGGATAACGGAACCATTACACTGGGAAATTACAAAGGCATAGAAGTAAAAAGAGATACTGTTGAAGTGACTGATGAAGAAGTACAGCAGGCAATCCAGAGTGATCTGGCAGCTCATGAGAAAGACGTTGACGTAGATCGTGCTGTACAGTCCGGTGACGTTGTAAACATCGATTTTGTTGGAAAGAAAGATGGTGTTGCATTTGACGGCGGCACTTCTCAGGGCTATGATTTAACCATCGGATCCAATCAGTTTATTCCTGGATTTGAAGAGGGCATCATCGGCGCTAAAAAGGGAGACAAGCTTTCTTTAGACCTTACTTTCCCTCAGGAATATAACAACAAGGATCTGGCAGGAAAACCTGTTGTATTCGAAGTAACCGTTAATACAATTAAAGAAAAGCAGACCCCTGAATTAAACGATGCATTTGTTCAGGAGAATACAAAGTTTAAAACAGTTGACGAATATAAGGAAGATAAGAAAACCACTCTTCTCCAGAATAAGAATGATCAGGCTGATCAGACTGTAAAAAAGTGATATTTACGATGCAGTTTTAGCAAACTCCACAGTTGAGGCCAATCAGGAAGCTATTGATGCCAATGTTGAGAACGTGGTAGCAAGATATACCAATCAGGCAGCCGCTTATGGCATGGATTTTGCGTCCTTTATTACAGCTTTTACCGGAATGAAGGAAGAAGACTTCAGAAACACAGTGAAAACTCAGGCTGAGGGAATCGTAAAACAGAGACTGGTATTAAATGCCATTGCTGAAAAAGAGGGAATCACAGTGAGTGATGATGACCGCACGGATGTAGCACAGAAGATGGGCTATGAAAGTGTAGACAGCATGATTCAGGCAGCAGGACAGTATGAAGTAGATGATTATATCATCAGCAATAAAGTACTGGATTTCTTAAAAGAAAACGCTAACATTACCCAATAAATCACATACCATAGGGGGAACCTTTATGCAGCTTTTAAAGGATAGAATACGGAAGGACGGAAAGATTAAGTCCGGTGACGTACTGAAAGTAGACAGCTTTTTTAAATCACCAGATGGATATTAAGCTGTTCGTGGAGATCGGAAAAGAGTTTAAGAGACGATTTGCAGATGAAGAAGTTAACAAAATCCTGACCATTGAGGCCTCCGGTATCGGTATCGCCTGTATTGTAGCTCAGTATTTTGATGTTCCTGTCGTATTTGCCAAGAAATCCAAGACGAAGAATATCGCCGGAGATGTTTATACCACTCAGGTAGAGTCCTTCACCCATGGAAGAACCTATGATGTGATGGTATCCAGGGAGTTTATAGGAGCAGGCGACAAGGTTCTGCTTATTGATGATTTCTTAGCCAATGGCAAAGCGCTGGAGGGACTTGCAGCGATAGTAAAAGATTCCGGTGCTGAACTGGTAGGCGCAGGAATTGTCATCGAGAAGGGATTTCAGCCCGGCGGAGACCACCTTCGTTCAGAAGGAATCCGGGTAGAATCTCTTGCAATTGTAGAAAGTATGGATGAAGCCACCGGTACCATCTGTTTTCGAGGTGACCGATGACAGGAAAGAGAAAAGCCCTGTTTTTTGATATTGACGGTACTCTGTTTTCGGAAATTAACCGGAATGTACCGGAGAGCGCAAAGCAGGCCATTGAGCGGGCGAGAGAGGCAGGGC
The DNA here is from genome assembly GCA_017084465.1 of Lacrimispora xylanisolvens. Taxonomy (GTDB): domain Bacteria; phylum Bacillota; class Clostridia; order Lachnospirales; family Lachnospiraceae; genus Lacrimispora; species Lacrimispora xylanolytica_B. The sequence continues at coordinate 2,633,985 of CP070896.1, read as the reverse complement.
ATCTGGTATTTATTAATTCCGGGACGCACCTACTGCCTCACCGAGCCCATTCGGTCTCTCCTGGAGGTAGACGGCTATTGCTGCGGCTGCGGGACACGGATTGTGGCGGGAAAAGACGTGATCTACTCCGCCTCAATACCTCATGAAACGGGCATTAAAATTAAGAAAATGATTCTCAAATACGGTCTTGACGGGATCTTAGAGGGAACAGAGAGCTGCTATTTTAATAAAGAGGAATCACGGATCGAAAAGGTCAGGATCATGAAGGAGCATGTGGCTTCCGAGGGAAACTGTTCTCCGCTCAGCTGGGATGAAGACTGCTATGACTTTGATAAATTCTGCGTTATGGAAGATGAACAAAGTGATATGAAGGGCTTTGCCAGAGAACTGGGACTGGATTTTGATATTATTAACCGGGGCGGCGGATTTTACGAATGTGTTCCGGCAGGACACTCCAAGGCAACTGCCATTGAGGAAGTAATCAGGCATTACGGAGTGGATCTTTCCGATACATACGTATTCGGTGACAGCACCAATGATTTATCTATGTTTGAATATGCAAAGAACTGTATCTTGATGGGGCACCACAGCGTAGAGCTGGAGCCGTATGCCACCTTCTATACAAAGAATGTGGAAGATGACGGAGTGGCTTATGCAATGAAAAAGCTGGGCCTTGTCTAAAACATTCAGAATAATAAAAAGGAGTATTGCAAAATGATGTGAAATCTTTATGCTTTCATATCAGGAGCAATGCTCCTTTTCTTTTTAACAGAACAATCAATAGGTATAACCAGCTAAGCCAGGTGTCTACTTTTAATTTATAAAATATAATATACAAATAAATGAGAATTTATCACAATTATGCGTTGATTTTATAACTATAACGGGTATAATAGAATATAGAATAGAAGGTGAGGTAGATACCATGTTAATACAGTTTAATTTTAAAAATTATAAATCCTTCAAAGATGAAGCTACATTAGACCTATCAGCAGCAAAAATGACTGAGTTTTCAGAACGTGTTGTTTGTGTAGGCAGTGAAAAATTCTTCCGGTTGCAGCAATATATGGTGCAAATGCAAGTGGTAAGTCAAATGTCTACAATGCATTTGAATACATGACAGAATATATAGTAGAATCGTTTAAGTACGGTGACGAAGAAGAAAAATTTACAGAATTTAGACCTACCCCATTTTTGTTTGACAGTAATTCAGAAAATGCAGAATCCAGCTTTGAAGTCTATTTTACAATACCTGGTGATAAAACGGAAAAATCATATAACTATGGGTTCTGCATTGGTAAAGCAGGTATTACAGAAGAATGGTTAAATGTAAAAGCAAAAACAGCCAGAAAATATAGCCCTGTATTTTATCGTTCAGAGGATACTTTGGATCTTATTGGTATTCCAAAGAATAGCAGAGAGAATATAGAAGTTGCTTTAGAAAAGCAGGTTCTGATTGTGTCCTTGGGAGCCAAATTAAAGATTGCAAAATGTAAAGCAATTCGTGATTGGTTTTTTGCAAATCAATTTGCAGATTTTGGAGATGTGATTACTAATTTTTTTATGTCAAAAAGATTGCCAAAAGAATTTGTTGAAGATAAAAATGTGCAAAAGAAAGTAGTTGAATATTTTGCATCTTTTGATGAAAACATTAAGGACTTTCGTGTTGAAAAGATTCCCACAGAGGGAGACTCAAAAGAGGGTAAATATAAAATTAATGCACTTCATAAAAAGATAGACTCGGATGAAATGGCAGAGATTCCATTGTATTTGGAATCAGCAGGAACTTTAAAAATGTTTGCTTTATATCCAGAGCTACAGGAAGTAATCAATAAAGGAAGCGTATTCTTTATAGATGAATTAAATGCACGCTTACACCCACTACTGGTAAGAAACTTTATTCTTACATTTTTGAATCCACAAATTAATGTAAATCATGCACAATTGGTATTCACGACACATGATACCTGGCAGCTATCAAATCAATTGCTTAGACGGGATGAAATCTGGTTTACTGAAAAAAGTCATGAAGGAATATCGACCTTATATTCACTGGCGGATTTTATAGATGAAGATGGAACTAGAATCAGGAAGGATGAGAGTTACGAAAAGAATTATCTGATTGGTAAGTATGGCGCAATTCCCTCCTTAAAGAGTATTGACATTTTTTAAGGAGGGTTAAGAGTGGCAAGAGACGAAAGAACAGGTAATCGAAAAACAAGGGAACAACGCAATAAGGTTAGAGTACCTGAGTTGGGGTATTATCTAATTGTTACAGATACAGAGGCTACAGAACGATGTTACTTCAATGGCTTACACGAGAGTCTGCCTTATGAAATTCAAGATAAGCTTGTAATTCGGGTAGTAGAAACCAAAACACGTAACATGTTAGAAAAATGTATGGAATTGACAGCATATGAAGCACAGTACCGCATGCCTTGGATTGTGTTTGATAGAGATTAAGTAAAAGATTTCGATGAAATAATTGATGAAGCAAGAAAAAAAGGAATCGGAGTAGGCTGGTCGAATCCATGCATTGAAATCTGGACTTATGCCTACTTTGGTTCCATGCCTGCAGTGCGTGAATCATGGACGTGTTGTTCAGAATTCGGGAAAGTGTATGAAAGTAGAACAGGACAAAAGTATTCCAAAGCAGACAGCAATATTTACAGCAGAATTTGCAAGAATGGTAATGAAGAGAAAGCTATAAGAATTGCACAGCAGAAGTTTGAGCAGTGTAAAAGAGAAGGTAAAGTGAAGCCATCGGAGATGTGGCCGTGTACAACGGTGCATGAGTTGGTGGGGGAGATTAAAAGAAGGATTAATAAAGTTTAATAATGATTCATGATAAAAAGCAGGGTGCCACAAAACCAACTAAGTCGGTAATGTAACACCCCTTTTTCTCTTTATATTAGTTTGCTTAAAATACTTCTGGCAACGCTGATACCATTGGCAGAGGCCTGCTGAAGTCCCCGTGTTACGGAAGCACCATCTCCGATGGCACGCAGTCCCAGCACGCTGGTTTCGAAATCACTGTTAACAACCACTTTATTGGAATAGAATTTAACTTCCACTCCATAAAGAAGTGTCTCATCACTAGCGATACCAGGTGTTACCTTATCAAGAGCCAGCAGCATTTCCTTAATATCAACCATAATTCTGTGAGGGAATACCAGGGATAAATCGCCTGGAACCGCATCCTTTAAGGTTGGAATAATATTGTTGCGGCATAAGCGCTCTTCAGTTGTACGTCTTCCTCTCTGGGAAATCTCCAAAGGTTTGCACCAGAATCCTGCCGTCACACAACATGTTGCTTAGCTGTGAAATATGTTTCCCGTATTCAATGGGTGTTTTAAATGGCTTGGTAAAGTTTTTGGATACCAGGATTGCAAAATTTGTGTTATTGGTTTTGTATTCCTGGGACTTGTATGCGTGTCCATTGACAACTGCCAGCCCGTTCTCGTAATATTCAGTGGCTACCTCTCCGGAAGGATTGGTACAGAATGTACGTACCTTATCATCAAAGGTTGGAGTGTAATAAACAAGCTTCGCTTCATAGAGATTCTTATTTAATTCCATAACTTCATCTCTGACTTCAACACGAACTCCAATATCAACGGTTCCGACCTTCGTCTCAATTCCATGATTCCCGCAGATATGGCTGAACCAGTCAGATCCCTCGCGGCCTATGGCAGAAACGATCTCAGGAGCCTCATAGATCTCATCCTTATCTGTGATAATTCCCTTAGCCTGATTATCCTCGATAATAATGTCCTTTACCATGGTATTAAATTCCATCTCAACACCCTGTTCCAGTAAATGCTCCTGAAGACGGGTGTAGATTTTATAGCCTTCCTCCGTACCGAGATGGCGGATGGGGCATTCAATTAGTTTTAAATTGGCGTTTATGGCTTTGCGGCGGATCTCCTGGATCTCCTTTTGCTTATCAACACCATATACATTGGTATCTGCGCCGAATTTTAAATAAATATTATCAGATTCTTTTAACAGTTCCACGGTTTTATCATATCCCAGTATTTCGGGCAGATTACCTCCTACGTCAGGAGATAAGGATAATTTACCGTCTGAAAATGCTCCTGCACCTGCAAAGCCAGTGGTGATGGAGCAAGGTTTGCAGCCTACGCATACTTTGGTTGTACGTTTGGGGCAGGTACGTTTTTCAATCGGACGGCCCTTTTCAATCATCAGGATCTTTAAATCCGGTTTTTTATCGATCAGTTCATAAGCGCAGAAAATACCGGAAGGGCCTGCACCGATGATGATCACATCGTAATTTTTTGAAGCTTCCTTCATGAACATCACTCCTTTTTCCTTCTAACCCTTATAGTCAACTATTGAGGTAGTTGGTAGAAACGTTCAACCAATTTTGAACTTATATAAGCGCAACGGTTTTATTTTAACATAATGGCAGGAGGTATGACAAGGGACATGAGTATAAAATTTTAATAACGGGTATGTCTGACCTGCAGCATCTTTTTTAAATAAATTGTTTTAGCATACGGTTTATTTTATTTCTGACTGAAATCAGATAGGATGCTGACTTCGGATACGTCTGAAACGTAATTGGTTCCGATAAGTCCTCTTCTAAAAGATCGATTACAGCTTCCCTGCCAATGTACTGTTCTAACAGCTTTAACGCTCTATGATCCTGAATGGCTTCATATAAGACCATCAGCCGGATGGACTCTTCCGGATATTTGTCCGCTCCCGGATAAACTAAAAACGCATCTCCGGATGGAAAGCTTCCCCCGCTGTCCGTAACCAGATAAGGGTTGATGTGCTCCAGAGAATATTCGGAATTATAAAAGTTGAAGCCCCAGTGAAGGATACCTTCCATTCCAAATTTATAAACCTGAATCCCATAGATGCGGTTCCTTTCTGAAGGCATTGCCATAAAGCGGTTGGCAACATCAACACACTGAGCAGTACAATAGTAGCACCATAAATGAGGGACACTGTGGTGTAAAAACGGTTCTATGTGGTCGGTAGCACAAGCGGGCCTTTCTACCAGGCCGGATTCATAAAAAGAATAATCAGATAGTGCATCTATTATCTTAAAGCCCTTTAAGTGTTCCATAACGGATTCTCTGGCGGCAGCATAGGAGTCAAAATTGGAGGGTTTTGGCTCATCGGATATATGAAACCAGGTATCATCTAAGATATCCAGAAGTTTTAACTCCATTTTCAGTGCAGGAAGAAACTGATTAAGGAAATGGGTGTAGTCCCCTAAGGCAGGGGTGTGCCAGCCAAACCGCTTGATTTCCTCCCCGTTGGTTGTGACCATAATTTTAGGAGCAGATTCTGCGCCCCATTGAGTAAAGAGATGGGCCATTTCAAAATATCTGATTCCAGATGCTTTACAGATTGACACCCATCTCCGTAACCTGGAGAAATCAAACCGGTAAGTCCCGTTCTCTTCCATAATATCCACCAGCTGAATGGTTGTCCGCTCTCCGCCTCTTGCCGTATCAAGAGGTGGGGTGAAGATTGGTGTGAGTATCATATTCATTCCTCTCTTTGCATAAAGAGAAATAAAATGCTCCAGAATAGTAAAGTGTTCCTCAGAAAAAACGGGGACATGATAATAATCAGCCAGGCAGTCTCCATGAAACCACTGTGTATGAATCAGTTCCTGACTGGGCAATGAGGCTGATATGATTTCCAGTGTGGCCGTAACGGATGCAGCAATTGACTCTTCCGAATTAATCAGTGAAACTGTAATTGGATAGATACCTGGGTTAATTTCGCTGGTGAGAGAAACATCCACCCAAAGGCTTTGCCATTTACCGGGTACCAGAAGTAGACTGTCATGATTTAGATTCCTTAGAAGATCCGGGTAAAGGCCGGGGGTGTGGCGGAGATAATTACTGTCCCGTTTTTCATGAGCAGGGTAAGCGGAGGGGACGGAAATCACCTGTCTGATCCGGATCTGTTTTTCCAGGGGAGAATCAATGGAAACCCGAAGCGCTTCCTTCTCTTCACCTGAAAAGGAGCAGGCAGTCTGAAAAGAAACCGTTTCCCCATAAAGACCGGTAAGGCGGCAGCATTCCGGATAATATAAAGGCTCTTCATCGGTAAATACTTTGGTTAATGAGCTTAAAAGAATCATGCGGTAAGTATTATTTGTTTGTTCCATGTCAGGTTCCTTTCTCAAATACCTACATTATAACTTTCTGTCTGAATGATTTCAATGGAATAAAATTATTCTGCGTTTCTGCCTTTACATCCTTGTTTTAAACTGCTAAAATTAGAGGAATCGCGTTAGGTGCCCTCATATGGGAAATCTAACGCTTTTCGGGCGTTCATAAAACTCCATGATCAGTCATGAAATGCAACTGCTGTTAATATAGACAATAATAAGGAGAATCATCATGTACATCATCGCAGGATTAGGTAATCCAACTAGAGAATATGATAAAACAAGACACAATGTGGGTTTTGAGGCTATTGATGTTCTGGCGGACAAACTGGGAATCCCCATGACGGAGAAGAAGCATAAAGCAATATATGGGATGGGAATGGCAGGATATCAGAAGGTTATTCTTTCAAAACCCCAGACCTATATGAATTTAAGCGGAGAGAGCATCCGCTCCATGGCTGACTTTTATAAGGTAGAGCCGGAACATGTTATTGTGATCTGCGATGACATCAACCTTGTGGAGGGACAGCTTCGGATTCGTCTGAAAGGAAGTGCCGGCGGGCATAACGGACTGAAAAACATCATACAGCACTTAGGAACCCAGGAATTTCCAAGAATCAGAGTTGGAGTGGGTGAGAAGCCTAAAGAGATGGATCTGGCAGACTATGTGCTTGGACGTTTTCCAAAGGAGCTGGAGTCTGTTATGGCGGATGCTTACCTGGCTGGGGCAGAGGCGGCAATCATGATGGTGGAAGACGGAGCCGAAAAGGCGATGAATTATTTCAACAGGAAGAAATAAGGAGATTTCATGAACGATCTATTTGAGAAACCATTAAGGGAACTAAAGGATTTTGAAGGTCTTTGCTCTGATCTGAAAAAGAAGGCCGGACCAGTCATGGCAAGCGGCTGCATGGATTCCCAGAAAGTTCATCTGATGTATGAAGCGGCAAAACATGCAGGTCTTAAACTGGTAATCACCTATGATGATACCAGGGCAAGAGAGATCTATGAAGATCTTCGCTTTTTTGATTCTGATACGTGGCTTTATCCGGCAAGGGACTTGCTGTTTTTCAATGCAGATATCCATGGGAATCTGCTGACTAAACAGCGAATGGAGGTCTTCCGTCATTTAATGGAACAATCCTCCGGATGGGTGGTAACAACCTTTGATGGTTTGATGGACCACCTTATGCCTCTTGCTGATTTGAAGAAACAGGCACTTTCCGTTGAGAACGGTCAGATTATTGATGTGGAGCTGTGGAAAAAACAGCTTACCCAGCTGGGATATGAGCGGATGGGTCAGGTAGACGGGATGGGACAGTTTTCCATCCGCGGCGGCATCATCGATATTTTTCCCTTAACAGAAGAACTACCTGTCCGTATTGAGCTTTGGGACAATGAGGTGGACTCCATTAGAACCTTTGACTTAGAAAGCCAGAGGTCCATAGACCAGCTTGATGAAATCTGTATCTATCCTGCCACGGAGATGGTTCTTACCTCCCGGCAGATTAACGATGGGTTGGAAGAACTTCAAAAAGAGCTGAAAAAATATGAAAAGGATCTGCGGGCTCAGTCAAAGATTCAGGAAGCCGCCAGAATCCGGTCCCTTGTATCAGAACTGATAGAAGGCTTAAAGGAAGGCTGGAAGCAGCACGGACTTGATGGCTATATTCAGTACTTCTGTAAAGGGAGTGTATCCTTTCTTGATTATTTTTCTCCTGAAGATACAGTCTTTTTCTTAGATGAACCGGAACGGTTAAAGGAAAAGGGAGAAACCGTTGAGATGGAATTCCGGGAAAGCATGATTCATCGTCTGGAAAATGGTTATCTCCTTCCGGGACAGACAAACCTTCTTTATCCGGCAAAAGAGATGTTAGCCAGAATTCAGATGAAAAGTGGAGTGTATTTAACCGGTCTGGAACAGAAGCTGTCAGGCTTTGTGGTGAAAAACCGCTATAGTTTTCAGGTGAAAAACGTTAATTCCTATCAAAACAGTTTTGAACTTCTGATTAAGGATTTAACCAGATGGAAACGGGAGGGATACCGGGTTATCCTGTTGTCCGCCTCCAGAACCAGAGCCAGCCGTCTGGCAGGCGATTTAAGAGAATACGAATTACGGGCTTACTGCCCGGACGATCAGGATGGGGAGCATGAGGTGAAGCCGGGAGAAATTCTGGTGACTCATGGCAACATTCACCGGGGATTTGAATACCCCATGATCAAATTCCTTGTAATTACCGAAGGTGACATGTTCGGTGTGGAGAAAAAGAAACGTAAACGGAAAAGACGGTCTATGAAGGCACCAGAATCCAGAACTTTTCCGATCTCGCTGTTGGCGATTATGTGGTTCACGAGGATCATGGACTTGGTATTTACCGGGGAATTGAAAAGATTGAACAGGATGGCGTAATCAAAGATTACTTAAAAGTGGAGTATGCAGAAAACGGTAATCTGTATCTTCCGGCTACCAGGCTTGACGGAATCCAGAAGTATGCCGGTGCGGAAGCCAAGAAGCCAAAGCTGAACCGCCTTGGAGGAGATCAGTGGAATAAAACCAAAACCAGAGTAAAGGGTGCTGTAAAAGAGATAGCAAAGGATCTGGTTATGCTCTATGCAGCCAGACAGCAGACACATGGATTCCGTTACAGTGAGGATACCGTCTGGCAGAAAGAGTTTGAAGAGATGTTTCCCTACGAAGAGACTGAGGATCAGTGGGATGCAATCGAATCCACAAAAGCAGATATGGAAAGCGGCAAAATTATGGATCGCTTAATCTGTGGAGATGTGGGATATGGTAAAACAGAGATTGCACTGAGAGCGGCCTTTAAAGCGGTTCAGGAAGGAAAACAGGTGGTCTACCTGGTTCCCACTACGATTCTGGCTCAGCAGCATTATAATACCTTTGCACAGAGAATGAAGGACTTTCCGGTACGGGTGGATTTAATGTCCCGGTTTAAGACCTCTGCCCAGATTAAGAAAACGGTGGAAGACTTAAAAAAAGGCATGGTGGATATTGTAATAGGCACCCACCGTGTATTATCCAAAGATGTGCAGTTTAAGGATCTGGGTCTTTTAATTATTGATGAAGAACAGCGTTTTGGAGTTGCCCATAAGGAGAAAATCAAGCAGTTAAAGGAAAATATAGACGTTCTTACTTTAACAGCCACCCCAATCCCAAGAACCCTTCATATGAGCCTTGTGGGAATCCGGGACATGAGCGTTCTGGAAGAGCCGCCTGTTGACCGAATGCCCATACAGACCTATGTAATGGAGCATAATGACGAAATGGTCCGGGAAGCGATTCACAGGGGAACTGTCAAGGGGAGGACAGGTCTATTATGTATACAACCGGGTTAATAACATTGATGAGATTGCAAACCACATTGCAAAGCTCGTTCCGGAGGCAGTGGTTACGTTTGCCCATGGGCAGATGCACGAGCATGAACTGGAACGAATCATGTTTGATTTTGTAAACGGTGAAATTGATGTTCTGGTATGTACCACAATTATTGAGACAGGACTTGATATTTCCAATGCAAACACCATGATTATTCAGGATGCGGACCGAATGGGGCTTTCCCAACTTTACCAGCTAAGAGGCCGGGTAGGGCGTTCCAGTCGTACTGCATACGCATTTCTAATGTATAAACGGGATAAGATGTTAAAAGAAGAAGCAGAGAAGCGGCTTCAGGCGATCCGTGAATTTACAGAGCTTGGCTCTGGTATCAAAATTGCAATGCGGGATCTGGAAATAAGAGGAGCAGGCAATGTTCTGGGTGCAGAGCAGCATGGACATATGGAAGCCGTGGGATATGACCTTTACTGCAAACTATTGAACCAGGCGGTTTTGGAACTGAAGGGCGAAAGAAAAGAAGAGGACACTTACCAGACCGTGGTGGATTGCGATATCGATGCTTATATTCCAACCTCTTATATTAAAAATGAATATCAGAAGCTTGATATCTATAAGCGCATTTCTTCGATTGAAAATGAAGAAGAACATATGGATATGCAGGATGAACTGATGGACCGTTTTGGCGAGATGCCAAAGCCGGTTGAGAATCTTCTTAAGGTTGCGGCAATAAAGGCTCTGGCACACAGCGCCTATGTGACCGAGGTAAATATTAACCGCCAGGAAATCCGGCTTACCATGTACCGGAATGCAAAGCTTAAGGTAGAAGGAATTCCTAAGATTATTGAGCAGTACAGGGGAGATTTAAAATTCCATATGGGAGAAGAACCCAAATTTGCCTACCTTGACCGGAAGAAAAATGCAACAACAGATGCCATGATAAGCCAGGCTGAGGTCATCTTGAAGCAGATTAGTGAATTATCTGATAAATAGAAAAATATAGAAAATATAACTAAAAAAATACAGCTTGTCTGGTTGATTTTTTGGCATTTTGTGATATACTAATAGTAGAATATGGGATTAAGTCCCGGATGCTTTCTTACTTCAATACATTTGTTTCGAAGAAAGGTGGTAGCTATGGACGTTTTAGGTATGTATCTTCTCCAACGAGTATCAGATGAATTAACCATTCAGCGCTATGGTTCTTTTGAAAACAGATTTGTGTCCCCTGTTCCCGATAATCCGGCAGCAAAAGTGGCACATGAGGCGTATATAACCTCTTCAAAAGAAGTTCCCCATCGTGTCAGGCAAGGTGATTAATCTGGGTATGGAACATCCCACTTCTTAAAATTTCATAATTTACTAATTAAAAATCAGGGTTAGACTTTATTAAAAGTCTGGCCCTGATTTTAAATTTTGGGAAAAATGGCAGACTTAAGTATAATCTGGTGTATTCGATGCAAAATAATATCAGTGATAGAAAAATGCACAAGATGGAGGAATATTAAATATGAAAGCAACTGGTATTGTAAGAAGAATTGATGATCTTGGACGTGTGGTAATACCAAAAGAGATCAGACGAACACTCAGACTCAGAGAAGGAACTCCGCTTGAGATATTTACAGACAGAGAAGGTGAAATTATATTAAAAAAATATTCTCCTATGGTAGAGCTTACTGCATTCGCTTCCCAGTATGCGGAAGCCATGGCACAGACTACCGGACTGACCGTATGTATCAGTGACCGCGATCAGATTATTGCTGTGGCTGGCGGATCAAAAAAGGAGCTTCTCCAAAAGACCATCAGCAAGCAGCTGGAGACGATCATTAATGAGCGTACCGTTGTTGTGGCAGGGAAAGATGATAAAGGATTTGTAGCATTAACAGGAGAGACTCTGGAAGGCATAACGGCTCAGGTAGTGGCACCAATTATTTGTGAAGGAGATGCCATTGGAGCAGTTGCACTTTTAAGCAGAGAGCCAAGAGCACGCTTTGGTGATATGGAGACAAAACTTGCGACAACAGCTGCCGGATTTTTAGGACGTCAGATGGAAGGTTAAGGAGGTGAGAACATGAGGATTTTTATGCCCGAAGAGGATGACTACAGTGATGGCGATATTCCGGAGATTGATACGGACCCTTACAAAGACGGTTTTTATGTAGAGCCACTGCCAGAATCAGAAAGACCAAGACGAGATGGTCCTGGAGGGGATTAATACAAAAAATGCGCAACTAAAAACGGCAGCCGGAAATTAACAGGGCTGCCGTTTTGATGACGGGTCATAATTAGTTGATGGTCTGATCGCCATCCTTAATACAATAATTAACCTTTACACCCAGCTCTTCCATCCATTTTCTGGTCTCAAGGGTTTTCCAGTCACCGCTTCCGATACCGCTGCCGTTATCATTATTCCACAGCCAGAGCGGACATGGCCATAAAGCGATCTGGGGTTTAATGGCTGCGTAAACTTCCCGGCTTACGCCATACTGACCATGGTGGGACATTTGTACAATATCACTTTTTAAATCAGCTGCGCTTGTCTCTTCCAAGAGAAGTTTTCCTGCCTCAGGCCCCATATCTCCCAAAACAAGAATGCTTACATTGTTTAAAAAGAATTTGTATGCAACAGAGCTGTTGTTTACTGATGTTACATCAAGCAGGTAGGGGTTGTTCAGTACTTTGGCCTTTATAGAGCCCACCTGGATCTCATCTCCCTTTTTCACAGTATGGAGACTTGATGCCGGGAGTGTCGACAAGGCTGATCGTAAATCCGTTACCAGCAGAGATCGGGAGGACTCTACCTTATCATACCAGGCCTGGTCTGCCAGAGAGTAGTAAACATTGTCAATTGTAATATTACGATCTGGATTATTTAAAATTTTAACCAGTGCTCCCACGTGGTCGGAGTGGGGATGGGTGACAAACCAGGCAGAAACATGTCCGCCTTTTGAACGGATTACATCACTTAAATGATCCGCATCAATATCCCAGCCGCCGTCAATGACTACCAAAGAACCGTTCTTATCCTGCAAAACCATGGAAAGCATCTGGCGGTTGTCATAATCTGCAAGAAGGGAAAGGCTTCCTCCGTTAAAGATCTTGCCGCCAGGTCCGATATTTAAGGAAGGACCAATGCCCATACGTACAGCAGTCAACTCATCTGCGGTACTTCCTGGCGTTACAATTTCAGGTGTAAATGCACTTAAAACGATGTTAATAAACAGCACGCAGGCGGCTATTTTTTTCCATATACTAAAATGTTTCATGTTAACCTCCGGTTTTATTTAACTGCAATTATTATAATAGAATCAAGGGATTTTTAACAGGGGTCCGGGACAAATGTCAGAAAAACGTCAGAATTGGAAACAGATTCCCCCGGTTTGTTCCGGTATATGTTATAATCTGAAAAAAGGAGGTTCCGTGCATGTATACTTTTAAAGATTTAGTAGATATTACAAATAAACTGCGGGCGGAGGATGGTTGTCCCTGGGACAGAGAGCAGACTCACGAGAGCTTAAAAAAGCATCTGGAAGAAGAGAGCCAGGAAGTATTCCAGGCAATTGACAATAAGGATATGGAGAATCTTTGTGAAGAACTGGGAGACGTTTTGTTTCAGGTAATGCTGCACAGCCAGATAGCCAAGGAAAGTCACTGCTTTTCCATTGACGATGTGGTGAATGGAATCTGTGAGAAAATGATCCGCAGACATCCCCATGTTTTTGGCGATAAAAAGGTGATTTCGTCGGAAGAGGGAGAGGCTGTCTGGAATGCGATAAAATGCAGGAGAAGGCTCGTGAAAAGAGCAAAAAACCTTGACAAAATCAGGAGAAACAGCTATAAATGATATAGTAATCGTGTCAACGAGAAAATTAGTAGCCTGGTGCTACATTCTAGGAGGAAGATATCAATGAACAAAGCAGAGTTAATCGCGGCAGTAGCAGAGAAAGCAGAGCTGTCCAAGAAGGATGCAGAAAAGGCAGTAAAAGCTTTAACAGATGTAATATCTGAAGAATTAGTTAAGGGCGAGAAAATCCAGTTAGTTGGCTTTGGTACATTCGAAGTATCTGAGAGAGCTGCCAGAGAAGGCAGAAATCCTAAGAGCGGTGAAGTAATGAATATACCGGCTTCCAAGACTCCAAAGTTCAAAGCAGGTAAGGCATTAAAGGATATGGTGAACGCATAATCCATGAGACTTGATAAGTTTCTGAAAGTTTCCAGGATCATTAAGAGAAGAACCATAGCAAACGAAGCCTGTGATGCAGGCCGTGTGCTTGTGAATGATAAACCTGCAAAAGCCTCCTTAAACATTAAGGAAGGCGATGTAATTGAAATACACTTTGGCACCAGTTCGGTTAAGGTAGAGGTTCTTGATGTGGCGGAAACCGTAAAAAAAGATGAGGCAAAAGAGCTTTATCGCTATCTTTAGCCTTTCACTTGATACAAAAGTTTAATTTCAGGAATATTGGAGCTCGCCTCCTAATATACTTTATACAGGTATATTAGGAGGTTTTTCTTTATGGAAGAAAAAATAAGCGTACGCCCTCACAGGCTGACAATAGATAATCGTGCTTCCAGTACGATGACTGGAATACGTGATGTGGTCTCCTTCGATGAAAATCAGGTGGTACTGGATACGGATATGGGGCTTTTAACTTTAAAGGGCAAGGATCTTCATGTCAGCCGGTTAACTCTTGAAAAAGGGGAAGTGGATTTAAACGGCACAATAGAAAGTCTTCTATACTCCTCTAACGAGGCTCTTAGAAGGTCGGGGGAGTCTCTTCTGTCCAGGCTGTTTAAATAAAATCCAGAGGGAGTCATATGAGCGTTCATATCGTATATGAAGTAAAACTTCTGCTCTACAGCTTTTTTACAGGTGCGGGGCTTATGATGACATATGACCTGCTTCGAATTTTCCGTATATTTATTCCTCATTCTTATGTATTCACAGGAATTGAGGACATGATTTATTGGGTTTATGCCGCGCTGGTGACATTTTCCCTGCTGTATGAACAAAATGACGGAGGTTTGAGAGGATATGTCATAGCCGGGGTTTTTCTTGGGATGTTTTTATATGACCGGCTGGTCAGCAGGTTTTTTTTAAAATCCTTGAAAAACCTTCAGAAATACCTTAAAATGATAATGCATAAGTGGATCCGTCCAAAGAGACGGCAGTAGGAACAACTGGTGATTGTATGAATAAGATGGCAAAGTCAAGACGAAAAAGAAAAGATAGATGGGGCAACCGCATGACCTTGATTGGAATTACCTTTGTGGTATTCAGTCTGGCAGTGATTGTCACGATTGAAGGTGCTTCGCTCAAAGAAAAAGAACTGGAATATCAGTATCGCCTGCAGAATCTTCAGGCGCAGGTGGACAAGGAGCAGGGTCGTGCCAAAGAACTGGAAGAATACCGGGTATATGTCCAGACCAAGCAGTATGTGGAGGAAGTGGCAAAGCAGAAGCTGGGGCTTGTGAAACCCGACGAAATACTATTGAAACCATCGCAGAAGAAGTAGAATCTCTGCGGGTATCTCTGCATGTCCAAAAAACTTGGACATAATTAGTGGAGCACCCTACGGGTATCCCTGGATGTCCAAAAAACTTGGACATAATTAGAGGAAACTGTCGTACAATTTTAAAATGAATCAGCTGTTTTGACAAAATTTTCCCTCCTGCCTGTATATAATGGTTTAAAGCATGATACAGGCAGGAGGGATTTTTGTGTTCAGACGTAAGGCGGCACATCACGATATGGCTGATGTGAATGTATATACGGCAAAGAGATTAAACGACATGGCAAATTCGCTTGGGGAACTTGCCAGAGCGTGCACAGATGAGCTGTCCGCAGAACAGGGACTTACAAAGGAAGATGGGATAGCAGCACTGGAGACTGCTGCTGCAATGGTATGCGCAGGCTGCAACAAATGTATCGTATATCCCGGTAAGGAACAGGACAACCAGTATTATCTGCAGTATTTAATTCGTGCGTTTGAACAAAAGGGAAGCGTAGATTACGGGGACATGCCCCGTTTTTTTCTGGAAAGCTGTAAAAGAAGGGAAGAATATCTGGCCCACTTAAACAGGGGGCTTGGGCGGGCGACCATGAATCTTGCATGGAAGAACCGGTTTTTGGAAAGCAGGGATGCAATCATTGTTCAGTTTAAAGAACTGGCAGTGATTTTAGAAGAATTTTCCCATCAGGTGGAGCATGCCACTGACATTACACCGGAATGGGAAGAGGAAATCAGGCGGGCTTTCCGCAAAAATCATATTGTGATAGAAAAGATGCTTCTTCTGGAATATGAAAACCAGCAGAGAGAAGCCTATCTCACTATGAGAACTTTAAATGGGCGCTGCGTCACGGTCAAGGAGGCAGCAGAGATATTAGAGGATGCCATGGAAGAAGGGGAGTGGACGGTGGCACCTGACGGAAGAACTCTGGTTACCAGGGCGGCGGACACCATCCGATTTGTTGAAAAGGGGGATTATCAGATTATCTACGGCGCTGCAAAGGCCGTTAAAACAGGTGAAGAGATTTCCGGAGACAACTATACATTTGGACAGGTTCAGCCCGGACAGGCCATTATGAGTCTGTCTGACGGCATGGGAAGCGGTAAAATAGCAGAGGAAGAGAGCAGACAGGTGATCGAGCTGACCCAGAGACTGCTGGAAGCCGGATTTTCTACCAGGGCGGCGCTGAAAATGGTTAATACCGTACTTCTTCTTACCGGACTGACCCAGCATCCGGCAACCCTTGACTTATGCTGCATCGATTTAAAGACCGGAATCATGGAAGCCATGAAGCTGGGAGCAGCGGCCACCTATATCCGCAGTGAGAGAGGTGTGGAACGCTTAGAAGCAGGCGAAGTACCTATGGGGATATTAAGCCCGGTGGAACCTGTGCTTTTATCCAAAAAAGCTATGGGATGATAACCGGATTATCATGGTAAGCGATGGTGTGTTAGATGCACTTCCTGCAGATGACAAGGAGCTGATGCTTCAGGAATTTATTGCAGGAATGCCAATAAAAAATCCCCAGGATATGGCGGATCGGATTCTTTTATTTGCAAGATCATTTACAGAAAATGCCGCCGATGACATGACGGTGCTGACTGCAGGGATATGGAAAAGAAAATAATAATTGCAACAGACATGTTTTACGGGTATATTTATGATAGAGAGGGGAGAAAATCAACTAAGGAAGGTGGCTTAATGTACAAAACGATTCTGGATTATGTCAGACGGAACCAGCTGTTTGACCGGGGTGACCGCGTGATTGTGGCGTTATCCGGTGGGGCCGATTCTGTCTGTCTTCTTGTAGTTTTAAACGAAATGAAGCAGGAGTTTGATCTGGCTTTAAAGGCAGTGCATGTTCATCATGGATTAAGAGGAGAAGAAGCGGACAGAGACAGTAACTATGCGGGGGAACTCTCAGAAAAACTGGGAGTGCCCTTTTCCTGCGCCCATGTAGACGCAGCAGGCTATGCAAAAGAGCATGGAATGTCTGTGGAGGAAGCAGGAAGGCATTTAAGATATAAAATTTTTTTGAAGAAGAAAGACAGTTATTTGATGGAACAAAGATTGCGGTGGCTCATCACGGCGATGATCAGGCTGAGACCATACTGCACAATTTATTCCGGGGCACCGGATTAAAGGGGCTGGGTGGAATGCGGCCATTAAGAGACCGGATTGTTCGGCCTCTGCTCTGTGTAGGAAGAGAGGAAATTCTTGCATATCTCAGCGAAAATGGGATATCTTATTGTGAGGATTCCACCAACAACGAAACCGAATATGCCAGAAACCGGATCAGGAAAGTGATCCTTCCCCAGATTAAGGAGCAGATCAATGCAAGGGCAGGGGAGAACATTATCCATGCAGGGTTAATGGCGGCAAAAGCAGATGCCTATCTGGAAAAACAGGCAGACAGCCTGCTGACGAATCATGGAGATTTAAAGAAAGATAAAGACGGAATCGTTTATCAGTGGGGAATCGGAACTGAAATACTTTTAAACGAGGATGACATCATAAGGGGTTATGTAATCCGCCAGATGATTAAGGGTGTCAATCAATCCATGAAAGACATTACCATGGTTCATGTGGAAAGCGCGGCAGCGCTTCTTTTTGGTCCTGCAGGCAGGCAGATTGACCTTCCCGGAGGACTGATTGCAGTCAGAACCGGGAAACAAATGTGGATAAAAAAGAAAAATGTCGAAGATCCGGTGGATAACCACCTGGAAGTTTCTCTCCCAAATGTTGATTTTTCTGTATTTTCCTACAAAAAGGCATGGAAATTCCCAAAAACGGGTATACGAAATGGTTTGATTATGATAAAATCAAATGTGCACTTTCTGTGAGGTATCGGGAAACCGGAGATTACATGACGCTGGCCGGGGGCGGAAGAAAGACTTTAAAGTCTTATCTGATCGATTCCAAGGTTCCCAAAGAAGAGCGTGGAAAAATTCCGCTGGTAACGGAAGGTTCCCATGTCCTATGGGTAATCGGATACCGGATCAGTGAATACTATAAGATAACAGATGATACCCATACAGTAATACAAATGCAGCTAGACGGAGGAAAAGTTAATGGATGACAAGATACGTGTGATGTTATCAGAGGAAGAGATAGCAACAAGAATTAAGGAAGTAGCAGAAGAGATCAGCAGGGACTATGAGGGAAAACCTCTTCACCTGATTTGCATTTTAAAGGGAGGCGTTTTCTTTACCTGCGAACTGGCAAAACGGATTAGTCTTCCGTTAACCATGGACTTCATGTCTGTTTCCAGCTATGGATCCGGAACCGTATCAAGCGGAATCGTTAAAATCACCAAAGATTTGGATGACCCGATTGAAGGCAAGGACGTATTGATTGTGGAGGATATCATTGATTCCGGCAATACTCTTTCTTACTTAATCGAGGTGCTGAAACAGAGAAATCCAAACAGTGTTGAGTTATGTACCCTGCTTGATAAACCGGAACGACGGGTGAAGAAACAGGTTGAAGTGAAGTATACCTGCTTTACCGTACCGGATGAGTTTATCATCGGTTATGGTCTTGACTACGATCAGATATACAGGAATTTGCCATATATAGGAGTGATAGAACAGCAATAAGGAGGCAGCATGTTGAAACAACAGCAACCATTTAAAGGCTTGGGATTCCTGCTCCTTCTGGCTATAATGCTATTATTTGCCAGCAGACTGCCCCAAAAGAGCGGAATCATTACAAACCAGGAACTCATGCAGGCGATTGACAATGGGACCATAACCTCAGCGACAGTCAGACAGAACGATCCGCCGCCAACCGGCAGAATCGAGATGGTCATGACTGACAATTCATTAAAGCAGGCCAACGTATCCAATGTGATTGAGATCCAGGATCTTCTGGACCGGAATGGAATTACCTACACAGTGGATGCAGTCCAGAAAGAGAATCTTTTTCTTGTCATAACCTTACCCATTATTTTAACGGCAGTAGCCCTGGTTTTTCTGTTTATGTTAATGAATGCCAGAGCCGGAGCCGGCAGCGCCAATGCCAAGATGATGAATTTTGGTAGAAGCCGTGCTCATCTTGCAAAGGATGCCAATAAAATAAACTTCAGCAAGGTAGCTGGACTTGAAGAGGAGAAAGAGGAACTGGAGGAAGTTGTAGACTTCTTAAAGAATCCTCAAAAATATACCGGCGTGGGAGCCCGAATTCCTAAGGGAATTCTTTTGGTAGGACCTCCCGGAACAGGAAAAACCCTTCTTGCTAAAGCAGTAGCTGGAGAAGCAGGCGTACCGTTCTTCTCAATTTCCGGTTCGGATTTCGTTGAGATGTTTGTGGGCGTTGGTGCATCCCGTGTCAGAGATTTGTTTGAAGAAGGAAAGAAGCACGCACCGTGTATTATCTTTATCGATGAGATCGATGCAGTTGCACGCCGAAGAGGAACGGGAATGGGCGGCGGCCATGATGAAAGAGAGCAGACATTAAACCAGCTTCTCGTTGAGATGGACGGTTTTGGAATCAATGAAGGAATCATCGTAATGGCAGCTACCAACCGTGTGGATATTTTAGACCCGGCTATTTTAAGACCCGGACGTTTCGACCGTAAGGTCAGCGTAGGGAGACCGGATGTAAAGGGAAGAGAAGAGATCTTAATGGTTCATTCCAAGGAGAAACCTCTTGCGGAAGATGTGGACTTAAGAAGAATCGCTCAGACCACAGCCGGATTCACAGGTGCAGATTTAGAGAACCTGATGAATGAAGCTGCAATTTACGCAGCAAGGCATGGGAAAAAGTATATTAATCAGTCTGATATTGATAAAGCCTTTGTAAAGGTGGGAATCGGTGCAGAAAAGAAAAGCAAGGTTATTACGGAGAAAGAAAAGAAGATTACAGCCTACCACGAGGCAGGGCATGCAATCCTTTTCCATCTGCTCCCGGATGAGGGACCGGTTCATACCATATCCATCATACCTACGGGAGTCAGCGCTGCCGGTTATACCATGCCTCTTCCGGAAAGTGATCATATGTTTAACACGAAAGGCAAGATGCTGCAGGATATTATGGTGGATCTGGGCGGAAGAATCGCAGAGGAAATTATCTTCGGCGACATTACCACAGGTGCTTCCCAGGATATCAAGCAGGCAACAGCTCTTGCCAGGGCTATGGTAACCCAGTATGGAATGTCTGATCAGGTTGGAATGATTAATTACGATAATGATGGCGATGAGGTATTCATCGGAAGGGATCTGGCGCATACCAAGAATTATGGAGGCCAGGTTGCCAATACCATTGATAATGAAGTGAAGCGAATCATCGATGAATGCTATGAGAAGGCAAAGGAAATCATCTTAAAACATGAAGATGTCCTTCATGCATGCTGTAAGCTGCTTATGGAAAAGGAAAAGATAGGCCAGAAAGAATTCGAAAGCCTGTTTCCTGTAGAAGCAGAAGTCTGATGACTGAACTTTAATTTGAGATAAAAGCGCAGAGATCCGGTAAAATATCTAAGTTTTTGCCTGTGAATCTGCGCTTTTTTGTTGCCTGTGGAGAATGAGTGAAAAAATGCATAAAAAAATATTGATAAAAAATTGATGTTTGTGCACACTTATTTCCTCAGGCGTGGTATATTAATAAACGTAAACCCCCCCAATACATTATATAGTTTTTGCTACACCCCATAAGAAACGAAATACCTTCTCCGAAAAACGGTCAGCTACCCCGCTGACCGTTTTTTATTGCAATTTAGAATAAGGCGGGGTTGTATAATTGAATCCAATCAGATAAAATGGTAATAGATAGATGGGAAAGGATATGAAAAATCTATGTGCTTCCAGGCAGAGGCGTTAAATTTAGATGCATTATTCACCGATGAAACTGAAAGCTTCCGGTTTCCTTCGGAACCTGAGGAAGGAGATGAAGTAGTTCTTCTTTTCCGTACGGCAGCAAATAATGCAGATTCTGTAAATTATATTGAGGTGGGAAGTCCGTCCGGCTTTGCCATGATAAAAACAGACTCAGACGATATGTTTGATTATTATGAATACAGGCTGAAGGCGGGAAATTGCCCCATCCAATATTGTTTCTCGGTAACAAAGGGAGATGAGGTGTGCTATTACAGCCGTCTTGGTCCTGTCTGGCAGTATCCGGATACGGGGTGGTTTTCCATCGTACCGGGATTTTCCACACCTGACTGGGCGAAGGGTGCTGTGATGTACCAGATTTTCGTGGACCGTTTTTACAACGGGGATCACTCTAACGATGTGTTGAAAGATGAATATCTTTACATCGGACAAAGAGTCATGGCAGTAGATAACTGGGATAAATACCCGGATCAGTTTGATGTGGGCTGTTTTTATGGCGGAGATTTACAGGGGGTCTGGGATAAGCTTGACTATCTTGAAAATCTAGGGGTTGAAGTGATCTATTTAAATCCCATATTTGTTTCACCTTCCAATCACAAGTATGACTGTCAGGATTATGACTATATAGATCCCCATTACGGTGTGATTGTAAAGGATGGAGGAGAGGCGCTGACGCCGGAGGCTTCTGATAACCGCAGTGCTACCAGATATATGATCCGCACTACGGATCGGGAAAATTTAAAGGCCAGCAATGAGTTTTTTGCCAGATTTGTGGAGGAAGTCCATAAGCGGGGCATGAAAGTGATTCTGGACGGTGTATTCAATCACTGTGGTTCTTTTCACAAGTGGTTAGACGGAGAACGGATCTATGAACTGTCAGGGAACTATGAGCCGGGAGCATTTGAATCGGAAAATAGTCCTTACCAGTCATTTTTTAAATTTTTTGATTCAAAATGGCCATACAATGATTCTTACGATGGCTGGTGGGGGCATTCCACTCTGCCAAAGCTTAATTATGAGGGGTCTGAGACTCTTTGCCGTTATATCCTGGATATTGCCGCCAAATGGGTTTCTGAGCCTTATAACGCCGATGGCTGGCGCCTTGATGTGGCAGCAGACTTAGGCCATAGCAGCCAGTTTAATCATAAGTTCTGGAAGGACTTTAGAAAAGCTGTTAAGGCAGCAAATCCCAATGCCATTGTCCTGGCGGAGCATTACGGAGATCCATCTGGCTGGCTCCAGGGAGATGAATGGGATACTGTGATGAATTATGATGCATTTATGGAGCCTGTTTCCTGGTTTTTAACCGGCATGGAAAAACATAGCGATGAGAAAAATTCAAAGCTTATGGGAGATGGTGAGACATTCTTTCATTCCATGAATTATCATATGAGCCGCATGATGTCAGGATCACTGTTAACCGCCATGAATCAGCTCTCCAACCATGATCATTCCCGGTTTCTTACAAGAACCAATGGAAAGACAGGCCGTACCTCAACAGAAGGACCTGAAGCAGCTTCCCAAGGATCAGTTATGGCATATTTCGGGAAGGTGTGATGATTCAGATGACCTGGCCGGGAGCACCTGCCATTTACTACGGAGATGAGGCTGGTGTATGCGGATGGACAGATCCGGATAATCGAAGAACTTATCCGTGGGGAAATGAAAATCTGGAACTGATTGAATTTCACAGATATATGACTGAGCTGCATCGTAGTCTTCCTGCACTGCGCGTTGGTTCATTAAAATCCCTTCTCGCAGGAGATCACCTGATTGCATACGGGCGTTTTTTTAATAATTGTATCTGTGCGGTTGCAGTGAGTAACCATATGAATGAGCAGGAAGTTTCCATACCGGTCTGGCAGCTTGGTATGAAAGATGGTGAGACTATGTCCCGGGTTATGCTGACGTATGAGAGTGGTTATAATGTAGGTAAGATCTCATTTGCAGTTGAACATGGCTGCGTAAGTGTTTCAATGCCGCCGTTCAGTTCAGTTTTGCTGGTGGGAGACAGGGACTAAGTTGTACATTTTTATTAGAATTTTTTAAAAAATACCTGTCAAGCGTTTTTGAAAATGTCCCGTAAATTTAAAATTATTAGCACCGGTTTTCCGGTGCTTTGGTTTATTAACAAATACTTTTACTTTGTTGTGATACGAATTTTTTCCATTTACTTTCCTCTTCTCGAAGATAGAGGTAAAACTCCTGAGAACGCCACGGGTGCTTCCTGTTGGGGATATAGACCTTTCGTGGTTTTCCTCTGCCTTGATGTTATCAAATACTTTAGAAACCACTGCATGCTTTGGTATGATATCTAGTCCATATATCACATCGTTAATGCAGCAGTAAAGATTCCCATCAAAAGCTTCGATCACAGTGCCCTCTGTTTTAGGCCTATGATATATTTGCCGTCCTGCACTGTTAACAGGTATATAATACTGGTTCTTATATTTAAAACAATGACCATGATCAATAACTCTCTTCCGTATTACAGCCAGTGTAAGGTTGATTTCGTTATTAGTTGGTTGCTTTTCGTATACAGATTTGTTATGATTAAAAGGTAGAGAAAAGATTTGATTGAATTTCTGTATGTATGATATAAGAAATTCGTTGGCTTCCTGAATGCTGGTAACATTCGAGAGCCGTAGTTCTACCGGAAGGCGGGATTGAAGGGTGTTAAACATCCGTTCAACCCGCCCTTTCGCTTGTGCAACGCTGGAAGTTCTGATTTCCACTCCGAATTGCCTGCAGGCATAGCCAAACTGAGTGAGTGTATTATGTTCAAGGTTCACCTCTTCATTTCTTTTGTATTCAAACACAGTACGGTTGTCAGTGAAAAACATGGCCGGAATCCCATAACCTGTCAATGTCTGTTGAAAAACATGATAGTAACCGGAAAGAGTCTCCTGTTGATCAAACCAGGCTCCTGTAATCATTCCCGTGCAGTCATCAACAGCGATGTGAAGGTGTGAGGTGATATCGGCGAACCAATTGTGGGGGGAGGCATCCATTTGTAGCATCTCACCTGCATATGCACAGCGGGGACGTCTGGGGTGTGCTTCGTCGAGATTCAGTATGGAAGTATGAAGAGCTATTTTTTTTCTTCGATGGGGTTTGATCCATCAAGTATTTGAGTTCTTTTTTAACGGTCCGTTTCGTAGCCTTGTGTGCCTTTGGAGAAAGGATACATTCCTTTCGGAGAAGCTTTCTGACGGTGCTGGGAGAAACATTAATCCCTTCTTGTACAGCAAGCAATTCACAAAAATGAGTAAAGTTAGAATCGAAATACTTATTGGAGTAAAGGTCAACAATTAAGAGCTTTTGAGTATCGGATAATGAATGTGCAGGCCTGCGTCCGTTGTTTCCATGACGAAAAAACTCTTTCCCATGAGAGTTATAACCACAAATCAAACGATTAATATGTCTCCTGGAGCAGCCAAGCTGTATAGCCGCTCTGTTCTTGTTACCGTTGGTTTCTACCAACTTTTTGATAATCTGATATTTTTTCTGTTCGTTCAATGATAAAATCACCCTTCTGATAATAGTGTCCTCCTGATAAAATAGTAAGGCACTATTATAACACATGATAATTGTGGGACATAATCATATCCCATTCAATAGGACATTATCATAAACCAATCATATTTTATTAGAATTTTTTAAAAAATACCTTGATTTTTTGACTTGTCTATGTTAAAATAACACTCGCTTGATGATAAAGCATGGGCGGATTCCCGAGTGGCCAAAGGGGGCAGACTGTAAATCTGTTATCGACGATTTCGAAGGTTCGAATCCTTCTCCGCCCATTAAAAAAGAGCGATTTAAAAAGACGGCGTGTTCCAGTGGACACACCGTCTTTTTTATATTCTTAGATTATTCTGCCTGAAGCGCTGCCATGGTAAAGTAATTATATGGCTTATTAAAATGTGGCAGGAAAAAGATATCTGTCAGCTTTAACCGGTCGATGGTTACCTGCTCCTGAATGGCAAGTGAGAACATGTGAATTGCCATGGAGATATCGTATTCGGAACACATCTGAGCACCTAAGACAATCCTTGTCTTTTTATCATATACAATCCGGATTTTGACTTTATAATTATCATGCTGTATAAACGCAGGCTTCTGTGTATCTTCATAATCAGCTGCAGCCGCATCATAACCCAGCTTTTTAGCCTTTTCCAATGAAATTCCGGTAGATACCATCTTCAGATTCCAGATGCAGATACCATTGGAACCCTGAACACCGATGGATTCAAGAGGAGTGCCGCAGGCATTATGAGCTGCCACGATACCGGAGCGAACCGCATTGGTAGCAAGCGCAATATAGTTGGTAGCCTGAATGGAATTATCGAATACAGTAGCACAGTCTCCGATGGCATAAACATCAGGAATACTTGTCTGCTGATGTCTGTCAACCAGATAGGCACCATTCTTAAACAGTTTAAGATTATCTTTGCCCAGCTGGCTGTTAGGCTTAAAGCCAATTCCCAGGACTACCATATCCGCTGCATATTCATTTTTATCTGTTACAACCTTTTCTACCTTACCGTTGCCTTTCAGGCTGGTTACAGTTTCTTCATAGGCAAGTTTAATTCCGTGGCTCTCCAGATTTTTGGACATAATATCCGTAAATTCACGGTCGTAATAACCAGACAGACAGGTGCTCATGTTGTCAATTAAAGTGACCTTCTTGCCAATCCGGTTAAATGCTTCCGCCAGTTCCACGCCGATGTATCCGGCACCCACTACCACAACATTGCGTATCATGGATTCGTGAAGCTTCTCAATCACTTCCTTGGCGTTCTGATATAATTTAACGAACTGAACATTGGCAAGATCTGTACCCTCAATGTTTGGAGAGATAGGAAGTGATCCGGAAGCAATAATCAGTTTGTCATAAGGCTGCTGATAACTCTGTCCGTCTTTTCCTGTTGCGAATACCACCTTCTTTTCAAAATCAACATGATAAACGATGGTCTCTAAATAAACTTTTGCACCTTTCTGTTCAAAAATCTCTTTGCTGCAATAAAACAGCCCATCTGGTGATGTGATCTGGTTTCCGATCCATAAAGCCATACCGCAGCCTAAAAAACTGATATTGTTATTGGAATCAAATATTGTTACTTCTTTATCTTTATAATTATCTAAAATAGTGTTAATTGCAGCAGTTCCTGCATGGTTTGCTCCGATTACTACGATGCGCTCCATAAAATACCCTCCTTAGTGGATTTTTTTTTATTATATCATATCGTTAAAATAAAAACAATTACTATTATTGATAAAACTATTCTTTTTATTTCCTTTTTCAGGATGAAATAAAATCGAAAATAGTTGACAAGCAGGATATGATTTTGTATAATCTTTATGTTGTGCAGTGCGCAAGCATTGTATTCAGTTGTTGCCGGCGTGGCGGAACTGGCAGACGCACAGGACTTAAAATCCTGCGGGCCTAATCGCCCGTACCGGTTCGATTCCGGTCGCCGGCATAGAAAAAAGCTGTTGTACTTTTGGGTACAACAGCTTTTTTATTGAATCAAACAATGATACAGAGTAGTTAAAGAGACTTTCACAAAAAAAGGAGAGACGCATGGCGCCACTTCTTTTTTTATATTCAAAAACTGTCAGGAAAGACTGCTTAAATCAATCAGGTCACTTGAAAAGGAGGTTTCCAGAGCTGCTTTGGATTCTTTTAACAGTTCAATGACAAAATTCAGTTTATCTTCGGAAAAACGATAAGATGGGATAGATACACTGAGAGCAGCAAATATCCTTCCTTTGTTTTTCAGGGAAACTCCGACACAATGAACGTCAGGGGTGGATTCTTCGTGTTCAAGGGCAAAACCACGTTTTTTGGTTTCTTCCAGTTCTGCAAATAAAAGGGGCCACTGGGTAATTGTATGAGGCGTAAATTCCGTCAGGCCATCTGGATATAATGCATAGATTTCGTCTGGTTCCATGTCTGCTAAAATTGCTCGTCCGATTGCAGTACAATAGAGCGGCAGCTGCTTACCTACATAAGAGACCAGCCGTATAGGCTGGGCAGAATCCTCTTTAGCGATGTAGAGCAGATTGCTTCGGCTCTGGACACCTAATTGGCACGTTTCATTACTTTCTAAGACAATATGTCTCATTTCCGCCTTAATAAATTCAAGCGCATCAATGTGGTTCGTATAGGAAGAACCTACAGAAAAGGCTGCAATCCCTATAAAATATTTGAAGCTTTCAGGATTCATATAGATAAACTTTCTTGTAGTCATTGTATGTACTAATGGCATAATGCTGCTTTTTGGCGCATTTAAGGATTTTGATAACTCGGTTAAAGTCATACCATTTCCATTTGTTGACAGTAACTCAAGTATATCCAGAACCCGCTCGGTTGGCCGATGTTCATTTGAAGGCATATGTGACACCTCATTCATTTATATTTATTTCTATTATAACAAAGAGTAAGATAGAATTCTATATGATTCATTTGTTAATCCTGCATAAAAAGCATTAGTGAAATATGTAAATTGAGACGAAAAAAAATCCTTTTTCTTATCTTCATTGACATTATTGCAGTATAGTGCTAATGTTTAGTTTGTGGTACTTATATTCGTACTGAGTACGTATATAAGTACCATCCTCAGAAAGAAAGGGGATAGAATATAAAAGCTTTTATTTCTATTGAAAGATTTTCGACAGTGAGTGAAACTGCCAGAAAAGAGAATGAATGAACGTAAAAAAGGAGAAGGATATTATGGAAAGAAGCGGGAAGATATTAAATGGTCTTCAAAATCAGTATTACAGAGCTACCTACAAATCAATGGGCTTTACAACTGAAGATTTAAAACGTCCCATGATTGGCATTGCCAATGCCTGGAGCGAATGTGTGCCGGGTCATTTTAACTTACGTCAGGTAGCACAGCGTGTTAAGGATGGAATTTACCGTGCTGGCGGAACGCCCGTGGAGTTTGGTGTGATTGGCGGATGCGATGGAATGGGACAAGGCCATGATGGTATGCACTATATTCTTCCATCAAGAGAAATTATAGCAAATTCCATTGAATCTATGGCGCAGATTAATTTATTTGATGGAATTGTACTGCTTGGTTCCTGTGACAAGATTGTTCCTGGAATGTTAATGGCAGCTGCAAGGCTTGATATTCCCTGTATTTTACTTCCCGGTGGTCCGATGGAGGGAGGAATTGAATTTGATGGCCGGAAATCTGATCAGACTTCAAGCACAGAGGCTTATGGCATGCTCTCCGCTAATAAGATAACGGAGAAGGAATATACGTCATTGGAGAATCTGGCCTGTCCGACGTGTGGTTCCTGTGCTTACCTTGGTACCGCAAATACCATGTGTTCTCTGTCAGAAGCACTTGGAATGACGTTGCCAGATGGAGGTATTATACCGGCTGCAAGTGCAGCACGGCTTGCTATAGCAGAAGATACCGGAATTAAAATTGTGGAATTAGTAGAAAAGAATATCACAGCGCGTCAGATTATTACAAAAGAAAGCGTGAGAAACGCCATAAAGATATGTCTTGCCATGAGTGGAAGCACAAATGCTGTCATGCACCTGACTGCTATTGCTTATGAAGCAGAGTTAGAGATGAATGTTCTGGAAGAATTTGATCAGCTTTCAAGAGAGACTCCCCAATTGGCAAAAATTAATCCGGCTTCTGAATATAATATGGTTGACTTTTACCGGGCTGGCGGTGTATCCAGGTTACTTGATGAGATGCAGCCCATTATATCTACAGAAGAGATGACCGTGACTGCCAATACAGTATTAGAAAATATAAAAAATCATATTTACCAGTATCCGCAGGACAGTAAAATAATAAAAACAATGGCTGATCCCTTCGGATATCAAGGGGGAGTGGCTGTACTTAGAGGAAACCTGGCTCCCGATTCGGGCATTACAAAGCCGGGGGCATTTGATGAAAGTCTTCACCATTTCATTGGGGAAGCCATTTGCTTTGATTCAGAAGAAGAGGCAGAAGAAGCCATCCTAAAAGGAACAATCCGGGATGGACACGTAGTTGTAATACGATACGAAGGGCCGAAAGGTGGACCGGGTATGCGTGAAATGTATAAGGCCATGAAGTATTTATATGGACGTGGTTTATCTAAAACAACCGCATTGATAACAGACGGTCGCTTTAGCGGAACCAATAACGGCTGCTTCGTTGGACACATATCTCCAGAGGCCGCAGAGGGTGGGGCAATTGCAATAGTTAAAAATGGTGATAAAATCGAAATCGATGTTGAAAAGAGGAGTATCAATTTACTGGTTAGTGACGAAGAAATTAAAAACCGATTAAAAG
This sequence comes from Lacrimispora xylanisolvens, assembly GCA_017084465.1. GTDB lineage: Bacteria > Bacillota > Clostridia > Lachnospirales > Lachnospiraceae > Lacrimispora > Lacrimispora xylanolytica_B. Next base: position 2,604,813 of record CP070896.1, on the reverse strand, counting down.
AGTGGAAACGTCCGGAACCCAAGTTTAAACGCGGTTATCTGGGACTATATTGTAAGATAGCTGCTTCTGGTTCTGAAGGTGCTATCATGCAGTATGACAAACTGTAAGGAGGCTCTAAAATGAATATATCTGCATTTGGTGCAATTATTGCTCTTGTAATTGCAATTATTCTGATATTGAAAAAAGTTGAACCTACTTATGCAATGATTTTTGGCGCCATATTTGGAGGACTTTTAGGCGGAGCGGGTTTAGCCGGAACTGTCAGCTGTATGATCACAGGCGTTCAGGGAATTGTTTCTGCCATTGTCAGGATTGTAACTGCTGGTATTTTAGCGGGAGTACTGATTGAAAGCGGCGCGGCTGCGCGCATAGCAGAAGCCATCATAAGGAAGATGGGGAGCAGGCGTTCCCTGATTGCCATTATGCTTGCTACATGGTGTTTGACGGCAGTTGGCGTTTTCGGGGATGTCGCAGTAATAACAGTGGCTCCAATTGCCATACAGCTTGCAAGACGATCTGGCTTTAAAAAACTTGGAGTTTTAATGGCACTTATCGGAGGCGTAAAAGCGGGAAACGTAATGAGCCCAAATCCCAATGCAATTGCGGCATCTGAAGCCTTTCATATTCCTTTGACCTCTACAATGATGGCTGGTATTGTACCGGCTGTTGCGGCTCTTATTACCACAACACTTCTTTCACGGGCTTTAATACATAAGGGTTCAGATTTTGATGAAGTGGAAGAGGGTGTTTCAGAAAGTGAACTGCCAAGCCTGGCAGGGGCCGTGACAGGACCTTTGGTTACCATTATATTATTGCTGTTAAGACCGTTATGTGGAATAACGGTTGACCCGTTAATTGCTTTACCGGCAGGGGGGATATCAGGTGTACTAGCCATGAGGAAAGGGAACCATATCTGCTTTTATTTCACCTCCGGACTAAAAAAAATGAGCGGGGTTGCCATGCTGTTAATAGGAACAGGAACCCTTGCGGGCATTATATCTAATTCGAACTTAAAAGATGTTATTATACAGGGAATTGAATACGCAGGGCTTCCTGGTTTTCTGCTGGCCCCATATCAGGCACTTTGATGGGTGCTGCTACTGCTTCTTCTACTGCAGGGACAACTCTTGCAAGTCAGATATTCGGTCCGACGGTCATGCTAAGCGGAATTTCTGCAATAGCAGCGGCAGTCATGACGCATACAGGAAGTTTTGTTTTTTTGATGGATTACCACATGGTTCGTTTTTTTCCATGTAAGTGCAGGTGCACTGAATATGGATATCAGAGAGAGGCTTAAATTAATTGTATATGAATCCCTGAATGGATTGGCTATGGTGGTATTGGCAGTTTTGGTTTATGGCGTGTTGAGAATTGCCGGATAAATCAGTGAGAAAGGATAACAAAATATGTATAAGATAATTACTCCGGTAGTAACAGTTTTTTTGATAAAAATGAAAAAAACCGGATTTTGAAGCAAATAAAAAAAAAGTGATAGATTTTTTAGTGGAAGGAGGAGTGGATGGAATTCTGGTGCTTGGATCAACAGGAGAATTCACTGGTCTTTCTAAAAAAGAAAAATACGAATTCCTTCGGTTCTATGCTGAATATACCAATCAACGGGTGGAATTATATGCAGGTACAGGAAGCACTAACTTTAAAGAGACGGTAGAACTCTCCAATGATATATATTCAATGGGTTATGTGGCCTCCAATGGTTATAGGACCATATTACTATGGACTTGATCAGGAAAAACTATTTGTGTTTTACGATACACTGGCTAAATCTTTAAGTGGTGACTTATATGTGTACAATTTCCCTGCAAGAACAGGGCATTCTATTGCCCCAGAAACAATGAAACGGCTACTAGAGGAAAATAAGAATATAGTTGGATTAAAAGACTCTGTAACAGAGCCAAATCACACAAATCTGGTCTGCCGTGCAGCTACGGGACACCCCTTTCTATCTTATTCCGGATTTGATGATCAATTTCTGTACAACATATCTTCGGGAGGGAATGGCTGTATTGGAGGTTTATCTAATATAGTTCCGGAAATTTGGAGTGATTTGGTAGCAGCTGCCAATGAAAATGATTTTGATCGTACAATCCGTTTGGAGAATCTGATCCATCAGCTGATGCCTCTTTATGATATGGATTCCAATTTTTCGCTTCTGTTTAAAAAGTTAATGTTTAAGAGAGGAGTGGATATTTCTCCACAGGCAATTTTTCCGTTCAACCAGATGGATGAAGGGATTTATAAAAAGGCAGAAAAATTAATGGATCAGGTAATTGCACAGTATAGGGATTTTAAGGGCAGTAATTAATGTGTAGAAAAGCAGAAGCTATCTTAAACAGTAGAGCGTTTAAAATAACTTCTGCTTTTATTTCTAAAATCTTTTATGGTTTTTCTTCCAAAGCAGGGTCACCCGGCATCCGCCGCCTGTAAGGTTGGAAAAGGCGGCTGTGCCGTTATGAGCTTTCATAATCTGACGGACGATTGTTAGCCCCAATCCGTGATTATCCAGTTCCATTGGTTCCATGGGATGATTGAGGCGTTTCAGTGTTTGCACTGGAAAACCGGTTCCATTATCTGTAACGGAAAGGAATACCGTCCCAGACCCCGTGTTCAGCTGAATTGTAATATCACAGCCATCTGGGTTATGCCTCATGCTGTTCAGGATTATATTGGTAATGGCCCGCTTTATCAGCTGGCTGTCCCCAATTATAGAAGTATTCTGTGCATTCTCATCGATGGATAAACTCAGCGTATATCTGGGTGAACAATTACTGTTTAACAGTTCTGCTACTATACTGCGGATAAGAGGTGCAAGCAGAAATTCTTCTTTTCGTATGGGCTGCATGTCATATTCCAGCTTGGAGGCCAGATTTAAATCATTGATTAAAGCTTTTATTTTCTGGCATTGAGTCCGTATTGTAACAGCAAGTTCCTGATGTTTCTTATTAAGGGTATTGTCTTCTTCCATCTGGCCTGCATACCCCATAATTACAGAGAGTGGAGTCCGAATGTCATGGGATATGCCTGCAATCCATGTAGTGCGGGCGTTATCCCGTTTATTCAGGGCGGACTCCTGCCGGATGAGTTGGTCTGATGCGTGATTAATCCCTGTGGCCAGATCTCCCAGAATCCCCTGAGCCGGTAATGCAACGGGTTGCATCCGAGCTAAGTCCTCAATGCCTGTGGTTAGTTTTTTTAAAGCCAAAAACAGCCGGTATCCGAAGATTATGGCGAGTAATACAGCGGTAATAAGATTCAGAATTAATAGCATGGGTATGAGGATCTCTGAATTGTTCACCAATTTCATAGGAAGTTCCAGACCAATCTTCCACATGCTGTTTTTTAGGGCTTCCAACTACAAAAAGTCCTTTTTCATGCTGCCAGACCTTAACCGGATAGTCTTTTAAGTACCAGCGGGATAACCCTGCCACGTCAGTCAGCTTATAATTATGAGGCACATCAGAAGGCAGATTCGTACTCCATGCAACCGAACCTTTCTCATCTATAAGCATAGCCCATTGCTGCTTATTCTTAAGTTCATTTGCAACGGATTCAGAAAGTGAATAAATCCCATCGGATTCCGTTAACTCTTCCGCCATCTGTGCAACGGTGTAGTTTTTTCCGTATTCACTGGCAGATTGATACAGCCAGACGGTCAGAACTGTAAAGTTGATAATGAGCAGAATTATGGCTGTAGCTGCAGCTGAAAGCACATATCTGGATAAGATTTTCATTAAGCTTTTCAAGACGATGTCACCCCCACCAGTTTATAACCCAGTCCACGGACGGTAATTAAAAATTCAGGGTCGGAAGGTTGGGGCTCTATTTTTTCGCGCAAACGGCGAATGTGGACCATGAGTGTATTTTCATATCCATAGAGAGGGTCACCCCATGCTGCTAGACAGAGGCTGTCTCCAGTCACAATCTTTTCTTTATTATCAAACAATTTCTCAAGGAGTGCATACTCCTTTGCTGTAAGTGTGAATGTTCCTTTCTCAGAAGTGATAGAGCCGCTGTTTAAATCTATCATTGTTTTCCCAGATAAAAGACAGGCTTCTCCTTCTGGTTTAGCACAACTGGAAAATAGGTACGGTTTAAGACTGCATGCAGCCGCAAGATCAGTTCCCTTGGCAGAAATGGTTTGGTGATATAATCATCTGCACCCAGTCCCAGGCCCAATAGGCGGTTCTCATCTTCATCCCTTGCAGAAAGAAACAAAACCGGAGCCGCAGAAATAGAGCGGAATTCACGCATCAGGGAAAAACCATCGCCGTCTGGAAGAGAAACATCCAGTATTACTCCATCTGGTTTTTCAGAAGTAAACAGCAGACGAGCATGGCTGCAGTCTGCTGCAGAAATGATCTTTTTAAAACCGCTTTGTCTTAACATGCTTCCAACCATTCTGCGAAGCTCTGGTTCGTCATCAACAAGAAGCAGTTTACAGTCAAAGATATCCTTCATTGCATTTGTTCCTTTCTGGTTTTATAGCTATCATTATAACCGAATTATTAAAAAATTGAACAAAACCAATGTTTAAGGTAAATGTAAGGTGACCTACAGGCTGGTGTAAGGCAGTATTGTTAGACTGAAAGCATAATAAACAGAGGAGATCAACATTATGGAAAATATTATTACCACCAGCGGTCTTTGCAAACAATATGGAACTGCTATGGGAGTAAAGGATTTAGATCTTTCCGTACCGGAGGGAGTGATTTATGGGTTTCTGGGACCAAATGGAGCAGGAAAATCGACAACCATGAAGATGATACTGGGGCTGGCAAAACCCACCAGAGGAACCATTACTGTATTTGATAAACAGGTGAATCGAAGGAACCGCCTTGCTATTTTAAAAGAAACAGGTTCTCTCATTGAAGCCCCCAGCTTTTATGCCCATCTGACAGGAAAAGAAAATTTAAAGATTATCAGTACCTTAAAAGAACTGCCGGACAGTGAAATTGACCGGGTACTAAAGTTTGTCCGCCTGGAGGATCAAAAAAATAAAAAAGCGGGTCAATATTCTCTGGGAATGAAACAAAGACTTGGCCTTGCGGGAGCATTGCTTGGTAATCCAAGGCTTCTGATTTTAGATGAGCCCACCAATGGACTTGATCCGGCTGGAATCCAGGAAATACGGGAACTGATTTGTTCCCTTCCTAAATCCTTTGGTATAACGGTAATGGTTTCCAGCCATTTATTAAGCGAAATTGATCAGATGGCAGGACATATTGGTGTTATATCAAGAGGAGAACTGGTTTTTCAGGATCGGCTGTCCGTACTTCATGACAGAAGTGAAAGCCGTATTGCAATTCGTACGCTGGATAATATAGCGGCTGGAGGTGTATTAAGCAGCCAGGGAATTGTATGCCAGGAACAGGATGGATACCTGCTGATTCCTAAATTAGACGATAAACAGCTGGCAGGGTATTTTATGAGATTTTTAAAAGAAAACATTGGTGTTGTACGCGTAGAGGAACGGAAGAAAACGTTAGAGGATATATTTTTGGAATTAACAGGAATGGTGGTGAAGCTTTAATGAAAGGTATACTTCTTGAATTTTATAAAATACGGAGAAGAAAAATCTGGGTTATTATTCTGGTGCTGCTTGGAGTGCAGTGTCTTTGGGGGCTATGGGCATTTCGAGATATGGATGCAAAAAAACTATCCCAGGGTTATAAGCAGTGCCTGTACCATTTTTCCGTGTTAAATACGATCATGATGCCTATGATTGCAGCGATTACGGCATCTAAGATTTGTGATCCGGAGCATAAGGGACAGACTTTTAAGCTTCTCCTGACAGTCATGCCGGCAGGGACCTTATTTGATGCGAAATTTATCTGCGCCTCCATATACATGATGGCAGTAGGGGCAGCCCAGACAATCTTTATTATAATCCTGGGTAAATCAGCAGGATTTACGGAACCATTTCCGCCAGGTTTTCTGCTTTATTATTTTATTATAACAGTTTCTGTGACGGTTGTTATTTTAGCGATTCAACAGGTGTTTTCCCTGTTGTTCACCAACCAGATGGTTTCTTTTGTTATTGGGATTATAGGAAGCTTTGCGGGGCTGTTCAGTTTATTTCTGCCGCAGAATATACAAAGAGGGGTTTTGTGGAGTTATTACGGAGTTTTAACACCGGTGAGAATGAACTGGGACAGTCAGACCAGGATAGCAGATTTGCAGTATATTCCTGTGGATTGGAGCAGCTTCTGGCAGCTTATGGGATTGTTTGCAGTGATCTATTTCACTGGACGCCGATGCTTTACAAGAAAGGAGCGTTGAGTTTATGCTGTGGAAAGTAATTCGTGGAGAACAAATGAAGCTGAGGAGGAGTCCTGTATGGCTGGCTTTCCTTATTTTGCCCGTTCTTCCTGCGTTTATGGGAACATTTAATTATCTGCAAAATATTGAGATTTTAAGAGATGGGTGGTACAGTTTGTGGACTCAGCACACCCTGTTTACCTGCTACTTCTTTTTGTCTGCAACAATTGCTGTGTATTGTTCATACCTTTTTCGACTGGAACACACCAATCATAACTGGAACTGTGTGATGACGCTGCCTGTTTCTGCGCTGCATATATATCTTGCAAAGCTTATCATGGCATCTGCAATGGTAATAATGACTCAGCTATGGGTAGGGGCTTTGTTTATTCTCTCAGGTAAACTTTCAGGACTGTCAGGTCCGGTACCACCAGAGTTAACCGAATGGCTGGTGTACGGAGCAATAGGGGGAATTGTTATCTGCTCAATTCAGCTTAGCATTTCTCTTATAATCAGAAGTTTTGCTGTACCGGTAGGGATTGCAATGGCAGGAGGAATATTGGGAATTGGGGCTCTTTCCAAAGGAGTCGGTGCATTTTATCCCTATACACTGTTAAGTATCGGCATGAGAGCGAACAGTCCGGGAGGTTCTATGGCGTGCAGTCAGATACAGTTTATGGCAGGCAGTCTGTTTTATTTAATAATTTCTGCAGTGGCAGCAATTTTGTGGCTGGGTAACACAGATGTAACGACGGAGTAATCAGTGGTTCCTGTTTAGCGGTTCCTAATATTGTATGTGTTATACGACAATTGTGTAAACAGCTGGTAAAAATTGTAAAACATAAGTAAAGTGTCTATGCTAATCAGAATATTATCCGTTATAATGATCCTGTCTCTTTCCATAATGGAATAGAACAACATGTTTATAACGGAGGACAGCAGAAATGAAAAGACATCAGACAGGAATAAAGAGAGAATTGATCTTGTTTACTATGGGCTGTATTATCTGTATTGTATTAATATTATCCGCAGGTTCTGTATATCTTTCCTACGATTTAAACCGCAGAACCTTAAATAAGTGTCTGAAGGAGACATCAGAGCTGGTATCAGAAAAAATTACACAGCAGTTAAAAGAGTATTCGGTTATAGCAGAATCCATTGCCCTTTATCAGAAAGGGAATGCAGCACGGGGAGGAAATATTGGACTGTTTTTAAATATGTCCAGTTCCCAGTATGGCCTCAATAAGATTGATATTCTTTCTAAAGACGGAGTTTCTATTGTAAACAGAGATTCTTATGCCCAGGATCCGGCATTTTGCAGGCAGCAGACGGAAAAGGTTCTTTATCTGATCCAATAGTAAAAGAAGGCAATGTTTCTTATGAATATATTTATCCTTACGGTGATATTGTAGTGGTGCTTGAATTTCCTTACTCGGTATTTGATGGTATCATAAAAGACACCAAGCTTGGTGACACTGGAATTACTTATATGATCAACCGGGAAGGCAGAAAAATGGCACATGAAGATTTCTCCCTGGTTTTAGAGGGTCAAAATAATATTGAAGATGCAAAGAAGGATCCGAAGGCATATGGGGAAGCCGCCAGTCTGGAGCGTTCCATGATAAATGGAGATGCAGGCTTTCAGTTTTTTAAGATGAAAGGAGAGAGAAAAATCGGCGCATATACCCCTATAACGGATACAAATGGCTGGTCTGTTAATGTGACAGCTAAGGAAGCTGAGTTTATGTCAGGGGTTACCGTTTCCATGCTGGGTTCCCTGGTTCTTGGAGTTGTATCCATGCTGCTTGCAGGACTGGCAATGCTTCATATTGCAAACAGAATTACAAAGCCCATTGGTCAGGCAGCTGAGGCGATTGAACGTTTGTCAGGAGGCGATCTAAACCTGGAGTTGTCTGTACAGCGAAGAGATGAGATTGGTCAGATTGTACAGAAGGTTAATGAGATGGGGGGGGAAAATACAAGGATATAATCTCAGATATATCCCGGTTTCTTCATCAATTATCCTGTGGTAATTTACAGGCAGAAAGCAGCTGCCAGTATCCTGGAGAATTTAATGGAATACGGATATCCATGGAAGCGATTGCTTCTCGTCTGAGAGAGACCATGCAGAGAATTAATACGTCCGCAGATGAGGTAACTGTGGGAGCAGGTCAGGTTTGGGATGGAGCGCAGGAACTTGCAAAACGGTCCTCTGAACAGGCGGGCGCTATAGAGGAACTTCAGACTGCCATGGATGATGTTTTCAGGCAGTCAGTGAAAAATGCGGAGTATGTAAAGAAGGCTTCCGCTTATGTAACTGAATCTGGAATAAAAGTGGATGAAGTAAATTTACATATGCACAATTTAAATCAGGCCATGGAAGAGGTGGATCTGACTTCCAGAAAAATCACAGGAATAACAAAGCTGATTGAAGATATTGCGTTCCAGACCAATATACTTGCTTTGAATGCTGCAGTGGAAGCAGGGCGTGCAGGGGCAGCAGGAAAAGGGTTTGCAGTCGTTGCAGGCGAGGTTCGTAACCTGGCTGCAAAATCAGCAGATGCGGCAAAGGAAACCAAAGGGCTGGTGGAAAATCAGTAAATGCAGTTTCAAAGGGCAGACATCTGGCTGAAAATACCGACCGGATATTAAAAGAAATTGCAGGACAGGCTGGGATGACAGAAGAAGTAATCAGGGAGATAGAAACCTCCTCTATGGATCAGGTACAGGTTATGGAACAGATCAGCCAGAGTCTGTTGACCGTGTCAGAAGTTGTTCAGTCTAATATGGAGACTGCAAGGGAGAGCTCCGGCTCCAGTGAACGACTGGCTGGTCAGGCGCAGGCTCTTCAGACAGAGGTGTCACATTTTCGGGTAAATGAGAAAGAGAAGCAGATTGAATCAGACCAGTAAAAAGTCTGATTCAACCTGCTTTTACTATTAAATATAGAAATCGACTGCAGAATAAGAAAATTGTTCCGTCAGGGTTCTTCCGCCTGAAGCAAAAAGCAGTTCAATGTTTTTCGTATTACCGCTTTTTAAGCTGTCTGTAAAACGATCAATAAGAATGGAATATTTCTCGTAATCAGAAAGCTCCTTTACATTGGTTGCATACTGGGGGATGTTATCAAACTGGTCCCAATATACTTTATCGGAATAGAAACCGCCCTTGCTGTTATATTGGCTGTTAAAATCGCTTACTGCCTGCTGGGCGCCCTTTCGAAATGCCGCTTTTATGTCATTGCTATCCTGATACTGAGCCAGCGTATAACGATAAATCCTGCTTATCGCCTCTCTGTTCAATGAACGCTTTATTCCTGGTAATTTCGTTCTGTCTGCGGCATTGGCCAGGTTCTCGTCAAGGCGGTTTATATATTTATCCATATAGACATTGGCAGAGTTTTTTATAAGGGAAGACATCTCTTCACCAATACCTGTATTTCTTATTAAAGAATCTGTCTTCATTGCCTGAAGCGCCAAATCCAGGCCGATGCGGGTTTCTTCGTCGGGAAACAGATCCATTTGTATGGAATTGTATTGCTTCGAACTTTCTGAGGCAAATAATCCTGCAACAGCAAGATCGTGGAGAGTATGTACTGCTTTCAGTACCAGAAATGTCCGAGGTTTTAATGTGCTGTTTTTTGATACGGCATATTCCCGCAGTCTGGCTGCCATGTAGGAATCATCGGTTCTCAGCCATTCTTCATCCCGGTTCTCAATATCAGAGTAATCACCAGCTTCTTTTAACATGTCCTCATATTCTGCAGTTCTTTTTTTTTCAATTCCTGACAGCATGCTTTGATACATCTTTTCTTTTGTATTACTGGAACCCATGGATTCGTAAAAGCTGCCAACAGTATTGGAGTATGAACTTGCAAGGGTTTCTTTTGATTTCTGATAGAGATCTTCAAGTCGGTTCAGATTCTCTTCTTTTTGGGTTCCGGAAAATGAGTTTTGTATGTAATCTTTTAAATAAACATATCTGGAAGATAAATATTCTACCTTGTTATTAAGTTTATCCGCATTATCAAATCCAATTTTCATATCGCCTAAATCGCTTGTTAAGCCGAACCAGTCGATATCCTTTGACTTTTCTGCCTTTGCCAGGTGTTGGGCGTAGTTTTTCAGCTCATCAGCAGTTATTTTATCTCTCAGAATAAGGCGGAGCGGCGAATCGGAGTTGTCGATAACGGTTCCGTCCTTGATCTTTATATCTGTCCGGTACTGCTTCATATATTGGTCAAGCAGCGCATCCTCCTTTGTGTAGGAATCCTTTTCAGATGGTGATTCAAAAATTATCTTGCTCAAAGATTCATCTCTTGGGGCGATTTCATAAGAAGTTATTCCTTTTAAGTACTTCATTTGGTTTCCGTTAGATAAGCTTGATATTCTCATATGTCCTCCCTTTAATCATTTGTATGGTTCTTTTGCTATATTAAATAAAAAACTCCTCACCAAATAAAAAATCCAGGTGAGGAGTTGACTTCAGTTCTCTTAAAAAATGGTTCAACATATTCGATTTCCGGTATTGATATGATAGTCCCCCCCAGACCATAACTATTGTTTGCAACGTTATTTTCTCATATACGCATATCTTGTCGTCTATAGTAAATTATAAACCATGCTACCGTCTGTGTCAACGAAGGTTCTGCTATGCCTCTGTCTTCCAAAAAACCGTGAAGATTACATAACGCATAAGCCGCTTTAGGAGAGTCTCCTTCTTCCAAGGTGAAGTGGGCGATTGGCTGGCAATCGGGAGTCAAATGAATTCTCATCATACATCCAGCGTTTGTTTCAAGCATAATACAGGTAATGCTGTGTTCGGCTGTCATAGGGTGAAGTACGCTTCCCACTGAGATGGTAACGTGAAGGCCATTTGTCTCCAGAACAGGAGCGTGCTTTTCCGTAGCTCCATCGGAAGTGTTAGGTTCTAACACCTCAAAGGGTTTTAGGCTGTCTGGTATGGCTGCATTGGGTGTTCCCAGAATTGCTTCCAGTATGACATTTCGATTCTTATCGGTAAAAAATAACGGTTTTTGTATCATTGTTTTCCTCCTGTCATAAATTCTTCTTTTTTGCCTCATACTAATAAAAAAGAAAAGAGGTGCAGGTATGAGTGCTGATGCAGAATTACTTAATTTCATTTATCAGAATTCCCAAATGGGAGTGGAAACATTACACCAACTTTTACCAATGACGGATAATGAGGCTTTTAAAAAGCAGCTTCATGCTCAATTGAAAGAATATGCCGGAATTCATGAAGAGGCAAAGGAACTGTTAAACAAAAATGGGTGCCAGGAAAAAGAAATAGGGCAGATTCAAAAAATCATGACCTACTTAGCCATTGATATGAAGACCATGACCGACAAAAGCGCTTCCCATATGGCCGAAATGCTGATACTTGGCAGTGTCCGCGGTATTATTGACTGTATCAAGCGAATCCGTCAGTATGAGGGAGAAGCTGAGAAAGAAATAGTGGAATTGATGAATCGGCTGTTAAAATTTGAGGAGAATAACGTCGAACAACTGAAGTCTTCTCTTTAGTCTGTAATAACAAATGCTGCATATAAAAAACATGGAAAGAAATCCGGTTTTTATATGCAGCATTTATTGTCTATTGGTTTTTCATAAGCAAAACTTTATAAGACCGGTCAATGAGAAAGGCACCAAGCGGGGCAGTGACCAGAATTGATAAAACCGCCACAGTTAAAACAATATCTCCACAGGAAAGTCCCATGGCCAGAGGGAGTCCGCCTATTGCTGCCTGTACAGTTGCTTTTGGCATATATGCGAATGCAGTAAAAATCCGCTCTTTTTTATTTAAAGGTGTTTTTATCAGGCAGAGGAATACACCGGCCATCCGAAATATAATCACGCAGAAGATAAGAATTACGGCCAGTAATCCAGCTTTAAGCGCATATTGTATATTTACGGTCGCTCCAACCAGAACAAATAGAAGAACCTCAGCAGCAACCCAGAGCTTAGAGAACTTCAGAGAAAGACGTCTGGATAACTCGTATTTTTCTGCCTGAGTACAGCACCCAGTGCCATAACGGCAAGAAGACCAGAGAATCCGATGTTTCCCTTTAAGTGATGTTCCGCCGCAACAAGAAGAAAAGAGATGGATAAAATCAGTAAGACCTTTACGCTGTCTCTTAAGTGAATACGGGTAAATAATGAAGACAGAATCATACCGGCAGCGGCACCGCCTATAAGGCCAAACACAATTGAGGTGGGTATGGTAAGGAAATCTGACGGAGTGATCGCCTTTCCACCAGCAAGTCCGGTAAAGGCGGTGAATAATACAATTACGTAAACATCATCAACGGAAGCACCTGCCATAATAATCTGTGGAATACTTTTCCTGGTTCCGTAACCTGTTTCTATCAGCTTTAGCATTCTTGGGACAACAACTGCGGGTGAAACTGCAGCCACAACGGTACCCATTATAGCTGCTTCAAGCCTAGTGATACCAAGAAACAGAGGGGCTAAAATGATCATTGCTGCAATCTCGCAGCTTGCAGGTAAAAAACACATTAAAACGGCAGGCCGGCCAACTTTTTTCAAATCTTTGATATCCAGATTCAAACCTGCTCTGGTTAGTATAATAATCAGAGCAACCTGGCGAAGCTCCGTGGATATGCCTAAGAGAGAGGAATCCAGAAGCTGGAGGGCATAAGGACCCAGTACCATTCCAGTCAAAATCATACCCAGAAGACTTGGAAGTTTTAGCTTTTCAAAAAGAGAACCAAGAGCCATTCCTATAAGAAATACAAGTGCTAGTGATAATAACATAAATTTTCTCCAATCTGTACAGACGAATAAAAAAAGCTGGTGCGTCTGTGAGTTTTCATCACAGAAGTCATCAGCTTATTAAGCGGTTTAAGGTTTTGCCTTAGGGAGAACTTCATTCCCTGCTTTCGTATTATATTACAATATGATTAATATTACAATTAATTTTTGACTTTTTTACTGGCTGCGTAATGGGCAGGATACCATTTCTGGAACCATTTGGTAAAGCAGCCAAGCAGGAAAGGAAGAGCCGTGTTTATAATACTTAAAGGTGCTTTATGATCTGTAAAAAGAAATAAATAAGTCCACAAAGGAGTAGCCAGATACAGGATCCCCCAGCAAGCTGTTAAAATCCGGTTGGTTTTTATAAAAAGAGGATTCTTTAAAGAGGATTTTCCTCCATATTCATTCATGGAATAGTATGCGGTCAGGGGTATTTCTAAAAATACAGTTACAAACCACATGAGCCCGAATATGAGATAGGAAACGGGCACTAAAACCACGGGAGCAAAACCTGATATGGCAAGTACTCCAAGAAATGCAGTCGTAAATTCTGAAAATACTTCAAATACAGTGGGCTGATACCGGAAAAAGAAGATAGGTATGGCTGTACTGATCAAAATCGAAAGAATTCCCCCCAAGACAGGTTGTGTAATACCGATAAACCAAAGAGGGAACCATGGTAGCAGCATAAAAGTCATGTTGCTTTTCTTTTCTGGAACAAGCTGTTGAACATCGGGTTTTGATGAAGAACCCAGATAATCATCCCAGTGAAGCATCAGCTGAAAATCCCCATCAACCTGATAGAGATGTTTCATTAATGCAGTCTGGCCGTCAATTTCGCCTTTTGCAATGCTCATCCATACAGAAAGAGGAGTTGATATTCTGGTGGTAAAAGGCTGAAAGTCCTGAGTTAAAACCTTACAGCCGTCTTTTCCCATGATCAACTGGGCCGTTTTATCTTCATCGGTATAATGCATTTCCAAAACAAGGTCTTTTCCGTTCCAGGAATCCTTTCGGTAGAGTGCGGCCATCTGTCTGGTAAACGTAATGGCTGGATGGGACTTTTCCTGTACTCTGTTCTGATCCGGTGGCTCAATTCCCCAGCTGGCATCTGCCATACGTTCAAATATATCTCTTGGAAAAAGAAGCTGAGAAAGCAGATTTCTGGTTTCTTTGGTTATATTGCCCTCTACAAACTCTCTGCCTGCAGCGCGGACATACTTTAAATACTCCTCTGCCCGATTTTTTAATTCAGGTACACTAAAAAGTTCTCCCTGTCCGCAGTATATAGATTCATAGCTGCCTTTACCCAGGTGATGAGAAAACTGCGCGTCAATGGCATCATAATTACCTTCTGCCGTATAGAAACCACAGGTTGAGATCAGTACATAACGCTTATCAGACATATCATACCGGGAGGGATGGGCGCCGCTGTGAGTGCCTTTTTTCATAAAAGGTAAGACCATAGGCAGCTGTCTGTCCAGCAGCGCCTTTAACTGGGAAGGAAGTCCAAAGTAATAGAGAGGAAAGCTGTATATTAAAACATCGGCAGATAGAATTTTTTCTATAACAACTGCCATATCATCGGAAATGCAGCATTTTCCAGGGGGTCTCCTTCCAACAGTGAAAGCAGCCGATACATGGTTTGATGTCCAGTTTTGAAATTGTCAGGGTTTCAGAATGTACTGTTGATGTTTCCTTCATTCCCTGAAGGAATGCTTCTGTCAGTTTCAGGGAATTGCTTTTAGCACCCTTGGGACTTCCATTGATAATCAGGACATCCATTACAGTTCCTCCAGTTTTTTTATGGACCGTTTAGCCCAGTCTATACACATCTGAATATAGCAGTAACCAAAATCTGCAGAAAGTTCCCAGTATAATTTTTGTTCCGGTTCTACAAGATTACCATACTGGCCGATGCTGCCAGGAATTTGCTGCATTTCACTTTTATATTGACTGCAGTCGTTAATAAAATCAGAAAGCATATCAATGCATTCTTTGGGGGGTCTGCAGCCGGAAAAGAAAATTTTCATTAAAAATGCATTTTTGTTGCCCTTGGATAATTCATCATTCTCCTGGGACAGCCAGCGTAAAAATTCATCTTTTCCTTTTGGTGTTATAGAATATAATTTCTTGCTGGGCTTTTCTGTTTGGATTATGATTTCGCAGGTGACAAACTCCTTCTTCTCCAGTTTATTAAGCTCCAAGTAGATCTGGCTGGTCTGCGCATACCAGAAAAACCGGACAGATGAACTAAATGCTTTGGCCAGATCGTATCCGGTCATGCTTTGATAAGATAAAAAACCTAATATGCTGTGGCTTAGGGACATAATGTATCTCCTTTTATATTATAATTTTATAATATGACAACATTATAATATAGTCAATAGATAAGATGTTAATATTTTATATTTTTTTCCAAAAATTTTAAAAACTTGTCTTGACAATTGGAGTAAAATCTTGTAAAATTACTGATGTTGCAGGAGAATAAGCCCAGATAGCTCAGTTGGTAGAGCAGAGGACTGAAAATCCTCGTGTCGCTGGTTCGATTCCGGCTTTGGGCACTGTGCTTTTGAAGCACATTTGAAATATATTTCTGAAATCCTTGCGGGTGTAGTTCAATGGTAGAACACTAGCCTTCCAAGCTAGATACGTGGGTTCGATTCCCATCACCCGCTTCTTACTGAAAATGGGAAACTTCAATTTTGAGGTTTCCTGTTTTTTTGTGTTATTAAAAGCAGACCATGATCAAATCAGTTTAGATTAGTTAAAAATATATCGTAACATACCATCTGTTTTCTAACTCCTGTTAATTCAGAACCTTATAATCGTTAAGAACATATCGAAGTATTCATTTTTCTCCCTTTTAATTGAATTTAATAGAAAAAAATTTATTCAAAGCACATAGCAGTATATGGTTGACCTTGATAAAAAAGACAGATAATATATTTAAAAGTTTTAACAAGCAAGTTAATATATATTGTTAAATAATAATCGTTAAAAGATAAATAAATATCAATAAAATGTGAAAAAAATAATTAAATTGACAGTTATAAAATTAAGCCTATAATGATTATACATGAGTATGGGCAACAACAGGCCAAATAAAGATATCAGAATGAAAGCGAGGAAAAGCATATGAAGGATGTTACACTTCAGGATACATATCAATTATTTATAGGTGGAGAGTGGAAGCCTGCTTCCGATGGAAAAACATTTACCGTTACCTGTCCGGCAGACGGCAGAGTACTGGCACAGTGCGCAGAAGCGACAAAGGAAGATGTGGATGATGCGGTAAAAGCTGCATGGAAGGCTTTTGAAACATGGAAGAATGTTCCGGTTAACCAGAGAGCAGCCATCTTAAATAAAATTGCGGATATCATTGATGCAAACAAAGAGCATCTGGCTATGGTTGAAACACTGGACAATGGAAAACCAATCAGGGAGACTTTAAATGTAGATATTCCCCTGGCTGCCCAGCACTTCCGTTATTTTGCCGGATGTATTATGGCAGAGGAAGGAAGTGCCAGCATATTGGGAGATAATATGCTAAGCCTTATTTTAAAAGAACCCATTGGCGTGGTCGGTCAGATCGTTCCCTGGAACTTCCCGTTTTTAATGGCTGCCTGGAAGCTGGCACCTGTTCTTGCAAGCGGCTGCTGTACTGTATTTAAGACCTCCAGCACAACTCCTTTAAGTGTATTTGAGCTGGCAAGACTGATTCAGGATGTGATTCCGGCAGGTGTCTTTAATGTAATCTCAGGAGGCGGTTCCAGATCGGGACAGTATATGCTGGAGCATCCAGGTTTCAGAAAACTGGCTTTCACAGGATCTACCGATGTGGGAAGAAATGTAGCCCTGGCTGCAGCAGAAAAGCTGATTCCTGCAACCTTGGAGCTGGGCGGTAAGTCAGCCAATATTTTCTTTAATGACTGCGACTGGGAGATGGCAATGGATGGTGTGCAGCTTGGAATCTTATTTAACCAGGGTCAGGTATGCTGCGCAGGTTCCAGAGTATTTGTACAGGAGGATATTTACGACCGTTTTGTAAAGGAAGCGGTGGAGCGGTTTAACAAAGTGAAGGTCGGACTTCCATGGGAAGAAGATACCCAGATGGGCAGCCAGATCAATAAAGGACATTTACAAAAAATATTAGGGTATGTTGAGATCGGTAAAGAAGAAGGTGCCAGGGTACTGTGCGGTGGTGAGGCATTTACAGATGACGGTCTTGAGAATGGTGCCTTTCTCCGTCCCACTCTTCTTGGAGATGTAACCAATGATATGAGGGTGGCTAAAGAAGAAATCTTCGGACCAGTTGCATGTATTATTAAATTTAAAACGGAAGATGAAGTGATTGCCATGGCCAATGACAGTGAATTCGGATTGGGCGGAGCTGTATGGACCAGAGATATAAACCGCGCAATACGCGTTGCAAGAGCAGTGGAAACAGGACGTATGTGGGTGAATACCTATAATGCAATCCCGGAGGGAGCTCCTTTTGGCGGATATAAGACTTCCGGTGTTGGACGTGAAACTCATAAAGTAATGCTGGAGCATTATACCCAGACAAAGAATATTATGATTAATTTAAGTGAAGCGCCTTCTGGTTTTTATCCCGTTAAATAATAATTTTCAATAAACCGGTTATGCCGTGTACAGTTTTTTATTGCTGTACACGGTATTTTTTATGCCTGTATATCAGGAATGAAACAAAAAAATGGGAAAGGAATCAGGAGATTTTTAACTTAATAAAACAAAGTGTGCCAAAATGATACATTTGAATTACGAACGCTATCTAAAACCAATAAAATAACCAAAATAAATGTGTAAAATAACCAATAAAAACGCTGAAAATGATAAATATTAGTTAATATGCACAAAAATACATTGCATTGGTGACATGCAAATGATATACTGAATTCATAAAAGAACTACATAAATCTACAAAAAACGACAAGAAAACAAGCATAAAAATGAATGATGAAGCAATTAGCAGTAACACAGCAGATCGGAGGAGCATGCAGAAAACGACAGAAGACCAGCTGATACATATCCTGGAGACAGAGCTGGTAAAAGCATTGGGGTGTACAGAGCCTATCGCAATTGCATATGCAAGTGCAATGGCAAAGAAATATCTGGGAGCAATTCCTGAAAAATAACAGTCTCCTGCAGTGGGAACATGATTAAGAATGCAAAAGCAGTGGTGGTTCCCATGACTGGTGGTATGAAGGGAATTGAAGCAGCAGCAGTAGTGGGGGCAGCAGGTGGAGATCCGGATAGGGGACTTGAAGTATTGACATCAGTCAGGGAACCGGATTTACAGATTGCAAGCCGGCTGCTTCAGGAAAAAATATGTCGGGTTGAATTGCTGGATACCACGGAGAAGCTTCACTTAATCGTAATTATGACACAGGGCTTAAATGAGGTTAAGGTGGAACTGAAAAAAACACATCTGGGGATAACTGGAATTGAGAAAAACAAGCAGATCCTTTTTGAAGAGAAGGAAGGCGGGGAAGAAGAACAGATCGATTATAGCTGTCTGAATATGGATTCCATATTTGAATTTACAGAACAGATAGACTTAAAAAAAGTGAGGAGGTTGATTACGGAACAAATTGAATGTAATACCAACATAGCTCAGGCGGGGCTGTCTAGAAGTTATGGAGCTGAGATTGGAAAAACACTATTATCCGTTTATGGGGATGATGTAAAAATCAGGGCAAAAGCAGTGGCAGCGGCTGGTTCGGATGCCCGAATGAACGGCTGCGAGCTTCCGGTAGTCATTAATTCCGGCAGCGGTAATCAGGGAATGACGGTATCCCTTCCGGTGATTGAGTATGCAAAGACACTAAGAAGCAAAGAAGATGAGCTGTACCGGGCACTGGTGCTCAGCAATCTGATTGCTATTTATCAGAAGTACCGTATGGGCAGACTGTCTGCTTACTGCGGAGCGGTAAGTGCGGCAGCAGGTGCCGGTGCGGGAATTACTTACTTAATGGGAGGTCAGAGGGAACAGATCGAAAACACCATTATCAATACTCTGGCCAATACGTCGGGAATTGTATGCGATGGTGCAAGCGCTTCTTGTGCAGCAAAGATTGCTTCCAGTGTGGATGCGGCAATTATGGGCAGCTATTTATCTATGAATGGTCATGTTTTTCTACCGGGGGACGGGATTGTAAAGGAAGATATCCAGAAGACAGTGGATGGGGTAATAACACTGGCAAGGGAAGGGATGAAGGAGACAGACGAGGTCATTTTAAACATTATGGTTCAGAGTTAAGACAATAACTCAGATAAGGAAAGGAAGGTAGTTTCAGTTATGAAAAAGGGGTTTATCAGGTATTCATTGGCAATGATGGCACTTGCGGGGTTGCTTTCAGGCTGTGCACAGGGGAATGGACAGAGTTCAGCAGGAGCAAATAATACTTCCGGGGCTAAAGCGGAAGGAACCAGCCAGGCAGGCGGAGAAGGCACGGTCAAGATCGCAGTAGCCGGTCCAATGACTGGAGATAATTCGGAATATGGAATTGGCTTTACCAATGCAGCCAAATTAATGGCAGACCAGTGGAATGCTCAGGGAGGGGTCCTGGGCAAACAGATTGAAATCGTACCTTATGATGATAAGAATACATCAGAGGAAGCAACCACCATTGCACAGAAAATTGTATCCGATGGAGATATCAGCGGCGTAATCGGCCATTTTTTCATCCGGAGTATGTATGACTGCAGCTCCTATTTACCAGGAAAATAAGATTATTGAAATTTCACCGTCTGCTTCTCACCCGGATTATTCTAAGATCGGTAATTATATTTTCAGAAATAATACAGTCATATCAAAAGAAGGCGCGGCTTCTGTGGATATTGCTGTTCATGATCTGAAAAAGAAAAATATTGGTATTATATCCATTATGACTGACTGGGGAACCAATACATCTGGAATTATCAAAGATCTGATTACTGGATTAAATGATCCCAATGTAAAAGTAGTAGCCCATGAGGAAGTAATGGAAGGATCTGATGATTATACACCGGCAATTACAAAGCTGAATGAAGCAGGAGCGGATGTGGTAATCTGCTGTGGAATGTATAATCTGGTTGCGCCGGTTGCCAAACAGTATAAAAATATTAATCCGGATATTTCCATTGTTGGATTTTCCAATGCTTACAGCCAGCAGCTGATTCAGCTGGGAGGTCAGGCAGTGGAAGGTGTATGTTTTCCGGTTATTTTCTTCTCAGAATCGGATGATGCAGATGTAAAGGCTTATGTGGATGAGTATAAAAAAGTCTATGGGAACTCACCCTCTGCCCTGACCTCACAGGCCTATGATTCCATGGGAATTCTCCTCACTGCCATGAAGGAAGCGGGTACAACGGATTCAGAAAAAGTGAGAGACAAGTTAAATGAGATCACCTACAAAGGAGTAACCGGAAACATTAAGTTCGACGAACAGGGTGATGTTGATAAGCAGTTTAACAAAGTAACAATTAAAGATGGAAAATTTGTCAAGATGAACTAGATTAAGCGGCGGGGAATGGCCAGGCGCTGTTCCCGCAGAAAGGTGAAGCCATGATTGCACAACAGATATTCAACGGACTGGCTTTGGGAATGGGATATGCCCTGATTGCGGTAGGATATTCCCTGGTGTTTGGTATACTCCGGCTGGTCAATTTTTCTCACGGTTCCGTCTATGCTTTTGGAGCTCAGATGGCAATGGTTTTCATTGGTCTCCGGTTTGGCGTAATTCCTGGCTTAATCGCCAGTATGGTGCTTACAGGTGTTCTTGGAGTTGCAATTGATAAGCTTGCTCTGGAACCTTTAAGAAAAAAGAAATCCATACCCATTGCATCTTTAATTACAACCATTGGAATCTCCAATATTGTGACAAATCTTCTGATTGTAGCATTTGGGAGTGAAAAACGGGCGTTTCCGCCCCTGTTCGATTTCGGAACTCTCCAGATTGGGAAAATTGTTGTTTCCTCCACACAGATTGGTATGTTTGTGGTATCCCTGATTCTCATGCTGCTTCTGGTCGGAATTGTATTTTATACAAAAATCGGGCTGGCAATGAGAGCGGCGGAACAGAATCCAAAAGCTGCAAACTTAATGGGAATTAACGTTAACTTTGTTATCTCATTTACTTTTTTCTTAAGCGGAATATCCGCATCCATCGCCGGTTCTCTGGTGGGTAGTTATTATCAGATTGTTTATCCGAATATGGGATTTATGGCAGGCTTAAAAGCATTTGCTGCGGCTGTGCTTGGCGGTATTGGAAGTTTACCCGGTGCAATTATAGGCGGGCTGATAGTGGGAGTGTCTGAATCTATGGCAGCCACTGTTTTAGGATCCACCTATCGGGATTCCATGGCATTTATCATATTAATTATTGTTCTGATCGTCAGACCCAATGGGTTGTTCGGAAAGAAAGGGATCACGAAGGTATAAAGTATGACAAATACAAGAATGGAAAAACACAGCTTTTTTATATCAGTTTGAAAGCGTTATAAGCAAGAATCAAAAGCTGCTTCTTATTTTGCTGGCTGCATTTCTCTGTCTGCTGCCAAAAGGCGTGAACAACCAGTATTTTCTGACTGTAATTGTAAAGATGGCAGTCTATGCCATGTTCGGTCTTGGACTTAATATACTTACCGGCTATACCGGTCTGGTATCCTTGGGGCATGCAGGGTTTGTTGCAATTGGAGCCTATACGGCCTCCCTTTGTGCGGTCAAACTTGGCTTAAACTTCTTTCCTTCCATGCTTCTTGGTATGGTGGTGGCAGGACTTGTGGGAATTCTACTGGGACTTCCGACTCTCCGGCTTACTGGGACCTATCTTTCCATTGTTACATTGGGGTTTGGTGAAATTATAAAAATGATTGCGATGAACTGGTCTCCTGTAACCAATGGAACACTGGGCGTTAAAAATTATTCCAAAGCCTTCCGTTTTCGGCATGAAGCTTACTATCGCAAATCACGGTCTGTACTATCTGGTTATGATCATTCTGGTAGTCTGCACTGTATTCTGTCTGGTTCTTGTTAAATCAAAAACAGGAAGAGCGCTGCAGGCAATAAAGGGAGACGAACTTGCCAGCGTAATGATGGGAATTAATGTTACCTACTATAAGATCCTGGCATTTGTACTGTCAGCCTGCATTTGCGCCGCTGCTGGTGCTTTGTATGCCACTCTCATCGGATATGTAGATCCTAATACCTTTAACTTTGACGTATCCACGCTGATTCTTTCTGTTGTGATTCTGGGCGGAATGGGAACAATACGGGGAATGTTTCTGGGGGCAGCCATTTTAATTGCTCTTCCGGAGGTATCCAGATTTTTAATGGTTTACCGTTTTGTTTTATACGGCGTGATTCTGGTAGTAATGATGCGATTCAGACCTCAGGGAATTCTTGGCTGGAAATCCCAGCTTCCATATAAATTATCCAGGCAGGTCATGGAACGGCTTAAAACGGCGGAGACAGAGGAGGCGGGAGACAATGGCTGACAATGCATATTTATCCGTGAAAGGAATTACCAAAAGATTCGGCGGTATTGTTGCGGTGGAGCAGGTAAGCTTTGAGATAAATAAAGGGGAAGTGGTTTCAATTATCGGTCCCAACGGTGCAGGGAAAACTACCGTTTTTAATATGCTGACGGGTGTGTACCAGGTAGATGAAGGAACGATATTATTTAACGGAGAAGAGATACAGAATAAAAAACCCAAACATATTGTTATGGCGGGAATGTCCCGAACCTTCCAGAATATCCGGCTGTTTCAGGATATGAGGGTAATCGAAAACGTACTGATCGGGGCACATATAAAAAAACTTCTTACAGTTTCCTTGATTCCACCTTCCGTACGGCGAGATACCGCAAGGAAGAGGATGAAAAGGTACTGCAGGCCATTGAACTTCTTAAATCCGTGGGACTGGAGCACAGAAAAGATGACTATGCCTCCAATCTGCCTTATGGAGACCAGAGGAAACTGGAAATTGCCAGGGCAATTGCTACCGGTGCAGGATTGCTTCTGTTAGATGAACCGGCAGCGGAATGAATCCCAAGGAATCAGAGGAGCTGATGCTTTTTATCCGATCCTTAAAGCAGAATGGGTATACCGTACTCCTTATTGAACACGATATGAGTGTGGTTATGAACATATCAGACCGGATATATGTAATTGATCACGGCAAACCAATTGCCCAGGGGCTTCCTGTGGAAATTGCAAACAATGAACGAGTCATTGAGGCTTATTTGGGAGGGGTACATAAGGATGCTGAAGATAACTGATTTAAATACTCATTACGGTCCCATACATGCTCTCAAAGGCGTGGATATGGAGATTGGCAAAGGGGAAGTCGTCTCTTTAATCGGCAGCAACGGAGCCGGGAAGTCCACCCTGTTAAATACCATTGTGGGAATTGCAAGATCATCCGGAGGCAGGGTTGAGTTTATGGGCAAAGAGATTACCAACAGCCCGCCTCATGCAATGACAAGGCTGGGAATCAGCATTTCGCCGGAAGGCAGAGAGGTATTTCCTGCCCTTACAGTGGAGGAAAATCTTCGCCTTGGCGCTTATACGGTAAACGATAAGAAAAAGATTGCTGACAGCTACGAGCGTGTATACCAGATATTTCCCAGGTTGAAGGAACGAATCAGGCAGTCGGCAGGTACTCTCTCCGGAGGAGAGCAGCAGATGCTTGCGATTGGAAGGGCGTTAATGTGCGGACCTGAGCTATTACTGTTAGATGAACCGTCACTTGGCCTGGCACCAAACTTTGTGCTGCTGATTTTTGATCTGATAAAAGAGATTAACAGGCAGGGAGTAACCATACTTCTCATTGAACAGAACGCCAACATGGCTTTAAGCGCTTCAAACAGAGCATATGTACTGGAAAATGGGAAAGTAACCATGTCAGGTGATGCCAAAAAAATTGCAAATGATCCCAGAATAAAAAAAGCATATTTAGGCTTAGGCTAAGGAGGTACCATGAAAAAGATTATTAACAAACCCATGGACGTTGTAGGGGAAGCGCTTCGGGGAATGGAACTTGCCCATCCGGAACTTTTGTATACTCCGGGATATGAAGTGATATCCCGGAAGGAGAAAGCAGATAAAGTGGCGGTTATCTCCGGAGGCGGTGCTGGACATGAACCGGCTCACGCAGGTTATGTTGGAAAAGGCATGCTTGATGCGGCTGTATCGGGAAATGTATTTTCCTCCCCCAGTCCTGACCGGATTGGCGATGCCATAGACCGGATGAATTCCGGAAAAGGTGTTCTTTTAATTATTAAAAATTATTCCGGAGACATTATGAATTTCGGACTTGCCTCTGATCTTGCAGAGGCAGAGGATATTCAGGTGGAAAGTGTAGTTGTTAAGGATGATGTGGCTGTTCCTGATAGTACCTATTCCACAGGAAGAAGGGGCATCGCGGGCACCGTTTTTGTCCATAAGATTGCAGGGGCAAAGGCAGAGCTCGGCGGTAGTTTAAAAGAGGTGAAAGCAGCGGCCGAAAAAAGCCATTGCAAATATCAGAAGCATGGGAATGGCCATGAGCCCCTGCGTTCTTCCTGCAGTTGGGAAACCTGGATTCGTTCTGGGAGACAACGAGATTGAGATTGGTATGGGAATCCATGGAGAGCCGGGAGTAGAAAGAACCCAGGTTAAAACAGCAAAAGAAACTGCCAAAATTCTGCTTGAGAAGATTCTTGAGGACTATGATTATACCGGAAGTGAAGTGGCAGTGCTGGTAAATGGCCTTGGGGGGTACTCCTCTGATGGAACTCTATATCCTGAATATGGAAGTCCAGAAGCTGTTGGAAGAAAAGAATATCAGGGCTTATAAAACACTTGTGGGAAATTATATGACCGCACTGGATATGACTGGCTGTTCTTTAACCCTTATGAAGCTGGACGATGAGTTGAAGGAGCTTCTTGATGCTCCCTGTGATACTCCGGCTTTAAAAATCAGATAAGGCGGTGAAAAAATGGGATTTGAATTAACGGGTAAGGATTATGCGGATTACATAAAGAAAGCATATGAACTGATTCATGAAAACGGAGATTATGTGACAGAGCTTGATCTGGCAACTGGAGACGGGGATCACTGGTCCAATATAAATATGGGTTTTGAAAAACTGGTTGAGAAGTCTGAGGAACTGGGGCGGCTACCCATCAGTGAAGAATTTAAGGAGATAGGCAAGACCATGATGGCGGTAATCGGAGGCTCTTCTGGAGTGCTTTACGGATCTGCCTACCTTGCGGCAGCCAAAGCGGTTAAGGGCAGAGAGACATTGGATTGCCAGGGAGTTTGTGACAGCCTGGAAGCCATGCTGGAGGCAATTATGTCCAGAGGGCAGGCAAAAGAAGGATTTAAAACCATGATTGACAGCCTTGCACCGGCAGTCGTGGCATATAAAAAGGGGATTTCTGATGGGATAAGTGAGTTAGAAATCTGCGAAGTTGTGAAACAGGCAGCCGTTGACGGCGCCGAGAATACAACATGGAGGCAGTAAAGGGAAGAGCAACTTACCAGGCTAATAAAGGGCTTGGACACCTGGACCCGGGAGCGGTTACCATGTCGTATCAAATCGGAACGTTAATGAATTGCATAAAAGAAAAAATTAATTTCTAAGGAGGAACAGTTATGTACAGCAACACACCGGAAGACAGAGGTCAGCACATCAAGGATTTACGGGACGGAATTGAGCACAGAGCCACATGGTTCTACTATATGTTCACAGAAGCTAAGAAAAGAGGGTTAGACAGTGAATTTGCCCATGATGCCATTAAGAAATGCGGCTGCTTCCATGGTCAGAACAAATATACAAAGACCAGTGATTTAAAGGCTTTTGAGAAGGAATTTGTCAGTGACAATGTAAGAAACATCTTTGAGATGGATACAGAATGCACCGATGACAAGCTGGAAATTACTTTTCACCACTGCCCGCTTGTAGCTGCATGGAGAAAGCTGACCGATGATGAGGAACTGATTGCAGAGATGTGTGAAATTGCCATGGATGGAGACCGGGGAATCTGCTCCCAGTTTGAGGATTTCACCTTCCATCTGGGAAAGACCATTGCAAAGGGTGACTCCATCTGTGAGGTAACCTTTAATAAGAATCAGGATTAATAAACAGAATCAGACTGTTTCACCAAAGGGGTTGTTGTACGAATACAGCATCCCTGTTTGGCGTTTATAAAAGAATATTTGTGAGGTGCGGGGATGGAGAAAAGCCTGTTGGGGTTAATAGGAGGTTATACCAATCATTTGGCAAGAATTATTTCGGATACGCTGGATACAGACATACTGATTATAGATACCAATATGAACATAGTGGGAAGTTCTTTTAAGTACTTAAACCTTTATACCGATATCAGGATCGGCACCATCATATCCACCATATTAATTGAGAACAGAAATGTAATTGTGGAAGACAAAACACGCCTTGCCGGCTGCCGCAAATGCGATCAGTACCGGGAATGCAAGATGAGCAGTTTTGTGGGAGTACCCATTAGGGTTGATAATCAGGCAGTGGGTGCCCTTGCTCTTATATTAACCAGACACAGAGCCAAGTTTTTATTTGAAAGTCTGGATTCAACTGTTTCATTTCTGGAGAATTTTGCGGAGCTTATTTCCGGAAAAATAGAAAATGAAACAAGAACCATACGATTGGAAAACCGCTTAAAAGAGATTGAGGCCATTATAGACAAGATGTTTGAGGCGGTTATTTACACTGACTATTTCGGAAATATCATTCATGTTAACAAGCGTTTTTGCGATGTGATACATCTGGATAAGGACATGCTGGGAAGCAACATGAAGGAACTGTTTCCGTTTCAACTAATAGAGGATTATTTTAAGAACCACGAGGATATCAGTAATGAACGGCTGACTTTTGAGATGAAAGGTCATCTGTTTCATGGCGTGGTTTCCAGTAAAAAGATTTATTTAAGTGATTCGGAATTCGGGACACTGTTTTATTTTAAACCCCAGAGTGATTTTGTAAAACGGATTAACATATCGGAACAGGGCTCCCTGGTGACGTTTGACTGGCTTAAAAAGTACTTCTCTGCCCAGGAGCTTCAAATGGCAAGGGAAATGGCAAAAACAAACCATAATTTACTTATTCAGAGTTCGGATAATGAGCTAAACCTCCTTCTTGCCAAAGCGGTATTTAATACGTCGGAACGGAATCTTCATGATCTGTATGTGGTTTATTCCGATAACCTTTACAGGGATTTATTTGAAATCTATATGATGGATGAGTATGGAGTCTTAAAAAATGCGGATGGTTGTACTGTGGTAATTGTCCAGCCCGAAAAAATGCCTTTGTATATTCAGCATTATATTGCTGATTTTATGAAGTATGGTAAATTTAAAACCCATGATAAATCGGTACGTTCTAATGTCAGGTTTTTTATTCTGCGTCGACAGAGAACTGGAATCTCTGGTGGAACAGCAGCTGTTTTCCCCTGAATTATACCGTCTTATTGCCCGCTATAAGATTAGTTTTGAAGGAATGGAAAAAGATATGGTAAAATTCCGCGGTTATGTGACTTCAGGTCTTAATTATTACAGGAGGCTTTATGATAATAAAGGCGTGGAACTGTCTGCAGAACTGTTTACATATTTAAGAAATCATTTTACTGAGATTGGAAAGCACAGCATGGAGATTATTCTTGAACGGATTGCTGCAGAGTTCTCAGGAAGAGTCACTGTGGAGGGATTAAGAGATAAGAATCTGCTTCCTGAAAATGATCCTGGTTACAGCGGACTGGAGGAAATGTCAAAGGAACAGATAAAAACCATGCTGGAGCGGGGGTATTCAAAAACCGATATTGCGGATATTCTGGGGATATCCAGATCTACCCTATATCGAAAAATCAGAGAAATTGAAACAGTATAACATGTATTTCATTTAATGGGAAAGACGGAAAGAACAACCTGAAATAAGATATGAGAAACAGACTTTGACAGTTTCAGTACAATGTCAAAGTCTGTTTTTTTATTCCAAATTAACTAGTCGTGCACGAAAACCAGGAAAAATCAACTTGTATGCAATTTTGAAAAGGGCAAAAACGAAAGGTTTCTATAAAACTGTTGTGCAAAAACACGTCGAAATTGGAGAAAAACTATCGAACGCTGTATAAAATATGAAAAATATAGTTGATTTTCAAAAATAGATGTGTTATATTTTACAAAAAGGAAGACCACTACAAAGTAGCAAATGCTAACTGATATGCATTTGGCGGGATACTGATATGCAATCTTAACAGAACGGAATACTTGTATGCATTTCATATCCGTTGATAGTAAGGAGAATAAAAATGCCAGAATTGGAAGCAGAAAAAGGAAACCAGAGAAATGACATCTATAATCAACTGAGAATGCAGATACTGAATCTGACTATTAAACCGGGAGAGCGACTGAGTGAAAATACATTATCAAGTCAGATGAATGCCAGCCGGACCATGGTGAGAGATGCACTTTCAAAGCTGGTTGAAGAAGGATACATTGTAGTCTATCCGCAGCGAGGTACGGAAGTAACATTACTTGATTTAGAACGGATCAGACAGGTTGTTTTTTCACATACTGTATTGGAACAGGCCATGATTGAGGAGATTTGCCAAAAAAGGATTGACTGATAAACAATTTGAACAGCTGGAAGAGGTTTTAAATCGACAGAAATTGGAGATAAATAAAGAAAATCCCCTGGAATTTCTGGTGATAGAGCAGCAGGTACATTATCTTCTTTCCGCTTTCTGCGGACGGGAATATGCCTGGGAGGTATTCAGAACCATTGACTCAGATCTGCTGCGATTAAACTATCTTCAATTTACTACATTCAACTACCGCATTGATATGTCTTCCCTGACCAGCTGGGAACATGTTCAAGTAGAAGGTCGGCTTCTCCTTGATAATTTAAGGAGAAAGGATGCGGAAGCAGCCAGCCTGATCTGTGCCAATCATTTTAACACGATTTTATGGAATGCAGGCACACTTCGGGATATTTATCCACAGTTCTTTTCCGGACAGGCATAGGAAGCAGGCCCGGTTAGAAATAGAAATACCATATGACAGGAAAGGAGCGGGGAATCCAGGTTTTGAGATTAGGCTGCTAATTGGCAGACCGGTTAACTATTATCAGCAGTATGGGGAATAAAAAGTTATAGGAGGTATTATTGTGGAGTACATTATTGGTATTATTTTATTAATTTCATTCTTTGGTTTGGCGTATTACTGTATCAAAGGCCATAACCTGATGATCGGCTTCTTGCTGATTACTCTTCTTTGGACCATTCTTCCACTTGGAGGAACACTGTTTGTAAGCCAGTCATTTCTTGCTTCCAATCCGATTCTGCAGTTTGGAAAAGACAATACTCTGATTGCTGCCTTAAATAAGATTTATCAGTCAGCACCAGAAGGCTGGGGAACAACTCTGGTAAACGTATGCTGGGGTGCATGGTTTGGCCGTGTACTTATGGATACCGGAATTGCATCTACCTTGATCCGCAAGACAGTTGAGTTAGGCGGAGACAAGCCATTTGTAACAGTAGCACTTTTAAATATAGTAACTGCTCTGATACTGCTATGACAGGTGCAGGCCCGGTAATTGCAATCGGTGTAATCGTACTTCCGATTCTTATGTCTCTGGGAATTCCAAAATCTGTTGCTTTGTTTACATTCATGGGATCCGTAGCAGCAGGTATTTATATCAATCCGGTTAACTTCACACAGTATCGTGCGTTTTTCTTAAAACCTGACGAGATGCCTGATTTCACACTGGGCTGGTATGCTGCTCACTGGGGTTATGCTGCTCTTATTATCATGCTGGTTATTACCACTCTTCTGGCTGCTTTCTATTTAAAGCGTGCCAAGACCGTTCATGCATGGGCTGCTCAGACAAGAGGAGCTGCTTCCGAACAGAAGAATGCACCGTTTTATACTCTGCTTCTTCCTGTTGTTCCGGTTGTATTAAAAATCTGGCTGGACTTCTCCGTAATCGGAGGCTTCGTAATTGCTGGTTTCCTTGCACTTTTCCTGTGCGGAAGAATGAAAGGAAGCTTCAAAGAGAACTGTCAGCTTGTAAACAAGCTTTATTATGACGGTGTGGTTGATACCGCTCCGCTGGTAGGATTCCTTCTTACCCTTCCTATGTTTAACTCAGTTGCAGCCCTTGCTTCTCCTTACTTCAAGGTGATTCTTGGAAATGTAATGCCAAGAAGCGAAATCGTTGTTTGTATTGTATTTGCAGTACTTCTTTGCATGGGTCTGTTCCGTGGACCTATGACCTTAGTAGGCTGCGGCGCAGCAACACTTGGTGTGCTTTCCAACGTTGCATCTTTCTCAGTTCCATTCCTCTATGCGGTATTTGCAATTCCGACTATTACCGTAAATATCGGAAGCTGTATCACTCAGTCATGGGTTGCATGGGGACTTGCTTATTCGAAGGTTGAATCACGAGACTTCTTAAAGCTTTCCATACCCAATGCATATTTTGCCGGAATACTGCAGTATGTGGCTACATTCATCATGTTAGGTGGACTTGGCGCTGCATGGTTCCTGTCTTAATAACAGTCTCGGACAAGGAGACAAACTCTCAAAACCCCAAAAGATAACCCCTGTCCGGGCGCGCCCCCTGCGCACCCGGACGCTTTTCAACAATTTGTAATTGAGGAGCAGTACATGAAAATTTTATTAGTAAAATTTGACTTATCTATCTGGAAAGGAATGGAATACAATGGCAGAGCGTGAACACAGAGCAGTCCGAATGGGCATTGACGTAGGCGGAACATATACCAAATGCGTAGCCATGGACAATGAAACCCATGAAATTATTGGGAAAAATGAAGTGAAGACCACACATGATGATAAAGATGGCGTTGCTGCCGGTGTTGTACAGAGCTTTAGAAACTGTATGAGGGAAAGTAATATTTCACCGGAAGATGTAGTTTTCGTAGCCCATTCAACTACTCAGGCGACCAATGCTTTTATTGAAGGTGACGTTGCTACAGTGGGTGTGGTAGGCGTTGCCGGAGGCGGTCTGGAAGGATTTCTGGCAAAACGTCAGCTGGCGCTGAAAGATATTGTGCTGGATGAAAAAGTAGGACGTATGATCAAGGTTTACAATACGTTTATTAAGAAAAAAATGCTGACTGAGGATGTCATTAATCAGAATATCAGCGAACTCCTGGACCAGGGAGCAAAGGTTGTGGTGGCTTCCATGGCATTTGGTGTAGACAGCATGGATGAGGAACTTCTTATCCACGACTGCGCAAAGAAGAAAAATGTGCCGGTAACAATGGCTTCTGATATTACAAAACTGTATGGTCTGACTCGTCGTACTCGTACGGCTGCAATTAATGCTTCCATACTTCCAAAGATGATGTCCACCGCGAATGCAACAGAAAGTTCGGTTCGTGCAGCAGGAATTACTGTTCCGTTAATGATCATGAGAGGCGACGGAGGTGTTATGGAAATCAGTGAGATGCGGAAGCGTCCTATTCTTACTGCTCTCTCCGGTCCGGCTGCTTCAGTTATGGGATCTTTAATGTATCTTCGTGCTTCCAATGCCATCTACTTTGAGGTAGGAGGAACCACTACCAATATCGGTGTTATTAAAAATGGCCGTCCAGGTGTGGATTATGCTAAAATCGGCGGTCATGATACCTTTATTAACTCTCTTGACGTAAGAATTTTAGGCTGTGCAGGCGGATCCATGGTTCGTATCGGCGATAAAGCTGTGGTTGACGTAGGTCCACGTTCTGCTCATATTGCAGGCTGCGAATATGCATGCTTTTTACCGGAAGAAGAAATTGAAGATCCCCAGATTGAACTGGTAAGTCCAAAGCCGGGAGATCCTGCTGATTATGTAACCCTTCGTTTAAAAAATGGAAAGAAAATCTGTTTTACAAACACAGATGCAGCCAATGTTCTTGGACTGATTGACGAGAAGTATTTTGCTCACGGCAATGCGGCATCTGCCCGCAAGGCGATGAAGCCGGTGGCAGACAAACTTGGCATTACAGTGGAAGAACTTGCTACTCAGATTCTTGATAAGGATTACGAAAAGGTAAGTGCCTGTATCAACGCTCTGGCAGATAAATATAAACTGGATCATGACAGCATGAGACTGGTTGGCTGCGGAGGCGGTGCTGCTTCCTTAGTACCTTACTGCGCAGGGAAGATGGGCCTTCAATACAGCATTCCGGAGAATGCGGAAGTAATTTCCTCCATTGGTGTAGCGTTATCCATGGTTCGTGATGTGGTAGAACGTGTTATTCCAAATCCTAGTCAGGAAGACATCAGGGATTTAAAGAAAGAAGCGGCAGATCTTGCAGTTAGTTCCGGTGCTTCTCCCGGATACAGTGGAAATTCATATTGAAATTGATAATCAGACCGGTAAGGTTACCGCCATTGCTACCGGTTCCACAGAGGTTAAGACAACCGATCTGTTAAAAGAATGTGATGAACCAGAAGCGCGCAAACTGGCAGAAGAAGATTTCGGTCCAAAAGTTTCCGATATCAGACTGGCGGATAAGACCGATAAATTCTTTGTATACCAGGGCAGCAGAGAAGGAAAATCACCCCTTAGAATCGTGGATAAGAAGGGATTCATCAAGGTACAGTGTTCCGATGGTGTGGTTGAGAAATGCCATATTAAGAATTATGAGGAAACCGTTGAAAAAATCTGGAATGAAAATGCAGTCTTTAAAACAGATACCGTACTGCGCCCGGACTTTTATGTCTGCGTAGGACCAAGAGTCAGTGATTACAGCGCTGTGGATTTAGAACAGGTTATGCTGTTAATGAGTCTGGATCTGGGTGATCGGGAGCCGGAAGAGGAAGTCCTGATTATCGCATCCGTTAGAGAAAGTTAAAAATATGACAAAAGAAGAATTCAGGGAAGCCTTAAAACCCATAGGGGCGGGGCTTTTAGGCAGACCAAGCCAGCAAAGATATGAACGCCCCCATTTCCCAATCCGCCCAATCGGGGACATGCTTTCTGACCTTGCAGAAATAGAACCATGGGAATGGTATGGCTATGCATTTTCCAGAGAGCCCCTCAATGGGAAATTTAATGATGACCAGCGCAGGGAATGGATGGAAAAGAGTCTTGCATGCGGAAAAGAGTATGCCGGTATTGTATGCAGGGAATATGGAACTCAGGATCCCAATGAACTGGCAAAAGCCATGGGAATGAACGTTTCTTATCCGGAGTTTCCGGAAAAAACGGACCGTGTGCTGTTTGCAGAATTCCGGGTGCCTGACAAGATCTGTATTTATATGGATGCAGTCAACAAAGCTGCCAGATTGTTTTTGAAACCGGAGGTAACTCAGGTTTTGACAGAAGGGCTTGATGTAAGCAGACTTTTATTGGCCCATGAACTCTTTCATTTTGTAGAAGAACGTTATAAGCATGAAATTTTTACTAAAACGGAGAAGATAAGACTTTGGTCTCTGGGATTCATTCATAACGATTCCAATGTAATCGCTTTTAGTGAGATTGCAGCAATGGGATTTGCCCAGGAAATTATGAAGATCAGTTATTCTCCGTATCTGATGGATGTGTTTCTGGTTTATGGCTATTCTCCCGAAGAAGCAAGCGGATTGTATGAAGAGATGATGCAGGCTGCAAAGAGAGAACCCAGACCGGCCCCACAGGAACCGTCAGTGGGTGAAGAAACGACGGTATAAAAAAAGGCAGGAGAAAAGGAGAAGATATGAGTATAAAAGTTCCTTATGAAAAAGTAAAAGAGACCGTAGAGAAAGCGCTTCTGCAGGCAGGGCTTTCCAAAGAAAAGGCGGAAATCTGTGCAAAAATTCATGCCCAGTCCAGTGCAGACGGTGTGGAAAGCCACGGCTTAAACCGTGTTCCACGTTTTGTGGAATATGTATTAGGCGGCCTGGTAGATCCGGAAGGTGAGCCGGAATTAATCGGTGGCAAGGGTGCAGTAGAAAATTATGACGGACATCTGGGAATCGGCATTACCAATGCTCTTTTCTGTGCAGACCGTGCCATGGAGCTAGCCAAAGTACACGGAATCGGCTGTGTTGCATTAAAAAATACCACTCACTGGATGCGTGGCGGCACTTATGCATGGAAAATGGCAGAAGCAGGATTTATGGGAATGAGCTGGATTAATACGGAAAGCTGTATGCCCCTTTGGGGAAGCGATGAACCGGGCGTAGGAAACAATCCTTTCTGTATTGCCATTCCAAGAGAAGACGGACCCATCGTACTTGATATGGCAATGAGCCAGTACGCTTACGGAAAGCTTGGAGTTTACCGTCTGGCTGGCAAAAAGCTTCCTTTCCCAGGCGGTTTTGATAAAGAAGGCAATTTAACCGATGATCCGGGAGCAATTGAGGAGAGCAAACGAATTCTTCCTACCGGTTACTGGAAGGGAAGCTCCATGGCCATCGCTCTGGATCTGGCGGCTGCTCTTATGGCGAACGGTAAAAGCGGTCTGAATCTGGATGAAGAAGGACGAGGAAGCTGTACCGGCTGCTGTCAGATCTTCATTGCCTATGATCCTTATCTGTTCGGCACTAAGGAAGAAATTCAGGAAATGTTAAACAAGAGAGTAGCAGCTGCAGATGCCAGTCATCCGGAAAAAGAGGGCGGCAAAGTTACCTGTCCAGGCGAGCGTACCATAGAAACAAGAAAGCAAAGTATGGAAAACGGAGTCAATGTGGACGAACTGATCTGGAATCAGATTGTTGCCATCTCTGAAGGAAACTTAGAAACAAAAGATATTGCAAGCAAATAAAACACAGCCCTGTTAAGCGGAAAGAGGAGAAGATTATGCTGTTTTCTAATATCACAGTTGCAGAAAAATATAATTATCTGGAAGAAAAATTTACAAAAGCCTACGAATGGCTGAGATCAACGGACATCACATCCCTTCAGCCGGGAAGCTATCCGATCGCTGGTGACCAGGTTGTGGCAAATGTTCAGGAGTACACCACAATTTCTCCAGATGAGGCTTCATTTGAAACTCATGAAAAGTTCTTCGATATCCAGTACGTAGTTTCCGGCAGGGAGCAGTTTGGTGTGTGCAAACGGGAAGGCCTCACTGTTAAGGAACGCCGGGAAGAGAACGACTTAATCTTTTATGATGAACCGGGAATGAGCGGCAGTGTACTTCTGGAAGAGGGAGACTTAATCATCGTTGCACCTGAGGATGCTCATAAGCCCCGCTGCGTGGCAGGAGTTCCCTGCCAGGTCAAAAAGTTGTAGTAAAGGTGGCTCTGTAGCAGCTGGCTTTTATCAGATTATATTCATGCCAAGAGGCATCATTAAATGAGCAATCAGAACCTGATAAGCCTGATCGGTATTTCCGTCCTTTAATTGCTGATAAAAATTTTCGTGCTCCTCTAACGTGGCCTGTGTCCGTCCAGTAACAGTAAGGGCATTGGCTGTGGTCAGATGGATCATATAAAGGAGGCGCTGGAATAAGTGGTCAAATTCACTGTTCCTGGCGAAATGGACCAGAAGCATATGAAATTTATGGTCCTCCTCCGTAAATGAGGCTGGGAAGTTGTCTGAAGTCAGTGCGTCCTTTTGTCTCTTAAGAGATTCTTCCATATCCTTAAGAAGAGTTGTAAACCGTAGGTCTCCTCTTAATGAAGCAGCGAGATGAACGCAGAAACCTTCAATGGCACAGCGGACTTCAATGGACTCACGCATGGTTTCTTTATCAAGACGGCGAATCTTAAATCCCCGGCTGGGAATGATGGTGATGTAGCCATCCTGGGAAAGGCACTGAAGAGCTTCCCGAAGGGGGGGGTCCGTGAAATTCCAAGTTCTTTTGCAAGTCTGGTCTCTGAATATAAAACATCGGAGTCCAGTGATTTGGATAAAATCTGTTCTTTGATGGTATTATAAGCCTGTGATTGCAGGGAACCGCTATCGTACATGAAAACTCCTTTCATGGGTTTTAGCCTATCATACCCTAGAAAATTTCACAAGTCAACAAAAAATGATTGACCGGTATACCGGTATACAGGTATAATAGTAGCAGTAAGAAAAATAATATTTTATCTCGCAGGAGGAAAATCAAATGAGCGTATCACAATTAGGAAATGGTTTAAGAGTCATCGATTTAACAAAGCAGCTGGATCCGGCTACCGAATCAAGACGGTGCCATTTATTCCGTTTTAACACAGGCGGCCCAATTCCGGATTTTCATACCATTATGGATTTAACCAGCCATTTAGGAACCCATGTAGAATGTCCGTATCATCACAACGATAACTGGACTGATGTTCAGGGTCTTCCTATCAGCACATTTATGGGACGTGCTATTTACGTAAGCATTACCCATATGGAGCCAAACGGAAAAATTAAGGCAGAAGATTTAGAGAAAGCCTGCGGCGACCGCATTAAAGAAGGTGATATCGTAATTCTGGATTCCCAGTATAAGCTGCCTCCATTTACTCCAGCTTCCAACACAGAGGAAGATAAGAGACTTTTTATCTGCCGTGAAACAGCTGAGTGGCTGAAAGAGAAGAAAGTAAAATGTGTAGGATTCGGCGACGGTGTTTCCATTGAAAGCAACAACACCGATGTTTCTGCATTCCATGATGTTTTAATGGAGGTTGATGTAGTGTTCTTAGAAGTGCTTAAGAATTTAGAGGAGCTGACAACTGACACCTTCTTCATGTCCTACACACCAATCCCCATCAAAGGTCTTGATTCCTGCCCGATTCGTGCTTATGCCATTGAGGGTATTGCAGAGTTTTCCAGATAACGGAAGGTGAATGGATATGAAAATTGCAGTAATCGGGGCTGGAGCCATGGGTTCCATCTATGGCGGTCACCTGTCCCAAAAGCATGAAGTTTATCTGATCGATACTTCCCCTGCCATCGTGGAACATATCCAGAAGGAAGGAATCAGACTTCAGGAAAATGGGGAAGAAAACGTATACAAACCCAATGCAGTTACTTCTGCAGAAGGCCTCCCGGTCATGGATCTGGTACTTCTTTTTGTGAAATCCCTGTACTCCAGGGATGCACTTGTATCAGGTAAGAACTTAATCGGGAAAGATACCTATTTAATGACGCTGCAAAATGGCTCCGGTCATGAAGACATTCTGGAAGAATTTGCTCCCACGGATCACATCATTATTGGCACGACAGAAGACAACGGAGCAGTTCTGGGTCCTGGATTGATCAGGAGAGGCGGAACGGGAAATACTAATGTGGGAATGCTCACAGAAGATAGTCATGGATTTCTTACCAGGTTAAAAGAGGAATTTGAATGCTGCGGTTTCTGTGAAGATTCATTCCAATATTCAGCAGCTGATCTGGAATAAACTGTTTACCAATGTTTCCTTAAGTGCAGTTACCGGTATTTTGCAGGTAGACATGGGATACATTGCTGCCAATGACCATGCCTGGAATATGACAGTACGGCTGATCCGCGAAGCTGTGGCCGTGGCTCATGGCCTGGGTCTGGAAGCAGATGCAGAAGAAATTATAGAAAAAGTAAGAAAGACATCAGAAATGTCACCAAATGGATGTACCTCAATTCGTGCTGATATACAGAATGGACGGAAAACTGAGGTGGATATGATCAGCGGTTCCGTTGTAAGAGCAGCTGGTAAATGCGGGATACCTGTTCCGACCCACGAGTTTGTAGTGGAAATGGTACATGCTTTGGAAGGAAAACAACGGTAATTTGCTTAAGAGAAGGGAGGGTGTCCCAAAGAGTCAGTGTGAATGAATACAGCATGCTATCTGCTTTTTGAGACACCCGTTTTTTATTTCATTCCGGAATAAAACCGGGACAATATGGGGTTCATTTAAATGTCAGGGGGACATACTAACATGAAAAAATTAATTGTTGCTTCAATAACACCATTTGACAGACAGGGTAAAATCAACGAAACATCAGCCAGACAGCTATGGGAAAGAAACCTTACAGAAGGTGCAGACGGCTTCTTTATCGGAGGAAGCTCCGGTGAGTGCTTTCTGTTGACCAGGGAAGAGCGGATCCGTTCGTTTGAATTGGCATCGGAGTTAAAAGACCGTTGTGATCTCTATGCACATGTAGGTGCCATCAGTACTGAGGAAGCCATTTTTTACGCAAAGAAAGCAAAGGAACTTGGAATTCGCGGCATTGCGGCAACACCGCCTTTGTATTTTGGATTTTCGGAGAAGGAAATTGCAGGATACTATTACGATATTGCCCAGGCAGTGGGAGAATCCGTCCTTTATTATAATATCCCATCAAGCACTCACAGGGAGCTGGATCTAAATAATCCGGAGACCAGAGAACTTATAAAATCCGGAGCAATAGGAGCGATCAAGCACACCAATTTAAATCTTCTTCAGATGGAACGGATCAAAAACATAAATTCCGATATCATCTGTTACGGAGGTTTTGAAAGCTCCATGGTGGCATTTCTTGCGTTTGGCTGTGATGGATTTATTGGAAGCAGCTTCAACTTCATGCTGCCCCAGTTCAAACGGATCATGGAATTGTACCTGGAAGGAAAAGAGGAAGAAGCCAGAGCTCTTCAGACCAAGTCCAACAACATTTTGGATGTGCTTTTGAAAAACGGTCTCTGCGCAAACTTAAAGTACATCGTTTCCAATCAGGGGATTCCAGCCGGTGAAGTAAGAAAGCCCATGCTGCCATTAACAGAAAGCCGGAAAGAGGAAATGGATGAAATTCTTTCCAAATATCTGGAGGTACGCTAAGACATAAAGGAGATGAATCATATGAAAGCGGTACAGATTGTAAAACCGGGAGAATTAAAGGTAATTGATATAGAAAAAACCTGTTCTTGATGAAGAAAACAATGTGATTGTAAAAATGACAGCTGCCGGAATCTGCGGTTCAGACGTTGGTATCTACCACGGAACCAACGCAGCAGCAACATATCCAAGAATTATCGGACATGAGATGGTGGGCGTAGTGGCAGAGACCGGTGCCTCTGTTCAGAAACTTAAAGTGGGTGACCGTGTAATCGTCAACCAGGTTACCAGCTGCGGACACTGCTATCCGTGCAGTAAGGGAAGAGGCAATGTCTGTGACCATTTAAAGGTAAGGGGCGTTCATATTGACGGAGGTTATCGGGAGTTTATCGCGGTACCGGAAGCCGACTGCTATATTCTGCCGGATTCCATATCCGATCGGGATGCGGTTATGATTGAACCAACCACCATTGCCATACAGTCCTGCACCAGAGCAGAATTGGAAAAAGACGATATGCTTCTCATTTACGGCTCCGGTGCTCTTGGAAGCTCTATTTTAAAGATTGCCAGTCAAATC
The DNA here is from genome assembly GCA_017084465.1 of Lacrimispora xylanisolvens. Taxonomy (GTDB): domain Bacteria; phylum Bacillota; class Clostridia; order Lachnospirales; family Lachnospiraceae; genus Lacrimispora; species Lacrimispora xylanolytica_B. Next base: position 2,565,457 of record CP070896.1, on the reverse strand, counting down.
TGTGATCACATTATTGTAGCTGATATTCAGGATGATAAGCTTGAGACTGCAAAAGCAAATGGAGCAGAGCACACAATTAATGTATTAAATGAAGATCTTGTGGAGAAAGTAAAAAGAATACACCCATATGCATGGAGCAACCGTATCCATCGATGCTGTCTGCAACAAGGATTCACTGATCCGCCTTTTAAATGCCACCGGAAACGCCGGAAAGGTCATCACCATGGGATTTTCAACTGCTCCCACAGAGATCAATCAGTTTGCCATAACAGCCAAGGAGCTTGATGTGAGAGGCTCCAGACTTCAGAATAAAATGTTTGGAAAAGCTATTAATATGATTCAAGAGGGAAAACTGGATCTAACCGGTTCTGTTTCCCACACATTCCCGCTTATTAAGGCTCAGGAGGCCTTTGATTTTGTGGATAGTCATGATCCGTCTATCCGCAAGATTATTCTTACATTTGATTTTTAAAACCCCACTCTCTCTCTAAAAGAAGAGGTTCCTTCTGCTTATTAAAACAGAAGGAACCTTTTCTTTTTGTCGAAAGACTTATGAAGTGCATCAGTCAGATAATCATATATCCGATTCATGGATTCTAATTCAACCCATTCCGGGAGTATCCCGGTATCCGCCATGCATGGTAGTGGAAATCTCCATCTGATCCAGGATCATATGAAATTCCGGGGGCCTGCCTAATAAGCCGCTGCCCATCTTGGAAAGTGCATTTAGATACTGGATATCCCATCTTGGAACACTGGCAATACTGATTGCCGGAGTCCGGCCTCCGGAAAAGGAAGCTTCATCACTTCCTGGAAGATATTTTACAAGCACGCCGTTATGGCCTGCCAGAACTTCTTTTCTGCAAAATGCTTCCACACCCGGCTTTCGTTCATATCCCCGGCTGTTAACTGCAATGGTATCTCCATAACCGCACACATCCAGATTAATAACTCCAGTTATCTCCTGATGATTCATGGAAGCAGCGAAGAGCCTGCTCCCGGTATTGCCGGTTTCTTCCCCATCAAAAAATGCAAATCGGGCTGGAAAATTTTCTTCTTTCAGTTTTCCTGCAAGAGCGATGAGAATGCACAAAGCGGCAGCATTATCATTGGCGCCAAAGCTGCCGGGCACTGCATCATAATGGGCACAAAAAAGAGGACCGGGCTCACTATTCCATGGTGCCAGAATATAGTTATAAATCCCTCTTGGAGCCTTTTGGGAAGGCGCTTCCTCCTGAAGATCAAAATCCAGATGCTCCTTTACGAGAACTTCCCTGAGCGCACCCCGTCTCTGATCCGGATCTTTCAAAGAAAGTGCTTCCAGATAATGGTTTAATTCCATATTTGGTGCCCCTCCTAACGGGTGCTGTCCGGCAGGCAGCTATCTAACGGTACTTTAATTACAATCTTTCTGATGGGAGATGGGGTATCACCTGATTGAATTGCAGGGATATGCACATCCCAGGGGAAATAAATGGCAAAGGTTCCCGGTATCATATGAATCCGACCTTCTAAAGCGGCGGGATCATTTTATAAAAGAATATCTCTTGGAGTATCAAGAAGATTCTCCTCAACCTGTCCGTTGCCGTCATCTGTGTAAAAGCCAGCCTCTTCCGGACCGCCGCAGGCCAGAAACTGCACATCAATGTTCTTTCTGTGAATCTCAGGGCGAAGTCCGCTCCGGTCACCGGTCTTTAAATCAAGTACCTGAAGAATTACAGGGATACCATCTAAATCTATAGTAAACACCCCTGGTTCATGGGCTGCCATATCATGCTCGGTCAGATAACGGATCGCGCAGCTAAGAGGAGCGGGCAGAATGGCAAGCTGTTCTTTTAACATGGAACTATAAATATTTCCGAAAATCATAATCGATTCCTCCGTCAATTCTTATATTCTGATTTATGTGACCTTTACTGCATTGCGGTTAAACCGCCGTCTACACCAAGAATCTGTCCAGTTACAAAGGAAGAGGCGTCGCTGCATAAAAATACCGCAGCTGCTGCAATATCTTCTTCCTGACCAATTCGTCCCAAAGGAATCCGCTTCGTTAAGGTCTGGTAAAACTCGGGATCATCCAGCTGAAACTCGTTAATGGGGGTCCGGACAAAGGTTGGGGCAATGGCGTTACATGTGATCCCGTATTTGCCCCATTCACAGGCAAGCTGTTTGGTATACATATTCACAGCCCCTTTGCTGGTGCAGTAAGCCAGATAATCCTGTCCGGTCCCAATAAGGCCTTTTACCGATGACAGATTTAAAATCCGTCCATATCCAGCTGGGATCATAAAACGTTTTCCAACAGCCCGGGTCACTGTATGAATTCCAAGCACATTTAAATCCATAACCTGTGCAAACACTTCTTCTTCGTAATCTTCGGCTGGAATCAGCCGGTTCATACCCGCGCTGTTCACTAAGATATCAAGACTACCGAATTCCCGGCTAATCTCGTCCATCATTCCTTCTACCTTATGGGGATCTGTAATATCACAGCCAAGAGTGAGAAGTCGTCTGCCTTCCCTGTCTGCTGTTTCTCTTAAAAAACCGGCCTTTTCCGGATGTCCTCCGCAGACGGCAACATCGGCTCCGCTTTGAAGAAATGCTTTTGCAATGGAACTTCCAAGCCCGCCTGTGCCTCCGGCAATCAGAGCTTTTTTTCCAGTCAGGGCGAATCTGGTTTGAATACAATCATTCATCGTAGCTGATTCCTTTCTGATAGTAGGAAGCCGCCGAATCGTAACCTGGCTGGCTTTCAAGAAAATAATCCGGATAACACTCCTGTAAGGGTGGGATCAGAAGCTGTATCCGGGATAAATGATGACGGTAGATGGTGCATGCACGATCGGTATTTCTTGCAGCCAGTGCATCGGTAAGAGACGTAAGATCCTTTATAAAATCTTCTGTAACCGAAGAATCCGACGCAGCCAGATATAAAAGTCTCTGAAGATCCATACCAGCTTTTTGCACAGCCTCCCATATATGATTCATCTTTCCTCCCAGTTCATAAAGAAGATGATAATAATCAGTAATTAAACGGACAGAATGGGATAAATCTCCCTGAGCTAAATAATCCTCCAGCTCCCGCAAGTGGTGATAGAGGATATCAAACTGAGTGCCCTTAACATTCCGGATAAAGATATTCTGGATCATGGCTGTTCCAAGCTGCTTATGAATCCATAAGGTCTGCTCGATCCGTGCAGTATCGATCTTTGAAACAAATGCACCTTTCTGAGGAATAATATCGATCAGATTCTTTCTGGAAAGCTTGTACAGAGTATCGTGGACAGGAGTCCGGCTGATGTTTAATGCATCTGCCAGTTCTACTTCATTCATCTTTCTTCCGGGAGGAAGATGGAGATTTAAAATAAAATGCCGTATGATCCGGTATGCATACTGTCTGGCATCTTCCGTGTGCCTTCTGGGCGGTAATTTTTGAAACGGTATGAGTGACATGTAAAACTCCGTTCTGCCGTGTTGAGACGGCATATTTCTTCCTATATTATAGCATGAATTTTGTTGTTTGGTAAACCCTTATGATAAAATCATGACATTCATCGAATGAAAATATTCGTTACAAAAATCTTAATTAATAATTAAAAAAATAGTATGTTGTTACCATTGGAAATTTATGCTATAATCTTACTGCTTTCGATTTTACATATAAAAGCAGGGGGATTGCCAATACCAATTGACGAGGAGAAATTATGAAAAAGAGAATTTATTCAATTTTACTGGCCTGTTTATTGATTGCAGCACTTGCAGGCTGCGGTAAAAAGGCAGAAGCCGTTGCAACAGAAACAACTGTTGCACAATCACAGGAGACAACTGAGGAAAGCAAAGCAGCTGAAGCCAGTACAGAAGCAGGTGCAGACGCTTTCGTAACATTTGAAGATCCGAACGGATTATTTACAGCCAGCTATCCAGGAACACCGAAAGAGATGAAGCAGTCAGTTTCCTCTGAAGGAACTGCAATTGATATGTATTCTTATATGCTTGAGCAGGAAGATGCGCTTTACAATGTTATGTACAGTGCCATACCTGAGGGTGCAGCAGAACCTTCAGCTATGTTAGAAGGCGCAGTTGCCAATATTCCCTATACCATTGAAGACAGCAAGGATATTACCCTTGGCGAATATCAGGGTAAAGAATTAAAATACAGTGCTCCCCTGGGATCTGATACCATCGTCTTCTATCACAGAGTATATATTGCCGGAGATCATGTTTATCAGCTTCAGGCAGTGTCTGAATCAGGAGAAAGAACACCGGAAATTGACACTTTCTTTAATTCCTTTACACTGAAATAATAAATTGAAGTAACTAAAAATCAGGATTCCCCAATTCTGTTCATTATGTATTGTTAGAAAGATTCCCGTTTAAAAAGACAGGAAAATCCCCGTGAGAGAAGTATTTCCATACTTGCTTTCACGGGGATTTTTTAATTACTGAATAAAGGTTCCTGCCTTAATCTGATCAACTATTTCTTTGTATTGTGTCTGAATATCCTGTGGAACTAAATTGGAAAATGTTCCAATGCTTAAGCATCCGTTGCTTAAATCACCGTAGATGGTTTTGCCGCCAAAGGTATCTGCTTCCACATCCTTCATGCAGGCTTTTAATAAAGCCGCGTTGTCGGTTACAACAGAGCAGATGATAATTTTGTGATCAGCAGAACCTAAATCACCTGGCTGACCGATATCGTATCTGCCCTCTGATCCAGCCAGTGCTTCCCGTGCTCCGGTATCAACTGCGGATGCATCACCAAACATTACGTCAACATCATAGGTGGAAACCATGGAGGAAGCGATTTCCTTTCCCTTGGCAGTATCGCTGAAAGAGCCTGCATAAGCAGATGAAACTTTAATATCAGGATTTACTTTTTTGGCTGCCTTCTCATAGCATTCCAGCTTTGCCTTTGTGGTATCCAGCTCCATACCACCGATAAATCCGATGTTGTTTGTCTTGCTCATAAGACCTGCCAGAGCACCTGCCATGTAACCAATCTGCTTTGCATCAGGAAGAATGGAGGTGATGTTTTCTGTTTCAACAGTACCATTTAACAGAGCAAACTTGATATCCGGATATTCTTCTGCTACCTGTTTTACTGCATCGGTATACTGATTTCCTGGTGCGAAGATCAGGTTGTAGCCCAATTCTGCGTAATCGGTCATAACAGTAGCAAAATCAGCAGTCGCTACATTGTCCGTATATACAGTTTCCCATCCGCTGTCTTTCGCTGCATTTACCATTGCCTGATAACAGCTTGCGCCCCAGCCTCCGTCTGAAACAGAAGAGTCAAGGACCATGGCCACTTTATAGCCGGATGCTTTGGAAGAGTCAGCAGCCTTTGTCTCCTCTGCTTTTGTGGTTTCTGCCTTTGTGGTCTCCGCTGCAGAAGTTTCTGCTGCAGAGCCTGCTGCTTTTGTTGGTGCAGACGCGCTGCTGCATGCAGCAAGACTCATGGCAGTAAGGACTGCGGCCATAATAAGAGATGCTGTTTTCATAGTCTTTTTCATAATAAATCCTCCTTTTATGTTTGAAAAAATATATAATCGCAGGGCTGTCCTGGAATTATCATCATCGTTCTTCTCTGTAATAGGGCTGTCCGTTGGCTTTTGGACCGCTTTTTCGTATTCCGAAAAATGCAAGAACAAACAGGGTACAAAGATAAGGGATCATCTGGAGAAGCTGGTAGGGGGTGGACGGGCTTAACAGCTGGAGCCGGATCTGCAGTGCATCGCAAAACCCAAAAAGCAGGCAGGCTAACAATACACCGGATGGCATCCAACGACCGAATATAACAGCTGAAAGAGCAATAAATCCACGGCCTGCTACAATTCCCTCGGAGTAGGTGCTGGTGTAGCAGATGGTTAAATACGCTCCGCCCATTCCCGCAAGTGCACCGCAGATGATGCAGGCAATGTATTTTTGAAGCACAACATTGATTCCCAGTGTTTCTGCCGCTTTGGGAAATTCCCCTACGGCTTTAAAATTAAGTCCTGCTTTTGTCCTGTTAAAGAACACGGCTGTGACAGGTACCAGCAGATATGCCATGTACACCAGAGGGATATGGTTGAAAAACAAAGTTCCAAGTACCGGTATACTGCTAAGAATGGGAATAGGCATCGCCTTCATGGATACGCCCTGGATCAGTGTTGAGGTATCGGAAAAGGAAAGGCGGTAGATAAAGGAAGCCAGTGCCGGAGCAAAAATATTAATTGCCATACCATATACAATCTGGGGAGCACATAAACGGATGGTGCAGAATGCATAAATCATATTAATGGCAACGCCTGACAGGGCACCAGCCAGAATACCCGTAGTAGGGCTCCCGGTTTTATAGCCGATTAAGAAACCAATTAATGCACCAAAGGACATGATTCCGTCAAGACCGATATTGACCAGTCCGGCCCGCTCGGAGTAAGTTTCAGCCAGTGCGACAAACAGAATGGGAGTTGCCATTCGAATGGTAGAAAGAAGCAGCTCTGTGAGAAAATTCATGTTGAAAAATGCATCCATCAGTTGGTAACCTCCTTTTTCCCCATATGGCTGTTTATGTATTGTCTGATTGCAGGAAGCTTTAACAGCGCTGTGCCAGCTACCGCAAATATAATTACCAATGCCTGAATGATATCAACCACAGCGGTAGGAATCTGCATACCGGTCTGCAAGGTACTTGCTCCTTTTCTCAGTACAGCAAAGATAAATGCAACTGCAGCAGTTCCAATGGGATTAAGCTGGGCAATCAGTGCGATCGCCACTCCATCAAAGCCGAAACCCTGACCAAATCCCCCCATCAGTCTTAACTGTTTTCCGTGAAGCTCTACACTTCCACCCAGCCCGGCAACCGCACCGGAGGCTATAAAGGAGAAGAGTACATACCGGTTTACGGGAAAACCATTGAAGAATGCGGCAGTCGAATTTAAGCCCACTGCTCTCAGTTTAAATCCCTTAGAGGTATAGAATAAAAAGTAATATCCTGCAAATGCCAGAAATAAAGCAACCCATACACCCCAGTGGACGGGAAAGCTTTTTGATACAACTGCCAGTTTGGTGCTGTCGGGGATTGCAAAAGTCTGGGGAACACTTCCGTCTCGTAAAAGGGTAGTATAAACGTAACCCATAAAAAGGGTTGCCACGTAATTCAGCATGATGCTGACAATCATTTCATTTAAGCCTCTTGTAATTTTTAAAATTCCTGGAATTGCACCCCATAAGGCTCCGGCGGCTGCGCCAATGAAAAGGCTAAGCAGTATTCCTGCAATTCCCCCGATCCCGGACTTGGTTACAAAAAAGATACTGGCAACGGCTCCCATAACAAACTGGCCTTCGCCCCCAAGGTTAAAAACACCGCATTTATAGGAAAACGCTGCAGTCAGTCCGGTAAATATCAAAGGGCAGGCGATTACAAGGGTCTGAGCGATCTTTCTGCTGCTTCCAAATGCGCCGGAAAACAAAAATCCATATGCCTGAAAGGGGTTTTTACCCAGGCAGATCATAATGATCCCTCCGATTATAAATGCCACAAGAATGGATAACACGGGCACGATGACCTTCATCAAATTTTCTCTCTGCTTCATGTCCTAATTCCCCTTTCCTGCCATTGCAAGTGAGATTTGTTCAATGGGCGGGTTAACTCCTGAGTACGTCCCCATGACCTGACCCTCGAACATAACCAGAATCCGGTCTGATAAATTAAGTATTTCATCAAAATCAGCACTGATTAACAAAATCGCACAGCCCTGATCTCTGGCAGCGACCATAGTATCATGAACATAACGGGCAGCGCCAATATCTAAACCTCTGGTTGGATGAACCGCGATCAGAAGTTCCGGGTCATTTTCCATTTCTCTGGCAAGTATAATTTTTTGCTGGTTTCCTCCGGATAAGTTTCGCACCTCCTGCTCAATAGAAGCGCAGCGGATATCATTTTTTTCCTTCATTTCAAGTGCAAATTTTGTAATGGCTTTGTTCTTTAAAAGCGCTCCGTGTCCGTAGGAAAAACGGGCTTCCTCTGTGGCTTTTAAAATCAGATTTTCCCTGACTGTCATATTGCCGATCAGTCCCATCTTATTACGGTCTTCCGGAACATGGGAAACGTGAGAGAGAATAAAGCCGTTTGGAGCAAAACGGGATACGCGGGAGGCTTTTAACAAAACATCTCCCTCTTCAGGTGCAATAATTCCGGCTGCAAGCTGTGCAAGCTGTGACTGACCGTTTCCGTCCACTCCTGCGATGCCAAGGATTTCTCCCTTTCGTACGGTAAGGCTACCTGATTTAAGCCGCTGTGCTTATGCTGCTTTTGATAGCTGATATTTTGAAAGCTTAAGACTTCATCTCCGTCAGAGGTAACCTTCTTATAATTACTGGGCACCATTTCCCCTTCCGATCATTAAATTAGCCAGCTGAGTGCCGTCAGTGTCCTCTTTATTTAAGGTGGTGATGGTCTCGCCTGCCCGTAAAATAGTGATTCTGTCGCTGATGGAAAGAACCTCTCTCATCTTATGGGAAATAAATATTACGGATTTTTGTTCTCCAGTCAGTTTGCGGATTATGGAAAACAGTCCTTCTGCTTCAATGTCGGTGAGTGCAGCAGTGGGTTCATCAAGAATAAGAAGTTCCGCTCCCCGGTAAAGAGCTTTTAATATTTCCACCCGCTGTTGGGCTCCTACGGAGATATCAGTAATCTGCTTGTCCAGTTCCACGTCAAGACCATACTTTTCTGAAAGAGCCAGAATTTCCTTTCTCACCTGCTCTTTTTTGATGAAGACTGAGGAATCCTTCCGACTTCCAAGAATAATATTTTCCAATACAGTCATGGCCTCTACAAGCATAAAATGCTGATGTACCATGCCAATGCCCATTTTCACCGCAGCCTTTGGTGAGTCAATTTTCACTTTTTCACCGCGCAGATAAATGGTTCCGGCAGTAGGCTGATATAAGCCGATTAAAATATTCATCAAAGTGCTTTCCTGCGCCGTTTTCTCCCAGCAAAGTATGTACTTCACCCTCCATTACAGAGAGATTGATATTGCGATTGGCATATACATCCCCAAACTGCTTGGTAATCTGCTCCATTTTCAGCAATTCCTTCATTGGTTCCTCCTAGCCTCTGATCTCTCTGATCAGGATTGATTTGCAATAAGCAAAATAAGAATCTAAGTCAAATGCCTCTTTATCAACCAGAAACTGAACCGCGGCTCCCTCCAGCAAAGAAACCGCAATTCCGGCTATCAGATTCTGTTTTGCCGAAGGCATATCTGGTGCGAATATTTCTGCGATTTCCCTGATTTCTGTTCTCCAGTTCTGGTAGGAAAGACAGAATTCCTGATGCATATCAGGATCCAGACGTGACTGGTTCCAAAAATCAAGCTCCGCCACATCGTATTTATTATCTATTAGAATAGTATAAATCTTTTGTTTTATAAAAATGTCCAGGCGATCTTCCAGAGTCGCTTCCGGACCAATACCTGACTGATGAATGGATTGCTGGCGGATTTCGCGGTAACGGTTTAAGACTTTTTTCTGAACAGCAAGGAGAAGCTCTTTCTTACTGTTGTAATAATAATGAATGTTGGATTGAAACAAATTTGCTTTTTCTGCCACCTGACGGATTCTCAGCCCGCTGATGGTTTTTTCCTGAATGATGGTAAGGGCTGCATCCAGAATTCTGTCCTCTGTTGAAGTGCTGCAGGGTTGTTCTTCTATTGATAAAATTTGCCCCATATCATGCCTCCCTTTTGGTCAGATGACCAATTTCTTGCATTATACGGAACCCTTAGTATGGTGTCAATGAAAAATCTGAATAATTGGTTATATTAAGCATTGGATTAAGAATATAAAAGAATGGCGCTTGAAAATTAATGAAACTAGGAAAATAATAAGGGCTAATGGGTGAAATTTCCAGCATTTAATTAAGAAAATTGATTGGATAAAGTTTCCTGTTTTTCTGAAATAAACCTACGTTTTATATTATTACTGTTATAAAAAAAATTTACAAATATATTGCAAATTACCACTATATATGATATAATGCCAGTGTTGTGAAATAAATATTTCATGCGCGAGTGGCTCAGTTGGTGGAGTACGACCTTGCCAAGGTCGGGGTCGCGGGTTCGAGTCCCGTCTCGCGCTTTTTAAAAGCCTTGTATTTACAGGGCTTTTTTTGTGGTATTTCATCTTATTTTAAATTGATAAATTAAAAATAGAGGCAGTATATGCCGCCTCCATAACAAAGAGCATGAATTAGTTTGCTGGGAGTCTCTTTCATATTTGTGATTGACAAAGTAAACGAATATAATGATTGGATTCACGCAGCACGTGATCTGCCAGCAAGGGTAAAATTATACTACGTATTTTACACTCGTTAATTCCTTTTGTGCCGGCTTCTTTGAAATCTCTGTACTCTTTGGTTTTCTGCATGGTTCTATCAGTAACACTATGAATTGTCATATATTAAGTTGGCATACCTGTTGTACCAGTGCAGGGGTAATATAGGGTTAATAGTCTTAAGAATAAGTAAGATTACTAAATTATTTGAACTGGCTTAAACTGGCGTATACCGATTAACTACAGTCACTCCGGTATTAATAAATTGCGAACCTGTATCTAATCCCCTTAATGCAGCAATTGCCTCAGCCATACCCAAATAGCCCATAGTAAATGGGCTTTGTACTAATACAGCTTTTATAATATTATTTCTTATCATTTCCTGTATGGTCTCTGTGATATCAAATCCAATACCGACAATATTTGTATGATTTTCTTTCAAAGCGTTTCCCATTCCCAAGGTAGTACCTTCATTGGTTGAAAAGATACCAACTAGATTTGGATTGTCTCTTATATATTTTTTCGTTGCCTGCTTTGCTAATTCCGGGTCACCATTGGTGTAAATAGTATCTAATATTTGATAATTGCTAAAAATATTAAAATAATCACGGAATCCTAAATCACGATTTACAGTCGTTCTGTTTTCAGGCGTTACCCCAATGACTCCTATTGAACCACTAGTTAGCCCGGCCTCATCTAATTCGTAAAACATATTTTCTCCTACTATCTTACCAGCTTCATAATTATCTGTAGCTAAGGTTACGATGGCTTGTTCAAATGCGGGTGCATCAACATAGATGATTTTTACACCCTTTGATTTCGCATCTTCAACTGAACTTGAAATCTTTAAAGGATCACTGGCGGCTAACATGATTGCATCTGCTCCCGCTGCTACGGCATTATTAAATATCTCGATTTGTTTATTCACATCTCTTGTCAGGGGGGCATCCCATTCATATGTAACACCTAACATAGAAGCCATTTCTCTGGCACCATTATCCATAAAACTCCAAAATTGATCAGTTTTATCCATAGTTATTAAGTAAATTTTATAATTCATATATACCATTTGGCTCAATTCTGCATCATCCCCTATATTAATAATCAATTTAATTGTTAGTTCATTTCTGGTGCTGAGATCCTTTATCTGTAATTTAAGTTAATGCTATATCCGGCATTATTAAGCTTTGAAAGAATACATGGATATTCAATTATATGCGAAGGAGGTGGGGATCATTACTTGAGAACTGCGGTTACCACTTCCTGAAAGCCTTGTTATACAGGGGGGTTTTATTTACTTGTTGCATTTTATCATGTACAGCTTTAAGATATTAGAAACGAAATTATGATATATTGAGAAGATTAACTGCGAAAGGTCAGGAGAATTTATGATGAATTATGATGCATTAATGATTGTGGACATGCAAACAGCTTTGGTAGAAGCAGAACCTTACAACAGGGTGGCTGTGATAGAAAATATAAAGGCATTATTGGATACCAGCAGAAAAAAAGGACTTCCCGTTATTTACATTCAACACGATGGCGGAACTGGCGATGAACTGGAGCATGGCAGCATCGGTTGGACGATATACAAAGACATAGCTCCCATGCCAGATGAAAAAATATTTGAGAAACAGTATAACAGTGCATTTAGAAAAACCGGGCTTCATGAATATCTTCAGGAGATTGGTGTAAAAACATTATTTTATGTGGAATGCAGACAGAGTACTGTCTGGATGTTACCTGTAAGGTTGCGTTTGAATACGAATATGAGGTAACCATACCTCAGTCAACAACAACTACATTTGATAATGCATTTGCAAGCGGGAAAGATTTAGCAGAATATTATGAAAACAAAATTTGGAACAACCGCTATGCAAAGGTTGTAAGCATGGAGCAGGTTTTAAAATAATTCGCTATTGACTCTCGCATAATGTGAGGGTTTATACTCCTGTTGTAAGAATGCGATAAGCGTCAGGAGGTTTGTATTTATGCAAAAGAAATTAATTAAGCTGGAGCATCATGCACACGACTATGAATGTATGTGGAATGGAATTGAGGATCTGTATATACGAGAAACTGGTGAAACACTTCCGCCAAATTTCTTTTTCAGTCTCGCCTCTTTCGGATCATTCTGCTACTTGAAAACGCCGAAATCTGACCTGAAACGAATGATTGCGCTTGGAGATGGACGCACGAAGCAGATGTATGAATTTCTTGCCCCCATTGTAGGCTTTGAATACAAACATTACGAATATAAAATGTTTGAGCAGGCGATTAGAAAGGCTAAGTCAGAAATTGATGCTGGGTATCCGCCAGTTTTGGGGGCACTGGATATGTATTATCTGCCATACTATTCAAAAATTTATCTTAAAGAGCATATCCCATTCCATTATGTTTTGATGATAGGTTATGATGAAGATGCACAATGCATAGATTTGCTGGATTGCGGGCGTAAGGAGGTTCAGACACTTCCTTATACGCAACTGCGTAAAGCCTGGTATTGCAGTTATTCAGGCTTATCTAAACCAAACACTGTCTGCGCGGTCAGATTACATAACGCAAAGACCAAATATCAGATTGCTGAAGAATCACTTGCAAAAAAAAGTGAGATGTTTTTAAATCCCCAGGTGAACTTTACCGGCAGAAAAGGATTACAAAAATTTATATATGAATTGCCAAAACTAAAAAGTGAACTCACAAAGAAGGATTATGATAAGATACTCTTAAACCTGGTTATGTTTTTGGTGCAGTGCCTACAGTTCCTAACGTTCTTCGTGGAATTATGGAACCGGACGAAGTAAACTTCTACGGTGGTTTTGATAAAATGAGCTGTGTTCTAAATGATATTGGAAAAGAATTTGGTAATGAGACCTGGCTTAATGCATCCGTTATTTTTAGGCAGGGAGCCGTTATCATTTTAGATATAAAAGATATAATAGTAGCTTATCTAACTGGAGAAAAGGACAGGACCAACCAACTGCCAGGATTGTTTACACAAATAATGGAGATCATGACAGAGGGATTCATTCTTCTGGAAAGATAGTATTTTATTTGAAAGAATAATAAGTGAATAGTGGAGGCAAAAAAATGGCTTTTGATTATAAGAAAGAGTATAAGGAATTTTATATGCCCGGGAATACACCAGAGATAGTAACAGTTCCAGTTGCCAATTATATTGCAGTAAGAGGCAAAGGAGACCCGAATCAGGAAGGCGGAGCATATCAGAATGCGCTGGGAATTTTATATTCTGTTGCTTATACCATCAAGATGAGTTATAAGGGTTCACATAAAATAGAAGGCTTTTTTGAGTATGTTGTTCCTCCTCTTGAAGGTTTCTGGTGGCAGGATGATGTTAAGGGGGTGGACTATGCAAATAAGGACACATTTAATTGGATTTCTGTAATTCGATTGCCAGACTTTGTGACAAAAGAGGATTTTGACTGGGCTGTTACAGAAGCTGGTAAAAAGAAAAAATTGGATTGTTCCTCAGCCGAGTTCTTAACGGTAGATGAGGGGTTATGCGTACAGATCATGCACATAGGACCATTTGATGACGAACCTGCTACTGTTGCCATGATGGATGAGTATCTGGCTGAAAATGGGTATATGAATGATATGACAGATAAGCGTCTTCATCATGAAATTTATCTTTCAGACATCCGTAAGGTGCAACCCTCAAAATGGAAGACAGTTATACGGCATCCTATTAAAAAGACCTGTATTTAACCGCAAATGAATTTCGGGAGAGATATAATATGAATGATATTAAGGTAATGGTGTGGTTATTTCCAATCCTCTTTATGTTTCATGATTTTGAAGAAATAATTTTCATGCAATCATGGATCAATAAGAACAGAAATTATTTAACCCATAGGTTTCCTGTATTATCGAAAAAATTATTCTCTCATTTTGATCAGATAACAACCTCTGCCTTTTCGCTTGGAGTGGCAGAGGAATTTATCATAATCAGTATTATTACAATTGTTTCTTATGTGACCAACTGGTATATTTTGTGGATAGGATTATTTATAACCTTTGCTTTGCATTTAGTAATACATTGTTTTCAGGCATTGGTGATAAGAATAGGAACGGTAAAACCAATCGATGCGGCTTTCAATATTCAAGTCTTATTTCTGTATTCACTGGGCTGGATACCCACACAGGATTTAAAAACTCTGCTGAAATAAGCACTGTCTGGATAACCGGATAATTCCCCCACCTTCTGAACCTCCATATCCGGATTATGCAGCAGCAGCCGTTTTGCCTCATTGATTCGCAGTCTGGTCAGGTACTTGGAAGGTGTTTCTCCAGTTCTCTTCTTAAATATCTTTCCAAGGTATTCCGGTGTAAAACCGAACCGTTCACTCATTTCCTGAAAAAAGACTTCCTGCTTATAATTTTCCTGAAGATATTTCTCCATAAGTCCACAAATAGATTCCTGACTCAGCCTTTCATTCACAGTACAGTAAGACTCCAGTGCGTTAGTCTCGGATTTCATGGTAATAAGAAGCTTTTGAAGTGACTCAAAAAGGCTTTCTGCAGTGACCGGTTTTAATAAATAATCCACGACCCCATAGCGGATAGCGGACTGGGCGTAGGAAAAATCATTATATCCGCTTATAATAATCACCTTAACACTGGGGTGGTTTTTCTTTAGATAGCTTGCCAGTTCAATTCCGTCACACTGGGGCATACGGATATCGGTAATGATGAGATCTGGACAGTTTGTTTCTGTTGATTCTATGGCCTCCAGTCCATTGGTTGCTTCTCCGGCCAGCTTAAGAGGCAGATTTAAGGAAGTGATTTTCTTGATCAGGTTTTTTCGAATAAGGCTTTCGTCTTCCGCCACAAGATAACTATAACTCTGGATGGTGCTCATAATATTCCTCCCTTGAATGATAGACAGGGCCTCCCACTATAAAACTGGTTTTGCAGGGACTGGAACAGTCAATTTGAAAAACTGCTTCAGTACCGTAGAGAAGTCTTAGACGCAGGCAGACATTTTTAAGACCCATATTTCCGATTTGCAATGAATTCCATTCTTTATTCATATCCAGGTTCTCATAGATTCTTAACAGCTCTTCTTTTTTATCTTCACTTAAGAGTCCTCCATTATCCTCAACCTTTAGATACCACCGTTCATTCTTTGTATAGGAGGCAATAGACAGCTGCCATGGCGGGGCAATCTGGAATCCGTACTTGAAGGCATTTTCCACAATTGGCTGAATAATGAGCTTGGGAATATAGAATTCTTCCGTTCCTTCTTCTATGTTCAGAGTATAGGTAAAACCTTCGTTATAACGCATCTGCATGCAGTTTAAGTAACATTCTGTATAAAGGATTTCTTCTTTCAGGGGGACAATCATTTCCCTTGAGGATGAAATGTAGCGGAAATAATCACATAGGTAACTACACATTCGTACAATGTCCTCATTCATATTTTCTTCTGCCATAACAGAGATATTTGTCAGGCAGTTATAAAGAAAATGGGGGGTTGATCAGTGACTGGGCCGCCTGAAACTTGGCGCGGGTTTCTTCGGATTTTGATAATAAAACTTCCTGTGAAGTGGAACGCAGTTTCTCGTACATACTGCGGATGGATTCACAGAGAAGGGAAAGTTCTTTTATACTGCTGTCGGCAGAGGTTAAATTAACCTTTTTTTCATCAAGTACCCGGTTGATGGTTATTTTCCCAGTGGCTGCCGTCAGCTTTTCCAGAGGAACGGTCAGGTGCTTGGAAATAAAGAAACAAAGAAACAAGGTTACAAGGATGGAAAATGCTCCGATCAGGAAAAACGTTGTACGGAAAAGGGATAGTGATTTATAAAATGCAGATTGGGGTCTGACCAGGATGACTGTCCAGTCGTAGCCTTCGATGGTCTGGTAAGAATAAAGAAACTTTCCGCTGCTTCCTGTACTTATGACTCCTGCCTGGTTTTCCGGTACAGAGGCCTGGGTTATTATGGAGTAATAGTCCGGATAGGAAGAATTGGGTGCATATGGATATACCAGCTCCTGCCTGTTATTGTAGATAAAAACATGGCTGTCCGGATTCTGATGCTCAAGCTGGGAGGAAAGGGAAAAAATCGTGTCACAATCCTGCACAACCTCAACAATTCCCTCCGGTGTGCCGTCTGAGTCAAGGAAAAGGCGTACCAGAGAGATAAATTTTTGAGATTTCTGATTTTCTCCTTTTGCGGGAAGTTCTTTGTTTACCACTGGAGCAGTTATGTATTTATGACCGTTTAATGCAAGAGTCTGGGAGTACCAGGGCAGAAGCTCTAAATCTACGGAGGTGGTTCTAAGCCAGTAGCCTGCCTCAACGCAGGAACCGTCCATGGTATATAAGTTGATTCCAGAGGCACTTTGATATGCTCCGATCATTGCTGTGACGATATCATGGATTGCCATGGCTTTTTCACGGGAGGCAGCCTGATCTGAGGGTGCCGCAGCGTATTTTTGGTATGAGGTGGAGAATTCCCTGAAATTCATTTTAATCGCATTTGAGTATACGATATTCATGGATATCGATGAAATGTTGTCTAGCTGGGTTCTTACAGAGCTTTCTACCGAAGCGCACATATTTTCCAGATCCTTAGAAGCATCTTTTAAGGCGTTTTTGCGGTAATGGCTATAAGTAAATACAAAGAATATAACCAGCAGTATCAGGATAAGAAGACCATAAATAATAAAGAGATACCATTTTTGGGAATATTGTTTTCCTTGCCATTTCATAGAAAAGCACCTCCCTTCGTGCAATATTATACAATGTAGTTCAAAAAAATGCAAATGGCAGTTTGGAATTGTCTATTTTGCCCTTTGTTGCCTTGTGGTATTATGAAATTATTACAAATCATTATTTTTATTTCACGGCATATTTAAGAAAAATAACAAGTCTAAGAGCGGAGAGTAAAGGAGAAGGTCATGAAAAGAAGCGGAAAGAAATTAATCAGTCTGACTTTGGCGGCAATTCTGGCAGCAGGGATGACAGCGGGCTGCAGTACTGGGGCCAGCAACACAAAAAGTGGTGACAGCAGTGGTACGAAAAAGAATGTTACGCTGACATTTGGCAGTCACCAAAGCGGACTTCCTACTTCCGGTATTGTTCAGGAACTCGCCAAGGAGTTTGAAGGAGAGACCGGAATCAAGATTGATTTCCAGATTTCCCCGGATGCCCAGTGGAGAGATTTAATCAAAGTAAAGCTTGATTCCGGAGAGGCACCGGATATTATCTGTGTGGATACACCAATCAGTCTTGTTTCCAGTATTCACATGGATCGGTACTGTGCAGAGCTGACAGATCAGGACTGGGTAAACCGGATGGATGCAAGTGCAAAATCGGCAGTTTCTGTTGATGGTAAAGTATATGGGATTACTTTTCCGGGAGCAAAGATGTATTTTTACCTCTATAATAAGGACATTTTCAACAAACTGGGGCTGAAGGTTCCCACTACCTATGCGGAGTTTAAAGACGTCTGCCAGAAGATTAAGGATTCCGGCACTACACCAATTTATGAAGCTACCACCAATGGCTGGCATCAGGTACTGCCACTGTTTGAAACAGGCGGATTATGGCTGGCACAGGATCCGGATATTTATCAGAAATTAAATGATAATAAAATCGATCTGGATCAGATCCCCGCACTCTCTACCATTATTGGCCAGTTGGATGAATGCGCCAGGGCGGGATATTTTGGAGACGATTATTTAAGCAATGCATGGGAAAATGGAAAAGAAGCAATGGCATCCGGCAGATGTGCCATGACAATTGCGGAACTGGGTTACCGGGGGCAGATTGATGCGGATTATCCTGACTTTAAAGCTTCAGAAAAATTAGGTGCTTTCGTAATGCCTTGGGGTGACAATCAAACCGTTGGAGTGAACCCTGCAAGCAATGCTTATTTCATTAACAAGGATGGTAAGTATGTAGAGGAAGCAAAGAAGTTTTTTGAATTTCTTTCAAGACCGGAAAACTTACAGAAACGTCTTGATGGACAGCCGGAACTCAGCAATTTATGCTGGTCTGAGATTAAGAGCAAGTATTCGGAAGAGGATCAGAAGTTTCTGGATTCCTTAAAAAAGGCAAACGTGGTTCAGACCTCAGTTAATTACATAGACAGTCAGTGGATGGATGTAGGAAAAGATCTGGAATCCATGTATACCGGCGCAATGACACCTAAGGATGTGCTCGACTCGATTATGAAACGGCGTACGGAGCAGGCAACCCTCCAAAAAGATCCGGGTTGGGTTAAATAAAGGAACGATGAAATGAACAGAAAAAAAATATACCCCTGGTACTATGCTGCCGGTGCAGCCATTCTCTTCTTTCTCCTGTGTTTCCTTCCGGGAGTGCTTGGAATAGCTTATTCCTTTACAGACTGGAATAATTTCAGCGATGAGATACATTTTGTAGGGCTGGCAAACTATAAGACGGTTTTTCATGGAAATTCGGAATATATGAAATACATAGTGAATACTCTTTGGTTTACAGTTGCAACAACGGTTTTAAAAACGGTCGTGGGCCTGGCACTGGGGCTTTTATTAACCCAGACTTTCATTAAGGGTAAGAATCTCCACCGTATGATCATATTTTCACCCCAGGTCATGTCCTATCTGGTGGTAGGTTTGGTTTTTCGCAGCATGCTTCACCCAACCACAGGCTTTTTTAAATAATTTCTTAAGAGGCATTGGGTTCGGTGGACTGGCAAAGAACTGGCTGACTGATTTAAAGTTTGTTTTTCCAACTGTAATCTTAGTTGATACCTGGAAGGGTATGGGATATATTATGGTGATCGTTATTGCGGGGCTGCTTTCTGTAGCCCCGGAATACTACGAGGCGGCCAGCATTGACGGAGCCAGCTTTTTTAAGAAGTTTACCTGCATAACTCTGCCGCTTCTAAAACCGGTTCTTGTCAATGTAACCGTTTTAAATGTGACTTACGGTCTGCGGGTCTTTGATATGATCTATTCCCTGACAAACGGCGGGCCGGGTAATGCAACCGGAGTGATTAATACGGCAGTATATAAAGAATTTTCCAAAGGCAATCTGGCCATGGGAACCACTCTTTCCAGCATATTATTCCTTGTAGTTCTATCCCTTTTGTATTTCATCATCTGGTCCATGGAAAACAAGGAGGTGGAAGTCTGATGAAGAAGAGTCTTGTATCCATCGTGGGTAATCTGGTTTCACTTGTAATCAGCCTGATTGTATTGCTTCCGCTGGCGGTCTTATTTATCAATTCATTTAAGACCTCAGCGGAAGCCAACCGGATGACCCTTTCTCTTCCGAAAAAATGGGTGGTTGAAAATTATGTTACAGTGGTTGAGAAAGGAAAGCTGTTTTCATCTTTTCTAAATGGAATTCTATATGCTTCCTGCAGCGTTGTGATAATTGTTATTCTTGTGTCTGCAGCCGCTTTTGTAATCTCCAGGAATCAAAAAGGGATTAACCGTTTTTTGTATTATTTTATTATTTCAGGCATTGCAGTGCCGATTAACAACGTGGCGCTGATGAAGGTTCTTCAGGTGTTGCATCTGGTAAATACCCGGATTGGTATTATTCTTTTATACGCTGCTATTAATATCCCATTAAGCCTTTTTCTTTCCTTTGGATTTATTGCGACGATTCCCCGGGAGATTGATGAAGCGGCGGTGATTGATGGGTGCAGTCCCAGACAGCTGTTTCTAAGAGTGATTGTGCCGTTAATCAAGCCAATTATGTCAACGGTATTCGTATTGGAATTTATGACGGTGTGGAATGATTTTACCATGCCCCTTTATTACTTAAATAATTCGAAAAAATGGCCCATGACTCTTGCTGTCTACAGCTTTTCGGAGCATTTGAGAATTCGTGGAATCTGGTGGCAGCCGATATTATTTTAACTCTGGCACCGGTTCTGATCGTATTTATACTGGGCCAGAAGTATATTGTAGGAGGAGTATCCGCAGGTTCAGTTAAGGGATAAGCAACAGGAGGTTTTCATGGAAAGGCAAGAGATAGAGGAATTAATAAAAGAACTGACATTGGAAGAAAAGATAGGAATGATACATGGCCAGGGGATTTTTCATACGGGCGGAGTAACTCGGTTTAATATTCCACCTCTCTGGATGTCAGATGGGCCAATGGGAGTGAGAAGAGAACTTGAAGATGATAACTGGAATCCCAGGGGAACTACAGATGATTTTGTTTCCTATTTACCGTCCAATACGGCCCTCGCATGCACGTGGAGCCGCAGTCAGGCAGAACAGATGGGGCGTGTTTTGGGAGCAGAGGCAAGGGGAAGGGGTAAAGATGTAATCCTGGCTCCCGGAATCAATATAATCCGCACCCCGCTTTGTGGCCGTAACTTTGAATATATGAGTGAGGACCCATATCTGACTGCCCAGCTGGCAGTTCCGCTGATAAAAGGAATTCAGGAAAATGATACAGCTGCCTGTGTGAAACATTTTGCGATGAACAATCAGGAAACAAACCGACTTACTGTCAGTGTGGAGGTCAGTGAACGGGCGCTGCGGGAAATCTACCTGCCAGGTTTTGAAGCAGCAGTAAAAGAGGGTAATTCCATGAGCATTATGGGAGCCTATAATAAGTTGCGGGGAGAATTCTGCTGCCACAACCCATACCTTCTTCGGGAGATTCTTCGTAAGGAATGGAATTTTGACGGAGTCGTAATTTCTGACTGGGGCGCTGTTCATAATACATTAGAAGCTGCTTTAGGCGGACTTGATATTGAAATGTCAGTTACCAATGATTTTGATGATTATTATATGGCAGATCCACTTTACCAAAAGGTGTTGGATAAAGAAGTGGATGAGGAAATTATAAATGAGAAGGTCAGACATATTCTTAATTTAATGAATCGTCTGTCCATGCTTGGAGAGGAAAGAAAAAACAGAACTCCAGGTGTGTTTAATATTTCAGCTCATCAGGAAGCGATCCGTTCCTGTGGGGAAGAAGCTGTGGTTCTGCTAAAAAATGAAGAAGATCGGCTCCCAATAATGCTGGAAGGAAAGAAACGTCTGGCAATCATTGGTGAAAATGCAGCCGCACTCCATGCCCCCGGGGGCGGAAGTGCCGGGATTAAAGCATTGTATGAGATTTCGCCTCTTATGGGGCTTAAAATTGAGGCTGGCGGCAACATTGGGGTGGATTATGAACCCGGAGTGGGACCAGAGGGACTTAAAATGGCTGAGATTCTGGCAGCAGAATGTGAGGAGGTAATAGTCTTTACCGGTTTGAATCATGAATCAGATGTGGAAGGGCAGGATCGGAAGGATATGAAACTTCCTGCTGGTCAGGAGGAATTAATTTCGGCAGTGTTAGATGTCAATGAAAATGCTGTTATCGTTGTTCTGGCGGGATCACCGGTGGAATTAGAAGCCTTTGCAGACCGTGCCAAAGCAATTGTCTATACCAGCTACAATGGAATGGAGGGAGGACGGGCACTTGCCAGAGTTCTTCTGGGCAGTGTGAATCCTTCCGGAAAACTGCCGTTTACGTTACCAAGGTGTCTGAAAGACTGCCCAGCTCATAAACTGGGGGAATTTCCTGGAGATGAGATAGTTGTTTACAGGGAAGGTGTATTTGTAGGATACCGTTACTTTGAATCAGAAGAGGTTCCGGTAAGATATTGCTTTGGTCATGGATTATCTTATTCTAAGTATGGATATGAGAATCTTAGAGTTGAGAAGACCAGTCAGGGTTACTCCGTTAAGGCGGACGTGGAAAACTGCGGAGACCAAGCTGGTCTTGAGACTGTTCAGGTTTATGTCAGGGCAGCGGGGGAAAACATAAAGCGGCCTGTCATGGAGCTGCGGGGGTTTGATAAAATATCATTAGAGCCTGGAGAAAAAAGGACACTGGCATTCTGCTTAACTGAAAAAGATTTTTCTTATTACGATGAAGAGTTAAAGTGCTTTGCTGTTCCTAAGGATGAGTATGATATTTGTGTGGGAAGTTCTGTCTCGGATATACGTTTAAAGCAGCGGATAGAGGTTGATGAATGCGTGCTGGATGCAGAAAGATTAAATGGATCAGAAACTGATTCATTCAGGTAAGGAGAATAGATATGAAATTCACCAATGGTTTTTTGGAAAATAAGAGAGGAAATTACACCCCTCTATGCAGTAGAATATGGGGGAAGCCGGATCAATGGAGGGGAATTAACTATTTATGCTCCTGGGAAACAGATAAGAAGCAGAGGAGACATTCTGAACCTGGGGATGCTGACAATACGCATTACCAGTCCCATGGAAGATATCTTGAAAATCTCCGTCTCTCATTTTGAAGGAGCAGCAGACCCTGGGCCTTTTACAGGAATAGAAGAGTATGACCCGAGGGTAAATATTGTTGAATCAGAAGAACAGATCATTTTCCAGACAGGCAACACAAAAGCGGTTGTTGACAAACAGCCTGATTCCTGGGGAATCCGATTCTTAGATGGAGACAGGGAACTTACCAGTACCGGCTTAAAGAATATGGCCTATATGAAAAACCGGGACAATGGAAAATGCTATATGGTGGAGCAGCTGGCACTTGACGTGGGAGAATATGTTTATGGGATGGGTGAGCGGTTTACACCGTTTGTTAAGAATGGGCAGATCGTGGAAATGTGGAATGAAGATGGAGGTACTGCCAGTGAAATCGCCTATAAAAACATCCCCTTTTATCTTACCAATAAGGGTTATGGTGTTTTAGTCAGTAATCCGGGTGATGTGTCCTATGAGGTTGCCAGTGAAAAGGTGGAGCGTATCCAGTTTTCTTTAGAGGGTGAGCGTCTGGACTATTATATAATTAATGGCGGCACTCCCAAAGGCACCATTAAAAAATACACGGATCTAACCGGAAAACCCTCACTTCCTCCAGCCTGGTCCTTTGGACTATGGCTGACCACATCCTTTACTACGGACTATGACGAGGAAACTACCTCAGGTTTTATCGATGGAATGGCAAAGCGTGATATCCCCCTCCGCAGGTTTTTTTCATTTTGATTGTTTTGGATGGAAGCATATGAGTGGTGTAATTTTACCTGGGACTCTAAGACATTTCCAGACCCAGTGGGAATGCTGAAACGTTACCATGAAAAAGGGCTTAAAATCTGTGTTTGGATCAACCCATATATAGCCCAGAAGTCTCCTCTGTTTCAGGAGGGAATGGAAAATGGCTATTTCATTAAAAAGAGAGATGGTTCTGTATGGCAGACCGATATGTGGCAGGCAGGTATGGGTGTGGTGGATTTCACCAATCCTGATGCAGCTGTCTGGTATCAGGAAAAGTTAAAAACCCTTCTTACTATGGGCGTTGACTGCTTTAAAACGGATTTCGGTGAAAGAATTCCTGTAAAAGAGATTGTATACCACGATGGGTCTGATCCGGTGCGGATGCATAATTACTATACATATTTATATAACAAAGCTGTCTTTGAACTGCTTGAGAGAGAGCGGGGAGAAGGCGAGGCAGTTTTATTTGCCCGTTCTGCTGCTGCAGGCAGCCAGAAGTTTCCGGTTCATTGGGGAGGAGACTGCTCTGCTTCTTATCCGTCCATGGCAGAGACTCTTCGGAGCGGTCTGTCTCTGGCATGTTCCGGATTTGGTTTCTGGAGTCATGATATTGGTGGTTTTGAGAGCACTGCAACCGCTGATGTGTATAAACGATGGTGCCAGTTTGGTCTCTTAAGTTCACATAGCCGTCTTCATGGATCTTCTTCCTACCGGGTTCCCTGGTTGTTCGATGAGGAGGCCTGTGAAGTACTCCGGAAGTTTGTTAAACTGAAATGCAGGTTAATGCCCTATTTATACAGGCAGGCAGTAGAAGCCCATGAAAATGGGATTCCAGTCCTGCGCCCCATGTTTATGGAATTTCCTGAGGACCGGGCATGTGAGGTTCTTGACAGACAGTATATGCTGGGGGACAGTCTTCTCGTGGCTCCTGTTTTTAAGGAATCAGGAGATGTAGAATATTATCTGCCGGATGGGAAATGGGTGAATGTGCTGAGTGAAAAAGTGGTGGAAGGAGGAAGCTGGAAGAAGGAAACATTTGATTATTTCGGTTTGCCGGTTTTAGTAAGAGAAAACAGTATAATAGCGGTTGGCAGTTGTGACAGCAGGACTGATTATGAGTTTGGTGACGGAGTAGAATTCTGGCTGTCTGTATTTGAAGATGGGGGAATTTGTGAAACATCAGTTACTGATTTAAGCGGCAAAGTTGTGATGAACATCAAGGCAGTTCGGGAAGCAGATGTGATCCGGCTTTCTGTAGAAGGGGGAAACGGAAACTGGAGTTATAAGGTTTTGGGAGCACAAAACGTAAAAGTTCTTACAATTTAATGAACCACTGTCAAGCATTTTTGAAAATGTCCTAAAATAGCCAAATCATTTGCACCGGTTCACCGGTGCAAATTTTTATCACTCAAAGACTAGCATTGGAGCAATTCTTCTGTAAGACTGAAGTTTCGGAACTTTAAAAAGTTTTCGTTTCGCCAAGGATGTCTCGTAGCTGGTATGTTTCGTTTTACCGGTACTTCTTTGGCTGGTCTTATATCAAATTCCTTGGATAGCTTCTCGTGTTCAGGAATCAGTTCAAGCTCGTAGACGGTATTGTTTGTACTGTAAAGTAACCTTTTATCAAAGGTTTCAATAACCAGACCTTTGGTTCCTTTATGGTAGTGTGTCTGCAATCCAAAGGCATTCATGGTCTTGTAATACTTCTGTTTAAACTTAATACAGTGACCGGCATCCACAGTGCGTTCTGTTAAAATGGCCAGTGTCTGATTAATTATTTCAATATCTGGTTGATTTTCAAAGACAGATTTGGTACTGTTAATAGGAAGTGCGAATTTAGCGTTGTATTTCTTTATGTAGGAGTTTAGAAATACGTTTGCCTCGTTAAGTTCTGTGATGCCTGCCAGTCGTAATGCGATTGGCAGGCGTTGTTGTAAAGTCTGAAATGCTCTTTCAACACGTCCCTTTGCCTGCGCAATGCTGGTTGTCTTTATTTCAACACCTAATTGTTTACAAGCATAACTAAACTGAGTAAAAGTATCATCTTCAACTCTGGAAGATTTACTTTTTTTTGTATTCAAAACAGTTCTCTTATCCGTATAAAACATAGCAGGAATGCCGTAATTGGTAAGTATCTGATGAAATACATTGTAATAACCGTGTAACGTTTCCTGGTTGTCAAAATAAGCACCAACGAGCTGACCTGTGGAGTCATCGATAGAAATATGAAGGTGCGTTTTATAATCTCCAAACCATAAATGAACAGAGGCATCCATTTGAAGCATTTCTCCCAAATAGGCACATCTGGGTCTTCGTGAATGAGAATCTTCAATGGATACGATGGCCGTTTGAATAACATCGTGCTTTTTTCTGGATTTAGTTTTAGCTTGCTCTTTGCGTAATGCATTGCACAGACGTTTTCGTACAGCCTTGGTAGTGCGAGGGGAAGTGGTGAAGTTCTCGTACATAAGCTTGGTGAGAGCGGATGGTGAAATTTGAATCCCCTCGTTCTCAGCAAAAAGTTCACTGGCATAGCTAAAGGTAGCATCATAGTACTTGTTGTTGTAAATGGTGAGAATGTCATTCTTTTGTTCATCAGTAAAAGCGTGAACAGGCTTACGACCGGTATTACCGTGTTGAAAGGCTTGCTTACCAGACTGTTTATAGTTATGGATAAGTCGGTTAACATGTCGTTCAGTGCAGCCAAGCTTAACTGCTGCAGCCTTCTTATTGCCATTATGGTCCACGAGGGATTTGATAATATCGTATTTGTGTTGTTCATTCATTTTTAATTCAATCCTTTTCACTGCACATACCTCTATTCTTGTTATGAGGTATATCATACACTATATTTTATTTGGGACATAATCACATGTGGTATATAAGGACATTATCAAAAATGATTCATAAAAAGTTCTTACAATTTAATGAACCACTTGACTTTTAACATCTACAGATGTAGACTTTAACCATGGTTTACAATTGTAGATGTTAATTTTTACGAAAAAACATGTTATCAGGAGGTGGAAAAATAAGTGGAAGAAATTCCCAGGATATCAGAAGCTGAGTGGCAGGTAATGAAACTGCTATGGAATTCAAGCCCACTGACATCAGAGAAGATTATTCAAAGCCTGTCACCCAAACATAGATGGTCCGAGCAGACGATTAAAACTTTTATAACGCGGCTTGCCAATAAAGAAGTCATAAGCTACGAAAAGAAGGGCAGGACTTATTACTATTATCCGTTATACTCGAAAGATGATTACATAAAATCTGAGAACAAAGATTTTTTAAAAAGAGTATATGATGGAGCACTTGGTCTGCTTCTGACTAAATTTTTAGAGGATAAAGATTTGTCAATGGATCAGATTGAACAATTGGAACGTGTTTTAAAAGAAAAAAGAGAAAGTAAATCATCTGATGAATCTGGAGATCTGTAAGGAGAAAACGTTGATATGGAGTTTTTAACAAGGGTTTTTCTATGTTTTTTAAGGTCATCTCTGTCAACTGGTATCTTTATATTGCTGGTTATGGCAATTATAAAGCTGCTTGGTGAGAAATTGAATGTCAGGATTAAAAATGCGCTGTGGGTTTTGATCCTGATCAAACTGTTGATTCCTGTGTCGGATCACATAGATTTAAATTTATTTAGTATCTTAAATCAGAGATATCTCACGCTGGTTCAATCGGAGCAGATTGTCACAAGCGGCAGCACAGGCATGAACCAGCCACTCTTAGACATGAATAGCAGTATGACAGATGAGGTTCCTGAAAACCGTGATAACAATGACTTTCTCCCCGCCATTTTACAGATTGCATCCGTTATATGGCTGGCTGGATTCGTATCGTTTAATATTTTTTTGTTAATTACCAACTATAATTTCAGACGTAAAATCTTAGGTGCAGCCAATACTGGTGACGAGAAGACGTTGGCATTAATACAAACACTGAAGGCAAATTTATCAATAAAACAAGAAATCAGAGTTGTGATAAATGACCGGATTAAAAGCCCATGTATTACTGGAATTATAAAGCCGACTATTTACATCCCGGAGTATATTCTTCATATCAGTAATTCCATTCAGATATCCCATATTTTTTTACATGAACTTGTTCATTTCAAAAGAAAAGACGTACTTTATAATCTGTTTAGTATCATAGCGTTATTAATTCACTGGTATAACCCCCTGGCATGGATTGCAGTTAAAAAGATGAGGATTTACAGAGAGTGTACCTGTGATGCTTGTGTGCTGGAACTCCTTAATGAAGATGAAAACATTGAATATGGAATGACTCTTCTCAATATTTCCAAATCCTATTTTAATAAGAATGAATATACCCAGATGCCCATTTACTTTGAAACCAATAATCAAATGAAGGAAAGAATAAATATGATCAAAAAATTTAGCAAAGGCTCCAATAAGATTACATTTAAAATGGCATTGAGCTGCGTTATTGCCGCCTGTATTATATTATCCAATAACTTACAGGTAAAGGCGTTAAACACGGAAAACATGATTCGATCGGCCTCAAGCGGTCCAGGTCTGAAGGTTGGGTGGTATCAGCAAAATGACAAATGGTACTATAGAGGCGAATTATTGAAAGATCAAGAAATGGTAGTAGGAAATGTATCGGAAGACTGGCTATTTGATACTGGATTGTGGTACTATTTTGATAAGCAGGGTATCATGGTTCATGATGTAACTCTTACAATTGACGGAAAAAACTACGATTTTGCAACGGATGGTCACTGTACAAATAAAATAGAAACTGGCTGGCAGCTGGATTGTAATAACAGATGGTACTTTTTTGATGATAATGGAGTGATGTTAAAAAATACCACTGTGAATGGAAAAAAATTGGATGAAAACGGAATTTTAATACCCGAATCAAGTTTTATTTCAGACGATAAAAGTAAGTATCCGGGGTGGTACCAGCAAAATGACAAATGGCGTTGTAAATTAGAGGGTGAAGATTTAGTAAGCACCTGGTTAAAGACCGGCAATGGTAAGTGGTTTTATTTTGATAATCAGGGGAATTTAGTAAGCAACACCACATTAAGAATTGGCAGCAAAGATTATGTATTTGCAGATAGTGGACTTTGTACCAATAAAAACCGTGGGTGGGAGTATTATGATGGAAAGTGGCATTATTATAATGAAAATGGAGAAGTATTAAAAAATACAGTTATTGACGGTTATAAGATTGATGAGGATGGATATAGGATTGAAACAGGAAATTCAAATACATCGGCTGTGGAGGATCATTCGCGTGTCGTTGGTATGAATTAATAATTTTTTATAAATAAATGTATGCAGGAGGGAATGATATGTTTTGTGGCAGTAAGACTTTGATTACTTTAGGTACAGCTTTTTTTATTATGGCAGCCCCCTTTACTTCTATGGCGGCTTCCAGCACAATCAATGATGTTTCTGTGGATATCCTATCAGCTGGAGGAGCATCAAGCGGAGACGGTAATTTAGATGTGGTGGTTACAACTGATTCTAATATGTATCACTTAGATAAAGTATACGATATAGATGAACCAGATGGCGATTTTAAGGATATTGACCGGCCAACACTTGTGGTTCGGCTCAGGACTGATGGCAATTATACTTTTTCTAATCGGGCTGTGAAAAATATAAAAATTACCGGAACCAAAGGAACTGTGATCGGCGGCCTGATGAATGAAACAGATATGAAGATTTATATCATATTTGATGCCTTAAATGACAATAGCAGCAATCATAGTCTGAATGTGATTGATCTTAATGTAAATGGGATGAAATGGGATATAACAAACGGTCTGGTGAGATGGGATACAGTAAGTGAAGCCGATGAATATCAGCTAAGACTTTACCGTGGCAGCGGATTAATAAGCTCATTTATTACGAAAGACCCTAATTATGATTTATCAGCTTATATAACTAAAGAGGGTAAGTATTCCTATCAGGTTCGTGCAGTAACGGATTCCTCCCTCAAGGGAACATGGTGTAAGTCAGATGTTTTACAGGTTACTTCCGAAGATGCTTCTAGAATCAGCTTTGGTAAATCGAAGAAGGGACTGGAAGGCCCCGGAAGCCGTTGGCAATATAAGAATGATAAGTGGTATTTTATGAATGAATCAGGAACCATGGTTACCGGTTGGATCAATTGGAAATCAAAGTGGTATTACTGTGGTGATGATGGTGCCATGTACACCAATACAACGACCCCGGATGGATATAAAGTAGGTAGTGATGGGGCTTGGGTGGAATGATAATTGAATTATAGATACGTATCACACACAACCCCTCCTGGTATACAGGAGGGGGTTGTGCGTTAAGAGTAACTGTCAGATGACTTCCTATACCCTAATTATTCATCAAAAAAAGCATTGTCATATTCTCTCATTTCATCAGTCACTTCTATGTCAGTACGTTCATGGGCTGCATTGGTGAGAAGATGGCGGTTGTTTTCTTCTTCCATCAGCTGTATTTGGTAAAGATTTTTACTGTAGTCAAGTACTTTCCTTTTATTTGCACTATTAAGCTTATTATAATTAATAAAAAGCTCATTATCAGAGGAAAGAACACTGACTTTATGTTCGCTTGAATCAGGAGTCTGCACTCTTTCCATAGGTACATCAAAACCCATTAACCAGGCTTCACTCACATTAAGAGCTTTACCAAGAACAAACAATTTCTTCTGGTTAGGCTCTGTTTTACCAGCGCAATATTGGCTGATATCAGATTTATTCATCTTAACGTTATACATATTGCAAAAAGGAATCGCCAGATTTAATATGTCGGTCTGACGTAAATTTTTATCTTCCATAATTTTTTTTAATCGAATAGCAGTGTTTTCATTTTTCATTATATAAACCGCCTCTCTCTATATAATATATCATATGTCACATAAAAGTTCAATATAACAATCCTATAGTTTGAATGTTTGAACTTTTGCATTGACAGAAGAATCTAATCATGCTATGATACGGGTAGTTCAAAACATTGAACTTAAAAGTTAACAAATCAGCCATATAATACAAATAATTGAAATACATAGATGTGGTTTATTTTTTAATCAATAAGTTCAAAATATTGAACTAAAAAATTGCCTCGAATATAGTTTGGCAAATAGCAAATATCAATAATGAGCAACGTGACTGTGAATAAAGCAAAAATATCAGGGAGGATAAAAGAATGGGAAATGTCAGACCTTTAAATTATAGCAAATACGGAATCAGTAAAAACCGTTTCTGGGAATTGTATTTTTGGTGTCTTCAATATGGAGAATGGAGAGAGGAGCTTAAGTATAAAACAGATACAGTTAAATCTGTGAGAATTGCCAGTATGCCATCGTCTCATAGTCCGGTGGACGTTACACAGCAGCTTGCAATCAGAAGGGTGATGCTTGAGCAGAACTGTAAGCTGATCGAACAGACGGCAATAGAAACAGATGCGGACATTTACAAATATATAATGAAAGCTGTGACAGAGGAAGATATTACGTATGAATATTTGCGAATGATAATGGAAATTCCCTGCAGTCACAATACATATTATGACAGGCGCCGTAAATTTTACTGGCTTCTGGATAAAAGAAAAAATTAAGATTGGTAATCAAGGGACAAATCAACATGCTATATTAGTAGTATGAAAAAGGGTTTCCACACAGGAGACTCTTTTTTATTATTATTCGCTACCTTAAAAAACAAAAAAGAAAGGGGAAAGAATCAAAGATGTCAAAAGCAAAAGACACAAAAAAAACAGTGAGAGAACCGGTAAAATTTAATAGGGAGGCACTTCTTGCAAGCAAGGAATTTTCCGGATATCAACCGGACTTTGCAAAGGTGCTTCTTACAAAACCGGAGTATACGCTGGAAGAAGCAAAGGAAATTGTTGATAAATTTTTTGAAAATAAGGAGGAAAAGTAAATGGCTGGAGGAACATGGACATCTCAAAGTAAAAAGCAGCCGGGTGTTTACATTAATGTAAAATCAAGTATGGAGCAGTCGGTTAAAGTAGGGGACAGGGGAATTGTAGCAATCTGTGAACCATTGTCATGGGGGCCAGAAGGCGAACTTATGACAATCACTGCCGGGGACGATTTTGCGTCCTACATTGGCTACTCTGCAACCAGTGAAAAGTCATTGTTTTTAAGAGAGATTTTTAAAGGAAGTGAGCGTACAAGCGGACCTGCAAAGGTTATGCTTTACCGTCCGGCTGCAGAAGGCTCGGCAAAGGCCACGGCTGTTATTGGTGAGCTCACTGTTACTGCAAGATATCAGGGGGTACGTGGTAATGACATTTCCGTTTCACTTACCCAGGACCCGGATGAGTCAGGTAATTATGTAGTACGAACCATTGTAGAAGGATCAGTAAAAAATACTCAGACAGGAAAAACTGCTTCTGATTTAAAAGGAAACGACTGGGTTACTTTTTCCGGTAGCGGTAACCTGGCAGCTTCCGCAGGGACTTCTTTAACAGGAGGCAGCGATGGTACAGTGAAAAATGCAGAGTACTCCACCTTTTTAACTGCTCTGGAATCCCGCAATTTTCAGATTCTTATCTATGACGGCGCTGACAACACAATTAAGGAAGCATACACAGCCTTTATTAAACGGATGCGTGAAAATTCAGGTAGGAAGTGTCAGGCAGTTATGTCTGGTGCTGAAAGCGATACGGAGGCAGTCATCTCTGTTAAAAACGGGGTTGTGCTCTCAGATGGAACTATACTATCTCCACAGAAGACAACCTGGTGGGTTGGCGGTGTGCAGGCAGGAGCAAAATATACGGAGTCTCTGGTTTATGCCCAGTATCCCAACGCAGCAGATGTATCTCCGCGTCTGACATCAGCAGAAATTGATGAAGCGCTGGACAAAGGGCAGATTGTATTTTTTGAAGAATTTGGTTCCGTTAAGATCGTGTCAGATATTAACACACTTACTTCTTACACGGCAAACAAAGGAGAAGCATTCAGCTTAAACCAGGTAATTCGGACCGCTGATACTCTTACCAGCGATATTTATAAGAATTTCTCCCAGAATTTTGTTGGGAAGACTCAGAACAACGCTACAGGCCGGGACTTATTAAAATCCTGGATTGTAGGGTATTTAAATGAGATTCAGGCAAATGGAGGAATCCAGAATTTTGAATCTGATGATGTGACCGTAGAAGCGGGAAATGCACTGAATGCAGTTTTAATAACACTGGCAATTCAGCCGGTAGCTGCAGTGGAAAAAAATTTATATCACAGCAACCCTGACGGATTAGGAGGAGGTAGATTATGAGCTTTTTATTAGAACGCGATGCTTTAAACGGAAAGGCCGGAAGAGCCTTTGCAGTAATAGACGGACGCAATGTGGAGATGTTCGGATTAAAGAAAATTCAGGCAGATGCAGAGTTTCAGGAATCTGATTTTAAGGTGGTTGGAACCAATCTGGTACAGAAAAAGACATCAGGTGTTTCCCTTACCGGTTCTGCCACAGTATATTATGGCACACCTGAATTTTTAAACATGCTGAAAACTTATTTAAAGACGGGAGCACTTCCTTACTTTACAATTCAGATTACCAATGAAGATGAAGGCAGTTCCATTGGCAGCCAGACGGTAGCTCTTTACAACGTAAAACTCCAGAAGCTCCCCATTGCCATGCTGGACGCAGATACAGAGTTTTTAACAATGGATATTGCTTTCAGCTTTACTAACGTAGAAGTATTAAACGCATTTTCAAGCCCGGTTCAGCTGGGAGAATAGGAGGATTTTATGAGTGCATTAAAAGCATTTTTTACAGCCATCAGTGGAGGGAGTAACCAAAGAGGTAATTATTTCCGAACGTTTTAAAGGAGAAGATGGGAAGCCTGTCCCATTTGTGATCAAAGCTATTTCCCAGAAGGAAAATGAGAAGCTTGCCCGCATGAGTCGTAAAACAGCTAAGGTTGATGGGGTTCCGGTAGAGAAAACAGACAGCATTCTTTATACCAGAAGACTGATACTTGCATGTGTTCAGGAGCCGGATTTCAGCGATCAGGAAATGTGTAAATATTACGGAACCGAAGATCCCCTGGAGGTTCCTTCCCAGATGCTGAGCGTGGGAGAATATAACCGTTTATCCAATG
The DNA here is from genome assembly GCA_017084465.1 of Lacrimispora xylanisolvens. Lineage (GTDB taxonomy): Bacteria > Bacillota > Clostridia > Lachnospirales > Lachnospiraceae > Lacrimispora > Lacrimispora xylanolytica_B. The sequence continues at coordinate 2,532,026 of CP070896.1, read as the reverse complement.
CAATTCTGGAATTAAATGACATGAAGAGCATGGGAGAAAAGATTGAAGAAGCAAAAAACTCTTAAACGGGGGAGATATGGACGTGCAGTTGGCTTACTATATGTTTGTTAACCACGGCCGCTTCCCCGGAGAAGTTGCCAGGCTTCCGGAAAACGATAGAATATTAATGTTCCAGATGGCGGTGAAAGAAATTAATAGCCGACCAAAGAAGTAGAGGAGGAACAATGGAAACGATAACAGGAGAATTAGTAGTAAGTGATCAGTTCAGTGAATCTTTTTCCCGGTTCATTGACCTTGGGAATTCTTCGGTGGAGCAATTGGGGCGAATTAGTCAGGCTGCTGTAAAAACTGAATTGACAATGCGCCGTTCCATGGGTGGAGCGGCCGGTGCAATAATCGGAAATATAAGACAGTCAAGCAGTGAGACAGTAATGCAGTTAGATCGCATTACTGCCTCAATTGAGAAAATGGGAGAAGATTCCCAATTTGTGGCAATTCAAGGGATGAATGAAATCAATGAAAACATAAAAAAGGTGGTTGCAAATACTACAAAGGCTGAGGAAGAGCAGGATGAATACAATATAAGATTAAAACAGTCAGTAGAATTTGGAAAAAAGTTAAAGGACACAATTAAAAAAATAGGATCGCTGGGAGTAACAGCAGGAAAAGGGCTGATTGGATTATCAGATAAGATGTCTCAGTCCAATACACGTGTAAATGGAATGAACAAAAGCTTTCACCCTTCTGAAAACGCTTCAGCAGAGGGAAATGGAGCTGCCAGCAATGACCTGGAGGAAACCAGCCGGATACAGGAACTCATTTATCAGTCTGCCCAACGAACCAGAATGAGCTATCTTGGAACTGTAGATGCAGTGACCGCCTTAGCAAAGGGGGCAGGAGATGCCTTTTCCAGCAGTGACGAAGTTGTTGCGTTTGCAGAAAATATGAATAAGCAGCTAAAGTCGGCTGGGGCCAGCCAGCAGGATGCTGCTTCTGCGTCTGAACTGCTAACCAAGGCACTGGGAGCCGGAGTGCTTACAAGTGAGCAGTTTAATGCGGTTTCTGGTACAGCTCCCAATATTATTCAGACAATTGCCGATTATATGGGAAAACCTGTAAAAGAAGTCAGGAAACTGGCTGACGAAGGAAAAATCACCTCAGACATTGTAAAAAATGCCATGCTTGGTGCAACGGATAATATAAACGAAGAGTTTAAGAGTGTACCTATGACATGGACTAATGCTTGGGAATTAATAAAAAATGCGGCAACTTATTCACTAAGCGGAGTTGCAGAGAACATTAATGAATTTTTAAACAGTGATAGTGCACAGAAAGCCCTTGGTGGAATTGTAGGTGCAATTGATATTCTGGCTGATGTAGCAGAAGGAGTAATTGGAATGCTGACGACTGGAGCTGGATTTATAGTTGATAATCTGGGATTTATACTGCCAGTACTTGCAGCTATTGGAGTAATGCTTGCTATAATAAATAGTGCTGCAATAGCAGTAGCATTGTCAACTGTTGGAGGTGCACTGGCTACAGCAGGGGCCTGGATTGTTGCAAACTTGCCATTGCTGTTATTTATAGCTGTTCTGGCCAGCGCTCTTATTGCTGCCCAAAAATTAGGCGTTGGAATGGAAGAAATAGGTGGTTGGGTCGGGCAGATTTTTGGAACCATCTATGCGGTTGGATATAACATTTTTGTTGCTCTTTGGAATGTCATTGCTTCATTTGCTGAATTTTTTGCAAATGTTTGGAACGATCCGTTAGGCGCGACAGTCCGAATGTTTGCTGATGTATTTGACGGCATTCTTGGTATTGTAGAAACAGCAGCAGGTGTCATAGATGCAATGCTTGATAGTGATCTTACATCTGCAGTTTCCGGATTCAGGGATGAGGTTAAATCCTGGGTGAAAGAAAACTTAGGCGAAAATGATATTAAAATAGAAAGAATGAATAACATTGATGTAAAGGAAACAGCAGCAGCTAGTGGAGAATTTTTTAGAAATATAGGTGAAAAAATTGATAACTTGAAAATTGATCCTATTGAAACAATAAGTAAATATACAGGAACCTTAGGAGACAATAAAGATGGCTTCGGATCTATGACCGATAACATAGGAAATGTATCAGGTGTGGATAAAGTAGGCAGTGTAGAAAAAATCAATCAGGATGTAAACATTGCTGATGAGAACATTAAGCTTCTCAGAGATTTATCAGAGCGGCAGTATGTAGCCCTTGTCAATCTGACGGTACCACAGACCAATGCGACGATCAATCAGACTGTACATGGCGGTGGCGGATCTGATGTAGATTCTATAGTGGGAGCGTTAAACAATATACTTGGAGTACAGCAGTCAGTCAGCAGCAATGTTTTAGTAACCTAGGAGGAATTATGCGAAACAGATATAAATTTTGCAGATATTGGTGGAGACACCATAGAATTCCCTGTCAATCCAAAGGAGTATACTATTTCATATCCGGCCGATCATAAAACCTATGATATATTGGATATAGGTGAAATCATAGTTCCCAGGCTGCCTTCTTTAATGGAGGTATCCTGGGACTCCTATTTCCCGGGAAACAGTGATGATCCACTGATATACGGACATGACTGGATGGAGCCAGGGGACTATGTGGAGGCCATAAAGGATGCCATGGATAATCAGGAAATATGTGATCTTGTCATAAGCCGGTATAATGCAGGTGGAAGCAGGATGTATGATACCAATATCAGTGCAGTGATTGCAGATTTTGAAACAACGGAAAAGGGTGGGGAAGCAGGAGACGTATACTACAAGATTAAATTCAAAGAATACCGGAATTACGCACCTATAAAAATACCCCTGGAAAATAATAACAATACAGACAGTTCTTCCACTTCCGATAATTCACAAAGAGCCGAATCCCCTGCTTTGGAATTAAGGGTAGGAGCCACCGTTATGGCAAATGGCACCTACTACAGCAGCAGTTATGGGGATAAGCCGACTGGTACGGCTAATAACTTATCTACTGTAGTCTCAAGGATTATTCCAGATGCTTCCAGACCTTATCCAATTCTGATCGGGGGAAGCCGTGGCTGGATTAAGGCAGATCAGCTGCAGGTGACCGGATGAGTTATAAACTTCTGGTTTTGAATACTGAAACCAACACCTTATTTGATTATGCCCCTGTGACCGAAAGCGTCACTTATACAACCAACAGAAACGGAAGTGCCGGTACTCTGACATTTACTTTACTTAAAAACCAATCCCTAAACCTTACGGAAGGTGCAAGAGTTCAATTCTATGTTGATGGAAAAGAAATTTTTCTGGGATTTGTTTTTGTTATTGAGCAAAACCGCGGGGGAGAGATATCAGTTACGGCCTATGATCAGCTGCGGTATTTAAAATGCAATGCCAGCTACAGCTTTATAAATAAAACGCTTGGGGAAATCATTCAGCAGATTGCAACAGATATGGAGCTTAAAACGGGTGTTCTGGAAGATACAGGACACTCGTTTGACAAGCTGACAAAGGAGAATACTTCATGCCTGGATATTATTGAATACGGACTTATGTTAACTCAATATAAAACTGGAAAAACCTTTGTATTTTATGACGATTTCGGAAAGCTATGTCTTAGAGAAGCCCAGAATATGAAATCAGATATCCTGATTGGAAATGGAAGCGTTATAACCGATTACACTTATAAATCAGATATTGATACAGATACGTATAATCAGGTGAAGCTGGTGAAATCAAATAAGGAAACTGGCCAGATAGACAATTACATTTTTAGAGATCAGACAACAATTAAAAAATGGGGATTACTCCAGAATTTTGTTAAAGTGGATGAGAACCTAAACGATGCCCAGATCAGTGAGCAGGGAAATATTATGATGGCATATTATGACCGGGTATTAAAAACAATAACCATAAACGGTGTAGGCGGAGCACCGGATTTAAAAGCAGGTGCAATGGCTTACTTTAAACTTAAGGATGTACCAGAACTGAAAAACAGGTATTTATTAATTCTGGATAAAGTAAAGCACACCTTTGCCGCCGGAGAACACACAATGAACCTGGAAGCCAGGATTGTTGATAAGGAGGTATATTTGGGTGGAATTAATTGAAAGACTGCAATCCATTATTATTGATACAACAAGAGCCCTGGATTTACTTGATACAGGTTATGCCACTGTTATATCGGCCTCGCCTCTTACACTTTGCATAGAGGCAACAAGGTTAAATGTTACGGAACCGGTGGCAGTGATGACAGATAATGTACGATACAAGGCTATTACCGTTCAGGGAGAAACTGTAATAATTAATAAAGGTCTGAAGCCAGGAGATAAGGTTTTATACTTAAAAGCCAACTCCGGTCAGAGCTACATAGTAATTTCGAAAGTGTAGGTGAAGAAAAAACATGGCAACATTGCCGGATTCATCAAGTGCATTTTTATATGAAGGCGAGAAGAGGGAGTACCCTACGGATACATATCTGGTTGACAAAGGAACTGGGACAATTAAAAAAATGGGACAAGGTCTGGAGGCCATGAAACAGGCAGCTGATATTATATTGAGTGTGGAACGGTATGAAAACCAGATCTATTCTTCAAATTTTGGCAGAGAGTTAAAAAAACTGGTGGGCAAGCCGCCAGAATATGTGACAAGTATGTTAAAACGACGGATCAGAGAAGCATTTTCCGTAGACTCTCGGTTTTTGTCAGTGGATAACTTTGTTTTTGAGATAACTGACACCGGTACAATAAAATGCGGTTTTCAGTTAAAGACCGCGTTTGGTACTCTTTCAGAGGAGGTGGAAATTTGATAGATTTTAGTAATAAAACTTATGGAAATATATTAAGCAGGCAGCTAAAGCGTGTACCCGATACCATAGACAAAAGAGAGGGATCAATGATTCAGACCGCTCTTGGACCAGAAAGCTGGTACCTGGAAGGCTTGTATCTTGATCTGGACTCTGTACAAAAGAATGCTTACGCCGAAACCGCAGGAGGTAATTTCCTGGACTTACTGGTAGCAGAGCGGGGGATTGAGAGAAAAGCGTCTACTTATGCAGTTAAAAAGGGTGTATTTAACAGAACGATTCCGGTTGGGTCCCGTTTTTCTGCCCTTACAGGTGATGGTTACCTGACTTATCAGGTTACAGAATTCATTGGGCAGACGGAGACTGGTTATGTCTATAAAATGAAATGTGAAGTTACCGGAGAAATCGGAAATAATTATACCGGCCAGTTGATAGCAATTGATTATGTCACCGGGCTGACTTCTGCAGAGCTTACTGAACTTTTATCAGCAGGAACGGAAGAAGAGAAAGATAGTTCTTTGCGGGAACGGTATCTGGCAACTTTTTGATGTGGCATCATTTGGAGGTAACATAGCCTCTTACCGCAATGCGATTCTTGCCATAGACGGAGTAGGAGAAGTACAGGTTTATCCGGCATGGAAGGGAGGCGGTACGGTTCTGTGCAGCATTCTTGACGGGAATCTGCGTCCTGCGGGCGAGGAACTGATACATGCAGTTCAAGAAACCATTTGTCCTTTGGAAGAAGGGGGAGCAGTGCCTTCGGCAAGTGGTTATGGACTTGCTCCCATCGGGGCAGCAGTCACGATTGGGACGGGAACTGAGTTGGAGTTAGATATTTCTCTTAAGGTTCAGTTCCTTAATACTGTATCTGATGTAGGTTTCGCCTATAAAAGCCAGATAGAAAAGAAAATACAGGAATATCTCCAGTCAGTCCGTCAGTCATGGGGAACCATGGTGAAAAGCCAGAAAATAGAATATGCCGTTACTGTGTATATATCCAGAATAATTTATGCAATTCTTGATATTCCAGAGGTGGTAAATGTAACTGAAGTATTAATAAACGGTGCGGCAACTGACGTGGTATGCAAGGAAGATTTTCGCTGCAGCAGGTGCCGATATTAGGGAAGGTGACGGTTAATGGCAGTTGATCTGAAAATGCTTCTTCCGGAGTGGTTTCAAAATGTAGTTGAATTTAATGAATTGCTGGAAACAGAGGCCATAGAACTGGAAGAAGCCGAAGATTGTATCCGTTCTGTGAGGAATAATTGTTATATACAGACTGCTGATGAAGCGACTATTTTACTGTTAGAGAAAAGATTTGGGATTGTTTATCAGGGAGAAAGCCTGGAATTCAGAAGAAGTCGTATCATGCAGAGGTATAATACGGTAGTTCCTTTTACGGTAGGGTTTTTAAAAGACCGTCTGGCGGAGCTTTATGGAGTAGATGGATACGAGATTATGGTAGATGGTAAAAAGTTTAATTGATATTAAAATTACCTCAGACCGTTATGGAGCCGTTGATCTTCTTTACAATTTGCTATGGGATATTTTACCAGCACATATACAGATTACCGCCAGGCAGGTGAATACAAAGAATTTTAAAGGTGTTTTAAGTCTGGGTTCAACGTTAAGTGGAACAAAGGTAATTACAATTTAAGGAGGTTTTATGGGACAATATAATAAAGCAGTTTTGACGACTGTTGGAGAAAAATTAATAGCACGGGCTTTGGCGGGAGAGATCAAGCTGAATATTACGAAGGCGAAAACATCTGATTTCGCGTATCCAGACAATGCAGATTTAAAACGTCTGACGGATATGCAGGGCGTCAGGCAAACAGTCTGTGATCCGGAAACAGTGGTATTTAATGAAACAATAATTCAGACCAGGGTACTGTTTAGTAATGAGGATATTGCGTCAACCTACTACATACACAACATTGGTTTATATGCAATGGACGGGACACATGAGGTCCTTTTTTCTATTGTGACAGCAGAGATGCCAGATGAAATGCCACAATACAATGGGGTAGCATCTACCTCTTATATCTACAATATTCAGAATGTGGTTCAGGATGCCCCTCAACTCAATATTACCGTGAATCCTTCCGGAACGGCTACAATCCAGGATGTATTGGAGCGGGTGGATGCAATCGGTGGCAATATATCAGAAACCGTCATTGAAACTCTGGATACTGTAGAGGATAAGTATCCGATCCCGACTGCGGGTGAGAGTGTTAAGCGGTTTTTCGGGAAAGTGCTGACGTTCATGAAAAACATAAGACCTCTTTCCGGAGATAAGATCATCTATGTATCAGCAAATACGGGGTCAGATACTGATGGTGATGGCACACAGTCAAACAAATACGCAACTATTACTAAAGCATTAAGTACTATTCCTGAAAACTTAAATGGATTTGATTGTATTATTGATATTGGCATAGGTGTATACGACGAATCTGTTGTAATTTCTAATTTTATTAATGGTCGTGTACAACTAAGACTTTCTGGCAATATTACAGTAAATAACTTTACAATACAAAATGCCTATGCGGTTATTAGAACTATTGGACAAAGTTTTTCGTTAACATGTAATTGGTTATTTGTGACCGATTCTGGTAATGCCCTTTCACTAATAGCAGTAAACTGGAATATTACTGGGTATAAAGAATACTTAACCAGAAATACATCAATTATAATCGATAATACATCTAATTTAACTGCATCTGGAATAATTGCATTGACTGGTAATACAGATGTTGCAGTTTTTGCGGTAAATAATTCGAGAGCAGGTTTAGGTACTATTCGCGGCACAGGTTTTGATACCGGATTTTATAGTTATAGAAATGGTCTAATAACTTGTACGGTCAACAATTTAATAGCAACAAGATTATATGGGACTGATAACGGAGGGATCATTGTAAAGTCTTCTGGTGCTGTTATTGGCACACTTAGTACAGATGTAAATTTATATGTTGCAACTACAGGATCAGATACAATTGGTGATGGTACATCTGGAAATCCATTTAAAACAATACAACATGCAATTGATATATTACCTAAAGATTTAGGTGGGTACACAGGAAATATCCACATAGCCACCGGAATTTATCCGGAGGAAGTTATAATAAGTGGTTTCTCTACTTCCGGCGTTATTAAACTTATACTGTCTGGAGATATTTCAACAAATACATTTACTGTGTTGGGATCTAACATCATCATAACATCTTCTACCAGTGAAATACATGCTATATCAACTAATTCATTATTAATTACTGACGGGGCTAATTTTCATTCTTGGGCTACCATTATGTGGAATATATATTATTTCCGTAGCACCCCAGCTGAGGGATCATTTTCTATGTGTGTTGCAAGAGGTAGTACCTCATATGTTTCAGGACAAATGACTCTGTCTGGTAACACTGGTACTGGAATATCAATTTTAGCATGTTCTACTGCTTTTTTTGGGACTTTGCATGGTACTGGACTTACTTATGGAGTTAGACTATCGAATCTAAGTAAATTTAATTGCATAGTAAATAATTTGCGCCACTACTAAATTATTCAATGATGGTGGAGGTATGGAGATTCAACCCAACGGTACACAGATATCAGGCTTAATTACATCTGGTCTGTCTTGTACTTGGGGTACTATTGGTGGAGGGTATGTCAGGCATGGTAATCTGTCTGGGACGGCAATAATAACACTTTCTATAAGTATATCTCCGACGATAGTATTGTCAGCATATGGTTTGTATAGAATATATGGTATACCACGTCCATTTGTCGAAAATATATCTATACAATATAGTAGCCAGGCTGTAATGGCAAACTGTTATGTTGAGAATGGTGGAGCAATAGTATTTCAACCTACATCTAACGTACCGTTGCCATCTGGATTTTTATTCAGTGCAACATATTTAACAAACTCATAAGGAGGACTTAACATGAATCAAGAAACTATCAAGGTGGGAGAAACAACCTACAATATTGCAAACGGCAGTTGCAGTCTCCATCTGTCTGACGGTGAATAAATTTCTTACACAGTAGACGGACGAGCTGCCGAATAACACTTAATCTGTTTGTTTTACTATCAGGAGATGAATGGCTTAAAGATAGGAAAAATTGGCGAGTAATTTTAATAAACCGTTTACTAATTGTAGTAGACGGTTATGATTTCAAAAAAATGAGCTTTTGCTTTATACGAAAGTGTAAATATAAAAAAGAGGGCATCTGGTATTCCGGACCCCGCCCTACATTAAATAGGATTTTTATTATCCTAAATTGAGTTGGTTTTATATGGATTTAGGGCTTTGTGAATGGAGTATATACGCAGAGCCCTTTTCGATGGTTGTTTATGGATCAATTATAAAAATTATTGTTATAATAAAGATTTATGAGGTAAAATATTTCATTTAACATCATATCCCCTAATTGATAATATACGGATTGATCTACAAGATCCTTCATATTATTTGCATTATGCTCACTAAAATACTCAGATAGTCTTTGATCGTAACGATCCTGCCACTTCTGCTGGGTGGTTCTTAAAACTTCCAGTTCATCTCCAGATAATTTTTCTAAACATAATTGAAATATCTTATTCATCTCATTATAACAGTCATTATAGTAATTGCGAGCATTTGAATTGACTTCTTCCTGGTCTTCAAGACTGATATTATAGTAAGCTCTAAGATCCATTAAATAAGCAAGAGAATCCAAATAATTTTGCCTGTCGTAAGAATCTGACTTCGGTAACACCGGTACGTTTTTCGTATCTGTACTGTCAACAAGCAATTGGTCTATTGCTTGTTTGGAGTAATCATGCCACTCTACATCTAGCAAGCAATCAAACAAATCTAAGTGTTTATCAAATGTGTCCTTATCAATTGGCTTATTATGCATATAATAGGTAATGTCAGGAGTTCCCCCAACTGAATTTACAATATCTTCCTGAAAAAAAGTATCTCCAATAAACAGCATCTTGCTCACGGAAGTATCACTTGAGCTGCTTGATGTCATAAATGAACCATCTGCTTTGAGATTATACATTGACCTATATGAAACAATAAAGCCATATACCTTGCTCTCTTTATATCGTAGGATAATAAACCCGTTATAATCTTTTATCGCCAGCACGACCTCAGATATTCCATCACCATCCAAATCAACTACAGCAAATTGTGGCGTTTTAATTGAATTTGAATCATAAGCAAGTTCATTCAAGTAACCATTCCATTCATGATCTAAGTCATCATAGGGGGATTTATCCGTACATAATAGAGTTTGTTCATTTAGGAGCACTGATTTAAAAGTTTGCATAGGGGATAATAGACCGGTGTCAGAAGCTGTAGGGGTAGATGATATGTTTGATGAACTAGATTCATTCTCTAATTTAGTTGTACTGAATAAGTTGGGAGACATTTGTTCATTAGTAACGCTCTCTGTAGACGAGGATTTACTACAAGCGCTCAACAAAAATAATCCCAGGAAAGCTAAAATAATAATATATTTTTTCATAATACTCCATTATAAATTTTTCTTAACCACGTGTTATTAATATCTATAACCAAAGTTTACCATTGTAATCTTACTGTGTCAAACCAACAAAAATATATTGCGGTACAAAGCTTTTTCTTGAAAATTGACATTTTTTTAGATAATATAATTATCATACAGGTATAAAACTATATATAGCCTGGGGGGAGGAACCAATATTATGCAAAAAGAAGTTCTAATTGTATTAACTCACCAATGGTGCGACTGGGAAGGAAGTTACACAATTGCCGTAATTAATTCATTTTCCGATTATACAGTAAAAACCATAGCGATGGATAAACTTCCTAAAACCTCAATGGGTGGTATCAGAGCCAGCGTTGATTATACCATTGAAGATTACCATTCCTATGATAATCTTGCCATGGTAATTATGCCGGGAGGTCTTTCCTGGGAAGAAAACGATTATATAGAAATAAAAGAATTTGTCAAACAGCTCATCGGTATGAAGATTCCAGTGGCAGCAATCTGTGGCGCAACCTATTTCCTGTGTAAACATGGATTCCTTGACCATGTTAAGCATACCGGAGATTCTTTGGAGTATTTCAAGAGCGCAAAAAACTACAAAGGTGAAGACCTCTATATCCCCGCTCAGGTCGTAGTAGATGGAGGGATCATGACTGCCAATGAAACGGCTGCCGTTGAATTTGCCTATGAGATTTTTAAAATCCTTAAAGTAGACAGTGATGAGGAGATGAGCCAGTGGTATGATAATTTTAAGAATGGGGCTGTACGGCAGATTTAGACCATAAAGGAGAAGATATGGATTTTAGAAAAACGTTTGACACAATTCCAGAACAGTTTGATAAATGGAGACCAAGGTATTGTGAGGAGCTCTATTCTAAAATAATTACCCATACAGATCTAAGTCCCCACAAATCAGCTCTGGAAATCGGACCGGGGACAGGGCAGGCCACGGAGCCGTTCCTAAAGACAGGATGTGACTATCTGGCAATTGAACTGGGGAAAAATTTTTCGGAGTTCATGACAAACAAATTTGGTACATATGATAATTTCCATATTGTAAATGATGACTTTGAGACCCACAATTTTGGAGACCGGAAATTTGACCTCATATACTCCGCTGCAACCATACAATGGATTCCCGAGAACGTTGGATTTCCTAAAATATTCGACCTTTTAAAACCCGGTGGCATCTTAGCTATGTTCATGACATACTCCGATTATAAAAGTGGAAATGAAGAGTTGTATGAACAGATGGAGGAAGTATACAAAAAGCATTTTTATGTTGAAACAAAGTATACGTGCAAACTGGACTACGAACATGTTCTCAATTATGGATTTACTGACTTAAACTATTACGAATGGAAAATAGAAAGATTTTAAATGCTGACCAGTATGTGGAATACTTAGCAGGAACCCAGGTGGAGCATATAACATTAAAAGAACCCTATAAAACCAGATTTTATGAAGGGATCAGGGAAGCTGTTATGAATGCGGGGAATCAGATAAAAATAATTGATACAATTGCATTATATATGACTAAGAAGCCTTTTTCGATGCCGGTTCATTATAATAAGTAAAGACTCGGACTTCCTTTTGGGAAGTCCGAGTTTTTCTGTGCCTGGGGCTGGAAGCACTCTATTTAATAATATTGGCATTCCGGTTAATAATAATTAAGAAAATTCTTTAACAGAATAAGACATTGCATTTAGTGCAATAAAATATTATAATACATAGCTATTCACTACATATTTATGAATCCATTACAAGGGAGGTAAGCATGATAAAACATGTAAAAAACATACTTAAAATATTCGTGGGAGACTTAAAGCATATATTTTCCAACCCGGTAGCAACGTTGATTGCCGTTGGACTGACCCTGTTACCTGCATTATATGCCTGGTTTAATATAGCTGCAAGCTGGGATCCCTATGCAAATACCAAGGGATTAAAGGTGGCAGTTATCAATTTGGATGAAGGTGCATCCATTGACAGCATTTTTGATTCTGATATTGATGATTCAGCCATTAATATCGGTGAGATGATTATTGATGAACTTAGAAAAAATGACAAAATCGGCTGGCAGTTTGTAGATAAGGATGAGGCCATGGATGGGGTAGAGTCCGGAAAATACTATGCTGCAGTGGTTGTACCGGAAGACTTCAGTACAAAGATATCAAGCGTACTGACATCCCATATTGAACGGCCGGTTTTACAATATTATGTAAATGAAAAAAAGAATGCTGTTGCAACAAAAATCACCGATAAGGGCGTAGCCAGCGTACAGCAGCAGATCAATGAAACATTTATCAGCTCCTCTTCCAAAGTGATGGGCAAACTGGTAAATGGATATTCCGATGACTGGAGCACCAGGAAAGATACAGACAGAGGGGGATGCAATCACCTCCCTGAATGAGATCAAAGACAGTCTTAATCAGCTTACGGATACCATTGGTGTACTAAAAGGTACTCTACGTACAGTAAACAGCTTAAATGATGGGGTGAAAGGTACCCTGCCCGATGTAAGCAGGATGATAACTTCAGGAGAAGATACCGCCCAAAGTGCCAGGACTCTGGTTGATTCCACAAGAGGGATGTCTGATATAGTTACGCAAGGAGTGGATGATACCCTGGATCAGATTACCAAGACAGAAGAAACGGTATATGAAACATTTAATGTGCTTGGTAATATATCAGATACATCAGCCGATGCAGCAATCAATACCTTAAAGGCCATGGAAAGCATGACTTCCGCCATGATCACCCAGTTAAACAGCTTCGGCAAGCTTTTAAATGATATCAATACCAAGCTTCCTGTCAAATTAACAGATGTAACTCAGATCCAGCAGGATTTAGGGGCCGCAGTGAAACAGCAGCAGGATCTTTTGGTAAAGCTTCAGTCAGCTGAAAAAACTGTAAAAGAGACGAGAAGATTACCGGGTGATATGAAAGATGACATCGGGGACAGTCTGTCTCTGGCATATAACACAATCTCTGATATTAATAATTTCTATAAGGGTAAGGTTGAGGTGCCTTTAAAAGACAGTCTGGATAAAACCTATGATGCCCTGGGAACCACTGCAGGAGCACTTGGCAGCATCGGGAACCTGGTAGGACAGATTGATACCACGCTTACCAGCGTCAATACTTCATCTCAAAGCCTCATTGAAGCTTTGGACAGTTCCCTGAATCTGATTAATAAGAGTCAGGAACGTGTCGATGATATGATCAATGAAGTAAATAAAATTGCAGATAATAAGCAGCTGAATAAAATAATGGACATCATGAAGAATGATCCGGAACGGTTCAGCGATTTTATGATGAAGCCTACGGATATGCAGACTAACAAAATATATCCGGTTGAAAATTATGGTTCAGCCATGGCACCATTTTATACCATACTTGCTATTTGGGTAGGAGGTCTGATCCTGGTGGCATTATTGAAAACAAAAGTGGAGCCTTCACGGGCCGAGGGCCTGAAGCTGTATGAAACGTATTTTGGAAGATACCTTACGTTTATGCTTCTTGGAATTTTTCAGGCACTGGTTGTTTCCCTGGGCGATCTCTACATGCTGAAAATTCAGTGCTTGGAACCGGGTAAATTTGTGCTGGCTGCGGTGATTGCAAGTATTGTTTTTACAAATATAACCTACTCCATGACAGTGTCTTTTGGAGACGTAGGAAAAGCCATCGTTGTTGTATTTATGGTTATACAGGTAGCTGGATCTGGCGGTACGTTCCCCATTCAGGTAACACCGAAATTTTTTCAGATGGTAAATCCCCTGCTTCCGTTCACTCACTTAATAAACGCTATGAGGGAATGTGTGGCAGGACTATATGAAAATGCTTACTGGATTGACATCAGAAATGTTTTGGTGTATATTCCACTCTCCCTGTTGGTGGGAATCGTATTAAGGAAGAAGGTGCTTGAACTTAATGAATTTTTTGAAGAAAAACTCAGCCAAACCGGCATCATGTAATAATAAGAAGAAACCCATCATTTGGGCAGCAGGAATAGCGGTGGTTGCTATTATTCTTGCAGCAGCAGGCTGGCATTATCTTCCTATCTATTATGCCAGGTTTTATCTCGGCCGCTCTGCACTACAGACACAGGGTATGCTAAAGGAGCTTTGGGGAAGTGAAAGGGAGATGGAAACGCGTATGAGGATTCCTTCAAACTGGTTGCAGACGAAGCTTACCTAAACGGCAAGTCGGTACTGATTCTTCCCGGAGGGCTTGGTATTTCCGTCACAGAACAGCGAAATTTTGAGAATACATTTGCCCAGGGTAAAGTGGACGTATACTTTCTCGGAGCGATTCGGGAGGGAGCACAATATTGGGCTGATCCTGACCGGGTGGTAATTCATGTGCCCCAGATCTCTGCAGCGCTGGTTAAGACAACACAGGCTGATGTTAAGGATCAGATCGGAGTATCCCCCATCCCACAGAAGAAGGAAAAGATGGAGAATGGCTTAAAGCAGCTGGAAGATCACGTCATTGATGTGATAGGTAAGAGCCGGGTTGAGTTTACCGGAAGAGACAAAAACGGAGTTACCATACGGGCGCTGATTCCGGCAAAACAGTTTGACTCCATTTTGCAGGAGACAGGTGAGCTGATGGAGGAGGTTCCCGGAAGTGAGCCTGAAAACTGGGCGAAACTGTTGAAAGAAAGAAGGACAGAAGGAGAAAATCAGGAAGTTCTCTTTTCCATACGCAAAGATCTCTCCATTTCACAGGTCATTATACCGGACCTTGCCTATGTTGGATTTCAAAGGGTAGAGAATCAGGGAGCACTTTTATCCGGTCAGATAACCGGAACGGAAGGTGAAATCAGTTTTGATACCACGGTGTATTTTGGAAATGGTGATGATAAACGTGCTTTTCAGATAAAAGAATTGAATATTATATACAATAAGAAGGACTTAAATCTCAGACTTAAGCTCAGCGGGGGATACGAGGGCGGAAGAATTTCAGCCGGAGTACTGGATCAGGAAAAACTTACTACAGAAGGGGAAGAGACTGTCAGCCTGTCAGAAATAAAGGATAAGTTCCTGGCAATGATAAAAATATTGGGACTGGATGTAGAATAAATTGCAAAATTCTATTGACAAATACAACTGTAACTTTTATAATAACAGTAACAAAACAAAGTAAGAGAAATTCAGAGGATACACAGTCCTGTACATAACAGGGCATAATCCATGAAATAATGATAAAACTAATGGAATAAAGCAATTTCCCTGAAATATGAGATAGAATGAAGGAGGAGTAACATATGTCAATCGTAACATTAACAAAGCAGAACTTTGATGAAGAGGTTTTAAAAAACCGACGATGTAGTGCTGGTGGATTTCTGGGCAACCTGGTGTGGTCCATGTAAGATGTTTGCACCAATTCTTGATGAGATTGCATCTGAGAATCATTCCGGTTTAAAGATTGGTAAGGTTGATGTGGACAATGAGCCGGATCTTGCCGGACAGTTTAAGGTTATGAGCATTCCTACGGTAGGAATTTTCAAGGGCGGTAAGCTGGCGGCAACTTCTGTAGGAGTGAAATCCAAGAAAGATATTCTGCAGATGGTAGAGCAGGTAAAATAATAAGACTCATAAAACCACAGGTCAATCCGGTGAAAGGAGGAACCTGTGGTTTTTTTATGAAAAGAAATAACAAATAAGTGGGTATTGACATTCCCCTATACGGGAAGGATTATACTGGTTCTATATGTATATAGTACGAATGATAAAATGAGTAAATCAAACACGGAACACATAGACAATGCCAGTGCTTATGGGGGTTTACATGGAAGAAAAAAAACTGTACTCAATAGGGGAAGTGAGTAAGATCTGCAACATTTCAACAAAGGCTCTGCGTTTTTACGACAAGATCGGAATCATATCACCAGATATGATATGTAAGGAGAACAGCTACCGCTATTACAACAAAGAAACACTTATGACCGTACCAGTTGTAAAGTATTACAAGCAGATGGGATTTAAGCTGGAAGAGATGCAGGGGCTTGTTGAGGGCAATACCTACTACTATCTGGAACAGAATTTCCGCAACAAAATCGACCAGCTCTGCCTTCAGGAGCAACAGATTCACAACAGCTATGTGGCTGTTAAGGATTGGTACGAGCTGATTCAGGAAGCCAAGATGGTGCTCCAGAACAATGTACATGAGGTATCTGTGAGATTCCTTCCGGGAGTCCACGTTTTGCAGCCTGACACAGAGTTTTGGATACAATTATATGGAATCCATTATTAATATAGAATGGACCAATCATCTTGAAAAGGCTGAGAATGAGATTACAGGCCCTGTAATTCTTAAGTTTGACTCCTTCGAGGATAAGATGAAAGGCAGATGCGATACTGCAACCATTATGCAGAAAGCCATTCACCCTTGCAAGGAATGCTTAAACCGCCAGACTTATGGAGGTATCATGGTTGCTTCCGTTTATCATATTGGAAAACATGAGACCATAGACGAAGAATACGAGCGGATTGTAAGCTGGGCAGCCAAGCGGGGATATCAGTGCGGGGAAGAAAGCTTTGAGCGTTATGTGGTGGATTACTGGACAACCAGGAATCCGGAAGAGTTTGTAACGGAAGTGATTGTCCCGGTTTACCGTCAGTAAGGGAGCATGAATTCAGATCCCAACGGATTAAAAAGGTAATATTACAGGTTCTTTTGGAACAGAAATGAGTAGAAATTTCTGTTTCAGGAGAGCCTTTTTTATGTGTGGAGCATCAGGGTAAAAATTACCATTTAATCTGGTGTAAAAATAAAAAAAAATCAGTTGACATTCCCCATAGGGGGAAGTCCTATACTAAATGCATAGAAAAATGCAGGCAGCCAGTAGAAAATTAGTAACATTAACAGGCGTCGTGCATTTTCTAAACGTTTTCAGCTGAACGTGAAAGAAAAAGCAACAGGACAACTTAAATTTTGTGCACTATTCAGATGGGGAAGGAAACTTAAATGACGGAAGCGCGAAAGAAATTTAAACGAATTGGCGTTACAACCGGTTTGATATCCGGTCTCATGTACGGGTTATACACCACCTTTGTACTGATCGCCGGATACTACAAACCACTTGCCGGGGCAGTGGGGCTTTTTTGCTGCTCCCTACGTAACATCTGGTCTCAATGACTTATTTGCCGGAATCTGGCTTACTGTGTACAACATAAAGACCGGAAGAATACGTGAGATCGGAAGAAGCTTAAAACTGTTTCCAGGCAAAATCATTTTACTTGGTTCCCTTGTAGGAGGACCAATTGCCAGCGGTGCATACTTAATGGGTCTGGCAATGGCAGGAGCTTATGCAATCCCGATTTCTGCCATGTACATTCTTTTCGGAGCATTATTTGCACGGATCTTCTTAAAACAGAAAATCGTACCCAGAGTTGGTCTTGGTATGTTTATCTGTGTTGTTGGAGCAATCGTTATTAACTGGGTAAAACCAGAAGGCAGCTCTAACTTTACTCTCGGAATCATTTGTGCCTTTGTAGCAGCAGTTGGCTGGGCGCTGGAAGGCGTATTTGCAGCTTACGGAAGTGCAATGCTTGACTCAGATGTAGTAATCAATATCCGTCAGCTTTTATCCGGAATTGTAGATTTAATTGTAATTCTGCCTATCGTAGGCGGTATGGGACTCTTAAAAGGCACACTCTTTTCACTGCCTCCCATTGCATGGCTGATCGTTTCCGGTCTCTGTGCGGCAATCTCCTATCTCTGCTGGTATAAGTCAAACAGCACAATAGGCTGTGCCGTGGGAATGTCACTTAACATCACCTACGCGTTCTGGGGCGTGCTGTTTTGTATCCTGTTTATCAAACAGCCAGTAACCCCCACCATTATCATTGGTTCTATTATCATTATCATCGGAGCTGTACTGGTATCCGTTGACCCATTTGAATTGCTAAATAAAAAGGAGGACTAAACAATGAAATATGATGCATTAGGAATGATCGAAACAAAAGGTTTAATCGGCTCAATTGAAGCTGCAGACGCTATGGTAAAAGCAGCAAATGTAACACTTGTTGGAAAAGAATTTGTAGGCGGCGGACTTGTTACTGTTATGGTAAGAGGTGACGTAGGCGCAGTGAAAGCAGCTACTGACGCAGGCGCAGCAGCAGCACAGAGAGTTGGAGAACTGGTATCTGTACACGTGATTCCACGTCCACATGCAGAAGTTGAGACAATTCTTCCGAAGGATAAAAAGGAGATTAAGTAATGGGTAACCAAGGAATGACATCAGCATCTGCGGATGCGAAAATGGCAGCTATTAACAAAAAATTCAGGACAACTGGAATGACAACCGGTGCATTATCCGGACTTACCTACGGAATTTATACAGTTCTTGTACTGGTAGCCGGTTACTATGAACCTCTTGCCAGCGCGGCAGGCCTTTTAGCAGGACCATATGTATTATCCGGCTTAAATGACCTTTTCGCAGGAATCTGGCTGACTGCATACAATGCAAAGAGCGGCCGTCTCCGTGAGATGGGCAGAAGTCTTAATACATTCCCTGGAAAAATGATTGTAATCGGATCCATTCTTGGCGGACCTATTGCAAACGGCGCTTATCTGGTTGGTCTTGCCATGGCAGGAGCTTACGCAATCCCGATCTCCGCATTATGCAGTTTGTTTGGTGCAATCTTTGCCTGGATCTTCTTAAAACAGAAAATTACAAAAAGAGTTATGGTTGGTATGCTCGTATGTGTGGCTGGTGCCATCATCATCAACTGGACCAAGCCGGAAGGCAGTGACAACTTCACTCTGGGAATTATTTTCTCCTTCGTTGCAGCAATCTGCTGGGCGCTGGAAGGTGTATTCTCTACCTACGGCGGAGCTATGATCGACACTGATGTTGCTGTAAACTTACGTCAGCTCATCTCCGGTATTGTAGACTTATTCGTAATTCTTCCTATCGTTGGAGGTTTAGGACTTTTAGGCGGTACTTTAACAGCAGGAATTCCAGTTATCTGGCTGGCAGTTGCAGGCTTAAGCGCAGCAGTATCTTTCCTTTGCTGGTATAAGAGCAACTCCACGGTTGGTTGTGCAATTGGTATGTCCTTAAATGTAACATATGCGTTCTGGGGCGTTTTCTTCTGTATCCTGTTTCTGGGACAGGCAGTTACCCCTACGATTGTAATCGGCTCTATCGTAATCGTATTAGGTGCGATTGTAGTTACCATGAATCCACTGGATTTATTCAGGAAAGGGGAATAAAAACATGTTATTACCTGCAAGAACAGCGGTTTTAAATTATTTATACGGAGTAGAAAGTGCTGACATCGCTCAGATTATGGGAGCTTTAAAGTCAGAGTACGGCAGTGAACGTCAGTTTACGAAAGATCGTTATATGGATCACGTTATGTCCTTAGAGGCAAACGGACTGGTTAACTTACAGAGCTATGATTTAGATGAGAAGGGTGATCTGCGCATGCGTTATTCAATTAACGACGATGGCAAGGCAACCGTAGACAAGTACGTAGACAAGAAATACCGCAAATAAATTTCAGGAGGTTTACGAAGGTGAGATATTACGGAGATGAAGCATTAGGGCTGGTAGAGACTCTCGGATTAACTCCGGCTCTGGAAGCAGCAGATAAGATGTTAAAAGCAGCAGATGTAGAATTAATTTCCTATGAAAACGTAGGCTCTACCCTGGTAACCATTATGGTAAAGGGTGATGTGGCAGCTGTACGTTCCGCAGTCGATGCAGGTGCAGAAGCAGCAGCAGCCATCGGCAAACTGACTGCACATAATGTAATGCCAAGACCGATCAAAGAAGTCGGCGACATTGTATCAGTTCATGATATTGACGCGTAAAGAGAGGAAAACAGTATATGGTAAGATATGAAGCCATCGGCTCAATTGAAACATTTGGTTTGGTATTCGCATTAGAAGCGGCTGATGCTATGTGTAAAGCGGCTGATGTTGAACTTGTTGGTTATGAGAACGTTGCTTCCGGATATATTTCCGTTCTGGTACGCGGAGATGTAGGAGCTTGCAAGACTGCAGTAGATGCAGGCGTAAAAGCAGTAAGCGATATGGGCGCTGAGATTTACAGCTGTGTTGTAATCCCAAGACCTCATCCGGATCTTGAAAAGATCATCAGGAGATATGCAATCGCTGCGCCGGAGCAGGAATAGAACGTATCCCGGTTGAAGGGAGAACAGAGAAATGAATTTTGTAGATAAAGACCTTCTCTCCATTCAGGAGGCAAGGATTTTAATGGAAAGCGCAAGAGACGCTGGTAAGACCATGCTCACCTTCCCCCAGGAAAAGCTTGATACCATCGTCGAAGGTCTTGCGAGTGCAGCAAAGGATCTGGCAGAAGAACTGGCTGTGATGTCCGCAGATGAAACAGGCTACGGACGCGCAAAAGATAAGCTTGTAAAAGACACCTTTGTCTGCGAATTTCTGCCGAAGCACTTACGGGATATGAAATGTGTGGGCGTTTTAAATGAAGACCCTGTACGTAAAACCATGGACGTAGGCGTTCCGGTGGGAGTCATCGCTGCTCTTACTCCTTCTGTAAGCCCGGTCTCCACTGCGATTTATAATGTACTGATTGCAGTGAAGTCCGGAAACCCCATCGTCATCGCTCCTCATGAGCGGGCGGTAAAGGTGACAGGCAGACTTCTTGACTGTATGAAGGAGGTTGGTCTCCGCTACGGACTTCCGGAAGGAGCCATCGGATATTTAAAGACGGTAACGAAGGCAGGAGCTTTGGAACTGATTCATCACCCGGCAGCAGCCATGGTGGTGAATACCGGAGTGCCGGAATTAAACCGTGAGGCAGCACAAAGCGGAAAGCCCTACATCTACGGAGGCACCGGAAACGGTCCTGTATTTATAGAGCGGACAGCTGATTTGAAACAGGCGGTTGAAGATATTATCGTAAGCCGTACCTTTGATTACGGAATCGTATCTGCGGCAGAACAGTATGTGGTAGTGGACAGCTTAATTGCAGCAGAAGTAAAAGCAGAAATGTTGAAAAACGGTGCGTATTTCATGAACGGGGAAGAAGAAAAGAAGTTAATTGATCTTCTCAACCTGGAGCATGGAAATGCAGATACGGAGATTATGGGAAGACCGGCCATAGAACTTGCCAGACGTGCAGGTTTTACAGTACCGGAAAACACAAGTGTTCTGGTTTCCCAGCAGAAATATATTTCTGACAGAAACCCATTTGCAAAAGAACTTCTCTGTCCTGTACTTGCCTACTACATCGAAAACGACTGGATGCATGCCTGCGAGAAATGTATGAGTCTCCTGGTAAATGAAAGCCATGGCCACACTCTGGTAATCCATTCCAGAGACGAAGAAGTAATCCGCCAGTTCGCTTTGAAAAAACCGGTTGGAAGAGTGCTTGTCAATACCCCTGCCACTTTAGGCAGCATGGGAATGACCACGAATCTATTCCCTGCCATGACGCTGGGAAGTATCACAGCCGGAGCCGGTATTACATCGGATAATGTTTCCCCCATGAATTTCATCTATATCCGGAAAGTCGGATATGGAGTGAGAAAAGCCGATGAATATCTGGAAAATGCAAAAACAGAATTGTGTTCCAGCACCCAGGCTGCGGCACCTGCCAGTCAGCATGGAGATGCAAAAGAACTTTTAAAGCAGATATTAGAAGCATTATCAAAGGAACTGTAAGAGAAATAATTGAAAGAGAGGGTAAACAGATTGGATATTCGTGAATTTTCTAATAAATTTGTAGAAGCAACGAAAAACATGACACCAGAAGAAAGAGCTTCCCTGATGAAGATGTTTGAAACTGTTTCTGACGAAATCAATAAAAATGAGCCTGCAAAGACAGCAGCTGCAGTATACGCCGAGGAGGGCACAACCATTCCTGACGGTATTACAACAAGACTTCAGAAATTAAAAGAGAACTACTTAACACACAAGCCAACCATCACAACATACCGTGCCCGCGCGATCACAAAGATTGCTGCAGAAAATCCAGGTATGCCAAAGATCATGCTTCGTGCAAAATGTTTCCGTTACTGCTGCGAAACAGCTCCTCTTGTAATTCAGGATAACGAGCTGATCGTAGGTGCTCCAAACGGCGCTCCTCGTGCAGGTGCTTTCTCTCCTGATATTGCATGGAGATGGATGAAGGATGAAATCGATACCATCGGAAGCCGTCCTCAGGATCCATTCTATATCTCTGATGAAGACAAGAAGATCATGAGAGAAGAGCTTTTCCCATACTGGGAGGGCAAATCCGTTGATGAGTACTGCGAAGATCAGTATCGTGAAGCTGGAGTTTGGGAATTATCCGGCGAATCCTTCGTTTCTGACTGTTCCTATCATGCAGTAAACGGCGGCGGTGACTCAAACCCTGGTTATGACGTTATCTTAATGAACAAGGGTATGCTTGATATCCAGCAGGAAGCAAAGGATCATTTAAAAGAATTAAAATACGAGAATCCAGATGACATTGAGAAGATCTACTTCTACAAGTCCATCATTGATACCACAGAAGGCGTTATGATCTACGCTAAGAGACTTTCTGAGTATGCAAAAGAACTTGCTGCTAAGGAAACCAATCCAAAGCGTAAATATGAGCTTTTAAAGATTGCTGAAGTAAATGCATACGTTCCAGCTCACAAGCCAAGAACTTACTGGGAAGCAATTCAGTCTGTATGGACCATCGAGTCTCTGCTTGTAGTAGAAGAGAACCAGACTGGTATGTCCATCGGACGTGTAGACCAGTATATGTACCCTTACTACAAAGCTGATATCGAATCCGGCCGTATGAATGATTTCCAGGCATTTGAGCTTTCAGGCTGTATGCTTATTAAGATGTCTGAGATGATGTGGATCACCAGCGAAGGCGGTTCTAAATTCTTCGCAGGTTACCAGCCATTCGTTAATATGTGCGTAGGTGGTGTAACAAGAAGCGGAATGGATGCAACCAATGACTTAACATACCTTCTTATGGATGCTGTCCGTCATGTAAAGATTTATCAGCCATCTCTTGCATGCCGTATTCACAATAAGTCCCCGAAGAAGTACTTAAAGAAAATCGTAGATGTTGTTCGTTCCGGTATGGGATTCCCAGCCTGCCACTTTGACGACGCACACATCAAGATGATGCTTGCAAAGGGCGTTTCTATTGAAGATGCACGTGACTACTGTCTGATGGGTTGTGTAGAGCCTCAGAAATCAGGACGTCTGTATCAGTGGACTTCCACTGCTTATACACAGTGGCCAATCTGTATCGAGCTTGTACTTAACAAAGGTGTACCGTTATGGTATGGCAAACAGGTTTGTCCTGATATGGGCGACATCAACAGCTTTAAGACTTATGAAGAGTTTGAAGCAGCTGTTAAGGAAGAAATTAAGTACATTACAAAATGGTCTTCTGTTGCAACCGTTATCTCCCAGCGCGTTCACAGAGAGCTTGCTCCAAAGCCACTGATGTCCATCATGTATGAAGGCTGTATGGAAAAAGCAAAAGACGTATCTGCAGGCGGAGCTATGTATAACTTCGGACCTGGTGTTGTATGGTCAGGACTTGCAACCTATGCAGATTCCATGGCAGCAATTAAAAAACTGGTATTCGATGAGAAGAAATACACACTTGCACAGTTAAATGAAGCATTAAAGGCTGACTTTGTGGGCTACGATCAGATCCGCACCGATTGCCTCAATGCACCAAAATACGGAAATGACGATGATTACGCAGATTTAATCGCTGCTGATTTAGTTGACTTTACTGAGCATGAGCACAGACAGTATAAGACTTTATACTCTGTATTAAGCCACGGTACATTATCTATTTCCAACAACACACCATTCGGTCAGTTAACAGGCGCTTCTGCAAACGGACGTCATGCATGGCTGCCATTATCCGATGGTATCAGCCCAACCCAGGGCGCTGACTTCAAGGGACCGACAGCAATCATCAAGTCTGTATCCAAGATGGCAAACGACACCATGAACATCGGTATGGTACACAACTTTAAGATCATGGCCGGACTTCTTGATACACCAGAAGGAGAAGAAAGCTTAATTACTCTTCTTCGTACCGCATGTATGTTTGGAAACGGCGAGATGCAGTTTAACTACTTAGATAACAACACACTGATCGAGGCTCAGAAGCATCCGGAACTTTACCGTGACTTAATCGTCCGCGTAGCTGGATACAGCGCATTCTTCGTAGAGTTGTGCAAGGATGTACAGGATGAGATCATCAGCAGAACCATGTTGACACATTTCTAAAAGAAAACGGAGAACAATCACAATGGACCATGGAAATACAGGAGATATTGAACGTAAGGCGCTGATCTTTAACGTACAGAAGTACAACATGTATGACGGACCGGGAATCAGAACCCTGGTATTCTTTAAAGGCTGCCCGCTCCGGTGTAAATGGTGTGCCAATCCGGAAGGACTGGTACGGAAATTCCAGGTGATGTTTAAGCAGAATTCCTGTACAGACTGCGGGGCATGCGAAAGCGTTTGCCCCGTAGGAATCCATGTGATGTCCAAAGAGACCGGAAAACATGAAATCAGACGGGATAAGGATTGTATCGGCTGCATGAAATGTATGAATGTCTGCCCCAATTCAGCGCTTTCCATTGCCGGAGAGGTTAAGACAATTTCCGAGCTGTTAAAAATCGTAGAGGAAGATGCCGCATTTTATGATATATCTGGCGGCGGTGTAACATTAGGCGGTGGTGAAGTGACTGCTCAGCCTGAGGCAGCCTTAAATCTTTTGATGGCATGCAAGAAGGAAGGCATTAACACAGCCATTGAAACCTGTGGTTACACAAAAACCGAAACGATTTTACAGATCGCAGAATATGTGGATTTATTCCTTTATGACATCAAGCATATGGATCCGGTTCGCCACAATGAACTGGCCGGTGTAAACAATGAACAGATCTTAATCAATTTAAAAGAACTGCTTCACCACCGTTACAACGTAAAGGTTCGTATGCCGATGTTAAAGGGAATCAACGACAGCCGGGAAGAAATCGATGCAGTAATTAAATTCTTAATGCCGTTCCGTGATTACAAAAACTTTAAGGGAATTGACTTACTTCCTTATCATAAGCTGGGAGTAAACAAATACAACCAGCTGGATATGGAATATCCAATTGATGGAGATCCAAGCTTAAGTGCGGAGGATTTAGACCGTATCGAAGGCTGGATGAATGAGTATCAGTTCCCGGTTACTGTGGTGAAACACTAGAAAGGGGAGAGCGCCGTGTCAGAGATACAGCGAGTCATAGAAGAATCGGTTCCCGGCAAGCAGGTTACTATCGCTCATGTAATTGCTTCGCCAATACCGGAGGTATATGAGTGTCTGGGTATTGATGAGCTTGGAGCCATCGGAATTTTAACCCTATCCCCTTTTGAAACCTCCATCATTGCTGCTGATATTGCGGCGAAGGCAGCCAGTGTCCAGGTGGGATTTTTAGACCGCTTCACCGGCTCCGTCATCATCGCAGGAGACGTGGACAGTGTGGAGACAGGCCTTCGGGCAGTGTGTGAAACCTTACGGCGCGTACTTGGCTTTACCGTGCCGGATATAACCAAAACATGAGAAAAAAGAGAATCATGATCATCGGACCGGGCGGCAGCGGAAAAACTGCCCTTGCAGCCGCAATCAATGGTTTAGACGGTCCTGTCAAACGGACACAGAACATGGTATATGGGGAGAAAACCTTAGATGTACCGGGAGTTTATTTAGAGAGTCCCTGGATGCACAAACACATCATCGCGGCAGCTCAGGACGCCTCCCATGTACTGATGCTGGTAGACCAGTCCTCATGCCGGGAGAGTTATCCCCCCGGGATTTGCAAAAGCATTCCGGGTGCCGGTAATCGGAGTTATTACAGGAAGCGGAAAAAAGCCGGAGAATGACGGCTGGTGTATCCGTCAGTTAAAGAAAGCAGGGATTACAACTCCCTGTATCCACATCAACTTATCGGACCGCACGGGAATTGATGAGTTGAAGCAAATTCTAAGAAATACCCCTTCGGGTATACCTCAATGCCCAGAAAGCGTGGGCAAAATTCTAGGAAAGGAGGGAAATGTAACGTGGAGCAATTTGTAATGAACACAAAGGTATATATGGGATCTTCCTGTCTGGAAAAAATCAAGGAACTTTCTATAGAAAAAGCTTATATCATCTGTGATCCCTTTATGGCTCAGTCCGGTAAGGTGAATTTAATTACAGACCTGCTGACAGAAAAAGGAAGCAGCTTTGAAGTTTTCTCAGAAGTAGTGCCTGATCCTACGATCGCCGTTGTATCAAAGGCAATCGGTGGAATGAAAGGCTTTGGACCGGATACGATCATCGCGTTAGGCGGAGGTTCTGCCATCGATACCGCAAAGGCAGCCAGCCATATTTACACACAGATGGGAAATGACAAGCTGAATTTAATTGCAGTTCCAACCACCAGCGGAACCGGAAGCGAAGTAACTAATTTTTCCGTTATTTCTGATCCGGGAAGCTCAGGCGAAATATCCTCTGCGCTCCGACAGTATGGTACCGGATGCGGCATTCCTTGATCCCCGCTTTACAGTGTCAGTACCGCCTCATATTACGGCAGATACCGGTATGGATGTTTTAACCCATGCGTTAGAAGCCTATGTTTCAACCAATGCAGGTGATTTTACTGATGCATGTGCGGAAAAGGCAGTCAGACTGGTATGGAGCTATCTGGCACGTACTGTGGAAGAAGGAAGTGACATGGAGGCAAGAACTCACATGCACAATGCTTCCTGTCTGGCAGGAGTTGCTTTTAACGGCGCATCTTTAGGACTTTGCCATAGTATGGCACATGCACTGGGAGCCCGTTTCCACATTCCGCATGGAAGAAGCAATGCAATACTGCTTCATCATGTAATCAGCTATAACGCTGGTTTAGAGGAAGCTGGAGATTTTGCAGCATGCAGCAGATATGTTGCCATTGCCAACATGCTTGGTATTGCAGCAGGAACAGAAAAAGCCACGGTACACGGCCTGGTGCGTCACATTAAGAATCTTATGAGTAAGATTAAAATACCGCAGCAGATCACAGATTTAAACGTGGACAAAGACGAATTCGAACAGGCTGTACGGGAAATGGCAGAGAAAGCACTTAAGGATAACTGCACATTGACCAACCCAAGAGTGCCTACGGTAGAAGAGATCGAAACAATTTACCGTAAGCTTTGTAAGGGGGGCTATTAATGAAATTCATCACCGAAGAAGATTTGAGAATTTTATTCAGAAGAGAACCCTTTGCCTCTTATGATCTTCCTGCACAGGCAAAGCTTACACCAGGAGCGCGTCAGTTCCTGTTGGACAAAGATATCATTTTGCGATGATCCCCTGACGGCAAAACGCAAACTGACAAAACCTGCAGAAGTGATCGCAGAGACGCCAGTTGCAGTTACAGTTACAGAGCCTGCGCCAGATCGTTTCTTATTAAAACTGGAAACCTTAAAGGCACAGTTTCTGGAAGCCGGAATTTCCTTATTAGACAGGGACGTGCTGTTAGCAGAGCAGGTATTCGATTTAGAGCGGAAGTTATCTTTCGTGGGGAAAGGTGCTTCAGGCGACATAAATCCATTTGAGTCCTGCACCGGATTTAATAAGGAAAACCAAAACGAACCATACTCTGACTGCTTTGAGATCACAGGCTTTCATGCCCAATCCGAAAAAGGAAGAGAAATTGTATTGTTACACCGTCTGCGCTGCTGCGTAAGAGAACTTGCAGCAGAAGCAGGAGAAAAGAATTTTAACCCGGTTATTAACCGCTTATCCCAGATGATCTGCCTGTTGTATGGAGGAAATGCATGTCAAAGAAAGAAATAACATTTGATAGCTGCAACGAACTGGTAAGCCAGTTTGAAGCAGTGGTAAAAAATCCTGTCAGGGAACGTTCCTCCGTTTATTATACGGGGGTGGATTTAGGAACAGCGTGCGTGGTAGTGGCTGTACTTGATGAGAATTTCAGGCCAGTGGCTGGCGCTTACCGGTATGCGGATGTAGTCCGTGACGGAATGGTAGTTGATTACATTGGCGCCATCCGGATCGTTCGTGAGTTAAAGGCAGAACTGGAGGAAAAGCTGGACACGGAACTGCTTTATGCAGCTGCAGCCATTCCTCCGGGAACCGATTCACTGGACGGAGGCGCAATCAAGAATGTGGTACAGGGAGCCGGATTTGAAATCACCGCCCTTCTTGATGAACCAACGGCAGCAAACGCAGTACTAAAGATACAAAACGGCGCAGTGGTGGATATCGGCGGCGGTACCACTGGAATTTCTATTTTAAAAGATGGAAAAGTAGTTTACGTAGCTGATGAGCCCACGGGAGGAACTCATTTTTCCCTGGTTGTATCCGGAGCTTATAATCTCTCTTTTTCTGAAGCAGAGCTTTATAAGCGAAAAGAAGAAAACCACAAAGAGCTGCTTCCGGTATTAAAGCCGGTAATCGAAAAGGTAGCCTCCATTATTAACCGCCACATCAAAGGATATGACGTAGATGAGATTTACTTAGTAGGCGGTACCTGCTGTTTAGCAGGAATCGAAACAATTATTGAGAAGCAGACTGGGATCCATACAAGAAAACCGGACAACCCCATGTTTGTAACTCCTCTGGGAATCGCATTCTCCTGTACTCAGGAGGAAATGGATTAAAAGGAAGTGGACGTATGGAATATCGGATTATTAAATCGCCGTCACCTGGAACCATTGATATTTTAAACCGCAGAAAAGGCTCAGGAGCTTCCACTCCCATCGGAAAGGTGGATGCCATTGGTCTCGTTCAGGGACGGATTATTGAAATGGTATGTGCCGCCGATGTGGCAGAAAAAGCCGTGGGTGTTACAGTAGAAGATATCAAGGGTAGCTGCCCACAGAACATGATCATGCTAGCGATTTTTGGAGATACGGCATCGGTAGAGGCAGCGATGGAAGAAATCAGGCTGAGAGAGAAGAGAGGCGGGATAGAATGGTAGCAGCAAGACTGATTGACAATATCTGGGCGACCAGAAAGGCAGAGTCTTTAAACGGTTATAAGTTTATGCTTGCCGAGATCATTGGTGGTACACGGGAAGGTGAACGGCTGATTGTAGCAGACATCATCAGTGCCGGAATCGGTGACCGCGTGATCATTTCCACCGGCTCTTCAGCCAGACGCATGCTGGGAAACGATGAGATTCCCGTTGATGCCGTAGTAATTGGGATTATTGATGAAGACTGCCAGTTTATATAGAAGGGAAGTGATCATATGAAGCAGTTGATATGCGCAAAAGACGTGGAAACATTGCATGCAGAAGGCAAGAGTGTATTTCACGTAGAGAGCGGAAGCATTATCACACCGTCAGCAAAAGATGCAGCAGATGCTTACGGAATCACCTTCTGCGACAAAGCAGAAGAGAAGGCAGAAGCGAAAGGAGCGTTTGCAGGAATGGATATTGACAGCGAGAAAATTTATATGGTACTGAAGGCTCTTATGGAAAAAGGAATGTTAAATGACATTTTAAAACCATATGAGTCAGAAAGCCATGGCAACGGTTTAAAGGTTGTTCGCGGAAGTTCTGTAAAGATGGATGTATTCGATACAGGTGATCCAAATGTAAAAGCTTATTATCAGGAGCTTGTAAGCAAAGAAGAATCAAAAATGAGCGCCGGTTTCCTGGTAATTGACCATTCTGAATTTGAGTGGGAACTGACCTATGAAGAAATCGACTATGTAATCGAAGGAACCTTAACTGTGACCATTGACGGAAAGACCTTTACGGCAAAAGCCGGAGATGTGCTCTTTGTACCGTCAGGATCAAAGGTAATCTGGGGTTCTCCGGACAAGGCAAGAGTATTCTACTCAACCTATCCGGCTAACTGGGCTGACTTGGTTTAAGGAGGTAAATGATGCAGGCACTTGGCTTTATAGAAACAAAAGGTGTGCTGGTGGCAATTGAAGCTGCCGATGCCATGTTAAAGGCAGCGGATGTGTCTCTGGTAGAGAAAACCAAAGTTGGCGGAGGTCTCATTACTGTTACGGTGACCGGCGATGTGGCGGCAGTGAAGGCAGCGGTTGAGGCCGGAGCGGCGGCAGTGGAGCGAATTAACAGTGCCGCATTAATCACACGCCATGTGATTCCAAGGCCTCATGAGGAACTTGCAGCTGTCATCGGCGGCAACACTCCAGATGAACCGGAGAAGGCACCAGTACCGGAGATTACCATGGAACCGGAAGAAGAGGCAGCCGTACCAGTCGAAGAGACAGTTGAAACATCTGCTCAGATAACAGACGAAGAACCAAACTCAGAGACAGAGCTGGTGGATACCATAAAGAGAGAGACTATTGATCTCTGGATGCACCAGGACGGTCTTACTGAGACCATGAAGATACTTGAAGATATGAAGGTAACAGAGCTTAGGACGCTTGCCCGTGAATATCCCGAATTCAGCATAGCTGGAAGAGAGATTTCAAAGGCAAATAAAACCCTGCTGCTGGAAGAATTCAGGAAGTATTACGGACAAAATGATTAAGATTTTTAGAAGAGGAGATACGGAACATGGAAAATTTTGATTATGATTTGCGTTCCATCCAGGAAGCAAGGGATTTAGCCAGAAACGGCGAAGCGGCAGCAAAGAAAATCGCAGGATATACAGCAGAACAGATTGATGTCATCTTAAGAAGTATGGCAAAGGCAGGCGAGGAGCACTCCCCTGTGTCTGGCACAGATGGCAGTTGAAGAAACAGGATTCGGTAAAGTGATGGATAAGGCTTATAAGAACCATGCAGCTTCCACACTTTTATATGAAGAGATCAAGGACATGAAGACAAGAGGAATTCTTTGCGAAGATACTGTAAAGCAGACCTTTGACGTAGCAGAGCCGGTAGGACTTGTAATGGGTATCGTACCTTCCACAAACCCAACCTCTACTGTATTCTTCAAATCCATGATCGCTATTAAATCAGGAAATGCAATCGTATTTTCCCCGCATCCATCTGCAGCAAAATGTACTCAGAAGGCAGCAGAGGTTATGTGTGAAGCAGCAATTGCAGCTGGCGCACCAGAGGGAATTATCAGTTGCGTAACCATGCCTTCCATGGGATCAACCAATGAGCTGATGAAATGCAAGGAAGTTTCCATTATCATCGCAACTGGCGGTCCTGGAATGGTAAAAGCTGCTTACAGCGCAGGAAAACCTGCAATTGGCGTAGGCGCAGGAAACTCTCCGGCATACATCGAAAAGACTGCTGACGTAAAACATGCAGTAAGAACCATTATGGCCAGCAAGACATTTGACTACGGTACCATCTGTGCTTCTGAGCAGTCCATCATCTGTGAAGAAAGCAACCATGCAGAGGTTGTAGCAGAATTAAAGAGCCAGGGCGGCTACTTCATGACAAAAGAAGAAACCGATAAGGTTTGCAATCTCTTATTCAAAAACGGTCATAACATGAACGCGAAGTTTGTAGGACGTTCTCCTGAAGTGATCGCTGCAGCAGCAGGTATCACCATTCCGGAAGGCACAAGAGTGTTAATCGGTAAACAGGAAGGCGTTGGCGAAGGATATCCGTTATCCTATGAAAAGCTGACAACTGTTCTTGGTTTCTATACCGTTAAGGACTGGGAAGAAGCATGTGGTTTAAGCTATCGTCTGTTACAGAACGGTATCGGACATACCATGAGCATTCATACTCAGGACAGAGATATGGTATTAAAATTTGCAGCAAAACCAGCTTCCAGAATTCTTGTAAATACAGGCGGAAGCCAGGGCGGAACCGGAATCAGCACAGGTCTTCCAATTGCCTTCACATTAGGCTGCGGAACCTGCGGCGGAAGCTCCGTTTCTGAAAATGTAAGCCCGAAACACTTACTGAACGTTAAGACAGTAGCATTCGGCTTAAAAGACTGCTCAACCATTGTAGATGATGACCCAACTTTCATGTGGAAAGAAAAATCACAGGCTTCCTCTTCTTTTAGCCCAGCAGAGCTTGTTGCTTCCTTTGAGAAAAAGGAAAGTGCTCCGGCAGCTTCCTGCCAGAGCGGCTGCGAAGACAATGACAAGCTTGCGGCTCTTGTAAAGGAAATCGTTCTGGCTATGAAAGGCCAGTAATCTGAACTGAAAAAGGAGAACAGCAATGGATAAGTATGAAGCGGTAATCAAGCTCTTAATGGATGCTGTAAAATCAGAATCCGGCAGTGATGAGCTGACGATTCCGGTAGGCGTTTCCAACCGCCATGTGCATTTGTCCCAGGAGGATTTAGATACTCTGTTTGGAAAAGGCTATCAGCTGACCAACATGAAAGAGTTATCCCAGCCCGGACAGTATGCATGCAAGGAAATGGTAACAGTATGCGGTCCCAAGGGAGCCATTGAAAAAAGTCCGCATTTTAGGACCTGTAAGAAAGCAGACCCAGGTAGAAATCCTGGCTGCCGACTGCTTTAAGCTTGGCAGAAATACAACACCTAAAATGTCCGGTGAACTGGCAGGAACACCAGGAATTACACTGGTAGGACCAAAAGGCACCGTAGAGACAAAAGAGGGCTTAATCATTGCCCAGAGACATATTCACATGTCACCGGCTGACGCTTTAAAATTCGGCGTACACGATGGTGAGACAGTTAAAATTGAAACAGAGGGCATCCGTGGAGGAATCTTTAACAACGTGGCAATCCGCGTAACAGAGACTTCAGCGTTAGAATGTCACTTAGACACGGAAGAAGCCAATGCTATGGGCCTTTCCGGTTCTTCTAAGGTAACAATTGTTAAATAGGGAACTATTAAAAATTAATTATAAAAATTCAGGAGGATTTAAAAATGAAATATGATGCATTAGGAATGATCGAGACTAAAGGTTTAATTGGATCCATCGAGGCAGCAGATGCTATGGTTAAGGCAGCTAACGTAACTTTAATTGGTAAAGAATTCGTAGGCGGCGGTCTTGTAACTGTTATGGTAAGAGGCGATGTAGGAGCTGTTAAGGCAGCAACTGATGCAGGTGCAGCAGCAGCTCAGCGTGTAGGCGAACTGGTTTCCGTACATGTAATTCCTCGTCCACATGCAGAAGTAGAAACAATTCTTCCTGCAACAAAAGAAATCTAATTGTCATAATGAAAGCACCTGGCTCTTTCTGGTTTCCTCCAGATGAGAGCTGGGTGTTTTTTTACAGCTTACGTTAATAATATGTAGAATAATAATGTTTTTGTTGGTTACAAATATTAAAGCATATCCATGCTTTATTCATGTACAATTACTGGTTTATTATACATGTTTAATAAAAAACGAGCTAAATTTCCGTATATAATAGACAAAGCGGAATTTATTAGGTATAATATCTATTATATGTGCAGGAGGCAGAAGGCAGGTGAATTCATGCGACATAACAAAAGTGTAATGAGAAGTCTTTTGATGGTAACCCAACTGGGGTTAAGTGTGATGGTGCCTGTATTCGTTTGTATTCTTGCCGGTTACTATTTCGACCGGTATGCAGGAACTAAGCTGCTGCTGTTATTCCTTGTTCTTGGCTTTCTGGCGGGCGGCCGGAATGCATATAAGATTGCGAAAGCCACACTTGCCATGAACGAGAGGGAAGAAAAGGAAGAAGATCGGAAAGCCCGCATGGAGAGACAAAGAGCAACCAATACCATGGTGAGTAAACCCAAGCAGCCAAGCCGTATAAAA
The DNA here is from genome assembly GCA_017084465.1 of Lacrimispora xylanisolvens. Taxonomy (GTDB): domain Bacteria; phylum Bacillota; class Clostridia; order Lachnospirales; family Lachnospiraceae; genus Lacrimispora; species Lacrimispora xylanolytica_B. The sequence continues at coordinate 2,498,026 of CP070896.1, read as the reverse complement.
AAGAGCGATGACGAGAAGCTAAAATAAGCAGGAGGACTTGTAATGGAAAAAGCAACAAAGAATTTGATTGTTGAGGTTTCAGCAGGGATTGTGATTTTTACTGCGCTGCTTATGCTGGGGTCATTTTTTTTGTACCCCAGAGCCTCCGTATTTGCAGGCCTGCTTCTGGGAATGGTACTTGCTCTTGCCATGTTTCTTTCCATGGCACTGGTGCTTGACCGATCCATGAAATCCCAGGATCCCAGAACCGTTCAGAAACGGGGTATAATCAGTGCAGCCGTTCGTTATCTGCTGCTTATTGCCATATTGGTAATAGTCATTAATTGGTTTTCAGACCGGTTTAATCCGGTGGCAGTAGTAATCGGAGTCCTTGGACTCAAAGCAGGAGCATTTTTGCAGCCTGTCATTCACAGGATTGCATCCCGCAAGGATAACAACAAGTAATTTACTGCGGTCTTGTGTATTATTTTTTAAGAAAGGAGGCTATAGCGTATGGTCATTGCGAATGCCAGTAATGTGGACTTTATGATCAAAGGTGTTACAAAGTTTCACGCGTTCGGGCAGGATCTGTGGGTAACTACAACAGAAATCGGTCTTAGCATTATAACAATCACGATTTTGATTCTAGCATTTGTTACGGACCGGAAGATGAAACGCGCGACAGAGGTACCGGGCACATTTCAGAATATTATGGAACTATTGGTGGAAGCACTGGATAAACTGGTGAAGGAAACCATGGGGCATAATGCCAAGAAGTTTGTCAATTATATCGGAACAATCTTTCTCTTTATTTTATTCTGTAATATCAGTGGTTTATTTGGGCTTAGAACCCCCACCGGAGACTTTGGTGTCACATTTATGCTCGGTGTATTCACATTCTGCATCGTTCAGTACCAGGGTATCAAGAACCACGGAATCGGGCATCTAACAAGTCTTGCACAGCCGTTTCCCGTTTTATTTCCGATTAACTTAATCGGAGAGATTACAAACCCACTATCCCAGGCGCTCCGTTTGTTTGGTAACATGATGTCAGGAGTTGTGATCATGGGATTGTGGTATGGGATGATGCCAATCTTCGTCAAGATCGGTATCCCATCATTTTTTACATGTATACTGTGATTTATTCTCAGGCTGTATACAGACTTATGTGTTCTGTATGCTGACCATGGTATATGTAAATGATAAGTTGGATTAATCAAACAAATTACTAATTATTTTAATTCAGGAGGATTTTATCTATGAACGGAATTTCAGGACAGGATTTTATCTACGGTTGCTCAGCAATCGGTGCAGGTATTGCCATGATCGCAGGTATCGGACCTGGTGTTGGACAGGGTATCGCAGCTGGACACGCAGCTGCAGCAGTAGGACGTAATCCAGGCGCAAAGTCTGATATTACATCTACCATGCTTTTAGGACAGGCTGTTGCCGAGACAACCGGTCTTTATGGTTTCGCAGTTGCCGCTATTCTTATGTTCTTAAAGCCATTCAGCTAAACAGAGGTCTGGCAGGAATAAAAAGAAAGAGCGAGAGGAGGCGAAACCTTGGACAGATTATTGGGATTTGACCCACAGCTGCTTTTCGATGCGTTTATCACTGGCATTAACGTATTCCTTCTGTTTTTTGCTTTATCCTATAAGCTTTTTAATCCAGTTCGTAATGCTCTGGAAAATAGAAAGTTAAAAATTGCAGGAGAGTTGAAAAGCGCTGCAGAAGATAAAGAAGCAGCTCATGTAATGAAGGAAGAATACGAGGCCAGACTTTTAGAAGTCAGAAAAGAGGCGGAAGAAATTCTGGAAGATGCAAGAAAAAGAGCAAAGCAGCGTGAGGCAGAGATTTTATCAGAAGCCAGGGAAGAAGCGAACCGCATTGTTATGAGAGGAAATCGTGAAGTGGAACTGGAGAGAGAGAAAGAAAGCGCTTGATGATATGAAAGAACAGATCATATCCATCGCATCTGTCATGGCCGGCAAAGTCGTGGCAGCATCCATCGATACTTCCATACAGGACTCTCTTATTGATGAAACCTTGAAAGAGATGGGTGAGAGCACATGGCAAAGCTAGTATCAAAAGTATACGGTGATGCATTGTTTGAGGAAGCCCTGGAAAGACAGGAAGTGGACGCTTTGTTCGAGGAAGTAAAAAGCCTGCAGGCAGTCTTTGTTAACAATCAGGATCTTGCAGGACTTCTTGATAATCCGAAGATAGGCAAGGAAGAAAAAAACGGAATTATACAGGAAGTATTCGGCGGACGGGTATCGGAAACTCTCATGGGGTTTTTAACAGTCATTGTCGAAAAAGGCAGGCAAAAGGAAATCAATGCAATCTGTGAGTACTTTATAAACACTGTCAAGGAATATAAAAAAATCGGCGTGGCCTATGTGACCAGTGCTGTGGAATTAAAAGAGGAGCAGAAAGCCCAGCTTCTGGGGAAAACTGCTTGGCACAACCAGCTATCAGGAGTTTGAGATGGTTTATCTGGTTGATCCTTCCATTATCGGAGGTCTGGTGATCCGGATCGGTGACCGGGTAGTGGATTCCAGTATTAAGACGCAGATTTATGAGCTGCGCCGCAGCTTGTCAAAGCTGCAGATATCGTAACAGAAACTTTGCAGAAAGAAGGTGCAAACCTTAATGAATTTAAGACCAGAAGAGATCAGTTCCGTCATCAAGGAACAGATTCAAAGATATTCAACGAAGCTGGAAGTCTCTGATGTCGGTACAGTCATTCAGGTAGCGGACGGTATTGCCCGTATTCACGGTCTTGAGAATGCAATGCAGGGAGAGCTTCTGGAATTTCCAGGAGAAATCTACGGCATGGTTCTCAACCTGGAGGAAGACAACGTTGGTGCAGTTTTACTTGGTACCGGCGCGATCAGTGAAGGCGATACAGTAAAAACTACCGGACGAGTGGTAGAGGTTCCGGTAGGAGATGCTCTGACCGGGCGTGTAGTCAATGCCCTTGGTCAGCCGATCGATGGAAAAGGACCGATTCAGACAGACAAGTTCCGTAAAATTGAGCGTGTTGCTCACGGCGTTATCGACAGAAAATCAGTAGACACCCCGCTTCAGACCGGTATTAAGGCGATTGATGCCATGATCCCCATCGGAAGAGGCCAGAGAGAGCTGATTATCGGAGACCGTCAGACAGGAAAGACAGCCATAGCTCTTGATACCATCATTAACCAGAAGGGACAGGGCGTGCACTGTATCTATGTAGCCATCGGTCAGAAATCATCTACCGTTGCGACTATCGTTAAAACATTGGAAGAGTACGGCGCTATGGATTACACCACCATCGTGGTATCCACTGCTTCCGACTTAGCTCCTCTTCAGTATATCGCACCTTACTCCGGCTGCGCAATCGGAGAAGAGTGGATGGAGAATGGTGGAGATGTGCTTGTTATCTATGATGATTTAAGTAAACATGCAGCAGCTTACCGTACCCTGTCACTTCTTCTTAAGAGACCGCCGGGCCGTGAAGCCTATCCTGGAGATGTATTCTATCTTCATTCCAGACTTCTGGAACGTGCTTCCAGACTTTCCGATGAGTTGGGCGGAGGTTCCTTAACCGCACTTCCGATTATTGAGACCCAGGCAGGCGATGTATCAGCTTACATTCCGACCAATGTTATTTCCATCACAGACGGTCAGATTTATCTGGAGACAGAGATGTTTAACTCAGGATTCCGTCCTGCTATCAACGCAGGTCTTTCCGTATCCCGAGTTGGTGGATCTGCTCAGATTAAGGCAATGAAAAAAGATCGCTGCCCCCATCCGTGTGGAGCTGGCTCAGTACAGAGAGCTTGCAAGCTTTGCCCAGTTTGGTTCCGAGCTTGACAAGGAGACAACCGAGCAGCTGGCACAGGGCGAGAGAATCAGGGAAGTATTAAAGCAGGGTCAGTATCAGCCAATTCCGGTTGAATATCAGATCATCATTATCTTTGCAGCCACGAGAAAACTGCTTTTGGATATTCCAACAGCAAAAATCCTCGACTTTGAGAAGGCTTTAAGAAGCTTTATTGACAGCAAATATTCTGAGATTCCTGCAAGTATACGTGAAACAAAACAGATTACACCTGAGACAGAAGAACTGTTGGTGAAAGCAATCAATGAGTGCAAAGCAGGTGTTTTTAAAGGCAGGTGAAAATCATGGCATCCATAAGGGATATCAAACGAAGAAGAGATAGTATTCAAAGTACCGAACAGATTACCAAAGCCATGAAACTCATATCTACCGTTAAACTGCAGAAATCCAGAGCAAAAGCGGAAGCTTCCAAGCCGTATTATGATATGATGTACGATACCATAAACTCCATGCTTAGAAAGTCCGGAACAATTGAGCATAAGTATTTAAAGGCAGGTGATTCCAAACGGAAGGCAGTGATAGTGATTACTTCCAACAGGGGTCTTGCCGGCGGGTACAACAGCAACATTGCAAAGCTTGTCCTTCAGGATGAACGGTTAGAACCGGAGCTTACGGATATCTATGCAATTGGACGAAAAGGCAAGGAATCACTTGGTAAAAAAGGGCTATCACATTGCTCAGGACTATTCCGAAGTAATTAATGAACCCATTTACCGCGATGCTGCTGACATAACCATGGAGCTTTTGGATGCATTCGGACAAAACCGAATCGGAGAGATCTATCTGGTTTATACTTCATTTAAAAATACAGTGACACAGATCCCCACCTTAAAAACTTCTTCCTGTTGAGATGGCAGAGGGAAGCGAAAAGACGGATCTGGCGCTTATGAACTATGAGCCGAATGAAGATGAGGTTCTGGATTCCATTATTCCCAAATATATGAGCAGTCTGATTTACGGCGCTTTATTAGAGGCTGTAGCCAGTGAGAACGGAGCCAGAATGACTGCCATGGATTCTGCGACCAATAATGCGGAAGATATGATAGAAGAGCTTGGGCTGATTTATAACAGGGCAAGACAGGGTTCCATTACCCAGGAACTTACCGAAATTATAGCCGGTGCCAATGCAATATCATAACTGTTCGGTATGTGAAGCAAGCCGAACTTCCTTAATAAATAATGAAATATAAATAAAGGAGAAACAAGATGGCAGAACAAAATATTGGTAAGATCACCCAGATCATCGGTGCCGTACTGGATATCAAGTTCAGCCAGGGCAAGTTGCCGGACATCAATGAAGCCATTGATATTACCACAAAAGACGGCGGCAGACTGGTTGTAGAAGTATCCCAGCATCTTGGCGATGATACCGTAAGATGTATCGCCATGGGCACAACCGATGGACTGGTACGTGGTATGGAAGCTGCAGCAACAGGCGCTCCTATTACCGTGCCGGTTGGAGAAGAAACTCTGGGACGTATCTTTAACGTTCTGGGTGATCCAATCGATAAGAAACCAGCACCGGAAGTAAAAGAACATTTCCCGATTCACAGATCCGCTCCCAACTTTGAGGAGCAGTCCACTGAAACGGAAATTCTGGAGACCGGAATTAAAGTAGTTGATCTTCTCTGTCCTTATCAGAAGGGCGGTAAGATCGGACTGTTTGGCGGTGCCGGAGTTGGAAAAACCGTATTAATTCAGGAATTAATCCGTAACATTGCCACAGAGCACGGCGGATATTCCGTATTTACGGGAGTTGGCGAGAGAACCCGTGAAGGAAATGACTTATATCACGAAATGCAGGAATCAGGCGTTATTAATAAAACAACCATGGTATTTGGCCAGATGAACGAACCGCCGGGCGCACGTATGAGAGTGGGTCTGACTGGACTTACCATGGCAGAATATTTCCGTGACCAGGGTGGTAAGGATGTTCTTTTATTCATCGATAACATCTTCCGTTTTACCCAGGCCGGTTCTGAAGTATCCGCACTTCTTGGACGTATGCCTTCAGCCGTTGGTTATCAGCCGACTCTTCAGACAGAGATGGGTGCACTTCAGGAGCGTATCACATCAACAAAGAATGGTTCTATCACCTCTGTTCAGGCAGTTTACGTGCCTGCAGATGACTTAACTGACCCGGCTCCGGCTAATACCTTCGCTCATCTTGATGCGACTACGGTTCTTGACCGTTCCATCGTAGAGCTTGGTATCTACCCGGCAGTTGATCCACTTGGATCTACATCCAGAATTCTTGATCCCCGTATTGTGGGTGAAGAGCATTACCGTGTTGCCCGTGGTGTGCAGGAAGTTCTTCAGAAGTACAAAGAGCTTCAGGATATCATTGCCATGCTTGGTATGGATGAGCTTTCTGAGGAAGATAAGCTGACAGTCGCACGTGCAAGAAAGATTCAGAGATTCTTATCCCAGCCTTTCTTCGTTGCAGGCCAGTTTACCGGTCTGGAGGGACGTTACGTACCTCTTGCTGATACCATTCAGGGCTTTAAGGAGATTCTGGAAGGAAAGCATGATGATATACCAGAAAGCTATTTCTTAAATGCAGGTAGCATCGATGACGTTCTTGCCCGCGTGAAAAAATAGGGGGTGGGAAGATGGCTGATTTATTCAAACTGCAGATCATAACTCCTGAACGAAAGTTCTATGAGGGAGAGGCCTCTATGGTGGAACTCACTACTGCAGAAGGTGAGATCGGTGTATACCGGGGACATATTCCAATGACAGCGATTGTAGCACCGGGAGTCTTAAAAATTCACGAAGCTGGCGGCATAAAAGAAGCTGCTCTGATGTCTGGATTTCTTGAGATTTTACCGGAGAATATTGTTATTATGGCTGAAGTGGCAGAGTGGCCGGAGGAGATCGATTTAAACCGAGCGGAAGAGGCTAAGGTCCGTGCAGAACGCCGCTTGAAAGAGCAGAGCGGAGAGATCGATATAGTAAGAGCGGAAACAGCGCTGAAAAAGGCACTGGTAAGAATTTCGCTTACGAAATAAAAAAAAGGGATTTAAACCGTTTTTACCTGGTTTAAGTCCCTTTTTTGTGGAAGAATGAGGGGGAAATGCCCCTGAATGTGGATTATCTGCCAAAATTATGCTATACTATGGAACAGATAAAACGAAATAGGGGAGAATGTATTATGAAAGAAACATCATTAGTTATTATGGCAGCCGGAATCGGGAGCCGGTTTGGCGGTGGAATCAAACAGCTGGAACCGGTTGGACCCAGTGGTGAGATCATAATGGACTTTTCCATTTATGATGCTTTGAATGCAGGCTTTAACAAAATTGTATTTATCATTCGTAAAGATCTTGAACAGGATTTTAAAGAGATTATTGGCAACCGGATTGAAAAGATTGCACCGGTAAAGTATGCGTTCCAGGAACTTGATGATCTGCCGGCGGGCTTTCATAAGCCGGAAGAAAGAACCAAACCCTGGGGAACAGGACAGGCAATTCTGTGTGCGAAAGATGTGATACAGGAGCCGTTTGCGGTAATCAATGCAGATGACTATTATGGAAAAGAAGGGTTTGTAAAGATTCACGATTATCTGGTAAACCAGATGGATCCAGCTGTCAGACCATTTGATCTGTGCATGAGCGGGTTTATTCTGGGCAATACCTTAAGCGAAAACGGAGGCGTTACCAGAGGAGTATGTCAGGTGGGGTCTGACGGCGTCTTAGAGAAAGTTACAGAGACTTATGAGCTCATTATGGCTGGAGGGGAAGCCTGCGGAAGAGATGAGGCGGGTAATCCGGTGAAGGTTTCCTTAAACCAGAATGTATCCATGAATATGTGGGGACTATCACCTGCATTTTTAATGGAACTGGAGCATGGTTTTCCCACATTTTTAGAGAATCTGAAGGAAGGGGACTTTAAATCCGAATATCTTCTTCCTAAGATCATTGACCGGCTGATCAGCCAGGATAAAGCCAGAGTTCACGTACTGGAAACAAGAGATAAATGGTTTGGAGTAACTTATAAAGAAGATAAACCAGCTGTTTCAGAGGCAATCAAAGATCTGGTTTCAAAAGGAATTTATCCGGAACGTCTTTTTTAATGGCAATAACCGAACTTTTTTATACTTCTTCGCATAGAATGGTGTTGTATAAGCTAAAAGCAGGGAGTGATAACAACCGTGCCAGGCAACCCGGACTATACTTATGGAGAGGATAATGAGAGCCTGCCCCCATACATGCTTTATGGTGACAGGAGTATCAGGGAAAGTTCTCTGGAGCCGAAGGATATCATTGCAAAGGATCTGGAATATTTACAGGGAATGTACCCGGGACATATGAAACGTCTGCAGGAATACGTCGTTTCCGCATGTGATCACCTGGATTATAAAGACAGCCCAATGTACGATGAATTCCCCGATCGTCTGCTTATTCATCAGGTTTGTGATTCCATTTGCGCAAAGATTCGTGAAGAAGGAACCATAACGGACGAATTGCTGATGGGGAACAATGAAAAGACTGAGACAGCAGCGCAGATGCAGCAAGAGCCTGCGGATTGGGAAAATGAGGAGTTAGAAAAAGCGGAACTGAGTGACAGGTACTCCACATGGGGACCTCCCGGTTGGGGCCCGCCCGGACCAAAACCTCCTGGCTGGAGACCGCCGCCCGGACCGAGGCCGCCTTACTGGGGGCCGGGACCCGGACCAAGACCGCCTTACTGGGGACCCGGACCAAGACCGCCTTACTGGGGGCCAGGACCCGGACCGAAACCACCCTACTGGGGGCCAGGACCCGGACCGAAACCGCCTTACTGGGGACCAGGGCCCGGACCGAAGCCACCTTATTGGGGGGCAAATCCCGGACCGCCACAGGGTAATGGTCTGCTGGGGGATATCGTGTCAGTACTGCTACTGAATGAAATGCACCGAAGAAGATGTAACTCCGGACGGTGCAGATAGGTAATAGAAAAGACAGCTTCCTATAAAAGGGAGGCTGTCTCTTTTTCATTTAACGAATGTTTAAGAAAGTTTTCATTGTAGTTTTGTTCATTATTGTTTACAATAAAGAAGATCAAAACTGGGAAAATAAAGGATGTTTTATATGAATCGATTGGCTAAAAAGATTGGAATTTTATCTGTGGTATTCGTAATGGCTATCGCAGTTTATTTTATGTGGAATCAGAGAAATACAGAAAAAAATGATGTAATGGTGTATACCTCCATGGATGAGGCAGCCCTTCCTGTTGTGTACGCGGATATGTACGGCAGAAAGATGAATCTTCTTCATGGCTATGTTCAGGATATGGCACAGACTGTATCAAGGGAGGCCCTTACCGTACTTCCCCAGGATCGTAATTTAAACCTTGGGATTGCAGATTATAACGGCACCATAACCGGTATACAGTATGAAGTGCGCAGTCTGGATTTAAGCCGCCTTGTGGAGCGCACCAGCCTTAGCAAATGGGACCAGGAAGAAGGAGTCGTTAAGGCATCTCTTCCCATACAGAATCTTCTGACAAAAGACAAGGAATATATACTGGTTCTTACACTGGACACTTCGGATAAAGGAACACTTTATTATTATACCCGGATCATGTGGACGGACAGTACCAATGCGAAGGATATGATTGATTTTGCTGTTGATTTTACAACCAAGACATTTAACTATGACCAGGCAAGGGATCTGACTACATATCTGGAGACCAACAACACGGAAGATAACAGTTCTCTGGGTCATGTTTCCATACGGTCCAGTTTTTCCCAGCTCACCTGGGGAGGGATGTCTATGAAACCGGTCGGAGAAATCCGAACCACTTTGAAAGATTTAGATGGTGTGATGTGCAGTGTCAGTCTGGAGTACCAGGCTGAAAGGGCTGGTGAAGGAGTCGATTCAGAACTGTATGAGGTGGAAGATACCTACACGATGAAATGGGACAGCCGCCGCATTTATCTGATGGACTTTGAACGGAGCACCAATCAGATATTCTCCGGACAGAAAGAACTATTTTCTGGAAAACGGATCACACTTGGGATCACCAATGCAGATGAAGTACAGACAAAGAAAAGTCCTGGCGGAAATTGTATTGCTTATGGAATCAATCGGGATTTATGGACTTACGATCAGAAACAGGGTCATGCAGTAAAGGTATTTTCATTCCGCAGCGGAACCGATGATGGTCTTCGCAGTGGTTATAACCAGCATGACATCAAGATTCTTTCCGTAAGCGATAACGGGGATGTGGATTTTCTGGTCTACGGATATATGAACCGGGGGATACATGAAGGGAGCATGGGTATCGCTCTCTACCGGTACAGCAGCGGTGAGAATGCCATAGGGGAACGGTTCTTTACACCGGTCACCTCATCCTTTGAGATGCTGAAAGAAGAAGTGGGCCAGCTTTCTCATTTAGGAACCAATGGAATGCTCTATCTTATGGCGGGCAGGTCTGTTTATGGAATCGATTTAAACAGCAACGAATATATGGTGCTGGCAGATTCTGTTTCTGAGGGAGGCTATGCGGTCAGCAGTACAGAGCGCCATTTTGCATGGCAGGAGGGAAATGACGTTTTCGGTGCCAGTGTGATTCATCTGATGGATCTGGATACCGGAATTAAAAGAGAAATCAGCGGTGGAGAGGACAACCGTTTTCGTCCTCTGGGCTTTGTAGGCGATGATTTCATATATGGAATTGCGAAAAACGGTGATATCTGGTCTCAAAACGGCAGGGTTCTTGATGCTCCCATGTACCGGATTGAGATCATGGATCAAAGCGGTTCAATTGTTAAGAAATATGAGCAGGATCAGACTTATATTGCGGATGTGACGGTAGATGGAAGCCGGATTCACTTAACCCAGGTGCTTAAAAACGACAGCCAGTCCTATTCGGTTTCCAGGCAGGATACCATCGTCTGTAACCAGGAGATTTCCAATGAAGAATTAAAGGGAATCGGCTGGTACGCTTCAGAGGACCGCAAAAAGATATATTTTGTACAGCTGGATCAGGAAGCTTCAAGCCGGGAGGTAACCATTGCTGTGCCAAAGAAGGTAGCCTATGAAACAACCGAGGTGGTTGAATTAAAGAGCCGTCCTAAGAATCAGGATAACAGATATATTGCCTATGCAGGAGGTCATTATCTGGGAAGCAGCAGAAGTTTTATTAAGGCATTGGAGCTTGCCTATGATAAGATGGGGATTGTGACTGACCAGAATCAGGAGATTCTGTGGAACCGGGTGAACCGGCCTCCTGTTAAAACCATGAAAGACCCATTGAAGAAAGGCGCAGCTTTTAACCGGAATCTGTCAGGCTTTGCAGATGATGGATTAATGGATGGAGTCTTTATGATTGATGCCAGGGGTGCCACCTTAAATCAGATTCTTTACTTTATCGGCCAGGGGTGTCCGGTTGCTGCCTATACAGGTCAGGGTGGGTATGTTCTTATCTCAGGCTATGACCAGTATAATGTCACACTATATAATCCGGAAACGAAGGATAGTCAGAAAATGGGCCTAAATGATGCCTCTGCTTACTTCTCGGGCCTTGGAAATGATTTTATCTGTGGAGTAATAATGGAATAAGAAAATGCGTTCTCTTTACAAATCCGTAAGATATGTTATAATCATGAAAGGCGAATGTTAAAAATTAAGAGAATTGTAATAGATAAAAGGATAGTCAGAGGTGTGAAATGGAGCAGTATATTATGAAAGGCGGTAATCCCCTGGTCGGCGAAGTGACCATTGGAGGAGCCAAGAATGCCGCTTTGGGAATTCTTGCAGCAGCTATCATGACAGATGAGGATGTGCTGATTGATAATCTGCCTGATGTAAGAGATATTAACGTATTACTGGAAGCGATCGAGGAAATTGGTGCCACAGTAGAGCGGATAGACAGACATACGGTCCGCATTAATGGACAGACAATCCGTGAAGTATCGGTTGATGATGAATATATCCGCAGAATCAGAGCTTCGTACTATTTTATCGGAGCCATGCTTGGTAAATACAAAAGTGCACAGGTTCCTCTTCCGGGAGGCTGTAACATCGGAAGCAGACCAATTGACCAGCATTTAAAGGGCTTTCGTGCTCTGGGTGCCGACGTAAAGATTGAACGGGGAGCAGTAATCGCTCACGCCATCGATCTGGTAGCCAGCCATATCTATCTTGATGTGGTAAGCGTAGGCGCAACCATCAACATTATGATGGCGGCAACTCTTGCAGAAGGACAGACCATTTTAGAGAACGTGGCGAAGGAACCTCACGTCGTTGACGTGGCTAACTTTTTAAACAGTATGGGCGCCAACATTAAGGGTGCCGGAACCGACACCATCCGAATCAAAGGCGTTTCCAGACTTCACGGGACAGAATATTCCATAATTCCTGATCAGATTGAGGCTGGTACATTCATGTGTGCAGCAGCAATTACACGGGGAGATGTCATGGTGAAGAATGTAATTCCAAAGCACTTAGAAGCCATTTCGGCAAAGCTTCTGGAGATGGGTTGCGAAGTGGTGGAATTCGACGACGCAGTCCGTGTAGTAGGTAAGACCAATCAGAAGCATACTGATATTAAAACACTTCCCCTATCCGGGATTCCCAACTGATATGCAGCCTCAGATGGCAGTAACACTTGCTTTGGCAGGTGGTACCAGTGTGGTAACTGAGAGTATATTTGAGAACCGCTTCCGCTATGTGGATGAGCTTTCCCGCATGGGTGCCAACGTAAAAGTAGAAGGCAACGTGGCTGTTATTGACGGCGTAACCGGTTTAACCGGAGCCTTTGTGAACGCACCTGATTTAAGAGCAGGGGCAGCATTGGTGATTGCCGGTCTTGCAGCAGACGGATATACGGTAGTAGATGAAATCGGTTATATACAAAGAGGTTATGAATGCTTTGAAGATAAGCTTCAGGGTCTGGGAGCCATGATTGAAAAAGTGGACTCAGAAAAAGAAGCTCAGAAATTTAAATTAAAAGTAGGATAGGCGGGGGCTTCCCCGCCGTTTTGCTTGACAGGAGGATGGGGCTATGGAAATGAAGAAGAAACCGGTGCTTGTTATTATGGCAGCGGGGATGGGCAGCCGGTACGGCGGATTAAAACAGATCGATCCGGTGGACGCCCATGGAAACAAGATTATTGATTTTTCTATTTACGATGCAGTGGAGGCAGGCTTTGAAAAGGTGGTTTTCATCATTAAGAAAGCCATTGAGAAAGAGTTTAAAGAACATATCGGTGACCGCATGGCAGCTCATGTTAAGGTGGAATATGTCTATCAGGAGCTTTTTTAAACTGCCTGATGGATTTGAGGTACCGGACGGACGGGTAAAACCCTGGGGAACAGGTCATGCCATCCTTTGCTGCGAGGAAGTGATTGATGGTCCATTTGCCGTGATCAATGCTGATGATTATTATGGAAAAAGTGCTTTTCAATCTGTTTTCAACTTCTTATCCCAGGTTCAGGACAAGAATAAATACCAGTTTTCCATGGTTGGCTATAAGCTCTATAACACACTGACAGAGAACGGCCATGTTGCAAGAGGTGTATGCACGGTTTCGGAACGTGGATTGCTTACCGATATCTGTGAGAGAACCAGAATAGAAAAACATGGAGAGAAGGCGGAATTTACGGAAGATGATGGTGCAACCTGGACCGGACTTTCCGAAGATACTCTTGTATCCATGAATTTATGGGGATTTACCAGAAGTATATTAACGGAGCTGAAAGAACGGTTCCCCGTCTTTTTAAACAAAGAGTTAAAAGAGAATCCTCTAAAATGCGAATACTTTCTTCCCTTTGTGGTAGATGAGCTGCTAAAAGAGGAAAAAGCAGAAGTAACTGTTTTAAAAAGTACAGACCGTTGGTATGGTGTCACTTATCAGGAAGATAAAAAGACGGTAGTGGACGCAATTGCAGGTTTTAAAGCCGCCGGTCTTTACCCCGAAAAGCTTTGGGACTGAACTATTGACATATGCCCGTTATTAGAGTAAAATGAAAAAGCAGATATTGTAACTGCTAAAATTGAATAACAAATGAAAAGTCGTAATATCCCTTATTCAGAGTGATGGAGATACAAAGGATCTGTGAAGTCACGGCAACCCCAGTCGGTTTTGTGGTTTTTAACCATGAAAAACGTCCGGAAGGTGCCAACCTGAGCGAGAAATCGAGCAATAAGAGGATTTGATACAAATATGAATCAAGTCCGCGTTGCTGCGGACTTTTCTTTTTGTTATTCCCCCCATGTAAACCAGAGGAGGAAATGACAACATGGAAAAATTATTATTTACATCAGAATCCGTTACTGAAGGACATCCGGATAAAATGTGTGATCAGATTTCAGATGCAATTCTTGATGAGATGTTAAAACAGGACCCCATGAGCAGGGTAGCCTGTGAGACCTGTACTACCACTGGTCTTGTTATGGTTATGGGTGAGATCACAACCCAGGCATATGTAGACATTCAGAAAGTAGTGCGTGAAACAGTAAGAGAAATTGGTTATGACCGTGCAAAATATGGTTTTGACTGTGACACCTGCGGTGTGATTGTTGCTCTTGATGAGCAGTCCCAGGATATCGCTATGGGTGTGGACCGCGCCCTTGAAGCAAAAGAAAACAAGATGTCAGACAAAGAAATCGATGCCATCGGAGCCGGAGATCAGGGTATGATGTTCGGTTACGCCAGCAACGAGACAGAAGAATATATGCCATATCCTATTGCACTGGCTCATAAGCTTGCACTTCAGCTGACAAAAGTTCGTAAGAACGGAACGTTAACGTATCTTCGTCCCGATGGAAAGACCCAGGTGACGGTAGAATACGATGAGAACGGCAAACCTCTTCGCCTTGATGCGGTGGTATTATCTACCCAGCATGATGAAGATGTCAGCCAGGAACAGATTCACAAAGATATTAAAAAATATGTATTTGATGAGATCATTCCTGCTGAACTGGTTGATGATCATACTAAATTTTTCATTAATCCTACCGGTCGTTTTGTAATCGGCGGACCTCATGGAGACAGTGGTCTTACCGGCCGTAAGATCATTGTAGACACCTACGGCGGTTATGCACGTCACGGCGGCGGAGCATTCTCTGGAAAGGACTGCACCAAGGTAGACCGTTCAGCCGCTTATGCAGCCCGTTACGTTGCAAAGAACATTGTGGCAGCAGGCCTTGCTGATAAGTGTGAGATTCAGCTGTCCTATGCCATTGGAGTTGCTCACCCTACCTCCATCATGGTTGATACCTTTGGAACCGGTAAACTAAGCAATGAAAAGCTGGTTGAGATTGTCCGGGAAAACTTTGACTTACGTCCGGCTGGAATTATTAAGATGCTGGATTTACGCCGTCCGATTTATAAGCAGACTGCTGCTTATGGTCATTTTGGAAGAAACGATTTAGATCTGCCATGGGAGAAGCTTGATAAGGTTTCCCTTTTAAAAGCATATTTATAATTATGACATGAGAAAGATGCCGCGAGACAGCTGATTTACAGCTGAAAGCGGCATCTTTTTTAATGGATAAACAGACAGCTGACTATGGTTTTTAATATTTGGCGCTAAAACTAGCGCCAAATCCCAGTTACTTCGTGTTGAAATTTAAACCTCACATTGATTATAATAGGGCTATGAAAAGGAATTGATTGGCCAATCATACCTTCCACGGGTCACACAGTAAATACTATATCATAAAGTGAGGGTATGTAAAATGAAAGAGAAGGTACAAGTATTTGGCCGCTTTTTAAGCGGTATGGTAATGCCTAACATCGGTGCATTTATTGCATGGGGGCTGATTACGGCATTGTTTATTCCAACGGGCTGGTATCCCAATGAAGCCATCGGAGCGCTGGTTTCTCCTATGGCCAGCATGCTTCTGCCGCTTTTAATCGCCTATACCGGCGGTACGGTTGTTTATGGTCAGAGGGGCGGCGTAATCGGCGCAATCACAGCCATGGGAGTGATCGTTGGATCCAGTATTCCAATGTTTATGGGGGCAATGATCGTGGGTCCGGTCAGTGCCTGGGTACTTAAGCAGTTTGATCGGAAAATAGAGAAAAGATCCCTGCAGGTTTTGAGATGCTGATTAATAACTTTTCCCTGGGCATTATCGGTGCTATCTTAACGGCGATTGCCTTAAAGGGAGTCGCACCTGTTGTAGAGGTTTTGAACCGGGTGATGGAATCAGGGGTCGGGTTCTTTGTGGATCATAAACTGCTGCCTCTGGCAAGCGTATTTATTGAACCTGCCAAGGTTCTGTTTTTAAACAATGCCGTTAACCACGGAATTCTTTCTCCTATGGGAATCCAGCAGGTAGAAGAAGTGGGGAAATCCATATTCTTTCTTCTGGAGGCAAACCCTGGACCTGGACTTGGCATTTTACTGGCATATTGTATGGCGGGTAAAGGATCTGCCAAGAGTTCGGCACCCGGCGCAATCATCATTCACTTTTTTGGAGGAATCCATGAGATTTATTTCCCTTATATCCTGATGAATCCTCTTTTACTTCTGGCGGTTATTGCAGGAGGGGCCAGTGGTATTTTTGTCTTCCAGATCCTGGGTGTGGGATTGATCTCACCGGCATCTCCCGGAAGCATTCTGGCTATTCTGGCAATGACTCCAAGAGGTGGATACTTTGGTACTCTGGCAGGTGTTACGGTAGCTGCCGCAGTTTCTTTCCTTGTAGCTCTTCCTCTGCTTCGGTTTACAGGGAAAGACGGAGATTTAGAGGAATCCAAGGATAAAGTCAAGAAGATGAAACAGGAGTCCAAAGGAAATCAGATGGCAGAAATGAATATATCATCTGGAAGCAGTGTTAAAAAAATTGTATTTGCCTGTGATGCAGGTATGGGCTCCAGCGCAATGGGAGCTACTGTTTTGAAAAAAAAGCTGGCAGCAGCAGGATTTGGAGATATTTCAGTGGTTCACTCACCGGTATCCTCCATTCCTCAGGATGCCCAGATCGTGGTAACCCATAAGGAATTAAAGGAACGTGCGGCTCACAGCAGTCCAGATGCACAGCTGGTTCTGATTACAAATTTTATGGCAGCTCCGGAATATGACCAGCTGGTGGAATCATTAAAAGAAAATAGATAAATTAATTGTAAAACTACTGCCTTTCCTCTGATTGTAAACCATGTTATAATACTTACAAAAATATATAATGGGGTTAAAAGGGGAATTTCACAGATGAAATTAGCGGGGAAAGTACTGAAGTATTACAGCAGGGTGATTGCTGAATGCATACCTCTTTTTGTGACAGCAGGATTGCTGTCAGCCTTTTCGGCAGGCGTATTCCAGAATGAGCACCTGTATGAAATGTCCAAAATTTTGTCTTCTCTGGTGATTCCGGTGTTTATGGGATATAAAGCAGGCACTGTGTGCGGCGGGGAGGTCGGCGGGTTAGCCGGCACCCTTGCCGCTTCTGTTGTTGTTATGGCAGAGCCTGCCTCTTCCATGATTCTGTCAGTCATGGTAGGCAGTATGGCCGGGTTTCTATGCAGGAAGGGGCTGGACCGGATCAAAAACTGGATTCCTTCCGGCTTTGAGATGCTATTTAGCAACTTATATTTAGCATTTTTAGGGCTGCTTGCGGGAGGTGCTGCCTATCTTTTGGTGATACCAGAGGCGGAATGGCTGTTGGGATTTTTAGGAAATGGTTTATCATTTATGATAGACAGGGGAATCATCCCTTTTATCAGCTTTATAGTAGAGCCGTTAAAAATTATTTTCTTTAATAACTGGATTAATCACGGCTTTTTTCTGCCGCTGGGATTGGAACAGTTAAAAACCCAGGAGAGTTCCATTTTGTTTCTTTTGGAGACCAATCCCGGACCGGGATTTGGCATTCTTCTTGCTTATGCCCTGGTTCACCCCAATATGAGAAAAACAATGGTTTCCAGCCTTATTATACAGTCTCTGGGAGGCATTCATGAGGTTTATTTCCCCTATATCCTGTCAGATATCCGGTTATTGGCCGGTGCCATAGCCGGAAGCATTGCGGGGAATTACTGTTTCATGATAACAGGCAGCGGACTTCTGGGACCGGCTTCCCCTGGAAGCCTGATTACCATACTGATTATGGCGGATAAAAAGCATTGGCTGGGGATTGTTATGGGAATTTTTATTTCTGCAGCTGTGGCCTGCCTTGTATCCTGCCTGATTCTGCTGGGAAACAGGGGGAAATCATCTGCTGATATAGAAAAGGAACAAAAGGATGAAGTGATGCCAATGAGAATGGAACATGCAAAAATATATTTTGTCTGCGATGTAGGAATGGGATCCAGTGCCATGGCCAGTGCACTTTTTAAGAAGAGACTGAGACTGGAAGGCTTAACGGGTATAGAGGTATTCCATGTGTCTGCTGACCGGATTCCGGCTGATGCGGATGCGGTTGTCTGTCAGAAGGATTTTGCCCGGACTTTGCCGCAGATTCATATTCCGTGCTTTACGGTGGACAATTTAACAGATATGTCTGGTTATAAGGAACTCCTGAACTGGTTAATGGGAGGTGGATAAGATGGGAGGCAGTGATTTTACGCCCAGAATGCAGCAAATCGTTCTGGCTTTGATTAAAGAGCAGGGGCCTGTTCCTGTAAAACAGCTTGCAGATCAGATTCGTATCAGCAAAAGAACAGTGCAAAGAGAGCTTGAGTACATTCCCAGGGCGTTGAAGAAATACGGGCTGACTTTTTGCTCTAAAACCGGGACTGGTATCTGGCTGGAAGGAGACAGGGCTCAGATCGAAGCTTTAAAGGACGAACTTGAAGCAGATGATGCCCTTGATGTTTCAGACCGGATTGAACGCCAGAAGCGTCTGATCCTGGAAATTCTCAAAGATAAGACGTTAAAGAAACTTTATTATTACAGTGATATATTTGGGGTAAGCGAGGCAACTGTCAGCTCGGATTTAGAAGCGGTGAAAGAGTGGTTTCACAGATATCATCTGGAAATTAAGAGAAAACCGGGATACGGTGTATTTATTGAGGGCAGTGAACGGGATTTTCGCAGGGCTCTCCGGGTTTTTATTGATGAAAATATTCATACAGAGATGATACAGGGGCTGTATGAAGACAGAAACCAGACTGTGTTAAATGTAATTCAGAATAAGAGTGAGAGAAACATTTACAGAATTCTGGATGATGATATTGTAAAGCGGGTGACAGCCTGTATCTTAAGGATTAGAGATAAGCGTATTCTGAATCTGACCCAGGATTCCTATCTTGGTCTGGTGATCCATGTGGCAATTGCCGTAAACCGGATCCGCCGCCAGGAGATTATTGAAGAGAATCCCGTTATGTCAGATTTTTTGCAGAAAGACCAGGATTATGATCTTGCGGAAACCATAACCAAATCCCTGGAAGAAGAATTCCGGATTCAGATTCCGGAAATTGAGTGTGCCTATATCTGCCTGCACATCAAAGGCTCTAAGATTCAGCAGCTGAATATTGATGAAAAGTCAAAAAGTGAAATAGAAGAATCCAGGGAGCTGTGGGAGGTGGTCAATGAAATGATTGACTGCTATAACGACGGCATGGCATATTTACTGAAGCAGGATGAAGAATTTGTAATCCAGGGACTGATTGCCCATTTAAAGCCTACTCTGGTCCGCCTTGCCAATGGTATGAAGATCCAGAATCCATTGCTGGAGCAGATCAAACGGGATTATCCGGCCATATTTGATCGGTGCAGAACCGTTGCCAGGGTAATTGAAGACCGATACGGATATGAGGTGCCGGAGCCGGAGATCGGGTTTCTTGCCGTGCACTTTGGGGCGGCTGAAGTCCGTATGGAAAGCAGAAAGGAAAGCCGGAGGAAGGTGAATATAGGGATCGTCTGCGCCAGCGGAATCGGTATCTCCCGGCTTATGTCTTCCAGAATTGCCAGAGATTTTTCAGACAGGGTGGAGCTGTCTGTTTATGGTATGACGGACTTGTCGCCCTATGTGTTAAACAAGACAGATTTCTTTGTATCTACGGTACCGCTAAAAGAAGAGGCAGACATCCTGTATGTGAGTCCTCTGCTTTCCGTGGAAGAAATGGAACGGATTGCGGGGAAGGTGCGCCAATGCGAATATATGCCGAAAAAGCAGGATAACAAGGAGTTTACCATTCAGCTGGACCAGGTGAATTTTATGGCGGTCCAGATCAAAAATGTGATCAGGCTCATGGAGTATCAGCGGGTAGACAATGGGATCAACTTTGAGGAGCTTTTGATTGCTGTCAGTGAAAAGCTGGCTTCCTATCCGGAACGTCAGATCATGATACAGGAGGATTTAATGAGGAGAGAACGGCTTTGCAGCCAGATTTTCCCTGATTTAAACTTCGCTCTGCTTCATGCCAGGACGGAAGGGGTAGTAAAGCCGGTATTCTCAGTCTGCCAGACAAAAGACGGTACACCATTTTCTGATCCATATTTTAAAGGAGTATGTGTTGTGCTGGTCATGCTGGTTCCCAAAGATGACCACACAGCGGAAAACAGTGAAATCCTGGGTGTATTAAGCGAGCAGCTGATTGAGGAAGAGGCGTTTTTAGAAGCCGTCAGGCATGGAGGAAAAGAGGAAATAAGAGCATTTGTTTCCCAGTATTTGAATCAGTATTTCAGACATTATCTTGATAAAATTTAAAGAATCATAACAGGAAAGCCGGGTCCGTAGAGGACCTGGTTTTTTTGTGCTTTTTAATTTTGGCATCATCTGATGGTGCCAAATGCCATTTTGTTTTCGTTGAAAAACATCAGATATGAACCCTATAATTTAATAGAACACCAGCGAAGGAGGGGAACAGCGTGTTTGGATACGGGAAAAAAAATGAAGAAAAGAATACAGAACTTTTGGAACTTGGGAATATCCGCCTGAATTGCAGATCCGGTGAAAAAAATACAGTCATTAGAGAAGTGGGGAGAATGCTTTGCGAAAGTGGCTGCGTGGATGAATCCTATATAGAGGCAATGCTTCGGCGGGAACTGACCTTTCCAACAAATATCGGCAATGGAATTGCACTTCCTCACGGTGTGGAGGAAGCCAAAAAAAACATCAGACGTTCCGGTATTGCAGTCATGGTATTTCCTGATGGAACAGACTGGGGAGGAGAGACGGTAAAACTGGTTATAGGGATTGCAGGTGCAGGAGAGGAGCATTTGGAAATACTTTCTGTCATTGCACAGTGTCTTGCGGATCCGGACGATGTGGACCGGATCACCAGATGCAGTGCCAAGGAGATCTATACCATGTTTACCGGAAAGGGGTGTTCTTAAATGATCGTTACAGTAACCATGAATCCAGCCATTGATAAAACAGTGGATATTGGAAAATTTGAACGGGGAGATTTAAACAGAATAAAGAGGGTGGAGATTGATGCCGGTGGCAAAGGCATTAACGTTTCCAAAACAATCAGAGAATTAGGAGGGGAGAGTATTGCTACAGGTTTTGTGGGAGGAACCAGTGGCACCATCATCAAACAGGTTCTGACTGACCTGGGGCTAAAAACCGATTTCGTGGAAGTAAAAGGGGAGACGAGAACGAATTTAAAGGTGGTGGAAGAAACCGGTGAGGTGACAGAGCTGAATGAGCCTGGACCGGAAGTATCAAAGGAACAGCTTAACGATCTTCTTAACAGGCTGGAAGGTTATGCAAATCCGGATACCCTGTTTGTACTGGCAGGAAGCATACCGGCTGGGATACCAACGGATATATACAGAAAAATTACGGAACAGGTTCACCAAAAAGGTGCAAAGGTTTTACTGGATGCAGACGGTGTGCTGTTTTCAGAATCCTTAAAAGGAAAGCCGGATATGTTAAAACCCAACCGCTCAGAGCTGGAACGGTATTATCAGATGGATTACAGGGCTTCCGAACAGGAACTGGTCTCCATGGGAGAAAAACTTCTTGATCAGGGAGTTTCCATGGCAGCAATCTCTCTTGGGCAAATGGGCGCCATTTTCTTAACAAAGGGAAAACGGTACCGTTGTCCAGGGCTTCGGGTAAAAGCCCATTCCACCGTAGGCGCCGGAGATGCTCTGGTTGCAGCCATGGCATACAGCTGGGATGAAAAGCTTCCCCTTGAAACCTGTATCCGTTTATGCATGGGGGCTTCAGCAGGTGCGGTCACCAGCATAGGAACCAAGCCGCCTAAACGCAGCCTGGTGGATGAACTGGTGGGGCTGGTAGAACTGTTGGAGATCTAATACAAAATTTATGAATAAGCTGGAGGCTGGAAATATGAAAACAAAAGCGGTAAGAATGTACGGTGCAGATGACTTAAGACTGGAGGAGTTTGAACTTCCTCCCATTAAGGAAGATGAGATTCTTGTAAAAATCGTAAGCGACAGCATCTGCATGTCCACCTACAAGCTGGTAAAGCAGGGGAAAAAACATAAAAGGGCACCTCAGAACATGGATACCAATCCAGTCATTGTGGGGCATGAGTGTGCGGGGCTGATTGTGGAAGTTGGGAACAAGTGGAAAGACCAGTTTCGGCCGGGACAGAAGTTTTCTCTGCAGCCAGCGTTAAATTACAAGGGAAAGCTGGATTCACCGGGGTATTCCTATGAATTCTGCGGAGGGGCCTGTACTTACTGTATTATGCCTAACGAGGTTATGGAGCTGGGATGTCTTCTTGATTACACCGGAGAGAGCTTTTTTGAAGCATCACTGGGAGAGCCAATGAGCTGTATCATTGGTGGATTTCATGCCAATTATCATACAAACAAAAGAAATTACGATCATGCCATGGGAACCAAAACAGATGGTAATATCCTGATTATGGGAGGCTGCGGCCCCATGGGACTGGGAGCAGTCAGTTATGGTCTGCAATTTGAAAATAAGCCAAAAAGAATTGTGGTAACGGATATCAGCGATGATCGGATTGCCCGGGCAAAGGAAGTTATTTCAGAAGAGTCTGCTTTAGAGAGAGGAATTGAGCTTCGCTATGTGAATACAGCTATTATGGCTGATCCCGTTTCGGAACTTATGGCATTTACGGAGGGACATGGTTATGATGATGTATTTGTGTATGTACCTGTGAAAGAGGTTGCACAGATGGGGGATAAACTCCTGGCATTTGACGGCTGCATGAACTTTTTGCCGGTCCCTCTGACAGCCAGTTTAAGGCGGAAATCAATCTTTACAACTGCCATTATACAAGTACACATATCATGGGAACGACTGGCGGTAATACAGATGATCTGGTAGAGGCCAATCAGCTTTCAGCCGATGGAGCCATTGAAGCAGCTGTTATGGTAACCCATGTGGGAGGAATTGACAGCATTGCAGAGGCGACAAAGAATCTGCCTTCCATTCCCGGAGGGAAAAAGCTTACCTATACCCAATTCGATCTGCCTTTAACAGCAATTGACGATTTTGAAGAACTGGGAAAGACTGATCCGCTTTTCAAAAAGCTTAGTGAATCCTGCAATAAACATAAGGGATTATGGAATCGGGATGCAGAAAAGATTCTTTTTGATCATTTTGGTATTAACCCAGATGAATTATAAATAAATGCAAAGAAGGGATCGTTGATCCGTAAGTGATATATAAACTTATGGATCAGCGATCCCTTCTTATTTATGAATAAAAACGGTAATATCATTTATTTTACATAATGCCTTAAATTTTAGAATTGTTTTATAAATTTTGAGAGCTATGTGTGTTATAATACCTTTACGTAATATTAATTTTTTGTTATAAATCAAAGATAACGTGGGAGTGACGAAAAGGTGAAACTAAAATTAAGAACACGCCTGGTCGTAGCGTTTATAATCATAACGGTCGTTCCTCTGACCATGATTTTTGCAGTGGTGGCAGGTCTTGGAAGTTATCAGATGAAAGCCTTCCGCAAAGCCTATAACTTAACGGAGCATGTAGATCTGTTATCCGGCAATTCCCTGCAGATATTTAACCGTTTAACCAGAGAAACCCAAAAAGAGATCAGCAGGATATTACAAAGCGACCCTGATCAGTTTAATGATCAGGATTTTTTACAGAAGCTCAATGATAATCTGGCATCCAAATATGCCTATATGATTGTGCGAAAAGGGAATACTCTGATTTATGACGGCAACAGTCATATTACTCAGGGGATTTTTGAACAGCTGCCCAAGTATGAGGAGATAGACAGCACTCTTGACGGAGCCATTTATCTGGATGGGGAGACACAGCATCTGGTGAAGCAGATGGACTTCCTGTATTCAGACCGGGAGACGGGAAGTGTTTTCATCGTATCCAACGTTGACGGTCTTCTGCCTGAAATCAAGGTTATGATGGCGGAGATGCTGTTTGCAGCCATTATGATCATATTATTTACGGATGCGATTTTAATGATGTGGGTATACCGGTCCGTAGTAAGTCCTCTGGGACGGCTTCAGGTAGCCACGAAAAAGATCAAGGATGGGAATCTGGAGTTTAATCTGGAGGTAGAGAATGATGACGAGATCGGTCAGCTCTGCCAGGATTTTGAAGAGATGAGAATCCGGTTAAAGGAATCAGCAGAGGAAAAGGTTCAGTACGACAAGGAGAACAAGGAACTGATCAGTAACATTTCCCATGATTTAAAGACGCCTATTACCGCCATTAAAGGATACGTGGAAGGGATTATGGATGGGGTTGCCTCATCCCCTGAGAAGTTAGACCGTTATATCCGGACAATCTACAACAAAGCCAACGACATGGATAAGCTGATTGATGAGCTGACCTTTTATTCCAAGATCGATACCAATAAGATACCTTATACCTTTTCCAAAATCAATGTGTCCAATTATTTTGGTGACTGTATTGATGAGGTTGGTCTGGAGATGGAGGCAAGAAGCATTGAGCTTGGTTATTTTAATTATGTAGATGAAGATGTGATTATTATAGCGGATGCGGAGCAGATGCGAAGAGTCATTAACAACATTGTAAGCAACTCAGTAAAGTATATGGATAAGAAAAGCGGAATCATAAATATCAGGATCAAGGATGTGGGTGATTTTATCCAGGTGGAGATTGAGGACAACGGAAAAGGAATTCCGGCGAAGGACTTACCAAGTATCTTTGACCGCTTCTACCGGACTGATTCCTCGCGGAATTCTTCCCAGGGCGGAAGCGGAATCGGATTATCCATTGTAAAGAAGATCATAGAGGATCACGGAGGCAGAATCTGGGCCACCAGCAAAGAAGGAATTGGAACTGAGATACACTTTGTTTTAAGAAAATACCAGGAGGTCATGCAGGAATGAGCAGAATATTGATTGTGGAAGATGAAGAGAGCATCGCAGAGCTGGAGAAGGATTATCTTGAGTTAAGCGGTTTTGAAGTTGAGATTGAAAATGACGGAGAAGAAGGGCTTAAGCTGGCGCTCCATGAGGATTTTGATTTACTCATACTGGATCTCATGCTTCCTGGAGTAGATGGATTTGAGATATGCAGGAAGGTTCGTGAAGTGAAAAACACTCCCATTATTATGGTTTCTGCTAAAAAAGAGGACATCGATAAAATCAGGGGACTTGGACTGGGTGCCGATGATTATATTACAAAACCTTTTTCTCCCAGTGAGATGGTTGCCCGTGTAAAGGCTCATCTTGCCCGTTATGAGCGGCTGATTGGCAGCGGTATGCCGGATAATGAGATAATTGAGATCCGCGGACTTAAGATTGATAAGACGGCTAGACGAGTATGGGTAAATGGGGAAGAGAAGAACTTTACTACCAAGGAATTCGATCTGCTTACATTCCTAGCTCAGAACCCGAATCATGTTTATACGAAAGAAGAGCTGTTTAATAAGATCTGGGATATGGAATCCATCGGAGATATCGCCACAGTTACGGTGCATATTAAAAAAGATCAGGGAAAAAATTGAATTCAACACGGCGAAACCTCAGTATATAGAGACGATCTGGGGCGTAGGTTACCGCTTTAAGGTGTAATGATGAAGGAAAAACTATACGAGATTCCCCTAAATGATGCCATGGATGCGGATGATGAATGTCCGTTTTGCTATTTGGAGCGTAAAGGGGAAGAAGAACTGATGGACTTCGTATTAGGCTCCTGTGCTTCCTATATGGAGAGTGATACCAGAGAGAAAACCGACTGTGCAGGCTTTTGTAGAACCCACCAGAAGCGGATGTTTGATTATGGCAATGCCCTGGGTAATGGCTGGATATTAAAAACCTATTACAAGAAGATGATATCAGAGATGCAGGAAGAATTTAAGAACTTTTCTCCCGGTAAAAAATCTCTGAAGGACCGGATCATCGGCAGGAAGACAGAGGAGAATTCCATATGCAGCTGGATTGAGGGCAAAGAGAAGACCTGCTATATCTGCGACAGGTCTTCGGCGGTTTATGACCGCTACATCGCTACGTTTTATCATCTGTATAAAAAAGATGCTTCCTTTCCTGAAAAGCTGAAGAAAAGCAAAGGTTTTTGTCTTCATCACTTTGGAGACCTGTTAAGAG
Source organism: Lacrimispora xylanisolvens (assembly GCA_017084465.1). GTDB lineage: Bacteria > Bacillota > Clostridia > Lachnospirales > Lachnospiraceae > Lacrimispora > Lacrimispora xylanolytica_B. The sequence continues at coordinate 2,471,770 of CP070896.1, read as the reverse complement.
AGTCTGACCGGTATTTAAATGACGAAGAACGGGCTCGGCTGTATTCTGTGATATTTCCACTGATGCTTAAAAAACATGGAACGGGTTTCCGGTGACATAGACTGGTTTATTGAAAAGTATGATTATTTAAACAGGGATGCGGACTGGAAGCAGTCAAAGGATGCCGTTCAGCGCGGTATGCAGAAGATCAGGGGAGGATACCCTGCTGATCCTCCCTATAAGCAGAAATAGTCAGTTTTGATGGCTACGGATTAAGACGTTTAAACTGACCCGGTGTACAGCCTGTTGTCTGCCGGAACGTGCGGATAAAGTTGGAGTAATCCACAAAACCTGACAGGTGGCATGCTTCTGAGACCGTATGACCTTTTAAAAGCAGTTCCTTTGCAAGAGCTACCCTCTTCACCACAATATACTGGAAGATACTGCTTTCTGTTTCTGATTTAAATAAGTGGCTTAAATAATATTTATCAAGGGACAGGGCAAGTGATATGGAATCCAGTGTAAGAGGTTCCGTTAGATGGTCATCAATATAATTCATGATTGCCTGTGCCCTGTGAGGCCTTGGCGCTGTTTTAACAGAGCCGGTATTCTGCCAGGCCTGATTAATAAGTATGAGAATCTGAATAATGGTTGTTAACGCTGTTAAATCGCTGCCGTATGGGCGGCGATTTTTTAATTGCCTTCTCCAGATTTTTTGCCATGGAAATGAGAAGTTCATGATCGGCCTGGGGCAGCAATACCAGATTGTTTCCAGGATCTCTGTGAAAGCAGTCTAAGAGATTGGTTGATGGGGTACAATAAGGCCGGATGTAAGATGGATTAACGTGAATCACCAGTCTGGTAAAGGGTTCATTGGAGGTATTGATTGCTTTATGAATCTCCCGGTTGGAAAAGAGAATCAGGCTGCCGGGACTCATGTCATAGCATGCATTTTCAACAAAATACTGGATATGGCCATCTACCAGAAGATAAATTTCATGGCTGTTATGCATGTGAAAATCCACATTACCAGCCATATTGCTGGTGGTGAAATCACAGCTGATGGGATCGGAAAATTCGCTGTATTGATAGGGGCTTTCCTTTTTCATGGGCATCTCCTTAAATAGACAATCTACGCATGTTTATAGTCAATCTGCGCAAACAAATTGCGTTAAAATAATTATATAATAGAAATACAGAAGAAACAAGGAAAAGAAAAGAGGAATGATTATGGTTCGGGTTGGAGTGATTGGATGCGGAAATATCGGAAAAGTCCATTCCATGATCTTAAAAGAATTAAAAGAAGTCAGGCTCTGCGCCATGGCTGATATTCGTATAGAAAGGGCAGAGGAATTCTGCCGCCAATATACGGAAGGAAAAGGAAATGCATATGAATCATTAGAAGAGATGCTTGAGAAAGAAGAGCTGGATGGAATTCATATTTGTACGCCTCATTTTTGTCATGTTCCCATGGCGGAAATGGCCTTAAAGAAGGGCCTTCACGTATTTATGGAGAAGCCGCCGGCTATTAGCAGAAAGCAATTTGAACATTTAGAGAAGGCGTCGTCAGAAAGCGGTGCAAGGCTTGGATTCTGCTTTCAGAACCGGTATAACGAGACAACAAAAAAAGTCACAGAGCTGATTGAGGAAGGTAAAATTGGAGCCCTTCGAGGGGGAAGAGCGTTTGTTACCTGGAACAGGAATGCACCTTATTACACCGAAAGCGGATGGAGAGGAAAGCTGGAGTCAGAAGGCGGCGGAGTCCTTATGAATCAGTCCATACACGCTCTTGATCTATTGCTTCGGTGGCTTGGCAAGCCGGTTAAAACGGAAGCTTCCATGAGCAACCATCACTTAAAGGGTATTGTAGAAGTCGAAGATACCCTGGAAGCCTATATGGAGTTTACCCAAGGAAAAGATCCTGTAAGAGCTAGCTTCTACGCTACGACTGCATACGTCAGTGACGCTCCTGTTCTCATTGAGATTGCGGGGGAAAGAGGATTTATCCGTGTGGAAGGAGATACTGTCACTTATCAGGAGGCTGGAGAGATGGAACCTGTTATCTGGCGTTCGAAAAAAAACCTTATACCGGGAAAATCTTACTGGGGCAGTGGTCATGAAGCTTGTATTCACGATTTTTATGACTGCGTCAGCACAGGAAAAGCCTATGGAAATGATCTTAAATCAGTCCGGCTTACATTTAAAACAATGATGGATATCTATGAATCTGCAGGAAGTGAGGAGAAATAAAACATGGAAAAAGTGAGACTGGGAATTATCGGAATTGGTAATATGGGTACCAACCATTTGAAGAGCATTCAGGAAGGAAAGGTTCCGGAGATTGAAGTGACAGCAGTAGCTGACAGGGAGGACGGAAGACTTGCCTGGGCGAAAGAATATATGCCTGCTGGGACTTTGTTTTTTAAAGAAGGATCGGATTTAATCGATGCAGGAGTGTGTGATGCTGTATTAATTGCTGTACCTCATTATCAGCATCCGGAACTTACTATCTATGCTATGGAGCACGGTCATCATGTTCTGTGTGAGAAGCCCGCAGGCGTATACACAGCTCAAGTAAGAGAGATGAATGAAGCAGCGCAAAAATCTGACCGTGTATTTGCCATGATGTTCAATCAAAGAACCAACTGCATTTACAGAAAGCTGCATGAGCTGGTAACTGGCGGAGAGTTAGGAGCAATCAAACGGGTGAACTGGATTGTGACTGACTGGTACAGAACGCAGTCCTATTATGATTCCGGCAGCTGGAGAGCAACCTGGGACGGAGAAGGGGGGAGGCGTACTGCTAAATCAGTGCCCTCACAATATGGACCTGCTTCAATGGATCTGCGGAATGCCGGATAAGGTACGTGCATTCTGCCACAACGGAAAATGGCATGATATTGAGGTAGAAGATGATGTGACAGCCTATCTGGAATATCCAAACGGGGCAACAGGAGTCTTTGTAACCACAACTGCAGATGCACCCGGTACAAACCGGTTCGAGATTACCATGGAGATGGGTAAAGTGGTTTGTGAAAATGACCGCCTTATGCTTTATAAACTGGCGGAAAATGAGCGAACCTTCTGCAAAACCGCAAAAGGCGGATTTGATACACCAGAATGTACCGTCACAGAGGTGGAGACAGACGGTATCAATGAACAGCATGTGGGAGTATTAAAGGCATTTGCAGGAAAAATTTTAAGAGGAACACCTCTGGTGGCAGAAGGGGTGGAAGGAATCAATGGACTGACCTTATCAAACGCCATGCACTTATCCAGCTGGCTGAACCAGGAAGTTGAAATTCCATTTGATGAAAATCTGTTTTTAGAGGAATTAAATAAAAGACGTGCTGCTTCCAGAAAAAAAGGAGGGAACTGGCGTGGTATTTGATACTGAAGGAAGTTATTAATAAAAGGAGAGAGCATAATGTGGGACAAAATAAAACTATCCGGATTTGCAGATGAGATTGATATGGATTTAAACGTTCAGATGAACGTGCTTAAGAAACTGGGAATGTCTTATGTAGAGATGCGTGGAGTAGATGGTAAGGGACTGGTGGAGCATACAACAGAAGAGGCAAAAGAAATTAAAAGACGCCTTGACAGCAATGGAATTAAATTATCATCCGTAGGATCTCCCATTGGAAAAATTAAAATCGCAGATGAGTTTGCTCCTCATATGGAGTTATTTAAACATACTGTGGAACTGGCACATGTAATGGAAACTCCCAATATCCGTATGTTCAGCTTTTTTATGCCGGAAAATTCCAGCTATGAGCCTTATAAAAACAAGGTCATGGATCAGCTGGGTCAGTTTGTGGATTACGCTAAAGCAAATGAAGTGATTCTTCTTCATGAAAATGAGAAGGATATTTATGGGGATATGGCAGACAGATGCCTGGAAATCATGAAAGAATTTTACGGGGATCATTTTAAGGCAGTATTTGACTTTGCTAACTTCGTCCAGTGCAAACAGGATACCATGGAAGCTTATGAGATGTTAAAACCCTATATTTCCTACATTCATATAAAGGATGCTCTCTGGGCGGATGCAAGCGTGGTTCCCGCAGGTATGGGAGACGGAAATGTGGAAAAGATACTTGGAAACTTAAAAGAGAGTGGATATCAGGGCTTTTATCCCTGGAACCCCATCTCAGTGACTTTGCCGGTTTCTCCGCACTGGAACAGCATGGAGAGCAAAAGAAGAAGATGAGCGGGGAAGAGGCATTTACCATGGCACATGATGCTCTGATAAAAATATTGGAACGGATTTAATCAGATATAATGGAAGGTACTGAAATATGGCAGTACCTTCCTCCTGTTATACTGTTGGAAGTATAAAACTTATAGTTATATGAGAAATCTCCATCTATAACTTGCGAATAACAGTTTTATAAGAGCCTGTATCTATTAGTGATTGGCTAACCAGGTATTTGTTGTCTGGCAGCAAATTTTCAATATAAGTGACAGACGGGGCATAAATCCAGGTTCCTCCTGTTACAAGTGACTTCAAAATTTTCATGTAAACTTTTGCATAATAAATATCCAAACCATCCTTTTGGGAAAAATGATGGAGAAAGTGACTGCTAAAAGAAAGGTTGGAGATAATCGTTCCCCATCTCTGATTTCCATATTCGAATTCAAGCCAGTTACCGTTAAAAAAATAGTCTTTGTCTATCTGCAAGCGATCTATTCCAAAAGCTTCCAAATTTTGTTCTCTTAAATATCTGACTAAATATCCGTGTTCTCCACAACCTATATCCAATATAGGTTCTTTTAAATGCTGCCTGTCTATACCTAGTAACTCCATTTGAAAAGCTGACGAATATTCAGCTGATGTGAAATGCTTCGCATACCTATCTGAGTTACTGTTGATTTGGTAAATGCCTGGATTTGTTTTTCTAATAAACCAACATATTCGTTCATAATGACGTTTCTCAATTTCCTCAATCTGAAATTTAGAAACATCACGTAACATCAACAAATAGATTTGTCGAATTATCAACTTATCTTCAGCGTTAAAGTTAATATAAGGATCTGTTCTATAAAATGTCAAAAAAAATCTGTTTATAATATTCTGTAAAAGAACATCCATATCTTCATTGGTAAATTCATCTGATTTCTGTTCATTTAGCAGCTGAAGTGCCTTTATCGTATTTATATTAAAATGAATTTGATTTTCTACAGTGCAAAACAAGTTTTTAAACAAGCTTTGCTGAAACTGCTGATTTACAACATCAACCAATTCTGTCACGCTGACCTTCATGCCTATATATCACACTCCTCTTTTAAATAAAGCGTAAATAAAGTCACCGAAGTTTCCGCAATATGCTGCTTAAGTATTTCTTTGTCATGTATGATTCCTCTGCCATTTATATAACTTGATACCTCACCAACAATATAGCAATGCACATCATGTAACACACGGTGTATTAAATTTCTATCAAGCTCATTGGAATAAATACCAATCCAGATATTTCTCAACAATTCAACCATTTCCGATACAGTTTTCTCTGTGATGATCTTATCTTTATCCGGTCGCACAACATCAATGTAATCCAGCCACGCAAGACGAAACCAGCCTTTATTATCCAAATAAAATTCTGACAGAAAATAGTAAAACTGATAAAGCTTAGCCTTAGGGTCTTGTATGCGTTCAAGGGTCAAGTTCATTTGTTGAATAAACTTTGTCCCTATTTCTATATGGGCTTCCCAAAGCAAATCATTAAAAGAGGGGTAATAATTATATAAATTCGTGTGAGCGCAGCCAAGAATACGAGCGATTTCACGAAGATTTATTTCTCGAATATTGCTTTTGTCCTTTAACAATTCAAGTGCCGTTTCTATTATTTGTTCTTTTGATATACTTTTTTTCATACTGATCGCCTTTCTTATTACTAATGGTAATTACCACTGGTAATAAGAGCTTAAATCTCTTTTACATAAATGTCAATCCCTTTTCTAAAGTAAAGAAATATCAATTGGGAGGATATAAATCCCCTCCATTCATCTGTTTCACGTAAGCGCTAGGCGACATACCTGTATTCTTCTTAAAGATCTGGCTGAAATACTGGGGGTTGTTTCCACAACCCACCTTCTCTGCGATCCATTGAATCTGTTCTGTGTGCCCTTCAGCCAGAAGCTGCTTTGCTTTCTGGATTCGCTGGGTAGTCAGGTAATTGGAAAATTTTTGCCGGGTTTCTCTCATAAAACGGGCACTTACATAATCCACGTTCATAAATAAGTGGTTGTCAGCAATCCATTTCAGTGTCAGACTTGGATTGTCTAAATTGTTTTCCACATACTGTATGACTTTTTCAATGAACGGACTGTAGGACCTGGTGGTTTCCAAGGAGTCCTCCAGTATCCCGTTTATTTTCTCCATCAGCATATTGCGTATGATTTCCGGATCCGTTTGCTGGTTTAAGGTCAATAAATATTCAGTGGCTACAATTGAGGAGCCATAGCGGTTTCCAGCTGTTAATTTAATAATAATGCGGGAACCTGCCTGCTTTAAAAAATCAGGGTTGCTGATATCGTGAAGCGTGTCATTCAGTTCTTTTAGGCCCATTTGCTGTTCTTTCATATCTGTTTCCATCAAAAGAGTGGTCAGTTGTTCCAGTTTCTCAATCAGATTTTTATAATTACAGATTGGTACTGGTCTTAAGCCATTCATAAAATATATCATACCATACCGTCTGATTTTTGCGGTTAATGCATCGATCAGCTGAATCAGATTTGGATAGGTGGTTCTGTGATAATCCAGTGTAACAGACTGATCGTTTAATGCCAGCTGTCTCATAAAATCATCCAGAAGATCATAGGATACCTGGTGGCTTTCAAAAAACAATATCAGGGTGTTTTTAACGTAGATGCTGTATACGGCAATGCCTGGCGCGCTTTCGGTCATGTAGTCATAAATCAGCTGGAGGGCTGTTTCCAGGAGGGGTTCCTCCAGATAATGAAGGTAGCACAGCTCGTAACCGGTGTAGCAGAAATCCATAAAGCCGGAATAGACTTCCCAGGCGGGACCGGACCCATCCTCCATAAAGATTCCTTCGTTAATAATATTTGCCAGCACACTGTAATGAAGGTGGAAGGTCAGTGCTTTCTGCCTGTCCTGCAGATCTTTAAACGCACGCCTGTGATAATATTCCTTAATCACATCTTTCATACTTTCGATAATCTGCTCTTCATTGCTGGGCTTTAGCAGGTAATGGTGTACCCGGTATTTCATGGCCTGCTTGGCATATTCAAATTCCCCAAACCCGGAAAGAATAATAAACTGGATATCCATGTCTGTCTGTGAGATCCGTTCAACCAGTTCAAGACCGGAAATTCCCGGCATACGGATGTCGGTCAGAACAATATCAGGGGATTCATCAAGTATCATGTTATAGGCCTCGATGCCATCGCTGCAGCTTCCGATCAGCTCGATTCCCAGACTGTTCCAGTCTATTAAACTGGAAATGGATTCCCGTATCATACGTTCGTCATCTGCAATCATTAATTTCAGCAAATTCCATTCTCCTTTCGGACAAGAGGAAAGGCAAGCCTTGCCACTGCCTGTTCATTTTCATTATAAAGGGTGAGACCGTATTCCTCCCCATAGGTCAGCTGCATCCGCTGCAGAATATTAAGCAGCCCGATTCCAAAGCCATGGGGACTGATTTGATTGGTCTTCAGCTTTTCTAACAGCTGGTCTTCAAAAGCAGATCCATTATTTTTTATGTAAACATAAAGAACATCCAAAGACCGTTCTGCCAATATGTGAATAAAACAGCCCTCTGTATTCTCTTCCAGGCCGTATCGTATGGAGTTTTCCACCAATGGCTGCAGTGTGAGTTTTAACACGTAACAGGAGTAAAGATCCTCCGGTACTGTAATTTTATATTCCAGCCGGTCTTCATAACGATACTTCTGAATGGTCATATAGCACTGTACCAGTTCCAGTTCTCTCCTTAAAGGAACTTCTTTGCTTTTCTGATCCAGAGTAATTCTTAAAAGTGTGCCCAGATTCTCAGCCATGGAAGAGATATCCTTTGCGCCCACCGATTTGGCTCTCCAGTTGATGGATTCCAGTGTGTTATAAAGGAAGTGGGGGTTCATCTGGGTTTCCAGGGCCTTTAGCTGTGCTTCTTTTCTTAAAATTTCGTTTAAGTAGCCGTTTTGAATCAGTATATTTACCTCATTTACCATCTGATCAAACTGGGTATGAAGTATGCCTAGTTCATCGGTCCGCCCTGTATAATCATAAGGAATGTTGAGGGGCTCTTTCTGCCCGTCAGCAAAGTTCTTCATTTTTAACAGCAGGTTATTAAAATGCCGGATTATGGAGTCAATCAGCGCGGAAGAAAGGATACTGGATATAATCACTGCAATAATTGTAATAAAAAAAGAGAACCGAAAACTTGTGGTAAGAGAAGCCAGGATATTGTCATAAGGAATGATGCAGACATAATCCCAGTTATAACTGGAAAGGGCCTGTCTCACATAGAAGTAGTTCTTTCCCATGGACTGAAACAGACCGTAACGGGATTGAAAAATCTTTGAGACCACCGAAGGATCTTTGTCAATGACGGAGGACGACTGATAGATTAAATTTTCTCCATCATACAGGATATAATCGGCGGATTCATAGAGATGACTGTTATCCGTGGAGGAATCAATCAGCAGCTTCATATCAATGTTTATGATCAGACTGCCGATGGAATCCAGCTTTAAAAACTGGGTGCGGCGGATGTTCTTAACCATAAAAAGTCCGTACTGGTTGCTATAATCCGTTACCAGTATGGTCTTTCCCTTTGCCGCCTCAGCCTGTGAAATTAAGTCCTTGCGTATGGAATCGGGAAGTTTTTCTTTATTGATAATGTGGGTGTGAATGGAAAAATTACCCTGGTACAGACTCATGTAGCGGATGTTATTTTTTCTGAAGTTAAAATAGTATTCATATAACATACCATAGATCGCCTTATAGGCCACGGTGCGTTCCTGGATCTGCTCTGTATCCTTTAGAATTCCAAGATTTTTCTGCATAGTACTGTCTGCAAGCACCATATCCGCCATAGTGCTGATCACGTCCAGATGGTTATTCAGTTCCTTGGCTGAAAACGACAAAGAGGAAGCAACTGTCTGATAAAGAACCTTCTGGTGAGCCACAGAGATCATACGGATATTAAATATAGAAACGGAAGTAAGGAGCAGGATACATAGAAATACAATGGACTGAATCTTCTTTTTTAACGTAAGATTCCGGATAAATGCTTTCATACGTCCTCCTTAACGGGACAGCCCTGGTCTGATAAACAGATTATATATAAAACACGATAATAATACAACAAAAATATACAAATTATACAAAAAAACTCGGTTTTTTCCACTTTGAACTCGGTTTTCCACATTTACTGCTTAGTCTTAGAAACGTATAATAAAACTACCTAAGATGAGTTATTAATTTTAAGGAGGAAGGTATTATGAAGAAAAAAATTGCATTACTGATGTCCTGCTGTATGGCAGCAGCTTCTCTGGCAGGTTGCGGAGGTAGTTCAGCAAGCGCTACCACAGCTGCAACTCAGGCACCTGCAACCACACAGGCGGCCACGACGGCTCCTTCTAAGGAAGCCTCCGGTGGAAGTGGAGATGTAAAACTCACGATGAGCTGGTGGGGGGGAACCAGGTCAGAAATGAGAGAACACAGGCAGCTTTAGACCTTTATTCCGAACAGAATAAAGGAGTAACCATTGAAGGACAGTTTTCCGAGTGGTCTGATTACTGGAATAAGCTTGCTACATCGGCAGCAGGCCAGTCACTTCCTGATCTTGTTCAGATGGATTACATGTACATAGATCAGTATGTAAAGAACAATCTGTTAGTTGATTTAAAGCCTTATATTGAAAAGGGAGACCTGGATGTATCCAATATTTCGGAAAACACCATGGCTTCCGGTACCGTAGACGGAGGCGTTTATGCAATCTGTGCAGGTATTAACTCTCCTGCCATGATGTATAACAAGACGTTACTTGATAAAAACGGTATCACAATCAAGGACTATATGACCATCGACGATTTTGAGGCAGTCTGCCGTCAGGTATATGAAAAAACCGGATATAAGACATCAATCGTTTATGGTACAGCCCAGACTTATCTGGACTATTTTATGAGAGCATACGATGTGGTTTTATTTGGTGATAAGAAGATGGGCGGAACAGCAGAGAGCTATATTCCGTTCTTCCAGATGTATGAGACAGGCTTAAAAGAGGGATGGCTTATCGATCCGGGTGTATTTGCAGAGATCTCCATTGGTTCTGTTGAGCAGGATCCACTTGTAAACGGTTCCAGTCCGGAAACCATGTCCTGGTGCGCATTTGCAAACTCAAACCAGCTGACAGCAGTTCAGAACGCTGCTCCCGGAAGGTGTGACCATTGGCATGACTACCTGGCCCTCTCCTGATCCCAAGAAGTCCGGCTACTTAAAATCCAGCCAGTTCTTCTCCATCGGAGCTCATACCAAGAATCCGGAAGAAGCAGTAAAGGTATTAAATTATCTGGTTAATTCAAGTGATGCAAATAATATTCTTTTAGGTGAAAGAGGCGTTCCTGCATCCAGCAAGATTGCACAGGAGCTTTCACCCAAGATGGATGCCATCAACCAGGAGATCATCCGCTATATCAACGAAGTTGTAACACCTAACAGTTCACCGATCAATCCTCCCCAGCCAGATGGAGCAAGTGAGGTATTTAATCTGTTAAATCAGGTTCAGGAACAGCTTTGCTATGGTACATTTGATTCAAAAGCAGCTGCTGAGGAATTCTTTAACGGCGCTAATAAGATCATGAGCCAGAAATAATTACCGGTAATATGCGGGGCAGAGAACGCTCTGCCCCGTTTTCAATCAGAACAGTGATATGTGAACGGAGGGGACGTATATGAAAGAAAAAAAGAGGGAAAGCTTCAGACATTTTATGAACAGGGAAAGTACGGCAGGATTCGTATTCAGCCTTCCGTTTAGCATAGGATTTCTCATGTTCATGGTAGTTCCCATGGGGCTGTCCCTTTATTATTCCTTTTGTGACTACAACATTCTGGCACCGCCAGTCTTTGTAGGAATGAAAAATTACATAAAGATGTTTACGGATGATCCGGTGTTTTTAAAAACCATCGGAGTCACCTTTTATTTTGCATTTGTATCGGTTCCCATGCGTCTGGTATTTGCCCTGATTGTAGCACTTATCCTGTTTAGGACTACAAAAGCTACGGCATTCTACCGGGCGGCCTACTATCTCCCGTCTATTATCGGTGGTTCGGTGGCGGTGGCGATTCTCTGGAAGCGTATATTTGCAACTGACGGAGTGGTAAATCAGCTGCTTCGGATTATTGGAATCAAAACCAGTTTCCCATGGCTTGGAAATGTAAATACAGCCATCTGGACTCTGATTATACTGGCTGTCTGGCAGTTTGGTTCTTCCATGCTGATCTTCTTATCGTCACTGAAACAGATTCCAGTTACGCTTTATGAAGCCGCAAGAGTGGACGGGGCAAACCGTTTTTCCCAGTTTTTTAAGATCACGCTGCCTCTTCTGACGCCTACCATATTTTTTAATCTGGTTATGCAGACCATCAATGGATTTTTGGCATTTACTCAGTGTTTTATCATTACACAGGGGAAACCCTTAAATTCCACTTTGTTTTACACGGTTTATATGTACCAGCAATCCTTTGAGTTTTACAATACCGGTTATGGTGCGGCTCTGGCATGGGTCATGCTGGGGATCATCGGACTGATCACGTTAATCTTATTTGCTACTAAAAAATTCTGGGTCTATACGGAAGGAGTGTAATATTCATGAAAACAAGGAAAAGAATCGGCGGGATTGTCTATCACGTCATCGTCTGCGGCCTTGGTCTGATCATGATTTACCCTCTTGTCTGGATGATCATGAGTTCGTTTAAGGAGAGCAATACTATTTTTATCACAGCAGGTCAGCTGATACCCAAAAAGTTTGTGTTTGCCAATTACGCAACCGGCTGGAGGGGATTTGCAAAAACAGGTTTCGCTGTATTTTTAAGAAATTCCATGTTTATTGCTGTTGTTGCAACTCTTGGTACGGTATTTTCCTCTGCCTTTGTGGCATATGGACTGGCCAGATGCAGATTTTTCGGAAGAAAGTTCCTGTTCGTAGCCATGCTTCTTTCCATGATGCTGCCGGCGCAGGTATTAATGATTCCCCAGTATTTATGGTACCAGAAGCTGGGGTGGGTAGGAAGTTACAGACCCCCTGATTGTCCCCTATTATTTTGCAATTCAGGGCTTCTTCATCTACCTGATGATTAACTTCATTGACGGAATTCCCAGGGAGCTTGATGAAGCGGCTAAGATTGACGGATGCTCCTACTACGGTATATTTGCAAGAATTATACTGCCCTTAATTACACCGGCTTTAATAACTGCAAGCATTTTCTCATTCATGTGGAGATGGGATGATTTTCTTTCCGCCCTCTTATACATTAATGAATCGGCAAAGTATCCGGTCAGCCTTGCATTAAAATTGTTCTGTGATCCAGGTTCCTCCTCTGATTATGGAGCCATGTTTGCAATGGCAACACTATCCATTTTGCCTGCAGTTATTATCTTTATCAGCCTGCAGAAGTATCTGGTGGAAGGAATCAGCACATCTGGATTAAAAGGTTAAAATATGGCAGAGGCAGTACAAAAAACAGCTTTTTTGTGCGCCTCTGTTATTTTTTTCGGTTTAGACCTTTCATTTGTCAGTCTAAATTGATATAATTGGGCAGTTTAGTAGTACAATCAGGTTAAGGCACAGGAAATGGAGGAAATTATGATTTACAATGTATTGGAATTCGGAGCAAAAGGCGATGGGAAAACAAATGACGCTGCAGCAATTCAGAAAGCAATTGACGAATGCACCGGCGCAGGCGGCGGCCGTGTACTCCTTCCCGGCGGATATATCTATAACAGCGGTTCAATTCTTCTTAAATCAAATGTAGAGTTTCATTTAGAGATGGGGGCGGTATTAAAGGCCAGTGATGATTTAAATGATTATTATCCTCTGGCCAACGGCGGAAAGATCGTGGCTCATGAATCCGGTCTTCCATCTTTTTTAAACAGTGAATATAATGGCAGACCATTTCATGCATTTATATACGGTTATGACCAGGAGAACGTGGCAATCACCGGCTTTGGTACCATAGATGCCAATGAGGCCATATTTTACGGGGATAATTCCGGTTATCACATTGAAGGAACTTATTATCCAAGAATTCCCCTGATGCTGTTAGAAAAATTCAACCACCTCACAATCCGTGACGTGAAGCTGGTAAACTGCGCATTCTGGACCGTTCATCTGGTGGGATGCAACGATGTATTAATCGAGGGAATCCGCCTTCTTAATAATTTACAGATGGCTAATTCCGACGGCATTGATCCGGATCACTGTACCAATGTACGGATTATCGGCTGCCACATTGAATGCGGCGACGATGCAATTGTATTAAAAAATTCAGGCGACTATAAACAGTACGGTCCCTGTGAGAATATTGTAATTTCAAACTGTACTTTGATCTCTACCAGTGCAGCGATCAAGTTCGGAACAGAAGGGGAAAGTGATTTTAGAAATGTCCTCGTAGAAAACTGTACCATCAGTAAAAGCAACCGTGGTATCTCCATACAGATCAGGGACGGAGGAAATGTAGAGAATGTGGTATTCTCCAATATTACCATTGAAACACGCCGCTTCTCCCATGAGTGGTGGGGAAGGGCAGAACCGATCTGCATCACAGCCCATGACAGAAAGCCGGGTGTAAAGGCCGGAAAAATTAGAAATGTGCGGTTTGAGAATATCAGCTGCAAGGGTGAAAACGGAATCTTTATCCGGGGAAGTGAAGATAACTATATTGAAGACGTGAGTTTTGAAAACATCCACCTCACTCTGGAGAAAAACTCCCGCTGGGAGATTGAGGGATATGATATCCGCCCCTGCCAGGGAGATGGACTGATTCGTACTAAAATATCCGGAATTTATGCGGAGTATGCAAAGGATATCCGGTTTGAACATGTAAAAATCCAGGTGGCGGAAAGTATGAGACCGTTCTACAAACAGGATGTCACCTTAAGCCACTCACAGGAAATCACCATCTAATCCTCATAAGAAGCAATGGAAATGGCGCAGTTTTGCTCTTTGCAATAGGAGCAGAACGCGTCTTCCGGCATCTTTTCAGTTAAAATATAATCAAACTGATTCATATCTCCATAGGTCATTAGGGATGCCCGGCCAAACTTGGAAGAATCTGCCAGAAGATAATGCTTCTGGCTTTTTTTTAATGCTGCTTTTTTTATATTATACTCATCGGTTGATGCATTACAGATTCCTGATTCCACGGAAATACCGGTACATGCCATAAATGCGCGCACGATGTTATAATCCTCTAAATATTCCACACAGGAGCTGCCTGTCAGAGAAGCTGTATCCCTTTTTAAAGTGCCTGGGAGCACGATTAAGTCAATATTGGGATAATTCATGGATTTGTTAATGACCTGAATGCTGTTTGTTATGACAGTGACTGTATTTAAATGAGTAAGAAAGTCTACAATATTCATGGTAGTGGTTCCACTGTCAATGAATATGATATCTCTGTCCCGTACAAAGGAAGCGGCAAGAGATGCAATTCGCTGTTTGCTTAAAAAATTACGGCTGGCTCTGTCCTGAAATGTGACGAGATCTGGTATTGGAGGAATATTTTCAGAGGCAATCACGCCTCCATATACTTTTTCCACAGTTCCTCTTCCCACAAGCACCTCCAGATCCCGGCGCAGCGTGTTTTTTGGAAATCTGAAATAATTCGCACAGGGTATCGATGGATGCGGATTTGTGCTCCAGTATATATTGCTCTAATTGTTCGATTCGGGAAATTCTCATAGCTTGTACTCCTTATATGGCGATTCCATTGTTCTGCTGTTATTGACCTATTATATCAGACACAAGCAAAAATATCAAGAAATCACCAATAGATCACCAAATTAAGAAAAATTTTTTTCAGTAGATCTTGACCGTTCTCGATTAAGGTGTTAGAATATAACCAACACATTACAAAAACAAAATCAAAACATACTCATAAAGGGAGGAAGAGAGAGGAAACAGGACATGGGATTAGTAAAAAATGAAAGATTTGCTGAATCAGGCATCAGAGCAAAATCGGGCGGTGGGAGCATTCAGTGTTGGGAACTTAGAGATGATCAAAGGTGCGGTAAAGGCAGCTGAAGAAATGAACACTCCCATTATCTTACAGATTGCAGAAGTCCGTCTGCCACATTCCCCGCTGTCACTCATGGGGCCTATGATGGTGGAAGCTGCAAGGAACGCAAAGGTTGAGATTGCAGTTCATTTAGATCACGGCAAAACCATTGGTGTGCTGAAACAGGCTCTGGAATATGGATTTACCTCAGTCATGATGGACGGCTCCACCCTTCCCTTTGAAGAGAACATTATCAAAACCTTAGAAGCAGCCCGTCTGGCAAAAGAATATGGGGCCACCGTAGAAGCGGAGCTTGGCCTTGTAGGCGGTAGTGAGGATGGGAGCACAGATGAGGGAATCCGCTGCACCAATCCGGAAGACGCCAAACTATTTTGTGAAAAGACAGGTGTGGACGCGTTGGCAGTAGCCATTGGCAATGCCCACGGCAACTATCCGGTAGCACCCAGACTGGCCTTCGATGTTTTAAAGGCAATTGATGAAAAGACAGGTGTTCCCCTGGTACTCCACGGAGGAACCGGAATCACTCCAGAAGACTTCAGAAAAGCGGTTGGACTTGGAATCCGCAAGATCAACATTGCAACAGCCAGCTTTGACAGTCTTACAAGGGAAGCTGAAAAGTATTTGAAATCAGAAGGCAGACATGATTACTTTGGACTGAATGAAGCCATGGTCCAGGGCGTATATGAGAATGTGAAGCAGCATATTAAGATCTTTAACTGTGTAGAGCCGCTATAATATTAACTATCAAATAAATAAAACCGCTAAGAAAGGAAAGGATAGAAAGATGGGAGAAGTAAAAACATTAAAGTATTTTGTAAACGGTCAGTGGAAGGAATCTAAAACAACGAAGTATACAGATGCCTTTGACCCAAGCACTGGTGAAGTGATTGCGAAAGTACCATGCTGTACTCCGGATGAAGTGGAAGAGGCTGTAGCAGCAGCGAAAGCAGCATTTCCATCCTGGTCAGCAACCCCGGTTATTAAAAGAGTTCAGATTCTTTATAAGCTGAGAGATTTACTGATCGAGCATATGGATGAACTGACCATGCTGGTAGCAAAAGAAAACGGTAAAAACTGGGAAGAAGCTCAGGGTGATGTGCTGAAAGCAAAAGAAGGAACTGAGCAGGCCATCAGCGCTCCGTCACTGATGATGGGTGAAAGCTTAATGGACGCTTCCAGTGGATTTGACACAGTATTATATCGTATGCCTCTTGGCGTATTTGCAGGTATCGTACCATTTAACTTCCCGGCTATGATTCCAATGGGCTGGATGACTCCTATGTGTATCGCATGCGGTAACACCATCGTATTAAAAGCAGCTTCCTTTACTCCTCAGTCCAGCATGCGTATCGCTGAACTGTACAAAGAAGCAGGACTTCCGGACGGCGTAATTAATATCGTTACCTGTACCAGAAATGAAGCAGAGATTCTTCTTACACATGAGGATGTTAAGGGAATTACCTTCGTAGGTTCCACATCTGTAGGAAAACATATTTATTCCACAGCTGCAGCAACAGGAAAGAGAGTTCAGGCTCTTTGCGAAGCTAAAAACCACGCTCTTGTATTAAAAGATGCTCCTGTTAAACGTGTGGCAGCAGGTATCATCAACTCCACATTTGGCTGTGCTGGTGAAAGATGTATGGCTCTTCCGGTAGTAGTTGTTCAGGAAGAGATTGCTGATGCACTTGTAGCAGAAATCGTAGCTCAGGCTAAGAAGTTAAAAGTGGGGCCAGCTTATGACAAAACCACAAATCTTGGACCGGTTATCAATCAGGCACACAAAGATTCTGTTGTAAAATGGATCGAGACAGGAATCGCAGAAGGTGCCAAGGTGGTACTGGACGGCCGTGATGTGGTAGTAGAAGGATTTGAAAACGGCTTTTACTTAGGGCCAACAATTCTTGATCACGTTACTCCTGAAATGACCGTAGGCGAAAGAGAGATCTTCGGACCAGTACTTTGCATTAAGAGAGTAAAGACCTTCGAGGAAGGACTTGCAGTGATGAATGCCAATCCATTTGCCAACGGTTCTGTTATCTTTACACAGAACGGCCGCTATGCAAGAGAGTTTGCAAGACATACAGACGGCGGTATGATCGGTATCAACGTAGGAATTCCGGTTCCGGTTGGTATGTTCCCATTCAACGGCAATAAGCTGTCATTTATCGGAGATCTTCATTGCTTAGGAAAAGATGGTTTCAGATTCTATACAGAGAATAAAGTTGTTACCACCAGATGGTTCGACGAAGAAACCGGAGAGTCCACGGCTGTTAATACCTGGGATGGAACAATCTAAAATTTGTTTTTATTGAAAAAATAGCACGCATACCCTTGCGTGCTATTTTTATGTGTGATATGATTGGGGAAGTGAATTGTTAAAGGAGAGAACAAATGGCGGGAACGATTCGGGAAATAGCGGAGCGGGCAGGCGTGTCCAGAGGTACTGTTGACCGCGCGTTGAATAAACGGGGGCGGATAGACAAGGAAGTGGAAGAACGGATCTTTCAGATAGCAGACGAAATCGGTTATGTGCCGAAAAAAGAAAAGACGGCAGTAAAAAAGGAATCGGTTAAAATCGGCATCGTAACCCAGCTGGCTAAATCGTCATTTATGATTCCCATCAGAAAAGGGTTAGAAGATGCACAAAAAGAATTGAAAAAAAGAGGAATTGTCTTTGTAATGGAAGAGTGTGTCACTGTAAGTGAGGAAGAGCAGCTTGCAGCCATGGAAAGACTGGAAAAAAACAAGGTGTCAGGCATTGCAATCATGCCTGTGGAGTGTGATAAAATAAGGGATAAAATCAATTCCCTGATTGAGCAGGGGATCTCGGTCGTGACTTTTAATACGGATATTGTAGGGACAAAACGAAGCTGCTTTGTAGGCCAGGACAATAAACGAAGCGGACGCACGGCAGCTGGGCTTATGGGAATGCTCACCGGCGGACAGGGAAAGATTCTTGCTATTACAGGATATTTTGGGAATAGTGTTAACAGTATGCGTGTAGATGGGTTTGTGGATGAGATAAAGAGGACATTTCCCGGGCTAGAGCTTGTAGGTGTACAAAGCAGCTTTGACGAAAAGGAAGAGGTGGAAAAAATCCTTGTCAACACCCTGACTGCTTATCCGGATCTGCAGGGGGCGGTGATATTCTCAGGAGGCCAGGGGGGCGTAAAAAAGGCCTTTGAAGAGCTGAAGCTGGAAAAAAAGCCCCATATCATTATCTATGATCTGACCACGGGAAATATCAAAGCTCTGGAAGAAGGAATTGCGGATTTTCTCATTGACCAGAACGGTTATACACAAGGGTACCGTGCCCTGTTCATCCTTACGGATATCATGCAGTCCGGGAGTGGAAAAGAGCAGGAATTTTTTTACACGGATATTATTATTAAAACAAAATACAATATTTAAAATCACCATGGAATCAGGGGTCTGTTCAGGATATAAAACAGGTCCTGATTTTTTTTATTAACTAAGCGAAATCACTTGCACGCGGACTGCGTGCGTGGTATAATGTAGGCACATGAGATGAGTGAAAAAGCACGCAAACAGATGGGAGAGGTGTAACGATGGAATATATAAAATTTAACGAAGCCAGAGAGCTGGATTTAATACTTCTTGGCAGAGTGGCCATTGATTTTAACCCTGCTTACAATGAGCAGGTGAAGGAAGAATTTAAACCCCTGAAAAAGGTTCACATGTTTGAAAAATTTGTAGGCGGTTCTCCTGCCAACATTGCCGTAGGCGTGACAAGACATGGTATGAAAGCTGGATTTCTTGGCAAAGTATCCGATGACCAGTTCGGCGAATTTGTAGTGGATTATTTTAATGAACAGGGGATTGATACCACCCATATTACAAAGTGCAAAAACGGAGAAAAACTGGGACTTACTTTTACAGAGATGCTGTCCTCCAGCGAAAGCAGCATTCTGATGTATAGAAACTGCATTGCTGATTTACAGCTGAGTGTGGAAGACATCGACGAAGAATACATTAAAAAGGCAAAAGCCATTTTAATTTCAGGTACTGCACTTGCCGAAAGCCCGTCAAGAGAAGCGGCTCTCAAGGCTGTGATGCTGGCTAAGAGAAACGATGTAAGAATTATATTTGATATTGATTACAGGGCATATAACTGGAAAAATACAGATGAGTTATCCATTTACTACTCAACTGTTGCTAAAGAAGCGGATATTATCATGGGATCAAGAGAAGAATTTGATCTGACAGAAAAGCTGATTAAACCTGGTATGACAGATGAAGAAAGTGCCGCTTTATGGCAGGGATACCATGCAGCAATCGTGGTGATTAAGCATGGTATGAAGGGGTCTACCGCATATACCCGCGACGGCCAGTCCTTTTCTATTAAACCGTTCCCGGTAGAGGCAAGAAAAGGCTTTGGAGGCGGAGACGGATACGGTTCCGGTTTCTTATATGGTCTGTATCAGGGCTGGGATATTATTGACTGCCTGGAATTTGGTTCTGCAGAAGCGTCCATGATGGTAAAGAGCAATAACTGCTCAGACTCTCTTCCCACACCAGAGGAAGTGCATTCATTTATAAAAGAGGAAAAGGAAAAATTCGGTGAGATGATCGCCCGTGTATAAAACTATAAAGGAGAGCGGAACATGTCAAAAACAATAAGAATGACTACAGCACAGGCACTTGTAAAGTTCCTGGATAACCAGTATGTTTCAGTGGATGGAACAGAAATCAAGTTTGTTGAAGGCTTTTTTACAATCTTCGGCCATGGTATTGCAGTTGGTCTGGGAGAGGCACTGGACACGAATCCGGGACAGCTTCGGGTTCTTCAGGGAAGAAACGAGCAGGGTATGTGCCATACAGCCATTGCATTTGCAAAACAGAACCAGCGCAGAAGAATTATTCCCTGTGCTTCCTCAGTAGGACCTGGCGCTGCTAATATGGTGACTGCCTGTGCCACTGCTACCGTTAATAACATTCCGCTGCTGGTATTTCCTGCGGACACTTTCGCATCCAGACAGCCTGATCCGGTACTTCAGCAGTTAGAGCAGAGCAGCAGCCTTGCGACTACCACCAACGATGCATTTAAACCGGTATGCAAGTACTGGGACAGAATTACAAGACCTGAGATGATTATGAGCGCTTTAATTAACGCCATGCGTGTGCTCACAGATCCTGCAGAAACGGGAGCCTGCTGTATTTCCCTCTGTCAGGATGTAGAGGGAGAATCCTTTGATTATCCGGAGTATTTCTTTAAGAAACGGGTTCATAAGATTACCAGACCTGTGGCAGTGGAAGAAGAACTGGAAGAGATTGCTGAAATTATTGCAGAAGCGAAAAAACCCATTGTAATTGTGGGCGGAGGAGTTCGTTACTCAGATGCAGGAGAAGTAGTAGAAAAATTCTGTGAAGAATTTAAGATTCCCTTTGGAGAGAGCCAGGCTGGAAAGAGTGCCTGCAAATCAAGCCATCCGTACTGCCTTGGAGGAATTGGAGTGACCGGTACTTATGCCTCCAATGTCATTGCAAAGGATGCAGATGTGGTAATCGCCATAGGAACCAGACTGAGCGATTTTACTACCAGCTCCAAGTGGCTGTTTAAAAGAGAAAATGTGAAATTTGTTACCATAAATAACAGCAGATTCCATGCCTATAAGATGGATGCATCCATGGCAGTGGGAGACGCAAAAGTAACCGTAGAGGCACTGACAGAAAAGCTGAGAGAAAAACAGTATGTATCCCAGTACCGGAATGAGATCACAGACGCAAAGAAAAAGTGGGATGAAGAGATGGTCCGCCTGGGCAGCATTGAGTATACAGGAGATGATTTCGAACCCATTATCAAAGCAAGAGATCCCAGAACGATTCCGGAATTTGTCCGTCTGACCAATGGTAAGATCACTCAGACTGCAGCACTGGCAGCAATCAGAAGAGTGATCGATGCAGATGCTACAATCATTACCGCAGGAGGTTCCCTTCCAAGCTGTATGCAGCGTATGTGGACCACTGACAAGCGGGGCGGATATCACGCTGAGTATGGGTATTCCTGTATGGGATATGAAGTGGCAGCAACCCTGGGCGTTAAATTTGCAGAGCCGGAACATGAGGTTTACTGCGTAGTCGGCGATTCCAGTTTTCAGATGCTGCACAGTGAAATTATGACCATTATGCAGGAGAGACAAAAAGTCAATATCCTGATCTTTGATAACTGTGGTTTTGGCTGTATCAATAACCTGGAGATGAACCATGGAATTGGAAGCCTTGCAACAGAATACCGCTATACAGACGGGAAAAAACCAACCGGCGATTTAATCCCTGTTGACTATGCAAAGGTAGGAGAGGGTTATGGATTAAAGACTTATACCTGCCGTACCATTGCAGAACTGGAAGAGGCATTAAATGATGCCAAGAGCCAGGAGAGAGCCTGTCTGTTTGACTTAAAGGTAATTCCAAAGACCATGTCCGACGGATATGAATCCTGGTGGAATGTGGGACTTGCAGATACTTCAGAAAAAACCAGCGTAAACGAAGCGTTTGGTAGAGTCATGGAAGGCAGAAATTCAGCAAGAAAGTATTAAACGGCCGGACATGACCGGAAAGGAAGAAATTATGAGTCAGGTATTCGGATATCCGGAATTTGATGAGTCCGGAGAAAAGATTTTAACAACTTATACCAATGAGTATAAGGAGATGAACATGGACATTCGTGTTTACCGCATGAAAGCCGGGGAAACCAGAACCTTTTTAAAAGAGGAAGAGGAAACTGCTGTGCTTCTTTTAAAGGGAAAAGTCGTATACCGTGGCGGTAATGTGGAACAGGAAGCCTCAAGAACTGATGTTTTTACGGAGGGACCATGGTGTCTGCATGGTTGTGCAGGAACAGAGATTTCCGTGGAAGCAAAAGAGGATTCAGAAATTTTAGTCCAGTCAGCAGAAAATAAAAGAACCTTTGAAGCAAAACTGTATCAGCCCGAAGATGCGCCATGGAAGTATTCTTCTGTGGGCAAGTTTGGCAATGTGGCAAAACGGCGGGTAAATACGATTTTTGATATAGAGATCGCTCCTTACTCCAATATGGTTTTGGGAGAGGTTTTAAATGACCGGGGAAACTGGTCCGGTTATCTTCCTCACAGACATCCACAGCCGGAGACCTACTATTTCCTTTTTGACCACCCGGAAGGATTCGGTGCAAGCTTCGTAGGCGACCAGGTATTTAAAAGCACAGACGGAAGCTTTTCCGCTATTCCGGGAGGGGAGCTTCATCCCCAGGCAGTGGCTCCGGGATACCAGATGTATACCTGTTGGATGATCCGCCATCTGGAGGGCAATCCATGGAATCAGACTGACCGCAACGAAGATGAACGATTCGTGTGGCTGCATGATGCGGAGTTTTAAATAACACAGGGGTTAATCGCCGCGAAACCAGCGGTATAAAAATATGACAAGACAGGGAAGGGAAGCAAAAATGTTAAACAAGGAGAAAGTTAAATTAGGAATTGCACCAATTGCATGGACAAACGATGATCTTCCGGATTTAGGTAAGGAGAATACCTTCGAGCAGTGTGTCAGCGAAATGGCACTTGCAGGATTTACCGGTTCTGAAGTGGGTAATAAATACCCCAAAGATCCGGAGGTTTTAAAGAAGGCTCTGGAATTAAGAGGGGTTGAGATCTGCAATGCATGGTTTTCCACATTCTTAATCAGCAAGCCTTACGAAGAGACTGAGACAGAGTTTGAGAAGCATGTAGCGTTCTTAGCAGCCATGGGTGCCAAAGTAGTTGGTGTTTCCGAGCAGAGCTACAGCACTCAGGGAATTCAGGACCAGCCGGTTTTCGAAGGAAAGCATGAGATGGACGACAGAGAATGGGATCTTCTGTGCACAGGCTTAAACCGTCTTGGCAAACTGTCCAAAGAAAAATACGGTGTGGCATTAACATTCCACCATCATATGGGAACCGTAGTTCAGTCAGCTGCAGAGACAGACCGCATGATGGAACACACAGATCCGGAATACGTAAGCCTGCTTTTTGACAGCGGCCACTTTGCTTACTGCGGAGAGAATCCGGTTGAGATGGTAACAAAGCACATCAAACGTATTAAACATGTTCATTTAAAAGATATCCGTCCGGAAGTAGTGAAAAAGGTGAGAGAAGAGAAGATGAGCTTCTTAGCAGGCGTTCGCGCAGGCGCATTCACCATTCCAGGCGATGGTTGTGTAGAGTTTGAGCCGATCTTCAAAGTGCTGGAAGAGGCAGCTTATGAGGGATATATGGTAGTGGAAGCAGAGCAGGATCCGGCTAAGGCCAATCCGTTAGAGTATGCAATCCGCGCAAGAAAGTTCATTGCTGAAAAAACAGGTCTTTAATTTAAAGGATAAAAGGAGAAGAATATTATGGTAACCGTAGGAATTATCGGAGCAGGCAGAATCGGAAAGGTTCATACCGCAAGCATCTGCAATATCGTTAAGAACGCAACAATTAAGACAATCGCTGACCCATTTATGAACGAAGAAACAGCAAACTGGGCAAAGAGCATGGGTGTATCCAATACAACCAAGGATTATAAAGAAATTCTGGCAGATCCAGAGATTGATGCAGTTTTAATCTGCTCCTCTACAAACACTCATTCTCCTATCTCTGTAGAAGCAATTAAGGCTGGAAAGCATGTATTCTGCGAGAAGCCAATTGATCATGATGTAGATAAAATCAAAGAAGTTATCGATGCATTAAAGGACAGCAAGGTTAAATATCAGGTAGGCTTTAACCGCCGCTTTGACCACAACTTTGAAGCAGTGAGAAATGCAGTTGCAGCAGGAAAAATTGGCGATCCCCATATTATTAAGGTGACTTCCAGAGATCCTGAGCCACCCAGCGCAGAATATGCAGCAGTATCCGGCGGTATGTTCCTTGATATGACCATTCATGATTTTGATATGGTACGTTACCTGGCTGGATGTGATGCAGAAGAGATCTATGTACAGTCTGCAGTTTTAGTTGATCCTGCTATTGGAGAAGCTGGCGATGTGGATACTGCTGTTATCACCATCAAGATGGAGAACGGCGCAATTGCAGTAATCGACAACTCCAGAAAAGCTGCTTACGGCTATGACCAGAGAGCAGAAGTATTCGGCTCCAAGGGTATGGTTGCAACCACCAACGACACAGAATCCAGTGCAGTTTTAAGCACTGCTGACGGTGTGACTGGCGAGAAACCTCTTTACTTCTTCTTAGAGCGTTATATGCAGTCCTTCGCAAAAGAAGTGAACTGCTTTATCCAGGCCATTGAGAATGATACAGACACTCCTCTTGGCGTATTAGATGGTTTAAAACCGGTATTAATGGGAATCGCAGCAAAGAAATCTGTTGAAGAGCACAGACCGGTTAAAATCTCTGAAATCACAATGTAAATGGAACTGTAATAAAATGGTTCATATGTATCGGCAGGCAGTGAGTATTTACTGCCTGCCGATTTTTAATCCAGTCTTTGGCATTCCATAACCTCCCCTTTTTATTACTTTCATTGTAAAAAATACTGTGATATTCTTATATGGATTATTGATTCAGGAAGGAGAATGAAAATGGAAGAATATATTCTTCTGGTAGATGATGAAGAAGGAATTTTAGATATGCTGGAGATTGTTTTGAAAAAAGAAGGATTTCGTAATATCAAAAAAGCACAGACAGGCAAGGCTGCATCTCAGTTAATTCAGGAATTCAATCCCAGACTTATCGTATTAGATGTCATGCTTCCAGATGTTAACGGACTGGAGTTTTGTATGGAACTGCGTAAAAAAACAGATGTACCAGTGCTTTTTCTGACGGCCAAAACATCTGATTATGATAAGCTGACCGGTTTTGCAATGGGAGGGGACGATTATATTACCAAGCCATTTAACCCAATGGAGGTGGCCGCACGAATAAAGGTACAGCTGAGACACCAGCACTTGTATTCTCAAATTGATCAAAGTAATATGCTGGATTTTGAGGATTTCAGCATAAATAAGAATTCTTGTGAGGTTAAAAAAAATGGAGGTGTTTTGGAGTTTACTGCACTTGAATACTCCTTACTGCTATATTTTGCAGAACATCCCAACAGGATATTTACGACTGCACAATTATATGAAAATGTATGGGAGCAGATAAATCTTGGAGATGAGAAAACCGTTGTTATGCATATTTCCAGGATACGAAAAAAAATAGAACCTGAAACAGATAAAGTAAAATATATTCACAATATTCGGGGATTGGGGTATAAATTTATTCCCCATAAGAAGGAGGCACTGTAATGAGAAGTGTCTTTCGGACAACAGGAAAAGTTTTGCTGCTAATGATCACTCCTTTAGTTGTTTACCTGTTCAGTGTCCGCGTATTTATGGGATTGTTTTTATTTCTGCACAAGGTATGCCCTCTGATAGGCCTTGCAAATGAAGAAAACATGCGCCACACAGCCATATTTCTTTCGGCAGTTCTTGTTGCAAGCCTGTTTTTTATATTTGTTTTACGACCTGTTTTATATGTGATTCACTGGATACAATCATTAGCTGGAGGGAATTTTAATGAACCGGCCAGTTGTTTACATGGCGGAAATTTTCTGCTCAGCAGATGGTCACGGTTTTTTTGTACAGGGAACTTTTGCAGCAGATGTACAGCTTAAGTAATAAACTGAAACAAAGTGAGGCTGATCAGGTCGCACTGGAAAAAAGCAGAAGGGAATGGCTTGCTGGAATAACACATGATTTAAAAACTCCGCTGACCTATATTCAGGGGTATGCCTCTATGATATCCGCACAGGAATATAAGTGGGAGGAAGGAGAGATTATAGATTTTGGAAAAAAAATTGAGGAAAAGTCCAGGCATATAAAAGATTTGATTGATGATCTGAATCTTTCTTTTCAATCGAAGGATGGAAAAATTATTCTGCACAAAACAGAAGTGGAGGTTGTTGGATTTATACGCAATTGCGTATTAGATATAGCAAACTCTCAACAATTTTCTGATTATGTGTTTTCTTTTGAGACAGACTTGGATAGCTTGCCTATGGCGATAGATACAACTTTGATACAGAGAGCCCTACAGAATATTCTTATTAACGGGATAATACACAATCCCCCTGAAACAGAAATCAACGTATCTGTGAGCAAACAACAAAACAAGCTTTTAATTAAAATTAAAGATAATGGAAATGGGATGGATGAAGAAACAAAAAGCAGGCTTTTGACACTTATTATCGCGGAACGCCGACAGACTGTCCTACAGAAGGTTCGGGGCTTGGTATGTCCATCGCCAAACAATTTATTGAGCTGCATAATGGGTCAATTCACGTTGAAAGTACGATAAGGCAAGGCAGCTTTATATTTTTTGAACTGCCTGTTTTAGTTAACTGAACGATTTTATATACATTTTACTCTTGTTTACCTGGAAGTTAGAGTAATTATGTATACTCCTGTCAGAAAGAAAATACAGGAGGATTTTTTATGTCTGAATATATCATCGAAACGGATGGGTTGACACGACGTTATGGTCAACATGTTTCTGTAGATCATATTAATTTACGGGTTCCAAAAGGAAAAATCTACGGATTTTTGGGAGCAAACGGTGCAGGAAAAACCACAACAATTCGTATGCTCCTCAGCTTAATTCGTGGGGATGAGGGCTCTATACGGATTATGGGACAATCTTTACAACGGGATCGTGAAAAGATTCTGAGAAATGTTGGATCACTGGTGGAAGGTCCTTCTTACTATGGACATCTGTCAGCATATAAAAATCTTAAAATAATCTGCAATCTTTTGGATCTGCCTGAGAAGGATATTGACGAGTTCCTTGAAATTGTACGGTTATCTCCTTTTGCCAGGCAAACGGTAAAAGGCTACTCTCTTGGTATGAAGCAGCGTCTCGGTATTGCTCAGGCATTAATCCGCAGGCCGAAACTGCTTATTTTAGACGAACCGATGAATGGTCTTGATCCCGCAGGCATTCAGGAAATTCGTAACTTAATGTTATCACTTTGCCATCAACAAGGAATTACCATTTTTTTATCCAGCCATATTTTAAGTGAAATTCAGACGATAGCAGATGAAATTGGGATTATACAAAATGGCAGGCTTATTTTTCAAGACAGTATACAGGAACTGGAGAAAAAAAGTCCGGCCAGACTTTTGATACGGACTGAAAATCAGCAAGAGGCATTCCGCGTACTGTCAGCTGCTGGTGCCGATGTAGTTTTACAGGAGGGAGAACTGCTTATATCTTTATCGGACGAAATGGATCAGGCAGGAGTGTTCAATATTCTTCAATCTTTTTCCATACAGCATATGCAGGAATTAACGGTTTCTTTAGAAGAAATCTTTCTGAACCTGACTGGAATGGATGGTAGCTTATGATAAAACGGTTATTTTTTGCAGAGTTTTATAAGACAAGGAGAATTTGCTATATCGTCCCTTCTGTTAGTGCTGTGGTATTAATTTTATTCACTTGTCTGGAGTGGTATTTATACTTCAGGCAAGGAGATTCAGGAATATATGCAGGCTTAAATATTATTTATATGTTTTTGTCTTTTAGTATGCTGCTGACAATATCGCTGCTTTGCAGCATGGTATCTGAAACGGAACATCAATCCCAGGGTCTCAAATTTCTTTTTGCCTCACCAGTAAACCGTACGGCTTTGTACGTAACAAAAGCAGTCTGGGTTATTGTTCTGATGCTTTGGTACAGCATTCTGGTCTTAGGCGGTTTCTGCCTGATATGGCTTTTGTATACAGATAAAATTTTGCCGTTTTCATTTTTGATAAAACAGATTTTTGGCTGTTTAGCGGCTTCGTTTCCCGTACTATCTATCCAGTTATTTTTTTCCATTTCCATACCCAATCAAACACTTCCCCTTGGTTTGGGTGTGACTGGTGCAATATCAAGCCTCTTTTTTTGCCTCGAATTACGCATGGTGATGTTTTATACATTCTTCCTTGGTCATATCCTTCTATGTCAAGCCCATTCA
Organism: Lacrimispora xylanisolvens; assembly: GCA_017084465.1. Lineage (GTDB taxonomy): Bacteria > Bacillota > Clostridia > Lachnospirales > Lachnospiraceae > Lacrimispora > Lacrimispora xylanolytica_B. The sequence goes on along the minus strand of CP070896.1, from coordinate 2,443,548 downwards.
TTGAAGGGTATACAACGTGGATAGCTATCGCTGTGGGATCAGGCCTGATATTGCTTGCAGCAGGTGCTATGCGGTTTCGTTCTTTAGAAATAAAATAGGAGTGTACAATATGTATCGATTACTTTATTCAGAATATCAAAAAATAAAATGGCTCTTTATTCTTATGATAATTTTATTGGAAGGCGTTTTAACATGGATTCTCGCTGCGGGCAATACTAAGTCTTTGTCCTACTATTTCCCCTATAATTGGACGACACTTTATTTTCAGGCAGTATCTTTTCATGGTATGTTTTTTTTGCCTCTTTTCACAGGTGTTTTTGCTGCACTTCTATGCTTTTATGAACATAAAGACGGAGGATGGAAGCAGTTACTTACAATGCCCTATCCGCGTTTTAAAGTACTCCTGTCCAAATTATTAGCCTTAATTACCTTGATTGCTTTGATGCAGGTTTTGTATCTGGCAGAATATTTAATAACGGGAAATATAATTGATGCGGAGGGTATGATTCCATGGAAATGTATTTTGCAGGGGATTATAGGAGGCTGGCTGGCCTGTTTTCCTCTTGCCATGTTACAGATATGGCTGGCTACCCGCTTTCAATCTTTTGGCGTTGCACTATTGCTTTGCATTTCTTCTGTAATTCCAAATATTGTTCTGACAGGACTTCCTGCTTCATTAGGGGCATGGTTCCCATTTTCAGCCCCGTATTACGCCATGTTCCCACAGGGATAAATCTTTCTCCCCAAGTGGAACCAATTTCATTTATATTAATTCTTCTGGTCACATTTTTCGCCTATTTTATGATCGGCATACGCTCTTTTGTCCGCAAAGACTGGAAGTAGTTTCTGCTGCCCTCCTTAAATTATTATCCTGGCCGTAAAAAGTACAAAAAGTGCATAGTAACCAGCATATAAAAAGCAATTTCTGCGCTGACGTTTCCGTTCAAACATGTTAAATTAATAGCATATTTTATTAGATATAGTTCATTACAGAAAAGAGGAGTTGTCATGTATCAATTGGAACAGTTGGTAATTGGCTGGGTAGAGCGTTATGATCTGGTCTATCAGACCAGTTTGCTTTTACGAATCGTCGTGGCCGGTTTTTCAGGATATTTAATCGGATACGAAAGAAAAAACCGGAATAAAGGGGCTGGAATGAGAACCCATGCCATTGTGGCTATGGGAGCCGCTCTTATGATGGTTGTATCCAAGTACGGCTTTCAGGATATTCCCAAGTTTGATGCCTCCAGAATCGCCGCCCAGATCGTATCGGGAATTGGTTTCCTGGGAGCGGGCGTCATTTTTGTAAAGAATAATTCAGTCAGCGGTCTGACTACGGCTGCCGGGATCTGGGCGACTGCAGGAGTTGGAATGGCGGTAGGGGCCGGTGCTTATTACCTGGGCTGTGGTTCCGCATTTCTGTTGATTATGATACAGGTTTTGCTCCACGATGTACCATTTTTGTCCAAGGAACCTTACCGGTGTATGCTGAAAATTAACACATCCCATTATGACGCCGTTATTACAGAGTTATTTCATAAGCTAAATGAGGATAAGGTTAAGGTGCTGAATGTAAAAATAGGGAAATCCAAGGACGGAACAAAGATTGAACTTGATCTGCTTTATCCTGCAGGCTATGAAAAAAATGATCTGGTTATCCGTCTGTCCAACGATAAACGGATTGATTCAGTGAACGGTTAGAATGAGAAAAACAAAAATTGCAATAATTATGGAAAGAAAGACAAAAATAATGTAGAAGCTTTGCGGTTAAAAGGGATATACTCATCGGGTAAGAAAATGAAAAAAAGTAAAGTGGGAATTTTATGATAAAACATCTTGCTGCAGATTTGCACACTCATACAGACATAAGCAGTCATGCTTACAGTACCGTTTATGAAATCATAACGGCAGCAAAGGATTCTGGTTTAATGGCTGTAGGAATCAGCAACCACTGTCCGGCTCACCCGGATGGGGCGCCTGAAGGTCATTTTAGAAACCTCAGGGTAATACCGGAGTGGGTGGACGGTATCCGTGTATATCGTGGGGCTGAACTGAATTTCACAAACTTCGAAGGTGAAATTGATTTAAGCCCTGATACCATAATTAATCGTCTGGACTATACCATAGCCTCTTTTCATGATGATGTGATACCACCGGGAAGCGTAGCGGATCATACAAGGGCGTATCTTCGTGCAGCAGAAAATCCGCTGGTGGATATAATTGGTCACAGCGGGACTGCATGTTACGAATATGATTATGAACGGGTGATACCTGATTTTGGAAAGAATGGCAAGGTGGTAGAAATTAATGAAGGAACCTTTCGTGTCAGGAAAAGTTCTGCAGATAATTGCCGGACCATTGCCAGATTATGTATGAAATACAGCGTTCCCGTGATAGTCAGCTCTGATGCTCATTTTTGCCGAAGTGTGGGAGTGTTTGATGAAGCGCTATTCTTGTTAAACAGCCTGGATTTTCCGGAAGAACTGGTGGTAAATGCAGACATGAAGCAGTTGGAGTCCTGGTTTCTTCATAAACGGAGAGTGCAGTAGAGAAAAGAGTGCCGGGGCGTTGTTGCGCTCCGGCAGTTGTGTGCGGAAGGGAGCAGATAGAAAATGAAGTATTATATCGGAATAGATTTAGGCGGAACCAATATAGCCGCAGGTCTGGTAGGAGAAGACGGAACACTTTTTACCCGCCTGTCTGTACCAACCAAAAGCGGAAGAAGTGCAGGGGAAATTGTTCAGGATATGGCGGACCTGGCTAAGAAGGCGGCGGAGGAAGGCAATATTGCCTGGGAAGAGATTGAAGCGGTAGGACTTGGAGTGCCAGGTACAGCCAACAAGGAAACCGGCATGGTGGAATATGCCAATAATCTGGGATTTTATGATGAGCCAGTGGTTTCCATGATGGAGAAGGCACTTCCTGGTAAAAAAATTCGTTTTGATAATGATGCCAATGCGGCTGCCTGGGGAGAATATATAGCAGGAAGCGGAAAAGGTGTAAGATCCATGCTGGCGGTTACTCTGGGAACCGGTGTAGGCGGCGGAATTATCCTTGACGGAAAACTTTATGAGGGTATTAATTATGCAGCAGGAGAATTTGGACATTTCACCATAGACCGGAACGGAATTCCCTGCAATTGCGGAAGAAAAGGATGTTTTGAGGCTTATGCGTCTGCCACTGCCCTGATATCCCAGACAAAAGAGGCGATGATTGAAAACACACAATCCATTCTCTGGGAACTTTGCGGCGGGGAGATTGAGCTTGTGGAAGGAAAGACACTTTTTTTGACGGTGTCAGAAGACAGGATGAAACGGCGCTTAAGGTTTTTGACCGGTACATTGAATATCTGGCAGCGGGTCTGCTGGATTTAATCAATATATTCCAGCCGGAGTTAATCTGCATCGGCGGAGGCATCAGCAAAGCTGGGGATTTGCTTTTAGAACCATTGAAAAAGATGATTGACCAGGGAGACTATGCAAGAACCTCAAAACGCAGGACAAGAATCGTTCCGGCTGTGTTGGACAATGATGCAGGGCTTATCGGAGCTGCTTTATTAGACTAGAAGAAAAGAGGACAATAATTATGAAACGATATATGGGACATCTGATACGTTCCGCAGAGAAGCGGGTGGATCATTTTTTAAGCACTCAGGTCACCAATGAGAAGGATCCATTTTATGGCGGAATGAAACGTGCCATTTTAGAGGTAAAGCCAACCATTTATGTGATGGCAGATGCAGCTTCGGTTTATTTAAATCCTGAAAGCAGATATTACAAGGATGCCGCTCTTCTTCGTGCCATGGAGGCAGCCGTTACCTTTATTGCAAACTGTCAGAGAGAAGATGGAAGCTTTGATTATCCATCCTGCAATTTTAAATCTGCCCCAGACACCTCTTTTTGCTTTAAACGTCTCATCGCAACTTACCGTCTGTTCTTAAAATATACCGGGGAAGGCGAACTGGACAAACTGAAAGATGGTTACCGCTTTATACTGGAAGAATCCCTAAACGCTCTTTTAACTGGCGGTTTTCACACTCCAAACCACCGCTGGGGCATTACAGCAGCTTTGATGCAGGGTGCTAATCTTGTAAAAGAAGACAATCCTGAATTGGCGGCTCAGCTTCTTGCACGGGCCGACCAGTATCTGGCAGAAGGAATTGACGGTAACGAGGAAGGGGAATACGCAGAACGTTCCACCGGCAATTATAATGCAGTGGTTAACAATGCCATGATGGCAATGTATGAAGAAACCGACGATAAAAATTACCTTGGCTATGTAGAGCGAAATTTAAAATGATGCTCTTTTACATCGACCCGGACGATACCATTTTCACACAGAATTCAACCAGACAGGATCAGGGCAAAGCCGATTATCCGGACAAGTATTTCTACCAGTATTTATATATGGCTGCAAAAACGGGAGAAGAAATCTTTGACCGCGCCGCTCATAAAATCATCAAAGACAATATGGAGCGGGGGGATATGGCACCGGAATGTCTGCATATAATCATGCTTCATGATTTTATGGAACAGTATGAGTTTAAGGGCTACGGCTTTCTGGATACCTATCACAAGCATTTTGAAGAAGCAGGTGTAATCAGAGGAAAGACTTCCAATTATGGCTATAGCATTCTCAAGGGAAAAAGTGCATTTTTGTTCTTGAAATTTAAAGAAACTCTGGTATATTTAAAAATAGGCGAAAGCTACTGTGATATACGTAATTTCGTTCCCCAGACCATTGAAGAAAAAGACGGGGTCTGTGTTCTGACTTCTGTAGCCAAAGGCTGGTATTATCTTCCCTTTAAGGAAAAGCAGGATACAACTGACTGGTGGAAGATGGATCATAAAAAACGTGAGATTTTAAACAGCAGTGAAATTCATATGACAGTTACACTGAAAGAATTAGCTGACGGTATGGAAGTGACTGTTAAGGCAGAAGGACTAGATAAAGCCCCTCTTCGTGTGGAAATTTGTATTCCGGCAGGAAGTGTTCTGGAAAATGAGCATTTCCATATGAGAGCGGAAAAAGCAGGAGAGATGGTTCTTAGAGACGGTTTTGTCAATCTGATTCACGAAGATCAGAAGCTTCTCATTGGACCGGGTTACGGAACGCATGAATTCGGCGGTCATTATTCAGGAGAGGAAATTAACACTACAGGCTTTACTCTCTACTTAAATGACTATACTCCTTATGAAAGAACGTTTTTCATTCGAAATATATAAAAAAAGCAGAGTCATATTTGCAAGATTGTTCATAATAAATATATCATATGCCAAAAGAGGCAGTTGTCCGGCTTGACGACTGCCTTTTTTACTACTTGGGTTATGGTGAAACTACTATAAACATATAAAAACTATAGAAAAATAGGATATATGTCGAAATATGTTGATAAAAGTAGGTAGTTCGTTATATAATGATTTTAACTTTTTCTGATTAATGACAGATAAGTTTTAAGGGACAGTATATGAAAGGAGAAAATTATGAAAAAGAATTTTATGAAACGTGCGGGCATTCTTTTGGCAGCTGTTATGGTGCTTGGAGGACTTACCGCGTGCGGCGGCAAAGATCCGGCAGCAGAAGGAACAACAGCAGTATCCGGCAGCTCAGCAGGGGCTGGTGAGACCACAGCAGAGGCGGCTAAACCGACTGAAGGAGGAGAAAGTACATTTACCTATGCTATCGCAGGTGATCCGGGTGCCAACGTAAATGTAATTACAACCAGTGACCGTTTTGGTCTTATGACTCTCAAGATGATTTATTCCCCATTATATATGTATAATGCGGATGGAATTAACTATTTCCTGGCAAAAAGCATCGATACCTCCGATGATAATTTATCTTATACCATGCATTTACGCGATGATGTAAAGTGGTCAGACGGAGAGAAATTTACCGCTGATGACGTTGTCTTTACATTCGAGGCTATGGAGAAGGAAGAGAACGCAGGCTGGGCTTATTCCCAGTTAGTTTATAAGGAAGGTGCGGTAAAGATCGAAAAGGTTGATGATTATACTGTTAAATTAACCATGCCTTTTGTTAACTCCGCAGCAGTGGAGATGTTCTCCCAGATTTTCATCATGCCAAAGCACGTGTATGAGAATGTAACTAATTTTGAAAATAATGATGTCAATACAAAACCAGTGGGAACCGGTCCTTATGTAATGTCTGAATACTCAGCAGGTTCCTATGTGAAGTTCACAAAGAATGAGAACTATTTCCTGGGAGCACCTTCTATTGATAATATCGTATACCGTATTATTGAAAATGAGAATACAGCCATGACAGCAATCCAGAGCGGCGAAGTAGATGCATGGATTGGAACACCGGCTCAGGTTGCTCAGATGAATCTTGATTCTGCAAACTTAACTGTTTATCCTTATCAGGAAGGCCGTGTGGCATATATGATGATCAATGCAGCACGTGTTCAGAATGAGGATTTAAGAAAAGCAATTCTGTATGCGCTTGATAAGAAGGCAATTGCAGATGCAGCTCTTTTAAGCTCAGATTATTATGATCTGCCATGGAGCTTCATGCCGCCGAACAGCAAGTTCTTTACAGAAGATGTTGAAAAATACGAGCAGAACCTTGAGAAATCCAAAGAATATCTTGCAGCTTCCGGCGTACAGAAGCCTGAACTGAATCTTGCATACAGCGGATCAGACAGCTTACAGTCTACTTCTGCTTTACTGGTACAGGAACAGCTTGAAAAAGCTGGATTTAAAGTAACTCTTTCCGGTATCGATTCCAAGGCGCTCAGCCAGCAGATGAAGGATAAGAACAATACCTATGATATGTACTTTGGCGGTTATATTATGGGAATTGACCCTGACACCTTCTCCAGCTTATTTGAAACAGGCGCTGCATACAATTATATGTATTATGATCAGCCTGAAATCAACGAAATGTTTGCACAGGGACGTAAAGAAACAGACGAGACAAAACGGAAAGAAATTTACACCAATATTCAGAAGAAGATTCAGGATACAGCCTGCTTCTATCCGTTATATTCCAACAAACGCCTCTTAGTTGTTTCTAAGAATGTATCAGGCATTGATGCTGCAAAGCTGGTTCCTGTTTATACCTTTGAGGATACATCTAAGTTACAGAAAAAGTAATTGCATCTGCAAAAAAATGAGAGAGAATGGTGTTTCGCTGCATTAACTGCAGCAGACACCTCTTTCTTTATTAAGGAGAAATGATATGGCCAGATATATATTGAAACGAATATTAACAGCCATCCCTATGGTCCTTCTCATAACGGTTCTATGCTTTGCGCTGATGCATTTTGCGCCCTATGACGCCATTGACGCCATGACAACCCCTAAGATGTCACAGGAGACAATTAATTTAATCAAAGCAAAATACGGTTATGACCAGCCAGTGTATATTCAGTATGTCCGCTGGCTTGACGGGATTATGAACGGTAATTTCGGATATTCCATCGTGACAAAACAAAGTATTGCGGCAGATCTCGCGGTGAGGCTTCCCAATACGATAAAACTGGTACTTCCCGCTTTTATAACCGCTTATATCCTGGCGGTTGTTCTGGGTCTTATTGCTGGTGCCAATAAAAACAAAAAAGCGGATAAGATCATAGATGCGGTTTCTTCCGTGGGAATTGCAGTTCCTTCCTTCTGGTTTGCCATGCTTCTTATTTTTGCTCTGGGCTATAAGCTTAAACTTCTGCCTATTGTAGGAATGCACGCAGTGGGTAAGGAATCTTCCATAGCTGATTTTTTAAAGCACTTTATTATGCCGTTTCTTACACTTACGGTTTCTTTTATGCCTGCAAACATTAAGTTTGTCCGCTCCTCCACCCTGACCCAGTTTTCTGAAGACTATGTTCTGGTGCAGCGTGCTTTTGGCGCAACGAAAAGTGAGATCATGTTTAAGCATGTATGTAAAAATGTGCTTCTGCCTGTAATTACGCGCCTTGGTATGGCACTGCCTCTTCTGGTGACAGGGGCCATCATCACGGAATCGGTGTTCAGCTGGCCGGGAGTAGGTCCTTATTTCATCAAAGCGATTCAGGGAATGGATTACCCAATTGTTATGATCATTCTGGTGCTTTCCTCCACTCTGGTTATTCTGGGAAACCTGCTGTCGGATATCTTATACTGTCTGATCGATCCGCGGATTAAGGAAATGGGGTGACGGGACATGATAAAAGAAAAGAGAAATAAAGATAAATCAATACGGATTGACAGTGTTAAGCTGGCCTTAAAGCATGATAAAGCGGCAGTTATTTCCCTGATCCTTTTAGGTATTATTATCCTGTTTGCACTTCTGGCACCGTTTCTTCCCATGGAGCCAAATGCAACGGATATTGCCAACAGACTGAAAGAACCCTCACTTACCCATTGGTTTGGTACGGATGAAGTGGGAAGAGATTATTTTGCAAGGGTGATCTATGGCGGCAGGGTTTCCCTGATCGTAGCGTTTTTAGCCATGCTCACAAGTTTAACCATTGGTGTGGCTGCAGGAACCATAGCAGGTCTAACCGGCGGTATCGTGGATATGATTTTAATGAGAATTGTTGACATCCTTCATTCCATACCGTGGATGGTACTGGTTACCGTTGTCAGCATTTTCTTAAAGCCTGGTATTCAGTCTATTATACTGGTTATTGGTCTTTTTACATGGATGGAGATTGCGCGGCTTGTGCGGGCCGAGACGCTGTCTTTAAAAGAGCGTGAGTTTATTCTTTACGCTGGTTTTTCCGGAGTCGGTAAATGGAAAATAATTATCAGCCATATTATACCGTCGGTTTTCCCGACCATTATTGTGGCAGCTACCACCAGCATGGCCAATGCCATTATGACGGAATCTTCCTTAAGCTTTCTTGGAGTTGGTATTCAGCAGCCCATGTCTTCCTGGGGAAGCCTTCTGCAAAATGCCCAGGGTACCATGCAGAACAGTTTTCATATGGCTTTGATACCAGGTCTTTTAATTATTATTACAATTTTTGCTTTTAATAAGCTGGGTAATCTGCTCCGCGTTTATGTAGAACCAAAGGTAATGAGCGGTGAGAAAGAGTAAAGGAGGGACGAAGAATTGGAAGAGACATTAAAAAAGAAAGATAAAATACTGTCTGCTGCAGACATTCGGACCACCTTCCATACTCATGGCAGGACCGTGCAGGCAGTGCGTGGAGTCAGTCTGTATGTGGAATCCGGTGAGATTCTGGCAGTGGTTGGAGAATCAGGAAGCGGAAAAGTGTACTTATGAAATCGGTTATGGGACTGATGCCGGATAATGCAGAGGTGAAGGCTGATGAGCTTTCGTTTGACGGACAGAATATGCTGGCTATGGATCCGGAGCAGTTAAGAAAGATGCGGGGAAAAGAAATGGCCATGATTTTCCAGGATCCCATGACTGCCTTAAATCCTTTAAAGACCATTGGCTCTCACTTGATGGAGGTACTAAAACGCCACCGGGGAATGGACAAAGAAGCGGCAAGAAAAGAAGCGGTTGCAGTATTAAACCAGGTGGGAATCCCTTCACCGGAGAAGCGGTTGGGGCAGTACCCCCACGAATTTTCCGGAGGAATGAGACAAAGGGTTTTAATTGCCATGGCTCTTTGCTGCAGGCCAAAGCTTTTAATTGCCGATGAACCTACTACTGCTCTTGATGTTACAATTCAGGCACAGATTCTGGATCTTCTTAAGAGTCTTCAGGAAGAGACCGGTATGAGCATTATTCTCATTACCCATGACTTAGGGGTGGTAGCCAGTTTAAGCCATAGAATTGCTGTTATGTACGGCGGACTTATAATGGAAGAGGGAACCACAGAGGAGATCTTCTATTCCCCTAAGCATCCTTATACCAGGGCACTTCTTCATGCAGTACCAAAACCCCATTCAGGAGGGAAAGAACGCTTAGAACCTATACCGGGCATGGCACCATCACTGATTAATCCGCCATCTGGCTGTCCTTTTGCGGAACGGTGCAAATTCGCCTGTGAAGACTGCAGGAAAGAAATTCCCCAGTACCGCACTTACAGCGAAACCCAGAGAGCTTTGTGCATCTATTCCGGGGAAGAGCTTGATCATAAGGAAGGGGAGGTCAAATCCCATGGATAATAAAAATTAATGAGATACTTCTGGAAGCCAGAGATCTTTGTAAGTATTTTCCAGCCAGAGATTTCTTTGGAAGGAAAAAAGCAGAGGTAAAGGCAGTTGATCATATTAATCTGGCCATACGAAAAGGAGAGACCTTTGGTCTGGTAGGCGAATCCGGGTGCGGAAAATCCACCCTTGGCCGTACAATCCGTATGTATGATCCGACTTCCGGTTCTATTTTGTTTAAAGATCAGGATATCACCGGATTAAAGGGAAGGCAGCTTCTTCCTGTTCACAAGCAGATGCAGATCATTTTCCAGGATCCCTATTCTTCCTTAGATCCCCACCACAATGTGCGGGAGATATTAAAAGAGTCCTTAACTGCAGTTTCCGGATTATCTACTGATGAAATGGAAGGCAGAATGGAAGAGATCTTAAAAAAGGTCGGATTGAAACCGGATGATATGTATAAATATGCATATGAATTTTCCGGCGGACAGCGCCAGAGAATCGGAATTGCAAGAGCATTATTAGTGGAACCGGAGTTTCTTCTGTGTGACGAGCCCATTTCCGCTCTGGACGTATCCATACAGGCTCAGGTGGTTAATCTGTTAGAGGATTTACAAAAGGAGATGGGGCTTACCTATCTGTTTGTTGCCCACGATTTATCCATGGTGCGTCACATTTCAACCAGGATCGGTGTTATGTATTTAGGAAGGCTGGTGGAGATTGCAGACAGTGATGAGTTGTATGAAAACCCCCCTTCATCCTTACACAAAGGCGCTGCTTTCCGCCATTCCGCTGGCAGATCCAAAGCTGGCAGCCCAGTCAAAACGGGTGATGCTAAGCGGTGAGCTTCCAAGCCCCATGAATGTTCCGTCCGGTTGTCATTTCCATACCAGATGTATGTATGCCAGAGAAGACTGTAAAAACCATATACCGGAAATGGTGGAATTTTCTCCCGGTCATTTTGTATCCTGCCCTTATGCAGGGGAAAATAATTCTTGACTTTTGATGCAAAACTTTTTATAATAACAACAATATCAAAACGCAACCAGGCAAAGGCGCCTAAGAACTTAAGATTCTTAGGCGCCTTTGTGCTTTTTTTCAGAAATTACGCAGAGAGGGGCTGGAAACATGCCAGATATGGTGAAAGTTGAAAACTTAAAAAAGAACTTCGGAGACCTTGAGGTGTTAAAGGATATCAGTCTTACGGTCAGGGAAGGGGAAAAACTGGTTATCATCGGACCATCCGGCTCCGGAAAATCCACGTTTATCCGTTGTATTAACTATTTAGAGGAGCCTACCAGCGGGACCATTACCGTGGCAGGAACACAGGTTACAAAGAAAAATCATTTGGAAATGGCAAAAAAATATTCGTCTATGGTATTTCAGCAATTTAATTTATATCCCCATCTGACTGTTCTGGAAAATCTGACACTGGCACCCGTTAAACTTCAGCACGTTCCCAAGGAAGAAGCAAAAAAGATAGCAATGAAGTGTCTGGAACGTGTGGGTTTAAAAGAAGCGGGTAATTATCCGGTACAGCTTTCCGGCGGACAGCAGCAGAGGGTGGCAATTGCAAGAGCATTATGCACGAAGCAGCCACTGATTTTATTTGATGAACCAACTTCAGCACTGGACCCTGAGATGGTGCAGGAGGTTTTAAATGTTATGGTGGAGCTGGCTCATGAGAATATTACCATGATCTGTGTGACACATGAGATGGGCTTTGCCCGTCAGGTTGCAGACCGAGTAATTTTCATGGATGGTGGGTATATTCTGGAAGAGGGAACACCGGAACACTTCTTTGAATGTCCGGAACATGAGCGGACAAAAGCGTTCTTAAGCAAAATCCTTCATTAGGGTGATGTTTAATATAATAAGATGATTGAGGAGGAAACAATTATGATGAAGAAAATGTTATCACTGGCACTGACGTTTGCTATGGCGGCAACCTTAACCGCATGCGGTTCCAAAGCACCGGAGGCAACGAAAGCACCGGCAGATACCAAAGCAGCAGGTTCTTCTGCAGAAGCAACAACCGGAGCAGGTGCAGCAGGTACAGCTGCAAAAGACGTGCAGAAAATTATTGACCGCGGAGTGTTAAAAGTAGGCTGTAAATCAGATATTCCAAAGTTCAGCTTACAGAATACAGCAACTGGACAGTACGAAGGATTTGAAGATGATCTTGCATATGAGATCGCCGGATCCATCTTCGGTTGCAGCGCAGCTGAGGCAAAGGAAAAGAAACTGGTGGAATTCCAGGGTGTAACGGCTAAAACAAGAGGACCTTTATTAGAGAATGGGGAAATTGATCTGGTTATTGCAACCTTTACCATTACACCAGAAAGAAAAGAAACCTATAATTTCTCCACACCATACTATACCGATGCAGTTGGTCTTTTAGTAAACAAAGATTCCGGAATTAAATCCATTCAGGATTTAGACGGCAAAGTAATCGGTGTGGCACAGTCTTCCACAACAAAGGACGGATTTAAAAAGTATGTGGATGAAAAGGGATTAAAGGTAAATCCGCAGTTCCAGGAATTTGACGGTTATCCTGCACTGGCTCAGGCACTGGCAACCAAGCAGATTGACTGCTTCTCTGTTGACCGCGCCATCCTTGCAGGTTATGTAAATGACGGCAATCTGATTCTGGAAGACCGCTTCGCAGAGCAGGATTACGGTGTTGCAGCTGCTAAGGGAAATACAGGTCTTGCAGAGGCAGTAGAGAAAAAAGTTACTTCCATGCTTTCTGATGGTTCCATGAAGAAACTTCAGGATCAGTGGGGATTACAGTAAGCTGTTTTAAGTAAAGGAAAAATGACATGATTAAAGGTCTTTTGATGGAAAACGATGGAGTGCCCTCTTTGCGGCATTCCCCGAATATTATATCCCTGGATTTCTTATGACACTTAAAATATCACTGGTAGGACTGGCGGTTGCGCTGGTCCTTGGAGTGATATTTGGCATGTTCTCATCATCTAAGTGGAAGCTGCTTAAGATCATTTCACGGATCTATGTGGAATTCATACAGAATACGCCTCTGGCTTTACAGGTCATGTGTTATTACTCGGTTCTACCCATGCTGTTTTCCAGTTCCGGGTTTCGTATTCCTAAGTTTGTATTAGGGGTCATCGGGGTAGGCGTCTATCATGGTGCCTATATTTCTGAGGTCATAAGAACCGGAATTGAAGCGATTCCAAAGGGGCAGTCTGAGGCAGCAGCATCTCAGGGTTTTAGCTATCTGGAAACCATGTATCATATCATTCTGCCTCAGACCATTAAAATTATTATGCCGCCTCTCGCCAATCAGGCTTTAAATCTGGTTAAGAATACTTCTATACTCGCCATGGTTGCGGGCATGGATCTGATGTATTTTACAGATTCCTGGGGCGCTGACAGAGGGTATTTTGCCCAGGCATATTTAACAAGTGCAGTGATGTACTTTATTATCTGTTTCCCGTTAGCCAGACTGGCAAGATATTTAGAGATCCGCTCCATGCGGCTGCCAGTTGCCAAAAAGCTTGATATACAGGCAGACGAGGAGGCAGCATGTTAGAATTATTTCAACAGATATTTACGCCGGCAAATGTACTTTTCATGCTGAAGGGCTTACAGATGACGGTCATGATTGCCGTACTGGCTACGATCCTCAGTATATTTTTCGGAACCATACTGGCACTGATTCGTACTTATTCTTCTGGTAAATGGAAGTGGGCCGGAACTTTGGTAGCAGTCTATACAGAGTTCTTCCGCTGTACCCCCAACCTTTTATGGATTCTCTGGATCTATTTTACTGTAAAAGGGAATAAAGTGGGAGTATCGGTATTTGCTATTACCCTGTTCACTTCTGCAGTTATGGCAGAGATCTTTCGGGGTGGATTAAATTCCATTCCCAAGGGGCAGTTTGAAGGGGCTCAGTCCCAGGGCTTCAGCTTTTTTCAGACATTGTGGTACATTGTACTGCCTCAGACATATAAGAAGGTGATTCCAGCTCTCTTAAGCCAGGTTATAACCATTATTAAGGATACCTCATTCTTAAAGATGGTAGACGTAGCAGAATTCATGAGAAACTGCGCCGTAGTGCTTGGCAGTATCTACGATGTCAGAGGAATGATGCTGTTGTTTGCTTTCGAGGCACTTTGCTATTTTACCATCTGTTTTGCCCTCAGCTGTGTAGTCAGGGGATATCAGAAAACAATTGTAACCGGTTAGGGAGGTACATCTGTTATGGAGAAGTTTACGATCACCATTACCCGTGAGTTTGGCAGTCTGGGGCGTTCCATTGCCAGGGAGCTGTCACAGATTCTGGGAGTGGAGTTTTATGACCGGGATATTGTGGAGGAAGTTGCAAATAAGCTGAATCTGCCGGTTTCAACAGTCAGCAATGAAGAGGAAAAATCCAGGCACAGCTTTTTTCCAAGAATGTTCCCTCTTGGAACTGATGAGGAATATATGCAGGATATTATATTTGATGTGCAGAAGGATATTATTCTTAATCTGGCAAAAAAATCAAGCTGTATCCTGGTTGGCAGATGCTCTGATTTTCTTCTCGAAAAAGAAAAAAATAATATCAACATATTCATCTACGCTTCTTATGAGAAACGTCTGCAAAACTGCGTTGATTCACTAGGTATGACAGAGGCTGAGGCGAAACGGATGATTCTTTCCGTAGACAAAGCCCGCAACGCATATCATAAAAAATATGCAGGCTATTTACCTGGTGATCCGGAGCATAAGCAGCTGATGATTGACTCCTCTTTACTTGGCGTGACTGGAACCGCAAAGTTAATCGCAGAGATTGTACATCAGTTATTTGAATCATAAAATGAATTCAGAAGTTTCCTATTAAAATAGGCCTTTTTGGTGAAACTAGGATGGGAGTCCGAAGGTTTGCCCAAAAGGCCTGTTCTATTGACAAGTGAAATATCAGGTACTAAACTTAGAAAAGGCAGGTCAGAAAACAGGACCGAGTATCGGGTTTAGGAGGAAACAGATGTGAGATATAAATTAGACAAAAGACTGATTCCTGTAAAGGGGGCGGAAACAGTATCTGAAGATGATGTACTGATTGATATTTTAAGCAAAGAAGAATATTTAAAGGGACATCATACCCGTTACGAGGATCATATATTAATCCGGAGTCTGGAACGGGGCCAGTACTGCAGAACAGATTTGTTAAAAGACTGTGTGGTAGGAACCCTTGTAATACCTGTGAAGAAAAATCCTTTGAAACGCCCATTGATATTTGGTTATTATATGAATGAAAACCGTCTGATCCTGATTGATGACAGCGGAGAAGCTGATAGAATGCTAAAGGAGATTGATAAGACACAGATTTTTGAGAAGACTTATCCGGCCCATCTCCTGTTCGAGTTTTTGGAATATCAGGTCAGAGATGACATTGAATATCTTCAGAAATATGAGGAATACTTAACGGAAATGGAAGACAGAATCATGAGCGGCAGAAGGGAAAAGGAAGACGTGCTGGGAATCATCTTAAAGGCCAGGAAGGAACTGGCTAAGGTGGCGTCTTATTATGGGCAGCTGATGAATATGAGTCAGACTTTAACGGAGAATTATAATGGTCTGTTAAAGGATGAAGAACGGGCACTGTTTCATCTGTTTGCCGGTAGAATGGCAAGGCTTTCGGAATATGGGAGAGAACTGAGAGAATACGCTCAGCAGATTCGGGAGATGTATCAGGTGAGAATGGAAATGAAGCAGAATCACGCATTATCCTTTCTGACTATGGTGACCGCTGTTTTTTGCTCCCCTGTCTCTCATAGCTGGCTGGTATGGCATGAATTTTAAAAATATGCCCGAGCTTAACTGGACTTATGGATATCCCCTTTGTATTCTTTTAAGCATTCTCTTGATTGGATTGGAAATATGGTATTTTACAAAAAAAGGGTGGTTAAAAAAATAACAGGAAACAGGAATAAAAATCCCATTTTACAGAAGAAAAATTAATATGAATCCCTTGACATGAAAAAAAAAACCTGTTATACTTTACTTTCGTGTGAAACGAGAGGATGAAGGTCTGAAACGTGCCTGATACCTCTCGTTTTGTTTGCGATAGTGTGTTTGTGCGGCCGTCGGCAACATAAGAACCCGGCTGGCAATGAGAAAGGAATTAATCATTTATGGAAACAGTTAGATTTGATGAGTTACAATTAGATGAAAGAATTCTGCGGGCAGTAGCAGATATGGGATTTGAAGAGGCATCTCCGATCCAGACCCAGGCAATTCCGGTACAGCTGGAGGGAAGAGATATCATTGGTCAGGCCCAGACAGGAACTGGAAAGACCGCTGCCTTTGGTATTCCCCTGTTACAGAAAATTGACCCTAAGGTAAAGCTTCAGGCGGTGGCCCTCTGTCCAACCAGAGAGCTTGCTATTCAGGTGGCAGATGAGATCCGCAGGCTTGCTAAATATATGCATGGTGTGAAGGTTCTCCCTATCTACGGAGGCCAGGACATTGTGAAACAGATCCGTTCTTTAAAAGACGGTACTCAGATCATCATCGGAACTCCGGGACGTGTTATGGATCATATGCGCCGGAAAACCGTTAAGTTTGATTTTGTCCATACAGTTGTTATGGATGAGGCAGATGAGATGCTGAACATGGGATTTTTAGAGGATATGGAAACGATTTTAAGCCAGCTTCCCGAAGAGCGTCAGACCGTTATGTTCTCCGCTACCATGCCTCCGGCAATTCTTGATATTGCAAGAAAGTTCCAGCAGGAGCCGGTAAATGTTAAAGTAGTGAAGAAAGAACTGACAGTCCCGAAAGTGACCCAGTATTATTATGAAGTAAAACCAAAGAGTAAATTAGAAGTAATGTGTCGTCTGTTAGATATGTATGCACCTAAGCTTTCCGTTGTTTTCTGTAACACCAAGAAGCAGGTTGATGAGCTGGTACAGTCTCTTCAGGGAAGAGGATATTTTGCAGAAGGTCTTCACGGAGACTTAAAGCAGATTCAGCGTGACCGTGTCATGAACAGCTTCCGTAACGGTAAGACAGAGATTCTTGTGGCTACCGACGTAGCAGCCCGTGGAATCGACGTAGACGACGTAGAAGCGGTATTTAACTATGACCTTCCACAGGATGACGAATACTACGTACACCGTATCGGCCGTACCGGTCGTGCAGGACGTGAAGGAATCGCATTCAGCTTTGTTGTTGGCAAGGAAGTATACAAGCTTCGTGACATTCAGCGTTACTGCAAGACCAAGATCGTACCTCAGGCAATTCCATCTCTTAACGATGTAACTGCAATTAAGGTAGACAAGATCCTGGAAGGCGTTGCAGCAACCATCGGTGATACTGATTTAAGCAAGACCGTTAATATCATTGAGAAGAAGCTGTTAGAAGAGGATTATACCTCTCTTGATCTGGCAGCAGCCCTCTTACGTATGATGATGGGTGAGGAAAACGAAGACATCATCGATACTAGAGAGCCACGTTCCCTTGACGAGCTGGAAGGCTTTGGAGGCGGAAACGGCAGAGGCAGAGGCAGAAGCAACAGCGGCGGCCGCGGAGGAAACGGCGGAAGATATGATTCTTCTACCAGAGATGACATGGCCCGCTTATTCATTAACATCGGTAAGAACCAGAACGTCAAACCAGGAGATATTCTTGGTGCCATTGCTGGAGAATCCGGTATGCCAGGCAAGATGGTTGGAAGCATCGACATGTATGACAAATATACATTTGTAGAAGTTCCAAGAGAAAGCGCTGACGCCGTATTAACTGCAATGAAAGATGTTAAAATCAAAGGTAAAAATATCCATATGGAAAAAGCCAACGGAAAAGGCAAATAAATTTTCGGGAGCTGAACAACGAAGGAAGACGTCCTGTCTTGCGGGAGTTGTTTGGCTCCTGTTTTTTTCTTGCTTCCTGAGAAAAAACAGGATACAATTAGTTCAAATGAGGAGTCAATTGGAGGACGAAATGGCAGAGTGGAAGAAAAATGACAGGATCCAGTTAATCATTGAGGATCTGAGTGAGACAGGAGAAGGAATTGGTAAAACGGATGGTTTTACCTGGTTTATAAAGGATACAGTAATTGGTGATCAGGTGGAAGCAAAAGCCATGAAGGTGAAGAAAAATTACGGCTTTGCGCATTTAGAACAGATTATCAAGCCGTCAGAAAGCAGAATTACCCCCCTGTGTCCGGTAGCGAAGCAGTGCGGAGGCTGCCAGCTTCAGTCCATGAGCTACGAAGAGGAACTTCGCTACAAGGAACGCAAAATCTACGGAAATATTACCCGGATTGGCGGCTTTCAAGATGTTCCCATGCTTCCTATTATGGGGATGGACGAGCCATGGAGATATCGGAATAAAGCACAGTTTCCCTGGGGACTGGATAAGGATGGGAGACCTGTGGCAGGTTTTTTATGCAGGGAGGACTCATGCCATTATCGGGTGCGAGGATTGTCTGTTAGGGGTGGAAGAGAACCGGGAAGTGTTAGGTCGTATTAAGGCCCATATGGAGCGATACCATCTGGCTCCTTATGATGAGAGCACTCATAAGGGACTGATCCGCCATACGTTGATCCGGAAAGGATTTCAGACAGGTGAGCTGATGGTGTGTCAGGTGATTAACGGGAATCAGCTTCCGCACAGTGAGGAGCTGGTGAAAAGCCTGCTTGAGATTTCGGGAATGACAAGTATATCTCTGAATGTGAATAAGGAACAGACCAATGTGATTCTGGGTAACAAGGTGGAGAATCTTTTTGGACCTGGATATATTACCGATTATATTGGCTCCGTTCAATACCGTATTTCCCCTCTTTCTTTCTATCAGGTTAATCCGGTTCAGACTAAGAAGCTATATGAAACTGCTTTGGAGTATGCGGGACTTACCGGTGGTGAAACAGTGTGGGATCTGTATTGCGGAATCGGTACGATTTCTTTGTTTCTGGCTCAGAAAGCGAAGAAGGTCTATGGAGTTGGAAATCGTTCCCCAGGCCATTGATGATGCAAGGGAGAATGCAAGGTTAAATGGAATTGAGAACGCAGAGTTTTTTGTAGGAAAGGCGGAGGAGGTACTGCCGGAACAGTTTGAAAAGAATCAGGTCTATGCCGATGTGATTGTGGTTGACCCACCAAGAAAAGGGTGCGATGAAAAATGCCTGGAGACCATTGTGAAGATGGGACCGAAGCGGGTGGTGTATGTGAGCTGCGACTCTGCGACGTTGGCAAGGGATTTGAAGTATCTGGCGGAGAGCGGGTATGAGCTTAACCGGGTGAGAGGGTGTGATATGTTTCCCTGGACGACACATGTGGAGACGGTAGTTCTGATATCTAAAGTGAAATAAGGAAGTGTAAAAAAGGCTTAATTTCAGGACTTTTCTGCTATCAGGAAATAGAAAATATTTAAATCAAGGTCTAAACTGTACGTTCTGCGGAAACATTTCAAAGGGTTGTTTTTAATAAATAGTCTGAATAGTTTCACTCAAATGATGTATAAAATACCAGGGCAAGTAACGGCTCAGGAATTTTCATTTGAGATGAATGATCATAATAGTATATTATTAGAGCAAATGAAAAATTCAAAAATTGGTCAAATGCTTTGCGAGGATATCCGGGCTCATTTGCCGAAACATTTGTGCAGTTCCAAGCTGAGAGAAAGCTATCAAACAAGAAATTGGCTGACCCATCCTTAGTTGGTGAAAAGACTATTCAGAGACTAAGAAATGATGAAGAGTATCCAACTACAATTAAATCTGTTTTAGGATTATGTGTGGGATTGAGATTATCTGTTCCAGAAGCAGAAATGTTAATTGATAAAACAGACTTTAAATTGATTTCCATGAAGGATTAAGAATATGTGTATAAGTGTATTCTAGGAGCTTGCGCTGTTAATAGCATTTATGAAATTAATGAAATATTGAAAGCCAACGGTATTGCGGAATTAGGCAGCAGTTGATTGAATAAATATAGAAATCATGAGGGGGGAGGTAGTCGAATGGCTCGACATTTATCTATCAGAGTACCTTGGAAAGATAATGGGTATTCGGGGTTGGTATGTAACAAGCCCTGCTATAATAATGCTTGTTTGCGTCTGAAAAATATAGCTGATAGCCGCGACGATGAGGCAGAGGCAAGGCTGGCGGGCTGCCCTATTGCTGGGCATGAAACAGAGATACCATGCTTATCAGAAGGCGGTTGCTTCATGTCAGCAGATTCGTATTTCAAAACAACAGTGCATCCATATAAAAAAGGAAATGGTGGTACGCATGGTCATTTCTTGGAGACCGAATTGGTTTATCCTCCGTATTCACTTCCAGCAAGACCGTTTGGCTGGACGATGCTGAGAGAAAAGGTGATGACCGAGGCGATGCTAACATTGCGGGATTGGCAGAACGTCTTGGAATTGATTATGATCCATCAAGAGAGCCGGATTTACCATTCATAACAAATTGGGTTCAGGATGCAGCAAACCAAAGAGCTATCTTCAAATCATTTTATGAAGATGTGCATATTGGCTGTTCATTGGTGATTCCATACGCAAAACAGGTTCCTTTTATAGATGATGCCAAGCGCGTAGTTATGGGGATAGGTGTGGTAACATCTCTGAAAGAGCCGCCTGAACATAACCATACAGATGCGGGAACATTGCGCTCTATTCTTTGGGAGACAATGGTGGGGCATTCGATTCGTGATGACAGAAAGAATGGCTTCCTCCTTCCATACCGTGAGATGATGGAGTATGCCGAGGAGCATCCGGATTTTGATATAAATTCTATTGCAGTATTTGGAGAGGATGACTATTTTGAAGAGTTTTCTTATGCGACAGAGCAGCTATCTTATGATGCTGTGATTAGCGTTTTACTCCAGACCATTAAAGCACTTGAAATTATTAAAGAATGTATATCGGGTAACTGGAATGAGTGTATTTCATGGACGAAAGAACGCTTGCGCGAAGTCTGGCTTGATAGAGGTGTGTTTCCTGGACTGGGATCAATGCTGAATGCAGTCGGATTTCGTCGTGGTGAAATCATAGCACGGGAAGTAAAAGCACGCATTACTGATTTTTCTGATTATGAAACGTTATTGCAGGGCGCTTTGAAATCACCAAAGGATTTTTTCTCGCCTTTGGTATTGTCAACACTTGGTAATACAGAGATTCATACCTTCTTGTCGCTTTCGGGTGAGAGAAAAGAGCTGTTCTGGCTTCTTTCTCGCATGTCATTATCTGATGAACAGGCAGAGATTGTTTTCAATCCTGAGTTGAGAAGACAGTATGGTATTCATTGCAGTGATCAAGATATAATTGCAAACCCGTATATCCTTTATGAACAAAGTAGACGAAGTGTACCAGAGAGTTTGATTCCAGTAAAGAAAGTGGATATGGCAGTATTTCCGCCTGAAATAATTAGAAATGCCAATTCATTGCCGAAGCCGTCTGCGTTGGATTCTGAAAATGATAAAAGAAGAATCCGTGCATATACTATCAGTCTGTTAGAGTTACAGGCACAGTGGGGGCATACGGTATATCCTTTGGATAAAATTATTGAAGAGATAAACATAATGCCAATTGAGCCGGTATGTCATGTTACGAGCGATATTATGAATAGTATTGCTGATTTTTTACAAGAAGAACTTTGGATAGTGGAATGTGCTGATGGCAGCAAAGCATATCAGTTGATGCGTCTGTTTGAGATTGACGAGGTCATTCGTTCTTCTATTGGCAAGCGTCTTAAGGGCAAACGACATGAAATACAGGAAAATTGGAGAGGTATCGTAGACAGTGCTTTTGAAGGTCAACAGTCAACAGAATTTGAAGAGAGAGCAAGAACTGAGAAATCTGCAATCCTAAAAGAATTAGCAGAATCAAGATTATCAGTTTTAATTGGTGGTGCTGGGACGGGAAAACGACACTACTTGCTTTGCTATGCAAATCACCGCAAATACGTGATGGTGGAGTGCTGCTGTTGGCACCAACGGGAAAGGCCAGAGTCCGCATGGGTCAGGCTATGAAGCAACAAGGTGTTGATAGTACAGCAAAGACCGTGGCACAGTTCTTGAGTGAAAGTAAGCGATTTAATGGATATACAATGGAATATCATCTGTCAAATGAAGAAGCACAGAACGTTCCTTACACAGTTATTATTGATGAAAGCTCCATGCTGACTGAGGAGATGTTTGGTGCTCTCCTGCAGGCTCTGCGCAAAAAGGCACAGCGCATCATTTTTGTGGGTGATCCTAACCAACTACCACCAATCGGAGCAGGTAGGCCTTTTGTAGATTTGGTACGTAGCCTTAACAAGGAGATAATGGACTTTCCAAGGGTGGGTAAAGGATTTGGACAGTTGACCGTAACCATGCGCCAACAATCTGATGATGGACAACCACGTGGAGATACGGAGCTTTCCAAATGATACACTGGTGATGGAGAAAATCTAGATGACAATATTTTCTTTCAATTACAAAGTGGTAACCTTGGAAAACATGTGGCATTTAAGTCATGGAGTACACCAGAAGAATTGGAACAGAATATCTTTGAAACAATATCTGAAATAACAGAAATGACTGATGTTGATGACATTGAAGGTTTTAATGTTTCCATTGGTGGCACTACCAGTGGTGAATGGATGAACTTTGGAGCAGAGCCGAGGAAAGTTGAAAACTGGCAAATTCTTTCAGCATACAGAAATGATGAAGCTATCGGCACCGCCACCATAAATAGATACATTCATGAGAAGTATCGTTCACAGCAGATGCTTGCCCTTAAGACCTGTAAAGTGCGTGGAACAAAGCATATACTTGGGACTGACGGTATTGTGTTTGGTGACAAAGTTATTAATATCCGTAATCAGAAAATGAAGGGGTATAATACACAAACCCGTTCAGTAGAAGATGGATATGTAGCAAACGGTGAAGTTGGTATCGTTGAGCGCATCTGGGAGAAACCAAAAGCAAAGAAAAATACACATCAGGTAATTTTTTCTTCTCAGCCCACTTACAACTATAACTGGGCATCAGTAGTTGCTGATGAAGGGACATCTGACTTGGAATTGGCATATGCACTAACTGTACATAAGGCCCAAGGCAGCGAGTTTGGAAAGGCTATTCTTGTTCTTGGTGAGCCGGGAAGAATGCTTTCTAAGGAGCTATTGTATACGGCAATTACACGGCAGAAGGATAAACTGGTTATTTTATACAATGACGCTGCTTATCGTCTGAGGGATTATTCTTCGATGGCTTGTTCAGAGGTTGCCAGAAGATTTACCTGCTTGTTTGAAGTGCCAAATATTGTGGAATACAAGAAAAAGTATTATGAGCAGGCTTTGATTCATCGCACTTTGAAGGGGGACTTGGTACGTTCGAAATCAGAAGTTATAATTGCAAATATGCTTTTTGAAGCCGGAATCGAGTATGAATATGAAAAAGAACTTGATTTAGGTGAAGATGGTATTCGTATACCTGACTTTACGATTGAGGATGCTGAAAGTGGAACTTGCTTCTATTGGGAACATTGCGGTATGCTGGGTGATAGTGGATACAGTAAACACTGGCAAGAGAAGAAAACTTTGTATAAAAAACATGACATTGTAGAAGACGAAAATCTTATTGTTTCCCAAGACTCCCTTAACGGAGGTATTGACTCGGCTGTAATAAAACATTTAATAGAAAAATATTTTATGTGATTAGATAAAGATAGCGTTTATGTGTTATTTGGACTATCATGATATTTCTGAAAATAAAAGTTGAGACGGTGGGTAAGCTAATTGGAAAATTATCAGAGTTTCAGGATGAAATCACGCTTGCCCAATTAAAGCAGAAGCTGTTTGATGAATGGGGCGGCATACAACGTTGTATCACTCTATTGATAAATCTGTGGCTTAGAGTTATAAACTTACTGAATCAAAAAGGAACAGGAGGATGACAACATGGACGAACACGGAGATATTATAATCTACCAGACAGAAGATGGTCTGACAAAAATAGATGTATCATTTGAAAACGATACAGTTTGGCTTTCAAAAAGCCAGATGGCAGAGCTGTTTCAAAGAGACCGAAGTGTTATTTCAAAACATATAAAAAATGTTTTTGAAGAAGGCGAATTATCGCCAGAAAGCAATGTGCAAAATTTGCACATTGCTCATTCTGATAAACCGATTGATTTTTATAGCCTAGATGTTGTTATTTCTGTAGGCTACCGTGTGAAATCCCAGCGTGGTGTGCAGTTCCGTATATGGGCAACAAATATATTGAAGGAGTACATCAAAAAAGGTTTTGCAATGGATGATGACCGCTTAAAGGAATTGGGTGGCGGCGGGTACTTTAAGGAATTGTTGGAGAGAATCCGCGACATCCGAGCATCTGAAAAAGTGTTCTATCGACAGGTTTTGGAAATCTATGCGACCAGTGTTGATTACAATCCCACTGCAGCGATTTCCGCTCAGTTTCAAGAGAGTGCAGAACAAAATTCATTATGCAGTTTCCGGAGAAACTGCCGCTGAGGTCATCTACCATCGTGTGGATGCAAAGAAGGATTTTATGGGCTTGATGACTTTTTCGGGAGACCAGCCAACACTCCGCGAAGCGAAGATTGCAAAGAACTATTTGAATGATAAAGAACTTCGAGCAATGGGACAGCTTGTTTCAGGATATCTTGATTTTGCAGAAAGACAGGCAGAACGGGAAATCCCGATGACGATGGAGGAGTGGGCCAAGCACCTCGATGGAATCTTGACCTCTACAGGTGAAAATCTTCTGACTGGGAATGGAAGCATCAGCCATATACAGGCTATGGATAAGGCGCAGACAGAATATAAGAAATACAAAGCTAAAACGTTGAGTAGCGTGGAGCAGGATTACTTGGATAGCATAAAGCAACTGGAGCAAAAGGGTAAAAAACAGTAATGCTTGAACTGTCGTTGAATTATTTAATGAATAGGTTAACATAACAATAAAATTTTACAAATTAATATATGTAAAGATGGGGTATATATTATGAAGAATTTATTTTTGGCTGGACCTGCTAAAGAATACCAGAAGAGCTTTGAAAATTATGTCCAAGCGTATAAAAGTGTAAATGATAATAATTATTTGGATATATATGAAAAAGGGCTAGAGAATTTTGATGAGTATTTAAATGGGTTACGCAATAACTCTAAGGGGATAGATGTAGAAAAAGGATGGGTTGCGACTTCAACATTTTGGTTGATTGATAATAATGAGGTTGTGGGAGTGGTAAGAATTAGGCACCAGGAAATAGGAACAGCTGGACACATCGGGTATGATATCTCACCAAACTGTAGAAATAAAGGTTATGGAAATCAAATTCTTAAATTAGCGGTAGTTGAAGCGGAAAAGATTGGAATAAAAGAAGCGGTTTTGACTTGCAGCGTAGATAATATAGCTTCAAAAAAAATTATAGAAAAGAATAATGGGAAATTATTAGGAACAGTTTTCGATGAAGAGGATAATGAAAATATGTATAAATTTAGTATTACTACAACTACTAATAAATTATAAAATACTGATTTAGTGAAATAGTATAATTAACTATTTTGAGTAAATGAAAGAAGGTTTGTAATGATTAGACCAGTAATGAAGGATGTCGTTTTCCTGAATCAGAAGTCAGAGCCAGCAACGGAAGCAGACAAGCAGGTGGTTCAGGATTTGCTTGATACATTAAAAGCGAATGAAGAAGGCTGTGTAGGAATGGCGGCTAACATGATTGGTATCAGGAAGAGAATAATAGCAGTGAGTATAGGTTTTGCCAATATTGCCATGATTAATCCAGTGATTGTAAAGAAGTCAGGTATGTACGAGACGGAGGAAGGCTGTCTTTCTTTGATTGGGAGTACGCAATACCACCAGATATAAAGATATAGAGGTGGAGTTTCAGGATATTAATTTAAAAAAACAGTATCAGAAGTTTTCCGGGTGGATTGCACAGATTATACAACATGAGATAGACCACTGCGATGGCATAGTGATATAGAGACAAAATGCCACCTATGCAGAAAATAATAGAATGCGACATACCGCAACATGATTTTTTTGTACATCAAATGCAAGGTGTCAGACAGTCCAATATGTTAATATAACTCTGGAGAGGAGGTAGATTAATGAAATGGATTGACAGAATGAACAATGCTGTAGACTATATTGAATTAAATCTCACGGATGAAATTTCATACGAGAAACTGGCGCAGATCGCATGTTGTTCCACATATCATTTTCAAAGAATGTTTTCATTCATCACGGGCGTGCCGTTATCTGAGTATATCAGGCGAAGACGTCTGACATTGGCAGCCTTTGAGTTGCAGACAAGCAATATTAAAGTGATTGATGTGGCGATAAAGTACGGATATGAATCACCAGAAGCATTTAGTCGGGCATTTAAATCTTCATGGTGTAATGCCGATATCAGCGCGGGATATAGGTGTTTCGCTCAAAGCTTTTCCTAAAATGACCTTCTCAATATCGATCAAAGGAGTATCGGAGATGAATTATCGTATTGAAGAGAAAGAACCATTCGAGGTATTTGGACTTGAGCTAAAGACAACTGTTGTTAATGGACAATGCTATAAAGATATCCCTGAGTTTTGGATGGCCTGTGGACAGGATGGGCGGGGGCAGGCACTCTTACAGACTGCTGGAAAAAAGACAGGTGAGGTGATTGATGCAGGCGTAACATATGACCATAATGTGAATGGAGACATGTCCTATATGGTTGGCTGTATTAAAATGGATCAGGTAGTTTCACCTGAATATAAGACTCTGTCCATACCAAAGCAAACATGGGCAATATTTCAAACGGAATGGAAAAGTGAAAACGATGATGAAAAGTTGCATGAAGTCTGGGGAAGAATCTATTCCGAATGGTTCCCGGTAGCAAGCTATGAGCATGCTGATTGTGATTTTGATATGGAAATGTATTTTGGCGATTTACAATCAGGGTATAGTGCTGAAATATGGATTCCAGTTGTACAGAAATAAGACTGTAAAATAAGAGTATATACATTAAAAAAAGCTGGCACTCTAACGCGTAATCCATAGAGTGTCAGCTTTTTTTTATATCTACGAGTTGTATTTGTTATGGACGGGTTTAATTACAGTGCAAGTGGTAGACATGGCAGGTCTACCCTACGAGTTTTCTAAATCTTGAACCTTTATAACTGGCATTATCTTTTTTGATAATATTCTGATCTGAGAATACTTTTTCAACTGATTTTCTTAGTTTTTATATAATCTAATATTTTATTCATATCATCTTCAGATATTTTTTTCAGATGTTGTCCCTGTTTATAAAAATAATATTGTCCGTCTTCCTGATATAGAAAAACACGATCATCCATTTCTTCTTTTTGAGATGCCTTATTGTCTTTAATCCATTCAGAGTATATACCGGTGGTGAGAGGAAAGCTGATAATAAAGTATTTGTCATATTTCTCTTCATCAAAAGACATAAGAGTCTTGCTAGATACCTCCGTAGCATCATCATACAACCTTTTAATCATAGATGCCCCATTTACATCATATAAATCTACAATATTTTGGTAATCCCCTTTTTGAAATTTGGAAATGGACAAATTTAAATATTGAGAACTTGTAATAATTTGCTGCCTCTCATTTCCTTGCCATACAATATCTGCTTCTCCATTCCATGGAATTTTAACTGAGAATTGATTATTGGAATAGAAAACAGATGGCATAATCTCATATATCTTAATCTTTATTTGATTATTTTTTTTATCCTCATACATTTTGATTCTGGCACCTGTATTTGTTCCTTCAATAGTTCCATGTATCGAATAAACCTTACTATCCATATCATAATTCCATCTAAAATTAATGGGTGCGTCTCCAATAAATATAGGAGTTCCAATTATAAATAAGCGGAGAAAAATTCCAATTAGTATAATGCAAAAAATAGTAATAACCCCTGACAAGATATAAGCTCTCTGTTTAAAGGAGTGCTTTACTTTGCGCATATAATCAATTTCCTTTTTTGGCACTGTCGGGCAGTCAATAGGCTTTTGTATATTTTCAAGGTATTTTCTGCAGTACTCGCACTGTTCCAGATGCTGATTGATTGCATTATTACTATCTTCACTAGTTAGATTTTCAATAAACAATGGGAGCATATCCCGAACGATATTACAATCTAATGTATTTTTCATTCCAACCCCTCCATTAATTTTTTCTTACCTCGATAAAAGGTTACCCGTGCCCATGTCTCTGATTGATTTAAAAGATCTCCTATTTCTTTGAAACTAAGTTCTCCGGAAAGCCTCAGATACATAACCTCTCTCATAGGCTCGGGCAGATTGTGAAGCATACGGTATATAGACATTTTATCCTGTTTATCTAACACAGTAGACTCAACGGATTTTGAATAATCAGGAAAAGATTCATCCAATGGTTCCGTTTTTTTTCGTCGGTTTTTTATCCAATTCCTGAAACCATAGATGTTTCGCGATCTGGCAGAGCCATGTAGACAGTTTACAGTTTCCGTTATATGTATTAATGGATAACATGGCACGATAAAAAGTCTCTTGTGTCAATTCTTCTGCTGTATGAGCGTTTAAAGACAGGGAAAACAAGTATTTATAAATTAAGTCTGCATGTTCTTTGTAAATCCCATCCATTTCCCACACACAATCACCTCCTCAGCCATATCACTTTGTATCGTTCTTTAAGTAAATAACTTATTTATAAATGGAATCACCTTCCAAAACATATATCCATTTTAGAAGCAATTCGTTACATTGGAAAAGTAAATTATTTACTGGTAATTTGAAGTTATTTTTAAGGCGTATAAAATTTAGCTCAGTTTGAGCGAATAAAGGTATCTATTCTATAGAATATTGATAAATATATAAAGATATTGTATGATAATAGTCTTATATATGTCAAAGGGATTAGAAGTTGCATGAAGTCTGGGGAAGAATCTATTCATAATGGTCCCCGGTAGCAAGCTATGAGCATGCTGACTGTGATTTTGATGTGGAAATGTATATTGGCGATTTACAATCAGGATATAGTGCTGAGATATGGATTCCGGTTATACAGAAATAAGACTACAAAATAAGATTATAAATCAAAAATGAGCTGGCACTCTAAGGCGTAATTCCATAGAGTGCCAGCTTATTTTTTATATGGAAGACCAGTACTTGTTATGGACGGTTTATGTGAAATATAGTAAACTGAATTTAATAAAACGTGCAAACTGAGTTTTGGAATATATGATAGATTCAAGTGTTCTAATGAGGTCAAAATAGATCAGATGATGGGAGGAGTTATATGAAAATTAACGGAAAGGCTCCCTAATCCAAAGGTTTTAGCAATAATTTTGCCAATAAGCGTATTGCTAATACTAATACTTGTGACATTATATAAATTTGGTGTTAGCAGTAATAAGACGGCCATCACCATCGTTGAGGATGAGATTGCAGCAAGTGCTGGAGGATTTTCCTCCCAGATTTATGAGGATCTTGACAATATGACCCGCATGGGAATTGCATTTCGTGATATGATAGTTGCTTTACCCATTGAAAAACCAATGGACACATTACCCTTGATTGGAACTTTGGGTGCGAATTCCCAGGCTTATATGGTGGTTTATTGTGATACGGATGGGGTAGGAGTTACACAAAATGGTATTAAAGTAAATGTTGAGAAAGATGAATTGCTTCATCCAGATGCAGGGAATGCCCCTTATTATGCATACATTCAAAAAGAACGGATTATGCAGGCGGAAGCAGTTGTCTCAGTAATTCCAGTTGTCAGGGAGGGGACTGTCAGTAATTACATATTAATGTATTATTCCGTCAGCCGTATTAAGAAGCTCTTTCATCAAAATAAATTATTTAATAACGCCAATTTTATATTTAGCGTAGATGATGGCATTGTGATAACCACAGAAGTCTTGAAAGAAAAACCGCCGAAGGGAACAACGATAACTCAATTATTAAAGGATTGGGATGTTAAGACCGATACAGATCAATTACAGATGGCGATCAATAGTAATAAAAAAATAGCTGCCTTTACAAGTCAAACGTATAATAAATATGTGATTTGTACACCTGTGGGGATTAATGACTGGTATATTACAATTGGGTTTGACAAGAAATTATATGATGATCTGTTAACAAGAGAGTGGGGAAATATAAAAAAGTTAATCGACTATTTACTTGCTCTGATCATTACCTTTGTCATTGTATTAATAGGAACCATGATTGTAATGCGCATTATTTATAATAATACAAACAAGAAGCTGCTAAAGCAAGCCAATATGGATCTGCTCACCGGATTATATAATAAGATGGCAACAGAGAGCAAGATTATGCAGTATATAAAGGATTATCCTCGTGCAGGAGGGGTATTGTTTATATTGGATATTGATAATTTTAAAAATATCAATGACAGCCGTGGACATGCAGAAGGGGATGCGGTTTTAAAAAGAGTGGGACAACATCTGAAAGAAACTTATGGTGAACACCATGTGGTAGGCAGAATCGGCGGTGATGAATTTATCATTTTTGTTAAAGACATTCTTCTGGAACAAGAAGTAGCAGAACAAATTAAAATGATGAGGGAATGCCTGCAAGTCTTATCCCAGACGGAGGGAAACGTACAACCTTGTACCTTCAGTGCAGGTGCTTCCTTATACCCCAACGACGCACAAGATTTTAGTAATCTATATAAAGCGGCGGACAGGGCGTTATATGAAGCGAAAAAAAATGGAAAAAATCAGCTGAAAATGACAGAGAGTTGAGGAGTAAAAGGATGCGGAGGATGAAAAGTTTTTTCCTAATTGCAAGTGTTTGTATGATTTTATCTGGTTGCAGCAGTGGTTATGACTCAGAGAAGGTAAAATCGGAAGAGAGTGTAACGGCCGCTGTTAACGAAGAAAAATATGAAATAGCCTTGGTATCGTTCTTTGGAACAACCCAGGACCATTCCTTTGGCCAGGCCACATGGGAAGGAATCCAACTGTATGCAAAAGAACATGATATTACGTATAAATTATATCAGCCAGAGGAAGCTACTTCAGATAATTACATCGAGAAGATTGATTTGGCAGTTGAAAATGGCGCCAAAATAATTGTTTGCCCTGGTTTTTTGTTTGAAACACCTGTCTTTATAGAGCAGGATAAATATCCGGATGTAAAATTTGTTTTGATTGACGGACAACCTCATAATGCATCCTATACAGAAACCCGAATAAACGATAATGTTTTATCACTGGTATTTTCGGAGGAGCAGGCAGGATTTTTAGCCGGATATGCTGCAGTAAAGGATGGCTATAAGAAGCTGGCGTTTATGGGGGGGGAATGGCGGTGCCCTCCGTAATTCGTTATGGTTATGGGTTCGTACAAGGCTGTAACCTGGCAGCAGAAGAAATGGGAATAAAAGTTGAAATAACATATAACTATACAGGTACGTTCTTTGAGTCACCGGAAATCAAGTCAATAGCAGACGATTGGTATCACCAGGGTACTCAAGTGATTTTTGCATGCGGCGGAGCTATTGGTAAATCGGTTATGAAATCTGCAGAAGAAAATAAGGCAAAGGTCATTGGTGTTGATCTTGATCAAAGCTCAGAATCGGAGACAGTAATTACATCTGCCATGAAAATGCTGAAACCAGTGGTTTATGATGTTTTAAAGGACTACTATACCGGTTCCTTTCATGGGGGAGCCCCTCAGACCTATTCAGTTAAAAATAATGGCATAGGACTTCCAATGGAAACATCTAAATTCAGTACATTTTCAAAGCAGGAATATGATGCAATATTTGGCAAGCTAGCAGCAGGGAATGTTATTATTTATAATAAAACAGATGATTCAACAACAGCAGATCTTAATTTAGCGGCTGCAAAGGTAATATATTTAAAATAGAAGAGGTCAATAAAGTTGTTTTAATCAGTGTAAACCTATGGCTACGATGTAATAATTTATCAATAAAAAAACTATTGCATTTTAAAATACATTGATATATAATATTGATTGAACAAATGGTGAATGAAAATGTTGATTATAATTTTTAACCTGGAAAATAGAATGGATAATTTTCCAGGTAGTTTTTAAAAAATAATATTCACTGATTGTTCAATGAAATAGTTATCAAACAACTTATACCAATTAATATTACAATTACAAGGAGGAAACCAACATGAAATTTTATTTTGACGATCAGGCATTTTCATTTGAATTATTAAGGGCAGCAGCATACGCAGGTTATCAGGGAGCAGAAATAGGGGAGTGCCTTGCAACCGCAGCAAAAATGGAAGAAGGAAACTTTGAAAGCTGGTTTCTGGAGTGGAAAAAAACAGCGGACAGAACCTACCAGACGGCAATGGATTGTTTAAATAGAAAGCATAAGGTAAGCGCCAGAGAGGCATTTTTACGAGCCCATAACTACTATCGTACTGGAGAATTCTTTCTAGATGGAACTGACGAAAGAAGAATGGAAAATTTTGATAAAAGTGTAATGGCATTTGAAAAGGGAATGGAGCTTTTAGACACACATTTTGAAGTTGTTAAAATCCCTTACGAAGGAACTCATCTGAAAGGATATTTTTACGGTGCATCAGAGGATAAAAAAGGAGAGCTTAGAAAACGTCCGGTTCTGGTATTTATAGGCGGATATGATTCCACATTACAGGAACTGTATTTCTGCGGTGCCGCTGCAGCAATTAAAAGAGGCTATCATTGTCTTGTATTTGAAATGCCAGGGCAGGGAGAAGCGTTACGGAAACAGAATCTCTTCATGCGCCATGATGCAGAAGTTCCGGTAAGTGCTGCTCTTGATTATTTAGAGACGAGATCAGAGGTTGATATGGAGAAGCTGGCACTGCTTGGCATGAGTCTTGGTGGTTATTTTGCACCGAGAGCAGCGGCATTTGATGAGCGGATTAAAGCTTGTATCGCCTTCAATGTATTTTATGATACCTTTGATTCTACCCTGAATCAAAATCCACAGCTGGCGCAAGTATTACAGCTTCCAGAGGAAAAAAGAGAGCAGATGCTTGCTATGGCAGAGGAACACAATTCTAATTTAAAATGGATGCTTAACAATGGAAAATGGGTGTTTGGCTTACAGCATCGTTATGAAGTGTTTGAGGAGATGAAAAAAGCTTCATTAAAAGGAATTGCCGGAAATATTAAATGTCCTGTTTTGCTTACCATGGGAGAAACAGACCACTTTGTGTCCAAAGACCAGTTGGATACTTTGCTGGAAGAGATAAAGGCTCCCAAGACAGTCCGTGTATTTACCATTGAAGAAGGAGCGGAAGAGCATTGCCAGGAGGGAAATCATGCACTTTTCCATCAGGTCATGTTTGACTGGATGGATGAAGTATTTGACTGTAACATGGAGGAAATTTAATAAAGGCAGGTACAGTTATGTATGCAGATGATATTAAAAAAGTTGCAGAGTCAGCACAGAACAAAAGCGATTTTTTAAGCGGAAACCTCACAAAATATATTGTGTTGGCAATGATGTCCGGATTTTTTATTATCATAGGAGTTGCTCTCTCCTTTTCCGTAGCTGCAATTACCCAGGTAGAAGGGAAATTTTATGGAAAGATAGCAATCGGGCTTACTTTTTGGGTAGCCCTTGGGCTGTTGGCATTTGCTGGAGGTGAACTTTTTACCGGAAATTGTTTTGTATTTACTGTCGGCTGCCTGGAGAGAACGGTAAGTCTAAAAAAGGCAGCAAAGCTGTTGCTGATAAACTATATTGGAAATCTCCTGGGCTGCGTGGTATTATCTTTTATTTATGTGCAAAGTAAAGCTATGATTGGAATTTCTGATGTATTTATTGAAAAAACAGCACTTTCAAAACTTGGTATACCTTGGGCACAGCTATTTTTCCGCGCTGTACTGTGTAACTTTGTAGTTTGTCTAGCAATCTGGCTGTGTTACAAGATGAAAGAAGAAAGTGCAAAGCTGTTTATGATGCTATTTTGTGTATTGGCATTTTCAGCTTCCGGGTTTGAGCATTCCATTGCCAACATGGGGATTTTCTCAATTGCTCTAATATTGCCCCATGAAGCGGGGTTAACTGTTTTGGCTGTAATAAAAAACATCTTGATTGTTACCGTTGGTAATATGGTAGGGGGATCTCTTCTGCTTGCAGTACCTTATTGGTATGCATCCAAATCAAAGTCAGTCGGGTAAGAATAAAATTAGTTTTTTTCTTTCAAGAGCAAGGTATATAGAAATATGTACCCTGCTCTTTTTTTTTTTTACAATAAAAAAAATACCGTGGGATATGTGCCTCACTATGCATAAAGAAATTATTCTTGACAAAAGCGTATGGCAACCATATACTGTTGGTATGGAAAAAAAAAAACAACAAACATAAAATCGCATATGAATCCTTAGAATTGGCGTTTGCATTAATGGAATTAGATAAAAAACACGTTACTACGGAACGGATGTACCAATTTACCACTCTGAAATTCATGTAATAAAGGCCATAGCAGAACACCCTTCCATTCACGTGGGCGGTCTGGCGGATATTCTGGGTGTAACAAAGGGAGCTGCTTCTGAAATTCTCAGAAAGCTGGAGAGAAAGGCTCTGGTTAAAAAAAAGAAGTTGATGAACTAAATTTATCCAGATATTTACTGAGCCTTACAGAAAAAGGAGAAAACGCTCATAAAAATCACATGTATTATCATGCAATCATAAACAGCATGGTGGAAAGTGAATTGCAAGATGCTACAGATTCGGATATAAAATTTTTGTCAGATTTCTTGTCAGGCTTAATTAACAAGATTCAAAATTTTGATGAAAATATAATCAAATAAAAATTTTGCATATGCGTATAGTAACTATACGCATTTTTCACAGTATATAGTTAGGAGGGACTAACATGAAAAAGAAAATAACCAAACATCATACTCATGATCATAGTGAGGTTAGCGAACAGCAGTATCAACAAAAACTCAAAGTCAACCAAAGACTACTTGAAGCATTTTTTAATTCATTTTCTCAATGCTTCAGTGCACCTGTTTATCCATATGACCGTTCTGTATTTACAGAAACTGATTTGTTTAAAAATCAACCAGCGGATATTGAGAAGAATAAGAGTTCTAAGATAAAAAAATAATTGTGACAAAGAGTATGGTAACTATACACTTTACGCTACAGTTTAAAGTTGGAGGATTAACGGTGAAACAGGATAAGAATGATTTAATAAGAAAGAAACTTAGTCCATCAAGGGAAGAATATTTAAAGGCTATCTATATGCTTTCTCAAAGAGCCCAATTAGTACGTTCGATTGATATTGCTGTATATTTAGGGGTTTCCAAGCCCAGCGTCCATAGTGCAGTAAATGCATTGCAGGATGAAGGGCTGGTAATCAAACCTTTAGGTGGAGAAATTCAGCTCACTGAGGAAGGACGTAAACAGGGTGAGATTATTACAGCTAAGTTCCAGATAATTAAAAATTTTCTCATTGCATGTTGTAATGTCAATGAACTGACTGCAAGTGCAGATGCCTGCAAAATGGAGCATATTATTAGTAATGATTCTGTTTTTGCTCTGAAAAAATATTTTGGTTAGAGTAAGTCCACTCTGCCTTAAGAATAGAACTTGACTGTATAGATGGGACTAACTATACTAAATCAAGAAAATAAAATTTTTATTTAAAAATATGAAAGGGGTTTTAAAATGAAAATTCTCATTGTCGGTTATTTCACTGAAACATCAAAATTGAATATTATAAATTGTTTTCCAAAAGAATGGGACATCGTAATTGTTCCGCCTGGGGAAGAAATGCTGCATCATATTG
The DNA here is from genome assembly GCA_017084465.1 of Lacrimispora xylanisolvens. Classification (GTDB taxonomy): domain Bacteria; phylum Bacillota; class Clostridia; order Lachnospirales; family Lachnospiraceae; genus Lacrimispora; species Lacrimispora xylanolytica_B. The sequence continues at coordinate 2,407,701 of CP070896.1, read as the reverse complement.
AAGATTGCCAGGTGATTATACCAGAGCATGTTAAAATTGACAGAAATCTACTTTCAAAAGCAAGACAATTAAAATTGGTACAAACAGGTGCGGGATACGATAATGTAGATATCGATGCCTGCACACAACTGGGTATTTGGGCAGCCAATGCAGCTGGAGTGAATGCCAATGCAGTGGCCGAGCATGTAATGGCATTCATATTGTCTTACTATAAAAACATACCGCTTCTTGACGGTTTCATGAAAAATAAGACAGATCAAAATCAGTTGGAGTATACAGGAAGCGAGTTAGAAGGCAAAACCATTGGAATTATTGGATTTGGGGCGATTGGTAAAAAAGTAGCCGGGTTATGCAAGGCGTTTGATATGAATGTACTGGTTTACACAAGAAATACTGCTGTACAGTCTTATGAGAATGTTCAGATAACTGATTTTGATAATCTTGTAAGAACGTCAGATATTGTAACGGTACATTCAGCTTTAAATCAGCAAACCCAAAAGCTGATCGACAAAGAAGTATTCAGGAAAATGAAAAACACAGCGCTATTTATCAATACAGCCCGTGGCCGGATTGTAAATGAAGAAGACTTAATAGATGCGTTAAAAAACAGAGAAATTTCTGGTGCATGTCTTGATGTGTTTGAAACGGAGCCACTTCCAATTGACAGTGAGCTGCGAAGTCTGAGTAATGTGATACTTACACCTCATACGGCAGGCATGCCTGACGGTCTCAAACTCCATAAAAAGAGATATGATTTCTTTGTGAGAAATATAAGATGTGTAGAACATGGTGAAGAGCCTGAAAGCAGGCTTAACCAGTTATAGGTGGATATAACTTTTCCAGGTCCTGGTGAAATTCTCCCCCAGTCCATACAGACAACAGATTGACTGGGGAGGAAAAGAGCAAGTATTTACAACCGGTCATACCTATAGCTGTTCGGCAAACCTCCACCACGCAACTGTTCCGGCAAATCCTATAATTCCCGTAATGGCGAGTATGGCGATGCTGGTGAAAGTAAGAGGAACATTTGAAATAATTAATGCCGGAATTGTCCATGGGAAGTAAGCGGCAAGCCCAGCCTGTGCAACGACATTGGAAACAACCACTAAAAAGAATGCCAGTCCAATAGGAGCTAAATATCCTTTGCTGACATTTGCAAGGAGGGCGCTTATTGTACTAACCGCCATAGTTAGAAGTGAAGCTGCCATAAAAGTAAGGAAGCTATTTACTATAAGCAGCCATGTACCACCTTTCAATCCGATCAAAATCCCCATAATGGATACAACCGCAAACATGAAAAAGGCCAGCAACAAATCCCAAAGAAAAATTACAATGAACTTAGAAAGTACCACATAAAGTTTAGATACTGGCTTTACCAGCAATTCACTGATCGTTTTATCTGTATATTCCCGTCCAAAAAACCCAGCATGCAGTGAAAGAAAATCCAATCACCAAAAGAGCAGTGCTCGTACCAAGCAAATCTGTTAAATAAGGATCCCATCCGGCAGCTGCAGCATTGATATATGTGACGAAACCAAACATAATAGGCATGGTGGCAAATGCAGCAACAACAATCCAAAAAACACTTGATCTTAATACTTTAATGGCTTCGCAATGTATAAATGACAATAGTTTCATTTGTTTATCCTCCTTGTACTTTGAATCATTCGCAAAAAATAACCTTCCAAATCTTCGGTAACAATGTTTAGCTGTGTTGGGGGCTGTCCAAAACGAACCAACAGTTCAGCCAATCTTTCGGGGCTTTCCGTTGCAGGGCCTTCCAAGAGCAGCAGTCCATCTGTGCTTTTTTCAGACATATATCCATGTTCAGCGAGAATATGTTCCATTGCGGTTTTATCCCGCCCATCCAGAACCAGGTGTTTTTGCAAAGACTGCTCCAAATGTGCCATATTAATTTCCTGGATTAATCGACCTTCATGGATGATTCCAATTCGATCAACCAGTTTTGAAAGTTCTTCCAGCTGGTGACTGGATATAAAAACAGTAACACCAAAATTCTTTGATAAATCCATAAGCATTTTTCTGATTTCCACCACACCTGCGGGATCAAGGCCGTTAATCGGTTCATCTAATATTAAAATTTTAGGATTATGAATCATTGCTTTTGCTAACCCTAACCGTTGTTTGTTTCCCAGAGAAAGATTTTTTGCTTTCTTATTTTTATGAGCATCTAAACCCAGCTTTTTTATCACCCTGGTAATGGATTGGCGGTCAGATATCATTTGCATTCTGCGGGCAATGTCTAAATTTTCTATCACAGTAAGCCCTGGATAATAAGTAGCATCCTCTAAATATCCAACCTGCTCCCACAACTTATGAGTTCCGGAGTCAACCTTATTTCCCAGCATATAGACACTGCCGGATGAGGGTTTAAGCAATGACAACATCATTTTAATTGTGGTTGATTTTCCTGCTCCGTTTAAACCAAGAAACCCGAATATTTCGCTGCTATTTACCTCAAGTGAGAGATTGCTGACTGCATGATAATCACCAAAATTTTTTTTGTGAGACGATCCAACTGTATTGCAGCTGAGCCGTTACCACTTGTTTTTTTCCCATCTTATACACTCCTTTTGTGAATTTTATTTTGCGATTTTATTTATATTAACGCTATAATGAACTATAATTTTAAAACATCAACTGAACGTCAATTTTACCCGAAAGTTAGTTGATGTTTAGTTTACTTTGCTTGTATATAATACATACCATGGAGGTGATCTGTCGTGTTTGATATCTTAATTGTAGAAGATGATATAAATACCCAAAACTAATGTGCGCTGTTCTAAAACATGGCGGTTATAACACATATACTGCAAAAGATGGCCTTGAGGCATTTGAAAGGATGGAAACAAAGCGATTTGACCTGATTGTCCTGGATATAATGATGCCCCGCATGGATGGTTATAAATTCTGCAAGCAATTACGGGATGTGGGGGAGAATATTCCAATACTGATGGTAACAGCCAATCAGGAGACGAAAGACATGCATAAAGGTTTTCTGGCCGGAACAGATGATTATATGACAAAACCCTTTGACGAACAAGAATTGCGGTTTCGGGTCAAGGCGCTTTTGCGCCGGGCGCAAATTGCTAATGATCATAAAGTTGTCATGGGTGAAACCACAGCGGATTATAATTCTCTCACTGTTTCCTGGAAAAATGAACAACATACTTTGCCAAAGAAGGAGTTTCAGCTACTTTTTAAACTCATGAGTTATCCCAATGTGATTTTTACGCGTAATCAACTAATGGACGAATTTTGGGGACTGGAGACCGAGACGGATGAGCATACTTTAAATGTTCATATAAACAGATTACGGGATAAATTTAGAAACAACCCCGATTTTGAGATAGTTACTGTGCGAGGCTTAGGGTATAAAATTGGGTGGCGTGTATGAAGAAGAAAAAAAGACTGCCTCCGAAAATTAGTCTTGCATTTTCCCTGGTGGCCCTGGTTTTTGGTGTTATGCTCTTTTCTATATTATCGGCTGGCTTGATTGCTTATTTGCTGATCAAATTAGGAATCATGGATATGGGAGGGAAAGCAAGTCCAAGCCGGGCTATCTCTGTAATGATATATATCAGTATTTTTCTGGGCGTGGTAATAGCAACATTATTAAGCAGGCGTTCTGTTAAGCCAATCCGAGACATGATGAAAGCCACTGAAAAGGTGTCCCAGGGTGATTTTTCGGTTGTGGTAAACGGCAGTTTCGTCTTTGAATTGGATGCGCTCGCCGGGAGCTTTAATAAGATGGTACAGGAGTTAAAAGGGATCGAAACATTGCGCAGCGACTTTGTAAGAAACTTCTCCCATGAGTTCAAAACACCCATTACTTCAATTCGTGGATTCGCCAAACTATTGCAGGCAGGTGATGTTGATGACGAAGAAAAGCAGGAATACTTAAATATAATCGTGCAGGAATCAGAGCGGCTTGTTCATCTTTCCACAAACGTTCTTAACCTTTCAAAAATAGAGAGCATAGAGATTATCAGTGAAAAAAAGGTCTATTGTTTGGATGAACAAATTAGACTTGCGATTGTTATGTTAGAACCAAAGTGGAGCGACAAAAATCTTCATGTTGACATTCGGCTTGAAGATGGAATTGAAATACTTGGTGATAAAAATTTAATCCAACAGATATGGGTTAATCTTCTTGACAATGCAATTAAGTACACAAACGCAGGTGGAGTAATAAAAGTGAGACTATGTCGAAGCGGTCAAACGGCAGTCTTTCGGCTTGAAGATAACGGATGCGGAATGAATGATGAGGTCTTACGTCATATATTTGACAAATTCTTTCAGGGAGACACATCCCACTCTTTGGCTGGAAACGGATTGGGTTTGACGTTGGTTAAGAAAATTACAAAGCTATGTGAAGGAACAATTGAAGTACAAAGTGAGCCTGAGAAAGGCAGTGTTTTATTGTGAAATTGCCATTAGGCCTAAATGCTGAAATATAAATTGTGCTGGCTCCGTCTCCTTTGGAGGCTGAAAAAATCACAGGGCAGATTACCTCTGTTCCTGTGATTTTTCTTTTATTACTCTCCTGATTTGTGCCCATCTTTGTCAAGAAATAATAACTCGTAGTATTTTTTTGGCCGTCCTTTATTGTTGTCCCGCTTTTCAAATACTGTTTGTACATAATTTTTTTCTTCAATTTTATTAAGAATACGATTTGCACCTCTGACAGTCATGGATAGGCATTGAGCAACATCCTCAGAGGATAATTTGTTTGTTCTCATAATTTCCGCATAGGATATGATTTTCTGTAAATTGATATTATTTATTCCCATACTTTTAGCCAACGCAATAATTTCAGGGTCTCCCTGCTCGGAAAACTGTATCACATTCATACTCTTCATCGGGCCGATCACCTTCTGATCCTCGTTTATAAAAAAGCTGCAGCTGCCCGTAAAGGCTTTCGCCTGTCTGTAAGCTTTGGTGGCGTTTTCATTCGCCTGATAATATTCATGTCCAGAGCCCCATCCTATCTTCACGGTTTCGCTTACAGACTCACCCAGATATTCCAGCAGGGTACAGTTATGAGCGTCAGAGGTGATTTTCATAAAACTACCGTATGTGGTGTAAAGTCTCACATAGCCTTCTGAAATCTGGGCTGTATCCGCCAGATTCACGCTGAGCAGAAATTTGCTGACAAGGTCCTTCAGCTCTTGAAGCTGTTCTATTGCTGGCGGCTGTGCCGTTTCCATGGATAAGCATGCTACGACTGATCTCTGGTTCTTGAGCTTGAGGATGGTAATTTCATTGATGATCTCTGTTATGGTCTCTTTCACGTTTTCCAAAGTGGGGCGTATTAAGATATACCTTACTCCGTGTTTTTTGAGTTCTGGAACAAAGTGGCCGAATGCCGTGATGGACAAGTCTGTTTTTTTCTCTTCCCACAGAGTTATATGGTTTTCCAGCATTGTTTCCACTCGTTCAAAAAAATCGTTGCTGTTAACAGGCTTCCCTTCATGAGTCAGGTATTTTTGAAATTCACTGAAAGAATCAATAATATATGCATAATCCACATAGATTCTGGAGATGTCAAGCTCAGGTTCTGTGACCAGTAGTCTGAAAAGTTCTCTATAAAGAAGGTTTTCATTATCCTGCAAAATGTGAGTGGGAACTTTGGTATCCAAACATTCCTTATCAATTGATTCGTAGAGAAATCTGCCACTGATAACAAACCCGTCCACCAAACCTAAATTTTTCAAATATACGTCTTTTGTTTCCCGGAAGTTGCTTATTGTAAGAAACCGAAACTGACATACCGAACGCATCTCTTCTTCAATGATGCGAAAATAGTCCATATGGGTCTCAGGCGTGATTATACCCAGCTTGATTTTCATGGTAGATTCCTTTCATAAACAAATTCAATGAAAAGAATTATATCATAATAAATATGATATTTCAATCTTCAGGGAACTGCGAGGAAGTGTTCTTAAAATGTCTTAAAATGTTCTTGACAGAGGTTAGCCTTATAAGTATAATAAAAGTGTTCTTAAAATGTCTTAAAATATAAGGCAGGCAATTTATTCTGTTGTTTGCTAATTTGATTTGTGTGATAGGAGGTGTTAATTGTGATCGAAAAAACCGGTGATTTTTTAAATATGGCCAATCAGCTGCAGGAGAAGTTGGTTATGTACAGGCATCAGCTTCATGCGATTCCGGAACTTGATTTGAGTTTACCCATGACGGCTGCTTATGTAAAAGAGATGTTGGAGTCGATCGGTCTTACACCCACTCCTGTGGGAGAATCAGGCTTAATGGTTACCATTGGCGGACAACGACCAGGAAAGGTAATTCTTATCCGTGCAGATATGGATGGGCTGCCAATAAAAGAAGAAGCGGATATTTCTTTGCATCATTAAACGGAAATATGCATGCATGCGGTCATGACCTGCATACTTCCATGCTGCTGGGAGCTGCGGAGATACTAAAGGAGAAGGAAGAGCAACTTTGCGGTACGGTCAAACTAATGTTTCAGCCAGGGGAAGAAACCCTGCACGGGGCAAAGATGATGCTTGAAAATGGGATTCTGGAAAATCCAAAAGTGGATGCAGCAATGATGGTCCATGTGTTGTCCGGAATGCCAATCCCTGTGGGGCAATTTGTAATTCCTCAGGCTGGAGAAGGGATTTCGGCTTCCTCAGATTGGTTCGAAATAGTCATCCACGGAAGAGGGGCTCATGGTGCAATGCCCGATGCCGCAGTGGATCCGCTAAATGTAGCTGCTCATCTTCATTTGGCGCTGCAGGGGATCATAAGCCGTGAAATCTCTCCGGTTGAGAGTGCGGTTCTTACAATTGGAGTGATGGAAGGCGGAAGTACGAACAATGTGATCCCCGATATTGCAAGAATCAAAGGTAGTGTACGCACATTTACCGCTGTAATGCGTGATAAAATTGAAACCCGTATTCATGAAATTTCTACTGGTATTGGGGAAACATATCATGCAAAGGTGGATGTGATTTATACCAGGGGCTGTCCTGAGGTAAAAATTGACAGCAGACTTAACGATCAAATGAGAACAACGATTACAGACACCTTTGGCGCCAATTCTTTCATTGATCTGACACAATTGATACCTGGTGGTAAATTAATGGGATCAGAAGATTTCGCATTTGTAACACAAGCGGTACCAAGTACCTCAGTGTTTATTTCCGCAGACAATTCAAAAGAAGGTAATAGCTACCCTATGCACCATCCAAAGGTAATGTTTTCCGATGATGTGCTTAGTAAAGGAGCTGCGGTTTACGCTGCTTTCGCCAGAGACTGGCTTGAAAGTAATAGATAATATCAAAACAAAACAAGGAGGAATTTAAATGACAGAGAGACGTATGATTGGACCAACAAAATTTGAAGAGTACTCTGAGAAGTACAAAGAATTTCTATTAATGACCCGTCGTGACGGAATAATTGAAGTGCGGCTGCACACCAACGGGGGCCCTTATCATCATAATTGGGAAGCCCATACGGCATGGTCTCATGCATGGTCAGATATCGGCCGTGACCCTGAAAATGAGGTTTTGATTATATCTGGAACAGGAGATAAATGGCTTGTAGGAAATCCCGATGTCTGGAATACAAAATTTATGGATTGGCCCAAGCAAAAGAAACTGGAACAGTATCATGAATCTCTGAGACTGCTTGAAAATATGATATTCTGCATCGACATCCCTACAATCGGGGCAATTAATGGACCGGGAACCCACTGTGAAATTGCGACGCTCTGCGATATTACCATATGTACAGAAGATGCGGACTTTTTTGATCCCCATTTTCTGGGTGGAACACCTCCTGGCGATGGAATGATACTTACACTTCAGAATATGTTAGGTTTTAAGAAGGCGGCATACTACGCATATAAGTTCTGCCACGTGAAGATCTGCTTCCCCGCGCCTGGCAGCTAGCAGAGATGATAATGCAGGCACCTCGTTCCACCAGACATCTTACGCATTCCATTTTATCCCGTCCATGGAAACAGGCCTTAGTCAGTGATCAGGGATTCCACCTTACTCACCAGATGTACGATATGGCGATAGACGAAGAAGGTGCGTTTGAACGACTGACAAAAATGAAAGGACGCTTAATGGGCAAATAAAGTCACTGGCTGTTAACCGGTACTCATAGCAATGAAATAATGGCAGAGGGGCTATCCCATTTTTGATGTAACATAGGGACACAGCTCCCTGCTATTTTCATTAAAGAAACCCCCATTATAAGTTCGGAGGAATTAAAATGTCAGAGCAATGTATGGCAGGACCTACAAAATTCGAAGAATACTCGGAAAAGTACAAAGAACTGCTTTTAATGACCCGCCGTAACGGCATATTGGAAGTACGTATGCACACGCGGGGGGAATCACTTCAATTTGACTGGCCAGTTCTGACTGCATATGGGAATGCATGGTCAGATATTGGCCGTGATCCTGAAAATGAGGTAATGATTCTTACTGGAACAGGAGATAACTGGCAGGTAGCAACCCCTGAAATCTGGAAAACAAAATTTATGGACTGGCGTAAGAATCGTAAACTGGAAATGTATCAGGAGTCATTGAGGATGATTGAAAATATGATCTTTTGCATGGATATTCCCACAATTGGGGTGATTAATGGTACAGGATCACACTGGCAAATGGGAACATTATGTGATATTACAATTTGTGCCGAAGACATAAATTTTTTCGATGCGCATTACCTGGGAGGTGTGTCTCCTGGTGATGGGATTGTATTAGCGCTTCAAAATATAACAGGCATTAAGAGAGCGGCATTTTCCGCATATACGGGCATTAACATAAATGCACAGGTGGCATTAGACCTGGGTATTGTAAGTGAAGTACTGCCCCGTGAAATGCTTCTTCCACGTGCGTGGGAACTTGCAGAGATGATTATGCAGGCTCCCCGATCTACAAGACATCTGACCCATTCGATCTTGTCTCGTCCATGGAAAAAAGCCCTTGTCAGTGATCAGGGATTCCAACTTGCGCACCAAATGTACGACATGGCCATTGATGAAGAGGGTACATATGAGAGAATGATGAAAATAAGGGAGCGTTTTCAGAAGAATAATTCCACCTCCTAAATATGTTACGGAGAATGAAATATAAACTCATTATAACCGAGAAAGCTGAGGAATTACTTGATAATATTATTAATAAGTTGAAAAATCCACAAGCAGCCGGGAATTTATTAACAGAGATAGAGCATGTATACACTAATTTAGTATGTAATCCTGGAATTTTCATAACATGGAATTGTATATAAACAAATTATAAGAAACTAAAATAGCAGCTGATTTATGCTGCTATTTTAATACATTATTTTATAAGACCAAATTACTTAATGGTATCCCATTTCTACTCCTTTCCACTAAAATGATCCTGAACCGTATATACAATAAAAGATAAAAGTATCAAAGCAAAGCATACAGATATTATTAATAAAGCATACTCCCCAAATTTCTTAAGGTCATTCTGACGTGCATTGTGAATCAAAGGAATGATAAGCACAATGAAAAAATAGCAAAGTATTGGAGGTACAATGCGATTAACTATTTTTAATACCACCTTACTTGAAAATATACCATGCATATCATTTGATATCTTTACATTTGAACTTGAAGCCAGACCTGCCAGGTAGTATACAGCCAACAGCGCTGTCACATACACAACTGTTCCAATAATGGTATGCAGCCGTTGGGCTGTAAGCCAGTCAGCGTAAATATTCCATTTGTTGAAATAATTTGGAATGTAAATTGATAATACAATCCTGATACCGTTCACAAAAACCGTAAATGGAAATGAGAATAGAAAACTGCCTGCAAACCAGCAGACTCCGCTCTTCACTGAATTCATTCTGTGAACCAGAGGGAATAAGAGTGCAGCAAATGTGATCAACATAAACTGTACACCTGAGCAACTGGGCGCGATTATAAACCGTATGCTGTGGTTTATATATCCGACATCTGTCTGTCTGATGAAATTAATTCCGCTAAGGAATGTGACCCAGCGGGCAGTAGGAGCCAGTATAAAATCCAGCTCCCTAAAGCCTGCTCTGCTGTAACTATATTTTATTCCAAGAATAACCATCAATCCTATAAGATACAGCGCGAATAAGTGTTGCTTCTTCATGCTGCACGCTTCCTAAATAGCCGCACAGTGCCGCTCATCAACGTAAATACCCCAATCACGATTACAGCGGCAACTCCTGGCTCAGAGCCGCTGGTGTAGGAGCCTACTGAATTATTAGAGACATGTTGTGGGAGAGGAAGCGGCTGATTTACGTCTTTTGCTTCACTGCCGGTGTTTCGAACCTGTTCTGTTACAGCGATAAAAGAGGTAAATGGTGTAAGCATACTGTAATCCAGTCCGATTTGTGTTACTTCTTTTTTGAAGCGTTCCATACTGTCCTCATCTTCCTGTAGGCCATAGTCCATGAGCTGTTCCACCCTTGCACGGGCCCATAAGTATGGCAAAGCTGTATTGTTTTCCAGGGGCTGTGTGCCGGCAACTTGTATTACCTGCCTGTAAGCTTCTCCATTGCCTTTCGTTCCTGTTATTTCTATGGTTCCCTCTGCCTCACCTTTCCATTTACCATACATTACAATAGGTCTTTTGGCAAAAAGTGTAGGCAATTTCTTTGGTTCCACATCGTAGGCGTCAAAACCGTTATACGTTACCTTAATGTTTCTTAAAATTGGCGATTGTATGTAGCTGCGGAAATTCGCGGCTTCTTCATTAGCTTTCGCAGGGTCTGTTACAACAAACGCTTCCCCCTGTCCCACTTTTGCTATACCTTCAATTAAATAGCGGTTTACACCATCACCAATTCCGAAGGAGAAAAAGTCTGTTTCGCCTAAGTTTTTGCCTATGATGTCAAAGATTTCAGATTCCTCAGAAATGTAACCATCGGTTATTATGATTACGCTGCGCGCCACATCTTTACTTGTTCGAGGAATATCTATGGCGGACTGCAGTGCAGGGACAAGCTCCGTCCCGCCGCCGCCTTCTTCCTGTTCAATTAAATCCAGCGCCCGGTTAATGTTATAACTGGTTGCCGGCACGGATTTCGGTGACATTTGTGCCGATGTGCCGGCAAATAAAATTACATTAAAGGTATCCGTACGGCGAAGATTACTGACGAGATTCCCGATTAGATTTTTAGCCGTGTCAATTGGATAACCGTACATGGAACCGGAAACGTCCAACACGAAAATATACTCACGGGGAAGTATGTCTTCCAATGCCACGCGTTCTGGAGGTTGAATCGTCATCATAAAAAAGTTCTCTTTTGGAGTGTTCTCACCAGCAATGCCCCCTTTGTTAAGCATAAGTCCGCTGTTTATCCCACTGCCGGTAAGCGAATAATCTAGGATAAAATCACGATTACCAGCAAATTCTTTTGGATTTTCCAAAGTTATGAGTGCCTTGTTGTTATCAATATCTGTTACAATCTTATGTGACTTACAATTGACATTGGAGATTGGAACGGCAGAATTTAAATGAACCGTTATGTTATAACTGCCAGGCGGTGTTTTGCCGTCCATTAGATAGGGACTTTCTGTAAAATTATTGCGGTCATCTGTCACGTCAGTTGCAGGGCTTACGTACCTTGGTCCAACCACTGTTGGAAAAACAAACTCATATTTACCATCGGTTGAGGTGATAGTTTCCGTGTAATGCAGTTCGACTTTAACAATATCGCCTGGCATAATGTTTGCAACATTCATAGTAAAGACATTGGGACGTTCCTGCTCCAGCAAAGATGCGCTTTTGCCTTCCTGTTTTGCTTCCTCAAATTCCTGTTTTGCTTCTACACGTTCTTTAATTTTTGCTTTAATAATCTCATCCCCAATTTGCATGGTCATTCCGTGCACTGCAACTTTTGTTGAACCAGGAAAAACATACATCGCATTAATTGGTTTTTGGCCTTCATTGGTATAAATTTGTGTGACATAAGTTTCGGCTATGATACCGTTGATATTTGTTTTCACATCTGTCTCTTTTAATGGGAACTGATCTGTTGATGGATCGCCATCTTCTATAAAAAAGTACGGCGCAAGGATTCGGTTCTGGTCCTCCTCTGGAAGATCATCGGCAAACACCGTGACGGCGGGAGTTGTGAAAAGCAATAGGAACAGATTTAAATAAAAAAACTTTTTCAATTTACTCATTTGATACACCCCTTTTATTCTTTTGTTTTATGAGTAAATACTATCTTATACATCCATCATAAAAGCTTCAAAGATGTATCGGAATTGTATCACAAACAAATATCTGATAGCTTTCGTGAAAATCTTATGTTAAGATTTAATAAAACAAATAAAAAACATTGTAAGGAAGTTTCTATTATGAAAAAGAGTTACATTTCACTTTTATTGTGTTTGACAATCCTGACTGCATTCCTGTCTCTGACTTCTGATGTCTATGCTGAAACTCCCACTGCAGCTTCCCACCTCGCCAGGTTTCATTCCATAACCACCCTTGCCGATGTAGCTGCAAACGGTTACATAACATTAGATAAAGAGCATGTGATTGACGGTTTTACGTTGAACAGCGGTAAAAGTGGTAAGAAAAAAGATTGCATTGTGTATGCCGCCATTCATTCTGTATTGGGCAGAGTTGCACTGTTTTTTGCTGACGCCGATGGTAATATTATATATAAAACAGAAGATCTTGAATGCAACTATGTTGAAAAAGGTGCTCTATCCCAGCCCAATATTTCAATAGCTGCAATTGGAACCAGGGATGTTAACAACGACGGTCTTTTGGATATTTTGTTAATAACCCATTGTATCTATGATGGAGTTGAATATAAAATAGGAGATATATTATTTCAAAATGCAAAAACGGGTGGTTTTTACAGGGATTGGCGCATTAGCGATAAGATTAACCGCTTTAACATGAATACAGACATTAACATGATGGATGCATTTGCGGGAGGTGGGCAGTCTTCCGAGTTTTTATATAGTGCTGCGACAATGGATGAGTTGATGGAAGGTGGTTTTAAGCCGCTCAAATATCAAACTTTTGATGCAAACTTTGAAAAGTTCGGTGCGGTCTCCGTAGTTCCCGGGACTTATAAAATGGGCAGTCATTATATTTTTGTCCTGTACCTTGTAGATAAAGAGGGACGGGTTCTCTGGAATTTTCAGGCTATGAGGGATTACGATAACTTTAGCGAAATGCCGGGGATCTCTTTTAAAGATGTGGATGGTGATGGCTGGGCCGACTTATCCGTGCTTGCCAATTACATTAAACTGGACGATAATGACGAAACCCATGCCGTAACGGATTTTTCGATTTATTATCAGCGTGACGGATATTTTTTTGAGGACACTGATTTTCATAAAGCGTTTGTCAGCAAACTTACAGGAAGAGAAACGATGGACGACGTCGTACAGGCGGCGCGTAAGTATTGGGGTTGGTAGATATGATGAAAATATTAATTGTAGAAGATGAAAAAGCGATTCGTGATTTAATTGATATGCAGCTTACATTAGCTGGCTATGATTGCCAAACGGCAGAGGATGGTGTAATAGGGGCGAACCTGATTGAAGTAAATAGTTATGATCTGATATTGCTAGACATCATGCTGCCAGGAGTTTCCGGCTTTGAACTGATGGACTACATTCGGCCCACAAAAACGCCGGTTATATTCATTACGGCGAAACATGAGGTCAGCGACAGAGTGAAAGGATTGCGGCTGGGAGCAGATGATTACCTTGTTAAGCCTTTTGATATGGTGGAACTACTGGCGCGTGTTGAAGCTGTGCTCAGGCGTTATCACAAAGCCGAAAGTGTTATGGAAATTGAGGGAGTAACCATAGATTTTGACGCATACAGAGCCGATAAAGATGGACGTAAATTAGAACTTACCGCAAAAGAGTTCGGATTACTTAGCCTGTTTGTACATAATAAAAACATTGCGCTTTACCGTGATATGATATACGAGCGGGTTTGGGAGAGCGATTTCGACGGTGACAGCCGTACGGTGGATTTACACGTTCAGCGTTTGCGTAAAAAGCTGGGTTGGGAGCATTGTCTGGTTACCGTATTCAAGGTCGGTTACAGGCTGGAGGTACCTAAGTGAAATTCTCATTGAAGTTATTTTTATGGACAATTTCAATCGTCGCAGCCACCCTCGCAGTCGGCGGTTATTATATTGTGAATTCGATGTTTCAGACCTCCCTTGCACGTGAAACCAAGCAGGTAATGGACGAAAGCGGAATAATTCGCTTCGGCTTTGAAATATCAGCACTGAACATTCCTTATAAATATGAGCACTTACAAGATCAGGACATTGCTCGAATCGCACAAAGGCTGGATACGGGCGGCGAGAACCGCTATGTCCGAATATGCGGTGAGGATAGTGCTCCATTATACGCCAGTGAAGGTTTTCCAGCAGGCAGTGTAAGCATGAAAGGGGATATGGATCAGGGATTTGAGGAAGGAGGAAGCGCCAAAGAACTGGCATACCGGATTATACCCATTGACAGACGCTATTATATCCAGACGGCTGCAACGCTTGGTATTATCGACCGTTCCCTCTCCCTTGAAACGTTGACTGATATTACCAATGTGTTTACTGAGCGTGAGACAGGGTTTTCAATTTATAGACGTGTTTGCATTGTCATTCTGATTTGTGAAGGGATCATTATTTTTATGTCTTCCTATTGGTTGACACGTCCCGTAAGATTGCTTTCCGCGGCAGCAAAAAAGATGGCGAAAGGTAATTATGGGGCACGGGCGAAAAAAATAAGCAGCGATGAACTTGGCTCCCTTACCCAGGACTTTAATGAGATGGCCATGTCGCTGGAAGAAAATGTATATCAGCTGCAGGAAGCAGCGCGGGCGCAGGAGGAGTTTGTAGGTGTATTCGCCCATGAATTGAAGACTCCTCTGACCGCAATCATCGGCTATGCAGATATGATGAGATCTCAAAAGCTTGAGGAAGAAAAACTGTTACTCTCCGCTGACTATATTTATCAGGAAGGGCGAAGGCTGGAAAAGCTGAGCTTTAATCTGCTGGATCTCATCGTTTTAAAACGTACGGAAAAGCCGACCGGTACGTTTCATACAAAAGCCATTTTTGAATACATACGTGATACGTTCTCTAAGTTTGACATCAATTTGCGTATTCAGTACGAGGAACGTGAGGTTTATGGAGAGATGTCACTTATAAAAACAATGGTAGCAAATCTGGTGGATAACGCTGTTAAAGTCTCAGAGCCATGGGGGTTAGTGGAAGTGACAGGAGTCGCAGAAGACGGCAGGTATACGTTTACGATTCATGATTGCGGCTGTGGCATTCCGCCGGAACATTTGAGCAGGCTTACGGAAGCTTTTTTACATGGTTGACAAATCACGTTCACGCAGTCGCCACGGTGCCGGACTAGGGCTTACCCTTTGTGCTGAAATTGCACGGTTGCATGGCACGGATCTCACAATTGGGAGCGTAGTCGGTATGGGGACTACGGTAAGCTTCAATCTGGAGGTTTCGAATAATGAATAAAAAATATTCAGTAGTTTTGTTGCTGGTTACTTTAGTTATTGCACTTTCTATATTCATGCCAGCAAGACTGGCTCGTTTCCGCGACAATTCTATGATAGGTGTGGTGCACAGGGAAAACAATGCCATATCGCCGGAAAGCTTTCAATATTCCTCGTTATCTGAACAAGAGAGGCTTTATATCGTGTCAATGGCACTGGGCAACCGTAATATACTACAAAGTGATTACGCAGCAGCCCTTCGGGAAAAAGCCATACGATCCGGTAGGGGCGATACCGTTATGTCGTTCGCTTATGTGAAGAACAATCGCGGAGCCTATGGAGATGAACTTGATATGAATCAGGCAGCGGAGGCCTGTAAAACCGAACTGAGTGAAATTATCGGTGTCTGTACTGGCGTTAAAGAAAATAGTAGCCTGCAGGATTTGGACTTAAACCCATGCAACGGTCAGCTTTATTCTGCAGTCTATATGCTTGATCCACAGAAAAATGTACCTGTCTGGCAAATTGAGTACAGTACCGCCGTTCCCCCTGTGCCAGATGATAATTTACCATTTGCGTTGATGGAAGCTTATGTGGATGCGGAAACTGGAAAACTTTATGGATTCGCATTCAGGCTGAAGCAACTGGAAGGTGAGAATTTTGAAGCGGATACTCTTGCAAAAGCCTGGCTGGAAAGACTGGGTATTACGAACTTCGAGGATATAACAGATGATAACCCAATCACGGAGAACGCAAGCCGATATAACAAATTTGCCACAGACGGTATGGATAGTACAAAACAGTATTTATGGTTGGGTACTATGAAGGAGTTAATGAAGTTTTTGTGAGATGTTATTAAGCAAGTTTAAGGAGAGAATTATATTGAATTTTTTATTATTATGGATTTACAATAATGATGTTACTCATAATGTTATATTAACAGTTTTATATGGCTGGGTTTTATTTCGCATAAGTTTGCTTACCTATAAGAACATTAAAAGTACAGCGGATGAAAAGAATCATCATTATTTCCGCAAGCTGTTCCTGCTTTTAGTGACGTATTTTTTATTAGGTGAACTTATTTTTCTATTACTCAGAAAACGGTTTTTTATTAATTGGTTACCTGGTGGCTGGTTTATGCAGGACATTGTTCTATATATAATCTACTCAGTAATGGTTGCCAGTTGTCTGTTATCTCTGATAAAAGGGATAAAGAAGATACTAAAGAGAGAGAAGAGTATAGGGGATACGATTTGGACCGTTATTTTGGTTCTCTTTTCAGAATTCCTGATAGGTTCTTTTGCTCTGATCGTATTTAATGGTGCTCTGAGTTCTGTCAGAGTTGAATTAGAGTCTCCGACGGTAATTGTTGGCGAAGGGAATGAAACGTTAGCGATCAATAAAATGAGAATGGTGCTTCCCAACGGGGTTGAAAATGGAATAACCACAAATGTTGTTAAATTTACACTTGTTGCAGTAAACTTAAAAGATGGGAAAAAGTACTGGACCCGCTTATCTGGCTGGCAGGAATACGTGATAGGAGAGAGTGTCAATGGTATTCTTACTGTTGACAATAAGAAAAAGGTGCTGAACTTTATAGATCCGAAAACAGGTAAAATAAATATTACGGAGAAAGAATGGGTAAAAAAGTTTCCAGAACTAAAAGATAATTTAAGCTATAATGAAAATGATTATGAACTAGTATCGGAAAATGAATTATATTTATATGCATTGGATGGTAAATACTATAAGATTGATCTGGTTAACAATATAGTAACAGTAAGTCCGGATTATAAGAATGTTTTATCTGAGAAATTTTTAAATTCAAGGAATACGATAAAATTATCAGATGAGGACTTGCAGAGGGTACAACAGGCAAGTACTGATTATTATTCAGATTTGTTAGATATGAGCATATTGTGGGCGGAGGATAGAAATTCAGCACTAATCGCTTACCATCAAAAGAGAAATGATGAAAATTTAAGTATTTCCATGGTTTCCCTTAATCAGCATTCCATTAAATGGACTAACACTATCGAGTACAAGAACACTGGTATGTCAAAAGATGCTATTTCCATATCCAAGAAAGAAGGTTGGTTTTATATCATTTCCAATGGTTACTTATATAAAATAAGTCAGGATGAAGGAAACATGGAATATGTTTATCAATACCGCTGGAATAAAGTAAAATAAATGCGATATTTTCAAATCATCAATCATGGTTATGGAAACCAAAATATCAATAACCATGGTTGATGATTTTCCAATCAGCGTCACCTTGCCACATTGACAAAGCGTTTGGATTGTGATCCGCTGCTTAATCAGAGGTCTCGGAACTAATGTAATGAATCAACTCCTGTAATTTTTCGGGACTCTTCCCATAGTCAGCCACTTCTCCTTCTATAGCGTTATCAGCCCATTCTCGCCCATTGGTAAACTCAATTTTCTGGCTGCCATCTGTTAAAGTAACTTGAACCTCATCTGCATTATCTATTAAAGCCAGTAAGAAAAGGGCGTTTGCCTGGAACGTATCGGATGCGGCTGAGCTTCCACTGTTGTATTCTGAAAGTAATTGTGTTGGTACAGAGTATATAAGTGTAACCTTATATGGCGGGGAAGTGGTTTGTAATTCAAAATGGTCATATTGCATGCCTGTTGGAACAGGAAGTAATCCAATCAGCGTTCCAACCGCGGAATTATCACCCACATATTTCGTTCGTGCATTCCATAAATCTTTAATCGGGTATGCGGTGACTAACGTTTTTTTTGTCTCTAACTGGATTGTAGTGGCCTTTGCCCTTGTGGGATAGCTTTCCTGGATTTCACCTATAAAGAGCGACACATGGTCACCTTCAGAGAAATCATCAATGGATATTATAATTGGTTTCTCTTTGTTGATTATTGTCTGAAGTTTTGCATCCTTCCAGCTGACAATACAGTTATCACCAATGGGACTATTGGTATCAATTCCCTTTACTGTAATGGTCTGATTAATTTTATCAATCTTAAGAATGGTTGCATTGACACCGGCAAATCCCCCCTGGAAGATCCTTTGGACTTGTTGTTAAGCCGATAACCACAAAAACAACGGCTAGTACGGAAACTAAAACCGCCCAAAAACCAGGCTTTCTATAATTCAACACATTTTTAATTCTGCCTTTTGTATCACCTTCGCCAAAGGCAAGAGGTGTACCGCTTACAATTCTTCTGCCCTTCGCAAGGGTCAGAAGGGAGGCAGAATAATCCTTTTTAACATCATTACCCAGACGTCTGATAACTGCTTCATCGCAGGACATCTCCATATCTCTGCCACTAAGAAAAAATGCGGCCCACACAAAAGGGTTAAACCAATGGAGGCAAAGTGCCAAAAAGCTTATTAGCTTGAAAATGTGGTCAAACCGCCTGATATGCGTTTGTTCATGTAACAGAATATAGCTTCGCTCAGTAGCATTTAAATTAGAGGGAAGATAAATCTTGGGGCAAAAAATACCCATGACAAAGGCGGTGTCGATTCTGGGTGAAATAAAAATATTATCTTGATACAGAGTGGCATTCTTTAATTCTTTTTTCAGGCGAAAGAGCACAATAAGACTATATACCAGCATAGCTGCAATACCAAGTAACCAGATATGACTAAAGATTACTATCAATATCTGTAATGGATTGGCACTGGTTTGCGGTGCTGCAGCTGGAAGAATCGCATTAAAGGAATCATTGATAACTCCAATACCAGTATCAGTTTTCGGCGCCTGCATATAGAGGATATCCTGTGAGATTGGATTTACCTATGCAGGAAGAAGACTAAATATGCTCTCAAAGGAAAACGGACTGATTAATCGGAACAGAACCACCGACCACAGCAAATAGGAAAACACTTTTGGCGCTTTTTGCAAAACAATTCTTACAGCCAATACAAAAGCAATGACTATACTCGCTGTGAAGCTCATATTTAAAAGTTTTAAAAATACTGTTTCCAACATCGCTATTCCTCCTTATATCCATCAATCAGGTGCTGTATCTCCTCGATTTCTCTGTCATTTAGCTTTTCTTCTGCGGGTAAATGCCGCCAAAACTGTGGGAGCGAGCCAGCGAAAGCCTCCGACAGAAACTGTTCGCCCTGTGCGGCTCCAAACTCATTTTTTGGACATTAACGCAGTGACCGTGCCGTTATTATTTTCAAAAGCTTACGCTCACACAATCGCTTTAGCATGGTGTAAGTTGTTGTACGTTTCCAGGCAAATTCTTTTTCACATAGTTCTGTGAGCGTGCGGGAGCTGACAGGCTCATTTGCCCAGATCATGTCAGCGAATTTCTGCTCCATCTCACCCAATTTATATTGTTCCACTAGAATATCCTCCTGTCGAATCTTATTAGACTAATTTAGTCTAACACAATTAGACAAAGACGTCAATCATTGTTAGTGTGGTAAATTTTGTCATTCCAGTTAAAAAACATATAATACATTGAAAGTTATAATGTTGTGCTGTTATAAATACTTAATTAAATATGTCATCAAAAAATAGGAGGTATGGATGAAGAAAAGAAGAGACATCTTACTTATAATAGCAGCTTTTCTGCTAGTATTTCTGTTAATGGCTTACAGAATTACAAGAATCGATGGGAGAATTATTAAGGTTGGTGCGGCATCTGATAAAGGATTTAATACAGAGTACTATTTGTTCATACCTGATACACTAAACGTGTCCGATTCTACATTTTTGCTGGTTGAACCTAATAATACTGGATTTGTTGATGACAGACATAAAGAGCATAAGAAAGCGGCCTATAAGACCATTCGTTTTGGTCAATCCAGTCAAATTGCCCGAAAACTGGGAATCCCATTGCTTGTGCCATGCTTTGACAGACCAAAAGAGGATTGGCAAATCTATACACATGCTCTGGATAGAGATACCCTTTTGTGCGATAAATATCCGTTGGTACGGATTGATAAACAGTTAAATAGCATGATTGATGACGCAAAAACGTATCTTAATTCCTATGATATTCATGTGAAGGATAAGGTTTTACTCAATGGTTTTTCTGCATCAGGAAGTTTTGTAAACCGTTTTACTGCCCTTTATCCGGAAAGAGTTGCGGCGGTTGCAGCCGGTGGCATTAATGGTATGGCAATTCTGCCCGTGGAAATTATAAAAGGCAATGACCTTATCTACCCGGTAGGTATTAAAGACCTGAAGCAAATTGCGGGTCTGGACTTCAATCCATCCGCATTTGCATCCGTCCCCCAGTATTATTACATGGGAGCAAATGATGAGAATGACACTCTTCCTTTTGATGATGCGTTTTCTCCCATGGAACGTGAGTTGATTATTAAGGTTCTGGGGGGAAAATATGAGCGTTCGGTGGGAAAACTGTGAAAAAATTTATAAAAGCCAAAACATTCGTGCCCAGTTCCATACGTATTATGGTGTTGGGCATGGAACCACACCTGAGATAAACGGGGATATTGTGTCGTTCTTTACCCAGGTAATAGATGAATATAAGAAATAATTATACTGCCCTTCCTAAAAGAACAATAAGTACCGAGGGGTAACCTGCTTATATTCCTCATAAGCCTTACCAAATACGGCAGGAAGAAATCGTTCTTCCTCCAGAATCTGCAAATGAAGAATTACTACGCACAACAGCGTAAACACGATCTGAAGAGGGTTGGAGAAAGCAAGCACAAAGCCAATGTAAAACAGATCAAAACCCAGAAAGGCAGGATTGCGGCTGATACGATAAATTCCGCTTTTAATAAGAACTGTGTTCTGAGTTGTATCCACACCCGCCCGCCAGCTGGACTTCATGTATGCCATAGCTGTAATAAATACCCCTGTTCCAAGAAAGGCAATACTGATTCCGGTGAACCGAATGGCAGGCTGTGTCAGAAGAGAATCTCTATTTTTTATCACAAACAGGCTTAGTATCTGTACAACTGCCATGGAAAAAGTTGCAAGCTTAAGAGCCGTTTCAATTTTGAATGTACGTGCTGGTTTATTGCCTCGGCCAAGGCGGTTTGTATTAATGCCCTTCCTTTTTAACAGAACTTGTTTACATAAGTAACTGCCATAAAACAAGATCAACACAATGAAACCTAATATATTTAATTGATCCATATTGTTACCCCTTTCTATTGGATCTTAGAACCTCTAAACAAATTTTTTTGGAGGTGCTATTCATAGCACCTCCTGTGAAATCAGTCTTTTGTCCGAAGCACCCGCATTGCGTTAAGAATTGCAATCAGTGATACGCCCACATCTGCAAAAACCGCTTCCCACATAGTTGCAATACCAAAGGCGCCAAATAAAAGGATGATACCTTTTACTCCAAGTGCAAACGCAATATTCTGCCAGACAATCCGTTTTGTTTTGCGTGCAATGGCAATGGCCTCCACAAGCTTTGTGGGTTCATCCGTCATCAGCACTACGTCTGCCGCTTCAATGGCAGCATCCGAGCCCAGACCACCCATAGCAATGCCGATATCTGCACGCGCCAGTACAGGTGCATCGTTAATGCCGTCTCCTACAAAAGCCAGTTTGCCTTTTGCAGGTTTGTTCTTATCTAAAATTTCAACCTGTTCCACTTTTTGATCTGGAAGCAGTTGGGCATGAACCTCACTAAGACCCAGCTCATTTGCAATTGCCTCAGCAATCTGTACATTATCTCCGGTCAGCATGACAGTCTTCCGTACTCCGGCTTCCTTAAGACGTGCAATTGCCGAACGGCTGTCAGCCTTGATTTCGTCGGCAATAACAATTGCTCCGGCAAAGATTCCATTTACTGCCACATAGACCTTCGTACCAATTTCATCATTCTGTTGGAAATCAATGTTTTCAAGTTTCATCAGTTTATCATTTCCAGCAAGAATCATCGCTTCATCAGATGTCACACGGATGCCATGGCCGGAAATTTCTTCATAATCACGCAGAGCGTCCTTTTCTATTTTACCGCCATATGCTTTCATAATGGAACGTGCAATGGGATGGTTAGAAAAGCTTTCGGCTTTTTGCTGCATATTCCAACAGATGCTCTTTTGTAGTTTCACCAGCAGGGTACAGGCCTCTGACTTCGAAAACACCTTTGGTAAGTGTTCCAGTTTTATCAAACACAACAGTATCCAGATTGTTAAGCGCTTCCAGATAGTTGCTGCCCTTTACCAGGATGCCCCGTTTGGAAGCAGCTCCGATTCCCCCAAAAAAACCAAGTGGAATTGAAATAACAAGTGCACAGGGGCAGGAGATTACAAGGAAGATGAGTCCCCGGTTAATCCATTCCGTCCAGGCGCCGCCAAAGAACAGCGGAGGAATGACGGCCAGCAGAAGTGCAAGACCCACAACAACCGGAGTATAGTAACGTGAAAAGGTTGTGATAAAGTTTTCAGAGGGCGCTTTTTTGCTGCTGGCATTCTCTACCAGATCAATAATTTTTGCGACGGTTGATTCACCAAATTCCCGGGTTACCTCCACTGTCAGAACACCGCTTTGATTAATGCAGCCCGCCAGCACCGCTTCCCCTGCTTTCACAGAACGGGGTACGGATTCACCGGTTAGTGCGCTGGTGTCCAGCATGGATTCGCCATCTAATACCGAACCGTCTAACGGGATCTTTTCACCTGGGCGAATTAAAATGATATCACCGATTTTAACCGTGTCAGGCGCAACCTTTTCTGTATCATTGCCCCGCTTTAAATTGGCGTAATCGGGGCGGATATCCATAAGTGATGTAATGGATTTTTTTGACTTTTGTACTGCTGCATCCTGAAAATACTCACCGATCTGATAAAAAAGCATTACTGCAACGCCCTCTGGGAAATCACCGATTGCAAATGCTCCGATTGTTGCAACACTCATTAAAAAGTTTTCATCAAAAATCTGGCCTTTGGTAATATTTTTAAACGCCTGCCAGACAACCTCACCGCCAAGGATTAAATAGCTAATTCCAAATATGGCAAAGTGATATGTGACTTCATCTGGGAAAGCTTTTTTCAGTACCAGACCTGTAGCAAACAAAATGATACCTGATATCAGCTGTATGATTTTTCTCTTGTTTAAGTCTCCGCCTTCATGCTCGTGTGCATGATCATGGGAATGGCTGTGGGAATGTTCATGATTGTGTGCCATATTAATAACCTTCCTTCCTTTATCGCTTAAGTAAATTTTTACTGTTGAATGATCTTTCAATTGTATTATAATTGAATATATGTTCAATTGTCAATATGAAAATTAAATATGGTACTATTATGAGGTGAATCTATCTTACATAAAGCAGAAAAGTACTGGTAATGTTGAGATGATAATTGGTTTAAAATATTTACAATCGGAAAAATGTTACGGTATGTTGCAGATTAGTGCTAGAAAATATCGAAACAATAGTAATTGTGACGTTTTTTTGTAATCATGTAAAACATTATGGAATAATATGTCAAAATATGGTATATTTTATTATATTAGAAGAAATCTAATTTGCTTCTAATTTTAAATTATTATTATATATAAGTGGAGGATACTAAAGATGTATTGTAAAAATTGTTCAAAAGAGATTGATGACAAAGCAGCCATCTGTCCACATTGTGGTGTGGCACAGACTCCTCAAGTGGTTGATAATGGCGGTTTTGGGTGGGGACTTTTAGGCTGCTGTATTCCATTAGTAGGATTAATTCTGTTTCTGGTTTGGAAAGATTCAAAACCAAAGACTGCAAAAGCAGCAGGTATTGGCGCATTAATTAGCGTAGTTTGCTTGATTCTTTTTTATGTATTAATATTTGGACTGGGACTTCTGGGTGCTGTGGCGGGTTATTAAATCCGACGGCCCTACTTGTTATGAGTGGTTTTTTCTATCGATGGCTCCCAATTTTCTTTGGCTGCCATTGCAGGGCGGAACGTTCATTTTTTCTGAATGGAAAGCAATTTCCTATTTGTGCAAGATGTACCGGTGAATTGGTGGGGATTCTGTTATTGGGTATTACCTATGCCATGTATCACCCACCAATTTTATATGCTTTGATTTTCTTGATTCCCATGATACTTGATGGTGGCATTCAGTTACTGACTAAATATGAAAGCACCAATATCAGGAGGTTTTTGACCGGCCTGTTTTTTGGATATGGTCTTTTTAATCTGTTTCTGACAAGTATAATTGCTACATATTGGTTTGGATATCATATGGCTAAGTGAATCAGTTAAATCTGGCGAAATAAAAAAGGCAGGAGCAGACACAAAGAAGATGAAGTAAAACTTGGTGAGGAGAGCTGTTTTATGGTACTCATCAATAAAATTCATCCGATTGGCGTCCGGTCCTGCCTTTTTAATTGACAAACGAAACACGATCAATCAGTCAAAATATGATATCTGAATTTTAAGGGAGAATGATATATGATTAAAACAGTAGAAGGCGCTTATTTGAAGTTAAAAAGTAATCTTGACCAAAAAGATTATGAATTGATTCACATGCTTGAAATACAATGCGCCCAAAACGACCAGGTTACACTGAAACTTGAACTGGACTATAAACTGAGTGATGCCAAAAACAGAACGGCGGATACCGTTATTTCTGATATAAATGAATTCATGTATTTTAACGGTGAAGAATTAATCGGTTATATAGGAATATGCAGTTTTGGAGGAATAACACAACCTTTGGAGATCACTGGAATGGTACACCCTAAGTACAGACGTCAGGGGATTTTTTCAAAACTGATGGAACTGGTCATTGAAGAATGCAGAAGAAGAGATGCAGAAGGAATTCTGGCCTTGTGTGATAAAAAATCAATATCTGGTCAGGGTTTTTTAAAAAAAATCAGTGCTGTTTATAAATTTTCCGAATTTGAAATGTATCTGAATCATAAATCTTATGAGAAGGTGGAAAAACAGCGGCCTTCTGGCATCACATTCAGAAAAGCTGTCAATGCAGACGCTACAGAGATAACCCGGCAAAACATGATTTATTTTGGTGATGACTTGGAAGAAGAAAATGAGGATTCTGAAGATAGTAGTATTCTTCTGCCCGAAGAGGAAGAAAAACGAGGCATGACAATCTATATTGCTGAAAAGGAAGAAAAGGTAATCGGGAAGGTAAATCTTCAGATGTCTGATAGCGGTACTGGCGGAATCTATGGCCTTGGTGTATTACCTGAGTTCAGGGGGAAAGGGTTTGGAAGGGCAATTCTCACTTTTGGGGTAGAAAAGCTGAAAGATGCAAACGCCACAGAGGTGATGCTTCAGGTAGCTGCGGAAAATGGAACGGCTCTCAACTTATACAAATCCTGCGGATTTCAGGAAACATCGGTAATGGATTATTTTGAGTTAAAGTAAATGTGAAGAAGGAAACGATCACAAAATGGAGAATCCAGTAAATAAAACACAAAAACGAAAGACGTTATCAAAACATCCACTGATTGAATTGTTAAAGAACAACAAGGGAAATCCAAAGACTCTGATTTTAATGGAGCCTCTCTGGGGCATTCCCTATAATTTGATTGCACCTTTTGCCACATTATATATGTACACACAGGGAATTACAGACGTTCAGATTGGTTTGATTTTATCGGTTTCTATGGTTGTTCAGGTGCTTTTTTCTTTTATTGGAGGGATCCTCACCGATAAACTGGGACGTAAATTCACAACCATGATGGGAGATTTCTTCGGCTGGGGTGTTGCCTGCCTCATATGGGCTGTTTCTGGTAATTTCTGGTTCTTTTTAGCAGCAGTTTTATTTAACAGTTTTGAACAGATTAACCAGACTGCCTGGTACTGTCTTCTGATAGAGGATGCAGACTCCAGGGATTTAATCGGAATCTATACATGGGTAAATATTGGCGGTCTGATTGCAATCTTTTTTGCACCAATTTCAGGATTGCTGATCAATACCTTTTCTGTGGTTCCGGTTGTACGTGTTCTATATGTTGTTTTTGCTGTGAATATGCTGATTAAAGTGATTATTACGTTCCGGTATTGTGAAGAAACACGTCAGGGTAAGATTCGTATGGCTGAAACGAAAAAACACCTCTGTCTTTCAGATGATTTATGAATATAAGGATTTAATACCAAAAGTACTGATGAATAAAGAGATTGTGAAAGTGCTGATTGTTTGTGTAATATTACATATAGCAAATCTGGTAAACACCAGCTTCTTTAGTCTGTATGTAACGCAAAGGCTGGGAATTGCAGACCGTTATCTTGCCTTTTTCCCTATTCTAAATGCAGCTGTAATGCTGATTTTTATGATTGGTGTACAGCACCGCTTGGAATCTGTGAAATTTCGGATACCCATGTGGATCGGTCTGGTATTATATGCCGCGTGCTCAGTTCTCCTGATCCTGACTCCTATAGGCAGCAGTATGCCGTTTATTATCGTCTATGTTTTTGTTGGGGCGGTGGCAGGCGGACTTGTAATGCCTCGCAAAGATGCCTTGCTTCAGCTAAACATCAATCCCAATGAACGGGCTCGAATTAATGCTCTTATTATGTCCTTTACCATTGCATTTGCGTCTCCCTTTGGTTACCTGGCAGGATGGCTGTCCAGTATAGACCGCCGTTTACCATTTGTATTTACATTTACGATCTATACCATAGCAATCATTATTGTTGGTAAAATCTGCGATCCTGAATTTGCGAAAGAGTGATATAGTCTCCGTAAACATATGCCAGGTATAAAAAACTTGGGAGTTTTAAAGGGGTAAATCTGCTGATGCCCCTTTAAAACTCCCGGAAAAGTTGTTAATTATAGTTTTTAAAGTCTAAATTGTTTGTTTCACTGTCTCAATTGTAATTTCCAGAACTCTGCTTAGAAATGGAAATTTCTCTTTCATCATATCAAATTCCGGGCCAGATTCCAGAAAATCTGCGGTTCCATTAATCAGAAATCCAGCTCCCATATGTTTGTGCCCCATTACTTCTTTACTTCCTAATGTGACCAATACACGATTATTTTGTTCTATGTTCTTTTGGGTTTTGCGCATCCCGGCAGCAGGGATAAGCATTTTGTTGTTTTCTATGACAACATATGAATTCCATGTATTAACGACATGTGGTTCGTCATTTCCGCTGGTTACAATTGCTACTACACCTTCGTGTCTGATAACTTCATATAATTTTTCGTTGGACATATAAAACCTCCTGTAGTTTTGTAAATTGACATATTTGCAAAATAAGTATAATATTAAATTGGCATGTATGGAAGAACCAATTATGAACTATTTGGAGGATACAGTTGGAGGAGAATATGATAATATTAAATAACAATGTACAAACTCCTAAATATATTCAAATTTATGAACAGCTTAGAGATGATATCATAAGAGGGGAGTTGCCTGAGGGTTCAAAATTAGTATCTACCCGCTATCTTGCAGAATCACTTGCAGTTGGCAGAAATACAGTAGAAAAAGCTTACCTGCAGCTTTCTTCAGAAGGATATGTAGAAAGCAGAGTTGGAAGCGGATATTATGTGCAGGACATTCATAATATATTCTCCCCTGGGTAATGACAGAAAGAATGTTGAGTTACCAACAGAGCATAAAAAAAGTGAATTACAGGAAAATATTATCTGTAATTTTCAATATGGATACTTAAATCCACAGGACTTTCCTCAAAATATATGGCGAAAAGATTCAATGAAAGCGTTGGCATCATTGAATCCAGAAGATATGGTAATGTATAGTGATCCCAAGGGTGAACTGCAGTTAAGAAAAAAACTGGCAGAATATTTAAGGAAGTCCAGAGGAGTTTCCTGCAGTGCAGAGCAGATTATTTTATGTACTGGTTTAGAGTCTGCACTATCTTTACTAAGTCAGCTGTTCCGGAATACTTACAGTCAAATCGCCTTTGAAGAGCCTGGCTATTTCGGCGCAAGAGATATTTTTGAGCATAATGGATTTAATACAGTCTCTGTAAGCGTTGAAAAAGATGGGGTAAATGTAAAAGAGTTAGAAAAGAGCTCAGCTCAGGTAATTTATGTAACACCATCCCATCAGTTTCCGACAGGTGCAGTTATGCCAATACAAAAGAGATTGCTTTTACTGGAGTGGGCTGCGAAACACAATGGGATAATTATAGAAGATGATTATGACAGTGAGTTACGTTACAATTCAAGACCTATTCCATCAATCAGTAATGTCTCCGGAAATGATAATGTTATATATATTGGAACCATGTCTAAGTCTTTATCCCCAAGTTTACGGGTCAGTTATATGGTATTGCCTCAAAATGGCTGAAACGTTATGATGAAGAGTTTAAATTATATCAATCGCCTGTATCCATAATTCAACAGCGAATTCTTTATGAATTTATTTACTCCGGGCATTTTGAAAGTCATTTGCGTAAGTTATGTGTTATAAATAAACGTAAGCATGATCTGCTGGTGCGTCTGATTCATGAATTAATGAGCAACCAAGTAGTGATTCATGGTAAATATGCAGGCTTTCATATTCTGCTTGAATCCACACAGGGATTAACGGAAAAAGAAATGATTGAACGTGCAAAGGAATATGGGGTATTGGTTTATCCCGTATCAATATTTTGGCATGATGTTCATTGTTATTCAAATAATATGGTTTTGTTAAGCTTTGGATATGTATCAGAAAAACAACTGACCAAAGGAATAGAGCAATTATCAAAGGCGTGGAATACTATTTAAATATAAATTAATTGTCAAAATTGACTAATTAGCCTGTATTCTTGACAAACAGCCACTTATTCTGTATACTGACACCATAGATAGGTAACTATTTTCAAACGTTTTTAGAGGCTCTATTCTTGAAGAATAGAGCCTTTACCTTTGAAAGATAATAGATCAATAAATGATTGGAGGAATACGAGATGTCAATGAAAGATATAGAAAAAATGAAAAAATTACTGGAAGAGAAGAAATCCAAGGGTGCTTTTTTACAGGCTGAAAAGAAAATTGGCTGTGGTAAAGTTGAAAAGAGGAATAAGAATATAGGAATTGAATTTACAAGAACGCATAAAATTTCACAGTAAATGTGAATTAAGACAGACAATACAGATTTTAGAGGAGAATGCATGCAGTTTAAAGATTTAAAGATTATGCCTGATATTATTAAGGCACTGGAAAAAGAAAATTACGAAACTCCCACACCGATTCAGGAAAAAGCAATACCCGTTATATTGGAAGGCAGGGATTTATTGGGCTGTGCCCAGACAGGTACTGGAAAGACGGCCGCATTTGCAATACCAACCCTTCAGCTTCTAAGCAAGGAAAATGCCCCTCGTACTTCAAAACAAAATATCAGGGCGCTTGTCATAACACCAACCAGAGAACTGGCACTTCAGATTCATGAAAGTTTTCATACCTACGGACAGTTTACCAATTTAAAAAGCTGTGTGGTCTTTGGAGGAGTATCCCAGAAACCCCAGGAAGAAGAATTAAAACAGGGAGTTGATATACTTGTAGCAACTCCGGGCAGACTGCTGGCACTCATGGATCAGAAGCTTATAAATATAGATCATTTAAAAATACTCATCCTGGACGAAGCTGACCGTATGCTTGATATGGGATTTATAAATGATGTGAAAAAGATCATAGCAAAAACACCCCCCAAAAAGCAGACCTTACTTTTTTCAGCGACGATGCCACCGGACATTGCCAGACTGGCAGGTACGATTCTTAAAAATCCAGCGGAAATAAAAATAACCCCGGTATCTTCAACCGTGGATACCATAAACCAGTATCTCTATTACACGGATAAAAGCAGTAAAAAAGATTTACTTTTGCACATTCTGGAAAATAAAGAGATTGTTTCTGTTCTGGTATTTGTACGTACGAAGCATGGTGCGGACCGTCTGATCAAGCAATTGGCAAGGAGTAACGTATCGGCACAGGCGATTCACGGGGATAAATCCCAGGGAGCACGTCAGCGTGCGTTAAGCTGCTTTAAAGACAAAACACTGCGGATTTTGCTTGCTACAGATATTGCAGCAAGAGGAATCGACATTGATGAATTAACCCATGTCATTAACTTTGACTTGCCGGATACTCCTGAGACATACGTACATCGGATTGGGCGTACAGGCAGAGCAGGTCTTTCCGGAACAGCAATATCCTTTTGCGATTTTGATGAAAAAGGAGCAGCTGAAAGATATTGAACGTTTAATCGGAAAGAAATTAACAGAGGTGAGTGATCATCCCTATCCATTAAAAAATAACTTTCCGGCTATAAAAACCACTCAGCCGAAGAGAGATACAGGACGTACAGAAAAGGCAAAAAGCCATCCTTCCTCACAGAAATCCAATGCAACATCAAAAAGAGAATCAAACCAACCAGTAACGGGAAAAAAGGCATCAGCCACAAAGAAAAAATATCGGATGACAGCAGATGGTACGTTAAAAGAGAAAAAGAGTTATAATAGTTTTTCAACAAGAAGAAAAAGCAGCAAATAAAAAAGAGAGGTATTGAGATTGATGTTTAAATCTCAATACCTCTCTTTTTCACATACCCGGATCTTAAAGTACTTATTCGGATATAGGGGGGAAAGATAGACAAAGCTGATCACATCAGATACAATTCTTATATTAAATAAAACGGGCTTTGCATTTAAATACACCTGTTGCAAAGTATACATTTCAATTCTCTGATATAATTCCTACTGGAGGTAAGGCGATGGATTGGCAAAAGCAAATGAACCGGGCAATGGAATATATTGAAAATAATCTTTCCGGAAAACCAGACTATAATGCAGCAGCGCAATTTATGAATTGCTCTGAATGGGAGTTTCGGAGAATTTTTTCTTTTCTGACCCAAATTCCAGTATCGGAGTATATCCGCCGCAGGCGGTTAACCGTGGCAGTGAGTGATATCCAAAACGGAGATAAGATCATTGATATTGCACAGCGCTATGGATATGAGTCCCAGGCCGCTTTTACAAGGGCATTCCGACAATTACATGGGGTAGCACCATCCCACGCCCGTGACAAGGGGGTTACGCTTAACCCATTCCCGCCTTTAACCTTTAAACTGGTATTGATGGAGGGTATCGCAGTGGAAAGAGATGTGAATCAAAGAACAAATATTATTGGTGCAGGAGAAGTCGGCTATGCTGTATCAGTAGATCGGAACAAGGAAACTATTCATAAAACCAACAAATTGTTTTGGGGTACAAAAGGAAACCAGGTGTTAGGGGCAATGGCACTTCCGCTTTATGGTGCATTTGTTTCAGAAGAAACGTGCCGGTTTTTTTTGATGAGGTGGCCGGTAAAAAAGTATTGGAAATAGGCTGTGGAACCGGCCATTCCCTACAGTACATAGGGGAGCGGGGGGCATCTGAACTATGGGGCATTGATATAACCAGAGAGCAGATAAATAAAGCAGAGCTTCATCTTAAAACGTGTAATCTCACAGCAAAACTGATTTGCTCGTCTATGGAAGAGGAGTGCGGGCTGCCAGAGGATTATTTTGATTTCGTCTATTCGGTGTATGGGATAGGCTGGACCACTGATCTGGAAGGTACATTCCGACGGATAGCCTCTTATCTCAAAAAAGGAGGTGTATTTATTTTCAGCTGGTCACATCCCATACATAAATGTGTGGCGGCGGAAGATGATATGCTAGTCTTTAAGAAATGCTATTTTGACGAATCATGGTACTCTGTCTCCGTTGGCGAAGGAGTGCTGTCATTGTCAGACCGTAAATTATCAACTTACATCAATGCACTGGCACGTGCCGGATTCATCATTGAACAGTTAATTGAAGAATCTGATGAGGACATACTGAAGTCAAAGGACAACAGCTTTGCAAAGAAAGCCAGTATGCTCCCCGTTACGTTTGTTATAAAAGCAGTTAAAAAATAGGTAAAAATTGATTGAAAATATAATTAATAACACGAAAAAACCGCACAGAACCATTTCCATAGGAATAAAATGAACTGAGAATAAAATGCAATCGGAGCAGTTTACAGGAGTTTATATGGATGGTAGTAGTTATAGTAGTGGAGCAATAGCGAGTGCTGGATTACCCTATGATAATATAAACTGGTATGATATAGAAGGTCAGCCCTTTGGTCCAGCCTCCAAATTAAATGTTATTGTATTTAATGATGCCAATAACATTGTTGACGTGGAAGGACCTGTGGCCATTGGAGGAAGTTTTTACAGCCCAAGAGGTTTCAGCGCTGGTTTTTCCAGAGATAAAGGCAGCAGAGATGCCAATTACTCACCGGATTTGGTGCGTTTTCTCGTTGGCGGCAATGTGGCAATGAGTGAGCCACTGGTGATTGTAGGTCATACGGTTGTCGGCGGCGGCTTCCGTGCAGGCAAGGGAAGCACATACTTAATTGGAAAAAGTGGAAAGGCGGATCAGGCAAAAGAGCTTACAGCTTTATATCAGGCCAATGGCGGAAGTCAGTATTGGACACCATCAGACAAAGGAAATCATTATTTAATTTCCAGCTATGATGTTCCAAGATATATACCTGCAGCCAGAATTAATGCGGACGTTTCAAAATTCTTTCAGGATGCAAAGAACGGAATTGGATACTATAAAAACTGTATTGATAATTTAACACCAACCGGAACTGTAGTAGATAATAATTACGAATGGATATTAAGGGGAAATGATCCTGTTCAGAATGTATTCCTGATTGATGTAAGGCCAAGTGGACTGGTTAACAAAGGAATCCGTGCAGAAGTTCCCCAGGGAAGTAATGTTATCGTAAGGCTGAGAACAGGCCCGGATGCTCACCTGCAATATGGTCTCTATGGAGAAGAAAGCAAAGCCAACCGGACTTTATATGTATTTGAGGATGCCACAAATATTTATATGGAGAAATCCTCCGATATCTGGGGAAGTATACTGGCACCCCAGGCAATGTTCCATGCCCACCCCACTGGCGGTCATGTAAGCGGTAACGCGGCTTTGGGATCATTTGCTGTCAATGCGGCCAGCGGCTTTGAATTTCATTATTACCCCTTTGTGGGAGGCGTAATGTGCCAGGTACCGGCACCAGAAGTGCCAGAGGTATCACCGGGAGAGGAGGAGCAGCCTGTGGTATGTCCCACTTGTCCCGCACCGCCTGCACCTGTACCATGTCCGACCCCGCCGCCATGTCCCACGCCTGAGCCATGCCCGACCCCACCGCCATGCCCGACCTGCCCGGCTCCGCCGCCATGCCCCAAGCCGGAACCATGCCCTGCTTGTCCAGTGTGTCCGAAGCCTGAGCCCTGCCCGGCATGTCCCAAACCTCAGCCGTGCCCGACCTGTCCGGTGTGCCCGAAGCCCGAGCCCTGTCCGACTTGTCCGGCGTGTCCGAAGCCTGAGCCCTGCCCAACATGTCCGGTCTGCCCGGAATGTCCGAAGCCAGAGCCCTGTCCAACATGTCCGGTCTGTCCGGTCTGTCCGGAGTGCCCGAAACCAGAACCCTGTCCGGTCTGCCCGGTCTGTCCGGAATGTCCAAAGCCAGAGCCATGTCCAGTCTGCCAGGAATGTATGATTAAGCCAGGTATTATTGCTGGATGTATCTGGGGCTGCGGCTGCGGTGATTTCCATGATTGGGAAGTAAAATTATACAAGAGGGTCAATGATGTTGATACAATGATGTTCTGTATCAAGATCTGCGGTTGTGGCTGTTTTGAATTTGCGGCTCCTTATGATGGCTGCTATATTTTGAAAGTTAGGATGTGTGAGAACTGTTGGAACACATTCTGGTGTAAGCCAATTATTACACTGAATAACGTTGGTGTAGCCAGTTTCATGATTGATTAATTATTATAAAATGTGTTTCGAATTATGAAAAACTGCCGCAAGCGGTTTAATTACCCGATTGCGGCAGCTTTTTTATAGGGGAATATATACGTTCGGAGTTATGATTTTATAGCCCAGCGTAATTTAGCGCACCGGGCACGTCCATTGGAATTACATTCTTCTGCAGAAGGTCTGATTGCATCAGGCGCGATTTCTTTATAAATACCGCTTCGATGGAGACGCTGAAACGATTTTTTTACAAGACGGTCTTCCCCTGAATGAAAAGTAAGAATCGCCACACGTCCCCCTTCGGCCAGAGCATTCGGAAGCTTTTCTAAAAAGTCGTATAATACCTCAAATTCATTGTTCACATCAATCCTAAGCGCCTGGAAGCATCTCTGACAGGATTTTTTAATTTCATTCTCTCTGTCCTTTTCCGGAATAGATTTCAGCGTATCTTTAATAATCTGCCGAAGCTGACCGGTTGTTGCAACCTCTTCCCCTTTTTTTATTGCTAAAGTTACCGCGCGGGCAATTTCTTCAGCATGAGGCTCGTCTGCATTCTCTAAAAGCATGCCGCATAATTCATTTTGGGATATGGTTTTTAAGCGCTCAGCAGCAGATATACCCTTTGACGGATTCAGCCGCAGATCAAGAGGTCCCTCGGTTTTAAATGAAAATCCCCGATCCGGGTTGTCTATCTGCATGGAAGATACACCTAAATCAGCCAGGATAAAATCCAGGGGGCCCGACTCCGGAATTATCTCATCAATATTGGAAAAATTAGTTTGCCTGATTGTCAGTATCTCCGGACCATAACCCAGATTTTCCAGGCGTTCCCGTGTTCGGGGTAATTCGATTGGATCCACATCGGTTGCATACATATGCCCTTTTGAATCCAGACATTTAAGCATCTCTAATGTATGACCACCGTAACCTAAGGTTGCGTCTAATCCGGTCTCGCCGGGGGTGATTTTTAAAATATCCAGTATTTCCTGTACGCAGATAGAGCGATGCATGCCAGCTGGTGTATTGCCCTTTTGAATCACCTTAGCAACGGTATCAGAATATAATTCTGGATTTAATTCTTTATATTTATCCTTAAAAGCTTTTGGATGAGTTCCTTTGTATCTGGGACGGCGCTGATGTTTTTGTTCCTGATTATCCATTTTTGTTCCACCTTC
This sequence comes from Lacrimispora xylanisolvens, assembly GCA_017084465.1. GTDB lineage: Bacteria > Bacillota > Clostridia > Lachnospirales > Lachnospiraceae > Lacrimispora > Lacrimispora xylanolytica_B. The sequence goes on along the minus strand of CP070896.1, from coordinate 2,372,312 downwards.
TTAAAATATCTTTTATAAATGTATCTGCTTACATGATAACAAACCCATGACAGAATGGCAAATGATTGTTTTTATTTTATTTCGTTATATAATGTAATTATCTATGTTTAAATGGGAGACTAACTATATGAAGTCAAGAAATTTTTGATGCTTTTTTATAAAAAAGTATACAACAAATAGAGCAACGTGAGTTGCCCTATCAAGAAGAAAAAAGTATTAAATTTTTGAAACAAAAGCAGTGTTGTTTTTTAGCAGGTAAAAAATAACACGAAGAAGTTTTTTTCCAACATGGCTTCTGGCAACATTGAAATGCTTCCCTTCTGAGCGTTTTTTTTTTGCCATATAGGCTGCAAAGGTTGCATCTCTCATTGAAACTAATCTAGCTGCTTGCATAACAGCCCAACGAAGATAGGTAGATCCCCGCTTAACCATAGGCGTTTTGGTAGAACTGTAATTTCCTGATTGATAGGTGGCAGGCTCCATACCCGCAAAAGCAAGAAGCTTTGCTGGTGTTGAAAAAATGAGTGATATCACCAATTTCAGCCAACATAATAGCTGCAAGGGTATAGCCGATACCAGGAATTGTAAGAAGGGGCGAGTTAATCTCCATAACAATGAGTTTGATTTGTTTATCTAAAACATTAATTTCAGCTTGAACTGATTGTATAAGCCGTATGGTCTGCTGTAATTCAAAAGCGGTAGAACGATTGGAAGTTCCAATTGAGTTACGGGCCAGCTCTTTTAAAAAAACAGCCTTATCTTTATCATACTTACCATGAGAAGCTTTATTAATCAGATTGGTGAGCTTGGTAAGATGGCAGTCACAAATATCTTTTGGAGTAGGAAGTTCCAATAATAAAGAATAGCTGGAATTTTGGTGTATGGACCAAACACAATCCGGAAGTTCAGGAAATATAATGTCAATCAACCTTGTAACAGACAGCTTGAGTTTGGAACGATAACCAATCATCCGATATCGATGTCTGGTTAGTGACTTTAGCTCGGAAATCTGGTAAGATACTGGTGAATAGGATTTTGAATCATCAGTAAAGAGCATAGTCGCAATGACCTTAGCGTCGGTCTTGTCTGTTTTCGTTTTCCGAAGGGTACCAGCCTTACGGAAAAGATTCGTAGCTAAAGGATTTAGGATATGAACCTGAAAACCTTTGGAAAACAGATAGTTAGTGATATTTGTGCTGTAATGACCTGTAGATTCAAGTCCTATTTTTACGTGCTCCAGGTTCCTGGAACCAAGAATGGAAAGGATGGAAGAATAGAGAGAATCAAATCCTTTCTTTGAATTTGTAATACGTAATGAGTCGGTGTGAATTACACCATCAGAATCGATAATGCAGCAGTCATGTTTGGATTTGGCAACATCAATACCAACAAAAATCATAGTAAGAACTCCTTTAAAATAATGTACGCTGTGTTTCCGCAAGCTCTATGTTGAATGTATCCTTGCTATATATAAAACGTCGTGCGTTATCTAACTAATTAACAAATAAACATAGAGCTGTGGTTAGATCCTCCAAAGGAAACAGTCAGCTATATAGGGAAGCTGCCGTAGGTAAAAAAACTAATCCACAGCGTCTATAAAAGATTATACAGAAAATAATCCAGAAAGGAAAAGTATAGTGAAAATCCCTATGTGTTCATTATACAAGGTAAAATTATGTTATTGGATATTTTAAAAGCCAGAAGAAGCATCAGGAAGTTTCAAAACAAAGAGATTGAACAGGAAAAGATTGATACCATTCTAAAAAGTGCACTGCTCGCCCCCTCATCCCGTTCCATAAGACCCTGGGAATTTGTAGCAGTCACCAATAAAGAAATAATAAGCCAGCTCTCACAAAGCAGAGATCCTGGTTCGGGGTTTTTTAGCAGGTGCGCCTCTTGCAGTTGCGGTAATTGCAGACCATACACTTAGTGACGTTTGGATTGAAGATGCGTCCATAGCCGCAACGATAATTCAGTTAACAGCTCAGGATTTAGGCCTTGGGTCATGTTGGATTCAGGTGAGGGAACGATTTCATAAAGAACAGGAAACAGCTGGAGATTATATCAGAGAAGTTCTGCGTATCCCCGGACAGTACCGTGTTGAATGCCTGATTGCCATAGGTTATCCTGCTGAAGAGAAGAAACCGTATGAGGAAGATATGCTCAAGCGGGAAAAGCTGCATTTTGATAGATTTTAATTTCCGGAGAATTGAATGAATTGAAAGGCCAGAATTTACGAAAACAGGGTTATAAGTTAACATAAAAATATAAAATTATATCCTCCACGGGGGCTTGTTGAGATTAAATAACGTTTTATAATTGTACTTAGCAGAAAGTAGAATTATGAAAGGTTGGTAAGAACATGCATATTCCAGACAATTATTTAAGCCCGTCGACCTGTGCCGCTATGGGGGCTGCCATGGTTCCTGTTTGGACAAAGGCAATCAGGAAGGTAAAGGAAGAGATTCCTAAAGCAAAGATACCCCTGCTTGGTGTGGGAGCAGCGTTTTCATTCCTTCTTATGATGTTTAATGTACCGCTTCCAGGAGGAACAACAGGGCATGCTGTAGGTGGCACGCTGCTGGCTGTTTTGATGGGACCTTACGCTGCCTGCATCAGTGTTACGGTTGCTCTCTTCATTCAGGCGCTGTTATTTGGCGACGGCGGTATTCTTGCTTTTGGGGCCAATTGTTTTAATATGGCATTTGTTCTTCCGTTTTTTGGATATTATATTTATAAAACTATAAAAGATCATGTCAGGTCAGAAAAAGGGGAATACCTGGGTATTATTCTGGGATCCTATGCTGGAATTAATATAGCTGCACTCTGCGCCGCCATTGAATTTGGAATTCAGCCCCTTTTGTTTAAAGACGGTGTGGGGCAGGCACTTTATTGTCCGTATCCGTTCTCTGTTTCCATACCTGCCATGCTGATTCCCCATCTGCTGGTTGCAGGAATTGTGGAAGCAGTTTTTACGGCTGCGATTGTGATTTACATAAAAAAGGTCTCTCCAGGTACATTTTATAAGGGGGCCAAAGAAAAGACGAGAGCTGTTTACGGTCTGGTAGCCGGGCTTATCTGCTTTACTCCCCTTGGTCTTCTGGCGACAGGAACCGCGTGGGGAGAATGGGGAGCAGATGAAATTAAAGAGGTAGTATCTGGGGGGAATGCATTGGGATTTGTTCCTCACGGTATGAAGGAAGGGTTTAATTTTAGTGCTGTTATGCCGGATTATGCAGTGAGGGGTCTGCCGGAAGTAGCAGGATATTTATTGTCTGCAGTTGCGGGTGTGGCGATCATGATAATTTTCTTTAAGATACTTGGTAATATGAAAAAAGAAAAGGCTGGAAACAACGTTGGATCATGCAGAAATTAAAGTAGATGATATGCCGGAATGGCTTTTAAAAAACGAGAACTACATACCGTCAGCCGATAAGGATACTTTTGTTAATAAAAGTATCCTGTCTGTATTTAAGGTGTTATCCAGAATAAAAAAACAGGATTTGCCAGGAGAAACAGGATTCCCAATGAATGTACCCCTTCAGGTTTTTGGTACATTGGTTTTAATTTTACTGGTTTCACTCACAAGAAGCTTTGTATTTGTTATAATTGTAAATGTCTGGTTATTGGCGGTATTAAGCATGACGGATACATCGCGTATGGTAGTAATCTTAAAGCTGAGTATGGGTATTACTTTTTTTACGGCTATTGTCATGCTGCCGGCATTTGTTTTGGGTAATACCTATAGCAGTATCATGATCACTGTAAAGGTGTTTGCTACAATCACTGCCATGGGTCTGCTTTCTCATTCCACAAAGTGGAGTGCACTGACTCAGGCGCTGAAACGATTTTATTTACCTGATATTTTTATATTCATACTTGATATTACAATCAAATATATTTATATGCTGGGCGAATTCTCGTTAAATATGTTTTATGCATTAAAACTTCGGTCTGTGGGAAAGAACCGCAGCAAGTATTCGTCAATGGCTGGAATTGCAGGAACTATATTTCTTCAGTCCAAAGAAATGGCCGAGGATATGTATCATGCCATGGAATGCAGAGGATTTACGGGTGAGTATCATTTAAATGATAAATCAAAGTTTAAATGGCGGGATTACCTCTATATTGGGATAATTGCTGTTTTTTTCACTTTATTTATTTACTTTGGAAGGGTGTAACATGATTGAACTAAAGGATGTCTGTTTTTCATATTCGAATATGATTGCATTGGATCACATTAATCTCAGCATAAAAACAGGGGAAGCAATTGCGTTAATGGGGGCTAATGGCTGTGGCAAGTCCACTCTGTTAAAGCTATTAAATGGAATTATCTCTCCAGACTTTGGAAGCTATCGGTTTAAAGAGGAAGAAGTCACTTATAAAAAACTTCAGGATGAAAAATTTTCAAAGCTTCTTCATCAAAAAATTGGATTCGTATTTCAGAATCCCGATACGCAGCTGTTTTGTTCCAGTGTCTATGATGAAGTGGCTTTTGGGCCAAGGCAGATGGGCGTTGGAGAATCAGAGGTGGAACATCGGGTAAATGATTGTCTTGCTTTGCTGGGGATACAGGAATTCCGTGATAGAATACCATATCACTTAAGCGGAGGAGAAAAGCGGAAGGTTGCCATAGCCTGCGTGCTGTCATTAAATCCTGAGGTTCTGATTCTTGATGAACCAATGAACGGACTTGATCCCAAGACGCAGAGATGGCTTGTGGATTTTCTGAAAAAGTTAAATAAAGCAGGGAAGACTTTAATAACTTCCACTCATAATCTTGAACTTGTGCATGAAATATCCAATAGAGCTGTTCTTTTTGGTGAATCCCATACCATTGTGGCAGATCGGATGACCGATGAGCTGCTAAAAGATGTGGAACTGTTAAAAAGGGTGAATCTTGTGGATACGTATTATCAATACGGAAAGACTTGATTCGCTGATCAGTCAAAGATATAATAAGTTATGATTAAAAATAGTTTAAGGGGAAAGAGAATGAAAAGAAAGGTGATTTTATTAGCAGCAGCAATACTGACTTTAAGTCTTACTGCGGGCTGCCAGAAGCAAAAGGATGAGAACCTTCCTCAGGAGTCAGAAACTACCAGTGGGATCCATATTAAAAATGAAGCCGAAAACCAATCAAAAGACGAAGCCGTAAGCAATTCAAAAAAAGAAGAGACAGAAACGGAATCTTCCATTGATGACGGCCAGACCGGTTTAGATGTAAAGCTGGATGAAAACAGGATTATACCAGAGCAGTCCTTTCATGCTGAACTGGGCGACTGGGGAGATGTAAGGTTTGTGTCATACGGTCCTGCAGCTGGTTCGGATTTTGAAGATGTTTCATTTTACCTGATGAAAAATGATAAGGTGGTTTTTGCATTTCCCTATTATGGTGAAAATAATAAAACAGATCAATATGCCGGGCTTTTTGACAGTGTGGAGTCGGTGGCATTTCATGATGTAAATGGGGATAATTTAAAGGATGTAATTGTTATTATTAACTACATTACCGGTGCAGGTCCCCAGGGGATGGAGCCACGTCCTAAAGCCAGGATTTTTCTCGCAGACAAAAAGGGCTTTATTCTGGCAAAGGATATGACAGATGATGTAAATGATCATATTGAAGAAAGATATGAGCATGGGGCACATTTACGATTATCTGAAAAACAAATAATTTCTGATTGCTTATATGGCTTACTTTAAACAAGCGCCCCAGGTGTTCATAGGACACTGGGAGCGCTTATTTATATATCCGTGGGATTATGCTTTTGCGTAATCGGCTGCATTTGCCTTAAGCTTAGGACCATAGGTGGCACCATCTCCATTGTAGATTGCTCCCATTCTATTGAAATCCCGTGACTGGCAGGCTTTTAGCAGAGAACCGCTGCTGTACTTTGCAATAAAAGTGCAAAAGCCTTTCATCTGGTTGTCTTCGCTGAGGCTAAAGTTTTCAAACATTGCCTTTGGTGAACTAAAACCTGTGACCTCATAATTAAAGCCCATAATCTGGGGAAGTCCCATACTAATGGAATAATAAGCGTAGTATTCGTTAATTCCAATTGCCAGATTAAATGCATCGTATTCACTGGCCTGATTTCCAGTGTGGGTTTTATTCCATGTTCCATTTTTGTAATAATAATGTACTTTATCCTCAACTTTAAAGGTCTTGGAGGCGTTTGAAACATTCTTTAAGAAAATATGGTTTTCAAAACGGATTAATAGTTTTCCGCTGGTAAAACCTGATCCGGAGGATTCGGTGAGAATAAAGCCGCCTAATACATCTTCGCCGATGGAGTACTTAGATGCAAAGGAAGAGATAATGGATCCAAATTTCTTTTTGAGGTTTTTTGCAGCTGTACTGGCACCAGAACCGCCTCCGGAGGTGGCCTTATCAAGAGCGGTAAGAGTAGCTTTTCCAGCCTTTCCGTCTACACTAAGACTTTTGGAACTCTGAAAACTTTTAACTGCAGTATCGGTTCCATTGCCAAATTTACCATTATCATAATCTGCCATAATCGTATCTCCTTTTTATTTTTTTTGAATTTGCAAATTCAGTAATAAAAAAGAAGATATCAGTCATATTTGTAAACTTTAAACGTTTACTAAATAATAAATTATTTTTTAGTTTACAAATCTCTCCCCTCTTTCTTTTTAACAGGTAGATTTGCAGATCAATTGCTTCTCCGTCTATGCCGGCTAAGGGGGGCCATTTGAAATTTTAAAATTCCAGGAGGAAATAAAAGATGAATAAAACAATTGCAAAATCAGTAGGTAATTCCAACCCTTTGATCGATCACCACTTAGGAGCAGATCCGTTTGCCCTGACTTACAATGGAAGAGTTTACATCTATATGTCCAGCGACAATTATGAGTACAACGCAGATGGATCAATCAAAGAAAACAGTTTTAACAATTTAAAGAGTGTTTGTAATATCTTCAGAAGATATGGTTAACTGGACCGATCATGGAGCCATTCCGGTAGCAGGTGCAAACGGTGCTAACGCAGGGCAGGGAATTGCAAAATGGGCAGGCGGCTCCTGGGCACCGGCAGCTGCAGTGAAAAATATCAATGGCAAGGACAAATTTTTCCTTTATTTCGCCAACGGCGGAAACGGCATCGGCGTATTGACGGCTGACAGCCCCATTGGTCCATGGAGTGATCCTCTTGGCAGAGCGCTGGTATCAGGCAATACACCTGGTATCTCCGGTGTGGTATGGCTCTTTGATCCGGCTGTCTTTGTAGACAGTGATGGAACAGGATATCTTTACTGCGGCGGCGGAATTCCGGGAGGCCAGAATCCGTCTCAGTCCCAGTGGGCAAATCCAAAGACTGCCAGAGTTCTCAGGCTGGGCCAGGATATGATCAGTATTGTGGGAAGCGCTTCTACCATTGATGCTCCTTTTATGTTTGAAGATTCAGGAATCCACAAGTATAACGGGGTTTATTACTACTCTTACTGCATTAATTTTTCCGGCTCTCACCCAGGAAGCGTTCCTCCAGGAGAAATCGGATATATGACCAGCAACAGTCCTATGGGACCATTTACCTATAGAGGTCATTTCTTAAAGAATCCGGGCAACTTTTTCGGTGGCGGTGGCAATAACCATCATTGTGTTTTCCAGTTTAAGAATCAGTGGTACGTGGTTTATCATACTCAGACCGTGAGTCTTGCATTATATGGTTCCGGTAAAGGTTACCGTTCTCCTCATATTAACCAGTTGTTCCATAACAGCGATGGAACCATTCGTGAGGTCGCAGCAAACTATGCAGGCGTGGGTCAGCTTTCCAATTTAAATCCATATAAGCGGGTGGAAGCAGAAACCATTGGCTGGAACGGCAGAATTTTAACAGAAAAGAGCTCTGCTGGCGGAGGTCCTGTATACAATCAGAATGTAACAGGCATTCACAATGGAGACTGGGTTGCTGTGGGAAATGCAGATTTTGGTTCAACAGGTGCCAAACGTTTTAAAGCTAACGTTGCTTCAACCTCCGGAGGTAAGATTGAGGTTCGTCTTGACAGTGAAAACGGTACAGTGGTAGGAACTTTAAATGTGCCAAATACCGGTGGTATGCAGAACTGGAGAGAAGTAGAAACAACAATCAACGGTGCCAAAGGAGTACATAAACTGTTCTTTACGTTTAGTGGAAATGGCAGCGGAAACTTATTTAATTTCGACTATTGGCAGTTTGTGTAAAGGGGATCTATATGGATAATAGTATAAATGAAACAATAAAACCAGCCTGGCAGTCTGATAATGGAAATGGTACTTACACCAATCCGATTTTAAATGCGGATTATCCAGACATTGCAGCAATTCGGGTTGGAAAAGATTTCTATATGGTCAGCTCTACGTTTGTGTCCTTTCCCTCCATACCAATCATGCATTCAAGGGATTTGGTAAACTGGGAAATAATCGGATATGTGACAGCAGATTTAAACGGAACCGGAAAATCTTATACCCTCACTAACAATTTTGAGGATTATGGGCATGGATGCTGGGCACCTACCATTGCTTACCGTAACGGCGTTTATTATGTGGGTATTTATCAGGCACAGGGCAAATTTATTCTGTGTACTTCCACCAATCCGGCTGGGCCTTATACGAAAACAGTATTTAATCAGGGATTTCATGATCCGGCGCTGTTTCTTGATGACGATGGGACAGGATATATTATTTCAGAAGCAAATGATGTGAAGATCAGTAAACTGAGCGGGGATTATAAGTCTGTAGTAAACAGCAAGGTATCCACCCGCATTGAAGGAATCACCGGCAAGTATCTGGTGGAAGGCACTCATGTTATAAAAAAGAACGGGTATTACTACATATTCCGGAATTCTACACCACCAGAATCCTATACTTATTGTCTGCGGTCTAAAAATATTTACGGGCCTTATGAAATGAGAATCCTTTTAAATGGCCCCAGGATATCAGGCGGAAGCCAGATTCATCAGGGCGGTCCCATTGACACCCCGACCGGAGAGTGGTGGTTCTATGTCTTTCAGGATGGAAACGGCTTAGGACGCCGTGATATTCTGGTACCCATGCAGTGGCAGAATGACTGGCCGGTGCTGGGGGGATCCCTCTACCATTAAAAATGTGACAATCGGAGGAAAGAGTTATCCTATGGGAAGTGTTCCCATTACGTACAGAAAACCAAATGTGGGGGCTTCTTATCCGGTAGTGTCTATTCCTGACAGCGATGAATTTAATTCCACTGTTCTGGGAGTTCAGTGGCAGTGGAACCATTACCCCGACAACAGCAAATGGTCACTTAGCGAGCGCCCTGGGTATTTACGGCTTCGGGCGAAGCAGGCTAATAATTTGTGGAGAGCAACGAATACGCTTACCCAGAGAGTTCAGGGACCTGACTGTCAGGGAACCATTGAGCTGGATACTGCCAATATGGCAGATGGGGATCAGGCAGGACTTTGCCTGTTAAACATTCCTTATGGCTCCATTGGTGTGGTGAAATCCGCAGGTGTGAAAAAGATCGTTGCCAATATCAACGCTAAGGAAGATGCTCAGGGAGTGATTACCAATGGTCCTGAACTTCGCAGTAATATTGTGTACTTACGTGCCAGTGCAAATCTTCTTACAGATAAGGCAGTCTTTTCTTACAGTACTGACAATGTGAATTTCACTCAGCTTGGAGGACAGCTGAATATGCCGTTTGACCTTGGGTTCTTCCAGGGTGATAAGTTTGGTATTTATAACTTTAACACAGCATCAGCCGGTGGATTCGTTGATGTTAACTGGTTCCGTTTTGTCTCCTCAAACAGAAAAACACAACAGGTACAATGGAGGCATCCGTCGCAAAAGATATGCTGGAAACAAGTATGGCGGTATCTGCGTCAGGCGGAGATGCAACAATTAATCTGGCAGCACAAAAGCAGCTGATCAGGGGCTACGGTGGAATCAACCACCCTGCATGGATTGGCGATCTGACGGCGGCTCAGAGAGAGACTGCATTTGGAAACGGAAATAACCAGCTGGGATTTAGTATTTTAAGAATTTATATTGATGAAAATAAGAACAACTGGAGCAGGGAAGTGGCGACGGCGAAAAAGGCAAAGGAAAAGGGAGCCTTACTGTTTGCTTCTCCATGGAATCCGCCCAGTGATATGGCAGAGACATTCACCCGCAACGGTGTAGCAAATCAGAAGCGGCTTAAGTATGATAAGTATGGTGCCTATGCCCAGCATCTCAATGATTTTGTCACCTTTATGAAGAACAATGGAGTAGAGCTTTACGCCATATCCGTTCAGAATGAGCCTGATTATGCACATACCTGGACCTGGTGGACTCCTTCTGAAATGCTGAACTTCATGAAAAATTATGCGGGATCCATTAACTGCAAAGTCATTGCACCGGAATCATATTCTTATATGAAGAACATGTCAGATCCCATATTAAATGATTCTCAGGCCCTTGCCAACATGGATATCCTTGGAGCTCATCTTTATGGTACACCGGAGAGCAGCTTTTCGTATCCGCTATTTAAGCAGAAGGGTGCAAATAAAGAACTTTGGATGACTGAGGTATATTATCCGAACAGCAATAATAATTCCGCTGATTTATGGCCGGAGGCACTTGAGGTTTCCTATCACATTCACAATGCTATGGTATTAGGTGATTTCCAGGCTTACGTATGGTGGTATATCCGCAGACAGTACGGTCTCATGAAGGAAGACGGAACAATCAGCAAACGAGGCTATAATATGGCGCATTTCTCCAAATTTGTCAGACCTGGCTATGTGAGGGTGGACGCTTCCGCGAATCCTTCAAATGGTGTTTATATTTCCGCTTATAAAGGAGATAATAAGGCAGTAATTGTAGCAATTAATAAGAATACATCTGCTGTCAGCCAGAAATTTACATTCCAGAACGGAACGGGAGGTTCGGTATCTTCCTGGATCACAGACGGAAGCAGAAATCTTGCAGCAGGTTCCAGTTACCGTGTATCCGGTAATTCCTTCACTGCCCAGCTTCCAGCCAGAAGTGTCACAACCTTCGTAACCGGTTTAAGCTAAGCAGGCGCATAAAAAATGAATGAGGCAGGGTGCTCTGACAGTCAGTCAGGGTGCCCTGTTTCACCGGCTTAATTCTTAAGTATTTTGATTTGTATTTACGGGCTGGTAAACTGGTATTATAATACGCTTATAATGAAAATGAGAGAGGAGAAAGATGAAGAAAGAATTACCCTATTTCAGTATTGGAGATTCCTTCGGGGGAAATCAGGACTGGTTCCGGGATCCGATGATGCATTTAGGCGGCTGCGGAGCCGCAGCTGCATGTGATGTCTGCATTAATCTGGCGCTCCATCACAACAAAACTCATCTGTATCCATCTGATATCCAGGAACTTGACAAGGAAGCTTACATTAGGTTTTCCAGCACGATGAAACCGTATCTGAGACCGCGCTTTGGGGGGATTGATACGCTGGAAGTGTTTATGGATGGATTTAATCAATATTTAGAATCTGTAAATGAGAAAAAGATACAGCTGTCAGGCTGTCCTGGGGATACTCCCCCAATGGAAGCAGCGGCTAAAGTGAAAGATCAGATTGACCGGGGAATTCCCATCCCTTTTTTACAGCTTCGCCATAAGAATGTGAACTTTAAGGATCTGGTGTGGCATTGGTTTATGCTGGTGGGATATGAAGAGTTTGAGGATGAATTTTATGTAAAAATTGCTACCTACGGTGGATTTCGCTGGCTTTCCTTCTATGAATTGTGGGAGACTGGATATAAGCGTAAAGGTGGAATGGTGTTAGTGCGGCAGCGGGATGAGTAAGGAGATACGGTGAAAGCAGCAATTTGTGATGATGATTTAGCGTTTCAGTTGTTCCTGCGGGAAAAACTGGAATCGTATTATGGTATCCTGGAGATTGAAATAGAAGTTTTTTGTACCGGTATGAGTTTTATTGAGAAGTTCAGAGATCATCCATATGAATATCATCTGATTTTTAATGGATATTGAAATGCCGGGCATGAATGGAATAGAGACTTCAAGACTGATTCGGAATATCAATCCATCCGTGCCGGTGATTTTTTTAACCAGCCACAGGGAATATGCTTTGGAAGGGTATGAAGTGGATGCATTCCGTTACCTGGAAAAACCGCTGCAGGTGGAGAAACTGGAAAAAGCATTAAATGATTATAATAAATTATGGATGCAGAGCGGCAGGGTTTCTTTCCAGGACGGGGAAAATACCGTTCTGGTAAACTGGGCAGAGATACAGTATGTACATAGTGAGAATGTATATATTCATATCTATCTGGAACAGGGAAAATATCTGATTCGTAAAAGAATCAGTGAGATGGAAACGCAGATGCCAAAAAAAATATTTTTTAAGCCTCACCGAAGCTATCTGATCAATCTGGGGTTTGTGAGTTCCTTTGATGGAAAAAAAATAATCATGAAAAACAGCTATAAAATACCCGTTAGCAGGGGTAAACGGGAAGAATTAAAAGCAGCCGTATTAAATTATTTACGGATATCAGGATAAAACAGGTGAGTCATGTTTGAAAAAGCTTATTTGATTATGGGGTGTACAGAATTATTATTGTTAATGATATTAATTAGTAAATATATTTATTTTGAACAATTATTACATCATGTCCGATCATGGTGTATCTACCTGATGCTTTTTCTTGTCTGTGAAGTTTTGGCCAGCTTTATGAATAATGGAGATCTGTCTCAGATTGCTTTGCCTTTTGTGTTTTTTAGCGGAATAATTTTTTTTACAAGAAAGTCTAAAAAGATCAGAGGCATATTTATAACAGTGCCGGTCACTGGTATGATACTTTCACTTGTGATCCTGCCGGTCTCTCTTATATTTCTTTTTTCCGGATCCATGATTTCAGCTATTGACCATTCAGCTTCATGGATTTGGATTTACGATATTCTATTCCTGAGTGGCTTTTTCTTGTTCTTTTGGAAGGTGAAAAGACGTTTTGATGAATCGGTTATAAACAGAACACTTTCAACTTGGGAAAGAAATCTAATCAATATGACAGGTCTGTTTCTATTTATTTTTACCTTGCTGATTGTGTGTGTGGATGAGTTTAAAATTGCATCTTTTACTCAAAATGCTTTGTAGGGTCTGGCATTTTCATTATTGTTATTCTGGAAGCATCAATTATCGCAATGGTGATACAGGGAAATGGTAAGATATATTTTCAGCAGACCGCTGTCTTAAATGAACATTATCTGAAAGTACAGCTGGAGCATTTTAAAGCATATCAGGAAACCCAGAAAGAGACAAGAAGAGTATATCATGATATGAAAAACCATATCAACTGTGTATACAATCTGATCCAGCAGGGCAGATATGAGGAAACCGGAAATTATCTGATGGATTTAAATACACAGATACAGAATATAAAAAAAGAACTTTACACCGGAAATGATATCGTAGATGCCATCATGAATGAGAAGCTGTCCAATGCTTCAAATAATAACATATCCATATCAATTGATGGGAAACTTGGATATCTGCCGGTTAATCCCATTGATCTCTGCACTATTTTTTCCAATGCTGCAGACAATGGAATAGAGGCATTAAAAGACAGCTCTATTTTGGATAAGGTGTTGGAAATCCGGTTTAAGAAACAAGGAGAGATGCAGTGGATTATGTTCCGCAATCCGGTGAAGTACAGCAGAGCTGCCTTTTTGCCTGTTACGTCAAAAGGGGATTATTCCAATCATGGATTTGGTCTGGTAAATATAAGGATGGCTGTGGAAAAATATAAGGGACACATGGAGTATCGTCTGGAAGCTGATGGCGATCTGACGTATTTTGTCCTGGAGATCCTTCTGTTTGTTCACAATACAACACGATAGCAACATTTCACAACAAAAATTACTTTGAGCGAATATCTGGAGCTATGATGAATTATGAAATATAGCAAAGGAGACAAAAGAAATGAGTTGTGATTTCAAAACAAATGAAAAACAATGGAATAATAGGGAGATAAGAAAAAATACATCTAAATTAGTCCTGGGCATTCTGCTATTTGAACTGATTATGTTTCTTACTGTAATTGCTGATTTAACCTGCAGAATCATTCGCATTTCCCCCAACGCAGATTTTAACATGGATGCGGTTCTTGATGAGGCCATGAAGAGTGGTACTTCCAGTATTATTGCAGTAATTGTGGGAATTGCTTTTCTATTCCTTTATTTCCGAAAAAGTGACTGCCGCAAGCTGGTGTTTTATAACAGGAATAAAATGACCTGGCGGTCATTCCTGATTCTGCTGACTGTATTTATGTCCGCACAGGCTGCTTTCAGTTTATTAGGCGGAGGTATGGAGTTTGGTTTTAACCAGTTTGGTTACAGTATTCTGGGAGAGATTGAAAATGCTTCTGCTAACAGCAGTACGTTTTCTATGTTAATCTACGTTTCATTCATCGGACCTGTTTCAGAAGAAATTATTTTCCGAGGTTTCATAATGAGAGGGTTTGAAAAGTATGGTGCCAGATATGCGGTAGTAATGTCTGCTGTCATCTTTGGATTGTTTCATGGAAATCTGATTCAAAGTATTTTCGCAGTAATGGTTGGTCTGGTGCTTGGATATACGGCTATGAACTATTCTATAAAATGGTCTGTTTTGCTGCATATTATAAATAATTTTGTATTTGGTGAATTATTTACCCGTTTGATTTCAGGCATGAATGAATCCATGCAGTTTATCGTATTTTATGCCGTAGAGAGTGCGTTCCTGGCAGGAACAGTGCTTCTGATGGTGATGAATCGGAAGAAGTTAAGAGAGAAAATGAAGGAGACCAGGATTGAACGGGGATTACTGGGAGTGACATGTTCTTCTATGTGGCTTCTGATATTTTTTGCTTTTCAACTATTCTTAGGAATATCCGGTATAGAAAAACTGCCGGTTTAAACTATTAGTGCCCGCCTCTGAAAGACAGAGGCGGTTACTTTTGTGGACAGAATGCGGGAGCTGTTTATAATTTACCGCATCAGGCGGCGGCTAAGTCTCCCGGACTTCTTCTGCCAATGGTTCTGACTGCAGAAACAGCAAATATCAGCATCAGTATTAAGGTACATACATAATAGCGTCCGCGAACACTGTCACCAGCCAAAATATAAGATACTCTTGTTACTACATAGGGAGCCAGTGTCTGACCGATGTTGACGACAGCTCCGTTAATAGCGATGCATAAAGTAATGGCTGCTGGAGAGACGCTGGAGATAATATTGGTGATGATCTGTGGAAATACCATCATCATACCTACACCTGTAAGCAGGCCTGAAACATAGACAAGAATCGGTGAGTTTGCCAGAGCCATGGAAAGAAGACCGAGAGCAGAGAGCAGGAAACCTGCCGGAAGAGTCCATTTCTTAAGCACATTTGCAATTTTTCCATAGACCGCTCCGCAAATAAAGCCACCGATGGTGAGCATGGAAAGGCCAATCCCGGATATAGCAGCAGTACCGATTCCTTCGCCTTCTACAAATAGGGATAAATTTACTGCAAAACAGTGAAGGAATGTCATGTAGACAAATATGACTGCATACCAGTAGAACACTGCCACTGGAAGCTTCATCTTCTGTCCGGCAGTACCATCTTTTTTCTTCCGAACCGGCTGATCCTGGGGAAGACAGAATAATACACCAAAAAATGCTGCAAGACCAAAAAGATGAACAAGGAATATGTATTTATAGCTTATGGCAACTATAATTCCCCCAATAACGGTCATTATAACGCTCCCTACTGAGCCGGAGCTGTTTAACCAGCCCAGTATGGTATCTCTTTCTGATGGTGCGTCAGCAAAGCTTTCAAAAATAATCGCCTGGCTGAGGGGCTGGAGTAAACCGATTCCAAGACCTACCAGTAACCTTGAAAGATATAGTACTGCAAAGGAATCAGATAAAAACGGGATACATCCGCCTGCTGTAAAGATGCACAGAGCAATCAGAGACAGTGTCTTTTTTGAAATTACATTAGCAATTGGCCCGGATAGAAAACTCACTACAACGATAACAAGAGCCGGAATCGTGATCAGTGTCTGAATGGTCTCGATGCTTACGTCCGGATAAGCTGCTGCAATACTGCTTAAACCAGCGGAAATTGCCATTGCCCCCATTGATATTAGTCCCAGAAACAAAATCCCTATAACTGTTTTGATATTACCCTTAAACATAAAATTCCCCCTCTCAATAATGACCTGTTCTAACTGAGTAATAATCAGCGAAGCTTATAAGCTTCACGGTATCCGGAAGCAACCGCCTGTTTGATTCTGCCAATGCGGTTGGCATCACCGATCACGATTACGTTCATAAATTCTTTCTTCAGTTCATCAGCCAGCTGGTTCTCTGGTTTTACCCCAAGTGAAAGCACCACAGCGTCTGCAGCCAGAGCCTTCTTATTTCCGTCTTTATCTTCCAAAACAACTCCGTCAGGCAATATTTCAAGCAGCTTATGTCCGGGATAATATTCAGGATTAGAAGCACCCAGTTTTTTCTTGATATCAGTCAGCGGCTGCCAGTAAGCTCCAGGTCCGATCTCATCTGCCATGTCCACAATTTCCAGAGTATTTCCCAGGTTTGCCAGCAGTTCTGCAGTTTCCATGCCGGTCAGTCCGGAGCCGATGACTGCTATTTTTTTATTAGAAAATGTGGTCTTTCCGCTTAAAATCTCCTCCGTTGTATAGACATTGGAACCACTAACACCAGGAATAGATCCGGGAATGACTGGCTTTGAACCGGTGGCAACGAATACTGCATGGGGGTTCAGCTTTTTGATTTCCTCTGCTGTGGCGGGAGTATTAAGGCGAACGTCCACATTCAGCTTCTTAAACATGCTTTCGTAATATTCGCCCATCCAGCCCATTTTCTCTTTACATGGAGGTTTTGAGCCAAGCCATACCTGACCGCCAAGGTGATCACATTTTTCAAATAATGTAACAGTGAAACCTCTCTGGGCAAGTGTCAGGGCGGCTTCCATACCAGCAGGACCAGCTCCGATTACCGCAACACGACGTCCGTTACCATTGTTTTCAATATCATTATAAAACCACTCCTGTCCGGTACGTGGGTTGACAGAGCAGTTAATGCCGTCAAACATTGTCTCCATACAGTTAAGACATGAGATACAGCGGCGGATTTCATCAGTGCGTCCGCTCTCTGCTTTATTACACCACTCGGGGTCGGCAAGCAATCCGCGGGCAATGGTTACTCCGTCGGTACGTCCCTCTGCAATAATACTTTCTGCAAATTCCGGATTACGGATAACTCCTACTGCAAACACGGGAACATCAATTGCTTTTTTAATCTCTTCTGCAAGATATACCTTCCAGCCTTCCGGATAGGAGACTGGTTCCCATGCTTCATTCATGGTTTCGTATACGCCTGCTGAGACATTGACTGCATCAATTCCAAAGGGTACTAAGTATTTAACGATTTCAATGGATTCCTCCAGTTTTAAGCCTGTTTCATTCTCTGGGATTGGAAATACAGAGCGCTCAAGGAATTCATCTGCTGATATTCTCAGCATAATTGGGTAGTCGCCCAGTCTCTCTCGAATCCCTGTGACAATTTCCTGAATGATGCGGGCGCGTTTCTGGGGGCTGCCGCCGTATTTATCCGTTCTTTTATTGGTGTAGGGAGAGAGAAACTGATTGAGCATGTAGCCGTGGGCAGCATGGATCTCAACCCCGTCAATTCCAGCTTTCTTACACCGTTCTGCACCGTCTACAAACTGCTTTACAAGCTCTTCTACCTGTTCGGTTGTCATCTCAAAGCAGGGCCAGTTGATCAGCAGACTTTTCACTCCGCTGGGGGTTGCGCACATCCCCCCTGGTACTGCGGTCTGGCGGCCTGGGTGGTGAAGCTGGACGAAGATGGCGCCGTCATAATAATGAACGGCATCGGCGAGTCTTGTGAGATCGGGAATAAACTTATCATCAGTGACAGACGTCTGGCGGTCGCCCATCATACCATGTTCATCATTGACTCGGGTTACTTCGTTAACAATAAGACCGACTCCGCCCTTTGCACGGGCAGCATAGTATGCGATTTCCTTATCAGAAACTGTCTGATCCGGATTGGCAGTCATGTTGCCCATTGCGCCCATGACCACACGGTTTCTGATTGTTAAAGAGCCTATTTTTAAAGGGGAAAATAAATTTGGATAGTTCATAGTAAATCCTTTCTTTTTGTTTTACTGATAATTGTCATAAACCTTTGCCATCATATCTGCGAGGACAGCTTCATCCTGTGGAACTATACATCCCATGCGCATCATTTCGCCAAGTGCGTATGTGACAGTTGACAGAACCTGCTCTCTGGTAAAACCAAGGTCCTTCATGGAAGGAATTCCGATTCTGCGGTTGAAAGAGCGTACTGCATCTGCAAGCTTTGTGGGAAGTTCTTCAACAGAAGAAATCTCCAATTCAAATATTTTCGCTACTTTTCCATAAATTTCAGGCCTTGCCGCAGCTACCAGTTCGATTACAGACGGAGTTACAAGAGCGCAGCCGATACCATGAGGAATATGTAATCTGGCTCCCAGTGCGTGTGCCATGGCATGTCCCACATTTACCTGGGAATCCTGGAATGCGATACCTGCAAAGTTGCTGGCAATGGCCAGATTATAACGAGCCTCTTTGCAGTTCGGGTCGTCTACAGCCACAGGAAGCCATTTGTAGATTCGCTCCATGCTGCTCAGTGCTAATGTGTCGGAATGGGGATTTGGCATTACGTTACAGAGACATTCGTTACAGTGGGAAAATGCATCCATGCCAGTGTAGGCAGTAATTGTTTTACCCAGTCCCAGTGTCAAGTCGGGATCTACAATAGCAGCGTTTGCCCACACGATACAGCCGCATTTCTGATGTGTTTCTGTATCAGTAATAACAGCTACAAAAGTGGATTCTGAACCGGTTCCTGAGGTAGTCGGTATCATAATTGTTTTCAGGGCAGGTGCTAATATAAGTGGATTCGTTGGATCAAAATGGATCATTTTTTTAATAGTAACGTTTTTCTTATTGGTAACATATAAGGCAATGCCTTTGGCCGTATCAAGACTGGAGCCGCCGCCACATCCGATAACTGCGTCTGCACCAATGCTCTCTGCAAGCTGGGCGCCTTCCATAACGGTAGTATCCGGGGCATCCATTTTTACTCCGTCATAAATGCTTACTTTAATTCCGCTCTGCAAAAGGCTGTCCATGACTCTCCCAGGAATTCCTGTCTCTGCAATTGCTTTTTTTCAGTTACCAGGAGTACATTGGTCATTCCTAATTCTTTTGCTATGGCACCTGTGTTGTTTATTTCCCCTGGTCCGAAATAAACCGGGCATAATTGTGAATATCTTGACATTGTGGCATCTCCTTATTAAGATAGTAGTAGAAAATGTTTGTTACTATAATAACAATCTCTCTGCAATCAGTGTAGCAATTATAATGAGTGCCTACAATGGCACAGATTATGAAAATTTTAACAAAGTATTGTTGTAATAAGATAGACGGCGTTTGTTTAAGAATGACAAACGCCGTCTGTGCGATTTGTTGATATTTTACAACCGTTTGTACGGAAAGTATGGTAAAATTTATGAATGCATCACATTTGTTTACCAGGAGAAAAAGAAAGGCGATGACGATTTATGATGACTGATTCTGAAACTGGAAAATACTGATGATTTTATTGACAAACTACTTGATGCCTCCAACAGCAGTCATAACATACAGCTGTTGCTGGATATCGGATATCAGGAACTGGGCAATCCTGTGTTGCTGGTTGATGTTGCCCTTTGCTTTGTTGCACAGACCGGAGGTGGTCTGATCACGGATGAACCGCTTTGGGACTGGACTCTTTCCAAAGGCTATGTGACGGAGGAATACGTGAAGTATATCTTAAGCGGTGATAATTCCCAGTATGACCCCGGTGAAGAGTGGTCGACCGGTGACTCCAGATTCATATGGCAGGAAGGACTCCTTCACCACAGGCAGCTGGTTGGAAAGGTTAATAGAAACGGAATTCCCATTGCTTATCTGAAGCTTCTGGAATACAACAAGCCTATAACGGATGAAGATGTAAATAAGCTGAATACTCTCTGCAAATTTCTTGCAATCTGTATGAATTCCTCCATGGGAACATCAGACCAGGAAGATTCACTGATCGATACACTCCTGACCTCTATGCTTACCCAGCGTTTGTATGACAAATATGCCATTGAGGAGAGAGTAAACCGCTTCGGTTTAAAGCTTTATGAAAATCTGTCTGTAATTGTACTGGGTACCCGTGGACTAATTACCGATAGGATTTATTTTATAAAGAAAAAGATGAAGAATTTTTTGAATCGGGAAACGGTCATTACATTTAAAGGGAATCTGATTATTCTTTATGATTGCAAAACCAAGGTACCGTTTTCTGAAAATGAACTGATTAATCTGGAAAAATTATGCGCTGATTTTAATATTAAAGCGGGCATAAGCAATTCGTTTAAGGAGATTTATAAGTTCGAATCGTTTTATCACCAGGCACTCACTGCACTGGAACTCAGTACGGAAACAAATCATAAAGAGCGGGTAGCCTTTTATGATGAGTTCTGCATTCATCATATGGTCAGCCTGTTTTCAGAGCATAGTGATCCGGTGGTTTTAATCCATCCTGCAATCAAGTTTTTAAAAGAGCATGACATGGAATACAGCAGTGAATTGTGCCCCACGTTAAAGGAGTATTTAAAAAACAATCAGGATTTATCTCTGACTTCGTCGGCGTTGCATATTCATTATAATACATTAAAGTACCGGATTAACAAGATCATTGAACTTACGGATCTTAGTTTTTCTGATAAAACTATTTTTCGTCTGCATCTGTCATTTATCGTATTTGATTATCTGACTGAAACAGGAAAATCAAATTTATTGAAATAATAGAAGAGGCAGGCTGAATACCGGGGGGAATATGTTACGTTTCGTTTTTCATTATTATAGTAAATATAAGAAAGACATAGCTTTGGCACTACTACTATCCTTACTTAATTCTTTAATGACAGTGGTGTGTTCACAATTTTTAAAAGATGTGATTAAGGGCACTCTGGCTGGAGAAAGTAGTTTCCTGGCTGGAAAGATTGCTCAGATACTTTGTCTGACTCTCATTTGGATTGTGGTAATTTACAGCTCCAAATTGGTTACTGGAAGATTAAGTATCCAGATGACCAGTGGTTTGAGGCAGGATGTAATAGAAAAGATCATGAATATACGTTATGATTATCTTATGGGACAGCAGAAGGGCACTTTTTTAAATAAACTGAATGAAGATATCTCCGATGTCAGCAGATACTTTGAACAGCTTTTGTTTTCTGTTTTTTTAAATGGAATCAGCGTTTTGGTGATTCTGGTTTATTTATTAGCCACAGACTGGAAGCTTACTTTAATATCCATGATCTGGATTCCATTTACCACCATACTGTATCATAATTTTTTTGAACAGCATTGCTGGTTTTACCAGAGAAAAGAAGAAACAACAGGATGCACTTACTGCTAAAACCCAGGAACTGTTTGAATGCTATGAGACAGAGAAAAGCTATAATTTACAGGAGATAAATTTATCTGAAATCGACACCAATATCTGGAAAGTTTATCAGGCTGATTTAAAACGGCAAAAAAAAAAAGAGGCTATGACAAATGCTTTCAGCTCTATGATTCGCTGCCTGCCTGTTTTGTTTTGCAGTATATTTGCAGCTGGTATGGTGATAAAAGGAGCATTAACAGCGGAAAATTTTATTTCATTTCTTGTGCTGCTGGGGTTCATTTCATCGCCCATCAGCAATTTTACGTCAGTATTAGTGGAACTGAATAAAGCGGGAGTCAGCGCAGACCGGTTGCGCAGACTGTTAGAGGCACCGGAAGAAAGCAGTGGGGGCAATATTACCAGCCTTCCTTTTTTTCCGACCAGGTGATACAATTTCAGGATATCTGTTTTTTTCTTATGATGGTTTAAAATCCTATTTTAAATAATCTTGCCTTTGAATTGAAAAAAGGAGAGCGTATTGCATTTGTAGGAGGGTCTGGAAGTGGAAAGACAACTTTAATGAATCTGATACTGGGTCTGTTTGAACCTCAGAAGGGGAATTACTTCCTCTATGGAACACCTGTTTCAGATCTGGACATAAAACTGGTGCGGGGATGCTTTTCCATCGTTTCTCAGGAGACTTTTTTATTTCCGGATACCATTGAACAAAACTTATTGTACGGAAACCGCAGTGCAACCAGAGCAGAGATAGAAAAAGCGGTAGGAGACGTCGGGCTTGCTTCTTTTATTGAAAGCCTGCCTGAGGGGTATAACACCATACTGGAGGAAAATGGAGTCAATCTGTCGGGAGGGCAGAGGCAGAGATTTGCCATTGCAAGGGCTCTTCTTAGAAACAGTGAAGTGATTATATTTGATGAACCGACTTCGGCTCTTGATCCAAAATCAGAGAAGGAGATCATGAAATTGATTGACAGGACATTAAAGTCCAAAACCGTTATTTCCGTTGCTCATAAGCTGAATACAGTCCTGGACTATGACAGGATTTATTTGATGGACCACGGGTATTTGAAAGAGCAGGGGAGTCACCAGGAACTGCTTGGAAAAAAAGGACTTTATTATCAATTATTTCATAGCCAGAATGGTATGGGGAGGGATTTGGTATGAAACATTACCTGTCTCAGATAAAAGAGGCACTGGACTATCTGGGGAATGAAAAGAGACTGTATCTTGTCTTTCTTCTTTCCCTGGGATTTGGATATTCGGGAATGGCCATTGCGATTTCTCTGATCCCACAGGTCCTCATTGATGCTTCTGTCAGTGGGAACTATGAACATATGATGGGGAAACTGTTCCTTTATGCTGCACTGTTTTTTATGTCCTTTGTAATTTCAATCCTGTCCCAATACATATACAGATGCTGTGTTCTACGTTTCCAGGCTGGGCTAAGAAGAAGTGTGATGGAAAAGAAAGCGAGGCTGCCAGTTTCCTATTTTGAAAACAGCCACAGCGGAGAGTTTCTTTCACAGATGATCTATGATATAAATAAGGCAGAAGAACTTTACCGGTCTAAATACAAGGAAGCATTTAATCCCATAATTGCATTGATTACCAGTGTAATTCCCATGTTTCTGCTGGATCATACTTTGACACTGTTATTGCTTTTTTATTTCACTCCTTTGTGTTTTGGCAAATGCTGCTTTCTCAGAACGGGTAAAAATAGCGGGCCGTTTAACCGCTGGTGCAAGTGCACAGCTGTCAGAGCGTTCATCCGATATTTTATCCGGAATATTAACCATTAAGGAATATCAGTTAAATGAGGTGTTGTCCGGAAAATTTCGTACTACAAATGAACATTATGCAGGAAAAGCCCTGGACAGGGAGAAGATTGGTGCATTTTTAGAGGCTATGAACAGTGGTTTTACTGTATTATGCAGCATTGTATTTCTCGTTGCGGGATCTGTTATGGTACAATCGGGGAAGACAACCTATGGTACACTGGTAGCACTTATGAATCTGGAAGCCAGTATCATCTGGGCTGCCTTATCAGCAGGAAAGAGATTACCAGAACTTTTTGATAATATTGCAAGCCTGGAACGCATTCAATCCTTTTTAAATATGGAGGAAGAGGTAATCCATGTACCAGACCGGCTGGAGGAGAATCAAAACCAGAGCTTTATTGAGTTTAGAAATGTGGATTTTAGCTATAAAAACAACAGAGAAGTGCTGAAACATTTTAATATGCAGATTTATCAAAATGAGGTGGCAGTCATAACCGGCAGGTCGGGCTGCGGCAAATCAACCATTTTTTAAATTATTGTTGGGATTTTATAATGCGGATAAAGGTTATATAGCAATAAATGGAAAGAGTCTGGAGGAATACGGGCCCAATGCACTCCGCCAGATGATTGCATATATTCCGCAACGGCCATTTCTGTTTTATGGCACCATTGAAAAAAACATACGTTACGGCAACCCACAAGCGTCCTTTGAACAGATTGTTGAGGCGGCGAAGGAAGCCTGTGCCCATGATTTCATTATGGAATTGCCGGGTGGTTACGATTATTTTGTGGGAGACAAAGGTAGTAAATTGTCCTTTGGACAACGGCAGCGGATCGCAATTGCCAGGGCATTTTTAAAAGATGCTCCCATTATTCTGTTTGATGAAGCGACATCTGGATTGGATTATGAGTCAGAACGGCTGGTATTACAGGCGGCAGAACAACTGATACAGAATAAAACAGCCCTCATTATCTCACATCGGGAATCCGGTGTAAGATTATGCAATAGAAAAATTGAAATTTCATCAGTAAGATGAAGCCTTAATTAAATGGAGGTATTATGAATAAAAAATTATTACTCACGATAATTACAGTATCCTGCCTGGCAGCAGGCTGCGGGAAAGCGGCTTCGTCGGACCGCTTACAGGAAACAGAAAGCTCTTCTGTGAAAGAGACTCAGGATATTACCATATCCATACAATCATCTCAGGAGAGTAAGCCTTCTGAAACTACCATGGCAGAGAAAGAAAAAGAAACAGATTATATGGAATATTTTAAAAAGAACTGGATCAGAAATACAGACAGCAATTTCCCTGAAAACGGAGGTATCACCTTTGTGATTAACGGTATTTACAACGGTAAACTAAAGGGAGAGATTACAGCGGTGAGCGGCAGTCCTTCTTACAATATAGACAATTCTCAATTTGAAGGAATTGTAGATGGAGATACAGCAGAGTGCGTGCTTGTAAATGATACAAGAGGAAATGAGGGTACATTGAAACTCACATTTAAATCTCCCAGTGAAATGACTGCAGAAATTGCAATTACCAAGAGATCGGAAGATACGGTAATGACCATTCCTGAAGGTAAGTTTGACTTTGCTCCTCACAACCTGAAAAACATAGAAGGTTTTGAACCGATTGAGAATCAATCCTTTATGGTCGATCTGAATTCATGGGGAAAAGTTAAATTTGTATCTGGAAAGCTGACTCAGGGTGATCATGTGCCGGTAGTTTTTTATCTGACCAATGAAGAAGGGGATATTTTCTACGAATTTACCAACGGCTTTCCTTACAGTGTTGATGTTGAAGCAGTTTCATTTAAAGATTTAAATAATGATGGGTTAAAGGACATTATTACAATCGTTTCCGATCAATATGACGGGGGCAGCGGGCAGTTAATTGCTGAAGTATGCTTTCAGCAAAAGGATGGTACCTTTATAACAAATTATGAGCTCAGTCAGGAAATCAATGAAACCGGTAACAATAAAGATATTAAAGCAGTTACCAGTTATATCCTGAATAAAAAATAATAAAATTCAAAAACAACTATTGACAAAATAATTAATAGTGTATATAGTTAACTGTGTTAGCTAATTAAAATAAAACAAGAAGGTGACAAAATGGATTATACAAGCCTGGCCCGTGAATATATGCAGATCATGCACCAGATGCGTCATATGAATGGGCAGAAGAAGATTCATGATTCCATGCATGGCGAAAATTTTATGCTCTTTTATATCTCAAAGCGTAAGGGCGGTATTATTCCAAGTGAAATCAGCAATGAAATGGGTATCACCTCTGCCAGAATCGCTGCAGCGCTGAATAGTCTGGAGGCAAAAGGCCTGATTACCCGGAGAATTGACACAGAGGATCGCAGAAGAATTCTTGTAGATTTAACAGAAGCAGGAAGAGAACAGGCAAAAGAACATTCTAATATGATTTTAAATATTACAAGAAGCATGCTTGAGTATCTGGGAGAAGCGGATGCCACGGAGTTGATCCGGATAATGAAGAAGCTTGCAGAAAGAAATCCCCAGGAGTTTAATTAATGTGCGGCCGATTAATCGGCTGCATATTTTACCAGAATTAACTAATACTATTAGTATATAACGAAGTTAGTAAAGAGGAGGATCATACATGATAAAATTACTGAAACGATTGAAAAAGTCAGAATGGCTGCAGGTCTTTGCCAGTCTGTTATTTATTGTTGCTCAGGTCTGGCTGGATTTAAAGCTTCCAGACTATATGTCAGAAATTACCAGGCTGACACAGGTTCCAGGAAGTGAGATGGCAGACATATGGGCGGCTGGAGCAAAAATGTTAGTTTGTGCTTTAGGCAGTCTGATTTCTGCAGTAGCAGTCGGTTTCTTTGCAGCCAGAATTGCGGCTTCTTTTTCCCAGAGACTCAGAAGTCTTTTGTTCTCAAAAGTAGATTCTTTCTCCATGGAAGAGATTAACCGCTTTTCTACTGACAGTTTAATTACCCGATCCACCAATGATATCACCCAGGTGCAGATGCTTATTACCATGGGGCTTCAGATGCTTATTAAGGCTCCCATCATGGTGGTTTGGGCGATTACAAAAATAGCAGGAAAAGGTTATGAGTGGACTGTGGCAACAGGTGTTACAGTCGGAATTATGGTTGTGGTAATTGGAACAATTATGATATTCATTATGCCCAAATTTAAAAAAATGCAGTCACTGACGGACAATTTAAACCGGGTTACAAGAGAGAATTTAACCGGTTTACGGGTAGTGAGAGCTTATAATGCAGAGCATTATCAGGAAGAGAAGTTTGAACAGGCCAATCAGGAACTGACTGCCACCCAGTTATACACCAACCGGGGCATGGCAATTATGATGCCCATGATGACTACATTAATGAGCGGGTTGTCTCTGGCAATTTACTGGATTGGAGCAAATCTAATTAACGCTGCCCAGGCCATGGACCGGCTGACGATATTCTCCAACATGGTGGTGTTTTCATCTTATGCAGTTCAGGTAATCATGTCTTTTATGATGCTGGTAATGATTTTTATCCTTCTTCCAAGAGCAACCGTCTCTGCAAACCGTATTAATGAGGTTCTTGAAACAAAGCCAGTTATTATGGACGGAGATAAAAAAGATGGGGAAATGGGGGTCCAGGGAACCATTGAATTTAAAAATGTCAGCTTTCAATATCCGGGAGCTGCCGACTATGTTCTGGAGAACATTAGTTTTCAGGCAGGTAAGGGTGAGACAGTGGCATTTATCGGCTCTACCGGAAGCGGTAAAAGTACGCTGATCAGTCTGATTCCCAGGTTTTATGACGCAACAGAAGGCGAGATTCTGGTTGATGGCGTGAATGTAAAGGATTATGCACAGGAGGCTCTTCATAATAAGATTGGTTATGTGCCCCAGAAAGCAGTAATGTTTCGCGGGACAGTAAGCAGCAATGTGGCGTTTGGTGATAATGGAAAGAAGAAACCACTGCCAGATGAGATTAAATCAGCAGTAAGGACTGCTCAGGGCAGTGAGTTTGTAGAGAATATGGAACATCAGTATGAGGCGGAGATCACACAGGGGAGGGACCAATGTATCAGGAGGACAGAAACAGCGTCTTGCCATTGCCCGGGCCGTATGCCGAAAACCGGAGATTTATATTTTTGATGACAGCTTTTCTGCACTGGACTATAAAACTGACCGGGTGTTACGAACTGCTCTTAAAAAGGAATCCCAGGGAGCTACCAGTCTGATTGTTGCACAGAGAATTGGAACAATCATGGACGCAGATCAGATCATTGTTCTTGATGAAGGAAAGATAGTTGGAAAAGGAACACATAGAGAGTTGCTTCAAACCTGCAGTGTTTACAGGGAAATCGCAATGTCACAGCTTAGTCAGGAGGAATTAATATCATGAGTGAACAACGAGGAAAAAAGAATTCCCATACAGGCCCAATGTCAGGCGGTCCCATGGGAAAGGGATCAATGGGGCAGGTTGTGGAAAAACCCAAAAACTTTAATACTACGATGACAAAGCTTCTGGCGTATTGCAAACAATATCTTCCTGCCATCATCTTTGCTCTGGCTGCGGCTGCGGCTGGAACCATATTACAGATTATTGGACCGGATCAATTAAAAAATTTAACAAATGAAATCATGAAAGGGCTTCCTGCCATGGTAAATGGAGCACCTGTTCTGGGAACCATTGACATGAATGCCGTTTTAAAAATTGGGCGGACGCTGGCTGTGTTTTACGCATTTTCTCTACTGTTAAACTATATACAGAGTCTGGTTATGGCAACCATTACTCAGGTTATTTCGAAAAAGATGAGAACAGATATCTCACAGAAGATGAACCAGCTGCCTTTGAAATACTTTGATTCCGTAAGCATCGGAGATGTATTAAGCCGTGTGACCAATGATGTAGATGCCATCGGACAGACATTAAATCAAAGTGTTGGAACTTTAATTTCAGCTTTTACCATGCTGACTGGTTCTTTAATCATGATGTTTTATAACAGCTGGATTCTTGCGTTGACTGCGGTAGGCTCCAGCGTAATAGGTTTTAGTTTCATGATGATTATCATGAAACAGTCACAGAAATATTTTAAACAACAGCAGACAGAATTAGGTCAGATTAATGGGCTGATTGAGGAAGTTTATACCGGCCATAATGTTGTTAAGGTTTATAATGGCAGCAGGGAAGCGAAAGATGCTTTTGAAAACAGCAACCGCAGTTTATACAGCAGTGCATGGAAATCACAGTTTCTTTCAGGACTCATGATGCCTCTGATGAACTTTGTGGGGAACTTTGGCTATGTTGCTGTGTGCGTGGTTGGTGCGGCTCTTGCTATGAAAGGAACCATCACCTTTGGTGTGATTGTGGCATTTATGTTGTATATCCGTTTATTTACCCAGCCGTTATCCCAGATCGCTCAGGCCATGAATAATCTTCAAAGGACGGCAGCAGCAAGTGAACGTGTTTTTGAATTCCTTGATGAAGAGGAACTTGAGAATGAATCAGAGAAAAAGAATGTTTTAACTGATGTAAAAGGAACTGTGGAATTTAAAAATGTCAGATTTGGTTACACACCCAATAAGCCGGTAATCAATAATTTTTCTGCTAAAATTGACGCAGGACAGAAGGTGGCTATCGTTGGTCCTACGGGAGCCGGAAAGACTACCATGGTCAATCTGCTTATGAGATTTTATGAGACCGATGGAGGAGAAATTCTGATTGACGGGGTACCGGTAAATCAGGTACCAAGAGAGAATGTACATGCACAGTTTAGTATGGTATTGCAGGATACCTGGATTTTTGAAGGAACCATACGGGAAAATATTATATACAGTAAGCAGGGGGTGACAGAGGAAGATGTGATCAATGCCTGCAAAACGGTAGGGCTGCATCATTTTATTATGACATTACCCAAGGGTTATGATACAATATTAAATGATAAAGCAAGTCTTTCAGAAGGTCAGAAGCAGCTGATTACCATTGCCAGAGCCATGATACAAAACGCACCTTTATTAATCCTTGATGAAGCCACGAGCTCGGTTGATACACGTACAGAACGTATGGTTCAGACAGCTATGGATCAGCTCACAAAAGGAAGAACGTCCTTTGTGATTGCACACCGGCTTTCAACCATTAAATGCAGATTTAATTCTGGTTATGAAGGATGGTGATATTATCGAAAGCGGAAGCCATGAGGAACTGCTTTCAAAGAACGGATTTTATGCACAGCTCTATAACAGTCAGTTTGAGGCAGCTTAATAAAAATATTAGTAAATACGGAGGCAGAATATGAAGTTTTGTTGGACTACTATTCATGTAAAATCTTTAGAAGAATCAATCCAATTTTATCACAACATCATTGGTCTTGGCATTGTAAGTCAATTTGAAGCAGGACCAGATATGAAAATCGCCATGCTTGGAGAGCCGGGCAATGCCCTCATTGAATTAATTGAACAGAATGGTATATCCCAGGAGAGTAAAGGGATAACAATTGGATTTGACGTTCCATCAATTGAAGAGGCAATGGCGCATATGAAGCAGAATCAGATAGAAATTAAAAGCGGACCCTTTTCACCGACACCTTCCACCACTTTCTTTTTTGTGGAAGACCCCAATGGTCTGGAAGTACAGATTGTGCAGCATGGGTAATAACAGAGGCGTAGTTGTGACTGGGGGGAGCTCACGGAATAGGGAAACAAATATGCTCTGATTTTATCAATGCAGGAGATCAGGTATGTTTCATTGACACAGACGAAAAAAGATCTCTGGATTTTGTAAACCAGACTCCCGGTTTGTTTTATTATAATGGAGATGTGTCAGATCCGGCAGTCCTGAAAAGTTTCATTCAATTTGCCCTCGATAAGCTGAAACGGATTGATGTTTTGGTCAATAACGCCTGCCGGGGAAATAAAGGAATCTTGTCAGGTTTAACTTACGAAGAATTCGACTATACCTTATCCATCGGATTAAAGGCACCATACGAATTAAGCCGTTTATGCAAGGATGAATTGAAAAAGAACCGGGGTAGAATTATTAACATTGCTTCTTCCCGTGCATTTCAGTCAGAGCCTGATACGGAAGCCTATGCCAGCGCAAAAGGTGGGATTGTTGCTTTAACTCATGCACTGGCAATCTCATTAGGTCCGGAGGTTTTGGTAAATTGTATTGCACCTGGCTGGATTAATGTGACGGAACAGGAGGAATTTGGCCGGGAAGATGTGGCTGCGATTCCGGCAGGAAAAGTGGGAACGCCAGAGGATATTTCAAAGATGGTGACATTTTTATGTGAGCAGGATTTTATTACAGGAGAAACCATTACTGTAGATGGTGGAATGAATAAGCGAATGATCTACCATGGTGACTGGAACTGGTATTTTAAACCCGATTCACATGACTGAATAACAAAGGAACCATGACACAGTGTAGTCATGGTTCCTTTGTTATAATAGAAGAAAATGAGAGATGAGGTTTCTATATGTCAGATGTTTATGCATTGTGTCCTGTATTGGAAAACGATAATTATCTTTTGCGGTTTGTAGAGCATAAGGATGTTCCCTTTCTTTTACGTGTTTACAGTGATAAAAAATCCGTGCCGTTCTTTAATAGTGATAACTGTCATGGTGATGATTTCTATTATAATTCATATAAACGTATGGAAGAGGCAGTAAATTACTGGATTGATGAATATGGACGAAAAAGCTTTGTACGCTGGTCCATAATCTCGAAAAAGACGGATGAAGTGATTGGTACCATAGAGGTGTTTCAGAGAAGATCCAGTGATGATTTTAATCAATGCGGTTTATTAAGAATGGATTTAAGAAGCGATTATGAAACAGAAGACTGCATTGAAAACTTGTTATCCATATTAATTGCACCTATTTATAAATTATTTGAATGCCAATTTATTGCGACAAAAGCAATACCTCTGGCGGGAGAAAGAAGGAAAGCACTGGAAAAAATGAATTTTCAATGGACAGATCATAAACTGGTTGGACATGATGGGACAGAATATGAAAATTATTGGATTCTTTTAAAATAAAAGTACAGAATCCCCTTTGCTTTTTTGTGCATTGTCAGTATAATGAAGGTATCTTTCAAAAAAGGAAGATACTTTAAACAGCCAAAAAGGAAAAGGAGCTGATCGTATGATTATAGAAGTTTGGTCCGATTTTGTCTGCCCCTTCTGCTATATGGGCAAAACAAAGTTCGAAATGGCATTAGATAAGTTTGAGCATAAAGATGAAGTGGAAGTCGTATATAGAAGTTTTGAGTTAAATATGTCAGGAGAATCCGTAAAAGGAAAAGACATTAATCAGGTGATTGCAGATAAGTACCATACCAGCTATGAGGAAGCAAAACGTAATAATGATATGATTG
The DNA here is from genome assembly GCA_017084465.1 of Lacrimispora xylanisolvens. Classification (GTDB taxonomy): domain Bacteria; phylum Bacillota; class Clostridia; order Lachnospirales; family Lachnospiraceae; genus Lacrimispora; species Lacrimispora xylanolytica_B. The sequence goes on along the minus strand of CP070896.1, from coordinate 2,340,648 downwards.
TGAAAGCAGCAGCTGAAGTCGGACTTCATTATCGTTTTGATTTATTAAAACTTAATAGCACAGGATTGGCTCATGAAATAATTCAGTATGCAAAGTCAAAGGGAAAAGCGAACCAACTGGTGAACCGATTCTTTCAGGGATATTTTGAAGAAGGAATGGATATCGGTGACAGGGAAGCTCTTTTTAAGCTGGCGGAAGAAGCTGGTCTTGATATTGCTGATCTATCCATACAATTGGATGGCGATCAGCTTAAGTCAGAGGTGAAAAAGGACGAGGATATGGCCCGGAAACTGAATATCAATGGAGTACCCTATTTTTTAATTAATAATTGGTATGCTGTCTCAGGTGCTCAGAGTCCTGATACATTTCTTCATGCATTGCAGGAAGCCTTTGAATCTGAAAAATAAAATAATTGAAAGCTAAAAGTGAAACTGCCGTTTATTCCGGATTTATACCGGTTTATACGGCAGTTCTTTTTGTATAAGGATATTTTAATTACTCAAATTATTAATTTGAATTTATCACCAATACAGAGTTGTTGGCAAAGAATGGTGAGAGTATTATCTGAATCATGTACAACACTGTCAATACGTAAAAGAGGATAACCTTTTGCGATTTCTAAGGATCTGGCCTCTTTCGGAGGTGCGAATATAATGTCGATCTCCTTGGAAGAATGCTCTAAAAAAATGTTGTACTTGGTTTTCAAAATTTCATAGAGTGATTGATCATTCAGATTTTCAGAAAATAAAAATGAAAACATCTCAGGAAATCTGTTTGACTCCAATACCACGGGTTTGGAATCTGCATAACGGATGCGCTCTAATACTAATATTTTTTCATCTGGCTTTAAATTCATAAGCTCAATATCTTTGGCGGTGGGGTCTTCCAGTGCAATTTTTGTGGTTTTTGCGCCAGGAATTGCTCCGATTAGCTTGCACAGTTCTGTAAAGCTTATTGCACCGGCAGAAATACCTCTTTGCAGTTTCTTTTCCGCCACAAAAGTCCCCTTACCGGTTTTCCGCTCCAGATAACCAAGCTCTGAGAGTCTGGCCAGCGCTTTCCTTACCGTTACTCTGCTTACATTGTATTGCTCGCTTAATTCATTCTCTGTTGGGATACGCGTACCAGCGGCACGTTCTCCCCGTTCGATTTCACTGCGAAGTATATTCTCAAGCTGCTGATAGAGCGGGGTAGCGACTGTACTGTTTAATTCCATAAAACTTCACCTCTTATTCCTATATAATTACCAAATTTGTGATATAGAAATTATTATAATACAATAAGCTACGTTTGTATACAAGAAAACCATATTTACCGGTTTAATCTTTTGATTATTGACAAATGTATTATAATGTATTATTATAAAACTATAAAATTTAAATACAAAACAAACATAAAAGGAGAATTAATATGTCGTATAATAGTTCAGATATCAAAAGAATCATAGCAGAAATAATTGAAGCAAAGAAAGATAAGGGCGGTGTAAGATCTCTTTATCTGGTAGGATGCGGGGGATCCCTGGGAGCTCTTTATCCTGCTAAAACATTTATGGAAAAAGAAAGTGCAAAGATTAAATCAGCCTGGATCAACAGTAGCGAATTTATCCATAGCACACCAAAAGATTTTGGAGAAAATTCTATTATTGTTCTTGCATGCCATAAAGGTAATACACCAGAAACAATTCAGGCTGCTAAGCTTGGAAGAGACAGAGGAGCAGCCGTAATTATTCTTACATGGCTGGAGGAGTCTGAGATTGTTGAGTTTGGTGATTATATTGTATTGTATTCTTTTGATGCAAGCCCGGACCATCTTGCCGGTAATATCGATTATTCTGGAGAAAAAACACTCTGCGCTTTATATATAGCAGTTGAACTTCTGGCACAGACAGAAGAGGGTTATGCAAATTATGACAAATTCTATGAAGGTACCAAAATGATTACCACAATTATTCGTAATGCAAGAAATCATGTGGCTGATCGGGCAAAGGAATTTGCAGTGGCAAGAAAGAATGATCGTGTTATTTATACAATGGGCAGTGGCGCATCTTATGGAGCGGCTTATATGGAAAGTATCTGTATATTTATGGAGATGCAGTGGCTGGATTCCAGTTCTATTCATACGGGAGAGTATTTCCATGGACCATTTGAAATTACAGATTCTAACAGACCATTTATGATTCAGATTTCCGAAGGTTCTACGCGGGAGCTAGATGAAAGAGCACTTGTATTCTTGAGAAAATATGCTAAAAACATAGAAATTCTGGATGCAAAAGAGCTTGGTTTATCTGTGATTGATGCTTCTGTAATCGATTATTTCAATCACTCTTTATTTAATAATGTATATCCGATTTATAACCATGAGCTGGCAGCGGAACGCAAGCATCCATTGCCAACACGCCGTTATATGTGGAAAGTAGAATACTAAATATATAGTACGTCAGGAGCGTAATAAGGTCCCGGTATGGAGAGACTTCTCTATGCTGGGGCCTTTTTATAACAAATGTATTATAATGTATTTAGCTAATGTGAAAAATGCCCAAATAATTGCTAATAAATTATACAATATGTAGAAAAAATCAATAACTATTGACAAGGTGGCAAGAAAAATATAATATTGTATCAAATACAAAGCAATACAATTAGATACAATATAAAATAGATCGAACGGTTGTGAGTATTAATAATGTGCGCGCATTGTTTTTAAAAGAAAAGACAAAATTTATAAACTAGAGGAGGATTTGTTATGTTTTGGATAGAGTTAGCTATTGTCCTGGCAATTATATTCCTGGGTGTGCGTAAAGGGGGGTACATTCCTTGCATTTGCTGGAGGCATTGGAATGTTAATCATGACTTTTGTATTACATGTGAAACCATCTGATCCACCAATTACAGTTATCCTGATTATGATCGCAGTAATATGTGCCGCTTCAACAATGCAGGCGTGTGGGGGCCTTGATTTCCTGGTAATGATTGCGGAAAAGATTCTTCGAAAAAATCCTAAAATGATTACAGTATTGGCACCAATTGTTTCTTATGTATTTACGTTTATGTGTGGAACGGGGCACATAGTATACAGCTTACTTCCAGTAATTAATGAAATTTCAATTGATACCGGGGTAAGGCCGGAACGTCCAATTTCCGCCTCCGTTATTTCATCACAGCAGGCTATTACAGCTTGTCCAATATCCGCAGCTACCGTAGCGATTCTTGCATTTATGGCTGAGTCACCTTATACAGGTGTAAATATCTTTACATTGCTGTTTGTCTGTATTCCGGCTACTCTGATTGGGAACTGTTGCAGCAGCACTTGCAGTTATCAAAAAAGGAAAAGAACTTGCAGATGACCCAGAATTCCAGAAGCGTGTTGCAGCTGGTCAGATTATTACATCAGCTGAAAAACAGAAAGAGGAGAAAGAAGTATCAAAAGAAGCAAAAGCATCTGTCACAATATTTAACTGCAATGGTAGGCATTGTTCTTTTAGGCGCAGTGAAAGCATTGGTTCCAACGCTTTCCGATGGTTCAAAACTGCCGTTAACCACCGTTATTGAAATATTTATGTTAGTTGCAGCAGCAGTGATGGTACTCGTAACAAAGCTTGACAGCAATAAAGTATTGGATCAGCCAGTTTTCCGAACCGGAATGTTTGCAGTGATCTTAGCTTTTGGGCTTTGCTGGTTGGTTAATACATTTATCGGGGATCAGGCATCCTTTATCACAGATAATATGTCAGCGCTGACAAATCAGTATCCCTGGATTTACATCCTGGCAGTATTTATTGTAGGAGCGATCACAACCAGTCAGTCTTCTACAACCATGATCATGGTTCCGATTGGTATTGCATTAGGACTTCCTGCTAATATCATTGTTGCTGGCTGGATTGCCTGTTCTTCGAATTATTTTATCCCGGCGTCCGGTCAATGCGTAGCGGCATTAGCATTTGATTCTGCCGGTACAACAAAAATTGGAAAATTTGTTATCAATCATAGTTATATGATTCCAGGTCTGGTTTGTACGGTTGTATCTGTAACAGTGGCTATGCTTCTTGGGGCATTAATTTTCTAAGACTATAATCAGGAGGAATAGAAGCATGAAACACAGCAAAATAATAGCTATCGGGGACAATGTCTGTGATAAATATCTTTCCAGAGGAAAAATGTATCCAGGCGGACAATGCGTGAATACCTGTGTCTACACCGCAATGAATGGATTAGAATGCGCTTATCTTGGGAAGTACGGAACTGACGAGGTAGCTGATTGTGTTCATAATACACTTGTAAAGATTGGTATAGATGACAGCCACTGCAGAACATTTAAAGGCGAGAATGGATTTGCACTTGTCACTTTAAATAATAGTGACCGCGTATTTCTTGGTTCCAATAAAGGAGGAATTGCAAAGGAAAATCCATTTAATTTTACAGATGAAGATTTTGGTTATATTAAGAATTTCCAGCTGATTTATACAAACCTAAACAGTTACATTGAAGATGATCTGGAAAAGCTGAAAGAAACTGGTGTGCCAATAGCATTTGATTTTTCTACCAGATGGACGGATGAATACCTGATTAAGGTGTGCCCATATGTTACAATTGCAATTCTGTCCTGTGCCCATTTAGATGAAAAAAGACAGAGAAAGAGAGATGCGGAAAGTACAGGGGAATGGGGTAAAAATCGTACTGGGAACCGTGGGGGAAGAAGGGTCTTATGTGTTATACAAAAATAAGACTTATTATGCCAAAGCAGTGCAGGCAGAGAACGTAATTGATACAATGGGTGCTGGAGATTCCTACTTTTCTGCATTTCTCTGCTCCTTATTAGAAAGCTCTGAAACAGCTGAACTTATAGAAGAGGATGATTATAAAATGGAGTTGCGATTACTGGCTGCAATGAAACAGGGAGCAACATTCGCTGCAAAGGTTTGCGCTATGGAAGGGGCTTTTGGTTACGGGGTACCAATTGCCGGAAGGACAGAGCTATAAAGTCAAAAAATAAGAAAGTATGAGGTTAACTAATATGAGACCAGATATATATGAAAATAATGATGAAGGAATCTTATGTGTATATAAAAACGAGAAATGGCTGGTAAGCATTAAACTGGAAACCGGATAATGACATCGATGGAATCGCACATCTCGAAATTCATCACTCAACTGATGAACAGTTTATACTTGCGGCTGGAAAGGCAATTTTAATTACAGCAGAAAGAGAAAATGATCAGTTTAAAATAGAGTTAACTCTTATGGAGCAGGGAAAAGTATATAATGTACCAAAAGAGGTATGGTTCTATTCCATCACACAGAAGGATACCAAGATGATGTATGTGCAGGATTCCAATTGTTCAATGGACAACAGTGACTTTTTGGATCTGACAGAGGCAGAAGTGGCATACATAAAAGGGAAAGCCATGAAAATGTTTGAAATGTAAGTGGCATTAAAAAGAGAGTTATTGCATAAGTAGAAATCTGCTTGCATAACTCTCTTTTTGTGTGCAAAAGTTATTTGTGGTTTAAATACCGGTAAACAGTGGGTTCAGAAACAAAAAGCTGCCTTGCAATTTCAGAAACTGCCCCTTTCATGGTCAGAATCCCCTGTTCATTCAACTGCTTTACTATATTAATCTTTTCCTGTCTGGACATGCGCTGAGGAGATACTCCTGCGTCTTTCACTGCCTGGGTTACAAGGGTGGAAAGCATCTCTTCTACCGGAGTGCTTAAATCTTCCTGTATATCCATTCTTCCTTCTGTCAGATTATAATGTTTTTTCAAATTGGACAAAGCCAGATCCAATTCATGAATCGCTGTTGTATTCCGGTTCACGCAGAGCAGACCGATCAGCCTGTCCTCATTCTTAATAAAATAGGTGTTGGATATAAAATTCTTACTTTTACTCACACCATGATAATTGGTAAGATAATCCTGGGTTTTGTAAATCTGATCTTTTCTGATCTGATTGGCCAGGTCAGTCATGGGAGAACCAATGCCCCGCCCGGAGTGATGGCCATTGGCAACCGCTATTACAGTGCCGATGTCTGATTTTGACACATCATGAAGCAAAACCTCGCAGCCAGGGCCGCACAGGCTGGATAAAAAAGAAACCATCGGTTTATACATATCTAATAATTCGTTATCTGTCATTATCACTCACATTCCTTTCATACTCTCTTCCATTATATCATTTTTCCATGAAGAATCAATTATGAAACAAAAAAATATATAAAAATTTTGTCACATTGATAAAATTATTGTCAAATATTGAGAAGTGTGTTATGATAAATTTACAATCAAAAAGATAAAAAAATTAATAAAAAAAGGAGGAATGCTTTGTTGCAGAAAAAAGAACTGAGTACTGACAAAGCTCCATCTGCGATTGGACCTTATTCTCAGGCAATTATGGCATCTGGAACGATCTATGTATCGGGACAGCTTCCCATTAATCCGTCTACCGGATCATTTGCAGGAGATGACATTAAGGCACAGACCAGGCAGTCTCTGGAGAATATCCGGGCTGTTTTAGAATCTGCCGGTGCAGGAATGGAGAATGTGGTGAAAACCACCGTATTACTAAAGGATATTGGGGAATTTACAGAAATGAATGAGGTTTATGCACAATATTTCACGGGTTCCTGCCCTGCCAGAGCGGCATTCCAGGTAGGCAGCCTTCCAAAGGATGCCAGAGTGGAAATTGAGGCGGTCGCAGTATTGTAGTATGTATGAAAGCTAATTGATAAGACGATCACGGAGGAGGAAAACATAATGGAAGAGCATGGCAAAAAGCTCGGTATGTTAAATATTTTCGGTCTTGGTTTGGGTGGCGCAATTGGTTCAGGTATCTTTGTTTTACTTGGATTTGGGATTGGTTATACAGGCAGATCTATTGTCCTGGTATGTGTGGGCGGATGTTTGTTTATGCTTCTGGCTTATATGTACAATGTAATCATGAGTTCCATGTTTGTATTTAAAGGGGGGGATTACAGCCAGAAAGCGCTGCTGTTTAATCCCACAATGACTGGTTTTTCAGCAACTATGGCTCTCGTAAACAGCATGGCTATGTCAAGCTATGCCCTTGGTATGGTTAACTATATTTCAGCCGTTTTTCCCGGAGTAGCGCCCTTTACCCGTCCGGTGGCGATTCTGATTATGACTCTCTTTTTTGCAAGCACTCTGCGGGGGTCCCGTTTTATAACACTTTTAGAAAATGCAATGACAGTGATTTTAATTGGAGCAATTGCAATTTTTGTTATTGGTATGCCTCAGGTAAGACCTGACTACTTTTCCAATGCAGATGGTGGCTTCTTCCATGGAGGATTTGCTGGATTTGTCAGTGCAATTGCAATTATGGGCTGGGCCTGCCAGGGAACCACAATGGCACCGGTATCCATGGTTGCAGTTACTGAGAAACCGAAAAAAACCATCCCGCTTGCAATTCTCTGGATTACTGTAGCATTAGCTGGAATATATGGTGTGATGAGTATTGTTGCTGCCGGAGTACTGCCATATGATCAGGTCGCAGGAGCAAATTTGGGAGCAACTGCCAAAGCAATATTCCCTAATAGCATTTATGTTGTGTTCATTTTAGGCGGCGGTGTATTTGCCATTGCGACCAGCTTGTTAGGCGGCATTGCCATGTTCCGTTATCCGCTGATGAAGATTGCAGAAGACGGCTGGCTTCCTCCAGTTTTTAAAAAGACAACAAAAGGTGGCTTTCCATGGGTCATTCAGCTTGCTTTTTATTTGCTTAGCGTAATGCCAATCCTGCTTGGATTCAGTCTGGATTCCATTATATCACTGGTAATGATTCCATCCATGGTGATGAATGTATATCTTAATATGGCATGTATTACACTGCCTAAAAAATATCCATATCAATGGAAAAAATGTGCACTTCGTATGCCCGTTCCGGTGTATAATATTATTTGTGTTCTGTCTGCAGCCTGTGCTGGAGTGGTAGCTTTTAACTTATTTAAAGATTTAAAAGGAAAGGATATCATTGCTTCCATTGTTATTCTGGCAATATGCGTTGGATTCTCGTTACTTCGTATCCATACCGGAGCAGTGAAAAAGGAGTTCCTGGAGGAAAACAAAAAAGCGATTATTGTTCAGGCACTTGCAGATGATGAGGAGTAAATATATAAAATATATACAAGGTGTTTGCTGTCACTAAAGTTTACCGAGCCGACGGTGAATTAAGATAAAGGAGGATATAGCTATGAAATACGATTTTACATCAATTATGGACCGCAGAGGCAAAGATGCCATTGCTGTGGATGGTCTTGGAACTTTACCAGGTTTCGCTCCCGGATCTTCCAAAGGATGGGTATGATACGATTCCGATGTGGGTTGCAGATATGAACTTCCCAACCGTGCCATCCATTTGTGCCGCCATTGTGGAACGTGTGCAGCACCCGGCATTCGGTTATTTCAGCCCATCAGAGGAGTATTACAATGCCATAATTAAGTGGCAGGAGGAGAGAAACGGGGTAACAGGACTGACAAAGGAATGCATCGGATATGAAAACGGTGTACTTGGCGGAGTCATCTCTGTACTGAATGCATTTTCAGCACCTGGCGATGCAATACTTCTCCATTCCCCTACCTATATCGGTTTCACCATGAGCCTTGAGAATAATGGACGCAAAATCATACATAGTCCATTAAAGCAGGACGAGAACGGTGTATGGCGCATGGACTATGAGGATATGGATAAAAAAATAAAGGCTCATAAGATTCATACCGCTATTTTCTGCAATCCTCACAATCCATGCGGACGTGTATGGGAAAAATGGGAGATTGAAAGCTATGGAAGTCTATAAGGATAATGATTGTATCGTTATTTCTGACGAAATCTGGTCTGACCTTATTTTAGACGGAAATAAGCATATTCCGGTTCAGTCCGTCAGTGAAGATGCCCGCAAGCGTACCATAGCTCTTTATGCACCCAGCAAAACCTTTAACCTGGCAGGGCTGATTGGATCCTATCACATTATTTATGATCCATATTTAAGAGACCGCGTCCGCGCCCAGAGCAGTAAATCCCATTACAATGACATGAATGTGCTGAGCATGCATGCGTTAATCGGTGCTTATGGGCCGGAAGGTGCTGAATGGGTGGATGAGCTGTGCCAGGTGCTCACCAGCAATGTAAATTATGCTTATGACTATATTACAAAGAATTTCAAAGGTGTAAAGCTTTCCAAACCACAGGGAACCTATATGCTGTTTATGGACTGTACAGATTGGTGTAAAGAGAATGGAAAAACCATTGATGAACTGGAAAAGGCCGGCTGGGATGTAGGGGTTGCATGGCAGGATGGCCGCATGTTCCACGGACCATGCTCCATTCGTCTGAATCTTGCTCTTCCTTTCGGCAGAGTTGAGGAAGCAATGAAGCGTCTGAATGAGCATGTTTTTAACGCCAAATAAATTCACTAAAAAAACGAGGTGCACAATATGGGAAAAATATATGTAAATGACAAGATGCGTGATTTTACATTTGATACACCTTTTCGTAAAAATGTCCGGCTCAGTGAGGCTGCAGGCGGAAAGAAACTGGCTCTTGTATTTCTCCGCTATTATGGGTGCACGCTGTGTCAGTATGACCTTTCCCAGTATGCCAAAAACTATGAAAAGATCACGGCAGCAGGAGGAGAATTACTGGTGGTTCTGCAGAGTGATCCGGATTTATTAAGAGAGGACATGGGAAAAGAAGATATGTTCCCTTTTGAAATTGTCTGTGATCCAAAAGAAGAACTCTACCGGGAGTTTGAAATCCTTCCGGCAGCCAGTAAAAAAGATCTGGCTGGATTAAAGACCATGGTGAAAGTCGGGAAAGCCATGGCAGCAGGCTTCTCTCATGGAAGGTATGAGGGGGACGAGCTGCAGCTGCCTGCAGCATTTATCTTATCACCTGACCTTACTGTAACATACGCTCATTATGCTAAGGTAATCGATGATGTTATGGATGCAGAGCAGATTGCAGACATGATGAAATAATTTATCAAGCTAGGAAATTAATTTTAAAAATTCAGACATGGCAAACGTAATATACCGGTTCTTCTTACTGAAGAAACAGATATTACGTTTGCTTTTTTCTTCGTCAAGCTTGTAATAAATCATATCTGTAAGTGCCGGTGATTTACATAAAAGTGTATCGCTGACAAAACAGATTCCCATTCCGGAGCAGGCAATGTGATAAGCGGTTGACTGCTGATCCAGTTCAAACAGAATATCAGGCTTAAAGCCATTTGCTTTACATAAATGAGTTCCCCTTTGCATGGTATCATTATTTGGCTTCAGCATAATGAAAGGGTAATCCTTAAATTCCATCAAAGGCACCACTGGAACTTTTGGGTCCTGACATGCATTTGACCGGATTTGTTCCAGAGAAACCTGATATTCCTGAAGGCTTTGATTAATCTGGTATTTTTTTTAGGAACGGCAATCATTAAATGTTCTTCCCGGTATAAAAAAAAAGAATCAAACTTGGTTTCGCACAGAGTGCTGTTATCTACGATAAAATCCAGTGACCCCAGTAAAAGCTGGGATTCAAGATTGCTGGTATTGTCTTCAATGATCGTAACATTAATCCCTGGATACTGCTGGTGCAGGCTGGAGATAAGAGGGGGAATGACATAGGAAGTAAATAAATTACTGCCTCCAATGGTCAGCGTTCCGGTCTGTAAGTTCCTGGCATCATCGAGATAATTACGAAAGTCCTGTTCAATGGCCATAATGGATTCGGCTGCCTGTATGTATTTAAGGCCACACTCCGTCAGCCCCACAGGTGTTATGCTTCGGTCAAAAATAGGCATACCGATTTTGGTTTCAATTCTTTTAATGGTGGAACTCAACGAGGGCTGTGAAATATATAGATTATTTGCTGCTTTTGAAAAACTCTTCTCTTTGTAGACCTCATAAACGTATTCTTTTCCAGAAAACATGGCTGCCTCCATATAAATGTAAAGTTATGATTATTATAAATCAATTGATATTTGATTATAGTATAAATGGAATATATACTTATTACAAGAATTACATATCAAACAATTGTAAAAAAGAGAGGGTATCCTATGGAATACAGGTTGACTGATAAAGAGGAAGAGTATCGTGTGGAAAAAGACATCATCGGTGAGATGAAGGTTTTAAAAAGTGCTTATTATGGCAGTCAGTCCTTAAGGGCAAAAGAAAATTTTCATATCACAGGACTTAACATGCATCCAGAGATGATTAAAAATGTGGTTTATATTAAAAAGGCCGCTGCAATTACCAATCTTGAAGCTGGTCTTCTGGATGAAGCAATCTCTCTGGCAATTGTACAGGCATGCGATGAATTGCTGAAAGGAAAGTTTCTGGAATATTTTATCGTAGATCCCATACAGGGCGGAGCAGGGACTTCCCTGAATATGAATGCCAATGAAGTCATTGCAAACAGAGCCATAGAGATCCTGGGCGGACAAAAAAGGAGACTATAGCCTGGTTAATCCCAATGATCATGTAAACTGCGGACAATCTACCAATGATGTAATTCCTACAGCAGGCAAAATGACATGTTATGTCCTTTTAAAGAAAGCATTAATACAGCTGGAACGTCTTAAGCTGGCATTTGAGGAAAAGTCAAAGGAATTTGATCATGTGATTAAAATGGGAAGAACCCAGTTACAGGATGCAGTACCCATTCGTCTGGGGCAGGAATTTCAGGCATATGCAACGGCTGTCAAAAGGGATATGATCCGTATTGAGAAAGTATTTGAAGAAATCAGGTACGTTAATTTAGGCGGAACCGCCATAGGGACCGGAATTAACGCAGATGTACATTACATGAAGCTGATTGTGCCAAAGTTAAAGGAAATATCTGGCATAGATGTGATACAGGCCTCTGATCTGTTTGATGCAACACAAAGCCTGGATTCCTTTGTAGCAGTATCCGGAGCTGTTAAGGCCTGTGCAGTTACCCTCTCAAAGATAGCCAGTGATTTACGGCTCATGTCTTCAGGTCCAAGAACGGGATTTGGAGAAATCAACCTTCCGGCAAGACAAAACGGCTCTTCCATTATGCCAGGAAAAGTAAATCCGGTTATTCCTGAGGTAGTCAATCAGGTGGCTTTCCATATCATTGGGAATGATCTGACCATAACATTAGCAGCTGAAGCGGGACAGCTGGAGTTAAACGCCTTTGAACCCATTGTGTTTTATTCTCTGTTTCAATCCCTTGATACGTTGACTTATGCAGTAGAGACATTTGTAGATCACTGTATCACAGGCATTACTGCAAATGAGGACAGATGCCGTCAATTAGTAGAAAACAGTGTGGGAGTCATTACTGCTTTATGTCCTCACATCGGGTACAGAGATTCTGCGGAAATTGCGAAAGAGGCCATTCGGACAGGAAGACCAGTGAGGGAGCTTATTATAAAAAAAGGATTGCTGTCTCCGGCTGATGTTAATATAGTTCTGAATCCCATGAATATGACACGACCGGGAATTGCAAAAAAGAGTTGTTAGTTTTAAAGCCATTGCAGAGACAAAACATGCAGTGGCTTTTTTTGCGGAAAAAATAAAAATAGTAAACATATATTTGAAACAACTATAAATATATAGACATATAATAATAAAGGTGTTATTATATCCAATATATAAGATAGAGAGGAGATGATACTATTTTTTGGGACGCATCAAAGGATGAACTAAAAAACGGGTATATCAAAGAGGGGGAAACATATACCTGTGTTGTCTGCGGAGAAAGCTATCTGGAGGGACGGATCTATGAAAAGGATGGGCTTTTCTATGACGCAGAAAAATCAATGAAAGAGCATATAAAAGAAAAACACGGGTCTATGTTATCCTATGTCCTGAATATGAGCTATGGGAATACTGGAATTACCCAGGCACAGCAGAAGGTGCTGCAGCTTATTGCACAGGGATTGTCAGATAAGGAGGTAGCTTCTGCACTGGGCGTTGCTGATTCAACCATTCGAAACCACAAGTATAAATTAAGGGAAAAGGAAAAGCAGGCCAAGGTTTTTCTGGCTATGATGGAACTGCTGTCTGAGCAGACGCAAAAGGAGATTAGCCGGCTGGAAGGAAGTGTTCTGCAAGATGCACACAACTCTGCCACCATGGTGGATGACCGCTATAATATAACAGATAAAGAGATTGAGAGTATCAGAAAAACCTATTTTAATGATAAAGGCGGTTTAAAGAGCATCCCTGCAAGGGAAAAGAAGCTTGTTGTGTTAAGTGAAATTGTAAAGAATTTTGTCCCAGGCAAGCAATATGATGAGAAGGAGTTAAACCGTATCTTAAAAAGAATTTATGATGATAATGCCGCCATTCGAAGAGCGCTTATTGAATATGGCTTTATGGATCGGACGAACGATGGTACTTTTTATTGGGTTAAGGAGTAAAAAAATATCGTCATAGTATAAAATATTTCCTTTCGTGCTACATTGATATATAATGGTAGCACGAAAGGAAGTGAGGAAATGACCAGATTTGAACAACTTGATTTTCTTTTAAAAGAATATGGTGGGATGCTTCAAACCGAACAAATAACTTCGGCGGGTATTCCCAAACCTATATTTTATAATTATATTAAAGAAAAAAATTTGAAACAGGCCGCACATGGAATCTATGTATCAGAGGATACTTGGGTAGATACCATGTATCTGATCCATTTGCGATGCAGCCAAGCTGTATTTTCACATGAGACGGCATTGTTTTTTCATGATCTGACTGATCGGGAACCGTCACCATATTCTGTCACTGTAAAAAGGGGATATAGCCCATCCCGTCTGAAGGAAGATGGTATTTATGTTTATACAATAAAGCCAGAACTGCACGAAGTAGGAATTACAAATGCCAGAACTCCATTTGGACATATGGTTCCGATTTATGATATGGAGCGTACAATCTGCGATATGGTACGCAGTCGAAATAATTTGGAAATCCAGTCTTTTCTTGGAGCACTTAAACAATATACAAGCCGTAAGGATAAGAATCTTAGGAGATTAATGTCTTATGCCCAAATGCTTCGAGTGGAAAAAATTATAAGGCAGTATATGGAGATTCTCTTATGATAAGAACATCAAAACAACTGAAAGACTTGATTCGTAACCTATCAAAAGAAAAAGCTAGAATGTAAGGGCAGAAGTGATATTGAGTACAGTTTTATTATGAAAAAACTCTGGTTGTCCTATCAAAAAAAGTTTTCTTACGCTGCTGAATTAGAATGGTCCGAAATAATGGCTGCAGTTCGAGAAGTGTATTCATTGGCAAAGAAAATGTAGGACTTAGCTTTTTACATGCGCTTAGGTGAAAAGAAAGGGGTTCGTATGAAAAAGATTGACTGTTTAGGCGAGATCTGCCCGGTACCAGTAATGAAACTGCAGGCAGTTATGGATTCCATACAAAAAGGAGAAGACTATCTGCTGGTTACAGATCACAGCTGCACCATTTCCAATCTGGAATCCTTTTGCAAAGTTAATAAATTAAGTTACCAGTTGGATGAAGTGATGAATGGTGTATGGGAGATCACTATATCATCTAGCAGATAGTGTCCTTTAATATTTTTTCAATATATTTTATGAGCTTTGCCGATTCAGGAGAAGCAGGAACATCACCAGAACGTTTAATGGAGTAGTAATCATTTTCAAACTCCAGTCCGGGACATTCAATGATGCGAAGCTGCTTATGGTAAAGCTCTTTTTTATTGCCATATAGGGCAGAAAAGCCAGTCCGAAACCGTTAATTGCCGACAGCTTAATGGATTCCGTGGATTCCAGTGTGTAGGGTATATGAAGTCTTCCGATCTCAATTCCGTTTTTTACCAGGGATTTGTCCAGGAGCTGCCTGGTTTTCTGATTCTTTACAAGCATCAGCAGTGGATAATGATAAAGTTCCTCCGAAGACAGCTGATCCGGAACCTCCATCTTTTCTCCGGCAACCAGACAGAACCGGTCGGTAAATACTTTTTTGGAGGAAAGATTTTTATCCTTTGGTTTGCCGATGATAATCCCCATATCTGCCTGACCTTTTGTTATTTTTTCTT
Organism: Lacrimispora xylanisolvens; assembly: GCA_017084465.1. Lineage (GTDB taxonomy): Bacteria > Bacillota > Clostridia > Lachnospirales > Lachnospiraceae > Lacrimispora > Lacrimispora xylanolytica_B. The sequence goes on along the minus strand of CP070896.1, from coordinate 2,325,609 downwards.
CAATGTTCTGACTTGACATGACCTCCATCTGAAGGGTGTATTGGGGATAATTGTTCTTTACATGATAAAGGGTACAGGGCAGGGCATAGGAATAGACACAGGGGTTGGCCATAATATGTATGGTCTTATTCTGGTTTTGAGAGTTGGAGATATCAAGAAACATTCGGTCATAAGAAGATGTAATTTCCGTGGCATAATGGGATACGATTTTACCTGTATCCGTAGGAACAACCCCGTTATAATTGCGCTCAAAAAGCCGGGTACCAATTTCTAACTCCATGGCACGAAGCTGCTGGCTTAGTGCAGACTGGCTGATGTTCATTAATTCTGCAGCCTTTGAGATGCTTCCTGTTTCCACTATTTTAATAAACATCTTCAGATTTAGAACGTTCATAAGAATCCCCCTTCTTAAAACTGTCAACTGTTAAAATTCATTGCATTTCCCCTTGGCCAATTATAACAAATCTATCGCATTATGACTAGTGGCAAGATTTGTTTGAGTATAAGTAAATCTTATACCATATAAAAATCTTGATTAACAGCTTTCCATTTATTATGATATAATTTAACAGTAAAGATTGTTATATAATTATCAATGTAGAAGGGAGGATTCAAGTGTCAGAGACTAATTCAAGTACCGAAACAGGTACACAAAGAGTGCGTAAGCCAAGAAAGCCTAAAAGAGTCAGATTCCTTTTGCTCTGTTGCTTACTGCACTGATTATCGCTTTTGGATTCTATTTGGGGCAGGGGAGTAATAAGCTTCCGGTTTACTGGATATTTGGTATCGCATTTGGCTATATTCTACAGCGTTCCAGATTCTGTTTTACAGCGGCGTTCCGTGATCCCTGTATAACAGGGAGCACGTCAGTAACTAGAGCTGTCTTAGTGGCAGCTGCTGTATCCAGTGTGGGATTTGTGGCAATTAAGTATGCCAGCGCCATGGGCGGCGGAGATACCAATTTAAACATGGCGGGGGTATCCCCCATCGGGCTTCCGTTAATGCTCGGAGCCGTTTTATTTGGAATCGGTATGGTAATTGCAGGAGGCTGTGCTTCCGGAACATTAATGCGTGTAGGAGAGGGCTTCCTTATGCAGATGCTGTCACTGGTATTTTTTATTGCAGGTTCCGTCTGGGGTGCCCATGACATGGGATTCTGGGGCAAATTAAATACCAATGCTCCGAAGATATTTTTACCTGACGTGTTTGGCTGGTTTGGAGCTATTGTGGTTCAGGGCCTGATTATTGTATTGCTCTACATAGCTGCTGTGAAATGGCAGCAGAAGAAAATGGGAAGTATTGAATAAATTTTATTATTTGAAGGAGATAAAAAAATGGCTGAATTTACACTGGATTGTTTAGGCGAGGCTTGTCCTGTACCGTTAATGAAAACAGAGAAAAAGATGAGTGAGTTATCTGTAGGAGATGTGCTGGTTGTTTCCATCGACCACAGCTGTGCAATGAAGAACGTACCTGAATGGGCAAGGAAACAGGGACACAATGTTGAAATTGAAGAAGTAGATGACGGTGAATGGGAAATCGTGATTGAGAAAGCTAAATAATAACCGCTTTGAAAGTAGGTGAATAAATTGAAAGAGTTTTTTATTAAACTGGGTGATCATCCGATTTACAAAAAACTGTTAAAGGAACCTTTAACCTATGTGGCGGGAGCTGTTTTACTTTCCGTTTTCCAGATTGCTCATTTCACAGTATTTCAAAAAGGCTGGGGAGTAACAAGTACATTTGCTGTCTGGGGAACCTGGGTTTATAACGCACTGGGCGGAGACGCAGGAAGCTGGGCCTATTATGCATCAGAAAAGATGCAGCAGGAGCTTCATACCAGCTTTCTGGCAGACGGAGGTTCCATCCGAAATCTTGGTATCATCTTCGGAGCATTGGCGGCAACCTTATTTGCATCACAGTTTAAAATAAAGAAGATTAAAACCCTACGCCAGGTAGTGGCAGCTATCCTGGGCGGTCTGCTTATGGGATACGGAGCAAGACTTGCAAATGGCTGTAATATCGGAGCTTTGTTTACCGCAATTGCATCCTTCTCCTTATCCGGCTGGGTATTTGGAGCGTTCCTTCTGGTGGGAGCATTCATCGGAAGCAAATTACTGGCAAAATATTTTATGTAATGGATGGAGCAATCAGAAATGATTGCTCCAATCCTTTAGGAAAGGATCTTATTACCATGGAAAAGAAGACATTACAGTATGATGTAGTCATCATTGGCGGCGGTGCAGCCGGTTTAACAGCAGGCATCTATTGCGGCAGGGCAAAATTAAAGACACTGATTATTGAAAAAACTCTGGTTGGAGGACTGGCAACGTACACCAATGAGATTGAAAACTATCCTGGCTTCCCGGAAGGAGCCACCGGTCTTGGGCTGATGGATCTGTTTCATAAGCAGGCCAAAAAATTCGGGGTGGACTTTAAATTAACCGATGTAAGAAGCGTATCTCTTGAGGGAGATATAAAAAAAGTGGAAACCTTCCGCAATATTTTTGAGGCAAAGGCAGTGATCATTGCAAGCGGCGGAAAGCCCCGTCTGACCGGTGCAAAGAATGAGGAACTGTATCTATATGATAAAGGAATCTCTTTCTGTGCTACCTGTGACGCAGCAGCCAACACCGGAAAAACCGTTATGGTAATCGGCAGCGGCGATGCAGCCATTGAAGAGGGAATGTTCTTAACAAAATTTGCGGATAAAGTCATCGTTTCCGTCATGCATGAGAACGGAAAGATGGACTGTAATGAAATTGCAAAGGCTCAGGCACTTGCCAATCCCAAAATGGAATTTATGTGGAATACAGTTGTGGACAGCTTTGAGGGAGATGAAAGACTTGGCAAGGTTGTCTTAAAAAATGTAAAGACGGAAGAAAAGATTCCGGTTACCGTTGACAGCTGCTTTTATTTATCGGCTATCTGCCTAATACAGAGATATTTAAGGGTATGCTGGATATGAACCGGGGTGGTTATTTAATTACCAATGAGCGGATGGAAACCAATATACCCGGAGTTTATGCAGTAGGTGATGTCCGGGATAAATTCTTAAAGCAGGTTGCAACTGCAGTGGGAGACGGAGCTGTAGCAGGCTATGGAGCAGAAAAACACCTTTCTGAGTGTGAGATATTTGAGCAGCAGATTATGAATGAAGGAAAGCCTTCCCTGGTCTATATCTATAATGCAGTTGATGCAGATTCCAGAGAACTTTTATCTGTATTCAAAGAATTTGAGCAGAGCCACAGCGATATACGGGTATCCTGTATTGACATCTATAAATCGGACGGACTTGCAAAACGCCTTGGTGTTTCAAATGGTCCCTGCGCAGTCTGGATTAAGGACTGTAAGATACAGGAGAAGATTGATCACGAAATTACAAAGGAACAGATTGAGAGTATTTGTAAATAGGTTAATTAATTCATAAGTATAATCCCCGGTCGGGTGCCATATGGTGCCTGTCAGGGGATTTTCTGTTTCAGCCGACGGTATATGTGAGTTAGTCACTGATAATAATAAAATAGGTTTTATAATAAAAATAAGCTTCATAAATATCTGGAACTACTAGAGGAGATAACAATATGTTTGAATTTTTAAAAAGAAGTACTGGAAAAGTAATTCATGTCAATGATTTGGACCCGCTTATTGGCAGCATTGAGTTAATTGATATTCGGGAACCATTTGAATTTAAAAGCGGAACCATGAGAACAGCAAAAAATATCCCCATGGGCAACTTAATCAATAACCCTGAAAAATATTTAATGAAGGACAAAACCTACTATATTATGTGCCAGTCCGGTGCAAGAAGCAAACGTACCTGCAGTTCTCTTTTGAAAAAGGGCTTTGATGTAATAGATGTGGCAGGTGGAATGGGCTCCTATGTTGGTACAAAGAAAAAATAAAAAATATCAGCTTCCGGTTTCGTTTTCAGGCCTCTGAAACGGAACCGGATTTTTTTGCCTGTCTTAAGAAAAATCTCTTCTTTTAATCCCTTTGAAAGCATCATATAATGAAAATAAGTTTCATAGTTTTCGCCTCATATTGAAACTATAATACAAACCCGCTAGAATGAGATTCAATACAACTGGAAAGCGCATGGAATCCCTTCAGGTTTTTTTAGAAAGGAACAGTGAATGAAAGGTCTGCTAGTAAGAATTGATGACTATGTTCAAAATGCCGGAGAGGCAGAAAAACAACTGATAAGCCGGCTTCAGAGAAATCCGGAATCTGTGTTAAGGAAGACCATTAAGGAGATTGCAAAAGAAACCTATACTTCCCCCGCAACCATTGTCCGGCTGTGTAAAAAGCTGGGCTGCAAAGGTTATAAGGACTTTCAAAGTACTCTTGCCTACGAGGTGGCTTTATTTCGGGAAAGCCGGGATATCGCATTTCAGAAGATCACCCAGAAGGATACGGTGGAAGACATTATTTACAAGGTTACAAAGAAAAACATTGAATCACTGGAAACCACAAGAAAGCTTCTGGAACCTAAGACAATCACTTCCTGTGTGAAACTTTTGGAAACCAGCAGAACCGTTTCCCTGTTTGGACTTGGCACCTCACTTTTGGTGGCAAGGGATTTATATCTTAAGCTTTTAAGGGCAGATGTGATCTGCAATTTATGTGATGACTGGCATGCCCAGTTTTTAACAGCAAGAAATTTACGAGCCGGAGATGTGGCAATTGTCATCAGCTATTCCGGACTGACAGAAGAGATGCTTCAGTGCGCCAAAGAAGCAAAGGCAAACGGTGCAAAGGTAATTGCCATTACCAGGGCTGTAGAGTCAAAGCTTGCTGCAGAGGCAGATTACGTTTTGCCTGTAGCTGCGACGGAGCTCATTCACAGAAGCGGAGCCATGTCTTCCAGAATTTCACAATTAAATGTGGTAGATGTACTGTTTACTGCTTACGTAAATCGGAATTACGAGTTCTGCATGAACCAGTTTGGCAGAACCCATATACAGAAGGACGGAGGAACTTAAAAGATGATTGATTTATCAAAACTGACAACGGAGTCAAGGAACCCGGATACTATGGGGTTAGACGAGATGACTCCCACTCAAATTGCCAGGATTATGAACCAGGAGGATGGTGCTGTTATTAAGGCAATAGAGGAAGTAATCCCCCAGATCGCACAGGCGATTGAGTGGGCAACAGAAAGCCTGAAATCAGGAGGCAGAATTATCTATGTGGGAGCGGGAACATCAGGCCGCCTGGGAGTACTTGATGCGGTGGAATGTCCTCCTACCTTCGGCGTGCCGCCACAGATGGTTGTGGGTCTGATTGCAGGAGGTGAGAAGGCATTTGTGGAGGCAGTGGAAGGCGCGGAAGACAGTGAAACCCTTGTGCAAAGAGGAATTAAAATCCATCTGGCTGTCAAAAGAAGATATCGTAATAGGTCTTGCTGCATCCGGCAGAACGCCTTATGTCATTCATGGACTCCGGTATGCACGTTCCATTGGCTGTAAAACCGTAGCCATTTCATGCAACAGGGATTCTGACATTGGAAAGGAAGCAATGTTAGCCATTGAACCGGTCACCGGACCGGAAGTACTTACCGGCTCTACCAGACTGAAAGCAGGAACTGCTCAGAAAATGGTTTTAAACATGATATCAACCGGAAGTATGATCGGAATTGGGAAGGTCTATCAGAATTTAATGGTGGATGTCAGACAGAGCAATGAAAAGCTGGTAGTGAGATCACAAAATATTGTGATGACTGCAACCGGGTGTGAGAGAGAGGAAGCAAAAGAGGTACTGGAACAGGCAGATGGTCATGTGAAAACAGCAGTAATCATGATTTTGTCTGATTGTGGTGCCAGCGAAGCGAGAGAAAAGCTGTTAAAAGCAGGCGGGAATGTCCGTCAGGCTTTGAAATAGAATAAGAAAGGGGGCTTTGGTTACCAGCTAAGCCGGAACTATAAAATTATCATTAAAGGAGGAGAACAATGGATTACAAGCAAGTCAGTGAAGAACTGTTATCACTGTTGGGAGGAAAAACCAACATTACATCCAATGCTGCATGTATGACAAGGCTTCGCATCGGGGTGAAAGATTTATCAAAAGTGGACTTAGAGCAGTTAAAAAAGGTGGAGGGAGTTCTTGGCGTAGTAGAAAGCAATACCCTTCAGATCGTCTTTGGTCCTGGCAAGGTAAACAAAGTGTTAGAAGAATTTTATAAGCTTACAGGACTTCCCAAAGGTCAGGCAGATGACGGGGAAATGGTGCAGATATTAATACAGTAACAAGAGAAAACAAAGAAATGCAAAAGGCAAAATACGACAAGCCTGTTCAGAGATTCTTAAAGAAAATTGCCAATATTTTCGTAGCACTCCTACCGGGTATTATCGCAGCAGGTTTAATTAACGGTATCTGCAATGTTATCAATGTTTCTACACACGGAGCACTGGCAGGAGTCTGGTGGTTCGCCTGCATCAGAACCATGGGCTGGGCTTTGTTTGCCTACCTTCCGATTCTGGTAGGTTACAATGCAGCAAGAGAGTTCGGAGGCTCCGGAGCACTGGGCGCCATTGCAGGAGCTATGTCCATAGCCAATGCAGGCATGCCTCTTCTTGCAACCATTAATGAAAAGCAGATTCTTCTGCCGATCACCAACGCCCCGTTTAACCCTGCTTCCGGAGGACTTTTAGCAGCGTTAATTGCAGGTATGTTTTTTGCATTACTGGAGAAACAGATCAGAAAGCACATGCCGGATTTAATCGATACCTTTATCAGCCCTCTTCTGGTGCTGATCATCGGCGGAATAGTTGCTTTGTTAGTCATTCAGCCCCTGGGAGCCGGACTGACCAAGGTGATCTTTGCAGTATTAAGCTTTGCATATGAGAAAATGGGAGTTGTAGGCGGTTATATTCTTTCTGCAGGCTTCCTGCCTCTGGTAGCAGTTGGACTGCATCAGGCACTGACACCCATTCATGCCATGTTAAATGACCCGGCTGGTGCCACAGGCGGCATCAATTATCTGCTCCCCATCTTAATGATGGCAGGCGGCGGCCAGGTTGGAGCCGGAATTGCTCTTTATGTGAAAACAAAAAATAAGAAATTAAAAAGATACATAAGAGACTCCATACCAGTAGGAATTCTTGGAATCGGAGAGCCAATGATGTACGCAGTTACCCTGCCTCTTGGCAGATCATTCTTAACTGCCTGTATCGGCAGCGGCTTCGGAGGAGCGCTGGCAGCACTTCTTCATCTGGGAACTGTTTCTCAGGGCGTTTCCGGTCTGTTCGGGCTTCTCATTGTAAAACCCGGTCAGCAGCTGTCCTTTATACTGGCTATGCTGGTGGCTTACGCAGGCGGATTTTTAGTAACTTACTTCTTTGGCGTAGATGAAAACAGAATCAATGAGGTGTACGGAGAGGAATAATGAAAACTGGAATTTCCATTTACTTCTCCAGTGGAATGGAGAAGAATGAAGCGCTGATTAAAAAGGCGGTAAAAAACGGAGCCACCTATGCATTTACCTCTCTCCACATACCGGAAGAGACTGGGGTGGATTATAGCAGGAGTATCAGGCAGCTTTTAGACTGCTGCAGGGAAGAAAAATTAAACCTGATTGCAGATGTAGGTCCGGAAACCTATGAAAAGCTGGGGGTTGCCAGCATGGAAGAATTAAAATCTTTAGGAATCACCCATGTAAGGCTGGATTATGGCTTTTCCCCCAGGGAAGTGGTTGAAATATCCAAACATTTTTATGTTGTTTTTAATGCCTCCACCATTATGGAGGAGGAACTTTTGGAATGGAAGCAGTGTGGAGCAGACTTTACTAAATTTGCTGCCTGCCATAACTTTTATCCCAAACAGTTCACTGCCTTGTCTTTAAGACAGGTAAGAGAAATCAACAACCGGTTAAAATATCTGGGATTTACAACCATGGCATTTGTGCCGGGTAACTTAACGCTAAGAGGGCCACTTTTTGAAGGATTACCAACCGTGGAAGACCACAGAAGCCGTATGGATGAGGTGGCTTATAACATGCTGGAGCTTTCCATGGAGGGAGGCTGTGATGTGGTGCTGGTTGGAGATGTGGACATCAGAGAGAAGGACTGGGAAGCAGTAAAATGCATCAGCCAGGGTTATGTGGAGCTGAGGGCTGACTTATTACCAGGCTATGAATTTATCAGAGATCAGATTCATCATGACAGGCCCGATTCCAGTGAATATCTGTTCCGCTCACAGGAGTCCAGATTGTATCAGCAGGTGATAGATGCGGAAGAAATAGAAAACGGGATGCAGATCAGAAAAGCAGGAAGCATCTCCATCTCCAATAAAAAATATTTAAGGTATATGGGGGAGCTTGAAATTGCCCGTGTAGATCTTCCGATGGATGAACGTTTGAATGTTATTGGGCAGATAAAGGAAAAGGATCTGAAATATCTGGCGTATATTCAGAAAGGTTTTGGAGTAAAGCTGATATAGGATTGAGGTAATTCAAAAAAAGCGCCGGAGAAAAAGACATTGGATGTTTTTTCTCCGGTACTTTTTTATATTATAAATCTTTATTTTGATTCCTTTCCCATTAATGATTTCAATGCTGCTACGCCATCCAGTATTTCCGTTTCACTTAAATGCCCGTAGCCCAATAATAATTTATTTGTATGTAAATTTTCATCACTGCAGTACTGGGAGACAGTCTGTATGTGAATGCCGTTCTTTCTGCAGTCCGAAACAAAATCATTTCCAAAATTCATATCTGGAAATTCCAGAGCCACATGAAGTCCCGATTCATCACCCCAGGAATTAACCTTGCTTCCAAATGCCTCCTTTGCCACTGTAAGAAGGGTTTCGCGCTTCTTTGCATACACTTTGCGCATACGCCCAATATGATAGTCCATCTTCCTGCTTTTTAAAAATTCCGTAAGGGCGATCTGTTCCAACACGGGATTTTGGACATCCAGATAATTCCGGTAATGCCTCCATTTTTCCTGCAGTACTTTAGGAATCACGGCAAATCCGATTCTGAGAGCAGGAAACAGGGTTTTGCTAAATGTCCCCACATAGATGACCCTGGAAGGATCCATGGAGTAAAGAGGGGTTACCGGTGAGCCGCTGTAGCGGTATTCACTGTCGTAATCATCCTCAATAATATAGTAATCCTTTTCTTCTGCCAGCCGAATCAGGGATGTGCGGCGCGCAGCAGGCAGAATACTGCCTAAGGGAAACTGGTGGGAAGGGGTGACATATACGGCTGATAAATCCATTGTTTTAATCCATGATTCATCGGCGCCCTGCCGGTCTGCTGGCATGTAGCACAGAGGATAAATCCGGTCATTTATGACAGTGCGAATCCCTGGGTGGGAAGGATTCTCTAACGCAAAAGGCCGTTCTTTTTTATATAGAATATCAACCAGTAAATAGAATGCCTGGGTGGCTCCTGAGGTAATAAACAGATCTTGCGGATCTACCTCCATGCTTCTGCTGCGCATCAGCCACCTGGATATCTCGATACATAAAGGTTCATATCCTTTTGGACCACTGTATTCCAGCTGGTGTACAGAAAGACTGCTTAATGCTTTGTGAATCATCTGGCTCCAGGAAGACCACGGGAAAAGTGACAGATCAGGCTGTCCGGTTTTAAAATTCCAACGGATCATGGGCTCGGCTTTTCTGTATTCTGAGTGCTTCCTGTACTTCCTGGTATCATATGCAGCCCTTCTGCCACCCTTGATGGGGCACCCTGCCGGCTGATAATAAACCCTTCTGTCAACAGCATGTCATAGGCATCACATACAGTATTTCGTGAGGTTCCCAGCCCTTTTGCAAGTTCCCTGGTGGAGGGCAGTGGTTCACCGGGAAGAATCTCTCCTGTTAGAATCCGCTTTCTAAGGGAGAGGAAAATCTGGCGTGCCAGACTAATTTCGCTGTTGGTATGCAATTCTATTCCCCACATATTATTTCCTTTCACTGGACCATTGAAAATAAGTCTGAACTGGCTCTTACCATGGCCAGTACCTTACGGTATCATTATAGCAAATACCCGCTGTATTGCAATGCTGTGTGAAAGGGAAGAGATGAAAAATATTTCTGGAAAAATTTATTTAATGCTTGGATTTTCCTTAGCTGGGACTTCCGTTGTTACTGGATCGGTGCTTACGGAAAGGCTGAATGGACGCGTGGTAACACCTATCAGTTTAGGGATTATGCTTCTATGTCTGTTCCCTTTTTATGGAGTCAGGTCTATTCGTACGGCTGCCCGCCTAAAGAAAAGGGATATGGCAGTTTTTACGTTGCAGGCAGGCTTTGGGATTGTTTTATTCCGCCTGTTCCTTTTGACAGGCGTGGGTCTGACAAGCACTGTGGAGGCTGGAATCCTAACGGGTACAACACCAGCGATTACCTCCATTCTGGCATTTCTGGTATTAAAAGAAACCTGCCATATCTGGACTGTATCAGGCATTATCAGCAGCGTGTTGGGAATGATACTGATCCAGAATAATCCGCAGAATTTAGCTGCATTTTCTATAAACCATGCTGCTGGAAATTTACTGGTTCTGTGTGCTGCTGCAAGTGAATCAACATTCAATATTATTTCCAGAAAATACAGGGAAGAGGGTAATGATACAGAATTACGTTCAGTTCCACCTATGATACAAATGTATCTGGTATCGCTGATTGCCTTTTTATTATCTCTGATTCCTGGGTTTTATAAGCTGTCTGTACTGTCACTTTCCGTCATTGGCTGGAAGGAATGGCTGGCACTTGGCTGGTACGGTCTGGTGGTTACTGCGTTGGCTTTTATTTTCTTTTTTGAGGGAGTCAGGCGCTCTGATGCTTATACGACAGCTGCATTTTCAGGTATGATTCCCCTCATCTCCATGCTGCTGTCACTGTTATTCCTGAAAGAACCAGTTGGTCTGAATCAATGGGCTGGAGGCGGTTTTATTATTTTAAGTATGCTTTTAATCGGACGGCAGTCACAAAACAGGAGGCAATTATGATTATATTTGATAAAAACATAGAACAAATTTATCCGGGCACTCAATTAGGAGTTCTGATTGTAAAAGGAATTTCACAAAAAGCAGAATGCAAAAAAGAAGATGAGGTCATATTTTTAAATGCGCTGAGGAAGAAATATGAGGGGATTACCAGAAAAGAATTAAAAACACAAAGTCCTGTTGATGCCTACGCAGCCTATTACAAAAGGTTTGGACAAAGCTATCATCTGTTGGCACAGCTTGATTCCATGTTAAAGGGAGAAAAAACATGCGCTTTTAAATCACCTCTGCTTCAGTCCATGTTTTTTAATGAGCTGGAGAGTATGCTGCTGACTGCGGGTCATGATTTAAACAGATTAAAGCTACCACTCCACCTGAATCTGGCAACGGGAAATGAATGCTACCAGTCTATCTCTGGAAGAGAATTGACTGCTACAGCAGGTGATATAATAATGAGTGACAGCACCAGAGTGTTTTCCAGTATTTTAAAAGGGCCCGACTATGATACCAGGTTAACTCCAGATACTAGGGATGTGCTGTTTACAATCTATGCGCCTCCGGGAATTGATTCTTTTAAAATCAAAACAGCGCTGTTAAAACTGGAAGAGAGAATCCGGGCGTTTGCACCAGACTCATTAACGGAGATACTACAAGTTAAATCATATATAAATTGTAGTTAAATGTGAAAAAATCTCATTGGTTGACAAATGATAATGTATGAGAGATACTAATAGTAGTTTTTAGTATTGATAAAATAATTCAATTAGGAGGCATGTTATATGAAATTATTTAAATGTACTGTATGCGGCTATGTTCATGAAGGAGAGACCGCTCCGGAAGTTTGCCCGAAATGTAAAGTTGGAGCAGAGAAGTTTGAAGAACTCAGTGAAGAAGATGCTGAAAAAATATACCGTTCTGATCGTACCAACGCTATTCACATGGAAGTGATCACATTAGCAGAGAAGATGATCGCATTATGTAAAGAAGGAATTGAGGATAACTTAGATCCTAAATGTGTATCTGCATTTACTCAGGCCAAGGACGAAGCATGGGTTATTAAGCAGAGATCCAAAACAGAGCTTGCAGGTCATATGAAGTTAGGAAAATACTAGAAATCAGAAAATTTTATTGACTATCTGGTATAATCCGCTATAATTATATGTAAAGATACAAAGAAGTATTTGAATATGGACTGCTTCTTGTATAAGCTCATTAATATGGTTTGAGCGTCTCGACCAGGCGACCTTAAATTGCCCTAGGCTACATGAGCACAGACTAAACTGCCGCTTCACAGGAAGCAGTTGTTTTGTGTGTGTTTCGTGTGCCTGGGGCTTTTTTTATCCAATTGCCCGAAGAAATGCATGCAGACCAGCGGCAAAAACAGGTATGAAAAGGAGTAAGGAAAGGTATGAAAAAAACGATTCGCTTCTTTCTGAATGGAAAATCAAAAGAGATTTCAGTCAATGGGGAAACAACAGTATTGGAGCTTCTCCGCAGCCGGTTTCAGTTAAATGGAATCAAGGAAGGCTGCGGAGAGGGGGGACTGCGGAGCATGCACGGTAGTGATCGGGGAGGTAAGAGAAGGAAAGGTACATTATAAGTCCGTTGCGGGCTGTTTGTATCTGGCAGCAAAACTGGAGGGGAAGCATCTCATTACCATTGAGGGGCTTGCACAAAAAGAAAAGCTTCATCCCATACAGGAAGCTGTTTTAAATGCGCATGCGACTCAGTGCGGGTTTTGTACACCCGGGGTAATTTTGTCTATTCTGGCTCTTTATCTGGAGAGGCCGAATCCCGGAAAAGAAGAATTTCGCAGATATTTAGAGGGAAATCTCTGCCGGTGCACGGGATATGCATCCATTCGGAAGGTGCCCGAATACTTAGAGGATTTAACTATTCATTCTGAAGAAATCCGCCCCTCTTATCTGGATGAGACAGAAGAAAAACAGCTGACTTTTGTCCATGAAGATATTTTTATTGATGATGGGGTTCATGCATATTATTCTCCTGTTTCGGAAGATAACCTGGAGGCATTTATAAGAGACCACCAAGAGCTTGTTTCCGGGCAGAATTTAAGATTTTTAAATGGCGGAAGCGATGTAGTAGTGGGAATCAAGAAAAGAAACCAGCATTACAGACTTCTTGTGGATATCAGCAGAATTTCATCTTTGCAAAATATTTCATACAGGGATAATCAGCTGACCATTGGAGGGGGGAGTTACTTTGTCAGAAATTATTGATGAGGTAAATTCATTTTTCCCGCAGTTTTCCGAAGCAGTTTCAGGCATGTGTTCAGAGCACGTAAGATCGTCAGCTACCTTGGCAGGTAATCTTGTTAATGCCTCGCCAGTAGCAGATACCGTTCCTCTTTTGATGGCAGTAAATGCAGTCGTACATTTAAAAGGCTGTGAGGGAACAAGAAGCATTCCTGTCCGTGAATTTTATCATGGCTATAAGCAGACAGAAAACAAATCTGACGAGTGGGTTGCTTCCATTACCATTCCAACGGGAGAGTATAATTTTATCCACTTTGAAAAGGTGAGCAAGAGAAAAGAAGTGGACATATCCGCGGTTAATTCTGCCATAGCCTTACAGATTTCAGAGGGTATGATTAAAAAAGCGTCCATGGCTTGCGGAGGTGTGGGTCCTACTACACTTTATATGCCAAAAACCTCTCATTACCTGGAGGGAAAACGCATGACAGAGGAAACTTTTTTGGAGGCTTATGACATAATCCGGGGAGAGGCATCACCCATTGGCGATGTGAGAGGGAGTGCAGATTACCGGGAAGCTGTAATGGAAAATCTTTTAATGAAACATTATCTGGCTTATGAAAGCAGTCAGGAGGCAGATGGTCATGAAGAATGAACAGATGAGACAAAATAATCAGTGGGGGCAGGCAGGAACCTCACCATTACACGTAAGCGGACGTGATCACGTAATGGGCCGTTCCCAGTTTATTGACGATATTCCAAAACCCGGAAACCTGTTATATGTAAAAGTCATGGTTAGCCCGGTTGCAAACGGACGGATTGTAAAACTGGATAAACAAAAGGCCAGTGAGATGCCGGGGGTGGCTGCTGTTCTGACCGCAGAGGATATTCCAGGTGAAAATCAGATCGGTGGAATCATTAAAGATGAGGTATGCCTGGCTCAGGGGCATGTTCATTTTGTGGGTGAACCAGTTGCAATCATAGCTGCAGAAAGCATAAAGGAAGCGGAAGCAGCCATGGAACAGATCCTGTTTGAGGTAGAAGAAGAGACACCTGTGCTGACTGTAAGGGAAGCCATAAAAAGAGAACAGTATGTGGGACCTGTGCGGAAAATTGAACGTGGTGATGTGGAGTCTGTATTTGCCGACTGCCCCTGTTATATGGAGGGGGTAATCAGAAATGAGGGACAGGAACATTTTTATCTGGAAACCCAGAGTGCCCTTGCTGTCCCGGAAGACAACGGCGGAATTACCCTGTATTCCTCTTCTCAGAATCCCAACGAGATTCAGAAGATGGCATCGGGAGTTCTGGGGCTGCCTCAGAACATGGTTACAGTAGACATTAAAAGACTGGGCGGAGGATTCGGAGGGAAGGAATCCCAGGCAACCTCCTGGGCCTGCCTTGCTGCTCTTACAGCCTGTCATACCGGGCGCCCTGCTCTAATACGCCTGACCAGAGATGAGGATATGCTCTCAACCGGAAAGCGCCATGCATTTGAAAGCGATTACCGGGTGGCATTTGATAAAGAAGGAAAGATTCTTGCATATTCCGTAGAGCTTAATTCCAACTGCGGAGCGGTTGCCGATGTGAGCACCTCCGTTCTGGAACGGGCTATGCTCCATGCTGAAAACAGCTATCAAATTGAGAACATAAAAATTATTGGAAGACCCTGTAAGACTAACTTACACCCGGCTACTGCATTCCGGGGATTTGGCGGACCTCAGGGGATTTTCGCAATTGAAAGCGTAATTGAGAGAATTGCATATACCCTGGGACTGGATCCATATGATGTGAGAATGAAGAACATGTATCACAAAGGGGATCTGGCTCCTTACGGGCAGGAAATCCATCATGGGGAAGACATCGGAAGAATCTTAGAAAAACTGAGAACTGACAGCCGGTGGGATGAACGGAAAAAAGAGATTGCTGCGTTCAATCAGAAAAACCGGTTTGCGAAAAAAGGACTTGGGATCACTCCGGTGAAGTTTGGCATTTCCTTTACCGCAGCCCATTTAAATCAGGGAAGTGCCCTGATTCAGGTATATACAGATGGATCTGTTTCCGTCACCCATGGAGCCATTGAGATGGGCCAGGAGGTTAACACAAAGATTGCTCAGATTGCTGCAACTACTCTGGGGGTCCCCATTGGAACAATCAGAATTGAAAGCAATAATACCAAACGGGTTGCCAACACTTCTGCAACTGCTGCGTCTTCCGGATGTGATTTAAACGGGCATGCGGTGGAGAATGCCGCACTTAAAATTCTTGGGAGGTTGAAAGAACTGGTATTAAAGCTATATCCCGGAGAAGATGGAGTGTTTGAAAACGGCTATGTCTATGGGGTACATGAGGGAAAAACAGATTATGAAAATCCTCTTATCTCGTTTAAGGATCTGGTACAAAAGGCGTATGTTGAACGGATTGATTTATGCGATCACGGGTATTATGCAACTCCCGGTATCTATTTTGACAGAGAGAAAGGAGAAGGGCATCCATTTTTTATATTATGTATTTGGAGCGGCAGTCACAGAAGTAACCGTTGATTTGCTTACCGGGCGCACCACCCTTGATTCAGCCCATATCCTTCACGACTGTGCAAGCAGCATCAACCCCATGGTGGATATCGGACAGATTCAGGGTGCTTTTATCCAGGGAGTGGGCTGGGTTACAACAGAAGAGCTGGTGTATCAGGACAAAGGAAGACTTTTAAGCAGTTCACCTGCAACCTATAAGATTCCAACCATTGGCGATATTCCGGAGGAATTTCATATTGAACTGATGGAAGGCTGCATGAATGAACTTGGCATTAAGCGGTCAAAGGCCATTGGAGAACCGCCGTTTATCTATGGAGAATCCGTATTTTTTGCTATAACTGATGCGCTTAGTTCTCTGGGAAGTTATCCGGATGAATTAAGCATTCCGGCAACTCCGGAGAAAATCTGGAGGGTGATAGAGCGGAACAAAAAGCAGTAACCCGTTAACGATTGGATAATAGTGAAAAGGAGAAAAGCTTATTGACTGCTTTTCTCCTTTTCTATTTGAGTAATGAATTTAAGAATCGCGTCGGTAGTTATCTCCTGCTGATCTTCTCCAGAAATCAAAGAAACTCCATCCCCTTTCTGACGTCCATAATTTCCAAAGCCAGCGTGATTTCCCCCCTCAATGGGAATCACATCTGCAGCTTCTTTTATTTTTTCCCGACTCAACACACCATCCATAGTCCCATATAGAACAAGCGCCTTTTGTGTGTCAATATCTCCATAAGGATAGGCGCCAAGAAGGATCAGTCCATTAAAGGAATCCGGGTGAGATGCCATGTAACTGCTTGCCATGGCCCCGCCAAGAGAATGTCCGCCAATATACCAGTTTTTTATATCCGGATTCCCCTCCATGATTTTATCTGCGGCGGAGGGGTTAAATACAGCAAGATGAAATGGCATTTTTACAAGGATACAGGTGATTCCATGGCTGGATATTTTTGACAGAAGGGGATAATAGGCGGTAGCTTCGACTTTTCCTCCCGGGTAAAAAATAAGGGCCGTATCGGTCTGGGTGTTGGAAGGTAAAAGGATATACTGCTTTTCCTCTTTTGCACGTCCGCTTTTTATATCCTGATTAAGTGCGTTTACAGCAACGTCTTCCGCTTTATAGTAGATGGAGGTATAAATAAAAAAAATGCAGTGATAAAGAGGATGATGATTGTCAGGAACACTACTGCGATTTTTTTTTTTAACAACCTTTTCACAAAAATCAATCCTTTCAATGAAATAAGTAATGAAACACGTTACAGGTATTATATACCTTCAACAGGGTATTTAAAACAGATTTACTTGAGTAAACAGATCCAATGATTTATATTTATCGTGTCAGGAGGTGTTCCATTGAGATTATTGCTGCAGCATAGAAAAGAGTTACAGGAAACAGAGATAGAAATCAGATATCCAAACATGACGGAACGGATTACAAGGCTGATTCAGCACATCAGGCAATATGATTTTATGCTGGAAGGTTTTAAAGAAGATAAGGCTTATCAGATTCCTTTGGATCAGGTTTGCTACATCGAAACAATAGACAGGAAAACATTTATCTACTCAGACAAGAATATTTATGAGACAAGGAAGACCATTCAGGTAATGGAGTCGGAGCTCATGGAAACAACGATTGTCCGAATTTCTAAATCTCAATTACTAAATATTACTGCTGTCAATAATGTGAAATCCTATCCAAATCACAGACTTATGGTAGAACTTAATAATGGAGAGCATCTACTTGTTTCAAGAAAATATATAACAGACTTAAAAGAAAAGATAAGGAGATAATATGGTGCATAAGATTTTGAAAACATATATACCTGCGATTTCAATGTGCTTTACGGTCATTATATTGCTGGCAGGTATTATTAATTTAGTTACGGAGGGGACAAAAAACCTCTTTATTGGATTTGCCTTTGAAGTGGCCGGGTATTTAGTTCTTACCTGCATTTTAGATGAACTAATAGGGAGAATTAATTTTAAGACGTATCTGGGACATTTTTTTGCAGAAGCAGCATTGCTGTATCCAGTTAACCTGTTTTTTGCAGTAAATTTTAAATGGATTGGCATTCATACAGGTTCCATCATACTATGTTCAATCGTGTATTTTTTTGTAATAGCGGCAAATCATTTATATTTTTACTATATGGAAAAAAGTAGCGCAGAGGAAATAAACCGATTATTGGAAGATTGGAGAGACAGGAATGTGTGATAGATGGAAATTTCCTGATTCAGCATCATTTTTTATGTATCATATTGCTTTATTACTTATGATAGCAGCGGAAGCTTTTATCGTTATCTATACACAGCCTAAAGACCGGGGGACGGATAAAACCAATAAGAGGGATAAAGGAACCAAATGGCTGCTGATTATTAATTTTTATGTATGTATTTACTTGAGTTTCTTTATGGTTGGACAGAAAGGCTGGGACTCCGTTCTCAATACAAAGCTGCCAGTGGTGGTCACCTATCCTGGAATTATTTTAATGCTGGCTGGAATTATGATCCGTTTACGGGCGGTATTGACGTTAAAGAGATCGTTTACTTTATCAGTGCAGACTTCCAAAGAGCAGCATCTTATAACCACCGGGATCTACAAAAAAGTAAGAAATCCAGCATATACAGGCAGTATCTGCAGTCTGGTTGGGACAGCGCTTGGACTTAGGGGTGGAATTGCATTGGTTATGGTTTTGATATTTTCCTTAATATGTTATTCAGCCAGGATTTCCTTGGAAGAGAAGGTTTTAAGAAGCCATTTTGGAAACGAATTTACGGAATATGAAAAAAAAGCACTTATCGGTTGATTCCTTATGTGTGGTAGTCTTTTCTATTTATCTAAGTCTTATGAAATAGTTGATTTAAAATATCAGCTTCCGTCTTTTTTCTGCAATATCCATACACAGGAAGTGTAACTGGTGAAAGAGATGGAAGAACTTTTAACCGCCTCTCTTGTTTTATTAATTTTTCAGGCAACAATGCTATTGCCCGGTTGGATGACAGCAGAGTGATCATTAAATCCAGCGTGTCCACTTCGATCAAAGACAGTTCGTTTTTTCCCTGGCTTAAGGTTTGCAAGGTTAAATGGCGAAGTGGACATAACTTATCCCGGCTGACTATGACCGGAAAAACTTCTTCCGGGTTCACTTCCAGGCTGGCAGAGGCAGTCCATAAAAGGACTTCCGGGTACTGAATCTGAAAAATTTCAGTATCTGGAGACTGGGCCATGTGAGTGATGATTATATCATAAATCTGACTGTTAAAGTTACGGTTTAATTTTTTTACAGCATCAGTATGCATGTTAAAATGACTGCTTTTTTCATATAACCATGGGAAGTAGAGCCTGGAAAGAAGCTGTGTTGAGCCTACACGGATTTCCTGGCTTTCTGTTTGAAATTCCTGGTATAGATTTTTAAGTGTATCTTCCATCACAACGGCATATTGGTAAAAACGTTCTCCATCAGGAAGTATATTAAGACCTGATCTGGTACGGAGAAAAAAAGTACCATGAAATTCTTTCTCAAGTTTCATAAGACGGGTGGAAACATTGGACTGGGTATAGTGGAGGAGTTCCGCCGTTTTTGTTATGGATCTGTTTCTGTATAACTCCATAAAGATAGCAATGTCATTTATTTCCATATTTTCCCTCCTATCCATCATTATGAATGATGTTTGAATTCATTATTAGTTATTATACTATTATTAAATAGTAATGTAAAATGAAGTTATAAAAAGTAAGAGGAGGGAGATATAAAATGACAGGAATGCAGTATGTAATAACACTTCCGGGTGATTACGATATGAATATTATCAGAAAACGGGTGGAGGAAAACGGAAATAAAACAGATGGCTTTCCAGGATTGAAATATAAATGCTATCTGATTCGTGAAAAAAGGTATGGATGGTTTTGAACAGGCATATGCGCCTCTTTATTTATGGGATCAGGAAGAGGGCATGAATCAATTTCTCTTTGGCGGATATTACGATCAAATCATTAAATCGTTTGGCTGGCAGCATGTTAATATTGGCATACCTCTGTTTGCCGAATTTGATGATCAGTTTCTGAATTCCCACTATGTGATGGAAATAACCGGCAGTATCTCTCCCGGAATTATCTTTAAGTAATGTTCCCCAGAAAATCAAGCTGATGACGGAAAGCAAAGAGGAGATAACCGGGCAGGTATGCATCTATAATCCGGATAAATGGAGATATAGTGTATTTTTATTTATGAAAGAACGCCCTCAAATCCAGGATGGATGTAGAATATATCAGATTCTTCATATTTCAGAGGGAAGGAGTTGCTAAGATCATACATTCAGTTTAATCTGTTTGCTATTAATGCCAAAACACTCTTTTTAATAAGTGCTTTGGCATTTTTTTGCTATTACAGATAGTAAGGGGGAGTGGATAACTCTCATTTTATTAATTCCTGTCCGCAGGACATTGACATTTGTCTGCTGATTCTCTAAAATAACAAGCGGGAGAGGAGTTATACATATGAATAATGTTTCATTGAGCGTATTACTGATCATTTCTTCTGCACTGATCGGTAATTTTGTTATTTATGGTCTGGCCAGAAGAAAAATTTCTGGTGTTTTCTATTTTTGTCTTTTAATGACTGCAATGATTTTTCACTGCGTAGGGTATGCATTTGAGCTGCTGTCGGATACAGTGGGAACCATGTATATCTGGACTCGTGTTGAATATATTGGAGTGTCATTTTATCCGTTTTTAATTATGATGTTTACCAGGGAATATACAGAAGAAAAAAAGATTGCCAATCGATTTGTGGTAACCCTGTCCTGATGGTTAATGTCATTACATTAATTCTTGTTTATACCAATAATTATCATTTTCTATATTACTCATCCATAGGCGTGGATGATTCACCTGGATTTCCCATACTGGTACTGGAAAAGGGAATCTGGTACTATATTCAGGTGCTCGTTCTCTGCATTTCCATTTTATACAGCATAACGGTATTAATAATAAAACTGAAAAGATCCAGTGGCAGTTACAGGGATAAAGTGTTGTTTCTATTAATAGGGGTAAGTGCACCTGTAATTACGATGATGCTTTATATGCTGGGTGTGGGTCCCGTTTATCTGGATCTGACTCCATTTTCCTATTTTATCATGAGCATTTCTATTACTATAGGTCTTTTCAGATATGATATGCTTGTTCTTAATCCAATTACCTATGAGATGATATTCCAAAGCATTAATGAAGCGGTTCTTGTAATCGACAGCAATGGCATGCTGTTAGGTTTTAATAATGTATCCAAAGAATTTTTCCCGTCTCTCTCAAAACTGAAAATCGGACAGTCTTATGAGTTGATTGAAGAGTTAAAAAATCATAATCTGGACTCATTAAATCCGGTACATGAGATTTGCGGCAGGAAATATAGTTTTAAAGCAATTGCAATGAAAACTCACAGAGTCTGCATTTACGTTGCCAATGATATCACAGAGTCAGAAAATGCAAAAAAACAGCTGGAGATTCTGGCGACCATTGATTCTCTGACCGGGCTTTACAACCGCAGATATTTTATGGAACAGGTGGAGCAGGCCCGTTTAGACGGTGTATTCATAATTATGGACTTAGATCATTTTAAAGTGATTAATGATACCTTCGGACATTTTGAGGGAGACCGGGTTTTAAGTGATTTTGGAATATTGATTCAGCATACCTTTCCAGACCATATTTCCTGCCGTTATGGAGGGGAGGAGTTTGCTATATTTCTGGCTGAAACCAGTTTGGGAGAGGCATATAAACGGGTGGAGTCATTAAGACAGAAAAACAATATGGGAACACAGAGCTGCAAGGTTACATTTTCAGCTGGAATTTCAGAATATGTATTAGGAACAGAGACAGTCTCTGAGGCACTGATACAGGCAGACAAAAAGCTTTATGAAGCAAAGGAGAGGGGAAGAGACAGAATCTGCTTTTAAAGTTTTATGAATTAACTCAGACAATATGCGGCAATGGAAGACAGGAAAAAAACAATCTGGAATCTTATAATAATATGTGACAGGGGGGTGGAGATAATGGAATGGGTGAAACTTTTACAAACGGCGCTTGATTATATGGAGGCTCATCTTTTGGAGAAGATCAGCTATGAGGATGTTGCCAGAGAGGTTCATATGTCCAGCTATAATTTTCACAGAACTTTTAGCCTCATGGCAGGAATGACAGCCAGTGAATACATAAGGAACCGCAGACTGTCTCTGGCTGGCCAGGAGCTTCAGATGACGAATATTAAGGTGATTGATGCAGCCTATAAATACGGATATGAAACTCCGGAAAGCTTTGCAAAGGCATTTTCCAGATTTCACGGAGTAACTCCAAAAGCGGCAAAGTTAAGGGGAACCCGACTTTCATTATTCAATGCTCTGGTTATTAAAATCACAATGGAAGGTGGAAAAAACATGGATTACAGAATTGTGGATACGGGAAATATGAGATTTGCTGCAAAAGTGAAAGCATTTAAAAATGAGACAATAAACGATGGGGCAAATCATGAAATACCTGATTTCTGGACAGCGTGCAGGAAGGAAAAGATTTTTTGATGAACTTTATGCACTGGGACAGGAAGGGAAAAGAGATATTTACGGGTTGTGCAGCCCTACCAGAGAGGACGAGGAGACCTTTGACTATGGGATCGGAGTAATCCTTCATGAGGAAACACCGGTTGAGAAAGTAGAAAAATTACTTAGTCAGGGATATCGCATCTGGGAGACCGGGCCTGCAACGTATGCAGTTTTCTCCTGTTTTGGTGAAGATGGAGGCTGCATCAGTGAGATGTGGGGCAGATTTTTCAAAGAATTTCTTCCACAGTCCGGCTATGAACATACAGATGAAACGGATTTCGAAATTTATTTTGAGAAAGGTGCTCCCGGATTGTTCTGTGAACTTTGGGTACCTGTAACAGTGCGTAAGAAAATGGACAAGAAGCTGTTCCGGTAATCTGGATAAAATATGGTGGATATGCTATACTTCAGGTAACTATTGGATCTATGCAACAATACTTGGAGGGGGTAAAATGAGGTATCGAAAACTGGGTAAAACGGGGCTGATGGTCAGCGAGATCGGTCTTGGGGGCGAATGGCTGGAACGTAAAAATTATGATGAAGTAAAAGAAGTGGTAAGGCTTTGCAATGAACAGGGAGTTAATATTTTAGACTGCTGGATGTCAGAGCCAAATGTGAGAACCAATCTGGGGGGAAGCGATTAAAGACTGCAGAGATCATTGGATCATACAGGGACATTTAGGCGCTACCTGGCAGAATGGACAGTATGTCAGAACTCGTGATATGGAAAAGGTAAAAGAAGCCTTTGAAGATCTGCTGACCCGTTTCCAGACGGATTACATGGATCTTGGAATGATACACTTTGTGGATGAGGCAGCTGAATTTTATAAAATTATGAACGGGGAGTTTATTGATTACGTCAGAGGGCTGAAAGAAAGAGGCGTGATTCGCCACATCGGTATGAGTACTCACAATCCTGCTGTTGCAAAACTGGCCGCTTTAAGCGGAGAGATTGAGATGATTCTTTTCAGTTTAAACCCGGCATTCGATCTGCTTCCACCGACAGAGGATATGACTGAATTGTTCCAAAAGAATTATCAGGAAGATTTAAATGGAATTGCGCCTGAGCGTGCTGAACTTTATAAGCTTTGTGACAGGGAAGGCGTGGGTATTACTGTAATGAAGGGCTATGGGGGCGGCAGGCTGTTTTCTGCAGAAAATTCTTCTTTCGGAGTGGCTTTAACTCCGGTGCAGTGTATTCATTATGCTCTCACCCGTCCTGCAGTCGCTTCCATAATGGTGGGTTTAAGTACCGCAGATGAAGTAAAAGCGGCTCTTGCCTACGAGACTGCCACAGAACAGGAAAAGGATTATGCCAGTGTACTTGCCAGTGCCCCTCATCATGCCTATTCCGGTCAGTGTACTTATTGTGGTCATTGCGCACCCTGCCCTGCCCACATCGATATTGCCATGGTAAATAAACTGTATGATCTGGCTGCCATGCAGGAAGAAGTTCCTGGGACAGTACGTGCCCATTATGAAAATCTTTCATCCAATGCCTCTGACTGTATTGCCTGCAAGGCATGTGAAACCCGTTGCCCATTTGAGGTGCCAATTGTTGAACGAATGGAGAAAGCCAGGGTCTTGCTGGGATAAAAGTTGGAGGAGGCAGATGAAATTAGGAGTATTTTCCGATATACACAGTAATTATCATGGGTTTCATGCATGCTACGAGGAAGCAGTAAAAAGAGGGGTG
Organism: Lacrimispora xylanisolvens; assembly: GCA_017084465.1. Taxonomy (GTDB): domain Bacteria; phylum Bacillota; class Clostridia; order Lachnospirales; family Lachnospiraceae; genus Lacrimispora; species Lacrimispora xylanolytica_B. The sequence goes on along the minus strand of CP070896.1, from coordinate 2,301,626 downwards.
AATCAGTTTCTGTTTCTGGGAGACTATGTCAGTGACTGTGCATACCCGGAAAAGACAATGGAGCTTTTGTACCATATCAGAGACCGGTATCCCTGTACTTTTATACGGGGGAACCGGGAGGATTATTTATTAAATCACAAAAACGTGGCAGAAGATGGCTGGGTGTCTCCATCTTCTGCTTCCGGAAGTCTTTTATATACCTACGAACATCTAACAAAAGCAGATCTGGAATTTTTTGAAAGTATGGATCTGTCAGGAAGAATGAAGATAGCAGGTTATTCTGATTTTTATTACTGCCATGGAACATTAGAAAATACCAGGGGTGTGTTTCACCTGGGAAGTGAAAGCGCAAAGGAAGTACTGAACCATTTGGATGCAGATCTTATTATCTGCGGACACACTCATAGGCAGGGTATCTTCCAATATAAAGGAAAGACTCACGTGAATACGGGATCTGTAGGTGTTCCGTGGGATTATGGCGGAGATGCGCAGTTTTGTATTCTTCACGGAGATAAGGGATTATGGAAACCGGAGCTGGTTCAGTTGAATTATGATAAATCTTTGGCGGTAAAGGAACTTTATGAAAGCCATTTAAATGAAAAGGCCAGTGTCTGGACGAGGATTGTTGAGAAAACACTGATTACAGGAATTGATCAGTCCATGCTTTGCCTTACAACTGCACTTGAAAAATGGGAGAACGACGGAGGAAGCGGTATCTGGTCCATGCTTCCTGAAACGTATTGGGAAGATGCAGCAGCTGAATTGGGGTTATGAATAATATAGAAATAAAGAGGATATCTTTGGCAGCAGGTTAGCAGCTAAAGATATCTTCTTTATTTTAGTATCCATTACATTTTGAATGGGTTATTTTTGTGAAAACTTACAGAAAAACACCTCTTTTTATGGTATAATTTTAGTGAATGTATAGTTTTTCGTTAAGAAGGTAAATCCCACTTCCCCAAAGCACAGGAAAATGATAGTATTAAACATACCAATATACTATGAATGTACATGGCAATGCCAGAAAATTCATTTTTGCAGTTAAGGGGAAACATGTTAGAATAAACACATAAGGCACGGATATGCGTAGCCGTTTCAGGAGAAGGAGCAGAGGCATATGAGAGAACTGATTGATAAATTATATAAGAATCACAATCTGGAAAAAGAAGAGTTTATATATTTAATAGAAAATTTTGATAAAGATACCAGTGAATATCTTTTTTCCCTGGCGCAGACAACCAGCCAGGAACATTTTCAAAAGGAAGTTTATATCAGAGGACTGATTGAATTTACCAATTACTGTAAAAATGACTGTTATTACTGCGGAATCAGAAGGAGCAATAAAAACGTCAGCCGTTACCGCCTGAACAAAGAAGAGATTCTTTCCTGCTGTCAGAACGGCTATGAACTGGGGTTCCGGACTTTTGTTCTTCAGGGCGGAGAAGATCTGGCATTTACCGATGAAATTATGATTGATATTATAAAAGCCATGAGGGAAGGATATCCGGATTGTGCCATTACCCTTTCCATTGGGGAAAAAAGCTACGATCAGTATCAGGCGTATTACGAGGCTGGAGCCAACCGATTCCTTTTGCGTCATGAGACTGCCAATGAAGAACATTATAAAAAGCTTCACCCCGAGTCTCTTTCCCTTGAAAACAGGAAGGAATGTTTAAGAAATCTAAAGAAAATCGGGTATCAGGTAGGAACTGGATTTATGGTGGGTTCTCCTTACCAGACCCCTGAGTGTCTGGCAGAGGATCTTGCATTTATCAAAGAATTGTCTCCTCAGATGGTTGGAATCGGCCCTTTCATACCACATAAGGAAACTCCGTTTAAGGATTTTCCAGCTGGTAGCATGGATTTAACCCTGTTTCTCATTGGAATGCTCAGGCTCATGCTTCCCAATGCTTTAATTCCGGCTACAACTGCATTAGGAACCATAGATCCCAAGGGAAGAGAGAAAGGAATTCTATCCGGCTCCAATGTTTTAATGCCTAATTTATCTCCCATTGGTGTCCGAAAAAGTATGAGCTGTATGATAATAAAATCTGTACGGGAGAAGAAGCAGCAGAGTGTAATGTCTGTCTGAGAAACCGTGTTTCTTCTATTGGTTACAACGTGGTAGAAAAAAGAGGGGACTTTGTAGAATTTTAACAAACTTTTAACTGGAAGAGCTGATTTTATGGACTTATATCACCATAGCGTTGGGATGTTTTGATACATTGATGGGCATTTGCAGGATATATTCGGAAAATACAACGATGTAAGCTTATAATAAGAGAAAATAGTCAAAAAATTAACAAATTAATGTTGTTGCTTAACAGGAGTGAAATCTATATAATAGGTGTCGGTGAAAAGGCATTATAACAAACCGCAAAAACTATAAAATCACCTACTGGAATGAGGAGAGCAACAATGAAGAAAAAGCTTTTTTGGATAGCAATAGGCCAGTTTATCTCTGCATGTGCATATTGCCAGATTCTAAATGCCAACAACTTAGTCGCTACCGGACTTGGGGGACTGGCGACGGTATTTAACCGCCTTACTGGTGCCGATGTACAGCTGCTTTTGATTATTATGGCATTGCCCATATTCGTCTGGGCATTTTTCAGCTATAGTAAGGAACAGATTTTTTATGCTGGATTCAGTTATTTTATGTTTACTTTTTATGTAGGTATTGTTAACCGGTATCTGCCGCAGTTTCTCACAGATCCTATCGCTGCAGCCATTAGTGGCGGCGTTGTAGGTGGAATCGCAGGCGGTATTATTATGAAACAGAGGGTTGCCAATGGACCGGAATCCATCGTGGCATTGTATCTGAAAGAAAAAAAAGGTTTATCAATTGGATCCTACTATTTAATTATTAATACGGTAGTTATTTTCTCTTCCATTATCTATGGAGATATGACTATGATCGTTTATTCCCTCATCTGTACTTTCGTTCAGAGCGTGGTAACGGATAAGCTGATCATTGGATTTGAGAAATATTATAATGTTAATATTATGTCAGATCAGTATTTAGAGATTACACAGTTTATCCGCAATGATTTAAACAGAGGAGCCACCTTTATTCAGGGAATGGATACTTCTAATGTAAAAAAGAAGATGCTGATTCAGGCAGTGGTAAATCAGCAGGAGTTAATTGCAATCAAAGAATTTGTAAAGTCCTTTCATGATGACAGCTTTATCTGCGCAAGCATAAGTAACAACATCATAGGCAGGGGATTTGATGTAGAATAAATTATATAAAGGGCTGCCGGCAGTTTTTTCATTCCATTGTTGAAGTGGATTAAAAAATTGCCGGCAGCTCTCTTTTTAAGTAGACAGCAGTTCAATAACAAATGCTGTAGTCTGGGGAGGTATGCTTGCGGTCTGAAAATTGGCATGCTTAATGCGGACCATCTTCCCAGGTTTAAGATCATCAAGATTCAGAGGATTCCCATTCTCATCTATAATTTCTGTGGCACTGGTAATAACAAAACGCATCTGCTCTGTTTCATCATTGGGATTCCCGGTATAGATAAAGTTGTTGCTTGAATCAACCAACAGAATCCGGTCTGTTGTTATACTGTAGGATAAGGCATTTACCATGGCAATCACCCGATAGGCGTTTGACTGGGGGGGAATGCTTCTTGTCATCATAGTGGAAAAAGTTGCATTGACATAGCTTCCCTTTGTAATGCTGCATAAACTTATGTTATCTCCAAACTGATTAATAAGGATTGTTTCCCAGCCAATATTTAATTGAAGTAATTCGATGTTTATCATATCGTTTTCACCAGGATCAGCATAAGAGATAAGGAGATATCCCGTCCTGCTGTTGGAAGTATACATCTCCTCCACAAGTGCATTCTGTACCTCCATAATACTTCCGCTCATTGTAATCATTCCTCTTGCGTCCTCGTTTTCTCCGATCATAAAGACTCCCTTGACTATAAGTTTCTATTTCATTATATGCGTACAGTAATATTTATTTCATTAAATAAAGAAGACATTACCATTTTGAAAATGGAAAAAAGATTCATTCAGTTAAAAGATGATTTATGTTAATATGTAATTGTGCATAAAAAAACAATAATCGACACGGATAAATGATAAAAAACAAACAAAACAAATCCGGGTATAGAAGATAATTGGATAGAACAATACCGATAGTGATTGGCAGGGGTGAAGAAAAATGGACAGGCGAATGAAGCAGATCTTGGATATTTTATCAGACAGAGATTACTATACGGCAGAGATGCTTGCAGAAGAAATTCATGCGGGGACAAAAACGGTACGTAATCTCTTAAAGGAAATTAATCAGGAAATAGAACCCCATGGGGCTGTTATTGTGTCGAAATATGGAGTAGGTTACTTTCTTAATATTCAGGACATTGAAAAATATGAGGCTTACTGCCGGAAGGATCATGCACTTGGCTCGGAAGAATACTTACCCTCCACCTCAGAGGAACGAATCCAGTATTTACTGGAGTACTTAATTAACAGCGGGTCCTATGTAAAGTTGGAGAAATTAAGTGAAAGTCTGTATATTTCCAAACGAACACTGACGGAAGATTTGAAAGAAGTAGAACAGTATTTAAAAATTCAATATTCGCGTAATACGCAAGCCTAATTATGGTATTCGCCTGGAAGGAAAAGAATTTGATACCAGACTTTGTATTGCATCCTTTTCAGGTAAGAGATTTCATAAGGGGAATGAAAGCATGGATGAGATTGCTGCCATTGTCTCAACCGTTTTAAAGGAAAATGATTTTATGATTACCGGGGCGGCGTATCAGAATCTGGTAGTCCACCTTTACATTGCCATCAGCAGAATTATGGAATGCCACTATGTTCCCATGCCGGAAGGGCTTTTGGAAAATCCAAGGGAGCGGTACGAATATCAAATAGCCCAGGTAATAGCCAGACAGCTGGAAGAGAGGTTTCATATCAGTTTCCCTGAAAATGAAGTTGCCTACATTGCCATTCATCTGGCAGGTAAGAAAATGTTTTTAGAGGAAGAAAATGTAGAAGAAAATGTGATTATTACCCAGGAAATCAGCGATCTGGTAACTGCCATGCTGGAGCGGGTTTATGATTTATTTAAATTCGATTTTCGCAGTGATTTAGAACTGAGAATGATCTTAAGCCAGCATTTGGTCCCATTAAGTGTCCGCATCCGGTTCGATATGGATATGAAAAATCCAATGCTCCGTGATGTAAAGGAAAAATTCTGTCTGTCCTATACTATGGCGTGTAACGCGGTCACAGTTCTGAATGAACACTTTAAAGTATCTCTCTCTGAGGATGAAGTGGCATACTTCGCATTTGCTTTTGCACTTGCTCTGGAACGTAAGAAAACCGAAATCAAAAAAAAGAATATCATACTGGTCTGCTCCTCCGGCAGAGGAAGTGCCCAGCTTTTGCAGTATAAGTATAAGAATTCCTTCAAAGATTATATCGATGAAATCATTGCCTGTGACGTGGGAAGCTTATACAAAATGGATTTTTCCAGATACGACTACATCTTTACAACTGTCCCCATTTCCGTTTCAGTTCCCCTTCCCATTCTGGAGGTGGAATATTTTCTGGGAGATGAAGACATTGTTAATGTAAAGAAAGTCCTTTGTGACCAGAAGACTTCTTCTGTATTAAACTACTATGAACGTGATCTGTTTCTGCCTCATTTAAAGTTTAAAACAAAAACAGAGGTTCTTCGCTTTATGTGCCAGTTTGTGATTGAAAAGAAGAATCTTCCCCAGGAATTTTATGAGTCAGTGCTGCAGCGGGAGCGGATGGCAAAAAACAGCCTTTGGCAATCAGGTGGCGATGCCCCATGCCTATAAAGCAATGAGCAGTGAGACCTTTGTCTGCGTGGGGATTTTGGACGAACCGGTGGAGTGGGGAGATCAGAAAATCCGGGCCATTTTCCTGGTGTGTATAGCGGATAAAGACCATACCAGTGTAGAACTTCAGCACTTTTATCAGCTGACTGCGTCTTTTCTGTTAAGCCAGAAGCAGATTCAGGAATTGGTGAAAAAGCAGGATTATGATGCTTTTATTAAAGCGATGACTCAGATGGAAGAAGCACAGATTATGTGAGCAGGGTCAGCAATGAGCAAAAGTGATATAGTAAAAGTATTGTTTGGTCTGGTAAAATATGGTAATATGCTTTTAGGAGTAACTGAATACAGGGTGGAACCTCCCGGCTTTTATGTCTTTACGTCATGATAAGAGGGGAGGTGGTGTCGGATATGTTTTCATTTGCAGATGTGCTGTTATTTGCAACATTTATCTTGGCATTGCTAACTTACATAGACAGCGTGCCCCGCTTCATCGGGTACAAGTTAAAAAAATAGCCTACCCTGACGCAACCAGGGTAGGCGGTGTCCGTTAGGACATTTGCTTACAACGGGAGCTTCCACCTTGTGTGGCGGTTACTCTTTTTATAGTTTTAATATAGCATAACTTATGTTTACTTGCAATAGATAGTTTGCTTTATATTAGTAATTTTACACTTTAATATATATTTCTTCATACATATCTATAGATTGTAGTACTTATGCACCTATAGTTCCTCCATGTACAAACTCATTCCATTCGTCTCAATAACTTTCTTATACCAGTAAAAAGATTTCTTCCTCATCCGATTATAAGTCCCCTTACCGTAATCATCGCAGTCCACATAGATATAACCATAACGCTTCGACATCTGCTTTGTGGATTCCGAAACCAGATCGATACATCCCCAGGAAGTATAACCAAGACAATCCACCCCATCCTCTTCAATGGCATCTAAAATAGCCTTCATATGTTCCCTTAAGTAATCAATCCGGTAATGATCATCGATTGTCCCATCTTCGTTCACCACATCTGCAGCGCCAAGCCCGTTCTCTACAATAAACAACGGCTTACGGTAGCGGTCATAAAGATCCACCATGGATATTCGCAGCCCTGTAGGATCAATCTGCCAGCCCCAGTCAGAAGCCTTTAAGTAAGGATTCTTAATGGCATTTATGGTATTGCCTGCCGTAACATTCAAATTAGAGGTATCTTCAGCCGCACAGGAAGAATTATAGTAGGAGAAGGAAACAAAATCTACAGGATGGGATTTCATGATTTCATCATCCCCGTCTTCTTTGCGTATAGTAATTCCATTATTTTTAAAACGGGAAAGTAAGTAAGCCGGGTATTCTCCAAACACCTGAGTATCGCTGTAACAATAGGTTCCCCGCATGGTCTGCTGGGCCTTTAATACATCTTCCGGCTTACAGGTATAGGGATAGTAGGTCAGCTTTGTCAGCATGCAGCCAACTAAAGAACCGGGAATTATTTCATGACAGATCCTGGTTGCATGGGCAGATGCCACAAACTGGTGGTGCATTGCCTGGAAGATTATCTCTTCAAAGTTCTGACCTGGGAAACGGTCTTCGATTAATCCGCCAGTGGTATAGGGGTGACGGATCATGGAATCCACTTCATTAAAGGTCAGCCAGTATTTTACTTTACCCTTATACCGGGTACAGATGGTTTCTACATATCGTGTGAAAAAGCCGATGACCTCTCTGGAGTACCAGCCCTTATAGTTTAATACCAGATTTAAAGGCGGTTCATAGTGGGACATGGTCACAAGGGGTTCGATCCCATATTTATGAAGTTCATCAAATACATCATCATAGAATTTAAGTCCTTCTTCATTGGGCAATTCATCATCTCCATTTGGGAAGATACGTGACCAGGCGATAGACAGGCGGTAGACCTTAAAGCCCATTTCTGCAAAAAGCCTGATATCTTCTTTATAATGGTGATAAAAATCCGATCCGTGGCGTTTGGGATAATATACCTCGTCATCGGTAGCAAGTGCGGCTTCTATATCTTGTGACGTTACTGCGTTGTGGGCTTTATAATTGGTTACGTCTGTATCAAAGTGTGCTCTGGCACAGTCAGATACGGAAATCCCCTTTCCGCCTTCGTTCCATCCTCCCTCAACCTGGTTGGCAGCGGTTGCACCTCCCCAGAGAAAGCCTTCCGAAATGTTTGTTTGTGATTCATATGATACCCTCCCTCTTCCTTTGCTGTTTTATTTACTCTGTTTCATGTAATCATTATAGCAGAGCTGAAAATCAATATCCAAGAACACTTTTTCCAAATTGGTGGTGGCGTCTGTTTCCCCTGGGGAGAAGCAGAAAATGCCATTATGAAATTGGAAAAACTGAACATGGAGTTTAAATGGCAACTATGATAACATGTCAATACGCATAAGAAAACCTGATAATAAAACAATAAAACGGGTGAAGTGCACAAAAATTGGGGAAATGCGAAACGTTTTAATGCAAATACCGTTTATACGGTGGAGATGGAGGAAAAGATGAAAGACAAATTAATGAACGGCATGCTGTCTGCAGCAGGGGCAATGCAGACACAAAGACATCTGGCAGCGATTAAGAATGCATTTATGAGCCTTCTGCCAATAATTATTATCGGCTCATTCTGTACACTGTTTTCCAATGTTATCTGCAACACAACACCAGGATTTTTCAGTCTTGCAAACATTCCGGGTTTAAGCTTTCTTGGAAAATTAAATCCCATGTTTACAGCAGCCAACTACGGAACCATGAACTTTATAGCAATCGGCTGTGTAATCTTAATTGCAATGGAACTGGGGGAACACCACGGAATTACCGATAAAGCACTTCCGGTTGTGGCACTGGGAGCCTACATTTCCCTCTGTGCCTTTACAGCAAGCGGAAAGGCAGCGGACGGAACCGAAGTGGTGGTTACCAATGTACTTTCCAGAGTCTATACCAATGCCCAGGGGTTATTTGTAGGAATGTTTGCTTCCATAGCAGCTACTGAAATTTACTGCCGGCTGGTGAAGAGCGGAAAACTGGAAATCCATATGCCGGACGGCGTACCATCAAATGTAGCCAGATCCTTTACAATCCTGTTTCCATCTCTGATTACCGTAGTTATTATTTCCGCAGTGGGAATGATATTTGAAATGGTGACAGGCATGACATTGTTTAATGCAATTACTGCATTTATCCAGAAGCCATTGTCCCATATCTTAACCAGCTTCCCTGGATACATTACACTGATTTTCATCACCACTGTTTTATGGACCTTTGGTATTCACGGAACTCAGGTGACAAAGGCGGTATACGAGCCCATACTTCTTGCTGCCTTTGCAGAAAATGAGGCTGCATATGCAGCAGGAACAGCAATTCCCAATATTATCAGCACTCCCTTCATGTCCTGTTTTTCAACAGTTACCGGAGCTGGAATTACGGGAGGACTGATTATTGCCATCATGCTCTTTTCCAAGCGTGAAGATTATAAGGCAATTGCAAAACTGGCACTTCCCTGTGCATTGTTTAACATCAATGAACCGCTGACCTTCGGACTTCCGATTGTAATGAATCCGGTGCTTGCCATTCCATTTATGATATCTCCGGCCGTGTCAGCTACCTTTGCCTATGCCATGACAAAGATTGGCTTCTGCGGAAGAATGGTGGTAAATGCACCATGGACCACACCTCCGGGGACTTATGGCGTTTCTTTGCTCCGGCGGAAATATAGGGGCAGCAGTAACACAGATTATCTGCATCCTCCTGGCGTTTGTTGTGTATATCCCATTTGTCCTGATTTCAAACAAACAGCAGGTTTTAACAGAAGAATAACAGCATGAAACATAAATGAGGTGATTATGAGTTTGACAAAAACAGGAGGAGATTTTAACATGAAGGAAAAGCAGGAGCTTAAAGTCACGGATGTATTTACAAAATCAAGAATTTTTACTTATCTGTGGATTGTCTTTTGTCCGCCCTACGGACTTTACCGTGTTTTAAGTCCTTCGTCTGAATTTCGCAGACCGGAAAAATGGGTATGGACCATGATTGTCATCTGTACCCTGGTTACATTTGTGAAACTCATCATCACTGGTTAGGAGAGAGAGAGGCAGCAAAGAGATGAATATTGAAATGATTGTTATGAAACTTGTAGTAAACGGAGGGAATGCCAGAAGTACAGCAATTGAAGCCCTGCGTGCGGCCAAAGTGGGTGATTTTAAGAAAGCAGATGAACTCATGGAGGAGGCAGACACCATACTGAAGGAAGCTCACGAGATACAGACAGAGATGATCCAGAACGAATTAAACGGCAACAAAGTGGAGGTGGGGCTATTAATGGTTCATGCCCAGGATCATTTGATGAATGCCATGACGGTCATGGATTTATGCAAAGAAATGATTGATATTTTAAGAAAATAAGTTAAAATATTCCAAGAAGGGAAGTTGCTAATATGAGAAATATTGTATTGTTTTGTGCCGCAGGCATGTCAACAAGCCTTTTAGTAAATAAGATGAAAGAAGCAGCTGCAAAAGAAAATTACGAATGTCAGATTAACGCCTATGCGCTGGCAAGCGCAAGAGAAAAAGGACCGGATGCGGATATTATTCTCTTAGGACCTCAGGTCCGTTTTGGAAAGGCGAAAGTCGAAAAAGAATGCCCTGGGAAAATCGTTGAATGTATTGATATGCAGGCTTATGGAACCATGAACGGAGCCAAAGTGATTGCCCAGGTAAAAAAGGCACTTGGAGATTAAGTTAAGACATAAGGGAGACTTATGCAGTAACAGGCAGCTGACAGAGGAGAAACATGGATCTGGCTTACATTACAGCAACTAAAATAATCGAAATGTTTATCATTCTGCTGGTCGGTGCAGGCGCTTATAAAGCGGGAATTGCTGATGAGGAGACAGGCAGCAGGCTGACCCGTGTCCTGCTGGGGATTATTTCTCCCTGTGTGATACTTTTATCCTATCAGATTGATTTTGACAAAGAGCGTCTGTATGGTCTTGCAGTTACAGCCATCTTGTCTTTCGCAAGCTTTGTAATTGCCATTGCAGTCTCAAAGATTGCAGTTTCAAAGAATACAGGCACTGATATGGCTGTGGAACGAATGTCCATAGTTTATTCCAATTGCGGTTTTATCGGAATTCCTTTAATCGATGGAATACTGGGCGGAGAAGGCGTATTTTATATGACCGCTTATCTGACTGTATTTAATCTGTTTGTCTGGTCTCATGGAATCATGTTAATGAGCGGAAAATCAGAAAGCATGAAAAAGACGGTAAAAAGCCTGATAAACCCCTCTAATGCAGCTATTATTCTGGGAGTGTCCCTGTTTTTAACAGGAATTAAGCTGCCTGAAATAATCAGGGAACCAGTAGGGTTAATCGGTGGTATGAATACACCGGCAGCTATGCTGATTTCTGGTATTAATCTGGCTCAAAGTGATTTCCTGGGAGGATTAAAGAATAAAAGAACCTATATAGTCAGCCTTTCAAAGCTGATCGTAGTTCCATGTCTGACACTGCTCCTTTTAATGGCAGCAGGAGCGGACAGAAGTATATCCATTACGCTTTTAACTGCGGCAGCCTGTCCAAGCGGAGCCATGGGTACCATGTTTGCTCTACAATATAAAAGAAACAGTCAGTACGCATCAAATCTTTTAACCATAACAACAGCGCTGTCCTTAATTACCATACCTGCTATTATGGCGGCAGCCAGCGGAATTTTATAATAAAGGGGATAGAAATGATTATAGTCAACGCACCATTGAAACAGGAGACGTTTCAGAAGTATGCAGAGGATGAAGGACTTGTTTTTTATAAAGAAATCAGGTATGAAGCTTTTTTTCGAGAATCCGGAGGGAGAGGATGGGAAAAAGGCAGAGGCATTAAAGAAGAAACTGAAGGGAGAAAAGGAACTGGCAGCTATTTATTTTTCCGTTCAGGCCCAATAAGAATAGTATGAAAACCGTACTTCATTTATATCGTAATCCGGTATAAATGAAGTGCGTTTTTTTTATTGTTATGCTATACTGATTTTTGTTTCTTTTAATTGTTCACGACATAAAAAACTTAAGAATATTCTAGAATAAGCAGGTGATTTGGCAATCCGGTAAAGTTTGATATGGACGGGAGGTGGATTCCATCATGATACCTGATGATATCCGCAATATAGAGATAGAGAAACAATATCAGACCATAGATTCCGACTGGCTGAATCTGCATTATAAGACCACGGTAAGTATTGTTATTTTCACACTGGTTATAGAATGTCTGATGAGCGTGGTCTTTGCCCGATCCGGTCTGATTCATACCAGCACACACCGCTATGTGCTAAAATATATCATGATTCCTTCCGGGCTTAATCTGATCTGTATTCTGGTGGAAACCCTGATTATGAAATCAGGAGTATTTTCTCAGAAACAGAAAATATATAGTGTTTCCCTGATGCTGGTTCTGATTTCATTTGTGCTGTTTACTGTTCACAGTGGTTTTACTGCCACCTATTATATATTTCCGGGGGCAATCATGATGACGATTATCTATGCAGATCAGAGACTGACGGGAATTACAGCCATGTTCTGCATTGTATCAGCCTCATTTTCTGAAATATTTATTAAATGGGATTCCGATAAAGTTGGAATTTTTGACAGCGGCTTAAGCATGGGAAACTTTCTTGTTTCCATGGTAATACTGGTTATTTTTTCAGCTGCAAGTATGGTAGTAATCCGGTTTGAGCAAAAGAAAAACGATGCCAGCATCAGAACTGACCTGGAGAGGCACCAGTTAAAGCAGAGCATTCAGGTAGACGAACTGACAGGAATCTTTAACCGCAAAGCCCTTGATGAAGCAATGTCTGTTATGGAGATTGAAAAGCCCTGTGAGGATCATATTCTTGCTGTTGTTGATATTGATCATTTTAAAAGCATCAATGACCGGTTCGGACACTTTATGGGTGACAGATGCTTAATTGAGTTTGCCAGGGTATTAATGGAACATTCCTGTGCCTATACGCCATATCGGTTCGGCGGTGATGAATTCTGCCTTTTGTTTCACAATATATCAATGGAAGAAGCTGTTCTGGTGTGTGAGGAGATCAGACGGCTGACGGAAGAGATCCGGATAGAGGAAGAAAAAGAAATCCGCTTTACTGCCAGTTTTGGATTGTCCGCATATTCCAGTCCGCTGAATGCATCCAGACTTTTCGTTTTGTCTGATTATGCCTTATATGATGCCAAAAAATTCCGTAACTCCGTAAGAGTATATGAAAAGGGGATGAAGATCGCAGAGTAACTGCGCGGTCGATCTCCTTTTTTTTATCTTGACATTACATAGTGTGTAATGTTATAGTTTGTGTAACGATAAGACAGACAAGGAGAAAGTAAAATGGATCATATCAAACTATCTACCAAGAAGGAACTGGAAATTTATATGAACCCGGTGAGGCAGAATCTTCTCCGGATACTGGAGCGTTCCAAACTGCCTATGACACCAAAACAGCTTTCACAAAAGTTGGATATCTCCCCATCCAGTGTTCAGCATCATATTAAAAAACTGGAGTCACTTGGGGTCATTACGCTGGACCATACAGAAGTTATTAATGGAATCACTGCCAGATATTATTGTCCCACCTATGTTAATGTCCGGATCGGCCTGGACCACCCTGACGATACACAGCTGCAGAAAGAGGTTCTGGTTCAGGATCAGATTGCAAGAACCTATGAAGGCTTTTTAACGCAGAAGAAAAAATTCATAGAACAGTTTAGTAATGAGGATTTGGAATCAAGATGGGATTTGGGGGATATTATGACCGGAGTGGTTCACTTATCGCCTGGAGAAGGGGAGGAATTATTGAAGCTTATCAGGGATTTTATGGATGCGCATGCGGTACCTTCTGCAGAGAAGTCTCCGTGGGAATATGCCTTTATTCTTTATAATGCGGAGGAAAATCTGTATGAGTAAGACAAAACAGCTGATTATTTTTATAAACTATGCCTCCCTGGGAATTATTTTGCCGGTGCTGAATTTAATCCTTCTGAAAAAGGGAGCAGATTTAAAAACCCTTCCTCTGTTAATTGCCTGTTATTCAGCTACGGTGTTATGCTTTGAACTGCCCAGCGGAATCTGTGCAGATTTGTATGGGAGAAAAACTGTTTTTCTTATATCCGGGAATCTGCCAGCTTTTATCGCTTGGTCTGCTTTTCTTCTCACAGAATCTGGTATGGTTATTTTGCTGCCTGGTTCTCAATGGAATCAGCAGGGCTTTTTCTTCGGGAAGCCTGGACGCCTTAATTGTAGATCAGGCAATTGCCAAAAGAGGAGAGGAATGTCTGCCTGATGTGACCTCCCGTCTTGCTATCATGGAACAGACAGGCCTGGCACTGGGGTGTATTCTTGGAGGATTTCTTTCCTGCTTAGGAGATTCCTATAATGTTAACATTCTGCTTCGCATTACATTAACCGTGGTAACCATGGGACTTTGTATCTTTGGAATAAAGGAAGAACGGATATTTGGCAGTGGAATACAACGCCCCAACCTTGTCAGCCATTTAAAGGAAGGATTATTTACTGTATTTTCCAGGAGGGATTTTCCATTTATTTTAGCGGGCATGTTGTTCACCGGATTTTTTATTACTCCCATTGAGACATACTGGCAGCCGGTTTATTTAAAACTGTCTGATTCATCACAAGGAACCTGGATGCTGGGAGTACTGTCCTTTGTGGGATTTTTTCTGGCAGCCGCAGGAAATTCTATCTGCCGAAGGCTGCTCATAAAATATCCGGGAAGACAGTGGAGAATCTACAGCATCAGCCGTGTTTTGGGCGGCAGCGCTTTACTGATTCTGGCTCTTTTTCAATCGGCATGGATATTTGTTATTTTATATGGAGGTATTTACATGCTTCTTGGAACCGGCAGTGTGGCTGAAAATACTTTAATCAATCAGTATACGCCAGGTCCTTTGAGAGCCAGTGTTTTGTCAGTGGGATCATTTCTCTTACAGACAGGATCCATGTTCGGTTCTGTTTACAGCAGCCTGACGGTGGGCCACATCGACGTAACAGGGCTATGGCTTACATCTGGTGGAGTTTTAATCGGATATACCTTTTTAATTACTTTGCTTTTAATGGCTCAAAAAAAGAAAATAAATTTATATGATATTGAATCATTTGAAAACTCCTGATATAAATAAAGGTACAGGCAATGAAAAGAAGCTGTTTTTGCGGATTTCCGGAATAACCAGGTTCTCATGCCAGAAAAGGTACCGGAATCAGAAATGGCGACCCAGAGCTATGCTGGATCGTCATTTTTTTGTTCATTAAAATGGCCCTTTTTAAAATCTGGAAATAATTGGATTATTTTCCAGAGATTAAACCGTCATATAATAAAATATTATAAGCAAAGGAGTTTTTACCATGCCAAGAAGAGGAGAAAATATTTATAAACGGAAAGATGGGAGATGGGAAGGAAGAACATTAAAACAAACGGGGAAATATCAGTATTTTTATTCCAAAAGCTATAAAGGCGTTAAGGAAAAGATGAAAAATTATAAAGAAAACCAGGAGTCTGCCAAAGAAAAAAGATCTGATGAGATAAAGGGTGGGGCCGCACTTTTTGAGGAATGGCTCATTGATGTTTCTATAAGAGTAAAGCCTTCAACCTATGAAAGCTATTACCGCTGCATAAATAAGTATGTGATTCCATTTTTTGAGAAAGAGAAAGATCAGCGTATTACTACTGGATCTGTTGCACGGTTTGTGAAGGAAATGTATGAAAATGAGGAACTGGCAGATTCATCTAAAAAGAAGAATCTTACCATTTTTAAGATTGCAGTCAAGGAAATATTAAAAGGTTCCGCTGATTGCTTTGCGGTTATGGATTTAATAAAATATCCTAAGCCGGATGATAAAGAAGTTGAGGTTTTCTCCATGAAAGAGCAGCGTCAGATAGAACAGGCAGCGTTTCATTACAATGACAGGAGAGCAATGGGAATTCTTCTTTGCTTTTATACCGGTATCCGCCTTGGAGAACTATGCGCATTAAAATGGGGGGATATTGATATGGAAACAGGTACTTTATCCATTAGCAGGACCGTATCCCGAATCCGCCATTTTGAAGAGGAGGAACACAAGACCGCACTGTTCGTGGGGGCACCAAAAAGCCGTAAATCCATGAGAAAGATTCCCCTTCCCCAGTTTTTACTTAATATGCCAGTACTGACTACATATAAAAGCAGAAATCAGGATAATTATATTTTTACAGAGACAAATGTACCTTTTGATCCCAGGTGTTTTCAGAAGCTGTATAAACGGCTGTTAAAGGAATCTCGCGTCAAGGATCGGAAATTTCATGCCATCCGCCATACCTTTGCCACCCGGGCACTGGAGCTGGGAGTGGATATTAAGACGATCAGCGAGCTTCTTGGACATTCCAGTGTATCCATTACCTTAAATGTATATGCCCACTCTCTGATGGAACAAAAAAAGGCTGCTATTGAAAAATTCAATGATATGTATCAACTGAATGCCGATTTGAGCGGATCATTAATAAAAAATAATTATGAAATTATGGAAGATTCCTATGCAAGGTAGGGTGAAAAATACATATTTTCTTATATTCGGTTACAAATTAAATGAACATCCCCCTTTTTTCTGTCACAATTGACAAATATCTACATTTTGTTATATAATATTGATTAATTAAATGCTGTAAAGTTTTAACAAAAAATGAAAATTATTTCCAAAATGCAAATGACAAGTAGGAGGATATGGCTGTGGCGGGAAGGATTAAGGCATTTCAGAGAGTCATTAAAAAATCAGAGGAGGGTAATGATTCGGAAGGAAAGAAAAAATCCATAAAAGGTAGATTGCTATTTGGCATCATCGCCATGTGTGTCGCAATTTCCGTCCTCTTTGGACTTTTTAATGGTTATCTTTTCTACCGTGATGCAAAAAAGAGCACTGAAATGAGACTGATGGAATCTGCGGAAGCTTATAGTCAGTCTGTTCAAAATGCGATTGATATTTATAAAATAAAGATTGAGGCCGTTGCACAATACACCTCTATTACAAATCAGAATAAGAATGCTGACCAAAGAAAAGATGCAATGGATAAGCTGGCGCAGGATTACGGTTTTCTGGAGATCACAACAGCAGATGTGAACGGGAAGGCAGCAAATGGAACAGATATGAGCCAGATGGAGTTTTTTAACCGGGCGCTGAAGGGTGAAACCTATATCTCAACCACCATGAAAAACGAGGAACTTGGCAAAACGGTCCTGGTCATTGCAGCTAAGATAAATAATGGTCAGTACAATGGCGTTGTAACAGGAACCCTGGATGCGGATGTCTTCAGTAAAATGATTGACGGTGTATCCATCGGAAAATCAGGTTATGGATTTATCGTGGATAAAGAGGGAAAAGTAGTTGCCCATAAGGACAGAGCTACTGTTACCAATGAAACCAACTATATTGAGATGGGAAAAACCGATAAGAATTTTGCAGCAACTTCCGATAATATTAAGGATATGGTTGCAGGCAATACCTCTATCCGCTCTTCCCGTTTAAGGGGTAAAACGCTGGTAATGGGATATACGCCTATTACTAATTCTGACGGCTGGTCCATTGCAGTAGTAGCAGAACAGTCGGAGATGATGAATGGTTTCTATCAGTCACTTATAATAACAATTATCCTGGCGGTTTTAATGATTCTGGCGTCTTTAAACATGGCCTTCAGAATTGCAGGACCAATTGTGAAACCAATTGTGAAACTGGTAGAGCGAATTAAAAAACTTGACGAAGGAGACCTGCACTCTGAAGTACCTGAGATCCATACAGGAGACGAGCTTGAATCTCTATCCAGGTCATTTACCGGAACGATCAACACGCTGAATAATTATATTAATGAGATTTCCTCAGTATTAAGCGGGCTGGAAAAGGGAGATTGCACCGTTTTAGTAACCCAGGATTATAAAGGTGATTTTGTACAGATCAAAGATTCCTTAAACGGAATTACATATAACTTAAATTCTGTATTTACCAAGATCAAGGAATCCTCCGACAGAGTAGCAGACGGATCTAAGCAGATCTCCGATGCTTCCCAGGCTCTTGCATCAGGAGCAGCCGAGCAGGCGGCCACAGTTGAGGAATTAAGTGCGTCTGTAAGCGGAGTATCAACCCGTGCCCAGGAGAACGCGGACAATGTTCAGAAGGCAACCGGATACGTAAGACAGGCTGTGAGCGGAATGGATGAAGGCAACGCCTATATGGAAAAGCTGGATCATTCCATGAAAGAGATCGGACTGGCTTCAGAGAAAATTTCAAGTATTACCAAGGTAATCGAGGACATCGCATTCCAGACCAACATACTGGCCCTCAATGCAGCAGTTGAATCAGCCAGAGCCGGAGAAGCAGGTAAGGGATTTGCAGTCGTTGCAGATGAAGTCCGCAATCTGGCAGGCAAATCAGCAGAGGCTGCCAAGCAGACGGCAGAACTCATTGGTCATTCAGTCGAGACTGTATCAGAAGGAGTGAAGATTGCCTATGAAACCACCCGGATTTTAAAATCTGCTGCCGAGAAGTCCGGACAGGTAGAACGGACCATTCAGGAGATTGCAGCTGCTTCCAATGAGCAGGTGGAGGCGATCGAGCAGATTAACCAGGGACTTAACCAGGTGTCTTCCGTAGTACAGACCAATGCCGCAACTGCAGAAGAAAGCTCCGCTTCCAGTGAAGAGTTAGATGCCCAGGCTCAGGTATTAAAACAGGAAGTTGAACGGTTCAGGCTTCAGGGTGAATACACTCAGCCAGCAGAGGAACCTGTGTTTTATGAAGCAGCAGCTACAGCAGAGTTACCGGATTATACAGAAGCCCGGGAAGAAGAAGCACAAAAAGAAAAGACTGTATCATCAGTTTCCTATATACATGACTCAGCAAAATATTAATTGATAAGATCAGCCGCAAGATGGAAAAACATGTTGCGGCTGTTTTTTTTGTTTTGTGTCAGGTAAGTTCATGATATAATAGCAAAAAAGGGGGGGACCCAGAGGTGAAAATTGACAGGCTGATCGGAATCATTTCCATATTGCTGCAAAAAGAAAAGGTGACAGCGCCTTATCTTGCTGAAAAGTTCGAAGTATCCAGAAGAACTATAAATCGTGATGTAGAGAATTTATGCAAGGCTGGAATACCAATCGTCACGGAACAGGGGAAAAATGGCGGGATTTCTATCGCTGAGGGTTATAAGGTAGATAAGACTTTATTTACCTCTGGGGAGATACAGGCAATTCTTTCCGGATTAAAGAGTCTGGACAGTGTATCAGGAAGCAACCGGTATCAGCTTTTGATGGATAAGCTTTCCTGTGGCAGTAATGATTATGTAGGCGCCAGCGGTCCGGTGGTCATCAATTTAAGTTCCTGGTACCAGTCATCCCTTCCCCCTAAATTTGAACTGATTAAGGACGCAATCGAGAGAAAAAAGAAGATTGAGTTTCATTATTATGGTCCTGGTGGGGATAACACAAGGATATTAGAACCCTGTTTGTTGATATTTGAATGGTCTTCCTGGTATGTTTGGGGATATTGTCTGCTTAGAGATGATTTCCGTATGTTTAAACTAAACCGGATGGATCAGATCCGATGCACAAATGAGGACTGTGAAAAAAGGGAGATTCCTCTCTACCATATGGATCCCCGTAAAGTTCAGTGGACCAATGGAGTGGAGGTAACAGCAGAATTTGATAAATCCATGAAATGGAGGCTCATAGAGGAATTCGGAATTAACAGCTTTAGTGAAAATGCAGACGGCAGGTTATTAATGAATATCGGCTGGTCGGATCAAGAGTCTTTATTTGGCTGGCTGCTTGGATTTCGGGATTGCGTGCGGATTATTGAACCAGTGGAATACCAGAAGGATTTTTTAAATCTGCTGGAACGGATTAAGACGCTCTATTGATAAATAGAATCACCTGGTACCATATTGACAATGACCATAGAATCTATCATAATATACAGATACCCCTTATGGTATGCGGAGGTGCGATATGAAACAATGTATGGATGCAGATAATCTGCATCGGCGTTTAAAAAAGATCATCGGTCAGGTTCAGGCGATTGACCGTATGGTAGATGAAGATGTCCCCTGTGAGGACGTACTTGCCCAGATCAATGCAGCAAAATCTGCGCTGCACCGGGTTGGACAGGTAGTTTTGGAGGGGCATATTAATCATTGTGTCAGAGATGGAATAGAGCATGGAGATGCCGATAAAACCATAGAGAGTTTTACAAAAGCAGTCGAGCGTTTCGCCAACATGACATAATTAATACGTAGAAGCAGGACATCCGTTAACGCGGAGGCCCTGCTATTTTTTTTTCCACAGCTACCCATATTTCGCAGGAATAGTCTGGATTGTTTACATCGTCAGATGGATAGACTTCAAAGTCCGTACCCCCGCAGGGTCTGTATTCACTGGCGGGGAAAAACTCACTGTAGATTTGCTGATACAGTCTGGTAAATGCATCTGGCATGGAACCGATGCACGGAAATATGGCATACGTATGAGCCGGAACTTCCCATATCACCAAATTTTTTTCTACTGGCAGAGTACCGTCATAGTAAACTCCAATGGCATAAGGGCAGCCGGGATCTGCCGCATCTTTTCCGAAACCTGTTCCCGCTATGTTCCCAAACATCGTATCAGAAGAAATGTACCTGGTAAGCACGTCAATTGTTCCATCCATGCGGCATTGTTTCCAGAAATCAGACATTCTGGCAGAGGTCAGTTCATTTTTGCCGGACACCTTCATGGGTTTACCAATCATTTGAAAGCTGTTCCTCTTTTCAATCCTGTAATCAGTCACATTAGCTCCAGACAGTATCAGCTTAACGGAAAGGCGGGAAAATGATTTCAGGCTGGCACCGTTTCGCACCTGGGTAGGGGACACGCCATGAAAGCGTGTAAAAGCGCGGCTGAAGCTTTCCTGGGTGTCATAACCATATTTTACTGCGATATCCAGAATGCGTGTGTCAGTGTCAGCCAGCTCGCTCCCTGCCAGAGTCAGCTTCCGCATACGGATATATTCTCCCAGAGTAAATCCGCATAGTATTCCGAATACCCGCTGAAAATGAAAGCTGGATGAATATGCCTGTTTTGCAATCTCATTAAAATCCAGTTTTGCGGTTATATGGTCTTCCACGTAATCCACTGCTTTTTGAATGCCGCTAATCCAATCCATCTTTGTTTCTCCCCTTGTTTTATTCAAATAGTGGAATGATATCTCTGGTAATCAGTGTAGTCTGTATTTTAAAATTAGGTACAAACCGGGACGCAATCGCTACAACAATACTTTTTTCAGGATTCACAAATATGAAGTTTCCGCTATCACCAATCGCCGCATAACAACGGTCTCCCTCACTGTCTGTAATCCACCATAAATAACCATATAAAAAGTCTCCCCAACGGTTCCTTACTTTCGTACATTCTTCAATCCATTTCCGAGATAGTATTTCTCTGCCTTCATAGCTGCCGCCATTTAAATAAAGCTGTCCGATTTTTGCCATATCCCGTGGAGTAAGGCAAAGTCCCCATCCGGCTGTATTCACGCCCTTTGGATCCACCACCCAGCCGTTTACAGATTTGCTAGATAGAAAGGCAAGATGTTCCTCTTTATTTCTGATTATTGTATTACCGGGAATTGTGATGCCCAGTGGTGTAAACAGATTTTCTGCCGCAAAGTCAAGTACGGATCTTCCTGTGGCGTTTACTATGATTCCGGATAAAATCTGTGTACCAACGGTGGAATACTTAAAATCTCCTGTTATACCAGATTTACCACCCAATAAATCCAGGGCAGATCTAGTCCAGTCATCACTGGAATAGACCTTTGTGTAAGGTTCAGACTTATATTTGTATGGCGCAGTCATGGTAAGCATATTTTTTATGGTGACCTGCTTTATGGTCTGCTCTCCGCGCTTAAGCCTGTAACCCGAGAAAAAATCCAGAACCTTCTGATCGGGGCTTTTTATATAACCCTGATCAATGGCAATACCAATCAGCGTCGCTACGATGCTTTTGGTTACTGACATTACGTGAACAGCATCCACTGAGGTATAGCCGTCAAAATAGCGTTCATAAACAACTTCCCCCTTTTTTTGTACAACGATACCAGCTATATTAGGGTAATCTGCTGCAATTATATTTTCTAA
Source organism: Lacrimispora xylanisolvens (assembly GCA_017084465.1). Taxonomy (GTDB): domain Bacteria; phylum Bacillota; class Clostridia; order Lachnospirales; family Lachnospiraceae; genus Lacrimispora; species Lacrimispora xylanolytica_B. The sequence continues at coordinate 2,279,589 of CP070896.1, read as the reverse complement.
TTCAATAATACCATGATTCATGACATTTCCCCGCTTTCCTTTTTTAATAATACATTAGAATTCACAGATACTATGATACGGGAAAACGGATTTAGCCGCCTGACTTTTTGTGCGGAGCGGTGTCATATGCAGCTATAGTAAAGTATATCAGAATATATATTTTTTACAATCGGAGTGAAAATACATGTTTCTGCTTGACAATTGATACCTATGGGGGTATATTTGGTTGTATTGAGTACATATACCCCTATAGGTATAAAAAGGGAGGCAGATCATGAATCGCATCAATAAGTTTTTAGAGTGGGTAGGGCCCTTGAAAGAAAAAGGAAGTCTGGCAGTTTCTGTGATTGCCCTTATTATCAGCTTTTTTGATTTGGCACCACTACCCTTTGATGCTGCCTGGATTGCAGTTCTTCTTTGCGGCATTCCAATTATTCTGGAGGCAGTTATTGGCTTAATCACCGAATTTGATATAAAAGCAGATGTGCTGGTATCCATTGCACTGATTGCTTCTGTCATAACTGGGGAGATATTTGCTGCGGGAGAAATTGCATTCATTATGCAGTTGGGTGCATTTCTTGAAGATTTTACAGTGAAACGGGCAAGAGACGGGATTGAAAAACTGGTTCATTTAACTCCACGCACAGCCAGGAGGCTTAATGGAGCGCTGGAGACGATTATTCCGGCAGATGAGGTATTAAAGGGAGATCTTCTTCGAGTATTACCGGGAGAGACGGTTCCTGCAGACGGAGTCATCACAACTGGAAGAACCTCTGTAAATCAGGCTGTTATGACGGGGGGAATCCCTTCCTGTGGACAAAGGACCGGGAGATGAAGTTTCCAGTGGCACAGTCAATCAGTTTGGTTCCTTTGATATGGAGGCAACCAGGGTAGGAGAGGACAGTTCCATTCAGAGAATGATACGTCTTGTTCAGTCTGCAGATGCACGAAAGGCTAAAATAGTGGGCGTTGCAGACCGATGGGCAACATGGATTGTGGTGATTGCTCTGGCAACTGCCGTGCTGACCTGGTTTTTTACAGGAGAGCCAATGCGGGCCGTTACCATACTGGTTGTGTTTTGTCCCTGCGCACTTGTTCTGGCTACCCCAACAGCTATTATGGCAGCAATAGGCAATGCGACTAAGCACGGCTTTCTCGTCAGAGAAGGGGATGCACTGGAACGTTTGTCTGCAGTAAAGAAACTGACCTTTGACAAGACTGGTACTTTAACCTATGGAACCCCCCAGGTGGTGTCTGCAGTCAGTTTTACAAAAGAGTACGGGGAAGATGAAATATTTGAGCTGGCAGCAGCGGCAGAGTCCCGCTCGGAACATCCGCTGGGAAAAGCCGTAGTCCGCTCATTGAAAGAGCAAAAGAAAAAGGAAGTGATGCCAGCAGATGAATTTGAGATGATTCCCGGACGGGGTGTTAAGTCTGTTGTAAAGGGAAAGAAAATTCTGGCTGGTACCCCGGAGCTTTTGTCTGAAAACGGAATTCTGATGGAAGAATGGCATAGAAGAGAGGCAGAAATTTATCTTAATCAGGGCTGCACGGTTATCTATCTTTCAGAAGGTAATATTCCTGCTGGTTTTCTTGCATTATCGGATACTATCAGAAAGGAAGCAGGTGAGGTGATTGAACGAATTAAAGAAATTGGTTCGGAACCTGTGCTGCTTACAGGGGATCATAAAAGCGCAGCCATGCATATAGCAGGTCAGCTTGGAATTATGGAGATTCATGCAGAGTGTCTGCCTGAAGATAAACTCAATTGGGTAAATACATATGAGGAGGAAAAGAAACGGGTTTGCATGATCGGTGATGGTATCAATGATGCCCCTGCTTTAAAACGTGCTTTTGTTGGGATAGCCATGGGCGGGATCGGCAGTGATATAGCAGTGGAAGCCGCGGACATTGCCTTGGTGAGCGATGATATAAAAGAAATACCCCATCTTCTGGCTCTGTCAAAGAAGATGATGAGTACCATACATTATAATCTGTTCTTTTCCATGTTCTTAAACTTTACAGCTATTATACTGGCGGTAACCGGGATATTAAATCCGGTGGTAGGCGCACTGGTACATAATGCAGGGTCTCTGGCAGTAATCATTAACTCAGCGTTTCTTCTAAAATGGAGTGCAAAATAAATAAGCAGCATTGGAAAGCTGAACTTTTCAATGCTGCTTATCTGTTAATCTTTTTGTTTGCCGTTTACAAAGGCTTTAATTGCCGCAAAACTTTCCGCACTGATCACATGTTCAATCCGGCATGCATCCTCTAATGCGATCTTACGCTCGACGCCCAGAGCCATAAGCCAGTCCGAAAGGAAGGTGTGGCGCTCGTACATCCGCTCTGCGATTTCCTGACCCTTTTCCAACAGCGTTATATGTCCATTTTCATCCATATCAATAAAACCATTCTCGCGAAGATTCTTCATTGCCACACTGACGCTGGGTTTGGAAAATTCCAACTCACCGGCTATATCGATTGAGCGTACATATCCGTTGCGTTTATGCAGCATTAAAATTGCTTCCAGATAATTTTCAGCAGATTCCTGTATTTTCGTAACAGCACCTTCTTTCAATGTTCTTTTTGTATCTGTTTATTGTAACACAAACAGGCTTGTATTTTCAAGTCAGGTTATCCAATCCTTTTTCATGCTTTTTTATCATGGTACGGAACTGACTGATGGAAATTCCCAGTTCTTTGCTGGCGGTCCGCAAGGAGTACTCCCGGTTCAGCCATTTTTCATATATAGGAAAGAATTCATCCGGAAGGGGGGAGGGGTATCTCCCAAGATGCTTTCCCTGTGCTTTTGCTATGGCAATTCCTTCTGCCTGCCTTTGTCTGATATTTTCTCTTTCCGCCTGGGCTACATAAGAAAGCAGCTGTAAGACAATATCAGAGATCAGCGTTCCTATTAAATCCTTATTGGTTCGTGTATCCAGAATTGGCATGTCAATAATCACGATATCTGCTTTTGTGATTTTAACAATATCTCTCTCCATTCTTTCTGAATGTCTTCATAATTTCTTCCAAGGCGGTCCAGACTTTTCACTACCAGTACATCGCCCTCTTTTAATTTGCGCTTTAATTTCTGGTACTGGGGCCGGTTAAAATCTTTTCCCGACAATTTATCACAGTAAATATTTTTCTCTAAAACTCCCCATTTAATCAACTCTACCAGCTGCCGTTCAACGTTCTGATCAAGCGTAGATACTCTGACGTAACCATAGAAATTATTCATATATTATTTGACCTCCTGTCTTTTCTATTATGGCAGAAAGAGTAGATTTTAAAATGAGACAAGCATAAAGTATTGCTAAAAAGGTGTACCTTTTCGGCAATACTTTATGCTTGTTAAATTAGTATAATTAACCATAATATATTATAATAAAAACTTCGACATATTTCAACAAAAATATAGCAGAAAGGAGATTTTGGGTGCCGATATAGAAAGGTACACCTTTTTGACAATAAAATTCAGGGCATAACGGTTATATTAATCGAAAACAAGACGATTATAACGATATTAAGTAACAATGAAAGGGGGAACCGGTATATATCCGGTACAAAACTATGAAAAGGACTTCGATGAAGAAGGCATTTATCCTGCATTTTCTTGCAATTACAGTTTCAGTACTTATTATGGTAATTTCTGTTACGTTAAGCTTTCAGTCCATTAATAAGGTGAATGGGTTGATCTCGGAATGTTATGAAGAGAAAGAATTGCTTTTATCTGCCCAGACCGCTCACTACAAATGGGGAGCAATTTAAGCAATGCATTAAATTACGGTACTGAATTTACAGGTCAAAAGGATGAAACCAAGTGTGATTTTGGAAAGTATCTATACAGTGACAAAGTAAAGAATTCAAAGGATATGGCTGAATTTTATACAAAGGCTGAGCCGCTGCATAAAGAGATTCATGAACTTGCCGACCAGGTGCTGGATTTGGAAAAAACCAATAAGAGTGCAGCAATTGAACTGGAGAAAAACGGTGTTAATGTAAAAATTGAGCAATTAGTACAGTTACTTGATTCTGCAAAGGTACAAAAGCATGCCAATACGATTATAAGCATGGTAGGAAAAATTGCTGAGGCTTCAGAAAGACAGTCTCTGTCAGTAACGGAAATGTCCCGGGGAATGGATCAGATTTCCTTAGTTGTTCAGACGAATTCCGCCACATCAGAGGAAAGTGCTGCAGCAAGCGAGGAGTTAAACAGTCAGGCGGAGGTAATGATGAGCCTGATTAGCCAGTTTAAACTGAAAACAATTGCCAACTCATGATTGAAGGTGTAGTAAATGACGGAAAAAGATGCTCATGTTCTTCTTGGGCAGATTCAGAGTATTATTACAAACAAACCTGTAACGGGACAGCTGGAGGGCAATACTCCGGTTTATAAGGAACTTCAGGAGACCGTTTCTTATCTTTCCAGATGCATGCTGAAAATGAATCAGCAGGTAACCAGAAGCAGGGGATTTAATTCCCTGCTTCTGGCTATCATTAACAGTCTTAAGGATTGGGTTGTTGTAATAGAGGAACAGACAGGTAAAATCCTCTATACCAATGATCTTGTAAAACAGCGGTTTTATAATGAGGAGACCGGACAGTTTTTCTGCGGAGAGGCATGCGGATTGATGGACCGGCTTCAGTCACCAGGTATAATAGAAGACAGACATAAATTTGAGTATCAATGCAAACAGAATAAATATTTTCAGGTGGAATCCCACTGGGTGCAATGGGAAGATACGAGAGCAGTTATACATTTAATTACTGATGTAACATTTCAGAAAGAAACAGAGGCTTATTTGGAAGTAATGGCATATAAAGATGAACTGACCGGGCTTAATAACCGGAGGTGCTGTATCAGCACCATTAATGAGTATATGAATGCGGAGCCTTTATTTGCCTTGTGTATGATTGATCTGGATGGATTAAAAACAATCAATGATCAATTTGGACATTTAAAGGGAGATCAGTATTTAACATGTGTTTCACAGAAATTAAAAGAATCCACCAATCAGGGGGGATTTTATATGCCGCTTTGGTGGAGATGAATTTGTAATCCTCTACCGTGGCTTAACAGAAGAAGAGGCTGGTAAAAGGTTAGCTGCGGTTAATCAAAAACTGTCCGCAAATGTGACTGGTTATTCCATGTCTTTCAGTTATGGAATTGTTTGTATAAAAAAAGAAATGAATCTGTTGCCTGAGACTGCTATAAAAATAGCGGATGAAAAAATGTATCAATTTAAACGGATGCGTAAGTAAAAAAAGATGTCTTTAGAAAGCAGCAGCTGACAGTCGTATCTTTTCTTGTGTTTTTTGTAGTTTTACATTATAATGATAGGCAGGTAAAATGAAATGGGAGCAAGAAAAGAATGAGATTTATTGGAAGCAAGACACTGCTGCTGGACCAGATTAAGTATGTAATAGATGAAAAGGCGCCGGAAGCGAAAAGCTTTTGTGATATATTTTCTGGAACCGCTGCGGTTGCCAGATATTTTAAACAGTGGTATCAGGTCTGTTCCAATGACCTGCTGTATTTTTCTTATGTGCTTCAGCGGGCAACCGTTGAGAACGACCAGATGCCGGAGTTTACCCGTTTGCAGGCAGAAACGGGCATTGCAGATCCCCTGGATTATTTTAACGGGATAGAGAAAAAAGAGATGGAAGAACTGCCGGTGGAACGGCGCTTTTTCCAGAATACATATGCGCCTGTGGGCGGCCGGATGTATTTAAACGATGACAATGCTCTTCGCATTGACTTTGCACGCTGTACGGTAGAGGACTGGAAAGCTGCCGGTTTGTTAAGTGAAGAGGAGTATTTTTATCTGGTAGCCTGTATTGTTGAGGGAATCCCTTTTGTTTCCAATACATCTGGAACCTATGGCGCGTTTCATAAGTCATGGGAGAGAAGAAGTTATAAGCATTATGAACTATACCGTCTGCCAGTGACTCATAACGGAAAAGAAAACCGCTGTTACAATGAAAATGGTTCGGATTTATTAAAAAGACTGGAAGGCGATATTCTCTATATTGATCCTCCTTACAATTCCAGACAGTATTTTTCAAATTATCATGTCTTGGAAACCGCTGCCAGATATGATTATCCAAGCGTGCGGGGAGTCACCGGACAAAGACCGGAAGCGGAAGGACAGAAATCTGAGTTCTGCATGAAAAACAAGGCAGTTCCTGCCTTTGAAGAACTGATTTCCAATGCCAGGTACCGGCATATCATACTGAGCTATAGTACAGACGGGTTGATGTCGATGGAAGAGATAGAAGCAGTTATGATACGGAAAGCCAGAGACCTACCATGTGTATGAGATCCCTTACCGCAGATACAAGAGCCGTAAGGTGAAAGAAACGGAACGTTTAAAGGAGCTTTTGATTTACATAGAAAAGCAGGTGCCGCCATGTACATAAAAAGTCCTCTGAACTATACAGGAGGAAAGTTTAAGATTCTGGACTCTGTTTTTCAGGCGTTTCCAGCCAATATCCGGACGTTTGTGGATGTATTTGCCGGCGGGTTTAATGTAGGGATTAATGTAGAGGCTGAGACAATTATCTGCAATGATCAGATTCATTATTTAATTGAGCTGTTTCAGCTGTTTCAGGCTACGGATATCGACAGGCTGCTGGAGCGGATCCGGGAAATTATTAGCACCTACCAGCTGACCCAGCAGAATAAAGACGGATACTATGCGCTTCGTGCAGATTACAACAAAACCGGTGATCTAACAAAGCTTTTTGTTCTGACCTGCTATGCGTTTAATCATCAGATCCGGTTTAATAACAGCCATGAATTCAATTCTCCTTTTGGGAGAAACCGGAGTTCTTTTAACAGCAATATTGAAAAGAATTTAACCCAGTTTTGCCAGGCGCTTCAGCAGAAAAAGATCCAGTTCACCAACAAGGACTTTACAGAGCTGGATTATTTAAAACTTGGACCGGAGGATTTGGTTTACTGTGATCCGCCCTATCTGATTTCAACAGGCAATTATAACGATGGTAACCGGGGATTTAAAGACTGGAAGGAAAAGGAAGAGCGGGAGCTGCTTGAGCTGCTTGATAAACTCAATCAGACTGGGATCCGATTTGCTTTGTCAAATGTATTTTATCATAAGGGGCTTTCCAATGAACTTTTGATTGAATGGAGCCGGAAGTATCAGATTCATTATATTGATAAAACCTACTCCAATTGTAATTATCAGTTTAAAGAACGGGATGCTGTTACGGTTGAAGTACTTATAACAAATTATTAATAAAAGCGGAAGCTCTGATTTGTTTCACAGAGGCTCCGCTTTTTTGTTTTGCTGGTGTTTCTGGATGCACGCTACCAGATAATATAGGGTATTGAGGTACTAAATATTAAGTTTAGCTTTGTTTAAATATATTATTTATGACAATTACTTTATTACGTATTCTTAGTAACGCCGCAATTCCAATTCAGGCAGTTATAGGAGGAAAAATATACATCTCTGCGCGCTCTTTAAATCTGAAAAACATTTCCAGATAATATTTTCAATATTCCCTTTTCGGCATTCCTGCCGCGTGTTATAATAACTATACGAAAGTATGTTCGGTTATTGGAGGTGGAGATAATGCTGCAGGAGCGATATTATGTTGCGATCGACTTAAAATCGTTCTATGCCTCAGTTGAATGCATAGAGCGAGGGTTGAATCCGTTAATGACCAATCTGGTAGTGGCTGATGCAAGTCGTACGGAAAAGACCATATGCCTTGCAGTCTCACCGACCCTTAAAGCGTATGGAATTCCCGGGCGACCAAGGCTGTTTGAAGTGGTCCAGAAAGTCCGGGAAGCAAATGCCATGCGCAGTTTGCATACCCCAGGCCGTATTTTAAACGGAGCGTCGTATGATGTAACAGAACTTAATGCTTTTCCGGATAAGGAAATTTCTTATATTACCGCGCCACCAAGGATGGCTCTTTATATGGATTACAGTACTCGTATATACAATGTATACTTAAAGTACATTGCGCCTGAAGACATCCATGTATATTCGATTGATGAAGTTATAATAGATGTCACGCAGTATCTAGGTACCTACCGGCTTAACGCCAGGGAGCTGGCACAGAAAATGATACAGGATGTCTTAACCACCACCGGGATTACCGCTACTGCAGGGATCGGAAGCAACATGTACTTGTGTAAGATTGCCATGGATATCATGGCAAAACGGGCTAAGTCGGATGAGAACGGTGTACGTATTGCGATGCTTGATGAAATGTCATATCGCCAACTACTCTGGGAGCACCGCCCCATCACGGATTTCTGGCGTGTAGGCAGGGGGTATGCGAAAAAACTGGAGGATGTGGGGCTATATACAATGGGGGACATTGCCAGATGCTCTATCGGAAAACCAAATGAATACTATAGTGAGGATCTTCTATATAAGCTGTTTGGTATTAATGCTGAACTTTTAATTGATCATGCATGGGGCTGGGAACCCTGTACCATGATTGATGTCAAATCTTATAAACCATCTTCCAACAGCATTAGTTCTGGCCAAGTACTACAGTGTCCATACAGTTTTGAAAAGGCAAAGCTAATAGTGCAGGAAATGACCGACTTACTCGTACTTGATCTGGTAGATAAGGGGCTTGTTACGGATCAGGTTGTCCTTACAATAGGTTATGATATTGAGAACCTGACAAACCCGGTAATCCGCAAGTACTACAAGGGGGAGGTTGTCACAGACCACTATGGGCGTAAAATCCCAAAACATGCGCATGGAACTGCAAATATTGGCAAACGAACATCCTCGACCATGCTGATTATGGATGCTATGATGAAATTATACTCTAAGATTGTGGATCCAGGCCTCTTAGTCAGGCGCGTTACCATTGCGGCCAGCCACATAGTTGAAGACAATGCATCCGCATATGATTCTCTGGACTTTGAACAGCTGGATTTATTTACAGATTACGAGGCCCTGAGGAAACAGCGACAGAAAGAAGATGCGAAACTTCAAAGAGAGAAACAAATACAATTGGCCATGCTTTCAATCAAGAAAAAATATGGGAAAAATGCAATTTTAAAAGGGACTAACCTGGAGGAGGGCGCCATGACCCAGGAGCGAAACAATCAGATTGGAGGACATAATGCCTGATTTTAAGAAAGGACGGGTAAATGAAGCAGGACAATAGCAGTCCATATGATGATATTATTTATCTTCCACATCCGGTATCTACAAAACACCCACAGATGTCCGTGACCGACCGCGCCGCCCAGTTTTCTCCTTTTGGGGCCTTAACCGGGTATGATGCTGCAATCAAGGAGACAGCAAGATTAACGGAGGAGCGTGTGGAACTGGATGAAGAGGAGAAGTTACGTTTGGATGACAAACTTGGAATGGTACAGGAAGTGATTATTGAACAGCCGGAGCTGCTTGTGACTTACTTCCAGGCAGATAGCAGAAAATCCGGTGGCTGCTATATCACGGTAAGCGGTTCTGTAAAAAAAATCGATGTCTATGAACAGGTCCTTGTTCTGACAGAGGGGATACAGATTCCAATTGGGGATATTTACGAGTTAGAAGGGGAATTATTTAATGTGTCGAGTTGAATTCATTGACAATTTTATATAATCGTGTTATTCTGAAGGTACAAATGGTAGCCAACTCCACAGAGTGGCTTCCAAATTTTTGTTTAATTATTTAAAAATAATCACCAATTGCTTTGGACGGCTGGGTGATTATTTTTTTGTACCTTTGTCACTGTGTTTCACGTATGTAAGTATTGCAACGACTAACGCTGCAGTATTTATGATTACCATAAATTCCTCATAAGTGTTCACAATCACCACCCCCTTTCGGAGATGGAAACCACCCGGCAGTTGACTACCATAATAACTATACCATATAATAATAGTTTTTACAAATCCTTACATTGCTCGATCACTTAATCTTCAATTAGATGTGATAAATAAAGAGGTTGACGGAATAAAAAATAAAGAGACAATGAATGAAATCATCCTGCAAAAAAAATCGCCAAACTATTAAATATTATTAGTTTGGCGATTATAAGTACTTAAACTTTTATCTTATCTATTTTATATAGCTTATTATTGTTTATCTCCCTCTTTCTCCACCTTAATTTCCCAATGGATTAAAAAGGTGAGTGCAGCCCGAAGAACGATAATGGCAGCAACCAGGGCAACCTCAGAAAGCTCCCGAACCACTACAGTTCTTAAAATCTCGCTTCCTAGCTTAAACTCCAGTCCCAGTGCCATACCCTCAGCAAGATGCAGGCGTATGGCAGGATTATGCTTGACATAGTTGATAATACCTTTGATACCCGATACAATGATGACAATTACTCCCATGAATTCAAAGAGAAGAATTGCCATGTCTACCACCTGCCGCAACAAAAGTTCCAGATTTCCTACCATATTTTCCCCCTCCGTCTAGTGTTCATTAATTGGATTTTACTTCTTTCCAGGCTTCGTTATAAAGGCTGTCTGACTGGTCTCCCAGGTACTTGTAAACTTCGCTGTTCTTTAACATGCTGTCATCTGGGAATAAAGCCTTGTTGTTTTTCAGTTCCGGATCAAGCAGATCAAAAGCACCTTTATTTGGTGTTGGATACGTGATGTATTCAAAGTTCTTCTTTGCAATGTCCGGGCGGCATAAGAAGTTAATCCATTTTTCCGCATTTTCCTTGTTTGGAGCATTGGCAGGAATTACCCAGGAATCCAGCCAGAGATTGGTTCCTTCTTCCGGTATTACATATTCCAGAGAATAATCAAGACCAAGATCCTTAACTTCGTTCTGAATATAAAGCATTTCACCGGAATAGATAACGCCTACAGCAGCTTCTCCGCCGATCATTTTATCACGAACCTGATCGATTACATAAGCCTGTACCAGCGGCTTCTGTTTGATTAAAAGCTCTTTTGCTTCTTTGATTTCCTGCTCGTTTGTGGTGTTCATGGAATATCCCAGTGATTTTAAAGCCACCATAAATGCATCCCGGACACTGTCCTGCATCAGGATGTTGTCTTTGAATTTCTCATCCCACAGATCAGACCATTTGGTAGGAATATCTTCTTTCGCCACCATTTTGGTATTGTAAAGAATTCCTACTGTTCCCCAGGAGTAGGGGATGGAATATTTGTTTTCCGGATCAAAGCTCTTTGACATCTCCAAGTACTTGGGATCAATTTCCTTGTAGTTTGGAATGTTGTCAAGGTTGATTTCTGCAAGAAGGTTGTTCTGTGCCATCTTCTGAATCATATAGTCAGAGGGGCAGACTGCATCGTATTTAACACCGCCCGCTTCAATGACCGGGTACATCTCCTCATTGGTCTCGAATAAATCGTATACAACCTTAATACCCGTTTCTTTTTCAAATTCCGCAATGACGGATTCGTCAATATATTCGCCCCAGTTGTAAACATAAACCTCACCATTGCTTCCTGCCTTGGCCTGGGATTTCCCACAGCCGCTTAACAGGGAAGTGGAAAGCAGGGCAAGGGCGCTGATTGCCAGAACCATTTGAATTCTTTTTTTCATATTAATGATCTCCTGTTATTTTTTTCGCTTTGGTGCAAAGTTTGTGATTAAGAGAAGAACCAGCACCGTTAAAAAGATAATCGTGGAAAGTGCATACATGGAAGGTTTAATTCCCCTGCGTACTTCACTGTAAATTAAAGTCGATAATGTATTAATACCGGCACCCTTTGTAAAATGAGTGATAATAAAATCATCAAGTGACATGGTAAATGCCAGCAGAAATCCGGAAAGTACACCTGGAAGTATATCCGGGAATACTACCTTGAAAATGCAGAAACTGAGGTGGCTCCTAAGTCCATGGCTGCCTCGTAGGTACTTTTATCTGTCTGCTTTAACTTCGGCATGACACTTAATATGACATACGGAATGTTAAAGGTAATATGTGCGATCAGTATGGTCTTAAATCCCAGAGAAATCCCAAAGGCGATGAATGCCAGCATCAGGGAAATTCCGGTTACAATATCCGCGTTCAGCATGGGAATGTTGGTGATACCCATGAGAAGAGAGCGGGGAAACGGTTTCATGCTGTTAATTGCAATGGCGGCTGCAGTGCCGATAATAACTGCAATCAGAGACGATACAAATGCAATCAGCAGCGTGGTATAAAGTGCATCCATAATGGTACTGCTGGAAAACAATTCTGTGTACCATCTGGTAGTAAAACCGCCCCATTGGGTACGGGATTTTGAATTATTAAAGGACAGCACTGTCATAGTTGCAATGGGTGCATATAAAAACACCACAATAAGAACCAGGTAAAAATCCTGGAAAAAACGTTTGATAAAAGCTGTTTTTCTATTTATCACAGTACCGTTCCCTCCCCATTTTTATCATACTTGGCAATAAGCGCCATGCTGATTAAAATAAATATCATAAGGACCAGAGAAAGGCCGGAGCCTAAGTTCCAGTTGCTCCCTTTTGTAAATTCCTGTTCTATTACATTTCCAATTAAAAGGATTTTGCTTCCGCCTAATATATTGGAGATAACAAAGGTGGTAAGTGCAGGAACAAAAAACCATGGTGATGCCGCTTACGATTCCAGGTATGCTTAAAGGAAGAAGAATCCGAATGAGTACCTGTAGGGAATTAGCTCCTAAGTCTCTTGCTGCGTTTACTACATTGTCATCGATTTTCATCAGCACATTATAAATCGGAAGAACCATAAATGGAAGAAAGTTATATACCATACCAAGGATAATGGCTCCCGGAGTGTTGATAAGTCCCTGATTTGGCAGGTGGAGTGTGGATAAAATTCCGTTAATCACACCGTTCTTCTCCAAAAGCGTCTGCCAAGCAAGGGTACGGAGAAGAAAATTCATCCACATGGGAAGGATAAAAATAAACACAATAAAGCTTCCCTGCCCCATCCCTCTGGTGCGGAGAATCATCGCAAGAGGATAAGCCAATACCAGACACAAAACAGTACTTAAAAGGGATAAACCCAGAGAGAGCCACAGTGCCTTCGCATGTTCCTCTGTAGAAATAGAAAGGACATTGGAAAGTGTGAAAGCTCCGCTCTTGTCAGTGAGTCCGTAAAATACGATCAGTGCAAGTGGAATGAGAATGAAACCGATCATCCACATCAGATACGGTCCGGACAATAATTTCTTATTCATTGACTCCCACGGCCTCCTCATCCTCTGAAGCCGGCTTGTTCATGATCTGGATATCAAAAGGATCCACATGAATCCCTACCTTTTGTCCCACTGGGAATAAGTCCGTACTGTGTACCAGCCATTCAAAGCCGTCCGGTGAAGTTACTTCCATTTCATAATGAACGCCTTTAAAGATTAAATGTGTTACCACTCCCTCAAGGCTGCCGTTTTCCGGAGCAACCAGGTCGATGTCTTCCGGTCTGATGACTACATCCACAGGAGCATTGGAACCGAATCCCTTATCTACACAGGCAAATTTGGCACCAAATATTTCAACCAGCTCATCTCTTAACATAATTCCCGGTACAATGTTGCTTTCCCCGATAAAGTCGGCCACAAATGCGTTCTCTGGTTCATTGTAAATGTTTTCCGGAGAGCCCATCTGCTGAATATAGCCCTGATTCATAACGACTATGGTATCTGACATGGTCAGAGCCTCTTCCTGATCATGGGTTACATAAATAAAGGTAATACCAAGCTCATTTTTCAAACGGATCAGCTCATACTGCATATCCTGACGAAGTTTTAAATCCAGTGCGCCTAAAGGCTCATCAAGAAGCAGAACTCTTGGTTCGTTGACGATAGCTCTTGCAATGGCGATTCGCTGCTGCTGTCCGCCGCTTAAAGAACTGACACTGCGGTTTTCAAAACCGTCCAAGTTTACCAGCTTTAAGGCGTATTTAATCTTATCCTGAATATAAATCTTGGATTTATTCTTGATTTTCAGACCAAATGCAATGTTTTCAGCAATGGACATATGGGTGAAAAGAGCATACTTTTGAAAGACCGTATTCAGCTGTCTTTTATTGGGCGGGAGATTGGTGATGTTCTGACCGTCAAAGATAACCTCGCCTTTGCTGGGGCTTTCAAAGCCGCCGATAATACGAAGCGTTGTGGTCTTTCCGCAGCCGCTTGGGCCCAGTAATGTTACAAATGTGTTCTCCTTTACGGAGAGATTTAAATCATCAAGAACCATAGTTCCGTCAAAGCTTTTTTGATATATTTTTTAAATCAATGAGTGACTGACCCATGAGCTTTATCCTCCTGTTAAAAGCTTGGAGGTGAACTTACCCAGATTAAGGAAGCACCTGCCTTGCTGCTTAAGTAATGTTTTTTATCTGGTATAAAGTAAAAGGATTCCCCTTTTTTCGCTTTATATGTTTTATTTCCTATATGAATGGAAATGCTTCCCTGAAGTACATATCCGAATTCTTCCCCTTCGTGTGGATTGTCCGGATAAGTCTGTCCTCCTGACTCCAGTGTCAGCAGGATGGGTTCCATCATGTTTTTCTGTGCGTTTGGAATAATCCACTTGATTTCGTTTTTCAAATCTGCGTCGTGTTTTTCAAAATAGTCGGTTTTGCCGAATACAATCTGCTCTTCCCGGCTTTCATTAAAAAACTCTCCGATGGAGGTACCCAGACACTGTAAAATATCCATAAGAGTTGCAATGGAGGGGGAGGTTAAGTCCCTTTCCAGCTGAGATATAAATCCCTTTGACAGTTCCGCGCGGTCAGCAAGTTCTTCCTGAGTCAGTCCTTTTAATACGCGCAGTTCCTTTAATTTTGTACCGATATCCATTTGCTCCTCCTTCTTATTATGTTAAGCTGAAAGTTTACTTATACTAACTGACGATAAATATAACTATAAAGTTTAGTAATAATAAACACGCAGCAAGATACATTATACTTGTTTTTCCATGTATGTCAATAGTTTTTTAAGGAAGTTTTTCCTTAACAAACGGGGAAACTTATGATATGATATTTCTAGTTTATACAAGGAAGATTCGAGGAGGAAAAGTGTTATGACAGGTAAATATATGGCGTATGTAGGATCCTATTCCTACAATGGACAGGCCAAGGGCATCACGGTGTATGATGTGGATGTGGAAAAGGGCCGTTTTATCCCAAGATGTGAGGTGGAAGTAGACAATTCTTCTTATGTAATAGCTTCCAACAATGGCAGGACACTTTATTCCATAGCTGATGAAGGCGTGGTATCTTTCCGTATCCATGAGAACGGTTCCATAACAAGATTAAACTCTGCAAATATTAAGGGGATGAGAGGCTGTCATCTATCTACGGACAAAGATGACAGATATATTTTTGTATCCGGCTATCATGACGGAAAGTGTACCGTACTCCGTTTAAATGACGATGGTTCCGTTGGTGAGATTGTAACCAGTGTGTTCCATAAGGGACTGGGCAGCGTGGCAGAAAGAAACTTCCGCCCTCATGTAAGCTGCTCCAGACGGACTCCGGACGGAAAATTCATTATGGTCGCCGATCTGGGAATTGATCAGGTTAAGATCTACCATTTTGATGAAAAGGACGAAGAGATGCTTTTGGTGGATGCCATCAGAAGTGAATTAGAGTCAGCGCCCAGATGCTTCCGTTTCAGTAAAGACGGTAAGTTCTTTTATCTGGTTCATGAGCTTAAGAACATTATCGATGTATTTACCTATGAAACAGGAGACCACCAGCCGAAGATTGAAAAGATTCAGACCATAAAGACCACCGGTCCCAAACCGCTGACTCAGTTAACCGCAGCAAGTGCCCTGCGCTTTTCAAACGACGAAACACACATGTTTTGCGGAAATGCAGGAGATAATACGGTTACGGTGTATGACCGTGATCCCCAGACAGGTCTGCTAACCTATTTATGCTGTCTGCCCATCAGCGGAAGCTATCCAAAAGATATTTGTGTATTTCCAGATGACAAGCACATTGCTTCCATTAACCACGAGACAGGAAGCATTACGTTCTTTACGGTGGATTACGAAAAGGGGCTTTTAATTATGAACGGAAAAGAATTAAAAGTGAATGAACCTAACAGCTGTGTAATCGTAAAAGTCAGCAAATAAAGGAGAGACAACTATGGCGGGATCCACACTTGGCGCAATATTTAAAATCACAACATGGGGAGAATCCCACGGAAAAGGAATCGGTGTGGTGGTAGACGGCTGTCCAGCCGGCCTTTCACTGGAAGAAAAGGATATTCAGTGTTTCCTTGACCGCAGAAAGCCGGGACAGAGCAAATTTACCACAATGCGAAACGAAGGGGATCAGGTGGAGATTTTATCCGGGGTATTTGAAGGTAAGACAACCGGAACTCCCATTTCCATGATTGTCTGGAATACGGACCAGCGATCTAAGGATTATGGTAATATTATGGAAGTTTACCGTCCGGGCCATGCAGATTTTACCTTTGATGAAAAATATGGTTTCAGGGATTACCGGGGAGGTGGACGATCCTCTGGAAGGGAAACCATTGGCAGAGTTGCGGCGGGCGCCATAGCTGCCTGTTTTTTAAGAAGCCTGGGAATCACTGTGACGGCTTATACCAGATCGGTGGGACCGTATGAAGTGAAAGAAGAAAGTTTTGATTTAAAAGAACGGGACCAGAACCGTCTTTATATGCCTGATAAGGAGACCTCTCTTTTAGCAGAACGGTATTTAGAAGAAATGATGGGTAGAAAAGATTCTGTAGGAGGCGTGGTGGAATGCATCATTGACGGTGTGCCGGCTGGAATCGGTGATCCTGTCTTTGAGAAATACGACGCATCTCTTGCAAAAGCAGTGATGTCCATCGGGGCAGTAAAAGGATTTGAAATCGGAGATGGTTTTTTGGCTTCCCGTGCTCTGGGGTCTGAAAATAATGATGGTTTCTGCATGAATCCAGATGGCAGTGCGAAGAAAGTGACCAATCATGCCGGAGGCATACTTGGCGGAATCAGCGATGGATCCAGAGTGATTTTCCGTGCTGCTTTTAAACCGACTCCCTCCATTGCCCAGCCCCAGAAGACAGTTACCAGACAGGGAGAAGAAACTGAGATTGAGATTAAGGGTCGCCATGATCCCATCATCGTACCCCGTGCGGTTGTGGTGGTTGAAGCAATGGCGGCACTTACAACGGTTGATCTGCTCCTTACCAATTTATCTGCCAGAATGGATCGTATTATTTCCTTTTATAACCAGGAAACTGAATAACTTGATTATATCCGGCATTTATGTTATGTTAAATGCCGGATATAATCAAGTTATTTTAACGTAAAACAGGAGAATGACAATGAAGATTGCAATGGGTAATGATCATACAGCAATAGAGATGAAAGAAGCCATTAAAGAGTTTGTGGAAAGTAAAGGTTATGAAGTAATTGATTTTGGTACCAATTCCACAGAAAGCTGCGACTATCCGGAATATGGTGAGAAAGTTGGCCGTGCGGTAACAGAAGGAAAAGCAGATTTAGGAATCGCAATCTGCGGAACCGGAGTGGGCATCTCTCTTGCATGCAACAAGGTAAAGGGAATCCGTGCCTGTGTCTGCAGTGAACCATACACAGCAAAGCTTTCCAGAATGCATAATGATTCCAATGTCCTTTGTTTTGGAGCAAGAGTTGTAGGCGTGGAGATGGCAAAGATGATCACGGAAGAATGGCTGGATGCCCAGTACGAAGGCGGAAGACATCAGCGCCGTGTTGATATGGTAATGGATATCGAAAAGAGAAATTAAACTCTGTGAAAGGGGAGGCTCATGAGTCACGAACCGGAAAACAGAACAAAACAAACCCTGGCTGAACAGGTAGCAGAACAGATCCTGAATGATATTGTGGAAAAGGGCCTGGAGATTGGTGCTAAAATCCCAAATGAATTTGAGCTTGCCCAGGAAATTGGAGTGGGAAGGGGAACCATCAGGGAAGCTGTTAAGATATTGGTTTCCAGAGAGATTCTTACCATACGAAGAGGGGCTGGGACTTTTGTTTCTGAACGACAGGGACTTTTAGATGATCCCCTGGGGCTTTCCTTTCTAAAGGATAAAACCAATCTGGCTCTTGATTTATTAAGCGTCCGCCTGATGCTGGAACCGGAGATTGCAGCATTGGCTGCCGTGAATGCCAGACCTGAGCAGCTAAAGGAACTGGAAGAATTAAAAGGTAAGGTAGAAGAACTGATTAATCGGGGCGAGGATCATACCCACGCAGATATTCTTTTTCACCGGCAGATCGCCGCATGCAGCGGCAATCTGGTGGTGGAAAAGCTGATTCCTGTGATTAACTCATCGATCTCCCTGTTTGTGGATTTAACCAATGCCAGACTGGGACAGGAGACCATAGATACGCACAGAGAAATCACAGACTGTATTATCAGAAAGGATCCGGAGGGGGCCAGATGCGCCATGTATATGCATCTGACCGTGAACCGGAGAATGCTTAAATCTCTGGAGGGGAATTAGATGGTTATTTCAATCTGGTTCCCCTCCAGATCTATGATACAGCTTTCATAATAGCCGTCTCCGGTCGTCCGCGGACCGCTGATCACTTCATATCCATCCTGCTTTAACTGAATGGTAAGACTGTCAACGTTTTCTTTGGTTCCTGCTTGGAAGGCTATGTGGATAAAGCCAGTGCGGGTGAGCGTTTTCTGTGGATCTTCCATAGTCGGTTTATTCATGATTTCCAGCCGGCAGCCGTCTTCAAAGGTTAAAAAATAGGAGCGAAACCCAGTTTTAGGATTGTGGTAACCGTCATTTGCTTTTCCATTAAAATAATTGGTGAAGAACTCTTTTGTTTTTTCCAAATCATTTACATACATGGCTACGTGCTCAATTTTCATTATGAACCCCCTTATTATTCTAAATCACGTCTGATTAAAATTCCCTTCATAAATTCTGTTTTGTTGTGAGTTCGACGTCAATGCCTTGTCCATCCATGGAAGATGTGTTATTTAAATATCCATAATCAACTTTGTATATAAAATCAGGATATTTTGGATGGGCAGATCCCTTAGGTCTGTCAATAACAATTTCAGAATCACTCACCAGCTGATCCAATGCAGTCCAAAAATCAGGATTCACTTAAACCGCCTCCTTTTTCATTATAAAAATGATTTAGATTATCTGAGAGTTCCCGCCATAGTTTCCACACATTGTCTCCATAATTACTCACTAATGTTATCAGGAACTGACTTTTCTTATCATAGGCAGATTTGAAACTTACACCTGGATCACAGCCCTGGAAATAGGGATTAAAGTTATTTCCCGCTTTTTTCAACCATATTCCATAGCCATAACACTGACTTTCTCCGCTGTGATTTGACAACATGGTTTCCGTCATGGAAGGAGACAGCAGTTGGCAGGAGAGAAGGTTTTTCCAGAATAAACGGATATCACCGATTGTTGTAAAGGCACCTCCTGCGCCCGTTCCTTTTACATCTACACTGTATATATTTGTACGGAAATCATTTCTTACCTCATCAAATATGTAATGAAAGGCGCACTTAGCGGGTAGTCTGTCCAGCTCATAATATCCGGTATGTTTCATCTTACAAGGGGCAAATATGGATTCTTCCAGGTAACGGTCAAATTCCAGGCCGGTGACCTTCTCAAGTATCATTGCCAACACTACAAAACCAGTGTTATTATATTGGAATTTGCTTCCTCTTGGATACATCATAGGCTTGTGAATAAAAAGCGGCAGCAGGTCTTTATTGGAACGTATTCTATAGTTTGGAAAGTCATACCACAATTCTTCATATTCTGACATTACAGATTCATCGAAATAATCTGGTATCCCGGAAGTATGGGTTAGAAGCTGCTCAACCGTAATTTCCTTGTCAATCTGCTCTAAGTCAAAGTCAAAGAATGAACCGATTTTATCTTCCAGGTGAAGCAGTCCCTTTTCAATCAGCTGCAGGATTCCAACAGCCACAAAAACCTTTCCTGCCGAAGCTGTTGCAAATCTGGTTTCCATATCATTTGGAACCTGATTAGGCAAATCTGCATATCCGTATGCCTTCTCAAATAACATCTCATCATTCTGATAAATGGAAATACAGCCTCGAAAATCAGCTGGAATTATTCTATCAATATTCATACAGAAATCTCCTTTTCAGTCCCATGTAGTTCCTTTCATAGTAACAAAAAATTATAGTAAAGTATAGCGCATTTTATTTTTAAATGAAAAAATACATCACATGTATTTTAGGTTATAAAATTAAAAAACATCATTAATCCCTTAATACCAAATGAGATATTGACTTTTTAATCGTATAATGATAATTTTATATTAAAATACGTCATACGTATAATGATCAAAAAGGGGAATAAATAAGATGGAATTAAGAAGTCAGCAGGTAAGAAAGATTGCTCCTGAAATGGACCCGTTAAAAATGGGAATGGGCTGGTCCGTGGATGATTTGGAGAGACCACAGATTATAATTGAAAGTACCTTTGGAGAAAGTCATCCGGGAAGTGCCCATCTTCTGGAACTGGTGGATCAGGCAGCAAAGGGAATCTATGAGTCTGGCGGTAGGGGCGCACGTTATTTTGCCACTGATACCTGTGACGGCATGAGTCAGGGGCATGACGGAGGAAATTATTCTCTGGTG
The DNA here is from genome assembly GCA_017084465.1 of Lacrimispora xylanisolvens. Lineage (GTDB taxonomy): Bacteria > Bacillota > Clostridia > Lachnospirales > Lachnospiraceae > Lacrimispora > Lacrimispora xylanolytica_B. Next base: position 2,259,012 of record CP070896.1, on the reverse strand, counting down.
TCCAGAGATATGATCTGCAATATGATTGAAATACATAATAATGCAACTCCTTATGATGCGGGGGTGTTTGTGGCAAGCTGTGATAAGGCAGTACCAGCCCATCTCATGGGAATTGGCAGAATTAACATTCCCTCCATCGTTATAACGGGAGGTGTCATGGATGCAGGTCCGGATCTTTTAACTCTGGAACAGATTGGAATGTACAGTGCCATGTGTAAAAGAGGAGAAATCTCTGAGGAGAAGATTACCTGGTATAAGCACCACGCCTGTCCCTCCTGCGGAGCCTGCTCCTTTATGGGAACGGCTTCTACCATGCAGATCATGGCAGAAGCCTTAGGTCTCATGCTTCCGGGAACGGCACTTATGCCTGCCACCTCAAAGGAATTGAAAATTAAGGCGAGAGAAGCAGGTATTCAGGCAGTATGGCTTGCAAGAAATGGCTTAACTCCCAGGGAAATGATAACCATGGAGTCCTTTGAGAATGCGATTATGGTTCACGCTGCCATATCCGGTTCTACCAATTCACTGCTTCACATTCCAGCCATTGCCCATGAACTGGGTCTCACCATTGATGCCCATACCTTTGATCGGATTCATAAAAAATGCCCATTACCTTCTTGACATCCGCCCAGCAGGAAAATGGCCGGCTCAGTACTTCTACTATGCAGGAGGTGTACCAAGAATCATGGAGGAGATAAAATCCATGCTTCACTTAGAATGTATGACAGTGACTGGGAAGACTCTGGGTCAAAACCTGGAGGATTTAAAGAAGAATGATTTTTATGAAGCATGCGACGAATATTTGAAAAAAATAGGAATTAAGCGGACGGATGTAATCCGTTCTTTTGATGATCCCATTGGCAAAACGGAACTGTTGCTATTTTAAAAGGCAATTTAGCGCCTGACGGGGCAGTTGTCAAACACAGTGCAGTAGCGAAAGAGATGCATCAGGCAGTATTAAAGGCAAAACCTTTTGACAGCGAAGAGGAGGCCATGGAGGCAGTGCTTCAGGGGAAGATTAAGCCTGGTCAGGCAGTAATAATCCGTTATGAAGGCCCAAAAGGAAGCGGAATGCCAGAGATGTTTTATACCACCGAAGCCATTTCCTCTGATCCCGTTTTATCGAAATCCATTGCACTTTTAACAGACGGCAGATTCTCTGGTGCTACAAAAGGTCCTGCCATCGGACATATTTCACCGGAAGCCGCCGATGGAGGCCCTATTGCATTAATCGAAGAAGATGATCTGATTGAGATTGATATACCGGGGAGAAGTCTTAGGATTACGGGAATAAAAGGGAAAGCGATGAACGGGGAGGAGGTAGAACGGATTTTAGAAGAACGGAGGAAAGTCTGGAAGCCAAGAGAAGACAGAATCAAATCCGGTGTTCTTAAAATCTTTTTCCCAGCATGCAGTATCACCAATGAAAGGCGGATATATGGAATAAGAAAACGGGTGGAAGGAAAACGGGAAATGATCCCTGGATTCCTTCCGCCCGTTCTTTACTGAAGCTGTTTGATAGAAGGGAAATAGCGGAACAATACTTTGGCAATAATCTTTTTCTTTTTCACGTACTTATTTTTCCACCTTCTGGCATCAGCCGAATAATTTCGGTTATCACCCAGCATGAAGTAAGAATCTTCAGGCACCTCATAATGGGCGGCTGGTTCAGGCTCCATGGGTTCGGGCAGATATGGCTCATCAAGCGGAGTGTCGGAATTATTAATATAGACTTTTCCGTCCCGGATATCAATGATGTCGCCCGGGAGACCAATGACACGCTTTACATAATAAGTCTTCCCAGTAGGATCGTCAGGAAAATGGAAGATGACAATGTCGCCCCGTTCCGGCTCTTCAAAGTAATAGGAAAGTCTGGAGCCGATAACCCGGTCGCCGGTCATAATGGTCTTTTCCATAGAACCGCTTGGAACCCTGCTGTTTGCAATAATAAAATTGTTCAGCAAATGCAATAACGGCAGCTGTAATAATTATTTTAATCCAGCTGATAATCTCTTCTTTCCAGTTAAATGGTTCCTGTGGCATGTTTTCTTCTCTTTTCATAATGTTCTCTTCTTTGCTTTCTTCTTAGTTCTGTATCAAAGTTTAAATGAGATTGGAAAATTGTGCAAGGGGTTTCACAAAATGGTAAGAAAATATTCACAATCATTCATGAAATGTCCATAATCATGTGGTAAAGTTTAATCCATAAAAATACTCACATCTGGGGGACGCTGGATATGGAAAAAAGAGGAAAAAGCACAGACAAAAAATTGATTATCAGTTCGGCAGTCTTACTTATATCGTCGTTTACATTCCAGATTCTGGCCAGAACAGTATCTGGAATCGGGGACTGGTATGCAAAGCTGATTTATCCGGTGATGGTAGGAAGTATAGGCAGATTGTCAGGTTTATTTCCTTTTGCAGTGGTTGAACTTTTATCATATGCCCTGATCTTGTATTGCCTTATATATGGAATCCGGCACTTCAGAGAAGGGAAGCGTCTTCTGATCCGGACTCTGTTTCTGATTGCGTGTCTGTTTTTCCTCTTTACCTTCAACTGTGGGATTAATTATTACAGAACTCCGTTTTCTAAAACTTCAGGGCTGGAGATGAAAAAGTCTTCAGAAGAAGAACTGAAGAATCTCTGCCTTTCTCTGACAGAGATTGTCAACGGAATGTGTGATGAAGGAATTAACGAGCAGATGGATACGGCTGTTGTGAAAAAAGAAAGCGTAAAGGCCATGAGGAAGCTGGGGGAGACCTACCCGGAATTATCCGGATATTATCCACAACCAAAACCTCTTATTTTGTCTCAGTATTTTTCTGTCCAGCAGCTGTGCGGTCAGTACTCGCCTTTCACCGTGGAAGCAACTTACAACCGTTCCATGCCCGATTATAATATTCCCCATACGGTCTGTCATGAGCTGTCTCATTTAAGAGGATTTATGAGAGAAGACGAAGCGAATTTTATCGGTTATTTAGCCTGCATTGGTTCGGATAATCAGGCTTTCCGCTACAGCGGATATATAACTGGCTGGGTCTATGCCACCAACGCCTTGTCTAAAACAGATCTGGTTTCTTACAGGGAGATCTGCCATCTTCTCGATCAGAAAGCATGGGATGATTTAAGGAATAATAACGAATTCTGGGGACGGTATGAAGGCAAAGCGGCAGAGGTTTCCAATAAAATGAATAATACATATTTAAAAATGAACAGCCAGTCAGACGGAGTAAAAAGCTATGGAAGAATGGTGGATCTGATGCTTGCTTACGCAAGAACAAGGTGAGGAAAGCCACCTGCATCTATTGAAAAATACTTTCTGCTTTGATAAAATTACGGTACAGAATCAAAGAAGCGGGAGGAGCCAGATATGGATAAAACTTTATATGATTTAATGGATTGGGCGGGTATTGAGGAAATCGTATATTCAGAAGCCGCAGATCCCCACCGGTTATTGGGACCCCATGTAACAGGTGCAGGGCTTTTGATTCAGGCCTTTATTCCCACGGCTGTAACTATTTCGGTACAAGGAATTAAGGACGGCATGCTCTATCCCATGGAGCGGGTAGATGATGCAGGATTTTTTGCGGTGCTTTTACCTGAAAAGACGAAATTCCAGTATCTCTATCAGGTTACATATGACAACCATACTACTGAGGAACTTATTGACCCTTACAGTTTTGAACCTTACTATACGGAAACAGACATAAAAAAGTTCAGTTCCGGAATTCATTACAGCATTTTCGATAAAATGGGAGCGCACCCAATGACTTTAAAAGACACGAAAGGGGTTTATTTTTCTGTCTGGGCACCTTGTGCCATGAGAGTTAGCGTCGTGGGTGATTTTAACCTGTGGGACGGCAGGCGGCATCCCATGCGAAAGCTTGGTGATTCCGGAATTTTTGAATTATTTATTCCAGGTTTATATGTGGGGATGATTTATAAATATGAGATTAAGGCTATGGCTGGAGGGATTCAGCTGAAAAGCGACCCTTATGCAAGCTATTGTGAACTCCGTCCGGACAATGCCTCCGTTATATGGGATATGGAACGTTACTCCTGGAATGATGAGGGGTGGCTGAAAAAAAGAGCATCTTGGAATCTTACCAGAGAGCCGCTTTCTATCTATGAGGTCCATCTTGGGTCATGGCTTCGCAAGGAAGCAGAATATAACAGTGACGGGGAGCCCTTAAATGGCTCGGAATTTCTCAATTACCGGGAGATTGGTAAGAAGCTGGTATCATACGTAAAAGAAATGGGCTATACTCATGTAGAGCTGCTTCCAGTTATGGAACATCCCCTGGATGCCTCCTGGGGGTACCAGGTAACAGGCTATTATGCACCTACCAGCCGTTTTGGAACGCCCGATGATTTTAAATATTTTGTTGAGCTTTTGCACCAGGAGGAAATTGGTGTGATTCTTGACTGGGTTCCGGCTCATTTTCCAAGGGACAGCTTTGGACTAGCCTGTTTTGACGGTACCTGCGTTTATGAGCATAAAGATCCCAGGCAGGGAGCTCACCCGCACTGGGGAACTCTGATCTATAATTATGGACGCCCTCAGGTGACCAATTTTTTAATTGCCAATGCCCTGTACTGGGTGGAAATATATCATGCAGATGGAATCCGCATGGATGCTGTGGCTTCCATGTTGTATCTGGATTATGGGAAGGAACCAGGAGAATGGATTCCCAATCTTTACGGTGGAAATGAGAATCTGGAAGCAGTGGAATTTTTAAAGCACTTAAACTCCATTTTTAAGAACCGTAAGGATGGTGCTGTTTTGATTGCTGAGGAATCCACAGCCTGGCCCAGAGTTACCGGAGATGTAAAAGAGGAAGGGCTGGGATTTGATTTTAAATGGAATATGGGCTGGATGAATGACTTTACCGGCTATATGCAGTGCGATCCTTATTTCAGGAAGCACCATTATGGTGAATTGACCTTTAGTCTGCTGTACGCCTACAGCGAAGATTTTATACTTGTTTTCTCCCATGACGAGGTAGTTCATTTAAAGGGATCTATGATTGGAAAGATGCCGGGTGATACTTTGGAGAAGAAGGCAGCTAACCTAAGGGCGGCTTATGGATTTATGGCAGGGCATCCAGGGAAAAAGCTTTTGTTTATGGGACAGGAATTTGGACAGATCCGGGAATGGGATGAAAACAGAAGTCTGGACTGGGGGCTTTTGGAAGAAACGCTGCACAGCCAGTTAAGGGAGTATGTAAAAGCCCTGAATCACCTCTATTTAAGCCAGCCGGCTTTGTATGCCCTTGACTATGATCCGGAAGGTTTTGAATGGGTGGAATGTACAAAATCCGGAGACAGCATCATCGTATTCTTAAGAAAGACGAAAAAGAAAGAAGAAACTCTTCTTTTTGTCTGCAACTTTGATACCATACTTCATGAAAAATACTGCATAGGTGTTCCCTTTGAAGGAAAATATAAGGAACTGATTAACAGCAGTGACCAGGCATTCGGTGGAGAAGGATACCAGAATAAGAGAGTAAAGATATCGAAAAAGAAAGAAGCAGACGAGCGGGAAAATTCCATTGAAATTACCGTGGCTCCTCTCAGTGTAGCCATATTTTCCTGCACGCCTGTAAAAGTGAAGAACACAAAACGTGTTGTAATAAAGAAGGATAAGAAAGTGAAACAGGAGAAACCGATATGATCGCACATTTGATTGCTGCAGCGGCACAGGAAACCACTGCAGCACCCCAGGAAACCATTGCAGCACTGCAGGAAGTACAGGAAAACCTGGAACAATTAAAACCCAATGTTATGCTGGAAACCATAAAAGGCTGGATGCCTTCCATCATTTCATTTGGAATCAGTATTTTACTTGCAATCGTAATTTTTTTCATTGGATCAAGAGTGATTAAAATTTTGCATGGCATGCTGAACCGCTCTTTTAAGAGAGTGGATATGGAGGTCAGTGTAAGAAAATTTCTTCTCTCTGTATTAAATGCAGTTATGTACTGCCTTCTGGCATTTATTATCGCAGGACAGGTGGGAGTAAATTCCGCTTCTATCGTGGCACTTCTTGGTTCTGCCAGTATTGCCATCGGTCTTGCTGTCCAGGGAAGCCTTGCAAATTTTGCGGGAGGGGTCTTAATTCTTCTTATGAAACCGTTCCGGGTAGGAGATTATATTGTATCAGAATCTGGAGAAGGAACTGTCCGTACCATTGGTCTGGTCTATACTGTTCTCACTACAGCAGATAATAAGCAGGTTGTGATACCAAACGGGACGCTTTCCAACTCACCGCTTACCAATGTAACAGCCATGGATAAACGCAGACTTGATATACTTGTGGAGATTGGCTATGGAGCGGATTTAAAAAAGGCGAAGGAGCTGCTTCAAAAGATATTTGACAGTCAGCCTGAGGTAAAAAAGGACGAACCAATTGATATTTTCGTTAATGCGTTATCGACTAATTCAGTGACGATTGGGGGAAGAGGCTGGACTTTAGTGGAAGATTACTGGACAGCCAGGTGGAAGATTTTAGAACGGATTAAGCTGGAGTTTGAAGAGGCGGGGATTGAGATCCCTTACAGCCAGCTGGATGTTCATATTAAAGATGGTGGAAGGTAAAATGAAAGCAGCATGTTCTGAGAATTTCTCTGAGAGCATGCTGCTGCTTTTATTTATTTAATGCTGTAGGTTACAGTAACCTGTGCTGTTACACTGATCTGACCAGGCTCAATGGCTAAGGCTTTGGCACCTGCCTCAAGGGAAGCTGTGGCTGAGTCAGCGTTATAAGTGGTATAGCGGTTCTCATTGTAAGAACTGATTTCCTGTACATTTGTGACTTCACCAAGAGTTTTTCCGCTTGCAGCGGCCATGGCCTCGGCTTTTACTTTCGAGGTTTCAACTGCCTTTTTTAAGGCTTCCTGGTAGGACTCATCATATTTGCTGGACAGGTAAGAAATGCGGTCTATGGTATTGATGCCCGCTTCGATGGAAGAGGAAAGGAGAGTACCCACCTGATCCATAGGAATATCTGATACAACAATACCAGTTCTCATCTCATATCCAGTTATTTTTTGTCCGTTGTTCCAGTCGTAAATAGGCTGAAGACCGAAGCTGGAAGTCTGAATGGATTTTTCATCAATGCCTGTGCTTTTTAAAAAGCTGAGTACTTTATCTACATCAGTGCTGTTTAGATCCTGAACTGATTTTGGATCTGCTGCCTGGGAAGAAACTGCAAAGCTGACTTCCGCTTTGTCGGGAACAACCTTTACTTCCTCCTGACTTTGTACCAGTATATTGTTCTGATTCTGTGCGTTTACAACTGCCTGGGCAGCCGGGGCAGCACCGGTCGTCTGGGTGCAGGCGGTTAAGCCGATTACTGCGGCTGCTGCAGCAGCTGCTGCCAGTGGTTTATTCAATTTTCTCATAATAAAATCCTCCTAATGTTGTAGTAGTTGCTGCTTTGTTGTTACACCTTTATTCTACATGAAATCAAAAGAATTAGTATTTCTTTTCTCTTAACATTCCGGGTCGAAATTCCTATGATTTTTTTACAAAAAAATCCTGAGGAGGCAATGGTTGCCATTCCAATGGCTTTATGATATTGTTAACCCATAAGAACATTGAAACATAGGAAAAATGTGTAGATAAAGGAGACTGGTTTATGCGGAAATGCGGTATGTTGCTTCCGGTTTCAAGCCTTCCGTCCAAGTACGGAATCGGAGCATTTTCAAAAGAGGCATATGAATGGATTGATCTGTTAAAAAGGGCGGGACAGCATTACTGGCAGATTCTGCCTCTTGGTCCTACGGGATATGGGGATTCTCCTTACCAGTCTTTTTCCTCCTTTGCAGGGAATCCTTATTTTATCGATCTGGAGGAACTGGTCAGAGAAGATCTGATTACAGCTGAACAGTGTAATCTACTGAATTTTGGGGAGGATGCCTCATCTGTAGATTATGAAAAGATATATGAGAACCGTTATCCATTGCTTAAGCAGGCATATGAGTCTTGGAAAGGCAAGGGGAATTCTGCAGAAGCAATGTCGGGATCCCTAAGTGAGGAAACGGTATGGTATTGCTTTTATATGGCATTAAAGGATCATTTTCAGGGAAAATGCTGGATTCACTGGGAAGAGGATATTCGTTTGAAAAAAGAAGAGGCAGTTGAACATTATAAGAAGCTGCTTGCTGATGATATGGGTTTTTATATATTTCTGCAGATCAAGTTCTGGGAACAGTGGAAGAAATTAAAGGCCTATGCCGGTGAACAGGGAATCCGGATTATCGGTGATCTGCCTATTTACGTGGCATTTGACAGTGCAGATACCTGGGGACATCCAGAACTGTTTCAGTTTGATGAAAAAGGATATCCGGAGGCAGTAGCCGGCTGTCCGCCCGATGCATTTTCTGCTACTGGCCAGCTGTGGGGCAATCCCCTTTACCGCTGGGACTATCATAAAGAGACTGGCTATGAATGGTGGATGAAGCGCCTGGAATACAGTTTTAATCTCTATGATACAGTGAGGGTGGATCATTTTAGGGGATTTGATGAGTATTACCGCGTACCTGCAGGAAGAGAAGATGCTATGGTGGGAACCTGGGAAAAAGGGCCGGGAATCCAGCTGTTTACCCAGTTAAAAGAGAGATTTGGTGATCTTGATATCATTGCAGAAGATCTGGGATTTCTGACACCGTCGGTACTGGATCTGCTTTCAGAAACAGGTTTTCCAGGAATGAAAGTTTTGGAATTTGCTTTTGATGCCAATGGCGAAAGCATTTATCTTCCCCATAATTACTCGAAAAATTGTGTTGTTTACACAGGTACTCATGATAACCAGACTTTAAAAAGCTGGTATGAGGACATTTCTGAATCAGACCGGAATTTCAGCCGCAGATACTTAAATAATTATAATACACCTGGTGATGAGATTCACTGGGATTTCATCAGGCTCGCCCTTGCAAGTGTGGCAAATCTTGCTGTAATACCGGTACAGGACTATCTGGGGACTGGCAGGAACGGGAGAATTAATGAACCGTCTACCCTTGGGAATAACTGGAAGTGGCGCTTGAAACCAGGTGAGATAACAGAATATCTTGTGCTTAAGTGCAGAGAACTGGCGCTTTTGTATGGAAGAAAATAATAAAGCCGGATCCGTGCCTTTACAGGGTAACATGGATCCGGCTTTTGCCGTATAAGCAAATAGATTATTTCTTTTTGCCTGTATTTAACTTGGAAGTAGATTTCGTAGTGTCTGTACTCTTAACAGACTCTTTCGAGGATTTGGTATTGTTTGTCGTTTTGGTACTGTTAGTTGATTTTGTATCGCTGGTTGACTTTGTATCATTGGTTGATTTTGTTTCGCTTACTGATTTTGTATCTTTCGTTGCTTTGGTTTCTTTCAGTATTGGTTTCTAAGGAATTATCTGTTTCGGCAGTGTCTCCATTTTCTGCAGCTTCTTCGTTTTCCATCTCAGCATCTTCGAAACTCTCTCCCTGAGGTGTAAAGGTAACATGAAGCTCATTGCCAATCTTATCTTTGGCTATAATGGTTATGTTCTCTTTCTTAATCTCAAAAGTCACAAGTCCGGTACTGCGGTCAATGGAAAGAGGAAGAATATCCGCATTATCCTCATCAGAGGCCGTGATTGAGGAATAATCCACACCAGACTGGGTATCTTCCAGGCGGAATGAGAGAATGCCATTTTCAAGCACATTGTCTTTCACAACAGGAGGAGTATCGTCCAGAACGTTAACTGTTTCATAAGAAACGGACTTCATCTTATTAAATCCAGTCAGCTTTACTTCCAGTGTTCCGTTGTTTTTTAACGTGGTTTTATAGGTACTTCCCCCTGTCTTGGTTAATTCAATGGGGGTACTGTCCAGGGAAACTTCCATAGTCTTTATGGGAAGAAGGGATTTCACCTTTAATTCCATCGTGGTAGAAATAAAATCGCTGCTTTCACCAATGGTAATCTCTGCCTTTGGGCGGGCTGTTACCAATAAAAAGATAATCCCGTTAATTACGATGAAAGGAAGCACATAAAACAGAAGGACCGAAAGAAAACCGCTTTTTCCGTTGTCACGCCGGTATCCGGAGCTTGTCCTGCGGCGATCCGGCCTGGGTTGATTGTTATACTGAGTCATATGAATTCAAATTCCTCCTGATAATTATTCCGATACCTAGCATAGCAGAAAATAGGGGATCTTACAAGTTTATATGATAAATTGTAATAATTTAATTTATTCTTACGATAGGACTGCTAAACGTGTATTTAAAAGCATTTGAAGTATAAAAAAACACGCCCATACGGGCGCAGTTTTAAACTTATCTGATAGTCAGAACATAGCTGTCTTTTGTACCAGAAGGCTCCAGCGTAATAGAGAGAGGATTCTGGGATTCAGCAACTTCCTGCGGGCACTGAAACAGGAAGTGTACGCCTAATGTCTGGAGAGGTTTGATGGAGGTAATATTGGCATAGGTAAAACGGGTGTTTCCATCTTCAGGAATTGCCTGTCCGGAGTAGGTATAGCCACCATTGTAATCAGCGGTTGCTTTTATGATTTCGTCACAGGGTAAATTCTGTTTAGCCAGATTCTTAACATCAAGATCTAGATGAATATAGACATTGCCTGGATCAGCCTCATAATGGTTATAGAATCCGGAAGTATCATCTGGAAGAACATCATAGGATAGTTCCGCTTTATTAATTGTAATTTCCATGGCATCCGTGGTAATTACACCTCCGATTGCGATGGGTGTTCCGTTTTGTACTGCCTTTGTCTCTTCGACGGTGGTTTCCGGAACTGTTTCAAGCTGAGCCTTTAGATCAGCATTTTCCTGCTTTAATTCTTCTACCTGGGCTTTTAAACTTTCCACCTGGGAATTATCAGGGGCAGTCGTGGAAGCTTTACTGCCGCAGGCAGACAGGCTGATAGAAGCCACGCATAATACAGGAATTAACCATTTCTTTTTCATACTTTTTACCTCTTTTATCTTTTGTATTATTAAAAAAGCCTAAGGCTGTTTTAATCTAAATCATTATTATACCCTATTTTCAGTCTGAATGCGAATCTTATTAATATAATAGTTTAAATAATTAAGTTATTTTACAATGTGGTCTGTTAAATAGTCAAAATCTGTGCTAATATAAAAAAAAAGACAAGGAGATCAGGTATGGTGGAGAAAGCTGTTGCATTTGCGGCCAAGTGCCATGAGGGAACCTGCCGGAAAGGGACTCACATCCCTTATATTGTCCACCCTCTGGAGACCGCAGTCATTGCATCCTTAATGACTGCTGACCAGGAACTCATATGCGCTGCGCTGCTTCATGATGTGATTGAAGATGCAGGAGTCACGAAATCACAGCTGGAAGAAGAATTTGGAAGCCGTGTGGCACAGCTGGTTATGGAAGAAACGGAAGACAAAACAAAAAGCTGGAAAGAACGTAAGAGTGCCACATTAAAGCATTTGGAACATGCCTCCGAGGAGATCAAGATTCTTGTATTGGCAGACAAGCTTAGTAATCTCAGAACAACTGCAAGAGATTACCTTCTTATGGGTGACGAGATCTGGAAGCGTTTCAATGAAAAAGACAAAGCCCAGCATGCGTGGTACTATTTAAATATAGCCAAACTCCTAAGTGAATTAGAAAAATTTGGTGCTTATCAGGAATATAAAATTTTGTGTGAACAGGTTTTTGGTAAGAATCATAAGTAAGAAATGTAAATATTGCGTTCCAATACGCCCCCTGTCATATAGACAGATTCATTCTATATTTTATCTGCTATTTTTCTTTTAACTGATTATTTACCATAAACTGCCGATGCTCATCTGGTAGTTTTAAAGTCATTTCTTTTCGTATTTTTCCCAACATTAACTGGATATCCAATCCTTTGGAAAAGTCATGGATAAAGCTATTTATCAATGGTTTGGTTAAAAAACCTCCTTTTTCAGGCAAACTACCAGATAAAGGCTTTATTATATGAGTTGTTACCGAAAGGAGTACGGCATATGAACAAACTTTGTATTGTTGTGCCATGCTATAACGAGGAACAGGCGCTTTTATATACTAACACGGAATTAATAAAAATTATGAACAGAATGGTAGAATCAGGAAAAGTTGATAAAACCAGTTTTATTCTTTATGTGGATGATGGCAGTAAGGATGGTACCTGGAATATAATTAAAAATTTCCGGAAACAGTCAGCCATGATCTTTGGTCTTAAGCTTGCCAGAAATACAGGACATCAGAATGCTTTGACCGCTGGTCTTTTAACAGCCATGAATTATGCTGATATGGTTATTTCAATTGATGCGGACTTACAGGATGATGTTTCTGTTATGGAAGAGATGGTGGATTTATACCTTCGGGGTAATGATATCGTGTATGGTGTTCGTAACAGGCGTGATACAGATACTTTTTTTAAGAAGTTTTCTGCTCTTGGCTTTTACAGACTGATGCAGCTGATGAAGATAAAGATTGTTTATAATCACGCGGATTACCGGCTTATGTCCAAACGTGCGCTGCTGCAGTTTTCTCTATATAAGGAACGAAATTTATTTAAGAGGAATTGTTCCTTTGATTGGATATTCATCAGCTACAGTCATGTATGACCGGAAATCACGGGTAGCCGGTAAATCAAAATATTCGTTGGGCAAGATGTTTTCTATGGCGTTTGAAGGAATTACATCTTTTAGCATACAACCTATCCGAATGATAACAGATTTAGGTCTTGGTATTGTGGTTTTTAGTATATGCGCAGCAATCTATGCATTTTATTCCTATATTACAGGAAAGGTGGTTGCAGGCTGGACTTCTACCATTTTATCAATCTGGTTTATTGGTGGTGTACAGCTTTTATCTGTGGGACTTATTGGCACTTATATAGGAAAGATTTACGTGGAAGTAAAAGAGCGGCCCAGATATGCCATTGAGATAAACGATTTAACGGAGATCAGTCATGAACAATCGTGAGGAGAAAGGTCCTGTTCCATATATCAACTTCTTTATGAAACGACTGCAGGGAGCAAGAAATAAGATTGGGAAAATCAATTCTATTATGGAAGGAAAATATTCTCCTGCCCTTCTTGCATCTGGCGTAACAGTCATTGCAGCACTGATTACCATCTTAATTCTTTTTCTGCCAAATTATCTTGGCGTCGCAAATGATGGATCCACGGATGGAATCATGAAGTCTGCCGGTTTCTACTATATGAATAAAGTCCCGGATACTAACTATGGAGACTATTTTATAAAAACTTATACAGAAGTTGCATCTGGAGAGGAAGTTCAGGGGAACGTATGGAATAGTCAGCTGTTTTTTTTCAGGGCAGCAAAATCATTGGATCAGCTATTTACGCGAGACAGTATTTTTGACATCCGTTTTTTAGCCCTGATTTATTTTTTGCTGTATCTTCCTGCCCTGTACCTTATAATACGCCAGAGCTGTGAACGGGTAAAAACCTTTTCTGAAGGGGCATTGATTGCTGGATTGGGGCTGATCATTTTCTCAGACGTAGGTTATATGACTTATTTTAATTCATTTTATCCGGAGGCGATCTGGTTTCTTGCCATACTTTATTGTGTGGGAGGATATATGTCTTTTCAGAAAAAGAGGTCTGGTTACAAAGATTTGTCTGCCCTGGTCCTGATTTTGATATCGGGGAGTGTACTGGTCAGTTCCAGACGACAATGTGCGGTAATGGGGTTTATTCTTGCAATCTCGATTATTCGTCTGGTAACGGTCCGCAGAAGCTTTATCTGGGGAGGAGCCTGCATAGCCGGCGCTTTTTGCTAAGCATGCTTTCCTTTGTCTGTATTCTGGGATACCCATCCGATTTTAGTGAAACCAGTAAATTACACGCCATGACAAGAGGAGTTTTGTTTAGTTCTGCCGATCCGGCAAAGACTCTTGAGGAATTCAACATTGATCCTTCCTATGAATTGCTGGCGGATGCATCTGCCTATGATTATCTGCCTTTTGTAAGATCCGGTGACAGTTCCTTATATCATGGATTTATGGATCAATATACGATTCCCGATATTGGAACTTATTATTTACGCCATCCGGACAGCCTGATTAGTATGATTGATGTTTCCATTAAACAAGGGATGGATATGAGAAGGAGTAATTGCGGAAACTATGAGAAACAGGCAGGATTCCCAAAGAAAGCTAAAAGTCTTTTCTGGTCTTTATGGAGCAGCTTTAAAGAATTATCTGCACCAAAAACTGTGGGATTTCTAATTCTGCTGACGGTCGCAGTTATTATCTTATTTTATAAAGGGTATTCCTTGCGCAGGGTGGAAGACAGAAGAAATACAGTGTTTTTGGATATGCTTATCATGGTTCTGGCCTTTTTACTTTCCCAATCCATAATAGTAATTGTTAACAGCGGTGATGCCGAGATGGCTCAGAGGCTGTTTTTGGTAGGGCTGTCAATTGATATTATGACATACTGTGTGTTTGGGGAGTTACTTCATAAGCTTAGAATTGTTTAAAACCAATTTGTGCTTGAAATGTGAGGAAAATAATGACAAATAAACATTCGTTTGGTTATCTGATGCAGGATATTGGACTGGTAATTTTGTTGTTTTGCTTATTTGCAGGAGCAATGGTAGTCAGCTACTCCGAAAAGTCCACCATGTTTGAAGCGGTTATAATGCTTCTTGGAACTTTTTTTGTGATTTTATTTTCAGGGTTTAAGCTGTTTTCATTGTCCCTTGTGCTGGCTGGAATAGAGGTCACCTTTTATACTGCTTACCGGCTGTATTTATTCCTGTCCTATGATATTGAAATTCCTTTTTACAGCTATATCTGGATTCTCATACCGCTTATTTCAGCTGCGGCCATGTATCTGTTTGTATCAGGAACCAACAGACTGGAGCTTGAAAATGATATTTTAAGGAGGCAGGTAGATGAACTGGTTGTGCTTAACCCGCTGACAAAACTCTATAATCTGAGGAGTCTTTACAATGATCTTAATGTTCTGGTCGCATATGCTGAGAGAAACCAGATGTCACTTTCCCTTATGATAATCATGCTGAAATATGAAGCGGAGCTAAAAAGTGTATTGTCCAGGCAAAATTATGAGCTTGTAATACAGAGACTGGCTGAACTTGTGGTAGATACGGTGCGGGTGGAAGATAAGACCTATTCCATTGATAATAAAGGATCTCTGGCAGTTATACTAACCTGCGGCAAAGAGGGTAGTGAGATAGCAATGAGAAGGATCAGAAACCGGATATCTGAACGGGATGCCTTTAGCGGCATTACAGATAAAGCAATCAAGATAGAAATAAAGATGGCAAGTCTGGAATACGAAAAAGAGATTTATGAAAACAATATGATTCTCTTTAAACAGAGGGTGGAAAATGAACTGCAGTATGATGTATAAAAAAATCTTATTTTGTATAGCCGGATTCCTGATTATTTCTTTTGCCAGTATGAGAAAATCTATGTCTTCCTTTGCAGAAGAGGCGCCAAAAGGAGATATCCTGATTATCTATCAAGATAATGCTGCTGATAATACCAAGGCAGCGGTGGAGGATCTTGTAAAACTTCTGACCTTTCAAAGCTTTAAGATCAGCTATGGCCCGGCTTCCTGGGGGATGGAGTATATAGATGGGTTCTCTTATGTGATCTGCTATGATATAAAACAGAGTCCGCCTGGATTTACCAACAGACTGAGTCGATACGAAACCAAAAGCGCTATTGATGGGAAAACGGAATCACCCCATATTTATTTATAGGCAATCAATATTTCAAAACTTATCTGGACAGCACAAACAGGTCAGATCAGTATGAACTGTTAAACAGCACTGTTGGGCAGCTGCAATATTCGTTCTATGGCTCAGAAAATAAAAGTGGATTGGTCCGGGAAGATTATTTTATATTTTTAAAAAAATCCTCTTATCAAAATGGCATAGTAACAGTCAATAATAAAAATGGATATTTTTGCGCAAAAGATGGCAGATTAACCCATATCCCTGTCGCTGATATGAGCAGCCAATTGGTTCGGGCGGCTATGACAAGAGAAGTTTCAAAATGGAAATGGCCGTATAACGGTAATCCTCACATATTTGCCCAGTACATCTTAATAGACAAAGTTTATCCCTATGAAGATCCGGAAAAGCTGTTACAGACAGTAAAACTGATGATAGAGAAAAAAATTCCATTTGTAATCTCTGTGATGCCAATGTATGTAAATGGAGATTATCCTTCCATGACACATTTTTGTGAAGTGCTGCGTTTCGCACAGGCTGGAGGCGGTGCAGTAATTATTAACGCCCCCATTGACCAGATGAATCCACTGGATAAAGAGGTAATGCTCGATTATCTTGCCAGGGCAATGACTATATACAACAAACAGGGAGTTTATCCACTGGCTTTAGAAGTACCACAAAACTGGATGTTTCATAAAGACACCATCGAAATTATGAGACATTTTAAAACGATTTTTTCTTCCGATGAAGTGGATTCATATTTAAGCCAGGAAGATATGAATCAGAATGAGGTTTATAAAGACGGACATCAATGGGTGGGGGCATCAATTCCTGTTGATGATACCAAAGTCAGTTATTTATCCGTTTATTCTACTGCAGTATCCATTGGTCTGGACGAGGATTTTGAGGAGATCAAAAGAAAAGTGGAAGTCTGTCAAAACTCCTTTGTACCCTTAAAAAGTCTCTGGGATGTAGAGCACAGTTATTGGCTGGACAAACAGCTGATGACTTATAAAAATGGAGATTTGACTCTGAATGGTAAAAAAATGGATTTAAGTTTTTCCCCCACTGTATATCCGGATCAATACGATTACCGCCGTAATATGCTTCAGCGTTTTTCCAGGGATTTGACAACTCAGAGCAGAAGACTGGTAATTGCGGTAGGACTTACTTCCATACTTTTTGTGTTCCTGATTTTATGGGCCAGATTAAAGAACAGGAAAAATTATTTCTTTCATGATTAGGGAGAGTGCCATGTCATTTATTGATATACTTGCAATCTACTCCATCTTTTCTATCTGGGGGCTGCTGTTTATAAATATTCTGCTCTCTATAGGCGGTTATATCTACATTATGAGAATGTACCGCACGGATGGACATCATACGGTTTTGGAGTACCCAATCGTAACGGTTATGGTTCCTGCCCATAATGAAAGTATTGTGCTGAAAAAGACCATGGAGGCTTTGATAAAATTTGATTATCCCAAGGACCGGTATGAGATCATTGTTGTTAATGACAATTCTACCGATGATTCCGCACAGGTCTTAAAAACCATTCAGCATAACAATCCTTCTGCAAAAATTATAGTAATCAATACAGACCGGGTAGTGGGGGGAAAAGGAAAATCCAATGCATTAAATATTGCCCTATCAGTGGCCTCAGGCTCTGTCATTGCTATTTATGATGCAGATAACACACCGGAGAAGCAGGCTCTTAAGATTCTCGTGGAAAATCTCATGTCAGACGATAAGCTGGGGGCGGTGATTGGCAAGTTCCGAACCAGAAATAAATATGCATCTTTACTGACAAGATTTGTAAATATTGAGACTTTGGCTTATCAGTGCATGAATCAGGCCGGAAGATATTTCTTTTCAAACTGTGTACCATTCCCGGCACCAATTACGTTATAAGGCGGGAATTAATTGACCAGATGGGTGGCTGGGATGTGAATGCGCTTGCAGAAGATACAGAAATCAGTTTTCGTCTGTACCGAATGGGCTATTATATTAAATTTATCCCTCAGGCAGTCACCTGGGAGCAGGAACCTCAGAAACTGAAGCAATGGTTTAAGCAGAGAACCCGGTGGGTAAAAGGGAATTTATATGTATTAAAAAGCAATTTTAAATATGCCTTCGATCCCCATGCTGGAATCATGAGGCTGGATGTGATCTATTACGCCCTGGTTTACCTGTTGATGTTCAGCTCCCTTATTTTTTCGGATATTATTTTTGTCATTGGAATTCTGGGACTTGGTCATGTAACCTTAGGGGGATTTTCCTCTTTGCTATGGGAAATGGCAATTTTGCTTTTCGTTTTAAATGTAGCAATTACCTTATCGGTGGAAAGAAATGAATTCAATTTAAATAATATACTTCTCACCTTTGTCATGCTGTTTACTTATGCGAAAATGTGGGTTCTGGTTGTAGCAAATGGCATGATTCAGGGAATCCGGGGATGCGCTCTATCAAAAAGAAGTTGTCTGGGACAAGACGGAACGCTTTGAGGAAATAACAGAGAAAGCCGTAAAAAATACGAAGCAGGTATGAAAATAAGGAGACGACTATGACAACCTTGATGGATATAATTAAGAAGAAAATTAAGAGGCCGGGAAAAATATCCGCAGTCTGTCTGATGCTGTTTATCCTGACGATAACCCCTCTGGCAGCGTACGCATCCAACGTCAATGCTGCGGCAGTTAGTAATACCCGTGGAAAAAAACAGGCTGAAAAGACAGACTCCAAAAAAGAGGATGGGATCCATCTTCTTCCTGTTGCAGAGCCTGAATCTGCTCCATTACCAGATCAGAATGAGCCCGTATATGAACCGGTCAGTCATACCCAGGACAACTTTTTTTACAGGAAAACCCTAAAAGGTATTTATTCTTCCACGGATCTGTATTTTTATGTGGAAGATTACTGGGATACAAAATATGTATATGCAAAAATTCAGTATGATGTAAGCCAGCTCATTGAGAGCACTGCCTCATCTGTTACCTTTGCCATCAACGATGTCCCCATCCAGTCTTACAAGCTGGAGTATAAAGACGGCAATTCCCAGATTCTGTATGTGAAAATCCCCATGGATCAGGTTCGTTCCGGTTATAATTCCTTTTCCATATCTGCTTATGCAAGACTTTTTTGACCAGCAGGGCTGTGTAGATGATTATTCTGATGCCAACTGGCTGGGAATTGCTGACACATCTTATATCAGATGCGGCTATGAAAGCAAGGATCCCGAGCACAAGATTTCATTTTATCCTTATCCGTTCATGTCAACTTATAATCCCACTGGCAAGGGACTTTTCATTGCTGTATCTGATGAAGCTGCATCAGGAGAAGTAGCCGCTGCCATGAACCTGATGGCGGATTTAAGTAAGCAGACCGGAAAAAGAAATGAAATTGAACTATGCCGAATTTCTGATTTAAAGACCAATAATACTTCCGATACTATACTCATATCGGATTATAACAATCTGCCTGCAGAGTACAAAGATAAAATGACAAAAGCGCCGGATTCGTCCGGAAATGCAATTGTTAATTTTATTGATGATTCCAATTTAAAGCCCCTTCTTCTGATCACATCAAACGATGACTCAAGCCTAAAGGAAGCTGCTGACATGCTTATGGATGAAAGCCGCCGGAAGCAGGAAACCGGAAATCTTGCAGTTGTGGAAAAGGGAAGCGGGGAGCAGGCAGTTAATGCGGCAAAGCAAAGTGATCTGACTGCCTGGAATTATACTCTGGAGGATATTATGGGAAGCGGGCTTTCCTTTGTAGGACCGTTTCATCAGGAAAAATATGTCTACCTTCCAGTTTCAAAGGATTTTGTGCTGGCACAGGGAGGAAAGGTAGTTTTAAAGTTCCGTTACAGTGAAAATCTGGATTTTAAACGATCTCTGATCACTGTATTCTGGGGTGATGTTCCCTGCGCCAGTAAACGCCTCAGCCAGGAAAAGGCGTCGGGTGATGAACTGAACTTTGAAATGCCAGCAGATGTTATAGGAACGTCTGCTGCCAGCTTAAAAATAGGATTTGACTTAGAAATTCCAGATTTAATTTGTACTCCCAGGCAGAGTGATATGCCCTGGGCTTATGTATCCAGAGAATCTGCCATATTTTTGCCCCCTGCCGCAGATACGAAACTGTCTTTTGATTCCGGAGTTTCTCCTTTTAGCCGGAACGGAAAATTCAATGATGTACTGCTGGTACTTGGCGAAAATCCAACTACTGTTGAACTCAATCTGCTGGGGCAGACTCTGGCAATGTATGGGAGGGAGGGGAAACCCTACGGAACCATACTTGTGAAACGGGCAGGTGAATTTAATAAAGATGATGGGGATTATAACATCATTACGGCGGGTACACTGACTGGAAACACGTTCTTAGCCCAGGTTAATAACAATCTGGCATTTCATTTTTCCCAGGATGGTAATTCCTTTGAGAGTAATGATCAGCTGATTTTGTCCAGGGATTACGCGGGAAAAATCGGGGTTATGCAGCTGCTGAAATCCCCCTATTCCCTTAACCGGACTCTGCTTGTACTGGCAGGAAGCAGCCAGGATACCCTTAAGAACCTTGAGGATTATCTAAGAGACAGCAGTAAAAGAGAAGAACTGAAAAAAGACTGTGTTGTGATAGATGCCAATCAGAATATCACGACTCTTAAGTTTATAAAAGCTGAGGAAGTGAAGGAAGGTCCCACTCTGGCAGAGAAACTGGTCCGGAATAAGAAATCTCTTGTTTTTACAGTCATTGCAACATCAGCTATGTTTTTAATGCTATTTGCCGTAATCATTATTCTGCTGCGGATACGGGTATACAGAAAGAAGAATGAAGAATAAGCAGATAATTTGGGAAAGGGGTGAAGAAAGGAATGAGATTAGAGAAAAACTGGTTTTATCATTTCTGTATTGCGTTATCAATAGCAGGCATGGGCTATATCCTGATTGCAGGCGTCTCCGATGCACAGGGAAATCAGGAATATCCTTATGCAATGAAAGGATTGCTCATTCTCATCTTCTTCCTTACCTGGGCAGGAGTAAACTTCTTAGCGCTGCTGTCTGCCAGGCTTACTATCACCGCAAAGCTAAAAAAATATCATAATTACCTTTTGGCGATGGAAGTAATTTACGTCATTCTTATTCTGCTTCTGGCATTTGCCGTGAGGCTTTTCGTCATACAAAATCTGCCCATGGAACCGGCATCTGATTATAAAACCTATTACGAGATAGCTAAGATGTTAAAGGAAGGGGTTTTGCAGGAGAAGGGTGAAGGCTATTGCAACTATATTGGGATGTTTCCCCATATACTGGGTTACTGCTATATTTTAAAAACTATATTTGTTGTATTTGGGACCAGTATCTGGAACGGACAGATAGCAAATGTCTTATTCTCCGTAGGAACGGTTTATCTTATTTACAGGATTGCCAGAAGGCTGGGAGGCAGAATGGCAGGGTTAGCAGCACTTACAGCCTCGGCATTCTGGCCATCCCAAGTCCTTTACGTCAATATGCTTGCAGCCGAATACTCCTTTTCTTTTTTCTTATACCTGTGTGTGCTGCTTTTTCTTCATTTGGTCATGGATTATGATGGCGCCACCAAGCATGGGATCAGAGGAGTTCTTCTTCATATTGTCCTTGGTTGTCTGATTGCAGTGACTGCGGCAATCCGCCCAATGGCTGTAATATTATTAATTGCAATCCTTATATTTCTGATTCCACTTAAGTCCAAACTACCGGAAATACCACTCAACAGCATTTCTGTCTGGGTAAGATTTCTGGCCAGGGGGATTTTTGAGGGCAACGCTCATGGTGCTGGCCTATATGGCGGTATCCAGTGTTCTTAATACAGATATAGAGCTCACCATTAATAAATCAACACCTTCCTTTAGCCAGTCCTTCGGCTATAATCTTTTGGTAGGACTAAATCAAGAATTCAGCGGGGAATGGAATGAAGAAGATTCCAGGTATTTATATGACAATCTGGAACGGTCTGGTTCACCCATAGAAGCGCAGATTGCGTGCCGGAATCTGGCATTTAAGCGGTTGTCTGCAGGCCCAGGGGGGTTATTTAACCTGTTTATCAAAAAATACGAAATGCTTTGGGAAAATGATAATTATGGGGCTGACTGGAATCTGGCTTTCTTAAAAGAGCAAAATGAGCTGACTCCAGACAGGGAAGTATTTCTCAATCA
The DNA here is from genome assembly GCA_017084465.1 of Lacrimispora xylanisolvens. Classification (GTDB taxonomy): domain Bacteria; phylum Bacillota; class Clostridia; order Lachnospirales; family Lachnospiraceae; genus Lacrimispora; species Lacrimispora xylanolytica_B. The sequence continues at coordinate 2,237,117 of CP070896.1, read as the reverse complement.
GGCAAAAAGTGCCAGCCAGATTGTTTATATGGTAGCTGTGCTCTTCTCTTTTCTGACGTTGATTTATCTGCTGCAAAGAAAGGCATCCTCTCTTTATGTACTGGTCCTGGTTTATTTAGGGACAGCAGCCATGCATCTTATGGTTGAAAGCCAGAATCGGTATCACTTTCATATTCTGCTTGTATTTATAATTATTGCATCTGTAGGAATAAAATATATTTTTGAAAATGCTGTAACTTTTGTAAACACTTCGGATTGGGAACGGAAACAGAAAAAGAACAACAAATCAGGGAAGAGACTGTATTAAAACAATTTGAATTGGAAGAACATAAAGCCATTGAACAGCGCTATAAAAGTATGACCAATGCTTTTGATATGCAGTCGGCCATTTTAAATGGCAATGTTACTGTTACTGTCTCAGAAGCATATACGCAACCCGATCCGTTTATGAAAGAAAAAAATCAGGTCTCTGCCGCTGAAACATCTCCAAAGGTATCACAGGAAAAAGAAACAGAAAAAATCATAAAGAAGGAGCCGGCGAGATTGGAACACTCCGATTTAGAGGAGCTTATTCTGGAACTGGAAGAGATTGCAGAGACAGGAAAGGTACCTGATGAACATGACGAAAGGGGAGATACGGTATGAAAAAAGCCCTTCCCCGAAGCAGGGTGGAAAAGGTATTAATTCTAATCCTCTGCATCCTTACGGTATTTACTGCAGGGGGGCTTCTTTTCCTGTCTCACTATTTCAATAAAGAGAAATTGCTAAAAAGTCAGAGTGAAAGCGTAGATGAGACTTCTCTTGATGATATTACAGCAATTCTTCCGGAATATTGCAATATCAATGAAAAAATTCCTGACATCCGCTTTACGGGTGAATCAGGAGACGTAGTGACAATGAAAGAATTTGAGGGAAAGCCGACCATAATAACCTTCTGGGCCAGCTGGTGTCCGGATTGCAGAAAAGAACTTTCTCATATCGGGGAATTCATAAATACCTCAAAGAATTATGGAGACATCAATTATATCCTTATAAATAGAACAGATAATAAAAAAGAGACCAAAGAAACAGCAAAAAAGTATCTGTCAGAACAAGGGATTACCATGGATACTTACTATGACGAAGGTATGACCGCCTATCAGGAGCTTGGCCTTCATGCAATTCCAACCACATTGTTTTTGGACGAGCATGGAATAATCCGGTCATGGAGTATTAAGCCAATTGAAAAGACCTCTGTATTTGAAGGATATTTAATAAATCTGGCAGAAGGAAGCGGGAAGGTGACGGGGGGATTTTGTCCTGAATCATCTCATGGACGACCAGGGAGGAGTTCATACAATTTATGATCCAGAGGAAGACAGCGCCTTAAAAAGCGATGTTCTCAGCGAAACTCAGGGTGTGATGCTGGAATATGCGTTACTGCGAAAGGATCAGCGGCTATTTGAAAAAATTCTCTCTTATATCAACGGAGTAATGCGGGTAAATGGTATAACCGGGTGGAGCGTCACCAATAATAAGCCATCAGAAGTAAATTCGCTTTTAGATGATTTACGTATAATGGGTGCACTGCTCTCTGCTAATAATTTATGGGGCGGTTATGACCAGTTAATAACCAATTATTCAGAAGTAATTGGAAAATACGGAATTCACAATCGAAATTATGTGGATTTTTATGATTCCGGTTATAAAAAATATGCTGACCGCTTTACTCTCTGCTATGGAGACTTATCGGTTATGTCTCAGCTGGCTGTCCAGGATGACAGCTTTAAACAGCCTTACGAGTCAGCAAAGGAATTGGTTCTTAGGGGAAAAATAAGTGAAGGATTTCCTCTATACTACAGTTGGTATGATTATAATAAAAACTCTTATGCTTCTGATGATTTAAATACTGCAGAAGCTATGGTTACACTGCTTCACCTGGCAGAGGCCGGTTTGCTTGCGGATGATTCCATGGCCTGGCTTAAAGCCCAAATGGATGCAGGTGGTGTGAAAGCACGATATAAAACAGATGGAACGGTAGTGGAAGGTTATAACTATGATTCAACGGCTGTTTACGCACTGATCGCCATGATTGGGGAAATACAGGAGATTCCAGGCTTCAGGGAAAAGCACTGAAGAAGATGGAAAAAATGAGGATTATGGATACCGCTTATCCTTATTACGGTGCATTTGGGATGGAAGATGGAAGCGGCATCACATCCTTTGATCAGGTTATGGCAATGCTGGCCTATGAGTATACTGGAAAACCGGCAGACTGACTGAATTTGCAATATAAATTAACATAAAAGGAGTTTTAGCCGTGAAGAATATCATGCTGGTATTTGGGACAAGACCAGAGGCCATTAAAATGTGCCCTCTTGTAATTGAATTGAGAGGCAGGAAAGAAGCAAGGGTTTGTGTCTGTGTATCAGGTCAGCATAAATCCATGCTAAAGCAGGTTTTAGATGCATTTTCAATTAATCCGGACTATGATCTTTCCATTATGAAAGAAAAGCAGACACTTTTTGAAATTACTGTTAATATTTTAAATAAGATTTGTGAGGTTCTGGAAAAAGAAAAGCCAGACGTGGTTCTGGTTCATGGTGATACTTCCACAGCATTTGCCTGTGCCCTTGCCTGTTTTTATCTGCAGATACCGGTGGGACATGTTGAGGCCGGGTTAAGAACCTATGATATTTACTCTCCCTATCCTGAGGAATTTAACAGACAGGCCATTGGTATCATTGCAAACTATCACTTTGCTCCAACGGAAAAAGCCAGGGAGAATTTAATTTCTGAGGGTAAGAATCCTTCTGACATATTTGTTACAGGGAATACAGGAATTGATGCATTGAAAACCACAGTGAGAGCGGACTACAGCCATGAGCTTCTAACGTGGTCTTTGGGAAGCCGGCTGATATTACTGACTGTTCACCGAAGGGAAAACTTAGGGGAACCCATGAGACAGATTTTTCGTGCGGTCAAACGGATCACTGATGAACATCCTGAGGTTAAGGTTATTTATCCCATTCACTTAAATCCACGTGTCAGGGAAATTGCCAGTTCTGTATTAGCGGGAGAGGAACGGATTCGTCTGATTGAACCCCTTGATGTAATTGATTTTCATAATTTTATGGCAAGAGCAGATCTTATTTTAACAGATAGCGGGGGAATACAGGAAGAGGCACCAAGTCTGGGAAAACCGGTGCTTGTTCTTCGCAAATCAACAGAGCGTCCGGAAGGAGTTGACTCCGGGGCGCTGCTTTTAATTGGGATTGAAGAAGAACCTATTTACGAAGCCGTAACACGTTTACTGAATGATAATGTGCTTTATGACAGGATGTGCAGTGCAGATAATCCTTATGGCGATGGAGAAGCCAGCAGAAGAATTGCAGATATTTTACTGGGAAAGAACGTAAACAAATAGTACAGGCTCTCCATGTAAAACATGGAAAGCCTGTACTAATATGAATGAATTTATAATGAGTTTGCTCTGTCCGCGATATTCTTATTAAAATTAATTACCTGATGCTCATAGGTAGACTCCATAAGAGGAGAGGTAATAATGAAATCTGCAGTTGCTCTGGTGTTGGCCATGGGAATATCATAAACCTGGGCAATTCGAAGCAGTGCCTTTACATCCGGGTCATGAGGCTGTGCAGTCAAAGGATCGGAGAAGAAGATAACCAGATCAATCCGGCCCTCTACAATCTTTGCACCAATCTGCTGGTCACCGCCTAAAGGACCGCTGTTATAGCCTTTTACCGGAAGGCCTGTCTGATCAGTGATCATGCGGGCAGTCGTACCAGTACCGCACAACGTGTGGTTTTTTAAGGTCTCCTTATGCTCGATGCACCATTCGATTAATGCACGTTTCTCATTATCATGGGCAATCAGCGCAATGTTTTTTTGTTTTTGAAGCGTCAGTGTAATAAAATCTTCCTGTAACATCATAGTCCTCCTGTTGTAGGTATTAATAAGAGTGGTAAAACCTCATTTAAAACGGCAGAACACTTTGCAGAGAGTAAGTTATGGACAGATCTTTTCTGGAATATTCCTTTTTAAAATTCTGAATGATCCGCTTTAAAACCATCTCTCCGTTTTCATAGGTCGCAGTAGGAAGTAGCATCAGATACTGGCTAACGCTGTAACGGCTGTAAACGTCTCCTCTGCGAAGAGAGTTGCGGATGGAACTGCCCAGTTCATCCATGGCACGGGTCTGTACCGCCGGCTTTAATAACTCACCCTTTAAATTGCTGATGGTTAGCAGGCATAAAAAGATGGAATCGCCGGTTCGCTCAATGGCTCTGGCCTCCAGCTGGTAGATATCCCGGAATACGGAAGGCTCGCAGCAAAATGCTCCCTTATTGGTTCCACCCTCTAAAAGAATCTCCCTGATGGTGCTTAAATCCATGGTGATTCCATGCTTTTTGTCGCTGATCATCTTATATAGCTCTTTAAAGCGGATGGATGGAGTGATGGCAAACTCGTTGTAGAACATGTCGTTTACCCGTTTGTAATGCTCCAGGGACATCATCTGGTTGCCACTCTGGTACAGAGCATAGATCAGATAATAATGTGCTTCCTCCCCGTAAGGATCAATGGAGATTGTCTGCTGGCAGACATCTATCATCGTAGGATAATCCTTTCTGTCGTCTAACATTACAAGGATCTTTTTCACTAATTTTTGATATAGGGTATGATAATAGGTGTGAATCGGGATTACCCAGGATTCCCATTCGGATTTTGGAAGAAAGTTACCTTTATAAAGGTTAAATGCCTCCATTGACAGTTTCAGGCGGGTTTCTTCCGAAAATTCCTTGCTATCAGCCTGCAGACAAAGCTCTTCGAACTTGTCCGTATCGCATACAGTGGTAAGATCCCTTGTCCAGCCATATGCCTTTCTGTTTTGGAATACCAGTTCCTGAGTGGGAAACCCAAGTGGCTCAAGAAGCTTTCGCACGCGGAACATCAGCGTCTTTAAAGCGCCAGCAGGATTGTTGCTGGCTTCATCTTTCCAAAACAAATCGATTAATTCATCAACGGGAATATCCCTGCCACGAAACGTGATTAAATATTCCAAAAGACTCCATGGTTTTTTAGCCTGATTATTCTGATCAACAATTATTTTGTCTCCGATGGTAACGGAGAATCCACCCAGCATGCTCACATAAATGATCGTCTCTTGATTTTTCATAATTTTCTCCAAAGTAACATTTTCTTTCCTTAGTATATAGAAAAAAACGTTAAAAGTCTAGCGCAGCTTATAAAAGATTGAGATTTTTATTAAAATAAGCTATACTAAAGCAGAAGAATATGAAAAAGAAAGCAGGAGATTGCTATGAACAGAAAAAAACTGTCTACAGGAATTCTTATACTTGCATTTCTGCTTCTGGCTGTAGGAGCCGGAGTGCTTTACTTTGATTATCGTGACAGGCAGTATTCTGACAACCTGTATGAAAGCCTGGCTGAGCTGGCAAAGGAACCAGAAGAGAGCGTGACTGCCCCGTCGGAAACAGAGAAAGATAAAGAAGAACCTTATGTATCTCCTATTTCTTTTGATGAACTAAAAAAGATAAATCCTGACATTGTTGGCTGGATCCGCATTGCTGATACGAACATTGATTACCCTATCGTCCACACGGACAACAATGATACTTACCTGGATACGGATTTTAATGGAAAAAAGAATCCGTCAGGAACCATATTTCTTGACTGTGACAGTGAACCTGATTTTTCCGGCAGGCATAACATAATTTATGGGCATCATATGAAAGATGGATCCATGTTTAAGGATATCATAAAGTATAAAGAGGAATCTTTTTATCGTGCCCATCAGGACATTGTGATTTATACGCCGCAGCAGGAATTTCATTTGCGGCCGGTCACTGTGCTTTATACGGACGCAGGCGGAATACGCAGAAAAACAAAATTTGAATCAGATGAGAGCTTTTCACTGTATGTAGATGAGATGACAAAGAACGGCATGTTTTATCAGGCACCCGAAGCGCCGGTTAAAACTCTGTGGTCATTTGTTACCTGCAGCTATGAATTTGATGATGCAAGGACCATTCTATATGCAGCATTAGTCCCTTAATTTAGAAAGGGCGAAAATGTGGTATTGTACATATCACTTTTTATCAACGCAGATTTATAAAGGAGAATAATATAATGGGTAAATATTTTGGAACAGACGGTTTTAGAGGAGAAGCAAATGTTACGCTGACTGTTGAGGATGCGTTTAAGGTAGGCCGCTTTTTAGGCTGGTACTATGGACAGAAAATACCGGCTGAGGTATGCAGAATCGTAATTGGAAAAGATACGAGACGCAGCAGCTATATGTTTGAATATTCTCTTGTGGCAGGTCTTACCGCATCAGGAGCCGATGCCTATCTGCTTCATGTAACTACCACGCCCAGTGTTTCCTATGTTGTCCGTACAGAAGGATTTTCCTGTGGAATCATGATCTCTGCAAGCCATAATCCATACTACGATAACGGTATTAAAGTGATTAATGAAAAGGGAGAAAAGCTGGAAGAATCCGTTATTACGGAGATCGAGAAATATTTAGACGGAGAGATGGGAGAACTGCCATTTGCCACACAGGATAAGATCGGCAGAACCGTAGATTTTGCAGCAGGAAGAAACCGCTATATCGGGTATCTGATCTCTACAGCAACCAGATCCTTTAAAAATAAAAAAGTGGCATTGGACTGTGCTAACGGAAGCGCCTCCGCCATTGCAAAGAATGTATTTGATGCACTTGGCGCAGAGACTCATGTGATCAGTAACGAACCAAATGGTCTGAATATTAATACGGGCTGCGGTTCCACCCATATGGATCAGCTGGTAAAGTTTGTAAAAGAAGTAGGGGCCGATGTAGGCTTTGCTTATGATGGAGATGCAGATCGCTGTCTGGCCGTTGATGAGAACGGAAACGTAGTTGACGGAGATGGAATCTTATACATCTGCGGAAAATATATGAAAGAACAGGGGCTGCTTAAAAATAATAAAGTGGTAACAACTGTGATGTCCAATTTCGGATTATATAAAGCTTTGGACCGGGAAGGAATTGAGTACGAAAAAACAGCAGTTGGTGACAAATATGTTTATGAGAACATGGTAACCAATGGAAACTGTCTGGGCGGCGAACAGTCAGGACATATCATATTCAGTAAGCATGCAACAACCGGAGATGGAATCCTTACTTCATTAAAGGTAATGGAAGTAATTCTTGAAAAGAAAGAAAGCCTTGGAAAGCTGGTTTCTGAGCTGGAGATCTTTCCACAGGTATTAAAGAATGTACGGGTTCATGACAAGACAGCGGCTCAGGATGATGAAGCGGTTAAAGCAGAAGTGGAGAAAGTGGCACAGAGTCTTGGAGACAGCGGAAGAATTCTTCTGCGCCAGTCAGGTACAGAGCCGGTAGTTCGAGTCATGGTAGAAGCAGCAGATTTAAAAAACCTGTGAACAGTACGTGGAGCAGGTAATTGATGTCATGAAATCAAAAGGTCATGTCATTTCCTGATTGTAAATCTAAGTCATTGAAAACCGAAGATAACAGCCGGTTTTTCAATGACTTTTTCAGTTTTAATAATGGCGTCTCATTGTAAATGAAGACAATTCATGATATCATTGTATTTATCTGCAAATTTATTTTGGGAGATCGGAAATATGGATAAAAAAGATAAATCAAACTTAGGAGAACAAATCCGCAGTACGGTGCAAAGCGCCATTGATTCCAGAGATTTTAACCAGTTGAACCGAATCATATCCGATTCCGTAAATTTTGCCCTGGATGAAGCAAAAAATCAGCTGGCAAAAGGAACGAAAAGCTGGACACAGCCACCGGTACGGGATAGCAGGGGCGAAAATAGTGAGGCGGAGAAGGTGGTAGATGATGAACCGGGATATCGTGCGTTTCAGACCAGCCGCTCCGTAAAAGAACGGACAGGCAGTTCATTAGCCGGAAAACAAGAGATTAAAATTAACCAGCAGGGGCGTGTGGGCGGAGTACTTTTAACCGTTTTTGGAAGTCTGTTTCTTGGAATTGATCTGATCGGGATTCTGATCTCTCTTTTTGCTTCCATGATTCTGAAACCTGTCGCATGGGCGGCAGCGGGTGCGTTTACGTTTCTTCTGGCAGCTGGAGTTGTGTCGGGCTGCATGCTTTTTACTGGAATTTCCATAAACGGAAGATTGAAAAGAGCCAGAATCTATGCAAAACAGTCTGAAAACGCATGTATTGTAACTTGGAGGAACTGGCTGCAAGTATTGGCAAATCACAGGAATATGTATTAAAAGACGTGGAGAAAATGATGAAGCTGGGTATTTTCCCCCAGGCACACTTAGACGAGCAGAAAACCTGCCTGATTTTAAGCGAAGCCACATATAACCAGTATCTGGAGTGCCAGAAAGCGTTAAAGGAACGGGAAAAAGAGGAAGAACTTAGAAAGATTTCAGATAATGAAACCCAGGAAAATCAAGCGTTGCAGGAAATGATGACTCAGGGAAGAAATTACTTAAGAATATTAAAAGAAGCCAATGACGCCATTCCGGGCGAAGTAATATCACGAAAAATATCCATGCTGGAGGACGTAATACAGAGGATTTTTGACACTGTTTTAAGACATCCGGATCAAATGGGAGAGATGGAGCAGTTTATGGATTACTACCTCCCTACGACAGTAAAGCTGGTGAATGCTTACCGTGATTTTGACAGCACGGGCATAGAAGGCAATAATATTATCAATGCAAAAAAAGAAATTGAAGGAACTCTTGATACCATCAATCTGGCTTTTGAACGGCTGCTTGATGATCTGTACCAGGATACGGCTATGGACATTACCACGGATGCATCGGTACTCCAGACAATGTTAAAGAAGAATGGCTGGGCCGAAAGTGATTTTACAGGAGGAAATAAAGAATGAGCAAAGATTTGGAAGAGATGATAAATGAAGCGCCGCAGCTGACTCTTACACCATTTGATCAGACAGAAGGTGTGAAAGAAGGACATGCACTGACCGAGGCAACACCTGTATCCGAACCAGTGCCCGCACCAGAGCTTACGCCGGAGGAAGAACGGCTGGTTTCTGATTTCGCTGATAAAATTAATTTAAAAGATTCCAATATGGTACTTCAGTATGGTGCAGGAGCGCAAAAAAAGGATTGCTGATTTTTCTGAGTCAGCCCTTGATAATGTAAAATCAAAGGATCTGGGTGAAGTGGGCCAGATGCTCACCAATGTGGTGACAGAGTTAAAAAGCTTTGAAACAGAAGGAGAGGAAAAAGGCTTCTTCGGTTTCTTTAAAAAGAGTGCTAACCGCCTTGATAACATGAAAGCAAAGTATGCGTCTGCGGAGACCAATGTGAACCAGATCTGCAAGATTCTTCAGAATCATCAGATTCAGCTTTTAAAGGACATCGCCCTTCTGGATAAAATGTATGAATTAAACACCACATATTTTAAAGAGCTGACCATGTATATCCTGGCAGGAAAGAGAAAACTTGCAAAAGTTCAGCAGGAAGAGCTTCCTCTTAATGGACCGGGCGGCAAGAAGCGGTCTTCCGGAGGATGCTCAGGCAGCCAATGATTTATCTGCCATGTGCGGACGTTTTGAAAAGAAGATCCATGACCTGGAGCTCACCCGTATGATTTCCATTCAGATGGCTCCCCAGATCAGACTGGTTCAAAATAATGATACTTTGATGACAGAGAAGATTCAGTCCACCCTTGTAAACACCATTCCTCTGTGGAAGAGTCAGATGGTTCTTGCCATCGGAATCAATCATTCGGAGCAGGCGGCAAAGGCACAACGGGAAGTGACCGATATGACCAATGAGCTGCTTCGAAAGAATGCAGAAGTGTTAAAAACTGCAACCATTGAGACGGCGAAAGAGTCAGAGCGTGGAATCGTTGACATGGAAACCCTGAAAAAGACCAATGAGTCCCTGATCACAACCCTTGATGAAGTGGTGCGGATTCAGGCAGAGGGAAGACAAAAACGAAAAGAAGCAGAAGTGGAACTTGCCCGTATGGAAGGGGAATTAAAGACCAAGCTTTTACAGATGAGCAGGTAAAAGATTCTATGGTTTTTAAAGTTTTTGTTGTAAGTCATTTTTACTCGTGCTATAATAGCATAACACTTTACCGTGGTGGTTTGTCAGAGCACGGCATGTGATTTTAATGCAAAGGAATGATGACAGATGGGGTTAGACCTTTAAAACCCACGTTGTTCATTGTCAAAAAATACAGCGTGATTTATCGACTCCAAAGCCTGAACTGATTTTTTTATGAAAGAAATACAGACAAAAGGAATATGGAGGAGATCAGACATGTTGAATTATGAAAGATATAAGCGGGTACCGGTAGTAGATTATCCGGAAAGACAATGGCCGTGCAGGGAGATTAAGAAAGCGCCGATCTGGTGCAGTGTGGATTTGAGAGATGGAAACCAGGCTCTTATTGAGCCTATGGTAGTGGAAGAAAAGATTGAGATGTTTAACCTTCTGATTAAACTCGGTTTTAAGGAGATTGAAGTGGGATTTCCTGCTGCTTCCCAGATTGAGTTTGATTTCTTAAGACAGCTGGTAGAGCGGAAACTGATTCCTGATGACGTGGTGATTCAGGTTCTGGTTCAGTGCAGAGAGCATTTGATTAAGAGGACATTTGAAGCCTTAGAGGGAGTTAAGAAGTCAATCGTTCATATCTACAATTCCACATCTACATTACAGCGTGATGTGGTCTTCCGCAAAGAGATGGATGAGATCAAGGAGATCGCGATACAGGGAACCCAGTGGGTGAAACAGTATATGCAGGATTTTAAGGGAGAGGTTATGCTTGAATATTCTCCTGAAAGCTTTACCGGAACTGAACTTCAATTTGCACTTGATATCTGTACGGCAGTGCAGGAAACCTGGGAAGCAACTCCGGAAAAGAAGATTATTTTCAACCTTCCTTCCACTGTGGAGATGACAACTCCCAACGTATATGCTGATCAGATTGAATGGATGAATTCACGGTTCAAAAACCGCGACAGCATTATTTTAAGTGTTCATCCTCACAATGACAGAGGAACAGGGATTGCAGCCACTGAGCTGGCTCTTCTTGCAGGAGCTGACCGTGTGGAAGGAACTCTGCTTGGGAATGGAGAACGTACCGGTAACGTGGATATTTTAACAGTTGCCTATAATATGTTTTCTCAGGGCATCAATCCGGAACTTCATCTTGAGAATATCCGTGAAATCGTGGATGTTTATGAACGCTGTACCAAGATGGAAGTAGAACCCAGACACCCTTATGCAGGGAAACTTGTGTTTACTGCATTTTCCGGATCTCATCAGGATGCCATTAACAAAGGCATGCAGGCGATGCATGAGAAGAAGAATCCATTCTGGGAGGTTCCTTACCTTCCGATCGATCCTTCCGATATTGGCAGACAGTATGAGCCAATTGTCAGAATCAACAGCCAGTCCGGAAAGGGCGGCGTAGCATTTGTTATGGATACCTTCTATGGATTCAAGCTTCCAAAGGGCATGCACAAGGAGTTTGCCGATGTAATTCAGGCAATTTCCGAAAAGCAGGGTGAGGTTGCTCCAGAACAGATTCTGGAAGAATTCAAAAGCTGCTATACCGAGCGGAAGGAACCCATTCATTTCAGAAAGAGTCAGATTACAGAAGCAGAGGAAGATGTGGAGTTCTCAACACTTGCCAAAGTCCGCTATACAGACCATGGTGTGGAAAAAGTATTCGAAGGTGTGGGAAACGGACCTATCGATGCTGTTCAGAAAGGTCTGGAGAAGGAGCTTGGTATCGAGATCCGGGTGCTGGATTACTACGAACACGCACTTGCTTCCGGATCAGGGGCACAGGCTGCATCATACATCCATTTGCTTGATGTAAAGACCGGAAAGGCTACTTATGGTGTAGGAATCAGTTCCAACATTACAAGAGCGTCTATCCGGGGAATCTTTAGTGCGGTAAACCGGTTATTTTATTAATATCAGATAATGAAAGGGATCCAGTCTTTTTTGAGGCAGGATCCCTTTTGGTTATCTGATTCTTTTTTCAAAACAAACAGCTTCATCCCGTCCCTGATATTTCCCGTAATTTGGAATAACTTGAAAGCCGTTTCTAATATAGAAGCTGCATGCGCCCACGTTGATTTTTCTGGTTTCACAGATCAGTCTGCTGTATCCAAATTCCAGTGCCTTATTTTCAAGGGAATTCAAGATAGAAGTGCCAACACCAAGCCCTTGTTCTTTTGCATACATCCGTTTCAATTCCCCAGTGGAATCGTCTATTCGGCGTATTGCGCCGCAGCCTGCTGCCTTACTTCCACTTCTTGCAATGACAAAAATAGATTTTTCATCTTCCATATCATCGATTGAAAATGAGGATTCGCCACTGTTTCCGGTTATGTGGTTAAGACTTCCGGATAATTCCTTTAATAGTGACAGAGACTCATCTGTGTTAATATCAGCCTCCAGAACCTGAAGTATTGTTTGAATATTATTTTCTCACTCATTGCGTTTTAATGTCATCTCCTCTCGCATTGATTATAATTATAAACCCATTGATTTATTGAAACAATCATTATTTAGATTTCCACTGACAGAACCGGCGTTTACTTTTCTGAAAGACTCTAGTATAATTAATTCAGTTTATAAAACGACAGGAGAGTAAAGATGAAGAAATATGATTATGTGCTTGTCGGAGGTGGTCTTTATTCCGGCGTATTTGCCTATCTGGCCAGGAAACAGGGGAAGAAATGTCTGGTCCTTGAGAAACGGGAACATTTAGGAGGCAATTTGTATTGCGAAGAGACAGAAGGAATTCATGTACACCGGTATGGCGCTCATATTTTCCATACAAGTAACCGTAAGGTCTGGCAGTTTGTCAATGAGCTGGCAGAGTTTAACCGGTATACCAATAGTCCCGTTGCCAATTATTTAGGAGAGATGTACAACCTGCCTTTTAATATGAATACGTTCAGCAAGATGTGGGGGGTGTCAACTCCTGAACAGGCAAAAGCAAAGATTGATGAGCAGAGACAGGTGATTACCAGTGAGCCAAAGAATCTGGAAGAACAGGCAATCAGCCTGGTGGGAACGGATATCTACGAAAAACTGGTAAAGGGTTATACGGAAAAGCAGTGGGGCAGAGATTGCAAGGAGCTTCCGGCCTTTATTATTAAGCGCCTCCCTGTACGGTTTACCTATGACAATAATTATTTCAATGACTTATATCAGGGGATTCCCATCGGCGGTTATAATGTAATTACAGACAAGCTCTTTGAAGGCTGTGATGTAGAGCTTTCTGTTGATTATTTAGATAACAGGGAGCATTATGACAGTCTTGGGGAGAAAATCATATACACTGGAATGATCGATGCTTTTTACGGATACCAGTTTGGTAAGCTGGAATACCGGAGTCTGAAGTTTGAGACAGAAACCCTTAATACAGACAATTACCAGGGTGTTGCAGTTGTAAACTATACAGACCGTGAAACTCCTTATACCAGAATTATTGAGCATAAACATTTTGAGTTCGGAACCCAGGATAAGACGGTTATAACCAGAGAATATCCTGTTGACTGGAGTGAGGGTATGGAACCTTATTATCCCGTCAATGATGAGACCAATCAGAACTTGTATCAGACATATGAAAAACTTGCCCAAAAAGAGGATCGCGTTATCTTTGGAGGCAGACTGGCAGAATATAAATATTACGATATGGACAAAGTCATTGAGTCTGCTTTCAAAATGGCTGAGTCAGAACTGGGCCTCCTCCCCTAGCCGCCGGCTGTTTACTTTTCTAATCAGATATAGTACAATACAACGATAAAATTGGTATGCGGGGAGGTTATTATGAATATAGTTTACGCTTCCAACGATAAGTTTGCCAGACACCTTGCTGTTTCTCTCTACTCTCTTCTTGATCGGAATCAAAAGATTGAAACGCTTGATGTCTGGGTTTTATCCATGGGGTTGTCAAGGGAATCAAAAGACCGCTTATGCGGGATCGCACAGGAATTTGATCGTGAGCTTTCTGTGATTGAACTGGGGAATTTAAAAGAACGTTTTTCCCATGAGGTGGACACAGGAGGATTTGATTTAAGCATTATGGCCCGCTTGTTTTTAGGAGATGTGCTCCCTGAACATGTGGAACGGGTACTTTATCTGGATTGCGATACCGTGATATTGTCTTCTTTGGAAAAATTATGGAAGGCTGATTTAGGTCCGTTCCTGTTAGGCGCTGTCATGGAGCCAACCATTTATCCTTGTATTAAAGAAGAGATCGGATTAAGACCGGAAGAACCCTATTTTAATTCGGGGGGTGCTTTTAATTGATTTAAACCGGTGGAGAGAAGAGAATGTTCAGAAGAAGCTTCTTGACTTTTACCGATCCAAGGGAGGTAAACTGTTTGCGGGAGATCAGGATACCATTAATGGAAGTTTAAAGGGCAGAATCAGACCTCTTTCCCCCCGTTATAATTATTTTACCAACTACCGGTATTTCCATTACAGGCATTTAGTCCGACTGTCTCCGGTGTACGCACTCATTACGGAAAATGGTTTTCGGGAAGCTGGCAGACATCCGGCGATTCTTCATTTTATGGGGGACGAGAGACCCTGGAAGGAAGGAAATCTAAATCACTATCGCAGAGCTTACGACAAGTATCTGGCGAAAACTCCATGGGCGGGAACTCCAAAAGAAAAGGGAAACCGGTTTTATATGGCAGCTTATCATCTTATGAATTACGGCACCTATTTGTGCCCTCCGTTTCGTGATTTTATCAGCCACCATTTTGGAATGAAACTTGTAAATTCCAGAAAAGGATCTTAAAAGGAGCAGGTATGAATGTAAGTTGTATCATTTTAAACTACAATGATGCCGATACCACAATAAAACTGGTTCAGGGGATGAAAGATTATTCTTCTCTTGATTCCATTGTTGTGGTAGATAATCATTCCACAGATGATTCGGCTGCCAGATTAAAGGATTTGGATGGCGGCAGGGTACACGTGGTCGGCTCCTTAAAAACGGTGGGTATGGTTATGGAAATAATCTGGGAATCCGTTATGCTTACAGGGAGCTTGGCGCTACCCACGTATTAATTGCAAATCCCGATGTCATGGTTACAGAGGAGACGATTACCGCCATGAAGAACGCATTTCTGGCGGACGAACGAATTGCAGTTACTGCTGCCGTGCCGGTCGATCAAAGGGGCAGGGAAGGGCTGAAGGGCTGGAAACTGACTGGTCTGATTGGGGATTTGCTTGATACGGGGCTGGTTACACGACGGTTATTGAAACGTTGGCTCACCGACGAACCGGGGAAACGGGCATTTTATCTGACAACACCTGTAGAAACAGAACGCTGTGCGTGGGCGGATGCGGTACCAGGTTCTCTTTTGCTGGCTGATGTAAAGGCGATGATGGCGTGCGGCCTCTATGATGAGGAAGTATTTCTTTATTATGAAGAAAAGATTCTTGGGTATCAGTTGAAGAAAAAGGGGTACCGGACACTTCTTCTTCTTGACCGGACTTATCTCCATCTTCATTCCGTCTCCATTGACAAATCCGTTAGTTCAATCCTGAAAAAACAGGCGCTGCTTCATAAAAGTAAACTTCATTACTATAAAAAATATTTAAAAATAAACCGGTTTCAGGAATTTGCTGCAAAAGTATTCCTGGAATTTCTCATGTTTGAGATCTGGTTTTTAACAAAGATTCTGGGAATGTCATGGTAAATGACGTGGAAAGAGGGATAGAATGATAACAGTACTTTTGGCTGCCTGGAACGGAGAGAGATATCTAAGAGAACAGATGGAATCACTTTTGGGACAGACCAATCAGGAATTTACCATTTTAATTTCCGATGACGGTTCCTCTGACAGAACTCCCGAAATCATCTCAGAATATGAAAACAGGTTTCCAGACCGGATAAAAAGCTTAAAGAATTTAAAACCATCAGGCAGTGCCCGGGACAATTTTTTCCGACTTTTAAAATCTGCGTCGGATGAGTATCTGATGTTTTGTGATCAGGATGATATCTGGCTGCCAGACAAAGTAGAGGTTACTTTAAGAGAGATGAAGAAGATGGAAAAGATATGGGGAAAGGATATGCCTATTCTGATCCATTCGGATTTGTCTGTTACAGATGCGGGGGGAACGGTACTTCACCCTTCCATGGCAAGATACCAGAGAATCGGGATTTTCGATAACCGCACCAGCCATTATCTGGTGGAAAATAATATCACAGGCAATACCATGATGATTAACCGGTCCTTAAAAAATCTGACGGAGCAGATCCCGGATACCTGTGTCATGCATGACTGGTGGCTGGGTCTTGTGGCAAGTTGTTTCGGAAAGATCTCCTATATTGATCGTCCGCTGGTTCGCTACCGGCAGCATGGTAACAATCAGGTAGGTGCAAAAAGCGGTATGAAACAGCTGTCCGAGAGAATGAGCAGACAGGAGAAAGTACGGGAAAATTACCGCCTGCTGTTTGAACAGGCGAAGTCCTTTCTTTCAATTTACAGACAGTCCATGACTCCTGATCAGAGAGAGCTGTTTGAAGAATTTATAACTATTTGCCGCAAAAGCAGGGCAGGAAAAATAAAGACTATTTTAAAATACAAAATGTTTAAAAGTACCCGTGTCAGAACGCTTGGACAGATGCTTTCTATTTAACTGAGCAGTACATGGGAAATGAGGAGAATGGTAGAATGATACCAAATGAAAAAGAAATTACTGGTAACGAGGGCTTCCATGCCTTCTTACGAAGAATTTATTGCTGAAATCAAACCGATCTGGGAAACTGCCTGGATGACCAATATGGGAGAATTTCACGACAGATTAAAGGATCAGCTGAAGGAATATTTAAAAGCGGAAAATCTTCTGCTGTTTGTGAACGGACATATGGCTCTTGAGATGGCGCTGCAGGCGATGAACTTAACCGGAGAGGTGATTACCACCCCTTTTTCCTTTGCTTCCACCACCCATGCGATTATAAGAAATAATCTCACGCCAGTATTCTGTGATATCAGAGAAGACGACTACACCATCGATGCCGATCAGATTGAAGCGCTGATTACAGATAAAACCACAGCTATTCTTCCGGTGCATGTGTATGGTAATGTCTGCGATGTGGATAAAATAGAGTCTATAGCCAAAAAGCATAACTTAAAAGTGATTTACGATGCAGCACATGCATTTGGCGTAGAGGTGAATCATCGTGGAATCGGAACCTACGGAGATGCATCCATGTTCAGCTTTCACGCTACCAAGGTATTTAATACCATAGAGGGCGGAGCAGTTACTTTTAAAGATCCATCCCTGGAGATTCTTCTCAATTATTTAAAAAACTTTGGAATAACCGGAAAAGAGTCCGTGGAATATATTGGCGGCAATGCAAAGATGAATGAATTTCAGGCTGCCATGGGAATTTGCAATCTGCGTCATGTAGAGGAAAACATTGAACGCAGGCTGGTTTCAGAACGCTATCGGGAGCATCTACAGGGAGTTTCCGGAATTCGCCTTAATCCCATAAAGCAGGGAATTAGTCAGAATTATGCGTATTTTCCTGTATCATTTGATGGATTCTGGCTGACCAGGAATCAGGTATATGATCTGCTCGCCTCCCATAATATCTTTGCCAGAAAATATTTCTATCCCCTGATTACGGATTTTGAATGTTACAGGGAGCGTTTTTCGGATCTTGAGCTTCCATGTGCCAGACGGGCAGCAGACAGTGTTCTCACCCTGCCCCTTTATGCAGATCTGCCTCTTGAAGATGTGGACAGGATATGCGAGATAATTTTAAGTGCCGCAAAGAAAGGGAAACAGAGCGTATGAAAGCTGCAGTTGTAACCGCAATCGGATCATTTTCCGCTGATATTGTTATTAAAAATTTAAAAAATATGGGGCTTAAGGTGATCGGCTGCGATATATATCCGGCAGAGTGGATTGCTGATTCTTCCAGTGTATCTGCTTTTTATCAGGTTCCTCTTGCAACACAGGAAGAGGAGTATGTGGAGGAAATTCTGACTATCTGCAAAAAGGAAGGGGCTGACGGACTGATCGTTTTAACCGACGCAGAAGTAGATGTATGGAACCGTCACAGAAACAAAATAAAGGAGGCAGGAGTGACGTTATGCCTGTCCCCGGAAGATACTATAACGGTTTGCAGAGATAAGATGAAACTTTATGAGTTTCTTTCTGAAAGAGGGATTGGAAATATGATACCTACCAGAATGCTGGCTGGTATTTCTTCTGAATCCATTTCCTATCCGGCAGTTGTAAAGCCATATAATGGAAGAAGCAGCCAGGGCCTTTCCTATCTTCATAATCAGGAAGAAATGGATCGGTTTCTTGCTGGAGGAGAAGCAGATAATTACGTGGTGCAACCCTATTTTAAGGGAAGTATTATTACTGTAGATGTAGTGCATCAGGCGGACACAGGGCGGTCAGCAGCTATCTGCCGTAAGGAATTGCTGCGAACCCCCAATGGTGCTGGCACATCTGTTCTGGTCTTTTCAAATCCGACTCTGGAAGCAGTATGCAAAGAGGCAGCAAGTGCTTTGGGAATTCAGGGTTGTGTCAATTTTGAATTTATCGAAGGGGAAGATGGAACCTTTTCCATGCTGGAATGCAATCCCAGGTTTTCAGGCGGTGTGGAATTTTCCTGTATGGCTGGATATGACTGCGTCTTAAACCATGTGAGATGTTTTCAGAGGGAGGACATTATGCCTTCCGGCCCTGTAAAGGAAATGTATATTGCAAGAAAATACGAGGAATACGTAACGAAGGTATTTGATAAGGAAGGAACTAAGATATGATAGACGGATCAAATAGCGAAATCATGGCCAGCATAAACTGTGTCACCTATAACCATGGTGCCTTTATCCGCCAGGCTCTTGACAGCTTTCTGATGCAGAAGACGGACTTTGAGTATGAGATTCTGGTTCATGATGATGCTTCCACGGACGGGACAGGGGATATCATCAGGGAATATGCCGCAAAGTATCCGGATAAGATCCGGCCTCTGATTCAGACAGAGAATCAGTATTCCCAGGGCATTGATAACATAAGTGGTGCGTTTAATTTTCCCCGTGCAAGAGGAAAATATATATTTATGTGTGATGGGGATGATTACTTTGATTCGCCGGATAAGCTTCAAAAGCAGGTGGACTATATGGAGTCCCATCCGGACTGCACCCTTTGCATCCACAGTGCAAAGATTCAGTTGATGGGAAAAGCAGTAACTGAAAGCCAGATGAGGCCATACCGGAAAACTACAGTACTGACGCCAGAAGAGATCATTGATAAAACTTCCGGGTATGCTATGTCTTCCATGGCATTTCCTGCAAGACTCGTGAAAGAACTTCCTGATTACTATACAGATTGTCCGGTCGGAGATACCCCTTTGCAGCTGATGGCAGCTGCGAACGGCTATGGTTATTATATAGATGAACCCATGAGTGTATATCGGGTTGGAGTCTCCGGTTCTTGGACGGCTGAGGGGAAAAAAGGAAATTACGCCGCAAAGCAGCAGGCCTATTATGAGCGTATGAGACAGGTTTATAAAGAATTTGACAAAGCAACAGGCGGCCGTTTTAAGGCGGCCGCCATAAGTGCTTCCAAACGAACCTATTACCAGACGAAGGTCAATACCAGGGATTTTAAAGAGATATTAAATCCTGCATACCGAAAGTATTATAAGGAACTTACTCCTCTGACCAGGTTCTTTATTCAGTTTCAATACCGCACTCCCGGCCTGTATGGTTTCTTACGAAAAACATTTACCGGAAGGAATGGTTAAGTTACACGTTTCTGTTACATGTTGGGATCAGTAGGATCCCAGGTCTGTGTATCCGGTATGATCTGCTCTATGGCAGGTCTTTCATATGGTCCTGGAACGGGAGATTCGTAAATCGTTACGGTAGTTCCAAGAGCACAGTGATCATAGATCCATTTGGCATCACCGGAGAGGAGACGGATACAGCCGGCTGATTCCGCAATGCTTAAATAATTATATGTAGAGGGATCGAGAGTCATTTTATCCGGGCGGCTGTAAAGAATGGAGTGGATTAAAAAGCCCTTCCAGATACGGGTTGCATATTGGGTAAAGATACCGTGATCCATATCCCGCCAGCGGTATTTCACCGGCGTCTGGAATGTTCCAAGTGGAGTATCCGGACCTGTAGAGGTAAGGAATGACTTCACCGGAATAATGAATCCGTTGGCACCGTCTTTTGCAAAGACTGTCATACAGTTCATCTGTTTATTGATGCTGATAAAAAATGGTCCGGAGTTTCCAATGATGGGCTCTAAATCAGTAAGCATCTTGCCAGAATTTAAATCAAAATAGTACTTAAAGCCGTCGATGTACTGCCAGCCTACAACTGGAAGAGAATCCTTAAAATAGTACCGGTCATTTTCAAGCCATGCCCAGCCGGTAAAAGGGGTACCGTCTCCATTAAAGTAGCGCAGTCCGCCGTCAACAATCTGCATTCCGTCTTTTGTGGCAGAAATCAGTGGCTTATCCGTCTTATATGGAAAGGCAGAGTTCTTAGCATAGAATGCCATACGAAAACCAGTGATATAACGTCCGGTTCCCATGGTTCCCGCACTGGTGCCGTTCTTTGCCCAGTCTGTGGTGGTACCGTCGTCTAATTTTGCTGAATAATAGAGATTAAACTGGTTGTTTACATAACCGGAAAACCTCATCTGTATGGCTTCAATATTCACGTCATTGGGGTAATTGGTTGTCTGTTGTCCATTCATGACCCATGGGGACCAGCCAGTGCCTGATGTGTAGGTCCGGTAAAGTACGTTTCCTACGATATTCGTGAGAAATGTAGATAATCCATGAAAGCCCTGTCCATCGTTAGTGATCCAGGCATCGTTGACAAAAGGCTGTGTCCAGTTGCCATCACCAATCATAACAGTGGTCTGAAGTCGTGGGAAGTTAGCTTTTAATGCTTCCTGAGCAGCCCGGGTCGCTTCATCAACAACACCGTCTTCTCCTCCTCCAGCTCCTTCTTTTCCGATATCTATTCCTGCATTTGCCAAAGCGGTTTCTGCTTCCTCTGTAGTTACGCCTCCCTCAGTCTCGCTTGCAGCTGTACTCTGTTTTCCAGACTTACTGCTGTCGCTGAGGCTGACGCCATTCCTGTAACCCGGTCCGTATGCCTCGTCCGCCCGCGTAAGGGCAGCCTGTCCCAGGACAAGAGCAGCTGTCAGGCAGAATGCCGCCAGGCCGCGTGTCAGTTTACGCATAATAAAAACCTCCTGTAAATCATTATAAATTTTAAAGTGATTCCATAATACTTTAACATAACTAACTGGAAAATGCTATATACGATTTACATTTATTGGGCAATATAGTACAATAAGGCGGAAATGTAAATTGGATGATTGAGGAGAAAAGCCAGTATGTACCAGGAAAATATGAAAGAGAGAGTACTTTCCGGACTGTTTTGGAAAGTCATGGAAAATGGGGGAACACAGGGAATTCAGTTCCTCGTATCCGTACTTTTAGCCAGACTTTTAACGCCGTCCGAATCCGGGGAAGTCATGCTGATTATGATATTTATTACCATCGGCAATGTATTTGTCCAGAGTGGTTTTAACACTTCTCTGATTCAGAAGCAGGAAGTGGATGAAAGAGATTATTCTTCTGCTTTTTGCGTAAGCTTTCTGATTGCCTTCGTTCTATATATAATTTTGTTTTTTTCTGCGCCTGCAATCGGTGATTTTTATGGACAGCCAGTGTTTGTACCAGTGTTAAGGATTCTGTCCCTGACGTTGTTTTTCGGTGCAGTTATATCGGTGCAGTCCGCATCCGTATCCAGAAATATGGAATTTAGAAAGCTTTGTATGGCCAGTCTCTTTGCTGCGGCAGGATCTGGCGTCATCGGAGTGCTGATGGCGTTAGAAGGATTTGGATTATGGGCACTTGCCATGCAGCAGTTTTTTTACAGTTTTTTTCTCATGGTTGTGCTGCATTTTTTAAAGACCTGGAAGCCAAGTCTGAAATTTTCCATTCAGAAAGCGGGAGAATTATTCTCTTATGGCTGGAAGATTCTCATGTCTGGTCTCATTGACACGGTTTTTACCAATGTTTATGGTCTGGTGATTGGAAAAATATATAATTCGGCGATGATGGGGCAATACTCTAGAGGAAATCAGTTTCCTGCACTTATTGCCAATAATTTAGGGGCAGCGATCCAGTCGGTTATGCTCCCTGCTTTTTCTGCCTGCCAGGATGACAGAGAGAGGGTAAAAAGCATGGTAAGAAGGTCGATTGTGACAAGCTCCTACCTTGTTTTTCCCATGATGGCAGGTCTGATTGCCGTAGCAGAGCCTATGGTAAGCTTTTACTGACAGACCAGTATTTGCCTTGTGTTCCCATGCTTCGGCTCCTTTGCATTGCCTATGCTACCTGGCCCCTTCATGTGGCCAATTTGCAGGCAATCAATGCCCTTGGAAGAAGTGAGATTTTCTTAAAACTGGAGATTATTAAAAAAGCAGTCAGTGTGGTGGCTTTAATTATCAGCATTCCCTTTGGAATTTATACCATGGTGGCGTTAAGAGCAGTGACTGATTTTATCTGTACATTTATCAATGCCTATCCGAATAAAAAGCTTCTTCATTACAGCTTTCTTCAGCAGTGGAGAGATGTATTCCCTTCCCTGCTTTTGTCGGCGGCCATGTGTGGCGTGGTATACAGTGTGCAGTTTCTGGTAAATGGAACTTTTCTGACACTGACGTTACAGATTGTCACAGGGGTCCTGTTTTATGCAGGTTTTTCCTGGCTGTTTCGGATTGAAAGCTTCTTTTATTTATGCAGAACAGTTAAGAACATGAGCGGGCAGGATAGACGTTAGCGGTTTACTTTTTTAGGCGAATCATGTAGAATAAAAAGAACTTGTTAAATGAAATGAAATAGAGGAACTATAATGGAACGTAAAAACGTGGCATGGAATATGATTGGAAGCCTGGTTTACGCAGGATCCAGCATGCTGCTGACAGCTCTGGTTAATCATCTGGTGGGAACGGATCAGGGGGGTATCTTTGGTTTTGCTTTCAGCACATTCGGACAGCAGATGTTTCTTGTGGCCTATTTTGGAATGAGACCCATTCAGAGTACTGATGTGAGAGAGAGCTATACTTTTGGCGAATACCGGATGGCACGTATGGTTACCTGCGGTATGGCGCTGATTTTTGGCATTTGCTACATTCTATGGAAGGTTTTCGTTTCTTCTTCCGACTATACCTACGAAAAAATCATGGTTGTTTTCTTCATGGTTCTTTATAAGGTGCTTGATGGATTTGCTGATGTATATGAGTCGGAATTTCAAAGAAAAGGAAAGCTTTATTTAACCGGACAGGCTATGACCTGGCGAACCCTGTTTTCTGTGTGTCTGTTTTTAGGCACTCTGGCATTGACACGGGATTTAATTGTTGCTTCAGCGGTTGCGGCCGCTTCTCAGGCAGTTGGAATCTGGCTGTTCGATAAAAGGACTGCGGATAAAATAACGGAAATTAATTATGTACATGCAAAAGGAAGGCACAAACAGCTCTTACAGGACAGCTTCCTTTTGTTTTTGTCTGTATTTTTAGACGGACTTATCTTTGCAATGGCAAAGTATGCAGTGGATTCCCAGATGACTTCTGCGGACAATGCTGTATTTGTGGCGATATTTATGCCTACCTCCGTGATCAATCTTGCAGCTAATTTTGTAATCCGTCCATTCCTTACCAGACTTTCCTTACTCTGGGATGAAAACAGGACTCCGGAGTTTCTTGGGGTTCTGAAAAAGTTGTCCGGAATTATCCTGTTTCTGACAGTAGTCGCTCTGGCCGGAGCCTGGGTAATCGGAGTTCCGGTACTTTCCGCTGTCTTTAATGTGGAACTGGCGCTTTACCTTCCGGGACTACTGGCTATTATCCTGGGCGGCGGATTTTTTTTTTGCAGTAATGAATCTATTTTATTATGTCCTGGTAATTATGAAGAAACAGAGACTGATATTTTTTTGGATATGTTCCGGTCTGCCTCCTTTCGTTTGTTCTTTCCTATCAGTTTGTAAAAAAGGCGGAATCAATGGTGGTGCGTATTCCTACATGATTGAGATGCTGATTCTCATGCTGTGCTTTATAGGACAGGCAATCCGGGTTATTCGTACAGAAGAAAAAAGGAAGGGGAGAGCAGAGGAGATGACAGACCGGGTACTGGTAGTAATACCTGCATACAATGAGGCTTTAAATATTGAGCGGGTAGTGGGAGAAGTCATTGAGAATTATCCCATGTATGACTATGTAATCATTAATGACGGCTCTACGGACAATACCGCCAAAATCTGCAGGAAGCATGGCTGGAAGATCATTGATCTGCCTATGAACTTAGGGCTGGCAGGCGCATTTCAGACCGGACTTAAGTATGCACACAGAAAGGGCTACGGCTACGCCATACAGTTTGACGGTGACGGGCAGCATCGGCCGGAGTTTATTCTTCCTATGAAAGAAAAGATGGATCAGGGATATGATATTGTGATTGGCTCCCGGTTTGTAACAGAAAAAAAGCCCCGTTCTCTTCGTATGCTTGGCAGCCGGATGTTAAGCGGTGCAATCTGGTTTACAACCGGTGTTAAGGTAAACGATCCCACCTCTGGTATGCGTATGTTCAGCCGGAAGATGATCAAGGAATTTGCAGACGGACTGAATTACGGTCCTGAACCGGATACCATTTCCTATCTCATCCGCCATGGTGCCAGAGTTGCGGAAATTCCTGTAATCATGGATGAACGGATACTGGGAGAGAGCTACTTAAATCCCTTAAATGCGGCAAGGTATATGGGAAAGATGCTGTTTTCCATTTTACTGGTTCAGAGCTTTCGCATCCGGGACAGAAGATAAAAGAAGGAGGTACGTAATATGACGTTTTTACTTCGCTGCGTACTGATATGCGTTTCCCTGGTACTGACTGTTTATGTACTGGGAAGGATTCGCCACTCCAAAATGAGGATAGAGGACTCCATTTTCTGGGTCATGTTTTCCATGCTTCTAGTGGTCTTCAGCATCTTTCCAAAGGTGGCTGATTTTATATCAAGTATGGTGGGAACCTATTCCACAGCTAATTTCATTTTTACCCTGATGATCTTTATTCTGCTCACCAAGGTCTTTTTTCAGTCAATTAAGATATCCCAGTTAGAACGCAGAGTGACGGAGTTAATCCAGATGCTGGCGCTTGATAAGGAGGAAGCCATAGAGAAGGAGGAGCATAAACTGTGAAACGTTTGTTAAGGACGAAAGGCTTGTGGCTTGCAACCGGAAGCATTCTGCTTTTGATGTTCCTGTTTGTCAGAACCTATATGAAAACCATCGTTGGAATTCCTTCTCCGGAATTTGAGCCGGTCCGCCGGTTTTACTGGTGGTTTATTGTCTTCGGTTGTGGATTTCTTGCTGCGCTCGCCTTTCTTTTGTGGATAAAGGATATTTTTAACCAGTGGCTGTTCCCGTTGGTGGTAATCGGACTGGGCACTTTTTATCTGTTTGCTTTAACGCCTTTTACTGCGCCCGATGAAGCAGCTCACTTCGTGACTGCCTATCGCCTCTCCAGTCAGATGATGGGAAAACAGGCGGTGGCTGGGGAAGACTTTTTAAAGCATGCAACACCGGAAGAAAAGGAACGGTTGAAAAAAGGGGCAAATGTCCTGGTTCGAAGCGGTGATGATGTGTCAGGTCTTTATGCAGAGCCTGGTCAGAGAACCTACAACCGTATTCTGACAGAGTTGTTTTCACTTGATCACAGCCAGTCAGAGACGGTGCGGGAGGAAGTGCCGGTGAATGCTACTCCTGTGGTCTATCTGCCTCAGGCGGCAGGGATCACTCTTGCCAGACTTTTGCATCTTGGTTATATTCCTCTTGTGTATCTGGGACGTTTTATGAATCTTCTGGCGTTTGCAGCTATGGCAGCAGTTTCTGTCCGGCTGATGCCCTTTAAAAAGGAAGTTTTAATGGCGGTATCCTGCTTGCCCATGACTCTTCATCTGGCATCGTCCTATTCTTATGATACTGCATTTATTGGCCTGTCCATGCTTTTGCTTTCCTGGTGTTTCCATCTGGCTTACGAAAAGGAAGAGATAAAATTAAAAGATCTGCTGGTTCTTACACTTTTACTGATCCTGCTAGAGCCGGGGAAAATCGTTTATTTACCTGCAGCCGGAATCTGTCTGCTGATTCCTAAATCTAAATTTAAATCTAAGAGACATTACTGGATTTCTCTTTTCTGTATCCTTGGGGTCATGCTGCTGGCAGTTTTCCTGGTAAACCGCCTGATTCTCTCTGCTTGGGCAGGTGCTACGGAAAGCTACGTGGGGTGGAGCGAAGCGGCAGGTTATAATTTATCCGATGTATGGCAGCGGCCATTTTACGTATTTACGGTCTTTTATGAAACCCTGGTAACCCAGTATGACTATTATCTGGTGACTATGCTGGGTGGTTTTTTAGGGAATTTAGATCCCAACTTAACGGTACCTCCGGTCTGCCTTACCCTTCTTTGGTATGCGCTCTTTATCAGCGTGGTAAAGAGAGAGGGGGAAGTGGTGAAAATGACGGACGGTCAGAAGCTATGGATCTTGTTTCTGGTATTTACAAGTGCAGTACTGGTTCTGACTTCCATGTTTCTAGGGTATACACCCAGAAATTTAACGTATATTACAGGAGTCCAGGGACGTTATTTCATTCCCCTTCTGCCCCTGCTGTTACTAACCATATATGACCGGCGTCTGGTTATCGGTGTGGATTTAAGAAAAAGTGCATGGTATCTGGAATGCTTCGTCAGTATCTATGCTCTGATCCGTATCTGCTCCACATCGTGTCTGCGCTACTGATAGGAAAGAAGGGAGTTTCAATGGAAGAAATGATGGCAGATCAAAGAACCGTTGATGTGATCATACCGGTTTATAAGCCTGACGAAACACTAATGCGGCTTTTTCACAGGCTGGAAGAACAGTCTTATCCCATACGGAAAATCATTGTGATGAATACGGAGAAATCCTACTGGGAGGATTCTAAGTATGCACATGTGAAAAATCTGGAAGTTCATCATGTGACAAAAGAAGAATTTGACCATGGCGGAACGAGAAACAGAGGAGCCGGCTATTCCAAGGCTGATATCATGGTATTTATGACGGATGACGCGGTTCCAGCAGACAAAAATTTAATCAGTGCTCTTGTAAATGCCTTTCTTAAGACAGGAAGAGGCGGGGAAAAGGTGGTTATGGCATATGCAAGACAGCTGCCAAATCCTGACTGTGCCCTGGCGGAACAATATACCCGTTCCTTTAATTACCCGTCAGAGAGCCGGGTTAAGACAGAGGCAGATTTAAAAGAGCTGGGAATCAAAACGTTTTTTGCATCCAATGTCTGCTGTGCCTATGACAGGAGTATTTTCCTGGAAGCAGGCGGATTCACCAAAACCACCATTTTCAACGAAGATATGATCTATGCTGGAAATGCAGTGCGGTACAGAGGTGAGGCTGTGGCGTATGCGGCAGATGCAAAGGTGATTCATTCCCATAATTACGGCTGCATCGCCCAGTTTAAGCGGAATTTTGACCTGGCGGTGTCTCAGGCAGATCACCCGGAAGTGTTTGGTGGAATCCGTTCGGAGAGCGAGGGAATCCGGCTGGTGAAAAATACCTGTGCCTGGCTGGCAAAGCAAAAGAAGCCCTGGCTGATACCGGGAGTGATTATAAAAAGCGGCTTTAAATATATGGGTTATCTCATGGGAAAGCGATATCGGACTCTTCCCAGGAGGCTGATCTTAAGCTGTACTATGAACCAGTCTTACTGGGGGAAGCATAAAACTGAATAAGAATGTACCAATCGATAAAGTATTTTTAACTATTGCAGATAAAAATACTTTATTTTTTTGTCTTTTTTTACCAATGAATTATACTATGGCGAAAACTATAATGCAAATAACACAATAAATAGCCGGTATTTATTAAAAAAGTAAACAAAATGCAAAGAGGAGGTATCAGAATGGGTAAAAGCATGGATCTTGTCATTAGAAATGGAGTGGTTGTTTTCCCAGATCGTGTGGAAAAGGCTGATATTGGGGTAAGTGACGGGAAAATTGTGGAGATATCACAGGAGATTTCTCAGGATGGAAAAGAAGTAATTGATGCAGCAGGCAAACACATTTTTCCAGCAGCCACCGACGGTCATGTACACTTTGATGATCCGGGAAGAACGGAATGGGAAACCATTAAAAATGGCAGTCAGGCTCTTGCGGCAGGCGGAGGCGGTGTATTTTTCGATATGCCCTTAAACAGCTCTCCCTGTACACTGGACAGAGTTAATTTTGAAAAGAAGCTTGCCATTGCAAAAAGAGATTCCGTCTGTGATTTCGGTCTGTGGGGGGGATTATGTCCCACAAACCTGGACAAGCTGGAGGAGCTTGCGGAATGTGGCGTTGTGGGCTTTAAAGCATTTTCCTGCTTCAGCGGAATTGATGAATTCCCAGGAATCGATGACTATACTGCTTACAAGGGTATGGAGAAATTAAAGAAACTGAACCTTCCGCTTATGGTTCACTGCGAAAATGACGGTATTACAGGAAAAGTAACAGGTTTAAAAAATGCGCAGAACAAAACTGGAGTGAAGGATTACTTTGAGGCTCATGCGCCTATTACAGAGATCGAAAGCATCTCCAGAATGATCACTTTTGCAGAAGAAACAGGCTGTAAACTGATTATTGCCCATGTAAGTACGGCAAAAGGCGTGGAACTGGTTACAGAGGCAAGAAAACGGGGCGTGGATATTTCCTGCGAAACAATTGGTCATTATCTGATTCTTACGGATGAGGATGTAGAAAGACTGGGTACTCTTGGAAAATGTTCTCCGCCAATTCGTGACGCAGCAAACCAGCAGAAGATGTGGGGGAAATTGTTTAATGGGGAAATTACATTTATTTCATCCGATCATTCTCCCAGCGATCCTATATTAAAAGAGAAAGAGTTTATGAAAGCCTGGGGAGGCATCTCTGGATGTCAGAGTACACTTCCCGCTGTTTTAACCCATGGTTACCACGATAGAAAGCTGATGCTTACAAAGGTTGCAGCGCTTACAGCTTCTAATGTTAATGAAGTATTTCATATCGAAGGAAAAGGGAAAATTGAGACAGGTTTTGATGCGGATTTTGCAATTGTTGATCTGGATAAAGAATACGTGCTGGACGCAGATTCCTTATTCTATTTACATAAAGTAAGTCCCTATGTGGGCATGAAGTTCAAGGGTCAGGTTACGCAGACGATTGTGCGGGGAAGAACTATCTTTCAGGATGGTAAGATTACAGCCGTTTCAGGCGGAAAGCTGATCACTCCTGCCAGAATGTAGTAAGTCACAAACGTATATAAGGAGAAAATCATGGGAGAAAGTGTGATGACAGAAGAAAAGGCATTGGAAGGTGTAATAAAACAGGATGGGATGGAGCCGGTTCCTGTTAGTAAGAGAACTATGGGGGCATTTTCCTACTGGCTGGTCTGGCTTGGGGGCTGTGTCTCTACGGCAAACTTAACACTTGGTTCAGATCTGGTTTCGGGAGGGCTGAACCTTGTTCAGGCAATTACTGCAATTACATTGGGATCAGCGCTTTGTGTTATATGCATGGTCTTAAACGATAAATTATGTTACACAACCGGAATTCCATATGTGGTGCAGCTAAGAGGCGCATTTGGCTTTAAAGGTACTGTTATACCTGCTCTGTGCAGAGGTATTCCAGCCGTTATATGGTATGGATTTCAAAGCTGGATCGGCGCTTCGGCCTTAAATGAAATCAGTAAAATCGTTATTGGCTTTGACAGCATTGTATTATGGTTCATTCTGTTTCAGGCAATGCAGATCGGACTTTCTGCACTGGGTTTTCAGGGAATTAAGGTAATTAACAACATTGGTGGAGCTGTTGTTATTATTGCTCTGGTTTATATGCTGGTCACAATTCTTGGTATGCATGGAGATGTAGTGACAGAAGTAGTTAATAAAAAGGGATCCTGGGGACTTCCATTTTTTGGCGCTGTAACCACCTTTATTGGAGTCAACTGTGCTCTTCTGGTTAATATCGGCGATTCAGTAAGGCAGTTAAAGCCTGGCTGCGGACCTGTGAAACGAGGCTCCGCTTATGCGTTTGCAATGATTCCTGCGGTAGTATTTATGGGGGTTATTGGACTTCTTGTTACAAGTGTAACTGGAATTGCCAATCCTATCGTAGGCTTTGCATATATCATGCCCAATAAAGCGATCGTTGTAATTACGTTATTCTGTATCGTATGCGGCACACTGACTACCAATATGCTCAATAACGCACTTCCCCCCATCTATGTACTGGTAGATCTTTTAAAAGTATCAGTGAAAAAGAGTGCGATTATCGTGGGACTGCTTGCATATGCTACATTTCCATGGGAGCTTGTTAAGGAGTCATCTGCAGCTGGACTGAACCTGTTTGTATTGATTTCCTCTTCTGTACTGGGACCGGTTTTCGCAATTCTTGTTGTGGATTATTATATTATTAAAAAACAGAAAATTGATCTGAGTGATTATTACAATCCCGATGGAGCATTTAAGGGGATCAACCTTGCTGCAATCGGAGGTTTAATTGCAGGTATGGTTGCAGCTCTTACCTTTATAAAAATATCATGGCTGGCTAGTATTCTGCCTGCAGGGATTGTTTATTATGTGCTGATAAAGTGTTTTGAAAAGAAGAAATAAAGAAAAAGGAAAGAAGTCTGCGTGACATTAATTGTCCCGACAGGCTTCTTTTTTATTGTATTCCTAATTAAAAACCAAAGTATAAACGTAATAAATTCCGCAGAGAGAATCAAATCCGGAGGAATGCCCCACAGCTTCAAAGGAAGCGTGGATATCTTCAACAGATGCTGGAAGAACAAGATCCTTAATTGGTTTGCTAAAATGTGATATAAGGGCACATTGAAGGAATGTACGGCTGATATCGTTTGTATTTTTCAGATTAGCTTTAATCCTTTCCTTGAGAATGGAGGTAAACGTTTGATCTGTGTTTCCCGTCAGTATCAGCCCCGCCAGTACACCGCACAAAAAGTCATCTCCGCTGGGGGTAAGGCCCACTCCAAGTCCGATCAGAGAAATCAGTTCTTCTGAGGCTTTTTCGTAATCAGCTTTCTGCATATAGGTACTGCAGGCTGTAAGATGACTCTTTGCCGCTGCAGTCATAAGCTCCGCTCCCAGATTATTTTCCTGATCTTTCACACAGGAGGGAGAAAATATGGTAGAGAAACCTCCTGCGGCAGAATGGTCCAGGACTGACTTTAACGTATCCCTCAAAAGCTGGGGAGATTTACTGATTAGTTTGGATTCAAACGGGTCTGCTTCTAAAAAATGAAAGTTAATAACAGAAACAGTACCATATATAGACAGGATACCCGGACTTACCTTCACCTTTAATCCCGGAGAAACAGGAAGTGTTTCCATGGATGCAGCGTCCAATTCTGTAATGAGACTCACAGGTGATACTGGCGACATATCCGCCTGTAAAGCCAGTAAATAATCTCCGAATTGTATGTTAATGGTTTTTTCTGTATACAGAGTGTATCAGGCCTTCTTGCTCAGAATTTAGTATCTCCAGAGCATAAGAGCCAATGGTTGTAATATTAAAATGCATGATAACTTGTTATCTCCTTTTGCTGATAGTATAAATTCTAGCAAAAAGCTTAAAAAAACACAAACACAATAAAATAAATTATACATATTGGACAAAAATCCTAACGAAATTTTACCTCATTTTGCATTGTTTTCCCAGACATTATTTAATAAAATAATGAAATGTTTCATCAGTCAGTTATCATTCATCAACCAGAAACGGAGGAGAAGGTATGTATGATTTATTAGTAAAAAATGGGAAGATTGTAACAGCAGATTGTGTATTTTCGGGAAACATTGCAGTAAAAGAGGGTAAAATTGCAGCGGTGCTTCTTGCAGGAGAAGAGCCGGAAGCAAAAAAGGTAATTGATGCTAAAGAAAATTATGTTTTCCCGGGGGCAATTGATACCCATGCACATTTAAATGATCCCGGTTACGAATGGCGTGAGGATTATGAGCACGGAACTGCTGCAGCTGCGGTAGGCGGATATACAACCATTATTGATATGCCGCTGCAAAACGAGCCAGCCATGACTAACGCAACTATTTTTGATAAGAAGTTTGAAAAGGTATCTCCCAATGCATATGTGGATTATTGCTTCTGGGGCGGTTTGATTCCTGATAATTTTCAGGATTTAAAGGGTATGGATGAGAAGGGCTGCGTTGCGTTTAAATCCTTTATCGGTCCAGTATCTCCTGATTACAGCTCCTTAAATTATGGACAGGTATATGAGGCAATGCAGATCATTCATGGGTTTGGCGGACGTGCCGGTTTCCACTGCGAAGATTTTGCTGCAATTAAGTGGCAGGAACAGAGAATGAAAAAAGAGGGCAGACTGGACTGGAAAGGATTTTTAGAATCAAGACCAGTAGTTGCAGAAATGGTAGCCACGGTTGATGTGATTGAGCTTGCAAAAGCCACCGGCTGCAAAGCACATATCTGCCACGTAAGCAGTCCTGATGTGGCTCAGAAAATTAAGGAAGCGCAGCAGGAAGGTTACGATATTACGGCAGAAACGTGTTCTCATTATTTAAGCATGACGGATGAAGATGTAATCAAGAACGGACCGTTGTTTAAATGCGCCCCGCCTCTGCGTTCTCAGGAAGAGGTGGACAGGCTGTGGACCTATGTGGAGGATGGTACACTCAGCGGTATTGCAAGTGATCATTCCCCATGTTCCTATGACGAAAAATTCAAGGAAATTCTGGGTAATAAAATCGAAACTCCATTTGATGTATGGGGAGGGATCAGTGGAATCCAGAGCGGATTTCAGGTAAGCTTTAATGAGGGATGCGTAAAACGTGGAATTTCTCCATCGGTTCTTGCAAATGCAATGGCAAAGAAACCGGCTGAGGCATTTGGAATCTACGGAAAAAAGGGAGACATCAGAACCGGATTTGATGCGGATTTCATTATTGTTGATGCAGATAAGGAATGGGAGATAACAGAAGATTCCCTTCTCTACGTAAACAAGATTTCTGCTTTTGTTGGAATGAAGGGAAAAGGATTGCCGGTCTGTACCATTGTCCGCGGCGAGGTAGTGGCAGAAGACGGAAAAGTTGTAGGAGAAAAAGGATTCGGAGAACTGGTTAAAAAACTGTAATATGCGGATTCATAAGAATCCGCAATCAAGTATTTGGTTATAAGAAACGGTCCGTGTGGTTGTCTAAAAATTCAACAGTTGCATTTAAAAGTTGAGCAGCCGCAGGGTCCGCTTCATTTCTGTCAAAATCGTGTACAGAACCCGGGACAACAAACTGTTTTGCCTGATACATACTGCAAAGGTTAAGAAATTCTGTATAAGGAACGTCAGTATCATTCATGCTGTGGGCACAGAATAAAGGAGCGGTAAGTTTTTCACAGGTCCGGAGCGAATAGTCCAGTAAGAAATATTTATCCCGTCCATGGTAAAAAAGAGATTTCCATGTTCCTGTCTGCCTGGCGTAAACATAAATGCTGTAGTGGGTATCCAGGTTGCCCTCAGTATGAACCTGATCAGAAACTGCATTAAGGCAGGAACTGTTAACGGGTGGAAGAGAACAATAGTAGCTGTTTGGAGTATCAAACCAGCTGTCGCACAGGAAACCATAACCGTAATAAGACAGGATTCCCCTTGGAGGAAGCAGAAGACGCTTATCTTTTGAAGCCAGCAGACATAGGTATGCTCCTGCAGATCGACCCCATAGAAAATAGGGAAGTTCCTGAGAAACATAAAGTGACGGATTTAAAATATAGTGATTGATGGAATCAATTACAGATTTCAGTATCATGTCAATTTTAGCGGCAGGAGCTAGGGGGATAGTCATAGGAGATAATAAGATATCCGGCATTGGTAAGGCTGTTGACATGCAGCTGGGGCAAGTCCAGACGAGAGCCGTATAAAAGACCGCCGCCATGAAAATATAGGATGCAGGCCTTAGGCACAACTGCCGTATCATGATATACCGTAACATTAACCGGGTAAGTTAATTCGTTGAGTGTCATTTCTATTTGTTCCGTCATTGTAGTAATTCCTTTCTGTTTTTGGTAAAATAACATGAATGTAAGATCATTATAACTGTTAAAAAATAAACAAGCAGGGGAAAAGTGGATAAAACGGGAACGGTATTTTATCTCATAATATAATTGAAATACTTTATATTACCTGCCATAATAAACAGGTATAAATTGGTTGACTGAATAAATATGACCTAATGGAAAGTGAGGAGCCTTATTATGAGTTATTTAAACGGGCAGACAGGATACCGTGATGACTTATTAGCCACCAGATCCGTCGTTAAAAAAGAAAATTATGTTTTAATTGAGCCGGACGGGATTGTAAAAAATGCGATTCCAGGATATGAGAAGTGTGATGTCACGATTCTTGGCTCTCCTCAGATGGGAGCTTCCTTTGCGGATTATTTAGTGACAGTCCACGAAGGCGGAAAAAATCCTGCATTCGGCGGGGAAGGACTGGAATCATTCATTTATGTAATGGAAGGTTCTATTAAGGTTAAAAATGCGGACAAAGAGGAGACGCTGACAGAGGGCGGATATATTTATTCCCCTGCCAGTAACACCATTTCTTTTTGTAAATGCAGGAAAAGAGGATGCAAAACTCTTTGCCTATAAACGCAGATATGACGAGCTGGCTGGATACAGCGCCTATACTGTAGTGGGGAATGCAGATGATCTTCCATGGATTCCATATGAAGGTATGGAGAACTGCTATATCCGTGATTTCCTGCCTGCAGCAGAGAATTTTGGATTCGATATGAATATGCATATTCTGAAATTCCATTTAGGTGCATCCCACGGTTACATAGAGACTCATATTCAGGAGCACGGAATGTATTTCCTTACGGGAAGTGCGATGTACAGACTGGATAATGACTGGGTTCCAGTGAAAAAGGGTGATTATGTATTTATGGATGCTTATTGCCCCCAGGCCTGCTATGCAGTAGGACGGGAAGATGATTTAACTTATATCTATTCCAAGGACTGCAACAGGGATGTAAAGCTGTAACCATTGTTTTTGATGTTCTTCCTAAGAATTTTTATAGATACAAAAAAACTGGTTTTCCGGTGTCTGATTCATACCGGGAAGCCAGTTTTTTTATTTGTGGGTTTTTCCAAAATACCACGAAAGTGGATAAAAATCAAACCTACATTTATCTAGTTATTTGATTGAAACGGGGTCAATAAATAGCCATAATAGATAAAGAAATTCTGGTTGGCAGCTATTTGCTGAATAAAAATAACCATAAATCAGGAAGGCGAGGAAGGATAAATGAAACTTGTAAGAGCTGAATTAAAAGACTTGATGAAGAAAAAATTAATGAGAGCCGGTTTGAAAGAAGAACATGCTGATATCACAGCAGAGATTCTTACATGGTCAGATGAAAGAGGATACCACTCCCATGGAGCAGTAAGAGTGGAGTATTACAGTGAACGAATTTCAAAGGGAGGCATTACCGTAGATCCTCATTTTGAATTCAAAGAGACTGGTCCCTGTTCTGCAATCTTTGAAGGTGACAACGGCTGCGGATATGTGGCTGCAACAAAAGCAATGGAACAGGCAATAGAAATGGCAAAGAAAAACGGCATTGCAGTAGTCGGTGTCCGCAACATATCCCACAGCGGCGCTCTTGGTTATTATACAGAAATGGCAGCGGACCAGAACCTGGTTGCAATTTCATTCTGCCAGTCAGATCCGATGGCAGTACCAACTGGCGGTACAGAACCGTATTACGGAACAAATCCAATTTCCTTTGCAGCTCCTACCGCAGATGAGAGAAAAGTGGTATTTGACATGGCAACAACCGTACAGGCATGGGGAAAAATCCTGGACAAACGATCCAGAGGGGAATCCATTCCGGATACATGGGCGGTTGATGAAAAGGTAATCCGGTAACAGATCCAAACAAAGTTAATGCACTTGTCCCCATTGCCGGTGCAAAGGGTTATGGTCTTATGATGATGGTTGATATTTTCTCCGGTATTCTCTTAGGAGTACCCTTTGGAAAGCATGTAAGCTCCATGTATCATGACTGCTCAAAGGGCAGAGAACTGGGTCATATGCATATTGTTATGGATCCAAAGCGTTTTACAAACATCGAAAAGTTTATGAAAAATATGTCCGTTACCTGTGATGAATTAAATGCAATCCCACCAGCAGACGGATATGACAAAGTTTATTATCCAGGCGAAAGAGCCGTTATGAGAAGAGATAAATACCATAACAATGGCGGAATTGAAATTGTAGATGCAATCTATGAGTACTTAAAGAGTGATGCCATTCATTTTAACCGATATGACCACAAGAACCGATTTGCAGAATAAGGAGAAATATTATTATGTTAAGAACAGCAGTAAAAAAGGGAAGTTATCACGATTCTGTAGTACTGATGCTTCTTACCAATCAGATCTCAACGATTCAGGGAGTAAAGAAGGCTTCTGTTATGATGGCAACGCCTGCTAATAAGGACATCTTTAAGCAGAGCGGTCTGGATACAAAAGAATTAATGGAATCTACAGCAAATGATATGGTTATTGTTGCTGACGTAGAAGAGGAAAGTCTTCTGGATACCATTATGAAAGAGGCAGAGGAATTCTTTCAGAAGCAATCCGTATCAGCAGGAAATGGGAAAGAATCCCAAAGTGCAAGATCATGGGATCAGGCACTTGGTCAACTGCCGGATGCCAATCTTGCAGTGATCTCCATACCAGGAGCTTACGCGGCTCTGGAGGCGGACCGGGCGCTTGACGAGGACATGAATGTATTCATGTTCAGCGACAACGTCACCATTGAGGATGAAAAGAATTTAAAAGAAAAAGCTCATGAAAAAGGGCTTGTGGTTATGGGACCTGATTGCGGAACCAGCATTATTCAGGGTGTGCCTATCGCATTTACCAATAGTGTAACACCGGGAGCCATTGGAATTATAGGCGCTTCCGGAACGGGTATCCAGGAACTGACTACCATCATAGACCGCCTTGGAGAAGGTGTAAAAAATGCCATTGGTACCGGAGGCCGTGATTTATCAACCCAGGTGGGTGGAATCACCATGATGGATATGATTGATGCAATGGAAGACGATGACAGTGTTGCTGTTATGATTGTTATTTCCAAGCCGCCGGCAAAGGCAGTCAGGGAAAAAGTATCAGCAAGGCTTAGTGTCTGCAAAAAGCCGGTTATTACGTTATTCCTGGGAGAAACCAGAGTATCATGAGGAGAATTTCTATCATACCTATACCCTTGATGAAGCAGCCCGTCTGGCGGTCAGCCTGGTACGGGGAGAAACTGTAAAAGAGGGTGAAGTAACTGTGGATCGATCTTCATTTTACCGCATGGAAGAAAAGAAGACAATCAAGGCATATTATTCCGGCGGTACCCTTGCTGGCGAAGCGGCCATGCTGATCAAAGATGCACTGGATTTAAAGATCCCTCCTGAAAAAGCAGAAGGATATATGTTAAAAACCGGAGGACACATTGTCGTTGATCTTGGCGATGATGTATACACACAGGGAAAACCCCACCCGATGATCGATCCGGCTAAGAGAATTGAATGTATGAAAGAAGCCATTGATGACAAATCAACAGGAGTCATTCTTCTTGATGTCATGCTGGGATATGGCTCCCATGCCGATATGGCAGGCGCTCTTCTTCCTGCAATCAGAGAACTTGGTGATCAGGCAGAACGAGAAGGCAGAAAGGTTTTCTTTATTGCAACAGTATGCGGAACCAGAAAGGATTTCCAGGGGTATGATGAGGCGGTGAAAAAGCTGACTGATGCCGGAGTAATCGTATGCGAAACCAATAAACTGGCTGTCCGTACAGCAATTCAGGCAATCGGTCTTGACTTTGCTGAGGGAAAGAAAGAAATCCGGTCAAAGAAAGCTTCCGATACCATTCCCGGAAAGGCATCCGATAAACTGCTTCAGATGCTGGCAGAGAAACCAAGAATCATCAACATCGGACTGAAAAGCTTTTCTGAAGTTGCCAGGGAGTTTGGCTGTGAAGTGGTTCAGTACGACTGGATGCCTCCGGCGGGGGGAAATGTGGAATTGATCAAAATCCTCAATTTCCTTAGAAACAACAAAGATCTGGACATTGATGAAGCAAACCGCAGAGTGATCATGAAAGTGGTTGCCAGTCAGCCAGTCATTACAGATAATACACGGGCTAAAATGTAATTCCTGAATTAAACAATGGAAAAGTGATTCTTCATGCAGGTCCGCCGGTTGCCTATAAAGACATGCCAGATCCCATGCAGGGATCCTGTGTGGGTGCAGTCCTTTTTGAAGAATGGGCTGATACGGAAGATGCTGCCAGACGGCTTTTGGAATCCGGAGAAGTAAATTTCCTGCCATGCCACAGTGTAAGAGCGGTGGGTCCAATGGGCGGAATTACTACTGCAAATATGCCAGTATTCGTTGTGGAAAATAAGACAGACGGCAACGAAGGTTACTGTACCATGAATGAAGGAATCGGAAAGGTACTTCGTTTCGGTGCCTACTCCGAAGAGGTTGTTAACAGACTTCGCTGGATGAGAGATGTTCTTGGACCAGTGCTGCAGACTGCGATCAAAGAGCTTGGCGGAATTAATGTGAATCCTCTGGTAGCAAAAGCCATTGCGATGGGTGATGAATTCCATCAGAGAAATATTGCTGCTTCCCTGGCGTTTTTAAAGGAAGTTGCACCTGTTATTACAAAAATGAAGATATCCGATCAGGATCGTTATGATGTTATTAAATTCTTATCCGATACGGACCAGTTCTTCTTAAATATAATGATGGCAACCGGCAAGTCCGTTATGGATGCTGCCCGTACTGTGACTGACGGTACCATAGTGACTGCTATGTGCCGAAACGGTGTAGAGTTTGGAATCCGAATTGCAGGTATGGGAGATCAGTGGTTACAGGACCGGTAAATACACCTCAGGGACTGTATTTTACCGGATATGACAAAGAGGACGGCTGTCCGGATATGGGTGACAGCGCTATCACTGAGACCTTTGGCGTAGGTGGTATGGCTATGATTGCAGCCCCGGCTGTTACCAGATTTGTGGGTGCAGGCGGATATGAAGATGCTCTTCGTACCAGCACAGAGATGTCGGAAATCACCATAGACAGAAACCCCAATTTTATCATCCCCAACTGGAATTTCCAGGGATGCACTCTTGGAATTGATGCAAGACTTGTAGTAGAAAAAGGCATTACACCGGTAATTAATACGGGAATTGCCCATAAAGTTGCAGGATATGGACAAATTGGAGCTGGAACCGTACACCCGCCTATGGAATGCTTTGAAAAAGCAATCACAGCATATGCAAAGAAACTGGGATATACCCAGTAGATTTTAGGAGAACGTTGTGGAAAATAGAAAAATAGTAATTGCTCTGGGCGGAAACGCCCTGGGCAATGATATCGAAGAGCAAAAAGAAGCTGTCGCCAGGACAGCAGAGGTAATTGCAGATCTTGCACAGCAGGGGCTGTCCATTATCGTCACTCATGGAAACGGACCCCAGGTTGGGATGATTCAGACTGCCATGGATCATCTTACTCTGATGCAGAAAGGCATGAAACAGGTGCCCCTTCCCACCAGCGTGGCAATGAGCCAGGGATACATAGGAATTGACTTGCAGAATGCAATTAAATATGAGTTTCACAGGCGGGGCATGGACAGAAAAGTTTCAACCATTCTTTCTCAGGTTGAAGTCAGTAAGGATGATGAAGCGTTTCAAAATCCGGCAAAACCAATCGGAAGATTTCTTACAAAGGATGAGGCAGAAAAAATGAGGCAAAGGGTATCCAGTGTATGGAGGATGCAGGCAGAGGTTACCGCATCGTAGTTCCTTCTCCCATGCCGGTGAGAATCCGGGAACTGGAAACAATCAAAACCTTAATGAATGCAGGCCATGTAGTCATCACCTGCGGCGGCGGTGGAATACCGGTAGTAAGCGAAGAAGGAAAGCTTACCGGTGTCAATGCAGTCATAGATAAAGATAATGTAAGCAGTCTGCTGGCTTCCCAGATTGATGCAGATTATCTGGTCATATTAACAGCAGTGGAAAAGGTTGCAGTTAATTTCGGAAAAGAAAACCAGGAATGGCTGTCAGAGCTGAGTACAAAAGAAGCCAGGGAATTCATTGCCCAGGGGGCAGTTTGCCAAAGGCTCCATGCTTCCTAAAATTGAAGCTGCTCTCCGGTTTGCAGAATCAGGAGAAGGCAGAAAAACATTAATCACACTGCTTGATAAAGCTGCTGACGGCATTGCCGGAAAAACAGGAACTGTTATTCATGCTTAGTAAGAACGAGGAAATTTGAAATGAATATACCAGTAAATCTATTTACATGGGCAATGGCTTTTCTGCCAATTATTGCACTCATAATCCTGATGATTAAATTTCATTGGGGTGCAACGGAGGCTGCGGCAGTTGGACTTATGATCACAGTGGTTACAGGAGTATTTCTTTTTAAGGCAGGTGTCACAGTCATTGCGGCGGAAAGTGCCAAGGGAATCTGGAATGCACTGATTATTCTCATTATTGTCTGGACAGCAATCCTTTTGTACCAGGTGGGAGACGAAGCAAAAGCCTTTCTGGTTATCCGGGATGGAATGAGAAAGCTATTGCCCAACGAGCTGCTTCTGGTATTTGCCATGGGCTGGGTGATTGAAAGCTTTCTCCAGGGAATCACAGGATTTGGTGTTCCCGTTGCAGTGGGTGCCCCCCTTTTAATCGGGATCGGTGTTCAGCCAATCTGGGCAGTTATTATCCCCCCTGCTTGGACAGGCCTGGGGAAATACCTTCGGAACACTGGGCGTTGCATGGGATTCCCTGGCCATGAGCGTAAATCTGGAAGCAGGAAGCAAAGAATACTTATTAACTGCATTCTGGACCGCCGTTTTTATCTGGTTCTGGAACGTTGTGGGAGGAGTTGTGGTATGCTGGTTTTACGGAAAAGGCAGGGCTGTTAAGAAAGGCCTGGCTGCCGTAATGTTAATATCCCTGATTCAGGGAGGCGGACAGCTTTTGCTGACCCAGGTTAACACTACCATCTCCTGTTTTGTTCCCTCCTGCATCTCTTTAATTGTGATTCTTCTTCTGGGAAGAACCCGGATGTACAAAGAGGAATGGAGTCTGAAAGACAGTCCTATTATGAACCGGGAATTTACAAAGCAGGAAGGGGAAGAGCTTCCCCAGGGTATGACCCTTGTACAGGCGTTTGTTCCCTATTTTCTTCTTTCAGCGATTACTCTGATTGTTCTTACCATAAAACCGGTACATGATCTTTTGGGAAAGTTTCAGTTTGGTTTTGCATTCCCGGAGACAGTAACCGGATACGGACACGTAAACAAAGCAAGCAGCAGCTTCTCTCCATTGTCCCCATTTACCCATGCAAGCTTTTTCCTGCTGGTATCTTCCCTTGCCGGACTGATTTATTACAAGAAGAATGGCTGGATCAAAGAGGGAGGAACAAAGCGTGTATTTGTCAAATCGGTATCTATGACCATGCCTTCGGGAATTGCGGTGATCGGTCTGGTTATTATGTCTAAGATCATGGATGGAACGGGACAGACTGCAGTACTGGCAGATGGAATTGCAAAAGTGCTGGGAAAAGCATATATCGCTCTGGTGCCTTTTGTCGGGCTTTTAGGAACATTTATGACTGGAAGCAATATGAGTTCCAATATTTTATTCGGAGGATTCCAGATGACCACAGCAAATCTTCTGCATGTGAATCCTGCAGCGGTTCTGGGAGCACAGTCAGCCGGAGGTTCCATCGGAAGTGCGGTCAGTCCAAGCAAAATCATACTGGGAACCACTACTGCCAATATTCTTGGAAGCGAAGGGGAAGTATTAAAAAGAATTCTTATGGTTACAGTCCCTGTGACAATTGCAATTGGGGTATTTTTGTTCTTCATGCTGGCAATTTAGGAAATACATAGAAAGTGAAAGTAAATGTGAGATGAAAAAGAATGATTTTTTTCGGACAAAAGAAGGGGGATTAACCATTGCCTTTCTTGCAATTATGGTTGCATTTGTTACAATAATAGTTGGACTTAATCTTGCCAATAAAGTATTGTGCTTCTCTGGTTTAGTAATTATTATTGCTGCAATGCTTTATTCACCTTGTAAAAAGTATATTTACGATTGCCGGAAATACGATAAATCAAAATAAGCGAGGGTAAATAAATGGCTGTTGCAGAAAAAACAGGCAGAATTGCCAAGGATTTGGAATGTTTAAAAAAGTTTACTGCGACTCCTGGAGAAGGATGCACCCGTCTTCCTTTTACAAAAGAGTCCAGAGATGCGGTGAATTATCTTAAAACAGTTATGGAGGAAGCCGGACTTCAGGTGAAGGAAGATGCGGCAGGAAATGTATTTGGAATTCTTGAGGGGGAAGATCCTGATCTGCCCTGTGTTATGATGGGGTCTCATTACGATTCCGTAGTAAATGGCGGAGATTTTGATGGCATTGCCGGAATTGTATGTGCGATCGAAGTCGCACGGGAATTAAAGAACAAAATCTGACACCAAAAAGAAACTTTGTAGTTGTTGGATTTTGTGACGAAGAGGGCATGCGGTTTGGAACCGGATATTTTGGTTCCGGTGCAATGTTAGG
This sequence comes from Lacrimispora xylanisolvens, assembly GCA_017084465.1. GTDB lineage: Bacteria > Bacillota > Clostridia > Lachnospirales > Lachnospiraceae > Lacrimispora > Lacrimispora xylanolytica_B. Next base: position 2,194,339 of record CP070896.1, on the reverse strand, counting down.
AAACAGGAATGCAGCGTATTGCAGGAAATACAAAGATACCGATGGCATTTCCATCTATGACGCCATGAAAGAATATGGTCTGGATCCTGAACGAGTGGAAGAGGCCAGATGGCCCATAGGTTCCATCGGGTATTTCCTGGAAACCCACATTGAACAGGGACCAGTCCTTGATGCAGAAGGAATTGAGCTGGGGCTGGTGGACTGCATTGTTGGGATTCAAAGATATATGGTCACTGTACACGGAAGATCAGACCATGCGGGAACAACTCCCATGGATATGAGAAAGGATGCGGTGGATGCAGCTTCCAAGGTTATCTCTAAGATTGCAGACTGGGCAAGAGAAAAAGCCGATGGAACCGTTGCAACAGTTGGCTATATCAATACCATACCGGGCGGTATGAACATCGTAGCGGAAGAGTGTCAGTTTACCGTTGATATCCGGTCCAGAAACAACGAACATATTAATGATATTGCAAAAAGAATCCGTGCCGCTTTAGATCGGGAAGTGAAAGCGATCGGGGGCAGTTACGAAATGGACAATAAACTTACCATTACTTCTGTGAATTTATCCCAGGAAATGCTGAGCACAATGGAAGAAAGCTGCAGAAAACATGGCTTCAGCTATGAGTATCTTCCAAGCGGAGCCGGACATGATGCACTGGAAATCGGACAGGTAATACCAACTGTGATGCTTTTTGTACCAAGTAAAGATGGGAGAAGTCATTGTCCCGTAGAATTTACTAAATTCAGCGATTTCGCGAAAGCTTCTATTATAATGGAGGAACTTGCAATCAAACTGCTTTTATAAATGAGCCGGGGGGCAATGAGTCATTTATATACAGCAGGGAAACAGCCGGGCAGGAAAGCCCGGCCTTTCTTGCATGAACTACCAGTTAATGCTGCATTATGTTATACTGATCAGGGAGAAAAAATAATAAGAAGGGGCTGTGCAAAAAAGGAAATGAAATTTACAGTAGAAGAATTTCTCAAAACGGAGAACTTGGGAAAAATGACTCTGATTTGCGGAGAGAGTGGCTTGAGAAAAGAAATTAAGGGCGCGACAATCATTGAGGCACCTGATATTGTTAAGTTTATTAATGGAGGAGAATTGCTGCTGACTGGTTTATATGCATTCAATTCCTGTACCATTGAAGAATTTAAATTTTATATTTCCGAGCTTGAAAAGAAGAATGTCAGCGGACTGATTTTAAAAAAGAGAAAACTGGTGGAAGGCGTGGAAAGCAAGATTGTCCTTCTACGGGAATACGCAGAAAACTTTGGAATTCCATTGATTGAAGTCTCTTTTGAAGTCTCGTTCCAGACCATTATGTCACTGGTAATGGAGCGGCTTTTTAATGAAGAAGTGACAAAATTAAAGTATTATAAAACAACTCATGATAATTTTATGGCGTTATCCCTTTCCAATAATTTTAAGAAAAATCCGGTAGGGGACATTCTTGATATGTTAAATAAGCTGATTCGCAATCCCATTGCCCTTTATAATCAGGATATGTCCTGTTATGCAGCAACCGGCAGCGAGGAATATGAGTTTGAATTATCCACTAAGGCAGCTGAGTTTGATCCGGGTATTTTCTCCAATTACGAGTATACCAGGCAGGAGGGGGAATACCCCTGTTATGTTGTCAAAATGAATTTAAATGTGGGAATACAGATGTATCTTGTTATAATGGAAAAATTCGATAAATTTAATATGATGGACTGCATAGCGGTGGAAAATGCCATTGTTGCTCTCCAATATGAATTTTCAAGAAAGTTCGCCGTTTCAAAACTTGAAAAAAAGTATCAGCACGACTTATTAAATAATATTCTCAACGGAAAAGTTACCTCTGCGGATGAACTGAAAAAGAATGCCAGCCTCCTTGGTATGGATCCAAATGGCCATTACCGTGTGATTGTCTTTGGAGTCACATACGAAGGAAGTACCCAGAAGAAGATGAACGAGAAGCTTCAGCAGATCAACTGGCTGGAAGATGTGGTAAGACAGAGGCTGACTGATGTAAAAGTACATACGGATATGGACAAAGTGGTTGCCATAAAAAACTGCAAATCCCAACCGGACCCAGGCCGAGTATCGCAAAGATTTAAAAGAGATGTGGAGCAAGGTTCAGGCAGGTATGACTCAGCATAACAAAAAGCTTGTTGTAAAGGCAGGTGCAGGCAAGATTGTAGAGGGCATCATGCAGCTGGAGGGGTCATATAAGGAAGCTGCAGATGCATTTTCCTTTATTGATATTGCAGCGGATATCTCCTATGAGGGGAACGCCTATATTATGATGTTTTCAGATCTGGGAATCTTTAAGCTTCTGTGCCAGGTTGACGATCCAGCGCTTTTAATGGAATATGTTCCCGAATCCCTTCAGAAACTGTTTAACTATAAAAAGCCCCAGCAGGAGGATCTTATTATAACGCTGAAGACTTATTTAAACTACAATCAGAACCTTTCCAAGACAGCTCAGGACTTGTATGTTCACTATAAAACAGCTGCTTACCGAATTGGAAAAATAGCAAAAATAACAGGAATCGATTTTGATAATGCCAACGAAAGGCTGGCGGTAAGAATCGGTCTTGTAGTTTACAGAATGATTGAAAACTTTAACAAGAAATAGACTTTAAGCGGTTTATCCAGGTTGGATAAACCGCTTTTCCTTTTTTTTGTCATCATGCCCCGATGCAAAGTATAAATAAATTATCTATACTGGTTATGATAGAAATAATCTGATAAGAATACAGCAATTATTATGGGAAAAAGCGGGTTACGAAAGAAGGGAGAAGATGATGTACCGAATATTAAAAGCACAAAAGCTGGCAGACAAAATAGTTCTTATGGATGTGTATGCGCCACGCATTGCAGCCAATTGCCAGCCTGGACAGTTTGTAATCGTTAAGATGGGAGAGAATGGTGAGAGAATCCCTCTTACGATCTGTGATTATAACAGGGTGGAAGGAACAATTACCATTGTATTTCAGGAAGTGGGAGTTTCCACCGTAAAGATGGCAGATTTAAAAGAAAATGATAGTTTCCGTGATTTTGCAGGACCTTTAGGAAACCCTTCTGATTTAGTCCATGAAGATCTGGAAGAATTAAAACATAAAAAGCTCCTTTTTGTTGCAGGAGGTGTAGGAGCAGCACCGGTTTACCCTCAGGTAAAGTGGTTGCATGAGAATGGAATTGAGGCAGACGTTATCATCGGAGCAAAGACAAAGGATATGCTTATTCTGGAAGATGAGCTTAAAGAAGTCTCTGGTAATCTTTATGTGACAACCGATGATGGTTCTTATGGACGATCCGGTCTTGTGACTAACGTTATAGAGGACTTAATCCAGAACCAGAGAAAGAAATACGATGCCTGTATAACAATCGGTCCTATGATCATGATGAAGTTTGTATGCCTGCTAACCAGAAAGTATGATTTAAAAAAACAGTCGTCAGTATGAATCCGGTCATGGTGGACGGCACAGGAATGTGCGGTGCATGCCGTCTTATGGTGGGAGATCAGGTTAAATTTGCCTGTATTGACGGACCGGAATTTGACGGACATCTGGTGGACTTTGACCAGGCAATCAAAAGGAGCCAGATGTATAAAACAGAGGAATGCCGTGTCATGTTAAAACAACAGGAAGGAAATACGCATCACGGCGGCTGCGGGAACTGCGAGGAGATCACAAATGGCTGATATGTTAAAAAAAGTACCTGTCAGAGAACAGGAAGCAAAGGTACGTGTTACAAATTTTGAAGAAGTCTGTGAAGGATACAATCAGGAAGAAGCGGTCAGGGAAGCATTCAGATGTTTCGGCTGTAAAAATGCAAAATGCATTGAGGGCTGTCCTGTAGCAATTGATATACCTGGATTTATTAAAGAAATACAGGAAGGTAATATAGAAGAAGCATATAAGGTAATCAGTAAATCTTCTGCTCTGCCTGCGGTCTGCGGGCGTGTCTGTCCACAGGAAACCCAGTGCGAAGGAAAATGTATTCGTGGGATTAAGGGGGGAGCCTGTCTCCATTGGTAAGTTAGAACGGTTTGCGGCAGATTATGCCTTAGAACATGACATCAGGCCAGAATCTTCCAAGGAGAAGAACGGACATAAGGTAGCTGTGATCGGCTCTGGCCCCTCCGGCCTTACCTGTGCAGGAGATTTGGCAAAACAGGGATATGATGTAACGGTTTTTGAGGCACTTCATGAATTAGGAGGGGTGCTTGTCTATGGAATTCCGGAGTTCCGTCTTCCAAAAGAGAAAGTCGTAGCAAAAGAAATTGAAAAGGTAAAAGAACTGGGTGTAAAATTCGAGACCAACGTGGTCATTGGAAAATCAACGACTATAGATCAGTTGTTTGAGGAAGAGGGATTTGAAGCTGTATACATAGGTTCCGGCGCCGGACTTCCTATGTTTATGGGGATTCCCGGAGAAAATGCAAACGGTGTTTTCTCAGCCAATGAATATTTAACAAGAGCCAACCTTATGAAAGCATTTGATGAGAATTATGATACTCCCATTTTTGCCGGTACAAACGTTGCTGTAGTAGGTGGTGGCAATGTTGCCATGGATGCAGCCAGAGTAGCAGCAAGGCTTGGCGCCTGTGTACACGTTGTTTACAGAAGAAGTGAAACAGAGCTTCCAGCCAGAGCCGAGGAAGTTCATCATGCCAGGGAAGAAGGCATTATCTTCGACCTTCTTACAAATCCTAAAGAAATACTTGTGGATGAAAACGGCTATGTAAAGGGCATGAAGGTCGTTAAGATGCAGCTTGGGGAACCGGATGCATCAGGAAGAAGACGCCCAGAGGAAATACCGGGATCGGAATATGAAATAAAAACAGATACGGTAATCATGTCTCTGGGTACCTCTCCCAATCCGTTAATTTCTTCCACTACAAAAGGTCTGGATATTAATCGGTGGAAATGTATTATTGCAGATGAAGAAAACGGACAGACCACAAAAGAAGGTGTGTTTGCAGGCGGTGATGCCGTTACAGGAGCGGCGACTGTCATTCTTGCTATGGGAGCAGGAAAGGCCGGTGCAAAAGGAATTGACGAATATTTAAAGAATAAATAAAGTTCAGTGCTTCAATCATGATATATTGCAGACTTTGCTAAGAGGCAGGTTCCAAATATCATTTTTGGAGCACTGTTTTTTACAATAACTTGTCGGAATTGGTAACTTTATCATCTCAGTTGCAGAGTTACGTAATTATAATAATGTACAAATAAAAATATAATAAAGGCATCTGATTCATACTATTATACAAAGCACTTAAAAAACTGTGTTGGACTGGTTCTGAAATTTCCGAGAAACCGGTTTCACGCTATAAACCTGGCAGGAGTACAGCAGAAAGCGGAACTGATATGGAGAGAGACAAAGTAAGCATCTATCGAATTGCTGAGGAAGCGGGAGTATCCCCAGCAACAGTATCCAGGGTTTTAACCCAGAAAGCCAATGTAAGCGACGAGAAGAAGAAAAAAGTGGAAAAACTTATTTCCAAATACCACTTCAGTCCCAATGCAATGGCAAGGGGGCTTACAAGCAGCCGGTCCGGAATCATAGGGGTTCTGATACCGGATATTCGCAATCCGTTTTATGCGGGTCTGGCGGTGGAATGTGAGCAGGCGGCACATGAAAGGGATTACAGCCTGATGCTCAGTAATTATATGAACGACATGGAGTTAGAGGAGCAGCGCCTCTATAAAATGATCAGTCAGCAGATTGATGCCTTAATCATTATGGGAGGCAGAGTTGATGAACTGATTACTGATGAAATATATGCAGAACGAATCAATCATGTCAGCAATTTAATGCCTGTGGTGATCACTGGAAAGCTGGATGGCAGCGATTGTTACCAGGTAAACTTAGATGACAGTGCCTCCATGGATCAAATCATGGAATATTTAATTTCCAACGGACATCATGATATCTGTATGATCGGAGGCAGGAAAGAGGTAGATTCCACTTATACAAAGAGGACCCGCTACCGCAGCATGCTGCACAGGCACGGAATTGAATTTTGTCCGGACTATCTTGTGGAAACAGGTGATTATTCCATGGAATCAGGATACGTGGGCATGAACAGCCTGATTGAGAGTACCAGAAAGCTGCCAAGCGCAGTGATTGCAATTAATGATTTAACTGCACTTGGAATAATACAGTCATTAAGAGAACATTCCATTGATATTCCTGAGGATATCTCACTGGTCAGCTTTGACAATACAATCCTTGCTGAAACCAGTGTTCCCCGTCTGACCAGCATGGACTACAATTATGAACAGTATGGGAAAAAGCTGATTGATACGGCACTTGCCGTTTTAGAGGGGGGGAAGCCCCAAAAGATTCAGATCATACCTACAGAACTGATTATAAGAGACTCATGCCGGAATTTAAACAAAGGCACTTAAAATTTCCCTTTGTTTGAAACCGGTTTCATGAATAATAATTACAACAGGAACAGGGAGGATATGAAATTGAAAGCTAAAGGAAAAAAACAGGGAGTGCAGGCATTGCCACATAGAAAACCAATAGGGAGAGTAATCAGAGATAATCGGATCTTAATCCTTATGTGCCTTCCGGCGGTATTATTTTTTATTGTATTCTTTTATTGTCCGCTGCCGGGCGTATACATAGCATTCACCAATTATAATTTTCGCGATGGAATTTTCGGCAGTCCGTTTGTTGGATTTAAAAATTTTGAATTTCTAATTAAATCCGGTCAGTTATGGGCGCTTACAAGAAATACGGTTCTTTATAATCTGGCATTTATACTTTTGGGAAATGTCCTGCAGATCATACTTGCCATTATGGTAAATGAGATCCGGTGCAGCTGGTTTAAGAAGGTATCACAGACAATCATGTTTCTGCCGTATTTCATTTCAGCAGTTCTGATCGGAGTTCTTGCGTTTAATATTTTAAACTATGATACAGGCGCTTTAAACACGCTGATTCGTTCGGCAGGGGCAAACCCGGTAAAAATATATAGTATGGCAGGAATCTGGCCATTTATTATTATTCTGTGTAATATCTGGCAGCAGACCGGATACGGTTCTATTGTATATTTTGCCTCCATCTGTGGGATTGATTCCCAGATTATTGAAGCAGCAGAGGTAGACGGTGCCACCAGCTGGCAGAGAATTCGTTATATTATTTTGCCCAGCTTAAAGCCAACGTTTATTATCCTGATGCTGTTTGCACTTGGGGGGAATTATGAAGGGGAATTTCGGACTGTTCTACAATCTGATCGGTCCCGCCAACTCCCAGCTTTTCCCCAATACGGATATTATTGAGACCTTTGTATTCCGGACTATGATGAATCAGAATAATTTTGCTACCTCTTCCGCAGTAGGACTATACCAGTCTGTTTTTGGGTTTATTCTGGTTATGTTCAGCAACTGGGTGGTCAGAAAGATTGATCCTGATTATGCATTATTCTAGGAGGCAGATTATGAAAAAAAACGGTGTAAAGATGACTGCCAGCACGGCTGTTGTCAGAATAATATCCTATATTTGTGTTTTGTTTTTCTCTTTGATGTGCCTGATGCCATTTTTACTTATGATATCAGCTTCCTTCAGTGATGAAGGAATTATTACAAGAGAGGGGTTCGGGTTATTGCCAAAGGGCTTCAGTCTGGCAGCCTATGGCTGGGTTTTTTCGATATCCCAAAGTTATTCTTGGTTCCTATGGTGTCACGATTACAATGACTGTTTTCGGAACAATCTTAGGTCTTTTCCTTATCGCCATGACAGGATATGCTTTGCAAAGACAGGATTTTCCCTTTCGTAATGCTCTTTCCTTCTTTATTTATTTTACGACCCTGTTCTCTGCGGGAATGGCGCCTACTTATATCTGGGTTTCCCGCTATCTGAATTTAAAGGGGAGCTACATGGCAGTATTTCTACAGCTTTTAATGACACCCTGGCTGATTATTCTTATGAAGAACTTTGCCAGATCTGTACCCTATGAAATTACGGAATCCGGGAAGATGGACGGTGCGGATGATTTTAAAATATTTATCACGCTCATTCTTCCCATGTTAAAGCCAGCACTTGCAACAGTGGGACTGTTCCTGGCACTGGGCTACTGGAATGAATGGTATAATTCCATGCTGTATCTTGGCTCCGCGGTGACATATAAACCTTTGCAGTATTATCTGTACAGCATTATCAATACTGCAGCACAGCTTAAGAGTTCCATGGCAGGGGCGGCAATAACGATTACAGATCTGCCAAGTAACACATTAAAGATGGCGACTGCTGTTGTGGCTACAGGACCAATTATATTCCTGTATCCGTTTGTTCAGAGATATTTTATTACAGGTATTACCATTGGAGCTGTGAAAGGCTGAGCATACTGCTGCATGCCATATGGCATGTGTGGTAATAAATAAATTATTTAAGGGAGGTAAAATATGAGGAAACATGCAGTTAAGAAAATTACTGCAGCATTACTGGCGGGAGTTATGGTTGTGAGCCTTGCTGGCTGCGGAGGTAAGCAAAAAAGCGCTGCTGTGGGAGCGGATGGTAAAGTTGATACATCCAAACACGAGGTGATCAACATGCTGGTATTAGGTGATAAGCCCAGCAATGGACGGTGTGAAGCTATGCTTGAGAAACTCAATGCAGTACTGAAGGAAAAAGCAAATGCAGAGCTTAAACTGACGTATGTGGAATGGGCTGACTGGCAAACTCAGTATAATGTTCAGCTTTTAAGCGGTGATAAGAGTCTGGATATTATTACGACTGCTACAGACTGGCTTTATGCATGGGAAAATACCCAGAAGGGTGCATTTATGCCCCTCTCTGAGGATCTTTTAAAAGCATATGCCCCAAAGACATATGAACAGGTTTCTTCCATGGATGACTGGAAATATTGCAAATACCAGGATCAGATCTATTTTATACCGGAAGATCATTATACCCAGTATACTAACCATGGTTTGTTTTACCGCGGCGACTGGGCTAAAGAATCAGGAATCGAGAATGGTGATATCAAAGAATTTGAACAGATCGGAACTTATTTCCAGTGGATCAAGGACCATAAGGAGGGAGTAATTCCGTGGGATATAGGAGGAAAGATTAATCCTGGTGGTTTACTGGGGGGATATCTGAATTCCAAAACAGACAATATTGTAATACCAAGTGTAAATGTAGGCAATTATGAGTTCTGGATGGGAGTTTCCAAGGATGATCCATTTACCGTAACCTCTCCTTATATGGAAAGCGATACAATCTATGATGCAGCAGAGCTGATGAAGAAATGGAATGATGCAGGATTCTGGAGAGAGGATGTTCTTAACTATGATGGTGATTGCAGGGAGGCGATGTATGCTGGTACTTCCGGATCTGACGAACATCATTCCCAGACTTACTATACCATCAGACCAAGTATGGACCGGAAGCAGCCTGGCTCTGATGCTAAAATGTACTGGTGGGGAATGGAAAATAATAATGTTTCCAAACCATTAAAGACACACGGTGCAGCAGCGATCAGTGCCAATTCCCAGCATCCCGAGCGTGCGCTTATGGTATATGATCTGCTTCGCAATGATGAAACGTGTTACAGGCTGATTAACTATGGTATTGAGGGCGTTGATTATATTATTACCTCCGATGGGAAACTGGATCACCCGGAGGGCTGGGATAAGAGTAAAGATTCTTTGGATTCCAATTACTGGTGCGGTAGAAATGATGACCTGGAACTGCAGGATGTTCAGTGGTGGGATGGAACAAAGGGTATGATTGATATGTATAATACCTTTGCGTATGATAACCCTTATACCGGACTGGTTGTAGATAAGAATTCAGTAGAAGCGGAAATGTCTGCAATGGCAAGTGTACTTTCAGAGTACATCCCCCCAGCTGGCATACGGTAAATATCCGGATCCAAAGAAAGCAGTAGATGAAATGAGAGAGAAGCTGAAAGCAGCAGGATATGATAAGGTAAAAGAATCCATTCAGCAGAACATGGATACTTACAAAGCAGCGTTAGGAAAATAAAGTATGAAAGCAGGGACCGAAAGAGAAACCCGTCAGGGTATGTTTCTTTTCCGGTCCCTTAATCATGTGTTTTATGTGTGGCTCCTTATGATTCATAAAAAGCGGCTTCTTCGCAGAACAGAGGGCGTTGCACCGTATTTTTCAGTAAATATCTTATAGAAATAACCCTTGTTACGGTAACCAACTGTTTCGATTATATCATCAATGCTTTTTTGAGTGTGAAACAGCATATGCTCTGCGGCCGACAGGCGTATCTGCTGTACATAACCGGAATAAGTCAGCCCTGTTTTATCCTTGATCAGCCTGTTAAAATAATCTTCCTGAAAATGAAATGTATTCACCAGGTCCTTTATGGTTACGGTCGCATAATGATCTTTTATATAATCCGAAATTTCTTCAAACATAAACCAGTTCATCGTTCTCCTCTGTTCACTGGAAAGAGAGAATTCATACCGAGTGCTCAGCAGTAGAAAAATACGTATTAACATCCCTTTGCAGATAAAACGGGAACCTGGGTCGTTTAAATCCAGTTCATTTAACAGAGAAATAAGATGAGACTCCATTTGAGTAGTAACAGTGCCTATGGGCTTAAAGTGAAGATATTGCTTTAAGCTTTTTTGCTTTAGCAGAGCGGATTGCAGAAAGGAAATCATCTTCTTTGCCGATATATGTTCAACCATGATTTCATCAAAAAAAATGTCATTGGAGAGACCGAGAAACAGAATCACGGCAGACTGATCATGGAGGAAATCCTGGTGAATACAATTTTATCGATCAGATATAAATCCCCTTTGTAAAGGTGATATCCCTGCCAAGAATTCTCTGAGAAAATTTCCCTCAACAATATAAGCCAGCTCAAGATAGTCGTGAGTATGTAGTTGTGTTTTATCTCCGTGCTGAAATGTTCCATGATAACAAAACGATAAGGGGGAGGGCTTCATTGTAGAAAGAAGCTGTCCTCCCTCTGTAAAATTCCAGCATACCAGAAATAATTTATCATTGTTAATAAAAGGATAAGTTTTTACTTCCTGTTCTGATTTTGAGTATTCAGGACAAACAAGTCTCTTTCCAATTGCGTGCTCACTGGGCAGGTGTGAAGCAGCTCCCTCTGTGAACTGTTTACAAAGCTGCAGTAAAGAAGACATGTGGGAATCCCGCCTTTCCATTTCACTACTGTCATTATACAAAAAATGCTACTCCATTGCAAATTTATCCTACTTTTGTTTTCCTATATTCTCTAGTATAATGAAATAATACAGTTGAATGACAAGGAGGGGAGTCTATGCAAAATGGAAAAAAGGGTCTGCTTTTTTTAATGCTTGCCGGGTTATGCGGAATCGTGTTTCTTACACTCTTAACCTCCTCTTTTTATGGATATGTGCTCAAGAAGATCGGGGTGGAGCATGCGGAAAACACGGTAACATACCGGTATCATTACGTAATGATCATTGACAATTTAGATTCCCAGTTCTGGAATGACGTGTACCAGAGTGTGAAAGAAGAAGCAGCACAATACGATGCATATGTGGAACTGAAGGGGAAAAACCAGTCATCGGAGTATTCCACCCTGGATTTTATGGATATGAGTATAGCTGCCAAAGTGGATGGAATCCTACTTGAATTTACCGGAGAACAAATGCTGGAAGAACGGATCAATGAAGCGGCCAGGAAGGGAATTCCGGTGGTAACCATTTTAAATGATGCCCCTAACACGGAGCGGAAAAGCTACGTAGGGATTAATTCCTACCAGCTGGGGCAGGAATACGGCAATCAGATCTTAAAAATACTTCCTGAACACGATGGGATTACCCGGGTCATGATGCTGCTTCACGATAATTCCATAGACAGCAATCAGGCACAGATCTTTAATCAGATTAATAACCGCATGGTGACTACGAAAGAAAATGCAGACAGAATTAAAGTGGAAGAAATCAGGATTCCATCCGGAAGAGCCTTTGAATCAGAAGAGATTGTCCGCAACCTTTTTCAGAATCCACAGGGGCTGCCGGATGTGATTGTATGTATGGATGAGGTGGATACGGAAGCGGTTTACCAGGCGGTAATCGATTATAACAGAGTGGGAAAAACCCAGGTGATTGGCTATTACAAATCAAAAGCAGCCTTAGAGGCAGTGGAGAAGGGGACTATGGCGATGACTCTGTGCATTGATACCAGTCAGATGGGCAAATATAGTGTACAGGCACTGACGGAATCCATAAAGGATGGGCGGACCAATTCCTTTTACAGTGTAGATCTCCAGTTTGTTACAGAGGAACAGGTTCCGGAATACAAGAGGCAGGAGCGAAAAGCCCATGAAAAATAAGCCTAATTCAATCTGGGAGAATTTACCCATCACCAGAAAGCTTTTCTGGAAATAGCGGTAACAGCAGCGGTTCTCTTTGCCAGCAATCTGTTTATCTATGCCCAGATCAATCAGATGGTGGAACGGATGAACTCCGTTTATATGAGCAATGTGAATCTAAACGAATTATCCGATGCGCTGACCAATGTTCAGAATTTCATGTACAAATACTTACAGGTAAAAGACTCCGAGTCCTTAACGGATTATTACCGGGCAGAACAGGATTACAGGAAACTTTTAGATGGACTGAATGTGCTGGTAACGGACAACCCCGTTCAGCTTCTGGAGAAAAATATCCGGAACATGTCTGACAGCTATCTGGCGGTTACAGATGAGACGGTACAGGCAAAGCGTGGACAAAATGTAGAAAAGTATAAAAGCTCCTATGAATCCGCATTAAAGCTTTACCAGTTCATAAATCACGATATTGCTGTTCTTAACAGCAGACAGTTTAAGAACAACTCCGCCAGCTATCAGACCCTTCAGGCTGCTCTTCAGTATTTAGAGGTAATCAGTTCTATTATACTGGTCATTGTTATGATTATCAGCCTCACAGTCATGATGATGATGACCAGGGACATTGTTACCCCCCTCACCAGTCTGGCTCATACGGCAAAGCTGGTTGGACAGGGAAACTTTCATGTAAAGGTACCTTATATCCGTTCGGGGGACGAACTGGGGATTGTAACCAAGACATTTAATCAAATGGTGGACAGTTTGGCCGATTACGTGAATAAAATTAAAGAGAGTGCTGAAAAAGAGCAGGAGATGAAGGAACGGGAGCTTTTAATGGAAAACCATTTAAAGGAAGCCCGTTTACGATATCTGCAGTCCCAGATTAATCCTCATTTTCTATTTAACTCCCTCAATGCAGGCGTGCAGCTGGCGATGATGGAGGATGCAGAGAAAACCTCGGTATTCATGGAAAAAATGGCAGATTTCTTTCGGTACAATGTAAAAAAAGGTGCGGAGGATGCCACCATTCGGGAAGAGGTAGGTACGGTTGAAAATTATATTTACATTTTAAATGTCCGGTTTGCGGGTGATATTCACTATGAATCCAGCCTGGAGGATGATGCTTTGGACTATTCCATGCCCAGCATGACCTTACAGCCGCTGGTAGAGAATGCAGTAACTCACGGAATCAGGAATATCAGCTGGCCGGGAACTATCCGTCTCTCTGTGAAAAATAAGGAAGATGCCATAGAAATCCGCATTGATGATAATGGAAAGGGAATTGAGAAAGAAAAATTAAAGCGGATTCAGGAAGGGGTAAGAATCCAGGAAGATACCGCATCTACTGGAATCGGTATTTACAATGTGATTTCCCGTCTGGAACTTTATTATAATAGAAAGGAACTGTTTTCCATTGTCAGTGAAGGAGAGGATCAGGGGACTTCAGTAATTTTACGGATTCCTAAAAAGGGGGAAGAGATACATGTTTCGGATACTGGTTGCAGATGATGAAGGAATTATGCTGGAATCCATACGGAGTATTATTGAATCAAACTTCAAAAGTGAGTGTGAGATCGTCTGCGTAAAGACAGGAAGAGCGGTAATTGAACAGGCCGGTCAATTCCGCCCGGACATTGCTTTTGTAGACATTCAGATGCCTGGATTAAGCGGAATTCAGGCAATCCGGGAGATACGTAAATTCAATCAGACCATGGTATTTATTATTATGACAGCCTTTGATAAGTTTTCTTACGCCCAGGAAGCAGTGAATCTTGGCGTGATGGAATTTATTATGAAGCCGGTAAATAAGAAGAAAATTCTGGATGTCTGCGTGAAAGCCATGCATCAGGTTGAGGAGGCAAGACAGAAGATCAGTGATGATCTAAAGATAAGAGAACGCCTGGAAATCGTGGTTCCAATGATCGAAAGCGGGTTTATTTACACCATACTTCAGGAAGATTCGGACCCCCCTTCACAGCGGGTACCCGGAAATGCTTGATATCCGAAAGCCCTATGGTTTCATCGTGGTTTTGGAATTTGGAGACAGCATGGAGGGGGGAACCATGACCAATGCCATCGGGGTGGGTGAAGGTCAATAAATATTACAGCATGGTGCGGGAGATTCTTAAGGACTATTTTGAATGTGTCATCGGTCCTGCCATGGGGAACAGGCTGGTTTTATTTCTTTCCTTTGATCAGGAAAAGATGCAGTATGAAAAGAGGGTGGAAGTGATCACAAGGACCAGGAACATGATTCATAAGCTGGAAAACAGCATGGACCTTAAGTGCAGAGGCGGAATCGGATCTGTGAAAACTCTGGCCGGAATCCGTCATTCCTATACGGAGGCTTTAAAATCCTTAAGAGAAAGTGACAGCCATGTGGTGCATATTACCGATATTCCGGCAGTGGCGGAATACGATGGAGAATATCCTCTTGATCTTGAGAACCAGTACCTCCAAAGAGGCATGAAAGCAGACCGGGAGGGTGCGTTATCCTGTGCCAATGAATTTTTCGACTGGATGCTGGTGCATGACGGTAATATGAGATCCAACATTGAAATCAAGGTTCTGGAACTGGTGATGAGACTGGAGCGGAGGGCTTTTGAAGCCGGGAATGTCCGCTACGGTTTCCGTTACCGGGAAAACTATATGGCAGAGTTAAAGGAAGCAGCTGACGGAGAAGGGGTGCGGCGCTGGTTCTTAAGTAAAACCAGGGATATCTGCGATAAGATCAGTACCTCCAGGGAGCGGGAATTTGAAAATGTGGTATCAAGGGTCAAGGGGTATATAGACGAGAACTACGCCAGGGACATTTCTCTTGACGATGTATCGCGAATGGTGGACATCAGCCCCTATTATTTCAGCAAGCTGTTCAAACAGGAGGTAGGGGAGAATTTCATCGAATATGTGACCAGAACCAGAATCAAAAACGCCAGAAGGCTGCTGGAAGATCCCAGATACAGCATCAAAGAGATCTGCGTGATGTCCGGCTACAGTGATCCCAATTATTTCAGCAGGATTTTTAAGAAATATGAAGGGATGACACCAACCGAATACAGGGAGAGGTAAGGTTATGAAAATGTGGGGCGGGAGGTTATTACTGATGGGATTGGCCTGTTGTATTCTGATGTCAGGGTGCAGACAGGCAAAGGTTGAGACTGCAGAGCAGGAACAGGAAAAGGCGGGGGAGAGGCCTGTGCAGATCGGTCTGAGCATTGATTCATTTGTCATCGAGCGGTGGATCAGAGACCGGGATGTCTTTGTTTCTGCTGCAAAAGAAATGGGTGCGGAAGTCAATGTACAGAATGCCAACGGTGATGTCAATGAACAGATCGAGCAGATCCAGTATTTTATTAAGAAGCAGATGGACGTCATTGTGGTGGTGGCGGGTGACTGCGAGGCACTGTCAGATGTGATGAAGAAAGCAAAGGCGGCAGGAATAAAGACCATGAGTTATGACCGCCTGGTTTTAAATGCAAACAGTGATATGTATATCTCATTTGACAACAAGGGCGTGGGGAGCCTGATGGCAGAAAATCTGGTTCAGAACATACCTGAGGGCGGAAAAGTCATCATGATTCAGGGACCGGAATCCGATCATAATGTTGCAATGATCCGTGAAGGCTTTAATTCAGTTTTAGAAGGTAAAAATTTAGATGTGGTCTATCAGAACAATTGTGAGGGCTGGCTTGCGGAGCACGCCTATGATTATGCCAAAGAAGCACTTGAAAAGTATCCGGATGTGAAGGGAATCATGTGTGGAAATGACGATCTGGCCACCCAGGTTTTCAAAGTGCTGTCCGAAGACCGGCTGGCAGGGAAGGTGTGTCTTGTTGGTCAGGACGGCGACTTAATGGCTTGCCAGCGGATTGTGGAGGGCACCCAGAATATGACTGCTTTTAAATCGGTGGAAGAGGAAGCCAGGCTGGCGGCGGAGTATGCGGTCAAGCTGGGTAAGGGGGGAGCCCTTAACTGGAATCGACCAGACCATAAATGATGGAACCTATGATGTGCCGTATCTGGAGCTGAATCCTGTTGCAGTTACCCGGGAAAACATGGATTCTGTCATCATTCAGGGCGGATTTCATGCCAGGGAAGATGTGTATTTAAATGTCATACAGCAGTAGCATTTTTTTGCCAGTTAAAAAAGTCCTGTTCACCCAGGGCTTTTTTTATGTGGCTGAATCCGTGCTAACGGTTGGCAAACAAGTCCTGATTCTTCCATGCTAAAATATGCATATCAAAAACAAGTATTGGAGGAGGATTTATCAATGAAAAGAAAACTTTTAGCAGTCGCAATGACTCTTGCCATGACGGCAGGAATGCTGGCTGGGTGCAGCGGGGGAAGCAAGGCACCGGAAACGAAAGCTCCAGAAACCACCACGACGGCAGCAGCTGCTGAGACAACCAAAGCAGCAGAAACCACTACCGCAGCAGCAAAAAACAGAAAAGAAAGACGGAGTTTTAATCGGTGTTGCCATGCCGACCAAGGATTTACAAAGATGGAATCAGGATGGCTCCAACATGAAGAAAGAACTGGAAGCTGCAGGCTATAAGGTAGATTTACAGTATGCCAGCAACGACGTTCAGACTCAGGTTTCCCAGATTGAAAACATGATCTCCAATGGCTGCAAAATGTTAGTTATTGCTTCCATTGATGGAAGTTCTTTAGGAGAACCGCTTTCTCAGGCAAAATCCATGGGAATTCCGGTAATCGCTTATGACCGTCTGATCATGAACTCAGATGCAGTTACATACTACGCTACCTTTGATAACTACAAAGTAGGCCAGAAACAGGGCGAATATTTAGAGAAATCTCTTGGACTTGACAAAGCCGGCGATCCGAAGAATATAGAATTCTTCACAGGCGATCCTGCTGATAATAACTGCAAGTTCTTCTTCGGAGGAGCTATGGATGTTTTAAAGAAATATGTAGACAATGGCAGACTGGTTGTTAAATCCGGTCAGACAGCATTTGAGCAGGTTGCAACCGAGAAATGGGATTCTGAGAAAGCTCAGAACCGTATGGATACCATTATTGCAGGCAACTATTCAGACGGAACCGTACTTGACGCAGTTCTCTGCTCCAACGATTCCACCGCTCTTGGTGTTGAGAATGCACTTGCTTCTTCTTACACCGGAAAATATCCAATTATCACAGGCCAGGACTGCGATATCGCAAACGTAAAGAACATGATCCAGGGAAAACAGGCTATGAGCGTATTTAAGGATACCAGAACTCTGGCTACCCAGGTAGTTAAGATGGTAGATTCCGTTATGCAGGGCGGCAAAGCTGAGATCAACGATACCAAGTCCTATGACAACGGAACCGGAATCATTCCAACCTATCTTTGTGATCCAGTGGTTGTTACCGTTGACAACTATAAAGAGATGCTGATCACTTCCGGTTATTATACCGAAGACCAGTTAAAGTAATCAGGCGGATTTCCTTATGGGGGGACGGCTTTTATCAATGAAAGCCGTCCTCTGAATATATAAAGAGGGAGGGATATTCTTGGCAAATATACTTTTGGAAATGAAAAACATCACCAAGACGTTTCCGGGTGTGAAAGCCCTGGATTTAGTAAACCTTCAGGTAGAAGAAGGGGAGATCCATGCTCTGGTGGGCGAAAATGGAGCGGGGAAATCCACTCTGATGAATGTACTCAGCGGTATCTATCCCTACGGTTCTTACGAAGGAGATATCATTTATAACGGAGAGATTTGTAAATTCAGTCATATCAGTGACAGTGAAAAAAAGGGAATTGTCATTATTCATCAGGAACTGGCGCTGGTTCCCTATATGACAATTGCCGAAAACATGTATCTTGGAAATGAAAAAGGAAAGAAATTCGCAATCAACTGGAATGAAACGTTTGGGGAGGCTGATCAGTATTTAAAAACAGTAGGACTTTCCGAATCCTCCCATACGCTTATTAAGGATATCGGAGTAGGAAAGCAGCAGCTGGTAGAAATAGCAAAAGCACTTGCAAAAAAAAAAGGCAAAACTGCTGATTCTTGATGAACCGACTGCATCCCTAAATGAAGATGATTCAAAAGCACTTCTGGACCTTTTGAAAAAATTCAAAGCAGAAGGTATGACTTCTATCATCATATCTCATAAACTGAATGAAATTGCCTATGTAGCAGATAAAATTACCATTATCCGCGACGGCTCAACCATAGAAACACTGAACAGGAAGACAGATAATGTAACAGAAGACCGGATCATAAAAGGAATGGTCGGACGAGAACTGGTAGACCGTTTCCCCAAGCGTACGGGCATTCAGATCGGTGAAAAATCCATGGAAGTGGAACACTGGAATGCCAGCCATCCCCTTTATTCAGAGCGTAAGTTAGTAAACGACGTATCCTTCTATGTAAAAAAAGGAGAAGTTGTGGGAATCTGCGGCCTGATGGGGGCAGGAAGAACAGAACTTGCCATGAGTCTTTTTGGAAAAAGCTATGGAGCAAATATTTCCGGTACGTTAAAGATTCACGGTCAGGAAGTCCATCTTCGTTCCGTGCGGGATGCCATACGGCATAAGCTGGCTTACGTGACTGAAGACCGGAAAGGTAATGGTCTGATTCTTGGAAATCCCATACGAATCAATACCACCCTTGCCAATCTCCGTGCAGTCAGCTTCAGAACCATCATTGACAAAGACAAGGAAGTTCTGGCTGCTGAAGATTATATTAATAAGCTGAAGACCAAATGCCCTTCCGTAGAACAGACTGTAGGAAACTTAAGCGGAGGAAACCAGCAAAAGGTTCTTTTATCCAAATGGATGTTTGCAGAGCCGGATATTATGATTTTAGATGAGCCAACCAGAGGAATAGACGTTGGCGCCAAATATGAAATCTACTGTATCATAAACAAACTGGCTGCCGCCGGAAAATCCATTGTCATGATATCCTCAGAGCTGCCGGAGATTCTTGGTATGTCTGACCGGATTTATATTATGAACGAGGGGCGAATTGTCGGAGAGATGAGCTCACAGGAGGCCACACAGGAAAAAATCATGTCATGCATTTTAAAATCAGATAAGCATCCTTCGGGAATACCTTTAACCCCGGATAACATGGGCATGGAAGAGGAAGGGAGAGTAGAAGATGGAGAATAAATTAAAATTGTCGGAAGTACTAAAAAAATATACGATGGTAATCGTTCTGGCAGTAGTCGTAATCTTGTTTACGGTAAATACAGGAGGGAAAATGCTTCTTGCCCAGAACGTAAACAACTTAATTGCACAAAATGCATACGTCTTTATTCTGGCAACCGGAATGCTCTTCTGTATTCTGACAGGCGGCAACATTGACTTATCGGTTGGTTCTGTGGTCTGCTTCGTAGGAGCCATAGGCGGAAGCATGATGATTAAGATGGGAATGAATCCTTATCTTTCCCTTTTTTCCATGATCATTATCGGTATACTGGCAGGAGCCTGGCAGGGCTTCTGGATCGCTTACGTACGGATCCCTCCATTTATTGTAACTCTGGCAGGAATGCTCATCTTCCGGGGACTTTCAAACGTAGTCCTTCAGGGAATGACCCTTTCTCCCGTACCGGACAGCTTTTTAAATCTGTTTAATACCTATGTTCCTGATGTATTTGGAATGAAAGGCTTTAACCTCACCTGCTTCCTTGTAGGAATTATAGCCTGCTGCATCTTTATAGTATCAGAACTGATCACCAGAAAAAGAAAACTGAAAAAAGGGATACCGGGTAGATCCCCTAAACAGTATGATCATTAAAATGGTATTGATGACTGCAGTAATACTTTTCTTCATGTATAAGCTGTCTCTCTACAAAGGAATCCCCAATGCTCTTATCTGGGTTGTGGTAATCATTGGCATCTACAGCTACATATCTTCCAAAACAACCACAGGACGTTATTTCTATGCAGTGGGCGGAAATGAAAAGGCAACCAGACTTTCCGGTATCGATACCAATAAGGTTTATTTCCTAGCCTACTTAAATATGGGTCTGCTGGCAGCCGTAGCAGGCATGGTAACTCTGGCCCGTTTAAACTCTGCCAACCCAACAGCAGGAAACAACTATGAAATGGATGCCATCGGAGCCTGCTTCATCGGCGGAGCCTCTGCATACGGCGGAACAGGAACCGTACCAGGTGTTATTGTAGGTGCAACTCTGATGGGTGTTTTAAACCTGGGTATGAGTATTATGGGTGTGGATCAGAACCTTCAGAAAGTAGTAAAGGGAACCGTTCTTTTGGCGGCAGTTATATTTGATGTGGTAAGTAAGAGGAAATCATTTATCGTGAAGCAGTAAGCCTGATTGAAAAGCGTAGTGATGCGTGGGAATGGGAGGATTCATCTTTGGATCGTTCTGTTCCTGCGTTTTTTGATTCAAATATGGGGGATTGATTCCAGCAAATTAACATTGTGGGATATGGGAATATATGGTAAGATTTATTTAGGAGTAATCGAATACAGGGTGGAACCTTCCAGCTTTTATGTCTTTATGTCGTAACAGGATGGGAGGTGTGCAGATGGATATATACCAAACTTTAAGCATATTGTTTTTAGGAGGTACGTTTCTAATTGCATTGCTGACTTACATAGGAAAAAAATAGCCTACCCTGCCGCAAACAGGATAGGCATGCTCATCATTTGATGAGTATTTAAGCAATCTTGGAAGCTTCCACCTTGTGTGGCGGTTACTTTTTTATAATATAAATATACCACATTGCAGATATGATTGTAAAGAGAGAAATCTGATCAATTGCTTTATTTACAATTATTAGTACTAAATAAAACAAAAAGGCTGCCGTCCAACTGAAAAAACTTCAGTCGGGCGGCATTTATGCATATTTGCATCACAAACGGGCTTCAAACCGGGTTAGAACCAATAAAAATTTTCCTATATATAGAAATCTTGGCTGAGTTGTGGTAGAATGCTACAAGTAAAAGAATGTTTTGATATGTAAAGGAGCATAAAATATGGGAAAGATAAAAGTAACAACATGCGAGATAGAAGGGCTTTATGTCATTGAACCAACCGTATTTCCAGATTCCAGAGGATATTTTATGGAAACCTACAACCAGAATGATTTTCACGAAGCAGGACTGACCATGAATTTCGTACAGGATAACCAGTCCATGTCCGTAAAAGGCGTGCTTAGAGGACTTCATTTTCAGAAACAGTTTCCCCAGGGAAAGCTGGTTCGTGCGGTAAGAGGAACTGTGTTTGATGTGGCAGTTGATTTAAGAGCTAATTCCAAAACTTATGGTAAGTGGTTCGGTGTGGAGCTGTCTGCAGAAAACAAAAAACAGTTCTATATTTCAGAAGGCTTTGCACATGGATTTTTAGTTCTGTCTGATGAAGCTGAATTTGCTTATAAATGTACGGACTTCTATCATCCGGGCGACGAAGGCGGAATTCTTTGGAGTGATCCCGAGATTGGAATTGAATGGCCAATTTCAGAGGGAATGGAACTTACTATTTCCGATAAAGATCAGAAGTGGAACGGAATCCGGGATACCTTCAAATTTTAACGAGAGGAGAAAACCATGAATTATCTGGTTTCCTTATTAAAAGAAATCTATATAAAAAGAAAACTGATTCTGGATTTAGCAAAAGCAGATTTTAAGAAGCGTTTTGTAGGATCTTATTTCGGAATTGCATGGATGTTTCTGCAGCCGATTGCCACGGTTCTTGTTTATTTTTTTGTTTTCCAGTTGGGATTTAAAAGTGTGCCACCAATCGCGGTATATCCTTATGTACTGTGGTTAATACCAGGCATTGTACCATGGTTTTTTATCAGTGAGGTTTTAAATATGGGTACTAACTGCCTGCAGGAATATAATTATCTGGTAAAAAAGGTGGTTTTCCGTGTGGAAATCCTTCCATTTATTAAGATGTTATCCTGTCTGATGGTACATGGAATATTTGCTATTATTATGTTTGTAGTATTTTTATGCTATGGCTTTTTGCCAAAGGCCAGCTGGTTTCAGATCATTTACTATACCTTTGCTGCCTCCATGTTGTCTCTGGCTATTACCTATTTTACCAGTGCCATCAATGTATTTTTCAAGGATATGGCGCAGATTGTGGGTATCTGCCTGCAGTTTGGTATGTGGATGGTGCCGATTATGTGGGCTCCGGAGATGTTTAAGAATGCTCCTGAGTGGCTCCCCAGCGTGCTGAAAATAAATCCGGTTTATTATATTGTAGCCGGATATCGTGACAGCATGTTATATGGGAACTGGGTTACTGAACGGCCGACTCTTGGTCTTTATTTCTGGTTTGTCACTATTGTCCTGTTTTTAATAGGACTGAAAGTATTTAAAAAACTGCGCCCGCATTTTTCCGATGTGCTGTAGGCAGTTACCATGGAGGATTCAATGTCCGTAGAATCGAATAACAAAGCATTGACTGTTAATAATGTAACCAAAATATATAAATTATATGAAAAACCCATTGACCGGTTAAAAGAGGCCATGAGCCCGACTCATAAAAATTACCACCGTGATTTTTATGCCTTAAACGGCATTTCTTTTGATGTGGAAAAAGGACAGACCGTAGGTATTATCGGTACCAACGGTTCTGGAAAATCCACAATTTTAAAGATTATTACCGGAGTTCTTACCCCGACTACCGGAGATGTTCAGGTAAACGGGGTGATCTCTGCTCTTTTGGAACTTGGAGCAGGATTCAATATGGATTATACAGGGATTGAAAACATCTACATGAACGGTACCATGATGGGATTTTCCAGAAAAGAGATGGATGCCAAACTGCAGGACATCCTGGATTTTGCCGACATCGGAGATTTTGTCTATCAGCCGGTAAAGACCTATTCCAGCGGTATGTTTGTCCGCCTTGCATTTGCCCTTGCCATAAATGTAGAACCGGAGATTCTTATCGTTGATGAGGCACTTTCCGTAGGAGACGTTTTCTTCCAGGCGAAATGCTACCGCCGTATGGAGGAAATCCGTAAAAATGGCACCACCATTCTCATGGTTACCCATGATATGGGTGCTATCATTAAGTATTGTGACCGTGTAGTCGTACTGAATAAAGGCAATTTCATCGCAGAAGGTGAGCCGGGAAAAATGGTGGATCTTTATAAAAAGATTCTGGCTAACCAGATGGATGATCTGAATGAAGAACTGGAAGCTGCGGACAACGGGCTAAATGATTTTTCCGGCGACCAGGCAATTGCGGAAAAAAGCAGGGCGGCAGCAGGCGGAATGATGAAGGATAAGCTGACCATCAATCCAAACCGCACAGAGTATGGGGATAAGAGGGCAGAGATCATAGATTTTGGCCTTCTTGATGAGAGAGGAAATATTACTAATCTTCTGTTAAAGGGAGAACGTTTTACCATAAAGGAACGGATTCATTTCCACGGAGAAATCGAAACACCGATTTTTACTTATACCATCAAGGACAAGCGTGGGGGCTGATCTGACCGGTACCAATACCATGTTTGAGTCTTCCGATGTAAAATCTGTAAAAAAAGGCGATGAATACGTGGTGGAATTTACCCAGAAGATGACTCTTCAGGGTGGAGAATACTTACTGTCCATGAGCTGTACCGGATTTGAAAACGGGGAGCATGTGGTTTACCACCGTCTGTATGATATTGTGAACATCACTGTTATATCCAATAAGAATACGGTTGGTGTTTACGATATGGAGTCGGATGTAAGCTTAACACTTATGCGTGCAGAAAGGTAAGGAGGAATAATGCATGAATGATATCAGCCCTGAACTTAAAAAGCTGTATCAGAATTATAATGGAGATATCAAAAAGCTGCTGCAGGAAAATCCCAGGCTGGATTATTTATATGCCTTATCTGAGATTAGAGAAAATCTGCTGGACTGGTTTGAGTTTAAACCAGATGCAACACTTTTGCAGGTGGGATCTGACTACGGCGCGTTAACAGGCTTATACAGCAGACGGGTGAAAGCAGTAACCGTATTAGACCCCTGCCACAACAATTTATCGTTCAACCGCCTTCGCAATCAGAAACAAAACAATATCCACTTCGTAAACAATGATTTAGACTCTTTTATCAGTGAAGAGGGTTTTGATTATATTGTTTTTTGCAGGTTCCCTTTGCGAACCTTATCAGGACATGATTCAAAAGGCCAAAGAACTTTTAAAACCGGGCGGAATGCTGATTACTGCAATTTCAAACCGTCTGGGATTAAAGTATCAGGCTGGTGCAAAGGCGGAGCAGTTTTGCCTTTCCAGAACAGAGTTAAAGGAACTTTTATGCGGAAGTGAAGGAAACGAGGGAACTGTGAAATTTTACTATCCCATGCCCGATTACCGCCTTCCCGTAACTTTATACTCCGATGGATATCTTCCGGGTAAGGGAGATTTAACCCACGCCATTCTTGCCTATGATTATCCCAAGTACTTACGTTTCGATTTAGGTAAGATGTTTGATGAAGTATGTGAAGGAAAACAGTTTGAGACATTTGCCAATTCATTTTTTAACCATTTGGAGCCGTCATGAAGAAAATTAATTTTGTAAAATATAATAAAACAAGAAGAGAAGCTTTTCAGATACGCACCAGTCTGGTGGAAGAAAATGGACTGCCTTATGTGGAGAAGACTGCCCTGACGGCTGAGGGAATCCCTCATATCCGTTCCTTTGAAGAAAAATACAAAAATTTAACGGAACAAAATCAGGGGTTACATGTGGCAGACGTAACGGTCAGCTCAGATGGAACAACCGCCAGGTTTGCATTTTTAAAAGGAGAGACGTATGCTGAGATTCTTGGCCGGCAGATCGTAAACGGGAAAGTTCCGGAAGCCTCTTTGGAAGACGGCATCTCCATGATTTTGAAGGTACATGATGATTACATGACGCCGTTCCATATCACGCCGGAGTTTGAAGAAGTATTCGGTGTGCTTCCGGATACTGCAGAGCAGATTAGAAGAGACTGGGCATTTAAACATTCCAATATAGATTGCCTTTTTGAGAATATCATGATGACTGAAGACGGTCCTTACTGTCTGGATTATGAATGGGTATTCTCTTTTCCAGTTCCCGTTAACTTCATAAAATTCCGGGTGCTGTATTATTTTATGAGCAGTATAAAAGCATTCTGAGCTATGAATCCATGGAAGTATTTATGGAAGAGCAGGGAGTGGATCAGGAACTGATTGGTATTTATGAAGAGATGGAACGCCATTTTCAGGAATATGTTCACGGTGAGAACCAGCGGATCTATCTCTTAAACTATATGCATGAGACATTTGCCCTGCCGGACAGCATGTTTGAGGTATCTCAGATAATTGATGATACCAAGGATCAGATTGCCCAGATGAAGGCAGAATTAAAGGAAAAGGATCTGACCATTACAAAACAGCAGGAGGAAAAGCGCTTAACGGATAACCATGTTGCCAACCAGGACATGATTATTGCTTCCCTTAGAAAAGACTGTGAAACCATGCAGGGGATTATTGAACAGTTAAGAAAGCATGAATCCTTCTCCTATAAGGTACTGCGCAGGCTAAAAAGAATCTTTAATGAGAAATTCCCTCAAGGCACAAAGAAACGGAAAGTGCTGTTTTATATAAAGGAAACCATTCTTCACCCTGTAAAGTCCATTTCCCTCTATACAACAGACGAGGGAAGAAATCTCATGGAAGGTGATATGAAAATCGGAGCAGCATACCGGATACATGGAAAACTTCGTTTTGTAAAAGAAGGACATCCCATGGTATCCATCGTCATACCGGTTTACAACCAGATCCATTATACTTATGCATGTCTCCTGTCCATACTGGATCACACAAAAAATGTGGATTATGAGATAATCATTGCAGATGATGTATCAACAGATGCGACAGCAGAGCTGTCCAAATTCACAGAGAATGTGGTGATCTGCCGCAATGAAACAAACCAGGGATTTTTAAGAAACTGCAATCAGGCGGCAAAGTCGGCAAGAGGAAAATACATCATGTTTTTGAACAATGATACTCAGGTAACCGACGGCTGGCTGGACAGTCTGGTTAATCTAATCGAGTCAGACCCTTCCATCGGAATGGTGGGATCTAAACTGGTTTATCCTGACGGACGGCTTCAGGAAGCTGGCGGAATCTTATGGAGCGACGGCTCTGGCTGGAATTACGGACGCCTTGATGATCCGGAGAAACCTGAATACAATTATGTAAAAGACGTAGATTATATTTCCGGTGCTGCAATCCTTCTTTCCACTGATTTGTGGAAACGGATCGGCGGCTTCGATGAACGCTTTGCACCAGCTTATTGTGAAGATTCCGATCTTGCATTTGAGGTGCGCAAAGCCGGCTACCGGGTTGTTTATCAGCCCCTTTCCAAAGTGATTCACTTTGAAGGCATTTCAAACGGAACCGATGTCAATGGCTCCGGCTTAAAACGCTATCAGGTGGAAAACAGTAAAAAGCTGAAAGAAAAATGGGCGGCTGAGTTTAGCTGTCAGAGCGAAAATAACGGTAACCCTGATCCGTTCCGTGCCAGAGAAAGAAGCCAGGGAAAGGATATTATCCTGGTGGTGGATCATTATGTACCTACCTATGACAGGGATGCAGGTTCCAAAACTACATTCCAGTATTTAAAAATGTTTATAGATAAGGGATATGTGGTCAAGTTCCTGGGAGACAATTTCCTTCATGAAGAGCCTTATTCCACCGCATTACAGCAGATGGGAATCGAGATTCTTTACGGCAGAGAATATCAGGCAGGCATCTGGGACTGGTTAAAAACCCATGGTGACGATATAAAGGCAGCTTATTTAAACCGCCCCCATATCGCACAGAAATATATCGATTTTCTCCGGGAAAATACCAGCATGAAACTGATTTATTACGGACATGACCTTCATTTTCTTCGGGAAGGCAGGGAATACGAGCTTACTGGAGATCCTAAGAAACGGGAAGCTTCTGAATACTGGAGATCTATGGAGCTGCGCCTGATGAAAAAAGCGGCTGTTTCCTATTATCCGTCTTATGTTGAGCGGGAAGCCATTCATGAAATTGAGCCTTCTGTTCCTGTAAAGGCAATCGTAGCTTATGTATTTGACCGGTTTTTAAATCAGATTCCCAATGACTTTGAAAAGAGGGAAGGCCTGCTGTTTGTGGGTGGCTTTGCCCATCCGCCCAATGCGGATGCGGTATTGTGGTTTGCAAGAGAGATATTCCCATTAATCAGAGAGCAGATACCGGTTAATTTCTACATTGTAGGTTCCAAGGTTACCGACGAGATTAAAGCCCTGGAGCAGCCGGATAACGGAATTATTGTAAAAGGTTTTGTTACGGAAGAAGAGCTGGCAAGTCTTTATGCCAGCTGCCGGATCGTAGTAGTACCACTTCGATACGGAGCAGGTGTGAAGGGAAAAGTAATTGAAGCACTTTATTATGGCGCTCCTGTTGTAACTACTTCCATCGGAGCTGAAGGAATACCAGAGGCAGATCAGGTGATGGTAGTAAGAGATGAGCCGGAAACATTTGCAGAAGAAGTAATCGCTCTTTACAATGATCCGGACAGCTTAAGGCAAATAAGCCAGAATACACAAAACTACATTCGGACGTATCACAGCATTGATGCGGCCTGGAGCGTAGTGGGAGAGGATTTTTAATATATAACAAGGGAGGACATTAAGATGCAGGCAGTTTTGCTGGCAGGCGGGCTTGGTACCAGACTGCGATCCGTAGTAAGTGACCGGCCAAAGCCTATGGCACTGATAGAAGAGAAGCCTTTTATGGAATATGTTGTGAAACAGCTTATCCGGTATGGTGTGACAGAGATTATCTTTGCAGTAGGATATAAAGGTTCTATGGTAGAAGATTATTTTGGAGATGGTTCCAATTGGGGAATCCGTGTTTCTTATGCTTACGAGGAGGAACTGTTAGGAACGGCGGGAGCCATAAAGAATGCCGGAAAACAGGTAACAGAAGACATGTTTTTCGCCTTAAACGCAGATACCTTCTATCAGATCGACTGCATTAGCTTTACGGAACTGATGGAGGAAAAGGACCTTGATATGGCTCTTGTTCTCCGGAAAGTTCCTGATGTATCCCGCTATGGACAGGCAGTGTTAGAAAACGGCCGTCTGACCGCCTTTGACGAAAAGGTGGAGGAGTCCAAAGAAGGAACCATCAACGGCGGATTTTATTTAATAAAACGCGCTCTTTTAGATACCATTCCGGAAGGAAAGGTATCACTTGAGCATGATATGATTCCACTGTGGCTTTTGGAGGGAAGAAAGCTTGGCGGTCTGGTAAACGACGGGTATTTCATTGATATCGGAATCCCGGAAGATTATTACCGTTTCATGGAGGATGTAAAGGAAGGAAGGGTGATCATATGATAATCAGAGGACGTGCCCCCCTGCGTGTCAGCTTTGGAGGAGGAGGAACAGACGTTGCCCCCTTCTGTATCGAGCAGGGAGGAGCCATAATTGGCAGTACCATTAACAAATATGCATACTGTTCCATTGTTCCAAGACAAGATGACCAGATCATCGTCCATTCCCTGGATTTTGACATGACAGTCAAGTATAACACAAAAGAAAACTATGTATACGATGGACGGCTGGATCTTGTTACGGCTGCCTTAAAAGCAATGGACATCAAACAGGGCTGCGAAGTTTACTTACAGTGTGATGCACCTCCCGGATCTGGTCTTGGAACCTCTTCTACTGTGATGGTAGCCCTATTAACTGCCATGGCAAGATGGAAAGGTGTGGAACTTGACAGCTACGCCATGGCTGATCTTGCCTATCAGGTGGAGAGAGAGGATCTTAAGATCGACGGCGGATATCAGGATCAGTATGCCGCAACCTTCGGAGGCTTTAATTTTATAGAATTCCACGGACGCAACAACGTGGTAGTGAATCCCCTCAGAATTAAAAAGGAAATCATTCATGAATTGCAGTATAACCTTCTGCTTTGCTATACAGGAAACGTTCATGTTTCCGCCAACATTATCAAGGATCAGGTTTCTAATTATGAGAAAAAGGATCCATTTGAGGCGATGTGTGAAGTGAAGGCCCTTGCTTATGCCATGAAGGATGAACTTTTAAAGGGCAACCTATACAGCTTTGGTAAGCTTTTAGATTATGGCTGGAAAAGCAAAAAGAGAATGAGTAGCAAGATCACCACCCCACAGATTGATGAACTTTATGAAGAGGCCTTAAAAGCCGGTGCACTGGGCGGAAAGCTGCTTGGAGCCGGCGGCGGCGGATTTACTGGTTTACTGCCCCTATAATGTACGTCATAAAGTGGCTGCAAGAATGGAAGCAGCGGGAGGGCAGCTGACTGACTGGAACTTTGAATTACGAGGCGCACAAAGCTGGATTACAGATGAAGCACGATGGGATTATCAGGACATCAAGGTTTCCATACCAGGTGGACAGTATCATTTTAATTTAAAATAAAGCGTGAAAAAACAGGCAGCAGAGGAAGGTATAAGATGGATAAAATTGTATTTTTAGATCGGGATGGAACAATCAATGAAGAAGTGAAATATTTACACAAACCCTCGGACTTAGTGATTCTTCCCGGTGTCTCTGCTGCATTAAAGCGTTTAAAGGAACAGGGTTTTCGTCTGGTTGTTGTGACCAATCAGGCGGGAGTTGCCAGAGGTTATTACAGCGAGTCGGATGTAGAAAAGCTGCATGAATACATGAACCGTCTTCTTGCAAAAGACGGAGCAGAGATAGACCGCTATTTTTACTGCCCTCATCATCCGGTTCATGGAATCGGAGAATATAAACAGTCCTGTCATTGCCGCAAACCGGATATTGGAATGTTTGAGATGGCAGAGAAGTGCTTTAAGGTGGACAAGTCCCATTCCTACATGATCGGAGATAAGCTTCTGGACACAGAGGCGGGGCGCAGATATGGCGTAAAATCTATTCTTGTAGGTACCGGATATGGAAAAGAATTATATAACGGCCTGGCGGAAGCAGAAAAAATGGAAGCATTCGATGCTTATGCAGAAGATATGACATCGGCAGCAGAATGGATCTTAAAAAGAGAAGGAGTGTGAGCTTGATGGAACCCATGAACTATTTGGAGGAGCTTCTTACACGTTATCCGGTACTGACCAGTGTTAAGGATGACATAAAGGAAGCTTATGAGATTCTTGAGAACTGTTATAAAAACGGAGGAAAGCTATTAATTGCCGGAAATGGTGGAAGCTGCGCGGACGCGGAACACATCGTCGGAGAATTAATGAAGGGCTTCGTAAAACCCAGAGCAGTATCAGCGGAATTTGCAGAAAAGCTTACCGGGGCAGACCCAGTTCGCGGTAAGGAACTTGCAGACAAACTTCAGGGAGGACTTCCAGCTATTGCCTTAACAGGCCATCCCGGACTTTCCACTGCTTATTTAAATGATGTAGACGGAAATCTTATCTATGCACAGCAGACATATGGTTATGGAAAAGAGGGCGATGTTCTACTTGGCATTTCCACATCAGGAAATTCAAAAAATATTATGTATGCCATGACGGCAGCCAGGGCAATGGGTATGAAAACAATTGGCCTGACGGGAAGAGACGGCGGTGAGTTAAAAGAGACGGCTGACGTATCCATCGTGGTGCCAGAGAAAGAAACCTTTAAAATTCAGGAGCTTCATCTGCCAGTATATCATGCATTATGTCTGATGCTGGAAGAACGGTTTTTCTAATATTTACGGGAAAAGGAGGAAAATATGGAAGAGAGACAATGGATGGGTAAGGAAGCGTTATGGAAAAACGAAGTCATTGCAGCTCTGCTTTTGATTTCCTTTGCTTTTTTCATCAACAGAGGCATTAAGATAAATGGGCTTTATATGGATGATCTCTATTTATGGTCCTGTTATGGGGAGCAAACCTTTCGGCAGTTTGTAATTCCATTTGGAAGTACCCGGTTCCGCTTTGTTTATTATCTGGTGGCGTGGCTGGAAATGATGGCTCTCGGAAGTCATACGGAATGGTTCGTGCCCTTTAATATTTTGTTAAACAGCTGTATTGCGTATACCATATACCGTTTTGGGAAACGTCTTTCCCATCGTTGGTTTGTTGGAGTTGGCTGCGGAATTTTATATCTTCTTTCCAGAATGTCTTACTACCAGATCAGTCAGGTATACGGTCTTATGGAAAGCATGGCTCTTTGGATGGCAATCGGAATCCTCTACTCTTTGTACCAGTATTTATCCGGAGAAGGGAAAAACGATCGATATGTCTGGACAGCGGTAGGGTTGTATTTTAGCGTTTGCTTTGTCCATGAACGTTATATGGTTCTTCTTCCTTTGTTTTTCATTGCATTCCTAATGAAAAAAGAGAAAACAGTAACCTATTGGCTTAGCATAACCGGAGCATTTCTGGCAGTTCAGTTTATTCGTTTCCTCACCATTGGAAGTATTTCTCCCGCGGGAACCGGAGGAACTACAGTAGCCGATACATTCAGCGTATCCCAAAGCATCCGATATGCGTTCAACCAGGTTCTCTATATATTTGGAGTCAATGCAGGTCCTGATTATTTAAGCGGTTTAAGCTGGAGCCAGTCGCCCTCCTGGGTACGGGTACTTGTTATCCTTGCCAATTTATCTCTTGTGATCATGGTTGCGGGATTTTTAATCGTCTTATTTAAAGACAGAGAGAAATTAAAAGTAAGGCTTCCAATTATTACATTGTTCGTTGTTTTCATAGCCTTGTGCATTGGTTCTTCAAGCGTTACTATCCGTGTGGAAACCAGATGGATCTACGTTTCCATGACTGCCGCATGGCTGTTTGCCGCGTATCTATGCGGAGAAACAGTACCGCTAAAAGAGGGACAGACACTTACTGCAAAACCTCTTTTATATTGCGGTCTTTTTGTACTTTATGGACTTTTGATGCTTCCTGTTGAAAGCTTTTACCGGGGAGAATATCATAATCTTTACTACTGGTCCTCTCAGCTGCGATACAATTCTCTGGCAGAAGAGACTTATGGAAAGTATGGAGACAATATATTTGGCAAAAAGATCTATATTATCGGCAACACTTATGAAATGAGTGATTTCACAGCCCGCACCTTTTTTAAGACCTTTGACAGCAAACGTCTGGCGGAAGGGACTGAAGTCATATTTATTGATTCCATCAGAGATATTGGTCTTGTTACTCCCAACATGCTGATCCTGCGGGAGGATCCGGAGCACAATGCGTTCCAGGATGTGACTGCATTTGTAAAAGATCTGAAATTTCAGCGGGTTTATGGCAGCTACGAAGACGGCTGGCTTGATGAGGACGCAAAGATCAGAATTATGGCAGGAAAAGAGGGTAAGATCAAACTGAAATTCTATTATCCCGGAGTGATAACCGGACTGGAACACATCACCGTTACTGTAGAAGGAAAAGAAAAAACGGTTGTTTCCATTGATTCCAGCACAGCGACAGCCCAGATTGATGTCCCTGCGTATAAGGTATCAGAATTAAGGCTTGAAAGTAACTTTTTTTACCAGGCAGCATCGGAACAGCGCAGCGATAAGCATCTTGCTGTAGTAGCTGAAATTACAGCCGATTAAGAGACAGAGGTGAAATGATGAAGCAAAAATACCTTTACTATACAGTCCCTCTTCTGGGAACCATATTCTGCCTCTGGTACATCTTTACGGCAAGCTGCGACGGGATTTATTCAGACTATGTCCGTCTGGTAAACAGCTATCTTCCTGATGTGTTTGATCCGGGACACTTTTTTGTACCGGATATCCTGACGCGGATTCCGGTGAATTATGTGGCCAGAATTTTAAATGTCACCTTTTTTAATTACAACATCATGTTTGACCGGGTACTGGGCGTACTGGCACTGGGACTTTCCGGCGTTCCCATTACTGCCTATTGCGTCCGAAAGAAGCTATCTTTTTGGCTGGTTTGTGGTGCTCATGGTTGTATTGTTTAGCCTGAATAAATGGGAGATGTTAAATAACGGAAGCGGATTTGCCCACTTTCTGTCATTTGTCCTTTTTTACTGGCATTATGAAGTCTTTGATCGTGTATGGAATGGGAGTGACCGGTTATACGACCGGATCTGCCTGATTGTAATTCCGTTTGCAACAACCCTTCTTGTGGCAGGACCATACTGTGCAATCTATTCCGTTACCGTGCTTTTATCCTGTGTCATGCTGTTCTTCCATCAACGGGGAAAACGGGGAAACTGGCCAGCCATTTACGGACTTAGTGCCCTGACTCCATTTCTTTTATATCTGTGGAGCAACAGTTATGCAGTGGAAGACCATGCGGCACCTGCGACTGTGTCTCTCCTTACACAGCTTATGGACACTCCCGGATTTTTTGTCCGATTCTTTATTAAATCATTTTCTTCCATGGTAATTGAAGGAGAGAGGGCGGAAGAGATTTTTCGCACCAATGGTCCATTCCTGTTCCTGGGTCTTCTGGTGATTGCATTCTATGTGCTGGCGCTGTGGTATAACTGGTATTACCGTCTTTATGAAGAGACGATTTTACCGGTGCTGTTAATTATATCGGGGGGATTGAATCATGTGCTGATCGTACTGTCCAGGTGGATCTTTCTTCTGGAGAACTACGGTCTCAGCTCCAGGTATGCCCTCCAGTTTCAGACCGGTATACTTGGTATTATACTTACCTTTGCACTGCTTTTCAGAAAGAAGAGATATCGGGTTGGCCCGGCTGTGAAACTGGTAGCTGGAATTGCCTGTTTTGTATTTTTAGCAGGAAATTGTTATACCAATTACATTGAAATAAAAAAAGCCCCTCATAGGCTTAATGCTTATGAAAACGGGCTGAAATGGCCTTGAAGTTTGAAGAACTGACTGACGATGAGCTCCGCGCTAATTTCGAATACCGACCCAGCAGAGAGGACAGCGGACAGAAAGTAAGAAGTGCACTGACTATATTAAAAGAAAATGGTTACAGTGTATTTCGAGAGGGTAATCAGTAGCTAAGGAGCAAATATATGAAAAAGACATTATCGGTGGTTGTTTCCTGTTACAATGAAGAACTGGCTCTTGACCGGTTTTATGAGGAAACTGCCAGCATTTTGAAAAAACTAAGCTGGAAATATGAACTTATCTTTGTAAATGACGGAAGCCAGGATCAGACCCTTTCTGTACTTACCCGACTGTCTCAGTCAGACGAAAGGGTAAAAGTAATAAGCTTTTCCAGAAATTTTGGACATGAAGCAGCTATGATTGCAGGTCTGGATTACAGTCAGGGTGACGGAATAGTATGTATGGATGCAGATTTACAGCACCCTCCGGAATATTTACCTGAGATCGTGAAAAAGCTGGAAGAGGGCTTTGATGTAATTAATATGGTCCGTACCAGAAATGAGTCCGCTGGCTGGTTTAAAAACATTGCTTCCACTGCATTTTACCGTCTGATCAATGTGCTTTCTGATGTGAAATTTGAGCCCAATGCCTCCGATTTTTTTGCAGTTTCAGGAAAAGCGGCGAAGGTGCTCAAAGACAACTACAGAGAGAAAGTCCGTTTTCTAAGAGGGTATGTACAAAATATCGGCTACCCCAGGACGACAATCGAATATGAAGCGAGAACGAGGGTCGCAGGTGAAAGCAAGTACAGCATAAAGAAATTAATTGCTTTCTCTGTAAATACCATTATGTGTTTTTCCAATCTCCCCCTGAAACTTGGGATTTATGCTGGCTGCGGTGCCGGTATTCTGGGAATCATCATGATGATTTATACCATATGGAGTTGGGCAAGAGTGGGAACGCCCAGCGGGTATGCCACCATTATCGTTCTTATGTGCTTTATGTTTGCAGTCCTGTTTTTGATTGTTGGAGTTATTGGAAATTATATTGCGATCCTGTTTGCGGAACTAAAGGACCGACCGATTTATATTGTTGAAGAGACGAAAAACATTAATTGATTCCTTTTCCCTGGAATGATATAATGATCTTAGGATTATATTGTTCCCTGGAGAGGGAAAGGATACCAATGACAAAGTATAAACCGTATGAGCAACTTGAGCTTACGGACGATTTTATGTTTTCCTATGTAATGCGCAGCAATGGGGAATTGTGCAGACATCTGTTGGAAAGCATATTGAATTTCCCCATAGACAGAATTGATTTTATCAGTTCACAGGAGACCATTGATACTTATGCATCTTCTAAGGGTGTAAGACTTGATGTATTTGCTAAGAGCGGCAACAAAAGTTTTGATGTAGAACTTCAGGTGTCAAACAAAAGAGATCTTCCCCAAAGAAGCAGATATTATCAAAGTCAGATGGATACTGCCATGCTTCAGAAAGGTCAGATGTATCGTGAATTGGGTGACAGCTACATTATATTTATCTGTACCTTTGATCCCTTTGGATATGGACAGTATATTTACAGTTTCCAGAACAAATGCACGGATTTGCCAGCGATAGCGCTGAATGATGGAGCTTACAAAGTCTTTGTCAATGCCCAGGGGACTCGCGGTGCAGTCGGAGATGAATTAAAAGAATTTCTATTATTTTTGTTGTCTCCTGGCAGATTTAAGGAACGGGATAATGGTGAGTTGGTTAAGAAGGCAATCAATGGTGTGGAAGAAGGACGTAGAAATGAAGAATGGAGGTTGATTTATATGACGCTGATGACCAAGTTTGATGAACTTCTGGCAGAAGGGAAGGAACAGGGGTTAGCTGAAGGACGTAGGGAAGGAATGCGGCAAGGAATTCTGGAAGGAAGACAGGAAGGAAGACAGGAAGGAAGACAGGAAGGAAGACAGGAAGGATTGATGGAAGGTGAAGCCCGATTTGCACGTCTTACTGAAATTCTGCTGTTAGAAGGAAAACTGGCGGACTTGCAAAGATCTATCTCTGATACGGAATTTCGTGAGCAACTTTACTCATTATATAAGTTATATAAGTGAACATAAAATCAAAGAATAAGAGAGGCCTGGGATTCCGATTCCCAGGCCTTTTCCTAAATCATCATTTAATGTATTCCAGGCCCAATCTCTTTACCTGGAGCAGTTTCGCTTGCCGTTCCTGTATTACCTGAGTTCGTGTTACCTGACCCAGTAGAGTTATTTTGTGGTGTTGTACCAGGAGTAGCAGTTTGTGTTTCACCAGTAGTCTCCTGAGTAGTCTCCGCAGGAGTTAAGGTGCAGATACCGCTTGCATCAGCAGTATAGGAAACACCATCAATCGCAAATGTTTCTGATACTTTCATCTTACCGTCAGACGGATTTAAATAATACTGTTTGCCGTTAACGGTTATCATACCGGAAGCCATAGCCCCGCTATCTCCGAAATAATACCAGCTGCCATCCACCTGTCTCCAACCGACGGTCATCTTACCAGATGAGTTGCTTAAATAATACTTAGCGCCACGGTCATCAAGCCAACCAGAGTGCATCTTACCATCGCTCTCCATGTAATACCAGCTTCCGTCTGCATCGACCCATCCGGTACTCATGCTGCCATTGGTATTAAAGTAATACCAGCTGTTATCCAGCTGCTTCCATCCAGAAGTGGCACTGCCATCTTCCGCCATGTAATATTTGGTCATTCCATCTGTGTGCCAGCCTGTTACCATGGAACCGTCATTATTTAAATAATACCGTTTGTTATTTAAATCAAGCCAACCAGTCGACATAACACCACTGTCTTGTAAGAAATAACGCTTTCCGTTGAGATCAATCCATCCGGTCTTCATCTGCCCTGATGTGTCGCTCATGTAGTAATGCTGCCCGTTTAAATCGACCCATCCGGTAGCCATGGAACCGTCAGAATTTAAATAATATTTAGCACCATTGTCCAGAAGCCATCCGGTATTCATGGAGCCGCTTGCATTGAAGAAATACCATTTGTCTGAAAGCTGTTTCCAACCGGTGAACATCCGTCCATTGGTATCATCGAGATAATAGCGCTGCCCATCCTTATCAAACCAACCGGTAGAAGCCTGTCCTTCATTATTCATATAAAACCAGCCCGTTCCATCATTGATCCAGGTATTCTTTTGCATGGCGTAATTCTGGTAATAGTAAGTTTTGTCTCCGATTTTTCTCCAAAGATTACCTGGAAGCTTGGGTGTTAAATCCTGATAAAGAAAATCAATATCTACATTTCCGTTAATTCCCTGAATCTGTCCGGTGCTGGTTACCTGCCACATAACCGGATTCTGGAACGTATGCTTTGCTTCATAGCGGGCAACCCAGATGTCATATTTCATCTGAGATAAATCAATCTTATTAGACAGCCAGTAATCGTTGGCATAGACAAGGGGATGATACCCGGCTTCTCTTATTCGGTCACAAAATGCATTGATGATCTGGCTTACCTGATAAGGTGGAAGAGTACCCAGTGTGGAACTGTCTTCTGCGTCAAAGGCAATAGGAAAAGAAATGGGGTAATCTTTAACTAAATCCAGGACAAAATCTGCCTCTGCTCTTGCCATATCGGTAGTGGTAGCCAGAGAATAGATATAGGCGCCTACCTTCAGCCCAGCTGCTGAGGCACCCTGTACATTTGTGTGAAAGTTAGGATCAGTCACACCTTTGGAACGGGTTCCAAGCATTACGAAACTGACATCATTGGCAGCAACCGCTGTCCAGTCCACATTTCCCTGCCAGCGGGATACATCAATTCCTCTGGCAATTGCTTCTTTAATCACTGTGCCGTCTTTTAACTGATAGTAACCATTAACCCGTTCATACGGTGCTGCCTGAGTGCTCATAGCCGGATAGAATCCGGCCGACATACCAATCAAAACGCTGAGTGCAGCTGTGGCAAAACGCATGCTGATTTTCGTGTGTCTCAATGTAATATCCTCCTTTGTTCCTTAAGTATCATTAATACAATTATATATGTACATAAAAAGGCCAAAAAATAAGTGAGGGCATCTGCGGAAAGGTGCAGATACCCACACAGAAAAAATCCGGTCAATGATCAACCTGGTCCGCTGGTTAATCCAGGTGCTAACTGATAGGTACCGCTGCCGGAAGAATTAGACGTTCCGCCCGGTGTATCATTGGACTGACTGGTGGGAGGGCTGCTTAAATTACCCGCTCCTGTAGATGATCCGCCTGGTCCTCCGGAATTCGATGTAGAAGAACCTCCTGGGGCGCGCTGCTGTTGCTGTCGGTACCTCCGGGAGTATTACTGTTAGAAGATCCCGTTGGTGTTCCAGAAGAGCCGTTCTGATATGCTCCGTTGGAAGCGAAGCTATAGCTCTTTCCATCTATTGTGAGTGTGGTATTCGCTGCCATCTTTCCAGTTGAAGGATCCAGATAATAATAAACACCTGAAAGCTGAACCCAACCGGTAGTCATATGTCCTGAGTCGCCGAAATAATAGTAGGCTCCTTCAATCTGCTTCCAGCCATGAGCCATCTTACCATTGCTGGTATCCATATAGTACTTATTGGTACCGTCACTTAGCCAGCCAGTCATCATCTTTCCTAATACTGACTTGGAATCAGCATTCAGATAATAGTAGGCGTTGTCAATCTGTTTCCAGCCGGTTATCATCTTTCCATCAGAACCGAAATAAAACCAGTCATTACCAACCTGTCCCCAACCGATGACGCAGGTGCCGTCTTCCTTAAAATAGAACCAGCCGTTATCCATATCTCTCCAGCCGGTAGCCATGGCACCGTCACCCTTCATATAGTAGTAACTGTTGCCTATTTTAAGCCATCCTTTTACAAGAACTCCGGTATCGTCCATGAGATAATAATACTTTCCGTTGTCCTTGATCCACTTGGTAGCCATAGATCCATTAGAATGGAAATAATACCAGTTCCCGTTAATCTGCTTCCAGCCTGTCGCCATGATACCGGTAGTTAAATCAAGATAATAAAACGTGCCGTCAGATGTCTTAACCCAGCCTTTATGGACGGATCCATCTGCATCAAAATATTTCCACTGAGAACCTTCCTTAACCCAGCCTGTCGCAGCCCAGGCTGTATTAGCCGGTATCAAAGCTGCGGTTCCTATCAGTCCTGCAAGCAGCAGAGCCGCTGTTTTCTTTCCGTATCGCATACCGTTCTCTTCCTCCTGTTCCAGCTATTTCTAAATTACACATAGAGACATTATAACATAGTGCAAATCATAATACCTAAACATTTTATTACGATTTGCAGACAAATTTCCAAAAAATGTCAAATATTCGGAAGCTCCATACATTTCTTATAGTATGTTTTTGCATATCGATACATGATTATGGTGTATTCGCCAAATTCCTCTCCCAGAAATGCCTTATAAATAGCCCAGAGGCTCCATAAAAAGCCACCCAGAGCCATGTAAGCATAAACCGTATAGCGTTCTTCCGTGGTTGGAGTCCGCTTCAGATATATTTCAATCAGCCGGTCAGTTTCTTCTTCATTATAATAGGAATAGATTGCACACATGGATATATCAACAAGTGGATCACACATGCCCGCATACTCCCAGTCGATGAGACGAACTGTTCCATTGGGAAGCATTAAGAAGTTGTCCACTACCGTATCCAGATGAGACAAAACTTTTTTATGTCCCAGTTTCTCTAATTTATTTAGCAGCTCACACATCTGACCACGGACATCTGAATAATCCTCAAAGGGAATGGCTCCATATTTTCTGCAGAGGTTTTCATAAAATCAATCCGTTCCTGGAAATCAAAGGTGTGAGAAACCTCAATACCCGATTTGTGAAATTCCCGTACAAGAGCCATACATCGTTCGATCTCCTCAAGACTATTGGGATTGGCATTGTGAGCACCTTCATAATATTCTGCAATTTTATACCCTGTCTCACCATTAAAGTAGATAACCTTTTCTGTAATATCATATTGAGATAACGCATCATAAACAGCCTTCTCCTGTTGTCTGTTAATCAGCAGCTCCGTACCGGGGCCAGGAATTCTGCAGATATAATGACGGTCTTTGATCTTAAACAGGAAGGATTTGTTGGTCATACCCGCTTTTAAACATCTAATCTCCGTGATTTCAGACTCGGGAACAGAGAAAACCTTGGAGACCAGCTCTAGAGCCTCATTGTCAGAGCGGTGCTGATACTTGATATCGAACCGGCGCAGCTCTTCCAGATTTTCAAATTCATAAACCTCGTCAGCCGGTCTCCGGTTGATATACAGCTCAATTTCACGTCCTGCTTCAGAAAATTCTGGAAGTCGTTTTGCGGTTTCACCTGAGAGCATCTCCATTAAGACATTTTCCCAATAAAACTGTTCGGTTCCAGGAATCTCATAATAAGCTTCCAGTACAGGCAGAAACTGATCTGAGAAGGACTTGGAGAAAAAGACTGGTCCGTACATTACCCATTTGTCCTGCCCACCAACTGTTACATTTAAAATGCGTCCCTTCTTATTATAATTAAAACACCATTCAGAGGTTTCTCCTTCCATATAAGAGGAGGAGTACCAGGCTCCTCCTTCGTAGGAGTGATACATATTATGGCGCATCCAGTTATCAGAGGAAAGCAGGTACATATTTCTGTTTTTGAATAACTCCCTGGCGTGGTAAATGGTAGCCAGAGTATTCTTTTTAGAGTATTCAGGATTATAAAGAAGCTTAACCTTATATTTATCTATAAGATACTCGAATTTCTCTTTCAGGTATCCCACTACGATTGTGATATCATAGATACCGGATTCATGAAGCTGACGGATCTGGCGTTCGATCATGCGCTCGCCGAATACTTCTAAGAGCCCTTTTGGCGTTTCAAAGGTCAACGGAACAAAACGGGATCCGAAGCCGGCAGCAATAATTACGGCACCGTCAACTTTATGTTCATCCAGAAGTGCTTTTCCGGCAGGAAGGAGTTCGTAGGATTCATTCATCTTACCAGGTGCGATTAATCCTTTTTCCATACAATCCTTAACCAGACTGTTTGCGGTACCAAGTGAAACCATAAGTTCTTGTGAAATCTCTCTTTGTGTGACTGCCGGATTTTCAAGAATCAGACGGCAGATAATAACATTACGATTCATAGTAGTATAACCTCCACATATATTAAATTGGGTACGATCTGATGTTCAAAATTATAATAGTGTAAATTTATATGAACATTATACCATTGAACTGGTAAAAATCAATAGATGTTTAACCTTGCAGAAATTGTAGAAAATGCGGATAAAATAAGGATTTTAGCTTCAAATCGGGCGCGTGTATTTTTAAAAAACAATTTACCCTAAAAAATGCCATTCTGTAATAATTCTGTAAGAAATTGAACAGATAAATGTTATAGCATTTTTACAAAAAATGTATTATAATGTTCCATGTGATGGAGGAATTGATAGCTTCTTCCGGAATTGTTAATATTTTTTTGAATATGCAAAATATGCAAAAAAAGTAAAAAAAGTATTGATAATTTCCATTATAGGAAGTATAATTACCTCGTAATGCTATTAGGAATTTCAGAAAGTATTTCAAAAAGAAAAAAGGAGAGTGCATTAATTATGAGAAAGCAGACTAAATTAGTTGCTGTTTTATCTACAGCAGCACTGCTGGCATTAGGCGCTTCCATGTCCTCTTTCGCAGCTACTGGCTGGCAGGAAGAAAATGGTACATGGGTGTACTATGACAAGAGCGGAGACAAGGTAGAAGACAAATGGGAGAAATCTGGTGATAATTGGTTCTATCTTGATGGAAACGGTGAAATGTCTACAGATTTAATAGTTGAATACAATGATAACTATTACTATGTAGATGACAACGGTTCCATGGTAACAAATAAATGGGTATCTGTTGAGAACTCTGATTTTGACGGATCAGACGAGAATGAGCCAGCAAATCATTGGTATTATTTCGGATCTAACGGTAAAGCTTACAAGGGCGCTAGCGGAAGCAGCACAGCATCTTTCAAGACTATTAATGGTAAAAAGTATATCTTCGATAATGAAGGTAAGATGCTTTATGGCTGGATTGCAGCAGATGGCCAGAGAGACACAACCGATGATGCTTGGAGAGCAGGCAATGGTGTTTATTATTGTGGCGACGAGAATGATGGAGCCCAGGCAATTGGATGGTCATATCTTCATATCAAAGACACTCAGTGGGATGGCTCTCAGGAAATCGGTGCTTCCAGCAAGAATGTTTTTGATGATGAGGATCAGGATCGTTGGTTCTATTTCAAGAGCAACGGTAAAAAGATGGAAAACAAGAACGGCGAAACTATCAATGGTAAGAAATATAGCTTTGATGAAGACGGCCGTATGAATGCAGAGTGGGTTAACTGGAGTGCTACACCAACATATTCTACAGTTGCTACACCAGGTATTACTGCTACTTATGGTAGTGCAGCATATACTGAAGGATTCAGATATTATGGATCTCCAGAAGATGGTGCTAGAAGAACAAAGGGTTGGTTCCAGGTAGTACCAGATTCTTATTTAGATGATGGCGATTATAGCGATGATTCTGAGAACTGGTATTATGGTGATAAAGATGGTAAATTAGTTGCTAGTGAGCTTAAGACTATCAATGGTAAGAAATATGCATTTAATGAAAAGGGAGTTATGCTTGATGGCTTCAGATTCATTAAGCTTGACACTGACAATAAGACCATCGTTAGCATTCAGAAAAAAGATACTAGCAATGCACCAGCTGCTGCTAATCAATTAGTTAGTGGAATTGATGCAAGTGACTTCAAATTCGATACTATAGATGGATTTAAGAAGCATGCTTCTTCTTGGGAAAAAGAAGGTTATAAGCTGTACTACTTTGGTGGTGGCGAAGACGGATCAATGAAGACTGGCAAGCAGAATATTGCTATTGATGGTGATAATGCAAGCTTCCTGTTCAATAAATCCGGTAGCTTTAAGGGATCAGGAAAAACTGGTATTGATAATAAGAAATATTATCAGTCTGGTATGTTAATGGCAGCTGATAAAGAAGATAAGTATGCTGTTGTTAAGATCAATAAGAGTGGAGACAATGTTACTCATGTAACTCTGCTTACAACTGATGAATTTATCAGAGCACTTGGAGTTAGCTCTAGTGTAGCTGATACGTCAAAGTATTCAGAAGACTTTAATTTAACATCTAAGATTGCTACTGAAAAACTGGCAAATGTTGAATACAGACTTGTAAATACTTCTGGTGCTGTTCAGAAGAGCAAAACAAAAGTAAAAGACGGAAATGATCGTTGCTATACAGTAGGTTCTGACGGAACTATCTCAAGAGTTTATACTGAGAACTAAAAAAAATTATGCGGGGTGCGATTTTTATCGCACCCTTTTTTAATTCTTTATCTATAGTAGATCGGGCTTATTCGACTCCAGATACCAAAAATCCTTCTGTAACTCCATTTGTAATGCTATATTTATAGTATTTAATAATTTTTTTTCATGACTTATACGTATTAGCGTGCACTTTTTGAATCTAAAACCACACTCATTGATTTTAAAATTTAATCATTCAATTATTGTTTGTAATTATGATGAGACTTTATTTATCGTATATCCATGAAATCATTCTTACATTATATGAGTCCAATAATTATACTGAGACATTGAGCCATAGTTATTTTTGCTCTCGTGTTTCGCCTTTTTAAAGTTGATCCGAATTAGCTTCAGGTCCTACTCGTAGTACTTCCAAAAAGGGACTCTGACGATCTTAGGAGAAGCAAACGCTTAATGACCCAAGTGACCTGGTGAAATGATCCTTGTCTAAAATGATTTTGCATTTGTAAAGAAAGCTTTGACCACCATTACATCATATCATATAAAATACAAGGATATCTGTCTCTACAGACATTGCTTGTAGATCATTAATAGAGATGGCTTCAAGCAATTTTTATAGGGTTAAAATTGGTGATATAAATTTATTTATAAGTATGACAGAAAATCCAATAATTATGAAAACCTACCTGAAAGCAATATGTTTGCTAAAGGAGTCAGAACGGAATCATACTAAATCTTAAAGGTTTATTAAGTTGCTATCTTTTTTATAAGGTGTTATACTTTAAAACAATTATGGAACAATAAAAAGTAAAATTAACGAAAGGAAAATGTATGATGACGGTAGTACATGAAATAGAAGATAATAAAGATAATAAATTTATATTAAGAATTTTAGACGTATATGTATGTTTGGTTGGATTTGGTTTACCTTTAGTTATAAGAGATAAATATTTTGATATTATGGTGTTTAAATATTATTACTATTGTTTTTTTGCACAATTACTATGGTAATTTTAATATCGGGTTACTTTTGACGGTAAAATCAAAAAAAAAAAATTTAATGGAGAAGTATCAATTAATAAATTATTTAGATCATTGAATAAAACAGATTATTTAATATTGACATTTCTCTTAATTGTAATTCTTTCGACATTATCATCTGATTATCTTTATGAATCCTTTTGGGGAAATGAAGGTAGATTTACGGGGCTTTTTCTATATATATGGTATATTACAGCTTATTTTTGTGTATCAAAGTTGTGGAAATTTAAACCTTGGTTTTTGGACTTAATTATATTGTCCGGAGTTATAGTATGTGCGTTAGGCATAACAGATTACTTTAATATGGATTTATTCAAATTTAAGATTGGTATGT
This sequence comes from Lacrimispora xylanisolvens, assembly GCA_017084465.1. Lineage (GTDB taxonomy): Bacteria > Bacillota > Clostridia > Lachnospirales > Lachnospiraceae > Lacrimispora > Lacrimispora xylanolytica_B. Next base: position 2,149,548 of record CP070896.1, on the reverse strand, counting down.
TAGAAGAACAGAAAAATATTTTTGTGTCAACAATTGGAAATATAAACACTTATACGTCATATATTGGCATGATTATAGCTTTATCTACAGTTTTATTTTCATCGACAAAGCAATGGAAAAAAATAACATTTTATTATATTAGTATGACTATTGGCTTTTTTGCGATTATTATGGGAAATAGTGATAATGCATATCTTTCACTCGGAGCACTGTTTGGTTTTTTGCCGTTGTTCATATTTAAAAACAGTAATGGTGTAAAACGATATCTTATAATATTGGCCACTTTTTTTTCTGTAATGAAAGTAATAGGTTGGATCAATGACTCTTTTAAAGGTACGGTGATGGGAATAGACAGTTCATATAACTTAATAATAAGTTATATGTGGTTTCCGGTCCTATTGGTTGCCATATGGCTAATTATTGGAACTTGGTGCCTAACCGATTACTATAAAAAAAACAAAGCTATTGAATTAGGGAAAAAACTACAATGTGTTTGGCTATTGTTTATATTTTTGATCTTTTTAAGTATAGCCTACGGCGTTTTTGATTGTACTTTTTCAGGTAATAGTGAAAAATATGGGAATTTAGCATCTTATCTTACATTTAATGATGATTGGGGAACTCATAGGGGATATATATGGAGAAATGCTATGGAAAGTTACAATTCGTTTTCGGTATTTAAAAAACTTGTAGGATTTGGTCCGGAAACATTTGGTATATTACTTTTGGAGAAAACAGCTGGGAATCCATATCATCAGTTATTTGATAGTGCCCATAACGAATATTTACATTTACTAATAACAGTCGGGGCATTAGGATTATTATCATATATAACTTTTGTGTTTATACTTGTGAAGCATGCAATAAAGAAAAATATAAATAATATATCTATAATAGCAGTTGTTTTTGCAATAATATGTTATTGTGCTCAGGCCAGTGTTAATTTAAGTGTTCCTTTAGTTACCCCAATATTATGGCTTTTATTTGGTGTGCTATCAGCTCAGACAAATGATTAAAGGTAATTAATTAGTAACAGTTATTATTGCGCGCGTCAATATGACTTAGTTCTTGGTTTGAAGAGCGGTTATATTGACGCTTATCTTTTTATATACGATGCATGCTTTATAACTGGTTTATAAAATCCCGTCGCTTTTTCTGTTCCTATTTTCCTTTGCAGATATTTTGCATTTCTGAGCATTGATCGCCTTCAGCAACATAGAGACTTCTTTCATCTTATTACGAGGAGTGGCTGAGAATAAATAAACTGTACATCTTTGATACTTTGCACCCGGAAAGCCACAAACTTACCGGTTCTTATCCATATGTCTTTGTAGATGGTGTTTACTTAAAGCACAGCTGTGAGGCAAAATACAAAACGTCTCTATCTTGGACCGCGAAATCAAACGTAGGATAATCAGTCTGCTATCAATGCCGGTTGACTACATTTAAACACCTCTATGATTAGATAATATTTCTATGCTATTTTTTACCAAATATGGTGACATATTCTTTTTTTAATAAAATATTAAAAAAATACCAATCTTTTTCGAAAGGGGTGAAGTTGCGTAATTCTTTACTTAATGGTATACTGTACAAAGGTCTATTAATCATAGGTAAAGATACATAAAAATACAGAAAAATAACTATAAAACATACCAACAAAAAAGTTGAAGATAGGTGTCATGGATAATTCAAGAGAAAAATATAAGCGTTTAATAAATGCTGTTTTCGACAGTATTAATGTTAGGATTGATAAGTATATACTCCTTTGTGTGGATTGGATACTATAATCGTTATGTATTACAAATGCCATTTTTTAGAAGAGGTAATTGGGTAATAATCATATTGTACTTAGTACTTTTAATGTTTTTTATGAGCACATATGGAGGCTTTAAGATTGGTTACTTAAAAAACACCAATTTGATATACTCCCAAGCGATCTCAATATTATTCACTAATATTTTTGTTTATTTTCAAATAGCGGTTATTGATAAACGCTTTGTTACTCCAATCTATATTATTATTATGACTTTAGCTGATTTCTTATTTGTGATTGTTTGGACTTTACTCTTTCATCAAGCTTATAGACAAATATTCCCACCCCGTAAAATGCTTTTAATCGCTGGTGATAGAGAGGATTATCATTTAAAGGATAAAATTAATTCCCGGGAAGACAAATATGAGATTTGTGCAGAAATATCTTATCATAAAAATATGAACGAGATACAAAGTTTAATTACTCAATTTGATGGTGTTATTGTTGGGGATATGCCATCTCATGAAAGAAATCAAATAATTAAATACTGTTTTAGTATTGGTAAGAGATCTTATAGTGTGCCTAAGATTTCCGATATTTTGCTTAGAAGTTCCGATGAAATTAACCTCTTCGATAGTCCATTAATGCTTTCAAGAAATTCCATTTTGTCAATAGAACAACAATGGATAAAACGATGTGAGGACATTATCGGTTCTTCAATAATGCTTATTCTTTTTTTTCCTATTTTTTTAGTTGCTAGTATCGGAATTAAATTGACAGATCGGGGGCCTGTTTTTTATAAGCAGGAACGGTTAACGAAAAATGGTAAAGTATTTATGATATATAAATTCCGAACAATGATAGTTAATGCGGAAAAAAAGTCGGGTCCTGTATTGGCATCTGAAAAGGATCCTAGAGTATTACCAATAGGTAGATTTTTGAGAGCTACAAGAATGGATGAATTACCACAGATATTGAATATTTTGAAAGGTGAAATGTCACTTGTTGGACCTAGGCCAGAAAGACCTATATTGGCTAAAGAGATTGAAGATAAGATCCCCGAGTTTTCTTACAGGCTGAAGGTAAAGGCTGGTCTTACCGGATACGCACAGGTATATGGTAAATATAATACTAATTCATATGATAAATTAAAACTTGATCTTACGTATATAAGAAATTACTCACTTCTTTTAGATTTGAAACTAATTTTTATGACTCCTAAAATAATGTTATTAAAAGAGAGCACAGAGGGGATTAATGAAGACCAGTGTACAGATCCACTGTCTGATATTTGTTCAAATAAAAAATAATATAACTATCTAATATTAGAGAGGGAGACAATTAAAAAAATGATATCAGTACTTATGAGTGTTTATGATAGAGAAAATCCAGAATATCTTGATAAGGCTCTTGCAAGTATTTACAATCAAACGTTGCCTCCAAAAGAAGTTGTGCTTGTGGAAGATGGTCCAATTAGCTCAAACTTGGTATCTATAATAAAAAAGTATCCGTCAATAAAAAGAGTTAATATACCCGTAAATTTACAGTTAGGCAGAGCTTTGCAAACAGGATTAAAAGAGTGTAAATATAAATATATAGCAAGAATGGATAGTGATGATATTGCTGCTCCTAATAGGTTAGAATTACAATATGAGTATTTAAGGAGTCATCCGAAGATTAGCGTTGTAGGAGGAGATATAGCGGAGTTTTTGGAAGAAGGCAAGATCAAAAGAGTAAAACATATGCCATTAACTCATGAAAAGTTATTGCGATATGGTAAATTTAGAAATCCTCTTAATCACATGACAGTAATGTTTAAAAAAGATGATATAGCGGCGGTTGGAGGATATGAGCATTTTCCGCTATTAGAGGACTATCATTTATGGAGTAGATTATTGGCAAGGGGCTATAAACTCGCTAATATTCCACAGGTATTGGTATGGGCAAGAATTGGTGAAAATTTCGCTGATAAGAGAGGTGGATTTAACTATTTTAAACAATATAGTAAACTTAGATATGTTCAGTTAAAACTCGGATATACAAACATTTTAGAATATGCAATTGGAGTAATATTAAGTTTTTTAATGACTATGCAACCTTCAAGAATGCGTAATGTAGTATATAAATTGTTAAGGAAGAATATTAAGGGGTGAGTCATGATATCTGTAGTTATGGCAACGTATAATGGAGAAAAATATATAAAAGCACAGTTGGAATCCATATTGAGACAGAGTAGGAAGCCAGACGAGATTATTATAAACGATGATAATTCAAGTGATAGCACTATACATATTCTTGAGACTATAAAAAACACTTCTGATATTATAATAGATATTCAAGTTAATAAGTTACGTTTGGGATATGCGAGGAATTTTAAACAAGCGATAGGCAGAACACGTGGTGAAATTATTTTTTTGAGTGATCAAGACGATGTGTGGCATGAAAAAAAGATTGAAAAGTGTGTGAATATTTTAGATAAAAATGATAAAATTCTCGCCCTTTCAACAGGGTATTATATTACAGATAGTAAGCTTAAGGGAAAAAAGTCATCTGATAGATATAAGGAAGGACAAATTAAAAAAATTTCTTGGAAAAAATTTATGAGACATCCCAAATATCCAGGTATGAGTATGGTATTTAGACGGAAGATCTGGTCATATATAGAAATTATGGATTGGAAACCTAATGCTGCTCATGATTGGATGATTAATCAATATGCGGCGTCAAACGATGGTATGTATTACTTTAGTGAAAAATTAGTTTATTATAGACAACATGAAACAAATACGACAGGAATAACAATAAAACAAACTGATCGGAATATTTGTAATAATAGAATAAAGCTGATAAATGAACTAATTGATGCAAACAAATCCATTGAACCAGATCTGGATAAAGCTATTTATTTAAAGAAAATGATATTATTTCAAACAGTTAGAAAGAAATTATTACTAGAAAAACGATTTTTTAAATTGCTGATTTATGAATTTCTTAAAATCAAATATATATCTGTTAAATCGATAATTGGGGATATGTATGTTTGTTTAAAAAACGGGAGGACAAGTCATGTGCACAATTGGAGCAGTGATAGTCACTTATAATAGGTTACAAAAGTTGAAAATAGCTCTTCAAGCATATGAAAATCAAAAATTCAAGCCTAAATATTTGCTAGTGATTAATAATAACAGCATGGATGGAACTAAAGAATATCTTGACTTGTGGCAAAAGGAGTCATCAGAAATAGTACATCTGGTTCTGCACTTAAAAGAAAACACTGGAGGAAGCGGGGGCTTTTATGAGGGAATTCGTGCCGCGGAAACTATGGAATCAGACTGGATTTGGGTTGCGGATGATGATGCATATCCAGCAAAAGATTGTTTTGAAAAAATGGCGGAATTTATAAAGTTATCTGATGTGGTTGAAATAGCAGCATTATGCAGTGCTGTATATACAAACGGACATATTGACACATGGCATAGACGAAGATTTGGCAAACGTTTTGGAATAGTGAGAGTCGAGGATTGCATTAGTGTTAAAGAATATGAGAAGAATAATTTTGAATTAGATCTTTTTTCTTATGTTGGCACACTTATTAATAGAAAAGTAATATTAAAGGTTGGATTACCTCAAGATTATTTTATTTCATATGATGACAGCGAACATAGTATTCGTGTTAGTAAACAAGGAAAGATTATATGTATACCTAATGCAAAAGTTATACATGATTCTATAGAATCTGCAGAAGATATTATAACATGGAAGAAATACTATGCTTTAAGAAATAAGATTTATAGTTATAATAATCATTTTGGTTTATTGCAATCTAGCTTTCAGACATATTATTATTATATAAAATATAAAAAAAATAATATAGTTTTAAAACAGATGACTAAAAGAGCCATAAATCATGCGAAACGTGGTATTTTAGGTGTCGATGAGATTTATAAGCCAGGCTGGAAGGGAAATATATTATAGTATGATAGATGCAGAAAGTTATGGCAATAAAGTAATTGGACCAATTATGTATGAGTATGTCTCATGGATTTTACAGCAGGCCAGGAAGAGAAATCTTAATAAATTATATTTTCTTGCAAGGGATGGGTACTTATTAAAACAGATGGCAGAAGTTATATGTACTAAATCTGGTTATAATATTCAATGCAAGTATTTATACTGTTCCCGCATGGCGCTTAGAATGCCAACGTACCATTTTATTGGAGATGAAGCATTTGATCTACTCTTACAAGGTGGTTATCATATTACACCTCATACATTGATGAGTCGTTTAAATTTAAGTTTAGAGGAAAGAATACAAGTATATAAGGAGATTGGTGTAAAAGAGGAAAATGAAAATAAACCGTTAACTCATGTGGAATTTAGTAATCTAATAGAAAGAGTTAAAGATAGCAAGAACTATAAAAAATTCATGTATATTAAATCAATTGAATCCTATAATAATACTTTAAGTTATTTTAAACAGGAAGGATTATTCGACAATGCAGAAATTGCAATAATTGATAGCGGCTGGTCAGGAAGCATGCAGCGATCCTTACGCCAATTGGTTGAAAAGGAGGGCTATAAGGGGAGAATTATTGGATTATACTTTGGCCTATATAATGCTCCAAAAGAAATAGCAGACGGTGAATATGAAACTTATTACTTTAATGCATTTACCAATATGAAAAATAAGGTTTATTTTGATAATACTTTTTTTGAGTGTTTACTTGCCGCACCACATGGTATGACCATTGGTTTTACTTTAAAAGGACAAAGGTATGAACCAATATTAAGTAAAAATGTGAATGCTGATTTAAATGACTATATTCGTCGTAGGGTTACTGGTGCAATAAAATTTGCGCTAGAAAAGGAAGGCAATATTAAATTTGTATGGAGAGATTCTATTAAAAGGACTTATAAAGTTTTAAGTAGAGCAGTAGTACATCCAACCGGTGATGAAATAGAAATATTTAACTTTTTTAAATTTAGTGATGATGTTTCCGAGGATAATATAAATACCCTTATTCAAAAGGACATGGTATCTAAATTAAAAAATTATATGCTTGTGCCTAAATTTATTGGTAAAATAACTGGTGCTGATAATGCTATAGATAATATATTTTGGCCATATGGTGCAATAATTTATGTTAAGTATCCTATGCGATTATGGTATAGATTAAATATTAGTTTATTACAGCTTTTTCGATATATTAGAACAGCTTTAAAAGAAAAAAGAAGGGTTTTAAATTATGAAGAAATTTAGTGACAGGCTAAGGGCATTCACTCAATATAAAGATTTACTTATTCAGCTTGTGGAGAAGGATATTAAATTAAAGTACAGAAGAAGCTTTCTTGGATATTTGTGGAGTGTGTTAAATCCACTTATGATAATGATTATTATGGTGACAGTTTTCCAACATATGTTTAAATATACTATAGAAAATTATCCAGCTTATGTAATTTCAGGTCAAGTATGTTTTAACTTTCTTTCTGAATCAACAAATCAAGCGATTTGGTCAATTACAGGCAATGCATCATTACTTAAAAAAACGTATGTACCTAAATATATATTTACTTTTGCTAAAGTAACAAGTGGCTGTGTTAATCTGTTATTTTCGCTTGGAGCTTTATTAATAGTATTTATTGTTAGTGGAGTACAGTTTTCTACTTATATGTTATTGTTACCTTTAGTGTTAGTGCAGTTATATGTGTTTTGCCTTGGTATTGGGATGCTTCTAGCAGCAATTAATGTGTTTTTCAGAGATATACAATATATATATGGTGCATTTTTGACAGCCTGGATGTATATGACTCCTCTCTTTTATCCGATCGAACAACTACCTGATAATGTACAATGGATCGTTAAGCATCTGAATCCATTATATTTTTATGTGGGACAATTCCGTGATATTATGATATATCAGCGGCTGCCTGGTAATACAATTATGCTTGCTGGAATTGCAGCCGCTATTATTGCGATTATAGTTGGAACCACAGTTTTTGTAAAAGTAAAAGATAACTTTATATTATATATTTAATAGTGCAGGATGGAAAAATGGATAACGATTATATTATTGAAGTGATTAATGCTACAGTGAGATTTAACATGGCCTCAGAAAAAATAGATAATCTAAAAGAATATCTTATTAAATTTGCAAAGAGGGAATTGATGTTTAAAGAATTTCTTGCACTTCAAGATATCAATTTACGTGTAAAAAAAGGCGAATCTTGGGGTATTATAGGAACAAATGGTTCTGGTAAATCCACGTTATTGAAATTGATCTGTGGAATATTAACTCCGTATAAAGGAAGTGTTACAACAACTGGCAAGATAGCCCCACTTATAGAATTAGGGGCTGGTTTTGATGGAGATTTAACTGCCAGAGAAAACATTTTTTTAAACGGTGCTGTTTTGGGATATAGTAAAAGCTTTATGAAAGAACATTTTGATGAGATTGTTGATTTCGCGGAATTACAGGATTTTTTAGATATGCCCATCAAGAATTACAGTTCTGGAATGGCTGCAAGGCTGGGTTTTTCTATAGCTACAGTAGTGAGGCCAGATATTCTTATTTGTGATGAAGTATTGTCAGTGGGGGATATCGCATTTCAAAAAAAATGTGAACGTCGCATGAAGGAGATGCTTGTTAGGGGAACTACACTATTGTTTGTATCACACTCTGCAGCTACAGTTCAGGAAATTTGCGATAATGCGTTATGGATAGAGAAGGGGCGTCAAATAATGAGTGGCAATGTATATGATGTTACTGATGCATATTTAAATAAATATGATGCGGAGTGATGTTAATATTTCGTAAAGACAAACTAAAATGAAGGTTGAAATTCATCTGGGGTCATGAATTGAAAGATTATTTTAAAATAAAGAGATTTATAACAAGATAATATGAAAGGAATACCAAATGAGATTATATTCTAGTTATATAACGCTATTAAATGGAATAAAAATGGAGGAAATAGAGGCCTATAAGTCGGTTTTGCGTTTAGAAATAGAAAAGTATACTAAAGATACTTATTGGGAATTGTTCGGATATGTATATTTTGGCATTTTTTCACTGAAAAAAACAGATCGGTTGGCAGTTTTAAACATGATCTCCGATGATCAACGATATGCATTAGAAATTTTTTCATCTTTATATTTTAATGAAAAACTGGCTACTTTTGATAATAGTGAAATAGTACATAAAATAATCAGCGGACAAGAAAGATTCGTTGCTGATGCATCTGGATTAATATTATCAGATGACGTTTTAAAACAAATTTATAATGCAGTAATAGTGTGTTTAAACGAACGTTTGAGTAAATTCGATGAATGCCAGCTGATGAAGGTTTATAAATATGAACAGTTCGGCGGAGAAAATTACCGTATTCCATTAAACCATACGGGCAGAATGAGTATTGGAGTGATTAATCCTTGGCCAGGTGATTGGTCTGCAGAATCAGAAGTAATTGCAAGAATAAATAGATCTGCAAAGGATGCAGGGATCAAATGTACCTTGCTTTCTGATTGGGGACATATACTGAGAGAGAATGATCAAAAGAAAACAAATGTGTTTGCTACTGCAACGGATCTTGATTTTGTATTAACAACCCACTATTTAACTCCAAAATCCTTGGATAGTTTCTATTATCATACATTATGGAATCCACCGGAAATTCCACTTAATCTTGGCGAATATAATCAGTTTATAACAAACAATTATTTGATGAATGATGATTATCTAATTTATGATACCGGTGGTATGAGTAACCATCTCATGACAATATTAATGAATAAACCGCGATCTATAGAAAAAGCGTCTATGCTTACAACATCTTTTCCTGAAAGCTCTATGCTTGATCCTAAATTAGAAGATCCTAAAATGTTCTATTGTGGAATGAATTGGGATAAATTGGTCAATCATCAAACTCGGCATGAAGGATTATTTAAATTGTTGGATGAGACAGGAAATATAAAGTTTTTTGGCCCAGATGTAGTAAAAAGCTGGGGGGGTATGAGGCCATGGGAGGGCTACCGTTGTTACCAGTATCCTATTCCCTGGGATGGATTTTCCATTCTTAAGGAAATAAATACTTGCGGAGTGTGTTTGGTAATTTCTTCAGATGTTCATAGGCGCGCGGGAGCAGTAACAACTAGGGCTTATGAGGCTTGCGCTGCAGGTGCAGTAATGATTACAGACAATAATGAATTTATGCAGAAATATTTTGCAGATGCTGCTTTGTTTATATATTATAATCGAAATGACCCAAAGGATACTTTCCGTCAGATTATGGAAAAATACAATTGGATCATTAATCATAAACAAGAAGCTTTAAATATGGTTAAAAGAGCGCAACAGATTTTTAGAGAAAAGTTTGCTTTAGATAAGCAACTTCTTAATATTGTATCTAATCACACTGAAAGATTTTTTCCATAGCAAACGATTTGTTTGCGAGAGACGATAGTAAGCAAGTGTTAGTTACATATATTTTGAATACTATTGATGAAAATGACATAGAGGATAAACTTAGCATTGTAATTAAAAATATCAATAGACAGTACTACATTAATATAAAACTGGTTATTGCAATTGACCAAAGCATGGAACGTTGCGTAAAGGAATATCTCTATTCACAAGATTCAGATGCAATATTCGAGGTCCTGGAGCTTTTTGATAAAAAAGGGGTACGTTGCATGACAGATGGCCAAGCAATTCGTAAGATTCAAAAAAATCATGTATATGACTATTATATTAATACCAGTGCAAGAGAAATTTGGTTCTACGATCATGTTACAACATTAGTTAGATCTATTGAGGATGAAAGCTCTTATGGTGCTTATTCCGGCAGAGCATTTTGGGATAAAGGAGATGGATATACGAGAACGGATTGGTTCAATGTATACTCAGATGCAGAGCTGTCTTCTATGTCAGATATTAGAGTGACTGAATGTCCAGGCGAGTTTATGTTTACAAAAACTGCAGAAAAATATATGCCGGACTATATTTTTGATTCACTGGATGGTTTAGAACATTATGCTTATGCCAATATTTTGCAGATAAAGAATGATTTAGCTTTGTCATTCAGTAAGCGTATGACTGCCGTCCATAATGGTGCTATATCAGATGAAAGGTGTACCGTAGTGGATCAAGGAATGCAAGTCAGGTTAATACAGGATATGGTTCGTTTTGAATTGAAGATGAGAAAAAAAGGTGGTGAAAATTCTACGTTTAATCCAATGGGGCAGTCATATCCTGATATTCTTATTATGATAAAAGATGCCTTCTTAAAGGTTCCTATGAAGCGTTGGATGAAATACAGATGGCACATTGCTGTAGCACGTTTATTTGGTTCAGGCACAAAAATAGGACAAAGACATCTGATAAAAGCACAGACTATTAAAAATACATTTTTTGAAAATTGGAGTTAGGAGAATAAATATGAAAGTTGCACTTATTACTGGTATTACTGGACAAGATGGCTCTTATTTAGCAGAATTTTTATTAGAAAAGAATTATAAAGTATATGGTATTATGCGTAGAAAAAGCGTCATTGATTACGGTAATGTAAAACATTTGAGAGACAAGATAACATTTATATATGCTGATATGACTGATGTTATATCCCTAATATCAGCTTTAAAACAGTCTCAAGCCGATGAGGTATATAATCTTGCGGCACAATCGTTTGTTGCTACAAGTTGGGAACAACCACTTGCAACTGCTGATATTGATGCTATTGGAGTAACTAATATGCTTGAGGCCATTCGTATAGTGAAGCCAGAAGCGCGTTTTTATCAAGCATCTACAAGTGAAATGTTTGGATTAGTACAGGAAATACCCCAAAAAAGAGACTACTCCATTTTATCCACGAAGTCCATATGGAGTAGCAAAATTATATGGACATTGGATTACCAAGAATTATCGTGAAAGTTATGGTTTATACGCCTGTAGTGGAATATTGTTCAACCATGAAAGTGAAAGAAGAGGAAAAGAATTTGTTACGAGAAAGATTACAGATGCAGTTGCGCGTATTAAATTAGGACTTAGCGACAACTTAGAATTGGGGAATATGGATTCAAAACGTGACTGGGGGCACTCTATGGACTATATACAAGCCATGTGGCTTATGTTACAACAAGACAAGCCCGATGACTATGTTATAGCCACTAATGAAACAAGAACTGTTAGAGAATTTGTTGAAGCTGCATTCAAGCATGTAGACATTACACTTGAATGGAGAGGGACTGGAATCAATGAAGTTGGTATTGATCAAAAAACTGGAAAAACTATAGTTAAGATTAATTCTAAATTCTTCCGACCAGCTGAGGTAGATATTCTTTTAGGTGACCCCAATAAAGCAGAGAGAGAATTGCAATGGAAAAGAAAGATATCATTTAATGAATTAGTATGTAGGATGGTAGACAATGATTTAAAATTGGTTTCGCAGGAAATTAGCGTAAATCATAATTAAATTATGTAGAAAATAAATTAAATGTAGTTATTCTATGTGTATAATAGGTGTTGTATTTTATAATGGTGAGGAATGAATATGATAAAAATTTTGGAACCGGATTTTAAATTTAAAAATGAGACAGGTTTATTAGTGCAATTAGTTCATGATGGCTGGAAGCAAATTAATATATTATATTCAGATATCAATTCGGTAAGAGGTGGACATTATCATAAAATTTGTCATGAAGCTTTTATGTTGTTAAAGGTAGATTTGAATTAACTTTAGAAATGAATGATACTATAGAAACATATAAATTTTCGGAAGGTGAGATGTTTATGATTTCACCTTATCAGAAACACACATTTAAATTTATTGAAAATACAATTATGGTATCAATGTATGACATCGGAGTAGAATTACCAGATGGTTCAAAAGATATATACAATAATTAATAGTTAAAGAAATGATAATTGATTATTTCATAAAATTGAAAGGAAAAGCAAAAAAGAATTATATTTTGTAATAATAAAGAATGTATCTTATAGTAGGAGCAAATGGATATATAGGATCTTATACAATTAAAAAATATTTTGGAAAAAAAACAACAGAAAATATCATTGCAGCTGATATGAAAATTGATCTTGTTAATAAAAAAATGATAGAATTTTATGGATTAAATGTGATATAACTAACCATGAAGATATTGTCAATCTAAATAGAATTATTTTGGATAAAGGTGAAGCTGTAAAGGTCATATACTTGGCAGCATATCATGCACCTGATAAAGTATTAGCTAATCCTAAAATAGCTTGGAATATCAATATTACCGCTTTGTCTGATTTTTTGAATACACTTGATAATGTTCAGTGTTTATTTTATTCCTCCACGGAAATGGTCTATGCGCCAGGCAACTTGAACACTAAGTTTGATGAAAATGCACTAAAACAACCAGTAAACGCTTATGGAAAAAATAAAATTTTAGCGGAAGCGCTGGTATTAGGCTATGGATATAATGTAGTAAGATTTCCATTTTTGATAGGTAAAAGTATTTTGAAAGAAAAAAAGCACTTTTATGACATAATCGTAGAGACCATTTGTGGGGGTAAATCAATTGAGATGTTTAAAGATGCATATAAAACAGCACTTGATTTTAATACCGCTACAAATATATTAGTAGACTTGGCAGAAAGATATTCACATGAGATACCAAATGTATTAAATATATCTGGCGACGAAGTCATTTCTAAGTATGAGATTGGTTTAAGAATAGCACAAAATTATAACTGCAGTAGTGACTTAATTATACCGATATCAATGCATGAAGATAATACTATATTTACGGCTGAACGGGCTGATTGTATTTTACTTGATAATACCTGTGTAAAAAAAGTATTAGGACTAGATCAGATTAAGTTACAATTATAATATTCTATCGTGATTACGCTTTTTATATAGTAAAGATTGTCTTCCATTACTACTTTGATTATTTACAAATGATTTAGAATGCTTATTTTAGTAACTCAAGCAGAAATTGATTCTACATCATTTAAAAGAAAGGACATAAACAATATGAATATTGTATTATTATCTGGTGGCTCAGGAAAGCGGCTGTGGCCACTTTCTAATGATGTTCGATCAAAACAGTTTATAAAGATATTTAAAAATCAAAATAGTGAATATGAATCTATGGTACAGCGGATATATCACCAGATACGTAAATCAGACAAGGATGCTATTATCACAATAGCAACCTCAAAAACGCAGGTATCAGCTATTCAAAATCAATTAGGAGATGAGGTGGGTATATCAGTAGAACCTTGTAGAAGGGACACATTTCCAGCAATTGTTTTGGCAACGGCTTACCTACACGATATAAAGGGTATCTCTGAAGAAGAAGCCGTGGTAGTATGTCCAGTAGATCCGTATGTTGAAAATGGCTATTTTGAGACTTTGAAAAAGTTAGGGAGATATGCTGAAACAGGAGAAGCTAATTTGGTTTTAATGGGAATGGAACCAACTTATCCAAGTGAGAAATACGGTTATATTATCCCTTCATCTAAAGAGTTAATTAGTAAAGTTGTCTCCTTTAAAGAAAAACCAGATGTGAAAACTGCGGAAGAATATATCAGCCAAGGAGCGTTGTGGAATGGTGGGGTATTTGCTTATAAGTTAAAATATGTGTTAGATATAGCACACGAACTTATTGATTTTATTGATTATAATGATTTGTATTCAAAATACGAGACTTTGGAAAAAATTAGTTTTGATTATGCTGTAGTGGAAAAAGAAAACAATATTCATGTCATGCGTTTTTCTGGTGATTGGAAAGACTTAGGTACTTGGAATACTCTTACTGAGGTTATGGAGGAATCTAGTATAGGTAATGTTATACTGAATGATACTTGTAAAAATATTCATGTTATTAATGAGCTTGATGTTCCCATTTTATGTATGGGATTAAAAGATACTATTGTTGCGGCAAGTCCTGAGGGAATTATTGTGACAGATAAAGAGCAGTCTAGTTATATTAAACCATACGTGGATAAAATTGACCAACAGGTTATGTTTGCGGAGAAATCTTGGGGGGAATTTTCGGGTATTGGACATAGAAGATGAAAGTATGAGTATTAGAGTGACCTTGAAACCGGACCAGCATATGAATTATCATAGCCATGAGCGGAGAGATGAGGTATGGACCATAATATCTGGTCAGGGTCGTGTTGTTGTGGATGGAGTGGAACAACTCGTAAAGAGTGGAGATGTAATTAAGATAAAAGCTGGTTGTCGACATACAATTATTGCTGATACTGAATTGAATATGATTGAGGTTCAATTAGGTAAAGATATTAGTGTCCATGATAAACAAAAATATGAATTTGATTATTAATTATTTAGTATAAATCTCGCGTTTTATCTTTCCATAATCAAATGCAGGTCAAGTTTTGCATTTGCACGTTAAGTGTTTTGTTATTAAAAATTAGTTTAAATAGGAAAGAGGATTGAAATGGTAATGGACGAGAAGATTATAAACGAGTGGAACAGATGGAGAAATAAGAAATTAGCTGATAAAGATTTAATAGAAGAGTTGGATATTATAAAGGGATCTGAAAAAGAAATTTTTGATCGTTTTTACAAAAATCTAGAGTTTGGAACAGGTGGTCTGCGGGGGATTATTGGAGTAGGTACTGATCGAATGAACATTTATACAGTAGCTAAAGCCACTCAGGGGGTATAGCAATTACCTAAAGAAACAAATAAATTCTTCATCTGTCGCGATTGCTTACGATAGCCGGATAAAATCAGATGTATTTGCAAAAGTGGCTGCTGGAGTATTTGCAGCAAACGGGATTCATGTATACATTTATCCGGAATTAATGCCAACCCCTTCTTTGTCTTTTGCCGTCCGATATTTAAAATGCGCGGGAGGAATTGTAATTACTGCCAGTCATAATCCATCACAATATAATGGCTATAAAGTTTATGGAAGTGACGGGTGCCAGATTACTACGGAAACAGCGGATTCTATTCTGGCTGAAATAGAAGTTTTGGACATTTTTGCAGATGTCAGAGAATTATCGTTTGAAGAGGCGTTGTCGCAGGAAAAGATCACCTATATTGGAGAGGAAGTAGTCAAGGAGTATCTCAAAGCAGTATCACTGCAAACACTTTGCGGAGATGAGACAGATAAAGGGGTTTCAATTGTATATACTCCTTTAAACGGCTCAGGATTAAAATGTGTAACACAGATATTAAAAGATAATGGTTTTACTAATATTTCTGTAGTAGAAGAGCAAGAAAAACCAGATGGGGAATTCCCGACATGTCCCTATCCAAATCCTGAGATAGAAGAAGCTTTAGCATTAGGGTTACGAGATGCGGAAAAGTTAGGGAGTGATTTGCTTTTAGCTACAGATCCAGATTGTGACCGTGTGGGGATTGCTGTACGTAAAGGCGAAAATTATTTACTTTTAAGTGGGAACGAAGTGGGAATGCTCCTTCTGGATTTTATATGCAAACGTAGAATTGCTCTTGGAAAAATGCCAAACAATCCTATTCTTGTTAAGACCATAGTTACAATTGATATGGTAAGAAGGATTGCAGAAGACTATAATGTACAAGTTATTGAGGTGTTGACTGGTTTTAAGTTTATAGGTGAACAAATTGGTTTTTTAGAGGCTGCTGGAGAAGAGGAACGTTTTATTTTGGGTTTTGAAGAAAGCTACGGTTATTTAACAGGTGGGTATGTACGTGATAAAGATGCTGTAGGCGGTTCTTTGTTGATATGTGAAATGCTTGCATATTACAAAACGAAAGGAATCGATTTGATAGATGTGCTAAATGAATTATATAAGAAGTATGGATATTGCTTAAATACATTACATAGCTATACCTTTGAAGGCTCAGAAGGATTAAAGAAAATGCAGAAAATTATGCAGGAATTACGTGGAACATCTTTAAAACAGATCAGTAATATGAAAGTTATTGAAGTGAAAGACTATCTTAAAGGTATAAATCGACTTCCAAAATCCGATGTATTGAAGTATTTGCTAGAGAGTAATGTTTCTATAGTAATCAGACCATCTGGGACAGAACCAAAATTAAAAGTATATCTTTCTGTTAGTGCAGAGAATCGTGATACTGCAGAAATAATTGAAGCATCTTTAGTGAAAGAGTTAGGAGAGATCTTTCAGTGATAGTGGCTTTTCAAAAAAAATTCTGCGAGATATTTGCCGGATATACATATGAACCAAGATAAGGAAATAAATATACCATGAATTCTAAAATATTAGTTATCCTAATTGATGATAAATGTAAAGAGAGAAAAGAGCAGTGCCTGGAATCTATAAGGTTACAGTCTTATAAGGAAATCGAAACCGTTGTACTTGAAAGCCCGGTTTCCAAGGTTGCGCTTTGTCCTGTTCTGACTGGTAGCAGGGCCGAATATGTGTTGTTCGTACATTCGAATGACAGGATAGGCATTGACTATTGCCGTATATTTATAGATCGGGCAGAGTCTGGAGCAGAGGTCGTTGCGGGAGAATACTTAGAGGAAATAGGTGAGGAAATATTTTTTCCAAATCGGACCTTTAATCAAAATGAACTGTTTTTGCAGGGCCATGAGATAGAGAAGGCTTATTCAAAATTAGGAAATCTTGATTATTCATGGGATATTTTATGGAATAAACTATACAAAAAACAGCTTATGCTTGAAGTGCTAGAAAAGATAAATATGGATTGTGGCACGGAAGAAGAACTGGGCAGACAGATAAATGCCCAGATTTTTCGCGTGGCAAACAGATTTACAAGCGTTAAAAATAACTATTATTACAGGAAGACTTCGGAACTCCCGTATTCAGAATATGTGAAAAAAAATAGGGATTACTTTACCAATCGTTACGTAAAAGTTGAGAATCCACTTTATTTTGAGAAAATCAAAGAGGGGATATTAAATCCAGAAGTGAAGGTTGTCAGTTTTGATGTATTCGATACGCTTCTTCTAAGACCTTTCTTATATCCAACGGACCTTTTTATTGTCTTGGAACAATATGTTAATTCAATTATTCCTACAACAGATGGAATTGGATTCCAAAAACTCAGAATGTCTGCAGAAATGTGCGCACGTGATAGGATTAGCAAGCGCAGCCTAGCGCAGGATGTAACATTAAATCAAATTTATGAGGAACTTGAGCAACGTTGCTCGCTGCTAAAACCGCAGATTGAAAATATAAAGAGAAAAGAAGTTGAACTGGAATTGCAGTATTGTTATCAACGAAAAACTGGAAAAGAGCTTTATGATTTGGCAAGATATGTTGGTAAGCGTGTCGTATATACGTCGGATATGTATTTGCCAGTTGAAGTTGTGGAGCAGCTCCTTAAGAAGAATGGTTTTATTCAGGAAGATGTTTTTGTTTCAAGCAGCTGTGGAAAGACGAAAGCATCTGGAGACTTATATAAATATGTAATAAAGAAAATGCATTGCATGTCATCCGAGATCATACATATCGGTGATAATATGGCGACGGATGTTATTAATGCAAGAGATAAGGGAATTGTGTCATATCATCTTCCTCGTGCAGAAGAACTTTTTAATAATTGGAATTCTCAGATATACTCTGGAAGCTTTTTTACAAATATGTTTGAGTCTAGATGCGGTATTGTACAGAACTATGATGCGAAAGAATTATTTGGAATTCGATGCATGATGGCCGTGTGTGCCAATAAGCTATATGATTATCCATTTGTTTTATATGACCAAGACAGTGATTTTAATGGAAATCCGTATAATATTGGTTATTTTACCTTAGGGATGCATATATATGCGGTGGCCAGATGGCTGATTGAGCAGACAAAAAGAGAGCAGTACGAGAACTTGCATTTTATGGCGAGAGATGGCTATCTAACAAAAGCGGCATATCAAATGTTAAGTGAAATATTTAATGTTAAGACAAACTTGCACTACACATATATGTCGAGAAAGGCATTAATGCCGTTAATGCTCCAGTCAAAAGGGGACTGCTATAACCTGATGAACTGTTTTAATGGTGTTGATATTCTGCCTGAGGTTGTGTTTGGTATAATTGACCCAGTTATCAAGACACAAGAGAAGCGAACATTAGAAAAGCTATGCAGAGGAATAGGAATCGATTATAACAGACCTATAGGAAGCCGTGAGAATTTTCTGAAGATTTCTGAACTGGTTGCAACAGAACTGTATGATGAGAAAAAAACAAAAGAATTTAAGGGAAAATTTGCTCGATGTTTTGATACGCAATTTTCGGGTAAGGCAGCAACCTTTGACATGGGGTATAGTGCAAGAGGCGAGGCTGTGCTGAAGGAAAATTTTGGTTATGATATTACGGCAAATTATATTCATACCTGTTTGGATAAAGCATACCAGCGTGAGCTTAAATCAGGTGTAAAAGTTAATTGTTTCTATGACTTCACCCCCTATATCAGTGGGATAGCAAGGGAACTTCTTATGAGCGAATTGTCCGGTTCCTGCATTGGATATGAATTCTTGGATGGGAACGCAGTTCCTCAATTCGAGGACTTTAAGGCTGATAGCGGCACTTATTATGCAGTTCATTTTATGCAGGAAGGTGCATTGGCATTTGTCCGGGATATGGTGAAACATTTTGGAGATTATAACAGAAAATTACTGATACGTAATCACTATGCAAGCATACCGTTTGACTATTATCTAGCCTATTCAAGTCCGTTTGACCGTTCCATTTTTTCCGAAACGCATTTTGAAGACGATATGGGTCTTGGAAACGAAATAGGATTTGAAAAGTTTTGGAATGGTTTGATTCACAGAATGACGGCAGGAACTATAAATAAAATTGATTATAATTCCTATGGAAGAGTGCGAAGGTGGCTTTTAATATTGTTATGTGGCGATTTGGGAGAGGTAAAGTTCAGGGTAAGAGGCAAACTGTACCGCCATAAATCGCTTTATCACATTGCAAAATCGAGCTATAATACTTTAAAATGGATATACCATAAAATTAGGAAATAGCTTACTGGGAAAAGCAATGTGTATATACTTAATTATCGCAGGTAATGGCTTTTTTGATTAAATGTAATAAAAAAATATACACGAACATATAGAAAATATGGTTTTCGCGACTATGAGATATATCACGAGTTTAGAAAATATTGTATACAATTGAGGTGATTGAGTTGGAAAAAACTCATGTTGTGAATAATGAGATTTTAGCTATTATATCGGCTAGGAGTGGTTCTAAAGGAATAAAGAATAAAAATATAAGGATGCTAGCAGGAAAACCATTGCTAGCTCATTCGATTGAGTATGTCCACGAGAAAAAAGAACAAAACCTATAAGGACAATGCAATTTGGTTTGTTTAAAGAAATATTGGACCAAAGCATCCGAGGAGGGGTTGATGTTTTATCAGTTTGTGGATTTGGTGAGGCTCTCTTGGATAAAGAACTGGTTAAAAAATTGCAATATGTAAAAACCACATATCCTCAAGTGAGAACATGCATCAGTACCACAGGATACTTGTTGGATGATTATGCTTTTTCTAATATCATACTCTTGTTAGATGAAGTAAAAATTAGTCATTTTTTGGATGATGAAGAGATCTTCTTAAAGATGCATGGAAAAAATATTGATTTCAGGACAACGTAAAAAGCATTAGAGCAGCTTTGCAATTTATCACAAGATAAGAGACCATATCTAAATTTTTTGTTTGTTCAGACAGATATAACAAACATGAGATGGAAAGTTGGATAACTCGTTGGGAAGACAAAGTTGATGAAATAATGGTCTGGAAAACACATAACTGGGCAGGACAGTAGCCGGAAACACAGCCCCATTCACGAATTGCATTCTTGCGGGAGACCGTTTAGTGGCGATTTATATGTTCATTCAGATGGTTTGGTTGCAATAATTGGACATAAAGATAATTAGGAAATAGTGACGGTGAAACTACTGGGGCTTAGATATAAGATTTATTATGAGGCTGCTTATCCCAAAAGCATGAATATAGGAAACAGCTTTTAGAAGCCATCATGATTATTAGGAAGTTAGAATGACCGGAGTACGATTTCACTTTTAAAGAAGGAATCATAAATCTAAAAGGAAGGGAAAGCATGTATCTTAGCTTCTAAGTACATCAGACAAGAATATATGATTTATTTTTGTGCAACGTCTGTTTTTCATTTACTGATTATTATTTATTTATTGGAGACAGAATATAAAGATTTGGTTCAGAATAAAACACTGATTCTGCTAGATCATGTAACAAATTTAATGAAATGCTATCCCCAAATTAAAAGTAGCGGTTTGTGGAACGATGTGGTTTCTATCCATACACATAAAGAGGTATTTGAGAATATTACAAAGCAGCTTGACTTAATAGAATTCCATGACGGGGATAAGCTTCATATTCTAGGAAAAGAATTTGTCAGTTTTTATTTGTTAGAGAAGGCAAGTAAAAGGGCTAAATGTATAATAACAGATGAAGGCGTTTTGTCGAATGTAAATATTAAAAATGGAATTAAAATTAATTACCATGAAGAGTGGTTTCAAGGAAGAGCGTTTGATATCAACAGCATTGATGAAGTTTGGCTGATGGATGCAAGTGTTTCGGAAAATGATAAGGATATAAAGATTAGGGATTTAAAGATGCAGGAAGTTCTGAAGCAAAAAGACTTTAGGGAAAGATATGTTTCAAAGTTGGAATGCATTTTTCCAAGAGAGGATTGTGCGGAGACAATTAAGCAGATTTGTTTTTTCGATGCATATTATTTGCAGATGTATCACTGCATTTCTGTAGAGCTTGAACAATATTTGTTAGAACAATTAGCTGATAAACTGAGCGGATATGATTTTACTATCAAACCCCATCCGGGAGAGCAAAATTATGAGAAATACAGAAGCGTAGAGCAAAAAATTTATAAAGAAAGTTATATTCCATGGGAAGTCCTGCGCTTTTATGAAGATGGGGCTCCACATGAAAAACGGATTGTAATTTCTTATGGTGCTTCAGATGAAATACTACATGAGAGATTATTTTTTGGTGATGAGACACAAATAATTTTTCTAAACAAAATATATGAGAAGTTCAGTACAAGCCCTATTGATACTTACAATATACTGCCTCAACTTACAAAGATTTATGGAAGTCAGAATTTATATTTTCCAGAATCGTTTGCAGAAATGGGTGAGATTATTGATTGTATTATGAAAAAGCAACCGAAGAATATTCATGATTCTTTCGATAGCGAGCTCCGTAAAAATTATGAATTTTTTACGGAGTATTATAAGAAAAATTGGGAATTGAAGCCGTCTTTAGTTAACTATACTACACTTTTGACTTTAAAAGGTGACCATTATGAAATGGTTGCAGAACAAAAAATCTATACACAAGATGGTAGATTTCAATTTGTGTTTACTGTATCATTTACTGCAAAAGAACGTTTGAGATGGTATATTGCCAGAAGCAGAAAAGTATCTTTGAGAATTGATCAGATTAGCTGTATAAATGGTAGTGAAGTATTCGAAGTGGATTTAAATGCCTTAACTTATAATCAGGGAGAAGATAGCCTGGGCGGATATAGAAATATTATGAGTTTGGAACCCAGTGTGGAGTTTGATTTGCCATGCGAGAGAGCTGATACGATAATGATCTCTGGGGAATGGCAGTTCGAATTTTCACATGATGGTTTAGTTCAGGTTTTGCGTAAAAATGTGACACACTATAATAATCATATAAAATTGTTACATGGAGAAATTGATGAACGGGATGTTCAATTGAAGGCACTGCATAAGGATTTGGATGAACGTGATAATCATTTAGCTACAATATATAAAGATATTAAAGAACGTGATAATCATCTAAAGATAGTTTATAAGAAATTGGAAAAAAGTGAAATTCATGTGGGTTTGTTAATTGAGGACATTGCTGAAAGAGACGAAAAAATCAAAAAAATGCAGGAAGAAATTAAACAGTGGAAAGAAGGAAAAATAAAACAACAGCAAATTCCGTCGTATGAAGGTAGTTTTTTGCATAGATTGTTCAATAAGAATAAATAATTTAAATTATGTCGGCATATAGGATTTGCTTTGTTCCCATTCTTGCCGGTTTTTAAAGAGAAAAGGTACATTTAAATGGGAAAAAGGAATTTTAGCTATAGATCTGGTTTTTTGTGTTACAAGGAAGCCTTTACAAAGAGACTCTAATAAATTATTTTTTACAGTTGTCTATGGCATTCCAGCAGATTAATGCATTTATCCACACGCACGAACCCACCCCTGACAATCCGATTCGCTGATTGTTGCAGAAACATTCTTTATGGTGCCAGGGAGTTCTTTCGCATTTCGTACCTTTGCCTTGCGAAGAAAAGCTTTGACTTTTGACCAGAGTTTTTCAATTTGATCTAAAACCGTACAATGTGGTGGAAGATAAAGATAATGAAATACGGATTGTTCCAGAATAAACTTTACGTTCTTACATGATGAGAACGCATATTATCCATAATGATTAGCGAATTCTGGTCCAAGTGTCCTCCCAAAGCACGCGTATATTGTCGTGTCCTATCGGTATTGACACCATTTTCATCATGAAAGACCAGATTGCTTATATCGCATTCCGGCTTGACCTGTTACCAGCAGTGCCTCTTTTTTTGCTTCGGGGCTGCTCCTGCTCCGGAGCATGAAATGAATTCTTTTTATTAATATAGTCAAGTTTTTGAATTGCTTTACAAACGGTCTCATCACTAACAGAAAGATCTAGAGTTTCAATGATTAAATGTCCGGAAGTTTTTGAATCAGCTGCTCGATATTTTGAATATCCTCCTGGCTCAAAGAAGGTTTACGTCCGCGCAGATAAGTTCTGGTTTCAATAGAACCGGTAGCGTTCATAGGCTCAACCAGACGATATACGGTACTTCAGCCTTTAGAAATTTGAAATGGATGTTTCGTTTCATCAGTAAATGATGGGAATATTTAATTAGGAGGAAATAAAAAATGAATTTTAAGAAACTTAAGATGGAGTTTTATGAAAAGCAAAAAGATAAAAACTTCTTTGCATTCAATAGTTCTTCATTAATCACCTTTTTTGTATTCTGTGTTTTTGGTGGACAAAAAATATTTTCTGATGTTGTGACATTTGGAATGTTAGGGGATCAGCTTCAATTATGTTATTCATCGTTTGTAAAATTAGGAGATTTTTTAAGTAAAGGGATCATTAGTGGAGTGGATGCGAACTCTTCCAATGGTGCGACTGAGTTTTTCTTAAGGGCACAGATTCCGGTAATGTATTTTCCGAATATGATTTTTGCATGGTTGGGAAATATCACTGGGAAACAAAAAGTCTTTTATATCTTATTTTATGCAATTCATTTAGAGGTAGCATTGTATTACGCCCAGAAATTAGGAAAGAAGTTTTTTAGCATGGATAATTGGCGGGGTCTTTTGCTAGCCAGTAGTTGCTTGCCACTATTGTTGTATGAAATGTGGTATAGTAGTCACGCTATTGTAACTTTTTTGTTTTTCCCTCTTTTATACTTTAGTATTAGCAATATTATTGGATATAAGAAGAAATTTTGGTGGTTTCTACCGCTTCCTTTTGTTTTGTCTTTTACTGCGGGTTATATAACTTTGGCTGTAGCTCTTGTAGGAATATGTATTATTATATCTATAAGCTATGGAATCATATATAGAAAAGATTTGTCGCTCAAAAAAATTTTATTTAGAGTTTTTAGTCCTGTTATGGGAGCAACCGCAATTTGCTTTTTATATTATACTAATGTATTATTATACATTAAAATGATTGTAAAGCCTGCAGGGAATACTTTATTTGATGCGGTTAGTATGAACCTTGATGTTAGAAATTTTGTATTAATTATATTCTCTTCTTTTGCAGCGATAAATGGAATTGAGCAGTTAGCAATTATTAATATTGGCGTGATTTGGTCAATTGTCATTTTTTTAATTGTTAAATATGAAACATTTCGGGATATGAGTAAGGCTGATCTCTTATTTATGAAGATAGGTGTGGGAATTAACATTCTACTATTATTAGTAGCGACAGGAATGAGTACCCCGTTAGGAGCGTGGTTTTATTCGTTGTTACCTATTTTGGGACAGACACATTTACCTATTCGTTATATGATGGTTACAATTCCAATTTTTTATATTTCGATGAGTATAGCGTTTAAATATCTGCCTGAGGGGAAAGAAAATGCCGCATATAAAAAAGTGTCCTTTGTAGGATTTGTCACTGCAATTATATATGCATTGGTTTCATCTAGGGTGTCCATACCAGTATTTAATTCGGAAAAACTTGTATTAGAATTACTTGGAATGGCAGTAATAATGTATGCTGTATATTGTTATGGCTGGCATTCGCATAAAGTTATAATTTTATGGTCTGTTATTTTGTTATTTACAGGAATAAATATCTTTTATGAGCAAAATCAGTTAAATGTTTTGTATAATGATTTTATGGGTAAGAGTATTGTTTATAATTATTATGCCCAAAAGCAATTAAATAACTATATTGATACTTTAGATAAAAAAAGTCAATATAAGTTTGCACACTTGGATGCAAGCCAAAGCGTAACCGTATTTATTCCGGGAAATTATGAATGGTTTGGTATTAGTAGTCATGATATAACAAACTACATTGGTCATGATATTCACACATGCTTGCCAAAAGAATATTCTAATAGTTTCCCGTGGTTTAATATCCTGAATTGGGAATATATATTGAATACTAGGGGAGACTTTATCGTTGCAGACCAAGCCTCAATTGCGAATTATCAAAACGTATTCGATAAAGTAATCGATTGGGATAAAAGTAATATATGGATAAGTAATGAATTCAGAATTTGTACACTAAAAAAATATGTACCAACTTATCTCACTCAAGGTGTACAATATATAGAAGATTCTCCTAATGTATTAGATAATGGATACTTTTATTCTCATGATTTGAGCACTGATGCATTAACTGACTTCTCAACAAATGATGCCAATTACTATAAAGCAACTGTAAATGCTCCAGTAAATGCAACGATGGCATTTCTACTCTATCCTAATAGGTATTATCAATACTATGTTGATGGAAAATTGATAAAACCAGAAATTTATAAAATGCAGGCGTTTTGGAAAATAGAAAAAGGACAACATGTAATCGAAGTACGTTATGAAAATAAAATGAATCATGTTAGTAATATTATATTATTTGGATATTATAGTATTTCTGGAGTAGTGGCAATTATACTTTTAGGCGAAAGATTATATAGGCGTAAAATAAATGATTTTAAAAGAGTGATAAAAAATTAGTTGTGACTTTTCTACAAGTATTAACAGATGATTTCCTATGATATCCTTGGAGAGGGATATAAATAACTACTACTATAATTACAGAGGATATTAATATGTACTTTGAACGAATCATTATCGGAGGAGGACTATATGGATTATATTCAGCCCTTTTTTGTGGAAAGATGGGTAAAAGAGTTTTGGTATTAGAACACGATGCGGCTCCATTTATGCGTGCTACATATATCAATCAGGCAAGAGTACATATGGGATACCATTATCCACGTTCATATTCTACGGCTATTAAATCAGCAAATTACTTTTCACGTTTTAATGAAGAATATGATTTTTGTATTCATTCAGAATTTGACCAAGTTTATGCAACTTCATCTACTTTTTCTTGGACCGATGCAAATCAATTTAAAAAATTCTGCCAAAATGCAGATATTAAATGTGAGGAATTGTCTGCTCCCAAATACTTTAAGTCTGGTATGTGTGATGGAGCTTTTTTGACAAAAGAATATACTTACGATGCGCAAGTTTTAAAAAAATGGCTAATGGCAGAGATTAGCAAATATTCAAACATAGAATTTCGATACAATATCCGTATCTCCAAAATCGAGAAAACAGAGAGCCAGTATGAGATTTACTTAAAGTCCGGAGAGGTTGTTTGCAGTGATTTTATTTTAAATGCGACGTATGCTTCTGTAAATCAAATTCTGAAACAGTTGAGTTTTGAACCGTTTAAAATAAAATATGAGCTTTGTGAGATTATTTTATGTGAAGTGAATGATAAATTGAAAGATGTAGGTCTTACGGTTATGGATGGGCCTTTTTTCTCAATTATGCCATTTGGAAAGACCGGACTTCATTCTTTGACATCGGTAACATTTACCCCCCATATGACTAGCTATGATGAGGTTCCTGTTTTTGAATGCCAAAAGAGATGTAATGGACATTGTAGCCCAGGACAATTGGGTAATTGTAACGATTGTACAGCTAAGCCAGTTTCTGCTTGGAATTATATGTCTAGCTTGGCTCGGAAGTATATGAGAGATGAATATGGATTTAAGTACCACTCTTCATTATTCTCTATGAAGCCAATTTTAAAAGCGTCTGAAATAGATGATTCAAGGCCAACTGTAATTAAATATTTTTCAAAAGGTCCTACATTTGTAAGTGTATTAAGTGGTAAAATTAATACTGTATATGACTTAGATGACGTATTACAAGGAGAATAATATGATAAGTAATAAAGAAAAAAATTTTATATCTATAGTTGCCTATGTTCATAATAATGGAAACGAGCTTGAAAACTGGCTAGAATATATTCTCAATACAATGGAAAATCATTTTGAAAAAATTTGAGATTGTATTTGTTAATGACAATTCAAATGATGACAGTATTGATGTAATAATAAAGTATGTGAAAGAACATCATGTTGGGCATATAATTAATATAATAAATATGAGTTATTATCATGGTTTGGAAGCTTCTATGAATGCTGGTGTTGATATGGCTATTGGGGATTTTATTTTTGAATTTGATAATCTATTGACGGAATATGAACAAGATTTAATGTGGAAAGTGTATCAACGTTCATTACAAGGATACGATATTGTATCGGCTGTAACAGATGAAAAACTAGATTTTTTTTCCACGCTTTTTTATAAAATTTATAATTGGGGCAAACGACAAGAAGGCAGCGCTTATTCTTTGCAAAGAGAATCTTTTCGTGTTTTGTCTAGGCGTGCAGTAAATCGAATAAAGGCAATGGGAAACTCTATTCCTTATAGAAAGGCAATGTATATTAATTGTGGACTGCCGTGTGACAGTATCCTTTTCAGACCCAATCAAAATTCAAAAAAGTTTTATGATAAAGCGCAAATGAAAAATCGCAGGGAATTGGCTATTGATTCATTGATTTTATTTACTGATACTGTTACAAAGATAACTCTTCTGATTAGTTGCTTGTTTTTTATTTTTGCATTATTGACAGGAGGATATACGGTCATTGTTTATCTTGGCAGTAATCATCCTATAGAAGGCTGGGCACCAATTATGGGGTTTTTATCAGCGGGTTTTGGCGGTGTTTTTATCATATTAACCATCATAGTGAAGTATTTATCTTTAGCACTAAATATGTTATTTAAAAAGCAAAATTACCTTGTTAAAAGTATAGAAAAAATTACCGATTAGGGAGAACTTTATGAAACAATTGATAACGGTCATAGCACCAATGTATAATGAAGAAGAGATCGTTGAAGAATATTGTATGGCTACGATGGCTGCATTAGATTTAAGTAATTATACATATGAGATTCTTTTAGTAAATGATGGTTCCAAAGATAGAACACTCTTAAAAATGCAAATGATGCAAGAGCGGTATCCAAATCATATTGGAATTATTAATTTGACACGTAACTTTGGATTAGAAGGAGCTATTTATGCGGGAATACGCATGGCCGTAGGCAATATTGTTGTGGTCATGGATGCTGATTTACAGGATCCACCAGATTTAATTCTTGAAATGCTTAAAAAATATGAATCTGGTGCAGATATTGTTATTGCTAACCGAGAAAAGCGAAAAAATGACAATTTTTTTAAAAGAGTTACTGCTTCTATATATTATAGAGTTTTGGATAGTTTATCTGGAAAAATACATTTGGAAAGAGGAGCAGCAAATTATCGTTTACTTTCGGGACGAGCATTGGAAAAACTGCGTGCACTCCCAGAAGTCAATGGCGTTTTTAGGGTAACGGTTCCTTTCCTGGGGATGAAAACAGAAACCGTAATATATACTCGTAATCAACGATTTGCTGGTAAAACAAAATATAATTTAAAGTCTATGATACGGTATGCTTTGGATAGCTTGACAGGGATATCAATTGAGCCATTAAGAAAAATAAGCCTAATGTTACCTATCGCAAGTATTATTTTTTTGATTAATATTATTGGTATATTTGTTGCAGATGGCTATTGGAAGGGATTTTTTTATATAGGAGTGTTAATATCTATATTCTTTGGATTCGTATTTGCTGCTTTGGCATTAATTGGTGAATATATCGGGCAAATTATGATTGAAAGCAAAAATCGCCCTACCTCTTTGATTTATAGTTATGATCCATCTCTAAATGGAAAGGAGTTTTTATAATGGAATATGTTAGATTAGGTAATTCAGGCTTAAAAATTACAGAAATAACATTTGGGACTGCGTTGACGGTAGGTACCGAGAGTATTATGCAGGAATACGCAGAAAATATGGTTGATACGGCTTGGGACTTGGGAATACGCTCATTTGATACTTCCAATAATTATGGCAAAGCAGAAGGCTTACTTGGGCGTGCTTTAAAAAAATATCCTAGAGAGCAATACGTTTTAACTACTAAAGGTTCATGGCCCATTGGAGATTCTCCATATCATAAAGGGTTATCCAGAAAGCATATTTTATGGGCATTTGAAAATTCTTTGAATGAACTTGGGATGAACTATGTGGACTTGTATTATGCACACCGCTATGATCCGGAAGTTTCAATGGAAGAAATAGTTCGCACTTTCAATTATTTAATTGAAAGCGGTAAGGTAAGATACTGGGCAACCTCGGAATGGCCACAAAGTGCATTAGAGGAATGCTGGACAGTTTGTGAAAAATTAAATTTAGAAAAACCTATAACAGAACAGTTTATTTATTCTTATGCATTAATAAAAGCTGAAGAAAATGGAGTGAAAAAATTTTGTGATAAATACGGGTTAGGAAGTTTAGGGTTTTCTCCATTGTGTCAAGGTTATTTAACTGGGAAATACCGGAATAACATACCAACAGATTCACGTATAGCTAAGAGCGGTATACTTCATTATGATAAGACTAAAAATTTTTATGAACAAAATAAAAAGCGTATAGATTTCTTTTTAGATACCTGTGATAGATACCAAGCAGCCTATACCGCCGTTGCGTTGCAATGGTGCTTGAGGAGGAAAATTTATCCAGTCTTAGGCGCGAGTAAGCCGGAACAATTGAAAGAAAATATTCAAGCCTTATCATATAAAATCCCGGAAGCATTATGGGAAGAGCTAGAGGAATTTAGAACGGAGGATTAAATTGATGAAAATGGCAATATCAAATATAGCATGGGATCCTCAATATAATGAAGAAGTATTTTCTATGATGGAGAATTATCATTATGTTGGCTTGGAAATTGCGCCATCTATTATTGTCGGAGAAGATCCTTATTCTAAGTATAAAGAAGCAAAAAAAATTGCTGAAAAGATTAAAGGACAGTATGGATTTCTAATTTGTTCTATGCAATCTATTTGGTATGGAATGAAGGAAGAAATATTTGCAGATGAACAACAACGGGAAGTGTTAAAAAGGTATACGTATCAGGCTATAAATTTTGCACATCAAATTGGCTGTCCTAACATGGTCTTTGGTTGCCCCAAAAATCGTAATTTGTATCATCAAGGTGACTATAGTATTGCTGTTGATTTTTTTAGAGAAGTGGGCGATTTGGCTTATCGATCTGGCACCACGTTGGCACTTGAGGCTAATCCTATAATATATGGAACAAATTTTTTAAATAAAACGGAAGACGTGTTGGAGATTATAAAAGAAATTAATTCACCGGGTATAAAATTAAATTTAGATTTAGGAACAATAATTTATAATAATGAAGATATTTCTATGCTAATCGGACAAGGAGAATGGATTAATCATGTTCATATTAGTGAGCCGGGGCTTAAAATCATTGAATCAAGGAAACTTCATGAAGACTTAAGACGCATTTTAATTGCTGAAGGTTATAAAAATTATATATCAATTGAGATGGGGAAGCAAGAAAATCTAGTTGAATTGAAAAGCTCACTAAAATATATTAAATCAATTTTTGGATAAATAATATGAAAAAAATAAATTATAAAGAAACTATTTTATATCTGTTTTTTGGAGGGTGTACTACCATTATAAATACAGCTGTTTATGCAGGGTTATATGAGACTGGTTGGATGGGAAATATAAAAAGTAATATTATTGCTTGGATTTTGGCTGTCTTATTTGCTTTTATAACAAATAAATTATGGGTTTTTTGAGAGCAAAGGTACATCTAGAAAGCAATTATTACATGAGGCTACAAATTTTTTTTCCTGCCGGCTGATAACAGGCATTCTTGATGTTTTGATTATGTACGTGGGAGTTAATTTATTGGGGAGTATAGGAGTGGGGGTTAAAATTTTTTCTAATATTATTGTTATATTTTTAAATTATGTGGCGAGCAAAGTGTATATTTTTAAAGTGAAAAATTATGGTGATAAATAAACGGGAAGTTATGGACATAGTGACTTGGTTGTCAAGATAAAAAGAGACAATGGGGATAATATTGAAATACTTAACATTACCACAATCCGGGAAGCAAAATCATACACATAATTTTTTTGAGAAGAATTATTCTTGTTGATAAGTGCCATACTTACGGAAAAATGAGAACCATAGTGATAGTGGTCAAGGGGAGTATCCCAAAGATTGTGTAAACCTCCAAACTGATATATGATCTGTTTCCCACTCTTTTCCTGGCGGTACAGGGGAATAGCCAGTTCGTATTTCTGATGGATGACCCATGCAACTGCTTCTGGAGAAGCATAGGAGTGTTGGATGACAGGATATGGCATGGGGGATTTTTCCATATATTCTTTGTAAGCGCCTAAATGGTTCTTTCCAGTCTTGGTTGATTTTATAATAGTATAGTCTTATAATCAGATTATAGGATGGTGATTGTATGGAACAGCAACTTATAAAATTATTAGATAACAGTTTAGAATGTACCAGTTGTAAAATAAAGAACAACCAAATTATTTTAGCAATTCAATCTGTGAAAGAAAAACTTAGTTGTCCATATTGTGGATGCCCTTCAGCAAGAGTACATTCCGTTTATGAACGTGAAATTCAGGATATTCTATTTCAGGATAAGCAGACTATTCTTTTATTAACAACAAGGAAAATGTTTTGTGATAATCTAGATTGTACTTAAAACCTTTTCCGAACGCTTTGATTTTGTAAATCCAAAAGGGAAAAAAGACAAATCGCCTTATGGAAAAAATATTAGTTACGTCTACAAAATTAAGTTCTATCAGTGCGTCATCTTTATTTAAAACAGGATCTGTCAAAGCCTGCAAAAGCAGCATCTGTGATCTGCTTAAAAAAAATGCCGGCACTTGTGGATAAAGCTTCTGTAATTCGAGTTTGTGTGGATGATTTTGCCTTTCGGAAACGATATAGTTATGGTATGGTCATGGTAGATCTGGATACACATAGGATTATTGATATTATTGATTCCCGCGAAGCTTCAAAAGTAGAAGAATGGTTGAAATCTTATCCATGTTTAGAGATAATCTCTCGCGACGGAGCACAAACTTATTCCTCTGCAGCTAAAAAATCTCATCCAAATGCGTTACAGATTAGCGATCGGTTCCATCTGCTCAAAAATTTATCTGATGCAGTTGAAAAATATACGTATCGTCTGTTTCCGTCAAGGATCGTGATACCTGCAACGGTATCAAATCCAGAAATACAGGCACTCTATGACACCAGAAACCGTCGTGAACGGATCTTGTTTGCACAGAAAAAGCGAACCGAGGGCTATTCCGTAAATGATATAGCCCTTTTTCTGCACTCCGCCTCTACCACTATACAAAATATCTTTCTATAACAGTGGCTGACCTTCCGTTTCAAAGGGAAAACGTACGGGAACGCCAGCATATTCAGGCAATGGCAAACAAGCAGCTGGCAATCAATGAGGTAAGGAAATTGTATTCAGAAGGACATGCCATAGATGAAATCACTCGCCTGACAGGTCATGCATATCAGACGGTAAAAAAATATTTAGTGGAAGAGTGCTCTTCCAACTCATTATGACTGTCGGATGCCAGGTAAGCTTGCACCTTATGAGCAGGAAGTGATAGAAATGCGTTTACAAGGAATAACCTATAAAAAGATTCACGAATACATTTGTCACAAGGGATATACCGGAACCATAGCTTCTTTGCGTGTTTTTATGCAAAAAGAAAGAACTCATTAGAAACATATTTCCGCAGTTGAACAAACAGTGTCTGTTGAATATATTCCGAGGAAATGCCTGTGTCAATTAATCTATCGTAATTTAGAGAATGTGAAAGGAATGACACAAGAGCTGTACGAGGCAACGATAATAAAGTATCCGGTAATTGGACAATTATATACACTCCTAAGAGAATTTCATCGCATTGTATTTTCACGAAAGGAAAATAAGTTGGTCTCATGGCTGACAACAGCCGCTGCTCTGCATATTGATGAACTAGATACTTACATAAATGGATTACATGCAGATATTGATGCTGTCAAAAATGGCATTCATTATAAATACAATAATGGCTTAGCAGAAGGAAGCGTAAATAAAATCAAATTAACCAAAAGGATTATGTATGGTCGGAATAGTTTTCAATTATTAAAATCAAAGCTTCTGTTAAATTAATATTACTATAAAATCAACTAAGGTTGGAAAGAACCAACCATGCGCTTACCTTACAGATAAGACGACTGATTTTTTGGGGTAAAAGGAACAGGAGCATTGCTCCTGATATGAAATCATAAAGATTTCATATCATTTTGCAACACTCCCTTTATATTATTTTTTGTAAGTTTTGAATCATTTGCGTTGTACTATTTTATAAAACCGCATAAATGTATACATATTATTTAATGTGGTCCTCTATAATTCACACAATAAGTCTTAAGATTACCATGTCCTGAGGTGATGTATACACGTATATAACCTATTTCATTATCATCAGTTTCTAAAATTAAACGAACATCCTTAGGGCTAAGCTGTTTAGTCTCACAGTAATATTTGTTTGCGTTATAACCTGTTATAGTAGCATTAACAGAAGAGAGTTGTATTGTATTCTCTCTATTTTTTGAATCATAAGTATAAACTGTGTTTACTGTAACTAATGCACCTGGTTTATTATCACTATTATCATGTACTATATAATCATAATGTCCATTATTTAATATGTAATAACGGTTAGTCCTTGTAATAGTTCTAGTTTCTGCAAATGCAGTAGTAGTTGTCATTCCAAGCATTAAACAGACAACCATAAAAATACGAAATAATTTTTTACTCATTTTAGCCTCTCCTTTGCTTTTTCAAATTTAATAATAATCTCATTTCGAACATCCCCCCCCTAATGAAGATATTCTTGTAATTATTATAGGGATTTAATTACTATATAATCTTCTCACCTTTAATACAGATGGTCAACAAATAATGCATTTTTGTACACTTTATTCATCGCATAAATGTAAATGGTAAATAACCCGTCTACTTTTGGATTCCTCATAAAATTGAGATAATGGTGTAAAGTTGAAAAGTTTCTAACAAACTTTTCACACAGAACTCAAGGAGGAACTCCACATGGACACAAGACTTGCAACCAACCAGATCCGACTCAGTGAGTGGACCAGAATTATTAAAGACCGTTGTCAAAGTGGTCTGAAAGTCGATGAATACTGTGAACAGCACCAGTTATCACGTCATGCCTATTACTACTGGCTAAGAAAAGTAAAAGAAGCTGCTCTGATACATAACAGCTTTGTTGAACTGCCGGCTCTCCCGGAAAACTGTTCCTGTTACAATAAGTGAAAATCTTTCTACTTATCAAATGACCATTGCTATTGGAAATACTATATTGGGAGTTAGTGAATCAACTCCAATGGAACTTCTCTCCAGAGTGCTGAAGGTGGTTCGAAATGCTTAATGATGCTTCAGGCTTTAAGCATATCTATATCTGTACCGGATATGTGGATCTGCGCCGGGGGATAGATGGACTGGCATCTATGATCAGTGGCTCTTTTGAGCTCGATCCAACGGAACCCGGAAGTATTTATCTGTTTTGCGGAAGAAAAACAGACCGGATGAAAGCGCTTTTGTATGAAGGTGACGGTTGGCTGCTTTTATATAAGAGACTAACAAACGGTCATCTAAACTGGCCACGCAGTACCCAGGAAGCACAATCAATTACCCACCAGCAATTCCGATGGCTGATGGAGGGGCTTTCCATTGAGCAGAAAAAGATCATATCCAAGGTAAAACCGGAGATCTATTAACTCCCGACTATACAAAGTATCTTGACAGCTAAATCCTTTATCCTAAAGCTAAAAAACACCAGAAATATACTGAATTTCAGAGCTTTTCATGGTATAATAATCCTATGGAAAAGACTACTATTACTAAGGATGAACTGGATAATCTCTCTAAAGATATGATTGTTATGCTTTACTTGCAGCTGCATGAAAGTTTCCAGCTTATTTCGGAGCAGAATACTACCATTCAAAAGCAGAATGAGCAGATGCTCCATCAAGTTGAAAGTATGAAGGAACAAATCTCCATTCTTACACAGAATCGGTTTGGCAGGAAATCTGAGAAGACTCTGCCGATAGAAGGGCAATTATCTTTTGACCTTGAAAATCTGTGTATCCTCAATGAGGCTGAGTCACTGACTGAGAATGGAATTCCCGAAGAACTGGATATGGAAACAGTCCTTGTTCGTAAGCGCAAGCCTCGTTCCAAGGGAAAGCGTGATATCAATCTGAAGGATATCGAGACCATCATCGTACCACATGAACGTACGGAAAAAGAGCTCTCAGAACACTTTTCAAAGGGCTGGCATTATCTGCCGGATGAAATATATAAGGAGCTTAAGTATGTACCGGCTCACTTTGAAGTACTGGAGCATCACATCAAAGTATATGCTGGAAATCATGATACAGGCGGGATTCTTCGCGCAGAGGTTCCTCTGCGTCTATTAAGTCACAGCATCCTTACCCCGGAACTGGCAGGAGCCATCATTAACGCCAAATATGTCAATGCAGTACCATTAAACCGGCTTTCTGAAGAGTTTTTAAGGAATGATGTTAACATTCCAAGACAAGACATGGCCGGCTGGCTGATCCGTATTTACCAATACTATCTTGGTCCGGTACGTGACATGATGAAGGCAGAGATTATGAAAAGCCACCATATACATTGTGACGAAACTCCATTTGTAATGCCGGAAAAAAGCAAGCAGTATATGTGGGTCTACCATTCACCTGGCAGTCCGGAAAAACCACCGGTTTTCCTTTACGAGTATCCAGGAACGAGAGGGACTGCCGCTCCAAGAGAATTCCTAAAAGGATACAAAGGGACTCTTGTGACAGATGGTTATCAGGTATATCACACCCTGGCGAAAGAACGCTCTGATGATCTAAAGGTTGCAGGTTGCTGGTCTCATGCCAGAAGACGATTCGCTGAGATTGTAAAAGCCAGTGGAAAAAACGGACCTTCTACACCGGGGCAGAAAATAGCAGCTGAAGCGGTAAAAAGAATTGCTGCAATCTATCATGTAGATCATATGTATGAAAATCATCCGATGAAGAAAGACTGGATCATAGAAAAAACTCAGTCAAGCCTCTTGTGGATGCTTATTTTGAATGGGTAAAAGAGTATGCCGGTAAAACGGGATTGGATAAGAGTTCAAAACTGGCAGGTGCTCTTACTTATTCCATCAATCAGGAACAGTTTTTTAAGAGTATTTCTGGAGGATCCGGAAATACCTCTTGATAACAATGATGCAGAAAGAAGTGTCCGTTCATTCTGTGTTGGTAAACACAGCTGGCACATCATCGATTCGAAGAACGGTGCAGCGGCTAGCGCTGCCTTATATAGTATTGCTGAAACAGCAAAAGCGAATAATCTTAAACCGTATGAGTACTTCTCATATCTGCTAGAACAGTTAATGCTCTATCCAAGGAATAATGTTCCAGAAAACAAACTGGCAGAATTAATGCCTTGGTCAGATGAATTGCCAGATCGTTGTAGAAAACTAAAAACACGGTAAAGATACCGCCGCCCCAATCGGGCGGCGAACTTATTGACCTGGACTGGTTATTTACCATTTACGCATAAATTTACAAATTTTGCGGTTACTGCAATTTTTTTGCTTTTAAAAGTGTAAGCGCTTCAAAACAAGGCGTCATTCCATCTGAGCCCTAAAAATGGTATTCTTCCATTAATAAGATTACTGGAGGAAAATCATAATGAAAACTAAAGATGGCATCCTGTGGAAGGAGCGCTTCGCTGACAGAGCAGCCAGTGGCCTAAAAGTTGAGGACTGGTGTGAAAAAAATGGAATTACGAAACATGCTTATTATTACTGGCACCGTAAAGTTCAGGATAACCAGCCGGGGTTAATGGAAAACAGATTCGTTGAAGTTATGGTCAATGATCCATTAAAAGAAGGCTGGTGCAGCTGATAGCGAAATAATCGTCAATTGGAAGGATTTTTCGATTTTGTAAATAACCCACAACAGATTCCACTCTTGGCAGAACTGATGCAAAAGCTGGTGAGGGAATGCTGAATCGTTTTACCGCTGATGCCAGGCATATCTATCTTGCGATTGGGGCTACCGACTTTCGTAAACAGATCAGCAGCCTTGTATCCATGGTGCAGCTCCAGTTCGGAATGGATCCATTTGCAGAAGCCTGTATATTTGTCTTCTGCAATAAGAAAAAAGATTCTGTTAAAATCCTGCGATATGACAGAAATGGATTTATACTGGCACATAAGAAGCTAATGGAAAAGATGAAATTTCAATGGCCAAAAGATTCTCAAATGGTCAGAGAGATTTCCGCAAAGCAGGTGGGATGGCTTCTGGAAGGGTTGGAAATTGAACAGAAAAAAGCTCATCATGATATAAAAATAAGCAAAGAAAATATCTGCTTTTAAACAAATAAAAATGACGGTAAAAGTGCCGGAAACCGCCACGTTTTCAGCATTTTTCAGTCTCTTATATATGCTTTAATTATAGTAAAAACAGGAGAAAAATGGTATACTTATCTTAACAAAAATCAAAGGAAAGATACCATGACTGAACGAGAAGAACTTTTAAAACTGCGTGCACTTTTGGCTGAAAAAAGAACAACTGATCGCTGATCAGAACAAGCTGATTGAAAAGCAGCGTATCCAAATCGAAAACATGATACAGGGTAAGCGCATAGTTTAAGGGTAGATTTTAATTATCGCCATTTATCGCTATAATTGTTATCAGGAAATGCGAGCGTTTTACTCCAATCCTTTGCGAGAATGCAAGCATTTTACTCTATTTCGGAGACTAGCAATTATGAGATCAAAACGAATTTCTGCCGATGAGCAGTTTCTGCTCATCATGGAGTGCCGACAAAGCGGCCTCTCCGACTATCAATGGTGTCAAATGAATGATATTAATCCAGGCACCTTTTATAACTGGATCAGTAGACTTCGTAAGCGTGGAATGGTGATCCCCATGTTATCTGATCAAGGAAAGAAAACATCAGCTCCTTTACAGGAAGTGGTAAAGGTTAACTTAATACAGGATTCGGCATCAATGCCTGCTCCTTTGAAAGTAGAGCAAAATACTTGCATTGTTCCGATGCCGACTGTTGAAATCCTGATTGGCAATACAACAATTCGTTTCTTTAATAACACAGATAAAGACCTGATCGAAACTACTCTCAAATGCATGGGAGGTGTCATGTTGTGCTAGGTGATATATCCTCAGCAACCAACATCTATATCATTACAGGCTATACGGATATGCGTAAGTCCATAGATGGACTCTACGCCATCATTCTAGACCAATTGAAAACGGAACCGGATGCCAGGTCAATTTATCTATTCTGTGGCAGACGATGTGATCGAATCAAGGTTCTGCTCCGAGAGCCTGATGGAATGGTTCTTCTCTATAAGCGGCTTGACGTTGTACAAGGCAAGTACCGATGGCCAAGAAATAGCAATGAGGCAAAAAACATTACCTGGCAACAATTCGACTGGCTTATGACGGGGCTTGAAATTGAGCAGCCAAAGGCTCTTAAAACCAGCTGAAACCCTTGATTTTACTGGATTTTTCGCTCTTTTTATGGTATACTTTTTATAGTAAACTAAGGAGCAAAAACGTGGCGAACAGTAGTAAAGATATCCAGCTCATCGAACTGAAAGATATGATTTCACAACTAAATACTACGATAAAAACACTGGTGGAAGCATTGAATAAACAGCAGGCTGAAAATGATAATCTTAAGGCTGAACTGGCTTGGTTTCGCCAGAAGTATTTTGGTGCTTCCAGTGAACGTCGCGTGGATAACGTAGCAGGTCAATTGAACCTTTTTGATAATCTTACAGAGGACGAGAAACCGGTGGAACTAATCGAACCGGAAGTTGTCCCTTCTCTAAAGAAATCCCGAAAAAAGAAACCTACTTTAGCAGAACAATTTAAGGACATTCCAACCAGACAGATAAATGTAGATACACTGACCAAAGAAGATAAAACATGTCCAATCTGCGGAGCCCAAATGATTTCGATTGGAACAGAACTAATCCGAAGTGAAATCGTTTATACTCCGCCAAAGCTGGAGCGTATCGAATACATGGCAACCACGTATTCA
Organism: Lacrimispora xylanisolvens; assembly: GCA_017084465.1. Taxonomy (GTDB): domain Bacteria; phylum Bacillota; class Clostridia; order Lachnospirales; family Lachnospiraceae; genus Lacrimispora; species Lacrimispora xylanolytica_B. The sequence continues at coordinate 2,110,059 of CP070896.1, read as the reverse complement.
TGCCCGGAGTGCAAGGATACGGAGGAACCACAGTTTATAAAGGATAATGGAATACCTGCATTGATTTCCGGAAGTTATGTTTCAGAGTCCTTGTTGGCATATATCATTTATCGAAAGTACGGATTGTATATCCCTCTTTATCGCCAGGAGCAGGATTTCCTACAGATGAAGGCTCCAATAGGACGAACTTCTATGGCACACTGGATGATTATAGTTGGCGTTGAATATATAAAGCCGCTGTATGATTACTTTCATAGAGAACTGCTAAAACGCAGATTCCTTATGATGGACGAGACTCCAATCCAGGTATTAAAAGAGGAAGACCGGCGGGCACAGACAAAATCTTATTTATGGGTTGTTCGAACTGGTGAAGATGGATTAAATCCCATCATCCTCTATAATTACACGCCCACAAGAGCAGGAGAAAATATCAAACAATTCCTAAAGGGTATGGAACCTGGATTTTATCTAATGGCAGATGCATACCAGGGCTACAACAAGGTGAATGAAGCCAGGCGTTGTTGTTGCTTTGCGCATATCAGAAGATATCTATTGGAGGCTATCCCCAAAGGCCATGAGAAGGATTATAGCCATCCGGCAGTACAGGGTGTTTTGTATTGCAATAAGCTGTTTGAGTATGAGCGGATCTATAAGGAAAAAGGGCTCTCATACAAGCAGATCGGAAATCGTCGCCTCAAAGACCAGAAACCAGTCGTTGAGGGCTTCTTGGCGTGGGCAAACCAAGTCACTCCCGGAGATAATGCCAAACTTAAGAAAGCGATCACATATCAAAAACCGTCGAGACTTTCTTATGACTTATCCGGAAGATGGCCGGTGCAGCCTGAGCAATAACCTTAGCGAAAATTCAATTGTTTAGTGTAAAATAAAACTGTAACGAAATGCAATCCAAAAGTGTAACACTCCCTGCATCGAAAAAAATCCATTGTAACACCCTTCCAAATCCATTATCCTTATGTTTGTCGAGAACTTAAGGAGGAAGAAAGGAATGTTATCAATGGATGATATTAAGTATATCAAACGTCTCTATGAAAGTGAAGGGATTTCTATCCGGGAAATCATGCGTCGGACAGGCTATCACTATGAAACTGTCAAAAAATATCTGGATATGGAGGACTTCAATGAGCCTCTTCATCCACCAAAGGATTCAACCTCTCTGCTGGATCCGCTGAAGCCTGTCATAGATCAATGGCTCCTTGATGATTTAAAAGCACCACGCAAACAGCGTCATACTGCAAAGCGTGTGTTTGAACGGTTGCAGGCTGAATACCCACAAATGCTTGAGGTAAAACTCCGCACGGTTCAGTATTATGTATCACAAAAGAAAAAGGAATTATTTCAATCACAGCAGAAAGCATATCTTCCGCTGTATCATCCACCAGGTGAAGCACAGATAGACTTTGGACATTTCTCTTATATCAATAATTCTGGAGAAATGACGGATGCATTGAAACTGACGATGTCATTTCCCTTCAGCAATCATTCCTACTGTCAGATATTTGGTGGCGAGAACCAGCAATGTCTGCTCCAGGGAATGAGAAATATCTTTGAATACATGGGCAAAGTTCCTTACAGGATTGTATTTGACAATCTCCAGTGCAGTAGCACATATGGGGAAGGGCCACCACCGAGTGCTGACAGAAGGTTTCAAGCGTTTTATGGCACACTATAAGTTTGAGGCAGCATTTTGTAACGGCGCTGCTGGCTGGGAAAAAAAGGTAATGTCGAAAACAAAGTTGGTTACGAACGCAGAAACATGTTCGTACCAGTTCCAACAATCCTTGATTTTTCCCAGTTTAATCAGGAGCTTTTTGAAGTATGCAACAAAGATGCAAAGCGTAATCATTATGTTAAAAGTGTTACAATCGAATCCCTGTTTCAAGAAGATCAGGCACAGATGCTTCCACTTAATGAAGTCCCATATGAAATCTTCCTGATCGAACCACGTAAAGCTGATAATTATGCAAAGGTGACCTTTGACAATAATCTTTACTCATCTTCACCTAAGTATGCACAGGAAAATGTATACATAAAAGCTTCCAGTGACAAAGTGTGGATCTTGAACCAATCCTATGAAATCATCATGGAACATAAAAGGCTTTATGGAAACGGTCTTCAATCAATGAAGTGGCTTCCGTACATAGATTTAATGTCCAAACGCCCTAGTGCCATAAAATATACAACCTTCTATCAGGAGTTACCAGACAACTGGCAGAAATATCTTGAAAACAGAATACCGAGGGCAAGCGAAAAGGCCTGACCTCTTTATATACAATGCTGCAGAAGCACGATATGCGTACGGCTGAGAGTGCACTTGCATTTGCAATCAGCAATGGAGTAAATGATGCAGACAGTATTCTTGCTGCATATAGGTCTCTCACGTCGCAAGTGCAGCAATTGCAACCAATGCAATTAAATGCAGATATCTTATCCATGCCTAGTTTTGCAACAAATAATGCAAGATATGATGACCTCTTCCGACAGGAGGTATGTTCCTTGTGAAAGAGCAGATTTATGAATGCTGTAAGGAACTGCGTCTGAGCATAACCTTCGCTGAAAACGCATTATCCATGTCTGGCGATACCTATCAGGATTATCTCCTCAAAGTTTTGAGGGCTGAACTTGATTACCGTAACAACAAGCGAAAAAAAAACTGCATCTAAAGCAGGCAGGATTTGATAATATAAAAAACATTTGAAGGATATGATTTTCGTAATATCATCATTCCAAACACAACAAGTATTGATGGAATCAAAACACTTGAATTTATGGACCGAAATGAAAATCTGATTCTCTATGGCAGGAATGGAGCCGGTAAAAGCCATATGGCAACTGCCGTAGGCGTAGAAGCCTGTATGCAGGGGAAAAAAGTACGGTTCTACAAAACTGCCACGCTGGTAAATGAATTGACAGATGCAAAAGCGGACGGTTCACTTACCAAACTTCTAAAACGTCTCAGTAAGCTTGATCTGCTAATCTGTGACGAGTGGGGATATCTTCCGTTTGACGCGGAAGGTTCCCAGTTATTATTTCAGGTAATTGCAGACTGTTACGAAAAACGCAGCCTGATTATTACAACAAATATAGAATTCAGTAAATGGAATGGAATCTTCTATGATGATCAGCTGACAGCGGCACTTATCGACCGTCTGGTGCATCACAGCCACCTCATCGTTTTTGATAGAGACAGCTGGAGATTTGAACATTCACTGATGAAAGATTCAGCAACTAAATAAACTCTCTAGGGTGTTACACTTTTTCTTTGCACTTTGTTACACTTTGGGGTTGCAAAAAACATTCAATCCGTCCAGTAACTGTAGGTCGGAAAAACTGGCTCTTTTCAGATACTCCGGAAGGAGCGACAGCTAATTCGCTCTATCTCACCATTATAGAGATGGCAAAAGCGTATGACTTAAATCTATATGAATATCTGAAGTTCTTGCTAGAGAATCGTCCCAGCAAGGTCATGTCAGATAACGAGATAGCAAAACTTGCACCTTGGAATGAAATCGTCCAAAAACTTTGCAAGAATAGAATAGAGTAAAATGCTTGCATTTCCGAATCCTAGCAATAGGATCCGGAAATAAATTTTGATACCTACCCCGAAACTATGCGCTTACGATACAGGCACTGCTTCATGCACGGAAAAAAATCTTTGGCACATCTTCTGAAAAATCTCAGACGGATGGTCAGCTGAGCCTTTTTGAATCTGTTCCGGAACTGGCCCAGGAACTTCTAAAAGACCAGCAGAAAATCACGGTCAAGAGCCATGAAAAAACTCCACGGAAGTCAGGGGTCAGAGAAGAAATGCTTTCCGGATTAAAGAAAGAACTTGTAGAATACGTAATTAATGAAAGGGAAGAATGCCCAAAGTGTGGCGGACGGCTTAAAGTGATTGGGAAAGAGATCGTTCGTACTGAGGTTGAATTTATACAGGCAAAACTGATTGTAAAGCAGATCGTGCGCCAGGTTGCCAAGTGCGAAAACTGTGGAAAGAAGGATCGTGAAAATAAAACTCCTGTATTTGTGAAAGCAGGGGTTCCCGCTCCAGTTCTTCCCCATTCATTTTCAACACCGTCATTGGCGGCGCAGATCATGTATTTGAAATTCATGATGGGAGTTCCTTTTAACAGACAGGAAAAAGAATGGTTCCGTATGGGGCTGGTACTTACCAGAGCAGATATGGCTTACTGGACAATCAGGTGCAGTGAAGAATGGTTTTTCCCTATCTATCAGAAGATCCATGGACAACTTTTAAAAAGTGAGGTACTTCACATGGATGAAACCAGAATCCAGTGCAATAAGGAAGATGGAAGAAAAGCCAGTACCGATTCTTTCATGTGGGTAATGCGTAGTGCTGCATGTGAAGAAGTGCAGGCAGCATACTTCTACTATTCCCAATCCAGAAACACGGGAGTAGCTAAAAGCCTGTTGGGAGAATATCATGGATATCTGATCACAGATGCATACGCCGGATATAATAAGGCTGGAAATTATAAAAGATGCCTGTGCTGGGCCCATTGCCGCAGATATTTCATAGAAAGTATTCCTTTGGATAATAAGGGGAAAGAAATCCCTGGTTCGAAAGGAGCGGAGGGCCGTGAATACATCAATCTTCTGTTTAAGGTTGAAGAAGAAATAGAATCTCTCTCATTTGAAGAAAAGAAAATGAAGCGTCAGGAGGCCTCAAAGCCGATCCTTGATGCGTTTTGGTCGTGGATTGAAAAGACTGCAGCCATGCATACAACAAATGAGAATCTTACCAAGGCTCTTACCTATGCGGTAAATCAAAAGAAAGATCTGGAAACTTTCCTTGAAGATGGGAGAATTCCACTTTCAAATAATCTTTGTGAGGCAAACATTAAACCATTTGCAACTGCAAGACGTGCGTGGCTGTTTGCAGATACTCCAAAGGGAGCCAGGGCTAACGCTATCTTGTATACGCTGGTGGAAAGTGCCAGAGCCAATCATCTGGATGTGTATGAATATTTGAAGTATCTTCTTGAAGAGATGCCAAACAACAATCATCTCCAACACCCAGAGCTTCTAGCTCAGTATCTTCCATGGTCAAAAGAACTGCCGGACAGATGCCGGATTACAATAAAACATAAAAAATGCCTCAAAAAATGATGCCTTCAGTTTAGCATGAATCATGTAAACTGAATAGGACGCCATCTTTTGAAGCACTTACTTTAAAAGTAAGCGCTACATAAAGAAGTGTATTGATCTTTCGTAGGCGCATAGTTTGTAAACGCTCCATAGTGAGTACCATCGCAAAAACAACCGCTCCTACGAGCGGCATGTTTTTACAGTGATTTTCTGCAATTAGCTGGAAGTTTATCTGACCAGGGCAACAGATCTTCGCAGAAACTGTTATCTTTTTCCTCTAGGTGTTTTGGAATCTCTGTCAGCAGATATTCAAAATAATCATAAGGCTTTAGATGATTCGCTTTTGCTGTCTCAGCTATGCTGTAAATAATAGCACTGGAGTCAGCTCCTGCGATTGTATCAATCATAACCCAGTTTTTCTTTCCTACACAGAAAGAACGAATCGATTGTTCGCTAAGTTATCTTTATATGAGGATAAGCAGCTGAAAGAAGTGTCCGCTCATTCTGCGTTGGTAAACACAGTTGGCACATCATAGATTCGAAGAACGGTGCAGAGGCTAGCGCTGCCTTATATAGTATTGCTGAAACAGCAAAAGTGAATAATCTCAAACCGTATGAGTATTTCTCATATCTGCTAGAGCAGTTAATGCACTATCCAAGGAATAATGTTCCAGAAAACAAACTGGCAGAATTAATGCCTTGGTCAGATGAATTGCCCGATCGTTGTAGAAAACTAAAAACACGGTAAATATACCGCCGCCCCAATCGGACGGCGAACCTATTGACCTGGACTGCTTATTTACCATTTACGTTTCTTTCCAACCTTAGTAATAATATAACATTTAAGTCCATAACACTATTTATTCCGTAATAGATTATGAAAATTCTCCAAATAAAAAAAGAAAGAGCGCAATGGGACGTTCTTTCTATAATGATAATGACATTATATCGAGCGAATCCCTGACAAAGCAAGAGGAGCAGTATTTTGTTAAAATAAATAAGTTACAACATTATGACCATAAATTAAATATTCGACTGTTCCCAAAAGTCCATTGTGATAAATGCTACTTTGTTAATGGCAGTCAGTATCTTAAAAAGCAGGAGTGATACCTCTTTAATTCCCATAAAAGAAGTCACTACCGCTATATACAGTGCCAGGAAAGGAATACTTAAATCCCCTCCCGCAAGATTTCCACATATTTCGAATGCCTCCACACCTCACTGTCACCAATCACATAGATCCTGTATTTGGCTCTGGTGACGGCGACATTTACAATATTGCTATTCACCCATCTGACGGCTCCTAAAGAGTTTCTGCCACATCCCAATAAAAAGATTACCTCTGCGGCCTCCTTTCCCTGGAATTTGTGGACGGTACCGCAGTTATCAAGACACCAGTCTTCCAACGCATCTCCGTATTCGGATAATTCCGTACAGGTCTCTAACTGTTTTACTATACCAGATATAACGGACTTAAATGGTGAGATCACAAATAAATCCGGTGGGCCGGAGTATTTTCGGAAGCTTTCTGCAATCATTTCACAAACCTTCTCTCCCTGTTTTTCTACATAATGATTTTTTCCCTGTGTATCTTTTTCTGTTCCCGGGACATCCAGCCATTCTGTCTTATCATATAAGAATTTAACTGCTAATTCCGGTTTGGGCGGGGCGGTTTTTAACTTCATTGAATCTCCGTACGATATGTGGTTGGAGATTCGGAACATAGGGTTAATACATCTTCTGTGTACAATCAGAGGGCAGCCGACCCACGTGCCTGAATCATTTTCATTTAGACCTTTCAGATAGGTACCATATTTATTGATGCGGTCAGCAAATTCCTGCACGGAGATATGCTTTGAAATATAGGGTTTTAGATTTTCGTCGGAGAAGACTGTTTTTTATATGGTCAGCATCGTTTGTTACCACAGGCTCTACTTGTCTTGGATCTCCCACAATGATAGCTTTTTTAGATCGGAAAAGGGCACCAGCAGCCATGTGCGGAGCGGCCTGTCCGGCTTCGTCTATTATTAGCTGTCCTATTTTACCTGGTTCTTTAATATCTGCTAGAAAAGTCTGTACGGAAGCAAATGTGGTAGATATCACAGGCGTGAAAAGAAAGAGGGTATTTAAAAGTTCTGGAAATACCTTTTCTCTGTCACTTCTACTGTAGTTTACTAAATCACCATCAGTGTTATTTCTTACCCTCCACATCATGGATAAATTGATGAAATTATCTCTGCAGGCGGTAGAGGATAGTATAAATTCCTTGTGTACCTGAAGTGCCAGATAAAAAAGTTTTTCTCTGGAACGGTTAAATTCCTCAGTTATCCAAGGATTAATTAATTGAGCCCTGGTGCTGGCTTCCTCCTCTTTGCTGTAAAAATCTTCCCAGAATGAAGAGTCAAGCACATCAACCTGTTTTCTGGCCTCATTCATTCTCTCTACTAATTTTAGTTTCAAGCTTAAAATGGATTGATCTATGCTTTCTACTTTCTTCTGACAGACCATAAGGAAGGACTCCTGTTCCTTAATGTCTTGTGTAAGGTTGCTGATTACTTCCTTCATATTTTGTATGCAGTTAATATAATATTGCTGTTTTCCAATGAACTGAGAACAGATGTCTGAATTTTTTGATAGTTCTTCATTTATACAGGACTCTCTGGCTGTGAGATCGCTCTTTTCTATGGTGAATTCCTGTGTCGGCGTATTTTCTCTGTTTCCTTACCGATGATATTGTAAATATGATCAAACAATTTATATGAATTTTCCAATTCAATTATGTGGTCAGATAGCGCAGTACGTGACTGTCTGCATTCTTCCAGCTCGGCAATCAGCTGTTGTCGTTCCTGATTTGAAGCAGAAAGCTGGCGTTCAATTGAGAATAATTCAATCTCTGCTTCGTAAAGTGAGGCTTCCGTCACGTTCTTCCTGCTTTTGGCTTCTTGAATTGCATTTCTTTTTTCGTCAATAAGGAGATTTTGTTGCTCTGCTGATATTTCATGCTTACGAATTTCAGCTTCAAAAGTTTTATTCAGTCGGCTGAATTCAGTTAGTTCTGTCTGCTGTCTTTTTACAATTCCCAGCTGCTCTTTAAATTCAGCGGCACTTTCTCTGTAAGTAGCCAATCGGTCACTGCGCTTATCATTTGCTATTAAAAATTCGTCGATAAGGGGATTTAAAACGTGATAATAGTATTGATTAATATTGGAACGCTTACCTAATGGAGCGGAAATCATCCCCCATTCCGTAAATTCTTTCTCCATAGCTTCATCACCGGTAACAAGTCTGTGCGCCAGCCAGGAAAAGTAGATATCCGGGAGATCGGCAGATTCAGTGATATATGTTTTATCGTTTATTTTTCGCTTTATTTTATATGTCTCACGCTGTTTGACATTTTGAAGATGAAACAGATTCTCTATTTCAGACAATCCACATTTTAATTGTTCAGAATCACTGTTATTATCGCTTTTCAAGGCTTTTACCAATTCTAATCCATTTGGCAATTCTTTTGTAATATTCTCCACAGCATCGTTGTTACAGGAGGCAACAAGCATTCCATAATTGGAAATTGCCTCATCTTTTAATTTAAAATAACGGTAATAATATTCATCATACCCATTATACTTCTTTTTCCCATCGGAATAAAAACATTCCAGGAAGGCATCATCAGGAGTATCATATTCCACTAACAGTCTGGCACGCTCCACCAGATTATGGGAAATGATTTCTTTCAACAAAGTCGTTTTTCCGGTTCCAGGAGGTCCGTTTACTGAAAAGACGGGATTAGTTGAGGAATCCTGGGATATCTGGAGGTTGATTGCAACCTGCTGCATAAGGGAAGGAACATATTTGGAAGGCCACTTGCCGAGGGGGAGCCTTTCTGGCATAAGCCATTTGGTGATTTCAGCCCGGTCATTTTTAATATCAATTCTGCTTTCGGAATTAACTGAGGTATGATCTCTGCAGCCTGTTCCCCATGGCGAGATGATATAGTCAATTACGTTCTCCTGGATTTCGCTGCAGCTGCCAAATCTATTATCAAGAATTGCATCTGTCACCATCATCAGATCCTTTGTAAAGTATCCGTGTGATAAATCACTGTAATCCTCTGTTTTACCATCTGATTTTTCAAGAACCTTTTGATTAATATATCTGTTATAGATTAATAAACCTTCGTAAGTACAGGCCTTTTTTATTAAAGGAATAATATAGTCATGATTAAGCTCCTGCAAAGTATGATCCAGTAGTTCATTTGTAATTATTTTATCTTTGTAAAATATTTTCGTATTTTTCCAGATCATTATGATACCTTTCAGTGGTAATTTCCATCTGTGCGTTAGTACCATAACGGGCAATCATGCCAATACCCCATAAAAGAGGGGAAATATTAAAAGAATGTTCAATATAATAACCGGAAGGATCAGTTTTAAGCCCAAAGCATGCTAATACTCCAGGATCTTTTTCGATTTCTTCTTCCTGGATATTTAACAGTTCATCCATCTTTTTGACTAATTCTCTGCGCTCCAGCATTCCTATACATATCCAGCATTCCCGACCTTTTTCGGGGTGTCTGACGAATTTAATGTCATCTGCTTTTATAAGATCATTTAATATTCTGTTGCAGTCCAGTTTGTGATACACGGAAAGACTTCCGCTGGGTTTTGTATCTTCTGCCAGAAGAAGGATTTCTTCTTCTTTTTTAATCAGTTTCCGATTAGCTCTGCTTTCTGCAGGAAAAGTGGACTGGTTTAAAAATTCTATGGTATGCCAGAACCCGGTTATTTTTGCAGCTTTTTCCTGGCGAACTTGCCATTGATCGTTTGAATATTGCCTTTTTGTCATGCTTTTCACGTTTCCCCATCCTTTGAATCTGTTTTATATATGTTTCTATTTTACATGAAAATTCTAGATAGTAAATGATATGTTATTAAATTATTGTAAAAATACTATATGATGTGAGAAAAGTAGGTTAATTGCGATTAGAATTCAAAAGAGCAGCATCTAATAGTCGACATTATGTTAAAAATGTTCCATAATAGAAAAAAATCACGAGGAGCATTTCCATTATGAGACTAGAAAATATCGTTGACAAATATCTTGATTACTGTTCATTTAATAAAAAACTTGACGGGAAAACAATTAAGGCTTATAAGATAGACCTCAGGCAGTTTTGCCAATATTCCTTTCTAATAGAGAACCCCTTGGAACGGACGAATCTGAATACATACATAAGTGAGCTTCATAAAAAATATAAGCCAAAGACAGTTAAGCGTAAGATTGCTTCCATGAAAGCCTTTGTCCGTTACTTAGAGTATGAAGATATCATTTGCGATGATCCGTTTAAGAAAGTGTCTGTAAAATTCCGGGAGCCCAAAATATTGCCCAAAACGATTCCCTATCAACTGCTTGAACAATATTTCAAAACACTATACAGGTATAAAAAGTCGATAAATAATACTGGACTTATACAAAAAAATGTTATCAGGGATATTGCTGTTTCGGAATTACTATTTGCTACGGGAATGAGAGTTTCAGAATTATGCTGTTTAAGACCCAATGATTTGGATATTTATAATAAAAAAGTACTAATCTATGGGAAAGGAGCAAAGGAGAGGGTATTACAGATTGGAAGCGAAGAGGCGATGAATGCAGTGAGGGAGTATATAAACTGCTTTCGGGAAGAAATAGAATCTGGCAATTACTTATTCGTTAACCGCCAGGGGAACCGCCTGTCGGAGCAGTCAGTGCGTATCATGGTCGTGAAATACTGTAAGATGGCAGATATCAGCCTGCATATAACTCCTCATATGTTCCGTCATTCCTTTGCAACACTTCTGCTGGAAGAAGATGTTGATATTCGTTATATTCAGAGATTATTAGGACACAGTTCCATTACAACGACAGAGATTTATACGCATGTGTCCATGCAGAAGCAGAAGGAAATATTAAATAATAAGCTGCCCAGGAATAGTATGAAGGTAATGGAAGGGGATTAAAGTTTGGCTGTTAATAGTTGGAATTTGTTGAGAAACATGCTATTATGGAAATATGAGTAAAGGATAATATACTATTATCCTTTACTTCTCCAAAATATTAAACTGGATAGTCAGAGTTATTACGGTGAAAATAAAATTAAGAGGTGAAAAATGTTTGATTATTCACAAATTGATCCGAGAACATTTGAAGTGCTTGCTCTATGTTATTTAAAAAGTAAATATCCTGATTATGAATGGGTACTCACTCCGCCTGGAAATGACGGAAATAAAGATATTTATTGTAAGTATAAGGTTCTAAATCAGGATTTTGAATACTGGGCAGAAGCTAAATTTACTAAGAGTATGAATACCCATACACTTCTGAAAGGGCAGCTGGATCCTACACTAATCTCTGCGCTTTTATATCCTAAACATGTTTCCATATGTTTTATTAGCAATAGTCATATGACAGAGACTTATCAATACCGTTTAAGAGATTTTAAGATTAAAACCAATATTGGGATTGAATTGATATTAAAAGAAGAATTTGAATGCTGGTTACTAAATAATTCGGAAATATTGGATGAATACGGCATTAAAGCAGTGACTATTGAAAAACAAGAAGATATAAGTGATTGTCGAGTTTTAGCAGCGACAATTACGGATATTTTTAATATCAACCAATACAAAATAGAAACCCATCTGGTAGAAAAAAGTGTTTATTACTTATATATTATTTTAGTAAGCGCTATTGATGTATCAAACGTACAGTTAAAGATCAATGGGTTTATTTCCCAAAATCGATCTAAATTATTTGATAATCCAGATGATTTTATTATTAATAGAGGGAAAAATATATATAAATTTGAGATAATTCCTCAAGAACCAGCAAAATTAGATGTAAAATTTTGGCTGGTCAAAAATGATGAAGTATTAGCTTCATATATAATATCCGGATTAACAATCATATCAAATAAGGATGTATCTTTGTCATATATGAAACAAGAAAAATATTTAGCTGAAATTTCACAATGGGTAATTGAATCAAATGAACATAATTTTCTAATCCCTGTTCTAGGGGCTGGATCTACCGGAAAAACAAGATTAATGCAGTATTTATATACAGAGTTAAATATTAACAATAACGTATTAATGTTTTCTTTTAGTGGAAATGAATATTTGGATATAAAGGTATTGATACAAATATTATTATTTCTTAATATTGGAAATATATTTGAATACGATAAAGAGGCACTTCTTCTACAGTTGGATAGTCTTTCAAATGAAGAGCAAAGGATTTATTATACACAGTTAATAAATGGCCATTTTAATTCTCCGGGCATATGCATTAATTATTTAATGCATAAAATAAAATTACATAATTTTCCGTTAATTTACCCTGTATGTACGCAAATTCGGCAAATAGTAATACTGGATGATATTCATAAGATTAGTAATGTGATATTGAATGTATTTAAAAGTTTTGTTACTCAGTTTTTGAATATTTCCAACAATCAAGCCTTAATTATTGCTTGCCGAGAAAACTATAAAGAGTTTTCTGTAAATATTGATGATCTCAGAAAAGAATGGATCAAGCCGTATTTGCTGGAAGGGCTTACGAAAGAAGATAAGTTAAACACACTAAATTACTATTTTGATTTTGATGGAGATATAGACTTTAACAGAGCGACAGATGATCTAATCGTTTTCGGCAATATTTTAAAGAAAAGTTTAGATCAGAATGAAAATAATATGATAGACCCTATTACCAAAGAAACAAATATAGTACATTCTTTTGAAGTGCCCCAAATTGTAAACAGTTTTATTTATAAAGAACAGTTACAACAATTTACAGAATATTACGAGATTATTGAGTGCGTATATTATGTAAACTTTGGCATTGACTATAAAGAACTAACACAATATTTTAATTATAAAAAAGTGGATTTATTACTTGAACGAAAAGTATTTAAACGGGTCGGTAAGAAGATAGCTCCATTTCATGATTTTTATGTAAAGGCATATTTTGAAGATAATAAATTGTCGGATAATACCATTAATATCATAAAAAAATGTGTGGTAAATCTGATTCAGATGATCAAAAATATTTATTTCTTTCACTATTAATTAAAAGCGGATATCATGTGTACTGTCAGATTGAAGCAGAAGCACACGAGTTGGAATACTACTACTTTAATATAACAGATTATTACAAAGCATATATATTAGCAAAAGCTTTTAAAAAATATATAAACTTTGATGAACAGCTATCCCGTCAGGAATTATATGACATGTTTATATTAGCTGTTTCTTCAGGATATTTTAAGGAAGTTTCTAAAGTGAAGAAGCTTTATAATGACGTTATTAGATTCGGTCGCTCTTTGATTGCCGATAGTTCTGTTCAGGGAACCATATTCCGTGCCCAATCAGAGATAATTAACATTGATTATTGGGAATTAAATTTAATTGGCTTATCGAACACTATAGAAGAGACTATTATTCAGATACCTACTATCTCAAATAATTCACCTGAGGATCTAATTTGTGCTTATTTGAATTTGATTAATCGAAAAATGGTCCTTCAACTAATTCTAGGAAATTATGAGCTGGCAGAAGAAACCTTTAAAAATAATTATCTAATAAATGAACAGTTAAGTCGCCTGGATTATATTGGACATTTGTATATGGATTATTCAAAGGGGTTCTATCATTGTGATTTAATTAAAGCATTAGAGTATATGCAAAAAGCGCAGGAAATATTTGAAACGCTAGGTACAGAGCATAGGCGTCTTTTAGATTGTAACTGCGAATTGGCATATTTAAAATGTCTCAAAGATCATACGCAGAATTTAGAAGAACTAGAGTTAGCTTCAAACTTACTCTATCATTCACAATTTATTGAACTATATTCTAAAGCAAAACTAAAGTTAGCTGCTTTAAAGATGGTTAGAGGGGGATATTCTAAGGAAGAAATAAGACATGATATCTATATATCAAAATATGTATTAAGCTTTTCCTTTACTGGACGTTTGGCATTGCTATATAAAATGATAAAAAATGCTTATTTAATATATTCCAATAAAGCAAATCAGATAGAAGAATTAACGACCGAAGAAAAGAAGAAATTAAATCAGATGGGTAATGACTATCAAAGCGTATGGACTCATAATACAAAAGGTTTGAAAAATAATATTACATTTTTTAATGATCACGCTATGTCCAATGTCTATATTTTAGACACACGCATTTGGTAGTGCTTCCAGAATAGCCCCACTAGGCTATTCTGGAGTTTTATTATATTAAATCTATAATGCGTTTGACATTTCCATTGGAATCTATAACCAAATCTTTTTTATTGTTTCTCATATGTATCCACAGCTTATTTTTTATTAATTGAGTATAATTGTCACATAAAAATAATAATGGACTGAGTGAATTTATAAAAGCATGGGGAAGAGTCGAAAAAAGTTCGACCTGACCTTTGTTAATAAAGAGTAAACTTTCGGTTATTTTAATTCCTGCGTTTTTAACTTCTGTGAGCAAGTCTAAGGAAGTTAATTGAATTCCTATATAATAAATATTGTATAAATCCTGTGGTATGTATTGTTGTATAAATTCTACATAATCATTTTTAATTATATTTGAACATCTACACCAAAAGTATGGAATCTTCTGCTCTTCATCAAATACTGTATTATTGACTGCTACGCTTCTGACATGATACGCATGTAAATATGGAATTATGGCACATTTATGTTTTTGGCTGATCTTTAAAATAAGTTCAATTCCCTCATAACCATTATAATAGAATTCGTCGAAACCATCAGCTTCATAAAAGGATTCCTTGTCTATTACACAAAAAGCAAGTGTTAGAGCTTGACGGGTTATTGGTTCTTTCTTAGTTAAAATATCAACCGTATTATTTTCCAACGAATGTTTATTAAAATAGGTTGCAAAAATGTGACCAGCGCTCTGAATATACTGTGTTTGTGGATAAAGTAAAAGTGGCTGAAAAGCTGCAAATTCTTTTTTGTAATATATTTCAACTAAATGATCTAAAATATCATTGTTTATTATTATATCAGAATTCATAAAAGTCAAGCAATTTGTGGTACTATTTCGTGCACCAATGTTATTTGCTTTACCGAATCCGTTTTTGCTTTTTAAAGGAATCAGTATATCAATTAGTCCATTTTGTGCCAACTTGTTTATGTATGCCATGGCTTGAATATCAGAGCAAAAATCATCGATAACTATAATTTCAAATAAATCTTTGGAAATATGTAAAAAAAGCATTTCAAAAAAATTACTAACAATTGCGAACGTATTGTCTATAGAAATAATTATACTTGCTTTCTTCATGGCATTCTCCTTAGTTTTACTAACTGATTTAATTATTTTTTAGAAGCATTATGTGACTTCCCTCTTCCGATAGTTATTTTCGTTTAGTAGTTTTTAGATTAATGACTCTACATTATGACAGGATAATAGTATATTATCCTTAACTCCACCGCATTATTTCTACAAAACCATTGAAAATCCACCCCTCATCTGCTATCATAACAGCATAAATAACGCAGTCAGGGAGCAAAACCATGGAATTAACCGAAAAGCTATTAAAACCAATCCGTGAAACAGCCTATTTAACGGCGGAGAATGCCAGACGTTATCGTGTCATTCTTCGCTATTTCTATATGCAATACGAGAAGATCAAGTACTGGCTGGAGCAGGAAGAAATCCACCGGGAGCTTTCCTCCCACCCGGAATTTTCCGACTATACCATTGATCAGTGCCGTCAGGATCTCGATGCCCTGGTTAACTGGGGGGAATCTTCTGACCATGCAGGATACCAAGCGGGTAACTTCAATCGAAGCATTTAAAAACAGGCAGTACCGCTACCAGCTTGCGGAATATTCCGTAGAAATTGAGCGAATGACCATACGGTTGGAAAAACTCTTCGTGGAAGGGGCCTCCTTAGAACCCACACTCCTTGAAAAAATAAGAATTGAATTGTCAAGAATCTTTGAAATTTCAGAAAAATCCCCCTTAGATGTATATGGCTGGTGGAATAGCCTAAACAATGATTTTATCCGCTTAAACCAAAACTATCAGGATTACATGAGAGACCTAAATAGTGCAAGAGCGGAAGAATTAATGAAAACCGCTCAGTTTCTGATGTATAAGGACAAGCTGATAGAATATCTCCGTTCCTTTGTGAAGGGACTTCAGTTAAATGTAGGCGTAATTGAAGAGATTATGCGGCGCATCATGCCCGCGACTCTGGAACAGATATATCAGAAAACTGTAGAATATGAGTTATCGATCCCCAGACTGGATATGGAACCGGACAGAGAGGAACTGTATGAACGGACCAGAGGTCGCTTTGCCAGTATGCAGGAGTGGTTTATGGAGGTTGGTGGCGTGCAAAGTGAGGCATCAAGACTTTTTTGACATGACAAATGAAAGCATTCGAAGAATTACAAGATATGCCACCCAGATCAGTGAGCAGTTCACAAGTGGTGCGAATCGTAAGGAAGAATACAGAAAGCTGTGTGAGACATTTTTGTCTTGCAGTAATTTGAAGGAAGCGCACTGCTTATCAGCAGTTGTATTTGGAGTGGAGAAGCCCATGCATTTGAAGGGAGATTTCCAAAAGACCACCGACAGCATTAATGCCGGAATTTATGAAGAACCTCCCTGCGCTCTGGAGCTCGCTCCCAGAATACGGGAATACAGAGAAAAAGCAGAACGCAGCTTTATCAGGGATTATACCGAAGAGAAAGAACAGGCAAAAAAAGAGGAGATGGAAAAGCAGGAGAAGGAGCAGCTTATGATGGACAGCTTCTTAAAAAATGGGGAGATTCATTTTAATAAGCTTCCTGTTCTAGAAAAAAGCGCCCGGAATATTCTGCTTCGCTGGCTTGCCAGAGCGTTAGAAGGCGATGGGATGGGTAAAACTGGAGACGGACGGGTTTACTATGTGGAAAATCCAGGAACAAAAGAACGTTGTATCGTAAATTGCCAGGATGGCAGCTTTGAAATGCCGGCATTTGTGCTTTGCTTTGAGGAGGAAAAAATCTGTGAATATACTGGAAGAACTGATGAATGAGCGGTGGATATCAAAATACAGGGACAGAGATAAATATTACCAGATTAAGGACGAGATCAGTGAGGTTCGCCCCTTCCTTGTAGAAAAGCTTGGGTACCGGATTATCAGCAACAGCAGTCTGATAAAGCTTGAAAAGCTGCCGGGAGAAGCCCTTCCCTGGATGGGGATTCGAGAATTCAAAGACACATCCGACTACGCTTTATTTTGTGTAATTCTAATGTTTTTGGAAGATAAGGATGCAGAGGAGCAGTTTGTGCTATCCCAGCTGACGGAATATATTACCGGCAACTATCCGGAAGGACAGATGTCCTGGACCGTGTATGCCAACCGTCAGAGACTGATTCGGGTAATGAAATTCTGTATGAAGAACGATCTCTTTGTTATGGATGACGGAAATGGGGACCAGTTTGTCACGGACCTGGAAACAGAAGCCTTATATGAGAATACAGGTCTTTCCAGATATTTTGCCAGAACATTTACCCGGGATATCAGTGCCAATAAGTCCGTAGCAGATTTCAGAGTGAGTGGCTTGACATGAATGAGGACAGAGGGGTGATCAGGCGGCAGAGGGTATACCGGAAGCTGCTGCTCTCCCTTGGACTGTATCGGGAGAATGGACAGGATGAGGATTTTAACTACGTGAAGAATTACCGGAGCGTTATAGAAAATGATTTGGAACAGTTAGTTGATGCGACTCTTCAGGTTTATAAATCAAGTGCTTATTTAATTCTTGGAGAAACAGGAGATCTTGGGAAGATATTCCCTGCCAGAAACAGCTTATCTGACGCCATTTTACTCCTTCATGGAGAGATCAGGGAACGTGTAGAATCAGGAGGATTAAAAGTTGAAGTGAATGAAAGAATCAATCTTCCACTCATAAAGCTTGAAGAAATTATACGGACAACCAGGACAAAATACGGCAGCGGATTTTCAAAGGCTTTCCGTGAGATGCCTGATCCGGAGTTTATCCAGACAATTGTAGAAGAAATGGAAGGTCTGGATTTTTTAAGAATTGATCAGGTAACAGAGGAGGCTGAGATTATGCCGGTAGCAGGAAAACTGACAGGAAGATATCCGGAGCGTTATCTGGAACAGAAAAGCGGGGAGGAAACGTTAAATGAAAACCAGTAAATGGGTAATTAACCGGATTGGACTGATTGATTTCTGGTATTATGATGAGGAAGAATTTCATTTCAGGGATGGCCGGCTGTTGCTGCGCGGATCAAACGGATCAGGAAAATCTGTTACCATGCAAAGCTTTATCCCCCTTCTTTTAGATGGCAATAAGGCAGCAGAGCGTCTGGATCCCTTTGGAACCAGAGCAAGAAAGCTTGAGAACTACCTTCTTGAGGAGAATGACGGCAGAGAAGAGCGGACCGGTTATTTATATATGGAATTCAAGCGTAAGGACAGTGATTCCTATATCACCATCGGCATCGGTCTTTGTGCAAAGAAGAATAAAAAACTGGACTCCTGGCATTTCATAATACGGGACGGACGCCGCATAGGAAGAGATTTCTTTCTGTATAAGGAACTGAAAAATAAGATTACTTTAAGCCGGATAGAGCTTGCCAACCGCCTGGGTGATGGCGGTCAGGTAATTGATGGCCAAAATGATTATATGAAGCTGGTAAATGAAACTCTTTTTGGCTATGAAAATGTAGAAGAGTACAAAGAACTGGTGGATTTACTCATACAGCTTCGTACACCCAAACTTTCCAAAGATTTTAAACCAACCGTATTAAATGAGATATTAAGCAGCTCACTGTCACCTCTTTCCGATGAGGATCTTCGCCCCATGTCAGAGGCAATTGAGAATATGGACAATTTAAAGACAAGGCTGATGGAACTGGAAACTGGAAAGAAGGCAGCAGACAGAATCAATGAAGTCTATCAGCAGTACAACCGGGCTGTTTTGTACGAAAAAGCAGATCGGTATCTGAAAGCAGATCAGGAATATCGGGAATTTGAAAAGGAATATGCAGGGATACAGAAAAAAAATAGAAGAATGCAGCCAGAACCGTCAGAAGGAGATTCAAAGAGAAGATGCCTTGAATATTGAAAAAACGGCTCTTCAGGAGAAGAAGGAGCGTTTGGACAGCAGTGATTTCTCAAAGCTGATGGAGCATAAACTGGAGGCAGAGCAAAAGCTTCATCAGGCTGAGAAGGAGCTGGCAGAAAAGGAAAAAAGTCTGGAAGAGAGAACCAGAAAGGAAACCGAGCTTTCTTATGCTGAAAGAGAACAGACTGACAAGCTGGAGCAGCAGGAAAAAGAGATAGAAGAAGCTCTTGATGAGATGGAAGCAGGTCTTGATGTATTGAACTTTGATGAACATATGTTTATGGCCGGTGATCTAAAAAAAGATATTTCCAACCCATATCCATTTCACACATTAAGAGAGCAGATGGCGGGGATCCGGCGGGATATTGATCTTGGAATCGGGCTTTTGGAAAAAAAGCAGCGGATTGCTGAAAAGCAGGAGGAGGAGCTGGTCAGACTGGAGAAGACCAGGCAGGAAAAGCAGCGTTATCTGGTTCTTAAAAAAGACCAGGAAGAGCAATGCAGAGAAATAAAAAGTGAGTGGGAGGAGCAGTTTTATCAGTGGGTCAGAAGCAATTCCATATTGACACTTTCCGAAGAAGAGGAACGTTACTATACCAGCAGAATCCGCTCCTACGATGCACTTACAGATTCTCTTGAAGCAAGGGAAATGCTTCGGGAGCATAAGGACAGAATTCTGTCTGTTCTTCAAAAGACTGGTGTGGAACTGGAGCATCGAAGAGAACTGGAGGAAGATGCTTGGAGGAAAGTAAGCCAGGAGCTTGAAAACTGGAAGAATAAGAAGGATCCTGAGCCGGAGAAACAGGAGCCCGTACTTGCAACCGTTTGTGGCTGCATCAGCATAAAATTCCACATTACCCCTTCTATAAGGTGGTGGATTTTGCAGAAGCTCTGGATGGACAGAAAAGAAACCGTCTGGAGGAGGCGCTTTACTATATGGGAATGCTGGATGCGGTTGTGGTTCCCGCAAACTATCAGGAACAGGTACTGGCTTTCAGAGAGGGAATGAGAGATACCTATATTTTCGGAGATATTAGTAAAGTAAAGGAAAATATAGCAAGACTTCTGGAGATATCCTCTGAAGTTGACAATATTTTGTTTTATCAGGAGCTTTCTGCTGTTTTAGGAGCAGTCGCTACAGCACCGGGAGGGCAGACCTGGATTGATGAGGAGGGCAGATTTGGTTTGGGCTTATTAAAAGGAACCATCACCCATTCCTATGAAGCAAAATTTATTGGTGTCAGAGCCAGAGAGCAGTACCGTCTGGCAAAGATACAGGATCTGGAAGAAGAACTTTCTCTGTGCGCTGAAAAATTTGAGGAGACACAACAGCAGCTCTTAAACAATAAAAACCAGATAGCCAGGCTTGAGACTGAGTATGGCAAATATCCATCGGAGTTTGATGTAAGAGAGTCCATAAAGGACCTTTATGAGACGTTGGAGCGTTTAAATAAGCTGGAAGAAGAACTGGCGGAAAAAGAGATAAACGTGGCTCTGCTCCAAAAAGAGCTGACAGAAGCAGGACTTGCCGTGGCTGAAAACAGTAAAAAGCTCTATTTAAAAGGTGAACTATCCATATACAGAGAAGCGAAAGAGGAAGCCTCAGCCTATTACGATTCCATCGGATCACTGGAGCTGCTGCATCAGTCATATCTGCATTCTCTTGAAAATGTCCGTGTTCTGCAGGATCGTATGGAAGAGATTTTGCTCCTTCTTGATGAGATCCGATACGATATTGGAAAAAAGCATCGGGAAGTATCCGGCTTTAACAGCACCATATCCGCTTGTGATGAGCAGTTAAAGGCAAAAGATTATGAGTCTGTGAGAGAGCAGCTGGAGCATTGTATAAAACGCCTCGCTGCTATTCCGGAAGAGTTAAAGGACTGTTATTTAAAGCAAAGCGGTTATGAAAAGGATTATAAATTCGGTGAAGACAGGCTGTTGGCACTCAGGGAGCAGAAAGAAAAAAGGCGCCAGGATCTGGCACTTCTGGAAAGAGGTCTTTTTGACGAAAAGAATTTATCCCTTGTTAACCTGCTTGAGACATTGTCGTGGGAAATCATTCCCGAAGCAGCTGCCAGCGTTTGCCGCCTGCTGAAGCCTGAGGTGCTGAGAAACAGCGGAGAATTAAGCAGCTTACTCCAGCAGAGATTTTACGAGAATTTAAGTGAACTGGTGGACTACAACCTGACTATTCAGCCGGTTTTTTGGGAAAGAAGACTACGAGGATCTACCCAGAGGTACCATAGAGCCTGAGTTTAAGCGTCTTGTCATACTTGCCAAGTATAAGGGAAGAGAGGTTTCCTATGACATTCTCCTTTCAGGTCTTTCCGGGGACGTGGAGATTCAGAAGAGTCTGGTAAAAGAAAGCGACAGAACCTTATTTGAAGACGTGCTTGCCAATACAGTGAGCAAGAAAATCCGTTATAAAATCTATAAAAGTGAGAGCTGGGTAGAAAAAATGAACCGGCTAATGGGCAGTATGAATACCTCCAGCGGATTAAAACTAAGTCTGGTCTGGAAGAAGAAAAAAGCCGAAGAGGAAGGACAGCTGGATACCAGAGAGCTGGTAGAACTGTTGAAAGGACGCAGGGCTGATGCGCGAAGAGGAATTAGAACAGCTGTCTCTTCATTTTCAGACAAAAGTTCAGGAAGCAAGAAGAATTATGGAAGATACCGGAAGTATCCGCAGCTTTCATGCTGTCATGAAAGAAGTTCTGGATTATAGAAAGTGGTTTGAGTTTCAGCTGTTCTTTCAGAAAACAGGAGAAAATAGAAAAGAACTGACCAATAATGCGTTTTTCACCTTCAGCGGCGGAGAAAAGGCCATGTCCATGTACGTTCCGCTATTTTCTTCCGTAGTGGCTAAATACGACGGAGCCAGAGACGATGCCCCAAGACTGGTGTCCTTAGATGAGGCATTTGCCGGCGTGGATGAACAGAACATCAGCGATATGTTCCGGCTTATGGTAGATATGGATTTTGAATTTATTATTAATTCACAGATTTTATGGGGAGACTGCGAAACCGTTCCCGAACTGGCTATTTACCAGCTTTTACGGAAAGAAAATGCAAAATTCGTTACAGTACTTCCCTATATCTGGAATGGAAAGGTTAGAAGGCCTGCAAAAGATGGAGAAATGGAGCGGCGATGAGCTTCTGGAGGAAGCGGTCCGGTATTTTAGCAGCATGGGGTTTCGGCGTTTGTTAGAAGGGCTTCGGGAAAAATATCAATCCCTCTCCCGGCTGGGTGGTAAGATTATTATATCTGAACTGACAGAGGAAGAGGCAGAGTCTTTGGAGGGTTTTTTACAGGTGGAGATAAATCAGGGGCAGACACTCTGCGTCTCTGTCAGACAGATTAATAAGGCGATAGAACGGACTCGTTTTGCCGGATGCTGCTTAGAGGCATTGGTTACCATGGTTCTTGAGGATGCGCTGGTTTCCAATAAGGAAAGAAAGGCCATGGAGGAGAAAACGCGTGAAAAATATTTCATGGAGTATGTCCGTTCCTTTCATGGAACTCCGGCTGGGATATGGTTAGAGAGTGGTCTGATAAAAGGGAGTGCTTTAAACACCTTAATGATAAGGGATTATAATTCCAGTCCCGATTGGTTTAAAGAACAGCTTCCGGTCATATCGCATGGTTTAAACAGCCTTCCAGTTTTTTCAGATAATTATTTAAGGCTGCCGGTATTTGCTGCTTCTATCACCGGCAATCCCCATTATTTTGATGAAGGAAAAAGAAGCTTAACGTATCTTTTGCAGGGGATTCGTACTCTTTTAGGCGGTGAATGCAATCTTTTCCAGACTGCTCTGGAAGAAAGAACAGAACTTTTTTACAGGGCAGGTATTATAAAAGATGATTTATATAACTGGGTTCTTTGTTATGGAATCAAGGGATATATCTTAGGTGGAAGATCCCACAAGGGAATGGAAGCATATGTGGAAAGAAGAGAGCCTCAGATATTAACTCTGCAGAATTTGAGTCTTTTAAGATCTGCACAGCCAGTAGGACCAAGGGTTTATGTTGTAGAAAATCCTTCAATTTTCTCAATGCTTACAGAACAAAATCAAACTGTTTCCTGCATCTGTTCCGGCGGTCAGCTTCGCCTTTCCGTGCTTGTTATCCTTGATTTACTGGTCAAGGGTGGTGCAGAGATTTATTATTCCGGTGATTTTGATCCGGAAGGGCTTGATATTGCCCAAAAACTGATTACCCGCTATGGGGATCAGCTTAAGCTGTGGCGTTATGAGCCAGAATTATATCAAAGTTCCATTTCTGCTGAAATAGTCAGCGAATCAAGGCTTAAGAAGCTTAACCGTCTTACTGACAAGAGGCTGGTGGCACTTGGCTCACTTATAAAAGAACACAGACACCCCGGGTATCAGGAAAATATTATGGAACAGTTTAAGCTGATCTAAAAGATATTAGGGGGGCTATTGCTATATTTTTCCATAAATAGTAAAATGAAAAAAATGCATAAATTTAATGCGTGATCGACAACAGATCCGGGGGAAGAATTAAACAATTAATGAAAGAAAAATACAAGAAGAACAGAAAAGCCCTGTTATTTTTAATTCTATCAGTCTGCCTCATATCAGGTTTGTTAAGTATCCGGAATCAATATATTTCTTATCCGATAGCGGATGGTTTTTTAAACCTGTCAGAAGAGAATTTGGAGAAGAGGGCTGTTCAGTTAAATGGTGTATGGAAATTTTATGAAGGTACATTAGAAGATACCGGTTCCCAGACAGCAGACAGCATCGAGGTTCCTGGATCCTGGCGGGGAAAGTTAATAAACGGAAAAAAGCTGGGTAAACATGGCATAGGCGTATATGAACTGCGTGTAAAATTACCCTCGCCCGGTGAATATTGTATGGAGCTTAACTATGTTTCCAGTGCATATGAGCTTTACATAAATGATAAAAAAATTGTTGATAACGGGAAAATTGGATCTGATAAGGATTCGGAAATTTCCAGCTGGGCTCCTCGATTTGTTTACTTCAATGCAGATCAAAACAACCTCGTAATTAAAATTAAGGTATCTAATTTTCATTGTAACAATGGGGGAATTGTCCTTCCAGTTTATATTGGGAAACAGGTTCCACTGTTTCGCTTTCACCTTATTAACCTGATGAAAAATATCGGATTTATAGGCATTCTGGCCGGAATGGCGTGCTATTTGTATGTTTTTAACTGGTGCCTGAATAAAAAAGCCCAGTCTGTTTATCTATGGATTTTTTGTATTTCTGTGCTGTTTGCTGCTTCTATAATAGACGGCGAGAGTCTGGTCAGTATTTTTCCACTTCTCACCATTGATACAGTCCTAAAGATAGAGTATGTGTCGTTCATGGTTCAGATCACCTCCATTCAGTTTTATCTGTGGAGCATGTACCCGGAGCTGGGGAAAAACCACCCGTTTCGCTTTTTAAAGTTTTTTGATTTTTTCTATACTGCAGTTCTTATTTGTCTGCCGGTTATGCCGGTTTTATATGACGATATGGTATTCATACCGATTCTATTTATAAATGCGCTTTGTTATTTTTTTAAAATTGCCAGGGCGTTCCAGTTGAAAAAACCCAATGCCGGCCCGGTTTTCTGGGCTATTGCGTATTTCTTGCATCGTGTGTCCTGCAGATCATGGATATTCAGCATAATATTGATGTGAAATTCTTAAGCGATTTTAATTTCTACTACTTTGGGGTGCTTTTTTTCCTCCTTGGCCAGGGATATGTTCTGGCAGTCAATGTGGAAGATACCTTCCGCCAGTCGGAACTTGCCCATGAGATGGAGATTGCTTCTTTGCAGGCGCAGATTTCCCCTCACTTCCTATTTAATATTCTCCACAACATATACTGCCTTATGGACACCAATGTGAATATGGCAAAAAACATGCTCATGTGCCTGTCAGACTTTCTAAGGGTAAAATACAGATTTGATTACAGAACCTATACTCTTTATCAGTTAAAGGAAGAGCTGGATCTGGTAAAAGCATATGTGGAACTGGAAAATGTAAGAATGAATGGTGCCTTAAAGCTTGAGATCGATGCAACGAATGAACTCCTCTCAAATGACATTCTTCCACTAACCATTCAACCGCTGGTGGAGAACTCCATCAAGCATGGATATAAGTCTGGTGAACTGAATATTTTGATACGGGTCATGGAGGCCGGTGACAACAGGTTGGTAATCAGTGTAGAGGATGACGGCAGAGGGATCAGCCCGGAAACACTTGAGACCATTGATAAAAGTAACACTCCAAAAAGCAACGCTCCAAAAAGCAGCACCTCAAAAAGCGGTGTTGGGATCAGCAATATTAATTACCGGCTTAACATATGTTTTCAAAGCAGACTGGTCATTGAAAGCAAGGGCTTAAAGGGAACGAAAATCAGCTTTCAGATTCCAAAGAGGGGGTAATGTGCAGGTATGCAGGTTGTGATGATTGACGATGAAAAAAATTCAATTGAATATCTTACGGAGTTACTGAAGAAAAAAGAGGAATTTACTCTTGCTGGTGCATTTTCTGATTCCAGAGAGGGGCTGGCATATTTATTAAAGAACCCCTGCGACCTGTTGTTTTTGGATATAGACATGCCGGGAATTAATGGCATGTACATTGCAGAGCAAATCAGCAGCCTTCACCCTAAGACTAAAATCTGTTTTGTAACGGCATACAATGGTTATGCAGCAAAGGCATTTGAACTGAATGCAGTGGATTATCTGCTAAAACCCTATACGAAAGAAAGGCTTTTTAAATGCCTGAATAAATTAGAGACTACCACCACCGGACAAAATGTGTATCAGGAGATCAGCGGGCAATATGATTATAATTTAGATATGATCTGTGGGTTTAACGAGGAAGACATTGTTCTGATACCGGCGGCTGATATATTTTATATAGAAGCATTACAGGGGGGGTGTATGATACATACCAGGGATCGCGTATTCCGTGGAAATAAAACTCTGAATTTTTATGAGGAGAAGCTGAAGAAGAATTCATTTTTCCGCACTCATAAATGCTATCTGGCTAATTTATCCAGAGCAGATCGGTTCCGGCCGCGGATTAACTATACCTATGATATGTATTTTAAAGACATTTCCGATGTGATACTGGTTAGTCGGAATAAGGTTAAAGAACTGAAACAATATTTTAATTAATTCAGGAGGAAAATACGATGGGTGAAAAAGTCAGAGTAAGTGAACTAAAGGCAGGAGATATCCTTTTACTGGAGCCGAATAACGAAAAGATATCTAAAATTATTGCCTGGGTTACCAGATCAGAAGTAAGCCATACCGCCTTAAGCTGCGGGCCGGACAAGCCTGTAGGAACTGTGATCGAGGAAACGCCCCCCAATGCGCTCGAGGATACCATCCTCACCAGAACAGCAAGAACCGCCTATGTGATGCGGTTAAATCCAGGGAATAACAATTGCCAGCCAGTCATTGATATCGCAGCCCGCTATGTCAGTGAGAAGCTGCCCTATGCACATGCCCAGCTTCCCTTTATCGGTCTTTATTGTATCACTAACAACATATTGGGTGACACAGGGCTTCAAGGCCTTGTAACAAGGATTGTGAAGCTTTCCATGGGTATCTTAATGGAACTGGAAGATGCCTTAATATACAAGGGCAGAGAAGCGATGATGTGCTCCCAGTTTGCTTATCATTGTTATAAGGAAGCGGGAGATGAGTATGAGATTCAATTAAAGGGAACTCCAGGCTTTCCTCTGCTTGATCGGATTATTGAAATCATACAAAAAGATCCTTCCAGCTATAACAACCGTATATTTCAGGCAGGTGTGGAAAACAATCTTGTATCTGATGAAAATGTGGATGACGCAATCGACCAGTTATATGAAGCACTCAGTAAGAATCAGTATGAAATGGATCGTTCTGCTTCATATGAACTGTCGGATGACCTTATTATAGAAGTAACCCGTTTTTGCATTCAATTTGTTAAGACTTTTTCCAGTGGAACAGACGGTGGTAACAATGATGCAGTACCTTATTTACAAAAGCTAAAAGATATGTATGAATACTTCATCTCTCCGGGAGATTTGTTAAAAAACACCTTAAATCTAACCTGCATCGGCACGGTTGATTATGACGGTTATCAGGGTTAATGTAGTTTCTGATAACATGTGATAAACCGTTTACCCCACTGATTTACTAGTTGCGGCGATTTTTTGCATCATAAGGATATCACCCCACCTATAAAAAAATTGCAGATATAATGTAGCCAGTTGATAGTAATAAATCAGCTGGCTTCTTTTTGTGCAAAAAAACAACATGAAATAGCCATTTAAGGAAGGCGGGGGAATGAAATGAATTATGAAAAAACCAGACAATGGCTGGATGATCATGGCGTAATACTGGAAGAAAGCTTCTACACTGCATTAAATAATCTGGCCAAAGACTATAAGAAAACAAATGATTTAAGGCTTCTCGAGGAGGTCTATCAGAAACTGGGGGGTTAATAAACAGGCTGTTTCCTGGTGGAAGAATCACCCATGCAGCACCCAGACAAGGCAGTCCAAGATACAGCTGATCGCCTCTTGTGCAGAGATATTTCATTTAACAGCAGAAGAAACCGAGCTTCTGGCTAATAAGGCAGGTCTTTCACTAAGCAGTGATCATGATTTTAGCGGGTATTTCAGAAAATTGTTAAATGGCAGGAGAGGAAGGTGCAAGTCCATCTGTGACGCGGCTAATGTCAGTGAGCGGATGCTGCAATACATAAAGAACTATAGACAGCCGTCAAAGGAGACATTGCTGGCGATTGCCATTTCTCTTGGTCTAGAAATTGATGAAATACAGCATCTGCTTAAAAAAGCGGGATACGCGTTGTCTGCATCTCTTCCCAATGATGCAGTTGTCTGCTGGTTCCTTTCCGGTGACAGAAAGGTGGATGGGACTGTTCCAGTGCTGTTTCATATTAATGAAGTGCTAGACGAGCTTAAACTCCCTCTTCTCATGACGAGGCTTAAAAGCTCGTAAGCAGGATACTACAGAAAAATTAAACCTCTTTTTTCAGCCGGACTCAGTGCCGGCTTATTGAAGTTGGGTAATCAATAAATAGATATATGGCATTATATATGTGAAAAATCTGACGAGATCAAAAGAGCGTGTGATAAATTAAAAAATTATCGGAAAAACCTTTATAATTAATATCAATTATGTCGACAATATAAGATTGAAGGCAATCGCATATCTAGTACCAGACTGATATCAACAGGGCATATGTAGTACTTCTTGAAATTATCATAGATTAATTGATTAAATTGACTAAAATAAAGTGAAAAATGTCGAATAATGCGATAAAATTCACTTTTCAAACACTTAGAAAGGACTTATATTGATTACAAGAAAAGCAGAAGAAGGAGGGGGTATCTTTATGACAGATGCTGAGAAACTGCGGATTGTAGAGATGGAGAATGAGAAGCTGATGGAAGAAAATTCGAGACTCCATAAAGTGATTGAAAGGTTGAATCAGACGCTGAACAGATTGATCGGACGTTACATAAGTACTGACAAAATCGCCTGACAGGGGGATGGATAAGGAGTGCAGGGGGGCACTCCCGGAATGTCCCTGTCAGGGATCAATCCCCTTACGGGATTCATCCTGATCACTTATATTTAATCCTTTGTTTTTACGTACCATTTCCCAAATTGTCTGGTGCATCCATTCAATGGTTTTATTCAGTTTTTCATTTTCAATCTCCAGTTCGGTGATGCGGTCTCCCATTCGGGCAATGATTTCCCGGTTATTATTTACTTTGTGAGGCACAAGAATGCGCTTTACATAGGGAGACGATGAAGCAATGATTTGAGAGGAAAGCAATTCGTCCCTTTCTTCACAGGACAAATCCATGAAAGCCTGATAGCTGATGGACAAAGCAAGCATGTCCACCTTGCACTTTGGGCATACCGCATTCCTCTCCAGCTGATAATAACCATAATACCCGCATTTGGAACAATAGTACACGGACAGTTCTCTCATTGGTCTCCTCCTTTTTTTATAGATTGATAAACAATCTACTCCTATATATATAACGTTAAATCGACAAAAATATAACGCAAAAACCTTAATATCGATAAAAAAATTACTATTTAGGCATTTTGTATAGTTACAACTCTTATAATTGTTAAAAACAAATAAAAGCCCGCAGCTGTTACACTGCGGGCTTTTTGGCAATTGAACGGATGTTTCATTTATAAAGGTGTTCTATTTACTGAATAATACCATTTACATCAACAACATAAACTTTTTCATTGGTGTCTTTGAAATCTCTGAAGCCTGCGCCAAGCTCTGGTTTTGCTGTGGACTTAGATGTGGAGGAAGCTTTCTGAAGAACACCATTGGTATTCACCAGATAGTTTTTACCGTTAAGAGTAAATGCCTCAACTCTTAAATCCGCATCTGCCTGTTTTCTTAAACCATACTCGTAAAGAGTATCGTCAAGAATACCGTGGAAGCCCTGACCTTTCTTGCTTCCGGAAGTTACAAAGTACCAAATCTGGTTATCGCCTGAATCTTCATTCGTAATGGACTGTTTTCCAGTGTTGATCACGCCGTTGTCTGCGAAATAGAAGTTTGCAGTATTTCCGTCTTCCAGATTTACAACCTTAAGACCGGTCTGCATTTCACCTTTTGTATTAAATCCATATTTCTGGGAGTTTACAGTGAATAATTCAATACCCTTTTTCGCAAAGTAAGGAGCACCGTTTTTAAAGAAGAACCAGTGCTGTTCGCCTTCTGCGCTGATGCCCTCGATGCCTTCGATTTCTCTCCAGCCATCGACTCTTGCACCGCTCTCATCATAGTACTGATAGCCTGCTGCGGAAGTCTTGTTGTCAGTATTTTCGGCCGCTTCTGAAGGAGTTGCTGTTACAGGAAGTTTGTACCAGCCGGTCTGCATTTCGCCATTTACAAAGGTGAAGTAGGAACCGTTAATTTTTTTATCTACCTGATCTTTAACCATAACGCCGTCTTTGTCAAAATAGTACCATGCATTTGTATGGTCGGAATCTTCTTTCGCACTTTCAAGCTCAAACCAGCCTGTTTTCTGTGCGCCGTCGTTTTCATTACCCAGGTAATAAGTAGAACCTGCGATTTCTACTTTGCCGGTAAGCATCTGACCCTGTTCGTCAAAATAATACCAGTTGTCGTTGATCTTCTGCCATTTGGAAACGACTTCTTTTCCGTCTTTTCCATAATAATGCCAGTAATTTTCCGGTGAATCAGGGGGAGTCCCAGTAGCTGTCATTGGTAACAGATACCCAGTAATTGGATACTCTCTTTCCGCTCTCGTCTACATAGTACTCATCAACTTTCTGACCAACAGCGATTTCGCCATCCTCATTTAAGTAATACCAGTCTTCTCCGTACTTCTTCCAGGAATCAGTGGCGTAGTAATCACCCTCCTCATAGAATTTCCATGTACCGTTTTCTTCTACCCAGCCAGTTGCCTTGGCATAGACAGTAGAGGCTGTGTTTAAGATGCCCATCTGTGGGGCAGCTGCAGTTAAAATACCGGCAGCGGATAATACAGCCATCAATTTAATTTGCTTTTTCATAAATATGTTCTCTCCTTTTTTGCAGTAAGTTTTATCGTGGCCGAAAATCCATAGTTGCATTACTCTGCGATTATAACGTAAATGAAAGGAACAAAGAAAGTGTGGTTTGATGGCAGATATGGAAGGAGCTAACAGAACA
The DNA here is from genome assembly GCA_017084465.1 of Lacrimispora xylanisolvens. Taxonomy (GTDB): domain Bacteria; phylum Bacillota; class Clostridia; order Lachnospirales; family Lachnospiraceae; genus Lacrimispora; species Lacrimispora xylanolytica_B. Next base: position 2,079,066 of record CP070896.1, on the reverse strand, counting down.
GGAGAAAAGTTGTTGACAGGCAGGGGTTACCCGGAATGCGCCAAAACGCTGTAACGCTGAGAGTACCGACAGTTGCCAGTAAAATAAGGCTGAGCGGGGAAACAAAGGTTACATAACTGGTAAAGTTGCCAAAGAAAGCATGTTTTTTGGGAAAAATGGAAGCTTTTAGAAAGTAAGAAAACTTTAATAGGAAAATAAAGTACGGTGTGGTATAATCACAGACAGATAATTACCATTCCTTAATAAAGGAGAAAATAACATGAGAATGAAAATATCCAATTATATAGCCCAGAGGCTGGTGGAGCTTGGGATCTCCCAGGTGTTTACGGTAACAGGAGGAGGTGCCATGCATTTAAACGATGCATTGGGACATCAGGAAGGGCTTACCTGTCTCTATAACCATCATGAGCAGGCATGCGCCATTGCTGCCGAATCCTACGCCAGAATCAAGGGCCAGATAGCCGCTGTCTGTGTTACCACAGGCCCTGGGGGTACCAATGCCATAACCGGAGTTTTAGGCGGCTGGCTGGATTCCATTCCCATGCTGATTCTGTCAGGACAGGTTCGCTACGATACCACAGCCAGATGGTCCGGCGTAGGAATCCGTGCCATGGGAGATCAGGAATTTGACATTACAAAGGCAGTTGACTGCATGACCAAATACAGCGAGATGGTGATTGATCCCATGCGAATCCGCTACTGTCTGGAAAAGGCAGTTTATCTTGCGTATTCCGGCCGTCCGGGACCTGCCTGGTTAGACATCCCCCCTGAATGTGCAGGGCGCTTACGTAGAAACCGACGATCTCGTTGGCTTTGACCCGGAAAACTATGAAAATGGTGGAGACGGCTGGGTTTCTGCCAGTGATGCCAAAATAACTGAAGACGAAAGCGGTCTTGGAGAAACGTCAGATACTCCCCCCTGAGCCGGATAAGAATGCAGTACGTGAGATCCTTTTAAAGATAAAAGCAGCCTCCCGCCCCGTGATTAATGCAGGGAATGGTATTCGCATCGGACAGGCCCATGATGCATTTATGCGTGTTGCGGAAAAGCTGGGAGTTCCTGTTGTAACCGGCTGGAACAGTCTGGACTGCATCTATGATGCCCACCCTCTTTATACCGGAAGAGGTGGTGGAATGGGAGACCGTCCCGGTAATTTTGCCATTCAAAACAGTGATCTGGTGCTTTCCCTGGCCAGCCGTTTAAGCATCCGTCAGGTTGGATATAATTTTGCGACCTGGGCCAGAGAGGCTTATGTGATTGTAAATGATATTGATCCCGAGGAGTTAAAGAAACCATCGGTACATTCCGATATGCGGATTCATGCAGATGTGAAAGATCTGCTGGCAGTGATGGAAGATCTTTTAGATCACGAATTTATGGCAACCAGGGAAGATCCTCTCTTTCAAGGCGGAACAGGGATTGATTCCCTTACCTGGAATGAGACATGCCGCATGTGGAAAGAGACCTATCCGGTGGTTCTTCCAAGGCACTACAGCCAGGATGAACACAAGGAAGTAAACATTTATGCATTTATAAAGGAACTGAGCTCCCGCCTTCCTGAGGACAGGATTACTGTGGTTGGCAATGGATCAGCCTGTGTGGTAGGCGGTCATGCTTATGTAATAAAACCGGGCCAGCGCTTTATTTCCAATTCTGCTGTGGCCTCCATGGGATATGATCTTCCTGCAGCCATTGGTATTTCCAAGGCCGATCCGGGAGAAGACATTATTCTGGTAACAGGAGACGGAAGTATCCAGATGAATCTGCAGGAACTGCAGACAATTATACATCATCGCCTTCCCATTAAGATATTTGTAATCAATAACGGGGGGTATCATTCCATTCGCCAGACCCAGAAGAATTATTTTGGAGAACCGCTTGTGGGAATCGGAGATGACAGCAGAGATTTAAGCTTCCCTGATATGGAGAAACTTTCTGCTGCATACGGTTATCCCTATGTCAGTGCTCACCACAACGGTGAGATTGACCAGGCACTCCTTCGTACCATGTCTTTAAACGGACCGGTGATTTGTGAAGTATTTGTCAGCAGAGATCAGAATTTTGAACCCAAATCGGCGGCAAAGCGGCTTCCCGATGGAACCATGGTTTCTCCTCCCTTAGAGGATTTGTCTCCGTTCCTTTCCGAGGAAGAGATGGACCGGAATATGATTATTCCCCGGATCAGGGACTAGATTTTTATACAGGGAGGAAATAAGGTGAACGTTGTTGTAACAGGAGCGACCAGCTTCCTGGGAAGAGCTGTGGCGAACCGCCTTTTAAAGCAGGGCAGCAGGGTATATGCGGTGGTTCGCCCCGGTTCGGAGAATTTAAGATATCTTCCGTCTAATCAGGAAGGTCTGTTAATAATAGAACGGGAACTTGGTGAGCTTGATACACTGGATCAGATAATTGATGAGCCTTGTCAGGCTTTTTACCATTTTGGCTGGGATGGATCCGGAAGTGAAAACCGGATGAAACGGGAAGTCCAGCAGAAGAATGTGGTGGACGCTTTAAAGGCATTAGAGGGAGCCAGACGTTTAGGCTGCAGCCGTTTTCTCTTTAGCGGTTCTCAGGCGGAATACGGAATTCACAAAGGCCCCCTTTCTGAGGAAAGTGACTGCAGCCCGGTTTCTGAATACGGTAAAGCAAAGCTGGACTTTTTAAAACAGGCAACAGAAAAGACGAACCAGTGGCAGCAGGAAGGGATATCTTCCATGGAGTATATCCATGCCCGGATTTTCAGCGTGTACGGACCGGGAGATCATCCCTGGTCTCTGGTGGAAAGCTGTTTAAGGGCATTTACAAGAGGAGAATACATTTCCCTCGGGGAATGCACCCAAATGTGGAATTTTTTATATCTGGAGGATTGTGTCCGGGCGCTGATACTTTTAATGGAACAGGAAAAAGAATCGGTTTCCGGAATTTATAATGTAGCAGCGCCGGAACGGGAAACAAAGCCCTTGCGGGAATACATACGGCAGATGTATGAAACCATGGGATTTCATGGCAGCTACAGCTATGGAAGAAGACGTCCCAATGCAGAGGGGCTTGCAAATCTGATTCCGGACATTAGTAAGCTGGAGGAAAATACAGGATTTTCTCCTCGTGTAAGCTTTTCTGAGGGAGTAAAGAAGACCTGCGGCTATTAAAAAGGGATTGACATGGAGGAGATTTTGTGGTATGAGAGATAGGATTTGTATTGTATGCGGACAGGAGCTTGACGGGCAGCCTTTGATGACACTGGATCACATGCCGGCATCTGCCCAGGATATCCCGGGTATGGAAGATCTGGCAGAAGACAGAGGAATCAGTTTAAATCTGCATCAGTGCAGCTGCTGCGGTCTGGTTCAGTTTGATTGTGAGCCTGTGCCATATTATAAGGACGTTATCCGGTCAGGCGGATTCAGCACCACTATGGTGGAGCTGAGAAAACGCCAGTACCGGCATTTTATTGATTTCTGCCACCTGGAAGGAAAGAAGTTAATTGAGGCCGGCTGCGGTCAGGGAGAATTTCTTTCTGTCCTTTCCCGGTTTCCCGTTACTGCATGCGGGATTGAGCACAGGGAGAGCCTGGTTTTACTTGGGAAAAGAAAAAGGACTGAACGTCTGGAAACAGTTTGCAGGGGTTGGAGAGATTCTTACGTCTCCCGATGGAAGCACCAGTGGCCCTTATGATGGATTTTTGTCCTTTAACTATCTGGAACATCAGCCGGATCCGGTGGGTATGCTTCGCTGCATCGCAGATAATTTAACAGATGATGGCGTGGGACTGATTACCGTGCCCAGCCTTGAATATATTCTGGAATACGATGGCTACTACGAACTGATCCGGGATCATATCGCTTACTATACCTTTGACACGCTTCGTTTTGCAGCAGACCAGGCTGGTTTCGAAGTGCTTGAAGAGGAGATGGTAAACCGGGATACTCTGTCCGTCATTGTCAGAAAGAAAAAGACTGCAAAAGAGAACACGGGAAGGAAAAATCCCGACAGACTGGATGTATCCGGTCTGCTTAAAAGCCGGGTGATCATCGATGAGGAACTGAAACGTCTGGTTGATGAGTTAGAATCAGAAGGAAAGAATCTTGGGATCTGGGGGGCCAGCCATCAGGGATTTACTCTGGCCTCCACAACGGTAATCGGGAATTTTGCCAGATATATCATTGACTCAGCACCCTTTAAGCAGGGACGGTTTGCACCTGCTTCCCATTTGCCTATCGTCGCACCGGATCATTTCCTTACGGAGCCGGTAGATGCCATTTTAATCGTGGCGCCAGGCTATACAGAAGAGATCGCTAAATCCATTGTGGAAAAATTTGGACGGAATGTGGAGATTTTAGCGTTGAAATCCAATCATTTGGAAAGGATATAAGAAAAAAGTATGAAAGCATTTGTTTTAGTTGAACCGGGAGTAGTGGGCTGGCATGATGCGCCAGAGCCGGAGCTTACGCCTTATGGGGCGATTCTTAGACCTGTTGCTGTGGCACCCTGCTCCTCAGACGTTCATACCGTTTACGGCGGAGGTTCAAGAAAAGCTCCCAATCTTATTTTAGGCCATGAATGTGTGGCGGAGATTTTAGAAACGGGAGATCTGGTAAAAGATTTTAAGCCTGGAGAAATTGTTGCAGTTCCTGCCATTACACCTGACTGGAGAGCCATGGGCATTCAGGAAGGGAATTATAAGCATGCATCTGCTCCTTTTTCCGGTCATCAGCTGGGAAGATCCATACCCGGCGTATTTGCGGAACGTTTTCTCATTCCAGATGCGGATACCACACTGGCAAAGATTCCTGAGGGAGTTACTCTGGAACAGGCTCTGATGTGCGTGGACGTTGTGACCACTGGTTTTACCGGAGCGGAATACGCAGATATTCAGTTTGGCGATACGGTAGTGGTTATGGGAATTGGTCCCATCGGTCTGATGGCCGTTGAGGGCGCCAGACATTTGGGGGCAGCCCGGATCATTGCAGTGGGAACCAGACCTGTCTGTGCCAGTCTTGCCCTGGAATATGGGGCGACTGAGGTCTTAAGCTATAAAAACGGCAATATCGTTGATCAGGTGATGGAACGGACCGGCGGTCTGGGCGCTGATGGCGTTATCATCTGCGGAGGCGGTGATGAGGTATTTACCCAGGCTGTTGACATGGCCAGATACGGAATTGGAACCATTTCCAATGTAAATTATTTCGGCGGTACGGGAAGTCTTGCTTTCCCTAAGTTTTCCGGGGGCAGGGGTATGGCTGGAAAAACCATTCATACAGAACTGGCAAAAGGCGGAAGAATCCGGATTGAACGACTTTTAAAGATGATACAGTATGGCAGAATTAATCCCCAGAAGCTGGTGACCCATCACCTGCATGGACTGGATGAAGTGGAGACTGCGCTCCAGATGATGAGAGAAAAACCTGCAGATTTAATAAAAGTGATGGTTAAGACAGATGGGAAGTGAACAGATGAAAACAATAAGCATTGTAGTTCCCTGTTATAATGAGGAAGAAAACGTAGAAGCCATGTATCAGGCAATATCAGACGTTTTTAAAAGGGAATTAAACAAATACCGTTATGAACTGATTTTTATTGATAATGATTCCGCGGACAGGACCAGGGAGATTATTCGTAATTTATGCTCAAAGGACCAGGGGGTAAAGGGAATCTTTAATGCGAAAAATTTTGGACAGTTCAACTCCCCATACTATGCCATGCTTCAGTCGGAGGGCGACTGTACGATTTTGATGGCGGCAGATTTTCAGGATCCGGTGGAGATGATCCCCAGATACGTAAAGGAATGGGAAGACGGCTATAAAATCGTAATCGGAATTAAAAAGTCCAGCAAAGAAAGTAAGATCATGTACTGGCTGAGAAGCTGTTACTATAAGATGATTAAAAAACTGTCCGATGTGGAGCAGATCGAACATTTTACCGGATTTGGACTTTATGATAAGACATTTATTAGTGTTTTAAGACAGCTTGATGATCCCACTCCGTTTCTTCGGGGAATTGTGGCAGAACTTGGATTCAGAAGAAAAGAAATTCCTTATGAGCAGCCCAAACGGCGGGCGGGAAAAACCAGCAATAACTTTTTTAAGCTCTATGATGCAGCCATGTTAAGCATTACTTCCTACACCAAGGTCGGACTTCGTGTGGCAACGATTTTCGGAAGCATCTGCTCCTTCGCCAGCATGATGGTTGCCCTGATTTATCTGATTTTAAAGCTGATTTACTGGGATCGTTTCCCTGCTGGAATGGCACCTCTCCTCATTGGCATGTGCTTTTTAGGATCCGTTCAGATATTCTTTATCGGTCTTGTAGGAGAGTACATTCTTTCCATCAATGCCCGTATTATGAAACGTCCTCTTGTGATTGAAGAAGAGCGGATTAATTTTACCTGCGATAAACAGGAAGATACAGATGAGGATCTGCTTCTTATGGCAGCCTCCATGGAGGATGGGAATCAGAGATGAAATATAAGATAGATGTTATGAGGATCCGGGACAATTCCATCGTACTAAACGGCTGGGTGATCGGAAGAACTCCGGAAGAAGAGGTACAGTTCCAGGTGCTTGACGAGCAGGATACCCCTGTGGAATTTAAATACGTACCGGTACGCAGAGACGATGTAAGCCAGATTTATTTTAAGAAGACGGTTGAGAAAGATCTTGGATTTGATATCCGGATTCCTTATGTCAGGGACAGCAAAAAAGACCGGACTCTGGTGATTAAATGTGAAAGCAAATCAGTGGAGGTAAAGCTGAATGCAGATATTATTGAAAAGCAGAACAGTTCTTCCCACAAAAAGTCAGCAAAATTAAAGAGTATGATGAATAAGCAGACCCTGCAGTCTGCTATGGATTTTCTTATGGAAAACGGACTTAAAGCTTTCGTGATTAAATCCAGACATAAACTTCAGGGCATTGACAGCGATTACGACTATCCGGAATGGGTATCCCTTACAAAAACAACGGAGGAAGAGCTGGCACAGCAGAGAGAGTGTGTATTTGACTATATGCCAAGACTTTCCATTGTCATACCTGCTTACAAAACACCGGAACGTTTCCTTTCCGCAATGCTTGATTCCCTTCTTGCCCAGACCTATACAAACTGGGAGGTCTGTGTGGCTGACGGAAGTCCAAAGGGGAGAAGGTGTGGAGCGGGTATTAAAGCGCTATGCCATGAAGGATGAAAGGTTCCGCTATGTGATACTGGGAGAAAACAAGGGTATTTCCGGCAATACCAATGCTGCCATTGAGATGGCTACCGGTGATTTCATTGTTCTCGCAGATCATGACGATACACTGGCACCGGATGCATTATTTGAATGTGTAAAAGCCATTAATCAGGATCCTGAGATTGATGTGGTTTATACTGATGAAGATAAGCTGGATATCGACGGAGGGGAATTGTTTGAGCCCCATTTCAAACCTGACTTCAATCCTGATTTATTAACCAGTGTCAACTATATCTGCCATTTGTTTGTTGTAAACCATGAACTGCTTCTGGAAGTAGGATTATTTAAGGAAGAGTTTGACGGAGCCCAGGATTATGATTTTATTTTAAGGTGTACAGAGAAGGCAAGGAAAATCTGTCATATTCCAAAAGCACTTTACCACTGGCGGTGCCATCAGGATTCAACTGCAAGTAATCCAGAAAGCAAACTTTATGCCTTTGAAGCCGGTGCCAGAGCTGTGAAAGCCCATTATGACCGGTTGGGAATCCCTGTGAAGTCTGTTGAAAAAGGGATAGATTACGGCATCTACCATACAACATTTGAAATCACGGGAGATCCTCTGGTATCTGTGATTATTCCAAACAAGGACCATAGTGCAGACCTGGATTTATGCATGCGTTCCCTGATTGAAAAATCAACCTATAAAAATCTGGAATTCATTGTAGTGGAAAATAACAGCTCCGATCCGGCAACATTTGCCTACTATGAGAAGATTCAGAAAGAATTTGAATTTGTTCATGTAGTAACCTGGGAAAAAGAATTCAATTATTCTGCCATTAATAATTTTGGTGTTACCTTTGCAAAGGGAGAGTACCTTTTGTTCTTAAATAATGATACGGAGCTGATTAATCCTGAGAGTATTGAAGAGATGTTAGGATACTGCCAGAGAGAGGATGTTGGAATTACGGGAGTGAGGCTTCTGTATTCCGATGATACCATTCAGCATGCCGGAGTCGTTGTCGGATTCGGCGGAATTGCAGGCCATACCTTTATTGGTCTTCATAAGGCGGAGAGCAGCTATTTCAATCAGGCCATGTGCGCAAGAAATTACAGTGCGGTTACTGCGGCCTGTATGATGAGCAAGCGTTCCCTGTTTGATCAGGTAGGAGGATTTTCCGAAGATCTGGCGGTTGCATTTAATGACATTGATTACTGCATGAAGATTCGTTCCTTAAATAAACTGGTTGTTTACGCACCCTATGCCCTGTTCTACCATTATGAGTCAAAGTCCAGAGGACTGGAGGACACACCAGAGAAGGTGGAACGCTTCAACAGGGAGATTAAGAAATTTTCAGAAAAATGGCCGGATATTTTACGGGACGGTGATCCCTACTATAACCCCAATTTAACTCTTCGCAAATCCAATTTTGCACTGAGGGATTTAAAGAAAGAAAAAATAGGGGAACCCTATCAGTTAGAGGTTTAAGATGCAAAAGAAAGTAACAATCATTATTCCCAATTATAACGGATTAAAATTTATGGAACCCTGTTTTAAGGCCTTAAGAGCTCAAAGTGATCAGAACTTTGAGCTTCTTGTGGTGGATAACGGCTCCACTGACGGCAGTGTAAAATGGCTGGAAGACCATCAGATTCCCTCTATATTTTTAGAAGAGAACACGGGATTTTCCGGCGCCGTCAATATCGGAATCCGGGAATCCGTGACTCCCTATGTCATACTGCTAAACAATGATACAGAGCCTCAGCCGGATTACGTAAAAGAGATGGTAAAAGCCGTCGAGGGTTCCCCTAAGATATTCTCCGTCAGCAGTAAGATGATTCAGCTTTACCATAAAGATCTGATGGATGACGCAGGAGATATGTACAGCGTATTGGGCTGGGCCTATCAACGGGGGGTGGGTCAGAAAAGCAGCGGGTATAATAAAGCCTGCCGTGTATTTTCTGCCTGTGCTGGCGCAGCCATTTACCGAAGAGAAGTTTTTGATAAGATCGGAGGCTTTGATGAGGACCATTTCGCATATCTTGAGGATATCGATGTGGGATACCGGGCGAAGATCTGCGGATACGAGAACTGGTATTGTCCCAAAGCTGTGGTATACCATGTGGGGAGTGGAACCAGCGGTTCCAAATACAATTCCTTTAAAGTAAAGCTGGCTGCAAGAAATAATCTTTATCTGAATTATAAAAATATGCCTCTGCTGCAGTTAATCCTGAACTTTCTACCCATTCTGGCCGGAATGGCAGTAAAATATATGTTTTTCCGTCGGATTGGCTTCGCTTCTGATTATATGGAAGGAGTGAAGGAAGGGCTGAAAACTTTGAAAAAAACAAAGAAAGTCAGGTTTCAAATGTCCCGCCTTGGTAATTATATAAGAATTGAGGGAGAGCTGATTTTGGGCACATTTCTCTATGTTTGGGAATTTATGAAAAGGAAACTAAAAATTGACAGGTCAATTTAAGAATATTTTAATGGCATCATATTGACATATCATGTATAATAAACGGGAAATTATCATGGAAGAGTATGGAGTCATGCAAGTAGGAAGGTTTTGCTGCTATGATTAAAGATAATCAAAAAAAATTTAATGGGTTTCATGTAGTACTGGATGGACTGGTTATCATTCTGTCTTATGTGATTGCCTGGCTGCTTCTTTTACTGGGTAACTGGTTATTCAGCCCCTATAAGCAGGTTCTGCCACCTCAGTACTATTTTGCGGCGCTTCTCCTGATTTTGCCGACTTATCTGCTCCTCTACGGCATTTTCCAGCTGTATGCACCGAAGCGGGTTCAGGAAAGGCGATACGAGTTTACCAATATCTTAAAAGCCAACGTGCTGGGGCTTCTGCTTTTTACCCTCAGTCTGTTCCTGGTTAAGAAAAAACCCGTATTTCAGTGAGTTTTCTACCAGAATGGTATTCTATTTCTTTGCTGCCAATGTCATATTGGAGACAGCGGAGCGAAATTTAATCCGTATGGCCCTTCATTCCATGCGTACCAAAGGATACAATCAGAAGCATATTCTTCTGATTGGGTACAGCCGCGCAGCGGAAGGTTTTATTGAACGGGTGCGTATGAATCCTGAATGGGGCTATCAGATCAAAGGAATTCTTGACAATAAGAAAGAATGGGGTTATGAGTTTAAAGGAATCCATGTCATAGGAAAGGTAAGTGACTTAGATGAGATACTTGCCCTCAATTCCCTTGATGAAATTGCGATCACCCTAAGCATCAGCGAATATGCGGATTTAGAACGGATTGTGGCTTCCTGTGAGAAATCAGGAGTTCACACCAAATTTATACCTGATTATAATAATATGATTCCCACAAGGCCTTACATCGAAGACCTTCAGGGGCTTCCTGTGGTCAATATCCGGCGTGTGCCGCTGACTGACCCGGTAAACGCCATGTTAAAGCGTGCGGTAGACATATTCGGGGCAGCCTTTGCTCTTTTGGTGTTTTCGCCGATTATGCTTCTTACTGCCATATTAATCAAGCTTACTGCTCCCGGTCCTCTTATCTATAAGCAGGAGAGAGTCGGGCTTCACAACCGGTCATTTCATATGTTCAAATTCCGGTCCATGGTGGTACAGGCTCCTTCAGAAGAAAAGATGAAGTGGACAACAAAACACGATTCCAGAGTTACCCCGGTGGGGCGTTTTATCAGAAAGACCAGTATCGATGAGATGCCGCAGTTTCTTAATGTGTTAAGGGGAGATATGAGTCTGGTGGGTCCAAGACCCGAACGTCCTCTTTTTGTAGAAAAATTTAAAGAGGAAATCCCAAGGTACATGATTAAGCATCAGGTACGCCCCGGAATCACAGGCTGGGCTCAGGTAAACGGGCTTCGGGGAGACACTTCCATTACAAAACGGATTGAACATGATCTTTATTATATTGAAAACTGGACACTGGGATTTGATATTAAGATCCTGTTCCTAACTATGTTCAAAGGCTTTATTAATAAAAATGCGTACTGATATCGGATACGACACAATTAGGATGAGGATAAGTAAATGAGAAATGATTTTGATGATGAATTAAACCGTGAAAGCACAAGAAAAGAAAGACGCGGTTCTGATTCGAAGCCAGATTCTGCCAGCAGCAGCGGGCAGCCTATGTTTAAGGGACAATCATCAGCAGGCAGACAGCCGGCATCGGCAGGCACAACACGCAGACAGCCGGAAGATGCTGCCAGACCTCAAAGGACTGGTGCAAGGCAGCCGGAAGAGAACCGGGCCAGAACGGCCATGGAACAGGAAAACCGCAGAAGCCGGGCCGCGAAAGAGGAAGGAAGAACTCCCGCGAGAGATCAGATCGTGATCGGAGACGGTGCTTCCAGACAACAGCCAAGAATTTCTCCTCAGGAGAAGGCCGCTGCAGCCAGCCGGTTAGCTGCTCATACAGAAAAGAAGAGACGGATCCGTAAATTCATAATCCTTGCAGTTGCAGAAATATTTACTCTCGCACTTATTTTCTCCTATGCATATGTGGCGAGACTCATGGGTTCTATTCAGAAACCCGATAATTTTAACGCAAATCAGGTACGTAACGAAGTGATGACTGCAGACCAGAAGAAGCATATGACCGGATATCGTACGATCGCAGTATTTGGTGTTGACAGCCGTGATGGCAATGTAAGTAAAGGAACCAATGCCGATGTTATTATGCTTTGTAATATAAACAGAGGTACTGGAGAAATAAAAATTGTATCCATTTTCCGTGATACATATTTAAACATCAATGAAGGAAATACTTATAATAAAATTAATGCAGCCTATGCAAACGGCGGCGCTGCCCAGGCACTTGCAGCGATTAACAGAAACCTGGATTTAGATGTCACAGAGTATGTGACCTTCAACTGGAAGTCTGTGGCAGATGGAATTAACATGTTAGACGGCGTGGATATCGATATCAGCAAGGCGGAATTCCGTTATATCAACTCCTTTATTACAGAGACTGTTGAGAAAACCGGAGTCCCCTCTGTTCATTTAAAATCAGCTGGTCTCAATCATTTAGATGGTGTTCAGGCTGTGGCCTACGCCAGACTCAGAAAGATGGATACAGACTTTGCAAGAACAGAGCGTCAGCGCCTTGTAATTCAGAAATCCTTTGAAAAGGCAAAGAAAGCGGATCTGGGTCTGCTTAACAGAATTCTTCTTATGGAAGTTGACCAGATCGGCTCTAATTTAACATTCAGCGATTTTACTGAACTGTTATTGGATATTGGTAAATATCACATTGGTGAAACAGGCGGCTTCCCATATTCCCGCGGCGATATGACCATAGGTAAAAAAGGTGACTGTGTAATTCCGCAGACATTGGAAACAAACGTGGCACAGCTGCATAAATTCCTTTTTTGACAAGGACAGCTATGAACCCTCCGATATGGTAAAAAAGATCAGTGCCAAGATTGCGGCTGATTCCGGCATGTATAAGCAGGGAACAAGCGTTGATCATGTGCCCACTGATAAGGGGTATGATGGCGAAGACAAAACCAAACCGGCGGTAAAGGAGACGAAGAGTACAGAGGCAGAAGAGACCAGCAAAGAGGAAAATGTGGATGCCACTGACGAATTCGGAAACCCTGTAAAGACTACTGAAAGCTCTGAAAATGTCACAGGTCCTACAAAAAGAAACCAAGCCTTCTGAAACCACCAAAGGCACTGGAAAACCGGGAGAAACAAAACCAACAACCTCAGGAACCACTGAGACAACTACTGCATCGGCTGGACCTGGAACCAGCGAGACAACCAAGGCAGCTTTCCCGGAGGAAACAAAGACGACAGGTCCTGGTGAAACTCCCACGAAACAGCAGACCGATACGGCTCCCACCACAGCAGCAACAGCTCCAGGGGGCAATACAGATACAGTTGTAGTTCCTGCACCTCCTGTCAATTAAATTTAAAATAAAAAACAAAATCCCTGCACACAGCGCTTTACATAAAAGCTCTTTTTGCAGGGATTTTTCAATTCACATATTCAATATAGATTTATCACAGAATGGTCACATTTCATTGGTAGACTTTGTTTATCAGATGAGATAACAAACATACATGAAAGGAGATTGATGTTATGTATGACGAAAATGACAATATTGAAACAGGCCGGGTAAACCCGGAAACCAATAAAGATGAAGCCGTAACAACCAATTTTATAATGAGAGATCCAGAACCGGAAAAGGAACAGTCTCAGAACACCATTCCCCATTATCAGGAATACCGTTATCAGAGAACACCGGACCAGACCCCTTATGAGGAAGAAGGAAAGAAACGGAAAAAAGGCAATTTCGGAAAAAAGGCAGCAGCAGTTGTCGGAAGTGCTCTGGTCTTTGGAATCGTAGCCGGCAGCACCATTGTGGGAATCAACTGGGCAGCAGGCTCCTATGCTCAAAATAAATCAGTAGAAATAAGCCGTGCGGAAACCCTCCCCACAACACCAGCAAACAACTCACTTCCCGCTTCCAATACATCAAGTATTTCCACAATCAATGACGTTTCTTCTATCGTTGACAAAGCAATGCCATCGGTAGTTGCCATTACAAGCAAGGTGGTCTATGAAAGCCAGACATGGTTTGGCCCCATGCAGCAGGAGGGAGAAGGAAGCGGTTCCGGAATTGTTGTTGGCAAAAACGATGATGAGCTTTTAATTGTCACCAACAACCACGTAGTTCAGGGAGCCAAGGAGTTAAAAGTTACCTTTATCGACCAGACAGCCGTAGATGCAGCCATTAAAGGAACCGACGCACAGTGACTTGGCAGTGATAGCAGTTCCATTAAAAAATATCTCCTCTGACACATTATCCAAAATAGCCATTGCCTCACTTGGAAAATCCGAAACATTAAAAGTAGGTCAGGGCGTTATTGCCATCGGTAATGCACTTGGATACGGCCAGTCCGTAACCGTAGGTTATATCAGTGCACTTGACCGTGCTGTACAGACAGAAGACGGAACAAACCGTGATCTGCTTCAGACCGATGCAGCCATTAACCCAGGTAACAGCGGCGGCGCACTTTTAAATATGCAGGGAGAAGTAATCGGCATCAACTCAGCTAAATATTCTTCTACAGAAGTAGAAGGTATGGGATACGCCATTCCCATCTCCAAAGCCCAGACAATCATAGACGGTCTGATAACCAAGAAGACCAGAACCCAGGTTGCAGACAATGATCAGGGTTATTTAGGAATCCAGTGCAAGAACATTGACTCCACCACCAGCCAGCAGCTTGGTATGCCACAGGGTGTATTTATCTACAAAATTGTAGAAGGCGGAGCAGCTTCCCAGTCAGATCTTCGTGAAAAAGACATCATCACCAAATTCGACGGACAGGGAATTAAAACCTATGATGACTTAACAAGCATGCTCAAATACTATGCAGGAGGAACAAAAGTATCTCTGACTGTACAGTCTCTTGAAAATGGCCAGTATGTAGAGCGTAACGTTGACATCACACTGGGCAAAAAACCAGCAGACACCTATCAGCAATAACAAATAAAAAATTAAACTCCCGGAATCCTCAGAGGAATCCGGGAGTTTTTTCATTTCATTAAAAAACTCTAAACTGTCTGTCTCCTCTTGTACGACTCTTTTAAATGCTTTATAATAATCTGATATACAGTATAGAATTACAGACAAAAGGAGATTATACTTTGAACGATAAAGATTTTCTGGAGGAGAAGATGGAAGACAACAAGATCCAAAACTCTGATATTGATAAAGAAAAAAATGAAGACGAATCAGAATACGAAAAAATATGTTACGTATGCCGCAGACCAGAAAGCAAGGCAGGTTCCATGGTATCCATGCCAGGAGGCATGAATTTATGCCATGACTGTATGCAGAAAGCCTTTGATTCCGTCACTCAGGGAGGTCTTGACCTAAGCAAGCTCCCCGGAATGCCCTACATGAACTTAAACCTCAACGATCTGGGAAGCCTGAACAAAGACCTGGAGATCCCCAAAAAACAAAAAATCAAAAAGAGATCCGACAAAGAGCCCAAAAAGCAGTTGGAGCGAAAAGACATCCCAGCCCCTCATACCGTTCGTCAGAAGCTTGACGAATACATCATCGGCCAGGAGCAGGCGAAAAAAGCCATATCCGTAGCGGTCTACAATCACTATAAGCGTGTATACCTTGCAGACACAGTAAAATGACGAAGATGCCGTCCAAATCGAGAAATCCAACATTCTCATGATCGGACCAACCGGCAGCGGTAAGACCTATCTGGTAAAAACACTAGCCAGACTCTTAGACGTCCCTCTTGCAATCGCAGATGCCACCTCCTTAACAGAGGCCGGATACATCGGTGATGACATTGAAAGTGTAGTATCAAAACTTCTATCTGCCGCAGATAACGATGTTGAGCGGGCAGAACGTGGAATCATCTTCATTGATGAAATTGACAAAATTGCAAAAAAGAAGAATACCAGCAGCAGAGATGTAAGCGGCGAGTCTGTTCAGCAGGAATTATTAAAGCTACTGGAAGGAAGTACTGTAGAGGTCCCTGTAGGCGCGAACCAGAAGAATGCCATGACCCCCATGACCACCGTACGCACCGAGAACATCCTGTTCATCTGCGGCGGTGCCTTCCCTGATCTGGAAGATATCATCAAAGAGCGTCTCAAAGAAAAGACCTCCATAGGATTTTCCTCCGAATTAAAAGACAAATACGACAAAGATGCCAACATACTCTCCCGTGTAACCAACGAAGATTTAAAAAAATTCGGCATGATACCCGAGTTTCTTGGACGGCTCCCCATCACGGTCACCCTGGAAACATTAACCAAAGAACTATTAGTCCGGGTATTAAACGAGCCTAGGAATGCCATATTAAAACAGTACCAGAAGCTTTTGGAACTGGACGAGGTAAAACTGGTATTTGAAGACGAAGCACTGGAGTGGATTGCCGAGGAGGCACTGAAAAAGAAGACCGGTGCAAGAGCCCTCCGTGCCATCATAGAGAGCTTCATGCTGGACATCATGTATGAGATTCCCAAAGACCCCAACATCGGTTCCGTGATCATCACCAGAGCTTACTTAGACAAAAACGGAGGCCCTCTCATTCAGATGAGAGGATAGAAGAAAGGAGAGTGAAACATGCTATATATCGGTATTATAGGTATCCTTGCGGCTCTCGACTTATTCATCAAGCAGGCCATAGAACAGCAAAACGAATCAGACTTCCCTAAAGAATTAGAGAAAAGCGGCGGTAAGATCCTTCTATACAAGAATCACAATCCCGGCTTTTCCTTTGGCTATTTAAAAGACCGTCCGGAACTTGTTTCCATGATTCCCCTGGCAGTTGCCTCCTTCATCGGAGGAATGCTGGCATGTCTCTTAAAGCAAAGGAAAGACAGCAGAAAAGCTGGCCTTTTCCATTGCCCTCGGAGGCGCAATCAGCAATCTGTACGACCGTCTGGTCCGTCATTACGTAGTAGACTATTTCAGTATTCAGTACGGCAGGCTGAAAAAAGTAGTCTTTAACCTGGGCGATCTCTTCATCTTTTTAGGCGCTGGCCTCATCATAATCATTGAAACCATACGTGCCTTCAAAGAACGCTGAATCAAAAAAAACGGCTGTATTCTTGACACAGCCGTTTTTCTATTGTACAATCATTCGTAAAATATAAAAAAACAGGAGTTGATTTTTTTGGATTCGAGTGACTATATACAGTTGCTTATGTTAATTTTATTAGTTTCATTATCAGCATTTTTCTCATCCGCTGAGACAGCACTTACGACGGTGAACCGGATCAGAGTAAGAACTCTGGCAGAAGCAGGCAACAAGAATGCCATTACGCTTACAAAGATACTGGAAAACCAGGGCAAGATGCTCAGCGCAATTCTCGTTGGAAACAATGTGGCAAATTTAACCGCCTCTTCTTTGTCCACCACACTTGTCATGAGTATATGGGGAAATAAGGCGATCAGCATTGGAACCGGCATTCTGACCCTTGTAATATTGGTTTTTTGGAGAAATCTCCCCTAAGACCATATCAACCTTATATTCCGAAACGATTGCTTTAAAATATGCAAAAATCATCTACGCATTTATGACAGTCATGACACCAGTCATCTATGTAGTACACATTCTTTCCTCCAGCTTTTTGCGTTTCATTCACGTGAACCCCAACAAAAAGCAGGATTCCATTACAGAAGACGAACTGAGAACCATCGTAGATGTAAGCCATGAAGAAGGCGTAATTGAATCAGAAGAAAGAAAGATGATTAACAATGTATTTGATTTCGGCGATTCCGTAGCCAGGGACATCATGATACCTCGTATTGACATGACCTTAGTAGATGTAAATGCCACATACGAAGAGCTGATCGATATTTTCCGTGAAGAGATGTACACCAGAATACCTGTGTTCGAAGAAACCAATGACAATGTAATTGGAATCATCAACATGAAAGACCTGCTTTTAACCGACAACAGTACGGATTTCAATATCCGTAATTTTCTGAGAGAGCCCCTCTATACATATGAGTACAAAAAACAGCTGAACTCATGATAGAGATGCGCCAGACCTGTAACAACGTAGTGATTGTCCTGGACGAATACGGAGCGACAGCCGGCATGATCACCCTGGAAGATTTACTGGAGGAGATTGTTGGAGAGATCCGGGACGAATACGATGAAGACGAAGAGAACGAGCTGGTAGAAGTAGCCCCCCACGAATATCTTGTGGAAGGCTCCATGAAGCTAGACGATTTAAACGACAGGCTTGGCCTGGAACTGGAATCAGAGGATTACGATTCCATAGCCGGATTAATCATCGGACTCCTAGACCGTCTACCCGAGCAGGGAGAAGAAGTAGTTTACGGTGATATCAGGCTGGTAGTGGAAGCCTTAGATAAAAACCGAATTGATAAAGTGAGAATGTATCTGGGGGTTGAAGAAACAGGACAGACCAAGAGGGACTGAGACAGAGTTTCGGCGGGAGAACTTCTAAGACCGGACAGGCACAAAAAACATGGGATCGGAAACACTTCACCCGAATTTCTGAAAGAAATTCGCGCTCAGGGTTTCCTCGGAAATTGGCTTTGAAGCCAATTTCCGCCCATGTTTTTTGCACCTCTCCGGCCTAAGAACTTCTAACCCCGCCTCCAAACCGTCTCCGCCCCTCTTGGTCTGTCCTGTTTCCCTCGACGCCGCAGGCCCCTCTGGAAATGAAACACTCCACGTCTTCGATTTTAACGAAGTAAATATGCTTATTTCACCTTTTGTCCGCGACGTCTTTTCCCAGATGGAGAATCAAAGTTGAACAGAAAATGAGGAGACCGGTCCCCGGATACGGCGATTTGTGTAGGGCGTCGATAGGTGTTAGGGAGAGGAAGTGCAAAAATGAGGACAAAAAACGGACTCACAAAGTCCGTTTTTTAGGCGCCCTGAGTCGGGTTTTCATCAAGAAAACCTGACGAATGGTGCCGGTGTCCTTATTTTTGTGCTTTCTCGCCCTTACACCTATCCCGTCCGAAACCATGAGCGTATCCGGGGACCGGACTCCTCATTTTCCGCCAGCCCCCCATTCCCCTCCATCTCTAATCTCGTCTACCCCACTAACTAAGCATCCCCCCCGCAGTCCCACTAGCCGCGCAGATCGCCATAGTAGTCAGTATCTGATTCATCGACCCGTTAATCCCTCTGTTCAGCATAAAGGAAACTGCCAGCAGCACAAGGAAATACAAAAGACCCAGTAACAGGCCCCAGAAGAATCTCCTCTGCTTTATGCTCTTCCCCATGAGAATCCCTCCAAAGAGACAGGTGATAACGTATACTGCGTTGACACCCAGCCGGATCTGACCTTCCTTCAGCCGGAATCTATAAAGCGCTAAGGCCAGGATCACCAGCAGGACTCCGGTCAATATGTAGGTGACAAGCAGATTTCTAAGTGTGACCTGAAGCTTTGATTTTTCCATGTTTTTTCTCCTTATGTCTTGTCTTCTGGTTCAGTATATTCGTCCATCAGGGAGGATATTCGAATATATTGGCGGTTGAAAAAAATGTTTCGGCGCCTTCTTAAGGGGGCAATTCATCTTGCACTGGTTAAAAACATGTGGTATAATCTCAAAGAATTAGGCAAATACAGGAGGTGTAAGTTTATGAAACACGTAAAAACATTAAGTTCCAGTACATTAAAAGAATCTATGAAAAAAGGCGGCTGCGGTGAGTGCCAGACTTCCTGTCAGTCAGCTTGCAAAACATCCTGTACAGTAGGTAACCAGAGCTGCGAGAACAGCAATCGCTAGTATAAAACTGTATAGTACAGCCATAAGGCAGATAAGCAGATGCCCCTACGGTCGTTAGACGGTAGGGGTTGCTTCGCTTGTCTGCTAAATATGATTACGGGTTTAAATCTTAATTAAGGAGAATACAAGTGATCCATCAATATATTAATAATGGCTTCCATATTATTATGGATGTCAACAGCGGGTCTGTTCATTCGGTTGATCCGGTTATGTATGATGCTGTAAAGATTGCAGCACCGTTGGTGCCGGATATGGAAAAGGCCGCAGCGCTTCCAAAGGAAGCAAAAGAGAAAGTGCTTTTGGAGCTTTTAAGTACCTATGATGAGGCTGAGGTGAGAGAGGCTCTGGAAGAAATTCAGTTTCTGATCGATGAAGGGGAACTGTTTACCAAGGATATTTACCATGATTATGTGGTTGATTTTAAAAAGAGAAAGACCGTTGTGAAGGCTCTTTGCTTACATATTGCTCATGACTGCAACCTTGCATGCAAGTACTGCTTTGCGGAAGAAGGGGAGTATCATGGACGCCGTGCACTGATGTCATTTGAGGTTGGTAAGAAGGCTCTGGATTTTCTGATTGCCAATTCCGGCAACCGTAAGAATCTGGAAGTGGACTTTTTTGGCGGCGAACCGTTGATGAACTGGGAAGTTGTAAAACAACTTGTTGAATACGGGCGCTCAAAAGAGAAAGAATATAATAAGAACTTTCGTTTTACCATGACTACCAACGGCGTGCTTTTAAATGATGAGATTATGGAATACTGTAATCGGGAAATGAGCAATGTGGTGCTGAGTCTTGATGGACGCAAGGAAGTCAATGATCAGATGCGGCCATTCCGGAACGGGAAGGGAAGCTATGAGCTGATTGTTCCTAAATTTCAGAAGTTCGCAAAACTGAGAGGGGAAAAGGATTATTATATCCGGGGTACGTTTACACGGAATAATATGGATTTCTCAAAAGATGTGCTGGAGTTTGCAGATCTTGGGTTTGAGAGCATGTCCATTGAACCGGTTGTGGCTCAGGATGAAGAGGATTATTCTATCAGACAGGAAGATATTCCGGCTATTTTAGAGGAGTATGATAAGCTGGCTGTTGAGTATATTAAGAGACAGAAGGAAGGAAAAGGATTTAATTTCTTCCACTTTAATATTGATCTGACTCAGGGACCCTGTGTGGCCAAGAGATTGTCTGGCTGCGGTTCAGGGACCGAATATCTGGCGGTTACGCCATGGGGTGATTTCTATCCATGCCACCAATTTGTCGGAGAAGAAGAATTTCTTCTGGGCAATGTAGATACAGGTGTGACAAACACACAGATCCGCGATGAATTTAAACTTTGCAACGTTTATGCAAAAGACAAATGCCGGGATTGCTTCGCAAGGTTTTATTGCAGCGGGGGCTGTGCAGCTAACTCCTATAATTTTCATGGAAGCATTACGGATGCGTATGATACCGGCTGCGAGATGCAGAAGAAACGGATTGAATGTGCGATCATGATTAAGGCAGCATTGGCTGGAGAATAAGACTGAAAGTTTCAGCTTTCAGACTTAAACTTGTTTTAATCCAAAAGTGAAGGAGAAAAGTCATGAAAAGTAACAAAGGCAAGGGCCTGTTAGGGCTGATTATTGCACTGGTGATGGTTGGTTTATTCGGTTATTTTGGATATACTACCATGGGTGACATTAAGCTTGGACTTGATCTGGCGGGGGGCGTCAGCATTACCTATCAGGCAAAAGAAGAAAAACCAAGTGAAGAGGACATGAAGGATACCATCTACAAGCTGCAGCAGAGAGTTCAAAACTACAGCACTGAGGCAGAGGTATATCAGGAGGGTGACAACCGTATTAACGTTGATATCCCAGGCGTTTCAGATGCCAATGCAATTCTTGAAGAACTTGGAAAACCTGGTTCCTTAACATTTACAGATGAAGCTGGAAAAGTTATTTTAAATGGTAACCAGGTGTCTACTGCAAAACCTGTTATTACTGAAAATAACGGCATCAAGCAATATATGGTAGATTTAACGTTTACTGATGACGGAAAAAGGTATTTGGTGATGTAACCACTGCCAACGTTGGGAAACGAATTGCGATTATCTATGACGGAAAGATGTACTCAAACCCCGTTGTTCAGGAACCAATTACCCAGGGTCAGTGCCAGATCAGCGGAATGAGCTCTTATGAAGAAGCGGAAACACTGGCTTCTACCATTCGTATTGGATCTCTTTCTCTCGAACTGGAAGAATTACGTTCCAATGTAGTAGGTGCAAAACTGGGACAGGAAGCCATCAATACCAGCTTAAAAGCAGGTGTAATCGGATTTGCCATTGTGGCTGTATTTATGATTCTTGTCTATTTACTTCCCGGAGTTGCTTCTGTTATCGCACTGTCTATTTATGTAGGCGTGATCTTAATTTTGTTAGAGGCGTTTGAGGTGACTCTTACTCTTCCTGGTATTGCAGGTATTATTCTGTCCATTGGTATGGCGGTGGATGCAAACGTAATTATCTTTACCCGTATCAAAGAAGAGATTGGATATGGAAAAAATGTAAAAAGTGCCATCGAGGCTGGCTTTCATAAAGCGCTGTCTGCGATCATCGATGGAAATGTTACAACATTAATTGCAGCAGCTGTGCTGTTCTGGAGAGGATCTGGTACAGTAAAAGGCTTTGCTTCCACACTTGCAATCGGTATCGTACTTTCCATGATAACTGCGCTGTTTGTGACAAAGTTCGTATTAAACAGTCTGTTTAAACTGGGATTTGAAAATGAAAAAATGTATGGTATCAAAAAGGACAGAAAGCCCATCGATTTTGTTTCAAAGCGTATGATCTGGTTTTCTGCCTCCCTCATTGTTATTGTTATTGGTCTTGCATGGCTTGGAGTGAATCGGTCCCAGACTGGAAGTATTTTAAATTACAGCATGGAGTTTAAAGGCGGTACTTCCACAAATGTTACATTTAATGAAGACATGACTCTGGAAAAAATCTCTTCCGATGTAGTTCCGGTGGTTGAGCAGATTACCAAAGATGCCGATGTACAGACTCAGAAGGTAGCAGGTACCAATGAAGTTATTATTAAGACAAGAACCTTAACTGTGGATGAGAGAGAAGCACTGAATAAATCCATGGTAGAACATTTTGGAGTAGAATCAGAAAAGATCACTGCAGAGAGCATTTCCGGGAGCAATCAGCCAGGAAATGAAGCGTGATGCAATTGTGGCTGTTATTATAGCTACCATCTGTATGCTTCTGTATATCTGGTTCCGGTTTAAGGATATCCGGTTTGCAAGCAGTGCGGTACTGGCACTGGTTCATGATGTGCTTGTTGTACTCGCTTTTTTATGCAATCTTAAAATGGTCTGTAGGCTCTACATTTATTGCCTGCATGCTTACGATTGTAGGTTATTCCATCAACGCTACCATTGTTATTTTTGACCGTATCCGTGAAAACTTAAAGACTCAGAGTAAGATGGAGCTTGCTGAGATCGTTAACTTAAGTATCACTCAGACATTTACCAGAAGTATTAATACCTCTCTTACAACATTTATCATGGTATTTGTTCTGTTTATTATGGGAGTTTCATCCATTCGGGAGTTTGCCCTTCCGCTTATGGTGGGTATTGTATGCGGTACCTATTCTTCCGTATGCATCACAGGATCCCTGTGGTATATTATGACTGTGAATAAGGGTAAGAAGAATTCTGGTGTGAAAGCAACTGCGAAAAGCAAAATATAAAAGTAAGGAATTGTAAATGAACTATAAAATCATTGCAAAAGACGGACGTGCAAAACGGGCGGAAGTGACTACGGTGCATGGAACAATCCAGACACCGGTGTTTATGAATGTGGGAACGGTAGCAGCCATTAAAGGCGCTGTGTCCACCGATGATCTCAGGGAAATTAAAACCCAGGTGGAACTTTCCAATACCTATCATCTTCATGTACGTACAGGCGACCGGTTAATTAAGGAGTTTGGCGGTCTTCACCAGTTTATGAACTGGGACCGCCCCATTCTTACAGACTCTGGCGGCTTCCAGGTGTTTTCTCTGACTGGTCTTAGAAAGATTAAGGAAGAGGGTGTGTACTTCCAGTCCCATATTGACGGACACAAGATCTTTATGGGTCCGGAAGAGAGCATGCAGATCCAGTCCAATCTGGCATCTACCATTGCTATGGCATTTGATGAATGTCCTCCTCATCCGGCTACCAGGGAATATATGCAAAACAGTGTGGACCGTACCACCAGATGGCTGGAGAGGTGCAGGAAAGAGATGGCAAGGTTAAATGAGCTGCCTGATACCATTAATAAAGATCAGCTGCTCTTTGGTATTAATCAGGGCGGAACATTTGAAGATATCAGAATTGCCCATGCCAAAACCATATCTGCCATGGATCTTGATGGATATGCTCTGGGCGGTCTTGCAGTAGGAGAGAGCCACTCGGAGATGTACCGGATTCTTGATGAGACGGTGCCTTATCTGCCTGAGAATAAGCCCACTTACCTCATGGGAGTCGGAACTCCGGCCAATATCCTGGAGGCTGTTGATCGGGGCGTGGATTTCTTTGACTGTGTTTATCCGTCAAGAAACGGCCGTCACGGTCACGTATATACAAACCATGGAAAATTAAATTTATTTAATTCCAAATTTGAACTGGATCATAAGCCGATTGAAGAAGGGTGCCAGTGCCCCACCTGCCGTTCCTACAGCAGAGCTTACATCAGGCATTTATTAAAAGCAAAAGAAATGCTGGGCATGAGATTATGTGTCTTGCATAATCTGTATTTTTATAATACAATGATGGAAGAGATTCGCGAAGCAATCGAGAATCACCGTTATGGAGAGTATAAGGAGAGGAAACTGGCCGGCATGATGGCCGGTGATTCCCAGGCATAAGGCCCCCTTTTAGGACAGGCAGACGGCAGATCGATATTTAAGGAGGAAACGGTTATGTTATTAGCAACAGGCGGTACGATGAGCATGGTAGGATGGGGACTTTATATTGCAGTAATCTTTGGCTTCATGTATTTTATTGCGATCAGACCACAGAAGAAAGAGAAAAAAAGACAGCAGGAGATGTTCGCCAGTATTGCAGTCGGTGACAGTATATTAACCAGCAGCGGATTTTATGGAGTTATTATCGATATGACTGATGATACCGTTATCGTTGAATTCGGCAACAACAAAAAACTGCAGAATTCCTATGCAGAAGTCACAAATTGCACAGGTTGAAAAGCCAGAAGCATAAAAAATAATTACCCGGAAAAGGATTTCTTTTTCCGGGTTTTTTCTATACGGGGTTGACAGGTGCTTTTCTATGAGATATACTTCAAAAGTAAACGGTTCAATAATGAACTATTGGAAGCGTTGTAATAGCTGCCATAGTATACAGTGCGGAAATTTTCTCATATGATTTAGTAAGGGTGTTGTTATGAATGAGTCTGTAACCAGTATGCCAGGAGAAAAAATGAGACAGGAAGAAGAGTGCTGTCTGGCATGTTTTGTAAAAATCGATAAGGTATACCAGAAGCTGTGCAGCCAGTCTGTATCGGAATATGGTTTCACTCCTAATGAGATAGTAGTTATGATGTTTCTGGCAAATAGTGAGGGACTGAAAAGTGCTTCGGAGATTGCCCAGTATAGAAATATATCCAAGGGCCTGATCGCAAGATCTGTAGATTCTCTCAGTGAGAAAGGTTATCTGACAGCAGACAGAGATAAAAATGACAGAAGGCTGGTTCGCCTCCAGCTTACGGAGAAAAGCGAGGAAGTTGTGGAACGGATCAGGCGGTGCAGGAAGGAATTTGTGGAAGAACTTCACAGGGAGATCCCCGAAGAAGATCTTAAAATTCTTCACCGCACCGCGTCAATCATGAATCAGAATGTGGAGAGCTTTTTAAATAAACCCTCCGTCAAGACCGATGATCTGTCCCGTTAGATAGGAGTTTTTATAACCCAGGTGATAGACAAGATCTGCCACCTCTTCCGCTTTCCCCAGTCTTCCGGCTGGAATCTCATCGATGAGAGCGATTAATTCATCTTCGCTTAGAAACTGATTCATCTCCGTATCGATGGCTCCGCATGCCACTGCATTGACCTGGATATTACTTGGGGCCAGCTCTTTGGCAAGAGCTTTGGTGAATGCATTAATCCCACCCTTGGTGGCGGAATAGGCTACTTCACAGGATGCACCCGAGACACCCCAGATAGAGGAGATGTTTATGATTTTGCCCTGCTTGCGTTCCAGCATTCCCGGAATTGCCAGCTTGGAACAATGAAAGGCAGAGGTTAAATTGGTCCGTATAATTCGGTCCCAGGCTTCTGTCGTCATATCCTGAAGGAGTCCGATGTAGGAGATCCCTGCATTATTAACCAGTACATCCAGAGACCCAAACTGTTTCTTTATCATCTGGAAGAGTTCCTGGCACTGATTCATATCTCCCATATCACCCATATAGGAAAGACAGGAGATCTGATAGGACTCCAGTTCCTTCCTGGTCTGCAAAAGGCGGTCTTCATTATGAAGACAGTTAATGACCACATTGTATCCTTTTTTTGCAAATTTGACAGCAATGGCCTTTCCGATTCCCCGGGAAGCGCCGGTAACAAGTACTGTTTTTCTAGACATAAAACCACCCTTTCTGTCGTTATGTGATGCTATTATTTTAACAAATTCTGCTTTAAAATGCAACGAGGGCATTGCATACAAAAAGATGGGTGAGATATAATGATTACAAAAGAATCTGTAATACAAAATAAAGAAAGCAGGTAGATAAAATGAATGAGATTTATGACGTTGTGATTATAGGGTCAGGTCCGGCAGGTCTTACTGCTGCAGTATATGGAAAAAGAGCTGAACTAAAGATGGTAGTGATTGAAAAAGAAGTCGCCAGTGGCGGCCAGATTCTCAATACCTACGAAGTCGATAATTATCCGGGGCTTCCCGGAATTAACGGATTTGACCTGGGTATGAAATTTCGGGATCATGCAGAAAAACTGGGAGCAGATTTTGTTACAGACGAAGTGCTTCGTATTGAGGCAGCAGACGGAGAATTTACCGTTGTAGGTCAGGAAAAGTCCTATGTGACAAAATCAGTCATTATCGCAACAGGAGCTCTGTATAGAAAACTCAGCGTCGTTGGAGAGAAAGAACTGACCGGAATGGGTGTTTCCTATTGTGCAACTTGTGACGGAGCATTTTTCCGAAACAAGGTAGCCGCCGTTGTAGGCGGAGGCGATGTGGCAATCGAAGACGCCATATTCCTTTCCAGAATGTGCAAAAAAAGGTGTACTTAATTCACAGAAGAGATGAACTGCGCGGAGCAAAGACACTGCAGACACAGTTATTTAATCAGGAGAATGTTGAAATCATCTGGGATACAGTAGTCGAAGAAATAGAAGGCGGAGACCAGGTTGAGTCTCTTACCATTAAGAATTCCAAAACGGAAGAAACAAATAAACTTTCCGTTGACGGTGTATTTATTGCAGTGGGAATTAATCCACAGAGCGAAGCCTTTGATAACCTTGTGGAAATGGATCATGGTTACATCAAGGCAGGTGAGGACTGTGAGACCAATATTCCCGGTATTTTTGCTGCAGGTGATGTTCGGACCAAGCAGTTAAGACAGGTATCAACGGCTGTTTCAGACGGAGCCAATGCAATTACAAGTGTAGAGCGTTATTTGACTAGATATGGAAAATAAAGTACAGTCAGGCGTGTTGGGCTTCTAAATTTAATAAATAATCAAAACTACTAGCTTAAGCGTTAAGTTAGTAGTTTTTTTATTATAATTAACCATGTTTTTTTATATGATTTATCCGGTTGTGAAATGCACTTTAATTGATAGAATTGTAGTAACACGCAACTGTTGTAACAATTATTAGGAGAAAATAAGAGATGAAAAGATTACTGGGGAAAACCGGGGCGATCTGCATAAGTATTCTGGTCTGTCTTAATATGACAATGGGAATGTCTCTGGCAGACGAACAGGCTACGAAAGACCAGGAGAAGAAAGAAGTCCACATAGAAAACCTCACTCCCTTAAAGGATATTTATAAGGGGAAATTCCTGATTGGAAACATTTATAACAGCTTTAACCTTACAGGAGCGGACAGAGATATGGTACTTCATCATTTCAATGTGGTTACACCGGAAAATATGATGAAACCAGATGCCATGCAGAAGCAAAAAGGCGTATTTACTTTCGAGTCGGCAGATGCCATGACCGGATTCTGTCAGGAGAACGGTTTAAAGACAGTGGGGCATACACTGGCATGGCATGGTCAGACTCCTGACTGGATGAATGCCGCGTGCGGACGGGAAGAAGCAATTGGCAGACTGAGAGATCACATTTCAAATGTTGCAGGACATTACAGTGGAAAACTATTATCCTGGGATGTGGTAAACGAAGCCATTCAGGATGGAGCCAGACTTCCAGCAGACGGAAACTGGAAATCCTGCTTACGGGATACTCCATGGCTAAGAAATATTGGAAACGATTATATAGAACTGGCATTTCAGTTTGCACATGAGGCAGATCCCAATGCAAAACTGTATTATAACGATTATAATTTAAATGATAACAACAAGGCCGAAATAGCAGCAGCCATGTTTACCGATTTAAAGAAAAAAGGCGTACCCATTGATGGAATTGGTATGCAGGGGCACTACAGTACCACACTGCCTGTGGCCACTGTAGAGCATTCCCTGGAACTGTTTAAGAAGACCGGGGCAGAAATTTCAATTACAGAACTTGATGTAGGAGTCAGTCAGGCACAGGCATCCGGGCTTACAAAGGAAGAGGAGATTGCTCAGGGGCAGACGTATGCCCAGCTTTTCAAACTTTATAATCAATACTCGGATGTTATTGAACGAGTGACATTTTGGGGTTATGCGGATACGCGGAGTTGGAGAAGCTCCAATTTCCCCTGCTTATTCGACGGAAATTACAAAGCCAAAGAAGCGTATTATGCTGTTGCAGATCCTGATGGATATTTAAAAAAGCATCCTCTTAAAGAGATTCCAGAACCAAACACCTTAAACGCAGTAAAAGGTACACCAGTAATTGATGGAACAGTGGATGAAATTTGGAATCAGGCAAAGGAAGAACCAGTCCGCGTTATGACAATGGCATGGCAGGGCGCAACTGGTACCGTTAAAACACTTTGGGATGAGAAAAATATTTATGTTCTTGTCCGTGTAAAAGATAAAACATTAAATACTGATAATAAAAATGCTTATGAGCAGGATTCGGTGGAGCTGTTCTTAGATGAAAACAATGACAAATCCTACTATTATCAGGAAGATGACGGACAGTTTCGTGTATCCTGTAAAAACATGGTGACGTTTGGAAGCAATGGTAAAAGAGAAGGGTTCCAGTCATCAGTAAAAGTGACGGAAGAGGGATATCTGGTAGAAGCAAGGATTCCTTTGACCACCACAGCTGAAAAAGGGAAAGTGATGGGATTTGATGTTCAGATTAATGACAGTAATGAGCGGGGGGAGAGAATCAGCGTAGCAAAATTTAATGATGATTCTGATAATTCCTGGCAATCAACCGCCCGGTGGGGAAATCTTCTCTTAAAATAGTAATACATGATATAAAAAATGCCCCAGGCTTTACAGGCCTGGGACATTTTTTATATATAAATAGTTTTCTATAGTAATTCCGGCTCAATCAATCCGTATGTGCCGCCTTTTCTTTTATACACCACATTTACTTCATCGGTATCTCCATTGAGGAATACATAGAAGCTGTGTCCAAGAAGTTCCATCTGTACACAGGCTTCTTCCGGATCCATAGGTTTTACAGCAAACTTCTTTGTTTTGACAATTTCCACATCGTCATCGACTGCACTTTCATATTCCAAAAATGCTGTTGAAAAGGAGGGAGCGTTTAATTTTTTGTCGATTAACTTGTTTTTATATTTTTTCAACTGGCGTTCCAGGATCTCTTCTACCAGATCGATGGAAACGTACATATCATTACTTGATTCTTCAGCTCGAATTATATGTCCTTTCACTGGAATAGTAACTTCAATTTTCTGAATATCTTTCTGCACGCTGAGTCTTACTGTTGCCTCTGTAGCAGGTG
This sequence comes from Lacrimispora xylanisolvens, assembly GCA_017084465.1. Classification (GTDB taxonomy): domain Bacteria; phylum Bacillota; class Clostridia; order Lachnospirales; family Lachnospiraceae; genus Lacrimispora; species Lacrimispora xylanolytica_B. The sequence goes on along the minus strand of CP070896.1, from coordinate 2,049,538 downwards.
CGAAAAAACGGTCCAGTTTTCCAAGCTTGTCCTCAACTGCCTCCCGTAACCCTGCTGTCACCTCAATATTTCTTCCTGTAATTGTAAAACGCATAAGTCATCAGCTCCTTTTTCTTGAGATAGGTATAGTATAGCACATTTATTAGAATAATTCAATAATGATGTAAAGTATTAAGATAATTTAAGAAAAGATTTTGTAAAAAAGACTCTTCTTATATTTTATCAATTTATTGAAAAACTATAGATAAGGTTAAAAAAAAGTCAAGGGAAAAATGGATTTTTTCGTCGAAAAAGAAAATTTTATGACAAGTATACAAAAATTAACGTATTTGTCATTGTAATGGGAATGCTGGTATTATGTGGAGAATAAATGTGGATAATGTGGATAACTCGGTGTATAACTGATTTTTTTCGCAAATTCGAGGGTTAGAGGTGGGGATAAAAATGGGGGGAAAAATACACAATCCAATGTGGATAATGTGGAAAAGTCGGGAATCGAACAAATTTTTTGTGCAATATGTCAGGTTAACCATAATTTTAACTTGAATTTGCTGGAGGTTGCCGAAGAAAATGGCAGTACCTGGCAATATAAGGTCAGATTATTACCAGAATGTTAATTTTTTATGAATTCGTTGAATTAAAGGCAGGTTAGTGCTACAATATACAGGATTGTACGGTGTATATTGAAAGATAGAGTAGGAGAATAAATCATGAACTTGGTTCAAAAAATATTTGGAACTCATAGTGAAAGAGAATTGAAAATCATTAATCCCATTGTGGATAAAATAGAATCTCTGCGCCCGACCATGGTTGCACTTACGGATGAGGAATTAAAAAACAACACGAAGCTTTTTTAAGGAAAGACTGGCAGCAGGAGAAACTCTTGATGATATCTTGCCTGAAGCGTTCGCAACTGTAAGAGAAGCCGGAAGGCGAGTTCTTAATATGGAACATTTCCGTGTGCAGTTAATCGGTGGTGTAGTATTACACCAGGGTCGTATCGCGGAGATGAGAACTGGTGAAGGTAAAACTCTTGTATCCACATGTCCGGCTTATTTGAATGCTCTGGCAGGCAACGGTGTACAGATTGTAACTGTTAACGACTATCTGGCAAAGCGTGATGCGGAGTGGATGGGAAGAATCCATGAGTTCCTTGGGATGACAGTAGGCGTTGTATTAAACGACATGAGCTCAGATGAGAGACGTGATGCTTATAACTGCGATATTACCTATGTAACCAACAATGAGCTTGGATTTGATTATTTAAGAGATAACATGGCCATCTATAAAGAACAGATGGTTTTAAGAAATTTAGATTTCTGTATCATTGATGAGGTTGACTCTGTTTTAATTGATGAGGCCAGAACACCTCTTATCATTTCCGGACAGAGCGGTAAATCCACAAAGCTCTATGAAGTCTGCGATATTCTTGCACGCCAGTTAGAAAAGGGCGAAGCTTCCGGCGAGTTTTCCAAGATGGGTGCCATTATGGGAGAAGAAATCACTGAGAGCGGTGATTTTATTGTGGATGAGAAGGACAAGGTTGTCAACTTAACAGAGCAGGGTGTGGAAAAAGTTGAGCAGTTCTTCCACATCGAGAACCTGTCAGACCCACAGAACTTAGAGATCCAGCATAACATCATTCTGGCTCTCCGTGCCAATTATCTGATGTTTCGGGATAAGGACTATGTGGTAAAAGACGATGAGGTTCTCATTGTAGATGAGTTTACAGGACGTATTATGCCAGGAAGACGGTATTCTGATGGTCTTCACCAGGCGATTGAAGCAAAAGAGCATGTGAATGTCCGCAGAGAGAGCAAAACTCTTGCGACCATCACATTCCAGAACTTCTTTAATAAATACAACAAAAAAGCAGGTATGACGGGTACTGCTCTTACAGAGGAGAAGGAATTCAGAAATACCTATGGAATGGATGCCATTTCAATTCCAACAAACCGTCCCATTGCCCGTATTGATCAGGAAGATGCGGTTTATAAGACGAAGAAGGAAAAATTTGAAGCAGTATGCGATGAAGTGGCAGCTGCTTATGAAAAGGGCCAGCCAGTACTGGTTGGCACCATAACCATTGATACATCTGAGATGTTAAGCGGTATGTTAAAACGCAGAGGCATTCCTCATAAAGTCTTAAATGCAAAGTATCATGAGCTTGAGGCTGAGATCGTTGCTGACGCAGGTGTGCATAAAGCAGTTACCATTGCCACCAACATGGCAGGCCGTGGTACGGATATTAAGCTTGATGATGAATCCAAAGCTGCCGGTGGCCTTAAGATTATCGGTACAGAGCGCCATGAGTCACGCCGTATTGATAACCAGCTGCGTGGACGTTCCGGCCGTCAGGGAGATCCGGGTGAATCCAGATTCTATATCTCTCTGGAAGATGATTTAATGCGTCTGTTTGGTTCCGAACGTCTTGTAGGCATGTTTAATGCACTTGGTGTACCAGAAGGCGAGCAGATTGAGCATAAGATGCTTTCTAATGCTATCGAAAAAGCTCAGATGAAGATTGAGACCAACAACTATGGTATCCGTGAAAATCTTTTAAAATACGATGAAGTCATGAACGAGCAGCGTGAAGTTATTTACGCAGAAAGAAGAAAAGTTCTTGACGGAGACAACATGCGTGACGTTGTCTTAAAGATGGTTACTGATATTGTGGAGAATGCTGTGGATCTGTCCATCAGTGACGAACAGACTCCGGAAGAATGGGATTTAAATGAATTAAATACCCTGCTTCTGCCAGTGATTCCTCTTCAGCCAATCACTATTCCGGAAGATGGAAAAGTGAGAAAGAATGAGCTGAAGCATATGCTGAAAGAAGAAGCCATTAAGCTTTATGAAACAAAAGAGGCAGAGTTCCCTGAGGGAGAGCAGATCCGTGAAATCGAGCGGGTGATTCTCTTAAAGGTTATTGATAATAAATGGATGTCCCATATTGACGATATGGACCAGCTGCGCCAGGGAATCGGTCTTCAGGCTTATGGCCAGAGAGATCCTCTTGTAGAGTATAAGATGAGCGGGTATCAGATGTTTGATGAGATGACAGCAGCGATCCGGGAAGATACCGTACGTATCCTCTTCCACATCAGAGTTGAGCAGAAGGTAGAACGTGAACCAGCTGCCAAAGTGACAGGAACCAACAAGGATGACAGCTCAGTGAAAGCACCGGTGAAAAAGGCTGATAATAAGGTCTATCCCAATGATCCATGTCCATGCGGTTCCGGCAAAAAGTATAAGCAGTGCTGCGGACGCAAACTAGTATAGTATTTTTATGAGATTGGAGTCCGCTCCCTTTTACGGGATTGGACCCCAATTTTGTATTTATAAATTAAAAAACGAAAGTGGGTGACACAGTGGTAGAGTTAGATCAGTACAAATACGAATTATCATCGTATGAAAAACCATTAGTGGAAGTGAGGGATTCACTTTGACTTGGATAACAAGTTAAAGCGAATTGATGAGTTAGACAAGTCTATGGAAGAGCCAGGCTTCTGGGAAGATCCGGGGAAAAGTCAGGTAAGATCGTCCAGCTTGCAAAGAATTTAAAAGATACCGTACAAGGCTACAAAGAATTAGAACAGCAGTATGAAGACATCGGGGTCATGATCCAGATGGGCAACGAAGAAAACGATGCCTCCCTCATTCCGGAAATAGCCCAGATGCTTGCTGAATTAAAAGAAAATCTGGAAGAGATGCGTATTAATACGCTGCTTTCCGGTGAATATGACAGCCACAACGCCATATTAAAACTGAATGCCGGTGCTGGCGGAACCGAATCCTGCGACTGGTGCAGTATGCTTTACCGTATGTTCTGCCGTTGGGCGGAGAAAAAGGGCTTTCAGACGGAAGTGCTTGATTATCTTGACGGTGATGAAGCCGGAATTAAATCCGTAACCATACAGATTAATGGTGTCAATGCTTTTGGTTATTTAAAGTCAGAAAAGGGGTTCACCGTCTGGTACGTATTTCTCCGTTTAATGCGGCTGGAAAGCGTCAGACTTCCTTTGTATCCTGCGATGTCATGCCGGATATTGAAGAGGACCTTGATGTGGATATTAACGATGAGGATTTAAGAATTGATACTTACCGCTCCAGTGGAGCAGGCGGACAGCATATCAATAAAACCTCATCTGCCATTCGAATCACTCACCTTCCTACGGGAATTGTGGTGCAGTGCCAGAATGAACGGTCTCAGTTCCAGAACAAGGATAAGGCGATGCAGATGTTAAAAGCAAAGCTTTATATGTTAAAACAGCAGGAGAATGCGGAAAAACTTTCCGGTATCCGTGGAGATGTAACGGAGATCGGCTGGGGAAACCAGATTCGTTCCTATGTACTGCAGCCCTACACCATGGTGAAAGACCACAGGACCAATTCCGAGACAGGTAATGTAAACAGTGTCCTTGACGGAGCGTTAGACCAGTTTATGTATGCATATCTGCGATGGCTAAGTACCGGAGCAAAAGCTGGTGAGGATTCTGCAGAAATCTAGTTTTTTCATGCATTTTTTTAAATACCGAATAAAATAAACTCAAAAATAGTTGCATACCATGCACAAATATGATAATATCTTCCCTATGAGCACAGATGTATTTCCGATGCGGACACAGAAGGGAAGATATTTTTTTATGGAAGATAAAAGTAAATATTTTGTGGTAAAGCAGAAAGCTGTACCTGAAGTATTGCTGAAAGTTGTTGAGGCAAAAAAATTATTAGAGTCGGAACGGGTTATCACCGTACAGGAGGCAACTGACCGGGTTGGAATCAGCCGCAGTTCGTTTTACAAATACAAAGATGATATCTTTCCGTTTTATGACAATGCCAAGGGAAAGACCATCACACTGGTTATGCAGATGGATGACGAACCTGGTCTTCTTTCGGATTTGCTTCATGTGGTAGCTGTGTACCGCGCGAATATATTAACCATTCATCAGAGTATTCCGGTCAATGGCGTTGCCACCCTCACACTTAGCGTGGAGGTTCTTGAGACAACAGGCAATGTTTCAAAGATGGTTGAGGATATGGAAGAAAAGGATGGAGTTCACTACGTAAAAATTTTAGCCAGGGAGTGAGAATATGATGAATGTTGCAGTTATGGGCTATGGTACCATCGGATCAGGAGTTGTTGAAATTCTGGAACAGAACAAAGATATAATTGCCAGACAGACCGGTGACACGGTGAATGTGAAATATATTCTCGATTTAAGAGAATTCCCCGGTACACCGATTGAAAAAAAGATTGTTCATGATTTTTCCGTCATTGAAAAGGACCCGGAGGTATCCATGGTAATTGAAACCATGGGAGGTTTAAATCCGGCGTATCCTTTTGTGAAAGCAAGCCTTCAGGCAGGCAAGCATGTGGCCACCTCCAACAAGGCGCTGGTAGCAGCATATGGAACGGAACTTTTAAAAATAGCTGAAGAGAATCAGGTTAACTTTCTCTTTGAGGCAAGTGTAGGAGGCGGTATTCCCATAATCCGTCCTTTGTATACTTCACTGGCCGGTGAGCAGATTGAAGAAATAACTGGCATATTAAATGGTACCACCAACTACATACTGACTAAAATGGACAAAGCCGGAGAGACTTTTGAAGAGGCACTGAGCAAAGCCCAGGAGCTGGGATATGCGGAGCGCAATCCGGGAGGCAGATGTGGAAGGACATGATACCTGCAGGAAAATTGCCATATTAACTGCTCTGGCTTCGGGACACGAAGTGAATTACGAGCATATTTATACAGAAGGGATTACTAATATAACGGATGTGGATTTCCGTTATGCCGACGCTCTTGGAACTTCTGTAAAATTATTTGGATCAAGCAGAATCAGTGATCAGGGGAGTTCATGCGTTTGTAGCTCCGGTTATGATAGGAAAGGATCATCCGCTGTATTCTGTAAACGACGTATACAACGGCATTCTGGTAAAGGGAAATATGCTGGGTACTTCCATGTTTTATGGAAGCGGAGCCGGAAAACTTCCGACGGCCAGTGCTGTTGTAGCAGATATTATTGAAGCCCTTAAAAACCCAGGTCACCATGTGAAGATGGGCTGGGATGGAAATCGCCTTAACATCTCTGCCATGGACAGCGTTTCCTTCCGGTATTTTGTAAGAATCAAGGGAATTGCTGCAAAGCGGCTTGCTGAAGCAGAGGCTGCTTTTGGAAAGGTAGAAGTAACAGAACTGGACCACATGGATGAATTCGCAGTTATGACAGAGGTTATGACTGAGGAGGAGTACCGTTTAAGAGCGAAAAAGCTGTCAGGAATCAGACAGCGCATCCGCGCAGAAATTTAATTTTCGCCAGGAGGCATCAATGTTAGTTGTTAAAAAATTTGGCGGTAGCTCCGTCGCAGACAAAGAAAGAATATTCAATGTAGCAAAACGCTGCATTGAGGATTATGAAAAAGGCAATCAGGTAGTTGTGGTTTTATCCGCTATGGGAAAGACGACAGACGGTCTGATCGCCAAAGCTCATGAGATAAACCCCAATCCTCCAAAGAGAGAGCTGGATATGCTTCTGGCAACTGGAGAGCAGGTGAGCGTGGCACTGATGTCCATGGCAATGAATGCTCTCGGCGTACCGTCTGTATCATTAAACGCGTCCCAGGTAGCTATGCATACCTCTTCCGCTTATGGAATGGCTAAATTAAAGAAAATTGATACGGAACGGATCCAGCATGAACTGGAAGCGAAGAAAATCGTTATTATCACAGGTTTTCAGGGTATTAATAAATATGAGGATCTGACAACTCTTGGAAGAGGGGGGATCAGATACCACGGCTGTGGCTCTGGCTGCCGCACTCCACGCCGATGCATGTGAGATCTATACAGATGTGGACGGAGTTTACACAGCAGATCCACGAATTGTTCCCGATGCCAGAAAGCTATTGGAGGTTTCCTACGATGAGATGCTTGAGTTTGCTTCTCTGGGAGCCAAAGTGCTTCACAACCGTTCGGTAGAGATGGCGAAACGCTATGGAGTACAGCTGGTTGTACGATCAAGTTTAAACAGAGAAGAAGGTACCATCGTCAAGGAGGAAACGAAATTGGAAAGAATGCTGGTGAGCGGAGTTGCCGCAGATAAAAATGTAGCCCGTATTTCCGTAATCGGGGTTAAGAATGAGCCTGGAGTGGCATTTAAAATATTTAATCTTCTGGCAAAACACAACATTAACGTTGATATCATTATCCAGTCCATTGGCAGAGAAGAAAGAAAAGACATCTCCTTTACGGTGGCGAAGCAGGATTTAAAAGAAACTATGGATCTTTTAAACGAACATAAGGATGGAATTACAGCTCAGAATGTGACCAGTGAAGAGGATGTGGCAAAGCTTTCTATCATCGGCGCAGGGATGACCAGTAATCCAGGAGTTGCCGCAAAGATGTTTGAAGCCCTTTATAATGCCAATATTAACATCAAGATGATTGCAACATCTGAAATAAGGATTACGGTTCTCATTCATGAAGAGGATGTAAACCGCGCCATGAGAACGGTTCACGATGCCTTTGATCTTGCAGATTAAATGAAGGTGGAACGAATGATCTGGTTAAGAAAAATTTGGAAAATAGGATCCGTCTGTATCTTTCATTCCCTCACCGGGCTCTACTGTCCCGGCTGCGGGGGAACGAGAGCAGTGCGGACTTTGTTACAGGGGGACCTGCGGATGAGCGTTCAGTATCATCCGCTGGTCCTTTATACTGTTATCGCTGTTTTGGCTGAGGTTATCATCCGGTTTTATCAAAAAAAAAAGAAAGCACCCGTTGGACCATAAAAAAAGAGGAACGGATACTTATTCTTATTGGAGCTGCAATTGTAGTGATAAACTGGATCTTCAAGAACTATATGCTGGTGGTGAAAGGGATAGATCTTTTACCCCCCATTATAATAATTTATCTGCCTACACCGCCCGTGGGCATCAGTGCCTGGGTGGTGGCTTCAAATACCTGTCTGAAATACAGCCCCAAAGGGGTGTTGGTATCCATGACATCATAGACAAATATAATGAACAATGCCAGTAACAGGCCACAGACAGCAGATATAATGGAAAGGATCAGTCCAAGCTGTGCCTGGTGGCTGAAGGGCTTTCCTTTTTTGATAATATAGCAAGAGCAATGCCTGTGAGACCGAAAATCAGACCTGCCGGCAAATTCCAGATACTGAATAAGGGAAGGCAGTCTGTCAGCAGTCCCAGGCCGCCTAAAAGGACAGACCAGAATGCCAGGAACGAACCTGTATTCGGAGTTTGCGGAAGCATTCCTTTATTGCTGTTATAATTTTCTCCCATTGGTGTTTACCTCGTATGTGTATAGTACGGAAGTCATCCAGGATTTTCCTGAACTGAATCTGTATTTTATGATTGTAGCACGAAAAGACCGCTGTGTCCAGACGGGTATTGCATAACGGGGAATGATGAATTATAATAGTTGAATTGAACCAACTATGAAAAATAAGAGGTACAGCATGGATATAATAAAGATTTTACAGGAAGAACTTTCCATTTCCAGAAATCAGGTGGAAGAGACAATCAGACTTATTGATGAGGGGAATACCATTCCTTTTATAGCCAGATACCGAAAAGAGGTAACCGGTTCTTTAAATGATGAAGTTCTGCGTAATTTAGATGAAAGGCTTCGTTATTTAAGGAATTTAGAGGAGCGGAAAGAACAGGTACTCTCATCCATCAGAGAACAGGAGAAGCTGACTCCGGAACTGGAAAAGAAGATTTTAGAAGCCCAGACGCTGGTTGCAGTGGAAGATTTATATCGCCCTTATAAGCAGAAAAGGCGGACAAGGGCCACCATCGCCAAGGAAAAAGGATTAGAACCATTGGCAGATCTTATCATCCTTCAGATGATGAAGACCCCACTTCTGGAAGCGGCAGCGGACTATATTTCGGAAGAAAAAGGAGTGGCCACTGCACAGGAAGCAATAGACGGGGCAAAGGATATTCTGGCAGAGCGAATTTCCGATCAGGCGGAGTACCGCACTTATATCCGGAACGCAACCATGAATCAGGGAAGCCTTTTATCTGCTGCAAAGGATGAGGAAGCAGAGTCTGTATATGAAATGTATTATAATTATGAAGAACCTTTAAAGAAGGCAGCAGGGCACCGGATTCTTGCCATTAACAGAGGCGAAAAGGAAAAGGTTCTTACCGTGAAGGTGGCGGCACCGGAAGAAGTGATTCTCCGTTTTCTGGAAAAGCAGGTAATCATTCGGGACAATCCTGTTACTTCTCCCATATTGAAGGAAGTTGTAAAAGACAGTTACGACCGTCTCATCGCACCGGCAATTGAGCGGGAAATCCGCAGTGATTTAACGGAAACAGCGGAGAATGGAGCAATCCGTGTATTCGGCAAAAATTTAGAGCAGCTTCTTATGCAGCCTCCCATTGTAGGAAGAGTGGTTCTTGGATGGGATCCGGCTTTTCGTACCGGCTGCAAGCTGGCAGTAGTGGATGAAACAGGAAAAGTGCTGGATACCGTTGTAATCTATCCCACTGCACCTCAAAATAAAGTGGAAGAAGCCAAGACTGTTTTAAAGAAGCTGATTAAGAAATATGGAATTTCCCTGATTTCTGTGGGAAATGGAACTGCCTCAAGAGAATCGGAGGCCATTATTGTAGAATTATTAAAAGAAATCCCGGAGCCGGTTCAGTATATTATTGTGAATGAAGCAGGTGCTTCTGTTTATTCTGCCAGCAAGCTGGCAACTGAGGAATTCCCCAATTTTGATGTAGGCCAGAGAAGTGCAGCCTCCATTGCCAGAAGACTGCAGGATCCTCTTGCAGAGCTGGTAAAGATTGATCCCAAGTCCATTGGTGTGGGTCAGTACCAGCATGATATGAACCAGAAGCATTTAAGTGAAGCGTTACAGGGAGTTGTGGAAGACAGCGTAAATAAAGTAGGTGTTGATTTAAATACGGCCTCTGCTTCTCTTCTGGAATATATATCCGGTATTTCAAAGCCCATAGCAAAGAATATTGTGGTTTACCGGGAGGAGAACGGTGCGTTTGAAAGCAGGAGCCAGCTGTTAAAGGTTGCAAAGCTTGGACCAAAAGCATTCGAACAATGTGCCGGCTTCATGAGAATCCAGGGAGGAAAGAACCCACTTGATTTAACCAGTGTTCATCCGGAGTCCTATGATGCGGCTAAAAAGCTGCTGAAAAAACTGGGATATGAGGCAAAAGAGCTGATGAACGGGGGATTAAACGGAATCAGTAAAAAGATTCATAACTATAAAGAGCTGGCTGAAGAATTAGAGATTGGTGAAATCACCCTCCGGGATATTGTAAAGGAACTGGAAAAGCCGGCAAGAGATCCCCGTGACGAGATGCCAAAACCCATATTACGCACGGATGTTATGGAGATGAAGGATTTACAGCCTGGAATGGTCTTAAAGGGAACGGTTCGAAATGTAATTGACTTCGGTGCGTTTGTGGATATAGGAGTTCACCAGGATGGTCTGGTTCACATTTCCCAGATATCAGACAAATTTATCAAACACCCCTTAGAAGCTGTCAGCGTAGGAGACATCGTTGAGGTAAAGGTAATAAGCGTAGATGTTCCCAAAAGAGAATCGCTCTTACCATGAAATTCTAAGCAGATACAGTGAAATGCTGTATAAAAGGAGGAAAATGTGGAACAGAAAAATCCGCTTATATTAGATGTGAAACTGACTGCAAAAGATCTCTGGAAATTTTCCCTGTACCATTCATACCGGGGATTCCAGGGGGTTTTCAGTTTTCTTTTCAGTGCTGCTGCTCTTTATGTGCTCATTGCAACCTGGACGACATCATCCCGCCCTTACCGGATTCTGATTCTTGTCTGTGCGCTGATGTTTACGGTCTGGCAGCCTTTCGTCCTCTATACGAAGGCAGTAAGACAGGCAAAAAAATCTGCCATTCGTGATGGTATGACACTTTCGTTTTCAGCAGAAGGAATTGTGGTAACTCAGGGGCAGGAGAAGCTGGAATTATTATGGGAAGATGTGATGGTGGTAAAACGAATCGGCAAACTGCTGATTATTTATATGGACCGTATTCATGCCTATCTGCTTCCGGATTCTGTTGCAGGAGAGAAAGCGCCGGAAATAACGGCATTAATGAAAGAAAATCTGCCTCCGCGGAGAGGCGAAAGAGGATATAAATGATGGTAATAGAAAGCTGGAAACCAGAAGATACCTTTGAACTTGGAAGAAAACTGGGAGAGGAAGCGGCTCCTTCCACCATATTTTGCTTAAATGGAGATCTGGGGGTGGGGAAAACCGTATTCACCCAGGGGTTTGCCGCCGGGCTCGGCATTACAGAACCGGTAGACAGTCCAACCTTTACCATAGTAAAGCAATATGACGACGGACGCCTTCCGTTTTACCATTTTGACGTTTACCGGATTGGTGACGTCAGTGAAATGGACGAGATCGGCTATGAAGACTGCTTTTACGGGGAAGGTGTCACATTAATTGAATGGTCCGGACTGATTAAAGAGATTCTTCCCAAACAGGTTATTACAGTAACCATTGAAAAAGATTTGGAAAAAGGATTTGACTACAGAAAAATCACCGTGGAGGGAATGTAAATGAACATATTAGGAATTGAAAGTTCGTCTCTTGTTGCATCGGTGGCCCTTCTTTCGGATGACATACTGACTGCAGAATACACGGTCAATTTTAAAAAGACCCATTCCCAGACACTGCTCCCCATGCTTGACGAGATTGTAACCATGACAGGGGTCAGCTTAGAAAACGTTGATGCCATCGCAGTTTCTGCAGGACCAGGCTCCTTTACCGGACTTCGGATCGGTTCTGCCACAGGAAAGGGTCTGGGACTTGCGCTGAAAAAACCGCTTATTTCTGTTCCTACCATCGACGCAATGGCCTATGAGTTCTACGGCTGCGCTTCTATTATATGCCCGATTATGGATGCCAGAAGAAACCAGGTCTATACCGGTATTTATGATAACCGCATGGGATTCTCCATCGTGAAGGAATCCTGCGCCATGGATATCAGAGATTTAATTGAAGAGCTTAATTCCATGGGAGAGCGTGTAATTTTCTCAGGAGACGGTATACCGGCATATAAGAAAGTATAGAAGAATTCATGAAGGTTCCATTTGAATTTGCACCCGCGCATTTAAGCAGACAGCGGGCAGGTGCAGTAGCAGCTTATGGAGCCCGTCTGTTCCTTGAGGGGAAAACGGTAACAGCAGCGGAGCATGCTCCCGATTATCTGCGAAAGCCCCAGGCAGAGCGTGAAAGAGAAGAGGCATTAAAAGGAGAGTAAGATGATTCGTGAGATGACTCCGGAGGATGTTTTAAGTGTACTGGAAATAGAAATGCAGTGCTTTTCCGATCCGTGGTCTTATGAGATGATTAAAAAGGGATTAGAAAGCAGTCTTGATACCTGGCTGGTGCTTTGGGAAGAAGGAACAGCAGCGGGATACTGTGTTTTCCGGACAATAGCAGATGAATGCGAGCTGCTTCGGATCGCAGTCCTTCCTCAACTCAGGGGGAGGGGCCTTTCCAAGAAACTTATGGACCAGATGGTTTTTTATTCCAGACAAAAAGAAGTAAAATCCATATTTTTAGAGGTACGAGAAAGTAATGACAGGGCAAGAAACCTTTATAAATCCTATGGATTTGTGGAGGTGGGGATCAGAAAACATTACTACTCAAATCCCAGTGAAAATGCGGTCCTTATGGTCAGTTACCATATTTGAAACATTTACCACTAAAAATAGGGCATAACACCGTTTATAATGTAGGGGTATCCAGTAAGGATGCCCTTTTTTCTATCCTGGTGTGCAGGAGGGTGGAAAAAGGGATTATACTGGAAAATGTGAAAAAGGAACGCCTTGCAGGCATACCATTGTGCCCGGAAAGAAAAGCATGGGCGGTAAAAGGAAAGGTGAGAGTAAGATGAGAAAGTACAAAAACGGCGGTCAGCTAGAAACAGTTGTTTGCAACTGCTGCGGCAAAAAAATTATTGTGTCAGAAGGGATTGCCAGGGAAGGGGTCATCAGCATCAATCACGCATGGGACTTCTTTTCAGAGAAAGATGGGGAGATCCATCATTTTGATTTATGTGAAACCTGTTACGATGCACTGATATCTGAGTTTAAGATACCGGTGGAGGTAGAGGAACAGCTGGAATATTTATAGTTGCTAATTCCCTCTGCTTTGTGTTATGATTTTATGTGGCAGTTTTTTGTACTGCCCACTGAATGAGACAAAAGCGAGGAAATTCTATGTTGGATATATGTTTGCTGGGAACCGGGGGCATGATGCCTCTGCCATACCGCTGGCTGACAGCCATGATGGCACGGTGTGATGGCAGCAATCTTTTGATTGACTGCGGGGAAGGAACTCAGATTGCATTAAAAGAAAAGGGCTGGAGCCCAAAACCCATTGATATTATCTGCTTTACCCATTATCATGCGGACCACATCAGCGGTCTGCCCGGACTTCTTTTGACAATGGGAAATGCAGAGCGGACAGAACCCTTAACTCTGATTGGTCCAAAAGGGCTTGAGCGGGTGGTGGGAGCACTTCGTACCATTGCGCCGGAGCTTCCTTTTGAACTTAAATTCATTGAACTCTCCGAAAACAGAGAGCAGATAACCATGGCGCCTTACGTAATTGATGCATATCGCGTCAATCATAACGTTGTCTGCTATGGTTATTCCATTTCTATTCCAAGAACCGGAAGATTTGATGTGGACCGGGCCAAAGCGGCAGAGATTCCTCAAAAATTCTGGAGTCGTCTTCAAAAGGGAGAAACCATCGATTATGATGGTAGAATACTGACACCTGATCTTGTTTTAGGGCCGGACAGGCGTGGCCTAAAGGTGACTTACTGTACAGATACCAGACCCGTACCGGTAATTGCCGAGTATGCAAAGGATGCTGATCTTTTCATATGCGAGGGTATGTATGGCGAAGATGGAAAAGAGGCAAAGGCAAGGGAATACCGCCACATGACATTTTATGAAGCTGCCAGACTTGCAAAAGAAGCTCAGCCAAGACAGATGTGGCTGACCCATTACAGTCCCTCTTTAACCAGACCGGAGGATTTTATGGACAAGGTCCGTGAGATTTTCCCCAGGGCAAAAGCAGCAAGAGATGCCTGGACGCTGGAACTGGAATTTGATGAGGAATGAGGGAATGGCGATGAAGAAAAATCATACAGAAGAAGATGTCTATATACTAGCAATTGAAAGTTCCTGTGACGAGACGGCAGCAGCGGTAGTGAAGAACGGAAGGGAGATATTGTCCAATGTCATTTCCTCCCAGATCGATCTTCATACCTTATATGGCGGAGTCGTTCCCGAAATTGCTTCCAGAAAGCATATAGAAAAGATCAATCAGGTCATAGAGTCCGCACTTTTGGAGTCTGGGCTTACACTTGAGAATATGGATGCCATCGGGGTTACCTACGGCCCCGGACTTGTGGGAGCACTTTTAGTGGGAGTGGCGGAAGCAAAGGCAATGGCTTATGCAGCAAACAAGCCATTAGTGGAGTCC
>CP070896.1:1842500-2030000 GCA_017084465.1 Lacrimispora xylanisolvens | reverse complement strand
TGGATGCCTTGGCACTAAGAGCCGATGAAAGACGTGATAAGCTGCGAAAAGCTTCGGGGAGGAGCAAATATCCTTTGATCCGGAGATATCTGAATGGGGAAACCCAGCTGAGAAAACCTCAGTTGTCGTATGGTGAATCCATAGCCATACGTCGGGAACCCGGGGAACTGAAACATCTAAGTACCCGGAGGAAAAGAAAGAAAACTCGATTTCCAAAGTAGCGGCGAGCGAAATGGAAAGAGCCTAAACCAGCGTGCGTGCATGCTGGGGTTACGGACTGCAATAAGTGAGACGATTTGTTACCAGAACGGTCCTGGAAAGACCGGCCATAGAAAGTGAAAGCCTTGTATGGGAAAGCAATAGTCAGCGAGCAGGATCCAAAGTACCACGAGACACGAGAAACCTTGTGGGAATTCGGGGGGACCACCCCCCAAGGCTAAATACTACTTAGTGACCGATAGCGCATAGTACTGTGAAGGAAAGGTGAAAAGGACCCCGGGAGGGGAGTGAAAGAGAACCTGAAACCTTGTGTTTACAAGCTGTGGAACCACATTTTAAGTGGAACCGCGTACTTTTTGTAGAACGGTCCGGCGAGTTACCGTTACTGGCAAGGTTAAGCACTTAATGTGCGGAGCCGAAGGGAAACCAAGTCTTAATAGGGCGTTAAGTCAGTAAAGGTAGACCCGAAACCGGGTGATCTACCCATGTCCAG
This sequence comes from Lacrimispora xylanisolvens, assembly GCA_017084465.1. Lineage (GTDB taxonomy): Bacteria > Bacillota > Clostridia > Lachnospirales > Lachnospiraceae > Lacrimispora > Lacrimispora xylanolytica_B. Next base: position 2,029,288 of record CP070896.1, on the reverse strand, counting down.
GTTGAAGCTGCCGTAAAAGGCGGTGGAGGACCGAACGCACATCCGTTGAAAAGGGTGGCGATGAGGTGTGGGTAGGGGAGAAATTCCAATCGAACCCGGAGATAGCTGGTTCTCCTCGAAATAGCTTTAGGGCTAGCCTCGTATTAGTCTGCCGGAGGTAGAGCACTGAATTTCCTAGGGGCGTCAAAGCTTACCAAAGAATATCAAACCCGAATGCCGGTCAGATGATGTACGGGAGTCAGACTGCACGAGATAAGTTGGGCAGTCAAAAGGGAAAGAGCCCAGACCACCAGCTAAGGTCCCAAAGTGCGTGTTAAGTGGAAAAGGATGTGAGATTTCAGAGACAACTAGGATGTTGGCTTAGAAGCAGCCACACATTCAAAGAGTGCGTAATAGCTCACTAGTCGAGAGGTCTTGCGCCGAAAATGTCCGGGGCTAAAACACGACACCGAAGCTGTGGAATGTATCGTAAGATACATTGGTAGAGGAGCATTCTTAATGCGCAGAAGCATTACCGTAAGGAGGTGTGGAGCGTTAAGAAGAGAGAATGCCGGAATGAGTAGCGAGATGGAAGTGAGAATCTTCCAGGCCGAATATCTAAGGTTTCCAGAGTAAAGCTGATCTGCTCTGGGTAAGTCGGGACCTAAGGCGAGGTCGAAAGACGTAGTCGATGGACAACAGGTTGAAATTCCTGTACCGCATATTATCAGAACTGTGGGGACACAGAACCGAGAGAGAACCCGGGAATGAAAAGACCGGGGCAAGCATTGGACTGGCTAAGATGGAAAATCCGCTTAGCAACAGGAAGGTGTGACGCGTACCGAACAAAAGTAGGGAAGTCTCTGTAGGGGCTGTCAAGAAAAGCCGCTATTGTGTAATATGTGCCCGTACCGTAAACCGACACAGGTGGATGAGGAGAGAATCCTAAGGCCGGCGGGAGAAGCATTGTTAAGGAACTCGGCAAAATGACCCCGTAACTTCGGGATAAGGGGTGCCTGAGAAATCAGGCCGCAGAGAATAGGCTCAAGCAACTGTTTAGCAAAAACACAGGTCTATGCAAAACCGAAAGGTGAGGTATATGGGCTGACGCCTGCCCGGTGCTGGAAGGTTACGAGGAGGGGTTAGCGGCAACGCGAAGCTCTGAATTTAAGCCCCAGTAAACGGCGGCCGTAACTATAACGGTCCTAAGGTAGCGAAATTCCTTGTCGGGTAAGTTCCGACCCGCACGAAAGGCGTAATGATTTGAGCGCTGTCTCGACAATGCACCCGGTGAAATTGAAATACCAGTGAAGATGCTGGTTACCTGCGCCAGGACGGAAAGACCCCATGGAGCTTTACTCCAGCTTGATACTGGGATTCGGTGCTGCATGTACAGGATAGGTGGGAGGCAATGAAGATAGGACGCCAGTCTTATCAGAGCCGATGTTGGGATACCACCCTTGCGGTATTGGATTTCTAACCTGCAGCCATAACCTGGCTGGGGGGACAATGTCAGGCGGGGAGTTTGACTGGGGCGGTCGCCTCCGAAAGAGTATCGGAGGCGCTCAAAGGTTCCCTCAGAATGGTCGGAAACCATTCGAAGAGTGCAAAGGCATAAGGGAGCTTGACTGCGACACCGACGGGTGGAGCAGGTAGGAAACTAGGACTTAGTGATCCGGTGGTATAAAGTGGGATTGCCATCGCTCAACGGATAAAAGCTACCCTGGGGATAACAGGCTTATCACTCCCAAGAGTTCACATCGACGGAGTGGTTTGGCACCTCGATGTCGGCTCATCGCATCCTGGGGCTGTAGTAGGTCCCAAGGGTTGGGCTGTTCGCCCATTAAAGCGGTACGCGAGCTGGGTTCAGAACGTCGTGAGACAGTTCGGTCCCTATCCGGCGTGGGCGTAGGATATTTGAGAGGAGCTGTCCTTAGTACGAGAGGACCGGGATGGACTGACCTCTGGTGTATCTGTTGGTGATCAACACCATGGCAGAGTAGCCAAGTCGGGAAGGGATAAACGCTGAAGGCATCTAAGCGTGAAGCCCCCCTCAAGATGAGATATCCCATCGCAAGAGTAAGACCCCTTGAAGACGACGAGGTAGATAGGGCAGAGGTGGAAGCATGGCAACATGTGCAGCTGACTGTCACTAATAGGTCGAGGGCTTAACCAGGTTGGTTTAGGTAAGAGGAAGAACGGATGAAGATATATAACAATGTGTGGTTTTGAGGGTATATGCCTCAGGATTGCAGTAATGCAATATTCCTCGATAGCTCAGTCGGTAGAGCAAACGGCTGTTAACCGTTGGGTCGTAGGTTCAAGTCCTACTCGGGGAGCTTTGGCCCCATGGTCAAGCGGTTAAGACATCGCCCTTTCACGGCGGTAACACGAGTTCGAATCTCGTTGGGGTCATTGAATGCCGATGTGGCTCAATTGGCAGAGCAGCTGATTTGTAATCAGCAGGTTATCGGTTCGAGTCCGATCATCGGCTTTCACTTTACTAAATATATCTATCAGATTATTATGTTTAGGACCTTTAGCTCAGTTGGTTAGAGCAACCGGCTCATAACCGGTCGGTCCCGGGTTCGAGTCCCCGAAGGTCCACTAGCACTGAACTAAATATTTGATAATCTGGCCCGGTGGCTCAGCTGGTTAGAGCGCCGCCCTGTCACGGCGGAGGTCGTGGGTTCGAATCCCATCCGGGTCGTTCTGTATTTTAAAAATACAGGCTTTACAAACCAGCAGGTAAGTTGTATAATGCTTACTGTATCGTTTATGGGATCTTAGCTCAGCTGGGAGAGCATCTGCCTTACAAGCAGAGGGTCATAGGTTCGAGCCCTATAGGTCCCATTTCCATGAGAAATCATGAGAATGCCGGCGTGGCGGAACTGGCAGACGCACAGGACTTAAAATCCTGCGGGCTTAATCGCCCGTACCGGTTCGATTCCGGTCGCCGGCATTGCCTGAAAAGGCAGTCAATTGAATATGTGTGTGTAGCTCAGCTGGATAGAGCACTTGGCTACGGACCAAGGTGTCGGGAGTTCGAATCTTCTCACGCACGTAGAGAAAAAGCATTTACACGAAAGTGTAGATGCTTTTTTGCTATACTTTTCCATAAAAAGCAATTATTACTTGATTTTTTTCCAGAATTTATTATACTAAATAGTAAATGATATAAGAAAATTTAATAAAAAAATCTGAATCAGGTGCAACGAGGTAGCTGGCAACAATGGGTGCAGTGCCTCTTTTTTTATATAAATGATTCTAAAAGACTGGAGTTTTGAGACATGAAAAGGGATGAGATAATCAAAATATTAGATCAGGTTCCTGGAAAAATCAGCTTTCTTTATGAAAATCTGGAAACAGGAGAGCGAGTTGGATATAGGGAAGATCAGTCACTTATGGCAGCCAGTGTGATAAAGCTTTATGTCATGGCGGCAGTATTTAACCAGTTTGAAACAGGTAAACTGAGGGAGGATTTCTCATTGTCCATACTCAAAAAGGATTGTGTTCCATCCTGTGGAGCTCTCACCTATCTTCATGATGGAATCTGTGTCACTGCATTGGACCTTGTAACTTTGATGATTATATTTAGTGATAATACCGCAACCAATGTGCTCATTGAATTACTGGGGATGGACGAGATCAATCGATATATTAAGTCTCTTGGATTTGAAAAAACCTGCCTTAACAGAAAAATGTATGATACAGAAAAGTCCAGTAAGGGGATCCAAAATTACATAACTGCATCCGAAACAGGCAGGCTGCTTACGATGATGTACCGGGGAGAATTGGTCAGTGAAGAGGCAAGCGGGCAGATGATCTCAATCTTAAAAAATCAACAGCTTTGCAGTAAGATTCCATTTTATTTACAGGCGCTTACAGAGGAGCCGGAAATAGCCCATAAAACAGGCGAGGATCGTGGAATTACTCATGATGTTGGGATCGTTTATGGAAAAACACCATTTTTGGTCTGCTTTTGCGGGAATGAGACGGATACTCCTTTATTTGAGAGGATTATGGGGGAATTATCGTTAAAATTATATGAAGAGACAAATAAGTCAGAGGCGCGCAATCAGAACAAAAGTATGGACAGCATGGTAGGAAGGAAATCAGAATGAGAATAGCAAAAATTGAAACGGCAGAAGTGAATATTCCTCTTGTAACTCCATTTAAGACAGCCCTAAGGACCGTCGATTCTGTTAATGATATTGTAGTTAGAATCACGGCTGATGACGGGCAGACAGGATTCGGTGAGGCACCCCCTACGGCTGTGATTACGGGGGAGACGAAAGGCTCTATCCGCTGCGCCATTGAAGAGTTTATTGCACCTCCATTAATTGGTATGGAGATTGAAAATCTGGATGGCATTATGAAAGTACTTCATAAATCCATGATTAAAAACACTTCGGCGAAGGCAGCTGTGGATATGGCCGTTTATGATCTGTTTGCAAAATCCTGCGGGAAGCCTCTGTATAAGGTTTTAGGGGGCAGTAAGGGCGAAATAGAGACCGATCTGACCATCAGCGTCAATGAGACAGAGGAGATGGTTAAAGACAGTCTGCTTGCAATCCAGCAGGGGTTTAGAATACTAAAGATCAAAGTCGGCAAAGAAGGGCAAAAGGATGTGGAACGGATCAAAGCCATTCGCCAGGCTGTGGGGCCGGATATTAAGCTTCGGATTGATGCGAACCAGGGGTGGTCTGCAAAAGATGCAGTCAGGATTATAAGAAAACTGGAGGACATGGGAATCGATATGGATCTGGTGGAACAGCCGGTGAGTGCCCATGATTTTGAAGGGATGAAGCTTGTAACCAGTCAGGTACAGACTCCTATCCTGGCAGATGAAAGCGTTTTTTCAGCCATGGATGCCATACATATCATAAAAGAGCGTGCCGCAGATTTAATTAATATTAAGCTGATGAAGACCGGGGGGATATACGAGGCTTTAAAAGTCTGTGCCATAGCAGAATGCTACGAAGTGGAGTGTATGATTGGATGTATGCTGGAAAGTAAGATTGCAGTCAGCGCAGCCGCCCATCTGGCGGCTGCAAAAGGAGTTATAACCAGAGCGGATTTAGACGGACCCTCTCTATGCAGTAAGGATCCATATAGCGGTGGTCCAGCCTTTATGGGATCCAGAATTATAATGAATGCCAAGCCGGGGCTGGGAATCTTTAAAGTACCTGTTTTTGGGGAGAAATAGAAACATACAAATGAGGACACTAATCCCTGACGGGTTTAGAAATAAGAAAAAATGGAGGAAAATTATGAAGAAAAAAAGAATAGCAGCCGGTATTCTCTGTGCAGTTCTTGCAACAGCAACTGTACTCAGCGGATGCGGAGGTAAAAAAACTTCTGAGAGCAGCGCAGGAAGTGGCCAGGGTGGAGCAAAAACCGAAGGAAGCGGGGAGCCAGCCGTTTATAAAAGCTTTATGGAAGGGAGGCCACAACTCTTAATTATCTAGTTTCTTCCTCAGAAGATGATTATAAAATTGGAGCGAATGTGATTGACACATTGGTTGAATACGACAGCAAGGGACAGATAAAACCAGGTCTGGCAACAGAATGGACTTTTGATGAAGCAACCTTAACCTGGACATTTAAGCTTAGAGATGCAAGATGGGTTGATAACACGGGGAAAGAAGTTGGAGCTGTGACTGCCCAGGATTTTGTGGCTGCGATGAAGTATCAGCTGACTCCGGAATATGAAAGTGCTAATGTACAGAATTTGTTTGGTATTATTGCCAATGCCGAAAATTATTATAATGGATTGGTCTATAACGGTGGTACAGATAAGGATGGAAAGGCATGGCAGCAAGTTGATTTTTCAGAAGTTGGTGTTAAGGCTGTGGATGAACATACCCTTACCTATACGCTTGAAAAAGATGTTCCTTATTTCCTGTCTTCTCTGGCTTATATAGTTTATATGCCGGCATACGGACCTCAGCTTGAGGAGCTTGGTAAGGACTTTGGAACAGGCGCAGACAAGATGTATTATAATGGCGCTTACTATCTGGAAGAATTCTCTCCTCAGGAAAAGCACGTTATGAAGAAAAATCCGTTAAATTATGATGCAGCAACGGTTTATCTTGATGAAATCCAGGAAATTTATAATGCAGAATACAATACAATCGGACCTGAGATGGTAAAGCGGGGCGAGGTGGATTATGCGGAACTTTCTTCCGATATTCTGGATGACTGGAAAAACAGCGAGGATACAAAGAACTTAATCAGCAGAGAGAGACCCAGAACAAGCTACTCTTATTTCTACTGCTTTAACTTTAATCCCCAGTTTGATGCTCAGTATGAACCGGATAACTGGAAAGGCAGTGAATAATGAAAACTTCCGTAAGGCTTTATCCTCAGCACTTAATAAGTCAAAGGAAGTTGCAGTGTTAGAGTCTGCCACACCCGATGATTTTGTTATCAACTCTATTACACCGCCAAACTTTACCTTTAATGCACAAGGTGAGGATTATACCAAGGTAGGGGATATGGCTAACTTAACCCAGACCTTTGATGAGACAAAAGCAAAGGAATACAGGGATCTGGCAAAGAAGGAGCTGGAGGCATCAGGAGTCACATTCCCTGTTAAGGTATTGATGCCATACAATCCGTCTGAAGTAAACTGGGATAAAGAATGTCAGGTAGTGGAACAGCAGATGGAAAGCCTTCTTGGCTCTGATTTTATTGATATCGTTGTGGAAGCAGGTCCTGCAGATGGATTCTTAACAGAAGTACGCAGAAGCGGTAAATTTGCATTTATGAAATGTAACTGGGGCGCAGATTATGCTGATCCGGAAACCTGGACAGATCCGTTCTACCAGAAAAAGGCAGAAAGCGGATATGATCTTGGCTATAAGTATGGAAATATAGCAAAAGCAATTGAAGACGGAACTCCTTCTGCGGATTCAGCTTTGGAATACTTTACTCTTGTAGATCAGGCTAAGGATATAAAAACAGATATTAATGCCAGGTATGAGGCTTTTGCCAAGGCTGAGGCAAGTCTGGTGGGTCACGCATTTGTGATTCCTTACAGTATTTCTGTGAGCAAGTATGTGGCAAGTAAGCTGGATGTATTTGAAGGGCAGTATGCACCGTTTGGAGTTTCCAATCTTCGGTATAAAGGTCAGCATTTAAAGGATCATTTTATTTCCATGGATGAGTTTAAGGCGAACCGGGAAGCAAATGAAAAATAAACGGTAAGAAAAAACGCCGGATCACAGGCTATGCTTTTGGTCCGGCGGAAAAATACCGTCTGAAGGAGAGGTGAGTTGATCTGACTTCGCCTTCAGAGAGTATTTTTACAAACAAAACAAAGGAGTCTGAAAACTGATGTTACTATACTTGAGTAAAAGAATCGCACGTTCATTTCTTACATTAATCATCATTCTGACCGTTGTATTCTGTCTTCTCCGCCTTATGCCGATTGAAGGTTATTTTCAGAACTTTGATAAAATGACGCCTCAGCAAATCGAAGTGGGTTTAAAGGAGATGGGATTGTCGGATCCCCTTCCACTTCAGATCGTTCATTTTTTCCAGAAACTGCTTCATGGTGATCTGGGCACTTCCAGGATTTACCGTTCCAATGTTCCTGTATCCGATATTCTGGCGGATAAAGTTCCGGTATCCATTAAGCTGGGAATCTGGTCCATGGTTGTCTCACTTCTGGTTGGGCTTCCTATGGGGGCTTTTATGGCAAGGTATCAGTATCGTTGGTTTGATAAAATAGGAACCTTTTATTGTATGTATTCAGGCTGTACCGGCTGCAGTCTATTTCCTTTATATTCAGCTTTATGGGACACAGCTCTTTCATGTAGGGCTGCTCTTTCAGATCGATGATCCCAATTACTGGATTTTGCCGGTTATTTCCATGTCTCTTGGAAATATTGCATTTTATGGGATGTGGCTGAGACGGTATATGATTGATGAAAGCAATAAGGATTATGTCAGGCTGGCAAAGGCAAAGGGACTGTCAGAAGGTAATGTTATGTTTAAACATATTTTCCGCAATGCTTTTGTTCCCCTTGCCCAGTATATTCCTACTGCATTTTTAAATACGGTGATTGGTTCTATTTACATAGAGTCTCTTTACAGCATTCCTGGAATGGGCGGTCTTTTGGTTACCGTAATTAAAAAGCATGACAATGCCATGGTACAGGGGATTGTTCTTTTGTATGCCTGTGTGGGCGTACTGGGACTGCTTCTTGGGGATCTTATGATGGTAATGCTGGATCCCAGAATCAGCCTTGGAAAGAAAGCAGGTGACAGATGATGAAGCAATTTTCTTACCGCCATACAAAGGAAGCAGAGTTAATTGAAAATATGGAAGAAGCAGAGCTGTTTACGTTTGGGGGATATAATGAAGCGGAGACAGAGAAAACGGGATTCAGCAATTATTCTTACTGGAACAGTACGCTCCATGCTTTCTTTAAGAACCGGATAGCCTTTGCTTTACTGGTGCTGTTAATGCTATTACTGGCATTTACGTTTATACAGCCTTATCTTCCAGGCCAGTATGATCCAAACCTGATTATCAATGATACCAGTGGAATGCAGTTTCGCAATATTCCGCCTGGAAAACAATTTATTCTCGGAACCAATTCCATTGGTCAGGACTTATGGGCACGGATCTGGTCAGGAACCAGGACTTCGCTGTTTATCGGCTTATCAGTGGCGCTTGCTGAGGCGGTAATCGGAATTACGGTAGGGGTGATCTGGGGCTATGTCAGAAAGGCGGACTTTATACTGACTGAGATTTACAATATTATTGATAATATACCAAATACGATTATATTGATTTTGATCTCTTACATATTAAAGCCCAGTGTTAAAACACTGATATTCGCCATGTGCCTTACGGGTTGGATTCAGATGGCAAGGTTTATTCGGAATCAGATTCTGATTATCAGAGACAGAGATTATAATGTGGCCAGCCGGTGCCTTGGAACACCTACAGTCAGAATTATTGTGAAAAACCTTCTGCCTTATCTGGTTTCTGTTATTATGCTTCGAATGGCACTTACGATTCCGGCAGCTATCGGCAATGAAGTGTTTATTACCTATATTGGTCTGGGCCTTCCGGTTAATATTCCAAGTCTAGGGAACTTAATCAATGAAGGAAGAGCACTGATTACCAGCCCGGCACTGCGCTATCAGCTGGTTTATCCCACCATTATTCTTTCATTTGTAACTATTTCTTTCTACATTATCGGCAACGCGTTTTCTGATGCCGCCGATCCGAAGAATCACTTATAAGGAGGCAGCCAATGGAACGAGAGACGATATTAGAGGTAAATGATTTAGATATTACCTTTGAACTGAGGGGGAAACGGCTTCATGCCATACGGGGAATTTCACTGGAACTTTATAAAGGGGAAATTCTTGCGATTGTAGGAGAATCGGGAAGCGGAAAATCGGTATTTACAAAATCATTTATGGGACTCTTAGATAAGAACGGCAGTGTCAGCGGCGGGAAAGCCGTTTACTATGGCTCTGATGATAAGGTTCCGGTAGAGTTAACGGGAATTAAGAAAGAAAAAGACTGGTTAAAGCTGCGGGGACATGAAATTGCCATGATCATGCAGGATCCAATGACCAGCTTAAATCCATTAAAGACCATTGGTGCACAGATTATGGAGGCGGTTCTCCTGCATCAGAAGGGAACCAGGGCTGAGGCCAAAAAACGAACGCTTCAGTATCTGACCGACGTGGGAATTCAGGATCCGGAGAAACGTTTTTCACAGTATCCTCATGAATTTTCAGGTGGTATGCGCCAGCGTGTAGTCATTGCCATAGCAATTGCATGCAATCCCCAGATTCTTATTTGTGATGAGCCCACAACGGCTCTTGATGTGACCATACAGGCTCAGATTCTGGAACTGATTAAGGAACTGCGGCTGAAATATAAGCTCTCTGTGATCCTTATTACTCATGATCTGGGAGTAGTGGCTAATACGGCAGACAGAGTAGCTGTGATGTATGCCGGAGATATTGTGGAGATTGGAACCAGTGAGGATATCTTCTATGATGCAAGACACCCTTATACCTGGGCACTTCTTTCATCTTTGCCCCAGGTTGGGATAAAAGGAGAGAATTTATTCTCCATTGCCGGAACACCGCCCAATCTTTATGCGGAAATAAAGGGAGATGCGTTTGCTCCCAGAAATCCCCAGGCACTTAAGATTGATTTTGTGAAGAGTCCTCCTTATTTCAGCATTTCCCCCACCCATAAGGCTAAAACCTGGCTGTTGGATGAACGGGCACCAAAGGCGGATCCGCCGCCTGTACTAAAAATAATCAGAGAGGGAGGTCTGTTCTGATGGAGCGGGAAGTATTACTGGAAGTTAAGGATTTGGAAGTGACCTTCGGCGAACGTAAAAAGAAATACCAGGCAGTAAAAGGGGTGAACTTTAAGATTTATAAAGGAGAGACCTTTGGCCTGGTGGGAGAATCCGGTTCTGGAAAAACTACCATTGGCCGGGCTGTCATGAGAATTATAAAGACTTCAGGAGGAGAGATTCTCTACAAAGGGCAGAAAATAAACGGAGATATTTCGGGGGAACTGGACCGGAAGGTGATTCAGGAAATCCAGATGATTTTTCAGGATCCCCAGGCATCTTTAAATGAAAGAGCCAAGGTGGATTATATTGTAAGCGAAGGACTATTGAATATTGAAAAAGGGATTCCTGAGAAGGAAAGGAAAGAACGGGTGAATCAGGCACTTCTTGATGTGGGACTCCTTCCGGAGTTCGCAAGCCGTTTCCCCCATGAGTTTTCGGGAGGCCAGAGGCAGCGGATTGGGATTGCAAGATCTCTGATTATGAAACCGGAGTTTATCATAGCTGATGAACCGATTTCTGCTCTCGATGTGTCAGTACGGGCTCAGGTTCTGAATCTTCTTACCAGAATTCAGAAAGAACGTCAGATTACTTATCTGTTCATTGCCCACGATTTATCGGTTATGCGGTTTATTACTGACCGGATTGCAGTCATACGCAAAGGAGAGATCGTGGAGATGGCTGAGACGGAGGAATTGATTACCCATGCCATTCACCCTTACACAAGGGCGCTTCTTTCTGCAATTCCCATGCCGGATCCCAAGCATGAGAAGGGGAAGAAGCTGATGGTTTATGATCCCTCCATCCATGATTACACAACTGATCAGCCTTTCTGGCAGGAAATCAGAAAAGAACATTATGTACTGGCGAATAAAAAAGAGGCGGAAGAATATAAGAAATTATATGAGCGTTGACGAAACGGATAACAGGCAGCGGAACTATTCGCTGCCTTTGACTTGTAAGTCCGGTTCTTTGGAATGAAGGGAGACAGTGATGGAGCAGCAGTTTGCAGTTATTAAAAAGCCGGTAATTACCATATGGGACCGGCCTGGTGAAACAAAGGAGAACAGGGAAAAGAAACTGGTTTCTTCCATTGCAGATGAAGGGGTATACGGTATGGGACTTCGGATCACAGGGGAAGAAGACCAGGGATTTTATCCGGTTGTTACAGCCTATCATTATCCAGGGTATGTAAGAAAAGAGGATGTGGAACTGACCGGCCTTTCTGACCTGATCAACTGGGAAGAAGGGGGACTGATGGTAACAGATGGAGAATTAGTGGATATCATGTCAATTCCCAAGGTCCAGGGAGTGCGAATCATGAGTGTACCCAGAGGAGCACTGATTAAGGTGAGAGAATTTGAGTCTGAGGAGCCTGGATGGGCAATGGTTGAGTTATTTGACGGGCAGAATGGGTTTATGAGGAATCAGTATCTGCGCCCGAAAGAATATTCCCAAAGCGGCTTGTGGACAGATCGACTTCCACAGAAGGAAATTGTGGATGAAAGAGAATTTCGCCTGGCAGTGATTAAGACGGCAATGGAGTATCTGGGCACCCAATACCGGTGGGGAGGCAGAACATCGCTGGGAATTGACTGTTCGGGTTTAACATCGCAGAGCTATCTGATGAACGGAATTATTATATTCCGGGATGCAAAAATACAGGCGGGGTTTCCGGTTAAGGAAATTTCAAAGGATGAAATGCTTCCTGGGGATCTCATGTATTTTCCGGGTCACATCGCCATGTACCTGGGAGATGGATCGTATATACATTCTACGGGTAAGATCGGCAGCAGCGGCGTGGTAATAAACAGTTTAAATCCCGATGCAGCAGATTACCGGGATGATCTGGCCAAAAGCTGGTATGCTTCGGGGAGTATATTCTAATAAAAAACGGAGGATGACATGGATAACAGATTTACATTAGAGAAAAGAATCCAGGCAGAATTAATGAGCTATGACGGGAAAATGGGGATTTATCTCAATGATTTTCGTGGTAATGTGATCACTATGGGGCAGGATGAAAAATATGAGACTGCGAGTACCATCAAGACCTTTATACTTGCCTGTTTATTTGATGAAGTGGAAAAAGGGAACAAAAGCCTTGAGGATCTGGTGGAATATAAGGCGGAACATGTGGTGGATGGAAGCGGCGTACTGGCAGCCCTGGAACCAGGTGCAGTTCTAAGGGTAAAAGATGCGGCTGTTTTCATGATTATCGTCAGTGATAACATTGCTACCAATATGATGATTGACTATCTGGGACTGGATACCATTAACCGCTGTATTGAAAAGCTGGGATGCAAGGATACGATTCTTTATAATCCCATTCACTTTGACCGGTACCGACAACTGGGAACCAGCACACCGAACGATTATGGCAGTGTGTTTACAAGACTGGTAAAGGGAGAGCTGATCAGTGAGAAAGCAGATGGGGCAATGCTTGAAATATTGAAAAAACAGCATTACAACAGTATGATTACAAAAGATTTTCCACCGGTCTATATGGACAGTGACAATACAGATGAGATACTGATTTCAGTGGCTTCAAAAAGCGGGAGCATGGATGCCTGCCGCAATGACGGAGGCATCGTATTTACTCCATATGGACCGTACGTGATTGTGATGTTTCATAAAGAATTTTCCGATGCCATGTATTATCCGGCTCATCCGGCTACCATATTCGGAGCCAGGGTAAGCAAAATGGTGCTGGATCAGTTCCTGGCTTTGGAAGGAAAATTCTGTCTGTAGAGATCTACAGACTTATAAGCTGGGACAGATCATGGATGGTATAAGTGGCGACAGACCTGGCGGGAGAATCTGCGCGGGTAAAGAGACAGGAGTCAATGCCTGCATTGACTGCGCCCTTGATATCAGAACTTAAACTGTCCCCAACCATAATTGTTTCTTCCTGATTGAAATCAGGAATATGATCAAAGCAGTGTTTAAAAAAATGGATAGATGGTTTCTCGCTTCCCACTTTTTCTGATATAAACATACCGTCAAACAGGTCGAAGATACCAGCCTGATTTAGTCTGGTAACCTGGGTGGTATAGACCCCGTTGGAAGCGGTATAGAGCTTTTTCCCCATGCTTTTTAGCTGAGTCAGCGTCTCTTTTGCGTGGGGGATTAGCTCCGGGCTGTTGCCAAGAAAGCTTCGATAGCGGGATTCTGCTTCGATTCCATCTACTTCTTTTTTCAGAGTCTGAAAGTATAGGGAAAATCTTGTATGAAATACTTCTTCCCTGCTGATCTTTTCCTGCTCCAGCAGATTCCAGAGATTCATGTTTATCTTTTTATATTCATCCAGCATGCTGCGTTCAAAGGGAAGGCAGTAGGATTCTATTACATTCTGAAAGCTTCGTTCTTCTGCTGCATCAAAATCCAGTATAGTGTTGTCAATATCGATTAAGTATGTTTGGTACATGTTTTTAGTCCTCCATATTCCAGTGCTTCTTAAAGTAGTTTAAGCAGATTCCTAACAGAGGGGAAAGGAGCAGGACACTGATTACGGTTCCTTCCCTGATCTGCCAGGGCGTATGTGCCCATAAGGTAAGGGCGATGGCAGCAACCAGAAATATCACATCAAAGCTCATGCGTACAGCAGTAAATTTCTTGTGGTAAAGTTCCGTAATGGTAAGGCAGAGACTTTCTAAGGGGAACTTTATAATTCCGATTGCCAGGACAGCGCCAAGGCTTATGGAAGCGAAAATCAGACCGATCCCATAGAGCAGTACTCTGGAAAGGTAGCTTTCGGCCGTAAAGCCGGACAGAACCTGGTAGAGAAAAAAGTTAATAATAATTCCGTTGGCAATGGTAGCGATAATCTGAATGATGTCCTTATAGTTTAATCTGGTACGTCTTAAAAGTAAATAGCAGATAAAAAAAATGGTATTAATCAGGTTTAATATGGTACCAACCTTCCATGGAATGAGAAAGGAAAGTGTAACTGCCATTGCATTTAAAATACTCTGGCCGATGGCTGCTTTTAACTGCAGCGATACTCCAAATCCAAATAGTACAAAGTTCAGGATGGAATAAGCGATAAATTTTGTGTCTTTCTTCGTCATTGTTTTCACCTCGGGAATATGATACCATAGTTTCTGGATAACCTACTATGAGATTTATCATATCAGAGGAAATTATGATGAAACAATTTATAACATGTGAGATTCCGGATCATTTAATAAAAATGGGGCAGGAGAAACGCTTCCCCAAAGGCAGCAATATTTTTAAGGTGGGGGAGTCCATTTCCCGCTGTTATTATATTTGCTCGGGTGCAGTAAAAATATATATCGATCATGAAAACGGCCGCCGCTCCATTCTTGATTTTGCAGGAAGAGAGGACTGGCTGGGGGAACTTTCTATTTTCTGTAATGAGGACTTCACAAAAGAAAATAAAGTGGTGGATGACATCTGCTGCCTGGAGTTTGATTTGGAAGTCATCAGAGATATGTGTAAAAAGGACGCTGAGGTTTCATTCTATTTTGCATCCTATATTTCCAGTAAACTGATGGCCAGAAGTTTCCGGCTTAGTGAATATCTTAATTATTCTCTGGAAAAAAGACTTGCCTCCTTTATACTGACCCATCACAAACAGGGATTGTATGGGATTTCCCATACGGATGTATCTGAGTATATGAACGTCAGCTACCGTCATATACTGTTTGTCATGAAGAAATTTTGTGATGAGGGAATTATGAAAAAAGAGAAAGGGTATTTTATCGCTGATTATAAGAGACTGCAGGAGATCGCGGAACGCTCTGAATAATCCATAATTACTATTGTTTCTTTTCCATTTTTCGATATAATTAAGGGTACGGGTTTCTTTTAGAATGAGGAAAAAGAAAATAAGAGATTGGAATCGTATATATGGAAGAGGAACATAATGATGATAGAAGGAACATAGGTATTCTGACCCTTGAAGATGGACCTTTCTTAAGCTACAAGATTGTAAAATCCAAGAGGAGAACCATGGCGCTCCAGGTCTCAAAAAAACAGGGGAAGTGACGGTAAGAATTCCTTTAACGGTACCTTACCGTTTGGGGCATGAGCTGGTATTAAAAAACAGCAGATGGGTGTATGAGGCAGTTTCAAAGATCAGGTCCAGGCCAGTATTGAATCAGTTTTCATGGGTCGATGGGAGTGAACTGCTGTTATTTGGAGAAAAGCGCATTATTCGTATCCTGCATGATGTTAAAAGAAAGAATATTTTAATAAAGGAATCTTCAGAAGAATTAACACTCACTGGTCCCATAGATGGGGAGGATACAGTCAAAACAGTGATTAAGAACTGGTACAGGCAGCGTGCAAGGCAGTATCTGGAGGAGAAAACTGCTGTGTGGGCACAAATTATGAACACGGATTACGGCAGAATCGCCATTCGGGATCAGGCCACCAGATGGGGCAGCTGCAGCGGAAAGGGAAACTTAAATTTTAACTGGAGACTTGTGCTGCTGCCGGAAGATCTGGCTGATTATGTGGTAGTACATGAACTGGCTCATCGGTCACATATGAATCATTCAAAAGCATTCTGGTCAACTGTAGAAAAAGAAATACCGGATTACCGGTCCAGGAGGAAGAGATTAAGGGAATATGAAAGTGACATCTATCAGAAATATTAAAATAAAAACAAAGCTTATTTTGTTGGGAGCAATCAGCATTTTGGGGTTAATATTTATTGGAACGGAATCTGTTATTACAGCTAGTAAGATCAATGAAGCCAGTACGGTGATTTCCCAGTCATGGGTGCCTGCAATTATCATCGCAGAGGAGTTAAACACGAAGACATCCGATTACCGTATAAAGGAATATAACCATGTGGTCACTTCAAACGAGGTGGACAAATCTCAGCTGGAGCGGGAGATGGATGGCATTAAATCTGAGATAGACCGTTCTTTTGCCCGGTATGAACTTTATATTACGGATGAATCCGACCGCAAGTTAATGAATGAGGCCAAAGATAACTGGAGGAAGTATTTGGAATGCAGCTATCGCCTTCTTGCCGTCAGCCGGGAGAATAACTCCAGTGAAGCATTTAACATCATCATGGGGGAATCCAGAGAGCTGTTTGATGAGGCAAGCGATGGGTTTTTAGAGGTTGTGGATTATAACAGAAAAGGATCGGAAGCAGCCAGCATTGAAGGGGATCATTTGTATATGCGTCTGGCAAGGATGAAGGTCATCAGTGTTGGTGTGGTGGGATTTTTAATTTCACTCCTTGTGATTTATATAATCATTGCCATTGATAAACCGGTAAAGGATCTTGTGGAAGGAACCAGAAGAGTGGCAGACGGAGATCTGGGGGTCTATTTAACCTACCGGTCCAGGGATGAAATTGGCATCCTGACCAATTCTGTGAATGAATTGATTGACCGGTTAAAGCATATTATCGATGATGAAAAATATTTATTTCAGGAAATAGGAAGTGAGAACTTTGAGGTGAAATCCACCTGTGAAAAAGCTTACCGGGGGGACTTTGCTCCCATTCTTTATTCCATTACAAGCCTAATGAATCGTTTATCTGCTGCTAAAAGGCGGAAAGAAGGCTTGCGTGAGGATCAGGATACAGGGAATAAAAGAATTCGGGAAATAACAAGAGCCAGTAAATTGAGAGAGATAAAAGGCACAAAAAAAGAGACAGCACAAAAGAGTGTTATTAAGGAGATTAAGAAAGATGGCAGCAGAGCAGTGGATGCTTCAGACTAAACGGGCTGATTTTGATGAAATGGCAAAGTTTCATCATATATCACCGGTAACGGCAAGAATTATCAGAAACCGTGAAGTATTAGGGCGGGAAGCCGTGGAAAAGTATTTAAGAGGGGGGCTGGGTGATTTATACAGCCCCTGTCTGCTGAAAGATATGGATCGTGCCATATTAATTTTAAAAGAAAAAATACTACAATTGAAGCCCATACGGATCGTAGGAGATTATGATATTGACGGAGTGTGTTCTACATACCTTTTGTATCAGGCACTGAAAGAGACAGGCGCAGTTGTGGATTATGAAATTCCGGACAGAATTAAAGATGGATATGGAATTAATGAATCTATCATCAGGGCAGCTTATGAGGATGGCATTGATACAATTGTGACCTGCGATAATGGAATCGCCGCAGTGGAACAAATCAGTCTTGCCAAAAAACTTGGGATGACAGTGATTATAACAGATCATCATGATATTCGCAAAGACGATGGACAGGAGATGCTGCCACCTGGTGATGCGATTGTTAATCCCAAGCAGGAAGCCTGCAGCTATCCGTTTCCAGAGATTTGCGGTGCCATGGTGGCCTTTAAGCTGATACAGGCTTTGTATGAGGCGTTTGGCATATCAAAAGAGAAATCCTTTGATATGGTGGAATTTGCTGCCATAGCAACCGTTGGAGATGTGATGAAGCTGCAGGACGAGAACCGGATTATTGTGAAAGAAGGTTTAAAGCGCATTGGGAATACCAAAAGTCTGGGGCTTTTAAAACTCATAGAGAAGAATAATTTAGATAAGGATCATATCACGGCATATCAGATCGGATTTGTGATCGGCCCCTGTTTAAACGCGGGCGGGCGTCTGATGACTGCCAAGCTGGCTCTTTCTCTGCTTTTATGTCAGGATGAGGAAGAAGCAGACAGAATGGCGGTTGAATTAAAGGATCTCAATGATCAGAGAAAGGATATGACGAAATCGGGAACAGACGAAGCGGTTAAGCTGGTAGAAGAACATTTTTTCCAAGGATAAAGTCCTGGTGGTATATCTGCCGGATTGCCATGAGTCACTTGCTGGAATCATAGCCGGCAGATTAAGAGAGCGTTTTCAGAAACCGGCATTTGTACTGACAGATGGGGAGGAGAATGTAAAGGGTTCCGGGCGATCCATAGAGTCTTACCATATGTTTGACGCTTTGGTGGAGGTAAAGGAACTTCTGCTGAAATTTGGCGGTCACCCAATGGCAGCAGGGTTGTCCCTGTTAAAGGAAAACGTTGATGAATTACGCAGAGCTCTGAATGAAAAAGCAGAGTTATCAGAAGAGGATTTTGTTAAGAAGGTATGGATTGATGTTCCCATGCCTCTGGAATACATAAGTGAGCCTTTGATTGAGGAACTGGATTTACTGGAACCATATGGGCAGGGGAATGAAAAACCCTTGTTTGCACAAAAGGATTTGTCCATTCGCAGTGTACGCGTACTGGGTAAAAACCGGAATGTGGTCAAATTTTCACTGGTAACAAAAGGTACGCCTATGGATGGGCTTTTGTTTGAAGACGGTGATTTATTTGTAGAGGAACTGGGAAATCGCCGCCAGCTTGACGTGGTGTATTATCCGGCAGTAAATGAGTACAATGGAAATAAATCTCTTCAGATTGTGATAAAAAATTACCGGATTTTAAGCTAAACATATAACTGGGAGTTTCTTGCCCGGCATGCGGAAGATGAGAAAGCCTTGACATTTTAAGGAAGTTTGCTATATAATCTACCAAAATGCTAAAGAGTAACGATTCAAAAGGAAAAGTGAGGGAATGGACATGGTAAATGAAGTAATGAAGTTTATCACCGGCTTTGACAAGGAAGTAGGAGAAGCCATCGAAAAGGAATGCGCACGACAGCGAAGAAATCTGGAATTAATCGCATCCGAAAACATCGTTTCAGAACCGGTTATGATGGCTATGGGTACTGTGCTTACCAATAAATATGCGGAAGGTTACCCAGGAAAGCGTTATTACGGCGGATGTGAAGAAGTGGATGTTGTGGAAACCATCGCCATTGAACGTGCAAAAAAACTGTTCGGCTGTGATTATGCCAATGTTCAGCCCCATTCAGGAGCCCAGGCAAATATGGCGGTATTTCTTGCCATGTTAAATCCAGGAGATACCGTTATGGGAATGAATTTAAATCATGGTGGTCATTTAACTCATGGAAGCCCAGTAAACTTTTCCGGTCTTTATTTTAATATCGTTCCTTATGGAGTAAATGATGACGGATTCCTGATTATGATGAGATGGAGCGTCTGGCAGTAGAGCATAAGCCAAAGCTCATTGTGGCTGGCGCAAGTGCCTATGGCAGAGCCATCGACTTTAAGCGTTTTAGAGAAGTTGCAGATAAGGTGGGAGCTTATTTGATGGTGGATATGGCTCACATTGCAGGACTGGTTGCAGCAGGAATTCATGAAAGCCCCATTCCTTATGCAGATGTGGTTACTACCACAACTCACAAAACCTTACGAGGACCAAGAGGCGGTATGATCCTGGCAAACCAGGAAGCAGCTGATAAGTTTAACTTTAATAAAGCAATTTTCCCGGGAACTCAGGGCGGTCCGTTAGAGCATGTAATTGCTGGAAAAGCAGTATGCTTTGGAGAAGCGTTAAAGCCTGAGTTTAAGACCTATCAGGAGCAGGTGGTTAAGAATGCCAAGGCGCTTGCTGCAGCACTGGTTAAGCAGGGATTTCATATTCTTACCGACGGCACAGACAATCATCTGATGCTGATTGATTTAAGAGGGATGGAAGTTACTGGAAAAGAACTTCAAAACCGCTGCGATGAGGTATTTATTACCCTCAATAAGAATGCGGTTCCAAATGATCCAAGAAGCCCCTTTGTTACTTCCGGCGTCCGGGTAGGTACTCCGGCTATTACTTCCAGAGGATTAAAGGAAGAAGATATGGAAAAGATTGCAGAATGCATCTGGCTTGCAGCAACTGATTTTGATCATAAGGCCGATTACATCAGAGCTGAAGTAACAAAGATCTGCGATAAGTATCCGATTTATAATAACTAATGAATCAGAAAGCTGCTGCACGTTTGGGTGCAGCAGCTTTTTTCATATGCAGAAAGGTATTCACTCTTTTCTGCATGTCAGGAGGAAATTAGATTTGGCTTTTATGCCTGGTTTTTAAAAGATTCGCAGTCTGTGCATTCTTTTTTTGTAGGGTTCTCTTCGTGGGTACCTACTTTGATTTTCTCCAGTGTGCAGTAGTCAACACTTTTGGCATGGTAAGCGCAATTGTCAATAGTACATTGGATACATTCATTTTTACCGTTTACTAACATCGATTTGACCCTCCTTTATTGTTTGTTGCATCTATTATTGTAAGCGTTTTTGGCTGATTTATTATGCCAAATTTTTCTTAAATAAAATGAGCAGAGTCCAATCGGTTGTATTCTTCCTGGTTAATTGTTAGAATCGTTCCGTGCTTGAATCCATAAGGAAAGGAGAAGGATCCATCGGAACGGATAAAATTGCCAGAAGAAATAGTTTCAGCAATAAAGGGAACGTATCCCTGTTTTTCTTTTATTTTTGTACCATAGTAATCTAAAAACAGACACCAGCGTCCATCTTCTGTCCGAAAAGCTGTAGGGGCCTCGTATTGTCCCTGTTCCAGCTTTTTCATCTCTTCACTGAACTTGGGAATAATAGAAAATGGGCCCGTAATACATTGTGACTGAAGCAGTAATATGGCAGCAGGATTGGGATTACTTTTAACAAAGAGGTAGAAAGTTTCATTATCTTTATATAAAGCAGAATCAATAATATCACTGTCTTCTTTTTCGTATAGTATCCTGGGGCTGGTAAATGATATAAAATCCTTAGTTCTGCTGTAATAAATTTTTTTATTTCCATAGTTGTTAGAAGGGTGGGAAGAAGACCAGTGAATCAGATAATCACCTGCTTCACTGTCATAAATAATGTCTGGAGCCCAGACACATCCAAATGGCTCACTTCCAAAGGAAATCAGCCGTGGGGCGGACCAGTGAATCAGATCGGGAGATTCCCAGAGAACCAGATTCCTGCTGCCTTCCCTGCTGACATTTTCCCAGCTCCCTTTATACTTTGTCTTGAAATTTCTTGCAAGGCTTAAATCTGTGGCAAGTATGTAATAAATCCCTTCTTTTGTACGGCAAATGGTAAAATCCCGTACGCCCTGTTCTCCGATGTTACTGGTAAGAATGGGATTGCCTCCGTTTATTTCCTGCCAGTGAAACCCATCTTTGCTGATGGAAAAATAGACAGCTTCTCCATCGGGATCTTCCTTTTCCTTAAAATGAACAAATAGATATGCCTGCATCATATACGTCCTTTCTGCTTTTTTTCCATCTTATCACTTGATGGCAGATGGGACAAGTTGTTGTTCCAGGAAAAAATATTGTCAAATCAGGTGTGAGTATGATATACTTTTTAGGGTTTCTAATAAATATATTGTCAATTATAATTAATACTTATTAATATGGGCGGCATTTACTGATAGATCCAGTTCTATGCAGGAGGATAATTTAAGTGATCAGATTTAAAAATTACGTAAGAGCAGAAAGTCTGGAAGAAGCTTATAATCTGAACCAGAAAAAAAGCAGTGTAATCGGTGCGGGAATGATGTGGCTGAAGGTTCAGAACAGGATTAAAATGACTTTGGTGGATTTGTCTGGTCTTGGACTTGACGGAGTTGAAGAAACGGATGAAGAGTTTGTGATCGGAGCCATGTGTACACTGCGCCAGTTGGAAACGCACAAGGGACTTAATGGGTATTTTAATGATTTATTTAAGGAATGCACCCGTTCCATAGTAGGCGTTCAGTTTCGCAATGGAGCAACGGTGGGAGGAAGCATATTTGGCAGATTTGGATTTTCTGACATTCTTACCTGTATGCTGGCACTGGATACTTATGTAGAACTCTATAAGGGAGGAATTATACCACTTGAGGAATTTTGCAGTCAGAAATTTAACCGGGATATTCTGGTCAGAATCCGGATTAAAAAGGACGGCAGAAAGGCATTTTATGCTTCTTCCCGAATGACCAAAACGGATTTCCCTCTTATTGCATGCTGTGTGTCTGCAACGGATGATACGTATTACGTATCAGTGGGAGCAAGACCAGCAAAGGCAGAGCTTGCTATCATAAGCCGCAAGGAAGGCGAAGATGTAAAGGAGCTGGCGGCACTGGCAGCAGACCGTTTTCGTTATGGCACCAATTTTCGAGGCAGTGCAGAGTATAGGAAACATCTCACTGCGGTATATGTAAAACGGCTTTTCATGGCACTGGACCGGGAGGAAGGGTAAATGCAGATTGAATTTACATTAAACGGAAGACTCATTTATGAGGAGACAAGCGACGATGAAACCCTGTTCCACCTGTTGAGAAGAAAAGGCTGTTACAGTGTGAAATGCGGTTGCGAGACGGAAAACTGCGGACTGTGCACCGTCCTGGTCAACGGAGTTTCAAGGCTATCCTGTTCCTATCTTGCAGCCAGGGCGGATGGCTGTGACGTGGTAACACTGGAGGGCGCTCAAAAGGAAGCGGAGGAATTTGGTTCTTTCCTTGCAGCGGAAGGGGCAGAGCAGTGTGGTTTTTGCAGCCCTGGCCTGATCATGAATGTTCTTGCTATGGAAAAAGAACTGGATTCTTATGAAGAAGAGAATGTCAAAGAGTATCTGGCAGGCAATCTTTGCCGCTGCAGTGGATATATGGGACAGCTACGAGCTGTAAAAAAATATTTAAGCAGAGGAGAAAACAGGAATGAATGTTAAAATGCGCACCGTAAATACTTCTGTCATAAAGAAGGATGCGAAAGCATTGGTGACTGGAAAGCCTGTTTTTACAGACGATCTGGCGCCGGGTGACTGTCTGATCGTTAAGGTGTTAAGAAGTCCTCATGCCCATGCCTTAATAAGGAAGATTGATACAGAAAAGGCAAAAAAGGTAGATGGGATAGTCTGCATTCTTACATATCAGGATGGCCCAATAAACGGTTTACCATGGCCGGTCAGACCTATCCGGAACCAAGCCCGTATGACAGGCTGATTTTAGATGACAGAATGCGTTTCGTGGGTGATGATGCTGCAATTGTTGCAGGAGAAACCGAAGAGGCAGTTGACCATGCAATGAGGCTTATCAAGGTGGACTATGAGGTATTAGAGCCAGTACTTGATTTTAGAAAGGCAAAGGATCACAAAGTTCTTATTCATCCGGAAGATAACTGGGAGAGTCTTTGCCCGGTTGGGGCAGACAACCGCCGTAATTTATGCGCCTGCGGAGGAGAAGAGCATGGAGACGTGGATGAATTATTAGGGCAGTGTGATTATGTGGTAGAGCAGGTATATCATACAAAAGCGAACCAGCAGGCCATGATGGAAACATTTCGCGCCTACTCCTATCTGGACGCTTACGGAAGACTGAATATGGTAGCTTCCACTCAGGTCACCTTTCATGTGAGAAGAATTCTGGCTCATGCACTGGATATTCCAAAGTCACGGATTCGGGTGATCAAGCCCAGAATCGGAGGAGGGTTCGGAGCCAAACAGACGGTAGTTGCAGAGGTTTATCCTGCTATTGTTACCATGAAAACCGGAAGGGCGGCTAAAATCATTTATAGCAGATATGAATCCCAGATCGCTTCCTCACCCCGTCATGAGATGGAAATCCGGGTCCGGGTCGGAGCGGATAAAAATGGAATTCTTCAGGCAATTGATGTATACACATTATCCAATACAGGAGCGTATGGGGAACACGGCCCTACAACCGTAGGATTATCAGGACATAAGTCTATTCCCCTATACAGAACCCCCAGGGCCTTTCGGTTCGCTTACGATGTGGTTTATACCAACTGTATGTCAGCCGGTGCGTACCGGGGCTATGGAGCCACTCAGGGAATCTTTGCGGTGGAATCTGCCATCAATGAGCTTGCAGAGAAAATTGGTATGGATAAGGTGAAGATAAGAGAATTAAACATGGTAAGAGAAGGTGACATTATGCCGGCTTACTATGGAGAAACTCTAAAAAGCTGTGCACTTGACCGCTGTATGGCCCGCGCTAAGGAAATGATGGAGTGGGATAAGAAATACCCGTCAGTTGATATGGGAAACGGGAAAGTCCGCGGAGTTGGTGTTGCCATGGCAATGCAGGGCTCTGCCATATCAGGAGTGGATGTGGCCTCCGTTGAGCTGCGGCTTAATGATGACGGGTTTTATACGCTTATGATCGGCGCTTCTGATATGGGAACGGGCTGTGATACCACTCTTGCCCAGGTTGCATCGGATTGTCTGGAGTGCGACTTAGATCAGATCGTGGTTCATGGAACGGATACGGATGTATCGCCCTATGATTCCGGATCTTATGCCTCCAGTACCATGTATTTAACCGGCATGGCTGTGGTGAAGGCCTGTGGTGAGATGCGTGACAAAATACTGGATAAAGGGGCAGAATACTTATCCTGTGAAAAAGATACACTGGAGTTTGACGGAAGCAGGGTATGGCAGCCGGCAGGCGGTCTGGAGATATCATTAAAGGATATTGGAAATAAGGTAATGTGCTCCAATAATAATATGCTTTCCGCTGGTGCATCTCATACCTCCCCTGTTTCGCCGCCCCCATTCATGGTAGGAATGGCAGAAGTTGAGGTAGACAAAGAGACCGGTGAGGCAGAGCTTATTGATTATGTGGCAGTTGTAGACTGTGGAACAACCATCAACCCCAATCTGGCCAGAATTCAGACAGAGGGCGGTCTGGCACAGGGAATCGGTATGGCGCTTTATGAGGATATCACTTACACGGATAAAGGCCAGATGATACAGAATTCATTTATGCAGTATAAACTGCCTTCCAGGCTGGATGTGGGCAATATACGGGTGGAATTTGAAAGCAGCTATGAACCTACAGGACCTTTTGGTGCCAAGTCCATTGGAGAGATTGTAATTAACACTCCGTCCCCCGCCATTGCAGATGCCATAGCAAGTGCAGTGGGTGCCAGAGTCAGGGAACTGCCCATTACAGCGGAGAA
Organism: Lacrimispora xylanisolvens; assembly: GCA_017084465.1. GTDB lineage: Bacteria > Bacillota > Clostridia > Lachnospirales > Lachnospiraceae > Lacrimispora > Lacrimispora xylanolytica_B. The sequence goes on along the minus strand of CP070896.1, from coordinate 2,004,205 downwards.
AGTATATCGGGAGATAAAATAGAAATACTAAGAAACGGCTGCACAAGATGGAGAATCCATTTTGTGCAGCCGTTTCTGTTATTGAGTGATTATTTTAATTTATCGTAACCGGATGCTTTGATTGTTCCGTCACTGTTGGTGATGTAATATTTCTCATCACCGTCTTTTACATTTGTTTTGCTCTTTGCAAGCTTACCAGAGGTGCTGATTAAGTATTCTTTGCCGTTGAATTCAACTACTTTGTATTTCTCATCTTTATCAGCTTTTAAGAGACGACCCTGGATGTAAATGCTGTCATCAGTGATGCCGTTGTAACCTGCGCCCTTGTTGCTTCCGGATTTGCGGAAGTTGAAGGTATAGGTTTCTCCGTCTAATTCAATGGTAGTTTTGCCTGTAGCCATAGCGCCTTCCTTTGGTGAATTTCCAAAGTAGTAAACCAGACCTGTATCATCTACTGCAGGAAGCTCGCTCTCTGTCTCGATTTCATCATAGGAATCAATCACGTTGCCAGTAACGCTCAGCTTATAAAGTCCGTGAAGCATTTCGCCCATTTCATTGAATGCATAACGGATGCCGTCAATGGTTTTAATCTGGCTCTTTACAAGATTGCCGTCATTGTTTGCATAGAACCAGTACTGAGTATCATCTTCATGACCTTTTGCATCAAGTTCTTCGCTTGGAACTGCCTTGAACCAGCCCTTTGCCTGCCAGCATTCTTCTGGAAGATTATAAAACTGGTTAGAAGAACTAGCTGTGGAAGTAGAAGCAGGAGTAGCCTCGTACCAGTCATATTTTGCAGCACCATATTCATTAAAACGATATTTTTTACCGTTAATGGTTTTGGTTGTATCAGTGGTCTTTTTACCGTTTGAACCGAAGTAGAACCAGTAAGAACCATTGAAATTGTCATCCTTGTCTGTATCGTCTTCCACTTCTATGGATTTCCAGCCATCAGCGCGGGCACCGTCAGAAGCATCGCCACAGTAATATACGCCCTCTTTCCATGCATCATCCCCAGTAACACGGGTAGAAGCATCATCAAGCCAGCCGTACAGCATCTTACCTTCTGTATCGAATGCATAGGAGTGAGTTTCTCCATTTGCAATTTTTATTGATTTAAAATTAGTTTTACCGCTGGTAGATGCCTTATAGGCTTTACCGTTGCTGCCAAAATAGTACCAGTTGGTATCTGCCGCATCTTCGTCGTCACTGTCAGAAGCAACCTCTCTCCATTCGTCAGTAACCATAGCACCTACAGAGTTTACATAATAGTAATTATCGTCTGATTCAATGATCTGGTTTGTAGCAAGCTGTCCATCAGAATCTAAGTAATACCAGTTATCTCCTGATTTTCTCCAGGCTTCTGTAGTCATATCACCACTTTTGTCATAGTAGACCCAGCTGCCGTTTTCTTCGGACCAACCTTGTGCTGCAAAGGATGTCATGGAGGCACCTATGGTAAAAATCGCTGCAGCGCAGGGAATCAGCCATTTCAGTTTCTGTTTCTTCATAATAATTCTCCTTTCATCTCTCCCGCCCATGGTTTTTGGGCTTATAGGGATACCCCCCAGGGCGTTTGTATCTCCTGTCAGGGTGTTCATTTCTCCTGCCCGTTTATCGGGCTTATTCAGCTCGTGTCGGCTGATAGGGAGACTTTAAACCATGGAGTAAGTACAAGGTCAAGGGAAGTTAAAAAGGCGTAAGAATACGTAAGAAAATGGCGATTTGTTAATAGAATTGTAATCTTACCTTATTCTGGAAGAGGATGAATCAGCCCCTCAGTATCTATGGTAATTGCGGAAGAGAGCTGTTCCATATACTGGAAGGATTTCTGCTTTTTATCAGGAGAAACAACCAGATCAGTGCTGCAATTTTCCTGAATACATGGGATAAACTGAAGTTTCTTAAGACCGTCTGGAGTGACAGTTGCTTCTACAAGACCGGTAGGAATTGTTCTGCTGTTAAACCAAAAATTGCCCAGACTGTACACAATGGGAACACTCTTGTAATACTCAATTCCCTGAAGGACATGGGGGTGGCAGCCAATGATTAGTCCAGCACCATGGTCAATGAGCTGACGGGCCAGATTTTGCTGATCCTCTCCATAGTAATTGGTTCCTTCTGTTCCCCAATGGATAAACACCACTACAAAGTCGCTGTTTTCCTTTGCTGTTTCTACAGCACCTAAATACAGATCAGGATTGTCTGTTCTTAAAACCCCGGGACTGTCAGGACCTGCTTCTTTTGTAAATCGGGTGGAACGTTCAATCTGAGTGGCGCAGACATAGGATATTTTCATACCCCCGGATATAAAATAGACGGGTTCTTTTGCTTCTTCAATATTTCTTCCAGCACCGGCATAGGGAATCCCGGCACCGGATAATGTGTCAAGAGTATCCATAAGGGCATCTGCCCCGTAATCGTAAACATGATTATTTGCCAGAGATACCAGATCCACGGACAGGGAATGCAGATTTTGTACCATGGAAGGATCTGCCCGGAATGTAAAGGCTTTTCCTGGCAGTGGGTTTCCCCTTGTGCTATAGCTGAATTCATTGTTAATCATCATAATATCGGCGGAAGCCATCCGTGCTCTTACATTTGCCAGAATGCAGGAATCAATACCACCTCTTGCGTTATATGCGGACATATTGGCATACCCGTCTGCAAAACTTAAATCTCCGGCAAAGGATAACATCACCTGATTGGGATCAGACGATTCTTTCAGCCAGATATTGTGGGAACGTGCTTCGTCAGGGCTGTTAAGTATTCCAGAATAAAGATCCTTTAAAACAAGAAGTGAGTTTCCTGTCAGTTCATGCCAGAGCCCGCCTCCATCAGAGCCTGATTCAAATGAGGCCATGAGTCTGTCATAGACACTGATTCCATATGTGGATTTAATAAAAGCCATGAAATCTTCGCTGATTCCTTCTAAAAGCCTGTCCTTTTTCACAGTTACCTGGTCAGAGGCAGCAGGGGGTTCGGTGTTTGAAGGAAAAGAGGTCTCATTCTCTTCTGGCACTTGGACGGAGGGAGAGGAAAGGACGGCAGATCTTGCACAACCCGCAAGCAGCAGTAGAATAGCAGGCAGAATAACTATTTGGTATCGCTTCATGATTTTCTCCTGTTTTCATTTCTCTGCTGTTATTTTACCAGATTGACCGGCAGAAAGATAGACAAAGGGAATCATTTTAGATTTATTCAGAAGCCATTTAGAAATCATTAAGATTTACTGCTCATAATAAACGTATCAAATAAAAAAGGAGAGAAATGTCATATGAGTATTAGAAATGGCTGGTATCGTAACGTTGGAAGTTTTGACCGTAACTGCCGTGATTTCAGGATTTAATCCGGTAATTGCATCTGCCAATATAAGTTCTTCTGATTTTAGTATGCGTGATAAAGTAGTGAGTCTGGCTGGAATTATGGAATTGACAAATAATACGGGAATAGTAACAAGAGGAGAATTTGCCAAAATGCTGGTGAACGCATCCAGCTACAGGGAAAACCTTTCAAAATCCGATTCCTCTGTATTCAAAGATGTTCCTGCACAAAATCCCAATGCAGAATATATTAAAATCGCAGCTTCCCAGGGCTGGCTGACAGGTTATCTGGGAGGAGTATTTAAGCCGGAAAATAACATTACATACAGAGAGAGTGTAAAAGCAGTTCTTACCTTACTTGGATATAAAGATGAGGATTTTACAGGTAATATCACCTCCTCCCGTATCTCAAAATTTCAATTTCTGGAACTGAATGAAAACTTAAACCGCACCACGGATGAGAACCTGACCCAGACAGACTGCGTCAATCTTTTTTACAATCTTCTAAAAACAAAGAAAAAGGATTCCAGTGAAATCTACGGAAAGGTATTAAATTGTGAGATTAACTCCGATGGAGAGATTAATCCCATCTCGATTCTGAAAGATGAAAGAAAGGGTCCTCTTCTGGTGCGGAAGGGATTTAGCGTAATTCAATCTGTTCCCTTCGGCTCAGAAAAAGCAAATGTTTTTCTAAACGGAGCTGCCAGTACTCTGGCTGCTGTAAAGGAATCACAAAAATCCAATGGTTTTGTAGTGATCTATTATAATGTCAAATCAAAAACTATCTGGGCCTATACAACGGATGGCTGGGATAAGGATACGTTAACCGGAGAAAATGCTTATGTTCTGATACTTGGTGAGGTTAAAAAACATTTATTATAAATCTACGGACGTCATTACACCAACTTCCATTCGACTTGAAATTGACAGCAGCAATTCAGACAGCGATATCAGCAGCAGTGAAAATGTTGACAGCAATGGTTATCTGTCCATTAATCTGGATTCTTCCAAGCTGCAGTATCTGTTTTCAATCTATGGAAAAGTGACGGTAGGAGACAAGGTTGTAATGGTATGCAGCAAGAATGGAACCACTTATACAGCGGTGGATGCCATTGACTATTGAGAATGAGGCGTGGATCTATGAAGAGAAAGAAAAAAAAAATTTTTCTTATTGCCATAGCTGTCGTTTTTCTATTGGCGGGAGTTACGGTAGTGAAGCAAATGGGAAGAAAAGCCATGTCTGATGACCAGATACCGGTGAATACAGAGGTTGTAAAAAAAGGAAATATTAATACGGAATTAAAAGCGTCGGGGACTCTGGCCGCAAAGAACACATATAAGATCACTTCTATGGTGGAAGGTGAGATTGTATCTGCCGATTTCTCGGAAGGAGATCAGGTGGAAAAGGGACAGGTCCTATATGAAATTAATAAATCAGCCATGGATTCCGAATTATCAGGCTCTGAAAATTCATTAAACAGGGCAAGCAGTTCTCTGGAACAGGCGAAAAAGCTTTATGAAGACGCAATACAAAAATATAGCGGAAATACCTATAAAGCTAAAAATTCCGGGTACATTAAGGAACTGTTTATAAAAGCAGGCTCTAAAGTGGATAATGGAACGAAAATTGCAGATCTTTATAATGATCAGGTGGTAAAACTGAAGGTGCCGTTTCTTTCCAGCGATGCGGCTGCTTTTGGAGCAGGAAATTTGGCAGTCATCACACTCTCTGACACAGGAGAACAGATACAGGGAACAGTCGAAACCATTTCCAATCAGGAAACAACACTAACCGGCGGCAGACTGGTTCGCAGAGTTACTATTCTGGTGCAAAATCCAGGAGGTTTGACCAGTGGGATAAAAGCAACCGCTTCTGTTGGAGGAGTATCTGGTGCAGAAGACGGCACCTTTGAACCAGAGATCAATAGTGCTCTGGAGGCAGATATTCCGATTTCTGTTGAAGTGGAGGCTCTTCTTGTAAATGAAGGGGATTATGTGCAAAAGGGGACACCCCTGTTTCGTATTACAGAAAAAAGTGCAGATGATTTAAAGAAAAGCTATACCGATCCCATGAACCAGGCAGAGGAAAATGCAGAGGCTGCAAAGAATAAATTAGACAGCACCAGAAAAAGTTACGATAATTATACAATTAAAGCTCCAATCTCCGGAACCGTGGTTGCTAAAAAATACAAAGCAGGAGATACCATAAGCAGAAATACCAACACAGAACCGGATCTCGCTGTGATCTATGATCTTTCTGAACTGACATTTAAGCTGCCTGTAGATGAGCTTGATATACATAAGGTGAAAACGGGACAGAAAGTGGCTGTAACGGCAGATGCTTATCCGGGAAAAAATTACCCTGCAACTGTTACCAATGTAAGCCTGGAAAGCGCTGTGACCAATGGGGTCAGTACCTATCCGGTCATTATTACATTGGATGAGAAAGACGATTTAATACCGGGTATTAATGTGCAGGGGGTTATTTCACTGGGCAGTGCTAATGATGTCCTTTTAATACCGGCAGCCGCACTTATGCGGGGAAATTTAGTTTATATAAAAGATGATAAGGTGCTGAAACCTCAGGGAGAGGTACCTGCCGGTTTTCGTTCAGTAAAAGTAGAGACAGGGCTGATCAGCGCAGACGCTGTGGAGATAATAAGTGGTTTATCAGAAGGTGATGAAGTGTATGTTTCCCAGACAGAAACAGAATTGTCAGCGGGAAATCTTATGGAAGACATGGGAGGTGGACCTGGTGGTGAAGCTGGGGAATAAGAAAAAGGACGGTGCAGACAGCGAGTTAATCAAACTGGACCATATTTATAAAATCTATAATCTTGGAGGGGAAGAAGTCTATGCCAACAATGATGTGAATCTTTCCATTGGAAAAGGAGAATTTGTTGCCATTGTAGGGAAGTCGGGCAGCGGAAAATCAACTTTGATGAATATTATAGGAGCTCTTGATGTTCCCTCCAAAGGAGAATATTACCTTGGAGGTGAACCGGTACGGGATATGGGAGATAGGCAGCTTGCCCGTATCCGCAATGAAATGATCGGTTTTATCTTTCAGCAATATAATCTGCTTCCAAAGTTAAACATTGCTGAAAATGTGGAGCTTCCTCTTCTGTATGCAGGAATAGAAGCGGCTGAGAGAAAAGAGCGTACGCAAAAGGCGTTAGAGAAGGTTGGATTGTCGGATAAATGGAGAAATCTTCCAGGACAGCTTTCAGGAGGACAGCAGCAGCGGGTATCCATCGCCAGGGCACTTTCCGGAAACCCGTCCCTGATTTTAGCAGATGAGCCTACGGGAGCGCTTGACTCGAAAACCAGCAGGGACGTACTGGATTTTTTAAAACAGATCAATGAAGAAGGCAACACCATTGTTATGATTACCCATGACAATACCATCGCGTTAGAAGCAAAACGGGTGATCCGGATTGCAGATGGAAAAATTAATTTTGATGGAAAGGCGGATGATTATGCGGCAATCCTTTAAACTTGCACTTAGAAGTATCTGGGGCAATAAGATGCGGTCGTTTCTTACCATGCTTGGAATCATAATCGGGGTCGCTGCTGTAATTGTGCTGGTAAGTCTTGTTAACGGTTACATGGACAGCGTGATTAAAAGCTTCTCTGATATGGGCGCCAATCAGATACAGGTCAATGTGACAAACCTTTCATCAAGATCTGTAAACAGCGGACAGATGTACGGATTTTATGAGGACAACAGCAGTATTTTTGAACGCATGAGTCCTGTCGTGAGTGTTTCCGGAAAAGTGAGAAATGGGGAACAGTCATTAAAGTACACTACAGTTTCAGGAATCAGTGAACAGTACGGAGATATAAAAGGGTTTAAACTGGAATCAGGCCGTTCCATACTTTATTCTGATATTGAATCAAGACAGAGGATTTGTGTGATTGGGGGATATGTTGCTAAGAAGTTATATGGAAGCGGGGAAAATGCGGTAGGTAAATCAAAATAGGAGACAATTCCTTTGATATTGCAGGCGTATTTCAAATAAAAAACAAACAGTATTCAGAGAGTGGAGGAGAGGATGATTTTGTCTGGATCCCTTACACGGTTGCTGTGAAAATAGAGAAAAATGCAAATATAGGAGATTACTTATTTACCGTGAGAAGTGTTTCAAAGGCAAATGATGGGGTGGAACTGATCCAGAAATTCCTGATGGATATTCTGAAAAACAAGGACCTGATCCGGGTTACGGCTATGAGCAAAATACTTGATTCCATGAATAAACAGATGGCAATGATAAGCGGACTGGCGGGAGGAATTGCAGGAATTTCTCTTCTGGTAGCCGGTGTGGGAGTCATGAACATCATGCTGGTCTCTGTAACAGAGCGCACCAGAGAAATCGGAATCCGCAAATCACTTGGGGCAAATAAAGGGGCTATCATGCAGCAGTTTATTATTGAAGCAGCGGTTACCAGTTCCATTGGCGGAATAATCGGAATTTTATTTGGCTGCAGTGCAACAGCTTTAGTGGGAAAGGCAGCAGGAGTTACCGCCCATCCTGCATTAAATGCAGTTGTGATTGCATTTGGGAGTTTCTGTTGCCATTGGCCTGTTTTTCGGGTATATGCCTGCCAGGAGAGCTGCAGGTTTAAATCCCATCGATGCATTAAGAAGCGACTAAATATTTAATATTTCCCTGTTATGTAGTATAATTTTTTTATCAGAAATCTGGGGTGAGGAAGGAATGAGATGGAACAATTAAAAATTTTAATCATTGAAGATGATGAAGATATCCGGGAAGGTGTTAGAATTCTAGAAAGCCAGAATTATCTGGTAGAAGAAGCTAAGAATGGAAAAGAGGGTCTGGATCTGTTAACGGAAGATACGGATATGGTTATTCTGGATGTTATGATGCCCGGTATGAATGGATTAAAGACATGCAGAGAGATACGGAAACGGTCTTTTGTGCCGGTTTTATTTCTTACAGCCAAGACTCAGGAATCGGATAAATTAATTGGACTGATGGCAGGAGGAGACGATTACCTTTCCAAACCCTTTTCCTATTCAGAACTTCTGGCAAGAGTGCAGGCACTTCTTAGAAGATACCGGGTATACAAAGGAAAAGAGCTTACAGATGGTATGAGTAAGGAAAAATGGCTGGAGCTGTATGATATTCGCATTAATGAAGAGTTCAACGAGGTATGGGTAGGGGAAGAAGAGAAAGAACTGACCGATATCGAGTATAAAATTCTTCTTCTTATGATGAAGCACCCAAAGCGTGTTTTCTCAGCTCAGAATCTGTATGAAAGCATATGGGAAGAGCCTTATTTTTATTCATCCAACAGTACGGTCATGGTTCATATTCGCAAGCTTAGAATGAAAATAGAAGAAAATCCCCAGGAACCGGTACATATAAAAACCGTATGGGGGAAGGGGTACCGCTTTGAATAAACGTTGGCACAGCATGAAACTTCAGTTTTCTCTGGTCATTATAGGTGCCGGAATCCTGGCAGTTTTCGTCTATATGGGAGTGAACCTGGTATCCCAGAAAACCCTGGATTCTTATTTTACCGATAAGGTCTTTGTGGCCAAAGCGCAGAAAAAGAGTGCAGATGAGTTTCAGGAATTTGTAAGAAAGAATCATATAAATTCAGGGGACAAGGAGGCACTTGATAATTGGATTGACCGTCATAATACAATTTATATAACGGTGTTCAGAGATGGAAATGCCATATATGGTTCAACGATGATCGACAGTGAGTATTATAAGAATCAGCCTTTTTTTAATATTGAATTTGAGGATGGATCAGCAAACGTGTATCTGGACGGGTTCTTTGGATACCAGTTTTATCTCACAGCCATGACCATGTCACTGATTATTTCCGTACTGGTGTTTTTAGCAGTCTGTATTGGATTTATGGAGAAGAAGATCACATATATCACGCTTCTGGAGCGGGAAGTAAAAGTATTAAAGGGAGGTTCTCTGGAGAAAGAAATTTCCATCAGGGGATCAGATGAGCTTACATCCCTTGCCCAGGGTTTAAATGATATGAGGGTGTCTTTAAAAGAGAATATGGAGATGAAGGAGAAACTGCGTTCAGCCAACAAGAGCCTGGTAACAGGCCTGTCCCATGATTTAAGAACGCCTCTCACAACATTAATGATTTATCTGGAACTATTATCCAACGGGAAGGTTCCTCAGGCGGAAAAGCAGATACAGTACTTAAAAAAATGTACGGAAAAAGCAAAGCAGATGAAAGTTCTGTCTGATCAGCTGTTTGAAAGTGTTCTGGTAGCCGAAGAAAAGGAAGAGGAACTGGAAGCCCCCCAAATGGTTCAATATGTCATGGAAGATGTGATCTCTGATCTGATTATGTTTCTGGAAAGTCAGGGCTTTGACACAGAGTGCCGGATTCAGTGGGAACCGGTAAAAATTGCTGTCTCTATTGATTACATCATTCGTATTGTCAATAATATAAGCTCTAATATCATAAAATACGCTGATTTAAGTAAGCCGGTTATTATCGAGATGAAGTACTCTAAAAATCAGGTGGAAATATGGTTCATGAATGGAATCTCTCCCAGCAGAAATAATGGAGAAAGCACAAAAATGGGGATTCAGAATATTAAGTCTATGATGGATAAAATGGGTGGGATATGTGAAGTGATAAACCATGACAGCAGCTATGTGATGAAAATAAAATTTCCTGTAAAATAAGAATAATCACTTGATCTGATGGTAATATAATACCACAAAAATGACTTTTTTTCAAGTCTTGTAATTTCCCTGAAACAGGCGTAAACTGTGGATTTATCAGAAAGGAGTACGATTATGGACAATGAAAAATGGCTGGTAAACAAAGAGGACAACGCTTCGCTTGCAAGGTTAAATGCTGCAAACGAATATACCGGACGATTTGGTCTTAAATTATCAGAGGAAGATGCTGCACTGCTTTTAAAAGAAAGAACAAATATTTTAAAGAAGCAGGAAAGGGTGGAGTTTGGAGAAGGAATTCTTCCAAAGCTTATTTTCGCCTTTTGTGATTCCCCCTATATTTATCAGGATAACTACACGGATACCCTTGGAAGGCTGCAGGAAATATTTTATTCGTATAAAAATGATACCCTGGATGAAATACCGGATGATGAGCTGATTGAATTCATGAAGGAACAGTTTGACGGTCCCTGTCAGGGGTCAGTCGATTACCTGGAAGATACTGCTCTGGAGGGCTTTGCACGGAAAACCAGATTTGGTTTCCATGATGACTGGGAAGAGGATGATGATGAAATATAGCCAGGAGGAGTTAATGCCTGTAGTGGCAAAGCTTGCAGCCCGGTATACAAGCAATGAAAGCACGTCAATCTCTTATGATAAGGCGAGGCAGCTGATGGGAGCCGTAATTTATTGCATCGAAGAATATGAAAATCAAGCAGCCGGCTTAAGGGATCTGGTTACAGCACACCCTACCATATCTGCAGATATCGCCTACAGGCAGGGATATGAGATACTCATAGAAAAGGTTAAAAAAATCCAACAGGAATATAACCTTATGATGAGGGAGTTTCAATTTTATGGCAATCGTTGCTGTTATGATACCTTTCAAAAAGGGATGCCGGAATTTTTCCTGTATTATGATGCACGCTTTCATCCGATGAACCATATTCTTACCCTTGATTATCCAGTGCTTGTTTCCTTAGAACCCCGGTGCGGCGCGGATCTGATGGAAGTCTATGTAAGAAGTGCCTGTCTGGAACAAAGTTTTTTACAGAAGCTGCCTGGGGACTATATCATTCATGTGCTGAATGCCTATTCAGGTGATTATGGAGAACTGATCATTAATCTGGCATCGATTGTGATAAGGAATGTCTTAGGCTGCCGGATTGCAGGAAAAAGCATTGATTTAAATGGATATTCCCCAGTTGAGATGGAACGTCTTAAGCTTTTTATCAGTGGAAAAACCAGAGAAGAGCTAGAGGAACGATTAAAGAAATACATTGATGAACTCATGGATTTTGCTTATGAAGGAAATGAAGAGCTTGGTAGTTATTTAAAAGAAGACGTGAGAAATTTCAGCTTCGAATTACAGCACGGGTTAAACTATAACTGCTTTCAGGCAATGCTGGCAGTGGGAAATAATTAAAAAATACCGGAAACCTATTTCTCAGGTTTCCGGTATTTTTGTATCAACGGAACATTATTCCTGTCCGGTGGTTTGATTTTCTTCTTTTAGAAGATTTCTGTGCTGTTGAAAGCATAAGTTTAATCCGGTTTAACTGATTTACTTCACTGGCGCCTGGATCGTAATCCACTGCGATGATATTGGAGTCAGGATATGCTTTTCTTAACTCCTTGATTACGCCTTTTCCCACAATATGATTGGGGAGGCAGCCAAATGGCTGGGTGCACACAATATTATTGGTACCAGTATGGATCAGTTCCAGCATCTCTCCAGTTAAGAACCAGCCTTCTCCGGTCTGATTGCCGATGGAAACAAAGTCATTTGCCATATTAGCAAGGTTTCCGATATGAGCCGGAGCAGTAAAGTTCTTACTCTTTTCCAGTTCCCGTTTGGCAGTCTTACGGAAGAATTCCAAAAGCGAGATTCCCATATTGGCAATGAATGCGGTGGATTTTTTTCCTCCAAGGAAATCTGCCTTAAAGTTTGTGTTATAAAAGCAGTACAGTAAAAAAGTCCATTAAATCAGGCATAACAGCCTCAGCGCCTTCCGCTTCCAATAGCTCTACGATCCGGTTATTGGCAAGAGGGGAAAACTTTACAAGAATCTCACCTACGATACCAACCTTTGGTTTTTTCACAGAGTTTCTTGGCAGATTGTCAAAATCTCTGATGATGCCCTTAATGTTACGGGAAAACTCGATCATGTCAGCGGACTTCTTTGAGAGAGATACAATACAGCGTTCTTTCCATCTTTCATGGAGGGAGTTGGCTGAACCAGGTATCTTCTCATATGGACGGGTGGCGTACAGCACCCTCATAAATATATCTCCGTATACCACTGCCTGCATGGCTTTTGTTAACAGCGGCAGAGAGATGGTAAAGCCGGGATTGGGATTCCATGTTTCCTGCATTGACAGAAATCACAGGCACCTGACTCATTCCAGACTTATCAAGGGCTCTGCGGACAAAACCAATATAGTTGGAAGCACGGCAGCCTCCGCCTGTCTGGCTCATAAACACAGCAGTTCTGTCTAAATCATATTTGCCGGAAAGCAGTGCCTCCATGATCTGTCCGACTACAATCAGAGAAGGATAGCAGGCATCGTTATTTACGTATTTTAAGCCTGTATCAATGGCAGAGCGGTTATCGTTCTGCAGAACTTCCACGCGGTAGCCGAAGGCCCGGATAGCGGGCTGTAAAAGATCAAAATGCAGAGGAGACATCTGGGGACAAAGGATGGTATATTCCTGCTTCATCTCCTTGGTAAACATCACTCTGTTATAGGCGCTGGAAACCACTTTGTGCTCGAAGTGACGCTTGTCACGTACCTTTAAAGCGGCAATGAGAGAGCGGACACGAATTCTGGCAGCTCCTAAGTTGTTGACCTCGTCTATTTTAAGTACTGTATAAATTTTGCCGGAACCGGTCAGGATATCATTAACCTGATCTGTAGTGACGGCATCCAGTCCGCATCCGAAGGAATTAAGCTGAATTAAGTCTAAGTTATTCTCTTTCACCAGACTGGCAGCCCGGTAAAGCCGGGTGTGGTACATCCACTGGTCTGTTACAACCATAGGGCGATCAATGTCAGCAAGATGGGAGATGGAATCCTCGGTCAGCACTGCAAAGCCATAAGAGGTAATCAGTTCCGGAATTCCGTGATTGATTTCCGGATCAACATGGTAAGGCCGGCCAGCCAGTACGATTCCGTGTCTGTTATTTTCTTTTAACCACTGTAAGGTTTCTTCCCCTTTTTTCTCCATATCTGTGCGGGAAGCCATGAGCTCTGTCCAGGCCTTATGGGAAGCGTCAGCAACTTCCGATGCAGGAATGTTAAATTCTTTGGTAAAGACCTCTGTTAAGCGCTTTGTTAAGACTTCTTCATTGGTAAAAGCCATAAACGGATTTAAGAATCGAATGGATTCTGTTTTAATTCCTTCTACGTTATTCTTAATATTTTCTGCGTAGGAGGTTACAATGGGGCAGTTAAAATGATTGCCTGCATCAGGACTTTCATTTCGTTCGTATGGAATACAGGGGTAAAAAATAGTTTTAATTCCCTGCTTAATGAGCCATTCCACATGACCGTGGGCGATCTTTGCCGGATAACACTCGGATTCACTGGGGATGGATTCGATACCCAGCTCATAGATCTTCCTGGTGGATTGTGGGGACAGTACGGTACGAAACTTTAAGGAATGGAAAAATACAGCCCAGAAGGGGTAATTTTCATAAAGGTTCAGCACCCGTGGAATTCCGATGACTCCCCGTGTGGCCAAATCAGCGCTTAACGGTTCATAATCAAACATCCGGTGATTTTTGTAATCAAACAGGTTTGGAATCTCACGTCTTGTTTTTTCTTTTCCAAGTCCCCGCTCGCAGCGGTTTCCGGAGATAAACTGGCGTCCGCCGTCAAACCGGTTGATGGTCAGAACGCAGTTGTTGGTACAGCCCTTACAACGGCTCATTGATGTCTCATAGTGAAGAGCCAGAATCTTGTCTAGATCCAGCATTGTAGTCTTTGCCGACTGGTCATAACGCTCTCTGGCAATTAATGCAGCTCCAAAGGCTCCCATAATTCCGGCAATGTCCGGTCTTACTGCCTCACAGCCGGATATTTTTTCAAAGCTTCGAAGTACGGCATTGTTATAAAAGGTACCGCCCTGAACCACTACATGTTTTCCAAGATCAGAAGCACTTGTAATTTTAATAACTTTAAATAATGCGTTTTTTATAACGGAATACGCAAGTCCGGCAGAAATATCAGAAACTTCAGCCCCTTCTTTTTGAGCCTGTTTTACATTGGAGTTCATAAAAACGGTACATCTGGTTCCAAGATCAGTGGGGTTTTTTGCAAATAATGCCTCAGTGGCAAAATCTTCCACTTTGTAATTCAGGGAATTGGCAAAGGTTTCAATAAAGGAACCGCAGCCAGAAGAGCATGCCTCGTTTAACTGGACACTGTCTACCGTATTATTCTTTATACGGATGCACTTCATATCCTGTCCGCCGATGTCTAAGATGCAATCCACTTCCGGTTCAAAAATGCAGCCGCATAGTAATGGGAAATTGTCTCAACTTCTCCCTCATCAAGAAGGAATGCAGCCTTTAATAAGGCTTCTCCATATCCTGTGGAACAAGACCATACAATCTGGCTGTCATCAGGAATCTGTTCTTTTATCTCTTTGATTGCACGGACAGCAGTCGACAGCGGAGATCCGTTGTTGCTGCTGTAAAAGCTGTAAAGCAGGGTTCCGTCTTCCCCAACCACTGCAACTTTTGTAGTAGTGGAACCGGCATCAATTCCTAAGAAGCATTTGCCGTGATAGGAAGACAGTTCTCCCTTCCTTACACAGTGACTGCTGTGACGGTTAATGAATTCATCGAAATCTTCCTGTCCTGCAAACAATGGCTCCATTCGCTTTACTTCAAATTCCATCCGAATACCATTTGACAATCGGGAGATCATATCCTCAAGAGAGACCTTTGCATCCGTCTTATCTTCTGTGTTCATGGCAGCGCCGATGGCAGCAAAAAGATGGGAATGTTCGGGAGCGATAATTGCATCTCCGGTGAGATTTAAAGTGCGGATAAACGCTTTCCGAAGTTCAGGAAGAAAGTGGAGAGGTCCTCCTAAAAATGCCACATTGCCTCTGATTGGCTTACCACATGCCAGACCGCTGATGGTCTGGTTAACGACTGCCTGAAAAAATAGACGCTGCCAGATCTTCTCTGGTAGCTCCTTCATTAATAAGCGGCTGAATGTCTGTTTTGGCAAATACGCCGCAACGGGCAGCGATTGGATAGATCGCTTTATAATTGGCAGCATACTCATCGAGACCCTTGGCATCAGTCTGTAAAAGAGCAGCCATCTGGTCAATAAAGGATCCCGTGCCACCGGCACAGATTCCGTTCATTCTCTGGTCAATGCCGCCGCTAAAATAAATAATTTTAGCATCTTCTCCGCCAAGCTCGATTGCCACGTCGGTCTGCGGGGCATAATCTTTTAATGAGGTGGCAACAGCCACCACTTCCTGTACGAATGGAGTCTTTAAATGACGGGACAGTGTAAGTCCGCCGGAACCGGTTATGGCCGGAACAAGATCCATAGGTCCTAACTGGTCATAGGCCTTCTTTAAAAGGCCTGCCAGTGTTTCCTGTATGTTTGCAAAATGCCGCTCGTAATCAGCGAACAATAGCTGTTGATTTTGATCTAAAATAGCAATCTTTACGGTTGTGGAACCGATATCGATTCCTAAAGTGTTGTATGTATTCATATGTGCGGGGTTAACCCCTGCCTCCTTTAGTGTAAAAGTAAGTTGCTGACTCACCGGACATCAGTTTAACATAAAATAAGAAATAAAACAATTGCCTGGACATGCTAAAAAAATGTTAAACTTAGTAAAATTTGTGTAAGTTCACAAATTGAGGTAGCTTTTCGTTTGACAAAAAGGGTCTGGGAAACTATAATGTATAAGTCAAAGTCCGCCAAAGTATACACAAAATACTTCCGTAGAAGGGAGAAAAGCCATGATTCAGATTTATAAAACAGAAGACGGCCTGATTCAACAAAAGGATGAGCTTTCTCCGGGGTGCTGGATCGCACTTACCAATCCTACAGCTACGGAGATACTGGAAATCGCAGATACCTACCGTATTGATCCGGGATGATTTAAGGGCTCCTCTTGATGAGGAAGAGCGTTCCCGTATTGAAACAGAGAATAATTACACGCTGATCCTTGTTGACGTTCCAACCATTGAGGAGAGAGGCGGAAAAGACTGGTATGTTACAATACCTATGGGAATCATTACCACTGACGAAGCTATCATAACGGTATGCCTGGAAGAAACAACGGTATTAAATGCCTTTATGGATGGACGGGTCAGAGATTTTCATACTTACATGAAAACCCGGTTTATTCTTCAGATTCTTTATAAGAACGCATCGCTATATTTGCAGTATCTAAGAGTTATTGATAAAAAAAGCGCTGTTGTTGAAGAAAAACTTCATAAATCCACAAAAAACCGGGAGCTGATTGAGCTTCTGGAACTGGAAAAGAGTCTGGTTTATTTTACCACATCCTTACGTTCCAACGAAGTAGTGTTAGAAAAGCTTATGAGGAATGAAAAGATTAAGAAATATCCAGAAGATACCGAACTTCTTGAGGATGTTATCGTAGAGAACAAACAGGCGATTGAGATGGCCAACATCTACAGCGGAATTCTAAGCGGAACCATGGATGCATTTGCTTCCGTTATTTCCAACAACTTAAACATTGTCATGAAGTTTCTTGCAACTATCACCATTGTAATGTCCATACCTACCATGGTAGCAAGCTTTTATGGTATGAATGTGAATCCAGCGGGAGTTCCGTTTGCGGACAGCCCATATGGCTTCTGGATTGTTTTAGGTCTTACACTGATTCTGACATTGAGTGTTGCCTGGATTTTTTCCAAAAAGGATTTGTTTTAGCTTAGGAAGGTTGAACGCATGAAATTTATAATCTGGAACGCAGATACAGAAAATATGCCATTCCGAATCTTATGTACTATATCATTGGCATGTATGGGACCGGACTGTTCTTACAGCTTTTTGCTCCGGAATTTTATTTACAGTATTTAGCACTCGATGCACAGAAGATTCTAAGCGGTCAGGTGTGGAGAGTTGTTACCTTTATGATTTATCCGCCGGGCGGAGGAAGTCTTTTCGGAAGTCTGATCGGCATGTATCTTTACTACATGCTGGGAGTTAATTTAGAGAGAATCTGGGGAGCTTTCCGATTTAATGTTTACTTCTTTATGGGAGTAATTGGTCATGTGGCAGCCGCTTTGGTTGTTTACATCTTTTTCAGACAGAGAATTTACCTGACAACGGAATTTTTAAATTATTCTCTGTTTTTCGCTTTTGCTGCGACATTCCCTGATCTGGAATTCCTTCTGTTTTTTGTGATTCCCATTAAGGCCAAATGGATGGCAATGTTTAATGGAATCTATTTCCTGTATGAGTTTATTATGGGAAATATGGCAACCAGGATCACGATTGTTATGTCGCTGATTAACTTTTTCGTGTTTTTCCTTCTGACCCGTGATTTAAACCGGTTTAATCCGAAGGAAATCAAAAGAAAGCAGAATTTTCACCGTCAGATGAAAATTATGCCCCAGGGAGGAACCCACCACAAGTGCGCCGTATGCGGTCGGACCGAAAAGGATTCCCCAAACCTGGAATTCCGGTATTGTTCAAAATGTGAAGGCAGTCTAGAATACTGTTCGGAGCATTTGTATACACATAAACATGTAACATCGGATAACCCCACAACCGGTGATACTACCAACTAGCTACGGAGGATAATATGAAGAGAACCAAAATTATTTGCACGATGGGACCTAACACAAATGACCGCGCACTGATGAAATCACTTGCTGAGCACGGAATGGATATTGCCAGATTTAACTTCTCACACGGTGATTATGAGGAACAAAAAGAACGTCTTGACATGTTAAAGAGCATTCGCCAGGAATTAGACCTTCCAATCGCTGCTCTTCTTGATACAAAAGGACCGGAGATTCGTACCGGACTTTTAAAAGATGGTAAAAAGGTAACCTTAAAAGAAGGCGACACCTATGTTCTCACAACAGAAGACATTGTGGGTGATGAGAGTAAGGGCCATATCAACTATGACGGCTTAAATGAAGATGTAGTTGCAGGCAACCGTATTCTGATTGATGATGGTCTGATTGAACTTGAGGTTTTAGAAGTTAAGGGCAGCGAAATTACCTGCAGAATTGTAAACGGCGGCGAACTGGGAGAGAGAAAGGGAGTTAATGTTCCTAATGTAAAGATTAAACTTCCGGCTCTTACTGATAAGGATAAAGCAGATATCTGTTTCGGTATCGAACAGGGCTTTGACTTTATTGCAGCTTCCTTTGTACGTACGGCAGCAGCTGTCCGTGAAATTAAGGATATTCTGGCTGAGCATGGCTCTGACATTGCTGTCATTGCAAAGATTGAGAATGCAGAAGGAATTGAAAACCTGGATGAAATCATTGAAGCCAGTGATGGAATCATGGTTGCCCGTGGTGATATGGGTGTTGAGATTCCGGCTCAGGAAGTTCCATTTATCCAGAAAAGCATTATTGAGAAATGTAATGAGGCCTGCAAGCCGGTTATTACTGCAACACAGATGTTAGATTCCATGATCCGTAATCCACGTCCTACCAGAGCAGAAGTAACTGACGTTGCCAATGCTGTTTATGACGGAACTGACGCAGTTATGCTTTCTGGTGAAACTGCAATGGGTAAATATCCGGTAGAGGCTCTTTCCATGATGGCTTCCATCGTAGAAGAAACAGAAAAGCATCTGGATTACACCGGATACAGACAGCGTAAGGTATCTGCAGTGAATACACAGAATGTATCCAATGCAGTATGCTACTCTTCCGTATCCACCGCTCATGACCTGGGAGCAAAAGTGATTGTAGCTCCAAGTATTACTGGTTTCACCACAAGACTGTTATCTAAATGGAGACCGGAAAGCTTAATCATCGGTTTATCTCCAAGTGCATCAGCTCTTCGCCAGATGCAGCTGTACTGGGGTGTTATACCATTCCAGGCAAGACGTGCCGAGTCTACTGACGTGTTAATCTATTCCTCTTTGGAACTGTTAAAGGCAAGATCCATAATTAAAGAGGATGACGTAGTGGTTGTAACTGCAGGAGTAGTAAGTCCTGCAAGAAAGCATGAGCCTGCAGCACATACCAATATTATGCGTGTAGTGACAGTCGATTAATGACTTCTTACAGTATTTCTGAATATTTATACAAAAAAGTGTAGACAAAAGAGTCTATCCCCGGTACAATGTAGCTTACCAGCAGATGTGCCGGAGATGGCTCTTTTCTGCATATGGTAACGTTATGAGAGGAGAGGAAAACAATGGAGAAAAGACCATTTGTAACCAGAGACCAATTAGAAGAAATTGTGAATGAATATCCAACTCCCTTCCATTTATACGATGAAAAGGGTATCAGGGAGAATGCGAAGAAATTAAAAGAAGCATTTTCCTGGAATAAGGGATACCGGGAATATTTTGCGGTGAAGGCAACTCCCAATCCATTTATTTTAAATATATTAAAAGAGTATGGATGCGGGGCTGACTGTTCCTCTATGACGGAGCTTATGATGTCTGATGCCATTGGATTTTCCGGTTCCGACATTATGTTTTCCTCTAATGATACGCCTGCAGAGGAATTCCAGTATGCAGACCAGATCGGAGGAATCATCAATCTGGATGACATTACTCATATTGATTTTCTGGAAAAAGCCATCGGTCATATTCCGGAAACCATCAGCTGCCGTTATAATCCGGGCGGAATATTTAAGATCAGCAATGATATTATGGATAATCCCGGAGATGCCAAATATGGTATGACGACAGAGCAGATCTTTGAGGCATTCCGGATCTTAAAGAGTAAGGGAGCAAGGAAATTCGGAATTCATGCCTTTCTGGCAAGCAATACAGTGACTACGGAATATTATCCCCTTCTTGCAAAGGTTCTTTTTGAGCTTGCAGTAAAGTTAAAAAAGGAAACAGGAGCAGAGGTCACTTTTATCAATCTTTCCGGCGGCATCGGTATTCCTTACCGTCCGGGTCAGGAACCTAACGATATTGTGGCAATTGGTGAGGGCGTAAGAAAGGTTTATGAAGAAGTACTTGTTCCGGAAGGAATGGGGGATGTGGCAATCTATACGGAGCTTGGCCGGTTTATGTTAGGACCGTACGGTGCGTTGGTTACCAGAGCCATTCATGAAAAACATACACACAAAGAGTATGTGGGCGTAGATGCCTGTGCAGTAAATCTTATGAGACCTGCCATGTATGGTGCCTACCACCACATAACGGTTATGGGGAAAGAGGATGCTCCTTGCAGCCATAAGTATGATGTTGTAGGTTCACTTTGTGAAAATAATGATAAGTTTGCCATTGACCGTATGATGCCGGAGATCTCCAGAGGAGACCTGCTTTTTATTCATGATACAGGCGCTCACGGATATGCCATGGGATATAATTACAACGGAAAATTAAAATCTGCAGAGCTGCTTCTCAAAGAGGATGGGTCTGTAGAGCTGATCCGCAGGGCAGAGACACCAAAAGACTATTTTGCAACCTTTGATTGCTTCGATGTGCTTAAAAATATAAAGTTTGAATAATTGCATTTAATAAAGAAAAATAAGATCCCGTTTTCAGACAACTGCTGACGGGATCTTCTCTTTTGCATAGAAAAATCCCTGTGTCAAAGACACAGGGGACTTTTCTTAGGATTTTCGGATTTTCAAAAAGGGTGAAAGGATAATTGTTACGTTGTGCATTTCTTATGTGTTTAGTATATCACACCGCTTCTTGAAAAGTTTGTATATTGTTTGAATAGATTATGAAGATTTTCTTAACTTTAATGATCTGCAGAAAAATCAGATGTGATGGAATTGCTGTTAGAATCAGTATTTACCTGGCTTTACCTGTCCAGAAGGGGCATCTTCGTTTCCCTTACTGTTTTGGGGTACAACAGTGAGAATTTAATATTGATAGTTGGTAAGCAGGGTGATATTCTATTGATAAGAATTAAAAAAGCACATTAAATTTCAAAAGAAGGGATGTTTTCAGTTGAAGATTCAGACAAGAGAATATACGGTAGATGATGTTAATTTCATGATTCACATATGGAATGAAGTTGTTGAGGAGGGAGTTGCTTTTCCTCAGGAGGATTTGTTAACTTGGGAAACAGGCTATGCCTTTTTTAAATCACAAACATATTGCTCTGTGGCAGTAGATAGTGAAAGCGGTAAGATATACGGTCTATATATTCTTCATCCCAACAATGTGGGAAGATGTGGTCATATTTGCAATGCCAGTTATGCGGTAAGCTCTGAAAGCCGAGGAATGCATATCGGTGAAGCGTTAGTAACAGATTGTCTTATTAAAGCCAAACAGCATGGATTCAGAATTATGCAATTTAATGCTGTAGTTTCAACGAATACCCATGCAAGGCATTTATATGAACGGCTTGGTTTTAAACAGCTTGGGACAATTCCGGGTGGATTTTACATGAAAGATGGCCATTTTGAGGATATTTGTCCATATTATTATGTTTTATAATTGCATTTATAACTTTTAGCATGGCGCAAAAGCAATGGCACTGAATATAAAGAAAATTACTAACTATCAGCAATTTGCTGGTAGTTTTTTTATGTTATAAGAAATTTCTCCATGAGTAGGAGTTAAGTATCAAGAACGCCCGCTTTACGGGTGACCATGATTGCATTCAGCAATTATTATTCCCTTAAAAAGCTTTATAAAATCTTCAAAATTTTTAGTTATCCTATCTATATCAATCAATAGAAAGGACTGATATCAAATGGATACGATTTTAAAGACAACAAATCTTTGCAAAAAATTTAATGGACAATTGGCAGTCAATCAAGTGTCTCTGTGCATAGAAAAAAACTCTATTTATGGTCTTCTGGGACCCAATGGTGCAGGGAAATCTACAACTTTAAAAATGATAACCGGCATTATGAGACCAACCTCAGGGGCCATTGACTTTAATGGAATGCAGTGGAACAGAAAACATTTAAACGACATAGGTGCCTTGATTGAAATGCCGCCCCTTTATGAAAATCTCACTGCTTACGAAAATTTAAAGGTCAAAACCACCTTACTTGGCTGCAGTGATTCCAGAATAGAGGAAGTGCTGCAGATTGTAGGACTGACCCATACAGGAAAGAAAAGAGCAGGTCAGTTTTCCCTTGGCATGAAGCAGCGGCTAGGAATCGCAACTGCCTTAATCAGCCAGCCAAAGCTCCTTATTCTGGACGAACCTACCAATGGTCTGGATCCTATCGGGATTGAAGAAATGAGAACGTTAATTCAATCGTTTCCTGCAAAGGGAATTACGGTGATTCTATCAAGCCACAATCTATCAGAGGTACAGCAAATTGTTGATCATATCGGTATTATAGTAGGTGGTGTCTTAGGGTATACCGGTAAAATAGATCCGAAAGAAGATTTAGAGAAGCTTTTTATGGAGGTAGTAAAAGCGAATAGAAGGGAGGAGAGAACAAATGCTTAATACGATAAAGGCGGAGCATCTTAAGCTAAAACATACACTGGGAGCCTTTCTTCCCGTGATAGCACCTTTTTACGGTTATGCTTCTGGCACTGCTCCTGACAGGAGGCTTTGAAAACGCATTCCCGGCAGGGGCATGGAACTGGTGGTATACCATGTTTCTGCCAGGAATGCTGGCAATTATATGCTATCTTTGCATTAAGAAAGATAAAAAAACAAGGTACTACCAAATTTTATTGCTTCCACTCTCTCTGGAAAAAAGCTGGCTGGGTAAAATTGGATATTGTATCATAGGACTTATTTTTTCTAATTTTTTTGTTTTCATTGGAACCCATGCAGGAGGAGCCATATTTGGTACTAATATTTCCCTTTGGAGCGGAATTTCTGCTGCATTATTGTTGAGCCTTTCCTATATGTGGGAAATTCCTTTGTTCTTGTTTCTAAGTGCAAGATTTGGTATGTTTACCAGCATATTTGCAAGCATGGCACTGTCTATTTTTGGCACTGTCACACTGCCAGACAGCGGTTATTGGTGGATATATCCACCTTCTATCCCCATTCGCCTGATGTGTCCGGTATTAGGAATTTTACCAAATGGAATTCCAATGTCTATCGACAGCCAACTTTATAATACAAATGTCATAGTTCCAGGAATAGGTCTGTCTTTGTTGTGGTTTCTTGGAATATCACTCTATACAATGGTTTGGTTTAAGAAAAAGAGGGAAGCATAATGATTGCATTTTATAGATGTTTAAAGGCTGAGGTTCTAAAGGCAAAGCATGTGTCTTTTTGGCGTTGGCATATCATAATTCCTTTACCCATTGCGGGAGTATTTAGCTTATGGTGCATCTGCCTCAAGGAATGCTTATAGCATGGCTGAAGGATATCTTCAGGTTCTGGGAATTGGCTTTCCCTTTCTCATAGCCTTATTTTGTGTCATGGCTTCTGAGCAGGAGCTGTCAGCAGGAGGATTTCAGGTTCTTCTTTGTTCGCCCAAAAGATTGCCGGCATTTTTAAGTAAATTAATGTTTCTGTTTATTGCAGGTGCATTGGCTGTCCTTTCTGCATGTATTCTTTTTGGTGCAGGCTATAGCTTCCTTTTGCAACAATCACCAGTCAGTATTGTTTTTTACGGAAAGGCTTTCTTAATATTATCAGCCAGCAGCTTCCTGCTGTATATTTGGCATTTATTTTTATCTTTACGTTTTAATAAGGGCCTGTCCATTGGGATAGGGATTACCGAAAGCCTGATTTCAGCCCTGTTTCTTACTGGAATGGGAGAGGGGATCTGGTATTTTACCCCTTGCTCATGGCCTTCCAGATTGGTGACATATGCACTTGCAAAAGAGAGAGGTTTCATATTAATGGAATCCCATATTTCTCTTGCGGTCAGCCTTTGCATTGTTACTACAATTGCAGCTTTTCTCTTATTCTGTTTTTGGTCATGCAGATGGGAGGGAGGTAATACCAGTGATTAACTTTACTTGGGAATAGAGAAGGGTTATAATTTCTGCAAAAAGGAAGTGAAAATTATGGGAAATATTCTGGCTGTGGATGATGAGACGGCTATCCTGGTTATGATACAGAAAATATTAACGAGAGACGGGCACATGGTGACAACGGTATCAGATCCAGGAGCCGTTAAGCAGCTTAATCTAGCCTCGTTTGATTTGATCTTACTGGATGTGATGATGCCTGGTATGGACGGTTATACCCTTTGTAAAGAAATACGCGGTTATGTAGATTGTCCAATCTTATTTCTTACTGCGAAAGCAGAAGAAAACAGTTTAGTAAATGGTCTGGAGGCAGGTGCCGATGATTATATTTTAAAGCCATTTGGAAAATTAGAGCTGCGTGCCAGGGTTTCGGCTCATTTAAGGCGGGACCGGCGAGAGCATACTTCAAGAATTACATTTTCTAATTCTTACTTTAACCTTTCCGGGAAACAGCTCATTGTTGGTGAGGTGGCAGTTCCTTTGACAAAAGGAGAGTATGAGATATGCGAATTTCTGGCCCGCAGCCCAGGACAGGTATTTTCCAGGGAGCAGATTTATGAACGGGTATTTGGATTTGATGGGGAAAGCAATGACAGCACAATCTCAACCCATATAAAAAATATCCGGATAAAATTAGAGAGCCTGGGTTATACACCGGTGAAAACGGTTTGGGGGATTGGTTATAAATGGGAAGAGTAAGAAAACAAAGGGAAATTTCTTTAAGTCTGCTCTATATAAAATATTTCCTGTTTTTATTTGCAGGTGTGATAGCAATCGGCGTTCTGGCCATGTTTCTTTTTACCAGTTTAGGGAACAGCGGTGCCATCTATTATGCAAATTATGCAGAGAATCAGGCAAATGCCTCCTTTGACAAATTAAGTAAGGCAGATAAAGTCAGTGAAGACATGATTCCTGAGTTAAGCCAATACACCATTTTTACCTTAGATGGCCTTGTGAAATCCGGAAATATTGAGCCTGGGGGACTCCGCCGGGCATGGGACGCAGTACAAGGGAGTACCTCAGATAACAAGGGGAATTTCTACAAAGTGATACCAAGAGATCAGGAATACTGCGTGCTGAGATATAAAATCGTTCCTCAATACCAGTCAGAAACCTTGAGAAAATATCTTTTGCCCCCACAAACTCTGTTTGCTGTATCGGTCATCACATTGGTCCTCTTTCTTGTAATTTCAACAGCACTTCATTTTGGATATGTACTGAAGAAAAAAACTAGGCGCACTCATATTGGCAGCAGATCACATACAGCATGAGGAACTGGATTTCATTCCGGAAAAAGTCAATATCAAAGAAATAAATATGGTTCTGTCCTCCATGGATAGTATGCGCCATGCCTTAAAACTTTCCTTAGAAAGCCAATGGAGTATGGAGCAGTCAAGAAAAGAGCAGATTTCCGCTCTGGCACATGACTTAAAAACACCACTGACTTTGATTCGGGGGAATGCAGAAATATTATACGAAACAGATCCTACGGAGGAACAGCTGGAATGCATCGGCTACATTGAGGAAAGCTCTTTACAGATGCAGGAGTACGTGCAAATGCTAATGGACATAAACAAGTCTGGAAACTTGGTATCTCCAAAGCTGCAAAAGACTGACACAAATGCTTTTTTGCAGGAGGTGGAAAAGCAGGCGAAAGGATTATGTGTGGTGAAAGATATAAATCTATTCTGGGAAACCAATCATCAAATCCCATACATCACCATTGATCCAAACTTATTCATGAGAGCAGTAAGTAATATTTTGGCAAATGCAGTGGAATACACCCCCCCTCCGGTGGTGATATCACCTTTATAACCAAGGAGGAAAATGGCTTTCTTAGTTTTACTGTCTCGGATACAGGAACTGGATTCTCTCCAGAAGCACTGAAATATGCCGCGACTCAATTCTATATGGATGATCAAAGCCGCAATTCAAAATCTCACTATGGCATCGGACTTTATGTTGCAGATTCTGTTGCCAAACAGCATGGAGGCCGGCTTATTCTGGAAAATAATAAGACGAAACAAGGAGCAATAGTTACGATAGAAATTCCTAAGGAGGTCTGATTGGGATACGAAGCAAAGGAAACCCACTGAGAGGTGTGCATGAAAAAATACAAATGTAAAATTCCACCTGTATTTTAGATGGAAAAGAAACCATGGGAAGCGTACCGGAATATCTTAATAAAAAAAGGAATCAGGTAGCGGACTGTGAATCAGGTAAGAGAAGTAATACACTGTGACAGTGCCCTTCGCATGGGACTGACCGGTCGCGGAATTGGTGTTGCAGTTCTTGATACGGGAATTTACCTTCATGAGGATCTTGAACATAGATTGGCAGCTTTTGTGGACATTGTTCACCGCAGGCGGGAGCCATACGATGACAACGGCCATGGTACTCATATATCCGGAATAATAGCAGGAGAGGGAAGAGCCTCCAATGGCCTCTATATGGGTGTTGCTCCGGGAGTGCCACATTATTATGCTGAAAGTATTGGACAAAAAAGGAAATGGATATGCTTCAGATGTACTTTCTGGTCTGAAGTGGATCCGTGACAACAGAGAGAGGTATGGAATCAGGATTGTAAATATATCGGTTGGTTCCTTTTCAAGAAAAGGAATGACGGAAAATTCCGTACTGGTAAGAGGTGTGAATGCGGCCTGGGATGACGGTCTTGTGGTATGTGTTGCGGCAGGAAACATGGGACCTGGAACCAATACCATTACAACCCCCGGAATCAGCCGGAAAGTGATAACGGTAGGTTGTTCCGATGATTACAAAGAAGTAAATGTAATGGGAAACCGGATGATTGACTATTCCGGCAGAGGTCCTACCGGTGCATGTATCTGTAAGCCGGAAATCATTGCTCCCGGAGCCGGGATCATAAGTTGTTCCAATGAACCAGGGCAGTATCAGACAAAAAGCGGCACTTCCATGTCCACTCCCCTGGTTTCCGGAGCCATTGCACTGTTGCTGCAGAAATATCCCTATATGAGCAATCGGGATGTAAAATTAATGTTAAGAGAACGGGCTGTGGATGCCGGACTCCCCATGAACCAGCAGGGGTGGGGAATGCTTGATGTAGAGCAGCTGCTGCTATAGAAAATGGATACGGACTGTTCTTGTTTTAAAGGCGGTCCGTATCCTTATTTGTCAAGAAAAACTTGCAGAGTCCTTTTGTCTGTGCTATAGTAAAACAGAAGTCGTAAGGCAGTCTGCCTTTTTTGTCTCCCATTCAGGCGTTTCGCCCTATTTTCCAAAGTAGCTATATTAAGTAAAACCACTAAGTCAGGAGTGTGATGCGTATGATTGAAGAAGCGTGAAAAATACAGGTTGACATTTGCCTGGAAGTATACTATCATTATAATATTAAAAGAACATTTGTTCGTGTTGGAGGATAAGATGAATAAAGATGATAAGCTGAAAGCACTGGATGCCGCACTTACCCAGATAGAGAAAGCATATGGAAAAGGATCTGTCATGAAGCTGGGAGATTCTGGAACCAATATGAATGTAGAGACCATACCCACTGGAGCATTAAGTCTGGATATCGCACTTGGCCTTGGCGGAATTCCCAAAGGAAGAGTTGTGGAGATCTATGGACCGGAATCCAGTGGTAAGACCACAGTTGCTCTTCATATGGTAGCAGAGGTTCAGAAGCGTGGAGGAATCGCAGGCTTTATCGATGCGGAGCACGCCCTTGACCCTGTTTATGCAAAGAACATCGGAGTTGATATCGATAACTTATATATTTCCCAGCCGGATAACGGAGAACAGGCTCTTGAGATCACAGAAACTATGGTTCGTTCCGGTGCAGTTGATATCATCATTGTAGACTCTGTTGCAGCCCTTGTACCCAAAGCGGAGATTGAGGGAGATATGGGTGATTCTCACGTTGGTCTTCAGGCAAGGCTTATGTCCCAGGCTCTCAGAAAGCTTACTGCTGTTATCAGCAAGTCCAACTGTATTGTTTTATTCATTAACCAGCTTCGAGAAAAAGTAGGCGTTATGTTCGGTAGTCCGGAGACAACCACCGGAGGCCGTGCACTTAAGTTCTACGCTTCTGTCCGTATGGATATCCGTAAGATTGAGACCTTAAAGCAGGGCGGCGATATGGTAGGTAACAGAGCCCGTGTGAAGGTGGTTAAGAACAAGATCGCTCCTCCATTTAAGGAAGCTGAGTTTGATATCATGTTCGGAAGGGGAATTTCCAAAGAAGGAGATATCCTGGACCTGGCTGTGAAAGAGAATATTGTTGAGAAAAGCGGCGCATGGTTTGCCTATAATAACGTGAAGATCGGTCAGGGAAGAGAAAACTCCAAGATTTATCTTCAGGACAACCCGGCTGTTTGTCTGGAGATTGAGAATAAAGTCCGCGTGAAGTACGGTCTTGCTGAGGAAAAATCCATGGCAGGTGACCGTGCACCGGAAAAGGAAAGCAAGCGTATTAAGCCGGAGGAAGATAAGACCGGAGCTGTTAAGGAATAAAAACACTGGAGGGCATATGATAGTAACAGAGATAGTGCCCATCGATAAACGCAGGAGTAAAGTCATTCTTGATGATGACTTTACTCTTGTTCTTTATAGAGGGGGAATTAAAACGATATTTCATAGAAGAAGGAAGCGAGATTTCAGAAGAGGTTTATGGGGAGATCGTGAAGGAGATTCTGTACAAGAGAGCCAGGGAACGGGTTCTGTTTCTTTTAAAATCCTCTGATAAGACGGAGCAGGAGCTGAGGAGAAAATTAAAGGAGGGGTTTTACCCCCAGGAAGTCATTGATTATGCCATTCATTTCCTAAAGGAGCACCGTTTTATCAATGACCAGGAATACGCAAAAAGGTATGTGGAATTTAATTCCAGAAAAAAGAGCGAACGGCAGATTGAGTTTGAACTTAAGAGAAAAGGTCTGGACAAGGAGACCATTGGAGATATATTGAAGGAGCAGCCTGTGGATGAGGCTGCCATAGTCAGAGATTATATCAGGAAAAAGCGCTTAAACCCAGAGCAGATGGACGCCAGAGAGAAGAGTAAAGTGATGGCATCCCTGGGCAGAAAAGGTTTTTCTTATGAAGCGGTAAGCCGGGTTTTGGGCGAAATTTTTGTCGAAGACTGACAATAGTGAAAATGTGTATAAGTATACCGGAAACAGAGGTGAAATACTTGACATAATGTATAAAACAGTTTAAAATTGTAGTGTTGTATTGTTGTACAATGAAAATAAAATAAGGAGGTGCTCCTGTGTCAGTATCAGTATTCACGGCTGCATTGATTACGATCATTGCATCAGTAGTAGTTGCTCTTATTGCCTGGTCTGCTGCGACCGCGTATCGTAAGAACGCTTACGAAAGCAAAATTGGCTCTGCAGAAGAAAAATCCCGGGGAAATAATAGATGAAGCATTAAAGACCGCTGAGACAAAGAAGCGTGAAGCTCTCCTTGAGGCGAAAGAAGAGTCTTTAAAGACTAAGAACGAACTGGAAAAGGAAACCAGGGAGAGAAGAGCTGAGCTTCAACGTTATGAAAGACGAGTATTAAGCAAGGAAGAAAACTTGGACAAGAAGTCTGAGACTATGGAAAAACGAGAAGCAGGTCTTGCTGCTCGAGAGGAAGCCCTGAATAAGAGAAATTCCGAAGTGGAATCTCTATATGAAAAAGGCATTCAGGAACTGGAAAAAATTTCCGGACTTACCTCCGAACAGGCAAAAGAATATCTTTTAAAATCTGTTGAAGATGATGTTAAACATGACACTGCGAAATTAATTAAGGAACTGGAAAACAAAGCAAAAGAAGAAGCTGATAAAAAAGCAAAAGAATATGTGGTTACTGCCATTCAAAGATGTGCAGCGGATCATGTGGCAGAGACAACCGTTTCTGTTGTTCAGCTTCCCAATGATGAGATGAAGGGCCGTATTATCGGAAGAGAAGGCCGTAACATCCGCACGTTAGAAACCCTGACGGGTGTGGAATTGATTATTGATGATACCCCGGAGGCAGTTGTTTTATCCGGATTTGATCCGGTTCGTAGAGAAGTAGCTAGAATCGCGTTGGAACGCCTCATTGTGGATGGACGTATTCACCCAGCCAGAATCGAGGAGATGGTGGAGAAGGCGCAAAAAGAAGTAGAGACCAATATGCGTGAGGAAGGTGAAGCTGCCGCTCTTGAAGTGGGCATTCACGGGCTTCATCCGGAACTCATACGTTTGCTTGGAAAACTGAAATATAGAACAAGCTATGGACAGAATGCGTTAAAGCATTCAATAGAGGTCGCTCAGTTATCCGGTCTGTTAGCCGGAGAGATCGGTCTTGATATCCGTATGGCAAAACGTGCCGGTTTATTACATGATATTGGAAAAGCTGTGGATCATGAGATGGAAGGTTCTCATATTCAGCTGGGACTGGAGTTATGTAAGAAATACAAAGAATCCGCAATCGTACTAAACACCGTGGAATCACATCATGGCGATGTAGAACCACAGAGTCTGATTGCCTGCATCGTTCAGGCTGCAGATACCATATCTGCCGCAAGACCTGGTGCCAGAAGAGAGACTCTGGAAACATATACAAACAGATTAAAACAGTTAGAAGATATCACCAACTCCTTTAAGGGAGTGGACAAGTCCTTTGCCATTCAGGCAGGACGCGAAGTTCGGATTATGGTAGTTCCTGATCAGATTAACGATGATGATATGGTACTCCTGGCCCGTGATATTTCTAAGAAAATCGAAGATTCCTTAGAGTATCCAGGACAGATTAAGGTTAACGTGATCCGGGAGTCCAGAGTTACAGATTACGCGAAGTAAAATAGTGCCCTAAAACCGTATACTTATTCTGGTGCGGCTTTAGGGCATATTTCATGTCAGGAGGATGATACGTGAAACGTCGGATAAAAGTACTGTTAAGCTGCGTACTGATTTGCCAGCTGTTTCTTATGACCGTTTATGCAAAACCGGATTGGCCGTCTGACACGGGCATCCAGGCAGAGTCGGGAATTGTAATTGATGCAGATACAGGCACCGTTATCTTTGGACAAAATATACACGCCGCTTATCCACCGGCAAGTATTACAAAGATACTGACTGCTTTAATCGTTCTGGAAAACAGTAATCTGACCGATATGGTGACATTTTCCAAAGACTCTGTTTTCAATGTAGAAGAAGGAAGCGGAAATAAACTGAATGTTACCAATGGAGATACGCTGTCTGTAGAGGACTGCCTCTATTCTCTTATTTTGCATTCCTGCAATCAGGCCGCCAATGCTTTGGCGGAACATGTAGGAGGAAGCAGAGAAGATTTTGTGAAAATGATGAATGACAAACTGGTGGAGCTAGGCTGTACAGAAAGCCATTTTGAAAATC
The DNA here is from genome assembly GCA_017084465.1 of Lacrimispora xylanisolvens. Taxonomy (GTDB): domain Bacteria; phylum Bacillota; class Clostridia; order Lachnospirales; family Lachnospiraceae; genus Lacrimispora; species Lacrimispora xylanolytica_B. The sequence goes on along the minus strand of CP070896.1, from coordinate 1,972,758 downwards.
CATCAGGTTTAAACGGAGATACCCAGCATGTAACTGCATATGACATGGCACTTATCGCCCGTGCTGCTTATAATAATAAAAAACTGGTGGAGATCAGTTCTGCCGTCAGCCATAAGATTCCGCCCACTGCCAATAATCCGGAGGGTCTGACCATTTATAATGAGCACAGACTGGTAAAAACCACAGATCAATCCAGTGAATTTTATTATCCTGCAGCTGTTGCAGGAAAAACCGGTTATCTGATAAAAGCTGGTAATACCCTGGTGACTTATGCGGAGAAAGATGGAAGAAGAGAAATTTCCGTTATATTAAAGGGAAGTCCAAGGCAATATTTTATTGATGGAAAGAACCTCCTTGAATTTGGTTTTACCAATTTTGAAAATCTGCCCTTAGCAGGGAATGAGACAGAATATACGTCTGGGAACACCCCTGTATCCATAGGTTCTAAAAGCTATCAGCCTTCCGATCTTGAGCTGGAGCAAAACGCAGCAGTTACTGTTCCAAAAGGAGCAGAATTTTCTGAGGTTGATAAGGAACTGGTGACGGATTTACCAGCTGGCAGCCCCAAAGGCGCGGTGGCACTCATCCGCTATACTTATAATGACAGAGCAGTAGGACAGGCCTATCTGTTTGCAAAAGAACAGGAGGAATCCCAAAGTGATAAACCCGTAACAGAATCTTCCGGGAAGCATGAGGAGGAAACAAAGGCGGAAACAAATCACAACGCACCAAAAGGAATTGGAGTACTGGGGACCCTTGGAATTGCTGCTGCGGTTATTGCATTAGCAGCCGGAACTGTGTTTGTTGTGAAAAAGAAAAGAAAAGAGTCCAAAGAAATTGCGATGCGAAAAGAAGAACGGAGACGGCGCCTTCAGGAAGATGGTGATGCGGCTGACTTTGAACGCATTTTAAAAGAACGCAGAAACAAAAAGAAATAAAGCTAAAGAAGCAAATGAAAAAGACCAGCTGGGGAAGCTGGTCTTTTTTCGGAGAAGGTATTTCGTTTCTTATGGGGTGTAGCAAAAACTATATAATGTATTGGGGGGGGGTTACATGTAATAATATACCCCATTTTTCTTCAAAAGTGTTAACAAACATTCACAAATTTAAAAAATAAAATTGTGCATTTTACCGTGTTTTATTCATGATATTGTGGAAAAAACATAGATTTATATATTAATACCCCGATCTCTTGTGCTATATACCATCTTATATAAGAATGAATAATTTGGAAATAAAGGGTGAGATATGGTAAAATATATAAAAACAACTTGTGCAATGGTGCGTACAAGTTATAAATTGTAAGTAAGAGGATGACTGGTTCACTCTCATGGAAAAATCAGGAGGTAGAAATCAATGAGGTTCTTTGTAGACACGGCAAACATTGAAGAAATCAGAAAAGCCAATGAGATGGGAATTATCTGCGGTGTTACCACCAATCCGTCTTTGATTGCCAAAGAAGGAAGGGATTTTAAGCAGGTGATAGAGGAGATTACGTCAATTGTGGATGGTCCCATCAGCGGTGAAGTAAAAGCGACTACGACAGATGCAAAAAGGGATGATTGAAGAGGGGCGGCAGATTGCAGCCATCCATCCCAATATGGTTGTTAAGATTCCCATGACTGCAGAAGGCTTAAAAGCGGTTAAAGTGCTGACAGGGGAAGGAATAAAGACCAATGTGACCCTGGTATTTTCTGCAGCCCAGGCTCTTTTGGCTGCAAGGGCAGGAGCTACCTACGTATCTCCATTCTTAGGAAGACTTGATGATATTTCAATGCCTGGAATTGATCTCATTGATGAGATCACCGAGATATTTTCAATCCATGAGATTGAGACTGAAATCATAGCGGCCAGCATACGCAATCCCATCCATGTGATCGATTGTGCAAAAGCCGGTGCTGATATTGCTACCGTGCCTTATCCGGTGCTGGAACAGATGACAAAACATCCCTTAACTGATCAGGGAATTAAAAAATTTCAGGATGACTACCGAAACGTATTCGGAGAATAAAACTAATTATCGTTTAGAAAGGTTGGACACTACTAATGGCATGTAACAAAGTAAAATGGTGATTGACAAAGAATTCCGTATTTCAGAGGTTGATGAGAGGATCTATGGTTCTTTTATTGAACATCTTGGAAGAGCAGTATATGACGGCATTTATAGTCCGGAGCATCCGTCGGCAGATGAATATGGTTTTCGTAATGACGTAAAGGAATTGATAAAAGAGTTAAATGTTCCGATTATCCGTTATCCAGGCGGAAACTTCGTTTCCAGTTTTAACTGGGAAGACAGTGTGGGACCGGTGAGTGAGCGTCCGAGAAGACTGGAACTTGCATGGAAAAGCATTGAAGAGAATAAGGTCGGATTAAATGAATTTACCAAATGGGCAAGAAATGCAGGATCTGATGTAATGATGGCTGTAAACTTAGGAACAAGAGGAATTGCCGATGCCTGCAACATTTTGGAATACTGCAACCACCCGGGTAATACCAAATACAGCGATTTAAGAATCAGTCATGGATATAAGGAGCCTCATAATATTAAAACTTGGTGTCTGGGCAATGAAATGGACGGTCCGTGGCAGCTGGGGCACAAGACTATGGAGGAATATGGCCGCCTTGCGGAAGAGACTGCAAGAGCCATGAAGATTATCGATCCTACCATTCAGCTGGTTTCCTGCGGAAGCTCTTCACTCACCATGCCTACATTCCCGGATTGGGAGGCTGTTACCCTCCAGCATACCTATGATCACGTGGATTATGTTTCCATGCATCAGTATTATGGAAATGGAAAAGGAGACAGTGAGGATTTCCTTGCCTCTTCCGATGACATGGATCAGTTTATCCGTACGGTGATTGCTACCTGCGATTATGTGAAAGCGAAAAAAGAGGGGCAAAAAAGATATTAATATCAGCTTTGATGAATGGAACGTATGGTATCACTCCTCTGAAGCTGATAGCGAAACTACAGAAAAACATCCATGGCAGATTGCACCTCCCCTGTTAGAGGATATCTATAATTTTGAAGATGCACTTTTAGTAGGACTGATGTTAATCACTTTGTTAAAGCATGCTGACAGGGTGAAGATGGCATGTCTGGCACAGTTAGTTAATGTTATTGCTCCGATTATGACAGAAGCTGGTGGCGGCGCAGCCTGGAAGCAGACAATCTTCTATCCATTTATGCATGCGTCAGCTTACGGAAGAGGAACCGCTCTCTTACCAGTGATCAGCTCACCGAAATTTGACACTGCCACCCATGCAGATGTAACAGCAGTAGAAGCAGTTTCTGTTTACAATGAGGAAAAAGAGGAGGTAACCATTTTCGCAGTCAACCGCTCTATCAAAGATGATGCAGAAATGACAATTGATGTCAGATGTTTTGAGGGATACCGTGTTCTGGAGCACACTGTACTGGAAAGTGATGATCTGTTAGCAGTGAACGGACCGTTTAATGAAAAAGTGGCACCGAAGCAGACCAGCCAGTCTTCCTTAGACGGCGGAACTGTAACAAGCATCTTACACAAGGCATCCTGGAACGTAATTCGTCTGGGTAAATAAAACAGGAGGGGGTTATACATATGAAACAAAAGCGTATCAATTCTGGTTTGCAACAGGCTCTCAGGACCTTTACGGAGAAGCCTGCTTAAGGGATGTAGCAGAACATGCAGGAATTATAACCGGAAGGCTTAACGCCTCCGGCCTCCTGCCATATGAAGTGGTTTTAAAACCGGTGCTCATTGACAATGCTTCCATACGGTCTTTGTTCCGTCAGGCAAATGATGATGAGTACTGCGCAGGAGTTATTACCTGGATGCACACATTCTCCCCTGCAAAATCCTGGATCTTAGGCCTTCAGGAATACAGAAAACCACTGCTTCATTTACATACCCAGTTTAATCAGGAAATCCCATATGATTCCATTGATATGGATTTCATGAACGAGAACCAGTCAGCCCACGGCGACCGGGAATTCGGACATATGGTAACCAGAATGGGATTGGTAAGAGAGGTAATTGCCGGTTTCTGGGATGATGATTCGGTAAAAAGAAGAATTGCTTCCTGGATGAGAACTGCAGTGGGAATTGTAGAAAGCAGCCATATCCGGGTGGTACGTTTTGCTGACAATATGCGAAACGTAGCAGTTACGGAAGGTGATAAGGTAGAGGCCCAGATGAAATTTGGCTGGGAGATCGATGCTTATCCGGTGAATGAAGTAGCAGATTATGTTTCAGATGTAAAGGCGGGAGACGTTTCTGCACTTATGGAAGAATATTATGACCGTTACGATATTTTGCTGGAGGGAAGAGATCCTGAGGAGTTTAAAAAACATGTGGCAGTTCAGGCCCAGATTGAGCTTGGATTTGAAGCATTTTTGAAAGAAAAAAATTATCAGGCAATCGTTACCCATTTCGGTGATTTAGGATCCTTAAAACAGCTTCCCGGGCTTGCAATCCAGCGTCTGATGGAAAAAGGGTACGGCTTCGGCGGAGAAGGTGACTGGAAAACCGCTGCTATGGTACGCTTAATGAAGCTGATGACAGAGGGGACTAAGGATGCAAAGGGAACTTCTTTCATGGAGGATTATACATATAATCTGGTTCCGGGCAAGGAAGGAATTCTTCAGGCTCATATGCTGGAGGTCTGTCCGTCTATTGCAGAAGGAAAAGCAGGCATCAAGGTAAATCCATTGTCCATGGGAGACAGAGAAGATCCTGCAAGACTCGTATTTACAGCAAAAGAGGGCAGAGGAGTTGCCGCCTCCCTGATCGATCTGGGAAACCGCTTCCGCCTTATTATCAATACAGTTAATTGTAAAAAAGGTGGAAAAATCCATGCCCAAGCTTCCGGTGGCGTCAGCATTCTGGACTCCGGAGCCAAACTTAATAACTGGTGCAGAATGCTGGATATTAGCAGGCGGTGCCCATCATACAGCATTTACCTATGATCTGACAGCAAAACAGCTGGGTGACTGGGCGGAAGCAATGGGAATCGAGGCTGTTTATATTGATGAAAATACAAATATCCGTGATTTTAAGAATGAACTGAGATGGAATTCGGTGGCATATCGCTGATACTGATAGAAAGTTTGAGGGGGTTTCTATGGATAACGAAAAATTAATAGCAGCAATCCGGCAAGGAAATACCGCACTGGGAATCGAACTGGGATCAACCAGAATCAAGGCTGTTCTGGTAGATGAAAATCATAATCCCATCGCTTCCGGCGGTCATGACTGGGAAAACCGTTATGAAAACGGAATCTGGACCTATGGTATTGATGATATATGGGAAGGTGTTAAGGAAAGCTACGGGAAGATGGCAGATGAAGTAAAGGAGAAGTACGGGGTAACGATCACTACCATCGGAGCCATTGGATTTTCTGCCATGATGCATGGATATATGGCATTTGACAAGAATGGAGAGTTACTGGTTCCATTTCGGACCTGGAGAAATACCATGACGGAAGAGGCGGCCGGAAAACTGACGGAGCTGTTTTCGTTCCACATTCCTCAAAGATGGAGTATTGCTCATTTGTATCAGGCTATTTTAAATGGCGAGAGCCATGTTTCTCAAATCGATTATCTGATTACTCTGGAAGGATATGTTCACTGGAAGCTGACCGGGAAGAGAGTTCTTGGCATCGGTGACTGTGCCGGTATGTTTCCTGTAGACAGTGAGACAAAGGATTTTAATGAGCGGATGATGGGCCAGTTTGATGAACTTATCTCTGACCGGAAGCTGCCATGGAAATTAAGGGATATCATGCCTGAAGTTCTGACTGCTGGAGAAGCTGCAGGTACTCTGACTGCAGCGGGAGCGGCTCTGCTGGATGAAAGCGGCAATTTAAAGCCAGGAATTCCGCTCTGCCCGCCGGAAGGTGATGCGGGAACCGGCATGACTGCCACCAACTCTGTTGCAAGGAGAACCGGTAACGTATCCGCAGGAACCAGTGTTTTTGCCATGGTAGTGCTGGAAAAGGAGCTTTCCAAAGTTTATGAAGAGCTTGATCTGGTTACCACACCGGCAGGAGACGCGGTTGCCATGGTACACTGCAATAACTGCACTTCTGACTTAAATGCATGGGTTGGTTTGTTTGAAGAGTTTGCAAATACCATGGGTATGAAGCCGGATAAAAACGAACTTTTTACCGCACTTTACAGGAAAGCACTGGAAGGCGATAAAGATGGCGGCGGACTTTTATCCTACGGCTATTTGTCGGGAGAACATATCACTCATTTTGAAGAGGGAAGACCATTATTTGTCCGAACTCCAAACAGCAGATTTGACCTGGCAAACTTCATGAGAGTCCATCTTTATACGGCTTTGGGAGCCTTAAATATGGGCATGGAGATTCTGTTTAAAGAAGGTGTAAAGCTGGATGTGCTTCTGGGACACGGCGGCCTGTTTAAGACCAGAGAAACGGGGCAGAGAATCATGGCTGCAGCTGTGGGCGTTCCTGTTTCTGTCATGGAGACGGCCGGAGAAGGCGGAGCCTGGGGAGCAGCCCTGCTTGCATCATACCTGCTTCGTAAGAAGGATGGCGAGTCTCTGGATCATTACTTATCTGACCGGGTATTTAAGAATATGGCAGGTGAAACCATGGAGCCGGATCCGGAAGATGTAACAGGATTCCAGACATTTATGGATCGGTATAAAAAGGGTCTTGCCATTGAACGGGCGGCTGTGGACAGCTTATACATATAGGGAAAGGATAAAGGCGATACGATGCTGGAAGAACTGAAATTAAGTGTATATGAAGCAAATATGGAATTGCCCCGGAGAGGGCTGATTACCTACACCTGGGGAAATGTCAGTGGAATTGACCGGGAAAAGGGGTTGTTTGTCATTAAACCCAGTGGAGTGGATTACGATAAGCTGAAACCGGAGGACATGGTGGTTATGGATTTGGACGGCAATCAGGTGGAGGGAGAATTAAATCCCTCTTCGGATACAGCCACCCATTTGGAACTGTACCGGGCATTTGAAAAGATTGGCGGAATTGTCCATACCCACTCCCCTATGGCTACCTCCTGGGCTCAGGCCGGAAGAGCGCTGCCCTGCTATGGCACTACCCATGCAGATTATTTTTATGGAGAGATTCCGTGTGCAAGAAACTTGACTCAGGAAGAGATTGATGAAGGATATGAGAAAAATACGGGAACTGTGATTATAGAAACCTTTGAGGGAATTGATCCTATGCATGTTCCGGCGGTATTGTGCAAAAACCATGGTCCTTTTACCTGGGGAACTGATGCGGCCAATGCAGTACACAATGCGGTCGTATTAGAAGAAATTGCAAAAATGAATTTAATGACAGAGCTGTTAAATACAGCGGTAAAGCCAGCACCCCAGTCCTTGCAGGATAAGCATTTTATGAGAAAGCACGGACCGGATGCCTATTATGGGCAGAAAAAATAGCAAGGAGTCCTTACAGTGTCGGACAGTGGAAAAACAAAGTATTACGTATTAATGGAAGAACTGAAAAAAGAGATTATCTCCGGAGAGAAGAAGCCGGGAGACCGCCTTCCTTCGGAGAATCAGCTTTCGGAAGTTTACCATATCAGCCGTCATACGGTGAGAAAAGCCCTGTCCATACTGGAGCAGGAAGGCTACATTGAAGCGGAACATGGCAGAGGTACCTTCGTGTCCAGAAAAGCGGGAAGGAAAAAAGGGTCGGGCAATATAGCGGTGATTACTACCTATTTGTCCGACTATATTTTCCCGCGGCTGATTCAGGGAATCGATCAGGTACTGACGGAGAATGGTTACAGTATTATTATTAAAAATACAGGAAACAGCAGAATAAAAGAAAGCAGATGTTTAGAAGAAATCCTGGAAAAGGACGTGGACGGGCTCATTATTGAACCAAGCAAAAGTGAGATCCTCTGCGGGCACAGGGGTCTGTATGACAAGCTGGATTTTTACAAAATACCTTATGTATTTATACAGGGCTACTATGCCCAGATGAAAAGCAAACCCCATATCAGGCTTGATGACTGTATGGGTGGATATCTGGTGACAAAGTATCTCCTTGATCTGGGGCATGAGCATATACTGGGGATTTTTTAAGGCGGATGACAGCCAGGGAAGGGACAGACACAAAGGCTTTGTAAAGGCCCTTCAGGAAAGTGGATTTTCCTATGATCCGGATATGGTGATCTGGTATCATACTGAGGACCGGTCTGCCAAGCCGTCTGAGGCTTTAAAGATTATGCTGGAGGAAAAAATCCCTGTTGACGGGATTGTCTGCTACAACGATCAGATTGCCTTTGAGATCATTAAGACTATACAGAAAGAAGGGATTTCTGTTCCGGAAGAGATATCTGTCACAGGGTATGACAATTCTTTCATAGCAGAAAATGGAATGGTGAAGCTGACCACCATTGCACACCCCCAGGAACGGCTGGGGGCAATGGCGGCTGAGCTGCTTTTGGAAAAGATTCATGAAATTCCGGACGAAGAAAGTCGGGTGGAACGGGTATTAAAGCCGGTGCTTGTGATCCGGGAGTCCTGCAAAGACCGGAGAAAGAATCCGTAACCGGTTAGTATTTCTTTAGTTTTCCCATATAAAGAACACAGCCCAGTATTAAGGATCCGGACAGCAGGAAGAGAATCTGCATACCGCTGACTGGCAGGTTCCCGATTTAAAGGATGGGAGTATGGTCAGTAAACTGGCGCCTAAGAGGGTGGATAAGAATCCGCAAAGCCCTGCATAGGATGAATTGGCACTGACGTATAAAACCCGTTTATCTTCTGGTGCATAATGATATTGCAGATTAAAAACGGAAATTGCAATTCCGCCCCATGCAGCTCCGGATAAGGCTTGTAAGACTGGCTGGAGGGTATAGCAGGTATCAGGTGTCATAAAGAGCCAGCTGATATGGATAAATCCAAGCAGTCCCATGGAAAGTCTGCCGGCAAGAAGCCAGGAGGTGGCATCAGCCAGTTTTCCCCAAAGCCAGGCAGCCAGAATCCGGACGGTGGATGAAATCAGTCCAAGGAATGTGATATAAGTATAATCCATCTTCAGCCCGGTAACCATGTATACACTGAAAAAAGGACCTGCAATCTGCAGCGCCAGATTCCAGAATACATAGGTGGTCATAACCTTCCGGTATTTTATGTCAGCGATTGGAGCCAGAAGAACGTCCTTTAGTTTCTGTCTATGGGGAGTACTTTCCGGTTCTTTTATAGATAGCAGACACCAGAAGTCTGTACATGCAATCAGAAGAACGGTGGCCCCTACTACCAGAAAGCCGGTTTGTTCCATGGAGTTGTTTCGAAACCAGTCCATGACTCTGCCCATAAAAAGACTTAAAACAGTGGAGAAAGCAAAGGCAAAGGAATCTTTTTTTCCAAGATAATCCCCTCTGATATTCTGGGGTACCAGCTGGAGTATCCAGTTGCCGGTACCGGTACCGATGGATGCACCAAAGAAGTGGGCGATTCCATAGAGAATGACCACTGCTGTCAGACGAATGACTGGTTGTGTGATAAATAATGGCAGAAAAAACATCAGTGAAAGCAGTAGCCTGTGGACAAAGGAAAAACCAACGATCAATCCTTTTCTTCTCCTGAGGCTTTCTAAAAGAATGGAAGAAAACATCTGAAGGCTGCAAAGAAGGATTGGAATAGATCCAATGATGCCGTTTAAAGAGTCTTCAGCTCCCAGTGAACTGGCGTATCCGGAGAGAAATGCACCTGTAGTGAGTGTAACAATACCGTTGGCGCAGCATCCTTCCGCAATAAAAAGATTTCGTCCTTTTGAAAAATCTCCAGCTGTCATAGGCGTTGTTTCCTTACAGGAAAACGCCGTTTTTTTTCTTATCAAGTCTGTAACCATTATAGATAAACGGCAAATCTGCCGTGTTCCCCTTTTCTTTTATTCGTAGATCTGCTATCCTTTTTATAGAAATAAAAATACTTTCTCTATATTGCCAGTTTGAGTCAAAGGATACAAGAGGAAAAAGAAGCGAAAAACTGGATGATTCCGACTTGAAGACGACAGAGGGGGGCGACACATGGAACATTACTTACATCTAAAGGCAGTTCTTCCAGTAAGGGCATTAAATGCAGGATATCTGGTTACAGGGGGGCAAGGGACGGCACGCAGACCGTGTCATGGATTCCTTTGAAATTATCTATGTCAATTCCGGCGTGCTTGGAATTGCGGAGGAAGATGTGGAATATGAAGTGGAAGAGGGGGAGGCTCTGATTTTATTTCCTGGCAGACATCACTGGGGAACCAGGGAATTTGATAAGGACTTAAATTTTTACTGGCTTCATTTTCATTTGGAAGAGAAGGCAGAAGAGACGGGAACAGACATTATGTCCCTTCCCCAGCTTATACGGATCGGAAAGCCCCAGCAGTTTGAGGAACTGTTTCGACGGTTTATTAAGAGGCAGAATGTTTGCAGGGAGGACAGAACCATTTTAAATCTGGTTTTACTGGAACTGCTTTGCGAGCTGAGCGATTCTCTTTCTCCCATGGAAATTAACGGACAAAAAGTGCTTCTGGCCAATCAGGCAGGACAGTATATTAAAAAACCATATAAAAGAACCGTTATCTGCCTCTATATTGGCGGAAAAGCTGGAATGCAGTCCGGATTATTTAGGCCGGACCTATCATGCAGTTTATGGAAAGACTCTGACCGAAGGAATCCATGAAGCCCGGCTTAATAAGGCATGCAGAATGTTGATTGAGACGAATCTGACGGGAAGTGAGATTGCTTACCGGTGCGGATATGAAGACGTGGATTATTTCAGAAGGATATTTAAGAAATATATGGGAATGACGGCCAAGGAATACAGGCAGACCTATAGTGTCATTGAACGGTAGAAGAAAGGCGGCAGGGGATACACTCACCTTGCCGCTTTTCTGTATTCAGCAGGAGAGACTCCGGCAGTTTTTTTAAATATTCGGCTGAAATAGAGCGGGTTTTCATAACCGATGATTCCACCTATTTCACCGACGCTGTAATCTGTGCTTTCTAAAAGTTCCTTGGCTTTTCTGATCCGAATATCGGTTAGATACCTTCCGGGAGGCATTCCGGAATATTCCTTGAAGCTTCGGATGAACCAGCAGGTGCTCATGTGAAGTTCTCTGGCGTAAGCTTCAATTTCTATATTATTTGCCAGATTTTCATGAAAAAAGCGGACTGCTTTTTCCATTTCTTTTTGAATATCTGTTTTCTTAAATCCGCCTTCTTCTCTGATTCGTTTGAGAAGGAGAAAAAGCTGCCTTAGGTAAAGGGCGGACAGCTCCTCAAAGGAAGGGCGGGTAAGCTGGATTTCCCTGATTACTGACAGGAACAGTTCCTGATATTTGGAAGATATTCCAGCATATATAATCCGGTTTCCCCAAAAAACCAGCTTCTCTGGTAAGAGAAGGAGCCTCGCTGCCGGTGAAATGGAGCCAGTAAACTTCCGGCTTATCGTCTAAATAATAAGCATATTGCTGGGGAGTATGAGGGGAATATAAAACCATACTGCCTTCTGATACTTCTGTAACAGTTCCATCGAAGGTAAAGAATGCTTTTCCAGCTGCGACATAAAGCAGTTGATAGTCTGACCGGCCAAGAGGGCGTGACGTTGACATAACCGAGAGAGAGACAAGGCGGTAGATTCCACAGCTGTTCACTCTTAAGGGTATTTTAGTATCTTCCAGTTCATCTTCTGCTAAGTTCATATAACCAGTATTTGTGTACATGGAGAAAATCTCCTTTCAGCTGTATTGTATCATTTTCTCCATGCTTTGTCTAATCAGTAGACTAAATGTGTATTCATTGACAATCAAGAGAAAGATTGAAAGATTTAGTATTAATTTAAAGCTTTACGAAAAAAATAATACTGGTTACCAATCCTGTTGGTTCAAATTCGGGTATTTTTACCTTATACGCATAATATACGTATTTTAAAATTGACAAATACGCATATTATGCGTATAATATAATTGTAACAGATAAATATCCATTTTAAAGGAGCCTAAATGAAGAGAAGAGATTTAATTAAGCTTCTCGAAGAGAATGGATGGTATTTAAAAAGGAATGGTGGTAATCATGATTTATATACAGATGGAAATAGATCAGAACCAATTCCAAGACATTCAGAAATAAACGAGAAACTGGCGCAGGTAATCATCAGAAAGCTGGGACTTTAGTCCCAGTAATTTGATGGCTTCATTGAACTTTAAAATAATTTATCGTTAAGCAGGAGGGAACCATGATGGAGACGAAAGGAGCATATCCGATTATATTAAGACCTACGGATAACGGATACTATGTAGATATTCCGGATTTTGACGTTGGAACGCAAGGCCAAACCATAGCAGAAGCAATGGAAATGGCAAGAGATGTAATTGGTTTAATGGGGATTGATTTTGAAGATGATAAAAAAGAACTTCCAATCCCATATTCAAAGAGTTTTGAAGCAGAGAAAGAAGATATCGTAACATTAGTTGATATTGATTTTTCTGAATACAGAAAAAAAGTGGATAATAGAGCAGTTAAGAAAAATTGTACTATTCCATATTGGTTGAGCGTAGAAGCTGAAAGAGCTGGAGTTAATTACTCCAGGCTTCTACAGGACGCAATTATTAGCGCATTGGGTCTATATAATCAAACGATAACCAAATCTCTTTAACAAAATTTTTAGAAAGAGGCACTGGCGTGTCTCTTTCTATTTTGCATGAAAACTTAATCCTATTAAAAAAACAGAGGTTGATTAGAGGAATAAAATTATTAGTATCATTTTGTGCATGTTTTGTTCAATCAATGATATGGATTTTTTGCTGTGTGATCTTATAATAATAGGTATGAAAAGAAGGAGGAGTCGACTATGATCGTACCCAGACATTATGAAAATCTGCATCTGCTACATGAAAACACCATGCCACACAGAGCTTATTATATTCCGTCTTCCAAGCCCCAGATTGATTTAACACAGGAGAGGGAGAAATCTGACCGGTTCTTTTTGTTAAACGGTAACTGGAAGTTTCGCTATTACGACAGCATTTATGATGTAAAAGAAGAATTTTTCATGGAATGCTTTGACACCTCCCGTTTTAATGAGATTCCGGTACCAGGTTGCTTTCAGAATTATGGCTATGATAAACACCAGTATACCAATACCCGGTATCCGTTCCCTATGGATCCGCCTTATGTTCCGGCTGAGAATCCATGCGGCGCCTATGTCCATCATTTTGTCTATAAGAGAGAGGATGAGGCACCCAGAGCTTACTTAAACTTTGAGGGAGTGGATTCCTGTTTCTACGTATGGTTAAACGGCAGTTACGTGGGATACAGTCAGGTTTCTCACGGAACCAGTGAGTTTGATGTGACGGGAGTGATCCGGGATGGAGACAATACTCTTTCTGTTCTTGTTTTAAAATGGTGTGACGGAAGCTATCTGGAAGATCAGGATAAATTCCGTATGACCGGTATATTCAGAGATGTATATCTGTTAAAGAGACCGGAAGAAGGCATTTTTGATTATTTTCTGACTACCACTATTGGAAACAACCGGGCACATGTCCAGGCAGCAATTACATTTAACGGAAAAGAGATTCCGGTAAAAGTAACTGTAACTGACAGAGATGGGAATACGGTAGCCTGTAAAGAGGGATATCCTGTTGATGGTAAGATAGAGTTTGATATAGAAAATCCAGTGCTCTGGAATGCAGAAAAACCATATCTTTATACGGTTATATTTGAAGCTGGACAGGAAGTAATCGTTGATCGTCTTGGAATCAGGGAAATCGCCATTCGTGATGGTGTGGTATATTTAAATGGAGAAAAAATCAAGTTTCATGGTGTAAACCGCCATGACAGTGATCCTGTTACCGGATTTACAATCAGCCTGGATCAGATGAAGCGTGATTTACGCCTGATGAAAGAGCATAATGTAAATGCTATCCGAACCAGTCATTATCCCAATGCACCTCAGTTCTATCAGCTTTGCGATGAATACGGATTTTATGTCATTGATGAAGCAGATAATGAGAGCCATGGAACCGGCTATATCTATATGGCAAACCGCACCACAGAGGTTTGGAGAGACCGTTGGAACCGCGCCATCGCAGACAATCCTGAATTTACAGAAGCGACCGTTGACAGAACGAAGCTTTTGGTTGAACGGGATAAGAATCGTCCCTGCGTAGTGATCTGGTCTATGGGAAATGAATGTGCTTATGGATGCACCTTTGAAGCGGCTCTTTCCTGGACAAAGTCTTATGATCCAACCAGACTTACCCACTATGAGGGTGCCAGATACATCGCTGTAGATAAAACCTACGATTTCTCCAATATCGATTTATTCAGCCGTATGTATCCCAGTCTGGATGAAATTATCGAATATACGAAACGGGAAACCGCAAAGCCATTTATTCTCTGTGAATACAGCCATGCCATGGGAAATGGACCTGGAGATTTAGAGGGATACTTCCAGGTGTTTGAACAGTACGACCGTGTATGCGGCGGTTTCGTTTGGGAATGGTGCGACCATGCGATTTATCAGGGAAGAACCATTGACGGAAAGCCCATGTATCTTTATGGTGGAGATCATGGAGAATATCCTCATGACGGTAATTTCTGTATGGATGGACTTGTCTATCCGGACAGAAGACCTCATACAGGTCTTATGGAATTTAAGAATGTAAATCGTCCAGTGCGGGTAGTTTCCTTTGATCAGAAGAAAAAAGAACTGACCCTTCATAATTACCTTCACTTTACTAACTTTAAAGAGTATGGATGCATTGGCTATGAGTTGAGCTGTGACGGAGAGATAATAGCAAACGGAATGGTTGGAGAAACCGACATGCCTGAACTTATGCCGCAGCAGGAGTGCAGACTTTCCTTAAACTTTGACGTTCCGGCAGCTGGTAAGTGCTACTTAAAAATAAGCTATTATCTGAAAGAAAGCAATGCTCTTATAAAAGCTGGAAGTCTTCTTGGCTTTGATGAGGTACTTTTGGAAAATGCAGATATGAGAAACCAGACAGCGGCTGTACTTTTAAAGAAGAAAGAAGAAAAGGGTGGATTTGAGGTTTGTGAAGATGACCGTTATATCCGTGTAAGCGGAAATAGCTTTTTTCTACACCTACAGCAAATTAACCGGAACATTTCAGGATATGAATTTTGAAAATCATTCCATTCTGGAACGTCCAATGGAAATCAATATCTGGAGAGCACCTACGGATAATGACAGCGATATTAAGGGTAAATGGAAAGAGGCTCACTATCACCGTGCATCTTCCAGAGGATATGAAACCAGATGGGAAGAAAAAGATGGCAGTCTTGTAATATCCACTGAGATGTCAATGGTAGCAGCACCAATTCAGCGGATTCTTATGATTGATGCAGTATGGACCATTGGTGCAGACGGCGCCTTAAACGGAAGACTGGATGTAAAAAAGAGATGTGGAGTTCCCGGAACTTCCGCGATTTGGTCTCAGACTGTTCCTTCCAAAGCAGATGGGGCAGATAACCTATTTCGGTCTTGGCCCTGTTGAAAACTATATTGATAAGAACAATGCCAGCTATCATGGTCTGTTCTCTTCCAGCGTAAAAGAGATGCATGAGGATTATTTAAGACCTCAGGAGAACGGAAGCAGAAGTGATTGTGACTTTGTAACCATAGAGGGTGGGGATTTGTCACTTTCTGTAGCAGCAGATAAAACCTTCTCGTTCCACGCTTCCGAATATACCCAGGAGGAACTGACAGAGAAAGCTCATAATTATGAACTGATTCCTTCCGGTTACACAGAATTCTGTGTGGACTACAAACAGAACGGAATCGGCTCAGAAAGCTGCGGACCGGAACTTCGGAAAGAATATATGTTTGTGGAAGAAGAATTTACATTTGAATTTACACTGGTTCCTGGAATTAAATAAGAGATTCTATAGCGTTTAATACGAATAGATAGAAGTGGGGGGGGAGATGCATTAGCACCTCCCCTCATTCTATTTTTCCAAAATCACTGCAATTGTGGGACTTTTTATATTCCATGTGGCACCAGACACATCCCCATATATTCCGTAGGTATTAAAACCGCATTCTTTCACCTCTTTTAACAAGGTTTCTTTGTCGTAGAAGGTATTCCAGAGATAGTAAGAGGAAGCCTCTGCTTTGGAAATAATAATGTACTGTTCCAGCGTTACATGCTGCGGATACTTACAGCATCTCTTTAGTTCAACATATCCATCCTCCCGCCAGAAGCCGTTTCTCTCCTGAACCTCCCATATTTGTTTTTCCTGGAAAGCATTGAACTCATTTAAGGAAAAGGCGTCAAACAAGAATTTTCCCCCCAGGCTTTAGATGATCATAAACCTCTTTTAAAACTATTTTCCTTTTCTCAGTAGAAAGAGCACCGTAATCACAATAAATCATAACGGCAAAATCAAACTTTCGGTTTAATTCAAGGGAAAGGTAGTTCTGGTAGAAATAATCAATATTTAATTTCTTTTCAGCTGCTGACTTTTTTGCGTAATCAATGGAACGAGAGGAAAAATCCACTCCGGTTACCTGATATCCAGCCCTTGCGAAGGATTCCCCGTAGATTCCGGGACCGCACCCCAAGTCAAGCAGTTGGGGATAGTCTTTGGGGCGGAACAGTGCCAGCAATCCATTTTGCTGATTTTTCGATAAAAGCCATTTTACGGCTGGCTCCGTCAAATTCCGGATCCAGATGGGCTTTTAACATTTGCTTTGAGATGTACTCATCATCCCAAAAAGGGATACTGGTTTCATGATATAACTCAGGACATTTTAATAATTCTTTGATTTCATACAGCATAGTTAGGCCTCCTTAAAAATTGATAAAATAATAGCCGCGGATATTACTCCGCGGCTGCTCTTAAATAGTGAAAGAAAAGTCTGAGAGTAAATAAAATCATAAAAGCAGACACGAAAATAAGGCTGAAAAGTCAGCTCGTTAATTTTCATCTGTTTCGTTGATTTACTTACTCGTTTCCAGCAATATCCATGCCGTGAATTCATAACATCGGACATGCCGGGATCTCTTCACCTCTTTTATATTATTTACCTCTTAATCTTATTGCAGCAGTTACTCTTTGTCAAGCGAAAGCCATTAGCCAATGAGCTGTCGCAAATAGGAGATCAGTCCAAGTCTGCGGAATGTTTCTAATAAGAATGCAGCAAATACAGTTCCGCATACAGTGCTCATCAAAAAAGGAGTTACAAAGAAGAAAACAGCAACATCTTTGCCAAGTATCAGCGTCGCAACCGGATAGCAGAGAATCGCGCCGATGAGCCCAGTCCCAGTAATTTCTCCCATGTAAGCCCATAGAAGTTTCCCTGTCTTTTGAAACAGAAGCGCACTGAAAATGCCCCCACCATGCTTCCCGGAAATGCAAGAAGGGTACCAGTACCGGATAAGTTTCTGATAAGAGATGAGGTAAATGCCATGGCAACACCGTAAGCAGGGCCTAAAAACACTCCCGCAAGAACGTTAACCAGGTGCTGAATGGGAAAGCATTTAGAGGCTCCAATAGGAATGGAAAATCCGGAAAGTGAAACGGTAAGTGCCACAAGCATTCCACTGGCTGCCAGTTTTTTAATTGTAACTCCTGAAGAAATTCGGGACATGGCTGTTTTGCCTGAGTCTGTTTTTAAATACATGATTTTACTCCTTCCAAATCAATCTCATTCATCATAGATGTTAACAATTTCTCCGTCTAAAATCCGGTTCATATTTTTCATTGCACAGAAGTTGCCGCACATGGAACAGGTATCTTCCTTTTCCGGTTTGGAGGATTCACGGTATCTTCTGGCTTTTTCCGGATCAATGGCCAGATTAAACATAGCTTCCCAATCAAGGCGTTTTCTTGCATCACTCATCTGGTGATCCCACTCCTTAGCCCCTTTGATACCCTTTGCCAGGTCAGCAGCATGAGCAGCGATCCGGGCAGAAATAATACCTTCCTTCACATCATCGGCATCGGGAAGCCTTAAATGTTCCGCAGGGGTCACATAGCAGAGGAAAGAAGCTCCGGCAGCAGCAGCTATGGCACCTCCAATGGCAGCGGTAATGTGATCGTAACCGGGAGCAATGTCTGTAACCAGAGGTCCTAATACATAGAAAGGAGCGCCTTTGCAGATGGTCTGCTGAATTTTCATATTGGCGGCAATCTGGTCGAGAGGCATATGCCCGGGGCCTTCAATGATTACCTGAACATCCTTTTCCCACGCACGGCGGGTCAGTTCCCCAAGAGTAACCAGTTCTTCAATCTGGGATATATCGGAGGCATCTTCAATACAGCCTGGACGGCAGGCGTCTCCAAGACTTAATGTGACATCATGCTCCCGGCAGATTTCCAGAATGCGGTCAAAGTTTTCATAAAATGGGTTTTCATTGCCCGTCATCTCCATCCAGGCAAAGATAATGGAGCCGCCTCTGGATACAATATTAGTCAGGCGCTTTGCTTCTTTAAAACGATGAGCCGTCTGCTTGTTGATGCCCACGTGAATGGTCATGAAATCCACTCCGTCTAACGCATGCATTTCCACAATCTGAATCCATTCCTCAGATGTTATTTCCTTAAGGGGTTTATGATAATAAACCACGGCATCATAAATCGGTACGGTTCCAATCATGGCCGGGCACTGGCTTGTCAGCCTTTTTCTGAATTTCCTGGTATCTCCAAAGGAGCTTAAATCCATAATGGATTCCGCTCCCATTAAAACTGCATCCTCAACCTTTTCCAGTTCTAAATCCATGTCGTTTAAATCTCTGGAAGTTCCAAGATTCACATTAATCTTTGTTTTCAGCATAGAACCAATGGCATTTGGCTCTAAGCAGGCATGGTGTTTGTTGGCGGGAATCACTGCCTTGCCTTCGGCCACCAGCTCCATTAACTCTTCCGGTTTCATTCCCTCTTTTTTGGCTGTGATTTCCATTTCTCTGGTCAGAATGCCTTTTCTTGCGGCATCCATCTGTGTGGTGTAATTCATATGTAGTCCTCCTTCATTTTGAAGGGATTTACGGCACAGGACAAAAAAAGAGCCCATACCAAATAGGTACAGGCCCAGATAGATACATCCGTCTTGTATAAATCCCTACGTTGGCATTACCCAAATCAGGTTATAAAGGTCGAAGTTTGATAACTTCCTCTCAGCCCGCATACGAGCTCCCTCTTGTGGCACTAGTGTAGCACCGGTACATATGGATGTCAAGTAGATAATCATTTTGTTATGGCAGATTTCATCTCTCTTATGTAGTCACAAATCGGCTCTACACAATCTTTGCCATGCAAAGCAGCCAGCTTTACAATGGCACTTCCCACGATAATGCCATCTGCATATTTACTTAATTCCTTAGCCTGCTCTGGTGTTGAAATACCAAAGCCGATAGCGCAGGGGAGGTCCTTGGAGGCTTTTACGAGAGAAACCATATCTCCGATGTCCGAGGTAATTTCTTTTCTTACGCCGGTTACGCCCATGGAAGAAACGCAGTAAACAAACCCCTCCGCTTCTGATGCGATGGAAGTAATCCGTTCCTTAGAAGTAGGGGCAATAAGAGAAATCAAGTCAATCCCGTACTTTTGGCAGATGGGATGAAGCTCCTCTTTTTCCTCAAAAGGCATATCGGGCACAATAAGAGCATCAATGCCGCATTCTGCCGCATTTTTAATAAAACGCTCACTTCCATATACAAATATGGGGTTAATGTATGTCATAAACGCCAGAGGGACATTTGTTTTTTGCCTTATACGGGTGACAGATTCAAAAATCTTATCTGCGGTCGTGCCGGCAGCAAGAGCACGCTGGTCTGCTTCCTGGATCACGATTCCCTCTGCAACCGGGTCGGAAAAAGGAATTCCCAGCTCTATTATATCAGCACCTGCCTCTGCCATGGCAGGAACCAGCTGCTCTGTTACGGTAAGATCCGGATCGCCGGCGGTAATAAACGGAATAAATGCTTTTCCTTTTGAAAATGCTTCACTGATTCTACTCATAGATTTCTACCCCCTTGTAACGAGCAATTGCGGCCACATCTTTGTCTCCACGGCCGGATAAGTTGATGACGATAATCTGGTCTTTACCCATAGCAGGTGCAATTTTTCTGGCATAGGCAATTGCATGGGCGCTTTCAATGGCAGGGATGATTCCTTCTTTACGGGATAAATATTCAAATGCCTCCACTGCTTCCCTGTCGGTAACAGGAACATAATCAGCCCTTCCTGTGTCAAACAGTGCGGCGTGTTCCGGTCCGATACCCGGATAGTCAAGTCCTGCTGAGATGGAGTATACGGGAGCAATCTGTCCGTACTCATCCTGGCAGAAATAGGATTTCATTCCATGAAAGATTCCTACGGTTCCGGTAGAAATAGTAGCAGCATTTTTATCAGTATCAATACCGTGTCCGGCAGCTTCACAGCCGACCAGCTTAACAGAGCTGTCACCGATAAAATCATAGAACAGACCCATGGCATTGCTGCCGCCGCCCACGCAGGCGATAAGCATATCGGGCAGCTTTCCTTCTGCTTTTAAGATCTGTTCCCTGACCTCTTTCCCGATAATGCTTTGGAAATCACGAACAATGGTGGGAAATGGATGAGGTCCCATAACAGAGCCCAGAACATAGTGGGTATCCTCCACCCGGTTCGTCCATTCCCGAAGAGTTTCATTTACCGCATCCTTTAATGTCTGGGTCCCGCTGGTAACCGGATGAACCTTGGCACCTAAAAGCTCCATACGGAATACGTTTAATGCCTGGCGGTCCGTATCCTCTTTTCCCATAAAGATTTCGCATTCCATTCCCATTAAGGCAGCAGCAGTAGCAGTAGCTACGCCGTGCTGGCCTGCACCGGTTTCTGCGATAACACGGGTTTTTCCCATTTTCTTAGCCAGGAGAACCTGACCCAGTGCATTGTTGATTTTATGAGATCCTGTGTGGTTTAAATCTTCCCGCTTTAAATAAATCTTTGCACCGCCAAGATCCTCTGTCATTTTTTCTGCATAGTACAAAAGAGATGGTCTTCCTGTGTAAGTTTCATGAAGAGCCTTTAACTCTGCAAGAAATTCTTCATCCTGCATACAGGCATTGTATGCCTTCTCCAGTTC
The DNA here is from genome assembly GCA_017084465.1 of Lacrimispora xylanisolvens. Lineage (GTDB taxonomy): Bacteria > Bacillota > Clostridia > Lachnospirales > Lachnospiraceae > Lacrimispora > Lacrimispora xylanolytica_B. Next base: position 1,951,674 of record CP070896.1, on the reverse strand, counting down.
TGTCACTGCATTCATCAGCGTTTCGGGGATAAATTGTCCGCCGTGCTGTCCAAATCTTCCTTTTGACATAATTTTACACTCCTTACTGTTTGTATGATTTCTTTTATTTTTTCCGGATCTTTTCTGCCTTCTGTTTCAACTAGACTGCTGACATCCAGACAGAAAGCTTCTGTTTTAAGGGCACCTTCTATGTTTGCCATACCGACGCCGCCTGCCAGGAACCAGGGCTTTTTTATGGATGGTATGATGGTCCAGTCAAAGCTTGTTCCGCTGCCGCCCTGAATTCCTCTTACATAGGAGTCGAGAAGCAGATAGTCGGCTGAAAGTGTTTCCGCTTCTAAAATTTCCTCTTCTGACTGTACACGGATTGCTTTAATAATGGGGACCGGACGGTCTAATTTGTCTTTCAGTTTAAGAATTTCCGCTTCATTTTCATCCCCGTGAAGCTGGATCAGCTGAATGATATCACTTTTTACAAGGGAAATAATTTCGTCAGCGGAGCTGTTTACAAAGACGCCCACAGCAGGGATTTCCGGGAGTAAATCATTTCTTAAAAGTTCTGCCTGCCTGGGGGTAAGCTGCCGCTTCCCGGGGGCAAAAACAAATCCTGCATAGTCCGGTTTATAGCAGTTAAGGGCGAGCACATCTTCCTTCCTTGTAAGGCCGCAGATTTTGATTTTCTTTTCAGAGTATATCATTGGCCGCCTTCCTCATTTCCTGCAAAATTGCCTTTTTATCAGGAGAGCGCATCAGACTTTCTCCGATCAGGACTCCGCTTACTCCCGCCTGATACAGCCGTTTTACATCTTCAGCGGTCTGTATTCCGCTTTCTGCAATAAAAGCGGTTCCTGCAGGCACCAGACCTCTTAGACGAATGGAATTTTCAAAGTCAACTTCAAATGTCTTTAAGTTCCGGTTATTGACTCCGATCAGGCGGGCTCCTGCAGTCAGTGCGCTGTGGAGTTCTTCCTGGTCGTGAGCCTCTACAAGAGCGCTGAGCCCAAGGCTGTCACAGATTTTCATGTATTCTTTCAGCTTTTCCGTATCCAGAAGAGCGCAGATGAGAAGTACAGCGGAAGCACCAAGCACCTTTGCTTCGAAGATCTGATAAGGATCAACCGTAAAATCCTTTCTCAAAAGTGGGAGGGAAACCGACCGGCTGATTTCGGTTAAATATTCTCCTTTTCCGAGAAAATAATCGGGCTCTGTCAGCACGGAGATGGCATCGGCACCGGCGTCTTCATACTCCTGGGCAATTTCCCTGTAAGGAAAATCCGGTGCAATCATTCCTTTTGAGGGGGAGGCACGCTTTACTTCACAGATAAAGGAGATCCCGGGAGAGGAGATTGCTTTTTCAAACGAAAAATCACACTTTCTACTTCCGCCTTCAAATGCCTTGTATGCCATTTCCTCCATCTGGCTTAATGAAATTATTTTTTTTGCCGCCTCAGCCCGCTGCCTTGAGGCGGCCGCCAGTGTGTCAAGAATCATAAAGCCACCTCATTTACTGCTTTTACAAATTCCTCCAGCTTCGCAGAAGCTTTTCCGGAATCAATTAAGTCAGCAGCAGTTTTGATGCAGTCGGTAATGGTACAGTTATCAATACCCAGATAAAGGCTGAGAGCGGAATTTAAAATCACAATATCCCTCTTGGGGCCACGAAGTGTCCCGTTTAAAATTTCTTTCGTAATTACCGCATTCTCTGCAGGGGTTCCGCCAAGCAGATCGGATAAGCTGCTGCGGCTTAAGGAGAATTGTTCCGGTGTGATTTCATAGGGAATCAGCTCTCCGAAACGAATCTCACAGACATGGGTAGGACCCGTTACCGTTGCTTCATCAAGGCCATCTGATCCGCAGACAACAAGCCCTCGTTTCACCCCCAGGTTGCTTAACACCTGTGCAAGGGGTTCCACCAGCTTTTTGTCATAAACACCTAACAGCTGCATGGTGGCGCCTGCCGGATTTGATAAAGGCCCCAGAATGTTGAAAATGGTACGGACTCCCAGCTCTTTTCTCACAGGACCTGCATACCTCATGGAAGAGTGATGGGTCTGTGCAAAGAGAAAACACATACCAGTCTCTTTTAAAACCTTTCCAGACTGTTCTGCAGACAGACTTAAATTAACTCCCAGCTGTTCTAATACGTCCGCAGCACCGCTTTTACTGGAAACGCTTCTGTTCCCGTGCTTTGCAACCGGAACGCCTCCTGCAGCCACCACAAAGGCGCTGGTAGTGGAGATATTAAAGGTTCCCACCTCATCCCCACCTGTACCCACGATATCAATAACAGGAAAATCAGGAGCCAGTTTCATGGCTTTCTCTCTCATAACAGTTGCGCAGGCAGTGATCTCATCGATGGTCTCGCCTTTCATGCGAAGAGCCGTTAAAAATGCTGCCATCTGGGCGGGAGTTGTTTCTCCGCTCATAATTTCATTCATAACCTCTCTTGCCGCTTCAAAACTCAAGTCCTGCCCTTCAATTACCTCATGGATTGCTTCTTGAATCATTGGGTTACCTCCTTTATAAAATGGTCAGAAAATTTTTTAATATGGTCATTCCATTTGGTGTAAGTATGGATTCCGGGTGAAATTGAAGTCCGTAGACCGGATATTCCTTATGCTTCACTGCCATGACTTCTCCGATGGAATCTGTTCCGATTACACTCAGGCAGTCCGGAAGGGAATCTTTCTCTGCGATCAGAGAATGGTATCTGGCAGCAGGGATTGTATCTGGAAGTCCCTTGAAAATGGGATCTGAGTTGTCTATGTCAATCAGACTCTGTTTTCCATGCATCAGCTTTTTTGCGTGGGTAATATTAGCCCCGTACACCTCACAGATCCCCTGGTGCCCCAGGCAGACACCAAGAATGGGAACCGTTCCGGCAAGCTCCATTACCACCGTCTCGCACACCCCCGCATCCCTTGGGTATCCCGGCCCGGGAGAAAGTATGATGTGGGAAGGGTGCAGGAGGCGGATTTCCTCTGCCGTCAGTTCGTCATTTCTTATAACTTTTATATCCGGCTCAATGGAACCAAACAGCTGGACCAGATTATAGGAGAAGCTGTCATAATTATCAATCAGCAGTATCATCAGTCATTCACCTCCCCAGCCGTTTCAATTGCGTGGATTACAGCCTTTGCTTTGTTGCCGGATTCCTCATATTCCAGCTCCGGAACACTGTCAGCCACAATTCCTCCTCCGGCCTGAACGGTTACCATTCCGTTTTTCTTCACAGCCATCCGTATGGCAATGCAGGTATCCATGTTTCCGGTAAAATCAATGTATCCAAGAGCACCGCCGTAGATGCCCCTTGGTTCCCTCTCCAGTTCCTCGATAATCTCACAGGCACGGATCTTTGGTGCACCGGAGAGTGTACCGGCGGGAAGCACTGCCTCGATTGCGGATAATCCGTCGCGATCTGGTCTTATGTCTGCCTCTACCTGGGAGCAGATGTGCATAATCCGGGAAAACCGGTGGATCATCTTGTATCCGGTGACCTCAACTGTGGAAAACGTTGCGATTTTCCCCAGATCATTCCGTCCTAAATCCACAAGCATATTATGTTCAGACAGCTCCTTCTCATCAGCAAGCAGTTCCTCTTCCAGCTGTCTGTCTTCCTCTTCACTGATCCCTCTTGGTCTGGAACCGGCAACGGGGAAGGTGGTCAGCCTGCCGTCCTTTAACCGGACCAGGGTCTCAGGAGAGGTGCTGATGATTTCAGTCTCATCCATGTGAAGATAAACCATGTAGGGGGAGGGATTGGTGGTTCTTAACACCCGGTAAGCATTTAAAAGACTGTCATGATACTCGCTTTTAAACTGTCTGGACAGAACTGCCTGAAAAATATCACCGTCCACAATGTAATCTTTTGCCTTCTCCACCATACTGCAATATTCCTCTTTGGTAACATTGCAGTGAAAATCCGGTCTGCCCTGTACGGCTGATTTTTTCAAAGGAGTATTTTCTCCGATCATCCGCGCAATGCTTTCCAGTCTTGTACAGGCGGCTCCGTAGTTTTCCATGATCCGGTCGGTTTTCATATTCACCACAATACTTATTTTCTGTTTCAGGTGGTCATAAGCAATCACAGTATCAAACAGCATGAGATCAAAATCGCTGCAGTCCCCTTTTTTAATTGACAGTACAGGTTCCGCATATCCGATCATGCTATAAGCAAAATATCCTACAAAGCCTCCTGTAAATGGTGGAAGTCCCGGAATCTTCGGAGAATGATATTCCTTTAAAATTTCCCGGAGAATTTCAAAGGGAGTGTCTGTCTGGATTATTTCGTCCCGGGCAGTTCCTCCGTTGCTGTCATAACTGCGTTTGGTAACAACATGATCCTTGCAGCTGATCTTCATGACCGGATCATATCCAAGAAAGGAGTAGCGTCCCCAGTTTTCGCCGCCCTCAATGCTTTCTAACAAATAGTATTTACTGCTTAATGCACCGATTTTTCTAAGCAGCGTGATGGGGGTTACAATGTCTGCATAAATTTCCCGGCAGACTGGTATGACAGGGTAGGAAGCACCAAGCGCTTCAATCTCCCTGCAATCCGGTGTAATGTTCATAATTACTGGCTCCTTTCCTGAATAAGAATTTTCTGTAACAAAAAAAGCTCTCCCGTCCCTCTTCCATAGTTCTATGGATAAGAGGGACGGAAGCTTAAAATATACGTTCCGCGGTACCACCCTGATTGGAGAAAATAGACTTCTCCCGCTTATAACACACTAACATGTGCCTCCCCTTGATAACGGATAGGAAACCCGTCGGCATCTACTACCGGAGACAAACACCGGTTTCAAGCCGCCCTCGCAGGTCCATTCAGACCAGACATCAATGCTTCCTCTCACCAACCGGAAGCTCTCTGTGCATGATGAAGAGATCTTACTTACTCCTGCTCAACAGTTTATTACTTTGCTTTGCTACAGTATATGAGATCAGAAAGAAAATGTCAATACGAAATTTAAATTTAATTTTAACCTCATTGACATTTGAAAAAATGGTGTTAGAATGGTGCTAATTGAAAGCAGTAAATTAGCAGGAGGATATCAGATGGCGAAGATAGGAATCATCGGAATTGGAAATATGGGATACGCAATTGCCAAAGGATTATTGAAACAATATGGAAAAGAGGATATTGTTTTTACTGATGTAAATCAGGATCGCTGCGCCCAGGTATCGAAGGAGCTTGGCATTGACTGGGTAAAATCAAACCAGGAATGCGGGAAACTTGCAACATATATTGTTCTGGCAGTAAAACCTCAGTATTTTGATCCGCTTCTGGAGGAGCTTAAGGATACTGTGACTGAAAAAAATGTTATCATATCCATTGCACCCGGAATTACCACCACCCAGCTGAAGGAAAAATTGGGAGAGGAAAAAAGAGTGGTACGTGCCATGCCCAATACCCCTGCTCTTTTGGGAGAGGGTATGACAGGAGTCTGCTATGAGGAGAAAGCCTTTTCAGACGAAGAGAAGCACGCCATTGAAAGCATATTCACTTCCCTTGGAAAAAAATGAGGATTGTAGAAGAACGTCTGATGAATGCAGTGGTATGTGTCAGCGGCAGTTCCCCTGCTTATGTTTATCTGTTTATTGAAGCACTGGCTGACAGTGCTGTAAAGTACGGCCTTCCCGTGATGCGGCATATGAGATGGCAGCCCAGGCGGTAGTGGGAAGTGCCAGAATGGTGCTTGAGACCGGGGAGCACCCGGAGCACTGAAAGACAAGGTCTGCTCTCCGGGGGGAACTACCATTGCCGGAGTTTCTGCATTAGAGGAATACGGTTTCCGCAATGCGGTGATTAAGGCATCAGATGCCTGTTTTAAGAAATGTGAGAAGATATAGACAAAGGTCAGGGAAAGGAGAAGCTTGTCATGGATCAGCTTCCTGTAAAACGATTAGACAGAACCCTGAAATATCAGGGGAGCATTTTGAAAATATACGAAGATACCGTGGATGCAAACGGACATCTGGCACACTGGGACTTCATTCATCATAATGGGGCAGCAGCAGTGGTCCCGGTTACAAAAGACGGAACCATCCTTATGGTCAGACAGTACCGCAATGCACTGGACCGGTATACGCTGGAGGTACCGGCGGGAGCACTGAACTTTCCTGAGGAGCCAAAGATTGACTGCGCTCACAGAGAACTGGAAGAGGAGACCGGGTATAAGACAGAAAAAGAAAATTTGGAATTTCTCATAAGAGTCAATACTACGGTTGCATTCTGCGATGAAGTCATTGATATCTTTGTGGCACGGGATTTAGAGCCCTCCGTTCAGAATTTAGACGAAGATGAATATATCGAAGTGGAAGAATGGACCGTAAAGGATTTAGAGGAAAAGATCTATCAGGGAGAGATTACCGATGGAAAAACAATTGCGGCTATTTTAGCCTATGCAAGGAAGTATGATGTAAAATAAGGGAATAAACAGACCCTCTGCAGGCATAAATTATGACAAGACCTGTAGGGGGATTTTTATGGCCAATTACTTGCTGCGTTTAAGACAAGGACTAAAGAGAAGAGCCTTAAGAGGCAGCTATATTCAGGTTCCAGGGAAAGTCAGGGCAGATGACCGGTATCTGGTCTGCTTTTTTATCGGGCTGATTGCAGGGACAATTATTGCCAATTTCTGGTATTCTTCATTTGAAAATGAAGCCGTTTACTATCTGGGGCTCTTAAACAGAAGTAAAAGTGTAAACGGACAGAATGGGATAGGGCTCTTTGGAGAAGTCTTAAGACAGAGACTGATCCAGATTTGTTGCATGGCTCATAGGAATGACTGCGTATGCCGCCGTTTTATACTGTTTTATGACAGCAGGACTTGGATTTTCCATGGGATTTGTCATGTCTGTCATTACCGTACAAAAAGGATTAATGGGGCTACCGTTTTTTTTCATGACAGTGATGCCCCAATGGCTTTGTTATCTGTCGCTGTGGATTCTTTTATTGTACTGGGGCGTTCAGAAAGGGAAACGGTTTCGGGTTGCCGTACTATTTTTCATTCTTCTTTTGTGCATCATGGGAAGTGCTCTGGAAACCTGGATGAATCCTGTTTTCCTGAAATATGTCCTGTAAAATGGGGATTTATGAAAAAAAATATAATAAAATGATTGACCAAAAGTTACCATATCTTGCGAAATAACGGAGCATGCCACCAATATCTAGTATATATTATGTAAAGTGCTTTTTCTGTTCAAAAAATGTGTTTGATTTTATCGAAAATAGTCTATATAATGTTAGGAAGAAGCCTTATTTTAGGGCATTTTTCGAAACCGGAAGGTCAGGGGATATTGAAATGGTAGCCGATATTAATCATTTTATTATTTATTTAAGAGATATAAAAAAAACATCAAAAAACACTGAGGTGTCATACCAGAGAGATTTGATTCAGATGGCTTCTTTTTTGGGGCAGCAGGGAATCATGGAAGTGGACAAGGTGACGAAAACCAGTCTGAACTCCTATATCCTGTTTCTGGAAAAAAGAAGGCAGAGCGACTACTACCATTTCACGCTGTCTGGCTTCCATGAAAGCATTTTTCCATTATGAATGCAGAGAAGGGCTGATTCCCAAAGATCCTGCAGAGCTGTTAAAGGCGCCAAAAGTTGAAAAGAAAGCGCCTACCATATTGTCAGTGGACGAGGTAAACTGCCTGTTAAGCCAGCCCTGCGGAGACTCTCCCAAGGAATTAAGGGACCGTGCCATGTTAGAACTTCTTTACGCTACAGGAATTCGGGTATCAGAGCTGATTCATTTAGAGAGCAGGGATGTGAATCTGTCCGTGGGATATATTACATGCCGGGACGAGCATAAGGAACGGATGATACCCTTTGGCAAGGTAGCCAAGCTGGCTCTTTCCGCCTATATAGAACGGGGCAGACAAGCTCTTTTAAAAGGGCAGGAATCGGACTGGCTGTTTACCAATTGCAGCGGGAAACCCATGAGCCGTCAGGGATTCTGGAAGATCATCAAGTTTTACGGAGATAAAGCGGGAATTCAATCCGATATTACCCCTCATACCTTAAGACATTCGTTTGCTGCCCATCTGCTTCGCAACGGTGCGGATATACATGCAGTACAGGCCATGCTTGGTCATTCTGATATGGCGACAACACAGATGTATATGAACTATGCCCAGAAAGAAACCGTGCGTCGTACCTACGCAGGGGCTCACCCAAGAAGTTAGCTGGAATATAATATAGAAGAATGTAAAACAATATTTGCCTGTATAGATTCTTTGCGCTATAATAGGTGAGTCGGCGTGAAAAGCTGCAGGAAAATTTTATGATTATGAGGGATAGAAGATGAAGAAATTAGAAGATTATGTCACAAGCATTCCGGATTTTCCGGAGGCAGGAATTGTATTCCGTGATGTGACTACCATTCTGGAAGACCCGGACGGACTTTCCATGGCTGTGGAAGGCGTTCGTCAGATGTTAAAAGGAGTGGAATATGATTCTGTAATCGGGCCTGAGTCCAGAGGCTTTATTTTTGGTGTGCCGGTAGCCTATGCAGAACACAAAGGCTTTATACCTGTGCGTAAGAAGGGAAAACTTCCAAGAGAAGTTCTTTCTGCAGATTATGAACTGGAATACGGCAAAGCTACAGTAGAGATTCACAAGGATTCCATTAAACCGGGACAGAAAGTAGTTATTATCGATGACCTGATCGCAACCGGTGGAACCATTGAAGCCATTATTAAGCTGGTGGAAGAACTGGGCGGCGAAGTGGTTAAGATCTGTTTTATCATGGAACTTGCCGGATTAAACGGTAGAGACAGACTTAAGGGATATGATGTAGATGCGATGATTATCTACGAGGGTAAATAATCACCTGGTAAGAGAATTTAAGGTTTTTTGCTGCCTGTTTTTTACAGGTGCACAAAGAGCTTTGGATTCTCTTTTTTTCTGGAGAAAGCCAGGTAAATTCGATATTTTTTTGACATAATTTATTTTTTTTTGTACATGATACATGTCTATTGATTTTCTTATTTTGAATGTGATATGATGTGTCCAACACATTGAATTGTATACAATGTGCAACATAAGAACAATTATAAATGGAAAAAATAATAGAGAGCAAAAGCGAAAGGAAAATAAATTATGGCTGTACATGTAATTGATGAAGCAAACAGATGCTTAAACTGCAAAAAACCATTATGCCGGCAGGGGTGCCCCATACAGACTGCCATTCCCCAGATGATTCAGGCATTTAAAGAAGGGGATTTAAACAGAGCGGGAGAGATGGTATTTGAAAATAATCCCATGTCCCTGGTGTGTTCCCTGGTGTGCAATCATGAGAAACAGTGCGAAGGCCACTGCATAATGGGAAAGAAAGGCCAGCCAGTCCACATCAGCAGTATTGAGAATTACATTTCCGATACTGTATTTGATAAGTTAAAAATAGAATGCATGCCGAAAAATGGAAAAAAGGTAGCAGTAATCGGTGCAGGACCAGCCGGTATCACCATTGCAATTCTCCTGACTAAAAAGGGCTATAGTGTGACCATTTTGATGCTAGAGATAAGGTTGGAGGAGTTTTACAGTACGGAATTCCAGAATTCCGCCTTCCCAAATCCATACTGGAACGTTACAAGAAAAAGCTTCTGGAAATCGGAGTGAAGATTCGTCCCAATACAGCCATAGGAACAGCGCTGGAAATAAAGGACTTAATTCGTGACGGATATCAGAGTATATTTATCGGTACCGGTGTGTGGAGACCGAAAACACTGGGGGTAAAGGGAGAATCTCTGGGTAATGTCCATTATGCCATTGATTATCTTGCCAATCCCGATGCATATAATCTGGGAGATACCGTTGCTATTATTGGAATGGGCAATTCCGCCATGGATGTGGCAAGGACGGCGATCCGTCATGGTGCCAGAAAAGTGACGCTTTATGCAAGAGGAACCGTAAGCAATGCCAGTGAGCATGAAACTGCCTATGCAAAGCTTGACGGAGCGGACTTCCAGTTCGGAAAGCAGATTGTGGAGATTACAGATGATGGTCCAGTATTTGTAAGCGTCATCCATGATGAAACAGGAAAAGCAATTGGCCAGGGGGAAGAGCGGGAACAATTTTTTGCTGATTCCACCATAATTTCTGTCAGCCAGGGACCAAAGAGCAAACTGGTAAATACCACAGAGGGCTTGAAAGCAAGTCAGAATGGTCTCCTAATGACAGACGATAACGGACAGACTACCATACCAGGCATATTTGCATCGGGAGATGTGGTGTTAGGAGCCAGAACAGTGGTAGAGGCTGTGGCCTACTCAAAGACTGTGGCAGAAGCCATGGATGAATATATGAAATCAAAAGAAGAGTGATAAATATGATAAATAGCAGTCTTATAAACCTGCAGGGTATGCTTTTTTTACTGGTTGCAGCCGGAGTGATTCTAAGAAAACTGGGAATCCTGCCGGACAGTGCAAAACAGGTGCTGACCGATCTGGTGATTGATCTCATCCTGCCATGCAATATAATAAGTTCCTTTCTCATTGAATTTAATCTGGATATATTAAAAGGGTTTGCGGTCATACTGCTAATTGCCACACTGATTCAGTTTGGCTGTCTGATCATAGCCAATACCTTTTATAATAAGGAGCCGGAACGGCGAAAGAAGGTGCTTCAGTATGGAACCGTCTGCTCCAATGCCGGTTTTATGGGAAACCCAATAGCAGAAGGGGTTTACGGAGCAGAAGGATTAATGTATGCGTCCATCTTCCTCGTTCCCCAGAGAATTGTCATGTGGTCTGCAGGAGTTTCTTATTTTACGGAAAGCCCGGACAGGAAGACAGTGATAAAGAAAGTTCTTACCCACCCATGTATCGTTGCAGTGTATATTGGTCTGTTTTTTATGATTACCCAGATATCAATGCCGGTATTTTTAGAGAATACCATTCGAAATGTGGGCGGCTGTACCACAACTGTATCCATGATATTAATCGGAACCATTCTTGCAGAGGTAAAAGCGGGAAGTATTATTGATAAAGGGATTATAAAATATACCCTGATCCGTTTGTTTTTCATTCCCTTTCTGGTATTTATCTGCTGCCGCCTCTTTCCTGTGCGCCCTATGATATCCGGCGTGTCCGTACTGCTTACTGGTATGCCTGCAGGGAGCACCACTGCCATTCTGGCGGCTAAATATGACGGAGACTATATCTTCGCAACCAAATGTGTGGTGGTGACAACCCTGTTATCACTTGTAACCATCCCACTGTGGTGCATGGTGTTATAATTCGGTAAATTATAGTAAAAAGATAAAACGGCACCTGCTCTTTTCATGAGTAGATGCCGTTTTCCTGTTGATACACTTAAAAGAATTATTTAATGGGCCAAAGCTCCACATAACCCCTTTGCCCTAATGGCTCCAGCTGAATGTGCGGGTTGGAGAAATCCCATTGGGCACAGATCACTGAGGGGTCATATTTTTTTCTGGCTTCCTGAAGCTCTTCAATCGCCTGACAGTAATCTTCCTCTGCAAAGGGTTCGCCTTTAAACATAAGATATCTTGCTGCGGGAAGTTCAATCACATCCAGGCCCTCTGGAATTATGCCGTCATAATCAGTCGGTACCTCCACACCCTGTACATACTCCGAAGTTCCCGGCGTAATATAGGATTTAGGCAGCCAGAGACAGACCGGTTCATCGCTTATGGATTTGATGCTCAGCAAAAGTCCCCACACATCACACCCTACTTCTTCACAATACGCAAAATAATCAGTTGCCTTGACTCCTCTTTTGATTAATACCTTACGTTTTGGCTTTTCTATTTCCTGAATAAAGATGGTTCTTACAGTTCCCATTTGTTTCTCCCTTCTTAATGCACGGTATTTCACACCATAGGGGGTAAATAGATAGAGAGGAACAGGTCTTTTCACATAATCTCCGGGGTTACAGCCGAATTCCCGAAAGAATGCCCGCTGATATCCGTCAACACTTCCAAATCCCAGTTCAGCCGCTACATCAATAATCTTGCAGGGCTCATCCCTTAACTTAATTGCAGACCTGGATAGTCTTAATCGCCGGATATAGTTTGCCGGAGTCAGATTCGTGTGCTGTACAAAGAGACGGTAAGAATACCACGGTGAAAAATAAGATACATTTGCCAGAGCGGCCAGTGTGATATCCTCTGATAAATGATCCATGATATAATCCTGCATCCGTTGAACAGCTTCCATTTGTTCTTCCATCGTTTCACCACCTTACAGTACCTATTCTACATTGAGAAGGGAATTGTTTCTCGACTATTTTTGCTGAGCTGTCTGTCGCAGCACAATCTTTATAAGTTCAGAAACCACGATCACACTGAAACTGAGTAATAACAATTTTGCCCACATGGTGATTCCCAGTGGAATGGTTCCGAAAAATGCGCCTGCAAACTGGATAATTAATATCTGCAGAACAAAGGTAATGGAAATTACAAGGAGCATAATCCTGTTTTGAAGCAGATGCTTAAAGATACTGGTGGTGTGAAGCTCTCTGCAGTTAAATGCGTTAAACAATTGAAACAATGCAAACAAAGTGAACAATACCGTACCTGTTTCTTCACTTGAAGCTCCTAAAAAGTTAAATACATACTGGCATAAAAAGATTACAGAAATATATAAGCCGGTCAAACCGATCCGGTAAAACATAGCACGTGACAGAATGTTATCACTGCGCTTAGTAGGAGTGCGGCTCATTAAATCGTCATAGATGGGTTCCAGTCCTAAGGTAAGAGCAGGCGGGCCGTCCATGATAATGTTAATCCATAAAAGCTGTAAAGCGGTAAAAGGAGCTTTCAGTCCTAACAGAATTGATGTAAACACCACGATTACAGAGGAGACATTTACAGTCAGCTGAAACTGGATAAAACGCTTAAAGTTTTCGTAGATTCCCCGTCCCCAGGCAATTGCTTTTACAATCGTGGAGAAGGAATCATCAAGAAGTACGATATCGCTGGCTTCCTTTGAAACTTCCGTTCCGGATATCCCCATGGCAATTCCCACGTCGGCATTTTTCAGAGCTGGAGCATCATTAATTCCGTCTCCTGTTACGGCAACAACATTACCCTGTGATTTTAAAAGCTTAACAACTCTCATTTTAATCGTGGGAGTGCTTCTTGCAATTACACTGATTCTCGGAAGCAGTTTCAACAGCTGGTCGTCACTGAGTTCACTGATTTCCTTTGCTTCCACGGCAATCCGGTCTCCGTTTAAGATGTGAAGTTCATCAGCAATGGCTTTTGCCGTAACAATATTATCGCCGGTAAGTATTTTTAAGTCAATACCGGCACTGCGGCAGTTTTTAACAGCTTCGTATACATCGGCACGCAGGGAATCTGAAATCGCCACAAAACCATCAAATTTCATATCAGTTTCCATGGCTGTGTGATGATGATCTTCTTCATAATTGCGCATCTGATCCAGCTCTTTATGAGCAAAGGCAATGACACGCATGGCTTTTTTCTGAGATTTGGTAATATAATGCTCTATTTCAGCTTTTTCCTTATCAGAGAGGGCACACATGGAAAATACACACTCCGGACTTCCTTTCACATAGGATATTATTTTTCCATCAACTTTGCTGATTGTGGTCATATGTTTTAACTCAGAGGAAAATGGAAATGCATGCAGGACATCATGATCATTACGCTCGTCCTTATAGGATTTTCCGCTCGTTCCACGAGCTGCTGAGCTTTCATAAAAATTCAACATGGCACACTCAGTCGGGTTTCCGATAAAGGTTCCATCCTGGGAGATGTCCGCTGTTGTATTAAGGCAGACATTGTGTATGAGCCAGTCTGAATTCAGTTCATTCGTCCTGTCATGCCATGTTCCATCGTAAAATGCCGAAACTGTCATCTTATTCTCTGTCAGGGTTCCGGTTTTATCAGAGCAGATCACATTAATGCACCCTACAGTTTCAGAGGCAATCATTTTTTGACCAGCGCATTCTGCTTGGAAAGTTTGATAATATTAATGGAGAGGGATACGGCTACGATGGTAGGCAGTCCTTCCGGAACTGCAGCAACAATCAGAACAATGCTGGTAACAAATGCGTTAAGCACTTCTTCCAGATGAAGTCCGTCGGTGATTGCAAAGGAAATCAGCTCAGAAATAAACACAACAGCAGCTGCGATAATTCCCAGTATGGTAATTGTTTTGCCTAAACGAGCCAGTTTTTCCTGAAGGGGTGTGCTTGTACGATCTGTTCCAGTCAGTTCCTTTGCTATTTTTCCTATTTCTGTCTGATCACCCACTGCCGTAATCAGCATTTTCCCGTATCCGCTGGTAATGTAATTCCCGGAATACAGCATGTTGGCGCGTTCCGCAAGAGGTGTCTTTTCATCGGTGATGATGTAATCTGCATCCTTTTTTGCAGGTACGCTTTCCCCTGTTAAAGCCGATTCATCCACAGCCAGTCCCGAACTCAGCAAAAGTCTGCCATCGGCGGGGATCTTGTCTCCTGTAGAGAGTAGAACAATATCGCCTGCAACGAGTTCTTTCTGACTCAGCATGGTGGTATCACCATTTCGTAATACCTTAATCATGGTATCGTCACTAATTTTGGATAAAGCTTCAAATGCTTTGGCACTTTTTTCCTTCCATAACAACGGTGATTAAAACGGAAAGAAAAATGGCAGCGAAGATACCCACACATTCCAGAAAATCCGCTTCAGATCCGGTGGTAGCACGGATAATATTAACGATCAGTGCAATGACTCCCGCCATAATAAGCATCAGAATCATTGGTTCACTGGATGCGCTTAAGATACGTTTAAAAAGAGATTCAGGTTTTTCTCTTGTTAATACGTTTGTGCCATATTGTTCCCTGTTTTTCTCCGCATGAGATGTTGATAATCCGGTGGTCTCATCTGAGCCCAGACGTTTTATCAGTTCCTGTTTTGACTCTAAAAATTCTTGCATTTTTTCCTCCATACATGCTCCTGTTTTACAAAATAAAAAACCCGCGTACAGCATCGCTATACACGAGTTCAAAAAGAGACCCAGTATAGCTGTGACAGCTATACATGAGTCTCGTTTATTAAGTACAAGCCAGACCGTTCCTGGTCAGTATGTTGACTTGACACGCATTACCTGCGCAAACTACTCCCTCACGAGTATTTTATATTGTCCCAACATTATGCCACATCATATCAAAGATTGTCAAGTTTTTTAATAAGCTCTTTTCAATCCATAATAATTATGGTTAAATTAATGGTAAGATTTTGATTCCTGACTACATATAAAGAAAACGGAGTATCCATATGAAAATAAAAAAATAATTTTCACATATATGCAATGATTACGATTATATTCTGGTCATTGGCCTATGTCCTGACAAGACTGTCATTACAATATTTTACACCGTTCAGCTTAGGCTTTCTTAGATATTTCGTTGCTTCCTGTACGTTAATAATCGTATGGGTCTTAACAAGAATGAAGCTGCCCCAAAGAGAGGATCTGCCATATTTTATGCTTGCTGGAGCCCTTGGATTTTTCTTTTATATGATCGCATTTAATCTGGGACAAAAGACGGTGACAGCTTCTACTGGCAGTATTGTGATTGCAACCGTTCCTTTGTTAACAGCTTTTATTGCACGGTTTGTCTATAAAGAAAAAATGAGCCCTGTCCAGTGGCTGGCGTTAATCATTGAATTTGCGGGTGTGGCAGTTCTTACCCTGATGAATGGAATCCTTTCTTTTAACATTGGACTGGTCTGGTTGTTTCTGGCGGCTTTGGCACTTAGCCTTTATAATCTTTTGCAGCGCCGGCTGACAAAGAAATACACCGCATTGCAGACGTCTGCATTCAGCATATTCTTTGGAACCATCCTGCTGGCTGTATTTCTTCCGGTTTCTGTCAGACAGATTACAAATGCTCCGCCCATTCAGTGGGTTTATCTGGTGATACTTGGTGTGTTTTCAAGCGCGATAGCCTATGTCTCATGGTCTAAAGCATTTGCAAAGGCAGAAAAGACCTCCCAGGTGAGCAATTATATGTTTGTCACCCCGTTCCTTACCAGCCTTTTTGGATTTCTTATGGCTGATGAAATACCCGAACTCTCAACTTTGGCTGGCGGTGGAATTATATTGTTTGGAGTTTTTGTATTTAATTTCGGAGAAAGATTGTGGGAAGTGATAAAGAATAGAAAATAGTAAGGGGCTGTGAAATAAGTCTCTACGAAAAAGGAGGATTCTCTTCTGAGCGATAGCTTGGAAGAGAATCCTCCTTTCAAATGATCAAGATAATTAAAAATGAGTATAATTGCCCCTACCCCAAGGTGGAGGGACAATTCTATGCTACGCTGCCTTGGATATTCTCATTTTCTTGTTATGATATTTGTAAAGATTTTGACCTATAGCAACTAAAAAAATCTCCAGCTTGACAGATTCAATGCCTTTTCTTACGATTCTTTTATACCATCTATCATTTTTCATGATTCCAAAAGTTCCTTCTGCTTGAATAGATCGATTCATCCGAAGAAGGGCTCCGTGGATACTTTCGAGATTTTCAATCACTTCTTTGTGAAACGATGTTAATTCTTCATTTAATCGAATGGTTCGGTTTTTGTCTGTTTTCTTACATTGTTTTACATAAGGACATCCGCTGCAATCCTCACAAGTGTAGACTTCCTCTTGACGTCCGTATTGATTTCCTTTCACGTACTTGCGATATGAAAATACAAATCTTTTTTCCATTTGGACAGATTAAATCTCCCTGTTCATTTCTTTTTTTAAATTTACAGCTCGAAATAAATCTTCATGATACTTATTATCGGTAGTTTCTTTTTTTAAACATTGGAAACTTCATATATTTCTTCATTCCATGCTGTTCGCAGTACAAGTAATTATTATAAGATCCATATCCTGCATCAGCAGTCGGATACTCCGGATAAAATCCGTACGTTCGTTTGAATTCTTCCATAAGCGGTATAAAACAATCCATGTCCGAACGGTACTGATTCACATCAAGGACCGCTATGTATTCATCTGCCACACCTACCTGTACATTGTAGGCGGGTAACAGTTGATCATTTCCCATATAGTCCGTTTTGATACGCATAAACGTAGCTGAATGATCTGTTTTGAATAACTGTTACGATCAGGGCCACAGATAGACACCTTTTCTACATACTCTTCCAGTTTGGATGCGTATTGCAACAAAGTCTCATACTGTCTCTGCTGAACAGACTTTCGATGACCTTTCCCGTAAACAAATGTTATACAATCCAGTTCAAAGAAATCAGCGTAACGAGATCCCATTTCTTTTAATTCTTCTGGAATGTATTCCGTATTTATTAACATCTTAAGTCCTGAGAACGCTAACGTACTGTTGATTTCTTCCAGCAAAGCCGTTATCTTTTCATAAAGTCGGTATCTTGATTTTTCTGTTGCCTTCTTCCATACCCAGGAATACTTGTTTGCATTTGCTTCAAACTTTGAGCCATCGATGTAGATATGGTTAAGATCCACGTGCTCATCTGCAAAGATCTTTTGATTGATATCATAAAAGATTTCTTTTATTGAACTGGCGAGAACTTCGTTAATGAAATATCCAAAGGTACGGTAAGTCGGATGTTCATGATCCATGAGATACATAAATCTAATATTAACTTTACAGCTGTCCTCCAGTTCTCTAAGTGACATATACCCCTGAGTCATAAACCCAAAGAGTACCGTTTTTAGCATGTTAATCGGATTATATCTGATACGTCCTGTTTCATACTCAGGCAGGCATTTCAGGTACTTTGTTAAATTAATTCCCTCCATGAATTGATCAAATGTTAAAACCGGATCACAAATATCTAGAAAATCTGAAATAAACAGTGGTAAAGTTGCTTGTTTTGTTATAAAATAATCTATGGTATTGTTTTTCGTCATAGTTAAATTATACCACAAAAATAGGACTTCCGATGCACGAACGTGCATCGGAAAGTCCTATTTTATTGAGGAGTTATTTCACAGCCCCTTTTTCAATCTTACCGTCATTTAAAATGTATAATCTTTCAGCTCCACTTTATCCGATTCCTGATAGGGAGCCAGAGTAGAAATCATCTTTACACTGACTTCAAAGGGATTGAAACAGTAATGGGTTTCTGTTGGTTCAATATGTATGAAATCTCCCTGCTTTAAATGGTAAGTCACTCCATCAACAACAATCTTTATTTCACCTTCCAGAATAAAGAAGTTCTCCTCCATCACATTGTGATAATGTGCGGTAAAGTCCTCGCCCGGCTGAAACTGTACCACTGCAAAATTCATACGTGGTCCTTTCATCAGATATTTTGGTCCGCTGTCTCCGAATCGATATTCCCGTTCCGATTCATTTATGATATACATACTTATTCCCTCCTTTTTATTCACAGGCCTGGGGCAGCCCACATGTTTTTGGTTATCCTGCGATCGCACAGCGATAATTGCATTTTATAAAATTCTCTCCATGTTTCATAGATTTCCCCATATTGTTTATGTTTTTCCATATCGGGTGTGATGTGTTTTTCAATTACAACGAGCTCCTTGGCTGTCTGCCGGATATCCGGGTATAAACCAATTCCATAACCTGCTATAATTGCAGCCCCTAAGGCTGTGGCTTCCTTTACCTTTGGTATATTAACCGGAATCCCCAGCACATCCGATAGAATCTGCGCCCATAAATGGCTGTTGGCAGCGCCTCCCGCAAAGGTTATTTCCTCCGGCAGATTACCGGTTGTGCTTTTTACAAGCTCCAGATGCCCTTTTGTGACCAGAGCTGTGTTTTCCAGAATTGCACGGTAAAAGGTATAATGATTAAATCTGGCAGAGTCCAGTTCAAAATTGGAGAAAGACGGAGCTGCATGTTTCCATTTCATAAAATTCATAATATCTGAAAATGCACACATCATTCCATAACAGCCTGCCGGTATCTTTTCTGCTTCTTCATTTAACAAATCGTAAACATTTCTGCCGGTTTCAGCTGCCAGCTTTTTTTCAGCATTGCAGAAGCTGTCCCTGTACCAGCGCATCACAAGACCTGGCTTAAATGCCAGCGCTTCGTACTGCCAGAGAGAAGGAATGGCGTGGCAGTTAACCCGGACGCGGCAGTCCGGGTCCATAATGGGAGTGTCGGTGTTGTATTCATACTGCCAGAAGCTGCCGCCAAACACGGCGGCTTCCCCGGGATTTACCACTCCCACACCAATACACCCAAGCTGGGCATCACCGCCACCGGCGACCACAGGTATGCCCTCAGGAAGCCCGGTAGAAGGCTGTAACCCTGCCATGGTCTTTCCGATCACAGTACCGCATTCCTTTACAGGGGGGAACAAGTCGGTCCGTAATCCGCATCTTTCATTAATTTCTGGATTCCATGTCCGGGAGGCCAGGCGAAACAGTCCGGTAGTAGAGCCATTGCTTGGCTCAACGGCCAGAATTCCCGTTAATTTATAGATAAGCCAGTCATTAAACATTCCTATATATGCGGTCTTTTCGTATCGGTCCGGCAGCTTATTTTTCACCCAGAGAAGTCTTGGAATGGCATCCAGGGCGAAGGACTGTCCCGATTCCTGATACAAAAGGCGTTCCAGTTCAGGATCGTTTTGGATTAACTGTTCTACTTCATCATTACTTCTGGCATCGACATTGGCACAGGCCCAGATTTCACGGCCTTCTTTGTCGTAAAGAACAATACCTTCCCTCATACAGGTAGTGGATATTGCGGCGATATTACTGGGATTTACATTATTTTCACTGATTACCCTGCGGATACAGGATGCGGCAAGTTCCCAGTTTTCCACCCAGTCAAAATCCATACTGCCTGGATAATCAGGATCTTCTTTGTGTTCCCATTCCTCCTGAACACAGGCGATCTGACTCCCTTTTAAGTCAAACAGTACGGCACGTACACTCCCTGTTCCAGCGTCAATTGCTAAAAGATAATTTGATGACATGCAGACACCTCCATTTTGATTTTTAATATCAACCGGGATCTTCGTTAAGCAGGCTCAGTGCAGTTTCTTCATCGGTAATCAGTGTATTTAAATATCCGCCTTTTAAGGATGCCCGGATTGCTTTAACTTTGCTGCTTCCAGCTGCCACGCCAATAACACTGGGCAGTTCCCGAAGCGTGGACAGAGGAGTGCTTAATAGCCGCTCTTCAATATCTGTTTCAACAGGATTCCCATCCTTATCAATAAAATGACTTAAAAGATCCCCCACTGCTCCCTGCATGGAAAGATACAGAAAGTCATTTTTGGTGAAAATCCCATTTTTTATGATTGTTGCATCCTCGTTAATTCCTCCAATGCTGATTACTGTCATAGAAGCCAGATTCACCATCCTGGAGATTTCCTGAATGGATGGCTCATGCCTTAGCTGGCTGCACAGTTCTTTTGTTGAAACGATTAAAGGAGCAGGATACAGATATAGTTTAGTATTAAATACACTGGAAAAGGTATTGGGGAGATAATAGCCGACTCCCCCCTGTTAATGAAACGGCGGAGAGAGGCGCTTCTGCCACGGTTGCAAGCTGATTTAAGACGCGGCTTAAGGTATCTCCGTATCCAATATTAATATAGGTATTTTCTGTAATCCGGTCGTTGATGTACATGGCAGCTGCTTTGGCAACGGTATCGTTGGCACAGGAATCATCAGGAGAGGAGGGAACCACAAACGCATCCTTTAAATTCCACTTTCTGATTAATTCCTGTTCTGCATGAAGGTGATGGCTGCGCTCCTGTGAGATCTTAAACTGTATCACTCCGTTCTGTCTTGCCTTATCTAACAGCTTTATTACTTTCATGCGGGAAATGCCAAGCTTGTCGGAAATCTTCTGCTGGGTCATATTTTCGATATAATAGTACCATGCTGTCTTAACAATAAGTGATTCTTCGTAATTCATTCTGTTTATCCCCGGTTTCTTAAGATTGTCACAAAAGTTGTTAATAAAATAAAATGTTTGCAACTAAACGTAGTATAGCAATTGGCATATCATCTGTCAATAGTGCTGAGATAAAAATGATCATCCTGATAAAAACCCTATAAAGTGAATTAATATTACTAAATAATATAGAAAATATAAAACAAATTAGTGCAAAAAACACTATATATTTTTTGTGAAGCTATTGACAATCAAAATTAGATCATGTATCATCATGAATGTAACAAAAGTTTAATACATAAACAAAAATATTGTATCAACGGGTGGGGAGAATCATGAAACAATCAGAAACAGCAAGTCAGGGTCATGGTCTGTTTACTGCAACCGGAATAAAAAAATCCTTTGGTTTCAATTCTGTTTTGAAAGGGATCGATATCAGTGTAGGGGAAGGGGAAGTCCTGGCGTTAATTGGGGGGAATGGTGCCGGAAAAAGTACGCTGATGAAAATTATTATGGGTATCTATCAGCCTGATGAAGGAAGCATCTTTGTTGCCGGTGAAAGGATTCATGCCTGTAAACCGGGTGTATCTCTGTCTAAAGGAATCTATATGGTACCCCAGGAACCTATGCTGTTTCCCAATATGACAGTAGAGGAAAACATTATTATGGGCTTTCACGAAAAACCGGCAAAGCTTCGGAAGAGACTGAAGGAGATCATGCATGAGATTAACTGGGATCTGGACATTTTCAGAAAAGCAATGAGCCTGTCCATAGCAGAACAGCAGCTGGTGGAGATCTTAAGAGGGCTGATGAGGCAGGCGAGAGTTCTGATTTTAGATGAACCTACCAGCGCCCTGACATTTGACGAAGTGGAAAGCCTTTTTAAGATTGTAGAAGATTTAAAGAAAAAGGGAATTGGTATCATATATATTACCCACCGTCTGACTGAGGTGTTTCAGATTGCCACACATGTGGCAATTATGAGAGACGGTGTCATTACACTGAAAGGTAATATTTCTGAATTTACCAGAGATATGCTGGTTAAAGGGCTTCTACCGCCGGACTGCGAAGAAGCGAAAAAACAGGAGACTAAGGAGATTGATTATATCGGATTAAAACCTGCTTTTGAACTAATCCATTTCTCAGGATATGGATTTTGGGATATTAATCTGAAAATTTATCCGGGGGAGATCCTGGGCGTGGCAGGACTTGTAGGTGCCGGGCGGACAGAGATGGCGCTTACTGTATTTGGCAGAGACAAGACCATATCCGGACAGGCACTTTTAGAGGGAGAGGATGTTACGGGACTATCCACCAGGGCAATTCTGAAAGCGGGTATCAACTATGTTCCGGAAGACCGCCGTTTAAATGGTCTCTTCACAATCAGCGATGTGGCGGCAAATGTCACATCTTCCCTTGTTACAGGAAAAACAATGGGAAGAATCTTCATAAATAAAAAAGTGGAATACGAAATAGCCAGAAGATATGTGGAAGGCTTCCGAATACGAATTACCGGTTTAGACCAGCTATCCGGCAGTTTATCCGGAGGCAATCAGCAGAAAATAGTGATCGGACGATCCCTGGCAACTGGTCCGAAACTTGTAATTCTTGATGAACCAACAAGAGGTATCGATGCAGCGGCCCGAAAAGATGTATACGGGATCATACATAAACTAAAAAAACAGGGGGTTGCTGTAATGCTGATTTCTTCAGACATGGAAGAAATTGTGGAACTGTCAGACCGGGCTGTGGTGGTGTATCGGGGGCGCATCAGAGGGGAACTGAAAAAGCGTGAAATTACACAGGCCGGGCTGATGGCAGCATCTTTTGGTGTTGGGGAAGGAAAGCAGGTGGAGATATGAGGAAAATTTTAAAAAGCCGGGAGATAAACAGCTTTTTATTTCTGGCAGGTTTGATTTTTCTGGTAGGCTTAATAAACCCCAGTTTCTGGCAGCCGGTAACCATAATCAATTGCTTCAATGACAGTGTTGTATTTACGTTTCTCTCTGCAGGGATTGCATTCGTTATACTGACTGGTGAAATTGACGTATCGATTGGCGCAGTGCTGGGGCTGTCTGCTGCTGTAGGTGCAACGCTGCTTCGGGATGGTTACGGAATTGTAACAGCACTTTTTGCTGCGGTTTTCGTGGGAACTGTGGTGGGAGTAATTAATGGAATTGGTGTGGCTGTATTAAATATTCCCTCCCTCATATTTACGCTTGGTGTCAATGGTGTGGTCAGGGGAATTATTTATGTATATACAAAGGGCGCCTGGGTTGAAAATCTCCCTGCTGATTTCACCTTAATGTCAAATCGTTTTCTTACCAAAAATGTTACATACTTTTATGGCGCTGCTGTTTTGGTTGTAATAATAGGACATATCATTCTTACCAGAACCCGAAAAGGGAAATATTTTGTGGCCGTGGGAGATAATTCTGCAGGGGCAACGCTGGTAGGAATACCGGCTAATAAAATAAAAATACTGGCATATGTCCTGTGTGGAATATTTTCCTCTGTGGCAGGCATGATTTACGCTTCCAGAATTGGTTTCATTACACCCACAGCCGGAAACGGATATGAAATGAAGGCAATCGCTGCCTGCGTTCTTGGAGGACTTAGCCTGACAGGTGGAGTGGGAAGTCTTGCAGGCGCATCCATTGGTGCAGTGATCATGTCATCAATCAGCAGAATTCTTGTTTTCCTGGGATTTTCCTCTGATTATGACAATACGATCACCGGTTTTTTACTGCTGACCATTGTAGTAATTAATACTTCAGCCCAGAATCATACAGTCAGGAAAAACCGCCATGAAATTTTAATGGCAAGGACAGCACAAAAAGGAGGGGAAAAAACATGAAAATCTCCTTTTCACCCAGATTGAAGCAGATATGGAAAAAGTGGGAGTTTGTTCTGACTCTTATTATT
This sequence comes from Lacrimispora xylanisolvens, assembly GCA_017084465.1. GTDB lineage: Bacteria > Bacillota > Clostridia > Lachnospirales > Lachnospiraceae > Lacrimispora > Lacrimispora xylanolytica_B. The sequence goes on along the minus strand of CP070896.1, from coordinate 1,927,898 downwards.
TTATTGGAAATAATTATTTTTGCATTGAAAAACAGTAAATTTTTAATGCCCAGAGTATTGTTTGGAAGTATGAATGATATTATCTCTATCTGTATCATTTCCCTTTTTGTTACCTTTGTAATGATTACGGGAGGAATTGATATACAGGCAGGGTCCATTGTAGGATTATCGTCTATCATACTGGGGGTTGCCTGGCAGGATTTTGGCTTTAATATCTGGGCGGCATCATGTCTGGCAATGGCAGCAGCAGGAGTGTGCGGAGGAATATCAGGATTTTTTATTGCATACTGCGGGGTTCAGCCCATGGTAGTGACACTGGGCGGAAGTTTTTTGTACACAGGAATCGGGCTTCTGGTGTCGAAACTTTCTGCAACAGAAAGCTACAAAGGAATCGGAGGGTTTCCCGGAAGGTTTTCTCCGATTGTCAAAATACAGGCTGTTTGGAATCATTCCATTTCAGGTGATTATATTTCTGGCATTGGCAGTTCTTGCCTACATTCTTTTACACAAGACCCGGTACGGAAGAGAAGTATTTCTGGTTGGCGTGAACCAGAATGCGGCGGAATATTCGGGTATTAATACAAGGATGATAATAATGAGTACTTACGTTCTTTCGGCTGTCAGTGCCTCGGTGGCTGGCATCATTCTGACTTCTTATCTGGGGACTGCGAAAAGTGATATTGGAGCTACACTGACTCTGCCCATTATTACTGCAGTAGTTCTGGGCGGGACGTTAAGTACAGGAGGAAAGGGGAGTGTTCCCGGAACGGCACTGGCGGCAGTGGCCATCGGAACGTTAAGATTTGGTCTGCCACTTTGCTTTAAGGTAAGCCAGCAATATCTGGATATTCCCGTGGGCATACTTTTACTGGTCATTATTATTGGACGGGCATTACTAAACCGCCCCGGATTAAGAGTGAAAACGGTAATAAGAGGGAGAATCCCTCACAAATAAAGCTTTATATAATAAGGAGGAATTTCGTATGAGAAAGGGAATGGCGCTTTTATTGGCAGGAATCCTGGCTGCATCTGCACTGACAGGCTGCAACGGGGCGGGTGGAGCAAATAAGGAAGCCGCAGCAAAAGCAGAAAAGAAGGCATCTGATATCACCGGAAAGACTGTAGTTTTTTATTCCAAAGCTGACGGGAAATGCATTTTTTGAATCAGCAGCAAAGGGAGCTCAGAAATACGGCAAAGAGTGGGGAATTAACGTGGATTACCAGGGAAGTCCCAACGCTGCTGTTGCAGATCAGGTTTCAGTGATTAACAATGCAGTAGCCAGCGGTGTGGATGCCATCTGTGTTTCGTCCGTAGATGCAACCGGTCTGGATTCGGCACTGAAAGAAGCTACAGCTGCAGGAGTGAGTGTTGTCACCTGGGATTCTGATGTATCCGATACAGCGCGCACCCTGATGGTTTCTCAGGGAACGCCGGATATACTTGGGAAAATGCTTGTGGATATGGGCGCAGATTCATTAACGAAACGTGGAAAAGATATAAGCAGATAAAATTAAATACTGCTGGCATTATTCTCAGGCAACCGTTGCGGATCAGAACTCATGGCAGGCAGCAGGAGAGGCTTATATTAAGAAGACGTTTCCAAACTGGGAAAATGTAGCACCGGATAATTACTATTCTGAGCAGGATGCAGAGAAAGCTGTTTCCATAGGTGCCTCCATTCTGGAAGCCAATCCGGACATCGACTTAATTATCTGCAATGATTCTACGGCTTTACCAGGGCAGTGTAAGGCAGCTCAGAATAAAGGACTTACCAAAGAGAATGTGACCATTACCGGTTTTGCTTCTCCTATGTCCATTAAGGATTACTGCAATGCAGGAATTATTGAGCAGTGGGGGCTTTGGGATTGTCAGGTTCAGGGAGCCATTGGCTGCTACCTGGCAGCATACGTAGCTGCAGGAAACCAGTTAAAGGTAGGAGACAAGCTGGACATTCCAAAAATCGGGACAGTGGAAGTAATGCCAAATAACTGCCTGGTAGAGGGGGCGGCTACCGCAGAGGTAAACAACGGCGTTGTTCTTCTCCCGGAGCGGACCATATTTAACAAAGATAATATGAATAACTATGATTTCTAATTAAATGCTTTCCTATAAAGGAGAAAATACATATGGCAGATCTTGATGGTGTAAAAATTGAACACAATTATTATACAGAAATTCCCTTTGGCAATGAGAAGCCATTTTATGTAAAGGGAGCAAATAATTTAGACTGGGGTATGAAAAAGCATTTGTCTGATATCTTTGATGAAACCAGCCACAATACGGTAATGTTTGCCTTCGACCACGGGTACTTTATGGGCGCTGTGGCAGGTCTGGAACGCCTGGACCTGGTTGTTCCGAAAATCCTTCCCTATGTAGATGTCTTAATGGGCACAAGGGGGGCGATCAGAAGCTGTGTTCCTGCCTCGGGCAGAAAAGGAATTGCCCTGCGTGCAACTTCAGGCTCTTCCATGCTTGATGAAGATCTTTCCAGGGAAATACTGGCGGTGGATATTGAAGATGCAATACGTATGAATGCGGACTGTCTGGCAATTCAGACTTTTATCGGCGCAGATGGACAGTTGTCCAGTCTTGACAATCTTTCCAAAGCAGTTAATTTAGGAATGCGCTACAGTATTCCAACCATGGGCGTTGTGGCAGTGGGGAAACAGATGGAGCGTACAGACCGGTTCTTTAAGCTGGCTACACGAATCGTTGCGGAGCTGGGAGCCAATATTGTTAAAACCTATTACTGCGAGAACTTTGAAGAGGTGGTTGCAGCCTGCCCGGTTCCTATTGTGGTAGCGGGAGGAAAGAAGCTTCCGGAGCGGCAGGCACTGGAGCTTGCTTATCTTTCCATCAGCCATGGTGCAAAGGGAGTTGATATGGGAAGAAACATATTCCAGAGTGAAAATCCGGTTGAAATGTGCGCTGCGGTCAGGAAAATCGTTCATGAAGGCTTTACTGATAAAGAGGCCTTTGAATTCTATGAAGAAATGGTACATCAATAAAAATTTTAACAAAATCAGGTTAAGGCGGCACTTGTCAAATGGTGCCGCTAATTTTATGTAAAATAAATAATTGTTGCTTTCCTTATTATATGATAGAATATTTCCATTGAATGAAGGAGGGATCGTTATGAAGCGACCGGAAACTGACCTCCATCTGCATCTGGATGGGTCTTTATCGATTGACGTGGTAAGACTTTTAGCAGCGCAGATTGGATATGATTTTGAAGGACAGGATATAAAGGATAGTGTATCAGTGGGGGAAAACTGTGAAAGCCTTGTGGATTATCTGAAATGTTTTGATTTACCAGGGCAGCTTCTGCAGACAGAAGAAGCTCTGACACTGGCAAGTGAGGACTTAACCAGAAACCTTGCTGCTCAGGGACTGATTTACAGTGAAATCCGTTTTGCACCTCAGCTTCATATGAGAAAAGGACTTTCAAAGGAACGAATTTTAGAAGCCGTCATTAAAGGAATGAACAGGGGAATGGAAGGGACTGATTTAAAAGCAGGACTTTTACTTTGCTCAATGGTGAACGGCTCTGATAAAGAGAATGAGGAGACCTTTGAACTGGCTTCTTCCTATCTCGGCAAGGGCGTTGTGGGTGTTGATATTGCAGGACCGGAAGGACTTGTTCCCATGGCTCATTTTGAACCTCTTTTTAAAAGAGCCGGACAAAAGAGTATTCCATTTACCATACATGCAGGAGAATGCGGAGACTGCGAGAATATTATAAAAGCGGTTTCCTATGGAGCGAAGAGAATCGGACATGGTTGTGCTGCAATTCAGTCAGAATCCTGTATGGACCTCTTAAAAAAGGAAAAAATTACCTTAGAGATGTGCGTGATCAGCAATCTCCAGACAAAGGCGGTTCCTTCCATTGATCAGCACCCATTAAAAGCTTTTTATGACTGGGGCATCCCGGTAACCTATAATACGGACAATATGACGGTATCGGATACCACTCTGGAAAAAGAAGCAGAACTGATTCAAAAACATATGGGTTTTACAGAAGCGGATTTAAGACAGATGAATCGTTATGCACTGGAAGCCGCATTTATCGGACAGGAAGAGAAAGAAAAAATAATTGCTTTTTTCGACAACAATACGTATAATGTATGATAACTACGTTTAAAAATCGGTGAAAACAAAAATGTTACAAAAAGGTGACGGCATATGGCAGATAATCCAATGATGGAGAAAAACAAGGTGACTGAATTTGATAAAGAACATAAAGAAATGAAGAAAGTAGACATTGATCTGGAGGCGCCCGCTGATTTTACAAGTCCGCAAGCCCTTTATGAAGAACTGGTTGCGAGCATAAAGAGATATCACCCATCTGATGATATTTCCATGATAGAAAAAGCTTATCATATTGCAGCCGATGCCCATAAGGACCAGGTGCGCAAATCCGGTGAACCCTACATTATTCATCCTCTTTGTGTTGCCATCATTCTGGCCGATTTAGAGATGGATAAAGAGACCATTGCTGCAGGAATCCTCCATGATGTGGTAGAGGATACCATTATGTCCTTAGATGAACTGAAGGCAGAATTTGGGGAAGAGGTGGCTCTTTTAGTAGACGGAGTCACCAAACTGACCCAGATTTCCTGGTCTATGGATAAGATGGAGATTCAGGCGGAGAATTTAAGAAAGATGTTCTTAGCCATGGCGAAGGACATTCGTGTCATTATTATTAAGCTGTCCGACCGTCTTCACAATATGCGGACGCTTCAGTACATGAGGCCTGAAAAGCAGAAGGAAAAGGCAAAGGAGACCATGGAGATCTATGCTCCCATTGCCCATCGTCTTGGTATTTCCAAAATTAAAATCGAACTGGATGATCTGTCTTTAAAATACTTGGAGCCGGACACCTATTATGAGCTGGCAGAAAAAATATCACTAAAAAAAGATGCCAGAGAATACTTTGTAAAGAGCATTGTTGATGAGGTGGAAGAACATTTAAAGGAAGCTGGTATTGAGGCCAGAGTGGATGGACGTGTTAAACATTTCTTCAGCATCTATAAAAAAATGGTCAACCAGAATAAAACACTGGATCAGATCTATGACCTGTTCGCAGTGCGGATTATTGTTGACAACGTAAAAGACTGTTACGCTGCACTTGGCGTAATTCACGAACTGTATAAACCTATCCCGGGGCGTTTCAAGGATTATATCGCCATGCCCAAACCCAACATGTACCAGTCTCTTCATACAACACTGATCGGCAACAACGGCCAGCCTTTTGAGATTCAGATCCGTACGTATGAGATGCACCGTACTGCTGAATACGGAATTGCGGCTCACTGGAAGTATAAAGAGAGCGGAAGCGGTCAGGTTGCGGCAGGCAAAGAGCAGGAGAAGTTAAGCTGGCTCCGCCAGATTTTAGAATGGCAGAAGGACATGTCCGACAACAAGGAATTCTTAAATATGGTTAAGGGTGACCTTGATCTGTTTTCCGACAGTGTTTACTGCTTTACTCCGTCAGGTGATGTAAAGAATCTTCCCAGCGGTTCAACCCCCATTGATTTTGCATACTCCATCCATAGTGCAGTTGGAAACAAGATGGTTGGTGCCAGAGTCAACGGCAAGCTGGTGAACATTGAATATGTCATTGAAAACGGGGATCAGGTGGAGATTATCACCTCTCAGAACAGCAAAGGCCCAAGCAGGGACTGGCTGAATGTGGTGAAAAGCACCCAGGCAAAAAATAAAATCAACCAATGGTTTAAGACAGAGCTGAAAGAAGACAATATTCTCCGGGGCAAGGAGATGGTGGACCGCTACTGTAAAGCCAAAGGAATTAATTATTCTGAGATTAACAAACCGGAATATCAGGGGAAGGTTATGAAACGCTATGCCTTCCGCGACTGGGATTCTGTGCTTGCATCCATTGGCCACGGCGGTTTAGAAGGCCAGGTCATCAATAAGATGGTGGATGAAAAGGATAAGAAATTTAAGAAAGATGTAACAGACACCACCATATTAAACGACATTGAGGATATGGGCAGCAGACTTCCAATTAAGAGACGCTCCGGAAGCGGAATTGTTGTAAAGGGAATTCACGATCTTGCGGTCCGTTTCTCCAAATGCTGTTCCCCTGTGCCAGGAGATGAGATTGTAGGCTTTGTAACCAGAGGAAGAGGCATTTCCATTCACAGAACAGACTGCGTCAATGTTTTAAATCTTCCGGAAGATGAGAGAAACCGCTTAATCGATGCAGAGTGGCAGGAGCCGGAAGGGGACAATACAAAAGAACGTTATTCTACGGAAATCAAAATTTTTGCCAATAACAGAATCGGTATGTTTGTTGACATTTCCAAGGTATTTACTGAGAGGCAGATTGATATCACTTCCATGAATTCCAGAACCAACAAGCAGGGGAAAGCCACCATTACCATGACCTTTGAGACTCATGGAGTGGAAGAGCTTGGAAAACTGGTTGATAAACTGAGACAAATCGAAGGTGTAATTGACATTGAGAGGACTGCGGGATAACGCAGTTTTTCTCTTTTTATTCAGAAAGGTGTTGTGGACCATGGTATATCCCGTGAAATATCTTCCACAGACAGTGAAAAGCTTAACCAGACTTACCATGCCTGTTACAGGCTTCGAGGAGCGGTTTCCTTTTATGCAGATCGATAAAGACAGCTATATCGTAGGTGCGGAAATACAGTCAGGATTAAACTTTAACGTTGCACAAGGGGTTCACTGTGTACAGATTGGAAAGTACTGCGCCCTTGCTGATAAAATTACATTTCTTGTTAATTTAAATCATAATTACAAATCCGTTTTTCAGGGTAGTCCTTCCTTTGTGACCGCATCCGTTCCTGACAGAACCAAAAGAAAAGGCTCCGTGCTCATTGGAAATGATGTCTGGATCGGCAATGGGGCGACAATAATGAGCGGAGTTTCCATTCACAACGGAGCGGTGATCGGAGCTGAGAGCGTGGTCACAAAATCTGTGCCTGCCTATGCAATGGTGGGTGGAAATCCGGCCAAAATCATTGGATACCGGTTTAATGAGGAGCAAAGAAAAGCTTTAAACCGGATCGCCTGGTGGAACTGGACAGAAGAGAAACTGATAGAAAATCAGAAGGAGTTTCTGCTGCCGCCTGAAGATTTCATTGAGAAGTTTGACCCGAGAGAAGACTGGAATCAGATCAATCCGGTGATTCCAAAATCAGACAGGAAGACGATTCTTCTGATTGCAGATTATTTAAGTCCATTTTCCCTCTGGAAACGAATTTTAACGGAATATGCGGCGCTAAGTCCTGCAGATACCAGGCTTTTATTATATATCAGTCCTTCTGCCGGTGAAGATGGATACCGGCAGGTTTTAGCGGTGTCAGAGGAACTGAAAGCAGACAACACAGAGATGATAATAAGAATGGGCACAATGGAAGATGATATCAGATGTCTGTTTGCCGCAGCTGACTACTTCATAACCACAAGATGTGAAGACAATATTCTTTACATGGAGTATGCAGATTATTATCAGGCAAAGCTTTTGTATGGAACGGATATTCCGGTATTTACTATTTAACCGACGGATCAAAGTGAACGATTGAAACAGGAGATAAGAATATGAGCGATTTCAGAATTAAAACATACCCGGTGGGGCAGATTGGTACCAATTGTTATATTATTTTCCGGGAGCAGTTAAAAAAGGCAATTATTGTGGATCCCGGCGATGAAGGGGAATTTATTCTGGAGGAGTGCAGAAAGCTGTCTGTAACACCGGAAGCCATTTTACTCACTCATGGCCACTTTGATCACATTATGGCAGTCAAAGAGATAAAACAGGCATTTCCGGAGATCGTAATTTATGCCGGAGAAAATGAAAAAATGCTGTTAAACGATCCGTCTGTGAATCTTTCCACAAACATCGGAAGACTGTGTTCCATAGAGGCAGATCGCTACGTGACAGACGGGGAAACCATTGATCCTGCAGGGATTTTAACTCATGTAATTGCAACTCCCGGTCATACAGAAGGCAGTGTCTGCTACTATATGAAAGAGGAAGACGTATTAATCAGCGGAGATACTCTCCTTTTTAGAATCCCTGGGACGTACGGATTTTCCTACAGGAGACCAGTTGAAAATTATAGGCTCCATCAGAGGAAAGCTGTTCCCTCTTCCCGGTGATACCATGGTATATCCGGGACATGGAAGCGTTACTACCATCGGTCATGAAAAATCATATAATCCGGTGGCATTATACAGAGGATAGGGACTAAAAATGATAGGTTTAATATTAGATGATCAATCCTTTGAACAGGATATCAGGGAACTGCTTATGGCATTTTATCCGGGTGAACATTTCCTTCATGAGGAAAAAAACGATGAAGATTTCCGGCTCCTTGTACATGGCGTGACTGGAGATGATTTCTTCCGGTTAAGTCTGGAAGACAAGGAGCAGGGAATAACAAAAGCATCCGAAACAAAGGTGGACTTTTCTGACCGCTTTGAAACCAAAAACCGGATAAAGCGGATGCTTTACGGTATGGCGGGAGAGCTGACTGGCAGGGAGCTGCCCTGGGGAACGCTTACCGGGATACGTCCGGTTAAAATAGCCATGACAAAACTTCTTTCCGGCAGTAAAGAAGAGGAAGTTTTTTGATTATATGAAACATACGTATTTAACCAGTGATCAGAAGGTGGACTTAATCCTGGAAGTTGCGAAAAAAGAGCTGGATCTGCTGTCAGACATTGACTATGAAAACGGATACAGTCTTTATATCGGAATTCCCTTCTGTCCCACCACCTGTCTTTACTGTTCCTTCACGTCGTTTCCCATCAGCCAGTGGGAGAAACGAATGAATGATTACCTGGAGGCTCTTTTTAAAGAAATGGAGTTTACAGCCAGGCGAATGGCAGGAAAAACTCTTGATACTGTGTATATTGGAGGCGGAACACCGACTTCACTCAGTGCAGAGCATTTGGAAAAGCTGATCTTAAGGCTTAAGAATACATTTGATTTCACAACTGTAAAAGAATTTACAGTAGAAGCGGGAAGACCGGACAGCATAACACAGGAGAAACTTGAGGTATTAAAGAAATATGGTGTAACCCGAATTTCCATAAATCCTCAGACCATGAAAGAAGAGACGCTGAAGATCATCGGCCGCCGTCATACTGTTGAGATGGTAAAGGACCGATTTTTATTAGCCAGGTCCTTGGGCTTTGACAATATTAATATGGATTTAATTATCGGACTGCCTGGGGAGGACATGGAAGATGTAAGACGGACCATGGAGGAGATTAAGTCTCTGGGACCGGACGGCATTACCGTTCATACTTTGGCGATTAAGCGGGCAGCCCGCCTTAATATGTATAAGGAACAATATGGGGATTTAAAAATCACCGGAACTCAGGAGATGGTAGATTTAACGGCAGCCTACGCCCATAGCATGGGACAGGAGCCTTACTACCTCTACCGCCAGAAAAATATGGCTGGTAACTTTGAGAATGTGGGATATTCAGCCCCTGGAAAAGCCTGTATCTACAACATCCTGATTATGGAGGAAAAGCAGACCATAGCAGCCTGCGGTGCTGGAACCACCACGAAAGTTGTTTTTCCATCGGAGAACCGGTTGGAGAGGGTGGAAAATGTTAAGGATGTAGAGCAGTACATCGCCCGGATCGATGAAATGATAAAAAGAAAAGAAAAAATGCTTGCAAAATCAGAAATGTAATTTAAAATAGAAAGCATGATTTGCGATTTTCAGGAAAGATAGAAAATATAATAAACGGAGTGAAAAAAATGTCATTAAAAAAGAAACCGGTTACCGGAATGAAGGACATACTCCCTGCGGAAATGCAGGTGCGGGAATATGTAATGAACCAGATTCGGGAGACATACGGCGGATTTGGATTTAATTCCATTGAAACTCCCTGTGTAGAGCACATTGAGAACTTAAGCAGCAAACAGGGCGGCGACAATGAAAAACTGATTTTCAAGATTATGAAGCGGGGAGAAAAACTGAATCTGGAAACAGCGCAGATGGAGAATGACCTGGTTGACAGCGGACTGCGTTATGATTTAACAGTTCCCCTTTCCAGATATTATTCCAACAATGCAGCAGTTTTACCAGCCCCTTTTAAATCCCTTCAGATGGGAAGTGTATGGAGAGCAGACCGTCCCCAGAGAGGACGTTTCAGACAGTTCGTCCAGTGTGACATCGATATCCTTGGAGATCCTACCAGACTGGCGGAGATCGAACTGATTCTTGCGACCACCACACTCCTTGGAAAGATTGGATTTAAAGGATATACAGTAAGAATTAATGACCGTAATATCTTAAAGGGCATGGCAGCTCACTGCGGATTTTCAGAAGAATCTTATGATCAGGTTTTTATTATTCTTGATAAGATGGACAAGATCGGTATGGATGGCGTGGCCAGGGAATTAAAGGAAGCGGGTTATCCGGAAGAGAATGTCACCAACTATTTAGCTCTGTTTGAGACAGTGACCAGAGACGCTTCCGGTGTCAGAAGCTTAAAGGAAGTATTAAAAGATGCCATGGAACCGGAACAGGCAGAGAATCTGGCTGCTATTATTGACAGCGTGAGTGCAATCACTACCAGCCAGTTTAAGATTGAATTTGATCCCACTCTGGTACGCGGAATGTCCTACTATACAGGAACTATCTTTGAGATTCTGGTAGACGGTTTCCCAGGTTCCGTAGGCGGAGGCGGCCGTTATGACAAGATGATCGGCAAATTCACCGGTATGGATACTCCTGCGTGTGGATTTTCCATTGGTTTTGAACGGATCATCACCATACTTATGGAAGAAGGCTTTACAGTACCTGGCAGTGAAGAACGGTTTGCATTCCTGATTGAAAAGGGTGTGAGCGATGCGGTCATGAATGAAGCAGTGAAAGAGGCCATGAATGAGCGCGCCAAAGGTAAGACAGTCCTGGTATCCCAGATGAATAAAAATAAAAAGTTCCAGAAGGAAAGCCTTATAAAAGAAGGATATACTCAGTTTAAGGAATTTTATAAAGAAGCACTGAAGGAAACAAATTAGGAGGAAATTATGGCAGAGTCAATGTTGGGTTTAAAAAGATCCCATAGATGTACGGAAGTTACAGCAGCCTGTGCAGGAAATGAAGTTACAGTAATGGGCTGGGTTCAGAAAAGCAGAAATAAGGGCGGAATTATATTCGTTGATTTAAGAGACCGTTCCGGAATTCTGCAGATCATCTTCGAAGAAAGTGATTGCGGAGCAGAGAATTTTGCAAAAGCAGAAAAACTGAGAAGTGAGTTTGTTATCGCTGTTACCGGCGTGGTAGAGAACCGCTCAGGCGGTGTGAATGAGAATTTGGCCACCGGCGCCATCGAAGTGCGTGCCAAGAGCCTGAGAATTCTCTCAGAATCTGAGACCCCTCCTTTCCCGGTAGAGGAAAACAGCAAAACAAAAGAAGAACTGAGACTGAAATACCGTTATCTGGATTTAAGAAGACCGGACATTCAGAAAAATATCATGATCAGAAGCCAGGTTGCTACCTTAACAAGAGCATTTCTGGCAGAAGAAGGCTTTTTAGAGATCGAGACTCCGACTCTCATTAAGAGCACACCGGAAGGTGCAAGAGATTATCTGGTACCAAGCCGTGTTCATCCTGGTTCCTTTTATGCCCTTCCCCAGTCTCCCCAGCTTTTTAAACAGCTGCTTATGTGCTCTGGCTATGACCGATATTTCCAGCTGGCAAGATGCTACCGTGACGAAGATTTACGTGCAGACAGACAGCCGGAATTCACACAGATCGATATGGAGCTTTCCTTTGTAGATGTGGAAGATGTACTGGCAGTCAATGAGAGACTGTTAAAAAAGCTGTTTAAGGAAATCTGCAATTTCGATCTGGAACTTCCGATTACACGTATGACCTGGAGAGAAGCCATGGATCGTTTCGGTTCTGATAAGCCGGATATGCGTTTTGGAATGGAACTGAAAAAAACGTGTCTGAGGTTGTAAAGAATACCGAGTTTGCAGTATTTAAGGGAGCCTTAGAGAACGGTGGATCTGTCCGCGGTATTAATGCAAAAGGACAGGGAGCCATGCCAAGGAAAAAGATCGATGCTCTTGTAGATTATGCAAAGGGCTTCGGTGCAAAAGGCCTTGCGTATCTGGCAGTAAACGAAGATGGAACTTACAAGTGTTCCTTCTCCAAATTTATGTCAGAAGAAGAACTTAAGACACTGGCAGATGCCATGGATGGACAGCCAGGAGATCTTCTTTTATTTGCTGCAGACAGAGACAAGGTTGTCTTTGACGTACTGGGTAACCTTCGTCTGGAACTGGCAAGACAGTTAGAACTCTTAAAGAAGGATGTATTTAAATTCTTATGGGTAACTGAATTCCCGTTACTTGAGTATTCAGAAGAACAGGGACGCTTTACAGCCATGCACCATCCATTTACTATGCCTATGGAAGAAGACTGGGCTCTGATCGATACCAATCCGGGTGCTGTACGCGCCAAAGCTTATGATATCGTGTTAAACGGTACAGAGTTAGGCGGAGGATCTGTCCGTATCCACCAGGGTGATATTCAGTCCAAGATGTTCGAAGTACTGGGCTTTACCAAAGAGCAGGCAAATGAGCAGTTCGGCTTCCTGTTAGATGCATTTAAATATGGTGTACCGCCTCACGCAGGTCTGGCTTATGGTCTTGACCGTGTAATTATGCTGATGGTTGGGGCAGACAGCATCCGTGATGTCATTGCATTCCCGAAAGTAAAAGATGCCTCCTGCTTAATGTCTGAGGCACCGGCTCCTGTAGATCCCAAACAGCTGGAAGATCTTGGAATTAAAGTGAGTGAAGAAACAGAAACTGAATAAATAAATTACAAACCTCTCTGCAAAGCCAACAAGCTAAGACAGAGAGGTTTTTTTATGAAATAAAGTATCAGATAAAAGGAAAATATTAACAAAATAATATGGAAATTTTACATTGTTCTGATATAATATAGGAAAAAGCATATGTTAAAGGAGGATTCAAGCAATGAAAGGAAGTACAAAAAGAAGGTTTCTGTCTCTTTGCCTGTCCGTACTCATGGTTTTGTCCCTTGCCACAGGTCTATCGTTTCCGGCCAGGGCTGCAGATCAGGATATTGTGATTCTGTATACCAATGACGTTCACTGCGGCATTGATGAAAAGATCGGTTATGCGGGTCTATCTCTTTATAAAAAAGAGATGAAAGCCCAGACGCCCTATGTGACTCTGATTGATGCTGGTGATGCGATTCAGGGAGCTCCCATCGGAACACTTTCTGACGGCGGATACATCATTGACATTATGAATCAGGTCGGATATGATTTTGCCGTACCGGGCAATCATGAATATGATTACGGTATGCCACGGTTTTTGGAACTGGCAGGCAAATTAAGCTGCGGATACTATTCCAGCAACTTTATGGATTTAAAGACCAATGCTCCAGTGTTTGCTCCTTATAAGATGTTTACATACGGAAATACAAAAGTTGCTTTGGTAGGCGCAACCACACCGGAGAGCTTTACCAAGTCAACACCAGCCTACTTCCAGGATGGAAGCGGCAATTATATTTATGGTTTCTGTGAAGATGAAACCGGTAAGAAGCTTTACGATCAGATTCAGCAGTCTGTTAACAGTGCCAGAACAGAAGGTGCGCAGTACGTTATTTTAGTAGGTCATCTGGGGGGAAAACGGCACGACTGACCGGTGGACTTCTGACAGTGTAATAAAAAACACAAATGGAATTGATGCATTAATTGACGGTCACTCTCATGAAGAATACTCAAAAAATATTAAGAATAAAGATGGAAAGGACGTGCTCCTTACCCAGACAGGAACTAAATTAAAGAATATCGGAAAGCTGACCATACGCCCAGACGGTTCTCTTGCCAGTGAGTTAGTAGCTGAAGTTCCTGCAGGTGCAGTATCCAGTACCTACACCGTTCAAAAAGGCGATTCCTTAAGCCGTATTGCAAAAAGAGAATTAGGCTCTTTTGACCGCTGGAGAGAAATTTATAATGCAAACAGGGACAAGATTAAAGATCCAAACGTTCTTACTCTGGGAAGCCAGCTGGTCGTTCCTGGTAAAACAGCAGTATCCAAGGATGGAAAAGCTCTGGATTATGATACAGACCAGTTTATCAAGCACATTCAGGCCCAGTATAATGAATCCTTAAAAGTCGTATTGGGACATACTGACGTGGAACTGACCATTAACAATCCTGCTACAGGGGAACGGGCAGTCAGAAGCGGAGAAACCAACTTAGGTGATCTCTGTGCAGACGCATATCGCCAGGTACTTGGTGCAGACATCGGTATTGTAAACGGCGGCGGTGTCCGCGCAGGCATTAAACCAGGAAATATCACATATAATGATACACTTACTGTACATCCTTTTGGGAAACATGGGCTGCGTGGCAGAAGTTACCGGACAGCAGATTAAGGATGCCCTGGAGATGGCTTCCCGTAATTATCCGAAAGAAAGCGGTGGCTTTTTACAGGTATCCGGTTTAAAATATACCATTAAAACCTCAGTTCCATCCAGCGTACAGGTAGACGAAAAAGGTAACTTTGTAAAAGTAGCAGGGGCATACCGGGTAGCAGATATTATGATTGGAGATTCTCCTCTCGATACGTCCAAAGTCTATACCGTAGCTTCTCACAATTACATGTTAAAGATGGCTGGTGATGGTATGACAATGTTTAAAAACAGCAAAGTAATCCGTGATGATGTAATGACAGATGTGGATATTCTCTCGGCTTTCATCCGCAATAACTTAGGCGGAAATGTAGGCGCTGATTATGCAAATCCGGCAGGACAGGGAAGAATCACCATTCAGTAAACAGATAAACTTAAAGTAATATAACCATGCGCCCTGCCCGGGGTTTCTCCTGCCAGATTAACAGGAGAGATCCGGACAGGGTGCATTTGTCTGCAAATATAAGAAATTTATGATACAATAAATACAAATAATATAATAAGAACCACAGGAGATAAAAAATGTTAATCAGAGAACCACAGAACCGCTTTGAAGAAATATATGCCATTTATGAGGAGTCATTTATAGATCAGGAAAGACGTACAAAGGAAAACCAGAAACTTGTGTTTGAGAACCCCGCCTATCATACCCTGGCAGTGGAAGAGGATGGGAGAATCATGGCGTTTCTGGGATACTGGGATCTGCCTGGATGTGCCTTTTTTGAGCACTTGGCAACTGCAAAGATTTCAAGAGGTAAGGGCTATGGCAAACTTCTGATCGAAGAAGCAGTGAAAGAAATAAAAAAACCTGTATTTCTGGAAATTGAGCCTGTGACGGAGGAAAATCCCGCAACAGGAAAAAGGGCAGTCTTTTATGAACGGCTGGGATTTTATGTAAATCATTTTTACTATGAGCAGATGCCGTTAAAACCACAGGACAGTCCAATGCAGTTATGGGTGACTAGTTATGGAAAGCCTTTTACTGAGGAGGAATTTATGCCTTATAAGAAAGAGATTTATGAAATCGTATACGGAGTCAATCTTTCATAAAAAACTGGATTGTCTTATTTTTATCACAGGACAAACTGTTTTTTGCATATATTGTATCTAGCAATCAGAATATTCTAAAAGGAGATGGTTTGATTGAACCGATATAAGATATGCGTTTATGCAATCAGCAAGAATGAAGAGCAGTTTGTAGACCGGTGGATGGATGCGGTTTCGGAAGCCGATGAAGTAATTGTGACCGATACAGGCTCTACGGACGGCACTGTTGAAAAGCTCAGAGCCAGGGGGGGGCGACTGTATATGAGGAAACCATTTCCCCATGGAGATTTGACACAGCGCGAAACGTTGCTCTTGATCATGTGCCTGAAGATGCAGATATCTGCGTATCCAATGATTTAGACGAAGTATTTATACCGGGCTGGAGAAAAATCTTAGAGTCTGCCTGGAAAAAGGATCAGACCCGTGCCAGATATTTATTCACATTTTCATTGAATCCAGACGGAACACCAAAGAAGCAGTATCCCATGGAAAAGATCCATAAACGCCATGGATACCGCTGGATTCATCCGGTTCATGAAATCTTGGAGTATAGTGGATCAGAGCCGGAAAAATCAGGCTGGGTAACGGGACTTGTATTAAATCATTACCCGGATAATTCAAAACCAAGAACCCAGTATCTGCCCCTTCTGGAGTTATCCGTAAAAGAAAATCCCTTTGATGACAGGGCCATGTTCTGGCTTGGCAGAGAATATGTATTCCATGGAGATTATGACCAGGCCATACAGACACTAAGTAAACATCTTTCCATGCCCACCGCCAGTTGGCTGGAGGAACGTAGTGCCTCTATGCGCTTCATTGCTCAGGCTTATGCAGAAAAGGGCAATAAAAGAGAAGAGCTTGTCTGGCTGTACCGGGCGCTTGCAGAATGCCCGGAGGTGAGAGAGCCTTATCTTGCTTTAGCGAGATTTGGCTATATGGAATCCCAATTGGGCCTTAAGCTTTGCCATGGCTCAAAAGGGGCTGACAATTAAGGAAAGTACGGGAAGCTATCTGGTAGACCCGGCAAGCTGGGGATATTCATTATATGATTATGCTGCAATCAGCGCTTACCGGCTTGGAATGTATGAAACAGCCGAAGGGTATGCGGATCAGGCTTTAAAAACAGACCCGGAAAATAAAAGGCTTCAAAGCAATCTCCTGCTGATTCAGCAAAAAAGCAGAAAACCGGAAGCTAAGGAGGAATCCTGATGAGCGGTCTGAAAATCTGTGTTTATGCAATCTGTAAAAATGAATCATCATTTGTAGATAGTTGGATGGATTCCATGAATGAGGCGGATCTCATCGTTGTCACAGACACCGGATCAGAAGATGATACGGTAGAAAAGTTAAAAGAGCGGGGAGCCATTGTCTACGTAGATATTGTAAAGCCATGGAGATTTGATGTGGCAAGAAATATCTCTCTGGATCACGTACCGGAAGATGTGGATATCTGTGTCTGCACCGATCTTGATGAACGGTTTGAACCAGGGTGGAGAAAACGGCTGGAAGAAGCGTGGGTGAACCATAAGCCCGTTAACAAAGGAGCTGTTGCAAGGACGGGACGCTATCTTTACAACTGGAGTTTAAAGGAAGATGGAACACCGGATATACAGTTTTATTATTTTAAAGTGCATCAGCGTAAAGACTTCCGGTGGAAATGCCCGGTACATGAGTTTGTCCAGTACTGTGGAAAATTACCTCTGGAGACGATTTATATTGATGGAATGGTGTTAAGCCATTATCCCGATCCCACCAAATCCAGGGGGTTCCTATCTGCCTCTTTTAGAGCTGGCAGTTGCGGAAACGCCCGGAGATGAGCGGATGCGGTACTATCTTGGCAGAGAGTATATGTATAAGAGCAAATGGCTGGAAAGCATTAAAACCTTAAAGGAGTATTTGCTGCTTCCCACTGCTACCTGGTGTGATGAACGGTGTGCAGCCATGCGCTGGATTGCCAGATCGTATTATCGGCTGGATAAGATAAAAGAAGCATACCAGTGGTATTTTAAAGCCATTGCAGAAGTTCCAGGCATGCGGGATCCTTATGTGGAGTTTGCCAAAATCTGCTATGAGCTGAGTGACTGGCCCATGGCTTATTATCTGACCCTGGAAGCGCTGAAGATAAAAGAAAAGTCAAGGACCTTTGTAAATATGGGTTATTCCTGGGATTATACTCCGGATGATCTTTGTGCCATTGCCGCTTACCGGCTGGGATTGTATTCTGAATCCCGGGACCATGCAAAAGCAGCACTTCTTTTTGCCCCCGACAATGAACGTCTGAAAAGTAATTTAAAATTAATTCAGGCAGCCATAAAATAATAAAAATAAATTCCCGAAGAAAGACACAGGTTTCAAAACGCCATATTTGTGTCTTTTTTTTTGGGAATTTTTTTAATTGTTTAAAATTTGACAAATATTTTACAGAAATTTAATAAACTTTCAGTAAACGTCAGTTGCGGATTTTATAAATACCGTGTATGCTAATCCATATTGAATAAAATTGCAATCAGAAAGGGGTATTACATGAAGGCACAAAAGAGTAAGAGATTGCAGGTAACAGGAAAGCTGGTTGTATTCGTCAGTGTAATGGTAATGTTAATTATATCCGCTCTGACAACTATTTTTTATATCAGCCTGGACCGGGTTTACCAGAACTGGATCCATTCCAGTTACGAAAGTTATGATTTAAATATTAAAACAGCGACTGAAAGTCTGGTTAGTGTGTTACAGGTTAATTACGACCGCTATAAATCTGGTGAAATTACAGAAAAAGAGGCATTAGACAATGCCAAAGCCATTGTCCGGGATACGCGTTATGACAATGGAAACGGATATTTCTGGGCCGATACTTCCACTGGTCTCTGCGCAGTTCACATGAATCCGGAATATGAAGGAAAAGAGCGCTACGATGAGAAGGATTTAAAGGGAGATTACTATATCCGTGAATTTATTAAAAACGGATCCCAGCCCGGAGGCGGATTCACCAATTTCTTCTTTACAAAACCAGGCCAGGAAGGCACATTTGCAAAACGGGCTTATACCATAAAATTTGAGCCATATGACTGGTACATCAGTACAGGAAACTACATAGACGACATTGACAGTGCTGTTGCAGGATATCACAGGGAAAAAATACTCAATATTATACTGCTGGCAGTTGTAGCCTTATTGATCTGCTTCACAGGTTTAATCATACTTGTCAAGTTCCTGCACAAGATTACAGCTCCATTAAGTCCCATATCAGAGCGGCTTAAACTGCTTTCCGACGGAGATGTTCATACCCCTCCTGTTGCAGTTGTAAAAACCGGCGATGAGATGGAGGTACTCTCTCAGGCAACCGATGAACTGATCGGGCAGATGAAAGAAGTAGTGGACGATATTACCCTTCATTTAAAAAATATGGCGGCTGGAGATATGACGCTTCCTGTAACCAGGGAGTATGCCGGTGATTTTTCTACCATCCATGATTCTCTGATTCTGATTTATGAGCAGCTAAACCGGACATTAGGCTTAATTCGTGAGTCGGCCGAACAGGTGAATTCAGGTTCCTCTCAGGTGGCGGATGCAGCATCAGCTCTGGCAGCCGGAGCCACGGAACAGGCAGGAACCATTGACCAGCTTTCTACTGCCATAACAGAGATTACAGAGAAGGCAGAACAAAGTTCGGCTCATATCGGGCAGGCTGCCGGTTATGCAGAGCAGACGTTGTCGCGGGTAGAAGAAAGCAACAAGAAGATGAAGCAGATGCTTCAGGCAATGGATGAGATAAAAAAACACTTCCGATGAAATCGCAAAGATTACAAAGGATGTAGATGCAATTGCTTCACAGACCAATCTTCTGGCGCTGAATGCTGCGGTGGAAGCGGCCCGTGCAGGAGAAGCAGGTCAGGGATTTGCGGTAGTTGCAGACGAAGTCCGCAGCCTTGCAGCAAAATCCGCAGAAGCTGCCAAACGCACTGCGCTGCTTGTGGAAAATGCAGCCCGGGCTGTGACAGATGGAATGGGGACTGCAAAAGAAAACGCCCAGATTCTGTCAGAGGTTATGGAACAGGCAAATCATGCCAAAGGGCTTATGGAATCAGTGGAGCAGTCTGCAAGAGAGCAGGCAGTTGCTATGGTTAGTGTCAGCAACGGAATCAATGAAATTTCTTATGTAGTCCAGAGCAATGCGGCTACAGCAGAAGAAAGTTCTGCTTCCAGTGAAGAACTGTCAGCCCAGGCGGCACTTCTCCAGAAAGAAGTGGATAAATTTAAAATAATCCAATAAGATGTTGAATTAAAAACTGCCGTATGATACCATGTAGATGGTCAGTTATTTCAAATACAAATAAGGAGGCTTTTAATAAATGGATATTCGTTACTCTGCTAATCAGAAAGATTTTAAGCGTTACACAACAGAAGAAACAAGAGACGAATTTTTAATTGAGAACTTATATGTTGCCAATGAAGTGGTAGCTGTTTACTCCCATGTTGACCGTATGGTAACACTGGGCTGTATGCCAACAACAGAAACCGTTTCCATTGACAAGGGAATTGATATCTGGAAAAACTTTGGTACAAGCTTTTTCCTCGAAAGACGTGAGATCGGTATCTTCAACATCGGCGGATCAGGAAAGATCAAAGCAGATGGAGAAGAATTCAGCATGGGCTATAAAGACTGCTTATACATCACAAAGGGAACCAAAGAAGTATTATTCACCAGTGATGATGCATCAAACCCAGCTAAATTTTATATGGTAAGTGCTCCTGCTCACAAGGCATGCAAGACTACCTTTATTCCGATTGAGAAGGCAGCTAAGAAGCCACTGGGTGCTATGGAGACTTCCAACAAGCGCGTGATCAACCAGTTCATCCATCCGGATGTACTTGAGACCTGCCAGTTATCCATGGGAATGACTGTTTTAGATCCAGGCAGTGTATGGAACACCATGCCATCTCATACTCATGAGAGACGTATGGAGATCTATATGTACTTCGAGATTCCGGAGAACAATGTAGTATTCCACATGATGGGCGAAGGCAATCAGACCAGACACATCGTTATGCAGAATGAGCAGGCAGTCATCAGCCCATCCTGGAGCATCCATTCCGGAGCAGGTACAAGCAACTATACCTTCGTTTGGGCAATGGGCGGCGAGAATCAGGCGTTTGATGATATGGATACCATTCCTACAACTGAATTAAGATAAGATTAGATTGGACAGGCAGATGCTTTTTACAGGAGCATCTGCCTTTTTTTACTTTTACAAAGGTTAATTGGGAAAGGGTGTGAAATCTCTGTGAAAATGTAGATATTCCGCTATCAATTTGGTACAATATGTTTCATAAATACAGGAAAACAGTTGAGATCTGATTTCGGGAGGTTTTTATGGAACAGTTAAAAATATTAGTGGTAGATGACGAAGCCAGAATGAGAAAACTGGTAAAGGATTTCCTCAGTGTTAAAGGATTTACTGTTGTGGAAGCATCAAACGGTGAGGAAGCGGTAGACATATTTTTTGAGCAAAAAGATATCGTACTGATTATTCTGGATGTGATGATGCCGAAGATGGATGGGTGGGAGACCTGCAAGACCATCCGTAAATATTCCCAGGTTCCGATAATTATGCTGACAGCAAGAACGGAAGAGAGGGATGAACTTCAGGGCTTTGATCTGGGTGTGGATGAATACATTGCAAAGCCATTCAGCCCCAAGATCCTGGTTGCCCGTGTAGAGGCTATATTAAGGCGCAGCAATGCTGTGAATACAGATTCGGTTGAGATCGGCGGTATCTGTATAGATAAGGTGGCACATCAGGTAACCATTGATGGAAAAGACATTGAATTAAGCTATAAAGAATTTGAGCTTCTGGCATATTTCCTGGAAAATCAGGGAATAGCTCTCTCCAGAGAAAAAATTCTTAATAATGTATGGAACTATGATTATTTCGGTGATGCAAGAACCATTGACACACATGTGAAGAAGTTAAGAAGCAAGATGGGAGAAAAGGGAGATTACATCCGGACCATCTGGGGAATGGGCTATAAATTTGAAGTGACATAATCGTTAGAGGTGAGTGAATGAAGCATTCCATAAAGGCGCGTTTTGCCATGATATTTGTCTGTCTGATGGCATTTGTTCTTTTGACTACCTGGTGTGTGAACAACTGGTTTTTAGAGGGATTTTACACCAGAGCCAAGGTTCGTATACTGGAAATGGCCTATACAGAGATTGATCAGGTAGTAGCCCAGGCCAATGAAAGCGGAAAAGGAATTATTAATTATTACCATGATTCCTATGATCCTGATTTCAAAAATGAGGGCCCCATGCAGAAGATGTTTCGGACTATGGGTGAAAAATATAATATAATGATGATTTTAATCGATAGTACAACAGACGAATATCTGATGTCTACAAGTGGTAACCCACAGTTTTTAAAAAACAGGGTAGAGGATTATATTTTCGGCAAAGATATGCCCCAGGCCAGAGTATTAAAAAAACATAGCAACTATATTGTACAAAAAACTTATGATAAACGTTCGGATTCTTATTACCTGGAGAGCTGGGGGTATTTTTCGGATAATAAAACTATTTTTCTAATCTCCATACCGCTGTCTAGTATCAGGGACAGTGTAGCTTTGTCAAACAGGTTCCTGGCATATGTGGGGTCTATGGCTTTGATTATAGGTAGTTTGTTTATTTATTTCACCACCAAACGAATTACAACACCCATTCTTCAACTGGCGAATTTGTCAGAGAAGATGTCCGGTCTTGACTTTGAGGCAAAATACACTGGTGATGAAAAAGATGAAATCGGTATTCTGGGCAACAGTATGAATCAGTTGTCCGACCGGCTTAAGGATACAATCGGACAGCTTCGCAGTGCCAATGAAGAGCTGCAGAATGATATTGCGGAAAAGGTAAAGATTGATGAGATGCGAAAGGAGTTTATTGCTAATGTGTCTCATGAGCTGAAAACACCCATTGCTCTTATTCAGGGGTATGCGGAAGGCTTAACGGAGGGAATGGCAGAAGATCCGGAGAGCAGGGATTATTACTGTGAGGTGATCATGGATGAGGCCAATAAGATGAACAAAATGGTTCGTCAGCTGCTGAATCTGACAGCTCTGGAATTTGGCAATGACGATTTACAGTTGGAATGCTTTGATTTAACGGAGCTAATCCGCGGAGTGATTGGATCTGCCGGAATTTTAATCCAGCAAAAGGAAGCTAAGGTGAAATTGGAAACTTTTGATACCATTCGTGTTTATGCGGATGAATTTAAAATAGAAGAAGTGATCACCAATTATTTAAATAATGCACTTAATCATCTTGGCGGAGACAGGGAGATTATTATCACTGCCGAAGAGAATGGAAAAGAGGCGCTTGTAACCGTATTTAATACGGGGCAGAGTATTCCGGACGAGGATTTGCCGAAGCTGTGGACGAAATTTTTCAAAGTGGATAAGGCTCACACCCGGGAATATGGGGGAAGCGGAATTGGTCTTTCTATTGTAAAGGCTATTATTGACTCTCATAAGAAGTCGTGCGGTGTGAGAAACGTTGAGGGCGGAGTGGAGTTTTGGTTTACTCTTGATTGTTATCAGGAACAGGGAGTATGACTTATCAGTTCCACAATAAATGTCGATATAATTAGTGTTGAACCATAATTTCTTAAAACATGTTATGTGAAAGGAGAAAGATATGGATATTGCAGCAATGAGTATGCAGTTAAGCTCTTCTAAAATTCAACAGAGTGCCGGATTAAGCGTTGCAAAGAAGGCAATGGATAACCAGGAAATGCAGGCAGCCGATCTTTTAAAGATGATGGATGCGGCAGTCCCAAACCAGATTAAGACAACTGGTTTAGGGCAGTATGTTGATGTAAGAGTCTAAGAGTAAAAAGTTAAGGAGCAAAACCGGTTCATTGGTTTTACTCCTTAACTTTTTTATTGGCCATGCGAAAAATAGTGGTTAGCCCTATTTTTCGCACATTAAGGAAATACTGGTCCAGGTGTTCGGTATAACCACCTTTTTGATCTTTGGGTGATGTGGTATCAAGAATAGCTTTTAACTGAGGCTTTAGATTAAGTTTGATGATTAATGACAGAAGTTCCTGGATATTAATTAGAACCAGGGAAGCTTTCCCATCTAGCATCCGTTCTTCAGATAGTTCCTGTTTTAGATGGTAAGCATAGGGATTTGCTACATAAAAATATAGGAATCCACCTGGTTTTAAGTGGGCGGAACATTCTGTAATCAGTTCTTTGTAGTCCGGATAAACTGATAAATCCCTGCCCAGACTGATATAGTTGTAGAGACCCTCCGGGATGTGCTTATGTGTCTCTAAAATAGAGGGAGAGACAATGACCGGGCTTTTAAATGGATTTATATCATCTTTTAGATTAGTGTCATTGATAAGGAATGAGAATGAACTTTTTTTCTCCATTCTTCTAAGCTGTGTTTTAAACTGCAGAACATCGGCTCCGAAGCCTGGATCAATGACAAGTGTGGATACTTCCGTAGATTGCTGTGGAATGGTAAGCTCAATGTGAGATAACTGGTAGGGATCATAACAATAATTATTTTCCCAGGGATCAGTCCCATATTTTGTCTGGAACAGCAATCTTCCATTAAAAGGGTTCTGTATTTAATCTGGTCATCTTTACCGGAAATGCTTCCATAATGGTAACACCAGGTATCCAGGCAGAGAATCTGATGGAATCCCGCCCTTCTTGCCCGCAGACTAAAATCATCATCCCAGAATTCCATGGTATGAAAATAGCGGTCTGCAAATCCAATGGTATTTACCTTATCCACATCGTATAATGCAATTACAGGCATGAGCCTGCACCGCTCTTCCCAGAGGTACGGGCAGGGGCGGTTATGGGCTTTCGCTTTTGCTTCTGCATTTTCAGGAGTGAGTTCTGCCAGCATACCCTGCCGGTTGCTGGTGTTTGGCGTGCTGGGAACAGACATGATTGCGTTAGGGTTAAACTGTAAGCAGGTGAGAAGGTTATCCAGCCAGTGTTCTGTGAGGATGGTATCGTTATTCACAAATGCTGCATATTTCCCTTCGCAAACCCGGTATAGCAGGGAAAAGATCATTGTTTTAACATTTTCTTTTAAATTTATGACCTTGGTTATGCCCAGACTTTCAAAATATTCTTCTGTGCCGTCGGTGGATCCGTCATTGAGAAGTATCAGCTCACAGGGGTATTTGGCCAGATCTGTGTTGCGGAAGAGACTATCCAGACATCTTTTGGTATATTCCAGTTTGTTGTAAACAGGAATCATAATGGAAATAAGATATTTTTCGCCCCTGTTGCTGTAGGTGTTTTTGTGGTTTTCAGCAAATTCAGTTTCATAGTATTCCTTCATTTTTTCTTTATCAGGATAGATGAGAGTCCAGAAGTAGGTGTCTTCCAGCCATTCCTGTAGAAATGGAATTAACTGATATTCGGTCAGTGCGGCTGCTTTTTCCCGGTTGTCGATTAAGATGAGCGATGTGAGCTTATCAATTGTATTGTCTACGTTGTGATACATGGCCTGGAAGGAATTTGTGATATTTTGTACTGCAGGATTACTTAATGCGGATTCCAAGTCAGTGGTCAGGGATTTTAGTATCTTTAGCTGGCTGATCAGGAGGCGGTTTTCCTGATAGGGCAGAGTTGGAAGGAGTTTTGTAGCTATATGCAGCAGGAAACTCTGGTTTTGAATCACTCGTTTCCAGAAATTTAAAGGGTCGTCGGCAGAAGCTGTATTTAATGTTAAAAATTTGTGCGTCATAATAGATTCCTTCTTATAATGAAAGCAACGTCAGGTATAGAAAAAAATGATTAAAAGACGCTGCAAGGTATGCAGGTATCACTTTATTATATGGTTGCTGATTGGGTTCTTTGAATCCTGCAAAAAATATTTAAAAATTTACAAAAAATGACTTAACTTTTTAAGCTGCCGACTCGATAAAGTATGTGAAAGGAAGATGAAGATGAATTACTTGTGCAAAGTGGTTTTAACCTGATTTTGCGGTGGTAATTCATTGGACAGGCTTCTTAAAGACACAAGTGTCAAGTTTTCACGAAACCCGCTAAGCGGTTGGTACCCCGCTGAGGTTTCAAACATCTTAACGCTTATCTGGAAATCAGAAAGCGTCCTATCATGCAGGGAAAAGGATTTCCCTGTTACATATTCAAGGAGGAAAAACACATGAGAATTCAGCACAATATCGCAGCATTAAACTCTTACAGACAGTTAGGAAGCAACAATTCATCCGTATCTAAGAACCTTGAAAAATTATCTTCCGGTTACAGAATCAACCGCGCAGGTGATGACGCAGCTGGTCTTGCTATTTCTGAGAAGATGAGAGCACAGATCACAGGTCTTGAGACAGCTTCTAAGAACGCAAATGATGGTATCTCTTTAGTTCAGACAGCTGAAGGTGCTTTAACAGAAGTTCACTCCATGTTAAACCGTATGGTTGAACTGGCTACACAGTCTGCTAACGGAACTTATCAGGATAACGTTGACCGTGAGAACCTTACAAAAGAAGTTGACTCTTTAAAGAGCGAAATCGATCGTATTTCTGAAGGTACAAACTTCAACGGAATTAACCTGCTAGATGGTAGCCTTGGTAAGACAACTGGTGCACCGAAAGTTATGGTAGGTATTGGAAGTACTGTGGGGTCGGCTAAAGTAACAGGTGCTTCTGGCGCTTCTATTGCAGTATCAGAAAGTGCTACAACAGGAGAAGAAGTTGGCATTAAGGTTGATGGAACTACAAGCAAAATTACAGTAACAATTACTAATAATGTTGATGGTTCTTCTAAAACCACAGTTATTGATTTAGCTGATGTTACTACCAGAACAAATGGTACGGATACAGATGGTAAATCATTAGTAGGACAAAAACTGGGTGCTACAGGAACGTTGAAAACAGGTGAAACAGCGACTATTGATTTATCAAGTGTTGGTCTTGGTAGAATTGAAATCGCTGGCACTATCGATGCTGGTGATACAGCTATAACACTTGCACAAGGTTTGAAGGATATTGGTGGTGTCGGTACGAGTTCTGGTACATCAGCCGTTGGTTCCGGTTTGGCATTACAGATTGGAGATTCAGGTGAAGACTTCAACACTCTTACTGTTAGCGTAGGCTCTATGAGTTCAAAGGCTCTTGGTCTTAATTCTGTTGATGTTAGCACTCAGAGCGGTGCAAAAGCTGCAATCAAGACAATCAAGGACGCAATTAATACAGTTTCTTCTACTCGTGGCGATTTAGGTGCTTTGCAGAACCGTCTTGAACACACCATCAATAACTTAGGTGTAACTAGCGAGAACATGACAGCTGCAGAGAGCCGTATTCGTGATGTTGATATGGCAAAAGAGATGATGAATTATACAAAGAATAATATTTTGGTTCAGTCTTCTCAAGCTATGCTTGCTCAGGCTAATCAGCTCCCACAGGGTGTTTTACAGTTATTAAAATAATATAATTGTTATTTTGTTTTGTACTTATTGTCCCTCGAAAGGCTTAGTTCCCTTCGAGGGATATTCTATAGAAACAGGAGAAAATATCTGATATGGTACGCTCTATAAAGCTTTCTCAATGCATGATAGTTAAAAAACGAGGAAAAAAATATCAGGAAAGCACTAGAATGGGGCAAAGGAACTGTATTTGAACAGATTGTTGTTGATACAGGGTCGGATGACCGAACGGTTGAGATAGCCAAGGAGATGGGAGCTACAGTTTTTTTATTTCCATGGATTGACGATTTTTCGGCAGCAAAGAATTTTGCAATTAGCAAAGCGAAAGGTGATTGGATCGTATTTTTAGATGCGGATGAATATTATGACATAGATAGTACGGCAAAGATAATTCCTATTCTGTTACGCATTGAAAATGGCTTTAATAATGACCTGAAACCTCATACGGTTAGGAGTTCACTTGTAAATCTGGATGATTATGGTCAGGTTTTTTCAATGGGAATTCAGGATAGGATATTTCGAAATATATCTACACTATGTTACCGCAACAGGATTCATGAAGTTTTGTATAATAATGATGGAAGTGAAGTTGTTGTAGTGGATGCCTCAAAGGAACTAACAATATATCATACCGGTTATACGAAGCAGGTATACAAGGAGTCAGGGAAACTGGAACGTAATATTCGTATGTTGAAGTACGAAGTTGCAGAAAATGTGGAAGATTATAATGCTTGGTCATATTTAGGTGATGCCTTTTTGCGATTGAAAGATATGATGAAGCCGAACAGGCATATCTTCATGTAATCGACAATGGTAAGAAAGTTCCTTCAGAGGGCAGAAAAGAAGCTGCCTTTTGTAATTATTTTAAATTGAAATATCTAAGTAACTCGGGTATAGAAGAAGAACTTTGGGATATTTATAAGAAAGCAAAAGACTGTGGATGTGAGTCTCCAGATTTAGAATATTGGTTTGGTTCTTGGTACTATAGAAAAGAAAACAAAAAAAATGCTGTTCGATACTTAGAAAAAGCACTCGAATTGCTTGAACTATATAGTGGCAGCAGTTTTTTAGATATAAGTGGTGGATTATCTGAAGTGTATCAGATGCTCTTTTGTGCGTATCGGGAATTTGGCCAAATTCCTGAAATGTTGCGATATGGAGTATTGGCTTTAAGATTGAATCTATATTTAATGCCAATTCTTCAGGATATCATTTTGCTTTTAAAAAGTGAAAAGGGTGAAATACAAACTGGAGATTTAACGTTTAATTTTTTGATAAAATTGTATAATCCATCTTCTTTGAAGAATAAGTTATTTTTACTAAAAGCATCTAAAATGACGGATTTTTCTGCTTTAGAAAATAAAGTATATGCACTGCTTTCTGAAGAAGAAAAAAATGCTTTGTAAAAAACATATGTTTCTGTGATGGAGATTAATTGCATTTTAACCAGCAATTTTTAAATGCTAAAGTGTAGGTTTAGAAATAGGGTTAATGACTATGTTACTCATATTTTTGATCGCTTTGATAGAAATAATAATCTACCATGGGAGGTGTGAAGAGATTGAAGATTTCTGTGATTATGCTTACATATAACCGGGGGAAGTTGGTTGGCAGAGCTATAGAGAGTATATTAAATCAGACCCTTCGTGATTTTGAGTTTATAATTGTCGATAATGGCTCTACAGATCAAAGTGGTGTAATAGCTGATTCATATGCCACAAAAGATAGTCGTATTCGAGTCATTCATAGGGAACGTGGTAATATTGGTTCCGGACGCAATACGGGCCTCGATATTGCAAATGGTGAATGGATTACTTTTGTTGACGATGATGATTGGTGTGAGCCAGATTTTCTTGAATTTCTCATGGATTTAGCCATGGAAAATAATGCTGATATAGCAATTTGCGGGGCAGAAAAGGAGGAAAATGGTCATCATTCACTTATCGGTATTGAGGAAAAGGTTGTGCTTAATGCAGAAGAGGCAATAATTGAATTAATGTGGCGTAAACGTTTTAATAACGGATTTCCAACAAAGCTGTTTAAAAGTTCCCTGCTATCAGGACTTCGTTTTCCAGAAACCGGGCTTTATGATGATATTCACTTAATGTATAAGGCGTTAGGAGCTGCAAATTGTATAGTTTCATATGGAATAGTAAAATATCATGTTTATCGTCATGAAGGAAATAATTCTGCTGCAACTTCACAAGACAGAATGATTACTTCACAGTACCTTTGTGATTACCGCGCAGCTTATCGTGAACGGACAAAATGGCTCTGTGAACGCTTCCCGTCTAACGCATATTATTGGTATTATTTTGAATGGTCATTTATGATCTCTATGGTGAATAAAATTATTAAAAATGACCTTACAGGTTGTTCAATTCACCTTAACGAAATGCAGCAGGAGCTTTCGAGACATCGTGAAAAATTTATAAATGCGCCATGGATACTTGAATATGAAAGAGAGTGGGTATGCAATTATGCGTGAACTCGCGGAACAACTGATGCAAAAGGCAAACGGTAGAAAAATCGTTGTAATTGGTGCAGGGACATTTACTTCTGTTAATATGCGTTTATTAATAGAACTTGGAATTGAAATAAGCTTTTTTGTTGATGCAGATTACAGTAATCGGAAATTTTTTGAATATCAGACTGGTTTTAAAGTAATGCCGTATTGTTCGATTAATAGTGATGAGCATTATGCTTTTATATTTCAGATAACCGATAGTATTGTGAGTTCAATAATTTCTGAGTTAAAAGAATTTGGATATACAGAACAGGATTATTCCTCATGGACGGAACTCTCTAATCGTAATTTAGTATATAAAAATATGACTATAGGTAAAAGGGTAAGTTCATATGATGCTATATTGGGTTGGAGTTCATTGGTAAACTATATTGGGCATTATTCATCAATAAATCGCACTGTACAAGTCGTATCTGACCATAATACAAAGCATCTTACTATTTCTTCCTGTATGAGTGCTGCTCCTCCTGCAATGACACACAGCTTAACTATAGGAAATGATGTCTGGATAGGCGCTAATGTGATTATTAACGCTTCACGAGTAAAAAGTATTGGTAATGGAGCTATCATAGGTTCTGGAGCAGTTGTGATAGAAGATGTTCCAGCCTATGCAGTTGTAGCAGGAGTACCGGGAAAAGTAAAGAAGTATCGCTTTAACAAACCCCAAATCGATATACTCCAACGAGTGAGATGGTGGGACTGGGATGAACTTACGTTAAAAGCAAACTCAGACTGTTTTGCTGATATCAATATATTTTTTGAAAGATTTTGTTAGTTGGCTAACAAGTTCAGTTGGTTGAAGAGTGAAATGGAGGATTATTTATAATGGCACAAATCAGTAACATCTATCATAAGGAGCGGGTTCCGCTTTGGACCGTAATACCACTGGACACTCCGTTTGTAATTGAAGTGGAACCTGTAAGTTATTGCAATATTAAATGCAAGTACTGTCTGCATTCGCTTCCTAAGAAGGAGATATTAGACAGCGGTCATAAGTTTGAGTATATGAGCGATGAATTATTTAATCTCATGTTAAAACAAGTTAATGAGTTTCCCAATCGGATAAAGCAAATAGGGTTTGCTGGGATGGGAGAACCATTATTACATAAAAAACTGCCTTTTATGATTGAAAAGTTAAAAAAGTATGCGGGTATTCAAAGAATAACAATAACAACAAATGGTATTGCGTTGTCTCATCAACTTACAGATGATTTAATAAACGCGGGATTAGACCATATTAAGATTTCAGTCAACGGAATTTCAGAAGAGGATTTTAGAAAAAACTGCGCAGCGGAAGTTGATTTTGATAAGTATCTTGAACAAATTGATTATTTCTACCATCACAAAGGTGGAGCCGAAATCGCCTGTAAAACTATGGACACTTGTATTGGCGAAAATGAAAACGTTTTTTATGAAATGTTTAAAAATATTTGTGATACTATGAGTATTGAAAAAACAATCAAGGTTTTTCATGAAGTTTCATACGATAATATGATAAGTGATGACAATAAAGTGTTAAGTCGATATGATATGCGGAATAAAGAGGTGAGAATTTGCGCTTCACCATTTTTTAGATTCGCAGTGAAGGCGGATGGTCAGGTATCTACGTGCAGGTTATATAATGGCTTGACTTGTCCTGACTTTAATATTAAAAATAGGAGTCTTTTAGATATATGGAATAGTGAGGAACGCCACAATATGCTATTAGGTGTGTTAAAAGAAAAAAACGATGGGTTAAATGCCTATTGCAAAGACTGTACATTAAGAGATGATTTTGCTTTTGAGTCGGATTTGTTAGACGATCATGCAGAAGATCTTTATAATAAATTAATTCGCACGTGGGAGGAGAGAAATTTATGAAGCAAAGATTCCTCATATATGGTCATGGAGGTTGTTACAACCATGGGGGAGAAGCATTAGCGCTGTGCGGAATAGAG
This sequence comes from Lacrimispora xylanisolvens, assembly GCA_017084465.1. Classification (GTDB taxonomy): domain Bacteria; phylum Bacillota; class Clostridia; order Lachnospirales; family Lachnospiraceae; genus Lacrimispora; species Lacrimispora xylanolytica_B. Next base: position 1,896,439 of record CP070896.1, on the reverse strand, counting down.
GTCTTGCGCGAACGTTATCCAGATTGTTACATTATAGTTTCTTCGCATAATCCGGATCAAGACCGTGAATTCCATTTACCGGCTGATGAAGTAGTGGGGCGTGATGAGGCTTATTTGTCTTCTGAAATCAGTTCTAATTATTCGATTGAAAACAATGATAAAATATATAAGTCAACAATAGATCGAATAACTCCAGATACAATTTGTATTCATCTTGGTGGTGATAATTATTGCTATTCTAATTGGATGAGATATGCCAATATACATTATAGGGCCATTGAAAAAGGTGCAAAAAGCATATTGTGGAGTTGTTCAGTAGATCCAGATAAAATAGATAAGGACATGCTTGAAGCATTAAGAACTCATCACTTAATTACTGCAAGAGAAGACGTAACTTATAAAGCGTTAATAGAACGTGGAATAAAGCAAGTCGTAAAAGTATCCGACATTGCGTTTCGACTTGCGCCGAGTGCAGTTCCATTTGAACTTGACAATTATGTCAGTATAACATTTGGTCCGCTTGCTGCAAAAAAAGAAAAGGTTAGTGGGATAGCTTTACGCTGCTTTCAAAATTTAGTGGATTACATACTTGCTGAAACGGACCTGAATATAGCTTTAGTACCCCACGTTATTTGTAAAACAGATAGTGATATTGAAATGATGTCACAGATTAATACATATAATTCACCACGTATTCGCCTTATATCTGAACGTTATTCAGCATCGCAGTTAAAACACATTATCGGTGGTGCGAGATTTTCTGTTACACTTCGGACTCACGCGTCCATTGCCGCATATTCATCCTATGTGCCAACGTTAGTAATAGGTTATTCTGTTAAATCTAAGGGGATAGCCAAAGATTTAGATTTATCGGAATACGTACTACCAGTTAAAGAATTACGAAGGGATTCTGATATAGTAAATGCTTTTAAAAAACTTGTTGATGATGAAAATGTAATAAAAAATAAGTTACTTCAAAATATTCCACAATACGTAAAAAACTCAATTACAGAAGAATCGTTTGATTTTAATAGTTAGGTAGGAGATAATGAGCCGTATTTACATTCAAACAATCGCATATAACGCACAATCAACAATTCATCGTTGTGTAAAAAGCATATTGAATCAGACTTACACAGGGGATATAACCTGGGATATATTAGACAATGGCAGCAATGATGACACATTACAGATTCTGCTTAAGTATGCGGAGCAAAATCCCCAGTTGAATATATATCATATTGATAAGAATTGCAGTCCTAACGATGATATAGAACATGCTATTTGGGATAGATTTTACCGAAGAACCGGACTTGACATTTGCAATGATAATTATTTTTGTTCATTAGATAGTGATGATGAGTATAAATGTGACTTTATTGAAAAAGCACTTAATTTTATGAACGAAAATAGTCTGGATATAGTTGCGGTTGGAAGTGATTTTATAAACTCAAAAACAAATACTATTGGGGGGATTAGGAAAATCCAACAGAATTTAGTTTTATCAGATGCAAAATCATATAGTGAATATTTTTCGGAATATCATCAGTTCTTCCGGACGGTTTGGGGAAAGTTATATAAGATGTCTCTTTTAAAAGATTATTTACGAAACGATATGTTGAGTTACGGTAATGATACATGGTTTGCTTTTTACACTATGGCTCAAGCTGAACGCGTTGGAATCCTTGCCGAATCTTTGCATAAATACTATATGTCACCTAAATCTGTATCATATAAATGGGACTCAAAACGGATAAACTCTGATGTTATACTTCATAAAATGGCAAATGATTTTCTAATGAATAGATGTGGAATTGTTACATCTCATAATGAAGAATTTTTGTTATTGGTTTATATGAATGCAATTAAGGACACACTGAATGTGTTGTTGAATTCAGATGTTTCAGATGAGGAGAAACTTGTTAATGTACTTAATATTTTTTCGCATCAGTATACAAAGCAACTTGCAGCTCGCAATCAACTAGGGGCATTGTGCGGTAGTATTACTTTATTTACCGGACAGCGTAAAGACTTATTTAAGATTGGTATGGATTGGTTACTTGCACGTGAAGAAGTGCAGGATGAGCTGATGGAGCACTTTTGTGAGGTTGGCGAATTTGTATGTGCTGTGGTGGAGAATGCGAGTGGTTGGGTGTTTTTCAACAAAATATTAATAGAATATCTAATTGACATGGGACGTGTAGACGATGCAAAAATTAAACTGTTCGATATTCTGGAATTGATACCCGATGACAATGAACTTATATCTATGAAAGAAAAATTAGAGTCTAATTAAGATGTAAGTGCTTCAAAAGATGGCGTCATACCATGCATTTTGAAAATGGTATGACGCCATCAATATGATTATCAGCTGGTGCCACTAGAAGATACATTTGTGGAAGTCCGGGTCAATTATCCGTCAAAAGAAAAGAAAGCTGGTGTAGCCAGCGGCGAAATAATCGTCAATTGGAATGCTCGTAAGTACAGGGAAACTGGTGAAATTGGATATGCCCCCGATGAGGTTATCATTAGAATTTTAGAATACATATTTGAAGATTGCTATGGGGTGAAAACGAAGCAGTATCCCGATGCCGAAGTATCAACGCTCAGGATTGACTTGCACAATACTGAACTTGATGGATGGCAGCTAAATAATATACTAGATAACCCGCATGAAGCATGCAGATACTGTAACCCTGATCGAACCCTTGGACAGAACGTGGAAGAATTAATGTACCAATGAGGAATCTGCAAGATTAGACGGCAACAATGTAAATGTGGATGTAGAGAACGTGGAACTTGCAAGGACTACACTGCAGTATCAGTACGAACTGAATTCTTTAAACAGTGATATCAGCAGACTACGTACAATTATTAAAGGTTAAAACGGGAGGCATAAAAGATGGAACAGATGTTCATAACGCCCATTCGCTCATTGGACTCCATTGGGGATATAGGAGCAGCTAAGAAGGTTGTATCAGGACAAAACGGAGGATCTGCATTTTCAGATATTTTCAAAGAGGCAGTTCAGAATGTGAAAACAACGGAAGCAGACTTAAGCAATCAGCAGTACCTTTTGGCGACAGGGCAGATTGATGATGCACATACCGTGCCAGCTGCAGCGGCAAAGGCCCAGTTATCCGTAGAACTTTTATCAGCACTTAGAAATAAGGCATTGGAAGCTTATACGGAAATTATTCGTATTAGTATTTAAAACAGATAACAGGGCGGACGTACGCGATGGAAAAAATTAAGGAATTATTAGGTAAACTAAGTGATAAGACGAAAAAGATAATTATTGCGTCAGTGATTGGCGTATTGGTTATAGGCGGCGCTGTTTTTGCAGCAATGTCCATGCGGCAGAAACCGTATGAAGTTATGTTTACCGGGGTGAGTAGTGAAGAATCAAAGCAGATTATTGGAAAACTGCAAGAAGACGGGATTGATTATCAGTATGACAATGGTGATATTAAGGTGCCTACAGAACAGATGGACACCACAAGAGCCAAGCTGGTATCAGAAGGATATCCCAAAAGCGGTTTTACATATGACGTTTTCAAAAACAATGTTAATCTTATGACTACAGATACAGATCGTCAGACATTTAAGCTGTATGATCTGGAAACAAGAATTGGATCTACGATTCAGATTTTTTGATGGAGTAAAAGAGGCATACGTTACCATAGCCCTGGGAGAAACTTCTAAATATGCACTGTCCGAAGATAGCGCGAAAGAAGCGAGTGCCCAGGCTGTTGTCGTTATGAAGGACGGGGGTTCGCCCACGGAAGAACAGGCGAATTCCATACAGCTTTTAATATCAAGAAGTATTCCGGGAATGGTTATAGATAATGTATCTGTCTTTGACGGCAACGGCCGTCAGGTATCAACTAACGCTGGTGATACTGATACTAATTCCGGAAAAGCTGCAGATGAGATAGCAAAGCTCATTGAAGACCAGATCACGGCTAAGGTAATTAATGTATTGGGACCTATTTACGGAAACGGCAACGTACGTGTATCTGTAAAAGGTACCGTGAATATGGAAAAGCTGATCCGGGAAAGTATTGTTTACAATACACCGGAAAAGATTGACGAGAAGGATAAAACCGGTCTTACTTCTGAGGAATCCATTTCCAAAGAATATTCAGGGAATGCACAGACAGCATCAGGGGTCGCAGGCTCAGAGGCCAATGCCGACATTCCACAGTATAATGCAGGCGGACAAAACACAGATAGTGCATATGCATCTAACAGCCTTAACAGAAAGTACTTATTAAATCAGATTAAGGAACAGGGACAGGTTAATCCGGGAAGCATAGAAAACCTTACTGTTTCAGTGGTAGTCAACGGCAGTGACTTTGGAACACTTTCTATCGATGATATCCGTAATCTTGCAGGAAACGCTGCGGGAATTGCCCAGGCAGACCGGGCTGAAAAAATCACAGCAGTGGCGGCACCATTCTACACCATTGAGGTTCCAAAAGAGCCGGATAAGCCAGCAGAGGCAAGTACCAATGGTATTCTGATTAACCAGTGGATTCTCATCGGGGCACTGGCTGGAGTACTTCTTCTCTTACTTATAATAGTACTTATTGTACGCCGCAGAAGAAAGAAGAGAGCGCTTGCAGAAGAACTGGAAGAAGATAGTCAGGAAGATGTACCGATTCTTCCACAGATGCCTTCTAATGAAGAGCATGAGATTGAAATTCTCGCTCCGGAAGAAGACAGAGGAGCCGAACTGCGTGAGAGCGTTCGGGAATTTGCAGAGCAGAACCCTGAGATCTCAGCACAGCTATTAAAGACCTGGTTAAATGGAGGAAACAATAATGACGACTAATCTAACGCCGGAACAAAAAGCGGCAACAGTTATTGTTTCACTCGGCGTGGATAAGGCTTCCAAAATATATAAGTATCTGAGTGAAGAGGAAATTGAGAAATTAACAGTCGAAGTTGCAAAACTGGGACATGTTCCTTCAGAAACCACACAGGCCATACTGGATGAGTTTTATAAAACCTGTTTAACTCAGAAGGTGGTAACAGACGGTGGCCTGGAATATGCAAGAACTGTTTTGGAAAAGGCATTTGGAGAGAGTACTGCCAACAGCCTGCTCCAGAAAGTCACCCAGTCCCTTAAATCCAGATCCTTTGGCTTTATCCGGAAGAGTGATTCCAAGAATCTTTTCTCGATTCTCCAGCATGAGAGAGCACAGACCATTGCGCTTGTACTATCCTATACTAATGAAGAGATGACAGCGCAGCTTATCTCTGAGCTTTCTCCAGAGAAGCGTCTTCAGGTTGTAGAATCAATCGCCAGAATGGAAAGCGCATCTCCGGAAGCCATTAAGATCGTGGAGAATGAGATAAAGAAGAAGTTCTCCGGTATCCTTACCACGGATTATACAACGGTTGGCGGTATCGATTACATAGCAAACGTAATGAACCATATGGACAGAGGAAACGAAAAACTTATCTTCGACGAGTTGGGAAGAAAAGATGCAGAACTGGCCGATACCATCCGCAAAAAGATGTTCGTTTTCGAAGATATCATTACGATGGACGACAGATCCATTCAGCGTTTTATCCGCGAATGCGATATGAAGGATATGGTTTATGCGCTTAAGAATGCCAATAAGCAGATTACAGATGTTATTTTCAACAATATGTCAACCCGTATGAAAGAAAGCATTCAGTCCGATATGGAAGTTACCGTTAATGTTCGTCTGAAAGATGTTGAAGAGGCACAGCAGAGAATCGTTGCTATTATCAGACGTCTGGAAGAAGAAGGCGAGCTGATCATCAGCAAGGGCGGAAAGGATGATATCATTGCCTAATATTATCAAAGGTCCTGAGGCTGCAAGTCGGGTTCTGGAATATGGTTTTAAACAGAAATTTGAAGATATCGTTGTGAAAAAGGATTCTACCGGATCCTTGGTGGAAGAAGGGTTTCAGCCGGCTGAAGAAGATGAATATTCCCCGGTTGCTGAGATTATTGAAAAGGCTTCTAATCGGGCACAGGAGATAGTAAATCAGGCAAGAGAAGAAGCTGAAAAAATTCTTGCAGACGCCAGAGAGACCGGTTATCAGGAAGGCTATGAAGCCGGTCTGCAGGAAGGACGTGCATCTGCTTACGAAGAGCATAAGGCTGAACTTGATTTACATATGGAAGAATTCCGTGAAACCATTAAATCTACCATAGAAAGTGTTACAGAAGAAAAAAACAGGATTCTGGAGACCTATATTGATGATTTAAAACGAGTTACCCTAACCATAGCGGAAAAGGTGATCCAAACCAGCTTGAAATCGAGCGGTGAGATTATTAAAAGAATGATAGTCGCTGCTGCAGGAAAACTGAAAAAGACTCAATGGGTGAAGATCTATGTATCACAAAAGGATGCCGGAATGATGATCCAGGGAGATGTGGGATTGCTAAATGAACTTTCACATATATCCGGGAAATATCAAAATTATTTCTATGGATCATTCAGAAGAAGGAACATGCATTATCGAACTTCCGGAAGAAATTATTGATGTCAGCGTAAACACCCAGATTGAAAACATTAAGGGAATTCTTAATAACGCAAGACTGTAGCAGGAGGAATCCGTATGTTCAAAGATTTAACGGACTTAATCATGAAAACGGAGACCATAGATCATATTGGCAAGATTGAAAATATTGTTGGTATGTCTATGGAAGCCTCCGGAGGAAAGGCCAGCATTGGAGATATCGCTTATATCTACAATGAAGACAGGAAAGAACAGATTCCTGTGGAAGTGGTTGGCTTTAAAGATGATAAGATTCAGCTTATGGCTTATGAAAACATGAGCGGAATTGCAGCTGGAAGCTTTGTAAGAAATACAAGAAGGCGTTTGAAGATACCTGTGGGAGATTTTTTAAGAGGCCGGATTATTGATGCCAAGGGAGAACCCATGGATGGAAAAGGACCTTTTGAGAATCCCAAGTATTATTATGTAGAAAACCCTTATATCAATCCTATGACCCGACCTCCTATCACAGATCCGCTGGAATTTGGAGTCAAGGCAATTGATGGTATGAATACCATTGGAAAAGGCCAGCGTATTGGAATCTTTGCAGGAAGTGGTGTTGGAAAAAGTACACTGCTTGGTATGATCGCCAGAAACGTAAAAGCAGATATCAATGTTGTTGCACTGGTGGGAGAGCGTGGTCGAGAGGTAAGAGAGTTTATTGAAAAGGACTTAGGCCCGGAAGGTATGAAACGCTCGGTTCTTATCGTGGCCACTTCGGATCAGCCGGCCATGCTTCGTATGAAATGTCCGCTGGTTGCCACCACCATTGCAGAGTATTTTAAGAATCAAGGAAAAGATGTACTCCTTATGATGGATTCCCTGACCCGTTTTGCCATGGCACAAAGAGAGATTGGTCTTGCCATTGGCGAACCTCCGGTAGCGAGAGGTTATACCCCTTCTATTTATGCTGAATTTCCAAAACTTCTGGAACGAAGCGGCAATTTTAAAGAAGGTTCCATCACTGGAATTTATACAGTTCTTGTAGAAGGCGATGATACCAATGAGCCAATAGCAGATACCGTACGAGGTATTGTAGACGGTCATATCGTACTAAGCAGAAAACTGGCCAATGCCAACCATTTTCCAGCGATCGATGTAAGTGCCAGTATATCCCGTCTTATGACTAACATTGTATCGGAAGAACACAGAAAAATGGCCTCTGAGATCAGAGATATTTTAAGCTTGTATGAAAAAAATGAGGATTTAATATCAATTGGTGCCTACAAATCGGGAACGAACCCGAAGCTGGATGTAGCCATTGCAAAGATAGAGAAGATCAACAAGTTTTTATGTCAGGGAATCAATGAAAATGACAGCTATGAAGAAATACTTGAGAAGATGAAAGTGATTTTAAAGTAAACTCTGTGAAAGAAGGCCAAAGATGAAAAAATTCAATTTTCCTCTTAATACTGTTTTAAATTATAAAGACCAGGTGCTTGAGAATCTCAAAACGGAACATGCGCAGATTCTTGCAGATATCGCACAGCAGGAGAGACGGATTGAGGAATTGATGGATAAGAGCCAAAGTGCGGCCGTACGTTTCAGAGAAGATACCCAGTGTGGCGTTACTGTTAATATCATGAGGGAGTATGAACGTTATATCACATTTATCCAGCAAAGAATAGTGGCAGAACAGGGAGTACTCTTAAAACTTAAGAAAAAAGAAGAGCAGAAGCGGGCTGAAGTAATCGAGGCGAAAAAAGAAAAAGCTTCTATAGATAAGTTGAAAGAAAAAAAGCTGGATCAGTACAACAAAGAAGTACTGAAAAGCGAAGAACTGTTTATCGAAGAATTTGTTTCCAATACGATGTCAGTTCGTAGCAGCAGGTAGTCCTGCCGGTTAAAAATCCGGCAGTTACCATAAAAAATAATGCCTGATGGCAAAGAAGAGAAAGGAGGGAGAACAATGGAGATGAAAACAAACAGTGTGGAAGTTTTAATCAGGCAAATGCCAAAATCTCAGAAGATAGATGAGAAATCAGTAAATGATTCTTCTGGTTTTAAGAAAATGATGAGAGAAAAAGATCTAAAGAAAGACACTGGAAGCAAAGACAAAAAAGATATAAATAAGGATCTGGAGACAGTAGCATCCAATGCGGGGGTTCCACAGGCGCAGCAGGCTGGAAAAACCAGTGAAGCAACGGAAACTTTGGATCCGCAGAAAAAAGAGATGCTTATTGCAGGAATGGAATCCTTAAAGGGACAGATTCCTGACCCATTGAATTCAAAAGAAGAATCAGGAGATACAAAATCTGTGGACTCATTTCAGTTACTTAAGGAGTTTCGATTAAAAAACTGGAACCCAGAGGATGATAATGAACTGATTCAGGAAAAGGAAGAGTTCAATGCATTAAATAGTATGATGCCCAAAAAGACTGTGCCGGATTCCCAAATCGGGCTGGCAGCACAAGATGAACATGTTGCTTCATTGAAGAATGGAGAAAAGAAAGAAGTAAATGGACCTGGAGAGACTCTTTTAAAAATGAGTGGACAGGAAAGTTCTGTGTCGAAGAAGGTTCTTACTGAGTATGGCCCTGGTGTGACAGAAAAAAAACTTATGCGGGCTGACGGACCAGGGTATCGGTTAAAAGCAGATGAAAAGGACAGCCAGAGTGACAAAGATACCACACAGGATAAGGCCCCAGGATTGTTTCAGGAAAAGCTTATAGCATCGGGACAAATGTCTGAATTGAGTAATCACAAAGCAGAAACAGCGAATACTACTTTGCCAGTCCAGAATCTGGAGGAATTGAATGCAAAGCTATCAGAAAAAATCATATCACAGATTGAAACGGGCAAAAAAAGTCTCGAAGTGCAGCTGGAACCTCATAATTTAGGTAAGATACTGATTAAAGTTGCCTATGAGAAAGATCAGGTGAGTGTATCGGTTGTCTGCTCGGAAAGTAAAACTTTAAAAATGCTGTCCCAGTCAGCTGGAGAATTGGGAACTATCCTGGAAAATAACTTAGATCGTCCGATTCATGTGATTGTAGACAAACAGCAGCCGGATTACCTGAATAATAACCAGGAACATCAGGGCAATGGGAGAGAACAGCAGGAACAGAGGCAGAACCATTCCGAAGATTTTGGAGATGATTTTATCCAAAAGCTGAGACTTGGTATATCAGGAGTGGATTCAGATGAAATCATTGAGTGATTTACGATAAGGAGAAAAGATGGCTAGTACGAACTCAATAGGCACAGGCAATTTGTTATATAACTCTGCTGCCACAACAGACACTGATTCCAATGTCAGTACGAAAAAAAACAGTGAATTGTCCACAGAAGGGTTTTTTAAACTCTTGGCTGCACAGCTTCAGAACCAGGATATGTCAAGTCCCATGGATAACTCTGAGATGATGACGCAGATGACACAGATAGCCATGATGCAGGCAATGGATAATTTCTCCACATCAATGGACGATTTTGCCCAGGTAAATACAATCAATTATGGTACTTCTATGATGGGAAAGTCGGTTTTGATTGGCGTTTTAGATAAAAACGGTAATGTGGAAAAACATAAGGGAGCAGTTACACGTGTGGACATTTATAATGGAACACCTACCATTTATCTCGATGATGACACAAAAACAGGATATCCAGTGTCTGGTATTATGTCTGTTTACGAAAAAGGACATGAGCCGGCGGATGAAACTACAAATAGTACGAATACTGAGAATACTGAGAATAACGCTGCGAACAGTACTGACGAAAAGGATACAACAGATAAATAGTCAGTATAACTGATAGTATGGCAGTGGTTTGGACCAGAATGATATGGTTGGTGATTGAAAATGATAGGAAAAATAAACCAATTTGAAGATGTCCGGCAACTGAAACTTCGCAGTGCGGCAGCAGCATCGGAATGCAGCAGCTTTAGTGATGTTCTAAACAGCCGGATTGGAGAAGAAGAGAAACTTCACTTTTCCAAACATGCGGCAGAACGGGTGAATCAGCGGGGAATCGAAGTAACCCCTTCATTTTTAGATGATCTGCAGTCTGCTGTGGAAAAAGCCCGTTTAAAAGGGGCGAAGGATGTTGTTATTATCAGTGAAAGGGGGAGCGTTTATCGTGAATGTTCCCAATAACACAGTAGTAACAACTATGTCAGGAAATGAAATGAAAGAGAATATTTTCACCAATATTGACAGTGCCGTTTTGTTATAGCCGGACCATTTATGGGGGCTTATCCTGTATGTCTGACTGACATGGGGAGACGGCAGTTTCAAAAGAGAAAGGATAAAGAATATGGTCAGATCAATGTTCGCTGGTGTTGCAGGTCTAAGAGCACATCAGGCAAAGATGGATGTTATAGGTAATAATATTGCAAACGTAAATACATGGGGATACAAAGCTGCAAGTATGTCTTTTAAGGATGCCATGTATCAGAACACCAGCTCAGGATCTAGTGGTAACACCGAAACTGGAGGAATCGGTGCTGTGAATGCCAACCAAATTGGTTATGGAGTTACTACTGGTGCAATTACTTACGATTTTTCAACTGGAAGTATGTCACCATCCTCAAGCGGTCTGGATTGTATGATTGAGGGAACGGGATTCTTTATTGTTGGTCCTATGTTAAGTGGTGGTTCACTTTCGTTAGAAGGTGATGATGCAGTAAAATCAAGCGGTTTGTATTTATCAAGAGTTGGTAAGTTTAAGGTAGATACAAATGGTTACTTAACAGATGATAGTGGTAGTTATGTGTATGGTTTTAGTTATAATCAGGACGATGATACATTTGCAACAGGATCACTTGTACCATTAAAGCTGCCTGCACAATCAGTTTTGAATAAGCAGAAAAGCCAAGAGAACAGTGATAACGTGGCTATAGCTAAAAAAGCATTAGATGACGCAAATGTCGCATATAACAATCAGAGTGCTTCATTGTCAGCAGCAAGGCAGGCATATGTAACAGCACTGTCTAATTATGAAGCTAAATCGAAATCTTTAACGATTGATGATCTGGAGCTGGAATTAACTGCTAAAAAGACAGCTATGGTAACTGCTTATAATGCGTTACAGAGTGATGCTACAGATGCTACATTGAAAAAAAAATATTATGATAGTGTTGAGGATTATGAGAAGTCTGAATATACATTAATCCAGAAAAAAGCTGAACTGATAGCCCCCAAGGCGCTGGATGACCTTAAAGCCATTCAACCGGATTTAGATAAATATTTTACAGATTATCAAGATGCATTAGAAGTTTATCGAGCTGATCCAACTAAAAAAGGCAGATTTTGATGCAGCTGAAAGTGCATTAAAAGATGTAAAAAACAAATTAAGTGTTTTAGAAGACTCATCTTTGCAGGGCATTCGGGATGCAGCGAAGATTAAAGTAAGTACGGGAGAAGCAACTCTTGAAGCTGCAAATAATGCAGTTATCAAAGCAAAGGCGAATTTATTAACTGCTCAGACTACTGCAGCATCATCAAACAGTGGTAGTAGCAGTAGTGGTTCAAATACAGAGGACTCTCTGGCCGAGTTTTCCACTTATAAGATTCAGACAGATGGATCCATTGTCGGAACCACCTCAAACGGCAATTCAGTAACAATTGGTAAGATTGCTCTTGGACGTGTCCAGAATATGGGCGGTCTGGAAAAGGATTCCGGATATTATTATACCGTTGGTGCAAGTGCCGGAAATGTAAGTGTATTTGAAGGTGGAGGATCAGATGGTGTTATAAGAAGCAACTTCCTTGAAATGGCCAAAGTAGACCTTGCCACAGAAATGACAGACATGATTACCACACAGAGAGGTTTCCAGGCGAACTCTAAAATCATCACTGTAACCGATCAGATGCTGGAAGAACTGGTTAATATGAAACGATAATTTGTTCCACAACAATCCGGAGAGGCATTAAATCTGTCTCTCCGGACATAAGGAGAGGTATTATATGATTCGACTTACACGACTGAATGATGAAGAATTCATTATAAACTGCACACAGATTGAGCGGGTGGAATCTATTCCGGAATCAAATGTGATCCTGGTAAGCGGGAAGCATTATGTAGTTAAGGAAAGTATTGAAGAAATTATAGACCGGGTAATTGAGTTTAATGCTCAGATTTATGCACGCGCACAAAAGAGGAAAGAGTAATCCGGGAGCGGCCTGGATGGTTGGAGGTTATTCATGGACATTTCGTTGATTGTAGGCTGGATAATGGGAATTATCCTCATTGTTTATGGAATTACGTTCGAAAAAATTGGAAATTTTATAGATATACCAAGTGTTATTATTGTTGTAGGCGGTACGATAGCAGCATTGATTGCAAGTTATCCGTTTAAAACATTGGCACAAATACCGAAGCATGTTGGTATTATGTTGAATCCCAAAAGATATGATGCGGAAAAAGTAATTGATATTATGGTCGACATGGCTAAAACAGCGAGAAAAAAAGGTCTCCTGGTTCTGGAAGAGCAGGCTAATGGCATTAAAGATCCATTTCTTAAGCAAAGTATTATGCTCATTGTAGATGCTATGGATGCGGAGAAAATAAGGGAAATGCTGGAGAGTGAAGTGTCAGCCATGTCTGACAGGCATGAACAGGATGTCAGCTTATATGAGAAAGGAACTTCCGTAGCACCAGCGTTTGGTATGATCGGTACCCTGGTAGGATTAGTAAATATGCTGAAGGGTATGAATATGGACGGCGGAGGAGCAAGCTCATTAGGGCAGGATATGTCGGTTGCTCTTATCACTACATTTTATGGCTGTGTTCTGGCTCATTTACTTTTTGGCCCTATGGCAAAAGCTCCGAATACGAAATGATGAGGAATTTCTTTATAAACAAATTATTATAGAAGGTGTTCTGTCCATTCAGGCAGGCGATAACCCGAAATACCTTGAAGAAAAACTTTTATCTTATCTTTCTCAGGCTCAGCAGAATAAGATAGCAAAGAAAAGGTCTGGCGGAGCCACAACGGAAGCATCTTCCTGATAGACCAGAAAATTATTGAAGCTGTTTTAAACAGGGAAACAGGTGATTAAATGATAAAGAAAGATAAAAAGCCGGAAGAACTTGGAAGCTGGATGGATACATATGGAGACATGGTTACATTGCTGCTGTGCTTTTTTGTTCTTCTGTATTCAATGTCTTCCGTTGACCAGAATAAATGGAAGATTCTGGTGCAAAGTTTTAATCCAAGTGCTGCTGAGTCATCAGATCAGGTTGTTTTGAATGCTCAGGCGAATGAAGGGGACGGAGAACTCAAAGGAAGCCCTGCTTCCGGAGGTGAAAGTACAGATTTTGATGAATTGTATCTGATGCTAAAGAAAGTTGTTGATGATCGGAATATGCAGGATTCTGTCGAAATTACACGTGGAGACGGCTTCACATTTATCTCATTTCGTGATAAAGTATTTTTTGATGGAGACAGCTCTGTTCTCAGACAGGAAGGGAAAGATGTCCTGAGTGAGTTTGCGGCTGCAATGGCACAGGCCAATGACAATATTAAGGAAGTTCAGGTATTGGGACATACCTCGCAGGGAAACCCAGAGAGAGCCAATAACATTCGTAATGACCGTATGTTGTCTGCACAGCGTTCCGCAGAGGTTATAATCTTTCTGCAGAGCCAAAACGCTGTTTCACCGGAAAAACTGGTAGGGATGAGTTTTGGACAGTTTCGTCCTATCGCGCCGTTTGATACAGAAGATGGACGTGCAAAAAACCGCCGTGTTGAGATTTTGATAACTAAAAATGATACGGTTGAAAAATCCCTGGAAGAGTATTACAACCAGGTATATCACAATATTCAGAACAAAGCGGGCAATTAAATAAAAAGCGGGAGTGAAACAAATGGCTGAAGTATTATCCCAAAGTCAGATTGATGCGCTTCTCAATTCCTTAAGTGGAACTGATGAGCCTATTGATGAGATTGAGAAAAAGGAAAATGAAGTAAAATACCGGAAATATGATTTTTATAGTCCGAAGAAATTTACCAAGGACAGACTGAAAATTTTAAAGAGTATATTCGATAATTATTCCAGAATAGCAGGCTCCCAGATTAGCAGTATATTTCGGACTTCCAGCGAATTGTCCGTGGTTACAGTTGAGGAACAAAGGTATTATGAGTTTGGCAACGCACTTAGTGATAATGATATTCTTACTGTAGTTAATGTTACTCTGCCCAACAACAGTAAAAACCCGCCCCTTCTTATTAATGCAAGTATGACGCTGATGCTCAATTTAATTGATCGTATGCTGGGAGGTGTGGGAACAGATGTTAAAGTTGATGGATCCTATACATATACGGAAATTGAAATGGCTTTGTATCACAGAGTGATTCAATATATAATCGGTGCTTTAAAGGATTCCTGGTCCAGTTATATCAATTTGAAGTTCGAATTGACAAGGCTGGAAGAAAATCCAAGTATGTTTCAGGAAATTGGTGTGGATGAGACCATCGTTATTGTAGTGATAGATGTAGATATGAAAGAGTGTTCAGGAAGGCTGAATGTCTGCATTCCCGGATCGCTTCTCATGAACATTTTTGATATCATGGACAAGCGTAAGCACAGTGCCATGGGTGAAGAGGCGAATAGTCAGGACAATAAGAGAGAGATTATGCAGAGCATTAAATCTTCAGATATGCTGGTCAGAGCTCAGTTGGGCGATACATCAATTTCGCTTGATGATGTTTATAACCTGCATGTTGGAGACGTAATCAACTTGAATACGCCAAAAGATTCTGATGTCAAGCTCTATGTAGAAGGTCAGCCATGGTTTAAAGGTCAGCTGGGTGTTCATAAGCGGAACGTAGCTGTTAAAATTGATGAAATGGCTATAAATATTGACGATCAGGCTGAGAATGGAAATTACCAGACCAGTGAAAGCTGAGTCAGGGATTACATAAAGAATTATAGGATAATAAAGGAGATGTAGAAAATGGCAAAAATATTATTAGTAGATGATGCAGCATTTATGAGAATGATGATTAAGGACACTCTGACAAAGAACGGATATACCGATCTGTACGAAGCAGCTGACGGAGCTCAGGCTGTACAGATGTTCACAGAGATCAATCCTGATCTTATTATCATGGACATTACCATGCCCAATATGGATGGACTGGAAGCATTAAAGGCAATTAAAGCAAAAGACCCCAATGCAGTAGTTGTTATGTGCTCCGCAATGGGACAGGAAAGCATGGTAATTGAAGCGATTAAATCAGGAGCAAAGGATTTTATTGTTAAGCCATTTAAACCAGATAGAATTTTAAAGACAGTTACTGGAATTATCGGCTAAGCTGATTCACTGAGGAGGGTACAAATGTCGTTTTTAAGTTCGATGAATATCAGTGCGTCTGCTATGACCGCACAGCGTCTAAGACTTGATATTGCATCACAAAATATCGCGAATATAGATACCACCAGAACGGCTACCGGTGGCCCATACCGCAGAAGAATGGTGGTTCTTGAAGCACAGACTGAAAGCAATTTCCGCAAAACCTTAATGAATGCAGCAGGTAAGAGCCGTCAGCAGAGCTCGGGGGGAGTAAAGGTATCACAGGTATTGGAAGATACCAGCCCTTTAAAATCCGTTTACGACCCGGAACATCCGGATGCAGATGAGAACGGCTATGTACAGATGCCAAATGTGGATCTGATAAAGGAAACAGTGGACAGCATGTCTGCAACCCGGTCCTATGAAGCCAATATAACCGCATTTAATGCCATAAAAATGATGGCTTCCAAGGCATTGGAGATCGGTAAATAAGGTAAAATATGGCATAGAGGGCTAAATGAGTATAAAGGGAGAAAAGTTGTATGGATTCGAAGAATTTTAGCGCATTTGAGATTGATGCCATAGGTGAAATACTAAACATAAGCCTGGGAGCCTCAGCCACTGCAGTATCTACCATGCTCAATGCCAGAGTTGATATTACCACACCTGTAGTAAGGGTATTAACGAAGAGTGAGTTTGAAATATCAAACCTGGAACCGGCAGTGGGTGTGGAAATTACTTATATTGCAGGTCTTAGCGGAAGCAATATTATGCTCCTGAAAAAGCATGATGTTAAGGTTATCGTAGATATGCTGATGGGAACGGAAACCCCAGAAGAGGATTTTGAATTAAATGAATTAAATATCAGTGCAATTTGTGAAGTAATGAATCAGATGATGGGGGCGTCAGCGACTGCTCTCAGTGAGTTTTTAAGCAAAGCAGTTAATATCTCAACACCAACTTCTTTTGAAATTGAAGATGTGGGAGATTTTAAAGAAAAATATTATCACGATGAAGATTTAATGGTTGTGGTTGGTTTTAATTTGAAGATAGCAGATCAGATGGCAAGTGAATTTATCAATGTAATGCCACCTGCACTTGCAAAAGAACTGGTGGCCGGATTCTTTCCCCAGGGAGGCAGTGAGCCGGAAGAAGCGCCGGTATCCGAACCTGTTTCACAGCCTGCTTCCGCTCCGGCATCATCTGGCGGCATTTTATCTCAGGAAGAGATTGAAAAACTTCTTTCAGGTAGTTCAGCTCCAGAACCGCAGCCACAGGAACCTCCAAAGCAGGAATCTTCAGGTGGTATCCTGTCTCAGGAGGAAATAGAGATGCTCTTAAATGGCGGCAAGACTTTAGAACCAGTGCCGGCAGCGCCAATTCCGACACCGGCTCCAGTTTCAGTTCCGACACCAGCACAAACTCCTCAACCTGCAGTTTCCATGCCAGAAATGGTAAGTCAGACAGCAGGAATGGATAATTCTGCCGTACAGCAGATGATGAATCAGATGCAGATGCAGCAGCAGATGATTAACCAGATGCAGCAGATGATACTGCAGATGCAGAATTCACAGATGAACGCGCCCAAAAAAGAAGGCTTCGGAGCCGAAAACCATTAATGTAAAGCCGGTTCCCCAGAATAACCTTACAGAAGGGCCGGTAAGCTATGAAGAGCAAGAGGAAAACCGTGAGCTGATCATGGGAGTACCGTTGGAGGTGTCCGTAGAAATCGGCAGAACCAGAAAGCTGGTAAAAGATATACTCGAATTTACGAAAGGTTCTCTAGTAATTTTAGACAAACTGGCAGGAGAGCAGGTAGATCTGTACGTAAATGGAAGATGTATTGCGAAGGGCGACGTAGTAGTCGTTGATGACAATTTTGGTATCCGTATTACGGAAATTATCAAAAAGAACGTTGATTAGAGAGGAAGTGCCTGTAGATGAACAGTGTGATCAGTCTGTTATCGGTTCTTATTATCACCATTCTCATTCTGTACTTAAGCTATATTTTTACGAAAAGTATTGGAAAAGGGATGGGGTTAAAACGCGGGGGAAATTATATGCAGATGTTAGACAGGCTTCCCCTTGGGCAGGATAAGGCGATTGCGGTTGTTCGCGCAGGCAGTCATTATTTTCTCATCGGTATCGCTTCTTCACAGATTAACATTCTGGCAGAACTGACGGAGGAGGATATTCAACAAAGCCTGGATATCCAGAATCCTCAAACAGGAAGCGGATACCCTGATTTTATCAGCATTCTGAAAAAATATACGGATAAAAACCGGAAAGACTTGTAGGAGGAGCAGAATGAATACAGATGCCTTAGTTAACATTAATGGAGGCAGGGTGCCAACCCTGGAACTTTTCCTCATTCTGACCATCATATCACTGCTGCCTTCCATATTGGTTATGATGACTTCTTTTACCAGAATCATCATTATCCTGTCTTTTACAAGGAATGCACTTGGTGTACAGCAAACGCCCCCTAATATTGTTTTGGTGGGCATTGCGCTATTTCTAACTTTGTTTATCATGGATCCGGTTATAAAAGACATTAATACCCAGGCTTACCAGCCTTACATAAAAGAAGAAATCAACCAGTCGGAAGCATTGAAACGGGCTCAGGTTCCCATGAAGCGTTTTATGCTGAAACAGACTGAAACCAGTACTCTGAATTTGTTTGTAGACTTATCCCATACAGAAAAAGCGGAAAACATTGAAGATTTACCAATGACTGTTGTCATTCCATCATTTATGACATCAGAATTAAAGCGGGCGTTCACAGCTGGATTTATGATTTTCCTCCCATTTATGCTGGTAGATATCGTTGTTTCCAGCACACTGATGTCGATGGGTATGGTAATGCTTCCGCCTGCCATGATTTCACTTCCATTTAAACTACTGTTGTTTGTTACAGTGAATGGCTGGGAGTTATTATTTACAAACCTCGTTAAAAGCTTTCATTAATGACAGGAGGGATTTTTATGACAGACGTAGCAATCAGCAGCCTGATGTACGAAATGTTTGGAGCGGCCGTTAAGCTGGCAGGTCCGGTTCTGGTGGTCAGCATGATCATCGGCATTCTGATATCAATACTGCAGGCAGCCACCCAGATACATGAACAGACCATAACCTTTGTGCCCAAGTTACTTGTTGTGGGTCTCATTCTTTTGATGATGGGCAGTAATATGATGAAGACGCTTAGTGACTTTACCATACATGTATTTAATACCATGCTGGGGTAGGTTAGACAGACGAAAGGAAGATTTAAATGCCGGATATAGGACAGATGATGCTTTTCTCCCTGATATTCATGCGGATGTCAGGTTTTATCCTTCTGAATCCCATATTGGGAAGACGGAATATACCCGGTTATGTAAAGGGCGGTACGGTTATGGTATTTACCCTTCTGCTGTATTCGTTTTCTTCCGCGCAGGTACCGGAACCAGTTACTTCCGTTGAATATGCAATGCTTCTGATCAAAGAGTTTGCTATGGGGTATGTAATTGGATTTGTCATGGAGTTGTTTCTCATGATTATTACATATGCGGGAACAATTATAGATTTTCAGATGGGACTATCCATGGCCACCGTATTTGATCCCCAGAGCAATGCGCAGGTTGCGGTGACGGGAAGTATCTTTCACGCGTATTTTATATTATTGTTTTTTGCAGTAGACGGTCATCTGGCTCTGTTTAAACTTTTAATCCAGTCGTCGGAGATCGTGCCTTATGGACAAGTTGTCATCGGTACAAAAGTTGCATGGGCGATGCTTGAAATATTTACCCAATGTATTGTTATGGCTATTAAATTTGCTTTTCCAATTATGGCAATTGAGTTTATAACGGAAATTGCGGTGGGAATTCTGATGAAGGTGATACCCCAGATTAATGTGTTTGTGGTTAACATTCAGGCTAAAGTTTTAGTTGGTTTATTAATGCTTATATTTTTATTTTCCCCCATGTCTGATTATGTTGGATTTATAATCAGTCAGATGCTGTTGACAGTGGAGAATATAATCAGGATTTTATAGCGCAAAGGATGTGATGAACGGAAATGGCAGATGATTCAAAAACCGAAAAGGCCTCGCCGAAAA
This sequence comes from Lacrimispora xylanisolvens, assembly GCA_017084465.1. Lineage (GTDB taxonomy): Bacteria > Bacillota > Clostridia > Lachnospirales > Lachnospiraceae > Lacrimispora > Lacrimispora xylanolytica_B. Next base: position 1,876,566 of record CP070896.1, on the reverse strand, counting down.
AACGGAAGGATGAACGAAAAAAAGGTCATGTTGCTATTAGTAAGGATGTGGTAATGATCGCCACTCTTCTTGGAACTTTCGTGATGTTGAAAGCATTATTTCCGCTCATGTATCGGACCATGCGGGATTACATGATCAAATATGTCAGTCTGGCTCCGGTAGCAGATACCATGTCAGATTATACAACCAGTATTTTCTGGGATATGGTGATTGCCATTGCCAAAGCGGCGATACCAATTATCCTTGTTTCCACTACATTAGCAGTGATTGGAACAGGAATTCAGACAGGATTTCTATTTACCAAAAGTAATCTGGCGCCTAAGTTTGATAAACTGAATCCAATTAAAGGGATTAAAAATATTCTCTCTTTAAAGAGCCTGGTAGAGCTTATTAAGAATCTGATTAAAATTATTATACTTTCAGTAATACTGTATCAGATCATAAAAGGCGATTTAAGAGCAGTAGCCAGAACCATTGATATGAATGTAATGGATTCGGCGGTTTATGTTTTAAATTCTATTATGGATATGGTAATGAAAGTATCAATTGTATTCCTGGCGATCGCCGGTTTCGATTATTTCTATCAGTGGTGGGATTATGAACGCCAGATTAAGATGTCAAAGCAGGAGATGAAAGAGGAATACAAGCAGACAGAAGGAAATCCGGAGATTAAAGGGCGTATCCGGAACCTGCAAAGAGAAAGAGCCCGTAGCAGGATGATGCAGTCAGTACCTACTGCAGATGTAATTATTCGAAATCCCACCCACTTTGCGGTAGCACTGCGTTATGATATAGAAAAAGATAATGCACCGGTTCTGCTTGCCAAGGGTCAGGATGAACTTGCTTTAAGGATTGTAGCCATAGGCGAGGAAAATGGAATCTATGTGCTGGAGAACAAACCTCTTGCAAGGGGGATTTTTGCCAGTACCAAAGTGGGGGAACCAATCCCTCCGGAATATTATGGTATGGTCGCTGAGATTCTGGTATACGTATACCGTATGAATAACAAGATCATAGAGTAGAAAATGCGGCATAGATACTTGAAAGAAATGGTGTAAAAAGAATGAAGACTTTACTTAAAAATTCCGTTGTAGTATTTGTCATTACAATTGTGCTTCTTTTGATCATCCCATTGCCTCCATTTTTTATGGATGTAATGATTATAATAAATATTTCCCTATCCATGATTATCCTTCTGATAACCATGAACATTCGGGAGCCGTTGGAATTTTCCATATTTCCATCGCTGCTTTTGATCACCACGCTGTTGCGGCTTGGACTTAACGTTTCTTCCACCCGTAACATTTTAACCAAAATGGGATCTTCCGGTTTGGTTATTAAGGCCTTTGGTGATTTCGTATTGCAGGGAAATGTTGTAGTAGGTTTTATCATATTCCTGATTATTGTTTTAGTAAACTTTCTGGTTATTACAAAAGGTACGGAACGAGTATCTGAGGTTGCGGCCAGATTTACCCTGGATGCCATGCCAGGAAAGCAGATGGCCATTGACGCGGATTTAAGTTCCGGTCTGATCAATGAGCAGGAAGCAAAGCTGAGACGTTATAAAATCCAGAAGGAAGCAGACTTTTACGGCGCCATGGATGGTGCCACCAAATTCGTAAAGGGCGATGCAATCGTTTCTTTAATCATTACCGCAATCAATTTTATTGGTGGTGCGATCATTGGTATTGTTCAGTCCAATATGCCTTTCTCCCAGGTTTTAACCATTTATAGCATTGCTACGGTAGGTGATGGACTGGTATCCCAGCTTCCTTCCCTGATGATCGCAGTAGCTACCGGTATGGTTGTTACCAGAGCCGTATCAGATGGCAGCTTAAATGAGGATGTGTCCGCACAGTTTTTGGCTCAGCCAAGAGCCATTATGCTTACCGGATTTGTTTTGGTTGTACTGATGCTTGTTCCGGGAATGCCAAAATTCCAGCTTGGTATTATGGCAGTTTTACTCATAGGAATCGGTTATCAGCTGGAGCGTAAGGTGAAACAGTCAGCCTTTAAAGAGGTGGAACAGTATCAGAATACGTCCATGGAGGATACAAGCCAGCAGACACCAGCAGACGAAGAATCCTATTACAGAGATGTAAATAATGTATATTCCCTGATTAGTGTAGACCCCATCGAATTGGAATTCGGCTACAGCCTGATCCCCCTGATTGACGAAGGCAGCGGAGGAAAATTAATTAACCGTATTGTCATTTTCAGAAGACAATATGCCCAGGACATGGGATTTGTTATCCCATCGGTCAGATTAAGAGACAGTTCCAGTCTGAATACCAACCAGTATGTAGTTAAAATCAGAGGTGAAGAAGTAGCGAAGGGTGAAATCCTTGTAGATTATTATCTCGCCCTGGAACCGCCAGTTCTTTCCGGAGAAGTAGATGGAATTGAAACTGTGGAGCCGGCTTACGGAATTCCAAGTAAATGGATCCGGCCTGAAAATAAAGAAATGGCCGAAATCTATGGATATACAGTTATTGATCCGTTGTCAGTTATGCTGACTCACTTATCAGAAACCATCAAGCAGCATGCATATGAGATGCTTGGCAGACAGGAAATTATGCAGCTGTTAGACAATGTTAAGAAACATTCACCTGAACTTGTGGAGGAGTTATTCCCAGGTCAGTTATCCTACGGCAACTTCCAAAAGATACTCAACAGTCTTTTAAAAGAAGGTGTGCCGATAAAAGATATGGAAACCATTTTAGAAACCATAGTGGATGCTCTTTCAACAACCAGAGATATTGATCTTATTACTGAGAATATCAGAATCGCTTTAAAGAGAACCATTACCAGAATGTTCTGTGATGGAGGTCAGATGAAAGTTCTGACTCTGGATGCAGATCTGGAGAAAAATATTATCAGCAGCATGGCGAAAGGGGAGCAGGGCGTTTATCTGGCTCTCAGCCCTGAGGTGATGCAGTCAGTAATCGGACAGCTGGGTGAACAGATTAAGAAATTTAACGATCTGGAACAAAAACCTGTGATTTTAACAAGTCAGGTAGTAAGGCTGTATTTTTACCGTCTGATCGAACAGTTTTATCCCAATGTCTATGTTCTTTCATTTAATGAGATTGCAAATAATATTCAGATCCAGGCAGTCGGAAATATTACCGTTTGACAGGGGTTAATGTCAGAAAGGCAGTGTTAATCGGAATGGAGCAGGAGTTAAGCCAATATACCAATGAAGATTTACTAATTAAATATAAGCGTACTAAGGATATTAAAATCAAGCACGAGCTGGTAATGCGTTATATGTATATGGTGAAGAGCATTTCAATTCAAATGCGTGATGTCTATTTAAGCTTTGCTCAAATAGAGGATATCGTTAATGAAGGTGTATTGACGATCATGAATGGGATTGAAAAGTTTGATCCTGATATGAATGTGAAGTTTGAAACGTATATTTCCAAGCGTATTCGTGGTATGATTATAGATATGGCAAGAAAACAGGACTGGATCCCAAGAAGTGTCAGAAAAAATGCCAAAGAGCTGGACAATACGGTTATGGAATTGTGTAACCGCCTGGGACGTTTTCCATCCTCAAAAGAAACAGCCGAGTATTTAAATGTATCGCTGGATAAATACCAGGAGGCATTAGGAAAGACCAATGTTTACAGCGTCATATCCCTTGATATGGTGTTAGAGGGAAGCAATGACAACAAGAAGACAGTTCAGCTGCCATCCATCAGCGAAAATGACCAGCCGGAATCTCACTATCTTCAGGAAGAGTTTAAACAGATACTGGTATCTGCCATAAATAATTTAAAGGAAAATGAACAAAAGGTTATTTCTTTGTATTATATGGACGAATTAAATATGAAAGAGATTGCCAGGGTCATGAATGTCAGTGAACCAAGAATTTCACAGATTCACTCCAATGCCATACAGAAACTGAGACTGAATCTGACTAATTTTATAAATGGGAAATAGGAAAGGGGAATAGCGGGATGTTTCAAGGATTTTATAATCTGGCTTCCGGTATGCTTTATCAGAACCGGAATTTAAATACCATCAGTAACAATATGGTAAACGTAAGTACTCCTGGGTTTAAATCAGACCGTATGACCAGCACCACATTTAAAGAAGAGATGCTCTACAGAAGCGGTAATGTGGATAAAAGCAGTTACACTCCGATTGGTACTGCCTCCATGCTGAAAACAGTGGCAGGTGTGAAAACCAGCTTTGATCAGGGCAATGTAGAGGAAACAGGCGGTAATCTGGACTTTGCTTTAACAAAGCCTGGATTTTTTACAATCGAGGGTGCTGACGGGACTCGTCTTTATACAAGAAATGGTTCTTTTGATGTAGATAAGGATGGTTACCTTTGCTTATCAAATTTAGGAAGGGTACTTGGAGAAGATGGAAATCCAATCGAAATGACGTCTAATCATATTACAGTGGACAAATCCGGAAATATATATGAAGAGCCCTTAAAAGGTCTTAAAACCGATGAAGATGGCGGTGATACGGAAGCAAAGGAACCAACACTGATTGGAAAGCTTGGTGTGGTAAACTTTGATGATACAGCTCAGCTGGTAAAAGGGGATAATGGAACCTTTACTACCCAGGCAGAGGGAAAAGCTGTTGACGGTGGCGTTATGTGGAAATCAGTGGAACGGTCCAATATTGACCCCATCGAACAGATGACCTCCATGATGACCAGTCAGAGAGCTACCCAGAGTGCAGCCCAGGTGCTTAAGATGTATGACCAGCTTATGGGAAAAATAGTATCTGACATTGGAAGAGTATAGGGGAGGAACAACGGATGAATCAATCCTTTTACATAGGCGCACAGGGTGCCATGAATCAGCAGACGAAACTCAATGTTGTATCGAATAATATAGCAAATGTAAATACAGTTGGTTTTAAACCGGAATACAGTGTGTTTTCCGATCTGATCTATGCACAGACACGAAATTCACTTAATGATACCAACATAAAGACTGGAAGCGGATCAAAATTGACCAGATAAAGACAAACATGACGGCTATGCCATATCAGACTACTGGACAGGAACATGATTACGCTGTACAAGGCGATGGCTATTTCATGCTCAAGGATCCTGTATCCGGTGAAATCACATATACAAGGGATGGACGATTTTCACTCGCAAAGACAACGGATAAATTTTATCTTGTTAATGTGGATGGGAAACGGGTTCTTAATATGGATCAGGCGGAAATTTCCTATGATGTGAAGCCCGCATCCTACCCCTCTGAAGAAGCTGAGAAAGAGGAAGACGATACGGAAGAGCTGCAGGAGGGAGAACATGATCCTCATGCCATTGGAATCTATACATTTGCTAATACCAGCAGCCTTAAACCCATAGGGGACAATGTTTTTTCTGCAACGGCAGCCAATGGCACTCCCATTCTCCTGGAGAAGGCAAAAGTAATAAGTGGATCTCTGGAGCAGTCTGGTACCGATTTTGCATTGGAGATGACAAAAATGATGGAAGCCCAGAGAGCGTATTCCTATGCTCTTAAGATGGTACAGACTTCCGATGAAGTTGAATCGACAATAAATTCTCTGCGGTAAATATCGCAGAGTTTCATGAAAGAGGGCGATCATATGAAAATAACACGTTATGACGAAATGAATGGGCTTGGGCTGGATCTGATACGGGAGATAGGCAGTATTGGTACAGGCAATGCGGCTACCGCACTTTCTTCTATGCTGAATAAGACCGTTCGTATGACATTACCTGATGTTCAGATACTGGGATATAATGAGGCCATTAAATTTTTGGGTGATCCGGAGGAAATTGTGGCGGCCATCCTGGTTAAGATGACTGGAGAAATTAATGGTTTAATGCTGTTTATTTTAAAAAAATGGATTTTATTAATGAAGTTTTATCCAGCGTTATGCAGCAGGAGATTGAAGACTATTACCAGCTTAATGTTTTAGAGACCTCCGCACTGGAAGAAATCGGTAATATTATTATCTCATCTTATGTAAATGCCATGTCTACACTGAGTGAGGTTACAATTAATCTTTCAGTACCTGACATCGCAGTCAACATGCTGGGAGGCATCTTAAGCGTTCCTATGGTGGAATTTGGATATCAGACAGATAAGATGATGATGATAAGCGGACAGTTTATAATAGGAGGAAAAGTCCTTCACAGTGACTTGCTGATGATGCCGGATATTATGTCACTGAACTTTTTAATGGAAAAGCTGGGGATTGTAAATGGATAAACAGATAACAGTGGGAATTGCGGACATGAAATTTGCCAGGCAGGAGGGGACACTGATCACCTATGCGCTGGGGTCCTGCATTGGAATCTGTTTATATGATCCCATGATAAAGCTGGGGGCGCTTGTGCATATCATGCTTCCGGAAGTATACGGATCAGGAGACGGAAATATATTTAAGTATGCAGATACAGGACTGGCTGAGACATTTAGGAAGATAGAAATCCTGGGCGCAAGAAAACCAAGATTGATTGCAAAGATTGCAGGGGGGGGGGCAAAAATGTTCGAATTGCAGGGTAACAGCACTCTTGGCAATATCGGAGCCCGCAATATTATAAGCGTAAAACAGATTCTCCAAAAAGAGGGGATCCGGCTTGCCGCTTTGGACGTTGGAGAAAACTATGCACGAACCATGTCCATGGATGTAAGTACGGGGCAGGTTAAAATCAGAACTTACGGCAGAGCAGAAATTGTTTTGTAAACATTATGAACTGGCAGAAAGTTGCCGATAAATTAACAGGCAGTTGTTTTTGCTGGATTATATTGGGATAAAGGAGAAAAAGTATGGCAGAAACAGAGATTTTATTAGAATCAGGGACGAATGAAATTGAAATAATGGAATTCACCATTTATGGTGAATTATATGGAATTAACGTTGCAAAAGTACGCGAGATTATGATGTCAGATAAGGTGAAACCAATCCCTCATGCCCACCCAGCTGTAGAGGGTATTTTTAAACCAAGGGATCTTCTTCTTACAGTCATTGATCTCCCTTATTACCTTACCGGCAGTAAAGGTGAAACAAGGCAAAGATCTGTTTATTATCACCAATTTTAACAAGCTGCACATTGCTTTCCGTGTTCACAGCGTAGTTGGTATCAGCCGTATTTCCTGGAAGAATATTCAGAAACCAGATGATACCATTAGCCGAGGAGATGAAGGCGTAGCTACTGGAATTGCTCAATGCGGAACTGATCTTGTTACCATCCTTGACTTTGAAAAAATTGTTGCTGACATTGCTCCTGAGACCGGAATCCAGATCGATGATATTAATAAACTGGGAAAGAGAACATCTGTTACCAATCCGATTTTAATTGCAGAAGATTCCATTCTTTTAACAAAAATGATTGAAGCTGCTCTTACAAAAGCAGGATATGAAAATCTGACTTTTAAAAATAATGGTCAGGAAGCCTGGAATTATTTAAGCCAGATAAGAGATGATTCGGATTTAGATGAAAAGGTAAGCCTGATTATCACAGATATTGAGATGCCTGAGATGGATGGACACCGCCTGACTAAGCTGGTAAAAGAAGATAAAAAATTAAAGCATATTCCTTTGGTTATTTTCTCTTCCATGATTAATCAGGAACTGATGATAAAAGGAAAACAATTGGGCGCAGATGAACAGCTGAGTAAGCCAGAAATCGCCCATCTGGTAGAAGTAATTGATCACTTGCTTCAGAGGAGGAAGACCAATGGATAAGTATGTCACCCGGCAGCCTATTAAGGCGTTGAAGGAGGACAGGATTATCGGCTACGAAGTATTGTTTCAGAAGGATTATGATTCGCTTTACAGCAGCTCCGATGTGGCAGCGGCTGACACAATTGCAGGATTTCTGATGCAGAATACAGAAAGCATTTTTCATGATAAGCTTACTTTTGTTACATTTACTCCTTCATTGTTATTTCGGAATACACCCAAGATTTTTGATAAGGATAAGATGGTGATTCAGATCGAAGATCATGTTATGATTCACCCTTTGTCTCCGACTATCATAAGAAAGTACAGGGCAGAAGGGTATGTATTTGCCATCAATGACTTCCAGTTTTCTCCCAAATATTTCTCCATGCTGGATTATGTTACTTACATAAAAATTGACATCAGAAACAAGCAGGATGGAAAAGAACGCAGTTCTTTAAAGAACCTCATTAATACGATGAAGGGCTTTGATAAGAAGTGTATCGTAACAGGTGTCAGTTCCATGGCTGATTACGAGCTTGCAATCGAAGTAGGCGCGGATTATGCAGAAGGAAGCTATGTTGCGGAGGCTATGGCCGGGAAAGTAAACCGTATGGAATTTTTAGAGGGGAACTTTTCCAGTTGGTGGTAGAGGTCTCTAAAGATGAACCGGATATAGAGAAGATTGAAGAGATTATAAACAGAGATGCTGCATTAAGCTATGCACTTCTTAAAATCGTCAATTCCGCATACTTTGCCCTTCGCCGAAGAGTTTCCTCCATACGACAGGCATTGGTTACCATGGGAATCAGCCAGTTGAAGCAATGGGTATATTTATTAAGCTTTAACAATGATATTGATAATGAAGAATCCTTAGAAGCAATGATGAAGCTGTCTTTCCTGAGAGCAAATTTTGCAATGGCGATTTCAGATCATATCAAAGATCTTCCAATCATTCGGTCAGAAGTTTATATGATGGGCATGTTCTCTACACTTCAGTATATGATCAATGCACCTTTGGAAGAAATTCTGGAAGAAGTTCCGGTTGCCCAGGAAATAAAGGACGCTCTTATTCGCAAGGAAGGAGTTTGTGGTGAATTATATGAACTCATTCTTAGTTATGAAGGTGCAGAATGGAAGAAAGTGAAGCAGTTATCCGATAAACTGGAGATACCTTCCGGTCAGCTGGCGCAGACTTATATGGACTGTGTAGAAGCTGTTAATGAGATATGGAACGGTTTAACGGTCAGTGCAGATCAGGAAACAGATATTCCCGTAAGCAACAAAACCCACACTTAATGGTGTGGGTTTTCTTTTACTATAAAACATGATTTCGTTAATTCAACAATAACCTGTGGAGCAAAACGGCTGGAATAAAAATTCAGCAAAGGAGATGCTGCAGGAGGCTCCACCACCACATATTTGGGAGTGAGTTTGTTAAGCGTCAAAGCAGTAACATCAGCAATGCAATGTTCGCATGTACAGCCACCAAGGCGCCCTATATAGTCCCTGGCAATATTCTCCACAACATGCTCCATAACATTCAAATACTTGAAATTAGAGGCTTTTGGAGTGGCAGGAATATCAGTAACCGGGGGCTCAGGTTTTGCAGGAATGTCCTCAGTTTGTATAGGGGGAGCTATTGACTCAATGGAATCTTGAATATCAGGCTGTATCGGTTCATTGAAATCCGGAATATCATGCTTCAGTTCATCGGGAATTTGATCTGTCTCCGTCAATTCATCGAAAACTGAGTTATTAGGTTCAGCCGTTTCATCAGAGAACTGATTATCCGATTGTGGCGATTCATCAGAAGCTGCGATATCTGATTGTTCCGATTCATCTATGTCCTGTATATCTGCTTGATCAGTTTCACTGATACTTAATATGTCCATTTCATCTTGCTCATTAACATCAGATATACTGGATTCATTCCTATTATCGGAATCCTGCTCATCTGTCCCATCGATCACATCTGGTGAAATATCAAATAGTTCACTAAATTGTTCTGTAACTGGCACTTCTTCAAAGTCTGTTGAAGTTGATTCTTCCACATGATTTATTTCATTGTCTGAAATAGGGTCAGGTAGAGAAGCTTGTAGTAAATTATCTTCATTTTTCTCAGAAAACTCAGTTCCAAGTTCTTTTTTTTCATCTTCTTCCAGTTGTTGTTTGATTAATTCAGCAACTGGATCCTGAACCGAAGAGGAAAGATCAATAATAGAAATTGGGCTGGGAGACAAGGGACTATCCTGCATTTGTATGGAGGCTTGCTGAGCCAGAACCGTCAATTCCTTAATTGTCCCTTTTGACTCAGCTGCCTGGCTGGCAGCAAGGTTTTCCTTAGCAGCCTCTGATTTGGAAGATTCCGCCTCTCCTCCGGCCAGAAGATTCATTACATGAGCTGTTTTGCTGCTTTTCCTAGCCATGTTTATGTGCTCCTCTCAAGTCTGTATTATTTTAATTTTTTAATCAATTCAAGGACTTCAGTTACCAATGCTTTGTAATCCTGGGCAGGATTGGATCTGGGTGCATAATCCAGCAGGCTTTCTCCCTGAGCTGGTGCTTCGGCTACACTCACACTGGATCTGATATGTGTCTCAAACACCCGTGTTCCAATTTGGGAGGCAATACTCTGAGCCATCTCCTTGACTTCTCTGGAGAGAAGTGTTCTGGAATTATACTTATTCAGCAGTATTCCCAGCACAACCAGATCTGGATTAACGGATGCACGTACTGTGTTAATGGTATCTTTAATCTGAGATACACCAAGAAGGCTTAAAATCTCCGGCACCATGGGAATAATCAGATAATCTGCAGCCGCATATGCGTTAACTGTTAAAATATTCAGAGCAGGAGGAGTATCAATAATAATGTAATCATAATAACCGGCAACTGTAGACAGTAAGTTCTTCAACATACTTTCTCTCTGCTTACCGGTAAATTCTAATTCGGCGCCGCTTAAAAGAATATTAGATGATATTACATCGCAATATTTTGCAGGGCGGATAGCTTCCTGCAAAGTGGCAGAACCCTGGAAGACTTCGTATATCGTTGCACAGTTTTCAATCTCCAGTCCCAGACTAAAACCAAGATTACCCTGAGGGTCTAAATCAACGGCCAGCACTCTTTTATTATTCATGGCAAGTCCGCAGGCAAGGGAACAGGAAGTGGTGGTTTTGCCTACGCCGCCCTTTTGATTTGTAATAGTAATTACAGTTGACAAATTGTATTCCTCCATTCGTAAATTAAGATAATACTATTATCTTTAGTATACAATATGACGATAAATAAGTATAGCCAAAACATAAAAAAAACCGATTTTTGACGAAAATTGGATTATTTAGATAGTTAAGAAAGGAGTTATTTGTATGGCAACAGCATTGAACAGTATTAAAAACAGTTCAGCATCTTCTCTGCGGGGGTATGGCGGTCTGGCAAGTGGTCTGGACAGAGATACTCTGATAGAGGGAATGACGGCATCCACAAAGGCAAAAATTGCAAAACAGCAGAAAAAGAAACAGACATACGGGTGGCAGCAAGAGGCATATCGTTCCATCAGCTCAAAGCTTGTGGAGTTTTCTAAGAAATACACCTCTTATACAAATCAGTCTACTAATTTATCCAGTCCCAGTTTTTGGGCTAAAAGCAATATTACACCTGTAGGTTCTAACAGCAGCTATGTCAGTGTGTCAGGAAGTTCCGCTCTTTCTGATACTATGTCTATTGTGGGGGGTAAAACAGCTTGCTAAAAATTCTTCTATGGCCTCTAAAACAGAAGTTTCGGATAGCAGTCTAATAACTGGTAGCATTAACCTTGGAGAAAGCCAGGTAAGCAATCTGGAAGGTCAATATGTATATTTTAAGGTTGGGAGCAAATCATATTCAGTCTCTTTAAAAAGCGGTACCACCACAGATGGCTATACTTATGATTACTCCAATGGTAAAAATGCGCAGGAATCTATTACAAGGTCATTAAAAGAGGTATCCATTGGTGGAGGAAAAACTCTTGCAGATGTGATTCAAGTAACAGCTGATCCGTATAATGCTGCAGACCCGGAAGGTACCCCCTTTAAACTGAATTTCAAATCTACTGATACAGCGAACAATACAATTCTTTTTGATGGTGGTAGTGAAACGGCCATTAAAGCTCTTGGTTTTACAAATTTCGATAATTTAAGCGAAGAGGAAAGACAGATTAAACCCGAAGGTTTTACAGAAGATTTTATGAATAAGCAGAAATTTTTTGAACCTAAGACATTTGCCCAGCGTGTTGGTGGAACGAGTATGAGCTTTACTTATAACGGAACAACAAAGTCCATTGAGTTTGACAGCGCAGCAGATATTCAGACAAAATAGATGCAGCAACCGGTGATGAAGAGAAGCTGAAAACTATTGCTAGCCAAATGCAGGAAAAACTGAATCAGCAGTTTGGTGCAGGAAGAATAGAAGTCGGAACTCAGAAAGACCCTGTGACTAATGGTTATCAGCTTGTATTTAAGACAAAAGATGCTTCCACTGGTTTAGACGATACATCATCAATTCTGTCCCTATCATACGCAGATAATGGTGTGCTTGGAAAGAATGGAGCATTTAGGGTTTCAAGCGGAGAATCTAATCGCTTGAATACGAATGCGTCTTTAGCAGACTCCGGATTAAAGAACATAGAACAAAATCTGAATACAAAAGGGAAATTGAACCAGGATACCACATATTTTGCAGGATCCATAAAAGCTCAGGAGGCAATTAAAGGACTTGGAAGTCTGGTTACTGACACTACCACACTTGACGAATTGAAGCAATTAATTGCTACAAAAAATCCAACTATGTCAGATAAGGACTTAAGCAGCATTAATAATGCTATCGATTATTTTAAAAATAGTGAGTCTGCAACCAATGTTGGTGAATTAAATACGAAGATGAATTCCTATGTAGACAGCCGGGAGATGAAACTGAAAATTAATGATGTGGATATAAAAGGTTTAACGTATAATTCCACAATCACCGACATTATGAATAAGATAAATAGTTCAGATGCAAAAGTTACGATCAGTTATATGAAGAATGCAGATAAATTTTTAATTCAGTCAAATGTGGGAGGCGTAGCCGGCGATGTAAAAATCGAGGGTGATGATGCAGCGATGCTGTTTGGGGTAAAAGATACAAACTACACTGTAACAAAGGGACAGGACGCGATTGTCAGTGTTAAATATGCAGGCTCAGAAGATGTGGTAAATTTGACCCGTGAGAGCAATGCATTCAGCATGGATGGTTTGAATATTACTCTTAATGGTACTTTCGGATACAGCGGAGATACATTAATTGAAGGAACAGATCCAATCAAATTTAATTCCAAGACGGATTCTGACAGTATTGTAAAAGCTGTCACAGATATGATTAAAGATTACAATGAGATGATTGAACTGGTAAACAAAGAGGTTTCAACAAAACCAAACCGTAGCTATGAACCTCTTACAGATGATCAAAAAGCGGATATGACAGAGGACCAGATTAAGAAATGGGAAGAAAAGGCGAAAACAGGTTTGCTTTTTAATGATTCAGATTTACGCGGTCTTGCTGACAGCATGAGGTTTATTTTTGAGAGCGGATCTGAGGATAAAGCTACTTTAGCCTCCTTTGGCTTATCTACAAGCACTAATTACGGAGATAATGGTAAATTGGTTCTTGATGAAACAAAGTTTAGGGCATCGTTGGAATCAAATTCAGCTGATTTACAGAAAATATTTACAAGAACTGCAGATACATCAACTGGTGACAAAGGTGGTGTCATGGCAAGATTGTCTGAGATTACTGAAAAGTATGCTAGCACAACTGGTGCAACAAAGGGTATTCTGATTGAAAAAGCCGGATCTGTATATGCACCTACCAGTATTCTCAAGAATTCTTTACAGAAGTCCATGGATAGCCAGGATACCATAATTGAGCGGCTGACTGCACAGCTGAAGACAGAGACAGACCGTTATATTAAGCAGTTTACCAATTTGGAAACATTAATTTCCCAGATGAATTCTCAAAGCAGCTGGTTGAGTTCATCCTTAGGTTCATAAGGATCGGAGTGTAAGATGGCAGTAAATGGATATCAGCATTACAAGGAACAGACCGTGAATACAATGACGCCAGGTGAGATGCTTAATCTTCTATATGATGAATTATTAAAGCGGCTGACACGATCAGAACTAGCATTGGAAAATAAAGATTATGAGCTATTTGAGCAGTCAATTCAACGGTCTATGGATATAGTTACATATTTAAAAGATACTCTTAATTTTCAATATGAAATAAGCAATGAATTAAAACGTCTTTATGATTTTTTTATTTATGAATTAGTACGCATTAAAGCAGGTAGAAATTCAGCTATAATAGCAGAAATAAGACCTTTAATAATGGATCTGAGAGATTCTTTTAGAGATGCACAACGGATTGGTGGTTGATTTTTCTGGCTGGAGAGTAATTTTTTCTCCAGCCGTTTATCAATAATCTGCAATCAGGAGGGTTCACACATGGAAGATTCCATGCTTTTGGAGATTTTAAAAGAGATGCAGAAGAAATATCAGTGTATGGCGGAGATAGAGAGGATAACTCGAGAAGTAGGAGATTTCCTTTCACGCAATGACCAGACATCGGTACAGTTGCTTCTGGGAATGCGCCAGGATGAAATGGATAAGGTTGATGTTTTTAATAGAAATATAAAGTGCCTTATATCTGTATTATCTCCCGAAGAGGCTGTAAAAGTAGACGATTGGATGAAAGGGCAGGACAACTGGATTCCAGACAGTCAAATATCAGAAAAAGTAATAGAAAAAGGAAAGAATATCCAGCAAATACTAAAACGTACGATTGAGATTGATAGATTCATCAGTACGCGTATTGCAGGTACCCATTCCTTTTATAAATAAAAGAGATTTTAGTTTGGAGGAGCAATAGCCCAAAGCGGTCCTCCGTTGGAGGCGCGGTAATTCAGTTCACGAAGTATTACGGTAGGATCCCAATTGTACTTCGTATTATCATAATTATTAGAATCTGCAATACGAAATGATCCGTCCGCAGAATAACCTGTTATGATAATAAAATGTCCTTGCTGAGTAAAGTGTCCTTTTCTCATTAAGGCAATGACCAGCTGCCCGGAATCCAATGCATTTTTAATTCCTTCTACAGTATGGCTTTTAATCGGTAAGACTGAAAGACCATATGCTGACGCACTGTCCGGAATGAGACGATGATAAGAACCCTGACCGGGACACCAGGCGTTATTGGCTGCTGCCCAGTTTGCCATATCGGTTGGCAATACCTGATTTCCAGTTAGACTGGTTATAACCATTGCCATAACGGTAGGTCCACATCCATAGGTAACCAAAGGATCTCTCCCCCTCCCCCCCCAAAGATAATTTCCCCATCTGGCATCTGCTTGATTATAATAAGTGAGAGGACCGCAAACACTGTCCAGCATCACATCGTATTTGCCTTCCTGCGGGATATCTGCTTCAACTGACGTCAATGGCATTGTTGAAGCTTGAGAGGCATCAGCGGCTGATCCATCAATTTGATAATTTGAAGAAAAAATCCCAAACGGGATGACGATTACGAACAGGGTTTTGAATAGTGTTTTAAATAATCTGTTCATACGCTCACCTTTATCTTTAATGTTATATGTTATTTATCGGATAGATAACCTGTAAAGTTAAGATTGCGGCGAAAAGTCCGATATATATATTATATACCTGTTTGATATTACAGGTGATGAGTGGCACATGGGATTTAAGTAAGGATGGAAAAATGAATGATAAAAGGTTATGAAGAGCGGTATTTAATAATATTACTATCTGCAGTGATGAATCAAAAAACCTTCACCAGAACCCATACGCTCACTTGATTGGGAAAAGATGTTTCGACTAGCGGATTACCACGGTGTGGCGCATGCTGTGCATTATGGTGTTTTAGGACTTGATCAGGAGATACCACAAACTGTAAGACAGCAGTTTTTTGATAAATATTTGGAATCAGTTTATCGGGTAGGCCGCTTACAAAAAAGCGAGACGCAACTGCTGGCTCTGATGGAACATGAAAAAATAAATTGTTTCTATCTTAGCTATTCAGACATAGTGAAAAATTATCCCATTGAGGAGATGTGCTGCTGTGAGTCAATCCAGATTGGATCCAGTAGAAAAGGCACTCGTATGATTTGGGATATTCTAATCAAAGTTGATTTTGAAGAGCGTAAAACAGATGAAACAGGTAAACTATACTATCGTATTCCTGGCATAAGAGTGTTGAATTTTGATTATAAACTTTTTTTTAGTCCTTCAATGCGAAGGTTTTTTAAGAGTCTGCTTAAACTTTCACGGCTCCAGATTAGGAACAGTTACGTACGTGAGTTGCCACTTGATGACAGATATCTGTTTTTTAATGTGCAGATTGACTGATAGCTATGCGAGAGGAAATATCAGTTTAAGTCAGATTATGGATTTCTGGATTTTTTATAAGACCTATAGTGAGAGCTTTAACTGGCCTTATATATATGGCAGGCTTAAAAAATTAAAAATTGCTGAATTCGCAGAGCGCTTGGAACATTTAATTTTGAGATGGTTTGGTACCGGTGCAGTGATTGAGAATGTAGAAATTTATGAAGCAATGGAATCATATATTTTGTCAAAGGGAACAGATGGAAGAGAAATCAGTTCTAAATTATTGCCTTTGATTAAGACAGTAGCAGATTGCTATGCCAGGAATAGAAAACTAGAAGAAATGAGAAAGATGGTTGACTGGCTTTTTCCTGATCCCAAATACATGGAGACCATATATCCGTTGTTGAGTAAGGTAAGAGTTTTATTACCTGTATTTTGGGTATTACGATTATGGAGATATCTAAGCAGAATATGCACCAACCCTTTGCGGTACAAATTATATCCTAAGTTTAAAAAACTGTACCAAAAAGTTATATATAAGATTCCTTTTATTAGTAAGAAATATAATATTGAAAATGATGAAGATGAATCAAAAGAAACAGTGGAAATACCCAAGTAATATCAGGTATTTTCACTGTTTTTCTGTTTTTCTGAAAAAAACTCTTTCATTTTAGAAATTGACCCTGCATTCAGAGGTAGAGAAACCGCCTCCTGATTAGCAGAAACTGCTTCTACTAACTCGGATCTTAATATAGATATATCTCTGGGTGCATCAATTGCCAGTTTTACCCAGTCATTTCCAATCTCCAATATAGTAATAGAAATATTATCGCCAATGTTTAGAGACTGTTCCTTTTTTCTCTGAAGTATTAGCATATCATTTCCCCCTTTTCATAAAATCTTTAATTGGATGACGGAATTTATAAAGAGGGTTATCTAATATGATCTGTTTTGCTTCTCTGGTATCTGTATTAACTGCGATCGGTGCTTTTAAATTAATGGTGCTTTCTTCCATATCATCATGTATTACACAGATAACATAATAGGATATATTTTTTCATCATAAGAAGCCTTTAACAAATTACTATCTTCGGCAGATAAAGCAGGAGTGTATTCCGAATATAGTTGAAACGGATTCATGATTATAAAAGATACTCTAAAATCATCAATAGACTGAAGAGATATCAAAGCGTCACTACTATCCTGAAATGCAAGAGGTACATAATTTTTTAACTCTGAGAATCCAAATAATCCGTCTGAGAAATGAATTAGTTCCTCATCAGAACAAGAAATTGAACCAAAATATTGCGTTTTTATTTCCATGTGTACCTCCAGATATTAATTTAAGCCAGGACATCAATTGGTTCGTGATCAAAGTATTTAGCAGCACTTGGAGGGACGTACATTGGTTTACCAATATACTCTATTTCCACATCTGGCATTTGAGTGATTGATATTTCAATGCTGCCAGGTATAAATTCAAAGTCTCCCTTAGCAGCTCTGATGTCAAAACTCATCTTATCCATTTGATATTTAATATTCAAATCAGGGGCTGACCATTCAAGATCAGGACCGCTAGTTGGAATAAAAGCTAAACCAAACTCACCTGTAGGCATTTGAGCACGTTGTCGGAAAATTTGATCGAGGGGATTTGATACTTTGGCGTCTAACAATAGTGCAGCCTCCTCTGTATAGGTAGCAGTAGCTTCTGATGCAGCCTCCAAACCGGAAGCAGCCGCCTGACGGACGCTTTCCATAGTGGTTGGATTAATTGAACTGCGGGCATCGTAAGTATCAATACTCAGCTTAATCGGCTTGCTGTTAATATCCAGGCTACCGCTTTCATTATTGATTAATACATCAGTCTTAGATTGTGAGTATCTAAGTTCAGCCTTCTGTATTTTCATCTCATATTTTATTGGTATGGTTTTTATCTGAAGCAATGGTTCCATATAAAATCCCTCCTATAAATCTTAGCGCATGAAATCAATGAAAGACGAGGATAAAATGCTAGTTCCAACCTTTAATGCAGCATTATAAGCGTACTGATCCCACGAATAATTGGTAATCGCTTCCGCCATATCCACACCTTCCACACTTGACATTTGTTCCTGAATTGAAATTTCTGCATTTTCTAACCGATCTTTTGTCGTGGTCAAAAATTCAGATCTAACTCCCAATTCCGTGATCTGATTTGTTAAATTAGTCCCTAATGTATCAAATTTATTCATAAGATTCCGAAACTGGTCTGCATCAAATGTTTCTGCCTCTAAAGAGTCTGCAAGTTTACCAGCCATCACGATTAAATTATTGCTCATCCCCGTTTTCATCGTTCCCGAAACCAACCGCATTAATTCCCGGGAGAGACATGTTGAAGGCACTTGAAGATACTACCTGGTCAAAATCATCCATGGAAAGTCCCATTCCGAGATCCACATACAGATTTTCATTTGACATAGTTTTAAGTTTTTCGTAGTCAGCAGAACCCTTGCTTGCGTTAACATTAATTCCACGATAGCTAAGAGTTCCATCTGAACTTAATTCAAATGGAGGATTTTTCCCGTCGGAGCCAGCAAAAAGAAACGTATCCTCATAGGTAGAATTGAGACTCAGCACCATAGATTGCTGGAACTGGCGGATTGCAGTTGCGTAACTCTGGCGTACCTCCTTTGTCTGATTGGTTCCATTCAATGCCTGTATATTATAGTTTTTGCTGATAGTCGTGACCATATCTGAAACCTGCCGCAGTGCATCTTCCTGACCATCCTGTCTGGATTGTGCTTCATCAAGCATTTTTTAAATTATCCTGGTTCTTATAATATTTACGGTGAAGCTGGGAGGCTCTGGCAGCAGAAGCAGGATCTTCGGCAGCAGTATTAAAACTCCGCTGTGTCATAACATGAGTACGTGAAATATTTAAGTTATTGATTGAAGTAGAGAGATTGCTTTTGTAATTTCTGATTAATGCATTAGTAGTAATTCTCATTTATTTACCTCCTTTTATCTGCCGACTACTCCGGTACTGTTAATTAGAACATCAAGAGCCTGATCCAGGGTTGTCATAAAACGGGCAGCCGCACTGAATGATTTCTGGTAATGCATCAGATTAATTCCTTCATCATCCAAAGAGACACCAGATACAGAATCCTTATTATTGGCAGTCTGCTGCACTACTGAAACATGATTATCCAATATTGCTTTGTTTGATGAACTGTCAATACCCTGATTATTCTCCAGAGTGGAATAGCACTCAGAGAAATTTCCGGTATAAAATGATATAGATTTTGAAGTTTTATTGCCGCCGCTATCCGTAGTAGTATATTGATATTTAAACTCTCTGCTGTCAGTTAAAGATTTTAACATTTTCAGAATATTATCATTGGCTGTTGAGCCTGCATCAGGATCATGAGAGGCAATGATATGTATTGAGTTATTCATCCAATCATCGTTAATCTTAATATTTGAGGCAGTGAAATCCTTACTGCCGTCAGATGTCTTAAATAAATCAAAGTTTTTTAATATTGCTTGAATTTGCTTTATATAAGAAGCTTATTGTACTTTTATCTGTAAATTTTATGCTGGAACTGGTGATTTCTGTACCAGAGCTTAAAGGCAATTTGCTGGCCCACGTCAGTTTCTTACTGCTGCTGTCATAGCTCCACTCACCTTCAACCAGTGAACCGTTTACATTTAAGCTGGCAAATTCCGTAGATAATCTGGAGGCCAGATTTCCCAGACTGTCATCCAATGTATCACCAATTTTAATGGTGGTTCCGGAACCGTCACCAAAGGTATATACGGTACCATTAAAGTTGATTGTTTCGCCGCTTAAGAAATTACCTGTTGTATTAGAAAAACCAAAAGCAAATTCTGCTTTTTCTGATCCGGTCGTAGTCATAGCTCTGGCGGTTCCAGAAGACGGCATAACATTGGCTCCTGTGTAAGGTTGCATATTTCCGTTTAAATCATTAAAGGTCTTGGCAAAAGTTTGAACAATGGAATCAAGTGTCTTTTCATAATATCCAAAGCCTCTGAAATCCGTAGCAGGATCATCCAGTTCTCCAGATTTGTTAAGTAAGTCCACAGTACCTTTTATAGCTCCATCCTTTAGATAATTAGTAATATCTGTCTTTAGAGCAGAAACATCTATACCCTTGGGATAATTGGTGGCAGGAATAACAGATATACGGACGGTTCCATCTGGGTTGCCATTTAAGTCTTTATTTCTCCATGGAAAAGGATGCAGTATTTTCTCCATGCTCCCCTGCAGTCAGCTCATAGCCTATTCCGTTGGAGCCGTTTAACATCACCACTGGGTAACTGTACTTTTCACTTGAGCCGATTTTAACCTCTTTGTAACTTACGCTGATAGGCAGATAACCAGCCAGCTCGTCCAGCTTGCTATTTCTCTGATCCATCAGTTCAAGAGATGGGTTACCTAATATCTGACCCTTCCAAATGGTATCATTTAATTCACCAATATCAGAGAGAAGACTGTTGACAGTCTTTATATCTGTATTTTCCAGTCCGTACATGGTTTCTTCACGGGTAGTCTTCAAATCTGTAGCTTTTTGATGAATATAGTTTAACAGAACCTGAGATCTGGAACGCACAATGCTGTCAAATTCACTGTTGTTTGCATTGGAGGATAGCTGGTCCAAGCTACTGCTTAAATCACTAAGTGCTTTTTTTAACGCATCTCTGTCTGTTTCGTCAAAGATATCTGCCAGCTGGTCCAGTCCTGCCTGGCGGGCATCTGCGGTACCTACCTTTGCAATCTGATTACGATACTGTACATCGAGAAAGGGATCCCTGATTTGGGAGATTCCTGTGACCTCAACACCATAGCCAATCTTTGAACCCTTGCCGCTGCTGGTGGGATCGGCACCCTTTAAATTAAGGCTTACAAGGTCTACCTGCTGTCTTGTATAACCTTTTGTATTAATATTGGCAATATTCTGTCCTGTAACATCAAGAGCTCGCTGACTGGCGGTCATGGCAAGCTGGGCAATCGTAAAGCCGGAAAATGTAGATCGTGTCATATGAGACCCTCCCAATTCTTTTCATCTTTTGATGTATTCTGATGTGTTCGTATGATTGCTTTGTTAATATTATGTAAGCTTATTTCAAGCATAGCCCGGGCACTTTCATTGGTATCCTGAAAAAGACTGACATGGTAGGAGAGTGTGTCAAACAGTTGCCGAAGCCGGCTTTGTTCTTCCCCAGTGGTATTCTCCAGTATCTGCTGAAAGGTATATCCCTCAAAGCCCATGTCCTTCTGACATGCTTCCCGCTTTTTATCCAGGCCTCTCAGCTTTAAAACTGCGGCCTGTTCCTTATTCATGCAGTCTTCCACGTAAGTGACCATGTTCTTCTTAACTGCTTCTATTTTTATCTGTTCGATCTCAGTAAGCTCTTTGAAGAGCTCAACCAGATCTTCAATAATGGCTGTAAACTCATTCATTACTTTCTGCTCCTTTGTACCAGAGAATCTTCTCTGCGATCTTATTGGCATCTACCTGATAGGTACCATTTTCCATTTTTTCCTTTAACTGACTCAGTTTTTCGTCAGACGCTGGATTCTTGATTTCATTCATGAGCATGTTCTTTAGCGTAGCAGCAAATTTTGAATCCATATCTTCCTGGGAAGCGGAACGTATGGTGATTTCATCGTAATTGGTTTTTGCTGATTCATAAGCCGGGCTGCTGGTTGAGTCCTGATTTTGTCGTATCATGGATGTATTATACAGCGTATTAAGATAATTCGATGGGATACGCATGAAATTACTCCTTTCTGAGAGCTTCAAAAAACTTAACTTTTTATATCACAGTTATATTATCGTCATTTAATAAGAAATATTAACTTTTTATCTTGGATTTTCTTTATTTTAGTGAGTATAAATGCTTTAAAAGCACATTGGAGATGTTAGAGCAGGAAACCTGAGTAACAACAGCACCGATATTATAGGCAACCATAGGCATTCCGTACACCACGCAGCTTTCCGCATCCTGACCAATGGTAAAGGCGCCTTTCTTCTTCATGCTTAAAAGACCGTCCGCCCCGTCACGTCCCATGCCAGTCATAATGATACCAACGGAAGAAGCCCCGGCGGCGTCCGCAACAGACTGAAACAGCACATCTACGGAAGGGCGGTGTCCGCTTACCTTTTCACCGGAATAGCAGTTTACGCTGTAACGGTTTCCTACACGGACCACTTTCATTTGAAAATCGCCAGGGGCAATCAGTACCTGCCCACGCTCAATTGGGTCACCACTTTGGGCTTCCTTTACTTTCATATGGCAAAGACGGTTTAAGCGGTCAGCATACATCTTGGTAAATCCTTCTGGCATGTGCTGGGTAACCACGATACCAGGCGTATCTGCAGGAAGGTCTTTTAAAACCTGGAGCGTGGCCTCGGTTCCTCCGGTTGACGCCCCAATTGCAATAACTGTATTATAGGCATTCAGACCGAAAGGCATATTTCCTCCTAATGCAGCCACAGGAATAGTAGTAGGAGCCGCCTTTGCAGGCACCTTGATTTTAGCCCGTGATGCTATAAATATCTTGCTCATTAATGTATTTAAAAATGTATTGGTATTAATGCTCATGGACATATCCGGTTTTTTTACAAAGTCAACTGCACCCGCGGAAAGCGCCTCAAATACATTTAAATTGAGGGAAGAAACCAAAATGACAGGTACCGGATAGATTGGGAGAAGCTTTTTTACAAAATCAATCCCGTTTAACCGTGGCATTTCCACGTCCACCGTCACTACGTCAGGCTTCACTAATGGTATTTTTCTTTCTGCATCAAATGCATCAATTGCATATCCAACTACTTCTATATTTGGATTCTGTGATAGATTATCAATTAAAACCTTGCGGAAAAGCATGGAATCATCTACTATAAAAACTTTTATTTTTTCATTCATAATATACTCCGTTCTCTGTTGCTGAGTTTATACAGTCAGAAAATGATTTTAAGTCATCCATATTATATGGATAAATCTGTGTAATATAAAATCCATTTACCGGCTTTTATGCTGGTAAATAGATTTTATATTAGGCAGATTATTCTTTTCGGTATGTAGCTGGCATGAGATATTTATAAGGTGTTTTTTCTTTATTAATTGTCTCCGAATGGCCAATCAGCAGATAGCCTCCTGGAGCAGTCGCGTCATAGAAGCGCTGTATTAAAGCGTCCTTAGTGCTCTGGTCAAAATAAATCATTACATTTCTGCAGAAAATAACGTCAAATTTTAATCGGAATCGTATGGGATCCATTAAGTTAAATGTCTGGAAAATAACATTGGATTTAATGGAGGGTGCCACAGTATAAATACCTTTTTCTGCGGTTTTAACGAAATATTTTGAAACCCACGCAGGTGACAAATTTTTAAGGGAGTCCTCGTCGTATACTGCCTCCTTCGCTGCCCGCAAAGCGTTCTGTGATATGTCGGTGGCAAGAACCCGGGTATCCCAGAGGGCGGCTTGCGCCCCCAGGGTTTCCTTTATAATCATTGATATTGTATAAGGCTCCTCACCAGAAGAACAGCCTGCACTCCATATACTTAAAACCTTGTTTTTCTTAGTGGCTAACAAATATGGGAGAATGGTATCACGAAAGAAATTAAAATGGGCCTCTTCCCTCATAAAATAAGTATAATTTGTTGTAAGCTTATTCAGCATTACTTCAAGGTCGGCTGGGTTTCTTGACGAGGTAATCTGATCTATATAATCTGTAAATGAGGTGTACCCCATTGATATAATGGTATTGGATAACCGCCCCATAATCAATTGCATTTTTTTAGAAAGATCGATCCCGTAATTTTTTTTCACGAACTGAACCAGCCGTGTGAAGTCTTGCTGTGAGAGTGTTAACATAGATAGCCGTCCTTTATGAGTTATTAACTAATGTTTCGCAATCCAGAAGCAGAACCACTTTGTTGTCCGGCATGGAAATCATGCCGCTTACAAGTTCTTCCCGGTTGCTTGCTGGAATTGAGGATATTCTGGAATAATCGATATCCAGAACCTGTTCCACTGCATCTACAATGATACCAATAAAAAACAGAATCAACGTTTAATACAATGACACAGGTAGTGCTGGTGTATTCAATAGCAGGCTTTCCCAGTCTGAGCCTTATATCAATAATCGGAACAATCTGTCCTCTTAAATTGATAATACCCTTTACATAGTTTGGCATCATGGGCATAGCAGTAATAACATGGTTGGTAATGATTTCGATAATATAGTTTGTGCTTACACCAAAAATTAAATTGTCGGTGCGAAAGGTGAGATAACGCTCCATGGCTTCTGTTGAGTCAGAGTTAAAATCTGTTAAATTATCACCATCCATAGCTGTTCTAGTACTTTCTGCTGACATTTGTATTCCTCCGTTTCCAATTAAAATTAATTATGAGCTGCAGCATACAGATTTAAAACGTCTAATATGATGCTGATATTTCCGTCGCCAAGAATGGTACATCCGCTGATACCGGAATCTTTAATATTAAAGCTGTTTAAGTATACCGGAAGAGGCTTCACTACCACCTGCTGTTCACCCAGAAGATCATCTACAAAGAGACAGTAGGATTTATCCCCGGATTCAACCCATACCAGAATACCGTCTTCAATATTGGTCACTTCTGTTTCAATATTGTATAGTCTGTGAATCCGGATAATTGGATAGAACTGATTCATGCATCTGATAATTTCATTTCCTTCTGTATCATAAATAACTTCATCGTTCTTCACCTTAAAGGACTGGCGGATATTGGCAATCGGAATCGTAAATACGGATTTTCCTACGGAGATCTCCATACCGTCAACAATTGCCATGGTAAGCGGGATTTTTAATGTGGTGCACATTCCCTTTCCAAGTTCACTTGTAATAGTAATGGTTCCGCCAATGGCTTCCACATTTTTCTTAACAACATCCATTCCAACTCCACGGCCTGAAAACTCAGTAACTGTCTCGTTGGTGGAAAAGCCTGGGGCTAACAAAAGAGAAAGAATCTCTTTCTGGGTATACTCACTTTCCGGTTTGGTAAGAATGCCGTTTCTTTTTGCCTTTGCAAGGACACCGGCTGGATTTACGCCACGTCCGTCATCACGTATGGAAATGATGACTTCATTGGTGGTATGGCTGGCTGAAAGAATAACTTCACCCTGTGGATTTTTACCGGCTCTGATACGTTCCTCAGCAGTCTCTTCGATTCCATGATCCATAGAGTTACGTACAATATGCATGATTGGATCGCCGATGCTGTCTACAATGGATTTATCAACTTCCGTATTCTCTCCAACGATTGTCAGCCGGACATCCTTTTTTCAGTTTCTGCTTCATATCTCTGACAATACGGTTCATTTTCTGGAATACGCCGGAAACAGGAACCATGCGGAGAGACATAACGATATCCTGCAGATCATCAGTCAGCTTACGAAGCTGTCTGGTTGCTTTTAAGAAACTATCCAGATTCTTCATATTCTGGATTTCCGGAGAAGAAGTAACCATGGATTCAGTTATTACAATCTCACCAACAATTGCAACCAGATTATCAAGCTTTGCTAAATTAACACTGATCAGATTCTGCTTACTGGGCATCTGATGTCCTGTGCTGGCGGCGGGGGCATTCGCAGGAGCAGCGGCGTTTTCCTGGTTAACGGGAGCAGAAGCTGCCTCTACAGCCTTTTCTTCAACGGCACTTTTTGCCCGTGCATTCTGAATCAGTTCATAAGAGCGGAGGTTGTTCATATTATTGATCTGTGAAATTGCTGCATCTGCAGTCTCCCGGGAGTCGAGCGCAAGATAAAATCCTTTTTCAATAATAGAAACACTGCTCTGGCTATTGGTTTCCACATCGCTGGGGTAAAAATTAAATTCCAGACCGGATTCCTTTAAAGAGCTGATAAGCATAAATGCGCGGAGATTCTCCATTCCGCAGCCCTCATCAAAAAAGATGCGGAGGAAATAAGCCGCATTATCATCCGGACATTCTGCAAGATCCATACGAACCTCATCCAGATCTACTACTGCAACGGGAGCAGTTGACTTTACACTTTCTTTTTCTGCCGGCTTAGCGGTCTTCTTGTTTTCTGGCGCAGTATCTTTATTATCCTTACTGATTTTTTTCAGGAAACTATTAATTTCCTCGGTCAGACTGTCGACATTATCACTAAGTGGCTCATTGTTTTGAACCTTTGAAACTTCGGCACGAAGCAAATCAGTAGAGCGGAACATCAAATCAAAAAGGGTGCTTTTGTGAGAACTTTCAAGTGAATCCAAACCATTCTCACGGATAAAAAAGAATAAATCTTCAATGTGATGAGCGATCTGCATCAAAGAGTTAAACTCCATCATTGCAGAAGAACCCTTAACGGTATGCATGATACGAAAAATTTCATTCACATCATCCACCGTAAAATCTCCTGCTTTTTCGGCTTCGATCAGGAGTTCATCCAATTGCTCCAGTAGAGAATTGGTTTCAAAAAGATACATATCAAGCATATTATCCATGCCGTTATCCATAATATTTACACCGCCTTGTCTAGTATAGTATATAATTATTTATCGGTATGGCTGAAAAAAAAATAATAGTAAATCAAACAACCTTTTGAAAAAATATATAAAACACCACTTGTATGGAGGCATAATATGGCAGATATTCTGAAAGTAACCACTCCAATGTCCGGCTATGATAATTCTACAATTAAAAACAACCCCAGGCAGGCCAGGGACCTCAGATACAAAACCCTGTGGATCCGTCTAAAGTGATGCGTGGGGATAACCGGACTGATTCAGGAGGAAATCAGGAACAGCAGCTGGCATTCCAGTATCGTTCCAACTTCGGTACATTTCTCAATATGATCAAGAATTCACCGGATATTACCCGGATTTTTTCTGATGTTTTTTTTCAGGGAGAAGAAATGTTAACTGGAGGTGTGATGGGAGAAGAAGCAGCCAGACAAATTGCTTCTTTTTTTAAGGCCAGCCAGATGAAGGAGGAAGATGTCCTCGGGTTTTTAAAAGAACAGGCAGAGTCTTCCGTCCGTTTCAACGGAGGAATTTTTGACCAGCTGAGACAGGTCATGGCTGACACAGGTTCTGTTGATCTAAAAGCCGATATATTAAATTTTATAAAAAAGTTTAATGATATGTCTTCCGGAAAGCATATTCTTCATGATATATTTAATACAGTAAAAGATATGGAAGGGTATGTCTTCAAGCAGACAGCTTCCCAGCTGGAAGAGATGTTAAAAGAACTGGATATGTCTGCAAAAGAGGGAGACACCCAGTCAAACAGTACTCTTTTGAAAGAGAAAATCCTTCCTTTTATGGGGCGTTATATTGCTGCAAACCATGATATGGGCACTGTACGTGATAAGATTTCCCTTTTAAGCGTTCTTATGGCAAGATATGAAAATGGAAACAGAGAAGATGTCCTGCAGGCATTTGCAAAGCTTACAGGATATCAGGGATTTCGCAGGCATTTTGGTTCAACGACTGCTGAAGAGTTTGGGGAACTGCTTGGTCAGGTTGACATGGAGCAGGCAGCAGGAAAAAACCAGTGGTCAGATAAATTTATTGAATTTTTAAGAACTGGAGTAAGCGGAGGCGCCGGACTTGAAAACAGACAGACGTTTCTGAATATAATCCAGTCACTTGTGGTCAATGAAAGCGTTTATATGCCCATCCTTCATCTGGCATTTCCAATGGAAATTAATGGAAAGAAGTTGTTCTCAGAGATGTGGATTGATCCGGATGAAGAGGGCAGCAGTACGCAGGCAGGTGCCCAGCGGATTGCAAGGATTTTTATTAAATTTGAAATTGCAGAGCTTGGACCATTTAAGCTTTTAATGCTTTATGGAGATAATACATCATCTCTCCAGCTTTATTATCCGGAGAAGCTTAAGAAATCAGAAACCAGTATCCAGAAGGGAATTAAGAGTATTCTGGAAAAAACCACCTGCGGTCAGATCGGATTATCCTGCAGGCAGGAGAGGGACCTTCTTCTCTTGTATCTGTTTTTCCTAAAATACAGGAAAGGAAGAATACAGTCGATGTCAGAATTTAAAAGTACACTTAACAAAAAAGCAGTTGCTTTAAAATACGATGAATCAAAAAATACTTCTCCTGTTATCGTTGCATCAGGAATGGGGTATACAGCAGAAAAGATTGTAGAGCTGGCCAACGAGAGCGGAATCCCAGTCTATGAGGATAATTCCCTTGCTACCATACTCACACAGCTTGAACTGGGGAGCCAGATCCCGGAAGAATTGTATCAGGCTATTGTAGATATCTACCTTTATTTTCTGGATTATGTACCTGGAAAACAAAATAGCATAATGAAAGAAAGTTTGGAAGAGACAGAGGAAAAGGAAACAATAAAAGAAGAAACGGTGGAATAATTTATGTTAAAGGAATGTGAAAAGGCTTGTATCTATTCGTTTGATGGGGTTTTTCTAGCAGAGGTTAAAGTGGTTGATTCTGAGAAGGAGAGCATGGCTCTGATTTTTGAAGAAGAAGACATGGATAAGGTAAATACAGAATCAGTAATCGTATTCTACGACGGCATTCAGGGACTTGTAACGTGTAAATGCAGTTTGTCCGCCAGAGTCAAGGTGGTAGGAGATGAGATGGGAGACTTAGGGAGAGCCATATATAAGGTGCCCTGCAAAATAGATGAATTGATCGGCGTGGAACAAAGAAGAATAGACTTAAAGGTTCGGGTGTCAATTCCCGTTGTGCTGGAAACTGCTGATGAACAGGGAAAAGTGACCCATATACCGGCAAAGCTGAAAGACATCAGTGCCGGTGGAATTGGATTTGAATCCTTAATAAAACTGAAGGAGAATCAGATTTTCTCTTTGAGTTTGAAACAGATGCAGGAAATACCCGGTTAAAGGCATCTGTTTTATGGGTCAGAGAAGTAGAGGAAAAAGGGGAAGAACCTTTCTACCGTTATGGAAGCCGTTATTTTGGTTTGTCCACTTATCAGGAGTCCATGGTTCGTAAATTTACGTTTCAGGAACAGCTGAAAAGGAGAAAAATCCAGTAATTGCTTATGAATGGTGTTCATTATGCCGATACATAACTTATAGGCTTTATTGTATTTTAAAGTTATAAGGAAAGGAGCGAATGATGAAACAACAGAGGAAAGCTTTGGCAGTGGGCATTATAAGCGCACTTTGTCTGTGTCTTACTGCCCAGAAGGTAACAGCAACAGAATCCATAAACTCAGTCAGTGTCAAGGTCTCATTAAATATCGAAGCGGGAGACAGACTGCCCGACATAAAGATTAATAAGACAGATGGTGAATGTTATGTAACTTCCGGTGATAAAAAATACACAATTAGGGAAGCCCAATGGGTCACGTCAACTTCAAAGGATATGACAATCGGAGAAGAACCTAAGATGAATGTTACACTGACACCTTCCGATGAATATGACGCTTACTTTAAATCAAACTATGAGGCATCTAAAATCAAGATAAACGGTGGCACCTATGTAAGTGCCAAGCGTAACGGCAGTGATCTGATTGTTACTTTAAGGGCTAAGGCAATTAAAGGGCTGTATGCGGAGCCGGAAGATATCGGCTGGAAAGATACGAGACTGGGACAGGCTGTATGGTCCAAGGGAGATAATACCTCAGGGGCATATGAAGTCTGGCTTTATTTAGGTAAAAAGGTGATTTTTAAGAAAGAGCAGGTAAAAGCGACTACCTACAATTTCTATCCATATATGACAGAAGAAGGCACATATTACTTTAAGATCCGCTCTGTTCCGTTTAAAGCAGATGAGCTGAAGAATGGAAAGAAAAGCGGCTGGGTTGAATCCGATGAACTGGTTATCAGGGACAGAGATGTTTCTGATGGTACGGGAAAAGAATCGGATACAACAAAAGGAACTACAGCCAATCCGGAAAAGAAGACGGGCTGGGAAGAACAATCCGGCGTCTGGTATTACCGCTATGCAGACGGAAGCGTACAGGCAAACTCCTGGCTTATGCTGGATAATGTTTACTATCGCTTTGATGAAAATGGAAAGATGGTTACCGGCTGGTTTCTAACGCAATCCGATATTTATTATATG
This sequence comes from Lacrimispora xylanisolvens, assembly GCA_017084465.1. Classification (GTDB taxonomy): domain Bacteria; phylum Bacillota; class Clostridia; order Lachnospirales; family Lachnospiraceae; genus Lacrimispora; species Lacrimispora xylanolytica_B. The sequence goes on along the minus strand of CP070896.1, from coordinate 1,846,372 downwards.
GCTTCCAATGGAGCGATGGTGACGGGCTGGAATAAAATAGATAACAACTGGTATTATTTCTATCCGGATAATGGTTATGAGGCTCCCATGGGGGCTGCTGCTACTGGCTGGCAGGTGATTGACGGTTACTACCGTTATTTTAATAACCAGGGTGCCATGCAGAAGGGTTGGATCAACCAGGCCGGAAGATGGTATTATCTGAATACAGTATCAGGTAACTTAGAGGGGGCTATGTTAAAGGGGCTGTTTACCCGTGATGGCAAGACTTATTATACTGGAGAAGATGGCGTTATGATTACCGGCTGGCAAAAGGTGGACGGGGTATGGCGGTATTTTAACCAGCAGGATGGAGTTATGGCTGTCAGCACGGTAATTGACGGCTATCAGTTAGATGAGGATGGAGTATGGAAACAATGATTCAAATGAAAAGAAGTATTATATTTAGTATCGTAATGGCTTTAGTAACAACTGCAGTACTCTTAGGAGTGGCACCATTAAAGATCTATGCAGGCGAATCGGTTGTAATAAGAAGTCTGAATCTGAAATTTGACAGCCAGTTTGGTGATCAGGAAATTTTAATGCCTCAGGTATCGACAACCACTACAGGTGTATCCGTACAGGATCTTGTATGGAAGCGTGACATCAGCAAGTGGAAGGCTGCAAAGGCAGAAAGAGTCAGTGTTATTTTAACTTCTTCAAATACAATCTTTGCGGAAACCTATAACCGCTCGGAATGTAAAATTACTGGTGCAAGATTTGTCTCAGCAAAAGCGCTGGATAATAATACGCTGGAGGTAAAAGTTGATTATATTCCGGTAGTCAAGCTGGGGAATACAGCCAGGGCTGGCTGGGCTGACAGCAAAAAAACGAAAGCAGTCTGGGACAAGGTAGAGTTTGCCACAGGATATAAAGTATCTCTTTATGCAGATGATAAATTAAAAGGCACTTACAGTTCAAACCAATACAGTTGATTTATCAGATCTGATGGATAAGAATGCTGTTTATTATTATGAAGTCCGCGCCATTGGCTTTACCGCAGATGACCGAAAGTATTTAAAAGAGGGAGACAATATAACCTCTCAGGATATTACTATGGAGTATGAAGGAAGCACCTCCGGAGCATGGAAGGGCAACACCTATGTAGAGGAAGATGGGGGTACTCCGAGAAACAGCTGGAAGCAGATCTTAAATGACTGGTATTATTTTGATGCCAACGGAGTACGCCGCACCGGCTGGGTACAAACAGGGATCAGATGGTATTATATGAATCCGGCAGATGGCAAGCTCCTTACCGGGTGGCAGTTTATTAATGAAAAATGGTATTACTTAAATCCAACAGGCGGAGAGATGTTAACTGGCTGGATTCAGCCGCAACCGGGAATCTGGTACTACATGAATTCAGATGGAAGTATGGCCAGCAGCACAAATATAGGCGGATATCAGATTGGTGCTGACGGAAAGTGGATACAGTAGATAATACCAACAGGAGGATGAATAAGTGGCGACGATAGATCAGTTGCGGATGATGGCGTTAGGCAATAATCAGTCATTAGAGAAAGGACAAGCCTCAAAAGCTCCGGCTGGAAATTTTAAGAAGGTCCTTAAATCAGTGATGGAAGTACCCAAAGATTTGGATTCCTATTTCACAGAAGCTTCCAGGACATATGGAGTATCAAAAAAACTTCTGAAAGCAGTTGCTAAGGCTGAGTCAAATTATAACCCCGCAGCCACTTCTCCCAAAGGTGCAGCGGGTGTGATGCAGTTAATGCCTGCTACAGCAAGATCACTGGGCGTTTCTGATCCATATGATGCGCGCAGCAATATATTGGGTGGAGCCAAGTATCTAAAAGAAAAACTGGATCATTATAATGGGGATGTATCTCTTGCCCTTGCTTCTTATAATGCAGGAAGCAATAATGTGAAAAAATATGGAGGAATTCCTCCGTTTAAAGAGACACAGGAATATGTGAAAAGATAATGCGAGATATGGAAGTGTCGGGTGGGGATGATAACGCAGTATATGCTTCTGGTTATTCCGGGAATTCGGTTTCTGATCTGTCCGGTTATTTCTCCGATCAGGACTCTCTTAACGGTTATGGATCTCAGTGGCTGGATATTTTAAAATCAATAGCTGGGAAAGCAGATGGAACTGATGTGGATCTGACAACCCAAAAGACAAATTCCTTATATCTGATTGAGCTTATGAAGCTTAGAATGCAGATGGCTTCAAGCGGGGTATCGGGTCAGTTTGATGTGAATGATTCCAGTAACGGAAGTTTATTATAATAATCTAAATACGCCATCAATTGTATATGCTCAATTGATGGCGTATTTTTTGAACTGCATGAAACGAAACTTTTTATATAGATGTATCTAAATCATTGCTCACCTTATTAAGTGATTCAATAAAGAATGATTTATTAATGGGCTTAAAAACAAAAGGAATTGCAGAACCCAGTTCCTGGACAATCTGCATGGTTCTATCATATACAAGGGAGCTGATAATAACAATGCCTGCCTTCGGGTGCTTGTTTAAAAGTTGCTTGGAAGTTTCCAGTCCATCGATTCCTGGTAATATAATATCCATGGTTACAATATCAGGAAGTATATTCTCATATGTTTCCAAAGCTTCTTCCCCGCTGCGGCATTGACAGACTACTTCGTAATCCGTTCCCTCAAGAAGTTTTCCAATTTCATTTCTTATTAATATGGAGTCATCAACAATCATAATTGTCTTTTTCATAATCTTCCCCTTTCGAAGAACTAATTAGTTCCTATGGTAATCTCACCTTCGCTGTTTTTGTACAGAACACTGCTGGAGCATTCTTCCTGAATTAAAAGGCTGGATGAACCTATTCGGACACGGACTACCGGCAATAGCTGTCTGCATTTTATGAGACCAATCTGCTCCGAATCAGTAGAGGCAATTTCAGTTAATCGATTGGTTATTTCCTGTTCCCTTATATTTAAGTAATCGGAAGCCTGTTTTAAGCTATCCAATAGCTGCTGCTTATCTGGTCTTTGTACAGTTTCAAGGTAAATAATATTTTTTCTGATTTCAGACAGGTTGTGATGCAGCTGTTCTAATTCCCTTGTAAGCCGGGAGGATTCTTCTACGTTCTTGGGAACGTTAGCTATGATTAATTCTGTAATAAGACGGCGAACCTTTGATCCGATAATGTTAGCGTTAATATTACAGGCTGCCAGCAGTGATCCTCCAATAATCACTCCTATTCCTGAGGTCACTATGATGTCTTCCCCGCTTTGTACCTTAGAGTTGATAATACTTTCTGCATAAACGTTCCCCTCTGCTTTTACGGTACAATGTTCCAGATAACGACATCTGATAAATGATTCAGACGTGAGCGTTCCCCGTCCATTTCCAGACATACCGCTGGCAATTGTAATTGGACCCCGGGCAACGATTTCAGCTCCTTCTACAGATCCACGGATATCGATGGCTCCGGTGGCCTTTACAGAGAATCCATTTCTTACATCTCCAGAAATGAAAATATCTCCATCATAATCCAGATTTCCGGTGCTATTATCAATATTTCCATTAATCTTCAACAGTGGATCAATATTAAATTTACCATTAGAAAAGGTAACATGTCCTGTTTTCTGAGCTATAATAAGAGTACCATCTTCAGTCAGCTGCATATTACGTCCGGCAGGAATCGCTACGGGAGTTCCTTTTATCTCACAGGGATATACCTGACCTTCTATGGTTGTTCCATTTTCTCCCGGAATAGCAGGGGTAATCTCACAAATAACTTCCCCTTCTTTAACGGCCAGTATATTGTTTAGATTCTTGTAATCTACAGAACCGTTCTCGTCCTCTTCAAACTCAAGCTGTATAACCCGGTCAAAGT
>CP070896.1:1822500-1837500 GCA_017084465.1 Lacrimispora xylanisolvens | reverse complement strand
GTGGAGCGTTAAGAAGAGAGAATGCCGGAATGAGTAGCGAGATGGAAGTGAGAATCTTCCAGGCCGAATATCTAAGGTTTCCAGAGTAAAGCTGATCTGCTCTGGGTAAGTCGGGACCTAAGGCGAGGTCGAAAGACGTAGTCGATGGACAACAGGTTGAAATTCCTGTACCGCATATTATCAGAACTGTGGGGACACAGAACCGAGAGAGAACCCGGGAATGAAAAGACCGGGGCAAGCATTGGACTGGCTAAGATGGAAAATCCGCTTAGCAACAGGAAGGTGTGACGCGTACCGAACAAAAGTAGGGAAGTCTCTGTAGGGGCTGTCAAGAAAGCCGCTATTGTGTAATATGTGCCCGTACCGTAAACCGACACAGGTGGATGAGGAGAGAATCCTAAGGCCGGCGGGAGAAGCATTGTTAAGGAACTCGGCAAAATGACCCCGTAACTTCGGGATAAGGGGTGCCTGAGAAATCAGGCCGCAGAGAATAGGCTCAAGCAACTGTTTAGCAAAAACACAGGTCTATGCAAAACCGAAAGGTGAGGTATATGGGCTGACGCCTGCCCGGTGCTGGAAGGTTACGAGGAGGGGTTAGCGGTAACGCGAAGCTCTGAATTTAAGCCCCAGTAAACGGCGGCCGTAACTATAACGGTCCTAAGGTAGCGAAATTCCTTGTCGGGTAAGTTCCGACCCGCACGAAAGGCGTAATGATTTGAGCGCTGTCTCGACAATGCACCCGGTGAAATTGAAATACCAGTGAAGATGCTGGTTACCTGCGCCAGGACGGAAAGACCCCATGGAGCTTTACTCCAGCTTGATACTGGGATTCGGTGCTGCATGTACAGGATAGGTGGGAGGCAATGAAGATAGGACGCCAGTCTTATCAGAGCCGATGTTGGGATACCACCCTTGCGGTATTGGATTTCTAACCTGCAGCCATAACCTGGCTGGGGGGACAATGTCAGGCGGGGAGTTTGACTGGGGCGGTCGCCTCCGAAAGAGTATCGGAGGCGCTCAAAGGTTCCCTCAGAATGGTCGGAAACCATTCGAAGAGTGCAAAGGCATAAGGGAGCTTGACTGCGACACCGACGGGTGGAGCAGGTAGGAAACTAGGACTTAGTGATCCGGTGGTATAAAGTGGGATTGCCATCGCTCAACGGATAAAAGCTACCCTGGGGATAACAGGCTTATCACTCCCAAGAGTTCACATCGACGGAGTGGTTTGGCACCTCGATGTCGGCTCATCGCATCCTGGGGCTGTAGTAGGTCCCAAGGGTTGGGCTGTTCGCCCATTAAAGCGGTACGCGAGCTGGGTTCAGAACGTCGTGAGACAGTTCGGTCCCTATCCGGCGTGGGCGTAGGATATTTGAGAGGAGCTGTCCTTAGTACGAGAGGACCGGGATGGACTGACCTCTGGTGTATCTGTTGGTGATCAACACCATGGCAGAGTAGCCAAGTCGGGAAGGGATAAACGCTGAAGGCATCTAAGCGTGAAGCCCCTCAAGATGAGATATCCCATCGCAAGAGTAAGACCCCTTGAAGACGACGAGGTAGATAGGGCAGAGGTGGAAGCATGGTAACATGTGCAGCTGACTGTCACTAATAGGTCGAGGGCTTAACCAGGTTGGTTTAGGTAAGAGGAAGAACGGATGAAGATATATAACAATGTGTGGTTTTGAGGGTATATGCCCAGATAAAAGAATAATCAATAAGCGCGAGTGGCTCAGTTGGTGGAGTACGACCTTGCCAAGGTCGGGGTCGCGGGTTCGAGTCCCGTCTCGCGCTTTTTTTATTTGCCGGAAGTCTTCTTTTCATGAGGATTCCGGTTTTTTTGTTATTTTCTAAAAAGTATTTACCAGGTTATAACCGTTTGTTGATTCTGACAGCGTTATAAGATTAATATTTGCTTCTTGTGCAATAATGCCCCATAACAAAGTAATAAAAACTATAATGTAATCAATTGGCAGGATCTGACCAACTGGTTACTTTTTTATTTGAGAACTGTAACGGAAAGAGATAAAAAACGAAAGGGGTAGAAGTATGAACGAAGTAGGAAATTGGGTATTAGAGGAATTCACTCCCTGTGAATTGCCTAAAGAGGTGGCTGCAGGATTTGCTCAGGTAATGGATCATATCACTGGTGTCAATTATACGCCATTGCTCTATACTGCAACTCAGATTGTAGCAGGAAAAAATCATATGATAATTTGTGAAAGTGTTCCGATAGTCTTAAATCCCGTTAAGAGTCTGGTTGCTGTTTATCTACATCAGGCTTTGTCTGTGGAAGGTGGAGAGTTTCGGCTGTTGTCGGTGGAACCCATAAAAATTGGCCTGTGATTGTTCCCATATATAGGGAAAATAGGTCAGATAAGCTTTCTAATCAATAGAGAAGTAAGTAGAAGGAGGATTTAATTATGGCATATCCTATATCTGATTTTACAGCTGCAAAATTGGTGAGAATTCAAGTGCAGAACGCAGAGATGGAATGACAGTAAATTCGGAAGTGACAATTAATGGTTCTTCAAATTTATATGACATTATTCGGTTTAATGACAATGGATGCGTGTATGGAATTACGTTAACTGGTTCTCCTGGAATTTATGATTATGTGATTAGCGTAGACGCACAGGGACCTGATGGATTTTTTTCTGGTTCCGGTCATCTGGCATTTACTGATAAAAGCGGCGATACTTATAAATTAAGTATTTACAGCAGTACGCGAACAGTACATACGGTAAGGTATAACAGCAAGCAGCCTGAAATCGTGAAAATTCAATGGAATAATGAATCAATCTAAAAATGAAAGCGGGATAATCATAAGCCAGAAATGAGTTTAAACTTATTTCTGGCTTTTTCTATGGTTAAATACCTGAAAATGTCGTATCATTTTCTTAACTCTTATTTATATTGAAATATCTTGACACTATCTGATTACTATGAAAAAATAAGAATAAAACGGGTATTTGATATTGTAATGGGAGGAGGATACTTTTTGTTAAAAGTGATTATTGCAGATGATGAGGAAAAAGTATGCCAACTACTCACTCATCTGGTTAACTGGAATGATTTGGGGATGGAGATTGTAGCGGTTATCAATGATGGGAAAAAAGCTTATGACGCAATTTGCAATTTGAAACCGGATATTGTTATTACTGATATACGCATGCCTAATTATGATGGAATTGATTTAATAAGGATGACAAAGGAAGTATTACCGGAGACATATTTTATTATTATCAGTGGTTACAGTCAGTTTGAATATGCAAAAAGCGCAATTCAGTACGGAGTGGAAAATTATCTTTTAAAACCAATTAAGAGTAAGGAATTAATTAATACGCTGACTAAAATTATTGAGAAGCACGCTTTAAAACTATCAGATAATTGGGAAAAAAATGAATTAAAAATCATGCTCCATTCATCGGAAGAAAAAGTAAAAAAGAATCTGCTGGCGGAGCTTCTTGTAGATCCGGAAAGTAAATTAACAGGAATTGGCATAAATGAGCTGAATCGTGAGTTCTGCTGCCATTTTGAAAAAGGATATTATACCATATTGATTATAAAGCCTTTTATGGAACCAGAAGACAAAAGTAAAGAAGTTCTTTCCCTGCTTTTAACAAAAATTCTGTGTACAGCCAAAGAGAAACTGGAGATATGCTGTGAAGAAGTGGTAACTATGGCCTGGGAGGGGCAGGTACTATGTCTTATTAATACAGAGGATCCCACTCTTACCGCAGTAAAAAAGCAGTTAAACAAAGTGCGCATTGAGATTTCAAATCTGCAGGATATATTTTCAAATGTCAAAATTGTCATTGGCATCGGACAGGTTGTTGACAGTCTTTTTAATATGCACCAGATTTTACAGCAGGCTCAAACTGCTGTGATGGATCGCCTGATTAGAAACGGAGAATACATTATTGAATTTAAAGAAAACTCCCAACCTGGAAAAGAAGTTTTTGATGTGATTGATACACAGGTCAGAAACAGAATCCTGTCCTATTTTGAGGTGCTGGATATTGATGGAATACTCAGTGAATTGACGGAACTTTGGAAGGTATTGGAGGAGGCAAAGGATAGTCAGTTTATATATCAGTATTATATTGAGATTGTAAGCCTGTTACTATATGGAGTTAAAAATTATATGAGCCCTTACCAATTTCCTGATCTTAACTGGTATCAGAAGAAATTCAAGTCATTTTTAACTGTTCCTGATATTTTTCAGTGGCTAGAACAGCATATCAGTGACGAATTTGATAAATTTACTGCTGAGAAGAGGATTCAGGACAGTAAGCCAATGCGGCAGGCGAAACAGTATATCAATGAGAATTATAATAAAGAAATTACACTGGAGAATGTCAGCAGTCTTACGGGATTTAATCCAGCCTATTTTTCCTCTTTATTCAAAAAGGAAACTGGTGAAAATTTTATGGAGTATATTATGAAAGTCCGTATTCAGAACGCAAAGTATCTGCTGATTCAGACCAATAAAGATATTGGGGATATCGCAGCAGACGTTGGTTATACAGATCTTAAGTATTTTTCAAAATTATTTAAGAAGAAAACCGGGCTGAATCCATCGGAATTTCGTAAGCTATATGGCTGAGAATGGGGTGTATAGAATCATTGAAAAAAGAAAAAATATCATTTGCACAAAGATCAGTGATACTGCTTACAGTCATGACGATACTTATTTTTATCAATGTGATAGTATGGCTTGTTATTTTGTGCAGTCAGAAATCAATGGGGCAATTGACAAAAATTATTATATCCATAATCCTTTTTTTGTTTGCTCTCGGGCTTATTTTGGTTTTAAGAAACTTGATTATCCGCCCTTATCTGTACTTTGCAGGTTTGTTTAGGAAGTTTAACAATGGTCAGATTTACAGGGAGTTTATGGACAGAGCCGGATTTGTCTTTCCAGGAATGGAAGATGTACTTAGTCGGTATGATAAAATACTGGTAAGCCAGCGCAATACAAGAAAAACCAAAAGACAGTCCGAATTTTTAGCTTTACAAAATCAAATCAATCCCCATTTTCTATATAACACGCTTGAGGCAATCCGGGGGGATGCCCTTAGCCTTGGAATGGATTCAATTGCCAATATCACAGAGGCACTGGCAACTTTTTTCCGTTATACAATTACTGATACAGGAAGTCTGGTCACTATAGAAGATGAGCTGGATAATGTAGATAATTATTTTAAGATACAAAAATACCGATTTGGGGAGAAACTGGATATAATATATGAATTTGTGGAAAATGACCCTGATATCTGCATGCTTCTTATTCCTAAACTGACCCTGCAGCCCATCATTGAAAATGCGATTTACCATGGACTGGAAAGAAAATCGGAAGGCGGAGAGATCCGAATCGGCATGGAACTGACAGAACGTAACGTGATAATCCGTATTAAGGACAATGGGGTAGGCATAGACGATAAAGCACTAGGGGTAATTAATTACGGACTGGAGCATACAACAATGCCTTCTTTTTCTGAAGAAAATAAAAATAGAAAGGGAGGAATTGCGCTTAATAACGTATGTCGCAGAATTAAGTTATTGTTTGGAGAGGATTACGGCATTCATGTTTATAGTCTTACTGGAGTGGGGACGGAAGTCTGCATCATCCTTCCAGTAGTCAAGAAAGAGAGTGGATTCACCTATGAAGGAAGAATACATTACCATTGAAAACGGCCGCATTGAAGTAAATGGTACTCCTGTTTTTACTGACTTAAATCTTCGCATTTATAAAAAGCAAATGATTGGTTTTATTTTTGACAGTATTGTAGAACGGAGATATTTACAGGAATTTATGAAAGGGAATCTGTTTCTCAGTGAAGGGAAGATTTATATAGAAAATAACAGATCCGATTCCCTGGAAGCAGGTAAGTATCTTAAGAACAGTGTCACATTTATAGAAAAGGAAAGTAAACTGATTGAAAAACTTTCTATAGAGGAAAATGTTTTTTTATTTACCAGAAGTGAAATTATGATTCAAAGAAGGAAATATATAAGCGATTTAAAAAGGCTCATTCAGACTTTTGGGCTGGGCCTGGAGACACAGAAGAAGGTCAGAGATATTACGGTAAAAGAGAGAGTTATAATTGAATTATTAAAAGCTTATGCAGAACAGAAGAAGATAATAATCCTATCATACATGACAGGCTTTCTTAAAAAAAATGAACTGAGTGATATTTTTCAGTTCATAAAGCAAATGCAGAAACAGGGAATGACTTTTATTATTGTGGAACAATTCGAGAATATACTGTTTGACTGGACTGATGAAGTGGTGGTGATACGTCAGGGCAGAACAGCTGCAGTCTTTGACTCTGCAACAGTTAACCGCGAACAGTTATACTCTTCATTACTAAGTCAGAAAACAAAATCAATAGCAGGTGTTGATTGCTTTGACATGGAAGAGGATGAGGAGAGAGAACCTGTTTTAAAATTTGAGAATGTTTGTACCGATGTCTTACAGGATATTAATTTAGAGATAGAAGTGGGAGAAGTACTCAAGATATACTATATGGACGATGAAAGCATTTTAAATTTTATTGCTTTGCTAAAAGGGGAGAAAAAACCTGTTTCAGGGAAGATAGTCCTGAACGGGAGGGAATACTCTGCAAATCATATTATCGAAGCTGTCAATTTGGGAGTCTGTTTTATTGAAGAGTCACCATACGACAACATGCTGTTTTATAATATGAGTGTAAGAGATAACCTTGCTATGGCTTTATCCAGAAAAGTGCCGTTTTTCTGGTTTAAAAACAGGTTTGTAAGGAGTGTGGGTCAGCTGACAGAGCCATTTAATATTGATGACATTGCACGGATCAGACTTCATAGGCTTGAACCTGCCACGCTGCAGAAAATTGCATATTATAAATGGTATCTGTATGCTCCTAAAGTTGTAGTCTGTATCAAACCATTTACTGAAACAGATATCCATCTGCAGGAAATTACGGTAGAGATGATCTCCAAACTGAAATCGCGGGGAATCTCCATTATCATCTTAACCCCTAATTATTCTGAACTCTATCGTGTGGATGGAGATATTATATATTTAAAAAATGGCAAAATGATTGATGAAAACGAGGTTTACCAAACCTTATATAAGAAATAGGGAATGTGCATAATAAACAAAATGACACGTTTTCTATTTCTTTTTTTATATAAAAATTATCTTCTAAAAACAGACCCCCCTAATCTAAAGATGAAATGTTGTTTGAATGCTTTTGAAATGATATTGTTATTGTGCAATATAAATAAAAAGATATGGATTGGGGTGCCGCACAGCGGCAGAATGGAGGTATTTATGAAAAGAAAAATGAGTGGTGCTTTAATGGCAGCAATCCTTGCAGTTTCTATGGTGGCAGGCTGTTCAACCAGCGCTTCACCGGGGACAGGGGATGCCGGCAAAGCTGGAACAACTACGGGAAAAGCTGAGAATTCTTCAAAGGGTGAATTGCCGATTCTGGGGGCAGGCATCTATTCATCTTCTGACAACTTTAATTCCTATATTGGCAAGGCAATTAAAACGCCTGTAACGGGGTATTTACAACCAACATTGAAGATGGACAAAATGACCAGTCAACACAGAATAACCAGGTTGATACCATGCTGGCAAAGGGGGCCAAGGTTATTGCTGTTTCCGTGGTAGATGTAACAGCAGCTCCCACATTGATTGAGAAATGCAAGGCTGCCGGAAATGTCCCCATTATTTTCTTTAATAAAGAAATAACCGACCAGTCAGTGATTGCATCGTATGATAAAGCATATCAGGTAACCTCAACAGGCGGAGATTATGGTGCTTCCATAGAAGGCCAGATGATTGTGGATTACTGGAAAGCAAATTCTAAAATGGATAAAAACGGAGATGGAAAACTTCAGCTGGTTGATTTAATGGGTGATCCCGGACATACTGCAGCCCAGCCAAGAGCTGATTTTGCTAAGAAAACCATTACAGATGCCGGAATACCTATTGAACTGTTGGAAGAAGATACGGGCATGTGGGATACGGCCAAAGCAAAGGACAAGATGGATGCCTGGATTTCCAAATACGGTGATCAGATCGAAGCTGTTATCTGCGGAAATGATGCCATGGCTCTGGGTGCTCTTCAATCCATTCAGACAGCCGGATTTAATACAAAAGGAATGGAAAGTGAAAAAATACATTCCTATTATCGGCATTGATGCATTGCCTGAAATGTTAAATAAGATAGAGAGCGGTGAAGTAATTGGTTCTGTATTACAGGATGCCAAAACACAGGGAAAAACCATTGTAGGTATGGCTGGGAACCTGGCAGGCGGAAAAGATGTAATGACTGGAATTGATTTAAAGATGGAAGCCGGTGCTCAGGCAGTACGGGTACCTTACCAGGCCATAACAAAAGAAAATCTGGATGTGGCAAAATCAACTTATGCCGAATAATGACAGAGACGGACTGCTGTAAGAGCAGCTGACATTTGCAGCAGTCCTATTTTGAAGGAGGAGATAAGGTGGCGGGCGAGTTTATACTGGAAATGAGAAATATCACAAAAAGCTTCCCGGGAGTTAAGGCTCTTGACAATGTAACTTTAAAGGTAAGACCGGGAACAGTTCACTCCTTATTAGGTGAAAATGGAGCTGGTAAATCCACTTTAATGAAATGTCTCTTTGGTATCTATGCACTGAGTGGTGGTGAAATTTTCCTGGAGGGCAGTAAAATCAGTTTTGAAAATCCGGCTCAGGCACTGGAAAATCATGTATCCATGGTTCATCAGGAGTTAAATCAGGTGCTGGACAGAAGTGTTATGGAGAATGTCTGGCTTGGCCGCTACCCCATGAAAGGCTGTCTGGTTGATCATAAAAAGATGTATGAGGATACAAAACGGATTTTGACAGTCTGGGAATTGATGTTGATCCAGGAATAAAAGCGGGGGCATTAACTGTTTCAAACAGGCAGATGATTGAAATTGCAAAGGCAGTTTCTTACGACGCGAAAGTAATTGTAATGGATGAACCCACTTCGTCTCTTACTGAAAATGAAGTAGATCATTTATTTCAGATTATTGATAAATTAAAGAAAGAAAATACCAGCTTTATTTATATCTCTCATAAGATGGAGGAGATAAAACGGATTTCCGATGATATCACAATCATGCGGGATGGAAAATGGATTGCGACAGAGCCTGCAACAGAGCTTACAACGGATAGCATCATTAAGATGATGGTAGGAAGGGAACTAAAGGAACGCTATCCCCAAAAAAGTACAAAGCCAGGAGACATTTTGCTGAAAGTTCAAAAGCTTTCCTCCCTTACCCCTGCATTCCGGGAGATTGATTTTGAACTCCACAGAGGCGAGATACTGGGAATATCAGGACTGGTTGGTTCTAAGAGAACGGAAGTATTGGAAACCCTTTTTGGAATCCGTGCAAAAGGAGAAGGACAGGTTTTCTTAAGAGGAAAACAGATTGTTAACAGCACCCCCATAAAAGCAATGAAAAATGGATTTGCCATGCTCACTGAGGAACGAAGGGAAGACGGAATCTTTTCCGATTTAAGTATTTCTTTTAATATGACCATTACCAATCTGGACCAGTACTCAAAGCGCTTCCTGCTCAGTGATTCGTTAATGAAAGACAGGGTAAGCAGTATGATGAAAACCATGAATGTAAAAGCACCATCTGCAAAAACAAAGATTGGCAACCTGTCCGGCGGAAATCAGCAAAAGGTAATCCTTGGCAGATGGCTGCTTACCAATCCGGATGTACTGCTCCTTGATGAACCCACAAGGGGAATTGATGTAGGCGCTAAATATGAAATTTACCAATTGATGAATCAACTGGCAGCCCAGGGAAAAGGAATGATTGTAGTCAGTTCAGAAATGCCCGAGCTTCTGGGAATATGCGATCACATTCTTGTCATGAGCAACGGACGCCAGGCAGGAATATTTGATGCAAAAGAGGTTACCCAGGTTCAGATTATGGAAGCATCTGCAAAATATATTTAATACTACGTGAATGGATGGCAAGTTGGAGGGTATCTATGAACCGATTAAAAAACATATATCATGAAAAAACAATGCTGAAAGAATTACTGGTGGAAAAGGTGATCTACATTGTATTAATTGCTTTATTTATCACTGTAGTTATCATTGAACCGAAGTTTTTATCTTTGACCAACTTTAAAAATATTTTCGCTCAGTCCGCTACAAGAATTATCATAGCTTTGGCAGCAGGTATGGTTTTAATTGTCCGGGGCTGCGATTTATCAACCGGACGAATGATTGGTCTGGCAGCAGTAATATCTGCATCCATGATGCAGCAGGCGGGCTATGCGTACCGGATGTATCCGGGGTTAAATGAGCTTCCGCTTATTGTTCCGATTCTGCTGGTAATTGTTATTTGTGCTTTATTGGGAGCAATAACCGGAACTGCAATTGCAGTATTAAAAGTGCCTCCTATTATTGCAACTCTTGCTATGCAGCTGATATTATATGGAGCCTCATCGATTTATTTTGACAGACCTCCTTATGGAGCGCAGCCGATCGGTGGATTGTCAAAAAATATTATTGGAATAGCAACCGGCTTTTTTAAGCTGGGTAAGATTGAGATCCCTTATCTGATTCTGATTGCAATTGCAATCTGCATTCTGATGTGGGTGATATGGAATAAAACAAGATTTGGAAAATACATGTATGCAGTAGGAGGTAATCCAGAAGCTGCTAAGGTTTCCGGTGTCAATGTAATCCGCACTCAGATAATTGTTTATTCAGCGGCTGCTGTTTTATATGCCGTTGCAGCTGTCCTTGAGGTAGGAAGAATCGGCAGCGCTTCCAACACAACTGGTAACGGCTATGAAATGGATGCGATTGCAGCCTGCGTGGTAGGCGGAGTATCCATGTCGGGTGGTATTGGCAGTATTGGCGGCATTGTTATCGGTGTACTTATATTTACAGTAATTAATTATGGTCTGGCATTTATTGGCGTTAATATGTATTGGCAGTATATTGTGAAAGGTTTAATTATCGCCCTTGCTGTTGTAATTGATATGAGAAAATATGCAAGGAGAAAATAAAAAGGAGATGTCATTATGCGGGAGACAGTAAAGAAAACAAAGCTGACTGAAAACTGCAGCAAACAGACAATACAGTTATTTGTGGAAGAACTGATTCCTAAGCTTTCTGTAGAGGAGAAAGTAGGAATCATGTCAGGGCAGGTTACGGAGCAGAAACTTTTGGATGACCTGTTTTTGATTGAACACTATAATATAAAGCCTTATCCAACTATGGCTGTAGAAAGACTGGGAATTCCCAAATGTCCGTTTCGTAGATGGTCCCAGAGGAGTTGTGGCCGGAACCGCTACCTGCTTTCCTGTATCCATGGCCAGAGGAGCAACCTTTGACCCCGAGCTGGAGGTAGAGATCGGCAGAGCAATTGGTGCAGAAATCCGGGCGCAGGGTGGAAATTATTATGGAGGTGTATGTATCAACCTGCCAAGAAATCCAAGATGGGGACGTGCTCAGGAATGCTACGGAGAGGATCCCTATCACATGGGTGAAATGGGTGCCGCTCTGACAAGAGGTGTCCAAAGTCAGAATGTCATGGCCTGTATCAAGCATTTCGCTATGAACAGTATTGAAAATGCTCGTTTTAAAGCGGATGTTCATGCTGATAAAAGAACGCTGCATGAAGTTTATCTGCCCCATTTTAAACGCTGCATCGAGGAAGGCGCAGCTTCTGTCATGGGTGCTTATAACAAAGTATATGGGGAACAGGCCTCAGAAAGCAAGCTGTTACTTCGTGATATATTAAGGGACAAATGGGGATTTGAGGGTTTTACCCTGTCCGATTTTCTCTGGGCTGTCAAAGATGGAGTAAAGGCTGTGAAAGCCGGAATGAATATAGAGATGCCATGCTTCTGCCATTATAACGATGAACTTCCAAAGGCTTTGGAAGAAGGAAGAATCGGAATGGAAGATCTTGATGAGGCAGTGGGCTATATTCTAAGAACCATTTTCTATTATGAAACAAGAAAAGATCCGATGGAGTATAATGCGGATGTTCTTGGATGCAAAGAACATATTGAAGTTGCCAGGCGGGCAGCCGAAGAGTCCATGGTACTTCTTAAAAATGATGGCAGAGTGCTTCCTTTTGATAAAAAAAATACGGATAAAATTCTGGTTCTGGGAGTGCTGGGCGATACGGAAAACATTGGGGATCACGGTTCCAGCAGAGTGCACCCCAGCTATACCGTAACTCCGCTTAAGGGAATTATGAAAAAAATGCCCACTGCCCAAGTGTTATATAACGACGGCTCAGATTTAGAGCGTGCCAGGGTACTGGCAGCAGATGCTGACGCAGTCGTAATCGTAGCCGGATATATTCACAGTGACGAAGGTGAGTTTCTGGCAGACAGAAGCGATATTGCTGATATGGGTGGAGACAGACAATCCATGCGGCTGCACCAGAGAGATATTGATTTAATCAGAGGTATTAAGGGAATCTGTAAAAATACGGTAGTTTCCATTGTTGGGAGCAGTGCCATACTGATCGATGAATGGGTGGCCGATGCTCCGGCTGTTTTATTCACTTTTTTACAGCGGAATGGAAGGCGGAAATGCACTGGCAGATATTCTGTTCGGTGATGTATGCCCGGGAGGAAAGCTTCCTTATACAGTGGCACAGTCAGAGGATGATTATCCGTTCTTTGATCCTGACTGCACTTATGCGGAATATGAATATTACCATGGTTACTGTAAAATGGAAAAAGAAGACCGGAAGGTGCTCTATCCATTTGGATACGGACTTTCCTATACAACCTTTGAAACAGACGAGCCAAGAATAGAGGTTTTCCAAAATACAGCAAAAGTGACAGTCAATATAAAAAACACCGGTGATGTTGCAGGCGCAGAGGTTCTTCAGCTCTATGGGGGCTGGGAAGACAGTGCAGTGGACCGTCCGGTTAAGGTTTTAAGAGATTTCAAAAGAGTAAACTTAGGCCCCGGGGAAACAAAACAGGTGAGTCTGTCTTTTACAAAGAATTCCATGTCTTACTTTGATGAGAAACAGGATGAATTTGTAGAAGAAAATATCGGCTACATTGCTTATATTGGAAATTGCAGCTGTAAAGAAGCGCTGCATCAGATATCATTCCGGTTTTGATTACAAAAGCATTATTTTTTAAGAATTGCTTTTTCATGATTAGGAGATGAAACTATGAGGATTGGAGCAGATTATTACCCGGAGCATTGGGACAGGGACAGATGGAAAACAGATGCGCAGATGATGGTTGAAGCAAATATAAAACTGATTCGTGTAGGAGAATTTGCCTGGAGCCTGTATGAGCCAGAAGAGAACCGGTACGATTTCTCATGGATGGATGAAGTTTTGGATTTCTTTCATCAATATGGTATTAGAGTGGTATTGTGTACTCCGTCTGCAACGCCTCCAAAATGGATGGCGGATAAATATCCGGAAATCTATCAGGAAGATATTCACGGTAATCCGAAAATATTTGGAACCAGAAAGCATTACTGTTTCAACAGCGGCTTATACCGGGAAAAAACCAGAAAAATGGTGGAACAAATCGCTTCTCACTACGGAAACCATCCTGCTTTAGAGGCATGGCAGGCAGACAATGAGCTGGGCTGGGCCAATACCACCAGATGTTACTGTTCCAAATGCGCGGAAAAATTCCGTATCTGGCTGAAAAACAAATATGGATCCATTGATTGCTTAAATGAGAAATACGGAACTGTATTCTGGAGTCAGATTTATAACAGCTTTGATGAGGTGATTATTCCAAAAGCAGGAGCCTGCTATGATACATGCCATGATACACAGGGGCAGAATCCGGGATTACTGCTGGATTACTATCGATTCTCCAGTGATTCAGTAATTAGTTTTATGGATGAAACAGTGCAGGCCATACGAGCATACAGCAGCAAACCCATCACTACGAATATGTTAGATGCATCAATCAATTCAGGAACGGGTATTGATTATTATAAAATGTCTGAGAAGCTGGACTTTGTCAGCTATGACAACTATATTGAGTTTCAATGGGGAATTGCTGAGGCAGCAGGCGTATCAAAGGATCATACCCTGATGAGAAGTTATAAAAAACAGCCATACTGGGTCATGGAAGAACAGAGCGGACCATGTGGCTGGAGTAAAATGGGTCCAACTCCCACTCCGGGGAAACTCAGGCTGTGGACCTATCAGTCTGTTGCAAATGGTGCGGATACGGTTGTTTATTTTCGGTGGAGAACCTGTCCGTTCGGCACAGAAGAAAACTGGCACGGTATACTTAATCATGATGGTAAACCAAATCGCAGGCTGGAAGAGATTTCCAGAGTGGGAAATGAGATGGAGCGTTTAAGCAGAATTTACGGGGCTCTACAGCCAAAAGCAAGAGTAGCCATCATAAAATCATTTGACTGTGAGTGGAGCCATTCCATACACAGACATGTGGAGGGCTTCGATTATGATAAGCTGTTGCATTGTTTTTACAAGCCATTTTATGAAATGGGGCTGGCAGTGGATTTTGTAAGACCGGATGAAGACCTAAAAAACTATTCACTTGTTTTGGCGCCTGCACTGGTAATGCTGAATAAAATAGAAATAGATAATTTAACTGAGTACGTCAGACAGGGCGGTAATTTGCTGATCACCTTCCGAAGCGGGATAAAGGACAGTAATAATAATATGCTTATGGATACTGTTCCCGGATCATTAAAAGAGCTGACAGGTACCAGGGTACATGATTACGATCCCCAGTTTCAGAAAGAGACCAGGGTATCCACTGTATTTGGTGAAGGGAAGGCCAGCCTCTGGTGCGATATTATAACGCCCCACACTGCAGAGAGTCTTGGAATATATATTGATGATTTTTACACAGGTAAAACTTGTTTTACGCGCAATGCCTTTGGGGAGGGCAAAGCATATTATCTGGGGTGTGACTTAGATGAAGATGGGATGAACAGACTGATTAAATACCTGGGAAAGGCTTCGGGACTG
>CP070896.1:0-1817500 GCA_017084465.1 Lacrimispora xylanisolvens | reverse complement strand
ATGTCCGGGGCTAAAACACGACACCGAAGCTGTGGAATGTATCGTATGATACATTGGTAGAGGAGCATTCTTAATGCGCAGAAGCATTACCGTAAGGAGATGTGGAGCGTTAAGAAGAGAGAATGCCGGAATGAGTAGCGAGATGGAAGTGAGAATCTTCCAGGCCGAATATCTAAGGTTTCCAGAGTAAAGCTGATCTGCTCTGGGTAAGTCGGGACCTAAGGCGAGGTCGAAAGACGTAGTCGATGGACAACAGGTTGAAATTCCTGTACCGCATATTATCAGAACTGTGGGGACACAGAACCGAGAGAGAACCCGGGAATGAAAAGACCGGGGCAAGCATTGGGACTGGCTAAGATGGAAAATCCGCTTAGCAACAGGAAGGTGTGACGCGTACCGAACAAAAGTAGGGAAGTCTCTGTAGGGGCTGTCAAGAAAAAGCCGCTATTGTGTAATATGTGCCCGTACCGTAAACCGACACAGGTGGATGAGGAGAGAATCCTAAGGCCGGCGGGAGAAGCATTGTTAAGGAACTCGGCAAAATGACCCCGTAACTTCGGGATAAGGGGTGCCTGAGAAATCAGGCCGCAGAGAATAGGCTCAAGCAACTGTTTAGCAAAACACAGGTCTATGCAAAACCGAAAGGTGAGGTATATGGGCTGACGCCTGCCCGGTGCTGGAAGGTTACGAGGAGGGGTTAGCGGCAACGCGAAGCTCTGAATTTAAGCCCCAGTAAACGGCGGCCGTAACTATAACGGTCCTAAGGTAGCGAAATTCCTTTGTCGGGTAAGTTCCGACCCGCACGAAAGGCGTAATGATTTGAGCGCTGTCTCGACAATGCACCCGGTGAAATTGAAATACCAGTGAAGATGCTGGTTACCTGCGCCAGGACGGAAAGACCCCATGGAGCTTTACTCCAGCTTGATACTGGGATTCGGTGCTGCATGTACAGGATAGGTGGGAGGCAATGAAGATAGGACGCCAGTCTTATCAGAGCCGATGTTGGGATACCACCCTTGCGGTATTGATTTCTAACCTGCAGCCATAACCTGGCTGGGGGACAATGTCAGGCGGGGAGTTTGACTGGGGCGGTCGCCTCCGAAAGAGTATCGGAGGCGCTCAAAGGTTCCCTCAGAATGGTCGGAAACCATTCGAAGAGTGCAAAGGCATAAGGGAGCTTGACTGCGACACCGACGGGTGGAGCAGGTAGGAAACTAGGACTTAGTGATCCGGTGGTATAAAGTGGGATTGCCATCGCTCAACGGATAAAAGCTACCCTGGGGATAACAGGCTTATCACTCCCAAGAGTTCACATCGACGGAGTGGTTTGGCACCTCGATGTCGGCTCATCGCATCCTGGGGCTGTAGTAGGTCCCAAGGGTTGGGCTGTTCGCCCATTAAAGCGGTACGCGAGCTGGGTTCAGAACGTCGTGAGACAGTTCGGTCCCTATCCGGCGTGGGCGTAGGATATTTGAGAGGAGCTGTCCTTAGTACGAGAGGACCGGGATGGACTGACCTCTGGTGTATCTGTTGGTGATCAACACCATGGCAGAGTAGCCAAGTCGGGAAGGGATAAACGCTGAAGGCATCTAAGCGTGAAGCCCCCCTCAAGATGAGATATCCCATCGCAAGAGTAAGACCCCTTGAAGACGACGAGGTAGATAGGGCAGAGGTGGAAGCATGGCAACATGTGTAGCTGACTGTCACTAATAGGTCGAGGGCTTAACCAGGTTGGTTTAGGTAAGAGGAAAGAACGGATGAAGATATATAACAATGTGTGGTTTTGAGGGTATATGCCCAGATAAAAGAATAATTAATAAGCGCGAGTGGCTCAGTTGGTGGAGTACGACCTTGCCAAGGTCGGGGTCGCGGGTTCGAGTCCCGTCTCGCGCTTTTTTTATTTACCGGAAGTCCTTCTTTTAATAGAAGACTCTGGTCTTTTTTATTTCCAGGATAGATTATATGGACGAAATATGGAAATAAGGTATACATAGATTTCAGAATGTGATAAAATGCGGATGGATGTACCAAATAAGAATACCTGATATTCTGCAGTATGAATGGAATGTTATGAAATGAGGAACTGGTAGAATTGTCTGACGGAAGATAAGGAGGGTATATGTTAGATCGTGTGATTACCATAAGCAGAGAGTTTGGAAGCGGCGGCAGGGAACTGGGAATGAAGCTGTCAGAGAAACTTGAAATCCCTTTCTACGACAAAGAATTAATTTCTTTAACTGCACAGGAGACAAATATGTCTGTGACTGAGTTTCTTAATTATTATGAGAGCATTCCCGTAACAGAGCAATCATTGGAACCACCTCTTTATACCTCATTTTCCCCTCTGTATGAGATACCTATATCTGATCAGATATTTCTTGCACAGTCCAGAGTGATTAAAAGCCTGGCTGAAAAGGGACCGTGTATTATGGTTGGAAGGTGTGCGGACCGGGTTTTGGAAGACAGCATCAATCTATTTATATACGCAGGGATTGAACACCGGATCCAGCGGATTATTTCCTTAAATAAAGATCTGGACCCTGAATTAGTAGAGAATAAGATCAGGGAAACAGATCGGAAAAGAAAAGATTATTATCAGTATTATACAGGCTGTGAATGGGGAAAGGCGCAAAATTACCACCTTTGCCTGGACAGTGGTCTGGCCGGTGTAGAAGGCTGTTATCAGGCCGTTTTAAGCTATTTAGGTCATTGTATTTAATTATAGTTATGAAGGAGTATGGTTGTGAACGTAAGAATGAGTAAAAAGATAAGAAGAATTTTTTCAGGCTTGATGGCAATTGTATTGATAGCTTTGACTGCAACAACCGGTTATGCCCAGGAGGCGGTTGGACCGGGAGCAGGTGGAAAGGCAGGTAATGCTGCATCGGTGAATGGTATATCCATATACGTGAGCAAACGGTTGAAAACCCTGACATTAAAACAGAATGGGACTTTAATCGGAGAGTATCCCGTTTCCATTGGTGCCTCGTCTTCTGACGGAAACAAAAAGGTGGAAGGTGATATGAGAACTCCCAGCGGTCAGTTTTACGTCTGTACGAGAAATGATAAAAGTGTGGCATATCTGGCACTTGGGCTTTCTTATCCCGGAGTAGAAGATGCCAATCGGGGATTTGAGCAGGGAATCATCACCCAGGAGCAAAGAGATGAAATTATTAATGCTAATTTAAACGGACAGCAGCCACCGTGGGAAACGGCACTGGGCGGAGCTATTATGATTCATGGTTGCAGAGTTCCAGATGGAACAACTCATGGATGCGTTGCAGTTGATAATGATGTGATGGATATTTTGTGGAGTTACTGCAATTTGGGAGTTCCGGTCACAATCGGTCCATAAATGAAGTCCTCAAACTCGGTATGTGCCGTTTTTGGGGACTTTTTTTTAATGCCTGTCCTTGTAATATAAGATCCTTTGTACTATAATAACTAAGATTATATTTTATTAATAAAAGACAGAGGTGGTATGCCCATGCGATTTGCTAGAAGAATGAACCATTTTGGAGAGGGAATCTTTTCTAAGCTTCTGGAGTTGAAACGCCAGAAAGAGGAGAAAGGAGAACCGGTAATTGATCTAAGCGTGGGAGCACCAAACATTCCGCCGGCTGGACATATTACACAAGCTCTTTGCGAAGCGGCCGCTGATCCCAATAATTATATTTATGCCATACATGATCAGAAAGAACTATTAGAGGCAGCCGCTCTATGGTATCAAAGACGATATGGAGTTACCCTGAATCCTTCATCAGAAATCTGCTCACTTCTTGGTTCTCAGGAGGGGCTGGCACATATAGCTCTGTCTATTATAGACGAAGGTGACATCGTGCTTGTTCCCGATCCCTGTTATCCGGTATTTGCCGATGGTCCTTTACTGGCTGGAGCCAGTCTTTTTTACATGCCCCAGAGGAAAGAAAAGGATTATCTCATCGATTTTTCAGAAATACCGGAAGAGATAGCAGTAAAAGCAAGGTTCATGATTGTTTCTTATCCTAATAATCCCACCACAGTCATGGCACCTGACAGCTTCTATAAAAATTTAATTGAATTTGCAAAGAAGTATGACATCGTGGTTTTACATGATAACGCTTATAGTGAACTGGTTTTTGACCAGCGTCAATGCGGCAGTTTTTTAAGCTTCCCCGGTGCAAAAGAGGTTGGTGTGGAATTTAATTCTCTTTCTAAAACCTATGGACTTGCTGGTGCCAGAATTGGATTCTGTCTGGGAAACCGGGAAATAGTTGAAAAAATAAAAACCTTAAAGTCTAATATGGACTACGGGATGTTTTTGCCTGTTCAAAAAGCGGCTATTGCTGCAATTACAGGGGATCAATCCTGTGTTGAATCAACCAGAAAGGCATATGAGAGGCGAAGAGATGCATTGTGTGAACATATGACCCAAATTGGGTGGAATATGGAAAAGCCCCAGGCTACCATGTTTGTATGGGCAAAGATTCCGGACAAATTTAAAGATTCGGAGACATTTTCCAGAGAACTTCTTGAGAAGGCTGGAGTACTGGTAACACCTGGAAGTGCATTTGGTCCTTCCGGAGAGGGATTCGTAAGACTTGCGCTGGTGCGTGAAGAAGAGATCCTCATTCAGGCTGCCGGGCAGGTAGATAAAAGTGGAATTTTGAGGTGAGACATATGAAAAAAAGATTGGTGTGGACAGTAACAGCAGTCTTATATATTTTATTTATTTACTCCAACTCTCTTAAGACAGCAGATTTATCATCGGTTGACAGCGGGCATGTTTTGGAGTATTTAAGGAATTTGTTTATCTCTGCGGGCATTGAGAGCCGGTGGCTCACAGAGCATATAATCCGAAAGGCAGGTCATTTCTCAGAATATACGCTGTTAGGGATAATTTTGTATCAATGTGTGAAATCATATGAAATTACCATGGAGAAACGGTTATTTATTCATGGAATGGCAGGTTTTCTGATTCCTTTTATTGATGAAACCATTCAGCTGTTTGTACCGGGAAGATCAGGACAGATCTCTGATGTATGGCTGGATTGTTCAGGAGTGGTAGCCGGAACTGCGATTGCAGCACTCCTGTTTTTTATATACGCAAAAAAGAATGGAGTAAAATATGACAAATTACCGGATTATAGTTGAATATGACGGAAGCCGTTATGATGGATGGCAGAAGCAGGGAAATACTGATCAGACCATACAGGGGAAGATAGAAACTGTTTTAGAGCGATTATGCGGACAAAGCGTGGAGGTACATGGATCAGGCAGAACAGATGCAGGGGTACACGCTCTTAATCAGGTTGCAAATTTTCACGTTGATATAAATAAAAAGGGACAGGAGATAATGGAGTATTTAAATCATTACCTGCCTGAAGATATTCGGGTAAAGGAACTGGGTCAGGTGTCGGAGCGGTTTCACAGCCGTTTGAATGCACAGGAAAAGACATATCTTTACCGTATCGAAATGGGAGAAAAGAAGCAGGTGTTTGATCGTAAATATATTTATGGTCTTCATAAAAGTTTGGATGTAAAAGCCATGGAGCAGGCAGCTGTTTTACTCTGCGGTGAACACGATTTTAAAAGCTTTTGTTCTAACAGGAAGATGAAGAAGTCAACAGTAAGAAATTTAAAGAAAATAGAATTTGAAAAGAGGATACCAGACTTTTGGTCCGTTTTACCGGAGATGGATTTCTCTATAATATGGTAAGAATTCTTATGGGCACTTTAATAGAAGTGGGACTGAAAGAACGAAGACCTGAGGAGATGTCTGGTATATTAAAGGCACTGGACCGGCAAATGGCAGGTTATACCGTGCCTCCGGAAGGCCTTTTTTTAGAGAGTGTCAACTATTAACTTTAAAATCAGGAAAGGAGAACTATGACTGATTTTTTGGTTCGCATATTTGTGAAGGACTACAAAAACTTGGAGGATTCACAGGTTCGTACCCGATACGGGCTGATGGCAAGTGTGGTGGGGATCTTCTGCAACTTCCTTTTGTTCACCGCTAAGCTATTAACGGGACTGCTCATAAACAGTATCTCTGTTATGGCAGACGCATTTAATAACTTATCGGATGCGGCATCCTCCATTATAGGGTTTATTGGTGTGAAGATGGCTGGGAAACCGGCAGATGAGGAGCACCCATTTGGACATGGAAGAGTGGAATACATTGCGGCATTTATTGTTGCATTTATTGTTATCCAGGTGGGATTTTCACTGTTTAAAACCTCAATAGATAAAATTCTCCACCCTCAGGAGATGTCTTTTCATGCAGTGTCTGTTATTATCCTTATATTGTCTGTATTAGTGAAATTATGGATGGCGTTTTTTAACAGGACTCTTGGAAATCGAATTCAGTCAGCTGTCATGAAGGCAACCGCAGCAGATTCTATGGGTGATGTAATCACAACCTCCTCCACTATTTTATCTGTGGTTATTTATGGTATATGGGGGGTTAAATATTGATGGAATCGTGGGTGTGATTGTCTCAGTCATCGTCATGTGGGCGGGTATCAGGATTGCAAAAGATACTCTTACGCCATTAATCGGTGAGCCCATTGATCCAAAGCTTTACCAGGAAATCACTGATTTTGTGGAAGCCTATGAAGGGATTGTAGGAAGTCATGACCTGATTGTTCATAATTATGGACCAACCAGAAGTATGGCCTCTATCCATGCTGAAGTTCCTAATGACGTAAATGTAGAGGTGTCCCATGAGATTATCGACCGGATTGAACGGGAGGCATTAAAAAAATTTGGGATATTTCTTGTAATTCATATGGATCCTGTGGAAACCAGGGATTCCAAAGTAATGGAATTTGGATGTATGGTGGAAAATGTGATACAAGATACAGATGAAAGAGTCACATTTCATGATTTTAGAATGATAGAAGGAAAGGATCAGATTAATCTGATCTTTGATCTGGTAGTTCCCAGGGAATATGACCGCAAAAAAAGGGAATGGCTAAAAGAAGAGATCACAAAAAAGGTAACTGAGATAGATAAACGCTGCTGTCTGGTCATAACCGCGGAAAGCGGTTTTGGTGTGGAAAAATAAGGTAATAAAATATTTCCATTTTATGCAATAAGATGACAGAAATCAGCATTAACCTAATAGAAAGGAAATCGGATCCATGCTGTTTATGGGATTGATGAGCTTTGGCGGAGCTGAAGATTACAGCCTGTTAAGCGATGAAGCGCTTTTGAAAAAAGTGGCAGAGGGCGACCAGGAGGCTTTTCAGCGTTTATATCAGAATACAGACCGCACGATGTACAGTTTTATTCTGTCCATTATAAAGCACCCCCAGGATGCGGAGGAAATCTTGCAGGAAGTCTATTTAAAGATATGGACTTCTGCAAAGAGCTACAAATCCCAGGGGAAACCTTTGGCGTGGATGTTTACCATAGCACGGAATTTATGCTACATGAAATTCCGGGAGCAGAAGCATGACTCGGACATTACGTTAGAAGACTTGTCTGGAACGGAAACTGGAGAGGTCTGTTCAGAAATAGAGATGGCAGCAGATAAGATGGTATTGCTGGCTGCATTGTCAATTTTAAAGGAAGAGGAGAGAGAGATCGTTCTTCTTCATACTTCCGCCGGAATGAAGCACAGGGAAATAGCGGCCAGCTTAAAGATTCCTTTGGCAACTGCTCTGTCCAGATATAACCGGGCTATGAAAAAACTGGAAAATTATTTAAGAGAGGAGTAGGCTTTGATATGGCTTTAGATAAACACAAACAACTAAATAGAAAACAGATCGAAGCCTGCTTAAAATCTGCAACTGATGACTTAATCCCCAATGTACTGGACCGGATTGATTTAAGCACTCCCCAGATTGAGGAGACCAGTGTTTCAAAGCCAGTATTTTTTAAACGGCAGAGGGTGATTGCAGGGCTGATTGCAGCCTGCTTCTGCATGATTATGCTTGCCGGAGGAACTTACAGCTACCAAAACAGCAGAGTGGATTCTGTCATAGGAATAGATGTGAACCCAAGTGTTGAACTATCTGTAAACAAGAAAAACAGGGTGCTGAAAGCGGAGGCGGTCAATCAGGATGGGATGACAATACTTAAGGATATGGATATGGAAGGCGTGGATTTAAACGTGGCTGTTAACGCCATTATCGGATCCATGGTTACCCATGGCTTTCTTGATGATCTGGATAATGCAATACTGGTTACTGTATCCAATGACAGCATTAAAAAGGCTTCCAACTTAAGATCTGCAGTGGTCACTGATATCAGGACGACTCTGGAGGAAGATTAAAAGCGGTTGTGTATGACCAGCAGGTCATAGAGGAAGACGATGTGAAGCAGCTGGCCCAGGAATATAACATATCCTATGGAAAAGCTTATTTCTTAAAAGAACTGATTGCTCAGAATTCTTCCCTTTCTATGGAAGATATGGAAGAACTGGCTCCGCTTACCATGGAAGAGATTGCTAAGGTCATTACAGAACGGTCCTATGCAGTAGGGGCTAAGACAAAGGTTTCAGAGGAAACGCTGGAAGAGACCAGGACCAGCATTCAGACAACGGAGGAGACGACTACAAAGAAAGAGACAGAGTCTGCCACTGAAACCACTCCGGAATCTACATCTGCTGAGACTCAGAGCCAGGTGCATACAGAACCATCGAACACCCAGCCACCGGCTACAAGCGGGGAGACGACGGCAGCAGCAACTACATCTGAGGATGTGGTGTCATCAGAGAAAATAAAGATTGATTACGTGGACTATGAGAATGGCATTGTCATGGTTCACTTTAAAACGAGAGTCAAATGGAAAAATCCTACAGTTTCGGTAAAGGATGGAGATAATAACACATACTCATCAAAGATAGAAGATACCGATTCTGATTACTGTGAAATCAGTGTAACCGGCTTAGAAGGAGGCAGGGAATATACCTTTGTACTTGGAGGAATATCACCGAAATCGGGTAAGCAGACCACTGTAAAGGGCGTTTTTGAGACACCTGTAATTGGGAATGGGGAAGCTGATGACACGGAAACAGAGGAGACCACCGAGCAGGTAGTGACAAAGCCGTCTGAAACTACAACCACGAAAGCGCCAGAAACAGAAACAACCGCGGCAGAGAAAAAGAATACAGAATCAGGAAATCAGGAAGGGCATTCAGTACAATAAGGCTCTTCCTGAGCTTTAAGAATATTTGGTAAAAAAATGTAAAATAGTGCTTGACCACAGGAGAAAGCTATAGTATAATACACTCGTTGCACTGATGGGCTATCGCCAAATGGTAAGGCAACGGACTCTGACTCCGTCATTTCAAGGTTCGAATCCTTGTAGCCCAGTGATAAAAATAATAGAAAAAAGCGTTGATTTGCGAAAGCAGATCAACGCTTTTTTTGACGCATTCAGTTTCGTTAATTTAACGCTTCAATCAGTGAAATCAGGGCCAGTGACTGACCATAAGCCATGGGACGAATTGTTATATTTTTATAGTGCTCTGCATTGTAACCCATACCAGTTCCTGCGGAAACATTTAAGACGGTTCCGTCTTCCGCTATATTATTGCAGATTCCTTCAATAGCCCTGGCTGCACAGTCATGATATGTTTCATTCAGAATTCCCATTTTAATTCCTTTTAAAATACCACCTGCAATCGCTGCGGATCCCGATACTTCCTCATAGCTGTCCGGATCAGCAAGTACGGTATGCCACAGCCCGGAAGGAGCCTGTAACTCTTTCAGGGCATTCACCTGGGCTTTGTAAGTATCTGTCAGATATGTGAGAAGTCCAGGATCCAGAGTCTGATCAAATGACTCAATCAGTTCCAGAATTCCATAGGTAAACCAGGAATTGCCTCTGCACCAGAAAATTCCGCCGAAATTACTGTTTAAGGGAAAACTCCAGCCATGATAAAACAATCCGGTATGCTTGTCATATAAATATTTAATATGAAGTAATACCTGATGGAGAGTTTCGCCTATCCAGACCTCATTTTTGAAACGATGTCCCATTTTATTTAAAAACAGAACTGCCATGAATAATGTATCAATCCACATTTCACCTTCATTTAACAAGACACCATCACGGTTTCCTATTGCAGTTACCACATGCTGGAAGCCGCCTTCTTTCGTCTTCGGCAGTTCGTTCATCAGCCAGTGTGCATGATCCAGACAGAGCTTTTCGTAATCCGGATTTTGAAACACATCCAGCAGTTCGGCTAAAACAAGATAGGGAGCAGTGGTATTTATATTTTTACTGGGGAGTCCTTTCTGCAGATTATTTTGAAACCAGCGGTCGAAAAATTCTAAGTAACGGTCATCCCCATAAAAAGCCTGAAGTTTTAACAGTCCATAAAGACCTACGCCCTGAGGCCAGTCCCATTCTTCAATGCCAAAATCTCTGGCAATGATGCCGCGGCTTGCATCTTCCTTTCCGACTGAGCGGTCATTTTCATAATTACCACCTCCCAGATTCATCAGTTTGTCCATTACAAGATGGATTTTCGGAAGTAATTCCTTGTTTGTCATTTCATTCTCCTCCATTTAATTTTTTAGCGTATGCGCTAGGTGTCATCCCCGTGCCTTTCTTGAAAATCTGACTGAAATACTGGGGATTATTTCCACACCCTACCTGCTGTGCAATCCATTGAATCTGTTCTGTATGACCTTCTGCTAATAATTGCTTGGCTTTTTGGATGCGCAGGGTGGTGATGTAGTTAGAAAATTTTTGTTTTGTTTCTTTACTGAATCGTTTGCTGACATAATCTACATTCATAAAAAAGATAATTTTCGGCGATGCATTTTAATGTAAGATTAGGATCATCCAGATGCTCCACCACATATCGAATGATTTTGTCGATGAAGGGGCTGTAGTGCTGGGAACGGGTGGAAGGCTTATTCAGGATTTCGTTTAGTTTTCTGCACAGCATGTGTCGGATTTCAGAATATTCAGTCTGCTGGTTTAAGTCCATCAGGTACTCTGTGGTATCTACCGATGACAGATAGCTGGTTTCTGTAGCCAGTTTAATTAAAATTCGTGATCCGGCCTGCTTTAAAAAATCCGTATTGCTGATATCGTTTAAAGTTGCAGTAAGATTTTCCACACAGGATTTCCGTTCCGGTTCTTCTGCTACGATTAAACGTGCGGTCAGATCCTCAATTTTAGTAATTAAATTTTTATAATTGCAGATAGGAACCGGCTCCAGTCCATTCATGTAATAAATAATTCCATAACGTCTTATTTTTGTGATCAGATTTTTTAAAAGCTGTTCAAGGCTATTAAAAGTGCATCGTTTATAGTCTAATTGAAAAGATAGTTCCTTTGGTTTTAAGGTCTGCATAAACAAATCAAACTGGTCATAGGAAGCCTGGTATCTTTCAAAAAAAAGAATCAGTGAATTTTTCACATAGATACAATACAGTTCAATTCCTGGGGCATACTGGGCCATATAATCATAAATGCGGCTTAACACGGAATTTAAATATTCTTCTTCTAAATAGTGAAGGAAGCACAATTCATATCCCGTCTGATAGAAATCCATAAATCCTGAATAAGCATCCCAGGAAAATTTAGCAGGATCAGACTTAAAAATCTGCTCGTTAATAATATTTCCCATAATACTGTGGTGGAGATTAACCGTCAGCGCCTTCTGGCGTTCCTTTAGATCCTGAAAGGCCTGGCGGTGATAGTATTCCTTTATAATATCTTTCATGCTTTCTACGATTTGTTCTTCGTTGCAGGGCTTAAGCAGATAATGGTGAACCCGGTATTTCATAGCCTGTTTTGCATATTCAAATTCTCCGAATCCGGACAGGAGTATAAACTGGGTGTCCATATCGGCCTGATAGATACGCTCTATTAATTCAAGTCCAGACAGGCCAGGCATGCGGATATCCGTCATTACAATATGGGGTGATTCATCGAGAATCATGTGATAGGCCTCGATTCCGTCACGACATGTTCCTACCAGTTCAATGCCAAGGCTGTTCCAGTCAATCAGGGAGGAGATTGATTCCCGTATTACCCGTTCGTCATCGGCAATTATTAATTTAAGCATAATTATTCTCCTTTCGTATCAGAAATGTCTTCGGGAGTTCGGCTCAGAGGAAATGAAAGCTGTGCGACGGCCTGGTCGTCCTCATTATAGAGGGTAAGGCCGTGGTGTTCTCCGTAAGTCAGCTTCATTCGTTCCGATATATTTAACAGGCCGATTCCAAAACCATGAGGTTCTGCTTCCCGGTTTTTCAATTTGTTTATCAGGTCTTCTTCAAAAGCAGAGCTGTTATTTCTGACTGTGACAATGAGGGAAGTACCGTCTGCTTCAGCTGTTATTAAAATCCGGCATCCTTCTGTATTTTCTTCCAGTCCATAACGGATTGCATTTTCCACCAGGGGCTGGAGGGTCAGTTTTAACACATAACACCCAACCAGATTTTCAGGGGCAGATATTTCATATTCCAGCCGGTCTTCATACCGGAACTTCTGAATGGTCATATAGCATTGCACCAGTTCAAGTTCCCTGCTTAAAGGTACCTGCTTGCTTTTCTGGTCCAGTGTGATGCGAAGGAGAGTTCCCAAAGATTCTGTCATGGAAGAGATATCTTTTGCACCAACTGTTTTTGCCCTCCAGTTGATTGATTCTAGGGTATTGTATAAAAGTGAGGGTTCATCTGTGTCTCCAGCGCTTTTAGCTGGGCTTCCTTTATCAGGATTTTATTCAGATAATTGGTTTTAATCAGCTGATTTACTTTATCTACCATCTGGTCGAATCGGGAGTGCAGAATCCCTAATTCATCGGTGCGTTTGCTGTAATCATAGGAAACCTGGGGTATTTCAGTCTGCCCTGCTGCAAAGCGTTCCATTTTTAAAATGAGATTATCAAAATGTCTCGTGATTGAGTCAATTAAGGAAGAGGACATTAGGATAGCCAGTCCAATGGAGACAGCAATAATAATCAGGCATACTTCCAGGCTTGTGCGGAGAGAATTTGCAATGCTGCCATAGGGAATGAGACAGACATAATCCCAGCCATATTCCGGTATGATTCCTTTTACGTAAAAGAAACTGTCTCCATCTTTATTTACAAGTCCGTATCTGGAATGAAAATATGTTCCAAAGAGAGTTTTATGGTCAGTCTTTATACTGGAAGAATTATAGATTAAGTTCTCCTGACTGGAAAGAATATATCTGGTGTCATCATTAAAATGACTGGTGTTTGTGGCACCATTAATAAGTCCGTCAACGTTAATGCTTACAATCAGTGTTCCCAGCGGATCAAGAGTTAAATATTCTGTGCGCAGTAAATGCTTGACCATAAATAAACCGTATTGATCGCTGTAGTCGGTAATCCAGATGGTTCGTCCCCTGGCGTCTTCGGCTCTTTTGACGAGATCCTCAACTACGGATTCCGGAAGTGTTTTTCCAGCCGCAATATGAGTATGGATGGAATACCGGTCCTGATAAAGACTCATAAAGTTAATATTGTTTTTGCGGAAGGTAAAATAATATTCATTTAAAACGCCGTAGAGTGATTTGTACGCAATGGAACGGTCCTGGATGCTAGAGGAATCTTTTAATATACCAAGTCCGTTTTGTATATTGGTATCAGCCAGAAACATATCCGCCATTGTAGATATATTATCCAACCGGTTATTTAACTCTTTGCCAGTATAGGATAAAGAGGAAGCCACAGACTGATAAAGCACCTTTTGATTCGCCTTTGTAATCAGCTGAATACTAAAAAGAGAGGCCAAAGCCAAAAGGATAATGCAAAAAAATACAATGGAATGAATCTTCTTTTTTAAAGAGAGATTTCTTATAAAATGCTTCATAAAAACCGCCTTTCGGATCTGGAGTAATGACAGCTAAATTATATATAAAACATTTTGTCAATACAACCGGTAAGCACAAAGAACTATTCAAATTATACACACAACACGGTTTTTTCAACCTGGAAGCCGGTTTTAATCATTTACTGGGATTAGAGGGGGAAGTATAATAAAAAACGCCTGATATACGAAAAAAATGATTGGAGGAAGGTTATATGAAGAAAAAAGTTGCGTTACTTATTGCGTCAGTTATTGCATTAGCGTCCCTTTCCGGATGCGGAAGCAGCGGTACAACCAATACCGCAGGTACAACGGCGGGATCTACAGCAGCAGGGTCTACAGCAGCAGAAACCACAAAGGCAGCAGCAGGGGATGAAAGCGGAAAACTAAAGCTAACCATGAGTTGGTGGGGAAATCAGGTCAGAAACGAGAAAACACAGGCAGCACTTGATTTGTATACAGAGCAGAATCCTGGAACAGTAATAGAGGGTCAGTTCTCTGAGTGGTCTGATTACTGGAATAAACTGGCCACATCTGCAGCAGGTCAGGCTATTCCTGATATTGTTCAGATGGATTATTCATTTATTGACCAGTATGTGAAAAACGGCCTACTGGTGGATTTGACACCCTATATAAAAGATGGCACTTTGGATACCTCAAATATTTCTGATAATACCATGGCAAGCGGTACGGTGAACGGAGGCGTGTATGCGGTCTGTGCAGGAATTAATGCACCATCACTGCTGTATAATAAGACTCTTTTAGATAAAAATGGTATTGTGGTTAAGGACTATATGACAACCGATGAATTTATTGATTTATGCCGTGAGGTTTATAAAAAGACCGGGTATAAAACAAACATTGCCTATTACAATGCAGGTGCGTTTCTGGATTATTTCATGAGAGGAAATGATGTTGTTCTCTATGGGGATAAAAAGATGGGCGGAGAGGAAAAAGATTATCTTCCATTTTTCCAGATGTATGAAACAGGTATCAAAGAAGGGTGGTTTATAGATCCAGGCGTATTTGCTGAGCTTTCCATCGGTTCCGTAGAGCAGGAGCCTCTGGTTTACGGTTCCAGTCCTGAAACCATGTCCTGGTGTGCTTTCTATAATTCAAACCAGCTGACTGCAATGCAAAAAGCGGCTCCGGAAGGCATGGAGATCGGGATCACTACCTGGCCATCAGCAGATCCGAAAAAGTCTGGTTATTTAAAATCCAGCCAGTTCTTTTCTGTAGGAGCTCATTCAAAGAATCCGGAAGAAGCAGTAAAGGTAATTAACTTTTTAACCAATTCCAGCGATGCGAATAACATTTTACTGGGTGAACGGGGAGTTCCGGCTTCCAGTAAGATTTCCAGTGAACTGGCACCAAAGATGAGTGATGTGGAACAGAAAGTCATTCATTATGTCAATGAAGTCGTTACTCCAAATTGTTCCCCCCATTAATCCGCCCCAGCCAGATGGCGCAAGCGAGGTCTCAAATCTGTTAAACCAGGTACAGGAGCAGGTTTGCTATAGTGTATATGATGCCGAAACAGCCGCTAAAGAATTCTATAACGGGGCAAATGAAATTATGAGCAAGAAATAATAAATCAGAATACGGGGGCAGAGACAGCTTTGCCCCTGTTTAATCAAGAAGACGGTTATCTATGAATGGAGGATGTCTATGAAAGATACGTTAGGTGCAGGACTCAGACATTTCCTGAACAAAGAAAGCACAGCGGGAGTGGTATTCAGCCTTCCTTTTATTGTTGGATTTCTGCTGTTTATGGTTGTACCTATGGGAATTTCCTTTTACTATTCTTTATGTGATTATAATATTTTGTCTCCGCCTGTTTTCACAGGTTTAAATAATTACATAAAAATGTTTACTAATGATAATGTGTTTTATAAAACCATAGGAGTCACGTTTTATTTTGCCTTTGTATCGGTTCCTCTGCGTCTGATCTTCGCGCTTATGGTAGCCCTGCTTCTGCTGAAATCATCAAAGGCAACCGGCTTTTACCGGGCTTTTTATTATCTTCCGTCCATTATCGGAGGATCTGTGGCAGTCTCCATATTATGGAAACGAATGTTTGCAACCGATGGTGTAGTAAATCTCCTTCTGGGCATTTTAGGGATACACACCAATTTTGCATGGCTTGGAAATAATAAAACAGCGATCTGGACTCTTATAATACTGGCAATCTGGCAGTTTGGTTCTTCCATGCTGATTTTTTTATCATCTTTAAAGCAGATTCCGGTATCGCTTTATGAAGCTTCCCGGGTAGACGGGGCCAATAAAATTTCCCAGTTTTTCAAGATTACACTGCCTCTGCTGACACCCACTATTTTCTTTAATCTGGTTATGCAGATGATTAACGGTTTTCTTGCATTTACACAATGCTTTATTATTACCCAGGGAAAACCCCTTAACTCCACCTTATTCTATACCGTTTATATGTATCAGCAATCTTTTGAGTTTTATAACACCGGATACGGTGCTGCCCTGGCATGGGTAATGCTGCTGCTGATCAGTGTGATAACAGTGATTCTGTTTGCAACAAAAAGATTCTGGGTTTATACGGAAGGAGTGTGAGGCAGATGATGACCAGAAAAAAGGCAGGTAAGATTTTATATCATGTGATTGTGTGCAGCCTGGGACTTGTAATGATTTATCCTCTGTTTTGGATGTTTATGAGTTCATTTAAGGAATCAAATACCATCTTTTTAACAGCAGGACAGTTGATTCCGGAGAAATTTGTATTCACCAATTATACAAACGGCTGGAAGGGATTCGCAAAAATCTCGTTTGCAGTTTTTTTTAAGAATTCTTTTTTTATAGCAATCACAGCAACATTAGGAACTGTTTTTTCTTCCGCTCTGGTAGCTTACGGACTAGCAAGATGCAGATTTTTCGGTAGAAAAATTCTGTTTGCAGCAATGCTGGTATCCATGATGCTTCCGGCACAGGTGCTTATGATTCCCCAGTATTTATGGTATCAGAAATTAGGCTGGGTAGGAAGCTATAAACCGCTGATTCTTCCTTACTGTTTTGCCATTCAGGGCTTTTTGTTTATCTGATGATTAATTTTATTGATGGCATACCAAGAGAGCTTGATGAGGCCGCTAAGATCGATGGCTGCTCCTATTACAGCATATTTTCCAGGATTATCATGCCCCTTATCACACCGGCGTTAATTACTGCCAGCATATTTTCCTTTATGTGGAGATGGGATGACTTTCTGTCAGCCCTGCTTTATATCAACGAATCCGCAAGGTATCCGGTCAGTCTTGCCCTTAAATTGTTTTCCGATCCGGGATCATCTTCGGATTACGGTGCCATGTTTGCTATGGCAAGCCTGTCCATTTTACCGGCAGTGATTATTTTTATCTGTCTACAGAAATATCTGGTGGAGGGGATCAGTACATCGGGTTTAAAGGGATAAAAGGAGAAGAATCATGATAAATAAAAATGTTCCAAGACCTGATTTTGAAAGGGAAGAATGGACAGATCTCAATGGAGAATGGGAATTTTCATTTGATGAACCGGTATTTGATAAAAAAATCAAGGTGCCATTTAGCTATCAGTCGGAAATGAGCGGAATCTGTGATACAGAGGTTCACCATGTTGTCTGGTATCGGAAAGAATTTGATGTTGAGAAAAGCAGATTAATGGGTAAAAGCCTGCTTTTAAAATTTGGAGCTGTGGATTATGAGGCGGAGGTTTATGTCAATCAGATCCATGCAGCAGGACACAGAGGCGGTCATACTCCCTTTGAGGCTGACATTACGGGACTGGTTTTGGAAGGAAAAAATATTATAACCGTTAAAGTAATGGATTATAGCGATGAGGATAAGCCAAGAGGAAAACAGACCTGGACAGGTGAAAATTTTGCATGCTGGTACACGCCCACAACAGGGATATGGCAGAGTGTCTGGCTGGAATATGCAGGGAAAACCTATATAAAACGATTGAAAGCAACTCCCGATCTGGAACGGAATGAAGTTCTGTGTGAAATTTTTATTTCTTCCATGGAAAAGGTGACGGCAGAAATTTCCTTTCGCAGTCTTCCGGCAGAGGGCGGTACTGAGATGGATCTTGGAAGTTTGAATGTGGTCTGCGAAAATGGATATGGAAAAGGCATTTTGGCCTTACCTGACTTGGATGTGCGCAGGGAAGAGATGATCTGGACACTGGAAAAGCCCAATTTGATTGGGATGGAGGCAAGGCTTTTAAATGATAAGGTGTCAGGTTATTTCGGACTCCGGTCTGTCTGCATTTCTAATGGAAGAATTCTTTTAAACGGTGAGGTATTATACCAGAGGCTGATTCTTGATCAGGGATATTGGAAACAGAGCCTTTTAACGCCTCCAGATGAGGAATCCATTAAAAAAGATATCATACTCGCAAAACAAATGGGATTTAATGGTGCAAGAAAGCATCAGAAAATTGAAGATCCCAGATATTATTACTGGGCGGACAGGCTGGGATTTCTTGTATGGGGAGAAATGCCAAGCTGTTATAAGTGTACAGACAACACTCTGAAAAACACCTCTGCAGAGCTCACTGAATTTATTGAACGGGATTATAATCATCCATCTATCATTACGTGGGTTACTGTCAATGAAAGCTGGGGTATGAGAAATATCAGAACGGACAGCAGTCAGCAGAGCCTGGCTAACATGCTGTATTATCAGGCCAAAGCGCTGGACAGAACCAGACTGGTCAGCGGAAATGATGGCTGGGAACAGACGGAAAACACGGATATTCTGGCATTGCATGATTATGAACTGATGCCTGAAAATACAGGAAAATATGAATCTATGGAAGAAATTATCAATGGACATGCAGAACGCCGTATGGTTCTGGCTGATGGGGGTAAATATGGGGGACAGCCTGTTCTGATGACAGAGTATGGCGGTATCGCATTTACTTCAGAAACAGAGGGCTGGGGTTATTACAATAAAGCTGGAAGCCAGGAGGAGTTTCTAAAGCGCCTGGAGCCTGTTACCGACTTTCTTATTAAAAGCAGAAAATTTTCCGGTTTTTGTTATACCCAGCTGACGGATGTAATGCAGGAAACAAACGGGCTGTTAAGGGAAGACAGAACACCGAAACTCCCCCTGGAAGAACTGAAACGGATATTTGGAAAGAAAAGCTACGAGTAAGTAAGGGACAGTGTGTCTTAATGGATCAGTTCAGCCAGTCCGGCTGAGCTGTTATCCATGAGTATACCGCTATAAAATTCAGCTGGTAAAATTTTTAACTAAAAAATCAAAAAGAACTTGACTATTTAAAAGATATCTTGTATAATTCCTTTTGTTGTGTTAATGGGCTATCGCCAAACGGTAAGGCAACGGACTCTGACTCCGTCATTCTCAAGGTTCGAATCCTTGTAGCCCAGCTTCTGAGCGGGACCTGATATGGTCCCGTTTTTTTGTGTGATTGATCTGTATCCGGACGAACTGTTAAATCTATGTTAAAAGATAATCATTTCTGTATATTTAAGGGAAATGAGGTGCAGCCTGTTACTCTTTTATCTGGACAATCGTTAAAAAATGCTTTATAATGTTATATAATTTTGAGGAGAAAATTTAAATGTATACATTCGGCAGCAGAGTACGATATAGTGAGACAGATGAATATGGAAAACTGCCATTAACCGGTATTATGAATTACCTGCAGGATTGTTCCACATTTCAATCTGAGGATAATGGGCTGGGAGTGGCATATTTTATCGATCGGCACAAAGCATGGTGGTTATCATCCTGGCAGATTATTGTGGATCGTTATCCGACTCTGGGTGAAGAGATCATAATCAGCACCTGGCCCTATGATTTTAAAGGATTTTACGGATACCGTAATTTTACAGTATGCGATCGGGAGGGCAATTATCTGGTAAGAGCTAATTCCGTATGGTTTTTGTTTGATACGGATAAGGGACGGCCTGCAAAGATTGAGGCAGATGATATTCGCGGTTACGGAACCACATGGGAGAAACCTCTTGATATGGAGTATGCCCCCCGCAAAATTGAGGTTCCTGATCAGTATGAAGCTTCAGCTCCTGTTACCGTGGGCAAGCATCACATTGATACCAACCACCATGTGAATAATTCCAAGTATGTGGAGATTGCCAGGGAAGTGCTTCCAGACGGAATGGAAGTGTCGGAACTGAGAGTGGAATATAAAAAGGCAGCAGTCTTCGGAGATGCAGTCTATCCCAGAGTCAGTAAGACAGAGGAAGGATATGTTGTTTCTCTGTGTGATGAACAGGGGGCAGCTTACGCAGTCATTTGGCTGCGTGGAACAACAGAGAGGATATAAGATGATTGAATTAGGTAAGATGCAGACCCTCACAGTCCAGAGGGTAAAGGAGTTCGGCGTGTATTTAGGAGAAGATGCCGGCAGTGAAGTATCTGTACTGCTTCCCAAAGAAACAGGTTCCTGAAGGAACGGGGCAGGGAGATGAGATTACGGTCTTTATCTACAAGGATTCAGAAGACCGGTTGATTGCGACGACTGCAATTCCCAAGCTTTTAGTTGGTGAGACCGAAGTTCTGAAAGTGAAGGAAGTAGGCAAGATCGGCGCATTTCTGGACATGGGACTGGAGAAGGATCTGCTCCTGCCATATAAAGAGCAGACATATAAAGTACGAACCGGTGAGAATGTTCTTGTTACTTTGTACATTGATAAAAGTAAGCGGCTGGCTGCAACCATGCGGGTATATGCCCATATGAGCAATCAGTCTCCTTATAAAAAGGATGATCAGGTTACTGGGATTATCTATGAATTCAGCGATACGCTGGGTGCATTTGTTGCAGTAGATAAAAAATATTATGGATTGATTCCCAAAAAGGAGCTTTTTTGAGAAGTACAGGGAAGGTGATGAGATTACAGCAAGGGTCACTAAGGTAAGAGAAGATGGAAAACTGGATTTAAGTCCAAGGCAGAAAGCATATATTCAGATGGATGCGGATTCACTAAAGGTTCTTGAGATTATTGAAGATCAGTTTTCGGGAAGTCTGCCATTTACTGACAAAGCTGATCCTGAGAT
Source organism: Lacrimispora xylanisolvens (assembly GCA_017084465.1). Classification (GTDB taxonomy): domain Bacteria; phylum Bacillota; class Clostridia; order Lachnospirales; family Lachnospiraceae; genus Lacrimispora; species Lacrimispora xylanolytica_B. The sequence goes on along the minus strand of CP070896.1, from coordinate 1,796,673 downwards.
TATCAAGCGGGAATTTTCCATGAGCAAGAATGCTTTTAAACGTGCAGTGGGACATCTTCTTAAAGAAGGTAAAGTAAAGATAACAGAAAACAAAATTGAAGTAATTAATTAGCGGGTAAGCGGATAACAGGAGGATTATTTTGGACTCGATAGACTATTATAATAAGTATGCGGCAAAGGAATTTGAAGAAACAGTAAATCAGGATATGTCAGAAATCATGAGAGAATTTTTAAATTATCTGGAGGAGGGCGATACGATTCTGGATCTGGGCTGCGGCTCAGGAAGAGACAGCCTTACTCTATATGAACTGGGATATGATGTGACACCGCTTGATGCATCTTCTGAGATGTGTAAGCTGGCGGAAATTCACACAGGCCTTGATGTACTACAGATGACATTTGAGCAGATAGATTTTGACGACGTATTCGACGGTATCTGGGCGTGTGCATCGCTGCTTCATACTCCCGAAAAAGGAACTGTCAGGCATTCTTACAAAGATAGCAAGGGCCTTAAATGAGAAGGGTATTCTATATATGTCTTTTAAACTGGGAGATTTTGAGGGGTTCCGTGGCGAACGGTATTTCAGTGACTTTACCGCAGACTCTATTTCCCAGCTCTTAAGAGAAAACGGCAGATTTGAAATTTTAAAGCTGTGGGAAACCGAAGATATTCGTTCCGGTCATTCTGACGTAAGATGGCTGAACGTTCTTGCGAAAAAGAAATAAATATATTTAAAATATTACAAGGCGGTGTCGAAAATAACGACATCGCCTTGTAATATATAACCAAATAAGAGGCAAAATAGTCACAGGGTATCGAATATAGACAGAAATGTACGAGCCTGTATCTTGATATTTTGACGTTTCAGTCAGTTTTTTCAATGGTTATACAAATTAGCCAAAAGCCCCAAATGGATTTTGGTAAATAAGAATATGGTAAAAAAAAAACAATTCATGTATGATTGTTTCAGAAACAGGGAGCTGCAGCTGTGGGGGCTTGTAGTTCAGAACAGAGAATATATATTTTATTTTTAGGAGGATTAGTAAATGGCTAGTTTATCACTGAAAAACATCGTTAAAAGATATCCCAATGGATTTGAGGCAGTTAAGGATTTCAATCTGGAGATTGCAGACAAAGAATTTGTTATTGTAGGACCATCTGGATGCGGTAAATCTACAACTCTTCGTATGATTGCTGGTTTGGAAGACATTTCCTCCGGTGAACTTTACATCGACGGAAAGTTAATGAACGATGTAGAGCCTAAGGATAGAGATATCGCGATGGTATTCCAGAACTACGCTTTGTATCCACATATGACTGTATATGATAACATGGCGTTTGGTCTGAAACTGAGAAAGACTCCAAAGGATGAGATTGATAAGCTGGTTCATGAAGCTGCAAGAATCCTTGATCTGGAACATTTATTAGATCGTAAACCAAAGGCTTTATCTGGTGGACAGAGACAGCGTGTAGCTATGGGACGTGCTATTGTTCGTAATCCAAAAGTATTCTTAATGGATGAGCCGTTATCCAACCTTGATGCTAAGCTGAGAGGCCAGATGCGTATTGAGATCTCTAAATTACATCAGAGACTTGAAGCTACTATGGTTTATGTAACACATGATCAGACAGAGGCTATGACCCTTGGTACCAGAATCGTAGTTATGAAAGATGGTGTCATTCAGCAGGTTGATTCTCCTCAGAACTTATATGATAAGCCAGGCAACAAATTCGTAGCAGGATTCATCGGAGCTCCTCAGATGAACTTAATCGAAGCTACTGTTGCTAAAAAAGGCAGCGATGTTACTTTAACATTTGGTGGAAACACAATCGCTCTTCCAGCTGAGAAAGCAAAAAAACTGGAAGATGGCGGATATATTGGAAAGACTGTAGTTTTAGGTATTCGTCCAGAAGATCTTCATGATGAGGAAGCATTCCTTGAGTCTTCTCCTGCAAGCGTAATCGATGCAACCATCAGAGTTTACGAATTACTTGGAGCAGAAGTATACTTATACTTCGATGTAGAAGAAGTAAACTTCACTGCAAGAGTAAATCCTCGTACAACTGCAAGACCTGGCGATACAATCAAGCTTGCTCTTGATTTAACAAAAGTTCATGTATTTGACAAGGATACAGAATTAGTTGTATTAAACTAATTAGTGAAATTTTATGCAAGCGAGTATGATACTCGCTTGCTTTTTTTTTCTTTTTGCATTAATATAGAATAAGGTAAATTTACGAAAAAGGAGATTATGCCATGATTTCGAATCAAATACTTCAAACAACCATTGAAGGATTAAAAGGAATAACAAGAATAGATCTGTGTATTTGCGATACAGAAGGAAAGGTTTTGGCTACCACATTTCCTGATGCGGAAGATTACGAAAGTTCGATCCTGGCGTTCGTGGATTCTCCAGCCGACAGTCAGGTAATCCAGGGATATCAGTTTTTTAAAGTCTTCGACGAGCATCAGTTAGAATACATCCTCCTTGCAAAAGGCGGAAGTGATGATGTATATATGGTAGGCAAATTAGCATCTTTCCAGATTCAGAGTCTTTTAGTTGCTTATAAAGAGAGATTTGATAAGGATAATTTTATTAAGAATCTTTTATTAGATAACCTGCTTCTGGTGGATATCTATAACCGTGCAAAAAAACTTCACATTGAAACCAATATCAGACGAGTTGTATTTATTATCGAAACACAGCACGAAAAAGATGTGAATGCGCTGGAGACCGTACGCAATTTATTTGCGGCAAAGACAAAAGATTTTGTAACTGCCGTTGACGAGAAGAATATTATTCTTGTTAAAGAGGTAAAAGACGGCGAGAACTATGAGGATCTGGAGAAAACCGCCAATACGGTTCTGGACATGCTCAATACAGAGGCGATGACTCAGGTTCACGTAGCATTTGGTACCATTGTAAGTGAGATCAAAGAAGTATCCAGATCTTATAAAGAAGCCAAGATGGCAATGGATGTAGGTAAGATCTTCTATAGTAATAAGAATGTGGTAGCTTACAGCAAGCTTGGAATCGGACGTCTGATTTATCAGCTTCCGCTGCCTTTATGCCGTATGTTTATCAAAGAGATCTTTGACGGCAAATCACCAGATGATTTTGACGAAGAGACCCTGACCACCATCAACAAATTTTTCGAGAACAGCCTGAACGTTTCCGAGACTTCCAGACAGCTTTATATTCACAGAAATACGTTAGTATATCGTCTGGATAAGCTGCAGAAGAGCACGGGACTGGATCTTCGGGTGTTTGAGGATGCAATTACGTTTAAGATTGCACTGATGGTTGTGAAGTATATGAAGTATATGGAGAACCAAGACTATTAACGCCAGCCATGAGCAGTGTGAAAAGAGGCAGTTATACAGATGCGTTGTGCTTGCACAAAAGCATCTGTATTACTGACTCTTTTCATAGGGCGAAGCCCGTAAACCGAGATGGAGCGAAGCGTAATCGAGGTTCCACTGCGGAGTCATGGGAAGAGAACAAAGCGTTGTGCTTGCACAAAAGCATCTGTATTGCTGACTCTTTTCATAGGGCGAAGCCCGTAAACCGAGATGGAGCGAAGCGTAATCGAGGTTCCACTGCGGAGTCATGGGAAGAGAACAAAGCGTTGTGCTTGCACAAAAGCATCAGTATTGCTGACTCTTTTCATAGGGCGAAGCCCGTAAACCGAGATGAAGCGAAGCGTAATCGAGGTTCCACTGCGGAGTCGCGTTCTTCACACTCGCGTTTTAACAAATCTACTGTTTCACGTATATATCAAAGAAAATCACGCTATGCAAAATTACTCAGAGGACTAAAATGATTGAATTATGGAACGTAAGTAAAACATACGAGGCGGGAAACAAGGCACTGCGTAACATCAATATGACAGTAGCAGACGGTGAATTTGTTTTCATCATCGGCAGAAGCGGCTCCGGAAAATCCACTCTGCTGAAAATGCTGTTAAAAGAAGTGGAACCCACCTCTGGTAAGATTATAGTAAATGATATGAATTTAGGCAAGATGCCAAGGCGGTTCATCCCCAGGTACCGTAGGAAGCTTGGCATGGTTTTTCAGGATTTCCGCCTGTTAAAAGACCGTAATGTGTATGAAAACGTTGCATTTGCGCAGCGTGTCATTGGGGCATCCACAAGAAGTATAAAAGAATCAGTGCCAGCCATGTTAAAAATGGTGGGGCTGTCTTCCAAATATAAATTTTTCCCGCAGCAGCTTTCCGGTGGAGAGCAGCAGCGAGTGGCGATTGCAAGAGCGCTCATTAACAAACCTGAAATTCTTCTTGCCGACGAGCCAACCGGCAACTTAGACGGCCATAACTCCATGGAGATCATGAAGCTTTTAGAGGAGATCAACAAGCTGGGAACTACCGTAATTGTCGTTACCCATAGCCAGGAGATTGTAGACCGTATGAAGAAGCGGGTAATTATGATGGATCGCGGAACCATCGTAAGCGATGAGAAAAAAGGCGGTTATACGTATGAGAATTAGTACATTTTGGTATTGTCTGAAACAAGGTGTAATAAACATCTGCAGAAACATATTATTTTCCCTGGCCTCAATTGCAACAGTATCCGCATGCATTTTCCTTTTTTGTCTGTTCTTCTCTATCATGGTAAATGTGCAGTATGTAGTAAAAAATACGGAGAGCACAGTAGGAATTACTGTATTTTTTAACGAAGGTCTTGATAAAAACAAGATCACTGAGATTGGCAATGAGATTAAACAACGAAAAGAAGTAAAAGAAGTAAAATTCACCTCTGCTGAGGACGCATGGTCAGAAGCAAAGAAAGAGTACTTCGGTGATATGCAGGATCTTGCAGAAGGATTTGAAGAGGACAACCCTCTTGCCAATTCTTCTTCCTATACAATATTTCTAACTGATTTAACCCAGCAGGATGAGCTTGTATCCTGGTTAAATGGGATAGAGGGAGTAAGAAAGGTTAATTATTCCAAGACAGCAGCAGAAGGTATGAACAGCTTAAACAAAGTGATAGGAATCCTTTCCATGCTGATCATCGGTATACTTCTGGCTGTGGCCATTTTCTTAATCAGCAATACAATTTCCGTAGCAGCTGCATTTAGGAAAAACGAGAATCAGATTATGAAGCTGATCGGTGCGACCAACTATATGATCAGAGCCCCCTTTGTGGTAGAAGGAGTCATCATCGGACTGGTAGGTGCCTCTCTTCCCCTGATCGCCATTTATTTTCTGTACCGTTCAGCAGTTGGATATGTAGTGACTAAGTTCAGCATTCTTTCCGGATTGTTTCAGTTTCTTCCTGTTGATGCCATATTTCCTTACATGGCCGCAACAGCTATGTCACTGGGACTTGGAATTGGATTTTTTGTCAGTTTCTTTACAATCCGGAAACATTTAAAAGTATAAGGGGAGTCGTCCGTGAATCATGGAAAAAGACTGTTTGCAGTGGGAATCGGTCTTTTGATGACCGTATCATGTATATTTCCCTCCTATGGTACAAAGAATGATGTAAATGATGCAAAGAAAAAGGCCAGTTCCATGGAGGATCAAAAAAAGGAAGTGGAATCAGCTTTAAAAGAGCTGGAGGGTCTGAAAGCGGATACTGCATCTTATGTGAAAGGTCTGGATGACAAACTGGCTGTCTATGATAAGCAGCTGACGGCACTCACCGCCCAGATCTCAGCAAAAGAAGAGCAGATAAAAACTGCCCAGGCAGATCTTGAGACCGCAAAAAAAGACCAGGAACATCAATACCGGAATATGAAACTCAGAATTCAATATATGTATGAAAAGGGTGAGACGAATTATCTGGACTTGCTGTTTAGGTCCGCCGATCTCACCCAGCTTTATAACCGGGCGGAATATATCAGAAGCATTGCTGCATATGATAGAAGAATGCTGGAGGATTATAAAAGAACCAAAGAAGAAGTTAGTCAGAGAGAAGCTCTGTTAAAGGCGGAATATGAGAATCTGCTTGGATTCCAGACTGCTGCCAGAGACAAAAAGCAGGAGGCTGAAGGGCTCTTACAGGCAAAAAAAACCAGGAACTTGCAGCGTATCAGACCAGGATAGCCAAGAACCAGGAAAATCTATCTGAACTGGAAAAGGATATAGCAGCGCAGGAACAGCATATCAAAGAAATGGAAGCACAGATACGAAAACAAGAGGAAGAAGCACGGAAAGCTGCCCAGAAAGCTGGTAAAACGTATAATACGGTGGCAATCGGGAATATTAGCTTTATATGGCCCAGCCCGTCATCTTCAAGAATCACTTCTTCTTTCGGAGACAGAGAATCTCCAACCGAAGGAGCCTCTTCTAATCATCAGGGCATAGACATCGGAGCATCAACAGGTGCCGGTATTGTAGCAGCTGCTTCCGGGACTGTAACGATCTCTACATACAGTTATTCTGCCGGCAATTATATCATGATTCATCATGGCGGGGGGAGTCTATACTGTTTATATGCACTGTTCCGAACTCCTGGTTTCAGCGGGGCAGGAAGTGTCGCAGGGACAGTTAATTGCAAAAGTGGGTTCTACCGGGTATTCCACAGGACCGCATCTCCACTTTGGGATCAGAGTGAATGGAAGTTATGTAAATCCAGTGAAGTATGTAAGCCCATAATGAGCTAGATAGGAGAATGACAGTGGAAAGTAAGAATAAATTTTGGAAGGGTGCCCTAGTCGGAGCACTTCTTACCACATTGGCAGCCCTTGTAATTGTGGGGATGTCCTTAGGCATTTTAATTGGAAGAACTGCAATTGATGGCAAGGGAACAACGGCTGAATCCGTTCAGGCAGAGAATCAGAACGGCGATCTGGATATGAACCGGATTGTGGCTAAGATCCAGACCATTCAGAGTGTGATTGATAAGTATTATCTCTTTGACGAAGACAATACGAAAGTGGAAGACTGGATCTATAAAGGAATGCTTTATGGCCTTGAGGACCCTTACACGGTTTATTACACAGCTGATGAATATAAAAAACTGATGGAAGATACGGCCGGTGAATACTGCGGGATTGGAGTGATGGTAAGTCAGAATCCCTCAACCGGTGTCATTACAGTCAGCAAGGTATTTGAAGGAACTCCCGGAGCGGAAGCGGGAATTCTGCCTGGTGATATCCTTTATAAGGTAGGCAGCAAAGAAGTGACAGGAATTGATCTGGAACTGGTAGTAAAGGATTACATCAAAGGCGAGAAAGGTACACCTGTGACAATCACTGTTCTTCGTAAGGAGGCAGGCGATTATATCGATATGACCATGGAACGCCGGCAGATTACAGTGCCTACGGTTGAATATGAAATGCTGGCTGACAATGTAGGATATATTTCAGTAAGTCAGTTCGATACGGTAACTGCTGATCAGTTTAAAGGTGCAATTGATGATCTGGAGAAAAAGGGAATGAAAAAGCTGGTGGTTGATTTAAGAAATAACCCTGGCGGAGTTGTGGATGCGGTTGTATCCATGCTGGATTACATTCTTCCTGACGATCTGGTCATTGAAGGCGATCCAAATCTCGTAAGAACCAAGAAGAATAAAACCCTTCTTGTTTATATGGCGGATAAGAACGGAAAAGGCGAGCAGTATTATGCATCAGACGGCCATCAGGTAGATGTTCCAATGGCAGTTCTGGTGAATGGTCAGTCTGCAAGTGCATCTGAGGTCTTCTCCGGTGCCCTTAAGGCATACAAGAAAGCGAAGCTTGTAGGAACCAAAACATTTGGCAAGGGTATTGTCCAGACGTTGTTCCCGTTAGATAATGGAACTGCAATTAAGATGACAGTTGCCCATTACTATACACCAAGCGGTTTTGATCTTCATAAAAAGGGTCTTGAACCAGATGTTCCCGTAGAATTAAAAGAAGAGCTGAAAACAAAAATTAAGATTGAGCATAATGAAGACAATCAGCTGATAGAAGCAATTAATGCTTTAAAATAAAATATAATAAAGCCCTTAAGAGACAACAGCAATCTCATTGCCAGTTTCTTAAGGGCTTTCTCATTACATGGAGCAGTTCTTCAGTATACTTAGAAAATGCCTGCATGCGTCTTCTCTGGTCGCCCAGGAGGTAACCAGACGAATGGCAGATTGGCCATCAGCTCTTTTTTCCTGTATGGAGAAAACAAATTCTTTCTCCAGCTTTTCTATCACATGATCAGGAAATATTGGAAACAGCTGATTCGTTAATGAGGCAGAATAAAAGGAATAGCCGCAGTCAATAATTCCCTTTCTTAAGATGTCTGCCATGGAATTGGCATGGGAAGCCAGATCATAGAAGAGGTTGTCTGTAAACAACTCCTCAAACTGAATGCCAAGAAGCCAGCCTTTTGCCAGCAGAGCTCCACGCTGTTTCATCATGAAGCGGAAATCCGGTTTTAAATCCGGATTGCTGATGATTAAAGCTTCACCAAACAAAGCACCGGCTTTTGTTCCCCCGATATAAAAAACATCAGTTAAAGCCGCGATATCTTTTATGGTCAAATCATTCACCGAGCTGGTAAGTGCAGATCCCAGTCGGGCACCATCTAAAAAGAGATAAAGGTCCTTTGAAAGGCACAGACTGTGGATTGCTTCCAGTTCTGCTTTGGAATACTGGGTTCCGATTTCGGTGGAGTTTGAGATGTAGACCATTTTGGGCTGTACCATATGTTCGTCTGTATGATGATCTAACGCCTGAATGATATCATCAGGAGTCAGTTTTCCATCTCTTCCAGGCATAGCCAGAACTTTATGGCCTGTGGCTTCTATCGCACCGGTTTCATGGACATTAATATGTCCCTGAGCGACACAGATCACTGCCTGCCACGGTTTGAGAGCAACTCCGATTGTAATCAGGTTTGTCTGGGTTCCTCCCACAATAAAATGAACATCAGCGTCCTCTCGCCCGATTTCCCGTCTGATCATCTCCCCGGCACGGGTACAGTGCCCGTCAGTTCCGTATCCGCTGTTCTGATCCAGATTGGTCCGTGTGATCGCTTCCAGAATCTTTGGGTGCGCGCCTTCGCTGTAATCGTTATTAAAGCTATACATAAAATGTCCTCCTGATGATTGATGGTATAAAAAATATGATATACTAAATGGGACAGATTTACAATGGCAGATGGACAAGTATAATATAATCTTATGTTATAGTAAATATACATATCATGTATTATTATTATATTAATGGCTGTGGTAAAATAAATAAAAGAATATGTATTACGTATGAGCAGGAGGAAACCTTATGCCGACAGGTGCAATTTTTAAATTTCATAATGATCTGGATACAGATCAGATTATAGGATCCCAGTATCTGTTATTACCTGATCTTGAAGAAATGAAAGTACATACATTTGAATCTCTTGATCCCGACTTTCCTAAAAAAGTGAAGGCGGGAGATTATGTAGTAGGAGGGGAGAATTTTGGATGCGGTTCGTCCAGAGAGCAGGCACCGGGTGTGTTAAAGGCACTTGGTGTAGAAGCTGTGATCGCCAAATCATTTGCCAGAATTTTCTTTCGGAATGCAATTAATATCGGACTTCCTGTGATCGTGTGCAAAGAACTTCCGGATGAAGTAAATACGGGTGATTTGATGGAGCTGTCTTTGTCAGAGGGAATCGTTAAGGCAAAGGGAAAAGAGTACTCCTGCACGAAGCTTCCGGAATATATGCAGAATATTTTGAATCAGGGCGGCCTGATTGCATCTTTAAATAAGGAGGAATAGGTATGGGAATGACAATCGCAGAAAAAATAATAGCGGCTGCTGCCGGTGTGGATCATGTAAAGCCGGGGGACATTCATACTGTTAATTTAGACCGCCTGATGAGTAATGACGGAACAACCCATTTAACCGTTGATATGTATCATAACAAGCTGACCAATCCCCGTATTGCAGATCCTAAGAAACTGGTCTTTATTGTGGATCACAATGTGCCTGCTGATAATCCTAAGACTGCTGCAGCTCAGAAAAAAGATGAGAGATTTTGCCAGAGAGCATCAGATTGATTTCTGGGAAGGAAAGGGCGTATGTCATCAGATAATGATGGAAAATTACGTCTGTCCGGGAGAACTGATCTTTGGAGCAGACAGCCATACCTGCACATATGGTGCGTTAGGCGCCTTTGGTACAGGAGTAGGGTGTACGGATTTTCTTTATGGTATGGTTACAGGGACATCCTGGGTGCTGGTTCCGGAATCTGTTAAATTCAATCTTATTGGGAAGCTTCCAGAGGGAGTTTATCCAAGAGATTTAATGCTTACGATTATTGGTCAGATTGGTGCCAATGGCTGCAATTATCAGGTAATGGAATTTTGCGGTGAGGGAGCAAAAGCACTGAGTGTCAATGACCGTATGGTTTTATGCAACTTATCCGTTGAGGCAGGAGCAAAAAACCGGCATCTTTGAGGCCGATGAAATTGCCCTTGCATACTTAGAAGAGCAGGGAAGAAAGCCAAAAGCTGTATATAAAAGTGATCCTGACGCAGTTTATGCAAGGGAATATACCATTGATTTGTCTGCTATCCAGCCAGTGATTGCAAGACCGGATTTTGTGGATGATGTGGTTCCTGCAAAAGAAGTCTGCGGCGTGAAAATTGACGAAGCATTTTTAGGGTCCTGCAACAATGGCAGGATTGAAGAACTGAGAATCGGAGCCGGTATTATCAAGGGAAAAAAGGTAGCGGACAGTGTACGGTTTTTGGTTGTTCCGGCAAGCCTTTCTGTATACAAACAGGCATTAAAGGAAGGACTCATTGACATTTTCATGGAGTCTGGTGCAATTGTCATGAACCCCAATTGCAGTGTCTGCTGGGGAAGCTGTCAGGGTGTAATTGGTGAGAATGAGGTTCTCATCAGCACCGGAACCCGTAATTTTAAAGGCAGGGCAGGCCATCCCAGTTCCAAGGTATATTTAGGTTCTGCTGCCACAGTGACGGCATCAGCCATTGCAGGAGAAATTACGCTGGCATAACCAGGGGAAAGGAAATAACAATGGAGACATTTACAGGAAAAGTCTGGGTTCTTGGAGATGATATTGATACGGATATCATTATTCCTACGGAATATCTGGCATTAAAAAACCATAGATGAGATGAAGCAGTATGGCTTTAGCCCTCTCCGGCCGGAACTGGCTGGGCTGATCAAAGAAGGAGATATCTTAGTAGCTGGTAAAAATTTTGGCTGCGGATCTTCCAGAGAGCAGGCGCCTGAGATTATAAAGGCTCTTGGAGTGAAATGTGTAATAGCAAAATCCTTTGCCAGAATATTTTTCCGAAATTCCATTAACAATGGTCTGCTTCTTATGGAACAGCCGGATTTATATGATGATATGACGGAAGGCGACATCATAAAAGTTACGGTAAATGAACATGTGGAATACCAGGGCAGATTTTATCAGATCGCATCGCTGCCTCAGAATCTGGTTGATATTATCAGTGCGGGCGGTCTGGTGAAAGCCATGCGAAAACGCAACGGACTGGATTAAGGAGGGGCAATGGGATACACAATTATTGAAAAAATAATCAGGCATAATACAGGTGTTCAAAATGTAAAGCCGGGAGATATCGTGACTGTGAAAGCAGACAGGGTAATGATTCATGATATTTTTATTCCTTTTGTAGCAGATAAATTTGAAGAAATGGGCTTTAAAAAGCTTTGGGATCCGGATAAAGCAGTTTTAATCTATGATCATCTGGTTCCAGCCAGCCAGCTTGATGATACCAGGCATTTTCGGATTGGAGATGCATTTGCAGCAAAATACGGTATGAAGCATGTACACAGAAGTGATGGAATCTGCCATCAGCTGATGACGGAGGCAGGATACGTAAAACCGGGAGATGTGGTTTTTGGCACAGACAGCCACACCACTACATATGGCTGTGTGGGAGCATTTTCTTCCGGAATCGGTTATACGGAGATGGCAAGTATTCTGGGAACCGGTACCATGTGGATCAAGGTACCGGAGACAATTAAGGTCATTATTGAAGGAAAACTTCCGGATGATGTGATGTCTAAGGATATTATCCTGCGCCTGATCGGAGACCTGGGTGCTGACGGAGCCACTTATCTGGCTCTTGAATTTACAGGAAGCACCGTAGAGGAGATGTCGGTGTCAAGCCGCATGACCATAGCTAATATGGCTGTTGAGGCTGGTGCAAAATGTGCCTTGTTTACTCCGGATGAGAAAACCGCTGATTATTGTGAGATACAGCTGAACGAATTTCAGAAGAATCTGACTGGAGATGAGGATGGAGTTTATAAAAAAGTAATCCGGTATCGTGCAGAAGATTTTGTTCCCGTTATGGCATGTCCTTCCCAGGTGGATAAAATCAGGCCTGTCAGTGAACTGGAGGGGATTGCCATTGATCAGGTATTTATCGGTTCCTGTACCAATGGGCGTCTGGAGGATCTGGCAGCGGCAGCAGGGGTGTTAAAGGGCAAAAAGGTAGCTGACTATGTAAAGCTTATTGTGACACCAGCAAGCCGGAAGGTTTACCAGGAAGCCATGGACCAGGGAATCGTGGAGATTCTGTCTGAGGCAGGTGCCATTATCACCCATCCCGGATGCGGATTATGCTGCGGTAGAACCGGAGGTATCCTAAGTGACGGGGAACGGGTAGTGGCTACCAATAACCGGAATTTCCTGGGAAGAATGGGAACTTCCAAAGTTGAAATATATCTTGCATCTCCCAAAACAGCAGCAGCCTGTGCGTTAGCCGGACGGATTGTGAGCGCTGAATAGGGAACCGGTTAGTAAAAAAATAAATCAGAACAAATGTTCCTACCCTGCCTATACTTTTTACCTCTGCTATGTTATAATTCTGGTACGATGTTGTCACCAAGGAGGTAAAAGAACGTATGGAGTTTCAATTGCATTCAGAATTTGCACCCACCGGCGATCAGCCCCAGGCCATAGACCAGCTTGTGAGAGGATTTAAGGAGGGCAACCAGTTTCAGACCTTACTGGGAGTTACAGGCTCTGGTAAGACCTTTACAATGGCGAATGTCATACAGGAATTGCAGAAGCCAACATTAATTATTGCTCATAACAAGACTCTCGCTGCACAGCTTTACGGAGAATTCAAGGAATTTTTCCCGGACAATGCAGTGGAGTATTTTGTTTCTTATTACGATTATTATCAGCCCGAAGCATACGTACCATCTACTGATACTTACATTGAAAAGGATTCTGCCATCAATGATGAGATCGATAAGCTGCGCCATTCTGCCACTGCGGCATTATCAGAGCGCAAAGATGTGATTATCGTTGCTTCGGTTTCCTGCATTTATGGACTGGGCAGCCCCATCGATTATCAGGAGATGGTGATATCCTTACGGCCTGGAATGATAAAGGACCGGGATGAAGTGATTCATAAGCTGATCGATATTCAGTATGATCGGAATGATATGGATTTCAGACGTGGTACCTTTCGCGTCAGAGGCGATGTGGTGGAGATTTTCCCCTCTTATTCCGGTAGTGAAGCTTACCGTGTGGAATTCTTTGGTGATGAGGTAGACCGGATTACGGAAATTGACACGCTGACAGGAGAGATCCGGGCAGAGCTGGGTCATATTGCGGTATTCCCTGCTTCCCATTATGTTGTTTCCAAAGATAAGATGGAGCATGCAGCACAGACAATCCTTGCGGAGTTAAAGGAGCAGGTGGAGTATTTTAAAAGTGAAGACAAGCTTTTAGAGGCCCAGAGAATTTCTGAGCGGACTAACTTTGACGTAGAGATGATGAAGGAGACCGGCTTTTGTTCGGGAATTGAGAACTATTCCAGACATCTTACCGGGGGGAAAACCGGGAGAGCCGCCCTATACCTTAATTGATTATTTTTCAGATGATTTTTAATTATCGTGGACGAGTCCCACATTACCTTGCCGCAGGTGAGAGGAATGTACGCAGGAGACCGTTCCAGGAAAAGCACTCTTGTAAACTTTGGATTTCGTCTTCCGTCCGCTCTGGATAACCGACCTTTGAATTTTGAAGAGTTCGAATCCAAGATTAATCAGATGATGTTTGTTTCAGCAACTCCTTCTGTATATGAATCAGAGCATGAACTTTTAAGGGTAGAGCAGATTATTCGACCAACCGGACTTCTGGACCCGGAGATCGACGTGCGCCCTGTGGAAGGGCAGATTGATGATCTTATTTCCGAGGTCAACAAGGAAGTGGAAAAGAAGAATAAGATCTTAATAACCACTTTAACCAAGCGTATGGCAGAAGACTTGACGGATTACATGAGAGAGGTGGGAATCCGGGTCAAGTATCTCCATTCCGATATCGATACTCTGGAACGCTCGGAGATCATCCGCGATATGCGGCTTGATGTTTTCGATGTTCTGATAGGAATCAACCTCTTAAGGGAAGGTCTTGATATTCCAGAGATTACACTGGTTGCAATTCTGGATGCGGATAAGGAAGGCTTTCTCCGTTCGCAGACTTCCCTCATACAGACAATAGGAAGAGCAGCAAGAAACTCCGAAGGTCACGTTATTATGTACGCAGATAATATGACGGATTCCATGAGAGTAGCGATTGAAGAGACCAACCGGAGAAGAGCAATTCAGCAACGATATAATGAAGAGCATGGAATTACTCCTACCACCATTAAAAAAGCAGTTCGTGATCTGATAGCAATATCTAAGGCGGCAGCTGCCAGTGATAAGGAGTTTAAAAAAGATCCCGAATCGATGGATGCAACGGAACTGGAAAAGCTTTCAAAAGAACTGACAAAAAAGATGCATCAGGCGGCAGCAGAACTGAATTTCGAAGAGGCTGCAAAGCTGCGTGACCGAATGGTACAGGTGAAAAAGATGCTTCAGGATATCAGTCAGTAAAAAATGTCTTTCAGGTATTAGGATAGTATTGACAATGATTCTCAATAAGTGTAAAATCTCTATGGATGCAATCCGGGGAACGAACCCTGGTGCGCCGGTTTTTTAACAGGCTGCATTCAGAGGAGATTATTATGAAGCTTCATGAAGGAGATATCGGAAAGACCTACGTTGTATACAGTGTTATGGTAAAAGATGCCATTACAAGAAGGCTGGAGGCATTAGGCGTCAACGAGATGACGCCAGTTACCTTATTAAACAAAAAGGAAGCGGCACTGTGATTATTAAGGTCAGAGGGACTCGTCTGGCTCTGGGCAGGAAGATCTCAGAAGGAATTGAGATAAAGGAGGAGACCAGCCATGAGTGATGACAACAGAACAATCCGTGTTGCATTCGTTGGTAATCCCAACTGCGGGAAGACAACTCTGTTTAATGCTTTTACCGGTGCAAGGCTGAAAGTGGCAAACTGGCCGGGTGTTACGGTGGAACGCGTGGAAGGGGAGACCATCTACAAAGGCCAGACCATTCGGGTAATTGATACACCGGGAATTTACAGCCTGACCAGCTACACCATAGAAGAGATTGTTACAAGAAAGTGTCTGGAAGATGAATCCGTTGACGTGATTATTAACGTTGTGGATGCTTCCTCTCTGGAGCGGAATTTATATTTGACACTTCAGCTTCTGGAATTGAAAAAAGCCGGTGATTCTGGCTCTTAATATGATGGATATAGTAGAAGACAGGGGGATGGAGATTGATCTTCACCGCCTTCCTGAAATGCTTGGGAATATTCCTGTAGTACCAGTTTCTGCCAGGAAGCGGACCGGTCTTGATGTTCTCATGCATGCAGTGGTTCATCATTATGAGGAAGGACCTCAGGGAGTGGTGGTTACGTACACACCACGAATTGAAAATAAGATATCCAAAGTGGAGACAGTACTGAAAGCCCATTATGGAAAGCTTAAAAATCTGCGGTGGCATGCCATCAAGTTTCTGGAATATGATGAAGAGGTGGCAAATGACCATCCGGTTGATTTAAGCAATATTATTGATCATAATTATGAAAAAGAAATTATAAATGAGAAATACGATTATATAGAAGGAGTAATCCATGAGTGCCTGGTTAACAAAGAGCAGAAGGCGGCAATGACGGATAAGATTGATGCTTATCTGACTCACCCATTCTGGGGAGTTCCTTTGTTTCTTGGCATTATGGCCCTTGTGTTTTTCCTGACGTTCACCGTGGGATTTCCTGAAGGGATATTTTGAGATTGCACTGGATCATCTGTCGTCATTTATGTATCAGATGATGACAGGAATTCATGCAGCGGACTGGATTACCTCTCTGGTAGTGGATGGCATTGTTGCAGGTGTAGGAGGAATCCTGACTTTTCTCCCGAATATTTTCATTCTGTTTCTTGCTCTGGCTTTTTTGGAAGACAGTGGTTATATGGCGAGAGTTGCTTATGTAATGAATGAGATAATGGGAAGGGTGGGACTTTCAGGCAAGGCGTTTCTTCCCATGCTTTTAGGGTTTGGCTGTACGGTGCCGGCTGTAATGGCAGCAAGAGCGCTGCCCAGTGAAAGGGACAGGAGAAGGACAATACTCATCACACCGTTTATGTCCTGCTCTGCCAGACTGCCTATTTACGTTTTGTTTTCAGAGATGTTTTTTCCGAATCACGCGCTGATTGCAGCTTATTCTTTATATATTATTGGACTTATGGTTGCGATTTTGATTGCCCATGTGACTCATAAGATGATAAAATCACAGGAAGAGGATACACTTTTAATTGAATTGCCGGAATATAAGACACCCAATGCCAGAACGGTTGCAATATATGTGTGGGATAAAGTGAAAGATTACCTTGGAAAAGCAGGCACTACCATATTTCTGGCCTCTATCGTACTGTGGTTTGTACTCAATACAGGGTTTCATGGATTTGTCACAGATGTATCACAAAGCTTTGCAGCCATGATTGGCAAAGTTTTAATTCCTGTGCTTACTCCTGCGGGACTGGGTGACTGGAGAATTGCGGTAGCACTTATTTCCGGGCTTTCTGCAAAGGAAGTGGTGGTTTCCAGCTTTTCTGTGTTATTTGGAATCAGTAATATTAATTCGGCAGCAGGAATGGTTGAATTATCCGGATTGCTGGGTAACGTGGGATTTGGCGGAGTGAATGCATATGCGCTGATGATCTTCTGCCTGCTTTATTCTCCATGTATCGCTGCGGTTGCCACCATAAAGAAAGAAACCGGATCACTGAGATGGACACTTGGTATGGTGCTGTTTCAGCTGGCGGTTGCCTGGTTCTTTGCTGTAGTGGTGTACCAGATTGGAAGTTTGATTTTTTAATTGGATAGAGGATAAGCTGATGAATGATAAACTGCTTGTGGAAACTGCTGTTCTGGCAGGTGAGATTATGTTGATAAGTGGTGCGGAGATCTTTCGTGTGGAAGATACCATTGACCATATTTTAAGAAAAGCAGGCCGGAATACGGCAGAAGCCATCGTATTTTCCACAGGCATTTTTGCATCCTTAAACGATCCGTCCATAGAGGCGATTACAGTGGCAAGAAGGGTGACGGTCAGAAATACCAATTTAAATCGGGTTTATCTGGTGAATGATGTTTCTAGAAAGCTTTGTGCAGACCTTATGACGGTAGAAGAGGCATTTGAGCGGCTGAAAGAAATACGAAAGACGGTTCAGTTTCATAAGAGGCTTAAGGATATGGGCTTTGTGGGAGTAGCGGTATTTTTTACACTGCTTCTTGGCGGTAACGCAAGGGACTGTGTGGCGGCTGCCGTAACCGGAGCTGTGCTGGCAGTGGCGATGGAGATTTCTCAAAAGATCCGTTTAAATGATTTCTGTGCCAATGCATTTTGCGCCTTCTTAATTGCTTTGACCACTCTTTTTCTGGAGAGATGGGGTTTGCCTGGAATTAAAAGTGATATTATTATAATTGGTGCCATCATGCCATTAGTGCCGGGAGTGATCTTTACCACAGCGATCCGCGATACGTTAAATGGGGATTATGCATCAGGTACGGCAAGAATTGTGGAAGCTGTAGTGATTGCCCTTGCAGTAGCGGCAGGAGTGGGAGCTGGTATGGGACTGTATCAGTGGCTGGCCGGGGGGTATTTTTATATGGTGATTCAGACAGTTGGAGCATTTCTTGCAGTGATCAGCTTTTCTCTCATACTGGAGCTTCCGAAAAAGTATCTGATTCTTTCAGGAACAATCGGTGCAGTCGGCTGGCTGTTATACCTTCTTGTACAAGCCGCAGCCGGATCGGTCATAGCTGCGGCTTTTTTATCCACTCTTTTGGTAGCGCTGTTCAGTCATATTGCCGCAAGAGTGTTTAAAGCACCTGTTACGGTGTTTTTGGTGGCAGGAATCCTGCCTTCCGTGCCTGGTGCTTCAATATACCGAAGCGTGTCCTATGTAATCAGTAATGACCCGGTGCTTTCCAGCCATTATCTGGTGGAGACACTTCAGGTTTCCGGTGCCATTGCCATGGCAATTTTTTATTATGGATTCATTGTTCCGATTGGGAAAGAAGAAGTAAAAGCAACGGACAGGTGGTTCTTTGATCTGGAATAGTGATAGATATGGTTGGAGAGGCGGTCTTCCTGAGGAACCTCCTCCTGATTGATGGAAAATACGGTTTCCGCCAGCTCTTCATAGGAAATATGATTGCTGTGCGGGATTAGCAAGACTTCGTGAATGCTGGAAGGCAGAATGATTAAATCGCCTTCCATGCTATCTGCGAAGTCTTTTAATATGCCTTCATAAAACATACAGGCAGCTCCGTGGACACCGTAGGGATTAGTGAGGACATACATAGGAGGGGACAGGGGAGAGGGTTCAAATAAACCGGACCAGTCTTCCTCTTTTATTTCCGTGTCTGAAGATTTTCTTGCAATTTCTTTTATTACCTCCATAAGAGAACTGATCTGCGCAGGAAATAAGTCTGGAGTGTTTAATTTTGCATACTCATATAAATCTTCGGTGGATAAGTTCCATAGTTTTTGATGGGAATTGTGGATAATGGCTGTGAGAAGCTGGTCCTCTTTCTTGTTTAGAGACAAACAGAAGATCAGTGATAAATCCAGATCTGGTAATGATATGTGGGGGAGATCGGTTAGAAGGGTACGATTAGCCGGTTCATTGATCAGGCGGAAGATGATACGGTCTGTTAAAGGATTTTCTGAGTGTAGTTCTTCTATAAAATTATCATCTGGCAAATGCTGTGTCTGATATAATTCCATAATCTCATCTACAACCTGGGGAAATGATTTTCCTTTTTTATAAGTATCATAAAATGTCTGAAGATAAATAGCCGGAGCCGTATGTTCCTGTGGCCTGCTGATGCAGATACCGTCAAGGGTCAGTCCGTTGTTTTTTATAATGCTTTGGAGTGTTAAGCTGTAGCCAGAGCCAAAACGTTCTTCCAGTGATTCCTTTACTGCTTTTTGAAATTGTTCGTATACCATATTGTATACCTCCTTAGATTTGATTTATGTAAATCGCATGATACGAGATACAGCACATTAGTTGAAAATTGGATTAGATATGATTACCAGATATGCAGATGGATAAGCAATAAAATTAATTCCATTATACATTAGTTGATAAAAAATGACAATATGTTTAGACATATTTGGAATTTTGTCGAAAAATCATTCAACTTAAAAAGATTGTATAATTACAAATTTGGAAAATGGTATTATTGTATACACTGAAAAGACGAATAAAGGGTGAGGACAGTGAAAACAAAAGAAAAAAATAAACAGCTTCATGAAAGCGGGCCTAAGAAAAGACATTCGGGCCTTATTGAACTGATCGTTAAGAACGGCAGACGAATTGAAAAACTCTTTGCGCTGGCAGTAATTATATCTGTTGTCTGCGCCTGCTTTGTTCATGTTAACTATGATCTGAGTGAATATCTTCCCGACTGGGCACCAGCGAAAAAAGGCCTTAATGTAATGGAAGAAGAATTTGGATATCCAGGTACGGCAAGGGTGATGGTTGGCCCTGTTACTCTATATGAAGCAAAGGCCTATAAGGACCGGATTGCGGATATAGACGGTGTGGATATGGTGATGTGGGCAGATACCACCACCGATGTTTATAAAGCGAACATATTTATTAACTACGATGATATCCAGGATTACTATAAGGACAATTATGCTGTTATGGATATCATTTTTAAAGAAGGGGATTCCAGCAGTCTCACCAAGTCTGCAATCAGCCAGATGCAGAAGATGACAGGCGACAAAGGCTATTTCATGGGATCGGCGGTTCAGAACAAATCGTTAAATGAGACCCTAACCAGAGAAATCAGTATTGCCATGGCTATGGGAGTCGTAATGATTGCACTGGTATTGTGCGCAACGACCACTTCATGGTTTGAACCATTTCTCTTCCTGATGATTATGGGAATTGCAATCATCATTAATATGGGAACCAACTTAATGATTGGTACTATATCATTTATCACGTTCAGTGTGGCTGCTATCTTACAGCTGGCAGTAGCCATGGATTATTCGGTTTTCCTTCTGGACAGCTTTACAAAGGAGCGGGAAAAGGGAGACGATCCGGTAACGGCAATTACCAATGCTCTTCACAAATCCATACCGTCTATTCTGGCAAGTGGTGCAACAACCATTATCGGCTTTCTGGTTCTGATGCTGATGCGCTTTTCTATTGGATACGATCTGGGATTTGTTCTGGCTAAGGGAATTGTAATCAGTCTTGCAACGGTTCTGTTTTTAATGCCTTCTCTGTTGCTTCGTTGGGGAGACAGAATTAAGAAGACAGAACATCGTTCTTTTATGCCATCCTTCCATGGGCTGGGAATACTTGTACATAAAGTGCGTTATGGTGTTCTGACTGCAATCGCACTTGTGGTTATACCGGCTTTTATAGCTCAGAACATGAATGCGTTTACATTTGGTAACGGTGCATTGGGATCCAGTCCGGGTACCCGGGTATATTACGATGAACAGCAGATTAACGGCCGTTTTGGGAAGAGTAATTTAATTCTTGCGGTTGTTCCCAATACCAATATGGTAACGGAAAAAAACCTGACGGATGAACTGAAAGATTTGGACTATGTGAGATCTGCTACATCTCTGGCGGGCACTTTACCAGATGGTATACCGGAGAAGATCATACCGAAAAGCATTACCAGCCTGCTGCATACTAAGGATTACAGCAGAATTATGATCTATGTAAAATCCTCTGATGAAAGTGATTTTGCATTTCAATGTTCGGATGAGATCAGTGCCATTGTAAATAAGTATTATCCGGGAAGGGGCTTATATCACAGGGGTAATCCCATCTACCCAGAATATCAAGACCATTATCACGGAAGATTATAACTTTGTAAATATTCTTTCCATATTGGGAGTCGGTCTGGTAGTTATGATTACGTTTAAGTCACTGATTATACCTGTTGTTGTTCTGATCCCCATTGAAGTAGCTGTATTTATCAATTTTGCAATTCCTTATTTTAAAGGAGAGGATATATTGTATCTGGGATATATAATTGTCAGCTGTCTTCAGCTGGGTGCTACGGTGGATTATTCCATTCTGATGACCAATAACTATATGGATATGAAGAAAAAATATCCGGAAAAGGCAAGGGCCATTAAGCACACCGTTTCCAAAAGTGCACTTTCTATCCTGACTTCAGGAACTATTTTAACCATAGTTGGATACGGTTTATATTTTATCTCATCGGTATCTGCCATTGCAGGTCTTGGACATTTAATTGGCAGGGGTGCTTTTATCAGTGTAATTATGGTTCTATTCCTGCTGCCGGTTCTTTTAACCCTGGCAGATCCTGTGCTGATGTGGGAGGAAGGAAAACGGCAAAAGATCGTTGCTTCTCATCAGGCCGTAATGGAAAAGAAAAAAGCGTTGAAAGCGAACAGAATTGAAAAAAAGAAAGCTTTGCTGGAAGCGGAACAATCAAAAGACGTTAAAACAGAAGGTGGACAGAAAATAGACACAGAAGATAAGAAGCAGGAACAGGAGGAAGTGAAAAACAATGAAAAGTAAATGGAGCGCAGCATATCGGCTGACAGCAGCGACACTCATCACTTCAATGATCAGTATTAATATGGCTGGAAATATTTACGCAGGACCGCCAGCTGTATCTGTGGACGAAACACTATATGTAAATCTGGACTATTACGGAAAAGAGACTGACAGCAGCGTGGTAAAAGGAGTCACATTAAATGGAATCCGTTCCTTTTCTGATTATGGAACTTACAAGGATATTACCAATATGTCTAATTATGCCGAGCCTGCTGTTGACGGAGATACAGTGACCTGGCAGCTTCCGGAAGATACAAAAGACCGTTTCTATTATGAATGCCAGTTAAATAACGGAGAAGTGGTTCTTCCATGGGATTTTGATATCTCCTATAAATTAAATGGTATACCAAAAGAGGCCCAGGATCTTTTACATGCGGATGGGCTGGTAGAAATAGACGTTCACTGCATTCCCAATAAGAATGCCAATATATATTATCAGAACAATATGCTTTTACAGGTTGCTACAATGGTAGATATGGAAGATGTCAATTCCGTTGAAGCGCCCGGAGCACAGATCCAGTCTCTGGGTACTTATAAGGCTGTTCTTTTTGCAGCAGTTCCAGGTCAGGAAAAGACATTTCATATTGAAATAAGTTCTCACGATTTTGAATCCAGCGGAGTAATCATGATGATGGTTCCGGGAACCCTGGATCAGATCAGTGATATTGCTGATGTGAAAGAGGCAAAGGATACATTTAAGGATTCAGCAGACGAGCTGCTTGATGGTATGAATGAAATGCTGGATACGCTGCACAATATCAGCAACGGTATGGATGTAACGAAAAAGGGACTGAGCCAGCTGCAGGGGGCGAGAGAAAACTTCGATGCATCAAAGGATGAAATAATCTCAAAAACAGATGCTAGTATAGACAGTCTGGAAGCTGCCAATCAGAAGATCAGCCAGCTTGCGCCGGATATCATGGCCAATAAGCAGGGACTTGATGATGTAAATAACAAAATGAATACTTTGGTAGAGACACTTCAGGATTCCGGGGAAGATTTCTATAATCTATCTTCGTCCTTAAGAGATTTAAGATTCCCTGGGGGATCTCCAAAGCGGCCTGGAGGAGTCTGATGCAGATCAGATTACAGGTGAGATTAAAGATATTGAGCAACAGCTTGATGCGATTCAGGGCGTTTTAAAGAAGCTTGGTTCAACTGCTTCCCCGTCTCAGGCATTAAGTGCAGAAGATCTTAAAAAACAGGCAGAGAGTATGCAGCAGCTTATGGGTGATATGAATGATGTGCTGGATGACCTGGAGTTTTCCCTGGGAGCAGATGCGGTAGCCAAGCTTCGTGCCCAGCTTCAGTCGGTAGCTGCTTCCGGCATGAGCAACCCCAATGCCACTGCACTGATTCAGACAGCAGCTGTATTATCCAAAATCTTAAACTCCATGAACAACATCTTATCCAGTGTTCGTTATACAATATCCGGAATCGATGTTCAGGGAGGAGTAAAAGACAGTAAGGCAGTCGTAAGTAAGCTTGCAGCCATTACATACGATATCGATACCACCATTGGAGATGTGGTCAGTTTAAATAAAACAAAAAATGATAACAAGGCAGCTTTTGATTTAATGCTTGATGATACGGCAGCTTCTGTAGAACAGATCAGTTCGTCAACCAATCAGGTGATTTCCCTGTTCCGCAGTGTTCAAAACACCGTGAAAAACAACCGGGCAGCGGTGGAAGGCGGTACAAAGGATACCTTAAACGGTTTGATAGATATTTTGGAAAAGGCGGCGGAAACTTCCTCTACCACAAATAAGCTAAAAGGGGCCAATGAGAGTATCAGAAACAGCCTGGATGAGAAACTGGATAAAATTGCAGACGACAGCAATCTGCTGGAAATGAATTTAGATGATAAGATGGTATCCTTTACATCGGACAAGAATCAGACTCCTTCCAGTATCCAGATTATCTTAAGGTCACAGGAAATATCAGAAGATGATGTAAATACCAATGCGGTAGATATTGAGCCGGCTCCTGTGGATGTGGGAGTATGGCAGCGGGTGAAGAATGTATTTGCAAAGATGTGGAATGCAGTTACGGGTATTTTTAGCTAAGAGTAGAAAAGGAATATTATAATGAAACGGGTGAAGATTGACGTGGTCTGTCTTCACCCGTTTTTTTGAGTTTAGAGAGGAGTAAAAAATAATATGATTATTTAGTTATGCTTTTCGGATGACACATAATATTATTTGTACTTAAAAAATAGATAGAATGATATATTTTACCCGACATATCTGTTTTTTTAAGGCAATATATGGTATAATTCAATCAGATATCCATTGAACCATAGCTTAATTATGATTTGTATCCTGGGGGAAAACATATGACTAATATTGTTGGGATTACAGTTTATGGAGTGTTATATTTAGTGGTTATGCTTTTGTTATTTATGCTATTCTTTATTGGACGGGACTGGTTGATGTTCACCGGGTTGTCCGGCTTTAATTATGGGACTCATATTGTCCATAACCGTAACCGGATATAATTATATTGATATGATACACAATAAGAATATGGTGGAAGTCAGCAGAACGGAATCTATTCCTGAGGTTGTAAAAGTAGGTAATATATACAGGAGCAACTGGAAAACGGTTCAGATCGCGTATGGTTTACCTGGAACTCAAAAAGAGTATTATTCCGTAATGAGAAGCAGGAATGGACTATTTGTCATTGAGGGAGGGGTATTGCATACCAAAGGGGGCAGTGATTATAATTGAATAACTTAGTATTCAGAATGTGATAAGGCATGCCAGATGAAACTTTTGGGATGCCTTTATTTTTATGTATATATCTTTTAATAAACAGTGGGATGCACCTATGATATTGTTTGGTTTAATAGGCATGTTAATGAAAAATTAAATATTAATCAAATAATTGTATCAAAACACGTCGAGTGATGTCGAAAAAAAGAAAATATAACATAAATTATGGACTATGATACAGGTTTTATTTAAGAATAATGTAAGGGATAAACTGTTGTTATAAAATTTTAAAAGAACTATAATAGAAATGAAAACACGGCCGTATTTTCATACAAGAGTTAGTAATAACTAATTGATATGTAAGGAGAAAAAACATGAGATTGAAAAAAGCTTTAGCTATCATATTGTCTGTAACCACCGTGACAGCATTGACTATTACACCTGTCTCCGCTGCAGAAAGTGACTTTGAATCTACAGCCGGAGTTTTATCAGAAAACCTGGAAGATAATATTGAAATACTTGGTGATACTTCGGTGTTGGTAGAGTCCCAAGGATCTTCAGAACTTGTAACCGTTGCAGAAGATGATAATACGAGAACAGTTACCATTAAAAACCTGGAGACAGGTAAGGAAAATTATTTAAAATATGATAAATTATCTAATACAATCTACTCATCTATTACGGGTAAAACAGTTGATATAAGCAATCATGGTAACAAAGGCGGCATTACTTTAAAATCAGAATCATCTTATAGTACTGAATATATCTCTTATGCAGAAATTAGAGATACCATAGGTACAACGGCCACTGTAGCGGGAGTTGTGGGTTTAATACTGACAAAAGTTCCTGGAGCACAAATTGCTGGTGGCATAACTGGCACTATCAGCACAATTGTAGGAGGCGGCACTTTACTGATCCCTAATGATTCTAATCATGGATTAAAATTATCCATAAAAACCGTAAAATATTACAGAACCAGAATGGGCAGACGACAAGTATATAAAATTACACATCAGGTAACATCTGTTCGTACATATTAGTATGAATAAAATTATAAAAACAATCTCCATGATTGTATTTACGGTTTTTACAATTATTATGTGGAGTGCAAATCATTATAAATTGTATAACAGTCTTTTGCAAATGCTGGCTGTATACATTGTTATCATATCAAGTCTGATTTGTTTCATATGGATGCTTAGTATAAAAAAAGAATTATAAATATGTATTTTCTATACTACTCATTATTTCAGCTTTTATAGTTGCATTCTTTGGTAAATTGCCATAGGCGTAATGAAAAAATAAACTTAACCAGCCGGTAACAGTCCCTTTGTTATCGGCTGGTTTTTATTTTTTAGTATTAAAAATATGTTTAAGTGGATATATATGGTTAAAGAGATGAAACTGTAAACTAAAAAAACCCTTTTAAAGAAAGGATTTTTGGTTAATAATTCTATATAATTATAGTGCATCTGATAGGAATCGAACCTACGCACGCGGCTCCGGAGGCCACTGCTCTATCCACTGAGCTACAGATGCATCTTTTACATTCTACTATAGATTGTTTTAAAGCGCAAGAGTTATTTGTTGATTTTTGGCTGTTTTTTTGTTAGAATAGAGAGGAGATTGTTTCTCCAGGAGGTCAGGTCTAATGAAGGACTTATTAGGAAAATGGAATGGGCTGAAAGCGGAAACCAGGCGGTTTTTGAAGTTTCTCGCCATACCATTGGTTGCAGTAATACTGATCATGGCGGTGGTTGTTTTGGACAAAGCCGGACAGCCCGCGAATGAGCCGGAAACGGTCTCTGCCAAGGCGGAGAGTACATCTCCGCAAAGCGATGAAAATCAGCCGCAGAAGGTAAAAGTTGCACTGCAAAAGGATGCGGTGCCCGAATTGAATGATTTAATGAAGTCATATTTTAACGCCAGAAAGAGCTGCGACAGGGACGCACTTTCTAAAGCTTATGGCGGTAAAACCGGGGAAGAGAGCCTGGATCAGCTGGCTTCCAGAATGGAAGAAGAGGTAAAATTCTATCAGAGTTTTGAAAATCTGGAATGCTTTTCTACACCTGGAATTGCAGATGGTGACTATGTGGTTTATGCCAGATTTGATGTGAAATTCCGTCAGGCAGAGACGATGGCTCCTAGCCTGATTGTATGCTATGCAAAGACTGCATCGGATGGAAGCTGCTACCTGGTTGCAGATAACAGCAAAGAAGAGTCTGAATTTATGCAGGAAGTAAACCAGTCTGATGAAGTGCAAAAGATGGCAAAAGAGGTAAACGAAGGTCTTGAGAAGGCTTTAAAGTCCGATGAGAATCTTCTGGCAGTTTATAATACCTTAAAAAAAGGGGAAGAAGAGCCGGAAGCTGCTGCAGAAACCACTGGGGAATCAGCCAGTGAGTCCTCTGGTGAACTTACCAGTGAATCAGCCAGCCAGTCGAACAATAATTAAAACAGATGCTTCTCTGCGTGGCACCCTGCAGAGGAGCATTTTTGATAAAGGAGAGTAGTTTTATGAACGTCAGAGATTTTGATTTTGATTTACCTCAGGAGCTGATTGCACAGGATCCGTTAGAGGACCGGTCGGCTTCCAGACTGCTGGTTCTGGACAAGCATACGGGAGAGATCGAACACAGACATTTTAAAGATATACTGGATTACTTAAATAAGGGAGACTGTCTGGTTATTAACGATACCAAGGTGATTCCGGCAAGGCTGTTTGGCGTAAAAGAAGGCACTGAGGCAAAGATCGAGATTCTTCTATTAAAAAGAAGAGAGAATGATATCTGGGAAACTCTTGTGAAGCCGGGAAAGAAAGCAAAAGTCGGAACTGTCATTTCATTTGGAGAGGGACTTTTAAAAGGAACCGTGATTGACGTGGTGGAAGAAGGGAACCGTCTCATCCAGTTTTCTTATGAGGGGATTTTTGAAGAGATTTTAGACCAGCTTGGTCAGATGCCCCTGCCACCCTATATTACCCACCAGCTTCAGGATAAAAACCGGTATCAGACTGTTTATGCCAAGAATGAAGGCTCTGCTGCCGCACCAACCGCAGGTCTGCATTTTACAAAAGAATTATTAGAGAAGATACAGGAAAAAGGAGTGGAGATTGCCCATGTCACACTTCATGTGGGACTTGGTACATTCCGCCCGGTTAAGGTAGATGAGATAGAAGCTCATCACATGCATTCTGAATTCTATATCGTAGAAGAAGAGGAAGCAAAAAAGGTTAATGATGCCAAACGAAATGGGGGGAGGATCGTCTGCGTAGGGACCACTAGCTGCAGGACCGTGGAATCTGCATCAACGGAAGACGGTATATTAAAGGCAGGAAGCGGATGGACTGAAATATTTATTTATCCGGGCTATCGTTTTAAGGTACTGGATTGTCTGATTACTAATTTCCATTTGCCTGAATCCACCTTAATTATGCTGGTATCTGCGCTTGCGGGGAGAGATCATGTACTTCATGCATATGAGGAAGCAGTTCGGGAGAGATACCGTTTCTTCAGCTTTGGCGATGCCATGTTTCTGACTGACCAGAAGGATCGTGGTACAGTCAATTAAAAAGTGACAAAAGGGTTGCCGGTATCTGTTATTTGTTAAATGAGACTGGGGGAAGATTTTATGGAAGAAAAGAGACATATGGTGGGAGGAATATCCAGAAAATCGCTGGAGCGCCTTCCCGTTTATCATCATTATCTGGAAAAGAAAAGCAGCGATGGATTAGAAACCATTTCCGCACCCGCCATTGCTTTGGATCTTCAGTTAAATGAGGTTCAGGTCCGAAAAGATCTGGCATTAGTAGCCAAAACAGCAGGAAAGCCCAAAATGGGATATGTAATTAAGGAATTAATTGCAGATATGGAGGAATTTCTGGGATTTCATAACACCAATCAGGCAGCACTGGTAGGTGTGGGGTATTTAGGAAAAGCACTGCTTTCCTATAAAGGCTTTGAACAGTACGGGGTTGAAATTGTTATGGCTTTTGATGCTGACGGAAGAAAGGTGAATACCAGAATCGGCGGAAAGATGGTGCTTTCCATGGAGAAACTGGAAAACCTCTGTCAGCGTATGAATATACACATTGGGATTATTACCGTTCCTGCTGAATATGCCCAGGGGGTCTGTGACAGGCTGGTGGCAGGCGGAGTGAAGGCCATCTGGAATTTTGCTCCCATTCATCTGACTGTACCGCCCCATATACTGGTTCAAAACGAGAATATGGCAGTATCGCTTGCAGCACTGTCAAAGTATCTCTATGAAGTGGAAAAGAACGGCTGGCAGGAGACAAAGGAGGAAGATGATTGAATACCGTGCTATTGCAGTATGCGGTTGAAGTGGAAAAGACCGGTTCCATTACACAGGCAGCAGCTAATTTATACATGGATCAGCCCAATCTCAGCAAGGCGATCAAGACTCTGGAAGAGGGCCTTGGGGCACCTATCTTTAAACGGACTTCCAAAGGAGTTGTGCCCACTGCCAGAGGAAGGATCTTTTTAGAACATGCCAGAAATGTTCTGATTCAGATCGATGAAATGGAACATCTGTATAAAACAGGAGATGGTAGCGGTGTGGAATTTTCTCTATCCATGCCCAGAGCCAGTTATATCAGCACTGCATTTTCCGGCTTTATTAAGGAAATGGGCGCTGAATCCATGATGAACGTATGGCTTCGGGAGACCAATTCCACAGATACCATCAGGGACGTGGAGACAGGAGAGTACAATCTTGGTATCATCCGGTATCCGGTTACATCTGAAAAGTATTATGCAAGAGAGACCGCTGCAAAGGGTCTTATTATGGAATCTGTTTTTGAGTATTCTTTAAGGATCCTGATGTCAAACGCCCATCCTCTTGCAGATAAGAGCGTAATAGAAGCCGAAGATTTAATGAATTATATTGAGATTGTTCACGGAGATGTTGTTTCCAGCAAAAACGATGATATTGGAGGAGGAATGAAATATCCCAAATCCCCAAAGAGAATATATGTATATGAACGGGGCAGCCAGTTTCAGCTTTTGTGTGACAATCAAATGACCTATATGTGGGTATCTCCCATGCCGGAAGAACTGCTAAAGCAGTATCAGCTGGTGGAAAAACAATGTGTTAAGAAGAAACGTTTCAGGGATTCAGTCATTTGCCGGAAGGGCTATTCACTTACCGGCTGGGATAAGAAATTTCTTGAACAGTTAAGCTGTGTAAAGGAAAAATTGGCAGAATAAGAATGTTAAATATATATCAGTATTTATATACTGATATATATTTTTTTACCTTTGTAATTCCTCTCTGTTTGAACTACAATTATCTCATAGAAACGACAGGAATTTCACAAGGAGGGTTTTACAATGGCTAGATTTACATTACCGAGAGACCTTTATCATGGAAAAGGCTCCCTGGAGGAAATAAAAAACTTAAAGGGAAAGAAAGCAATTGTTGTCGTAGGCGGCGGATCTATGAAGCGTTTTGGCTTTCTTGACAGAGTGGAAGCATATTTAAAAGAAGCTGGATTAGAAGTAAAACTGTTTGAAGGGGTAGAGCCTGATCCCAGCGTTGAAACCGTAATGAAGGGTGCCCAGATGATGCGTGAGTTCGAACCGGACTGGATCGTTGCAATCGGCGGCGGATCACCAATTGATGCGGCTAAAGCTATGTGGGCATTTTATGAATACCCGGATACAACTTTTGAGGATTTATGCATTCCTTTTAATTTCCCGACTTTAAGAACAAAAGCACAGTTCTGCGCCATTCCTTCTACTTCCGGTACTGCTACCGAAGTTACAGCATTCAGCGTTATTACCGATTATCACAAGGGCATCAAGTATCCCCTTGCTGACTTTAATATAACACCCGATGTGGCAATTGTTGACCCGGATCTTGCTGAGACCATGCCTAAAAAGCTGACAGCTCATACCGGTATGGATGCAATTACCCATGCAATGGAAGCATATGTTTCCACACTTCACTGCGATTATACCGATCCTCTTGCGCTTCATGCGATCAAGATGATACATAATGATTTAATTGATTCCTATAACGGAGATATGGCTGCACGTGACCGCATGCATAATGCACAGTGTCTTGCAGGTATGGCATTTTCCAATGCACTCCTTGGAATCGTTCATTCCATGGCTCATAAAACAGGAGCTGCTTATTCCGGCGGACACATTGTGCACGGCTGTGCTAATGCAATGTATCTTCCGAAAGTTATTAAATTTAATGCCAAAGACGCAGAGGCAGCAAAGCGTTATGGTGAGATTGCCCGCTTCATTGGTTTAGAGGGCAGTACAGATGAAGAACTGGTTGATGCATTAATTGCTGAGATCCGTTCCATGAACAAAGAGCTGGATATTCCTACCTGTATTAAGGATTACGAAGGCGGAATCATTGACGAAGCAGAGTTCAATGATAAATTAGCGGCAGTAGCTGAGTTAGCAGTTGGTGATGCATGCACCGGCTCCAACCCACGGGCAATTACCCCGGCAGAGATGGAGAAGCTGTTAACCTGTTGTTACTATGATAAAGAGGTAGATTTTTAAGATAATCTCCAATAAAATGTATGCAATGTGTATCGCAGGCGCAGAACCCTTTGGTTCTGCGCCTGTGGTGCGTAAAAAGGAATTTGACAGCAAAAATCATCTGTGATATGGTAGTCAGGAAAATGATTAGAAAGTGTGGACCAGAAAGATGAAACAGGCATTACTAGTAGTGAGCTTTGGGACAAGTTATAACGAAAGCAGAAGCAAGACCATAGAAGCCATTGAACAGGCTGTAGCAGCTGAATTTCCTGCTTATGAATTAAGACGGGCTTTTACCAGTCGGATCATTATAGATATATTAAGAAAACGGGATAATATTATGATTGACGGAGTGGAAGAAGCCATGGAAAAGCTGGCAGCAGAAGGCTTTAAACGGGTGTTGATCCAACCCACTCTTGTAATGGGTGGAGAGGAATATGACTGTATTGTCAATGCTGTAAAAAAACAGGAAGATTCCTTTGACCAGTTGATTATCGGTGCGCCCCTTCTTTCTTCTGAGGAAGATTATTTAAAACTGACTGAGATCCTTACGGAAGATACAAAAGAATATAATACGGAAGGTACGGAGATTGTGTTTATGGGCCATGGTTCCGAACATGAAGCCAATGCCGCCTATAACCGCCTGGCTGGAATTTTGAAAAAACACGGATATACAAGATATCATGTGGGAACGGTAGAAGCAGAACCCTCCATTGATGATGTGATAGAAGAACTAAACGGGAAACAGTCAAAACATGCAGTTCTTCAGCCCATGATGATTGTATGCGGAGATCATGCTCATAATGATATGGCTGGGACAGACAGTGATTCGTGGAAAAGCCGGCTGGAAGCTGAGGGTTATGATGTGATCTGCCGGTTAAAAGGAATGGGTGAAATTGAAGGGGTACGCCGGATGTTTGTGGAACACGCAAGGGAAGCCGGTAAAAAATTGGAGGATCAGGAATGAAAAAAGGAAAAGCAGCGGTTTTGGCGGTCTGCCTGGCTGTCAGTCTTCTTACCGGATGTCATAGAAAAATAGAACCAATCAGTAAATCTGGATTTTTGCTAAATACATTTGTAACAGTAACCCTTTATGATAACGATGATCCTAAAATTTTAAAGGAATGTCTGGATCTGTGCCGTTCCTATGAAAATATCTTCAGTAAAACCATTGAAAGCAGTGAAGTTTATAAAATCAATCACAGATCTGCACAGGAAACATCTGTAAAGCTGTCACCGGATATGGCTGCCCTGCTTTCCAAGGGACTTTATTATTCCAAAATATCCAATGGTGATTTTGATATTACCATTGAACCGTTGTCTTCCTTATGGGACTTTACTGCTTCAAATCCCGTAATTCCCCCCTTCGGATGAAATCAGTGCTGCGGTGAAAAAAGTAGGTTACCAGAATTTAAAGCTTGAAGATGATACCCTTACCTTTTTATCTCCGGATTCTTCCATTGACCTGGGGGCAATTGCAAAAGGCTATATAGCAGACCGTATGAAAGATTATCTTCTTGAAAAGGGAGTGAAAAGTGCAGTGATTAATCTGGGTGGAAATGTACTCTGTGTTGGGAAGAAGCCAGATGGAAGCCCTTTTAAGATTGGACTGCAAAAGCCCTATGCTGACAGAAATGAGACCATTGAAACGTTGAATATAGAAGATATGTCTGTGGTATCCTCCGGGGTTTATGAGCGCCATTTTGAAAAAGACGGGGTGAATTACCATCATATTTTAAATCCCAGAGACGGATTTCCCTATGAGAACGGGCTGGTCTCTGTCACCATTCTTTCTAAGCTTTCGGTTGATGGGGATGCATTATCCACCACCTGTTTTTCTATGGGACTGGAAAAGGGAATGGAGCTGTTAAATTCCATGGATGATGTTTATGGTGTTTATTACCGAGGATGGCAAGGTACACTACACGGAGGGCGCTAAAGACTTTCTGGTAACGTCCCCTTAGATTCCCTTTACAATTTCCGGTGCCTATAATACAATAGAGGAAATGTGTTTTACAGGAGAACAGCTATTATGATTAAAAAAATATGGGACAAGGTTATGAACCGGGAGGTCATATCCTATTTGGTATTTGGTGTCCTTACCACGGTAGTCAACTGGATCGTGTATGTTGGAATGGTGAAGGCCGGAGTCGACTATCGGATCAGTACTGCAGCAGCCTGGCTGGTTTCTGTGCTGTTTGCATTTGGTGTTAATAAAATCTTTGTATTTCAAAGCTATGATCTGCATCTGGGATTTGTAGTGAAGGAGATCATTTCCTTTACTGCATGCAGGGCTGCATCAGGCGTCATGGAAATGGTTCTTATGGTGATAATGGTTTCCTGGCTCAATATGGATGAATATGTAAGCAAAATACTGGTGTCCATCGTTGTTGTGATTGTAAATTATGTATTCAGTAAGCTTTTCATATTCCGAAAGAGTGAGGTTCCCCCTTGTAAAGAGAGGTAAGTAAAATGGAACGCGATGACGATATTGAAAAGATTTCAAAGGAATTAGAGGATATTCTAAAGATGACATCAGATGAAAAAAAAGATAAAACACCAGACATCCGGGAAGGGAAAAAAACGGATGACAGACAGGATACAGATATTTTGAAAAACGAGGGAGAAGAACAACCGGATTATGAATCCATGCCTGTCATAAGGCTGGAGGTTCCTGTAGAAGGAATGGAAGAGCTTTATGATTATGATGATTCCAAAGAAGACGATGAATATTATCCCGTTG
Source organism: Lacrimispora xylanisolvens (assembly GCA_017084465.1). GTDB lineage: Bacteria > Bacillota > Clostridia > Lachnospirales > Lachnospiraceae > Lacrimispora > Lacrimispora xylanolytica_B. The sequence goes on along the minus strand of CP070896.1, from coordinate 1,762,763 downwards.
ATGTAAATACAGAGGAAGACGGAGAGGAAGAAAACGGGGAAGAAGAACCCTTTGAAGAAGAGCACCAGGAGGTCTCACGTTCCTTTCGAAAAAAAGAGCATAGAAGTGGAAGTCTGGTAAAGGACTCTGACGGTCTGATTGCCGCCTTTTTTGTGCCTGTGATTATCATGATCATTATTTTTGCCCAGAGAGGGATCTTTCCCTTTGGAGAAGAAAGCTTTTTAAGAACGGATATGTATCATCAGTATGCGCCATTTTTCTCTGAGTTCCAGTATAAGCTGACTCATGGTGGCAGCCTGTTATACAGCTGGGATATTGGTATGGGAGTTAATTTTTCGGCTCTTTATTCCTATTATCTGGCAAGTCCCCTAAACTGGCTGATTGTTCTCTGCCCGAAAAAATTTATCATTGAATTCATGACCTATATGATTGTGGTAAAGATTGGGTTAAGCGGTCTTGCTTTTTCCTGGTATCTGCGCAGGCATTTTAAGACAGTTGATTTTGGAATTGCGTTCTTTGGGATTTTTTATGCATTATCCGGGTATATGGCAGCGTATAGCTGGAATATTATGTGGCTGGACTGTATTCTTTTGTTCCCGCTTATTATGCTTGGATTAGAGAAACTGGTTCAGGAGAAAAAATGCATTCTTTACTGCATTACACTTGGGCTATCAATTTTATCCAATTATTACATATCTATTATGATATGTATTTTTATGGTCTTCTATTTCCTGGCACTTCTGATTCTGGAAGGAAGAAAACCATGGAAAGAGGTTCTGATAAACGGCGTTCATTTTGCAGTGTATTCCCTTCTTGCCGGTGGTTTGGCTGCAGTGGTACTGCTGCCTGAAATCTATGCCATGAAGATGACAGCCTCTGGAGATATTAACTTTCCCCAGACATTTAGCTCCTATTTTTCCATCTTTGATATGATAGCGAGACATTTGCCAGCAGTGGAAACAGAAATCGGACTGGATCACTGGCCGAATATTTACTGCGGCGTGGCAATTCTTATATTTTTCCTTTTGTATCTTGGATGCAGGAAGATCAGGCAGAGGGATAAGATTGTCATGTGCTCCCTTTTATTGTTTTTTTATGCCAGCTTCTCCATTAATGTACTTAATTTTATCTGGCATGGATTTCACTATCCAAACAGCCTTCCCTGCAGGCAGTCCTTTATCTATATTTTTCTCATACTGACAGCAGGATATCATGCTTATATCTATTTGCATGAGATACCATGGAAACATGTTGTGACAGCTTTTTTTGCCACTGTAATCTTTGTGATTATGGCTCAGAAGCTGATTACAGACGATGCCTTCCATTTTTCCATTTTTTATGTTGCCATCATTTTTCTGGCAGTTTATACAGGACTGATCAGCCTTTATCAGAGAGGAATCAACCGGAATCTGCTTGTTTTGCTGGCTCTTGGAGTGGTAGCTTTAGAAGCAGCTGTCAATACTACGGTCACAAGTGTTACAACTACAAGCCGTACAAACTATGTAAAAGATAATAAGGCTTCCATAGACTTAACAGAAGGTCTCCTGCCTAACCCGGATTTTTACAGGGTGGAAAAGGTCACAAGAAAAACCAAGAACGATGGTGCATGGATGAATTTTCCATCAGTATCCCTGTTTTCGTCTACTGCCAACGCGGATCTGTCTAAATTTTTCAAAAAGATTGGCTGTGAAAGTTCAACCAATGCCTACAGTATAACAGGCAGTACTCCTTTGGTAGACGCACTTTTTGCTGTGAAATATGCCCTGTATTCAGAAGAGACGGGGGAAAATGAAGTATCCTCTCTTGTTTCGGTTCAGGATGACATGCAGCTGTGGAAGAATAATTATGCACTTTCATTAGGGTTTATGATGCCATATGATGTGGAGAATAACTGGCAGCTGGAACTGACTAATCCGGCTGAGGTTCAAAATGATTTAGCGGTGGTATTGGGCGCAAGTCCGGTGCTTTCAGAAGTACCCAGTGAAGTAAAAGGAAAGAGCTTCACATTCACTCCTGATAAAGATGGTGATTACTATGTTTTTGTCAGCAATAAAAAGGTTGAGAAAGTCGCTGCACTTCTGGGAGAAAAGACAAAAAACTTTGATAATGTAAGCCGTGGATATTTACTGGAACTTGGCTATTTAAAATCAGGAGAAGAAGTTACACTTCGAAATGATGACAATGATCAGGATTTAATAGCAAGTGCTTACCGTTTTCTTCCCGAAGGCCTGGAATCTGTTTATCAGGTGTTAAATAAGAATTCCCTTAAGCTAACAAAGTGGACTGATACCCAGATTAAGGGAACGGTTGATGCTGAGAAGGCAGGACTTTTGTATTTAAGCATTCCTTTTGACAAGGGCTGGTCTGTAAAGATCGACGGGAAGGAAGCAGAACCCTATAAAATCTTTGATACGTTTTTAAGCGTTCATATGACTGCCGGAACTCATGAAGTTTCCCTTGAATATATGCCGGAGGGCTTAAAAGCCGGAGGTATGATTACCGGAGGAAGTATCCTGATACTTCTGGTGCTCACAGGCCTGGCAGCAGGAAAGAACAAAAAACGCAAACCCATGCGGACTCATACAACTAACTAAGGAAAGAGGAGAACTAATTATGAAATTATGGGGCGGTCGCTTCACCAAGGAAACCAATCAGCTGGTTCACAATTTTAACGCATCCCTGTCTTTTGACCAGAAGTTTTATCATCAGGACATTGAGGGAAGCATTGCCCACGTTACAATGCTGGCAAAACAGGGAATCATCAGTGAAGAGGACCGGGATAAAATTATCGATGGTCTGAAAGGAATCTGTGCCGATTTAGAAAGTGGAGCCCTTACAATTACAGCTGAGCATGAAGATATCCATTCCTTTGTGGAAGCAAATTTAACGGAACGGATCGGAGAAGCGGGAAAGCGTCTCCATACGGGAAGAAGCAGAAATGATCAGGTGGCTCTGGATATGAAACTGTACACCAGAGACGAAATCGATGAACTCTCCGCTCTTGTAAAGGGACTTTTAAAGGAACTTCTGGCATTAATGGAGAAAAATCTGGATACCTATATGCCTGGATTTACCCATTTGCAGAAAGCCCAGCCAATTACCCTGGCTCATCACGCAGGTGCATATTTTGAGATGTTTGACCGGGACTATTCCCGCCTTTTGGATATCAGAAAGAGAATGAACTACTGTCCTCTGGGATCCGGAGCTTTGGCAGGAACCACCTATCCTCTGGACCGTGAATACACCGCGAAGCTTCTTGGCTTTGATGGACCTACCTTAAACAGCATGGACTCGGTTGCAGACAGAGATTACTTAATTGAACTTTTAAGTGCCTTATCAACTATCTCCATGCATTTAAGCAGGTTCTGTGAGGAAATTATTATATGGAATACCAATGAGTACCGTTTTGTTGAAATTGATGATTCCTACAGTACGGGAAGCAGCATTATGCCTCAGAAAAAGAATCCGGATATTGCAGAACTGATCAGAGGAAAGACAGGACGGGTTTATGGAGCACTTATTTCCATTCTGACTACCATGAAGGGGATTCCTCTTGCTTATAATAAGGATATGCAGGAGGATAAGGAACTGACTTTTGATGCGATTGATACAGTAAAAGGCTGTCTGGCTCTTTTTACAGGTATGATTTCCTCCATGTCCTTCCGTAAAGATGTGATGGAGGTCAGTGCAAAGAACGGTTTTACCAACGCTACCGATGCTGCAGATTATCTGGTAAACCACGGAGTTCCTTTCCGTGATGCCCATGGAATCGTTGGTCAGCTGGTTCTTTTCTGCATAGAAAAAGGAATCGCTTTGGATGATATGACTCTGGAAGAATACAAAGCCATCAGCCCTGTTTTTTGAAGAAGATATTTACGATGCAATCAGCTTAAAGACCTGTGTGGAAAAGAGAATGACCATCGGAGCTCCAGGTCAGGAGGCAATGAAAAAGGTAATTGAAATATACAAAAAGAAAATAGAAGAGTAATAACAGAACAGTTAGAAAGATCCGTGCATGATGTACGGGTCTTTTTTTATATGAAATGTCAAACTGGAATGCAAAAAACCAGAAACAATGTTAATGTTTAATAAAGAAACAGGGATAGAATATAAATAAGATGTTAAAATAATACTAGGATTCGCAAATATTTACCGTGGTTTTATCACTTTTTGTGTGATAGAATAATTTCGCTGGGGGAAACATAAGGAAATAATCAGGTTTTTAACTGGCAAGGAAATTTATAAGGAGGGGTTATATCATGAAAAAAAGAGGACTGAGTGCTCTGATGTTAGCTGCAATTGCAGCCTTATCATTAACAGCATGCGGCGGTACTGCAAAAAATAATACCGCTGAGACAACCACTGCAGCAGCAGCTGCAACTACTGCAGCAGCAGGAGAGACAACCAAGGGGGGAGAATCCAAAGAAGCTTCTTCCACAGATCCACAGGTTACACTTGTATATGCAGAAGTAAATCCGTTAGACACAATCGTAGGTAAAACTGATCAGGCGTTTAAAGAAAAGGTTGAAGAATTGTCAGGCGGATCTATTAAAATTGATTTACAGGCAAGCGGTGTACTGGGAGCAGAAAACGATGTTCTTGATAACATGCTTGGCGGCGGCGGAACCATTGATATGTCACGTATCTCTGCATTCGCTCTTACCAGCTATGGTGCAAACAAGTCAAAACTGTTATCCATTCCTTACACATTTGCAGGCCGTGATCATTATTGGAAATTCGTAAAAAGTGATCTTGCTCCAGAGTTTTTAATGGAGCCGCATGATATTGGATTAGGAGTAAGAGGTTTATTCTATGGTGAAGAGGGCTTCCGTCATTTCTTCTCCAAGAAACCAATTAACAGCATTGATGATATTAAAGGTTTAAAAATCCGCGTTTCCAGTGACCCTGTTATGACAGGTATGGTAAGTGCTTTAGGTGCAAATGCAACCGTAGTAAGCATGAATGAACTTTATTCCGCTCTTCAGACCGGTGTGGTTGATGCTGCTGAACAGCCAATTGCCAACTACAAAGGAAATGCATTCCAGGAAGTTGCTCCAAATTTAATTCTTGACGGACATACACTTGGTGCCATTCAGGTTATTATCACAGATGCTTCATGGGATAAATTAACTGAGAATCAGCAGAAAGCCATGACTGAGGCTGCCAAGTATGCTTCTGAATACAACCAGAAACTTTCTCAGGATAATGAGAAAGAAGTATTAGATGGTTTAAAAGCCGCTGGTGTGAATGTAGTTGAAGTAAAAGACATTACACCTTGGCAGGAAGCCTGCAAGGACGTAATTGCTGAAAACACAAAGGAAAATGCAGATTTATATCAGAAAATTCTTGATATGAAATAATCAGTGTTGACAAGTGGGGCGCAGAAATCAGCTTTCTGTGCCCTCACTATTAGAAAGGGGTTCTCTATGCCAGAAATTTTCAAAACAATTGACAAGATAAAACCGGCTTATGATATTGTTGATAAGATTGTTTTGTTTATATGTAAGATACTTTTGATCGGAGATGTTTTAATAACCACAATGTCGGTGGTTGGAAGATATGTCTCCTTTATCCCCGATCCAGCGTGGAGCGAAGAAGTGGTTTTAACCTTTATGTGCTACATGGCGGTATTATCTGCAGCTCTTGCCATTCGGAGAGGTTCTCATATCCGTATGACTGCACTGGATACTTATCTGCCAAAAAATCTGATCAAGTTTCTTGACATTCTGGCAGATGTATCCATTCTCGCACTCGCATTTATAATGCTGACTGTAGGCTGGAAATATGCTCATGGTATTGGATCTAAAGGATTTTATACCAGTATGCCAAAGCTTTCCAGATTCTGGATGTACTTCCCGGTTCCGTTGGCTGGCGGTGCAATGATTATTTTTGAACTGGAAGCATTATACAATGATATCAAACGTCTTTTTGAAAAGGAGGAAAATCTATAATGGGCGGTAATATAGCAATCCTGGTCTTACTGGGAAGTTTCTTTCTTATGGTTTTCCTTCGGTTTCCAATTGCTTACGCAGTGGCTTTATCTGCAGTATTTTGTCTGCTTTCCCAGGGAAGCAGTCTGGCAGTAATCTGTCAGCAGATGGTAAAAGGAATCAGTTCGTTCAGCCTGATGGCCGTACCGTTTTTCATCACCATGGGTGTACTCATGGGATCCGGTGGTATTTCTGAAAACTGATTGCTCTTGCCAATGCATGTGTTGGCTGGATGCGCGGCGGTATGGCAATGGTAAATATCGTAGCATCTTATTTCTTTGGTGGTATTTCTGGTTCAGCTGCTGCTGATACAGCTTCACTTGGTTCTATCCTTATCCCAATGATGGTGGATCAGGGCTATGATGATGATTTCTCAACGGCCGTTACCATTACCTCTTCCTGTGAGGGTCTGTTAGTTCCTCCTAGTCATAATATGGTAATTTATGCAACTACTGCAGGCGGTATCTCTGTAGGAAGCCTTTTCCTTGCAGGATATGTACCAGGCGCCATACTGGCAATTTCTCTGATGGTTGGTTCCTATATTATTTCCGTGAAAAGAAATTATCCAAAGGGAGATAAGTTCAGCATCAAAAACCTGGTAAAGCAGCTGGGAATTTCATTCTGGGCTCTTGCAGCCGTATTGATTGTGGTATTCGGAGTAGTAGGTGGTGTATTTACTGCTACAGAATCTGCTGCTATCGCTGTTATTTACAGTTTAATTGTAAGTGTCTTTATTTACAAAGGTCTGGACTGGAAAGGTGTCTGGGACGTAATGGGAGATTGTGTCAATACACTTGCCATTGTTCTTATCCTTATTTCAACTTCCAACGTATTTGGATATTGTCTTACAACACTCCATGTACCGGATATGGCAGCACATGCGATTACCGGAGTTACTTCTAATCCGATTATTCTTGCTCTGCTTTTAAACCTGATTCTTCTGATCCTTGGCTGTATCATGGATATGTCACCAATTATTTTGATTGCAACCCCTATTTTACTTCCGATTGCAACTTCAATTGGTATCGATCCGGTTCAGTTCGGAATCATTATGGTACTTAACTGTGGTATCGGACTTTTAACACCACCAGTTGGTGCGGTATTGTTTATCGGTTCGGCGGTAGCAAAACTACCAATGGAAAAGGTGGTAAAGGCAACCCTTCCATTTTATCTTTGTATGATTATCACACTTTTACTAATTACTTTTGTACCAGCAGCCAGTCTCTGGTTACCGTCCTTATTTGCAAAATGATGAGCACCTTTGAAATCAGGCATTGTAATCTTCAATGCCTGATTTCTGTTATGGGAGGAAATGAATTATGAAATACGAGTATACGTACAGAAATACAGGCATGGATATCTGGCAGCTGTCCATGTACTATATTTATGGGTCAATGGTAGGCGTGTGCAACCTGATTTTTACTGCTGCAATTCTTACACTTACCATAGTCAGATGGGAAGCTTCGGGAAATTTCTTCCGCATTTGTGCAGTGTTAGGCTGCTGCCTTTTTCCGATTATTCAGCCTCTTGCGGTTTATGGTAAGGCTAAGAAACAGGCATCAGCCAGTCAGGATATTAAGATCCGGTTTGATGACACGGGAATACATGTGGGACAGGGAGAGGGAAAGCAGGAAATAAGCTGGAACAAAATCAGAAGAATTGCGAAAAAGCCTTCCATGATACTGGTGTTTTTAAATTCCACACATGGATTTGTTCTGCCAGGCCGCATATTAAAGGAAGAGAAAAATGACTTATATGCCTTTCTCTCTTCCAAAATGAAGAAATGATATCAGATATAAAGTTGTAAGATCATTCCCCGCTGCAGGCTTCCGGACCAAAAATCTGTCTGCACAGGCGGCAGCCGGTAGGTGTGGCAGCAAGCCCTCCTTCGGCTGTTTCTTTTAAAGAGGTGGACATGAGCTGTCCCACCTGTCTCATGGCAAGTATTACTTCATCTGCAGGTATTACGCTTTTGATCCCTGCGCAGGCAAGCTCGGATGCGGTAAAGGCATTGGCCACACCCATGGCATTTCGTTTGATGCAGGGAACTTCCACCAGTCCTGCAACGGGATCACAGACAAGCCCCATGGTGTTTTTTAACGCAATGGCACAGCTGTCGGATACCATCTGGGGTGTACCGTCAAAAATCTCTGTCAGAGCAGCGGCAGCCATGGCAGAAGCGGAACCAACCTCAGCCTGGCAGCCGCCTTCCGCTCCGGCAATGCTGGCGCATTTGGCAATGACCATACCTATGGCAGAAGCGGTAAACAAAGACATGACTATGTCGCGCTTTGGGAGATCGTATTCATCCATAACTGAGATCAGGGCTGCGGGAATTACCCCACAGGATCCGGCAGTTGGAGCAGCAACAATTTTTTCCCATGCAGGAATTAAATTCCGTAACAGCAAGTGCCATGCTGATGGCATTTCCAAGAAGATGACCGTAGTGGTTTTTCCCTCCTCTACGGCTTTTTTTTTTAATTTTGCTGCAGAACCTCCGGAAAGACCGCTGGGAGATCGGAGGGTTTCGTCCAGTCCGCTTATAACAGACTGGCGCATCACGTCAAAACTGCTTTCCATGGTTGTATAGACCTCTTCTACGGTTGATTCCATATCTGTGGCCTGCTGCTCCAAAACGATTTCTGAAATTTTTTTTTGGCTGGAAGCAGCGGCCTCAACCAGCTCTTCCACCGTATTATATTTTAGTTTCATTGTATTCTCCAGTCAGTTGATTCTTTCAGCCCAGTTTTAAAAGAATGGTATTGTATACATGAGGAAGAAGCCTGATTTCAGGCACTAAAGAAGGGTCCACATCGGAATCCATCTCAATTGTCATAATTGCAATTCCGCCTTTCTCCTGGCGGTTTAAACGGAAATTGCAGATGTTGGCGTTGCCGGCAGCAACCAGATTTGTGACTTGGGCGATGATACCGGGAACATCCTGATGCATGACAATTAATGTGGTATTCTGACCGGTAAAATATACTTCCATATCGTTGATTTTGTTTATTACAATATTGCCGCCTCCAATGGAAGCACCCTGGACAGATAACGTAGCACCATCTGATCCGGTAAGGGTCACTAAAGCTGTATTTGGGTGGGCATTTTCAATGGTACCGGTATGAATGTTAACGCAAATACCCTGCATTTGGGCCGTTTCAAGACTGGTCCGGATTCCTGGGTCCCAGGGATCATATTTTAAGATTCCGCCTACAATGGCTTTGTCGGTTCCATGGCCTTTGTAGGTTTTAGCAAAGGAACCGTGAAACAAAATATCCGCTTTTGCTACCGGTTCTCCAAGAAGGAGTGCAGCAGTTTTTCCAATGCGGGCGGCTCCGGCTGTGTGGGAGCTGGAAGGTCCGATCATTACAGGTCCGACGATGTCAAATACATTCATGATAGTTCTCCAATCCGTGTTGTCTTAGATGTATCACAGAGGTTTAAATTCCGGTTTTCTTCTTCTGAATTCCGTATAATAGGAAAATCCACATTGTTTTAAAAGTTCTTTTGCAATCTGAAAATCTGCACCTAAATCTTCTGGTATGTGGGCATCAGATCCCACCGTAATAATCTCGCCGCCCAGCTCCCGGTAACGTTTAATAATATCTCCCGATGGATTAGACTGACCGATTCCCTTTCTGTAACCTGCGGTGTTCAGTTCAATTCCTTTTCCCATTTCAATCACAGTCTTTAATATCTCATCAATGATATCCCGATATGCATGATAGTTGTAATAAGCTGCTTTATTTGGACCATATCGGACGATGTAGTCGATATGTCCTGCAGCATCATAAGCGTCTTTTAGTTTTACGTTATCCAGTGTCGCCTCAAAATACTGAAGATATGCGTCTTCTTCCCGCCTGCCTTCAAAAAATTCGGGATAGGCAGCATCCTTGCGGTTAATGAAGTGAGTGGATCCGATTACATAATCAAAATCATAGCGTTTCAGCAGCTGGTCATAGTACTGTTTTAAATGGGGCTGCAGTCCCAGTTCAATTCCGATGCGAAGGTCGATTCGTTCCTTGTATTCTTCCCGAAGCTGACACATGGTGTTAAAATAAATTTCCGGATCTAAGGTAAAATCGATGGGGGAATCTACGTCATAGTCGTGGTGATCCGTCACACATAGGGAATCCATATGAAGTAAAATGGCACGTTCAATCTGGTTTCTCACTGGTGTGGTGGAATCTCCTGAAAATTCTGTGTGAAAATGATAGTCTGGCAGCATAGGAGTCTCCTTTTTCAAAAATTAAATTCATTATAAACAAACATGACTGGAAATGCAATGAGCCCAACTGACTGTTTTACACAAATTTAAACAGAATTTTACATAAATTTTAAAAACCATTGATAAATGAAATCTTTCTATGGTATTATTTTAAACGGCGCAGATAAATGCATGATTAAATATCTGTAGTAAATACATATTGGTTACAAGGAGGTAACAATGTCGGTTAATGACATATCGAGTTTGTTTACATTCATGGGAGGGCTGGGACTGTTTTTGTACGGCATGAATACCATGGCAGACGGCATGCAGAAAAGTGCAGGAAGCCGTATGAGTCAGTTTCTGGGAATGCTGACAAACAACCGCTTTATGGCAGTACTTCTGGGAGCAGTAATTACGGCTATTATCCAGAGCAGCGGTGCAACTACGGTTATGGTAGTTGGTTTTGTAAGTGCAGGAGTTTTAAATCTGACTCAGGCTGTGGGAGTAATCATGGGTGCAAACATTGGAACGACCATTACAGCATGGATTGTTTCCATGAATCAGCTGGGAGATGCATATTCTATATTTCAACCTTCATTTTGTGCTCCCCTTCTTGTTGGAATCGGAGCGGTTCTTCTATTATTTGTGAAAAAGCAGAAGACCAGAACCATTGGTGAGATACTGGTGGGACTTGGCATGCTGTTTATAGGACTTGATTTCATGTCCAATGCAATTTCACCTTATACAGATGCGCCAATATTTTCAGAAGCATTCCGTATCCTTGGAAATAATCCGTTCCTTGGCATGATAATCGGAGCGCTGGTAACAGCCCTCTTACAGAGTTCTTCGGCTTCCGTTGGTATTTTACAGACCCTTGCAATGAATGGGGTGGTTACTACCAATGCTGCTATTTTCATTACACTGGGTCAAAACATAGGTTCCTGTGTGACTGCATTGATCTCAAGTATCGGCAGTTCCAGGACTGCAAAGCGGGCTGCTGCGATTCATCTTTCCTTTAATGTCATTGGTTCTATCATATTTGGAATCGCATCTTTTCTTATATTTATAGCGATGCCAAAGTTTGCAGACCACAACATTACGGCAGTGCAGATTTCAATTTTCCACACCATATTTAATTTAACCAATACCTGCATACTGTTTCCTTTTGCAAATCAGCTGGTGAAGTTGTCTGGTATGCTGGTACCGGAGGAGAAAAAGGAATCAGAAGAAACCGGTGATCAGGAAAGCGAAACCATGAAGCATCTGGACGAAAGAATTTTTGAATCACCTGCATTCGCAGTGGAGACTGCTGCCATGGAAGTGGTTCATATGGGACAGATCGCCATGGAGAATGTGCAGCTTGCTATCGATGCGGTTATTTCTAAAAATGTCAATAAAGCAAAAGATGTGTATAAAACCGAAAAGACGATTAATAATATGGAGAAGATGCTGACGGAATATCTGGTCAAAATCAACAATCTGTCTTTGACAGAGGAGCAGAAAATAATAGTCAACAACCTGTTTTACAGTATCAACGATATTGAGCGTGTCGGTGATCATGCAGAAAATCTGGCGGAACAGGCGGAATATATGGCGGAGCATGAGGTGACATTTTCTGATACCGGAATATCCGACTTAAAGGTGATCTGTCAGACGGCTTTTCAGTCGTTCTCCCATTCCATTGATGCAAGGAGAAGAGGCGATATGGATGAGGTCCGTAAGGTGATTAAGTATGAAGATGAGGTAGATGCCCTGGAGGAGGAGCTAAGGGAAAAGCACATCGAACGTCTCTCTACAGGAGAGTGCAGCACCGCCGCAGGCGTGGTATTTTTAGACCTGATCAGCAACCTGGAACGCATTTCCGATCATGCTTACAATCTTGCCGGATATGTCAAGAATGAAATGTAAAATAATTGTGAGGAATTGATAAAAATAAAAAAAGGACTTGCTATTTACTGGAATATTAGGTAGAATAAACGGTAGTTGATTAATATTTAACGATCACTTTTAATTTTATTCTTAGGAGGAATTGAATTATGGCAGTAAAAGTAGCGATTAACGGTTTCGGACGTATTGGCCGTCTTGCTTTCAGACAGATGTTTGGTGCAGAAGGCTATGAAGTAGTAGCAATCAACGATTTAACAGATCCAAAGATGTTAGCACATTTATTAAAATATGATACAGCTCAGGGCGGATATGCAGGATACTACGGTGAGAAAGTTCATACAGTAGAAGCTTCTGAGGATTCTATTACAGTTGATGGAAAGACCATCAAAATTTACGCAGAAAAAGATGCAAAAAATCTTCCTTGGGGAGAAATCGGCGTAGACGTAGTACTTGAGTGTACTGGTTTCTACTGCTCCAAAGCTCTTTCTCAGGCTCATATCGATGCAGGCGCTAAGAAAGTAGTTATTTCTGCTCCAGCAGGCAACGATCTGCCAACCGTTGTATTCAGCGTAAACGAGAATGTATTAACAGCAGATGACAAGATCATCTCCGCTGCTTCCTGTACAACAAACTGTCTTGCTCCTATGGCAAAGGCATTAAATGATTATGCTCCGATCCAGTCTGGTATCATGAGCACAATTCACGCTTACACAGGTGATCAGATGATCCTTGACGGACCTCATAGAAAAGGTGATTTAAGAAGAGCAAGAGCTGGTGCAGCTAACATCGTACCAAACTCTACCGGTGCTGCAAAAGCAATCGGTCTTGTTATTCCTGAATTAAACGGCAAGTTAATCGGATCTGCTCAGCGTGTTCCAGTTCCTACAGGTTCTACTACTATCTTAGTAGCAGTTGTTAAGGGTGCTGATGTAACAAAAGACGGAATCAATGCAGCCATGAAGGCAGCAGCAAGTGAGTCTTTCGGATACAACACAGATGAGATCGTATCTTCTGACGTAATCGGTATGAGATTTGGTTCTTTATTCGATGCTACTCAGACTATGGTTTCCAAGATCGGTGATGATTTATATCAGGTACAGGTTGTTTCCTGGTATGATAACGAGAATTCCTATACAAGCCAGATGGTTCGTACAATTAAGTACTTCGCTGAATTAGGCTAAAGATCCACGAAGGGTCCGGTCGTAAAGGACCGGGCCTTTTGTTTTTTTATGATGTTGTAAAACATAATCTGAAAGGAGCACAATAAGATGCTTAATAAACAGTTGACGATTTAACCGGATTAAAAGGTAAGAAAGTACTTGTAAGATGTGATTTTAACGTACCGTTAAAGGAAGGTGTGATTCAGAACTTTAACCGTATTGACGGAGCGATCCCTACCATTAAAAAACTGCTTGATCAGGGCGCTAAAGTTATTTTATGCTCCCATCTGGGAAAACCAAAGGGTGAGCCCCTTCCTGAGTTATCTTTAGCACCAGTTGCTCCGGCTTTAAGCGAGCGTCTTGGCGTAGAGGTAAAATTCGTAAACGATCCTAAGGTAACTGGTCCTGAGACACTGAAAGTGGCTGAGGAATTAAAGGATGGAGAAGTCCTTCTTCTTGAAAATACCCGTTACAGAGTGGAAGAGACCAAATACGGCAAAGATGAGTCCGCAGAAGAATATGCAAAAGAGCTTGCATCTCTTTGTGATGGAATCTTTGTAAACGATGCATTTGGTACAGCTCACAGAGCTCACTGCTCCAACGTAGGGGTTACCAAATATACATCTGAGAATGTTGTTGGATACTTAATGGAAAAAGAAATTAAGTTCCTGGGACAGGCAGTTGAGAACCCGGTACGTCCTTTTGTGGCTATCCTGGGTGGTGCAAAGGTTTCCGATAAGATCAACGTGATCAACAACCTTCTTGACAAAGTTGATACCTTAATTATCGGCGGCGGTATGGCTTATACCTTTGCTAAGGCTCAGGGCAAAGAGATCGGAAATTCCTTATGTGAGGAAGATAAGCTTGACTATGCTTTAGAGATGATCAAAAAGGCAGAGGAGAAAGGCGTGAAGCTTCTTCTTCCTATCGATAATGTGATTGGTAAAGAATTCTCCAATGATACAGAGCGCAAAGTGGTAGAATCCATTGAAGCTGGATGGTCAGGATTTGATATCGGACCTAAAACCATTGAACTGTTTAAGGAAGCATTAAAAGGCGCTAAGACCGTTGTTTGGAACGGACCGATGGGCGTATTTGAATTCTCTAACTTTGCAGAGGGTACCTTAGAAATCTGCCGTGCAGTTGCAGAGCTTAGCGATGCTACCACAGTTATCGGCGGCGGCGATTCTGTTAATGCAGTAAAGAGACTTGGTTTTGCTGATAAGATGACCCACATCTCTACTGGTGGCGGAGCATCCTTAGAGTTCCTGGAAGGCAAAGAACTGCCAGGCGTTGCAGCAGCAGATAATAAATAACGGAAGGTAAGGTTATTTTATGTCCAGAAAAAAAATTATTGCAGGAAACTGGAAGATGAATATGACTCCAACCGAAGCGGTGGAGCTTGTTAATACATTAAAGCCATTAGTAGCAAGTGATGAAGTAGATGTGGTATTTTGTGTACCCGCTATTGACATCATTCCTGCCATGGAAGCAGCAAAAGGTTCTAACATTAACATCGGCGCTGAGAACATGTACTATGAGGACAAGGGCGCTTATACCGGAGAGATTTCACCGGCTATGTTAAAGGACGCAGGTGTAAAATACGTGGTAATCGGTCATTCCGAGAGAAGAGAGTATTTTGCAGAGACGGATGAAACCGTTAACAAAAAAGCATTAAAGGCTTTTGAATATGGAATGACTCCTATTATCTGCTGCGGTGAATCACTGACCCAGAGAGAACAGGGAATCACCATTGACTGGATTCGCCAGCAGATTAAGATTGCATTCTTAAATATACCGGCTGAGAATGCTGCGAAAGCAGTCATCGCTTACGAGCCTATCTGGGCAATCGGTACAGGTAAGGTTGCAACTACGGAGCAGGCTCAGGAAGTTTGCCAGTCTATCCGTTCCTGCATTGCTGAAATCTATGATGAAGCAACTGCACAGGCAATCCGGATTCAGTATGGCGGTTCTGTTTCCGCCGGCAGCGCACCGGAACTGTTTGCACAGCCGGATATCGACGGCGGTCTTGTAGGAGGAGCATCCTTAAAACCGGAATTCGGAGATATTGTCAATTATAAGAAATAACACAGCTGCTGCTTCCTGTCTGCTTTCGGGCAGGGAGCAGCTTTTTGCGCTTCCTGATAATTTTTCGCCATTCCCAGGTTGCAAGAAATTACGAAATCATGTAAAATAATGTGTTGAAAGACAATGATTGCAATAAATACAATTACGATAGAATGAACAGAAGGAAAAGGAGAACTAGTTATGAGCAAAAAACCGGTTGTATTAATGATCCTTGATGGTTACGGGTTAAATAATAACTGCGACCATAATGCTGTGTGTGAAGCGAGAACTCCCGTTATGGACCAGCTGATGAGCCAGTGTCCCTACGTAAAAGGCAATGCCAGCGGCCTGGCAGTCGGTCTTCCGGACGGCCAGATGGGCAACTCTGAGGTTGGCCATTTAAATATGGGTGCCGGACGTATCGTATATCAGGAACTGACCAGAATTACAAAAGCGATTTCAGACGGAGACTTTTTTACCGTTCCAGAATTTTTACAGGCAGTGGAAAACTGCAAAAAGAACAATTCCGCACTTCATATGTGGGGACTGGTTTCAGACGGCGGCGTTCACAGCCACATTGGCCACATATACGGATTACTGGAACTTGCTAAGAAAAACGGCCTTGAGAAGGTATATGTTCACTGCTTTTTAGACGGCCGTGATACACCTCCGGCTTCTGGAAAAGCTTTGTGGAAGCGCTGGAAGCAAAGATGAAAGAGCTTGGCGTAGGCAAAGTAGCATCAGTTTCCGGTCGTTATTATGCCATGGACAGAGATAACCGCTGGGACCGTGTAAAACGGGCTTACGATGCACTGACAAAGGGAGAAGGAAATCAGGCCCAGTCAGCAACTGCTGGTATTCAGGCTTCCTATGATGCAGAGAAGAATGACGAATTTGTAGAGCCATTTGTTGTGACAGAGAACGGAGCACCGGTTGCTGTGGTAGAGGATGGCGATTCGGTTATCTTCTTTAACTTCCGTCCTGACCGTGCAAGAGAGCTGACAAGAGCTTTCTGCGATGATGAATTTACAGGATTTGAGAGAGAGAAACGTCTGAATCTCACTTATGTCTGCTTCACTGATTACGATGAGACAATTAAGAATAAGCTGGTTGCATTTAAGAAGGAAGCAATTGTCAACACATTTGGGCAATTCCTTGCTGACCACAACATGACTCAGGCCAGAATTGCTGAGACAGAAAAATATGCACACGTAACATTCTTCTTTAACGGCGGTGTGGAAGAACCCAATAAGGGAGAAGACAGAATTTTAGTACCGTCACCAAAGGTTGCTACCTATGATTTGCAGCCAGAGATGAGCGCTCCGGTTGTCTGCGACAAACTGGTAGAGGCTGTGACTTCCGGCAAATACGATGTTATCATCGTGAATTTTGCAAATCCGGACATGGTTGGACATACCGGTATTGAAGATGCAGCAATTAAGGCCATTGAAACGGTTGATGCGTGTGTGGGAAGAACTGTAGATGCAGTAAAGGAGATGAACGGAGTAATGTTTATCTGCGCAGATCATGGTAATGCAGAGCAGCTTCTGGATTATGAGACGGGTGAACCGTTTACAGCCCATACAACCAATCCGGTGCCTTTCATACTGGTAAATGCTGATCCGGCCTGTAAGCTGAGAGAGGGCGGCTGCCTTGCAGACATCGCACCGACATTAATTGAACTTCTGGGTATGGAACAGCCGAAAGAGATGACAGGAAAAACACTGATTGTCCGTTAATGTACTAAACGAAGAGGGCTTCCCGGTAAACCTACTGGGCAGTCTTCTTTTTTATAAAAGTTTGAAAATTACTTTGTCCATATACGTTTTGTGCTTCCATTTCTAACAAAAATACGATAGAATATAGAAAGGTATGTTAGGAAGGATTTCAGATGAGTATAAGAATCAGATTTTCTTTGGAGCCCAAGAAAAAAATATTTTCCGGATTTGCCTGGAACAGTCAGTCTGCGGAGCTTATGGTAAAGGACCTGGCAAAGAAGATGGGATATCAGTGTTTTCGCATTGAAGGCATGCTGCTTGTTCAGCTGTGTCCGGAAGGATATATCTGGTTTAACTGGAATAAGCGTAAGCTACAGGGGGAGAGCCAGACAAACATTGCAGGTCCCGGGTTTCATGCTGCAGTGGTAGAATTTTTAGAAGAAGCAGCACGGGAGAAGAAACTAAAACTAAGAGTAGAGGACCGGACCGGTTATTTCATAAAAAGAGATTTTCTGGCTATGAGACAAAAATATTTTTACCAATGGTTTTCCGATTTAATGGATTTAGTATCCGGCTGGAATGAAAAAGGGGAATATATGTTTTGCTGGCCTGCCATCTACTATGTTCCATCCAGGCAGGAAGGAAAGCTGATTACCCACATCCGGTCTTTTTCATTTAAAGAGATCGCAGGTATGGTTCATTCCGGTATGAGTGTGGTATTTGCCAAGGATTTTTTTGTGTGGAATGATCTTTCAAAAGATGCCAGATATTACAGAAACAGTGCTATGGTTCTTTTAAACCAGTCCTGTTATTTTATGCCCTCCCAGCGGAGCACTCAGGACGTTTATGTAAATCAAAGGATTATAGAGCTTCTTGAAAAAGCATATGTTATGGATCCGGATATCCCATTTCCCCATAAAACCTATCTTGACATCTGCGCTCTCGATTCCCATACTCCCATGGAGATGAAGTCTGTGAATCTTATGGACATTGAAGATTCCATTGGTTGCAGAAAATATCTGGTCTATCGTAAGATCGGTAATATGAGTTTTGCTCTGCCAGGGAATTTCTTATACGATGAGGAAGATAACAGCGCAATGGATCATTATTATGACGGCAGAGATTACGGCGGTCATGATTATTATATTTATGCAGCGGTCTTTGCAGGACGTGAAGCGGAGTTTAAATCCCAGTGGTTTGAACAGGGCAAACCTGAGGAGATTCTGGATTTTGAACTGAATAACGCAAAGGTCAGGGTTGCATTTTATGAACCGGAGGAGAAGCCGGGAGAAACCAGATATGGAGTATCAGCCCAGGTACTTTATAAAGACCAGCGTATGAATATTAATATTGTAAGCAGAAAACCGGGGGAGAAAGACTGGGCTTTGGAACTGATAAAAAGTATTCGCATAACAGAGTAGAGGAACGTATGAATCAAAAAGAGATGAAAACAGGCATATTGCTGAGGCGCTTTGTGCCTTATTATAAAAAGTATACAAAAATCATGGTAATGGACTTAATCTGTGCGTCTTTAACCACTATTTGTGAGATGGTGCTGCCCCTGATTCTCCGGTATATTACCAATCAGGGGCTGCGGGATTTATCGGCACTGACGGTCCGCACTATTATAAGCATCGGGGCTCTTTATTTCGGTCTGAGGATCCTTGACGGTATGGCTAGTTTCTATATGGCTTATACGGGTCACGTGATGGGGGCTGCCATAGAGACGGATATGAGAGAGGATGCATTCGGTCATCTCCAGAAGCTTTCTGATAATTATTTTAATAACACCAAGATCGGGCAGATTATGTCACGGATAACCAGCGATTTATTTGAGGTGACGGAGTTTGCCCATCATTGTCCGGAAGAATTTTTCATTGCATTTTTAAAGACAGTGATTTCTTTTATTATCCTGTCTGGGATTAATCTCCCTTTAACTATTCTTATTTTCCTGCTGATTCCGGTCATGGCTGTATCCTGTACCTATTTTAACATACAGGTGAGAAAAGCGTTTAAGCACCAGAGAAACCACATAGGTGAACTCAATGCCAGGATAGAAGACAGCCTGCTTGGAAACAGGGTGGTAAGAGCCTTTGCCAATGAAAAGATAGAGATAGAGAAGTTCAATAAGGACAATCAGGAATTCTTACAGATCAAGCGTAAAACTTATAAATATATGGCGGCTTTCCAGAATACCATTCGGATGTTTGACGGTCTGATGTATGTAGTGGTAATCGTTGCAGGCGGTATTTTTATGATTAAAGGTCTCATTGAGCCGGGAGATCTTGTGGCATACACTCTTTATGTCAGTACATTGCTGACTACCATACGAAGAATTATTGAATTCGCAGAGCAGTTCCAGAGAGGAATGACAGGAATTGACCGATTCATGGAACTGATGGATGCCAATGTAGATATATTTGATGAAGAGGGGGGCGAGACCTCTGACGAAGATCGACGGGGAAATCTCTTTTGAAGATGTCTCTTTTGAATATCCGGATGACCGGAATCCAGTTCTGTCACACATCAACTTAAGGATCAGACCAGGTGAAAAGGTGGCTCTGGTAGGTCCGTCGGGAGGCGGAAAAACCACTCTCTGCAGCCTGGTACCACGGTTTTATGATCCCACTGAGGGAAGAATTTTAATTGATGGTCAGGATATCCGGGAAGTGACCCTTAAGAGCTTAAGAAGCACAGTAGGTGTGGTACAGCAGGATGTTTACTTATTCTCAGGAACCGTATTTGAGAATATTGAATACGGACGTCCAGGAGCTTCCATGGAAGAGGTGGTTTCGGCCGCCAGGATGGCAGGCGCTCATGAATTCATCACAGGATTAAAGGATGGATACAATACATACGTTGGGGAACGTGGTGTAAAGCTCTCCGGAGGTCAGAAACAGAGAATCAGTATTGCCAGAGTATTCCTTAAAAATCCGCCGGTACTGATTTTAGATGAGGCAACTTCTGCGCTGGATAATGAAAGCGAGCAGCTGGTTTCCCAGTCTTTGGAACGGCTTTCCAAAGGAAGGACAACGGTGACTATCGCACACCGTCTGACTACCATACAGAATGCAGACCGTATTTTAGTTCTTTCCGATAACAGCATTGCGGAGGAAGGAAATCATGAAGAACTGCTTTTAAAGAAAGGCATGTACTACCAGCTTTATACCTCTGTGAGTGAAGCAGAGAAGAATACTTAATTTGAGAAATAAAGGAGAGCCGGAATGAAAGTAGCGATCGTTACAGACAGCAACAGCGGAATTACCCAGAAGCAGGGAAAGGAAGCTGGAATTTATGTCGTTCCCATGCCATTTATGATGGATGGAGAGATGTATTATGAGGATATCAGCTTAAGCCAGCAGGAGTTTTATGAAAAGCTGGAAAGCGGCGCGGATATTTCTACCTCACAGCCGTCACCCGGTGATTTAATGGATTTATGGAATGAACTGTTAAAGGAATACGATGCCATTGTGCACATACCCATGTCCAGTGGATTAAGCAGTTCCTGTCAGACAGCCATAATGCTGGCGGAAGATTATGAAGGTAAGGTGTTTGTTGTTAATAATCAGAGAATCTCTGTGACCCAGAGGCAGTCTGTTCTTGATGCGAAGGAGATGGCAGATCAAGGGATAAGCCCTCAGGCAATCAAGGAAAAACTGGAGGAGACTAAGATGGACTCCACCATTTATATCACACTGGATACTCTGGAATATTTGAAAAAAGGGGGGAGAATCACTCCTGCGGCTGCACTGCTTGGCAGTTTTCTGCGGATTAAACCGGTTCTCACCATTCAGGGAGAAAAGCTGGATGCATTTGCAAAAGCAAGAACCATGAAGCAGGCGAAAGCCATGATGATTGCAGCCATAAAAAAGGACATGGATGAACGTTTTAATGATCCAAATGGTGCTATGACTCATATGGCAGTTGTACACTCAGATAGTCTGGAAGCGGCTCAGGAATTTAAGCGGGAGCTTCAGGAGCTATTTCCGGAAACAGGGGAGATCCATGTGGATCATCTTTCCCTCAGCGTTTCCTGTCATATCGGTCCGGGTGCACTGGCAGTTACGTGTACCAAAAAATTAAATTTATGATAAGTCAGAGATTGGAGAGGTGAGACCATGTTTCAGGATAAACTATTCAGCCGAAAACCCGTTATCAGCCTGCAGGTCACTCTGATCCTCGTCTTTTTGTTTATAGGAAGTATTCCGGTTTTTTGTGGGGAGCTCTGTTCTGTTGGGAGCATTCCGGCAAAACCTGATTGATTCACGAATGCAGGAGATCCAAAACCAGTGCTGGATATTAAGCAATAAGATGACCAGGATTGGATATTTAACAATGGATCCCAAAGATCCCCTGTTAGATAATGAGATGGCTGTGAAAGCGGATATGTTTAACGGAAGAATTGTAATTATCAATAAGAGCTTTCGTATTATCAGCGATACCTTTTCCCTCTCTGCAGGTAAGACCAATGTATCAGAGGAAGTGATCCGCTGCTTTAACGGTGAAAACAGCAGCAAATACAATCAGGAAAAAAAGTATTTTTCTCTCACAATTCCTATCTATTCCAATAGTGAGGAAAAAGAGATTGACGGTGTTATGATCATCACGGCATCTTCTGAAGATCTTTTAAACAGAATTGTCACAGTATCGGATAAAGGAGCATTTTTGCAGCTTTTAATTATTTCCATACTGGCAATTGTGGTAGTTCTTCTGGTAAAGCTTTTAATGAAGCCGTTTCGGGAATTGCAGAGGATGTTAAACCGTGCGGCAGAAGGAAACATAGATGAAGATATTATCTCCCGTGTTTACAAGGAGACCAGGCAGATTTCGGATTCCATTAATACCACGTTAAAGAAACTGAAAGCGGTAGACAAGTCCAGGGAAGAGTTTGTTTCCAATGTTTCACATGAGCTAAAAACCCCCATTACGTCCATTCGTGTACTTGCAGATTCTCTCATTGGAATGGAGGATGCTCCGGTGGAACTGTACCGGGAGTTCTTAAGCGATATTTCGGAAGAGATTGAACGAGAGAATAAAATTATCGACGATCTCCTTGCTCTTGTTCGAATGGATAAGACAGCAGGTGCTAACTTAAATGTAGCCCAGGTTAAAATTAACGGTCTGCTGGAACTGATTTTAAAACGTCTTCGTCCCATTGCCGGGAAGCGCAATATTGAACTGACCTTTGAAAGCATGCGGGAAGTTACGGCAGATGTGGATGAGATGAAGCTGTCTCTGGCACTGAGCAATCTAGTTGAAAATGCCATTAAATACAATATAGAAGGCGGCTGGGTGCGGGTTACCCTTGATGCGGATCATAAGTTCTTTTATGTAAAAGTTGCGGATTCAGGGATTGGAATTTCAGAAGAGTTCCAGGAACGGGTATTTGACCGCTTTTACCGGGTGGATAAGGCAAGGTCCCGGGGAGACTGGAGGAACGGGGCTTGGTTTATCCATAACAAAAAAGATTGTTCTGATGCATCAGGGAGCGATCAAGCTTCAGAGCAAAGAGGGAGAGGGTACTACATTTACTGTACGTATTCCTCTTACATACATTTCTTAGGAACAGGAGGGATAGGGATGAAGCCACGAATGGGTATATTGATATTCCTGCTGTCTGTGGTATGCTTTTTATCCGGCTGCTCAGGTAGAGCACCTGAAAAAAGTACGGATAGCGGGGAACTTTATCAGATCTACTATTTGAATTCGGCCATGACCAAAATGGAGCCTCAGCCATATACCATGCCTGAAAAGCCTGTGGATGAATCAGAAGAGGAAACAGACTGGAAAATTAAAAATCTGATGGAACAGCTGCGCAACGTTCCCAAGGATTTAGACCGGCAGGCAGCCGTCCCGGACAAGGTGGGATTTGAGCGGTATAAGCTGGAGGATACAGTGTTGTATCTGTATTTTGATAATAATTATGCGATGATGAACAGCACCAGAGAGATTCTTTGCAGGGCTGCTCTTGTCAGAACTCTGACTCAGATCAAGGGAATAGCATACGTAGCAATCTACACAGCGGAACAGCCGCTTATGGACAGCACCGGAAATCCGGTGGGACCAATGCAGAGTACGGATTTTATTGATAATATCAGCAATGTCAACTCATTTGAAAAGACAGAACTGTCCTTGTATTTTGCAGATGAAAGCGGAGAAAAGCTGGTAAAAGAATCAAGAGAAGTGGTTCATAATATTAATACTTCCCTGGAAAAGCTGGTAATTGAACAGCTGATCGCAGGTCCTGGCAGACCGGGATTAAACCCTACGCTGCCCAAGGAAACCAAACTGATCAATGTGTCGGTCAATGAAAATGTATGCTACATCAATTTTGACTCCTCATTTCTCAATAACACTCTGGAGGTAAAGGAATATATCCCCATCTATTCCATCGTCAACTCTCTGGCTGCGGTTTCATCCATTAACAAGGTTCAGATCACAGTCAATGGTTCTCAGGATGTGATGTTTCGGGACTCCATTTCTTTGAACCAGCAGTTTGAGCGAAATCTGGATTACAATAAGGAAAATGAGGAATCAACAGAAGAAACAGGAGGAACACAACAATAAAACGCCCATTATGTCTGATTGCAGGGGGATTTGTACTTGGAGAGACTGCCGTACTGCTGGCTTTGACATCTTGGCTTTTTATTCCGGCGCTGATTGCTGCCGGGATGATTTTTTGTGGTTGCAGGAGAGGCAGAAACCCGCTTTGGGTCTTTTTGCCTCTTGTTTTTTTCTATCTGGGATCGGCTCGTGCAGGTCTTGAGATAGATCAATTAAGAGAACGGGATACCCGGCTTTTAGAGATTACAGATTATTACACAGAGATACAGGGCAGTATTTCATCGATTGCAGAAGAGAAGGGAGTTGTCAGTCTGACTCTGAAGGATAACCGGATCAGAAAAATGATGAAAGGGAAGTGGGAGGAGGTTCTTTATGAGCCTCCCGGAATCATGGTTTCTTTAAAGGAGTGTGAAGGTACTTCTTTAAAATCTCTGGGAATCGGGCAGGTTGTTGCTGTGCGGGGTGAAGTACAGCCCTTTTCACAAGCAAGAAATCCGGGAGAGTTTGATTTTAAGAGCTACTACCAGTCTCTGGGGGGTGGATTTTACCCTTTTTGCTGAAGAGATTGATATAGTAGATGTGGGGAAGTCTCCACTTTTGGAGTCTTTAAGAAAATTAAAAGTCCATAGTAAGGCGCTTCTTTACCGGGACGCAATAGAAACGGATGCAGGGATATTTACGGCTGCAGTGCTGGGCGATAAAATGGGAATCTCCAGGGATATTAAGGATTTATACCAGAAAAATGGAATTGCCCACCTCCTTGCCATCAGCGGTCTTCATATGTCTTTTATCGGACTCTCTTTTTATAAACTGATAAAAAAGGCTGGTGCAGGCTTTTGGGGCGCAGGTCTTGTTAGTATGGGGCTTCTGATTTTATATGGTATATTAACCGGTGCAAGTCCTTCTGTGGTGCGTGCCGGGGTGATGATGTGTCTGGGATTTTATGCTGCCTGTCTTGGAAGAACCTATGATTTATTGTCCGCAGCTTCGTTGTCGTTACTTTTTCTTGGTTTTCAGTCTCCGTCTCTTCTGATGCAGGGAGGTGTTCAGCTTTCCTTCGGTGCTGTATTTGCAATAGGAGCAATCGCTCCCCTTATACAAGGCTGGCTGGGTAAGGATAGCCTTTTTTCTGGAAGTATTTCAGCCTGCTTTGCGGTGCAGATGATTACTCTGCCTGTAACAGCCTTTCATTTTTTACCAGATTCCGCCTTATGGTCTGGTTTTGAATTTGCTGGTGATTCCTCTGATGGGCGGAGTTCTCTGTTCCGGTCTGGGCGTGATTGCATTTGGATCTTTAAGTCCTGTTCTTGGAACTGCGGCAGCGGGAACGGGGCATTATATATTGTCTCTGTATGAGATTCTTTTAAACATTGCAAGGGGGATGCCGGGAAGCAATATTATTTTGGGCAGGCCTGGTATAAGAACGCTGGTGGCTTATGGGGTTCTTCTCACTGGTTGTATCTTTATAATGAGATTATTGAGCAGGGTTGAAAAGGAAGCAGAGAAAAAAAGCATTGATACCGTGGGAGAAAATGAAAGTTCCCCGGAAAAAAGAAAAATATCGTATGTAGGAAAACTCCTTTTCCTGACAGGATTTTATATATTATCCATATTTCTTTTATTACCTGATCCGGTGAAGGGACTGGATGCATGGTTTCTTGATGTAGGGCAGGGAGATGGGATTTTGCTCAGGGCAGAAGAGGCATGCGTGCTGGTTGATGGTGGAAGTTCATCTAAGAAATCTCTGGGAGAGTATACACTGTCCCCATGCCTGAAGTCTCTTGGTATATCGGTGATTGATTATGCATTCGTAAGCCACGGGGACCTGGACCATTTAAGCGGAGTAAAATATTTGCTGGAAAGCTGTGAGGACATACAGATTAAGAATTTATATCTCCCTTATCATGGGCGGGGATGAGGAAATAATACAATCTCTGGCAACACTGGGGGAAGATAGGGGAGCCGTCGTGCAGTATCTGACAGGGGGAGATGTAATGAAGGTAGGAAAGCTATCGATTACCTGCCTTTATCCTGGAAAAGATGACGTACCCACAGATGTTAACGGTGAATCCCAGGTGCTTAAAATGGACTATGGTGATTGCCATATGCTGTTTACCGGTGATATGGGGGAGCGGGAGGAAAAACTTCTTCTTGAAAAAAACAAAGATCCGTTATTAAGTGAAGTAAATGTTTTAAAAACGGCTCACCACGGCTCAAAATATTCATCCAGCGAATCATTTCTTGATGCAGTTTCACCTGTCTGGGCTGTGATTTCTTATGGACAGGGAAATTCTTACGGACATCCTCATAAAGAAGTGTTAGAACGTTTTGATGTGCGGAGTGTTACGGTGTTTGGAACTGGAATGAACGGAGCAGTCAGGCTGGAAACGGATGGAACCAGGATCCGTTTTTCAACTTTCGTTGACGGAACCAGGAACCATGGGTATAATGTTAAGAAGGAAAAGGAGTGAAACATGCGATGCAGACCCTGAATCAGGATATAAAAAATAACAGTTTTAAGCCGGTTTATCTCTTATATGGAGAAGAGGCATTTCTAAAAAACAGCTACAAGAATCAGATGAAATCGGCCATAACTCAGGGAGATACCATGAATTTCAATCAGTTTGGCGGAAAATCCATTGATGTAAAGGAGCTCATAAGCCTAGCTGATACGATGCCTTTTCGGAGAAACGATTGATCCTTGTAGAAGACAGTGGATTTTTTATTAGGCGGCTGCAGAAGAACTGGTTAACTATCTGCCACAGATGCCGGATACAACCTGTATGGTGTTTGTGGAATCAGAGGTGGACAAGAGAAGCAAAATGTTTAAAAAAGATAAAGGAACTTGGTTATGCCGCCGAGATGGAGCGTCAGGATATTAATCAGCTGGTCAGGTGGGCAGGAACATTACTTTCCAGAGAAGGAAAGAAGGTGACTGGACAGACCATGGAGCTTTTTTTATAATATGACCGGTGATGATATGGAAAATATCCGCATGGAGCTGGAAAAGCTGATTAGCTTTACGTTAGGAAGAGATGTCATAACTGATGAAGATGTGATGGCGATCTGTACAGAGCGGACCACCAATAAAATATTTGATATGGTTACTTCCATTGTTAACCGCCAGACAAAAAGAGCTCTTGAACTTTATGAGGACTTGCTTACATTAAAGGAACCTCCCATGAGAATCATGTTTCTCATTGCAAGGCAGTTTAACCAGCTGCTTCAGGTAAAGGAACTGATGGGTAAGGGAATGGATAAAGGGGGAATCGCCGCAAAGCTTAAAATTCCGCCTTTTGCTGCCGGTAAGCTGATGCCTCAGGCAAAAACTTTTTCCAAGGAACAGATTCTTTCTTATGTGAATTCCTGTGTTGAGGCGGAAGAAGCGGTTAAAACGGGAAGACTTTCCGATCGTATGGCAGTGGAGCTTTTGCTCACTGCAAAATATTAAAATAACAGGTTGTCTGTGTCAGAAGACGGGAGGATAAGGAACTGGTGAGTAGTTCCTTATCGCTCCCGTCTTCTTTCACTTTGAAAACCAAAAAATATATCATCATTAATATTGTCATTTTTATCATTGCCGCAACAGAGAGCCTGGTGGGCTGCAATCGTCTCCAGGGTATCGCCCAGCTGACTAAAAATACAGCTGAGGAGTGCAATTTCGTCAGCTGTCCGCCCTTGTGCAAGACAGCAGGCAATGGATGACACAAGTGTTACCAGTTCGCAAGACTGCATAGTTCATCACCTCTGGATAATATATGTTGCATCAGGTGACATTAAGATAAGAAAAAAATTATTCTGCCATTTTATAAATATTAAACGGTTCAAAAAGAATCAAATAGTTGTCCTTTTGCAGCCCCTTCTCATATTTTGTCCGATAGCATTCCAGTGCTTCCAAAAGAAATTCTTCCGTAACCTCTAAATGTTCAGCGATCTCAAAGCTGTTTCTGCAGCCAGCCTCTTTCGCGGCAACCAGCTTCTCCAACGTGATCATTTTGTTATAAGCCCATAAACGTGCAGTGCGTTCCTGTTTTCTGTTTGAAACATCAGACTGATCCAGGATATCTCCGGCAGTGGTGTAGTAATGTCCAAGCTCTTCAGCCAGTACGCAGGCTTTCTGACAGCCAGACATGTTCTGCCGGATGAGGATCTGATCGCCCCTAATCCGCCCGTCATTACCAATTAATGGTTTTTCTTTAATCATGATTCCGTCAGAGTCTGCTTCCTCTAATAATATGTCATAATTCAAATAAATCACCTCAACGAATTTTATTCCTTATTCATCGAAAAAGGCATCATCATGCTGTCTCATTTCCTCAGTCACTTCAATATCCGTCCGCTCGTGAGCCGCTACCGGCTGTAAATAAGATCTGGATTCCGAATGCAAAGGCCGGACAACCGGGTCCGCTTTTGTATATTGGGGGATGTGCACCATCTCACTGACCCGTTTTAGTGCTTCCTTTTGTCCGCTTTCATTGAGCTTTTGAAAATTACTGAGCATTTCTCTTGCAGACTCTCCGAAACAGCTGTTTTCATGATCCAGCGCAAAAATATTTGTTTCCTCCCAGCCCATGAGGGAAGCCGGAGTTGTTCTCAGTGCTTTTGCGATTGCAGTAATTTTAGACTGGGGGAAGGCCTCTGCCGTCTACCTCTATCTTATTGATGGAAGAACGGGATTTGTAACCTGCCTTATTCGCAAGCTCTTCCTGAGACATTCCCAATTCCTCACGTCTTTGTTTAATGATCTGACCGATATCCATAGGATCACCTCCATGACAGCATTATAACATGAAGTAGAATTACTTTCAACAAAAATTAAGAAACGTGTTGACAAAAAGGAAACGACGGAGTATGATGATGGTGTAGACAAAAAGACTACAAAGAAAGGAGGAGAGGATGACCAATACGGTTCGGTTAAATGAGTTGATAAAAAAATCCGGGCTGAAAAAGGGGTGGATTGCGGACAGACTTCACTTGTCCAGCTATGGGTTTCGGAGGAAACTGTGGAATAAGAGTCAGTTTAAGGCAGGTGAGATTAAAGTGCTGTGTGAGTTGCTTGGGATTGCATCGTTGGAAGAGATCAGTGATATTTTTTTTAATGATGATGTAGACAAAAAGACTACATAAAAAATCTGGTAGAGGTAGGTGAAAGGGATGGAGGCAAAGAATGTATAACAAAATAATGGAATCTGTAATTGAGAAGTTGAAGATTATCTTTCCTGAAATAAAAATCCGTTTAGGATTGATTGAGGAAGAAGAGAAAGAATCCTGCTTAGTGGCCGGAATTTCACAGGTGTCGGAGAATTGCATAAACGGGAAGCGATACTGCTGTAGTATAAAATATTTATTAATTATTATCCCAAGGGTGCAGATGTGCAGTTTGAGAACCAGTACCATGTATTAGAGTTGTTAATGAAACATTTGGAATCGATCTCTTTGGAAAATGGGGCAGTTTTAGGAAGTAAAGACAGATCTGGATTAGTAGAAAACGGTAATCTGAAATTTCAAACGGAATATCAAATATTCTTTATGAAAAATCAGGAGGAGGAAGTGTCTATGGAGGACATTATCTTAAAATGAAAGAGGTAAATTGATGACTGGGAACAGTAAAAGAAAGACTGCGGAAAAATCTGAGGCAGTACGTTATACAAAAAAACAGTTAATCTGTTCAGAGAAGTATTTCGGTCAAAGTGACCTGCTATGTGCATTGTTAGAGAACGGAAAAACATATTCACTGGCTGAAACAGAAGAGATAATGAATCGATTTAAGAAAGGTAAGGTAAACGTATGTTAGGTGGAGGAAATTTTAAAACACAAAATAAGGTATTTCCCGGTGCGTATATAAATTTTATTAATCGCGCTACATCTGGGGTATCCTTTGGTGACAGAGGTGTGGCAGCTATTCCAATGATTTTAAGCTGGGGTCCGGAAAAGGAGATTTTTGAAGTTACCGCTGAGGAATTCCAGTATAACAGTAAAGAAATTTTTGGCCATTCGGTTGAGGACGCAGCTATGCTGCCTGTAAGAGAATTATTCCAGAATATGAAAAAGGGAATCTTCTATCGTTTAAATACCGGAATCCATGCATTCTGTGACTATGGAACAGCAAAATATTCCGGAAAGCGGGGAAACAATTTGATGGCAGTCATCTCAAAAAATGTGGATGACAATTCAAAATTTAATGTAAGCATCTTGTTTGATGGAAAAGAAATAGATGTTCAGACTGTTTCAAAATCAGCTGAACTTAAGGATAACAATTATGTGATTTTTAAGAAAGATGCAACACTGGCAGAAACGGCAGGACTTCCATTTGCTGGAGGTAGCGATGGAAACGAAATAACCGGCGAAGATTATTCTGAATTTTTACATGCAATAGAAAGCAGCTCTTACCAGATTCTTTGCTGCCCCTCACAGGATGATAATGTAAAAGCATTATTTGCGGCTTTTACCAGGAGAATGAGAGATGATGTTGGAGTAAAATTCCAGACAGTTTTACATCAATATTCAAAAGCAGATCATGAAGGAATCATATCAGTGGAAAATGACGCCAAAGAGCATACTCCAGGTCTGGTTTATTGGGTAACAGGCGCTGAAGCAGCTTGTGATATTAACAAAACAGTGGAAAACAAGAAGTATGACGGAGAATATACCGTAAAAGTTCCTTATACCCAGCTGCAGCTTGCAGATGCTATGAAGGCCGGCAAATTCCTTTTACATAAAGTAGGAAGTGAGATCCGGGTTCTTACAGATATTAATACGCTGGTAACCTATATAGATGAAAAAGGAGAGGATTTCTCCAATAATCAGACCATCCGCGTACTGGATCAGATTGGTAATGATATTGCAGGACTTTTCCATTCCCGGTATCTGGGAAAGATGCCCAATGATAATGCAGGGCGAATCAGTCTGTGGAATGATATTGTAACTTACGGGAAACAAATGGCAGTTTTAAGAGCCATTGAAGACTTCGATGCAAAAGCGGTCACAGTGGATAAGGGAGAGGGAAAACGGTCTGTTTTAGTAAATTTCCCGGTTCAACCTATTAACTGTATGAGTATTTTGTACATGACAGTCGTCGTTTCATAAGAAAGGGGTAATGAATAATGAGTAATATAACAATGAATGCGTGGGATGCAGTCAGCGCAGCAAAAGCAGAGTGCTTTATTACAATTGAAAATGAGCGTTTTAATTTCATGCAGGCTTTGAATCTGGAAGCAAAGATTGAAAAAGTGAAGTCTGAAATTCCGATTCTTGGACGAGCTATGAAAGGGAATAAAACAGTTGGAATGAAGGGAACCGGTTCTGCAACATTTCACTATAACACAAGTATTTTCCGCGATATTTTATATCGATACCAGCAGACTGGCAAGGATATCTACTTTGATATCCAGGTTACAAATGAAGATCCTGCTTCCAGTGTGGGAAGACAGACTGTCATTTTAAAGAATTGTAACTTAAACGGCGGAATTATTACCAAGTTTGATGCCTCTGGAGAATATTTAGAGGATGAATTTGAATTTACATTTGAGAGCTGGGAAATGCCAGAACGTTTCGGAACAATTGCAGGAATGCAGTAAATACAAGGAGGAATATGAAAATGGGAGATTTAAGTTGTTTTTTAAGTCAGAATGCTGTAAAGGCAGAGAATGAGAAATTTGTAGCATCAAAACGTTTTATTGGTCAGAAAAATAAACCAGTGGAGTGGGAGATTAAAGCGATTACTTCAAAAGAAGATGAGTCTCTGAGAAAAGAGTGCACGAAACGGGTTCAGGTGACTGGCAAAAAGGGACAGTATACACAGGAGACGGATTATAATCTTTATCTTGGAAAACTGGCCGCAGAATGTACGGTGTATCCCAATTTGAATGATAAAGGTCTACAGGATTCCTACCAGGTTATGGGATCAGATGCTTTGTTAAAAGCAATGCTGACTGCTGGAGAATATGCCGGATATTTAGAGCGGATCCAGCAGGTGAACGGATTTGATACAACACTTGAAGAGCAGGTTGAAGAGGCAAAAACTAATAGATGGAGGCGATATGGAAGCCAACATTGCTTACTATTGCCTCCACAAGCTTCACAAATGGCCACATGAATTTTTAAGCCTTGACCGGTATGAGAAAGCATTTATTATTGCAGCAGTTAATCTGAAACTGGAAAATGATAAGAAGCAGGCTCAAAAAGCAAAGGCCAGGCACAGGTAATAAATGAGGGAAGCGCCTTAACAGACGTTTCCCAAAAAATAAATGGAAAGGAGGTAGAAGTGTGGCGACATTAGAAAACTCAATACAGCTTGTTGACGGCGCAACACCTGTACTGAAAAGAGTCAGTACTTCCATTAATATGACTGCCGGTCTTATGCGCAGCTTACAAATGGCATCATCAAATGCGTTGGCGCTACCTGGTATGCAAATGTGGGAAACTTCACTGGCTGGAATTCGCCTCCAGTATGACAGAATAGAAGAAACGGTGTATCAAGTGCAAGACCAGCAGGAAGAGTTAACTGAGAACACAAGAGAGAATGAGAAAGAAGTCGAAAAGCTAAAGAAAGCCTGGGAAAAAGTTGTTTCTGTTACAAAGAAAATGGGCATTAAGACAAGTGCCATGGATATTTTCAATCAGGCAAACGACATGAAAGCCGCAGGTAATGTCATACAGACAAGAACCGGTATGCAAGGACCAGATCTTAGTGCAGCGCAAAAAAGTGCCTCCAATCTCTATATTGATAATTTAAGTCCCAGTCTTAGTTCGGCAGCACAAAGTCTTTCTGCAGTTAATCAGCTTACTGGACAAACGGGAAGTGGATTAGAGCAGATAACACGAGCCGGGCTGCTGATGCAGGATACCTTTGGATATGGACTGACAGATAGTATAAAGTCTGCAGGCATGTTGGAACAGCAGTTTGGTATATCTGGTGCTGAAGCGTTTGACTTAATTATTCAGGGAACACAGGCAGGTCTTAATAAGAATGGAGATTTACTGGCAACAATTAATCAGTATTCATCCAAATTTAAAAGCCTGGGCCTTGGTGGAGATGAAATGTTTCAGGCTTTAATTAATGGTGCTGAAAATGGAGGAGTTTCAATAGCTTCCCTTGGTACAGCGGTTAGCGAATTCTCAAAACGTGCAGTTAGTGGTGGAAAAGATTCCAGCCAGGGATTCGCTGCTTTAGGACTTGATGCAAATAAAATGACGGAAGCATTTAAAGGTGGAGGAGAGACCGCAAAGCAGGCTTTTATGCAGACAATGGATGCTTTAAATAATATGGAAGATCCGGTAAGTAAAAATCTGGCAGGAGTTAAGCTGTTTGGTGATGCATGGGGAAATATTGGCAGCGACGGTGTAATGGCTCTATCCGATTTAAATGGATCCGTTGAATTGACAAAAGATCATCTGGAGGAACTAAACAGAACTAAGTACAATGATGCAGCCAGTGCCCTCAGTTCCCTTGCAAAGACTATAAATGTAGGATTAGCCGGGCCCATTGGAGGGATAGTGGACTTTGTTACAAAAAGTATTCAGGATTTTACATCAGGATTGCAGGGAGATGTTGAAAATATCAGTGGGATTTTTGGTGTAATTGGATTGGTAGCGGGAGAGATTGGAAATTGCATTGCAGAGTCTTGGTCTGTTTTCAACCTGTTATTTTAGGAATTATTGCAGCTCTCATCGTTTATAATGCAGTTTTGGGATTTGGTT
Organism: Lacrimispora xylanisolvens; assembly: GCA_017084465.1. Taxonomy (GTDB): domain Bacteria; phylum Bacillota; class Clostridia; order Lachnospirales; family Lachnospiraceae; genus Lacrimispora; species Lacrimispora xylanolytica_B. The sequence continues at coordinate 1,729,468 of CP070896.1, read as the reverse complement.
GGCTTACAATGATTAAGAGCGCAGCCACTACTGCATTAAGTACGGTAGCCAATTGGGCAAATACAGCATCACTAATAGCCCAGACATTAGCTACAGAGGGGTTAAATGCAGCTCTTGCGGCATGTCCACTAACGTGGATCATAATTCTTATTATTATGCTAATTGCTCTTTTCTATGCTGGAGTAGCAGCAGTGAATCAATTTGCCGGAACTTCCTATAGTGCAACAGGAATAATCTGCGGGGTATTTGCAATGGCATTAGCGGCAATTGGCAATATACTTATGGCCATGGCTGAGTTGGTGATTGGAGTAGTTGAATTTATGTTGAATCCTTTTATTTTCTTGGCTAATTTTATAGCAAATATGTTCCGTGATCCTCTTGCCTCGGCAGTGTATCTATTTGCAGATTTCGGAGATCAAATTTTGGGCCTGATTCAGAAGGTAGCAAAAGCTCTGGATCTGGTTACTGGTTCTCATTTTGAAGCAACAGTATCAGTCTGGAGAGAAGACATTTATGGTTTTTATGATAGATTTGCTAAAAAACATGGAAATGGGACTTACGAAGAAAAGTTTAAACCATTGGATTTAGATAAGATGATGTCTGAAGCGGGATATAAACCGGATCGTTTTAATTATGGTGACTCTTATAAGAATGGTAATAATTTTGGGACGGGCGTAGAAAATGCAGCTAAAGATAAAATCGAGGATTTCAAAACGCTTGTTAAGCAGCATGATCCTGTGGAAAACACACAGGTACCCAATGAAGATATTATAAAAAACACAGGTAATACGGCGGCGAGTACAGCAGCTATGGCAGATTCCATGGATATCGTAGACGAGGAATTAAAGTACATGCGGGATGCAGCTGAGCAGGAAATTATTAACCGGTTTACACTGGCGGAATTGAAGGTGGATGTTAATAACAATAACACCATAAAGACTGTTACGGACATTGATAACGTAGCTCGAATGCTTAGCGATGTTACTACAGAAATGCTGGTTTCTTCCGCAGAAGGGATGGAATATTAATGGCTTATCAAATCTATATTGATGACATGCTACTTCCTCTTCCACCAGAAAAAATACCATTAAAATACAATGGACAGAATAAAACTATAAATCTCATTAATGGAGAGGAGATTAATTTAGTTAAGCCAACTGGTCTTGCTGAAATAAGCCTGGATGTAATTATTCCTCAAATGGAATATCCATGTGCCACTTGGGATGGAAGTATAGGAAGTGCAGAAGATTTCTTAACTAAAATAAAAAAACTTAAGGATAATGGGAATTTTTTTGAATTTACTGTAATTCGTGAAGGACTAATGGGAAACAGTTTATTTGACACAACTTTTGATGTCACATTGGAGGACTATAAAGTCACAGATGATGTCAGTGAGGGGTTTGATCTGTCAGTGTCTCTTAACATGAAAGAATATAAGAGTTACGGAACAAAAATTATGAATTTTAAAATCGATGAGGATGAATCGCAAAATGAAGTGACCAGTTCGGAAGAAGAACGTCAGGGAGAGCCGCCAATCGAAAAAGAATATACGGTTGTAAAAGGAGATTGCCTTTGGTCCATTGCTAAAAGAAATCTTGGAGATGGAAGCCGGTGGAATGAAATATACCAGTTAAATCGCGGTAAAATTTCCAATCCTAATTTGATTTATCCAAATCAGGTATTAATTATGCCTTAGGAAAGGAGAAAGATGAAAGCACATTTATATATCCAAAATGATAGGACCGTTTATGAACCAGTCGTATGCGGTAACATTTCATGGCAGACCCAACGGAGAGGACAGCCGGGAAAGTGCACATTTACGCTTCTCCCGGACAAGATACTTCAAATTGAAGAGGGCAATGCTGTGCGGTTGGACGTGAATGGAATCCCTGTTTTCTTTGGTTTTATTTTCGAACGTAACTGGAACAGTGATGGTCAGGTAAAGGTTACAGCATACGATCAGCTGCGTTATCTAAAAAATAAAGAGACTTATAATTATACGGATTTAACTGCCGCTGAATTAATACAGATGATTGCGGATGATTTTCAACTAAAGACAGGAGAACTTGAGGATACTGGTCAGCGGTTCTCCAGAAAAGAAAAGGACAAGACGTTGTTTGATATTATTTTGAACAATATGGATCTTGCAATGATACATTCGGGAAAATTATATACTTTCTATGATGATGTAGGAAAACTAACACTTAAATCTATGGAAAACATGAAGCTGGATATCATGATTGATGAAACGACAGCACAGGACTATGACTATAAAGTCAGTATTGACAGCAATACCTTCAATCTCATCAAACTGTATTACGACAATAGTGATACGAAACAAAGAGAATGTTACATTACAAAAAACACAGAGAACATAAATAAATGGGGAGTCCTTAAAAAGGATGAATCCATTGAAAAGGGAGTGGATGGGCAAAAAGTAGCAGAAACCTATCTGACTTTGTACAACCGCCCTTCCCGTTCCCTGACTATAAAAGATGCATTTGGTGATATTCGTGCCAGAGCTGGTTGTCTTATCCCAGTTTATCTGGATACATTAGACACAAGTTGTAAAAATTATCTGGTTATTGAATCAGTCACTCACAAAATTGATGAAGGAATTCATACTATGGATTTAACATTGAGAGGAGCAAAAATAGTTGGCTGACGTTGAATGGATAGAGAACATAAAAAGAATTGTAATGCAGGCTGTAGAGGCTGGAGACCCTTGTGATGTTATAACTGCTTCTGTGCTTAACACGGATCCATTAGAAATTCGGATAGATCAGAAAACCATATTAACAAAAACCCAGATTATATTACCAGAACAGTTTACAGACCATTTAAGTGTAATGGAAATACCAGGTTTGGGAGAAATGACAGTGACTGTAAAGGCAGGTCTGAAAAATGGAGACAGGATTCTCCTTATTCAAAAACGGGGAGGACAACAATACGTAGTCGCAGGCAGATGGTAAAGGAGGAGGAATACTATGCTCCCAGTAACAGGTAATATATTGGAACAGGACTTTAAAGTAATTGAGCAGCCATCTAAAACCTTCCGTATTGTTATGGACAGCGGTCGTATTATGGGAATGACAGATGGTTTAGAGGCAATTCGTCAGTCTGTTTACTGTATTTTAAATACGGAGCGTTTTGACTGGCTGATTTATAGCTGGAATTATGGAGTGGAATTAAACCGGCTTTTTGGAAGGCCGTTAGGACTGGTTAAAGCTAAAGTGAAAAAGAGAATCAAGGAAGCCCTAAAGCAAGACGACCGAATCAATGAGGTGGGTAATTTCTCTTTCAAAGAGAATGGTACATCACTATTTGTAACATTTACCGTCCATACTCCGGTGGGAGAAATTAATGCTGAAAAGGAGGTGAATTTTTAAGTGTATGAAAGTGTTTCGTATGAGAACATATTAAAGCGTATGTTAGATAAAGTATCATCTGACTTAGATAAAAGGGAAGGTTCTGTAATCTATACAGCGCTGGCTCCAGCTGCTGCAGAGCTTGCTATTATGTACATAGAGATCGACCAGGTTTTAAAAGATATTTTTGCTGATACTGCAGACAGAGAATTTTTAATACGTAGAGCAGCTGAGCGCGGAATTATTCCCAAGGCAGCTTCTTATGCAGAGCTAAAGGCACGATTTAATATGGAAATTCCAATAGGAAGTCGTTTCTCTCAAAACTTAATGAATTACAAGGCTATAGAAAAATTAGGTGACTTTGAATACCGGATGCGCTGTGAAACGATTGGTACTTCCGGAAATGCAAATTTAGGCAGATTGATTCCCATTGAATATATAAAAGGCTTAACATTTGCTGAACTTACAGAACTTTTAGTACCAGGAGAAGAGGAAGAGGAAACAGAACGGTTTCGTAAACGATATTTCGACAGTTTAAAATCACAGGCCTATGGTGGAAATATTGCAGATTATAAAGAGAAAGTTTCGGCGATTTCGGGAGTAGGCGGGGTAAAGGTGTTTCCTGCCTGGAATGGTGGCGGAACGGTGAAACTGGTCATTGTTGATTCCTCTTTTCACGCTCCCAGTCTGGATTTAATTGAAAGTGTGCAGGAACAGATTGATCCAATTACAGATCAGGGGAAAGGCTATGGAATTGCGCCTATTGGCCATAAAGTTTCTGCTGCAGGCGCCCAGGCAGAGATAGTATCAATTACTGCAAAAATCACATATCAGGCAGGATATGACCAAAGTAAATGTAAAGATTTAATTGAAAAGACTATGGACGAATATTTCGAAGAACTGAATCATTCGTGGCAAGAGTTAGATAACATTATTGTCAGGATTTCCAGAATTGAAAGCAGATTGCTGGATGTGGATGGGGTTCTTGATGTCATGGATACAAAGATCAATGGAGTTAATGGTAATTATGTAATTCCCTCTGAGAAGATAGCACAACGAGGTGATGTCGATGCTTAATCAAAGAGAAATGGATTTAATATCATATTTACCAGATTATTTAAGAGGAATCCGAGAGTTTAATGAGATAGGCGGAGCGGAAGAAAATGAATTGAGGCAGCTGTATTCAAGCATTGGAATTCTGTGGGATAACAGTTTTATAGTATCCTCGGATTATCAAGGGATAAAAATGGGAGTCATTGTTAGGAATTAAAGGGGATCCATCACTTTCTCTTGAAGAAAGAAGAAACATTGTATTAGCAAACTGGAATTATCAGCTCCCCTATACACAAAGAAAGTTATTGGAACAGTTAACATCGCTTCTTGGTGACAGTTATGAAATCTACGTGGATATCCTTAAGAGCAATTTAAAAATTGTAGTAAAAGAGTGTTCTCTGGTTATTGTGGAAAGCATTCGGGATATGGTAGGAAGAATAATACCAGCAAATCTGGAAGCAGAATTTTGCAGTAAATACCAGGGAAACTATCACGCAAACAGTTCTTTCTTTAACAGCATAACTATTCATACAGTTTTTTTCCCTCGATATAATCTGGCGCATTTGAATCTGGATCGTAATTGGATTTTGAATAGGGACAATAAATTAAACGGTTACAATGATGAAAGCCCCATTGACTTTTATCCTGTGGAAACCAGGGTTTGTGCAGAAATACAGCATCCCAATAAACAGGAAGAGCAGTTACGTATATCGGTTGGCATACCAAGGCAGTTATTTTCAGATAATGAAATGATTGTAGTACATGCAGAATTAAAAAATAATTCTAAAATAAAAGAAGTGATGAGTTTTAGTTTTAGTGCAATGGAATATATGACGGCCGGTCCTGTTTGTATTACAAACAGGAATGTATTGGAAAATGAATGGGCATTAGACGGCAATCGTAACTTAAATGGCGGTTTAACTATTTTATAGGAAAGGGAAAATATATGGCAGACATTACAAATGGAGTTATTACAGTAACAGGGAGAAAGAAATTTTGCAAAGCACATGCAGGAGATATGGCTCTTCCCATTATCACTCATATGGCGTGGGGAGACGGGGGCGTAAATGATGAGGGGAAGCCAAAGGCGGCTTCTGGAGGTGAAGTCGCTCTTTATCATGAACTTTTAAAGAAGAAAGTGGAGGCTCACACTTATGTTAATGATGAGGAGACTGCTTGCCGTTATACGGCTACATTGGAAAAAGGAGAATTAACTGGAAGTGAGATATCTGAAATGGGATTGTTTGATGCAGAAGGAGATTTGATTGCATACCGAACCTTTATGCGAAAAGGGAAAGATGCAGATATTCCTCAGATCTATGACATGGATGAAATATTTTAAGGAGGTTTAACAATGGCATTTTGTGATGTAAAGAACCCGCCGGAATATACGGCAGAAATTCGTAAATGGGACAGGGATACGCTGGCAGATGGCCAGGAGATGGCGGTTGAGATTGAACAGCTTTTTAATAATACTTTTTATAATAAGATGGTTCAGGAGCAGCATGAACAGTTAATAGAGGTAAGCATTCCGGCTTCTGGCTGGAGCGATACGGCTCCTTACAGCCAAAGAGTAGCGGTGGCAGGACTGAAAGCAACTGACAATCCGGTATTAAGCCCTTGTACACCTAAAAATCTGGATGCTGCAGCTGTAAAGGTTAGAAGAAAAATGACTGGGATGATAACTGACGGTGAGACAGAAGATGGATATGTTACGTTCTTTTGCGGTGAAAAGAAGCCAACAGAAGATTTTAGTGTATATCTGAGAGGAGTGAGTGCGAATGGGTAAAGTTAGTATTTCAGGTGTTGGAGGTGCTGGCGCCGGGTCTGATGAGTGTACTGCTACTAGAGCTGAAGTTTTAAAAGGATTTACTGCTATTACATATAATTCTAATGATGAAGTGGTGGGCGGAACCTTGGAACTTACAGGAGATGCAGCGGATAGTCAAGTTCTGGCAGGTAAGTCTTTTTATAAAACAAATCCCAAAGATAAGAGGATTGGTACAATGTCAAATTGTGGAGCTGCATCAGCTACTCTTAATGCAGGAGAAAGTTATTCAATACCTGCCGGGTACCACAATGGCGGAGGAAAGATTACCACTAATAGTTTGGCAAATCAGACTCCTGGAAATGCGACTGCTAGCAAAATCATATCTGGGTATTCGGCATATGTAAATGGTGCCAGAATTGATGGGACATTAGGAGTACAAAGTATTCTGTCTTTTAATGCAGCCGTGTACTCGTCCACGGCAATTATGATAAACTGGCAGAATCCTACTATTGGGCCTTTTGCAGGAATTCGTGTAGTATATAAAACTGGGGGGTATCCGACGAGTATGTATGATGGGACTTTATGCTATCAGGGACCTGGCAACAATTATAATCCTTTAGGTACTTCTAGTGCTTTAGTAGATGGATTTACTCCTGGAGTTACTTATTATTTCAGGGCTTGTGGTTTTAGCGCCCAAGATGGATCTCTTTGGTTAAATAATTCAACATTTACTGCAGGAGTATCTACAACAAGAGGGCAACAAGTATTTACGGACTCTGGAGTATTTATAGTTCCTGATGGAGTGCGCAGTATTGATGTTTTTTGTGTTGGAGGAGGAGCTTCTGGGGGATATGGTGTAAGCAGTTCTTCTTATGCTATGAGAGGAGGATCTAGCGGCAGGACGGCTACTGTAAAGGGAATAAATGTATCCCCAGGGCAACAATTTGCAGTGGCTATTGGTGCGGGAGGTACTGGGGATAAATCTTTGGTATATAGTGGTAATGCAACTAGTTTTGGTAATAATTTAGTTACCGCAGCTGGAGGAGTACGTTGGGGAGTTAGTACGGTAGGTAATGGCGGTTCTGGAGAAGGGGGTAGGATACAATTTTAATCATGATTCTGGAGCTTCTGATTTTCACAGCTCAAGGGGAGGTTCAGATGGTTCTGACGGGGAGACTTCTTGGAGGGGGAATGGAGAGCCCGTATATGGAGGAACAGGGCAGCACTATACTACCAGAGCTTTTGGAGAATCTTGGAATACTATATACGCTGGAGGCGGAGGCGGAGGTGGAGAAGGCGCTGCCGGAGGAGCCGGAGGAGGCGGTACTGGCGGAGGCTTTAGATTTGCTCCTACTAATGGAGTTCCAAACACAGGAGGAGGAGGAGGAGGTGGTGCTCGAGATGGTTGGTATAGTATAAATTCAGGAGGTTCGGGAGGATCTGGAATATGTATCGTTCGTTGGGGGTATTAGAAAGGAGATTTAATTATGATAACACATCAAGTGTATGCTTTGATTTTTGAAGACGAAGTTAAAAATATAATAGTATGCGATAACTATGAAATGGCCAATTGGCTGGTGAGAGCATCTTATGGTGAAGAAGCATTTGCAATAGACTGCTTACAGTATCCTTGTCAAATAGGGGATAAGTATCGTGATGGGATCTTTTATCACATTAATGAAGATGGTACAGAAAAAAAAGTAATTCATGTGGCTACTGCAGAACAACAGATTCCGGTACTTAATGCTCAGATAACCTATTTATCTATGATGACAGGGGTTGAAGTGGAGGTAAATAATGAGTAAAAATTTTAATAAGGTAAAGGCATTTTATGATGCAAAATTATGGTCAGAGGGTATGGTAAGTAATGCAGTTGCCCGTGGCTGGATCACTGCTAATGAATTTAAAGAAATAACTGGACTGGGTTATGATAAAAAGTGAGGAAAATAGAAATGGATAGAATTATAGAACTGTTTGCCTTAGCATGGGGAAGCCCAATAATTAAACTGGTCATTTTAGCAGTAGTAATGGACACTTGCTTTGGCTGTATCAGAGCAATAAAGGAGCATAAATTTAACAGTTGTTTTGGAATAGACGGTGCGATCCGAAAAATATCAATGGTAGCCTCCCTGGCATTCCTCCTGGTACTTGATCAAATCGTACACCTAAACCTAATTGGTTTTATCCCGGAAGCAATCCGGTCCTATCTGCCAGTTAATGCAATAGGTGTTGCCGAGTTCTTCGGCCTTCTATACATAGCCTACGAACTGGTCAGTATTTTAAAAAACATGACATTATGCGGCCTACCCGTAAAACACATATGGGAAGCCATAAAGAAGTTCCTGTCCCAGTACACCGACGAGCTCCCCGATCGAACCTAAAACCTTACCAAGTACACCGCCCCGTGACATTTCCTCACCTTTCTTCATATGATAAATAGAAAGGGACAAGGTGATATCTATGGTAAAAAGCGAATCAACCAAAGACATGAGCAACATCGAACTACTTGGAATACAGGAGAATCTAAAAGATTCCGATTATACAGAAATCGAACGTTTCCGGGAATCCTTTGATGCAGATGACATGGGATTCTCGGGAAGAAGGGAGGGGATTTAAGTGGAAATAAATAAACTTCTAACCCCATATAACTACAGCAACGGCGAGTTAAGCCGTATTAAATATATCGTCATTCATTATGTAGGAGCGCTGGGAGGCGCAGAAGCAAACTGCAAATACTATGCCTCCCAGTACGTAGGAGCCAGCGCCCACTACTTTGTAGGCTTTTCCGGAGAAATCTGGCAGTCCGTTGAAGACAAAAACGTCGCATGGCACTGCGGAGCCAAAACCTATATCCATCCAGAATGCCGCAACAGCAACAGCATTGGTATCGAGCTGTGCGTCAGAAACAAAGGCAGCCAGTCTGACACAAGCAGAGACTGGTACTTTGAAGACGCAACCGTCGCTTCAGCAAAGAAACTGACTAAGCAGCTGATGGAACAATACGGAATCAGAGAAGATCATGTAATCCGCCATTACGACGTGACCGGAAAAATCTGCCCCAATCCTTATGTATACAACAATACCATTCACACCTGGGAAGATTTTAAAGATTCTCTTTTATCCGCAGCAGAAGTAAAATCCGGCTGGGTGGAAGATGAGAATGGATGGAGATTTTATTTAGGGAATACAGGAGATTATGTGAAAAATGACTGGTATCAGGATGGAGATACCTGGTACTGGTTTGATGAAGCCGGATATATGGTGAAAGATACCTGGAAAACCGGAAGTGACGGAAAGTGGTATTATTTAGACAGTGCCGGGAAAATGGCAAAAGACCAGTGGGTGATCTGGAAAAATGAACTTTACCACCTGACAGCTGACGGAAGTATGTATGAGGGTGAGCTGCACTTAAAATCAGACCAGAACGGCGCACTTCAGATCCAATAAAAACCTGGCGGGATCCGGTGAATAGAGCCCCCGGCAATCCCGCCAAACCAAAAATCCCATTCAGCGGGTTAGTCTGAACGGGATAAATATCGTTTATGAATTAAGCCATTGCGTTAACAGCTTTAGAGATTCTGGATACTTTTCTGGAAGCGTTATTCTTATGATATACGCCTTTAGTAGCAGCTTTGTCGATCTCTGTAATAGCACTTACTAATAATGCCTGGGCAGCAGCCTTGTCACCGGCAGTAATAGCAGATTCCACTTTCTTAATGGATGTTTTCACTTTGGATCTGATCGCTTTGTTTCTAGCAGCCTTAGTTTCGTTAACTAAGATTCTTTTTTTTGCAGATTTAATGTTAGCCAATCTGTACACCTCCAATAAAATGTAATATTATTTATTCTTTGTTTTGCATCAAAGCCTGGACACGGACAGTTCAATGTAAACATACTTTTATATTCTAGCTAATTTCGGTACATATGTCAATACATAATTCCTGCTTTTTTGCAGAAAATACCTTAGAAATGCTGGAAAGGAGGAAGAAATGGAAAACACATTTGAAGTACGTACAGACCTTGCAGTTGAAGAAAAAGAAAGTTTTCCTGGTGACGGCGGAGAAATATCAGGTGTATCATTAAGAGAATGGCATCGGGCTGACAGCCGGATTAAAATGACAGAGGTAAAAATTCTTGATGAAAAAGGGTCAAAAGCCATGGGAAAACCCATTGGAACCTATATTACCCTGGAGGCAGACCAGCTGTCTTTAAAAGATGAGGATTATCACAGAGAGGTGTCTAAAGAACTCTCAGCACAGATATCCAAGCTGCTTGAAGGAAAAGATTTCACAAAACCCAATTTTCATGTATTGGTGGCAGGACTTGGTAACTCTTCTGTAACTCCCGATTCTCTGGGACCCAGAGTTCTTAATAATCTTCAGGTTACCAGACATTTAAAGGTTCAGTATGGAGACGATTTCTGGCGTGGTAAACCCATGCCTGTGATCAGTGGGATTGCACCAGGCGTTATGGCTCAGACAGGAATGGAGACAGCCGAGATTTTAAAAGGTATTATTAAAGAAACAAAGCCTGATCTCATAATTGCAATTGATGCTCTGGCAGCAAGAAGCGTAAAACGTCTTGGGACAACCATACAGCTTACCGATACCGGAATCCATCCCGGTTCCGGAGTGGGAAATCACCGCAACAGCTTAACAAAAGAAAGCTTAGGGGTACCGGTCATGGCAATTGGCGTACCTACTGTTGTAGGGGCTGCTGCAATCGTCCATGATACAGTGACAACCTTAATCCGGGCACTGTCAGAAAATATGGAAACCAAAGGAATGGGGGATTTTATGGAAAATCTTAATTCTGATGAACAGTATGATCTGATCCGGGAACTTTTAGAGCCAGAATTTGGACCGCTTTATGTAACACCTCCAGATATTGATGAAACTGTGAAAGAATTAAGCTTTACCATTTCCGAGGGTATCCACATGACCTTTTTGGGACAGGAAGTTTCGTAGTAAACAGCCACCTTTCTGCATAGTATATTATAATCAAGAATGCAGGAAGGCGGCTATGAAACAGAGCAGTGAAAGATTGAACCGGATAATTAAAAAATTAATGATTACAGTAAGCCTGATTCTGGCCGTTTTTTTAAGTCTTAGAGAAGCTACCCAGGCAGCAGGCAGGCTGGATTTAAAAGATATTCAAAACTGGATTGGAGAGGGCGTTGCAGATAGCGCCGCCATAATCTGGCGTTACCAGTATCCTGCTTCTGTATGGGAGCAGGAAGGGGAAGGCGGGAAGATACTGTATCAGGAAAAATCACTTGGAAGCCTGTTTTGTGGTTTTTTCTTCAGTCATTCCCCCTTATCCCGTTATACGAATAAAAACGGAACAACAGAAGATTATTACGGAGAAAATGATCCTGCCTACAGGAGTTATTTAGAAAGCGGGAAGTTTTACGAGGAACACAGCTTTCTTCTATATGATGGAGGAGAAGAGAGCGGGGAAGATGGAAGTGTAAATGCCGGTACACCCAAGGTTTCCCAGGAGACATCGGAAAGCCAGGCGGCCGCAGAACCCCCAAAACAGGAAGTGGCCAAAGAGCCGCAGCAGCCCATACCTGCCAGTGGGGAAAAGAATTCTGCAATGACCTGCGCATCAAGCAGTATCTGGCCCATTGTGGGAACCACTTACCGGAAGGAGCAGCTGGCAGATTACGATTATATGATGAAGCATTTTTACAGTGTTCATACCTCAACCACGGCTGGACGGGATTTGATGAAAGCCGATCAGTTTCTTTCAGAGAAATTTACTCTGGAGGGAGGAAATGATAAACCCCAGATTTTAATCTACCACACTCATTCCCAGGAAGAATATACTGATTTTGCGTCTGGTAATAAAGAAGCAACCGTTGTTGGAATCGGAAATTATTTAACCCAGCTGTTAACAGCAAAGGGCTACAATGTCATTCACGATACCTCCGTTTATGACTTGCAAAATGGAAAGCTTGACAGAAACAAAGCATATACATACGCACTTGATGGCATTACCAGAATTCTTCAGGATAATCCTTCTATCGAAGTAATCCTGGATGTGCACCGGGATGGCGTAAACAGTGATTTGCATATGGTTAATAAGGTCAATGGGAAAATGACAGCTCCTGTTATGTTTTTTAACGGAGTCAGCCAGACTCCCGAAGGTCCCATTGAATATCTGCCCAATCCATACAGAGAGAAGAATCTGGCTTTCAGCTTTCAGATGCAGCTGGACAGCGCAGCCTATTTCCCTGGTCTTACCCGCAAGATTTACATAAAAGGGCTACGTTATAACCAACATTTAAGAGCCAGATCCGCTTTGATTGAAGTCGGCGCCCAGACCAATTCCTACCAGGAAGCATTAAATGCCATGGAACCCCTTTCAGAGGTTTTGGATATGGTCTTAAAAGGAAATTAACAAACAACATAGTAGTAAATAAAAAAGCTGGAAGCCTGTTATGTTATCAGGCTTATCCAGCTTTGCATCTTCTCTGAAAATGAAATCTAACCCCACCCTTGTATACTTTGGACGGTAGCAAGTATGGATTTCTATCATTGTCATTGGCCAACCCCTTGTAATGGGGCGGTTGTTTCTTTACTATTATTCTAATACATATTTCCTGTATTTGCAAGCGAAAATAGTAACAGGAAATGTATATGATTCAGTGATTTCAACGCTTTCCCGGTGGACAACCGTTAATTTTAATGGTATATTTGAAGACACCAGAAACATCAGAAAAGAGGATTATATTTTATGGCAGCTGCCCAGCAGAATAGAATACGTAATTTTTGCATTATTGCTCATATTGATCATGGAAAATCAACTCTCGCAGACAGAATTATTGAAAAAACAGGACTTCTGACCAGCAGAGAGATGCAGGCTCAGATTCTTGATAATATGGATCTGGAACGGGAGCGTGGAATAACCATCAAGGCCCAGGCAGTTCGTACAGTTTATAAGGCAAATGACGGACAGGAATACGTTTTTAACATGATTGACACACCGGGTCATGTTGACTTTAATTATGAGGTTTCAAGAAGCCTGGCAGCCTGTGACGGCGCTGTTTTAGTAGTAGATGCCTCCCAGGGGAATTGAAGCCCAGACACTTGCAAACGTTTATATGGCACTGGATCACGACCTGGATGTATTTCCAGTATTAAATAAAATTGACCTTCCCAGTGCGGAACCGGAGCGGGTCGTTGAGGAGATTGAAGATGTAATCGGCATTGAAGCTCAAGATGCACCCAGAATCTCTGCCAAGACAGGTCTCAATGTAGAAGCGGTACTGGAAGCAATTGTTGAGAAAATACCAGCTCCTGCAGGTGATCCGGAAGCACCCCTTCAGGCTCTGATCTTCGATTCCCTTTATGACTCCTACAAAGGGGTTATCGTATTCTTCCGCGTAAAAGAAGGAACGGTTAAAAAAGGAGATAAAGTGCGAATGATGGCCACCGGTGCGGTGGAAGAGGTAGTGGAAGTCGGATATTTTGGAGCAGGCCAGTTTTTACCCTGTGAAGAATTATCTGCAGGAATGGTTGGATATTTAACTGCCAGTATCAAAAACGTAAAGGATACAGCAGTGGGAGATACCATTACCCATGCTGACAGACCATGTAAGCAGGCTCTTCCTGGTTACAAAAAGGTAACATCCATGGTGTATTGTGGTCTGTATCCTTCCGACGGAGCCCGTTACAATGATCTTCGTGATGCACTTGAGAAGCTTCAGCTTAACGACGCTTCTTTATTCTTTGAACCAGAGACATCACTTGCCCTTGGCTTTGGTTTCCGCTGCGGATTCTTAGGACTTCTTCATCTGGAGGTAATCCAGGAACGTCTGGAACGGGAATATAATTTAGATCTTGTGACGACTGCACCTGGCGTAGTGTATCATGTTTTCAAAAAGAATGGGGGAGAAGCTGGAACTGACCAACCCCTCCAATCTTCCTGATCCAACTGAGATTGAATATATGGAGGAGCCCATTGTCAGCGCAGAAATTATGGTAACTACGGAATTTGTAGGAGCCATTATGAATCTTTGTCAGGAACGCCGTGGTGTTTATCTTGGAATGGAATATATGGAAGCTACCAGAGCGTTGTTAAAATATGAACTTCCGTTAAATGAAATCATTTACGATTTCTTTGATGCACTGAAATCCCGTTCCAGAGGCTATGCTTCCTTCGATTACGAGCTGAAAGGCTATGAAAAGTCTGAACTGGTAAAGCTGGATATATTAGTCAACAAAGAAGAAGTGGATGCACTTTCCTTTATTGTACATGCAGAATCCGCCTATGATCGCGGCAGAAGAATGTGTGAAAAGCTGAAAGATGAGATTCCCAGACAGCTTTTTGAAATTCCAATTCAGGCAGCCATCGGCGGCAAGATCATTGCCCGTGAGACAGTAAAAGCTATGAGAAAAGATGTACTTGCCAAATGTTACGGCGGTGATATTTCACGTAAGAAAAAACTTCTTGAAAAACAGAAAGAAGGTAAAAAACGTATGCGCCAGGTCGGTAACGTTGAGATACCGCAGAAGGCATTTATGAGCGTACTGAAATTAGATGATGAATAAAAAAAATATGGAACTTTACGTGCACATCCCGTTTTGTGCACGTAAATGCGCTTACTGTGATTTCTTATCATTTCCCGGAAATAAACGGATGCAGCAGGAATATACAGAACAGCTGCTGGAAGAGATAAAATACCAGAGTGCATATACCAGAGAATATCAGGTCATCAGTATATTTATCGGGGGAGGGACGCCCTCTATTCTGGAAACAAATCAGATGACTGCCATTCTTAACGCTTTAAACAGTCAGTTTGACATTCATTCGGAGGCGGAAATTACCATGGAAGCCAATCCGGGAACCGTTACCTCAGAGGCACTCATTCAGTACAAACGTGCCGGAGTAAACCGGATCAGTATGGGACTTCAGTCAGCTGACGATAAAGAACTTGGCTATCTTGGCAGGATACACACCTACGATGAGTTTTTAAAAAGCTATCAGAGAGTGCGCATGGCGGGATTTGATAACGTAAATGTGGACTTAATCTCGGCCATTCCCGGTCAGACAGTGGAATCCTGGAAGAATACATTAAAAAAGGTTACCATGTTAAAGCCAGAGCACATATCGGCATACAGCCTCATCGTTGAGGAAGGAACCCCGTTCTATGACCGTTATGGAGATCATGTGGAGATGGATAATGATTCTATGACAAGAGAGGAACGAAGGCGTCTGATGTCTCTTCCTGAGTTACCTGACGAAGACATGGAGAGAGAGATGTATTATCTGACCAGAGAGTTCTTAAAAGAACAGGGATATGAGCGGTATGAGATTTCCAACTATTCCAGAAAAGGATATGAATGCAGACATAACATTGGCTACTGGACAGGAGTGGAATATTTAGGCCTGGGGCTTGGATCTTCTTCCTATATGGAAGGCTGCCGTTATCATAACACAGCCAGTTTTCAGGATTATATCAATGGCAGTTTTGGGGATAAAGAAGAGTTTGACAAGCTTTTAAGGCAGGAGTTTGAACACCTCTCCATAGAAGAAAAGATGGAGGAGTATATGTTTTTAGGTCTCCGCCTGATAGAAGGAGTGTCTGCTCATGGTTTTGTCAGCAGTTTCGGCCAGAATATACGCCATGTATATGGCCCTGTCCTGGATAAACTGGAGCAGGAAGGTCTGATGGAGTTAAAGGAAGGATTTTACCGGCTTACAGAACGTGGAATCGATATCAGCAATTACGTGATGAGTGAGTTTTTATTGTAACATAAGGGGTCTGCAAAGAGAGAACAATTACTTTCTTTGCAGACCCCTTATTCTATTATAAACTTCATCACTGAACCAGAAAAACCTCCATACTCCTGGTGCCATAAGCCCGGGTCTCTCCATGGGTATTAAAAAGATATCAATATGATTTCCTCTTACCCCACCGCCGCAGTCTTCAGCCGTATAAATTACTCCTCCGATCATAAGACGGCTTCCATAAGGAATTACTCTTGGATCAACGGAAATGGTATGGCCTGCAGTGGCGACCGTACCCGTACTGGTTCTTCCTCCCCATCTGCCTGAGCAGCCTCTGCATGGGCAGTAAGCTGTAGTCCTGAACATTCCAAGGGAACGAAGCCCGTTTGAAGAAGCAAAGGAACCTACACCATATACCCTGGAGCCGGATAGCTTCTGACCGCCTGCATAAGCTTCTACAAGATAGGAGCCGTCCCCATAACTGTTCCAGGGAGCGGATACTTCAAAACCGTAATTTCCAGTGCCGGTGCCCTGATCAGCCAGATCCTCTCTGTATTTCGTGGCAGAAGCAGTCAGTTCTCCCACAACACTTCCGGTTGCCTGATTGGTAATGATGACCTTAACCTCCTGGGGGGAAGAGGGATCTGTACTGTTCCAGGCCCATCCCCGGATGCTGGTTTCATCCGCACCGTCTATAATCCCCGGAGTCTGCCCTGCAAGGACATAAGCGGGTGATATTGTATAAAATGCTATCATTAGTAATGTTCCGAGGAACCATTGTAATTTCTTTGTTTTATTCATGTAATAATTACTTCCTTTCTTTTTTACAAAAAGTACACACAAATTAATATAATATAAATATATGTAACAGATTTGTAATAAATGAGGTACAAGTAATTATTTTACACTTTTTTCCATATTTGTCAAGTTTTTATATATTTCTGTACACCGCAGCAGGATTTTCTGCATAAAAAAATGCCGGAAAGGGAGAAATCCTCTTTCCGGCAACCTATATGGACAATGATTTACTATCTTTCTATTACAGCAAATATCTCTTTTGACTGTCTTCCAAAAGCGAGAGCTTCTCCCCGGCTTCCGAAATAGATATCCACTTTGTTTCCTCTGATACCGCTTCCGGTATCTTCCACCGTATAGACAACGCCATCAATCATGACCTTTGATCCAAGTGGCAGTACAGTAAGATCTGCAGATAAAGTGTGCAGCGGTTGTGGTATGGTTCCGGAGTAAGTCTTCTGCTGTCTTCCTGAGCTGCTGGGGCAGTAGGCTGTTGCAGAGAATATTCCCAGAGATGCTCCTCTTTCAAAAACCGGACCTGTGGGTGCTTTTTCTTCTGGCAGTTCTTTCTTTTCTATGCCCGGTCCTACTTCATCGCTCATCGTAGCGTCACTTGCAGTAGCAACCGTTTCGGTACTGTTCTTTTTCATTTGCTTATCCGTATCTACACTCCCTGACTGTTGGCTAGCTGTACTCTGGCTATCAGCCGTCTGGGCAGCCATTGCAGTAGTGGATAACAGCAGAATACAAAGGAGTGTCAGAAATCCGGTAATCCGGAATCGTCTTGAAAAACTAATCATGATTTACCTCGCAATCGTGTTGTTATGGTGTATCAATTACCATTATATTACAAAAGTGTTAAATGTCAAGAAAAAAATGTCATAGGCTTTGTAATATTTGATAGAAAATTGAGATAAAATGTACATGCAGGTCACAAAAACTTCATTTAAAAATTTTCAGGAATGTATTGACAAAAGTAGAAAAAAAGAATATATTATGAAAAGAAGATGTTAGCACTCCTAAACGTCGAGTGCTAACAAATACCTCTGAAAGGAGAGTGGCAGTTTGGATGATAAGGATCAACTGGATGGACGGAAGATCATTATATTAAAAGCAATTATTAAAACTTATCTGGAAACAGGTGAACCGGTAGGATCCCGTACTATTTCAAAATATACGGACTTGAATTTAAGCTCCGCCACCATCCGGAATGAGATGTCTGATCTGGAAGAGATGGGTTATATTATGCAGCCCCATACTTCTGCTGGAAGGATTCCTTCCGATAAGGGATACCGCTTCTATGTGAATACCATTCTTCAGGAAAAGGAAGATGAGTTTACTGAGATCAAAGAATTAATGATAAAGCGTGTGGACCGGGTAGAATCTATGCTAAAGCAGGTGGCTAAGCTGCTTGCCCAGAATACCAACTATGCAGCCATGATCAGTGCGCCCCAGTACCATCATAACAAGTTAAAGTTTATTCAGATGTCTAAGGTAGATGAAGGAAAACTGCTTGTGGTAATTGTGGTGGAAGGCAATATCATAAAGAACACCATTATCCCCATTCGTTCAGAACTAAGCGACGAAGGAATATTGAATCTTAACATTCTTTTAAATAATGCTTTAAACGGGCTTTCTATAGAAGAGATCAATTTAGAAGTGATCAGCAGGTTAAAGACCCAGGCAGGTACCCACAGTGAAGTGGTGGATCGGGTTTTATCGGAGGTGGCAGCAGCCATCAGAGCCGATGATGAGGATCTTCAGATTTATACCAGCGGAGCAACCAATATTTTTAAATATCCCGAATTAAGCGACGGAGAAAAAGCCAGTCAGTTAATCGGTGCGCTGGAACAGAAGGAACTACTCCAGGAACTGGTAGATGATGTAAACAGTTCGGAAAGCAGCTCCGGAATCCAGGTGTACATCGGAGATGAAGCACCTGTACAGACGATGAAGGACTGCAGTATCGTTACCGCCAACTATGAACTTGGGGAAGGCTTAAGAGGTACCATCGGTATCATTGGCCCCAAGCGAATGGATTATGAAAAGGTACTCAATACGCTGAGGAATTTAATGACCCAGCTGGATACCATTTTGAAAAAAGATGAAAGGTAAAGGGTAGAATATTGAGCATGGAAGATGTTAAAACAGACGAGAATCTGGCAGAAGAGATGACAAATCAGGAAGATGCCGTTTCCTCTGAAAAAGAGATAGACGTTACTTGCGACGGTAAGGAAGAATGTTCACAGGAACAGGAAGAAACAGCAGAGCCGGAAGGCGATGCGAAAGAGGAGCCGGAAAAGAAAGGCTTTTTCGGTAAGAAGAAAGAGAAAAAAGATCCGAAGGATGAGAAGATTGAAGAGCTTACAGACCGTCTTCAAAGATCCATGGCTGAATTTGATAATTTCAGAAAGCGGACTGAAAAAGAAAAGTCTGCCATGTTTGAAATAGGAGCAAAAGACATTATAGAGAGAATTCTCCCCGTAGTTGATAATTTTGAGCGGGGTCTGGCAGCAATTCCGGAAGCGGATAAGGAATCACCTTTTGCTGACGGTATGGAAAAGATCTATAAGCAGCTGATGAAAACTCTGGATGAGGCAGGGGTTAAGCCAATCGAAGCGGTTGGAATGCCGTTTGACCCTAATTACCATAATGCAGTTATGCATGTGGAGGATGATTCTCTTGGAGAGAATATAGTTTCCCAGGAACTTCAAAAGGTTACACCTATCGGGATACCGTGGTAAGACACTCCATGGTTCAGGTAGCTAATTAATTATAAATCAGAAACTCTCACAATTTTGTTTTAATAAATAGGAGGAAAAAAAACTATGGGTAAGATCATTGGAATTGACTTAGGAACAACAAACAGCTGTGTAGCCGTTATGGAAGGCGGTAAGCCAGTTGTAATCCCAAACAGCGAAGGCGTAAGAACAACACCATCCGTTGTTGCATTTACAAAGAATGGAGAAAGACTGGTTGGTGAACCTGCAAAACGTCAGGCAGTAACCAATGCAGACCGTACCATTTCTTCCATCAAGAGACATATGGGTACCGATTATAAAGTTACCATTGATGGAAAGAACTACAGCCCCCAGAAATTTCTGCAATGATTCTTCAGAAATTAAAAGCAGATGCAGAGGCTTATTTAGGAGAAAAAAGTTACAGAAGCAGTTATTACAGTACCGGCTTATTTTAACGATGCACAGCGTCAGGCAACCAAGGATGCAGGAAAAATTGCAGGTCTTGATGTAAAACGTATTATCAACGAGCCGACAGCAGCAGCACTTGCTTATGGTCTTGATAATGAAAAAAAAGAACAGAAGATCATGGTATACGATTTAGGCGGCGGTACATTCGACGTTTCCAACATTGAAATCGGTGATGGAGTAATTGAAGTACTTTCTACCAACGGCGATACCCGTTTAGGTGGAGATGATTTCGATAACCGTCTTACACAGTGGATGGTTGATGAATTCAAAAAGGCAGAAGGCGTTGATTTATCCGGTGACAAGATGGCTATGCAGAGATTAAAAGAAGCTGCAGAGAAGGCAAAGAAAGAATTATCTTCTTCTACCACAACCAATATTAACTTACCTTTCATTACTGCAACAGCAGAAGGTCCTAAGCATCTGGACATGAACTTATCCAGAGCTAAATTTGACGAACTGACACTTGATTTAATCGAGCGTACTGCTATTCCGGTACAGAGTGCATTAAAAGATGCAGGTATGACAGCAGCAGAGCTTGGAAAAGTACTTTTAGTTGGTGGATCTACCCGTATGCTGGCAGCTCAGGAGAAAGTAAAACAGCTGACAGGCAAAGAGCCTTCCAAGTCATTAAACCCAGATGAGTGCGTAGCAATCGGTGCATGTATCCAGGGTGGTAAGCTTGCAGGCGATGCAGGTGCAGGCGATATCCTTCTTCTTGACGTAACTCCGCTTTCCTTATCCATCGAGACAATGGGCGGCGTGGCTACCAGACTGATCGAGAGAAACACAACTATTCCTACAAAGAAGAGCCAGGTTTTCTCTACTGCAGCAGATAACCAGACAGCAGTTGACATTCATGTAGTACAGGGTGAGAGACAGTTTGCAAGAGACAACAAGACTCTCGGACAGTTCCGTCTGGATGGAATTCCACCAGCAAGAAGAGGTGTTCCACAGATCGAAGTTACCTTTGATATTGATGCCAATGGTATCGTTAACGTTTCCGCAAAAGATTTAGGAACAGGAAAAGAGCAGCATATCACCATCACTTCCGGATCCAACATGTCCGATTCCGATATCGATAAGGCTGTAAAAGAAGCAGCTGAATACGAGGCTCAGGATAAGAAACGCAAGGATGCCATTGATGCAAGAAATGATGCAGATTCCATGGTATTCCAGACAGAGAAAGCACTTCAGGAAGTTGGAGACAAGATCGCAGATACAGACAAAGCAACTGTTGAAGCTGATTTAAATGCATTAAAAGAAGCAATTAACAGAGCACCATTGGAAGATATGACCGATGCTCAGGTTGAAGATATTAAGGCAGGCCGGGAAAAACTGATGAACAGCGCTCAGGCATTGTTTGCAAAGGTTTATGAGCAGGCACAGTCTCAGGCAGGCGCAGGCGCAGGTCCTGACATGGGAGCAGAAGGTGCTTCTTACCAGGACAGCGATGTTGTAGACGGAGATTACAAAGAAGTTTAATATTAAGTCGTTTGACAGGGCTTTGGGGAAAGTGTTGTAGGAATACAGCACTTTTTTCCGCAGGAATAAATTCCTTACAATTATGAGAGGTAGACCTAAGATGGCAGAAAGTAAAAAAGATTATTATGAAATCCTTGGCGTTTCCAAAGATGCAGATGATGCAGCACTTAAGAAGGCCTATCGCGCATTGGCTAAAAAATACCATCCGGATACGAACCCTGGAGATACTGCTGCTGCAGAGAAATTCAAACAGGCTTCTGAAGCTTACAGCGTTTTAAGTGATCCGGACAAGAGACGCCAGTATGACCAGTTTGGTTCAGCTGCATTTGATGGAAGCGGCGGAGCAGGCGGCTTTGGCGGTTTCGATTTTAACGGCTCCGATATGGGAGATATTTTCGGGGATATTTGGAGATATCTTTGGGGGCGGAAGAAGAAGCGCCCAGTATAACGGTCCGTTAAAGGGAGCAAATATCAGAACCAGCATCCGCATCAGCTTTGAAGAAGCGATTTTCGGCTGCGAACGGGAGATCGAGATCAATTTTAAGGAAGAGTGTGCTTCCTGCCATGGAAGCGGTGCAAAAGCGGGTACATCACCGGTGACCTGTCCCAAGTGTAACGGGAAAGGCAAGATTATGTACACCCAGCAGTCCTTCTTTGGTCAGATCCAGAACGTACAGACCTGCCCGGACTGCGGCGGTACCGGTAAAGTGATTAAGGAAAAATGTCCGGACTGCTATGGTACAGGATATATCACAAAGAGAAAGAAGATCAAAGTCACCATTCCTGCCGGAATTGACAACGGACAGTCCGTAAGACTGGCTGGAGCCGGAGAGCCTGGCACCAATGGCGGAGAGAGGGGAGACCTTCTGGTTGAAGCAGTGGTTTCCAATCACCCCATTTTTAAACGCCAGGATACCAGCATTTTCTCCACGGTGCCCATTTCCTTTGCAAAAGCAGCACTTGGCGGCACCATACTGATAAAAACCGTAGACGGCGATGTAGAATACGAAGTGAAATCAGGAACACAGACAGATACCAAGGTTCGCTTAAAAGGAAAAGGCGTTCCTACTTTACGTAATCGTGCTGTCAGAGGCGATCACTATGTTACATTGGTGGTTTCCGTACCTGAGCGTCTTACTGAGGCGCAAAAAGAAGCTTTAAAGAATTTTGATGAAGCCATGAACGGGAACCCGGACAATGATAAACATAAAAAGAAGGGACTTTTTAAATAAAGCCTTTGAAAGTACATGTTACGGAGAAGGGAGAAGGTATGAAAGGGGTAAGAAAAAAATTAATATGGGCAGCAGTATTGTCAGGAATGATAATCCTGCTGTCCATGAATGCATGGGCGGATAATGGCCAGACTGCCAGAGATTTTCCAGGCTGGAATGGTTCCGGCACCAAAATCGGCGGACCAGGTAACGAAGGTGATTACTTTGACTTCTGGGATGATGAGGATGAAGACGATGATGGTCCGGGAAACCGCAGTACTGGAAGAGGGTGGTATTATAGTCCTGCAGGCTGGTGGTTTCAGTACAGTGACGGCACATGGCCTTCTAATTGCTGGAAATTTATAAACGGCAGATGGTACCGCTTTGATCAGGGGGGACACATGGTCACAGGCTGGTATTCGGATCAGAATGGCGCAAAGTATTATTTAAATCCCGTTGATGATGGAATGCTTGGTGCCATGAGAACTGGCTGGCAGCTGATTGACAAAAAGGCATATTATTTTAATACCATGTCTGACGGAACACAGGGCAGACTTCTTTTGAATACAGTCACGCCGGATGGTTATAAGGTAGGGGCTGACGGGGCATGGGTTCCGTAAGGACTTTTTTGTATAAACGAAAAACAGGAGACATTTGAGATGACTGAATAACCAGCCGTTCCAAATTTCTCCTGTTTTTCATTACAAATTCTAATTGCCTTTAGATTGTAATTTTGTAAAAAAGATTCTGTTCCGGTCACAGACACTCAGGCGGGTGTGATGGGGTGTAATGCATCAAGGAATTTCGTTTACTTGATATTTTTTTTTGCCCTTATATCTGCTACGGAACAAAAGTCTTTTTCATCCGTTCAATTAGTTAATGCACCAAGTGGAAATTTTATTGCATTCTTTTTGAAAAAAATTTAAAAAAATTTATTTTTTACGAAATATGCCGGAGAAAGCCCGATTTTCTGCGCTTGCAACCCATTTCATTGTATGTTATGATATCATGTGGTTTTCCTTGTGAATGTTTTTTATTCGAATAGGATTCGACGAAAGAAAGGAAACAGAAGATGAATCAATACTTAATTGTGTGTCCTCTTGTATTTCTGGCTGGTCTGGTAGATTCCATTGCCGGCGGAGGAGGACTTATTTCACTGCCAGCTTTTCTTGCTGCGGGAATACCGCCCCATCTTGCAATTGGTACCAATAAGATGGGATCTGCCATGGGGACTGTAGTCTCTACGGCACGGTTTGCAAAAAGTGGTTATATAAAAGTAAAACTGTCTCTGTGCGCAGCACTTCTGGCAATAGTAGGTTCTGTCATTGGAGCCCATTTGTCCCTGCTTGCAAGTGAGACGGTGTTAAAAACCATGATGTTAGTGGCACTGCCGGTTGTTGCGTTTTATGTATTAAAGAATAAAGATTTGGGAGAGCAGGAAGAAAATAAGGAAGTATCTGAGAGAAAAATGATTCTGGTCACCATGGGGGCTGCCCTTGTGATTGGCTGCTATGACGGCTTTTACGGGCCTGGAACGGGAACGTTTTTGCTTCTTGTACTGACGGGCCTTGCAGGAATGGGTATCAGAAGTGCTTCCGGAACCACCAAGGTGATTAATTTATCTTCCAACATTGCGGCTCTGACAACATTTTTAATAAATGGTAAAGTTTTAATTCCACTTGGTCTGGCAGCTGGTGTATTCTGTATTGCAGGGCATTACATCGGTTCCGGTCTTGTGGTGAAAAACGGGCTGAAGATTGTACGCCCTGTTGTACTTGTGGTTTTGTTGTGTCTCTTTGTGAAAATTATAAAAGGATAGGGAATTGTTATGAAATGGAAAAAATTTACTCTTACAACAACAACGGAGGCTGTTGATTTAGTCAGCAGCATGTTTGATGAAATTGGAATTGAAGGAATCGAAATCGAAGACAATATTCCTCTTACAGAAGCGGAAACGAAAGGGATGTTCATTGACATTCTTCCGGAACTGCCCCCTGATGAGGGAGTGGCGAGAGTCAGCTTTTATTTAGATCCGGACTCCGATACCAATATAGAAGAGATGTTAATAAAGGTGGAAGAGGGACTTGACGAGCTTTCTATGTTTACGGACTTGGGAGCCCGTACCATTGAAACCAGCGAGACTGAGGACAAAGACTGGATTAACAACTGGAAACAGTATTTTAAACCATTTACTGTGGATGATATTTTAATTAAACCTACCTGGGAGGAGATCCCCGAAGAGCATAAAGAAAAAAACTACTGATCGAAATTGATCCAGGTACTGCCTTTGGTACAGGACAGCATGAGACCACACAGCTTTGCATCCGTCAGTTGAAAAAATATGTGAAGCCTGGTGACCTTGTTCTTGATGTGGGAACCGGCAGCGGGATTCTTGGTATTACAGCACTTAAGCTTGGAGCCGGGGAAGTATTCGGAACAGACTTAGATGAAAATGCCATCACTGCTGTAATGGAAAATATGGAGTCCAACCACATAGACCCAGAGAAATTTAAGGTTTTAAAGGGCAATATCATCGATGACAAAGAAGTAAAAGAAGCTGCAGGCTTTGAAAAATATGACGTAGTAGTTGCCAACATTCTGGCTGATGTCATAATTCCCTTACAGAAGGAAATCCCGGTTCATATGAAGAAAGGGACTGTCTTTATTACTTCCGGTATCATTAATATGAAGGAAGAAGCTGTAAAGCAGGCCTTTGCTGCCAACGATGACTTTGAACTGGTGGAGATTACCTATCAGGGAGAATGGGTTTCTGTAACAGTCAGAAAGAAATAGGTGAACAGAAATGTATCATTTTTTTGTGCAGCAGGACCAGATCGGGGAGACTACGGTACGGATTGCCGGAACAGATGTGAACCATATAAAAAATGTTCTTCGCATGGGACCTGGAGAAGAAATATTGCTTAGCAATGGAGTGGATAAGGATTATTTGTGTGAAATTCTGTCCATTTCTTCTGATGAGGTAATGGCAAAGATATTAGAGATCCGGGAAGGCGGTACGGAGCTGCCTGTGGAGATTTATTTATTTCAGGGGCTTCCCAAAAGCGACAAAATGGAGCTGATCATACAAAAGGCAGTTGAACTTGGAGTGTTTAAGATCATTCCAGTTGAAACGAAGCGTGCTGTGGTGAAGCTTGATAAAAAGAAAGAGGAATCAAAATTAAACGCTGGGCGGCTGTTTCTGAAAGTGCGGCCAAGCAGTCCAAACGGCTTTTGATTCCGGAAGTAACCGGTGTGAAGACTCTTCGGGAAGCTTTTGAATATGCAAAGGAATTTGACATTCTTTTGCTTCCTTTTGAACATGCCGAAGGAATGGTGCACACAAGGGAGATTGTTTCCCGCATAAAACCGGGTATGAAAGTTGGGATTTTCATCGGACCGGAAGGCGGCTTTGAGGACGGGGAAGTGGAACTTGGAGAATCATACGGCGCACATACAATTACGCTGGGAAAACGTATTTTACGCACGGAAACAGCGGGACTTTTCGTTCTTTCTGTACTTGGGTATCAGTTGGAAAGCGTTTAGGGAGATGACATAAATGGAAGCATATTTTGATAATTCGGCAACGACAAAAGTTCTGGAGCCGGTGAAAGAAATTGTAATTAAAACAATGATGGAGGATTATGGAAATCCATCAGCCAGGCATAAAGGACTGGATGCGGAACGGTATATCAAAGAAGCTGCCGAAACCATTGCAGGAACTTTAAAGGTGGCTGCAAAGGAAATTGTATTTACATCCGGCGGTTCTGAGTCCAACAATTTGGCAATTATCGAGACTGCCATGGCCAATAAACGTTCGGGAAACCATATTATCAGTACTGGAATAGAGCATGCTTCCGTATATAATCCTCTGGCCTATCTGGAAGAGCAGGGATTTCGGGTGACCTATCTTTCCGTTGACGGACAGGGTCATATTAACCTGGAAGAATTGGAGGAAGCAATCTGTCCTGAGACGATTCTGGTTTCCATCATGTATGTAAACAATGAAATCGGCGCCATTGAACCAGTGGAAGCCATTTCTAAAATTATAAATAAGAAAAATCCAAACATCTTATTTCATGTAGATGCCATACAGGCTTATGGGAAGCTTTTGATCCGGCCAAAGAGCCAGGGAATTGATCTGCTCTCAGTGAGCGCCCATAAAATACATGGCCCGAAAGGGGTCGGTTTTCTATACATTGACAAACGGGTTAAAATAAGACCTATGATTTATGGCGGAGGCCAGCAAAGAGGTATGCGTTCCGGTACGGAAAATGTTCCGGGTGTTGCAGGGTTATCTGCAGCCGCAAACTTTATGTATACCAATCACAGAGAGAAGATCCGTGCAATTACAGAGCTTAAGGATTATTTGATTGACAGACTGTCAGAAATAGACGGAGTAACCATAAACAGCTTAAAAGGAGAATTGTCGGCACCACAGATTGTCAGTGCCAGCTTTTCCGGAATCCGCAGTGAAGTACTCCTTCACGCGCTGGAGGAGAAAGAGATCTATGTATCTTCAGGTTCTGCCTGTTCCTCCAATCATCCGGCTGTCAGCGGAACCTTAAAAGGAATTGGTATAAAACCGGAACTTTTGGATTCCACCTTAAGATTTAGTTTCGGAGTTTTTAATACAAGGGAAGAAGTGGACTACTGCATACAAACCTTAAAGGAACTGCTGCCTGTACTCAGGCGGTACCAGAGAGGGTAAACGGGTTTTTAAAAGAAAGGACAACAGATGCAATATCAATCATTTTTAATTAAATACGCAGAAATCGGTGTAAAAGGAAAAAACCGTTTCTTATTTGAGGATGCTCTTGTAGCACACATCCGCCATGCATTAAAGAGGCTGGATGGAGATTTTATCGTTTCCAAGGAATCAGGACGGATCTATGCTACTGCTCAGTCCGAATTCGACTTTGATGAAGTTGTGGAATCATTAAGCCGCATCTTCGGAATCGCGGCCATCTGCCCTATGGTTCAGGTGGAGGACAATGGTTATGAGGATTTAAAACATCAGGTTTTAACTTATGTGGATCAATATTATGACGATAAGCATTTTACATTTAAAGTGTATGCCAGAAGAGGAAACAAACGGTATCCGGTTAACTCAGAACAGATTAACCGGGATTTGGGAGAAGTGATACTTCATACATTTCCTGACACTAAGGTTGACGTTCATAAGCCGGAAGTTATGCTTTATGTAGAAGTCAGAAATAAAATTAATATTTACTCCAAAATTATTCCGGGACCGGGAGGAATGCCGGTAGGAACCAACGGAAAAGCCATGCTTTTATTATCCGGTGGAATCGACAGTCCGGTAGCTGGTTATATGATCGCAAAACGGGGAGTTAAAATTGACGCAGTCTATTTCCATGCTCCGCCTTATACCAGCGAACGGGCAAAGGAAAAGGTCATTGACCTTGCAAAGCTGGTTTCTAAATATTCCGGACCAGTTCACCTTCATATCGTGAATTTTACTGACATTCAGCTTTATATTTATGACAAATGTCCTCATGAGGAACTTACAATCATCATGAGACGTTATATGATGCGGATTGCTGAGCATCTGGCAGGAGAAGCAGGAGCACAGGCATTAATCACAGGAGAAAGTATTGGACAGGTAGCCTCACAGACCATGCAGTCGCTGGCAGCTACAGATGCAGCCTGTACAATTCCGGTATTCCGTCCGGTAATCGGTTTTGATAAGCAGGAGATTGTTGACGTATCAGAAAAGATCGGAACTTATGAGACTTCTGTACTTCCTTTTGAGGACTGCTGCACCATCTTTGTTGCAAAGCACCCCGTTACAAAGCCAAGCATTAAAATGATTGAGCGTTCAGAAGAAAAACTGGAAGAAAAGATTGATGAGCTGGTTGAGACGGCCATTCGTACCGTAGAAAAAGTCTGGTGTTAAAGAAAAAATGGGGTCCGGCTCCTTATTAAAAGGACGGATCCCATTTCTCAAATAACTCTTAATCAAGTTAATCTACAATATATGGAGATAAAATGTTTAAGATTTCATCGACAGCGCTTTCGGAATGAATATTTAAATCAATCGGCTTGGATAAATCCAGGCTGAAAATACCCATAATGGATTTTGCATCGATCACATATCTGCCGGAAACAAGATCAAAGTCAGTATCAAATTTTGTCAGGTCATTAACGAAAGATTTTACTTTGTCGATGGAATTTAAAGATATACGAACTGTTTTCATGTGAAAAACCTCCTTGCGTGAGCTCTTTTATTATCAGGGAATCGCCCCCTTTTTCACTTCAATACTACTGATTTATTGTATAAAAGTCAATGGTAATTTTACATGAAAATACTGAAAATTTAAGCAATATTTAGATAGGAGAAAATAAAATGAGAAAGGCAGCCCTGCATAACCTTGGATGCAAGGTAAATTCATATGAAACAGAAGCAATGCAGCAGCTATTGGAAAACGCAGGCTATGAGATCGTGCCATTTGCAGAGGGAGCAGACGTTTATATTATCAACACCTGTTCTGTAACCAACATTGCTGACCGCAAATCCAGACAGATGCTTCACCGCGCCAAGAAAATGAATCCCGGTGCAGTCGTTATTGCAGCCGGATGTTATGTTCAGGCAGCAGGCGAAGAACTGAAAAAGACGAAGCTGTGGATCTGGTGATAGGAAATAATAAGAAGACAGAGCTGGTTTCCATTCTGGAGGATTACTTTGCACAGAACAAAGTGACAGAGGAAGAAACCGTGATTGACATCAGCCATACCGCTGAATATGAAAACCTTTCCATCAGCAGGATCGGCGATCACACAAGAGCATTTGTAAAGGTGCAGGATGGCTGTAATCAGTTCTGCAGTTACTGCATCATCCCTTACACCAGAGGACGGGTCAGAAGCAGAAAGCCCCAGGAAGTTGTGGATGAGATCACACGGCTGGCAGCTCTGGGATATGAGGAAGCTGTATTAACAGGAATTCATTTAAGCTCTTACGGCATGGATTTTCCGGCAGAAGAGAGAATCGGACTGCTGGAATTAATTATAAAAGTACATGAAATACCGGAAATCAAACGAATCCGTCTGGGTTCCCTGGAACCAAGGATTATAACCGAGGAATTTGCGTCAGCTCTTGCCGGAATGGAAAAGATATGCCCTCATTTCCACCTGTCTTTGCAAAGCGGCTGTGATGCCACGTTAAAGCGTATGAACCGGAGATATAGCACCAAAGAATACTTAACGGGCTGTGAGCTTCTTCGCAGTGCATTTAAGAATCCTGCCATAACGACCGATATCATAGTAGGGTTTCCTGGAGAAACCGATGCTGAATTTGAAACCACCAGAGAATATTTAAAGAAACTTCAGTTTTACGAAATGCATGTGTTTAAATATTCGGTCAGAAACGGAACCAGAGCGGCAGATATGCCGGATCAGATCCCGGAATCTGTAAAAACAAAACGAAGCGGTGAGCTTCTTTCTCTGGAGCGGGAGATGTCACGTTCTTACCGTGAATCTCATCTGGGAAGTCAGACCGAAGTGCTGATGGAAGAGGAATATGAGGTGGATGGAAAGCGTTATGTGATTGGCCATACAAAAGAATATATCAAAGCAGCAGTGCCTTTTGAAGAAGGAATAAAAGGCAGGATGATAAAGGGAACTTTATGGAAAATGCTGACAGATGAAATCATATTTTTAAAATGTTAAGAGACAAAAATAATTTTTGTCTTGCCGAATCCATGATTATGGTTTAAAATAAAGGAGAACAGTTAAAGGACGTGAGAAACATGGGCGATATTCATAATACACAATTTTTTAAAGCAGTCCAGGAAAATAAGCTGGACGTAAGTCAGGTACTGGAACAGGTTTATATTGCCCTCACAGAAAAAGGCTATAATCCGGTTAACCAGATTGTGGGGTATATTATGTCAGGTGACCCTACCTATATCACCAGCCATAAGAATGCCAGAAGTCTGATCATGAAAGTGGAACGGGACGAGATTCTGGAAGAACTGATGCGGGTATATATTGATACGAAGTTAAAGTAATGACGCCATTTGGTGTCAGTCGGGTAGGTTTCAACTCTATAAGACCTTTGCAATGCGTTACAGCTGTCAGATGAAGTGGTAAGAGGCGGAGTCTGGCAGTTTGTTTTTATCTAGTTGGCTGCGAACCAGCTTTGTTTTGTTGTCCAAAAAACATGGACAGGAAAGAGGAGCGTTCTAACGAACATACCTTTATGTCCAAAAAACGTGGACAGG
The DNA here is from genome assembly GCA_017084465.1 of Lacrimispora xylanisolvens. Lineage (GTDB taxonomy): Bacteria > Bacillota > Clostridia > Lachnospirales > Lachnospiraceae > Lacrimispora > Lacrimispora xylanolytica_B. The sequence goes on along the minus strand of CP070896.1, from coordinate 1,698,604 downwards.
AAAGAGGAACGTTCTACGAACATACCTTTATGTCCAAAAAACATGGACAGGAAAGAGGAGCGTTCTAACGAACATACCTTTATGTCCAGAAAGCATGGACAGGAAAGAGGAAATATGAGAATCATGGGACTTGATTACGGTTCTAAGACTGTTGGAGTTGCAGTTTCCGACTTACTGGGTATAACTGCTCAGGGTGTGGAGACAATTACGAGAGAAGAAGAAAATAAACTGAGAAGAACCTGTGCCCGGATTGAGGAACTGATTCAGGATTATGAGATTGAAACCATTGTTTTGGGTTATCCTAAGAATATGAATAACACGGCTGGAGACAGAGCTAAGAAGACTGAGGAATTTAAAGATATGCTGGAACGCCGGACAGGAATTCCTGTGGTTTTATGGGATGAGAGACTGACTACAGCCGCTTCTGAGAGAATATTAATGGAGAGCGGTGTGAGACGGGAAAACCGGAAAGCAGTCATTGACAAGGTGGCAGCAGGATTGATTCTGCAGGGATATTTAGACAGTTTAAAACGGGAGACAGGCAATGAACAGTGAAGAGAGAAAAATTACCCTGACCAATGACGAAGGGGAAGAAATAATTTTTTATGTGTTAGAAGAAACCAGAATTAATGGTATGAATTATCTGTTGGTAACTGATTCCACAGATGAGGATGAAGAAGGAGAATGTTACATCTTAAAAGACATGTCAAAGCAGAATGAAGAAGAAGCTTTGTATGAGTTTGTTGAGGATGATAACGAGATAGATTATTTATTTAAAATATTTTCCGAACTGCTTGACGGAGCGGATGTGGATATTGAAAAATGATGGTAAGTGATTGAGGGACTGTTGTATGGAACAGGAAGTTTTTAAAGATATGCTTCGAAAAAAAGGACTCAAGGTGACCAATCAGCGTATGCTGGTACTGGAACTCATGGCTGAGCGTCCGGGAGAACATCTGACTGCAGAGGAGATTTATGATCTGGCCAGACAGAGCTGCCCGGAGATCGGACTTGCCACGATTTACAGGACTGTACAGGTGCTGGTGGATTTGTCAGTGATTGATAAGGTCAGCTTTGATGATGGATTTGCCCGCTACGAACTGGGGGGCTTTAATCGTGAGTCCGGACACCACCACCACCATGCCATTTGCAGCCGATGCCAAAAAGTATTTTCCTTTAAGGGCGACCTTTTAGATACTCTGGAACAGGCACTTCTTGATACAGAGGGGTTTATGGTAACAGATCATGAAGTGAAACTTCACGGGTACTGCAGGGAATGCCGGGAAAAAATGGAAGAAGATCAGGACGGGAAATAATAAAACGGAGGTAAAAGATTGAAGAAACAAGACAGCAACGCGAAAGTAAAAATCATTCCCTTAGGAGGAATGGAGCAGATTGGTATGAATATCACTGCTTTTGAATACGAGGACAGTATCATTGTTGTGGACTGCGGACTGGCATTTCCTACAGATGATATGCTTGGAATCGACCTGGTAATCCCGGATGTTTCCTATTTGAAACAAAATATTAACAAAGTAAAGGGATTTGTTATTACCCATGGTCACGAGGATCATATCGGTGCTCTCCCTTATATTTTAAAAGAGATTAATGTTCCGGTTTATGGCACCAAACTGACCATCGCATTAATCGAGAACAAATTAAAAGAACATAATCTTTTGAAAAACACCAAGAGAAAGGTGATTAAACATGGACAGTCCATTAATTTAGGCTGCTTCCGTATTGAATTCATCAAGACAAACCACAGCATCGCCGATGCATCTGCCCTTGCTATTTTCTCACCGGCAGGTGTAATTCTTCATACAGGAGACTTTAAGATTGACTATACTCCCGTATTTGGAGAGCCGGCAGATTTAGAGCGTTTTGCAGAACTTGGAAAAAAAGGCGTGCTTGCCCTCATGTGTGACAGTACCAATGCCATGAGACCAGGCTTTACCCAGTCGGAAAAGACGGTTGGTAAGACCTTTGACAATATATTTGCAGACCATAAGAATAACCGTATCATAGTGGCGACTTTTGCATCCAACGTGGACCGTGTACAGCAGGTAATCAATTCCGCTGCCAAGAACGGGCGTAAAGTTGTAGTAGAAGGAAGAAGTATGGTTAATGTTATTGGTACTGCCAGTGAACTGGGTTACATCGATATCCCGGAAGGCACATTAATTGACATTGACCAGCTGAAGAATTATCCCGATGAGCAGACCGTGTTAATCACTACGGGAAGCCAGGGAGAATCCATGGCAGCTCTTTCCCGAATGGCTGGAAGTACTCATAAAAAGATTTCCATTAAGCCGAATGATGTAATTATATTAAGCTCCAACCCGATTCCTGGCAATGAAAAGGCAGTTTCCAAGGTAGTAAACGAGCTTTCCATGAAGGGTGCTGAGGTAATCTGTGAAGATACCCATGTATCCGGACACGCATGTCAGGAAGAAATTAAGCTTATGTATGCCCTGGTTCGTCCTCAGTACGCTATACCGGTACATGGAGAATACCGCCACTTGATTGCACAAAAGAGTGTGGTTCAGTCCATGGGTATTCCTAAGGAGAACGTAATTATTATGTCCTCCGGTGACGTAGTGGAGCTGGGATCAGAATCCTGGAAAGTAGTAGATCACGTTCAGTCCGGAGGTATCCTGGTAGACGGACTTGGAGTTGGTGATGTAGGCAATATCGTATTAAGAGACAGACAGAATCTGGCACAGAACGGAATTATCGTGGTTGTGCTGACTCTGGAAAAATATTCCAATCAGCTTCTTGCAGGACCGGACATTGTGTCCAGAGGATTTGTATATGTAAGAGAATCTGAGGATCTGATGGAAGAGGCAAGAGCCATTGTAAATGATGCAGTTCAGGACTGCCTGGAACGCAAAATCAATGACTGGGGTAAAATCAAGAATATTATCCGGGACAGCTTAAGCGATTTCCTTTGGAAGCGTATGAAGCGTAATCCCATGATTCTGCCGATCATTATGGAGGTCTAGGAGTTTTATTAAACTCCTGCCTTTAAGGCGAAAGGAATGGATCGTTATGAGCCGGACAACGAATGAGATAAATAAAATAACAGGAGCGATTATAGCCATATCCTCCAGACTTATCATTTTTGCACTGGTCGTAATGCTGCTGTATGAAGGCGTGACCAGAGGCTATGATTTTGGTCATGAGATATTCTATGCCTCCGCAGTTGAACAAAAACCCGGCCAGGATAAGAATATTACTGTGGAAAAGGGTGCTTCAGCCGGGCGGGTAGCCAGACTTTTAAAGGGAAGCGGTTTAATTGCCAATGAATATTCCTTTATCATACAGGCAGAGTTCTTTGATTATAAGGTGAATCCGGGTATCTATACCTTTAATACTTCCATGACCTCCAAAGAGATCCTTCAGATGATGAATGATAATACGGAGGAAAAGAAAGATAAACAATGATTGTTAACGACAGGATAACGGAATATATTAAATCTCTGGAGACAGACCGCAGCAGTCTTCTTACTGAGATTGGAGAAAAGGCAAGACTGGAAGGGGTTCCGGTGATCCGGGAAGAAACCGCTGCTTTTTTACAGACAATGACTGCCGCCATGCAGCCGCAGGCCATATTGGAGGTGGGAACAGCGGTCGGATATTCTGCCCTTTTAATGGCGGAGGCTATGCCCCGTAACTGCCATATCACTACCATAGAAAAATACGAGAAAAGAATTCCCCAGGCGAAGTCTAACTTTGAAAAAGCCGGAGAAACGGATCGAATTACCCTGTATGAAGGGGATGCCGAGGAGGTATTAGAGGGGCTTAACGGCCCCTTTGACCTTGTCTTTTTAGATGCCGCCAAAGGTCAGTATTTAATCTGGCTTCCCAGGATTCTTGAACTTTTAAGGCCAGGCGGAATGCTGATTTCAGACAATGTTCTCCAGGATGGAGACATTATAGAATCCCGCTATGCAGTAGAGCGGCGCAACCGGACCATTCATACCCGGATGCGGGAATATCTGTTTGAATTAAAGCATTGTGACCAGCTTATTACATCGGTGGTTCCAATTGGAGACGGAATTACTGTCAGCATTTTAAAAGAGAAGTACGAGAGAGGAGTTTCATGAGAAAGACCGAACTTTTGATTCCGGCAGGCAGCCTGGAAGTGTTAAAAACCGCAGTCATTTACGGTGCAGATGCTGTTTATATCGGAGGAGAAGCCTTTGGACTGCGCGCCAAGGCAAAAAACTTCACAAATGATGATATCCGGGAAGGAATTGCCTTTGCCCACAAACATGGGGTAAAAGTTTATATTACAGCCAATATTCTGGCTCACAACGATGATCTTTCCGGAGTTGAGGAATATTTTAACGAATTAAAAGAAATAAAACCAGATGCGGTGATTATTTCCGATCCGGGCGTATTTGCCATTGCAAAACGGGTGATTCCGGATATGGAGCTTCATATCAGCACTCAGGCCAACAATACAAATTACGGAACTTATCTGTTCTGGCATCAGCTGGGAGCAAAACGAGTGGTATCAGCAAGAGAATTGTCCCTTGCAGAGATAAAAGAAATCCGGGGAAAGATTCCGGAAGATTTAGAGATTGAAAGCTTTATACACGGAGCCATGTGCATGTCCTATTCCGGCCGTTGTTTACTGAGCAACTATATGACCGGCAGAGATGCAAACCAGGGAGCCTGCACCCATCCCTGCAGATGGAAATATTCCCTTGTGGAAGAAAAGCGCCCGGGCGAGTATATGCCGGTTTATGAAAATGAACGAGGGACTTACATCTTTAATTCCAAGGATTTATGCATGATTGAGTATATTCCGGAGATGATGGATGCGGGAATTGACAGCTTTAAAATAGAAGGACGTATGAAAACGGCTCTTTATGTGGCAACAGTGGCAAGAACTTACCGGAAAGCCATTGATGATTACAACAAAGATCCTGAACTTTATAAAGCTAATATGGACTGGTACCGTTCCGAAATCGGAAAATGTACCTACAGAGAGTTTACAACCGGTTTTTTATTTTGGCAAGCCTGATGAAACCACTCAGATTTATGACAACAACACCTATGTAAAAAACTACACCTATTTAGGAACGGTTGAAGCTGTTGATGAAAGAGGGATTGCAAGAATCGAGCAGAAGAATAAATTTACTGTGGGAGAAACCATTGAGGTGATGAAGCCTGACGGAAGAAACCTGGAAGTGACGGTGAAAGGTATCTGGAATGAAGACGGGGAAGCACAGGAAAGTGCACCTCATTCAAGACAGATCCTTTTTGTGGAACTTGATGAACAGTTGGATCCATACGATATTCTTCGCAGAAGTGAAATGGAATAAATAAAATCAGATTTTAAGCACTGTCCGGCATGGCAGGTAACTGCCGGATGGTGTTTTTCTTTTCTTGCAAATCCGGGTGGTTGTTGTAGAAACTGCCATATTGTGGTATGCTATAGAATGTCTAAATCAGTTTAAAAAATAAAAGCTGGCAGAGCGGAGGCTTACGTATGATATGGATTTTGTGGCTGATAGCTGTTATATGTGTCATTTATTATATTGTGATTGTGGTTTATTCCGGTTTAACTACATCTTTTTCCCTGATCTGGCTGTTTTTCGCCGCCATATGCATGTTATTGGCAGGAGGATGGGAAACCTATATAAGCATAAGGATAAAGTGCCTTTGTGGGTTCCGGTTTCAGCAGCCACCGTGTGCTGCACCGGCGTTTTAGTGTTTGCTGTAGTTGAGATTCTGGTATTTACAGGTGTGGCTGTCCGTGATACTTCAAATCTGGACTATGTGATTGTTCTGGGAGCGAAAGTAAAAGAGACAGGAATTACAAAATCCTTAAAAAAACGTCTGGATAAGGCGGTGGAGTATGTGGATAAGAACCCAGGCGCCATTCTGGTTTTATCCGGAGCCAGGGGAGAAGATGAGCCGGTTGCAGAGGCAGAGGCCATGAGAGATTATCTGATTTATAATGGTGTAAGAGAAGAACAGCTTATTTTAGAAACCCGTTCTTTCAGTACGGTTGAGAATATTGCCTACAGCCGTGTAGCCATTGAAGAGGACCAGGCAAGGAAAAAGGCCAGCCGGTTAAACAGTCCGGGCATTGTGGTTCCGGGGGCATTTGAAGAGGTGCCCGATAAACCCATAAGAGTGGGAGTGCTGACCAGTGATTTTCACGTATTTCGCGCCCAGCAAATTGCTAAAAAATGGGGTATTCCTGATATTTACGGAATATCCTGCGGATCCGATCCTGTTCTTTTTATACATTTTTGCGTCAGGGAATGCGCGGCTATATTAAAAGACAAATTAGTGGGCAATATGTAATTAATACAGAATTTGCAGGAGGAAGAAATAATATATGAATCAATTAAAAAAACTTGCAGCCTATGAGGTTGTGGAGGAAAAAGAAATTGCGGAGTTAAACGCCACAGGATGCGTACTCCATCATAAGAAAAGCGGAGCAAGAATTTTCATTATACCATGTGACGATGATAATAAGGTATTTAACATTGGATTCAGAACTCCTCCGGGGGACAGCACTGGAGTGGCACACATTCTGGAACACAGCGTTTTATGCGGTTCTGATCAGTTCCCTGTAAAAGACCCTTTTGTGGAATTGGTCAAAGGTTCCCTAATACATTCTTAAATGCCATGACTTATCCGGATAAAACCGTATACCCGGTTGCCAGCTGCAATGAAAAGGATTTTCATAACCTGATGAATGTCTATATGGATGCAGTACTTCATCCCAACATTTATAAAGAAGAGAAGATCTTTATGCAGGAAGGATGGCATTATGAGCTGGAAGATAAAGACTCAGATTTAATCTACAACGGAGTGGTTTACAACGAAATGAAAGGTGCTTTTTCCTCTCCGGAAGAAGTTCTTGACCGTTTTACAAGAAAGGTACTTTTCCCGGATAACTGCTATGGTCAGGAATCCGGCGGAGATCCATCCTTTATCCCGGATCTAACATACGAGGAATTCTTAAATTTCCACAGGAAGTATTATCATCCCTCCAACAGTTATATTTACCTTTATGGCGATATGGATATGGAAGAAAAGCTTACATGGCTGGACCGTGAGTATTTAAGCCACTATGATCAGGCAGAGGTTGATTCCAGAATTGAGAGACAGAAACCCTTTGAACATCCGGTACAGGAAGAGACATTCTATTCCATAACAGAAGGGGAATCCGAAGAAAACGCCACCTATCTTTCCATCAACACCGTAGTGGGTATCGATTTAGATCCCAAACTGTATGTGGCATTCCAGATTCTTGAGTATACCCTTCTTGATGCGCCAGGTGCTCCTTTAAAGCAGGCACTGATTGATGCGGGAATTGGCCAGGATATTCTTGGTGGATACGACAGCGGAATTTTGCAGCCATATTTTACTGTGATTGCAAAGAATGCCAACAAAGAGCAGCTGGGAGAGTTTCTTGCAGTGGTCAAGGGAACCTTAAGAAAGCTGGCAGATGAGGGCATTAACAAAAAGAGTTTAAAGGCAGGCATGAATTACTATGAATTCCGTTATCGGGAAGCAGATTACGGTTCCGCACCAAAAGGGCTGATGTATGGACTTCAGTGCATGGACAGCTGGCTTTACGATGGGGATCCCATGATGCATTTACAGTATCAGGCCACCTTTGATTATTTAAAGAAAGTAGTGGATGACGGCTATTTTGAACAGCTGATCAGAGAGTATCTGTTAGATAATCCTTTTGAGGCAGTATTAACCGTCAGCCCGAAAAAGAACTTAACAGCGGAAGAAGACAGAAAAACAGCAGGAAAGCTTGCTGAGTATAAGGCATCTCTTTCCGAAGAAGAGATTGACCGGTTAATCATTCAGACAAAAGCGTTAAGGGAATATCAGGAAAACCCATCTCCCCAGGAGGACTTGGAAAAGATCCCCATGCTTGCAAGGGAAGATATCAGCAGGGAGCCGGAGGAGATTATCTGGGAAGAGAAGGATGTCCATGGAGTTAAGGTGATTCATCATGAGATGTTCAGTTCCGGTATTGGTTACCTGAAAGTGCTGTTTGATACATCGGTTCTTCCCATGGAGGATTTACCCTATGTCGGATTTTTAAAATCCCTGCTTGGCTATGTAAATACTGAGAATTACACTTACGGAGATTTAGCCAGTGAGATTCATTTAAACAGCGGCGGTGTCAGCTTTAGTGTCACCTCTTATCCTGATTTACAAAACAGAGGTCAGTTTAAAGGCTATTTCATGGCAAGTGCAAGAGTTCTCTATGATAAAATTGATTTCGGATTTTCTATTTTAAATGAAATACTGACCCGTTCTCTTTTGGATGATGAAAAGCGGGTGGGAGAGGTAATCAGCGAAACCAGATCCAGAGCAAGAATGAAACTGGAGGGAGCCTGTCATTCAGCGGCAGTGGCAAGGGCCACATCCTATTTCTCCTCAGCAGCCTACTTTAATGATATAACCGGCGGAATCGGCTATTATGAATTTTTGGAAAAGCTGGATAAAGAATATCCGGCTGATAAGAAAACATTTATAGCCAGATTTCAGTCTGTGGTGAAAAAGCTTTTTACAACCGGCAATATGCTGGTCAGCTATACAGCAGACAAAGAAGGTTATGCCCTTCTGCCTGATGCAATGAAAAAAGCTGACGGATGGGCTGCCTGCCGGGGACGAAAAACGGTATTCATTCCTCTACCCGTCAGGAAACAGAAACGAAGGCTTCACAACTGCTTCCCAGGTTAACTATGTGGCAAGATGCGGAACCTTTGCAGGCACTGGAATGGAATATACCGGAGCATTGAAGATCTTAAAAGTCATTTTAAGTTATGACTACCTTTGGATCAATTTGAGAGTCAAGGGAGGCGCTTACGGCTGCATGAGCGGATTCGGTCGTTCTGGCGAGGGCTATTTTGCTTCTTACCGGGATCCTAACTTAAAAGAGACAAACCAGATCTACGAGGGTGTGGTGGAATATTTAGAAAACTTCCAGGTAGAAGATCGGGATATGACCAAATACGTAATCGGAACCATCAGTGATATGGATGTCCCCTATCCGCCGTCTACCAAAGGAAACCGCGGGCTGTCCGCCTATTTATCAGGCGTGACCAGTGAAATGATGGGAAAAGAGCGGGAAGAAGTGTTAAATGCATCACAGGAAGATATCAGAAGACTGGCTCCTATCGTAAAAGCGGTATTAAGCACCGGAAGTCTCTGTGTCATCGGCAATGAAGAAAAAATCGCAGCGGAAAGCTCTATGTTTGCAGAGACAAAGAACTTATTCCACTCATAACACAAAGGAGAATCTATATGGATCAAAATTATAAATCTGGCTTCGTTTCTTTAATCGGGCGCCCAAATGTGGGAAAATCTACTCTGATGAATCATTTAATCGGGCAGAAAATTGCCATTACTTCCGACAAGCCGCAGACAACAAGAAACAAGATTCAGACCGTATATACGGATGACAGGGGGCAGATTATATTCCATGATACTCCGGGAATCCACAAGGCGAAAAACAAGCTGGGAGAGTATATGGTAAATGTGGCAGAGCATACGTTAAAAGAAGTGGATGTAGTTCTGTGGCTGGTAGAGCCTTCCACCTTTATCGGTGCAGGAGAGCAGCATATCGCCGAGCAGTTGAACCAGGTAAAGACACCGGTGATCTTAGTAATTAACAAGATTGATACGGTGAAGAACCAGGAACAGATTCTCACGTTTATAAACACCTATAAAGATATCTGCAAGTTTGCAGAAATCGTTCCGGTATCCGCCTTAAAGGATAAGAATACGGATTTAATGCTGGATCTGATTTATAAGTATCTTCCGGAAGGCCCCCCAGTATTATGATGAAGACACGGTGACTGATCAGCCCATGCGCCAGATCTGCGCGGAACTGATCAGAGAAAAAGCGCTCCGCCTTTTAAACGATGAGATTCCTCACGGAATTGCAGTAACAGTAGAGAAAATGAAGGAACGGGACAACGGAATCATGGATATCGAAGCCAATATTATCTGTGAGCGGGAATCCCATAAGGGAATTATCATTGGTAAAGGCGGCGCCATGTTAAAAAGAATTGGAAGCGCAGCACGAAGAGAGATCGAATCCCAGCTGGAGACGAAGGTGAATTTACAGCTGTGGGTCAAGGTCCGCAAAGAGTGGCGTGACAGTGAACTGTATATGAAAAATTATGGGTATAGCCAGAAGGATATTTAAAAACGGTGGTAGAAATTGAGGGAAACAGAGAAACTGACGGGAATGGTGTTAAAAGTTTCTCCAGTAGGAGAGATGGATAAGCGTCTTGTGATACTGACCAGGGAAAGAGGGAAAATTACCGCATTTGCCAGAGGTGCAAGGAGGCCGGGCAATCCGTTTATGGCGGTGAGCAGGCCCTTTGCCTTTGGCCAGTTTTCCCTTTACGCCGGCAGGGATTCCTACACACTTCAGTCTGCGGAAATTTCCAATTATTTGATGAACTGGCAGCTGATATGGAATGTACCTGCTATGGCTCTTATTTCCTGGAATTTACCGATTACTATTCCAGGGAGAACATAGATGGGACCGGACTGTTAAAGCTTTTATACCAGTCGGTGCGGGCTCTTTTAAAGCCTGCTTTGGATAACCAGCTGGTTTTGCGGATTTTCGAGCTGAAGGCCATGGTATTAAACGGGGAATATACGGAGAAACCACCGCGGCAGGTCAGTGATTCGGCGAACTATGCATGGGAGTATGTCATCGGTTCCCCGATCGAGCATTTATATACCTTTACCCTGACGGAACCGGTGCTCATAGAGTTCTCCCGCTGTGTGGAAATCAACAAAAAGCGTTACGTTGACCGTGAGTTTCATTCTCTGGATATTTTGCAGACGATGATGGGGAGTTAAGTATTGAAATGAAAGGCAGCATTTGGTATAATGCTCTCATATGTGCCAATGCAGGAGGAAATTGGATGAAGAAAAGGAAAGCGGTTCTTGCTGTTTTGCTGACTGCGGGCATGCTGACAGGCTGTCTTGGGAAGGGCGGCGGCGGCACCTTAAATTCAGAGAGCAGCAGAATTTTTGTAACAGAAGAAGGAACCTTTCAGACTGCAACGGTGGAATCTTATACGCAGCAGGATTATTATAATGGGGATGAACTGAAAGCATTTCTGGAAGAGGCAGTTTCTCAGTATAACGGAGCCAACGGGCAGAATCAGGTCACCTTAGACTCCTGCACACTGGATAAAGGAACGGCCAAGATGGTGTACCATTACGCTACTGCTGAAGCATTGATTGGATTTACAACCCAGTATGAAGATAAAGCCAATCTGGTAGAATCCATTGAGGTAAATAAGCTGTCTGAAGTTTATAGTCAGAGTGGATCAGAAAAAGTAACCTTTATAAAAGCTTCGGATGGTAAAAAAGCGGATGAAAAGGCAGTATCCAAAAAAGGTGCGAGCCAGGCGGTTGTTGTAATATCAGCCAATCCCGTAACCATACAGACCCAGGGAAAGATTCTGCTTGTTTCCGACAATGTGGTGATAAAGGACAGTCATACTGTACAGACAACAAAGGGAAAAAGCTACATTATTTTTAAATAAGAGAGGTTAAGATCATGGAAAAGACAATGGAAAAGATAGTGGGACTTGCAAAGTCAAGAGGATTCGTATATCCAGGTTCTGAGATATACGGAGGTCTTGCAAATACCTGGGATTACGGCAATCTGGGAGTGGAATTAAAGAACAATGTTAAGAAAGCCTGGTGGCAGAAGTTCATACAGGAAAGTCCATATAACGTTGGTGTGGACTGCGCTATCCTGATGAATTCCCAGACCTGGATCGCTTCCGGCCATTTAGGCGGTTTTTCCGACCCTCTCATGGACTGCAAGGCATGTAAGGAACGTTTCCGCGCAGACAAACTGATTGAGGATTACATGGGCGAACATGGAATCACCATAGAAGGTTCTGTTGACGCATGGTCTCAGGAAGAGATGAAACAGTACATTGATGAAAAAAATATCTGCTGCCCAAGCTGTGGAAAACATGACTTTACCGATATTCGTCAGTTTAACTTAATGTTCAAGACCTTTCAGGGAGTTACCGAAGATGCCAAGAATACGGTTTATTTAAGACCAGAGACCGCTCAGGGTATTTTTGTAAACTTTAAAAATGTACAGAGAACTTCCCGTAAGAAGATTCCTTTCGGAATCGGACAGATTGGTAAATCCTTCCGTAATGAGATTACGCCTGGTAACTTTACATTCCGTACCAGAGAATTTGAGCAGATGGAGCTGGAGTTCTTCTGTGAGCCGGATACAGATTTAGAATGGTTTGCATATTGGAAAGAATTTTGCGTCAGCTGGTTAAAGAACTTAGGCATGAAAGAGGATGAGATGCGTGTCAGAGATCATGAGAAGGAAGAGCTTTCTTTCTACAGCAAAGCAACCTCTGATATCGAATTTTTATTCCCATTTGGCTGGGGTGAATTATGGGGAATTGCAGACAGAACTGATTATGACTTAACCCAGCATCAGAACACTTCCGGTCAGGACTTAACCTATTTTGATGATGAGAAGATAGAACGTTATATTCCATATGTAATCGAGCCTTCTCTGGGAGCTGACCGTGTAACACTGGCATTCCTTTGCGCAGCTTACGATGAGGAAGAAATTGCTGAAGGTGATGTACGTACCGTGCTTCGCTTCCATCCAGCTATTGCACCGGTTAAGATTGGTGTACTTCCATTATCCAAGAAATTAAATGAAGGTGCAGAAAAAGTATTTGATGAACTGCGCAAATATTATAATTGTGAATTTGACGACAGAGGAAACATTGGTAAACGTTATAGAAGGCAGGATGAGATCGGTACTCCATTCTGTATTACCTATGACTTTGATTCAGAAGAAGATCACGCAGTAACCGTTCGTGACCGTGATACCATGGATCAGGTAAGAGTTCCAATCGCAGAGCTTAAAAGCTACTTCGAAGATAAGTTCCATTTCTAATAACAGAATCCGGAGGAGAATCTTTTGCAAGATTTTCTTCCGGATTTTTTTGCCTTCACTTTTCCAAATCAGAGTCTCGTTTGGTCCAGTGAACCGTTTCCGGCAGATGAACCGTTGGCGCATAGATACAATAGATTTTAAGAGGGCGGTCACCTGTATTAATCACATTGTGCCAGGTATTGGCTGGAATTAAAACAGCACAGCCATTATCAAGAGGGTGGGAATAAAACAGGTCATATGGACTATCCCCCCATATAAATCATTCCATCTCCATCTACAACGCAAAAATACTGATCCTGGCCTGGGTGGTTTTCTGCACCTACATCGTACCCCACAGGAATACTCATAAATGTAAGCTGCATATGTTCTCCTGTCCATCTTGTAGTTCGAAAGGAAGGATTTCTTAATGTATCATGATTTATATTAAGAATGAGAGGTGAAGGCCCGTAGTCGCTGGCATTCCAGGAATAATAGGAGCGTTCATTACAGGTGGAGTTACAAAACGAATTACAGTCGGACATTGAAGTATCACTCTTTTCATTTTAGTAATGTATTATATGGTACCGTGATTGTTCAGTGACACCGGATCAGACAAAGAAAAAAGCCGCAGGGGGAAAATCCAGTGGATTTATCCCGTCCTGCGGCTTTTTTGTTATCTCTGACCTTTGTCGTATGGAATTCCTTCTGCTTTTGGAGCCTGGGAATTTCTTGAGGTAAATACCAATACGATTAATGTAATGATATAAGGAACCATTTTGTAGAAGTAACTTGGAATTCCAAGAGCACTTAAGAATGGAATTCCGGAATAAGAGGAAGCCACCGCTTTCATCAGTCCGAAGAAGAGGGAACACAGCATGATATTGACTGGTTTCCACTGACCAAAGATTAATACCGCCAATGCCAGGAAACCGTAACCTGCCACATCTGCATTAAAGTTGGTGGAAGTTGGAACTACAAATACCAGACCGCCCAGACCGCCCAGAGCACCGGAGATTAGTACTCCGGCATACTGCATACGGTAAACGTTAATTCCCGCAGAATCCGCTGCCTGTGGGTGTTCTCCGCATGCCCGAAGCCTTAAACCAAATCGTGTGCGGTAAAGCACAACAGCAGATAATACAAAGATTAATATTCCCACGTAGGTGGTAATATAGGCGTTCTGGAATAATAGCGGTCCGATAAATGGGATGCTGCCAAGTACAGGAACCGAGGTGATACGGAAGGTATTGTTAAATGGAACCTGCTGAACACCCTGAATAACACGGGCTACGAATACTGCAAAAGCAGGAGCAAACATATTAAGAGCAGTACCGCTGATAACCTGGTTTGATTTCATGTTAATGGATGCATAAGCATGGAACAAAGAGAAGATCATTCCGGTGCCCATGGATATTAATATGGCAATAATCAGCTGAAGCTGCCCGCTCATATTTTTGCCTGTTAAATTTAAAAACAGGATACCGGTAAACGCTCCCATGGTCATAATACCTTCCAAAGCGATGTTTATAATGCCGCTTCGCTCGGAAAACATGGCTCCAAGTGCAACGATCATGAGAGGAATCATGAAATACATGGTCTGCTGAAAAATAAAATAAATAACACTCATGATTTCGTTCCTCCTTTCCCAGTTTCGTCAGTCTTTCCATTTTTTTGTTTAACGAATTTTGACATGATGATTTTTTACCATCAGGGCAAATGCGCTGAAATAGATAATAACTGCAACGATTATATCGATAATTTCTGTGGAGAACTCAAACAGCTGTAAGTAAAAGCCGCCGGCTGTCAGGTATGCGATGAAAATACCGGAGAACAGAACGCCGATGGGGTTGTTTAAACCAAGGAGTGCAACAGAAATTCCAGTAAATCCTTCGGAAGGAAGTACGTCTTTAATCTCGATATGCTTTCCGGTTCCTGCAAGGAATAAAAGACCTCCCGCAAGTCCTGCAATGGCACCGGCGATTACCATGGAAAGAATAATGCTTTTCTTTTCATTGATTCCTGCATATTTGCTGGCATCACGGTTGAAGCCAACTGCTTTTAACTCATATCCGAATGTAGTCTTATTTAAAATAACCCATATAAGGATTACTACCAGAATTGCGATGATAATTCCCCCGTTAACGCTGGAACCCGGGAAAATCTTATCCAGACCCATCTTGGGGATATTAGCTGTATTCGCCACATTCTTGGATTCGTTTCTTAAATTGTTAAACAGCGGCTTATAGCTTTTCGTAATCCAGTTTACAAGATACATACCAATATAGTTCATCATAATAGAGGCGATAACCTCATTTACATTATAGTACGCTTTTAAAATACCTGGTACCAGCCCCCATAAGGCGCCAAGGATTACACTTGCTGCCAAAGCTACAATCCAGTGAGCCGGTCCGAGAGAGGTCCAGAGAATTCCTACGTAAACCGCACCGAAGCCTCCAATAATAAACTGGCCGGGAGTACCGATGTTAAAAAGTCCGGTTTTAAATGCAAATCCAACGGAAAGACCGGTAAGAATAATCGGTGTGGCATAATAAAATACCTGACCAACACCTTTGGCTCCGTGGGTGAAGGCTCCGCTCAGAATCGTAGCAAATCCGGGAAGTGCCTGTTCTGGATTACACAGAAACAAGATAATCAGCCCTACAATGAGTCCCAGAATAATAGCGAATATGGAAGAGAGGATGCCTGTATGATCTTTTATCTGTTTCGGTTTCATAGTGTGCCACCTTCTTTCTTAGCGCCTGCCATATAAAGTCCTAATTCCTGAACGGTAATGTTCTCAGGATCTAAGTCGGCAACGATTCCGCCTTCAAACATGACTAAAATCCGGTCGCTTAAATTCATAACTTCATCTAATTCCAGAGATACCAGCAAAATAGCGGCACCTGCATCGCGCTGTTTTACCAGCTGGTTGTGAATGTATTCAATGGCACCAACATCCAGACCTCTGGTAGGCTGGACTGCAAGGAGAATATCAGGACCTTTGGAGATTTCTCTTGCAACGATGGCTTTCTGCTGATTGCCGCCGGACATGCTTCGGGTGGTGGTGAATGCCCCTTCGCTGCTTCGAATATCATAATTTTCAATCAGTTTTTGTGCATAGTCAAAGATCTGGTCATTCTTTAAAAATGTGCCGCTCTGAAATTCTTTGTCAAAATACTGCTGGAGAACCAGGTTATATGCCAGATTGTATTCCAGTACCAAGCCATGTTTATGACGGTCTTCGGGTATATGGGAGAGACCATGGGTATTTTTGTAGCGGATACTTTTTTTCGTCATATCCTCCCCATTAATGGTGACAGAACCGGAGCTGGGATCTGAAATACCGGTAATTGCATGAACCAGCTCTGTCTGTCCATTGCCGTCAATACCGGCGATACAGACAATCTCACCTCTTCTTACCTGAAATGACACATCATGAACCAGCTTTTTGGTTTGTCCTTCCCGTTTGGCTTCAACGGATAAATCTTTTACTTCCAGAACTACTTCACCAGGCTCCGATGCCTTTTTTACTAATGGTTAAGTTTACCTTACGGCCAACCATCATCTCTGACATCTCTTCCCGCGTAGTATCAGCAACATCTACGGTTCCAATATATTTACCGCGGCGCAGGACGGAACAGCGGTCTGCTACCGCCTTGATTTCATTGAGCTTGTGTGTGATGAACAGTATGGACTTCCCTTCCTTTACCAGATCCCGCATGATCTGCATCAGTTCATCAATTTCCTGAGGAGTCAGGACTGCGGTAGGTTCATCAAATATCATGATTTCGTTATCACGATACAGCATTTTTTAAGATTTCAACCCTTTGCTGCATACCTACGGTAATATCGGATATCAGCGCATCAGGGTCTACGAACAATTTGTATTTTTCACTTAATTCCATTACTTTTTTGCGGGCATCATCCATCTTCAAAAAGCCCCGTCTTGTCGTCTCCATGCCCAGTACGATATTCTGCAGGACAGTGAAATTCTCTACCAGCTTAAAATGCTGGTGCACCATGCCGATACCAAGTGCGTTGGCATCCAGCGGACCAGTGATTTTTTCTTCATTACCACGAACCCGGATTGAGCCTTTTTCCGGCTGATATAATCCGAATAATACACTCATAAGAGTTGATTTGCCTGCTCCATTTTCTCCGAGGAGGGCATGTATCTCGCCTTTTTTTAACTGTAGTGTAATGTCATCATTGGCGATAATACCGGGAAATTCTTTTGTGATATGAAGCATCTCAATAATGTAGTCCATAAAATCCCCCTTACTATGGTACCTATCTATGGGACCCGGTACCCGGTTAATAAAGTTTTAAAGCAAAAAGAAGATGCCGTAAGAGACCAGATCTTTACTGACTGGTGAATCAAACGGCATCTCCTTTCCTTTTTTATGTCAGAATTCTGACATCGTGGTATGCCCGGAGGGCACTATCCCCGCGGATTATTCTACAAAGTTAATCTTTGTTTTTTCAAGCTTTAAGTCTTTGTTCGGATCGTTGTTATCCTGAGAAGGCTGTACCAGGGTTACTTTGCCATCCTTTAATTCAGTGAAGATTTTTTCGTAATCTTCTTTTGTGAATTTGGTGAACTTGGAAGTTTCCATAGGAAGGCCGATACCATTATTCTTAGCGGAGAAGATGCTTGTCTCGCCGCCTGGGAACTTGTTGTCATAGAAGTCTTTTACGCCGTCGTATACAGATACGGAAAGCTGCTTCATGGCAGAAGTAATGACAGTCTCAGATTCGTAGCTCTGGTCAACGTCAACACCGATTACCTTTTTGCCCTTTTCCTGAGCAGCAGCCATAACAGAGTTACCAACAGCACCGCCGCAGCCAAAGATTACGTCAGTTCCGTTCTGGTACCAGGATGCAGCCATAGACTGAGCCTCTGGAGTTGCAGCGAAAGCACCTGTGTAGTTGTACATAATTTCAACGCCGTCAATGCCCATTTCCTTAGCTGCATAATCAGCACCTTCAGCAAATCCGTAACCATAACGGATAACTGCAGGAACAGCCATACCACCTAAGAAACCAAGCTTTGTGTAACCTTCTTTTACTGCTGCATAGCCTGCTAAGAATCCAGGCTCATCTTCCTGGAACAGGATTGGCATAACATTGGATTCTGTCTTATATTCTGAGTAGTCTGCGTTATGAGGAACTCCGTCAAGAAGAATGAAGTGAACGTCTTTGTACTGCTCCTGAGCAAGGAATACAGGCTCTTCAAATAAGAAGCCAGGACATACTACTAATTTTGCACCGCCTTCAATAGCCAGTCCAATTGTTTCTAAATAAGAATCAGTAGTACCTTCCTGTGGCTGATAGTACTTATAGGAGATCTTGTTCTCTTCCGCGTACTTCTTCATACCTTCCCATGCACCCTGGTTAAAGGATTTGTCATCGATGGTACCAAGGTCTGTAACCAGCGCAAGTTCATATCCGGTAGAAGAATCAGACTTAACGGATGTAGCACCTGTAGTTTCAGCTGTTTTTTCTGCAGCAGTTGTGGTTTCTGCAGATGGAGCAGCAGTTGTAGCGGTTCCTTTACCAGCGGAACCACATGCGCTGAGTGTTGCGGCCATCATTACTGCCATGGCTAATGCGAGAGCTCTTTTTTTCATAATACGATCTTTCCTCCTGTTATTAATATATTTTCAGAGATAACACTAATGTATCATATTTCAGCGTTGGAAACAATCTTAATTCATGATATTTTGCATAAAAACTAAGATAAAAAATTCTGTCATTTTAATATATATGCCCCGACTTTTAAATGTTAAATCATACTTTCGTTCTTTTCCTTGTTATTTAATTAAATTATGGTAAACTATTTTAAGACTTTCAAAAGGAGACTTAATTATGAAAAAGTAAATTTACTGGAAGATCCTGTTAAAAAATTATTTGCAGGTTATCTTCTTCCATCAATTAGTGCAACAATGGTTACCTCCATTTATATATTAGCAGACACTCTTATGATTGGAAGAGGAGTTGGAGCAATTGGAATTGCGGCTTTAAATATACTGCTGCCCTTATTCAGCCTTTTTTTTGCAACCGGTATGCTGTTTGGGGCAGGGGGTGGCATACTTCTGTCCGTCTGTAAGGGGAAAAAAGATGAATCAGGAGCAAATCAGTATTATACAGTGGCATTTATTATGGCTGCAGGAATCAGCGTGATTTATGTAGTTCTTGGACATGCATTTTTCCTGCCTGTTACGGGTTTTCTGGGGAGAAATGAAAACATGACGCCTTATGTAACTGAATATGGAAGAATCCTCATAACAGGAGCTCCCGCCTTTTTATTTGCTTCTTTTTATCAGGTATTTGTACGAAACGATAAAGCTCCCCGCCTGGCTATGACAGCAGTGGTTTGCGGAGGAGTTTTAAATATTATTCTGGATTATATATTGATGTTTCCCTTAAATATGGGAATGGCAGGAGCTGCCGCTGCAACTGTGATCGGAACCTGTGTGACACTCTTAATATTGCTGACCCACCTGATTTCAAAAGGGAATACTTTAAAATTTGTTTCAGGCTTTCATCTCAGTCAGGCTGTGGCTGTAGTGAAAAATGGGTTCTCCAGCTTTTTACTGGATATGTGCAATGGAATCGTAACCTTCTTATTTAACCGTCAGATCCTTTCTGTTGCAGGGGAACTTGGCGTGGTTGTATATGGTATTATCTCCAACAGTGCCTATATCGCATCATCTGTTAATAACGGTATTTCACAGGCAGTCCAGCCCATACTGGCGACAAATTACGGTGCGGGGAAAAAAGACCGTTTAAAGGAAGTAAGACATCTGGCAGAGCGTACCGCCTGTTTATCCGGTGTGTTGTTTGCTGTAACAGGACTTTTGTTTCCGGCTCTTGTGACAGAAGCATTTGTCAGACCTGAAAAGGAAATTCTGGCTATGTCAGTTCCGGCCATTCGGATCTATTTCCTGTCTTTTGCAGCAATGGGACTGAATGTACTGTATACCACCTGGTTTCAGTCTGTGATGGAACCGGGAAATGCATTAAAGATCTGTCTGCTTCGGGGAATTATTTTAAACAGTATTCTGGTCTTTATTCTTCCGATTTTTATGGGAGTTACCGGAATCTGGACGGTCATGCCTGTGACAGAGATACTGACCCTTGTGGCATGTCGAATTTTGTTAAAGAAACAGAGCTTTTGTCGAACGTAATTTCGTATATACGAACATAAATCGCATATCGGAAAAAGACAGACTTTGTAAGTACTTTCAATACAATTGTATTTAAAAAAGAGATAATTACTTTAAATAATCTATGAAAACCTCTTTACTACCCCTTTAATTGTGCTATAATACTTTCAGGGCTTTTCCGCAATGGAAAGCGCGGGGGAGCAGCATAATTTACACATTTGAGGAGGATTTTACTTATGGCAAGAAAATGGGTTTATTTGTTCACTGAGGGTAGTGCAGATATGAAAAACCTGTTAGGTGGTAAAGGGGCGAATCTGGCAGAGATGACCAATTTAGGTCTGCCGGTTCCTCAGGGATTTACGATTACGACTGAGGCATGTACTCAGTATTATGAAGATGGGGAAACGATTAATGACGAGATCATGGGGCAGATCATGGATCATATCGAAAAGATGGAAAATCACCGGCAAGAAATTTGGTGATAATGAAAATCCTCTTCTGGTTTCCGTTCGTTCCGGAGCCAGAGCTTCCATGCCTGGTATGATGGATACAATTTTAAATCTCGGACTTAATGAGGACGTAGTGGAAGTACTTGCTGAAAAATCAGGCAATCCACGCTGGGCATATGACTGCTACAGAAGATTTATTCAGATGTACTCCGATGTAGTTATGGAAGTAGGCAAAAAATACTTCGAAGAACTGATTGATGAAATGAAAGAAAAAAAGGGTGTTACAGAGGATGTGGATCTGAATGCCGACGATTTGAAAGAGCTTGCAAGACAGTTCAAAGCAGAATATAAGGAAAAGATTGGTCTCGATTTCCCAACTGATCCCAAGGAGCAGTTAATGGGTGCAATCAAAGCAGTATTCCGTTCCTGGGACAACCCAAGAGCCAATGTTTACCGCCGTGACAACGATATTCCTTATTCCTGGGGAACTGCTGTCAACGTTCAGATGATGGCATTTGGAAACATGGGTGAGACTTCCGGTACAGGCGTTGCATTTACCCGTGATCCTGCAACTGGTGAAAAAACACTTAATGGGTGAATTCTTAATGAATGCCCAGGGCGAAGACGTAGTTGCCGGTGTTCGTACTCCCCAGAAGATCGAACAGTTAAAAGAAGTTATGCCTGAAGTTTATCATAAATTTGTGGGAATCTGCAGTATCCTGGAAGATCACTACAAAGATATGCAGGATATGGAGTTTACCATTGAGGACAAGAAGCTTTATATGCTTCAGACCCGTAACGGTAAGAGAACAGCAAAGGCTGCTTTAAAAATTGCCTGTGATTTAGTAGACGAATTTATGATCACAGAAGAAAGCAGTTAAGATGATTGATCCGAGAAACTTAGATACTCTGCTTCATCCTCAGTTTGACGCAGAAGTATTAAAGAAGACAGAGCCGGTTGGAAAGGCACTTGCTGCTTCTCCTGGAGCTGCCTGCGGAAAGATCGTGTTCACCGCTGATGATGCGAAAGCATGGAAAGAAAGAGGGGAAAAGGTGGTTTTAGTCCGTCTTGAAACCTCTCCTGAAGATATTGAAGGAATGAAGGCAGCTCAGGGTATTCTGACTGTTAGAGGAGGAATGACTTCTCATGCAGCCGTAGTAGCAAGAGGAATGGGAACCTGCTGTGTATCCGGCTGTTCTGAAATTGCCATGAATGAAGCTGCAAAGAAGTTTGTTCTTGCAGGTAAGGAATACCATGAAGGAGACTGGATCTCTCTTGATGGATCAACCGGTAAAATTTACGACGGAATCATTCCGACTGTTGATGCAACCGTTGCTGGTGAGTTTGGAAGAATTATGGCATGGGCTGATAAGTATAGAAAACTGAAAGTCAGAACCAATGCAGATACACCTGCTGATGCAAGAAAAGCAAGAGAACTTGGTGCAGAGGGAATCGGTCTTTGCCGTACCGAGCATATGTTCTTTGAAGGTGAAAGAATTGATGCATTCCGTGAGATGATCTGTTCTGATACTGTTGAGGAGAGAGAAGCAGCTCTGGAGAAGATTCTTCCGGTACAGCAGTGCGATTTCGAAGCTCTTTATGAGGCACTGGAAGGAAATCCAGTAACCATTCGTTTCTTAGATCCGCCTCTTCATGAGTTTGTTCCCACAGAGGAAGATGATATTAAGAAGCTGGCTGATACACAGGGCAAGACTGTGGAGCAGATCAAGACAATCATTGATTCTCTTCACGAGTTCAACCCAATGATGGGACACAGAGGCTGCCGTCTTGCAGTTACCTATCCAGAGATCGCAAGAATGCAGACAAAAGCAGTAATCCGTGCTGCTATCAACGTTCAGAAAGCACATGCAGACTGGAACGTATGTCCTGAAATCATGATTCCTCTGATTTGTGATGAGAAAGAATTAAGATTTGTAAAGAAGATTGTTGTTGAGACTGCAGATGCAGAAATTGCAGCAGCAGGCAGCAGTTTAACCTATCAGGTAGGAACCATGATTGAGATTCCGAGAGCAGCACTGACAGCCGATGATATCGCAAAAGATGCAGAATTCTTCTGCTTCGGTACCAATGACTTAACTCAGATGACCTATGGCTTCTCCCGTGATGATGCAGGAAAGTTCTTAAACTCCTACTACGATACCAAGATCTTTGAAAATGATCCATTTGCAAAACTGGATCAGACTGGTGTAGGCAAGCTGATGGAGACAGCGATCAAGTTAGGCAAGGGCGTTCGTCCTGACATGCACGTTGGTATTTGTGGCGAGCATGGCGGAGATCCTTCTTCCGTAGAATTCTGCCATAAGATAGGACTTGACTATGTATCCTGTTCCCCATTCCGTGTGCCGATCGCAAGACTGGCAGCAGCACAGGCGGCGTTGAATAATTAACGCGTTGGCAATGAGTCGTGCAAAAATAAGTGTCAAAAAGTCCGGGGGAGAGCTTGCTCTCAACCGGACTTTATGGCACTTATTTTTATAGGGCGAAGCCCGCGATTGAGATGGAGCGTAAGCGGAATCGAGATCGGCACGACGGAGTTACGGACTCAATTTTTTTATCCCCCCGTTTTGAACATGACACCCAGTTGTCCTATCCATTATTATATACTATATCCATAACCAATCAGGAGGAAAATCAAATGAACGAAGAAATCATTGCAAGAGCAGGAGAGATCATTGCCACCAACACCGCAGGTGAAGAAAAAGGATACTGCGCCCTAACACTAATGGACACTGACAACTTTCCAACAACCTCAACCATATCCGTATCAAAAGCTGACGGCATCAACTGGCTCACATTTTGTACCGGTTTAGGAAGTAATAGAACCAAACGAATTGATCTGAGCAACAAAGCCAGTATCTGTTTTAATTCAATTGATCATAATATCACATTAGTGGGTACAATAGAAGTAATAACAGACCCTGAAATGAGAGATGTGGTACCGTGGACTGGAGAATCATTTCAGTGGATGGGAGGATCCCAATTACTGCGTTTTACGTTTCACCACAAGCCGATACAATCTTCTCATAGATTGGAAAGAAGCCAAAGGGTTTATATAAAGGAGATCATCTGATGGAGACACCGCGAATCTTTCATATGCCCTTTTCAAGCATTTATCCGCTTTATATAAAAAAAGCAGAGAAAAAAGGAAGAACCAGAAAAGAAGTAGATGAAATTATTTTCTGGCTCACAGGCTATGATACCAATTCATTACAACAGCAAATAGAGAAGGAAGTAAGTGTGGAAGACTTTTTCCGCCAAGCTCCTCACATAAACCCTAATGCGTCACTGATCAAAGGAGTGATCTGCGGATACCGAGTGGAAGAGATTGAAGATGAGTTAATGAGGCAGATCAGGTATCTGGACAAATTAATAGATGAGCTTGCCAAAGGCAGAGTAATGGAAAAAATATTAAGGAAATAAGAGACAAGACAAATGAATGCGTATGAAGAAGGACTTGGAGTTTTAGATACATTATTTGCCAGAGACTATCAATTTGCACTGGCCACATCAAACAATAACATTCCAGCCGTAAGGTTTATCGATACTTTTTTATAATAATAGAGCATTTTATATTGTAACTTACGGTAAGTCTGATAAAGTAAAAGATATCGAGCAAAATCCTATAGTTTCATTAAGTAAAGATCTGTATCGTTTTACCGGAATTGCCCGAAATATCGGACATCCATTATTACCGGAAAATCTTAAAATCAGAGAAAAGCTAATTAAGGTATTTGAGCCATGGTATTTTGCCCATAACAATGAAAATGATGAAAATATGTGTTACATCAGAGTGGATTTAAACCAGGGTTTATTTTACAAAGACGGAACTGGGTACAAAGTCGACTTCGAAAATAAAACTGCAGAAAAGTTTCCCTTTCTATTTGATATTGTAAAAATAGATTGATAAAAATCTTCCCAAACAACACAAAGTATCGTTCAATAATATTCTGCGCACAGCTTTTTAATCAGCTTAGCGCAGTTTTTTTGCCAGCATTTGCATTATAGATATCATAACCCACCATAACCCACCATAACCCTCATTACATAAACACCCTCATTGAAAATTACATGTAAAGTCGTAAAAATTACATGCAGTCAAAACAGAGTATATTTTTTGATATAATACAGACATGAACTTGGTAGTAAAGTGATTCATTTCACGTTTACTATATATGATCAAATTCAGATTATATAACTACATAGAAAGGGGGACGAGGACATGAATAAAGATTTTGATTTAGATCTTAAAATGGACAAGGGTTCAGTAGATGTAGGAGAATCAAAAATTGCTAGTGTTGCTTATTGCACACCTGGTTGTTTAACAGGAACTACCTGTGGAACAAGTGAATGTGGAATGACAAGAAATTGCACAAACACATGGTTATGCTACTAATTTCCATGTAAACCTAAACCCGATGCAAACGTACATGCATTTAGAAGATTCACAAAATGCATGTACGTTTACATTTTGTGGAAGTAATTTACTGGTGAATATTAAGTTTCTAATTTGGTCAGGCATACAAGAGCTAAGCAAGGGGGATACGGTTAAAATATGAAAGATTTATTTAAAGATATAGGTTCCTTTATGATAAGAACACCGGGTCTGCCAATTAATTTATTGACAGATAATATAGAAAATGCAAATAACATAGATCAAACTATGTTTTTATTTGATTCTCCTCAATATAAAGATCAGTTTAATGAAGCTATATTTGTGGCCAGCCAAGATTTATATGAATCCATGCAGCATTATATAGAGGATGGCACAGCAAGGGATACAAATTATTTGTTAAATTCAATCTATAAATATTTTAGCAGAAGCTGTTCCAGGTGTACTCCATTTGGATTATTTTCGACCGTTGCATTTGGCAATATTACATCTGACAGAACATCATTTGAATTAAGCAGTCCAGAATTAAAAAGGAATCCCCTGATTGATTCAGAGTGGTTATACCAAGTGGTTTTTATGTACGAATCCAAGTACCTAAAATCCCTCCGATACACAATCAATGAAAGTGTTGCCATTCAGAGAAACAAAGCAATCTTATTCAACTGCACAAAAGACAGCGATGGGGGAAAAGTAAATAAAAAATCTGTAAAGTACTCCAATGCATTTGAAGTAGTTTTAAGAATATCAGGTGATTACGTAAGTTATACTGATATTATAGAGAACCTTAAAAAAGAATATCCGAATGTGGAAGAAAACACATTTCATACATATATCCAATCACTCATAAAAGAAGGTTATTTAATATCCGATCTTCGTCCACCATTAACAATCGTCGACCAATTTGAATACTTTATCTGTAAACTTCAGGAATACAATATAAATACTAACTCATTAGTTGACATAAAAAATGAAATACAGGAATATTCCAATGGCTATATAAATAATACCATCGAATGCCTGACGCAGATTTTCAAAGATATGAAGAGAATCTACAACTCCAAAAACTACCTGACCATTGATTCCTCCTTCTCCTACAGCGAGTGCAATTTAAATCAAAATGAAATAAAAAAAATAAATAAGCTTCTCAATTTATTTATACAATTTAATATCAAAGAGCCTTTCAATAGTTTGAATGATTACAAGAACAAATTTCTAGAAAAATATGGCCTTTCCAGGTGTGTTCCTTTGACTGAACTCATTGACCCTGATACAGGAATCGGTTTTCCAGCCCATTATGATGGAAAAAACCGGCATGAATAATTTGGGAGAGTATATCAACCCCTGGATACGATTTTTTGAAAGAAAATATGTTGAATCCATTAGACTTGGTCAGGAAATTGAGATAACCGATTCAGATATGGGAATGCTATTAACGGAAGATATTGATATGAATCAGTTGCCCAAATCTATGGAAATCTACTTTAATTATGTAAAAGACAATGGAAGAGATGTCTACTATTTAAGTAATATTTTTGGGTCC
Organism: Lacrimispora xylanisolvens; assembly: GCA_017084465.1. GTDB lineage: Bacteria > Bacillota > Clostridia > Lachnospirales > Lachnospiraceae > Lacrimispora > Lacrimispora xylanolytica_B. The sequence continues at coordinate 1,672,082 of CP070896.1, read as the reverse complement.
ACTTATGCAGGAAAATCATTTGGAAGATTTTCTCACCTAATGAAGAATCCGGAACAATTCTTTAAGAAATAAATAAAAGTTATGGTGATGAATGCCAGGTCTGTGAATTTACCTACTTACCCGATAGTTTATATTCCGCAAACGTGATCCGAAATATGCATGGTTCCACTTATGAAACAAGTTTTGGCACTACAAATTCCAAAGATCAGGCATTTAAACTTAAGTTAAATGAAATTTTAGTAGAATTTAAAAACAACAAATTATATTTAAAGTCTGCGGTTAACAATAAAAGAATCATCCCAACATCTACCAATATGTTTAATCCGCAGTTAAAACCCAGAATATTACGATTTATTGACGAAATTTCTTCTGATGGAATCAGGTTTTATAATAAACCATGGCAATACTTAATGGAGAAGTTTGCCTATCTTCCAACAATACGATATAAAAACTTCGTATTGGAGCAGGAAAAATGGATTATTAAAATAGGCGATCTGGGTTTAACAAAACATTATGATTTTGCTGAGTTTAAAAATAAGTTTACCGAATACATAAATTCAAGAAATATACCCCTTTGGGTGGATGCTGTAGATGCAGACAAAAAACTTCTGTTAAATCTGAAAGAGGACAGATGTTTATCTGTGTTGCAGAAATTACTGGAAAAATCAGAAACTGTTGTAGAAAGATATCATATAGAATCAGAACATCCAGTGAAACTGAATGATAGTTCTTATTGCTGTGAATTGGTAATACCATTAATTTTAGCTCAGGATGCTACCCCCCATAAGACCAATGATTTTGACATTACCAGGAATTATGGTAATGCCAGATATAAAGAGCCTTTGGATGAGTGGCTATATTTCAAAATATACGGTATTGAGGAATATGCAGATTATCTGTTAGGTGAAGCTTTGTATGCTCCATTGCAGAATTTACTTGATAATAAAGAGATAGACAGCTATTTCTTCATTCAGTATAAAGATCCTGATTTACATCTGCGGTTGAGATTAAAAGCTGATAATACCAGATTAATGATGGTATTGCCCAAAATGTTAGATATATTAAGCCAGCTCATGAAAAAATCTCTGATCTCAAACTATAGTATTAATTGTTACGAGCTTGAATTAGAGCGGTATGGCGGGTATGATTTGATGAACTATGCACATGAAGTGTTTTTCAAAGACAGCATAGCAATTCAAACCATAATCTATGAAAAAAATAATCATAATATAAAAGTGACAGATGAACTTTTAGCATCAGTGATTATTTTCTTTCACATGCAAACATTTAATTTGAGTTTTGAGGATATGTTTGTATTTCTCAATTGTGAAAATCCTACCAAGAGCTATCAAAAAGAATTTAAAAAACATAAGGAAACCTACGTTGATTTCGTAATAAAGTATTTGTATCATGAAACGTTAGATCCAGAGATTGAATTTATTTTGAAACTACTATCGGTAAAACAAGAATCAATGATAGAATATTTAAATAGAATTGAAAAATATTACCCGGATAACAAAGCTGTAAAATTAAGCATACTGGACAGTCTGCTGCATATGAACATGAATCGATTATTTGGTCCCAATACGGAATTGGAAAAAAAGATGAGAACTTTAGCACGTCATACATATTACTGTGTTTACAACAGAAAAAAAATAGGTATATTGGGTGGTAAATAATATGCAGAAATTTAAAATATTAAGTACTTCAGAAGTAAAGGAAATGCTTTCTTCTCTAAAAGTGATTCCCAAATCCATTAAAATATTCTTTCCAGGCCAGCAAACTAATATTTGTACTAACCATAATTATTAATATTATCGCGGGTATTGTTCCCGTAATATCCGTAAATATTTTTGGTAGCCTGATTAATGCTATTTCAGCCAAGGATTTAAATCTCTCGCTGAAGATTTTAGCAATCTATATTGGGATAAGTTTTGTGTCAGGTATGATTATAAGTTTTAAAACTTTTTTATTTACCAAATTTCAATTCTTGTTGGATTATGAATTAATTAACAGGTTATTGGATAAATGCGCTATTATGTCTTTGGAGGAATTTGAAAATTCTGACATACAGGATCAGCTGCAGCATATCCTATCCCAGGTGGGATTCAGGCCTTATAATATTTTTACAACCACATTGACACTGGTAACTTCCATTACTACCATACTTTCATCTGTTTATATTATGCTGACGTGGCGGCCGTTGTCAGTATTTTTGATTATTGTTCCGGCGTTTGCCTTTTCTATTTTTTACTTATCCATAAGCAAAAGAGAGTTCCAGACAGAAGAAAGAAATGCTAAGAAAGCCAGAAGTATATGGTATTACGAATTTTTACTTACAAAGGATCAATCATTTAAAGAAGTTAAAATTTTTAATTTAGCCAGACATATTATAAAGAGACATAATGATTTAAAGCAAAGCGTGATTAATGAAAATTTATACAACACCAAGGTACGGCTGATTATATCTGTTGTATTTGATTTTGTTGATCAGATCTGTATGGCTGTACTCATGATTTTAATCATATTCTCCGTAATTGCTGGTGAAATCCTGATTGGTAACGCTGTCGCACTTTTAAGAATTATAAACATGATGTTTGATAGCTTTAACAGTATTATGAATATTATTTACAGCATAAATCAAAACAGTCTGTATATGTCAAAACTGATTAATTTTCTTAATAAGCCTGGAAATGGGAATAGTGAAGAAACATACAAACTAAATGATTTAAATCAGATTGAGATAAATAATCTGACATTTGCATATCCGGAAACAGATAAAATAGTTCTTCAGAACATCAATATAAAAATTAATAAAAACCAAAGAGTTGCATTGTTCGGTAGAAACGGATCTGGTAAGAGTACATTAATAAAATTATTACTGGGATATTATTTAGTGGAAGACGATATGATTAAGATGAATGGAGTCCCATTAAATAAAGTTAATATTGACAGCTTACATAAATTAACAGGTATATTATTCCAGGATTACTGTAAGTATGAACTTTCGGTAAAGGATAATGTAGGATTCGGCAACATTGATGAAATCGATAATGAAGCCCAGATAAGAGAGTCACTGGAAGAAGCCGGTATAGACTTTCTTCCTCCTGATTTAAATCAGCAGTTGGGAAAATGGTTTTCAGATGGAACACAGTTATCTGGCGGGCAGTGGCAGAGAGTTGCTCTGGCCAGGTGCTTTTTCAAAAAAGCACAAATGTATATCTTAGATGAACCAAATGCGGCGTTGGATAAAATGGGTGAGAAAAAAATAATGAACACGTTTTTTGAACTTACAAAAAACAAGATAGGTGTATTTATTTCTCATAAAATTGCACATGTCATGTTAGCTGATAAAATAATTTATCTGGACGAAGGAAAGATTGTGGCAGAAGGTACACATGAGGAATTATTAAAAACATGTCCCTCTTATAAAGAAATTTACGATCTGGAATTTGATATACCCCAAAATGGAGGCTGATTATGAATTTACCGAATGAAAAAAAGCGTGAATTGGATCATTTCATAATAAATATTTCAAAAAAATTATCCGACGCAGATTATGTTCAGGAGATATTTGCTACAAATAACACTGAGTATCGTTGTACTTCAGTAGCAGTTTCATATCCCGCATTATGTATCCTGTTTTCGGAACTTCAATTAAATTTTCCAGATTATGATTTTGATAAGTATGCCCATAAATATCTGGAGATCGTAAACGACTATATGGGAAAAAACAACATCTATGATATCTCCCTGTTTGATGGGCTATGCGGAGTTGGGTATGCTGCACATTGTATGTCAGACCATGGGAAACGATATCAATCGTTTATAAAGAGTCTAAACGAGTATATTGTTGATATTGCGGAAAGTAATATTCTAAAGTACAAAGAACTTCCATTAAACGAACTATTTTATGATATTATGTATGGATTAACCGGTACAGCCAATTATCTGTTGAATTTTAAATCCCAGCCGAATGTGAAAGAGACTCTGTTGCACATTTTGCAATATTTAACGGATATTTGTAAAGCAGGGGACGACAATATCCCCCGGTTTGCCATCCGTTCAAATGAAAGTCAGTTGTTTCCTCTGGAAAATAGTCCAGAGATAGGATATATAAATTTAGGGGTTGCGCACGGGATACCTGGCATACTTTTAATATTATGTAAGTCCTATGAATCGGGAGTATATGTACAAGACCAGCTGGAAGCAATAAAGTATTTGTCAGAATTTATTTATAACAGCTGTATAAAAGACAGTGATGATATTTTTTGGGAAACTCAAAAAATATTAGGGATGGAACAGGAGAAAGCAGTACCATCCAGAGATGCATGGTGTTATGGTACTCCAGGTGTGGCGTATTCATTATTGATTGCTTCAAAGATCCTGGAAAATGACGAAATGAGTAAGCTTGCAATCGATAGCATGAAATTATCTTTAAAAAGAATGCGGCAGGTTATCTCACCCACTTTTTGTCACGGTCTTTCTGGTTTGTGTTGCCTGACCAGAAAATTCTATGAATACACAGATGATAACTTCTTCTATGAAGTGTATATGAAGATATTGGATCATTTACTGGAATCCTACAGTGATCAATATCCGTTTGGGTTTAAAGATACAGAAATAGAGGAAGGGCATATTGTAAATAAGGATGAGATAGGTCTCTTAACAGGAACCAGTGGAGTGATCCTGACTATTTTATCTTGCTATCAACCCGTTAAAACACAATGGGATTCCATATTTTTATTATAGAAAATTTCATAATTGTAAAAAGGGAGCTGTTGCAAAAATAGATGAATAATTTATTGGAGCAATAGCCTCACTTTTTAACTTTAAAATAGAAAACGGACTCCGAAGACGAAATCCATGATATAATTAATTATGCGAATCTTTTATCACCATCTGCAATATTGAAACTGGATATGATCACTCTGGTAACTTTATTATTATTCATATACGAAGCAAATGAATAAAAAAATTCTTCATAAAAAGGAGCACTTGAAAATGATTAGAACAAAAAGCGTTAAACAGTCAGCACTGATAATGGTGTCCTTTATCGTTTGTATCATCAGCATGGGTTGTACAAAAACTGAAATGACTAAACAAGAACAAACCAGCACTGATCAATTAACAGCAGTATCTGAGACTGAGGCGTTAACAACAGAAAAGGAAACATATACTGAAACCACCATGGAAGAACCAATCCGGAATAATACACACAATATTTTTAAAGGTACAATAGGAGAATCAGAGGTACAAATGAACATCCGTAGGGAAGGTGATTCTTTGACTGCATCATATATTACTCGAACCGATGATGAAAGAACACTTCGTGGAGAAATGAAAAGTCCAACGGAATTCGAGTTAAATGATAATGAAGGCGGATATTTAAAAGGTACTGTTTATGATGGCAATTTAAAAGGTACTGGCAATATTTCCGGAAAAGATGTAACGATTAGTATGTATTTGTCAACGTTTATGCCTATAGGATATGATCATGATGATTACTACAGCGGAGATCGTATTATGAGTCGTCAAATGACATCAACAGAAGTTGAAAATTTCGCCAAACAAATAAAAGAATCTATAACAGATAAAGAAAAATTCATAAAATTGTTTCGATATCCACTTGATATACGAGTAAATAAAAAAGTTATTCCTGTACAGAATGAGGATGAAATGTCAGATCAAATTGATACTTTGTTCGCAGAAACGGATTTTCGTGAGCAGATTGAAACAATGTATACAAAATATTTATTTACAAATTACCAAGGGGTATGCGTTGAAAACGGAATTCTTTGGTTTGATAAAGATAATAATGGTGATTTTAAAATCTGGTCACTTAATTATCGGGATTCTAACCACCTTAACTAATAGTGGTCTTGTGGAGTACATAAAATATTTTTTTATAATTTGTTCCTTACCAGTTTACAAAACTGAATATTCTTCCTTTTTAAATAGTATAAGCGCTTATAAATAATACATAAGAAGAATAAAAATGAACGTTAGTACTACTGGTAAAAATTTTATAAAGAGTTTTGAGAAATATCGTTTGGATGTCTACGATGATGGCTTTGGATTCCTTACAGTTGGGTATGGCCATAAGGTAGTTGCTACAGATAATCTTAAAGAGGGCGACATTATCACAGCGAGTCGAGCAACCACATTATTCAATGCAGATATTCTCACTGTGGAAACTGGCATTAATAAACATCCAAAAGTGTCTAAGTTTACACAGGCACAGTATGATGCCGTTGCTTCTTTGACATTTAACGCAGGAACAGAGTATATTACAAATTCTAAAAATGATTTATACAAAGCACTCAACAAGAGTATCTTTGTTAAAAGCGAAGTAGTAAAAGGTTTTACTGTCACAATTGCTGGGGGGATCAAGACAATCGGGCTTAGTAAAGCGACGTAACGCAGAGCTTGATATGTTTTATGCAACCGATGGTATGATTAATATACCCATGAAAACTACAGATACTGTATCACAGATTCCTGTAAGTGCAAAGTTAACTGTTCAGGGAACTAATATTAGTATAAGGGATTTCCCTGATAATGTAGATGGTGATATTTTAAGGAAGTTAAGCACAGGAAGTAATATTACAGCTACAAGTCGTATAACAGTAAATGGGACCCCATGGTTTTACATAGGTAATAAGAGCTGGATTAGTGGAAATTATGTTCAGGGCTGGGTAAAAGACTATAATGATAATAAACGGTGGTGGTATTTAGAGAAAAACTACTCATATCCATCGAAAACCTGGAAAACTATTTCAGGGAAAGACTACTGCTTTGGTAAAGATTCATACCTGTTTGTATCGTGCTACATTAAATCTGAAGTTGGCAATACCTATTATTGGGTAGACGATGATGGAGTCTGGTTAACTCAGTATAATACCTCCTCTCCCAGACCGTAATAAATATCGAGTGGTAGATAACTATAAAATTACAAACGCTTACCAGTAATTATGTGATTATTAAGTGTATTGTTATCCTAGATATTAACCTATTCCTACTTCCAAAACATTTACTCTTACACAGATAGCTTTTCTGATATTTTACTTATATGGAAAGAGGTAAACTGTACCCTTTGTCAAGGACATAATAAAAGAAGGCGTTGATTCTTTTTTGGTGATCAGCGCCTTTTAGTATGGCATAAACCCTGTTAATAAATAGGTATAATACTCATCAGGTGACATTTGCTTGAGTTCCCATTGATAGCGATAATTATTGTAATATTCCATATACTCATCAATCTCATCTTTTAAATCCCAGAAAGTCTGAAGGCGTAAGTAGGCATTCTGCTGTTTGAGGTATTGGATTTCTTCATCCAAAGATAACTCTTTGTTACCCGAGAGCTTTTTCCCCGAGTGTCCTTTCTTTTGATCATAAACTCCACCCGGACGATGAGCTTTTCTTTTCCATCGACCTGCCGCCTTATCAATTCGCCCTTGACCAATAAGTTTTTTGATCGAAACCAGCCTCTATGAAAATATCTAACGGCATTTTTCCAGTCTGGTACTGTTCTAAAAAACGCATTTTAAATTCATCAGTATAATTAATTTGTTTAGCTGTAACACTTTTAACGTTGGGATTTCGGGATAATATCTCAATTTCTTCTTTTGAAAAATCTTTGTTACGATGAGCTGGAGTTATTCGCTTACCTCCCATAAAAACCTCCATAATCTTTTTACAGTATTATATAACAAAAAGTACCCCAATAGTTAAACACAGCCTCTTTTTCTGTGTCTTACTATCAGGGTACAGTTTACCTCTCATAATTTAACTGTAACAACTCCTCCGGACTTGGTGTTGCTCAGGTAAAGCTGACCTTCGTGGGTTTTAACTACCTGTGCGGCAAACCAAAGACCGAGCCCATTATGACCGTCTGCACCACGGGCCGTATCTCCACGCCACAGACGTTCCGTTGCGTGCTGTAAAGCGGCCTTACTAAAGCCAGGTCCTTCATCACATACAGTCACCTGCCAGCCGCCATCTGCCATACTCCCTGTCAAATATACGTTACCACCAACTGGTGAATGCTCTATGGCATTTTGTACTACATTTCCAAGGGCGCGAAGCAGATGATCTTTTTGAATGTTTGCAAAGCCGTTAAGGTCATTCTGGACTTTCATGCATACTCCCCTTGATTCTGCAATGGCCGTAGTGTTACTGATCAGTTGGTCAAACAGTTCACTCAGGCTGTTGCTTTTAAATGCCTCCTCCTCACCTGCTGAGGCTTCAAGGAAGCTTGTAACATACTGCCTGGCACGTTCATTGCTGGTTGCTATTGTTTCCACCATCCTACGGCTGCTTTCAGGGAGTTCTTCATCAAGCAGCAGCTCAGCATTACCTCCCACCAGGGTGAGTGGAGTTTTTAAATCATGGGCCAGCGCGGCTATTTCTGCTTCCCGTTCCTGCTGTGCCGCCCACTGGGAGGACAGGGAGTTGTACAAAGCATCTCTCATATGCTCCATTGCATCAAGTGCCTGATCGTATTCCCGTATTCCTGCATATGGAATTGTGAAATCCAATTCCTGTTCACCTACCTTCCGGCTAACCTCGCCAAACAGCTTCAGCTTGGCAGCAAGACGCTTACGTAGCCACAGGGTGTTAAATAGCAGACAAAGCACCAATGCTGCCCCAAGAGATGCCAGCCACATATATTCAAAGGGTGGCAGGGCACTCCGCAGAACAGGATTTGCAAACTCTGATCTGAAATAATATCGTATGATTATTGTGCTTCCATCTCCATAAGTATGTTTGGCAACACGCATATTATAGGCGTCTTCATATAAAAGACTGGTCAGTTTTTCCAGTTTCCTTCCTTTGATATTACTTTCCAGAACTTTACCGTTCTGGTCAAATAAAGCGTACTCTGCCAAAAAATCATCACCTGGAGAAACAAATGTTTCCGGGTCGCCAGCCAGCATTTGCTCTATCTGCCGGGTGGAAGTATAAGAGTTATAGAAAAAACCGATTTTTACAAGCCGGATAAACAACACATACCATAACAGGCAGCATAATAGCATGCAGCCAACCATGATGATGCCAAAGCGTAAAAGGACAAAGGATAGACTTACAGATCTTCGTTTTTTCGCCATTTGTAACCCACCCCCCAGATTGTATCGATAGGACTGATGCCGTGGGCTTTCAGCTTAGCACGGATATTTTTAATGTGCTCTGCGACAGCGGACGGATCTCCTTCTGCGTCAAAGCCGAATACGGCTTCATATAATTGTTCTTTGGTAAACACCTGTCCGGCGTGAAGTGCCAGATGCTCACAGATTGCATATTCGCCTTTGGTAAAGGGCAGTGTGTGTTCACCAGCAAATGCTGTTTTTTGCCTGTATATCGAAGTGAACGATGCCTCGTCTTAAAATGTGGGTTGGCTGACGCACTTCCCTCCGAAGATGGGCACTTACCCGGGCACGCAGCTCTGCAATACTGAAAGGCTTTTTAATATAATCATCGGCTCCCAGGCCAAAGCCCTGGACGAGAGCCGAATCTTCTGCCTTGGCAGTTAAAAACAGGATGGGGCAATCCACTTCAGTACGGATCCGCCTGCAGAAAGAAAATCCATCCTCGCCGGGCATCATTACATCAAGAAGCAGAAGATCGTATAACCGGCATCTGGCAGGCTGTAAGGAAGCGGCATTTGCTTCAGTATCCACCTGGTAACCATCTTTTTCCAGAGCGGTGCGTACCAGAGCCAGCATATCCAGGTCATCGTCGATGACTAACAGTTTTGGCATAGACTATCCTCCTAATCTTACTCTTGTATAACTCTGCCTTCCCATCTACTATACCATAATATTGTGAGAACCAGAACAACCGAAGTAATAATAATCAGTGAAATCACTCCAGGAATAACCGATCCATAGGCCAGGTCAAAAAAATCTTTTAAAAACCGTACACCCCATTCCCAGGGAATAGCCGGCCAGATTTTATCACCAATGTAATTTTCATAGTAACCGGCTAAAATTGTTCCTGCTATCCCCGATAAAATAGAGACACTGAAACCAAATTTAAATGCAATGGGTACATGTATAAAATATAAAAACAAGTTACTTAATAAAACGAGCAGAATATGAAAAGATAGGATCCAACGTCCATAACGTTCATAGTTAGAAAAAAATTCACTCCAATATAGAAGCATAGCTCGTATAGTATGATACTTATGGCAGACAGGAACAGCAGAAAGAATAATTTACCAAGATAAACGCTTCTTCTGGATCCCACAATACCCAGAGCATTTTGAACGTTGCTGATATTTCGGTCTAAATTAATAAAAATTGGTACAACAAAGCTAACAAACATAGGATAGCATATTTGCAACAAAATGAAAAACAGCCGAACATCAGAAAAAAGGCGGTATCCACCAGAATTGTAATAAACTAAAAATAAGGTTGTGATTACCACAGGAGGCAGCAGATGTAATAGTAAAAGCGGGGTTCGTTTGATTTTTGTAAAGTTAGAGAGAAACTCTCTTGCAATTGTCAATTTCGATACACCTGCCCTCTGTACCAGTGTGCAAATAAAAATGTAAGAACGACTGCAGTGAGCATGCTTACTACCACCAGCAGTGAACTCTGACCTAAACTCAGAATCTGTCTTGTACCTCCCTGAACTAATAATCCGTTTGGCAAAACTCCGAATAAGGTAATCATAAATCTGGCGGTCCAGCTATATGGAATAAACCAGAATATAGGCGAAAGAGAAAGAAACAAACCACCAAGTCCAGTGAAAATCAGGTTAATGATCATAGATCCAACGAATCCGGCCTTTTGATCCAAAAACAGGCAGAAAGGGATCTGCCATAATAAAGTCAGCCATAATAAGCAGTATCCTAAAACATAATATCCGGTATGTTTAAATGCACTTAAGACACCTGACATCATGTACTCTGAAATAATAGATATACATGAAAGTAATAATGATATCAGCAAAAGATTAAGTGCTATTAAAATTGTTTTAGAAATAAATGTATTTTTCAAGTCTATAGGCAGGCTGTAAATAGTCCTGTAATTGTGTTTTTGTTCCTTATTATTTACTAAGTGGCATAATATCACAATGGATAAAGATGCAATGGGGACACACCAATTACAGACAATGGAGGCTGAAAAACCACCTAAACCAATCCCCACAGATAAAAATATAACTGCTATTAATATTAAGGCTGCCGGAATATATAAAATGAGTTTCCGAAACAGGGTTCGTTTAAATTTTAAGTTTTCAGCTGCCAGATAGGTTTGTAACATCAGGAAGCACGCTCCTTTCTTATAATATCCATAAACAATTGTTCCAGATTCTCATTGGCATCAATTTTATCCTGAAACAGAAGTGACCCATTATTTAGGATGCCTATGTCATCGGCAACCTGCTGTATCTCGCTTAAGATATGACTTGATACAATGACTGATATCCCGGATACTGCAAATGTCCGGATCATTTTCCTTAAATCTTCCATTCCGAACGGATCCAGCCCATTGGTAGGCTCATCTAAGACTAATAATTCAGGGTCATTTAAAAGCGCTAATGCAATCCCCAGCCTTTGCTTCATTCCCAATGAAAAATTAGCGATCTGCTTATTCTCCGTATCCATTAAGTCCATTCTTTCCAAAACTTCCATGCATTTATCAGTTGGGATCCCCAAAAGAGTTGCCCGGACTTTTAAATTTTCAAAAGCTGTTAAATTTTCATACAAAGGAGGTGATTCAATGAGGGAACCAATCCTTAACAGATCTTTTCTGCTCCAGGGGTGATTATCGAATATTATTTCTCCGGAAGTGGGGGTGATGATTCCTGTAATCATCTTTAACAATGTTGATTTACCAGCACCATTAGGTCCTAATAATCCATAGACAGAATTTTTTCTTACAGACATAGACAAATCATTAATTGCATATGTTTTTTTGAATTTTTTTGAAATGTGGTTGGTTTTTAACATATACTCGTGCATCATAACATCCTCCTTTTCAAAATCAGCAGCCGTTTTGTACCGTTTTCGCTCCATAAGGAACCTCCTTTTGACTTGATATTGCTATGTTAACAGCTAATTTTAAGGATTTTATAAGGAAGAAGAACAATAATACCGGCTTTGTATGTTATAATTACAACAAAATAGAAGGGGGAAAGAGAAATGAATGTGTATAAAGGTGGGGCTGGTTTTTTGACAAGAGAGAGGAGTATCAGGCATGGAAGCAGTATCTGCATCTTCATTTTTATTGTTCACCTCTTATGTTTCTGCTATTATTCAACAGCGTTCGCCAACTCAGCGGAACCGCCGGGTTTTACCATAATCGTATTAAACTCTCCAGAGAAGATGTCTTTATCCTTAAAAATGTCCGATCATGATGTTACATACTTAAGAGTGGTGGAAGGGGAAAGAAAAGGATGGGAAAAGTATTACAGGCTTTATTACAACCATTCATCATCCCAGGTTAAGGATTTAAAGGATGCAGTGCTGGTGGTACAAAGTAATAATAAAAGCTTTCAATGTGCTTTGCCTGAAGAAACATTTAGAACATATAGTAATATTTTAACCCTTGATATGGAATCGGAGACCCTTACAATGGGTCAGGCTCCGTTACGGGTTCCTGCTCTGGTGGCAATGCGGGTTCTCTTAACGATGCTTATTGAGGGAATTATTTTTCTGCTTTTTGGATTCAGGCAAAAAAGAAGCTGGCTGGTCTTTACAGCAGTCAATCTGATTACCCAGGCAGGGCTGAATGCAATGCTTACGGGACCTGATTTAGGTAATTACTGGATATATGGTTATCTATTTGTTGAGATTGTGGTGCTTGCAGCAGAACTGATCGCTTTTCTTAACTTAGTGAAAGAATTCAGGAAAGGACGTGTAGCGTTATATGTAATAACGGCCAATATTGCGAGCCTGATCATAGGAGGTATGGTGATTACATATTTACCGGTTTAATCGTATACAGTTTTTAATGACACCTTTTGATGACCTTTTGATGAGCCATAGTGGAATAACTATGGCTTTTTCAACGTGCAGACCCGTAATTATTACGAGGAAAAATCCATAATCAGTAATAATAGTAAAATAAAATGATTATGCCCAGAAATAGCAAAAACAATTTTGTTTCAAAATTTAAAGGGGAAAGACAAATGAATAAAAATTTATTCTTATTTTGTTTTCTGATTTTATCTTTAACCGGCTGCGCTGATTCCAACATGACGGGGGGAACTGTTCTGCAGCCAGATGAAAATCAGGTCAGCAATATGGTACAGGAACCAGTTGCTTTGGCAGAAGAGGAAATTAACTGGCAAACTGCATATAGGGAGATTATCGACCAGGGGGGAGGTCATCTGCCGGATCCATATAAATTAAGAGGGGAAGATGGTTTAAATTCATCTTTTTACCTGGGAATTCACGATTTTAATGAAGATGGGATACCTGAATTAATTCTTGGAGACGGGATTTCTATAAGTGTATATACTTACTTAAACCATGGATTAGAGAAGGTCGCCGATTTGTACGAACCGGAGGGCTGGTATATGATTCATGAATTATATATTCAAAACAATTGCCTGATTCTGGTGAGCAATGGATCGGATGGATGCGGATATGTTGGATTTACTTATGGGAAGGCTCATATCTTACTGGTACATATGATGATTCCAGTCCGGATCAGTCGGTTTTAGGTGGAGCAGAATCCGGGTTTAAAGAGTTCAATGATGTATTTCATATAACGGAATTGAGAGAGGATAGTAGAAAGCCTCTCATAAAGAAAAACAAAGAAAGAGGAGAATTAATACCAGACTGGGCAATGCTGGTTTGGTAGAAAACATTCTAAATAAATAAGGTTTATATAGAAAAACGCTGAATAATAAGGAGATTTCTCCCTATTATTCAGCGTTTTTTACGTGTTCCAATAAATAGCGAGTTTTTTATCTACAATCATGTTATGCGAAAAAAATAAAGATTCAGAAGAATTTAGTTTACAATATTACCCTTTTTTTCTTTTTGCCTTTTAGGAGGTAAGAAAATGGGAGAAAGCGTTCATGTAATTATTGAGGAAATAAAAAAAGGTAATAAAGAAAAATTCTTACTGATAATAGATAAAATGACTCCACTGATTAATAAATATGTCCGCCTGTTATATAAAGATGAAAAAGAGGACATGCATTCAGAATTTGTGCTCAGTCTGCTGGAGGCCATCAATTCAATGCAATATTATAAGGAAGATGGGCAATGTGTTTATTTTTTAAGCAGAGCCCTAAAAAACAAGTTCTTAGAACAGTATAAAAAAAGCAAGCAGCATTTTGATGCGGAAGCTTCTGTTGAGGATGAGTTTTTTACTGAGATCAGCATGGATCAGCCTGTTTATGATGACTGGCTGTTTCATGAAGATCTAAAAACTATGCTCTTGAAGACAGAAGGAAAACAGGCGGTTATTCTGTGGGATATTGTCTTTCATGAGGAGTCAGATGCAGTAATTGCAGAACGCCACTCCGTGTCCCGACAATACGTGAATCGGGTCAGAAGAAATTTTTACAATCTTTTAAAAGAAAACTATTATAAATAAGTGAAGGACTTTACAGGAGGTGCAGCCATGGAAAAAAAATTGGATTTGGAAAAAAGCGCAATGGGAATCATCAGTGCATGGATTATGGATCAATTCGGACTTTTATTTCCTGCTATATCGTTATTAACCATACTTATGATCACGGACTACATATCGGGGATGCTTGCTTCAAAAAAGGAAGCACTGGACAACCCTGATAATAATCAGTATGGTTGGAACAGCAGGAAAAGCCGGATCGGAATTTATAAAAAGTCCAGTTATATATTCATCATTCTGGCGGCAGTCAGCACGGATTATGTGATCTATAAATTTTCTACTGAGATTGGAATTAAATTTGAGCATAAAACAATTTTTGGATTATTGGTATCTGTCTGGCTCATCATTAATGAGCTAATCTCCATTTTAGAAAATGCAGGACGAATGGGCGCCAGAATGCCTGAATTTTTACAAAAAGTTCTGACGGAATTGCGTGGAAAGATAGATAAAGACTAAAACTCTCATTCCACTTGCTGCCTATTTTTGCCGTTGATTTTGGATAATATCAGTGTGATAAATACTAACAGATAAATCAGCGCCTCTAAAAAAATATAATTTTCTAAATTCAAAAAGAGAAAGCACAATGCGGCAAGGAAACTGATAAATAAAGTACGGTCAGTTTTATGAGTCAATGTCTGGTTTTCGTCTGTGTCAACCGGCCGGTTGGGATGGTCAACTGCTCCAGTCAGTTTGATGAGTACCATAAAAACCAGGTACAGCAGAAACGAAACCGGGGCGTTCAGACTGTAATACTTCACAATCAAAAGTATTACAGTCATGGTGGCGCAGGAGAAAACCAGACATGAGAAATAAGACTTCAAATGCAGTCCTCCGTTAAAGGAACGAAGGGGAATAAACAATAAAAAGAAGAGCAGGCATTCCACTTCCATATGAATAAAAAATGCAATACAGAGACTGCAGACCAGATTTAAAAACAGTTCCAGAAAGCTTTGAAAGCCATATAGATAAACTTCATAATCTTCCTTAGAGATCACTTCTTTTTTTAGAATATAATTGGTTAATACAATGGATAACCGCTCCATATTCCCCACCCCCTGATCAGTAATTTGTTATTTTTCCGGTTCCTGATATAAGATCACAACCGCTTTAAATATGTTTCCCTCAACCTGTGTGATGGCTTCCCCGTTACAGGCAGCTACCGCCTGTTCAATGGAGAACAGACCCAGGCCATGATGGGCGGGGTTTTTCTTAGTGGTAAGAAAATGTTTCTGCCCGTCTGTGTATCGATCCCCTTCAAAAGTATTCCAGACAACAATGGAAAGAATCCCCTTCTGATAAGACATTTCCAGATCGATTTTTGGATGTCCGCTATTCATCTGGCGGCAGGCTTCCAGGGCATTTTCCAGCAGATTACCCAGTATAATGGTCAGATTTCCGTTTTGAAAAGGCATTACCGGCGGAATAAAAATATTGGTACAGAATTCTATATTTTGTTTTCGGGCAATGGAAGATTTATAATTCACAAGTGAGTCCACTACAATATTGCCGCTGTGGGATATTTCATTAATTTTTTTTGAGGTTCCCTTTTCTAAAAAAGAAGTGAGATAAGTGGCAGCTTCTTCATTTTTTCCGGAATTAACCATGCCCAGTATGCTGACTAAGTGCTGCTTCATGTCATGGCGCAATAAACGTATTTCCGTGTTTTGGATCTCACGTTCCTCAGCCTGGCGGCTGCAAAGCTCTAATTGCTGTTCATAGAGGAGAGTTTTTTTCTGATACTCTGAACTTGCTGCCAGAGACTCAAATACTTCAAAAATAATATAGTTAATAAACAGCAGTAAAATACCAGATATAAAGGAGAAAAGAACTTCATCCTCAGCCGTGCTGCTGATGAGAAAAATATTATGCATAATGTAAATACTTCCGGCAGGAACCATAAGTAAAATCGCCATATACCGTAAGGAAATATCTCCTATACTTTTATGCTGAAGACAGTGTCCGGTGACAATGGCAAAAACCATCATTACTATTTTAGAGATAATGGCTCCTGAGAGACCGGCTTTATCATCTAAATTCATCATATTTAAGATCATATGTATGATAATTTCCACAAGCATCCAGATTGCACAGATTAAAAAAGAGAATAAAGCACATTTTTTATAGCTTTCTGAATAAGAAATACTGGTTGCGAGAAAGACAAAGACCATGTTAAGGAAAAGGGTCAGTGTCGGGGGAATTCCACTTCCAATGCCCAGAAATAACTGAAAAAGATAATATGCGATCCAGATTATATAGGTTGTAGTTTTCTTCCACGAGGGAGCGAAAAAAGCGTTGATGCATTTCCGTATGACTAAAATATAAAAAAGTGAAAGAAAAGGACTGACAACGGTTGTTGAAAGAATTTTCATATTATTTCCCTCCCGCTTTCTTACTGGCCAGATCACATAACTGCTTCCGGATTTTCTTCTGCCTGTCTTCGCTGATTTGAAGTGTGGTTGACTTTCCTCCGTTCTCAATTACAAGACTGGAAAAATTCATGGTGCTGACATAATCATAATTAACAAGATAGGATTGGTGTATCCGCAGGTAACGCTGCTTGTTTCCGGCCAACTCATTTTCCACATCGTTAAGCTTTCCATAAAAAAATTCTTCTCTGCCATCCTTTAAATATATGTATACAACCCGATTGCGGCTTTCAAAGTAGACTACATCCTTTAAGGCTACTTTTTTAATTTCTTTATTAAAATTAAATTGGAAATAGACATTATTTTCATTGATCCGTTCATATGCTTCTTTGAAATACCGGGAGAACTTTGCGGTATCAAGTGGTTTGGATAGAAAACGAAACGGTTCCACCTCAAACAATTCTTTTAAATACTGATCGTATCCGGAAATATAAATTAACAATGCAGTCTTATCAATCTCTCTGATGCGGCGTGCAGCCTCGATTCCGTTTTGCTGTGACATTTCTATATCAAGAAAGATCAGGTCAAATAAGTTACCAAGATGTACATATTTTGTCAGCATGGATCCATCAAAAAATACGTCAACTTCAATTTCAATACCGTTTGTCAAAGCTTCTTCTTTGATTAAATTCTCTAACATTCCTGTAAACAGAACGTCGTCATCACAAATTGCTATTCTTAACATACGTACCCTTCCCCATTAAAACTATTTACTTTATTTATGCAAAAATGAAACATCTATAATTGTATATCGTACGATACTTCCCATTAATTAAAAGAGAGAATTAGGAGCTTTTGTCGTATTTTGTCTAATTGATTAAATTAAAAATTACTTGCAGGCTCGAAATTTCAACATGGTGTGATTTTTTCAATGGAAATATAATATTTTCTTATTGCACTAAAATTATATCACATTTTAATATTGGAGGTAACAAAATTGAAACACTATCTGCTTTTCATCATTTTTCTCTGCACCGTGTTCTTAGTTGTAAATTTAGTACATCTCATTCAGGAAAAAAATAATAATCGAAAAACAAACAGAAAAATTTATGTAATAAATATGATGACAGCTGTTGTCATTTCCAATTGTATTGAGTGGAGTGAAATGCAGTTTGAAAGGAGAGCCGCATTTTTGGGAGAAAGTTTTATATCCCTGCTAAATCTTATTAACATTTTGCTGTGTCTCGTTCTGGTGCTGTTCATGTTTTTTTATAAAAATGACAATGGGAGGATTCATGAGTACCAAAATCGGGAATAGTTACGAGCAGAGCCGTAATTTTTACAACTTGTCTTTATATAGCTGTTGTTTATGTATAATTGCATTATCTTAATGTCTTTATAATAATGGAGGTAGAAAGAATGAAAGGTAAAAGTAATATCGCAGCTAAATTCATGGAACAGGTAGCTAGAAAATCTGTGGAGCTGGCATCTGAAAGCAGATGCATGTATATCTATCACCAGCCAAAGATGCCGGATCTTAAGAAATTTAAGAAATAAGCACCAGGGCAACTATAATTACATAATTTTCTGCAGGACATGATATCCTTTGAAAAAGTTGGCTATAATTTTAACAGGACTTCCTCGAAGGGAACCAATCATGGAGGGCAGATAATGAGAATTCCAAAACACATCGGTATCATTCCTGATGGAAACAGACGTTGGGCTGTGGAGAATGGCATAAAAAAAGAAGAAGGGTATGATAAAGGTATCTCACCTGGAATGACCCTTTACCATCTTTGCAAGGATCTGGGAGTAGAAGAGATGACCTTTTATGGCTTTACCGCAGATAATACCAAACGTCCGTCTGTACAAAGAGAAGCATTTTCCAAGGCCTGCGTAAGGGCTGTGGAGGTGTTGTCTAAAGAGAATGCCCAGCTTCTGGTTCTTGGGAAAACTTCTTCGGCTATGTTTCCGGACGAGCTTAAACCATATACCAAAAGGGTGTGCTTTGGTACAGGAGGAATGAAAATCAATTTTCTCATCAATTACAGCTGGGAATGGGATTTGGGACTGTCAGACGGAACCATAGGTCCTGAGCTTAAAACCTCTGATGTATCCAGAATGGATTTAATCATCCGTTGGGGAGGAAGGAGAAGACTTTCCGGCTTTCTCCCGGTTCAGTCCGTTTATTCGGATCTATATGTGGTAGACGATTACTGGCCGGATTTTAAAACAGATCATGTTTACAAAGCGCTGGAGTGGTACTCCAGGCAGGATGTGACCCTGGGGGGGTAAAAAAAGAGAATACAATATTATTTAAGGCAGCCTTAGTGGGCTGCCTTTTTTTGTGAAACAATTCATGTATGTGTGGATTGCCTGTTATTGGTAATATGTGCTATAATAGCAAAATAAAATCCTGTTAAATTATCGTAATTACACAATAAAAGGAGCCGGCCTTGATCAGAAAACTACTTAACAGATATAAAAGCTATAGCATAGCAACTCTTATTATTTTGCTGGCAGGCTCCATCGTACCGTTAATGATAATGGAGACAATCACCTGCATGATTGCCGCCAGCACCTTAAAACGTCAGACAGACATTTTAATGGAAAGCAATATGAAGCTGTCACAGAAGGGTCTTGAGGATTATTTTTCCCAGTATGACAGCATTATCATGTCGATCTATACAGAAAATCAGTATGCACTGAAGCTTGAAAAATTAAATGTCTGGGATTCCAGAAATTATTATCTCATAAAGAAGGAACTGGAAGATGATCTGGAAAATATATCTTACTTACATCCGGAGATTCTGGGGATTGCGGTGGTAACCCAGAAAAAAGAGTGTATCGGGTATGACTCTGTTACTAACAGCATCATGAACAGCTTCTGTTTTCCAGACAGGGATAAAAGCTGGCTGGAAGTGGCAGATGAGACGTTTTTAAATACCAGGACGGTTTATTCTGACATGATTAACCGGAAGGAAGATAACGGAACCAGCAGGAATATTATTTACCTGGGGCACAGAATTGCGGATATTAACAATTACAGACAGGGAACGGTAGGAAGTATTTTAATCTGCCTGGATGAAGAACGGATCAGGGAGACGTATTCTCAGGAAGACAAGCAGGACAGAACCGTTTCCTTTCTTTGTGATACCAATGGAATCATTATCTCCAGTAACCGGGCGGAGCTCATAGGAACAAGAATTGAGCCGGCGACTAAGGCCAGCTTTTCCAGCATCTACACAAAACCGGTTTTAAATGGTCAGTATGTGCTGGTTACCATACGGGATAACAGAGAGCTTTTAAAAGATTTTAAATATATTTTTGAAGTAATTATCTTATTGACAATCCTGATTATAATCACAAGCATTCTGATCATGCTCCGGTTTGCCGAGTCTCTTCAGGTCAGGGTGGAGAAGATCACATCAGCCATGGATAGGGCTTATAAAGGGGATTATACGGTCCAGATCAGCCATTCCTGGCAGGATGAATTCGGTACCATTGCAAGGCATTTTAATCACATGGTCACAAAGATAGACCAGTCAGGCAGGATGGAAAGAAGCTCTTTTAAGAGAGAAGAATGCGGAGCTAAAGGCACTGGAAGCACAGATCAATCCCCACTTTCTTTATAATACCCTGGATGCCATTAACTGGATTGCAATAGAAAATGAACAGTTTTTAATCAGTAAGATGTTAAAAAACCTGGCCAATATTCTGCGTTACAGTATTCATAAAAGCAATGGCGTGGTCACTGTAAGAAGCGAGACTGAGTATTTGAAGCAATACATATTTCTCCAACAGCAGCGTTTTTCATTTTCCTTCCACTGCATTATGGATATTGAAGAGGAAGTGATGGATCTTAAGATGCATAAGCTTTTATTTCAGCCTCTCATTGAAAATTCCATCAATCATGGTTTCCCTGGTAAGTCAGGAGAGGATTTAATCACCATAACCATCAGAAAAAAAGGGGAGAGGCATCTGATATTTGAGGTGAAAGACAATGGAAAAGGAATGGATTCTGAATTAATTCATGAACTCAATCATTACGATTATTCTGCCAGTTCTTTAGAGGGAAGCATCGGTGTGAGGAATGTGATCATGAGAATCAAGTATTACTATGGCGATGAGGGTCATTTTGAAATTGTATCAGACGAAAACGGGACAACAGTCAGGGCAGAAATTTTATTTGAATAGCAGTCAGGAGGCAGGACAGGTATGAGAATTCTCGTTGTAGAAGATGAACCCAATACAAGAAACGGAATTATTAAAATTATCGAGGCCTATACCGGGCATCAGGTTGTTGGAGGGGGCAAGTGATGGCGAAACGGGACTTCTTGAGGCTTTGCGGTTACAGCCTGATGTGGTCATCACAGATATTAACATGCCTCAGATGAATGGACTGGTCATGATTGAGCGTATGAGAAAAGAGGGGTGTGAGGCTGCAGCAGTTGTACTCACCGGTTATTCGGAATTTGAATATGCTCAGAAGGCAATTCAGCTGTCTGTTGTGGAATATCTTTTAAAGCCTTTAAGCGTAGAGGATATTATGAGTGTGTTAGAGACTGTGGAAAACAGGCTGTCAAAGACCAGGGCAAAGACGGTATCACCCCAGCAGCTGCTGTTTTCCCTGCTGACAGGAGAGTCAAAAGAGGAAGCCATGAGGCAGTTTGTGAGTGAAATCCGCTACCAGAACGGTCAGGAGATTTCTCTGTTTTTAATACAGTCGGAAAGCATTCTGGAGGATACCACAAAACAGATGGCTGAACTGTTAAAGGATAGTCTGGAAACAAACTGCCTGACCAGCTTTTATACCTTTCTGCTGCCTTATGAAAGGCAGATACTGGTGATGATATTGGACGGACAAAGTGTACGATATTTAAAAAATCTGTTCCAGACCAGAATTTTAAAAGAACTGAAGGAGAAGGGAGAATTTCTAATTAGTTTTGAAAGTATCTATGGGATTGGAGAATTAAAGGATGTTATCCGGCAGATGCAGGACAGCTTATCTTACAGTTTTTTGTTCTCAGAAAGCTGTATTATGGATCAGGAGCTTATAAAAAAGCTGGCTTTTGAGCGGATTGATTATCCGGAATATCTGGAGCATGGAGTAAAGCGGGAAATAAAGATTGGAAATCAGGACGGTATCAGACGAATGGCAGGGCTTTTTGAGGAACAGGTAATATTACGCAGAGAGCGGCCTGAAACAATAAAAAACCATACAGTACGTTTTGTCATGGCAATTCTTGACACAGCAAGAGAACTGATGAAGGAAAAAGATATAGACGGGCTGTACCAGTATCTCTTAAACGATATGATGAAAACCGGAATCAGAGAGGTATTTTTAAATAATTACTGGAAGATTATTGGTATGGTGACAGATGAAAGGGACAGCGGGGCGCTGACAGACAACGGGATGATTTTGAATGTCATTGGATTTATAAGGCAGAACTATGCCAGAGAAATATCCCTGACTGATGCGGCGGAACTGGTTGGAATTACTCCGGAATACTTAAGCAAGCTGTTTACCAAGGAAATGGGGATTAACTTTACTGCATTTTTAGGGGAATTTCGGATTAGTACGGCTAAAAAGCTGCTTGCCTCCGGTAAATATAAAATCTATGAGGTAGCGGAGCTTGTGGGATTTAAGGATACCAAGTATTTTAATAAGGTGTTTCGTTCCATTGCAGGAGTCTGCCCGTCGGATTACAGAAAGGGGGTATAGACCTTGAACCGAAGAATTGGTAAATTACTGATTTTAGCCTGGACTGTTGTATTTCTTTTGCTGATGGGAGTTCTGGTTAATTTCAGCAGGGAAACCAATGTGGTACACCGTCCTGGAAATGCAGAAAAAAAGCTGGTGATTATGGCAGTTTATGAAGAGGATGAAAGTGATGAATACTTAAAGAAAATACTGGATGAATATTCTGCTATACCAGGTAATCCCAAGGTGGTTACTGAGTATGTGGCTCAGTCTGCATTTCAAAAGCAGCTCTGTCTATATAAGGATCAGAATAGTCTTCCTGACTTAATTATCTGTGACAGCGTGATGACGCCTGCACTCCAGTCTATGGATATTCTTAAGGATCTGTCTGATTATATGACGGGGGAGAGAACCAGCCGGTTTTTAAAGCATGCTTATGGCAGCTGTGTGGTAAATGGAATCTGCTATGGCGTTCCCTTTACCAGCAATCCATATGTGGTGTTTTATAACAAAGATCATTTAGCCAGGTACAAAAAAGAGATCCCCGATAATATGGATGATTTTTATAATCTTTGCAGAGAGACCAAAAGTCTGGGGACCTACAGCTTTGGGATTGCAGTAAAAAATAAGGAGGATATTGCTTCCAGCTTTCTTCAGCTGGTCTATTCGGCAGGGGGGAATCTTCGAGGTCTGGATTCGGATAACAGCCTGAAATTGTACGAGATACTTGGGAAAATGAGGGATGAAGGAATCATTGCCCAGGATGTGATTAACTGGAATCAGAAGGATCTTATGCAGGCTTTTTCCAGTGGATATGTAAAGATTGCAGTTGCCAAGCTAAGCTCCATGTCACTGTTAGAGCATTCCGACAGCCAGATTAATTATGAGATAGCGGAAATTCCTTATATTCAAAAGCAGACTTTTTTATTTCAGGGGGATATGATCGGGGTTACTGAGACTGCAGATGAGACAGAAGCATTAAAATTGCTGGATTACATAACTTCTCCCGAGGTTGCTGAATCTTATTATAAAAATACCTATAGCCTTTCTGTCAGAACTGATGTATGTGTCAATCCGGGGAAAGTGCGGGGACTTTCTGATGCGTTTGTGGAACGGGAGCGAAACCAGAGTGTTTTAAAAAGCACCTATTCCACATGGTTTATTATTTCCGATTCCATTGCAGGAGCAATGTCGGACTTTTTCGGAGACAAATCCATGACGCCACAGGCAGTTGGGGCAAGGCTTCAGGGAGAGATTCGCAGCGCCATTCTGGAACGGTAAGGCGGAGGTTAAAATTACACCCCTTTTCTAAAAATTTGGAATACACCGGGGAAATGTCTTATGCTATGATTCATCTAACAAATATAAAGGAGAGGGTATTATGAAAAAAATGAAACGGATTCAGGCAGCAGCGCTTGCTTCAGTTATGGCGCTTTCCTTAACGGCTTGTCAGGGGGCAGGAGGCAAGTCAGAAACACAGGGAGGAAGTACAGCGGCAGCCACACAAAAGGAGACGGAAAAACCAGCTGGTCAGACAACAGCGGCAGCAGGAAAGACAAAGATCAGCATTACCTTTCGAAATGATGGAAGCGATGTGCTGAAAAAATGGTTTGAACACGCCTATGAAACCTATGACAAGAAAGACTCTATTGAACTGGATATCGCACCGATCACTGCATCAGAGGGAGATTATTTTGCAAAGGTGGCTCTGGCTCTTCAGTCTGCTGATACGGCGCCGGATATCGTATGTGAAGATACTTTCCAGCTGCCCTCAGACGTGGCTGCCGGATATTTAACCAATCTTTCCAGTTATTTAAAGGATTATAAGGAATGGAATGACGGAACCTTCTACGGTGCACTGGTAGATGGCGTTACCTACGATGACGGAAGCGTATATGGAATTCCTTATAGTACAGATACCAGAGGGCTTTGGTACAACAAGGATGTATTTGCGGCAGCAGGACTTGATACCAACTGGCAGCCCAAAACCTGGCAGGATGTCCTTGATACCTGCAAGGTTATCAAAGAAAAATGTCCGGATGTAGTTCCATTCTGGTGCAACTCCGGTGTAGCAACCGGCGAAGCCACTTCCATGCAGACCTATGAGATGCTTCTTTACGGAACAGGAGAGCAGCTTCTTGATAACAACAAATGGATTGTTAAAAGTGATAATATTTTAAAATCATTAAATTTTGTCAGCACAATTTATAAAGATGGTTACGGTCCTTCCTTATCAAAAGTATTAAATGGTGAGGCAGGTAACATCGCTTCCAGAGAGTATTTACCAAAAGGCAAACTGGCCATCACTTTAGATGGTTACTGGATGACAGGAAACTATAAGGAGACAGGGGCTGCACCGTGGCCGGAGTATAAGGATAAGCTTGGAATTGCAGCGATGCCAACCAGTGAAGGACAGGCGCCGGGCAACGTTACCATGTCAGGTGGCTGGGCATTATCCATTCCAAATCTGTCCGATCAAAAAGATGCAGCCATGGATTTTATCAAACACTGCATGAGCTATGATGTCTACTTAGATACCATTATTGCTCAGGGAAATATTGCCACAAGAACCGACATTGCAAAAGATGCTTCCTATTCTTCCCAGCCGTTTATGGAAACCTGCACCGGCTTCCTCTCAGGCGCGTTCTATCGTCCGAGAAACAGCCAGTATACCACTGTTACCACCCACATTCAGACGATGGTGGAATCCGTCGTGTCCGGTACCAGCCCGGAGGATGCAATGGCACAGTATAAGTCAGATGTGACCAACAGCGTAGGCGAGGAAAATGTAGTGGAAAAGTAAATCAGAATGAGGTCAGAGAGGGCAGGTTAGTTCAGTACCTGCCCTTCCCTTTACCCGCATTCCATAAGGAGGCAACTATGAATAAAAAACAAAGCAGCCTGCTGGAAGAGGCGAGAAAATCGGTACTGTTAATGCCGTCAGTCCTGCTTCTGCTAGTTTTCTTTGTCACTCCCATTCTGCTTACGGTATATTACTCCTTTACAAACCTGGCTTTGTCAGGGGAGAATGCCAGGCAGTTAAAATTTATCGGACTGAGTAATTATTTTACCATGTTTAAAGACAGAACTGTCCGCATCAGCATTGGTAACACCCTGGTATTTCTGCTTGGTAGTCTGATTGGGCAGCAGGTTTTAGGCTTTATCATCGCTCTTAATATGAGAAATAAGAACAGAATTTTCAGAGGGATTGTAGGTCCCATCTTTTTGGCAGGCTGGATCATGCCTGAGGTGGTCGTTGCTCTTTGCTGCAGCACTTTTTTTGGAGACAGCGGAACCTTAAACCAGATCTTTTCTTTTTTCCATCTGCCGCAAGTGGAATTTTTATTTGCAATTCCCATGCTTACGGTAATACTGGCAAATATCTGGCACGGAACAGCATTTTCCATGATGAACTTCCAGTCAGCTCTGGATGGAGTCCCTGCAGATATTGAGGAAGCGGCAAGAGTGGATGGAGCAGGGCCTTTTCAGACCATGATCCGGATTGTCCTCCCATGCATTAAAAATACCATTGCAACCAATACCATGCTAAATACTCTGTCCACTCTTGGAGTGTTCGGATTGATCTATATGATGACAGGCGGCGGTCCGGGAACAAAAAACCCTGACTCTTCCCATCTTTATGTACAGACAGGCATTTATTTCCCAGCAGCTGGGATATGGAACTGCCATATCCATGATCCTCCTGGTGATTGGAATTGTTCTGAGCGTATTTTATACCAGAATTATGAGAAATGATTAAGGAGGCAACCACATGTATTGGAAATTTCGAAAAACAATCCCTTACCTGGTACTCACAATTTTAGCTGTAATATTTGCCCTGCCTCTTCTCTGGATTTTACTTGCCTCCTTTGATGCCAATGCATCCCAGGCGGTGAAGATGCCGTCTCAGTGGACCATGGAGAATTATAAAACCATACTGCTTAATCAGGCAAATCAGAGAGCGTTTGGAAATGGGCTTCTCATCTCTTTAGGGCAGTCCGTACTGGTGGTTCTGATTGCAGGTTTTGCAGCATATCCCCTGTCAAGATATGAACTTCATTATAAGAACCTGTTTTTTATATACGATTTTATTTATGACCTCACTTCCCATTACAGCAGTGATGGTTCCCGTTTATAAAATGTTTCTGACCGTTGGGTTGTATGATAAGATTGGAGGGCTCATATTATTTCTTACGGCAACATCTATGCCCTATGGAATCTGGCTGATGAAAAATTTTATGGATAATGTGCCAGTGGAACTGGAGGAGGCTGCGTGGGTGGATGGGGCATCTGCTTTTGACAGCTTAAGAAAGATTATTGCACCTCTCATGTTTCCGGGGATTTGTGTGGTTTTTATTTTTACCTTTTCAGGAAGCTGGGGCAATTTCTTCGTGCCTTATATTTTGCTGCAGACTCTGGATAAGTTTCCCGCTTCGGTCACACTTTATCAGTTTTTCGGGCAGCATGGAATGGTGATCTATGGACAGTTGGCAGCGTATTCCGCAGTTTATGCAGTTCCTTCCATTGTCCTTTATGTTCTGTCTCAAAATTACATGTCAAAAGGCTTTAATATGGCTGGAGCAGCCAAGGGCTAAAAAAGGAGGAATTTCACGTGATATTAATAAAAGAGAGAATCGGTAAGCTGTTAAGTGATTTACAGTCTTTGATCTATAAAGAAGATATTCCGGTATCAGAGTACCGGATGCTGAAATCAGCAGAACGGTTTGAGCATGTCAGTGATCTGGATACCCAGTCATGGGAGGTGCTGTCAAAAGAAGAGCTTTGGGGTGGACACAGGGAGTATTACTGGTTTGAAACGGAAGTTACCATACCAGAGGAATGGGAAGACCAGTGTGTGGTTTATGAACTGCGGACAGGAAGGGAAGGTTTCTGGGATGCCACCAATCCTCAGTTTACCATTTATGTAAATGGAATCAGGCGCCAGGGGCTTGATGTAAATCATCGGGAAGTGCTTTTAACCAGACAGGCAAAAGCAGGAGAAACCTTCCGGATTATTTTGTCTGCTTTTACGGGAGACCAGAACTTTAAGCTGGTGATGGATTCTAAAATCCGCATCCTCGACCAGGAGACGGAACAGTATTTTTATGATGTATCCGTTCCCTATGAAGCAGCAAAACTGCTGCCTGACGGTGACAGCAGCTGCATTACCATTTTAACCGCAGCAAATGAATCTTTGAATCTGCTGGATTTAAGAAAAGAGTATTCACCGGAATACTATGAGAGTTTAAAAAAGGCTTCCACCTATATGAAGGAAGCATTTTATGACCGCTACTGTGGCGGAGAAAGTAAAACCATATGCTGTGTGGGGCATACCCACATTGATGTGGCGTGGCTGTGGACTTTAGCTGTTACAGAGGATAAAGCAGTGAGAAGCTTTTCAACGGTTCTGGAGCTGATGAGACAGTATCCGGAATATGTCTTCATGTCCAGTCAGCCCCAGCTTTACAAATATGTGAAAAAGAACGCTCCCGATGTGTATGAAGAGATTAAAAAACGCGTGGCAGAGGGAAGATGGGAAACAGAGGGCGGCATGTTTGTGGAGGCGGACTGCAATTTATCTTCTGGAGAATCACTGGTCAGGCAGTTCCTTCACGGGAAGGAATTCTTCCGGGAAGAGTTTGGAACAGACAATGTGATTTTGTGGCTTCCAGATGTATTCGGATATTCTGCCGCGCTGCCCCAGATTATGAAAAAATGTGGAATCCGGTATTTTATGACAACCAAAATCAGCTGGAATGAATTTAATAAAATGCCTTATGACACCTTCTACTGGGAGGGAATTGACGGAACTAAAATCCTGACTCACTTCAGCCCCAGCAGGGAATATAATAAGGCGGCAGTTTTAGGGGGGAACGGAGACAGAGCATTTTACCACCTATAATGCGTATTTAAATCCCACCTATGTAAAAGGTGCCTGGGAACGGTATAGTCAGAAATATTTAAATGATGAAGTGCTGATGTCCTTTGGGTACGGCGACGGAGGCGGTGGTCCGACTAAAGATATGCTGGAAAACCAGAGAAGGCTTGAAAAAGGCATTCCAGGCTGTCCCAAAACCCATATGACAACCTCCAGACAATTTTTTGAAAATCTGGAACAGGACGTAAAGGGACAAAAGTATCTGCCCTCCTGGGTAGGAGAGCTTTATCTGGAATATCACAGGGGAACCTATACCTCTATGGCAAGAAATAAAAAATACAACCGTAAGTCTGAGTTCCTTTTTGAAAATGCGGAATGCTTCGGAATGCTGAACCGGATACTCACTAACAGCTCCTATCCGAAAAAAACCATAGATGAAAGCTGGGAAGTTATTTTAAGAAATCAGTTCCATGATATTCTCCCAGGCTCATCCATCAAAGAGGTATATGAGGATTCCAGAAACGAATATGAGAAGATTACAAAGACCGGTAAAGAATTAGTGGATCTGGCTTTGGATGAAGTGACGAAACAGATTGCCGGGACTAAAAACACTCTGGCTGTCTTTAATCCCAACAGTGTCTCAGGGGAAGGACTGGTAACCGTAAAGCTGCCGGAAGGCATGAAAAACCCTGGAGTCACAGACGGAGAAAACAGGCTGCCGGTTCAGATCACAGAAGATGGAACTCTGCTGGTTGGGGTATCCGGTGTACCTTCAAAGGGCTATCGCACCTTTGTTTTAACTGAAGATAATGGAAATGTGGCTGAAACCACCCTCACGGCAGACGTGAAGCGTCTGGAGAACCAGTACCTCCGTGTTGTTTTAAATGAGAAAGGGCAGATATCCTCCATCTATGATAAGATTATGGAGCGTGAAGTCCTTCCGGATCAGAAATGTGCCAATGTGCTGATGACCTATGAAGACCGTCCCCACAATTACGATGCCTGGGATGTAAATAATTATTATGTTGAAAAATCCTGGGAGATTACCGATGTGGCTTCCATGGAACTGGTGGAAAACGGCCCGGTCCGCGCCACGGTCTGTGTAAAGAGAAAATACCTGGATTCTGTTATCTGCCAGTATATTTCCCTTAACTTTGACAGCCCTGAAATTCTCATTCGCAACGAGATCGACTGGAAAGAAAAAAATATCTTTATGAAATCCATCATACCCGTTGACGTTCATACAGACGAGGCTGTCTTTGATATTCAGTATGGAAATGTGAAGCGGAAAACCCATTATAACACCATGTGGGATTATGCCAGGTTTGAGGTCTGCATGCATAAATGGCTTGATGTTTCCGAGGGTGATTACGGAGTCAGTGTGTTAAATGACTGTAAATATGGCTGCCACGTTCATAATGGAGAGATTGGAATTTCCATGTTAAAATCAGCGGTATATCCAAATCCTGATGCAGACAAGGAACATCACAGCTTTGCATTTTCCATTTATCCCCATAAGGGAGACTGGAAAGAGGCAGGTACGCCAAAGAGGGCTTATCTTCTCAATAACCCCATGACGGCAAGAATAAAGGAAACGGATGAAGGCAGTCTGCCAGGTGCATTTTCTCTTGTTAAAACAGATTCAGACAACGTAATCATTGAAGTGGTAAAAGAAGAACGAAACGGCGATGACATGATCATCCGCTTCTATGAGACTGCAAACCAGCGAACCACGGGACAGATGATATTTGGAACTGAGATTCTCGGAGTTTGGGAATGCAGCATGCTGGAGGAGGAAGAACAGGAAATCCCATTTATAGACGCTGCTGTTTCCTATACCATAAAGCCTTATGAAATTAAAACCTGGAAAATAAAACTGAAATAGGCAGTCTGCTCATGCTCCTTCCTGCTTGCATAAATGAACATCCCGTAATAGAATGGATAAGAGAAATTCTAGTGGGTTTGCAGGGAGAGGAAGGAGCATGGAATGATTACAATTAAAAAAATGGCGGAATTGCTCGGCACCAGCACAACTACCGTTTCCAATGTAATACATGGAAAAGAGGGGGAAGTATCTCCTGTTATGGTGGAAAAGGTGAAGAAGCTGATTGAAGAATACGACTATGTTCCAAACAGAAATGCCAGAAATCTGGCCAGTAACCGGTCCGGAATCATCGGGCTTGCAATGAAAGCCAGTGAAAATAAGTATGATAACTTTGTAAAGGATCCGTTTGCCGGGGAACTGATCGGAGCAGTGGAACGGTTTGTACGTGCTAAGGGATATTTTACCATGCTTTATGTATCCAGCGATATAGGAGAGATTATCAGTTCGGTTTCCAGCTGGAATGTAGATGGTCTCATTCTTCTTGGAATGCAGAGAGAAGATGGGGAACTGTTAAATCAGAAGATGAAAAAGCCCATGGTTTTCGTCGATGCTTATTTTGAAGATGTCCCTTTTGAGTACGTAAATGTTGGAATCGATGACAGAAAAGGCGGCAGAGAGATTACAGAATATCTTATACAGTCCGGCCACCGGAAAATCGCATTTCTGGCGGATAACTGTATGGGAGTAGACTATCAGCGGTTTATGGGATACCGGGATGCACTGACCAGTGCCGGACTGCCATGGAACGAAGACAACTTTATCAGGCTGAAACCAAGCGGTGCTGATTTATCCCTTATTTTATCCCAGGCTTATGAGAGGGCAAGGGACTTTACCGCCTTTATCTGCGCATCGGATTATTATGCTGCTTTTATTTTAAATGATTTAAAGGACCGGGGGATGAAAATTCCCCAAGAGCTTTCTATCGTTGGATTTGATGATAATGTCTGCAGCCGTCTGGTGAGGCCTGCACTGACAACCGTTCATCAGGATGTAACGGAAAAAAGCCGGATTACCGTGGAGAAGCTGTTTCATATCATTAACGAAGAGGAATATGGAGCAAATTTAGAACAACTTCCTGTCTTTATCGTGGAGCGTTCTTCCGTGAGAAAAATATAAAGTTTCCGCTGCGGAATAGGGGGGATTGACCAAATTGACCAATCCCTCTTTCTTTGACGCCTCATTCAGGGGAATTCTTTTGCAGGTGGCTTTTTATCCTTTCCAATTGTTCCAAAACCATCATCTTCAAGGAATTTGGCTGAATCGATAAAATATTCTCTCCGTAGGCAATAAAATAATTTGCAATAAACGTTTCTTCCCCCTTTGTTATAAAAGCCTCTTATATAATTCTTCCCATTTTCATGGAACAGCTCCATAGACGGATAATGTTCCTTATAGAATATATCCGCACCTCTTGCAGAAATCCCAACTTCAAAGTCAACAGCACCTTTCTCTCTGAACATCTCTTTTACTGGAATAAGCAATTCAGAAAGCGGCCTTGGCAAATATTGATCACAGGAATTTACAGAATGAATTTTATCGCACCGGAACACTTGCGGTCTTTTTGTCTGAAAATTGTAGGCGGTGGCATACCATTGTCCATAGGCAGAGGTTATGTCAAAAAACTGAACGTAATACTGATTTATAATTTCTTTCTTTTGGTAGGTTATTTCGCACACCCGTTCCTCAATGGCCATGTTCAAAATCTCTTCTAAACAGCTGCATTCATTTTTATTCTGGTAACTTCCCAGGCTAAAAATCAATTCCATTCTCCGTAGCTTTTGTATTCGCTCTTCTGATATGCACCCTTCAAACTTTTGTTTTAGTTTTTTAACATTTAAGTGGAACGGGGTGGACTGATAAGCGTTTAGGGTTTGCATGGCAAAGTACAAGGCATGAACCTCATCAATGGTAAAAACAATGGGGGATAGCAGACGGTTGGGAAGAATCCCATAGCAGCCATTTCGTCCAGATGTAGAGTAAATTGGCATACCTGATTCTTCTAAGGACTGAATATCCCGAAGTGCTGTACTTTTGGATATGGAGTATCGGTCCATGATGTTTTTTAAGTTAAATGACTTTTTATCATTGAGGTATATCATCATATCATTAAGCCGCTGGGATTTATTCATGGCATTTCCTCTTTTCAATTAAATGGTTTCACTATTTGACACCATTATAGATTATACTGGATTCAAGATCATAAAGAAAGGATTAAATGGATTATGAAAAAATTATTTTTGGCATCATCCTTTAGTGATGTAGCTGACATATTTGCAGACTTTGAGAAAGATTTAAACGGAAAAACAGTCACCTTTATTCCCACTGCAAGCAAAACGGAAAAGGTTGTATTTTATGTAAAGGAAGGAAGAAAGGCTCTTGAAAAGATGGGGCTGATTATTGAGGAGTTGGATATATCAGCCACTCCAGCTGCTGAAATTACCGCCAAAATAAAAAACAACGATTTTATTTATGTGACAGGAGGCAACACATTCTTCTTGTTGCAGGAATTGAAAAAAAGCGGTGCAGATCAAATAATTATTGATGAAGTAAATGCCGGAAAACTGTATATCGGCGAATCTGCAGGGGCAATGGTCGCATCTGCAAACATAGAATATGCAAAAGGAATGGATTCAGCAGAAAAAGCACCTGACTTAGAAAATTTTGATGCGTTAGGTCTGGTGGATTTTTATACGGTTCCCCACTATACCAATTCACCTTTTAAGAAAATCGGGCAGAAAATAGTGGACACCTATTCTTCCGTATTAAACCTGACTCCCATTAGCAATCATGAAGCGATTGCGGTCAGCGGTGAAGAAATAGCAATTAAAAGAAACTGAACTCCGGGTCAACCTGGCAGTGTATCATCAATGAACGGCGGTTTTTAAAACTGCCGTTTTTTCTATTTGGAAAATCAATAAAAAAACTCTTGTTATATCCTCCATAAAGTGCTAATATACTTTATATAGAACTTATGCGCATAAGTTACAATATATTTATTAAAATATCACTTTTTGACAGCATATTTTATAATGGAGGGTATATTATGAAGAAATACTTATGGGTTATGGCGATGGCAGGGGCAGCGGCAGTTTTGTCACTTGCAGGTTGTGGAAAGAGCGCACAGTCAGATGGAACTGTGGCCGCCTCTTCAGGAAGCCAGTCTGCAGACAGCAAGAGCGAAAGCCAGAGCCAGAGCCAGGCTAAGTCAGGGGGGACAGGCGATTCGAATTGTGAACGGAAAAATCGAAATCGACGAACCCTTAAAGGCATTTGCTAAAAAGTATCAGGAGAAGACCGGTCAGGAGGTTGTAATTGAGTCCCTTGGAGGGGGAGTTGACATCAATGGAACCATGAAGGGATACTTGGCAGCAGGCAATATGCCGGATTTATTTGTATTTGGCGGCGAAGGAGATTATCAGACCTGGAAGGATTATATGACCGACTTAAGCGGGGAGGAATGGGCTTCCCAGACAGAGTTTGGTTTTAAATCAGAGGATGGAAAAACCGTAGGATTTCCTTATGCAGTAGAAGGGTATGGTATTACATATAATAAAGACGTTTTAAAGGCAGCAGGAATCGATCCCGCTTCTCTTACCAATTATGACGGGTTTAAGAAGGCTTTTGAGGCCATTGATCAAAAAAAGGGAGAGCTGGGACTGTCCGCTGTATGCTCGGTTGCAGCTGAATCCGGTCAGATGTACTGGTCAACAGGAAACCATCTGTTTGGTTACTATTTATCAGGCGGGTTAAAGAGAGGGGACACCACTTATATTGATCAGTTAAAATCCGGAAAGACGGACACAGATCGTCTTGGACAGTTTGCAGATTTCATGAAGCTCCTGTTTGATTATTCGGATAAGAATACTCTGATTTCCGGAACATATGACGATCAGCTGGCTCTGTGGGCACAGGGAAAGACTGCATTTATCACCCAGGGGAACTGGATTGATCCCTCTCTTCCTGATTATAGTGTGAAGTTTGAATGTGGAATCGCTCCTCTGGCATTTACAAAGGAAGAGATGAAGGGTGTTCTTGCAGACTGTCCATCCTGGTGGGCTGTTTATAATAAAGGCACGAACATCGATGCATGCAAGGCTTTCTTAAAAGAACTTGCCCTGACAGAAGAAGGACAGGAATGTCTGGTAAGCGACTGCGGTATGATTTCACCTTATACCACCTGTAAAGTTAGTCCGGGGACACCTTTGGCCATGAGTTTAAAGACCTATGTGGATGCAGGAAACACCTATTCCTGGCAATGGACCAAGATGCCGGAAGGAATTTCCATGAATGCGACTGGTAAAGTGTTTGAGCTGTATGCAAAAGGAGAGATTGACAAAGACGGATTTGTAAACATGATGCAGACTGCCATTGCAGACTATGTGAAAAAATAACCGGGTTGGGCGGCCAATAGCCGCCCATATCCATATTTAACGTCAAAGCAGAGATAAAGGAGAAGTCGTATGGAGGGAAAAGCAAAAAAGATAACGACATATCTGCCGGCAGCGATAGGTGCAGCGATGGTTTGCTGCGGGCTGTATTTTGATATTTACAACAGGGATTTTGGGGGAAGGGGTCCATTACTTGCAGGCGGGCTGCTTCTGCTTGTGATTAGTCTTTATCTGGTTCCTGGAAAAAAGCACAGGGTGATTGTAAATGGTTTATTTCTGCTGCCTCTCATAGGCGCTTTTTTCATAACCGTGCTGATCCCTTTTATATTTGGCATTTTTTATTCATTTACAGACTGGAATGGAATTAAGTTTACCCAGTTTGTTGGTCTTAAGAATTATGGGCAGATGTTTCATGCTCCGGATTATTTATATTCGCTGTTAATTACATTTTTATTTACGGTCTTTAATATGATATCTGTCAATATAGCCGCGTTTTTCCTGGCAATTTTATGCACCTCAGGGGTAAAGGGAAGGAATTTCTACAGAGCTTCCTTTTTTCTCCCTAACTTAATCGGAGGAATCGTACTGGGATATGTGTGGCAGTTTATCTTTAATAAAGTGTTTACAAGCGTGGTGGCAGGAAGTGTTTCCATGCTGACCAGTCCCAATCTGGCATTTTTTGCAATTCTCATTGTCAGTACATGGCAGTATGCCGGTTATATTATGATGATTTATGTTACCGGTCTTCAGGGAGTTCCAAGAGATATTCTGGAGGCGTCGGCTGTAGACGGGGCAGGAGCGTTAAAAACTCTCTTACATATTAAGCTGCCTATGATTGCCAATACTTTCACGGTTTGTATCTTTCTTACCCTGGTCAATTCCTTTAAACAGTTTGATTTAAACTATGCCATTACAAACGGAGCGCCCAGCCGGATTCTGGGAGCAAAGGCAGTTGCTTCCACGGAGTTTCTGGCCCTTAATATTTATAATACGGCGATTGCAAGAAACAGATATGCAGAAGGGCAGACAAAGGCAGTGGTTTTCTTTCTCATTCTGGCAGCTGTATCACTTACCCAGGTTTCCATCAGTAAGAAAAGGGAGGTGGAACTATGAAAGAAATTACCGGGAGGCAGTCAAAACATCTGATTCCTGAGCTGATTGGTCTCATACTGTCACTGACTGTGCTGTCTCCTTTTATTCTTGTGGTATTTAATGCAGCGAAAAAAAGTGCAGATATTGTAATCAGCCCTATTGCACCTCCGTCCGACTGGGGACAATTGTTTGTTAACTTAAAAAATGTGATCGGCAACCAGAATTTCAGCTATTGGAAATCCTTTGGAAGTTCCTTATATATCACCACAGTCAGTCTGGTTTTACTGACCTTATTTCCAGCATGGCGGCATGGGTGCTGGTTCGGAACAAGACAAAATGGTCCCAGTTGATTTTCATGATGTTTGTGGCATCCATGGTTATCCCGTTTCAGGTAGTTATGCTTCCTCTTTTGTCTACGTTTCGCAAGGTATCTGAATTTACAGGAATTCCTTTGTTAAGCAGTTATACCGGTATCATTACTGCCTATCTGGGATTTGGAGGCTCCTTATCTGTGTTTATTCTTCATGGATTTATAAAGGGAATTCCAAAAGAACTGGAAGAGGCAGCATGGATTGATGGCTGCAGTCCGGAAAATACATTTTTCCAGATCGTTTTTCCGCTGTTAAAGCCTGTGCAGATGACTGTGCTGATTCTAAATGGAATCTGGATCTGGAACGATTACCTTCTTCCTTCCCTGATGCTGGGGCTCAATGGAAGAATCAAAACCCTGCCTGTTGCAGTGAGCAGCTTTGTAGGTTCCTATGTCAAGCAGTGGGATTTAATCCTGGCAGCCGCATTTCTCGCCATGATTCCCATTGTGATTCTGTTTTTATGTGCCCAGAGGCAGATTATACAGGGAATGGTAGAAGGGGCAATTAAATAATGGAAAGGAGTCTGAGATGGAACGAAAATGGTGGAAAG
Organism: Lacrimispora xylanisolvens; assembly: GCA_017084465.1. Lineage (GTDB taxonomy): Bacteria > Bacillota > Clostridia > Lachnospirales > Lachnospiraceae > Lacrimispora > Lacrimispora xylanolytica_B. The sequence goes on along the minus strand of CP070896.1, from coordinate 1,635,254 downwards.
AGGCAATTGTATATCAGATTTATCCCAGAAGTTTTAAAGACAGCAACGGAGATGGGATTGGCGACTTAAACGGGATCAGGCAGAAGCTTTCCTATTTAAAACTATTGGGAATTGATGTAATCTGGCTGTCACCTGTCTATCAATCCCCCAACGATGATAATGGATATGACATCAGTGATTACAAAAAGGTTATGGAGGAGTTCGGAACCATGAATGATTTTGATGATTTGTTAAAAGAGGCCCATGAAAATGGAATCAGAATTATTATGGACCTGGTGGTGAATCATACCTCTGATGAGCATCCGTGGTTCCTGGAGAGCCGAAGCAGCAAGGAGAATCCTTACCGGGATTATTACATCTGGAGAGAGGGAAAGGGAGAGAAAGATCCGCCCAACAACTGGGGTTCCTGTTTTGGAGGTTCTGCATGGGAAAAAGATGAGAAAACCGGCATGTATTACCTTCATTTGTTCTCCCCAAAGCAGCCTGATTTAAACTGGGAGAATGAGGCTGTCAGAAATGAAGTTTTTGAAATGATGGACTGGTGGTGCAGAAAAGGGATCGATGGTTTTCGAATGGATGTAATCAGTATGATATCCAAGACGCCCACTTTTCCAGACGGAGAAGTGAGGGGAGGGCTTTATGGGGATTTTTCACCCTATGCAGTCCACGGACCAAAGGTTCATACCTATTTAAAAGAAATGAATGAAAAGGTTTTGTCTAAATACGATTTGATGACAGTCGGTGAGACAGCAGGGGTTACGGTGGAGGAAGCCAGAAAATATGCAGGTTCCGGAGAACAGGAATTAAATATGGTCTTCCACTTTGAACATGTGGAGGGAGACGGAGAACTGCTAAAGTGGACGGATAAAAAGCCGGATCTGCTGCGGTTAAAACGAATACTCTCCAGATGGCAGGAGGAACTGGGAGACGATGCCTGGAACAGCTTATACTGGGATAATCATGACCAGCCAAGAGCCGTTTCCCGATTTGGTGACGACAGCAGCCGTTACAGAGAGGTTTCCGCCAAGATGCTGGCAACCTGTCTTCATATGATGAGAGGGACTCCCTATATTTATCAGGGAGAGGAATTGGGGATGACCAATTATCCATTTACAGAAATGTCCCAGTTTCGTGATATTGAAAGCCTCAATGCATATAAAGAGCTTACTGGAAAAGGCCTTGTAGACCATGAAACCATGATGAGGTATTTAAGAAGCAAAAGCAGGGATCATGCAAGGACTCCCATGCAGTGGAATGATGGACCGGAAGCCGGATTTACCGATGCAGTGCCCTGGATATCCGTAAACCCTAATTATATTGAAATTAATGCGGAAAAAAGAACTGGCAGATGAAAACTCTGTGTTTCATTATTACAGGAAGCTGATTGAGCTTCGGAAGAATTATGAGATTATTGTTTATGGAAATTATGAACTGATTATGAAAGAGGACACCCGGGTATTTGCCTATCTGCGAAGTCTGGGAGAACAACGACTGCTGGTGATTTGCAATTTTTCTGATGAGGAGGCAGCTGTATCCTTACCAGAAGAATTTTTCAGAGAGGATGCAATGTGTCTGATTCATAACTACAATGACTCTTTGCAACAAAGACATAGCCGGCTGCTACCCTACGAAGCGGCAGCCTATTACCTGCAAAAGAAATAACCTGAATGGAGAAATAGAATGAAAAAACAATGGTGGCATGATAAGGTTGCCTATCAGATCTATCCGAAAAGCTTTCGCGATACCAACGGAGATGGCATAGGAGATTTAAGAGGCGTGATTTCAAAACTGGATTACTTAAAGGAGCTTGGTATTGATATTATCTGGCTATCACCGATCTATCAGTCCCCCTTTGCAGATCAGGGATATGATATTTCCAATTACTATGAGATTGATCCCCGGTTTGGTACCATGGAGGATTTGCAGGAACTGATTGATGAAGCAAAAAGGAATCTCTACGTCCTTCTTGATTTAGTGGTGAACCATTGCTCCGATGAACATGAATGGTTTCAGAAGGCTTTGAAAGATCCGAAAGGCGAATATGGTGATTACTTTTACATCAGGGAAGGAAAAGACGGGAAAGAGCCTTCTAATATCCGGTCCTATTTCGGAGGAAGTGCATGGGAACAAATAGGGGATACCGGCCTTTATTACCTTCATCTTTTCCATAAAAAGCAGCCGGATCTAAACTGGGAAAACCCGGTGGTGCGAAAAGAAATCTACGACATGATAAACTGGTGGCTGGAAAAAGGTATTGCAGGATTTCGGATTGATGCCATTATGAATATTAAAAAGGCCCTTCCTTTTCATGATTATGAGCCTGACCGGGAGGACGGACTGGCGGACTGCAGGCTGATGCTAAAAGAAAATAAAGGTGTTATGGATTTTTTAAAGGAAATGAGGGATGCCACCTTTCAAAAATATGATGCCTTTACCGTAGGTGAAGTCTTTAATGAGAAAAAGGAAGAATTGTGTGATTTTATAGGGGAAGACGGATGCTTTTCCAGCATCTTTGATTTCAGCCAGACTGTATTCGGGGCAAGTGAAAAAGGCTGGTATGACAATAGTCCTGTTACTCCCGACAATTACAGAAAGTGTTGCTTCGACAGCCAGGAAAGAGCGGAGGGGATCGGTTTTCTTTCTAATATCATTGAGAATCACGATGAACCAAGGGGGGTAAGCAGATATATTCCTGAGGGAGAGTGTTCCGATGCTGCAAAAAAGATGCTGGCAGCTTTGTATTTTCTGTTGAAAGGAATGCCCTTCATCTATCAGGGGCAGGAAATAGGTATGGAGAATGTCTCCTTTGAAAGCATTGACCAGTATGACGACATTTCCACATTAGAAGAATACCAGGTGGCAATTGAAAATGGTTTGTCAAAGGAACAGGCTTTGGAGGCTGTAAAACGCTACAGCCGTGATAATGCAAGGGTACCCTTCCAATGGGACGACAGTGAGAATGCCGGATTCACCACAGGAACTGCCTGGCTTCCGGTCAGTGAGGACTATCCCTCCATTAATCTGCATCATCAGTCTGCAGATCCTGATTCCGTTTTTCACTTTTACAAAAAGCTGATTGCCCTAAGAAAGAATGAGGAATATAAAGATACCCTTGTTTATGGTCAGCTGACACCCGCATATTTAGAAATGGAACGGCTGATGGCCTACTATAGAAGCGGGGAACATGAGAGGATTCTTGTCATAGGAAACTTTAAAATGGAAGAACAGGAAGTAGATCTGGAGGAGCCCTACCGGAAACTCCTGCTTAATAATTACGAGACGGTAAGAGAAGATGGGAAGAAGCTATTCCTAAAGGGTTATCAGGTGCTGGTACTGTTATTTTAGTTAATTAGAATCTCCCGGATTTTATCAACTGACTGCCATAGAGGCGTCAGTTGATAAGATCCGGGTACATATCCGATGCAAGCCGTTCCACTCCGTCTAAAATCTGATAACTATAACCCCAGAACTGACTAAAGTCTATAATGTATATCTGCTTGTTTGAAACTGCAGAAAGTGACTGAAGTGCAGGCATCTTATAAATTTCCTCAACGGATTTTTCTGCCTCCGGGCCCCCTGCGTAACGAGATATCAATAGAACATCAGGATTGGTTGAGACAAGCTGCTCCAGTGTGATCTCACCGGCTGCATTTTAAAAGCATTATCCAGATTTATCATATTTAACGCATCATTCTGAAAGGTATCAGAGGTTGCTGAATAAACGGAAAGGTCTCCATCGCTGTAGGATACATAGGCATAAGTAAGCTGCGGCGCAACTCCTGAGAGCGTATCAGTTAAGTGATTAATCCTGGAATGAAGGCTGTCGGCAAATGCTAAAGCATGATCCTGTACACTAAATATTTTACCAAGCTCTTCTATATCCTGAAACAAAGCGTCAACGGTTGCGCCTCGTTTGCAGGTATTAAAGATGTAAGTACGAATGCCCAAAGAATTTAATTCATCAACGCTTCCCACACCCCATTCTGCATCCGCAAACAAGTCGCCACGTCCAATAATCAAATCGGGATTCGCTCCCAGAGTTACTTCTTTTCCAACATAACCATTGGCGAGTACGGGGATCCTTGAGAATTCTTCAGCAATATCTTCAGAGGTTTCACCGTAAAGAGCGGCAACGCCTGCCATGGTGTCTGTCAGACCCAGACGTATCAGCAGTTCCGCTGTGGACTGGTTGTTTGCGACCACACGTTTGGGAGCTGCTTCAAAAAACCTGCTGCTTAGATGTCCAGTTGCCATCATTGATGCTGTAGTTGGATACGGTTAAGGGATAGGAGACGGAACTGGACTGCTGGTTAGTCTGAGAATCCACAGACTCCGTTTTTTGAGTTGTCTTTTCCGGATTGGAAGAGGCAGAGCTGGAGTTACATCCAACTAATCCTGCAACCATAAGAACCGACAGTGATATGCCGGCAAAATGCTTTTTCCAAGTGATATTCAAATGTATTTCTCCTTTTAAAATTATTGGTTAGCGAGAGCTAACTCAAAAAAGTATACTGTAAAACGAGTAGATTTGTCAACCTGTTTTATAAGGTTTCACCTGATTGATGAAATGACGATGGTGTTGACAGTTATATTGAGGTATGATATATTGAAATGCGGTTAGAAATGACTAACTTATAGAAGCATAAGGGTTCATTTTGTACTAATATGTCAATTACTAAGGAGCATCAGCATGAAGACACAAGGCAGCATAACTGCAAGGAATAGAAAAAAAGAGAGCATCCAGCATAAGGCATTTATACCGTTGGTCATTGCCCTGATGGTTTTTTATTGTATTTTCAGTGGGTTGTTCGGTATCCATAGGTCAGGTGCCTATCTCACTTAATGATACGTTTCAGATTCTGCTTTATAAGATTTCAGGAATGAGATTTGGCTCTTTAGAGGGGCTTTCCACAGCCTCTTTTGCGGATATTATCTGGCACATCCGTCTGCCCAGGGCGCTGATGTCAATGCTGGTTGGAATTGGGCTTTCCCTATGTGGTGCGGTAATGCAGGCTTCCGTACAAAATCCGCTGGCAGACCCTTACATATTGGGGATTTCCTCAGGAGGTGCTTTAGGCGCTACCTTTGCTATTTTGCTGGGGTTTGGTTTTCCTGGAGTGCTGGGCCAGATGGGGGTTGCCGTCTGGGCATTTGCAGGGGCATTTGGAGCCGCTGTCCTGGTGATGGTGATTGCTCACATGGGAGGGAAGATTACTTCAGCCAAGCTGGTGCTTACAGGCATGGTGATCAATGCGCTGTGTAGTGCGTTTTCTAATTTTATTATTTATTTTGCAAATAATGCAGAAGGAATTAAGACAGTTACTTTCTGGACCATGGGAAGTATTGCGTCAGCAACATGGGAGAAGCTTCCTTTGGCAGCAATCAGTATAGGAATTGCAGTTGTGTTTTTCTTAACCCAGTTCCGGGTGCTTAACACCATGCTATTAGGGAGTGAATCAGCTGTCACGCTGGGCATTTCCTTAAACCGTTATCTTCGCATTTATATGATGGTTTGTGCATTAGTTACGGGAATTATAGTTTCCAGCTGTGGCACCATCGGGTTTGTTGGATTAATTATTCCTCATATTGTCAGAGGGGTGGTGGGAACAGACCATAAAAGACTGATTCCGGCTTCTGCTTTGTTTGGAGCCGCCTTTCTCATTTGGGCGGATGTATTTTCACGTACCCTGATTCATCAGAGTGAGCTGCCCATTGGCATTATTACATCCATGATCGGAGCACCCATGTTTATGTATATGCTAATGAAAAAAGGATATGGATTTGGAGGAAAATAAGGTGGATCTTCAGGCAAATAATATGATCGTTACGTTATCCAATACTGATATAGTGAAGGATATTTCAATTAAAGTAAAAGATAAACAGTTTGTTGGATTAATAGGACCTAATGGCTGTGGAAAGTCCACGCTGCTCAAAAGTATTTATAAGGTGATAAAGCCCAGGCAGGGCAGTATCTATCTGGGTGGTCTGGATGTGGTGAAATCAGATCCCAAGTCAGTTTCCCGTATTATGGGTGTTGTTGGTCAGTTTAATGATCTTAGCTTTGATTTTACCGTTCAGGAAATGGTCCTTATGGGAAGGACTCCCCACAAAAAATTTATGGAGGGTGATTCTGAGGAAGATTATAAAATTGTCAGTGCTGCACTGGAAGAGGTCAGCTTGTCCGGATATGAAAATCGCAGCTACCTTACCCTGTCGGGAGGCGAAAAACAGCGTGTTATTCTGGCTCGTGCCCTGGCACAGCAGCCCTCCTTTCTGGTTATGGATGAGCCGACCAATCATCTGGACATTAAATACCAGCTGCAGATTTTATCCATTGTAAAGCGAATGAATGTTGGTACTCTTGCTGCTCTGCATGATCTGGAGCTTGCTGCTGAATACTGTGATTATCTTTACGTGATGAAGCAGGGAAAAGTGATATCACATGGTACTCCAATGGAGGTTCTGACCAGTCAGCTGATCGGAGAGGTTTATGATGTGGAGTGCGAAATTTATACCAATCCCATTACAGGGGAATTAAGCATTGCCTATCTGCCGGTAACCATGAATAGTGGGGAAAAAAGAAAATAAGATAGAAATATTATCCATAGAGACGTTGACATCAATTCTGTGGAGGAATATAATGAATTCAGGGGTATATACGTTGGTATATGCCCTTTTGTATATTATGACATAGGAGGAAAATAATCATGAGTGATAAAAAATCAGATAATCTTCATTGTCCCTGCTGTAAACGCCACTGTTCCATCGATGATCTTCACTGCAGCAAAGGTAAGGTCTATGCAAAATCATTAAAACGGAAAGAAGAGGCCAGCAAACAGCAAACTGAAAACTATGAACCGTCTTTTAACAGAATTCTTCTTTACTATAAATTTGGGTTTCACCGACTGTTTGGTCAGAAGGAGAAAGAATTAAGCAGTAAGAAATTAAGAGCACTGGTAATGGGAGCATTGTTTCAGACAGATGGAAAGACTGCAACAGAACTGGAATCGGAAACGGGAATCAAAAATGAGAAGCTGAATGAGTGCCTGGAAAAACTGGAAAAAAAGGAATATGTGAAAAAGAAAACCCAGCCAGATGGATTACGCCAGTATACCCTTTCAGATAAAGGAACAAAAGCGGCAGAAGAATTTATTACGGGTGGAGACAAAGAAGTGCTGAGCCGCCTGGAAAAAGAAGAAAGAGATCAGCTGGAAAGATTATTAAGGAAATTATTACCATAGAAAAAATCTATATTGACTAACCATTTATTTCAATAATTGTCCGACATGTGCACAAGAAATGTAAAAAAACACGTTTATGTTTGCAGTTTTCATCAGATGTGATACAATGATTGTATGACAACATGAAAGATTTAGACTAAAAACATAAATTAAAGGAGTGAATTAAATGGAAGAACTTTCCAGAATTCCCATTGTACAGCAGGTAGTAAACAGCATGAAGGATTATATTGCAGCAGATGGAATTTTGGTTGGGCAGAAATTGCCTACAGAAAAGGAGTGGTGTGAGAAACTGACCGTTGGCAGAGGAACAGTCAGAGAAGCATTCCGCATTCTGGAGGCCAGGGGGCTGGTAGAGATTAAGCCTGGTCGGGGAGCATTTCTGGTCAGCAAAAAGGAATTGGGTCAGGAAGAACTGGCTGAGTGGTTTCTTAAAAATGAAGTTGAACTAAAGGATTACATTGAGGTAAGAAGTGCAGTGGAGCCCCTGTGTGCAAGAATTATTGCCAAACGGGCGACGGATGGGGAGCTGGAGCAGATTGAACGAACCCATTTCCGGTTTATCAGGGCTGTGGAAGAGAATGATTTTGCGGGTATGGCAAAGTATGATGAACGGCTGCACCGTCAGATTGTGGAGGCCAGTAAAAACAAAATGCTCATTTTTATGAGTAAAAAAATTGATGAGTGCATTCGTGATTTCCGGTTGAGAACGTTTCAGGTTCCTCAGAATGCCCAGAACGCGATCCGGGCACACCATAACATTGTGGAAGCGTTAAAGGCACGGGATGAAGAAGTTGCAGAACTTTATGCCAAACGCCATATTTCATTGATTAACACTGATATGAATGTAATTATAAAACGGTAATAGAACTGACAAAATTCCTGCCAGAATTGTGGAATTTTGTCAGTATATTAACGTTGCATTTTCATCAATATGTGATACAATGCAACATGTATAAAGAAGTATGCGGGAGATGGAAAAACACCTGCAGCGGGAGGACCTACATTGGAAGCCAGAAGGAAAAAGTCTGGGATACATCGTCTGATACTGGCATGTTTTTTTTGCACGGCAGTATTAATGACACAACTGAATACCGTTGATGTGGTCAAGAGCCTGGGACATCCTGGCTTTTTTTCCGTAAGCAGTTTTTCTAACGATAACCTGCGACATAAAAGATATGATGCAATGATTGAATCAAAGGATGTGCTGGAAGAGGAAGCGGTAAGTGATGTATTTCTTAATATTGTAAGCCGATCCAATCTAAAAAGCGTAATCCTTGATTATATATGTTTAAAAACATTCTTCTTATTTATACCGTTTGCGTTATGGTCACTTCGCACCGTTCTTATGCGGGAGGGATATATAAGCCGGATGTTTGTGATACGTTATATTCATAATTCCGACGGAGAGAAGCAGCAGGCAGGCTATGGCAGATTGAAAATTAATATAGAAAATGAGGAAAACTTATGAAGCCAGGAAAGAAAATGCTTGCTGCGATATTTTTAGGAATTGCAGCCATTGTTTGCATTGCTATATTTGGAGCAGGAGATAGTGTTAAAGGAATCTTCGATATGCGGTTTGGTATCGATATCCGTGGAGGCGTTGAAGCTATTTTTGAGCCTCAGAATTTAGACCGTAAGCCTACGCCCCAGGAACTTGAATCGGCAAGGGAAGTAATTGAAAGCCGTATGGACAGCCAGAACATTGCTGATCGTGAAGTAACTGTGGATAAAGAGGCTGGTTATATCATAGTACAGTTCCCTTGGAAATCAGGGGAAACAGATTTTAACCCGGAAGATGCAATATCTGAGTTAGGTGAGATGGCAGAACTGACATTTAAGGACCCAGATGGAACTGTTTTAATTCAGGGTAAAGATGTTGAGAAGGCCACTCCTCAGACGAATACATCCAATGGAATCAAGACATACGTAGTAGCTCTCAGCTTTAACAGCAATGGATCAAAGCTGTTTGAAGATGCCACAGGAAAACTGATTGGAAAAAGAATCGGAATTTATATGGATAATAATCTGATATCCAATCCTACGGTGCAGAATCAGATATCAGGAGGACAGGCGGTAATCACTGGTATGAAGAACTACGAGGAAGCCAAAGCTCTGGCTGAGAAAATCAATGCCGGTGCTCTTCCTTTCTCCTTAAAAACAACCAACTTCTCTACCATTAGCCCCTCTCTGGGAAGCAATGCTTTAACAATTATGGTCTATGCCGGACTGGTTGCATTCTTTGTGATCTGTCTCTTTATGATCGTGTTTTATAAAATGCCAGGTATGGTTGCATGCGTTACACTGCTTTTACAGATGGTAATCCAGATGCTGGCAGTTTCCATACCCCAGTATACCCTGACCCTTCCGGGAATTGCAGGTATTATCCTGACACTTGGTATGGCTGTGGATACCAATATTATTATTTCAGAGCGTATATCAGATGAACTGAAGAAGGGATCATCGGTAAAGGGTGCCGTCATTTCCGGTTATAAGAATGCATTTTCATCGGTACTGGACGGTAATGTGACAACTGCCATTGTAGCAGTGATCTTAATGATATTTGGATCAGGAACCATGTTAAGCTTTGGTTATACCCTGCTGGTTGGTATGGTGGTAAATCTTCTGATTGGTGTATCTGTATCCAAACACCTGATCCTGTCACTGATTCAGTCTGATTTCTGGAGAAATGAAAAAAGGTTCCGAATCAGAAAAGATAAAAAAATCATTCCTTTCTATCAGAAGAAATATATATTTGCCATTATCTCAGGATTTGTTATCCTGTCCGGTATCGCTGGCTGCTTCTTCTATGGAGTGAAACTGGATACCCAGTTTACAGGCGGTGCAGTTCTGTCTTATTCCGTTTCTGAACAGGCAGATACCGGTAAAATACAGGAAGCCATTGAAAAAGAGACAAAGCGTCCCGTAACCGTTCAGATTAAAGAAGATAATATGACAGGATTAAAGAGGCTGTCTGTTACACTTGCCGGAAATGCAGGAATGTCACCGGAGGAACAGAAAGCCATTACGGATACAATTAACAGTACCATTGGCAAAAATGATGCAAAGCTGTCTGAGACATTTGTGGTAGAGCCTTATATTGGTGCAAAAGCGCTTAAAAACGCCGCTGCTGCCATTATACTGTCACTGATTTTTATTGTTGTATATGTCTGGATCCGTTTCTCCGTTATATCCGGTCTGTCTGCCGGTATAACAGCAATGATTGCTCTGGTCCATGATGTTTTTGTGGTATTCTTTGCATTTGTATTGTTCCAGATTCCGTTAAATGATGCTTTTGTTGCGGTAGTACTGACGATCATCGGTTACTCCATTAACGATACTATTGTAATTTACGACAGAATTCGTGAAAACAGAAAACATGATTCCAAGATGCCGGTGGATACTCTGGTTAACGTAAGTACAACCCAGACACTGGGAAGATCCATTAATACTTCTGCAACAACTGGAATTTGCGTATTAATTCTTATGGTGGCTTCTGTGTATTTCCATATTGAGTCCATCATGGAATTCTCACTTCCTATGTTCTTTGGTATCCTGACTGGCTGCTATTCGTCAATTTGTGTGGCAGGTACCCTGTGGGCAATGTGGGAGAAAAAGAAAGGTAAATAAAAAGAAATCAGGCCAAGGCCGGGTAGTCAGCTTATTTGACTGCCTGGCCTTTTTTTTGATTGTAAGACAAAATTGCATGATGGTGTATGACTGCCTTTTGTCTGTTTTGCATAATTTTAAAAATAATGTTGACAAATTTCGAGTAAAGATGTATTATGAATCTACAATATTGTATGACAGCATACAATAAAAGCGAGCCCGGGAAGCTTAAAGAATGATATCATACAATGTTATCAACAAAAGTAATAAAAAATGTATGTAATTTAACAACTAAACGTGTTGAGAGGTGGATTATTATGAAAAAAGTAATTGGAATTGTATTATCAGCTATGATGGCAATCTCTTTGACTGCCTGCAGTTCGACTGCAGACAATACAGCCCAGACTCAGAGTGAGGCGCAGACAACTGCAGCTATAACATCACAAGCAAAGGGGACGGAAGCAAAAGGAACAGAAGAAAAGCAGAAACCAGTTAAAATCGGAGTTTCCGCACCGGATTTAACCAATGTTTTCTTCATTCAGATTAAAGAAGCGATGCAGAAATCCCTTCAGAATCCGGAAGATGAACTGATCATACAGGATGCAGGCGGAGATCAGAATAAGCAGATGAATGACGTTATGGATATGATCAATCAGGGGTGCGACGTAATCTGTATTTCAGCAATTAACTCCGAAGGCGTAAGGGCAACACTGGAAGCATGTAAGGAAGCCGGAATTCCGGTAATTGCATTTAATACCGCGGTAAAAAATCCGGAACTGGTTCAGTGTACTGTTGTTTCCGATAATCTGGAAGCAGGAAAACTTTGTGCACAGGCACTGGCTAAAGCATTAGATGGAAAAGGCAAAGTAGTTGAAATTACATACAGTACAACAGAAGTATGCTATAACCGTCAGATTGGTTTTGAACAGGAAATGAAAAATTATCCTGGAATTGAAATCATTCAGACAAAGGACGTAGAAAAACCAAAGTCCGATTATTCCCAGCCGATTATGGTTGATTTTATCAATGCCAATCCAGTGATTGACGGCGTATTTACAATCAATGATCCCACTGCCAGAGGAGCAATTGCAGCTTTAAAAGAAGCTGGTCGTCTGGATAAGACAAAGGTTGTTTCCGTTGATGGATCTGATGAAGGAAAAGGATTTATCCGTTCAGGAGAGATGGTAGCATCTGCTGCCCAGGATCCGGCAGGAATAGGAGCTACCTGTATGGAAAGCGCATACAGACTTCTGTCTGGTAAGACAATCGAAGAGAAGGTAGTGGTACCTATGTCTATTATTACGGAAGAAAACGTTGGTCAGTAATCCGTATACACTTTGACCCGAAGCGATGAATGCAGAACAGGAGTAGAAAAACATGTCAGACGCATATGTTTTTGAGATGAAAGATATTACAAAAGCATTTGGCCGCAATGTTGTGCTAGACGGAGTCAGTATTTCCATAAAGCCCGGAGAGGTCCGGGCTCTTATGGGAGAAAATGGTGCAGGAAAGTCAACGCTGATGAAAATTTTAGGCGGCATTATCAGTGCAGATTCCGGTACGATTTTCATGAACGGAAAAGAGGCTTCCATCAAACATGTAGAGGATGCCAGAGCCTTCGGCGTCAGCTTTATCCATCAGGAAATCACCAATATTCCTGAGATGACCATTGCCGAGAATATTTTTCTTGGGAGAGAACCGAAAAATCATTTAAAAATGGTAGATTACCGGAGAATGAAAAAAGAGGCTCAAAAGGCTCTTGATGCCCTGGGACTTATACTGGATTCCGGAATGCTGATTCGTGGCTTGTCCGTTGCCCAGCAGCAGATGATTGAGATTGCGAGAGCTGTCAGCGAAGGGGCGAAAATTTTAATTCTTGATGAACCAACTGCTTCTTTATCAAAAAGTGAGACTGACAATCTGTTTTCCCAGATTGCCCGTTTAAAAAAGGCCGGAGTTGCCATGATTTACATTTCCCACCGTATGGAAGAAACCTTTAAGGTATGTGATTCCGTTACTGTGCTTCGGGATGGTAAATTCATCGGAACCAGGCAGACCAGTGAAACAACAGAAAACGAACTGATCAGCATGATGGTCGGACGTGAGTTTAACAATATGTACGGGAATGAGCGCGTCATTGGGGGCGATGTAATCCTGGAAGTAAAACATTTGACAACCGATAAAGTTACTGATATCAGCTTTACATTGAAAAAAGGGGAAATACTTGGATTTTCCGGACTGGTGGGAGCTGGGCGTACAGAGCTGGCACTGGCAATATTCGGAATTGACAGCATACAGTCAGGCGAAGTCTGGCTGGAGGGAAAACAACTTACAATCAAAAAACCGAAGGATGCCATATCAGCAGGCATTGCCCTTGTACCGGAAGAGCGCAAGGAGCAGGGGCTTTTTCTGGGGCACAGCATTGCAACCAACCTGACTTTTCAGGTACTTTCTGAATATATACAGCGGTTACAGGTAGATAAGAAGAAAGAGAAGAGTATCGTTGATGAATTTAAGCAGAAGCTTTCTATTAAGATGGCTTCGACTGAACAGACAGCGGGAGAATTATCCGGTGGAAACCAGCAAAAAATTGTCATATCAAAGTGGCTGGCTGCAAAGCCCAAGGTCCTTATTCTGGACGAGCCTACAAGGGGAATTGATGTGGGAGCAAAGGCTGAGATTTATAAACTGATGCATACCCTGGCACAGGAAGGGGTTTCCATCATTATGATTTCTTCCGAGCTTCCTGAAATTATTAATAATTCCAGCCGGATCGCCGTTATGAGGGAAGGTTGTCTGGCGGGAATCATCGATCAGACAGTGACGGAAAGCTCGCAGGAAATGATCATGTCATATGCAGTGGGAGGAGAACATACAACATGCTAAGCAAGAAGAATCAACCAGAGACAGCGCAGATAAAAGCACCGGGCCTCTGGAATACCAATCCCTTTCTGATCTGGCTGAAACGGAATATGGCAGCCATGATCGCCCTGGTTTTCTTATGCGTCTTATTATCATTCACAACCGATACCTTTCTTGTGAAAAATAATTTATTCAGCGTTTTACGGCAGGTGTGTGTTAACTGCTTTATCGCTTTTGGAATTACCTGTGTCTTAATCTGCGGAGGCATAGATTTGTCAGTCGGTTCTGTTGTGGCAGCAGCCGGAGTAATTGCCGTACGATGCGGAAATGGAGGACTTCCCCTGATTGCAGTATTTAATTCCTCTGTTATTTGGAGCAGTTATCGGCTTTATGAACGGATTTGTAATATCCCATACCACGCTGCCTCCCTTTATTGTCACACTGTCCATGCAGATTATCGTCCGTGGTGTCAGCTATATATTAACCGGCGGGCAGCCTGCACAGTCCAATAACGAAGCATTTAACAACATGGGAGTTGGAAGCTTTCTGGGAGTGCCAATCCCTGTTATCTTTGTAGGCGTAGCTTTTGTTATTCTGTATTTTATTATGAACCGAACCTCCTTTGGACGCCATGTCTATGCCACAGGCGGTAACAAAGAGGCGGCCAAATATGCAGGCGTAGATACCAGATGGATTCAGGTAAGAGTGTATGTCATGAGTGCGGTTATGGCTGCACTTGCCGGAGTGGTTCTGGCAGCAAGGCTTTATTCCGGACAGCCGTCAGTTGGAGAAGGATTTGAGCGTGATGCCATTGCAGCTTCTGTTCTTGGCGGAACCAGTTTTAACGGAGGAATTGGTACCTTGGGGGGAACGGTAGTTGGTGTTCTCATCATTGGTGTTTTAAATAATGGAATGAATCTTCTTAAAATCAACAGCTACTGGCAGTTTGTGGTAAAAGGATTTGTAATTCTGGGTGCAGTATACGTGGATTATTTAAAGAAGAAAAGCTCTATGAGAAAATAAATACATACATAGAAAAGACGGAGGCATAAGGACATGATGGACATAGATGAATTAAAGAAGATATGCAGGGAAATCCGTAAGGATATTATTAATATGACTGCCGATGCAGCCAGCGGTCATCCGGGAGGCTCTTTATCTGCGGTAGAGCTGATGGCAGGGCTCTTTTATACACAGATGAAAGTGGACCCTGAGAATCCGGATATGGAAGACCGTGACCGGTTTGTGTTAAGCAAAGGTCATGCAGCACCCTGTTATTACGCAGTGCTTGGAGAGATGGGATTTTTTGATAAGGCAGAGTTTAAGAACTTCCGCCAGCTTCACAGCATTCTTCAGGGTCATCCAGATGCGAAAAAAGTGCCTGGCATTGACGCCTCCACAGGTTCCCTGGGACAGGGAATTTCCATAGCAGTAGGCATGGCTCTGGGCGCAAAAGCTCAGAAAAAGGATATTAAGGTTTATGCCCTTTTAGGGGACGGAGAGTTGCAGGAAGGCCAGGTTTGGGAGGCATGTATGGCCGCTGCCAACTATCATCTTGACAATCTGACCATTATTATTGACAACAACGGTCTTCAGATTGACGGAACCAATGATCAGGTCATGTCTTTGGGAGATTTATCTTCTAAATTCAAAGCATTTGGTTTTCAGGTACTGGAACTTCCAGATGGAAATAATTTAGAAGAGGTACTGGCAGCATACTCCATCAGTACCATGGAAGGAAAACCAAAGTGCATTCTGGCTCACACAGTAAAAGGAAAAGGCATCTCCTTTATGGAAAATCAGGTTGGCTGGCATGGAAAAGCACCAAATGAAAAAGAAAGACAACAGGCATTAAAGGAACTGGAGGCATAGACATGAGTGAATTAAAAGCAATCAGAGTGGCATACGGCGAAGCCCTTGCCAGTCTTGGAGAAGAAAATGAAAAGGTGGTTGTACTGGATGCGGATCTGGCTCATGCAACCATGACAGCAACCTTTGGATCAAAATACCCGGAGCGTTTTTTCAATGCAGGAATTGCAGAAGCCAATATGGTGGATATGAGTGCAGGATTGTCTACCATGGGATATATTCCTTTTTGCAGTACCTTTGCCGTATTTGGGGCAGGACGTGCTTATGAGCAGGTGCGTAACGGAGTTGCTTACCCTAATTTTAACGTAAAGCTTGGCATGACTCATTCCGGAATCACTCTGGGAGAGGATGGCGGAAGCCATCAGGCAATTGAAGATTTGGCTCTGATGCGTGTAATTCCAGGTATGACCGTAGTGGTTCCCTGTGATGCCAACGAGACTCACCGTGCCGTAAAGGCCGTTGCTGATATGAAAGGCCCGGCGTATTTAAGGCTGGCAAGACTTCCAAGTCCGGTATTTGAAGAGGATATGCCTTTTAAAATCGGTAAGGCTAATGTACTGAAAGAAGGAAAGGATGCAGTTGTATTTGCCTGCGGAATTATGGTAGCGACTGTTCTGGAATGTGCAAAACGCCTGGAGTCAGAAGGAATCAGTATTACAGTGGTTAACATGCATACCATCAAACCAATTGATAAGGACTGCATTTTAAAATATGCATCCGGCTGCAACCATGTCATAACAGTAGAAGAGCACAGCACCATCGGCGGACTGGGAGATGCAGTAGGAGAAGTTCTGCTAAATAATAAGTGCAATGTGTCCTTTAAAAAGATCGGAGTGGAGGACCGCTTCGGACAGTCAGGAAAACCGGAAGAGCTTTTAGAAGAGTACGGACTCAGTGAAAATCAGGTATATAATCAGATAAAAGGAGTGTTAAACAGATGAAAATAGCATTAATTAATGAAAACAGCCAGGCTGCTAAAAACGGAATCATTTACGCCAGTTTAAAGAAAGTGGCTGATACAAAGGGCTATGAAGTGGATAACTACGGTATGTATTCTCCCGAAGATGGCTGCTCCCTTACCTATGTGCAGAATGGAATCCTGGCAGCAATTCTGTTAAATTCCAAAGCAGCGGATTACGTAGTGACCGGCTGCGGAACCGGACAGGGAGCCATGCTGGCATTAAACAGTTTCCCGGGTGTAATCTGCGGTCTGGTAACAGATCCAAGTGACGGCTACATGTTTGCCCAGATCAATGATGGAAATGCCATTGCCATGCCATTTGCAAAGGGCTTTGGCTGGGGGGCAGAGCTGAATCTGGAATACGCGTTTGAAAAACTGTTCTCTGAAGAGAGCGGACAGGGTTATCCAAGAGAGCGGGCAGTTCCGGAACAGCGCAATAAAAAGATTTTAGACGGAGTGAGAGAGAACAATTTAAAGGATCTTATTACCTGCTTAAAAGGACTGGATCAGGATCTGGTAAAGGGTGCACTGGGCGGTGAGAAGTTCAAAGAACTGTTTTTTGCAAACTGCAAGGATGGATCAATACTTGAATATGTAAAAAGTCTGCTTGCTTAGGAGCTGAGTGATGATAAAGAATATACCGTCAGGAATTGCCCATGTGGCAATTCCCACAGATGATCCGGAATTAACCGTTTCCTTTTATGAGAATCTGGGCTTTAAACGACTGGTTGACCATGGCGTCAGAGGAATGCTTCAGTGTCAGACCTGTGTGATTGAGTATTATCCCAGACGTCAGGAGGAAAACAAGCTGGCTGTATCGATCACATCGCCCTGACCTGTGAACATTTAGACGAAGCCTATGAGGAAATTCTGGCACAGGGCCACCAGATGATTTCAAATGGAATCGAATCCAATGAGATGTTTGCTCCACGAATCAACCGTTTCTTCCTTTTTAAAGGTCCTAATGGAGAAAAGATTGAATTTTGCAAAATTGAAGAATAGATGAGAAGGCCGGAGCGAAAAGGAGAACTGTCATGAGATTTTTTGTTGATACAGCAAATACGGAAGATGTAAAAAAGGCAAATGATATGGGAATTATCTGCGGAGTAACCACCAACCCATCTCTGATTGCCAAAGAAGGAAGAGATTTTTCAGAAGTAATTAAAGAGATTGCTTCTATTGTAGATGGCCCCATTAGCGGTGAAGTAAAAGCAACCACAACGGATGCAATTCACATGATCAGCGAGGGAAGGGAAATTGCAGCCATTCACTCCAACATGGTAGTGAAAATCCCCATGACAGCAGAGGGATTAAAAGCGGTAAAGGTTTTAAATGCAGAAGGAATCAAAACAAATGTAACTCTTGTATTTTCAGCTGCCCAGGCTTTGCTGGCTGCCCGTGCAGGAGCAACCTATGTATCACCGTTTTTAGGCCGCCTCGATGATATCTCCATGCCAGGCATTGATTTAATCCGTGACATTATGGAGATTTTTACCCAGCATGGAATTGAGACGGAGATTATTGCAGCAAGTATCCGGAATCCCATTCATGTAATTGACTGTGCAAAGGCTGGGGCAGATATTGCTACGGTTCCTTACGGGGTACTGGCACAGATGATCCGCCATCCACTGACTGATCAGGGAATTGATAAATTTGTTGCTGATTATAAAGCTGTATTTGGAGAATAGCTTTGAAATAAGAACGGGACTATTATGGTTTCGTTCTTTTTCATATCTGATTAATTGAGATCTCTACCTGATTGCATTGCTTACATATATAGCAAAAAAATAGCCTACCCTGACGCAACCAGGATAGGCTGGCTCATGGCTACATGAGCAGTTAGTCAATCATGGGAGATTCCACCTTGTGTGGCGGTTACTCTTTTGTAATTCAGATATACCACATTAGAGGTAGAGTTGTAAAGTGTAATTAATATGTTTAGCTTTAAAACACGTCAATATTTTATGTATATCATATTGAAAAATTTCATCAAAGATGTTAGAATATAGCAATAAACAAGTTGAAATATTTGATAGTAGCTAAATTAATATAAAATATTGGACAACCTTGTTTATAAAAAAGATTTAATATTATAAAGGAGGATTAAGATTATGCTTAACAAAGAAATTGTTGCTAAGATAAACAAACAGATTAATTTTGAACTTTACTCCGCATATGTATATCTGGATATATCAAACTATTATGCAGACCAGAATTTAAACGGGTTTGCAAACTGGTTTAAAATACAGACTCAGGAGGAGCGGGACCATGCAATGCTGTTCATGGATTACCTTCTTCAGAATGGAGAAAAGATTGTTCTTACGGATATTAAGGCTCCTTCCTTCGATTTTACCGATTTTCGTCAGCCGGCCATGGAAGCTTATGAACATGAGATCAAGGTAACGGCTTCCATTCATGACATTTACGGAGCTGCTTATGAAATAAAGGATTTCCGTACCATGCAGTTTCTTGACTGGTTTGTAAAGGAACAGAGTGAAGAAGAGAAGAATACGGATGAGATCATTAAGAGATATGACTTGTTCGGTAATGATGCAAAGGGACTTTATCTCCTGGATACGGAGCTGGCAGCCAGAGTCTATACTCCGCCTACACTGGTGATCTAATATCGCTGAAATAGGCGTCAGGATTTAAATAAAGAGCAGTCTCTGCCGGGAAATAAGTAATATTTTCCGGCAGGGGCTGTTTTTCTTTTTTTTAGTAAAGGGGAGAATGATCAAGTGGCAAAACAAAGGGAAAAGGTAGAATTTCGTTACTATGAAATCGGGGAAGATGAGCCGGTTTTAGCCCTCCTTGGAGAAGGCTGGATCCGGGAATATGGAAAGGAAATTAAGTGCCTCCACTTTCACAATCTGATGGAAATCGGTTACTGCCACTGGGGTACTGGTGAAGTGATTCTTGGCCAGGAGCATGTCTGTTATTCACCGGGGACTATCATGATTGTACCTCCAAGGCTTCCCCATACCACCAACAGTGAAAAGGGGACTCAAAGCTACTGGGAGTGGATGTATGTGGATCTGGAAAAGATTGTTTCAGAGTTAAACCGCTATGATCCCATGTTTCAGAAACGGCTTTTAAAAAGGATACAGCGGGTGGGATATCTTTTGCCAGGAGAGGAAAATCCCGGACTTACCAGACTGATTTTAGGTATCATGGAGGAAGCACGCCAGAAGAAACCTTATTATAAAGACTGTATCAGCGGCCTGCTTCGGGCCTGTCTGGCAGAATTTTTAAGGCTGTCTGATGACGAAGAACGAATCATGAGAAATAAGACACACAGGGCGGTGATATCGGGAGCACTGGATTATGTGGCGGATCATTATGCCCATGAGATCAAAATATGCCAGCTGGCAGAGGCCTCCAGTATGAGCGAAAGCCATTTTCGCCGGGTGTTTGAAGAGAGCATGGATATGAAGCCAGTTGATTATATCAACTTAATCCGGATTCAGTGCGCCTGCGAGCTGTTAAAGAAGACGGAAAAATCCATGGAAGAGGTGGCTGTTGCTTCGGGATTTTCCTCAATTTCTTCATTTAACAGGAACTTTAAAAAAATACTTAATATTTCTCCTTATCAATGGAAGCGGTCAGCCGAAAATTACGAGAGCAAGCTGCTATATTGCAGAATTAGTGCGCAAAAAGGTTGGTAAAACAGGATGATATGATTGAATATGCGCATTTTATAATTGAATATAAAAAGTTTTCAAAAAAAGAATTGGTATAATGGGATTATATTCAAAAGAAATTGATCTCATATGCCAATTTTTTAATGAAAGAGGAGGAGTTTTGCTATGAAGAAAAAAATCGTATCACTCTTACTTGCAGGAGCCATGGTTGCTTCCTTAACAGCTTGCGGAAATTCAGGTTCAGGAGGACAGGCTTCAGGAGGAAAAGATGGAGGAACCAAAGGCGGGAATGAACTGACTGTCTGGTGCTGGGACCCGGCATTTAATATTTATTCCATGAATGAGGCTGCTAAAGTATACCAGAAAGACCACCCCGATTTTAAATTGAACGTTGTGGAAACACCCTGGGCTGATATTCAGACAAAGCTGACCACAGCTGCTACCTCTGGTAAGCTGGATACTCTGCCTGACATTATTCTTTTTGCAGGATAATGCATTTCAGAAGAATGTTTTAACTTATCCGGATGCATTTAAGGATATCACAGCAAGCGGAATTGACTTTACCCAGTTTGCAAAAGCAAAAACAGCGTATTCAGTCGTAAACGGAAAAAATTACGGAGTGCCCTTTGATAACGGAGCAGTCGTTGCCTGCTACCGAACCGATATTTTGGAACAGGCCGGTTATAAGGTTGATGATTTCAAGGATATTACCTGGAGCAAGTATCAGCAGATGGGAGAAGAAATTCTGGCAAAAACCGGAAAACCACTTTTATCCTGTCAGGCAGGAGAGTCAGATTTAATCATGATGATGCTTCAGTCAGCAGGCGGCAGCTTATTTGATAAAGATGGAAAACCAAGCATGGTTGGAAACGATAAACTGAAAAAGGTTATGGAAACCTATGCTTCACTTGTAAAAGCGGTGTTCTGATTGAAGTGAATGACTGGGATCAGTACGTGGGAACTCTTACCAACAGTACCGTAGGCGGAACCATTAATGGCTGCTGGATCATGGCAAGCATTCAGACCGCTGAAGATCAGTCCGGAAAGTGGGCAATTACCAACATGCCTAAGTTAGAGGGTGTTGATGGAGCTACCAACTATTCCAACAACGGCGGTTCCAGCTGGGCAATTACTTCTGTATGTAAGAATCCGGATCTGGCTTATGATTTCATGGCAAAGACATTTGCAGGAAGCACTTCCTTCTATGAGACCATCCTTCCAAAGTCCGGTGCACTTTCTACCTATTTACCGGCTGCACAGAGTAAGGTTTATGCAGAGCCGCAGAAGTTTTTCGGCGATGCTCCGGTTTATGCTACCATTACTGACTTTGCATCAAAGATTCCTTCCAACAACACTGGTGTTTATTATTATGAAGCCCGTGATGCAGTTGCAACTGCAATTACCAATGTAGTTGCCGGAGCAGATATTGATGCAGAAATTAAGACAGCAGAAGATACCGTTAATTTCGCAATGGGTAAATAGTAAGTCAGTAAGGAGGAATTACCAGTGGACAATTCAAAGAAAAAAGTTGTCATTAGGCCAGAAGCAGAGCCTGGCAGGCTGGGCATTTTTAACTCCGGCGGTTTTATTTATCGCAGTCATGAGTTTTCTGCCCATGATTCAGGCATTGTTCCTTTCCTTCAAATCAGGAAAGGGTGCCAATTTAAGCTGGACCGGCGTGACCAATTACGTGAGAATGTTTCAGGATCCTGTCTTTATGCAGGCTTTAAAAAACAATTTTATTTATCTGATCATTCAGGTTCCGATTATGCTGATTCTGGCCCTGATCCTGGCCTCTTTGCTCAATAATAAAGATCTGCGGTTTAAGGGGTTGTTCCGTACGGCAATTTTTCTGCCCTGCGCTACCTCCCTGGTATCCTATGCGGTAATCTTCCGATCCCTGTTTGCTGTGGATGGTCTGATTAATATTGTCCTCATAAAACTTGGATTTTTGTCCACAGGATATAACTTTCTCGGACACCCAAACAGTGCCAGAATCGTTATTATTCTGGCGCTGATCTGGAGATGGACCGGCTATAACATGGTCTTTTACCTGTCCGGTCTGCAAAATATTGAGTATTCTATATACGAATCAGCAAAGATTGACGGAGCTTCTCCTATTCAGTCTTTCTGGGGAATCACGGTACCGCTTTTAAAGCCCACCATTTTGCTGACTGCAATTATGTCAACCAATGGTACACTTCAGCTGTTTGATGAATCTGTAAACTTAACCTACGGTGGTCCTTCTAATGCCACTATTACCATGTCACATTATATTTACAATGTATCCTTTAAATACGTGCCCAATTTTGGGTATGCAGCAGCGATGTCTTACTTAATTCTGTTCCTGGTTGCAGTTCTGGCATTTTTGCAGATGAAGGTAGGTGATAAACGTGACTAAAGGAAAGAAGTTTCTGGCATATAGCTTTTTTTAACGGTTGTCTCCCTGCTTTCTGTTTTTTCCTCTGTACTGGATGATGGTGGCAGCTACCAACAAAAGCGTGGCTGTATCACGGGGAACTCTGATGTTTGGGACAGAATTATTAAACAATACGAAAAAGCTGTTTGCTTCCCAGAATGTTTATGCAGCCCTTGGGAATTCGTTTAAATATTCCATTGTCATGACACTGGTTTCGCTGTTTATCTGCTCGATTGCAGGGTATGGTTTTGAAATCTTTCATGACAAGGCGAAAGACCGGGTGATGAGCATTATATTACTGGCGATGATGGTTCCGTTTGCAGCGATTATGATTCCGCTGTATCAGATGTTTTCAAAGGCGAATCTGTTAAACAGCACACTTGGATTTATCCTTCCCAGTATTTCTACCCCATTTCTAATCATGATGTTCCGCCAGAGTGCAAGATCGTTTCCGGTGGACATTATGGAGGCAGCAAGGCTTGATGGTTTAAATGAATTCCAGATTTTCTGTCGGATGTTCATACCCACCATGCGCTCCACTTATGCAGCAGCCATGACGATCACTTTTATGAATGCATGGAACAGTTATTTGTGGCCCAAGGTAATCATGTCTGATGCAAACAGCATCACCATGCCAATGATGGTGGCTAACTTAAAATCAGGTTATGTGACCGATTATGGGACCTTAATGCTGGCTGTATTGTTGTGTACCATTCCTACAGTGATCGTTTTCTTCCTCCTGCAAAAGAGCTTTGCGGAAGGTATTACGGGAGCTGTAAAATAAGTAATAGAAAACAAACAGGCGAAGTGACCGGAATCCGATACGGAAATTTGGTGGCTGCGCCTGTTTTTGAGAAAGGAACAGATGGATATGAAACATGCTGGTATCTGGTATGGAGGAGATTATTATCCGGAGCAATGGCTAAATCATCCGGACATACTGAAGCAGGATATGGATTATATGAAAGAAGCAGGAATCAATACAGTAACCATGGGAATGTTCGCCTGGTCGTTTCTGGAACCAGAAGAGGGGAAATACGACCTTGGCTGGCTGAAGGACCGGGTAGATGAACTTTATCACAATGGAATTTATACCATTATGGGAACTCCTTCCGGAGCCCGTCCAAAGTGGTTGTCAGATAAATATCCCGAGGTGCTACGGGTGGATGATACGGGGCGACGGCAGCTGTTTTCAGGAAGGCATAATCATTGCTTTACTTCTCCGGTATACAGGGAGAAAGTAAAGAAGATCAATAAAAAATTAGCAGAGGAATTTGCTTCTCACCCTGGCGTTATTATGTGGCATATTTCCAATGAGTACGGAGGGGAGTGTCACTGCTCCTTATGTCAGAAGGCCTTTCGTCTCTGGCTGAAAAAGAAATATGATTCCATAGAAGATTTAAACCGCAGATGGTGCACGGCATTCTGGAGCCATATCTACCAGTCTTTTGACCAGATTGAAAGCCCTTCCTCCATTGGTGAGACCATGGTTCATGGTCTGAATCTGGACTGGAAACGATTTGTAACAGATCAGACGGCTGACTTTGCCTTGTGGGAAGTGAATTCTCTGAGAACGGCAGGAGCCCTGCAGCCTACCACCACAAATCTGATGTATGATTTCAAGGGACTTAACTACCAGAGACTTGCCCAGACCGTGGATGTGATATCATGGGATTCCTATCCGTTGTGGCACAAAGAAAAAGAAGTACTGACAGCAAGGGACAATGGTATACAGCATGACTTTATGAGAAGCTTAAAGGGGAAACCGTTTCTCCTCATGGAATCCTGCCCCAGCAGCACTAACTGGCAGGGGGTGAGTAAGCTAAAGAAGCCTGGTATTCTTTCGCTGGCTTCCTGGCAGGCAGTGGCTCATGGTTCGGACAGCGTTCTGTATTTCCAGATACGCCAGAGCAGGGGCTGTTCAGAGAAATTTCACGGGGCTGTGATTGATCATTATGGGGGATCCGACACACGGGTGTTTGGAGAGATCAGTCAGATTGGAAAAGAACTTTCCTGTCAGGAGGAATTGGCTGGTACAGGTGTGAAGTCAAAAGCAGCGATAATCTATGATGTAGAAAACAGGTGGGCAATGGAAGATGCCCAGGGACCAAGAAATAACGGGCTGTTTTATCATGAAACCTGTGTGAAAATCTACAGCGCCATTAAAAAACTGGGATTTAATGTGGATGTAGTTACTATGGACAGTGATTTAAGTGGTTACCAGCTGGTAGCAGCACCCATGATCTACTTATACAGAAGTCATATTCATGAGAAATTAAAAAAATTTGTTCAGGACGGAGGCCAGCTTATGGTCACCTACTGGTCAGGAATTGTGGATGAAGAGGACAAGTGCTTTTTGGGCGGTGTTCCCCATGGACTTTTGGAGGTGCTGGGGCTTCGCAGTACAGAAATTGACGGTCTCTACGACGGAGAATGTAACTATATGGTTTCGCTGCCTGGAATTGGTGAGGATAAACGGTTTGAATGCAGAAATCTCTGCGAGCTGGTCAGTCTTTCCAGTGCTGCTCCCCTTCTTGTCTATGAAAAGGATTTTTATAAGGGATATCCGGCACTTACAAAAAATTCTTATGGAAAAGGAACGGCTTATTATGTATGTGCAGACGCTGGTCAGGATTTCTATGATGATTTTTTTCATAATCTGATCATAAAAGCGGGGATAAAGCCACTTCTTGAGGGGCGGTTACCAGAGGAACTTGAGGTTTCTTCCAGAGAATCAGAACAATATGAATTCCTGTTCATTCAAAACTACAGTGAAAAGGCGGTAAAGCTGGAAGAAAAGACGATCTCCTGTATAAAAGAAGGCACGATTTTGGCTGGAAAAATATTTGAAGATGGTAAAATAGATGGTTATGAAACGGTGATTGTAAGGAAGGATGTCCCATGACAGGTTTCATGAACAGTTAAAAGAAAAAAAGATGTCTAAGTTTGGCAGCCATATGCCGCATAAGACATCTTTTTTTTGTGCCCTATTCACAAAAATAGTGAAAATGTTTCAAAAATGACCAATCTGAACTTAAAGATATTAAGTTATTGTATAAAAACTAATAAGTTGAATTGGGTAAAGTTATCTCATATAATCAACAAGAACAAAAGAAGTAAATTTTGAACTTGAAAATTAACTAATTTACACAAAGGAGAAACAATTATGCCATTACGCTGTACAAAACCAATTCCTCATCCTGTTAAGGATCTGGCATATGAGCCATGGAAATTGGAAGTAAAACCGTTTCAGGTATCACCCCGGACATATTTTGTAGCAGGTCAGAGCTGGGTTGGATGTTACCTCATTGATACGGGTGAGGGTCTGATTCTGATTGACACTGCAATTCCGGAAAGCATGTATATGCTTGTGGATTCCATCTATCGCCTGGGTTATAAGCCTGAGGATATTAAAAAGATCTTGATCAGTCATGCTCATTTTGACCATTGCGGAGCTGCAGCAGCTATGAAAGCGCTCACAAAGGCAGAGCTTTATATCTCCAGGGAGGATTACGAATTCTATAAAGCCTGTCCCGAGGAGACCCTGGTGCTGGATCCGGATTCCCATCCTCAGATGTTTGAGGCAGATTGCTTTTATGATGATAACCAGCCGATCGTTCTTGGCAATGTATCGATAAGAACGATGCTCACACCTGGACATACCATAGGATGTACCAGCTTTTTCTGGGAAGAACGTAATCCGGTCAATGGAGAAATTTATCAGGTTGCCATGCATGGTGGAGTGGGGGCTAATACCATGAATGATGATTATTATAAGATAAGTAAATATTTAACTCCGAATCTTAGAGAGCGTTTCTTTTCAGATGAAGAAAAGCTGAAAGAGATCCATGTGGATATTTCACTGCCAAGTCATCCAAACCAGATTGAAATTATTGATCGTGCAGGACAATACACTCACGAAAGCCAGCCATACCTTGATGATACCATCTGGGCGGAGTTTATTCATGAAAGGGTACGGCAGGTTAAGGCACTAATGAAATAATTGATTTAGAACAGACAGGAGAAAACGTATGGAAATGTACATTGTTTTGGGTGTGACCTTATTTATGATGGTATCGTTTGTCCTTCATAGGGTTCCTTTTGGAGTAACAACCATGACCTGCTGCGCAATTTTAGCAGTAACAGGTGTGGTAGATTTACAGACAGCATTCAGTGGTTTCGGAAATAAGATCGTGGTTTTAATTGCGCCAATTCTGGCTCTCAGCGCAGTACTTCCAAGAACCAGCATGATTGCTAAAATCAGTACAGCCTTAAACACCCTTAAGGGTAAAAAAGGGATGCTTCTGGTTGGGTTTTTCTTTCTGGTAGGCGCTGCATTTGTTCAGTTTATTCCCTCCACTGCAGCAATCACCATCCTGATTGTATTTTTATCTACTCTGGATGATTCGGGAGATATAACAGCAAACCGTCTGCTTCTCCCTCTGCTGGGAGTTCTGTGTGCATGGAAATTCCGTGTTCCCATTGGAATCGGAGCAGCAAACTTTGCAACTTTAAACGGTATGTATGAAGGAATTATCACAGATCCAAAGTTTGCTTTAAAAATGCTGGATCCATTTATCTATAGCCTGATTCCAACTATCGTACTTACAATTTACTGCCTGTTTGCATGGAAACTGATGCCAAAGGATGACCAGATTGACCAGTCCGCGTTTAAACATGGAAAAAGTGTGGAAATGTTATCCCGTAATCAGGAATTGATTGTATACGGCGTTTTTGCAATGGTAATGTTAATGATGCTTTTAAACCAGTGGACAGGTAATCTCTTATATCTGGCTCCAGGAATCGGTATCCTCGTTCTGATCTATACAAAGATTGCAAAAGTGGAAGATGTAGTGAAAAACATGACATCAGATATGGTATGGATGATTGCAGGTGTTCTTGTTGTTGCAGATGCACTGGGGAAATCCGGCGCAGGAAACTTAATTGGCCAGTTTATTCTTACAATTCTGGGTGAAAACCCAAGTTCCATAGCAGTTATGCTGGTTTTCTCTGCTGCTACTGTTATTATGACTACATTCCTGTCCAATATGGCGACCCAGACAGTTTTAATCCCCATTGCAGCTTCGGTTGCTTTGGCAGGAGGATGGGATCCCCGTGGAATCATACTTGCTATCGGAACTGCCAATATGCTGGCAATTGGATTTCCATCCGGTTCAGGAGAGGCTGCAGTCTGCTTTGCAGCAGGCGGTTACAATCCGGCTAAGGTGATGAAATTTACAATTCCTTACATAATACTTGGAATTATCTCATCAGCAGTTGCTGCAAACCTCATGTTTCCTATTTACGGTTAGTCAATAATAATACTTTGCTATCTTCCTAAAGATAAAATAGTTTTGCGGTTTCCAGGTTGGGAACCGCATTTTTTGAATGCTGGACACTATCTTTTTCTTATAGTAAAATGAACCAGACAGGATAAACGGAAGGAAGGGATCCATATGGGAAAGATTGCGTTACTTGTTTCGAGAGAAGAGATGATCTATCAGGCACATAACATTCTTCAGGAGAAAAAACATGAGATTGGGGAAATGCGGGTGATTAAAACAGAGGATACTGTTTCTGAAGCCCGCCAGTCCATTGCAAACGGTGCCTCAATCATTATTGCAAGAGGTCTCCAGGCATCTCTCATTAAGCAGTACACAGATATTCCTGTAGTGGAAATCGTTATAACTGCCCAGGAAATGGCGCTGTTAGTCAGTAAGGCGAAACAAATTCTTAAAAAAGACAATCCGGTTCTTGGAGTCGTAGGGTTTAAAAACATGTTTTGTGACATGTCTTACTTTGATCTTATATATGGAATTGAAATGCGGACATATTTTGCAGAAAAGGGAGATCTTCTGGAGGATATGGCGAGGCGGGCAGTCCGGGACGGAGTGGATTTAATTATAGGCGGGGATACGGCTGTTGGGATTGCTGGAGAGGCAGGTATCCCATCTTTGTTTTTATCCAATACGGAAGATTCCATGCGAAATGCCCTGTCTATGGCAGAAAGCGTTGATTATGCCATGGGAGTGGAGAAACGGAGTGCTGCCCAGATTGAGACGCTTTTAGATTATTCGTTTAATGGCGTGGCAAGGCTTGATGCCTGCGGAATGATTGTGGATATTAACGCAACCATGGAAGATATTCTCGAAAAGAAAAAGGAGAAAATTCTTTTAAAGGCGGCAGGAGAGGTATTTCCTGAGCTTTTGGGAGAATCCTTCAATCAGGTGCTGGAATACGGAAAAGAATCTTATTCTCTGTTTATGGAGATCAACCGAACCTCTGTATTTGCCATTGTGGCGCCTGTGGTGATTGAGAAAAAGGTGGAGGGAGCCATACTTACCTGTCACCGCATGAAACGAAAACAGCATAAGGGGCAGGAGTTAAAAGGAAAAAATTCGTTACGGGGAGCCGGGGCACTGGGGGAATTTGGAGATCTTTTGCAGGAATCAAAAAGTATGCAGGACTGTGTGCGTCTTGCAAAGCTTTACGCCCTCTCAGAAAAAGCAGTATTCATAACAGGAGAACCGGGAACGGAGAAGCAACTTCTGGCACAATGCATTCATAATGCAGGACTTCACAAAGATGGCCCTTTTGTTAATGTTTCCTGTGACGGGCTGGGGGAAGAGGCACAGTATGATCTGTTATTTGGAGATAAGGGTGCAGTCGCCCAGGCAAAAGGCGGATCTCTCCTCATTGAAGATGTCCATGCGTTAACTAAGGCAAACCAGTACAGACTTTACCAGCTCATCCGACATAAGCACAGGCTGGGAAGAGAAGGGCAGCGGTTTCCAGGAGCGGAGGTGCGGGTGATGGTAACTTCCATGGTTTCTTTATCCGGGCTTTTAAAAGAGGGAGAGTTTCGCAAAGAACTCTGCTATCTTCTTGAGGGGCTGGCAGTTACCATTCCACCCTTAAAAGACCGGAAAGAAGATTTAGAGTTCAAGATTAGAGAAACAATCAGGGATTGCTGTGAACATTATTCCAGATTTCATGTGCTGACAAAAGGAGCTTATCAGGTACTGCTTCATTACCCCTGGAAAGGCAATTTAATTCAGGTGGAGAATTTCTGCGAACGCCTGATACTGACAGCAGAAAAGAGGAGTCTTGACGAGGCTGCGGTGGAAAATCTACTTGACAGACTGTATCCGGATGAAAAAAAGGATGAATCAGAACCCACCTCCACAGAAAAGGAAGAAATTCCATTTTCCATGGAAGCGGTAAAAATAAAAGAAACTCTTTTCATGATGGGTGGAAACCGGGAAAAGACTGCAAAAGAACTGGGGATCAGTAAGGCCACATTGTGGAGAAAGATGAAAAAATATCATCTGGAATGAAATTGAAATGAAAATATAATGATATAAAAATGAAACGATAATGAAACTATAGAGAGTTTGTATAAATGTATCCTGTCCATTCGTTGATTCCGCCCATAGCGTAACCACTATTTATTATCTATAATCACAGCAGAGATGGGAAGAACCCATCGGTCACAGAAAACAGAATGAAAAAGTGAGGATAAGCATATGAAGATTGGATTTATCGGTTTGGGAATCATGGGAAGACCTATGGCAAAAACCTGTTAAAAGCAGGTCATGAATTAGTTGTATTTGATTTTAATAAAGAAGCGGTTGCAGATCTGGTTTCAAACGGAGCAGCTTCTGCTGAAACTGGAAAAGAATTAGCTTCCCAGTGTGACGTTGTGATCACCATGGTACCAAACTCTCCCCATGTAAGAGCCGCAGTATTAGGCGAGAATGGTGTTGCAGAAGGTGCAAAGCCAGGAACTGTAATCATTGATATGAGCTCCATTGATCCAACCGAGAGCAGAGCCATCGGTGCAGAGCTTGAAAAGCTTGGTATTGATATGCTTGATGCCCCCGTATCTGGCGGAGAGCCAAAGGCTATTGACGGAACCTTATCTGTAATGGTAGGCGGTAAGAAAGAATTGTTTGACAAGTATTACGATATGCTTATGGTTATGGCTGGCTCCGTTGTTTATGTAGGTGATCTAGGCGCAGGAAATGTAGCTAAGCTGGCAAACCAGATTGTTGTTGCAGTAAATATTGCAGCTGTATCAGAAGCGCTTACCTTTGCAAAAAAAGCAGGAACAGATCCGGGAACTTGTATATCAGGCAATCCGCGGCGGCCTGGCTGGTTCTACGGTTATGGATGCAAAAGCTCCTATGATGCTCAACCGAAACTTCAAGCCGGGATTCCGCATAGAACTTCACATCAAGGATTTAAATAATGCACTGAATGCAGCTCATAATGTAAGCTCTCCCGTTCCTTTAACAGGTCAGTTAATGGAGATTATGCAGGGACTGAAAGCAGACGGCTTTGATAAAGAGGATCATTCCAGCATCGTGAAGTATTACGAGAAAATTGCTAATACCACGGTAGAACCACTAAAATAAGCTGGGCGGAGAGGACAATAATAATGAATACAGATTTTATTAAAGGCGTTATCGTGCCAATCCTTACGCCAATAGATGAAAATGAACTGATCGATGAAGCAAAATTAAGAGATCAGGTTGATTATGTAATTAACGGCGGCGTTCTTGGAATTCTGGCATTTGGAAGCAACGGCGAGTTCTACGCGGTGGAAGATGAAGAGATGGAACGTGGATTAAAGATTATGGTAGATCAGGCAGCTGGAAGAGTTCCGGTTTACTTTGGGATCGGCGCTATCAGCACGAAAAAATGCTGCCGTCTGGCTAAGATGGCAGTAGAAAACGGGGCGGCAGGGATATCTGTTCTTCAGCCTATGTTTTTAAAGCCAACAGAAACAGAACTTTATAACCATTTTAAAACTATTGCAGAATCTGTACCAGAAACTCCAATGCTGCTTTACAACAATCCCGGACGTGTGGGATATACCATGTCTGCCGGTCTGGTTGAGCGACTGGCAAAGGAATTTGATAACATTGTTGGAATGAAGGATACCAGCGGTGATATCACCCAGACCGCAGAGTTCATTCGCAGAACCCGGGGAACAGACTTTAAAGTATTCGGCGGTAAGGATACGCTGTTATATGCCTCCATGTGCCACGGCGCAGTAGGCGGAGTCTGTACAGCTGCCAACTTTATGCCAGAGCTGATTACTGATGTTTACAATAAGTTTGTAGCAGGTGACTTACAAGGATCTCTGGAAGCTCAGTTTAAATTAAATCCGGTCCGCCTTTCCATGGATCCGGCAAGCTTCCCGGTAGCTGCAAAGGATATGGCTAATTTAAGAGGAAGAAACGTTGGACTTCCTTACAAGCCCAATGTTGCCACTCCGGAAGGTCCTGTTCTTGGACAGATCAGAAAAGAGATGGAAACAGCTGGATTGATATAATAAGTAGAAAGAGGGCAGGCTGGTGGCTGTTGATAGGCTGCCGGCCTGCTTTTCGTTTCAGGCGAAAGAGGAAAGGGGCAGGCGATGAAATTTTTATTTGCATCTGATTCATTTAAAGGATCATTATCATCGGTAGAGATAGTAGGAATCCTGACAGAGGAAGCAAAACGTATTTTTCCGGATTGTGAGTGCAGCGGAGTATCTGTGGCGGACGGAGGGGAAGGAACCATAGAGGCGGTAATTGATGCCATGAACGGACAGATCCGCAGGGTTTTGGTTCATGGCCCGCTGATGGAAGAGACAACTGCAGATTACGGAGTGTTCGATGGCAGCCATGCGGTTATTGAGATGGCTAAAGCTTCCGGGCTTCCCATGGTTCCGGCAGAAAAGAGAAATCCTCTCCATACCACAACCTATGGTACAGGGGAACTGATAAAAGCTGCTTTGGGATGAAGGTTATCGAAAGATCGCCATTGCAATCGGCGGAAGCGCAACCAATGACGGGGGAATGGGAGCAATGATTGCTCTTGGGGTAAAATTCCTTGATCAAGCGGGAAACCAGCTGACCGGTTATGGAAAAGACTTAGGAGAAGTTCATAGCATTGATATAAGCGAACTTCATCCGGCGGTAAAAGAGACTGAGTTTACAGTCATGTGTGATGTAACCAATCCACTGACTGGACAAAACGGTGCAACCTATACCTTTGGAAAGCAAAAAGGAGGGACGCCGGAAATTCTGGAACAGCTGGAAAAGGATATGAAATCCTATGCTGAAAAGCTTTTTGAGTTAACTGGGATTGACGTAGACCAGATAAAGGGCACAGGAGCAGCAGGAGGACTAGGTGCTGCTTTAAATGTATTTTTAAATGCCAGTATGAAGTCAGGAATTGAAACGGTTCTTGATCTGATTCAGTTTGATACCCTGCTGGAGGGGGTGGATTTAGTCGTCACCGGGGAAGGCAGAATGGACTGGCAGTCTGCCTTTGGAAAGGTTCCAAGCGGAATCGGCATGCGGTGTAAGGGAAAAGGAATTCCGGCGGTTGCTATCGTAGGCGGCATGGGTGATGGGGCCGAAAAAATCTATGAATACGGAATTGAAAGTATTACCACAACCATTCAGGGGCAATGCTCATAGAAGAAGCAATGGAACGGTCGGTAGAACTTTATCGGGGAGCGGCACAGCGCACCTTTCGTATGCTGAGAGCCGGAATGAGTCTGAACGGATAAAAAAGGGGAGAAGATGGATATAACCGGATTATGGTCTCTTCAGTGCATGATGTTTCTGCTGGCTGGAGCAGGTGCCATATTAAAGAGAAAAGGTATTTTAAAGGAATCAGGTAAGACGGTGCTGACTGACGCCGTGCTGTATTTTTTTCTGCCCTGCAATATTATCAATTCTTTCCGTATGAAATTTGACAGTAAAATACTGCTCCGGTTCGGGGCAGTCCTTTTCCTGTCTGTTCTTGTACAGATCGTGAGTTATGTTTTAAGCCGGGTATTGTATAATAAAAGGCCCCATGCAGTTAAACGGGTTCTTCAGTACGCAACCATAGTCTCAAACTCCGGGTTCTTAGGCCTGCCCATTGCAGAAGGAATTTATGGCGCGGAAGGGATGATGTATGCTTCCATATTCATTATTCCAATGCGGATTATGATGTGGTCAGCCGGTATTGCATGCTTTACGGAAAGTCCGGATTTTAAGTCAGTAGTGAAAAAAATAGCAGTTCATCCTTGTATTGTAGCCGTTTATATTGGCCTGTTTCTGCTATTGTTTCAGGCTCCATTGGAGGCATTTCATACAGGTTTTATGTCCCATCTGCCGTTTGCAGTCCAAACCATACTGAACATAATGGGACTGGCATTCGACAGGGCAGTCCGATCGGCAGGAAGCTGTACAACGGCTTTGACGATGCTTTTAATTGGTATGATGATTTCAGAGGTGAGTTTAAAAAGTCTCTTTCACCGGGATGCTCTTTATATATCCCTAATGCGATTGATCGTTCTACCTGTCTTAACTCTGGCATTGTGCAGAATATTTAAAATGGAGACCTATCTTACGGCAATCTGTGTAATGATGACTGGGATGCCGGCTGGAAGTACATCGGCTATCCTTGCGGCGAAATATGACTGTGATTATGTATTTGCAACCAAATGTGTGGTGATATCCACACTTTTATCCATGCTTACAATTCCTCTCTGGTCTATGGGATTTTCATAAATTAAATTACCGACTGCCCAGGATGGAGAAGAAGAACAGGAGAAGAAAATGGAAAATAAGAGTCAGTGTGTAATACTTCCCGATGGAACGGCTGTACCTTCCCTGGGTCAGGGAACCTGGTTTCTTGGAGAACAAAAAAACAGACGGAAAGAAGAAATGAATAGTTTAAGGGCTGGAATTTCAGCTGGGATGACCCTTTTAGATACGGCTGAGATGTATGGTGATGGAAGGGCAGAGGAACTTCTTTCAGAGGCCATACAGGGGGTTGACCGCAGCAGCCTGTTTCTGGTATCTAAAGTATATCCTCATAATGCAGGAAGAAAGAATATATTTAAAAGCTGTGACAAAACTCTGGAGCGGCTGAATACGGACTATCTGGATTTGTATCTTTTGCACTGGAGAGGGAGTATTCCTTTAAGTGAGACGGTGGAATGTATGGAACAGCTGAAAAAAGAAGGGAAAATACGGCGTTGGGGAGTATCAAATTTTGATACTGCAGATATGAAGGAACTATGGAGTGTGAAAGGAGGAAGTAACTGCCAGATCAATCAGGTTCTTTATCACGTGGCTTCCAGAGGAATTGAGTACGATTTAATTCCATGGATGGAAGATCACAAAGTCCCTGTCATGGCATACTGTCCTCTGGCACAGGCGGGTGATCTAAAACAGGGTCTCTATGAGAACCCTGTGCTGGTTCGCATTGCAGATGCCCATCATTGTACGGTTTCCAATGTTCTTCTGGCTTTTGTGATACGAAATAACAATGTGGTGGCCATCCCCCGCACAGGAAATAAGGATCACGCACTGGACAATGCAAAGGCGTGGGAAGTAGTTCTGACAGAGGACGAGCTTATGGAAATAAACCAGGCATTTCCTGGACCGGTAAGAAAGACCTTTCTGGATATTGTTTAATAAAAATATGCTCCTTCTTTTATCTGTTTCAGAAGGAGCATATCTTTGTTATGTTATTTTAAATACTGATCGAAGAATGAGATCATAAGCTGTTTGACCTCGTCCTGGAAGAATTCTCTGGAACCGTGTCCGGCTCCTTCCAGAATATAGTAATCTGCCTTCTCTTCCATACCGGCTTCTTTGATTCTGTTGTATAGAATGTCGCTGCTTAATTCCAGGGGAACCAGTGGATCATTATCGCCGTGAAGTATCAGCATCGGGCACATGTCCGGATTAACATAATTAACCGGACTTGCCGATTTGGCACGTTCCTTTATGGTAGAAGGATCTCCGCCTATGAGTTTTCCGCCATGGGTATCCTCAATCCGGTGCCAGCGGCTGCCAGGATTATTGAAACTTTTTTCTTCCTCATTCATGAGTGCAACTACGTCGGTAGGACCAAACATATTACAGCAGGCGTCTGCTTTTGATGACCATCCGGACCATTCTTCACTTTCAAATGTATCCGTGTTCATTGCTGCAAAAGCTGCAAGGTGTCCGCCTGCAGATCGTCCCAGTACGCCGATCCGATCCGGGTCAATTTCATATTTTAAAGCATTTGCACGTAGAAAACGGATAGCAGTTTTTACATCGATTATCTGGGCTGGGAAATGTGCCTCATCACTGCTTCTGTAATACATGGATGCCACTACGTAGCCGGCATCGGCAAACTGACTCATCTCACCAAGCATCAGGTTTTTATCCACCCCTCTCCAGCCCCCCTCCTGGTATCCACAGAAGGGCTGGTTTTGGATCATGGTTTTCTTTTGGGTCATCTTCACCGGCTGCAAGTTTCATCTCACTGTTGCCGTTTTGAAGCAGGATGGACATTTTAAGATCCATTGAGTTCCCCTGTAAGTCTTTTTGGTGGGAATAAACGATGTTATCAATCAAAGTTAATGATTTTCGTTGATTTCCAGGGTTAATATATTTTTTCATTTTATATGATTCCTTTCTAGATAAAGATTGGGAAAAACAGATTGACTCCTAAAATTAGTGCTGCCATTAAAACAAGTACAAGGGGAAGAGTGAACTTCATCAGCTTAAATGCATTGAAGTTTCCTATTCCAAAAGCCATCATGGCAGCAGAACAGCCGGTGGGCATAGCAACTGCAAACCAGCAGGATACAGCCGTAACCAGTACAATTGCCTTTACATTCATTCCTCCTGCTAACGCTGTAGCTGCTGCAATGGGGCACATGAGAGCCATGGTTCCAAGATTGGAAAGAAAGTTTGTCATAATGGTTGTAACTACACAGAAAACAATTGTAACGTATATACCGCTGGGGTTTTCCCCAAGAAGACGGAGCACAGTCTGTCCAATCAGTTCTCCCACACCGGTTTTTCCAAGTACAGAGGAAATAACTGACATACCTGCAATCATCCATATCATGTCACCGGTAAGAGTTGTGACAGTTTCTTTTACAGAAAGAACTCCGGTTACAATTAAGATCAGTACACCAACTGCCGGTAAAATATTGCTTATATTGCTGCCTAACTGGTTACCAAACATAAATCCCATGATAACGCCAGTGAATACCAGGAAGATAATTGTTTCGTGTTTTTTAGAAATAGCATCTGTTTCTTTTACTTCCCTGACCTGAGAACTGTCAATTTTACTGTTGGGAATTATTTTATACATAAATAGACAATAAATGGTGCCTGCTACAGCGGGGAAGAATCCTGCTTTCAGATAATCAGTGATGCCAAGCAAGTCTTTTGCCTCCACCATACCCTGATAAAAAGAGTTAATGGTTCCGGGCATGGTCGCACCCATACCAATGGGAATTTTTGCGGTCCAGATGGTATTTACACATGCAACAATAAAAAGCATGCGGGCCGGAGAGATGTCGCTTTCGTCATCAAGGGTCTGAACAAACAGAAGCATCATGGAAAGGCAGGCCATCTGTCCCATTAACTGGGATAAGCCAATGGTAATAAGAAGTATTGCAAGTACCAGGACAATACCGCTTTTGCCCTGCAGACGGTTCATTGCCTGACGCAGTCTGTGAATCAGGCTGGTCTTTCCAAGGGCGCTGGCAACTACCAGCATATTTGCCACCATAATGGTAGTGCTGTTGGAAAAACCGGAAAATGCAGTGGGGATATCGCTGACCCCTGTCAGTACAAGAGCTACGCAGCAGATCATTCCTGTTACACCATAGGGAATTGCGTGAGACAGCAGCATAACAACCATAAATACCAGAATTAACAATACGACTATCATTTCATACGACATTAATAAATTCCTCCATTACTTTAATGCAAAAGTATAATGTACCGTATCCTTCATGAAGATGGGCGCCTGGATTGTGCATATTATCTTTTGTAAGTTGGCTACAGATCGGATTATATAGTAATATTTAATAAGGTTCAATTCAGTAATATCTATAAAAGTTATAAGTAAAAGCTATAGAAGTTTTAAGGAGCTGATCAGGATGAATACAAAAAGCCTGCTTTACATAACGACGTTAGCAAAAGAAAAAAGCATTTCAGCAGCAGGAAGAAAACTGGGGATCTCCCAGCCTACATTAAGTGTTTATTTATCAAGACTGGAGAGAAGCCTTGGAACAGATCTGTTTATCAGGGATAAAAAGTGGCTGATTCCCACACCAGCTGGAAAGATCTATATAGATACTGCCAACCAGATTCTTGAGGCAAAGGACCAGACATACCTGGCGATTCGCACTCTGACTCATGAATTAAAAGAAACAATTGTCATAGGCGCCACACCCCTTAGAGGAGCTGTTCTGGTAGCACAAATATTTACTCAGTTCAACAAAAGGTACCCTAATGTGAAAATAGAAATAAAAGAATGTTATATGAAGGATTTGAGAAAGCATGTGATAGCGGGAGATGTGGATATTGCATTAGGTTCTTGTTATGACAGCGAGGAAGAAGATGTGGATTTTGTTATGATGTATAAAGAGGAGGTCATTTTAAGCGCTCCGTCTTTTCATAAACTGGCCAGTCTGGCAGACAAAAGTGATAACAGGCTGACTCAAATCCAAATCAGCCAGTTTTCAGATTCTCCTTTTATCCTCATGTGCCAGGGAACCTCCATCAGGGCAATCTCTGACAGCATTTTTCTTACTGCTAAAATGAAACCTACAGTTGTTTTTGAAACCAATAATAACCTGGTACTAAGCAATATGATACGTCAGGGAGCAGGAGTGGGGCTGATTCCCCGGTCATCCATGGCACCGTCAGATCATAAGATCATTTATTTTTCTCTTTCACCCAGATATTATCTGGGCCTTGGAGCAATTGTTAAAAAGGGGAAGGCTCTGTCAGAAGCGGAACGGTATTTTATTTATCTGGTTATGAAACAGGATATGAATAATCCAACATATACTCCTGCTTATAGTGGGTATATAAGAGAGATTTGTCATGAATTTGAGAATGAGAGGGAGAACCTGTGAATACTCAGCTGTTAGAATATGTGATTGCAATTGCAGAGGAGAAGAATCTGTCAAAAGCGGCAGAAAAGCTGTTTGTTACCCAGCCGGCAATCAGCCAGCAGTTAAAAAAGCTGGAAGAAGAGCTTCAGACAAAGCTGTTTTATAAAGATAAAAACGATTATCTCCTTACAGATGCAGGAAGAATCTATGTAAATGGAGCACAATATATTCTCAGTCTCTACAGCAGCGCATTAAAAGAGATTGAAAATTTAAATTGTTCCGGAAAAAAGAAACTTACAGTCATTTACCGCAATGATCTCCTTCCTGAAGTTTCTAAGGAGGTGCTTCCTTCACTGGCTGAATTTCATAAGAATATCTTTATAGATACCATAGATGCAGACGGATATATTGCTAAGGATTATGTGATTAACGGTATGGCAGATTTAGCAGTCATGGTGACGAGAGAGCTTTCTCATAGCATGCTGGAATACATACCCCTGCGGAGAGAAAATCTGGTACTGGCAGTGCCGGACAATCACCATTGCCTGAACCAGATTTATAAAAATGGAATAGACTTTTCCTCTTTTTCCGACGATTCATTTATTTTAAATCCGGCTAAAAGCACCTTCCGCACCTGCGAAAATGAGATATTTTCCAGCTGGCAGTTTACTCCGTCCATCCTTTGCGAATCCAATGATCTGACAGTTACGAAACATATGGTGGGCTGCCGGAAGGGAATTGCCTTTTTACCGGAGTCCATGAGAAAGGGAGAAGGCAATTACGTCTGCCTGCCCTTAACTCATCCGGCAGCTTTTTATCTGGTAATTGCTTACCGTAAAAGCAGTATTCTTTCAAAGCCTGTGAAAGATCTTATCAAGCTGCTTTTAAAAGCTTATGAACTTACATAGAGGCAGAAGCTAAATTTCCAGTGTTCCTTTTACATAATTAATTGCAAGTGACATGAAATATTTTTCTGGTTTTGTTAAATAACTGCCTTTTAAATATGCAATGGTACGCATCCAGGTATCCCTTGGAGGGACTGTAAAGTAGGCGATGGGGGCAGCCGGGTCCACATAAGACTGGGGGAAGAATGCGGGGCAGATCTGCTGCTTTACCATGTTATAAACTGTCTGGGTAGAGGCAGATTCAAACAGGATATTGGGAATGAAGCCTGCCCGCTCAAACAACTCATCTACCAGATCTCTCATTCTGGAGTCACGGGCAATTAGTGCAAAGCTGTCTTCTTTTAAAAGGGTTAAGTCAATAGACGGTAAGGCGTTATAACTTCGTTCTCCTGCAAGACAGGCAAG
Source organism: Lacrimispora xylanisolvens (assembly GCA_017084465.1). Lineage (GTDB taxonomy): Bacteria > Bacillota > Clostridia > Lachnospirales > Lachnospiraceae > Lacrimispora > Lacrimispora xylanolytica_B. Next base: position 1,595,435 of record CP070896.1, on the reverse strand, counting down.
AGGATGGCTCATGGGCAGTCCAAGCACAATAAATTCTTCCTCCATCTCGTTATATTCAATGGCAGGATTTTTGTGGTTTCCAAAATATGCCAGGCATGCAAGTGTCACCTCTTTTTGCAGAAGAAGCTGTTCCATCTTTTTTACCCGTGCTTCTGCGATCCGGAAGGTGATTTCAGGATAGGCAGTATGAAAGATGGGATAGACATTGGAAAACATAAGAGATCCCTGTTCCGGTGAATAGGCCAGGGAGATCTCCCCCCTCCGCTCGCCTGAGATATCATGGATGATTTTATAAGTCTCCTGCTTTAAATCTACCATCTGGCGGGCTGTATTTAAATAGATTCGCCCTGCAACAGTTGGGACCATGGAGTGGCTTTTCCGCTCAAACAGCTGTGTGCCAAGCTCCTTTTCAAGACGGAGTAGCTGCTGATTTAGGGCTGACTGGGTGAGGAATAATTTTTGAGCTGCTTTTGATATACTTTTTTCCTGTTCAATGGCAATGATGTTATCAATCTGTCGTAAGTCCATGATACCCTCCTGAATCTATTAAAAAAAATTAGTAAAAGTTACGAAACAATAAATTAAAATAATTTTATGATGCAATTATAATAAAATAGATAGGATTTATCAATATTAAAATATGCAACATTTAAAATTTGTGAAATGAGGTCACATATGAAGCAGATAGGAATTCTTCTACCAAGGCAGACCATTTTAAAATATGCTCAGATCGTGCTGGAAAAAGAAAAAACTGAGGTTCAGCTTTTAAAGGTAGTGGATAATTCAAATGCGGTTGTGGAAGCGAAAGAGGCAGTAGAGGCAGGTGCCCGGGTTATCATAGCAAGAGGACTGCAGGCTACGTTGATTAAAGAAAGTTTAAATATTCCGGTTGTGGAAATGCCCATAACGGTACGTGAAATTGGTTTTATGATCTTAAAAGCAAAAAATATGCTGAAAAAGGATCACCCTTCCATAGGGATTGTGGCATTTGAAAACATGTTTGAAAGTCTGGAAGAACTGGACGAGCTGTTTGGTTTTGATCTGCATTTTTATAAACTGAATGAACTGGAAGATACGAGAAACTTAGTCAGTCAGGCTATTATTGACGGTGTGGACTTAATTATCGGCGGAGTAAAAACCAATCAGATCGCATTTGAAATCGGTTTTCCCAGTTTGTTTATGGAAACGGGTGAAGAGTCCATTAAGAAAGCACTTCAACTGGCTGTTCACATGCTTGAACTGGCAGAGCAGGAAAAACACAACAAAGCGCAGATTGATACCCTTCTTGATACATCCTTTAGCGGAATCATTAAGATCAATGCTTATCAGGAGATTGTGGCAGTAAACCGGGTGATTGAGCAGCTGTTGGGGAGACCAACCAGTGAGGTGATCGGATTTCCCATTGATAAAGTATTTGACGGAATTGATACAGAAAGTATCAATGGGATCTTAAGCGGAAGGGAAGAACTTTATTCCACCTCTTTTTCCATAAAAAACCAGTTGCTGATGGTAGTCGGGGCTCCCATTCAGTACGACGGACATTACAGCGGAGCCATATTGACCTGCCATAAGGTTCGTATGGCAGTGCGGGAGGAAGGGTTAGAATCAGGGGCTAAGCTGGCAGGCAGTCATCTTGCAGTTCATAATTATCATCATCTCCTCAGAGAGTCTGTGGAGATAAAACGGTGCATTAAGCTGGCAAGAGCGTATGGAATTTCTAAAAACCCGGTTTTTATATACGGAGAAACTGGCACGGAAAAAGAAATCTTTGCCGAAGCAATTCATAATAACAGCCCTCAAAAAGGAGGACCGTTTATTCATATCAACTGCAGCACACTTTCGCCGGTGGAACAGAAACAGGTTTTGTTTGGTTTTGGAGAGGAAAACAGGAAAAATCCGGTCAGTGCTCTGGAAGCCAGTGCTTTTGGAACCATATTTTTAGAAGAGGTGGACCGGTTATCTCTGGAGTGTCAGTACCTGCTTTTTAAAGCGGTTCGCGACAGACTTTTCTGGGATCGTGATTCTATGGTAAAGCGTGTTCTTCCAGTGCGACTTATTGCATGCGCCGGAAAAGAACTGACAGGGCTTGTAAAACAAGGTAAGTTCCGGGAGGATTTATATTTCTATCTGTCTGCTTTAGAGATTTCCCTTCCTCCCAATCAGGAAGGAACCGGAAGAAATCCGCCGTTTTACCGGCATATTTCTTGATAAATACAATACTGCCTATTCCAGATATGTGGAAATCAGTGAGGCTGCCCTGGGTGTGATGGAAGATTATTTCTGGGAAGGAAATCTGTTGCAGCTGGAGAGCTTCTGCGAGCGGCTGGTACTCACTGCCCATAGAAGAAAAGTGGAAGAAGGGATGGTGCAGAATCTGTTACAGGAGCTCTATCCAATTACCAGAGAAGACAATGGAAGCGGTCAGATCGTAAAAAATCAGAATCCGGAAGCACTCCGTATTGAGATGCTCCTGGAACGTTTTAACGGAAGAAGAACTGAGGTGGCAAAAGCAATGAAGATCAGTACCACCACTCTGTGGAGGAAGATGAAACGTTACGGGATTGGGAGCAGATATGACATATAAAAGCAGGGGATTGCAAATAATTGCAATCCCCATTTCATTATTTGAAAGAATAAGAAAGATGACAAAAAAAGACAAAATGCTTGTTGTCTCTGTCAATAGAATGAGAAAGAAAAGAAAGTTATAATCAGAATATGCAAGCCTATCATGGCTTTTGGTAAAGGAGATAAAACATGACACCAGTGATTACTAAAATGGAAGTGTATCCTGTAGCGGGAAAAGACTGCATGGAATTAAATTTAAGCGGAGCTCATGCACCATTTTTTACAAGAAATATTGTTATCCTGTATGCGGATAACGGCGAAATGGGAGTAGGAGAAGTACCTGGAGGAAAGAAGATCACCGATACACTTTTAGAGTGCGTTCCCCTTGTAACTGGTACTAAAATCAGTGAATACAAAAGCACTCTTTTAAAAGTGAAGGAGTATCTGGATTCCAAAGGAGAAGCGGATGTCAGAGGGAACCAGACTTTCGATTTACGTACAGGAGTACATGTAATCACTGCTATTGAAGCCCCCCTGCCTGGATCTTCTGGGAAAATATTTAGAGGTTCCTGTATGTGAACTGTTAGGCGAAGGAAAACAGAGAGACAGCGTACGCATGCTGGGTTATCTATTCTTTGTGGGAGATAGAAATAAAACGGATCTTCCCTACGATTCTGAGCCAGATGCAGACTGTGACTGGTACCGGATTCGTCACGAGGAGGCTCTTACTGCCAAGCAGATCGTAGCATTTGCAAAAGCCACAAGAGAAAAATACGGATTTCAGGACTTTAAGCTGAAAGGCGGTGTGCTTCCAGGTAATGAAGAGATGGATGTAATCCGGGAATTAAAGAAAGCATTTCCTGATGCACGCATTGATTTAGATCCCAACGGCGGCTGGCTTCTTGAAGAGGCTGTGGAATATGTCAAAGGAATGCAGGGGATTTTAACGTACTGCGAAGACCCCTGCGGAGCAGAAGGTGTTTATTCCGGAAGAGAAATTGTCAGCGAATTCCGCCGCCGTACCGGCTTCCCAACGGCTACTAATATGATTGCAACCGATTGGAGAGAGGTAGGTCATTCTCTGGAATCCCAGGCTGTTGACATCATACTGGCTGATCCCCATTTCTGGACAATGAACGGTTCTGTCCGTGTAGCACAGATGTGCCATGATTTTGGCTATACATGGGGTTCTCACTCCAACAACCATTTTGATATATCCCTTGCCATGTTTACCCAGGTGGGAGCCGCAGTTCCAGGAGAGTACAATGCACTTGATACCCACTGGATCTGGCAGGAGGGGATAGAGCGTCTGACAAAAGAACCCCTTCAAATCGTAAATGGCTGTGTGGAAGTTCCAAAGAAGCCTGGACTTGGGATAGAGGCGGATCTGGATCAGATTAAAAAGGCTCACCAGCTGTATCTGGATCACTGCCTGGGCGGCAGGGATGATGCCATGGGTATGCAGTATTTGATACCAGGATGAGAATTTAATCCAAAAAAACCATGTCTCGTTCGATGATTTTAAGGATTATTAAGATTTCTTATTGCTGCAATCGGTATTAATTATTGGATTTATGGAAAATTCGTTGGTATAATGCATGTGAAAACAAGAATCGACAAATAAAAAATGTGCAATTTGACCAAAGAAAGGAAATGAAACATATGAAGCACTCAGGAACGCCGGTGGTAACAGAAATGCAGGTCATTCCGGTTGCTGGTTATGACAGCATGCTTATGACATTAAGCGGAGCTCATGCACCGTGGTTTACCAGAAATCTGGTAATTTTAAAGGACAGTGCGGGGAATACCGGAATCGGCGAGATACATGGAGGGGGATTACACCTGTGAAGCATTAAGAAGCTGTACTCCTCTGGTGGTAGGCCAGCAGATTGGAAAATATCGTGGAATTTTAAATTCAATCCATAGAGCGGGAACGAGAGCAGAAGGGGATGATGGAGAGGGAATACAAACCCTTGACATCAGCAAACTGAAATTTGTTGTAAAGGCAGAATGGGCGATTGAATGCGCCCTCCTTGATCTTCTGGGACAGCACTTAGGGCTTCCCATGTGTGAACTGTTAGGAGAGGGAAAGCAGAGAAATCAGGTAGAAACACTGGGATATTTATTCTACGTCAGCGAAAAAGAAAAAGCCCGGCTTAAGCTTGGGTACCTGAATGAGAGCTGCAGTGAGGATTCCTGGTTTCGCCTTCGCCGCATGGAGATGCTTACGCCGGAACGTATTGTAGAACAGGCGGAGGTTCTTCATGAAAAATATGGATTTAACAACTTTAAATTAAAAGGCGGTGTGCTTCCCGGTTTTAAAGAGATGGAAGCGGTGCGCGCACTGAAGAAGGCATTTCCCAATGGCCGTATTAATATAGATCCCAACGGGGCCTGGAGTTTAAAGGAAGCAATTGACCTTTGTAAGCCAATGGAGGGAATCTTATCTTACATCGAAGATCCCTGCGGTCCGGAATCCGGTTTTTCCAGCAGAGAGATCATGGCAGAATTTAAAAATGCTGTTAATCTGCCAGTGGCAACCAACATGATCGCAACAGACTGGAGACAGTTTTATCATTCCGCAGCATTAAAAGCGGTGGATATTGTTCTGGCAGATCCTCATTTCTGGGGATTCGAAGGAAGTGTGAGAATGGCGCAGATTTTAAATGACTGGGGTCTGACATGGGGGAGTCATTCTAACAATCATTTTGATATTACACTGACCGCGTTTGCTCACGTGGCAGCCGCAGCACCGGAAATCCAACCGCACTTGACACTCACTGGATCTGGCAGGATGGTCAGAATCTGTTAAACGATACTCCGTCTATTAAAAAAACGGATATTTGGAGGTACCTGACAGACCCGGGCTTGGGTAACCATTAATATGGAGCGGGTTATGGAGGCCAATGCATTATATAACAGCCTTACCTCACATGACAGAGACGATGCTCTTGCAATGCAGTATTTAATACCAGGCTGGAAATATGACTGTAAAAAAGCCGGCACTGGTTAGATAAAAGGAGGAGGACAGTCAATGTTTATTAAAAAAATATGGGGATATGATTGTCGGCGGATTTTTTTATGATTTTATCCGCCGGAATGATGATAATGGCAAAGATGCTGCCAAAATCAACAATTATGGATATCGGTCCGGATTTCATGCCAATGTGTATTGGTCTTGTAACCTTTATTCTGGCGGCAGCCCTGGCATTCTTAAATCTGAAAAAATTTAAAAAATGAGAACGGCAGAAGCTGAAAAAATGGAAAAGGAAGAGCTGGATTACAAACGAATGCTTACCAGCTTTATGCTGATCCTGGTCTATGTTTATTTACTTCAGCCCGTTGGCTTTATTGTAACAACAATTCTTTATTTGCCACTTCAGATGTATGTTCTGGCTCCTGATGAGAAGAAAACAAAAAAGGATATCATACAGCTGGCAGTAATTTCTGTCATATTTACCTTTGTTGTATTTTTTCTGTTCCGGTATGGGTTTAAGATCATATTGCCTGCTGGTATATTTACCATTAATTTATAGGAGGAGAAGCTATGAATGCATTAATTTCGTTAGGTAACGCTTATGTTAGAATTTTTACTCCGTCTTCTCTTCTGCTTATGGCAGCAGGAGTGGTTGTTGGAATTATATTTGGTTCCATACCAGGTTTGTCGGCTTCCATGGCTGTAGCGTTGTTTTTGCCGCTTACATTCAGTATGTCCCCATCTATGGGTATGAATGTACTGGTTGCTGTTTACATTGGAGGTATTTCAGGTGGTCTGATTTCCGCAATTCTTCTTAACATGCCGGGTACAGCATCTTCCATAGCAACCTGTTTTGATGGTTATCCAATGGCAAAGAATGGAGACGCTGGTAAAGCACTTGGATTTGGAATTGTATTTTCCTTTTTAGGATCTATTTTTTCCTTTATTATTTTAACTTTTTGTGCTCCGTTACTTGCTAATGTTGCACTTAAGTTTACTCCGGCTGAAAACTTTGGAATTTCCTTTTTTGCATTAACCATGGTGGCAGTACTGGCGTCCGGTTCCATGTTAAAAGGTGTCCTGGCGGGGATGCTGGGACTGATATTCTCCCTGGTGGGAATGGCTCCAATTGACGGAACGGCCCGTTTTACATTTGGCTCCAGCTCATTGATGGCAGGATTTGATACGCTTCCCACGTTAATTGGTATTTTCGCCATTTCAGAGATTCTTATTACAGCGGAATCTATGGGACATGGGAAGATGGATGTGATCAAAATGAAACCAATTAAAGGCTTTGGCTTTACCTGGAAGGAATTTGTTTATCAGATTCCAAATGCAATTCGTTCTGCTCTCATCGGAACCGGAATCGGTATTCTACCCGGAATCGGTGGAAGTACTTCAGGAATGCTTGCCTACGTAACTGCCAAAAAACATGTCAAAACACCCGGAAGAATTTGGAAAGGGCTGCCCTGACGGAATTGTGGCTACGGAAACAGCTAACAACGCTACCATCGGAGGAGCAATGATTCCGCTTCTGGTTCTTGGAATACCAGGGGACGGTGTAACAGCTATGATGCTTGGAGGATTTTTGATTCACGGCTTATCGGCAGGCCCCCTTCTCTTTGTTAAAAATGCAGATGTAGTATACGGAATTTTTGCAGCCTGCATGATCTGTATTACTATGATGCTGTTAATTGAGTTTTTTGGAATCAAAGCATTTGTACAGCTTTTAAAAATACCGAAACACATCCTGATGCCTCTGATCCTGGTTTTATGCTGTGTGGGTGCTTATGCAACCAACAACCGGATTTTCGACGTACAGTCCATACTGTTATTTGGACTGGTGGGATACTTATATCATAAGTTCAGACTGCCAACTACACCGTTTGTATTATGCTTCCTCATAGGAAAAATGCTGGAGACATATCTCCGAAGAGGAATCATGCAGTACAAATCATTTGGAGCATTCTTCCAGAGACCGATTTTTGACGCATTCTTTTTTGTGGCAATCGGTGTGGTGATTTGGTCAGTTTATAAAGAATACAAGATGTACATAAACAAAAAAGCGGGGAAGGCATCTGAACAATCATAAAAAAGGAGAGCAAAACTATGAAAAAAAGATTATTAGCAACAGTATTGGCGGCGGGGTTAGTTTTAAGTATGACAGCATGTGGCAGCAGCCAGACACAGTCAACAGCAGCAGCAGAAACAACTAAAGCGGCAGCCAGTTCTGAGGCAGCCACTACAAAAGGATCAGAAGCAGCAGGTACTGAGGCAGCAGCTTCCACCTGGAAGCCAACCACCACTGTTTCCATCGTGGTTCCTGCAGGAGCAGGCGGTAACACAGATCTTTCTGCCCGTGTATTCGCGGAGTATGCAAAGAGAATGACAGGTGCTGATTTCATTGTGGTAAATGCGAACGGGGCTGCAGGTTCCGTAGCAGCAAATCAGGTTCGCTCTGCAGCAGCAGACGGACATACCTTCCTTTACGGTCACAACCTGGTAAATGTGGCAAATATTGCTGGTGTAACCGATTATAATTATACCGCTTTTAAATTAGGACCAACATTTGCACTTGATCCGGCACAGCAGTTCTACGCAAATCCCGGAGAAATATAAAACACTCGATGAGTTCATTCAGGCAGCAAAAGCAAATCCAGGCAAGTTAAAAGCATGTACCGAAGTAGGCGCATATACTTACTATGAGCTGCTTGCATTTGAAAAAGTGGCAGGAATTGATCTGGATCTGGTGGACGTAGGTTCGAACTCCGATAAGATTGCAGCTATGCTTTCCGGTCAGGTTGATTTAATGCCAGGCGCGTATATTAACTGTAAGGATTATCTGGAGGCAAAACAGTTTGTATGTCTGGGAGCCCCCACAAAAGAGCGTTATGAATTAATCAAGGATATCCCGACTTTAACCGAACAGGGCGTAGATTTAGTATATCCAAACTGTGAATTTTCCTTCTATTTCCCCAAAGATACATCTGATGATGTGATTGCCTGGTATGATCAGCTGGTTAAGAAAATGACCGAAGATCCGGAAGTAAAAGAGGCAATTGCAAAAAGTTGAAATGATGCCTTACTATTTAAGTTCTGCGGATTCTGAGGCAAATGACGAAAAGATTTACAATGAGATTAAACAGATCGCTGATGATCTTGCAAAATAATTATAATTGAAATTAACAGCCCTGGGCGCCGGTTTTTAAATTGGCACCCAGGGCTGTTATTAATTAAAATAGTTCCTTATGGCATTACAAAAACATTGGCTCGCCTGGCTTTGAATCCAGTTTTTTCTTGTGACCAAAGCGTTTAATCTGGTAAGCTTTGGTTCCACATGATAATATGCCACGTGTTCCCGGTCTGCTGCACAGGAATCGCTGATAAAAGTGACTCCAATTCCCATGGCAACCATACTTCTGGTTGTGGATATGCTATTGGTTTCACAGACCGTACTGGGGATCCAGCCGGCATTTTCCAGTACCATATCGGTGAGGCGGCGCAGTGTAGAGCCTTTTTTAGACAGCAAAATATTTTCTTCCCCAAAGCTCTTTGCAAATTCCCCAATTGGGATAGGTCTGTCCGGGTTTTTCTTCCGATATGGATGATTAACAGGAATGGAAAACAAAACTTCTTCCTCCCGGAGTATAGTCACCTGTTCCGGAGAAAAAGGAGGGATTTCATTGATCGCCATGATTCCACAGTCGATGCTTTCTTCTGATATCAATCTGGTAAGTCCGGGAAGATTGGTTTCTGAAATTTCTATGATTATATCCGGGTATTGGACTTTGAAAGCCGGAATGATATCGGTCAGCATGGTAAGGCCAAACTGTGAGGTGACTCCTACGGTTATGTGACCGCGGTTTTCAATATTCTGAATATTCTGATAGAGGACGTTTTTAATGGACATGACTTTTTCGGCGGCTTCTATATAAAGAGAGCCCGCCGGTGTGAGGGTTAACCTGCCTTTACTCCGGTAAAACAATGGGGTGCCCAGTTCACTTTCCAGCTTTGAAAGGTACTGGCTTAAGGTAGATTGGGAGACAAAAAGTTCTTCGGCAGCTTTGGTCATGTTCTCTTTTTTGGCGATTGTCAGGATGTAGGTCAGGTAGTGGGTGTCCATAAAAGTGCCTCCTTGTTTATGCGGGTGTGTGTTTGGGATAGGAAGTGTGGTTATTATTTATTTATTTATCATATCATAATTGGGCTGGATTTACATTTCTTTTGTCACAATTTGTCACTTGGTTATTTTTGCTTTCTATCACTTGCTGTGTTAGTATGGTGATAGAAAAGATAGAAACTGATAGAAGGAGTGTATGCTCGATAAAGATTTAATTTGTAAGGTGGGGAATGGTAAATTAACAAAATATGTGGCTAAGTTTTAATCAGGCATTGTAAAAAGATAAAAAATGGGCAGAAATCAGGGACTTTGGTCTGATTTCTGCCCTGTTTTCGTCAGCGTATATTGTGAAATAATCTGGTAATATTAACTTAAAAACAGATGGAGGTTCTGATTGAAATTAATCAGCTTAATATATGGAAAAAGTACTGGGTTTCAATGAATTGATTATGGCGGAAAAGCAACGGTGCAATTGGAAGTATTGCTGTAATTGCCGCTATGCATGTAAAAGGTAAGTGGGTAAACTTAACCAATACACGGGAAGAGGATTTTGTTACCTCTCCTGGCCACCTGGGGCTGAACGGGCATATAAAAATTGGAGCAAAAAGCTCCGGTAAGATTACTGCAGCGGAGATGAAATTTTACATTGATACCGGTGCCTATTCAGATACTTCTCCAAAACTCGCAAAAGCAATCGCTGTAGAATGCGCAGGTCCTTATCATATTCCCAATATTCAGTGTGACAGCTACAGTGTTTATACCAATCATCCATATGTCACTTCCTACCGGGGATTTGGTCATGAAGAACATGCATTTTGCCTGGAACGGACCATGGATAAACTGGCTGCTAAGTTAGGTATGGATCCATTTGAATTAAGGCTGCTTAATGTGGCTCATGACGGAGACCTAAAACCAACTCAGGTGAAAGTTACAACAAGCAATACCGGAAATATTACCGAGTGTCTGAACCGGTTAAGAAATCTGATTAAGTGGGACGAAGGATCGCGCATAGTGGAAGGGAATAATATAATCAGAGCCAAGGGGATCAGCTGTCTGATAAAAACCTCTGATACTCCTCAGAATGCAGGAGCAGCCGCTATATTAACATTCAATTCCGATGGCAGTGTTAATTTAAATTGTGGTGCTGTTGAAATAGGTCCTGGGATGAAAACAACATTATCACAAATATTAGCAGAGAAGATGAGAATGAATATAAATGACATATTTATTAAAATGGAAGTTGATACCCAGTCCTCTCCGCTCTATTGGAAAACAGTAGCCAGCATGACTACCCATATGGTGGGATTTGCTGTAATCAATGCAGCAGAAGATGCCCTAAACCAGCTGTTACAGCTTGCATCCATTGCACTGCGCTGTCCAGTCAGTGATCTGGAATATGAAAATAAAATGATATACGTTAAGCATGATCCTTCCTTTTTTATCACTTTCAAGGATCTTGTACAGGGTTACAAATATCCTGATGGCAATTCCATTCATGGTCCTGTAATCGGACGGGGAAGCTATGTTATGAATCATTTAACCATACTTGATAAAGAAACGGGAAAAGGAAAGGCTGGACTAAGCTGGACGGTAGGTGCACAAGCTGTTGAGATTGAGTACGATACCAGGCAGCATACCTATCGGCTGCTAAAAGCAGCTACAGTCATTGATGCTGGTAAAGTGATTAATCCGAAAACAGCAAGAGGAGTCATCACAGGCGGCATGTGCATGGGATTGGGACTTGGAACCTGTGAAGATTTTATTTATGATGAAAATGCAATTACAGAAAATACAAGCTTTCGTACCTATAAGATGATTCGCTATGGAGAAAATCCTAAATATTTGGTTGATTTTGTAGAAACTCCTCAAATTGATACGCCATACGGCTCCAGGGGAATTGGGGAACATGGCATCATAGGGATTCCGGCTGCACTGGCTAACGCTGTCTCACTGGCGGCACAGATCGATGTAACAACTCTCCCTGTTACACCGGAATATATATGGAGGGAAAAAACGAAAAATGATTCCGTTTGATTTTGATTATTACAGACCGGACAGCATGGAAAAGGCGTATGAGTGTTATCAAAGTCTTAGCCAGATGAATAAGAGACCCATGTATTATGGAGGGGGTACTGAAATAATCAGTATGGCAAGAGTAAAAAGCATTGAATTTGATGCTATTATTGATTTAAAAGCAATACCACAATGTAATACTCTTGAAATAAGCAATGGTTATTTCGTTATGGGAGCAGCGCAAACTTTAACAAATATAGCAGAATTCAATGCCTTTCCGCTGCTTTCCAAAACGGTGAAGCGGATTGCAGATCACACAATTCAGGACAAACTTACCATTGGCGGCAATTTAGACGGTACAATAAAATACCGGGAAGCCTCACTCCCTCTTATGATCAGTAACTGTAAGCTTCAGGTTATGACCGTTAAAGGTATATCGGAAATACCATTTAACAAATTATTTGACGGAAGACTACAGCTGGAGTCGGGTGACTTTCTCGTAGCAATTTTAATAGATCAGGATCAGTTAAATTGCCCATACAGCCATGTAAAGAAAACGCGAAACGAGAAAATTGATTATCCGCTTATCAGCATGGCTGCCATGAAAGATGGATCAACTCTAAAAGCTGCAATCACCGGATATGGGGTGAAACCCTGCCTTATTCCAGAAAAAATACTGAATCATAAATCCTATAGTATCGATCAGAAGATTAAAAAAATAATTACTCAATTACACTCAGAATGTAAAAGTGATTTATCTGGCAGCCTGGAATATCGGGAATTTGTACTTCAAAATATATTACAGGAACTATTAGAACATTTCCGGTCAACGGATTTTATTATGAAATGAGGTGTTTTATGCAAATTTCTGGTAACAGCGTCATTCATCTAAATGTGAACGGACAGGAAGTATCTGTTATGATTAAGCCATCTTATACTCTTCTTCATGTCTTGCGTGAAAAACTATCCTTGACTGGAGCAAAAACAGGGTGCAATAACGGCGATTGCGGCGCCTGTACGGTTTTAATTGATGACATGCCAGTCAAGTCCTGCCTGATGCTTGCAGTTGAAGCAGTGGGGCATAAGATTACAACAATTGAAGGGCTTGAAAACGCGGCAATACAAGAGGCTTTTGTCAGAAACTGGGGATTTCAGTGCGGATATTGTACGTCCGGTTTTTTAATGGTCTGTCATGCACTGGCAAAGTATAACCCTCATGCAGATGACACCTTAATTGAAGAATGGCTCCAATCTAATCTGTGCAGGTGTACTGGATATGAAGAAATCGAAAATGCTGTTAAATCTATATTAACAAATCATATAGAGGCATAAAAAATGTCTCTGGGAAACGGGTAATAGATATTCCTTTTATTAATCTTGTGATATAATATTTATAAGTTACAGACATAAATGAATGCACAGAAGAATGAGAGGAAAGACACATACAATGAGAATCTTATTGGTAGAGGATGAACCGGATTTAAATGGGCTGATCGTAAGAAAACTAAAACTGGAACATTATACCGTTGATTCCTGTCTTAATGGTCTTGACGCATTGGATTATCTTGAGACAGAATATTATGATGCCGTCATTCTGGATACTATGATTCCAGGGGTCAGCGGGATAGAACTGCTAAAAAAGGTACGAAGTCAGGGAAAGAAGACGCCGGTGCTTTTGATGACTGCAGAAGACGCAGTTTTGGACCGTGGCACTAATCCGGAATTACATGTGGATGAATATTTGCTGAAACCATTTGCTATACAAGAACTACTTACGAAAGTCCGGGCAATGTTAAGGCGGTATTACGGCAATATCAGCAATATTTTTGAGGTTGGGGATCTGATTGTAAACTGTGATGCACGGAGAGTAATGAGAAATCAGAAAATTATTTCACTTTCCTCCAAAGAATTCTCCATATTGGAGTATTTAATCCGTAATACAGGCGTGGTGCTTACCCGCGAAAAAATCAGTCAGCATATATGGAACTACGACTATGAAGGAGAATCCAATATGATTGATGTGTACATTCGGTATTTGAGAAAGAAAATCGATGAAGGTCATCCGGTAAAGCTGATTCATACAGTCAGAGGTGTGGGTTATGTGTTGAGGGTTCCAGGCGTTGTAAAAAAATAAAAAATGGGCATAGATCAGGGATTTTGGACTGATTTTGCCCATTTTTCTTATTCACTTTAGCAGCCCTGTTACACCATTGTTCATAAAGCCATTGAGAAGCACAACTGTCTTTTCAATATCAGGTTGTTCTTCCCTTGTAAAGCAATACGTCATCACACCAATAATAGCGGACATGGCATATTCCAAACTGCATTCTAATTTGTAATCATCTGATTCATATAATTGTACCATGGGACGTACCAGGTCTTTGTATGTGTTTTTCATCTTTTCCTGAAAGGCCGGATCTCCGTTTTTTCCTAACAGGACAATAAAATATTGCTTGTTTTTATTGTACACTTCCACAAGATGTTTCAATGGAAATTCCATGCTCCCATTCGGTATCATTTATGTTTTTCTATATCTGGTAATACAGAGGCTTCAATTTGCTCCAGCACATCGTAGACATCCGTATAATACTCATAAAATGTGCTTCTGTTATAACCTGCCTTTGTTGTAATTTCTTTAACCGTAATCTTTTCAATTCGTTTTTCACAGTAGATCTGCCAGAACGCATCTGCTAAGTTCTTTCTGGTCTGCATTGTGATTTCAGGCTGTTTTATCAAAAGAATTCCTCCATTCCCTTTTAAAATCCAACAAATAAATCATGATTGTCGGTTGATGAAGAATCGTGATCTCATTACAATATGATAATACAACAGATTGTTGGATAAAGTAAAGTTTTAATTTTAAGGAGGTTTCAATATGGCAGAAAATAGTGCAAATGATTCCAGGAAGCAAAAAGAAACGCTTGATCCTATGATGCTTAAGGTATCAATAATCCTGGTATTTGGTTCTCTTGCACCGCTATTGGATTCTACAATGGTCAATGTGGCCATAAAAACAATTGCAGGTGAATTTAATAGTACGGTTTCCGTTATACAGTGGGTGATTACGGGATATGTGCTTGCAATGGCAATTGCGGTTCCGGTTTCCGGATGGGCGATTAACCGCTTTGGAGGTAAACGGCTGTATGAATTTTCCCTGATTTTATTTTTTGTGGGTTCGGTTCTTTCATCACTGTCATGGAATATAGGTACATTGATCGGATTTCGGCTCCTTCAGGGAATTGGCGCAGGTTTACTGATGCCCACTATGACAAACATGCTGGTTCAAATATCCGGGGGCAGGAATATTGGCTACATGGCGTCAATTGTCAGTCTGCCCATGCTGCTGGCACCCATCCTGGGACCGGTACTTGGCGGAATCATAGTCAACAGTCTGGGCTGGCGCTGGATCTTTTATGTTAATATTCCGGTGACCATCATCGCTTTATTACTGGCTTTGGGGAATACCAGAGGGCAGTCCCACAGAGGAGAAACAGCCACTTGATATTATCGGTATTTTGCTGCTGTCCCCGGCATTTGCATTGCTCATTTATGGCATAGCGCAGATCGCTTCTCATGGTGGATTAAACAGCAGTGCAGTCTTTGTCCCGGTAGTAGCAGGGCTGCTTGTAATGGCTGCATTTATTTTCTACGCCTTAAATACAAGAATATCTCCAGTTCTTGATCTGCATTTGTTTCAATCACCCAATTTTTCCGCTACGTCTGTGTTGCTATTTATGTCAGGCATTATTACCAATGGCGGTATGCTTCTTCTTCCGCTATTTTATCAGCAGGTGCGCGGCGAAAGTGTTCTCTACGCCGGTCTTATGCTGATTCCTCAGGGAATAGGCATGCTGCTCACAAGAACCCAGATGGGGAAACTGACCGACCGGATAGGAGCGCGTCCCATTGTTATGGTAAGTCTTATCATCACAGCGGTGGGTACTTTGCCATTTGCTTTTGCTGATTCCGGAACAAATGCAATCTTGTTAGGTGCAGCGCTGCTGATACGAGGGGCTGGCCTGGGCGGAGTATTCATACCGCTTATGGTTTCTGCCTACGTGGGTCTGGGCAGTGAGCAGATTCCGCATGCCAGCATTGCCACAAGAATACTGCAGACAATTGGAGGTGCGTTCGGATCTGCAGTCCTTGCAACAATTGTAGAGCAACAGTTAGCCAGTCGCTCTGCATCGGGAATACAGAATGTTGTAAGTGCGTACAATGTTGCTTTTTGGTGGTCAGTTGGCTTTACAATCCTGTCAGTGATTCCTACCCTGTTCCTGACCGTGTATAAAAAACCGGAACCGGCATCGTTTAAAAATCTACAGGCTGATGGGAAATAAGGAGAGTAATCAAGATGTCAACAATTATTTACTATTTTACAGGGACAGGAAATTCTTTATACTGTGCCAGAAGGATTGGGGATCTGCTTGGGGATACGACAATAGTTCCCATTGAGTCTGAAGGTGAGAACATGCCACTTTTGAAAGCTGACAACATCGGTCTTGTATTTCCTGTATATGCCTTTGGCCCCCCAAACGTAGTTAAGCAGTTCATAAAACACCTGTCATCTGATTATAAAGGGAAATATTTTTTTGCTGTTGCTACCAATGGCGGCAGGGTAGCCGGAGCTTTGGTACTTACACGCAGAATGCTGAGGGCAAGAGGTCTTAAACTTTCGGCAGGTTATTCTGTAATCATGCCGACCAACATGATATTGTTGCATGAAACTAATGAGGAAAAAAAGAAAAAACTTTTTGACTCAATGGAGATGAAAGTCAGAGAGATTGTGTCGGCAGTTAAATCCCATGAGTACCATACAGTGGAAATGGGCACCATGAAAGACAGAATTTTAAGAACCGGTATGCTATATCGGTCCGTCTCGCCGTTTATAAAGCAAATGGACCATAAGTTCAAGGTAGATCAGGGGTGTATTGGCTGCGGATTGTGCAGCCAGGTCTGCCCTGTCCATAACATTAAAATTAAGAATGGAATACCGACCTGGAATCATCAGTGTGAGATGTGTCTTTCTTGCTTAAACCTATGTCCCAGGCAGGCAGTTCAATACGGTAACGCCTCGGAAGGAAAACAGAGGTACAGGAACCCTTATGTTGAAGTGAAAGATCTTATGCGCCGGTAAACGTACCACTGCACGTAGTAATGCCACAAAGTCTTTTGAATTTCAGTAATGTTGCTGTATAATATATATTTGTAACATTAACTGAAAAACAGGGGGGATTTATATGAAGGAAATAATAACAGACCGATTGGTGATACGTAAGTTTACAGAACATGACGGGGAAGATTTGTATGAGTATTTTTCTAATCCAAAGGTGTTGGAATTTGAACCATACAAGCCATATTCAAGAGAAAAATCTTACATAGAAGCAAAAAGGCGGGCGGGTGATGAGCGGTTTCTTGCTGTTTGCTTAAAAAACGGAAAACTTATCGGTAATTTCTATTTTGCCAAAGAAGAATTTGAAACCTGGGAAGTAGGTTATGTTTTTAATGATCAGTACTGGGGGAAGGGGTATGCCACAGAAGGACTTCTGGCACTGATGAAATATGGTTTTCATGAGCTTGGTGTAAGAAGAATGATTGCAATGTGTGATCCCCAGAATCCTCATTCCTGGAAACTGCTTGAGCGAGTAGGGATGAGAAGAGAGGGGACATTGGTTAAAAATGTATATTTTTTTACCGATGAGGATGGCAATCCCATATGGAAAGATACCTATGAATATGGGATTTTAAAATCGGAGTTTCAATAATCAATGAAAGTCAGACGGACCATTTCCGGCCATATTCGCGGCTGAGATTTATTAGTGCTTTTATGGCTGGAGAAATCCATTTCTTTTTATGATACACAATCTGGGTGAAAAAAACCGGGTCTGTCTCAATGAATTTTGTGCGGAGCAATCCGCTTTCACTTTCTGATTTCACGGTGTAATAGGGGAGATAGGAAACTCCCAGGCCGTTTGTTACGTATTTTTTGATTGCCTCCACATTGGCTGTTTCCAGTACATTGGTAGGGACATAGTGGTGCTTTTGCAAGTATCGTTCAAATTCCTGGCGATAGCTGCATTCCTTTTCTGTGTAGAACACCATTTCCCCGGATTCGGGCAAAAAAGTCTGGCTGTGTATGCCCGGCGGGAGCAACAAGGCACATTTTTTCCTCTAAAAGCAGTTCTGTATGCAGATTCTCATCCATACACTCGGGTTGAAGTACAAAGCTGATATCCAGCTGTCCGGCGGATAAATCTTTTATCAGCAGCTCACACGGGCTGTTGATCATACGAACCTCTACCTGTGGATAAGCTGATTTATAGGCAATGATAAGCGGGTACAAACGATACAGTGTCAGAGATTCAGGGGCTCCGATCCGTAAGCAGCCCTGGGGAATGGCATCGCTTTTTCCCAACTGTTCCAGATTATCGTACTCCCGTAACACCGAATTAGAATATTCCAGCAGCTGCTCTCCAAATGCAGTAAGCTTCAGCGTCTTACCAGTCCGGTCAAAGACAGGACAATTATAGTGGGATTCAATGGCACCCACCTGAAAGGTCAGAGTAGACTGGGCATATCCCAGAGCCTGAGCCGCCTTTGTGTAACTTCCCAGCTCTGCTATCTTAACCAAGGTTCTTAAATTACGTATCTCAATCATATCTCATTAATCCCTTCCGGATCAGATTCATTTCAAATACCTGTTATCATTATTTTATCATCAATTATTCTGAAGTCAATCTTTAATAACTTCAATTATACAAATGGTTGATTTTTTATTATGATTAATGTGATGGAAGGGAGATGTGTTTGTATGAAGAAAAAATTAAATGTTTTTACGGTAAGTGGGCTGATGACCGGGCCGATTCTGGGCTCCGGCATTATCTTTCTGCCATCTCTGGCTTATGATATGCTGGGTGAGCATGCGATTTTTGCATGGATCATTATTATGGCACTTAATATTTTATTTGCCTATGTCTTTGCAAAGATGACTATAATTGCATCGGATAACCGGGGAATCAGTACCATTGTGGGGGATATGTTTGGCAGCAGATTTGGAACGCTTGCAGCCAATTACCTTACGGTGGCGGTCTTTTTCGGTCCTGTTGCAGTGGCAATTACTGCGGCAGAGTTTATTGGACCGGCAGTTACCTCTGTTTTTCACGTAAGTCCATGGGTTACGGCCGGAGGGGTACTTTTTTATCTGTGCCATGATTGTTATATCCGATGTTTCCTTTATGGGAAAATTTATGCTGGTATTATCCAGTATCACAGCCTGCCTGCTGCTTGCTGGAAGCGGTGCGACTCTGTTTCGTTTACCAGATCTGTCGATTCCCCACAGCCTGCCGGCACCGGAGATCCTGGGGCAGACCCTGCTTCTTATATTCTGGGCGATTGTGGGCTGGGAGATACTGGGAAATTATGTGGAGGATGTGGAAAATCCAAAACGTACCATGATGCGTGCCATGGAGATAAGTCTGACAGCAATTATTTTAGTATATCTGCTGACTGCTTTCGCATTTCAAAACAGTCCCAGTCATTCCATGCCTGATCTTTTAATACCTGTCGCGGGCAGATTTTCAGGAGCCGTCTTTTCCGGGCTGGCGGCAGGCCTTTGTATCTGTACAGTGTCAACTTTTACGGGGGCAGTTGTGCGCCAGACTGCGGTACGGTTTAAAAATGCTGGATTACCCAAAATATTTCACCATAAATGGCTGACAGCCCTGATGCTTCTGGCGGTGAATTATATGGTTCTCTTTCTTCATGCCTCTGGAATTCTGTCATTTCAGAATATTGTAGGAATTGCAAATACCATGTTTATCGGTAATGCAGTTCTGGGGCTGGCAAGTGGTTTTAAACTCATTCCTCATATCGTGATACGGATCGGAATTGGGATATTGCTGTTTTTTACTTGTGATTATTTTTCTGTTCTCCTCCGTCTACGCTATGGTGCTGTTTCTGCTGATTACATTTTCATGTTTCATTCCTTACTCTTGTGATATAATAAATAGAAAGAAGGAAAGGGAAAAACAGAGGCAATGAGAATTTTATTGGTGGAAGATGAGCCGGATTTAAATCAACTGATTGTAAAAAAGCTTCAGCTGGAACATTATACGGTTGACAGCTGTTCTAATGGGCTGGATGGTCTGGAGTATTTCCAGATGACTGATTATGATGCAGTCATTCTGGATATTATGATTCCTGGGATAAGTGGCCTTGATATATTAAAAAAGGTTCGGAAACTGGGAAAAAAGACTCCGGTGCTTTTGTTGACAGCGAGGGACAGTATAGAGGACCGGGTGACCGGTCTTGATGCAGGAGCGGATGATTATCTGGTAAAACCCTTTGCTTTTACGGAACTTCTGGCAAGAATCCGTGTCATGTTAAGACGGTCATCTGGTAATACCAGCAATATATTTGAGCTGGGGGATCTGACGGTGAACTGCGATACAAGGTTAGTGACAAGGGATCAGAAAAACATTCCCTTATCTTCAAAGGAATTTTCCATATTAGAATATTTAATCCGAAATGCCGGAATCGTGCTTTCCCGTGATAAGATCAGCCAGCATATATGGAATTATGAGTATGAAGGAGAATCCAATTTGGTTGATGTATATATCCGGTATTTAAGAAAAAATAGATGAAGGTTATACAGAGAAACTGATTCACACAGTCAGAGGTGCAGGATACGTTCTGCGTGCAGAAAACCCGTTACAGAATTAGAAGGTCTGCCGGGATGAAATAACTTTTCAGGAAGAGATAATGATGAAAAAACTTTCCATTAAAATGCGGGTTACTCTGTGGTTTACGTTATTTATGATGCTTCTTGTTATAGTGGTATCCTTTTTTTTAGTGTTCTCACAAAGAAAATTTAACAGCCTTACCTTACAGAAAAAATTAATGGAAACGGTGGATGAAATCGAAGATCTAAACCGGTATCAGTTAGAGGAAAAAATCTCAGTCCCTGTAAATGATATTTACATCTCCGTGTATGACATGAATGGAACCCGGTTGGCAGGAATAGTACCAACTGATTGTGAAAATAAGGAGGCCTTTGTAAAAGATGTTTCCAGAAAGCTGAAATCTGGCAGTCAGGAATGGTTTTTATATGACACCACGATGAAAAAAGAACATGGAACTTATTTGTGGATCCGTGGTATCCTGCCGATTCACGATACCGTTCACTCAGAAGACATACTCCTTCGCCTTCTTGTGATGGCACTTCCCTTTCTGGTTCTGGGAGTTGCATTGGTGGGGTATCTGGTCATTGACAGAGGGCTTCGCCCCATTCAGGATATGATTCAGACGGCAAACGCCATTGGTGAGGCGGGAGATTTGTCCCGTCGGATACAAATGGAAGAGGGGGACTGATGAAATCCATACCCTGGCAAAGACCTTTAATGGTATGTTTGACAAGCTGGAGGGCTATTTTGACAATGAAAAGCGTTTTACTGCAGATGCTTCCCATGAACTCAGGACCCCGGCTGCTGTCATTCTGGCTCAGTGTGATTATGGGCTGGAACATGCTTCCAGTATGGAAGAAACAAAAGAATCCCTTTATAAAATCAGACAGCAGGCAGTAAAGATGTCTGCCCTGATCTCCAATCTTCTTACTCTTGCACGGATGGACAATGGACAGTTCCAACTGGAGAATCTGGAACGGATTAATTTCAGTGAACTGGTGGAAATTATAGGGGAACAGCAAAATGAGATGGCAAAAGATAAGAAAATCAGTGTTATTACTAAGGTACAGCCAGATGTTTTTCTGATGGCAGACGAAACAATGATGATCAGAATGCTGATTAATTTAATTGAAAATGCGGTCCAGTATGGAAAAGAAGAAGGCTGGGTGAAGCTTTCTCTGGAAAAGAAAGAAAATCATGTGGAATTAACGGTGGCAGACAATGGCATCGGCATTGCACCGGAACATCTAAAGCGTATATGGGAACGCTTTTATCAGGTTGATCCGTCCAGAAGCAGCGGTCGAAGTAACACAGGACTTGGACTTGCCATGGTAAAATGGATTGTAAGTGCTCATAAAGGAGAGATTACGGTAAAAAGCCAGCCTGGTGAAGGTACGATATTTACCGTAAAACTGCCTTTTTGAAAATTGAATATGGATGTAGTTAAAACTGCCCGGTCGGTAAATATGGCCGGGCAGTTTTTTTATTTCACAGGAAGTTCACACAATTCCGCTTATTTTTAATCTGGTTTTAATTTTTCCAGATTATGATAACAGCAGAAACGAAGAAGAAAGGAGTCTAAAGATGAGACAGATACAGAAAACTTTTTTTGCACTGGGTACAGTTAACACTGTGGCTGTTTTTGACCAGGAACTTTCTGAGGAACGAATTATAAAGGTTCTGGACCAGATTAAGATGCAAACCCTTCGTTTTGACCATATGTTTTCCGCTTTTAGAGAGGATAGTGAGATTGCTGAGATTAACCGGGCAGCAGGAAAAAAACTGGTAACAGTCAGCAAAGAGACAATCGATGTGATTGAAAAGGCTGTTGAGATTTCAAAAGATTCCCGGGGTACCTTTGATATTACATCAGGAAGTCTTTTAAGAATCTGGAGAAAGGCAAAGAGGGAAAACAGGCTGCCATGCATGGAGGAGTTGAAACGAACCATGAATTTAACCAACTACAAACATTGTAATCGACCACGAAAAGGTGGGATTATCCCAAATGGGTCAGGAGCTGGATCTGGGAGGAATCGCCAAAGGTTATGCGGCGGACGCGGCTAAACAGATGTTACTTGATGAGGGAATATCAGATGGTTTTATCAATTTCGGAGGGACGGTTATAGCATTTGGAAGCCCAAAACAGATCGGGATTCAGAATCCATTTGCTAAAACAGGAGTGTCAGCTGGTACTGTAATTGTCTCAAATCAGGCAGTTGTGACTTCCGGAAACTATGAACGGTATTTTGAGAAAGACGGGCAGAAATATCATCATATTCTGGATCCTGCAACCGGGTTTCCTTCCACCAACGGATTAGCAGCAGTGACTTTGATTGGTGATTTAGCATGTGAACTGGATGGATTATCTACCGCTGTTTTTGTCATGGGTCTGAGATCAGGGATGAGGCTTTTAAACCAATATGGTATAGAGGGGATTTTTACGGAGGGGTCAGGTGCTACTTACGTAACACCCGGAATAAAAGATAAATTCATCATGGGTAAAAAGGAGATTAATTACTATGGATAATAAAAAGAAAACAGGTTCAGTCAGAGTATGGAGAAGAATCGTTCAGGTCATATCCTTCGTGGCACTGCCAGGTCTGTTCACCAGTATTTTTTATGCAATGAAAGAAATCTACAGTGGAATTCTCTCCGGGACATACACTCTTTCTGCAATGTTTCCCCAGCTGCTTCTGTTTTCAGGAAGCATGATAATCACCATACTTGCAGGCAGATTTTTCTGTGGATTCTTATGCAGCTTCGGGGCAATGGGAGACTTTTTCTGGTTCCTGTCAAAGAAAACAGGGAGAAAGGGTTTAAAGGTAAGTGAAAAGACCGATGGGTGGCTGAAAAATTTAAAATACGTGATACTGATGTTTATTATATTGGGGATATGGACATTTCATCTGGGGAATCTTGACAGTATGACAGGTCCCTGGGCAGTTTTTGGCATGTATTCTAAAATTGGAAGCTTGCCTTCTGTACGGTATTTATTCACCATAGGAGGTTTCCTTCTGCTTCTTATTATTGCTGGCTCTTTCCTCATAGAACGATTTTTCTGCCGCTACTTATGTCCTCTTGGTGCTGTTTTTGCTGTTTTATCCAGATTCCGGCTGTTCCGCATAAAAAAGGAGAGGAGTAAATGTGGAAGCTGCCGGCTGTGTACCAGTAAATGCAGCATGGGAATTCCTCTTTATCAGTATGATACAGTTACATCAGGAGAATGCATCCACTGTTTTGAGTGCACAGCCGGCTGTCCAAGAAACAACGCCAGAGCAAACGGAGCGCCAGTGGCAGTCTCGGCTGTTTCGGCAGCAGCTATGTTCGGGCTGGTCTATGCCGGGAATACCCAGGCTCAGATGGTGAGCAGTCAGACTCCCGTAACAGTCCAGGTTCAGTCCAATACCGGAAACTATATAGACGGTACCTATACAGGAACCGGGCAGGGCTTCCGTGGAGAGACAAAGACAAGTGTTACCGTGGAGAATGGGACTATTACCGACATAACAGTTTTGTCCTATGAAGACGATAAGTCATATTTTAGCAGGGCAGCGGAGAAGGTGACAGCTGAAATTATTAACAGCCAGAGCACTGAGGTAGATGCAGTTTCTGGTGCTACCTTCAGCAGCAATGGCATTATGGAATCAGTAGCCAATGCCCTGAATATTCCCTACACCAACCCCAACAGTAATTTAAAATCAGAGGGGCGTGGCCATCACGGGAAAAAATAGTTAAAAAACCCAAATACCACTTGTGCTTTTTACCTGCAAGTGGTATAATGCTCCCAACATATAAAGCGTGAGAACAATGGAGTCTCAACTGCAGGAATGCAGTTGCGGCTCCTTTTGCTTTTTGAGACATGATGTCCTCTTAAAGCATCCCAGTTTCTTTTTGGAGAACAAGGAGGTTTTCCCCGGTATTTAGCGGGAGAGCCTCTTTTTGTTTGACAAAAAACGGCTTTATATAACAAAAAAAGCATGAGGAGGATCGGATTATGAGGAAAAAGTTATTATCAACTGTGCTAATTGGGGTTATGGCCGGCAGTCTCCTGGCCGGGTGCGGATCATCTGCACAGCAAAGTGCGGCAGGGGCAGGGACTAAAGCGGTTTCGGGGGAAACGAAAGCAGCAGGCGATGGATCGAAAACCATTAAAATCGGTGCGATCTGTTCTCTGACAGGTGGTTCCGCCATCTATGGAGAAGGGGCGCAGAATGCCGTTACCATGGCGGCAGAAGAAATCAATGCCAGCGATTCGGAATACAAGATTGAGATTGTAAACGGCGGAAAAGTAGTGGATGATGCCAGTGATGCAAAACAGGCGATTAATGCGTATAACAGTCTGATGAAGGAAAGCCCAAATGCCATAGTGGGATGCTTTTTCTCATCGGTAACCCTTCCAATTGCAGAACAGGCTTCCAAGGACAATATGCTCCTTCTTGCAACTGGAGCTACCAATAAAGATGTTACATTAAAAGGTCCCAGCATCTTCCGTGACTGCTTCATCGATCCCTATCAGGGAAAAATGGCGGCTCAGTTTGCAAAAGAAAAGGGATGGAAAAAAGCAGCCGTTATCTATGCAAAGGACGATGATTATTCCAATGGATTAAAAGATGCATTTATAGAGAATGCCAAAGCAAATGGAATTGAGGTTGTCTACACAGGAGAATGTACCACAAAAGATACGGACTTCTCCTCCCAGGCCTCCCAGGTGGTGGCAAAAGGAGCAGACTTTCTGTTTTATCCCTGTTTCTTAGATACGGTTCCTCTGTTAGTGGGAGCTGCCAGAGATGCAGGTTTTGCCGGTGCCATTATGGGCGGTGACGGTTGGGACGGTGCTGATACGAAAGGCGTGGAAGACAAGTTTGACAACTGCTATTTCACCAACCACTATTCATCAGAAGATACCGCTCCTGCTGTTTCCAATTTCGTATCCAAATATAAGGAAAAATACGGGACAGAAAGCTTAAATGCCTGTGCAGCACTTTATTACGATGCCGTCTATATGATTGCCGAAGCAGCGAAAAACGGTAAGGCAACAGACACCCCTTCCTTAATTAAAGGAATGACGAAAATGACTTTTACCGGCGTAGGGGGAACTTTCACTCTTGATGAAAATGGAGATCCTGAAAAATCGGTTGCCATTAATACCTTTGAGGGTGGCAAGGTAAAATGGCTGATGACCCTGTCACCGGAAGGAACAAAAAAATAGTTTTAAAAAGACAATGAGGAGATGTGCATGAAAGCATGAAAATGTCTTTGGTGCACATTTTCCATTTGAAGGAGAAAGGAAACGGCCTATGACATTTTCATTATTTATTCAAAGCCTGATAAACGGACTGAACCAGGGCGCGATTTACGCCCTGATTGCGCTGGGCTATACCATGGTATACGGAATTATCCGTATGATTAATTTTGCCCACGGCGATTTTATCATGATCGGTTCCTACACCCTGTTTTATACCATTCCGCTTATGATCAATGCCGGAATGCCCCCATGGCTGTCCGTATTTCTGGCCATTGTAATCTGCGCCGGGACTGGTGTGGTTGTGGAGGTTGTGGCATATAAGCCGGTACGGAAAGCAGGTGCCATGTCCGCGCTTATTACGGCACTTGCCATGAGCCTGTTTCTGGAGAATCTTGCCATGGTTCTTTTTGGAGCAAAGCCTCGGAATATACAGAAAATTTTTGATCTTCCTTCTGTCAGTGTGTTTGGAACAAGTCTTCCTTTAAACGTTGTGCTGACCATTGGTATTGGTATCTTTATGATGGCAGCGCTGCAGCTTTTTATTAAAAAAACCAGAATGGGAAAAGCGATGCGGGCAGTTCCCCAGGACCGGGATGCCTCTATTCTTGCAGGAATTAATGTGAATAAAGTCATTACCGTTACTTTTGCCATTGGTTCCGGACTGGCAGCAGTTGCAGCCCTGATGTACTGCGCCAAATATCCCCGTGTGACCAATGACATGGGGTCAATGATGGGACTGAAAGCCTTTATCGCCGCTGTACTGGGTGGAATCGGAGTCATCCCCGGCGCCATGCTGGGAGGAATTTTAGTCGGTCTCATTGAAATATTTGTAAAGCTGTTTGCACCAGGGTGGTATGAAGCCATTACCTACGCCATTCTAATTATTATACTGCTGGTTAAACCGTCTGGCATTCTGGGTAAGAATGCGGGCGAGAAAGTTTAGGGGGTGGACCATGGAAAGACGGGTTAAGATTTCATATGTGATTAATTTCCTGGGTGTTTTAGCGGTGTTTCTTCTTTTTGTTCTGCTGTTTGAGTCAAAGATATTTGGAGCAGCCACCCAGTATATCAAAGGAATATGTACCACCGCCTGTTATACAATCATAATGGTAGCATCCTTAAACCTGGTCGTAGGCTGTATGGGAGAATTTTCTCTGGGCCATGCAGGATTTGTTTCGGTTGGTGCCTATGCATCTGCCATTGCTTCCGGAGCTCTGACTGGAAAAGGGCTGCCTGATCTGGCACTCTTTCTCATTGCCCTCCTGGCAGGCGGAATCGCTGCCGGGATTACAGGCGTATTGGTGGGAATCCCGGCGCTACGTTTAAGGGGGGATTATCTTGCCATTGTAACGGTGGCATTTGCAGAAATTATCCGGGTCTGCTTTTGTAATTTCTCCATAACCGGAGGCGGAAAGACCATGAGCGGCATTTTAAAGCTGTCAGACTTTTACTGGTGCTACTGGATTATGGCGGCTTGTGTGGCTGTGATGTATTTATATATCCGCAGCCGCTTCGGGAGAACGGTAAAGGCCATAAGGGAGGATTATATTGCGGCTTCAGCCTCTGGAATTAATGTAACCTATTATAAAGTGCTGACCTTTACCGTAGCCGCTTTTTTTGCAGGTGTGGGCGGTGGAATCTATGCCCATTACATGACTGCCATGATCCCCACCAATTTTAATTTCATGTACTCTGCGGAACTTCTTTCTGAAGTAATCATCGGAGGAATCGGGTCCTTAACCGGTTCCATTATCGGGGCCGCTTTTCTTTCTTCCCTTCCGGAGATGATGCGTCAGTTCTCCCAGTACCGCATGCTGGCTTATTCTGTGGTTCTTATTATTGTTATGATCTTTAAACCCGGCGGAATTTTCGGCAATTGGGAATTCTCCCTTGTGAGAATATTACACAGGTCGGAAAAAAAAGAGCATGAAAAAACGGAGGGAGGGGTGCAGCCATGGAAGCAGCTGGAAAGAAAGAGCCGGTATTAAAGGTTCAGAATTTAGGAATTCAGTTTGGAGGCTTAAAAGCGGTTGACAGCTTTAATATGGAGATCGGTGAATCTGAGCTTGTGGGGCTGATTGGACCAAACGGTGCAGGAAAAACCACGGTATTTAATTTGATTACCGGTGTCTATAAACCTACAGAAGGCTCTTTTACTTAAATGGACAGCGGATGAACGGAAAGAAAACCCATCAGATTGTAGATGCCGGAATTGCAAGAACCTTTCAAAACATCCGCCTGTTTAAGAAAATGACCGTCATTGACAACGTGAAAACAGCCATGGAAAGCAAACTGTCCTACGGGCTGTTCCACGCGGTTTTCAGAACACCGGTCTACTGGAAGGAAGAAAAGGCATTAACAGAAAGAGCAAAAGAGCTTCTTAAAATAGTTCATTTAAGCGGGATGGAGGATTATGAGGCAGGGAATCTTCCCTATGGTCAGCAGCGCCGCCTGGAAATTGCAAGGGCTCTGGCTACAGATATGAAGCTGCTTCTTTTAGATGAACCTGCAGCAGGAATGAACCCAACGGAAACCGAGGAGCTTTTAGAAATCATTCACTTCATACGAAATGAATTTAAAATATCGGTTCTTTTAATCGAACATGATATGAGCCTTGTAATGAAAATCTGTGAACGGATTCTGGTGCTGGATTTCGGAACCACAATCGCCATAGGAACGCCGGAAGTAATTGCAAACGATACCAGGGTCATAGAGGCATACTTGGGAAAAGAAGATGAGGAGGTGGAAGCGGATGCTAAAAGTGAATAATCTGGCAGTTTCTTACGGAGCCATCAAAGCCATACACGGTGTTTCCCTGGAAGTTCATGACGGTGAGGTGGTGTCCTTAATTGGGGCAAACGGGGCTGGGAAAACCACCATTTTAAGAACCATATCCGGATTAAAAAAGGCGGATGAAGGTGAGATCCTTTTTAACGGAACCAATTTAAGAAAGATGGAACCAAGCAAAATCATCACCCTAAAGCTGGCCCATGTGCCGGAAGGCAGGCACATCTTCCCTCAGATGACCGTGGAAGAAAATTTGGAGATGGGGGCATTTACCGATAAAAAGGATTTGGAAGCAAATATGGAAGAGGTATTTGAACGTTTTTCCCGGTTAAAGGAACGGCGCAGACAGCTTGCAGGCACCTTGTCAGGGGGAGAGCAGCAAATGCTTGCAGTGGGAAGGGCTCTTATGGCAAAACCCAGCATGATCCTGATGGATGAACCTTCCATGGGGCTGTCCCCTCTTTTGGTAAAGGAGATATTTTCAATCATCAAAGAAGTGAACAGGAAAGGGATTACCGTCCTTTTAGTGGAGCAGAATGCGAAAATGGCTTTGTCTATTTCAAGCCGTGCCTATGTAATGGAAACGGGGAAGATCACCATATCCGGAGATGCCGGAGAATTATTAAGGGATGACCGTGTAAGAAAGGCATATCTGGGACAGTAGGAGGAAGACACATGAACAAAGAGAATCAATTTTTTGCAATTGCCATAACCCGCACCTGCGGAAGCGGAGGCGGCAGCTATATAGGAAAAAAACTGGCAGCTGATTACGGAATCGACTATTATGACAGGAAGCTTTTACGGCTGGCGGCAGAGGACAGCGGAATTAATGAAACCATATTTGCACAGGCAGATGAAAATACAAAAAAGACGTTGTTGTACGGGGCATTTAAAAGGGTTTATAATGGAGAGATCATCCCGCCGGAAAGCGGAAATTTCTTATCAGACCAGAATTTGTTTAATTATCAGGCAAAGGTGTTAAAAGAGCTGCTGACCCAGGAATCCTATGTGTGTGTGGGAAGAGCTGCTGATTTTGTATTAAAGGGGGAACCCAATGTGGTGTCAGTCTATTTAGATGCACCCTATGAATTTCGGGTAAAACGTGAGATGGAACGGCAGGGAATTGGGGAAGGGGAAGCACAGCGCTACATCGACCAGCTGGACCGGTACCGCAATGCCTATTACCTGTATCATACCGGAAGACAGTGGAAAAACCCCCGAAATTATGACCTGTGTCTGGATACGGAAAGTCTGGGACTTGATAACTGCGCGGAACTGATTAAAGAGTATATCAGGATGAAAT
Organism: Lacrimispora xylanisolvens; assembly: GCA_017084465.1. Lineage (GTDB taxonomy): Bacteria > Bacillota > Clostridia > Lachnospirales > Lachnospiraceae > Lacrimispora > Lacrimispora xylanolytica_B. Next base: position 1,565,744 of record CP070896.1, on the reverse strand, counting down.
TTGGCATTTGCCCGTAAAAAAAGGAGAGGTTATGAAAGAACTTGCTTATTATGATGGAACAATTGCTGCACCAGAGGAGCTTAAGATTCCTTTTAATGACAGAGTGCATTTTTTCGGTGACGGGGTTTATGATGCATCAGTGGGTGGAAATCATCGCATCTATCTGTTGGAAGATCATCTGGATCGTTTCTATTCCAGTGCAAATGCTCTGGATATCCAGATTCCCATGGAAAAGAAGGAACTTGGAGAGCTTTTAACGGATCTTCTTAAAAAGGTGGAGGGAGAGACTCATTTTGTGTATTGGCAGGTCACAAGAGGAGCGGCTCCCAGAAACCACGCGTATGCCAGTGAGATGACCGGTAAGCTCTGGGTAATGATCCGTCCCAACCGGCTGCGAGATCCCGAAGTTCCTATCAGTCTGGTCACAGCAGAGGATACCCGTTTCCTTCACTGCAATATTAAAACCTTAAATCTTCTGCCTTCTGTCATGGCATCCCAGAAGGCGGAGCAGCTGGGCGCACAGGAAACCGTGTTTCACAGAGGGGATATGGTAACGGAGTGCGCCCACAGCAACATTTCCATACTAAAAGATGGTGTTTTTTTATCCCATCCCAATGATCAGTACATTCTGCGTGGAATTTCCAAAACTCATATGATTGAAGCCTGCTACCGCCTTGGAATTCAGGTGTTAGAACGCCCTTTTACCTTAACGGAGCTGATGGAGGCGGATGAGGTGCTGGTAACCTCTTCTTCTAACTTCTGCCTTCACGCTAAGGAGATCGATGGAATACCAGTAGGAGGAAAGGATCCGGTGGGGTTAAGCCGGATACAGAAGGAAGTCATTGAAGAATATTTAAGATATACAGGAAAGAGTAGCTTGTTTGATGATGTAGTCTGAACATGCAGGACAGCTGTTTGAAAAGGGAGTATGAAATGGAACGGGCAGAACTGGAAAAATGGAACGTAGGAGAAAATTTAGATGCGCTTATGAATCTGGATCCAAGGGGCTATGGCGTCTGCCGGATTCTTTATGAAGGAAGCAGAAAGGCAATGGGAGAGCCGTTAGCCATGAGAGCCGCTGAGAGATTGTGCGAAAGGGTAAAGGAACAGGACCTGGTCTTTATTCTCACCGGTTTTGTTCTTCTGCCCCACAGAAAACCGGAGATGGATGGTATGGTAAGTTCCATGCTTTTAGCAAGATCTCTGGTGCTGGCTTTGGTGCAAAACCAGTCATTATCTGTCCGGAGGATTGTGTGAAGGCTGTAAAAAAAGTGCGCATCTGTAGTTGGCCTTCATATCTATGAAGATTTAAAGACCGTACAGGAGCTTCCCTACAGCATGGGAGTTCATGCATTTACAAAGAACTCCAACAGAGCGTCAATGGAAGCGGAATGGCTGATCAAAGATGTCCTGCCTTCCGCAGTAATTTCCGTGGAAGCCCCGGGGCCAACCATCTGGGGGGGTCTATCACAATGCGGTTGGTAAGGATGTTTCTGAACTGGAAGCAAAAGTGATATTCTGTGGGAACTTTTAAAACAGAAAGGCGTTTTAAACATTGCCATAGGCGATCTGGGAAATGAAATCGGGGATGGGAACCATCGGAATGCATATCAGACAGTACGTCCCGTTTACCGGGCCGGGAGAATGTATCTGCGGCTGCAAAGGAGGCACACTGGCAGCCAGCGGTGCAGATCATATCATTACTGCCACCTGTTCCGACTGGGGCTGCTATGGACTGATGGCTGCACTTGCCTACTTAAAGCGGGATATGGAGATTCTTCACCGGGAAGAGATGGAGGCAGAGGTGATGCGTGTGGCGTCAAGAAGCGGGCTGATCGATATGACCGGATCGCTGCTGCCTGGTATTGATGGGTTCAATACCAGGATGAATACAGGAATTGTAAGTCTGATGCGTCAGTGTACGGCATATGCAGTCCGGTATTCCCATAATTCAGATCAATGGTTTGGGCCGGTTCTCGGGAAGGGCTTTTTCCAAAAAGGGGGGAAGGAAGTTGAAAATCAAAGCTGTGGGTGACCGGGGGGTGCTGCTGGAGCTGGGAGATACCATTGACGAAACGGTAAACCGTCAGGTTATGGAACTGAACCAGATTATAATGGCTGCCTCAATAGAAGGAATTACGGAGTCAGTTCCTGCCTTTTGTTCTGTTCTGGTATGCTACGATCCCCTGATCACGGATTATAATTTACTAAGCGGCAGACTGGAGAAATTGTCAAAAACGGTTACTTCAGGGAATATGTCAGGTGGCAGGCTTGTAGAGATTCCGGTGTGCTATGGGGGGAGAGTCAGGACCGGATCTTTCCTTTGTGGCAGAGCATGCAGGGAGAAAGGAACGGGAGGTAATCCGCATTCACAGCAGCAGAGATTACCGGATCTATATGCTTGGTTTTCTACCTGGTTTTCCTTACCTTGGAGGGCTGGATAAAAGAATTCATACTCCCAGGCTTACTACGCCAAGGACAAAGATACCTGCCGGGTCTGTTGGAATCGGAGGAGAACAGACTGGTATTTACCCCATGGAATCGCCTGGTGGCTGGCAGTTGATTGGAAGGACTCCATTGAAACTTTTTGATGTAAAACAGGCAGAACGTCCTCTCTATGAAGCTGGGGATACCATACGGTTTATTCCCATCACATTAGAGGAATACCATAAAATCAGACTGGAACAGGAGAAGAGGTGACCGTATGGGGCTGGAAATAAAACTGCCGGGTGCATTTACTTCCATTCAGGATAAAGGAAGACGGGGATATTTAAGCCAGGGGTTTATCGAAAGCGGAGCCTGTGATAAATATTCCATGGCTGTTGCCAATTTATTTGCGGGTAATTTATCAGAGCCGGAACTGGCAGTTATGGAGTTTACTTTAAAAGGGGGAGAGATTACTTTCACTTCCGATGAAGTGATCGCCCTGACTGGTGCAGATATGAATCCACTGAAAAACGGAGTCCCTATTCCCATGTATCGTCCCGTGGTTATGAAGGAAGGTGACAGTCTGAGCCTTGGAATAGCATCAAAGGGCCTTAGAACCTATCTGGCTGTATACGGGGGAGTGGCGGTTTTACCCGTACTGGGAAGCAGGTCAACTGACATAAAAAGCTGCCTGGGAGGTCTTGATGGCAGGGCGTTAAAAGCTGGTGATGTCCTCCAATCAGGTAAAAGTGGGGAAGAGATAAAGAGGTTTGCAGCTGCGGTGTATGAAATGGATTTCACCTCCCTGGCTGGGGAAAATGAATCCTGGTTCATAAATCCCTCCAATCCATTCCGTTACAGCGCAGATAAACGATATGTGCTTCTTCGTACTGTTCCCGGCCCCCAGGCAGAGGCTTTTACAGAGGAAGGAAGAAATACCTTTGTCAGAAATCCTTATCAGCTGACTGTAGACTGTGACCGCATGGCATGCAGGCTTAACGGTCCTCCCATAGAATTTGGGAAGGGGGGCGGATATTATTTCCGATGCAGTCATGGAAGGATCGGTTCAGATCACCTCTTCGGGACTTCCCATTGTCATGCTGGCAGATCATCAGACCACAGGAGGGTATGCAAAGATTGCCACTGTTATCAGTACGGATATTCCCGCACTGGCTCAGCTGCGTCCGGGGGATTGGGTGACTTTTCAGTACGTAACTGCCATGGAAGCGGTGAAGATTGCAAGGAAAGAGAATAAAAAGCTTCTGGAGCTGAAAAAAATAATTGAGACTGCCATGGGAAAATGGTAAAATATGAACAGGAAAGAAGGAAGATAATGGGAACAGATTTAAGCCGATTAACGCCTGTGGAAGTAAGAACCATGATCAGAAAGGGACTGATTGATACTCCCACTTCCGGACTGTGTGCAGGCTATGCCCAGGGAAATTTAGTAATGCTCCCCCAGGAGCTTGCATGGGATTTTCTTTTATTCTGCCAGAGAAATCCCAAGTCCTGCCCGCTTCTTGAAGTTTCCGACGCAGGCAGCCGGACATTTGCCTTTACAGCACCAGGCAGTGACATTACCACGGATCTTCCAAAATACCGGGTTTATCAAGACGGCAACTGTACCGGGGAGTACACGGCTGTGACCGAAATTTTTGAGGAGTATCAGTTACATAAGGGAAAGCTGGTGAGTTTTTAATTGGCTGCAGTTTTTCATTTGAAGCGGAGCTTCTGGAAGCTGGAATTCCAGTAAGGCAGATCGAAGAAGGCGTTAATGTTCCCATGTACCAGACAACCATTCCCTGTATCCCTGCAGGAATATTTTCCGGAAACATGGTAGTAAGCATGAGACCGATTCCTCACAGCCTGGTACCAGCTGCAACCGCTATCACTGCAGCCATGCCCAGGGTACACGGAGCTCCGGTGCAGATCGGATATCCGGAGGCAATCGGGATCAGGGATATTGAGAACCCGGATTTCGGAGACCGGGTGACCATAAAGGAAGGGGAAGTCCCGGTGTTCTGGCCCTGCGGAGTCACGCCTCAGGCAGTGGTGATGAACAGCCGTCCTCCCTTTGTAATGACCCATGCTCCCGGTCATATGTTTATTACAGATGTGAAGAATGCGCAGCTGAAATACTGAAAACGGTTTTAGAGAAAGGAAGCGGTGATTATGGCGGTCATAGATTTGAACTGTGATTTGGGGGAAAGTTACGGAGCTTATAAGATCGGAATGGATGAAGAAGTGATTCCATACGTTACTTCTGCAAACATTGCCTGTGGATTCCACGGAGGAGATCCCATGGTGATGGAGCGGACAGTAGCACTTTGTAAGGAGCATGGTGTGAGAATCGGTGCCCATCCGGGATTTCCGGATCTGGCAGGATTTGGAAGAAGGAATATGGCGCTGTCTCCGGAAGAGGTGAAGGCCTCTGTGAAATATCAGATTGGAGCGTTAAAAGCATTTTGTACCGGAGCAGGAGTGCGGCTCTGGCATGTGAAGCCTCATGGTGCCCTTTATAATATGGCAGCAGAGGATTATCAGCTGGCAAGGGCTGTCTGCCTGGCTGTGAAGGAGGTAGACGAAAGTCTGGTGCTCCTTGGGCTAAGCGGCAGTGAGTTGATCCGTGCAGCGAAAGCAACCGGCGTATTCTGTGCGAGTGAGGTATTTGCAGACCGTGGATACCAAAGTGACGGAACCCTTGTTCCCAGAAATCAGAAGGGTGCACTGATAAAGGATGAAGAAGAGGCAGTAAAACGGGTGATACGCATGGTCCGGGAGCGGAAGGTGGAAGCTGTGGACGGACGGGACATTACCATACAGGCTGATTCCGTGTGTGTTCATGGGGATGGAGCCAAAGCGCTGGCATTTGTGAAAAAGATTCGGGAAGGTCTTATGGAGGAAGGAATTGTAATAAAGGGATTCTAAGTGACAGAGGGATAAAAAATACCCCCGGAAAACGGTAGATATCACAATATACCGTTTCTTCCGGGGGATCTTTTTATTATTTAGACACGGAATCTGCAATGGTATTGGCCAAAGCAGCGAGTTCTGACAGCTGATCTTCTTTCAGGGAAGATTTTACTGTAATGGTCTGATCCAGAATAGTCATGTTTTTCATGCCTGAGATGATTTCGGTCATCTTTTTTGGCTGCCATAACGCCCCAGGTGCCGTTCTCAATCAGTGCAACGGTACGGTTCTGCACGTTGTGAGCCTTCATATCCATGAGAAGATGCTCCATATTGCTGAAGATTCCTGCATTATAGGTAGCAGATGCAAAAACCAGATGGCTGCATCGGAATGCCTCTGAGATAATATAGGATGGGTGAGTTACGGAAACGTCATACATCACAATATTGCGGATGCCACGTTCTGCAAGCAGGCAGGCAAGTATATTGGCAGCATTCTCCGTGTTGCCGTAGATAGAGCCGTAGGCGATCATAACAGCCTGTTCTTCTGGTTCGTAACTGCTCCAGGTGTAGTACTTGTCCATATACCAGCAGATATTGGAACGCCATACCGGTCCGTGCAGCGGGCAGAGAAGCTGTATGTCTAAATCCGCCACCTTTTTTAATAAAGCCTGGGTGTTGACCCCGTATTTGCCCACGATGTTAGAATAATATCTTCTGGAATCATCAAGCCATTCACGCTCAAAATTCAGCTCATCAGCAAATATATTCCCATTCATGGCGCCAAAGGTACCAAATGCATCTGCGGAAAATAAAATTTTATCAGTAGCATCATAGGTTACCATAACTTCCGGCCAGTGTACCATGGGAGCCATGTAGAAGGAGAAATTGTGCTTACCGGTTGAGAATGTATCTCCTTCTTTTACAATGATAGCCCTGTCATCCACTCCAAATTCATAAAACTGATTGATAATTGGGACAGTTTTTGCATTGCATACCACTTTGACATCAGGGTATCTTCTTACCATCTCTCCTAATGTTGCGCAGTGATCCGGTTCCATATGATTAACAAAATATAATCCAGATTCCGTCCACCTAAAACTGCTTCCACATTCTCGATAAACTGCCCGCTGATGGCTCTGTCAACCGTATCAAACAGTACGGTTTTTTCATCCAGCAAAACGTAGGAATTATAAGCAATTCCTCTGGGAATAGGGTATGCATTTTCAAACAGGGCCAGACGGCGGTCGCTTCCGCCAACCCAGAACAGATCGTCTATTATTTTTTTGATACAGTACATGTTGCAGCCTTCCTTTCTATTGCTCGTTCTAGTATCTTGTATAAAGTATACTATATTATTAACAAAATGTCATGACCTTTTTCTATAAACATAGTAGGAATTCGGTGTTTTTTTGAAACCGCACTTTTTATGAATACGTGGAAAATGAAACCTGCTATAATAAGGTCAGATTACGGAGGTAGAACGCATGGATGAAAAGAAAAAAACAGTTAGTCAGATCATTGATTATATTGAAGTAAATTTATCTGCGCCGGAAAGACTGAATGTGGAGGAGATCGCCCGGTATGCCGGTTATTCTAAATTTCATATCAACCGGATGTTTTCTGATGTCACAGGCTGTACCATTCACCGCTATATTAAGGAGCGCAGGCTCAGTGAAGCGGCTGGTAAGCTAATTATGGAAGAAGAATCCATTGCCCAAATTGCACAGGATGCATTGTATCAGTCCCAGCAGGCATTTACACTGGAGTTTAAAAAAGTATATGGCTGTACGCCAATGACATACAGAAAAGCAAGAATTAACAAAGAATTAAGGCGGAAAGAGGTAGTAGTAAACCACTCCAAAGCCTGGAGGTGTGCGGCATGAATGTGGTTCCTTATGTGATTGAACAGACCGGATCAGGGGAACGAAGCTATGATCTGTTTTCCCGTCTGTTAAAGGACCGGATTATTTTTCTCGGGGAAGAGGTAAGCGATGAATCTGCCAAGCTGATTATCGCACAGCTTTTATTCCTGGAATCCCAGGATCCTGGGAAAGACATTTCCTTTTATATTAACAGCCCAGGCGGTTCCATAACCGCAGGACTGGGGATTTATGATACCATGAAGTACATCCGCTGCGATGTTTCCACCATCTGCCTTGGCTTTGCGGCCAGCTTTGGGGCGTTTCTTCTGGCTGGAGGAACAAAAGGAAAGCGGTTTGCCCTTCCCAATGCGGAAATTATGATTCATCAGCCCGGAGTATCCGGGGGGAATCGGGGGAAAGGCAGCTGACATATGGATTTACTCAGAAAAGCTCCAAAAGGATAAAAGGCGGTTAAACCGGATACTGGGGGAAAATACCGGTCATTCCGAAGAAGAGATTGAACGGGATACGGACAGGGATCATTTTATGACAGCATCAGAAGCCATGGATTATGGAATCATTGATGCAATTCTGGAAAAAAGAAAATAGAGAATGTTTAAGGGGTTAATCTGAAAAAAGGATTGAACCCCTTTTCATTTTTTGCTACAGTAGGACTTATGAAAGGAGGCGAAAGGAATGAAGGATCAAAAAGAGACAATTCTTGTGAGCGCCTGTCTTTTAGGTGTGAACTGCCGCTATGATGGCGATCATGGAGAAAATAAAGAGATTCTGGCACTGCTTGATGAGTATCATCTGGTTCCAGTCTGTCCGGAACAGCTGGGAGGAATGGAAACACCCAGGCCTGCGTCTGAGCGGAAAGGGGATAATACAGTCATCAGCCAGTCTGGACAGGATGTCACCGCCTTTTTTGAAAAAGGTGCCAGTGAAACCTTAAAGCTTGCAAAAATCTTTGGGTGCAAAAAAGGCTGTCTTAAAGGAACGCAGTCCATCCTGCGGCCATGGAATGATCTATGACGGGACATTTTCCGGAAATAAAATTCATGGAAGCGGTGTCACCGCGGCTTTGCTTACAGAGAACGGAATTGAAGTGATTGGAGAAAGCAAAATTCGTTCTCTCATAACCAGAACGGACAATTAATTAAGTACAGTAAGGAGAATATCAGAATGAAAACAGAGATAACCAGACAACAGGCACTTAACTTACTCATAAAATATAATCAGGAGCCCTTTCATCTCCTTCACGGGCTGACCGTGGAAGGCGTGATGCGCTGGTATGCCAGGGGAACTTGGCTACGGAGCAGAAGAAGATTTCTGGGGATTGGCAGGACTTCTCCATGATGTGGATTTTGAACAGTTTCCAGAGGAACATTGTACGAAAGCGCCGGAACTTCTAAAAGAAATTGATGCAGAGGAGGAGCTGATTCACGCCGTTTGCAGTCATGGCTATGGAATCTGCTCAGAGGTAAAACCAGAGCATGAGATGGAGAAGGTACTCTTCGCCTCAGATGAACTGACTGGCTTAATCGGTGCAGCTGCCAGAATGCGTCCTTCCAAAAGTGTGATGGATATGGAAGTATCCAGCTTAAAGAAAAAGTATAAGGATAAAAAATTTGCAGCAGGCTGTTCCAGGGACATCATCGACACCGGTGCCGGAAATCTGGGCTGGACGTTAGAAGAGCTGCTTGAAAAGACCATACTTGCCATGCGTTCCTGTGAGGAAAGCGTAAATCAGGAGGTGGAAGCTTTGAAATCAAAATAAGACCGGTCACCATATTTAATTTCACAGATGTCTACAAAAGACAGGATTTTTACAGGAAGGTTCCATATGACTGGGTTGACTGTACGGATTTAACCGGTGTCCATGGTTTTTGCGACGGCGCTTCCTTAACGGAGATTGAGCGGCGGGCGAAAAAGGCAGGGGGCAGTTTCCGGTTCCTGGACTGCGGAAATTTTCATTATGTCAGTTATGTTCTGCAAAAAGATTACAAAGAGCCCTATGATCTGGTTGTTTTTGACCATCATGCAGACCTTATGGCTTCCAGCTTTGAGGGAATCCTTTCCTGTGGAAACTGGATCCGTCAGATACTGGAAGAGCAGAGGTTTTTAAAGAGGGTAATTTTAATTGGCGTGTCGGATGAACTGGCCTGTGCAGTCAGGGAAGATTTTAAAGACAGAGTGAAGATTTATACGGAATCGGAATTATCAGGGAAAGACTGGGTTTCGGATTTTGCCGGACAGCTTAAGGAGCCAGTGTATTTATCTGTAGATAAAGATGTATTTTCTTCCAGTGAACTGCTGACCGACTGGGATCAGGGAAGTATGACACTGGCCCAGCTTTCCAGGGCATGGGAGGTTATCAGCAGAAAGAAACCAGTTCTGGCAGTTGATATCTGCGGGGAATATAACAGCATCAGCGGAGGAAACAGGCGGATTGAAGAATCGGATAGACGAAACAGCCTGGCTAATGAGAAGATCTTAAACATGTTCCTGGAAAAGAGAATTTATGCATGATGATGGAAAATTATACATAATTAGAGAAAACCACTTGACAGCTGGTGACAATTAAGCTATTATTTCCGTTAAATATGTAGATATTAACCTGTATCAGAGGAGAAAGACGCCATGAAAAAAGTTGTGAAATTCGGAGGAAGCTCTTTAGCCAGCGCCATGCAGTTTGAAAAGGTTGGTAATATCATTCGCGCAGACAAGAGCAGAAAATATGTAGTTCCATCCGCGCCGGGAAAGCGTAATGACAAGGATGAAAAGGTAACAGATCTGCTGTATCAGTGTTACGATGCGGCGGAAGCGGGAAAAAGCTACAAAAGTATTCTGGAAAAAATCAAAGAGCGCTATATGGAAATTATCAGCGGGCTTTCACTGAACATGAGTCTTGATGAGGAATTTAATGTGATTGAAAAGAATTTCTTAGAAAAGGCAGGCAGGGACTATGCTGCTTCAAGAGGTGAATATTTAAACAGTCTGATCATGGCTGAGTATCTGGGATATGAGTTTATTGATGCCGCTGAGGTGATCTTTTTTGATGAAGATGGCAACTTTGAAGCAGATCTTACGGATCAGGTGCTTTCAGAGCGTTTAAGCAAGGCTGATACAGCAGTTATTCCTGGATTTTATGGCTCAAAGCACGACGGCACCATTAAGACTTTTTTCAAGAGGCGGCTCCGATGTGACAGGTTCCGTAGTGGCAAAGGCAATTCATGCAGATATGTATGAAAACTGGACGGATGTTTCTGGTGTTCTGGTGGCAGATCCCAGAATCATTAAAGATCCGGAAGTTATTGAAACCATTACATACAGAGAATTAAGAGAGCTGGCGTATATGGGCGCCAGCGTACTCCATGAGGATGCAATCTTCCCTGTGAGAAAAGAAGGAATTCCCATTAATATCCGCAACACCAATAAGCCCGAGGACAAGGGAACTTTAATTGTGGAAAGCACCTGCAGACAGCCCCGTTATACCATTACGGGAATTGCAGGAAAGAAAGGCTTTTGTTCCATTAATATTGAAAAAGCCATGATGAATGCTGAGGTTGGTTTTGGGAGAAAAGTGCTGGAGGTATTTGAAAAATACGGAATCTCCTTTGAGCATATGCCTTCCGGAATCGATACCATGACGGTTTTTGTTCACCAGTCAGAGTTTGTGGAATTTGAGCAGTCTGTTATTGCCGGAATTCACAGAGCGGTTGAGCCTGATTTTGTGGAAATGGAATCCGATCTTGCGCTGGTAGCCGTTGTAGGCAGAGGCATGAAGGCCACCAGAGGGACTGCCGGCAGGATTTTTTCCGCACTCGCCCATTCCAGAGTCAATGTAAAAATGATTGATCAGGGCTCCAGTGAATTAAATATCATAATTGGTGTGAGAAACAGTGACTTTGAAGAAGCGATTAAGGCGATTTATGATATCTTTATAACGACCGAAGTGTAGAAGTTTAAAATAATAGAAAATAACATATTTCCTTTGGCTGATAAAATCAGGGTGGATATCCTTTGGAGGATTCCACCCTGATTTTTCATACTTAATAATGCCTTTTTTCTCCTGTAAATACCTCTTTTGCGCGAATTTGGAATAAGGACTCAGTATTCCTAAGAGTTATAAAAAAGAGATATGCTATATATTTTCCGCAATATGATATTTTCTTCCTAAGTTGCAGCGTGTAAAATAAGGAATGAATAAACGAAATAGAAAGTAATGGGGTGAGGTAAATGAAATCAGTGAACAAGTCTCAGTATCGTAATCTATTTACAGAAACAGGTATACCAAAAGCAGAGGTCGAAACCCGTCTTGAGCGGGTGAAGCAGTACTTTTTCTACGGCAGCGAGGATGAACGGGTGTATTTTCCAGTTGAAGATGATATGGCTTATATTACGGACACAGGGAATAATGATGTTCGTACTGAAGGAATGTCTTATGGAATGATGATGTGTGTGCAATGGGATATGAAGGAAGAATTTGACCGGCTCTGGAAATGGTCAAAAACTTATATGTGGATGGAGAGCGGGTATCATGAGGGATATTTTGCATGGTCATGCTGTACCACGGATGGAACAAAAAATGCACACGGTCCTGCACCTGACGGTGAGGAATATTTTGCAATGGCGTTGTTCTTTGCCGCTCACCGGTGGGGAGATGGAGAAGGAATCTTCCACTATTCCAAAGAGGCAAAAGATATATTGCGTGCCTGTCTGCATAAGGGGCAGAATGGCCGAAAGGGTACCCCTATGTGGAATCTGGAGAATCATCAGATTTTATTTGTGCCAGGGAGTGATTTTACCGATCCATCTTATCATCTGCCACATTTTTATGAATTATTTGCACTATGGGCAGATGAGGAGGATTCTAAGTTCTGGAAAGGTGCGGCAGAGGAGAGCAGACTGTATTTGACGAAAGCCTGCCATCCTGTGACCGGTTTTTCCGCAGAATATGCAGAATTTGACGGAACACCCATGAGCAGAGAAAATCATTTAAAGAAAGACAGGCATGACTGGTTCTTCAGTGATTCCTATCGAACTGTTGCTAACATTGGCCTTGACTACGAGTGGTTTGGAATTGACAGGGGGCAGTGTGCTGCAACAGATCGTATACAGCAGTTTTTATTAGAAGATGCCAGAAAGGAAAGCTATCATATTTATGAAGTGGACGGCAGAGTCGCGGCGGAAGATCTAAAGCATCCGCTGGGGCTTACTGCTACGGTTGCTCAGGCGGCTCTGGCAGCAAAAAGCGAGATAAGCCTGGAGTGGATACGGCTTTTTTGGGAGAAGCCTATGCGGACAGGTAAGTACAGGTACTATGATAATTGTTTATATGTATTTGCGTTTCTTGCATTAAGCGGACATTATAGAATTTGGTAATACTAAAAAAATAAATTTTGCCGGTAGTCATTATGCAGATGATTTGATACAATATTTGTTAAGTAGCTTTTAGTTCAATTGCGAATCTTATCATGCGGAGGAAAAATATGCAATATCGTGATTTTGGAAAGACAGGAATAAAAGTATCAGCACTCGGGTTCGGAGCCATGCGGCTTCCTCTTTCGGGAGAAAATCAGGTAGATGAGAAGAGGGCGGTGGCCATGATCCGTCATGCCATTGATCAGGGAGTCAACTACATTGACACTGCTTATCCCTATCATGAGGGTGAAAGTGAGCGGATCGTAGGGGAAGCACTGCAGGAAGGTTACAGGGAGAAGACTTATCTGGCTACCAAATGTCCTGTATGGAAGCTGGAAAAAGAAGAAGATTTTGAAGAAGTTTTAGATGAACAGTTAAAGAAATTAAAGACAGATCATGTGGATTTTTATCTGCTTCATGCCTTAAGCAGAGACCGGTTTGAAGAGAAGATAAAAGGGCTGAAACTGATAGAAAAGATGGAAAAAAGCGAGCAGATGGAAAAATTAAGTATATTGGTTTTTTCCTTCCATGATTCATATGACGTGTTTCAGGATATCCTAGATTATTATGATGGATGGGATTTCTGCCAGATTCAGTATAACTATGTGGACCTCACACATCAGGCAGGCTTAAAAAAGGACTGAAAGAAGCTGCTGGAAAAGGGCTTGCCGTAGTCATTATGGAGCCGCTCTTAGGCGGAAGACTGGCCAATCCTGCATCTCATGTAAAAGAAGCGTTAGGCAATGAAAAAAAATCCGTGGAATATGCCCTTGATTTCTTATGGGATCAGCCGGAAGTCAGCCTGCTTTTAAGTGGTATGAGTGATGAACAGCAGCTGGAAGATAATCTTTTGTATGCAGACAGAAGCCATATTGGAATGGTAACCGAAGAAGAACATGCCATGTACCGGAAAGCGAAGGAGGTCTTTGACTCCATGGCGCTGGTTGGCTGTACCGGCTGTCGTTACTGTGTTCCCTGCCCCTTCGGACTGGAGATCCCGGAGATATTCTCCTACTATAATATGACGGCTGCCCACAAAGAGGATGAGGCAAAAACGGGGTATGAGGCTCTGGCTATAAAAGCGGACAGCTGCAAAACCTGCCACAGATGTGAAAAGGAATGCCCGCAGATGATTAAAATCAGCCAGGTAATGCCAGAAGTTGCAAAGGTGTTTGAAAAGATACAGGCTTAACGGAAACCATTAAGGAGGGACTGTTTATGCTGGAGAAAATTGATTTATCAAAGAAAATTGATAAGGAAACTTACAAAAAGACAGAGAAAGAACAAAGTGAAAAGCTGGGGCTTTTGCAGCGCCAGTTAAAGGAAGCCGGAATTCCGGTTATGATCGTATTTGAAGGGATGGGAGCCTCAGGAAAAGGCACTCAGATCAATCACCTGATTCAGGCCCTTGATCCCAGAGGCTTTGATGTCTATGCCAATGATAAATCGACGGACGAAGAGCGTATGCGTCCCTTCCTGTGGCGTTTTTATACAAAACTGCCTGCACAGGGAAGAATTGCTGTCTTTGACAGAAGCTGGTACCGTCAGGTAACCATGGAGCGTTTTTCAGGAAAGCTTCCTGATGAAGACCTTCCAGGAGCCTTTCATGACATACAGTCCTTTGAGCGGCAGCTTACCGATGACGGAATGGTTATCATCAAGCTTTTCCTTTATATTTCCAGGGAAGAACAAAAGAAGCGGTTTAAAAAGCTGGAAAGCTCAAAGGAAACCAGCTGGAGGGTAACAAAAGACGATTGGAAGAGGAACACGGAATATGACCGGTTCCTTCAGATCTGTGAAGAGATGCTTCAGAATACAGATATGGATTATGCTCCGTGGACCATAATCGAAGCAAACGATAAAGAGTATGCAGCAGCCAAGATCATGTCCTGTGTGGCAGACTGCCTTTCGGACGCCATAAATAAAAAGAGCTTAAACGGAGTGCCAAAGGAGAAGGAAGTGCCAGTCCGTTCAGAAAGCTTTAAATCAGGTGTTCTGTCCGGAGTGGATTTAACCAAGTCCATTTCAAAGGAAGATTACAAAAAGGAAATCGACCGTCTGCAGAAAAACTGGAATTTCTCCACAGCCAGATTTACCGCATGCGGATTCCGGTTGTGCTGGGGTTTGAAGGCTGGGATGCAGCAGGAAAAGGCGGAGCCATCAAAAGGCTTACCAGCCACCTGGATCCAAGAGGGTATAAGGTATACCCGACGGCAGCTCCTAACGATCTTGAACGGGTTCATCACTATCTCTGGCGATTCTGGATCAATATGCCAAAAGCAGGCCATATTGCCATATTCGACCGCACCTGGTACGGGAGAGTGCTTGTAGAGCGGGTAGAGGGCTTTTGCAGGGAAAGCCAGTGGAAGCAGGCTTATCAGGAAATCAATGAGATGGAAAGCCACCTGGCAAATGCAGGTGCCGTCGTCCTTAAATTCTGGCTTCACATTGATAAGGATGAACAGGAAAAACGCTTTAAAGAACGGCAGGAAGATCTCTTAAAGCAGTGGAAGATCACAGAGGAAGACTGGAGAAACAGAGAAAAATGGGATCAGTATGAATCGGCAGTCAATGAGATGCTGGTTCGCACCTCCACAACCTATGCACCATGGGTGGTAGTGGAAGGAAACTGCAAGTATTATGCAAGGGTCAAGATCTTAAAAACTGTAGTGGAAGCGCTGGAAAACAAGATAAAAGAAGTGAATAATCGTCCCTGACCACTTGTGTTTTCCTATTTTTTCGTGTAAAGTAGGAGGAAGTGAACAAAGGCAGGAGGATAGGGCATGAATACGGTTTTAATCGTGGGCGGGGGGCGCTGCAGGGATGCTGGCTGGAATAGCAGCAGCCATGAAGGGCAGTACCGTCCACATTTTTGAGAAAAACGAGAAGCTTGGTAAAAAAGTATATATTACAGGAAAAGGACGGTGCAATGTAACCAATGCCTGTGATACGGAAGAACTGTTCGGGAACGTAGTCACTAATTCCAAATTCCTTTACAGCAGCTTTTACGGTTTTACCAATTTCGACATGATGGAACTTTTAGAGACCCTTGGCTGCCAGCTAAAGACGGAACGGGGAAACCGGGTGTTTCCGGCGTCGGATAAAGCTTCCGATGTTATTAAGGCACTGAATAACCGGCTTTTGGAACTGGATGTTACAATTCATTACCGGAAAAAAGCAGAAAAGCTGATTATGGATAACGGTGCTGTGAAAGGAATTGTGGTCAGTGACAGTACTGGTAAGAAGTCCTTTTATGGAGACAGCGTAATCATTGCCTGCGGAGGTTATTCCTATCAGACTACCGGCTCTACGGGAGAAGGCTATGAACTGGCGAAAGAAGCCGGCCACACCGTAACCACGTTATCTCCGGCACTGGTTCCTTTCGTTGTGGAAGAGCCCATGATTAAGGAATTACAGGGCCTTTCTCTTAGAAACGTAGAAGCGACAGTGATGAAAGGCAGCAAGGTTATTTACAGGGAATTCGGAGAGATGCTTTTCACCCACTACGGAGTCAGCGGCCCAGTTCTTTTAAGTGCCAGCAGCTATGCAGCAAAGGAACTGAAGAAAGGTCCTCTTACCCTTTCCATCGATTTAAAACCTGCTTTGACGGAAGAACAGCTGGATGCCAGGATCCTAAGAGATTTTGAGGAATCCATGAATAAGCAGTTTAAAAAATGCTCTGGGCAATCTATATCCTGCCAAGCTGATTCCTGTTATTATTGATGCAAGCGGGATTTCTCCGGAAAAGAAGGTTAATGAGATTACAAGAGAAGAGCGTCAGGCGCTGATTCGCGTAACCAAGTCATTTTCCATGACTCTCACTGCACTGAGAGGATACAATGAGGCCATTATCACCCAGGGAGGTGTTTCTGTAAAAGAGGTAAATCCCTCCACTCTGGAGTCTAAGCTTGTAAACGGCCTGTATTTTGCAGGAGAGGTGCTGGATTTAGACGCGGTGACCGGGGGCTTTAATCTTCAGATTGCCTGGTCCACGGGCTGGGCAGCAGGAAGTGCGGCAGGAGAGGAGAAGGACGAAAGATGACAAAGGTTTATAATATTGCAATTGACGGGCCGGCTGGAGCAGGAAAAAGCACCATTGCCCGTGCAGCAGCCAGTAAACTTAATTTTGTATATGTAGATACTGGAGCCATGTACCGTGCCATGGCATTGCATTTTTTAAGAAAAGGGATATCTTCACAGGATGAGGCGGCCATTTCAGAAGCTGTTAAGACTGCAGATGTAACCCTGGCCTACGATAACGGCGTTCAGCAGGTGATTTTAAACGGAGAGAATGTATCAGGACTGATTCGTTCTGAGGAAGTGGGAGCCATGGCTTCTGCCACTTCCGTACACTTATCTGTGAGAGAAAAACTGGTAGAGCTGCAAAAAGGTCTTGCAGCCCGGGAGAATGTCATAATGGATGGCAGAGATATCGGTACCTGCGTTCTTCCTGATGCCGATCTTAAGATCTATTTAACCGCCAGCAGCCGGGTCCGTGCTGAAAGAAGGTATCTGGAACTGAAGGGAAAAGGGCAGGACTGCAGCCTGGAAGAAATCGAAAAAGATATTATCAAACGGGATCACCAGGATATGAACCGGGAACATTCCCCCTTGAAACAGGCAGAGGATGCGGTGCTGTTAGATTCTTCTGAGATGAGTGCCAGAGAGGTAATAGAACGGATCTTAATGCTGTTTGAGGAAAGAAAACTGGAAGAGAGGAGCTAATGTATGGAAGTAGTTGTGGCAAAATCCGCCGGATTCTGCTTTGGTGTGAAACGTGCCGTTGATCAGGTATATGAACAGCTGAAACGAAACGATAAGCCAATTTATACGTATGGTCCCATCATCCACAATGAAGAGGTTGTAAAAGATTTAGAGGAAAAGGGCGTAAAAGTAATTGAAAGTGAAGAAGAATTAAAACAGATTCACGACGCCGTTGTGGTAATCCGTTCCCATGGAGCCGGAAAACGGGTTTATGACATCATGGAAGAGAACGGAATTGAGATTATCGATGCAACCTGCCCTTATGTGAGAAAGATTCACAAAATTGCGCAGGAGCAGAATAAAGAGGGCAGACGCCTGATCATAATTGGTAATGATTCACACCCGGAAGTAGAAGGTATTAAAGGCTGGGGAAATGACAATACTTTAGTGGTGGAAACACCCGAGCAAGTGGAAACTTTGCCGCTCACAGAAGGAGAGAGGCTGTGTATTGTATCACAGACGACATTTAATTACAAGAAATTTCAAGATTTAGTTGAAAAAATTTCTGAAACGCGGTATGATATACTTGTTTTAAATACGATTTGCAATGCAACACAGGAAAGACAGGTGGAAGCAAAGCGGATAGCTTCAGAAGTGGATGCCATGATAGTCATTGGCGGAAAAAGCAGTTCCAATACCCAGAAGCTGTACGAGATATGCCGAAGGGAATGTAAGAATACTTACTATATCCAGACACTAGGTGATTTAGATCCTGATTGTGTAAATTCTGTGCGCAGCGTAGGTATTACAGCCGGGGCTTCAACCCCGAATCATATTATCGAGGAGGTTCATACTAATGTCAGAGTTAAGTTTTGAACAAATGTTAGAGGAATCATTGAAAACCATACGTACAGGAGAGATCGTCACTGGTAAAGTCATCGACGTAAAAGAAGATGAAATCGTCTTGAATATAGGGTACAAGTCTGACGGCATCATCCCGCGTAGCGAGTACGGATGACCAGAATTTAAATCTTACAACTGTTGTTTCAGTTGGCGAAGAGATGGAAGCCAAAGTCACTAAGGTTAATGACGGTGAGGGTCAGGTTGCTTTATCCTATAAGAGATTAGCAGCAGACAGAGGCAATAAGAAGTTAGAAGAAGCATTTGAAAACCACGAAGTACTTACCGCAAAAGTTGCACAGGTGCTTGACGGTGGTTTAAGCGTGGTTGTAGAAGGCGCAAGAGTATTCATTCCTGCAAGCCTGGTATCCGATACTTATGAGAAGGATTTAACCAAGTATGCAGATAAGGAGATCGAATTCATCATTACTGAATTCAATCCAAAGAGAAGAAGAATTATCGGTGACAGAAAGCAGATTATGGTTGCTAAGAGAGCCGAGCTTCAGAAAGAATTATTTGATAAGATCCATGCAGGCGATGTTGTTGAAGGTACAATCAAGAACGTAACCGATTTCGGTGCATTTATTGACCTTGGCGGAGCCGATGGTTTACTTCATATATCAGAGATGAGCTGGGGCAGAGTAGAAAGCCCGAAAAAAGCATTCAAAGCTGGTGAGAAAGTAAAAGTTTTAATCAAAGATATCAACGGCGACAAGATTGCCCTCAGCTTAAAATTCCCAGAGACAAACCCATGGAAAGATGCATCTGATAAGTATGCAGTGGGCAATGTAGTAAACGGTAGAGTAGCACGTATGACTGATTTCGGCGCATTTGTTGAGCTGGAGCCAGGCGTTGATGCTCTGCTTCATGTATCCCAGATTTCCAGAGAGCATGTTGAGAAACCTGCAGATGTTCTGGCAATTGGACAGGAAATCGAAGCAAAGGTTGTTGATTTTAACGAAGACGACAAGAAGATCAGCTTAAGCATCAAAGCACTTCAGGGTCAGGACGAAGCAGCTGCAGAAGATGCACCTGTATATTCTGACGAAGTTTAAGCATAATAAAGTATGAGCAGATGGGAAGTGGAGAAATCCGCTTCCTTTTTTCGTACAAAAAATATTATGTTTGGCAAGGAGAGGTAGATTTCATGAAAAAAGTTTTTTTCACAATACTATCGGCGATGATAATTATGACACTGGCGTTTACCGGTTGTAAAAGTAAAACAGGCCCGAAACCGGAAGAAGAACAGACCCAGGCAAAGCCCGCCAGTGGAACCGGAAAGGCCTCTGCAGGGGAAGCAAACCATATACGCCTGGAAGATGATTATTATGACTTTGTCAACGGGGAGATGCTTAATAACACCAGGATTCCAGGAGATGCAAGTGGCTGGAGCCAGTTTTACAAGCTGGACAGAGAGGCTTATGAAATTCTAAATGAAGTACTTCGTGAATCTGTGAATAACAGGAAAAATGAAAAAGAAGGATCTCTGGAACAGAAAATCGCCGATCTCTATCTGACAGCTATGGATATGGATGGGAGAAGAGCTGCCGGGTTTGGGGGACTTGCTGTTTATATGGACGGGATCAGCCGTGCCTCCACCATTGAGGAGTATCTGGAACAGGCAGGGAAAATCTACAATGATCTGGGGGTAAGCAGCATTATTCTGCCCCAGTGGTCTGAGGATATGAGTAATTCTACCCGCTACGCCCTGTATTTTGACGGCGCAGATCTTGGACCTGGAAAAGAGACTTTAGAGGATTCTGACCAGGAAGAACTGATGAACCATTACCGCAATTATATATCCCAGATTATGGAATATACAGGAATGAAGAAAGAAGAAGCGGATCAGGCTGCAGATGGCATTTTAAAATTACAGAAGGATCTGGCGGGAAGTGCACTTCCTCTTAGCAAACAGGGAGATCCTGACGTTATATATAATCCGTATACCGGTGAAGAATTAAAGAAACTCTTTCCAGACGGAACCATGGAGACCTTTTTAAAAGCAGCAGACTTAAATGAACAGGATCAATACATTGTGGTTCAGGTAGATCAGATGAAAAAAATCGGTGGATATTTAAATCAGGAAACCCTCCCTCTTTTAAAACAGTATACGTTATTTTGTCTGGTTAATGATTTTGCTCCCAGTCTGACACCCGAAATCAGAGACACCAATCTGGAATGGAATAATTTAAGAAAAGGAATCAAAGAAAGAAAAGCAGATGAACTGGCAAGTGAATTGACACAGAACACTCTGGGATTTGAATTCGGAAAGCTTTATGTTGAGAAATGCTTTTCCAAATCGGATAAAAAAGACATTGAGTCCATGATCCGTCAGATTCTTGCCTCTTATAAAAAGCAGATTGAAAATCTCACCTGGATGAGTGATGAAACAAAGGCTTCTGCCATAAGAAAGCTGGAGCATATGAATCTGAAGGTGGGGTATCCCGATAAATGGCCCAATGATTATAAGAATGCCAGGGTGCTTTCAGCAGAAGAGGGAGGAAACTTAATTGATAATATGCTGTCTCTCTTAAAAGCACAGAATGAGGTGAATAAGAAGAAATATAAGGAACCTGTGGACAAAGGGGAGTGGGGCATGACTCCCCAGACTGTAAACGCATATTACAACCCCACGGCCAATGAGATTGTGTTTCCCGCCGCTATTCTCCAGCCTCCGTTTTATGATCCCAAAGGAGATTTCGCCTCCAATTTAGGCGGAATCGGAATGGTAATGGCTCATGAGGTGAGCCATGCATTTGATTCCTCTGGTTCCCTTTACGATGAAAATGGAAATTATCATGTGTGGTGGACAAAGGAAGACCGGGAAAAATTTGATGAACTGGCCAGGCAGGTGGAAGAATACTACAGCGGAATGGATGGATTTCAGGGAAGAAAAGTGAATGGCGCCCAGACATTGAATGAAAATATCGCAGATCTGGGGTCTATGGCATGCATTACGGCGATTGCAGGTGAAAAGGGCAGTGATTTAAATTTATTGTTCCGCCAGTATGCAACAATCTGGGCGTCCAAGTATACTCCCGAAGCGATGATTGACCGTCTTAATACGGATTCCCATTCCCCGGCTAAAGTCAGAGTCAATGGAGTGCTTAGCGCCACAGATGCATTTTATAAGGCTTATCCCGATATAAAAGAAGGAGATGCCATGTATGTGGCTCCTGATAAAAGAGTGAAAATCTGGTAAAAAACAAGATAAAAAAGCTGAGGCAGAAGGTTTTATATGCCGCAGCTTTTTATAATGAAATGTGGATGCAAAAAAATACATTTGCATAATGAGAAAATTTTTCAATAAAAATATTGACAACTGACGAAAGTTAGAATATACTAACTGATGAGAAATGGGAATGATTATCAATAATAAAATGAAAGAAGATGATGAATGATGCCTTTAACAATGGTGAAAGCAGGAGAGCCTAACGTAATTCGTAAAATCGGCGGCAAAGAAGAGACAAGACGTTTTCTGGAAAACCTGGGTTTTGTTACCGGCGGAATTGTGACTGTTGTTTCTGAAATAAGCGGAAACATGATCGTTAATGTAAAAGATTCCAGAGTTGCCATAGGAAAAGATATGGCTAATAAAATCATGGTGGGATAGAAAAGGAGAAAAGACGATGACATTAAAGGAAATTTCATGCGGTAAAACTGTCAAGGTAACCAAGCTAAGCGGAGAAGGCCCTGTTAAGAGAAGAATTATGGATATGGGTATCACAAAAGGTGTTGATATTTTTGTGAGGAAAGTAGCTCCTCTTGGAGATCCGGTGGAAGTAACAGTCAGAGGGTATGAGCTGTCTTTACGAAAAGCGGATGCAGAAATGATCATTGTGGAGTAATTTTTTTTACATATTAGTTAGGTGAGACTAATACCAGACAAATCAATTGCTGACAGGCAGAAAGAGGTAGAGTATGTCAATTAAAATTGCATTAGCAGGTAATCCCAACTGCGGAAAGACGACGTTGTTTAATGCACTGACGGGATCAAATCAGTTTGTGGGGAACTGGCCAGGCGTTACCGTAGAGAAAAAAAGAAGGAAAGCTAAAAGGTCATAAAGACGTCATCATCATGGATCTTCCAGGTATCTATTCCCTCTCCTTACACACTGGAAGAAGTGGTAGCGAGAAATTATCTGATCGGAGAACGGCCTGATGCGATTTTGAATATCGTAGACGGTACCAACATAGAACGTAATTTATATTTATCCACCCAGCTTATGGAACTTGGAATTCCAGTTATCATGGCAGTTAACATGATGGATATCGTGGAAAAAAGCGGGGATAAAATTCATATAAATAAATTAAGCGAAAAGCTTGGCTGTGAGGTTGTGGAAATTTCTGCACTGAAGGGCACTGGAATCCAGAAGGCTGCTGAAAAAGCAGTGGCGATTGCCAACCAGAAGAATAACAGACCGCCAGTACATAAATTTGCAGCTGAAGTGGAGTCAGTTCTGGATTCCATCGAAGACAAACTTGGAAATGATGTTCCCGAGGATCAGAGACGTTTCTTTGCCATTAAGCTTCTGGAAAAGGATGAAAAGATCCAGTCTCAGATGAAGCGTGTACCTGATGTAACGGAAGAGATCACAAGGATTGAGCGTGAACTGGATGACGATACAGAGAGTATCATTACAAATGAACGTTATGTATATATCTCTTCTATCATCGATCAGTGTTTAACAAGAAGCATGAAAAATAAACTTACGATTTCCGATAAAATCGACCGGATTGTTACCAACCGGTTTCTGGCACTGCCCATCTTTGCAGCCGTGATGTTTATCGTCTATTATGCTTCTGTTACAACAGTGGGAACCTGGGCAACTGATTGGGTGAATGACAGTCTTTTCGGTGACGAAATGAATATTTTCGGTCTTCAGCTTCCTGGCATACCAGTTATGGCTGAGAGCTTTTTAACTGCAATTGGCTGCGCAGACTGGCTCCAGGGTCTGTTAGTTAACGGAATTATTGCAGGTGTTGGTGCAGTTCTTGGTTTTGTACCTCAGATGCTGGTACTTTTTATCTTCCTTGCATTTTTGGAGAGCTGCGGTTATATGGCCCGTGTTGCCTTTATTATGGACCGCGTATTCCGTAAATTCGGTCTTTCCGGTAAGTCTTTTATCCCCATGCTGATCGGCAGCGGCTGCGGCGTACCTGGAATTATGGCATCACGAACCATTGAAAATGATCGTGACCGTAAGATGACAATTATGACAACAACCTTTATTCCCTGTGGAGCCAAGCTTCCAATCATTGCACTGATTGCTGGCGCACTTTTTGATGGAGCTTCCTGGGTTGCACCAAGTGCCTATTTCGTAGGAATTGCAGCAATTATCTGTTCCGGTATCATCTTAAAAAGACCAAAATGTTTGCTGGTGATCCGGCGCCTTTCGTTATGGAGCTCCCAGCTTACCATATGCCAACAGTAGCCAATGTTTTAAGAAGTATGTGGGAACGCGGCTGGTCCTTTATTAAGAAAGCAGGAACAATCATTTTATTATCTACTATCGTTGTATGGTTTGCTTCCTATTTTGGCTGGGTAGACGGTCAGTTTAGAATGCTGGAAGCAATGGAGCTTGACCACAGCATCCTGGCTAAGCTGGGAAGTACAATCAGCTGGCTCTTCATTCCTCTTGGCTGGGGAAACTGGAAATCTGCAGTAGCAGCCCTTACAGGACTGGTAGCAAAAGAAAACGTAGTTGGAACCTTTGGTATTCTCTACGGCTTTGCTGAAGTTGCAGAAGATGGTTCTGAGATCTGGGGTACTCTTGCAGGTAGTATGACAGCAGTTGCTGCGTATTCTTTCCTTGTATTTAATCTTCTCTGCGCACCATGCTTTGCAGCAATGGGAGCAATCAAACGTGAGATGAATAACACCAGATGGTTTTGGTTTGCAGTTGGATATCAGACACTTCTGGCATATATCGTAGCACTTTGTGTCTATCAGGTAGGAACTTTAATCACCACCGGATCTTTTGGATTCTTTACTGTAGTGGCATTTGTACTGATTGCAGGCTTTATCTATCTGCTTGTCAGACCTGAAAAGGCAAAAAGTGAATCTAAAGTAAAATTAACAAGTGTAGCCGGAGCAAAATAATCCGGTAATCATAAGAGCCTGCATGGTTTTATGCAGGCTCAAGATATCAGGAGGTATCATATGGGAACATTAGCAGTATCAGCAGTTGTCATCGGAGCGGTGGCACTGATTATCAGAAGCATGATTCGGGATAAGAAAAACGGAAAATCCATTCAGTGCGGCGGACAGTGCAAGGACTGTGGCGGACATTGCCACTAAGCGGCTGGTATCTGTTTTTCGTACTATATTATACGTCTTAATGGAGGTGCCAAAATGGAAATGCACACAAACATGATTGAAAAGAGAAAAGTAGCTGATTCCAGAAGCTATCATAGAACCAGGATGCAGAAGGATCTTATTATTGAACGGCTGAAGGGTAAGGGGTGCAGAATTACAAAGCAGCGCCTCACACTTTTAGATATTATTCTGGAGCACGAATGTTCCAGCTGTAAAGAAATCTATTACAAAGCTTCCAGGGTGGATGAGAGCATCGGAGCTGCTACTGTCTATCGTATGGTTAATGTTTTAGAGGAAATCGGAGCCATTAGCAGGAAGAATATGTATAAAATCGCTTACTCTGACACCTGCTCCATGGAAGATGCCTGTACGGTAGTTCTGGATGATGAAACCACTTATCATCTCTCTGCAAAAAACTGGAATTCCGTAGTGCGGGCTGGTTTAACCGCTTGCGGCTATCTGGAAGATCAAAAGATCGCTTCAATTTCGATTAAACCTTGCGGATGTGAGAATGCCGGTTGCTATTAATTACAAGTTAGCTATTGCTAACCAGTAAGGCGGGTAGAAAAGAGCATGAAAAATGAATCAGGATTTGAGTTATGCAGGAACGGCATTGATTATCATGAAATTATTGAATGCATCGTCAGCGCATTAGATGCCAAAGATCCCTATACGGCGGGGCATTCTCAAAGGGTCAGCGATATGGCGCTGGCCCTTTCCGGGTTTTTAAAGCTTGACCGGGAAGAGACGGAGCGAATTCATATTGCCGCTCATCTGCACGATATCGGGAAAATTGGAGTACCGGATGCGGTATTAAATAAACCGGACAGACTATCTCATGACGAATGGGCTGCCATGAAAAAACACCCTCAGACCGGTGCCCAGATATAAGTAAATCCCGTCATTTGAATGAGCTGAAAGACATTGTTCTTCATCACCATGAACGATATGATGGAAAGGGTTATCCTTACGGACTGAAGGGAGATGAAATTCCTGTTGGTTCCAGGATTATCTCAATCTGTGATTCCATCGATGCCATGACCTCCGACAGGGGATACAGGGATGCATATTCGCTGAAGTATTGTTATGAAGAAATAAAAAGGAATCTGGGCATTCTATACGATCCTGAAATTGGAGCTGTTGCATTGGAACATTGGGCTGATTTGACGAAATATGTGGCGGAATGATTTGTGGATTTTGATACTTGTTATTCTGATAAAATCGTGCTAACCTAGGAGGAAGTGGGATATTTTTCCATAATAACTAATCAGCAAAGGATTTGAATGAATGAGCAGGAGACAGAGTCATGCAGGTACCGTAGGGATAATTGCTTTTCTGACAGCGGTTTTTATGCTGGCAGGAAGTGTGGTTGCACTGGCAGATGATGCTTCTAAGTTTGTGCCCGGAACAAAGATCAACGGAGTTTTGGTGGGAGGTATGACTGTAGAGGAGGCAAAGGTACAGATTGAAGGCTTTTATGGAAGAGAGTATCAGCTTACCATAAAGGCAAAAGGAGGAGCCTCTGAAGTGATTAAGGGATCAGATATCCAGTATCAGGTGGTGATTACCGATGGACTTCAGAATATACTGGCGCAGCAAAATAGTAACGGACGTGTGGCAGGTCCTGATATCGACAACAGCAGTGTCCTTAAAAGTACGGTGACCTACCAGGAAGAGAAGCTGAAAGAACGGCTGGATTCTCTTGCCTGTGTCAGCAGCAAGGATATTGTGGTTACTCAGAACGCAAGAATTTCAGCCTGGCAGGAGGGACAGCCCTTCACTGTCATTGCTGAGGTACAGGGGAACAGCGTAAACAGAAAGAAACTTGATGAGGCGGTGAAAGCTGCATTAACTCAGGAGAACAGACAGATCAGTCTGGAAGAGAAAAACTGTTATGATACGGTGACCGTCACATCCACAGATTCAGAGCTGGTGGCAAGATGCGCCGCCTTAAATCAGATCAGGGATATGAAAGTTACATATTTATTTGGCAGTCAGTCGGAAGTACTGACCGGAGAACAGCTTTGTACCTGGATCGACGGTGCAGATCAGGCAGGAATCCATATAAACGGAACAAAAGCTGCCGAGTACATTCAGTCACTGGCCGCCAAATATGATACGGCTGGAAAAGCCAGAGCCTTTAAAGCAACCGATGGAAGGGATTTATCTCTTTCCGGTGCATATGGCTGGCGGATGAACCAGGAAGCGGAGACACAGGCTCTTATGGCTATTATTAAAACAGGCCAGAGTCAGGAGCGGACTCCCCAGTACAGTCTGGCAGCGGCTGACCGTAATGTGGACTGGGGCAGTACTTATGTGGAAGCGGACATGGCAGCCCAGCATGTGTATCTGTATCAGAATGGGAGTGTAGTATGGGATTCTCCCTGTGTAACCGGGAATGTGTCAAAGAAGCTTACCACACCGGAAGGCATCTATACCCTTGCTTATAAGCAGACGGACCGGGTGCTTCGTGGAGATAAAAAGCCGGATGGTACTTACGAATATGAGAGCCATGTGGATTACTGGATGCCTTTTAACGGAGGAATCGGTTTTCATGATGCCAGCTGGAGAAGCAAATTCGGAGGAACCATTTACCAGACAGGTGGAAGTCATGGCTGCATTAACCTTCCGCCCCAAAAGGCAAAGGCCCTTTATGGTTTAATCTATACAGGTATCCCTGTTATTTGCCATTATTAATAAAAAAAGCTGTCTTACAGCCTGGTAAATGGGCGGATAAGACGGCTTTTTTCATGCACTTACTCATCAGGGTTACAGAATACGATAATCTTCTGGGGGGTCACTTCCGTTGGAGGTTTTATGGAATCAGACATGTATAGAATAAAAGATAGTGATCTCCTGGATTATAAGAAAAATTTTGTCCATTGATGAGAAGAACCTGAGTGCTTCCATATGACGGAATGTTTAGTTTCATTGTCTGATCCATACTTAGCAGATCTTCATCAAAATAATTCAGTGCAGCCCGGTAGCCGAAGCTGTTTTGTGCCAGAACTACAGCCTGGTACTGGGGAGGATAGATCAAAGGAACCGGAACACTGGTGTCATATATGCCGATAATGGGCTCACCCTGACCAAATGTGTGCTGTTCCAAAACAAAGGTTTGGGGAGATACAACAAAATTAATCTGCCCCATGCTTTGGGTATTGACAGAAATAAGTAAGGCGCAGCTGTGGTCAGATACTGTGGTGTAAAATGGATTAACGGAACCGACAAATCCGTATACGGTTGAATAATTAGCCATAAAATTGGTTCTTTCCGATTGTTCTTACCCATATCTTATGAAAGGCAGGAAGTCAATATGAATTTTCTGGAGATGTCAGGTCAAATCGTAATAAAAAAGTCAAGAAATATACCATAAATATTTAGACATATTTCGTTGTTTTACGATATAATTATACCTGAATAAAAAGGCTAGTAAAGAGGTAGGAAATAAATGGAAAAGCAAATGCCCCACAGCAGGAAGAAAAAGTCATTGGGAATCGGGGGTCTGGCTGTAATCGGAGGCGGATCAGTTGCCGTAGTCGCATTAATTGCGGCGCTTACATATTTACAGATGGGCAGACAGTACAAAGAGGTGTTTTTCCCCAACACGATTATTAACGGTATGGATGCATCTAAAAAATCCATTGATGAGGTTAAGAAGATGGTAGCAGCCGGTATTGACGGTTACCAGATTACAATTAAGGAACGGGGGGATAATACCGAGACCATAAAAGGTACTGATATCGGTATGGAAGCAGTTTTTGACGGAAGCGTGGAAAAACTTCTGGAAGAGCAGAATCCTTTAAAATGGGGAGAGCATAATAGTAAATTTCAGAATTTTGATATTGGAACTTTGGTAAAATATAATCAGGAACAGTTTGATGAGGTAGTATCAAAGCTGGCCTGTTTTCAGGAAGATAAGATTAAAGAACCCCAGGATGCCACTATATCTCAGTATGAGTCTGGGAAAGGATATCATATTGTTGCAGCAGTAGATGGAAACCGCCCGGATCCGGAGAAGGTAAAATCACTGATTGCATCAGCTGTTTCGGACTTTAAGACAGAAGTGTCCTTAGAGGATGGTGATGTTTATACAAAACCAAAAATTACGGCAGATAATCCGGATTTAATCAATCAGGTCCAGACCTTAAACCGATATACCAACGTAAAGGTAACCTATAAATTTGGAGATAAGAGAGAAGTATTAAACGGTGATACTATTTCCAAATGGGTGGGAATCGGGGAAGACGGAAAAGCATATTTAAGCAGTTCTGAAGTAACTGCCTATGTAAAAGGTCTGGCTTCTAAGTATGATACTGTATCAAAGGCAAAGACTCTTAATACATCTTACGGAAAGCCGGTAAAAATAACCGGCGGAAGCTATGGCTGGAAGATGAATCAGAGCGCAGAAGCCGATGCGCTGGCAGAAATTATCCGATCTGGAGAAAGTCAGGAAAGGGTGCCTGAATTTAAACAGGAGGCTGCAAGCTACGGAGAGAATGATTATGGCAATACCTATGTGGAAGTAAACCTTACTGCACAGCATTTGTATTTTTATAAAGACGGTAAACTGGTACTTGATACGGATTTTGTATCAGGGAATGAATCCAAAGGCTGGTCAACACCGGCTGGCGCTTACTCCCTTACATATAAGCAGAAAGATGCGACTTTAAAAGGAGAGGATTACAGAACTCCGGTTGCTTACTGGATGCCGTTTAACGGTAATATCGGGTTTCATGATGCAACCTGGCGGAAGCAGTTTGGAGGCAGTATTTTTAAAACAAGTGGTTCCCATGGATGTGTAAACCTTCCCCCGGCAATGGCTAAAACTCTTTTTGAAAACATTCCGTCTAAAGTACCTGTGCTTTGCTACAACTTACCTGGTACAGAAACAAAGACGACTTCTAATGGAACAACAAAGACTGAAACCGCCGGAACCACACCGACAACAGCTCCAACAACAGCAGCACCTACTCCTGCAGCAACAACTGCCACAACGGCGGCGCCTACTACACCAGCGCCAACCACAGCGGCACCTACCACGCCGGCAGTAACCACTCCTTCCACTCAGGAAGCGCCTGTTACAAACAATCCACAGCAGGAAGTAGGACCAGGTGTTTCCAATTCCACAGGAAAGAAAAAAACAGGTCCGGGCGTTAAATAAGGAGATGAGTAATCGATGCTAAAGAAAGAAACCTTTGTTCCAATCCAGTTTTTTAAAAAAGAGGCTTATACGGGAAGCATGAATGGGATGCGGTATCGGATTAAAAAGGAAGAAGAAGGACTTGAAGCCACCGTTTACCCCCAGCCATACTGTTACGAAGCGACTGCTGATGAAAAAAAGACGAAGGCATTATTTCCTTTTTCAGAGGAAGGAAGGCAGCAGGCACTGGAATGGATTAATCAACAGTTTGTTGAGAAACAGGATCTGTGGGCCGCTGCAGAGAGAAAATAAACAGAGTTATAAAAAGATAGAAAAGAGAGCTGTCTTGTCACCTGACAATTGGTTGACAAGGCAGCTTCTTTGTGTTAAATTCAGAGAATAGAAAAGGAAGGAGATGGTAGTTTTGGCAGAAATTATGCCCCATATCAGGCTGTCAGACAGTCAGGCAGCACCCTATGCTCTGCTGCCCGGAGATCCTGCCCGATTAGACCGGATTGCTTCCCACCTTACAAATGTGGAGCAGCTTGCTACAACAGGGAATACCGAAGCATAAAAGGATTCTATCATGGAGTACCCGTGATGGCGGTTTCCACGGGAATAGGAGGGGCCTCTGCAGCAATCGCTGTAGAAGAGCTTTCCAGAATCGGAGTACGTGGAATGATCCGGATCGGCAGCTGCGGAGCTCTTAAAAAAGGAATCCGGCTTGGAGATTTAATTCTGGTAAACGGAGCTGTCAGAGATGATGGTGCATCGTTATCTTACGTGGATTCCAAGTATCCTGCTGTTCCGGACACAGGTCTTTTGATCGCCTGTATGGAGAGTGCCAAGACACTGGACGCAACGGCTCATGTGGGAATTGCCAGAAGTCATGACAGCTTCTACATTGATGAGGAAGAAAAAATCTGTGCATACTGGTCGGGAAAAGGCGTTCTCGGATCAGACATGGAAACGGCTGCCGTATTTGTAACAGGGGGGCTTACGTGGAGTAAAGACAGCCTCAATACTGAATACAGTGGTGGAATTTGAGGAGGAGCTGACCGAACAGATTAACAGCTATACCGACGGCGAATCAGCTATGATGAGAGGGGAACAAATGGAGATCCTGACTGCGCTGGAAGCGTTTGTACGGATGGATCAATCAGAATCGTGAACGGAGGATTGAAGATGAATCATTTATTTAAAACCAGGTTAAACGCGGCTACTTTTGTTCTGATACCGGCTTGTATCGGAATCAATTATTTAGGAAAACTATTTGCATCTGTTTTAAAACTTCCCCTTTGGCTGGATTCCATCGGCACCTGTATCGGCGGTGTACTGGGAGGTCCCATAATCGGAGCTGTCTGCGGGGCAGCCAACAATCTGATTTTTGGCTTTACCACCGGTGATTCCATTACTTTGGTCTATGCCCTCACCAGTCTTGGAATCGGAGCTGCAGTGGGTATTATGGCAAGACTGGGGCATATGGAAAAGCTTACAGGAGCAATTCTTACAGCAGTGGCTGCAGGACTGACTGCAGTTGTTATCTCCACTCCTTTAAATGTAATCTTCTGGGGCGGTGCAACCGGAAACGTCTGGGGAGACCTTTTATTTGGCTGGTCCCAGTCTGCCGGACTGCCTGTATTTTTGGGATCATTTCTCGATGAACTTGTTGTAGATGTGCCGGACAAGCTGATTACAGTCCTTATTGTTTTTGCTATTATGAAAGGACTTCCTAAAAACTCACCTCTCTTTATGACGTGAATGATGAGGTAGAAATTCTGGATTAAGAAAGGTTTTATTCCTATGAAAAGCATCAGTCTCTACGTAGATAAGGACAGCTATTTAACCAGACTTCACCCCTTTGCCAAGATGGTATATATTCTGGCGGCCATCAGCGTGCCTCTCATTGGAGGCGCGCTGTGGATGTATGGACTGTTTCTGGCGATCAGTCTGATCCTTTTGATCAGCGGAGGAATCCTTAAAAAGGTTTTTCCGCTGATTGCATTTTCATTTACCATTCTCATTACTATTTTTTTGATCCACGGTCTGTTTAATAAAGAGAATGAAACCATACTGTTTCGGGTGGGAGCCCTGACATTTTACCGGGAAGGTCTTCTTTATGCATGCCGGATTGGTCTGAATATTCTAAATATGCTTCTGGCTTTTGCTGCGTTTGTTCTTACAACCAGACCGGCAGACCTGGTTGATGATCTGGAACAGATGGGATTTTCACCCAGATTTGGATATATGATCACCTCTGTTTTTCAGATCATTCCTCAGATGATGGGAACCATGAATACTATTTTAGATGCCCAGAGAAGCCGGGGAATGGAAACCGAAGGAAGCTTATTTACCAGAGCTAAGGCATTTATTCCCCTGATTTCTCCAGTAGTCAGCAGTTCTCTCATCAATACAAGAGAACGGGCGATTGCCCTTGAGGTGAGAGGGTTCGGATCTAAAAATAAAAAAACATTTTTAAGAGAACACCGGCTATCAGGAGGGGACAAAGGATTTATGATTCTTATGGCTCTTCTGATTGCAGCCTCGGCTGTCTGGAGGATCGTATATGGCATTCATTGAAGTAAAAGGATTAAAATATAAGTATCCCCATACCAGTAAGCTGGTTCTTGATGGAATTGATTTTGAAGCGGATAAGGGACAGTTTATCGGCATTATTGGTGAAAATCAGGCGGGGAAAAGTACACTCTGCCAGGCATTTGCAGGGCTTGTTCCAACCATGTTCCGTGGAGCGTATGGGGGAAAAGTGATCATTGACGGTGTAGAAGCATCAAAGGTACCAATCGCAGTTCTCTGCCAGAAAGTGGGCCTTGTGTTTCAGAACCCCTTTAATCAGCTGTCCGGCGCAAAAGATACGGTTTTTGAGGAAATTGCTTTTGGACTTCAGAATCTGGGGATTCCAAGGGAAGAGATCGGAAAAAGAGTGGATAAAGCCCTGAAACTTCTGGATATTATTAAATATAAGGACAGGAATCCCTTTGATTTATCAGGAGGGCAGATTCAGAGAGTGGCAATTGCCAGCATTCTTGCCATGGAACCTGAGGTTTTAGTTCTGGACGAGCCTACATCCCAGCTGGACCCTCAGGGCAGCGAAGATGTGTTCCTGGTGGTTGAAAAACTGGCGAAGACGGGAATCACCATTATTATGGTGGAGCAGAAGATGGAAAAGCTGGCGGCCTATTGTGATAAAATACTCCTGCTTCATCGTGGATCACAGGTGGCTTATGATGTTCCGGAACGCATTTTTTCCAGAGATGATTTAAGGGATTTTGGAGTGGAGCCACCCGTCTATACTCAGGTTTCAAAAGCACTTTCCGTCTATCGGAAAGAGGGGGGAAGACTTACTTTATCCGGTAACATTAAAACAGATACAAGACCACAAGGATCAGTTTCCTGTTACCATTTCAAAAACAGGAAGAGAACGAACTCCTGATAAACTGGGTCTGGATATATTTACCATAAAGGATCTGGGCTTTCATTATATACCTGGTGCTCCGGTAATTGAAAACCTCAGCCTTTCCCTTGATATAAGGCCGACAGCAGTGATTGGTCAGAATGGTGCCGGAAAAACCACACTGGTTAAGCTGCTTAAGGGACTTTTAAAACCCAAGGCAGGAACGGTACTTCTGGAAGGTGAGGATATTTCCGGGCGGACCGTGGCCCAGCTTGCAAAAAAAGTGGGATATGTATTTCAAAATCCCGATGACCAGATTTTTAAGAATCAGGTTTTAGAAGAGGTGATGGTAGGTCCCTTAAACATTGGTATGACAAGAAAAGAAGGGGAACAGCGTGCCAGGGAAGCTCTTGAGATGGTAGGTCTCCTCCATGCAGAGAAAGAAAATCCCTATGATCTGGATTTGTCTGAACGAAAGATGGTAGCAATTGCATCTGTCGTGGCAATGGATCCTAAGGTGCTGATATTAGATGAACCCACCATCGCCCAGGATGCCAGGGGGGCGGGAGATATTGGGACAGCTGATTCGTACCATGACTGAGAGAGGAAAATTTGTACTTGCAATTCTTCATGATATGGATTTCGTTGCCCGGTATTTTGAACGGGTTATTGTTATGGCGGGAGGAAAGGTGATTTCAGACGGACCGGGAGAGAAGATATTTTATGAGAAGGACACTCTTACAAAAGCCCGGCTGGAACCGCCTCACATCACAAGGCTTTGTGAAATCCTTGGATACGAAGGCAGATTTTTGACAACAGAGGACATCAGAAAAATAAGGCAGGAGTAATAAAACGTGGAAGGCAGCAGCAGAAGAAAGAAAATAGTGGAACTGTTAATGGAAGAAGGAAAGCCCATATCCGGAGGAGATTTGGCCCAGAGACTTGGCGTCAGCAGACAGGTGGTGGTACAGGATATTGCACTGTTGCGTGCAGAAAATAAAATGATCCTGTCCACCAATAAAGGCTACCTTCTTCCTCTGGAAAAGAGAGAAGAGGAACCTTCTTTTGTAAGGGTTTTCAGGACCAGTCATAAGACAGAAGATACCCTGGAGGAACTGAATACCATTGTTGATTATGGCGGGAAAATCAGGAACGTATTCATCGAACACCAGTTATATGGACAGATTGAGGTGGATCTAATTATTAACAACCGTCTGGATGCGGCGGAGTTTATACAGCATTTAAATTCCTCCAAAGATCAGCCCTTAAATGTACTGACTGGAGGCTGCCATTATCATACCGTAGAGGCAGACTCGGAGAAGAATCTTGATTTTATTGAGGCAGAGCTGAAAAAGAAAGGCTATCTGTTATAGGATAAGACGTTTTCCCCCTTTTCGAATCGTTTGAAGTATGATATGATATTGTATTATTGAAGTGACTGATATGGAGGAAGAAAGATGGAAGATAACAAAGAAGAAATAATTTCTAAAAACTTTATTGAACAGGAGATAGACAAGGATCTTTCAGAAGGCGTTTATAACCATGTGCAGACCAGATTTCCACCGGAGCCAAACGGTTATCTGCATATTGGACATGCCAAATCCATCCTGTTAAACTATGGCCTGGCTAAAAAGTATGGCGGAAAATTCAACCTCCGTTTTGATGATACAAACCCGACAAAAGAAAAGACGGAATTCGTGGAATCGATTATTGAAGATGTGAAATGGCTGGGAGCAGAATTTGATGACAGACTTTACTTTGCTTCCAACTACTTTCAGGAGATGTACGACTGTGCCGTTCTTTTAATCAAGAAGGGAAAGGCATTTGTCTGTGATTTAACTGCCGATGAAATAAGGGAGTACCGTGGAGATTTTAAAACTCCTGGTAAGGAGAGCCCTTACAGAAACCGGAGTGTGGAAGAGAACTTAACGATGTTTGAAGAGATGAAGGACGGTAAATACAAAGACGGCGAAAAGGTATTAAGAGCCAGAATTGATATGTCATCTCCCAACATCAACATGCGTGATCCGGTTATCTACCGTGTGGCACGTATGACCCATCATAACACCGGGGATACATGGTGTATCTACCCTATGTATGATTTTGCACATCCAATTGAAGATGCCATTGAACATATAACCCATTCCATCTGTACACTGGAATTTGAAGATCACAGACCGCTCTACGACTGGGTAGTAAAAGAGTGTGAATTTGAAAACCCTCCCCGTCAGATCGAATTCGCAAAGCTTTATCTGACCAATGTGGTAACTGGAAAGCGTTACATCAAAAAACTGGTAGAGGATAACATCGTTGATGGTTGGGAAGATCCTAGACTGGTATCCATCGCAGCATTAAGAAGAAGAGGCTATACGCCGGAATCCCTTCGCATGTTTGTTGATTTAGTGGGTGTTTCCAAGGCAAACAGCTCTGTTGACTACGCGATGTTAGAGTACTGCATCAGGGAAGATTTAAAACTGAAAAGACCCAGAATGATGGCGATTTTAGATCCAATCAAGCTGGTAATTGATAATTATCCGGAAGATACCACGGAGTATCTTGATGTAGCCAATAACCTGGAGAATCCGGAGCTGGGTGAGAGAAAAGTTCCATTTGGAAAAGAACTTTACATCGAACGGGAAGATTTTATGGAAGAACCCATTAAAAAGTACTTCCGTCTATTCCCAGGCAATGAAGTCCGTCTCATGAATGCTTATTTTGTGACCTGTACCGGCTGCGAAAAAGATGAGAACGGCAATGTTACGGTTGTTCACTGCACTTATGACCCGGAGACAAAGAGTGGTTCCGGATTTGAGGGCAGAAAAGTGAAAGGAACCATTCACTGGGTAGCTGCTACAACAGCGCAGAAAGTGGAGTGCCGCTTATATGAGAACATCGTGGACGAAGAAAAAGGAAAGTTAAACGAAGACGGAAGCTTAAACTTAAATCCCAATTCCCTGACTGTTTTAAAGAACTGTTATGTGGAGCCCAGCTTTGAAGGAGTCAGGGCATATGACAGCTACCAGTTTGTAAGAAACGGCTTCTTCTGTGTTGACTGCAAGGACAGCACACCGGAGCATCTGGTATTTAACCGGATTGTATCCTTAAAGAGTTCTTTTAAAATTGGAAAATAGTACAGCTGAACAAAAATGCCGCATGACCGCAAGATAAGGGACGTGCGGCATTTTTTCCTATCCGGTAAAGGAGGATTGTTGTTACCATGGAACTGATGATACCCTTAAAGAACCAGCCAGGCTGGCCTTATTACAGCCAGATTTACAGTTACATTAAAAATGAAATTGTAAAAGGCAATCTAAAGCCTGCGGTCCGCCTCCCCTCTACCAGACTTTTGGCGGAACATTTAAAAGTCAGCAGGAGTACCACCCAGATGGCCTACGAGCAGCTTTTGTCAGAAGGCTATATTGAGTCGGTTCCCTGCCGTGGTTATTTTGTATTGAAAATCGACGGACTTATTCATACCGGACAGGAGACTTTAAAAAGCCAGCCCTCTTTTTTTACTGCTGCAAAAGAAGAAGGGGAGAAAAAGAACTGGGCTGTGGATTTTTCCCCAAGAGGAATTGATCTTTGTAATTTTCCCTTTAATACATGGAGGCGGATATCAAAAAATACGCTGATCGATGATAACAGAGAGATTTTCGCAGCGGGAGATCCCCAGGGAGAGTACTTATTTCGGGAAGCAATCCGTTCCTACCTTCATTCTGCCAGAGGAGTTAACTGTCTCCCGGAACAGATCATTGTAGGTGCAGGAAGCGAATATCTTCTGATGCTCCTGTCCCAGATTCTGGGGAGGGACAGAACCATTGCCATGGAAAATCCCACTTACAGGCAGGCATACCGGGTCTTTGACAGTCTGCAGTATCAGGTGGTACCTGTGGATATGGATCAGTCGGGAATGGATGTTTCGCTGCTAGAAAAAAGCGGTGCAGATATTGCCTATGTCATGCCCTCTCATCAGTATCCCACTGGCATTATCATGCCGGTAAAACGAAGACAGGAACTGCTTGCATGGGCGTATGAACAGGAGAACCGGTATTTAATTGAGGATGATTACGACAGTGAGTTCCGTTATAAGGGAAAGCCAATTCCTGCCCTGCAGGGTATGGATGACAGGGAGCGGGTGATTTACTGCGGTACCTTTTCCAAATCCATTGCACCTGCTATCCGTGTCAGTTACGTGGTATTACCCATCCCCCTGTACCAGATTTATCAGAGACGGATCAGTTTCTATGCTTCCACTGTATCAAGAATTGATCAGAACATATTGTATCAGTTCCTGTCTGAGGGACATTATGAGCGCCATTTAAACCGAATGAGAGCTGTTTATAAATCCAAGCACGATGTGTTAACTGCCGGTTTAAAGTCCTTTGAAGATCAGTTTTTAATTGGGGGGAGAACATGCAGGACTTCATCTGCTGCTGACAGACCAGAAGGGAAGAAGCGAGGAAGAACTGGTTTTAAGGGCAGAGAAGAGAAACGTAAAAGTATATGGTTTGTCCGGTTCCTTTATTCATAAGGAACATAACAAATATCCACCTACGGTCATTCTTGGATTTGCAAATTTGACTGAGACGGAAATACAAAAAGGGATTGCTCTTTTAAAAGAAGCCTGGTCGGTTGACGGCAGTAAGGGGGGAAGTTCGTGAATTTTGATGGTAATAAAGCCAGAAGAGAAGAAAATATAAGAATTGGCGTCACCATTGCCCTGGTATCCCTGTTGATGCTTCTTTTAAGTGTGGCAGGAACCATAAGAAACAGTAAGGAAGTACAAAATAAGGATAAGCAGCTTAAGAAGTCAGAGTTATCTCAGATTCAGGAAAAAGAAATACAAGCACCAGAAACAGCGGTTATAGAAATGGCAGATACGGGAATTTCTCTGACTGCGGCCAATCGTGAATTTTTAGAAGGGCTGAACGGCAGGTTGAAAGACGGGGATCTGGAAGGTGCCGCAAGGTTAATAGAAGCAAATGGCGATTCCATTGCTGAATTTCCCTGTATGTATTCGGAAGAGATGTTAATACGTGAAATCAAGGATGGAACTGGGATCGTATTTTTAAAGCCAACCGTTGTATTTTATGGAGATTTTAAAAATGGAATGCCGGATGGAACTGTTTCGGCCATCTCAGTCCTTAGCCTGGAAGAGGGGAAACGGTATGATTATTCCTATGGAAGCTGGAAGAATGGAAAGATGAACGGCAGCGGTGAATGCGGTTACCGCTATTACGATGGAGTGACTCAGGATATTACTGTCAAAACCTCTAAAAACGGAATGTTTCAGGATGACCTCATGCAGGGAGACATCACATATTCCAGTACCAACAGGCAGGGAGAGACCGCTGTGTGGCAGTTTCAGGTGAAAGACGGAGTGATTGTATTAAATGACCGGTGGATCAAAGAAACAGATGCAAAGGGGGCAGTGATTTATAAACTCCTTGCCAATGGGGAAAAGGATCACGCCTATGCTCTTAGTGAACGAGCCATAGGTGAGGATCGATGGAGAAACTTAATTTCGTTCTCCCAAATTGAAGGAGGAGGCACCAGTCAGTGAATCAGGAGATTATAAGCCGTCTTGCAGTGATCACCGATGAGGAACGGGAGATTATAAACGGCCGGACGGAAATCGACCGGAAGCGGTATACAGAGGGGCAGGAGCTGGTGATCGACAGCAGAAAGATGTTAGAGCATGGTAAAATGATCCGCATCAGACCTCATACCAGATTTGTTCATTTCCCAAGACATAAACATAATTATATAGAAGTGATTTATATGTGCCAGGGAGAGACCACCCACCGGATTGACGGGGAAGAGGTAGTATTAAAAACCGGGGAACTGCTGTTTTTAAATCAGCATGCAACACAGGAAATACTTCCTGCAGGTGAGGGAGATATTGCCGTTAATTTTATCATTCTTCCGGAGTTTTTTGATACTGCTTTTCAGATGATGGGAGAGGAGAAAAACCTTCTAAGAGATTTTCTGGTAGGCAGTCTTTGCTTTGATCCACGCTATGCCAGTTACCTGCATTTTCAGGTGGCTGACGTTCTTCCAGTACAAAATCTGGTGGAAAATATGGTATGGACTCTGCTCAATGACCAGCCAAATAAAAGAAGCATTAATCAGGTTACAATGGGGCTTTTGTTTCTTCAACTCATGCACTACACCGATAAGATCAGCCACACATCAGAAAGTTTTGACCAGAAGCTGACTTTTCAGGTTTTAAAATTCATTGATGAAAATTATAAAGATGGGGAACTGACAGAACTCGCAGCCAGCTTAAACTACAATATTTACTGGCTGAGCAAAGCAGTAAAACGTCTCACAGGCCGGACATTTAAGGAACTCATTCAGATTAAGCGGCTGAATCAGGCTTCTTTTCTTCTTCTGAATACCAGACTCTCTATCACGGATATATCCATTGCAGTAGGATATGACAATACCAGTTATTTTCATCGTATTTTTCGGAATTACTATGGTATGTCTCCAAAAGAATACAGGGATAAAAATGTAACGCTGCCATTTCCCGATGGGAAGAGATAACAGTATTAAGGAGTATCCCTTTTCTTCTATGTAAAGGATGAAGAACCGGAAGTGATGCTTTAAAAATGTAAAAAAGAAAACAAATATAATTTATTAATAACTTGTATTTTTGTAATAATGAAAATCATTTCTGCATATACTTGGTTATATATGGTTAATTTAATAATATCTGTAAAGGAGAGGACCAATATGCCAAGAGGAGTCAGAAAAACAGCGCTTGAGAAACTTCAGGAAGAGTTAACGGAAGTTCAGGAATCCATCAAGCAGTATAAGGAAAGTCTCATTACACTGGATGAAAAGGAAAAAGAAATTCAGGATAAAATAAAGCTGGAACAGTTTAAGGAAGTATCCACAATACTGGACGAGCACGAAATGTCTATTATGGATTTAAAGGAATTACTTATTTCTTCCAAGGCTGAGTAGGAAGATTAAAAGCAATTAAGTGGGAATGCGAATAAGGACGCTAATTTATCTAAGTTTATAGTTGGTTATTCTTATTTATGCAAAATGGTATTGAAAAAATAATCAAGCGTCACGGAAAGACTGAAATTCAGTATTCCGTGACGTTTTGTATTGTGGTAGATTATTATAATTTGTCTTTGTGTGGGCATGGTGGATAATGAAGCTGAAGAGAATTGAGAAACAGCGGCAGGGCAGTTTCTGCGCATTCTTTTGGGGAAAAGTAATTGCACAATAAAATGGGATATATTACCATAGTGATATGGAATAATCGTGTCACTGCAAGGGCGTTGGCCTTCTATCTATACATAGATAGGAGGTGGTGCGGATGAAATATGACTTTAAAGACCTTATGGCCTTTGGTATGTTCATTTTAGCATTACTTACCTTTATTTTTTATAATTGTAAGTAGCGTTTTTCTATAAAGTCCTGGAAACAGGCATAGAAAACCACCCTTGTAAAACATTGGACGTGTTTGAGGGTGGAATTTTCTATCTCATATAATGGCCAACCCCTTGTGGAGGGGCGGTTGTTCCTTTTGTGATTCTAATATAACATATCTGTATATCAAAATCAAGAGAGCAACCGCATTTTCCTGCCCTTTCATTGCCTCGCTTGTGTTCCCTAAATTGATAAACTTTTGGAGGATTTATGAGAAAACTATTAACCGTAGGTACGCTGTCAGCGTGTCTCGCACTTACTATGCCCCATCATCAATCTTATGGAGGCAATGAAGAAAACTGTTGATATAAATAAAAAAAAGACCACTCGAAAGCAGTCTTTTTAATGTTTATGCGAGGTTAACGTTTACAGCTTGTAACCCACGATTACCCTCTGTAACATCAAATGTTACAGACTGTCCGTCATCTAATGACTTATAACCGTCCATAGCTAGACCTGAAAAATGAACGAAAATATCGTTACCCTTCTCGTCGCTGATAAAACCAAATCCCTTTTGCGCATTAAACCATTTTACTGTACCTTTATTCATTAAAGATACCTCCTTAAATTATAATTATATTCGATAAAACTAAAAATCGCACATATGCGTAAATCATCAATAGAATAATGACTTACGTATATATGCGAAATCAAGACTTTATTTAAATACTGTTTAAAGTATAACACGATAATTTGAGTATGTCAAGAAAAAATGAAAAATAATAAATTGAATAGTCGGGGTTAACATCACTGTTCATAAATAAACGGAATAACCTCTTCACGCTCGATGTTCAATACATAAGCAAACTCCTCGCAAAGCGCTTTTTCAGCATCCTTAAGAAAGTCTTCATCGGAGATCTGTAGTTTATTATTTTTATTCGTGTTTTTTATCTCTTGTTTGTGCCAACGTAGCGTTTTTACCATTTTTACAAGTTCGGAATGGTTACCATCTGCAAGAATCTGGCGGTATGATTCTTTTCGCTTACGATTATCATTATTCCAAATGTGATCTTTATCCGGTATTTTTTTTAGAGTAGAGAGAAAATTTCATCGGCAGAGAGAATGTGGCGAATTTCAGTTTTTCTTCTGCTGCTAATAGATGAAATGTATACTGTAGCGGCAGCATGGTAAACAGGTTTGAGTACATAATATTGGCTGATTTTTTCATCCATACACATATCCTGTAATCCGGTAACCTTACAAATACCATGATTTCCGTATATAAAGACATCACCTATGTTCATAATATCTCACCTCTTTCTAATAAAATAAAAAATGCAGTTCACTAAAACCGGACTCACGTACCCGTAAAGCAAACCACATCTTTGATATTTATATTATACCATAATTGCAGACGACGTGTATACGGCGATTATACCCAAACTTACGACTATATTACGTGTTAATCTATTTAATATTTTTAGTAACTTTAAAAGAAAGTGCAAATAAGGACGTAGTTTTAATTAAACAGCGTCCTTATTTTTTATTTAAATATCCGTTATGATATAAATAGAAATGTGGGTATCCCTTTATGCCCAGAGAGCGTGGGCAATAATAATGAAAGAGTGTGGTGCGTATGGAAAAATATTATCTTGCCGTAGACATTGGAGCCTCCAGTGGTCGTCATATACTCGGCACTGTGAAGGACAACAAGATAATTCTGGAAGAGATTTACCGTTTTGACAATGGCATGAAGCAGGAGAATGGTCATTTATCCTGGGATGTGGAGTCCTTATTTGCTGAAATAAAAGAGGGACTGAAGCAGTGTAAAAACTTGGTAAGATACCCGTAAGCATGGGCATTGACACCTGGGCAGTGGATTTTGTTCTTCTTGATGAGGAGAATAAAATTCTTGGAAGGGCAGCAGGATACCGGGATGACAGAACAACTGGAATGGATGAAAAGGTATATGAAATCATTTCCCAGAATGATTTATATAAGAGAACCGGAATTCAAAAACAGATCTTCAACACGATTTATCAGCTGATGGCTATTAAGGAGAAAGAACCAGAGCTTCTTAAGAGAGCTGAATCACTCCTTATGATACCGGATTACTTTCATTTTCTGCTGACGGGAGAAAAGAAACAGGAGTATACCAATGCGACCACGACCCAGCTGGTCAGCCCTGTAACCGAGGATTGGGATTATGAACTGATTCGTAAGCTTTCCTATCCGGAGAAGTTATTTAGACCGCTTTCCATGCCTGGAACAAAGGCGGGCCAGTTCACTGAGGATATCATAAAAGAGGTGGGATTTTCCTGTACCGTGGTGTTGCCTGCCACTCATGATACTGGTTCTGCGGTAATGGCTGTTCCTAAAGTTCCGGGAAAAGAAGAACCTCAGGAGGACATACTATACATCAGCTCAGGAACATGGTCCCTTATGGGAACCGAACTTCCGGCTGCCGACTGTTCCATCAAAAGTATGGAAGCTAACTTTACCAACGAAGGCGGGTACGATTTCCGTTATCGGTATTTAAAAAATATTATGGGACTTTGGATGATACAGTCAGTAAAAAAAGAACTGGCAGAGAGAGGCGAGATTTATTCCTTTGCAGAGCTGTGTGAGCTTGCATCAAAGGAACGTATTCCTTCTCTGGTTGACTGTAACGATAACTGTTTTCTGGCTCCTGAAAGTATGATAAATGCGGTTGCTGAGTTCTGTCAGAGAAATAACCAGCCTGTACCAAAAAGTCCAGGAGAAATTGCGGCAGTGATTTATAACAGTCTTGCTGCATGCTATAGAGATACAGCCAAAGAGCTTCAGTCCATTACAGGAAAAACATATTCCAGTCTTCATGTGGTGGGAGGCGGTTCCAATGCAGCTTACCTAAATGAATTAACTGCAAAACAGACGGGGAAAACCGTTTATGCCGGACCGGGAGAAGCCACTGCAATTGGAAATCTGCTAGCTCAGATGATCTCATACGGAGAATTTAAAGATTTAAAAACAGCAAGAGAATCAGTATACCAGTCATTTGCTGTAAAAGAATATAAACCGCTGTAAATGGGATGGGAGAGGAACGATATGATCAGAAAATCATTTAAAATGTATTTAAATGAAGGAATGGCGGAGGAATATGAGAGACGCCACAATTTGCTTTGGCCGGAAATGAAAGAAATGATTCATGAATGCGGCGGACATAATTATTCCATATTTTTAGATGAGGAAACCAATGTGCTCTATGGATATATCGAAATAGAAGAGGAAGAGAAATGGGCGAAATCTGCAGATACCCCCATTAACCGGAAATGGTGGGATTATATGGCGGACATTATGAAAACTAATCCAGACAACAGCCCTGTTTCAGACGGGTTAAAACCGGTATTCCATTTAGAT
This sequence comes from Lacrimispora xylanisolvens, assembly GCA_017084465.1. Taxonomy (GTDB): domain Bacteria; phylum Bacillota; class Clostridia; order Lachnospirales; family Lachnospiraceae; genus Lacrimispora; species Lacrimispora xylanolytica_B. Next base: position 1,521,849 of record CP070896.1, on the reverse strand, counting down.
TGAAAAAAAGAAAGGAAGAAAAAATTATGACAATCAAAGAAAGATATGAAGCAGCAAGGGAATCATATAAAGCAGTAGGCGTTGACACAGACCAGGTACTTCTGGCACTGAAACAGATCCCCATCTCCATGCATTGCTGGCAGGGAGATGACGTAACAGGTTTTGATGGAGCCGGTGCATTATCAGGAGGAATCCAGACTACCGGAAATTATCCGGGACGGGCACGCAATCCCAAAGAACTGATGGCAGATATGGATAAGGCGCTGAGCCTGATTCCTGGAAAACACAGAATTAATCTTCATGCAAGCTACGCAGTATTTGAAGAGGGAGAATGGGCTGACCGGGATGAGCTGGAGCCAAAGCATTTTGCAAAATGGGTGGAATTCGCGAAAGAAAGAGGAATCGGCATTGATTTTAATCCTACATTATTTTCCCATTCAAAAGCAGAGCATGCCACCTTATCAAGCGAAGATCCTGAAATAAGGGCATTCTGGATCCGCCATGTACAGGCGTGCATCCGTATTTCCCAGTATTTTGCCGAAGAGTTAGGTACACCCTGTACCATGAATATCTGGATTCCGGACGGATTTAAGGACATTCCCGCCGACCGTACTTCACCAAGAGCAAGATTAAAAGATTCCCTTGACCAGATTCTTTCTGTGGATTACGATAAGTCTAAGGTACTCGTTGCAGTGGAATCAAAGGTTTTTTGGTATTGGTATGGAAAGCTGTACCGTAGGCTCTCATGAATTTTATATGAACTATGCATCAAAGAATGATATTCTCTGCCTGTTAGACAGCGGACATTATCATCCGACTGAGGTGGTTTCCGATAAGATCTCTTCCATGCTTCTGTTTTTTGATAAAGTAGCACTTCATGTAACCAGACCAGTTCGCTGGGATAGTGACCATGTGGTACTATTTGACGATGAGACAAAAGAGATCGCAAAAGAGATTGTTCGTGGCGGAGCAGACCGTGTCCTTTTGGCTCTGGACTTTTTTGATGCCAGCATCAACCGTTTAAGCGCCTGGGTAGTAGGAATGAGAAATATGCAGAAAGCTCTTTTAAACGCCCTTCTGCTTCCTGATGAGAAACTGGCTGCTTTACAGGAATCCCGTAATTTCACAGAGCTTATGATGCTTCAGGAGGAGTTAAAACTCTATCCAATCGGTGATGTATGGAATTATTTCTGTGAGTTAAACGGAGTACCTGCAAAAGAAGACTGGTTCAGCCAGATTACCGCATATGAAAGAAGTGCTGGCAGACCGTAAATAGAGGAGAAGAAACATGAAGATATTAGATGCAGAATTTGTAAAAGGCTTTATCCGTTTGTGTGACGATGGTTTTAAACAGAACTGGCATGAAAGAAACGGAGGCAATTTAAGCTACCGGATTAAGGCAGAAGAAGTGGAGTCTGTAAAGGAAGAATTAGATCAAAGCACTTCCTGGCAGCCTATCGGAACAACGGTAAAGGATCTGGCAGGAGAATATTTTATGGTCACAGGAAGCGGAAAATATTTCCGCAATGTGATATTAGATCCGGCTGCCAATACCTGTATGATAGAAATCGATGAATCCGGAGAAAATTACCGGATCTGCTGGGGACTTGTAAACGGAGGACGCCCCACCAGTGAGCTGCCTTCCCATTTAATGAATCATGAAGTGAAGAAGATTGCAACCAATGGCATGCACCGGGTTATTTACCATGCTCATCCGGCTAATGTAATTGCATTAACCTTTGTGCTGCCTTTGGAAGATCGTGTATTTACAAGAGAGTTATGGGAGATGGCTACCGAATGTCCCGTTGTTTTCCCAAGTGGTGTCGGTGTCGTTGGCTGGATGGTACCAGGCGGACGGGATATCGCAGTTGCCACCAGTGAGTTAATGAAGAAATATGACGTGGCAGTATGGGCCCATCATGGTCTCTTTGCTTCTGGTGAAGACTTTGACTTAACCTTCGGATTAATGCATACGGTTGAAAAATCAGCAGAGATTCTGGTAAAGGTATTATCCATACGTCCGGATAAACTGCAGACAATCACACCACAGAACTTTAAAGATCTTGCCCGTGATTTTAAAGTTACCCTTCCGGAAGAATTTCTTTACGAAAAATAATTAATTGTTAACCTAAAATCACAATGTGGTTGACAATACAAAAATCCCTTTGTATAATGATGAAAAATGACATCATTCTACAGGGGGATTTTTCATGAAAAATTCAAAAACAAAAGAAATTACGTTATGTGCGTTGTTTGCATCTCTGACTGCAATCCTGTCTCAAATTACCATACCCATCGGACCGGTACCTGTTAATTTCGCTCATCTTTCTACCTTTCTAGCGGCGGGGTTACTGGGATCAAGGCTGGGGGGCATTAAGCCAGCTTACCTTTGTTTTGATGGGAGCAGCAGGTCTTCCGGTATTTTCCGGATTTAATGGCGGGCTGACCAGGTTAGCGGGTCCTACGGGCGGATATATCATCGGTTATGTAGTATCAGCTTATGTGACTGGCTGGGTTTTGGAACGTTTTGGGAAACGCACGGTTAAAACCCTTGCTTTGTCCATTCTGGCCGGCTGGCTGGTTACTTACACATTTGGAACCCTGTGGTTTTCCTATATTACCCACACATCTTTTACTGCAGCACTTAGTCTATGTGTAATCCCGTTTCTGCCAGGTGATTTATTAAAGACATGCATCATTATCGTTCTAGTCCGCCGTTTATATTCTGTATTTCAAAGAACTTTGCAGTGGTAATGAAGAATAAAAAGGAGGACAGAAAATGACAGATTCGTACATAAATATTACTAAGGAAGATGCCAGGTCCATTCTTCTGATGCCGGATGAAGAAATTCCCAAACTTCTTGAAGCAGCATATACATTACGCAAGAAGCATAAAGGAAAGATGGTGAGTATACATCTTCTTACCAATGCCCGCAGCGGAAACTGTTCTCAGAACTGCACTTACTGCGCCCAGTCCGGACAAGTGAAAACGGACATTGATACCTATGAACTGATCACTAGTGAGAAGCTTTTACAAGACGGTTATTTGGTTAAAGAAAAGAAGCTGGCAAGGCATTGTATTGGTTTAAGCGGAATCCGTTTTTCTGATCAGGAGATTGTTGCATTTGCCAGCGAAATTAAGAATCTGAAGAAAGAAAGCGATACTCCGGTCTGCTGTTCCATCGGATTTCTTACAAAAGAGCAGGCGATGATCTTAAAAGAAGCCGGTGTGGACAGAATCAATCATAATTTAAATACAGGCAGAAACCATTATCCCAATATCTGCACGACCCACACCTATGAGCAGCGGATTGCGAATATTCAGATGCTGAAAGAGATGGGGTTCGAACTTTGCTGCGGGGGAATCGTGGGATTGGGAGAGAAGCCGGAAGATGTGGTGGACATGCTTTTTGAGATCCGGGATTTAAGTCCAAAAGCAGTTCCCATTAATTTTCTGATCCCCATAAAAGGTACGGCGCTGGAGCATCAGAGTACAGCCATTCTCACCTCTGAATACTGCTTAAAAGTACTTTGTCTGGCCAGACTTTTAAATCCTCAATCAGATATCCGGTGTGCGGCGGGAAGGGAACTTTATTTAAAAGGTAAAGAAAAATGGATGTTTTATGCGGTTGATTCTGTATTTGCTTCCGGATACCTTACTGCAGGCGGGGAAAGCATTGACAGCACCATAAAAATAATTGAAGAAGCCGGGTTTGAATATTGTATTGAACCTTAAAAAACAATAATCCCTAATCCCCTCAGGATTGAGGGGCAGGGATTATCGCTATATTAAAATCCTTCCACCCATGGAATTGTATTATTAATCCAGCTTATTTGTACATACACCAGCAAAATCAAACACATAGTCTTTTCCGTCAATTTTTAAAGATGTATTGCTGATCAGTTTTCCCTCATTGTTTAAATAGATCCAGGCATAATTATGTTTTACCCAGCCAGTAATATTTTTATTATCTTTTTTTAGATACCATTCATCCTCTTTGCTGTACCAGCCATCTGTTGATTCCCAATCTCTTACATAGTAATCTTTTAATTGAAGATCAACCAGAGAACCATCTGCACCTTGAATGTAATACGCTTCAAGCGATAAGTTGCTTACTGGTTCAACCCTCACTCCATTGGAATCCAGTTTGTATCCATCCACAGTGGTGTTCTTAATCACATTTCCATTATCATCGTAGTATGACCATTTCCCATCATTGTAATTCCAACCTTTTTTATCGTCAAAATTAGTACAAACTCCATTTTCGTTAAATATATAATTTTTATCATCAATTTTGAGGGTTGTATTACTGACCATGACGCCTTGCTTGTCGAAGTAGTATAAATTGCCATCAACGCTGACCCAGGCCTGTGTCATATTTTTTCCTTCATGTTTACAATACCATTTACCATTATCCTGGTACCAGCCTTTATACTGACTTTTGTCATTGGTAGTGCTTTGCTTTTTTTCTTTTATTAGCTTACCATGTTCATCTAATACGTTTCCGTCTATGGTGGTATTTTTCAACATAATACCATCTTCATTAAAATAATACCAGCCATTATCACTTTCATCCATAGCCCATCCTGAATGAGTTTTATTAGTACAGATACCACTTTTAGCAAATGTGTAGTCTTTTCCTTCAATAGTAAGAGTTGTATCATTAACCATGATCCCCTGCTTGTCAAAGTAGAACCAGTTTCCAGAATCAAATAGCCAGTATTCACTCTCATTGGAACCATCCTGCATACTATACCATTTATCAATAATTTTACTGAGAACCTGTTTATAATACCATTTATTATCCTGACAGTACCAGCCAACACCTTTTCCTGGAGCAGTTATGGTTGAGCTTGTTACTCTAAGAAGATTATCCGCATTTAATGCCTTTACCTCCAGATTATTTGTAAATATAACACTTGCTGCAATGGCACAGCTTAAAACAGCCTTAACTGTTATCTGATAGGAACCTTTATGGAATCCCTTTATCATTGTGATTCGCTCCTTTATTTGAGTTTTTGTTTCGAAATAGATTGGTAATTGGGAGTATTTTTCCCTATTTAAATATAATCTTGAATAATTTAAAAGAGTCATCCCGTATCCAATGATTTCCTCTTCATCAAGAATTTCAAGAACGAACGCATCACAGCTGCACTCTCTGTAAAGCTTCATTTTTTTTACTGCAAGCCATACCAATGGATTATACCAATGAATGTTCAGTGCAATGATACTGAGTAGATTAAAGAACAGATCCTTTCTTTTATAATGAACCAATTCATGTAGAAAAATGTGAGTGAGCTGGATGGTATCACTTACTTTAATAATGTACTCTGGAATATAAATGATTGGTTTAAAAATTCCGGATATACATGGACTATGTATCTGATTATTGATCACGATTGAAATATCTGATTTTATAGATAATTTTTCTTTTAACTCTTGAATTAATTCCAGCGTATGCGAATCTAAGATATCAGTTCTTTTCTTTATTTTACTTTTGAAATTATATTGTGTGACTAATAAAAACAGACTTAATAAAACGACCCCATCTAGCCATACGACTGCCGCTATTTTAGGAACATATGTAATATCACTTTGTTTTTGCATATTATCATTGCTTCTATTCTCAGTGATATTGTTCATCGGGGCAAATGGCAGCTGATTGGTTATTAACGATATGTCTGTCACTGCTGCAGCCTGTTGAGATTGCACAGACGTGGCATATTTATTAATTAATACATCAAACAAATTCGTGTTTACAGGTATCGAAACAGGAATAAGTAACTTAATTAATATAAAGACCCATATTAAGTTTTTTTACTCTTACATTAATTCTTTTGCCAAAAGTTTAAAAAAAAAAAGTATCACCAATAATATAAAAAAATACTGGTTGATAGAGTTGCTCCCAGATAGCTTAAAAAAATTTTAATTAAATACTCCATAACAATGATTCACCCCCCTTATAGTTCAGATTAATCTGAAGATTTATTTTCTTTTCTATGTTTTAGAATATTCTCAAGTTGTTCCAGCTCCTCCATCGATAAATCCTTTTCCGCCAGAAAATTTGTTAAAAGCATATCAAGGGCACCATCATATACTCTTTTTAAGAAAGAATTGTTTTCATATTTAATGTATTCTTCTTTTGATAACAAAGGAAAATAATAATAAATTCTGCCTTTCTTGTTGTAACTTATAACACCTTTATTACTTAGCCGGGTTATAAAGGTCTTAATTGTCTGAGCTGACCAGCTGTGTTCAGGTGATAAGTTATGTATGATTTCTTCTGATGTTAATGGACTTGATTTCCACAGAAGTTTCATCACTTCCCACTCTGATTCTGATATTCTTGAAATTTTGTTCACCTATTAACACCTCCTTTCATAGCCTTTTATACTTGGCAGCATTCAAAGATCTACAGTTGTAGACTGTGATTTAAGTTTACAACTGTAGATCTCGTTTGTCAAGTGATTATACGATTAGTCTAAAAAAAGAAGTATAGTTTGAGACAGTCCCTCAAACTATACTTCTTTTCCCTGCATTTAGCAAAATATTTATTGTAATTCTTCTTCCACAATGGTAGTGGTATCATCTGAAGATTCCTGGGTTCTGGAATCTGTGTTATCTTCTGGTGCCTCATCTGCAGTAGGTTGTCCGGATTCAGAAGCGGAATAGTCAAGACCACCGTCTTCGGTTATATCCATATCTTCCTCTTCCATATCTTCCTTCTCCATTGCAGAATCAAACATATCCCTAGCGGTATCAGCCACTGCAGAAGCCGCTTCCTTCGCTGTATCACTAACGATGGTAGCCGCATCCTTCATCATATTTTTCGCCGCATTCGCTGCGTCTTTTGCTGCATCTGCCATATCGGAGGCTGCTGTCTTCAGCTCATCCTTGTTTGCATGAAGGGAAACATAGTTGCGGTTCATCGTACTGTCAATTTTGGAAATGTCATCATTCCCGTCATCTTCAAAATCATGGAAGTTTTCTTCCAGCTCCTTATGGAAGGATTTGTATTTTGTAAAATAAGAGATGCCGGCGGCAACAGCACCGGCGATAGTGGCAAGTGCCACGAATTTCCCAAAACCATTACCTCTTTTTGCCATTTTAAACACTCCTTTCATTCTCTTACCTATTGTAATACTTACCCGGAAAAAAATAAAGGTATATAATAAGAAAATTTCTATAAACTATGTAAGTAACGGCTCATTCCGTTTAAATATGGTAAATTTGTAAAAAATATAAAGTTAGCACTCAACTATTGACAGTGCTAATAATGAGTGATATAACATATTATGTGAATAAAATATAACTTCTTTCTAAAGGCCAATCAGAAAGAAAAAATAAGAAGGTTATGAGGAGGAATTGCAATGAAATTAGTACCATTATTTGACAAAGTTGTGTTAAAACCATTGGTTGCAGAGGAGACAACAAAGTCCGGTATTGTTCTGCCGGGTCAGGCAAAAGAAAAGCCACAGCAGGCGGAAGTTATCGCAGTAGGACCTGGCGGTCTTGTGGATGGTAAGGAAGTTTCCATGCAGGTGAAAACAGGCGATAAAGTAATCTTCTCCAAATATTCAGGAACAGAGATCGAGACCGGAGAAGACGACGAGAAGTATGTAATTGTAAAACAGAGCGATATTCTGGCAGTAATTGAATAATAAACGCAGTACCGGCAGGTAACAGCAGAATTTGATAAAAAGGTGTGATTTCCTTATATTAGATCACAAATTAAACTATAAACTGGAGGAATGAATCATGGCAAAGCAGATTAAATATGGCGTAGAAGCCAGAAAAGCACTTGAATCAGGAGTGAATCAGTTAGCAGATACCGTTCGTGTAACCTTAGGTCCGAAAGGAAGAAACGTTGTACTTGATAAATCATTTGGAGCACCGTTAATCACCAACGATGGTGTTACTATTGCAAAAGAGATCGAGCTGGAAGATGCATTTGAGAACATGGGAGCACAGCTTGTAAAGGAAGTTGCTACCAAAACCAATGATGTTGCCGGTGACGGTACCACAACAGCAACTGTACTGGCTCAGGCTATGATTAATGAGGGTATGAAGAACTTAGCTGCTGGTGCCAACCCAATCGTTTTAAGAAAGGGTATGAGAAAAGCTACCCAGGCAGCCATTGATGCAATTGCAAAGATGAGCGAGCCGATCAAAGGAAAAGCTTCCATCGCAAGAGTTGCAGCTATTTCTGCAGCAGATGATGAAGTTGGCGAGATGGTAGCTGACGCTATGGAGAAGGTTTCCAATAACGGCGTTATCACAATTGAAGAGTCCAAGACCATGAAGACAGAGCTGGACCTTGTAGAAGGTATGCAGTTTGACAGAGGATACATTTCCGCTTACATGTGCACCGATATGGAGAAGATGGAAGCTAATCTTGACGATCCATATATTCTTATTACTGACAAGAAGATTTCCAGCATTCAGGAGATTCTTCCTTTATTAGAGCAGGTTGTTCAGTCCGGCGCAAGACTTCTTATCATCGCAGAGGATATTGAAGGTGAAGCATTAACAACCCTGATCGTTAATAAATTAAGAGGAACCTTTAATGTAGTTGGTGTGAAAGCTCCTGGCTACGGCGACAGAAGAAAAGAGATGTTACAGGATATCGCAGTTTTAACAGGCGGTACAGTGATCTCTGAAGAACTGGGCTATGAATTAAAGAACGCAACTCTTGATCAGTTAGGCCGTGCAAAATCAGTGAAGATCCAGAAAGAGAATACCGTTGTTGTTGATGGATATGGTGACAAAGCTGCCATTGATGCAAGAATTGGTCAGATTAAGAGCCAGATCGAAGAAACAACTTCTGAATTTGATAAAGAAAAATTACAGGAAAGACTTGCAAAATTATCTGGCGGCGTAGCAGTAATCCGTGTTGGTGCTGCAACAGAGACAGAGATGAAAGAAGCTAAGCTTCGTATGGAAGATGCATTAGCAGCAGCAAGAGCAGCAGTTGAGGAAGGTGTAATCGCAGGCGGCGGTTCTGCTTATATCCATGCAATCACTGAAATTGAAGGTCTTGTAAATGGTCTGGAAGGCGATGAGAAGACCGGCGGAAAGATCATCTTAAAGGCTCTTGAAGCTCCGTTATACCACATTGCAGCTAATGCAGGACTGGAAGGAAGCGTTATCATCAATAAAGTTAAAGAAGCAAAAGTTGGCACTGGCTTTGATGCATACAAAGAAGCTTATGTAGACATGGTTGATGCAGGTATTCTTGATCCTACCAAGGTAACAAGAAGCGCACTTCAGAATGCGACCAGTGTTGCATCTACCTTATTGACAACAGAGTCTGTTGTTGCTAATATTAAGGAAAAAGCACCCGCAATGCCAGCTCCCGGCGGAATGGATATGATGTAAGATTTGTACAGAAGAGACGCCTTGCAGGTATGAGAAAGGATCCAGTATTATTATGAATGAAATGTATGCAGAATGGCTTGTAAAGAGGAAGTCTCCGGCTTATACCATGTTACTGAAAATTGTGATGGGAATTCTATGTGTAATCGCATTTTTCCTGTCCATCTCTCCGGTTTTCGGTATCTTTGGAGTGATCATTTTGTTTGCTGCCGGAGCGGCAACCTACGTCGTATTCCGAAACAGTGATGTGGAATATGAGTATCTGTTCGTGACCAATACCTTGTCCATAGACAGAATTTACGGCAAAAGCAAGCGTAAAAAAGGCTGGGAAGGATCGATGGAGGAAATTCAGATTGTAGCGCCTACCGGTTCTACAGAAGCCAGAGATCACGAATCAGGCAACATGAAAGTACTGGATTTTTCTTCAAAAATACCTGATGCTAAGACTTATACACTGATTAGCCAGTCTGGTTCAGAACGGACGAAGATTATTTTTGAACCAAACGACAAGCTGCTCCGCTGTATGAAGATGACTGCACCTCGCAAAGTTGTAACTCAGATGTAATAACAGGAATCAGACGGTTTAACCAGACCGCCTGATTCTTTTGCTTTATGGGAATGTTCTTTTATTTGACTGACATATACGTATATGTTACAATGGAATCAATACTTATCAGTAATGGAGGTTAAACAATTATGGAAAGTAAATACAGGCATCTTTATAAGCTGCTTTTAGATAAGATTGACAAGCGGGAATATGAGCCAGGGGATAAGCTTCCGGCGGAGGGCGAGCTGATGGAGGCTTACGGGGGCTTCCCGGGATACGGTACGCAAGGCTCTGGAGCTTCTGGTTCAGGACGGTTATATCCAAAAGGCCAGAGGAAAGGCGGCGGAGGTTCTGGACAAGAATAAGTTCAATTTCCCTGTATCAGAAATCGCAAGCTTTAAGGAAATCTACCGGTATTCTGCTTCGAAGCCCAAAACCATTGTGGAAAATTTAGAAATCGTCAAGGGAGATAAAAAGCTGATGGCTGCCCTGCAGATCGGACCAGAGGATGAGGCATTTTTGCTTGAGAGAGTCAGGGAGATCGAGGGAGAGAAGATCATCATTGACAAGGATTATTTTTCACGGAAGGTAGTGGAAAATCTGCCTCTTCGTGCGGCTCAGGATTCTGTTTACGAATATCTGGAAAAGGAGCTTGGCCTGAAAATCGGATTTGCCATGAAGGAAATAACGGTACACATGGCTACAGATGAGGATTACCGCCTGCTGGATATGGGAAGCTACGATATGATCGTGGTGGTGAAGAGTTATACCTATCTGGAGGATTCCACCCTGTTTCAGTTTACCGAATCCCGTCACAGGCCGGACAAGTTTAAGTTTGTGGATTTCGCCCGAAGGAAGCTGTAAGAAGATATATCAAAAGGCAGGAATATATTTCTTCATATATGTTGACAAAGATATACGTATATGTTAAAGTAAAAATACAATATTAACATACAAGTTGCAACTATTTTAAACATATTGAAAAGGAGTATGGATATGGGGAAATATGAAGATGATTCCAGGCAGCTTTTAGACCTCGTCGGAGGTAAGGGGAATATAGGGGCTGTGACTCACTGTATGACCAGAATGCGTTTCGTGCTGTCAGATCCATCAAAGGCTGATACGCAGAAGATCGAAGCATTGAAAAGCGTTAAGGGTACCTTTACACAGGCTGGACAATTTCAGGTTATCATTGGAAATGACGTACAGACTTTTTACAATGAATTTGCAGCAATTTCAGGAATAGAAGGCGTATCAAAGGACGAAGTGAAGAAGGAAGCTAAGGGAAACATGAACGCGCTGCAGAGAGCGGTAGCAGATATAGCGGAAATATTTGCACCCCTGATTCCCGCCATTATCGTAGGCGGTCTCATCCTGGGCTTTCGAAATATTATTGGTGAAATTAAATTCATGAACGGCGGGACAGAGACTTTGGTGGCCGTTTCCCAGTTCTGGTCCGGCGTTTACAGCTTCCTCTGGCTCTTAGGCGAAGCTATTTTCCATTTTCTTCCTGTGGGGATCACTTGGTCCGTTACCAGAAAGATGGGAACCACCCAGATCCTGGGAATCGTGCTGGGTCTGACCCTGGTCTCTCCCCAGCTTTTGAACGCCTATGCCATGGCACCAGGCGTTGAAATACCTGTTTGGGATTTTGGTTTCGTAAAAATGAGAATGATCGGCTATCAGGCCCAGGTTATTCCCGCAATTTTAGCAGGCTTTGTACTGGTTTATCTGGAAAGGTTATTTAAGAAGATCACTCCTCAGGCCATTTCCATGATTGTTGTTCCTTTCTGTTCCCTGCTTCTGGCAGTGATTGCCGCCCATGCAGTAGTTGGACCCATCGGCTGGGCCATTGGCTCCGCTATATCAAAGGTGGTTTATGCAGGACTTACTTCTAACTTACGCTGGCTGTTTGCCACCTTATTCGGCTTCGTCTATGCGCCCCTTGTCATCACAGGGCTGCACCACATGACCAATGCCATCGATCTCCAGCTTATGGCGGAGTTCGGCGGAACCATGCTGTGGCCAATGATTGCTTTGTCCAACATAGCGCAGGGCTCTGCAGTACTGGGCATGATCTATTTACAGAAAAAGGATGAGGAATCAAAGCAGATTTCCATTCCAGCCTGCATCTCCTGTTATTTAGGGGTGACCGAGCCAGCTATGTTCGGCGTGAACTTAAAGAGAGGCTTCCCATTCCTTTCCGCTATGATTGGCTCTGCCATCGCGGCAACCGTTTCCGTTGGAATGAACGTTATGGCTAATTCCATCGGAGTTGGCGGTATTCCGGGAATTCTGTCCATACAGCCTCAGTATATGGGAATCTTCGCCATCTGCATGCTGATTGCGATTGCGGTACCTTTTGGTCTGACTGTCGCTGTGGGCAAAAAGAAAGGGATTTAGTAAATGCAGAATTTTAAAAAATCATGTGTGTATCAGATTTATCCCAAATCCTTTATGGATACAGACGGAGATGGAATCGGGGATTTAAAGGGCATTATGGAAAAGCTGGATTATTTAAAAATGCTGGGTGTGGATTACCTCTGGCTCACTCCATTTTTCCTATCGCCTCAGAATGATAACGGCTATGATATTGAGGATTACTGCCGGATCGACCCCTTATTCGGAACCATGGAGGATTTGGATCGCCTGATATCCGAGGCAAAAGACCGGGACATGAGGCTCATGCTTGACATGGTTTTCAACCACACTTCTACAAAACATGAGTGGTTTCAGAGGGCTCTTGCAGGTGAGAAGAAATATCAGGATTATTATTTCTTTAAGGATGGAACAGAGGGCAGTCCGCCCACGAACTGGCAGTCCAAGTTCGGGGGAAATGCATGGGAATACGTAAAAGAGCTGGAAAAGTATTATCTGCACTTATATGATGTGACCCAGGCAGATTTAAACTGGGAGAACCCAGACGTGCGGGAAGAAATAAAAAATGTACTCCGTTTCTGGAAAGAAAAAGGAATCCGGGGATTTCGTTTCGATGTCATCAATCTGGTTTCCAAGCCAACGGTTTTTGAAGATGACGAGGAGGGGGATGGACGGCGTTTCTACACGGATGGTCCCCGGATTCATGAGTTTCTGCGGGAAATCGTGGAGGATACAGGGCTTGATGCGGAAGATGTGGTCACAGTGGGGGAAATGTCTTCCACCACCATAGACCATTGTATTCGTTACACAAACCCGGAGGAAAAGCAGCTGAAGATGTGCTTTAACTTCCATCACTTAAAAGTGGATTATAAGGACGGGGATAAATGGTCCTTAATGCCCTATGACTTTGGACGGCTGAAAAAGATTTTCCACACATGGCAGGAGGGTATCGCCGGGGGGAAATGGGTGGAATGCAGTCTTCTGGTGCAATCACGACCAGCCGAGAGCGGTATCCCGGTTCGGTGACGACGGAATCTACAGGAAGCAGTCCGCCAAGATGCTGGCTACGGTGATTCACGGAATGAGAGGAACGCCCTTTATCTACCAGGGAGAAGAAATCGGTATGACCAATGCCTGTTTCACGGATATTTCCCAGTACCGGGATGTTGAAAGTCTGAACTATTTCGATATTTTAAAGAAGCAGGGACAGAAGGAAGAGGATATCTACCGGATACTTAAGGAACGTTCCAGGGACAATGCCAGAACCCCCATGCAGTGGGACGGAGAGGAAAATGGCGGATTTACTTCCGGAACGCCGTGGCTGGTTGTCAATAAAAACTGCCGGGAGATCAATGTAAAAGAGAGCCTTTCTGATCCCGATTCCATCTTTACCTATTATCAGAAACTGGTGGAATTGCGAAAGCAGTATGATATCATCAGCGACGGGAGCTATGAACCAGTTTTTGTGGATAATCAGGGCATCATGTCCTATAAAAGGGCTTTGTATGGAGAAAAGCTGCTGGTATTTGCCAACTTTACCGGGCAGGAGCAGATTGTGAAGCAAAAAGAGGTACTGGATAACTGGGAGGTATTACTGTCTAATTACGAAAATGTAAAAATCAATGAGGACAGGGTGATGCTGAGCCCCTTCGGCGCGGTGATGCTGTACCGGAGAGGATGATCCCCAGGTCGGGTCTGGGTCAGGGTCTGGAGCTGGAAGTGGAAGGCTCCGGGCCCTGTATTTCCCGGTGAGGTTTTTGACGTGACGTGTTACTGGCAGTGCAGAAAAGATCGTAAAGAATTCATTGCTTTAACCAGCAAAAGTGAATTCCTGCGGTCTTTTTTTATGCGCCTGAAAACTGCCTGGCTTAAAGTCGGAGCGGTGAACCTGGTTAAGTAATTATTTATTAGAAATGTTCATTTTACTGTCCACAGAGGGCGGAAAAAAACGGGAAAATGTCCGTTGACAACCACAGCAAAGTTTGCTAAACTATTTAACTAATAAGCAAAAATGTTTATTTTAAAAAGTATAAAATTAAGCGAAGGAGAGGAAAATAATGGGTACAATTATTGGCGAAGGCATTACATTTGATGATGTGCTGTTAGTTCCAGCTTATTCAGACGTAATACCCAATCAGGTTGATTTATCGACCAACCTTACAAAAACCATCAAGCTGAACATTCCACTTATGAGTGCAGGAATGGACACCGTAACCGAACACCGCATGGCAATTGCCATGGCAAGACAGGGTGGCATCGGCATTATTCACAAGAACATGTCGATTGAAGAGCAGGCAGAAGAGGTTGATAAGGTTAAGAGGTCAGAAAACGGCGTCATAACGGATCCATTCTATCTTTCCCCGGAACATACATTAAAAGATGCGGACGAGCTGATGGCTAAGTTCCGTATTTCCGGCGTACCGATCACAGAGGGAAAAAAGTTAGTCGGTATTATCACAAACCGTGATTTAAAGTTTGAAGAGGACTTCAGCAGGAAGATCAAAGAAAGCATGACTTCTGAGAATCTGGTGACAGCAAGAGAAGGAATCACTCTTATGGAAGCAAAGAAGATTCTTGCAAAGGCAAGAGTCGAGAAGCTGCCGATCGTAGATGAAGATTTCAACTTAAAAGGTCTTATTACCATCAAGGATATAGAAAAGCAGATCAAATATCCGTTGTCTGCAAAAGATGGACAGGGAAGGCTTTTATGCGGAGCAGCTGTTGGAATTACTGCCAATGTTCTGGATCGTGTGGCAGCCCTTGTGGAAGCGAAGGTAGATGCTGTGGTTCTTGACTCTGCCCACGGACATTCAGAGAATGTAATTAACTGCGTCAGAATGATCAAGGAAGCCTATCCAAACCTTTCTGTCATTGCCGGTAATGTAGCCACAGGTGAAGCAACTAAGGCTCTTATAGAAGCAGGAGTTGATGCAGTTAAGGTAGGAATCGGACCTGGTTCCATCTGTACCACCCGTGTAGTTGCAGGAATCGGTGTACCCCAGATTTCAGCAGTTATGGACTGCTACAACGTAGCAAAGGAACATGGGGTTCCTATCATTGCAGACGGTGGAATCAAATACTCAGGAGACTTAACAAAGGCCATTGCAGCAGGCGGAAGCGTTTGTATGATGGGAAGCATGTTTGCTGGCTGTGATGAAAGCCCGGGAACATTCGAACTGTATCAGGGAAGAAAGTATAAGGTTTACCGTGGCATGGGCTCTATCGCTGCCATGGAGAACGGCAGCAAGGACCGTTATTTCCAGACAGATGCGAAAAAGCTGGTTCCGGAAGGCGTGGAAGGCCGGGTTGCATATAAAGGCATGGTAGAGGATACGGTATTCCAGATGCTTGGCGGTCTCCGTTCCGGTATGGGATATTGTGGAGCAAAGGATATTAAGACCCTTCAGGAAACTGGCAGATTTGTTAAGATTTCAGCGGCTTCCTTAAAGGAAAGTCATCCTCATGACATTCATATTACAAAAGAAGCACCAAACTATAGCATTGACGAATAATACAAAGCAGGCGGAATTCATACTCCGCCTGCTTTTTTAACTCTGTTTTTCTTTATGAGGAAGGCGTCCCCGGAACAACCTTTTTCTCAGCTCTGAAAGATGAAGGGGAATCAGGGGATAGATATAGCTCTTACCTGCAATAGTTCTGTTAAAGACTACGGCACATATGGACAATATAAATCCAATAATAAAGCCCCATACGTTTAAAAGTGCGGTTAAGACCAGGAGCATCATACGGATAAACTTAAATGCGTAGCCCAGTTCAAAGCTTGACTGGGAATAATTTGCTACAGTTACAAAGGCCATATATAACATGGTTTCACTGTTAAACCAGCCGGATTTAACGGAGTATTCTCCCATTACAATACCGGCGATCACACTTAAGGGGGGTAGTCAGCATGCTGGGCGTGTTCACAGCAGCCAGCCGAAGTCCGTCAATGGCAAATTCCAGAATCAGAAGCTGAAACAAAAGAGGAACCTGAGGTTCTTCCGATAAGCGGATAAAGCGCAGCCAGTCAGGAATCATATCCGGATTTTGCATAAACAGCAGCCACAAGGGTGTTAAATAAAGCGTAAAAATGGATATAATAAGCCTGGAAAGCCTCAGATAGGTTCCGGTAATGGGAGGAAAGTAATAATCATCGGCTTCCTCAATAATATCAAAGACAGAGGAGGGAAGAATCATGGCGGATGGGGAGTTATCTACCAGAATAATAATATTGCCCTCAAGCAGGGAAGCAGCTGCAGTATCCGGACGTTCTGAGTATTTAAATTTTGGAAAAGGGTTGTACCATTTGTAGGGATAAAGACATTCGGCCAGGCTTTCCTGGTTCATGGTAAGAGCATCTACATGCAGCTTATTAATCCGATCCTTTATGGTGGTAAGAAGTTTATCATCCACCCGTCCCTTAAAATAGCACACAGCTATGTCTGTATGGGAACTTTCTCCCGTATTCATGATCTCAATGGTTAATTTGGGGTCGCGGATTCTTCTCCGGATTAAAGCCGTGTTAAAAGTGAGGGTTTCAACAAATCCATCTCTGGACCCCCTTAAAACCTTGTCTTTTTCCGGCTCTGATACACCTCTTACCGGATAACATCTGCAGTCCAGGGTAAAACATTTATCATACCCGTCAATAAACAGGCAGGAGATTCCTGCCAGGAGCTGCTTAATCATTGCTTCCTCGTCTTTGACAAGTCCTACCTGACTGTATGGCAGATATTTTTTTGAAAATTCATGAGCGTCAGGAGGCATGACATCAGGTGTTAAGGAAGCAAAGTCCTCCATTAATTTCTGCCAGACCTCTCCTTTTGTAAACCCTTCTATATAGTAAATGCATGCTTCTCTGCCGGCTACATAGAATGTTCGGTAAACCAGATCAAAGTTCCCTTCCACATCCAGCTTCTTATTTAAGTAATTCATAGTATCAGAAAGTTTCGTCGTAAATTCCATGGCATAATCTCCTTGCATTGGTTATGGAAAGTATGTGCATTTTCATGAAAAATATGTTTTATTAATTCTGCATGGAGTGAAAGGATTTTTTTTATCTATTTTATTGGAAAATATGCAGTGGTATTTGGTCGAATCCTGTTGTTTTTTGGCAAAATACACTAAAAATATTGACTTATGAGCCAAAAGATGGTATTATCGTCCATGTGAGAAGCACAAGGGGTGCCTTGCGTGCGGTGTTTTGATGTGGGGATGTCAAAACACAAAACTACATAGTGTGACGGTTTCAGATCGTGACGGAGGATTGCCTTCTGTGGGGGAAGGGCAGTCCTCTAATTTTTTTATATTTGCATTGATAGGCAGGAAAATATTACATATAATATGAGATGTGATAAGGAGGATTACTATGTGGAAAGAACTGAGGAGAGATAAGCGGGTCCGCAATATCATGACAGCACTGGCAGTCATAGGATCAGCGCTATTACAGACGTATGTGATTCAGGCTTTTATCAGGCCTGCTGGATTATTGTCGGGAGGTTTTACAGGTATTGCTATTTTAATTGACCGGATTACCTCTCTGTTTGGATTTAATATATCAACCTCTCTGGGTATGATTGTACTTAATATTCCTGTTGCATGGGCATGCAGCAAGAGTATCAGCAGACGGTTTACTTTTTTTTCCCTGCTGCAGGTACTGTTGGCCAGTACATTTTTAAGAGTGTTTCATTTTACGCCCATCTTTGATGACAGTATATTAAACGTAATCTATGGCGGGGTGCTTTATGGGTTTGCCATTGTACTGGCGCTTCGTGGTAATGCATCCACAGGCGGTACAGATTTCATTGCCCTTTATGTTTCCAATAAAACCGGCAATTCCATCTGGACCTCTGTGTTTGTGGGGAATGTAATCCTGCTGTGCATTTTCGGGGCAATATTTGGCTGGGATTATGCCGGATATTCCATTCTGTTTCAATTTGTATCCACCAAGGTCATATCCACCTTCCATCACCGGTATGAACGTGTGACACTTCAGATTACAACAGTAAAAGGGCCGGAGCTGGCAGGGAAGTATGTGGAAGACTTCCGGCATGGAATTTCCTGTGTGGATGCAGTGGGCGGCTACAGCAGGAAGAAGATGTATCTGCTCCACACAGTGGTTTCCTCTTATGAAGTAGAAGATATCATCGCGCTGTTCCATGAAGTGGATGATCAGGTGATTGTGAATATGTTTAAGACTCAGCAGTTTTACGGAAGATTTTACCGTGCTCCAATGGAGTAAGTTTGCTGCAGCAGTTCTTTAAAGAAGATACATCTATTTTTTAATTGCAGATATTATTATTTACAGATAACAGTCTTTTTTCTCTTCAGCCGGCTGAAACAGTGAAAATAGATCAGGAACAAAATGGATGTAACTGTCCACGTCAGAGGATAACAAAATACTACAGTCTCAATAGCCGGACGAATTGGCACTGCAGTACAGATCCACACGATTCTGAGTACACAGACTCCCAGGCTGGTAAGGATCATCGGGATCCAGCAGTCGCCGGTTCCACGCAGAGCTCCGGAATAAATTTCCACACAGACGTAAGTAAAAAAAGTGGGAACCAGATAACGGAGAATCTGTGTACCCTTGTCAATGACTGCTGCGTCAGTTGTAAACAGGAGAAATACCAGACTTCCGAATGTGTAAAGCAGGAAGCTTAATGCAATCGCTGAAAGAAAGCACATAAAAAGGCAGACCCGTATCCCCTTGTAGACCCGGTCTAATTTCTTTGCACCGTAATTTTGTCCCACAAATGTGGTTATGGAGATTCCAAAGGCACTGATCATCATCCAGAACAGAGTGTCTATCTTGCCATATGCAGTCCAGGCAGCCACGGTATCAGTTCCAAGTGCATTGACGCTTGACTGAATAATAATATTTGACGAAGTGTACATGACTGATTGCAGTCCTGCCGGAAAGCCGATCCTGACAATTCGAACCAGCATGTCCTTATGAAACGTTAAAGAAGCTAGCATCAGCTGGTATGGCTGTCTGGTACGCATTAAAACGATCAGAACCAGTACGGCACTGAGAAGCTGGGACAGGATGGTTGCAACGGCTGCGCCCATGACGCCCATATTCCAGAAAACCACGAAGATAATATCTAAAACAATATTGGTAAAACAGCTGGCAATCAGAAAATAAAGGGGACGCCTGGAATCTCCCACGGCCCTTAAAATCCCCGCTCCCATATTGTAAATAAGATTTGGAATCACCCCAAGAAAATAGATCCGCATATATAAAACACCGTATGGAAGAATATCCGCCGGAGTATCCATGGCTTCCAGGGCAAATGGAGCAAGAACGATTCCAATGATCATAATAAAAAAACCGCAGACAGCAGAAAAAGCCATGGCTGTATGCACCGCCTGGCTCAACTGCTTTTTCTGACCAGCCCCAAAAAACTGGGATATGATTACGCCTGCGCCGGAGGAAAGCCCAATAAAAAAACCGATAAAAAGGTTGATTATGGTTCCAGTAGGGCCTCCAACGGCAGCCAGTGCTTCCTTTCCCACGAACCGGCCAACAATAACTGCATCGGCCGTATTATAAAGCTGCTGAAAAAATGTTCCGAATAAAATTGGAAAGAAAAACAGAAGAAGCTGCTTCCATATCACTCCCTCTGTAATCTGATTCGACGTTCCTTCGTCTTTATTTCTTGTATTCTTTTTCATAAAATTTCCTCGTTTATGTAATTATGTAGTCATTTTTCATTATACCGTCTGGAAATAAAAAACACAATCCCCTGTCTCAGTCGGTTTTTTGAGCTTTGGTAAGTGCCTGATCCACTGCTTTTACCAGCACGCTGGAGGTGTAGCGGGACTCAGACGGATAGGAAATGTTTTTGGTTGACTGATTCTTTAAAATCTGCGGAGATAAATTATCCATGGCGGGCTGCATCAGTGGATACATGGTGGTAACCGCCTCGCTTAAAGGAACCAGTGTAACGGAAGTGATTTTCTTTGAATCGACTGTGACCTCAACATTGATATCCTGGCTATTCAGCGTAATGGCAGAGGAATATACACCCGGTACATAGGCCACAGCATCGCCGGAAGTGGGAACAGTATCCTTTTTCGGGCGGAACATGACTAGAAACAGGGTAATGAGGAGGATTCCAAGGCCAACGAAGATCGCAGTATAGATGATCTCTTTCATTCGTAAAACAACAATTTTTGTTTTTGAGCTCATAAGACAGAAGCCCTCCGTATAGTTTTGTTATAATGTATGAACGGATTGGGGGATTTCATTCCTAAGATTTCATTGTTGTAACAGGAAATCTGTGCTAAGATAATAGACAAACATGTGTTTTGGGAAAGGAAGAAAAAGTATGTCCCTTCAATTTATTCTGGGTGGATCCGGTTCCGGCAAAACCCGCCGTCTTTACACGGAATTGATCCGTCAGTCGGTGAATGAACCGGATACCCAGTATTTTGCCATCGTGCCGGAGCAGTTTACCATGCAGACCCAGAAGGAGATCGTCTCCCTGCACCCAAGCTTTGGAGTGATGAATATTGATATTGTCAGCTTTAAACGTCTTGCCTACCGCATCTTTGAGGAACTGGCAGTTGTTAATCCCCAGGTTCTTGATGATATGGGGAAATCCATGGTGCTTAGAAAGGTAGCCGCAGACAAGAAAAAAAGTCTTGTATTTTATAAAGAGCATTTGTCGAAAGCTGGGTTTATTTCCCAGTTAAAGTCCATGCTTTCCGAGCTTTACCAGTATGGGATTACTCCCGATATGCTAAAGGAGAAGATTCCGGAAAACCTAAGCCCAGTGCTGGCTCAGAAACTGTCGGATATTACTGTCGTTTATGAGGGATTTAAAGATTATATTGAAGGTAAATTTATTACCTCAGAAGAAATATTAGACGTGCTCTGTAACATCCTTCCAAGGTCTGAACTGATCAAAAACAGTGTGATCACCTTAGATGGATATACGGGATTCACCCCTGTCCAGTATCGGATTTTAGAACTGTTTTTCCGTTATAGTAAGAAAGTAATGATTACAGTGACCATGGATCCGGCAGTGAACATGAGCCGAAAGACCGGGGTTCAGGAGCTGTTTTATATGAGCCGCCAGATGATTAAAAAACTAAATGATCTTGCCATGGAGACAGGAATAAGCCGGGATAAGGACATCCTTCTTACGGATCATCCCGCAGTCCGTTTTTTAAAAGACACAGATCATACACCCTGCTGTCTGGATTTTCTGGAACAGAATCTCTATCGCTATACAGGAAGATCTTTCAACGGACAGCCGGAATCCATCCACTTGTATCAGACCCGCAATCCCTCGGAAGAGATTGCGTTTGTCATACGCTCCATGGAAGAAAACATTAGAAGAAACGGGCTTCGATACAGGGATATGGCGGTTATAACCGGAAGCTTATCCAGTTATGCAAACGAGATGATTCATCAGTTTCAGTTAAACCATGTACCATTTTTTCTGGATGATTAAAAAGAGTATATTAAAAAATCCCATGGTGGAACTGATTCGTGCCGCCATCGAGATTGTTCAAAAGGATTTCTCCTATGAATCCGTGTTTCGCTACATAAGAACCGGGCTTGTTGTTTCACAGGATCAGATGGATCAGGCGGACAGGCTGGAAAATTACGTTATAGCCATGGGAATCAGGGGATTTAAAAAATGGAATGCTGAGTTTGAGGGCTGGTATAGGGGAGCCAGAGAGTTAAATCTATTGGAATTAAATCAGTTTAAAGCGGAAGTGCTGGAACCTCTTAATCATCTGCGTGAAGAATTTAAAAGAGAAGATTCTACAGTCAAAACCATGACTGCAGCAGTGACTGCACTTTTAATGGAGACAGGCATTGAAGAAAAGATGCTTGGCTTTGAGAAAAAGTTTCAGGATATGGGAGAATTTGCCCTTGCCAGGGAATACGGTCAGGTTTATGGGCTGGTAATGGATTTATTTGACCGCCTCGCCGGACTGTTAGGAGATGAACATGTTAGCAGGAGAGAATACGGTGAGATTTTAGATGCCGGTTTTGCTGAGATTAAAGTTGGAGTAATTCCAGCTGCAGTGGACCGGGTTGTAGTGGGAGATATTACAAGAACCCGTCTGGATCATATTAAGGTTCTTTATTTTGTAGGAGTCAACGATGGTCTGGTTCCTGTGAAAAAAGAGAAGGGCAGTTTATTTACAGACAGGGAGAGAGAATTTTTATCTGATCATGAGATAGAACTGGCTCCACCTCCATGGAAGAAGGGTTCCGGCAGAGATTTTATCTGTATCTGGCATTGACAAAGCCGGAGAAAGAGCTGGTGTTATCCTATGCAGCTATGGACGGAAGCGGGAAGAGCATGCGCCCTTCTACCTTAATCGGAGAATTAAAGAAGCTGTTTCCAGGATTAAAGGAACAGGCTCCGGGGGAGGCGGGTGTTCCTTTAAATTATCGTGAGGCGAAGAGCCAGCTGGCAGATGGTATGAGGGAGTGTGGAAAGAGCGGTGGGGACTTAAGGCTTCTGGAGCTGTTAAAAGCGTTTCTTTCTTCGCCAGATCATAAGGAGGAAGCCAGACAGCTGGTGGAGGCGGCTTTTTATGTATATCAGCAAAAAGGCATTGGAAAAGCGGCTGCCAAGGCTCTTTATGGCTCTGTTATTAATGGTAGTGTGACCAGAATGGAGCAGTATGCTTCCTGTGCATATGCCCATTTCTTAAGTTACGGTCTGGAACTGATGGAACGTCAGGAATATGAGCTGGCTGCCATGGATATTGGTAATCTCTTTCATGATTCCATTGATTTGTGGTTTGCGCGGATGAAGGAAGAAGGCAGGGATTTTAAAACACTGACAGAAGAGGAACGAAAGACCATGGTACACGAATGTGTAACCAAAGTCACAGAGGAGTATGGCAACACTGTTTTAAAAAGTTCTGCAAGAAATGCCTACCTTGCAGGCAAGGTGGAGCGGATCACAGACAGAACGGTATGGGCGCTGTCCGAGCAGCTGAAAAAAGGGGATTTTACTCCTGTTGGATTTGAAGTATCCTTCTCTGCAGACGATCATTTAAAAGCAATGAGACTGCCATTGTCAGGGGATGAGGCCGTTCATTTAAGGGGACGGATTGACCGCATGGATTTATGCGAGGATGAAGAGGCAGTTTACGTAAAGATTATTGACTACAAATCGGGAAGCACAGCATTTGATTTAACTTCCCTTTATTATGGACTTCAGCTTCAGCTTGTGGTCTATATGGATGCAGCGCTGGAGATGGAAGAGAGAAAAAGACCGGATAAGCAGGTAATCCCTGCCGGAATCTTTTATTACAACATCAACGATCCGGTCGTGGACAAAGACGGCGAGATGACACAGGAAGAGATATCTGGCAGAATTTTAAAGCAGCTTCGTATGAATGGTCTGGTTAACACCGATTTAAATGCAATTGCTCATCTGGATCATGAGATTGAATCAGAATCTGACGTAATTCCGGTTGCCATGAAGAATGGAATCATTCAGGAGGCGCGGTCATCGGTAGCCGGAGGGAACCGTTTTACAGCCTTGAGGCAGTATGTTCAGGAAACACTGAAGACGGAAGGCCGGGAGATTTTAGAGGGGGGTCATTGATGTAAATCCCTATAAACAGGGGAATAAAACGGCTTGCGATTACTGCCCCTATCATGCAGTCTGCGGGTTTGATTTAAAGACACAGGGATACGGTTTCAGAAAATTTAAGGCTTTAAAATCCGAGGAAATATGGCCGGTCATCGAAGGAGAAGCAGAGGAAGGAGAAGAACATGGCAATCACCTGGACAGAGGAACAGAAAGCGGTCATTGAAAGCAGAAACAGAAATCTTCTGGTATCGGCAGCAGCCGGCAGCGGTAAAACAGCTGTTCTGGTGGAACGCATAATCCGTATGATTACGGAGGGAGAGAATCCCCTTAAAATCGATCAGCTTCTTGTTATGACATTTACAAAGGCAGCAGCCGATGAGATGCGGGAGAGAGTCTTAAAGGCGGTGGATGAAAAACTGATGGAGCAGCCGGATAATGAGCACCTTCAGATGCAGGCAGCCATGATTCCCTATGCCCAGATTACCACCATTGACAGTTTCTGCCTGGGTATCATCAGAGAGCATTACAGTCGGTTAGACATTGACCCGGCTTTTCGTGTGGGAGATGAGGGAGAACTGATTCTTCTCCGGGGAGATGTAATGAAGGAGATGCTGGAGGAATTTTACGAAGCGAAGGATCCTTCCTTTGAATGCTTTGTAGAGACCTATGCATCTGGTAAGACAGATCGGGGAATTGAAGATTTTATCATGCAGGTATACCGTTTTTCCCAAAGTAATCCCTGGCCGGAGGAGTGGCTTAATAACTGCAGACAGGAGCTTACAGCCTGTGATATGAAACACATGAAGGATACCGCCTGGATGAGGTTTTTGATGGAGGACGCTTCCCTGCTTCTTGAGGAGCTGTTAATCCAGACAGAGGCAGCCATGGAGATCTGCCAGGAGGAAAATGGTCCGGAAGCATATCTTCCCATGCTGGTAAGTGATGCTGCGATGCTTAAATCTCTTGGAGAAGCAGAGGATTACGAGTGCTTAAACAGCCGGCTGAAAGAGGTAGCCTTTGCAAGACTTGCCTCGATACGAAGCAAGGACATCGATCAGGAAAAGAAGGCCGCTGTCACTGCAGTCAGGGACAGAGTGAAAAAGGGGATTGGAAAGCTCTGCGATTTGTACTGTTTTGAATCTCCTGAAGAAGTGGGAGCCGATATGGAAGGAACCAAAGAGGCTGTTTTCATGCTTCTTCACCTGGCGGAAGAATATTCCCGCAGATATCAGGAGAAAAAGAAAGAACGCAACCTGGTAGATTTCAATGATCTGGAACATTATGCTCTGGAGATTCTTTTAAAGGAAGAAGACGGAATCAGGGTTCCTACAGAAGCCGCTGACGAATTCAGCCGTCAGTTTGAGGAAATTCTGGTAGATGAATATCAGGACAGCAATGAGGTGCAGGAAGCGCTGATCAACAGCATTTCAAGAGAACGGTTTGGCAGTCCCAATGTTTTCATGGTAGGAGATGTGAAGCAGAGTATCTACCAGTTCCGTCTGGCAAGGCCACAGCTGTTTTTTAGATAAGTATCAGAGGTACTCCAGTGAGGAAGGAAGCTATCAGAAGATTGAGCTTCATCAGAATTTTCGAAGCAGAGAGTCAGTACTTACCAGCATCAATGAGGTATTTTATCAGATTATGACAAAAAATCTGGGAAATATCCGTTATACAAAGGAGACGGCACTTCACCCCGGAGCTGTTTTTCAGGAATCAGAAGGCCGTGCAGGAGAGAAGACGGAGCTGCTTCTGATTCATGGTTCTTCTGAACAGTTAAAACAGCTTGATGAAGATAGTGCAGATTATACTGCAAGGGAAGCAGAAGCAAAGGTAATTGCCTCAAAATCAGGGAACTGACAGATCCGGATCGGGGACTTCTTGTCTGGGATAAGAATCTGGATCAGACAGGAGGATACCGGATCTGTCAATACTCTGATATTGTTATTTTATTAAGGAGTTTAAGTGGCTGGGCAGAGGAATTTGTCAATATTTTGATGAATGAGGGGATTCCTGCCCATGCAGAGCGTAAAACAGGTTATTTTTCCGCTTCAGAAGTGGAGACAGTCCTTTCTATGCTGAATATTATTGATAATCCCATGCAGGATATTCCTCTGGCTGCAGTCTTTAGATCTCCAATTGCAGGAATTGCCGACCAGGAGATGGCCCATCTGCTGGCTGTATGGAAAAATGCTGCAAAGAAGGGACAGGACCGTGGAATTTATGGGGCGTGGCAGCACTATTTAGAGGAATATAAAGACAGGGAAGATGAAAGAGCTCCTGAGCTTTATGAGAAGCTGTTAAGATTCACCCGGGAGCTTTCTCAGTACAGGGAAAAAGCCGCCTATCTGTCCATTCATGAACTGCTTTATGATATATATGAAGGAACGGGTTATTTTGACTACGTTTCCGCCATGCCTGGGGGAGAGGTGCGAAGGGCCAACCTCGCCATGCTGGTGGAAAAGGCGGCTTCCTATGAACAGACCAGTTACAGGGGCTTATTCCACTTTATCCGTTATATAGAAAATCTTAAAAAATATGATACTGATTTTGGTGAAGCCTCCCTTCTGGGAGAAGAGAATACGGTTCGTGTTATGAGTATCCACAAAAGCAAGGGTCTGGAGTTCCCCGTTGTATTTCTGGCCGGAATGGGGAAAAAATTCAACAAACAGGATGCTTATGGAAAACTTCTCATCGATCCTGATCTGGGAATTGGTACCGATTACATGGATCTGGAAAGACGAATCAAGGCATCTACCCTAAAGAAACACGTTTTAAAGAGAAAAACGGAACTAAGCGCCCTTGGAGAAGAACTTCGAGTCCTTTATGTTGCCATGACAAGGGCCAAGGAAAAGCTTATCATGACCGGGTTAGACCGCTATCTGGATAAAAGTTTGAGCGTTATGCAACCGTAATGAGAGCGCAGGGCCAGATCCCATTTTCCTTCCTCTCCGGGGCGGATTCTTATTTGGACTGGCTATTAATGAGCCTGTCTGGTAAATATTCTCCCACAGGTATCTTATCTGAAGACGGGCAGGATACGGGGAATTTAATTATGAAGGAGTTGACTGTTTCAGGTCTTGTTATGGGAGAAATGAACCGGCAGGTAAGCAAGAAACTGACGAAAGAAAGTTTCCTGAGACTGGATACAAAAATAAGCTATGACCAGGATTTTGAAACTGGCTTAAAGGAGGCACTTTCCTATTATTATCCTTACGAAGAGGACATAAGACTCCATACCAAGCTCACTGTTTCTGAACTGAAAAAGCAGGGGCAGTTCTTAGACGAGGAAGAAAGTGATTTTCTTCCAACAATTCCTGTTTTTTTAAGAGAGGAAATAGAAGAAGAAAAGACGGGAGGCGTCCGCCGGGGTACGGCCTATCACCGTGCTCTGGAACTTCTGGATTTTTCAGCGGTGAAGACGGCACAGGACTTAACCCAGGCACTGGAGAATCTAAAAGGCGATGGCCGGCTAAGCGAAGAAAGTTTTGCTTTGCTTTCCATTTCCCAGCTCCTGGCATTTATAAAATCACCGTTAGGAAAGCGTCTGGCAGCAGCCCAGGAGAAAGGTCTGTTAAAGCGGGAGCAGCAGTTTGTGATCGGGATACGGGCCAGGGAGATGGATGTGGCCGATTCCGATGAACGTATCCTCATTCAGGGAATCATTGATGCTTATATGGAAGAAGAGGGGCAGCTGGTTTTAGTGGATTACAAAACAGACTTTTTGAAAGAAGGGCAGGAATCCGTTCTTTCTGACCGCTATGGAATCCAGATGGAATATTACAGACGGGCTCTGGAGCAGATTACAGGCAAAAAGGTGAAGGAGAGGATTATCTATTCCTTTGCGCTGAAGAAAGAAGTAGTCATAAACTGACCACAAAATGAGTAGAATGGAGATGGTGCTATATGATACCTGACAGTGAAGTAAGATTAACCCAGATGACGAAAACAGCCGGTTGTGCCGCGAAGATCGGCCCAGGAACTCTGGCTGGAATTCTGGAACATTTACCCAAGTTTCATGACCCCAGTCTTCTGGTTGGAATTGAAACCTCTGACGATGGTGCGATTTATAAGGTAAGTGAGGAACTGGCACTGATTCAGACCCTGGATTTTTTTACACCAGTGGTTGATGATCCCTATACTTTCGGCCAGATAGCCGCTGCCAATGCCCTCAGTGATATTTATGCCATGGGGGGAGAACCAAAAGTTGCTTTAAACATTGTGGCGTGGCCCAACTGCTTAAATCCGGAAATTCTGGGGAGGATATTAGAAGGCGGAGCGTCAAAGGTTTTAGAAGCAGGTGCTGTACTGGCAGGAGGTCATTCCATTCAGGATGATGAACCAAAGTATGGGCTTAGTGTGACTGGATTTGTCCACCCGGATAAGGTTTTTAAAAACTGCGAAGCCAGACCGGGAGACATTTTAATTCTTACAAAACCCCTTGGTACCGGTATTGTAAATACTGCGGTAAAGGCTGATTTAGCTTCACAGGAGGCAAAAGAAGAAGTGATAAAGGTTATGACTTCCCCCTAAACCGTAAGGCAAAACAGGTGATCGAACAATATGATGTACACAGCTGTACCGATGTAACGGGTTTTGGTCTGGCTGGGCATGCCGTTGAGATGGCTGAGGGAAGCGGGGTGACCCTGGTTATTTCCGTAAAAGATCTTCCTGTACAAAAGGAGGCCTTTGAGCTTGCAAGAATGGGTCTGGTACCGGAAGGGGCGTATAAAAACCGCACCTATACCAGTGATCATGTGGATTACGCAGATACAGAGGAATGTATGATTGATATATTCTGCGATCCCCAGACTTCGGGAGGACTTTTGATCAGTGTATCCAGGGAAGACGGAGAGCAGATTATGAAAGATTTTGCTCAGGCGGACATGGAGACAACATGCCGGATTATTGGTGAAGTTACGAACAAACAGGAAATCAGTAAAACTGAGGAACCATTTATGATTTATCTGGATAATGCAGCTACTTCCCTGCAAAAGCCTGAGGAAGTAGGAAAGGCAGTAGCCGACGCTATACTTCATATGGGAAACCCGGGCAGAGGAATTCATGGCGCTTCCCTTGATGCAGCCAGGATGATATATGATACCCGAAGTCTGATATCCCAGCTATTTCATGCAAAGAGTCCCAGCCAGGTGGCATTTACAGCAAATTCTACAGAGAGTCTGAATCTGGCAGTGGAAGGAATTTTCCGCCCGGGAGATCATGTGATAACTACCATGATGGAACACAATTCCGTGCTTCGTCCTCTTTTTCGTATGGAAGAAAAAGGGGTGGAGCTTACCATTTTGCCTGCAGATAAACAAGGCTGTATCAATTACCAGGACTTTGAGAGTGCATATAGGAGTAACACAAGAGCCGTAGTATGTACCCATGCGTCCAATTTAACTGGAAACGTCAATGACTTGGAGAAGATTGGAGAAATTTGTAAAAAGCTTGGAATCTTATTTCTTTTGGATGCTTCACAGACAGCCGGGGTATTTGATATTGATATGGAAGAAATGGGAATTGATGTTATCTGCTTTACTGGACACAAGGGCTTGTTAGGTCCTCAGGGAACTGGAGGGATCTGCGTGCGGGAAGGGCTGGACATTCAGCCGCTGATTGTAGGCGGAAGCGGGGTGCAAAGCTTCCTTCGAACACAGCCGGAGCAGATGCCGGAGCGACTGGAAGCAGGTACATTAAACTGTCATGGTCTGGCAGGGCTTCATGCAGCACTTCTCTATATCGGGCAGACAGGAATGGAGTTTATCCGTAAGCGGGAACAGTGTCTGATGAGACAGTTTTATGAAGGGGTGAAGGATATTCCGGGTGTTATGGTTTACGGGGATTTTTCCTTAGAGAGCCTTGATAAGAGGGCACCTGTTGTTACCCTGAATGTAGGGGATTACGATTCAGGTGAAATAGCAGACGAACTGGCGGTTTCTTATGAGATCTATGCAAGAGCAGGTGCACATTGTGCTCCTCTGATGCATCAGGCGCTGGGAACTGAAAAGCAGGGGGCAGTACGGTTTTCCATGTCTCATTTTAATACAGAAGATGAAATTGATCAGGCAGTAAAAGCAGTCAGAGAATTGAGCGGGCATTGACAGGAGACAGGATGAGGCAGAAAGAGTTAAAGACTGTAGTGACATTTCATACCGTTACGGAAGCCATTGCCATGGAGAAGGCGTGTATGAAAGAAGAGATTCCGGGAAGAATTATTCCGGTACCAAGAGAGATTAAGGCAGGCTGCGGACTTTCCTGGGCGATGCCTGCTGATTGGGTGGGAAATATCAGCCAATGGATGGAAAAGAACGATCTTTCCTGGGAATCTGTAGGGGAGTATTTCATTTAGAGTTTGGAATTCTGGTTATACTATTAACATAGAAAATAGTCGGAAAAATGCTGCATTAATATAGAAAAGACAGCATTTAAAGACAAATGATTTAAAACAAAATTGGCATTGACAAATAGTTTTACAATATGTTATAGTCAACCTGTCAGAGGTCACAAAAATTTGTTAAGTATCAGTATTCAAAGAAACTTATATATGCTCATGATTGGGATGAGTGTTTCTACCAACTACCGTAATAGTTGTCTATAAGTTTCCTCGTGATGGGAAGACGGCTTATTTAGCTGTGCTATTTGTGTTCACGTTTGGAACGACAGAATGAGACGGTAGTTTTTTATTGCTTGGTTTTTAGGAACGTTGCAATTTGGCTGCCGTATTTTTGTTTGTGCGGAACAGGAGGTTCTATGACCGGTGATGGAAATTTTATACTAAAAGGAAACATTTGCTACAGTGAGGATGTCCACACGTTAAAAACGGTGGAACAGGGTTTTTTAATATGCCAGAATGGGAAGTCAGCCGGAGTATTCAAAAGCATACCGGAACAGTTTCAGGACTTTTTGCTGATTGACTGTGACGATAAGCTGATTATACCGGGACTAGTTGATCTTCATATCCATGCGCCGCAATATTCATTCCGCGGTCTGTCCATGGATTTAGAGCTGTTAGACTGGCTGAATACCAATACGTTTCCAGAGGAAGCCAGATATGGCGATCTGGAATATGCAAAAAAGGCCTACCAGATTTTGCAGAAACGATGAAGAGAAGCGGGACTACGAGAGCCTGTATCTTTGCCACCATCCATGGACCGGCGACTGAGCTGTTAATGGATCTCATGGAAGATACTGGTTTAAAGACGATGGTTGGAAAGGTCAATATGGACCGGAATGCACCGGATTATCTATGTGAACCCAGTGCACAGGCGTCAGAAGCGGAGACTCTTTTATGGCTTACCCATACAAGAGAAAAGTATAAGAATGTAACTCCTATTCTGACACCCAGATTTATTCCGTCCTGCACCGATGATCTCATGGAGCGGCTGGGAAGGCTTAAGAGGAAATACAGACTTCCGGTTCAGTCCCATTTGTCGGAGAATTTAAGTGAGATTGAATGGGTGAAGAGCTTATGTCCCAGTACCGGGTGTTACGGAGAAGCTTATAATCAGTTCGGCATGTTCGGTGGGGAGGAAAAGACTGTGATGGCACATTGCGTCTATTCGTCTGAACAGGAGATAGAACTGATGAAAAAGCGGGGAGTTTATGTTGCACACTGTCCCCAGTCCAACACCAACCTTGCTTCCGGCATTGCGCCGATTCGTGCCTATCTGGACCTGGGATTAAAGACAGGCCTGGGTACCGATGTAGCGGGAGGAAGCAGTGAGTCCATATTCCGTGCCATGGCAGATGCTATATCGGTGTCAAAGCTTCGGTGGCGCCTTGTGGATTCCTCATTAAAGCCTGTTACAATTGAGGAGGCATTCTACTTAGGAACTATGGGTGGAGGCTCTTTCTTTGGAAAAGCAGGCAGCTTTCTGGAAGGTTATGAGTTTGATGCTCTGATTCTGGATGACAGCAGTTTAAGTCATCCCCAGCCTCTTAATACGAGGGAAAGGCTGGAACGTTTTATCTATCTGTCTGACGACAGACACATCGCGGGGAAGTATGTGGAAGGGAAACGAATTTTTTAGAGCACCTAAGGAGGTAGGAAGTATGGAACGAAACACCAATGATGGATTTTTTGAAAAAGTTTTTCATTTATCTAAGAATCACACAGATGTGAAAACTGAGGTGGTAGCCGGAATCACCACATTTATGACGATGGCTTACATTCTGGCAGTGAACCCAAGTATTCTTGGAGCAGCAGGAATGGACAGCGGTGCAGTTTTTACTGCAACAGCGCTGGCATCTTTAGTTGCAACTCTTTTAATGGCAGGTCTGGCAAATTACCCGTTTGTACTCGCACCGGGAATGGGTCTTAATGCTTACTTTGCCTATACCGTAGTACTGAATATGGGTTATACCTGGGAGATGGCTTTAGCAGCTGTATTTATTGAAGGTATTATCTTTATTCTTCTTTCCCTGACCAATGTCCGGGAGGCGATATTCAATGCAATTCCGATGAATTTAAAACATGCAGTATCCGTTGGTATCGGTTTATTCATTGCATTTATCGGACTTCAGAATGCAAAGGTAGTGGTTGACGGAGCGACTCTTGTAACCATGTATTCTTTTAAGGGTTCTCTTGCTGATGGAACGTTTAATTCTGTAGGAATTACAGTGTTACTTGCCATAATCGGCATTCTTCTTACGGCAGTACTGGTTGTGAAGAATGTGAAAGGTAATATTTTATGGGGCATTTTGGCAACTTGGGCACTTGGCATGATCTGTCAGGCTGTAGGCTTATATCAGCCTAATCCGGAACTTGGCATGTACAGTGTATTCCCTGATTTATCCAGAGGATTTGGAGTTCCAAGTATGGCACCCACCTTATTTAAACTGGATTTTTCAAAGATTTTGTCAGTGGATTTCCTGGTAGTTATGTTTGCATTTCTGTTTGTTGATATGTTTGATACACTGGGAACCTTAATCGGAGTAGCTTCCAAAGCAGATATGCTTGATAAAGATGGAAAGCTTCCTCAGATCAGAGGCGCTTTATTAGCAGACGCGGTTGGAACTTCTGTAGGTGCTTTATTTGGTACTTCAACAACTACAACGTTTGTAGAAAGTGCTGCAGGAGTAGCAGAAGGCGGTAGAACCGGATTAACAGCAGTGGTAGCAGCCATACTGTTTGGCTTATCCCTGTTTTTATCCCCGATTTTCCTTGCAATTCCATCTTTTGCAACTGCCCCAGCTTTGGTTGTTGTAGGATTCCTTATGATGACATCTGTTACCAAGGTTGACTTTTCTGACTTTACGGAAGCGATTCCAAGTTACATTGCAATCATTGCCATGCCGTTTATGTACAGCATTTCTGAGGGTATCGCCATGGGCGTAATCTCTTATGTGTTTATTAATGTTGTAACAGGCAATGCAAAGAAAAAGAAAATAAGTCTGCTCATGTATATTTTAGCCATATTATTCGTGTTGAAATATGTATTGATCTGATGATGAATGAAGAAGGCGGTGACAAGGATTGTCACCGCCTCTTTTTATGTTTATAATCAGTTTAATAAAACAATGGCCAGATTTAGATATCCAGCAAATGTAACCCATAAAAGGTAAGGAATCTGCATAAGGGCAGCTGTTGGATTCACACTCCCAAACGCCCTGATCATACGAATAATAAAGTACCATAAAACAAGAAGAATCAGAAATGCCAGAAGATAATTCTGCAGGTTAAAGAAAACAATACTCCAGATAAAATTAAGTGCCAGCTGGATTCCATAAATCTGCAGTGCTTCCTTTTTTTTCGGAGAAGATGACTGTGCAATTAAATAAGATCCCAACCCCATTAAAAGATACAAGATCGTCCAGACAATAGGGAAGATCCACCCTGGAGGGGAAAGCGGTGGCTGGTTTAAATTTTTGTATACCATCATGCTGTTTTTTGTTAAAAATCCAGCCAATGCGCCAACTGCCAGAGGTAGTACCAGGAAGAAAATTAACTTTTTTCGATTTGCATTCATAGGAATCTCCTGTTCCAATCATTAATATAATCTATTCCACGATTATATTAATTATTTCCCGTTTTTAGGCAAAATAATATTTAAGAAGATTGCTACTAATGTTGCAACAACCACAGGAGAACGGCCAAAGATAGTGACTACCCAGGCTGGAAATGTAGAAAGAGCAGCTGTAGCCTGGGATATTCCCATTCCAAGTGCAGCAGCAAGTCCTACGATGGAAGAATTCCGATAGTTCATCTCTTCGGAAGTGACCAGTTTCATACCCGTCATGGCTATGGAGGCAAATACAGATACAGTAGCACCTCCTAACACACACTGGGGAATGGTGGTAAGCAAAGCAGAAAACTTGGGAATCAGACCGGCAGCCAGCAAAAAAGACAGCAGTTAATCCCATTACACAGCGGTTGACCACCTTGGTTGTGGTTACGATACCTACGTTCTGGCTGTAGGTAGCGGTGGGCAGACCGCCCAAAAGTGCTCCCAGGATATTTGTTACACCGTAACCCATGATTCCGCCCTGTAATTCCTTATCCGTAGGCTCTCTGTCGATGGAGCCGCTGGTGGTGGCGGTAAAGTCTCCGATTGCCTGAACGGAGTTAATGGCAAATAAGAGTCCGATGGCAATACAGGAAGAGGGTTCAAATACAATTCCAAAATGAAGGGGCCTTGGAATGGAAAACAGGGAAGCAGCAGCGATGTTGGAAAAACTCACCATTCCAAAAAACAATGCAGTTACATATCCCACGATAATGCCGATGAGAATGGAAGCCAGTTTATAAATTCCTTTACCAAAATGATTGAGAACTGTAACGACTGTCAGGGTAATAAATGCAACGGTCCAGTTCTGCCACGATCCGTATGAGGGACTTGAAACACCACCTGCCATATAGTTAATGGCAGTAGGGTAAAGAGAAAGTCCTATGGTAAAAACTACAGTTCCGGTAATTAATGGGGGGAAGAATTTCCGGATCCGCATAACAGAGATACCTACCAGGAATGCCACGATACCGCCAACGATCTGAGCTCCCAGAATGGCAGATATGCCATAATCTGCGGCAATGGACTGCATACTTGGGACGTATGCAAAACTGATACCCAGGATAACAGGGAGGGAGGCTCCAAGGTGGAATCCTTTCTTTTTCCCGATGGAAAGCTGGAGGAGGGTGGAAAGGGCCGAAACTACCAGGGCAGCCTGTATGAGGATGACCCGCTCAGAAGCTTCCAGTCCTACGATATTGGATACAATGATGGGTGGTGTGACGCAGCCGACAATCATTGCAACCAGATGTTGTATTGCAAGGGGGAGTGCGTGAGAAAACCTGGGGATGCCGTCGAGTTCAAAAATAGATGCATACTTCCTGTCAGTTTGTCTCATAGTAAAATGTTCTCCTTTAAGATGTTTTACTGTTGAATATGAGTTCCCGTACTTCCAAGTATTCCTTCTTTTGCTTTTTCTAAAAGAGTGATGAGAGCCGTCCGCCCTTTCCTGGATTCCGCAAATTTTACTGCTGCCTCCACCTTGGGAAGCATGGAGCCAGGTGCAAAGTGTCCCTCATTGATGTACTGACGCGCCTCTTTAGCGGTAATATCACTCAGCCATTTTTCATCAGGTCTGCCATAATTTAAGGCGATTTTTTCCACGGCTGTGAGTATAATAAGAAGATCTGCGTTCAGTTGTTCAGCCAGGAGTTCGCTGGCAAAGTCTTTATCAATGACTGCGCTGGCGCCCTTTAAGTGATTTCCGTTTAAGGTCACAGGAATTCCACCGCCACCGCAGGCAATCACCAGCTGTCCGCTGTCCACCAGGGAACGGATCGCTTCAATTTCGATGATTTCCTGAGGTTTTGGAGAGGCAACCATTCGCCGGTATCCCCTGCCTGCATCCTCTTTCATTAAGTACCCGTATTTTTCAGATGCTTCCTTTGCCTGTTCTTCTGTCATAAAATGTCCAATGGGCTTGGTAGGATTTGAAAATGCGGGGTCGTTTTCGTCCACACGGATCTGGGTAATCATGGTGGTCACCGGAATGTTTCTCATATTCCGGTTCACCAGTTCTTCTCTTAATGCATTTTGTAAATCATAACCGATATAAGCCTGGCTCATGGCAACGCAGACGGAGAGAGGAGTGTTAGGCTGATTCGGGTCTTCTCTGCATAACGCACTCATAGCGTTGTTGATCATTCCCACCTGAGGGCCGTTTCCATGGACAACCACCACCTCACAGCCTTCTTCAATCAGATCCACGATGGCTTTTGAGGTGATTTTGACCGCTGCCATCTGTTCCGGCAGGGTATTGCCGAGGGCGTTTCCGCCCAGGGCAATTACAATTCTCTTTTTTTTCTCCATATAAGTGATCCCCTTGATTAGATTGAGAACTTACGAGGTGTTTTCTTTTCCTCAAGCTTTTTAAAGACTTCCTGGGGATTTTCAAATTTGCTTAAAAAGATCATGGCAGCGATTACATATGGCTTATAGCTGGCTTCTTTATAAAGCGGATTTCTGTAACGGTCAAATACGGAAGCTTCTACTTCTCCATCCTTGCAGCTGATATCGTTGATATCTGCCGGGAGACAGTGAAGGTAGAGGGCTTTTCCATCCTTAGTTGTCTTCATCAGTTCTTCTGTACAGCACCAGTCCTTATGATTGGCATTCTGGGCAAGAAGTTCTTTTTCAAGGGCTTTGATTCCCTCCATATCACCGTTGCCGTAAAGATCGGTTCTCTTCTCCATGGCTGCAAATGGTGCCCAGCTCTTAGGATAAACGATATCAGCATCCTTAAATGCATCAGCCATATCATTGGATACACGGAAGGATCCGCCGGATTTTTCCGCATTGTTCTTTGCTACATCTAAAACCTCAGGCATTACCTCATAACCTTCCGGATGAGCCAGAACTACTTCCATACCCATACGTGTCATTAATCCGATAACACCCTGAGGGACGGATAAAGGCTTTCCATAAGAAGGAGAGTAAGCCCAGGTCATGGCCAGTTTCTTACCCTTTAAATTTTCAATACCGCCCATTTCATGAATGATATGAAGCATGTCAGCCATGGTCTGTGTGGGGTGGTCAATATCACACTGTAAGTTTACTAAAGCCGGCTTCTGTTCCAGGATTCCATCCTTATATCCTTCTGTTACCGCATCGGATACATGGTGCATATAGGTGTTTCCTTTTCCGATATACATATCATCACGAATACCGATGACATCTGCCATGAAGGAGATCATATTGGCTGTTTCACGGACAGTCTCTCCATGGGCGATCTGGGATTTCCCTTCGTCTAAATCCTGTACTTCCAGTCCAAGAAGGTTGCAGGCAGAAGCGAAGGAGAAACGGGTACGGGTGGAGTTGTCGCGGAATAAGGAGATCCCAAGTCCGCTCTCAAAAACCTTTGTGGAGATGTTGTTTTCTCTCATGAAGCGGAGTGCGTCTGCAACGGTCCATACTGCTTCCAGCTCGTCATCTGTCTTTTCCCAGGTTAAAAAGAAGTCATTTTCATACATCTCCTTAAAATTTAAGGAATTCAGTTTGTCAATATAATCCTGTAAGGTTTTCATAATGTGGTAAGCCTCCTGATTTTAGTTTTATTCTTTGCAGTAAACAGTGGGAAGTGCGGCATATACAGCAGCACAGGTAACAAGATCCTGTTTCCAGGTCTTTTCGTTTGGCGCATGAGCCTGGGCTTCTGCCCCCGGTCCAAAACCGATGCATGGTATCTGGTTGCGTCCCATAATGGATACGCCGTTGGTGGAAAAGGTCCATTTGTCGGTGAGAGGACGTGCAAGGCGCATGGAAACAGTCTCTTCGGCACCGATTCTGGTATCCCCGTATAAGGATTTATAAGCTTCCTCTAATGATCTGGTTACTTTATGATCCTCAGG
Source organism: Lacrimispora xylanisolvens (assembly GCA_017084465.1). GTDB lineage: Bacteria > Bacillota > Clostridia > Lachnospirales > Lachnospiraceae > Lacrimispora > Lacrimispora xylanolytica_B. The sequence continues at coordinate 1,484,113 of CP070896.1, read as the reverse complement.
AATGACCCAGGTAGGGAAGTAACATTCGATAGGATAGGTAAGGCCTTTATAGGAAGGACGGGAATACTCATACATGGAAACGATAACATCATCTCCGTATTTCTTAACATTTGGCAGATTGCGGATCTCATCAAGACAGCTTTCCCAGGTTTCCCCTGCTGTCATACGGCGGTCTAAGGAAACGGAACAGGAGTCAGCTACGGCGCAGCGGCTTGGTGAAGTGAAGAAAATTTCTGAAACGGTAATGGTACCCTTTCCTAAGAAATTTGCTTCTTTCCACTGCGGATTATGGGATTCATCAAGCATTTTAACAAGTCCTTTGATTTCCTTATCTTCAGCTGCATCATTCTCATTAAGGGAGCGGACATCCTGAAGAATATCAGCCATCTTATAGATTGCGTTATCACCGCGTTCCGGTGCAGATCCGTGGCAGGAAACACCCTTTACGTCAACACGGATTTCCATACGGCCTCTCTGACCGCGGTAGATGCCTCCGTCAGTGGGCTCTGTGGAGACCACGAATTCCGGGCGGATCTTATCTTCATTAATAATGTACTGCCAGCAAAGGCCGTCACAGTCTTCCTCCTGTACAGTACCGGTAACCAGAACGGTGTACTTGTCATTTAAGAGACCTAAATCTTTCATGATTCTGGCACCGTAAACAGCAGATACCAAACCGCCGCACTGGTCGGAAACACCTCTACCTCCAATTTCCACATCGGTTTCGTAGCCTTCGTAGGGGTCAAAATTCCAGTTGGATTTATTGCCGATTCCTACGGTATCAATGTGGGCATCGAAGCCGATTAAAGTTTCTCCGGTTCCCATAAAACCAAGCACATTGCCCATGGGATCAATCTCTACCTTGTCAAACTCAAGTGCCCGCATCTCCTGTGCAATCCGGTCAATATGAGCTTTTTCATCGCAGCTTTCTCCAGGAAATTTTACGATGTCACGCAGAAATTTTGTCATGTCTGCTTCGTAGCTTTTTGCTGCTTCTTTGATTTTCGCGTAATCCATGTTTTTTACCTCCGGTTTTTATGAAATGATTAACGATCTTTACCTTCCCATACAATGGCTTTATAGCGGTCAGGATCGGTATCTCCCTCTGTTGAGAAAAGAAGTACTTTAGAATCTTTATTAAGTCCCAGATGCTCTCTTAAAGCCTGGCAGGAATCATCTTTCATGATAGAAGCTAAAACGCCGAACGGTGCGGCTCCCGATTCCCCTGATGTGACAGGTGTATCTCCCTTGATCGGCGCAGCCAGCATTCTCATGCCTTCGGCAGCTGCCCAGTCAGGTGCTGAAATAAAGGTATCAGTATGATTCTTTAAAATATCCCAGGATATGGTATTGGGCTCTCCGCAGGCAAGGCCTGCCATAATGGTCTGCATATCCCCATCCACGATCCGGATATTGCCGTCGCCGGCTTTTGCGCCTTCATAGAGACAGGCTGCCACATCTGCTTCAACCACGACACAGACGGGCGGATTTTCCGGATAACGGTTTTTTAAAATATCCGATGACTGCTCCGGCGAGAGATCCCACACCTGCCTGAACAAAGACATGGGTAGGTCTTTCACAGCCGTATTCCTTAAGCTGCTCGTCTGCTTCCATAACCATGGTGCCATAGCCCTGCATGATCCAGGCCGGGATTTCTTCGTAGCCATCCCAGGCTGTATCCTGAACCACCACGCCATTAGTTACCTTGGAAGCAGCATCTGCAGCCATGCGGACGCATTCATCGTAGTTGGATTCCTCAATGGTCACATCCGCGCCTTCCGCCTTAATATTATTAAAACGGTTTAATGTAGTGCCTTTTGGCATGAAGACAACGGCTTTTTGTCCAAGCTGTCTGGCAGCCCAGGCAACGCCTCTTCCGTGGTTGCCGTCAGTGGCGGTGAAAAAGGTAGCCTGACCGAACTCTTCCTTTAAAGCCTGTGAAGTCAGCACCTGATAGGGAAGATCAGAGACTTCCTTTTTTGTCTGCTTTGCCACATACTTTGCCATTGCGTAAGATCCGCCTAAAACCTTAAATGCATTTAAGCCAAACCGGTAAGATTCATCCTTTATGTAAATCTCACCTAATCCCAGATGGCCTGCCATATGGGGTAGCTGTGTCAGAGGAGTCTCTTTGTACTGGGGAAAGCTTTCGTGAAAGCTTCTTGCCTTTTTTATCTCCTCTGGTGACATAACAGGCAGATGTCTGTCATCGGTCTTTGGCATGGTGTTTATAGCCCATTCGATTGGTTTCATGTCTGCACATTCTCCTTTATAATAAATTAAAATCTACGGGTATCATTTGCCGGATGCTTAAGCCTTTTCTTTGTTTGCATCCATATAGCTGTATAAAGTAAACTTTGAGATACCAAAATAACTGGAGACCTTGTCGCCTGATTTGGTAATGAGAAATGCACCGGCGTCATTCAAATACTGGATCGCTAAAACCTTGTCATCCTTGCTCATTAAAGCAACTGGTTTTCCCACTAAAGCGACGGACTGTTCGATTAAGGTATCTAACAGATCGTTGACGTTATGTGTGATTTTTTTAGGTTCCCTGCTGTGATCTCCGGCAGTCTCTCCGGTGGAAATCAGAGACTTAACTGCATTTTCAATTGTAAGCAGTCCCGTGATGTCATAATTTAAGCCAAGTATGTAGTCAACCGTATTATCGTTGCCTCTGATATACATGGTACTGGATTTTAAGATTCGTCCATCCTCTGTTCTTGTCAGGTAAGAAAGGCGGTCCTTTAAAAGGTCAGGATCCTTTTTTAACGTCTCCAGAACAATTTCAGAAGGTCCGTCTCCGATTTTACGGTTGCTGACCTGACCGTTTTCTATAAAAACAATGGAACTTTCCATGCTTTCGCCCCGGAGATCGTGAATGACCACCTCGCATTGGCTGCCAAAGTGAACAGCGACTCCCTGTGCAATCTGTGTCAGTAACTGAAGCTTTGAATCCATACTTTTATCCTCCTTGCAGGATCATTAATAAATTCATCATAGCATAAAAAAATTTAATTACAAGTGGTTTTCTAAAAAATTTTTAGGTTTACTAATTTTTTTTGTAATTCATGCTTGATTTTCTGAAAGTGAAATGATACACTGTTTTTAACAGAGAACCATGGTATAATGTGCATAAAAAAAAGAATTGAAACTGATGAAATGTAAGCAAATTGTAAAAATAAAGTATGAGACCCTGAAAATACTTCTGTGAGGTTTGTATACATAAGAAAATTAGTAATTTGCTTTCGTATCTTAGAAAAATGAAAAGGAGATGGAGACATGCTGATAATCGGTAATGGAAGAATGATCACCAGAGATCCGGAGAATCCGTTTCTTGAAGACGGTGCTGTAGCGATAGAAGATGGGGTCATAAAAGGATTCTGACCACGGCTGAGATGAGAAAGGAATATCCACAGGCGGAATACATCGATGCCAGGGGAGGGGTAATCATGCCGGCCTTTATCAATACCCATGAGCATATCTATAGCTCTTTTGCCAGAGGACTGGCCATTGACGGGTATGATCCTCATGGTTTTCTTGAGATTCTTGACGGCCTTTGGTGGACGATTGATAAGAATCTGACATTAAATGATGTTTATTTAAGTGCCATGGTCACTTATGTGGATTCCATTAAAAACGGAGTGACAACGGTCTTTGACCACCATGCCAGTTTTGGGCAGATCACAGATTCTTTATTTAAGATTGAGGAAGCCGCTGGTAAGACCGGGGTGAGAACCTGCTTATGTTATGAGGTTTCAGACCGAGCAGGAGAGGAAAAGGCAAAGGAAGGAATTCTTGAAAATGAGGCATTTATCCGCCATGCATGTTCCGATGAAAGCGATATGATTGCAGGCATGATGGGAATGCATGCCCAGTTTACCATATCGGACCGGACCATGGAATTTGCAGCAGCTCATAAGCCTGAGGGAACAGGCTACCACATTCATGTGGCAGAAGGTATTGAAGATCTCCATGATTGTCTTAAGAAGTATGGCAAGCGGATTGTGGACCGCCTGATGGACTTTCAGATTCTTGGGGAAAAGACCCTTCTTGGGCACTGTATCTACATCAATCCTCATGAGATGGATTTAATACTTGATACAGACACCATGGTAGTTCACAATCCGGAATCCAATATGGGCAATGCATGCGGCTGCCCTCCAACTATGGAACTGGTGAAGCGGGGGATTTTAACCGGTCTTGGAACAGATGGCTATACACACGATATGTTAGAATCCTATAAGACAGCCAACGTTCTTCATAAACATCATTTGTGCGATCCCAATGCGGCATGGGGCGAGGTTCCCAAGATGCTCTTTGAAGGGAATGCAAGGATTGCTGGCAGATATTTTAAAAGACCACTTGGTATTTTAAAACAGGGTGCAGCAGCAGATGTAATTGTTACGGATTACAATCCATTAACCCCCATGAACGGGAACAATGCCAACAGCCACATTCTGTTTGGAATGACAGGTCGCAGTGTAGTTACAACTGTCTGCAACGGTAAGGTTCTCATGAAAGACAGAATCCTGATGGGAGTTGACGAAGAGAAGCTGATGGCAGACTGCAGGGAAGCGGCGGGAGCGCTTGCTGCAAGAATTAACCGACGATAAAAATAAGAATATTCATACAGGGCTTAACAAACAAAGGGAGAGCCCGGATGCAGGAGGATATCAATGGGAGACAAAATGACACCGATGCCTTTTTCACAATTAATGAACTGGGTGAGGCAGGAGCAGGGAAAACAGGAATCAGTTTTTGGAGTATACCGTCCCTACCGGGCGGATGAGTCACATAACAGGGAGCTGTTTGGAAGAACGTTAGAAACTCCGATTGGACCGGCGGCAGGTCCCCATACCCAGCTGGCGCAAAACATTGTGGCAGCTTACTATGCAGGAAGCCGTTTCTTTGAGCTGAAGACCGTACAGATTTTAGACGGAGATGATCTGCCGGTAGAAAAGCCCTGTATCAGGGCAGAAGATGAGTGCTATAACTGCGAGTGGTCTACGGAGCTTTATGTTCCCCAGGCTCAGGAAGAATATATTAAGGCCTGGTTTTTGCTTTCTTTCATGGCAAAAGAATACGGATTAGGTCAGATGGATGGGTTTCAGTTTAACATGAGTGTGGGATACGATCTGGAGGGAATTAAATCTCCCAAAGTTAATTCTTTCATCGACTCCATGATGGATGCAAAAGACACGGAGACGTTTCATTCCTGCAGGCAGTATCTTCTGGAGCATCTGGAACAGTTTGAGAATGTGACAAAAGAGGATATTGAGTCAATCTCTTCCCGGATCTGCAACAGTGTGACTCTTTCTACCTTACACGGATGCCCGCCTCAGGAGATTGAGCGGATTGCAGTCTATTTAATAGAAGAAAAGGGTCTGAATACCTTTATTAAGTGTAATCCCACACTGCTTGGCTATGAATTTGCCAGAAACACGCTGGATCAGATGGGATATGATTACATCTCCTTTGGTGAGTTCCATTTCCTTGATGATCTTCAGTATGAGGATGCCATCCCCATGCTGAAACGGCTGATGGCAGTGGCGAACCAACGCAGGTTGGAGTTTGGTGTGAAGCTTACCAACACGTTCCCGGTTGATGTGAAAAATAAAGAGCTCCCAAGCCAGGAGATGTACATGTCCGGAAAATCTCTGTTCCCATTGTCCATGGCACTGGCAGCCAGGCTTTCCAAGGAATTTCACGGAGCACTTCGGATTTCATTCTCAGGCGGAGCTGATTACCATAATATCAAAGACATTACTGATGCAGGAATCTGGCCGGTAACTGTTGCTACCACACTTTTAAAGCCGGGCGGATATCAGAGACTTCTTCAGATGGCAGAAAAGACGAAGGAAACAGGTGTCTCATTTCAGGGCGTAAATGCAGATAAGGTTTTCACCCTTGCCCAGGATTCCATTTCAGATTCTCATTATAAAAAAGCCTTAAAACTTCTGCCGGACAGAAAGATGAAGAAAACAGTTCCGCTGCTTGACTGTTATACGGCTCCCTGCCAGGAAGCCTGTCCTATTCATCAGGATATTACCACATACTTAAAGCTTTCCGGTCAGGGAAATTATGAGGAAGCCATGGAAGTGATTGCTGAGAAAAACCCGCTTCCTTTTATAACCGGTTCCATATGTGCCCATAACTGTATGAACATGTGCACCAGAAATCATTACGAATCTCCGGTAAATATACGGGGGGCAAAGCTTCTTTGTGCAGAAAAAGGCTATGAGGAATATCGGAAAACCATTCAAAAAGGGGAACTGACTGGTAAAAAGACAGCAATTATCGGAGGCGGACCGGCTGGTCTTTCCGCCGCGTATTTTCTGACAAAGTGCGGAATGCCGGCTACTATTTTTGAAAAAAGCGGAAAGCTTGGAGGCGTGATTCAAAACATCATTCCCGATTTCAGAATCTCAGGGGATGTGGTTGGTCATGACATTGATTTATGTCTTTCTTATGGAGCAGAGGTAAGACTGAATACGGAAATAACGGATCTGGCCGCATTAAAAGAAGAAGGTTTTGAATTTATTATTCTGGCAGCAGGTGCAAGTGAACCGGGAGTTTTAAATCTGAAAACTGGCGAGACCATGAATGCCCTTCATTTTCTGGGTGAATACAAGGAAACCAATAAAAATGTAAATATCGGAAAGTCAGTTGCTGTGATCGGCGGAGGAAATACTGCCATGGATACGGCAAGAGCAGCTGTCAGAACCAACGGTGTGAAAGAAGTTTCTCTGGTTTACCGCAGAACAAAACGATACATGCCTGCAGATGAGGAAGAATTACTGCTTGCCATGCAGGATGGTGTAAAATTCATGGAGCTTTTATCTCCTGTAGAACTGGTGAATGGCCAGTTAATCTGCAATGTGATGAAGCTTGCTGCTGCAGATGAAAGCGGTAGAAGAGCTGTTACAGAAACAGAGGAGACCGTTTCCATACCTGCCGATACAGTCATAGCCGCAGTTGGAGAGGGAATTCCCAAAGAGTTTTATTTAAAGAACGGCATTGAACTGACAAGCAGGGGAAGAGTGCTTGTTAATGAGGAAACTTTGGAAACAAGTGTGCCTGGAGTTTATGCAGTGGGTGACGGTCTGTACGGTCCGGGAACTGTGGTAGAAGCCATAAGAGATGCCAGGATGGCGGCAGAATCAATTCTGGGCAGAAAAGCTGCCAGAGATTTTGACATCACATCGTATGATCCCCAAAAGCTATACGGCAGAAGAGGAATCTTAAAAGAAACGCTGAGTGACCAGGAAGAAAACACAAGGTGTCTTGGCTGTAAAAGTATCTGCGAAAACTGCGCAGAGGTCTGTCCAAACCGGGCTAATTTAGCACTCTTTGTTCCAGGTTTCACAAAGCATCAGATTCTTCATGTGGATTATTTATGCAATGAATGCGGAAACTGTCGTAGTTTTTGTCCCTATGACAGCGCTCCGTACTTAGATAAATTTACATTATTTGCCAATGAAGCAGATTTAAACAACAGTAAAAATCAGGGCTTTGTTGTGACAGACAGAAAAAATGGCACATTCCTTCTAAAGTATATGGGAAGTCTGTATACAGGGAAAGCAGGGAAAGCGGTTGACGCAGTTCCGGGAGGGGATTTTAAAGATTGTGGAAACCGTTATCAATGACTACGATTATCTTTTAGGATAAGAAAGTGGGTGGAGAAATGGTTCGTTTCCTGGTAAACGGAGAGACTGTTACAGTACCGGAAGAAAGGAAGCTGATTGATGTTTTAAGAACCGATCTGGGGCTTAAGTCTGTGAAAGACGGATGCAGCGAAGGTGCCTGTGGAACATGTACAATTCTGATAGACGGAAAGGCTGTAAAAGCCTGTGTTCAGAAAGCAGCCAGAATGGAAGGGAAATCTGTCATGACAGTGGAGGGACTGTCTGACAGGGAGAAAGAAGTGTTTGTCTATGCCTTTGGGGAAGCGGGAGCAGTTCAGTGCGGCTTTTTGCATTCCCGGCATGGTAATCTGTGCAAAAGCCCTCATTGATGAAAACCCCGATCCAACAAGGGAAGAGGCTGCATTTGCAGTACGGGGAAATATCTGCCGCTGCACCGGATATAAGAAAATTATTGATGCCATTCTTCTTGCAGCCAGACTGTTTCGTGAAGATGTGAGAGATTTAAAGGCTCCAGAGGTAACATCTGTAGGGCAGCGGGCTCATCGCCTGGATGTGCCGGAAAAAGTGCTGGGTTACGGGGAATACGCAGACGATATGGAAGTGGAGGGTTTAATCTACGGCAGTGCGGTACGGAGTAAATACCCCCGGGCAAGGATTCTCTCTATCGACGATTCCAAAGCCAAAGCACTGCCTGGAGTACGTGCAGTCTTAACTGCTAAGGATGTTCCGGGTAAGAATAAAGTGGGACATTTAAAAAAAGACTGGGATACCATGATTCCGGTAGGTGAGATTACCAGATATGTGGGAGATGCAGTCTGTCTAGTGGCAGCGGATACCCCGGAGATTCTGGAAGAAGCGAAGAAGCTGATTGAGATTGAATACCAGGAGTTAGAAGGAGTCTTTTCACCCCGGGAAGCTTTACAGCCGGATGCACCTCTTGTTCATGATACTGGTAATATTTTAGCCCATGAGCATCTGATCAGAGGAGACGCAAAGAAAGCCATAGAAAACTCTGCCTATTCGGTAACCATGCATTATGAAACGCCGTTTACAGAGCATGCATTTCTGGAACCGGAGTGCGCTATAGCCATAGTAGATCGGGAAAAGAAGAAGCTGTAATCTATTCCTCTGACCAGGGAACTTATGATACGCAAAAGGAATGTGCGGGAATGCTTGGCTGGGAGCTTTCAAAGGTCCATGTCATCAATAAGCTGGTAGGAGGCGGATTCGGCGGAAAAGAGGATATGTCCGTTCAGCATCACGCTGCACTTTTAGCTTATCATACTGGTAAACCAGTCAAAGTAAAACTGACCAGGAAAGAAAGCATTATGGTCCATCCCAAGCGCCATCCGGCCTCTATGGATTTTACCACTGCATGCGATGAGAATGGTTATCTTACCGGTATGACAGCAGTGGTGATTACGGATACAGGAGCTTACGCTTCCCTGGGAGGCCCTGTACTTCAGCGCCTCTGTACCCACGCAGCAGGACCTTATCATTATCAGAATATTGACATTGAAGGAACCGCCGTCTACACCAACAATCCGCCTGCAGGCGCATTCCGGGGATTCGGAGTCACACAAAGCTGTTTTGCCATAGAGTGCAACTTAAACCTGCTGGCAGAGAAGGTTGGCATCAGTCCATGGGAAATCCGATTTCGGAATGCCATTCGGCCGGGGGCAGGAACTTCCCAACGGTCAGATTGCTGCAGAAGGAACTGCCCTTGTGGAAACTCTGCTTGCAGTAAAGGACATTTATGAAAGCCATCCATATGCAGGAATCGCCTGTGCCATGAAAAATGCCGGTGTAGGAGTGGGACTTCCTGACTGGGGAAGGTGCAGGCTGACGGTGGAAGATGGAAAAGTTCATATCAGATCTGGTGCATCCTGTATTGGTCAGGGACTGGGAACTGTTCTGGAGCAGATCGTATGCGAAACCCTTGGTATTAAAGGCGATCAGGTGGTCTACGTTGCTGCTGAGACCAATCTGGCACCTGATTCCGGTACTACCTCCGGCTCCCGCCAGACTCTGGTAACAGGGGAAGCGGCAAGGAGGGCATGTGTCCAGATCCTTCAGGATTTAGATGACAAAAAAGAACTGTCAGCTCTAAATGGAAAAGAATACTATGGAGAATATCTGGCTGCCACTGATCCTATGGGAAGCGAGAAGAAATCCCGTCTCTCATGTGGCATATGGCTATGCCACCCAGGTAGCCTGTTTAAAAGAAGACGGTACCGTGGAAAAGATACTGGCTGCCCACGATGTAGGAAAGGCCATTAATCCTCTGTCTGTAGAAGGACAGATTGAAGGCGGTGTGGTCATGTCACTGGGATATGCCCTTACGGAAGAATTTCCATTAAACCAGGGAGTTCCACTTGCAAAATTCGGTACGCTTGGATTATTCCGGGCAGATAAAACACCGGATGTAGAAAGCATTATTGTAGAACGAAATCACGATCCGCTGGCCTACGGGGCAATTGGAATCGGAGAGATTACCTCAATTCCTACTGCACCAGCGGTGCAGGGCGCTTATTATAAGTATGACGGAGTATTTCGGACATCCCTGCCTTTGGAAGAGACGGCTTATCGGAAAAAAGAAAAAATAACCGGAAAAAGACGCAGGAGAAAAAAACTTCTCTGCGTCTTTTTAGGATTGACAAAGAACCATGAAAAAGGGAAAATAGATGGCATAGACCGGTATGCAAAAGCAAACCGGATTAGAAGAAAGGAAGTGGATTTGCTGTGAAGACGTTGTTGAAAGGCGGAACCGTAGTATCGGGAACCAAGGCGGTTGCAGCGGATGTTCTCATGGAGAATGGAAAGATTCTGGCTGTGGAACCGGGAATTGAAGAGGAAAAAGCAGATGTTATTGATGTAACCGGCAGACTTTTGTTCCCGGGGTTTATTGATGCCCATACTCATTTTGATCTTCATGTGGCAGGGACCGTAACAGCAGATGATTTTGAGTCAGGAACCAAGGCAGCTATAGCCGGAGGAACCACCATGATTATTGATTTTGCCACCCAGTACCAGGGAGAAAGTCTGCACCAGGCACTGAAAAACTGGCATAAAAAAGCGGATGGCAACGCATCCTGTGATTATGGCTTTCACCTGGCAGTCTCAGACTGGAATCATTCCGTAAGCGAAGAGCTTGACACTATCGTTTCAGAAGGTGTGACTTCCTTTAAGCTGTATATGACTTATGATGAGATGTATATGGCTGACAAGATATACCAGATCTTAAAACGTTTAAAAGAAGCCGGAGGAATTGCAGGTGTACATTGTGAAAACAAGGGAATCATAGAGGCGCTGATTGAGGAAGAAAAAGCAAAGGGTAATTTTACGGTTAATGCCCATAAAAAGACAAGACCAGCGGCAGTAGAGGCAGAGGCAGCAGGCCGTCTTCTAAAGATAGCCCAGGTGGCGGATTGCCCGGTTATCATCGTACATCTAAGCTCGGAAGCCGGTTATAAAGAGATTGCATATGCAAGAGAAAGAGGGCAGGAAGTATATGTGGAAACCTGTCCCCAGTATCTGATTTTCAATGAAGATGTTTATGATCTTCCAGGTTTTGAGGGAAGTAAATATGTAATCTCACCTACAATTAAGAAGGAATCAGACAGACAGAAGCTTTGGGAGCTTTTAAAGACAGACCAGATTCAGACGGTATCCACCGATCACTGCAGCTTCACTACTGATCAGAAAGCAGCAGGCAAAGAAGATTTTACGAAGATACCAAACGGAATGCCCGGAGTGGAAGCCCGTCCTGCCCTGGTTTACAGCTTTGGTGTAAAACAAAATGGTCTGACTGTGGAACAGATGTGCCGGCTGCTCTCAGAAAATCCAGCGAAGCTTTACGGAGTTTATCCAAGAAAAGGCGTGATAGCTCCTGGAAGTGACGCTGATCTTGTGGTTTTTTAACCCGGATACCAGATGGACCATGTCTGTTGAGAATCAGGTTGCCCATGTGGATTACTGTCCCTTTGAAGGAATTTCCGTTGAAGGAAAAGCGGAGCTTGTATTTTTAGGGGGCAGACTGGCAGCTGAGAATGGTGAAGTCTTATTGGAAAAGACAGGTTCCTATGTGGCCAGAAACAAGCCAATGGTGATTTCCTGATGATATTAAAAAGCGCATATGCAATTGATGTGTCAGATGGAATATTACAGCTGGAAGAAAAGGATTCTCTATGGGAAGCTCTTCGTATTCCTTTAAAAGAACCTATGATTTTGGCTTTTACCGGCGGGGGGTGGGAAGACTACCTCCATGTATTGCCTGGCCGATGAGCTGGCAGCTCAGGAAAAGCGGGTAATTGTAACTACCAGTACCCATATTTTACGGCCGGCTGACAGAATTGTCACAGAGGCAGGTGACTGGAAAACTGTGAGTAATTTTATAACAGATCATAAGGAGCTCTTTCCTTTGGCAGGCTGGGTACTGGTTACCGGCCTGCCTGCCGAAGAGGGGAAGCTAAAGGGAATGGAACTTTCTGAGCTGGAACGGCTGACGCTGCTTTGTGATGTCCTTCTTGTGGAAGCAGACGGTGCAAAGCGCCTTCCAATTAAGATACCTAAGATAAATGAACCGGTTTTACCAGGCGGAACTCATGCAGTGATTGGCTGTATGGGGCTTAACTGTATTGGTGAGCCGTGGGAAGAGATGTGCTTTCGTTATGAACTGACACCACAGGTGTTTGACGGTCAGAAAAAGTACGGACCAATTACGCCTTCTGATGCAGCAAAGATACTGACCAGCACCAATGGGACCCGAAAGGGAGTTGAATCCATGGAATACCGGATTTTAATAAACAAAGCAGATGATAAAAGGCGGCTGTCCAGTGCCCAGGCAGTAGCAGATGCAATGGGAAAACAATGGGCGAAGTACACAGCAGTAACCAGTTTTATAGAAAAGGCTCAGAATTAGAGACACGCGAAAGGGATCAGCAAGATGAAAGAGATCAGAACGGAAGACGCAGCAGGTCATGTTCTTTGCCATGACATGACCCAGATCATACCTGGAGTTTCAAAGGATGCAAGATTCCGGAAAGGTCATGTGGTAACAGAGGAAGATATTCCTGTACTGCTGTCAATGGGAAAAGAACATCTGTATATTTGGGAAAAGGATGATACCATGTATCATGAGAATGAGGCTGCTGAAATACTTTGTGAATTATGCAGAAACGACCATATGGACAGGGGCGATGTAAAAGAAGGGAAAATAGAATTAAAGTCCACCATTCGCGGACTTTTAAAAATAGACACCGGTCTGCTTGATATAATAAACAGTGCCGGAGATATGATGATTGCTTCCAGGCATCCCAATACTCCTGTAGAACCAGGGGATAAGCTTTGCGGAACCAGGATTATTCCTCTCGTAATTAAAAAGGACAAGATGGAGGCAGTAAAAAAACTCTGCGGCGGAAAAAGGATATTTTCCATACTGCCTTATAAAAATAAAAAAGTGGGTATTGTTACAACAGGAAGTGAAGTATATTGTGGAAAGGTCAAGGATGCATTCGGCCCGGTTCTAAGAGCGAAGGCAGAAGAGTTTGGCGGAGAAATACTGGGACAGACGGTAACCGATGATAAGCCGAAGCATACCTCTGAGGCCATTCTTGAATTTATCAGACAGGGAGCGGACATGGTACTGGTCAGCGGCGGCATGAGCGTGGACCCGGATGACAAAACTCCGCTGGCAATCCGAAATACGGGAGCTGAAGTGGTATCTTATGGTGCTCCGGTTCTGCCGGGAGCCATGTTTCTTTTATCCTATTACCGGAAAGATGGAAAGAACATTCCGGTTGCAGGACTACCGGGCTGTGTGATGTACTCCAAAAGAACGGTATTTGACTTAGTGCTGCCAAGACTGATGGCAGATGATCCCATAACAAAAGAAGAACTTGATAAGCTTGGAAAAGGGGGGCTGTGCCTCTCCTGTGAGGAATGTCATTATCCAAACTGCGGATTCGGAAAGGGCTGGTAGGATGAAGATATTGATCAAAGGAGCAGGTGATCTGGCATCTGGAATCGCCTGCCGCCTCCACCGCTGCGGCTTTTTAGTGGTTATGACTGAGAAACCCGTACCCACCACCGTAAGGCGTACTGTGGCATTTTCAAGAGCTGTTTACGAAAACAGGACTAAAGTAGAGGACATTACCGGCGTATTATGCCGCAGCATGGAAGAAGTAGAGGAAGCATTGTCTAAGGACCAGGTGGCAGTGGTGGTTGATGAGGAGTGCGGTATCCGTGAAAAATGGAATCCGGATGCAGTTGTAGATGCGATTATAGCAAAGAAGAATCTGGGTACCAGGATTACGGATGCAGACATTGTAATCGCAGTCGGACCTGGTTTTACTGCGGGGGAAGGACTGCCACTGCGTAGTGGAAACAAAACGGGGCCATGATCTGGGACGGTGCATCTGGAACGGCAGTGCCAAACCCAATACGGGGGTTCCGGGAATGATAGGTGGCTATGATAAAGAACGGATCATACGTGCTGTGGATCACGGCGTATTTCACCCAGCTGTAACTATTGGAGCAGTCGTGCAGTTAAATGATGTGGTTGGGTATGTAAATGATACTCCTGTGCTTGCCCAGGTGGGAGGAGTGGTAAGAGGACTGCTTCAGGATGGAGTAACTGTTTTTCGGGGAATGAAATCAGGAGACATTGATCCCAGAGGAGTGACCTTGCACTGTTATACGATTTCTGACAAGGCATCTGCCATTGGTGGGGGAGTATTGGAAGCTATATTAAGTCTTCAAAAAAAGCATTTTGCCCAGAAGGAAAGGATTTCAACATGAATATGACACTGATTCTTCTGGCAGCGGGGGGACAGCGTAAGGTTCAATGGAAATAAGCTGCTTTATGAAATTAATGGAAAGCCGATGTACCGTTATATTATAGAAGAAATGGACCAGCTTCCAAAAGGTTTGTTTTCCAGAAAACTGATCGTTACCCAATACCATGAGATTATGGAGTACATGAAAGACACCGGATATAAAATCATAGTAAACAGGGACAGCAGACTGGGGATATCTCATTCCATTCAACTGGCATTAAAGGAATTGGAACATGAAAACACAGATTTTTTATTTGCAGTCTGTGATCAGCCCTACTTAAAATCTTCTACCATAGAGGCGCTGGTGAAAGGATTTTATGAAAGCAAAAAGGGACTTGCCTGTTTATGTTTTAGAGGAGAGCCGGGCAATCCTGCCATATTTGCAGGCAGCTACAGAAGAGAGCTGATGGAGCTAACAGGTGACAGGGGCGGAAAGAAGATAATCAGAGCCCACCCGTCTGATGTTTTTCTTTTAGAAGCAGAAAGCGCTGCTGAATTAAAGGACATTGACAACATGTCCGATCAATTAGAATAAATTGTTAGAAAGACACGGCTATTTTCAGACCGTGTTTTTTTGTTACCAGTTTTATCCAACTATAGAAAAATATCACTTATTGGTTTTCAGAAGAATGAAAATCGTGTATAATAAAATCATCAAAGGAGGGGCGGTATGTGGAAAAGGCTGAGGGAACATTTCCTTATGTTAAATAAGAGCAGAAAGGAATTAAAGCAGGAAGGACTTAAGATCTGCGTGGCTTATTTTCTGCTTGGTTTGTTCTGGATTTTGTGTTCTGACAGATTGGTTCCTGCCATTGTCAGCAATTCCCATTCAGTCATGCTTTTTAGCATGGGGAAGGGAGTCATATTTGTATTTTGTACTTCCGCATTTTTATACTATGTGATGTTAAGACTGCTTAACAAAGCCGGTGCCGCAGAAGAAGAACTGAGCAAAAGTTATAAAGAACTGAAGATGCAGTATAAAAAGATCGGTCTTTATGATCAGATGCTTATGGAAAGTGAAGAGAAATACCGGACAATTATAGCTCATATGCAGCTTGGAATGGCACTGTTTGAGGGAGAGAATGAAACCGACATCAGGCACTACAGGCTGATTGATGTAAATCCCTGCTATGAGGAACTGGCCTGTGACAAGGAAGTTTCTGTGCTGGGAGGATATTTTTGTGACATACATGACACTCTGGATCCTGATATATGGGAGCTGCTTGCAAAGACTGTGAGAACAGGGGAGCCAGCCCGCTATGAACGGTTTCGGAACAGGACAAGCACATATTATGAGGTGATTGTTTTCTGCCCTGGCAAAAACCAGCTGGCCCTGATAGTCAATAATATAACCGAGCGCAGGCAGGCTCAGGAAAGACTGAATTATTTAAGCTTTCATGATCCGCTTACTGGTTTGTATAACAGAAGATATTTTGAAGAGCAGCTGAAGGTTTTGGACCAGGAGTTTAACTATCCGCTGGTAATCACCATGGCAGATATCAATGGTCTGAAACTGATTAATGATTCCTTTGGTCATGCAGCAGGAGATGAATACATACGAAAAGCGGCGGCAGTTCTGATGAACAACACCCGCAGCCATGATATCATATGCCGGCTTGGTGGAGATGAGTTTGTGATCTTTTCACCCGGCACAGGCGAAAAAGAGATTAAAAAGATGATTTCATCCATGAGTGACATGGCAAAGGCTCAGGCTGTGAATAAAATCATGCTTTCCATCTCTTTCGGATACAGTATAAAGTGCAGCAGTGATGATTCCATTACAGAGGTTTTAAAGAAAGCCGAAGATTTTATGTATCGGAAAAAGCTGATGGAAAGTCCCAGCATGAGGGGAAAGACCATTTACACCATTATGGCGGCACTTCATGAAAAGAACTTCCGAGAGGAACAGCATTCCCTTCGTGTATCAGAGCTGTGTGAAAAGATGGGGGAAGCGCTTGAACTTCAGGAAGATGACATCAAGGAATTAAAAACAGTTGGCCTCCTTCACGATATTGGCAAGGTAGCAATTGAAGAAGGTATTCTTAATAAGAACGGAAAGCTTGATTTAGATGAATGGGGAGAGATAAAAAAGCACCCCGAAATCGGATACCGCATTTTAAGTACAGTGAATGAGCTTTCAGAAATGGCGGATTACGTGCTTGCCCATCATGAGCGCTGGGATGGAAGCGGATATCCCAAAGGGCTGAAGGGAAAGGAGATTCCCATACAGTCCAGAATCATTGCCATAGCAGATGCTTATGACGCCATGATCAGTGAGCGGAGCTACCGCCACGCGCTGCCAAAGGAAATTGCAATCAGTGAGCTTTTAAAGGGAGCAGGAACACAGTTTTGTAAAGAGTATGTATCTATATTCATTGATAAAGTAATTAATAAATCCGGAACCGGAGCCTAGATTGTTATATAATTAACAGGAATGAGCGGTATGCTTCTATATTAGAAGCGTAATGCTCATTCCTTTTTTGCTTTTTTATAAAGAATGTGTTAAAAATAACAATTATAAAATCATAAAAAAAAATATTGTTTTAATATAAAAAAAAAGTAACTTTTAAAAAGCGAAATGTGTCAATTTTGGAACTCAACGTGTATAATTTTGGCACTTGGGTTGAAAGTTGTCGAAAATAGTTATATGCTGAGACCGTTAAGAAACATAATTAGCATACCATTAACATTTGATGAAGAAGCAAATCTGTAGAAAAACTGATTTCGGAGATTGCTGGATAATAGGAGGAGAGGCCATGTTAAAAATAGGAGTATGTGATGATGACCATCTGCTGCTGTTGGAAGCAGAAACGCGTTTGCGCAGGATTGGGATTGAGAGAGAAATAAATCTGGATGTGGAGACCTTCTGTGACGGTGATGAAATTGTCAGAGCTGTTTATTTAGGAAAGCGTTTCGACATCATTTATATGGATATTGAGATGAGACGTATGAATGGATTGATGGCAGCAGAACGAATCCGTGAATACGACCGCATGGTACAAATTGTATTTATGACATCTCATCAGAGATACATCAATCAGGCCTTTCGCTCAGCACCCATCGGATACCTTGTTAAGCCCGTAAGGGATCCTGAATTCAATAATAATTTCAGCCACATATTAAATCTGATTGAGACAAAAGACTTATATTATCACTTCAAATATGGCAGAACAGAGAGTCAGGTATATTTAAAGAAAGTACTGTATTTTGAAAGTAAGCTCCGACTGACTGAGATCGCATGTGAAGAGGGCCGTCACAGACTATACAAAAGTCTGGAGGAGATAGAACACGAATTAAAAGACCGTAAGATTCGTTTTATCAGAATACACCAGTCTTATCTGGTGAGTTTCACCCAGATTGCCAGAATCTCTAATGACGTAGTGGAATTAATGGATGGAACCTGTCTGCCAGTCAGCCGCAGCAGGCGTAAGGAAGTGGAAGAGATTATGTTTGAAACCATGGGGTGGTGTCAGGTTTAAAAACTGCCAGGTAAATGTGGAAGATCTGTGCCTGATATTGTTTATATGGAATGGAAAGCAGGATGAGGTAGTGCAGTGAAAACTTAATATTTCACAATAATGATTATCTTAGAAAAGCAGTTAATAGCTGCTTTTCTTTTTTTGTTTTTACTGATACTAAATTACCAAAAATTACATGTAGGGTGCTAAAAATTACATGAATGAAATTTTTGTAAATTAATGTATTATAATGTAACCAAAAGTTGCGAAATTAAGGGAGTATATGAAAATGATGAAACGTGGAAAATTTGTTTTAGCAGTTGCAGCAGCATTTCTGGTATCTGGATCCTTGTGTGCCTGTTCTGCACAGGAGAGTTCTGAGCTTATAGAAGGGAAAAAGGTTATTTCACAGATGCATTCTAAATTACCTTTGCAGGAAGGTTTTACTAATACCTCCCAGACAACTGCACAGCCTGGATTTGATTCTCCGGAGAGTGCAGTAAAGGGTTATTTAACAGGGCTTAGGGAGAGTAATTTAAAGTGCATGGCAGATAGCTTTTCAGAAAATATGGATACAGATGATATTATGCGTCAATTTGCAATTCTTTGCGGGCTTGGCTTGGAGGATGTTCCTGTGCGTCTAAAAAATACAGCGGAGGTAAAGGCTTTTGTCGATAATCTGGAGAGCGGTATAAAGGCTGTGGATCTTAAATCAGTGAAGCTGGTGGGATTTGTTGACCCTGGAGATTTAGATGATGCTTACACGAATGAAAAACATCAGGAAAATTTAATCAGAATAGCGAAACGGTATGGCGGGGATAAAATGGTAAGCTGTGTTGCCGCTATTGAAGTGGATGGCAGGAAATTCTTTTTGATTTTTGATGTAATAAGAAAGGACGGCCGGTGGTTTAATCACCAGTTAGGCGGAATCTTTGCCAATATGTCAGGAATGGAAAGAACAGAGGTAGGGACACTCTCGTTAGAAACAGCGGATGAGCAGATTTTAAAACAATTGGTGCCTGATTTTTCAAAAAACTTATTAGAGGCAGAAGCGGAGCATGGTGCATTAGGGTCTGCTGCCATCAACGAGGAAACAGGAGGCTTTGATTCGTCTCAGATGGCAGTCAGAAGATACCTGGAATATCTTGCAGCCAATGAACAGGACAAGATGATTGGTACATTTGCAGTGGAGAGCTATGTGGATCATTTTGATTTTCGGACCAGACTAGAAAGTAGTGGGGCATATATTTTTATGCAGCAGGAATTTAATTTCCCAGCTGTAACTGATTTTACCAGAGATTTAAACATTGAAAGCAGAAAAAATGACATTCGGTGGAATTTATTAGAACAATACACGGCATTGTGTGTCTTTTCGGAAATAGATACGGCTGATCTGGTTCAGGCGGAAGAATTGGATGTATCTTTCGGGTTATCAGAATTGCCAAAACGTTTGAATACGAGTTCCATAAAAATTTGGGATATATTAGTCCGGAAAAAATGTCAGAGTCTTATGGGTCAAATGATTTTCAGAATATAAAACTCAGGAGGATGAAAGCTTACGGTGCAGATGACACAGAAAGCATTGCAGCTGTGTTTGAATTAAATGGTACCCGTTATATTATTTGTATTGATACCGTGAAGTATGAGGACAGATGGTATATCAGGGAGCTTGGCGGTGAGCTTTCTTCGCTGCTTGATTTTGACTATAGGTATGCAGGGATCATGCGTGCTGATTACCTGAATAATCCAGATATTGATAGTCTGATTTCGCCTCTCAGTTGATGAAAGATCAGGTGATTCGTGTCGAAAAATGTCGAATCAAGGGAAAAATTCAGCTGTTTTTTACCAAAAATTACATGTAGCGTGCTAAATATTACATGAACGGTTTTTTTGCATATTTTTGTATTATAATGTAACTAACAAATTAATACAAAGGTGTGGACGTATATGAAGAGATTAAATGCAGTATTGGCGGTTCTATTATGTTTTGCTTTTCTATCTGTTACGTTCCCTGTATCCGCAGAGGAAATAGCCAGTAAAAAAAATGGGCTGGACGTAATGTTCGTCATGGATTACAGCGGTTCTATGAAAACCAATGATCCGGATCATACAGGAGTGGGGATGGTCAAGGCATTTGTGGATACTGTTCACAGTGCTGACATAAGGATTGGGTTTGTGGCTTACAATGATCAGATTGTTACATCAGCGGCTCCGGCTTCGGTAAAGTCTCAGGAAGACCGTGACGCTTTAAAAAGTCTGATGGATGCTTCCGGCTACTCCGGCAATACAGATATAGGATTGGGGTTAAGTTATGCTTTTGGTCTGTCAGGGCCGGAGAGCGGTCGAAAGCGTATGGTAGTTCTGATTTCTGACGGAGAATCGGATTTAAAAGGATCTAAAACCGGAAGAACATTAGAAACTTCCAATGCAGACTTAAAGAATACCATCGAGGCCTGTAAATCCCAGGGGGTACCGGTCTATACCGTTGCTTTTGGAAAATATGACGGGAACAAAGAGATTTTAAAAGATATTGCAGGTCAGACAGGCGGACAGAATTATTCAGTGGAAAAAACCTGAGACATTGATTGAAGTCCTTTATGGAATATTCAATTCCAACATGGCGTACAAAATTCAGGAAATAACCAATGGTGTTTATGCCGCAGGAAGTCAAAGTATTCGAATTAAACTGGATGATTCCTATTTAGATGAAATGGATGTTCTGATGATCTCACCCCAGCAGATTGGTGACACCACGGTTATCTACGGAGATCAGCAGATAAAACCGGTCAATTTATTCCATTATTCTGTTGCCAAGATATCAGATGTGAGTAAAGACATCAGAGAATTAATCGTTCAGACAGGAACGGTAGAAAATCAGGGATTAAAGATTTACCTGATCAGTTACAGAGATTTAATTCCAATTTTGGAATTAGATACGTCTACAGGCCGGAACAAGCCGCTGCCGTTTAAGATTTATTTTAAAGATGAAGCAGGGACTGTGATCTCAGATGAAAATTTCTACAAAGGGTTCACACCTAAAATTGAATTATACGCAGATGGACAATCAGAAGGCGGACGAAACAGCCTTAGTACAGTTGTGAAAGATGGAGTGATTACAGGGGAGGCAACGCTAACAAAATCAGGAACTTATTACATAGAAAGCCGTTTAGATGATGCTATGGAATCCTGTATATTTGATACTGTCAGGGTTTCAGTAGTGAATACACCACCGGCAGGCGCTCTTCCGGATCAAATCAAATACAATCCATTAAGTGGTGAAAAAAAATTTATACTTAATGATTATTTTACAGATTCGGATGGAGATACCCTTACCTATACACTGGAACAAAATTCAGACAGCGCTGCTAAGGTATCCATAGAAGAAGGGGTTCTACATGTTAAACCCGTTAAATCCGGTCTCCAGAATGTTATTTTTAAAATATCTGATGGAGAGACAGCCATATCCTATACGTATCTGGTTGCAGTTATGCCTGTATGGCAGGCATACTGGTGGGCGATTTTAATTGCGGTCCTGATACTTGGTGGGATTATATGGAGAATATTCCATAAACCCAAACCTGAGCTTGAAGTTATAACCGAGAAGAAAGCGCAAAACCGTTTTCAGGGAAAAATGGATGCTTACTTTATTGGACAGCCTGAGGGAGATGAAGAAATCCCGCCCCTTACCTTCCCTATGTATAAGATCAAAGACAACAGAGTCAGTCTTGGGGATCTGATGAAAGAATACCCGGAAGCTTCTGCAAACTTAGGGCTAGATAATATCTTTCTCATAGCAGATGAGGACCGGCGTATGATTTTGTATCATTCATCTAATTCCTCTATTATGATTGGCAGCTCTATTGTCTGCAAGAAGATTCAGTACAGTGTCAGCTTTGGTGACATTATATCCGTAACTGCACCGGATAGAATCTATGATCTGGAGATTCATTATATATCAATGATTCAGTAACAGTTTTAAATTAAACCAATATCGTTGTTTACGCTTGCCATCCCTTTTTCAGGATGAGAGCGGATGAATAAAAGTAAGAAAGAGAGAGAGAAGCTTATGGAAACAATTACACAAACAAACCGGACAATATTATTTTCAGAAATTAATCCGGAAAAGCTGAATTTACTCACCCTGATCGGAGATGTCAGAGGAAAGACAAGCCTTGATGATGACAAGATCAAGGAAATCAATGAAATGCTTCTGGTAGAAAGTTTTGCAGAATTTCTGGAGAAATTTGCGCCAGTTGTTTACTCCTGGTGCGATGCCAAAACAGGAAGTATTCAGTACAGTCTGGTGAAACCAGAGAATATTCCGGACAATTGTATTACGGAAATTCCGCTTAATGAAATGAATGACCTGTTAAATATGCTGATTACTCTTCAGGGCGCAAAAGGGGCCATGGGAGTGGCAAATGTGGATTTTAAGTTCAGCAATGTTCTTGATATGATTTCACCGAAAAAAATTATGGAAGATATCCGCCAGGTGAGAAAAGAGATTCAGTATACATACGGCAAATATATGGAGCTTGATGATGAGGATCCAAAACGCCTGGATATGGGAGACCAGTTAAACTTTCAGTTTGAACAGGCGAGCCATAACTACAATAATGTTTTAGCCATGCTTCCTCTTGCAATTGAAGATATTAAAACCCGTCTCCTTCTTGGAAGCGGAGAATCGGCACAGGGCGGACAGGAATTTAAGGCCGGACTGTTAAGCATGGGAGATGACGGAGAATTAAAGATTCTGGAGATGAAACAGGAGGAGGGAACCCAGCTGGCAGTTGTAGATGATCATGTTAATTCCAGCCTGGTGCAGACATTCAGAGATGACTACGATGCTTTAAATGATACTCCTTCCGATTATGTAAGGGAACTGGTAGTCAGAACCTTCTGTCCTCTTACCTCAACCGTGGAAAGCAGCGTAGACCGTGAATTAGAAGTCCGCAATTACAATACATACCTTGAATTCTACAAAAAGAGCAAGGACGATTTTGTAAAGGCTGTAAAACCCCTGATTGAGAAGATTCTTGGCGTTAAGGCATTTTTTGATCAGTATCAGGTAAAGGAAAAAGGAATGCAGCCTAAGCTTCTTATTACAAATATTCCTTTGGAAATGTTAGTAAAATCAAGCAATCTTCCAAGACTTTTAACTTATTTAAATACCACCAATGATAAAAATGAGTTTGAAAATACTCTGTGGTTTGGAATTGTACCTGATGTGGAACTCAATCAGTCCGGAGGCGGAAAATTACAGAGAATGCGTTTTGCAGGTAATCAGAAAGTGAAGAAACCTGGAACCAATTCCATGGAAAGTCTTGCTACCTTGATGAATGCAATTACACCTTATAAGATTACTACATTCTTCAGCTTTTCCACCGGTGAAGAAAGCACATTCAGCTATGTGGCAACAGAGGGTATTGGTATCTTTAAAGATAAATGTACACCTTTAATGAAAAAAGAGTACAGCGAATTTGTAGTTCCCTGTATTCCTAACGTAACCATTATACCAAAGGATAAATCAGGACTGATTCTCGATAACCGTATGGTAATTGATGAGGAAGGAAATGTTGCTCTTTCTAAGGAAAAAGAAGACATTATGAAAATGTGGATTGAGGGTGTTTACATAGGAGCGGCCTACGGCGCGGCAGGTATTGCAGCTTCCTGGCAGTGTCCGGAATATTTAAAACAAAGATTCCCCAATACGTCCATGGAATACCCGGGTGTGCGTTACGATATTGAAGCAGATGATAATGCACTACTTGTTACTACCAGCATGACAAAGGAAATTTCAGGATTTACCAATGCAATTAAGAATTCTATTAACAATACCGGCTTTGGCTTTGTGTTTACTTCCGATAATGCTCAGCATAAGGGCAGAGATATCAGAAATATTATGGTTTACAAAGCAAGAAATTTACTAAGCAACGGTACAGAATTTGAACCCATTTACAAGACTCTTGTGGTTACCTACATAGAAAGAATGCTGCGTTTTACAGCGGTGATTTCAAGCAGGACAAAATCCTTAAGTTTTTCAGCAATAATCCAAGCAGCCAGAAGAGTAAATGGGATGCAAACCGCCAGTACGTTAACTCCTTACTTCAGGATGGAGATGAACTGGATTTCAATATAGATGAGAAAAATGGTATCTGCAATGTTCAGCTGACGTTCAGCAATACAACCAGAAACTTAAAAGTTGAATTGACCAGAAAAGGACAGTCAGCGTAATACCTGATCTTTCCGAAATGAAAGGAAAGATCCTTAAAATCGGTAACTGAAAGCCGAATTCACAGGGCTTATAGTTTACAAAAAATAGATAAAAGAGAATGGAGGAAAATTAATGGGACTTAGAATGAAAATCACAGGCAGCGAATCTGTGGAACTGCGTGAGACAAGCATCACTAGCGTGGTGTTTGGGGCAGATATTCCCCACGATTCCAACGCAAGATCAACAGATCTTGGATCTACGGTACTGATTGAAGGAAAGATACTGGCAGCAGTAGGCGGGGAAGCCGCAGACGATACCAGCAAGCTGGCCAGATGGTCTCTTGTTCCGGCAGAGAATTCTGATTGCTACCGCAATGTTCAGATCGATGTGGTCAGTGCATCACAGGTGGTTAGACAGATTACAGTACCTAATGCTTTCGTTGTGGACTACTCAGAGGATTTTACAGATGAAACCGGTACCGGCATTTTCAAACTTCTTATCAAGCAGAAAAAAGATAAGATGGTAAATCTGAAATTTGAAGGCGGATTCAGCGGAGAATAATTAAAATAAGGAAAAGAAAGGAAGGAACCGATTATGGGATTTACATTAAAAGTAGAAGGACCATCTACCATTGATTTAGGAACAATCAGCATTACAGGAGTGAAATTCAGAACCGATATTCCCCATGACTCCAATGCCCGTTCCACTGATTTGGGAAGCACTGTAGAAATTTCAGGAAAGATTTTAACCGCAGTTGACGGAGATCCATTTGATGGAACAAGACAGCTGGGACTCTGGTCATTAGTACCTGCAGAGAAATCTGACTGTTATCG
Organism: Lacrimispora xylanisolvens; assembly: GCA_017084465.1. Taxonomy (GTDB): domain Bacteria; phylum Bacillota; class Clostridia; order Lachnospirales; family Lachnospiraceae; genus Lacrimispora; species Lacrimispora xylanolytica_B. The sequence goes on along the minus strand of CP070896.1, from coordinate 1,459,123 downwards.
GAAAGTAACCATTGAAGTAATTGCAGCTTCCCAGGTAATTCGTAAATTTACATACCCCAATGCATTTGTAGTTGACTATAAAGAAGACTACGGCGATACCGAGGGTGTTGGTACATTTAAGCTGATTGTGAAGCAGAAAAAAGACAAGATGGCGCAAATCGCTGTGGAAGGCGGATACAGCGTGTAAACATGTGGGGGCTGCCGTTTGGCAGCCCTTTTCGGTAAGGAAAATAGAATATGCTCAACTACTATAAGATTCTGGGGGTATCCTCACAGGCAACAGAAAAAGAGATTAAGGCAGCGTATAGAAAGCTGGCAAAAAAGTACCATCCGGATGTAATAAAGGATGATCCGGTAGGAAATAAAAAGATGTATGAAATCCAGGAAGCCTATGAGGTACTTGGAGATGAAGAAAAGCGGAAGCGGTATGATCTTGGCTTTAGTGATAACCGGGAGAGCACAAGACAAGAGCAGGGGAAAAACAACCGTGGCTATTCAAATAATGAGACGGAAAGACCAGCTCCTGATTTAAGCCAGTTTGAACGCTTTTTTGGTTTTCAGCCTGGAAAGGGAATGGAAACCTACAAAGAGACTAATAGCTCTAAAAAGTCCACTGGACCGGTAAATCCAGATGATTTGTTTTCTTCTTTTTTTGGCGTAAAAAAATGATGAAGGAGCCCGAAGGTGCATGAAATCCATCAAAAAAAAGAAAATCGTACTTGATATGGCAGTGTTGATCTGCTCATTATTATTTAACCTGTGTTTCTTATATTTAAACCGCAAAGGCATGTGGATACAGATTCCAATCGCAGCAGTTTCGGTTCTGGTTCTGGCGGATATTCTTGTTTTAATGACCTCTCATAATACAAAAAAAAGGCAAAGCGGGGCAGATTATAAAAAAATGTCAGGAGTCAGTCAGCTGGTACTTCTGGATGAAAAGGAAAGACCAGTAAAATCCTGGGATCTGGCGGGAAAAACGGCGTTGATCATAGGAAAGAAGAATGACGAAGAAGAGGTCGATGTTGATTTAGAAGATTGTGAATACAGCACATTTATTGACTCTCAGCATGCAGTATTAAATTTTTGCCTGGATTCCTGGTATCTGGAGGATTTGGGTTCTCAAAATGGTGTAAAAATCAAAAAGGTGGAAGACGGCGGCTGTTATCAGGTAACAAACCGGCCTTGCAGATTATCGGCGGGAGATATTATTTACATAGCAAATACCCGTCTCTTATTGACATAAGAACATAGATTGGAGAATAAAACATGAGCTTAGTAAGATGCCCAAACGGACATGTATTTAATGCAAGACGTTATGGAAATACCTGTCCATACTGTCAGATGAAATTAAAGGAAGAAAAGGATGACACCAAACCCCTTGGTTTTGAGCCTGCTGTTGAACTGCTTCAGGAAGAGGTCAGTCCGGTATGTGGATGGCTGGTGTGCATAGCCGGAGCCAGAATTGGAATGGATTATAAAATTCATGGTGGCAAAAATTTTGTAGGCAGAGGGGATGACATGGATATACAGATCCTGGGAGACAACGAGATCAACCGGAAGAATCACACCATAATTGTTTACGATCAGAAAAAAAGGAACACGGTGATTCTGCCTGGCGATGCAGCTGGACTAGCCTATCTGAATGAAGAAGCGGTTTATATTCCAACAGAATTAAAACCATATGATGTAATAGAACTGGGAAAAAGCCGTTTTTTATTTGTACCTTTGTGCGGAGAAAATTTTGAATGGGATGATCAAAAATGATGCTGACAATAATGATTGGTATTGGAGCAGCTTTACTTGTTTCCGTCGCAGGCAGACTTCTTTTGCCTGGAGAGGAAACGAACAGAAACGAGGAAAATGAGAGCGGCTCTTTTGGCCGGTGTGTAATCAGCCAGACAATGGGAGATAAGGAAATACAGTCAGATATGGCAGGATTTGAATCCAGCAGCGCAGGGGTGATGGCTGTTCTTTCCGACGGTATTGGAAAAGCCAATACTGGAAAAGTATGCGCACAGACAGCCATGGATACTGTTCTTGACGCTTTTCAGCCCTATCAGGTTTTACATAACCCTGAATATTTCTTTAAAACATCGTTTTATGAAGCCAATCAAAGAGTGCAGAAGACACTGGGGGAACGAAGAGGCGGAACGTGTCTTGCTGCAGCTTTCATAAACGGATTTACGTTTCATTATGGTCTGGCAGGTGATATAAGAATTGCCCTGTTTCGAAATCAGGAGCTGATCCCCATAAGTAAAGGACAGACTCTGAATGTTCTGGCATTAAATGCCTATCAGGAAGGCGTCTTATCCAAACAGGAAACTATTTGGACGATGGAAGAGGACCGGATATGGAATTATCTTGGAATAGATGGATTTCGGGATATCGAAGTATGTGACAAACCTATACGTCTGAGGCAGGGAGACATCATCATGATGATGACCAAGGGGGATTTTTGATGTTCTTTCATGGGCAGAAATGGAAGACATTTTGTTGAGAGACTACACATTAAAGGAAAAGGCAGACAGTCTGATTATGGAAGCAGAACAGAAAAAAGGGATGGACAAAGAAAACGGAAGCGTAGTGTTAATAAAAGCGGAGGTGTCTGATGAGAAGAATTAACTCTGAATTCCGGACAAGGTATATCTCGGAGGAAGGTCATAAGCTGACAAACAGAGATTACTTTGGTTATGTGGAAATGGATGACTTTGCCTGCTACGTGCTTGCAGACAGTCTTGATGGTGAACTGGAGATCAACAGTGCCAAGCTGGTGGTGGAAAGTGTGATCCGCAGCTTTGTAGAAGGACCTTCCATGAAAAAAGGGAAGTTAAAGCACTACATAAATCTTGCCCACAAGGAGCTTCTTAAGCAGCGGGGAGGAATGCATCTGAAGGCTTCCGTTGTTCTGGTTGTATCAGACTACAGGAACATTCGCTTTTTTTATGCAGGAAACAGCCGGTTTTATCTGGTACGGAATGCCCGTATCTTAGTAAAGACAACAGATCAGTCCCTTACTGAAAATCTGCTTCGTGAGGAGCGGATTACGCTGGATCAGGCGGCCGCTCACGAGGCACGGAATAATCTGTATTCCTATCTTGGAGAGCGGGGACAGCCGGAGATTTCAGGCTCAAAGAAAATCCGCCTGGAAGACGGGGACAGTTTTGCTCTTTTTTACCAGAGGTGCATGGGAAAATTACGGTGAGGATGAATTCTTAGAAGCAGTTAAGGAGGCGACTGAGCCAGAAGAAATACTTGATAAAGCGGAAGATTCCATCCTGGGAAAACAGGAAACGGATGAGGTGGATAATTACAGCCTTGCCGTGACTTTTGTGGACAAGGTCTACCAGCCTCCTGCAAAGAAGATTACGGTAAAGAAAGTATTGCTTATTGCACTGCCTGTTCTCCTGGCAGCAGGAGGAATCAGCCTGGGACTTTTCCTTCGTCACAGAAGTATAGAGCGTAAAGAAGAGAGCCTTAAAATCCATATGGAAAGCGGCGAGGAGTATTTACGTTATGACAACTATTTGAAAGCATCTGAGGATTATAAAGAGGCAAAGAAGCTTGCCGACGGCTTAAAGAAGAAAAAAGAATCCAAAGAAGCAGATTTATATAAAAGGCTGGCAGATCAGATTCTTCTGGCTGATGATGCGATGAAAGGGGAAGCGTATCAGAAAGCCCAGGATCTCTATCTGAAAGCTAAAGATTTATCCGTGGAATCGGGAAACGTGGGGAAACAATACATAGAGAGCCAGTTAAAGCAAACCAGAGATTATATTAGTGTATTTGACTTAATCGAGTCGGGACAGCAAAAAGAGGGATATGGTGAATTGGAAGGCGCATTAAAGGCCTACCGTGAGGCCAGAGACAAGGCGGCTTCCCTTTATTTTGCAGCTGGAAAAGAAGAGGCAACGGCAAAGCAGGCAGCATTAGAAGAAAAGATGGATAAAGACAGTCAGAAAACAGCATCTGCTCAGGTTGCGGCAAAAGAAGAGAGCAAAGCCGCAAAAGAAGCAGAAGATGAGTCTGTGAAGGCTGACGAGGAAAAGGCAAAAAAGAAGAGGATGAGCAGCGGGAGCTGGAAAATCAGCAGAAGTTAAATGACCAGAAGAATGCCATTGATCTGGAAAATAAGGGAAATGAGCTTTTAGCCGACGAAAAGTATGAAAGTGCAATCACTTATTATCAGACTGCCCAGGCTATCTATGTGCGCCTGGAACTGTCCGAGGTTGCAGACGGACTGAACCAAAAGATTGCTGCAGCAAAAGCGGGGATCAAGGTAAGAGAAGAGAAAAAAGCCAGTTTAGAAAACGATTCCGGATCAGACAAAGAAACATCAGGAGAATATGGTCCTGGAGTTGACAGTAAAAAAACAGATAAAAAGTAAAGTGAGGAAATATACATGAGCCGATACACCTATACCTTACACCCGGGGAAAAAGGAACCGGATAGAAATACCTATAAAAAAAGCGGGCTGGAAAGTATGACTACATTTCAGCTGAGAGAAATATGCCGCAGGGAAAAGTTAGTAATACCGTCTGGGAATTCTATGGACCGGGAGGGACTGTTAAGGTTGATTATGCGCTTTCGGGGGCAGAAGGAATATCGGCATATTACCTCATCCTGCAATGGAGGGCTGTCCCGTCTTCAGGAATTTTTTGACCGGAATTTAGTACATATTACTTCCAGTCAGAATGTGAGAATACCTGGTACAATCGCAATCCACCAGGGAACCGGCTTAAATGAACTTGACGGATATACGGTTGAATCTGATGTTTTGCTCTATGAGGGGAATTTACTTCTTGTAGATGAAAACTTTAGTATTTACACCTGTTTTTATATAAAAAAAATAAAAGATACTTATTATTTATTCCAGGGAAAGGACATGGATATTCTTCCACTGGAAAAGCATCAGTATTTTATTCTGTATTTCCCAAATGAGCGGGATTCAGAATTCCTTTATGACTGTTACCAGGGAAATCATTCTGTAATACCCGGACATATGGAAGGAATCCGGATCCCGCTTTTAGACATTGAAATAAAAGAGGTGTCAAAAACAGATCTTCCTTTGGTAATTGACTTTGGAAGCTCCAACACTGCCATGGGAATCTGCTTAAATGACGGATCTGTTAAGATTGCCAAGGCAGGGGGCGGAAACATTATACCCAGTGTGATTGGTGTCAGAGAAAGCGAAGGAAAACCGGAGTTTGTATTTGGGTTTGATGCTCTGACGCTGGCTAGTCAGAATTATCAGGATGAAGATATCCCTGTTTTTTACGATATGAAACGGTGGATCAGCGATCCTAACCGTCCAGAAGGCGTGATTTTAAAAAGCGGTTATAAATATTTAATTCCACGCCGGGATATGCTGAAGGCATTTTTGGAGTACTTAATAGATCTTGCAAAGCAGCAGTTTAAATGCAGCTTCCAAAATATACAGTTTCTTGCTCCAATCCGCCAGAAAGAAAAGTTCCAGGAATTGTTTAAGGAGCTTTTACCGGATTATTCCGTGAGCTGTGAACTTGATGAGGGGATGGCAGTTCTCTTTCACAGCATTTATGGAATGATTAGTCAGAATCTCTATGAGAGGGGACGAAAATATCATGCGCTGATCATCGACTGTGGAGGCGGTACTACAGATCTGACTTCGGGCCGCTTCTTAATTGATAACAGCCGGGTTTCCTACACCATTGATCTGGAGACAAGCTATGAAAACGGGGATACGAATTTTGGCGGGAACAATCTGACGTATCGTATCCTGCAGATGCTTAAGATCAGGATTGCAAAGGCATGGGGATATATAAAAGCAGAAGAACCCGGATTTACAAATGAAGGAGACGATATTCAGGAATTAACGGATCAATATAAGAGAGCGGAGAAATTTCTCCCAACCTGTTTTAAGGAGTATGAAGAACGGGACAGAGAATCGTATTTCCGTGTAAAAAATAATTATTACTATTTATTTCAGCTTGCAGAAGAGATAAAAAAATCATTTTTCCAGGCAAGATTCCAATATGAGCTATTAATCAGTACTACGCGAAATGAGGAAAAGAATCAGATGTTTCTGGATAAATGGAAGCTTTCTGTATTTGAGGATGGCCATCTGGTTCATGCTGACCGGGAAATCTCATTTTCCCTGTACTTAAATGAAATTGAGAGAATTTTAAGACCGGATATCTACCATGTTATGGAACGTTTTCTGGATCAGAAATTTGAGCAGGGGGAGCTTCAGGACTATGAGATGCTAAAACTTACGGGACAATCCTGCAAATCAAGTCTTTTCACGGAGGCGTTAAAGCAGTATGTCCCAGGAAAGCTTATTCAGAATACAAAGAGAGAAGCGGATGAAACGGAACTGAAAATGTGCTGTCTAAATGGTGCGCTTTCCTACTTTATGAATTGCAAGAGAGGATATATGAAGGTAAATCAGAACTATCAGGTTCGGACACTTCCTTATGAAATTATGGCTTATACCCATGAAAATCAGGAAAAGATCCTGATTCGAAGCCTGGATCAGGAGGAACATATCGGTTGTATTTCCCGGTTTATGGTCGGAAAGCAGCTGGACCTTTATTTAAATGATGAAAAAGGTAAACATTTAAAAACCTGTTATTTTCAGTATGATACAGCCTCTTTCGACCAGACAACCCAGGAAGAGATCGACACTCAGTATGCAGGAAGTGTTATTCAGGAAGAGACAGATACCATTTTGGAAGGTGAGATGAAATTTTTCGTCTGGGTATCCAGAAAGAGATGGGGTTTTATTGTGCTTCCGGTTTTAAGGGAAAATGAGGTGCTATATAAAGGAAAAGAGACATTCTTCGATTTTGAGGATGATACGTGGGAAGAGAACTTCTTTGATGGGAGGAAGTGAGTTTGATGGAAGAAATGAATCTGGATCTTTATTTAGCTTACGGATCACTCATTATAAAACTGGGTAGTGGGGATTATGAAAAACAGTTCTAATAAAAAAAAATATTCTAATCATATTTACTGTAGTGATTACAACATTAATAATAATTGGAATCATATTTGGTGCTTTTGTGATGTTATTAATAAAAATGAAAGAAAAGCAAAAAATAGAAGATCAAGAAACGCAAATTCGGAAGGCAAAAATTATCGAGAGAGCAGAAAATTATCTTGAAAATAAATATGGAATAAAATTTTTGGTTAACCCTGATGGCTTTAATGATATTGAATCATTTATACCAGGAAAAGTAGAACATAATTATAAACTTTGTTATGAGGCCTCATCATTGGAGGATCCCAATTATGTATTTCGTGTTTATTTTGATATTGATACAAATAATAATCAATACAGTGAGCAAATACGAGATAATTATTGTTGGAAATTTCTACGGAATGAGTTGAGATCGTGTATTGAAAATGAATTAGATGGTATTTTAAAGGAATATAAGTTAGTAATTAAAATCTATCCCAATTTGACATTTAATAATAATATAACGCCAAAGTCGCAATTGCTAGACTTTTAAAAAAGTGATTTAAAACTGGATATCAATATTGAATTGTTTACTCCTAATAATAATGAGATGAAAGGTAAAGAGCAAATAATTATTAATACGATAAATGAGTTACTAGAAGAGTCAAACAATAGTGAAATACAATTTACATATTATAAAGCTAAAAGCAGAAAAGATTATGAAAATATAAATGTGGAAGAAGAGGAAAAAATAAATTTAATGATTTCTCAAAACAAAAGAACAATTCAAATGATCCAAATAGCTCATTAGAATTATTAAAGAAATTTGATATAAGAATGAGTACTGAGAAATAACAATAAAATAATTAAAAAAAGGAATACAAAAAAATGGCAATAAACGTTAGGAGGACATGCACGAATGGATCAGATAGAAGAGATGAAGGCAATGATCCGGGAAGAAATCCAGTCAATCACCAATCTGGAGGAGAGGATTGTATTTAAAAATCTGATGGAGGGAGTTTTTTTAGAACTATATGAGACAAATGTCCAAATGTACCGAATGCTAGAGGAGCGGGTGATGAATGACCTGGTGTATGATGTCAACCGCTATCTGATTCGGACAGGCATTATAGAACGTGGATATTTAGACAATTCCCATCATTTAATGACTCCCATTTGTGAATCGGATTTGGATACCCAGGTTTTTGAGATTTCTGAGGTAAGAAAAAAACTTGAGGAGGAAGGACGTTTCTGTCTTACTACCGTATTTCTCCGATGCGATGCTATGGAGGTGGAGGAAGTCTTAAAAAATCAGGACAACTTTACCGGTAGATTAAAGATAGGAGAGGAATATCCTGTTTCCATTTCACTGGAGCCCAGCAAACGATACAGACAGGAGTTAGAGCATCTTTATCACCTGTTTATGAAAAATGGAATACCCTGGAAAACAATTAATGCCCCTTATCTGTTTAAGATGGCGGATATCTGTATTACCAGTCTTCCGGAGGAGATTGGTGACGATGAGGTTATTACCAGCTTTGGAGCAGATTTTGGAGAATATAATCCATTTGTTCAGTACGATATGATCCCAATTTGGAATGTAAGGCATTTAAAATTGGAAAGCGTGGGATTTCCAGTGGCCTGCAGTGATCATGAAAACTATGAACATGTGATTTCCATTCGTGATTATGGAACAGACCACTCATACCTGGTGGAAGAAAAAGCAGGAATTCGCAGTGTCAGACAAAGCGGAGAAAAGCTTCTCGTAACAGGAAAGATTGCAAATGCGAAAAAATGGGATGTGTATATGATCAGAAGCGGGGCTGATCAGAAAATTGATCGTTACACCTATCCTGTTATGGAAAATTTGAGAAAAGACGGGTTTGCGGAACGTTTTCAGGAAAAAACCAGACAGATGGTAAAGACAAAAGGGGAACTGGAGCGGTTTATTCGTGGATTTGGACTGGAGGAGTTTATCGAATATAAGGACTGTGCTCTTTTGGAACAGAACCAGGAGGCTTTGGAAACCTATCCCATGAATTTTTTTATGGAGGATGAGATCCGGGACCGGTCGGGGAAAAAGAGATTAGTTATTTACTTTAAATCGAGAGGAAGAGAAAATGGCTTTTGCGGGATTTAGCAAGCTTTATTACCTCTGAGGTTCAGGAATTGTATCCGGAATATGAATGCGGAGGAAAACTCATATGAATTATTTGTGGGAAGCAATGCTTCAGCTGAGAAAACAGGGAGTGACGGAATCTACAGTGCGTTTTAAAATGCCCCACAGGTTTAGCTCCTATATGGAACTGTCCATTCCATGTTTAAATCAGGAAGAGATGAAAGAGGGGGAAGTAATCGAAGTTAATCCGTATTACCGCTTCTACAATATTTTCAAGGATTTCTATCAGCCGGATCTTAAAGATTATCCCATGCTACGTGATAATCTGTTTCATCTGATTTTCCATCTTCTTGCTCAAAATGATGCTTTGTCAGGGATGACTAAGGAAGAGTATCATAAAAAGCTCCTGTACCGGGATTTAGAGGAATGTGCATTTGGAGAATCCGCCAGAAATGCCATAGGGCTTTTTACCCGGGATGAACGGGAATTTATCTTAAGCGGTATGTTAAAGCAGTATGAAACCGGCAGCTCCCTGGATATGTTTAAGGATATGATGGAAGAACTGATTCCTGATAATATCGTGTATCACAGCAACCAGAATTCCTATGAAATTCTGGTGTTCATTGGCAGAAAGATGGATAAGACATTAGACGGAAAAATGAAGTTTCTGGTCAAGATGTTTGTTGAACTGCCTTATCATGTGGAGATTTATTATGAACACCACTTTGGAATTATGGGAATTGAAGAAACAATGGAAATAGATGAAATTATTATGTGCTGACAGGAGGCGGTAAGATGTTTCAATATGTTTATCCTCAATTTGAGAAAAAGCGGCTTCTCAGGGTAGAGATGCTGGATCAGTTAAGGGATTACCCGAAGAATTTATTTGATTTGTCATTTCAGGGGTTTGGCAACGGTATAGTAAATGGCTGCAGTTTCAACTGGGATAATAGTGTGCTGACCGTTTCTCCAGGAATTATTTATCACAGTGAAAAATTGTATATGTTGACGGAGCCTTTTATTATGGACTGTAAAGCTGAAGACAGAATGCGGTATTTAAAAGTGCAATTTCTTACGGAAGCAATGGAGGTGGGAAGAATTATCGGGAACACCAGGATTGTACTGGAAGAGAAAAAAGCAGATGGTGTGACTGAAATGGAATTATGCAGGTTCCGGCTGCAAAACGGAGCCAGGCTTCGTAGTACCTATGAGAGTTTTTCCGATTACTCCACGGAATACGATACCATCAACTTGATTTACCAGCCCTATGCAGCAGCGGGAGGAAGCACGTTAAATCCCAGGCTCGTCTGCCAGTTTGCCAGAGAGTTAATAAAAGGCGGAGTCTCCGATCCACTGGATGCCGGCTTTTCTATGGCGGCCTTATCAAATGATGGAGTAGTATCAGTTTCCTGCATGGAAGAATACCTTTCAGCCAGACATGGGGAGGATTTTAACGGGAATGGAAATGGAGCTATCTACAGGGGACTCCTGGAAATATTGAAAGATAATGGAAAAGGTGAATTTAAGAGAAGAACAGGAAGCCATGGTAACAGGGGGGATGCTGCTCATTTAAACGATGACATGAGTTTTGTAGTTTTGTGATTTAATCGGCAATTAGAACAAGAGGAGCGTTATGAATCTGTAGACACAGTATTTCAGAAGGAGGACTTTATGGAACAGATGGATGAGCGGATTGCCGCATGGGAACGGGAAAAGAAACTTGAAGAAAAAAGAAAAGAAGAGACCGGGGAGGATAGAGGCTGGGATTTAGAAACTCTTAGAGATGGAATCAAAAAGGGTATATTAAAGCTGCCGGATTCAGAGGAAATGAAATTCTCTACTGTGTTCTGCTTTGCAGAAAATATACCGTTAATAAAAATTGAAGATGCGGATGCAGCATGTGAAACAAATGAAGATGCACTCTTACGGATGAATCCAAAATCAGGAACGGTTCAGCTTATTATCCATTTGCCTAAGGATATGGAAGATATTCCTTTGGAGGTATGGAGAAGTAATATAGAAAGGGATTTGAAAAGAGCTGGAAACCAAGTCAGAAATTTCTTAACTAGAAAATTAACGTATATGGATTATATATGTTATGAGGTTTGTGAAAAAAACACTTGGACGTATAACCTTGTTTATCGGATTCATAAACATAACCGCAGGGTTATGGGTAATTATAATTGCATGCTAAAGGATAAAAATACATTTGGACGTTTACTGGAGGCTCTGCTGCTGGAGAGCCATGAGCAGCTGCAAAGGAGTGATAAAGTATGAAAAATGGTATTACATATAAAGACCTTTTTTTTTCTTTCGGAGAGATAATATCTATTCTCGACTTAAAAATCAATCATTACCCTAATCAACATGCCGAGCTTTCGGTTACTGTATTGCTGGACGCAGAAATGGGAGACAGTCTGTTTTATGAAATGCCTCAAACCGTTGCCATAAAATATTTGGCTGAGGAGGGGGAACAGATATTATTCAGAGGTGCACTGACAGCACATACTATGTACAGAGAAGGGGAACATCGGGTTTTAACAATGAAAATGCTGGATTCCACCTATTGGGATGGATATATCCAGGGAAACAAGATGTTTTCAGAATTTATCTATGACTTCCCATCAGGTCATTGATCAGATTCTTTCTGAATATCCATCACCGGATTGTTTGAAAAATATACCTAATGAACCTATCGGAGAGCTTATTTATCAGTATGAGGAGACGGATTGGGAATTTTTATGTAGATTTCTATCAAAGTATTCCGATAGCATATATCCAGGTGCTATTGGAGACGGGATACAGATAAAGGCAGGGCTTTCCTTACAGGCAGAAGACGTAGAATGGGATAATAATCCATTCCGGATGAAAATGAATTTAGACAGATACCGTTTATTAATGAAAAATGGAAAAGAGGATCTGCTGCAGACAGATTTTATCAGTTATATAGTGACCGGTTATGATGTTCTGCCGATTGGCAGCCAGGTGACTTACGGCTCAGCCCCCTGGTTCATCAGTTATTTAGAACGAACTTTGGAAGGAGGGATTCTTGTCAGCCGATATGAATTGACACAGAAAAAAGGTCTCACCATGATGCGTAAATATAATGAGAGAATCGCAGGAATTTCCGTAGATGGAAAAGTTGATGCAGTTTCCAGAGATAAAATTCAGGTAACACTGGCAGAGGACAGGCTGCAGTGCAAGGAAAGCAAATACTGGTTTCCTTATTCTACAGTCGCAGCTTCAGCAGATGGAAGCGGATGGTATTGTATGCCAGAAAAAGGCGAGAGCATACGGATTTATTTTCCGACTTGTGTTGAAGCAGATGCGTACGGTGTGACCAATATAAAAGGAGAAAGTAAAGGAACTCCTGATGTCAGAAGTATCCGCAGTCCTTATGGAAGTCAGGTGAAATACAAAAAAGATGGAATCCTGATTGAAACTGGATCCCATGGAGGTTATATAAGCCTGGGAAAAGACGGGATTACAACAATCAAATCAAAAAGGGATTGTTTTATCTGCAGGGAGCGAAATACGATTCGAAGCTCCAGAGATTGAAGTTAATTCTGAAACAGAAGTGAATCTTAAGAATGACGGTGGTTCAGATATCCTGATAACACCGGATGACGTAACTTTACATGGACAAGAGATTTACGAAAATTAACCGGGAGGTGTGTATAAATGGCTTATACGTTAGGAGAGCTTCGCGCAGAGGGCGTTTGTCTGAAGCAAATACATGGTGTTGATATTAGTCACTCTTACGGTGAACACGCAGTTCTGACAATAAGTGGATCGATGGAATCTGAAGACTGCAAAGAACAGATATGTAATATAAAGGAAGATACTATTTTTTCATTATACGCAGAAAAAAAAGGGGGAAGAGAACCACTTTTTAACGGATTGGTGAGTCAGGCAGTGATGGAGGGGAACAGCGGTCTTTGTAGTCTGGTTATTACGGCAAAAAGTTTTAGTTGTTGTATGGATGTGGTAAAAAAGTCCAGGACTTTTCAGAATACAGCAATGACATACCATCAGTTGGTTAAGAGGGTCATAGAAGAGTATCCGGGTGCTGACTGTATGCTTTGTTTCACTGACCAGCCTATTGGAACGATTGCCGTTCAATATCAGGAAACAGACTGGGAATTTTTAAAGAGAATGCTGTCCCTTATTTATCAGCCCTTATCCTGTGCTGTGGAAGGTAAAAATCTTCAGCTTTATGCCGGAATACCAGAGCTGGAATGCCGTAAGGAGAAGCTTTCTGCAACAGAATATGCAAAAGAAATGGGACAGTTTTATTATTGGAAGGAAATGGGTGTTGATATTCAGGAGATTCATATGTTTTTCTGCAAAGCAGAAACCAATGCCAGGATCAGTTTGTTTCAAAGAACTATGTTGCTGCAACAGTCGCTTCTGTTTTCCGGTGTAAACCAGAAGAGTGAAAAAGGAACCCTTAGAAGTACCTTAAAATTGCAGAGTAAAGAGGGGATATTGGTAAGACCAATATATCCCATGCATTTGATTGGAATGGCTCTGGAAGGGACAGTTACAGATGTGGCTGGAAGCAAAATTCGTGTTCTTTTGGATATTGACGGTGGAGAGGTATCATCTGCGCTTTACTGGTTTCCATATTCTTCCTTATCTGCATCCCCGGATGGAAGTGGTTGGTACTGCATGCCGGAGAAGGGAGACCGGGTAAGAGTGAATTTTCCAACCAAGGATACGAAGGATGTCATTGCAATCAGTTCCGTTAGCAGCTATAGCGGAAAAGGAGGAAAAGACAGAATGGGAAATCCAGGTACCAGATATCTGCGTACCCAAAATGGACAGACGATGAGCCTTAGCGGCGATGTAAGGCTAAAAAATGGTCCTTCCAGGGTGGAGATAGGAACCGGTGATGGCATCAATTTGTCAACCTCCAATGCAATTACGATATCGGCTGCAGATAAAATCACGCTGAATGTAACAGGGCCATTAAGTATGCACAGTAAAACCCAGGGAGCTTATATTTGCAAGGAGGGGAATCTCACATTATCAGAAGATGGGAATCTGCTGATACAAGGAAAAGATCTGGTTGTCGGATAAGGAGAAGAGATGAATCGGGAAGAAGCAATTAAACAATTTAATGCAGAACAGCAACAACGGCTTCAGGAGTATCGGATATTATTTCAAAAAAACCTGGAAAAAAAATTACCGGTATTTATAGAACGATTTTTATTTGTGTTTAAGGAACTGCGGATCCGTTTACCGGAAAATCAGGAAGTCACTCATATCTATTTTTCTATTCTTCGGTGTGACATTCTTAACCGAGATTATAGGGTGCTTGTAGAATGTATGGGGAAAGAATGGTTTCAGGATCCCAATATGGTATCACTTTATATGACAATGGATTTTCTTTTTGAAGGTATTGATGAACTTTGGGATGATTTGTTGGAGGCAGTCAGGCCTTATATGGGAAAGATCATCCAATATGATATTTATAACATGATTTGTGATACGGTTATGGAATGCGGCGGATATATAGCCGAAATCATGCGGACTGTGAGCTGGAATATAGAAGAGAATAACGATTTCTGCCAGATCAAAAAAGCCCTTGCCTGGAGTCTGTTATGGGGAGAATACCGTGGGGATACAGTGATTATCTGCCATGCAGATTATGAAAAAAAGACCCGCAGGGACTGGGATACATTTTCACACAATTAGAACGAAAACCGGATGTTATGGCAAATGGTTATTGGTATCAGACCGGACTTGAAAGTTGTTCATGTTCTGATAAGAATTTTTCCTACACGACTTTTCACGAATGTATTTTGGAAAATATGAATTTTTGTAACAGTAATTTGTATGGAGCAAGGTTTATAAACTGTACGATCCGGAATTGCCAGTTTCACAAGGCAGATCTGCGTATGGCAAAATTCATTGACTGCAGTTGGGAAAATGTAACATTTGAACAGGCGGATACAACATATTCTGTCTTTTCAAAAAAAGGTATTCCGGTGGAGGAATTCTCCGAAGAACAATGGGAATATATGCTTCTGGCGGAATGAGAGGAGACAGAATGAAGCGGTATTTTTTTATGGAGCAGGACAAAAGTATAAGTAATTCCATTTGTCTTGAGCGTTTTGATATTAAGGGACCAAAACATATATTTTTAAAGAAAGATGCCCCAAGGCTGAATGACACAACCGTTTTATATCTGGGGGAGAACAGCGGCGAGATCGCTCCGGATTTTCTGCAAAGCCCGGTTTACATGGTATCTGATATGGTACAAAAGGTTCTTTCCATGTATGAAGATAGCCTGATATTTAAAAGAGTGGTGATGATTGATAAGATGAATTCTTCACAGATTATATATTATCATGTGCTATTTGAAGAAATTGAGGGTCTGGATCCGTTGTTAGAACGTTATCCAGATGGAACAGAAAAAAAGGTATGTCTGAGTAAAGATAAGATAGGTGATTACAGAGCATTTATGCTGAAAGATAGCCGGATCAGGAAGCCCGTTATTAGCCTGGAAGTAGCAGAGAGCCTGTTAAGGCGAAAGCTCACAGGGGTTATATTTAAAGAAATTGAGGTGGTTTAAGTGGAAGATAAAGAAAAGACATACGTGGTACATACAGCACCGGTCAAGTGTTCTATGGGAATGCGGCCCAGCAGAGTGGCTTTGCAGCTCACTCATGGTGTGTTTTTGCAGAACATGCCTCAGGTAACGGAAAAGGACTGCAAGGGTATGCTCAATGTATTAAGTTTCGGTGGTTGCTTTAGTGCTGAAAATCCAAAAACAATGGAGAAGGCCCGTGAAATTGCCTTAGAGGTAAAAGAGGAGAAAGGCGAGTCCTTTGAGGATCAGGTCATGGATATTTTTTGTATAAGTGAAGGAGATGGAGATTCTTCTGTAAAAAAAATGAGCTGTGCAGGTGAATGCATACCTGTCATCATTGCCGATTCCTGGGATGAAGTCAACGATCTGGTAGAAATTAACGGAGATAAGCCAATAAAAGGAAGCGCCACACTGATGTGTAAATACGGTGGCAAAATTGAATTTATACAAACAGGACAGACCGAGTCATAGGTTGCAAAGGATAAAGGCAGGAGGGAAAACATGAAGCTGTCGTATCATGAAATAGAACTGGATGTAGCATTAGAAGGTATTATAGGAGTTGAGTATCTGCAGGTTAAGGAAGCTTTGAATGAGCATGGAATCCTGAGAGTTAAATTTTTAATTGAGGAGGAAGCCGCCAGTCGTGCGGTCCTTTATTCAGACAGAAATATGTCTGTTGTTGTAAGAGAAATGAAAGGAGAAGCTTCTGGTAGTGTTATATTCCGCGGGAAGCTTAAGTCTTTACGGACAATTCGGGAGTCTGGAAGTTTTTATCTGTATACAGAGTTTATTACATATACATCGGAATGGGATCTGACATTAAAAAGCCAGAGTTTTTGCAATACTGCTGCTACCTATGCCCAGGTACTGAAAGATATCCTTTCTGAATACCCTAAAAAGGATATAAAAGACGAAGTAACTGGAGGAAAACTGATACCAGGCTTCCTTCTGCAATACGAAGAGACAGATTGGATGTTTTTACAAAGGCTGGCAAGTCATTTCTCAACTTATTTAATAACAGACAGTACGGCCCCATTTGGACAGGCTTATTTTGGAGTCCCTGTCATAAATTATGGAACGGTGTTGGTGCATGGGGATTATGAGATGGTGCAGGACCAGTGGGAGTATAATAAAATTATAAGCAGCAGGCCAAAACTGTCGGATGAACTCCTATCTCAGGAGATGATAAGGTGGAGGATTACTTCCAGAAAACGTCTTTTTATGGGTGAAGAATTGACTTTCAACGGCCTTTTAATGGTTGTTACCGGAATTGATATTCGCACATCCCATGGGGAGCTGTTAAAGACATATGAGTTATGCAGAAGAAAAGGAATTCTGACCCATAAAAAGAAAAATGAAGAAATCTTTGGAATGAGCTTACCTGCGACCGTCAAAGAGAGGAGGGGCAATCAGGTACGGGTACATTTGGATATTGATCCGGTATATCCGGCCGGAGGAAATCTAAAATATTTTACTTATGCCATAGAAAGTAGCAGCTTTTACTGTATGCCAGAATTGGAAAGCAGGGTACAGCTTTATTTTCCCAGTCATGACGAGCAGGATGCGATTGCAGTGCATGCAATCCGTACATCGGGAGGAACGAACCCGGCTGTAAAAACATTTTCGGATCCTGGTGGTTCCATGATGTCCATGGGTCAGGGGAGTTTCGATTTTGTATCAGGGAATTCCCGGCTTCATCTGGGGAAGGACGGTCAGATTTTTATCAGTGCAGCAAATATTATTTTAGAAGCTGCTTCAAAATTATCTGTGGGTGAGTCGGAGGATGCTGTTTCAGATAATATTACTGTCCAGGCAGCAACAATGCTGACGCTGCAGGTTGGCTCCCAAAAAATTGTCCTTGATGGAAATACCAATGTCCAGTCTGAAATGATTATACATCAAGCGGAAAAACTAACAGGCCCAACCCCAACTGCAGGGGAGCTGAGTGATGAGTTAAGTGTGGATGATGCTGTCATGCTTAGTGATATAAATGGAAAAGCCAAAGAGGCGTTGGAGCAGATGGCAGATCAGGTGATTGCGCAGAGAGAAGCGGAGGAGGCGAAGAGAAGACAAGAAGGAGAAGAAAAAATATGGGGAGGGTTAAAAATTCTGGCGGGTGTGGGTATTGCAGTGCTGGTGGTTGCTACTGCGGGAGCCGCAGCCCCGATCGCAGCAGGATTAGTAATAACAGCTTCTGCAGCATACGGACTCGCAGAGATACAGGAGGGCAGAGAACTGGTTGCGCTGGCGGACCAACATGATACTACAAGCCACGCTAATAATTTTATTAAGGATTCTATGGCTTCTGTAGGTCTTGGAGAAGATGTATATAACTTAACAAAGGATGCTACAGTTTTTGCAATGAATCTTGTAACATTACAGGGGATTCAGTCTTTCGGTAGCGCTGCACTGACAAGCAGTTACATGTTTATAAATGCCGCTGGTAACAGCGTGAATTACAAGGGCGAATTTGATATAAAAAATTTTGCATTTAATCTGACTTTAAATCTTATTTCAATGTGCTCTATGAATATCGGCGATAAGGCACTGCAATTAGCAAAAGACAGCAGTTTAATAGGAGGAGTAGCGGCTACCAGACTGGGCGGAACTCTCATTTATGCAGCTGCAGCAGGAACTTCGGAAACGGCCATGACATATGGAGCCGGGAAGCTGCTGGATGTTGCGGTTGATATTAAGTCAACGGCGATTATAAGCTATTTGGGGTATGGGATGGAATATAATGCTATGCATCAACAAAGTGTTGCAGACCCGGTCCTTGCAGTCACTGGCTGCTTTCTCATTGATGAAACTGACTTTATCCTTCCCGGTATCAGAGAACCTATTACACTTATCCGTAAGTACCAGTCAGTCAATCAGTCAGCAGGTATACTGGGAAAGGGGTGGAGCTTTACTTATGAGGGTAGACTGTGCAGGGATAGAGAAAAGGGGCTTCATGTAAGTCTGCCGGAGGGACTGTATCTGATCTTCCCGATGACAGGAGAAAAGTACCTGACTGCCAGTGGGTATGGAGAACGTTTTCTGCTGTCCCAGACTGAAGAAAGGGACTGGTTGTTAAAGGATAATCAGGAATTCAAGACTTATCTTTATCAGGAAAATGGACTGCTTTTATTAGTCAGGGATCAGTGCGGTCAAGAGCTCCGTTTTTCCTATCAGGGGGACAGGCTGAAAAAGATGGAAACGCCTGTGGGCCATTCCATTCGTTTTACATTTCAGGATGGTCATCTGACAAAGATGGAGGATACCATTGGAAGAAGCATAAAATTCCATTACAAGAGCGGCTGTCTGATACAGGTAACCCACATGGATCAGGGCGTGTCATATTATGAATACTCGTCAGACGGGTATCTGATAAAGGCAACAAATCAGACAGGAAATTCAAATCTGGTGAATACCTATGATAAGAACGGTCGAGTAACCAGCCAGACCCTTGCTAACGGAGATATTTACACATTCACTTATGATGATGGCAGAAGAAAGACCATTGTTCATTCCTCTTTATCGGATAGTACCACCGTTTATTCATGGAACCGGGAGTATAAGCTTACCCGGATCGACTATCCGGATGGGACTGCAAGAAAGTACCGTTATGACACGGACATGCGCTGCATTGAAATGGAGGATCGTGTAAATGGAATCTGGGAATGGGCGTATGACGACTGGGGAAGGAAGATAAAGGAGAAGGCTCCGGAAGGAATAGAGAGTACCCTGACTTACCATTCAACTGGTGAATTAGAGGGTATATCGGATAAGACAGGACGGTGTATCCGTTATGAATACGATTCTCATCACAACCTGACCTTTAAAGGCCAGCGGTTGGAGGCCGGAAAGAAAACATGGAGCCAGTGGTATTTTGAGTATGACCGGATGGGACGGCTGACGAAGAAGACGGATCCCATGGGGCATGTGACCACATATATGTACGAAGAAAGAAGAAGCGTCCCATCAATGGTGATCCAGCCGGATGGGCAGGAACTGATATACGAATACGATGCTGCAGGAAGGGTGACCGTTGAAGCGGATTCCTGTGGAAGACGGGAGTATGGATATGATTCTGCCAGCAACATGACCCTTTACAGGGATGGGGAAGGCAATGAGACCCGGAGGGTTTATAATGGAATCGGGCTTCTTAAAGTGGAATACTCTCCGAAGATATGGGATGATAAAAAAGCAGCTGAAACCTTATATAGATATGATTTCCAGAATGAGAAGATAGATACCCTGTATCCGGATGGAACCCACGAAAGGCAGTTTTACAATGGAGAGGGTCATTTGATCAAGAAGGTACATCCCAATGCCTATCAAGCGGAGCTTGATGACGGAGAGGGTATCTGCTATGATTATGACAGTGACCAGAACCTGATCCGCATCCATTATCCGGATGGAGGGACGGAGCGGTTTTTCTATGACCCGGAAGGGCGGCGCGTAAAACATGTACTGCCGGAGGAATATGAGTCTGAAACTGACGATGGTCTGGGCTATCAGTACATCTATGACCGTGAAGGGCATATTATAAAGGTGACAGGCCCGGATCAGGAGACAGTAGCCTCCTGTAGCTATGATATAGCAGGGAACCTTACCTGCCAGACCAACGGAGCCGGGGAGAAGGAATGTTATGAATACGATCTGGCCGGAAGGCTGGTCTGTAAAAATACGCCGTCTGGAAGGATCCGCTATGTCTATGATGCCATGGGTCATCGGATTAAAGAATACCGAGAAGGAGAGGAATGCCTGGAGATCACCTATGCCTATGATGCCATGGGAAGGCTTCATACGATTGAAGATTCCACTGGTGCTAAGGGAAAATACGGATATGACTGCCATGGGAATAAGACCTATGAGGAGACCCGGATCAGTGATACCGTGTCCCGGAAGTTTGCATGGAGGTATGATCATGCAGACCGTCTGGTGGAAAAGCGAGAGATATTAAACAGCGGACTGGAACCTCTGGAAGGAGAGGCGAAAGAGGCTGTAACCACCTACAAGTATGATGAAAACGGGAACCAGATCCAGGTCATTACCCCGGAAGGATATCGTATTAGCCGTGAGTATGACATAAGGGACCGGCTGATAAGGGAGAGGGTTATTGATAAGACGGGAGGAATTGACCGGATAACTGCCATTGTATATGATCCAGCTGGAAACATCATTCGGATCAGTCGCCAGGGGGCCGGAGAGGATGCCCATGAGACAGAATGTACCTATGACTTAAAGAACCGGATCACTCATGTGAAGGAATCGGAAGGTGCCGTGTTCGGATATGAGTATGACAGCAATGACCAATTGGTCGGAAGGTTTCTTCCGGTGGCAGGAAATGGTGAAGTGGAATCTGGGATTTCTGGTGAAAACGAGATGAGTCCAGTAAGCCAACGGGCATATCGTTTTGTCTATGATACAAAAGGCCGGTTAAAAGAGAGCTGGAACCCAATGGGTGTCAAGGAACAGTTTATTGATCATGACGGAGCAGGAAGAGCAGTAAGCAGACAGGAAGCAGACGGAGGCCGGACAGACTATGTCTATGACGTCTGCGGAAATCCAACAGCAGTCATGACAACCAGAAGCCATACCCTGGGGAAACCGATCCAGACCTACCGTTATAATGAGCGGGGACAGATCACCGGCGTATGGGATGGAAATGGAAACGAGACTGCTTACGGTGTTGACGCCTGGGGACGGGTAAAGGAAACAAAGACAGCGGACGGCGGAAACGAAACGTATACATATGACTATGCTGGAAATGTGACCAGCACGAAGGATGGGAACGGAAATATTCTCCAATACCGTTACAACAGCCAGGGAAAGGTATGTGAGATCACGGACCAGGAGGGTAACCGTGAGACCTTCCGTTATGACAGGGAGGGCCGGCTGATCCTGCATGTGGACAGGAACGGGAACCGGGCAGAGACAAGCTATAACGTGGATGGAAAGCCACTATGCCAGACGGCAGTATCAAAGGAAGGCCGGCGTGAGATCCGTACATGGGAGTATAACAGCAGCGGTCAGCTTAAAAAGTCTGTTGCAGGGGGATTTAGTTATACCTACCAGTACCGTCCGGATGGGAAGCTGCTTAGAAAGTCATCATCGGGAAAGACGCTGGTACAGTGTGAATGGAATGCAGACGGAAGTCTGAAGTCTGTGAAAGATCACAGCGGGGAAACCATACATTATGAATATGACTTATGCGGAAGGATTAAGAGAATTCGTAATAAGACAGGAAAAGAGATCGTATCATACCGGCATACACCAGGAGGAAGGTTAGCGGGAATCCGGTATAATAATGGAATAAAGACCAGCTATGAGTATGATACAGACGGAAATATCATCCAATTGAGGACGGAGCTAAAAGACGGGGAAGCGCTGTTAGACTTTGCTTATGAATATGATGGAAACGGGAATCGGACAGCAAAAACCGGAGGATTTCAGAGGCTGGGAGAAGATGGAACGTACCGGTTTGAGAAGATCCAGAAAGACTTCCAGTATGACGCCAGGAACCGTTTAACAGTGGAAGCAACAAGAACGGAAGAAGAGGCTGGAGGAGAGAAAGCTTCCGGTATTACTTACCGTTATGATCCCTGTGGGAACCGGCTGGAGAAAGTAGAAGATGGAGAGAAGACAAGCTACTGCTATAATAATAAGAATCAGTTGATCAGCCGGGAAACCAAGAAAGGTAGATGGACTTATCAGTATGACCACCAGGGAAATCTAACAGAGGAAACCGGAACAGATGGAAACTGGGATTATCATTATGACCCGTTGAACCGTCAGGAGATAATAGGAAGACCGGATGGAAGTAAGATCAGGAACCTCTATGACGGGGAAGGGCTGCGGGCACAAAAGCAGGTAAATGGAAAGAGCAGCCGGTATCTGTTCCTGAATGGAGAGATCCTGTCAGAGATGGACGAAAGCCAGAAGCCAGTGAGCCATTATGCCAGAGGATATGGAGTGGCAGCAGTTGGGAACGGTGAAAAATATAATGCGGTTCATCAGGACGAAAGCGGCAGTACGGTCTATGTGACAGGAAACGGGCAGGAGATACATAATTCTTATGAATATGATGCTTTTGGCGTGGTTGCACGAAAGAATGAGACAGTTCCGAATCAGCTTTTGTACACAGGCCAGCAGTATGACCAGGAGAGTGGCCAGTACTATTTAAGAGCGAGATTTTATAATCCGGTAATCGGACGCTTTCAGCAGGAAGATGTGTATCGAGGAGATGGCCTTAATCTGTATGCATACTGTGAGAATAATCCGGTGGTGTATTATGATCCGAGCGGTTATAATAAGACAAAGAAGCCGAATAGTCAGAATAGCCAGGGGGCAAATGCTACGGAAGAGGTTAATAGTAAGAGGGTATTTAGTACAGATGAGATGGTTGGAGCTAATTTACCTTCAGAAGCAGAATTAAATAATGCTGTAAATGAATGGTCTAGAATGCAGAAAAGTTTAGCACCTTCAAAAAGTAAGATTACTGATTTTAATACAGGTTCAGTTGTTTATGATGCTAGGACAGGCGAATATTATTATGGAATGAATAAAGGGATAAAACTTAGTGGTGATGGGCTTAATGATACATTATCGAATATATTACCACAAGAATCGCTTAATAGTTATCAATTAGGTAATTGTGCGGAAGTAGACGCAGTAAATCAAGCGTTAAATAATAAGGCTAATTTAAATGATTTATATATCTATACAATTGATACAACAACTGACAAAATGAGAATACCATCAAGTACCTTTGGAAATCCTAAACTTGCCTGTGAAAATTGTACATATACATTCTTAGGAAAGGTTAAGGATATACTTAGTGGCTACAAATAGGGAGAAAAAAGATGATTATTGATGAATTTAAGAAAATTTCATTAAATGGAAGAGTAGCATATGGAATCTGTTGCTTTGAAAATGCATTAACTGCATTAAATTATAACATTGATGAGTGGAAAGTCGTATTAGAATATCTATGGGATTTCACTAGTATTCGGTATCTTGATGATTGGAGTGGTGTTGTAGCTGAAATACTTCCAGAAAATCTTCTGGAGTTCAAAACTTATGAAGAGCATGACTATGAATATTTAGATGAAGAAAACTTTAAATATCTCTATAAATTGTATGAAAATATTGATGCTAAGATAGATTTCATAATGACAGCAATATACAATATTGGAACTAGTCATGCATATACCATAATTGTAGATTATGGGCAGAAGAGCCTTGAAGAGCTTGATAAGCTAATTGATTACATGGAAAAAAATAATATACCAATGCCAGAGCAAAAACAATTTACAAGATTTTCTTTTGAAGAGAATAGAGGATGGGGGAGTAAATTTGATGGAAGAAGTATATCAAGTATTCTAAAATAATTTACTCAATTATAATTATTTCATTAATTTTAAACATTGTCGCAATAGTGAAAGGTAGAAAAATTATCTTGTAGATATAAGAATTTTCAAGCTAAGTAGTATAAGTTTATTTGTTTAAGCTTGCTCTACAATCTAAATAATGCTAAACAAAATAAGAGCCTTGAACCTACCAGAACGGAAGGTACATGAACTTGCCAATAGTCTAAAAGGATATTGAAAAATAGGACAGGTACTTAGTTGCGCTCTGGCAAATGAAATAATAGCCCAGCTAGGATATCTCCATTCTGGGCTATTGTCTGAAAATTCATGAAAACCAAAGACTCCCCATAATATTAAACAGTATGGTGGGGAGTGTGGGAGGTCGGGAGAATAATTCAATTCACATTATACCTATAGAAGCAATAAAGGGATTTGTAAAATGATAAACGATAGTATGATAGAAATTGAAGAGAGTATTAATAAGCTAACAGTTGATTTACTAGTCCAATTAGAACTTCAAAGACTGTTAATAAAGAAGCATTTGATAAATTATATTTTCTACTTGATGAGTTAAAGGTTCTTATAAAAGGAGAAATATTAATAAATAGAAAGCTAGCAGGGTTGTTATTCTTTATATATACTACTGTTTCAGCAGAAGCGGAGCACGCTCACTATTTAAATCCTATTTTTATTGAAGCAGGAAGGTTGGAGGATTACTTAAGTAAGATACTATGGGATTCACCTTTTGGTCAAGGAGTATAGATAAAATAAAAACTAATCAAGGAGGCTAATATGGCTATATATTTTTATAAAACAAATGAAGAGTACGGTTGTTTTTCTAATTTTTCAAAACATGGTTTCGAACTTGAAGCGAAGTATTGGATTACAAGTGAACATTATTTCCAAGCACAAAAATTTGTTGGAACTGAATCTGAAGAACAAGTGAGATTGTCATCAACACCAATGGAAGCTGCAGATATGGGACGTGATAGAAGTAAACCACTTAGGAAAGATTGGGAAGAAGTAAAAGATGATATAATGCGTAGAGCAGTTTTAGAAAAGTTTAAAGCAAATAATGATGCCAAGAAAATACTTTTCTCAACTGGAGATGAGGAGATAATTGAGAAAACCACTAAGGACTACTATTGGGGATGTGGTGAAGATGGAACTGGGAAAAATATGTTGGGAAAAATATTGATGGAGACTAGAGATATTTTACGTAATTATCAATAGGGTTATTAATCAAAGATAAAGTACTAATTGCAAAATGCTTCACCCCTGCTTTTGGAGTAAAATAAAGAGAGAATCTATAGTTTGGGAATCTATAAAAGGTTTGCAATTGTGCGACTTGAGGAATAAGAGAAAGTGACCTATATGCTACTTTTTTAAGAAAAGCAAAGTTCTTTCAGTACGAATAGCGGACTGATGTTAGCGGAGCCGGGGAAGTTTTTGACCCCGGCTCTTTAACCTGCATCATTTTCGATCCCATGGTTCACCCCTGTTTTAGTGCAGGAAATGAGCGCAAATATTCCTCAACCAGATTTTTGAATAGCAGCAAGTATGCGACTTGAAGCCATATAAAAAAACAGCCATAGATACGACTTTTTCTAAAGTAACAGAAAGATGAACTGGTGGTAACAGCTACTCAAACATTTATCAGGGAAAAAGGAAAAATTCTTTCTTTTTCGTATTTGCCCGACAAGGCTTTTATATTGCCTGGATGGCATACATATTCCATCATCGGTTTCAAAGGCCACACAAGGGCGAAATTTTGTGACACAGGCTAGAGTTATAATTTATCTATCTACACCTATATATAAATATAATATTGAGATGATTTTTAAATGATGGAGTTGATTCAAATAGTTTAAGATTATATACTATTGATTAAAGAGAACTATGAAGCTCCGTGTATCAACTTTCAAATCCTTTACGGTGCTAATGTTAATTTTATAGATCGATTGAGGAAAAATTAGATGAACAATGTAGATATACTATTAAGAGAATCAGGCTGGGAAGTGGGCAGAAAGGCAAATCTAGAACGGATTAAGCGGTTATATTTTGATTCAGAATATGTGTGGAATGATATTCAGAATATATTCCTTAAAGAGTATGCTTATTTAGAAATCAAATATATGTCTCCAATTTGGAAACAGGAAGTTATTTTATCTTTAAATCCTTTAAATGCACAAGACCAAATAACTTATGATATTATTGAGGATTATGAAGAGTTTTTAGAAGAAAGCTTGTTAATAATCGGTGAAATAGAAAGAGAAAATATGACACTATTACTATCGAAGACAGGAAACTTTTACGGTGCATATGATGATTGTATAATAGAGTGGGGTACAGATTTTAAAGTTTTTATTTATGATTTAATTAACGGAATTAAAGGTGATATGGTAATTATAGATTAATTTATATGTTAGGGTTTAACAGGTACCGTTCATAACGTCGTGAATCATTGGCATTAATGGGAATTCCCCGCAAGTATTGGTCTATATGCGACATTTTTCCGAAAAAGCATCCCGAAGTTGAAATTCAAAAAAATCAGCAAAAAATGTAAGGACTTTATTAAATAAGCTCGGAATAGATAAAATCAGAGCATTATAAAGGGAGAAATAAGCAATGGAAAGCATGGGCTTGGGTGGCTGTGTTGTTTCAAAAAATATAATTGAAGGTAAAGGTAATATAAAATGGTGCATAAAGGAACAGCCTGTTAATGAATTGGATAATGGCTGGAGATTTTTAGCAGATATAGATACAGATGAATATCTTTCTGATGCTGCTAATATGGTTATTTGTGATTGGGGAACTATAGTCAATATTGAGCCGGCAGTTATAACTATTTATTACTTACCAGTAGGTACAGATTTGACATTGAAATCGGAAGAAAATAAAAAAAGATTTATCAATACTAAAACAGGAATGGATATTATCATAGATTTATTGTCTTGGGATCCATTCAGCCCAGAAAATATTTCGATAAAGTCAACCTATAATTATAACTGAAGGTTGGCTTTTTTTACACACATTTTTATTTGTAGCCCACAAGAAAAGTGGTACCAATAAGATAAAAGCCTTATAAATTATAAATATAAGGTATTAAACACATTATAAAGCACAGCCTCAAACAGGTTGTGTTTTTTAATTTAAAAACTTATTATATCTGCGTATTAAATGGCTATGTGCAAATTTTGGAAGCTAATGCGTATAATTTTAGCACTTGTGTTGAAATGTGTCACTTTATATATTATGATGAACAAAATAAAAAGGATACAAAATAAAGAAACAAATATAATAAAACAAAATAATGTAACCAATTTTATGATTTTGAAACATTTTATAAATGAAAGGAGAAGTACTAATGAGATTAGATGAAAAGATTGCACTACTGGAGCGTGCAAGAAGACAACAGGAGAAAGAGGAGAAACTTCAGGCAGAACAAAAAGAAAGTGCTCCAAAGGAGCCAGCGAAAAACTGACATTAGAGGAAGCAATGGAAGGCATCCGCGCTGGAGAGCTCAGACTGGAAAGCGGAGAGATATTTGAGTTTGAAACCAGAACTTTTACTGACAGCCAGATTCCTGTTGTTACCTTTAGAAATTTATTTGAAGCTTCCCAGGAGGAGCCGGAAGGAGTCATATATGTCAGCCATACCCATGAGATCAGTCAGATTCTATCCTGGCCGAAAGAACCAATCAAACAGGTAACCATGAATCAATGGACCAATCTTCTGGTAAATGGAATGGCAGCTAACCGGCTGCATGCGAAAATTGTGAAGACAGAAGAACTGGATTTCGTGGACTATATCTGTTTTGATGTACCATCTGGCAAAGATAAGCTCTATAACATTGTATTCCGGCTTAAGGGAACAGGACAGCAATTTACTGGAAATTATAACTGCAGAAAACAGGATGAGGATACATATGGAGTTTTTCTGGAAGCGATGGTGATAACTTTAAACAATCTGTTTTCGGCAAAATAAGGGGGTATTGAGATGGGAAACAGTAACACTACACAGATATCAGGCGGTCAGGAAGCAGCCACCTACAAAGATCTTTTTTTAGGAGTGCAGGGACTTGTATATTTCCGGAAGATCGATATCAGGGAAAAACCGGGAGAGCATGCTTTTCTATATGCAGAAGCAGTTATGGACAGTGAAATAGATGATAATGATCTTCATGGAATCAGCACCTCTGTGTCCCTTGTTTATAAAAAAGACGGAAAAGATCATGTGCTTTTTTATGGAATTCTGGACAAGGTTTCCTTATCCAGAGATGGAGGAGAAAAAATAATTACCATTGAAGCATGGGATGGTACCCATCAGATGGATGTAACCAGGCGGAAACGGATATTTCAAATCCTCAGATGAGTGTAACAGGTCTTGTTTCAGAAATCATGAAATCCTATGTAGGTTCCGATCACATGGTACATATCCCGGATGTCCCCATCGGGCAGTTGGTAGTCCAGTACGAAGAGACAGACTGGGAATTCTTAAAACGTTTTCTTTCAAAATATAACGATGCTCTTTATCCTGACCCTGCATTTCCCAACATTCGATTTGAAGCGGGATTATCGCCCAAACCAGAAATGCAGAAATGGGATGAGCTTCCTTATCAATTATCACAAGACTTCATCAGGCTCAATGATTTAAAAGTAAACGGACTTGGGGATTTAACAAGATCTCAAAATACGGTTTATGAGATTGTATCCTATGATATCGTCTCAATCGGGAGCCAGATTACCTATAAGGGAACTCCCTGGTTTGTAGAGACTGCCATGCGCAGCCTTCAGGATGGACTGTTAATAAACAGATACCGGCTGAGGCAGAAGGAAAGCATGAAAATACTGCCTTATTTTAATAAAAGAATCACAGGTATATCAATTGAAGGTGTAATTGCTGCAGTGAAACGGAATCAGGTTCAGGTAAACATGGAGATAGAGGCCGGAACAGGAGAAAAGTACTGGTTTCCATTTTCCACCGTTGCAGCTTCATCAGACGGAAGTGGCTGGTACTGCATGCCGGAGAATGGAGAGAATGTACGTGTTTATTTTCCCGTCGATGATGAGAAAGAGGCCTATGTAGTGACGAATGTTAAGGGTGAGAAACCAAATTCAGGCGGTGCCTCCGGTTCTCAAAAAAATCCAAATCAGAGAAACATTAAAACCGCTCAGGGCAACGAGGTGCAGATGACTCCGGAGGGAGTCCTGATTGCGGCGGGGGATGGACAGGGCAGCATTCTTCTGAAAAAAGACGGGGAAGTTGTTTTAAATGCAATTAAAGATCTTACAATATCAGCTGTAGAAAATTTAAATCTTTCCGCTAAAAAGGATTTAACCATCAAATCTCAGGATTCCATAAAGATTGTGAATCAGGCTGGAGCAGATATTGAGATAAAAAAAGGAACGGTAGCATTTCACGGCAATGAGATCTTTGAGAATTAGGAGGTGATTGTATGGCGTATACAGCGGAACAGATTGTAATAAAAGGAATTCCAGTGGAACAATTGACAGAGCTAAGCATCAGCTGTAATCCAGGTGAGCATGGAAGTCTTAGATTTTCGGCTTATCTGCCGGAGGATGAAGGAGAAGAGACTTTGTTTGGACTCACGGAAAATGATTCTGTGACTGTCTATGTGGAAAATGGTAAGCCTGTATTTTCCGGCATCCTGACTGAAGTTTCTACCTCTTCGGAAGGGAACATGGTAAAAATTACGGCAAACGCACGAAGCCGAAGTATTCTGATGGATCAAAAAGACGTTCCAGAACATTCCAGGATATCAATATGACCTACGGGCAGCTTTTCAAGATAATTCTTTCTGAATACCCAGGCAGTGATATCCGGCTTACTCTTGAAGATAAACCGATTGGAGAGATAGCAGTTCAGTATCAGGAGACAGACTGGGAGTTTCTAAAACGAATGCTTTCCATGCTGAATGCAGTACTGGCATGCAGATGCCAGTCTGAGGCAATTAAATTGTACGGAGGTGTTCCGGATATTCCATGGGGAAAATGGGACTATGAAAAAACAGGATTTACAAAGGAAATGGGAGAATACAGCGACTGGACACAGAGAGGGAAAGCCGTCAATGACAACGATTTTCTGATAATGCAGATTGAAGCAGATCATTTGCCTGAGCTATTTGAACAAGTGGAGGATAAAGGTCGTATATTTGTTGTACGGCAATACTCCTGCCAGTTAGTAAGAGGAATGCTGCTCTGCCGTATGGAGCTTCAGAAAAAAACGGGCGTTCTTGCAAAGACAAACTATCCTATGCATATCATTGGAACGGCTCTCCAGGGAACAGTACTTGCCATCTCAGGTACCAAAATAAAGGTTCATCTTGATATTGACGGCAGTTCAGGAGCGGGGGACGTGTATTGGTTTCCGTTTTCCACCCTTTCCGCATCTCCGGATGGAAGCGGTTGGTATTATATGCCTGAAAAGGGAGATAAAATCCGGGTTTATTTCGCTTCCAAATATACCAAAGATGTGATTGCTGTCAGTGCAGTAAGTTCCTATGACGGAAAAAGTGGAGGAGTGCCTGACCGTATGGGGGATTCTTCCAGCAAGTATTTAAGTAATCCACAGGGTCAGGAAATGAAGCTGGGAGCCGATGGGATCTATTTATCAAGCAATAAAGGCGCTTCTGCTGTAAGAATCGGAAATGGCGGAGATATTACGTTAAGCGCCAAAGGAACCATTAATATAGAAGCTGCAGAAAACCTGGATATCACAGCAGAAGAAGCAATCAGCCTGCAGGCATTGGAACAGGCAGTAATCACTTGTTCCAAGGGAGGAATGATCCAGATGCCTGAGGATGGAAATGTATATATACAGGGAACCGAGGTAAAGGTAAATTAGGAGGTTTATATGACCAGACAGGAAGCATTGTCAGCATTTCAGGATGAGGAACTCTATTTATTTGAGGAGAAAAAAGAACAGTTTATGGTTGGGCTGGAGGAGAAGGCGGAAGAATTCTCAAATTCCATCAGACAGGTACTTTCAGCCCTGAGGAAAGAGATAGAAAAGAAAAAGAAAGAAAATATTATGTTTATTCATTTTTCTCTTCTTCGGGCAGATATGCTGGATGATCATTATCGAATATTGGTGCGTGCCATGGACGCAAACTGGCATATGGATGAAGAAGCCGCTGAAACCACATTTTCCATTGATTATTTATTTGAACCAGTGAAGGAACTAAAGGAGAAGCTGGAGCTTGACAGAAGAAAATACATGGGAAAGGTCAATTCCTATGATGTGGCAAATATGATTCAAAACTGTGTAATGGAGTGGAACCAGATTCTTTCCATTCGGCTGCATTATATGTTTCGTGATATGGAGGCGAATGAGGACTTTGCACAGATTCCCAAGTATCCCACTTGGGGAATCTATTGGGGAGAGTATCGGGATGAAAGTGAACTTGTGGCTTTCGCCGACAGAGAAAAAAAGGAGCAGAAGGATTGGGACAGGTGCCTTCGTCTTTCTAAAGAGCAGGAAGAGGTCATGATAAACAAGTTCTGGTACCAGGCTGATTTAAAGGACTCGGATTGCAGCAATAAGCTTCTTTTATTCAGCCAGTTTGAGGACTGTGATTTGACGGGGCTTTGTTTTGACGGGGCTGATTTAACTGGGGTACAGTTTAGAAACTGCAGGATCAAAAGATGCAGTTTCTGTAATGCCAATATGCGGCAGTCAGATTTTTCCAATTGTCTATGGGAAGAAAATGATTTTACAGGAGCTGATGTAGAAAACGCCGTTTTCCAGGAAAAGGATATCCCATTTTTGCATCTGGATCCCCAGCAGCTGCAGGCCATTTTTATTGACAGGAGGGACATGGAATGAGATTTTCACAATGGAACAGGATAAGAGGCTGCCAGATTTAATACAGTTTCGTGATTTTGATATCCGCGGCCCAAGACATATTTTTTATAAAGAGGATGCAGGGGAAATACAGCAATCAAATATGATGTATCTGACAAAAGACAGCGGCGAAACAGCGCCGGATTTTATCCAGAGTCCGGTTTCCTTGGTTTCAGATAAAGTCAAGGTAGTCCTTGACATGTATGAAGATGATATGGTTTTTAAAACGGTTACCATTGCCAGTAAGGAGCGGGAAACCATAATGGTTTACCATCACCTCCTTCTTGAACGAATGGACATGTTCTCAGAGAAAACGGAATTTTATTCAAATGGAAGTATCAAATGTCTGGTTCTGGATCCTGCAAAGATAGGGGAGCATAAGGTGTTTTTTGCTGAATGATAAGCGTTTTCCAAACCCAATCGTCAGCCTGGAAGTAGTGGAAAGCCTGCTTCGCAGAAATATAATCGGCATTATATTTAAGGAAGTGGAGGTGGAAGCATGGCAGAATTAACTGATACATATGTGGTTCATGGTGCCTGTACCCAGTGTACCATGGGAATGAGACAAAGCAGAGTAGTACTTCATGAGACCCACGGAGTTTTTTTGAAAAAGCAGGCTCAAATGACAGTCAAGGATTGCAAGGGAGAATATCATGTGATCTGCTTTGGCGGGTGTTACAGTATGGAAAATCCAAGTACACAGGAAGAAGCCCAAAAAGTTCAGGATAAAGTAAAGGAATTAAGTCCGGATACGTTCCTTGATAAAGTTATGGGATTTTTTACAGGAGGGAAAAAGAAAAAACAAGAAGAAGCTGCTCCTGCAGAAGGCGTTCCCCAGGTATTAGGCGTCTGTACCCCCCACATCATAGCCCAGGAATGGGATTACGGGCAGGAGGGAGTGGAAACCGACAGCGACCGGCCATTAATGGGCGGGGCGAAGCTGTACTGCATGTATGGAGGCGAGATTGAGATTATAGAATCCGGACAGCCGGAGGCAGGGAGTTGATGGAACTGATGATAAATTGAGTAAGACACCAGATGAAGCGATAACCTCTGCTTCATAAAAAGGGGGAATTGATATATGAAAATGAAATACAAAGAGCTGGAGATTGAACTGTCGCTTGACGGTGCCATCCAGGTTGAGCTGTTTCAGCTGACACATAGATTAAATGATCATGAATTTCTGTCTCTGAAGTTATTAACAGACGGAGAGAACCCGGAAGATTATGTAAATATGGCAACGGTTCAGCCGGTAATTGTGCGTGAAAAGGAATGTACCGGTGGTCAGGTAATCTTTCAGGGAAAAATCGAAACTGTCTATATAAAAACAGAGAAAGGCTTATCATATCTCTATCTGGAAGCCTACTCCTATACAAAGGATTGGGAGCGGACGGATAAGAGCAGAAGTTTCCTGGACAGCCAAATGACATATCTGGATGTAGCAAGAAAGGTGCTTGCTGACTATGGACAGTTTGATATCAAAGATGAAATTACGAAAGATGCCAAGATACCTGAAATGCTTTTACAGTATGAAGAAAGCGACTGGGTATTTTTAAGAAGGCTTGCAAGCCATTTTGGTTCCAGTCTGCTGGCTGATGCCTCATCTCCAATGGGAAAAGTGTATTTTGGAGTTCCTGAAATGAACTTTGGGACAGAACTGGCAAAAGAAGATTATGTTATGGAAAAAGACATGAACCATTTTGCTAAAGTCCTGGAACCATCCGGCATTTTGTCACAGGAAGCCTCTCATTGGAATATTTCTACTCGTAAATATCTGCGCATGGGAGAAGCAGTCTCTTTTAATAAAATTGCAGCAGTTGTTACGGCAATGGATATTTCTACTGGCAAGGGGGGAACTTGTTTATCGTTATACTCTTTCCAGAAAAGAGGGGATTCGCAGAGAAAAGGAACAGAATCCAAGGATATATGGGATGAGCATACCTGCTACAGTAAAAGAGCGGGGAGGAAACCAGATCAGGGTCCATTTTGATATCGATAAATGTTACGAACCCTCGGCTCATATGAAATATTTTACCTATGCAATTGAAAGCAGCAGCTTTTATTGTATGCCGGAAGTAGGAAGCAGAGTACATATTTATTTTCCTGAGCATGATGAACAGAGCGCGGTTGCAGTTCATGCAATAGGAAGCGGAAGCGGAGGCAGTGGAAATAAAAAGCCAGATAATAAAAATTTTTCAGATCCAAGCGGCAGTGCGATGAATCTGACTCCGGACTCCTTAAACTATGCTCCTGATTCCAGCGGTTCCATTGTTCTCAATTTAAACAAATCCGGGTTTGTATCCCTTACAGGGAAAAATATCAATATAAAAACCCAGAAAGGCTTAATGGCAGGAGGAGAAACCCCAGTCCAGAAGCTGATGATCTCTGGTGAGAATAAAGTGGTACTGCAAATTGGGGACAGTGGAGATGATATCATTACCCTGGAGGAGAAAACCGATATTAAATCAGCTCTTGTTACCCATAAAGCAGAAACCCATTCAGAAGCTTCACCGTCTGCAGGAGAACTTGAAGCAGAGTTGACAAGTGGAGACAGTGCAGCCCGTGAAGAAAATAACAATCAGCTGGCATCTGCACTTGCGGCCAGACAGGAAAGTAAACAGAAGGTTCTAAATGGAGTACTGAGTATTGCGACCGTAGTGGGTGCAGTAGCACTGACCGTTGCAACAGGAGGGGCTGCAGGTCCGCTGCTAATTGCCGTAGCCGGTGCAAAAACTGCTTTTGCGGTTGCAGATATAGCGGAAGGACTTGATGGTTACAGCAAAGTAAATGCACTTGACGCCTCGCGGCCTGCAAATTTTATTAGGGATACCGTATTTCAAGGTAATGATGCTGCGTATAATCTTGCATCTGGTATCACAGATGTGGTTTTTGATGTAGTTACTGGAAAGGCGTTGAAAAATGCAGGTTCTGCAGGAAAACTAAGCAAAATCCTGTGTTCAAAATCCCAGGTAACAAATACCTTTGTCCAGGGAACCGGATCTCTGTTATTTGGCATGATACAGGAATATGAAACAACTGGAAAGGTTAGTTTAAAGAATTCAGCTGGGAACTTTATGTTCGGTATGTTTAAGGGTGTTGCTCAGACAAAACTGATTGGAAAGGTGCAGGGAGCATTAAAAACCGATTCCAGGCTGGTTAATAAACTGGTGGGTGCAGGAGTGGGAACGTTATCGGGTACGGTAATGGATGTTACTCGTGATGCGTTACTCCCGGACAGAAACGTAGATGTATGGAGATCCCTGCAGGAAAACTTTGTCTCAAGCGGTCTGGCTCAGCTGCTAGGGGAGCCAATTGACGCTGTCTCCGGAGCATTTTTAATTATTGCAACCGATTTTATTCTGCCTGATATAAGGGATTCCATAAAAATAACCAGAAGATATTATTCTACGAATAAACAGCCGGGAATAATGGGAATTGGCTGGAGATTTCCTTATGAGGGAAGACTTTATCAGGATGGATCCAAGCGTCACGTTGTTTTGGATACCGGCCATCACCTGACCTTTGAGTGGGATGGAGAAAAGGCTGAAAATATCTCTTATGGGTGTGGCTGGTTTGATCTCATGAAAGAAAATGATGGCTGGAGTTTAGCTGACAGAAAAGAACACCGTACCTATCTTTACAATGACCAGGGCTTTTTGCTGTCAATCAGAGATCGGAATGGACAAACCATAAGCTTCACATACAGAGAAGAGGTTCTTGAAGGAATTACGACTTCACTGGGATATCATTTAAACCTTACCATGAAAGAAGGACATCTAATTCAGATCTCTGATAATATGGGAAGAACCATGCAGTACAGATATGAGAAGGGACTTTTAACTGATATTGTCCACATGGATCAGGGGATCACACACTATGAGTATGATGAAAATGGATTTCTGACCAAAGCGGTTGACCAGACAAAAGTAGCATATCTGGAAAATCAATATGACAGAATAGGACGAACGGTACTTCAGACATTGGCAAATGGGGATGCATACCGGTTAGAATATCTGGATGAGGAACGGAGTGTCAGGGCATTTAGCAGTGTCGATAATAAAACGGTTCTTTATAAGTATGGAAAAAATATGGAAATATTGGCCGTACATTATGAAGATGGAACCGGGGTCTTCTATGAATATGATAAACAGGGATACCGAACCAGTGTTACGGACAGATCAGGAAGCAGAAAAGAATGGAACTATGATTTAAGGGGGAGGCTGCAAGAAGAAAAACTGGCAGGCGGCCTTATAACAAATTATCATTATAATCAAAATGATGATCTAGAAGAGAAAGCGGACAATACAGGCAGAAGATTCTATTTTGAATATGATGATAACCACAATCTGATTGAGAAAAAGGAAGAAACAGAAGAGGGAAGCTGGTTTGGTCATAGTTATTACTACGACCGAAGAGGCAGGCTGTTAGAAGAAACAGATCCTGTTGGAAATACTACCGTATATCATTATAAGGAAAATTCCGGGAAACCAGATGTGATTACTTATCCCGATGGGGAAGAGGTCCGGTTCGAATACGACCGAATGGGACGTATGATGGCGGAAGAGAGTGAATGCGGCAGAAAAGAATATGGCTATAATGCAAATAACTTCCGTACTATGATAAAAGATGGGGAAGGAAATGAGTCCCGTTATCTTTATGATGGAATGGGAAGACTGATGGCCATGTATCCTCCAAAAGCCTGGAAAGAGAGAAAAGGTGAGTATACATACAAGTATGATTTCCTTGATCGGCTGACAGACAGTATTTCTCCGGATGGAAGCCATAGCAGAAAGATTCTTGATGGGGAAGGGAAAGTATTAAAAGAAATTCATCCCAATGCCTACGATGCAAACGCAGATGACGGAGCCGGTGTTTCCTTTGATTATGACAGTGACGGAAACCAGATTCGGATCCATTATCCGGACGGAGGTTGTGAAAGACTGTTTTATGATGCAGCAGGAAACAGGATTAAGCATGTTATGCCTCAGGATTATGATGCACGGACTGATGACGGCGCAGGCTGGATGTATACTTATGGAGTGGACGGACAGTTGGAGACAGTTACCGGTCCGGACGGTATCCTTCAGGCAGAATATAGTTATGACATTTCCGGCAATCTCACTAAAAAGACCGATGCGATGGGCAGAACTGTTACGTATAGCTATGACAGAAGAAATCAGTTGTGCGAAGTAATGCGGCCAGTAGAAGAAAAGGCTGGTGAAGTTCTTTACCAGAGAACCACTTATCTCTATAATGCAAATGGTAACAAGGTGGAGGAACATCGTCATGGTGGATACTGGAGTGGAGATGGACATCTGATTGAAGAGGATGACCAGGGTCTGAAGTTAAGTTTTATTTATGATAAAAGAGACCGGCTGATCCAGGTAAAAGACGGACATGGAGCTGATATCATTTACCGGTATGATATACAGGGGAAAAGGATCTATGAAGAGAAGGTTATCTCTAAAGATGTACATCAGATCATTCGTTATAATTATGATAAAGCAGGGAGACTTGCAGAGATAAAAGAACTGCTAAACAGCGGACTGACTCCTGTCAAAGGTGAGGCAAGATATGCGATTACCATCTATAATTATGATGAAAATGGAAACAGGACCAGAATCCAAACGCCAGAGGGTTATGAGATTATCAGAGAATATGATTCCTGCGACCGTCTGATTGCTGAACGAACACTGGATAAGCAAAATGGAATTGACAGGACAGTCTCCATAACCTATGACCGGGCGGGAAATATAACAAGAATCGCTCGTCAGGGAAAAGGCGGGGAATTGTGGGAACTTTCTTATGATTATGATTTAAAGAACCGGATTACATATGTGAAAGATTGCCTGGGGCCGGTATTTAGATATGAATACGATAAGAATGACCGCTTGGAAAGAGATTTTACCGAATGATGAAGAGGGATCGGATAAGGAGTATAAAAATAACTTATCTTATGCTTATGATGTTTACGGAAATATTCTCACACACACAGATGGAGCTGGAACCGTACTGGAAGAAAACCAGTATCTCCCGGATGGAAATCTGGAGATAAAAAGAACGGCGGATGGAAATCAGTGTACGTATACGTATGGATTTCATGGAAAGTTAACCAGTCTGGAAACATTAAGAAGCAGAGAGGCAGGAAAACCGTCCCAGATTTATACGTATGATGCAAATGGGCGGATTACGGGAGTTGCCGATGGAAATGGTAACCGGACAAATTACGATACGGATAACTGGGGAAGAATCAGGAAAGTCAGAAATGGAGACGGAGGAATAGAGACCTACACCTATGACAGTATGGGGAATGTCACCAGTACAACGGATCCAAACGGGGGTGTCATAAACTATCGGTACAACAGCCAGGGAAAGGTCTGTGAGATTATTGATCAGGATGGACGCAGCGAGATATTCCGCTATGACAGAGAAGGCCGGAAGATCCTGCACATAGACAGGAATCAGAATCAGGTAAGGACAGTCTATAATGTAGATGGAAATCCGGTGATGGAAACAGGGTGTGATCAGGAAGGAAAAAATCCGGTAACCAGAAGCTGGGAGTACGATTCTTTCGGATTGAGAAAAAAAGCAATCGCTGACGGTTTCTGCTATACCTATGAGTATCGACCCGATGGAAAGCTGATGAAAAAGAATTCCTGCGGAAAAACCTTAATATCCTGTACTTACGGCAAAGATGGAAGCCTAAAAACCATGACCGATGTGACCGGAAAAAGGCTGCATTACGGATATGACTGGAGAGGAAAGCTTAGCAGTATCAAAGACGATGAAGGAAGAGAAATTGTTCGATACAGCCACCGAAAAGACGGAAGACTTGAGACAATTACTCATTTAAGCGGAATAAAGACTCTTTATGAGTACGATACAGATGGAAACATCAGCCGTCTTGCAACATTTTTGTCAGAAAGTAATCCTTTGTTTGATTACAGATACGAATACGACCTTAATGGAAACCGGACCGCTAAAGAGGGTGTCTGTGTTATGGTGGAAGGGAGCTGTGCACAAAAGACCGCTGTCTATTACCGCTACGATTCCATGAACCGTCTGACTGAAGAGAGATATGATGGGGACGATGTTCGTTATATTTATGACCGCTGTGGAAACCGGTTGGAGAAGACATCCGTTGCAGGGAAAGAGACGTACTGCTATAATAGAAGAAACCAGCTGATAGAGCGGAATGCGCCTGTACAAAACTATACATACCGGTATGATGCTCAGGGAAATATTCTGGAAGAGACCGGAGAAGGTGAAGAGAGGAGGTACCATTATAATCCGTTTGGTCAGCAGACTGCAGTAGAATCAGATAAGTTAAAGCTGGAGAACTTCTATGACGGAGAGCTGTTAAGAGCTGGTAAGTCTGTAAATGGACAGGTATCCCGTTTTATCTTCTATAATGGAGAGCTGCAGGCAGAAGCAGATGAGGACTTAAATGCTATAAGCAGGCATATTCCGGGCTATGGTCTAGCGGCCAGTGAAGTGGAAGGACTGGACGGATACCATGCGTATCATCTGGATGAAAGAAACAATACTGCGTATATAACAGGAAGCCAAAAGAATATTGAGAACTTCTATGTTTATGATGCCTTTGGAGCTATCCGCAGCCAGTCGGAGGAAATTCAAAACCGGATATTGTATACGGGTCAGCAGTATGATCAGGAGACAGCACAGTATTATCTCAGGGCCAGGTTTTATAATCCTGTTGTTGGAAGATTCCTGCAGGAGGATGTGTACAGGGGAGATGGGCTGAATCTGTATGCGTATTGTGCAAACAATCCGGTAATGTATAATGATCCTAGCGGGTATGATTCAAAGGATTGTTCTGGTAAAGATGGGGGAGAGCCGGCAGAAGATGGTGGTACTCCCGGTAGTAAGGTTAAGGCGGATACTGATACTAAGGGTTCGGGAGATACTGAACCCCCTAAAGTTACAGCAACATTTGAGCATAATGGAAAAAAATATAATGATGTCAATCCTACAGCTAGAAACGAAACATATAAAAACGATGCTCTTATACCTGGTCCTGAAGGTCAAAAAGGATTGTCAAATATTAACAATACAATGAACAAAGCACATGCTGAAATTGGAGCAATGAATCAATCACGTCTGGATGGAAATATGGGTGGTAGTGCCACTTTAACAGTTACGGGTGAACCTGTTTGTAATTATTGTAGAAGTGATGTGAAAAAAATGTCACTAACTTTAGACTTAGATTCATTAACAGTAAATGAAATTGCTACAGGTAAGACATATACTTTTGAAAAAAGTACAAATGATTTCAGTAATGTAAAAGATGGAGGAAAAAGATGGGAGTAAATTCTAGAGAATTTGTTATTGATTCTATTTCAGTTAGTATAATACAGAATGATTCTAAGGTATTTTTAAGTTATAACAATAAGGATATTAATGAAGAATTATTCGATTTACTAAAAAAAAATTTAGATGATGGAAACTTGCTTAGATTAGAAATGTCAAACACTGGAACTGATTTATCTATGAGTATATTTTGTGAAAATGGGTTGTCACATTTTGGAATAATAGATTTATATAATGAAGTAAATTATTATTATGATAATTGTTCTGGAGACAGTAGTTTAGTTCCAATTGATGGTCAGGTTTTCGAAAAGTGGATGGTATGTGAAGATAATACGTTACTTTGGGAAGCAGTAATGTTTTTTGCGCATAATGGGGAACGGAGTTTAAGGGTTAACTGGAAAGAAGAATAATATAATTATTCGTTTTATAATTAGCCCCATGGAATTTATATTTATGTATAAATTCCATGGGTAATTCTTATTTGTTTGATATGTTATACTAAATTGTTTGAGGAAGTTGATATCAGCTTTACAGGATTCTTGTTATCTTAATTAACTGATTACGATTTAACTGGAGTCGCTCATGACCCCGTAACTCTTCCTCATAAATGGGCATTTCCTGCAAGTGCAACTCCGGTGACAACCCCAATGCCCAGAATTCGACCCCGATCAAAAAGTCCTTTCAGTCCGCATTGCGGGCTGATGTAAGCGGAGCCGGCGAAGTTTTTGACCCCGGCTCTTTAACCTGCATCATTTTCGACCCCATGGTTCACCCCTGTTTTAGTGCAGGAAATGAACGGAAATATTCCTCAACCAGATTTTTTAAATAGCTGCATGTATGCGACTTAAGCCATATAAAAAAACAGCCATAGATGCGATTTTTTCTAAAGTAACAAAAAGAAGAACAGGTGGTAAAAGCAACTCAAACATTTATCAGGGAAAAGGAAAAGTTCTTTTTTCATATTTGCCCGACAAGGCTTTTATATTGCCTGGATGGCATACATATTCCATCATCGGTTTCAAAGATCACACAAGGGCGAAATTTTGCGACACAGGGCTAAACGAGAATGGGACATCAATTCTGTGTTGCCATTGACTTATAATAACTGCTTACCCCTGTGGTTCATGGTGAACCATAGGATTTACAGGAATCTGGCTCTATGGTAAAATGGGGCTGCCGGGGGTTACAGGGGGTAAAAATACCATTTCTGTAGCCCTCATTTCTGTTCTTTTTTCTGCCGTTTTTTCTCCTCAAAATAAATCCAGAAATGACTTGCAATCCATTCCATACAGAGTTAACATCAACAACCAATAAAAGAAATAACTTGTCCTTTCATCCATTGGTTTGTTGTAGATAGGCTGTCGAACCCTTGCGGACTCAATAAGAGTTAACGCTGTCATCTGAGGTTGCCGGTGCGGGAACCATTTGGTTGGAAACAAGATCTGGAGGGAGAGAATTGCAGAGAAGAGAAAATTTGCTTTATGTAGGGATTGATCTGCATAAGGAAACACATACCGCAGTGATGGTGAACTGTTGGAATGAAAAGCTAGAGGTAGTTGTGATAGAGAACAAGCCCAGTGAATTTAAAAAGCTGGCGGAAAAGTGAACAGAAAATCCAATCGTTTTGGACTTGAACCCATTTACGGATTGGAAAACGCTTATGGCTATGGCAGAAGCTTAGCTGTTTGGCTGATTGAACATGGTTATATTGTAAAAGACATTAATCCAGCTCTGGCTTATGACCAGAGAAAAAGCGCACCCATGTACCGAAAAAATGATGAGCATGATGCGTATTGTGTGGCAACGGTTCTGATTAACCAGTTACATACCTTGCCAGATGCAAAACCAAAAGATAACGAATGGACGCTGGCACAGCTGGTGAATCGCAGAGATTTACTGGTGAAAGATGGCATCCGGTTTAAGAATGGACTCCATGAACAGATATCCATGGCATATCCCAGTTATAGTAAGTTCTTCAGCGAAATAGACGGGAAATGCGCCATGTATTTCTGGAAGACCTACCCGTCCCCTGTCCATTTGCAGGGAAAGTCGGCAGAAGATTTAACAATCGAATTTAAGGAAATATCTCCGATTATCAGAGGAGACAAAGCGGAGTTGATTCTGGATTGTGTAAAGAATGATGGGAATACTTATCGCGAATATCAGGAATCCAGAGATTTTATTACAACAAGTCTGGTAAGAGACTTGGAACATCAAAAAGAAGAATTGGCAGGGCTTGATAAAGAAATCAAGAAAATCCTGCTTAGTTTTGATTATAAACTGACCAGTATGCCTGGAATTGGAACTTCTATTGCCAGTAAGCTGATTGCAGAAATCGGAGATATCCGAAGATTTTCCAATGCTGATAAGCTGGCAAGATTCGCTGGAGTGGCTCCTGTAAAGTTCAGTTCTGCCGGAAAAGGTAAGGAACAAAGCTCCAGACAGGGAAACCGCCAGTTGCACGGACTGTTTTATTTCCTGGCGGTAACCATGGTATCCAGACCAAAGAACGGAGTACCTAATCATCCGGTATTTTATGACTATTATATGCGGAAAATCGGTGAAGGTAAGACAAAGTCTCAGGCACTGGTCTGCATCATGCGTCGATTGGTGAACATTGTGTACGGAATGATGAAAAATAAGACGGAATACCGGGAACCACTGCCAGAAAAAGAACAGTAATTTTTCTATTTAAAAACAGTACAAAGGCGTGCTATAATTTTTTTAATTGAATACGAAAATTCACCGTTCGTCGCATATCTCAGTACTCCACCTGAGGGTTCGGGGCAGTCTAAGTCAAATGCTAATTCTACAATTGGAACTACAGAAGATGTAAAGAGAATTAATGTGGGAGATTCAGGGCATCATGTTCCAGCCGTTAGGAAATCAAAAGGCAGACCGTTTGAAGTTGCTAGAAGTGATAAAACGAGACCAACTCTTTTTTCTAAAGGGAACGACCCAGGGTATGATCATTGGAGATTGCATGATGCTGAAAGAAATTATGTAGGACCCAGACAAGGAGATTTTATAGGTACGGATGATGAATTATTTAATGCATATCGAAATGCATATCAAGATTTGAATGATATTAAAGTAGATGTCAAATCTCCAGATGGTACTTATAATTTAGGCTCTGATGTGACACCATATCAAGCTGTCGATTTAGTACAGGATTGGCTAAAAAAACAAGGATTATATTGAGAAAGGAAAGTGGTGAAATGTTAACTTTATTATTAAAAAAGATAAATGAAGGAAAGATTATATCCAGTGAGATGTTTAGTAAAATGGATATTGATGAATTATTGGATTTGAGAGACGAGTCAGAATTTGATTCTGAATGGATGAGGGTTTTTTAATCAAATAGAGGACTCATCATATTCTGGAGCAGATAAGCAGATAATTGATGACATAAGAAAAGAGTCGTACTTAAAGGCATATGAAGCATCTAATTCAAGTGAAATTGCAAGTTGCGTATCAGATGATTTTGACTTAATTGCAAGAGCGTACGTTTTGTCAGTTAATGATTGTTGGTTGAATTCTGTCATGTTGATTTATGCAAGTAATATATTTCCTTGTGGAAAAATTAAACTAATAAATATTAATATTGATGAAGCATTTCAAAAAATTATAGAATAATTTTGTTTTATAACCTCCAAAATACAATAAGTTTATTAGCTATTGTATTTTGGAGATTTTTATAATGACAGATTATATTACCGGATAAGTTTTAGAAAGTCGATACCAGAAACTACTAGAAATCGGTGAGTCTATAGGTGAAAATAGAGAGAAGAAATTCAAAAGGTAATCGGTGAATCTTGGTGAGAATTAGCTTATGATAATTTATGTGGTGTACCTATACAGACACCTTAGAAATCTTAAATTCGGCTGGTTCCAGTTCAGGTACGACCACCTGACAGGTGACTTTTAATTTATTGACAGCCACCTAATAAAAATGAAGGACTTTGATTAAAATCCTTATGCAGTCGGCATTGCCGACTGCTGTAAACTGGCAGGAGCGCCGTAAGGTGCACCTGCCTTTAACCTGCATCATTTTCGACCCCATGGTTCACCCCTGTTTTAGTACAGGAAATGAGCGCAAATATTCCTCAATCAGATTTTTAAATAACTGCATGTATGCGACTTGAAGCGATATAAAAAAACAGCCATAGATGCGACTTTTTCTTAAAGTAGCAGAAAGAAGAACAGGTGGCAACAGCAATTCAAACATTTATCAGGAAAAAGGAAAAATTCTTTCTTTTTCATATTTGCCCAACAAGGTTTTATTTTGCCTGAATGGCATACATGTTCCAGTAGCAGTTTCAAAGGTCATACAGGGGCGAAATTTTGCGACACAGGGCTAAACGAGAATGGTACATCAATTCTGTGTTACCATTGATTTATAATAACTGCCTACCCACATGGTTCATGGTGAACCATAGAATTTACAGGAATCTGGTTCTATGGTAAAATGGGGCTGCCGGGGGTGTACAGGGGTAAAAATACCATTTCGGTAGCCCTCATTTCTGTTCTTTTTTTCTGCTGTTTTTTCTCCTCAAAATAAATCCAGAAATGACTTGCAATGTACTCGATACAGAGTTAACA
The DNA here is from genome assembly GCA_017084465.1 of Lacrimispora xylanisolvens. Classification (GTDB taxonomy): domain Bacteria; phylum Bacillota; class Clostridia; order Lachnospirales; family Lachnospiraceae; genus Lacrimispora; species Lacrimispora xylanolytica_B. The sequence continues at coordinate 1,414,313 of CP070896.1, read as the reverse complement.
TCAACAACCAATAAAAGAAATAACTTGTCCTTCATCCATTGGTTTGTTGTAGATAGGCTGTCGAACCCTTGCGGACTCAATATGAGTTAACGCTGTCATCTGAGGTTGCCGGTACGGGAACTGATTGGTTGGAAACAAGATCAGGAGGGAGAGAATTGCAGAGAAGAGAAAATCTGCTTTATGTGGGGATTGACCTGCATAAGGAAAGTCATACCGCAGTGATGGTGAACTGTTGGAATGAAAAGTTAGAAGTTGTTGTTATTGAAAATAAGCCCAGTGAATTTAAAAAGCTGGCAGAAAAGGTAAACAGAAAATCCAATCATCTTGGGCTTGAACCCATTTACGGATTGGAGAATGCATACGGCTACGGCAGAAGTTTAGCTGTCTGGTTGATTGAAAATGGTTACATAGTAAAAGACATTAATCCTGCTCTGGCCTATGATCAGAGAAAAAGCGCACCCATGCTCCGAAAAAATGATGAGCATGATGCGTATTGTGTGGCGACGGTTCTGATTAACCAGTTACATACCTTGCCAGATGCAAAACCAAAAGATAATGAATGGACGTTGGCACAGCTGGTGAATCGGAGAGATTTACTGGTGAAAGATGGTATCCGTTTTAAGAACGGACTCCATGAGCAGATATCCATGGCATACCCCAGCTACAGTAAGTTCTTCAGCGAAATAGACGGGAAATGTGCCATGTATTTTTGGAAGACCTACCCGTCCCCTGTTCATTTGCAGGGAAAGACGGAAGAAGACCTAACAATCGAATTTAAGGAAATATCACGCATTGTGAGAAGAGACAAAGCAGAGTTGATTCTGGAATGTGTTCAGAATGATGGAAATACTATACGGGAATATCAGGAATCCAGAGATTTTATCACAACAAGTTTGGTACGGGATTTGGAACATCAAAAAGAAGAATTGGCAGGGCTTGATAAAGAAATCGAGAAAATCCTGCTTAGCTTTGATTATAAACTGACCAGTATGCCGGGGATTGGAACGTCTATCGCAAGCAAGTTAATAGCAGAAATCGGAGATATCCGAAGATTTTCCAGTGCAGATAAGCTGGCAAGGTTTGCAGGAGTTGCTCCTGTAAAATTCAGTTCCGCCGGAAAAGGCAAGGAACAAAGCTCTAGGCAAGGCAACCGCCAGTTACATGGACTGTTTTATTTCCTGGCGGTAACCATGGTGTCCAGACCAAAGAACGGAGCACCCAATCATCCGGTATTTTATGACTATTATATGCGGAAAATCGGTGAAGGAAAGACAAAGTCTCAGGCACTGGTCTGCATCATGCGTCGATTGGTGAACATAGTGTACGGAATGATGAAAAATAAGACGGAATACCGGGAACCACTGCCAGAAAAAGAACAGTAATTTTTCTATTTAAAAACAGCACAAAGGCGTGCTATAATTTTTTTAATTGAATACGAAAATTCACCGTTCGTCGCATATCTCAGTACCCCACCTGAGGGTTCGGGGCAAAAAAATAATGGTAATACCACAACACCTGATTTTTATGTGTCACCTGACGGTCATCCAATTCCTAGAGCTGCATATAATCTACCTGAATATGATGGTTCAACTACACATGGCGTATTAATAACTTCTGATGGTAGTGAAATTAGTTTTACATCAGGAGGGGGTGATCCGCGCTATACTAATTATGCCAATAATGGTCATGTAGAACAAAAATCATCATTGTATATGCGCGATAATAATATATCAAGTGGTGTGGTATATCATAACAATACTGAAGGAACATGTGGCTTCTGCAATACAATGACATCAACTTTCTTACCGGAAGGTGCTACGCTTACAGTTGTTCCTCCTAGTAATGCAGTTGCGACAAATTCAAAAGCGGTAGATGTGCCAAAAACATATACAGGCAATAGCAAAGACCCCAAAATAAGTTCCAGATATACTGGTAATTAAAAATAAGGAGGAGTTATTAATGATAATTGAACATTTTGAAGGCAAAAATGAATGTAATAGCTTAGACAATATTGAGGATATATTAACACAACGTACTCATAAAGGTGTTAATGAATTTATTATTCATGGGGAACAGGAATTTCCATATATGGTAGTATTGGTAAATAATAACTATGCTTATTTACATTTTTATAAAGAAGATGACGATCCTGGTTTTAGATCAATTGGTGGCGATACAGATTTAGAAAATGATGGAGATAGTATATTTTATACAAATACTGATAATGAGGAGGTTTCAATAGAAAATGTATCTGTAGTTCCTTTTTCAAACGCTTTGACGGCGGTTAAACAGTTTTTTGAAACAAGGGATATGCCAAAGTGTATTGAATGGGATGAATTATAAATAATAAGAGATATTAACAAGGGCGTAAATCTGAAAATTTTGCGCCTTTGTTATATAGTTAATGATATTTTAGAGTTTTGTTGGTGTACCTGCACAGACACCTTTATAATACTTAAATTTGTCTGGTTTCATTGCGGCTACGACCACCTAACAGGTGACTTTTGACTTATTGACAGCCACCTAATGAACTGTTGGAATGAGAAGTTAGAAGTTGTTGTTATTGAAAATAAGCCCAGTGAATTTAAAAAGCTGGCAGAAAAGGTAAACAGAAAATCCAATCATCTTGGGCTTGAACCCATTTACGGATTGGAGAATGCATACGGCTACGGCAGAAGTTTAGCTGTCTGGTTGATTGAAAATGGTTACATAGTAAAAGACATTAATCCTGCTCTGGCCTATGATCAGAGAAAAAGCGCACCCATGCTCCGAAAAAATGATGAGCATGATGCGTATTGTGTGGCGACGGTTCTGATTAACCAGTTACATACCTTGCCAGATGCAAAGCCAAAAGATAATGAATGGACGTTGGCACAGCTGGTGAATCGGAGAGATTTACTGGTGAAAGATGGTATCCGTTTTAAGAACGGACTCCATGAGCAGATATTCATGCCATTTCCCAGTTATAGTAAGTTCTTCAGCGAAATAGATGGGAAATGTGCCATGTGTTTCTGGAAGACCTACCCGAAAAAACAGCAGAAGATTTAACAATCGAATTTAAAGAAATATCTCCGATTATCAGAGGGGACAAAGCGGAGTTGATTCTGGATTGTGTAAAGAATGATGGGAATACTTATCGCAAATATCAGGAATCCAGAGATTATATTACAACAAGTCTGGTACGGGATTTGGAACATCAAAAAAGAAGAATTAGCAGGGCTTGATAAAGAAATCGAGAAAATCCTGCTTAGTTTTGACTATAAACTGACCAGTATGCCGGGAATTGGAACGTCTATTGCTAGTAAGTTGATTGCAGAAATCGGAGATATCTGAAGATTTCCTAATGCTTATAAGCTGGCAAGATTCGCGGGAGTGGCTCCGGTAAAGTTCAGTTTCGCTGGAAAAGGCAAAGAACAAAGTTCCAGACAGGGAAACCGCCAGTTGCATGGACTGTTTTATTTCCTGGCGGTAACCATGGTATCCAGACCAAAGAACGGATGGCATTGTCTTCTAAGGAAGATCATTTACCGATCCATGTGTGGGATAATTAAGAAAATCCAAAAGGGAAAGGAAGAGGGTGCAGGGGGGAGAAAAGAAAGGCACAGAATACTTGTGGATTGAATCATGTACAATTAATAGTTACGAAGGAGGTTTTAAAATAAAAAAACTAATTATAAATAGAAATCATCTAAATCTGGTATTTCCACTTTCACTTATTATTTGGCCATGGATTTTTTTATTTATCTGGATTCCGCCATTTGCTTTAATAATTTACGATATTGATTTTCGATATGGGTGGCCACCTTATTTTTATTCAATGCTTATTGGTGGAGTTATGTTGAATTTTGGAAATGCCATATTTTTATTTATAACGCATAAGATTGAGAAGAGCCGTAATGCATTGTTTTTAATCCGTTCTTTGAGTGTAATTACATATCCTGCATTAGCTTGGGGTTTCTTGTTGTCAATATTTCTTTTAATGGGTCCTGAAGCAAATAAACACATTCTCTGATGGGGCTTTCTATAATAACCCTTAATTTGTCAGGAACATTTTATGCAGTACCGCTGTTACTACAATTAAAAAAAGAACAGAAAATAAGTTCACTGACGGCAGTTTCCTATACTGTATTTCAATTTATTCTTGGTATGGATATTATTACAACATTTTTAATTATGAAAGAACTGAAGACATTAAAATAAATACAGCACGGAAATGTATTTTTCCTTTCAGCACCCATGCAACCGACAATATTTAATCATAATATTCTAATACCCAAGAGGAGGAGCCCCATTAACTTATGGAGCTCCTTTCCTTTCGTGTGCCTAAGACGAAGATGAGAAACCTTGTAAGTTAGCGCCAAATAAAATCGTATAGAACCTTACGTATTTTTAGAATATGGATAACCTATCATATTTTACGCAAAATAATATGATTTGCTATCTGAATCACAAAAATTATTCGATATTGCATATAAGTGATATAATCTTCAGATACTGAATTACATAAAACAATTTCAATTCTGAATTATGTCAATAGCAGACTATGGAGGGAAATATGAAAGAGAATCAGAAAGAAGTAAGAACTATAACAGAAGGCGTAATTAAAGAATACTGCAAATGGCTGTACTGCCAGGAAAAGAGCCAGGTTACCATTCAAAAATACCGGTATTATCTGGAGCAATTTTCGTACTTTCTGGAGGGGAGGAGCATTAACAAAGAGCTGGTAATCTTATGGAAAGCCCAGCTGCGAAAAAGGTTTTCTCCTGTGACTGCCAACGGAGCGCTGGCTGCAGTCAATGGATTTTTTAAATACAGCGGCTGGCCGGATTGCCGGGTGAGATTTTATAAGGTGAGCAGAAGCGTGTTCTGTACAGAGCAAAAGGAGCTGAATAAAGGGGAATATAAAAGGCTGGTAAAAGCAGCACAGGAAAACAAAAATGAACGTCTGGCCATGATCCTGCAGACGATCTGCTCCAGTGGGATCCGGATTTCCGAACTGCCCTTTATTACCGTTGAAGCAGTGAGAAGCGGTGTGGCAGAGGTTGAATGTAAGGGAAGGATCAGAACCGTAATTCTTACCCGCCAATTATGCGAAGCATTAACAGAGTACGCAAAGAAGCGGCATATTATATCCGGTATGATATTTATTACCCGTAATGGAAAAGCGATTGACAGAAGCAATATCTGGAGGGAAATGAAAGCATTGGGAAGACTGGCCGGAGTTGCTGAAGAAAAGATATTTCCTCATAACCTTCGTCATTTGTTTGCCAGAACCTTTTATACGATGGAGAAAGATTTATCGAGACTTGCAGATATATTGGGACACAGTGACGTGAATACCACACGTATTTACACAAAAGAAAAAGTGGTCATGCACATTTAAAAATACTAGAGCAATTGGATCTACTTGTCACACAATACAACGGAATACCTCTTTTGTTGTAAAAAATACGTCGAATCTATTATTTAATATACTACATAAATGCTTAAAAGTCTACAATTATTTTAATAAACTAATTTAATTGTATAAATTTGTTGAATTTGGATAGCGCAAACAGGCTGGAGTTGTGAAAAAATCCCCAGCCTGTTTGCGGTGTCCTTCTTTTTTTTATAAAAGGCCCACCTCTGGTTATATTTTCTTTTATTTACAACAAAAGAGGTATTCTGTTGTAACTGATCATAAGCAGGTCATCAAACCAGCATACATACCTTATAAGATCAGAAACATGGGGGGAGAAGATGAATGGAATTTTAGGTACTGCCGTTTTAACCGGCATGAGCAGTCTGGTTGGTTATTTTATACCGGATTTGTCATACTCCTTTGCCTGTTATAAATGTGGGCGGAAAGGATATCCGAGGCCGTTAAAAATCCCCGGTCTCCGGTGGAAAGGCTTCAGTCTTATTTTCACCACAGGCGTTACAGGATTGTCCTGCTATTTATTACCGTTTAATCACGCCATATTTACGGTGTTCATCTGCTATATTGCAGCTTTTGGTATCTGTGTGGACAGGTTAATAAGAATTATCGCAAATGAAATGCTGTGGGTGATTCTGGCAGCAGGTATTACATACCGCATACATTCAGACGGCTTTGCAGGGCTTTTGAGTTCCGCCGGAGCAATGGTACTGGTTGTTGTTATTTTCGGCCTGACAATGCTGTTCACCTATGTAAGGAAAGGAACTGCCGGAGTTGGAATGGGAGACGTAAAGCTGGCCATGATTATTGGAATAACGGTGGGATTTCCCGGAGTCTTTTACTTCCTGACCGGAATGGCCTGTGTGATCGGATTTTATTGTCTGGCAGGCATGAAATATGGTTTTTTAGTCCGGGACAGCACGTTCCCCATGTGCGGACACATCATGGCGGGCTTTCTGATTGCATTGCTCTGGCCGTACATTTCAACCACTATTTTATAAAATGAGGAGAATATGAAACGCTTAAGATCTGAAAATGGACAGGCAATGGTAGAATATGCAGCTCTGTTTGCAGCAGTTGTGATCGTGGCCGCGATTACCTTCGGAAATATGTCAGAGGCGGCGGTTAAGATTTTTAATCTGATTCAGAACAGTCTGCTTCCTGTGTTTCCGTAATGTTTGTAGTAACCAGCCGGTTTGGTTAGAACATATGAAAGATAAAAAATGGAAATTGGTATAATGAAGTTTATATTAATTCTAAATACACAGAAGATGGGGAGGTGAAAAATATGAAAAAACTTTGGGATAAATTTGTTTCTGAGGAAAGCGGACAGGGAATGGTGGAATATGGTTTAATTCTCGCACTGATTGCTGTTGCTGTTATTGTTGGATTACAGGCACTTGGTGGTAAGGTTCAGGGTACATTTGATAAGATAAATACATCAATGCCGTAAAAAAGGGATAAAAAATCAAACCGGCTGTTGCTTATATAAAGACGAGGCGAATATTCAGTAAACATCTGCGAGCCTCGTCTTGAATTGTAATGAGGTGTAATACCAGGGAGGAATTAAGGTGAAAAAAATTCGTTTGATTGCATTGGCAGTGGCATTCCTTGTGTTCATAGCCGGATACCGGATGCTTGTAACGACAGTGAACCATCAGTCCCAGACTCAGGCAGATGGGCAGAAAATTGAAGTGGTCGTTGCGGCGCAGGATCTGAGTCCCTACACAACACTGACGAAGGATATGATAAAGCTTAAAAAGGTACTGGTAGATGAAGAAACAAAGGGCTATTACAGAAAGCCGGAGGAAGTATTGGGAAAGGTATGTTTGACAAATGTTTTTCAGGAAGAAGTGCTGACAGACCGGAGGCTGGCAGATGACAATGCTGAAGTCCTTGGACTTTCCTCCAGACTGGAGGAAGGAAAACGGGCTGTATCTATAAATACGGATTTAGAACAGGGAGTTTCCAATAATCTGAGAGTTGGAAATTACGTGGACGTTATTTTTACAGGCACTTTAAAATCCTCAGCGCAGGGGAGCGAAGAAGCAATTCCGGCAGGATTGGCCATGGAGAGGATTATGGGCCCGCAGAATCCGGCCAATGCCCAGATTGTAAATGATTCCATAGGAAATGAATTTTCTGTCATTGCCCTGCAGAATATTAAGATTGCAGCACTTGGAAACTCATTTTCCTTTGACAGCAATAAAGATTATAAAGACGAGGAATACGTAAGCGTTACATTAGAAGTGACACCCTCCCAGGCAGCCCAGATCGCCCTTATGAAGAGCGGGGAAGGTAAAATTCAGCTGGCACTCAGACCTCGTGAGGACAGCAGCGTTGTTAACGAACCCCGTGGATCGGTACTTAAGAATTATGAAGGAAATTAGTTTTCTTTGGGAAAGGGGAATCAGCTTGTGAAAATTAAAGTTCTGCTCCTGGGAATACCGGAGAAATGTTCACAGATCAAAACGCAGATAAAAGACGAGGAGATCACCATAGTGGGAAATGTGGTGGATGAGAATCAGGTTCTCAATGAGATAAACCGGACGATGCCGGATCTGATTCTGATTACGGATACTTCAACCATGGCTCTGCGATCCTGCCAGCAGATATATCTGCTGCGCCCGCGCTCCGTTCCGATTGTGCTCTCTGATCTGGAAGACAGCGATCTGATGTATAAGATCCTGCAGTCCGGAGTCCACTATATTCTGCCTGAAACCATAGAGCCAATTAATCTGATTGCAGAATTAAAAGGAATTTACAGCAATGAATCAAACCGAATTCTGGCACTGGAGAATACAGGAGCCAAGTCTTCCAAATCAAAAGTGATTATGGTCTTTGGACCAAAGGCTGGAGTGGGAAAGACAACTCTGGCTGTAAACATGTCAATTAAGCTGGCACAGAAAAACAATAAAGTAGTTATTCTTGATTATGACTTTCAGTCCGGAGATGTAGGTATCCTGCTTGGTATGAACCCGAGAAATACAATTCTGGAACTAATACAGGAACAGAGCAATCCAAACGTGGATACAATCCGGCAGTTTTTGTCTCTCCACCTTTCCGGAGTGAACTTTCTTCCCAATCCCCACAGCCCGGAATATGGGGCATCCATCACTGCCAGGCAGGCGGAGAGCATCATTGCGGCGCTTCGGGTTTACTATGACTATGTAATCGTCGATGCAGTTTCGGGTTTTGATGATACATCCGCAAGCTGCATTGACTGTGCTTCCTCTGTTTTATTTGTAACTGGAAAAGATGTGCCCGCACTGCACAATGCGAAGAAAAGTCTGCAGGTGCTGGCAGAACTGACGGATAAACAGAAAATCAGACTGATTATTGGAAAGAACTGTGGATATGGAATATCAGACAACGATGTTTCCCGTGTGCTTGGCATGCCGGTATGGGGTTCCATTCCCTATGATGAGAAATCGGCCGCGACAGCAGCAAATCAAGGTCAGCCCCTTGCTTTGTCGCATCCGAAAAGTAAGATCTGCAAAGAAATTTCCAATATGGCAGACCGGCTGGAAGGAATGAACGAAGGTTGCAGAAATGGTAAAAGCAGGAAAAAAAAACGGCTGTCATTCTTTCAAAAAGGAAAGGAGACTGTATAAGCAATGGAGTGGGTATCTCGTCTGGGTCAGCCAAAGGAAACAAACCATTCAGCTTCAAAGGCATTCAGCGCTTCAAGCGCGGAGCCGGGAAACAGAACGGATAAAAATTATGACAAATTAAAGCAGACGGTTCACCAGGAGGTAATACGGGAATACAATGACCGATTCTCGGATAATGCCAATGGTAGATCCATTGATGTTATGGAAATCATCCATCAGGCTATTGCCAGACAGGAGGAGAGCCTGACCCGTCTGGAAGAATCAAAGCTTGCTCAGGAAATTCATGATGATGTCATGGGACTGGGCCCCTTAGAGCCGCTTCTGCGGGATGATTCTATTTCTGAAATCATGGTGAACAGTGCAAGACAGATATACATAGAACGGGGAGGAAGACTGGAACAGACACCTGCCAGTTTCCGGGATGATGCCCATGTGTTAAAGGTAATCAACCGGATCGTTTCATCCGTGGGAAGACGGTGTGATGAAGCCACCCCCCATGGTGGATGCCCGCCTGGCAGACGGTTCCCGTGTAAATGCCATCATTCCGCCCATCGCTTTGAAAGGTCCCTCCATCACAATCAGAAAATTTTCTTCCACCCCCCTTAAGATTGGAGATTTAATCGGATATGGTTCCCTGTCTTCCCAGATGGCAGGATTTCTGGAGGCAGCAGTTAAGGGGCGCTGCAATATCATTGTTTCAGGAGGAACCGGTTCAGGAAAAACCACACTGTTAAATGTATTATCAGGTTATATTCCTGACAGTGAAAGAATTGTGACCATAGAGGACGCGGCCGAGCTCCAGCTGAAACAGGATCATGTGGTAACTCTGGAAGGGCGTCCAAGCAACATCGAAGGAAAAGGGGTTGTTTCCATCCGGGATCTGGTGAAGAATGCACTTAGAATGCGTCCGGACCGGATTATTGTGGGAGAGGTCCGGTCAGGAGAGACGCTGGATATGCTTCAGGCCATGAATACAGGTCATGACGGTTCCCTGACTACGGTGCACGCAAATTCTTCCAGAGATGTGATATCCCGTCTGGAAACAATGGTTTTAATGTCTGGAATGGAATTGCCTGCAAAAGCCATCAGAGAGCAGATTACCTCAGCCATTGACTTAATCGTGCATCAGTCCCGTTTACGGGGATGGAAGCAGAAAGATTATCAATATATCTGAGGTAGTTGGTATGGAGGGCGATACCGTTACGATGCAGGATATTTTCAGTTTCCGCCAGAACGGTACAGATGGAAACGGAAAAATTGCAGGTAAATTTGAACCTACGGGAATTCATCCGAAGATTCTTGATAAGATCAGAGATAATGGAGGCTATTGCAGGGATGACTGGTTCCTTGCAGAACGGAGGTAACAATGGAAATGGTTTGTCTGGCTTCAGCGGCGTTATTTTGCTATTGCGCCATTGAGATAATTCTGGAATTCCTGTTAAAAAAACAGCTGCAGATCAATCAGAGGTTAAGTGATTTAAGTGAGGTGAAAAAAGAGACTGCAGTATCATCTGTCGGAGAAGAAAAAAAAGACAGACAGCTTTTGCGTTTCATACATATTTCAAAGAAGCTGAAAGAAGAAGTTAGCTTATCCGGAATCAGACTGCGTCCGGAGGAGTTTATCATGATCTGGTTCTTACTTATCTTTGCACCTGCCATGCTTTTGTTTGCGTTTGCCCCGAATTTGATTCAGTGCATGGGGCTTTTCCTGATAGGACTGGTTGTTCCCCCTTTCTTTTTAAAAATAGCAGCTGCCAAACAGCGTTCCATGTTTGAGGCTCAGTTAGGGGATGCACTGATGGTGCTTTCCAATGGTTTAAGAGCCGGTTTTTTCCTTTGAGCAGGCACTGGAGAATGTTTCCGGGGATTTAGCCGATCCCATTGGCGGTGAACTGAACACCATCGTCAGGGAGTTAAAGCTTGGTGCGGAACTGGAACAGTCTTTTCTGATAGTAGCTGATCGAATGAAGAGTGATGATTTAAAGCTGCTCACCACAGCTGTTATTATCCAGCAGAGAGTGGGCGGAAATCTGGCAGAAATACTGGATATCATTTCCCAGACGATTCGGGACCGACTGACAATTAAGCGAACCATAAAGACACTGACCGCACAGGGCAGGATCACAGGACAGGTGATTGGCGCACTTCCGGTCCTGTTGCTGCTTGCACTTTCGTTTGCCAATCCACAGTATATTTCACCGCTGTTTTCATCTCTGCCAGGACGTTTTTTGCTGATCCTTGGCGGAGGAATGGAGATTTTGGGCTTCTTAATAATCAATAAAATCGTAGATATTAAGTTTTGATGAAATCAGGAGAAGAAAAGATGATATTTCTGACAGCCTTAGCCGGCGCAGTTTTTGCTTATTTTTTTGTGGATCTATTTTTCTCAACCGCTTTTGCTAAAACCCTTGCTTTAAACAGACGCTTAAAATCTGTGGAGGACATGGGAAAACGGCAGAGAGAAACAGGGGAACTGGATGTTTCCATTACAGACCGGATCATGAGACCGGTTTTTAACCGTATCCTTACCATATTTTCTGTGTTTGCCCCTAAAAATCCTGCAGCTCTGGAGAGAATGGAGCAGCAGCTCAGACAGGCTGGTATTCATATGAAATCCCAAAACTACAGTGCGGCAGTTGCCTTTTTTACAGCAGTCTGCATTGGTTTGGGAGCTTTATACGGAAGGACGGGAGGCATTTTACAGGCTGTCCTTTATGGCGCACTTGGCCTTTATGCCGGAATTGTAGTGAGCCGCTTTCATTTAAAGAGCAAAATAAAAAAACGGAAAGCACAACTATATCACCAGCTTCCGGAAATGATGGATTTATTAAGTGTCAGTGTCTCGGCTGGACTGGGCTTTGACCAGGCTCTGGGATATGTGGTAGAGAAATCCAGTGGTCCCCTCATCGACGAACTGGATGTTACCCAGAGGGAAATTTCCCTGGGCCGCCGGAGAAAGGATGCCCTGAATGGATTTGCAGACCGGTGTGAAAATATGGAGATCCGGACCTTTGTCACTGCTGTGGTCCAGGCAGATGAAATGGGATCCTCCATGCAGAATATACTGTCCATTCAGGCATCTGCAATCCGGCAGACCCATAAACAGAATGTAGAGGAAAAGGCACAGAAATTGTCTGTTAAGATTCTGCTTCCCATGGTGCTGTTTATATTTCCTGTCATCTTCATTGTTCTATTGGGACCGGCAGTTATGTCAATTATGGAAATGTTTGGAGGTATGTAGCTATGATTGTTCTGATAGAAGGGGAAAATGGTTTCAATGTGGAGGCGGAAATTGCCGATACCTTCATAAAAAGATTGCTGGGGCTGATGTTTTGCCGCAAGCTGCATGAGGGGAGTGCCCTGCTTTTAGATTCCTGTTCCCGCATTCATACATGCTTTATGCGCTTTCCCATCGATGTGGTATACCTGGACCATGGTAATATGGTTTTAAAAAAGGAAACCGTTTATCCCTGGCGGCTGGGAAGCCATGTGAAAGGAACCAGAAAGATATTGGAATTAAATAAAGGCGCCGCAAGAAAGTTAAAGACCGAAAAACAGCTGTTTATCAGTTCTATTGAAGAAAGGAGGTCGTAAGATGAATTACAATCAGGGAAATGATTTCGGACAGGAGGCAGGAAACGCCGTACAAATGGGGGGCATGCTTTCTGACGGTATGGAAGGTCTTACAGGTAAAAATATTCAGACCGAGCTTGCTGCAAAGCTCCAGACAACAATGGTCGGAGGGTATACCAAAAAGAGTGTGGAAGAATATGCTTTGGAAATGAGGAATAATCTGATGCTGATAAAGATGCAGCTGGAGCAGCAGATTCGTGAGCTGACCGCTGAAAAGGTCAGTGTGACCCAGGAATGCCAGGTGCTTCGGGAGCAATTAAACTCAGCAGAGGATAAGCTTTCTGACGCGATTGCGCGGAAGGAAAGGGCGTTGCAGGAAGCAAGGCTGTCAGCAGCAAAATTGGAAGAATGGGAGAATCAGCATTCCGATTATGAAGAAATGCAGCTGCAGAAAGAAATGTATGAGGAAGAGATCTCCCGAAAAGAACAGGATATTATCCGGTTAAATGGACAATTATCAAACTATCAGCACGATTATGAGGCTCTTAAGGCAAAGATGAAGGATATGGAGGAGAACCTGCTGAAGGTTTCCCTGGGTGTGCCTCAGCAGGATATGAAAGAAATGCTGCGGCAGAAAGAGGAGGCTGAACAAAAGTATGAAAAGCTTCTCATGAAGCTGGAAGAGAACGCCATAGCGTTGGAACAGGAACGCCAGGCCCGAAAGGAAGCGCAGGAGCAGCAAAACCTGATGACAGAAAGGGGAAAATGGGAGCAGCAGGCTTTGATCGCTGAACGTGAAAAACTGGAACACCAGATCCTGTCGGCTGAAAAGGAAAAATCAGAACACCAGGCTTTCATAGCCGAGCGGGAAAAACTGGAGCAGCAGGCTTTGACGGCTGAGAAGGAAAAATGGGAGAAGAAGCTTGATGACTTAAAGAAGCAGTACGAAGAGCAGGAGAACTATAAAAAGGAGCTGGAAGAAAAGGTTGATGTTTTATATAAGAATTACGAGGAAAACGCATCCCGGATAAAAAGACAGGAACAGCAGATAGAAGAAAAGGACATGCTTTTGAATCATTATCAGGGTCAGGAGCAGGGAACCATACTGACCCGCCAGGAAAATCAAAAGTTAAAAGATACCATAGATTCCTTAAAAGAAACGATTCAGATGATTATGGAACAGATGGAAACTCAGTCTGAAAGCATGAACCTTTACATGGAGCGAACCACCCAGGAACGGGATACCCTTAAAAAAGCCATTGGAGAACAGGCAGCGCTGAAACTTCAGAATGTGGAACTGCTGGACATCCAGAGAGGCCTGCTGGCCCAGATAGAGGAGCTGAAATCCAGAAATATGCAGCTGGAAAAAGGGCTGGAGCTGCAGAAAAAAGTATCATTACCCGTGGAACGGGAAAAACGGGGTGTATTACCGGAAAAGCAGCCCTCTGTCAGCGCAGAAAGGGAGTCTTCTGACCCGGAGCTGTTTACCTGTGACAAAGCCATGCAGAAAGCCAGGGGATTGTTCTCTGTGATGGAAGGAGAATATGCCGAGAAGACCAGGGAGGTAAAGAACATTGGCTGACTTTAACGGTAAGGATGAAAACGGGCAGTCGATTCTGGAATTTGCCCTGATTCTGCCTATTATAGTGCTGCTCTTTACTGCTCCTGTGGATTTTTTTATCTGCATGAACACAAAGATGACATTAAGCAGTGCTGCCAGCGAATGTATCAGTCGTCTGGACTATTCTGATATTTCTTCGGGTACGGTGAGCAATAAGCTGACACAGATAATTATGCAGAATTTCACCGAACGGCTGGATCCTTCAAAAGTTAATATTGAGGAACTGAACGCAGGAAGCAGTCAAAAGAACGATTACAGTTATTACGTTTACTCCAGTGATCTGGCCAATCCATCTGATTTTGGGAGCCAGTTTGAAGTGCGCCCCGGTAGTTATGAGTATACTGAGGTACAGCTGCAGCTTTCTTATGAACGCCCTGCAGTAACCTTTTGGGGTACATTCTTTCTGGGCAATACATATAAAGTGAAAACACCTGTTTATTCCCGTGATATTTATATAAGCGGCTATACTCCATAGTACGGACGGGAGGAGAATAATGTATGAAATGTTTTGTGATTTTGAAACAGGATAACGGACAGGGAATGGTAGAATTTGCACTGGTCTTTCCTATTTTTATTATGATCATTCTTTTCATAATCGAAGTGGGCTGGATGACATACCAGCAGACTGTTTTCGATCAGAGTTACCAGTATTCCAGCTGGTCTGTCCAGGCATCCGATTTCGGGGACTCCGATCCTCTTAATACCTGCCCGTCCAGCGCTGTCTTTACCGGAAATACGGTGTCAGACCCTTTGGTGGAAAGAATAAAAGAAGCCAGCTTTTGGGGCTTTTTTACCGGAGAATTTAACCGTCAGTGATGCAAAGGCAGTAATGAAAAATGTGGAAAAGCCCTTTTCAGTGCCAGGACGTACACCGGCTGACACCATAACGGCAATCAGCCGTACCCGCTATATGGATTTAAATGCCACCCTGTCCTATGATATCTACCCTCTTACCTTTTTGGGACGGCAGGTTTTCGGGTCCAGGGTGACAAAAGAAAAAAAATTAAGCTGCAGCCGGGTCGTATCCACCCAGCACAGATCTGAGTAGCTTTGGGGTACGAAAAAGGGAGGAAAGCATGAAATGTAAAACCAGGTGGAAAAAAAAGTTTGCCTGTTTTGGGCGGGAAGATGGAAATATTCTGCTGCTTTTCGCCGGAAGCCTGACTGTCCTGATTTTTTTTATCGGAATATCCATGGATCTGGGGCTCATTTATTTAAAGCGCAATGCACTGATGAATCTATGCCAGCTTGTGAAAGAAGACAGGTTTACGTTCCAGGATTCCATCCGATATTCCAATAATCCGGGGAAAGACAGCTTTACCATGATAGAAGATGCCATAAGAAGGAATCATTTTGATGGAACAGTGAAGGTTTATTTTAAAGAAGATATACCGGAGACCAATTACCGGTATTACAAAATACGGACACAACTCAGCGAAGAATATTCTTATACATTTTTTAAAGATTTTCGGAGCTGATACGACTACCATTACCGTCTATTTTGACGGAGGGGAGACATACGGAGAGGGGATTTCGGATGTCATATGGCATCCTGCTTTACCGGTTTCCAGCTACAATGGTTCTTATACCAGCCAGCCTGACGGAAGCTTTGGGTATGACAGTGCAGATTTACCGGCTGACTGGTAACGGATAAATATGAGGTAATTTAAAATGCAAAAGAAGGTTTTTTCAGTTGCCGTTTTTCTGATTGCAGCGGCGTGTATACTCACTGCATGCAAAAAGAGCGGCTCTGTTTTTAAAGAGAATTCAGTCAGGGAGTGTACACTTACATTTTGGCATTGGGACACCGGGCATGAAGAATTTTATGAGAAAATCGCATCGGAATATGCCAGGGAGCATGATGGAGTAAAAATAAATATCAGGCTGGTCCCCTATGAAACTTATACAAAGGAGTGGCTGGAAGCTGCTGCAGAGGGTGAAACTGCAGATGTTTTTTGCCATTCCTCCTGAAAGCCTGGCTGAATTTATAGACAGTAAAAAGCTTAAGGCGTTGACCTATGCAGATCTCATCCCTGCAGGCAGTGAAGAGGAGTTTCTTATAACCACACCAGGAAAAGAGAAGACTTATGCCATTCCTGCAGCCGGCAGTCTTCCGGTGATTTTTTACAACAAAGATATTTATGAACAGAATCAGCTTGTTATTCCGGAAACACTTACGGATTTTGTGACTAACTGCGCCATATTAAAACAGTCTTCCTGCCAGCCGTTTGCCATGTCGCTGACTGAGGAGGGGCTGTTTGACTCTTTTGATTTTGCAGCCGGAATTCTGGCTAACGGAAAGAGTCTGAACGGGCAAAAGCCAGAGAAACAGGACTTTAAAAAGTTGCTGGATAAAAATACCGGCTATTATGATCTGCTTGGAGTCGCAATGGAATTGTCACTGGATAAGGAAAACAGTGTGAAGGGACATCAGGCTCTGTTAGAAAATTTTGCACAGAACAAATACGCTATGATCTGCGGCACCACAGAAGACATTGACGTATTGAATGAGTGCATGTCATCTTCCTTTGGTTGGTTCGCACTGCCGGGAGAGGATTACACAAACGCAGTAGTCTGGAAAGCAAATCATATGTACGGGGCTGCAAAAAAGGGAAAATCAGTGAAGGAAGCAAAAAAATTTCTATCCTATTTCCTTACCCAAAAGAATCAGCTGGCATTTTCATCGGAGTTTGGGATGCTTCCGGCTGTAAGAGGCATAAAGCCGGATGATGAGGAAATCAGGCAGGCATACGAACTGGTAAGCGGAAAAAAGGAAGTATATTTCCCATTTTTTCAGATCATGTCACAGGAAGAGAGAACGTTATGTGCCCAAAATTTAGATTTGATATTTTCAGGTGAAGTAACGGATCCGGAAGGGTTTCTAACAGAATGGATCAAAAAAAACTGAAAAAATTAGCAGGAGAAGTAGTGTGCGGAGGTAAAAGCAATGTTTAAAATAATAAGAAAAGGGCTGCCGGTTATGCTGCTGGCACTTTTGGACTTTTCCTTTGTCCTGAAAAGACCCTGGCAGCTTCTGCCCAGCCCTTGACGATCTATGTAACTACCGTTATTGATAATTCGGCTGATTATCCAAATCAGGCAGGGCAGATAAATTCCAGATACGATGCAAAACGGATCTATCAGATGTCAAAAACCAGCAGCTATCCGGCTTATTATCCATCCGGATATGAAACAGGAGTTGTAACTGTGAAAAATGGCTTCACATCAACCGTGAAGTTCTCCGGAAAATCTTCAGGCACAAACTGTAATACGGTCTGGTTCGGGGCAAACGGATATACCGATTCCCATTTGAGTCTTGTCTCCGTAGAATACGGCAAGAACGTAAGCGCCTATACCTATAACGGAACCGGAAACGCTTCCAATCCATTTGCTGCCCAGGCCTATAACTGGATTTCGATCGGCGGTAATGCGGCCGAGGTCAGGGTTACCCTTCATTTTAAATATAATCCTGATATTGATGAGGTACCGCCAGAGGAGGTTCCGGAGCCGGAACATAAGAAAGTGATCGATTATCTGGGCGACGGTGCAGGAAATCCGGATACAGATGCCCATGGGGTTAATGATTATCGGATTTATCTGGATTTAACCACCAGAAGGGAAGAGGAAGCAAAAAAATCAGATATTATTTTTGTTTTGGATGTCAGTAATTCCATGGAAGAATCAATGGGAGGCCAAACCAGGTTCCAGGTCATGAAACAGACGGTATACAATGCGGTATCGACTCTTTCAGAAAATCCGGATAACCGCTTTTCCATCATCACCTTCGGAACGAATTCCAATCTTGTGGTTTCAGGAAGTACAGACAGGAACAGTCTGCTTCAGACTATAAATTCCCTGGCTCTTCCGGGTGGATCGGAAGGCGGAACAAATTATTACCAATCCATGAATCAGGCATCTGAACTGATCGGAGGGATTTCCTCACCGGGAGCCGAGCAGGTTGTATTTTTCATCACCGATGGGCAGCCTACGGCAGCGACTCCTGCTGCACAGGCACTGGGGTATTCTGTTTATACAGAGGTGGGAACGGTTTACGCTGCCGATGCGGCCAGGCGGATGCAGGGGGTTGACCGGTTTTATTCCATTTTCATGGGCAGCAGTACCGGAGGTGCATCGACTCTGCAGACCATTACCCAGATGGTAAATACCAATATAGAAAAATATATGGTACAGGCAGCCAGCGCGGAGCAAATCAGCAATGCATTTAACCGGTTCTTATCACAAATCAGCAATTCGTTTTACGATGTGACAATCAATGATCAGCTTTCTGAGTACGTTAATTATATGGGAGACCTAAAGGTGATGCGTCAGACCGGCAGCGCACAGCCGGAATATTTATCCGACGGAAGCGATTATACGGCAGGCTTTGAAAACGCCGGGATAAATATAAAGCTGTTAAGCGGAACCTTGCCGGCCAGCCGTTATGTTGTATCTTTTAATGTACGCGCCTCCGACAAAGCACTGGATTCCTATGATTCAAACCAAAGCTATCCCCATACAGGAGATTCCGGCACGGATTATCCGGGCAACAGCACCAGTTCGGGAATGCCTGGATTTTACTCCAATTCAAAGGCCGGACTTACCTATTCATACGGAAAAAGCGGAAGAGCTGAGTATGCTTACAACAAGCCGGTGGTTCAGGTTGTGGAACCGGAACCTGTTAAGGCTGACATTCAGTTAAAAAAGATTTTAACAGGTATGACACTGGAAGCGGGCAGTTTCCAGTTTGAGATCAGCGGGATTTCCGAAGGGAAAGAAATTCCTGTTGCAACCGCTTTTAATGATCAGGAAGGCAATATTATCTTTCCGGAAGTGGAACTGAAAAAACCGGGGATTTATCTCTATCATGTAAAGGAGATAATTCCCCAAAAGAAAATACCGGGCATGGTATACGATACAAAGACGATTCAGGTGGAGGCAGAGGCTGTAAGATCCGGGGATGAACTAAAAGCCCAGGTCCGTTATCCATCAGATGTTTCCTTTGTAAATCATTATGAACCGCAGCCGGTATCGGTAAGCCTCAATGCTCAGAAAAAGCTTTTGGGAAGAACCTTAAAGAAAGGGGATGTTCCAATTCCGGCTTCTAAACGGAAACAATGAGGGAGTGGAGACGGTGTCCAATGATGGTTCTGGAAAAATCAGTTTTTCCCCGCTCACATTTACAAAACAAGGAACCTACACGTATCTGATCCGGGAGTCTGTTCCCATTCCTGCCGATCCGAATATAACGTATGATTTAAAAACCATCACGGCGAAAGTTCTGGTGACGGACAGCGACGGCAGGCTGAAGGCAGAAGTTTCCTATTGGCCCGATCAGGTATTTAAGAATAGTTTTACTTATCAGACGGAATCAGCGACTATTGAAGTGAAAAAGGTACTGACCGGAATGCAGCTCACCGCCGGACTGTTTGAATTTGAACTTAAGGACATGGATACTGGTGACGTACAAAAATCTGAAAACAGGGCAGATGGCATTGTGGGCTTTATAAAAACCTATGAGGAACCTGGTGAACATACTTATCAGATCCGGGAAATAAAACCTTCTGAACCCATCCTGTATATGAATTATGACAGCAAAATCATAACCGTTACAGTACTGGTAAAAGATGATGGTACAGGGAATTTAGTCACAACAGTGGAATATCCTGATGATAAAACTTTTTATAATTCCTATCAGATCCGGGGAGGGATCTGGTAATAAGCTACAAAGATATGTTATAATTATTCAAAACTGTCATATCCATTGAAGTATTAAAAAACAGAAAGGGGGAGTGGACAAACCAGATGGACCTCATGGAATCAACCAGAAGATCAAAATACAAAGAGCCAATCCAGCACGGAAACGCCTTCTTTCCATTCAGCACCCACGAAACCGATATCAGGCTAAGGGAAGGAAAAACCTCTCATACCTACATTATGAACGGAGAGAACTTTGGAGGTCTGGTAGGTCTGGGCCAGGAGCCTCCCCTATATTTCCACTGTCACAGGGAACTGGAGCTATTCTGGGTATGCAAAGGAACTGCCAGAATCAGCATAGAAAATGAAGAGATTCAAGTTCATGAAGGTGACGTTCTGTTAATACGCCCAGACAGAATCCATGGCTCCAACGATTTTCTAAAAGAAGACCTCATCTACCGGACAATCCTATTCAGCTACGAGTTCGTTGGCAGTATGGAAAATGACGTCATCAGGCAAAATTACATTGATCCGCTATTTTCCGTAACAACCGGACCTTATATCTTTCTGGCATCCGAACAGCAGGAGAGTGAAATACTGTATCAACTTTTAAATGAAGCATACGCCATATATGAAAATGGCCAAAAGGGATTTGAACTGCTTTTAAAAGCCAGAATACTGGAATTTTTCTATGAAGTAGTAAAAAGCGGAAAAATAACACAAACCCAGGAACAGACCGATTCAGGAATCGGCTTATTTATGAAAAACATCAATCATTACATAACAGAGAATTACACAAACAGAATCGAACTAAGTGACGCAGCAAAGCACGTTTCCATGAGCAAAGGGTATTTTTGCCGCTACTTTAAACATGCATTTCACATGACCTTTCATGAGTACCTGACTCATGCGCGGCTGAGGGAAGCTGAAAATCTGGTTCGCACCACACACCTTGGTATGGAAGAGATTGCAATCCGCACCGGCTTTTCCAATTCCAGTTACTTTACAGTCAGTTTTAAGAAGCATTATCATATGATTCCCACAAAATACCGGAAAAAAGTCAATATTTAATCACATTGCACCCATCCCACAAGGAGAGGAGCCCCAATCATTTACGGAGCCCCTCTCCTTTATTATCCCCTCCCCTATAAAGTCATTTTTTTAATAAAACAGGTCAATAAAAACAGGGTAACTTCACGTGCATACAACTAAAATAATAGTATGAATCCGAAAGAAAGGGGTATAAAAGGCATGAATTATATCAGAGAAGATCAGGGAGCTATTATTTTTGAAAATGACGGGGAAACCCTCCGTATAGAGCCGTGGGGACTAAACTCCCTGCGGGTGCGAGCCGTGATGATGGGGGATATCAAAGATACAGATTACGCACTTCTTCCAGCACCATTTACATCAGTCGCAATCATAATAAAAGATGAGTTTAACGGCTCAATTACCAACGGAACAATCACCGCAGTTTTATCAGTAGACGACTGGCACAAAAGATGCAGGGTAAGCTTTTTTAACCAGAAGGGAGAACTTCTTCTGGAGGAAGAAAAGGCCGGGGGAGCCCTTAATAAAAAGACCAGAGATTTCAAACCAAGACTGGGAGGTGACTATGAGCTGACGGTCACATTTGCATCCGACCAGTCGGAACGGCTGTACGGAATGGGTCAGTATCAGCAGGAAGTCTTAAACATTAAGAACTGCATTTTAGAGCTTGCCCACAGAAACTCCCAGGCCTCTGTACCGTTTGTACTTTCCGATAAAGGATATGGCTTTTTCTGGCATAATCCTGCAGTAGGAACTGCCTCCTTTGGAAAGAATATTACCCAGTGGTATGCGGAAAGCACCAGGCAGATGGATTACTGGATCACCGCAGGGGATACCCCCGAAGAAATCGTGGGAGCCTATGCCAAAGCCACCGGAACACCTCCTCCCATGCCGGAACATGGTCTTGGATTCTGGCAGTGCAAGTTAAGATACTGGAATCAGGAAGAACTTTTAAACGTTGCCAGAGAATATCATAAAAGAGGAATTCCGGTAGACGTGATCGTGGTTGATTTCTACCACTGGCCGAAGTGCGGCGACTACCGTTTTGATGAAAATGATTTCCCCGATCCAAAAGCGATGGTAGAGGAATTAAACAGTTATGGAATGGAGCTGATGGTTTCCATCTGGCCACAGGTGAATCTAACCAGTGAAAATTATGAGGAAATGAAACAGAAAGGACTGCTTGTAAAATCAGAGCGTGGAGTTCCCATTGCAATGCGGTTCCAGGGAGAGAATGCATTCTTTGATGCGACCAATCCAAAAGCCAGAGAATATGTATGGAACTTATGCAGAAAGAATTATTATGACTATGGAATTAAAACCTTCTGGCTTGATGAGGCCGAGCCGGAATTCTCCACATATGAATATGACAATTACCGTTACTATATGGGACCCGTTAATCAGATCGGAAATATTTATCCCCAGCTCTACGCAAAAACCTTCTATGACGGTCAGATCGCTGCCGGTATGGATACAGCGGTTAATCTGCTGCGCTGTGCCTGGGCAGGCAGCCAGCGCTATGGCGCACTGGTATGGTCCGGGGATATTCACAGCGATTGGAAGACGTTGAGAGAACAGCTTTGTGCAGGTCTGAATATGGGAATAGCCGGAATTCCCTGGTGGACAACTGACATCGGAGGATTCATGGGCGGCGATCCCACAGATCCTTCTTTCCAGCAGCTGTTCGTTCGCTGGTTCCAGTGGG
This sequence comes from Lacrimispora xylanisolvens, assembly GCA_017084465.1. Taxonomy (GTDB): domain Bacteria; phylum Bacillota; class Clostridia; order Lachnospirales; family Lachnospiraceae; genus Lacrimispora; species Lacrimispora xylanolytica_B. Next base: position 1,391,640 of record CP070896.1, on the reverse strand, counting down.
GAACGTTCTGCCCGGTTATGCGGCTTCATGGGGACCGGAGTCCATCAAAGCCGGTTAATCACGCAGACGGCTCCCCATCAATGCCAACTGGAGCAGATAATGAAATATGGAGCTTCGGAGAAGAAAACACACCTATTTTAGAAAAATACATACAGTTCAGAGAAGCTATGCGGCCGTATTTACGAAAATTAATGAATGAAGCCCATGAATTTGGTAAACCAGTCATGCGTACCATGTTCTATGAATTCCCCCAGGATGAGATGTGCTGGGATCTCACCGACCAGTATATGTTTGGTTCTGATATTCTGGCAGCGCCAATTCTTTACGAGAATACATACGAAAGGGATGTGTATCTGCCTCGCGGAGCATGCTGGACCCTGATTTACGATGGAACAAAATACGAAGGAGGACAAATTGTTCATCAGACTGCAGATATTGATCAAATTCCTGTTTTTCTTCGTGATGGAAGTCAGAAAGAATTGATTGGAAAAATCTAAATCCGGCCCAAAACAAATCCATATTTTACCAAAAATTACATGTAGAGCGCTAAATATTACATGAACGAAAAAAATGCAGACTTTTGTAGTATAATCTCCTCAATGGAAACAGGAAGGGAGGAGATACGATTTTTACAGCAATAGCATTTATCGTAATTGGGTTGCTTCTGGTATTTATGCCATACGAAAAATTTCTTGAAATTTTTCCGGCAGCCAAATCCAAAATAATGATTAAAGTTTTAGGGGGCTTTTTTCTGGTTTTTGGTTTTGGTTACATATTACTGGCGCTGTTCGTGTAAGATACAATATTTACAGTTCAGTTTTGGAATATCAATATCATATGCAATCAGACAAGTATGAAAAACTGTGATTTCAATCATTATAAATGATCGGAAAAACAACAAAAGAAAGAAGCGGCGGAATGAATTCCCCGCTTTTTTCTTTCGAAGATATGGAACAATTAAAATTTAAGAACCTGTTAACTGGAAAAATCAGGCGTATGATGTTATAATGAAAATAATGAAACAAATATAGAAAAAGGAGCACAAAAATACGATACATGGATAAACATCAAGTACTCAGGCACTATTTCGGTTACGACAGTTTCCGGGAAGGGCAGGAAATACTGATTGACAGCATTCTGGCAGGGAGAGATGCCATGGGGATTATGCCGACTGGTTCAGGTAAGTCTCTTTGCTTTCAGGTTCCAGCCCTTATGACAGAAGGAATTACTTTAGTTATTTCCCCTTTGATTTCCCTGATGAAAGATCAGGTCGCTTCACTCAATCAGGCAGGCATTCACGCCGCATATCTTAACAGTTCTTTAAGTTCAAGTCAGTATATAAAAAGCCCTCGCTTATGCACGGGAAGGGCGCTATCCCATTATTTACGTTGCACCGGAACGGCTTTTGACCGAAGAATTTTTGGATTTTTGCTTAAACGTCCGGATTTCCATGGTGGCAGTGGACGAAGCTCATTGCGTATCCCAGTGGGGACAGGACTTCAGACCCAGCTATTTAAAGATTGTTGATTTTATCGAAACTTCCAAAACGACCTGTTATCAGTGCTTTTACTGCTACGGCGACAAAGGAGGTTCGTGAAGATATTATTGACATTTTAATGCTTCAGGATCCGGCTGTTGTATCAACTGGTTATGACAGGCCTAATCTTTATTTAAGTGTGCAGTCTCCTAAGGATAAGTATGCCACCATGAAAAATTTTGTGGAGAGACACCCCGGACAGTGTGGAATCATCTATTGTCTCACCAGAAAGATGGTTGAGGAAGTTTGTGGGAAATTAAACAAAGAGGGATTTTCTGCAACCAGGTATCATGCAGGACTAAGTGATGCAGAGCGCAGAACCAATCAGGATGATTTTATTTATGACAAGAGTCTTATTATGGTGGCTACCAATGCCTTTGGAATGGGCATCGATAAGTCAAATGTCCGCTATGTCATTCATTATAATATGCCAAAGAATCTGGAGTCCTATTATCAGGAAGTGGGACGCTGTTCCAGAGACGGGGAGCCGGGAGAATGCCTGCTTCTTTATGGTGGTCAGGATGTAATTACCAATCAGATGTTTATTGAAAGCAATCAGGATAATCAGGAGCTTGATCCCATCACCCGAAAGCTTGTGGAAGAACGGGACAGAGAACGGCTGAAAAAAATGACCTATTACTGTTTTACCAACGATTGCCTGAGGGATTACATACTCCGCTATTTTGGAGAGTATAAGGAAAATTACTGTGGGAATTGTTCCAACTGCTTAACCGGATTTGAGACTGTGGATGTGACGGATATTGCAAAAGCCATGATTGGATGTACGGAAACCAGCAGACAGCGGTATGGTGCTAACGTAATTATGGATACTCTGCATGGTGCCAATACGGCTAAGATCAGGAATTACGGTATGAATGAAAACCCCCATTATGCAGTATTATCAAAAGTTCCTGTATACAAGCTGAGGCAGGTCATGAATCATCTTCTTTTAAAGGAGTATCTTTCTGTTACCAACGATGAATATGCCATTGTAAAGCTGACGCAAAAGGCAGGTGCTGTTTTAAACGAAGAAGAAACCATTCTCATGAAGATGGCAAAAGAGGAAGCTGTTATTTCAGAGAGAAAAGAAAATCGTAAGGCAAAGAAGGGCAGTTCATCGGCACTGGATCTTTCTAATGCAGACGAAGAACTGTTTGAAAAATTAAGAACACTCCGCCTTAAAATAGCCAAAGAGGAAAAAGTACCGCCCTATATTGTATTTTCCGATAAAACCCTGATCCATATGTCGGTGCAAAAACCGAAGAACCGGGAAGAGATGCTTCTGGTGTCCGGTGTGGGAACATTTAAATACGATAAATATGGAGAAAGATTTTTAGAAATTTTAAAATAATAAATTCTGCCAGGAACAATTTGATCAGCTTCCTGGCAGAATTTTTTTAATTGAAATACAAACTTCTGGGCATAATGAAACAGAAAAGTTTTTTGAAACAAACAGGAGGAGCGATTATGAAGAAACCACTGGCTTTCCTATTTATTACTGCAATGATCCTGTGTCTGAATGGTTGTGGTTCCGGTATCGCTGTAAAAGAAAGCAGCAAAGCTTCCGCAGAAACAAAGGCGGAAGAAGCAGAGGCAGCCCAGGCCACAGCAAAGGCAGCCACTGCCACTACATCCACTGCAGCCACAAAAGCAGCAGTAAGGGCAACTCCGTCGGTGCCGGAGCTGGTCTTAAAGTATGGAGAAGTAAACCCTGAAGGGAATATTGATACGAAAGTTGCAGAAAAGTTCGCAGAATACGTATATGAGTTATCTGATGGAAGAATTAAAGTTGATATATTTCCAGGGGCAGTTCTGGGAGATGAGAAAACATCTCTTAATTCATTAAAGACTGGGAATGGATTGCTTGATTTGTACCGTATTAATACCAATGTACTGACTGGGTATGGGTTTAAAAAGCTGAATCTGTTTGGTCTTCCCTATATTTTTAAAAGCAGGGAAGGGATGTGGAAGGTTTTAGACAATAAGGAGCTTGGCAGGGCATTTCTAAATGAAGGACAGGAGATTGGCGCCAATATGGTAGGTCTTTTCTATACAGATGAGGGTGCCAGGAATATTTTTACAACAGAGCCCATTAAAAACCTTGCCGATTTGAAAAATAAAAGAATCAGAGTCCCGGAATCCGTTCTTATGATGGATACCATATCTGCGCTGGGAGCACAGCCCATTCCCATGCGCTATGAAGATTTATATAATGCTTTGGTAAATGGTGATGTGGAAGGGGCTGAAAATCCCATTCCCGGGGTATCTTTCCAACCGATTTTATGAGGTTGCCCCTTATTATCTTTTAAGTGGACACGTTTTCAGCCCTGGAATTATTATGATGTCAGAACGAAAATGGAACACATTAAGCAAAGAAGACCAGAATCTTTTAAGAGAGGCAGGTAAAATGGCTTCGGAATGGAACAAGAAAGAAATTGTTTCTGTAGAAGAGAAACTGAAAAAAGAGATGGTGGATAAGGGAGTAACAGTGATTCCTCTGACTCAAAATGAAGAGGATGAAGCCAGAAAAGATGAAGAAATCGTCCGGGTCAGCTTTACACCGGGACTTGAAAGATGGTTATATAAAATCATAGATATTCAAAAATAAAGAATAACAGGTGAAAAAATTCACCTGTTATTCTTTTACATACCGGTAAATAATCGATGGCCGCCCACCAGTAGTATAATCGATGTCACTGACAATTTGTTTTTTGTCCAATAGATAATTCATATATCTGCGTACGGTTACCCTTGATAAATGAACCTCCTCTGCAACGGTTTCGCTGGAGAATGAATCTGCAGGATGTTCTCTCATAAAGGATAAAATGGTATCCAGAGTTTTTTCCTGAAGACCCTTTCGAAGAACCTCCTGCTGGGAAGCAGTGCCAGCAGATACCTCAAACAGGGAATCCAGCTGTTCCTGAGAGAAAGTCTCCTGCTTAAGCAGTTCCTGATGTTCCATAAACCGTGCCAGTGCGTGATTAAAACGAATATATTCAAAAGGCTTTACCAGATAATCAATGACTCCAAGGCCCAGCAGCTTCTTTACATGAGATGCATCAGTAGCAGCAGTAACCATAATGACATCGATGTGCTTATGCAGCTTTCGTATCTCAGTAAGAAGTTCTACTCCTCCCATAACCGGCATGTAGACATCCATAATTGCCAGATCTGCGGTATGGTCCTTTAAATAATTAAGAGCATCTTTTCCGTTGGAAAACTGGCCGGTTACCTTTAGATATTTGTTTAATTCCACATATTGTCTGTTAATAGAAGCTACCATGGGGTCATCCTCTATAATTATTACCTGATACATGATGCTCCTCCTCTGTAAAGGTGATAGTAAATGAAGTACCTGTATTTTCTTCCGATTCCATCTCAATGATACCGTGATGCTGGTCCACCAGTTCCTTGATCAGGAACATACCGGACCCTCGTCCGTCTCCTTTGGTGGAAAATCCTTTTTCAAATATATGATCCTGAAGATCGGCGGGGATTCCCTTTCCTGTGTCATCGACTGAAAGGATACTTCCAGATTGCCATATATTAATTCCTACTTCAATTTCTTTAATATCACAGCTTATGTCATTTAACTCTTCAATTGCATTTTCAATCAGATTACCCAGAATGGTAATGTATAAATCCACTGGCAGGTGAAGCTCTGATTCCACACAGGAACTGTCAGGCTTGATGGTGAGACGGATACCAAGTTCCCCTGCACGGATAATCTTACCAATTAAAAGTGCTGCAATGCTGGAGACCTGGATCTGCTTCGTCACCTCGCTGACTGCAAGCGTAGATGCCATGCTTGTATTGATGATAAAATCAGTCACTTTTTTTGGCTGTCCCATCTCAATAAAACCTAGGATGATATGAAGCTTATTTTTAAATTCATGGTTTAAGGCGCGGAGTGTTTCCACCATGTAACGGGCTCCGGTCAGTTCTTCTGCCAGACGGGTGTATTCCGTCTTATTGCGGAAAATGGATACGGCTCCTGCTGTTTTTCCATTTTCCATAATAGGAATCCGGTTTGACATGATGTGTTTGCCATTTATCATAAGGCTGATATTGTATTCTGGCAAACCTGTCTTTAAGACATGGGGAAGTTTCGTTTCCGGATAAAGCTCCGTCAGCTTTGTTCCGTACTCCGGCATGGTGTCCAGATCAAGTATTTTCTTTGCCGATTCATTGATAAGGATCAGTTCGCCTTCGGTATTGATGGCAAAGATTCCTTCTTCCAGGGCATCCAGTACTTCCTTCCTTTCAATATGAATTTTACGGAATTCTTCCGGTTTATAACCCAGGAGTATTTTTTTCAGACGGCTATACAGCAATTCGGAAACAATAAAGCCAATGGAAAGCAGCATCAGTGCCAGAAGCAGAAAAACAAGCAGAATATTTCTGGTCAGCTGGGAAATGCTGGCAGTCAGTACAGAAACCATAACAAAACCAATGATTTCATCCTGTTCATTTTTTATGGAAAAAAAAGCACGGCGCTGGTTTCCTAAAGTACCTTTTCCGTTTGTGATGTATGGGGCAGCACCGTTTAATATGGCAGCCTCGTCACCTCCTACAAAGGTTTTTCCGATCAGTGACTTATTATTATGATAAAAGCGGATGCTGTCTTTATTACAGATGGTAACCACATCAATATAGTCCAGTTCTTTAACCAGCAGATCCATGCGTTTATTAAAGGCCGCAGAGGGCTGCCCCTTTTTTAATATATCAGCGACTTCAGGCATACCGGATATAAAAATACCAGCATTTTTTATGTTCATGTCCAGAGAATTACTTTTTTGTGACCAGATTATAATGAAGTGACACGCCTAAAGTCAGTAAGATAGCAAGAGTTATGCTGAAAATCTGAGAGACGTAGATCTGGTGTTCCAATGGTTTTTCTTTCATGTAGTACTTCCTCCAATGAATCTATTGTATTAGAAACAGGCTGGAAAATCAACGGTTATCGGTATTATGAAATCGGTTTTCTTTACTTACATAAGGTTTTAATAATGTTCACAAGATTTCAAAAGACCAGTAACGGTGATAACATACGGTTATAATATAAAGTCAACGAAAGGGAAGGGTGAAAAGTTATGGATTATAACAAACTTGCACTGGAGCTTCACGAAAAAAACAAAGGAAAAATCGAAGTAATATCAAAGGTATCAGTAAAATGCAGAGAAGATTTAAGCACTGCTTATACACCGGGTGTGGCGGAGCCATGCAGAAAAATAAGAGATGATAAATCAGAAGTATACCGTTATACAGCAAAAGGAAATCTGGTTGCTGTGGTTACAGACGGAACGGCTGTACTGGGACTTGGAGATATCGGCCCTGAAGCAGCAATGCCTGTAATGGAAGGCAAATCCATTCTTTTTTAAAGAATTTGGCGGAGTGGATGCATTCCCTATCTGCCTCGATACAAAAGATACAGAAGAAATTATCAAAACAGTCCGCTATCTTGCGCCGGGTTTTGGAGGCATCAATTTAGAAGATATTTCCGCACCAAGATGTTTTGAAATAGAACGCCGCTTAAAAGAAGAACTGGATATTCCGGTATTCCATGACGATCAGCATGGAACAGCCATTGTGGTATCTGCGGGTATCATCAATGCATTAAAGGTTGTTGGAAAGAAAATCGATGAAGTAAAAGCAGTGATCAACGGAGCAGGATCTGCCGGTATTTCAATCTGCAAGCTCTTATTATCCATTGGAATGAAAGATGTGATTCTGGTTGATAAAGGGTGCTCTGGCAGAAGGCGAAGAGTGGATGAATGACGCTCAGAAGATGATGGCTCAGGTTACCAATCCGGAAAACAAACATGGTGAATTAAAAGATATTATGGAAGGAAGAGATATCTTTATCGGTGTTTCCGCTCCAGGAATCGTGACTACACAGATGGTCGCTTCTATGGCAAAGGATCCAATTGTATTTGCAATGGCAAATCCAACACCAGAGATCATGCCCGATGAAGCAAAGGAAGGCGGAGCAAGAATTATTGCAACAGGACGTTCCGATTTCCCAAATCAGATCAACAATGTACTGGTATTTCCGGGAATATTCCGGGGAGCCCTTGACGCAAAAGCAACGGATATCACAGAAGAGATGAAGATAGCAGCTGCTTATGCAATTGCAGGTATTATAAAGGAAGAAGAACTGACAGAGGAATACATCATACCAGGTGCATTTGATGAACGTGTTGCAAAAGCAGTTGCTGAAGCGGTGAAGCAAAAAGCGGTGGAGCAGGGGGTTGTAAAATAAAATGGATAAAGTAAAAAGCATTAAAATATCCGGCATTCCACTACCTATTTATCTTGGATTTACCGCAATTACCGCAGTTTCAATTGCCATGAAGTGGCTTCCCTCCGGCATGATCGGCGCCTTACTGGTTATGATGGTTTTTGGTGGATTGTTTAATATCATTGGTAATAACCTTCCAATCGTAAAAACCTTTTTGGGTGGCGGTGCAATTGTGTGCATCTTTGCCTCTGCAGCTTTGGTGTATGCGGGTCTGATTCCAACGGATGTAGTGGAAAATGTAGATCAGTTTATGAATAAGACTGGATTTTTAAATTTCTACATAGCAGCCTTAATTACCGGAAGTATTCTTGGTATGGACCGTACTCTTTTATTAAAAGCGGCTGTACGTTTTCTCCCGGTTGCACTTTGTGCCATGACTGTGGCAATCTTAAGTGTTGGCGCAGTGGGAGCATTGGTTGGATATGGTTTTGTAGATGCCATCATGTATGTGGCAATTCCCATGATGGGAGGCGGAATGGGTGCCGGAGTAGTTCCGTTATCCGGTATGTATGCAGAAGCACTGCAGACAGATAAAGCTGCTATTATATCACGAATGATCCCAGCCTCCACACTTGGTAATGTCATGGCAATTGTAGGTGCTGGTCTTCTGGCAAAGCTTGGTGAAGTAAAACCTTCTCTGACTGGTAATGGCCGTCTTATGAGAAACCACAATTCTGACATGAATGAAAAAAGCAACTCAGCTGTCACTCTGGAAGAATTGGGAATCGGTATGATTACCGCTATGTTTTTCTTCTTACTGGGTGTTATTATTAGTAAATTTGTTCCTGCAGTTCATTCCTATGCATGGATGATTATTCTTGTGGCTATCAGTAAAGCATGCGGTATTATTCCGGTAAAATTTGAAGATTCCGCCCGCCAGTGGTCTCAGTTTGTTATGAAAACTGGACCAGCGCACTTTTAGTCGGTATTGGAATATCAATGATCGATTTAGGTGCAGTTGCCCAGGCAGTAAGCCCTATGTATCTGCTTCTAGTATTTGTAGTAGTTGGAAGTGTATCCTTAGGTGCCGGAATCGGTGGTCATCTGGTTGGATTCTACCCGGTGGAGTCCGCAATTACTGCCGGACTTTGCACAACCAACATGGGTGGAACAGGAGATATCGCAGTTCTTTCAGCAGCAAAGAGAATGGAACTTCTGCCATTTGCGCAGATCGCCACCAGAATTTGCGGTGCGCTTATCCTGATCGTCGCCAGTTTACTGATACAGATATTATTTTAAATAGAATGATAGAGAAATAAGATAAGCCTCCGATGAAGATTAATGATAATCTTCATCGGAGGCTTTTTCGTAAATTAAAATCAGAAAGTAGTGCATAAATATAAATATTTGCGCAGTATATCTCATACTGCGGTTGCAAAATTATATATATTTCGACATTTCTCATTATAAAGTAATTACATTTCTTTGTCAAACAACAGTTTATACAGTGAAACAAAGGATAATTGAAAGAAAATGTTAGAAATTTAATTAAAATATTACATAATATTTTTTTATTAATAGCAGAACGCCGTCAGAGACCCCACATGATACTTCAATATCGCTTTAGGGATGATTTCTCCTCCTTTTTTGTTCCCCATATTAATTAAATAGCCATCGATTCTATACGCCGTCTTTAAAACCGTCAGTATCCCGGAAACAGCCATTAATCTTATGTTTCACAGTCTGAGACACAGTATGAGATATACTGCGAAGATTGTTTCCAAGTATGTAGAGGCTTAAAAAGACAGAGAAAACGGAGGTGTTCAATGATATTTAATTAACTGCAGGCGGATACAAAAGAGGAGACCGGATCCAGTCATCCGGAATAAATGAAAGAGGGAATGTTAAAGTGAAAAAGTGGTTTGAGGATTTAAAAGTTGCAAAGAAACTGTTAATCAGCTATCTGCTAGTTGTTGCATTTACCATGATTACTGCAGGTGCAGGTATTTTTACAGTGCTGCATTTTACCAGAAATGTGGTAGCTATCATAATTGTAATTGCATTAATTTTCGTTGTTTCTGTGATTCTTTCCTTATATCTTTCCAGTTATATGTCAGATATTATTGCCTATCCCCTTTATATATTTGAGACATTTGCCAGTATGGTGGCTGTGGGAGATTTTGGAGTTGAAAATCGCAGGTGAAAAAGAAAGAGGCTGGGCTTCCAGGAAAGATGAAGTTGGTGGTCTGGCCAGTGCCTTTGACAAGATGATTATTAACAATATTGAACTGGCCCGGACGACAAGGGCAATCGCTGACGGTGATTTAACAACTGTTGTAGCCATTCGCTCCGAAGAGGACATTCTTGGGAAAGCGCTTGCAGAATTAGTTGAAAAGTTTCACAATCTGGCTTTTTCCATTACTACCATAGCAGAACAGGTCAATTCCGGATCAGGGCAGGTCTCTGACGGTGCCCAGGCTCTGTCCAGCGGAACAACAGAACAGGCAGCAACTCTGGAAGAGTTAAATGCTTCCATTGGAAATGTGGCTGATCAGGCAACAAAATGCCAGAAGTGTTGAGAAGGCAGCTGATTATGTAAATCAGGCAGGTCAGGGTGTTATGGAAAGCAACGAATATATGCAGGAGTTAAATGCTGCCATGAAAGAGATTGGTGATTCTTCCCAGGAAATATCTAAGATTACCAAGCTTGTGGAGGATATCGCATTTCAAACCAACATTCTTGCTCTTAATGCTGCTGTAGAAGCTGCCCGTGCCGGTGATGCTGGAAAAGGTTTTGCAGTAGTTGCTGATGAAGTCCGTAATTTAGCAGCAAAATCAGCGGATGCTGCAAAGCAGACAGCTGATCTGATTCAAAAGTCGGTAGCAATGGTATCTCATGGGGAGCGTCTGGCTGATGATACACTAAAGCTGCTATTTACAGTGAAAGATAAGGCCCAGATGGTGGAACAGGCAATTAATGAAATTGAATCAGCGTCCACCGAACAGGCGGGAGCAATTGAACAGATCAATCAGGGTCTGTCTCAGGTGTCTGCAGTTGTTCAGACCAACGCGGCTACTGCGGAAGAAAGCTCTGCAGCCAGTGAAGAGCTTGCTGCCCAGGCAGAAATACTGCAGCAGGAAGTTAGAAAATTCAAGTTGCATGAGGAATATACCAGTCATGGCAGGACAGAGTCAGGAAGGATTTCTGACAATACCAGGCATGTATCACCAGGTTCCTATGTAAAGTATTGATGTTTCAGGAATAAGGGGGAAATGAAGGTTGAAAAGGCAGGAATTGCGGATTCACCATCAGGGAAATCCGGATACCTTAAAAGACAGATACCTGACATTTTGGGCAGATAACCGGTTGCTCGGTCTTTCCATTACCTGTGTTGTGCAGATTGTTGGATTACAAAGGATTACACATTTTCCAGACTCTCCAGCTTACGTAAAAGGCGTGGTCAGTTTGAGAGGCAATGTTTTTCCAGCTGTGGATTTACGACAAAAGCTTGGAGGAGAGGCAAAAGATTATAATGACAGGAACTGTATCATTATAACAAAGATCTCTAACAGTTTATTTGGATTTATTGTTGATGGAGTTGAAGCGGTATGCCAGGTGCTGCAGGAAGAAATTTTACCGGTTCCCTATTTTAAAAATGAATCTTTAAACGGCTGTTTCTCAGGTATTTTAAAAGTACCAACGGAAAGCGGTGTGGAAAAAATAATTTTTCTTTTAAATATTCAAAAACTTCTTAGTAAAGAAGAGTTTGAAGTACTGGCTTTGGCAGAAAGATAAACGGAGAAATGAATCAGGGCTGAAAACCGACGGGTGGTTTTTGACCCTGATTTTATGTTATTTATCTGGAACAAATAACAAAAGCTATGCTATACTTGGTACAGATAAAAGGGAGGGACTGTAATAACATGATGGAACAATCGATACTAAATGGCCGCATGCTGACCGGAGGTGCGGGAGATAGGGATCTTTATAATACTCAGCTTTTGTATTTCACCTCATCGTCCATCAGCGAGAAAGACGAGAGGATCTATATGATCTGTGACAAGGGAGGAAACCCCAATGTTATGGTCAAAAATTTACTGACAGGTGAGGAACGGTTTCTGACTGAGAATAAAAAGGGGATTTTAAAGAGCTATGTGTATTTTGACGGCACATCTGGTCAGGGGCTGGGAAAAGCCAGTGTGTGCCTGGACAGCAAAAGGGATATGGTTTACTTTATCCAGGATGATAAGATCTGTAAGGCAGATTTAACTGGTACTGTGACTGTTTTAAATACCGTGCCGGAAGGAAGAATGACCGCATTCACCCATGCCAGTTCAGATGGAAAATATCTCTGTGTTCCCATGACAGATGGCAGATGTCTGGATTTTGATCCGGAAACGGAGGGTTCCGGACTGGACAAAAGACCGGTTTATGATATTGATGGACGGGTTCAGGAAGAAAATTTAAACAGTTACTTATGTGTCTATGATACCCATACGGGCGATATGGTGTATGAGAAAGTGGTAGAAAAGTGCTGGATTACCCATGTACAGTTTCACTCGCAAAATTCGGATCTGATTATGTATAATCACGAATGGGCCTCTTTTTGACTGTGGAATCCGCAGAATCTGGCTTTATGATCATAGCCGGGACACGCTGACCCCTGTTAGAAGGGAAGGAAGTGATACGCTGGGGAGACCCGGTGGCTATTTAAGAAGCAGAAACGACTGGGTCTGCCACGAGATGTGGAGTGATGACGGGGAAAGCATTATCTATCATGGAGGCTATGAAGGTGGCCCGGCCATGGTTGGCAAATATGAGCTGGGCACCGGGAAATACTGGGAAATTGCCCTTCCTGACAGTTATAATGCTTATGGACATTTCACCATGGATCATGCCGGAAATCTGGTGTGTGACGGCTATTTCAAATATCCATGGGAAGTAAAAAAAACAAGAGAAAACAGCACAGATAACGGGCCGGATCCTCATAAAAAAGATGCGGAATATATCTGCCGGGTACTGGTCGACTGGGATGGCGGAGAACTGAAATGGATTCCCCTTTGTAAACATGAAAGTGACTGGCTGGGACAGGACGCCCATCCCCATCCGATATACAGTCACTCTGGAGACCGTATATTTTTTAACAGCCGCTGGAATCAGAATGTAAATGTATACTGTGTGTCTTCCATGGAGCCGTTAAACCCATAAAGGTTATAAAGCAGGTAACAGTTCGTCGACCATATGGTATGATAGATAAAAAGTGAAAGGGGGCAGAAGGATGAAATTCTTTCATTTGTCCGATTTACATATTGGCAAACAGTTAAATGGTTACAGCCTGAAAGAAAATCAGGAGGCTGTATTAAACCAGATTGTTAATTACGCAGTTACCGAAAAACCCGATGTAATATTAATCTGCGGTGATATCTATGATAAGACAGCTCCATCGGCAGAAGCTTATACCCTGTTTGGGGGATTTTTAAATGCCCTTTCCATGATCAACCCCCCAGCCTTCTGTTCTGATTATTGCAGGAAACCACGATTCTCCGGAACGTCTTTCCTATGCAGGTCCCTTTCTGGAGAAGCATTCCATTCATTTGTCGGTGATGCCGCCCCAAAATCAGAACGAATACTTAAAAAAGGTGGTCCTATCCGATCAATACGGTCCGGTTAATTTCTATCTGATGCCTTTTTTAAAGCCTGGTTATGTAAGAAATTTATTTCCCGACAGTCAGCCGGAAGGATATGAGAATGCCATTAAAGAGGTTCTGGCAAGAGAATCCATAGACACCAGAGAGCGGAATGTTCTTTTGTCCCATCAGTTCTATACTGGAGGAAGCACAGACCCGGAAACCTGTGAATCGGAACAGGCGGTCATAATTGCAGGCGGTCTGGACCGGGTAAATGTTTCCGTGCTTCCTCCCTTTGACTATGTGGCACTGGGACATCTTCACGGTCCCCAAAAGGTTTCAACAGACTGGATCCGTTACTGCGGCACTCCTTTTAAATATTCCATCAGTGAGGAACACCACAGAAAAGGGATCACTGTCATAGAAATGGGAGCAAAGGGGGAATTACCTGCTTTAGAAATTCTTCCACTTGGGGGAATTCAGGATGTAAGGCGTGAGAGAGGAACACTAAAGGAAGTTCTAAGCCGTGCAGATGATAAAAACCGGCATGATTTTGTCAGTGTCACGCTGACCGATGAGGACGAGCCATACCGGATCAGGGAACAGTTAAAGGAAGTTTATGATTATCTGCTGGAACTGAAAGTGGATAATGTGCGCACCAGGGAAAAGAGATGATGGAGGAAGAGGAGCGTGTTTCGGTATTAAATCCACTGGAAGCGTTCCAGCAGTTTTATAAGGCTGTAAGCGGGGAAGAGATGACAAAGGAAGCTTATGAGGTCATGGAAAAAATTGTACAGGAAGCAAAGGAGGAGGAGGGATTATGAAACCGCTGAAACTGACCATGTCGGCATTTGGTTCCTACAAAGATCTGGAAACGGTGGATTTTCAGATTGCAGGTCATGGAATTTTTCTCATCACAGGAGACACCGGCTCTGGTAAAACCACAATTTTTGATGCTCTTTCCTATGCTCTTTTTGGAGAAACCAGCGGACAGAGAAGAGAACCCTCCATGATGCGCAGCCAGTATGCAGACGATGACAGGGAGACTTTTGTTACCTTCCGCTTTTTGGAACAGGGGGAAACCTATGAAATTACAAGAAGTCCTTCCTATTTAAGAAGCAGTAAGAGGAAAAACAAAGACGGAGAATATACAAAAATCTCAGTTCCTGCAAAAGCTTCTCTGATTCTTCCAACTGGATTAGAATTTGCCGGAAATATCCGGGATATCAACCAGAAGATAGAAGAAATTATAGGAGTGGATTTAAGTCAGTTTTCTCAGATTGCAATGATTGCACAGGGAGACTATTTAAAGCTTCTTCTGGCTACTTCAAAAGAAAGAAGAAATCTTTTCCAGAATTTTCAATACGGGAATTTACAGCCGGATTCAGTATAAGTTAAAGGAAAAAAATAATTTCTATGCAGAAAAGCTGGAGGACAACAGGAAGCTTTGCGCTCATGAGACTGGAAACCTGGAGCTTTTGCATGACAGTATACATAAGGAAGAGTGGTTACAGCTGCTGGAATTTCCAGAAACGAAAATTGAGGAGATCATAAAACAGGTATCTGTTATCCTTGATGAAATCTACCAAAAAGAAAAGCAGCTTTCTGAGGAGAGGGAAAAAAGCAGTGAAACTCTTTCCAGCGTGGAACGTAAACGAAATCAGGCTATGGAACAGAACCGGCTGTTTGATAAATTAAATGAGGCCGCTGACCGAATGGAGACACTGAGACTTCAGAGTGAAGGCTGGGAGCTTAAAAGAGAACGCCTTGCCATAGGTGAACGGGCAGAAAAAGCATATACGGCAGAGATGCAGTATAAGGACAGAAAAAAAGACTGGGAAACAGCAGGGAAACGGGAAGCAGAACTTGAAGAAGAACTTAAAAAGGCAGGGGAAATACTTGCCGTAGTAAAGAAAGCTGCGGTGGAAAGCCAGGAAGCATCAGAAAAAGAAGTTCCAAAGCTTACTATTTTATTAGACAGGCTTAATTCTTCCATGCCTCTGTACCAGGACTGGAAGAAGATGGAAGAACTATGCCGGATTAAAAAAAGTGTTGAGGAGGAATCCCGGAAACGGTTTTTGGAAGCAGAAAAAGAACTGGAAAGGGTCAGCCTTCGCTTAAAAGAATATGAAAAAAGACAGGAGTCTCTGACAGCTGCTGCTGCAAAACTTTCTGACTTAAAGGAGCTTACAGGCCAGTATACGAGAAAGGAAGAAGCTTTAAAAAACCTTCTGCAGGCATTAAAACAGTACAGGGAAGTTCAGCTGGAAGTATCCCAATTAAGGCTTTCAGAGAAGGAGGCACAGACCGAATACGAAGAAGCACAGTCCAGATATGCCACTCTCTATCAAAGCTTTTTTGAACATCAGGCGGGCCTGCTGGCAAAGGATTTAAATGAAGGAACTGCATGTCCTGTATGCGGCTCCATCCACCACCCACAGAAAGCGAAGTTTAATGATGACAGCATCACAGCTGAAATGGTAGATGAAGCCAGGATTAAAAGAGATCAGGCAAATGAACGACGATCTGAAGCAGCACTTCTTACCATACGACGATATGAAAGCTGCCGGCACCAGGAAGAATGGATTAAGAAAGAAGCCAGTTTATGGTTTGATCCATGCACTGATTTGGATTTAATGGATGAGCGTTTTTTACTCGAAGAAAAGGAAACAAAGACCTGTTAATAAAAGCACAGGAGGAAGAAAAGAAAGCAAAAGAAGCGGAAGCCGATTTAAAGGAACTGATTGAAAACAGACAAACGGATGCGCTTCGTATGACAGAGCTGGAGCAGATAAGGGAGAAGCTTAGAAGTGAGTGGCAGGATAAGAAAGTGGAGAATTCTGCTTTATTTGCACAGCGGGAACAATTAGAAAAGAATCTTCCTTACCCAGATGAAAAGCAGGCCAAAATTCAGCTGGAAAAATTAAAAAACAGGAGAGAACTCCTGCTATCCCAGGAGAAACAGGCAAATGAAAAGTTTCTTCTGTTATCAGAAGAGGAACAGGAGAAAAGAGGCCGTCTTGCTTCATTAAAAGAGAACAGAGAGACCCTTCTAATGGCGCAGGAGAGATCAAAAGAGGCTTATGATTCCCTGCTTCACGAACTGGGATTTTCTGATGAAACGGACTATCAGAAGGCAAAGATGTCTTCGGAACAGCGGACAGCCTGGCAGCAGGAAATACGTGGCTATGAGGAGGCTTGTCTCACTGCCAGGACGATTTATAACCAGTACAAAGATGAGACCAAAGGCAGGGAAAGAATCGATACATCACACTGGGAGGAAGAAGCTGCCGTCTTAAGGGAAGAACAAAAACTAATCCAGTTAAAATTGGCAGAAATAGCAGGGATCAAAAGCCGTACAGAGCGGACTGAGAGTAATTTAAAAAAGCTATTTAAGGAACGGAAAGAACTTGATAAGCAATACCAGCTGTATCACAGTTTAAACCAGACAGCCAATGGAAAGCTATCCGTCAGTCTGGATTTTCAGACTTATGTACAGCGTCAGTATTTTAACCAGATGGTACATGCCGCCAATAAGCGGTTAAAGATTATGTCTGATGGTGAGTTTTTACTGCAGTGCCGGGATTTAAATGCACTGGGAAGACAGGGAGAGGTTGGACTGGATCTTGACGTTTACAGTCTGTCAACCGGGCAGCTGCGTGATGTAAAAACATTGTCTGGAGGAGAATCTTTCATGGCAGCACTTGCCATGGCTCTTGGGATGGCAGATATTATTCAGAGGACAGCAGGAAATGTGCGGATGGATGCCATGTTTATAGATGAAGGCTTCGGATCCTTAGATGAGGAATCCAGATTAAGAGCAGTGCGGATACTTTTGGAACTTGCGGGAGAACACAGACTCATAGGAATTATTTCCCATGTAAGTGAATTAAAAGAACAGATTGATAAGAAACTGATCGTTTTAAAAAACGAAAGCGGCAGTAAAATCCGGTGGGAGTTAGATCAACTGTCCTGCCTTTGATAAGTGGTGGAAGCGGGAGACTGGGAACTTAAAAGTCAGTATCCCGCTTGCTTTTTTCGCTATTCTCTTATTTTTTTCTGGCCTTCAAACAGCAGATTTAGCAGATTATCGAAGTCCTGGTCCCCCAGTGGTTCCAGTTCTGTGATCAGTTCATGAAGCAGGATGGGGTTTGGATTTTCTTCATCAAAAAATTCCCTTGGCGATATACCTAAATATTCACAAATCAATAGAAAGTGGTCCATTGATGGTGTGTTGTTTTTGGATTCTATATCGCTGATGTAATCTTCCGCCTGTCCCAGTGAAAGACTCATTTCTCTGGCTGATATGCCTTTTTTAGTCCGAAGCTGTGCCAGCCTTAACGGTATGTAATTTTCATCCATTGGTATCATTCTCCTTCCAAAAACTTAATATTATAATTATAGAAGACTATTGGCTATGATTCAATAGAAAACAGATATTATTTTTTTTATTATGTAAATTTTCGCAAAAATAATGTTTGTTTATTAAGAACAAATAGGGTAATAAAGGAATAGACGTAACACACGTTTTGTTTTATAATGGATAAGATCATGCAAGAGGGAATCCGCAGTTAGAAAGGAAGATACCATGTTAAAGTGTGAAAGAACCAGTGTTATGAACATAGAAAACGCCATACGTGGTGCAAGAAACCCAATGAACAGCTGGGACCGTATGGACAGCCAGTATAATGAGGAAGGGGAGTACATACTGGGACCAAATGATCTGGGACTTGCCAGACGGTTAAGAAAAGCTGGCAGCGATCATAGAAAATTTATCCGGCAGATCTTTGTTTCAGTGGATGTGACTGCTCCTATATACTGGTGGAAGGAATACGATACCTATAAGGTATCTACTGTAGCGAACTCTACAAGTACCATGCATAAGATGCATTCAAAACCATTTGATATGGACGATTTCAGCCATGATCATATGACAGAGGGAACCCTTGCATTTATGGGAAGTGTTGTGGAAGAATTAGAGAAGATTCGTTTGCGTTATATAGAAACGAAGAACAAGGAAGACTGGTATGACATGATCCAGCTTCTCCCTTCCAGCTACAATCAGATGCGTACCTGTACATTAAATTATGAAACTTTAATCAACATTTATTTTGCAAGAAGAAGCCACAAATTACAGGAATGGCATACATTCTGCAGTTGGATTGAAAGCCTTCCTTATGCAAAGGAGCTGATTCTTGCAGAGGAAGAATAAAAGGTGGACATGCTTATGAATTTAATTGTAGCAGTGGATAAAAACTGGTCCATTGGCAACCAGGGACAGCTTCTGGTAAACATACCAGAGGACAAGCGGATGTTCCGTGAGGAAACTCTTGGAAAAGTTATTATCATGGGCCGTAAGACATTGGAAAGTTTTCCAGGCAAACAGCCATTATATGGAAGAACCAATATCGTGCTTCACCAGAAATACCGGTTATAAAGTGAAAGGCGCTACCATCTGCCACAGCATAGAAGACGTGATGAAAGAGCTTGAAAAGCATCCTGGTAAAGAGTGTTTTGTTATAGGCGGACAGAGTATATATGAACAGTTCCTTCCGTACTGCCATACAGCTCATGTGACATATATAGACTATGCATACAGTGCAGATACCCATTTCCCAAATCTGGATCAGGACACCGGCTGGGAGATGTGTGCTGAAAGTGAAGAACAGACATACTTTAATTTGTGCTATACGTTCCGCATGTACCAACGGACTGGTAATCGATAAAAAAATAATGATATTTTTTATTACGTATTGTCTTTGATATTTAAAAATGATAATATGGAAAGAGTACCATTTCACCTGATTGTCAGGAAGGCTTTCAGGAACGGTGCAAAGGTATATTCACGAAGACATTAGGAGGATGAAGATGTACAGGATTTTAAAAGCAGAGATGTTAGCTGACAAGATCTATCTGATGGATGTGGAAGCACCCCGGATTGCCAAAGCCTGCCAGCCTGGAGAATTTGTTATCGTAAAGATGGATGACAGAGGGGAGCGTATTCCGCTCACGATCTGTGATTATAACCGTGACAAAGGGACAATTACCATTGTATTTCAGACAGTGGGTGCCAGCACGGAAAAGATGGCTGATTTAAAAAACAGGGGACAGCTTTGAGGATGTAGTAGGACCTTTAGGTAATGCATCTGAATTTGTAGAGGAAGATTTAGAGGAAGTAAAGAAACGGAAATATTTATTTGTAGCCGGTGGTGTTGGAACTGCTCCTGTTTATCCTCAGGTAAAATGGATGAGGGAGCACGGAATATCGGTTGATGTAATCGTTGGCGCAAAGACAAAGGATCTGCTGATCTTAGAAGATGCCATGAGAGAGCAGGCCGGCAATTTATATGTGACCACAGATGACGGTTCCTATGAGAGAAAAGGAATGGTTACCGAAGTAATTAAGGATCTTGTGAATAATCAGGGAAAACAGTACGATGTTTGTGTTGCCATCGGCCCTATGATTATGATGAAGTTTACCTGCCTTTTAACAAAGGAATTAGGAATTCCAACCGTTGTCAGCTTAAACCCAGTCATGGTAGACGGTACAGGAATGTGCGGAGCCTGTCGTATCACTGTTGGGGACGAAGTCAAATTTGCCTGCGTGGATGGACCGGAATTTGACGGCCATAAAGTGAATTTTGACGAGGCCATGAAGCGTCAGATGATGTATAAGAGCGAAGAAGGGCGTGCAATTTTAAAAACCCGGGAAGGCGATACTCATCATGGCGGCTGCGGACAGTGTGGAGGTGATAACTAATGGACGTTTTAAAGAAAGTACCAGTCAGAGAACAGGATCCAAAAGTAAGAGCAACAAACTTTGAAGAAGTATGTCTTGGATATAATGAAGAAGAAGCAAGAGAAGAGGCCAGCCGCTGCATTCAGTGCAAGAATCCCAAGTGCGTAAAGGGTTGTCCTGTAGCCATTAATATACCTGGTTTTATTAAAGAGGTGGAAGAAGGCAATATTGAGGAAGCTGCAAAAGTGATTGCACTATCCTCAGCACTTCCAGCAGTATGCGGACGTGTTTGTCCCCAGGAGAGTCAGTGTGAAGGTCAGTGCATCCGCGGAATTAAGGGAGAGCCGGTTTCTATCGGCAAGCTGGAGCGGTTTGTTGCAGACTGGTCCAGAGAGCATGGAATTGTTCCGGAAGCACCTGAAAAAACTAATGGAAAGAAAGTAGCAGTCATCGGATCCGGCCCTTCTGGTCTTACCTGTGCAGGGGATCTTGCAAAGCTGGGATATGAAGTTACAATATTTGAAGCTCTTCATGAGCCTGGCGGTGTACTTACTTATGGTATTCCTGAGTTCCGTCTTCCTAAAGACGGCGTAGTACAGCCGGAGATCGACAACGTCAGAAAGCTGGGCGTTAAGATTGAGACCAATGTAATCGTTGGAAAGTCTGTTACTATTGATGAGCTTCTTGATGAAGAAGGCTTCCAGGCTGTATTCATCGGTTCAGGAGCAGGACTTCCAATGTTCATGGGAATTCCTGGAGAGAATGCCAACGGTGTATTCTCTGCCAATGAATACTTAACAAGAAGTAATTTAATGAAAGCATTCCGTGACGACTATGATACCCCAATTGTAGCGGGTAATAGGGTAGCAGTTGTCGGCGGTGGCAACGTTGCCATGGACGCAGCCAGAACGGCTCTTCGTCTTGGTGCTGAGGTGCATGTTGTTTACAGACGAAGCGAGGCGGAACTTCCTGCAAGAGCGGAAGAAGTCCATCATGCAAAAGAAGAAGGAATTATATTCGATCTTCTGTCAAACCCCATTGAAATTCTCACCGATGAGAAGGGCTGGGTTAACGGAATGAAATGTATCAGAATGGAACTTGGAGAACCGGATGCTTCCGGCAGAAGAAGACCTGTAGAGGTAAAAGGATCTGAATTTGTCATTGATGTAGATACTGTCATCATGTCACTGGGAACATCCCCCCAATCCTTTAATATCCAATACCACCAAGGGACTGGATATTAATAAGCGCAGATGTATTATTGCAGAGGAATCTACAGGAAAGACAAGCAAGGAAGGCGTATATGCTGGAGGAGATGCAGTGACAGGTGCTGCAACTGTAATCCTGGCCATGGAAGCCGGACGTGCTGGCGCAAGAGGAATTGACGAATATCTTTCTGCCAGGAATTAATCCGGACAGATCAGGGCTGCCGCTCATTTGGCAGCCCTTTTGAAACGGAGAAAAATTTTTTATGAATAAAAAAGTTGATTTACTAAAGGGACACATCTTTACTTCGCTTACAGAGCTGGCACTTCCTATTATGGTCACCGCATTGGTCCAGATGGCTTATAACTTAACGGATATGGCGTGGATCGGTATCGCTGGCGCTTCATCGGTTGCCGCGGTGGGGGCAGGGGGTATGTATGTGTGGCTTTCCCAGGGAGTTGTTGCACTGGCTAAGATGGGCGGACAGGTTAAAGTTGCCCATGCTCTCGGCGGAGGCAGGAAAGAAGAAGCCGCCCAATATGCATCAGGGGCACTTCAGCTTGGCATTCTGTTTTCTGTTCTTTACGGTGCTCTTTGCATATTTGGCGCTAAACCGCTGATTGGTTTTTTTGGACTGAGCAACAGAGGAATCGTTGAGAATGCCCAGATATATTTAAAATAACCTGCGGACTGATTGTATTTTCCTATATGAATGTGATTCTGACAGGTATCCTCACAGCCATGGGAGACAGCAGAACTCCTTTAAAGGCCAATGTGGTAGGACTTGTCCTAAATATGATTTTAGATCCCATCTTAATTTTCGGAGTGGGACCGGTAAAAGGTTTTGGCGTGGCTGGTGCAGCAGCAGCTACGGTTTTTGCCCAGGCAGTTGTAACACTTGTATTTATAATAGCAATTCGTAAAGACAAACTTGTATTTGATAAGGTACGGCTGACCCAGAGAGTTCCATGGGACTATATGAGCTCCATGATCAGAATCGGATTCCCTGCTTCTGTCCAGAATTTAATATACACCAGTATTTCCATGATTTTAACCAGGTTTGTAGCTGAATTTGGTGATACGGCAGTTGCTGTACTCCGGGTAGGCGGGCAGATTGAATCCATTTCGTGGATGACTGCAGATGGTTTTGCAGCTGCGATTAACTCCTTTGTGGGCCAGAATTATGGAGCAAAGCAGTATGGAAGAGTAAAAAAAGGATATTTCACGGCAGTGGCAGTCATGTTTTTATGGGGATTATTCTGTACCTTTTTGCTGATTGTTTTTCCCAAACAGATATTTGGACTATTTATACATGAGGCAGATGTAATTCCTATGGGAGTGCGTTATCTTGTTATTTTAGGTGTCAGTCAGATGTTTATGTGTGTGGAGCTTACCACGGTAGGAGCGCTCTCGGGGCTTGGAAAAACCTTGCTCAGTTCTGTAATCAGTATTGTGTTTACCACGGCAAGAATTCCTCTTGCCATGTTCCTTGGAAGTACCTCTTTGGGACTTGACGGAATCTGGTGGGCTTTTTTCCATATCCAGTATTATAAAGGGAATTCTGTTTTTCCTGTGTTTTATTGTGGTATCCAGAAAGATTGGAAAACATCAGGAAAAAAAAAATTTATAAATTTTCATTTTGGACTTGAATTTTACCCTCGGTTTACGTTAACATATAGGAGGGATAAAGATAGAAAAAATGCAAAGGAACTGACGATGAAGCGAAAAGTACAGATTATGTATCATAAAAATGCAGGGGTACTGCGAAGACTGTTCTGCGGTATAATGATAAGTGCCATGGTCTGCACACAGACTGTTCCGGTCTTTGCGACTTCCAAGGCGGAAAAAGAAAAGCAGGAAGCTCAGAAAAAGCTGAATGAGGCCAATAAACAGGCACAGGATGCCGCCAACAAGAAAAATGCGGCTCAGAATCAGGTCTCTAAGCTTACCACTGATTTAACTGCTCTTTTATCAGATATTAAAGTGTTAGAAAACGATATGGCCAATAAAGAAAAAGAAATTAAACAGGCTGAATCGGATTATCAGGAAGCGAAGAAAGAAGAAGAAAAGCAGTATCTTGCCATGAAAAAAAGAATCCAGTATATGTATGAGAAGGGTGATACAGAATACATGGATATTTTCTGCAGGTAAAGGATATGTCGGATCTGCTTAATAAAGCGGAATATGTGGAAGGAATCTATACATATGACCGGAAGATGCTTGTAAAATTCCAGGAGACGAAGCAGCAGGTTGCAGATTATAAGGACGATCTGGAAGAGGACAAGAATGAGATGGAAGTAATGGAACTGGAGTATAAGGATCAGAAGAAACAGCTGGAAACTCTCATTGCAACAAAGAAAAAAGAAGTCTCTAATTTTGACAGCCAGCTGGCCCAGGCCAAGAAGGATGCAGATCTTTATGCTCAGACGGTAGCAAAAAAGAATGAAGAAATCCGAAAGACCAAGGAAGAAGAGGCCAGAAAAAAAGCAGCAGAGCAGGCGAGAAAAAAGGCGGAAGAGGATGCAAGGAAAAAAGCTGCCTCTAACACCGGAAGCCGAAGCACCAATAATAATAACAAATATTCCGGACCTTCTGCATCGAAAAGTACAGGGGGAACGGCTCAGGGGAAGATCAGTTGCGGATTACGGTCTGCAGTTTGTGGGGAACCCCTATGTGTTTGGCGGAACCAGTCTGACAAACGGAACAGACTGCTCCGGATTTGTGCAGGGCGTGTACAGGCATTTTGGATATTCGCTGCCAAGAAGTTCCTCCGAGCAGCGTTCTGTCGGAGCAGAAGTCTCTTATTCCGATGCCCAGCCTGGAGATTTAATCTGTTATGCAGGTCATATTGGTATTTATATCGGGAATGGTCAGATTGTTCATGCAAGCTCTCCAGCTACCGGTATCAAGGTTGGTACAGCTACTTACCGTACCATCTTGTCGGTCAGAAGAGTGATACAATAGTGTGTAAAACAGACGGCCGGAGAGAAGGAATGGGTCAGATTCTTCCTCCGGCTGTTTTGCAAGCCCCTAAAAAAGACTTGCGGAATTCGACAGAATATGAGAAAATGGTATCAAGTATGATGTGATATAATTAACAAAGTACTTTTCATGATGATTACTTATTTGAAAGGAGTTTTAACATGATTTATTCACATGAAGTAGAAGAGATGTGCACAGTAGCACAGGGCGTTCATCACGGCGCTGCTCCAATCCCAGAAGAAGCAAAATGGGTAAAATCAAAAGAAGTTAAAGATATCTCCGGTCTGACACACGGTGTTGGCTGGTGTGCTCCCCAGCAGGGCGCATGCAAGCTGACTCTTAACGTAAAAGAGGGTATTATTCAGGAAGCATTAGTAGAAACAATCGGATGCTCCGGTATGACACATTCCGCTGCTATGGCAGCTGAGATTCTGCCAGGATTAACCGTTTTAGAGGCATTGAATACAGACCTTGTTTGTGATGCCATCAATACAGCGATGAGAGAGTTATTCTTACAGATCGCATACGGAAGAACTCAGAGTGCATTCTCAGAAGACGGACTTCCAGTTGGTGCGGGACTGGAAGACTTAGGAAAAGGTCTTCGTTCTCAGGTTGGTACCATGTATGGAACCTTAAAGAAAGGTCCTCGCTATTTGGAAATGGCTGAAGGCTATGTAACTGGTATAGCTCTTGATGCAGAAGATCAGATCATTGGTTATCAGTTCGTAAGTCTTGGTAAGATGACTGATTTCATCAAAAAAGGTGATGATCCCAACACTGCTTGGGAAAAAAGCAAAAGGACAGTACGGCCGTGTAGCGGAAGCTGCAAAGATCATTGACCCAAGACACGAATAATCGGTCGGCGAAAGCCTGCCGGTATCCGGTTATGAAAGCGAAGAGATTTGGCCAATAATAAGGAGGACAAGATAATGGCTTTATTTGAATCATATGAGAGAAGAATTGACAAAATCAATTCTGTTTTAAACAGCTATGGCATCGCTTCCATTGAAGAAGCGGAAAAGATTACTAAAGATGCAGGTCTGGATGTTTACGAACAGGTGAAGAAGATCCAGCCTATCTGTTTTGAAAATGCTTGTTGGGCTTATACAGTAGGCGCAGCGATCGCAATCAAAAAAGGCTGCAGAAAAGCAGCAGATGCAGCAGCAGCAATTGGTGAAGGTCTTCAGGCTTTCTGTATCCCAGGTTCCGTAGCAGATCAGCGTAATGTTGGTATTGGTCATGGTAATCTTGGAAAGATGCTTCTGGAAGAGGGCACAGACTGCTTCTGTTTCCTTGCTGGTCACGAGTCCTTTGCAGCAGCAGAAGGCGCTATCGGTATTGCTGAGAAGGCTAACAAAGTACGTCAGAAACCATTAAGAGTAATCTTAAACGGTTTAGGAAAAGACGCAGCTCAAATCATTTCCAGAATCAATGGATTTACATATGTAGAAACTGAGATGGATTATTACACAGGCGAAGTAAAAGAACTGTTCAGAAAATCCTATTCAGAAGGTTTAAGAGCAAAAAAGTTAACTGCTACGGCGCTAACGACGTAACAGAAGGCGTTGCTATCATGTGGAAGGAAGGCGTTGACGTTTCCATCACTGGTAACTCCACCAACCCAACCAGATTCCAGCATCCGGTAGCAGGAACCTACAAAAAGGAATGTACAGAAAAAGGCAAAAAGTACTTCTCAGTCGCTTCCGGCGGCGGTACAGGACGTACCCTTCACCCAGATAACATGGCAGCAGGTCCAGCTTCCTATGGTATGACAGATACTATGGGACGTATGCACTCTGACGCTCAGTTCGCAGGTTCTTCTTCCGTTCCGGCTCATGTAGAGATGATGGGTCTGATCGGCATGGGTAACAACCCAATGGTTGGCGCCACTGTAGCTGTAGCTGTTGGAATCGAAGAGGCTGCTAACGCAGGTAAATTCTAATGATAAAACCTTGATTTTCAAGGGAAAATACCATTTGATATAGAAAAGAGGAGTTCGCTTTGTGCGGCTCCTCTTTTTTGCAGTATGACGGGCATGTTCCGAACCTTGGGTGAAAGTCCCAAAGGGCGTAGTTGCCGACGAACCTGGTAGCGATTTGCAAGGTTTGCACTGCGAGGTGCAGGCGAGAAGAAGCAATAGCGAAACCGTGGCCCGACGGAAAGAAACCTAATAATA
The DNA here is from genome assembly GCA_017084465.1 of Lacrimispora xylanisolvens. Lineage (GTDB taxonomy): Bacteria > Bacillota > Clostridia > Lachnospirales > Lachnospiraceae > Lacrimispora > Lacrimispora xylanolytica_B. Next base: position 1,365,131 of record CP070896.1, on the reverse strand, counting down.
AGGCGTATTAAGCGGATAAGTTGGCTGTAAACAACAAAGTCCCAAAGGCAATCGTAACCTTAATACGTAAAAAGAGGAATTACTCACCCCCAACCCTTCAGGAGGGTAGAGAAACTAAACCAGGTCATACGGGGATGGATAAATTACTATGCTCTGGGCTCAATGAAAACTGTATTAACTGACATAGACGCTCATTTGCGAACACGGCTTCGAGTAATCATCTGGAAACAATGGAAAGTGCCGTCAAAGAGACAATGGGGATTGCAAAAGCTTGGAATAGGAAAAGACAGGGCTAGGCAGACAGCATATATGGGTATCACTACCAATGGGTAGTGACGAAAACATGCATAGTCAGAGCAATTTCAAAGAAAAAAACTTTCTGAAGCGGGTCTTGTAAGTTGCTTGGGTTACTATTTAGGACGCCATGCTTTGAAGTTATATTGAACCGCCGTATGCCGAACGGCATGTACGGTGGTGTGAGAGGGGAGAGAAAATCTCCCCTACTCGATTGGAGATGAAATCAAGATAATTTCAACGTACAGAGATAACGAATCGTGCCCGGATATTTTTCTTCTGATGATACAAGCTGAAAGCCATATTTACGATAGAATCCAATAGCATCATCGTCTGTTTCTGCTTTTAATATGCTACATTTGAGAGCTTTGATAGAGAAAGATATTAACTTGGATGCAATACCTTTATTCCTAACAGTTGGGGAAGTAGCTATGCTTAAAATTTCAAACTCGTCCTTAATTAGGCGTTTAAGAATAATTACACCGCAAGTAATTCCATTAACATTACAGGCAAACGAAAAAACATTAGCATCCGACTCATACATCTCGGCAAGATGATTCAATTTCTCTTCTGTAGGTAAGTACTGGCTAAGGAAAATAATATCTAAAATGCACCTATTATGCAGACTTCCTTTAATATCAATAAAATTCATATTATGACATCCTTATCTTTGTTTAGTGGCGTATTCTCACATAGTCTGTTTATCGAGTATTGTAAAAACGACATTGCAATCCTGTTCATTCCGTTTATTACTTTATCGTCCCATATACTATAAAGAATAATAAGTTTTTTAAACGGTACTCCTGCCCAAAATACGCAGGAGTATTATAGCTCATTGGAGAGTTTCAGAAATAGTAAAATAGTGCTAAATTTGTTTGGTAAGGTTACCAATTGCCCCGGTTGATATAAAATGATAATATAAATGCATTCTAAAACATAAATCAAGTGCCGAAATCCCAGAATACTATAATCGATTATAATTAAAATTTATAAGTCATTTGTTAAATTCAGATGGCTTTCTTTTCTGCACTTTATTTATTGATTTGGAATAATTATAACAACAATAATTATAAAAAAAAATAAATTTTGGAGGGACATTGATATGAGTAAAAAAAGCAAATTATTATGTCTTGTGATTCTATTAATCACAGTAATAACATCTTATTCTTCTATTGGTTTTGCCGCAGTGACTAAACAATTAGATTTATCTGATTGGAAAAGCGTCATATTAGCAAATTCTAGCGATCCTCAACCTAATTGGAAATTAGACTCTTCTAAAACTTCAGTAACACAAACGATTAATGCTAAGCCATCTGCCTTTGTAAGTAATATTGAGTGCAGTAATGCTAAAATACAAGGGAATTTCAGTGTTAATACTACTTCAGACGATGATTTCATAGGCTTTGTTTTTGGATATAAAGATACAGGCCATTATTATTTGTTTGATTGGAAGAAATTAAATCAAGGTGATGCAAAACAAGGAATGAGCGTTAAAATTATAAATACTGATGATCCAGTTAATGCTACTGAGTTGTGGTCAACAGCTGGAAGTAAAAATAAAGTCATATCTCTGTATACTAATAATATTGGATATAAAGAAAACATTGTATATAATTTTAATTTGAATTTTACAGGTGAGGGAAGCTTTAATATCGTTATAAAACAGGGAGATAAAATCTTAGATAATATAACAATTAATGATAGCACATATACATCAGGTAAATTTGGATTTTATAATTTTTCCCAGAGTATGGTTAAATATAGTGGTTTTACGATGGAAGAATTAACAACATCTTTAAGAACCACTGGCGGCGATACTAAAGTGAACCTAACATGGGATGCAGTAACTGACGCAACAAGCTATATTGTTAAACGTTCCACAACCCCAGGAGGTCCATATACACCGATAGCAACAGATGTAAAAGATACTATGTATATAGATACAGATGTTTCTAACGGAACTACATACTATTATATAATAACTGCAATCGTTGCTGGCGATGGAAGTGGTGATTCTAATGAAGCCCTGGCAACTCCAGAGGCATCTCAAACACCCCCCACAACCGAAGCTAAATTAAAAGTAGTTTTAGAAGTAACAGAAACTCTCCAATTGAGTGTAGATGACAACTTAAATGTGAATAAACAAATGACATGGTCTTCATCAGAGCCAATGGTTGCTACAGTAAATGAAAAAGGTATAGTGACAGCTTTGGCACCTGGTAATACGGTTATAACAGTTAAGAGTACAGATGGATCCTATACAGACTACATAAACGTATTAGTCGTAGAAAATGCAGACGATTACAGACTTGCTATTGATTTAAAGGTTGGAGAAACAGCTAGACTAACAGCAGATGATTTTACTAACACAGCAAATATCACATGGGCTCCTATGGATTCATCAATAGCAAATGTAACTAGTAAAGGCAAAGTTACAGCACTAAGTAAAGGATTGGTTTTAATTAGTGCCAAGGATGCAGAAGGAAACATCATTGGTCGTGTTTATGTAAGAGTACGGGAATAATTTTTACACCATATGATAAAAAAAAAGAGGAGTTCGCTTTGTGCGGCTCCTCTTTTTACATCTTTGAATGTATTTTCATTAATCTGTTAACGATTTCATTAACCAATTTAGATGGGTTTCACGGTGTTTTAAACGTTCCCGCTTTGATATGGGAATGAATTGTTTATTAGTGAGAAAGAAACCATAATTGTTATATTCTTCAATAAAATTCATATTAACCAGATAGCTTTTATGACACCGGAGAAATCCTTCTTTTTTTAATCTATCTTCCAATTCACTTAATGATATAGAGCTGGTAATTGTTTTTTGTTTTGTATAAATAATACAGGTTTTATTAAATACCTCAATATAGATGATATCCTTAAGGGGTATATTCATTGTTATATAATCTGAACGGATTTGAATTTTCTTGTAAATAAAATTTATATTTTTTAAACTTTTATCAAGAGATGCTTCTAATTCTTTGATTTGAATAGGCTTAAGAAAATATCCATCTGCTTGCATTCGATAAGCTTCTGCTGCATACTGGGGACTGTTAGAAGTAAAGAATATAATACTATCTCGATTCATTTCACGAATTTTAAGACCTATTTCTAAACCGCTTTGCTCAGTTTCAGATAAGTTAATGAAACAACATGGAAGTTTTTCACATTGGAAATTTTCATGTTCAAACATATTTTTATGTAATGAATACTCATGTAATGAGAAATCAATCAGTCGCTTCTGGAAATATCTTTCTAAAAAAACGATCAAATGATTTCTGTCAGTGGTAATTGAATCTAAAATTACAAGTTTCATGATATTCCTCAATTTTTCTAATTCTGATGTAACAAATATACCATAATTATGTTGAATTGCAAATGTTTTTTTGATTTTTACACCATAAGCATGCATTTTGCGACAAAAGTATTGACTGTAATTATATATTATAATAAACTTTACCAGAACTCGGTATAAATAAAAAAGTAGTACTGAGTGAATCAATTAAATTACAAAAGAGGGAGTGGAAGTTATGAAAAAAAGATTATCAATTTTACTTGCAATTTTAATGATGCTTGGGGCTATGCTGGTAGGCTGCGGAGCAAAAAATGATTCTGTCTATGTAGGAACTACCTGGACTTTAAATTCAGTGGAAGCTGAGGGAATCGTACTTGAAGGAGAACTCTTAGCGAGTGCTATGGATGCTGCAACCATTAAATTTGACGCAAAAAAAGTAACACTTAATTTTGGAACTGAAAATGGAGAGGGTACCTGGTCAGAAAAGGACAATGTTATCACAATAAATTCTGATGGTGAGACCATTGAATGCCCGATCACAGATTCAAAACTGCTTTTCGAGTTGGAAGGCACAAAAATGTATTTTGTAAAAGATGAAAAAGCAGAAAAATAGAATTATATAAACGTAGGAATAGAACGCTCTCTAATAAATAGAGGGCGTTTTTTCATGTCCGGCAAGCCTGCGCACCAATGAGTATTCTACTTGTTTAATAAGTAATGTCTCGATTACCAAAGTATATACCTTTTTTTATTGGAGAAATCATAAAGCCAATAATTATACCAAGCAAGAAAGCTGTAAATGGACTTAGAGGGTGAAATAGAATTTTAAAAGAGTTCTTCATAAATATGTCCTTTCTATCAAGTGTAGAAAATTAACACGCTTGTACAATAAGTAATAGCATAATTATAAATCTGGAAATACGATTTTGCAAGAGGCGCATTTATAGGGAGCAACCAAGTTAATACCTGGTTCTCCCTTTTGCATTATTGCTCCTCGTCAATCCCCATACACCGTTTATACCGTGCATCAGCCTCCTGCCAGTTAACTACATGGAACCAGTCTTCGATGTATGCAGCCCGGTCATTAAAACGCTGCAGAAAATAAGCATGCTCCCAGACATCCATGCCCGAGATCACACAAGCCAAACGAGATAGGAGTATTCTGGTTGGGAGTGGTTACGATTGATAGTGTCCCATTCTGGTCGACAACCAGCCATGCATACCCCGAACCGAAAACAGATAGTGCATTTCTTTTGTATTCATTAAAAAAATTCTCTATTGTTCCGAAATCTCTTAATATAATGGGATATAATGTTCCGGCCTGTGAACGCTCCTGGGAATTAATCATGCCATTAAAATAGATAATATGATTGTAAACGCCGCCGCCATAGTTAATAATAGATTGTCGGATCTCTTCAGGAAGGCTTTCCGTATTTGTAAGAAGCTCTTCCAGAGAAAGATTCTGCAGCTCCGGATAATCCCGCAGGATGGTGTTTAGTTCCACTACATATCGCTGAAGCTGCCTGTCGTGGTGAATGTACATGGTCTGAGTGTCGATATAAGGTTCAAGTGAGTCGTATGCATAGGGAAGCGGTGGATTCACAAATGGATAATGTTCGTTCATGGGCAGATTTTTCCTTTTGCATTTTTGTATATATATATTCCAAAGCCAATGAGATATGATGGATAAGCAAGGAATAAAAAAATAGTGTGCTGGTGGAAAATCTGTTGTATAATAACAAAAGATGAGAAGCAGAAAAAGTGGAAAAAGGAGAGGTGCAGCCATGTGCGGAGTGTGTGACCGGATACAGCTTATTAAAGAAGGCAGAAATCCGTATTTTGTTAAGGAATTGGAGACAGGGTATGTGGTGCTGGGGGATCACCAGAGATTTCAGGGGTATACTGTTTTTTTATGTAAGGAACATGCGTCAGAGCTTCATTTTCTGGAAAAGGAATTTAAAAACCATTTTTTGCAGGAGATGGCTTTGACTGCAGAGGCAGTTTACCGGGCTTTTGGACCGGATAAACTGAATTATGAATTATTGGGAAGCGGTAATTTCACACATATGCACTGGCATTTTTTATCCCAGAACCTTTGGTGATACACCATCTCCTGGTCCTGTCTGGAAGCTGCCGGTGGAGGAACTTTATAACGATAAGTATCTGCCGGGAGATGATACCCTCTTCCTTATGAAAGAAAAACTGAATGAGGAACTGGAGAAACTTCTGGTTCAGCAGGACTAATCTTATCATTGAGAATCAGTTATAGATTTTACCTATAACCAGATAATAGTTATAAATATTAACACAGGATAAGAAAATCCAGTATAATACCACTTAACAAGAACATGCGTAACAGCATTTTACCCCACAGGAGGATACGAATATGAGCAAGAAGACCAGAGGAGAAAGAAATCTTAAATTTGAAACATTGCAGTTACACGTTGGTCAGGAGCAGGCAGATTCCGTGACAGATGCCAGAGCAGTACCCATTTATCAGAGTTCTTCCTATGTGTTCCATAACAGCGACCATGCTGCTGCAAGGTTTAATTTAACAGATGCAGGGAATATTTATGGCAGACTGACCAATCCGACTCAGGATGTGTTTGAACGGAGAATTGCGGCATTGGAGGGCGGTGTGGCAGCGCTGGCTACGGCTTCCGGAGCGGCAGCAGTAACTTATTCCATTGAGAACCTTGCAAAGAACGGAGATCACGTAGTCGCAGCAAAGAATATCTATGGAGGTACTTACAACCTTCTGGAGCATACACTTCCTGATTATGGTATTACCACTACATTTGTGGATCCATTTAATTATGAAGAAGTGGAGAATGCCATTCAGGAAAATACCAAGCTGATTTTTATTGAAACCCTGGGAAATCCTAATTCTGATGTGGTTGATATTGAACAGTTTGCAAAGATTGCACACGCACATAAAATTCCGCTTGTTGTAGACAATACATTTGCAACCCCTTATCTGGTAAGACCCATCGAATACGGTGCTGATATCGTGGTACATTCTGCTACAAAATACATTGGAGGACATGGAACCAGCATCGGCGGTGTAATTGTTGACGGCGGAAAATTTGACTGGGAAGCATCAGGAAAATTTTCATCACTTACAGATCCAAACCCAAGTTACCACGGAGTCAGCTTTACAAAGGCAGCTGGTCCTGCCGCTTATGTGACAAAGATCCGTGCGATTTTACTTCGTGATACAGGAGCCTGCTTATCCCCAATTCATGCATTTATCTTTTTACAGGGACTTGAGACCTTATCCTTAAGAGTCGAGCGTCATGTGGAGAATGCGCTGAAAGTTGTGGAATATTTGAAAAATCACCCCCAGGTTGAAAAAGTTCATCATCCATCTATTTCCGATGATGAGAGTCAGAAAGAATTATATGCTAAATATTTCCCCAATGGGGGCGGTTCCATCTTCACCTTCGAAATCAAGGGAGATGCAAGAAAAGCGAAGGACTTTATTGACCAGCTGGAATTATTCTCTCTTCTTGCCAATGTTGCAGATGTGAAGTCTCTGGTGATTCATCCTGCATCAACCACCCATTCACAGATGACAGAAGAGGAACTTGAAAATTCCGGTATTAAGCCCAACACCATCCGTCTTTCTATCGGAACAGAACATGCATCTGATATTATTGAAGATCTGGAAGAAGCATTTCAGGCGGTTAAATAACTGAATCAGATTATGTGCAGGCTGCCATAGCTTCTATGGCAGCTTTTGTGCAGGCAGACTAAAAGGAGGACTTATGACATTACAGCAGCTTCGTTATGCCATTTGCATTGCAAATCAGAAATCTATGAATAAAGCGGCGGCGGAGTTATTTATTACCCAGCCCAGTTTATCCAGCACAATAAGGGATTTAGAAGAAGAAATAGGACTTCAGCTGTTTTTTGCGGTCCAACCGGGGAATTGTAATCACACCCGAGGGAGAGGAATTTTTAGGATACGCAAGGCAGATGCTGGAACAGTACCGTCAGATGGAAGAGCGGTTTGTGAAAAAAGAAAAATTCAAGAAAAAATTCAGTGTGTCTATGCAGCATTATACCTTTGCAGTGCAGGCATTTATTCATATGGCAAAAGAATTCGGTATGGATGATTATGAATTTGCGGTTCACGAAACCAGAACATACGACGTAATTGAGTATGTGAAGAATCAGAAGAGTGAACTGGGGATTCTTTATCTCAATGAATTTAATCAGAAATCCATGGAAAAGCTGATTCATGACAGTGATCTTGAATTTACAGAGTTGTTCCAGTGCAAGATCTATGTATATCTCTGGAAAGGAAGCCCTTTGGCACAAAAAAAACTGATTGAATTTGAGGATTTAAAAAATTATCCCTGTCTTTCTTTTGAACAGGGAACGAACAATGCGTTTTATCTTGCAGAAGAAGTATTCAGTACCTATGAATATAAGCAGATCATTAAAGCAGATGACAGAGCCACATTACTTAATTTAATGGTGGGATTAAACGGCTATACCCTTTGTTCAGGTATTATATGCGAGGATTTAAATGGAGATGATTACTGTGCCATTCCTCTTAATACCAGCGACCGGATGCGGATCGGTTACATTAAAAAGAAAAAAATGCCCCTCAGTATTCTGGGAGAAAAATATATAGCGGAATTGAAAAAATTTGAGAAACAGGTTCTGTAAGAATAAAAAACAGTCTGCTGTTGTTATAGAAATAATAAATAGCAGGCTATTGTTTCAATCATACCGCTACTGTCTGTGGGGCTGATATACTGTTATATAGGAATCACGATAAAGAAAAGAAAGCGGTGGCACAACATGGAATATGGAATTTCAACAAAATGTTTATATGGTGACGGAGTAGAGATTACTGTGGATAATTCGGGGGCAATCAGCTTCCCTATTTATCAGACTGCCACATTTGCCCATAAAGGGGTAGGAGAAGGGACCGGATATGATTACAGCCGTCTGCAAAACCCCACCAGAGAGCATTTGGAAAACATTGTAGCCTCTTTGGAAGGCGGCGTCGATGCTCTGGCTTTTTCCAGCGGAATGGCAGCAATTACAGCACTCATGGAACTGTTTGCACCGGGTGACCACATTATTACAGACTGCGACTTGTACGGAGGCAGTATCCGGCTGTTTGACAACATCAGCAAGAAAAATGGCATCTTAATTGATTCAGTAGACTGCTCCGGTTCCTCATACGAGAAAGTGGAAGAACTGATCAGTGAAAACACAAAAGCTGTTTTTTGTTGAAACCCCTACCAATCCAATGATGAATGTAACCGATATTGAAGAGCTTGCTAATATAACCAAAAAGCATGGGATTCTTCTGATTGTGGATAATACATTTATGTCTCCCTACTTCCAAAACCCGTTAAAACTGGGCGCAGACCTGGTGGTCCACAGCGGAACCAAGTACCTGGGAGGTCATAACGATACCATAGCCGGATTTCTTGTTACTTCTTCACGGGATATAGCAGAAAGACTTCGTTTCATCATAAAGACAGTGGGCTCCGGTCTGGCTCCCTTTGACAGCTGGCTCATTTTGCGGGGAATCAAGACACTGGCCATTCGTATGAACCAGGCAGAGAAGAATGCCAAAAATCTGGTGGACTGGCTTAAAAATGAGAAAAAGGTAAACAAGATCTATTATCCTGGTCTTACAGACCATCCCGGACACGAAGTCTGTAAAAAGCAGGCGAGAGGCTTTGGTTGTATGGTAACCTTTGAGGTGGAATCAAAGGAGCTTGCCCATAGCATACTAAAGAATGTGCGTCTGATCCGGTTTGCAGAGAGTCTTGGAGGTGTGGAAACTCTGATCACATATCCCATCACTCAGACACATGCAGATGTGCCTGCAGATGTACTGGCTGCCAATGGAATCACAGACCGGATTTTAAGACTTTCGGTGGGAATAGAGGATGTACAGGATTTAATAAATGAATTGGAGCGGGTATTTCATGAGTAAAGTACGAATTGATTTTGATGAACGGATAGACAGAAAAAATACAAGCTGTATCAAATATGATTTTACAGTTCAGAGAGGAAAACCAGAAGGAATCCTGCCGCTCTGGGTAGCAGATATGGATTTTAAAGCACCCCAGCCTGTGCTTGATGCATTAAAAGACCGTGTGGAACATGGGATCTTCGGCTATAGTGAGGGGAAAGAGGAGTACTTTGAGGCAGTGCAGGACTGGATGAATCGCCGTCATGGCTGGGCAGTTGAGAAAAATGGCTGGTAAAAACTCCTGGTGTGGTTTTCGCACTTGCAATGGCAGTGAAAGCATACACAAAACCGGGAGATGGTGTCATGATTCAGCAGCCTGTTTATTATCCCTTTAGCGAAGTAATAGAAGATAACGGCAGAGAGATCGTTGATAATACCTTATATCTGGGTGACGATGGGATTTATCATATGGATCTTGAAGACTTTGAAATAAAGGCTGTTGAAAATCAGGTAAAACTGTTTTTCCTTTGTAGTCCTCATAATCCAGTGGGAAGAGTATGGACAAGAGAGGAGCTGACTCAGCTTGGTGAGATCTGTGAGCGTCTGGATATCATTGTTGTCAGCGATGAGATTCATCAGGACTTTGTGTTTAAGGGGAAGCATCAGGTGTTTGCAGCAATTAATGAGAAGCTTAAGAACAGAACCATTACCTGCACCGCTCCAAGTAAGACGTTTAATGTGGCGGGACTGCAGATCTCTAATATTTTTTATTTCCAATCCGGAACTAAAACATAAATTCAAAAAAGAAATTGCGGCTGCCGGTTACAGCCAGTTAAACGCATTAGGATTAACCGCCTGTGAGGCCGCATACCGGTATGGAGAAGACTGGCATGACCAGCTGATGGAGTATCTAAAAGAAAATATCCGCTTTGTTCGAACTTATCTGGAAGACAATTTGCCGGAGATTAAACTGATTGAACCGGATGGAACTTATCTCATATGGCTGGATTTCAGGGCATTGGGACTAAGTGAACAGGAACGGGAAGAGCTGATTGTGAAAAAAGCTGGTCTATGGCTGGACAGCGGTGCCATGTTCGGTTCCATAGGAGAAGGCTTTGAACGGATTAACATCGCATGTCCCCGATCAATTATCATGGAAGCATTGGACAAATTAAAAACAGCGGTTAAAAATTTATAGAATCTCTGAAAAAATTTATAGAATCTCTGAAAAAGGTATTGACACATTTCGCATTCTGCATTAATATAATTATAACATATAAACATATTAATGTTGTAGGTAGAAAGGTGGCGGCTCAATATGAAAAATAACAGAGATCAGATTAACCGTAAGTGGAATCAGTATATATGTTGTTGCCAGGCTGTTTGTTATAGAAATAAAACAGTTTTATTGGATTGCGCTTTCTAATGCCTGGCAGCATCGGATATGGGGGTATTTATTTATCCCATAAAAGATGAAAGCAGGTGCCTTAGGAGCAGCTGCTTCTTTATAATTTAAAAACAATATAATGAAATAATAAAATGATAATATGGAGGATAAGGATATGGGATCAATTAAAGAAAGCGCAGTAGAACTTATTGGAGGAACACCGATACTGAAAATCAGCCGCTATGGTGCAGCAGAGGGTGTAGAAGGGGTTACGCTTCTGGCAAAGCTGGAATATTTAAATCCAGCCGGATCCGTAAAGGATCGTATTGCTTTAGCCATGATTGAAGATGCAGAGGAAAAAGGAATTTTAAAACCAGGAGCTACTATCATTGAACCTACTTCCGGTAACACAGGAATTGGTCTTGCAGCTGTAGCAGCCGCAAAGGGATACAAAACAATCCTGACTCTTCCTGATACCATGAGCGTGGAACGAAGAAATCTCTTAAAGGCCTATGGTGCAGAGCTGGTTCTCACAGAAGGTGCCAAGGGTATGAGAGGCGCCATAGAAAAAGCAGATGAATTAAAGGATACCATTGAAGGTTCCGTTATATTAGGACAGTTCGTAAATCCAGCCAACCCAAAAGTGCATAAAGAGACAACCGGACCGGAGATCTGGGAACAGACAGATGGAACCGTTGATATCTTTATTGCAGGCGTGGGTACAGGCGGAACTGTAACAGGTGTTGGTGCATATTTAAAGGAAAAGAATCCTAATGTGCAGATCGTTGCTGTGGAACCGGCAAGCAGCCCCGTGCTTAGCGGAGGTAAACCAGGTCCTCATAAAATTCAGGGAATTGGTGCCGGATTTGTACCAGAGGTATTAAATACAGCAATATATGATGAAGTAATTACTGTTGAAAATGAAGATGCGTTTAAAGAAGGCAAATCATTTGCAGTCACAGAAGGAATTCTGGTTGGTATTTCCTCAGGAGCTGCATTAAAGGCAGCGAAGCTGGTTGCGGAAAGACCTGAAAACAAGGGAAAGACTATCGTTGTATTACTTCCTGATTCCGGTGACCGGTATTTATCAACACCATTATTCGCATAAAAAAAAATAATTTACTATATTTAAAAACGGCTGGTTATAAGATATTCTTATTGCCAGTTGTTTTTTATACATATTACCTATTAACATACGTATGTGGTATGATAATAACACGAAAGCAAGACTGAGATGGAAAGCAGGGAAAAAGTATGGCGATAGAAGATAAATTCGGTAAGGTAGCAACCAGTGAGGATGCACATGAAGTTTCGGAAACAGGCGCTTTTGTAAGACAGGACAATTATTTTATCACTCCTTTTGGCAGTGGTGAGGGTGAACTTCCGGTTGAGGCCGGCAGATACCGGCTGATCTGGACCCCCCTTTGCCCCTGGGCCACAAGACAGATCATTGCACTGAAGCTTTTGGGTCTGGAAGATGTAATTAGTGTTGGGACGGTAAGTCCGGTCAGGACAGAGAACGGCTGGGAATTTTCTTTAGATGAGGGAAATGTGGATCCAGTACTTAAAATTCGTTATCTGCCTGAGATCTATGCGGCAACCGACCCAGACTATGAAGGAAGAGCAACCGTACCCACAGTTGTAGATTTAAAACTCGGAAGGTGGTAAACAACGATTATCACCATCTGACTAATTACTGGGAGACTGTGTGGAAGCCGTTTCATAAGCAGAACGCACCAGATCTTTATCCCGAACATTTAAGAAAAGAAATTGATGAACTGAATGCAATTCTATTTCACGAAATTAATAACGGAGTTTACAAAGCCGGGTTTGCAAAGTCCCAGACGGAATACGAAAAAGCGTATGATGTTTTGTTTCAGAGACTTGACTGGCTGGAAGAGCGGCTCTCAAAAAGCAGATATTTATTTGGAGACCAGATTACCGATTCCGATATCCGGCTTTTTGTAACACTTGCCAGATTTGATACAGCTTATTATTTTGCATTTAAAACCAACAGAAACCGGTTATCAGAATTTGAAAATCTGTGGAATTATGCAAAGGATTTATATTCCATACCGGCATTTAAGGAAGCCACGGATTTTAATTCCATTAAAAAAGGCTACTTACTTGGAAATCATGCACATAACCCATACGGTATTCTTCCCTTAGGACCGGATCTGACGATCTGGGATGAACCTCATAACAGGAAAGAAAAATTTGAAGCAAAGTAAAAAAACGAATTAAAAAAAGAGGAGAAAAAATTATGAAAAGAGATCGATTAAAAAAGGCGATAGTTGGAGTATTAGGAGCAGCCACCATATTAGGAGCATTATCCGGATGCAGCAGCAATTCACAGAAACCAGCTGAAACAACTACGGCAAAAGCATCAGAAGAATCAAAGAAAGAGGAAACCAGCTCTGTGGCAGCCCAGTCAGGAAGTGAAACCACTGCAACGTCAGAACCTGTCACAATTTATGCGGCAACAGGCGGCTCCCCTAAGCCATTTACCTTTGTAGACAGCAGTAATCAGCTGACTGGTCATAACATTGAACTGATTAAAGCTGTTTTTGACCGCCTTCCCCAGTATAAACTGGAAATAGAAGTAACGGATTTCCCATCGATTTTCGCAGGACTTGATTCAGACCGTTATCAGATCGGAGTGAATAATTTCGCGAAAAATGAAAAGAGAAAAGAAAAATATTTATTTACAGATCCCATTTTTGCCAACGAGTACGTTGCAGTTTTTGCAAAAGACAATAAGAAGGCGGAGAGTATTAACACCTGGGAAGATCTTTCTGGATTAAAAACCATATCACAATCCGGAATTAACATCACAACCGCTTTAGAGAACTACAATGCAGCAAATCCCCAGAAAGCAATAAACATTGAGTATAGCGAAGAAGATTTGGTCCTTCAGATTCAGGATGTGGAAGCTGGGAAATATGATTTTGTATTAATGGATAAACCTATGTTTGAATATTACGAGAAAGAATTTAATTTTAATGTGACGGGTGTATCCATCAGCAGTGATGTAGCAAAGGATTTAATGGAAGAGCCTTACAGCTACTTAATTGTGAGCAAGGGAAATGAAAAGCTGGTTGAGGATCTTAATCAGGCATTAAAAGAAGTGATCGAAGACGGAACCTCTAAGGAAATCAACTTAAAATGGTTCGGTTCTGACTATTCTCCTTCTTATAAATAAAAACCGATGGCTGGAGGCACAAGATGAGCAAAATATTTGATTGGCAGCTGGTATTTACAGAGATCCCCTTATTATTAAAATATTTACCGGTAACCATACAGCTGACGCTGATTGCGTTAATCATTGGCTGGGTGGCAGGACTCTTCATTGCAATTGTAAAGATACATCGTATACCGGTATTACAGCAGCTTTGTACCCTGTTTGTTTCAGTGGTCAGAGGAACTCCTATTATCGTTCAGCTGTACTTAACGTACTTTGGAATTCCCATTTTCTTAAAATACTACAATTTCTATAATGGAACTTCCTATAATGTGAATGGGATCCCGCCAATTATTTTTGCAATTGTAGCACTTGGGTTAAACCAGTCAGCATTTGATTCAGAGACCATTCGTGCCGCCATACAGTCTGTAGAAAAAGGTCAGGTGGAGGCAGCCAAGTCATTAGGAATGAATGGGCTGCAGATTTTCTTTCGGGTTCTGCTTCCCCAGGCTGTAACAGTGGCAATCCCTTCTCTCGGGAACTCCCTCATCGGACTTGTAAAGGGCACTTCGCTGGCCTTTACCTGTTCGGTGGTGGAAATCACGGCACAAGGCAAAATTCTGGCAGGAAACAGCTATCGTTATTTTGAAGTATACTGTTCCCTCGCTATTATTTACTGGGTTATTACCATTTTTATTGAACGACTCTTTACTTACATAGAAAAGAAGATGAGCGTTCCGGAACAGATTGCAGAGAAAAAGGAGGCATAGAAGATGAGTGTGGTTGAAATTCGCGGACTGTGCAAAAAGTATGGCAGCAATGTGGTTTTAGATCATGTGGATCTGGATATTGAAGAAGGTGACGTTGTGGCAATTATCGGGCCCTCCGGAACTGGAAAATCCACGCTTCTGCGCTCCATTAATCTGCTGGAGAAGCCGGAGGAGGGAACAATACGGATCAATAATAAAGAAATTAATTTAACTACCCGGTCTGCCAAAGAAAAGCTGGAGTTAAGGCGTTATACAGAGATGGTATTTCAGCAGTTCAACCTTTTTAAAAACAGGACCGCACTGGAAAATGTGATGGAAGGCTTAACTGTGGTAAAAAAGATAAAGAAGAGCGAGGCAAAGACCATTGCTGAGAAACAGCTTGAAAAAGTGGGAATGGGTGACCGGCTTTCCCATTACCCCAGGCATTTATCAGGGGGTCAGCAGCAGCGGGTGGCAATTGCAAGAGCTCTTGCCATGGAGCCAAAACTGCTTTTGATGGATGAACCTACATCAGCATTAGATCCGGAACTGGTCAGTGAAGTTCTGGTTACAATTAAAAAGGCAGCTACGGAAGGAAATACCATACTTTTAGTAACCCATGAAATGAATTTCGTAAAGAATGTGGCTAACCGGATTATCTTTTTAGAAAACGGAAAAATTGTGGCAGACGGCACTCCAAAACAGATTTTTGACAATCCGGACAATGAGCGGTTAAAGGAATTTCTGGTGAAAATCCATATGCTGGAAAACACGGAATATGCAATATAAGGAGGCGGGCAGATGTCTGAGATTACATTTAAAACAACAAAAGAAAATATCAACTGGCAGGAGGTATCCGATGTTCTGCGCCGTTCTGGCTTATCGGATCACACCGCAAAAGAACAGGAGACTATTTTCACAAACAGCTATGCAGTGGTATTTGTCTATCACGAAGAAAAGATAATAGGCGTCGGAAGAGCGCTGTCTGACGGTGTCTGTCAGGCAGCTGTTTATAATATCGCACTTGACGATGAATTTCAGGGACAGGGAATAGGAAGAACCCTGATCACAAAACTGCTTGATCAGGTAAGGGGTCAGAATATTATTCTCTATACCCATCCAAGAACAGTAGCCCTTTATGAAAAAATGGGATTCAGAAGAAATAAGACCGCGATGTGCATCTTCAGCGGAACAGAAGATTCTTTAAACTGGATGGAGAATCAGGGATTTATGCTGCCTCAGACATTCCGGTTTGCAGATGAGTATGGCAGAGAAGATATGAAACATAAATAAATCCTGATTGATGGGAATTAAGGGAAGAATAAAAGAAAGAGGGAATCGGAATGTCAGAAAAGTTTATTAAAGAAGAAGTCCAGCAGGATGGAACATTTAAACGCCAGAAAAACCGTTTTACAACTCCTTTTGGTACAGAGGAGGGAAATCTTCCGGTGGAAGCGGGACGCTACCGTCTGATCTGGTCTCCTGCCTGCCCATGGGCACACCGGTCTGTCATCGTAAGAAGGCTTCTTGGTCTGGAAGATGTCATAAGCCTTGGAACTCTTGATCCGGTCAGACCGGATGTGGGGAGAACGGACTGGGCGTTTACATTAGATGAGGGTGGAAAAGATCCGGTGCTGGGGATCCAGTATTTAAGTGAGGCTTATCTAAAAGCGGATGAAAATTACAGCGGAAGATTTACCGTACCTGCAGTTGTTGATTTAACAACCGGACAGGTGGTAAATAACGACTACTTTAACCTGACTAAATACTGGGAAGTGGAATGGAAGAAGTATCATAAACCAGGTGCGCCTGATTTATATCCGGAAAATCTGCGCAGGGAAATCGACGAATTAAATGAGATTCTATATCATGAAATTAATAACGGAGTCTATAAGGCAGGTTTTGCAAGAAGTCAGGAAGCTTATAACGAGGCTTATAATCTGGTATTTTCCCGCCTGGACTGGCTGGAGGAAAGGCTTGGTAAAAGCCGTTACCTTTTTGGGGACAGCATTACAGAATCCGATGTGCGCCTTTACGTAACGCTGGCACGTTTTGACAGTGCTTATTATAATGGCTTTCAGTTAAACCGCAGCCGTATTACTGATTTTAAAAATCTTTGGGGCTATGTAAGAGATCTGTATTCGTTACCTGAATTTAAGGAAACTACTGATTTTGAAGCAATTAAGAAGCATTATCATTTATGTGCTGTGGCTGGAAATCCATATAAAATCGTACCAAAGGGTCCGGATCTTACTTCATGGAATACGCCTCATGGCAGAGACAAAATCCAGTTTCATACAGGGAACAGCATAGCGCCAAGGCCACGGCCAAAAGAGATCGAGAATGAAATCGATGAAAGAGGAGCCTTTATCCGCCAGCCTAATCACTTTACAACACCATTTGGAGAGGCAGAAGGAGAGTTAAAGGCAGAGAGCGGACGTTACCGGCTGTTTTGGGCAAAAGGCTGCCACTGGTCTAATCGGGCGTCTATCGTAAGAGAGCTGCTGGGACTGGAAGAGGCAATTGGAATTAATCTTGTGGGGCACAGCAAAGAAAATAGTGCATATGGATGGGAATTCGTGTATAATGAGGACAGAAAAGATCCTGTTTTAAAAGCACAGTTTTTAAGCGAGTTTTATTACAATGCAGATCCTGATTACAAAGGTCGCTGTACCGTTCCGGCTCTGGTGGATATTACCACAAAAAAGGTAGTAAATAATGATTATCACAGGCTGACGAATTATTTCGAAACAGCATTCCGTCCGTTTCAGGCGGTTGACGCGCCGGATCTTTATCCAGCTGAGTTAAGAAGTGAGATCGATGCCTATAATGACTGGCTGTTTCCAAATGTCAATAATGCCACTTACCGCATGATGTTTGCGCAGTCGATCACAGCTTATGAAGAGGCTTTTGAAGATTTTTACCGTGCCCTGGATCAGATTGAGGAACGGTTGTCTGCCAGCCGGTTTTTATTCGGGGATTATGTAACGGACAGTGACGTCAGGCTTTTTGAACGCTGGCAAGGTTTGATACCCATTATTACAGAAACCTTGGTCCCATTAAACGCAGAGTGGTGGACTATGAAAACATATGGGGATACTTAAGAGATTTATATGTGATCCCTGCATTTCGGAATAATACTTATTTCCGCGATATTGCAGCATCAAGATCAGATAACAAATCTCTTTTCCAGGATTTTAATTCCCGCTTTGTGGACCAGATTGATTACGAAGGCATCTGGTCAGCCCCGCAAGACAGAAAACAGTTAAGTAAAACTCCAGAAGAAAAGTTTAAAAGACAGGAATCAGTGACTAAATAATTCCAGGCAGGTGATTGAATGATTAACAGAAGCAGGCTGGTCAGCCAGTTTAAACGAATGGTGGAATTTGATTCAGAGACGTATCATGAGAGAGAAATTGCAGATTATCTGATTAAAGAGATGAAACAGCTGGGGTTTGCCGTGAAAGAAGATGATGCTGGTATTCGTCTGAAAGAACGGATAGCAGGTTATGGAGATGCAATCCCAACAGGTAATCTTTACGGTTATTTAAAAGGGAATACTGCTGGAGAACCAGTTCTTTTATCCGCTCATATGGATACGGTGAGACCCGGAATAGGAAAGCATGCCGCAGAGAATGAAAACGGTGTGATTACTTCTGAAGGAGAGACAGTTCTGGGAGCAGACGATCTTTCCGGGATTGCAGCAATATTGGAGGCAGTCCGTAGCATAAAGGAACGAGATATCCCCCATCCGGATATTGAAGTTTTGTTCCCTGTTGCAGAAGAAAATTACGGAAAAGGCAGCCAGCTTGCGGACTATTCTACCATACATTCCAAACTGGCATATGTGTTTGACTTAAGCGGTGAAATAGGCAATGCAGCGTTAGCAGCGCCCACTCTTTTATCCTTTGAAATCAAAGTAAAGGGAAAAAACGCCCATGCCGGTTTCTGCCCCCAGCTTGGAATCAATGCCATAGAGATTGCAGCAACCGCCGTATCGAGCATCAGGCAGGGGTGGGCTGACGAAGAAACTACGGTTAACATCGGAAAGATAAGCGGAGGAAAGCAGGGAAATATTGTTGCTGATGAATGTATTTTAATTGGTGAGATCCGAAGCTTAAAGGATGACCGTGCTATGGAAGAATGGGAAAAACTGAAAAAAGTCTTTGAAGAAGCTGCGGGCTGCCGCGGGGGGAGCATAGAAATTTCCTTTGAAAAGCAGATTGAGGCATATGAAATTCATGAGGATGAAGAAGTGGTAAAGCGTTTTAAAAAGGTTTGTGATGATATTGGCGTAGAGGCAATCACTCACAAGACACTGGGCGGCAGTGATAACAATCATTTTGTACGCAACGGAATCAGGGGTATTGTGGTCGCCTGCGGTATGAATGAGGTGCATACCACAAGCGAATACACAACAGCAGATCAGTTGGAGAAAAGCGCTCTTCTGGCTCTGGGCCTTATGACGTACCAGCCTTCATAATGTACCGGCCCTGTCACGCAGTATGAGTTTTGCCAGATAAAACTGATCGCTGTCATCGATGTCGACAGAGTCTAAAGGATTCATAAAATAGGGATAAGTTTTTCCGCTGTAAAAAATTACCAGAGTTAAGAAAATTGGAGACAGATGTAAGATAGATGGCGCCGTTGATCCGGAAGCCGGATTTTACATCCTGTCTCCTTATTTGTTTTTTTAAAGAGTCTGGGATTTTTATTTCACCAGTTTCAGCAATCCCGACTGACAGATAACATTTACAGTCATAAGGACAGACACTGATTACGGAATCGGCATGTTTTTCAAACAGCAAATTCATACTTTCCAGAATGTGTTCTTCGTTTCTCAGGGGAGAGGTAGGCTGAAGCAGCATAAAATAGTCATACTCCTTTCCGAGTTTTTTCATTTCATTTATTGTGTGAAGGATCACATCACCTGAGGCTGCTTCATCACCAGAGAGGTGAGGGGGTCGTAAAAATGGAGCTGAGGCACCAAGTTCTACCGCTGTCTGTTGATAAAGCTTTGAATCGGTAGATACAAGGATGTCGTCCAAAAATCCTGCTTTTATGCACGCATCAATGGTATAACCCATTAATGGTTTCCCATTCATTTCTCTGATATTTTTATCCCTGATGCCCTTTGAGCCGCTTCTGGCTGGTATTATTGCAAGAACTCTTTTATTCTGAATCATTACAGTCTCCAATCAATATCATAAAATTCTTTTTGTAAATGAATTCCCGTGCGAAACGCCTCTTTTATGCATGTCAGTATTTTGGCTGGTTCCCGGACAATCATAGGGATTTTCCAAAGCATGGTTCTTGAGATCCAGATTCATTGCCTGCGATATTGCATTACGGATGTTTTCAGCGGATGTACCGCAGCTGATGACAGAATCTGGCTTTATTCTGCCTTGCTGCCGGAGTCCGATATCCACTGTGGGAACATGAAAAGCGGGAGCTTCCAGGATTCCGCTGGAAGAGTTGCCGATTACAAGTCTGCTTACACTCATCAGACTTAAATACCGAAGAGAACCTAAAGAAGAAATGTATACCGACCGCTCCGGATGCTGTCTGGTATAGGAAATCACCATTTCATTGACCTGATTTCCTCCAGTGTCAGCGTTGCTTCCCGTAAACACCGTAAATAGCTCTGGAAAGGAATCCAGAGCATCCAAAAGCGGCTGAAACTGATTTTTTGCACTGAAAGGATCCAGTGTAGCCGGATGGTATGTGACCAGGGAAAGAGGGGAGGGCAGAGCTGTGTGAAGTGATTGTTCCAGCTGCTCTTTTGACAGGAGAGTGAGACACTTAATTTGTTCTATACCCAGTGCACCCACGTTAAAAACTCTGTCAGGCGATTCTCCCAGCTGGATCACCCGCTTTCTGTATTCTTCCGTGCTGGTAAAATGAAGATAACTCATTTTTGTGATCCCATGACGCATGCAATCGTCATAAGCCCCCAGAGTCAGTTCCCCTCCATGTATATGTGCAATTGGAATCTTGCAGATCACGGCGGCACTTGCTGCCGTAAAAATCTCATAGCGGTCTCCAAGAAGCAGTACCATATGGGGTTTTAACCGTTCATAGGCGCCGGAGATTCCAATCAGTTCCAGACCCATGGATTTACAGATGCCATAGGAAGTGTCACTGGCCAGGTTCATTTCCACCATTTCGTCAATTACAATTCCGTCCTGTTCCATTTCCTGATAATCAAGGCCGAACCGGGTATCCAGATGGGTTCCCGTAACCAGCAGTTGTAGTTTTAAGTCCTGGTCTTTCATTATATTCCGGATTAATGGAGTCAGCAAACCGTATTCCGCCCGGCTGCCAGTTATCACACATAGTCTGATCATTCTCCTATTTTGTCATCCTTTCCATAATTTCTGTCTGCAAGAGTACCAAGAATCTGAGGAAGCTTCATAGGCGATATTCCGGGAGAGCAGCGTTTGGCACAGAGATTTTCCATTGTTAACGGTTCACCCTTCTGAATGTTCTTTGCAGCAACCAGAAACTTTCTTACGTGATCCCGGTTTTTCAGTTCGTCTCCTGCAGGAGCCTTTAGTCCATTGCCCATTGCCTGTTCTATATTTCGCACACTGTCAGCCATGTGCTTAAATTCGTCCGGCTCCAGACTCATCCGGTGATCCGGCCCCGGCATGGTTTTATCAAGAGTCATATGTTTTTCAATGACGCAGGCTCCAAGCGCAGCCGCAGCCACCGCTACCTCGATGCCGGCAGTGTGATCAGAATATCCAGTTTTTTTATGAAACGTTTCTCTCAAGGTAATCATGGCGTTTAGATTTACATCTTCCATGGGCGTTGGGTAAATGCTGGAACAGTGGAGAAGTGTGATATCCTGTCCGCTCTGCTCCAGAAGCTTTAAAGCATCCTGGATTTCTGCGGGTGTTGACATTCCAGTAGAAAGGATAATCTGTTTTTTTAATGACGCTGCTTTTTTTAAATAGCAATAATTTGTAATCTCTCCAGATGGAATTTTAATAATTTCCATACCTATGCTGTCCAGATATTCCATGCTGTCCTCGTCAAAAGGAGAGGAGAGAAACCGGATGCCGCGAAAGGTGCAGTAGTCGGAGAGAAGTTTAAAATCATTCCAGGATAGTTCCAGTTTCTTTAACATTTCAAATTGAGAGATATCCGTTCCTGTATTATGAAACTGATAATCTGCTTTTTGCTTTGGGAGTAGCCAAAAGCTCTGCACGGAAGGTCTGGAACTTGACCGCATCTGCGCCTGCTGCACATGCGGCATCAATTAACTGTCTGGCAATACTTAAATCCCCATTATGGTTAACTCCAGCCTCGGCTATTATCATAATTTTACTCAAAACGACCAACCTCCCTTGACGGACTTCCATATACCAGCTTGTTTGAGGAAATGTCAGAAAGAACCAGGCTGCCTGCACCGATCATGGAATTACTTCCAATGGTCAGATTCTGGATTACAGTACTTCCTGCACCTATATGGGTATTATCCCCTATTTTTACGTTGCCGCAGAGTGTGCAGCCAGGTGCTGCGTGAGCAAAGCTTCCTACTGCACAGCCATGTTCCAGAATCGTGCCGCTGTTAATGATGCAGCCGTTACCAAGGCTTACCCCCGCCCCTATGACTGTTCCTTTTCCTATAAAGATTCCTTCCCCCATATGAAGATCTTCCGATAGTATAGCGCTTTTATCAATAATGCATGGGAGTTGATAGCCGATGGCCTTACACTCTTCAAAAAGCCGGATTCTTGTCTGTGGATTTCCTACGCTTCCGATTGCAATTACCGCATACCGGATCCCTCTGCCGTAAATATCTGCAAGGAGTTCATCAGACCCAAGCACCATAATACCGGAGACTGTCATTCCACGGCTTTTGCCGTTGTCTAATATCCCTGCAATCTGGTATTCTTTATTTGAACGAATGGTATCAATCACACTTTCTGCATGACCGCCTCCACCAAGGAGGATGAGTTTCTTTTTCATAGTTTCATTCTCTCAGCCATCTTTTTCATTTCACTAAATTCCCCCATGTCAAGCCATGTGCTGTCCATAACCGGATAAGCGCCCACTTTTTCGTTATTTTTCATGCATAGGCGTATTAGATCCGGCATGTCAAAAGGTGTGTCCCCCGGGATATATTTTAAAATATCTTTTTCCAGTACATAAAGCCCTGTACTGACCAGGAATTCATACTTTGGTTTTTCGCTCATGGATTGAATACAGCCGTTTTGGTCTAAGGAGATCACTCCATAAGGAATCTCATAGTTTTTCATGGCTGTTACAACCGTAATCTGATTTTTGCTTTTTTGATGGTAAAGAAGGAGCTTTGCATAATTAATATCAACCAGAATATCGCAGTTGCTGACAAAAAAACTTTCCTGGAATCTGATCCTTTACAAGAGTCAGGGATCCTGCTGTCCCAAGGGCTTCCTTTTCCTCCACAAAATGAAGATGATAGCGCCGATCTCCGTTAAAATATGCTTTAATCAGCTCTTTTCTGTAATTGACGGTTAAATAGAACTCTGTAAATCCATAGGACATCATCTGATTCATGATGCGTTCCACAATTGGGGTATCTCCAATGGGAATTAGTGGTTTTGGAATGATCTTTGTATAAGGGTAAAGCCTGGAACCTTTCCCTCCTGCCATGATTACTACCGGAGTTTTCCTTTTTCTTATAGGCTGTTTTTTTTCATGCTGCAGTTCATTCCAGAAGACAAGATCAAGAACCTGGCCGCTGTCATTTACCACAGGGAGCCCTTCAATTCGCTTTTCTTTCATGATATTCAGTGCTTCAGAAAGTTCCTCTTCTTTTATGACAATGGGGGAGGGGTTCATAATATGATGCACTGGCATGGACAAATCCTTATTTTGCAGAATCCACCGGCGGATATCTCCGTCTGTTATAACGCCTGTCAGCTTATGATCTTTTACGACCAGCAGCATTTTTTTTGCGGTTTCATCCAGCTGTCGGATTGCATCTCTGATTGGAATGTTCGGCGTAACAAAGAATTTTTCCACGTCCATGCCAATCCCTCCTTCCGGTTGTCAGCCTTTCTTTAAAGATTCTATAATAAAATCTATGTCTGCTTCCGTTACATTCACACTGCAGGGCAGATTTATAATTCTGCTTTGATAGAATGGCGCTTTTTCAATATAATAGGCCTGGCAGCTCTGATACATGGTCTGTGCGTGATTCAGTTTCCAGATGGGCCGGGTCTCAATTCCTGCTTCTTTCAGCTGTCTCATAAGAGAATCTCTTTTTAAGGCCTTGTTTTTTAAAAGAAGAGAGTAAAACCAGTGATTGTTTCTGGCCTTTTCGTTAAATGGCATCAGCTTACCATCCTCAAAATTCTCAAGCCCTTCCCTGTAATAATCATAATTTTGTATCTTAATGTGGATATAATCTTCCAGACATTCCAGCTGCCCGACTCCAAGGGCTGCCTGCAAATTGGTCATCCGGTAATTGTAACCAATGTGATTGTGGACATAAAAGAGAGAATCATCCTTTGCCTGAGCTGCCAGATAAGCACATCGTTCTACGTCAGCCGCTTTTTTTGCAGTCACCATTCCACCGCCGCCGGTTGTGATGATTTTATTGCCGTTAAAGGAATAGGCACCGAAATCACCCATGGTACCTGCAAATTTCCCTTCATATATCCCGTCTGTATATCTGGTTCCAAGTGCTTCCGTGGCATCTTCAATCAATTTTAAGCCATACTCATCAGCCAGTCGAACCAGGGTTTCCATATCTGCCATATTTCCAAAAATATGAACCACTGTAATTGCAGTGATAATTCGTTTGGATTTGTTATTTCTAAGACCTAAAGCGGTCTTTGTACATTCCTTTTTTAGAAACTCTTCCAGTTTCTCGCAGTCCATATTCAGTGAATCATCACAATCCATAAAGACTGGTTCTGCGCCCAGATATTTTACAGGATTCACCGCGGCAATAAAAGTCAGTGCAGGTACGATCACTTCCTGACCTGGTTTTACCCCGGAAAGTAGGTAAGACAGATGGAGAGCAGCTGTGCCGCTTTGGACTGCCGCTGTTTGTTTTACCTTTAAATAATCAGCCATTTCATGTTCAAATCTGGTTACATAGCTGCCCGAAGCAGAAACCCAGCCATTTGAAATCGCCTCGTCTACATATTTTTTCTCATTGCCTTTGATAACAGGCACAGATAGGGGAATCATGGGATGCCTCCTGTGGTTTCTATTAAATGTTATACCGGTCTGTCCGGTAATGGTTTAAATTGTTTTCCATCCAGTGTATGGTTTCTTCCAGACCCTGAGATAAGGTATATTGCTGTTTCCAGCTGGTCAGGGCTTTCAGCTTTTTATTTGATCCAAGAAGTCTGGTCACTTCGCTTTTTTCCGGGCGCAGTCTTTCATTTTCACAAATGATCTCTGCCTTTGGATTAATCTGACGAATTAGTTCCTGGGCAAGTTCACCGATAGAAATTTCTATTCCGCTGGCTATATTGATTTCTTCTCCTACGGTATGTTCCGATGATTCGATTTCAATAAAGCCGTTAACGGTATCCTTTACATAATTAAAATCTCTGGTAGGGGTAAGACTTCCCAGATGGATGTCTTCCTTTCCCGCCAGAAGCTGACTGATAATTGTGGGAATAACTGCCCTTGCTGACTGTCTTGGCCCATACGTATTAAATGGCCGCACAATTGCAACAGGAAGAGAAAAACTCCTGTAAAATGATTCCGCCAGCCGATCCCCGCCTATCTTCGTAGCAGAGTAAGGGGACTGGGCTTTAAAGGGATGAGATTCATCAATGGGAACATAGTCGGCACTGCCGTAGACTTCTGAAGTGGAGGTAATTAATACTTTGCCTGTTTCTAAGGCTCTTGCAGCCTGAAGGATATTTAAGGTACCTTTTACATTGGTATCCACATAGGAATCAGGAGACTCATAGCTGTATGGAATGGCAATCAATGCTGCCAGGTGAAAGACGGAATCCACACCGGATACAGCAGCCCTTACTCCATTGGGATCTCTTATGTCTCCGCTATGTATTTCAATTTCATCCTTTATATGTGTGGGAAGAGTATCAAGCCAGCCGTAGGTACCAAAGGAGTTATAGTAGACAAATGCTTTTACCTGATAACCCCGTTTGACAAGCTCCTCCGTCAGATGGCTGCCAATAAAGCCATCTGCTCCCGTGACCAGTACTTTTTTCATGATGTTCCTCCTCACTCATGACGATTGTCAAATACTTTTACCCGGTATGTAACAGTATTGTCCGGGACAGAAAAGCAAAACTCCCCGTGTATGTTCGTCTGAGTGAAACCCAGATAGACACCTTCCCAGTCATCTTCTTTCAGTTCTTCATTAAATACATTTACCATTCGTTCCAAAATAATGATGGCCCCTCTTGCTGGAACACGATTTTTGTAGCGGACCATCCCTCTGATTAATCCACGTGCCATGGCATTCCTCCTTAATTAACTGGTAAGGACCGGTTCGTAGATATCGAACTGGTAGTTGATTTGCGGATTTTTTTCTACCACAATGGCAAACTCTCCGAATTGATTGGTCATTACATAACCAAGATCCTTTTTAATAAGAGAGGCCACAGCGATAACACGGACGACTGCGCCTTCTACAGCTTCGCACCGGTTATTATAAACGGTTCCGGTCAGCAGTACTTCAGGAACGTAATCCATGGTGATGACTGCCGAAGCTATATTTCTGTTATTAAAATTCTTTGGTGATATTAAAAGTTCTGTATAGCAGCTCAACAAATATCCCCCTTTCGCTCAGTGATTAATGGGGCGAAGACCGAAATCTCATATTTCATGTCAGGCCGTGCCTCAAGGGAAAAGACATAACGCCCCTCTTCATCTGTAATTGCGTATCCAAGTACAGTCGAAGTGTGATTCACCATATCTACCTGGGTGATCTGTACGGCAGCTCCGGCGCTGGGGGTCTGATTCAGGCAGTAAACAGTTCCCTTGATGATTTGAAAGTTGATTCGGCCAAGATGAAATTCAAAATGATTTTCTCGGCAGGGCAGAAGCCTGGAGCCTCTTATGGTGAAAGAGGAATGTTTATGACAGTCCATGATTTCGTTTCGCCCCCTTTCTTTTCAGCTTTACTCGTTTTGGGTATAAACGGTCACGTTTAACTGCTGACTGTCTTTTGTAACTTCAGCACTGATGATGTTTCCTTCCTGCTCTTTTCCGTTTACAACCATTTTGGATACTTTCATTTCTTTGTAATTGTTCTTAATCGAATCAAATTGAACGTCGTCTTCCATATGCATTCCCTCTATTTTCATAGGATTTACTAAACTATATGCGATTGGTAGAATTCTGATACCGTTGAGACAATGGTATCCTTAACCTCTGCAAGTATATTATTGAGGCGTTCTAAGTATTCTTTGAAAAAACGTGTCTGATATTGAAGGTCGGAAGTTAATTTATCATAATCTTTTGCAGACATATGATTGTTCTTTTCTTTCATATCATAGAGGAATTCCGTGAAATATCCTCCAAAATACTGGCTGTATGGGTCATTTTCAATCTTATTTACAATTTGTAAGATATATAGGATTCTTTGAAGATCAATATCGTCTTCCTCAACATCCAAAAGAGATTTGGTCTTATTTTCAGATAGGATAATCTGGCATAATTCCAATCCCTGACTGGTTTTAGTCAGATAATGATCCAAAAAACTCCAATATGGTTTTAATTGTCTTTTCAGGATTCAGATTTAGTTCATGATTTGGTCTGCAGGGAGTTTTTTGACCGGAAAAAGTACTTTTTTCCAATATCTCACTTAATTCCCTGTGAGGAGCCCCTTTTATTTCAGCTCCATACGAGCAGTTAATGAATTGGACACGGGGCTGGTCTTTATAACAGCTGATATAATACTCAAGATTCCGTCTGAAGGAATCCAGGGTTACCGTTGTTTCTGTCAGATTGCCATTGACATCCTTGATCATGATCTGTGCATCATACCGGCTGCTGCTGTCAAAGGGAAACACTGCGCTGTCTGCGTGATGTTTTTTATTTGTAAGTGCAAAATCCTGACCTGTAAGAAGAATGGGAGAGCAGCCCAGCATGTTGGCGATGTCAATACAGGCATGGGATACAGATCCGCCGCAATACACCGCTTTTAGATGCTCCATTCCTTTTATGGTACGGGAAAACAGAAGAGAAATCAGAATTTTCCCCTCCTTTATAATCCCTGAGAAGATAACGGTTGCTGTATTCATAAAATGCCAGCGGTACGTCTAAATCCAGATAATCTTTCATCATTTCGTAATTGGCATCTACCGGATCAACGGAAACCACCATATCCGGAATAATTCCGTTCTGAACAAGTGCTTTTAATGTTCTGCTTCCTGTAATAATAAAGTAATTGTTCAGTTTATCTTTCTGCTTCAACATATCCTTTATATTCTGTTCCAGAGAAGCTCCGCCGGATACCACAATGGCGGGAACATCCTTGTTGGAAAATACATAGTTGTTGACAGGAGTAGCCTGATGAATCATTTTCATGTTTGCTATCATGTTTTTAATGAAGACATTTTTAAAACGCTTGGCTAAATATACCTGGGAGGCAGCGTTCATGATAGTCCAGTCAAGATGTTCGATCAGCCGGTCATGTTCTTTTTTATAGACTTTCTGGTAATTTCCAAATGCATAGAAATAGATATTATTAATATTTTTAAAAGTAATGGTCTGTTCAAATATCTGCTTCACCAGTTTTTCTTCATAAAAAACCAGATGAATATTATCGCTTAAGGCCGCCGGGAACTGTTTGAAAACGGAGGGGTTTGGTTCAAAGATAATAACATTATTTTTGCTGCAGAGACATTTTTTCAATTGCTCTAAATAAGCTCCGGTATCTATGCCGAATAAAAAAACAAGGGAATCGAATTTTAATCCATCCAGAGTATCCATAAGCTTACGAATCTCTTGGTCGTAATGTGTAATGTCTGCCAGATATTCATATTTCTTTTCTTTTTTTATGCGGCAGACTTTATATCCATCAGAAGTTTTAATTATTTTCATAGCTTCCTCCACAAGAATGGTGGCCTTAAGCCAATGCCTATAAAGGCGAAAATGCCAGCAGCTGATACTGCCTTCCAGGTATTCTGGGCAGAGAAACCCCATAAGTGCCATCTGAAAGAGAAAACGTGACCCCGACCCTGATCACCCTGGAAGGATCAGCGTCATCAAGAATGCGGATTTCAACGGCAGCATTTGGCAAAGGCTCTCCGGTAGGAGTGTATACCGTTCCAGTAAGGAACAGATTAGAATCACATGCTAAATTCACATCTGCAGTCACAACTCCGGGAGCAGATTAACTGGCAGCCTGTAAAACATAACTTAGATAACATACCATCGCCTCCTTAGTAGGGGTGTCCAAAATAAATGAACACCCCGGAGCTTTTATTTAGCGTAAAATTTGAATCTGAGCTGAACACCGGCTTTGGTGGAAATACCATAAACTGCGTTTGCATCTGTAAATGTTACTTCACTTGGAGCTGCGGTTGTTGGAGCTGTGCTTTTCCAGATAGCAACAGCACCACTTCTTAAGATTGTATTGCTAAATACAGCAGTACCTCTGACTAAAAGAAGTACCCAGCTTGTAGTTGAAAGCTTAGCAGGAAGAACAATGCCTGAAGCAGCTGATGCTGCCCCGATTGTCCTTACAACTGGTTTATAATTAGCCATGATAACGCCCCCACTTGATATATTAATAGAAATACGTATTTCTTATATATAGTATGTACTAATTGCAAAACGGTGAAATTGCCTTCCTGCATGTTACCTGTCATTTATTCCGTATTTTCTTTTTCTGACTTAAACTGTCCAGGCGTAACGCCTGCATGTTTTTTAAATACCCGTATAAAGTTCTGCTGGGAATTAAATCCTGTGGTGGAAGCAATCTCTTTTACTGGTTTACTGGTAGTCATAAGCAGATCTTTGGCCTTATCTATCCGATACTGGTTTAAATAGTCCACAAAATTAATTCCAAAGCTTTCTTTAAAAAGCCTGCTCAAATAACTGGTAGTGGTTTTGCACTGTTCTGCCAGCAGGTTCAGGGAAAGATTTGGGTCTGCATAGCTCTCTTCAATGAAGCGTTTTGCCCGAATTAGATACTTATGCTGTTGTTTTAGATATTTTTCTGACAGAAGATTTACGGCAGCAGTACAAAACGGCACCATGTACTCCTGCATACAGGCAGGATTCTCTGCGCATTGGGAGGGATAGGGGTCCGGATCAAAAAGGAATGCGTATTCTTTTTCTTCGGCTTCCGTAATGCGGTAGGAGGCAAGTGTATTTAAAAAAGCGAGACGGTAATATTCATAAGCTCTGCATATCTCCTCGGGATTACCGTCGTGAGGCAGGGTATGGCAGATATGGAGTGCCTTTTTTAAAGCTGTGTCAGTATCCCCTTTCATAATTAACTCTGAGATTGATTTCATCTGCAGCTGGAAGAAATGATGGTTGAACTTTACAGAGTCTTCCTCATTGCGCACAGTTTTTTCATTGGTTTTTTTGGAAGGGTATTTCTGCCTGGCCAGTCTTTCCAGGCTTTCCTGATAAGAAAAGGATACATTCTGAATAGAACTGCATTTCGGACCAATTTCCAGTAATACGCCGTTACTCCGGTCATCATTGGATTGAAAAAAGGCTTGTTCCAGCTTAATTTCAAAATCCGTAATTTTACTATATCCAAGGTCTGCTATAAACTGAATAATCACTGCATAAAGGGATTCATCGATCTGCTGCAGTACATATCTGCAGATACCATCTGAATTCCGTTTAAGAATCTGCTTTAAACTGTCAGTGAAATGGTTTTTCGAAATTGGATCAACAAAATCCAGAAAAGTGACTGTAATCACTTTGCAGGGATCCTCTGTATTTAAAGGACTGCCTATATTTGTAAGTATGCTTTTAATATAAGGGAGATCCATTGGTTTTCCGTTTAAAAGATCAAAATAAAATTCCTTGGAAATTTTTGGAATCATATTACTTAAAATATAATCCAGCTGATATTTATGATTGGATATCTTTAAAAAACTTTCTGTTAAATAGTCCCATTCGTTCTTGCTGTCAGCATTGTTACCACTGTTTTCCTCCAATGAGATCATTTTCTTTAATTTCTGAACAGGCATATAGCTTAAGTAAAGAACGCACACCGACAAAAGACTGCTTAAAATTAAAATCAGGGCAAAATAAGGGAGGGAATTCATGAATACCATGCGTGTGGAAGGCATGAAAGCCGTATCGTCAACCAACAGAACCAGATTAATTCCGGTCTGATCAGACTGACAGAAATAATAGTGCTGATTGTCGGAATATATGGTATTTTTACCCTCTTTTATATACTCTGGTATCAAATCGATCAATCCTTCTGGCACTCTGCCATAATCCAGCATGCCGGGAAAGAGCGGATTAAAATTATTATCATAGGCCAGAAGGTGGCTATAGGATGTCTGGGCTGCTTCCAGTGCATCAGAAAGAACAGAAGACTTCATCTTCATAAACAGAGTTCCCAGTCCTTTTTCCCCGTTTAAGGGAAAGTCCCTCACCATATAAACTCTGCCTTTATAAATTTCAATGGAGGTGGAACGTCCGCTTTTTAGCAGAACAGTTGAGGGGCGGGAGGCAAAGTGCCTGTCTACCAGATCTCTCTCCCGAAAAAAGTCAAGGGAACATTTTTCGTAGGTAGATGTAAGCATCTGATTGGTTTTTCTTATGTAGAGATAAATTTCTTCCATTCCTTCTGTTTCCTGGCAGTAACCGTTTAAAACAGACCATACCTGATAATTGGCTACAGAGTCTAAAGGCTTTGGCGTCACGACGGAATCCACAATGCTTGCATCATAGGTAATATGAGTCAGGGAGTTGTGAAAACCGGAAAATAACGTGTCCAGTGTCTTAATGGAAACTTCCAGCGTGTTGGTGTAGATCAGGTTATTATTTTTCAGAAAGGTGGCCGTAGTCTGGTGGTTGACTACCATGGATACCACTGCCATTAAAATTCCGCTGAAAGCAGCCATTACAGTAAAAAGATGTGTGAGAAGTTTTTTGTTCCGGAATTTACGTAAGATGTCTTTTAAATTATGATTCATGTTTGATGGCCCCTCCCAGGTGTGGAAAATTATGTAAATGTCACAAAAATAAGTATATAAGATTTAAAGATTGATAACAAGTGCTGAAAGAAGTCTATCTTTTGATAAATTTTGTTCTATTAACAAATATTATCTTTTCAGGGCAAATAATGGAAACCAGTAGAAGAATGGGATATTTACAGTCTGCATACCAGTAGGCTATACTCACCATACAGCAACGAGCTCGGTTTGGTGTGAATTTGTATGGAGAAAGGGAAAGAACATTATGAGAAAAAGAATTATATGCTGTCTGCTGGCGGCTGTCCTGGGGGTTGGCACACTGTCAGGCTGTGGGGGCGGCACTAAAAACAGTACCCCGGGAACAAACGCGGCGGGCGGTACGGAAACCTCTGCAGGAAAAAAAGAAGGCGGAGAGAATGTTGTGACATTTTCCATGTCTGAAGATGTCTACACATGGGATCCTATGGGACAGCCAGTTGTTCCGTTTTACAGCATTCAGCTTCTGATTTACGATATGCTGGTTCGTACGGATCACGCAGGTAATTATGAACCAGGTCTCGCTACAGAATGGAGTGTATCCGATGACGGTCTGGACTGGACATTTAAATTAAGACAGGGAGTAAAATTCCATAATGGAGAAGATTTCAATGCGGACTCAGTAAAGGCAACTCTGGAACGAGGTGCGTTTAACAATACTTTAAATATGAATTTCCTCTGGTCTGATATTGAATCTGTGGAAGCATCAGACGAATATACAGCTGTTGTACATTGTAAGAAGCCAATCGGCGATATGCTGAACCAGCTTACCTATATGCCTATGCTGCCGGCAAAGGCTCTGGCAGAGCAGGGAGAGGATATGTTTAAGACAAGCCCTGGTACAGGTCCTTGGAAGTTTGTCAGCTGGGATCCGGGTAATGAAGCCGTATTTGTAAGAAACGATGATTACTGGGATTGGGGAAATCAGAAATCCAATGTGGATAAAATCATCTATAAGCCAATATCGGAAGACACCACCCGTGTATCCAGTATGAGAACCGGTGAATTTGATTTGATATCCAACATACCCCCGGATCAGGTGGATGTACTTTCCGGAACAGATGGAGTCACGGTGGATTCCAAGCCAGGTACAACCATCAGCTGGATGGCTCTTCAGTCCGGACAGGGTAAACCCTTTGCAGATAAAAATGTGCGCCTTGCCCTGACCCACGCCATTGACCGTAAATTAATTGTGGAAAGTATTCTTGGTTCCGGTTCTCCTGCTTACTGGCCTGTAATGGAAGGCGTTACGGGATACGATAAGGATCTGGAAAGCAAATACAACCAGTATGATCCAGAGCTTGCTAAGAAACTTCTAAGAAAGCAGCTACAAGGGAGAAGAAATCTATTTCATGGCTATTGACGGAAAGGTACCCCGTACAAAAGAGGTGCTTCAGGCAGTCATGTCCATGATGACAGAAGCAGGATTTAACGTAAAACTGGAAATCATGGAAGGCGCTACGTTTGTAACAAAGCGTTCTGCCGGAGACTATGATATTGCATTCTCCAATGTATTTTACAACAACGGCTCTCCATGGAGACATATGATAACACACTGGCTGTCTGATTCCTGCAATACCCAGCTTGAAAATCCTGAGATCACTTCCCTGTTAACAGAGGCCAGACAGACCATTGACAGAAGCAAGCAGGATGAGTTGTTAAAGCAGGCGTTTACATTGATGATGGAAGACGGAGGCCGTATGTGCTACTTCATCAATCTGGATACCATCAATGCCTATTCCAATAAGTTGAGCGGAGTCAAGTTATACAACGACACTATAATTGACCTTTCAAGAGTCATGAAAAAC
The DNA here is from genome assembly GCA_017084465.1 of Lacrimispora xylanisolvens. Taxonomy (GTDB): domain Bacteria; phylum Bacillota; class Clostridia; order Lachnospirales; family Lachnospiraceae; genus Lacrimispora; species Lacrimispora xylanolytica_B. Next base: position 1,331,320 of record CP070896.1, on the reverse strand, counting down.
TAATCTATAACCAGGGGGTAATGAAATGCAGAATTTCATGCAGTTTATGGTAAAAAGACTGCTGTCAGCGGTTATCGTGCTGTTTGGCGTATCCATTGTAGCCTTTGGACTAATGCGTCTCGCCCCGGGCAATCCGGCAGCTCTTATGCTGCCGGATAATGCCACAGTGGAGCAGATTGCAGCCGTAGAAGCGAAAATGGGATTGAATAAACCGCTTATTCAGCAATACTTAATCTACATTGGGGATGTTCTCCACGGAAATCTGGGTACATCTATTTTTTTTAACCGTTCTTGTGGAGAACTGATATTCGGACGCCTGCCCGCAACTGGTTTACTGACCTTTGCTGCAGTAGTTGTATCCATTTTAGTCAGCTTTCCCATGGGAATTATATCGGGAATTAAGAAGGGATCTGCAATTGATTTTTTCTCCATGGTATTTGCTCTTTTAGGAATGTCCATGTCCCAGGTCTGGCTTGGGCTTCTCTTTATCCTGTTTTTCGGAGTTTTTATGGGAGTGCTTCCCACACAGGGGTACGGTTCCTTCCGGAATCTGATTCTTCCGGCACTTACCCTTGGGCTTCCCCTGGCAGCTTTAGTCACAAGAATGCTCCGTTCCGGAATGTATGAAGTACTGGAAGAGGATTACATTACAGCGACAAAGGCAAGAGGAATCGGTAATTTTAAGATCTACACCAGATATGCTTTAAAAAATGCCCTGCTTCCTACCATTACCATCATTGGGATGCAGATCGGACAGCTTCTTGCAGGGGCGATTATAGTGGAACAGGTATTTGGCTGGCCGGGGCTTGGAAGTCTGACTGTAAAAGCCATTAACATGAGGGATTTTCCACTGATTCAGTCTATTCTGCTTGTGACGGCTTCCCTGTTCGTAATCATTAATATATTGGTGGACATCATCTACGTGGCTGTTGATCCGCGCATGAGTCTGAATTAGGGAGGAGACAACATGAAAAAAAAAAGTGAATTGCTTCGAAGGATGAAAAAAATCGAAGTTCTTTGTGATTGGGCTGGTTATAGCAGTTTTGTAACTCTGGCAGCTTTCACTTCTCCGTTGTTTGTGGTTCATGATCCCATACAGTCGGATTTACGGAAACGTCTGATTTCACCGGAATTCCTGGCAAACGGAATAAACGGATACATATTGGGTACAGATGCCCTTGGACAGGATATTTTTTACAAGACTGGTTACGGGCTGCCGCATCTCTTTGTTAATTGCAGCAGCAGGAGTGCTGATCCCTGCTTTAATCGGAACGGCACTGGGAGCGATTGCCGGATTTTTCGGAGGTACCATTGATAATGTTATCATGCGAATCTGTGATATACAGCTCTCCATTCCCACCATGGTACTGGCAATTACCGTAATGGCAATCTTCGGCAACAGCGTACCCAATCTTTTACTGGTTCTTGCTATCGTGGGCTGGACCTCTTATACAAGGGTGGTGCGGGGAAGCGTAATGGGAATCCGCAACAGCGAATTTATCCAGGCATCAAGAGTGCTTGGCGCATCCAATGCCAGGATACTGATCACCCAGGTTCTTCCCTGCGTACTGACTCCGCTCATCATCCTAATGAGCCAGCAGATCGGATTTGTCATTCTGACGGAAGCAAATTTAAGCTTCCTTGGCATGGGAGTTCCCCTTCCCAATCCTTCTCTGGGCTCCATGATTGCAGATGGCAGAGAATATATTGCCACTGCACCCTGGACGGTAGTTGTTCCGGGAGTCACATTAATGATCATTGTACTGGCATTTAACTTCCTTGGTGACGGAGTACGCGACATACTGGATCCCAAAAAACAAAGATTAAGGCTGGAGGCGACAACATGGCACCATTGTTGGAAATAAAAGATTTGCATGTAGAATATAAAACCGGGCGGGCAACCGCAAAGGCGCTGAATGGAATTAATTTAACCATAGAGCGGGGAGAAGCACTGGGACTTGTGGGAGAGACTGGAGCCGGTAAGACAACCATTGCCTTATCCGCCTTAAAGCTTCTTCCAAGAGAAGTGGGCAACATAACCGGAGGTTCCATACTTTTTGATGGAAAATCGGTTCTGGATATGAATCACAAAAGCTTAGAGGAGATGAGAGGAAATAAAATATCCATGATATTCCAGAATCCCCTAAGCTCCTTAAATCCATTATTTACTGTTGGAGAACAGATTTCCATGGTAATCAGAAAGCATGAAAAGCTAAGCAAAAAAGAAGCAGCAAAAAGAGCCCAGGAACTGTTAGAACTGGTGGGCATTGCAAAGTACCGTTTAGATGATTTCCCCCATCAGTTTTCCGGCGGTATGAGACAGAGAGTGGGTATTGCAGCAGCTCTTGCCTGTAATCCGGAGCTTCTGATTGCGGATGAACCCACCACAGCCCTTGATGTGACCATACAGGCACAGATTTTAGAGCTGATGAAGGAATTGCAGAGAAAACGTTCCAGCTCCCTGCTGATGATTACCCATAATCTTGGAATTATTGCAGAACTTTGCCAGAAGGTTGCGGTCATTTATGCCGGAACCATTATCGAATACGGTACTGTGGAAGAAGTCTTTACAAACCCCAGGCATTGGTATACAAAAGGGCTTTAGGTGCCATTCCAAACTTAAGCGGACCCAGAAACCGTCTGGCTTTCATTCCGGGAAATGTGGCAAATGCCTGTTTACTGCCTGCCGGCTGTAAATTCCATCCCCGCTGTAACTCCTGTACTGACCGCTGCAGGAAGGAAGTGCCGCCGCTTCAGGAATACGGGTCAGGTCATCTGGTGGCCTGTTTTGAGAGGGAGGAAGCAAATTAATGGAGAAGCAGAATCTTCCGGTGATTGAAGTCCGGAATTTAAAGAAACATTTTAAAGTGAAAAACAAAGGAGTCCTTCATGCGGTTGACGGGATCAGCTTTTCAGTCATGCCAGGAGAAACTCTGGGACTGGTGGGGGAATCCGGCTGCGGAAAGTCGACAGTAGGAAATGTAATCATGAGGCTTCATAAAGCAACTGACGGAGAGGTCCTTTATAAGGGAAGCAGTGTTCTGGACTCCAAAGGCGATGAAAGCATGGATTTCAGAAAGAAAATCCAGATCATTTTCCAGGATCCCTATTCTTCACTAAATCCAAAAAAGACCATTCAAAGCATTATGGAGGAGTCCTACCGGATCCATAACCTGTGTTCAGGAAATGAACGGAGGCAGAGGATTGAAGAGATCATTGAGCTTTGCGGACTGGAGAAATATGTACTGGAGAAATATCCCCATGAGCTGGATGGAGGAAAGCGCCAGCTGGTTGGGATCGCCAGAGCATTATCCTTAGGACCGGAATTTATCGTCTGTGATGAACCGGTTTCCTCTCTGGATGTATCAATTCAGGCTACCATAATTAATCTGCTCATGGATCTGCAGAAGAAGATGAATTTATCCTTCCTGTTTATTTCTCATGATTTAAGTGTGGTAAGGCATATTTCCCAGAAAGTGGCAGTGATGTATTTAGGGCAGATTATAGAGATGGCGCAGACGGACGAAATTTTTGCCAATGCGCTTCACCCCTATACCATAGCCTTGCTGTCAGCAGTTCCAAAAATAAATTTTAAAGAAAAAACAAACAGGATTGTACTGACTGGAGATGTGCCCAGCCCCATTAATCCGGGAGAAGGCTGCAGATTTGCGCCCAGGTGCTTTTTATGCAGAGAAATCTGTAAAACCCAGAAGCCGGATTTAAAGGAAGTGGAACCAGGCCACTATGCAGCCTGTCATTTCTATGAAGAATCAAGGGAAAAAGCCAGAGAGCTGGAAGCAGGGAGGAAATAATGGATACAAAAATCAGTGACATTCAGGTAATACTCACGGCACCGGAAGGAATTAATCTGGTGGTTGTAAAGGTAATAACCAATCAGCCAGGGCTATACGGACTTGGCTGCGGGACCTTTGCATACCGTCATCTGGCAGTAAAGACGGTAGTGGAGGAGTATCTAAAGCCTCTTCTTACAGGCAGAGAGGTGGACCGGATCGAAGATATCTGGCAGCTCATGCACCAGAACGGATATTGGAGAAACGGACCAATAGAAAACAATGCAATTTCCGGAGTGGATATGGCATTATGGGATATTAAAGGAAAGATGGCAGGCATGCCGGTATATCAGCTGTTTGGGGGGAAATGCAGGGAGGGAATTCCCGTTTACCGCCACGCAGACGGAAGGGATGCACAGGAAGTCTGTGAAAATATCCTGCGTTATAAAGAAATGGGTATTACCAATATCAGGTGCCAGTGCGGCGGCTATGGAGGAGAAAGCTATGGAACTGTTCCGGCTACCGCTCCGAAGGGAGCGTTAAGCGGTGTGTATCTGGGATTCCAGAGAATATATCCGCAATACGGTCAAACTTTTTGAAGACATCAGGAGTCAGATCGGATTCGATATGAATCTGGTTCACGATGTTCATGAACGAATTGCTCCGGTAGATGCGATTAAGCTGGCAAAAGCGCTGGAGCCTTATGACTTATTCTTCCTGGAGGATCCGGTCTCCATTGAGCAGCTTCCATGGCTTAGAAATCTGAGAGAGCAGACAAGTATTCCCATTGCAGAGGGAGAGCTGTTTAATAATTCTGTTGAATGGAAGCAGATAATCGCAGAACACTTAATTGATTTTATCCGGGTTCATTTAAGTCAGATCGGAGGCATTACCCCGGCGAGAAAGCTTCAGATTTTTGCCGAGCAGTATGGGGTAAGAACGGCATGGCACGGACCTGGAGATATGTCACCCATTGCCCATGCAGCCAATATTCATTTAGATCTTTCCGCACCAAATTTCGGAGTACAGGAGTGGTCGGGAATTGAACCGCCAAACTTTGTAATTCAGGACCTGAAAGGTCCAAGAGGAGCGCTTTTAGAGGTATTTCCCGGACTTCCGGAATTTATTGATGGCTATGTGTATGCCAATAATAAGCCAGGTCTTGGAGTTGATATCAATGAAAAAGAAGCTGCAAAATATCCATGCGAAAATACCGTTGTCACCTGGACTCAGACCAGGCGCAGAGATGGTGCGCTTCAGACCCCTTAATTAATAGCAGAAGAAACAAGGAGGAAACAACAATGAAGTCTTGTGTAATTACCAGCCCGTTTCACTATGAAATCCGTGAAATTCCCATACCAGAACCAGGTGATAATGAAGTGCTAATTCAAATGAAATCAGCCGGTGTATGCGGCAGCGATTTACATATCTACAGAGGAGAGAATCCCTGTTCCACCTATCCTCTGGTACCTGGTCATGAAAATGCCGGTATTGTGGCAAAAACAGGTAAAAATGTTACAAATGTCAAAGTGGGAGACCACGTAGTAGTGGACTTAATCATCACCTGCGGTGAATGCTATCAGTGCACTCATGGAAGAGAAGAAGTATGCGAACATGTGCTGGTGAGAGGCAGCGGTACTGACGGAGGCTGGAGAGAGTATTTTACAGCACCCGAGGATGATGTATATAAGATAGAAGATTCCATTCCATGGAAAGACGCTGCCCTGATTGAACCGATTGCCATAGGAGCCCACTGTACCAGACGTGGCAGAATCCAACCAGATGATACGGTATTTATTCTTGGAACCGGAACCATTGGAACAATTATTCTTCAGGCCTGCAAGGTAATCGGAGCAAAGGTAATCTGCTGTGATATTGACGATGATTCTTTAATCCGTGCAAAATCCTTTGGAGCAGATGAGACAATTAACAGCAAAACAGAGGATATTGCGGAAAGGATAGCCCAGATTACCGGCGGACATGGCTGTACGGCTGCATTTGACTCCGCATGTTTTCCAGGAAGTCTCACACTTCTCTTACAACCGGGAATCGTATGCAACGCGGGCAGAGTGATTCCCATGGGATTTTCCGATAAACCAGAGAGTTTCAGTCAGGCAGATATAAACAAGCGGGAACTTGACATTATCGGAAGCAGAATGAGCGCCTATCAGTTTCAGCCTGTGGCAAAGAACATGGCAGATGGGAAATACCAGTTGGAAGGTCTCGCCACGACTTTTGTGAAATTCAGTGAAATTGATCAGGTATTTAAGAATATGGAAAATCCGGATCCTGCAGTGAAAAAAAAAACCGTAATACTATTTGATTAGGGAGGAACAGATATGATATCCAGTAAATTTGATGTGACAGGAAAGCATTGTATTGTAACAGGAGGCGCTCAGGGATTATCCAGAGGAATGGCCGAAGGTCTTTTGGAAGCCGGCTGTAAAGTGGTGCTTATCGATGTGCAGGAAGAAAAACTGAAACAGGTGGTAAAGGAATACCAGGATAAAGGTTATGAAGCCTACGGCGTAGCGGGAAATCTGGCAGACCGCCAGGATATAAACCGAATTGCAGAATCCATGGATATTTTGGAAGGGAAGCTTGATGTGCTGATTCCGGCAGCTGGAATTCAAAGAAGACATCTGCCTGAGGAATTTCCCATGGAAGAATGGGATCTTGTAGTGGATATTAATTTAAACCATGTGTTTATTATGATACAGAACGCGTTAAAGGTCATGCTTACTCAGTCAACTGGCGGTAAGATCATCACCATTGGCTCCATGGTCACCTGGTTTGGTGGCACAACCGTACCTGCTTATACCGCTACAAAAGGTGCTGTCTCCCAGCTGACAAAGAGTCTTGCTGTAGACTGTGCAGGTCGGAACATTAACATTAACTGTATCTGTCCTGGTTATATGGATACCGAGATGTGTGCCAATATGACCCAGGCGAGAAAAGATGAATGTACCGTAAGAATACCGGCTGGCAGATGGGGAACGCCAGAAGATTTAAAAGGACCGGTACTTTTCCTTGCATCATCTGCATCTGATTATTTAAACGGAACTGCTATTCCGGTAGATGGCGGATATCTTGTAAAATAGTGTGATAACATAATAAAGAGGAAGCTGCAGACCGTTAACCGCTGCAGCTTCCTCTTTATTTATATATATATGAAATCCCTGGATTCAGGAATGCAATATTGACAAATTTATTAACATTTTTTAGGTTGAGCCGGCAAAGAAGCTTTTCAGAGCAACTCTGCCGACTTAGAAAACATATGTATGAAAGCGCTCTGACCACTCTGTGGGATCTTTCATGTTTATGATATTATCATACATGGAAAATGTGAAGGAATTTTGACCAGGATCTAAAAATAATATGAAAACAATGAAGAAATTATGACAGAATTTGGTACAGTAACAGAAACCTCTTTGCAGATACTATCATATAGTAGAAAAATTCCCATTAAGCAAAAACAGTATTGCCTGGCAGTGAAAAATATGGTATTTATATATTGTTAGTCAAAACTAACCAAACAACAACCCACACGAATAGGCTGTTACAGTTTTTGAATGATAAATGGGAAACAAATTTCATGATGGAGGTATAAATATGTTACTGGAAAGGCATTTAATTGAATATTGTTCCCCAACCCTGGCTTCTTTGAAAACCGCAAATCTGTTTAATCATTCTTTTACTTCGGAAGAAGAACTGCGCTGCCAGCTGGAATATTTAAACCTGCAGTTGGGAGAAAAAGGCATATCGTTGATTGAATTATACAGACGCGGGAATAAGGCTCTGATTTATGTATATCGCAAGTCTCATTTAATGAAGGATTTAAACAGGCCCGGAGTAAGCAGATTTTTAAAAAATTACGGTTACGAAGAGATGGATGTGGATCATGCCCTGGACCGATTAAAAATCCGGCTGAAAGAAGAGGGGGGCTTTCCTCATGAGATCGGATTATTCTTAGGATATCCCCTGGGAGACGTAATTGGCTTTATTAAAAATTCAGGAAAGAACTGTAAGTGCTTAGGCTGTTGGAAAGTATATTGCAATGAATGTGAAGCGGTGAAAACCTTTGCCAGATATCAAAATGCAGAACTATTTATTCCCGGCTCTGGAGAAATGGAAGATCAGTCTGGCAGCTTACAGTAGCTGCTTAAGCATATAAAAAGGAAAGAAAGAGGTAGGATAAGATGAGTAAAGTCGCAGTTGTATATTGGAGCGGAACCGGTAATACGGAAGCTATGGCAAATAAAGTACTGGAAGGTGCAAAAGCTGCAGGTGCAGATGCTTCTTTGTTTACCGCTTCTGATTTTGGAGCGGATCAGATGGATGATTACGATGCTGTGTCCTTTGGCTGTCCTTCCATGGGAAGTGAAGAATTAGAGGATGGCGAGTTTGAACCGATGTTTAAAAGTTGTGAGGCGAAACTCAATGGAAAGAAGATTGCTTTATTCGGTTCTTATGGCTGGGGAGACGGTGAGTGGATGCGCAACTGGGAAGATTCCGTGAAGTCACTTGGAGCAGTTCTGGTTCATGACAGTGTGATTTGCAACAATGAACCTGATGAAGATGGGGCAGCCCAGTGTGTGGAGCTTGGAAAGGCACTTGCATAATAGAAAAGACATGGGTACGAGACGTTAAAAATGTCCTGCCCATGTTTTTTTTTATGCAAAATATATTAATATCTCAACAAAAAAAAACGAGTCTTCTAATTGAAAACTCGCTTTTTACCTATGACCTATCCGGGAATCGAACCCGGGTTTCCGCCGTGAGAGGGCGGCGTCTTGACCGCTTGACCAATAGGCCGTTTCCCTGTCATCTCTGACAGCTCCATTATAATATCACAGGTATTCTGGTTTGTCTACTGTTTTTTCAAAAAAATAAAAAAATTGTCAAAAGCAGATTTTTTATGTTATACTTTGCAATAGAAAAAAGGAGGCTTAAGATAACGTATGGAACGGAAAAATCGGGAAATTCAGTATGATTATCTGCGGGTAATTGCAGTTATTGCAATTATTATGGTGCATTCCATTCCTGCCCAGGCAGCCAATGATACGCAGCAGCTTTTAGTGCAATGCTTATGCCTGTGCTTTTGTCTTTTGTAGGAATCTATTTTATGCTCAGTGGTTTGTTTATTCTTGATCATGGTACAGAGAACATCCTGGCATTTTATAAAAAACGGTTTTGCACCATTGTGATTCCATTTGGTTTCTATGCCGGAATTTATTATTACTATTACAATGTATACCTGGGGCAGGAGAAGCTTGGGTTCTTTGCGCATATCAAAGCATGGCTTTTTGGGTGGCTGACAGAAGCTACGCCCATGGCTCCACACATGTGGTTTATGTACGTGATTCTGGGGTTGTATTTGTGTGCGCCCTTTTTATCACGAATGCTAAAGGCTATGACAGATCATGAGCTGAGGATTTTTCTGGCCATGATTCTTATGATTCAGACTTTGTTTGTTTATCTGCAGCCGCTTGGTTTTTTACCAGGAGAGTTTTTTCAATATATGATATTTAAAGGCTGGCTGATTTACTTTGTGCTTGGTTATATATTAAAGCGTTTATATCAAAACACCAGGTATTTCCCTTTCCTGGCAGCAGGACTTGCAGGATTTGCGCTGACCATGGTTCAGAAGTTTTATACACCTGGATTTACACCAGGTATTCATGATCTGGCACCCACTATGATAGCCATGGCATCAGCTGTCTTTTTATTTTTTGAACGATATGGAACGGTATCATTCCCTGTATTTACAAACGCATGCGGATTGATCAGCAGACACAGCTATGGTATGTATTTAATTCATTATCTGGTGTTAGGACAGTTCTCCGCTGCAATCATAGAGAAAACATGGATCAGACATTTTTACATTCCTAAAATTATCTGCCTGACGGCACTGACATTTTCATTTCTCTGGTAATAGCCTGGTTATTGGATGAAACGGTAATGAAACTGTTAAAAAGGATTCCGAAATTGATATGGAAACGGGGAAATGACAGATAAAGGAGATCAATAATGGCAAAGAAAAGCAGTTGTGAATATTGTATGTATTATCAATATAACGAAGACTATGAATATTATGAGTGTGGAATTAATTTAGATGAGGATGAGATGATGCGTTTTTTAAGTGAATCCCATCAAAGCTGCCCTCACTTTAAATATGGGGATGATTATTCTATCGTAAAGAAGCAGATGTAAAAAAGCCCCCTAAAAAGGGAGGAGCCGGTATCCCCTACGAGGAATACCGGCAATTATGAAAAAAATTCTTATCTCAAAGTATGTTGGCAACATCTTTTTCTGATGATTTAAGTATATGAGTAAAATATGAAGAGAGTTTGTCCGGCATGTAACAATATTGTGACCAGAATGTGAACAATAACAGGAAAACGGCAGCCTGTAAAAGGACTGCCGTTTTTTATGCCTTAATATAATCAGGATTCCTGAAAATGATAGTTGTCCAACAGCTGGTTTTTCATGTTCCAAAGCGGCTTAGACAGGTCAACGTGAACCTCATGAGGATTAACAAGACGTCTTGACTCATCCCAGAGGGTATCCAGCTCTTTTTTACAATAAGCCTGGATGTCCATTACGGCAGGAGATTCATAGACGCATTTGCCCTTCTGGAATACAGGAATCAGTAAATCCCTCATGGTATAAGTATTTGGTGCCAGGTGTGTTTTTTTCCATGTCTCAATCGGATCGAAGAGAAGGAGTGAATGATTTTCATCATATACTTCGCCTTCCAGACATATTAAATCAGCAATAATTTTTCCGGTTTCCCTGCTGTAAATTCGTTTGATTCCTTTGTTGCCAGGATTGGTGATCTTTTCTGCATTTTCTGAAAGCTTAATCTTGGGATTAAATTCTCCAGTCTTCCGGTCCAGAACAGCTGCCAGTTTATACACTCCTCCAAATGAAGGACAATCCTTGGAGGTGATTAAATTAGTACCCACTCCCCAGGAGTTTATGGTTGCACCCTGGATCTTTAAGCTGTTGATCAGAGTCTCATCAAGGTCATTGGAGGCAGAAATGATGGCATCAGGAAATCCTGCTTCCGTTAGCATTTTCTTGGCCTTTTTGGAAAGATAGGCAAGGTCTCCGCTGTCTAACCGGATTCCATAACTGGTCAGTGGAATATTTGCTTCTTTCATCTCCTTGAAAACTTTAATTGCATTGGGAACACCGGATTTCAGCGTATCGTATGTGTCTACCAGCAGAATGCAGGCTTTTGGATAAAGCTTTGCGTAACTGCGAAATGCAGATAGTTCGTCAGGAAAGCTCATGATCCAGCTGTGTGCATGAGTCCCCTTAACCGGGACGTTAAACATCTTTCCTGCCAGGACATTGGAGGTGCCCACACAGCCTCCGATCATGGCAGCGCGGGCACCGTAGATACCCGCATCAGGTCCCTGGGCACGGCGCAGACCAAATTCCATTACTCCGTCACCTTCCGCAGCAAATACCACACGGGCGGTCTTTGTGGCAATCAGGCTTTGGTGATTAATAATGGTGAGCAGCGCTGTCTCCACCAGCTGGGCTTCCATAATGGGGGCGATAACTTTTACCAGAGGTTCTCTGGGAAATATGACGGTTCCTTCCGGTATGGCGTAAATATCTCCGGAAAATCTAAAATGAAGCAGGTACTCTAAAAAGTCTTCCTCAAACAGTCCGGTGGATCTTAAATAGTCCACATCCTCACTGTTAAATTCCAGTTCTTTAATATATTCAATCACCTGTTCCAGACCAGCGCAGATCGCGTACCCGTTTCCGCCTGGGTTGCTGCGGTAAAAGGCATCGAATATAACGGTCTCGTTGGCATCTTTCTCTTTGAAATAACCCTGCATCATGGTTAGCTCATAGAGATCTGTTAATAAAGTTAAATTGCGCTGGCTCATAATTTTTCTCCTTTTTACAAATCCTTTTCGCACATTATACCATATGTTTACAAAAAAACAATTACATTGATAAAAATGTAACAATCTCTATGGAGTGCAAATAAACAATTAAAGTGTCTAAATAGAATAAATTATCAGAATAAACATACACAATTAGTAAATAGAAAAATAAAAGATTAAAAATTTATAAAATAACTTGCAAAATAAAGCGCTATGCATTATAATAATATCATCTACAAAAGATTAACAGTTACACCCTTTTTTAAAAAATAATTCATAAGACAGAGCCAAAGGAGGTCGATTCCACCAAAAACAGTTTAACGCCTGTTGACTGACAAAGTGCTCAGGCAAAAGATAAGACGTTTCCCCACTTTATAAAAGCCAGTGAATTCCAGCAGTTAAGCTGACATGGAAGATGGCAGAAGGGTCCGGCAATTCATTGACGTGCCTATGATTGGTCAGAACTATATTAAAGTAATTTCGCTGGTTATTTCCAGCGACCCAAACCCAATGGTTCCCTGACAAGATAGAAGAATGAAAATAAGAAGCAGAATAATAGAGATTGCATAAGGGATCAGTAAGGGAAGCGAAAACAAGTTCATATAGAGAATCATCCAGAAAAGCATTATCAAAAATCTAAAGAGAGGCATGAATTAACTGATGGATGAAAACGTGTAGAGCGGGTATCGAATTGAGGAAAGAATTCGGTACCCGCTCTGATTTTGTTTCATAGACGTCATCACAATTTAGAGGCAAATATGTAAATATTAGCACTCAAAATGTACAATTTTGGCGGTTGGGTTGAAATGTACATAAAAAGGATATAGAATGTAAGCGTTTTATTACTTCAATATAAAATATCAGAAGAGGAGGGTATTAATGCTTCTTATTGCCATTTGTGATGATAATAAAAGTGATTCAGTCAGAATAGCAAAATTTGTAAAAGGTTATATGAAATCCGTATCAATTCCATTTCAGATTATAACTTTTAAGTCAGGTGAAGAGCTGCTTGAATTTCATGGTAAGTTTGATCTGATATTTCTTGATATTGCCTTAACCGGAATGAATGGAATTCAGATTGGTAAAACAATATGGGAAATGAACCGGAATGTTAAAGTCATCTATACCACTAGTTATAAACAATTTTGCAGACAGGCTGTCAATTATGTTCATGCGTTTGCCTTTTTGGAGAAACCCGTTACAAAGATCAATGTGGAACGTCAGCTTCAGGAGATTATACAATACATTCAGGAAGAATCTGGAAAATTAGAGATTGTTAATTTTGAAATTTTAGAAGTCACAGAGGCTGGTGAATTAGAAAGCAGAATAAAAAGTTTTGAAATCAAAGACATTTTTTACTTTGAATATATAAATAGAAAAATTAAAATAAAACTTGAAAATGAAGAATATTTTTTTATAGATAAAATGAAAAATTTAACGGAAAGAATGCAAAAGCACAATTTTGAAGCCTGCCATCAATGCATTCTGGTAAATCTAAGACATATTAAAAATATAAAAGGTTACGAGGTTCTGTTAAATAATAATGATAAACTTCCTGTTTCCCAGAAAAAATCAGCGGATTTCAGGAAAAAACTAAATAATTTCATACAGAGTAATGTATAGGAGAAAAAAATGGAAAATTATATGATTCTTACATTCGAACCTTCATTTCATGTATGATTAATATCATTATTCTATTTCAATTTATAGAAGAAAGAAATGAACGGAAAATAAATAACCGATTTTTTTTAACATATTATTAAAGACAGCCGCATTTTTTATAGTTGTAATGATAAATGAATTGGGGCACCCAGTCCTTAATATAATAATCTGGATTGTGCTGTTTAGTTTAATAAATAATATTTTCTATGGCAATGACAATAAAAAATTAATATACCGGATCTTTGAAGTCCCGGTTTTGATTTTAATATTAACTGTCTGCGAAACGGCTGGGGTGGTAATGCTGGAATACATACTTCTGAAATTTCAGATTCACGGCATTCAGCCTGTTATGATTAAAAGTATGGAACTAACTTTTTCCAAGTTAGTCGTCCTCATTGTGTATTATCTGATTATCACCAGACTCTGGCGGGAAGATTTTGCTGTTAAGTATACAATTACCCAATGCCTGATACAAGTTATAATTATATTGTTCAGTATGACCAATATAGCTGTAATCATCGTGGTAATCCCCAAAATTACAAATATATCAGAATATATTCTGATACTCATTAATATGGGGTGCATCTTATTTGCAGATCTTTATTTTTTATATCTGGCAAGATTTGTAGAAGAAAACAACCAGCTAAAAGTAAAATTAAAATTGTTGGAGCAACAGTCTTTGCTGCAGTATGAATTTTATGAAGATCAGAAAGAAAAGTATAATGAGTCCATTATAATACTCCATGATGTATATAAGCGTCTGAATCTGATCGAGGAGATGTATCGGACAAATGAACATAAAGCAGCACTTAATTATGCCAAAGAAATAGGAAGATTACTGATTCCTCTGTCTTTAGAGGACTATACCAATAATCCTATTTTAAATGTAATATTAAATGATAAGAAGCGTATTGCCATCTTTCATAAAATAAAGTTCAATCTGGAAATAGGCGTTGTTGATCTTTCCTTTATGGAGCCAATTGAAGTAACGACAATATTTGGAAATCTGCTGGACAACGCCATCGATGCATGTGACCAGGTGCCACAGGACAGATTTATCAAAGTTAAGCTTGATAAATATAATGATTTTACAGTTATAAATATTACCAACAGCACAGCCCCCATAGAAAGATGGCATCGTGGCAAGCCAGTTTCAAAAAAAGGGAAAAATCATGGAATTGGTCTTTTAAATGTGGAAAATATAATAAAAAAGTATAATGGAAGTATGGTTTTGGAAGAAGAAAACAGGATCTTCTCCTGTAAAATAATATTTAATTAAGATATATTATTTGTTGAATAGAAAGCACACGGACTGGTATAAAAAAAGTCCGGTGTGCTTTCTTTTTGTTTTCTGATCATTATTTACACCTGATGTTTCACGAATGAAACATTCAAAAAGTTGTAGATTATACATAAAAACTGTAAGGTGTACGACATTAGTTGAAAACCACAATAAGAAGTAGGAGAATGTGGCTGTAAACAAGAAATGAGAATAGAAAGGAGCAAATAAAATGAAAAAAATAGCTTTAATAAGCCCCGTAAGAACTGCTGTTGGTTCCTTTAACGGTACTCTTTCAACCTTAAATGCATCAGAACTGGGAACAGCGGTCATTCAGTCCTGCCTGGAACAAAGTAAATTAGAGAGTTCACTGATTGATGCAGTATATCTGGGAAATGTGCTTCAGGCGGGAATTGGTCAAAGCCCTGCCAGACAGGCTGCTGTAAATGCTGGTATTCCGGTTGAGATTCCTGCCTCCACCATAAATACGGTCTGCGGCTCCGGGCTGCATACGGTTGCGCTGGCTTATGATTCAATTCTGGCGGAACAAAACAGCATTGTTTTAGCTGGTGGAATGGAAAGCATGTCAAATGCACCTTATCTTTTGAAAAAAGCAAGAAACGGTTATCGAATGGGTAATGGAGAACTGGTAGACAGTCTGGTCGCCGATGCTCTTACCTGTGCCATAAATCATTATCATATGGGAATTACGGCAGAAAATGTAGCAGAAAAATACAATGTAACCAGAAAAGAGCAGGATGAGTTTTCCTATAACAGCCATATGAAGGCAGCAATAGCAAAAAATGCTAAGATCTTTGATAGCCAGATTGTTCCAATAACCGTTAAAAAGAAGAAAGAAGAAATCTGCTTCTCAGAAGATGAACATATCAAACCAGATACCACACTTGAAAAGCTTTCCGGGTTAAGAACTGTATTTAAAACGGACGGAACAGTTACAGCCGGAAATGCATCCCCAATCAGTGATGGTGCAGCTGCCATGCTTGTGGCATCCGAAGATAAATGCAGAGAGTATGATTTAAAACCAATGGCTTATATCAAAGGCTATTCGCTGGTGGGCGTTGATCCTGCATATATGGGCATAGGGCCGGTAAAGGCAGTTTCTACACTTTTGAAAAACAGGGATTAACCATTCATGATATCGATTTACTGGAGTTAAATGAGGCATTTGCGGCACAGTCAGTGGCAGTAACAAAGGAACTTGGTGTTGACATGTCAAAGGTGAATGTTAACGGCGGGGCAGTTGCAATCGGACACCCTCTAGGAGCAAGCGGTGCCCGGATACTGGTTACACTGGTACATGAAATGATGCGCAGATCCGCTCGTTACGGTGTGGCATCATTGTGCATCGGCGGGGGTATGGGAATTGCCATGCTGGTTGAAAATGCTAACTTATAAACAACTTTTACATAGAAAGGAACATGTTTATGAAATCAGAAACGATTATCTCCCTGCAGTCCATGCCTGCAGCAAGCGCCAGTTATGGGCGCCCTCCGTGCCGTTTTATAAACAGGGAATATTTTACAGTCAGCTATGAATCAGATCCGGATCTGATTAAAGCGGCGGTGCCGGAACCGCTGGAACCGGATGGAAGCAATCTTGTTTTGTATGAATGGATCAAGATGCCCGATTCCTCAGGTCTTGGAACCTACGAAGAAAGCGGGATTGTAATTCCATGTACATACCATGGAGAAGCCTGTAATTTTACAGCACAAATGTATTTAAATAACGGTCCTGCCATTCTTGCAGGACGTGAAATCTGGGGATTTCCCAAAGAAGTGGGGCCAGCCCCACCTTAGAGTTGAGGACACCGAGACATTAACCGGTACCTTAATTTACAATAATATTCTTGTAGCAATGGGAACCATGCCCTTTAAATATAATATTCTCGATAAAAAAGCAGTTGCTAAGAACCTGGGGAAAATGCAGGTTAATTTAAAGCTGATTCCGGATGCAGACGGAAGTCCAAAGATTGCCCAGCTGGTGGCTTACAATCTGGAAGATATTCAGGTAAAGGAGGCATGGTCCGGGCCTGCAAGACTTCATTTAATTCCCCATGTGAATGCGCCTGTGGCAGATCTGCCTGTAAAAGCCTGCATGGGCGGAACGCATATCATCTCAGATTTAACCTTACCATATGGACGCGTAATCCATGATTACCTAAGTGAATAAAAAAGGAGGCCATTCTATATGAACAAATTAATATCAGCGGGAGAAGCGGTGAAAAAAGTCAAAGATGGAGATGCTATTATGATTGGGGGATTTCTGGCAGGAGGTCATCCTGAAAATCTGGTAAATGCACTTCTAAATACCAGTACAGCCAGTGACCTGGCGATCATATCCAATGATACCGGAACAACGGAGCTTTCCATATATCAACTGATAAAAAGCGGAAGAGTGAAACGGATCTTTGCTTCCTACATTGGGTCAAATCCGGAAACCGGAAGACTTCTTATGACTGGGGAAGCCAAAGTTCAGTTGTTTCCCCAGGGAACCCTTGCTGAAAAAATACGTGCAGGCGGAGCTGGTCTGGGAGGAGTTCTGACACCAGTCGGGCTGGGTACAGTTGTAGAAGAAGGAAAGAGGAAAATAGAGATCGGAGAGAAAAATTATCTGCTTGAAATGCCGCTCAAGGCAAATGTGGCATTTATAAAAGCCCAGAAGGCAGATGAGACTGGAAATCTGATTATCAACGGCTCCTCCCGCAACTTTAATGTAGTAATGGCTACCGCCGCGGATTATGTGGTCGCAGAGGTGGATGAATACGTAAAAGCGGGGGAAATTGATCCCAATGATGTAACTGTTCCCGGAATTTTTATAGATAATATTGTAAAGGTGGGCCAGTAAATTATGAATAAAAGAGAATCGATTGTAAGGAGAATAGCAAAAGAACTAAAAGACGGAGATGTTGTAAACCTTGGTGTGGGAATGCCTACAATGGTTGCAAACTACATACCAGACGATGTACATATTATGCTGCAGGCCGAAAATGGAATATTGGGTGTGGGACCCAATGCAGATCAGGAGGATAAAACTCTGGACTGCATTGACGCAGGAGGAAACTACGTAACAACTGTAAAGGGCGCCAGCTATTTTGACAGTTCGTTTTCATTTTGCATTATCCGCGGAGGCCACGTAGATGTTACAGTTCTGGGTGCGCTGGAGGTTGATGAAAAAGGTAACGTGGCGAATTGGATGATTCCAGGCAAAAAAGTACCTGGTATGGGAGGCGCTATGGACCTGGTGGTTGGAGCGAAAAAAATGATTTTAGCCATGGAGCATGTAAGCAAAGAGGGAGCTCCGAAAATACTGAAAAAATGCAGGCTTCCGCTGACAGCAGTGAATGTGGTAAAGACCATTGTCACTGATATGGCTGTAATTGATGTGGTTCCTGACAAGGGGCTTGTATTAAAGGAAATTGCCCCGGGTCTGACCGTGGAAGATGTCCAGAATGCAACAGAAGCCCACCTTAACGTAGCACCGGATTTAAAGGTGATTCATGTATAAAATCCTGTAACGGTTCAGTTAGCCGTATAATACGGGAAAACAAGTCATATAGTAATAAAAATTAAAAATAGAAAGAAGGCATTCCTATGAAATCCCAATTGAAAAAACTATCATTTAAAATTGCATCAAAAGCCATTTTAAATTCAGCAAAAACAGAGGTTAACAGTTCCTGCTTTTTTATCGGCTACCAGCCTAAATTACCGGATAACGCAAAAAAATTAAGAAAATTCTAGGATGAAAATCCAGATGATAAGATGGGAAGAAACATTTGTAGAAAAACTGGTATCCAATGAAATTATCAACGAAAAAGAGGCAGATTTATATCAGTTTGGAATCGAGTGTCTGGTTTTAAAACTGATCCACTGTATTTCCTATTTATGCATTGCTGCCTGTTTTCAGATGGTGCCGCAATTAATTGTTATTGGCTGTGTCCTTATACCGCTTAGAAGAAATGCAGGCGGTTATCATGCGAAGACTAAAATGGGGTGTTACATATTTTCCTGTTGCTATATAGCCATAATTCTTTTCCTGTCAAACGCTCAAATCAATCAGGTTCTCTGGTGGGGTGCACTGGCCTTGTCGGATGCGGTTCTGTTTTTTAAGAGTCCGGCAGATAATGAGAATAAAAGACTGGATGAGAAAGAAGTGGTACACTACAGAAGAAAAGCAAGATTGATTCTGATCCTGGCCAATGCAGGCTGCCTGGTACTGACTGCGTTTCACCACTGCTATGCGGGAAATCTTTTCATATGTGGTATCACTGCAGCGGCATTTTTACTGGTACTTTCATAATGCAGGATGCAAAAGGGAGGGGATACCCTCCTTTTTGTTAAACTGCAGCAGCTGAATACAAAAATAACCTTGACATTTCTTTTTTCGCTCCCTATAATTAGTAGACATAGAAAGACTTTGATGGAGACAGTAGAACCGTGTGAAATCTACAGAGAGCCGGGGAGGGTGGAAACCTGGTGAGAGTATTATGGATTCGAACATCACTCCGGAGTTGCCGGCTGAATACATTTAGTAGGTCAGGACGTAGTTTCTGCGTTAAAGAATAGCATATGTCAGTATGCGGTATTAGGTGGTATAACGAAGAATGAATTCAGCCTTCGTCCTGATTACAGGATGGAGGTTTTTTTGATTAAAAATTTTAATGGAGGTTATAAAGATGTACAGAAAAGTCCCTACAGATTTAAACTTTGTGGAGAGAGAAAAGGAAATTGAAAAGTTTTGGGAAGAACATGACGTGTTTAAAAAGAGTATGGATAACCGGAAGGAAGCAGAAACTTATACCTTCTATGACGGACCTCCTACTGCCAATGGAAAACCCCACATCGGTCACGTTTTAACCCGGGTTATTAAGGATATGATCCCCAGATACCGGACCATGAAAGGATATGATGTTCCCCGTAAAGCTGGCTGGGATACTCATGGACTGCCGGTAGAGCTTGAGGTTGAGAAGAAGCTGGGACTTGACGGCAAGGAACAGATTGAGGAATACGGTCTGGAACCATTTATCAAATACTGCAAGGAAAGTGTATGGCAGTACAAAGGAATGTGGGAAGATTTTTCAAAGACTGTAGGTTTCTGGGCAGATATGGACGATCCCTATGTTACCTATGATAATAATTTTATTGAGTCCGAATGGTGGGCTTTAAAACAGATCTGGGAGAAAGGGCTTTTATACAAGGGCTTTAAAATTGTTCCCTATTGTCCCCGCTGCGGAACTCCTTTATCCAGCCATGAGGTTGCCCAGGGCTATAAAGATGTAAAAGAGCGCTCTGCAATTGTTAGATTTAAAGTGAAAAAACGAGGATGCATTTATCCTTGCATGGACCACAACTCCATGGACCCTGCCTTCCAACGTTGGACTTTGTGTGAATCCGTCTGAGACCTATGTTAAGGTACAAAGCGGCGAATATACCTATTATATGGCAGAGGCACTCTGTGAGAAGGTATTGGGAGAAGAATTTAAGGTATTAGAGAGATTTGTAGGTAAAGATCTTGAATTTAAGGAATATGAGCCTCTCTTTGATTTTGTAAAACCAAACAAAAAGGCGTTTTACGTTACCTGTGACAATTACGTTACTTTGACAGATGGTACCGGTGTGGTTCATATTGCACCTGCTTTCGGTGAGGACGATTCCAAGGTTGGAAGAAAATACGACCTTCCTTTCGTGCAGCTGGTAAATGGTGCAGGAGAGATGACAGAAGAAACAAAATGGGCTGGCACGTTCTGTAAGAAAGCGGATCCCCTTATTTTAACAGACTTAGAAGAGAGAGGGTCTTTTGTTTGCCGCTCCGGTATTTGAGCATAGCTACCCACACTGCTGGAGATGTGACACTCCTCTCATCTACTATGCAAGAGAATCCTGGTTTATTAAGATGACAGCAGTAAAAGACGATTTAATCCGCAATAACAATACTATTAACTGGATTCCTGAGAGCATTGGAAAAGGCCGTTTCGGTGACTGGCTTGAGAATGTTCAGGACTGGGGTGTGAGCAGAAACCGTTATTGGGGAACTCCTTTAAATGTATGGGAATGTGAGTGCGGACATCAGCATTCCATCGGCAGCATCGAGGAATTAAAGAGTATGTCTGACAACTGCCCGGATGAGATCGAGCTTCACCGTCCTTATATCGATGGGGTTACCATTACCTGTCCTCAGTGCGGCAAACAGATGAAGCGTGTACCAGAGGTAATTGACTGCTGGTTCGATTCCGGTTCCATGCCATTTGCACAGCATCACTATCCATTTGAGAATAAGGATTTATTTGAGAAACAGTTCCCTGCAGACTTCATTTCAGAAGCAGTGGATCAGACAAGAGGATGGTTTTACTCCCTTCTTGCCATTTCAACCCTGATTTTCAATCAGGCACCATATAAGAATGTAATCGTACTTGGCCATGTTCAGGATGAAAACGGTCAGAAGATGAGTAAATCCAAGGGCAATGCGGTAGATCCGTTTGAAGCACTGGAGACCTATGGAGCTGATGCAATCCGCTGGTATTTCTATGTAAACAGTGCACCATGGCTTCCAAACCGGTTCCATGGAAAAGCAGTTATGGAAGGACAGCGTAAATTCATGGGAACTTTGTGGAACACCTATGCATTCTTTGTGCTCTACGGGAATATTGATGAATTTGACCCTACCAGATACAAACTGGATTATGAGAAGCTGCCAGTTATGGATAAATGGCTGTTATCCAAGTTAAATACCTTAATCAAACAGGTGGATTCTTACCTTGGCAATTACCAGATTCCGGAATCAGCCAGAGCATTGCAGGAATTTGTGGATGATATGAGTAACTGGTATGTACGCAGAAGCAGAGAGCGTTTCTGGGCTAAGGGAATGGAGCAGGATAAGATCAATGCCTATATGACCCTTTATACCGCCCTGGTTGACGTGAGCAAGATTGCTGCTCCTCTTATTCCATTTATGACAGAACAGATTTATCAGAATCTGGTTTGCAGTGTGGACAGTTCCGCTCCGGAAAGCATTCACTTATGCGATTATCCGGCAGCCAATGAAACCTTCATCGACAAACAGCTGGAAGATAATATGGATGAGGTTTTAAAAATTGTAGTCCTGGGCCGTGCAGCCAGAAATACTGCAAATATCAAAAACCGCCAGCCAATCGGTCAGATGTTTGTAAAGGCTCCTCATACACTTCCTGTCTTCTATCAGGAGATTATTGAAGAAGAGCTGAATGTGAAAACAGTTGTATTTAAAGAGGATGTAAGGGACTTCACTTCTTACAGCTTTAAACCACAGTTAAAGACCGTTGGTCCAAAGTACGGCAAGCAGTTAGGCAGCATTAAAAATGCGCTTACAGAGATAAACGGCAATGAGGCTATGGATACCCTCAATGAAAAAGGTGCTCTTACCTTTAATTTTGACGGAACGGAAGTAGTGCTTACAAAAGAAGATTTACTCATTGATACCGCCCAGATGGAAGGATATGTATCAGAGGGAGACAACGGCATTACGGTTGTTCTGGATACCAATTTAACCCCTGAGCTTTTAGCAGAAGGATTTGTACGCGAGCTGATCAGCAAGATTCAGACGATGCGTAAAGAAGCTGGTTTTGAGGTGGTAGACCACATCCGGGTATACAGCAAAGACAATGAAAAAATCGAGAGTATTTTAAAGGCTCATGAAAACGACGTTAAGAACGAGGTCCTTGCAGACGATATCATATTAAATGAAGCTGCCGGTTATGTGAAGGAATGGAATATTAACGGAGAGAATGTAACCTTAGGCGTGGAGAAGATCCAGTAAACAGTCAGGAGGTCTTGTGGAATGAGCATGGGATTTGATAAGGAAACCTTTAAAAAAAGTGTCTTGTTTAATATGAAGAACGTGTTTCGTAAAACAGTAGATGAGGCAACCAAAGAGCAGATGTACCAGGCAGTCGCCTATGCAGTAAAAGATGTGATCATAGATGAATGGATCGCAACCCACAAAGAGTACGAAAAGCAGGATGTAAAAAACCCTGTATTACCTGTCCATGGAGTTTTTAATGGGTCGTGCTCTTGGCAACAGCATCATAAGTTTCATGGCACAGCCGGATGTAAAGGAAGTGTTAGAGGAACTTGGGTTTGACTTAAATGCAATTGAAGACCAGGAGCCGGATCCGGCTCTTGGAAACGGAGGGCTTGGCCGCCTCGCGGCATGCTTTCTTGATTCACTGGCAACACTGGGATATCCGGCTTACGGCTGTGGAATCCGATATCGTTACGGCATGTTCAAACAGAAAATCGAGAACGGTTACCAGGTTGAAATCCCGGATGACTGGCTGAAGAACGGATATCCCTTTGAGATCCGAAGGGCAGAATATGCCACGGAAGTTAAATTCGGGGGATATGTAAAGGTGGTACGGGAGAATGGTAAGGAGCGGTTTGTCCAGGAGGGCTATCAGTCCGTCCTGGCGGTTCCTTACGACATGCCCATCATAGGATATGGCAATAACGTAGTAAATACTCTGCGTATCTGGGATGCCCAGGCCATTAACACCTTCAGCCTGGATTCCTTTGACAAGGGGGACTACCAAAAGGCAGTGGAGCAGGAGAACCTGGCTAAAACCATTGTTGAAGTCCTCTATCCCAATGACAACCACTATGCAGGCAAGGAGCTTCGCTTAAAGCAGCAGTACTTCTTTATCTCTGCCAGCGTGCAGAGAGCAGTCATAAAGTATATGGAAAACCATGATGACATCCATAAATTCTATGAGAAGAACGTATTTCAGTTAAACGATACCCACCCGACGGTGGCTGTACCGGAGCTGATGCGGATTCTCCTTGATGACTACGGATTGAGCTGGGATGAGGCATGGGAGATTACTACCAGGACCTGTGCTTATACCAACCACACCATTATGTCAGAGGCTCTGGAAAAATGGCCCATCGAGCTGTTCTCCAGACTCCTTCCCAGAATTTATCAGATTGTGGAAGAGATCAACCGCCGTTTTCAGCAGAAGATCAGCCAGATGTATCCGGGAAACCAGGATAAGGTCCGTAAAATGGCCATTGTTTATGACGGTCAGGTACGAATGGCCAATCTTGCCATTGTCGGAGGCTTTTCCGTTAACGGTGTAGCCAGACTTCATACGGAGATCTTAAAGAATCAGGAGCTGAAAGATTTCTATGAGATGATGCCGGAGAAATTTAATAATAAAACCAATGGTATCACCCAGAGACGTTTTCTTTTACATGGAAATCCTCTTTTGTCTGAGTGGGTAACAAAGAAAATCGGAAATGAATGGATCACCAATCTGCCTCATATTCACCGCCTGGCTGTTTACGCAGATGATCCCAAATGTCAGCAGGAATTTATGGATATCAAATATCAGAACAAGGTCCGGCTGGCAAGATATATTAAGGAACATAACGGCATAGAGGTAGATCCCAGATCCATATTTGATGTGCAGGTAAAGCGTCTTCACGAGTATAAACGACAGCTGATGAACATTCTTCATGTGATGTATCTGTATAATCAGCTGAAGGATAATCCTAATCTGGATATGGTTCCACGGACCTTTATTTTCGGAGCCAAAGCCGCTGCCGGTTATCGCAGGGCGAAACTTACCATCAAGCTGATTAATTCCGTGGCAGAGGTAATTAACAATGACAGAAGCATCGGCGGCAAAATAAAAGTTGTATTTATTGAAGACTACAAGGTTTCCAATGCAGAAATCATATTTGCTGCAGCAGATGTCAGTGAACAGATATCAACTGCCAGCAAAGAAGCCTCCGGAACCGGCAATATGAAATTCATGTTAAACGGTGCCCTGACACTTGGAACCATGGATGGTGCCAATGTGGAGATCGTGGAGGAAGTGGGAGCGGAGAATGCATTTATTTTCGGTCTTACATCCGATGAGGTGATCCGTTATGAGCGGGAAGGCGGATACGATCCCATGGAGATTTTCAACAATAACTATGAGATCCGCAGAGTTTTGATGCAGCTGATTAATGGCTATTATTCCCCACAGGATCCGGAGCTGTTCCGTGATATTTATAATTCCCTGCTTAACACCATGAGCAGTGACCGTGCCGATACGTACTTTATTTTAAAGGATCTTCCTTCTTATGGAGAGGCACAAAAGCGGATCGATCAGGCATACAGAGATGAATCCTGGTGGGCAAAAGCTGCCATTTTAAATGTAGCAAGCAGCGGTAAATTTACATCAGACCGTACCATTCTTGAATATGTCAGAGACATCTGGCATCTGGAAAAGGTAAATGTAGAACTCTGATCCATATGAAGGTTTCTGAAAAAGCGTTCCGGAAGTGATTCCGGGGCGCTTTTTCGCATATATTGAACAAGGGTTCAGACTGAAAGAAAGGCGGCGGGAAGATGGGTAAAAAGATTTTAATGGCATGTATACTGGCATTTTTGTTTCCATATATTATAACTCTGGCGTGGACCGGGAAAATTGAGGAGAAAAAAGAAATGCCCATTACACTCAGTGGAAAACGTGTGATCTTAGACAGAAAAGGCGGTGAAACATCCATGGATGTGGAGGAATATCTTCCAGGAGTGGTAGCAAAGCAGATGCCGGCAGATTACGGGAAAGAAGCACTCCGGGCCCAGGCAATCATCGCCAGGACCTATATTTATGGTAAAATGAATGATCAGAAAGAAGTAAAGGAATCGGATCTCCATATGGATTATTTAGAACAGAAGCAGATGGAGAAAATGTGGGGAAGCGAGGCCTTTGTCACCAGCTATCAGGCAATTGAAGATGCGGTACGCTCTACCACAGGTACGGTGATCACCTGTAACGATAAATTAATTGAACCATTGTTTCATCGTGCCAGCAACGGAATGACAAGAGCTGGTGATTCAAACCACCCATACTTACAGCCGGTGGAATGCAAAAAGGATGTGGAGGCAGAGGGTTTTTTAACAATTCTTCAGTTCAGCAAAGAAGACTTTGCGGATAAAATCAACAAGATCTCAGGAGATGGTTCTGTAAAGGCAGATCAGATTCCCCAAAGCATTCAGATTGTTCAGCGGGATGATTCCGGTTACGTGGTACAGATCCAGATCGGTACCCATACCCTCACCGGAGATCAGGTTCAGTATGCACTTTCCCTGCCATCGCCTTCCTTTGAATTTGAAGATTATGAGGGCGGAGTGAGAGCGGTCTGCCGGGGGATCGGACATGGATATGGCTTTAGCCAGTACGGTGCAAAATGTAAAAGTGAGGAAGGATGGACGGCAGAAAAAATTCTTGCTTATTTTTATAAAAATATTGTTTTGAAATCTGAATAACTCTTTCACTCTTGGTAAGAATATTATCGAGGTGATAAACGTGAAGGAGAAAATAAGTCAATTGTTCAAGGATAAAGTATTCCTTGTCCTGTTGGTTCTAGGCCTGCTGACTATAGTAGCTGCAGCAGGAGTCATTACCGTTCAAAGAGGAAATGGTGGAGGAGAAAGCCCTTATCTGAAAGTACCGGATCAGAGCAATATGATTGTTGAAGAATCAGTCCCCCAGGATACACAGGTAGCTGTTGCAGGAGATTCCAATGCAACAAAAAATGCGGAAGAGGAAATGAAGGCTGTTGATTCAGCCAAAGCCACAGCCGAAAAAGAAACACAGGCAGCAAAAGCCGCAGCAGACAAATGCCGCCAAGTCACTGGTACTTAATTTTAACGACTCCACCAGAATGACCTGGCCGGTACGCGGAAATGTTATTTTGGACTACAGTATGGATAAGACCATCTACTTCCCAACCCTGGATCAGTATAAATGCAATCCAGGCGTGGTAATTCAGGGAGATGTGAGCACTCCGGTAGTCGCCCCCGCCAATGCAAAAGTGCAGGAAATCGGTTCCAATGAAGAAATTGGTAACTACGTTGTTTTAAACATGGGCAACAAGTATACGGCTGTCTGCGGTCAGTTAAAAGAACTGAAGGTAACAGCAAATGAATATGTGAAGGAAGGTCAGGTGCTGGGTTATATTGCAGAACCCACAAAGTATTATTCCGTAGAAGGCGCAAACCTATTCTTTGAAGTGACCCATGAAGACAAAGCCATTGATCCTCTTGACCATATGCAATAATCATGCTCAGGAAATATTAGGAAAAAGTTATAAAAAAATAATAATTTGTTCATACGTGATTAAGACTCATCTGCTATACTAAGTCCGTACATCAAACGGGGAGTGTGGCTATGAACATATTGTTTTTTTTAACACCTAAGAATGAAGTGGCTTATATTTATGAAGATGATTCTCTGCGTCAGGCGCTGGAGAAGATGGAGTATCACAAGTACTCCGCCATACCTGTCATCAACAGGAACGGCAAATATGTTGGAACAATAACAGAAGGGGACATGCTCTGGGGAATAAAGAATAAATTCAATTTAAGTCTGAAGGAAGCGGAGAATGTGACGGTAGCCGCCATTGACAGAAGATCGGATAACCGCCCCGTTTTTGCAGATTCCACAATGGAAGACCTGGTTGATATGGCTTTGAACCAGAATTTTGTACCGGTGGTGGATGATCAGAAGAATTTCATCGGGTTAGTAACCCGTAAGGATATCATACGCTACTTTTACAAGAAGTCCCAGGAAGTAAAAAAGTCCGACGAGATCAAGGTCAGGACAATTGTAAGTAATTAAGCAGATAGAAAAGCGTTTTCGGTTTTTAGCCGAAAGCGCTTTTTTCATCCCATATTTTTAATCCTCAGACAGATAAGGAGCTGATTCATCCCGGTTCTTTCCTAAAATCCTCAACAGATTCTCCTGCTTTAAGGGAGTGGAATAATAAAATCCCTGCTGATAGCTGCAGCCTGCCTCTGTTAAAACAGTCACCTGATTTTCCGTTTCCACGCCTTCTGCGATTATGGACAGGTGAAGATCCTTTGCCATGCGAATTAATCCCTGTATAATATATCTGGATTTTCATTGGTCTCAAGCTGCCAGATAAAGAGCCGTTCTAACTTTACAGTGTGAACGGGAAGATCCAGGCTGGCCGAAACACTGGAATAACCAGAGCCGAATTCATTGAGTATCAGTTCCACTCCCATATCTGAAAGCTTCTGAAGAATAATATTAAAGTTTAAATATCCCATGGTCAGTGCACTTTCTCTCAGTTCCAGCGCAAGCTTACCCTGTGGCACCTCATATGCCTCCATAACCCGTGCAACTTCATCAATAAAGTCCTCCTGCAAAAATAGCACAGGAGAGACAGGAAGTGCTATGGATTCAAATTCACAGCCATCATCGAGTGCCTGTCTGATACACTGGCAGACCTTTTCCAGAGCATAATAAAGCAATGCACGGATCTGCCCGGAATCCTCTGCCACAGTCATGAATTCTCCAGCTCCGATTAATCCCAGACCTTTTATAAATATCCGCATGGATAATTCTGCTCTTAAAAATGTTCCTGTTACAACGCTAAAGGAAGGACGGTAAAGAATCTCCACTTCATCTTTTCCAGAGCCGTCTTTAAATAAAGAGCGATGGTCTGCCGCCGCCTAAGCTGGTTTTGCAGAGTACTGTCAAACATAACTGCCTGATTGGGGCCGCCCTCACCAGCTCTGGTCACTGCCAGATCCAGGCATTTTAACATCTGCTCCGTGGTTTCTGCATGGCCGGGATAGGCACAAAGTCCCATCTGTACAGAACAGATGCAGTCTGTGCTGCCAATCTTCCAGGCATGGTCAAATCTCTGGGCGATTTCGTCTGCAAGATTCATAGCCTGTCCCTGGGTATAATGATCCAAAAAGATCATATATTCCACGCCGATATAATGATAGACATTATTTCCGCATGATTCCTTTAAATAGGCAAGAATCTGACTCAGCAGATTTTCACAATATTCGTAACCCAATAATTGATTGAGCTGCTTAAAATTCTCTATGTATAGTTTTAAAACAACGCCCCGTTCATTGGAACTGAGTGCGTGGGTAAGATGATGTAAGCAGGCATCACGTTCCAGTTTAACCGAAGAATCACTGCCCTGTTCGGTTCCTGGTGTCTGTTTATCGTCAGAAATAATATTCTCTTTTTTTTGAAACCAGTGCATTGGGATTGCCTCCTGTTCTTGGTTGTCTGTTCTTATTTTAGTATAGAAAAGAGAGGAAAGCAAGAAATAATTGGAAACGGGAAAAAAGGCATTACTTCTGTCAAATGTGAGAATAATAGGAAATATGCATATTAATACAGCGTTGGAAAGACAAACAACAGAGGTGAAAATTAATGAATTCAATATGGACAGAAACAGTCCGGATACCGGGGAGAAACCCTCTTCCTGGAAACAGACGGACAGAGGTGGTGGTGATTGGGGCAGGAATGGCAGGAATACTGACTGCCTTTTATTTACAGCGGCATGGTGTTCATGTGGTGGTATTGGAAGCAGACCGGATCGGAAGCGGTCAGTCTGGTTATACCACTGCAAAAATTACGTCCCAGCATAATTTAATCTATCATAAACTGGTAAAAAACGTAGGAGAGGATACAGCCAGACTATACGGAAGAGCCAATCAGCTGGCAGTAGAGGAATATGGAAAGCTGATCAGCCGATATGGGATCCGGTGTCATTATGAAGAAAAAGATGCTTATCTTTATTCTGTACAGGAATCGGAAAAGCTTTTAAAGGAAGCAGAATGTGCCAAAAGACTTGGTCTTCCCGCCTCTTTTGAGCGGGAGGTCAAACTTCCTTTTCCTATTTTTGGAGCAGTCCGGTTTTCCGGTCAGGCACAGTTTCACCCTCTGGAATTTTTAAGAGACATCTCCTCCGGCCTGACAATTTATGAAAGGACCAGAGTGTTAAAAGTAGAAGGGCACGATGTTATCACGGACCGGGGAGTGATTAAGGCGGAGAAAGTAGTATTTGCAACCCATTATCCATTTATCAATATTCCCGGATTCTATTTTGCAAAAATGTATCAGGAAAAAAGTTATGTCACAGAGTTTGATGGCGTTCCGTCTATCGACGGAATGTATCTGGGAGTGGATTCCAAAGCCTATTCTTTCCGAAATGCAGGAGACAAGCTGCTTATGGGATATGGAAGCCACAGAACGGGAAGCATTCCCAAAGAGAATCCGTATGTGGTTATGAAGCAGACAGCAAAGCATCTGTTTCCAGGTGCACAGGAGATTGGTAAATGGTCCGCACAGGATTGTATGACTCTGGACGGAATTCCCTATATCGGCACTTATTCGGTCTTCAAACCCGACTGGTATGTGGCAACAGGATTCGGCAAATGGGGTATGAGTACGTCCATGGTAGCAGCTAAGATGTTAAGCATGCAGATCCTCGGTAAGAAAACACCATTTGATGAGGTATTTACACCCAGGAGGCATCATATAAAAGCGGGTGCAGGCACCCTGGTTTCCCATGGTCTTAAATCCGTAAAGGGACTTTCCGGCGGCGTATTAAAAGGCGCGGTCAACTGTCCTCATATGGGCTGCCGTCTGGTCTGGAACCGTCACGATAAGAGATGGGAATGTCCATGTCATGGATCTTCTTTTGAAATAAACGGAAAAATATCTTCTAATCCTGCACAACAGAGTATTCCATTCATAGATTGATATTAGAAACTTTTCAAGTATGAAAGGAGTCAAACATCCTATGGATGGTTATACAAAACAACGGTGTTCCGACTGGTCTTCGCCTATGGAACTTGATATGTCCGTATGTCCGGGTACAGTGATTCGTCCAGATATGCCTCTGGGATCTGGTCCGGCAAAGAGTTCGAAAAACCCGTCAGCACCCATTCCAATGAGACAACAGGATTTATCCAGATGTCCCTCTTACTTTGGATCCATGAATTGTCCGGAGATGCCCCCCAAGCCAATGAATTGTCCGTCACAGGGAGTATCCCCGGCAATGATGAAATGTCCGGAAATGCCCCCATGCCCAATGCCGGTAAAATGCCCATCACAGGGAGTATCGCCAGCAGTGATGAAATGTCCGGAAATGCCTCCATGCCCAATGCCAATGAAATGCCCATCACAGGGAGTATCGCCAGCAGTGATGAAATGTCCGGAAATGCCCCCATGCCCAATGCCGGTAAAATGCCCATCACAGGGAGTCTCACCAGCAGTTACGAAATGTCCGGAAATGCCCCCATGCCCAATGCCAATGAAATGTCCGTCACAGGGAGTATCGCCAGCAGTGATGAAATGTCCGGAAATGCCCCCATGCCCAATGCCGGTAAAATGCCCACCTCAGGGAGTCTCACCAGCAGTAACAAAATGTCCTGAGATGCCACCATGCCGCATGAGATGTCCGGAAATGCCTCCAAAACCAGCAAAATGTCCGTCACAGGGAGTATCACCAGCAGTAACAAAATGTCCTGAGATGCCACCATGCCGCATGAGATGTCCGGAGATGCCTCCAAAACCAGCAAAATGTCCGTCACAGGGAGTCTCTCCAGCAGTGACAAAATGTCCGGAAATGCCCCCATGCCCAGTGATGTACCCGGATATGCCTCCATGCCGCATGAGACCCAATATGCCACCAATGGGAGTAGCTCCCGGTATGTGTACTGGTGCCAAGCCAGCTGAATGTTCCGGTGCTGAATGTATTGACCGGTATCCAGTAGGTATGGCCTATGTTCCGTGGCAGAGATGGCAGGAACTTTATTCTGTAGATACTGCAATTGAAATGGGAACGATTTTCCCAGATTTATTTAAACCATTTTTGATGGGGGGGTGCAAGTAATGGGAAATAATTGTAATAATGTTGTTGATTGCGATATGCTATTAATGCAGATATTTAAAGCCAGTTTCGCAATGGACGATGTAGTCCTGTATCTTGATACCCACCCATGTGACCAAGATGCATTGAATTATTATCATTGTGTAGTAAATATGCGTAATCAGGCTATGCAAACCTATGAGCAATATTGTGGTCCACTGATGGCAGATGGAGTTATGGACGAAAATTACTGGACCTGGGTAAATGATCCATGGCCATGGGAAGGAGTGTGCGGCTAATGTGGAGATATGAAAAGAGGTTGCAGTATCCTGTAAATATTAAAACGCCCAATCCTAAAATCGCCACCTTCATTATGAGTCAGTATGGCGGACCCTATTGTAAATGCATATAATAAATAAACTTCATTTCCCCTGACTTTTTATCATATACAATTTTTTTCACCACACTGCGCAGCGCTTTTCCTTTCACTTCGCTGCTAAGTGATTGATCTGTTAATATATCGCAGACACCTTTGATTTTATAGTTCCCCGAATCCTTAATTTGGGCGTGTTCATGACGTTCCCAGGCTTCTATGGATTTTATCCTGCTTTCCAGTTCTGATTCAATCTTCATAATGCGTTCTTTTCCGACACGGTATTCTTCCAGAGTGTCAATTCCATTTTCATATGCTGATTTTATTTTATTTTTCTTTGTACCAAGCTTTTCCAATGCGGATTCTAACCGCTGCTTTTCTAAAGATCGTTCTGAATCTGGTTGTTTGATATAATTTTTGTGTTTCTCCGCATTTGCGGTAACCTGCTGTAAGGATTCAATAATGAGAGACTCCGCTTTTTTATCAGAAATACAGCAGGATTCCTTATGAAGCCCTTTGGTATAGCGCCAGCATTGAAAGTAGCCGGACTGATGACTCGTTTTTCCTCCTGAGTTATATCCCAGGCTGGCACCGCAGTAACCGCAGATTAAAAGTCCGCTGGCCCAATGTCTGCATGAGGAAGCTTCCCTTCTGTTCCGAGGCCTGTATTCCTGTTTGAGCCGCTGCTGATTAGCTTGAAAGACAGAGGTGACCTCTTTTCTGGTCTCGTGGGAGCCCTGAAAAGAAATGTTATTCCACGTAACTGTACCTTCGTAAAATTGGTTTTTTAATATCCGCTCTACCGATCTTCTGTCAAACGGATTGCCCCGTTTGGTACAATATCCCTGGTTATTGGCATCCCTTGCAATTGATGTGAGATCCATTCCGTTAAAAAAGGACTGATGTATCAATACTACGGCCTCATATTCCTTTTCTTCTATAACAAAAGGCTTTCCCTCCCCTACAGCACGGTATCCCAGGCAGGGAGCGGCCTGATACCCATTTCTCAGAGCTTTTTCCGTCATTCCCCGTGTAACCTCACCAGATAAGTTGATGGAATAATATTCATCAAACCATTCAATAATGCTTTCTATCAGCCGCCCAAACATGCCTTCCATAATCGGTTCAGAAACACTTTTTATTGATACGCCGCATTTTTTCCGAAGTACACTTTTATAAAACATGCTTTCTTCCTGATTACGAGCAAAGCGGGAGAATTTCCATAAATACAGATACTGAAAAGGGGAAGGATGGGATTTAGCAATGGAGATCATTCGCTGAAATTCTTTCCGGTTATCAGCTCTGCGCCCGCTTACTCCCTTTTCTTCTATAAAAATGTATTCGTCCGGAATCAGCACACCGTCGGCAATGGCCGAATTTTTAATCTCCCGAAGCTGTGCAGCTGGAGAGAGCTCGGTCTGATCGTTTGTACTTACCCGTACATAAGCCGCCCCAATCGGTTTTGTCTCATTTTTAATCAATGAGTTCCCTTCTTTCCGATAATTAAAAGAGAAGATACCTGGAAACAGGTACAATCTGTGTCACATACATTTTACAGGAAGGGGTATAAAATTATGAGTAAAACAATTAAGATTGTAAATTACATAGAATTTACTGGAGAAATGGTTTTGTTTGAGACCCTGCCAGAAGAGGAAAAGGAGACTGCTGAAAAGATCCTGGAATTGATAATGAGGCAGGCAGGCTATATTAAGGCAGATAACAAAAAAAATGCCGGTCATCTGTTATCGTGATGACCGGACTATTTTCTATGACTGTGATGTGGTTTGGGAACCGGTATCATCTGTGCAGTTTTTAAAGGGAAAGAAAAATTCCGGAATTCCGGAGGCATATGGAGCGATATCATATTGCTGATAGTAGATGACGACACCGCATGGCTTTAAGTAAAATGCGTTCATATCAAAATTCCCCCGGATCAGATTTGCATAATCATCAAAGTAGGTGCCCGGATTTTCTTTCTGGCGGATAACAATCTCATTTTCAATTACTTTAAAAATATCATTTACATCTTTTACGTCTAGAAAAAAGTCGGTTATATGCATCTGTTTCCCTGTTTGGAAGTTCCACGTCTGAGACTGCCTAACCGTATTTCCGTGAGCCCCGCCCAAATAAGAATATTGGTCGGTGTATAGGCTGGTAAAGCAATCCTCATTATATGTGATCACATAATTGGAAAGAAATTCATAGCTGTGAAAGGGAAACTCATTGTCTTTTGCATACATGGCATCTTCCACAGCCTGAGGGTATAAAACCTCGCGGCAGTATTTTTCCGACTGCTGGGACTGAATCTCATAGAACTGATTAATGGAGTTTGCCGCGGCAGTGCGGCAGGTTGATGTAAAATAAGGATAGTTGATCGTATAAGTAAGGACAGGAACATCGTTATGTTTCATTACATCTGTCTTCGTTTTTTGTGTGATTGTCTGCATGAGAACCTCAGGAAAGAAAGTTTTTTATATTATATGATTGCTCAGCAGGTTTATTGCGGAAAAATGAGAAACGGGCTGAATCTGAGATCGAATATGTATAATCGGGACCGTTTCTACCATACTATCTTTGAGGTGATCAAACATGAAAAATAAAAATAAAGATAACTACAGTTCCAGTGCAAAGGAAGAGAACAAAAAGCCCGAAACATTCCAGAATCACTGGGAGACTGGTAAATTTCTAGGTCCCAATACTTTGAGACATGAAGAAAGCATTAAAGTGTATGAAAAAAAGGAAGAGGAGTGATAAAACACTTCTCTTCCTTTTTTGGGGAGTGGTTATTAATTATATGTTTTTGGAATTTGGCGGACCAGATGGAGAAATGGGCGCTTCCATGCGTTATCTTTCCCAGCGTTATGCTATGCCGTATAAAGAAGGGAAAGCAATTTTGACAGATATTGGAACGGAAGAACTGGCCCATCTTGAAATTGTAGCAACCATTGTTCATCAGCTAACCAGAAACCTAACCCCAGAGCAGGTAGTAGAATCAGGATTTGGTCCATATTATATTGACCATACCACTGGAATCTGGCCTCAGGCAGCGGGTGGAGTTCCATTTAATGCATGTGAATTCCAGTCCAAAGGCGACCCAATCACTGACTTGGTAGAAGATATGGCAGCAGAACAAAAAGCAAGGAGTACTTACGACAACATTTTGCGTGTTATTACTGATCCTGATGTGTGTGACCCTATCCGTTTCTTACGGATGCGTGAAATTGTTCATTTCCAGAGATTTGGTGAGGCACTTAGAGTCACCCAGGATAATCTGGACAGCAAAAACTTTTATGCATTTAATCCCAGCTTTGATGTTAAAACAAAATGTAAATAGGGGTAATGATTACCCAGACATAATGAAAGAAAGCGCCGATTCACTTTTCGTGGGTCGGCGCTTTCTTTCTATAATTCTATAGATTGGTAGCAGCTATTGTTATTGAAGGATCTATTAAGAGATTGTAAAAGCAATTGAAAAATTAATGTTGATAGTTAGTAGGCTTTTAGTTATTATGAAATTATTATTAGTAAAGTCAGGAGAGAAGACATGCTTAAAATTAAAATAACAATAATGGAAAGTAAATGTCGCGGTGGATATCATAAAGCAGGTGAAAGTTTTTATGTTAAAGATTTGTGCCCACCAATATGCCATGAGCTTTGGAATAGTGCATATCCTATGATATATGCACTACAAAATGGTGCTGTATTAGATTATGGCGAAGGTAAAGACACTCAGTTTGATATTAAATGTCCAGATGGAGGACGGGTTATACTACACGGAGAATTGGTTAAAGATTAATGTGGTAAAGACATTTTATATTACCAATTATCAGTATTAAGTTGGTTGTTTTTTTATTGCCAAATACGAGATATACATTGAGAAAATCATTAACTGCAATGAAGACAGAGCCTCCTGATCCGAAGCGAAGAAAGTCCTCTACAAGGAAGAAGGTGCATGGAGCTTAAAGAAAAACAGATAATCACTGCCCGGGCTTATCCCGTTGCTGACTTGAAAAAGTAAATTCCGGTGCAGGACTAAATTCCACCACCCTTTAAAAGTTGTCATAAATGGTAGAGGTTTTCGCGCACTATTTTAAGATTTCTGCTATAATTAAGCTAACTTCTTACAAAAATCCATGTTTTAGGGCAGAGAAAACAGGCCACTGGAGTTTCGTGTGCTAGACTAAATTCCACCGGCCACATTCAAAAAATGTGAAAAGTTTACTTCCAGTCCGACAGCAGATTTAAGTAAGTTAGTTAACGGTTGTAGCGAATCAGCTTAGGTGTCAGATTGACCTCGTCAGGGACAATGCGCCTAAGCTGAAGTGCTTTTAAAGTGTCTTCGCCAAATGATTCTAGAGCCAGATTATATGGTGTTTCACCACCCAGACTCTCCCGCGGTGTGGAATTGATATGATTAACAATCAGATTCACGTCCCATTGAGTTAGAAATTCAAAGCTGGTTCCTTTTGGAAGCACCATGCGAAGCATGGTATGGACATTTTCTACGCCCCCCTTCTGACCGCTACGCATTGGATCACAGTAGTAGAGATTACAGCGCTGAATTTCATTGATCCCAGTCTCCAGACTTACAGGATCACCAAATTCGGAGCCACGGTCAGTTAATACGTATTCGAATAAGGAAACGAATTCATAGGTTCCCAGTCGTTTCTCAAGATGGTCAAATACAAGCCTTACGGCGCCTTTGGTGCATCGGTTCATCAGGAATGCAAGAAAAAGTTTTTCCTTGGTAAAGTAGAACGTCAGCAGAGTCTTTTTAGATTCACGGGAAGAATGAACCGTGTCCATTTCTGCAAAGTATTCAAGGTCCAAAGACTGAAAATCAGGATAGGTTCTGTTGACAAAAACAGAGCGATCTGTGATCTGTGTCTTGTGGCATTTACGTGGTTTGAACTTAGGTTTACGCTTTAAATCTACATTTCTGGCGGAGAACAGACCCTTGTCAATGTAGGTATAGATTGTGCGGACAGACATATCCAGTTCCGGATGATTTACGGAGATCTGATAGGGAGACTGCCCCTGCTCAATTAGAGGAGTAACAATCATATCTTTTTGATGTAGTTCGTGCTTTGTCATGCAGATACCATTTCTGGAATTGGTGAGCAGCTCACGATATTTGCGGTCGGCAAACCGTGCATTGTATGTGTATTTGTGAGCAATGGTACAGTGAGAGATTTTCTTGTCACAGCCATTGCAAACGTGGGGAGCTTTATCCAGTCGTGAACAGCGTTCCTTCACAAAATCCCGGCAGGTTTGATTACAGGTCGGACAGGAAGTGCATTTGACACCGCATGCAAGAATCTTTCTGCAGACATTTACTTTTCGACAGCTAAACCTGTGAATGCAGAAGTTCTTGGCATTGTAAAAGGTGCCTTTATGATACCAGTCAGAGGAACGCCTGGCCTTGACCTCCTTAGAGATGGTGGTCGGATCTTTACATAGGTATTTTGCGATATCTTTAAATGTATGATTTTGATTTAAATAGTTCTCAATAAAAACACGATCCTTCAGAGTGAGGTGCTTCTGGTTACCAGGAATATATTTACTCATAAAATCTCCTTCTACTGCTGTCAGAAGGAGTTATAAAGATATCATGTATGTATGAAAGAGTAAATATAAACTGTGCAGAGGTAAACTCTACCAGAGTAAATGGGGGTGGAATTTACTTTTTCAATTTTCGGGCTTATCCCGTTAGAAACTTATTATTGATAGTTAGTAATATTTAGGTTAAAATTATAATCTAAAGAGACTTATTGAGGTGGAATTGTTATGATTATTGATGAAAATAATAAAGAGAAAGAAGCAATGAAAGCTTTTCATCAAGGAAACAGGAAAGAAGGCTTAAAGCTTCAGGAAGAATTTGCGGCACAATTCCGGGAAGAATACAAAGATAAGGATCATTGCTCATGCCAAAAGGCTTGCAGATATCATGGAAATTGTAAAGAATGTGTAGCTATTCACAGAGCACACCAGGAACACTTACCCAATTGCATGCGACCGATTGTAAATAAAAAGCTTATTATGCTTTCAGAACTTACTGAGCATACAATAGCAAATGAAATAGAGCCACCAAAGGAAATTTTAAGGCGAGAAAAACAAGAAAATTAAAAGTATTCAGAAAAACTATTAACTATCTGTTGGGTAGTTTTTTTGTTGTATAAATAGAAACGTTAGCAAAAAGAATGACATTATTACATTATCCCGGTATAAGATATATTTATTAACTGCCAGAAAAGGGACTTTTCTTTTGTCAAATCTTATGGTATTCTGGAAAAATATGGAGATTATTAATAATAAAAACACATGGAGGGGCATTGTATGAAACAAATAAAAAGAATAATATATATGACAGCAATACTATCAACTAGTATTACCATAACATCATTTGCAAATCGCTATAATCCAGAAACTCAAATTGGACCTTTGACAGAAGAAGACATACAAAATATGGATGCAGATCTGGCAGAACGAAATTATTTATCTAATCAGCCATCTATAGAATATGATGAGAATACGGATTCTTACTATGAAGATATTTATGTAAAAGCAAAACCAGGAAGCTGGAAGAGTAATGATAGTGGAAAATGGTATGAGTTGGAAAATGGGAATTATTATAAAAATGGTTGGGTTAAAATTGACGGAAAACGCTATTATTTTGATGAAAACGGATATATGAAAACAGGTTGGATTCAAGTACGAAGCAACTGGTACTATACTGATAATACAGGAGTCATGGTAACGGGAGAACGCCGGATAGATGGGGTAACTTATAATTTTAATGCATATGGAATTATGAAAAAATAAAAGATAGCTTTAGCTGCTTTTGACCGATTTACTAACTATATTAAGCGCCAATTCACGTTGTGTGAGTCGGCGCTTTCTTTAATCCATTTTTGAATTACTTAGTTTCAATTTTTTCATGTTGCTGTTTGGTTAATAAGTAAGTAATTAAACATTAATGTGCGAATAGAAGCGTTTGTTCAGACATAAATTGCCCAGACGAAAGGAAGGAGCCGGTAAGATCAGAGGATCTTACCGGCTTATATAAATGTAAAGGATATTACCTGTAACAATTATTAATATACTCTATGGTTATGTAGAAAAGTTGTGGAATATGTGAAGATTTTGTGAGAGAAGAGTTAACAGGAAATGATTGATAGTTTATAAATACAATGTTATTCTGTTTGTGAAGAGTATCATGTTACCTGTAAATTAATTTTATTGGAGGAAATGTGAATGAAGAAAACTGTAATTTTAGTATTACTTGCCACTTTATCAATCCTGGGTCTCATATTACCCCAACCTATAAAAACAGTTATTTCATTGCTTATTTTAATTCCACTTACTATATATGTTATTGTTGATATATTTAAATATGGTAATAATTAAATGACTTTACTAGATTGGTATCATCATACCCAATTAGGTTATGGTCATAGGTATCTTGCATTGGAGTTGCAGCCATACTTAGCCATATGCAGCCATATACAGCCATAAGTAACCAGAACAATTGACTATTATACTGAACTGTTATGTCTAATATAGAATATCATATGTCGCATATACTTGACATTTAGTATATCATATAGTAATATAGTCATGTGGAGGTGATTGCAGTGGGTCGAAATATACCAATCAAAGTTGCCCGTGCCCAACTGGATCTGACACAAAAAGAGCTGGCTGAGAAAGTGGGAATTTCACGGCAGACCATGAATGCCATAGAGCAGGGTGAATACAATCCAACGATAAAATTATGCCGGGCTATTTGCCGGGTATTAGGAAAAAGTCTTGATGATTTATTTTGGGAGGAGGATAATAATGAATAGAAAAAAGAATAATCTGGATGAAATGCAGGAGCAAAAGTTATTAAAGATCGAACACTACGGATTCTGGATTGTATATTGGGGACTGTTAGCTGCAATTTTGCTACAGGTAACCTTGTCTACAGATTCGGAAAACTTATTCCGTAATATTGCAGGTGAATGGGTGGTATTTATGCTTGCTTCCATTTACCTGCCTATAGCATGCATGATCAATGGTATATGGGACAGGAGACTGAAACCAAATTTTAAAACAAACGTCATACTCAGTCTGATCTCCGGTGTATTGTGTGGAATTCTTTTCTCTGCAACATCTTATTATAAATATGGTAAATTAGCAGGTGCAGTTGCCACAGGGGGATTTATATTCGCGCAGGTATTTATATTAACCCTTGGTGCATTAATGCTTTCTGTATTTATTTATAAAAAAAGGGTACAAAAACTTGAAGCAGAGAGTGAATCAGATTCGAATAAAAAATGATGAAGTGAAGCGTAATATAATTAAAGCAGGACGTTGGTTTGTTTTTGTGAATCAACGTCCTAATTAATTACGCTTCATCTTGTTAAAATAATCCTTCAATTTTATTGCATATCCTAAACGTTCTTCTGGCTTGGTGTTTTCTCTTTCTGATTTATACAGATTATCATTTTTATATCTTGGAAATACATGGAGATGATAATGCCAGACATCTTGATTACCACAAGGTTCATTATGCTGTCTGGAAGACACTCCGTCACATCTGTAAGTTTCCTTTAAAGCTATTGCGATATCTTTTTCCAAATCATGTATTCGGTAAGAAATTTCAGATGGTAAATCATATATGTTCTCGATATGTTTATTAGGTATTATAATAACGTGACCCTTATTATTTTTCCACCAGCAAGATGATATAAATGCAGTAACA
Organism: Lacrimispora xylanisolvens; assembly: GCA_017084465.1. GTDB lineage: Bacteria > Bacillota > Clostridia > Lachnospirales > Lachnospiraceae > Lacrimispora > Lacrimispora xylanolytica_B. The sequence continues at coordinate 1,290,874 of CP070896.1, read as the reverse complement.
TAATCATCTTTAAATATAATATCGTTCTGTTTTGTACTTATATTTTCGTTTTCAATTCCCTTAGCAATTAGGCAAAAAGGGCAGACATAGCCTAAAGGTGCATGATTGTGCATAACTTTTCCCCTTAAATTGATTAAAATGTTAATTATTATATAAGTATATATAACTACAATAAAAATATCAATTATTAGCAATATTTAAATTTTATTTATTTTTTATAAGAGTTGTACCAAAGTCTTTTATTTTGAAAAAAAATAAGATAAAATTATACTTAAAATTACGCCCTTAGAGTTGGAGGAAGCCGACAAGATGGGGGATCCTGTCGGCTGTATGAAAAAAAGTTTTATTTAAAAGGTTATTGACCTCTTTACAATTATTAATATAGCGAAAAAATGTGACGGGAAATTGATAGATTTGTGAAGAGATTGTGAAAAGTTACATCGAAGTGGCAGAATATAGTAAAAAGAAAATGAGGTGAAATCAGTGAAAGTGGGAGAAGTATGTTTGTTCACAAAAGATGTTGTTCGATTAGCAAATTTCTATAAGTCTATATTTGATATTGATAATGGAAGTAATGACAATATTCATCAGTTTATCATCTTAAAGGAAACATCCTTGAGTGTTTATAATGACGGAGTGGAGCGAGAGATGAATGCTCAAAATATATGTATAGCGTTTACGGTAGATGACTTGGATTTTCAGTATGAAAGATTAACAACCCTTGGTGTTAAGATCCTGGAACCGCCAACAATAAGACCGTGGGGAGTAAAAAACTTACCCCAAAAAAGGGAGGAGCCGACAAGATGGGGGATCCTGTCGGCTGTATGAAAAAAAGTCTTATTTAAAAAGTTATTGGCCTCTTTACATTTACTAATATACTGTGAAAGTGTGACGGGATTTTGAAGGATTTGTGAAGAGTTTGTGAAACTGGCTGAGCGGAAGCGTTGATCTAAACAAACAGAATACCAAAGAAACGAGGATTTAACATGCGTGAATATTTTATTAAAACAGTAAGAATTGGGTTCTCCAAATGGAATAATGCCGATTTAAATCTTGCATCCCAGCTATGGGGAGAAGAGGAAGTCACCCGGTTTATCTGTTCCACGGGTAAGTTTACACAGGAAGAGATTGCAAACCGCCTGAATACGGAAATTCGTAATTATGAATTGTATCATATACAATACTGGCCCATTTTCAACTGTCAGCAGAGGAACTCATTGGATGTTGCGGGATCCTCCCTTATAAATCTGAAAAGCATTCTTACGAGCTCGGCTTTCATCTGCGGAAAAAATACTGGGGGCAGGGATATGCCGCAGAGGCAGCGAAAGCTGCTATCGATTATAGCTTTCACATGTTAAATGCTAAAAAACTATATGCAGGTCATCATCCGGAAAACATAGCATCAGAAAAGCTGTTGATAAAATTGGGTTTTCAATCCATTGGCGAAGATTTTTATTTACCAAAGGGCTGTATCACCCATTATATGAGATGGTGAAGCGTTAATATTACGGGAAGTAAATCACAACCAATGTACAAAAAAAGGAAGTTGTTTATGGTGACAAACTTAATGTTTTTAATACATGAACCAGTTCTTTTGTATCAAAAATCTTTCTGTTTCAACAAAAGTTTCCTTTATTCGATTGACGGAGACCCCTGATACTAGTAAAATAAAGACAAATATGAAAGAGGATGGGGCATTATTTATGGATAACAGAAATAGCATTTTGACAGATACACTCCCGGATCAGGCTATTTTCGCTCTGGATATTGGAACCAGAAGCATCATTGGCATGGTAGGAATGCCGGATGGGGACAGAATACATATCGTTGCCATAGAGAGAGCCGAGCACACCAAGCGGGCGATGATTGACGGTCAGATCGAGGATATTGATCAGGTTGCAAAAATTGCCGGACAGGTGAAAGCGAAACTGGAAAAAAAGCTGGGCTGCAAGCTGTTAAGGTTTGTGTGGCAGCTGCGGGAAGAGCACTGAAAACAGAAAGTGTGACCTATGAGATGGAGCTTGCCAGAGCTCAGAAGATTGATGCAGAATCTGTCAGCAGACTGGAAGCGGGAGCCATCAGTGAAGCGGAGAAGCAGTTTATGAACCGGGAGGGAAGGGATACTGACCGTCAGTTTTATCTGGTTGGTTATACCGTCAGCAGATATTTCCTGGATAATTATATGATCTCAAACTTAATTGATCATCATGGACGGGTCTTAAAGGCGGATATCATTGCCACATTTCTTCCCACCGAGGTTGTAGAAAGCTTATACTCTGCCATGCATAAAATCGGTCTTGAGGTAGCAAGCCTGACTTTGGAGCCGATTGCTGCCATCAATGCGGCCATTCCCCAGAATATCCGCCTTCTTAACCTAGCCATGGTGGATATCGGTGCAGGTACCTCTGATATCGCTGTATGCCGGGATGGAAGTGTGACTGGTTATACCATGGCCATACTGGCAGGAGATGAGATAACGGAATCCATTATGAAGGAATACTTAGTTGATTTCGGGACTGCGGAAAAAATCAAATCTCAGATTGATGAAACAGAGGAACTTAACTTTACAGATATCCTTGGGTTTGAGCAGACGATCACCAGGGAAGCCATTTTTTCCAGCATAAAAGAGGCATCTTCCAGACTTTGTCAGGAGATCTCAGACAAAATACTGGAGGTGAACGGTGGTATGCCGTCAGCAGTCTTTCTGGCAGGCGGCGGCAGCAGGCTTTCCGGACTGAAAGAGGGAATTGTAGAACATTTAAAATTGATTCCAAGCGTGTTGCCATTGCAGGAAATAATTTTAAGATTAACGCTTATTCCGATGAATATGATCTGGAGAATCCGGAATACGCCACTCCTCTTGGAATCGTTATCTCTGCAGGATTTAATATAGTCAATGATGGTTTCCGGGTTATTTTAAACGAACGCCCTGCAAAGCTTTTCCGAGGCGGAACCTTTACCGTTATGGACGTTTTAATGATGAATGGATATAACTATCAGGATATGATCGGGCGTTCCGGCCAGAATCTGGTTGTAAGTGTTAACGGCAAACGGACTGTTTTTTATGGTGAGAAGGCGGAGCCGTCTGTACTCACACTGAACGGAGAGGAAGCACAGCTTTCTGATCAGGTAAGCGCAGAGGACTGGATCGTATTTGTGCCTGCCAGTCACGGAAAGAGCGCTTCTGCCATGCTTTCGGATATTGAGAAGCCGGGAGCCGGAAAGAAGATTTTGGTGAATGGAACAGAGGCAAAAGAAGATCTTCCCTTAAAAACCGGAGACAGCATTGTAATAGAAATATTACGGGAAAAGGAAATTCTTCCTGAGGAAGACTGGTATGATGAAACAGAGGAAGAACAAGTCCCGTATCAGGAACCGGTTTCTGCTCCCCAGAATATTCCGGGGATTTTGACTCCTCCGGCTCAGATGACGTCTACTGGCATACAGATTGATAAAGAACAGCGATTAAAATTGGATGGGCACACGGATGCATCTGCTTCTTCCGATGCAGCGTTTCATAAAAGCAATGGAAAAATCACATTTTTCTTAAATGACAAACCTATGACTTTTCCCATTAAACCGGATCAGCGTCCTTATTATCTTATGGACATGCTGGAATATTCCGGACTGGATTTTAAAAATCTTACCGGGAAAGTAGTCTTGGAGGTCAACGGGGAAAGCAGTTATTTTCAGCAGGAATTAAAAAGCAGAGACCGTATCATGATTTATCAGGTAAATGAATAAAAAGGGGTGCGTATGGGCGTGTTGAATGTAGTTAAAAGGGATGGAACAGTCACGGGATTTGAATTATCCAAGATCAAAGAAGCAGTTAAGAAAGCCTTTGAGGCAACGGGTAAGTATTATACGGACAGTATTGTTGAGCTTCTGGCATTAAGAGTAGCTTCTGATTTTAAAAATAAGATTCATACAGAGAGTGTTCCGGTGGAGGATATTCAGGACAGTGTGGAAAAGGTTCTGGAAGAAACCGGTTATACGGAAGTGGCAAAGGCTTATATTCTCTATCGAAAACAACGGGAAAAGATCAGAAACTTAGGGAGCACCACCCTGGACTACAAAGATGTGGTAGACCAGTATGTAAAAGTTGAGGACTGGCATGTGAAGGAAAATTCCACGGTAACCTATTCGGTTGGAGGTCTTATTCTTAACAACTCCGGGGCAGTTACCACAAATTACTGGCTGTCTGAAATTTATGACAGGGAGATCGCAGACGCTCATAATTATGGACAGATCCATATCCATGATCTTTCCATGCTTACAGGGTACAGCTGCGGCTGGTCTTTAAAGCAGCTTTTATTAGACGGACTGGGCGGAATCAGCGGAAAGATCACAGCTTCACCGGCAAAGCATCTGGCCACATTGTGCAACCAGATGGTAAATTTCCTTGGAATTATGCAAAATGAATGGGCCGCCTCCCAGTCATTTTCATCCTTTGATACCTATCTGGCGCCTTTTATCAAAGCAGATGGACTGACTTACGATAAAGTAAAAAAATGCATGGAGGCCTTTGTGTTTGGAGTAAATACCCCAAGCCGCTGGGGAACCCAGGCTCCATTTTCCCATATATCCCTTGATTTGACGGTACCAGAGGATATGAAACCCCAAAAGGCCATTGTAGGCGGGAAGTTTATGGATTTTACCTACGGAGACTGTCAGGCAGAGATGGATATGGTGAATCGTGCCTTTTTTAGAGACGATGCTGGAAGGAGATGCCGGAGGAATGGGATTTCAGTATCCGATTCCGGTATTTGGAATAACTAAGGAATTTGACTGGTCCGATTCGGAGAGAAACCGCTTGTTATTTACACTGGCATCTCATTACGGAACCCCTTACTTTTCCAATTATATCAATAGCGGTCTTACTCCAGGAGATGTACGGGCATTTACTCCCAAAAGTATCCCTGATTTTACAAAGCTACGCCATAAAGCCGGTGGATTTTTCGGATATGGAGAACATACCGGTTCCATCGGTGTGGTAACACTTAATCTGCCGAGAATCGCATTTCTGGCCTCTGATGAAGCTGACTTTTTTAAGCGTTTGGACTGTGTGGCAGATCTTGCCGCCAGATCTCTTGATATCAAGCGAAACGTAATAACCAGACTTTTGAAAAATGGACTTTACCCCTATACAGCCTGTTATCTGGAGAATTTCACCAATCATTTCTCATCCATCGGCATTGTGGGAATGGATGAAGCCGGAAAGAATGCAAAATGGCTGGGAAGGGGAATGGAATCAGAAGATACTCAGGCATTTGCAGTTAATGTCATGGAGTATTTAAAGAAAAACTGATTGCTTATCAGCAGCAGTATAATAGTCTGTATAGCCTTGAGGCTACTCCGGCTGAATCGGCGGCATACCGGCTGGCATTAATTGACAGAGAAGAATATCCCGGAATAAGATCTGCAGGTGATCATTCACCTGTACCCTATTATACCAACAGCACCAAGCTGGCGGCAGACTGGGGCGGCAGCCTTTCTCAGGCATTGATGATTCAGAATCGTGTTCAGCCTTTGTATACGGCAGGCACTGTATTTTCTGTCTTCATGAAGAAGGAGGAAGAGGATTATCGGACTGTCAGAGATGCCTTAAAGCGCATGACAAATCAGTATGAGGTTCCCTACCTGACATTTACACCTGTATACTCTGTCTGTCAGAGCTGCGGCTATCTGCCGGGTGAGCAAAAGATCTGTCCCAAGTGCGGGAAAGAGACGGATATTTACAGCAGAATAGCGGGATACTACCGACCTGTAAATGACTGGAATGAAGGAAAAGCTCAGGAGTTTAAAAATAGAAAAATGATGACTTTAGAGTGAAAAATTTCACCATTTTAACTCACATATGAAAGACTTGGGCATAAGATATATTACGAACTGATTAAACAGGAGTAAATGAAAATGAGTTGTAATAATTGGAATAACGGATGCAATTGCAACTGCAACTGCCCAAGCGGAAATAGCAATGCAAATAATTGTAATACCAAATGCAATGACAAATGTAGTGATGTCAGTGATGCAACAACTGGAAACGGAAGCATGAATATGTGCTATCGTCAGGGATATGCATGCGGCTTTAAAGATGGTTATGAGACCGGATTCCGTGATGGATTCTGGAGCGCAAATGGCTGTGGAAAAACATACGGCGGATCAGTAATGGGATCTACGGATTCCGGATGTGGATGCAAATAATTCGGTGAACAAAAAGTTCCGGCTTTCATTTTGAATGCCGGAACTTTTTTGTTTTAAGCAGATTCGGGATTTGGAAAATTTTAACTAAATAAAAATTGCCTACTTTGTCTAATATGTATATTGAAAAAAGATTAGCATTGTGTTAGCATAAATACAAGTCATAGAATTTGTATACAAACTTTCGTATTTGAATACAAACTAATTTTCTAATGACGAAATAACTGACCAGAATAAAAGCAAAGGAGAATCACGAATATGGATAACTTTACAAAACAGTTTTCTCTTGAAGGAAAAGTTGCACTTGTAACAGGCGCTTCTTATGGTATTGGCTTTGCGATTGCTAAGTCTCTTGCAGAAGCTGGCGCTACCATTGTTTTTAATGATATTAAGCAGGAATTAGTAGACAAAGGAATTGCAGCATACAAGGAAGAGGGCATTACTGCTCACGGATATGTTTGTGATGTTACGAGCGAAGAGGCAGTTAATGCCATGGTTGCTCAGATAGAAAAAGAAGTAGGCGTGATCGATATCCTGTTTAATAACGCAGGTATTATCAAACGTATTCCTATGTGCGATATGACAGCAGAACAGTTCAGACAGGTAATTGATGTTGACTTAAATGCTCCGTTTATCGTAGCAAAGGCAGTAATTCCGTCAATGATTAAAAAAGGTCACGGAAAGATTATTAATATCTGTTCCATGATGTCTGAGCTTGGACGTGAGACTGTATCTGCTTATGCAGCTGCAAAGGGCGGACTGAAGATGCTGACAAAGAACATTGCTTCTGAGTACGGTGAATTCAACATTCAGTGTAACGGTATCGGACCTGGCTACATTGCAACACCACAGACTGCACCTTTACGTGAGGTACAGGCAGATGGTTCCAGACATCCCTTTGATCAGTTCATCATTGCTAAGACACCGGCTGGACGCTGGGGTGAGGCTGAGGATCTTTCAGGTCCTGCAGTATTCCTTTCCTCTGATGCTTCTAACTTTGTCAACGGACATATTCTTTACGTTGACGGCGGTATTTTAGCTTACATCGGTAAACAGCCACAGTAATTGCATGCCCTTACAGGGAAGTCCCGCGAGGGATAAACATGGCCATGATGCCCGCCCTTAACAGGCGGGGGTCATGGCATATTTTATTTAATTGTTATGTTTAAATTTTAAGGACGGAGAGGGTTCAATGGAAGGAAAGACCAAGACCTATAAAAACCGTGGCGACCTGGTGTTTGAAACTTTAAAGCAGGAGATTCTGGATCTGGAATTAAAGCCCGGACAGATCATAAGTGAAAATGAGATTTGCGAACGGTTTGGTGTATCGCGGACTCCTGTAAGAGAAGCGGTAAGAAAGCTGCAGGAGCAGGGATTCGTCATATCCGTACCTTATTCCGGTACGCAGGTGACACTTCTTAATCTGGATACCATCAAACAGATGATTTACATGCGCGTTGCCGTGGAAACCATGGTTATGCGTGATTTTGCCAATATGGCAACTCCACTCTGGATGGAGGAAGTCCGGTATATGATCCGCAGGCAGCAGGCGCTTATACTGGAAAAAGGATTTGAACCAGAGCAGTTTTACCGTATGGACGCAGAGATGCACGCCATCTGGTACCGGGCTACCGGTAAGCGGAAACTCTGGGATATGATACAGGCACAGCAGCTTCATTACACCAGATTCAGAATGCTGGATTTTGTAACAGAAACCGATTTTACAAGAATCATCAGAGAGCATACGGAGCTGTTTGAATTGCTGGAAAAAAAGGATATTGAAGGTCTGGAGCAATCCCTCAGAGAACACTTGACTTACAGCATGAAACGTATGAAACACCAGATTGAGGTAGAATACAAAGACTATTTTGAACAGGAAGAGCAGGAGGACGAATGATGACCAGTGTATCCATTACTGTAAAGGGATTAAGCGATACCATAAAAGCGTTTGCATCAGGAGAGGAGCAGGCAGTCCTGGTATATGAAGGCAGTTATGAAGAAGGAGATACCATCGTATGCAAAACAGATGAGCCCGGCGGACATTATGTAATCCGGATTGATGACTGTATGGATGAATCCTTAGTCTATATAACAAAACCGGAAGTGATTTTTACCATACCATTTGGAGATAAAAAAGTATCCTACAATCCCAAGGCATTTACCGGAACGAAGCATTATCTCACCATTGGAAAAGCCGGGGAGACTAAAGTAAAACAGTACCGCAATCTTGCAGTCAATGTGATGGACCAGCATGGTGATACCGGTTGTTTCCCTCATGCGTTTGCCAATGTAGAAACCAGAGGTGAGGCTGTATTTGCAGCACGCAATGCCATCGATGGCGTTCTTGCCAATGAATCTCATGGAGAGTGGCCCTATGAATCATGGGGAATTAACCGCCAGGATGATGCAGAAATTACTCTGGATTTTGGACGGGAAGTTGATTTTGACCAGATTGTATTATATACCCGTGCCGATTTCCCCCACGATAACTGGTGGGTGGAAGCTACCTTTACATTTTCAGACGGATCCAGCCAGGTTGTGAAAATGGAAAAAAGCATAAAGCCTCATGTATTCTCAATAAAAAAGAGTAAGATTACCTGGTTAAAGCTGAGTAAATTAATAAAAGCAGATGATCCTTCTCCGTTCCCTGCCCTTACTCAGATTGAAGTATATGGAAAAGATTCTCTTTAACTTGAAATACCTCTTTTCCTTTTACTGATATTCATGTAAAATATAGGCAGTAAGCATACAGGGTTGACACATAAGGAGGAAGAGTGATGGAGTTTTTATTTCTGGAACCTGTTTTTAAGGAAGCCATCTGGGGCGGCAATAAGCTTCGGACAGTATTTGGATATGACATACCAAGCAATACCACAGGGGAATGCTGGGCAATCAGTGCTCACAAGAATGGGGAATGCCAGATTGCCGGAGGAATTTATGACGGAAAGCTTCTAAGCCGATTATGGAAGGAAAAACCGGAGATATTCGGTTTTTATCCCGGAGACCAGTTTCCTCTTCTGGTTAAAATCATCGATGCAAAGAATGATTTAAGCATTCAGGTGCATCCTGACGACAGTTATGCAAAAATTCATGAGAATGGTTCTCTTGGAAAAACTGAATGCTGGTACATTCTGGACTGTGAACCGGATACAGAAATCGTGATCGGTCATTATGCCAAAGACCGGGATGAGATGGAATTCATGATACGAAACCATCAGTGGGATGAATTTATACGGACTGTTCCCGTTAAGAAGGGAGATTTCTTCCAGATTAATCCGGGTTGCGTCCATGCGATTAAGGGCGGAACTTTAATTCTTGAGACCCAGCAGAGCAGTGACATCACTTACCGTGTCTATGATTATGACCGTCTTTCAGATGGAAAACCAAGACAGCTGCATGTGGAACAGAGTATTGCCACTATCAGGGCTCCATTTAAAGAAAATCAGACAACAGCTGTAACAGAGAAGCTATCCGGGGCTGTGCATACGCATTTAATTACCTGTAAGTACTATTCCGTGGACAAGTATGATATTGATGGGGTGTTTGCGAAAGATTTTTCTAAGTTTTTTACCAATGTCAGTGTGATAAGCGGAAAAGGTTCCATCAACGGAATCCCATTGGAAGCAGGTCAGAATTTTATTATACCGGCAAAGAGTAAAGAGTGCAGATTTGAGGGGAAGATGTCTGTCATCTGTTCCAATCCCGAATAAAGCAGGAGGAGAAGTTATGAGACTGGGAGCATTAGAAGCAGGAGGCACAAAGATGGTTTGTGCCATAGGCAATGAGAATGGCGAGATTTTAGAGCGGGTTTCCATACCGACGGAGACACCGGAGATTACCATGCCCAAACTGATTGCATATTTTTTGGATAAGAAAATTGAAGCATTGGGAATCGGATGCTTTGGTCCCATTGATCTTAACAGGAAATCAGATACGTATGGCTATATCACCACCACTCCCAAGCTTGCGTGGCTGAACTATGATATTGTGGGAGCATTTAAAGAGGCTTTGAAGGTGCCGGTGGGGTTTGATACCGATGTGAACGGTTCTGCCCTTGGTGAGGCTACCTGGGATTACAAAGGGGCTTGAGAACAGTATGTATATTACCATTGGAACTGGCGTGGGAGCTGGTATTATATCCAATGGAAAGCTGCTTCACGGAATGCTTCACCCGGAGGGCGGACATCTGCTTTTATCCAGACATCCTAAAGATTCCTTTGAGGGTGCGTGTCCATACCACAAAAACTGCCTGGAAGGCATGGCGGCAGGTCCTGCCATAGAGGCTCGCTGGGGAATGAAGGGAGCACAGCTGGCAGACAGAAAAGAAGTCTGGGAACTGGAAGCTTATTATATCGCCCAGGCACTTGTGGATTATATTATGGTACTTTCTCCCCAGCGAATTATTCTGGGAGGCGGTGTGATGCATCAGGAGCATTTAATTCCATTGGTGAGAGAGGAAGTAACCCGTCAGCTGGGCGGTTATATCAAAACAAAAGAACTGGAAGATATGGAGCATTATATTGTTTTACCAAGCCTTAACGACAATCAGGGGATCATGGGTGCCCTGAAGCTGGCAGTGGATGAATATCAACTGGAAAAGATAGGTTAATTGCCATTTTTCTCCTAGTGTAATTCCATTTTATGTATGTTATGATACATTTTGTAAAGGAAATGTAACATTTGTGTAACAAATAAGGAGGATATTACCATGAGAAAATTACCAGCATTTGTATTAGCAGCAGCAGCTGTATTAACCGTAGCAGGAACACCAATCACAGCACAGGCAGCGACCTGTTCCAGTTCAGTGCCTAACTGTTTTTCATCTAACTGCTATACTTCATCCTGCTATGGACAGTCTTTAAACAGTCTGTTAAGCAAGTATGGATGTAACACCAACAGCTCTAACTGCAATACTTCAACTGGCAAAAAAGGTGCATCCACAGGCAATACCTGCAATACCGGAAGTTCCTGCAATACCCGTCAGCTTTCCTCATTCTTAAGAAGCTGCAGATAATTGAATATTCATTTTTTCATGGGTCGTTCCTCAGGGGGTTCGGCCCTTATTTCTTTTTATGCCATTAGCAGATGAAAACAGCCACAGGTCTTTATAGGCCTGTGGCTGCTGATATAAGGATCATTTTCCCTCATTTACGATTTCTTCCAGAACTCGGATCAGGTCGTAAATGTTGTTGATCTGCACATTTCGTTCCAGGATCTGATTTTTTAAATCAATGGAAAGCGTTTCAAATTTTGCCTGGACTGCAGGAGCTATATATGACATGATTATCACCTCACAATTAGGATGTACCAGGAGGAATTATTTATGCGTGAATCCGGATTTGCATAAAATATGGAACTGGCAGACATATTAATTATGAGGTGATAATTATGTCAAAGGATGATACAAAGAAAACAAATTCAGCCAATCAATACAGGGAAGAAAAAGGGAAAGTTGAGAATCAGAACCATACCCATAATTCCCGCAGAGAAGGTATGGGACCGAATACCAAACGAAGATCAGATTAATTAGAAAAGGGCGAAAACCAGGATGCGTTGGTTTTCGCCCTGCTGAGGTTTCATACTTATGATCGGGCAGTTTACAGAACTCATTATCAACCGAAGATACAATATCTGACAGCGCGGAAAATGAGTTATTTTACATTGGTAAGGCGGATTTGCGGCGGCTTGCGCTCGTTTTTGTGTTCCCCGGTAATGTTTTGATATCTCGTTCTGTAATAATAATATATGCATGTTCTTTTATTGTGTGAACAAGCCGGACATGCCAGCGCTACTCCATTCACATCTTGTCTTTAACCACCATATAATACATTATAATTTGAAAAGGGGGGTAGTAAACAATGGGATGCTTCTGGGGTTGTGGAAATCGCTGCAACAATAATTGTAATAGAAATTGTAATGGCAATTGGAATAATAATTGTGACTGCGATGAAGATGATGAAGTTGACTGCTCAGAGGAAGTTAGAAGAGCTTACTGGGCTGGATATAGAGCTGGCTGTAATGATCCTCGTTGCCATCGTCGTTTTGATGATGACGATGATTGTGGCTGCAATTAATCGTAAAAAAGGCGGGTATCCGATTTATTCGGGTACCCGCCTTTTTTAACAACTATATAAAGGAATGAATAATTAGTTTGAGCCAGCAGGGAATATATAATATAAACCATGCTGGCTTAGCTGTAATAAATAAAAATAACTCTGACTTTTTAAAATACAGATAGTTGGTACATTTTCACCTTAACAAATTCACTTTATCAAATGGGTATTTGAAGAAAATGGATAAATAGACGTGATTCGTACATCTGTATAAAATTAAGCTACGTGAACGTTAACTGCCTGAAGACCACGGTTGCCATTGATTGTTTCAAAAACAACAGACTGGCCATCTTCTAAAGACTTAAAACCTTCCATAGCAAGACCGGAGAAATGAACGAAAATATCGTTGCCTTCTTCGTCACAGATGAAACCAAAACCCTTTTGTGCATTAAACCATTTTACTGTACCTTTTTTCATGAAAAGATACCTCCTTAAAATTATTGTGTATTCTGCTTAAAACTAAAAAATCGCATATACTTGTAAATCATCAATAGAATAATGACTTACAAATACATGCGAAATCAAAACTTTATTAAAATACTAATTTAATATACCATATAAGATAACAATAGTCAATACAAAATAAAGCAATAATAATTTTTAGTTCTGCTTTAGAATAATTAATAAAGTTTTCTCAGTTGCTTAAGATATTACTGATACAATAGAAACTTATAAAAAGATTATGAGGTGTAAGATGAGTGATATGACAAATGATGCACAAAACACTGGCTGGAGAGGACTTACCGATGACGAGGTAAATGAAAGAATAGAGCAGGGGCTGGTAAATCAGAGCGACATTTCAACAGGAAAGTCCGTTAAAAATATAATACTATCCAATATACTGACCTATTTTAACCTGATTTTTTTAATCATAGCCATACTGCTGATTTACGTTGGTTCCTACCGCAACCTGACATTTTTACCTGTTATTATAGGAAACATCATAATAGGAATTGTACAGGAGCTTCGGGCCAAACAAATACTGGATAAGATGAATTTAATTAATGCCCCCCATTCCATCGTCTTCAGAAATGGAGTACAAAAACAAATCCTATCCCAGCAATTAGTAAAGGACGATATTGTCTTACTGTCAGCCGGAAATCAGATCTGTGCAGATGCTATTGTGATTGAGGGTAATATACAGGTCAATGAAGCCCTTTTAACAGGTGAGGCAGATGAAATTGAAAAGATAAGTGGAAGCAGTCTTTTATCAGGGAGTTTTGTGGTATCCGGGCAATGTTATGCAAAGCTGGAGCATGTGGGAAATGAGTCCTATATAACAAAACTCACGGCTGAAGCAAAAGCCATGGGAAGCGGTGAGCAGTCAGAAATGATACGCTCCATCAATCAGCTGGTGAAATGGATCGGGATAGGAATCATCCCCATTGGTATCCTTTTGTTTTCCCAGGGTTATTATCTGAATCATGAAACCATGCAAAAAAGCATTGTCTCCATGGTGGCGGCTATTATCGGTATGATACCGGAGGGACTTTATTTACTGACTACCATAGCCCTGGCTTTAAGTACCATGCGATTAGCAAAAAAACAGGTCATTCTCCATGATATGAAAAGTATCGAAGCCCTTGCCCGGGTAGACGTACTGTGCGTTGATAAGACAGGGACAATAACGGAACCGGGAATGGAGGTTTTGGAAGTTCTCCCAAGCAAAGTAAATTCCCAGATGATAAAGACGAAAGAAGAACTTGAGCTGCTTTTAACGGATTATGCCATGTCAATTCCGGATGATAATGCAACAATGCAAGCAATCCGGGAATATGTTGCAGCATTTAATACGAATTCAAAAAAACGGGAAACCATTGAGGTGATTCCATTTTCATCTACTACTAAATACAGCGGGATATCATTTTCAGATGGCAGCTTCTTACTTGGGGCACCTGAATTTGTAATGCGAAAAGAGTATCATCTCATTCTTCCTGAAATCAGCACTTACATTAAAAATGGTCACAGAGTCCTTTTACTGGGAAAATATGAAGGAAGCAGTCTGAAGAATGGACTGACAGAAAAGGTAGTGCCTTTGGGATATATTATTTTAACAAATCCAATCAGGAAAAATGCAAGAGAGACCTTTTCTTATTTCAAAGAGCAGGGGGTATGCGTCAAAGTCATATCGGGAGACAATCCAGAGACAGTATCGGAGGTTGCCAGTCGTGCAGGAATAGAGCATGCAGATCAGTTCATAGATGCAACGACACTGGATACAGACAGTAAGCTTGCAAATGCTTTAGAGGAATATACGGTTTTCGGGCGAGTTACCCCCAAACAGAAACAAAAACTGGTACAGGCACTGCAAAAGGCCGGTCATACGGTTGCTATGACTGGTGATGGAGTAAATGATATTCTTGCAATGAAGGATGCGGATTGCAGCGTGGCAATGGCATCGGGAAGTGAAGCTGCAGCACAGGCGGCTCAGGTGGTTTTACTGGATTCCGATTTTGCCCATATGCCCAACGTAGTAATAGAAGGAAGACGAGTAGTAAATAACGTACAGCGTTCGGCGGTATTATTTTTGGTGAAGAACATCTTCTCCATATTGCTCGCCCTGCTTTCACTGCTAATTTCGTTTACCTACCCACTGGAACCTTCCCAAATATCTCTGATCAGTATGTTTACCATAGGTTTTCCCGGATTTTTGCTGGCCTTGGAGGCAAATAAAAACCGCATCAAAGGTCATTTTCTGAAAATGTGCTGATTAAAGCACTTCCTGCCGGTTTGACAGACGTACTGGCAGTGGGAGCCCTGGTGGTTTGCGGAGAAGTATTTTCACTTCCTAAGAATGACATCGCCACTGCATCCACCATGCTTTTGTCTGTGGTTGGCTTTATGATACTCACGAAGATCAGTGCACCTCTCAATCCTTTGAAAAACGGAATTATAATATTTAATATACTGGGTTTGGTATTTTGCGGGATCTTTCTTAATCAGCTGTTTGCCATAAGTGAAATGTCTAATATATGTGTGTTATTATTGATTGTTTTTTCCTTTGCTGCAGAGTCTCTTTTCCGGTATCTGACCATTGGTATTGAGAAGCTGGATGAATTGTACAGCAAGATTATAAAACATTAATCAGCCGGGTAATTAACCCATTAATATCTAACTGTCCATAACCCCATACATTATTGGGATAGAGATAAGAACTGCTGCGTTTTGCTCCACGGGCAATCATGCGGTTAATCTGTTTTCCGGTAAGGGAGGTAAAATTCCCTTTGCACAGAGTCCATTCCATGACCATGGCGATTCCTCCCGCCGCCCGGGCAGCCGCAGCTCCTGTCCCGCTCATAGTTCCGTACCGGTTTTGGGGAAGTGCGCATGGAATCTGGTAACCGGGAGCTGCAATGTCTGGTTTAACCATACCGTTGCTGGTATAGCCTCTGCCGGACTGTACTAATATTGTACCGTCAATCTGGTTGTAGGCGGAGGTGGTCAGAGTATTAATTGAATTTCCCGGATTAGTTATGGTAGTATCGGGACTTGCATTTATAAAGTAAGTATAATCCGATATGAGATTACCAGCCGGAAGCCAGGAATTAAAATAAAAAAGGCTGGTCTTCCGTGCTGTCCAGGCGGAAGGTCCAAATTCCTGGTTCAGCCTGGTCAAAGCGTATTAAGATCAGCTGCAGCCCTGTTTCTTCCTCAAAAACAATGTTATTTACCCATACCAGACCCTGGCCAAAAGCAAATTTTATACATTCGTTAAAGGAAGGTTCAATTTTATATGTCATCATTCGATCCGGAGAAATAATCTGGATTGCCGGTCTGCCAGGAATGTTGGGCCATATTTCCATGGCTAATTTTTTATCGTCATTCCCTATGTTTAACTGAAATTCGGTGCTATAGGGAGGCGAATCAATGGTCCCAAAATAGTGCCGCCCCCGGTTTCCCTCATCACCTGCAGCTATGGAAACGTCAACACCTGATAAGAGCAGAAGATTTGCCAGATACTGGCTCATTACGCCCTGCCCGTCATGAATTCCCTGGCTGGTTCCCATTGCAATACAAATGACAAGGGGGCGCTCCATTTTTTTGGCTTCATCAACCAGATAACGGATGCCAAGAATAACATCAGATTCCTGGAAACACAGTTCATCCTCTGGTATTAAAAAAACATTTCTCAGATTTCTCTTTGCCTCTTTTAATTTCACCACAACAAGTTCGCTATAGGGAACAATTCCACTAAATGAATTTTGGTATCGATACTGCCTGATATAATGCTGGCTATGGCGGTTCCATGGCCATTCGTATCAACTGTGGGGACCAGTGACATCGTATCATTGGAAAGCAGTGCGGCATTGATCTGCTGCTTGCTGTATTCTGTACCAAAGGTAAAGTCTTTTGGAGATACCCCGCTCTGATCAGTCTGATCCCAGAGGGATACAATACGGGTGGAACCATCTGCATTTCGGAAAGCCGGATGCTGATAATCGATCCCCGTGTCTACAATGCCAACCAGTGTACACTGCCCAAGGAGATTGTAAACGGTATTGTTTTCCACTGTTTTATTGGCTGAAATTTCATCACTGGCAGAAGATGCAAGGGTATAAATTGAAGGGAAGGCGTAATAGGGGGTACGTCCGATATCGCAAACGTCCATTACACTTCTGGAGACATGCAGCAATGAATGAGCATCATTTAATAGTGTGATGTTATCTCCGGTATTATATCTGGGGATCATGGAGTTATCAATGATAAAGTCGTAATAATTCTCATCCAATATTTTTTGCATAACCGGCCCCCGATCTGTTTTACTTATGGTATATAGTATGCGGACGCCAGTTATGTATTCTTTCTAAGTAGGGCGGACTGGGTAATTAGATAAATTTACAACCATTTGCCAGCAAGGCCTTTTTTACGTCTTCTAAACGATCTTCTTTTAAAAATATGTAATCTGTATCATAAGTGGCAACAACCAAAATGCAGGTCTTCTCATTAGCAATAATTTTAGATAAAAATGCAATCATGCCATACTTTTCAAAGGATGCGTCCTCCGCAATTCGAAAACAACGCCATCCATGTTCTACAGTCAGATTTATTTCTGGCATATGATCCGTTTCGCATATCAACGATAATTCGTTATCGGTCTTGCTGATAAATGTAAAGTCATGATTTAAGAGCTCAGTACTTATTTCTTTCAGCTTACATATAGAAAACTTCCTGTCAATAATCTGCAAATCCATTTCATTTCCTCCTTATTAAAAAAAGTCCAGAATATCATACCTTCAATGGCCTAATGGTATGAAATCTGAACGCTGGTGTGATACTTTACCCGGCGGCAAAGTCTGCGTGAATAATTATAAATAATTGTGTATAATTTACTACAATTTATGTTTAAGGTCAAGTGATTTTTAGAAAAATGGCGGACGGTGCTATTGTGGTTGGATTTTGAGCCGGGAAATAAGTGTTTAACGAAATTATCTTCCACAATTAGGGCAGCGGTTTGAATTCCGGATACCTAAATATTTGTGGCAATAAGAACAAACTTAATATTGCTAGTTCATATAATGTCCTGTATTATTATAATACAAGAATTTATATTGTATTAAGTGAGGTCCATATGCGAGAAGATATTCTAAATTACTTATGTGAAGAAGTTGAACATAGGTGTAAATTACCAACTAATCATTTTGGAATGGGATGTTATTATCATATTCAGGCTGTAGTTAAAAATGCTGAAATTCTGGCAGATAGCTATAATGCGGATAAAGAAGTTGTATTAATAGCTGCATGGTTACATGATATTGCCTCTATAACAGATTATAGTTTATATGAGAAACATCATATTCATGGTGCAGAAATGGCTGAAAATATTCTACACAAATTTAACTATTCCCCTGATAAAATTAAGCTTATTCAGCAATGTATCAGAAATCACAGGGGTAGTATATCGAATTCAAGAGTGACTCTGGAGGAATTATGTGTTACAGATGCAGATGCCATTTCTCATTTTGATAATGTCCCTAGTTTATTATATTTAGCCTATGTAAATAAAAAAATGGATATTAATGAAGGTAGAGAATTTGTAAGAAATAAATTGATAAGGAGTTATGAAAAACTCTCTGACAAGAGTAAAATGTTATATAGAACCAAATTTGACCAAGTTATGAATGTTTTGAATTGAACCTAAAACAAAAACTACTAACCTAATTACTGATAGCTAGTAGTGTTTATCGTTACACATTCTATTTTCTGACTTCGTATCATGCTCATTTGCGAAAGTTGTAATTACAGTTTCTTTTCCATCTCTATATAAAGACCATCGCGAAATGTTTCTAAAAACCCAGAATGTCGGTACAATGTAATAGCTGGTTCAAGTGTAATACGCGTGCTTAAATGTAGCTTATTATCACCGCACTGTTTCGCATATTGCTCTACGATATTAAGCAATGATTTAGATATTCCACGTCCGCGATATTCATTTTTTATAAACATACGTTTAACTTCACCGACATTATAAGATTTTTTTCGATAAGCAACACAGCCTATTGGGAAGTCATCAAAGTAGGCTAACCAAACAATTTTTATATTTTCATTACTGCTATAACGGGTATAGTAAGCACTATCAGCACCTAGAAAGTCCATCATAAAGTCATCCTGATCGGAAAAGAGTTTAATAACTTCTTCGGAAATAACATCTAAATGTATTATCTTTATATTTACGACCTCCGTCACAAAGTATAAATAATTGCTTAGGCGGGTTCGGTTTTGCGAGCCTGCATTGCACTATCGTTTTTTATAGTACTGTTCATACCAACGTGGCTGCCTAAAATACTGAGGGATACTTTCTGCGCTGGGAATTCTATAAAATCCGCAACAGCTATTATTAGAGTTACATTCCTGCTCCACTGGATCAAAGTAGGGACATTTATTCAAAACTGGCTCAAGTTCACATTTTGCTTTCATCTATAATCACCTCCTGAAGATAATTATAAGAACGTTTGTTCGATTGGTCAAGTGTTTTCATTTATTTTCTATTTAATAAAGTCTAGCAGGCCCGTAATCTTTAAAACACAAAAACCCCAGTAAACACAAGGAATCCTTGTACTTACCAGGGTTTATAATTAATGGAGACAACAGGATTCGAACTTGCGACCCTTTACACGTCAAGCAAATGCTCTCCCAGCTGAGCTATGTCTCCATACTTTTATCGGTAAACCAAAAGCACCGGTTTCCTATCTAATGGGAAATCCGGTACTAATATTACATCGTCAATCGGAGTAACAGGATTTGAACCTGCGACCTCTCGGCCCCCAGCCGAGCGCGCTACCAAGCTACGCCATACTCCGTTTCCTGACACTCAGACATTATAGCAGAAAATTTCCAATTGGTAAAGTATATTTGTTGAAATATTTCAAAATTTAATATATGATGGAATAGACAAGACTAATCAGGAAGAAAAAAAGGTGAAAATAGATGAAACCAATCGTAAGCTTTGATATAGATATGACGCTGCTTGATCATAGAGACTGGTCGATTCCGGCAAGTGCGATGGAGACAATCGAGAAACTGAGGGAGAATTATACCATAGTGGTGGCAACTGGAAGAGATATGGATTCCATATTCAGTACTGCAATAAGGGATCAGATTCGGCCGGATGCAATTATTCACCTCAATGGAACCAAGGTCACTGTAGGAGAGACTGTAATATATGAACATTTCTTTGATAAAAATCTTTTAAAGCAGATTCTGGCCTATGCAAAGACCACACCTTACAGTGTTGGCACCACGGTAGGAGAATATGACTATTATGTAAACCCGGAAGCGGTTGCAGAACATGACAGGAAGCTATGGGGAGAATGCAGAAGAAATTTTGCAGATGCCAGCAAACTGGTACAACTCGATGTAAGAACCATGGCATATATCGGTGATGAAGCTGGTGCAAGAACCATGGAAGAGGAGTTCCCCGAAATCCACGTTCATATGTTTGCAGACAAGAAAGGGGCAGACGTAGTAGAGCGAAAGGCATCTAAGGCAGTGGGGCTTGCCAGACTTTGTGACTTTTATAAGATTCCTCTTTCTCAGACGATTGCATTTGGGGACAGCATGAATGATTATGATATTGTTAAGGCTGCAGGAATCGGAATTGCAATGGGCAATGCGATGGATGAGCTGAAGCGGGCAGCAGATTATATTACAGATGCCATCGATCAGGATGGAATTAAGAATGCCTGCCTTCATTTTGGACTGATCCGGTAGTAGGAGGTTTCATGGCAATACATTATGACATCATTATCATAGGAGGAGGGCCTGGCGGTTATACGGCCGCGTTAAAGGCTGCTTCTTTGGGGTTAAAGACGGCAATTGTGGAAAAAGAAAAGCTTGGAGGAACCTGTGTGAATAAAGGGTGCATTCCAACAAAATCCCTTCTCCATGCCGCCAGTAAATTTAAAGAGCTTCAAAACTGCGATGAATTTGGTGTATCTACTGATTTTATTTCCTTTGATTTTAAGAAAATGCAGCATTACAAAAAAAACTCGGTGAAATCATACCGAAAAGGCATTTCAGATTTAATTGAAGCTGAGAATATTACAGTGATCACCGGCACAGCTGTGATACGTAGAAATAAAACGGTGGAAGTGAGCGGCCCGGAAGGAAAAGATTTTTATTCTGCAGATCAACTCATAATAGCCACAGGAGCAAAATGTGCCATACCCAATATTCCGGGAGTGGATTTACCGGGCGTGTTAACCAGTGAGAGGCTGCTTGCTTCAGATACCTGGAATTATGACCGCCTTCTCGTGATCGGGGGAGGTGTGATCGGAGTGGAATTTGCCACCATTTTCAGCGCGCTTTGTTCCAATGTAACAATACTTGAACAGAAAGACCATCTTTTGGGTCCCATGGATTTGGAAGTGTCACAGGCACTGGAAGAAGAGCTGAAGCAGAGAGGAATTACTGTTCACTGCCTGGCAAATGTTAAGGAAATTAAAGAAGAGGAAAAACACGGACTTGCTTGTGTCTTTGAAATGAACGGGCAGGAACAGACCATTCGTACCAGTCAGATATTGATTGCAGCAGGACGAATTCCCTGCATTGACGAACTTCTGGGAGAAGATGTAAGCTTAGAGGTGGAGAATGGCCGCTTAAAAGTAAATTCAGAATTTCAGACCAGTGAGCCCGGAATTTATGCCATCGGAGATGTGGCATCAGATATTTTGCTGGCTCACGTTGCTGCTGCACAGGGAACTTATGTAGTAGAAAAGATCGCGGGGATCGAACATACCATTCGCCTTAGCGTTGTACCAAACGGAATGTTTGTGAAACTGCCGGTGGTTCCCAGCTGCATCTATACAGAGCCTGAGATCGCATCGGTGGGAATTACCAGAGAACTGGCCATTGCAAACAATATGAATGTGCGCTGTGGCCGTTATTCCATGCGTTCCAATGGAAAATCCATTATTACCAGCAGACAGAACGGATTTATTCATCTGGTATTTGAGGAATACTCCGGAACTCTGGTGGGAGCCCAGATTGTCTGTCCCAGAGCAACGGATATGATTAGTGAGATGGCAACCGCAATTGCAAACGGGTTAACGGCCAAACAGCTCCGGCTGGCCATGCGCGCCCACCCCACATACAGCGAGGGCATTACGGAGGCAATAGAAAATTATTTTGAAACCAAAGGAGAAGCAAAGCAATGATAAGTGAAAGACTGCAACAGTTAAGAGACTTAATGGCAGAGCGCCATATGGACGCTTATATGATTCCCACTTCTGATTTTCATGAATCAGAATACGTAGGAGAATACTTTAAAGCAAGAGAATTTATGACAGGCTTTACCGGTTCCGCAGGAACTGCCGTAATCACAAAAGACGAAGCAGGTCTGTGGACAGATGGCAGATATTTTGTTCAGGCAGGAAAGCAGCTTTCCGGCACTGGGGTAGAACTGAGAAAGATGGGAAATCCGGGAGTTCCTGAAATTCTGGAATATTTGGAAGCAGTACTGCCAGAAGGCGGAAAGCTGGGCTTTGACGGACGTGTTGTAAATTGCCGTCAGGGGCTGGATTTTGAAGAAAAGCTGGCAGATAAACATGTAACTCTGGCATATGAAGAGGATCTTGTGGATCAGATCTGGAAGCAGCGTCCCCAATTGTCAAAAGAGCCGGTCTGGATTCTGGAAGAGAAGTTTGCCGGTAAATCATCAGCTGAAAAGATCAGTGATTTAAGAGAAGAAATGTGAAAAAAGAAAAAGCAACTGCTCATATTCTCACCTCACTGGACGATATCGTATGGCTTTTAAATATCAGGGGAAATGATGTGAGCTGCAATCCGGTTGTTCTTTCTTATGCAATGGTGACAATGGAACGTTTCTACCTGTTTATAAATGAAGAAACCTTAAATGACCAGGTAAAGGCATATTTAAAAGAGCTCTCAGTAACGGTTCGCCCTTATAATGACATTTATGCTTCTGTCAGTCAGTTAAGAGATCAGAGAATTCTCCTTGAGACCGGCAGAACCAATTATGCCATTGTAAAAGGAATTGATTCTTCCAACCGGATCATTGATCGTATGAACCCTTCTGTTCTGGCGAAGGCAATTAAAAAACCCTGTTGAAATAGAAAATATGAAAAAGGGTCATATAAAAGACGGAACAGCCATGGTGAAATTTATCTACTGGCTGAAGCACAATGTGGGTAAGCAGGAAATCACCGAGATCAGTGCTCAGGAATACTTAGATAGCCTTCGTTCTGAGCAGGAAGGTAATTTAGGAATCAGCTTTGACACCATCTCAGCTTACGGATCCAATGCCGCCATGTGTCATTATAAGGCAACTTTAGAAAGCAATGCTGCCATTGAACCAAGAGGACTATATCTGGTGGATTCCGGTGGCCAGTACTATGAAGGAACCACTGACGTAACAAGAACCATTGCGGTAGGCCCCCTAACTGATGGGGAACGGGAGCATTTTACACTTACAGTCATCAGCATGCTCCGTCTGGCAGCTGTAAAGTTCCTGTATGGCTGCAGAGGTCTGACACTTGACTATGTTGCCAGAGAACCATTCTGGAGCCGTGGAATCAACTTTGACCACGGTACAGGGCATGGAGTGGGATATCTTCTCAATGTACATGAGCGTCCCAATGGTTTCCGCTGGCGTATGGTTGCCGAGCGTCAGGACAACTGCGTTCTGGAAGAAGGTATGATTACTTCCGATGAGCCTGGAGTTTATATTGAAGGAAGCCACGGAGTAAGAACTGAAAATATGATTGTATGTAAAAAAGCGGAATTCAATGAATACGGTCAGTTTATGGAGTTTGAACCTCTGACTATGGTACCCATTGATTTGGAGGCGTTAGATCCGTCACTGATGACAGAACGGGATAAAACACTTTTAAATGATTATCACAAAAAAGTCTATGATGCGGTAGCACCTCATCTGACAGAGGAAGAAGCTAACTGGCTGAAAGATCAGACCAGAGCAATATAAAAAACAGGCAGGACCTTAGTGATTTAAGGTTCTGCCTGCTTTTTTATGTCCGTTTTCGCCCTGAGCCGCAGTAAAATTGGAAAAACCGCTTCCAGATCTTCGAGGCTTAATTCATTTAAAATTGCCGCGGCCTCCCTGTAAAGAGTCTGCTCTTTTTTTTCTGTATTAAAAAACTCAATGGGAGTAAGTTCAAGATAATCACAGATTTCAAAAAACTGTTTCATGGATGGCATAGAACGTCCTGAAGAAATACCTTGTATATAGCTTTTATTCTTCCCCAGATCTAAGCTCATCTGATATTCCGAAATATTTTTCTTCAGGCGGAGTTCTGTGATTCGGTTCCTGACAAATTGTTCATTCAACATTATCACCTCTTGGTTTATCATAAAGGATATTTTAACCAGACATTACGTATTATATGCGTAATAATGCTCCAAAAACAAGTTGCATATACGGTTGAAAAGCGTTATCATGTATGATATACATATAGAAAAGACGGGTAATAAAGGATTCCGTGAGGTACAGGGGGAAGTATCATGACAGGAAATTCAGAAAGACAATTAGAAAGTGAGAGTAAGGGAATCATACAGGAGTCTTTCCGTTTCAGCCAGGCAGAGCAGCTGTACGGGAACATGAGTTTTTTTACTGACACTGTATTGTTCGAGTATTCCTATCCAGAGAAGCGGCTGTATCTTTCAGCTAATGCAAAAGGCCAGATTAATTTACAGGCATTTGAGCGTTTTTTTATAAAGCACAGAGATAATGCACCCAATGAAGGGGAGATGCGGTCCTTCGAATTCAGTATGGCAAAGAAAGGGGAA
Organism: Lacrimispora xylanisolvens; assembly: GCA_017084465.1. Taxonomy (GTDB): domain Bacteria; phylum Bacillota; class Clostridia; order Lachnospirales; family Lachnospiraceae; genus Lacrimispora; species Lacrimispora xylanolytica_B. The sequence continues at coordinate 1,266,299 of CP070896.1, read as the reverse complement.
CCATTTCACTGGTGCTGCTGTAATTTAACCGCTATCTGGGAAGACAAAAAGACTGCTCCGCTTAAGATGATCGGCAAGCTTCAGGATATCAGCGGATCAAAAGCGCGAGAAGAGCAACTACTTTTAAAGTCTTTAAAAGACGGATTGACAGGAGTTTACAACAAATCAGCCTTCGAATACCGGGTCGCTGAGCTGTTAAAAGGCGACTCAGAAAGCTGGCTTTGCATGATTGACATTGATAATTTCAAAGAAATTAACGATTCCTATGGCCACCCCACAGGAGACCGCATTCTTATGAAAGTCGGCGGAATGCTCTGTGATCTTTTCCCGGAGCCGGATCTGGTAGGCAGAGTCGGCGGCGATGAATTCGTAGTATTTACCTCCGAACCCGATGTGTACAAGCGGGCGGAAAAGCTGTTAAAGCGGGCAAAAAAATCGGTACCGGAAGGGGAAGGACGCCTTTCCGTCAGTATCGGAATCGTTTGCAGCACTGGGAAGAAGGAAGAGAACTATCAGAGACTTTTTTCACAGGCTGACCGTGCCATGTATTATGCCAAGCAGGCGGGGAAGAACCGGATTGCCTCCTACCACGACAATATCTGGCAGGTAAAGTAAAATATATTAAGATAAATAAAGATCAGGCAGGAGATAGTAATCCTGCCTTTTTTTAGTTCTTCAACGCGTTATAGAATCCGGTTCATCAGGAAGATCCACCAGAATAAAATTGTGGTTTATGGCAGGGAGAATCCGGTCAATTAAGTCGGCTGTTTTCATTTTCAGGCTGCTGGTATTGATGCAGGGATGGCATCCGAAGAACTCAAAGGATAGCACATCTTTGTCAATAAGGAGCTGAACTTTGTTGTCTCTATCATTCATGAGTCCAAGAACAGAAACAGAGCCGGGTGTGATATCAAGAAACTGAATCATAAACTCAGGATCAGCAAATGAGAGCCTGGAGGAGCCGATTTGTTTAGAAAGGCAGGCAGTACGGAATTTCTTTTTTCCTGGCAGCAGGAGCAAATAAAATTCCGTCTTTTTTGCATTGCAGTGAAATAAGTTTTTGCAGATATCAATGTTTAACAGGGTATCGACCTCCCGGCAGGCATCAATGGTGGGAAGCGGTTCGTGGTCAAGACGTTGATAGGGGATTTCAAGACGGTCTAAGAGATCATAGGTGCGAATCTCCTTTTCCAATCTGTCCGAAGAATTTGCTGGACGTCCATTGTAAAGTGTTTTATCTATATAGAAGCTATTTTCTGTATCAGTCATTTATCAATTCTTCCTTTTCTCTTTTTGAATTATTATAAACGGCGATGGGGAAAATGCAATAGTTTTTCAATAAACAGCGGAATTCGGTGGTTTTATGGGGAAGAATATACTATAATAGCTTTTGATAACAGAGAAGAAAAGGCGGATTAATGAAATGATAGATAATCGTTTGAAGAAAGAAAAGTTTCGTATAGAAGGTAAAAAGCCTGCGGCAAAAACCGAGAAGAAAGAGTTTGTCAGTGATAGTATGGGGAGAGTAGGGACACAAGGCGGTAAGACAATAAGCGGGAAGAAACCGAGGGTGGAGACTCGGAGTGAAAAGATGTATAACGGGAAGGGAGAGAATGGTAAGGGGCAGAATGGAAAAGTGCAGAATGAAAAAACATTTTCCCGAACTGCACAAAGTGATAAGAGACAAGATGGAAAGATGGGAAATGATAAAACCCGAAATGATAAGACTCGGAATGATAAGGTAAGAAATGATGAGAGACCGGGTAATAAATTTCACAAAGAACGTGGCCAGGGAAATTCGTCTCAGTGTCCCGTTTATAGAAGATGTGGAAGTTGTCAGCTCCTTCATCTGCCTTATAAAAAACAGCTGGAGCAGAAACAAAAAGATCTGGAAACGCTGTTAAAGCCTTTCTGCCGTCTGGAATCTATGATTGGTATGAGTGATCCTTATCATTATCGCAATAAGGTACATGCCGTATTTGACCATGACAGAAAGGGAAACCCTATTTCTGGTGTTTATGAAGCCAATTCTCATATTGTTGTTCCAGTGGAAAGCTGTCTCATTGAGGATCAAAAATCAGATGAGATTATCGGAACTATCAGGGGAATGCTCAAATCGTTTAAAATCCGCACTTACGATGAGGATACAGGATATGGATTGTTGCGCCATGTTTTGATCCGACGCGGATTTGAGACTGGTGAGATTATGGTTGTGCTTGTAACCGCTTCTCCGGTATTTCCTTCAAAGAATAATTTTATTAAGGCACTGAGGGATCGCCATCCGGAAATTACCACAGTGATACAAAATTTGAACAACAGGGGAACCAGCATGGTGCTTGGAGATAAGGAGAATGTACTCTATGGCAAGGACTATATAGAAGATGTTCTCTGCGGATGCCGTTTCCGCATATCCTCTAAATCCTTTTATCAGGTAAATCCGGTGCAGACAGAGGTTCTTTATAAGAAGGCTATTGAAGCAGCGGGGGCTGACCGGAAAAGAAAGGATTATCGATGCTTATTGTGGTATTGGTACGATTGGAATTGTTGCCAGCAGCCACGTAAAAGAAGTGATTGGTGTGGAATTAAATAAGGATGCAGTACGTGATGCGATTGAAAATGCAAAACTGAATCATATAAAGAATGCAAGCTTTTATTGTAATGATGCAGGAAAATTCATGTTCAATATGGCAGAATCCGGAGAGCATGTAGACGTGGTGTTTATGGATCCGCCAAGAAGCGGAAGCACGGAGGAGTTTATTGACGCTGTATCTAAAATGCGGCCGGATAAAGTGGTGTATGTGTCTTGCGGGCCGGAGACGTTGGCTCGGGATTTGGAGTATTTTAAGAAAAAGGGGTATGAGGCGAAGAAGGCGTGGGGGGTGGATATGTTTCCCTGGACGAACCATGTTGAAGCGGTGATAATGATGACGTATTGTGGTAAAGAGAAGAAATAGATGGGTTGTACCACAATATGTAGTGGTTTTTGAGCGAAAAATGAGCAAAAAATGGGGCTGAAAAATGCGATTTTTAGCCCCGTTTTTTTGGCTCTTCCACGGATGACATAGGGGAGTTAAAGGTATAATCCTTATATATCGTGTGTGATTGAAAAAGTGAATGGAGCAACACCAATGAACAGAAAAGAAAATGGAATCACAAATCTCCGCTTTACATTGCGGCCTGCCTCTTCCGATGAGACAGGTCTTTTTTATAGTATTCTATGCAAATAATAGAATAGAAACCTAATGCGTTAGTAACCTCTTCATGTTGCAAACGCAGCGTAGAGGTGGAGGAAGCATTATTTACGCCGGTCGGCAGCGGAAGGAATTTATTATGATAGTCGTTCCTATGCAAGGCAGCAACGGTTTCTATATGAATGAGATGAGGATGAATTGAAAAAAGAGTGATTTATAAAACAAATATTTCAGGATTTATACTATCTATCGGTAAATCAGTAAACCAGTAAAATTTTATAGAACGATATGCAAATTTTGGAACCTAACGTGTATAATTTTGGCGCATCGGTTGAAAAGTTAGTAGAATTATGTTATAAGCAAGAAAAATATGGTTTTTTTTGGCTTTGTAACCAAGATGATTAATGATTCTTTATGTTAAGAATAGATTAAGGAGGGGCTAGATGATAGATGAGATAATTCTGGGAATCATCAATAATGAGGATATAGAAGAAGATAATACGCAGTTAGTGAAAATAAGTTTATTTAATGAAATGATATACATGGATATGCCGGTAATGTTTACAGAAATGTCTATTGAAAGAATAAAGGAACGTTACACAGTAGAACCAAGACCGCAGATTATTTACTCGGACGAAAGTGGTAAAATTAATTTTGCCTTAAATATGTTGGAGTTAAAAATATCAGATTTACAAACATATGCATATAAAATCAGAGAGTCAATAAGAATGGTGCATCCCAACACCTTATTTTATGATGAAGATTTTATTACCGACCAGGACAATAAGTCTATTCAATGTTTTGATTTTAGAAGCTCTTCTTTAGAGGGACCAACTTATAATGTTATGTATTTGATTCAAGTGCCTGAAAAAACTTTGCTGGGTAATTTTAACTGTCCATTTGAAGTGTATACAAAATGGAGACCCATTGTAAAACGAGTAATTAAATCAATAACAAAGGGGGAAATTTATGAAAGCATATAGAATCGAACCATTTAATTTTTTAGAAACTCATAGGCTTACTCTTAAACGTTATGTAAATTCTCATTCCGTTCTGGAAATAGAGGGAATTATTAATGAAGATTTAGAACAGGAATATATAAATTATTGTGTAAGTAATAAATATCCCCAGCTTAAGATGTATATAGCGGCTGAGAAGACGGAACAGGTATTTTTTGATGGATTTATTACTCAGTTCAATATTAAAAGAGAAGGTAGAGTATGTTTACTGAGTCTTGAAGTTAAAAGTGGTACCTATATGATGGACTTAAATGAGCATTTACGGTTTTATCAGGATAAGAATCAGCCATATAAGGATATTATCGATGAAATTGGCAATACATATTCAAATTGTAATTTTATGATAAAGGATAAAAATATACAGACATTGAACAATTTTACAATTCAGTATCTTGAGACAGATTGGCAGTTTTTAAAACGGTTAGCAAGCCGATACCGCTCAGTACTTATACCAGCTGACCGTGTGCCTGGCATTCATTTTTTTATGGGAATTCCCCAACTAAATATTCATGAACTAAAAGATGAAGATTATATACTGACTAATGAAATTCAGGACTGTCAAAGCAAGAAAAGTGAATTAAAACTGAACCAGGCTGATTTCATATCTTATAATATTACGAATAGAGAAATCTATTATCTTGCTGATAAAGTTATATTTAATGGAAATGAACTTTATGTATATGGTATAAGAAGCGAGCTTATGCATGGAGAATTGATCCACCATTACCTGTTAAAAACGAAAGATGCCTTTCAAGTATTATATGCAGCAAATTCTTCTATGATAGGAGCATCTTTTAATGCGGTTATTTCTGACGTTGTAAAGGACAAAGTTTTAATAGAATTAACACAGGGAGAAAACAAATTACAGGCACCGGTCATGGAATTCCCATTTTCAACCATGTATTCTTCTGCAGATGGTACAGGTTGGTATTGTATGCCGGAGAAAGGGGATTCAGCCCGATTGTATATTCCATCTCAAAATGAATCTGATGCTTATGTAACTAGTGCAGTACACCAAAAATCATCTGATTCAAATGCCAGAACAAATCCTGATATAAAATCATTAAAAACCAGATATGGAAAGGAAATTTACTTTACTCAGGACCGCATTGTTATGACAAACCATAAGGGAGATCAAATTACGATACACGATAAGAAGGGTATTTCAATTGAAAGCAGTAAAAATATAACAATGAGAGCAAAAGGGGATATATCTTTAACAAGTATGGAGCAGACGTTGACTATGAATGCGGCAGATCAAATTGATATCGGTCAGGGAGGCAGCCGGCTTGTTATAGATGATGATATTGCTTTCAAAGGCGGTAAGCTGCGGATGGAGTAAATTATGGAGCAAATGCAAAAGATACAATCATCTGGGGGCAGATTAATGGAGTCAGTACTGCAGACCCGGTTAAAAGAAATACAAATTTATTATTCGAATAACAAAGAATTGATTCATGCAGACTTCAAAAAATGCATTGATATGTTATATTCAGAGGCCTGCAGCCTGCAGCAAAAAGAAAAAAAAGGTCCCATTCAATTTTTGAGTATTAGTTATCTGCAAAGATGTATTTTTACAAAAAAACATGAGGTAAGACTGGATCTGTACGATAAGGACTTTTATTTGGATAAATGTAAGACAACACAATATTGGGATATGAATTTTTTGTTTCATTTCTTTGAACAGGACATGGAATATTTTAAGAACCATATTGGAAAGTTGACATTTCAAATAAAGGACTATGAAGAAAAGGAATTTGCTTTGTGGTACATAACACATTATTACAAAATCGCAGAATTATTTTTCCGAGATCATATAAATGACATGATACATAATGAGTTTTCTGTATCTTTAAAAAGGTGTGAGGATTTTAAAGTCGTTTTTGGCGGATATATGGATGAGCAGACAGTATTACATCAATTAAGAGAGGAATGACAGGATATGAAATACTTTGTTTTCTCAGAACAGATGGAGAATAATCCGATTCCTGATATTAAAAACTGGTTTGGAAAAATAACCTCTAAGGATAATTCAGAACATTTTGATTCCGAAAGAGGCTGGATTTTACTTGAAGCAAAGTTGAAAGCTGAATCCATTTATATGGACATATTGACATTTCCATGCATATTAGTGTCAGAAAAAGTAATGAAAGTAATCTGGATGTATAGAAGGCGAACAAATGCAACAAAGGTGATTCTGTTAGATTCCGATAGTCAGAATACCATGCTTTATTATTTGCCAGAACTGCCCAGGCATGAATATCTATGTAAGGAAAGCACTTTTGATAAAACTAAGACCAAATTATTAGAAGGAGCACTAGATAACAATAAAATTCAGGATATTCCTTTATTTATTTTAGGAGAAGTCAGTAAAGCTACGCTGGTAATCCGTGAAGATGTTGTAGAAAGTCTGATCCGCAGAAATGTAAGGGGGATAAAATTACAGGAATTATCCATTATGTGAGGGGAAAATTATGATTACAAAAGACAATCTTATCATAACTGGTCTTGATTCAGTTATGGAAGTGAATGATTTTTGGTTAAATATCATACCGAATGATCATGTAAAAGGAATCGTGCATTTGCTTCTAAAGGATGAAATTTCGAGTAACGGGTTATTTAATAGATCTATTTCTATAAAGTATCAGAAAAACGAACAGGAAATCGTGATTTTTTGTGGACTTGTAGAAAACTATACTCAAAAAAAAGAAGGCGATTTATATACGGCCAGTTTATCACTTATATCAGCAAGTATAATAATAGATGAAAAGAAACATATACGGACATTTCAAAATGGGGAACAAACCTATAAAAGTGTAATAAGAAGCATATTGGAGCAGGTTCCAAATGCAGAGGTACTTTTTTGTGTAAAAGACAAGGGGGAAACTCCTATTAAAGATCTATTGGTTCAATACCTGGAAAGTGACTGGGAGTTTTATAAAAGAATTGCCAGTCATTTAGGGGGTGTACTGATACCGGATATAAAAACCGGAGAACCTAAATTTTATTTGGGTTTTCCGGAAGGAAGCAAAGGCATTGATGAAAAATTCACAACTTATACTGTATCACTAGATGAACGTTACTATGAAAACAGAGCAGAGAAACTGCAGAAAGACCGCTTCTTATTTTATAAAGCAGAGTCGGATCAGTTTTATCATATTGGTGATGAGGTCGAAATTAATGGAAGGCAGCTTCGCGTGCTGAGCATTTACGCAAAAATGGTCAGGGGAGAAATTGTTTTTACTTATGAGTTTGGTAGGACAGACCTATATATAAAGAAAAAAGAATATAATCCGCAATTAATCGGATCATCTTTAACAGGGTCAGTGATTGCTTCGGCTGAGGGAGAGGTTAAAATAGTATTCGATATAAATTCAGAAGAGAAGAATATTACAAAAACATATCCATGGCTGCCATCAATGGGAAATTTATTTTATTGCATGCCGGAGAAGGGCGAAAAGGTGGCTGTCTTATTCATGAATGATAACGAGGCAGAAGGCATAGCAACAGAGTATTTGAGAAACAATGATTTGTCATATTGTAACGTATCATCTTCGTCCGACCGATATTTTACAACCAGCCATAGAAAAGAGATGAAGTTAGTTCCAAATTCTATGAGCTTTGACAATCAAAAGGGTAATACTCTTATATTGGAAGATGAGAAAGGGATCGTACTGGATGGAGGAGATATTTTTATAGAGGCAAAAGGTGAAGTTTTATTATCTGCTGAGGGAATAAAAACCTTTTCTCCATTACAAGCAACATTCATAAAAGGAAGTTTTGGAGGCGGAAGTATTAATATTTGTCAGGATTTTAATTTATCGGGTCCGGTTAAATTCCTTGCACAGGCAAATCCGATTATGGAACAGGAACCAGACAGAGTTGACGGTGTTATGGATATTGATAAAATAGAAAAGCAGGCGTTGGGAATGATTCCTGCTGGAAAAACTGAGGATAAAACAATTAGTCAGGCATTGGGAATGATTGTATAGAGCAGAGGGGGAAGTTTAACATGGGTAAAAATGCAGATACCATTAAAATGGGAGGAAACCGACATGACTGCGGACCAAATGTTTTGAAAAAAATAAGTAAAGATGCACCGGAATTTGATCCGGGTATATTCATAAAAAAGCAGCCAGATAATCATACATTCATTGAAGGGTTTGAAGAATCTTTAAAGAGTATGAATTTTAAGTAAAGGAGTGAAGAAAATGAATGATTCCTATTTAGTGAAAGGTGCAAAAATTAAATGTACATGTGGTTCACAAGTAGGGGAACTGAAAGTGGAAAATAAGAATGTCTGTCTGCTTAAAGTACCAATTGCAACCATAGATGATTGTGAGGTTGATAAAAATATTCCAAGGTTTGGGATCTGCTCTGTTACTGGGAAGCCTTGTGTTCCAATGATACTTGGAAAATGGCTTTGCCCCCATGAACAGACAAAAATAAATGGAGCCAGTGCCATAACAACGGAATCTGCACTTGTTTGTGGTAAAGGGGGAATCATTCTTTCAGAGACCAATGGACAGGAAGCAATCATGAAGATTTTAAAGAAAGCAGAAAAGAGTCTTAAAAATCTATTGGGTTTAGGCTGTTCCCCTTTCAGCGGAGATCCGGTTAATTTAATGACAGGAAATTATGTATTGCAGGCTGACGATCTTCATATTGTAGGAAATTATCCCCTGTCCTTTATTCGAACTTATAATTCTCTGTCAGATGAAAATACAGTATGCGGAAACCGTTGGAGTCATAATCATCAGGTTTACTTAATTGATCATCATAAGACCATTGAGATACATACAGGGGATGGAGGACAAGTACGAACATTTGAAAGGACGGACGCAGGATAATATACAACAAATGAGCTGGCAAAAGAATCTTTACGTCTTTCTATGGAAGGTTATATTTATAAAAACATTCAAAATCAGACTTTTCTTTTTAATAAAGATGGATTATGCAAAGAGATAAAAGATAAAAATGAGAATTTTACGGCATATACATACACAAATAACCTTCTGAGAAAAGTCCAGAATTCAGCAGGCTACTTATTGTTTTCTTATAATAATGATGGGAAATTAGAATGTGTGAGTGATCATTCCGGGAGGTCTGTTACATTTGAATATAGCAATGGCAATTTAATTAAAGCGGCTAATCTGCTGGGTGGTTTTAAGAAATATACTTACGATGAAAATAACCTCTTAATTGAAGAAATAACGCCATATGGCGTAAAAAAAGTAGTCAACGAGTTTGATCAAGATGGGCGTGCAGTCAAACAGTTATTTCCGGACGGCGGAACCATGGAATATCAATATGATGACGACAGAACTGTATTTGTTGATCAGAATAAAAATAAAATCCGATTTTACAGGGATAAATGGCAGCGCGATTGCAGAACTACTTCTCATGATGGACAGATAGAAAAGAGATTTAATGAGAAACATCAATTAACAGAAATTACGGATAATAACGGAAATAAAACATCATATGATTATGATGGCGAAGGAAATATGTCATTAATCAAGGATGCTGCGGGTAATGAGACCAAAATAGAATATGACAGATTGAAGCATCCTGTTAAATTAATATATCCAGATGGTACTTTTATCAAGACCCATTATGATCAAAAAGGACAGGTGATTCAAAATATTGATCAGCTGGGGCGGATGTTCCAGTATCAGTATCATTCCAACGGTATGATAAAGACAATTATTCATCCGGATGCCTCCGAAATGCATGTCGAATTTGATGACAGAGGCAATATTATTGAAGTGGCAAATCCTTTTGGCTCAAAAGTCAAATACGAATATGACCAGTTAAATCGTGTTACTGCAACAATAGATGGAAATGGGAATAGAACTCAATATGAGTATAATCAAAATAACGATATTATTGAGATGAAAGATGCATTGGGATTCAGTAAAAAATACATCTACAATTATAATGGAAAAATTACTGAAATTATAGATCAGAATGGCAATTCTACAACATGGGAATACAATGACATGAGCTGCCCTGTCAAAAAGACAGATCCACAGGGTCGTGAAACAATTCGTCAGTATGATCTGCTGTGGAATGTCAGCCAGCACACAGAAGCAAATGGCGCAGTGACAAAATATTTGTATAATAAATCTAACCGCCTTGAGAAAGTCATAGCTCCGGAAGGAGGAGAAACGTCCTATCAGTACGACGGAAACGGAAACCGGGTAAAAACAATTTTGCCGGATGGCTCAAGTATACTTTATCATTATGATGCACTCAATCGTATGATACAAATCGATTATCCAAATGAAACTTCCTCTTATTTCCAATATGATTTTTCAGGTAAGATAATCAGAGTAATTGATCCAATGGGTGGGGAATACTGCATGGAATATGATGCTGCAGGGCAAAAATAAAGCAGACAGATCCATCTGGAAAGATCAGCCGTTTTGAGTATAATGAATTAGGTATGATTACTAAGGTGATAGAACCTCTGAGTCGTATTACTGAGTATCAATATTTTCCAGGCGGCAGATTGAAATATAAAAAATTCCCTGATGGCAGTGAACTGCATTATTCTTATGATTCCAATGGCAATCTTATCGCAAAGCAGGATCATACCGGCTATCAGGTAACATTTACCTATGATGTCCTAAACCGGATTTCTTTCATATCAAACAGCATGGGACAAAGCAAAGCCTTTACTTATGATGGTGTAGGAAACATCTTGTCTGTCAAAAATAATAAAGGAATTGTTACGGATTATGAATATACAAAAAGCGGAGCGCTGCAGGCAGTCATTGACCCAACCGGACTGAAAACTCTTTACAGCTATGATGAAGTGGACCGAATTGTTTCTGTAAAACAGATTGCACCACTGACTTTAGAGGAAGAACTGGAAGAGGCAAGGAATATAAATAAGCAAAAGGAGCTTTTACTGTTACGTTATAAGCGAAATTTAGAAGGTGAGGTAATATGCTCCGAAAATGCTGCCGGTTTTAAGGAAGAATATCAAAGAGACTATTTTGGGAGAATTCTAACCTACACGGACCAAGAAGACAAGGAAACGCATTATACCTATGATTCATCTGGAAATATAAGCAGTATTATGTTTCCAGACGGAAAAAAAGTTATGATGGAATATAATGCATTAAATCAGCTGGTCCAGCTAAAAGACTGGCTGGGCAGTACAATAATAAAACGAAGCAGCTCCGGAATGCCTGATTACATAACTGATCATCAAGGTAATACAATACAGTATGATTGGAATATTTATGGGAACAGAACAAGAACTACTTATCCGGATGGACAAGATATTGAGTATGAATATGATGATGCCAGTCAAAAGATTAAGAAAATACAATGGGCTGATCAGTTTGTTGAATATCATTATAATGAAGCAGGCTTCTTATCTTCCAAAAAATATAGTAATAAGCAGGAATCTCGCTATGGATATGATTCAATTGGTAAGCTGAAGTATCTTAATCATTCTTATCATAACGGATTTTTAAACTATCAATATGAATACGATTCCGATGGACTGCCAGTAAATATAAAAAGGATTTCAGAAGAGGGGGAGGAGCATCTCAGATATCATTATGATAATTTGAATCGTTTGACTGAAGTTCGTAACGGAATCAATACTGTAAGAAAATATGAATATGATTTGTTTGGAAATCGTAGCTTTAAGAAAGAAAATGGAATTGATACAGAGTATCATTATAACGAATTGAATCAGTTAATCAGAGAAGAAACAGGAGATTTAGTCAGAAGTTATGAATATGACAAAAGAGGGAATATACGCTGTTGTTATGAAAATGAGGAAATACGAGATAATTACTTTTATAATGGAAGAAATCAATTAGAAAAAATCAGGAAACAAAACGGCATAGAGATATCCTATTTTTATGACGGTTTCGGGCAGCGCACAGTGAAACAGCGAAAAGAGCATGTGGAATCTGATTTTTATGGTCATCAAAAGCCTGATGTATCCAGTGTAGAATTTATTATTGATTATACAAGGGGTAATCATAATCTAATTGGGGAGAGATGTGATACTATCTCAAAGAGTTATATCTGGGAATCACAAAGTCATCAACTGGTCGGATTGATAGAAGATGAGAAAAACTTCTTTTATCAAAATGATTCATTAGGAACTCCAATGCGGTTATTGGGTCAAACGGGTACTGTGAGATCAAGATATGATTATGATGAATTTGGGAAAGCATAGTAGAAAAGTTTCCGGCGAATCCTATTTCGGGTTTACCGGCTACTATTACGAAGATGAAACAGAACTTTACTATGCGGGGAGGAGATATTATAATTCTAATATAGGACTCTTTTATGGGCTTGATTCCGTGAAGGGGAATACCTGTGAGCCTATGACTCTGCATCCTTACCTGTTTTGCCTAAATAATCCATTATTGTTCATTGATCCGGATGGTGCAAAACCTGGTGCTGTTACAGGTCCGGATGGAACGGAGGCGCACACCTTATTGGAGGCTTATTTTGAGGCCTACTATTCTGGATTGCCATATGTAGCTCGAACTGAAGAAACTATACCTGGTGGAAATCCAGAGGCAAAAACAACCAACGGCAGATACGATATGATATTAATGTATCAAAATCAGGTGGAATTGTACGAAATAAAACATTATAGTCATTATAATGAGGCATCACATATGAGCGATTTGCCGCGATTTAATAGCTATATGGATGGCCTACAGGATATGTATCCTGAGTATACAATTTCTCCGGGTACGACATTTAATCCAGACCAATTACATATACCTAGTAAACGTTATCCTGATTATTATATAAAATATTACACTTACTATAATAATGGGTATACAAAAAACATGGATGGGAAGGAAATTAATAACACCTATGCGGGATTCATTTATTGGAGTTATGTAAAAAAAGATAAAGAGAAAGATAAACACAGATATATTTGGATTCCAAACCAAAATAACAACTCTGACTCCGGCAGTAAAAACTCAAAAAATGATAATGTTATTCAATTTCCAGATGTAAGGGGGGGGAAGATACAGCTGCTGCTGCAATTATTGGTGGTGTAGCACTTACAATCTTTATAATTGAACTCGTAATATCGGTAGTAACGGGTATTCCTATAGTGTGTCCAGTTTAAAAAGGATTATAATGTAAAAAGGGATAGGGATTAAGGAAATTTTGGATAAGTGTTAGAAATAGAATATGAATTGTATAAATTAGATATACCAGTAATAATTATAAAACATTAGGGTACTTAACTCTTTTATTGATTGCTTGTACGTTGAGTGAAAGGAATGGCAAAATTCATGAAAAAAAGAGATATTATTAAAGAGATAATTGGAGAAGTATTGGAGCCGGAAGGATTTGCGTTTGGTGAAGATGCAGATAGTTGTTGGTTTATAAAGGAATTTAAAAATAGTAAGGGTGAAATAGCCAGGCAGGTTATTGATTTTTACGGTAGTAGGTGGGAAAAAAAATTGTTTTTGAACATTAACTGTTATTCAGGTAAATTTTGTAGTTATAGAATGGGTGATTTTGTGCCGGGGTGTTCGGACGATGGATTTATGTATTCCACCATTCGAGATTACAAACTGGCAGTTGAAACTTATGCAGATATTTTGATAAAATATGGTTTGGATTTTTTGAAAAAAATTGCTGAACCACCAATAGAGAATGATTATTTTAGAGAAGAAGATTATTATAGGTTATATAATGAATATGAATTACTAACACAAAGGTTTATAACAGAACAACAGATAGACATGGGATGTATATCAATAAAGGAAGCAGTAGAATTGTTGAAAGATATACTATCAAGACAACAAGGAAAGACATTTGATGATTGCCGGGAGTTGTTTTTAGAGATGTCTGCCTTTTATGGAAACTTGATAAAAAGAACATATCCATATGAGTGGATAATGAAGGATATTAGAACACACAAAGTTTGTAAACTAGAAATTGATTCTAAACTGGCGCCTTCGTGGCTTGTGATTACAAGAAAATCTTCATTGCTTGTAACGAGTTACATTCACATAGCCTGGAGGGATGGCATTGATAAGCTCGATACACTATTAATCTGATAATGGTAATTTGACAAAGTCAGTTAAATAATCTGGTATTTCCCTACAAACCTGTTCATATTAAAGACGGAATTATTTCAGTAATTATAAAAGAAAAATATTTATGGTTATAAGCTGCTTTTCAGGAGGATTTGATAGTTATAGGATAAACCGATTTATACAATAAAAACAACGCTAAAAAGGGAGTACGTTCTGAGGCAGTCCCTCAAAAATACTAGTTCGCAGCAGGCTGTCCTTCAGAAGCAGAATAGTCTAGGTCGCTGTCTTCTGTAATATCAGGATCCTCCTCTTTCATTAGAAATTGATTAGGCATGAATATTTGATGTAGACGGGCAAGTGTAAGGAAAGGCAAAATTCATGAAAAAAAGAGATATTATTAAAGAGATAATTGGAGAAGTATTGGAGCCGGAAGGATTTGCGTTTGGTGAAGATGCAGATAGTTGTTGGTTTATAAAGGAGTTCAAAAATAGTAAGGGAGAAATATCAAGACAAGTTATTAATTTTTACAGTAGTAGGTGGGAAAAAAAGCTATTTATGGATATTAACTGTTTTTCAGGGATTTTTAGTAGTTATCGAATAGATAATTTTGTTCCGGATTGCATGGACGATGGACAAAAATATTCCACAACAGGAGAGTATAAGCAAGCAGTTGAAATTTATGCAGAAATACTGAAAAAATATGGTTTGGATTTTTTAAAGAAGATTGCAGAGCCACCAAAAGAAAATGATTATTTTAGGGAAGAAGATTATTATAAGCTGTTTGAGAAGCATGAATCGCTGGCTCTAAGGTTTATGAAGGAACAGCAAATAGAGATAGAAAATATCACAATAAAAGAAGTTGTAGAATTAGTAAAAGATATGTTATTAAAACAACAAGGGAAGACATTTGATGATTGCCGGGAAATGTTTTTAGAAATGGCTGCATTTTATGGTTGTGTGGTAAGAAAAGACTACCCATACAAGTGGTTAATGAGTGATGTAAGAACCCATAAAGTATGTACATTAGAAATTGATCCTAAACAAGCACCGTCATGGTTTGCCATAACTAGAAAAATATCATTATTTATCACTAATGATATTCATTTGGCTTGGAAAAATGGTGTAGAGAAATTGGATTCTTTGATTCTTTGATGGCTGTATTAAACTTTATACCCGTTATAAAAACAAAGATATAAAAAATAGGGAGTATTTTCTGCTAAACAGAAGATACTCCCATTTTTTTATGCCCCTTTATATGGATAAAATAACAAACAAAGGAGTGAGCGAACGTGGATAATAAAAATTAGCAAATCACCTTCATAGAGCGGCTATACTGCCGACATTAAACATGTAATATGGATCAGCCTTGTAACTCAGCGGTTATGGCCTATGCCGAAGAAATACTGAAGAAGCTGTACGATACGCTGGTAGAAACCTATTGCACGGATTATTTGGATGAAAGCCATGAGTTTGTAGAGTTGTCTGCCACTATCCGGGGACGGAATACCGGACGCGTCGGACTTAGCATTGTAACGCTTGACCTTTAAATAAATACTTGTGAGGGATAACAATTCATATCCTTTTTTGGTATCTTGTGTGATTAGAAAAGTGAAAGGAGCAACGTCAATGAACAGAAAAGAAAATGGAATCACAAATCTCCGCTTTACTTTGCGGCCTGCCTCTTCTGGTGAGACAAATCTTTTTTATGCCTTATCCAAGGAGCAGGATGAAAAGCTTGGAACTGTCGGTCTCTTACGTATTGATTTTGGCAGTAACGGACATGAGTTCTGGCATACCTGGTGGCCACGTGATTATGAAAGACCATATAGCTCTGCTTTTGAATCCGATTTAAAAATGGTGGTGGATGCTCTGCGGGAAGATGGTCCGCTGGAAAGTTTCAGTGCCATGCAGCAATATTGTTCCGTACACGGTGGAAAAATCGATGGTAGTTGGCAGCAGAATTACGGATATTTCATGGAAACGGAGCATTACCGCTACTGTCTGCGCTGCAATCCTGCCTACGGGGATTACCAGGCATACTTAACGGTATATGACCTGCAGTTACAGCAGATGAACTTAAAACAGGAAGCTGCTGTACCGAATGAAACTGCGGAGCAAATCAACGAGCATGAGATGGGAGGAATGTAACATGATGAAACATCCAGAATGGCTTAAATTTATGAAGGAACAGTATCCACCCGGTACGCGAATCAGGCTTATCGAAATGAATGATCCCTATTCTCCGGTGTCGCCCGGCACTGAAGGAACAGTTAATTTTATTGATGATCAATGTCATTATGGATAGAAAAGATTATGGAAAGTACAGATGTAAAGACTACATCTTCAACCATGTCACGACTAAATACTTTCCATAATATATTAATGTCCACACAAATCTGTGAGAAACCTCATGAGCGAATCGTCACTATTCCAGGAATCTGTAGGAGCTTGAATGTTCCCAATGGCAACGGAATAAGCCGCATCTAACGCAGCTCGCTTGCTCTTTCCATCAGCTTTTGCATAAACTTCGGTTGTTTTTACACTTTCATGCCCTAAGAAATCTCTAATATAGATAATTGCTACTCCTGCTTGCAGTAAATGTATCGCTTTAGAGTGTCTCATGCAGTGAGGAGAAAATTTATCAGGTATCAAATCGGGGCTTTCAACGCGTGCCATGTCGATATATTTTTTTAGTATATATGCTACACCCGCACGAGTCAGTTGCGCTCCGCTACGATTTGTAAATAAGAACTTCTGTTTGTCTAAAGCAAGTATGAAATTCTCTTTTTTAAGGTAAAAATCAATTAAATCTGCACTCTTGCTTGAAAGCGGAACAATCCTGTCTTTGCTTCCTTTTCCATGCAATACAATGGTAGCCGGCGATTGCAAGCGAATATCACCTATACGAATTTCTGTAATTTCACTTACTCGTGCGCCACTATCATAAAGCATAGTCAGTATAAGTGCGTCCCTGTATCCTGATTTGGAATAAACATTGGGTCTACTTAAAACACTGGCCACACCATCAACGCTCATATAATTCACTGTAGCTTCGGGCTGTTTCTTCATCCGAATCTGCAAAACGCTGCTGGAAACGTCAAGATATTCAGGGAAAGAGTATTTGATGTAGCTAAAAAAACACTTTATGCCAGCCAATCTTTGATTACGTGTGGATATTGACTTACCTTCTGCTTCGAGAAACCGCAAAAATTCATTGATAATATCTTTTGAAATATCCGATACAAGCAGCTTTTCAGGAGGCTTTTTCAAATGATTTTTGCAAAAAGTTAGTAACTGTTTAAAGGTATCACGATAAGATGCTATGGTTGCTTGTGAAAAACCACGCTCGCCAGGAAGATAAATCCGAAAAAATCGTGAAACGATATAAGCTAATGAGGTAACATTATTCTTCATACGACACCACCTCCGGAATAGCGTAAGCACTCACACTGTCAGCCCGTTTTAGAAAATCCGGGAACACTTCCGCAGTAAGTCTTAGATAGTATTCGGTAGATGAGATTTTGCTGTGACCGAGGTAAACCATTAAGCCAGTCAAAGAAGTGTATATATCCTTGTCCTTTTCTACGATTTGTGCAAGAGCACGAACTGCGAATGTATGCCGAAAATCATGAACTCGTGGCCCTTTGCCCTTTCCTTGGTGGGATATCCCGGCTTGCCATAGAACCATGCGAAACTTATCATATACAGTCCTTTGCGAATAACATTCACCTTTTGAATTAGGGAAAAACCAATTTTCTGCTTCAATTCCAATAAGTTCTGAGTTTGCGGTATAGTATTTTCTCAAATAGACAAGTAGGGAGTCTGAAATCGGTAATTTGCGGTCTTTCTCAAATTTCGCAGATTTTATGAACAAAAATCCGTCAATTAAATTGACATCCTTTACTTTGAGGTGTAAACATTCTGAAACTCGCAATCCGCAGGCATACAGCACCCTCAATACGGCTGGAAAAACCAGATGGAACATGGATTTACCATAGGGGGGTAGTATAGCATCTGCGGCGGCCATCAAATTATCGATTTCTGTTTTTGAAAAAATGTATGGAACGTATTTTGTTGAACGTCCGGTGTAACCCGGTGCTGGTGTCCAAGAAACATCAATGCCAACTGTTGAAAGATATTTTGAAAAGCAGTGTAGTATTGAAATCCTTGTTGAGAGTGTCTGTGCCTTTCCATCCTTTTTCATCGCCAAAAAATCATTGACGATTTCCTCTGTCAAGGATGTGCGCTCAACATTAATAGAGCAGCAATAGCGGTCAAATTGGCGTAAGGAATTGCCGGGTAAAATTATCTTTTCCCCAACCGCTACCTTCAACTCAAGATAGTCTTGGATGTATGGAGCAAAAACACTATTGAATTCGTATACAGGCTTGTGCTCAATCATAGGGATACCTCCAGCGCACAAGCCTTTAGCTGTGCCATATCAAGCTGCGTGTATTGTGTAGTAACATTCAACTCCGAATGACCCAGTATACCTGAAATCGTAGTAAGCGACACCCCTTGCTGAATTAAATCACTGGCAAGACTGTAACGCAGCATATGAAAACCGCTGCGTTCGCCTTTGCCTACTTTACAAACTCCAGCAGAAATAGCGTATTGACGAATCACATACCCCATATTATCAGATTCGCCTAATGGACCATAGGGGTGGACGTGGCGAACAAAAAACCTCCGTTGCTTCAATGTTCGGACGACCATATTTTAAATAGTCAATAATTGCCCATCCTACATCCGGTAAAAGGTCAAGACTTAGTGGTTTTCCTGTTTTCTGCTGAATTATGCTAATAATATTTTTTTCAAAGCTGATATCTGAAAGCTTTAATGTCCTAATGTCACTTATACGTAGTCCATATTTGACACCCAATAATATCATTGCGTAATTACGTTTCCCTAATGGATTACCTCTGTCGATGGATGACAGTATTTTAGAAATTTCATCTGCCGAATAATACTCAGGTACTCGTCTATCTTTATACACTGATACAGTGGGAAAAGCGATTTGTGTCGCAGTATAGCCTTCTTTGAATGCATAGTCAAAAAAATATTTAAGTGTATTTACAACATGGCTAATATACGATTTTGAGTAGCCAGCAAAAGTCTTGAGGTATAGATTAACACACTCAATACGCACTTCTTCAATGTTATTAGCACCATGCGCTTCAAAAATAGCATTGCAGCAACAAGGCTATGTCGGTGATTCCTGAGCGTGCTTGGCTTTATTCTGGGCTCTTCAGATACCAACAACGATAGATATTCTTCTCCAACCTCTGCAAATCCTAGTGGGAAGTCATATTCACTTTTAGGTGTCCGTTTGGCAATATTCCCAGAAATCTGGTATTCCAAAAGCAACATCACCGACCTACGAACCACAGATTTGTATTCACTTAATTTGGCAGCATAAGGCTCTACGCCATAGTGTTCCCTAAGCAGTTCAAAACCAAGTTCTTTTGTGAAATATGCTGCTCCTTTTGTAATTGCAAGATTTTTCAAAGCGTTCCAAGCTTGTCTGTGATGACGCAATGTGGATGAGGTGTATCCCAGTCCCACCATATAAGCATCAAGTTCGGCGATTAGTTCACCAATGGGTAAGTGTTTAGCGTGTTGCTCCATTCAATAACCTCCAAATAATTATTTTGGCTCTTAGCCATACAATAATTATATCCGGATATTATGGAAAGTATTTAGTCGTGACATGGTTGAAGATATAGTCTTTACATCTGTACTTTCCATAATATTTTTCTATCCATAATGACATTTATGAAAAGCTTTTCATAAGTGTCAGTTAGATATTAGTGGGGATAAGCCTGAGTATACTACTGAACAAAACAAGTCATACGAGTCATCTTTTTCACTAAACAGCAAAGAAGTAAAAAATTCAGTGAGGATTTTTTTTGATAACTGGTTAGGAACAGTTGAAGCATCGGAATCGATTCAATTTGTATTCTATACCAATACTTCCATAATGAAGGAAAAAAGAGTAGGTGTCTTGCAGACTTTAAAACTGGAATTGCCTGAAGAACCTATTTTACAGTTATTAATTGAGAAACGATATAATGAGGCTTTGCCTTTTGTGCGACCTGTAATTGAAGGTTATTATATTGAACAGCATAAAAAGCATACTAGTGAAATTGCTCCATATCAACAATTATTAGATAATATGGATGATAAGAAATGGATAAATTTTTTGCAATTAATTGAATGGAATTTCGGGGAAGCGGATGAACAAATTGTCAGAGCTAATGTAATAGACAGAGTGAAAGATTTATGTTTTATCTATGATGTAGATACAAAATATGTAAGTACCATTGTAGCAGAATTAATTGATATGGTTGAATCTAGAACGTTTGAGAAAGACTTCCTAAAGCGTATTGTTCATGTAGGTGAAGTAAAATCATTATTTTTAGAGAAATCAATGGAAGCAAAAGTAAAACATTTTCTAGACCCAATACATACTAAATGGGATGAAATTCAGTGTGCTGATATTAGAAATTTACAAGACAAAATAACTTGTGTATGTCCTGAATTTGATAGGGATGAACTGGATTATCTTACTGATGAGTATGCTGATGGTGCCTTTGAACAAAAACATCATAATGATGTTAGGGCAGTAAAAGCTTTTAATTATAGAATTTATAATGTATGCCGTAGAATAATTAAAAGAAAAATAAAAGATCATCAAGCTATATTTACAGAGGATGAAATCACTGATTTAATTGATGAACTGGTAACTGAAGCAGGAGGATTGATAAAAGACAAAGCACAGACGTATGATGTTGCATTTAAAGATACAGATATGGTTAAAAAGACTATTCTTATTTTATTTGAAGAATGCTATTTGGCATTTGACGAGAAAGGAGTATTAAATGGATAGCAAGAAACGATTAATGTTTATATTGGAAGATGACTACTATTACATCACGTTGAAAGTTCTTGCTATATTGAAAGCTTTAGATTGTGAAATAAAGCCATTTGAAGATTATAAAAAACTAGGTATCATTTTCGAATTTATTAAAGATCAAGCAAACATTCTTTTTTTAGAAAAACTAATAACTAGACCGCAACTAGATATATTTGATAATGAACGAATCATTAATATTTCTTGTAATGCTAAAATGAATACAGCAGTTATAAAACGAGTTTTATTTTTCTTAGAAAAGCAAAATATGATTAGTATGAAGAAGAGTTTGAAAGGTGATTTTATAGAGGTTTTCTTATTGAAGACTCCTCAGTTGAATGAATTAATTTCAGAAAACGTGCTAAATGATGATTTAACAAGAATAGCATCGGTTAAAAGTTATATTCCACGAATCCGTACATTAAAGATTTCGACGTTGCGCAAAAAAATATTTGGAGCAAGCGAGGTGGCATCATGGGAAGATTAGCAATTAGACGAGTTATATATAATGGAAAGCGATATTTCTTTGAGTCGCCTTACTTAGAAGATGGTGTCGTGATTCTTGAGGGTACCAATGGTCATGGCAAGAGTACATTTATGGATCTTATATACTATGCACTTGGAGGAAAAGTTATTTCTTTTGACAAAACCAATGATACTCCTAGTAAACATAATGAAATTTATAATGATGAAGATAATTACGTAGAATTGCAAATTGAATTAGATAAATATGTTTATGAATTGACGCGATATATTGGTGATAATCAGATTTTTGTGGTTGATCAAGAACAACAAGTGTTAGAAACATTTATTTATAGAAATTCGAATACAAATCCAGATGCAGTAATTTTTTCAGATTGGATTTTAAGTAAACTTAATATAGATGTTTTTGATATTGTGCAGGGAACGAGGAATTTTAAATTAAATTTTTCTGATTTATTGCGTCTAATTTATCATGATCAATCAACAGAAGTCAGCAAAATTTATAAAGAAGCAGATAATTCGAATTTTGTTTCCGATTCACTCGAAATTAGAAAAGCAATTTTTGAAGTCCTTATTGGAAAAAGTTATAATGAATACTATTCATTGTTAGGTAAATATAAGCTTGCTCATAAAGAGTACGAAAGGTCTCAGGCCATCATGGATAGTTATGATGAGTTTATAGGTCAGATTTTGAACGATGACTTATCAAATGTAATTCACATTAAAAATATGATTGCCGAAAACCAAGAAATGATTGAAAAGGTCAGAAATGAAAGAAATCTAGCTTATGCTCAAAAGGGTGTAACTACTAAGAATTTTGAAATATTAGATGAGCAAAAAAAGCTTCTTATCCAATTAGAAAAGGAAAAGGACGAATTGATTCAGAGTAAATCTGCCGTTATGCAATCAATAGCGTAAACGGTAAAACATTAGTACCTAGTTCCTGGTTAGTTTTTTTGAGATAATGTCTATAGCTTTAAAAAACTACATGCTTTTGGGAGGTACTTAATCTATGGATAAAATCTCACATGAAATGCGGCTTGCCCAATGGACTTCCATTATCCGCGAATGTAACAGCAGCGGATTATCTAAGAAATCCTGGATAACTGCAAATGGAATTGACGAGAAACAATTCTATTATTGGCAGCGTCGTGTCAGGGAAGAAGTCTTTCAGGAACTGCAACCGTCCCTTTCTCCTGCACAAACCTTTGTTGAACTAAATGTACCCTCATCAACTATCTCTCATATACAACGGCCGGAGGCAATCCTTCGTATTGGGAATTGCGTTCTTGAATTCCAAAATACATTATCACCGATACTTCTTCAGACGATTATGCAGGTAATGATTCATGCTGAATAATGCTACCGGATTTAGTAAGATCTACATCGCCTGTGGCTACACAAAATCTACGGCTTGGCATAGATGGTCTTTCCTTAATCGTTAAGGAACATTTTAAGCTGGATCCATTCGTTCCGGGTATCCTTTTCCTGTTTTGTGGGAGACGCTCCGACCGGATTAAAGGTTTGCTTTGGGAGGAAGACGGATTTCTTCTGCTTTATAAACGATTGGAGGCAGGGCGCTTTCAGTGGCCAAGAACCAGTGATGATGTAGCGGATATCACTCCTGAGCAGTATATCTGGCTGATGCAGGGACTTACAATTGATCCTCAAAAGGTAATTCCTAAAGTTACACCCTCATCTCCCTTATGATTTTTATGCAATTCGTAGAAAATAAAAAAAAAAAATATTTCATGGGGCTTGCCGCCTTTCACATCGGAGGTTATCCACAGCCCTCTTCACAGCCGGGGAATAATCACCCAATACATTTTTGAGTGTTCCTGTGGCGGTGGATAACGTTCCGGAAATCCTTTGATTTTACTTCATTTTTATCTCTTTTCTAAGCTGGCATCTTTCGTCATTATGACGAAGTCTCTTTTCCGTGCCATTCGCTTTTTAACCCGCTTTTGTGTATAATAGAATCATCACAAAAGCGGAGGTTCCCATGGCATCCAAATATACAGAAGACGAATTGAATAAATGCAGTAAGAAGGTTCTTATTAGTCTCTTTCTTGCCATGCAGGAACAGATGGAGCAGTTAAACCGAAATATGGAGCTTCTGACGGAGCAGGTGGCTATTGCTAATCAGAAACGCTTCGGACGATCCTCCGAAAAACTGGAAATCGATGGTCAGCTTTCCATGAAAGAATGTTTTAATGAAGCTGAATTGACTGCCGATACTGCTCTCATCATTTCAGAGCCTGAAATGGAAGAGGTCTGTCCTCACCCCTACAGACGCAAAAAACACAAAGGAAAACGTGAGGAAGATTTACATGACATTGAAACAGAAGCTGTGCCTCATGAACTTTCCGAAGAGCAGCTTACCGAGCTCTTTGGAAAAGATGGCTGGAAGCGTCTCCCGGATGAGGTCTATAAACGGCTCACATTCACTCCTGCATCTTTTAAAGTAGAAGAACATCATGTGGCAGTTTATGCAGGGAAAGATGATCAGACTATTATAAGGGCAGACCGTCCTATGGACTTACTCCGTAACAGCATCGCAACTCCCTCCCTTGAGGCAGCTATTATGAATTCTAAATATGTGAATGCAATTCCGCTGTATCGTCTGGAACAGGAATTTGCGAGAAACGATGTTCACATCCCACGTCAGACCATGGCTAACTGGACGATTTTATGCGCAGAAAGATATCTCTCCCTACTATGGGATTATCTCCACAGCGAATTGCATAAATGTCCGGTAATTCAGGCAGATGAAACGCCAGTTTTGGTTAACAAAGATGGAAGAGATGCTGGATCCAAAAGCTATATGTGGGTTTACCGTACTGGAAAAATGTACGGATCCCCTCCCATTGTACTCTATGAATACCAGAAAACCCGTAACACCAGTCATCCCCGGGAATTTCTGAAGAATTACAAGGGAATCTGTGTTACGGATGGGTATCAGGTCTACCATACACTGGAGAAAGAACGGGAAGATCTGATTATAGCGGGGTGTTGGTCTCATTCTCGGCGTAAATTTGCCGATGTAGTAAAGGCCGTCGGGAAGGATAAGGCCAAGGATACCCTCGCCTATCAGGCGCTAAAACAGATCAGTGCCATTTATAAGATTGAAGAAGATCTTGCAGAACTCTCACCCGAGGAACGTGTAAAAAGGCGTCAACTCAGTGTTAAACCACTGGTGGAGGCTTTCTTTGCATGGATAAATGAAAACCGTGATAAAGTACCACCAAAATCGGAGACAGGTAAGGGTTTTACTTATTGCCTGAATCAGGAGAAATATCTAAAAGTATTTTTGAAAGACGGTATGGTTCCTGCAGATAACAATGCTGCAGAGCAGGCAATTCGTGGATTCTGTATTGGAAAAGCCAACTGGCACATGATTGATACCATCAACGGAGCAAAGGCAAGTGCAGTTATCTATAGCATTGCTGAAACTGCAAAAGCCAACAACTTAAAGCCTTACAATTATTTCGAATATTTGCTGACAGAAATCCCGAAACATCAGGAAGATACCAGCCTGGATTTCATGAAAGAATTACTTCCATGGTCAGAATCACTTCCAAAAGAATGCCTTAAAACAGTAGTTAATAAATAATAAAGTACGTGCCGCCAGTAATGGCGGCATTATTGTAAAGGTACGAATGGTTTACCGTTTACTCAATAGCTAAGATTATTTATTTGACTGATGAGGCAAAGCGTGAATTAAAAGAAATAGAAAAAATAAGGCTTGTTAATAAAAAATTAAAGCTTTTCACTCCCAATACCTGCCCCTATTGCTTGAGAGAAGTTGAACGTGAAAATGGAAAATGTATTTGTGGAAGCGATATTGATGAAGAACAGTATGAAAAATTTTTTTATACAGATGATGAATATCTCACAATTCTTAAAGTAAAGCAAAAATCCATACAATCTCTTTCAAATTTACTTATTAAGAAACAAACAAGAAACGTAGATATTGTCAATCGTATAAATAAGCTAGATGTTGAAATTGATAAAGTAAAGAAATACATTATCGAATTGAATAAAGATATGACATATAATCAAAATTCTGCCTATATTAGAAAATTGGATGATAGAGAAAATCAATTGAAAGCTGGTATTATAGAATTAAAACAAGCGGAGGAACTCGCGACTAAGAAGGCTGAGCTAGTGAAAACGGTAACTCAGTTGAGAACTAAAGTTGAATCTTTAAGAAACAAGGTTGAAACATGCTTAGTTGAAGCAAAAAATGATATTCTTGAGAAAAAAAGTCAATTTAGTGAACGTTATCTTGAACTAATGAAATTGGCAGATGAAAAGTGTTACGATGCATATATTGGAGACGATTATATGCCAATTATTAATTTTAGTCAGTACCGTGAAAGAAGCGCAGCAGTACCTAAACGACTTATGTATTTTTTAACATTGCTGATTGAAAGTATAGAACACGATATAAGTTTCCCTAGATTTTTTGATGGTAGATACTCCTAATAAAGAAGGAATTGATAGAAACAACTTAATTAATAACTTAGTTCTTCTAGATAAAGCTCAAGAATATTCCGAAATTTATTCAAAAGAATATCAAATCATTTTAACAACCGGTGTTGGCACATATCCTGAAACTTATGGAAACAATGTTTTCTTAACTTTGGTAGATGAAAAGTATCTATTAAAGGAAAAATAATATACGGTTTTAATGCTATAAGGAACGCTTAGATATAACTAATTTAGTAAATCAACAAATATAAAATACTTATTTAGAGAAAAAATGCTCGCTTTTGATTTTTTAATCGAAAGCGAGTATTTTTTTGTTGTACGTCTTGACACAAGCTAATGAAAAATATATGGGTGATGCCCTTCTTCAGAAAACCTATACGGTGGACTGCCTTACCAAAAAGAGAGTTGCCAATGACGGAACCGTTCCTCAATATTATGTGAACAATGACCATGAGGCGATTATTCCAAGGGAACTTTTTACAAGAGTGCAGGAAGAAATGAAGCGCAGGACAAATATACGGCAGGGCATGGACGGGAAGAGACGGGTGTACAGCAGCAAATATGCGTTGTCCAGCATTGTCTTTTGTGGGCATTGTGGCGATATGTACCGCAGAACCCATTGGAATAATCACGGCAAAAAGCTGATTGTTTGGAGATGCGTGACAAGGCTGAATGCTCCGGGAGTGGAATGTCCGGCAAGGACACTGTCAGAGATACAGCTTCAGAATTTAGTGCTGGAAGCAATCAATAAGGTGCTGGGCGGCAAGCAGAGAGCCATCAAGGTTTTGGAAACAAATATCTCCGAGGTGGTTGGCAATGCCCACATTGAGGAACTGGAGCGCATCAAACAGCAGATTGAAAAACAGCAGACGCTTCTTGTGAAAATGACAGCGGCATCGGAGGATTATTCCAAGGTAGTGGATAAGATTTATGCCCTGCAGAAGGAGCAGGAAGAAGCAATGGCGGCTAATGTGAATTACAAGGCAGGAAAAGAACGGATTCAGGAGATGATAGAATATCTGGGGTCACAGCCGAAGCGGGTCACTGCTTACGATGAACAGCTGGTGCGTAAACTGATTGAGAAAATAATAGTGTATGATGACCATTTGGATTTCCTGTTCAAATCGGGGATTCAGATTGAAATGAAAGGATAATTGAACAGATCTGAGACAGTAGGCACTCTGCGGAAAAGCGGGGTGCTTATTTTGGGAGAATGCGTTGAAAAGAACATGGAAATACGGTACAATAAATTATCTGATAAGTGCAATTCGTTAAAAAGGAGTGCAGGCAGAGGAGATTTGAATGCTGAAAAATAATATAGAAGTAGACGTTAAGGTAAAATGTATAGAGAGCGGTATGACACAGGCACAGCTTGCGGAGAAGATTAAAACGACGAGTCCATATGTCAACCGCATTATCGCAGGACGGTGTCGTAAACAAGACCTTTGTACAGATGCTGGAAGCCCTTGGATATGATATAGAAATGACCTATGTGAAGAGAGAAGATTAGGAGAAGTGAATTATGGCCGATGTATATAAATTCAAAGTTAGACTCTGTGAACTGGAAAACATCATATGGCGGGAGATAGAAATTACTTCTGTTTCCAGTGTTGCAAAACTTGGTTATGCCATATTGGCCGCATTTGAAAGTACAGCAAGTCATTTGTTTAATATAAGATTTGATGGCAAGCGTTATGAAATCGTATTTGCAGAGGATGATTTTGATGATGAGCCGGCTATTGATCCAATTAAGACAAAGCTATCCACTCTAAAACTTAGTGTTGGAGATAAGCTGAGCATGGAATATGACTACGGTGCAGGCTGGGAATTTGAGATAGAATTATTGTCAATAACTGAGATGAAACGAGGAGCAGGAACGCATTATCCATATGTTACTGATGGAAAAGGCAAAGGGATTATGGAAGACACCTCGCCTTATGAACTTGCCGAAATGATTGAGAAAACAGATAAGGATGATACTTTAGCTCAAATAATGGATATGTATTCCGGCAAAGAAGTATCATGGGATTACAGAAAATTTGACTTGGAATACTGCAATGTGTTTTTTAAAGATAATGTTTGGAAAATACAAAATGCGTATGAGGAGTTTGAA
Source organism: Lacrimispora xylanisolvens (assembly GCA_017084465.1). Lineage (GTDB taxonomy): Bacteria > Bacillota > Clostridia > Lachnospirales > Lachnospiraceae > Lacrimispora > Lacrimispora xylanolytica_B. The sequence goes on along the minus strand of CP070896.1, from coordinate 1,238,037 downwards.
TAAAAACGAGTGAGGTACTCCAAAGGAGGAAATTCAAGTGGACAAGCATGGTGAAATGCTGATTTATCAGACAGAAGATGGGCTGACAAAAATAGATGTATCATTTGAAAACGATACAGTATGGCTTTCAAAAAGCCAGATGGCAGAGTTGTTTCAAAGAGATAGAAGTGTTATTTCAAAACATATTAAAAATGTTTTCAATGAAGGCGAATTATCACCAGAAAGCAACGTGCAAAATTTGCACATTGCTAATTCTGATAAACCGGTTGATTTTTATAGTCTTGATGTAATCATCTCGGTAGGTTATCGTGTAAAATCCCAGCGTGGCGTGCAGTTCCGTATTTGGGCCACAGGCATACTGAAAGAGTACATCAAAAAAGGTTTTGCTATGGATGATGACCGCCTAAAAGAACTGGGTGGCGGTGGATATTTTAAAGAACTGTTGGAAAGAATCCGTGACATCCGAGCAACCGAAAAGGTATTTTACCGTCAAGTGTTAGAAATCTATGCAACAAGCGTAGATTACAATCCAAAGGCTGATGTTTCCATTCAGTTTTCAAGCGAGTACAGAATAAAATTCACTATGCCGTTACTGGTGAAACTGCTGCTGAGGTGATTTACCACCGTGCTGATGCCGAGAAAGATTTTATGGGACTTATGACATTTTCAGGAGAGCAGCCTACACTTAGAGAAGCAAAGATTGCAAAGAATTATCTGGACGAAAAAGAACTGCGTTCAATGGGTCAGCTGGTTTCCGGATATCTTGATTTTGCTGAGAGACAGGCAGAACGAGAAGTGCCTATGACTATGGAGGATTGGGCAAAGCATCTGGACGGGATTTTGACTTCAACGGGTGAAAATCTTCTCACCGGGAATGGCACGGTGAGCCACTTGCAGGCAATGGAAAAGGCTCAAACGGAATATAAGAAATATAAGGCTAAAACACTTAGTAGCGTGGAAAAGGACTATTTGGATAGCATAAAGCTGTTGGAGAAAAAAGGAAAACAATAAGAATAAGTTATTCAAAAACTTGAAGTAACCGCTCCGCTGAAATGTTCGGAAATTCCGAACGGTTCCAGATTAACAGGAGGATTGATACTATGCAGGAAAGAGGATTTACTGAAAAAGATTGGAAGATTTTTAGAAGCAAAATAGCGGATTGGCAGGAAGCCTATATGGACAGGTTGGGTAAGGAATATATAGAATTACTAAGTGAAGATGCGAATCCATCAGATAAGTTTTGGAGCCTGGATGAGAGAATAAAAAAAGATAAGAAGAAAACTGGTGTTAGGGCAGAAATGAGCCGGTCAAACCTTATTGATAACATCATTTCACTTATGAATGAAGATGCAATTCGATTTGAAGATCTCGAAGAATTTAGTGATCAGTTGAAAGAAATAGTGAGATTCTTTACTGAAAGATAACTTGAAGTTGTGAGGATTGAGATGAATAGATATATCGCCCTATTAAGGGGTATCAACATAAGTGGAAAAAACAAAATATCTATGGCAGAACTGAAATCGTGTTTTATGGAATGTGAGTTTACAGATGTCCTTACACACCTAAATAGCGGTAATGTTGTTTTTTTAAGTGCCGAGGGTGATGAGATTATTCTTGCAGATAGAATCAAGGCAATGATAGGTGAACGGTTTGCTTTAGATATTCCTGTTTTTGTTATTTTGCAAGAAGAATTAGAAGATTTATTAAGAAAGGCACCTGCTTGGTGGGGAACAGATAATAAAGAGATCTATGACAATTTGATTTTTGTAATGCCGCCGTCCACCGCTGAAAGCATAGCCGAACAAGTAGGAGAACCAACAAAAGGGTTGGAAAAGATATGCATTTGCAACAATGTTATTTTCTGGTCTTTTGACAGGAGGAAATATGCGAAAGCTAATTGGTGGAAGAAAACTGCGAGTGTAGGAATTGGAGAAACGCTAACAATTAGAACCGTTAATACATTGAGAAAAATTATTGGGATGTGATTTAGATGTCAGAGATCGATGGAGAAAAGATGAACGACTTAATTACAAACATAGAAAAACTCCACACAACGGAGTTAGGCGTGCAGCGTATAAAGAAGAATCTAAGCTTAGACACTGACGATGTAGTAAAATGGTGCAAAGAAGCTATAAATCAAGCTGATATTATCATCAGGCAGGGAAAAAATTGGTATATATACTATAAGGGCATCGTGTTGACGGTAAATGCACATAGCTATACAATTATTACCGCACATAAATTAAAAGCAAAGATTCGGGTTATACAAAAGTCGGATTACGAGTGCTTGAATGAGTTTTTATATCAGGCGATTTTCATTCCCGAAGGAGAAGCAGCACCACCAAGAGATATAATCAACGATCCCGAAATACTTATCTACATCAAAGATTTTGGAGACACAATCGGAGATTTAGGTGTTGTTGCAGAACAGGACAATCAAATTATAGGAGCAGCATGGGTAAGAATTATTTCAGCCTATGGTCATGTGGATAGCAATACACCGGAACTTGCGATTTCCATATTACCGGAGTTTCGTGGATATGGAATAGGAACAAAACTTATGCATACATTATTCAAAGTGTTAAAAGAGAATGGATATAAGCAGACCTCGCTTTCCGTGCAAAAGAATAATCCTGCTGCAAGTTTCTATCAGCGACTGGGGTACAAAATCGTCAATGAAAAAATTGATCATGTAGGGCAGGAAGATTATTTAATGGTGAAAATGTTATAGGAGAAAAAACAATGGCACTTGAGAACTTAAAATCTTTAAAAGATGATATGGTCAGCAAGAAGTGGACAATTTGCAGTTTTGTCTTTAACTATAAAGAAATTGAATACATAGTGCTTGTAAAGAGATTTGTTGGAGCAGAAAAACGAATTGATCAGTACGCATTAGTAAAATTGCATTTTATGAAGTCAGATAATTTAAATGATGATTTACAGGTAGAAGCGAATAAAAGTCGCTTAATAATTGAACCAAAAGTATTAAGAGAATATTTCGGGATAGAGTGTCAGGAGAACTTGGGGAATATACTTCACCAATTTACGGAGTATTTAGGTGGTGTGATTCCTTTGGCTGTTCCTGAAAAAACCTCAACAATTGAGAAGAATGCAATGGTTCAATCTCTTAGCAAAAGCGATTCAGAGGATCCTAATAAAATTTACTGCACAAAGGTAAGAAGAAACCCTAACCGCGGTCAGAGAAGTGAATTTAATTCTGATAAAACAAAATTATTGAGAGGGGCACTATTTAAACACTTTTGCAACACTCCAGAGATTAGCTTTTGCTATTCCTTGGATAGCACAAAGGAAAATGATGATGCTACTATTTTGAAAAACTTTGCAAATAATGATTCAATGTAGCAATGCAATGAGCACCCCTGCCAACCATGACAACAGTCCGCAGGGTTACATAGAGTAAAAGAATGGCGCAAAATACTTGTATTGATAACAACTGCGTCGCACAGGCAAGACTGTGATTATCCAAATATGAAAATATAACCATTGCCTGTTCCCATATAGACAGAACCATACTCCCAAAATTCCGTTGACCGATTGCCAACGGGAGAACTCCCAAAACCGTATAAAAGCCATAAATCCCCCTTGACCTATTTACTGAAATACTGAAATACAGGAATTTTCTGGGAATTCGCCTTGGACTTGTTCGTGCAAATCCAGTGGGTTTGGTGGACTTATTACCCGCAATCATGAGCGATTAGGCGCTGAAATTGCTATTAAAACTACCCGCTCAAGCCATGTTGAAGCGGTGATAATGATGACGTATTGTGGTTTGGATAAGAAAAATAGGGGTTAGACCACAACATGTTATGATTTTTAGCTAAAATAGAGCAAAAAACGGGGCTAAAAAATGCAGTTTTTCGACCCCGTTTTTTTGGCTCTTCCACGGCTGACATAGGATGTTTCGCAGTTATCCTCAATTGCTGATATAATAGGTCTACACCCTAAGGTTTCTTTACATCGCCTCAATTACAAATTGATAATGATAAAATCCTTTACCGATGCAATATTCAGGATGTATATTTTTTGTCCAGCCATTATCTCCGCCTAGGCCGGCATGTTTATAATCCAAATTTAGATAAATCTTATAATCTTTTAGAATTTCATCCTCATAAGCGGCAGCATCGCACGCTGTGATTGAATAGTCATGAATATCAAAGTGGAATGGTTCGGCACCGGAAACATACAATCCATGTCCTTCCTTGTTACCTACGGTCAGATATCTTACATCTTCTTTTCCGCCGCACTCCACCGGTTTAATATAAGGGGTATACTGCTCAGAGACAGTACTGCTATAGCAACTAATCATTGCTGATGTTTTTCTGTCACAGTAATTTTCCCAGGGACCTCTTCCAAACCAGGTTATATGATTATTGTCAGCAGGAAGAACAAAGGTAAGACCAATTCTCGGAATTGTCTTAGATGAACAGTTATTAATTACTGTCTTATTTATTTCGATGCCTTCACTTCCAATCCTATATTGTGAAGATACTTTCAGTTTTCCATCTTGGTAATAAACTTCAGTAAAAATAAATACTTGTGAATCCGTTACGGCTGTTTTAACACTTAATACATTTATTGTCAGATTATTGAGTCCTTCTTCTTTCCATTCACTGGCATAATTTCTCCCTGAATCTTTTGTACCTTCATCAATTCCAGTTACAGGCCTGTAGAAGTTATCTTTACCGCCCGTCATTCTCGCCTTTCCTTTCAGTACTACTTTTTGAAAAGTACAGGTTTGTTTATTAAAACAAATCTCAGTATTCAGTCCGGTGATGATAATTTCATCTTCTACTTCCTTCATGGCAATTTTTTCACCAGATATGTTGCTTTCCTTCTTTGTAAATACAGAATGCTCCATCGGAAACTGGGAGGTATAAATGACATAGCCCGCTTCAGCATAAGCTGTATTTTCTCTTAATGCTGCTTTAATATTAAGGTAAGCTTCTCCGTAGATTTTATTCTGTGTCATCGGTAGTTCCAGAAGTTCCATTTCTCCTGCAGCGGTTAAATATTGCTTTAGTTCTCCGTGCTCAATTATGTTACCTTCGCATTCCAACTCCCAGGTAAACCTTAAATGACTGAGATTCATAAACTGGTAGTTATTTTTTATCATCATATATTCACTGCCATAATGCGGATGTACATAATTAATAATTTTAACCGGTGACTGACAATTCTTAATCTCATTGGCAGCTGGCTTCCAGGTGAGATCCGGTAGTACTACTCCATTCAGACACATATCTTTTACGGGATCCACAACCGCTTCATGAAAAGCTCCTCCATAGACATATTTCCTGGCTCCATCTTCCTTTCTTTGTGTCAGTGCCTTATCTTGAAAATCCCAGATAAATCCCCCTTGAAAACGAGGATATTTATCTACAAAATCCCAGAAATCCATAAAATTTCCATTGCTATTACTCTTTGAATAGGCATATTCACACATAATGAAAGGTCGTAGATCCGCCATATCAGACATCTTTTCTTCAATCCAGTCTTTTGAAGGGTACATCGGTACGTTAATATCCGTAATATTTGATCCAGGATTAAAAGATTCATACTGAACATATCTGGTTTTATCATATTCTTTGATCCATCCATACATAGCAGCATGATTCATACCATACCCTGATTCATTACCAAGGGACCAGAGAATTATGGAAGGATGGTTTTTTATCTCTGAGAACCATTCGAGTAGCACGTTCCATATAAGCAGCAGTCCATTCAGGAGAGGAACTTAACTGACCACCATAGCCATGTGTCTCAAGATTCGTTTCATCAACAAGATAGATTCCAAGTTCGTTGCACAGGTCATACCATTGGTTCACATGTGGATAATGGCTATTGCGTACGGCGTTAAAATTCAACTGCTTCATACAGATAATCTGTTTGCGCATATATTCATCTGTAATATATCTTCCGGTTTCAGGGCAAAATTCGTGCAGATTAACACCTCGTACAATGAGACGCTTTCCATTAATATAAAGGACCCCATCCTTAAGGATTTCAATTTTACGAAAGCCCACCTTTGAACTTTCTATATCTGTGATATTTCCGGCTCCATCAACGGTCTCCATAACCAAAGTATATAAATACGGATTCTCAGCCGACCATAAATTTGGTTCCATTACTTTAACAGATGTAACTGCTGTAAACTTAGGCATCAAATAGTTACCACATTTTGCATAAGGTTCACTTTGTAGTGTAGTAACTAATTCTTTCTTCGCATTATATAAGCTTAATTTAACAAAGCTTTCTTCCATAGCCTCTTACTGTATTATTTGGAACAAGCGTAATTTTCAATTCTGACTCTTTAAAGTTTCCATTCTCGAATAAGGTTTCAATCTTATAGTCAAATATACGTTGCTTTGCTTTCGCACAAATCCTAACATCACGATAGATACCGGATAAATGCCAATAATCCTGATCCTCGAGGTAAGTACCATCGCAGAATTGAAGAACTTTTACTGCAAGAACATTCGTGCCCTTTTTGACCGTTTGAGTAATGTCAAAAGAAGCATCCAACTTGCTGTCCTGTGAATATCCAATTTCAATGCCATTTACATAGAGATAAAAACAAGATTCAACTCCTCCGAATTCAATCAATATGTCTTTACCTTCATAATAATCGGGAATTTCAAAAGTAGTACGATAACACCCCGTCAAATTTTTCTCTGGTACATAAGGTGCATTTAGTTCTACCTGTCCCTCTGCAATCTCCAATTCAAAATGTGAATCAGCTCCTTCGCTTTCAAAAGGATATAACATATTCGTGTACACCGGTTTTCCATATCCATGAATTTCCCAATTGGAAGGTACCGGTATCATATCCCAATCTGTATCTACATAATCAATATTTTGAAATCCTTCTGGCACTTTGAAAGGACTTTCTGATAGCATAAATCTCCACATTCCATTCAGGCTTTGTACATACTTTGAAACTGATCGATTGCACTCTAATGCCTGTTCCACTGTTTCATATGCTCCATAGGGTGAATGTATCGGATAACGATTTTCTGTGTTACATATTGATTTTCCCAATCTCTGCTCATAATGTCCTCCTCTTTGTCGTTACCGTTCAGCTTTAAGGCTTCACTGCAACGAATTTTGCACACAATGTGCAGAAAGAGCACATTGGCGCGTGAAGTTCTCGGGTTTTGTTCCACAAAATACCTCGCGGTACTAGATGGCTGAACCGTAACTTTTTGTCACATTTGGTAAGGTTATATCAAAATTTAATTACTTGTACTAATCTAACACCTATTATATAATGAGATAGTCCATTGCTAAATGTTTTGTTTGGTTAATCTTTTATCCAAATTGGAAATCAAAAGATAGAAAGGATGCTTATGAAGCTTGAAATGAAAAAAGATGTAATTTATCGATGCATCGGAACAGATTTCACGAACGGGATATTGGCCTGTGGTTATATGACAAAACCAACAAAGGATCAGTCTCAATATGATTTTCTTATCGATTATTACAGTTGCTTTCTTTTATTATCCGGTAACGGATTTTATTATACTGCTGACAATGAAAAGCTTCCCATCCAGGCAGGTGATTTTGTACAAAGAATCCCAGGGGTTATCCACAGTACAGAAGTTGTCCCTGATGGAAACTGGCTTGAATTCTTTATCAGTTTCGGCCGTTCAACCTTTAATTATCTAAACAGTCTGAACCTTATACCTACTGATACACCTGTTGGAAAAGGTAGTTTTAAAGATACTACCATTCAGAAATCATCTAGACTATTAACCTTATTAAAAGAGGCAGATGATTATGATCTACCTCTCTTATCTCTTCAGGCTCAGGAGTTACTTTTAGCAATACTGATATCTAAAAATAGAAATCCTGGTGAAGATTTATTCAAGAAGTCTATGGAAGAAGCCTGCCAGTTACTGTCTTCAGAAATCAGCTCTGAGATTTCTTTAGAAGAGGTTGCTGCTAATATTAATATGAGCTATGAGAATTTCAGAAAACACTTTCGTAAATATATTGGAACCTCACCGTCTCAATATCGCATTGAACAGCGTATCAAGCACGCTAAACTCATGCTTTTATCCGGTGTTCCTATTAAAGAAACTGCTATACTTACCGGATACAGTGATACCTATTCATTTACAAAACAATTTACGCATTCAGTAGGTATATCTCCCGGACGTTTTAAAAAAGTAAATTAAATCAAAGAAATTAATCAAGAAACTCGCTGATGAAAACAGTAATTAATAATATTCTTACTGTGTTAGTGTTTAGCGTAAATGATAATAATCAATTCATGGCAATAAGTCCTCCGCCCGTTTGGGCGGTGGTTTATTTACCGAATTTTTAATTTTCTAAAACGATCTGGCAACACTAAGACTACTCAAATTTTAGCATAAGTGAATCACAAACCGGTTTATATCCAATTTTCTGATATATACTATTGGATGTTGGATTCAACAAATCCGTGTACAATACACATTTAGTAAAACCTTTATCTAATGCTATCTGACTTAATTGTGCTACACATGATGAGGCATATCCTTTTCCACGAAAATATGGTGGCGTATATACAAATGCTACACCAATAGCTGTTTGCATCTCTCTTGTAAATCCGGCCATAGAAACAGGTGAGCCATCAATTTCTAAAACATAAAGTTTCTTTGTAGACAATCTGTAATGATACGCGTTAGCACCTTGAGGAATAGACATTTCAGTATTTCCATATACAGCTGCCGCATTAAACGCTTCCAGCCAATAAGGAAAAAAATGCATATCTTTTTCTTCCAATAATCGAACAACTCCAAATTGCTGAATATCAGGATTTACGGCAGTAAGCTCATATATTCTCTGACTCATTGTTGGCTTAAATGATAATCCCTTTTGAGCTGTATATTCTTTAGCAAATATGTTTGCCAGTTCTTTTTCGGTTGTCACACCCGGAATATTGTATTCTTCCAATCCATCTATTAAACATTTTATAGCTTGATGATTAATTATATTTTCTGTTGAATAAAGTGTAATATTATGTGGGGGGGTCATTAAAGCAATAAGGCAAATACCGCTAATATCAGAAACAGTTGCCATTACCCACTTTGCAGGATCTCGCCAATCTGTTTTATCTTTGCCTTCATTACCAATAATAATATTGCCTAGAAGAATCATATTTTGCGCCTCATCACGGATTAGAGCGTCATATGTATCTTTATAAAACTCATGCACATCTGTATATAATTTATATTGCATTTTACTATCTCCTTTCTCTAAACTAAAACTAATTTTTAAATTTTTATTAAATAGATTTTTTGACAAGTTCAATAAAGTGTGCTAAATGGGGGGATATCCATTTTGAATTATGGCAGAAGAGCTGAATGTATATTTTGTAATCATTTTTATACGGAAGAGCACCTAACAAATTAGTGGATTGTTCTTTCCTGACCGCCAGATTAGGAAGTACACAGAGGCCCAATCCACTCGCGGCCATTTCTTTTATTGTTTGAATACTTCCTGCTTCTAAAGCAATTTCATAAGGAATCCCATGGGATTTTAAATCATATTCAAACGCTGTACGGTAATTGCAGCCTGATCCTGTCAGTATTAACCTTTGATTGGTAAAATCCTTTATATCCAGCACATTTTTTGATGCTAACGGATGTGTTGGTGCGGAAAGAACCAGAATTTCCTCACGCTTTTTTAATAAAGATGTTATTGATGGATGCTCAATGGGATTTCCTATGGTTAAAGCAATATCGATTGTATTATTCGTCAACTGCTGCACGACCTGATCATTTTCAATTAGTTTTAACTGAAGCAGAATGTTCGGATGGGATTTTTTAAATAAGTCTACGATTTCCGGCAGCTTAAAAATACAAAGAGATTCTGAGACCCCGATAATAAGCTGTCCACTAGATGAAAGACTACTGTCGATTTTATCTTTGATATTTGAAGCAAGAGCCAACATTTCTATTGCACATGGCAATAACATTTCTCCGGTCGCGGTAAGAAAAACCCTCTTTCCAATACGATCAAGGAGTTTTGTGTTCAGTTCCTGCTCCAATTGCTGAATCTGTGCAGAAATGCTGGATTGTGCGTAGCCGAGCTCATCAGCTGTTTTGGTATAGTTTTTATTTTTTGAGAGAACAACAAAAGTCTTCAGCTGCTTTAAGTCCACGAGAATTTACTCCTTTCTCTAATGATCGAAATAAACGATAGTTATAATAGAAATGCATAGTTTTACAGATTGATTAATTTATAGTAACATAAACACACAGCAGGCGCAATTAAAAAATACAGTGTCTAACTGAAATTATGCAAGAGGAAATAGGGGGTAACTGCTATGAAAGAGGAATTGAGAGAAAAAGTTCTCGGCTTAGGAGCGAACATTTGTGGATTTGCAGGAATAGAGCGATTTGCGGGAGCACCCAAAGGATTTCACCCATGTGACATATTTCCGGATTGCAAAAGCGTCGTTGCTTTTGGAATAGCCCTACCCAAAGGAATATATATTACTGATTCCAGACTGATATATTCCTACTTTAATAGTTTTGCTTGTCCACAAGTTGATAGTATTGCATATCACACCGCAGTTGTTTTAGAGAATACATATCATGGGCTTGGAGTGCCGTTACCCAGCGATGGACCTTATGACTATTGGGATGAAGAAAAAATGGAAGGCCGTGGCTTACTGTCAATGAAGCATGTTGCATACCTTTCCGGAATTGGTACGTTTGGCAAGAACACGCTTCTGCTCAACAGAGAGTATGGAAACCGCCTGGTTATCGGATGTGTTCTGACCAATCTGGAAATAGAATCCGATGAATTTGCTTCCGATATATGCCTTGAACATTGTGATCTGTGTATTCGAAAATGTCCGGTAGGGGCAATCAACGAAAGTGGAGTCCAACAAAAAACGTGTCGAGCGAACAGTTATGGTAAGACGAAACGTGGCTTTGATACTGTAGAGTGCAATCGCTGCAGAACTGTCTGCCCAATGCGCTTTGGGGTATTTCTCGATGCATCCCCATTTTTATAATCCGCCTTGACAAAAAAACAGGAACAAGATAATATAGTTGATAATATCAATTAATCCGGAGGCGCGGTATGAATAAAGAGGAAATGATTAGAAACGAGATAAGATTAATCGTGAGGGAATTAGGTTTATTAAATCACAATTGCTTTAATTCAGGCTTGACACTTGCACAAGCACATATATTAAATTATTTAAAGCAAAACGGAAAGACTCCTTTTAATGAATTACTGATAAACCTGGGTATTGATAAGGCTTCACTTAGTAGAATAGTTAGTAATTTGGAAACAAAAAAATACATAGAATTGAAAAAGTCTGAAGAAGATAAGAGAATGAAAGATATTTGCCTTTTACCATTGGGATTGGAAACTATTAATGATGGGGATTATAAAGCAAATTTATTTATGAATGAAATTTTAGATTTAGAAGATAGCCAGGACGTAGACAATATTGTTAGAGCATTTAGAGTATTTCGTATTCTTGTATTAAAAAACAATCTTAGAAAGAATGATTCTAGAATTCTGATTGAAAAAGTCTCAGAAAATTATATGGAGGGTTCAATAAAATTAGCAACAGAAGTGTTTGCTAATGAGCAGGGTATCCCGGCAGAATTAATTGAAATTGATGCTAATTTAAAACCAATCTGGTGGTGTGCAAGAGTAGGTGGAGATGTTATTGGGGTTGTTGCAACATGGAAAGAAAAAGATAAATGGAAATGGGGAAGATTTGCCATTGATAAAAGACTGAGAGGTTTAGGTATTGGTCAAAAAATGGCTGTTCATTCCTTAAAAGAAATTTTTACACTATATACAGATGAGTTATATATTGAAGCAAGAGAAGTAACCGTAAATATGTTACTAAAATTTGGATGTAAAGTAATTGGAGAAACAGAAGATTTTTATGGCGAACCCATAACACCAATATTATTAAACAAAGAAATGTTTGATAATCATTTGAACAATTTAGGTTTTACCAAATAGATTGACTTTCGGATTTTCTACATAGACATGAATTCCTTACTCCACTGTGACAGGCGGGGTGAGGAATTTCATCGTTTTCGGTATTCCCGAGGCGAACATCCTGTGAGTTGCTTAAATTGCTTATTAAAATTAGACAGATTGTTAAAGCCGCAGTTGTAGGAGATTGCTGATATGTCATCTTCTGTTTCTGTCAGTGCGGTGCATGCAGCTTTAATCCTAAGATGGGTCAGAAATTCAATTGCACTGCAGCCAACCGCTTTTTTAAAGGAGTTCATGAAGTGACTTGAACTAATGGCGCATTGAGCTGCAAGCCCATTAATGGTAATGGAATCCATATAGTTATAGGTCATATACTCCAGAGCAGGACGGATTAAGGAGGAATAACTAACCTCATCGTCCTGAAAGGAAGATAGATTTTCTTTTTTTTCAAAATACCAGTAAAGCTGCAATAGATTACTTTTTAGTAAAAGATCATCATGAGGATTGCTTTTGTTTGCACAACTTATGAGTGTCTCTGTCAGGGAACGAATAACTGAATAATCGGGGTGGCTTAAATCATATTTCATATTTACACGCAATTGTCCAGTAATTAACGGTCGTATACAATGGGTACTGCTGCGGTCATTGCTTTCTAGCCCAAGCATGCTGGCATGAAATACAAAGGCAATATAATGTAAATTCATGTTGGAAGAAGGATAGGCGGCATGCAGCATATTAGGAGAAATCATAACCACATCCCCGGAGTTTACAGAAAAGTGTTCGTCTCCACAGATAAAATCCCCCTTTCCCTGTAATACATAATCAATTTCAAACTCGTTGTGCCAGTGCATGGGTACGTTAGGAAAAAAATCCGGTATATGGCAATCATAAATACTGTAGGGAACCAGAGAGGAACTGTGCTGGCGCTGTTCTTTATTACTTTGGGATGCCTCAATTGTATAATTCATATTTTTACCCCGTGCATATCGCAGCTTACCTGCGATACTGCTATTAAATCATAGAATAGTATCAAAAATATATAGTATTTCAGAAGAAATGTAATCATCTATAGAGTATTATATCATTGCAATCCCAGAAATCAATTGATCGATAGGAGGATGTACTATGAAATTTTTAGATGACAATGGGGCATTGGTATTTTACCATAATGGCGAAATGGGGCGAATTGAAGCCTGGGGTAAGGATTCTGTCAGAATACGTACCACCATGTTTGGCAAGTTTAATGGAAATGACTGGGCATTGACAGAAAATATTGAGACTGTACATAGCAGTGTAAAAATTGAAAAGGAAGATCATTGGGTAGGAGATGGAACGATTGATCAGAGGGAATTTGCTTCAATTACCAATGGCCATATTAAAGTAGTAGTAAATTTTGTGGGTATCATTTCATTTTATAAAGACGACAAGCTGTTCCTTCGTGAATATTTCCGTATGTATGATGGAACCATTTCCAAAGAGAGCCGTTGCTTAAAAGTGATTAATCGCCAGTGGAAGGGAATCATTGGTGGAACCGATTTTTCCCTGAATGTAAAATTTGAAAGTAATAAAGGTGAGAAAATCTTTGGTATGGGCCAATATCAGCAAGATGATATGGACTTAAAGGGCTGTGTCCTGGAACTGGCACAGCGTAATTCCCAGATCTCGGTTCCTTTTGCTGTATCTTCCTTAGGCTATGGCTTCCTTTGGAACAATCCGGCTGTTGGCCGTGTAACCTTTGGTAAGAACTATACCGAGTGGATTGCCAGCTCTACAAAGGAGATGGATTACTGGATCACTGCAGCAGATACACCGAAGCAGATTCTGGCAAACTATACCGCAGTTACCGGTCATGCTGATCTGTTTCCGGAAGATCTGATGGGGCTTTGGCAATGCAAGCTGCGCTACAGAACCCAGGATGAGGTTCTTACAGTTGCCAGGCAGTATCAGAAGGAAGGCATAAAGATTGACCAGATTGTCATTGACTTTTTTCATTGGACGGTACAGGGCGATTGGAAATTCGATACGCAGTACTGGCCCAATCCTAAAGCTATGGTAGAGGAACTTCATGCTATGGGAATCAAGGTTATCGTATCTGTATGGCCTTCTGTGGATCGCAAGAGTGAAAACTTTGGTCCGATGATGGAAAGAGGTCTTCTGATTAAGACAGAGCGTGGTGCCGCTCAAACCTATGATTATCAGGGAGACTGTGTGGAAATAGACCCTTTTAATCCCGAGACACGTAAGTATGTATGGGAAGTGTGCAAGAAAAATTACTACGATTCAGGCATTGATGCTTTCTGGCTGGATAACTCTGAACCGGATTATGGTGTGTATGATTTTGAGAATTACAGATATTGTGATGGACCGGCACTTAGTATCAGCAATATGTATCCGCAAATGTACAGCCGCTTATTCTATGACGAAATGAGTAAGGAAAATAAGCCTGTTGTAAATCTGCTTCGCTGTGCATGGGCCGGCTCCCAGAAGTACGGCAATGTGGTTTGGTCCGGTGACGTGCCAAGTACTTTTGAGGCCTTTGCAGACCAGTTACAGTGCGGACTGAACATGGGACTCGCAGGCATTCCCTGGTGGACCACAGATATTGGCGGTTTTATGACAGAAGATGTGAATGATCCTGATTTTAAAAATCTCCTGATACGCTGGTATCAGTTTGCTGTATATTCACCTGTACTGCGTATGCACGGGGACAGAGGCCCTTATAACATTCCACCGCTGGATAACAGAGACTGGGGTGGCGGCTACCTTCATACAGGCCAGCCAAATGAGCTTTGGAGTTATGGAGATGACAATTATAAGATTATGAAGAAATACTACGATATCCGTATCAGTATGCATGAATATATCAAAAAACTTTATGAAGAAGCTCATAGGAATGGCTCACCCTTAATTCGTACTATGTTCTATGAATTTCCGGAAGATGAGAAATGTTGGGAAATTCAGGATCAGTATATGTTTGGTGACAAATATCTTGTAGCGCCGATTCTTCATCTAAATGAATTCAGGAGAGACGTATATCTCCCTGCCGGTGAGTGGATCTTGACCTCTACCGGAGAAACGTATACCGGCGGCATAATGGTAGAAGTTGATGCGCCAATTGAATATACTCCGGTATTTGAGCGTAACCATTGCTAGAAAATTATGAACCGTATACAGGAAATGTAAATAGTGTGTGTATGAAAAAAGACTTATATATATCATGAAAGCACCCCGAACAACTGAATAAAGACCAAAATAAGAACTCCTCCTTATCGTGGCATGATAACAAAGAGGAGTTCAATATTGCCTGCATTCGGTTTTGTTAAATCATTGTTGTTCCGCCATTGTCTGAGATAATCTGTCCGGTGGTGAAATTGGAAGAGATGAAGTAGCGAACTAAAAGATCCATTTCTTCCAATTCTCCTGCCCGCTGCAGGGGGGTGCTTTTCAGTCTTGCTTCCATAACTTCCGGGGGAGCACTATAGTACATGTCGGTTTTATGAGATCCGGGGGCAATCGCATTTACTGTGATGTTATGAGGTCCAAGTTCGCAGGCAAGGGACTGGGTTAACCCTCTGACGCCGAATTTTGAAGCAGCATATGCGGTACAGCCTGGCATTCCACGCAGACCTACGGCAGAGGAAACATTAATGATCCTGCCGTAATGCTGCTTTATCATCAGCGGAGTGAAGTAGTGGCACATATAGAAGGTACCCTTTAAATTCGTATCTATTACTGCGTCAAAATCTTTAGGATCCATATCAACCAGGTTGACATTTTGGTAAATTCCCGCATTATTAATCAGTACATGCAGGTTTTCTCCGAACGTGTTTACTGCGAATTGATAGAGTTCTTGAACACCTTTAGCGCTTTCAACCTGTAACGGAAAAATTTCTACCCTGACACCGAAACGTTCTGACAAGTCTTTCCTGACATCTTCTGCAAGACTTACATTTGAATTATATGTAAAGATAACGTCATAGCCTTCTCTTGCAAGCTCAATGGCCATTTGTTTACCAAGCCCTCGTGAAGCACCGGTAACAATTCCGTATTTTTCACTATTCATTTTTCTCAATGCT
Source organism: Lacrimispora xylanisolvens (assembly GCA_017084465.1). GTDB lineage: Bacteria > Bacillota > Clostridia > Lachnospirales > Lachnospiraceae > Lacrimispora > Lacrimispora xylanolytica_B. The sequence goes on along the minus strand of CP070896.1, from coordinate 1,221,979 downwards.
CCTTCCTAAAAAAAACAATAATTATACTATTGAAGTTATGTTCTTAAAGAACGCGGATAGAATGATACCCTTGATGAATCGCATCGAGGATTTTGCCGGGCTGGACATTGTCACCGATTACCACAGATTCAAAGCCTGCATTCTTGATCTGATTGTACAGGTCTTGATTGGAGCGGAATCCAACAGCAAACACTACGCTGTCACATGAGACTTTCTGTAGCTGACCGTCTTTTTCGTAAAGGATGGCATCATCCATAATTTCGGTAAGTTTTGCACTGGAAAGTATCTTTAATCCAGATTGCTGTACCAGGTATCGAAGGTTCTGATCATTTGCTACGAAATGTGAGGCAGTTTTTAATATCCCGTCCATCATCTCTATAATTGTGACATCATGTCCCTGCATTGATAATTCTACGGCTGTTTCACAGCCCACCAGGCCACCGCCGACTACAACCACCTGATTACCGATATTTTTATGAAGCAAAACATCTTCTGCCAGCGTCACATGTGCCTTATCATATCCAGGAACCTTTATTACAATTGGTTCTGCACCGGTGGCAACTACTACAAAATCAGGGTCGAATTTAATGACATCTTCTATTCCTGCATTGAAGCCTAATTTCAAGTCAATTGTATGTTTATAGATCTGGCGAACCAGGTATTCTACGTGGGAGGCAACATCTTTCTTAAATCTAGGAGCTCCTGCGACAGTCATTTCTCCGCCAAGATAAGTATTCTTTTCCCATAGAGTTACCTGAAAGCCTCTTTGAGCAGCAGTAATAGCCGCTTTCATTCCCCCGCGGGACCTCCTCCTATTACCAAAATACGTTTATTCTCCGTAGCGGGAGAGAGGGCATATTCTTTTTCGTAGCCGGTTGTCGGAGTGACAGCACAGGAAAGAATTTTTCCGTTCATGGCATTATAATGACATTCTCCGCAGCCAATACAAGGAATGATTTCGTCAAGGCGATTATTTTTGGTTTTGTTTGGCCAATGGGGGTCTGCCAGTAAGCCATGACCGATTGCTACAAAATCAGCAGCATTTTCTGCTAAAGCCTTTTCAGCAATATTGGAACCATCCAATTTGCCGTGAACCATAACTGGCATATTTTTAACTATTTTCTTGATCTGCTTTACCGCCTCAATATCAAATCCTGGTTCCTGGTAGACACTACTTACCATACGCCATCTGCAATTGTACGCGCCACGCCCCACGTGAAGCAAATCAACGTCCATCTCATCAAGCATCTTTGCAACGGCTAAGCCTTCTTCCAGTGGTCGTTCCGGTCCATCTACACTATCGATGGTAAGTTTTACAGAGATAGGAAATTTGGATCCGCACATTTTCTGATCTCTTCGATGATCTCCCTTAGAAATCGGGTTCTGTTTTCAAAGCTGCCGCCGTATTCATCTGTTCTTTTGTTCCAATATGCAGATGTAAACTGGTCAATTAAATAACCTCCGTATGCATGAACCTGAACCATGTCCACACCTGCTCTCATCGCCAGCTGAGCAGAATATCCCATGGCCTTTACCAGTTTCTTAATCCCTTCCACTGGCATTTCACGGCAGATTAAGTCAGGAAACGCGTAGCTGGGGACGGGACTTGAAGAGTATGGCGGCGTAAAGGGATCAATGAAACTCATTCTCCCAATACCCGGAGAAAGCTGTAAGCACAACTTTGAGCCGTACATATGAACCTGGTCTGCCAGAGTTCCTAACCGGTCATTTTGATGAAAGTTATTGTGCATATTGCAGGGTCTGGGTTCATACTCATCGCTACAGACTGTGCAGCCGGTGATGATTAAACCGACGCCGCCTTTCGCTCGTTCTACCAAGTAATCAATATTGCTTTGTGTAAAGCCACCATCAATATCTGCTGGCTGACCCATAGGGGCTAATGCAATTCTATTTTTAATTGTCAAATTACGAATTTTACCTTCTTGAAAAAGTAACATAGGATTACTATTCCTCCTTTTGTTGATTTATTTGTTTGGATATTATAAAATGTAGGTGCGACGGCAGGGTACCGCCGTGGTATTTGAAAAAATTAAATAAAAGTGTGAAAAAAATAGTACCGAGGTAATAAAAAATAGTATAACAGTACTAAGAATATTACTTTATCTTTTTTTTGTCAATCTTTTTTTAGGAGGATTTATGTCAAAATCAATTAACAACAAGACACATAGTAGGATCGTGGAGTGTGCTTTGAAGTTGTTTCGGGAAGAGGGTTATGATAATGTAACTATTCAGGAAATATGTCAAAACTCGAAAATTACGAAAAGCACATTCTATTATCATTTCCCATCAAAGGAATCGCTGATCGAAGAATTTACAGAACAGACATCCCGAACAACCCAAGAAAATTTTGCAGAAATTATGGCACTGGAGTCAAATATTTTGCAGTTATGGGCAATTTTTTAATTCTTATATTAAAAAAAATAACGAATACGGTTCGTCCGTGGTGGGACAAGTTTACCGCACGTTTTTGAGCACTTGTGACGAGACAGACTTTCCAAAGTACCTGATTTTATTCAATACAGTGGTGATTCTTATTGAAAAAGCTCAGAAATCCGGAGAGATTCAGAACATGTCACAGCCGGAGCTAATAGCAGAAGCCTTATATTATGGCTCCCGCGGCATTGTTTATTCCTGGGCTGCAGGGCAGGGCGGATTCTGTCTTCAGGAGAAGTTTAAAAATTTATTCAACGGGCTGCTGCTTCCGGTGAAAGCCCATGCCATTAGTTTTGAGGAAAAGAATGATCAGGAGAAGAAATAATATAGTCTTATGAAAAAAGCTGCAGATTTTGCAGCTTTTTTTTCTGGGATTTTTGATAAACAGGAACTATTAAAAAAAAAATTGCTAAAATTTTAACAAAAACAATTGACAATTTTTTATTTATTGGTATGATATAGCTGTGAAATAGAACCGAGGTACTAAAAAAACAAAGTATAAGTGCTAAAAAATCCATCTGGCATCAAGAATAGGAGAAAAGTATATATGTTGGGGTATATTAGCATTTTTATTGGCATTGCTATTGTAATGATTTTGATGATGAGGAATTGGAGTCCCCTGATCGTCGGAATTGCAGCAGCAGCAGTGGTAATTGTTCTGAACGGGTTACCGTATAGTGAAACAATGTCTAATACATATTTTGTTAAATTCTGCGATATGTTTCTGGCACTATTTCCTGCAATTTTTTCCGGTAGTCTTTTAGCTCAGGTGTTTAGCAGATCCGGAGCGGTAATCACCATAGCAGATAAAATGGCAAACGCAATGTTTAAGGAGGGATCGTCTCAGACTCGTAAATACATATCTGCAATCCTTGCACTGATTGCTGTTAGTGGTATTGTCTGCTATTGCGGTATGAACTCACTGGTTACCTTGATTGCCACTTACCCAATCGCACTACGCATCATGGAGAGAGCGGATATTCCAAAACGTTTTGTAATGGGGATTCTGACCTGCGGAGTTTATACGTTTGCCATGACGGGACCGGGATCAGCGGAAATCGTAAACATACTGGCAATGCAAATATTAGGCACTCCGTCTTATTCGGGGTTCTATGGAGGTATTGTTGCCATCATTGTTGAAATTATTGTCACCACCTCATTGTTGACTCTGATGATTAAAAAAATGATGTGAAACGGGGGCCAGATTTGAGTATGGACCGAAGGATCTACTGCCGATAGAAGACAAGCCAAGACCAGGATTTATGAAAGCCTTTGCTCCGCTTCTTCTGCTGTTGCTATTATTCAACTTTTTTTGCACTTGATATTTTACGGCAACGATGATCAGCTGGATCGTTTCGGTGATATTATTTTACCCGTATCTTGGTGGAATGAGTGAATTGAAGGAAAGCGTGTCGATAGGGGGAAAAATGGCGTTTATTCCTACTGGCTCCGTTGCTTCGATTGTGGGATTTACAGCGGTCGTTCAGACTTTGCCTGAATTCCAGAGTATGATTGACGGCATTTTTAATTTAAATGTGCCTGTAGGATTCATCTTAATCCTATCTGTTTGTTTAATAGCCGCCATCACGGGAAGTTCGTCCTCCTCTATTCGAATTGCAGTTCCACTGGTTATGGAACGATGTCAGAAAGCAGGGCTCAGTCTCGCATATATCCATAGAGTATCGTGCTTTGCAAGCTCCATTATTGATGAACTTCCCTGGTCATCAGCAGTAATAATCAACATGGATATAGCTGATCTCAAGCTGAAAGATGGGTATCCCCCGATTTTTGTATCCAGCTGTGTAGCCACCCTGTGTGGTACGGCGGTTTGTGCAATTTTTATGCAGCTATTTCCTTATTTACCTTAGTTGAAATATCATTTAAATCTATTATATTACAGGAGGAAAAAATATGTCTGATCAATATGCGGGAGCATTGAAAGGATCAAATGACGATAATGATGTTTTAGTATACATAGAGCCAAAGAAAAGAGCGATGGTTACCATTTCGCTTCTTGTGGGCTTTTTTGGAATCCATTTCTATATGCGTGCTTTTAGTATGTGTACCGCTTATATTATGGCCGACTGGAATGCAGGAGAATATTACTCTGCAGGAAAAGCATTGCAGACCGCAGTTATGGTGGTGGCAACTTCCGTTTCGGCACGACTGATTCCTAAATGGGGGATCAGGAAGATCATGGGCGGTTCGCTTATTATTGTGATTTTATGTAATTTTGGTACTCTGTTGGCAAGTAATCTCCCCATGTTCCTAATCATAGTAATGCTACAGGGAATTGGTAATGCGGGACTGATCAGCAATATGATTAGCTTGATGAACAAGATCTGGCCGCCGTCAAAACGAGCTATGTGGCTTTCAACCATTGGAATCACACAGGGAATTGCTGCAATTATAGTTCCGACTCTGGCTGGTTTGTTAGTCGATGGAATGGGCTGGCAATCGGTTTACTATATTATGACTGTTATTCAGGCCATCGGTCTTGTTTTAACTCTGGCAATCACACCTTCAAATACACAGCAAAGAAATTACACTCCACGGAGGTTTGATTCTATTGGTACCTTAATTTTCATAATTTGGATCAGCTGTATCGTACTTGCATGTAATTTTGGAAACTCATGGGGTTGGACCAGTCCCAGAATTATTACTCTTCTAATTGTAGGTCTCTTAGGGCTGGCAGCATTCATAATAGTAGAGATGCGACTTGGTTCCGACGCCATATTCCCTGTTAGACTATTTAAGGACAATCGAAATGTAGCTTACATCTTTATACAGTCATTTTTTGGATGATGCGCAGCATGTATGGGGCAGTTTGTGTTTGTTATCTATTACATGCAGGTGGTTATGGGTACAACAGCAGCAATGTCGGCGCTGCCTTTTACGGTATTCTCCATTGGAACTCTTGTTATGAGTCCTATTTATGGAGCACTTTATAAGAAGTGGGGCAAGAGCAAAGGACTTCTGGCAATGTGCACACTGCTTGTTGCACTGAACGCCTTCTTTTATGGGATAACACTGTCACCAACCACTAGCTTAGGCTTAATTTTCTTCATCTCAGCCTTCGGAGGTCTTGGACACTGCTGTCTTGTTACGCTTTGCTATAATGCCGCAGAAGAATACCTGCCCAAAAGCAGGATCGCAGATGGCAACGCGGTAGCTTATATTGCGATCTGTATTGCCGGAAGCGTTGGACTTGCAATTATGCAGGCAATCAGCAATGCAGTGGCGGCGTCTAAAGTTTCGGCTGGAATGGAAGATCTGGCTGCTCGCGCGACGGGATATGAGACAGCTATGTTGGTCGCAGGACTTTGCGGTTTGCTGGGTGTCGTTGCGGCACTGCTCTTAAATAGTAAGATTAAAGAGAATGGTGCAATATAGAGCTGATTAATTTGTAAGAGTGCAGACTCCCAGATTTTAATAAAAATCTGGGAGTCTGTTTTTTTACTCGGAATATTCTGCACATATTTGTAAAAATGCTTCTAAAGAAGGAGAGAGCCATTTATCTCTATGGTGTACAACCTGAGTAAACAATTTTAAATTTCCCCCCTTTCCAATTAATCATAGAAAGCTGATTGGATTCCAGTTCCTCGTTTACGGCATATAATGGCAATACTGCGATTCCAAAGCCCCGTACAGCAAATTGCTTTAAGTCAGAAATGCTGGACGTTTCCAACATAATTCTAAATGGTTCATTCACTTCTTCCATAACCTCCTGAAAAATATTCTTCCAGCAGCTACTGTTCGATATTAAAAGCATGGGATGACCTGATACATCGTGAGGAAGTACGTTGTCTGCACCAGCTAATGGGTGATCTGGCGAAACAAAAAGGCATAATGGTTCTTCTTGACATAATTGTACTGTTAACTCTGGAACATTCCATTGCTTGTCCAATAATACAGCTACATCAATTTGATTTTCTTTTAACCACGATTCCAATTCATTCGCGGAGCCGATTTTTATATAAAAATTAACCTCTGGATACTGTTTGCGATATTCTTCTAATAATTTAGGCAATTTAACAGAACAAATAGATTCATTCACACCTATCGTTAAATTACCATGTGGAGATTTTAATAAAGAGAGAGAGCTTTTTGATTTTTCCCATAAGAAAAGAAGTTGCCTTGCATCTATAAGGAATTGTTCGCCTTCGGGTGTAAGACAAATCTTCTTGCCTAATCTATCAAATAATTTCACCCCTAATTCTTTCTCCAATAGTTGAATTTGGGAGGTAATGGATGATTGAGCATATCCAAGCCGGTCCGCTGCCTTTGTGAAGTTATGCAGCGTAGCCACAGTTACAAATGCGATAATTAAACGTATGTCCATAATATTGCACCTTCCATCTGATTATTCGATTGTATCAATGAAAACAATTGATTTTACCTATTAAATAAATCGTGTTAACATGATATCACATATCGATAACAAACACAAATGGAGGTAGTACTGTGAAAGAAATATTTATTCGTAGAAGTATTCGGGAATTTAAGAACATACCTGTGGAAAAAGAAAAAGTAGATAAATTGCTACGGGCAGCTATGCAGGCACCTTCAGCAGTAAATCAACAGCCATGGGAGTTTATTGTTGTTGAAAGTAAAACATCTCTACAGAAACTATCCCAGGCTATGCCGGATGCGAGACCGGTTTTTAATTCTGGATTAACACTTATTTTAGTGGCTAACTGCAAAAAATTCAGATATGAACCAGATTGGATGTTGGACATGAGTGCTGCGGCTCAAAATATTTTATTAGAAGCTGTTCATTTGGAACTGGGAGCAGTGTGGATGAGTATCTCATCGGTAGATTCTGCTATCAGTTATGTGCGGGAGATGTACGAACTTCCATCACATATTAAACCGTTTGCATTGATTGCGATTGGTTATCCAGAGAGACATAAGAATCAATTTATAGATCGATATCACACAGAAAAAGTTCATTATGAAAAATGGTAATATTTTTAATATCAAGCCATTGAAAGGGGAATTGGTAATGTCTAAAAGAATTGTTGTAATAAATGGAAGTCCAAGAAAAAATGGGAACACGGAGCTTTTAATCGATGCATTTATTCAGGGAGCGGAATCCAGTGGGAATCACGTTACAAAATTTAATGTGGGTAGAATGAAAATCACTGGATGTACGGATTGTAAGTATTGTTTTACTCATTTGGGTGAATGCGCAATAAAAGATAATATGCAAGAAATATACCAGGCTTTATATAGCACTGATATGTTAGTATTAGCTAGTCCCGTTTATTGGCATGGCATGACAGGACAAATAAAATCTGTAATTGACAGAATGAATGTGGGCACGGCCAAACCGATGCCTATAACAGCTGCAGCGTTGCTTTCAGTATACGGCGATACGGATACTGAGGCGGTAGAACCGACGATTAGCCATTATAAAGCTATAACCAAGTATATGGGGTGGAAGGACTTGGGGATAGTGACTCAATCCGAAGTCATGGAAAAAGGGGACATTAAAGGACTTTCAAGCCTGGCTACAGCAAGAGATTTAGGAAAAAGTATTCAATAATGGCTAGATCTATATTCGGTAGGAGAATAACCAAAGTGTTTTTTAAACATCCTCCCAAAGTGTGTTATATCAGAGAAACCTACCCTCTCAATAATCTCGGAGACAGGTAATAGAGTCTCTTTGAGCATTTTAGAGGCTAAATACAGTCGTAATCGTATGAGATAATCCATTACTGGATACCCCGTAATCTCACGAAATCTCTTTGTTAACGAGGTTCTGTTAATATGAAATTTATCGGTAAGCTCTTGTATGGTTATTTTATTCATATAATTTGTGTACAGATACAGAATGATCTCTTTGATTTCGCCGGGATCCTTATCAAGTTCAACGCTCTCAAGGGTCTCATCAATAATTAGTAATCTTGACAGCAAAAAAAGCATTTCGATTAAATAGGTTCTGCTCCTGCATGGTCAGTCATTATCCAGTTGAATCTCTAAGGCATTCTCTATATTTTCAATAATGTTATGGATTCTGTGCGCATTGCTAGGACCAAGATGTAGTAAACCTGTAAATTCATTTGATTTTCTTAGAAACGGGTTTAACCAGTATAGATCTTGTATTTCATTTATAGATAGCTGATGATTAGATGCTTTAAGTACGGGGAAATCGAAATGCTGATTAATGATTTGCGGGTGAAAGAAGATAGCAGCACACTGAAGCGATACTTCTGATTCCAAAGAAAATGTATCTGTCTCGTTTAGGCAGAGGGCAGATGGAGCAACGATGATTTGCTTCCGATTATTAAGAGTAAGTATTCCAGTGCCAGAAATAACAAGAATCAACTTATAATGGTCTCGCTTATTAGCACCATCTGAGAAACAATTGGCGCTTGTGTGATAGATAGGAAACTGAAAGCCTGGATAAAATATTTTACCCTCTGTGAAATATGTACTCATACGACTCCTCCTGAGCAGTGATATAATTAATTATATCACTGCTCAGAAGAGAAATATAGAAAATTCACTTATTTACCAAGAATTTTTAACTCTTCACACAGCTTTACTCCGAAAGCAACGGAAGCATCAGGATTTCTTCCTGTAACAATATTACCGGATACAACAACCTCTTCATCTACATAGTTAGCACCATTTTGGGTTAATTCCTTAATGCCATCACTCCAGGGGAACATGGTTGCTTTTTTATTCTTGAGAAGGCCGGCTCTTGCCAGAATTGGCGGTGCTGCACAGATTGCTGCTATTGTCTTTTTTTCCTTATCTGCTTCCTTTATCAGATTTCTGAGATCTTTATCATCCCATAGACTACTAATTACCCCAGTGCCACCAACGATAACGATTGCATCATAATCCGTTGCTTTTGCATTGGAGATCATAATATCAGTGTTATAAGTTGTTCCATTTAACCCAAGGGCGGTTGAAACGGTGCTTGCTACCGTTACATTAGCTCCGTTTACCTCTAGCAACGTTTTGGGAGCGTAGAATTCTACATCTTCAAAGTCCTTTGGAGCCACTACCATTATTACGTTTTTAGTGAATTTTCTTATTTTCATAGCATTACAGATCGCCAGTCCAAAGCTCTTTGAAGCGGCTGGATTCTTACCTGTTACAATATTTCCATCAGTAACAGTCTCCTCATTCTCATATATGGCACCTCTTGAGGTGAGTTCTTTGATTCCATCGTCCCAAGGAAACATGGTAACTTTTTTATCCTTTAAGATTCCGGCTTTAGCGAGAGCTGGGGGAGCTGCACACATAGCGGCTACTATTTTGCTTTGAGAATTAAATTGCTGAATCAGTGTTCTCAGTTCCTCATTATCCCATAGATTACTTATAACACCTGTTCCTCCAGGTAAAACAATGGCATCATAGTCATCAGCTTTTGCATTACTAATTTGGATATCCGGTATTATTTTAAGTCCATTAATACCAATTGCTGCATCCGTTGTTATGCCAGCTACTATTACCTCTGCACCGTTAGCCTTTAAAATTGTCATAGGATCAACAACTTCGCAGTCTTCAAAGTCCTTTGGTGCAATCACCATAAGTACTTTCTTTTGAGTCGATGTTTCCTTTGCACTGACAGTATTAACTGTATCAAATGTAAAAGTTCCAAGTACCAGAGATAAACCCACTGCAAAACAAATCTTTTTTATTAATTCTTTCTTCATCTTAGCTACCTCCTTTTGCATCCATAGTTTATCAAATGTGTATTTGATCTGTAATAGCAAATTGTCAGTGCTTTTCGGTGTATTAACAGGAAAATTTGCTTTAGATAGGTAAAAAAACCGCCGCCCTAATGGGGCGGCGAACTTATTGGCCTAAACTGGTTATTGTTTTATATCGTCATACCATTATTTATTAGAATCAATTATTTCTTTTAGGGTTATATTTTGATTAATAAATCTTGCCTTACTTTTTTCCTTTTTAATACCTATGGCTTTCTTTGGACAATTATGAATACATGCCAAACACTGTTGACAATTATTATTAAAAACAGGTTTGTTTTCTACTTTTATATTATCAACAGGACAAACTTTTCACAGGTTTTGCAGCCATTGCAATTATTATCTACAGAGAAATTCTTATCAAATTCATTATTATATAGTTTTCCTGACATTAATCTCATACCACTCATAATACAGTGTGTTTCTTAATATATCTCGTTCCTATTTCAATGTCTTTAATTAATTTTGCAAGATTCTCCTCTATTTTTTTATCAGCTTCTTTTTCTATCTGCTTTCTTATATCAAACGCAGCCAGATTATTATCAACCATAATTATTTCATTAATATAAGAAAACTCTATTCCATTCCTTTTCCCGATTTCAAAAAGGTGTGTTGAAACTGCTCCGGAAAAAGCTCCATAAGTTGCTATTCCAAAAATATATTTACTCTTTAGATTTGCTTTATTTAAAAATTCTTCAACAATTTTAGGAACTCCAAGATTGTAGGTGGGAAAAATAATACCAATTTTTTCATCTTCAAATTCAAATTGGCCTTCTTTCAGTAATTTAGGAATAGAATAACATTCGCCACCAAGACTCTTTGCCACATATAAACTATTTCCAGTTGCTGTAAAATATAATATTTTCATAAATATCTACCTCCTAAGCGAGTGTTACAATTGTAACGGTACGCAGAATATAGTATAATAAAAGATATATAATATCAATAGCCTTTCTACATAGTGTTACAAAAAAGGAGAAAATGTTTATGGAAAATAAAAAAATACTAATTCACAAAATATAATAACAACAGAAAGTATTTTTTTACAGCACTTATGCTTTTAATGGAGCAAAAGAATTTTAAAGAAATCTCGATCACAGAGTTAACTAAAAAAAAGCTGGTGTGTCACGAATGGCATTTTATAGAAATTATAATCAAAAGGAAGATATTATTATTAGCTATCTTAATGAATTGTTCGAAGAATACTCGAAACAGATATTAGGTTGGCAAAAAATTGATAACTATGAAAGTTTACTCTTATATTTTTCTTACTTTAGAAAACATGAGAGATTAATTACCAATTTAATCCATTCAAATTTGGAGAATCTGATACTTGAGAGGGGGATTGAATATTTTCACTGGTTATCTCATCAAAGTATAAGTAAAAAATCTTACTCACCTATAAAAGAGAGATATACCATTGAATTTATAGCAGGAGGGCTTTTTAAAGTATTATTGGAGTGGGCTAAGAGTGGTATGAAAGAAAGTAATGAGGATATAGCAAAACTTGTATGTGATATTATAAATACTTGATTATAAAATCTGATTAATGAAGGAGTGTATAGGATGAAACTAGGAGCAACCTTATATATAAAAAATACCATTGAGGCTGTAGCACTTTACACAGAAGCATTTGGACTAACCTTGGGATACCATGAGAAATTTCCGGATGGCACATTTATGCATGCGTCATTACTTAGAAACGGACAAGAGATATTTGCTGTCAGTGAATCACATAATGATAACTTTGTTAATATCATGCTCACATCATCATTAGAAGGATCTCGCCCAACTATGAGCTATGGTATTAACTTTGAGAGTGAAGAAGAAGTAAAAAGGGCATATGGGATGTTAGCGGAGGAGGGAACGGTGCTATTAGAGTTGGGATCTCTTCCATGGAGTTCCTGCTGTGCGGATGTCATTGATAAGTACGGCGTATACTGGTATATCTCAGTATAGAAAAAAGAGAGTATAAGGGATCTGATACACCACTGGGACTAGAATAGCATAATTTATATTATCAAAAAAACCAGGGGGATACAAAATGATTATAGGAAGTGAAGTTAATAGTGATGTAGTAAAAAGTTATCCGCAATATGTAAAAGAACCAAATATAACACCGCTTATTTTATCTAAGGTAGCTATGCAGCAGTTGACGGCAACCGATTCCAGAGGAGATTCGCTTCAGATGGCAGCTACAAAGGCTGTCAATGCCATGAAGAATGAGTATGGACAAGGGGCGAGCACATTGGTAATGATATTCAATGCCAGTGGTGAGACACTAAGGTATCAGGCCAATAAGAACTGGTCAGGTGAGACTGAAAAATATCCCTTTGATACAACAATAGCCAATGGAGAATACAGCGTATTTTTGCATGTAAAGGCAGGAATCTTTACTGGTTCAGTGGCAAGCGTGGTTTTTCGAGGAGATTCAGGCTCAGACTTTTTTGTTTGCTTGGGATAATCCGTATATCGGAAGCAATAGTTCTTATGTGGATGTTCAAAGCAAAGATTACTGGCCCAGTGTACAGTCATGGAGTCAGGTGGAGAGCAAGCTTACATCTTCAGGTATTAGTTCTAATGCTGATAACGGTACCTTTATAGTCAGCTCCATGATAGGGTCAGCTACGTCTCCCATTGCGCAATTTAAGGTTACCAGAAAGGCCTGATTTATAGGGGCAGCTAAAGATTCTGCTATTTCTGAACTGATCTCTTATAGATAATTAGAAAGGAATGGAAGAAAATGAACTATACCTTAGATTTTGATGACACTCAAACACTGATTGATGCCCTGTATAACAATGAAGTGAACACCATAGAACGGTTCCGCTACAGCAAACCACAGGCGCAGATTGATGATTTGAAGAATTGTGCTAAGGCATATGAAGAAGCCAACAATCTGCTGCAGATGGAGAAACAACAGTTTGGGATTCCAGACAAAGATAACTCACAGGTACAAAATACATGGCAGGCAGCCAGAGCAGGAGTTGTATTTTCCTATGAAACCATTAAGAATTTTAAGCTTAGGGCTGAATATCTAAGTAAAATAAGTGATTCAATAAAATCATTTGAGTACGATCCTGTAATCAGGACATATAAAAAACCCTTTTTTTAGAAATGACATTATAGATCCCAATGAGGACCTCTATGATATGATTAATAATTCTATTAAAGAATGGGCGAATAAAACATCAGATGTATAGGGAAATACAGCTGCCTACAATAAAAAAACATATGATGATTTTATAAGAGATAGGAATTTTAATCTGGAGCCGTATGTGGTGAGGAATGCAGGGAAGGATCAACTTAAGATTTTGTCATATATGAGGTATTTTGGTACCGCCCTGATTGTCTTCACACTGGGAATTATCACCTGGCAATTGATAGAAGCACAGGATAAAAAACAAGCAGGAGCAGAGATTCTGGTCAGTGTGGGAGGCGCTTTCGGAGGAGGCCTGTTAGGAGAAATGGGTGGTACCTTGCTTTTTGGCTGGATCATGGGAGACCTGGGAACTGTGATAGGTGGTATACTTGGGGGGCTGGTTGGAGCTTTTGCAGGAGGTATTGCGGCAGGATGCCTTTTTGATGCCATGATGCAAGCCTTTTTACACACCTAAACTTGACCGGTTGACAGGCAATTTATTCAGCGGTCCGATTATGTATGAACTGACACTTCCAGATAATACGTCTTTATCGGGTAATTTAACAGGCAGCTTGTGAGTTTAGAGTCCAATATTTTATATCCTGAACGTTATATGATGTTATAAATCTTAAGCCCTTGGCTGTGCCAAGGGCTTATTTATGGTAAAATTCTGCGGCAAACCCTTAAGGCTTGATTTGGCTAACTCGTTTTGAGGTAATATAAATGCAACACCATCCTGACAATAGTAACACCTGTGCCAGTACAACAAGCCATAATATCTCCATGTATCCACCAATAATACAAAACAAGGTATTAGCGAAAGGAAAACCCAGGAAAGTAAACATGACAGGAAAATCCTTTCTGTAATCCAAGGAGCTAACAAACCTGCCATCCCAGTACTTTACTAAGGCTAAAACTAAAATCCCTACTGAAATTAAAGAAAGTGAGACCAGCATTACCCATTGCATATTAGAAGTTCTGGTGAAAAATGGTCCCATAAAATTAAAGAAATTGGATATAGGTGAAACCAGACATACCAGAGAAAGAATGGAAGCTAATACCGGATATATATATCCAATCAGCTTACTGTAACCACTCTTTTTTATGCCAACATTCACCGATTAAGATAAATGCAGTCCAGTATCCGGCTATATAGATCCATCCTGTAAAATTCATGACGGGTTCCCCATAGATCACAGGTTCCCCAGGAAGCGGGTAATAGCTCCACCTGCCAATGATTCCTTCCGAAGTTTGAAAAATCTGTTTTACTGCGACCGGATCCAGTGAAAAGTCAAAAATCATAGCACTAAGTCCAGCAATGAATGGTTTCGTCCATGATGGTATGTTTATCGTCTTCAAAACACGTAACGTTGAGTAAACAATAAGAAACTCGATAATTGGAACAGTTAATGGTACATTGAATATCATAAGAATACTGTGCCCATAGGAGTAAAAACCTTCTTTTCCTATAGATCCCATAAATACAGCAACATTTTCAAAAGCCGAGGCGTAAAAAAAGACAAAGCATACAAATTGCATTAACACAACCTTTGGACGCTCTTCATTATCTATTATATAAAAATCATTAATGTGGCAATAATTAAAACTAAAATATCTTGAATCATCCATACAGGAACTATTGTTATATTTCCCATTGTTTTACCTCCAGTTGAAATTATAATTGAGTTGAACGTTCAAATATATTATACTGGTACAGTGTTACTTAATCAACAGTCAGTACAATAACAAAGCGTTCGATATCTTACAAATTATATAATTATTGTTCGTTTACTGATTTTTTATAGGGAGAATATTATGGCATACGAAAAAGCGGACCAACGGGTAAGATATACAAAGATGGTTATAAAAAACAGTCTACTGGAACTCATGAGAGAGCGTCCTATCAGTAAAGTTACAGTGACAGATATATGCAGGAAAGCAGATATAAACCGCAATACTTTTTACTCACATTATGCAAATCAGTTTGAACTATTATCAAGTATTGAAGATGAGTTATATGAAGATATCAGACAGGTAGTGGGGCGTACTATGGACCTTGGAGTTTCTGGAAAACTGTCATATGAAATTTGTAAGTATATAAAAGCAAATAGAAATATATGCGAAGTATTATTCTCAGAAAATGGAGATAAGGATTTATTAGAACGTATTATTTATATCAGCCATGATTTTAATATTGAAAAATGGAAGAAGGAAGTCAAAGATATAGATCAAAAGTTATTCGATAATTGGTATACGTTTACTGCATACGGCAGTATAGCTGTAATAAAAAATTGGGTCAATAGTGGTATGAAGGAAAGTTCCAGTAAAGTTGCTGCTTTTATTGATAAAGCAACAGAAGCAGTACCGAAAAATTTTATTAATGAATCTATTTAATCAAATAAATAGTTTAAATCCTCCCACAACAGAACCAGACCTCCTGGCATAGTGATTATTCTACGACAGGAGATCCTGGTTTATTGCTCCATTATTAGTTTTTCTACTTCATAAAGCCGTGGCACCTTTATCCCATACTTTCTCGCAGCTGTAATAATTTCCTGTACAGCATAGCCAACTCTAAAGTGGTTATGCGCCATAAGCACATAAGCCATGCTTTTTGGAGGAAAAACTACATGAGTCATAATAAAACCTACAGCTTTCGGCGGCAGACTGCTCAACACGATTGTCAAAAAGTCAAGTTTTGATCCCCTTGCTTTTAAAACAGGGGTTATCTCCTTCAAGTTACGGCCTACTCCATCCAGCGCTTCTCGTGAAGAAATTACTTTTTTAAAACTGCCGCTTTTTAATACTTCGGCTTCCATTGCAGCATTGAATGCGAAATGATTCCAAAGCCAGCTTTTTATATCCTTTTGAACCATAATCTTGAAGCCTGCCTGAGCAAAAAGCTTACGAACCTCTAAATCCCTTTTGGTGGGCTGAGATTCAAATGTTCCAAATTGAACAGTTTTGTAAAATCCGCCGTATAAAGTGTTCCCTTCAAATCCGCCTCCTCCACCGGGGAAGCCATAAACAATCTGATTGCGCGGTATCGGCGAAACAGCCAATAGGGGGTCTTGCCATAAGTTGCTGAAAAAAAGGACTGTTGCATTTCCAACTCGCGGTGCCAGGTACTTAACCACACTTGATATCTGTTCGGGATTGACGCTTATAAAAATCAGATCATAGTCGTGATTTTCCTTTAACTCTTCGTGCATGACAATATCCCATTTTTCTTTCACAATGCGGTCTTTTTTGCTTTTTCTTGTATCCCATAGTTCCAAATTTACATAGGAACCGTATTGTGCTTTCCTGCCTTCCCGAACATAGAACTCAACGGTGTGGCCTGCGTTTTCCAGTGCCCAGGCATACTGTGTTCCTATAAAACGCCCCGGCCCCAAATTAGTATTTTCATAAAACAACCTCCTGACTAATCATATGTTGACTTTTCAACACGTGTTTGGTACTGTTAGTGTACTGAATCGTGACTGGAGTTACAATGGTTATGTCCGTTCCAATTGTTGAAAACTCAACATAATATACTGATTTGTAGAATGCCGGAAGGAGAACACTGTGGATAGAAGAATTAAAAAAACAAGGCAGTTGATTATGGATACCTTTATCGACCTGCTATCCGAAAAAGAATTTGAGAAAATAACCATCAATGATATTGCAGAACGCGCAGATATAAACCGTGGGACTGTTTATCTGCATTATATGGATAAATATGACCTACTTGACAAGTGTATTGAAAAAATATATTGAGCTGTTGGTAAATCACTGTGCCAATAGTACCAATACCACTTTAGATGCCAGTGCAATTCAACGTGTTTTTGAATATCTGGAGAAAAATTTTACGATTTACAAGTTGCTTCTTAACAACGAGGGCTTTGAATTTTTCCGTAGTCGCTTATATGTGATTATTGCACAAACAGTAACCGAGGTTATCGGGAAAAAAAGTCAGAAGACAACAAATTTTCAAATGGTATCACCACTCATTTTTTGACCTCAGGGTTTATTGGAGTATTGGAATGGTGGATCAATAATTCCATGCCTTGTAGTGTACAGGAAGTTACTACACAGCTCCTGTTCCTGCTGGAACCTTACACCAGGCACCTTGCATCACACTGACTTACTGCTTCCCTATCGTAATCCATATCTGCTAAAATTCCCAAAACACTTGACGGGATATGTTTTCTGGCTTATTATAAAAGAAATATAGTATTTTTAAACGAGGAAAGGTAATAACAATTATGAACTCCATACTTAAATGGGCAAAATTGGAATCTATTATGATCGCATTATTTCAGGTTAAGGCTAGAAGTGCGTCCAAATTTAATAGATTTAAAGTTAACCATATAAGATTTTTGGAGTATTCAGATTAATTTCATTTGTTATTACGATGATAATTATAAGAATTGCGACCCAAAGCTTATTGGCTTTGGGTTTTTTGCGTTCATTTTTAAGAAAATGCAGAAACAGGTTTTAAGTAAAAGAAAGGTCAGGCAGAGTCATGATAGAATTAAGTATTAATAATTTAACGAAATTTTATGGAGCAAACAAAATATTTGAAACAATAAGCTTTGAGGTAAAAACCGGGGAGAGGATCGGGTTAATTGGCAAGAATGGGTGTGGGAAAACCACAATTATGAAGATTATAATGGGTAAATTTAAGGAAAGTAATTTAAATTTACAGGGAACGATTGAGGATACGGAACAGGTTAAGACTGGGGAAACTTCGTATGGAGAGGAGGCTTTGGAAGATTATCAGGCTGGTGAGGTAAATCTTCGTAAAGGGGTTAAGGTAGGGTATTTAAACCAGATACCTGTTTACAGTGAGGATACCAAAGCAATTGATGTAATCCGCATGGCATTTCAAAAAGTTTTTGATTTAAAGAGACGGCTGTCAGAGCTTGAAGGGATGCTTCAGACCTTATCAGGTGAGAAACTTGAAGCACTGTTAAGTTACGGACGGCTCACCCAGGAGTATGAGATAGCCGGAGGATATGAACTGGAAACGAAGATAAACAAGATAACAGAAGGACTTAAAATTAATGATAATTTAAAACAGCTGCCATTTCACAGTTTAAGCGGCGGTGAAAAAACCAGAGTCATTCTGGCGAAAATACTTCTTGAGGAGCCAGATATTCTGCTTCTTGACGAACCGACCAACCATCTGGATTTAGAAACCACAGAATGGCTGGAAAGTTTTTTAAAGGATTATAAAGGTTCTGTCCTGATCATTTCCCATGACAGATATTTTCTGGATCATGTTGTTATGAAAATCGTGGAGTTGGAGTTTAGCCGGGCCAATATTTATCTGGGTAATTATAGTTATTATGTACTGGAAAAAGAGAGACGGTTTTTAATTGACTACAGGAATTATATTAATCAGCAGAAAAAGATCGAACAGATGGAAAAGCAGATTGAGCGCTACCGTATCTGGGGAAATATGAGAGACAGTGAAGCAATGTTTAAGCGGGCAAAGGAACTGGAAAAACGTCTGGAAAAGATTGAAGTATTGGAAAAGCCGGTTCTTGAAAGCAGGAAGGTGCGCCTTAATCAGGATAGTGCTAAACGTTCCGGAAAAATGGTATTAGAAACGGAGCACCTAAGTAAGAGTTTTAGTGATACCGTATTACTAAAAGATATCGATATGAAAGTTTATTATCAGGACAGCGCCTGCATTATCGGGAAAAATGGCTGCGGCAAATCTACTCTGCTTAAGTTGATATTAGGAGAATTAATACCAGATTCCGGTACAGTAAAAATCGGCGCGCAGGTGAAAATCGGTTATCTGCCCCAACAGGTTGTTTTTGAAGATGAAGACCAGACCATACTTGAGTACTTTTCAGGTTTTCACAATATTACTTATGAAGCTGCAAGAAACCAGCTGGCAAGAGTTTTATTCTTTAAAGACGATGTTCACAAGAAAATAAGATTCTTATCCGGTGGGGAGAAGAGCCGGTTACGATTATGTTCTTTAACCTTTGAAAAAGTGAATTTTATGATTCTGGATGAGCCTACCAATCACTTGGATATTGATTCCAGGGAAGTGCTGGAGGAAACGTTATCCGCATTTGAAGGTACCCTGTTATTTGTATCCCATGACCGGTATTTTATCAATAAAGTTGCAGGTAAAATCATGTCATTTGAAAATAACTGTCTTATCACTTATCCGGGAGACTATACTTATTATCAGGAAGAATTGCAAAAGGCGGGAAAATGTGAAGACGTTCTCTCTAATGTAAAAAAGCCGTCCGTTGGAACGGTAGTGAATCAAGGCAGCAGAACGGAAAACAGAACAAGAAAGTTGAATACGAAAAAGTCGGATATTCTTGAGAGTGAAATTGAAGCCATAGAAGCTGCATTAAAAGCGCTGGAACAAGAGATAAATGATAATAGTACTAATTTCACGTATTTACAGGAACTATTCTTAAAAAAAGAAACTATGGAAAAAGAACTGAATTACGTTTATGAAAAATGGGAGAATTGTCAGTAATTCAGTTTGAAAAATTTCTATAGTAAACCTCTTGCATGTTACGTAACGTAATGTATTAGAATTAGGATAACATGAAAAGGAAGGTGTATTATATGAGAGATAAATTTGTTATTAAGACAAAACAAGGAGAGGCTGAAATTACCTGGCCCCGAAATGAGCAACCCGGATTCTGCCCTAATTGTCACAAATGTGTTCCTTTTAACTCTATAAGTATCAAAAAAGAAAATGGAGATTCTGAAGAAGATACGAAAAAACTGGGCATCAAAATAGGGCAGATGGGGGAAAATGCACGCAAGATTGGCGAGTGCCCGTATTGCCATCAGGCAATACCCGTTCGGGAAGTTATACTAAAAACGCCGGGAGGCATTAATAAGGTGGAATAGCATGGTCAATCAGGAACATTTGTTTAAAATCGGAGAATTAGCACGTATAGGTGGTGTTACTGTACGGACACTTCAGTATTATGATGAACAGCATTTGCTAAAACCAATTATTACCGAAGGCGGAAGAAGAAAGTATACCCGGGAAGATGTTTTGCGTCTTGAACAGATTCTATTCCTTAAATCACTGGGATTTTCATTAGAAGAAATTAATGAAAAAATTTTAGATTTAAATACTTCAGCCGATTTGAAGAATATATTTACAATGCAGCGAAATGCACTCACTGAACAAATTGAACAACTAAATAATATCGTAGGTATGCTCGATACTGCAATAGCTGAAACAAATACCGATCAAGAGATCAATATGGATCGCCTGATCACGGTTATGGAATCAATGAAACGGGGCAATCCATATGCGTTTGTAATACGATATTTTAATGATGATCAGCTGAAAAGCTTTGCAATTCAATTATTTACCACCCCTGATAATATGAAAGTAAAAGAAGTATTTGACAAATTGAAAGAACTCTATGAAAAAGGTGTTGATCCGAAAGGAGAAGAAGGTCAGGAACTTGCAAAACGCTGGTGGAGCATGGTGAATGAATTTTCAGCTGGAGATATTAATTTATTGATGTCACTGATCAACGCAGGTCTGGATATATCAAACTGGCCATATGAAGCCAGGGATATTCAGGAACCTATAAAGAACTTCCTTGTAAAGGCCCTGAATTTTTATATTCATAATAACGGCTTTCAATTAGGAATAGAAAATACAGAGTTGGAGAAATTTATATGACTAATAAAATAGAAATCATATTAACACAGATCACACACGCCTTTAACGGAATTGCCGGGATTGATGCTATCGTTTTAGGTGGTTCCCGCGCTACGGGTACGGCGAATAATGATTCTGATATAGATATAGGAATATACTATGATGAGGCGTCATTTGACCTTACATCATTCAAACAAAAGGCAGTCTCGCTTGATGATGAACACCGAATAAATATTATAACCGATCCCGGCCAATGGGGTCCATGGATTAACGGCGGAGGCTGGCTGAAAATTCAAGGTATTGCCGTAGATATTCTTTTCAGGAATACCCAAAAAGTGATTACTGTAATTGATGATTGTATTGATGGAAAAATCTCCATTGACTATCAATGCGGTCATCCGTTTGGGTTTGTGAATTCCATTTATATGGGAGAGGTCGCATATTGCAAAATTTTGAGCAGCAGTAACAGCCTTATCTCGGAACAGAAAAAAAGGCTGATAGAATTACCTAAAAGCTACCAGAAAGCTGTAATAGAAAAATTCTTATGGGAATGTGAGTTTTCAAAACAGTGCGGTACGAAGGCAATCGGAAAGGGAGATATTCTATATGCTGCCGGTTCATTGTTTCGGTGTGCAGTCAGCTTATTGCAAGTTCTGTATGCCATAAACGGGATGTATATTCTTAACGAGAAAGGCAGTTTGGGACGATTACTAATGCAAAAAGAAGCATTTATCCCAAAAGATTTTGCCAGAGACGTGGAAGCAGCATTATCTGGATTAAGTAAAAATACAATACAAGATTGTTTTGACAGAATTCAGGTTCAATATAATGAAATATCTAGTTACAGCAGGCAAATATTATAGATATATATCAAATAAACTTAGCAGGAGTATTTATTCGGCTCATTAAATCCCCAAACCAGGTATCAGTGGGTTTGGGGATTATTTAATTTCAACTGTATTCTTGACATACAGATAAAAAAGGATGCATACTTAAAATATAAAAATAGGTTAGTATAAGCTAACCTATTAAAGGAAGTGAAACCGTGTAACAGTCAAAAGTAAAGGCGTAGAAGATAAAGGAGGTTATGTATAACATGAAAATAGAACAATTAGAACGAATGAAGTATGGTGCAGGTTTCATTGCAGCGTTGGATCAGAGTGGAGGAAGCACACCGAAAGCTTTGAGAGACTATGGAATTGAGGCGTCAGAATACCATACAGAGGATGAAATGTATGATCTGATTCAGAAGATGAGAAGCCGGATTATTGTAAGCAAGGCATTTTCATCCAATCATATTTTAGGGGCAATCCTGTTTGAAAAAACAATGGAGCGTAAAATTGACAATCTGTATACTGCGGATTATCTATGGGAGAAAAAAGGGATTGTCCCATTTCTGAAAATTGACAATGGACTGGATGAACAAAAGGACGGAGTTCAGTTGATGAAGCCGATTCCTAAGCTGGATGAGCTTTTAAGCAGAGCGGCCGCCAAAAACATTTTTGGAACAAAGATGCGTTCCGTTATTCATGAAGCGAACAGGACCGGTATTCATGGGATTGTAGAACAGCAGTTTGAATTAGGTCAGAAAATCTGTGATGCCGGATTTGTACCAATTCTGGAACCAGAGGTAGATATTCATAGCAGCAATAAACAAGAAGCAGAGGAAATGCTGGTTGCGGAAATTATAAGCCATCTGAAAAACTGGATGATTCAATAAACATTATGCTTAAGGTGTCTATTCCTTCTGTAGCTGGAACGTACAGTGATCTAATGCATGATCCGAGAATTGTGAGAATTGTGGCACTATCCGGTGGTTACAGCCGTAAAGAGGCAGATGAATTGCTGAAGCAGAATCCAAAACTGATAGCCAGCTTTTCCAGAGCACTTCTTTCTGACCTTTCTGTAAAGCAGACACAGGAGGAATTTGATGCGGCATTATTGAATTCAATTATTGAGATTTACGAAGCATCCTTATAGGAGGGATTGAATATGAGTCGTCAATTAGTATTACTTCGTCATGGAGAAAGCATTTGGAATTTAGAAAATCTGTTTACTGGCTGGACGGATGTTGACTTATCAGAAGCCGGCAAAGAGGAAGCAAGAGAAGCTGGCCGGTTGTTTAAGGAGCAAGGATATGAATTTGACCTCTGCTATACCTCCTATTTAAAACGTGCAATCCATACGCTGAATTTTGCATTAGAGGAAATGGATGCAGAATGGCTCCCGGTAATAAAGACGTGGCAGCTTAATGAGCGCCATTATGGGGCATTGCAGGGATTAAATAAATCTCAGACGGCTGAAAAATATGGAGAAGAGCAGGTGAGAATCTGGCGGCGTTCTTTTGATATAAAACCACCGTCTTTAGAGCCCCAGGATCAAAGAAATCCGGCGCATCAGAAAGCATATCATAATGTAGCAGAAAACGAATTACCGTTAGCAGAAAGTCTGGAAGATACCATTGCACGGGTTATTCCTTACTTTGAAAAGCAAATCAGACCACAGCTTATAGCAGGAAAAAGGGTACTGATTACAGCTCATGGAAATTCCCTGAGGGCATTGATAATGTATCTGGAGCATCTTTCCCAGGAGGAAATCGTGGAGCTTAATCTGGCTACGGGCATCCCATTGGTATATGAACTGGATGATACACTTTCGGTTATAAAAAAACAGTTTTTAGGAAATCCTGATGTGATAGCCGCAAAGATGAAGAAGGTAGCAAATCAGGGAAAGACAAAAAATTAAAAGCCGTTGAATGTTATTAATCATATTTTTAAAGAAAGCTACCGAAAGGTCACTCTGACCTTGGTGGCTTTCTTTTATACCCGTCATAATCATAAATAGTTTACAATATCATTTTTTATTCCTTTATAGAGTATGTAACGAAACAAATATAAAACGCCGGCAACATATTAATTCAGTTATAACAAGGAGGAAATAAAAATGAATGTGACAAATTATAATTACGGAGAAGCATTACAAAAAGCAATCATGTTTTATGAGTTCCAGCGTTCAGGAAAACTGCCAAACACGATTCGTAACAACTGGAGAGGGGATTCCGGTCTGACGGACGGAGCGGACGCCGGACTTGATCTGACCGGTGGCTGGTACGATGCAGGAGATCATCCTAAATTTAACCTGCCTATGGCGTACACGGCAGCAATGTTAGCCTGGAGTGTTTATGAATCAAGGGACGCATTAGAACAGAGTGGTCAGCTTGATTATCTGTTGGAGGAAATCAAGTGGGCAACCGATTATCTGATAAAATGTCATCCATCTGCCAATGTATTCTATTATCAGGTAGGTGACGGCAATGCTGATCATTCCTGGTGGGGACCTGCCGAGGTGATGCAGATGGCACGTCCGTCCTTTAAGGTGGATTTATCAAGACCGGGTTCTTCCGTAGCAGGCGGGGCAGCAGCAGCTTTAGCCGCAGCAGGAGCTATATTTGCAGAGAGCAATCCGACGTATGCCGCAGAATGCATTCGTCATGCCAAAGAGCTTTTTACTTTTGCAGATACAACCAAAAGTGATGCAGGTTATACCGCAGCCAATGGTTTCTACACCTCTTACAGCGGCTTTTATGATGAGCTTAGCTGGGCAGGTACCTGGCTGTATCTTGCAACAGGTGAAACCACTTATTTAAACAAAGCAGAATCCTATGTGGGAAACTGGGGGACACAATCCCAGACCAATACCATTGCTTATAAATGGGCTCATAACTGGGACGACGTACATTATGGTACAGAAATCCTTCTTGCCAGAATCACAAACAAAGCAATCTATAAGACAGCCGCAGAAATGCATTTGGATTACTGGTCCACCGGTTATAACGGAGATCGTATCTCCTATACACCAAAAGGTCTTGCCTGGCTGGATAGCTGGGGAGCTTTGCGATATGCCACTACGACAGCCTTCTTAGCAAGTGTTTATGCAGACTGGTCCGGCTGTACAACTTCCAGGGCGGCTGCTTATAATGCATTTGCCAAGCAGCAGGTGGATTATGCACTGGGCAGTGCAGGACACAGTTTTGTAGTTGGCTTTGGTGTGAATCCTCCAAAGAGACCTCATCACAGAACTGCTCACAGTTCCTGGGCTGACAGTCAGACCGTTCCCACATATCACAGACATACAATCTACGGTGCTTTAGTTGGTGGTCCTGGTAGAGATGACAGCTACACCGATGAGATAGGCAATTATGTAAACAATGAAATTGCCTGTGATTATAATGCAGGATTTGTAGGAGCACTTGCTAAGTTGTATGGAAGATACGGCGGAACGCCCATTGCTGATTTTAAAGCAATTGAACCGGTAACCAATGATGAGCTTTTTGTTGAAGCCGGAATCAATGCTTCCAGCAGTAATTTTATCGAAATCAAAGCACTCTTAAACAACCATTCCGGCTGGCCGGCAAGAATGGGAGATAAGCTGTCTTTTAAATACTTTATCGACATTTCTGAAATAACAAAGTTGGGATATAAGGCTTCTGATATTACAGTAACCACCAACTACAATAACGGTGCTGTTGTATCGAAATTGCTGCCCTGGGATAAAGAGTCCAATATCTATTATGTCAATGCAGATTTTACCGGAACCAGGATTTATCCAGGCGGACAGTCTGCATACAGAAAAGAAGTACAGTTTCGGATTGCAGCACCAGCTGCAGTAACCTGGAACAATGCCAATGATTTTTCCTATAAGGATCTTTCTGGAGTAAACTACGGAAATACAGTAAAAACCCCATATATTCCGGTATATGATGCAGGAGTTAAAGTATTTGGTTATGAGCCGGGCAGTAATGTATAGACCAATATAAAATTGTTTCAATGTAGTGACCATTAGAGGTTGGTTAATTTAATTAATCGACCTCTATTTTAGTAGTAAAATTTATATGCGGTATTGATTGAACGCCAGTGGATTCACACTATTTGAGACAGAATATCGCTAATTAAACAATATTTACGTTAATATTTTAATAGTTTTTTTATTTTATCAGAGAATAATTCTGTTAAATGTACACAATTGATGAAAAGTATGATATGATATTATTGTCGTTTTTTGTTGCCGCTTCTCTCCTGATAACGTGGTTTGATATTTAGGAATGCCAAGCTGTAACAAATTTTTCCCTCAACAGTTACCCCCAGAATCACAAATAAAATATAAATAAAAATAACCATAAACGTTCGAAAAAGAGGTGCTGTTTTGAAAATAATAAAATATAAATCTGTAATTCCAATTTATCTGACCGGATTATTGTGGTTCCTTTATTCTTTGATGTTTCCTTTATATCGCTTATGGGATTATTTCATAGTTCTTATCTTATCTGTTTTCATTCATTTATCAGCATCTGTCATATCCTACCTGCTCACTAAAAAAGATATCAGAGTATTGATACCGGCGATTGGAATTTGAATGATGTGCTCTTAACTGCTATGACTGATCTGGATAAGATGAGACAGATTAAAAGTACCATTCAAAATGAAGAGATAAGAAAACAGATACAAAGCTTTGAAGACGATTCCAGGCAGATCATTGAATATATCAGAAACAATTCTCAAAGATACTCCAAAGCAAGCCGCTTTTTTCAATATTATCTGCCGGAGACAGTAAAACTGCTGCACAATTACGCAGAGATGGAGATACAGGGAGAAAAAGCAGAGATCAGGCCGGCAGGTCTTCAAAACATCGCAGATTTCCTAAAGCAGCTGGTAACAATTTATCATAAAATCAGGGTTAATATATATGAAGATAAAGTTTTGGAATCCTCCATTGATATAGAGGTCATGGAGACGATGCTCCGACAGGATGGCTACTTAAATGATATGGCACCTTTATCTTTAGAAAATGGGGGAATCGATGGAATTTTTAAAGAATAGGAAAACGGCAAAAGGTATCACTGCATTAATTATTCTGTTTTCCATACTGCTGGGAGCTCATCTTTCCCTCACAAAATTAAAGGAAGAGACACTGTCTGTTTTTTACCAGGGGGAGAACAAAGGGGAAAAAGGAATACAAAGCGATTTGGAGTACATATCCGATCAGTGCTATAATCTGACGGTAGTAGCAGGCAGGTATATGAACCGGGAAGAAAACGAAGTAAAAGAAGTATCGGAGCGTCTGGAGGCACTGAAAAAGGCTGATACTCCAGGGGACAAATATCGGGCAAAGGAAAACTTGATCAAAGCTTCTATGGAGCTGCATGGAAAACTGAATTTGATGAATCTATCAGAGAAAGACCGGTATTATTGTGACAGCTTTCCTGTCAATTTAAAATCCAGAGAACTCATCATTTCTCACAACAGTTACAATGTAAAGGCAGCTTCCTATAACAGATGCCTGCAGCGGTTCCCAGCCAATATCTTAAGCAGGATAACGTTTGTAAGACCGTTGGAATTATACGAATAGAGGGGGATATTATGAAAAAAAATATTTGCTATTTGCTGCTGATTTTATTATTGGCAGGTGTGTTACCGTTTCAAACAGCTGCCGCAGAAACACTGGAGCCTACCAGTGCTTTTTACGTCAATGATTTTGCTGATGTGATCAGCGAAGATGTAGAAAATGAGATAATAGAATACGGCAGAAAACTGGAGGAACAGACCGGGACTCAGGTAGTTCTGGTAACAATTGACTTTACAAATGGAGAGTCCATGGAAAATTATTCTATGGACCTGTTTAATAAATGGAAAATTGGTTCAGAAGAAAAAAACAATGGATTGCTGATCCTGATGTCAGTTGGCGATGATGACTATTGGGCGATGCAGGGAACAGGACTGGAAGATACGCTATCCAGTGGAAAGATATCCAGCATTTTAAATGAATATCTGGAGCCTGATTTTGCAGCAAAAGACTATAGCGCGGGTGCAGAGAAGGTTTATGGAGCTTTTATTCAGGAACTTGGAGGGCAATGGAAAAATGCTTCCGATAATGGAGGAACCATTAGCCATAAAGCTGGTCAGTATGTCATTGATGAGGTTGGTATAATCAGCGAAGATACCATCAATTACATTAATAAGAAAAGTAAACAATCAAAAAATAAGTATAACGCAGCCGTTTATGTTGTGACTAAAGATTATTGTAAAGAGGGAATCAGTTTTCAGGAAGACACAATCAATACCTTTGAAGAGATTAATGCAGGAACCCGTGATGCAGTATTGGTATTATACAGGGGGGATGATAATTATTGGCTCCTTCCTGGGAAAGAATCAGAAAGATTTGTAAAAGATGGGGTGTTAAGAGGAATATTGGATCAGGTACTGGAACCGGAGTTCGCGGCACGAAATTACAGCCAGGGAGCTACAGCAACGGCTGATCACCTTTATTTACTGTTCCAAAATAATTTTCAAAGAGTGAACAGTACAGTACCGGTAAAGGAAGTAGTTAGTACAGAAAAACAAAAAGCCTGTTTCAAATCCAGCGCCATTACTGATCATTATTATTATAATATTATTAGTTAGAGGAAATCGAAGAAAACTTTATAGGCAAGTGTACGGAATTCCTTTTAACCCTTATAAAAAAAGATATATTAGAAAATATGGCCCCCAAGGCTATTGGGGACCGAATGGTTATCCACCGATGCACAGAAATGGTTTTGGAGGCGGAATGCCCCCTATGGGCGGTAATTCAGTTTCTTCAGGCAGTTTTTGGAGCAGCAGCAGTGGAACGGAGGACTCCACTCCCAAAAGCAGCAGCTGGGGAAGCAGTGGCGGAGCAGGCCGATCCAGTTCAAAAAGCAGCAGCTGGGGAAGCAGCGGCGGAGCAGGCCGATCCAGCACCAAAAGCAGCATCTGGGGAAGCAGCAGTGGATCAGACTCCAGCACCAAAAGCAGCAGCTGGGGAAGCAGCGGTGGAGCAGGCCGATCAAGTGGAATGAGTTCTGGTTCAGGTGGAGGCCGCTCAACATCAGGCGGTGGCGGAAGCACAGGCGGTGGCGGAAGCACCCGTGGAGGCGGGGCAGGAAGAAACAAATAAGCCTAAAAGATCCAATATGTTGATAACAATAAAGCCTTTGAGCGATCATTTGTTCAAGGCTTTTTGTTATTAGTATTATTCTAGTGCTTTTCCGCGTATAAGTTGGTAATCCTTTTGCACATCATCGAAAAAGCATGTATTTCTTCCGCTGTTAATGCTTCATCAATCAGGTTCATAATTTCATTTCCAAAATCCTCAACACGATTTAAAAAAGCTTTTCCCTCTTTGGTAAGAACGATATTATAAGAGCGGCGGTCATTCGTCTGCCTTTCCTGAATAATATAATTTTTTTCCATCAGACGTTTTGTTAATTTTGAAATTCCAGATTGTGAGATACCTCTCATTTCAGAAAGCTCTTTCGTGGTTTTCACACCTTGCTTGTTCAAGGTATCGAGTATATAATATTGTGCTGTAGATACACCCTCAACATTGAAACGATTTGAATCTGATACAATCATGCATTGAAAGGGAATATAACTTTCTTCTAATTCTTTGGCAGCCATTCACTGAACCTCCTGTTTTTCATTTATATACTTTTTCAGGTACTTTCCAGTTAAAGAATCCGGACAGTTAATTAAATCTTTGGGTAATCCTGTAAACATTATTTTACCACCATTCTGTCCAGCATAGGGACCTATGTCAATGATCCAATCTGCCTGACAAATAATATCTAAATTGTGTTCTATCACAATAAGAGTGGAATTTTGCTCTACAAGACGATTCATTACTCCAATTAACTGTTTTATATCAGCCATGTGCAAACCTGTTGATGGTTCGTCCAAAACATAAATCTGACCACCGTTTTCAAGTTCGGAAGCAAGTTTAATTCGCTGTAATTCACCACCTGAAAGCGTACTTAATGGTTGTCCTAAAGAAACATAAGTGATACCTACGTCTGAAAGTCGTTTTAGTACTGTAACGATTTCTTTTTCCTGAAAAAATTCTAAGGCTTCTGTGACTGTCATTTTAAGAACATCGTTAATGCTTTTTCCTCTTAGCTCATAGGCAAGTACTTCGGCCGTATATCGATTTCCGTGACATTCTTCACATTCCGTAACAATTGTATCCATAAACGCCAAATCTGTATAAGTAACTCCCAGACCTTTGCAGACAGGACAAGCTCCTTGTGAATTGAAACTGAATAGAGAGGCGCTTACACCATTCCTTTTTGCGAATAATTTCCTGATTATGTCAAAAATACCCGTAAAGGTGGCAATGTTAGAACGTTTTGACGCTTGAATTCCTTTCTGGTCAATAAAAACTGTTTCTGGATAAAATCGTGGTAATATACCATTAATAAGCGTACTTTTTCCCGAACCTGCAACTCCTGTTACAACAGTCATTACTCCTTTTGGTATATCAACCGAAAGGTTCTTCAAATTATGCAAGGCCGCATTTTGAATAGTAAGCCAACCTTTCGCTGCACGAATATCAGATTTTAGTTTGGGGCAGTAGGATAAGTATTTTCCCGTAAGAGTACCCGCTGTTTTCAGCCCATCTAAATTTCCTTGATATACAACTTCCCCTCCATGGGTTCCTGCGCCTGGTCCCATATCAATAATATGATCTGCAATTTTTATCATGTCTGGATCATGCTCTACGATCAAAACAGTGTTCCCTTTGTCACGTAACAACCTCATAAGCTCGTTGATTTTGCTTATGTCATGAGGGTGAAGCCCTATACTAGGTTCGTCAAAAATGTAAGTAAGGTCAGTCAAACTGCTGCCAAGTTGGCTAACCATTTTAATTCTTTGGGATTCCCCTCCCGAAAGTGTAGATGTTTCTCTATCTAAACTTAAATAGCCCAGACCTATGGATATCATGTGCCTGGTTCGATTGACAAGTTCCGAAACAATTGTAGCCGCTACAGGAGCATGAACGGACCCCACAAAATCCAAAAGCTCATTAATTTGCATAGCAGCGCATTCTGCAATATTTTTACCGTTCACTTTACAAGATAGCACTTTATCATTTAAACGTGTTCCGTGACAGTGGGGGCAGTCCTGTTTTACAACAAATTGTTCAATTTCTTTTCCATATCTGATCTTTTCGCCATCCTCTTTTTTAAGAAAACTCCGCTCAATACGTGGTATTAATCCCTCATACAAGGAGGTTTTATGCCATTCGGGTGTTGGGTTTTTAATCCTGATTCCGTCGGCATAAAGTAACAGCTCCATTTCCTGTGCAGAATAGTCTTTCAATTTTTTATTATTATCAAAAAAGCCTGAATGAATATAGCGGGTTAATCGCCACCCGCCAGGTTCAAAAGTTGGAAAACGGATGGCTCCCTCATTTAAAGATTTATTTTTATCTAACAGTCTTTCAATATTTATGGTTTCAATTTTCCCTAAGCCCTCGCAATGTTCGCACATTCCAGCAGGGTTGTTGAATGAAAATACATCTGAATAACCGACAAATGGTTCTCCAATTCTGGAAAACAATAAACGTAATACAGAATAAATATCTGTAATAGTCCCAACCGTTGACCTGGCATTTCCGCCTATCCTTTTTTGATTGATAATAAAGGCTACAGATAGGTTCTCGATGGTGTCCACATCAGGTTTTCCGTAATGTGGCATACGATGGCGGATAAAACTGGTGTAGGTCTCATTTAATTGTCTCTGGGATTCCGCTGCTATTGTATCAAAAAACCAAAGATGATTTTCCTGAACCGGAAACACCTGTAAAAACTGTAATTTCTTTTTTGGGTATCTGAACATTTATATTTTTTAGATTTCGTTCCCTTGCACCTGATACATTAATATAATTATTGGTCATACTTTACCCTCGCTGTCGATTGCATGATATGGTTAATATATGAGTGGGTTAACTATATTTTATCACCATTATTATTTCTTTGCAATGGCTAAAATGAATGGAATTATAGTTCCAGTAAGCAACCATATCTAATGTGCAATACCAACAGATTGGAAAAATATTAAAAATTAACCTTTATTCCAGTTCAAACGCCCCCGTATAAAGCTGATAATAGGTACCTTTTTGTTCAATCAGGCTTTCATGGGAACCCCTTTCAATTATTTTACCATGATCCAGAACTATAATCGCGTCACTATTTTTTACAGTTGATAGCCTGTGTGCAATGACAAATACAGTTCTTCCTTTCATCAGGTTATCCATACCTGCCTGAACCAGGGCTTCTGTTCTTGTATCAATAGAAGAAGTTGCTTCATCTAAGATCATGGCTGGGGGATCAGCAACGGCTGCACGGGCAATTGAAATCAGCTGCCTCTGTCCCTGGGAGAGACTGGAACCATTTCCTGTCAGAATTGTTTCATAGCCGTCTGGAAGTCTTGTTATAAAATCATCCGCATTTGCTAATTTTGCAGCAGCAATACATTCCTCATCTTTTGCATCCAGGCGGCCATAACGGATGTTATCCATAACAGAACCGGTAAATAAATTCACATCTTGTAATACTACGCCCAGCGAACTTCTAAGTGCTGGTTTTTTGATTTTAGAGATATTAATTCCGTCGTAACGAATCTTACCTTCTGAAATATCATAGAAACGATTGATCAGATTTGTAATGGTAGTTTTTTCCAGCTCCGGTTGCGCCGACAAATGCAATTTTTTTTGACCCGGTTTAGCAAACAGGGATACATGATTCAGCACCAGTTTATCAGGCACATAGCCAAAGTCCACATCTTCCAGTCTGACGTCTCCAGTAAGCTCAGTAAGGGTGACTGTTCCATCCTGGTGAGGATGTTTCCAGGCCCACATTTCTGTGTTTTCTTTCGTCTCTATTAAGTTGCCTTCGGCATCCTTTTTCACATTTACCAGAGTCACATAGCCATGATCCTCCTCCGGCTGCTCATCCATTAATTCAAATACGCGGGTTGCACCGGCAAGACCCATTGCAATCATAGAGACCTGCATAGATGCCTGACCAATGGTCTGGGTAAGCTGTCTTGACATGCCTAAAAACGAAACAATGATACCAATTGAAACAATGCTGACACCAGTAAGACTAATGTTGGGTGCCTTTAAATAGACCATTAGTCCACCAATGACTGCAAGAAGAACATACATAAGGTTTCCCACATTACCTAGAATCGGCATCAGAACATTTCCATTCTGGTTTGCTTTTTCTCCGTCTTTAAAAAGCTGTTCATTCAATTTTTTAAATGCTTCTTTATTCTCTTCTTCATGGCAGAATACTTTAACAACTTTCTGCCCCTGCATCATTTCTTCGATAAAGCCTTCTTCTTTTGCTAAAGATTTTTGCTGCTGAATCATGAAGGCTGCAGTGATACCACCCAGTTTTTTTGTAATCTTTAGCATCAGGAAGATTACAATCATCACCACCAGGGTAAGCCAGATGCTGTAATATAACATGGTAAGGAACATTACCGTTATAGTCAAAGCAGACTGAAAAAGTGTTGGAAGGCTCTGTCCGATGAGCTGTCTTATGGCATCGGTATCGTTGGTATAAGTACTCATGATATCTCCATGCACATGCGTATCAAAGTACTTAACTGGAAGTGTTTGCATTTTATCAAACATATCATTTCTTAAATTTTTAAGCGTTCCCTGTGTAACAATTGCCATGATTCGATTATAGATGATTGATGCAATGGTACCGCAGATATAGATGAAACCCATGGTTAACAGTATTGATGTAAATTTGCCTGCTACAGCCTTAAATCCCTGATTCACGCCAGGAGTGATACATTCATCAATTAACCTTTGAATAAAAATCGTTGCAATGGAAGAGGAGAATGCGCTGATCACAATGCAGATTAAAGTTACAATTAACTGGATTTTGTAATGTGAAAATATATAGCGGACCAGGCGCCCAAAGCTGAGTTGTTTTTTCTGATTCATGGGTTAGTCCTCCTTCTTTCCATTGGTCTGTGACTGATAAACTTCCTGATAGATTCCGTTGTAAGCAAGCAATTCTTCATGAGTTCCCTGCTCTATGATCCTTCCCCCATCCAATACAATGATCTGATCTGCATCCTCCAAAGAAGATGTTCTTTGTGCAATAATGATTTTAGTTGTATCTGGAATCTCCTCACGAAGAGCCTTTCGAATCATGGCATCTGTCTTTGTATCCACTGCAGAGGTAGAATCATCCAGAATCAGAATCTTAGGTTTTTTTTTCAGCAGAGCTCTTGCAATACAGAGCCTCTGTTTTTGCCCTCCTGAAACATTGGTTCCGCCCTGTTCTATATAGGTATCATATTTGTCAGGGAACTGCTCAATGAATTCATCTGCCTGAGCCAGCTTACACACTCTCACAAGCTCTTCATCACTGGCGTCTTTTTTCCCCCAGCGCAGATTTTCCTTAATTGTTCCGGAGAATAAGATGTTTTTCTGTAATACGACTGCGACTTCATCCCGAAGGGATTCCAGATCATAATTTCTCACATCAATTCCGCCGACAGAGACCTTTCCCTCTGTTACATCGTAAAGTCTGGAGATCAGCTGGATTAACGATGTTTTCGAGGAACCTGTTCCACCAAGAATACCTATGGTTTGCCCCGATTTTATTTCCAGATTGATATTCATCAAAGCGGGTTTCTTACTTTTCTTTGAGTATCTGAATGAAACATTTTCAAACTGGATGCTTCCGTTTTTAACTTTCGTCACACCATTATCAGGGGAGGTTAACGTACTTTCATGATTTAAAACCTCACAGATACGATTGGCAGATTCTGTAGCCATGGAGCAGATAACAAAAACCATGGACAACATCATAAGAGAGGAAAGAATCTGTACCCCGTAGTTAATTAGTGAAGATAGCTGTCCTGTAGTTAATTCGGTTGCACCGCTGTTAATAATTGTCTTTGCTCCAATAAAACATACAAGAAAGATAGCAAGGGAAATACAAAACATCAGGATCGGATTATTCAGAGCAATTATTTTCTCTGCTTTTGTAAATTCTTTACACACATCATCAGCTGATTTGTGAAATTGCCCCTGTTCATAGTCCTCTCTTACGAAAGATTTCACTACACGGATTCCTTGTATATTTTCCTGAACAGAATTGTTCATAGCATCATATTTTTCAAAAATACGCTTAAATATAGGGGATACTATAAATACAATTGAGAATAATGCAGCTGCTACAATAGGAATCATAATTAGAAAGATAAGGGACATTTTCACACTGATGGTCAGACTGATAATGACTGAGAAAATAAGCATAAGTGGTGTTCTTACTGCGATTCTGATAATCATTTGATATGCATTCTGCACATTGGTCACATCCGTTGTCATTCTTGTCACCAGAGATGATGTTGAGAATTTGTCGATATCAGCAAAAGAAAAGTCTTGTATCTTATAAAAAATATCCTGTCTTAAGTTCTTGGCGAACCCGCAGGATGCTGTAGCACCTATCCTTCCTGACATATATCCAAAGAACAGGGATAACATTGCCATAATAATTAATATAAATCCGTAACGTATGATTGGTATTAATGATGAACCGGTCATTTTGTCAATTAAATTGGCCATCACTAATGGTAATAAGCATTCTAATATTATTTCCAAAGTTATATATAATGGCGTTAAAATAGAGGCTCTTTTAAATTCTCTAATACTCTTCATCAGCGTTTTTATCATATTACTTTCTCCTTTACTTTTGTTTTGTGAGCGAGTATTATTTTATTGAACTATGGTTGATTAGTCAATCATCAATGATTATATATGGTTCAATAATAAACGATTTTTAGAATTCGTTGATTAAGCCATGGGAAAAGAATCTGTAGAATAGAAGATGAGGTTTTTATGAAAGAAGATTTGAGAGTTGTTAAGACAAAAAGAAACATTAAAAGTGTTATGATGGATTTGTTGAAGAAAAAGCCCATAGAAAAAATCACGGTTACTGAACTTGCTTCCCACGCTTTGATAAACAAGGGAACATTTTACCATCATTACTCCGATATTTATGATTTATATCAGGAACTTGTGACGGATTTTATTGAAAACACGTTAGGTTCCCTGAATTATTATGAAGAGTTTTTTTCTAAACCTGAAAGTTTCTTGCAAAAATTTCTGCATGATTTCAGGGAAAATGATATCAAGAAAACTTTTCCGTTTTTTAACGAAGGAACTCATAGTCTATTTTTACCATATTATGTAACTGAATTACTTTTAGACAGAATTATGTCTGTTAATTGTGTGGAAAACACTATTGAAAATCGTGTAAAAGTGCAATGCTGTATTACGGCCGTTACAGCCTCAAAGTCTCATTTTGATGAGTCATATAATAACATTATAGTACAAGTTGCAAGTAAGATGATTCATTCAACGTTTCCTCTACAGATCTAAACAACTTTTTGTGTGTGCCTTTAGCTTTTTGATGGCCCAATCGTAATGACTTGCTGTAGCGCTGACAAAATATGAACCTAAAGTGCTACCACCAACCCATTTATAAATATCTTTGGAAAACAGTTCATCATTTGAAAATGTTTCAGCTAACTTCATCACTTCGGCATGGGATTTTTTTAACATATTTTTTGCATCGTCTAATGATGTATCTTGATGCTTTTTCCAAAACTCCACATTCATATTACCGTAAGATTTCCAGTTATAAGGCTGTGGAATAAATGGTTTGTCTTCTCCGTTTTATTTGACTTAACCCAATTAAGCAGCAGCTGATGCCACTCATAGAGATGGATCAAAACATCTCGAAGATTTTTATCCCTGCCCCAATGTGCTTCTTTCTTTTTAATGTCTGCTGTAAAATCAAATGGAGTTGACAATTCTTTCTCTGTCAATCCGGAAATAAGCATGTTCAGCTTTTCGAAATTACTATTTGCCGCTGTTATCATGTCTGACTTTGTTGTCGCTCTGCCCATGTAATAATCCTCCTAATATAGTTTGTATGGCTATAATGAAATAGTAACACACAAACTCTGACACCATCTGTCAAGGTTTATATTTTTCGTAAATCTTCTTTGCTTCATCGGACAAAACCTTACGTAAATAAGCAGGCTCAATCACTTCTACATACACACCATAGGAAAGAAGATATCCAATCAGCCATGTATCCTCCGGCATATAGGCAGCTGCAATAAAATCCCCGTTTTCTTGTTCTGTAATTTCATCCTCTCTAAACTCATCATAGACACGGTAAGCCATTTCTTTCGGGAAGCGTAGCACAATTTTGTTATAGTCATTCTGCTCTGTATCTTGTAATTCAGGAAATTCAACAGGAATAAAATCCTCATCCAAAATTTCGCAGTCGATAATACGGTTTATTTTAAAGAGACGAAAATCATTTTTTTCCTGTGCAATAGGCTTTTACATACCATTCTTTTGATTTGTAGTAGAGTTTTAGAGGATGGATATTTCTCCTTGTTTTTTTGAAGTAAGAACTTACATAAACAATTGTCACGACTTTGTGGTTGATCGCTGCATTTTTCAATTGCTCAAACTTAGCATTATCCTGTGCTTTGCTGCCCCAGCGGCTAAAATCCACTTCAACCCAGTTTTCTGGCTGTGTGTTAAAAAGTGCAGATAGTTTCGTCAACAGCTCTCGTTCATAGGTGTTATCTATAACGGACAAACTCTGCAAGGCAGATAGGATATCGTGCTTTTCTTTATCCGAAAAAAAAGCTTTATCCAAGACATAGTTGTCAAGAATCTGTATTCCACCATTTCTGCCGGTTGTAACATATATGGGAATACCAGCACTACTAATCACATCTACATCACGATAAATTGTTCTGACAGATACCTCAAATTTTCAGCCAGTTCTGGAGCAGTAACCCGCCCTTTTTCTAAAATAAAGTAGATAATCTTAAACAGTCGGCTTTCTTTCAAACAACCACCTCCTATGTCATGATTATAGTATATGAACCATGACATGTATGTCAAGGTTTATGCGTATAATCTGTGGTATAATTCTTTTTTGTGAAAATAATATATTTTTCCAATAAAGTTATGATAAGATGTTGGTGTAGAAGACAATATGGTTTGAAATTATGATTATACCGATATAATATAAAGGTGTTTTTTTGCTCTATGAAGAGAGGAATATTGAAAGATGAAGATATTATTGATAGAAGATGACAAGGAAATCAGTGAGATGCTGATTGATTTTCTCCAGATGGAGGGCTTTGAAGTCCAGGGCTCTTTTGATGGAGAACAGGCGGTAAAGACATTTTTCGGCGGTTCCTATGACCTGGTGATTTTAGATCTTATGCTGCCCAAAATCAGCGGGCTGGAGGTTATGAAACGGATTAGAAAGGAAAGTGTGGTTCCGATTATAATTCTTTCCGCGAAAGACACCGAATCGGATAAGATCTTTGGATTGGGACTGGGAGCGGATGATTATATTACAAAACCATTTTCCCTTACTGAGGTCCTTGCCAGAGTGAAGGCAAACCTGCGGCGTACCACCCAGTATTCATCCGGAATGGAAACCCCTGAGATTTGTTTGGGCTTGGGAGATCTGGAAATGAATCTGGAAAACCACACGGTGCACAAAAACGGGGTGCCCGTTGATCTGACAGCAAAGGAATATGAAATCCTTCGTCTGCTTCTTTCTAATCCGAAAAAGGTTTATACTAAGGCGCAGCTTTATTCTTTTATATGGCAGGATGATTATTTAGGTGATGAAAACGCCGTCAATGTTCATATCAGCCGCCTTCGTACAAAAATTGAGGATGATCCCCGCAAGCCCCAGTATATCCTGACCGTTTGGGGAATTGGGTACAAGCTGGGAAGTGCAAAGGAGTAAAGCCATGTCTCTGTTAAATAGAAGAACGTTAAAACAAATTCAAACGGTCAGTGATGAACTGGAACGTATTTTAGATGAGGATACCAATGAAAAAGTAATGTTATTAACAGAAGATAAGGAAATCAAACATCTTTTGGAACAGATTAACCGTATCCTGGAAGACAGGCAGAATGCAAATGCTGGTTATCGCAGATCAGAACTGAATATCAAACGGATGCTATCCAATATTTCACATGATCTGAAGACACCATTGACTGTTATTATCGGTTATCTGGAAATGCTTTTAATGCAGGAGACACTTGAAAAGAGTATGATAAAAAAGGTCTCTCATAAGGCCAATGAATTAAAAGAGCAGATTGACCAGTTTTTCACACTGGCAAAGCTGGAAGCCGGTGATACCATGCTGACGATGTCCAAAATAGATTTAAATGAATTCTGCCGGGAGATCATTGTTGATTTTTATAGTATCTTAACAGAGAAAGAATTTGATGTAAACATTGATATTCCTGAGTCTCCTGTTTTCGTTTATGCAGACCGGGAAGCGTTGGGACGCATTCTGAATAATCTGATCAGCAATGCGATTCGCTATGGAGATGCAGGGCATTACCTGGGACTGACCCTTCGCAGGGAAGACAACTTTGTGTTTGTGGATGTGGTCGATCACGGGAAGGGAATTGCATATACGGAAATTCCCCGCGTATTTGACCGCCTCTATACGTTAGAAGATTCCCGGAACCGGGAGATCCAGGGCAATGGATTAGGCCTTACCATAGCAAAAAGTCTGGCAGAAAAAATCAATGGTACCCTGACATTAAGGAGTATTCCGAATGAGGAAACCGTATTTACTTTAAAACTCCAGCAGCTGGATTATTAATTCTCTTCAAGAAAGAAATTCGTAAGATTTATTCAAGAGTTTTGAAGAAATCACTTGCTAGAATTATGGGTATGAAAGGAAGTGACAAAATGCAGACGATTTTAACAACCAATCACTTAACCAAACAAATTGGCGCAGAGACCATTGTATCCGATTTAAACATGCATATTGCCAAAGGAGAGATTTATGGTTTTCTTGGACCAAACGGTGCGGGAAAAACTACGGTGATGAAAATGATCACCAATCAATGGAAACCAACTTCAGGGGATATTGTTTTATTTGATGAGAAACTGCGCCCTGATTCGTATTCATTTCTAAAACGTATGGGCAGTATGATTGAGTTTCCAGTGTTTTACAATGATCTGACGGCGGAAGAGAATTTAAAGCTGCACTGTGAATACATGGGGTATTACAGTCCTGATAGTGTAGAAAAAGCATTGTCCCTGCTGTCTTTGTCAGATAACAGAGGAAAAAAGGTAAAGGAATTTTCACTGGGAATGAAGCAGAGGCTGGGCATTGCAAGAGCTGTTCTTACAAAGCCGGAATTTCTGGTGTTAGATGAACCAACTAATGGCCTGGATCCGGCAGGTATGAAACAGTTCCGCGATCTGTTCCGGATGCTATGTAAAGAGTATGAGATGACCATTCTTATTTCAAGTCATCTGCTCTCTGAAATTGAAAGCCTTGCACATACCATTGGAATCATTCATAAAGGCAGACTGGTAAAAGAAATTTCTATGAAAGAGCTTACGGATAAGGGGCTTGAGTATCTGGAAATCAAAACATCGGAAATAACCAGGGCCTCCTATGTTTTTTACAGAGTGCCTGAATATTTCCAATTTCAAAGTTTTAAATAACAATCTGATCCGGGTCTATACAAAAGAAGCTACGTCACGGGAGATTATGAAGGCGTTAACGGAAAATCAGGTAGAAATTCTGGGATTTCATTCCCAGACAGAGTCTCTGGAGGAGTATTTCCTGAAAGTCACAGGAGGTGAGAGCGAATGTGGAAATTAATCAGACTGGAATGGAAAAAGTATCATACAAAAAAATATATAATCAAACAGGCAGTTGTATTTGTAGTCCTTGGAATTCTTTTCTTTGCAATGTGTTATTATGTTCCCATTGATGCTGAATTAGGAATATCGGAATCTGCACCTGAGGTTGCTAATATGAAAGAGCAAATTGAATTGCTTACCAATCTCGTGTTTTTAGTTTTTACCTCTTCCATGTTGTCTTCCTTCATCATCAAAGCGTATAACAATAAAACTCAGAGTCTGATGTTTTGCTATCCCATCTCCAGAAAAAAAATAATACTATCTCAGATGATGGCAGTATGGATTTTCTGTGTAGTGGCTCTTTTTCTTGGGAAACTGTTTATTTACCTGCTTCTGGCCTTATCCTCTGAGGTGGGGACGGGCTTACCCCTAGGCTATGATATGCTAAGTGCAAATTTCTACTTACAGATTATTTTAAAGACGGTACTTACTGTGACCCTGGCGTTTATTCCTTTATATATAGGGAAATTGATGATGTCATCGAGAGCAGTTATTATTACTTCATTTTTATTGTTTTCTGTGATGAATGGAAACATAGGAGATCTGACTTTAAGAACAAATATAATTCTTCCGGTATTTTTATTTGGTGTTTCCCTGATTTGCGGATTTCTTACTGTCCATAACGTTGAAAAAGAAGATGTGATGTAAATGAAGTTTAGTTTTACAGCAGTGAAAACTGCTTTTCAGAATTGTATATATTGTACAAAAAAGCGTTTGTAATTTTATGAAATATATTACATTGACATAATAACTCTTTTCCCCTATACTAATCACAAGATAGTAACAAAAAAATTAATCTAAGGATTGTCACTCGTAATGGAGGCATAACCGAGGGTAAACGCACAAATATTGTGTGTTCCCTCGGTTTTTTTATTTCCTCAGAGTTTGCTTCGCTCATTATCTTGCGATATCAATGATTGGTTTTAAACACAACAATTTTTGAGATAAAAAAAGGAGAACGGATATGTCAAAAAAAGAAAAATATGATGAACTGGCTGTAAACGTGTTAGAGTTAGTTGGTGGAAAGGACAACATCAGCTATTTAGGACATTGTATGACACGTCTTAGATTTCAAGTAAAGGATAAAAGCATTATAAATCTGTCTGAAATACAAAAGCTTCAGGGTGTTGTCGGGGCACAGTGGTCAAACGAGCAATTACAGATTATTATCGGACAATCTGTTGGTGAGGTTTACAGCATTGTTGCTGCAAAAGCTGGCCTTCAGATGGAAAAAGCCATTGACGAAAATTTAGATAAAGGTAAGAAGAAAAAAATCAGCTTTGCTGCTATTATCGATGGAATTACAGGTAGTTTGATTCCTCTGCTTCCCGCCATCATCGGTGCGGGTATGCTGAAAGTTGTTATTATCTTAGGTGAGCTGACCGGATTATTAACTGCGGATATGCCAACTCATGCAGTACTTACTTTTGCATCAGATGCAGGTTTTTATTTTCTACCCATATTTTTAGGCGCAACGTCTGCTAATAAATTCAAAGCAAATATGGGACTTGGTATGCTTCTTGGAGCAATTTTGATCCATCCTACTATGGTAGCAAATGTAGCAGGTTCCATACCTATGAGCATTTTTGGAATTCCTGTATACGCAGCTAGTTATACGAGCACCATTTTTCCCGTTATTATGGCAGTCTATGTGATGTCCCATGTGGAACGGTTTTTCAGAAAAATAGCACCAGAATCCATAAAGGCAATTGTAGTACCTCTTGGAACCATATTAGTCATGCTCCCATTAACCTTAGGATTAATAGGCCCCGCAGGTGCTTTCCTGGAAATTATCTAGCAATAGCAATTATGTGGCTGTATAAAACAACCGGTTTCTTTGGTGTGGCAGTATTGGCAACCATTTATCCGCTATTAATTCTTACAGGTATGCATGGTGCATTATTTCCATATATGTTCAATTCATTAGTTACCTTTGGTTATGAACCAATTGTTGCGACTGCAAATGTTTTATCAAATATTAATCAGGGTGCCGCCGCCGCAGCAGTCGCAATTAAATGTAAAGATAAAGCAACAAAATCAACTGCAGGATCCAGTGCAATCACTGCAATTTTTGGCGGTGTAACAGAACCGGCTATGTTTGGTATTAATATGAAATTGAAGAAGCCATTATATGCCTCCATGTTTGGTAATTTTTGTTCAGCAGCTTTTGCAGGTTTAATGAAAGTATATATGTACAGTTTAGGCGGAAGTGCAGGAATCCTTGGTATCACTGGCTTTGTGGGGCCAAAAAGCTCTAACTTTATATTTATGGTTATCAGTATTATTCTGGGTATCATCGTAACTTTTGTAACTACTCTGGTTATTTATAAAGGCGAGAGTATATATCAATAATTAGGAGGAATCAAAATGAGTTTTCCAAAGAATTTTTTGTGGGGTGGAGCCACGGCAGCCAACCAGTTTGAGGGGGGCTGGCTGGAAGATGGGAAAGGGGATAGCGTTTGCGACCATATTACAGCAGGAACAGTCAGTACACCACGTTATTTCACCAATGAGATTAAAAGCGAAAACAATTATCCTTCTCACGAAGCGATTGATTTTTACCATAGATATAAAGAAGACATCGCATTATTTGCCGAAATGGGCTTTCGGGTATTTCGATTATCTCTTAACTGGACCAGAATTTTTCCAAAAGGTGATGAAGCAGAACCAAACCAAAAAGGTCTGGATTTCTACAGGGAAGTTTTTGAAGAATGCAAAAAGTATGGAATAGAGCCATTGGTAACGATTTCTCACTACGAAATCCCATATTACTTAATGGACAGATATGGCGGCTGGCTAAGCCGTGACTGTATTGATTTTTACCTGAATTTCTGCCAGACAGTATTTAAAGAATATAAGGATCTGGTTACGTACTGGCTTACTTTTAACGAAATAAACTGTATGATGATGGGAGTGGGTGATATTCTATCCGGGGGAATTAAAAGCGAAGACGGCCCATTACAGGATTTTTCAGCTGTTCCTACAAGAGAGCAGAAGCAAAAAAGATTCCAGGCAACTCATCATCAGTTTGTTGCCAGTGCAAAGGCAGTTGTTCTTGGTCATGAAATTAATCCTGCATTTAAGATAGGCTGTATGGTTGCAGGAGGAGCAATCTACCCATTTACCTGTAATCCGGACGATGTTGTATTAGCCCAGAAGGAAATGAGAATGAACTACTTCTGCGGTGATGTGCAGGTAAGAGGCGAATACCCATATTACACAAATCGTATCTTTGAAGAAATGGGAATTTCAATTGAAATAAAAGACAATGATTTAGAAGTACTAAAACAGGGAACCGTTGATTTCTATAGCTTTAGTTATTATATGAGTACTTGTACAACAGCAGATGAAGAAGCTAAGAAGACATCAGGCAACGTCATCATGGGGGTAAAAAACCCATACTTAAAAGCAAGCGACTGGGGTTGGCAAATTGACCCACAGGGTCTCCGTTACCTCCTTAATGATTTATATGGCCGTTATCAGATTCCAATGATGGTTGTTGAAAATGGACTGGGTGCAGTTGATGTATTAGAAGAAGACAAAACCATTCATGATTCCTATCGAATCGATTATCTCAGAGAACACATCAAACAGATGGAAGAGGCAATCAGGGACGGTGTTGACTTAATTGGATTTACCCCATGGGGCTGTATTGATTTAGTTAGTATTTCAACTGGAGAAATGAAGAAAAGATATGGTTTTATCTATGTTGACAAAGACAACGAAGGCAATGGAAGTCTTGAAAGATTACGAAAAGATTCTTTTTACTGGTATAAAAAAGTAATTGCCTCCAATGGAGAAGATCTGGAATAGGTTACGAAGAGCGATCACAATAATTGTGGTCGCTTTTTTCGATTAAAAGTAAAATTGCAGATATGTAAGTGAGAGTATAAAAAGTTAGTGAGTTGTTTCGTAATTTTAAGTTTATATGATTAAAACTTAAAATTTTATCGTATTTGAAACCTTTATTTACTAATAATAAAGACCATGCTAAGATTAACGAAAGGAGGAGTGATAATGGATGGAATTGATTATGCAATACTTAATGAGCTTAAAGAAAACGGAAGAGCCTCTGCATCTGAAATCAGTAGAAAAGTGAATCTGTCTATTCCTGCAGTTGCCGAACGAATCAGAAAACTGGAACAGGCAGAGGTGATTCAGCAATATACGATCAAAATAAATCGAAA
This sequence comes from Lacrimispora xylanisolvens, assembly GCA_017084465.1. Taxonomy (GTDB): domain Bacteria; phylum Bacillota; class Clostridia; order Lachnospirales; family Lachnospiraceae; genus Lacrimispora; species Lacrimispora xylanolytica_B. The sequence continues at coordinate 1,177,197 of CP070896.1, read as the reverse complement.
CAAAACAGAAAAACGTCTTTTAGCGTTCATCTTTGTTAACATAGATGAAACAGAGAATATTGAGAGCTTTAGAAATGCCATTGTGCAATATAATTGTGTTTTAGAATGTCATCACGTGGCTGGCAATTATGATTATTTGTTGAAAGTTATCGTAGAAGATACCCAGGCGCTGGAAGAATTTTTATCAAAGATACTTAAAAAAATAAAAGGAGTCTCAGGCTCCAACACAATTATTTCACTTATCACTCTGAAAGAAGAAATTAATTTTTAAAGAGGTAGCGATTTGATTCTAAAAGGACTTAGATTTGGTATGTTATTACAATTAGCCGTTGGGCCAATCTGTTTAATGGTGTTTCACACATCTTCAACATACGGGGCTATTTACGGCTTGCACCTTGTTCTTGCAATTGCTCTTATTGATGCTTTATATATAGCGTTATCCTGTGTTGGCGTTGCTGCTATTATCAATAAGAGGAAAATAAATGAAGTTATAAAACTGATTGGCTGCCTGGTGCTGGTTTTATTTGGTTCAAACACAATAGCAGGTGTATTTGATCTGAATTTTGTGCCTCATATCCCAATGTTTTCCAACGTATCAGGTGAGAATCTCTTTGTTCAGGGATTGCTGCTTACGGCATCCAATCCTTTAACCATCGTTTTTTGGAGCGGAATGTTTTCCACACAAATGGTAGAAAACCAGTGGAATAAAAAACAACTTTTTTTCTTTGCTTCTGGTTGTATTATGGCTACCATAATTTTTTTAACAGCTGTTGCACTTGTGGGAAGTGTATTAGGCGGCTTTTTACCGCAGATTATCATGCAAGCTATGAATGTTGGGGTTGGTATTGTTCTGGTGTTTTTTGGAATAAAGCCGTTATTAATCTATTTAAGACATTTAACATAGGATTAGCCACCTCTGGTAATAATAAAAAGTATCAACTTCAACATGAGGATTTAATTATGCGGGATAAAGTAATCAGTAAAAAAAACCAGATAAGAAGTATCTTAGTTATGACCTCTTTAATGGCTGTCACTATTTCAGTTCTTTTAAAAGAGTATTCCATTGAAGAATTAGTGAAAGTGGCTGGAAGTGTGCATTTTTTATATCTTATTACCGGAATTGCATTGATGTTTTATTATGCAGGGTGTCAGGCTACGAATTTCTATATGATAATGCATCGATTAAAACAGGAGGTTTCATATAAAAATTGTATTGATTATTCCTATATTGGAAATTATTTTAGCGCAATAACTCCTGGAGCGTGCGGAGGGCAGCCTGCCCAGATGTATTACATGAATAAAGATAAAATCTATGTTGATATCTCTGCCATCACAATATTTCTAATGGTTTTTGTCAGCCAGATTGTAATTATTTTGATGGGAGGAGTATTTGCGTTGCTGAGATTTAATATATTAGCTAATTCAGCACGCTGGTTTAGCTGGATGTTACTTGCAGGAACAGGTGTTATGCTTTCACTGACGGCTGTTTTATCAGCATTGATGTTTTCCAGAATTGTTATCCCTTTTCTCATTGACCTTGTTTTAAAAATGGGAAAAAAACTCCATCTGTTTAAAAAACCAGAGGAGATAAAAGAAAAGTTTGATCTTTTAATAATTTCTTACCGTGAAAAGTCCAGATTAATTATAAAAAACAAGGATTTGTTTTTAAAGGTATTTGTAATTACAGCATTTCAATGGATTGCATACTGTTTTGTATCATTTCTGGTTTACTTAAGTTTTGGTTACAGGAAGAATGATTGCTTTGATCTGATGGCAGGTCAGTCATTTATCAATATTGCAGTTGCCGCAGTTCCCCTTCCAGGCTCAGTAGGAATTGCAGAAAAAAGCATATTTAAATGTGTTTGGTCAGTTTTATCAGGGGGATCAGCTCCCCTCTGCTATGATCTTAAGCAGAATTATCAATTTTTATTTTCCTCTATTAATCAGCTATGTTGTATATGCTTTTGCTCATCATAGAATTATGAAAGAACAAAGGCGTATTGGTTAGTTGTATTAATGCCAGCATACGGAAATGGAGAAATAGTTTTGTCAAGCCATTACCTCTAATTCCTCTATTTTAGAGATCGTGTTAATATCTAATTCTTTTCCAAACATTAATAGAACCCTTGAATCGGTAAAAGACTGGATGACAACATCTTGATAATCATCATTGCGAAAATCAAAAAATCCTTTTATGAAACCTTCTTTTACAGCTAATTCAACGAGTACATGTTTACTGCAAAAATAATTTTTATCTATTACCTTAATATCTTTTTGTGCAATATCAGATGGTTTTGACGCTTTTAACGATGTAATATATTTTTTTCCAATCAGTCCGAATACATTTTTCCTTTTTAATGGCTTTTGGTAGAATAAAAAATCTTCATCTTCATTAATAATAAGAACATCTTCAATCCCATCATTCCACCCATTTAGTTCGATATCATAAAAGTTACCTGCATACTCGGAACAATCTGATTTTTTTTCAGTCTTAACTTCTGTTTTATCAATCGTCCTTGTATCATCCACCAGTTCGTCAACACTGATATCGAAAATTCTTGATATCATTATAAGATTACTTACTTCTGGGACACCACTATTTGTTTCCCACTTAGCAATAGCAGAACGGGGCACATTAATTTCCTCTGCCAGTGCTTCCTGCGTAATTCCTTTTTCAGTTCTTAAGCGTTTGATTTTTCTCCTAATGTCATATAATAACCTCTTTCCTAAACGTTTTACAAAAGCATACAACAAAGGACCGGTTTAGTCCATACACACATCGTGACCCCACTGTCACTTATCGTAACAATGCTGCAACTACAAGACTATCTGATTTTTTAATAACTCTTATTCTCCCCGCACTCCATCCTGATAATCATAATTTATATCATATGAAATTTTATGATATATAATATTTAAGTAATGATTTGAAATAACTTGACAAAATACTGAAATAAGAGTACTGTTCAAATAATATATGTCTAAACGACATATCAAACACAATCCAACAAAGGAGTAATTGCATGATAGAACTGATCATATTAGGATTTTTATCTAATTATCATCCTCTCACCTTATACGACATAAAAAAAGGAATGGAAAGAAGCACCGAATATTTCGCAAGCACAAGTCAGGGGGCAATCCATCCCGCCTTAGTGAAACTTGAGAAAAATGGATATATAACTTCACAGGAAGAAGTGAAAAATAACAGGACAAAAAAATTATATAGCATTACAGATTCTGGAAGAGAACGATTCAGCATGTTAATGAGGCAGGATTGGGGTTCTGATAAGTATAAGTCCACACAATTACTAAAAATGTTTTTCTTTCATGAGTTAACCAAAGAGGAACGGTTGGAATCCATACAGATTCATATTAATAATTTTAAGAATATGCACAGAGACCTGTTAAATATAAGAGATGAGGGGAATATACGGCTTGAGGGAATGGGGTTGACGATAGAAGACCATAAGCCCTCAAAATATGAAAATGATGCTCTGGAGTTTGGTTTGGCGTATTCTGACTTTGTTACAAAGTGGTTTGAAGATTATAGCAGAAGGATTGAGGAGGAGTCATAATGGTATCTGTATTTGATTTGGGGATATGTAAGAATAATGAATTACTGGCTCAGGAAATTAAAAAATATTATATGGAAACAAAAAATGAAACGAAGATAGTTGTCTATAATTCTATGGATACCGAAATAATGGATTGTATTGGTTGCTGGAGCTGCTGGTGGAAGACTCCCGGAACATGCGCTTTGAAAGATGGTGCTGATCAATTATATAAAGACTATATAAACAGTGATGAAGTGGTCATTCTTTTTCATACGGAGAATGGTTTTATTGATGGCAAAGGGAAAACATTTCTGGACCGATTAATACAACATTATTTACCTTACATCAAGTTAAGAAATGGTGAATGCGGACACTTAAAAAGATATGATAAATATCCAATTATTAACTTCTATTTTGAAAAAGACGGATTAAGTAATGAGGAAGTAATGGTCATCAATAATTATCTTGCGCGTACGGCATACCATTTTCAGAGTCCCTGTAAAGAATTGTTATATGAAAGCAACAGCATACGAACAGCTGAAGTAGAAATTGCAAAGCCAATGGCAGAGGTTTTGTCAAAGGAAATTACTGAAAGAAAAGCAACCGGTAAATGGGTGATTTATAACGGCTCTCCAAGAGGGAATCGTTCTAACAGTAAGTTGATTATAGAAAAGATAATGATTGGAATGAGAGAACAAGGGGCTGAAAATATCGTGGTAAGGAACCTGATCAATACAAAAGAACATAAAACGTGGGCAGAGAATTTTAGCTCTACTGAAAATAATTTATTTGTTTTTCCGCTCTATGTTCATGCGATGCCGGGTTCGGTAATGAAATTTTTTGAACTTCTGAAGCCAATTCACAACAAAGAAGTACATATGGCATTTTTAGTTCAGTCCGGATTTCCAGAGACCAGTCAGTCGTACTATTTAAGACCCTATCTTGAATTAATTACAAAAAGGCTGGGAGTATCCTTTGATGGAACAATCATAAAAGGTGGCCTGGAAGGCATACAGATGAAACCTGAAAAAGCCAATAAAAGGTTATTTGATCAAATGGAGCAAATAGGCAGAACGTATGCCAGCAAAGGAATTATGGATTTAAGCCTGAAAAAAGAATATGAAAAATCGGAATACCTGCCTAAAGGTACACAAATTTTATATTCTATATTATCATTAACCGGATTAACGAATTTTTATTGGGACTTAAATCTCAAGAAAAATGGTGCTTATGAAAAAAGATTTGCAAAACCATATGTAAAATAGAAGAATTACATATGGATTCGTAAAACTTCAAATAATCTACATAAATATTAAGAAAGAATCAATTGATCTTTTTCATGATCTCCCAATATACTGTAATAGACAATCTTAAAATGGGGGATTTAATATGAGATCAAACTATGAAAAAACAGAAAAGAACAGTGACATCTTCTCTGAATCTTATGCATCTATTATAAACGTAGTAATCAGCTTTTTTACAATATTATTAATATTGGTTTTTCCACTGATATATAATAACTCGTATATAGATATCCTGGTGTTTAAATATCAGTTCTATTGGGGTTGTGTAGTGGCCATGTTAGCACTTTGTCTGGTGTTTTCTATTATCATGCTGGTTATTGATATTTCAAAGAATGGGGGGGGGGAGTGTACCAGATTGTTCTTTTCCAGACTTTTGCCAAAGAATTGGAGGAAAACATTTTGCTCTGCCGACATATGGGTTATCTTGTTCTGGATTATGCTGGTTATCTCAACGCTGCAATCAGATTATTTTTATGAGTCATTCTGGGGTAATGAAGGACGGTATTCCGGTCTGTTTTTATTGACACTATATGTAGCGACATATTTCATGATCAGCCGATTTTGGAAAGTAAAGGTATGGATTCTGGATTTGTTTTTGCTTAGCGGATTAGGGGTATGCTATGTGGGAATTACTGATTATTTCAGAATGGATATTTTAAATTTTCGTTATAATATTGCGCCCGAGCATTGGGATATATTTACTTCGACTATTGGAAATATTAATTTTTTACACAGCTTATATTGCCATGGTTCTGGGTGTTGCAGCAGCTTGGTTTGCCATCACAAAGAGTAAGGTAAGAGCAATCTGGTGTTATCTGTGTATGGTGGTTTGTTTTTTTGCAATTATCATGGGAAGCAGCGACAATGCTTATCTGGCACTGGCCGCTTTATTTGGATTTCTGCCTCTGATCTTATTTAAAAGTAAGACTGGGATCAGGCGTTATTTGCTGATCATTGCAACATTTGGAACAGTGATACAATGCATTGATTTTATTAATCAGGCTTATGCGGATACAGTAATTGGTCTGGACAGTTTATTTGAAATACTGACTAATTTTAATGGTCTGATATATGTGGCTGCAGGACTGTGGGTGGCTTATATTGCAGCTTGTTTACTGAGTAAATATAGTCGGAATTGGACGGGTTCAGTTAGCCCGGCTCTGGTGTATGGCTGGGCTGGTTTTCTGTTGCTTTCCGTGCTGCTGGCTGGCTTTCTGTTGTTTCATGCAAACGTGGGCGGCAATGCAGAAAAGTATGGTGCATTAGAGAAGTATCTGGTTTTTAATGACAGCTGGGGAACAAACCGGGGCTATATATGGAGAAAATCCTTTGAATTATATAGAGATTTTAAGCCAATGCATAAATTATTCGGGCATGGGGCAGATACATTTGGAATACTTACCGTTAGCAAACTTGGGGCGGAGATGCCCGAGCGTTTTGAGAATGCTCATAATGAATATTTGCAGTATTTCATTACAATTGGGCCCATGGGTTTAATTTCTTATGTTGCTTTTTTGGGTTCTGCAGTTACCCGAATGTGGAAAAGTCTAGAAACAAAACCTTATATAATTGGCTGTTGCTTTGCCATAATCTGCTATATTACACAGGCGGTGGTTAATATAAGTGTGCCGATTACGTCTCCTGTTATGTGGATGCTGCTTAGTATCGGAATGGCAGCTTGTAATCAGAGGAATATAGATTAAGGAGAAGTGATATGACACAGTTCACTGAGGAAGTTCTTGTGATAATAAAGGGAATACCATATGGGAGAGTAATGAGTTATGGACAGGTTGCAAGATTTGCAGGAAATAATAGAGGAGCCAGGCAGGTAGCAAGAATACTTCATTCTATGACTGAGAAGTATCATCTCCCATGGCACCGGATCATTAACTCCAAGGGCAGGATATCAATCATGGATGCCAGATATGCAGCGATTCAAAGAGAACTTCTTATTTCGGAAGGTGTAGAAGTATCGGAAGAAGGATACGTAGATATTTCCATATATGGAATATGACTATATTAATAATAAAATGTGAGGATGAGAAAATGGAGCTCAAGCCACAATCTGTAATTAAAATGACAGTAGTTAAGAAGAATAATTATTGCCCAGTTTTTAAGGAAGGCGATGAGATCATTATCAAGAAGCATTGTTTTGATACTACGGTCAATAAATTAGACAAATATTGCTATGCCACCTTGGCAGACATATACCCTAAATGCAATAATTTAAGAAAGCAGGCGGTAGGAGATAAGGATTATTTTGTATGCCGTGATAATGGAATTATTGAAATTGAACTGGAGCGTATGGAAGATGAACTTTATAACTTTGAACAGGAAAATCAGTAAATTACTGACTTGAAAGGTACAAACAATGAGACAGCTTGCATTTCACCGTTGGATAAGCCTTAGCATATAATGTAATACGCCCGAATGAGATCGAAGTCTTATCAAACTTTAGTAGTAATAAATTGGCGTATTGATACAATATAGGAAAGGTGGTCACAAGTATGGATAATTTAGCTGATATGATCAGAAAAGAGATTGAAGCAAAAAGAGATCTGATTGCCCAAGTAGAAGCTATGCATGATGATCCTGAAAAACAGAAACAGACAGAGGAGCTTGTACTGGGGATATTAAAGGAACAATTCTCAAAAATGAAGGAATACCAGCAAGCTCTGGAATCTGTGTTAACTTCATCAGAAGATCAGACCAAAGAGGAGCAGGACTCCTGATTATGGACAAAGGTTTCTGATCCACACTGTTCTTCAACACATTAAGATATATATGACAATAAAAATCCTCCTTCTGCTATAGGGGGAGGATTTTTAGTTATGAGAGATTTTGACCGTAGCCATTCCCTCTTTTAACATTTTTCCAATACTTTGATTATGTGCCCTGCGTATTCTTTTCAGACTGAACAACGTATCGGGATCATTATTTATTATATTTACTCCAAATTTACAAGTTATAGTTGCTTTAAAACCAAGTTTTTTAATTATATTTTCCAGATTATCGTTATATCTTCCATATGGATATGTAAATGTAGTGGGGCAGCTTCCTGTTACTTCCTTTAATTTTTCCTGCAGCATATTCAGATCATTCGCTATAAATTCTTCATAGTGCTCCTGTGTTTCATTTGCCATTCGACTGCACCCATAGCGTTCTTTTGATATTTTATGCAAACCATAGGAGTGGTTTTGCATTTCAATTAGTCCGGATGCCTGCATTTCTTTTACTTCATCCCATGTAACATGAGAATATTCAATATTTTCGTCCTTCACCTTGGAAAACTCATCCACACTTTTTCCAATGATAGATAGAACTATTTTCATATTGTATTCTTTTAACAGTGGATAAACATTTAAATAGGTACTAAGATACCCATCATCAAAGGCTAAAATAACTGGATTTTGGGGTAAATCTTTCTTATCATAAACATAATCAATTAATTGTGCCATCGTGATCGTATTGTAATTATTATCTTTTAAATACTTTAAATCACTTTCAAATTCAGAGGGGCTAATGACATCATTGCCGAAACCACGGTCTTTTACCTGATGATACATAATGATGGGAACTATAATTCCATCAACGGTTTGTGCGGAAGAAACCGCGTTGATTTTATAAATACTTTTAATGATAGAGATAGATAACAAGCTGTAAGTTATGACCAGAAGTAATTTTTTTATATAACATCTATATTTTTTTGAGGACCCCATATTTCTTTCCTTCACTTATTTATAATAATTGTATGCATATCAAACTAATGGTATACTAAATAGAAATAAAAACCGGGTAGATTAAGCAGAGAAGAAGTATAGAATGAGGGGTCTCTGCTAAAATGTTTAGAAAAAATCCGGAACAGAAATGGGGAGGGGAATATGAAGCAGCATAATAAAAAGAGACTGTCAATTTATCTATGGGTATTATCATTTTTTAAGCCTTATACAGGGCTTTTACTTTTGTTTATTCTCTCAGGATCAGGTATTATTCTATGTGAGATGTTCATTCCATATTTTATTCAGGTCTTTATTGACAAGGTGGTAATGCAGCAAAATGCAGAGGCATTTACCGGACAAATCATATATTTAATTACTGCAATCGTAGTTATGCTTATATTTATTGCCATAAACAATGTTATGCAGAGGGCTCTGCCTGAAAAAACAGCAAGAGATCTGCAGTATTCGGTGTATCGCCATTTGCGGAGGCTTGGTTTCTCCTATTTTGAACGCAAACCTGTGGGAGAGACATTATCCTTGCTGAATACAGAAGTTCTTGCAGTACAGAGTATATACAGAGACTTTTTCCCAGGTACGGTTTATATGATTTTATCAATTATTTTTCCCTTAGCTGTCATTTCCATTAAGGACTATCGCTTTACCTTGATTATCATTGGAAGCTACCTGCTGTTTTTTACCTATGGTCCTTATATTGATAAAAGAGTAGTGGAATTTTTGAAAAAGCAGACGGATACAAAAACGGCACTGGATAAAAAGACATATGACAGCATAAGTGCCATACAGGAGGTCCGTGCGTATCATGCAAGAGAGTGGGAAACAGGAAGGTTTGTGGAGTCATTTAAGGCTTACAAAGATGCCCGGCTTGGTTCTCTTTTCTTTCGGCTTTTGCGGCCAGCCTTATGCGTAGCTACCACCAGTATTGGTAATATCGGTTTTTTTATATTTGGCTCTTATCTGGTAAAGCATGGAGAAATGACAGTAGGTGAATTTAGTGCTTATATTTTTTATTTTATGATGGTTATGCGTCAGATCAATGGATTATCCTATGTATTCACAGAACAGATGCATTTATTGGGGCAGGCAGAGAAACTATTTGACTTTATTAAAGTTGAGCCAGATATAGCCGAACCTGCAAAGCCTTGCATTCTTTCGCAGATATCTGGTAATTTCTCCTTACAGAATGTTTCTTTTCATTATCAGGACCGAACCGATCTGTTAAAGGAGTTTAATCTGGAAATAAAATCTGGAGAGCGTGTCGCTTTTGTGGGAGCAAGCGGAAATGGAAAATCAACGGTATTAAAATTACTGGACCGGTTTTATGATCCCCAGGAGGGGGACATCGCTCTGGAGGGAGTTTCCTTAAAGAATCTATCCCTATCCCAGCTTAGAAACAGCATTGGGTATGTATTTCAGGAGACGTATTTATTTGGGTCTTCCATTAAAGAAAATATTCGGTTTGGTAACCCTGATGCTACGGATGAAGAGGTGATACAGGCAGCAAAAGCAGCTTACGCCCATGAGTTTATTATGGAAACGGAACAGCAGTATGAAACGCTAGTGGGAGAGCGGGGCATTAAATTATCCGGAGGACAAAAGCAAAGAATTGCAATTGCAAGAATGTTTATTAAAAATCCTGCCATTCTGCTGCTTGATGAAGCAACTTCTGCGCTGGATAATGTAAGTGAGGCCTATATTAAAAAAGCCCTTGATCAGTTAAGCAAAGGCAGGACTACCATAGCCATAGCCCATCGTATTTCCACGATTATGGATTATGATAAAATTGTTTATGTTCAGGATGGAAAAGCAGCTGAGATTGGAACATACGAAGAACTGATACATAAAAAAGGATTATTTTACGAACTCGTAGAAGGAGTCAGCTGATGAATCATATACGTTGGTACTGGAAATTTATTAAGAAAAGCAAGTGGGCATTCCTGGGCGCCTGTATCATCATGGTTTTAGAAATCATAGCTCAAATGTCAAAGATCGGACTTCAGAAATGGTTAATCGACTCTGTTTTTACACAGGGGAAATTATCAATTGCTTCCTAAGCTGCTTATATTTATTACAATTGCCTATTTGTTAGGAGCTGTTACCCCCTATTGGTCAGAGTGGATACTTCATAAGATCGGATATGGAGTGAGGGTTAATGTTGGAGAAGTATTAATGAAGGCATTGTACCGAATGCCCATTTCACAGTTTCAAAATGAGAGAATTACAAGATATGTGGACTATTTCACAAATGATGTGGAATCCATTGGCGAGAATGTTTACCGCTTGCCCCTTACCCTTCAGGATCTGATTAAATTAATTGTTTTAATCGGTATTATGGCATATTTAAGTCCTTCGGTTCTAATCATACTGACTGTCATGATAATTTTATATTTTATCATAGGGAAACGCTACAAAGAGCGCATGAAGTCCAAGTCAAAAGAGGTGAAAGAAAGCAGAACCAGTCTTTTGGTTCATATTGAGGAGGGGATCTCTTCCACAAGAGAAGTAATTGCATATGACCGAATGGAGTGGGAAGAGAGGATTTACCACCGGTTATTTAAAAAGTATTATACAAAAATAATGGAAGAAGTAAAAATTATAAATGAGCAATTGTTTTTAACTGCTCCGCTGCGATGGGGAACCAATCTTGTAGTATTGTTATACGGCGGATATCTGGTATTGCATAATCAGATGACTCTTGGTACATATTTGATTTTATATCAGTATTCATTAAACATGACCACTTCTTTGCAGGCAGTCTATGAATTTCATGTTCGCTGGACCTCTTTTGAAGTCAGCATTGAGCGTGTCAGATCGGTAATCGAAAGTGCTGAAGCGGAGACCGGAGAAAAACGCCTGAATCGGATTGATGAAATTGCCTTTGATAAAGTTTCCTTTCAATATTCTGAAAGTTCTCAGAAGGTACTGGATGAATTAACATTCTCAATTCCAATTGGTAAAAAGGTAGCAATTGTTGGGTCCAGCGGAAGTGGAAAGTCAACCGTCGCAAGACTGCTTCTTCGGTTCTATGAGCCTTCAAACGGAGCAATTCGAATGAATGGGTTGGAACTGAAAGAGATAAAGGAACATGACTACGATTCCTGTTACAATATCGCTTTTCAGGAGCCTTACTTTTTTCCCGATACCATTCGAAACAACATATTGTTTGGAAGAAGTGGAATAACCGATGAAAAAATGATGAAAATCTGTAAGCTGGTACAGATCCATGATGATATTATGAACCTGGAGCTTGGGTATGATGCTATGATAGGGGAACGGGGAATCAGCTTGTCAGGCGGTCAGAAACAACGACTTTCCCTTGCAAGAGCTCTGGCAGCAGACCCCGATGTATTAATTCTTGATGAGGCAACATCTGCATTGGATCTTGAGACAGAGCGTCAGATCCAACGAAATATGGATGAATTACGCCAGGGGAAAAACCACAATTATTATTGCCCACCGTCTTTCCACAGTTCAGAACGCAGACACGATCTATGTTTTTGAGAATGGAAAGGTGGCGGAAGCAGGATCTCATACGGAGCTGATGAAAAATGGTTCTGTGTATACCAGCCTTGTACATGCCCAGACCGAAATAATATGATGCCGCAGTATTATTAATTTGGAGGTAAAATAAAATGAATATAAAATTTGATCCTAACAACAACGTCATTAAACTCTGTGTAATAGGGATGAGTTTAGAAGATAGTGGAAATGCTGAAGAAGCTAAAAAGACGTTTCAGCAAGCATGGGATGAGGCAACAGATGACTATGAAAATTTATTGCGGCGTATCATTTTGCCCATCGACAAAAGGATATCAAGGATAAAGTGAAATGGCTGGAAACATCCTTACAGTGTGCACGAAATGTAAATGATGAGAATGTAAAGAGTGCATACACAACATTGTATGCGGATATTTCCGGGTGTTATAAGGTGTTGCATGATTCTGATAATGCAAGAAAATATACTGAATTAAGTGAATCATATAAAGGTGCCCCTTCTGATAAAGGCCCATTTTATCATGGAACTAAGGCAGATTTAAAAGTTGGTGATTTGCTTACAGCGGGTGGAATTTCAAATTACAAGCCTGAGCTCCAAATGAATCATATATATTTTACTGCTAATATCAATGGTGCGGGACTTGCAGCGGCATTGGCAAAAGGAGAAGGAAGAGAACGGGTTTATAGAATAGAACCAACAGGTGAATTTGAAAATGACCCCAATGTTACTGACAAAAAATTCCCAGGTAACTTAACACGTTCTTACCGTTCAAAAGAACCTTTGAATATTATTGGTGAGGAAACCGAGTGGAACAAAATTACTACTACGGAAATAAGTAAATGGCGTGAAAATTTAGCAAAAAACAAAGGGGAAATTATTAACTGAGCAAATTACAATAAATCAAAATTTTTATAAAGTTTATTAAATAACCTGACATGCAGTTGTCAGGTTATTCGTCTATAATAAAGTAAGATTGGAGTAAGGAAGAATATGCAAATAAACAGACTTTTCGAAATAATATATCTTTTACTGAACAAAAAAGTTTATGACTGCCAATGAACTGGCAGAACATTTTGAGGTATCAGTCAGAACTATATATCGTGATATTGATACACTGTCTTTAGCAGGGATACCAATCTATGCTCTTCAGGGAAAGGGCGGAGGCATTTCCCTGCTCGAACACTATGTTCTTGATAAATCGGTTCTATCAGAGAGAGAACAAAATGAGATATTATATGCGCTGCAAAGCCTGACCGTCACACAGGTTCCAGAGGCAGATAAAGTTCTTGCCAAACTAAGCAACCTGTTTAATAAGAGTAGAAAAAACTGGATTGAAGTGGATTTCAGTCCATGGGGAAGTGATGATAAGGGATTCAGTCAATTTGCGCTAATAAAGGATGCCATCCTGAGTCATAAAATTATTGAATTTAATTATTTCGGTTCCTCAGGTGAGAAAACTGCCCGAAGAGTTGAACCAATGAAACTCATATTTAAAACTAATGCCTGGTATTTACAGGCATTCTGCCTGATTAGAAATGAATTAAGAATGTTTAAAATTGTAAGAATGGCAGATGTCCAGATAACAGAGGATCCTTTCATCCAAGTGATCCCTGAACCATTGCCTGGCAGCGGTCAGTTGCAGTAAACTCAGAAGTGGATTGAACTATGTTTAAATATTTCTGCTGAGGGAGCCTACCGCGTATATGATGAATTTAAGGAGAAAGAAATTACTAAATACGGATGGCTCGTTCACCATTATGACCACTTTGCCTGAAAGTGATTGGCTGATCCGGTATATTCTGTCTTTTGGTTCCGAAGCTGAAGTAATAAGCCCGCAGCATATACGTGAAATGCTACAGTTTGAATTAAATAAAATTACCATGAAATATAAAACATAACCTGACATGATGCTGTCAGGTTATGTTTTATATAATCAAAGTGTTCATAAATTCTTACAATCAATCAAAGGAGGTTTATTCATGGATAATTTTAGCCATATATCAATCGATCCCAAGGAACTTGAGGGAAAGCGCATTCTTGTAACTGGAGGTACGAAGGGCGGAATGGGTGAGGCTATTGTTAAACGCCTTACAAAAGCTGGTGCGACTGTCATTACTACAGCCCGAACCACTCCGGAAGAACTAAAGAAACCGGAACTATTTATCCAAGCTGATATCAGCAGACCAGAGGGCACTGCAAAAATTGTGGAATATATTCTGGAACGTTTTGGTGGTGTGGATATTCTCATCAACAATGTGGGCGGTTCTTCCACTCCCACCGGCGGCGTGCTCAGGCAATCAGATGAGGACTGGCAGAGTACATTCGATACCAATCTTTTTGCAGCGGTTCGGTTGGATCGCAGATTGTTGCCGCCAATGCTGAAACAAGGCAGTGGCGTAATCCTTCATATCACTTCCATACAGCGTCGGTTTCCAGGAGAAAACACTATGGCGTACTCGGCAGCAAAAGCAGCGCTTGGCAATTATAGCAAGGCTCTTGCGACAGAACTTGCACCAAAGGGAATTCGTGTTAACAGCATAGCCCCAGGGTTTACGGAAACAAAGGCAGCAGAAAGACTCATTGAGCGGATGGCGCAGGAACGTGGCTGCAGTTATGACGATGCAAGGCAGTCTTTAATGGATTCGTTGGGAGGGATCCCCATAGGCCGCACAGCACGTCCGGAGGAAGTAGCTGAGCTTGCTGCGTTCCTTGTGTCAGATCGAGCGTCCTACATTGTGGGTGCAGAACATACAATTGATGGCGGAATTGTCCGCACAGTATAAAGGAGAAGGATGACTATGACAAACAATAAATTTCAATTACCGAAAGCAGTTGAGACACATTTTCAGGCAACGAACGGGGGTGACCCAGCCGCCTTTCTTTCTATTTTTGAAGAGAATGCAGTTGTAATCGACGCAGGAAAAGAATATCATGGAAAACCAGATATTAAAGAGTGGAGTGACCACGATTATTTTGGTGTACATTTAAGACTGGAAGTCATAAATGCCGTTCAAGATGCCAGTGAAATTGTTGTTACTGCAAAATGTGATGGTGAGTACAACAAGGCTGGTCTGCCTGATCCATTATTTCTTGATTTTCATTTTACAATGGAAGGGGATAAAATCACACGGCTTTGTAATGTACTTTCTTCTAACAGCAGGGCAATTCCACTGCCGCAACCGATTGCCGCCTATTATCATGCCTCAGATATTTTTGACGAAAACCTGCTTGCCGGATGCTTTGCAGAGGATGCAATGCTGGTAGATGAAGGTGAGACATATCATGGACCAGTAGCGGTTAGCAGACATATTCTAGAGGCAAACAGGGGCGCAAAGGTTATGACCGAAATCACCAATTATGCAGAAAAAAATGGTGAAACGGTTGTCACTGCTATTATTTCAGGTGATTTTGAAGGAAGTCCCATTCCATTGGATTTCTGTTTTACACTATATAATGAAAAAATTAAAAACTTAAATATCATAGTATCCGGTGAATAACGTTTTACACAAAACCTTAATCTGGTGGTATACTATAAAAATTAAAACCCGGCAGGATAAGAGTGGAATATAATTGTATAATAGAGGTGGAGAAAATGGAAACAACGATAAACGAAAGGGTACATGAATTGTATTGGAAGTATGATATTAACTGCGCAAGAACGGCTTTAACCTGTTTATGTGAATTATTTCATGTCAGTCTGGAAGAACAGACGTTAAACGCTGCCATAGGACTGCATGGAGCGGGAGGTTACAGAGCTCAATGTGGATTGGTTGAAGGTGCTTTGATGTTTATTGGAATTTATTTCAGTCAGAAAGGAAAATCTGATTCTGAGATAGCCGGCATTTGCTATCAATTTGCTGAAGAATTTACACAAAGATATCATTCACTGAAATGCTTCGATTTACGTCCCAATGGATTTAGTGAAAATGATCCACCCCATGCATGTGAGAAATTGACTGCTGAAACGATTGAATTTTCAAATGAATTTATTAAGCGTCTCTAAAAAGAACTCTATAGCCCAAAAAAACAGCCCGGGTTTAAATGTAATCGGGGCTGTTTCTTTAAGTTTCTTAGTTATACTCATTCGTTTAATGGTTTAATCTCCATAATCTTTTTCAGATCTCCACTGCACAGAACATCAAGATGTTCAAATATTATTTCCGCAGGCCAATCCCACCATTTAATCGTGAGAAGATGTTTTATAAGGTCATTATCAAACCTTTTTTTTAGTATTTTACACGGGTTTCCACCTGCAATGTGATAAGCAGGAACATCTTTTGTTACAACAGAATTAGCGCCGATAATTGCCCCGTCTCCAATATGAATACCAGGCATTATGGTTACATTCTGGCCGATCCATACATCATTGCCAATTACAGTATCGCCTTTTAACGGCAGGTCTGCCAGTGTTGGTGTTGCTTTTTCCCAGCCGCCTCCCATAATATTAAAGGGATAGGTGGTAACGCTGTTCATTCTGTGATTCGCACCATTCATTATAAATTCAATGCCCTTTGCTATGGCACAAAATTTCCCGATGATAAGCTTGTCTCCTATAAAATCATAGTGGTGAGTCACGTGTTCTTCAAACGTTTCAGCACCGTTTCTGTCGTCATAATATGTGTAATCTCCGATGATTATATTGGGACGTGTCACCACATTTTTAATATAGCAGACACTCTTAATCGCCTCATTTGGATATATGGCATTGGGATCTGGTCCATACTGCATATAAAAACCCTCCTGTATTTGATAGAAATAGTATTATTAAATTATTAGCTTACCATAGACTGCTGTATATTTCCAGTGCCTAAACAGCGAAATAACAAAATGACCCATTGACAATTAATTTCATATCAGGTATAAATATATATGACTATAAAAAAATAAATATAGTCACAAAGAGGAGGAAATATGCCAAAAGGATTTAGTGAGCAGGAAAAAAATAATATACGTGAAAAGCTGATTGAGGCATGCAAAGAAAATTGGGAAAAGTATGGCTATAAAAAAACAAGCATAGATGAATTGTGTTTAAAGGTCGGTATCTCAAAAGGTGCATTTTATCTCTTTTTCGGTTCAAAGGAAGCTCTTTTTTTGGAAACTTTAAGTGTGATTCAAAATAACTTATATGATCTGATAGAATCGATTTTATTAAAAGAACAAAATAAATATGGAGTAGCAAAGGCATTAAAGGCAGTTTATGCGGAATATGATAAAAGCCCTTTTCTATATGATACTTCACAAGCAGACTTTACAAGTTTTATCAACAAACTTTCTGAGGAAGAAAAGCAAAGTATATTTTTTGATAGTCTTTATGGAGCAAAGCAAATGATCGAGAAACCCTTTTTGAAACTACGTATCAGTGAAGAGAAAGCTTTATCTGTCATGGCTTCATTGCTATTTTTGATTACGGGTAAGGACAAGCTGGTATGTAATCATTTTGATGTCTTTGATTTTATGCTGGATCATTTAATTGACGATATATTTGAATAGGAGAATTGGATGAAAAAATTTAATTTAAAGGAACATAACGCGAAAGTATTTGAGTTTTCGAAAAATGCTGCGAGAGGTGTCTATCCTTCAAAACGGGTAGCAAAGACAGGTTCTGTTATTGGTTTTGTTATAGGTATTGCATTGGTGATAATTGGAATGGCAGGTTCATTTTGGGGCAGTATATGGGGGATTGGAAGCTTGCTTGCGGGTGTTACTACTGTAATTTCCAATGTGTTGAATCTGAAGCGTATAAAATGAGGAAATGTGTATGAAAATCAGGGAGAATTATACTTGCCCACTGGAGTTAGTTCATGATTTTGTAAAAGGAAAATGGAAAACCATATTGATATTTCAACTAAGAAAAGGGACACAGACATTTTCAGAATTGAAGCATGGAATTCAGGGTATTTCAGAAAAAATGTTGATTCAGCAATTGAAGGAGTTACAGGAATTTGGAGTTATTCATAAGACATCTAATGTGGGGTATCCTCTTCATGTGGAATACTCTCTGACAGACCGGGGAACGAAATTATTAGAAGCTGTTCTTATTATGCAGGAGATTGGAGTGACTTATATGATAGAACATGGACAGACTGAGCAGCTTGAACAAAAAGGCATTGTCTGTACCAATCAAATACCTACCAAAAAGTAAGTAATTTACTTTTAATTTTAACTGCCGTAAACTTTCAGTAAGAAACTAAATAATTATGAGAAAAGAGGCAGTTATTATGAACGTTGGTCTGATTTTGGTAGATATTCAAAATGATTATTTTAAGGGTGGAAAGTATGAACTGGTTAACCCAGAACAAGCTGCATTACAGGCGAGCAAAATTCTGACATTTTTTAGAGAGCACAATTTGCCGATTTACCATGTAAGACACATAAGTATAAACCCGGGTGCAGTATTTTTTATACCAGAGACTGCTGGTGCTGAATTTTATAAAGAGTGCAGTCCTTTGAGCGGAGAAGAAATCATAATTAAGCATAGACCTGATAGTTTCCAGGGTACGGGCCTGAAAGATAAGCTGGAGGAAAAAGGGGTTGATACGTTGGTTGTGTGCGGTATGATGACGCATATGTGCATTGATACAACCGTCAGATCTGCCAATAATTACGGATACTCTGTTGAATTAATTGAAGATGCCTGTGCAACAAGAGATTTGGTATGGCGAGAAGTTACAGTGCCGGCAGAATTAGCTCAGTGTGCATATATGGCAGCACTGGACAGGACATTTGCCAAGGTACAAAAGGCAGATGCCTGGATCAAAGATCAAAAGTAAAAATTAAGAGCATTGAAAAAAGAGCAGACACGGTTAAGCAATTTTTTCCAGTCTGTGGTAAATTGTTTGGAGAGAGGTAATCAATATGCACGCATGGGAATCCATTCAAAAAACTCTGAATCATATTGAAGAAAATCTTGGGGAAGAAATTGAAATCGATACTCTGGCTGAGATTGCGGGGCTGTCACCATTTTATTATCAGAGATTATTCACACGATTGGTAAAGACTTCGGTTCGGGATTATATTAAGCTGCGCCGTTTGGCAAAATCTACAGTGATGCTGCGCAGCAGGGAAAACCGCATTATAGACATCGCGTTAAATTACGGTTTTGGAAGTCATGTAACCTATACCCGTGCTTTTACAAAAACCTATGGGATTACCCCAACCCAGTACCGAAGCAACCGTATTAGTCTGCAAAACTTTGAAAAACCTGATCTATTACTTAGTTATCTTGTAATCAATGAAGGGGTACCGTTAATCAGCGATGGATTAGTTCTTGAAATGAATCGTAAATTTCTTGATGAACCAATAGATTTTCTGGGAGTAATAGGCTATTATGCATTTCGTTCTGGTAAAATGCTTGGGGAAAAGACCGGTGTTGATATGGTTGGTGATATTTGGCACCAATTTTATAAAGAACGTTCCAATATTCCCCATCTTCCGGAGGGGCGTCAGATTGGTGTATCGTTTAGGGGAGATGCGCCGGAAGGCTATTCCAGCTACTTTATCGGAGCGGAAATTAAAAAGGAAGAAACCGACCATAATTTTATTCGCTGGCAGCTTCCATCACGGGAATATGTGGTATGTGGATTTGAATCAGAAAACAAGGATCAGATGGTGGCTAATATGGGGAAAGCAATGAAATACACCCGGTTCTGGCTAAAAAAGCACGGTTTAACTGCCGATGGTTTCTTTCCTGAAATGTATTATAAAAGCAAATCTGACATCGTTTATACGGAATTATGGATTCCGTTTAAAAAACGAGGATGATATATAATTTTTAATGATGGAGGAAAAGAATATGAGTATGTATCAGGAAGGACTAAAGCTGCTGGAAGAAAAATTTGGAAACGGGAAAGACAATGTGATATCACTGGCTACCGTGGCACTGGAGCCTGGCGCTAATGGAAAACCACGTCCTGTTGTCCGCAGTGTGGACGCTTATTATGAAGACCGCACATTCTATGTTGTTACCAATGGACAGTCACATAAAATGCAGCAGATCGCTGAAAACCAGGAGGTTTCGGTTGCGGGATGCCTGGAGATGTTTACTGCCAATGGAGTAGCTGAAAACCTTGGCTGGGTGCTTGACCCGAAAAATGCTGAATTAAGAACGAAATTACGCAAGGCTTTTTCTGAGTGGTATGACATGGCAAATAATGAAAAGGACGAGAATTGCTGCTACTTAGCAATTCATCTCAAAAAGGGAACATTAAACATTAATCATTGGGAGAAATTATACCACATGGATTTTGTTAATGAGACTGATATGAAAAACGGGGGAATTAATTAAACAGTAACATTTGTATCGATGTGAGTTTAACAGGTTGTATAATAGTAGATTTACTGAAACAGGGGCGAACGGTTCGCCCCTGCTTTAATTCTTTAAGTTCTTCTGGCTATTATTATTTTTCTTTTATTGAAATATATAAATCTACGCCCCCAATGTGATCATCTTTTTCTGAAAAACCAAGATGTTCTTCCAGATACTGACTTCCTCCCCACAAATATTTGCTTTCTCCAATCCATAAAACGAACCGCTTCCAGGCAGCAATAATGTTACTGCCAATATCACCTGTATTATCACGTTTCACGGACATAACAGCGTACTTGCCGCCGCTTAGTATCCTGCGTTTTACTTCATCGTATGTGCCCTTTACAAAATCTGCAGGAACGTCATTCAGTCTTAAAAACTGCTCATCCGATATGGTTACACAGACTTCATAACCGTAAATTTCTTGAGAATCATCTACGTTTGACGGATCTGGATGATTGTATCCAAAGATCCGATAGGACACATCATGGAAGTATACATCATTTTCATTCGCCCATTTTTTCATTGCCTCAAACGCATGATGTTCGGGATCTTTCCCGTAATAAGTAAAACAAGCGACTTTCATATCTTCCAGTTCTTTGATTACCTTAATATCCGGATATTTTTCTTCTAACTCTTTATTCCCTATCTCAAAATACTTCTCCATAATATCTAACCTCACAAATTCATTGATGCCATGTTGTGAAGTAACAGATTTTACCTTGGAAGGCAACATACCAAATTGTTTAAATGCTCTGGTAAAGCTGTCAGCAGAATTGTATTCATACTTAATGGCTATAGAAAGAACCCCTTCCTCTGTCTGCAATAAGTCGTAATAAGCGGCTGTCAATCTTCGCATACGAATATATTCTTTGGCATTGTAACCAACCACTGACAGGAACATGCGGTAAAATCCTGAAATACTCATGCATGCTTCCTTCGCACATAATTCTATGGTAATCGCCTGATCTAAATGATCTTCTATGAAGTCAATTGCCTTTTGGATCCTTTGGTAATAATTCATATCTGTTTACTCCTGTTCCTATAACTTGCAAGTTATATTTGTATTATAGCTTATGGGTAAAAACATTACCCGACTTTTTTTCCAAATATTGGTTTATTTGTTTCATGGAGGGGAGGTAAATCATGCAGCTTACAATAGGACTAAACAATGTTGCCGCCAGGGGAGTTCAGAAAAAGATAATTTCTTTTTAAGATCAGATCAGTTATGATAGTGATACAGGAGGAATCAGTCATGGAACGAAAATTAAAGTCATCAATTGTAACAGTACAGAAACTTCATCAGGCGATGATTCGACTATTGAAAAATCAGGAGTATGAAAAAATTTCAGTGGCAGGAATAGCAAAAGAAGCAGATTTAAACCGGACTACTTTCTATCTGTTCTATAGTTCTAAGGAAGAATTGATATATGATATCTGCGATACTTTTTTAGATGAATATATTGAGATTTTTATGGATTGGTTAGATAAAAATGGAAAAGAGGAGGAAGTAAAGGGTTATCAGAAAGCATTTGAAAACTTAAGTAAACAGGAAAAAGTGATAAAAGCATTATGGAATATCCAGGAGGAGAAGTTTCATCCTTATAAAATCATGGAGAAATCTGTTGCTAAGACAGTTTATCATTTTTTGGAAAAAGAGAATATTCAAATGAAAAATGGTGGTCAGACAGACTTTTTTGCAGATTTATACGCAGCTAATGTAATGGCAACAGTAAAATGGTGGATCTATAATTATCAGGATTTCACGATTAGTTACGTTTATGGAGTAATCAAAGACTGCCAGGAGAAAGGTTTGTTTTCTTTACTTGAAAATAAGAAATCTTAAAGGTCGACACATTTTGTGATTCTGTCTTTTGGGTTGTGTTTATGCTTGTTAAAATAATAATAATCAATACCAAAGGAGGATATTACAGATGGGAAACAGAGTTTGCGACGTATTAGGAATTGAAAAGCCTGTCATTCAGGGACCAATGGCTTGGATTTCAACAGCGCCACTGGTTGCGGCTGTATCGAATGCAGGAGGACTTGGAGTATTAGGTGTGGGATTTGCGCCAGATGAGTTTTTAATTTCACAGGTTGAGGAAACAAAGAAACTGACGAATAAACCATTTGGAATTAATACAATTATGATTCCTGAAAATCTGGATCGTCTGACCGGACATATTAACAATCTAAAACCACCTGTAGTTTATGCAGATACATTACTTGGACTGGATGTGGATCTCTGTAAGAAATATTTTTCACAATGGCATGAAGCTGGATGCAAGATTATTGTAAAGGCTTCTGATATAGCAGATGCTTTGAATGCAGAAGAGGGTGGAGCCGATATTGTAATCGTAAAAGGATGGGAAGGGGGCGGTCACACGACTGTTGAAGCAACAACTGTACTTGTACCTCAGGCAGCGGATAAACTTTCTATTCCGGTTGTAGCTTCTGGTGGAATTGCTGATGGCCGCGGGATGGCAGCAGCAATTGCTCTTGGTGCAGAGGGAATTGAGATGGGAACTGTTTTTATGGCATCAAAGGAGACAACCGTACATCCTAATGTAAAAAGAAGTGTGATAGAAGCTGGAGATATGTCAACAGTAATTACGGGATATTCAACTGGTGAGCCTTGCAGACAGTTTAATGCACTTTCTGATGAGATGGAGAAGATCGAGGCTGAGAATACAAAAGTCGCAGCGGCAGAAATACTTCGCACCGTTGCTGAAAGTTCTCTTAAGAGAGCAATGGCTGAGGGGGATATGGAACAAGGAGCAGTTATGGCCGGACAAATTGCACCACTTATCAAAGAAGAAAAAGCAGTTATAGATATTATCGATGATACAATCGCAGGTGCAAAGGCTTGTTTTGCAGAGATCACAAAGTTCGAATTTTAATAATCCGAAAAACTGTAAGTCAGTATCCCTCATAATTGTCAAGAATGACAAATTTTGTTGTTGACGTTTACTTATGTTTGTGCTATATTATGAATTACAAAACATTAAATAAATATCAGGCATGTGACTGGTAATGCAGGCAGGACTTGGATAAACTAATTTTATATTAGTTTATTTGAGTCCTTTTTTTATCCTGGCCAAATAAAAAGTCTGCGCACATTATTTACCGAGAGGAGATATCCGTATGAGTTATAAAGAAGCAGCAGCAAAGATATTAAAAGCAGTGGGTGGAGATGCAAATGTTGAACATTTAGAGCACTGTTCAACCAGATTAAGATTTTCCCTGATTGATAACGGGAAAGTAAATGTGAAAGAACTTGAAAGTATCCCTGAAGTGATAGGGGTTAAGCAAAATGTACAATGTCAGGTAATTATTGGAAATGCTGTCATTGAAATATATGACGAAGTTAAAAAGCTCATTTCCGATAAAGGTGTAAATAACAATGGTAAGAAAGAAAAGAGAAAAATAGGGGATATAGCTTTAGAATTTATTATAAGTGTATTTCAGCCTTTAATTCCGGCAATAGCTGGAGGTGGTATTTTAAAGTCACTTCTGATGCTCTTAAATATGCTGGGTATTTTGTCTAATGCTACATCAACTTATAAAATTTTAAATTTTGTGGGTGATGCGCCATTATATTTCCTGCCGCTTTTGGTTGCAATTACAACCGCTAATAAAATGAAAGTGAATCCATTAGTGGCGGTATCTGCTGTTGCAGCGCTGTTAACACCTAATTTAGGTAAGATGATTGGAGAAGGAGCTCTTCTTTTCAACATTCCAGTGCAAAATATTAATTATGCGTATCAGGTTTTTCCAGCAATATTAAGTGTATTACTGTACTCACAGTTAGAAAAGTTCTTTAATAAGATCAGTCCAAAGGTTATTCGCAGTTTCTTTGTTCCAATGATGTCTTTGCTTATCACGGTACCAGTGACATTACTGTTTCTCGGGCCGATCGGTTATAATTTTGGTCAGGGATTTGCAAGTGTAATTTTATTTGTTTTTGCAAAATTTGGTTGGATTGCAGTAGCCATTCTGGCAGCATTTTTACCGTTTATGGTTGTTACGGGTATGCATAAGGCGATGATTCCTTACGTTATTACTTCGCTTGGTCAGTCAGGAAAAGAGTTAATCTATAATGCTGCATCCTTAGCACATAATATTTCTGAAGCTGGTGCATGTTTCGCTGTAAGCATTCGTACAAAAGATAAAGGTTTAAAATCAACTTCAATCTCAGCAGGTATTTCCGCATTATTTGGAATTACAGAACCAGCATTATATGGTATTACAATCCAGCACAAACGAGTGCTTTATGGTGTAATGATCGGTGCATTTGCAGGAGGATCTTATTTAGGAATTAAGGCAGTAGAAGCATATGTTGCGGTAGGACCTGGACTCGCAAGTTTATCTATGTTTATTTCAGAAACATTGCCAAAAAACTTATTTCATGCAATAATCGGATTAGTGATATCATTCGTGGTTTCCTTTATCGCAGTTACATTTCTATGGAAAGAAGAAGTGCATGGTGAGGAAAAAAAAGCAGATAATAGGGAAGATAATAAAGAAGAGAAGCTTGTTGCACCGTTAGAAGGAAAATTGATCCCTTTAAGCGAAGTGAGTGACGACGTGTTTTCTAACAAATTAATGGGAGATGGTTTCGCAGTAATCCCTTCAAAAGGAGAATTATATGCACCAATCGATGGCACAATCGAAATGGTCTTTGAAACAAAGCATTCACTGGCTATGAAATCAAAGGATGGCACAGAGATTCTGTTTCATATAGGACTTGAGACAGTAAATTTAAAAGGCAGATACTTCGATCCCAAAGTTACTGTTGGAACAAGTGTAAAGCAAGGCGATTTACTAATGAATTTCGATTTGGATAATATCGTGAAAGAGGGATTTAATCCTGTAACGGTAGTAATTATTACCAACCGGCCGGATGCAAAGATGGAACATGAAGATAGTAGAACGATAAGTAAGAAGGATCGTGTCTTAACAATTAATCAGATGGGAGCTAATGTATAAATGTCATTTAGAAAAGATTTTTTATGGGGTGGAGCGATCTCAGCAAATCAGGTTGAAGGGGCCTTTGATGTTTGTGGAAAGGGCATGTCTGTAGCTGATGTAGCAAGCTACAAACCAAATTTAAATGTAGAAGATTATGCCGGCCATAACAAGGTCACTTCGAAGATGATTGAAGATGCGATAGCGGATAAAACTACAAAATTTTATCCAAAAAGAAGAGGTATTGATTTTTATCATTATTATAAAGATGACATTAAGCTATTTGCTGAAATGGGATTTAAAGCTTTAAGAATTTCCATTGCCTGGACCAGAATTTTTCCGACTGGGGAGGAAAGCGAACCAAACAAATTAGGCATTGATTATTATCTGAGTTTATTTAAAGAACTTAAGAAATATAATATTGAGCCAATCGTAACATTGTCCCATTATGAAATGCCATTGCATCTGAGTTTAAAATACAATGGTTGGGTTGAACGTAAAGTGATTGACTGTTTTGTTAATTTCGCAAAAGTCTGTTTTGAGTCATTTGGAGATTATGCAAAGTACTGGCTGACCTTTAATGAGATAGACAGCGTCGGAAGACATCCATTTATAACTGCCGGAATAATAAAAGATAAATGTCCGGAGGGGAAACTTGACGAAGCCGTCTATCAAGCCCTGCATCATCAATACGTTGCAGCTGCTTTAGCAACAAAAGAATGCAGAAGAATCATAAAAGACAGTAAAATGGGGTGCATGCTGACGAAGTTAACAACCTATCCCAATACTTGCAATCCAGAGGATGTACTGCTCTCTTTAAATAGCAATTTGAATAACCATGTTCATGCAGATGTTCAGATATTCGGAGAATATCCCGGATTATACAAAACGTTCCTGAAGAACAACGGGATCATAATTAAAATGGAAGAAAATGATGAAGAAATATTAAAGGAGAATACGGCCGATTATTTATCTTTCAGCTATTATATGTCCAGAACAGAATCAGCGGATACAACGAAAGAAAAGGCGTCAGGCAATACAATCATGGGTGTAAAAAATCCTTATCTGCCATCTACGGAGTGGGGGTGGCAGATCGATCCGGTAGGACTTCGAATATCACTGATTGAATTGTATGACAGATACAGAATACCGTTGATGATAGTAGAAAACGGAATGGGGGCGAAAGATGTGATCGAAGCGGATGGGACAATTCATGATCCCTATCGAATCCAATATTTTAAAGATCACATCAGGGAAATGAAGAAAGCTGTGGAAATGGGAGTTGATTTAATCGGTTATACCAGCTGGGCACCGATCGACTGCATCAGTGTTTCTACTTCACAGATGAGCAAGAGATATGGATTTATATATGTTGATCAGGATGATGAAGGAAATGGTACATTAAAAAGATTAAAAAAAGATTCCTTTTTCTGGTATAAGAATGTTATTAAAACAAATGGAGAGATTCTGGATTAAATAAATACAAGGGGAGTGTTTATGAAGATAAAAAGAGTTTTAAACTCCAGTGTTGTTTTAGCAGTTGATGAGAATAAAAAGGAATATGTCTGTTTCGGCAAAGGGATAGGATATGGGAAAAAGTTTGGAGATACGGTTGAAAAAGAGACTGTTGACCAGATCTTTATGCCTGTAGAAAATATTCAGATAAATGAATATCTGAAATTATTAGATGATATACCGCCGATCTATTTGGATATAACTCAAAAGATAGTATCAAAAGCTGAAAAAGAGCTTGGCTCTAAACTTAATATGAGTATATACTTTACCCTGAGTGATCATTTGAATTTTGCGGTGGAAAGAGCAAAGAAGGATATTAATATCACCAATCGGGTTTACTGGGAAATAAAAAACTACTACCCGGAAGAATTCAAAATTGGTAAATACGCTTTAAATCTATTAAATGAATTAATGGACAGTAAGCTTGCGGAAGAAGAGGCTGCTAATATTGCTTTCCATATAATAAACGCTCAATCCCAAAGCAATGACTCAAAAGACAGTATGAAATATGCTAAGATGATCGGTGGCATTGTTAATCTGGTGAGGTATTCCATTGGCAGTCACTTAAAGATGGAAGGCATTCACTATCAGCGTTTTATTACACATGTAAAATTTTTTACAGAAAGGTTTTTTAATAATCAAATGCTAAGTGATGAAAATGATGCTATGTATGAACAGATAGCAACTTTATATCCAGAATCAATGGAAATCGCTTATAAAATTAAGAATTATATAATAAAGGTGTATGGTGGAGATATTTCAAAGGATGAATTAACTTATTTGGCTGTTCATATCAATAGGTTGCAGGCTTATAATGAAATAAACTAACCTGAAGTAAAAAAAGACGAGTATTGGCATTCATCGATGTACAGTTGATTGCCAATACTCGTTTTTATATTGAATCAGTTAAAAAAAGTGTTCCTTTTCATATTAATCATATAGCTATCATCCAGATATTCTTTAGCCAGTTCACAATAGTCGCTTTTCCATTAAAGTTATGATAAAATATTTATGCAATGATTGGATTCCTATGGATTTGGGGGCGTTAAGGAAGAATTTATGGATTATAGAAGAGCTGTAAAAACAGAAAAAAGTAAATTTCAAAAAGAATTGGAAAAGATGGTATCAAAAAGAATTGTGGCTATCATTCTTATTGGCTGTTTGTTTTTTTCGGTTGCCATTATAGTCATTAATTCCGTGAGCCAGGAAATAAATAGTGAAAGACATCTGGAGGTAATCAGTGCAAATTTTTCTGATGTATATCAGTCCACTGCAGATTTTTTAATACAAAAAGACAATATTCAAAGTTTCCTATATTGCATTAAAAAAGAAAAAAACCCAAAGGAAATTAATTATCTAGTCAGCAAATATAATGTAGAAGCCAAGGTGGATATTAATTTAATTCTGATCAATCAGGAAAATCAGGTTGTGATGACAAACTTTTCCACAGAGGATATGAATCTTCACAGAATCGAGTTTAATCGGATTGCAGCAAACAATGCCAGGGGAAATGGAGAGGATATCTATACAACGATTTATTTTTTCAAAACGGATGAACCAGAATATCTGATGATGCTCCCGCTATACGATCAGGGAACATATTGCGGAACAGTGGCAGCGTACTTAAAAAATACTGATTGGAATAATTGCCTTTCACAGGGGCAGTATGATACGATTATTACCAATGAAAGGAGTGATATAATCTATTGCTCCAACAACAGTCTGATCGGGAAAAACACAGCAAATAAATACATTGGAACGGATGGCAGCAAGTATGTAACGTTAAATGGAAATCGTTATTTCAGAAGAAGCAAAAATCAGGAGAATGAGAACATCTGTATCTATTCATTTATTTATTCACCTGAAAATTCTTCCTATCTGTTAATCGGTGTTATTACGATCCTTGGATTAGGTGCTGTCTGGACCATTATGTTCTTTCATATGCTGAGTATAATGTCAAAGAAAACATCTGAATCGGTTGAACTTTTAGTCAGAGAGATCCGTATTATTCGAAAACAAGATACCAATCATGAGATCACACTGCGCACTGGCGATGAGTTTGAAGAGATTGCAGAGCAGATTAATAAAATGGTAAAGAGCATTAATGAATTGAATCATAAAAATGTTGAATTAATTCAGATAAATGGACAGATGGAGATGCAGAATCTTCAAGAGAGAATGAATCCTCATTTTATATATAACACACTGGACAATATTAAATATCTGATTGTGTCGGACCCAATAAAAGCAGAGAACATGATTGAACGTTTTACTCATATTTTAAGATACAGTATCAACAATACGAAAAAGAAAGTACTTCTTCAGGAGGACAAGGTTTATATTGAGGATTATCTGTTTATCCAAAAGATTCGTTTTGGTAACCGGTTTGATTATACAATAGAGATTGAAAAGGAATGTGAACAGTTCTTCATTCCCAAGCTTCTGTTGCAGCCACTGCTAGAAAATTCGATTAAATATGGGTTCCAGAAGAAAACAGACATACATATAAAGATAGGCGGTTATATGCAGAAGGAATATCTGTATCTGGTAGTAGAGGACGATGGAGCGGGACAGCCAAAAGCGACCATTGAGATGTTAAAAAGTATCACAAACAGAGAGAAAGTAGATACAAAACATAATGGCTTACAGAATATTAACCGAAGAATTTCACTGGAATATGGAAAAGAAAGCGGTATGACAATTGAAAGCCAGGAAAATGAATTTTT
The DNA here is from genome assembly GCA_017084465.1 of Lacrimispora xylanisolvens. GTDB lineage: Bacteria > Bacillota > Clostridia > Lachnospirales > Lachnospiraceae > Lacrimispora > Lacrimispora xylanolytica_B. The sequence continues at coordinate 1,147,589 of CP070896.1, read as the reverse complement.
CCGGGTCGTATTAAAATTGTGGATGGGAGAAAATTGTGTATAGTGTGTTGTTGGTGGAAGATGAGGACATTATCAGGAAAGGAATTCGTGCTTCCGTTCCATGGGAGAGCTGTGAAAGCTATGTTGTTGGAGAAGCTTCCAATGGAATAGAGGGAAAAAAACTGATTGAAGACTTAAAACCGGATATTGTAATTACGGATATAAATATGCCGGTTATGGATGGGCTGCAGATGATTGCCAATACTAAGACTGTGTTTGATTATGTTGCAATTATTCTTACCGGATATTCAGATTTTGAGTATGCGATGGAAGCAATCCGGAATGGTGTATCCACTTACGTATTAAAACCTTTAAATATGGATGAAATGAAGGAAGCTTTAGAGCAGGCAGTTTTAGAATCTAAAAATATACATTATTTACGGGAGCGTAATGAAAAAACAAAAGAACTGGAGAGCATTTCTCTGATAGAAGAAAAGACAAGTCCGGATCCGGTCATACAGCAGATTTTACAATACATAGAAGAACATTATCAGGAAAAAATTGTATTATCTGACTTAGAAGAGGTGCTGCATTATTCAGAACGATACATAAACCAGAAATTTCGGAAAGCGTTAGGCACAACCGTGATCGAATACCTGAACCGTTTCCGGATACAGAAAGCATTGGCAATATTGAAAAATAAGGATACAGTCATATCAGAGGTGGGGTTCCTCTGTGGAATTGGTGACTACAAATATTTCAACCACGTATTTAAAAAATATATCGGGTGCTCTGCCAAAGAATATCAGAATAGAGTGTTATAAAATACCGGACAAAATTGTTCGGTATTTTTTCCATTTGTTCGGGATAAAGAGTGTGAAACAGGTTGCAGATCTTATATGATAAAGCTATCTAAAAAACAATATTTTATGGGAGGAACAAAATAATGAAAAAAGGTATTGGGTTACTAATGGGATTGATTACGGCAGTCTCTCTTACAGGCTGCGCAAGCACAGGGGCTGAAGCAACGACCGCCGCACAAACTGAGACAACAAAAGCGGCAGAAGAAACAACCGCAGCAAAAGCGGCACCGGGAGGCGGAAATCTGGTTATTTATTCCCCTAACTCCGAAGGACTTATGAACGCCACCATTCCTCTGTTTGAAGAAAAATATGGAGTCAATGTAGAAGTAATCCAGGCAGGCACCGGTGAATTGGTAAAGAGAATTCAGTCAGAGATGAACGATCCATATGCGGATATTCTCTTTGGCGGTTCCTGGTCACTGGCATATGACAATAAGAATCTTTGGGAACCATATGTATCCGCCAATAATGACAATGTGATGGATGCCTACAAAAATACTTGTGGTTTTATTGCAGGTAACGTATTAGACGGCAGTGTATTAATTGTAAATACAGACCTGATTGGAGATATTGAAATCAATGGCTACAAAGACCTGTTAAATCCTGAGTTAAAGGGAAAGATAGCCACCGCTGATCCGGCCAATTCCTCCTCCGCTTTTGCACAGCTTACCAATATGCTGCTGGCAATGGGAGGCTATGAAGATGATGGAGCGTGGAAATACGTAGAAGACCTGTTTACCAATGTGGATGGCAAAATCTGTGAAAGCTCCTCTGCAGTTTACAAAGGAGTTGCAGATGGTGAATATGTAGTGGGGCTTTCCTATGAAGATCCATGTGCACAGCTTGTAAGAGATGGCGCACCCGTTAAAATCGTATATCCAAAAGAGGGAACCGTATATCTTCCAGCATCAGCAACCATCATCAAGGGCGCAAAAAACATGGATAATGCCAAATTATTTATCGATTTTATCTTAAGTGATGAAGTACAGAATATATGGGGAAGTACGTTAACAAACAGACCGGTCATCAAAGATGCGAAGACAAGCGACTTTATGAAACCTATTTCCGAAATAAAAGTAATAGAAGAAGATATTCCATATGTAAGCGGAAACAAACAGAAAATTGTTGACAGATACACAGAAATTTTCACTGATTTACAGAGCAAATAAAGCTTAGATTAATATATGGCATTCACGTCTGAAGCATGGAACAAAACCCATGCTTTAGACAATCATGGGCTTCGTTTACAGTTTTTGGAAAGGGTAAGGTTGGATAAATGAGCAAAATTTCAATTAAAAATGCGGTCAAAAAATATGGAGATACTACTGTAATTCCCCAGCTGAATGCTGAGATAAAAGATGGGGAATTATTTACGCTCCTTGGTCCTTCCGGCTGTGGAAAGACAACATTACTCAGAATGATTGCAGGATTTAATTCCATTGAGGGGGGAGATATTCTGTTTAATGATACCCGTATCAATGATATGGATCCAAGTAAAAGAAATATTGGTATGGTGTTTCAAAATTATGCCATCTTCCCCAATCTGTCAGTGCGGGATAATGTAGCATTCGGATTAAAAAACCGAAAAGTGGAAAAAGACACAGTAAAGACAGAAACAGATAAGTATTTAAACCTGATGCAGATTATGCAATATGCAAACCGCATGCCAAATCAGTTGTCCGGCGGGCAGCAGCAGCGTATCGCCCTTGCAAGAGCGCTGGTTATATCCCCCGACGTATTGCTGATGGATGAGCCTTTATCCAATCTGGATGCAAAACTGCGTCTGGAGATGCGGAGCGTCATTCGCCATACACAGAAAAACGTTGGGATTACTACCGTTTATGTAACTCATGATCAGGAGGAAGCAATGGCGATCAGTGATACCATTGCTGTTATGAAAGATGGGGTAATTCAGCATATAGGAACTCCCAGAGACATCTATCAAAGGCCATGTAACGTTTTTGTGGCGACATTTATTGGTAGAACAAATATTATAGAGGCGAAGGCATCTGCCGGGAAGATTGTATTTAAGGATGGGTATCAGGTAGAGCTTCCTGGGTTAAAAAATGCAGAAAATCAGGAGGTTTTGTGTTCCATTCGTCCGGAAGAATTTGTGATCTGTAAAGATCAAGAGATGGGGATCAGAGGAACGGTTAAAGAATTCACCTATTTAGGATTGAACACACATTACAGCATTGAGTTAGAGGACGGGGATACGGTGGAGATTGTAGAAGAATCTTCCATAAAAGAGGAACTGCAGCCTGGTCAGAAGGTGATGCTGCAGGTGAAGAAAGAAAAAATCAATGTATTTAATAAACAAGGTGATACGAATCTGATAAGGAGCGGGCTTTATGAAGAACAATAACAAATTCCGTATGGATGTATGGGGATTCATTACGCTTGCTACAATTGCATTGTATCTGCTGTTTCTGATTTACCCTATGGCTTATTTAATAAAACAGTCTGTAATAGACAGTGAGACAGGGGCCATCACAATGGCTAATTTTGCAAAGTTCGTCTCAAAGAGTTACTATTTTGATACCCTGCTTAACAGTTTTAAGGTATCCATTGCTGCAACATTATTATCGCTGGCAATTGGAACACCGCTGGCATATCTGTTCTCCGTATTTAAGATAAAAGGAAAATCATTATTAAATATTCTGATTATTGTAGCCTCAATGTCTGCACCATTTATAGGCGCGTATTCCTGGATTTTATTACTGGGCAGAAGCGGTGTTGTTACAAAATTTTTCAAAGGCATTGGAATCATCATACCACCTATTTATGGTTTCACAGGTATTGTGCTTGTTATGACATTGCAGTTATTCCCACTTGTTTTTTTATATGCCAAGGGAGCTTTGAAAAATATAGATAATTCTTTGATTGAAGCATCAGAGAACTTAGGATGCTCAGGCATTCGGTGCTTCTTCAAGGTTGTAGTACCGTTAATTACACCTACATTACTGGCAGCAGGACTTTTGGTATTTATGAGGTCCTTTGCTGACTTTGGTACACCGATGCTGATTGGAGAGGGGTATCGTACGTTTCCAGTAGTTCTATACACAGAGTTCATTAATGAGGTAAGTGGAAATGATGGTTTCGCAGCAGCAATAGCAGTGATTGCCATTGCAGTTACAACCGTCGTATTTCTGGCACAGAAGTATGTATCCAATAAGAAGTCATTTTCTTTAAATGCTTTGCACCCAATGGAAGAAAAGAAAGCACCCAAAGGTATTTCGTGGATCATTCATTTATTTTCCTATCTGATTGTTGGAATTGCTGTTTTACCCCAATGTTATGTGATTTATACTTCATTTAAGAAGACGGAAGGTAAAGTATTTACGTCGGGATATTCTTTAAAAAGCTATGTGACGGCATTTGGAAAACTGGGTAAAAGTATTCAGAATACAATTATTATCCCGGTGTTTGCATTAATTGTAATTGTAATTCTGGCAGTTGTGATTGCATATCTGGTAGTACGCAGAAGAAATACACTTACTAACGCAGTTGACATTTTATCCATGATCCCATACATAGTTCCAGGCACTGTGCTCGGTATTGCATTATTAAATGGATTTAATAAAAAAGCCTTTGTTAATCAGCGGAACTATGTTAATTATGGTAATTGCTTTGATCATACGAAGACTTCCGTATACAATTCGTTCGTCCGTTGCAATTTTGCAGCAGATACCAATGAGCATTGAAGAGGCAGCCATTTCACTTGGTGCTTCTAAGATGAAAGCCTTTTTTTACATCACAGTTCCCATGATGTCTGCAGGAATTCTAGCTGGAGCAATTCTAAGCTGGGTGACCATGATTAGTGAATTGTCTACCGCAATTATTCTGTATACTGGGAAAACAAAGACATTAACAGTTGCAGTATATACAGAAGTGGTCAGGGGAAATTATGGAACGGCAGCCGCATTGTCTACCATACTGACTGCTCTGACCGTTATATCGTTACTGGTATTTAATAGATTTAATAGAGGGAAAGATTTAAGCTTGTAGAATACGAGTGTATAGGCATGTTACTTGACAACTCAATAAACAGGTTTATAATACAAGGATAGACATGAATCAGGAAAAAACTCAGGAGGCCGTCATGAAACACAAACACTTTCTCAGAAATACCTGTTTTCTATTACTCTCAACTATAATTCTATTCTCACTAAATGCCTGCGCACAAAGTAGTACTACAACTCCGGATACAGTTCCTGTATCAAGTGAGCTGATTAAGGTGAATTCGGAGCAACCCTCAGACAATAGTGCTGCAGATGACGCACTTGTAGCATATAAGAAATTCCTGGCAGGAAGTAAAAATGCTCAGGATTTAAAACAAGAGATAAGTGATGGAGTGGTTAAAATCAAAGATTTCTCTTTGGAGCCGGACTTTAAAACTTATTATGCATTATTTGATATGAACGGGGATGGAATACCGGAACTTCATCTCCGCCCTGTTGTTGGCGGAAGTTATCTCATTTTTACATATCTTGATGGACAGATCCTTTTATGGCATTCTGGTCCAGATTATGAATCTGCGCTAAACAACGGAGCGATCTTATACGAACGCGATGGCGCAGCACCGACTCACTTAAATTACTATTATTTAGTTTTGGATTCCAATGGAAATGAGACTTCGAAAGTTAATTTCTCTAAATATCACAGCGTCGATGAAAGCGGCAAGACGGAAAGTGCTGATTATGATATATTTATGATGGAAGATAAAGAAGTTTCTGAGGAAGAATGGAACTCACTGACCAAAGATTATCTATCCAATTCATCTGACTTAATTGTGTGGAAAGAAATATAAACAAATTCCTCGTCTGATAAGGCGGGGAATTTGCTTAACTGAAATTAACCAGCAATTGTAAAAGGAGAATAAATTATGAACCAGAGAGAACGGATGCTAGCGGGATTACCATACAAAGCATGGCTAGATGGATTAGGAGAAGAAAGATTTGCGTGTAAGCAGAAAATCTATGACTTTAATAATCTTTCACCGAATTTAAATGAATCAGCTACTTTAATGTTAAAAGATATTTTAGGAAAAACAGGTGAGAACATTTGTATTGAAGCCCCTTTTCATTGTGACTACGGCTGGAATATAGAAGTAGGAGAGAATTTCTTTGCTAATTATAATCTTACCATTCTGGATGTGGCAAAAGTTACCATCGGAAAAAATGTTCAGATTGCTCCTAATGTATCAATCTATACAGCTGGTCATCCTATCCATCCGGATACCAGAAACACTGGCTATGAGTATGGGATTCCGATTACGATTGGAGACAATGTCTGGATTGGGGGTAATGTGGTAATTCTTCCTGGTGTAAAGATAGGGGATAATGTTGTGATTGGTGCAGGCAGTGTTGTGACAAAGGATATACCAGATCATGTAATTGCAATGGGCAATCCTTGTAAAATAGTGAGAGAAATTACAGAAGAAGACAGAACTTATTATTATAAAAATAATAAATTTGATGTACCCATCGAATAGCCAGAGGCAATGGAAGTATAATCAGAAAGGAAAATAAATGCCACTTCGAAAACTTATAACCTTTGCACTTACGATACCATCCATTGCAATTGGTGTGCTTGCAATGTACCAAAACCATGTTCCGGTTGCTATCTGGGGCCAGAATATTGGTTGCCTTGTTTTAATGAGCGTTATTTCCTTACTTATGATTACGTGCAAATTTAATAATACAGGAAACAGATACAATCAATTATTATTACCCGCCGCTATAATTGCTTTAATGCTTACGTTTGCAAACCAGGGTATGGAGGGGGTTCACCGATGGATATCCATAGGGGCAGTAAAATTAAATGTTGCCATGATTGTACTGCCCATGATTCTTTTAGAACTATATCAAGTATTAAAAATAAGAGGCTTAACGTATGCAGGTGTCAGCGCATTCATCATATTACTGGTGCTGTTTTTTCAGCCGGATGCCTCACAATTAACCGGATTTGCCATTCCTGTGATGATTATGCTAAGCCTGAATACGCGTAGTAAAAAGATACGTTTCCTGATTACAGGTGTATCTGTTTTGTTCATAGTTTTATCCTGGATTCGTTTGGATCATTTGCCACCAGTTAATTATGTAGAAAGGATCCTCATGATGGTGGCAGATATGGGAGGAATTTGGCTGGTTCTAGGCATTATTTCTTTAGCAATATTACCAGCTCCATTCATATTGCTTCCACCGAAAAATGCAGTGTCAGTTTCAAGATATATTGGATGTTACTATATTGTCATACTGTTATCCACTTTGTTTGGGAATTTTCCGGTTCCTCTGATGGGATATGGAATATCACCTATAGTTGGCTACTATTTATCACTAACCTGGTATTTAAATTTAATTAATACTCCTTAAGACGGAAAGTGTTTTCAGGAGTTCATCATACTGCTCCTTCCCAACAACCTGTTCTATTTTGGATTGTGCCTCCTGCCAATGTGGCATGGCAAGTGCAAGTTTTTCCTTCCCTGTTTCACTGACTGTAATACACTTTTTTCTGGAATCGGCATCTTCCGTTTTCACATCAACGTATCCTTTTTTGCGCAGAATTTCCACATTTCTGGTCACCGTTGTCTGATCCATCATTGCCTGATTTGCAAGCTCATTAACGGAGATTCCATTTTCCCTTGAGCAGATGTCAGTTAACAGAGCAAACTGGGGATTTAAGTCCGGAAATACGTAGGGCTTTATCGTAATACTGTGTGATTACCCGAGTGGTCATTCGGAGGCTTCGGCATGCACATACCGACAAATTTAAGTTTTGTTCTTCCATTTTTCATTTCTCCCATGCTGATGTATATGCATATAAGATAGTTGTTAAAAGAAACTTTGTCAAGTGTGCAAGGATTTAATATGAGTATATGGATTACAGATCATGTTTTGTGGAGATTATGCCTGCCATTTCACGAACCTGTTCATATTTGCTTTCCTGAGCCTTTATAATAGCTGGGGCGAAATGATCTTCATACCGGTTATCCATAAAGTTTAATACATTTACCTGCAATTTCCATAGTTCATCTGGTGAAAGGTAGAAAAATTTAGGCTGAATGTTCTGACGATAAAAGTCTTCATCCATTTCTAAAATGTTCTCCATTGTCAGGTAAGGCTCAAGTTCTGAAAGTCCAGGAAATTCGTTCTGTCCAGTCCATTTATTATGATTCATTGGACAGGCATCCTGGCACATATCGCAGCCATAAATCCAGTCACCGAACTCAGAGGCCATAGGTTCCTTGGGTAAGTTTCGTCCTCCAAAGGTTGTTAAATGGGAAATGCAGCGAAGAGGGTTCATGGTATAAGCATCGGACAGAGAAGCAGTGGAACAGGCTTTTATGCAGCGGTTGCAATTAGGCGGACAGGGGGGGAGATTTGGTTTTTCAATCAATTCCATCTCGCAATCAATTAAAAATGCTTCCAGGCTGATCCAGGAACCAGATTCTGTATAAAAAAAGTTGTTTCGCCTTATTATACCAAGACCTGCCTGCAATGCAGCCCAACGTACTCCCACTATTCCGAACTTACGATTGGTCGCAGTGCGTAAACCCAGATCTTGCATATATTGTTCCAGAGCGGTACTGCTTTGAAATTCTTTCGTATTTTCATTTACGCGGGAATCTGTTAAATAATGCTTTGCAATGTGTCCCTTTAATGATTCCGGAATATGGTATTTGGAATATCGCTTTACCAAAATTACGATGGACTTTGCCCATTCAAAATCTTCCTGAAAACGGATTAGACGTTGCTGATTTTGATAAAAGGGCTGGGATTCCGGTACTTTCTGTGTCCGCTCTTTAAATTTCTCCTCATAGCCAGTCATCATTTCAATGGGAATAATGCCGCATTTTTCATAACCTAAATCAAGTGCTTTTTGTTGGATCAGCTTAGCTGTGGAATTGTCTGATTCACTTTTTTTACTCATCATATCGACACCTCGGATTATTTGTCTTTGCTGATTGAAATGTATGTATATACATATAATATCAGCCGACTAAACGACTGTCAAGAGTCAGATATAATTTCTGCAATGTTTAAAGTAGTAAGGAAACTCAATTGGGGTATATTAGATTTTAAACATAAATGAAAGGAGAATTTAACTGTGAACAAGTTTATATTCAATGATTATTATCATGTGCCTCAGGGAAAGATTGCAAAGCGTATGCTTTATAAAAGTGATAATGTAATTGCTTTTGTTCTGAATATTGCTAAAGGAGAAATACTGCCAGGGCATACACATATGGAATCAACCCTTCTCCTGCAGGTCATGGAAGGGGCCGCAAAAGTTGTAACGGATGGCAATGAGACTCTGCTTCAGGTGGGGGAATTAATGCAGGTTGACGGGCAGGAAAGCTTACAGGTTATCAATATCGGCAGCGATGTCTTACGTCTTTTTGTAACCATTTCACCAATGGGTTTAGAGGCATTTGCAACAGATGCAAATGTCTAATCACTGCTAAGACAAAAACCCTCAGTGCGCTGGGGGTTTTCGTATTACTTATGATACGACTAAATAATGCACGGATTATCGGATCTTTCAATATATCCTGTGTTATTATGTTTGATGAAAGGAGGTTGTTTTATGGATTCAATCAGTAGTATGAATGAAGCATTATCATACATGGAAGATCACTTAACGGAAGAGATTGATTATGGTGAGGCAGCTAAAATTGCTCATTGTTCCGAATATCATTTTAAACGAATGTTTTCACTTCTGGCAGGTATCAGTTTATCAGAATATGTCAGGAGAAGAAGATTAACATTAGCAGCGATTGATCTGAAGGATAAAAACACCAGAATCATTGATGTTGCGGTGAAATACGGTTATAACGCAGCTGATTCTTTTTCCCGCGCTTTTCAAACCATGCATGGTATTCTGCCTTCTGAGGCAAGAGATGAACAGACAAAACGAAAGGCTTATCCCAGAATGACCTTTCAATTATCAATTAATGGAGGATGCGAGTTGAATTATAGAATCGTGGAGAAAGGACCGTTTAAATTAGCGGGATTTAAGAAAAGAGTTCCAATTATTTTTAATGGTGTAAATCCTGAGATCGCAAAAATGTATCAGCTAATGACACCCGCAGTGATAGAACGGCTAAAAGCCCTGTCAGATATTGAACCGACAGGTATCATCAGTGCATCAACTAATTTTTCCGAAGAAAGAATGGAAGAAAGTGGAGAACTTGATCATTATATTGGTGTAGCAACCACAAACAGTGAAGCTACCGGATTTGATGAGTTAAACGTTGACGCTGGTACCTGGGCCATTTTTGACTCAGTTGGGCCATTTCCCGAAACACTTCAAAATGTGTGGGGCAGGATTTACTCAGAATGGTTCCCGGCTTCGGGTTATGAGGCAGTAGAGGGGCCGGAGATTCTATGGAATGAAAGTAAGGATACGGAGAATCCCAAATATAAAAGTGAAATTTGGATTCCGGTGAAGAAGAAAAAATAGAATACATGGAATATAACATTTTCCAGGCGCTCCCATAAGGGGCGCCTCTATTTTTTTAAGCATTGCAAATCAGTTTTACTTGATAAGTGTTATAAAAAATAGTATAAATAATTAGAGAAACTAACCTCCAATTCCCACACATAATCACTAACTGACAGATATTTATTGCAACAAATTGTTTTATATTGTATTTTGCCGCTTCTTATATTTCTTAAGTACTCATTACAAGTAATACCAAATCAGGGGGGGATGTATGTATTCATTAATTCATAAACTGAATATCAGTCTTTTCAAGAAAATAATCAGTGTTTTTTTAATCGTCATAGCACCTATTTTTATACTTGGAATCTATATCCGTAACTGGGGAGCCAGCACAGTACGGGAAGAACTGTCAAAATCATCAACTGCTCAGATTGAATTTTACTTAAACCAGTTGGAACAGGAAATCGAACGTCTTAAAATATTGCAGTACACATGCTTAAATGACGAATCACTAAACCGTCTCGCAGTCCAGTATAGTATCATGAGTGATTATGAAATAGTGAGTAATTTAAAACAGCTTCAGTCTCGTCTCATAACAATTGCTTATAGCAGCAGCTATGTCAAAAATGTAAGCGCCCATATATTTTCCATTAATAAAACAGTTTCCTCTACCAGAGGGGGTTGATCCATTGGATGCCAGGGCTTATGAGCGCACTAAGGATGCAGCCGGCTTAACAGGTGCTCAGATTATCAGATACGAAGACCGGCTATATCTGACAACCGTTTATCCCTCGGATAAAACAGGCTCAAACAGCAGCTATGTCATAGAAATTGAGTTAAATCAAGATGCATTTAAGGAGGATATGGAACAATTTAATATTTATCCGGGACAGCGGATCCTACCTGATTGATTTAACCAACCGGAAAGAAATCGCGATGGCCAATACAGGGAAAATTCTGCAGTCCGATTCAATTTTGGAGGATTTTGGCACCACTCATCAAAGCGGGACCAGCCTGAGAAAAATAGATTCGTTCCGTTATTACTCTGTGTACGCCAGGTCTGACTATTTAAATATGCTTTTGCTCCGATATCTGCCGGAAAATCTGGTCTTTACGCCCATGCGTAATTTTACCAATTGGATCTGGATATTTGTCATGGTATCAATTCTGGTAATTGCAATTTTCACATTAACCATGAACCGCTTTATTAACAAACCAATAAAAAAACTGGTAGAAGTTTTCCGGCATGTGGAAAATGGAAATCTGCAGATTAGTTTAAACACTGATGACGTAGAGTCAAAAGAGAATTCGCCTATCTGTACGCCAGATTCAACAAAATGGTTGACAGTCTAAATATGCTGATCGATCAGGCTTATAAACAGAAAATCCTGACCCAGCGTGCAGAACTCAAGCAACTACAGGCGCAAATCAAACCCCATTTCCTTTATAACAGCTTTTTTATCATTAATACCATGGCACAGACAGGAGACGATAATTTAATCGAGTTTACCAATCATTTGGGTGAGTACTACCGCTATCTAACCAGAAATGCTGCAGATATTATTCCTCTTCACGAGGAAATCGAACACGCACGTACTTACACCAGTATTATATCCATGCGTTTCACAAAGAATCTGACGGTGGAATTTGGTTCCTGCCCAAAGGAATTCGAACAGTATCCCGTTCCCCGGCTCATACTACAGCCTTTAATTGAGAATGCGTTTGAGCATGCGGCGGAAAAGAGAATGAAGGACCGGATCATCTCTATTTCATTTGAAATACGGGAGGAGAGACTACATATAACAGTTGAAGATAATGGGACCAGCCTGTCAGAGGAAGAACTTATTAAACTGCAGAAAACTTTGGTATTACAGCCCGATGATGGAGAAGTCACGGCATTGATTAATATTAACAGACGTTTGAAGCTCCAATATGATGAGATCAGTGGGGTAGTACTATATAGAAGTCCGTTGGGGGGGCTTGGGGTTGAATTGATTTTAGGCCCCAGAAGGGAGTAATATGTATCGGCTTTTAATTGTTGATGATGAGGAGATCATCGTAAATGGGTTATATGATATTTTTTCCAGTATGGAGAATCTGGATCTGGATGTGTATAAAGCTTATTCAGGAGAAGAGGCAATCCAGTGGCTGGGGCGCACAAGAATGGATATTGTATTGACTGATATTAATATGCCGGAAATAGATGGCCTGTATCTGCTGGAGGAAATAAAAAAACGCTGGCCATGGTGCCGTGTTATTTTCCTTACAGGCCATAGTGAATTTAACTACGCATATAAAGCAATTCAGTTTAGTAATGTGAGATACATATTGAAGACAGAAGGATACGGTAAGATTATTAAATCAGTAGAAAACGTGATACAGGAGCTGGTTGATGAAAATCAGACAAATGAATTAATACAAAATGCAAAGAATCAGATTAATATTGCCCAGGATTTGTTTTGCCAGAAGTATTTCTATGCACTGCTTAATAACGATCTTTCGTTAAAAATAAATGGGGAAGAATTTGAACGGCTCTTTATCCATTTAAACGCAGATGAACCGGTGATGCTTATCTTAGGTGAAATATTAATTTTGCCTAAGTCAGTGGATTTTTGGGAGAAAAATCAGATCATGTATTCCATAAAGCAGCTGATCGTCAGGTATTTTGCAATTCATATCAATAGCCTGGTAGTCCCCCTTAAGGATGAAAGACTTGCAGTATTTGTACAGCCCCAAAAGACACAATCTTATTCCGAAAATCCATATGGAAGTATGAATGTATTTTTAAAAGGGACTTTGGAAATCGTTCAGTCCGCCTGCCGGGACAGACTACAGGCCCCAGTCAGCTTCGCTTTGGCAGAAAAACCATGTAGTTGGGGAGAAATTGCAGATAAGTATGTATCCCTCATCGATTTGTTAAATTATCATGTAAGCAATGACATGGAAACAATTATTGATGAAAGAGATTTTCGGAAACAAAGACAGACATTTATTCAGTCTTCTGCCGTTAGTTCGGATAATGCCACTACGTTATTGCAGGGACTTCTGTACCGGAAGGATCTAAGCAATCTGCAGCATTCCATTGAGACTGGGGAGGAGCAGGATTTTTATGATTCCCTGAAAGACTGGCTGGATCCACTTGGGGAGATACAGGACAAAAACAATGTAATTGCTTTGGAAGCCTATCAGACGATCCTTACTTTTTTTCTTTCCTGTATCAACCGGTTTCAGCTGAGGGGGAGGTTTACACAATCCAATCACATCAACGATCTGTATCATAGTGGAAATTACAATACCTGGAAAGAGGCAGGCAGGCATCTGTTCCAATTGTCTCAGATGCTGATTGAACTAAAAAAAGAAGAAGAGAGCAAAAGGACAAATGATACCATTGATTTTGTCCAGCGGTATATTGAAACTCATTTGTCTGAGGATTTATCATTGACCAGCCTGTCGGAAAAAACTTATTTGAACCCCTCCTACCTTTCCAGGCTATATCATCAGACCACCGGTCACAAGCTCTCCAGCTTTATCGAGAGTTCAAGAATCAGAAAAGCAAAGGAACTACTTGAAAATCCCAATGAAAAGATATATGAAATCGCAAAGAAAGTAGGGTACGATACAGCAGCCTCATTTACCCGCTTCTTTAAAAAAGCAGAGGGAATATCGCCCCAGGAATATCGTGATTTATCAATTGCAGAAAAAAGGCGGATCAGTAATACATAAGTTATGGATGTAAATAAAGGATAAGACAGAATTTGATAATGGTAAATAAATGCCAAGAAAATCAAAAGATGTTTATGGAAAATGACGAAAAATATCGGTATAATATGAGAAGGAGTTGGTTATAAAGCATAAAAACAAGGAGGATCTTATGGAAAAACGTATTATTCCCACTGGTTTATCTGCCATACTGATTGGGGGATTGCTGCTCACTGCCTGCAGCAGTCAGACAGGGGTTTCATCATCAACGGTAAGCAGTAAAGGCGAAACAGGCACTGCTGTTGAAACAGGCAATTCTGCGGGGGCAGAAGATGCTGATCCATTCGGCAAATACGAACCATCTGTTAAGATGACGTTTGCCCGAACGGTAGATAATGATTTAAACGACAACATACTGCCGAAAACTCCGGGTGAAACAATTGACAAAAACCGGTGGCTGGATTTGTATTCAAAGGATTTAGGAATTGATATCAGTTATGCCTGGACTGTAAGGGGCGGACTCAATGATGATGCTTATACACAGAAGTTAAACGTTACGATTGCTTCCGGAGATTTGCCAGACGTACTGATTGTAAATCGTACCCAGTTAAAGCAGCTGGCAGAATCAGATATGATAGTAGATATGACAGATTATTTTGATCAGTATGCCAGTAAGCATACAAAAGAGGTTTATAATTCTGAGGGACCTGGTATTCTTCAGTCGGCTACATTTGACGGGCGTTTAATGGCAGTCCCTTACGCAGATGCATCTGTTGAAAGCACCCAGTATCTATGGCTTCGTAAGGACTGGCTGGATAAACTGAAACTGGAACCGCCTAAAACAATGCAGGATTTAAGGAAGATAGCTGCTGCATTCACTACCCTTGATCCAGATGGCAACGGCAAAAACGATACTTATGCCATGGCGATTACTAAAAATTTATATAACGGAGCCATGGGTGTGGAAGGTTTCTTTGCAGGATACCATTCTTATCCCAATATGTGGGTGAAAAAGGACGATGGTACTCTGGCATGGGGCAGCGTTCTCCCAGAAACAAAAGATGCCTTACGCGCACTGGCTGAAATGTATAAAGCAGGGGAGATCGATCCGGAATTCGGAATTAAAGACGGTGCCAAGATGGCAGAACTGGTTGCAGCAGGAAAACTGGGGATAGACTTTGGCGAACAGTGGAATCCCATGTATCCTCTGATCAGTAATTATCAAAATGATCCCACAGCTGACTGGGTAGGGTATCCGATTGTATCTGCCGATGACACATTACCCAAAGTTCCCCAGAAATTCCGTACACAGTGGTATTATGCCATTCGTAAAGATTATGCCAATCCCGAAGCTGTGGTTAAATTAATCAATCTTCACCTGGAGAAAAACTGGGGTGAAAATAACGAATTTGACCATTATTATATGCCTGCTGAAAATGAAGGCAAAGGTGTGTGGAAATTCTCACCGGTTACCCCGGCTCCTACCAATAAGAACCTTGAGGCGTTTAATGAAATACAAAAAGCCCGAAAACTGGGAGATATGAGTATTTTAAAAGGAGAACCGGCCATTATTCAAAAGAACCTGGAAGCGTTTTATGCCGGTGATACAACTCAGTGGGGTTGGGAAAAGATATACGGTCCTGACGGGGTGTTCAATGCCTTAAACGGATATATTGAAAATGGTCAGGTCATGAGAGAAGAATTTGTAGGTGCGCCTACGCCTACTATGGTAGATAAACAGTCCTCTCTTCGTACCATGGAGCTTGAGATGTTCGTGCGGATTATTATGGGTGATGTTCCTGTAGATGAGTTTGATAAGTTCGTTGATAACTGGAATGCTTTAGGCGGAGCCCAGATGACAAAGGAAGTAAACGAATGGTATCAGTCTGTTAAAAAATAGAAAATGATTAATGAGAGGAGAGGTTTGACAGAAACTAATCCTCTCATTTTATTCATAGAAGAAAGGGGTCTGTTTATGAAACATAGACGTAAGCGGGAACTGCCATTGCATCTGATGATTTTGCCCAGCATGATCTTGCTGCTGTGCTTTAGCTATTTACCAATGGGAGGAATTATCATTGCGTTTCAAAAGTTTATACCGGCAAAAGGATTATTTGGAAAACAGAAATGGATTGGCTTTGATAATTTTATTTATCTGTTTCAGCTGCCGAATTTCGTAAGTGTTCTTTGGAATACTCTTTTCATTGCAATTATGAAAATTATATTAGGACTTTTAATCCCAATTGTAGTTGCCATTCTTATTAATGAAGTGAGAAACAGTGGGTTAAAGAGAAGCATTCAGACAGCAATTTATCTGCCACATTTCTTATCCTGGGTAGTATTAGGCGGTATCTTTATCGATATACTTGCTCCAGGCGACGGATTGATTAATCAGATTATTAAAGCATTTGGGGGTCAGCCCATCTTCTTTTTAGGTGATAATAAATGGTTTCCTCTAACCTTAATCGTTACGGAAAGCTGGAAATCTTTTGGATACGGTACGATTGTGTATTTAGCGGCAATTACAGGCATTGATTTAAGCTTATATGAGGCAGCGCAGGTTGACGGGGCAAACCGGTGGAATCAAATATGGCACATTACCCTTCCAGGGATGCGTATGGTAATTGTTCTGTTAATGGTATTAAGTCTTGGAAATGTATTAAATGCAGGATTCGACCAGGTATTTAACTTATACAGTCCGCCTGTGTATGCAAGCGGAGATATTATTGATACGTTTGTTTACCGGATTGGTATGTTAGAAGCTCAGTTTGGAGTTGCCACTGCAGTTGGTCTGTTTAAATCTGTGATCTCCCTGACCTTGATCTCAGTCTCCTACTGGTTCGCATATAAATTCGCAGATTATCAGCTGTTTTAAGAAAGGAATTGTATATGAAAAGGAATAAGAAAATCAAGTGGTTTCCAGTAATCAACACTGCCATACTGCTCACGCTGGCATTGATCTGCATTATACCGCTTATTCATGTAGCCGCTGTTTCCTTTAGCTCCAGTGCGGCGGCCTCTGCAGGAAGTGTATCCTTATGGCCCAAGGAATTTACAACAAATTCTTATGCCTTTGTAGCAAAGCGTCCTGCATTCTGGCGTTCTATGAAAGTTTCAATCATACGAATTATCCTTGGCGGTGGCTTAAGCATTCTGCTTACCATTACGGCAGCATATCCGTTATCTCAGCCAAAGGAAAGCTTTCGGTTTCGAACTGTTTATGCGTGGTTCTTCTTTATTACAATGATTTTTAATGCAGGAATGATTCCCTGGTATATGGTAATCCGGCAATTTGGCCTGCTGGACAGTATCTGGGCTTTGATCCTTCCAGGTGCGGTACCCGTATTCAGTGTGATACTCTTACTTAATTTTTTCCGTGAGGTGCCAAAGGAACTTGCGGAGGCGGCATTTATAGACGGAGCAGGGCATTGGCGCACTTTATTAACAATCTATGTGCCTTTGTCAAAACCAGCTCTTGCAACGCTCCTTCTTTTCTCCCTGGTAACAAATTGGAACAATTGGTTTGATGGTTTGATTCTCATGAATAATCCAGATAATTATCCGTTGCAGACATATATACAAACCATTGCCGTTCAGCGTTCCTTCAGCATGATGACGAGAGAGGAAATTCAGCAGATGGCAGCAATATCAGACCGGACGCTTCGATCCGCTCAGATATTTTTAGGCTCCCTTCCCATTGTAGTGGTATATCCATTCCTGCAGAAATACTTTGTAAAAGGTATTGTGTTAGGAGGAGTGAAGGGGTAACTAATTTTTGAGGTACTCTGATGGGGAGTACCTCTATTTTTGTGTGACAGTAAAAAATAAATGATATTAAATGGAAGAAAATATGATAATATATGAATGAAATTATGGAAATGAATGAAGATGTAAATATAGAGAAAAGAGGAGTAAGGATAGAGACCATGATACTATTAAATGATGAAAGAGTTATGAATGTTACCTGCGTGGACAACAAAGAAGAAATGGTTACCCTGAGAAATATACATAAAGATATTTTCATCGATGAGTCAAGAAGTCAGATATCAAGCAAGTCTGACTTATTTTGCTATGCGCGGGAAGAAGTAATAAACAGGCTGAAAATGGCAGCTGACAGTTTGCCAGCCGGTTATCAGTTTTTGGTGAAAGAGGCATACAGGCCTCTTTCCCGTCAAAAAAAGTCTTTTGAAGAAGCGTTTGAAAGCTATAAATCTGAATATCCATTAAAGAGCCAGGATGAAATCTATGGTTTAACCTGCCAATATGTTGCTCCAATTGAAGTGGCAGGGCATCCTACGGGAGGGGCAATCGATGTAACATTATTAAAAGATGGGATAGAAGTGGACATGGGAACAGAGTTTAACGATATTCCTTATGAACCGGAAAACTTAACTTATTTATATTCTCAATTTATTAGCGAGGATGCGAAAGCAAATCGTAATATCCTGATTGAATGTATGGAGAAAGCAGGATTTATCAATTACCCAACCGAATGGTGGCACTGGTCATATGGGGATTGTTATTGGGCTTGCTTAAATCATTGTGATGCCATATATTCCGGTGTCAGGGAAGAGGATATAGTTATGTCTGGTGAGCAAATATAAAATTATTTTCGTTTAGAAAACTTTTCAATTGCAAAATCATAGGCTTCTTCAATCAGAGGCTTTAGTTTTTCAAATGTTTCCTCTGAGGGACTTAACACGCTAATCCATCCCCATCCATCCATAAACAGGGTGCGGCATGATGACATCAAGCGCGGTAAAATCGTAATCCATCTGGATAACTCCTCCGGCTGGCGGACGTTTGGGGATATAAGAAAACATATTTTTGAAAGTATCTTTTCTTATTCCCAAATTCACCCGATAAACATCTTTTCGATTTAAATTTGAACCTTTATCGTTCTCACCATCCTTTTCCTTAATTGTGAGAGTGTATACGCCACGTTTTAAGGTATGTCCTGGATTATAGAAAATACCTTTTTCACCCCAGCTCTCTACAAGCACTGTTCCGTCAAGCTTGCTTAAGCAGTAATTCAAAATATCATTTTGTTTCATTATTAACCGTCCTGTTAAGTGTATTTTTCTTTTATGAAATAATTCTATCAAATAAAACATGACAACCTTATGTCATAGTATAAAAGAATTTCACTTTTTTATTATGGATTTCGCGATATGACCATCATCTTTAAATAACAAAGCCATAATAAGTCCTCCCAGCACCAGACCTCCGCCTATAATGTGGTGGACATTAAAGGCCTCACCAAGGACAATTACGGCAAATACAGCAGTTAGTATGGGCTGAAGCAATGTAAGTATTGATACGGTGGATGAATCAATGTAGCCAAGAGCATAATTAATTGAAAAGTATCCGCCAACCTGTGTGATCAGACCCAGGCATAGCAAATAGACCCAGGAAGGCAGGGAAAAACCATATAATGCGCTTCCTGTAGAAATACAGCAAATCAATAAAGTAATCGTACCTCCAAGAAATGTGAAAAAGACGACCTGAATCGTGCTGTTTTTCTGTCGTGCTTCTTTTACAGATAAAATATATAGAGCGAGAAACACACTGGCTATAATGGAGAATAAAAAACCGGTATCAATTTTCATATGTATGATGTTATTAATCCCGATGATTATTGCAACCCCAAGAATCGCTATCATATTTCCCGCCCAATGGAAGCGGTTCAATTTTTCCCTGAACAGGAACATTGCCCCGATCCCGACCCATACGGAAGAAAGGTTGACTATCAATGTAGGAAATGTTGTGTTGGATATGATTACAGCAGTATTCCAGAAGATCAGTTCAAATGCGAAAAACACACCTCCCAATATTGAAAGGCAGATACTTTTCAAACTCATATTCTTATTTTTTACCTGCATATAAAAGGGTAAAATGAATAACGTTGCAAAACACACTCTGTAAAATGAAACGGAAATGCCGTTAACGTTAGCCTTCTTCACAAAATAAGCAGATATAGAAATGCATAAGATTCCAAGAAATAATAATATCCATGGCAGTTTTTTTGAGTTTCCTTCATTCATATTTTATCAACCGTTTCCCTTTCATCATATAAAGTCAAAAGCTTCTTTTAATTTTGAACAAACTAAATCAAGAGCAGCACGTGCTTCCTCAACCGTTCCCTGCATATTAAAAAAGCCATGAATTATCCCGTCATACCTCTTAAGACATACGTCAGCACCAGCTTCTGATAAGTTTTTTGCATAATGCTCCCCTTCATCTCTTAATGGATCATATTCGCATGTGATGATGCATGCATCAGGAAGATCTTTGAAACTCTCTGCAAGCAATGGTGAAGCAAGAGGATTCTTAGCTTCATGTAAGTCATTTAAATATTTAGGGACATACCATCCTTCAATTGCATGTGTTTCCAGTCTGTATCCCTTTGCGTTTTCTACTCTGGATAAAGGCTTTGTTACTCCAAGCAAATCAAACATGGTATTAATCAATACCTGATAAGTAATTGTAAATTCTTTTCTTTCTCTTGCCATCTGAGTAACTGCTGCAGTGAGGGTTCCGCCCACACTGTCACCGCCTACCGCAAGTTTATCTGGCTGAATATTTAAAGCCTCAGCATTTTCATGTACCCATTTAATTACGGAATAACATTCTTCCCCGGGATCTGGAAATTTGTGTTCAGGAGACAGACCGTAATCGATGGATATTACAGTGCAGTTTACATTGTTTGTTATTTTACGGCATATGGAATCGTAAACCTCCATGCTGCCAAAAATAAATCCACCTCCATGTATCCATATAAATGCAGGGTGGATTCCCTTGGTTTTTGGATTATAAATTCTGATTGGAGTATCTCTTTTAGCCGTTTTAAGGGTGCGATTGATTACAGTTCCTACATCAATAATCTCTCCTTTAAAATCATCCCAGCTTTTTTCGTAATAGTCTCTCAGCTCCTCAATGTTGAGAGAATACATACTGTCAAAATCGGTTTCCAATAATTTTTTAAATATTAAATTTAGTGGCATAATTAAAAACCTTCTTTCTTAGTCATAAACTTATATAATTGACGGTTGATGCTATTATAACAATAATAGTTGAATAAAACTACTATTTAAAATTTGAAATTAACTTAAGTTTTTATTAAACAATCTATTTAATACTATAAGAATAAAAGTAATGTGACCAATCTATATTACGCCAATAAGTTGACAATATGGACCAAAATACATATAATATAGTTGAAAAAAAAACTAAATATCCATCTTATATTTATTGGTGAGAATTATAATGGAGTATAAGACTAAGCGGTATAAATAGTAAAAAGAAAGGAATATATAATTCAGTCAACTTAGAAACGGTTCCCTGGGTTATATGAGAAAGAAATGAATATAAGACATGATGCAAGATTTTTTGGTATTTTAAACAGACAACTTCATAATTATATTAATGTTGCTTTCAAAGCATTGGATTTAGATTACTGGGAGTGTATATTTATTGTAAATTTATATGAGAATGAGGGAATTAATCAAGAGAGGCTCTCTACCATGCTTTTAATGGATAAATCAATTACAGCAAAAACGATAAATTCACTGGTGAAAAAAGGTTTTGTAATAAGAAAAGTTTGTGAAACCGATAAAAGAGCTAAAAACCTTTATATATCAGATAAAGGAAAGGAATATAAAGAACATATTTTTAGCCTGATAGAAAACTGGTTTGATTATATTTCAGGTGGAATAGATAAAGAAACTCAGGAATTTGTACTTAATAAGCTTCGTATTATGGCGGAAAAAGCCAGAGATGCTGATTTTGCTGAATTGGTATCTAATAGCTGATGAGTGAAAATTTAATATTGACCTGTCTATTACTTCATAGTTTATAGTTGTATCTATAAAATATTGATTATAGGGGGCGGCGGAATAGACCAAATGCCTGGCCGTGCCTGTGTTCAGTAAACCGGGTAATAGTCAGGAGTAAATGAATAAATCCTCAATTGACAAAAATAAAAATGTACTATTGACAGTACATTTTTTTTGTGGCAATATAATTAATATAATTTAATTAAATAGATTTAACTAATCCACACAGTGCAATCGGAGGTATAAATGAAAGACAAATTCGCCAGTCTTGTTAATTTACTTTGGGAAGAATGTATCAGAAATCTTAATGAAACTCTGACAGAGGATGAAGCAAATAAATTTTCTAATAATGACTATTACTATTTGCTGGTAATCCAGTCATTGCAGAGGCCAAATTTTTCACAGATAGCAGAGCGGTTAACTGTGACGAAACCAGCCGTATCTGCAATCATAAGAAAGTTGATTCATATGAACCTTGTTGAAAAATTGCAATCAAAAGAGGACAAACGTATGTATTACGTTGAGCTTACGGAAAAGGGAACTCACATTTTGCAAGGAGATAAAGCAGTCTATAAATGGGTTACAGATACCATCAGAAATATTGCAGCGGATGAAAAGGAATATGCAGTTGTGGAACATATTATTTCTGAATTAGTGGATAAATTGGAGAGTAAAACATATGGAATGTGATGACGGAAACAGAAAGAAGGTATATCGTATTATTGCAATTAGCTTAATTGTAATGTCTTTTGTGTTATACGCAATTATGCCTTTTAACGCCTGTCTGCCATTTTCAGTTTGCACTATTGCAGGAATAACAGGAATAATGATGGCAATAAGTGAAGTTATATTTTGGGTGGGCAGTCTGATGATCGGTCGGGATGTGGCATTGAAAATAAGAAAAAAATATAGTATTAGAACAATCGTTAATCATATAAAAGATCGAAAGCAGGGGTAGCACGGTGATATTTTATTTTAGCGGAACAGGTAATTCGAAACACATTGCGGATAAAATTGCAAATAGTACAGGTGAAAGATTTGTTTCTATCTGTGAATGTGCAATAGAGAAGAATGAAACGTATGAAATTGAGGAAGATGAGCGAATTGGATTTGTTTTTCCGGTATATTGGTATAGTATGCCAACAATCGTTGAGAAATTTATAAATCAATTGAATTTATCAGGATATGAGAAGCATTATGTCTATGCTGTAACAACTTATGGGATTGCTGCCGGTAATGTTATGGACAGATTGACCCAAATCTTAAAGCAAAAGCAAGTGAAGCTAAGTGGAATATTTGGGGTAAAGATGGTAGATAATTACGTGGTGGGCTATGATATTGTGGATATAGATAAACAGAGAATTATACTCAATAATGCTGAGCTGGAGGTCGACAAAATTATATCTATGATTAAACGCAGAGCAAATGACCAATATATAAAGAAAGGTGTAATAGCTTTTGTCACTCCAGTTACCAGATACGCCTACAGAAAAACGGATCATACTAAAAAATTCTTTGCTACTCAGCAATGCAATGGCTGTAAAGAATGTGAGAGAGGTTGTCCATGCAATGCCATACATATGAGGAATGGGAAACCTGTTTGGGCGGGAGATTGCACCTTTTGTCTAAAGTGCATTCATAACTGCAGACAATCAGCCATTCAATATGGAAGATTTACTGCTAAAAGGAGCAGATATCAGTATAAAGAGCCTTCTCAGTGATAATTAACTATTTTTGTTAATGTGCAGTCACGTAATTTGTAGTTGACTTCTAATATTTTATTAGATATAATTTTAAAAAATAAATAAGAGCTTATGCTTTCATCACCGGATGATTGCATTATAAGGCATCCAAAAGCCAACCGTAGGTACGGTGTGTTATCACACTATAAGGTTCGCTTTTGGGTGCCTTTTATTTTTAAGGAGGCCAAAATGATTAGTAAAGAGTATAACTACTTACCAGAAGAAGCTATAAAAATAAGAAATGAGGTGTTTGTAAAAGAGCAGGGATTCGTTGAAGAGTTTGATGAAATTGACGGCATTGCCAAGCATATAGTTTTGTATGAAAATGAACAGCCAATCTCAACATGCAGAATTTACTTCAACAGTGAAAAACAATCATTTGTCATAGGAAGAATCGCTGTCGTAAAGGAATGGAGGGGAAAAAATATTGGGACGAAAATAATAAATATTGCAGAAGATTATATAAAAACAGATGGTGGAAATAGTGCAGTGTTGTCAGCACAAGTACGAGTTGCAGAATTCTATGAAAAGCAAGGGTACAAAAAGCAGGGAAAAGCCTATTTAGATGAAGATTGTCCTCATATCTGGATGAAAAAGAATTTGGGGGATATGGATAAATGAATATAAATTATCTCATGCCTCTTCTTGTTGTAATCCTATGTAATGTTTGCTATCATTTAATCAGCAAGAATATCTCAAGTACTACAAATACATATATGGGTCTGATTATAACATATGGAGTTGCCTGCTTAATAAGTGTTCTTGCATTTTTTATTACTTCAAAAAATGATTTTATTGAGGAAGTTACAAAAGTAAGTATATCTAATATTCTATTAGGACTGGTTGTAGTTGGTATAGAAGGTGGTTATATTCTTATGTATCGCAGTGGATGGGAAATCAGCAAAGGTTCATTGATATCAAACATGTGTATAGCAGTCATTCTTCTGATTATTGGTGTATTAGTATTTAAAGAGGGAATCACAATAAAGAAGTTAATGGGCGTTGTTCTATACCTTATGGGATTTTTATTAATTAAATAGTGCCTGTTTTAGTTGACATTGCAGACCCGGTATGTTATTTTTAATAAAACTTAAAACAAAAAGGCTATGATGTGAAATAGTAAGTATTAGGGATCTCACAGAGAGAAGATGGTTGGTGCGAATCTTCATTGATCTAATATGGAAGCAGTCACGGAGCTGTGAACCGAACAGATAGATCTTAGTAGGCTTCAACGGAGTTCCACCGTTATTTAGGAAGCAATATCGGAAATAACCCGTATTGACAGAGTGCAGAGAAATCTGAAATTAGGTGGTAACACGGACATAATCGTTCGCCCTAAGTTGACAACAAGTCGGCTTAGGGCTTTTTGTTTTGGGTAAATAAATGAAAGGAGTATTATTAATGACAGCAAGTGAGTTAAGGAAGATGTACGTGGATTTTTTTGAAGAAAAGGGGCACAAAGTTATCGCGTCTGCTTCACTCTTGCCAGAAAATGATCCTACAGTTTTATTTACCACAGCAGGAATGCATCCCCTGGTCCCCTATTTATTAGGGGAAACCCACCCACAGGGAAGACGTCTTACTGACGTTCAAAAATGTTTGAGAACAGGGGATATAGATGAGGTAGGTGACGATACCCACTTAACATTCTTTGAAATGATGGGAAACTGGTCTCTTGGGGATTATTTCAAAGAAGAAGCTATCTCCATGAGTTTTGAATTTTTGACAAATGTTTTAAATATTCCTATTGAGCGGATTGCAGTAACTGTGTTTGAAGGGGATTTAACTGTGCCGAAGGATACGGAAACAGAAACTATATGGAAGAACAAAGGATTAAAGCAGACTCAGATATACTTTTATGGCAGGGAAGAGAACTGGTGGGGGCCCCCAGGTAAGACGGGTCCATGCGGTCCCGATACGGAAATATTTTATGATATGGGGAAACCAAAATGCAGTGATCATTGCGGACCTGCATGCAAATGTGGTAAATACGTTGAGATATGGAACAATGTATTTATGAAATTTAATAAAGAGGCAGATGGAAGCTTCACAGAACTAAAGCAGAAAAATGTGGATACAGGCATGGGGCTGGAACGGGTTCTGACAATATTTAACGGAAAAACCAATGTTTACGATACAGAGCTGTTTATTCCGGTTATGACGCATTTAAATAACATTATTGGAGAATTGGATGCTATAATGTCCATAAGAGATAAACGGATTATCTGCGAGCATATCAGAGCAGTTTGTTTCATATTGGGTGATCCTCAAAAGATATGCCCATCTAATACAGAACAGGGCTATATACTGAGACGTCTGATCAGAAGAATGATCCGGCTGTTTAAAAAAGCGGGTATTAATCAGAATTATTTATGTGATCTGGCAGAAGTGATTATCCTCCAATATAAGGAGGCATATCCTGAAATAGGCGATAACGAAACATTTATTAAAGAGCAATTACAAAACGAAACTGATTTGTTTTTAAAAACCCTGGATATGGGATTAAAAAAAGCAGATCAATATCTGGGAAAAACAGATGAAAACACTGCTTTAAGCGGAGAATTAGCATTTAAGTTATATGACACATACGGCTTCCCGATCGAGTTTACCTGTGAATTAGCCCGGGAAAGAGGGCGTTCTGTAGATATGGAATCATTTCGGGAAAAGTTTACAGCCCATCAAAACAAGTCCAGAGAAGGGGCAGCAGAAATTCAAAGGAGGGCTGGCGGATCATAGTATGGAAACTGCCCGACTTCATACAGCAACTCATTTGTTGAACTCTGCTTTAAGAAAAGTGCTTGGTGACGAGGTTTCCCAGCGTGGCAGTAATATAACCCCTGAACGACTTCGATTTGATTTTTCTTTTCATCGAAAAGTGACACCAGAAGAACTAAGAGAAGTAGAAAAGATTGTTAATGAAGCAATTGATAAACAAATAGAAATATCCATGAAGGAAATGAAACTTAATGAAGCTTATGCATTAAATGCGGTGGGAGTATTCACAAATAAATACGAAGAAACTGTTAAAGTGTACTCCATACCCGGTTATTCAGTGGAAATCTGTGGTGGTCCTCACGCGGGCAATACCGGAGAGCTAGGCTTATTCAAAATTGTTAAAGAAGAGGCTTCTTCAGCAGGCGTAAGGCGAATAAAAGCGGTTTTAAAGGAGGGTAAACATGAGTAATGATTTTGTAAATCTGACAGCAGAAAACCTTGAAAAAGAGCATTTATGCTGCATTATCCGAAGTAAAAAGACACATCCCGGTATTGAAGCAAAGAGGCAATGGCTTTCAGAACGGCTAGAGAAGGGGCATGTTTTTAGAAAGTTAAATGAAAAGGCAACCGTTTTTATTGAATATGCTCCTCTGGAAACAGCCTGGGTTCCAATCACTGGTGACAACTATTATTATGTGTATTGCTTATGGGTATCAGGAAGCTGTAAAGGAAAGGGGTATGGGAAAGCGCTGATGGAGTATTGCATTGCAGATGCCAGGAGAAATGGAAAATCTGGAATTTGTATGCTTGGAGCAAATAAGCAGAAAGCCTGGCTTTCTGACCAGACCTTTGCGAAAAAGTTCGGTTTTGAAGTTGTTGACACGACTGAACAGGGATATGAGCTACTTGCCCTTTCGTTTGACGGAACATTTCCCAGGTTTGCTCAAAGTGTAAAAACAAGGGAATTGAAAAGGAGGAGCTTACGATTTATTATGATATGCAATGCCCCTATATTTATCAAAATCTTGAGATGGTAAAGAAGTATTGCGATATAAATGAAATTCCGGTATGTGTCATTCCTGTGGATACGCTGCAAAAAGCAAAAGAACTGCCCTGCGTTTTCAATAACTGGGGTGTGTTCTATAAAGGAAAATTTCAGACCGTAAACTTATTAGATGAGGCCAGCTTAGCACGGATACTGAAAAAACAGTAATTGAAATAATAAAAGGCAAAAACCCACGAAAGATGGTTTTTGCCTTTTTTAAATATATGGACGTACAGTTCTGTACAAGTGGACAAAATTTGATAAGAAAAGTCGAGAAAAAATTCAAATAAATGCTATTATTATATGAGGAGGTGTCAGTATGCCGAAGGAACAATCTCTTCAAAAAGCTATGGATTATATTGAAAAAAATTTAACTAAAGACATCAGCTACTATGATATAGCACGGGAAGCTGGGATTTCAGTACCCCATTTTTACCGGCTGTTTAAAAGATTGACGGGGGACACCGTTGGTGCTTACATATTAAGGCGAAGGATATTCATGGCTGCAAATGATTTGATAGATCATAATAAATCTATTGTAAGTATAGCATTTGAATATGGCTTCGAATCCCACGATGTATTTACCAGGGCATTTAGAAGAGTTTATGGAATTTCACCAAGCAAGTACCGTAAAAGTATTACATCTGTGCCTTTAAAAAGATTGACTACAATAAGCGATCTATCTGTGATGGATGAACATCAAATGAAGTTTAGCCTGCTGCAAACGGAAGGTTTTGTAGTTGCCGGCCTTGAATGCAGGGCTGTGCAGTGGGATAGTGACGGAGCCGTGGGTAAATTATGGAGTGAATTCTTAGCACGTATGGAAAAAATCCAACTGATACAAGATAAAGTGACCATGTATGGTATTTGTGAACATGAAACCTGCAATGATGAAGATTTTACCTATATGGCTGCCATTGGTATGGATTCTGGAACTGTTGTACCGCCTGGTATGACTAAAAAATTCATATCACCCCAAAACTTTTTTCAGGCAAGTGTTCCTGATTGCATCAGCACGCCGGATGCTTATGCTGGCGCAATTGGTTATGCGAAAAGTCTTGGGTATACCCTAAAAGACAATGATATTATTGAGGTATATGATGGAGTCTTTCAGAATCCGGATGTGAACAGATTCCGGTTATTGATTCCAATCATGTGATATAAAAAATGGAAAGGAGAGTATTACCATGGCAAAGATATTTAAAAATATTGACTGTATTGAGCTTTATGTTACTGATATAAATGAAGGGATACAATACTATTGTGACAGCATGGGGTTAAAACTTCTCTGGCGGAATGAGGATATGGTTGGACTGGGAATGGAGAATGATATTACCGAGATCGTTTTACAATCCCAGAGAAAACAGGTTCTTGTTGATATAAAGGTGGAGTCTGTGGATGAATCCATAGAAAAAATCAAGGAAGCAGGCGGAACAGTAGAATATGGTCCGTTTGATGTTCCCATCGGACGCTGTGCAGTGATCCTCGATAAATGGGGGGAACAAATATGTGATACTGGACATGACAAAGGGCAGATATGTCACAGACGAAGATGGTAATGTAACCGGTGTAAGGAATGAGTAATGGCGGGGCAGTTGTATTAGGGGATATGAGGTGAAAAATATTGATGAATCAAGTAATTATAGATGTAAATAAAAGTCTGAATGAGATTCCTTTGTCTTTTATAAAAAAGCCAATCATAATAGGCGGCATGGCTATGGAATATTATGGAATGCGTAAGTCAGGCAGGGATATTGATTTAATCATTTCACAAGATGATTATCATGCACTTTCTGAAAAGTATCCGGATAACAAAAAAGATCTGTATGGTGATTCAGGCTTTATCATAAATAAATTTGAGATCTGGCGAAGCATTGCATTGATTGACTATAATTTTTTTCTTAAGGATGCTGTGGATGAAGGAAATGTTTTAGTTGTATCCATAGACAGGCTTCTATGGATGAGAGTTTGTGCCATGGAGGTTGAAAAGTACAAAAAGGATTTGGACTTAATGAAAGAATATTATTACAGACATTTCAGAAATCAATGTTACCTGCAGGAATACAGGTTAATTAATCCAACGAACTAATTATGATGAAAGAGGGGCGCTCAAATGCTTCTCTTTTTTTACTTTTTGTTCTTTCCATACTTTATAAAATACGAAAGAAAATTAAGAAAATGAATTTTAATCTCTAAAAACGGATTGCAAAACATAAAAATATCAGGAAATTGGGCAGTATATACATCAGTAGGCTTTCTATTGGTAAATTTATGGTATTTTGAAACAGAAAATATTTTACAAAAAATTTTACGTATAATTCACATAGATAATGCTTTAACTTTTCTTAATTCATGTATAATTAATAATCGGTGTAAAGAAGTTGTAAAATCAAAGTATAGTAAAGGACAAACGTATGGATGATCTTATATTAAAGTCTGGGCAGAGAGCCAAGATAAAGACAGAAGAAGTAAACCTTTTTTATGGCAGCTTCCAGGCTCTTAAAAATGTTACAATGGATATTCAGGAATGCGCTATTACAGCAATCATTGGTCCTTCAGGCTGTGGTAAATCTTCACTTCTGCGTCTGTTTAACCGTATGAATGACCCGATACCGGGAGTCAGGGTAGAAGGTAAAATTTTGCTTGATGATACTTCAATCTATGATAAAAGTATGGATGTTGTTGCGCTGAAAAAAAGAGTGGGCATGGTTTTCCAGAAGCCGAATCCATTTCCCATGTCAGTCTATGATAATATGGTTTTTGGCCCCAGACATCACGGGATAAAACAAAAAGCCCGTCTTGATGAAATTGTGGAGAACTACTTAAGTCAGGTGGCTTTATGGGACGAACTGAAGGACAAGTTAAAGGGACCTGCTTTTGACCTCTCCCCAGGACAGCAGCAGCGGCTTTGCATTGCCCGTGCATTGGCTGTAGAGCC
Source organism: Lacrimispora xylanisolvens (assembly GCA_017084465.1). Taxonomy (GTDB): domain Bacteria; phylum Bacillota; class Clostridia; order Lachnospirales; family Lachnospiraceae; genus Lacrimispora; species Lacrimispora xylanolytica_B. Next base: position 1,117,326 of record CP070896.1, on the reverse strand, counting down.
AGAAGTTCTTCTAATGGATGAGTCCTGCAGTGCGCTGGACCCGGAATCCACCATGCAGGTTGAGGGATTAATGGAAGAGCTAGCTCAGAAATATACAATTCTTATCGTGACTCATAGCATGGAGCAGGCAGCGAGAGTGTCTCATATGACTGCGTTTATGATGATGGACGAGGACAGAGCAGGAACCCTGGTGGAGTATGCTCCTACAGAACAGATTTTTGCAAATCCCAAGGATAAACGCACCGAAGATTATATTACAGGCAGGTTTGGTTGAAAACTGGTTATTTCTATATTCAGAGAAATGGAGGAAATCAGGCATTGGAATTAAATGTTTGATTTTTGCGAAGATATGAAAAAAAGGATTAATACATGCAAGTTATTAAAAAGAATAAAAATATCTGCCTGTGCAGTGATACTGACCCTTTCTGTGGGCTTGCTGTCTGGCTGCACCCAGGAGACGGAGTCAGACACCATCGTTGCAGGATCGACTTCGGTACAGCCTTATGCTGAGATTCTGGCTGAAGCATTTATGGCCAAAGATCCGGAGGCTGTGATTGATATTCAGGGAGGAGGCTCCTCTGCTGGTATAACGGCAACCCAGACACATAGTGCAGATATCGGTATGTCTTCCCGTTCTCTGGAAGAGGGTGAAAAAGACCTTTGGAGCGTGGAAATTGCCAAGGATGGTCTGGCAATTATTGTGAATCCGGAAAACCCTGTAAAGAACCTTACATCAGATCAGATCAGGGATATTTATGCAGCTGAAATTACCGACTGGAGTCAGGTGGGAGGCACAAAAGCCAAGATCAATATTATTGCAAGAGAAGAAGGATCCGGCACACGAAGTGCGTTTACTGAACTGCTTATGGGCAAGAAAGAGATAACTCCCAAATCCATTGTTCAGGACTCCAATGGCGCAGTACGCCAATTGGTTGCAGATGACCCCAATGCCATAGGATTTATATCCTTAGGGCTGGTTTCAAATGAAGTAAAAGCGCTTAACTTAGACGGCGTTGAAGCCACACGGGAAAATATCATGAATAACAGCTATAAACTGTCCAGACAGTTTTTGTTTGTTACCGATGGTGAGCCAACAGGAATACAAAAGAGTTTTATTGATTTTACCCTTTCTTTAGAAGGGCAGAAATTACTGAGCAAAGAGGGACTTATCCCGTCAGCAGAGGGGGCATCAAAATGAAAAGTTTTAAGGAAAAATTAACGGAGCGTGTGTTTCTCTTAATCGCTCTTTCGACTTTATCGGTATTGGCGCTCATCACTGTTTTTATATTTATAAAAGGTATGCCCATCATTGCCAAGGTCGGTATTATCAACTTTGTTTTTGGGATGAAATGGGCACCCAGCCAAGGCTACTACGGTATCTTCCCCATGATCGTTGGATCAGTATCAGTTACCATAGGAGCAGCCATTGTAGGAGTACCCATCGCCATATGCTGCAGTATATTTTTGGCTGAGTTTGCTCCGGCAAAGCTTCGGAATGTATTCCGGCCTGCCATACAGTTACTGGCTGCCATTCCTTCCGTTGTATATGGATTCTGGGGAGTTTTATTCGTTGTGCCTGCCATCCGTAAATATATGGGAGGACCGGGCCTTAGTATACTGGCAGGCTCCATCATTCTGGGTATTATGATTCTGCCCACCATCATAAGCATTACTGAAGTCTCCCTTCTTGCACTGCCTCGCCATTATAAAGACGGCGCACTTGCACTGGGACTGACACAATGGCAGACAATCCGGTCCCTGTTGCTTCCGGCTGCCAAGTCTGGTATTGTGGCCGCTGTTATTTTAGGTTTAGGAAGAGCAATTGGTGAAACAATGGCGGTAATTATGGTTCTGGGCAATGCGGTGGCACTTCCCCCATTCCGTTCTTGACCCGGTCAGAACACTGACCACCAATATCGGTATTGAAATGGGATATGCCTCCGGGGAACATCAGCAGGCACTTTTTGCAACGGGTATTGTATTATTTGTTATTATCATGATTTTAAATGCCACTGCCCAGTACATTACACGAAAGAGGTGAGGTCACTATGAAAATGAATGCAAACACTTCTCAAAAAATAGCCAAGTTTACGATTTGGGCGGCAGCTCTTTTTGTTATTGCCATTCTTTTTTCCATCATTGCATATATTCTGGTAAAGGGAATCCCTATGCTCAGCTGGGAATTTTTAACGGATATTCCCAGAGACATGGGACGTTCCGGCGGTATTTCCTCCTCCATTGTGGGGACACTGGTTGTAACTGCGGTGGCAGTAATTGTGGCAACACCATTTGGAATTGGTACAGCAATTTATCTTACGGAATACACAAGAGAGGGAAAAATTACCCGTATTATCCGTTTCAGCGCCGAATCTCTTGCAGGAATTCCATCTATTGTATATGGACTTTTTGGATTTATCTTTTTTTTGTGATCTACTTAAATATGGGCTGGTCAATTCTGTCAGGTGGATTAACTATGGCGATTATGATTCTGCCAACAATTATACGTACATCGGAAGAGTCCATCCGTACGGTTCCCCAGCTATACAGGGAGGTAGGTTTCTCTCTGGGATTGACGAAATTACAGACGATAACCAGGACAGTACTTCCATCAGCCCTTCCTGGTATTGTAAATGGAGTAATATTAAGTATCGGCAGATGTGTTGCTGAAACAGCAGCTGTCATTTTAACGGCTGGTTCAGCACTTCGTATGCCTGAATCACTGTTTTCACCGACCCGGACGATGGCAGTACATTTTTATATACTGGCGAGGGAGGGAATATCCATGGATAACGCTTACGGAACAGCAGCGCTACTCATTATTCTGATTCTTCTGCTTAATGTAGGATTTAATATGCTGGTCAATCGATTTATAGCGAAGGGCCGTTAAGAGGTGAAAAATGACGCAGAAAGCAAAAATAGATATAAAGAGATTAAATTTCTTTTTTGAACAAAAACAGGTCATTAAAGAATTAAACTTAGAAATTCCTGAAAACCGGATTATGGGTGTTTTCGGTCCGGCAGGCAGTGGTATTACAACACTGCTTCGCACATTAAACCGTCTCAGCGATTTAACTACAGGAGCCCATCAGGAGGGTGAGATTCTGTTAGATGGGAAGAATATCTTTGATACAGATGTTAATGTAACAGAACTGCGCCGCAGGGTAGGTATGGTCTTTGATGTTCCAACACCTCTGCCTATGTCCATATTTGACAATGTGGCATTGGGACCACGTATGGGTGGAATGAAGTCAAAGACTGATCTGGAAGAAAAAGTGGAGACGTCACTTCGGATGTCAGCTTTATGGGATGATGTGAAAGACAGACTGGATACGCCTGCAGCCAGGTTATCCGGCGGTCAGCAGCAGCGTCTGTGCATTGCCAGAGTGCTGGCACTTGAACCAGAGGTGATTTTACTTGACCGGCCATGTTCGGCTCTTGACCCCATATCAACAGCCAAGATCGAAGAATCTTTAGTACAGCTGAAAGAGCAGTATACCATTGTTATCGCTCCCCACACGGTTCAGCAGGCGGGACGTATCGCAGACCGGGTAGGGTTTATGCTGATGGGAGATTTAATAGAACAAGGTTACACCCAGGAAGTTTTTTCATTCCCTAAGGATAAGAGGACTAACGACTACCTCACCGGTAGATTCGGTTAAAAAGGAGACGAAAATTTTGGTTAGAGAACATTTTACACAGAAGATGACTGAAGTGAAGCAAAAAGTATTAGCAATGGGAGCTCTCGTTGATAATATTATTGATTCGGCAGTGACCTCCATACAGACACAGGATCTTGAGCTTGCAAGGAAAGTGAATGAGCAGGATGATGAAATCGATCAGTTAGAAATGGAAATTGAGAAGGAATGTATTATGCTCCTTGCCCTTCAGCAGCCTCTTGCCAAGGATTTAAGAACAATTGCATCGGTTTTAAAGATTATAACGGATCTGGAAAGAATGGGAGATAACGCAGTAAATATCGCCAAGGTCACTCTTGAGATAGGTAAAGAACCAATCATTCTATCCATTATCGACATACCAAAGATGGCAGAGATCGGCAGAAAAATGCTGAAGATGAGTCTTGATGCGTTTGTAAATGAGGACATTTCCCTGGCGCAAAAGGCGGCGGAGAGAGATGAAGAAGTTGACAGCCTCTATGAATCGGTGATCAATGATATCTTAAATATTATTACAGAAAAAAGAGAACTTACAAAACAGGGAACGAAGCTTTTGTTCTTAGGACGTTATCTTGAGAGAATAGCGGATCACTCCACCAATATTTGTGAAAGAACCATCTATATGATTACAGGCGAATTAAAGGAAATAAATTAGAGGCGTTTGCCTCTAGTTTATTTTTTTGCTTTTTTTCATTACAGCATATTCCATATTTTTATCAATATCTGATATAATCTCAACCAGCTTTTCTGTTGGATATGCAAAGCCGGAATAAACCCATTTGCTGATAATCGCCAGGCAGCCCTGAACATGGTAACGGACATGATAGGTCAGTTCTTCACCGATTTTGGAATGCTCCCAATCCTTACACCACGTTTCGATACATTTTTCCTCAAACAAATCATTAAGGCGTACAACAAAGCTGCCTTCGCCATTGGTACTGAACAGCATACGGCATAATTGTTTATTCTCTAAAATGTATTCAAAAATAACTTTATAAAAATAGGTGGCCGGCTGTTCATAGTTCTGAATAATCAGGTCATTGAGTTCTGCGGCAACCGCATTCTCCATCTGTTCATAAAGATCATAGATATCTTTATAATGAGCATAAAAAGTGGCTCTGTGGATATCTACTTTATCCGTTAATTCCCGTACCGTTATATTACGAATATCCTTGGTTACCATTAATTCAGCAAGTCCATCCCGCAACGCTCTTTTTGTTTTTCTTACCCGCCTGTCATCTTGATCATTAGCACCCATTTAATTACGTCCTTCCGTATTTAATATTAATGTAAAAACGACACTGGTACAATTATAATACACATATATAGTTAAAACAACTGATACCTAATATAAATTAACAATTATTACTATTTCAAATCAAGTGAGGCATTGATAACCTCTTTTTCACCCCTCTGCCTCACATCTCCGACTATTCAACCATTATGATCCCTATTTGTGGCAAAGCAACAGTCAGTTCATTACGGCTGCCCCGCCATTATGCAGTTTGCGGGGCATCAATAAAATTTTTCACCTATATTTGTCCTATTTCTCCATTTTTGAGATCTCTTCTATACCATTTGAGGCAAAGCAGCAGATATTTCTCTGTCTTTGCCCCCAGTCAAGAAGGCGATCTCTTCTTTCAGTCAGCCAAATTTTGGTAATGCGACATTTAGACCACATTTTATCGCTTAGCAGACATTTGGGCCAGTAATTGATTGTAGAAAAGCAACTGTAGTTCATATATAATACAATTGTACAGATAAATGTACTTACGTCTATCAACTAAAAAAAGGAGAAGAAAATGATCAATTATAGAAGACCCAAAAAGGAAGAATTAAAGGAGATAGCAAGAATGTGCGCTTTAACATTTATTGACTATCCAATGTACAACGATATAAAAAGAGAATTTAGAGAACCTGGCCGGTTTCTTGATTTTATATGTGAAGTTCATTATGCTTATATAAAAGCTTCTTATAAAAAAAGCGAATTCTTTGTAGGCGAGGACAATGGTAGAATAAAAAGCTTTGCCATACTGATTCGCCCTTACAGCGAGGACGTCAGTCTCCTTGATTATTTTCGGGTTGGTGCATTAAAACTGTTTAAAAAAGCGAGCCTTCCAGGAATCCTGAAATTATTAAATGTTCTTGAAACAGGACATAAACCCGGAAGCGGTATAAAAGAACATTCCTGGCAGTTAGAAGCACTGGCAGTGGATCGTTCTTCCAGAGGCCAGCAATTGGGTAGTAAGATGTTAAATGAATGTATAATACCTTATATAAAAGAACAGTCTGTTGGGGATGAACCGGATACATTTATTACCTTCACAAATACAGAAATAAATAAAAAATTCTATCTGAAAAATGGATTTACTGAATTTGATTATACGACCATTCAAATGTCGGATTCATCAATTGGTAACTGGAGCTTCCGCATGAATGTGAAACCCACTTAGAGAAATAAAGCTGTCCTCCGTATTTTATGAAATAGAATGTTGACAAAGTACTGAGCTATTGATATGCAAGAACAAACTAGGATAAAAATCGGAAGCGCTTTTCATTGCGCTTCCGATTTTTGGTTGTGCACTTACATTTGCGCCCAGCAGAGGTAACCAGCTAAAGCATTTTGGGAGCCTGAAGCTTTCTGTATTCACCCGGAGTCATTGTTACATACTTTTTGAAAAAACGCTGGTAGCTTTGGACGTTATTATATCCCACTTTTTCTGATATTTCAGTTAAGGTAAGAAACGTGTCCGTAAGGTACTCCTTACTTTTGTCTATTCGTATACTATTTAAGTAATCGGTTAAGGTCGTTCCGGTCCGTGCCCGAAAAATTTTACTCAGATAAGAGTAGCTCATATCCAGATAGTCAGCCACATCAGTAATATTCATGTCATTCATATAGTGCTCATTTAAATATTGCTTGGCCATCTCACAGTAATTGGTTTCTTTTACATCGTTGCTTTTATAATGAACGCTGATATTCATGAGAAGCTCTCTGCTGGAATGAATCATATCCGCCAATGTTTTATACTCATATAAAGTATCTAAAAGGTTGGTATCCATCAGCCTGGAGAAATGAAATTCGTGATCCAGTTCCACCAGTATCCGGTTAAATACATCCTTAACCTCGGAGGCATTCCTGATATCCCCTAGTTTATCCTCCAACTCCAGTAACAGCCGTTCTGTTTCCTGTACGTTTTGAGAGACAATGCTACGGATAAACGATGTATTAATATTCAATAACATCGTATATACTTCATCAGAATCCAGACTTTTCTCAATTTTTTTGAATGTGGTAAGTTGATTTTTCCAATTAAAAAAATATGAGTTTTGACTGCTTCAAGGCATTTGGGGTACTCTTCTAAAATTTCTTCCGCATGATGTATGGGCTGGCTGATCCCGAAATATGCATTCTGGTTTGTCAACTTAATTACCGTATCAGTAAGAACGGTTCTTGTCTGCTCAAGACTCTCCCCTTCATTACCCTGGTAGAGCAGGACCAGAGTCTCTTCCTCGGTTTTGGCTAAAACTCCTTTCATGGAAGACTGGAGATAGCTTCGCAGTACTTCCTGCAGGTTCAGACGGAATAACAACTCATCATCAGGTGACAATTTCATATGGGTGATATCGAATTTCACCAACAGCATTTCACAGTTGCAGTTTCCGCTTTTATCAAACAGATAGGGATGGTCATTGGTAAATTCAGTTGTATACTTCCAGTTTTCCAGAAAACTTCTGAAGTTAAACGCCTTACTTAATTCATCAAATCGTTTTAATTTTAATCTGGCATTGGAATTAAAGGTGTTCATCTCTGAAAATACTTGTTTCAGCATATCGATTTCATCTGTTACGTGTTCCTGTGGAGAATTTCTGGTACCTTTTGCAACATCTGAATATAAAATATTAATCGGCCTGTATAATCGTTTTGCCATATAGAGCGAGATGATCAGTGAAAAAAGGATTAGTCCGATACAAATCAGAAGTATGTACTTTCCCAGATAAACAGCTTCCTGGTAAGAATCGCTGATCGGGTAAGAGGTAACTGAAAATGCGTTAAAGTTAACGGATTTCATAAAATATATACGATTATTATAGACTTTATAAGTCACTCCATTATCCAGCTCTCTGGCAGGCTGGCGGATTAGTTCGTTCCATTCTGCATTCTGGCTGTCTCCCTCTATAAGCTTGCCATCTCTGTCCAAAATAAAAAATTCCATATGATTATCGGTCAGATGGTAGGAATCAACAATTTCATTGTATAAGCTCTTTATACTGATGTTAGTTACCAGATAGAAATCCGGTCTCCCCTTTAAAACGAGAGAAAGGACAAGATTATTCCGCTTATTGTATAAAAAACTGTACTTGTCAAACAGAGATTCATCATCAAAGATAAGACGGGGAGGCAGCTGCTGTATGCTGTAGATGTTGTCGTTTATATCATTTAACCATTTGGTATCATAAAATTCAGAGAAAAGATACCTTCCGGTTTTTGAATTATAGATTTTACCAGTTGTCTTGTCGTAAAAATACACGGAATCAATTAAGTAATATTTCTGCGTCATGGCGGACAGCCTTTTTGAAATCATGGATAAATCTGTATTGTAATCGTTTGAATAGGTGTAGGTACTGTATCTCTTTTCTCCGATTTCTGTAGCTGTTTCCATCTTTATGCTTTTAATTCGCTGATTGATCCCGGAAGCGATTTCATTTAAATCAATGGATTTCTGCTGATAGAATTTTTGTTTTGCCTGCTGTGACATCATGTGGTACCAAAAGAAGCCCAGGACACTGATGGGAATTAAAATCAGAAGAATATTAGATAGAAGGATCCGGTACAAATATCTGCGGAATCCTCTTTTCTTTCTTCCTTTCCAGTTTTCATACGAAAACAGATTCATAAAAGCCTCCTACACAGAAATATTCTCAATACGGCGGTTCCTTGCTCTTAGGCTAACTTTTACTATAGCACAGGATAAAGATTGTTTTCAAGTGAAACCATATTTCTACACGGAAATGATAGATATTGATCCTCCAGGATAGTTATTCATACTCCCAAATAGAAATCTACCGTTGTACATGAGGAGGAGGTTCGGTAAATTTAAGTAAATAAAAGAGACCGAAGGGAGAACATGAAAATGAAGTGGGCAAAACAACTTCAGGCCGGATACCGATCCAGGCATTCAGGCAGTAAAAATATCTGGTTCTATATCTGGAGAGATAAATGGCTGTATCTGATGCTGGCACCTGTCATCACCTATTATATTGTATTTAAATATGTGCCTATGTACGGCCTCATCATTGCCTTTAAAGATTATAATGTTTTTAAGGGAGTTACCGGGAGCAAATGGGTTGGTTTACTTAACTTTAAACAGGTATTCCAGACAGATCTGTTCTGGCTGTCCATTAAAAACACCTTAATACTTAATCTGTCTACACTGGCGGTGAATTTTCCATTAACCATACTGGTTGCGTTAATGCTGAATGAAGTTAGGTATCCCTTATTCCGGCGCGTATCCCAGTCATTTCTTTATCTGCCTCACTTTATGTCATGGGTGGTAGTGGCAGGCATTGCAACCAATCTTTTTGCGCAGACAGATGGTAGCGTGAATCAGATGATCAAACATCTGGGATTCAATGCGATTCCTTTCTTAAACAGCAGTGGATGGTGGGTCTTCACTTATGTAATATGCAATGTGTGGAAGGAAATTGGCTGGGGAACAATTATTTATCTGGCGGCGATAACCGGTATTGATGAATCCCTGTATGAAGCCGCCTACATAGATGGTGCAGGCAAAGTTCAGCGTATCCTCTATATCACCCTTCCTATGATCCGGTCAGTGATTATTGTCATGCTGATCCTGTCTATCAGTAAAATGATGAGTATCGGTCTGGATGCTCCTTTGCTTCTTGGAAATACCAAGGTTATCAATGTTTCAGAAGTAATCAGTACCTATATTTATCGTCTGGGTATTGTAAAGGCAGAGTACAGTTTATCTACAGTAATTGGTCTGTTTCAGTCAGCCGTTAATATTTTCATACTGATTCTTGCAGATCGAATTGCCAAACTGATTGGAGAAGAGGGAATCTTATAGAGAGGGGGATATCATTATGAACAATGTACGTGTCAGTAAAAAGAAAGCAATTAACTGGGGAACTGTGATAAACTATTTGTTGCTTACTATCCTGGTAGTTATATGCTTTTATCCATTTTTAAATGTAGTTGCTTATTCTTTTAGCAGCAACCGGGCAGTTTTATCCGGAACCGTTACTTTTTTTCCAATTGAAATGCAGCTGGATGCATATAAGGAAATTGTACATAGAGGACAGATCTGGACAGCAATGAGAGTAACCATGGTGGTAACAATGCTAGGGACTGCCATTGGTCTGATACTTACTGTATTTGCAGCCTATGCACTTTCAAAGGATAAATTAAAGGGACGGAGATGGATATCCGGAATGATCCTGTTTACCATGTATTTTAACGGAGGTATTATTCCAACCTTTCTGGTAATAAAAAACCTGGGAATGTATGACCAGCTTACGTCACTTTATATTCCCTCTGCTGTTAATGTTTTTAATTTCATTGTGATGAGAACGTTTTTCCGGGAAATCCCAAAAAGTCTGGAAGAGGCTGCTTATCTTGACGGAGCAACGGACGTACAGATTCTCTTTAAGATTGTTCTTCCACTATCCATGCCAATTATCGCTACCATCGGACTTTTCTATGCTGTTTATTACTGGAATGATTATTTTAATGCTCTTATTTATATTCAGTCCCCTGAAAAGTATACTCTTCAGCTTCGTCTGAGAAGTCTTCTTTTTTTGCTGGAGAGCTGGGGGCGGCAGGCAACGAGGGACTGGCACAGCAGGTGATGGCAGAATCGTTAAAGATGGCATGTATTGTAGTTGGAACAGTTCCAATACTGGCTGTCTATCCGTGGCTTCAGAAATATTTTGTAAAGGGTGTTATGCTGGGCTCTGTGAAAGGCTGACAAGTCCGGGATTTTAATACACTAAATTATATGATTGGAGGAAGGTATATGAAAAAGGTAAGGCGTTTACTGGCAGGGGGATTGGTTTTCGCAATGGCAGTCAGTCTGACTGGCTGCAAAAGTACGGGAGAGGTTTCTAAAAATGCAGACACAAAGGGTACTGCAGTATCGGAAGCAGCGGGAGGAAAAGAGGAGTTTAAAACCACCTATGGATCTAAAAAATTTGATGATGTAACCATAACGGTCGAAGTGTTTGACAGAAGCAACGCACCGGAGGGAAGTACAGTAATTGACAACAGATGGACAAAATATATTAATCAGGAGATGAACAAAGTAGGAATAACCGTTAAATTTGTGGCGGTTCCAAGATCCGATGAAGTGAATAAAGCCCAGCTTATGATGGCATCCGGCACTGGCCCGGATATTATGATCTGCTATACATCCTCGATTGTGGAAGGATTTTATAAGGATGGAGGAACCTATGACCTGTCACCCTATGTGGATGGAGAAGATCAGGCAAACTTAAAAGAATACATTGGTAAGGACTGTATGGATCTGGGACGGAATCAGCAGGGAGAGCTGTGGGCGGTTCCGGCAAGACGTTCCACTACGGCCTCTACAAATCTCTTTATCCGTAAGGACTGGCTGGATGAGCTGGGTTTACAGGCTCCCACAACAAAAGAGGAGATGTACCACGTTCTGCAGGAATTTAAAAAATATAAGCCCGATTCCTTTGCAGCAAGCTTTTGGGTATGTACCAAAGCCAGTGATATTGCGGGTGTGATGGCTACCTCATTTTTAAAGAACATAAAGGATGAAAAAACTTATGCAATCGAAGCAGACTCTGCAACCAGCTTAATTTATATGGATCCGGGCTTTGGAGAGTATTTCAAATGGATGAACCAATTGTATAACGAAGGACTGATCGATCCGGAATATTATGTGGACACTACGGAAAACGCCTTAAAAGAGGACTTTGTAAACGGAAAAGTCGGATGTTTTGAATCCAATGTAAACTATAATGTAGACAGTCTCCGCGGAAGCTTATTAAAAGTGCTTCAGTCAACGGACCCCAAGGCGGATGTCATTAGCATTCCTCCCATAAAAAATGATAATGACGGGGAAATCTATAATAAGAATTATCCCATTAACGGTGCCTATCTCTTTGTTCCAAAATCAGCAAAGAATGTGGAAGCAGCCGTAACCTATCTGGATTGGCTTGCTACCAAGGAGGGGGGATTTACCATTTTCCACGGATTTGAAGGAGAGCATTTCAAGTATGATGATTCAGGGGTTCCCTGTGTTCTCGATGCGAGTTATAATACAAAGGACAAAGACTGGACCAGACATGATCTGTTTATAATTGGAAACCAGGGTTATTATAAAACTGCCGATGAATTCGCACTGGCCACCTCTAAGGAATGTCCCGGATACGAAAACTATGTGCTGGACAATTTTAAAAATGCTTCTGTTGGAACTATAAGACACGATCCAACGTTTACTGCACCAACTGCAACAGAGAAAATACGGAGATCAGTGTAATCAGGGAAGAGTATTTCGTTAAATTAGTTACCTGCCAGCCCGATAAATTTGACACTACATTACAGGAGTTTAAAGAGAAACTAAAGAAAGCAGGATACGACCAGATTATCAAAGAACGAACAGATTATTATGACAGTGTATTTGCCGGGAAGTAAGCTTTGCAGGAAACAGACAGAAAGTGAAAGGAGACACGAAGATGTACAGTAAAAATGATGGCATGAATTATGCGCCGAAAGGAAAACCAGAGCCTGTGGTTGAAAAAGGGGATTTTTTCATAGCGGCGATTGCTTTAGACCATGGACATATTTATGGGATGTGCAATGGTTTAACTGAGGCAGGGGCAGTACTGAAATGGGTATACGATCCTGATCCGGTAAAAGTGGCTGACTTTGTCAAAGCCTTTCCTGAAGTTAAGGTGGCGGAATCCGAGGAGCAGATCTTAAAAGATCCCATGGTGCATCTGGTCTGTTCCGCGGCAGTAACAAGCCTGCGCTGTGCACTGGGTCTTCGGGTAATGGAAGCGGGAAAAGATTATTTTACAGATAAAGCACCACTTACCACTTTGGAGCAGCTGACAGCTGCAAAGGAAATGGTGAAAAGAACCGGGAAAAAATATATGGTATATTACAGTGAGCGGATCCATGTGGAGGCAGCGGTTTTTGCCGGACAGCTGATTGAGCAGGGAGCAATTGGAACACCCATACATATTGACGGCTTTGGTCCACACAGAGTAGGAGATCCCAAGGGCAGACCGGACTGGTTTTTCATAAAGGAAAAATATGGCGGTATTCTGTGTGACATTGGAAGCCACCAGATTGAACAGTTTCTGTATTACTGTAAGGTAAAGGATGCAAAAGTACAGTATTCCCAGGTGGGGAATTTCGGGCATCCGGAATATCCCGAACTGGAAGATTTCGGGGATGCGGTACTTTTAGGAGACAATGGGGCAACCCAGCATTTTCGGGTAGACTGGTTCACTCCAAAAGGACTTTCCACCTGGGGTGACGGAAGAACCTTCATTCTTGGTACAAAGGGCTACATCGAATTGCGCAAATACGTCAATATCGGAACCTGTGACGGAAGTTCAAACCATGTCTTCCTGGTCAATGAGGAAGGGGAGCAGCATTTTGAAGTGACCGGAAAGGTTGGGTACCCGTTCTTTGGGCAGCTGATTTTAGACTGCATCAACCGGACGGAAAATGCCATGACTCAGGAACATGCTTTTAAGGCAGCAGAGCTGTGTGTCAGGGCGCAAAACCAGGCAATTCGTATACAAGAGGAAGCGGGGAGGCAGTAACCATGTTAGATATCGCGGTTGTTGGAACGGGAAATATCGCCCCGGCCCATATCGAAGGTCTTCTTACGTTTCCAGGCAGATGCCGGATCGTTGCTTTGTGTGATATTTATCCGGAGAAGGCGGAAGCATTAAAGGAGAAGTATCATCTTGACTGCAAGGTTTTTGATGATCATCAGAAAATGCTTGATTCCGGTCTTAATATTGATGTGGTGCACATATGCACGCCCCCTTACGTACATGGGGAAATCGCCATTCATTCCATGGATGCCGGCTGTCATGTGGTGGTGGAAAAACCTATGGCAGCCTGCCTTAAAGAGTGTGACGCCATGCTGGAAGCGGAAAAGAGAAATCATGTGACTATGGCGTGTATTGCACAAAACCGTTTTCGTAATCAGATCTACAAATTAAAAAAAGTGGCTGACAGCAAAATCGCCGGAAAGATCTGCTGTGCCAGTGTAAACTCCAGCTGGTGGAGAGGACATTGCTACTATGATTTGTGGTGGAGAGGGCTTTGGGAAAAAGAAGGCGGTGGTCCTACCTTAAATCATGCGGTACACCATATTGACATGCTTAACTGGCTGGAAGGAAAACTGCCGGATGCAGTCATGGCCATGCTGGCAAACGTGATGCATGACAATTCAGAGGTAGAGGATTTGTCTCTTGCCATGTTAGAATACCAGGACGGAAGTCTGGGGCAGGTAACAAGTTCCGTCATACATCACGGAGAACAACAGGGGATAGAGCTGCAGTGCGCCGATGCAAAGCTTTCGGTTCCGTGGGATTTAAAAGCAGAGATCTCAAAGGCCAATGGATTCCCGGAGAATGGGGGAAATCGGGAGCTGCTTGACAAAATCCAGGCCTTCTATGAGGAAATACCGGATCTTTTATATGAAGGGCACACCGGAGAGATTGATGATATCCTTCGAGCAGTTGAGACCGGAACCAGACCTTTGATCACCGGGGAAGACGGGAGAAAAACGGTGGAGCTGATTACCGCTATCTACAAGGCCGGCTGTTTAAAAGAAAGGGTAGAGCTTCCGATCATGCCGGAAGATGAATATTATTCCTTTGAGGGAATCTTAAAAAATGCGGTCCGGTTTCATAAAAAAAGTGCATCAGTTGAAAATTTTACTGACACTGTTATAACACTTGGAAATTATGAGAAATAATTGCATAGAACGATTATAAAAATCGTAAAAAATGTCACAATATTGTATTGTGGCATTTTTTTTGTAAAAACAGGCAAACTATGTAAAAAGAGATGCCATCATATGGGAAGGATTCTTAAATAAGGAGGAGCGCTTCTATTGCAGATCTTAATGGGAAAAATTAATTTTAATATAAATTCACCATTTATTCCGGTGGCTTTAGTAATACTGAGTTTGTTAATCTGCTCTATTTTATTTATGCTCTATTACCGATTCTATCATTTTGATAAAAAAGTATGTTTTCCCTCCTGCTTTAAAGTAACAGGGGATAAGCCGGGACCGGGCGAATGGGAGAAGCAGATGCTTGAACTGGCTGACGGGCACAGCCAGGTACGGCTTACGGGAAACAGTTTTGTTTTGAACGATTATAATCAGGCTGCTTATAAAAAACTGAATCGGATCAGAGACAGAATTTCTGCTCTGTCTCCAGGCATTATTTCCCTGATTCCAGCTGCACGCTGGCTCTATGATAATTTCCAGTTAATGTACCGGGAGATGAAAAAAGTACGTACTTCCGGAACCAGCTATGCCGTGCTGCCAATTCTGAAGGCGAAAGAATATCATAATTTCCCCCGGATCTATATTGTAGCGAAAAAGATGGTGGCTCTTTCCGGCGGGCATCTAAGTGAAGAAAACATCTCAGTCATGTTAAATGCCTATCAGCAAAAGATTGCGCTGACGGACAAAGAGATCTGGGTTTTACCGGAAATGCTGGGCTTTTGCATTCTGGAAGAAATCATTGCAGTTGCGGATGAAATTCTTCATATGATCGATGTAAAATCAAAGGCAGAAAAATTTCTCACAGAAAAGCTGGAACGAAAACGGGGATCCGCTGATTTATCAGCCCTGCTTTGCAAAACAGAGGATAACTTAAAGCATAACTATTCATTTCATGCTCACGTGATCTATCTGATGAAAAATATGTCCTTTGATGAGGTTTCCATTCAGAAATATTTAAAATATCATTTTGCTTCAAAGGATAAACAGATGAAGACTTCTTCTGTATACCAGGAAGAAGGAAGAATACAATCCTTTCTTGAAACAAATATCAGGACGTTAATCGTCAGCTTACGAGATATCAATGAAGTCGATGAGGAAAAGTTTTTTGAAACCTATTCTGCGCTGGAGCAGATTTTATCAAAGGATCCAGCAGGTGTTTATTCAAAAATGGATCTGGAGTCCAGAGGAATGTACCGCGGAGTAATCGTTAAATTATCTCTCCGTTACCGGCTGCTGGAAGAAAAGATTGCAAAAGACTGTCTGGAGCTGGCTGTTCGGGGGCAGGCTGGTCTCCATTGTTCTCATCACGTGGGGGCCTATCTCCTGGGGAAGGGTTATCCCCTTTTAAAAGCAAAGGCATTAGGAAAACCAATTCCCCAAAAGATCAGGAAAAAATGGAATGCAGCAGGGTTCCTTTATTTCGTATGCCTGATTCTTTTGTTTCTGGGACTGGAAGGCTGTTTGTTGTATCTGTTCCGGAATATTGGCGGTATCCGGTCTGCCGGAAGGTCTGTGGTTATCGTTTTGACGGCTATGCCATTGTTAATGGGCATTTCCATGGAAATAATCAATTTTATTTTTACCAGAAGAATAACGGTGAGAAAGATACCGGCTCTTGACTATCTGGAAGAAATTCCGGAAGAAGCAAGAACCTTTATAGTCATGCCGGTTATTGTATCCTCAAAGGAGCAGGGGCTTCAATATATGGAACGTCTGCAGAAGCATTATCTTGCGAATCGGCAGCCAAATCTTTTTTTTGCATTGCTCCTTGATTATGAAGACTCTAAGGAACAGTCCATGCCAAAGGATGATGGTATCCGAAGTGCCCTTGTGGAGCGGATGAAAGAGTTAAATGAGCTGTACCCGTCAAAGGAACAGCGTTTTTCCCTGTTTTTTCGTTGCCGTAAATGGAATCAGGCAGAGAACTGCTATATGGGCTGGGAGAGAAAACGAGGAAAACTGGAAGAGTTTAATAACCTTTTAGACGGGGCAGGAAAAGACAGTACCACATTTACAGACGTTTATTGTGATGAGAATTTACTCACCACCTTCCAGTATGTGATTACACTGGATGCAGATACCAATCTGATTCGTGACAATGCGGCAAAACTGGTGGGATTGATTGATCACCCCTTAAACAGACCGGTTCTTGACCCGTCAGGCCGGAAGGTAGAGGAAGGCTATGTCATCATTCAGCCCTCCGTCAGAAATCATATTGCGGATAAGAATGCCAGCTGGTTTACAAAAATATTCGGCGGAGAAACCGGACTTGCTCATTACGGAACTGTGATATCAGATATCTATCAGGATATCTTCAATCAGGGAATCTATATCGGGAAAGGGATCTATGACAGGAAAGCATTCCTTACGGTACTTCATAACAAGGTACCGGAAAACAGGATTCTCAGCCATGACCTTTTTGAAAGCTGTTATGCAAGAACGGCTTTTTCCAGTACAGCCAGGATTATGGATAATTTCCCAAACAGCGTTTTATCATTTACAAAAAGAGAGCACCGCTGGCTGCGGGGAGACTGGCAGCTGGTACCTTGGTTGTTTATAATGAAAACTGCGGATGGCAGAAGCCTAAGCCCCTTATCAAGATGGAAAATTTTTGACAACTTAAGAAGAAGCCTGGTTCCGTTCAGTAAAACCTTGATTATACTCCTGAACTTTTTTGTGGCTGCCAGATGCATATTATCTTTGGCTGCCTCTTGTTTTCTTCAATGATTTATTTAATCTGATTATTTTATTGTTGGCCGTGATCACTCAAAAGCTCATCCGGCCAAAGCTTGCGTTTGTATATAAAGGATTTTTAAAAGAGCTGTCGGTGATGTTTGTAAGAGCATTTCTGGAATTTACAATTATGCCATACCGCGCTTATGTGGCACTGGATGCAATTGTCAGAACTCTGTACCGGTTAATGATCAGCAAGAAAAATCTCCTTCGATGGAATACGGCTGAATCCGTGGATGCCTCCGTGATTAATACCAGAAAAGGTTATTTCCTCACGATGTGGAGTTCTCTTCTCCCGGCATTTTGCCTTTTATTACTTTTGTTATCTGGCAATCTGTCCCTGGCAGGAATGTGTCTGGCAGCGCTTATTATGGCAGACTGGTTTCTGGCATTTGAAGCCGCTTACCGAATCAGCCAGCAAAAAATCATACACCATCAAAAGGATCAGGCAGAGACTCAGGAATTTCTCATGGATACTGCCCGCAGAACCTGGCAGTTTTTTAAGGATTTTTCCACAAAGGATACGAACTGGCTCTGTCCGGATAATTATAAAGCCTCAAAGGCTGAAAGAATCAGTGATAAAACATCTCCCACCAATATCGGGCTTCAGTTTCTGTCAATTCTGTCTGCCATGGATCTGGGATTTGAGACGCTAAGCTCCACAGTAGGGTCAATCGAAAACCTCATGGAGACAGTGCAGAAATTGGAGAAATGGAAGGGACATCTCTATAACTGGTATCACATTGAAACATTGGAGGTGCTTAATCCTGCCTATATATCAACGGTAGACAGCGGTAATTTCTGGGGGCATATGATCGCACTGAAAAACGGTCTGTCAGAGCAGCTTGACAAGCCGGTAAGCCCGGATGAGATGCTGGCAGCCCGAATCAGAACCCTGTGCAGTAAAATAGACAGCATGCTGGCAAATGTAGATTTTCGATTTTTATTTGATGAGAAGAGAATGCTGTTTCATATCGGATATCATGTTTCCTCCCATACCTTAGACGATGGCTGCTACGACCTGATGGCATCGGAATCATCCCTTACAAGTCTGCTTGCCGTGGCGATGGGAGAAGTACCATTAAAGCACTGGTATAAACTGGGAAGGCCGTTGACGGTAGTAAAGGGTATTCCATGCTTCGTATCCTGGAGCGGTACCATGTTTGAGTATCTGATGCCCAATCTTGTACTGAAGGAATATGAAGGCTCTGTCTATGAACAGACCTCTAAAGCAGCAGTGCTCCAGCAGATGAAGTATGCAAAAGAAGCAGAAATCCCCTGGGGAATATCAGAATCCCAATATTACCGTTTTGATTTAAATGCCAATTACCAGTATAAAGCATTTGGCGTTCCAAAGATAAGGCTTCAGCCAGTCCGTAAAGATTCTCTGGTAGTGGCACCTTACGCAACAATACTGGCACTTAATACAGCAGAAAAGGAATGTATCAGCAATTTAAAGAGGCTGAAAGAATTGGGTGCTTACGGTAAATATGGTTTCTATGAATCCATTGATTTTGACGTACCCAGTTCCGTGGATTTAAAACCTTACTGCATTGTGAAATCCTATATGGCCCATCATCAGGGGATGAATCTGGCTGCGATTAATAATTACCTGAATGAAAGAATTTTAAAAGAACGGTTTCATGCAGAAATGATGATAAAGGCAACGGAAGTTCTGCTGGAAGAAAAACGCCAGTCTTATTTGATTTCCATTGCAAAACAGGGGTATACCATAAAAATCGGGAAACCACTTTTTACAGAAGACCATTACAATAACCGGTATATCAATCGTACCGGTTTAACCACACCCATTGTAAATTATTTTTCAAACGGGAAGTATTCCATGATGATTACTTCAGACGGGGATGGATTCAGTCAATATGAGGACCGCATGCTTTACCGCTGGAGAGCCGATGTCTATGCAAATACTGGGAACTATATCTATATCAAGGACAAGAAGCAGGGAAAATACTGGAGTGCTGCCTACCACCCAACCCGGATCGAGCCGGAAGAGTATCAGGTGATTTTCAGCCCCCACCAGGCGGAATTTAAACGAAAGGATGGGGACATTTCCACTCATATGATTGTCAGCCTGAATGCAGATCGTAATTTTGAGATTCGTAAGGTCACACTGACCAATCATGGAAATGAGGAAAAGCAGCTGGAGGTGACCAGTTATATGGAAGTAGTAGACGATACTCATATGGCAGAAATCAGCCATCCGGCGTTTAATAAACTCTTTCTTGAAAGCGAGTATGTGAAAGAGCAGAATATTTTCCTGGCGAAAAGACGTCAAAAGAATGAGACCGACAATCCTTATGTCATGCATATGGTGAAAACCGATGAAAAACGGTGCAAAAAGGTTGAATTTGAAAATGACAGAAAACGGTTTATCGGCAGAAACAATACGTTGGAAAATCCGGATTGTGTAGTAAACAGCATTTCCTTTTTTAATGATCCAGGCTTTTGCAACGATCCTATCATGAGCATTCGGGTACAGATATGTATTGGTGCAGGTGAATCAGCCAATTTGACTTTTATTACCGGTGTATGCAGCGGCAGAGAAGAGGCAGTAAAAATTGCAGAGGAATTAAATGTAAGCTACCGGATTGATGATCTTCTGGAGAAATTCCGGCTTCAAAGCAATCTGGAATTAAAGTACCTGGAGATTACCAAAACACAGCTCAACTCCTTTCAGGATATGATCAGTCCCATATTTTATCCTTGCGGTATTTTCCGGGGACCTCATGAAAATATCCGGAGAAATTTTAAGAATCAGAGTTTCTTATGGAAATTTGGCATTTCCGGGGATAACCCCATTCTGCTTTTTGTAGCCCGGTCTATTGAGGAAGAACGAATAATCAAAGATGTATTAAAGGCGTACGAGTATTTAAGAGTAAATCTTGTGATGGTAGATCTGGTTATCCTGGTGGATTCCAAATATGGTTATCTTCAGGAGGTAGATCAGTTAATCAATGATCTGACCAGTTCTCTCCGTATCTATGATTCCGGAAGCGGTAAGACCAGCTTCTTTACCCTGCATACGTATGAGCTTCTGCCGGCAGAGATTGATTTGCTGTATACGGTTGCCCGGGTGGTATTTTCAGAGAAAACAGGTATTTATTTTACAAAACGGAAAGAAAATCAATTGGAGCTGCTGGAGGAATATTAGGACTTATGGAGAATTATGAGTTTTTTAATGGCTTTGGAGGATTTGTCTGTGATGGCAGAGAATATGAAATTCTGCTGGATGGAAATAACAGGCCGCCGGCACCCTGGATTAATGTGATCTCAAACAAGGACTTTGGTTTCCAGATATCGGAGTCGGGGGCAGGCTTTACCTGGAGCATTAACAGCAGGGAAAATAAGCTTACCCCCTGGTCCAACGACCCGGTCAGTGACAGGGCGGGGGAGGCAATCTATATAATGGATGAAATAACCGGAGAGGTAATGACGCCGATGTCTCTGGGAAGATCTGACAGAGGCATATACCGGGTAAGGCATGGGTTTGGATACAGCCGGTTCCTTCATGAGGAATCAATGGTTGAGCAGGAGCTGACTGTATTTTGCCCTCTTCATGAATCATTAAAACTATGGAACTTAACTCTTAAGAATCAATCGGATAAAGTGAAGTATTTAAGCCTGACTTATTATGTAGAATGGGTGCTTGGTACCCAAAGAGAGCAGACGGATCCCTATATTCTCACCTCCTATGACAATGAACATGAATATCTGTACGCAAAAAATATTTACACCATGAACTTTCAAAACAACTATGCCTACCTGTTTTCCAATGAAACAATTGTGGGTTATACCGGAGACAGACAGGAGTTTCTGGGACAAAAGGGCAGTATCAGAGAACCAAGGGGAGCAGAAGTCAAGCTCACCTTCAATACAGGAGTGTGTTATGACTCCTGCGGCGCAATACAGGTATCCATAGCAATTCAGCCTCAGGAAAGTAAAACAGTGGTATTTGGACTGGGACAGAGCAGCAGCTTAAATGAGATCAATCAAATCAGAAACAGATACGCAGATGTGAACGCGTCACAAAAAGAACTGGAAGAGGTCACCGCCCACTGGGACAAATTATTAAAAACCATTCAGGTAAAGACAAAGGACCGGGCAGTTGATATCCTGGTTAACGGCTGGCTGCTCTATCAGACATTATCCTGCCGGATTCAGGCGAGAGCAGGATTTTATCAATGCGGTGGAGCTTATGGATACCGGGATCAGCTTCAGGATACCCTTTCTCTGGTTTTTACCGATCCAGGTATTTTGCGCAGTCAGATACTCACTGCCTGCAGCAGACAGTTTGAAGAAGGAGATGTCCAGCACTGGTGGCATCCTCCCATGGGAATTGGGGTGAGGACACGAATCACCGATGACTTGCTCTGGCTGCCTTATTGTACTGCTGCTTATATTCAAAACACTGGAGATTATTCGATTTTAAAAGAAACAGTGCCTTATATTAAAGGTCCGGTACTAAAGGAGGGACAACATGATGTTATGTTTACTCCTGAAGTATCCCAGCAATCAGGTAGCGTCTATGAACATTGCAAAAAAACGATTGAACGGACATTTTTCGGAGAACATGGACTTCCTCTCATGGGCGGAGGCGACTGGAATGACGGTATGAATGAGGTGGGAATACAGGGAAAGGGCGAAAGTGTATGGCTTGCCTGGTTTTTGTATACCGTATTAGGCGATTTCATTCCTTTATGCAAACAGGAAGGGGAAGAGGCCTATGGGCAGGAACTGGAGCAGAAACGGGAAACTCTGTTGCAAAGTATTGAAGAACATGCCTGGGATGGGGAGTGGTATCTGCGTGCCTTTTATGACGATGGTTCGAAGCTTGGATCAAAGGAAAATGATGAATGCAGAATTGATTCCATCAGCCAGTCCTGGAGTGTAATCTCAAAAGGAGCCCGTGCAGAGCGTGCCAGAACTGCAATGCAGTCGGCATGGCGTTATCTGGTACGGGAGGAGGATGCCCTTTCCTTACTTCTTGCCCCTCCTTTTCATAAAACAAATAAAAATCCGGGCTATATCAAAAATTATATTCCAGGCATCCGGGAAAATGGAGGTCAGTATACTCATGCAGCGGTGTGGCTTGCAATAGCAACAGCAATGCAGCACGATTATGACATGGCACAGACCCTGTTCACCATTTTAAATCCCATCTATATTACACAGAAAAAGAAAGAGGTTCTTCGTTACGAAAAAGAACCTTATGTGATGACCGCTGATATATCATTAAGCCCGCCTTATACTGGAAGGGGCGGCTGGAGCTGGTATACCGGTTCCGCAGGCTGGATGTATCAGGGGCTGTTAAACTGGTTTCTGGGGATACGAAAAGAAGGGAATGAACTGGTGATTGATCCGGCAACGCCTGCAGATTTCGGAGATTTTACCATTGAATATAAATATGGCAGCTCTTATTACGAAATCAGGGTTGAGAGCAGGAGCAAGGGGAAACTGACAACGGAATCCATCATTTTAGATGATAAGCCGATTCAGGGAAACAGAATTGTACTGGAAGATGATGGAGAAAAGCATCATATTATGGTATGATTAAAAAGGCAGTCAATAGGAAGAAAGGCAAATTTCATGTCAGACAAAGAATATGGAAAAGAGCAGTTCCTTAAGATAGACGATCACCTGCTCCATGATAACTGTCCATCCGAATATCTGGAACAAATCAGCAGGGAGCCGTGGTTTTCCCAGTATCCATTTTCCATGCTGTTAAAACTAAAGGATACACCCCAGTCAAAACGCTACCATCCGGAAGGCAGTGTGTGGGCTCATACGATGATGGTGGTAGATGAAGCAGCAAAGCGGAAACGGGAGAGCAAAGCGGAACGAACCCTGATGTGGGCGGCGCTGCTTCATGATATTGGCAAACCAGGGACCACAAAAATAAAGAGAGAGAAAATCACCTCCTATAATCATGATTTTGAGGGAGAACAGCTGACTGAAGATTTTTTGTCCTGTTTTACTGGTGACGTTTCCTGGATTAAATCCGTGGCAAAGCTGGTCAAGTATCATATGCATATTTTGTATGTTACAGAAAAACTTCCATTTGGAGATGCCGGCAAAATGAAACAGGAGACGGATGTGAAAGAAGTTGCCCTGCTGGGGCTTTGTGACCGTATTGGCAGGGGAAATAGTGATCCGGATTATGAAAAGGAAGTAATAAGAAAATTTCAGAAAATGATGTTGAGATAAAAGCGATGATATAAGGAGCAAGCCATGACACAAAAGAGCAGATTAGATTCAGAAGAGTCTATGAGGAAAGAAATAGAAATAATGAATGGGTTTGGCAGCCGGGCAACCGGTCAAAAGGTCATCAGGAGTTTATTGCATGGTTAAAGCAGCAGTTGGAAGATATGGGTCTTCCGATTTATAGCGACACCTATCCGTTTGAGCGATGGGAGGAAAAGAGAAGTGCTTTAAAAGTAAACCAGGAAGATATTCCTCTATCCTCAGCCTATCCATATTCCGGAGAAACAGATGAAAATGGAATAACAGGAGAACTGATTCATATAAAAAACAGTGATTATAACAAGGCAAAGGGGAAAATTGCGGTTGTTGAAATCAAAATGGTAAAAAAACTTCCCATTGGTCTGATTATGAACAAACGGAAGGCATTTCCGGACGGCACCAGGATTGCATCAGGTGACGGTGATCTGGTGCTTACCTCCGTGTTAAGAAATCCTGGTTTAAAGAAGGCAAAGGAAAAGGGAGTAAAAGCGGTTATATTAATCTGGAAGGGAGTGGCAGATGAAAAGGTGAAAGATCAGTATCTGCCATTTACCGACGAATATATGGGGATTCCGGCTGTATGGGTGAATGAGACGGAAGGAAAAAAGGTAATTGCGGCTGCCAGGAGGCGGGAGCAGGGGACTGTGATATTGGAAGCAGACAAGCAGGTCGATGCTCTGACAGAAAGTTTTCATGTAATGCTGGAAGGGAAAAATAAAGATGAGACCATTCTCATTAATACACATACGGACGGAATTAATGTGGTGGAGGAGAATGGTGCAATTGGTATGCTTTCCATGATCCGGTATTTACAAAACAAACAGCTGAATCGCACCATGGTATTTTCATTTGTTACCGGACATTTTCGTTTACCAGTATTTAAAGGAACTTCACAGGCCACCTCAACCTGGTTAATGGGTCACCCGGAACTATGGGATGGAAAAGACGGTAATAAAAAAGCCGTTGCAGGAATTACTGTGGAGCATCTGGGCAGCATGGAGTGGAAGGAGCATGAGGACGGAGAATATAAGGCCACTGAGAATATCCAGACAGAGTACACATACGTGGGAAATGCACGGATGGGAAAGATCTGGGAAAAGGCGGTCAAAGACAGAAGCTTAACCCGTACTATCACACTCAGAGGCCACAATAAGTTTGAATTTGGGGAAAGCCAGCCTCTGTTTGAAGCAGGGATTCCGGTCATTGGATTGATCCAGATGCCGGATTATCTGATGGCAAACAGCAAGGACAGAGAGATAGACAAGTTTAACGTCAGTTTAATGAGGGAACAGGTGAAATCTCTGTTAAAAGCAACCATCATGGTGGATAAAACACCGAAAAAACAGCTTGGAAAATCTGACGGGTATTCATTACGGAAGAACATGGTGAATGGTACGGTAGTAATGAGTTAAAGATTTGATCAAAAACTGGGGGAGTTGGGTATGATTGAAATCAATAAAAATTATCGCTCATTTGACGCACTGAAGCTGGCATTGGCAGCGTCTCCTGTCTGTATGGTTTCAGATATACTTTTGTCTGTTACCCAATCCATCTTGCAGACGGGGGCTCTGGCTCTGGTTACAGCTGAATTTGTGGACACTGCATCTGCTATATTAAAGGGAGTGCGTCCGCATAATGATATTTATCTGCCATTGGTACTGCTGTTAGTGACCCTGGGGGTGACTACCATTATTGGCGCGCTGATCCAGCTGGCCAGTTCTCGTATCCGGTTAAATCTTAAACGCAGACTGGTGCCGTCTGTGGTGAAGATTTATGCAGCATTGGACTACAGGCACATTGAAGATAATACCAGCTGGGAGTTAATCTCACGAGTATCCAGGGACCCGGTTAATTCCGTTATGGAAGGTGTGGAGGCATATATTCAGTTTTTAAAGATTATGATATCCCTGGCTTCCGTTCTGATATTGATTGTAACCCGGGTCTGGTGGGCGGCATTTTTTATCTTAATTTTCTCTGCCCCCATGTTCTGGCTGTCTGTGCGGGCGGGGAGAAAGGTCTACCAGGCCGGGCGTGAAGCTGAGAAATTCAACCGGCGTACGGAGTATCTGGGAGAAGTGCTGACGGGACGGGATAATGTGGACGAGCGTACCCTATTCGGCTATAGCGATGAGATCAATGGTAAGTGGCAGAATCAGTATGAGGCCGGGCGGAAATTACAGCTTAAGGTGACGGCCAGAATGTTTCTTTTCATTAAGGGATCCAGTCTGCTTCTGGTTCTGGTTTCTCTGTTGGTGGCATTGACACTGATCGGACCTGTGTTAACCGGTCAGATGACAGCGGGATGGTTTATGGGTATTGTAAGTGCAGTATTTGGAATGATCCAGAAACTTGGCTTTCAGATGTCCCGCTCTCTGGAAAACATATCACGTGTCGGGGAGTATATGAAGGATTTAACTGCATTCGCGGCGATGAGTCAGACGAAAGATGCATTGACTGAGCCGGATGCCCAACCTATGGAATTTGAATCACTGGAATTTCGCAATGTCTGCTTTCAGTATCCGGGAAGTGAACGGCTGGTATTGAATGGTATGTCTTTTAAGATGGAGGCAGGGCGTCATTATGCCTTTGTTGGTAAAAATGGTGCAGGCAAAACAACAATTACCAAGTTGTTAACAGGTTTGTTCCCACAATATCAGGGTGAGATACTGATAAATGGGAAGGAACTGAGGGAATATCCAGCCAGTGCGGTCAAAGCTCTCTTTTCCGTGGTATATCAGGATTTTGCCAGGTATTATATACGATTGAAGGATAACATAGCTCTTGGGGATTTACATAGAAAAGGGAATGAGATGCAGGCAGCACATCTGGCTGGGTTAGATGAGACGGTGAGAAGTCTGAACCATGGACTGGATACGCCCCTGGGGAAAATTATGGCTGACGGACAGGATCTTTCCGGCGGTCAGTGGCAGAGAGTGGCCATTGCCCGTTCACTGAACAGCCGTGCTCCCGTTAAAATCCTTGATGAACCCACATCTGCTCTTGATCCCATCAGCGAGAGTCTGTTATACAGAGATTTTGAGAAGCTGATGCGGGGCAAGACTACGGTATTTGTCAGTCATCGCCTTGGCTCTACGAAGCTGGCTGACGAGATACTGGTCATTGACAGCGGTAGGATTATAGAATGTGGAACTCATGATGAGCTGATGGCAGAAAACGGGTCGTATGCAGGGATGTTTGAGGCTCAGAGGGGGTGGTATCTATGAATGCAGAAAAGAAGAACTATACATTCTTTCAAGTCATTACCCGTATTATACCAATGCAGTTTCAGGCAGCACCCTTAAATAGTATTCTTGAAAATATACTGGCTGTCATGCACGGGCTGTCATTTTCCCTGACAGTTGTAACAACCCAGCACCTTTTTGATACTATTTCCAAAGCGTCTGCCAGCGAAGCGGGCTTTTCAGATTGTCTGTTTTCCCTGTTTTTATTAACTGGAGCAACGTTCGGGCAGCAGCTATTAAATGGGATTCATAACTTTCACGGAACCGGCATTCTTTTCCCCAAATCATCAGGAAAACTGACTGTTCTACTTCACAAGAAATTAATAGATATCGATCCTGCCCAATTTGAGAACACAGATTTTTTGGATGACCTTAATAAAGCCAGGGAGGGAATCCAGGCAATTCCTTTATTTTGCATGATTTTGTTTTTGTGTGTCTCTTTTTATGGAGTGTATTTCCTGTCAATCGGAACCTATCTGTTTACATTAAAGCCCATGCTGTTAATTACACTTCTGTTAGCTTTTATTCCTGCGATACTGGCACAGACCATTCATATACGGGTATTCACAAGGCTGGAAGAACAGAGCGCGCCATTGCGCCGGGAGCATGAATATTACCAGAAGGCAATTTGTGACAGAGAGTATTTTAAAGAAACCCGTATATTGGGAGCATTTTCATTTTTTAATCAGCTGTTTACAGATACATTGGAGCTGCTTACCTGTAAGATATGGAGGGCAGAGCGGAAAATTGCACTGCTGCAGCTGGTATTAAATATAACCACATTTGCTGGTATGGGAACATCGGCTTATCTGCTCTTTACTGCAACCATGAATGGGGAGATTACGGTTGGTATGTTTGCCGCAGTGTTTGCGGCTCTGGGGCAGATATTCGATATTATGGATGAAATAGTAAGCAAACACATAGGCAGTATGAACAGGGATATCGGCAAGGTTAACAACTTCCTGCATTTGCTTGACATGCCGGAACGCACCGGTTCTTCTGGAATACCGGATTTTACCGAAGGCGTAGCTGCTTACGGGATCAGTTATACCTATCCAGGAAGGGAGAAACCGGCGGTGAAAAACGTATCACTGAACCTGGCAGAGGGGGAGACCATTGCTATTGTGGGGGGAAAACGGCGCGGGAAAGAGCACCCTTGTGCGTTTGCTGACCGGGATTTACCGCCCGTTGGAAGGCAGGGTCATGGTCGGCGGTCTTGATACCGCAAAGATTGCTCCTTCCTCTTTATATAAGGGCATATCTGGCGTATTTCAGAAATATCAGCGGTACAAAATGACCCTTGAGGAGAATGTGGCTATCAGTGACAATCTGGCGAAAGCCGGTTTGGATCAGGCGGAATCAGCTCTTCGTGAAGCCGGTTTTGAAAAGGGCAGTATCCGGATGGAGGATATGCTTTCACCAGAGTTTGGCGGCATTGATTTATCAGGAGGGCAATGGCAGAGGATAGCCATAGCAAGAGGGTTATACCGGGTGAATGACTTTATTGTACTGGATGAACCCACCTCCGCAATTGATCCCATTGAGGAGACCAGGATATACAAACAATTTCAAAGGCTGGCAGAAGGCAAATGTGCCGTCATAGTGACTCATCGTCTCGGTTTTGCAAAGCTGGCTGACCGCGTCGTAGTGCTGGAGGCTGGAGAGATTGTTGATATGGGGACACATGACGAGCTGCTTTCCCGCCCAGGCAAATACGCTGATATGTGGGAGGCTCAGGCACAGTGGTATGAAAGGAAAGAGAAAGAATTATGAAAGTAAATGTATATCAATTAAATTCATTTGCTAAAACTGATGAAGGTGGTAATCCAGCAGGCGTTGTACTTGACGCAGATTCATTATCGGAAACGCAAATGGAGAAAATTGCTGCAATTCTGGGATTCAGCGAAACTGCTTTTGTAATGCAGTCAGGGATAGCAGATTTCAGAGTGAGATTCTTTACGCCAAAGGAAGAGGTTGATTTATGCGGTCATGCAACAATTGCAGCCTTTTATACCATGTCATACCTTGGGTTACTAAAACCAGGAAAGTATAAACAGGAGACAAAAGCCGGAATACTGGGAATTGAAATAAATGAGGATCACTCCGTCATGATGAATCAGTCAGCTCCTGTGTTTTCTGAAGTAATAAGGAAGGATGAACTTGCGGACTCCTTAAATATTGATGTTTCGCAGATGCCGGAAGATTTACCGGCACAGATCGTATCTACAGGACTTCGGGATATTCTGATCCCTGTAAAAAGCATGGAAATATTAAATGCAATGAAACCGGATATGAAAAAAATTAAATTAATCAGTCAAAAATATGGTGTAGTTGGTTACCATGTTTTTGCCCAGGAATCCCTGTATGGCGCAAACGCTAATTGTAGAAATTTTGCTCCATTATATGAGATTCCCGAAGAATCAGCAACGGGAACTTCTAATGGTGCTCTGGGATGCTATCTTTACCACTATGGCAAAATTAACGCCGGACAGGAATCCAATATTGTATTTGAACAGGGGTATTCCATGAAAAGACCCTCTGAAATTCTGGTATCTCTGACCGTGAAGGAAAATGAAATACATGAAGTCAGAGTGGGCGGGAATGCAAGAAATCTGATTTTGTCAGAAGTTGAATTGTAAAAAACTAATATTTGAAAGAAGGATTAAAATGAGCGTATATTTTTATGGATGTATTACTCTGGATGGCTATCTGGCCGATAAAAATCATAACCTGGACTGGCTTTACCAGTCTGGAGATACAGAAGAAACAGATTATGTGAATTTCTATAATTCAATGAATATTACTATTATGGGAAAACGGACATTTAATGAAATTGAAAAAATGGATGATGCTGACAGTATTTACTCTACGACTGAAAATTACGTAATAACACATTCAAAAAGTGTTTCAGTAAGGGGATTTACTCCTGTTAGTTGTGATGTTGTGGAATTTGTAAAGCAGTTTGATAAAGATAAAAACATATGGATTGTGGGGGGTGGAACACTCCTGGCTCCTCTGCTGGATAACAATATGATAGACAATATGATAATACAGATTGCTCCAGTATTATTAGGAAAAGGAATTCCGTTGTTTTCCCAGGAGGAATCATTAAAACGGTTTTATTTAAAAGAAGTAAAACAATACGGACAATTTGCTGAACTAATTTATACAAAAATACAATCCTGAGTGGATATGAAAAACAGCGTAATTTGAAAACGCTGTTTTTTCATATTACTATCTAAAATTACATGGTGCAAAATCGGATGATATAATGAAAAAAACAGAGTAAACTGAATTAATATCAACAAAGGAGGTTGACTTTATGAAAAACACAGTCGTATTTCAGACGACCTTGGGTCCAGTTGTTATATCAGAACAGGATGGCGCAATTACAGAACTTTTCTTTGCTAAGGACACACCGGACAGAGAAGATAAACAGATCACACCCTTGTTAAAAGAAGCTGAAAAGCAGCTTTTGGAATATTTGTCAGGTAACCGCAGAAAATTTGATTTAAAGCTTGAAGCCAAAGGAACGGAGTTCCAGAAGACGGTTTGGAATACATTGCAGGAAATTCCGTATGGCGAAACCCGCAGTTATAAACAGGTTGCTGAAATGCTTGGCCGGCCGGAGGCTTCCCGCGCTGTAGGCATGGCCAATAGCAAAAAACCCCATACTTATTTTGACACCCTGCCACCGTATCGTCGGATCAGATGGTAAATTAACAGGTTATGCCGGTGGTCTGGAAATAAAGAAAACTCTGTTAGAATTGGAAAAAAATCATGTCAACCATTAAATATAAGTATTTTCATTATGGAATGGAAGAAACAGCACATCTTGCCGCTGCTGATCCTGTGCTTGGTGAAGCGATGGTAAGACTTGGGCACGTGAAGCGCGAGATAATTCCCGACCCATTCGCAGCGCTGATCAATGGGATTGTTGGTCAATTGATCTCAACCCGGGCTGCAAAAACTGTATGGGAACGAATGCAGGAAAAATTAGGTGAAATCACTCCGGAGAATCTTTCCGGCTTTACCCCGGAGGAGGTGAGGCAATGTGGCATTACCATGAAAAAAGCCATTTGTATCTGCGATCTGGCAAAAGAGATCGTGGAAGGAAGTCTGTGTCTGGATTGTCTGCAAAAGAAGCCGGACAGCGAGATTATTCGCATTCTCACGGATTTTAAGGGAATAGGTCCATGGACTGTACAAATGCTGCTTATTCATATGGAACGACCTGACGTAGTCAGCTTTGGTGATATTGCCATTCGCCGTGGAATGGAGAAACTCTACGGCAATCCCAAACTGACAAAAGAACAGTTTGATTCCTATAGAAATAAATATTCACCTTATGGGTCGGTGGCTTCTATCTATTTATGGGAACTTTACTCAATGTCAATTGAGAAAAAGGAGGTGTTAAAATGTCCGAAGTAAAATTAACAGATGATGAAAAATGGCAGGCATCCCAGACCTGTAATCCTGCTTATGACGGTAGATTTTTTATGGTGTGAAAACAACCGGGATTTACTGCCGCCCCTCCTGTAAGTCAAAAAGTCCAAAGCGGGAAAATGTTCTCTTTTTTGACACGGCAAAGCAGGCTGCAGAAAGTGGACTGCGTCCCTGCAAACGCTGCCGCCCGGATTTGCTGGAATTTCAGCCGCTAAAGGATTCAGCGGATAAAATAAAAGAAGTATGTGACCGGTATTTTACAGATCGCAGCCGTTTAAAAGAAGAACTGGCGGGACTGGGTCTGAGCAGGAACCGTATGATACAGCTGTTTCAGGAGCAATACCAGAAAACGCCATCAGAATATTTAAACCAGCTGCGAATTGCCAGTGCGAAAGATCAGCTTGTTCATACGCAAAATAGTATTCTGCAAATTTCCCTGCAAAGCGGTTTTGAGAGCCTTTCTACATTTTATGCACAGTTTAGGGAAGGTGACAGGCGTTTCACCAAAAGAATACCGTAAAAACATTGATAAACAGAGGGAGAATTAGTTATGTGTGATTTTATTATACGAGGGTTGGAAAAAAGCGAGTTTCAATATATAGATGAATTAACTGATGAAGAATTAATAAATAATGGTATCGTAAAATTGGTCGCTGATACTACTCCCGGATATCCTTGCCGTATCAGCTTAGAGGATGCAGATATTGGAGAAACAGTTTATCTTTTTAACTATAATCATCATGTTGTTAATTCACCTTATCAGGGGAATGGAGCTATTTTTATACGGAGAAATGCTGAGACTGCAAAAATTCCAGTTAATGCTATACCAGATCAATTATTGCATAGAAAGCTCTCAATGAGAGGTTATGATAAAAGAGGGATGATGTTGAAATGTAAATTGATTGATGGTATTGACACAAAAAGCTGTATCATAGATTTTTTTAATAACGAAAAAATTGAGTATATCCATATCCATAATGCTGTACCAGGTTGTTATAGCTGCTTAGTTGAGAGAATAAGCTGAATATTAAAATATATTTTTTTAGGTGTAAAAATGAGTCTTTTAAGTGCAAAAGCTCATTTTTACACCTTTTTTAGTTATTCTCATAATGGTATCTCACACATTATCTTATAACTAATTTAATAAAAAAGGGAGTGATCGATTGAAAATGAAATCAAGCAGATGTCTTTTATATAAACAAGCAGCATGAGATATCTTGCGCCAGCCATACGTTTCAAAAAAACAGGAGGAAAAATTAATGAAAAGAGTACTTAGCATACTACTGGCGGCGTGTATGCTGCTTACGCTGCCGCCGGTTACGGTATTGGCAGAGGGAGTCACATCCACTGGATTAAGGGGAGAAATCATAGAATTCGATGAACTTTCCACAACCACAATGACTGTGTCGCTTGGTACAGATTTAAAGGATCTGGAGCTGCCCAAAAGTCTGATGGCTACGGTAAGCACAGCTACAGAGGCAGAAAACGATGTGCCGGAGGAACCTGTGGTGGATAACGATTCTTCAATCGTGCAGACGGAGCAGGAGGGTATAGACAAGGAGTTATTGCTTTCAGTAAACTCAAGTACAACAGCGGATCATTTTGCAATTGAGACAGATACGGATGCGACTCCTTCTTCCGCTGTAGATTCCAGCACAATGCCGATTGATCCAATTGAATCCGGCAGCACGAATACGGAAGTGGAAGAGAACCAGCAGACGGTATCAGACAATACGCCATCTGTAGATCCCGGTATAATGCCGGTTGATCCAATTGATCCAATTGATGCAACCAGCAGCAATGCTACAGTAGCAGAAGAAATCGAACAACCAGGATCAGGCAAAACGCCTGTTGAAGAATGGGAGGAGGAGGCTGTTTCTATTCCAGTAACATGGGTTTCTACGCCGGAGTATGAAAAGGACACCCCGGGCGTTTACGTTTTCACACCGGAAATAAAAGGTTACACCGTCAGCGCCGACCTGCCGGAGATTACTGTTACGGTGGGCAAAGCAGCACGGCTTATGATGTTGCCTGCATCCCAGGCTCAGTGGGGTGAGGCAGGAGCTGATGGCGCCTTACCAACAAGCTGGGAGGGCAGCGGCACACTGATAGAGGCTATGTCTTATGCAAATGAGCTTTCCAGCGGCACGGCGTATATCCAGCTTCTTATGGATATTAATAAAGACAACCACTCCACATGGCCGTTAAGTTTTGCGGCTGATAAAACAACTATTCTCGATTTAAACGGCCACAACATCGACAGGGGGCAGAAAGTGGCATGGTCAAAAGGCAACGTGATTGATGTATCAGGCACCCTTACCCTCAAGGATGACAGCACGGAAATATTTGCAGATCAAGGCTGCATCACTGGTGGTTATTGCAGTGGCAATAAAGGGGGCTGTGTGCTTGTGATTGGCAGCTTCATAATGCAGGGCGGTAATATCACCGGTAATAAAACCGTCAACGATAAACGAGGCGGTGGTGGTGTGAGTTTATATGATGATAAAAGCACCTTTGTAATGGAGGGTGGAAGTATTACAAATAATGAGGCGTTAAATTGGGGCGGCGGCGTCTATGCATATTATAGTTTTACTGTTACAGGCGGCAGTATCACAGACAACAAGAGCCTTAATGGAGGTATTTTCTGCGATAAAGGTTTTACTGTAGGGGGCTCGGCCGTGATTAAGGATAATACGCTAAATGATTCCACCACTGCGGGCAATGTGTACTTTGGAAATGACACAATTATCTCAGTAAGCACCAGCAATCCGCTTACCACCGGTGCTTCCATTGGCGTAAATACGTGGACAGAACCTTCAAGCGGTAATCCGATTAGTATCACAACAAATAGCAGCTCGGATTACAGTGAATACTTTGTCAGCGATAAACCGGTATATAAAATTGTAAATACAGGAACGGGAAGCGAACAGGTAGTAAAGTTAGAGTGGCAAAAACTCGTTACTGTTTCAGGTGCAGTAAATGCCGGCACAACCGGCGCAGACGTTTCTGGGCTGACAGTGAAACTATACGACTCCGCAGATACTAATTTTAAAAACCCCAAGAGAAGTGCAACTACAGGCACTGACGGGACATATTCCATCCCTGACGTTCCAAGCGGCAGCTATGTTGTCCGCGTGGCTGGAGTACCTGGCAAATATGCTGCTTCTGCCACCAATGTGGTAGTTAACGATGAGGATGTGTCCAATATAAATATTACTCTTGAGACACTGGTCACTGAGAGTATAGAGGTTAGCAGTACCACCCACAAGTCTGAATACAAGGTGGGTGATACACTGGATGTATCAAACCTGAAAATAACCGTTCTTTGCACCAATGGCTCTACCTATGATAAGGACGTCACTATGGACATGGTAAGCGGCTTTGATTCCTCTGCTGTTGCCGCAAGTCAGTCACTGACCATCACCTTTGACGGCAAAACCACAGACTATACGATTTCCGTCAGCCGTGCGGCTTACAGTGGTCCCCCGGTTAATACGGACGATTTAATTGGAACAGGTGACAACAGACCTACCTCTGAGAGTATCACCATTAACGCGGTGGCGGGCAACGAATATTTCATTTCTACAAGTAAGACCCCACCAATTACATGGCCCACCAGTGGCAGTGAATATTACAAAGCGGCCGTAACGGGAATGTATACCTTTACCGGCCTGTCCGCTGCAACTGAATATTATATTCATGTTCGTGTTGCGGAAACAGATACCGTAATGCCATCTGCATCCGCTTATAAGGCACAGTACACCCTACCGGCTGCAGTTGATGCAAGCGTGGTGACTATTAATTACAAGGAAGAAACACTACACTTTGATAATATCTACGAGGTGAGCACTACCGGAGACTTTAGCAGCACCATACCCGATGACGGTTCCGTGCAACCGGGCACAACCTATTATGTCCGCGTAAAGGCAGCAGGCGGAGTTCCCGCATCTGAGCAGGTCAGCTTTACCGCTCCGGCACGTCCTGCCACCCCAGATGCGGTTGCAACAGGGAACATCAAAAAGACTGATACTACCATTACAATAACTAGCACCGTTTCTACCCAGGAATACTCTGTAGATGGGGGCGTAACATGGAAAAACGGTAACGGAAGCCTGAATTTCAAAGATCTGACTGCAAACCAGTCTTATAGTGTGAAAACAAGAATTACAGCAACTGATACCAGTTTTGCCAGTGTCAGCACTTCCATTAGCGTCACCACCAAGATGGCAGCAGGGACGGCTCCTACAGTCACCACAGAGATTCTAATCGGAACAGGAGATAACAGACCCACCTCTGAAAGCATCACTATCAATACGGTGGCGGGTAACGAATATTTCATTTCAACAAGTGCAACTGCTCCATTGGAATGGCCAACCAGCGGAGATAATTATTTCAAATCGGTTGAGTCAGGAATACATACCTTTACCGGCCTGACCGTTGCAACCAAATATTACATTTACGTACGTGTCGCAGAGACAGAAACCGCAATGCCCTCTGAATATGCCCGAATAGCGCAGTACACCCAGCTAACCACGTTTGATGCAAGCGTGGTGACCATTAATTATATGGAAGAAACTCTAAGCTTCGATCATATCTATGAGGTCAGCACTACACATGAATTTGGCACCACAATTCCCGACGGTGGTCCAGTGCAGCCAGGCACCACCTATTATGTCCGCATAAAGGCTGCAGGCGGTGTTCCTGCGTCTGAAGCAGTCAGCTTCACCGCTGCGTCACGTCCTGCCTCACCTGCTGCAGTTACATCAGAAAATGTTAAAAAGACTGATACTACTATTACAATTAAGAACACCGTTACCACACAGGACTACTCTGTAGATGGGGGCGTGACATGGAGAGCCGGTAACGGCAGCCTGACCTTCACCGGCCTGACTGCAAACCATCCTTACAGAGTATTGGCGAGAATACCGGCAACTGCCACAACCTTTCAAAGTGTCAGCGCTCCGCTAATTGTCACGACCAAGACCGCTTCAGCAGCTCTAAATGACAGCGGCGTGACTTACAGCGTAATGGGCGGAACCATCACCGGACTGGGGAATACATACGAATACAGTATGGACGAGGGTTTAACATGGCTCACGGCGCCAGTTACCGGAGTGATCTTTACCAAAGGCAGCGTGCTGGTACGAAGAAAGGAAACCGATGACGCAATGCCAAGCCTGCCCCAGTTGCTGGGCACCATTGCTGCAGCGGCAGTTTCTAAAGCTCCGACGTTGGAGAGCAAGACCGATAACAGCGTAACTCTAACCGCCATGAATGGTTATGAATACTCCAGGGACGGCGGTTTGACATGGCAGAGCAGCAATGTATTTTCTAATTTAAACAGTGGCACAGCATATAGCTTCATAGCTCGTATCCAGGCTACCAATACTGCCTTTCCCGGTGTAGTCAGCACCGAACTTGGCGTCATAACAAATGAGACACCCTCTAACGGCAGCAGTGGAGCTTCCGGTTCCGGTTCCGATAAATCAGATTCCTCTGCCAAACCAACGGAACCTGTCACGGGAGCTGCAGATAATAAGGCAGCCATTGACAATCAGGGGAATGCAAGCGTAACCGTTACAGACAAAAACATTTCCGATGCCATAGCAAGTGCTAAAGCAGAGGCTGCCAGAAAAGGCGTGAATGCCGGTGTAATAAAGGTAGTCATTCATGTTTCTACGTCTGGGGAAAGTACTGATAATTTCACTGTCAATCTGCCCATTACCACTCAGCAGCAGATAATCAGTAACAAAATCTCAGGAATTGAGCTGGCAGTTGACCGGCCTGATATAACAGTGGGAATTAATCTTGCAGCAGTAACGGAAATTAACCGGCAGGCCAATCAGGATGTACAGCTTATAGTAAGAAAAACAGATGGTTCCACGCTGGGTCCTGCTGCAAAAGCCATCATCGAAAATCGCCCGGTTTATGATTTTAAGGCAAGCTATCAGGATGGAAGTAAACACGTAACAAACTTTGGAGGCGGCAGGGTCTATGTGAGCATTCCTTATACACCAGCTGATAATGAGGCTACAGGCTGTCTTTACATGACCTATGTAAACGAAAATGGAGAAATCAGCCGTGTTCCAGGTTCTGCTTATGATACAAACAGCAGAAGTTTAATTTTTACCACGGATCATTTTTCGGTGTATGGTGTGGGATATACAGCTCCAGCTGTGAACTTCATCGACATCGGGAAACACTGGGCAAAAGAATCCATCGACTATGTAGCAGGGCGAGGTTTGTTAGGTGGCAATGAGGATGGAACGTTTAATCCCGATGCCGTTATTACAAGAGGCGATTTTATTACGGCACTGGGCAGACTGGCAAGTGTAGATACCAATGCCTACACCACCAGCACCGATGGAAAGGATTCCAGTTCTCTGCCCTACATCCAGTGGGCATACAGTAAAGGAATCATTCAGAGGGCAGAAAACACCCAGTTCGCTCCGGACAGAGCGATTACCCGTCAGGAGGCCGCTGTAATATTGCAAAACTACGCAAAAGCCACTGATGAACAGTTCCCTGCAAGCCGCAATGCGGTTAACTTTGCAGATGCATCCAGTATTGACAGTAACTGCAGGGATGCAGTAAAGGCCTTGCAGCAGGCTGGTATCCTGATGGGAGAACAAAACAATCGTTTTAATCCCACCGCAAATATCACCCGCGGAAAAGCCAGCGCCATGCTCCACCGCTATATCAAGCTTACCATCGATCCTGCTACTGCCCAGGGATGGACACGAAACGATGACGGTCAGTATCTGTATTATAAGGCTGGCGTTATGGTATCCGGCAAATGGCTTGAGATTGACAGCAAATGGTATTATTTCAATGCTGACGGCTCTCTTGCCATAAGCACCAATGTGGACGGCTACGAGATAGATGAAAATGGAGTAATGAAAACAAAGTAATACCTAAAAGAAACAGAAGGAGCTGCTGCAAAATAACTGAGTAATCAGTTGTGGAGCAATGGCTCCTTTCATGGTATAATTGCAGCAGATGACAGGCATTTCACCAGAAGAATACCGTAAAAAAAACTTGACTATCTGAATTGGAGTGGATATATTAAAACAAAAAGCAGGATACGGATATAAAAGGGAAAGGAGTTAACGTTATGTCTAAAATGCCCATGATATTTGCAGGCCATGGATCACCCATGAACGCCATAGAAGATAACCGGTATACCAGGGAGTGGAGGGAAATGGCAAAGAAAATCCCAAGACCTGAATCAATTGTATCAATCTCGGCTCATTGGTATACGGAAGGTACAAAGATTATGAATGAGGAAAATCCAAAGACTGTTTATGATATGTACGGATTTCCTGAAGAGTTATATAAGATTTCATACAATGCACCAGGTAATCCAGGACTTGCAGGTAATGTAAAAGATATGATCAGCAAACAAAGCGTATATGACAATACCTGGGGGATTGATCACGGCACATGGTCAGTTCTGACTCATATGTACCCGCAGCGGGATATCCCGGTTTTTTCAGATCAGTATCGATGCTTTTGCCCCGCCGCAGGTTCATTACCAGATAGGAAGGGAATTAAAATCCTTAAGGGATCAGGGCGTTCTTTTATTTGGCACAGGAAATATTGTTCACAATTTAAGATTGCTGGACTGGGGAATGGAAGACGATGGATTCAAATGGGCATATTCGTTTGACGATTATATAAAAACAAACATTGAAAACAGAAATCACGATAATATCCTTCACTACATGAGTCAGGGTGAGGCAGCTAAATTAGCTGTACCTGCGCCGGATCATTTTAATCCCATCTTATATTTGCTGGGAGCATCGGATGAAGAGGATAAGATAACTGTATATAACAACAGCTGTATGCTGGGTTCCTTATCTATGACCAGCTATTTATTTGAATGATTTTAAGAGAGTATTCAAAAGAAAAACGGAGGAAATGCCATGCTCCGCATTGCGATTTGCGACGATATACTGCATGAACTGGAAACGCTTGTTTCACTTACAGAGGAGTTCCTTGCTGCCCATAGTCTTGAAGCTGAGATTGTAAAGTTTTCCCACCCAGACGTACTGCTGACGGCTATTGAAACAGAGAGTTTTCACCTTTATATACTGGACATCGTCATGCCAATGGTAAGCGGTCTGGAATTAGGTAAGGAGATAAGGCGTCTTGACCTGAAAGCGCAGATTATTTACGCCACAACAGAACCTCAGTTTGCCCTGCAGGCTTATGCTGCAAGTCCTGTCAATTATCTTATTAAGCCGATCGAGAGACAGCAGCTGTTTGATACGCTGACTCTTGCCATCTCAAAGGCAGATCTTTCCGAGGAGAAGACATTTGCGGTAAAAAAACTGCAGACAGTCTGCGGGTGATGAAGCTGTCGGATATTATCTCCTGCGAATACCGGGATCACGCGGTTATTTTCGCACTTATAAGTGGTGAGGAGCTGGTCAGCCGGACAATCCGGGAGAAATTTTCTGAGTATTGTTCCCCCATTTTAAAAGACAGACATTTTCTGCAATGCCATATTTCCTATGTAATCAACATGCGCCGTGTGGAGCGGTTTACAAAGGACAGCTTCACGCTATACGGCAGCAGGACTGTTCCCATTGCTGCAAAGCAATATCCAGTAGTGCGTGATACCTATATGGATTACTTAATGGCAAAGGGAGGATTGAAATGAGTTCACATTTTCATGAATTTCTCAGGGCGGCCATTTCCACCACTGCCAATGTCCTGCTGATGATGACGCTTTTGCAGCCAAAATACTCAAAAAAGATTACGACACTTACTATGCTGGGTATTCTTGCAGCTGATCTTGGTACAGCAGTTTATTGTTACCTCAGCGGGAATATAACCCTTCTCTCCAAGCTTGATATTGTCTTATTTGCAGTACTGTGTTTTGCTGTCCGGCCTTTGTTTAAAGATACATTCATGCAATGGTTGTTTTCTTATATTACCGTTCAGAATATTAGTGATATTGTAATCACATTAAGCTTTTTCGGTTCAAGAAAACTGCCGTTTCCGCTTTATGCAAATTCAGTGCTTCGGATTATTTTATTTGGCATTTCTGCTTATTTTATCCCGCTATGTGCGTCCGCTTTATCGGCAGGCAGTTGAGCATTGGCCAGCATATTTTGCTGTTGCACTGGGAATTTACATCACATTTAATTACTATGTGCTGACTGCGGATGACATTGTAGTTATGCTGACCGAAAAGGAAATTCCACTACTTTTGGTTATTTTCGTCGGGCTTGCGTCCTATGGTTCCATTATCATCTCTCTCAAAAATCATCAGCGAGAGTTTCAGGCGAAAGAGGAAAACCATAAAATGCAGGCAGAACGGGAATATCTGGAGCTGGCAGCAGGCAACATGATGCAGAGGCTGGAGCTGATGGAGGAAATATCGGCGCAGAACAGCCGTTCAGCCCATGATCGCCGCCATTTTAACAATGTTCTTCTGGAACTTCTAGAGGGCGGGCAGACCAATGAGGTGTATACATTACTGAAAAATCAAAATGAAACTGTACATAAAATCAACCGGGTCTACTGTCAGAATCCGGTTGTCAACGCGGCTGTCTGTCACTATGCCGGTCTGGCAGAGCAGGCGGGGATTCCTGCACAGATTACACTGGATATTCCAGGCGATCTGAAAGTAGATTCACTGGAGCTTTCCATGGTAATTTCAAACCTGATGGAAAATGCAATTCAGGCTTGTAAAAAACTGCCGGAAAATCAAAAACCGTATATTACTTTTAACTGCAAGAACGTGGGAAGGCTGCTGCTGGAAATGGTTAATCCCTGTTCCGAAGTCCCCCCTCTTGATGAAAATGGTTATCCCATCTCACGAGATGAAGGACATGGCATCGGCAGCAAGAGTGTGATTGCTTTTGCCAAAAAGTATGAGGGTGAGTTGATTTATAAAATAGAGAATGGAATTTTTCAGGTGCGTCTGCTGATTTAAAATACTTTAAATCTTTGGCCATACACATGTACCGAAATATCATGATATGGGTGATGGCAAATACTACTTAAACGATGGAACCTGGATTGATCATAACACGGACTATCCGGAAGCAACCAGAACTTTTGCGGTCATCACCACTGCCGATAAGGATACTGCCTCACTTTTTGAATTTGTGAGGATGGATCTGTTGTGAATATTTCGGACAGTGTGAGCAAATAAGCAATTAATACTGGGAGTCATCAATTGAGTGCAAACTGGTATAAAAGATCAGGGTGTCATGGGGAAAATGAGCCAGACACCCCGATTTTATCTTTTAAAGAGTATCATTATATATAAAGACTTACATAGAGATCTGACAAACCGGAATCAGTCCAACCGCTTTTTCTTTGGCAGCGTCCGGATAAAGCAGAAATTTGTTTTCCATTTTCAGCGATATAATGAAAAGTTCTTGAAGGTGTAAAGCTTTGCCCCCTGCCTGCATTTATTACTTTTCCGTTTTTGGTCTGTATTGATAAATTTGCTATGGTATCCTGATTGCCTAATGGCTGATACTTTCCTATGCTGCCATATATTCTAACAATATAATCATCGGGGTCTATGTTATATATTGTCTTGGTACCATTAGCTGTGCCATGAAGAGGAGTTAGAAACTCATTGTATCTAAGTTGAATTCCATATACAACATCGTCGCTATAGAGTATAATCTTGGTAATTTTAGTTTTATATTTCGCAAGAATATAATCATTAAAGATAGTTTGGGTATATTTTTCCGGTGTCAAATGAAATAATTTAGTCATAATATTTTGGCGCAGAGTTATATCTTTGAAGAAGATGAAATTATCATTTGCCCATTGTTTATCAGAGGTAGGATTTTCAGTGGAAATCCCTTGACCGTCCAGGCTGTAGAGGAATGATATAATAGCCGGATCAATTTCCAGATCTTGCCCGATTTCAGTTGGCAAAGCTTTCATAATATAGGGTTCCCGTTTTTTAATTACTATATTAATATCCTGCTTATAAACCAATTGCTGCGTTGAATTATCTGTTATTTGTATCCAGGCCGGTTTCCAGTCATCGTCGATGGAAATATAATCTTTGCGTAACCGGAAAGCTATAATATCATTAAGAGGGATCTTTACTGGTAAAACAAAATCATAATTATCCAAATCATCCCGTTCCAAATCATTATATCCAGATTTGTCCATAAGTGTTTCATATACTCTTCCAGCAGTTGATAAGACAGCAAAATAAACATTATCATCTGTGCCAGATAACAAATCAGAACTTGTTTTGATGGTGATTTTTAAATTTTGGATTGCTGGAATAGTTCTCCCTATGATAAAAGGAGAAATTGTTGTCTTCTCTATATTATTTATCATCTTATTTAAATTTGTAGGACCAAGTAAACATAAT
This sequence comes from Lacrimispora xylanisolvens, assembly GCA_017084465.1. Classification (GTDB taxonomy): domain Bacteria; phylum Bacillota; class Clostridia; order Lachnospirales; family Lachnospiraceae; genus Lacrimispora; species Lacrimispora xylanolytica_B. The sequence continues at coordinate 1,074,569 of CP070896.1, read as the reverse complement.
TTACACATGTTAAGACAGTTGTTGAACGCTTCGAAGGTTTGATTCTGGGTATCTCTGCTAATACCCAAATTACCGAAATCCTTATCCAACTGGTCAGTGATATTTCTTTCGGAAAATAAAATACCATTATTTAAATACAATTTTGGATCCTTCAGCATTTTTTGTAATTCATTAATCGCAGCTACAATATCAGTGACTCTAATTCCGGTTGCGGCATAAACGAGCTGAATAGCAATATCGGTAAACATATCAAGGATTAATTCTTTAATATGTTTGAAAATATTCAGATAATCCATGATTTGGGCAATATTTTGTATTATATCTATTAATACATCTGGTATAAAAGTCATCTTTAGGAAGTAAGAATCAAACCAGATCTTCAAATCTTCCTTTGCTCTATTTAATCCATCCTCTTTCATAAAATCTTCAGCTATTTTGTTCCATGTATTTATCCATTCTGAAATTCCAGTACGGATATCGGAGTCCCAGGAAGCGTAATAGCTAAAAATATCCAATGTGGCTATAGAGTTATCCAGTGATTTTTCATGTACATACTTTGACAATTCTGACATGGTATTTAAGATATTATAATCGTTATCTGCCGGATATCTTTGGAGCGCATCATCATAAGTAAAACATTCTTCTATAAATTCTTTAGGTATTTTAATCGTAAGATTTTCATTTGCAGGAATTTTTTGATCCATATAAGTTTCAATTAATATATGGCGAATTATGATTTTAGCCTTTTCCGGTGAACTGATTATTTCGTTAATCGGTGGAAACCAACCGCCAGCCCAGCCGTTAACATATTCATGACCATATAAATCACCGGCATAATGCAGCATAAAACCTACAAAAAAGGCTAGGACCTGGCTACGCTTGGTATCTAATGGGGACATATACAGAAGTTGGTGAAACATATAATCTATCCAATCACCAGAATTTTTTGGGTGTATGATTGTCTGCCCCACAATCATATCCGGATAAAAATCAGGACCAACAGAACCAGCTCGGAAATAATCAGGATTGTTAAGTATAGCCTGACTGATTTCTTCAGGAACAGAATATTGTCCAATATCTTTTAATGTAATTTTACCATTTCCGTTTTTCATATCCTCCATTAGTAAATTTGCCATTAGAATATGAGTTTTGCTCTTCATATTTATTCCTTCCAATGCGTGAAACAAAATTTTACATTCTATAATATGGAAAGGACTGGTTTTAAGTTCTTTATAATGCGGCGAAAAAAATATTATAATTATTAATCAAAAAGATTCACTGTCATGTTATAATCATATCGCAGTATATACCACTGCAAGATTAAGACAAAGACAGGAGAGATACAATGTGGTTTATTCTTTCGCTTATTGCGATATTATTTTGGAGTGGCTCTGACCTTTTTTCAAAAATGGGTTCAGAGCCAGATGATAAATACAGTCATTGGAAGATGATTATGGCAGTGGGTACCATCATGGGAATACACGCAGTGATTGAATTATGCAGAGGTGCCCAGTTTCAGATTTCAGATATTCTCACCTATCTGCCTGTATCATTTCTTTATATTCTGGCTATGATACTTGGTTATGTAGGCCTGCGTTATGTAGTCCTTTCTGTTTCCACACCTATTTGTAATTCATCAGGCGCAGTTGCCGCTCTTTTGTGCTTCTTTATTTTGAAGGAGACAATGAGCGGGTTGCAGTTTTTTTTGCGGTGGCATTGGTATGCATCGGAATTTTCTTTCTTTCTGTGTTTGAAAAGAAACAGGAGGATGCGCAGAGGGTGCAGGCCGGTATCGTTCCGGACAGAAAATATACTCACAGCTTTATTGCTATTTTCTTTCCGATTTTTTACTGTATCATTGATGGGCTTGGTACTTTTGCAGATGCATTGGTTCTTGACCGGTATATTGCAGAGGGACCAGCCAATATTGCATATGAGTTCACATTTTTGATGATGGCTGTTTTTGCATTTATTTATGTGGTGATTGTTAAAAAGCAGAAAATTAAACTATCCGCTGAAAAACCAAAGATCCTTGCAGGTGTATTTGAAACGGCAGGACAATTTGCATATATTTTTGCGTTGGGGGATAATGCAATTGTTGCGGCTCCGTTAATTTCATCTTATTGTATCTTTTCACTTGTCTGGGCAAGAATTATATTAAAGGAAAAGCTGTCATGGAAACAGTATCTTGTCATTGCCATTGCTGCTGCCGGTATTGTGATACTTGGTATGGAAGGATAAGATAAGGAGGTAAATCTATTATGTGGCAATGCCCAAAATGTGGACGGGAATTTACAAATCAGGATCAAAATCATTTTTGCAGTGAGGCACCAAATACCATAGATGCCTATATTGAAGCTCAGGCAAAGCAGGTTCAGCCCCTTTTTACATCAGGTTCGGAATACAATCCGAACCGCATTGCCCGATGCAGAGGAACGTATTTCGTGGAAGATGCCAACATATTGGAGAGGACATAATATCATTCATTTTGCGGCATTTAAGAAACATATCGGAGTGTATCCCGGTGAGAATGCAATGGTTCATTTTGCAGGACGACTGACGGAGTATAAAACAAGTAAGGGTGCGATACAGCTTCCTTATGACAAACCGCTTCCGCTGGATTTAATTGCTGAGATTGCAAAGTGGAGTTATGAATGGTTGCGATAATATGCACTAAAATGCCAGAAATCGAACTTGACGTAAAGGAATGAAAATGCTAAAATGTGAATGAATATTATTATTTTCATTCACATTTTATCCGTTACGGAAAGGCTTTATATGAAAAAGATTACTGCATTGATAGGAAGTGCCCAGAAAAAAGCTACTTACGAAGCAGTCCGCGAATTTGAGAGAAATTTGAAATCCCTTACAGAGATCGAATTTGAGTATGTTTTTTTAACGGATTATCAAATTGAGTTTTGCAGGGGTTGCAAGCTGTGTTTCAATAAAGGAGAAAAATTCTGCCCCTTACACGACGACAGAGATTTGCTGATTGAGAAGATGGTCCATTCTGACGGGGTAATATTTGCTACCCCCAATTATGCGTTTCATGTTTCAGCATCCATGAAGAATCTGTTGGACCGGACAGCTTTCTTTCTGCATCGGCCTTACTTTTTTGGAAAAGCATTTACATCCATTGTTACTCAGGGTATTTATGGGGGAAACTCTATTATAAAGTATCTCAATAATATGGGAGAGAATCTGGGATATAGTACTGCAAAAGGATGTGTATTAAAAACTCTGGAGCCGGTCACAAAAGATGTACAGAAAAAAAACTCACTTGAAATAAAAAAAGCCGCTGCAAGGTTCAACAAGGTATTGATGCGTCAAACGGCGCCATCCCCATCCATTTTCAGGCTGATGATGTTTAGAATGTCCAGATCAGGCATGAAAAAAATGCTGAACGATGAATATTATGATTACCAGTACTACAGTAAAAATGGCTGGTTTGAATCGGATTATTATTACGTGGTATCCTTAAATCCCATTAAAGCTGATGGGTCAGATCTTTGATTACATAGGACATGGAATGGCGAGTATAATTAGAAATTAGTCGTTATTTAGAAATAGAATTTTCGGAGGACTTTATATTGAAAGATACAAAAACGATTTTATTTAATTGCGGAAAGGAACTGTTCAGCCGGAACGGGTTTAAGGATACGAATGTTTCGAATATTACGAAAACTTCAGGTATAGGAACAGGCACATTCTATAATTATTATTCCTCAAAAGAGGAACTTTTCATGGAAATATATCTGGAAGAAAACGAGAAGCTTAAGAAAAAAATCATGAAATCAGTTAATATGGACCAGGAGCTCGGGAGTGTAGTTAAGGAATTGATGCTTTTAAATTTAAAAGGTATGAAATCAAATCCGATTCTGAAAGAATGGTATAACAAGGAGGTATCCGTTAAAATAGAGAATTATTTTCGTGAACAAAAGGGGCTTAACCGGCTTGACTTCATGTATCAGGATTTTTTTGAGATCATAAAAAAATGGCAGGAACAGGGTAAAATAAGAAACGATATTGACAGCACAATGATTATGGCCATATTTACATCTATTATTACAATTGAGATCCATAAGGAAGAAATCGGATTACAGTATTTTCCGGAAATTTTGGATTACCTCACTGATTTTACAATGAAAGGCCTGGCAACTGGTGTGTAACAATACAGTTTATAAATTGAAACTGCTGACGATTTAATATGGGAGGTATTAAAAATGAGTACATTAATCGTATATGCAACTAAATATGGATTTACAAAAACGTGCGCTGAAATTCTTGCAAAAAAGCTGGAGGAAAACGTGGATATCTATGATTTAAATAGTAATCTTCCTGATCTGAAGAAATATGATAAAGTCATCATAGGCGGTTCCATCTATGCAGGAAAGATAAGAAAGCCGGTAATGCGTTTTTGCACAGACAATCTTAATACTCTTAAAGAGAAAAAACTAGGGCTTTTTATTTGTGGAATGGCAAAGGAAGAGGATGCACAAAAGCAGCTTGAATCCTCTTTCCCTCAGGATCTGTTGGCGGTGTGCGCCGCAAAAGGGTTCTTTGGAGGAGAATGCAATTATGAAAAAATGAATTTTCTGGAGAAGTTCATTATGAAAAAGATAACCGGTTCGAAACAGAGTCAGTCAAAGGTTGCCGAAGACAACATAACACGATTTGCTGGTATGATGAGGTAAGTGAAACCAATGAAACACATTGCAATCATATCGGATACTCATGGCATTTTAAGAGAGCCAGTCATGGCTGAACTGGATAACGCCAATTGCATAATACACGCCGGAGACATTGATACCCCCCCTCCATTGCGGATGCGGTCCGAATGATGGGAGAGACCTACATGGTGCGCGGCAATAACGACATGGAATGGGCGAAAGATTTGCCGGCCAGCATTTCTGTGACCATTGAAGGTGTGAGATTCTTCATCGTTCATAACAGAAAAGATGTCCCCAGACATTTGTCAGAGGTGGACGTAGTGATCTATGGTCATTCTCATAAATACTTCTCAGAAGTGATAGACGGTGTATTGTATCTTAATCCTGGCAGTTGTGGTAAGCGGCGCTTCAATTTGGAGATTACGATGAGCCTGATGACTGTGGATGGGGGGCAGTATGAATATGAAAAGGTGATAATCCCCCATGATTAAATTTAAGGGACGGAGGAACAGGATGTGGACAAAGAAGAACAGGTTATGTCAGAGCTTTGGGATTTATTTAATAAGAAGATGTGGCTTGACAGCTTCAAAATGAAAACCAGACTGAAAGGGTATAATCCTTCAGAAGTACATTGTATCGAATACATTGGTGGAAATGAAGATTCTAATGTGACAAAACTTGCTGAGACGTTTTACATGACAAGAAGCGCAATCAGTAAGCTGACCAGGAAGCTTATTGAAAAAGGTCTGATTGAAAGTTATCAGAAACCAGATAACCGGAAAGAAGTATATTTCAGGCTTACAAAACAGGGCGATCAGATATACAAAGTTCATGAGGAATTGCATAGGGAGTATAAAGAGCGGGATAAAGCGGTATTTGAAAATAACAGAAGAACAGTATGACAACATGCTTGGTTTTGCGGAAAAATTTAATCAACATTTAGATGCAGAGATAAAAAAGCTGGGGGTGGATATTACGTCTGGCTGGTGTGATAAATTATAACTGATGGAGAGGCAGCCCAAATGAAGAAAGAGAGGGCTGCTTTTTATTACACCCATTTATTGTTGACAAGGACACAAAAAAGTATTACCATGTAATTATGAGTCTTAGGACACAAAAAAACAAAGCAAATGATATTCCAAATCAAAAGGAGGAAACAAACAAATGAATATAATAGGAATTATCGCCAGTGAGCGAAGAGAAGGCAATACTGCTTTTATTGTAAATAACATGCTGGAGGGCGCAAGAGAGCAGGGTGCCCAAATCCAGTCGTTTCGTTTCAGCAATCTTAATATAAAACCTTGCAGGGGCTGCTGGGCCTGCCATAAGGGCGATCAGGGCTGTGTTATTAATGATGATATGCAGAAAATATATGGTGCCTTGGAGGATGCAGATGTTATTATCTTAGGCCTGCCAATCTACATGGGTCAGATGAGCGCTCAGGGAAAGATATTCACCGACAGGCTGTTTGCACGGTTCTCACCAAGGTTTTCCCCCTACTTTAAAGAAAATGCTGTTAAGAAACAAATGGTTCTTTCTTTTAACCAGGGCAATCCCAATGCTGATCTGTTTAAGCCGTATATTGATTATACGAATCAAATGTTTCGAACTCTGGAATTTAATGTGAAGGAGGTACCTGTTGTCACTGATTTACGGAACGGATCAATACATGACAGAGAAGACTTATGCTGGGAATTAAAGCATCTGGGTTCCAGTTTAGCAAGTATTTAATTGTATTATTTGCCAATTTGTCATACAATGATGTTAAATGCAAATGATCTGTTTATAGTATGGGAGGTAGTGTATGAGATTTGAAAAAGCCACACCGGAATCACAGGGAGTTCATTCCAAGGCGATTCTGGAATTTTTAAACAAAGTAAATGAACAGGAATTAGAACTTCATTCATTTATGCTGCTAAAGAACGGTAAAAATATTGCTGATTGCTGGTGGAAGCCCTATGGACCCCAGTACAGACATCAATTATTTTCGTTAAGCAAAAGCTTTACCTCCATGGCAATTGGGCTGGCAATAGAGGAAGGTCTGCTGACAACAGATACTCTGATTGCTGATATTTTTACAGCTGAAATGAAAGAACTGGGAGAAAAGATTGACGGTAAAATTAAGAAAATGACCGTGAAAAATCTCCTGACAATGGGAACCGGAATGACATATGAGAACTGGGATTGGGATGATGAGAATTATAATAACATTCTGGGGTTCTTAAGCTCCCATGTAAAGAATGAGCCGGGAAGCGCGTTCTATTACAATACCATGGCTACCTATATGTGTTCTGCGATTATTACAAGATTAACCGGGCAGAAGCTTGTGGACTATCTTATGCCCAGGCTGTTTGAACCGCTGGGAATTGATCCCGTTTGGGAAGAAGACAATCTGGGTATCAGCTTTGGAGGCTTTGGTCTGAATATTAAGACAGAGGATATCGCCGTTTTTGGACAGATGCTTCTGCAAAAGGGTGAATACAATGGGCGGCAGCTGGTACCTGCAGCATGGATCGAGGAAGCAACCTCCAAACAGATTAACAACGGTGACGAAGCCGATAATGACTGGGCACAGGGTTATGGATACCAGTTCTGGAGATGTGTGCCCGAAGGAGTGTACCGCGGAGATGGTATGTATGGACAATACTGTATCGTTATGCCTGAATATAACTGCGTTGTTGCAGTAACAAGCAATTTAGACATGGGTAAATTTATGAAGCTGGTCTGGAGTGACCTTCTTCCGGCACTTGGAGGGGAAGGGGCTCTGCCTCAAAGTGATGATTCCAGTAAACTGGTTGAGTTTGGATCAAGCCAGACACATCTGAAGGTGAACGAAAATGCAGATCCTTATCCTGTATTCCGTGCTTCCTACAGGCTTACTTCTGACACCACAGAGGAGAAAGATTTCAATATAAAAAAGATCAGCTTTGATTTTGAAAATGGTGAATGTCTGCTTGCACTGTATAATGGGGAAAACTCCCAACCTTTATCTGTGGTTCGTTTTGCAGAGAAAGAATGGGTTAGGACCACAAAGCCGTTCTGGGAAGCCAAATCCTTTTACAGAGCGGTCTGCTATGGGGAGTGGAATCATGAGGAGTTTGCTGCCTGCATCTGGCATTATGAGACACCACTGAATACAAAACTTAAGTTTACGTTCAGTGAGGAAAGGAAACAGCTGGTTTTACAAGTGACTGCGCAGCAGGAATTGACTCTCAATTACGTTAAAATATAAAATTTCAATTGGTGGTATGAGGAGACAAAAATGGACGGAACAGTAAGAAAAAACATTAAAATAGGCGACCGCGTTATGGTGGTGCAAAAACAGGATCAGAGAACAGGCAAGCTGACAGAGGGTGTAGTCCAAAGAATACTAACCAATTCTCCCAATCATCCAAGAGGCATTAAAGTAATGCTGGAAGGTGGAATTGTAGGGAGAGTGCAGGGAGGCGTGGACCAGTAACAGGAGGATTTAATCATGAATTTAAGCAGGGAAGAGAAATCATGGATACTGGTTGACTGCGGTAATTCAGCTTATTCCATGGCTGTCACAACCGCGCTACTGCCGATTATGTTCGGAATGTTTGATAATGTGAAACGCAGCATGGATCTGGGATATTTCAATTCCATTGCCAGTATCCTGGTTGCGGCTTTAAGTCCCATTTTGGGGGCTGCAGCTGATTATAAGGACAAAAAGAAGCGCTTTTTTGTATTCTTCACCTGTCTGGGAGTCCTGTCAACTGCATCACTGGCGTTTATCCCTCCTTCCAGCGGGCAGTGGCAGCTTTTAATTCTATTTTTTATTCTGTCAGCAATTGGTTTTGCAGGATCTAATATTTTTTACGATGCATTTATTGTAGATGTCACCAGTGATGAAAGAATGGATAAGATATCCTCCCTTGGTTTTGCGTTCGGCTACATATCCAGTGTCATCCCCTTTGGTATTAGTCTGATACTGATCTTTCTTCTGGGAATGGAAAAATCCATCGGATATCAGATTGGTTTTATTATTACAGCTTTATGGTGGGGAATTTTTACCATTCCCATGATAAGAGATGTAAAACAGATTCATTATGTGGAACCCGGGAAGGATACTATAAAGAATAGTTTTAAAAGACTGGCAGAAACATTTAAGCAGATTAAACAGTATCAGACAGTATTTATTTTTCTTGGTGCCTATTTCTTTTATATTGATGGCGTGGATACCATTATTAAGATGGTAATCCCTTATGCCACCGCAGTTATGGGAAACGATGCACTGGATACCTTCTCCCTGCTGGGAATTCTGCTGATTATTCAGATTATTGCCTTCCCCTGTGCCATTTTTTATGGAAATATGGCAAAACGTTTCTCTGCCAGAACTATGATTATCGTAGGAATATTTACCTATATCATTTCCTGCATTGCTGCATTTTTCATCTCTTCTGTCTGGCACATCTTCATTCTAGGTGCAATGATTGGTTCTGCCCAAGGAGGGATTCAGGCGCTGAGCAGATCTTATTTTGCTAAAATAATTCCAAAGGAAAAATCCAACGAATTCTTTGGGTTTTATAATATTTTTGGTAAATTTTCAGCTATTATGGGACCCACTCTGATGTCTCTTACAACTGCTGTTACAGGCAATGCAAGATGGAGTATTATTGGAATTATCCCCCTCTTTTTAGTGGGATTTATTATATTTATAAGGCTTCCTGTGGAAGAAAAATAAGATGAAGGATGGGATGATGAAAGTGAGCAGTGAAAAAGCAAAGCATCTGATCGTAATCTCTTATGATGCATTTTCTGAAGATAACTGGGAAAAAGCAAGCAGGCTTCCCAATCTTTCCCGTTTAATAAAAAACGGGGTTTTTAGTACGAAATTAAAAAGTGTGTATCCGACTCTTACCTATGTTGTCCATACCACTATGATGACGGGAGTTTATCCGGATAAGCACGGAATTTATCATAATAACCCGCTCCAGCCTTTTGTTGGAGAAGAAGAGCAGGCATGGTTCTGGTTCAGAAAAGATATCAGGGTTCCCACCGTGTACGAAGCATTAAAAAAGCATAAGATGAAATCCGCTGCAATTTTATGGCCTGTCACGGGAAAGGCTTCCATACGTTATAATATGCCTGAGATAAAAGCAATCGGCCGTGAAAATCAGGCTCTTAAAATACTAAAAAATGGAAATCCCCTTTATTGTATGGGGCTTGAGATAAAATACGGAAAAATAAGAAAAGGAATTGAACAGCCCTACCTGGATGATTTTACGGTTATGTGCGGTACAGACACGATATTATCAAAGAAACCGGAGCTCTTAATGATTCATTTCATTGATCTGGACGATGCAAAACATCATTATGGGATAGACAGTACTGAGATTGATCAGGTTCTCCTGCGCATGGATGAGCGAATTGGAAAGATGATGAATGCTGTTGCTGAGGCGGGTATTTCAGAGGAAACAGTATTCATGGTATTAGGTGATCATGGGCAGAAAAATGTCAGATATAAGGTGAGGCTGAATCAACTTCTCAAAGAAGACGGTCTTATATATGAAGAAAATGGGAGCATGCATTGGAGGGCATATCTGCAGTCCACAGGCGGTTCAGCTTATTTGCACGTCAAGGAAAATGATGACGAGGCGAAGCAGCGCGCGCTGCAGATTCTTCAAAAAGCGGCAGGAGATGAAACCTTAGGTATAGAGAAAATCTATACTGGAGAAGAACTGGAACGGTTCCATGCCTTCCCGGTTTCTGGCTGTATGCTGGAAGCAAAACTGGGTTATAGCTTTGATGACAAAATTACGGGTCCCCTTGTAACTGATTTAAATAAAGAGAATAAAACGTATGCGACCCATGGATATTCTCCGGAGAAGCCAGAATATGGCTGCTGCTTTGTGGTGTCAGGAAAAGGGATTAAAAAAGGATACCAGTTAGGAGAAATTCATATGGTAGATATTGCCCCGACCATAGCTTCCATTCTTGGCGTTGACTTTGGTCCTTGTGATGGTAAAGTGCTGGAAGATGCATTTCTCAATATAAGGGAATAAGGCTATTTTGACAGTTATGCTGAAATGGAATATCAAATCATAATTAAAATCTTAGAAATGCCCCAAAGAAACCGATAAGTATAATAAGGGATACAGCAGGCTGGTTGCTGGAATTCTCTTACTAAATTAGAACAGGGGGCATTTTTATGAGTAGAAATAAGTTTTTAAAATTAATCTTCAGCGCTTTATTAGTCATAACAATGGCATTTACAGCAACTACCTCAGCATATGCTGCAACAGGAACCAAGAAAGTGACTTCTTCCGGCACCATGAGTCTTGCATTAAATAAGGGTCAAACCGGCAATTCCAGTGAAGTTACCTTCCGTGTTTCCGGACTTCCGGCCAATGCTGTTATTACAAAGCTTGAGGTAAATCCGGGTTCGCTGAAATATTCAGGAGCTGTACTTACCAATTACCTGACAGTGGCCAGCAGTAACAGAAGTTCAGCAGAGAAAGTGACTTGGAACGGCAAGGAAAATACAACGTTGAGAACAAACGGATTTTTGGCTTCCAAAGCCAATGGAACGTATACAATTTCCTTTAACGCTACCTGTATCAGCGGCGCGATTTCCCATGGTATGATATTAGACATTGGATCTAAATCATATTCTAATCCTTATATTACGATTTATTGGGATGACTCCTTTTAGTTACTAACCAGAAATCAAAGTATAAATTACGGGAAGGATTTTCTCATGACCAGCCCATATGGAAGTCGTTCCTGAAAAAGATAAGGAGCAGAGAAAAGATGCGCGTAGGAAATGATAAATCTCTGGTGCAAAGCCGCCAGCCATCCGGTACAGAAAAACGGGGGAGTGTACCTTCCCCCGATTATACCGATTTTCATTTTAACACAAAAACAGCACCTGCGATGAGCGATGAAAAGTATAAGACAGCTATCATTGAGCAGGCAAAAAAAGATCAGGCGGCCGGTAAATTCCAATCCGATTCAGCCGGATTTAGAAATCTGGTAAAAAGTTACGTTTCTGCGGTTTCCCCTGACAGGAAAAGTATTATTTCCCAGGGATTAAGAGCGATTTATAAAAATACCAGACAGGAACCGAAAACCTTTAATCTGTTGGATTATATGTTTGGTTCTGTGAAGTATAGCAAGGAAGCAGAAGATGTTTCTTACGCTGAATTTTACGACAGCAATGGAGAGATGGTAGCTTCATTTTCCAATGGCAGATGGATTTCTTATGGAACAAAGGCGGAAGATGCAAGAGAATCCCAGCTGTGGGGAATCTACAATCAGGCATGGAACAGTGCGGCAAGAGCAAATGGAGGAACTACGTCTTCCATTGATGTTACAGGTTAAAAAATTACAGAGGTGTTAATATGACAGCTGGTATAATGGAATTTTGGGGGCTGAATGAGGAGCCAGTTACCACTACGCCCACAACCTGGGAAGTAGCGGGGAAGTATATTTTAAAATCGGTCGGTACAAAATATGCTGCACTTAATAATATAAGGCTGACTGCAGCACTTCGCTCCCATGGGGTTCCAGTGCCTCATATTATGAAAGCTACAGATGGCAGGGATTATATATTGGCAGAAGAGGGTTGTTATCTGTTGATGGAAAAACTTACTGGCAGTCATATAAAAGAGGTGTTTGAACAGGACTATGCATCCATTGCTTATGAGACCGGCATTGTCATTGGGAAAATTCACTGTGCCTTTATGACAGTATCAGATAATAAGACTGGAGTTAATCCGTTTCACCAGGAACTTACAGGCTGGATCAGCAGGGAGCTTTCCAGCGGCAGCCTGTTGACCAAGGAAGAATGGTCCGGACCAGTGGAAGCACTATGCAGTATTTATCCCAGGCTACCCAGGCAGCAGATTCACCGGGATCTGCATTACGGTAATTTACTGTTTGAAGGAACAACATTAACCGGTGTATTGGATTTCGATTTAGGTAAACAGGATGCCCGCTTATTTGACATCGCTTATTTCCTGTCAGGGCAATTACAGGGTATCAAAGATCTTATGGCAATTAAACATAAGTGGATCAGGTTTATCAGTCTGTTTCTAAGCGGATATGAATCTATGATTGTTTTAGAAAATGATGAGAAAAAAGCTCTGCCCCTTATGATGCAGTGTATTGAACTTTTATTTATCGCGTTTTGGCAGCAGCAGGCAAATCATGAAGCAGCGGCAGAAACGTTACAGATTTTTAAGTTTATGGAGCATGTGCATAGTCAGGAATAAAATAGAAAGAAAATGGTGAAGTGTGTTAAAGAGATTTATAAGAATGAATTTTCTAAAAGAAAAGTATAAAAAAACTTCGTGTTTATTTGCATTTGCAGCAGGAGCAATGTTATTGTTATCCGCCTGTCAAAATAAAACGCAGCCAGAATATCTGAAAACAGAATCATCATCTCCAGCAAATGAGACATCAATACAAGCAGAAACATCCTCATCTGCAACAGATCAGTCATTACCTCAGGTAAACAGTTATTCCAATAAAGCAATAAAATTCAATTATCCGGCAGATTGGACATCTGAGAAAAACCCTGCGGAAGATATATCTTATGTTAATTTTTTTGATTCAAAATCAGGGAGTGATCCTGTTTTTTGGTATTCCAGAGGGGAAGCCTGGCTCACTGATTTCAATCGAACAGCGGAAGATTACAAAGCACTTTTGTCAGAAAGCTATTCAGACGTGGTTATAACAGATTTATCAAAAACTACCATTGATGGCAATGAAGCGATTAAGCTTGTATTTCAATATAAGGCCGATGATGTGGAATATACTATGACACAGTATGAAACGGTAGTTGGACCTGTTTCTTTTCAATTCAACTGTACCTATAAATCCGATTTAAGCAATGATTATGAAAACATATTAGATTCAATTATATCATCCATAGAATTTACCGGCTGATTTAATCTGACAGTACTTTACGTTATATAGCGCCTTGGTTCAGTAATATGAAGCAGGGCGCTATTATTAGGTTCGTATCAATCTTAATCAAAGGTGGATACAGAAGTGGTTTTCCCGTTTTGTACTTTAGCAAAATATTTCGTTGTTCTTGTATCTACATGCACAAAACCGCTTGTAATATACTGCATGATTCCCTTCATACCAAGATCTTCTGCTTTTCTGGCTACATTTAAAGTGGTTTTACCGCTGACTACAATATCAGCAGCCTGTCCTTTCACATGATAAGAATTGGTTGCGCCGCCAATGGATTCGTTGTAACTTTTTGTCCGGTAGCCGCTGTTAATTGTTACAGCTGTTCCGGCCCAGTCTCTGATCTTCTGTAAATAGGCAACCAAATCTCCGTCAATCAGAATCTTGTCACTTCCATCCTTACATGCAAATTCCTTAACCTTAAAATTGGTGCTCAGACGAGTCTCGCCGTCTTTGGAAAGCGAGTAGGTTTTCACTGCCATATTTCATCCTTCTTTCTTATATTTTTGAGGTGTTTAGAAGATTCCGCGGCCACCTTATGTGCACCTCTGAATATAAAAAAGTGATAATCCTTCATTTTGTAAACGGAAGACAAGATTTATGTTGTGTTTTTCTAAAATAGATGATATTATATGCCAGGTGCGTTTTTGCATATACAACAACGAAAGGATTTTCAACTAATGTCAACCAAAACAGCTTCAGTAACTCAATCAACACCAACAGCCCCATCCACTCCTTCCATTGCCAATCCAGCTCCTCTTGGACTTTTAGGATTTGGAATGACTACCTGCCTGCTAAATATCCATAATGCAGGATTGATTCCTTTATCCATTGTGATTGTAGCAATGGGATTTGGATTAGGTGGTGCCGCTCAGATCATAGCTGGTATCATGGAATTCAAGAAAAACAATACATTTGGTGCAACAGCATTTACAGCCTATGGTTTCTTTTGGTGGTCTTTGATTTTAATCTGGATTAACCCGTTTAAAGGAATCGAAGCTGCTGATCCCAAAAGCATAGGATTTTATTTAGGCTTATGGTGTGTGTTCACACTTTTTATGTTTATCGGAACGTTAAAACATAACCGTGCCAGCCAGGTAGTTTTTGGCTCTCTTACCGTTTTATTCTTCCTGTTGTCACTGGCTAACTTTACAGGAGCGGAATCCATACATACAATTGCCGGATACGTGGGAATTTTCTGTGGTGTATCTGCTATCTATAATTCAATGGGACAGGTTTTAAACCAGGAATTTAAAAAGGACGGTATTACCTTTATAATAATGGGCGGCTGCTTTTCTTATATTTCTAAGAAAAACAGCCGCCTTATTTTTTATGTCTGATCAATGCTAAATATCATCGTTGCTGATATCAACTTTGTATTTCAAAGACTCTGAAAGATGCTTCATTACCTGAATGCTTAATGTATCGGGTGCCGTATTTTTATTGTTTAATATCCAGACTTCCAGGATTCCCATAATGATATTAGAACGTATAGTTAAACTGTATTCATAAAAGGGGTCTTTGTCAGGACTTGATTTTACTCTGTCTATTAATTTCTTAACCATGTCTGCTATATTACTATATAATATTTCTTTGTTATTGATCCTGATTAATAATTCAATGATACCTGAATCCAAATACCAGAATCTTAAAAAAGGTTTTAGCAGGTCCAGTGGATGGGTATTTCTTTCCAAATTCTGATTAAGATAATATCCAGAAATATATTCTTTTAATTTAATAAACTTTTGATCACATTCGTATCTTAAAATATCTTCCAGTGTATCGTAATTTCTGTAAAAGGTCGCCCGGCTGACTTGAGCCCGTTCTATAACTTCTGTTATTTTAATATCGGAGTAGTTTTTTTCATAAAGCAGTGATTGAAATGCATTGAAAATCAGGTTTGATGATTGCTTCGAACGCTTGTCTTCTTTTATATGATACAAAATAAGGCCTCCTGTCTCTTATCTTTGAACATCATTTACTTTCATTCGATTATATCATATAATGAATTGCGATACAAATGTATATTAAAATAATTTTATAAAAATAATGTATATTAAAAGGAGGAAAATAATGATACAATCAAAGACATGGAAAATATTAATATTGGTATTACTTATAATTGGTATTGTATTGATTTATTTGTTTTGCGGCAACATGAAGGAATTTGAGGACAGAATACCTTCTGTGGAAAAAACACAATTCATTGATCATGGTGATGATTGGAGAAATCTCCGTTACGGGGAAATTATAGCTGTTTACCGAAAAGGGGCTAAGCTTTCTATGGAAGTATACAATACCGTCAATTCCAATGAACTTCCCCAGGATCTATGGGAGAAGATTGATACCGATGCCCTTGCAAAAGAGTATGGTGCAATGGCAGTACTGGCAAATGGACCGAGGCATTAGGTGATAAATAAAATAGAAGCAGGTCCCATGTCAAAAGATGGGAAAATTGCAAATTTTGGTGGAATTGAAATGACACAGAGGGCAAAGCTTCATACAACAATATTTCATGGTAACCTGGGAGATAAAATACACCGAGAATATAGTAAACAGAGAAACAACTTATTATTATCTGAAAGGAAATATGGTATATGAATTAACCTCCCCCGCTGGTGATGTGTACAGAATGCAGTCCTATTCCCAACAGATAGATCCAGGCTTAACGATCGATGATCTGGAGACCTTAGGTGATTAACTGGATCTTCCAGCTGGCTGGACCTATAGGGCACGGGTATTAGACGAAGATTCCAAATTGACTGCAGATGGTAAGGCATATATAATTAACGATGAGTTACTAAATACCTATCAAAAAATGAGGTAGAAACCGATGACAATTTATGTAGATGCAGATGCATGCCCGGTGGTTCGGATTGTGGAAAAAACAGCCAAAGATAATAAAACAGCTGTTTGCCTCCTCTGTGACACCAATCATGTATTACAGTCTGATTACAGTGAGATCAGGATCATTGGCGCAGGAGCGGATGCTGTGGATTTTGCGTTAATAAACCTGTGCAAAGCCGGTGATATTGTGGTGACACAGGATTATGGAGTAGCAGCCATGGCACTTTCAAAAGGTGCATATGGAATTCATCAGTCAGGAAAGTGGTATACCAATGATAATATTGATCAGCTCCTGATGGAACGGCATATCGCAAAAGAAGCAAGGAGAGCGAAGGCAAAAAATCATCTTAGCGGACCTTCAAAAGAACAAAAGAAGATGACAGGCATTTTGAAGAATCCTTTCGTAAGCTGATTACTTATGCCAGCGAAAATGCTGATTAAAAAAGTAAGTTCTATGCCCCGGAGATAGATAAATATTGCATATCGTGATTAACAAGAGTAAACTTGTTGATAACGGTATGCAAATTTATTATAAGGGGGATTTAGTGATGAGAAGTAGCGTGACGGGGGCATGTCTGATTTTCATGATGGTATTATCAGGATGCGCGGGTACTCAGACGAGTAACGTAAGTCCAACGGAAGTAAGTACTTCTGCTGAAACAGAAAACGAAACTGACAGCAAATCGGTGGAAAACATCCTGAACAGATTGACACTTGATCAAAAGGCAGCTCAGATGGTACAGGGAGCGGTATATAATATGCCGGATAATCTGATGAAGGAGAACTGCTACGGAAGCATTCTATCCACATTTGGTGAGAATTTCTTAAGCGCATCACAGTGGAAGAATATGATTTTGAAATATCAAAAAGAAGCCATAAGTTCTGAGGCAGGGGTGCCCTATATTTATGGAAATGATCAGGTTCATGGCCTTGCGGGATGTAGAGGCGCCGTCATATTTCCCCATAATATAGGAATCGGAGCCGCCAATGATAAAGAGCTGACTTATCAGATGGGATTGGCAGTGGCAGACGAAGCAAAATTCACAGGGGATGCTCTGGAGCTTTTCTCCCTGTTTATCTGCAGCACAGGATCCCAGATGGGGACGTACCTATGAGAGTTTTTCCTCTGAAAATGGTATGGTTGCAGAACTGGGAGCATCGTATACCAGGGGATTGATTGATGGTGGGCTTCTCCCTTGTGCGAAACATTTTTTTGCAGACGGTAATGTTTTATACGGAACTGGTGAAAATTCAGAGGGAGAAAAGCGGTTGATTGACCGTGGTGATGCCAGGCTTTCAGAGGCGGAGATTCAAGATTTATTAAAGGTTTATCAGGCACAAATCGATGCTGGTGTTAAGACTATTATGATTAGTCACAGCAGCGTAAATGGTATAAAAATGCATGCCAATGAAAAATATATATCCATACTAAAAAAAGATATGGGCTTTCAGGGGTTCATAGTAAGCGATTGGAATTCCATACATAACATACCGGGTGACAACTTAAAAGATCAGACAATTACGGCAGTCAATGCAGGGATCGATATGCTGATGGAAGACTCCAATTTCGAAAATTGCCGGAAATATATTGTTGATGCAGTCAATGAAGGCAAAATTTCAATGGACCGTGTAAATGATGCAGTCAGCCGGATCCTTACAGTTAAAAGGAAATGGGAATTATAGATGATCCTATGATGGAGAAGGTAACCACGAAAGAGAGCAGTTTGGGATCACAGGAATACAGAGATTTAGCCAGAACATTGGTAGAAGAGAGTCTTGTATTATTAAAAAATGACAATAAAATATTGCCAATTAAGAAGGGAACCAAACTATATGTTACGGGGCCTGCCGCAAATGATGTAGGGGCTCAGTGCGGTGGCTGGACGTTTACCTGGCTGGGAAGTACAGATGCAGACAATCATGGACGCAAATGGATCCCGGAAGGAAAAACAATTCTGGATGGATTGAAAGAACTTGCAGATGAATATAATCTGACCATTATTACTGATCCGGCAAAAGCGGCTGATGCTGATCTGACCTTATTGTGTCTGGGAGAAAAGACATACACAGAATGGAAAGGAGACAGTGCAGATATCAATATAACTGGCAGTCTGGGTCTCACCGGTAATAAAAAAGCAATTGACCAGGCCAAAAGTCTGGGGAATCCCACAGTAGCGTTAATTGTATCTGGCAGAAATGTTATCATCAGCGATTATATGGAACAGTGGGACGGTATTGTTATGTGTTATCTTCCGGGAAGTGAAGGAGATGGTATCGCCAATGTGGTGACAGGGAAGAAAACCTTTAAAGGGACTTTGCCAATGCCTTACTACTCAAGGGTTGAGGATATCAGAACAGATCAGGTTCTGTTTCCAGTGGGGTATGGATTAACATACTCCCCGTAAAGTAAAGGTTAATCGATTCGCCCAGAAAGTTAACTGGAACACTTTCGTAATTATATGGAAAATTATGTAAAATGCTAATATTTTATATATTTTAAATTCAATATGTATGATATAATTTTCGTGATTATTCCATAATTAGACACAATAATGGAAAATTTTCAAAATTTGTGGAAAGGAAGTGTTTCATGGCAAATATTTTTAATCAAGGCATGGATTTTGCATATGATCGCAGAATTGATCAGATTAAGGCGGAATGTAAAGCTCAGAATATCGAATTATTAGATGTAAAAAGTATTACTCTTCAAGATGTCAATGCTGTAAAGGCCACCATCGGTTCAACTGTTACTTCAATCATTGGAGGAAAAGCAGGATATGATTTACTTCAGATTTATACAATGCGTTATAGAGGTGAGCTTCAGTATTTCATTCAGCCGTTTGGAGGATTGACTGCGCTTCCAGGGCAGCATTTTAAGGTAATTCCTGGTTCGTTAAGACATCCTGTCCAGTACGGAATAAAAAGAAAAAAAGTTTTTCAGATGGTATGTATGAACTTATCATGGACAGTATCCCAGTTATAAGTTTAAAAAAGATTCGGGTCTGTGAATGGCTTTGTGAGGTAGACAGTGAAGCGGCCAATCTAAAAAATCTTAAACTGCCACTATTGAAAGAGTTATCCCATGTTTGGCAGACGGGAACAACCCTGATTAATTTAGATTGGACGCTTCAGGCGTGTGCAGTAAATAAAGATTCTACTTTAGTATGTATGCAGACTGGAAAATATGGGACTATTTCAGAAAGATCGGGCTTAAATCAGTTCATGCAATTTACCGGTTTTATTTCAAAATATGCGGAACGAATGGCCGGTGACGGATCAAATAATGCTCTGATATCCAATTCCTTTTTAAGCTTCTTATTTAGAAAAAATTATATGAGCGGGCCAAGGGATGGCCAATGGGTTCCGGATGTTGAATGGCTACATACAAATAAAGTCAGGTTAGTGATAAACAATTTAAAAAAGTTCAATCATTTTAAAAAGCTCTGTCTGATTGGGGACATTGATGAAAAAAAGATGGCCAATTTAAAATCTTGTATTTTGGACAGGCAGGGAATTAAGGAGAATGAAGTGATTGCCGCCATACCCATGGACCTTTTAAACAATATGAAATCGGCAGCTGTATTAACTGCTGATAAACTCTGTATTTCATATCTTGAAGAATACGAATGCTGTATTAATTTAAATGAGATCTCCGGATTCAATGGAACAAAAGGATTTACTGAAAGCATCGTGGAACTTGTTATGGAAGATGGAACTACAACGGAAGTTCGCGTTGAGGCCGCCAGCGAGGTCTTAAAGGCTTTCTTTGAACAGTACTGTTATATTTAAGAAAAGAATGGGGTATGTCTATGATTGATAAGATTATTACGGGAAGTGCCTGTTTTTTTCTAATAGGAATTATGTCGATTGCTCTTTCTATAGTCAATCTTCAGTTTAAATTCATGAGCTTTTTAGGAGATTACAAAAGTATCTTTGACTATACTGCAATGGTGGGTGGTCTTTTAGTATGCGCGGTGGCTGTACGCATTAAGAAGAGAAACAGGGATCTTGATAAGTAAATAAGCTCTCCATGATATGGAATCAGGAGAGCTTATTTTAATCTAATATAGCTTTTACGCTATGGCAGTCACAAGCAAGTCCGCAGCTGCATCTGGTGGAACCAAAATGAAGGGAATAGGCAGGTGGGAATTGCTGATTGATGTGCTGAACTTCTTCGGCAAATTCTTCCTGATTTGCAGGTACAGGTCCCAGTGCGTCAGCCTGTTCCTGTGTTTCAATGATGGCCCCAGGTGGAACAAAACGATTTGGAGCTATCCGGATTCCTCCGGTTACAAGGGCGTTAATAGAAATATAACTCCCTTCTCCCACAATTGCGTTGAGCACAATTGCGTGGAAGCCTACGAAAACCCGGTTCTCCAATTTGCATGGTCCGTGGATGATGCAGCCGTGTGTGCAGCTGACCTCATTTGCAATATAAATAGAGTATTCTTTTCCGTTGTGCAGGACTCTTCCGTGTTCCAAACCATGCAGAATTACGCCATCCTGAATGTTGGTATTGGAACCGATATGAAACGGAGTCCCCTCATCAGCTCGTATGCTCACATTAGGTGCTATAAAAACATTTTCCCCAACTGAGACATCTCCGATAATTGATGAGAATGGTCCTACATAAGCAGTTTTGTTTATGCGGGGGTAGATGCTTCTGGGGTTAAAGGTTGTAGGCGGATTCGACGCGATGAAGTGTGCGTTTAAGTTAAAGGTTCGAATGGGCCTGCCTGAAAAATCATTGAGGATATGATACGCGTTCTGCATTTGTTTTCCTCCTGGCGTTACAGTCGCAAACAATGCCGCTATGATCATAAATAAACAAGCCTCAATATAGTATATGAAACAGGGACAAAATGGTGTTGGAGGAAATCTCTGTGTTACTGCATGGTAAAACGCTTTCCCATATCATAAGCCATGAGACAGTCCTTTGGAAACTGGTTCTCCCTGACCATAGCTTTATGATGCTCATCAAAAACGGTCACAACGTATTTTTCATAATTGTCAAACTGATATGTATCGTAGGAGAAAAGTGATTCACAATACCCAAAGGCCCTTTTAAGGAAACTTTCGACACCGTCTAATGTTGAACGAAAGCCTCGTTCCTCCATCTGTTCGGCAGTCACATTCATGGTATAAATAACTCCGCTCTTGATTTTTCGTTCAAAAAGGCTTTTATAACCCTCTGTATAAGTGACATAAGGAAAAACAAGGCGTTCCAAAAAAGGCATGCATTTGTCCGGTTACATCATAAAGATAGATGGGTGATCCCATGATAATGGCGTCAGCCTCTTTGATTTTCAAAAGAATGGGGCTTAGATCATCCTTCCAGGCACATGATCCATAACTTGGTCCATCCTTTCTCTTACAGGCGAAACAGCTGGTACAACCCTTATAATTTAAATCATATAAATTAATAAGTTCTGTTTCAGCTCCATTTGCCTGCGCGCCATCCAGTGCTTTCTTAAGCAGAACAGCCGTATTGTGATTTTTCCGCGGACTTCCATTGATTGCAATCACTTTCATATTTATATCCTCCTACTTGATTTTTACAGATAAATTATATATCCTTATAGTCAGCAAGAGAAGTATGCACATTGTTGTTAGATACTAACTTTTTTGTTAGCAGGGAGGAACGAATGTCGGATTTTAAAGGAAATTACAGCAGCTGTCCCATGTATTACACCATGTCGGCTGTAGAAGGAAAGTGGAAATGGATAATTTTGTGGAAGATTTATGAGGCGGGAATAATTCGATATAATAAATTGTGGGGAGAACTGCATCCGATTGCGCATAAAACATTAAGCGCGCAGCTAAAAGAACTGGAAGCCAGCAGTTTAATCCACAGGGAGCAATACAACGAAGTACCGCCCCGTGTGGAATATTCTCTGACTGAAGAAGGAAGCACTCTGATCCCAATATTAAAGCTGATGTATCAATGGGGGCAGGAGCATATGAAATAAAAGCGTGGCATAATTTATAGGAGTTCAATAATAGCTTCTAATTCTTCGGATAACCCCTTTGCCAATTCAAAATCGTTATTTTTTAAGGCCAGTTCGATTTTTGTCTCCACTGACTTTTTCTTTTGCTCTAATTCTAAATAGTCTTTATCAAAATGTCTGGCATAAATCATTTGTCTGAATTTGCGCATGCTCATTTTCCGGACTGTCTTATCATCAATAATTAAGACATGATCCGCACAGTTTACGATGGTATAGAAATCATGGGATATCATCAGAACTGCACCTTTGTAGTCTCCGATCGCTTTTTCAAGCGCCAGTTGTGAATAGGTGTCTAAATGACTGGTTGGTTCATCAAGAAGCAGCAAATCTGCATTACCTGCAGAAATTTTAGCTAACTGAAGAATGTTTTTTTCGCCGCCGGAAAGAGCACCTATTTTCTGATGGAGGACAGACTCATCGAATGAAAAATTAGAGAGATAGGAGCTGATTTCATCGTAAGATTGAAAGCCAAGGCCGAAAAATTCATCCAGGACTGTCTCAGATTCGTTTAACATTTCGCCCTGAAGCTGGGATAAAAATGCTGTCTTAACGTTTTCACTTATCTGTATGGAATCATGATCGTTCTTAAAAATTTCCCGGAGCAATGTGGTTTTTCCGGTTCCATTTGGACCGATCAGGGCAACTTTTTCTTTGGATTTGATCTCAAAGCTAACATTTTCTAAAAGCATTTCATCAAATGCCACACTGTAATTTCGGACTGCTAAAACAGTGTCATCTGCCAGCTCATTGGCAACCGTAAAGTTAATTTCCGGCTGTCTGATCTCCACAAATGGAGCCTGGATTCTTCGTGCTATTAACCGTTCCTGAATTTTCTTTCTCGCTTTTAAAGATTTTCCTCTGGCGGCTTCCGTATGTGTGGTTGCCAGTGACCTTAAATTGTTAATAATATTCTGATTTCTCTGAATTTCCTCCGTATCAGCAGCAGCCAGTTCCTGTAATTCAATTTTCTTCTGCAGCAAAGTGAAGTTATAATCAATATACCGTCCGTCAAACTCCTGGAGCAGTTTATTTTCCAGATGGATGATTTTGTTAAAGCAGTGGTTTAATAAATATCGGTTGTGTGTAATAACCAGCATGGTACCTTTGTGTGAATTAATCAGATTTTTAAGAGAATTAAGATTCTCGAAATCCAGGAACACATCGGGCTCGTCCATAATAATTAAGTCAGGCTGGGTCAGCATTTCCTTTATTACCTGAATCAGCTTGAACTCTCCGCCGCTGAGCTGGGAGACAGGCAGATTCTTAAGTTTCTCTAAGTCTGCCAGGCTTAACTGCTTATTCATATTGCTTTCAAAGTTATCTCCGTCAATCGCCTGAAAAGCATCCAGGGTCTGCTGATATTTTTCCAGAAGAGTATCGATGTCTGACGAAGTTTCCATCTCAGTGCAGATTGATGTTATTTCATTCTGCAGTTTCATAAACTCTTTCCCGATATACTCAGATACAGTTATTTCTTTTGCATCATTAAGCTGAGAGAACTGGCTCACATATCCGATTCTGCAATTGGAGGGGATCTCCAGTTTGCCATCAAACATATATTTTTCAGGATCCATCAGGATATCTGCCAGTGTAGTTTTTCCGCTGCCGCTTGTACCGATAAAGGCACAATGCTGTCCTTCTTCTAAAGTGAACGAAATGTTATGATACAAATCCTTCTGTGGAAATGAGTAGGATAAATTTTCTATTTTTATCATGTAATTCCTCCATGTGTGAATTTACCTTTGGTAGCATACCATTTTTTATTAATTATTTCAATTAATTCATTTGTCTGGTCATATTTTCTTTTCCCCAATCGCACATAGCCAGAACGATGGGGATGAGAGTTTCCCCTTTTTTTGTCAGTGAGTATTCAACCTTTGGTGGAACCTGTGGATATTCTTTTCGTTCAATCACATCCTCTTTCTCCAGTTCCTTAAGTTGTGTACTCAGCATTTTGTGGGTAATACCGGATATATTTCTTTTTAAATCCCCGTATCTGACCGGTGTCGTACAGGCCAGAAGGTATATGATTTTTAATTTCCATTTTCCGCTGACAATGGAAAGTGTGTATTCAAAGGGCTCTTTATTGCTTACGAAACACATCTTTTCGGTCATTGATTACTCTCCTTTTCGTAAGTATGCTACAAAAAAGTGCATACTTTTCTTCTTGCATAAACTCATTATAATAGGAGCTGATGATAACATCAAGTATAAGAAAAGAGGCTGAAAATATGATTATTGACGGACATTCCCATGTAACTTTACCAATTGAGGAGCATATCAGTACCATGAATAAGGCGGGAGTTGATAAAACAGTCTTGTTCTCTACTACATTCCATCCGGAAACATCTGTGAATTTTGAAGAGGTAAGTACATCAATAAAATTTTTAAATGATTTACTGGCTGGTAAAAAAGGCTCCATGGTTGAAGCAAGAAAAAAGGCCGCAACAGAACTTGCGGCAGCAATTGCACGGTATCCGGGCAGATTCATTTAATGAGGAATATTTTCCGTGCTTCTCTGGAATTTAATCATCTGCCAGTGTGGATTCATGCATTTTTTCCATTGACAATTCAGGATATTAAAGAAATTGCAGCCCTCGCACTTGAATATCCAAAGACTCCGGTCATTCTGGGACATCTGGGTGGTTGTAACTGGCTTGAAACCATAGATCTGGTTAAAGAGATACCTAATTTGTATCTGGATACGTCTGCTTACTATTCTACATTTGTTTTAGGCGCTGTTATAAACGAAGTGCCAGACAAATGCCTTTTCGGTGTGGATCGTCCATTCGGAGATTTACAGATATCAAAAGACACAATTCTGCGTGTGGCAAATACGTCTGAAATAGCTGATGCTGTTTTAGGCGGAAATATAGCCAGACTTTTGCAGATTACAGAATAATATATGAAGTGAAATATACTTTGACATTTTCCGTATCTGTAATATACTGTTTGAAGTGATAGTATGTGTTGATCCACTGATTCAATTAAATTTATATGAATTGAGAATATATTGAATGAAAAAAACAGAAAGACAGAATGGAATCATTCATTTGTTACGAATACGTAGAAAAATGACGGCCAAAGAGCTGGCTGACTATTTTGAGGTGAGTGAGCGGACAATTTACAGAGATATTGATGCACTCAGTCAGCTTCGTGTTCCCATTATTTCCTATGAGGGACTGGGTGGTGGGTACGAAATAGATTCCTCCTATTTTATGCCAAGTATTAAACTGAGTGAGCAGGAAATATTAATGCTTTTGATGGTGTTAAAAGCAGGGGAAGAATTTCGTATTCCAAATATGGCGGCCGATTATAATCTTTTAAGCGGCAAACTGCTGAATGTTTTATCGGATGAAGAGAGACAAAAGGCTTCCCAGGTCATTTCACACATAAATTTTGACATATTGCGGAGAATACCCATGGGTTACGCGGAGGATGTTTTAAAACCAATATTAGAGGCACTGTGGAAATCCTGCGACCTGCAGCTTAGTTATTGCCACCCAGAGCGGAATACCTCAGAAACCAGACGATTTTCACCCATAGAGCTGCAATTTGGAGATGGAGGGTGGTATATCAATGGATACTGCCATTTGAGGAAAGAAAAGCGAACGTTCCGGCTTGACCGAATTGAGTCAGTTACATGTCTGGATGAAAAAAACCATTTTATAAACAGGGAATTGCCTGTAGCAGAGCATGATAAGTTTCGGTGGAATACTTATGAACTGATGTTAGATCCGGCTCTATACAGGATTATCAAGGATGATGTATATCTCCAAAATGCCGTGACCCGATCCATAGACAATAAAATACATCTTACTGTCAGGACTCCTTATAAGGATGAAATATGTAAACTGGTATTATGCCATCCGGAAAAGGTAACCGCTTTAAAGCCGGAAGAATTCATGGAAGAAATAAAACAGTTAAGTAATACACTATCCGGGAAATATCAAAATATAACACCAGGGAGCTTAGCAGATGAAGAAAGCAATTAGAATAATTGGGAAAATAATACTTTGGTTTTTTGTGTTAATCGTTGTTCTTTTAATAATCTCAGCATTAGCTCATAAAATTCTTACGCCAATAGAAAAAAACAAATATAAAGTCGGAAAAACAATAGATATCAATGGAAAGCATATGCAGGCATATGTGACCGGACAGGGAGACAAGACAATTGTTTTATTGAGCGGCTTGGGAACGGCATCACCAATTACAGATTTTATGCCACTGGCAGATCGATTAAGTGCAGATTATAAAGTTGTTATTCTTGAATACTTTGGTTATGGTTTCAGCGATACAACAAAAGCAGAGCGTTCCAATGAAAATATAGTAAATGAAATACGAACAGCACTAAACCAATTAGAAATAAAGGGGCCATATATTTTAATGCCTCATTCAATTTCCGGGGTATATTCCCTGTATTATGCAATTAAATACCCGGATGAAGTGGAAGCAATCATTGGAATTGATGAATCAGTGCCCGATCAGACAAAATTCAGTAAAGATCCCGACATGTCTCACGGCTTAACTTTGCTTAACACATTTGGGATCATAAGAGACGTCTCATATTTTTTGCCGGATGCCTGGGATAATAAGAACGAAAATAATAATTATACGCAAGAGCAGATTAAGGTTAAAAAAATGGCTACAACATGGAACAGTCTGAATAAATCTGTAATAAATGAATTTAACACGGTAAATAAAAATACAGGAGAATTATATGATGTGAAATATCCCGATAATCTCCCTGTTCTTGCAATTTTAGCTAAGGAATCAGTGGATACGGATAATTACTGGTTACCGCTTCATCAGCAGTTAATAACCAACCCTTCCATCCAAAAAATTGAAACGCTTACTGGAGAGCATTATCTGCACTGGACGAATGCTGATAAAATAGCTGAGCTGGCAAAAGAATTTATTACAGCAAATTTAAAGAATTAAAGCAGACAAAAAAATAAATTGTGCTCTAAACTCTGACATTCTTATGTCAGAGTTTATTTGTTATGCTGATGTTATTAAAAAAATGCCGATACAGGCAAGCGGGAGGAATCCATATGATTTATACGGCAAGAGGACCTATTCATAAAGAAGAACTTGGAATTACGTTAGGCCATGAGCATATTAAGTGGGAGGCAGATGAATTTTTTGCCAACAGCATGTATTTTGACAAAAAGTATCAGTTGGAAAATATGGAATCAGATATGAACTATATTATACCGGTCATGCTTGATATAAAGGAAAGAGGAGGAAAGAGTATAGTAGAAGCGTCCCCTCCAATGGGTGGGCAAAACGTCAGATTGTTAAAAGCTTTATCAGAACATACGGATCTGCATATTATTGCGTGCACTGGCTGGAACATGACAAAACAGCTTTATGACGTATTCCCAGATCATTTTGAAGAACAGCTGGCAAACCGCTGGATAAAAGATTTTAAAGAAGGTCTGGACACAATCGATGGCATTGTTATTCGTCCGGGATATATCAAACTGCTGCTTGACAAGGGCAGACTGTCAGGTGTAGATAAGGCTATGCTGATTGCGGCGGTGAGAGCCAGCAAAGAGACAGGTATCCCTGTGCATTGCCATATCATAGAGGCAGAAATGGTTCATGAAGTAATACAGGTACTGGATGAGGTGAATGCAGACTACAACAAATTTCTTTGGGCCCATGCAGATCACGAGGCAAACAGGGAGACGGTGGAACTGGCAGCGAAAAAGGGGATGTGGATCGGTATTGATACGATAAGGAAGGGGAAAAGTGCCTGGGAGTTTGAACTGCTGAACTATATTATTTCACTTAATTACAGCCATAAGGTACTGCTTTCCCAGGATTATGACTTCTATTCAGAGGGGAAAGAATCGATGGCTGATCATCCCTGTACAACCATCTTTGATGAATTTATTCCTTATTGTTCTGCCAACGGAATAAGCAGGCAGGAAATAATTCGCATAATGACAGAAAATCCCGCAAATTTCTATGATGTGGATGAGATAAGAAATAATAAGTGAGGATGTTTCAATTTATAATTGGTAAATCAATAAAAATCAACCGTTACAATCAGCCAAACGGTTGATTTTTTTATTTCTCTGATACCGTATGATATCCGTAGTAAACGAAAAGGAGACAATTGCCATGGATAATCTAATGACAGTCAGTAATTTGAAAAAGAGCTTTAAAGAAAATATTGTTCTGAAGGGAATCAGCTTTGAGATCCGCAGGGGAGAGGTACTGTGTTTTTTAGGACCCAACGGAGCGGGAAAAAGTACTACCATTAATATTCTCACCGCTGTACTTGGAAGTGACGAAGGGGAGATTCGCTTCAAAGGTAATAAAATCAGTAAAAAACTACGCAGCTACAAACAGTCGATTGGAATTGTACCACAGGATATAGCCCTATACGAAGAGTTAAGTGCAGAAAGCAATTTAAGGTTTTTTGCCTCTCTTTATGGACTTTACGGCGGCAGACTGGATGACGCGGTAGAGGAGGCACTTATCTTTGCTGGTTTGCAAGACCGCAGAAAGGATAAAGTTAAGACCTTTTCAGGCGGAATGAAGCGGCGGCTTAATATTGCATGTGCCATTGCCCACCACCCGGAACTGGTGATTATGGATGAGCCTACAGTTGGAATTGATCCACAAAGCCGAAATCATATTCTTTCTTCCATCAAAAAGCTTCAGAATCAGGGGATGACAGTTATTTATACCACTCATTACATGGAAGAGGTGGAAGTAATCTCATCCCGTATTATCATAATGGATCATGGAACAATTCTTGCAGAAGGGACCAAAGAGAGTCTGAAAGAGGATATTGAGAACGAAAAGAGGTACATCATAGAAGTTGAGGAAAATGGGACAATTGGGCATGATGAGTTTTTTGCTGTGGAAGGCGTTAAATCTGTAAAAATAGATGGTAATACCTTTGAAATCACGTCTCTGAAAGGGGTGGAAAATCTTGACCGGATCATCGCCCTTTTAAGTGATCATGGCGAAAAAATACGCAATATTACAAGCGAAGCAGCAAGTCTTGAGACAGTTTTCTTAAAGCTGACAGGACGCAAACTGCGTGACTGAGAAAGGGGAGTTTCTATGCGTCGTTTTATAGTAATTTTAAAAATGGATCTGGTTAATTTATTTAAAAATCCGGTTTTAGTAGGGTATAATACTGCATTTGCAGGCTTATTAATATTGATTTTGGGATATCTATGCGGAGGGGATTATTCTGACAGTAACACTGCATATCAGTATTATACAGTTTCACTTATTGTTTATGGAATGTTAAATGGGGCAATGACCGCCTCTAACTGCTTTATGGAACGGGATATTAAAAGAGCTAATCTTCGTATTATATATTCCCCTGTTGGAAGCTTTTTTGTTTATTTTTCTAAGATGGCAGCCTCCTTTCTTTTTAATTATATCCTGCATACAATGCTTCTGCTTATTTTGTGCCCGCTTCTCCATGTAAGCCTTGGAAGTACTCCAGTATTTTTTATTCTCTTAATGGCTCCGGTAGAATTAGCGGCATCTGCTTTTGGAATCTTTTTTTGCTGTGTGTTCCATTGTGAAGAAACCACCAGTACATTGCTGAGTACAGTAATTAACCTGCTATGTTTTTTGGGAGGTACGTTCTTCTCTCTTGATGGAATGGGAAGCCTGATGTCCCTGATTACAAAAATATCACCTGTTAGATGGCTTAATGAAGCTTTCTTTACCATGTCCTGTGATAACAGTCTGAGATATTTCTGGCCGGTATTTACTACTGCGTTGGCACTTTCTGCCCTGCTGACATTGGGGTGTGGGTTTTATTTCAGAACGGAGGATTATATATGAGAACCTTTTTTAACGATTATTAAAAATATTTATGAGCGGACAATTCCACGCCTGTCTATGTTTGTTTTATTAACAGCATTCACCCTTGCCTCCATGGTTCTGGCTGTTCATTTAACAGATGTACAACAAGTGAGAGGTCATATTGTTCTTGTAACGGACAAATCTGCGGGGACATTACCTTATAATTCTAAAGAATTTGATATCGTCATTTCAGCAGTAAAGCCGCCGGTTTCTGCCTTGGTAGAGAAGAAATATGATGCTTATGTGACGATTGGCAAAGATGGTGATTATCAGATCGAAACGCTTCGCAGTGATGATTATAAAAATATGGTTTATACAATGCTTTGTAATCCCGATGCTACCCTTAAAGATCCTAAAAATACCCGTGGGATTGGCTCAAATATGATTGGATTCATGATGATGTTTCTTTTGTTGGAGGTTTTTTGCCAATCTGTTTGCTTTTGCAGATGATAAAGAGCAGGGACAATTGCGGCGTATAACAGTAGCGCCGGTTTCATTTAGCGCTTATGTGGCAGCTCACTGCATTTTCTGCCTGTCCATGTTTCTGCCCGAATATATGCTGCTTGTATTATTGAAATTCTGGGGATTTAACATTGGCTTTACACTTTTACAGTATGCTGGTCTGATTTTTGTAATGGGTTTTTTCGGCATCTCTTTTGCCCTGTTATTAAATACATTAATTAGTAAACCAGATAATGCTTCCATGCTTGGCAGGTCCATTATTGTTTTATCTTCCATGCTGGCAGGAACTTTTTACCTGTTTAGTAAAGAAAATATTGTGCTGGATACAGTAATTAAAATACTTCCTCAGAAGCAGCTAATGGATTTTGTGGAATATTTAGAACGGGGGGAGGCTTGGCATCACAGCTTCAGCATTGTATATGTGATTGCTTTTTCTATGGTTCTATTTGTAATTTCCTGTGCCTGCTTACGGATGAAATATATAAAAAGGGTTTAGACGTGAGACATTTCTTGTCAAAGCGGACGGCCTGGATTACAATAATAGGAACAAATACATGACAGGTGAATAAACAATGGAGAATTCCTCAGACATATTACTTCTTACAACAAAATTAAAAATACCGGCACCCAGAAAAAACTACATTGTGCGTCAAGGGTTATTTGAACAGCTTTCTAAGTGTGGAGAAATGAGTATTATATTTTTAAGCGGCGGTGCCGGTACCGGCAAAACAACTCTGCTCTCGTCATTTATCCAGAAGAAGGAACTGAAACGTATGCTGGCTGTCTCTGGATTCTTCCAACACCAATGTGTATTCCTTCTGGCTTTATTTTACAGCAGCAGTCAGTCCTTTTCTGAAGGATGAGGGCAGTCTTATTAATCTGTTAAGAACTAATCCGGATACCAAATATATGGAGAATCTGCTGATCACCCTGATTAACCAGCTTTGGGGAGATGAGGAATATTACATGGTACTTGATGATGTTCAATGTATTCGTGATGAAGCCCTTGTCAGAACCTTTCAGTTTTTTATTGAAGCAATGCCTTCCAATTTTCATTTTTTCATGCTGTCACGGGAAGACCCCCCTATATACCTGGGGCCAATGGCAGTATCCGGCCGCTTGATGTTCATTGATGGAAAACAAATGCAGCTGACTCCGGAAGAAGGAATTTCTTTTTTAAAGGATACGATGAAGCTGGAGGGCAGTGAGGAGGAACTTTATCAGTTAAATGATTATGCGGAAGGCTGGATCGGAGGCCTGCAGCTTGCGGCAGCAGCAAAAGCAGCGGGTAAATATTCCGGTCAGTTGCTGCGTTCAGGAGGGGGGATTGCGTCCCAGTATCTTACCCGTGAGATTATCCACGCTCTGAATGAACCGGAGCAGGATTTTTTGATTAAAACCGGATATCTTTCTTATTTTGATGGGGAGATTTGCCAAAAGCTGTTTCATGGCTTAACAAAACAGGATTTTAACCAGATGATGGAGCGATTTATGGAGAAAAATCTGTTCATTATCTGTCTGGACGAGCAGAACGGAATCTATCGATACCACAATATTCTATCCGAATATTTAAAACAGCAGTTTCTATGCCTTCCAGATGAGGAAAAATCAGAATGTTATAAAATAACAGCAGAAGCATTTGAGAATAAGGGAGATTATGAGGAAGCATTACAGGAACATTGCGAGGCTGGTAATTATAATGAGGTTTTGCGTATCACCAAATTAATGGAAGGCAGAATAGAAGCATGGAGTTATCTTGACCGTGTTCCCCTAGATCTGTTATTTAAGGATGCAGATCTTGCTGCCCAGTGCTTTCTTTATAATCTGGGTAATATTAATACAGAACGGTGTCGTGTTATTTACGAAAAATTCAAAGAACTCTATCGAGATTCTGACTTATTCCGTTTTGTTGACTTCGCTCAAATCTATTTTACCACCAAAGACGGAATTTTACCTCAGTGTCCTGCGCTAACAAATGAGCAAATGGAACAAATTCCGTTTGGACCTGTTATGAAAGCGGTGCTGCTCATTGAAAATGCTGGTGCATTAGTGGATCGAATGAAATATGAAGAAGCGGAAGCCTGCATCTTAAAGGGAATTAAAATTGCTGCCGGATTAAATTCATTTATCGTCTTCTTCGCTTATAATCAGCTAAGTCAGGTTTACGAAGAAATGGGACGGCTGAATGACTGTTTTCCCTGCTATGCCAAATCCAAAGAGATAATGAAAACAGTCAGCGGTTTAATGGGAATTGATACCAACTATTATTTCGGACTGGCAGGAGTTTATATACGCAGAATGGAACTGGATAAGGCAAAGGATGTATTGAAACAAACCGGACAGATTCTAACCGAACGCCATATTCATGCGGGTATTACCGATATGACATTGGCCTATCATCTGGCGGAAATGAAGTTCTTGTGCGGTGAAAATGATACAGCGGTGTCTTATGTAGAAGGGATTTTATCGGAATATCCTAACTATAGTGTACTCTCGCTGGGACGTTTGATCTATGAGCTTGCCTGTATTGACAGGCTGTCGGAAGTTCTGTCTGAACGCTTTTTAAATGAGCTGGAAGTTTCAAAGAAATACAGGCAGCAGCCGTTTATGAAACTGCTCCGTGCCCGAATCCTGTTTCAGCGGGGTAAGGCAGAAGAGGCATTGAAAGAAACTGAGGACATACTGGCCGCTTCCCGTCTGCATCATAATATGCTTCGTCTGACAGAAGCTGATATTCTGAAAATAGTGATGCTTTCCCATATGCCAGGAGGGGGGAGCCAGCGGGAAATCAGCAATTTACTGGTTGAAGCAATTCATTATTCATACAAAGACCGGATACTTATGCCGTTTTATCTTGACCGTATCACTCTGTTGCCTTTCCTGAAGGAATTATATCAGAAATCATCTGGTAAGCAATTAATGAATCCAGAGGAAGTCTCATTTTTAAGTGACATTATAATGATTTGCGGAGGCCAGACAGTTAAGGAAAACAGCACAGAGATGTTGTCGACCCGTGAACAGGAAGTATTAAACCAACTGTCTCTTGGTATTACCAATCGGGAAATTGCAGAGAACCTCTGTATATCTCAGGCCACGGTGAAGACCCATGTACTCAGTATCTTTGGAAAACTTGGAGTTTCCTCCCGTATGATGGCTGTAGAAAAGGCGAGGAAAGACGGGCTTTTATAATTGTTATATTACTACTTGAATGTAAGAATTAAGGAACAGAACTCAAATTACGTGGTATAATCAGAAAAAAGAGCATATACAAATATAGGAAGTCCGATGGAAGGAAAATTATTAGGTGACGGCAATGAAGGAATCGCATATCCGGTATAAAGTTGAGGCGTGGGACAGTTTACAGCATCTGTTTCAGATTAAGAAGATAAATGATCATACCTTACATTTCCTTGCATCATTTGATGGTAAATTAGATATGATCCGGCTGCAGAAATCGGTTGATCTGTCAGCAGAAGCGTTTCCTTTGCTCAAATGCCGATTTAATGAAGAGGGAAGACGCCCATATTGGGAGAATTGCGGCAGTACCACCAAAGATATGCTGACTTTGATTGAAACGGAAGACGTTGAGACGGCCGTGAATCATTTCCTTGTTTCAGAGATTATTACACCAACAGGACCTCAGATAAAGCTGAAGGTGATCCGGGATACAAACGCGGATACCCTTATCATAGTAATGAACCATATGCTGTGTGATGCAGCCGGATTTAAAGACTATCTGTATCTGCTAAGCAGCATTTACAACAAGATCAGGGAAAATGCAGATTATCATCCATCTGCATTGGGAAGCAGAAGATTATCTCAGATCACCGGGAGGTTTTCATGGAAAGACAGAATAAAAATTTTATTAAGTAAAAATGACATGTCTACTCATGATCCTGCCAAGTTAAAACTGGAGGGAGATTTAAGCAATCCCTTTATTGAGATCAGAAGCATCTCTAAAGAAGTTTTTCTGAATCTGAAAGAATATGCCAGGAAGCATGATGCTACCATAAATGATATGATCCTTACAGCATATATCCGCACTCTATATGAAACATTTGGTTATGTGTTTGCAATACCCAGTACGGTTGACTTAAGAAAATATTTACCTGATCATAAAGCAGAAGGGATTTGCAATCTCTGTACCAATCTTACCTGCGACATCGGGTCAGATATCGGAATATCTTTTGAAGATACTCTTTTAAAAGTCAGGGATAGTATGAAGAAAGAAAAATCCAGTATCGCCTGTATAAAAAGTATGCTGATGATGGAAAAAGTATATGATGTATTGCCTTATAAGCTGGCAGAAAGCATTGTAAATAAAAGCTTTGATAATGCGTTGATTGCCTTTACAAATATTGGAATCATTGATAAAGCACAGTTTTACTTTGATGAGCTGCAGATTACAAAAGCTTATATGACCGGCTCCGTTAAATACAGTCCCTATTTTCAGCTTGCAGTATCTACTTTTGATAATAATCCTGTACTGAGTGTCAATCTTTTTGGTTCCCAGACTGACCGGGATATAATATCTGCTTTTCTTGATAAGGTTGTTCTTAAATTGAATGGTAACTATAATTAATTGATGCAATGGGAAAAGGAAACATATGGACTACGAAAAACAAAACGATTTATAGTGAACCTGATTTACTGTGGATTGATTATTTTGTTAGTGACCATTACCATCCGATATGCATTGGGGCTGGTTTCTCCATTTTTAGCAGCATTTTTAATCGCTTATATCTTAAAAATACCGGCAAAATGGATCGCTGGGAAAACAAATCTTCCTTATAAGCTGATAGCCATGGTTTTGGTTCTGGTATTTTACAGCACGGCAGGTATCCTGATCGCCCTGGTTGGAATTAAGCTGGTGACGGTTACTGTTGATATGGTTATGGCATTGCCTTCCATCTATACGAACCAGATGGAACCTGCACTTGGTTGCCTTTTTAAAGGGATTGAGCATACGGTTTCCCGTATGGATGCTGCTCTTGTAAAAACTCTTAATGGCTTGTTCGCCCAGTTTGTTCAGTCTGTGGGCGAACTTATTACCAGCTTATCCGTCCGGATCGTGGAGACACTTACCGGATACGCCTCCCTGTTGCCAGGAATATTTTTAAAAATCCTGCTGATGATTATTTCAACCTTCTTTATTGCAGGAGATTACGATCTTATGGTTGAATTTATAGACCGCCAGTTATCTGATAAGGCAGTCGGATTGTTGTTGCAAATAAAGGAATATGTGGTTGATATCCTGTTTGTATACATCAGATCCTATGGCCTTATTATGGCTGTTACATTTGTGGAGCTGTCCGTTGGGCTTACCATCATCGGGGTGTCAAATGCAATATTAATTGCTATCGCTATCTCTGTTTT
This sequence comes from Lacrimispora xylanisolvens, assembly GCA_017084465.1. GTDB lineage: Bacteria > Bacillota > Clostridia > Lachnospirales > Lachnospiraceae > Lacrimispora > Lacrimispora xylanolytica_B. The sequence goes on along the minus strand of CP070896.1, from coordinate 1,038,415 downwards.
GATATTCTTCCAGTGCTTGGAACCGGCGGGATTATGCTTCCATGGATGGTGATTGAAGCTATTCAGGGAAATGGTCCGCTAGCTTTGGGGCTGCTCCTGGTGTATCTGTTTATTACAGTGATCCGTAACATTTTGGAACCTAAGATTGTGGGCAGTCAGATAGGTTTGCACCCAATTGTTGACCTGGTAAGCATGTTTGTAGGAGCGCAGCTTTTTGGTATCGTAGGAATGATCAGCTTTCCCATATTTTTTTCCCTGCTTTGCCATCTAAATGAGACTAATACAATAAAGTTATATAAATAAAACGAAATTAGTCATATTTAATAAATTCTTGTTGAAACATTTCCATTGCCGACATACAATAATAAGCAAAACACCTGAGGGGAACACTTATGGACAAATTTGGCACATTGTATGTAAAATGGAGAAAGTCATTTATTCAGATAGCGTTTTTTATTTCTTCTGTAAATCTGGTAATAGAAATCGTAATGTCGTATCTGCTTATGGTAAAGTATCCAGGAATGATAAAACTGGATTCTGTACCATACCTGCTGCTGTATATTGTTTTGCCCTCTTCCCTGAACTTTGCCATATGTATATTTGGTAAATTAAAAGTAGAATCCGATCATATTTCGGAACAGTCTAAAAACTATATTTCTGTTTTGACCCTTACTGGAATTTGTTTTGTTATGTCCAGTGCGCATAATGTTTACGCAGTTCTTTCCTGCAGTCTTTGTTTCCCTGTTTACATAACCATCATGTTTTCGGATAAAAAAATGATAAGAAATATTACTGTCATATCTTTTTTCCTCATATGCATCAGTACTTATTTTGCCTCCATCGACGGCAGAGCGGATGATAAACTGCTATATGTTGATTTGTTTATCACCCTGGATCTGCTTATAAGCTCTTATTTTATAGCAAGATATCTCTTCCGGCTGGAATATGAAAAAAACATGTTGATAAAAGAAAGCTTTATCAAACAGTCCCAGCTTGAGGAACAGTTAAAATATGATCCGTTGACAAATTTATATAACATGAGTACGTTTTTCAATCTGTTATCTATGGCAATTGAAAAAGAACAATTTCCGCTGGCAGTGGCAGTGATCGATATTGATAATTACAAAAGGGTCAATGACACGTGGGGTCATGACAATGGAAATATAGTACTGATTTATTTATCCCAGCTTCTTCGGGCTCACTGCTCGGCTATGGGACAGGTATGCCGCTATGGCGGAGAGGAATTTTCTATTATTTTTCCAAACAAATCATCGAAAGAGGCCAAACTCTTAGTGGAAGATATACAGCGTATATTTGAAACCCATCAGTTTGAGTTTTTTGAACATGGAAGTATTACATTCAGCTGCGGAATTGCAGAGACATCTCAGAGCGAATGCAAACCCAGAGATTTATTTCATATCGCTGACCAGGCAATGTATCAGGCCAAGTCTACCGGTAAGAACAAAACAGTAATTTATGGAGATAGTATGTAAAATAAATATTACAGTTTACATTTTCAACTTATTCCACTTTCTATAGAGCGAATGCATTCAAGCAGAAAATGAAGGAGGAGTATTTATGTTGAAAATGAAACGAGTGTTGGCCTTTGTACTCAGTGTTATGCTGGTATTATCCATGATGCCGGAAATACCGGCCCTGGCAGCAAATTCAATGACAGTAGACTGTGCCAATGTACTCAGAGAAGTAACTCATTGTGCCAATGGCTCTCTGTATGGAATGACAGAGAGTATTCCGGCAGATGTAAATGGTCTTGTAGCACCATTAAATCCCTATGTTTTACGAAATCCCGCCAGAGGCGGAAATGGAAACCAGCATCCCTTCGGAGATGCAATTCTGGTTTCCCAGAAGCTTTCATCTGTGCCCAGCGCCAGAGTATCCATTGATCTGGCAGACATGCTTCCAGGCTGGCCTTACCGGTGGCCGGGAATGACCAGCTGGCTTAATCAGGTGAAATCATTTATTAAGGATAAGAAAGCATCTGGCCGCAATAATTATTATGGTTATGAAATCTGGAATGAGCCGGGAGGAACCTGGAATACGTCCAACGGAAGTTTTAACGACATGTGGAAGCAGACCTATGATGTAATCCGTGCCAATGATCCGGGTGCTAAAATTATAGGTCCCTGTGAGAGTTATTACAACAATTCCAGAATGAAAGAATTCCTGACCTATTGTAAAGCAAATAATTGCATTCCGGATATCATGAGCTGGCACGAACTGTCCGGTGGACCGAAGACAATTGCACCCAATATCAGAACATACCGGGCATTAGAGACTTCTCTTGGTATTGCACCGCTGCCAATCAGCATCAATGAATACTGTGATCCAGATCATAATCTGGAAGGTCAGCCAGGTTCTTCTGCCCGTTTTATCGCAAAATTTGAACGTCATAAGATTGAAAGTGCCTGTATTACCTGGTGGTTTGTACCCACACCCGGAAGACTCGGCAGTCTTCTTGCAACCAATACGGAAAAAGGTGCAGGCTGGTATTTTTATAAATGGTATGGGGATATGACCGGAAACATGGTTTATGTTACGCCCCCAAACGATGACAGCGATCTGGTGGATGGAGCGGCCTGCGTTGATTCAAATGCAAAATACGTAAGCTTTATTTTTGGAGGTCCTGGTGACGGAACTGTTAATACAACCTTTAAAAACATTCCTTCCTTTATCGGTTCCTCTGCAACTGTGAAAGTAGAGAAGATCGACTGGGTGAGCAAAGATACTGTATCCAGAGGACCGGTGGTTGTGTCTACAACCAATTATCCGGTAGTAAACGGGCAGATTTCCGTTACTGTATCTGGCTGCAACAACAGCTCCGGTTATCGGATCTATATTACTCCCGGTACTGGAACCAATACTGGAATAGTTTCTGGTGGGACTTATAAACTGGTCAACAGGGGCAGCGGGAAAGCCCTGGATGTGACCAACGGATCAACCGCAGACGGAGCAGATGTGATTCAGTGGGGCTATAGTGGTCAGAGTAATCAGAAATGGATTATAACCAATACGGGAAATGGATATAAGCTGAGCAACGCTAAGAGCGGTAAGGTCCTGGACGTTTATAAGAGTTCTACTGCTGACGGGGCAGACGTGATCCAGTGGACGGACAACGGGCAGAATAACCAGAGATGGAATTTAATCGATCTGGGAAATGGCTATTACAATCTTGTAAATAGTAACAGCGGAAAGCTTCTGGATGTGGAGAAGGGCTCTGTAGATGATGGTGGAAATGTAATTCAGTGGAGCAGCAACAACGGGTATAATCAGCAGTGGCAGATTATAGCTCCATAAGAGACAAATTTAATAAGCACCCTGTTCCAGATGATGGCAGGGTGCTTATTTCTTATGGCGTTCCTAATTAATTATTGATGGCATAAATTCTAAATCCCTGATCGTTAAACTTATCAAACCATATTTCCCCATCCCCAAGCATTACTCCCATACTATTACTAAAAAGATATTTTGTATAGCTGACTGATAACTTGTTTTTGAAATCAGATGTAATAATATCATTATAATGTTGAATAAATTCCTCAGAAGAATTAATGCTTGTTTTCTTATTATTTATGGTTACGTTGATTGGATAATTGATGAGATCTGCAAACTCCTGTCTTTTATCTTCCATTATGTTCAACTTTATCTGTCTTGCAAAATTTTCAACGTCTGCTGCATCTGCATTAACCAGGGGGTAACGTCCCTCCAGTGGGCTGCCAACTGAATGAGACAGGGTTAAGTGGAATTCAGTTTCTGATTGATCCTTAGTATTTTTAAACAAGCCTGTCAATCGGTCGCCTTTTGACGTATCTGGGCTTAAAGATCCTTCAAACGTGATACTGCCGTCTTCGCTGGTCAATACAAAAGAGGAAGATTCCCTATTCAGTGTACCAAGTAATTGGATCTCAGGATCTTCTTCATTCGCTGTAAAAAGAGAAGCTGTTAATTCATTACCGTTTCTATAGATCGCCATCCCAATATTGCGTTCGCCAACCGCTCCGTCAAATACGCTTGTAGTCTGGTCACTAATGATATCTTGAATCTTTGACCCATCCCCAGTCACTTTTTCGGTAGATTCCACAGGTGTTCCGGTAGTGGATTCCGGCGCGGCAGAATCTGACTCGGCAGATTCTGGAGCAGAAGAAACCTCTTCCTGTTCAGCCGTAGTGCTGGCAGATTCTTCTGCAGGTACAGAATTATTATTGGATGTTATAAATTTTGTTGTTATGACGTAACTGGCGCAAATAAGACATAAAACTAATAAAGGTACAATAAGAAACATCTTTTTATTTGATTTCAAATTTGGATTCCTGCTTTCATTTTTTACTATATAGGAATTGTACCATATAAGAGGCCGTAAATACAGATTTTTTATAAAGGCTTAAGTTACAGTTGTTAGTTCACCTGTAAGATGATAGAATGTTACATGCGGTCCTAAAAACTATGTGACTGCACCGTATGAATGAAATGAGAGGAACAATAATGATTCATAACAATTTCAGCAGTTTTTCTTTGAGCGACGATATTCAAAAGGCACTTTGCGTTTTGGATTATAAAATACCAACGGAAGTTCAGGAACGTGTGATTCCACAGGCATTAGAAAAAGACCTTATTGTGAAAGCAAAGACAGGCAGCGGGAAAACCGCTGCCTATGCAATTCCCATCTGCGAGATGATTGACTGGCTGGAAAACAAACCCCAGGCACTGATTCTCACACCTACCAGAGAGCTGGCGGTTCAGGTGAAGGAGGATTTCACCAACATTGGCAGATTCAAGCGTATAAAGGCAGCAGCAATCTATGGCGGTCACCCATTTGCCATTGAAAAAACAGAATTAAAGCAGAAGACCCACGTGGCAGTTGGAACTCCCGGCCGGGTGATGGATCACATCAGAAAAGGGACTCTGCCTTTAAGCATGATCAGCTGTCTGGTCATCGATGAGGCTGACCGGATGTTAGATATGGGATTTATCGATCAGGTGGAAGAAATTATAAAAGAACTGCCGGAAGACAGAGTCACCATGCTGTTTTCAGCCACAATGCCTCAGGAGATAAAAGACATATCACTAAATGAGCACAAGGCGCCGGTTCAGATCGATATAAATGAGGAAGGCAACGCGGCAGCAGATATCGATCATTCTCTTTTTCTGACGACTGAGGAAGACAAATTTGAACTGCTTACGGATATTACAATTATGGAGAATCCGGACAGCTGTATCATCTTTTGCAGCACGAAAGACCGGGTTGACCTTGTATGGGAGCGGCTAAAACAGATGGATTACCACCCCCAGAAGCTTCACGGGGGCATGGAACAGACAGACCGGATCTCTGCAATAAAGCGGTTTAAAAGAGGACAGTACCGGTATCTGGTCGCTACGGATGTTGCAGCCAGGGGGATTGATGTGGATGACATTTCTCTCGTAATTAACTATGATATTCCTTTGGAAGCAGAAACCTATGTCCACCGGACAGGGAGGACAGGCCGGGCCGGGCGGAAAGGAAATGCGGTTTCTCTGGCAACTTCCTCACAGTCGCGATTCGTACGGCAGATTGAAGAATTTATAGGATTTCCCATTCCGGAACGGACAGGATATGAAAAAGCAGAGGTATCCCAGGCAAGGCTTAATTTTGATAAAAAATTAAAAGCAGCTCCTGAGATAAAACAGTTAAAAAGCGATCAGTTAAACAAAGGCATTATGAAACTTAGGTTTAACGGTGGTAAGAAAAGAAATTAAGGGCAACCAACTTCGTAGGAGTACTGTCAAATTTAGAAAACATGTCGGCGGAAGATATTGGAATCATAACAATTCAGGATACCCTTACCTATGTGGAGATATTAAATGGAAAAGGTCCTATGGTCCTGGAAATCATGAGCCACACCCCGATCAATGGGAAACAATTAAAGGTAACAAAAGCATTGGATAAATATTAGCAGCGTGTTATAGTAAAACTAAAATATAAAATCAAACACAAAAGGGGTTCCTATGGAAAATATTGATATATTAAAGAGATTAAGATACGCACTGGATATCAAGGACAGTGATATGGTGGAAATTTTTAAACTGGGCGGAGTAGTTCTTACAAAAACCAATGTACAGGATATGCTGAAAGCCAATGAGGGCAATGATGAGAATAATCAGATATGTAATTATCGTATGCTGGAATCATTTTTAAATGGCTTTATTATCTTTAAACGGGGAGCAAAGGAAGAAAAACCAGGGGAATCCGGGGATAATAAGAATTTTATGATCAATGATTATAGAAATGCAAACAACATTTTTTTAAAGAAGATTAAAATAGCACTGGCGTTCACCGGCGATGATATGCTTGCAATATTTAAAGCCGGGGGAGCAGAACTGTCAAACGGGGAATTAAGCGCTCTGTTAAGGAGAGAAGGCCAACGCAATTATAAGGTTTGTGGGGACCGTTATGTCAGAGTTTTCTTAAAGGGTCTTGCAGAACGCTCCAGGAAGTAATAATAGAAGGTAAAATGCCATGGTGACATTAAAGGAAATAGCTAAAAGATGTGACGTATCCGTATCCACGGTATCCAACATTTTAAATGGGATTCCAAAAGTAAGTGAGGATACAAGGCAGAGAGTATTACAGGTGATAAAAGAAACCGGTTATCAACCCAACTATATTGCTCAGGGTCTGCGAAAGAAAAAGACCAAATTAATTGGGATTATTGCCGAAGATATCTCGCTTTTTTCCGCTCCGATTATCATTGAAAGCATCATGTCTTATTGTGAAGAGAGAAATTACAGAACAATTTTGGTAAATCTTCGTCTGTATGCCAGATGGAATGAGCAATGGTATCAGGATGAAGAGGAATATTATTCTGTCCTAAATCCGGCGATTCAGGAGCTTTTGTCGATTAAAGTGGATGGGATTATTTATGTACCGGGACACGCCAGAAATATGCGGTGTTTTGATGATGATTTTAGCATTCCGGTAGTCATGACCTACGGGTATCCCCATACGCACCGCTTCCCTTCCGTCGTAATTGATGATGAGAAGGGTGGATATGACATGACAGAATATCTTCTGAAAATGGGGCACGAAAAAATCGGAGTGATCGGTGGAAGAAAAGATAACATCCATATGGATAAACGGCTTCTTGGATACCAGAAAGCCTTATATGAAAGAAAAATCTTTTACAATCCAGATCTTGTATGCTATGGAAACTGGGACCGGGAGAGTGGTTATGAAGGGGCGGATACACTGATCAGGAAGAACGTTACAGCCATATTCTGCTTTTCGGATGTGATCGCAGGCGGAGTCTATGATTATCTGGAAGAGAATGGACTGGAAGCACCGGAGGATGTATCCGTGGTAGGATTTGATGATCAGGTGATAGCCGAATATTTCCGCCCTTCACTGACTACGGCGGCACTTCCCCTGAAAGAGATCGGGAAAAAGGCGGCGGAGTTATTAATCCGGACATTAGATAAAGAAGAGGGAGAGCCAGAGCAGCAGATGAGCCAGATAGCGCTGCCATGTACTATGGTTATCAGAAAATCAGTAAAAAAATTAATATAAGAAATCAATATCAGCACAGATAAAAAAAGCAGATGCCAGGACATTCAGATGGCATCTGCTTTTTTTGAATTATTGTAAAACGTTTTATACATAAATAAAAAAAAAAGAAAAAAACATAGTAATTAAGTATAATTAAATAAACTATTAGTTGTTTAAAACATACAAATGACACAAAATAAAACCGATATTAGTTGACTATATACATAGGTTGGAATATAATTTTACTCAATAGGTAAAACGTTTTACAAAGGGGGATACCAATCCTTAACATGTTAAGAAACTGTAAGAACAGGAAAGGATGATTTCATGAGAATGTTTAATGACAGGAAGAAAGCAAGGGCATTCAGAGAATTTATGTACGTGTTACCGTTTCTTATTTTAGTTGCTGTGTTTTCGTATTATCCGTTATATGGCTGGGTCTATGCATTTTTTGATTATAAGCCGCCATTTCCACTTAGTATGAATCAGTTTGTAGGCTTCAAATGGTTTACGTCTCTTTTAACCAATGACGTAAAGCTGAAACAGTTGCTGGCTGTTTTAAGAAATACCTTTGCCATCAGCGGACTCAGCCTTCTGTTTTCCTGGTTCCCTATGATTTTTTGCAGTCTTTCTCAATGAAATTAAATGGAAACCATTTAAAGTATTTGTACAGACTGCCACTACATTGCCCAATTTCATCAGCTGGGTTCTGGTGTATTCCATTGCATACTGCGTATTTAACAGTACCGGTGTTTTAAACAGCGTGCTGTTGAATCTGGGAATTTTAAAGACGCCCCAGCTGTTTCTCCAGTCCGCAAATCATATCTGGTTTAAAATGTGGCTGTGGCTTACCTGGAAAAACGCAGGGTGGGCAGCAATTATGTATATTGCAGCCATATCCGGAATCGATGAACAGCTGAAGGAAGCTGCCAGAGTAGATGGAGCCAGCAGAATGCAGGTGATCTGGCATATCACAATCCCTGGTTTAATTCCCACATTTTTTGTGCTTGTGATGCTCAATCTCGCTAATTTTCTGACGAACGGATTGGAACAGTACTACGTTTTTCAAAATGCATTTAATAAAGATTACATTCAGGTATTGGATTTGTATGTTTACAATATTGCGATGGGAAGCGGGGGATATTCCCTGTCAACTGCCATCAGTATGTTTAAAAGTATTGTAAGTGTATTGCTGCTGTGTGCGACAAACCAGATTTCCAAGATGGTAAGAGGGGAAGGGTTTGTTTAATGAAGCAGAAAGGGGAAGAAATGAGAGAAATCGTTAAAAGCATAAAAGAAAACGAAGTTTAGAAGATTATGTGATTGATACCATTACCTGTATTGTCTATTTATTTTTTACATTTATATGCATTTATCCCTTTTACTACATATTCATTAATACCATCAGTGCCAATAATTTAAGCGAAAGAGGGAAGGTCCTTTTCTGGCCCATTGGAATCCATTTTAACAATTATATTTCTGTTCTTAAGATTCCCGGATTGTTTTCGGCTCTTAAGATTTCTGTTGCCAGGACGGTGATTGGGACATTTGTCACGGTATTTATTGCTGCTTTTCTGGGATATATGTTTACAAAGGAATCCATGTGGAAGAGGAAATTCTGGTATCGCTTTGTGGTAGCCACCATGTATTTTAACGCAGGTATTATTCCCTGGTATATTACCATGCGGAATCTTCATTTAACCAATAATTTCTGGGGTTATATTCTGCCGCTTGCAGTATCACCCTTTTACATTGTATTATGCAAGACCTTTGTGGAATCCATTCCCGGAGAATTGCAGGATGCGGCGGAGATTGACGGGGCCGGCACGCTTAAAATATTCTTTCAGATCATTACCCCATTGATAAAACCCATCCTTGCAACCGTGGCAATTTTTACCGCAGTTAACCAATGGAATGCATTTCAGGATACACTGCTACTGGTAACGGATAAACGCCTGTATACTCTTCAGTTTACTCTTTACCAGTACATTAATCAGGCAAGTTCTTTGAAGTCACTTGCCAATAGTAATGCTTCCTCGGCACAGATGGCGGCAAGTCTGTCTCACGCCCAGACTTCAACCTCCATCCGCATGACCGTTACGATTGTAGTAGTGGCACCGATTATATTAATCTATCCAATTTTCCAGAGATTTTTTGTAAAAGGAATCATGATCGGGGCTGTAAAAGGATAATAACAATGCAAATAAAAGAAGGGAGCAGTGTATGAGAGTAAAAAAGAGAGCGTTTCAGGTGCTGTCAGCAGCTATGGCGGCAGTTATGGTGGCAGGATGTGCGGGGACCACAGCAACGGAGGCAACAAAAACAGCAGCGGCAGCCGGAAAAGGGAACTATGATGAACCAATGACATTTGACTTTTATGATGTTGCTGCAAATTATCAGGGAACCCAGGCTGGGTGGTTTGCAAAGGTGGTAAAGGATAAGTTTAACATCGAACTGAATATGATATCGCCTCAGGTGGCTGGTAACGGAATTTACCAGACCCGCTGCAGTACGGGGAATTTAGGTGATATTGTTCTGCTGGAACGCACGGATTTTACTGACTGTGTAAAAGCAGGATTAATTAAAGACATTTCGGCAGATATCAAAAATTATCCTGAATTAATGACATACAACGATCAGATTACTGTATTAAATAAGGCTCTGCCGGAAAATAAAGATGGTAAAATCTATGGAATTCCATGCCAGATGACCAATACATCCCCAACATCCTATTCTCAGGATGTAATTAAATCAAGCCCCCTTTTAAGATGGGATCTTTACTCAGAACTGGGGCGCCCGGATATAAAGAATACGGACGATCTCTTAGATATCCTGGAAAAGATGATGAAGGCACACCCTACCAACAATGCCGGAGATCCGGCATATCCCCTGTCTTTGTGGAAAGACTGGGATGGCGGAGACGGGATGTTAGGAATTGCCAATGTTACACAGCTGACAACCTGGTATGGTGAAATAATAAAAGGCTCCAATATTTTAAAACCAGATAATACATTTATCCCAGTAAACAGTAAAGACGGTGCCTATTACAAGATGCTTCATTTCTTAAATGACGCAAACAGGAGAGGAATCGTGGATCCTGATTCCGGTACCCAGGACTGGAATACAGCCTGTGATAAGATGAAGACCGGAAGAGTCTATCTCATGTGGTATAACTGGCAGGTAGGATTCTGGAATACACAGGACCGGTTAAAGGATGGCACAGCATTTATTTATACACCGATTAAGGATCAGATCTATTATGCAGATGCAGATACCTATTACGGCAGCGGACGTGTTTTTGCCGTCGGTTCCCAGGTGGATGATGCCAAGTATCAGAGAATTATGGATTTCCTCAATTGGTATGCCAGCCCGGAGGGGTTAAACTATCAGCACATTGGCTTAAAAGGATTTAACTATACAGTAGGCAGTGACGGAAAATATACATTAATCAATGACAATGCGTTAATGGATAATATCACCGTACCAGACGAATTCGGCGGCGGCGGATATAATGACGGAAATAATGCAATTAATCAGTGGATGGTGGATGCCATCAGTACAAATCCGGCTACAGGAGAACCCTATAACAAAGATTACTGGAGTACTTATAAGGCAGCCACAATGACGCAGATGAAGAAAGACTGGGAAGCTAAATTCGGTGCAGCAGAACCCGTTGATTATATGAAGAAGAATAATATTCTTTTAATCAGTCCCAATGTCAGCGTATCCCTTCCAAGTGATCCGGCTGATATATCCATTATCCGCAAACAGTGCAGTGATTTATTCAGTGATTATTCCTGGAGAATGATTTATGCAAAGGATGATGGAGAGTTTGATTCTCTGTGGAGTGAGATGTGTACCCAGATGGACGGAATGGGATTCCAGGAATTGTCTAAGTTTGACAAGGATAAGTACCAGATTGAGTTAGATGCGAAACTGGCAGTCAATAAAAAATAAAGACTCATGAAAGAGGAGAAATCATGGATATTACGTCAATACTTCCGGAGGGCAAAAGCTTCGCGTTCTGGGAGCAGGAACAAAGATATGAGCAGGAGCTGCATGTCGACTGCAATCAGGCTGGGGAGTCAGGGGAACGTGACGGAAGTATCCAGAAACCTTTTCTGACGATAAACGAAGCGGCATCTGTTGCGGTTCCGGGAACCAGGATATGGATTCATGGTGGTGTGTACAGGGGAATGTGTACACCCTGCCATGGGCGGAACCGGTCCGGATCAGATGATCTGCTACGAGGCGTGGCAGAAGGAACCGGTATGGATTAAAGCTTCTGTGGAGGTAAGTGATTTTACCCGGAGTCAGGGCTGGAGGCTAAACCATTTTTCCACTGATGCGTTATCGGAAGGTATATCCATCTGGGAATTAAAACTGAATCCGGAGGATTTTAAGGGGTACAATCCGTTTTGTGCAGTAAATATTCTTCATGACAGACTGTTTCTGGAATATGATAAAACCGATATGACTACGTATTTAAACAGGCGGGGTATGGTGTTTTGTGACGGAAAACCTCTGTTACAGGTACAGCTTTATGGCCAGCTGGGAACACAGGAGAATGCGTATTGGGTGGAGGCCAATGGTCAGACTGTTCATTTTCGGTTAAGGGGTGACCAGGATCCGGGTAAACATCTGATAGAGATTACATGCCGGGAACAGTGCTTTGCACCTGAAATTCCATTTTTATCTTATATAAAGGTGAAGGGAATTACCTGTGCGCATGCAGCTGGCGGTGCGCCGGTTCCCCAGAGAGGTTCGATTTCCTGTTACAGAGGGCATCACTGGATCATTGAAGACTGCGAAGTGGACTGGGCCAATGGTGTTGGAATTGATATGGGAAATGAATGCTGGCATCACTGCGTGCCAGAAGATCAGATCATCGGAAACACCATTATACGCCGCTGCAGGATTAAAGATGCAGGAGTATGCGGCATTGCCGGATTATTCGCCCAGAATCTTCTGATTGAAGACAATGTGATTGAAGGAACAGGCTGGCAGAAGATGGAGCTGTCCTGGGAAGCCGGGGGCATGAAAATACATAATTGCACGAACAGTCTGATCAGAAGAAACATTTTCACAAGGACATTTCGGGCAGATCATTTGTGGCTGGACTGTAACAATGAAAACAACCGGATTACACAAAATTTATTCCTGGTCGGAATTGAACAGCGGGAGGCTGTTTTTATAGAGTGCACCAGAGATGGCGTTAATTTAATTGATAATAATATATTCTGGAACGTAGAAGGCAGGTTTGATGCGGGTAAAGTCCAGGAAGAGACTGGTTCTTCGGGATGGTATAAGATGGAAGAAGACGGAATTGTGAATGGATATGCAATTTACGCCGAGGGAACGGACCATTTATACATCGCCAATAATTTAATCGGGAAATGCCGGAGTGCGGGATATTTTGCCAAGGCAGTTGCCTTTCGTATGCATGGTAATCTCAGGGGAGGAACGTCAAGAGACGCTCGTTTCATAAATAACATCTTTTATGAATGCGGAGAAGCCGCAATTAAAATGCCTACGGAGAAGAATCAGGCGGAGGGAAATCTCTATGTTTCCATGAATGGGGGGGTATTTAAGAATACTATATCCGGCTCCCCCCTGCTGTCTTGATCTTCCTGCATGGCAGGAATTTTATGGGTTTGATAAAGAGGGGCAGGAGGGAATCTTTCAGATCGATATGGATACGGAGCAGTATACACTTCAGTTCCATTCTGCAGATAAGTATCCATGGGATACCATGAAGGGAAGAGGGCGGCATCAATACGTAATGAAAATAGAGGATATTAAAACGGTGAGATCCGCAGGTTTCCAGTGATTTCTTCGGAATGCTGCTGGAGGGTGATCAATGCAATCCTGGTCCCTTTGGAGATCTGGTACCTGAAAAGATCTATCACATTGATCCAAGAAAACTGTAAAGTAAGGGGGGCTATTATGATTCGCATAGCAGAGACGGAAAATGGTCTTGTAAGAGGAATTGAGGCAGCAGATCCCAGAATCACTGCATTTAAAGGAATTCCATTTGCAGCACCGCCGGTAGGAGAAAACAGATGGAGGGAGCCTAAGCCATGTGAAAACTGGGAGGGAGTTCGGGACTGTTTCCGGTTTGCGCCCATATCCATGCAGGGAGTGCCAGGACTGAGTGACAATATCTATGACAGGGAGTGGCACGTGGACCCGGAGATAGCAATGAGTGAAGACTGCCTTTATCTGAACATCTGGACAGGAGCGAAGAAGGCAGATGAGAAACTTCCTGTTCTGGTATGGTATTTTGGAGGCGGACTGCAATGTGGATATACCGCCGAGATGGAATTTGACGGAGAGCGGCTGGCCAGGAGAGGAGTCATTGTGGTTTCCGTTAATTACCGGGTGAATTTGTTTGGATTTCTCTCCCACCCGGAACTGACTGCCACACAGCCTGAGGCTCCGGCTAATTTTGGCCATCTGGATCAGCTGGCGGGATTAAAATGGGTTGTGAGAAATATTGAGGCATTTGGAGGCGATTCCCAAAATATAACCATAGCAGGACAGTCAGCGGGGGGCGGCAGTGTAATGACCCATCTGACCACGCCAAAAAGTGAAGGTCTGTTTCAAAAAGCAATAGTGTTAAGCGGAGTTTTCTGCCAACCATACCACCAAAATTCCGATCCGTTCAGCCATACACTTGCCGATGCAGAAAAAACAGGTGAGAAATTCTTTGAATTTATCGGTGCAAAAGATCTGGCTCAGGTAAGAGCCATGGACGGAAAACTGCTGCATAAAAAGTATGAGCAGTTTGGCGGCTTTATGGGAACTGTCATAGACAATGTATTTTGTTTTGGGAATTCCTATCAGCGATTTATGGAAAATAAGAGAGCCATGGTTCCCGTCATGGCGGGGAATACTTCGGATGAATTTTTTGATTCCATCCATTCAGATTCTGATGAGGAGTTAATGGAAAAGATAAAGGCGCTGTTTCCCGGGCGGGAAGATGAATTTCTTCATCTGCTGGGAAGCGAAAAGAGGGATGAAGAAGGGAATTCCGGTTCTGTAAGCAGCATAGAGTTTGCCGTAAGAGGTTTATTTCATAAAAATGCCCAAAGTGGCAATCCGGTTAATTGCTATTATTATACCTTTGATGCAGACATTCCAGGCTGGGATCAGCCGGGGAACTTTCATTCCGTGGATTTATGGTTCTTTTTTGAAACACTTGCAAAATGCTGGAGGCCTTTTAAAGGAAATCATTACGATCTGGCAAGATGTATGGCAAATTACTGGACGAATTTTGTTAAGACTGGCGATCCAAACGGAGATGATGCAGATGGAACGCCGATGCCGGTGTGGCAGCCGTTTACAGATGAAAGTCCGGATGGAATTTTGTTTTCCACAGAGAAAATTGTTATGAATCAGCAGAATGAGCAGGAACTGATGAAATTTTTATTAGACAGGCTGAAAGAAAAATTCGTATAGCAACAGGTGATTGCAGAAATGGAGATAAGATGAAAAAATATGCAGTGAATCCCTATTTGCCCTCGTGGGAATATATTCCCGACGGGGAACCATATGTGTTTGGGGACAGAGTGTATGTTTATGGTTCCCATGATTTTT
Source organism: Lacrimispora xylanisolvens (assembly GCA_017084465.1). Classification (GTDB taxonomy): domain Bacteria; phylum Bacillota; class Clostridia; order Lachnospirales; family Lachnospiraceae; genus Lacrimispora; species Lacrimispora xylanolytica_B. Next base: position 1,023,279 of record CP070896.1, on the reverse strand, counting down.
TTAATGGTTATGTTTTCTGTCTGGGAGATTATGTCTGCTGGTCAGCACCAGTGGATGATCTTGGAAACTGGCGGTATGAAGGTGTGATTTATCCAAAAACAAGTGATCCCATGAACAAAGAAGGAAAGATGTGTCTGTATGCACCGGATGTGGTCATGGGATCCGACGGCAGATATTATCTTTACTATGTCCTTGACAAGGTTCCGGTAGTATCGGTTGCAGTTTGTGATACTCCGGCAGGCAGATATGAGTTTTACGGATATGTGAAGGATCGCAGTGGGGGGCGTTTGGGAGAGCGGCCGGGAGACCAGCCCCAGTTTGATCCGGGAGTATTAAGAGAAGATAATAAAATCTATCTCTATTGTGGTTTCTGCGGCCCACAGGATGACACCAGATATGGTGCCATGGTGACGGTGCTTGCAGATGATATGGTAACGGTTTTGGAAGAACCTGTTGTGATTGCACCAAGTAAGCCTTATAGTGCAGGTACTGGTTTTGAGGGTCATGAATTCTTTGAAGCACCCTCCATCAGGAAAAAAGGCAGTACCTATTATTTTATCTATTCCTCTATAGCTATGCATGAACTTTGCTACGCAGTCAGTGACAGTCCGGTAAGAGGATTTACTTATGGAGGAGTGATTGTCAGCAATTGTGATGAGGGAATTGATACATATAAACCAGCCAGGATGCACACGGCTTTTGCAGCCAATAATCACGGAAGTCTGGTAGAAATTCTGGGAAAATGGTATATTTTTTATCACAGGCATACCAATGGAACCTGGTACAGCCGCCAGGGCTGTGCAGAGCCAGTTACGATTCTGGAAGACGGAAAGATTCCCCAGGTGGAGATCACTACCAGCGGTATGGGAGGTATTCTGCCGGGGAAAGGAACATATGGTGCCTATCTGGCATGTAACTTATTTCAGACGGAGCAAAAATCGGAAGCCCCCATTCCAAAGATCATGCAGGACGGCAGGGATGGAGACGAAGAGCCAGGTTATATTGCTAATATAACAGATGGAGTTACAGCTGGATTTAAATATTTTGAATGTGGAGATTGTAAGCGTATTACCATTACAACGAGAGGTTATGCAGCCGGGTATTTTGAAGTAAAACATGCATGGGATGGAAAAATTCTTGCCACAATACAGATAAAGTACACCAATGTGTGGGGAAGACTACTCTGCTGATTTAGAACTGGAAGAAGGGAAACAGGCAATTTATCTGACTTACAGAGGAAATGGAAATGCAAGTTTATTATCCTTCTCATTAGAGTGATTTAAATTATAATTAAATGACTAAAACTGCTGCAGATCGGTACTTAACCGGTAATTAACTGCAGCAGTTTTTTTCTGTAAAGCTATTTATAAAAACCTCTGTTAATAAGTAGGAATAACGGGTACAATAAGTGGATAAAGAACTTAACTGATTGAAAGGAGTAGCGATGAAGGCATTAATAAAAATAACCATTGTTACCAGTTTTTCAGTATTATGTCTTAGTGCATTGGGCGGCTGCGGAAAGAACAGAGTAAAATCACCAGATGAGACAACTGCTCCAGCAAAAGTATCAGCCAGTACCGAAACTGAAACCACAAAAGCTTCCTCCACAGCTGCCCAATCCACTGCTATCAGTGATTCTGAAAATGCAACAAAAGAATCGTTAAAGGAGTTGGGTTTCATTTACAATGGAAAAACAATTACCCTTCTGGACTTTACAGATGACCAAAAGATGGAAGCAATGCTTGGAAAAGCAGAAGACACAAAAACCCACACTTATTCTACTTCAGATGGATTAAACATGGATCAGCTCACTGGTAAGACAGAGAAGCAGTACCTTTATCCAGGCCTTGTGATTAAAACCATTGATGCAGGAGAAAATAACAAGTCATATATTTATCAGATTGAAATAACCGGTTCCCAATATACGACCGTGAGAAACGTCAAGGTTGGGGACAGCTTTGAAACTTTGAAAGAAGCTTATCCGGAAGGTAATTTAATAGGTGGAGAATTGAGCAATGAGGAAGACGATTTCCGCTTTGAGGAAGAGGATTACGCAAATGTAATGAACTTTCATATAAAGAATAAGAAAGTGGCAAGTATCCAGATCTATTCTCTCATTGATTAATTGATTGTTTTAAGAAATTGACGGATTCCTTCATAATATTCTTTGTCCGCAAGCTTTCTTGGAGCGAAGAGCGCAGTTAAGACAGTCAGAGACTCTGAATTAACAAGTGGAGCTCTCAGCATGGAATGATCGGCAGTGGGAATCAGAGTAACGCTTAAAAGACTGGTTTTTATTTCCTTTTCATAAACTGCTTTCGTATTCTGACTGTCTACGTTAATATCCATTCCACCCAGAAAGAGTTTCACTGGGCTGTAAAAGTGCCGGATGTCTTCAGTAGAATCGGATTTATAGTTTTTCAGGATAAAACTCCAGCGGTCTTTTGTCATTTTATGATCCGCACCATCACTGCGCAGATATTCCTCATAGGAAGCATTCTGCTCCAGCTGGGACAAAGCTTTTTCATGACTTTTCTTTGCCTGTTCCTGTTGATCTGGAGATTTGCCGTCTCTTTTCATCTGGGCAAGGGTATTGTAAAGTCCCTGATCAATCCAGTTTACAGCCGGTGCAACAAGAATATTAAATGCGATATGATCATCCAGCTGAACGATTTTAGGGATTACCCACCCGGCCTGACTGGCACCCCATAGTCCTATTTTGTCACTATTAATTTCAGGTAGGGTTCTGGCCCAGCGGATTACCTCAAAAGCCTCAACGGCCCGGTCGTCCATTGTCTGATCCAGCCAGTTACCGGAGGAACCGGAGATTCCGGGCTTATTCCATGAAAGAGAGGCATAACCCTGATTGGCCAGTTCTTCCCATAAGGGCTTATAATGTTCGTGATATGATGCATCCGCAGGACCGTCGCCGTGGATAAACACCACTAAGCCGGCTTTGCCTTTTAAATACTTTGGTAATACAAGGTTACCTTTTAAGGTTCCTTTTGATGTTGGAATATCAATAGCAGTCACTGTCATATAGTAATTATTCTGATATAAGATAACCAAGAGGCATATTCCGATTACTGTAAATATTCCAACGATTGTTCTCACTAAGACACGTCTCATTTTGATTTATTCCTTTCATGTTTTAAATTAAGCTTTTTTTCATTAGAATCCATTCATTGATTCCTAGAAAGTATCCCTTAAAGCGACTGTTTCGATATTGTACTTCTTTAAATTTTTTCCGTATATAAAGATGTCTGGCTGGGTTTTCTTTTGCCACTGCCAGAGAAAGTGATGAGCAGCCTCTCTCCTTTAAAGCGGCTTCTGCATGGGACAGCAGCATGTCACCGATTCCTCTGCCGCGCATGGTTTTATCCACTGCTATATGTTCGATATAGCAGTCGTCATGTTTGAAGATTTCTAAAATTCCCAGCTTATAAATTAAAAGCAACATATTAAAGAAACCATATTTACGAAATAGAAAGAACAGAGGAACCCTTTGCTGACTATTCTTTTTATGTGGCTTGTCTAATTGGATTAATATGTCGCCAACTATTTTGTCCTCCTCTTTCGCTACGAAATGTAACAGACTTTCATCTTTTGCACTGAGATCCCATAATATGGACAAAAGGTTTTTTATATCAATTACGGACAGGCTCTGTCTGTGACAGAATTTACTTTCAAACGAACTGACTAATAAGGTGATTATTTCCTCAAAATATTCATCCTGATACGTTTCGATCTGAATCATAATAAACGCTCCTTTACAATGTATTTTAATTGACATATACTGATCTTAAACCCTTGAGTGGCTCAAGAGTCAATACCGGTTAAAGGAGATAAAATGGAAGATTTATTAAGAATAGGTCAGGTATGTAATTTATATGGAATATCTCTGGATACTCTACGCTATTATGACAGAAAGGGTCTTTTAAAGCCGTTGGTGGATAAGGACAGCGGTTACCGGTATTATACACTGGGACATCTTGACGTATTGGAAATGCTTTTGATCGGCAGATATTTAGAGATTCCACTGGATCAGATGAAAGAAAAGATAGATCTGGAAAGCATAGACGGATATTTGGATGTCATGGAAGAACAAAGCCGGTTTATTGAAGAAAAATACAATCAATTAAGAAAATTAAGCCTTTATACACAAGAGATGATAAACCTGTTTAAGTCCCTGCATGGATTTGAAAATGATATGAGTTTTAAAAATATAATGACAGAGGAAAATTTGAATATTACAGTTTATTACGCTGAACTGAAAAATTTACTGAGTCATAAAGAAAGTTCCAGGATTCATGGCATAGAAGCGTTTGAACAATGGTTTTCTTACTCCACAGGTCAAGACGGATTGATAACAGAAAACAGCCAGACAGTTGGTTTATCCATACAGGAACATATTGCTGGTTCTGATAAAATACTTGATTATCTTGGGCGTATGGCAGAGGCGGGGAAAGCGAAAATCATAAAGATTTCAGGAAACTACAGGCGTATCAGCTTTCACGGTAAGGAAGAAGAGCTAAAAAAGTATCTGTATTTGCTTTGCAGCCATTTTCATCTGAGTGATACTGTTCTTCATATCAGATATAAATTTGCCTTGCTTCATAAAGATATGGAACACGAATATTTTGCTGAAATTTATTTTCCCCAACAAGGCAGAAAATAAATTTTTATTTATGCAACATTTTTACGTTCTCATTTGTATACTGTACAGAACCGAAAAAAGGTTACTGTGAGGACGAGTGTCCCTGACATGAAAGGAAGAATTTATTATGAAAAAGTTATTTACTATGATCTTATGTGCAATTATGGTTTTGTCTTTTACAGCGTGTTCCAGAAAATCTGATAACAACCAGATCCCAAATCCCTTTTTGGATTGTAAAACATTAAAAGATGCAGAAAAAATTGCCGGTTTTAAAGTCACAGCACCGGACAAAATACCAGAAGGCTATACAGAGAACGCGATTCAGGCCATTAAGGGCGATATGGTTCAGATTATATATAAGAATGGAGAGAATGAAATAACCTTCCGTCAGGCGAAGAAAAGCAAAGAAAACGAGGACATCAGCGGCGATTACAGCGTATACGACGAAAAAAATACAATCATGATTGGAGACCTGGAAGTTGTAATTAAGGGAAATGGCGGCAAGGTAAGCAATGCACTCTGGACCAACGGGGATTTTGTATTTTCTATTACGGTGACTCCTGAAGAAGCCGGTATCGACAAAACGGATATGTTTCATATGATCGAAAGTATCGGGTAATAAAATAAATAATTGTTACATAGGAGGAAATACAATGGTCTGTTCCTATGGACTGAAAAACAGGCTTTGGAGATTTGCAATGTTCTTGCTGCTTTCTGTGAGTGGACAGAGAGAAGAAAAACAGGCAGTTGATTTAAATACCCAGGGACATTCTGTAAGGATTGGTGTTCAGGCCTGTCGATTAATGAAAGAATATGGTAATAGTGTCCTGCGTCTGGCTTATTCTTATCTTCACAATATGAGCGATGCGGAAGATGTCTTACAGGATACATTGATCCAATTTTTAAAAACCCAGCCCCATTTTGAGTCTGGTGAACATGAAAAAGCCTGGATTTTACGAGTAGCTTCAAATATAAGCAAAAACAGGATAACCTATAACAAAATCCGGAAAACAGATGAGCTTACCGAAACACTGGCAGCAGAGGAAACCCAGGATTTAACATTTGTCTGGGAGGCAGTAAAGCAATTGCCGCCAAAATACAGTGAAGTGATTCATCTTTTCTATCACGAGGGATATTCAACAGCTGAGATTGCTTCGATTTTATCTAAGAATGAAGCCACAGTCCGATCGTTGCTGATGAGGGCAAGAATGAAGCTGAAAGATGTGCTAAAGGAGGTGTATGACTTTGGAGAACCGGTATGATAAAGTAATGAAGAAAATCGTAGTTACGGAGCCGATGCAGAACAGAATCTTAAATACCATAAACGGCATGGACTGGAGTCAGGCCCCTGATAAAAAGGTTCCTTTTTCTTCTTACAGAAAGTACCTTTCCATAGCAGCATGCTTTTTGGTTTTACTGAGTGGGACAGTTGCCATATATAATTTTATAGAATTGAAAAAGGAGCCGCTTCAGCAGGCAATCCCTAATATTGTGGAATACAGTACACAGCAGGAGCTTTCAGGGGCTGTGGGTTTTCCTGTAAAAGAAATACGGAAGGTTCCTTTTAAAGTAGAACATACTCAGTTTACCGCTTACTGGGGAGAATTTGCTGAAATAGAGTATTCCGGAACGAATAATTCCGTAACATTAAGAATGGCTCCCGGAACGGACGATGTGAGCGGAGACAGTACGGATTATGAAATCAATGAGAATGTAGCAGCTGGAGAAATTGATGTTATATTGAAAGGGGATCAAAGCGGATATAAACTGGCTGTCTGGCAAACCGGTCAGTATTCTTATTCTCTTTACTTTACTAATGGGGTATCGAAGGAGGATATGATAAATACCATAATAAATGTGAATTAAAGAAGAAGGTGCCGTAAAATAACAATTGAGCGGCACCTATCCTTTTAATCCTGTGATACAACTTCAATGGCAATCTGTATAATATATTCGGAAGGATCTTCTGCAGCCAGATAACTGAGTATTTCCTGTTCGTAGGCATTTCCTGCAATCTTCAGATTAGAATTGTTAATATAGTCTGCCAGAATTTCATAGGATTTAGGCAGCGTGTCATATGGGCCCTTATGATTAATAACAGCATATTTGCCCCTGGGTTTTATGTGTACTCTTTCTCCGGTACATTTTTTCCCTAATTTGTTATAAAAGTATGCGGGCCTGTCATATATCTGTTTTTCTAAATCAGATTTTATGGTGATTGTACCAAATGGATAAGTGAGCTCAATCTGATGAGCGGCGCAATAATCATAATGTTCCCCCATTTTTTTCACATCTTCATTTTCGGCACCGTTACTGGACAAAGGTGCTACAATATAATAATCCTCTTCCTGGTTTTCCGTATAAGGGACATTGCAGATAACATTTAATGCATTTTTCGTCATATCATAGGTGGTTTGAAGCAGCTTCTCCATTCTTTTTAACTTCTTTTGTTCTAATATCAGTTGTTTCCTCTTTTCTTCCACAACCGAAAGAAAACGTGCCGGACTTTTATGTTCTAAATATTCTTTAATTTCGCTCAGGGGCGTCCCTGCTTTTTGCAGTACTTCAATAATGTCAAATGTTGCAAATTGTTTTAAAGAATAGAAACGGTAGCCTTTCTCATTCACATATTCCGGTTTTAAAATGCCGATTTCATCATAGTGAAACAGCGTATGTTTCGTTACTCCGCAGGCTTTGGCGAATTCACTGGTGGTCAGATATTGCTCATGAATCATTTTTATTTCTCCTCTTGACTATCGGGTTACACTATACGTTATAATGTCACACGATAAGGAATTTGTCAATGACGTGAGCGTTAGATGATGAAAGTTTAAGGGAAAGCAGGAGTTTATATGAAAAAATTATTACATTTGATGAAGCCTTATAAGTGGACAGCGGTGTGTGCTGTACTATTTACCTTGATGAACAATATCTGTGTGTTGTATCTGCCGGGAGTATTTGCAAAGATCATAAATAAGGGAGCTTTAAAGGGTGATATGCCCTATGTTTACAAAATGGGAGGATTGATGCTGCTGGTCGCCGTCTTAAGTGGTGTAACTTATATTGCATCGGCGATATATGCATCAAAAGTTACCTCAAGTTTTGCCAGAGACTTACGCCGGTCAGTTTTTGTAAAGGCGCAGGAGTATTCCATGAGCGATTATCAGAAATTTGGATCAGCTTCCCTGATCACCCGCTGTACCAACGATATTACCATAATACAGCGATCTTTCATGATGATACTGCAGATGCTTCTTCCTGCTCCCATTATGGCTGTGGTAGGTCTGGTACTGGCGTTTCGCACCAATGCAACTATGGGATTGGTAATGGCGGCAATCATTGTAATAACAGGCGGAATTGCTTTTTCCATAGGTAGTAAGGCGATCCCTCTGTTTCGCCAGCTGCAGGTAAAAATGGATAATCTGACAAGAATTCTTCGGGAAATAATTTCTGGTGTCCGTGTGATCCGGGCATTTCACAGGGAGAAATATGAAGAAGAGCGTTTTGGCAGTTCCTGTAAAGATTATTGCGATATTGCAATTGAGACCAATAAAATTTTTGCTGTTCTTTTACCCACTCTGACCTTGTTAACAAACCTTGGGATTATCTGTATTCTGCTATTCGGCGGAGTGAAGGTCTCTGAAGGGATAATGCAAATTGGCAGTATTTTCGCGCTGATTGAATACCTCACCATCATACTGTTTACAGTTACAATGTCAATCCTGGTATTCATGGAAATACCGCGGGCACAGTCCTGTGGAGAAAGACTTAGTGAAGTATTGGATTTAGAGCCGGAGATACAGGATAAGGAGAACGCTTTGACCCAAGACAGTGCCTTATCCCCCATTCGGGCACAGCTTGAATTCCGTAATGTATCATTTCGTTACACAAATGCAGAAGAGGCTGTATTAAATAAGATTTCCTTCACCTCAAAGGCAGGAGAAACCACTGCCATTATCGGAGGCACAGGATCGGGAAAATCCACCATTGCAAATTTAATTCCCCGGTTTTTTGATGTAGATGAGGGTGAGATCTTAATTGACGGTGTTGATATCAGGAACCTGTCTCAAAAGGAGTTAAGATCCAGGATTGGTTTTATTCCTCAGAAAACCTTTCTTTTCCGTGGAACAATTGCAAGTAATATCCGTTACGGAAAAGAAGATGCCTCTGATACGGAAATGATTCAGGCTGCAAAAAACAGCCCAGGCTCATACCTTCATATCTTCCATGGAAAAGGGATATGATTCTTTTGTAGCTCAGGGAGGAACCAACCTCTCAGGAGGCCAGAAGCAGCGTATTGCAATTGCCAGAGCGTTGGTACGAAAGCCGGAAATTTATGTATTTGATGATAGTTTTTCTGCTCTTGACTATAAAACTGATGCATTACTGAGAAAAGCTCTCCGACAGGAAATTAAAAATAAAGAGGCTTCGCTTATCATTGTTGCACAGCGGATCAGCACCATTCTTGATGCAGACAGAATTATTGTTCTTGATCAGGGAGAAATTGCAGGAATTGGTACCCATCAGGAACTGATGAAGAATTGCCTCGCATATAAACAGATTGCGGCATCCCAGTTAAGTGAGTCGCAGCTTAAAAAGGAAATGGTATAATTATGAAAAAGAATACTGGAAAACGGTTGATATTGTATTTATTTGGGGGACAGAAAGGAAGAATGAGTGCTGTACTGGCTTCCATCCTTCTCAGTACGCTGGCGGCCCTGGCGGCACCGTTTGTACTGGCAAAAGCAATTGACCATATTTATGGGTATCCAGGAAGCGGCTGCACATGGAACACGGTTCCACGTCAATGTTCAGACTGTGGGCAGTTATGTGGGCAGTTTAATGGTTCTTTATCTGATAAATTTTATTATGAAATATGTGGAGCAGTACATTATGTCATCCGTATCTGAGACTGCAGGACTTCAGATGAGAAATGATTTAAGCAGTAAGCTTGGCCGTGTTCCTCTGGGGTTTTATGATGCTACCGAAAAGGGAGAGGTACTAAGCCGGACGACCAATGATATTGAAAAGGTGGTGGAAGTACTCAGGGAGGGAGCCGGGCAATTAATCACCGCGCTTTTGACCGTTGCAGGTGCAGTGATCATGATGCTTCTGATCAGTCCTCTTCTTACTGTTGTCTCCCTTGCCGTTGCAGGAGCTGCAGCAATTCTGACATCCTGGATCACTACCAGATCCAGAAATAATTTTTCAAAATATCAGGCATCATTGGGTCATATGAACGCCAACATAGAAGAGTCTTTCACAGGACAGCTGGTTATTAAGGCGTTTGGGCATGAGAAAACAGCAATTGGTGATTTTGATATCATAAACAACGAATTGTGTGCGGATAGTCATAAGGCTCAGGTATCTACCTATATTGTGGCACCTGTGGTACGTTTTATCAGCAGCTTCGGATATATTTTCATTGCGGTAATGAGCGGCCTGTATATTATTCAGGGAAAGCTTTCCATAGGTACTGTACAGGCATTTGTCCAGTATTTTGATCGTTCCTCTGAGCCGATTATTGAATGCGCCCATATCATGAATGTGATGCAGTCCGCCATCGCTTCCTCAGAACGTTTTTTTGAGATCATGGACATGGAAGAAGAAATTCCTGATAAAGCGGGACAGGAAAAAACAGAGAATATTAAAGGTGACATTGATTTTAACCATGTGAGATTCGGCTATCAGGAAGATTCAATTCTGATGCAGGATGTAAATCTTCACTTAAAGGCGGGAGATAAGGTGGCAATTGTGGGTCCGACTGGTGCGGGTAAGACGACTCTGGTCAATCTTCTGATGCGTTTCTATGAGACCAATGGTGGTTCCATCACACTGGATGGGATCAATATTAAGGACTTAAACCGTTCAGAATTAAGAAAACAGTTTGGTATGGTGCTTCAGGATACCTGGCTGTTTAGCGGTACGATCAGGGATAACATTGCCTACAGTGTTCTCGATGCAGAAAAGGAAGAAATAATTGCAGCTGCCAAAGCGGCCAGAGTGGATCATTTTATCCGGACTATGCCGCAGGGATATGATACGATTCTGGAAGAAGAGGGAAGTAATTTATCTCAGGGACAGAGGCAGCTTTTAACCATAGCCAGAGTGATTCTGGCCAATCCCCCTCTACTTATCCTGGATGAAGCCACTTCCAGTGTTGATACTCTGACAGAGCTGGAGATACAAAAGGCCATGGACCATCTGATGAGAGGAAGGACCAGTTTTATTATTGCTCATCGGCTTTCCACAATTCGGGATGCAGACTGTATACTGGTGATGAATCAGGGTACAATTATCGAACAGGGAACTCATGAAGAACTTCTGTTAAAAAGGATTTTACCAACAATTATATAACAGTCAGTTTGCAGATCAATGCGGTTGATATAATAATCTTCAGAAATGTTAAGATTTATTTAGCTGATTTTTTTTACAAAGTTAGTATAATGAAGTTTGGGATGATTGTTCATCTATTTTAGTTATTAAAGGAAAAGTGGAGCTAAAATGAGAAACTTTGGAAAAATTGTCGGATTCTGGGGGATTCTTCTCCTATTATTAATTCAGTGTTCAATTTTGTTTGTACCGAAACGGAATACAGTGAAAGATGGAATTGCAAACAGGGATAGTCATGCATATGGTGTCCTGGCAGAACCTGCAAATTCGCTGGATGTGATTGTTGTGGGCGATAGTGAAGGATATTCCGGAATCTCGCCCATGGTAATGTGGAAAGAGCGTGGAATTGCATCCTTTGTCTGCAGCCAGTCCGGGCAGCGTTCTGCGGAAGCCTATTATTTGCTTAAAAATGCGTTAAAACGGCAAAATCCCAAGCTTGTAATTTTGGAAACAGATTTATTTTATCACAACCGGAACGTTCCAACGGAAATAAATCACGCATTGGAATATATGTCACAGTATTATCTGCCAGTTTTTAAGTATCATGATAGATGGAAATCACTTACAGCCCGTGACTTCAGTCCGAAGCAGGACTTTGACCAAAAAGATGTTATGAAAGGGTATTTTCATAGTAAAAAGGTAGCGCCTTATCAGGGCGGAGAGTACATGATTAAATCAGATGGGCGGGAGTCAGTAGACCAGACCGTAACATTTTGGACAGACAGAATTGTAAATCTGTGCAGAGATAAAAACATCAGTTTACTGTTAGTAGGGGTCACTTCCCCAAAAAACTGGGACTATAGCCGCCATAATACAGTCAATGATTATGCCATTAAAAATAACGTTCCGTTTCTTGATTTAAATCTCTTTACGAAGGACATAAAGATAGACTGGAATAAGGACAGCAGAGACGGAGGTGATCACTTAAATACAAGTGGAGCCGAAAAGTTAAGCAGGTATTTAGGCACTTATCTGGCTGCCCACTATCCACTCACAGATCATCGGAATGATAAGAACTACAGTGAGTGGAACAAGGAACTGGAGCAATACTTAATCAATATATCTGAGAAAGAAGCTTCCAGTTAATCCATCCACTTTTCAGGGGCAGCCATACCTGATTGAAATTTATCCAGAAATAAGCCCACATGATACCCATCTGCTACAGCATGGTGAACAGTAATTGATAGCGGCATCCGTTTTCTGCCGTCTCTGTCAATAAATTTCCCTGCTTCCAGAACCGGGAAAAAGGAGCTGCTGTTTCCATAAGGAACCGGTGTATAACTTGTAAACTCAATCCATGGAAGCATTCCGATCATAAAACTGTTCTGAGGAGGCATATCCGGCTTCCCTAAGATCCCATGGTTATGGGCAAAACGATCCTGGTCCGTAATGTAATTATTATAAAAAGTATGAAAGTTGGAATCATACTCCGTCCACATATTAGACATGGTCTTGTCATCCGAATGGAAGCATGCATAAGAAGGGTGTAAGACCTCATAAGAACCAAGCGTTCCGTCTATGGATGCAATTCGAAACTCCTGCTGCTCTGTAATCAGCTTAGAAGCCAGATACAAATAAGCAGGGAAAAACTTTTTGTTTTGCTCTTTTACCATGTTGTAGGTATTGGTAATGTCTGCCTCAATGGTAATGGAAAATCCGGTAGGCAGCATTTTTGTAAAATAATAAAAATATTGTTTTCTGTCCCAGCTGTCGAAATCAATGGGAGTAAAGGCAGTGTTTAGTCTTGACATTTATAATCTCCTTTGTTTTATTCTGATTCAGGCTTCCAATACCTTGAACCATCTGGTTCCCTGCATAGAAAGCCGCTGTCAATCAGTTCTCGTCGAAGCAGGAAGTAATCTCCAAACGTATGCCATTCCTCACAGATGGAGTTTACTTCTTTTTCTGTATAGCTGCGGTCATTAAGGAATTTCCCCGCCAGATATCGAAGGATTTCCGTTCTTAAGCGATTCTTTTGGGACAGCCTGGTTATCTTTCCGGAATCATCAAGAAAGTTGCTGATATCTGTTTTTTCTTTCATGTTCATTGTTCTCCTTCCATTCTCTTTTCATTCCACAGCTCCAGTAGTGTGTTTAAATCATCTGAAAACTGTCGTTGTGTCTGCGTCTCTTTTTTCTCAATTTCCTCCACAATTTCAAAGGAAAAGGAATCTGCCCCATATTGCTTCCATGTTTTCAGCATACATATTTCGGGACAGGAATCGGTTGCTTTGGAAAACGCAAACCGGTTTTTTGAACCCTGCATATCAAAACTGGTTCGTAACCAGTATGACCCGTCTTTGCTGCATTGTATGCGGTAAATACCTCCAGTCATAATTCTGTTTTTGTACTGGTCTTTTAATGCTTTTTTTGCTGAACTCTCCATTTTACTCACCTCCTTTTTGTGACAGGCTGTCAGAAGCCTTTTTCCACATCATTGTAGCTCCTGGTCATCATCTTTACAATAAACGCTTCGTAGAGTTATAAGCATAAAATGGAAACAGAGACAAATACTAATGAAATAATTGGCCTATGACAGAACAAGGAGATTCTTTAAATGGCAAATATTATTAATTATGCGGAGCGCGAATTATCAGATTTTAGCAGGAAACCATTTCACTCTGTAGACAGCCTTATTTTTTCTAAATTTTCCTATATTGGTCTTTCTTCGTTTGTGCCGGGATTTGTGCAGTGTAAAAATCTTCCCACCATTGGCTCCCTTCTAAAAGCAGAGCATTTTAGAGAGATGTTTAGCCGTGTCTGGGATGAGGAGAACAGTTTAAGGCTTTTGTTTGCCATGGCTGCCAGTCCCCGCTACCGGAATCTGACACTTGGCTTTTACAGGGAAGAACAGGACTGCATTCTGGAAAAACAGTTTAGCGCTGTTACCATTTTTCTAAATGAAGATACGGCTTATATTGCTTTTCGGGGAACAGATGCGACTCTGATTGGGTGGAAAGAAGATTTTAACATGGCATTTAAATACCCGGTTCCGTCTCAGGAGGAGGCAGTCCGCTATGTAGAAGAGGTGGCTGCAAATTTCAAAGGAAAGCTTCTATTAGGCGGCCACTCCAAGGGAGGGAATCTGGCTGTTTATGTTTATGCAAAATTAAACAGGCAGTTAAAGGATCGGATCATAAAGGTTTATTCCCATGACGGTCCGGGCTTTAAAGAAAATGCAATAGATTCCCTTGAACTGGAAAGTAGTCAGGAAATTGTGGAAAAGACCGTTCCCCAGTCCTCTGTGATTGGCATGCTGTTAGAGAACCAGGAACAATTTTCAATTGTAAAAAGTAACAGAACCGGCCTGTTGCAGCACGATCCGTTCTCCTGGATTATTGAAGGGGATCATTTTGTACTTGTAGAGCGGCTGACTAAAAACGCCAAATACATGGACAAATCACTGCATAACTGGCTGGAAGCAGTCTCCGATGAAGAGCGGGAACATTTTGTCAATGCGCTGTATTCCGTTCTGGATACGGGAGATACACAAAATATCAAGCAGATCGGATATGAATGGCAGAGAAACATTCCGCTGATGATGGGGCGGGTAAGAAATCTTGATGAGGATTCCAGGTTTCTGATTCATAAAATGCTGAAAACCATGGCTTCTTCTGCATTAAAAAGCATCACAGAAAAGGGGGAGGATTGACAGTTTTATTGGATTAAAGTAATATGAAAACAGAAGATTAATGGGGAAAACTGGAAGCAGTTTTAAAAAGGGGAATGAAGCATGAGGTTACTGATTGTTGAGGATGAGATACGAATCAGAGAAGGGATCCAGAAGCTTTTAGGCAAAATGAGACAGGATTACGATATTGTGGGAGAAGCGGAGAACGGGGAAGAGGGACTTCGGCTTTTAAAAGAGCTAAAGCCTGATATTGTAATAACAGATATAAGAATGCCAAAAATGGATGGTCTTGAGATGATGACTAACGCGGTGAAAGAAGGAATCACTTCAAAAGCCATTGTTTTAAGCGCCTACTCCGAGTTTGAATATGCCCGTCAGGCGATGAAGCTTGGAGTGACAGAATATTTGCTAAAACCCATCTCCCTCAATGATTTCTCACAGGCACTGGAGCATGTGGAACTGCAGGTGGAAAAGGACAGGCAGGAAAAGCCGGCAAAGATCGGAACGCTGGAGCAGATTCTCTATGATTTTATGAACGGACGCATGGAGATGGACGCAGATATCAACACTTATCTGCAGCGCAGTTATCAGATGGAAGAGAATCAAAAGCTGATTTTAATTTATGTATATCTTGGTAGCCGCTATGAAGAAGAGCGGGAGGGCGCGGTGAAACAGTTAAGGCATGTTTTCTCCATGTATCCGGATCTGTCATTTAGCATTCTGGACCTGATATACAGAAAATCCCTGGTTGTGGTTCTTTATCATTACAAGGATGCCCATGACCTGGAACGGTGGCTGCAGCAGCAGATTTTAAAACAAAGACCCAGGTATATGACCTTTGGCTGGACAGAGGTTGGGGGAGTGGCACAATTAAAGAAGGGACTTGACAGTCTGAACCCCTATATGGACTGGAATCTGTCCTTTGATGAGGAAATACTTATTTCCTACCCGAAGATCACCCATGTTCAGACAGTACCTTGTATCTATCCAATTGAATTGGAAACAAGAATAAAAGTTGCGATCTGTTCCGATAACTGGGATAAGGCAAAAGCCCTTATGGCAGAATTTCATAACAGTTTTCTTGACGGTAAGATTTATGCCCCCAAGGAGATTAAGGAATGTTATGTCCGCTTCTTATGGGCGGTCATGGGGATTGCCAAGGAACTGGGCTGTATTAATTTTGAGTCATTGAAGCAGCAAAAACTCCTGGAGATGATTATGGAGGCAAAGAGGAGAGAAGAACTGGAGGGAGCGGCGGATTTCCTGTTTGATTACATAAAACCCCGGGAGGAAGAAAAAGAGGTTACCCATCTGACTGTACGGCGGGTCAGAAGCATGATCCAGGAATTCTATCAAAGCGGTATCACACTGGATGAGATTGCGTCCAAGCTCAATGTCACCCCTGAGTATCTGGGAACCCAGTTCCATAAGGAAATGGGACTGACCTTCAGTACATATATGAAAAATTTCAGAATCAATAAAGCAAAGGAGCTGCTTTGCGGGACCCATATGAAGCTGTATGAAATAGCAGCTAAGGTAGGCTATTCCGATCCAAAATACTTCAGCAAGGTATTTAAGGAGATGACAGGACAGCTTCCGGCAGATTACAGGAAGACTTTAAAATAGGGAAAGCGTTTAGGTTTTTCCTCCTTTTCAAGGTTTCCCGTATTTTGAGAAACGGTGATACAGTGTAAGATGATTTCAGTGGAAATAATGAAAAGGAGGACAATTTTTCAGTGAAACAAATCAAAAGCTTTTTCCGGTATGAGAATATCGGGCTGCTGTATGCACTTCCGGCGTTTCTTTATATGCTGTTTTTTGTGGGATACCCCATTGTCAGCAATCTTATTTTAAGTCTTCAGAATGTTACGGTCAGGAATCTGGTCCGTGGATCCAGAGACTTTATTGGTTTCGATAACTACATAAAACTGATGCACGATCCCGTATTTTTAAGGGCTATGTTCAACACGCTGCTGTTTACGGTCAGCTGCCTGGTTGTTCAATTTGTCATTGGCTTTGCTCTGGCACTTCTGTTTCAAAAAGATTTTTCCTTTGCCAGACCGGTGCGAGGGCTTCTTATGATACCGTGGATGATTCCCATGACAGTGACTGCTTTGATTTTTAAGTTTATGTTTTCTACAGACGTGGGAATTATTAATTATTTCCTGAAAAGCGCAGGATTGATTACAGAAAACATTCAGTGGCTTACCAGCCCGTCTACAGCTATGACCGCAGTGATTACAGCCAATATCTGGATTGGAATTCCATTTAATACAATTCTGATATCAACAGGACTTACCACCATTCCCCTGGAGCTTTATGAAAGTGCAGCCATCGACGGTGCAAACGGAAGGCAGAAATTCTTCAAAATCACTCTTCCTCTGATGAGAACTACCATCGAATCACTTCTTGTCCTTGGATTTATCTATACCTTCAAGGTGTATGATATGGTCTATGTAATGACTGGGGGAGGACCGGTAAATTCCACTCATTTACTGTCCACCTATTCCTATAAGTTATCCTTTGAAATGTTCCAGTACAGCCTTGGATCTTCCGCTGCCAATGTACTGCTTGTAATTTTACTTCTGGTAGGCGTAGTCTATTTGAAAATTACGATGAAAGGGGAGATGGAGTGATGGAGAAAGGAAATAAAAAGGGAAAAAAGGAATTCCTGTTATGTCTGGTATCGGTGGTTATCCTGTGTCTGCTTCTGTTTCCTCTTTTCTGGATTTTTATCACCTCATTAAAAACAGAAAAGGAAATCTTTCAGATTCCACCCACCTTTTATCCCCATGTATTAAATACAAAATCCTATGCCGCCCAGGTTGGAAACGGAGATTTTAATATGTTCCGTTCCTTTGCAAACAGCCTTATTATCTCGGCTGGTGCCATGGCAATTGCGGTAATTCTGGCTGTTCCGGCTTCCTATGCTGTAGCCAGATATCGTTTTAAAGGGAGAAACGGTATGCTTTTATGCTTTCTGGTTACCCAGATGCTTCCGGTTTCCGTCCTCTTAACACCTATGTTTATTATGTTTAAGGGAATGCATATATACAATACCAGATTGTCTGCCATTTTATCCGATGCAACCCTTGGTATTCCATTTTCCGTTCTAATATTGAAAAATTATTTTGCTTCCGTTCCAAGAGATCTGGAGGAAGCCGCCTACATAGATGGATGCACCCGCTTTCTGGCGTTTTTAAGAATTCTGCTACCGGTTGCCAAGCCAGGAGTGGTGGTCTGTGCCATCTTTTCGTTCCTGTACGGCTGGGGGGATTTAGCCTATGGAATGACATTTATTCTGGATCAGAAGAAACGGCCTATCACAGCGGGAATCTTTAATTTCATGGGACAGTACGGCACAAAGTGGAGCTATTTAACAGCCTTTGCCATCGTTACCATTATACCCGTGGCGCTGATTTTTTTGTTTATGCAAAAGTATATTATATCGGGAATGACAAGCGGTGCAGTGAAGGGATAATCTGTTTTTATTGCGAGGGAGCCTTATGAAAAAAGTGAGTCTGAAGAAAAAATTAATCCGTCTTTTCTGGGCGACCTCTACAATCCCCATACTTGTATTAAGTTTTTACTATTTTTACAACATTTCAGTTACTTTAAAGAAGAATACCCAGGAACTGACCAGTGTAAGCCTGATGCAGATGGATAATAATCTGATTATCAGGCTGAAATCCTATGAGGATCTGTTGTTCCAGATTTATACCAATGATGATGTGGTGGCATGGGTGGACCGGCTGGATCAGAAGCAGAATGCATCGGTTGCCAAAAACCAGCTTCGAAGATATTTAAGGGGACTTCTCAATACAAAAGAGTACATAAAGTCCATAACAATCATTACCCCTAAGGGACTTAGCATTACTTACAACCAGCTGTCTGCATCTACCTATGAAAATTCGTGGATGAACAGCTTCAGTCTTTCCCAGGAGGAACTGTATGGGAAGGTCTCTTCGGATAATCAGACTCATATTTTCCCAACGGAATACGGAACCAGATTTGCAAATGAGGATTACTATCTCCTGCATCTGGCTCACCGGGTTATTGATTACAGAAATCTAAATAAAGAAAATGGAATTGTGATTGTCAGTCTTGATAAGGAATTTCTCCAAAGCGTATGTAAAGTCCAGGCCCAGGATCAGGAGAAAAGTTTTAATTTCATCATTGATGAGGCGGGGCGTATTATTGCTTACCGCCAGCCAGAAAAGATAGGAAAAGTTCTTTATGGGAAGGGGACGTCCTTGGAGGCAAAAGTGGAAGCCTGCAAAGAGTTTGTCCGGGAAGAGAACTTATACGAGGAACGATATACCTCGGTCTGGCTTTACCACGATGATTCCCTGGGCTGGGATCTGGTGAATGTGATGGATCAGGGCAGCTTAATGAAGAACTTAAACAATCAGATTTATCTGATTATAGCCTTAAGTATCCTCCTTCTTATGGTCACTGTGCTGCTGACACTGGGGGTTCTGGACCGTCTGGTGGACTCAGTAAAGATGGTGGTTGCCTCTATGCAGAAAGCACGGGAGGGAGATTTAAAGGTCCGGGTGGAAACAGACAAAAAAATGCCTGTGGAAATCGAAACCATAGCGGTTCAGTTTAATGACATGCTGGAAAAGCTGGAAACTGCTCTTAAAAAAGAAAAGAAGGCAGGGCAGATGCAGCGCCAGGCGGAGCTTAAGGCAATGGAAGCGCAGATTAATCCCCATTTTCTTTATAACACACTGGACACCATCAACTGGATGGCAATTGATAAAGATGAATTCGATATCAGCAATGCCATTAACTCCCTTGCAACCATACTCCGCTACGCCATTGCGGACAGCAGCGGGGAGGTTTTTGTGCGAGATGAGATTGACTGGCTGAAAAAGTACATTTATTTACAGCAGTTCCGGCTGAAAAATAATTTCACCTGCAGCATTAATGTGGATCCTGATGTGATGGATCTGCGGATTCATAAACTGTTGCTTCAGCCATTTGTTGAAAACTCTATACTTCATGGTTTTGAAGGTACAAAAAACAACCACGTTCTGGAAGTAAGTATGAGCAGGGAGGGGGAAAGAATTACGGATTCTGATTCGTGACAATGGAAAAGGTATGGAACGTCATAAACTGGAATTAATCAGAAGGGGGATTTTTGGGGAGTCAGATGCAGCATCTCACATTGGTATGGAAAATGCCATTACCAGACTTCAGATGTATTACGGAGATGATGTAAAAATTGAGATTAACAGCATGGAAGGTTCAGGAACTGAAGTTGTTTTACGAATTCTTACTTAAGAAAATTTTCCCTTTCTAAGATTTGTTGAGTTTTTTCCTGGTTTCATTGCAGTTATAATGAAGTCGTTGAAACAAAAAAATAAAAGGAGGAAAAACATGAAAAAGTTAATGACAGCCTTACTTTTTGCGGCGATGCTTGGGGGAGCGGTGACTGGATGCAGTTCTGGCAGCGGAGCGGTGTCAGCGACAGAAAGCAAAACGGAAACAGCGAAAAGCAGTGAGAAAGCGGCAACAACTGCAAGTGAAAAAGCTTCGGAGGCAGAAATGAGCGAAGCCGCAGGTGATGTGACAATCTGGTACTACTGGGAGACAGAAGGCCATCAGAAAGCACTAAATCATATCATTGAAGAATTTAACGGATCACAAAAAGAAGTCAAGGTACAAGCAAAGTACGTACCATTTGCCGATTTTAAAAAGCAGCTTTCCATTGGTGCATCTGCTGATGAACTTCCGGATCTGGTAATTCTTGATAATCCGGATCATGCTTCTTATGCAGCCATGGGAATATTCGCAGATTTAACCGGAAGATTTGATGTAAGCACCTATTATCCCGGTCCTGTCAATTCCTGTACGTTAGACGGCAAATTGTATGGAGTTCCCTTCGGAAGCAACTGTCTGCTCCTTTTCTATAATGAGGATATGTTAAAGGCAGCAGGCTGCAAGGTTCCCACCACATGGGATGAACTGCTAACCACGGCAAAAGCCTGCACAACCGGCCAGATTTCCGGATTTGCACACTGCAGCCTGCAAAACGAGGAGGGAACCTTTAACTTCCTTCCCTGGGTATGGTCAACCGGTGCCACATCCTACGAAATAAACTCAGAAGGCGGAATCAAAGCCCTGACCATGGTGAAAAAACTGGTTGATTCCGGCGCCATGACAAAGGAAGCCATCAACTGGACACAGGGAGATACCATGAACCAGTTTATCTCCGGTAACTTAGCCATGATGATTAACGGAACCTGGCAGGTTCCTACCATGCGGCAGGAAGCTCCTGATTTAAAATGGAACGTTGCTCCTATTCCAATGGATAAAAAGCAGGCTTCCGGTCTGGGCGGAGAAAACTACGCAGTTATTAAAGGCGGCAATGAGGAAGGCGCTGTTAAGTTCCTAAAATATGCCACCAGCGAAGAGACCTGCCTCTATATGATGAATGCAATGGGATATATCTCTTCTGATTCTGTTATTGCTAAAAAAAAGCAGTTTAAAGGGAGATCCGGTATATGACGCATTTGTTGAAGAAATGCAGTATGCAAATGCAAAGGGGTCCGTTACCGGAGTGGCCGGATATCTCAGATGCCATATCTCTGGCATTTAATGAGGTAATGACAGATACAAGCACGCCAGAGGAAGCAGCAGCAAAAGCCCAGGCTGTGATTGATGGTATTATTAAAAAAAAATAAAAATACATATAATAAAGAAGTGGCGCCGGCTGACAATGCCGACGTCACTTTGCAGGGTAAATCAGGAGGTGCAGTATGAAACAGGTAGAAATTCAGGACAAATTTTTCAGCAGATACAAAGAATTAATCAGAACAGAGATGATCCCGTATCAATGGAGTGTTTTAAATGATGAAATAGAAATCAACATTGAGCGGGAGCGCAACGACGATTCCATACCTAATGAAAAGAGCCATGTAATTGAAAATTTCCGGATTGCGGCTGGAAGAAAAAAAGGAAATCACTATGGCTGGGTTTTTCAGGACAGCGATCTTTATAAATGGCTGGAGGCGGCTGCCTATTGCTTACGGGAGAATATGGATGAAGAATTAAAGTGTCTGGCTGATGATGTTGTGGACTTAATCAGTGATGCTCAGGAAGAAGACGGATATCTGGATACATACTTTACCATTGAGGAACCGGATCAGAAATACAAACGCCTGTGGGAGAGCCACGAGTTATATTGTGCCGGACACTTTATGGAGGCAGCTGTGGCTTATTATGAAGCAGTGGGAAATAAAAAAGTTTTGGACACTGCATGTAAGCTGGCTGATCACATCGATTCTGTGTTTGGAGATGAGGAAGGAAAGATTCATGGCTATGACGGTCATGAAGAGGTTGAGATTGGTCTGATGCGGTTATACCGGCTGACACAAAATGAAAGATATCTAAAGCTGGCTCAGTACTTTTTACTGGTACGGGGAACAGAATGTGAAGCGATGAATTCCAAACATCTTCCTCTGACCTATTATCAGGCTCATCTTCCTGTGCTTAAGCAGGAAACTGCTGAGGGACACGCAGTAAGGCTGGTCTATCTTTGCACTGCAATGGCGGATGCTGCAGGCGAGACAGGAGATGAAAAGCTTCTTTTGGCATGCAGGCGGTTATGGAAGAGCATTGTAACCCGGCGCATGTATATTACCGGGGGAATCGGTTCCACTGTTTCAGGAGAAGCATTTACTCTGGATTACGATTTACCCAATGATACCATGTACTGTGAGACCTGCGCGTCAGTAGGTCTGGTGTTCTTTGCATACCGGATGCTGATGTCAGAAGAAAAGGGAGAATACGGAGATGTGCTGGAGCGTGCACTTTATAATACAGTGCTGGGCGGAGTGGCTCTTGATGGAAAACATTTCTTTTACGTGAATCCTTTAGAGGTGGTTCCTGGTAAATCATCTAAGGATCCCGGAAAGAGTCACGTTAAATGCGTTCGCCCCCAGTGGCTTGGCTGTGCGTGCTGTCCTCCCAATCTTGCAAGACTGTTAGCTTCTGTGGAGCAGTATGTGTTTGTACAAAAGAAAGATAAGCTTTTAGTAAACCTCTTTGTGGAATGCAAGGGGAGATTTGAAATAGGGGATGGCATTCTGGAGATAGAATTAAAGACCGGATATCCTTGGGATGGCTGTGTGGACATGAAATTAAATTACAACGGAACCGCCAGTGTCTGTCTGGGAATACGGGTACCGTCATGGTCTGATACCTTTGATGTGGAACTTAATCAGGAACGTGGAGATTTTGAGGAAAAAGATGGATTTATCTATGTGAATCAGGTTTTTTCTGATGATACAATAAGGCTTAAACTGGATATGCAGGCAAAGCGCTGGTATGCCAATCCTCTGGTGGAAAACGATCTGGGGAAATTTGCAGTTTCCAGAGGTCCCCTTGTTTATTGTATGGAAGAAATGGATAATGGAATAAATCTGCACCTTTTGTCCGTGGATAAACAAGAGGAGTTTGAGTACGAATTTGACGCAACCTTGCTTGCTGGCGTGGGAGTACTTACTGCCTCCGGCTGGAAGACAGAAATAGACAGTGAGGCTACAGGGCTTTATAGAAAGAGTAATGCAGCAGAAAAGAAAACAAAGACGAAAATCAAATGGATTCCTTATTACAGCTGGGCCAACAGAGGCGAAAATGAGATGCGTGTGTGGGTAAGGGAAAATAATAAATATTAAAAATAAGCACAGCCGCCCCTTGCCGGATTAAAAACGGCAGGGGGCGGCTGTTAAATATCTGTAGAATCGGAAATGTTTGGATTTGGCTCTCTGAGCTACGGACGAACCTGTTTCGGGGATATGAAATTCACCGGGCTGGAAGGGGAAAATCTAGAATCTTGCCATGAAGCAGTCCTTGTAGTATGATGAAATTACTGATATACAACCGTCAAAATCCATGGAAATTTGAAAGGAGAAGGTATTATGAATGGGGAAAACAGAATGCAGGAGGAAAAAATGATTATTTCCTTCGACGGAACGAAACTGAGATTTAAAAAAGATGCTGTAGAGAATCCGAAAGCCCTGATTGTCATTGCCCATGGCTTGTGTGAGCATTTAAACCGGTACGATTATTTCACGGACAAGCTTAACGAGAATGGCTACAGCGTTTACCGGTATGATCAGAGGGGACATGGAAAATCAGAGGGGAAGAAGGTTTATTTTAAAGATTTTAATGAGATGCCTGACGATCTGGGACAGATCATTGCTCTTGCAAGAGAGGAGAGCGAGGGGAAAAAAGTTTTCCTGTTCGGGCACAGCATGGGCGGGGAGACAGTAACACTGTTTGGTGCAAAGAATCCGGGAATGGCAGATGGAATTATTACCTCTGGTGCGCTGACCCATTACAATCATCCCGTTATGGGAGATCAGTTTCCAATTGAGGCACCGGATGATACCTATCTGCCCAATGAACTTGGAGACGGAGTGTGCAGCGATAAAAAGGTGATTGAAGCTTATGTTTCGGATCCTCTGGTGGAAAAGCAGATCAGCACCGGACTGATTAACCAGATATATGCAGGCGTCCAGTGGCTGAAGGCCAATATAAAAAGCTTCTCCGATCCGGTTCTGATTCTTCATGGAGCTGATGATGGTCTGGTGGCAGCAAAAGATTCCCTGGAACTCTTTGAAGAGATCAGTTCTAAGGATAAGAGTCTCCATGTCTATGCAAACCTGTTTCATGAAATCTTAAATGAGCCGTGCAGAGATGAGATTATTGCGGATATTTTACTATGGCTTGGTAGACATATCTGATGGTTTTGAATATACATTGATAGTAAAAGGCATCCTGCATTTTATGTTTGGCAGGATGCCTTTTAGTTTACAAGGGGTTTGGCGGAGCGAATGGCAGGCTCAATTTCAAGTCCCTCCCTGGGTGTAATCGGTACAAAGTACTGGCCCCAAAAGGGTTCCTGCACTCGTCCCATGTACGAACGGAAGAGTGTTATTATCCCTGATTCAACACTAAGTTCATTATCTATTGAAGAAGTGGCAAAGACCGCCAAGCCAAATGTGGATAGGTCGTAGAGAGAAAGATATTGTGTGCCTTGGGAATGTATGGTAATATGTTTTCAGGAGTAACCGAATACAGGGTGGGACCTTCCAGCTTTTATGTCTTTATGTCATAACCAGATGGGAGGTGGTGTCAGATATGTTTTCATTTGCAGACGTGCTTTTATTTGCAACTTTTATCTTGGCATTGCTGACTTACATAGATAAGTTAAAAAAATAGCCTACCCTGCAGCGAACAGGATAGGCGGTGTCCGTTAGGACATTAGTCGTTATACTGGGAGCTTCCACCTTGTGTGGCGGTTACTCTTTGTAATTTCAATATAACACATCTTATTATTTTTTTCAAGATTAATGATTTATTATAATGAATAAATAATATTGAGGAGTAATAATACTTATTTGACTATTAGATAAATTGTAATATGCGGGGGACAAATGATTTATAAAGATATATTATCAAAAGGAATTAAGATAAAGATAATAGGAGATAGTATAGCTGCTGGTGCTGGTAGTTCTATGAGCTATAAGACAGAAGAACTTATATGTGAAGGGGATGGTACAAAATTCTTTAGAAGGGTGGCACCAAACAGTTGGTGGGGATTATTGGAGCAATATCTGCGGAATAATTATATAACCTGCAGCGTTGAGAACAAGGGATGTGGAGGAGCATTTTCATATCAGATAAATAAGTATCTTGATGCACTTGTATCTATTGATGATAATTTAGTGTTTGTTTTAATGGGATTAAATGACCGTAAACGGATAAATGGTATGAAGAATTAGAGAGTAATTGTGAACATGTTGTTGATGAATTGCTTAATAATGGTAAAATGGTGTGTTTGCTAACCCCAACTCCATCGGTTCACAGTAATGAGTATTATAACAATAGAATTTATCATACAGATGAAGTCGTTGGAATTATACGTTGCATTGCAGATAGTAGAAAAGTATTATTAATAGATAATTACAAATATATTATGGAATATCTTGCAAAAGAAAAAAAATAATAATTGATGATATTATTTACGGTAAGGATTGTACGAATGATGGCCTGCACCCTGCAGATTATGTGCAGAAATTGATGTATCAAAATCTAATTAAAACGTTACAAATCTAACTAAAAATTTACAATTTATATAAGTTAATTGATTTTGGTATAAGTAATAGTGTGTATGATACACGTGGCAGTTATATAAAAACGATATCTATAAGACGTAAAATAAAGATCGTCGTAAGCTAAAATACATAACAAAAACCACCCTGGTACAATAGAGCAGGTTACGTATCTGATATTCCAGGTCCAACCCCAATTAACCCCATGGCAATAATTGCAATTAAACATAGGAAAAAAATTGCGAAAAAGATACCGCTTGCAAAAAAACACTTCTTATAGACTAATGCTTTTTTATATTTAGAAACTACTCCAATTATAAGTAAATGAACGCTGATCAAAATAGTTACAAAAGGTAAGTAAGCAAAAATCAAATATATATTGCATTCAGTCTGACTCAATACAAAACCCCTCCAATCATGTATTTGTTAAAATAAGGTTAACTGTTATCCCGTACCATATTCTTCTTCCTATAATTACTCGGCGAGATCCCGTAATACTGCTTAAATGCATAGGAAAAGTGCTGAATGGATGAGTAGTTCAGCCGGTCAGAAATCTCTGATATATTAATCGTTTCATCATTTAAATAAATCTTGGCCATAGACATCTTGGCCTCTGTTTTTTTCTGAAGAAAGGTTCTGCCGTAATAATCCTTTAAAAACCGTTCCGTCTGTCGCACACTTAAACCAAGCCTCTCCGCCAGATTTTCCAGTGTAATGGTTTCATATTCATAAAGAAAGCATTCTTCCACGATGATGTATTTACTATCCACCAGATTGGAAGGCGAAAAATGAACCTTGGACTGAGCCTTATATTCGTAATTCCGTACAATTTTAACTACGCATTGCTGGAGAAGGGCCTCCACTAAAATCATGTACCCCGTATAACGGTGTTCCAGTTCAAAAAAGATCTGCTGCATCAGCGGATACAGCTCCTGAGTATCCTGTCCGAACCAGAAATGAGTTTTCTCGAACTTATAAGCCACCGTATCCACCTCAGGCTGGAGGTGAGTATTATTTTTTGCAGCTTAAAATAAATACAATATTCCGCCATGGGATCATTCTTTAAAGGTATCTGTTCATGCTCCACATGAGGGCCTGTCATGTACAGGGTATTGGGCGTAATATTATAAATCTGGTCATCAATATTTACTTTGCCATGACCGTAGGGAATATAGTGGATTTCATAGCTGTTATTCCCATGGCTGTGTCTCGGCATGGATCGGAGAAACCGCTCAAAAACGATGTTTAAGACTAAAAACGTGGTATCATCGATCCCTATTTTTATATTTAAATCTTTATATCCCGTCCTCATGGTATCCCCTCCGATCTCTATCCTATATTTTACTTTATCAGCATAATTGATGCAAGTCAAGGAATGTTCGATAACACGACATACAGTCCCGCCTTCTGTCTGGTTCCCCTCTAATTTTTCGAAATAGAAACGGTATAATGGTAAGTGTAAAGAACCAAATGATCGTAAAATTGTTAGGAGGAAAATATTATGTCACTGGTTACATCGGAACAAATGCTTTTGGATGCTCAGAAAGGCGGATACGCAGTAGGAGCTTTTAATGTTGAAAATATGGAAATGCTGAAAGCTGTGGTGGCTGCAGCTGAGGAGCTTCGGGCTCCGGTTATGCTTCAGACCACACCGTCAACGGTGAAATACGGAACACTGGAAACATATTACGCCATGGCAGCGGCCGAGGCTGAAAAGGCAACCGTACCGGTATGTCTCCACTTAGATCACGGCAGCAGCTACGAGCTTGTTATCCAGGCAATCCGTGCCGGATATACATCTGTTATGATTGATGGCTCCCACTTAGACTTTGAGAGCAACATCGCATTAACAAAACGGGCTGCAGATGCAGCAAGAGCCTGCAATATCACAGTAGAAGGCGAGCTTGGTAAGGTTGGCGGCAAAGAAGATGATCTGGAAGCAGAAGCGGATAACAACACAGATCCCATGCAGGCAAAGGAATTCGTGGAACGGACAGGAGTTCACTCCCTGGCAATCGGAATCGGAACTGCCCACGGCTTTTATGCAACCACTCCTGTTTTAGACAAAGAGCGGATCAGTGAAGTGAAAGAGTTAGTGCCTGTGCCTCTTGTTCTTCACGGTGCTTCCGGATTAAGCGACGAAGATGTAAGAGAATGTGTAAGCAGAGGAATGTGTAAGGTTAATTTTGCGACAGAGTTAAGAGTAGCTTATACCGATGCAGGAAAGAAGCTTTTAAAAGAGCATCCGGATACCTTTGATCCAAAGAAATTAGGTACTGTGGGAATGGAAGCAGTGAAGCAGTTCGTTAAGAACCGTATTCTGGTCTGTGGATGTGACCATAAAGCGGACTGATTGATTCAGGAGGAAAACATGAAACCATATTTATTAGGGATTGACGTAGGCACCAGCGCCTGTAAAATTGCCGTTTTCGATAGAAATGGAACCGTCCTGGAAACTGCAACCGGGGAATATGAGGTTTATTATCCCCAGACAGGCTGGGCAGAGCAGGACCCGGATGAATGGTGGCGGGTGATCTGCAGCACCATGAAATACATATTTTCCAAATCCCAGATAAAGCCGGAAGAAATTGCAGGAATTGGAATTGACGGACAGAGCTGGTCAGCCATAGCGGTAGACAAAGAGGGCAGCGTGTTGACAAATACGCCCATCTGGATGGATACCAGAGCCGACGACATCTGCAAAGAACTCAGTGAGAAAGTGGGAGAACAGAGGATATTTGAAGTGGCAGGCAATTCCCTGCAGCCTTCCTACAGCACGGCTAAGATCATCTGGTACCAGAGAAATATGCCCCAGGTGTATGAGAATATTTATAAGGTACTTCAATCCAACAGCTACATTGCTTACAGACTTACCGGTCAGATGACCCAGGATCTTTCCCAGGGATATGGTTTTCACTGCTTTGACATGCATACCGGAACCTGGGATCAGGCAATGTGCGAAGCGCTTGGAATTCCAGCCCACATTCTTCCGGATATCCACCCCTGCCATGAGGTGATTGGCACAGTGACGAAAGCGGCAGCTGCCCAGTCCGGACTGGCGGTGGGAACCCCTGTAGTAGCCGGTGGTCTTGACGCAGCCTGCGGGACACTTGGCGCCGGAGTAATCCACGCCGGGGAAACCCAGGAGCAGGGAGGCCAGGCTGGCGGAATGAGTATCTGCATCGACAGCTACAAAGCTGATCCAAGGCTGATTTTAAGCTGTCATGTAGTACCTGGCAAATGGCTTTTACAGGGCGGAACTACCGGAGGCGGCGGAGCCATGAGGTGGCTTGAGAAGGAGTTTGGCGCATTTGAAAGAGAAGAAGGCAGAAGAACCGGGAAAAGCTCCCTGGATCTGTTCAATGAAGAGGCTGGGAACGTTGCTCCAGGCAGTGACGGACTGATCTTCCTTCCCTACATGGCAGGGGAGCGTTCCCCCTTATGGAATCCCTATGCCAAAGGCGTATATTACGGAATGGATTTTGGTAAGACAAAAGGTCATTTCATACGTGCGGTCATGGAGGGGGTTGCCATGTCTTTAAGACATAATCTGGAAGTGGCGGCAGAGGCAGGTGCATCCGTCGATGTGTTAAGGGCCATGGGAGGATCTGCAAATTCTCTCTTATGGACTCAGATTAAATCCGACGTGACTGGCAAGCCCGTGATCGTTCCGTCTTCCGATACAGCCACAACCTTAGGCGCGGCAATTCTTGCAGGAGTGGGAGTTGGTATTTATGAAGATTTTGAAGAGGCAGTAAAACTGACTGTGGAAAATAAGCGGTATCATGTTCCCAATCAGGCAGACCGCTACATCTATGACCGGAATTACCGGAAATATTTAAGCTTATATGAGCATTTAAAAGATATGATGGTTCAGGAAGGAGAAAATGAGTCATGAAAGCAGCAGTTGTTTGTGCAAATGAGGACGTAAGGTATATGGATTATGAGGAGCCGAAAGCAGGTCCCGGACTGGTGAAAATCAAAGTAAAGGCATCTGGTATCTGCGGATCTGATATTCCAAGAGTACTGCATAACGGAGTACATTTTTTATCCCATTGTACTGGGACATGAATTTTCCGGAGATGTAGTGGAAGTGGGAGAAGGAGTTACTTCAGTAAAACCGGGAGACCGGGTTTCCGGAGCACCTTTGGTCCCATGTATGAAATGCGATGACTGTCAGAATGGAAACTTCTCCCTTTGCAGACACTATAGCTTTATCGGCTCCAGGCAGCAGGGAAGCAACGCAGACTATGTGGTAATTCCGGAGCAGAATGCGGTTGTATTTGATAAAAGCATTTCCTATGAGCAGGGAGCTATGTTTGAGCCTTCTACCGTTGCCCTTCACGGCCTGTTCCAGAATGACTACCGGGGCGGCGAGTATACAGCAGTTTTAGGAGGCGGAACCATCGGCATGTTTACCATGCAGTGGGCGAAGATTTTCGGAGCGAAAAAAGTGGTTGTATTTGATATCAGTGAAGAGCGTCTGGAGCTGGCAAAACGTCTGGGAGCAGATGAAGCAATTAACACCACAGAGGAAGGCTTTAAGGAAAAAGCCATGGCTCTGACAGAAGGAAAAGGCTTTTCCTATGTATTTGAGACAGCAGGACAGGTGCCCACCATGCAGATGGCATTTGAACTGGCAGCCAATAAAGCCAGCGTTTGCTTCATCGGAACGCCCCATGTTGATTTATCCTTTACCTCTTCCATGTGGGAAAATATGAACCGGAAAGAATTTAAGTTAACCGGTTCCTGGATGTCTTACAGTTCCCCGTTCCCGGGTAAAGAGTGGAAACTGACAGCCCATTATTTTGCAACAGGACAGCTGAAGTTCGATCCCGGATTCGTCTATAAAATGCCCATGAGCCAGGCTCAGGAGGCGTTCCAGCTGTTTAAGACACCGGGTCTGGTAAAAGGAAAGATTCTTTTGGTAAACGAATAGGAGGTACCTATGATACTGACCGTAACATTAAATGCAGCCATTGACAAACGGTATGTAGTTGATGGATTTTCACAGGGAGAAGTAAACCGTGTGAAATCATGTTCCTACACGCCAGGTGGAAAAGGGTTAAATGTCTCAAAGCCAGCAGTCATTGCAGGAGGCAGCGTAGTGGCAACCGGCTTCGTGGGAGGCCACGCAGGTAATTACATTGAAGAAGCCTTAAGTACCTTTGGGATCACCAGCGCATTTTACCATTTAAAAGGAGAGAGCCGTTCCTGTATTAATATCTGGGATGAAAAAAACAAGATCCAGACAGAATTTCTGGAACCTGGCTTTAAAGTAGGGGAAGAAGACTTTCTTTCGTTCCTGGAACATTATAAAAAGCTTGCAAATGAAGCAGAAGTTATTGCCATATCAGGAAGCGTGCCAAGGGGACTTGACGGAACTGCTTACCAGAGAATGGTGAAGATCGGAAAGGAAGCGGGGAAAAAGGTGATTTTAGACACCAGCGGTAATCTGCTTAAGATGGGCATCGAAGCTGCTCCTTCCATGATTAAGCCCAATTTGGATGAGATCCGTATGCTGACAGGAAAAGCTGCGACAGCCTGGAAGAGATGATCGAAGCGGCAGAGGACATTCATAAAAGGGGTGTGGAGATCGTAGCCGTTTCCCTTGGCTCAGAAGGTTCCTTCGTGGTATGCAGCTCCGGTATTTACAGAGCCAGAGTACCTAAAATAGATGCAGTGAACACAGTGGGATGCGGTGACTCCATGATAGCTGGTTTTGCTCTTGGTCTTTCCAGACAGCTTCCCATGGAAGAGATATTAAGAAATGCAAGTGCTGTCTCAGCAGCTTCCGCATTAAGAGAGGAAACAGGCTTTTTCCTGATGGAAGACATGCAAAGACTGCAGCCGCAGATAGAAATCACAAGAATCGGGGGTTGAACATGAAATATTTATTAAAAAAAGACCGGCTGGAGGTGGGTTTCACCTCTCTTGGAGGCGCTCTCACATCCATAAAAAATGAAGCTGGTACGGAATATCTTTGGCAGGGTGATCCTGAGTACTGGAGCGGGCAGGCACCTGTTCTGTTCCCCATCTGCGGAAGTTTAAGGGACAACAAGGCGGTCACAAAAGATGGAAAGCAGATCCAGATGCCAAGGCACGGGATTGTCCGAAAGGAAGAATTTAAGCTGGAGTCAGAAAAAGAGGACAGCATCTGTTTTTCCATTTCGGAAAATGTAGAAATGGTGGGAAAATATCCTTATCCATTTACCCTCTCCATGGAATACAGTCTGAAAGAGAACCGCATTCTTGTCACCTATGGAGTTAAAAATACAGGTACAGAGGATATGCCTTTCTTCATAGGAGGTCATCCAGCGTTTCGGTGCCCTCTTTTACCAGCAGAGAACTTTGAGGATTATCAGGTTGTCTTTGATGCAGAAGAAGAAAAAACTGCGCCTACACCGGATTTGAAAACAGGACTGGTGGATATGGGACACAGGAAAGAAAATTCACTGGAAGGTACTGTTTTACCGCTTGCCCACTCCCTGTTTTACCAGGATGGCATTATATTCGACCAGCTGAAATCAAAAAAAGTGACACTTTGCCATAAAGAGACAGGACGTGGAGTGGAACTGGAGATGGGATCATTTCCCTATCTGGTCATCTGGTCTGCGGCCAATGACGGACCATTTCTTGCTTTGGAGCCCTGGACCGGGCTGTCCACCTGCAGCGATGAGAACGATATATTTGAAGAAAAACGAAATGCAGCAATTGTAAAGCCAGGGGTAGAAAAACGGCTGAGCTATCAAATCACAATCCTATAAAAAGAGAAGGAGAATATGACAATGAATGAATTTGTAAATCCGGCAATAGTTCCAAAAGTGAAATTATACACAGGAGAGGAGATTCCCTGTGTAGGCATGGGAACCTTTGGTTCCGACCGCTTTACTCCTGATGAAGTATCGGCTGCTGTAGGTGGTGCAATCCGCTGCGGATACCGCATGTTCGACTGTGCGGCCTGCTATGGAAATGAGGATCAGATCGGAGAAGTATTCCATCATGCATTTGAAGAGGGAGTGGTAGAGCGAAAAGACCTTTTCATCATGACAAAGGTATGGAATGACATGCATGACAGAGTAGAAGAATCCTGCCAAAAGAGCATTGCAGACTTACAGTGTGAATATATGGATATGTTCTTCATTCACTGGCCATTTCCAAATTACCATGCACCTCACTGCGATGTAGATTCCCGCAATCCGGATTCCAGACCATTTTCTCCGGAAGAATTTTTAAAAACATACCGTCAGTGTGAGGAGCTGGTGGAAAAAGGACTGATCCGCAACATCGGTATTTCCAACATGACCATTCCCAAGCTGGAGGCAGTTCTGCCTCATATGAACATAATGCCGGCTGCCTGTGAGATGGAGCTTCACCCCTGCTTCCAGCAGCAGGAACTGTTTGATTATCTGGTTGCCCACAATATTCAGCCCATCGGTTTCATGCCATTAGGCTCTCCCCAGAGACCGGAAAGAGATATGTGTCCGGAGGATGTGGCAGATTTACAGACACCGGAAATGAAGGAAATCGCAGCGGCTCACGGCGTTCACCCTGCAGTTGTGGCTCTTAAATGGGCCCGTCAGAGAGGACAGATCCCCATTCCTTTCTCCATTCATGAAATGGAATACGTAAGCAATTTAAGGGCGATGACAGAAGATCCGCTTACAGAAGAGGAAATGAGCCGGATCGCAACCCTGGAAAGGAATAACCGTCTGGTGAAAGGGCAGGTATTTCTTTGGGAAGGTGCGAATGACTGGCACGATCTCTGGGATGAGGATGGGTTTATTGTAAAATAACCGGGTACTTATGAAACAGCCGGAATTTTTGAAGCACAGGAAAACAACTTCAGAAATTCCGGCCTTATTGCTATTTTCTTTTCTGGAAACTGCGCATACTGACTGTAGTGCTTAATGGAGATATGAGGGGATAGTTATATGTATAAGGTATTGTTGGTTGATGATGAAATTTTGATAAGAGAACGGATTTCACAGAGAATACCATGGGGATCACTGGGGTTTGAACTGGCAGGAACCTGCGAAAACGGAAAAGAAGCCATCTGCTTTATGGAGAAAGAGCCGGTGGATCTTGTGCTCACGGATATCTGCATGCCTTATGTAGATGGTCTTGAACTGGCAAAGTATTTATATGAAAGCAGGAAAAGTACAAAAGCGGTAATTATAACCGGCTACGACGAATTTGAATATGCCAAAAGAGCGGTGGAATACCATGTGCTTTCCTATGTGCTGAAGCCGGTTACGGCAGGGGAACTGATTGAAAAGCTGAAGGAAGCAAAAAAGATCCTGGATGGAGAAGCGGAGAATCTCCAGGTCAGGACCTATTATGAAGGGAGTTACCCCCTTTTAAAAAACCAGTTTCTGCTTCAGCTTGGGCAGGGAAGGATTCATGAGGATCAGATCGGGGAAAAACTAAAAGAATTTCACATTGATTTTACCGGTGAATGTTACTGCGCAGCTCTCCTTTGCCCCAGGGATCAGGCAGAAAAAAAGGAAATTTCCCAGATGGCGGAATTAGTCCGGGAAAAATGGAATGAAGATGTGCTTGTGACCGAAGATGATGACGGTCAGCTTCTTCTTTATGTGAAGAAGAAAAACAGCTCACAGATGAAAAAGGAGATTGCAGTGATCTGCAATGAATCTGCAGACCTCATTCTTAAGAAAATGGGAAAAATGGTTTACTGCCTGGTGGGAACCTGTGTATTTAATTTAAGCGGACTCAGCTTTTCTTATGAAAAGGCCATGGAGATGAAAGAGTATCTTTATCTGGAACGGGAGCCGGGGATCTATGAATGGGACAGGTTTCAAAAGTACAGGCTCAGTGCCCATGGGTTACTGAGTGAAGGCGAACGGGAAAAACGGATTGTACTTGCAGTCAGAAGCAATCTGGAAGAAGAGATTAAAATGGAGATTGCACAGATCAGAACGGAATGCCAGGTCAACTGGGTTACCAGAAATAAAGTTGTGGTGATCTACCAGAGTCTGATCCTTGCAGTCATGAATTTTCTGGAGCGGCTCAATCTTGTGGAAGACCAGTTCTTCTTAAAAGAACAGGAGATTATATCCGGACTGTTTGGCTGTACTTATATTTCCCAGATGGAAGAAAAGGTGCTGGACTTTTTTCATACTGCACTGGAGATTGTAAACAGCAACCGGGGCAATTACGGGGATCATCAGGCGGTAGCAGCGCTGGAATACATCAACAGCCATTATTCAGACTGCAGTCTGTCTCTCCAGGAGATATGTGAAAAACTGGCCATCAGTGTCAGTTATTTCAGCTCTGCCTTTAAAAACTATACTGGGATGACCTTTGTGGAAGCATTGACAAAGAAGCGGATGGAAAAAGCCATGGAGCTTTTGGAAAATACATCCTTAAAGACTTACGAGGTTGCGGAAAAATGCGGATACAACGATGCCAACTATTTCAGTGCCTTATTTAAAAAGGCAACGGAAAAGACACCGAAAGAATATGCGGGCCTAAGAAGGAACCGGAAAGGCAGCTATGAGATTTGAAGTCAGGTTTAAAAGTATACGGACCAATATGATCATTTATTTCTCTCTTCTGGTTCTTTTAACGGTAACGGTGTTCCTGTTCTTCTCCATACGGTTTACCAAAAGCAATCTGATGGACAATTCGGAAAAACAGCAGGCAGCTGATTGAACAGGTCAACTTTAACATTGAAAACTACATTGATTACATGGAAAACATCTCCCAGGTGATTATGAACAACCGGGATATAACCGGATATTTGTTCGATGATGGAACAGAAACAGGAGAAGACTTAAAAGAAGCCTTTCAGACCATCCTCCATGCGAGGACTGATATTTATAACATTGCCGTTCTTGGGGACAATGGGAAATATTTTATCAACAACGGAAGTGACAGCTTAAACTTAAGGGCACGGCTTAATGACAAAGAGTGGTATCAGGATGCAAAAATGGCGGAAAGCAAGATCCTTATTTCCTCCTCACACGTACAGAATCTGGTAAAGAACGATTATAAATGGGTGGTAACCCTAAGCCGGGGGATTACCAATCCGGCTACGGGACGTGTGGAAGGACTGCTGGTCATTGATTTAAATTATGACGTAATCAATGATTTATGTGAGTCCATCAGCCTGGGCAACAAGGGGTATGTGTATATCCTTGACAGCAAAGGGGAAATCGTCTATCACCCCCAGCAGCAGCTGATTTTAAGCGGGGTAAAAAAAGAACTTTTAAAAGAAGTATCAGCCAGCAAAACCAGTCTTACCCACGTTGATGAAAACGGAGAGAATAAGATTTACACCCCGTTTCATTCGAAAAAAACAGGCTGGACCATCGTGGGCGTGAATTACACCTCAGAGCTGGCTGGTAACGAAGTGGCCATGAAAACCATGTATACGGGAGCCGCATTTCTACTGATTTTGCTGGCATGCCTGTTTGCAGTCTTTCTGTCGGCCAAAATTACAAGGCCCATCAAACAGCTTCAGGCAGCCATGAAGGAGGTGCAGGAAGGGAAATTCCAACCGGTGAGTATTGAAACGGCAGGGGAGGATGAGATCTCCAGCCTGACCCATTCCTTTAACAGCATGACGGAGCGGATCGATGAGCTGATGAAGAAAAACAGCAAGGAGCAGGCGGAAAAAAGAAAGAGCGAATTAAAAGCGCTGCAGTCTCAGATCAATCCCCATTTCCTCTACAATACATTAGATTCCATTATCTGGCTGATCGAAACGGAGGATTCGGAGCAGGCTATCAATATGACCTCTGTTCTTGCCAGATTTTTCCGCCAGGCAATCGGCAATTCCAACATCTATGTGACGGTGTGGCAGGAGCTTGAATATACCAGAAACTATTTGCTGATCCAGCAGATGAGGTATAAAGATAAGGTGGCCTTCGATATCCGGGTTGATTCAGAGGTTATGGAGTGTGCCATTGTCAAGCTGGTTTTACAGCCATTGGTGGAAAACGCCCTGTACCATGGATTAAAGTACAAAACAGAGCAGGGCAATATTCTCATCTTCGGATACAGGCAGGATGAAACCGTGATATTAAAGGTCATGGATGATGGGGTTGGCATGACAAAGGAAGCTCTTAACTGCATTTTTCAGAAGAAAACAGATCAGAAGCATAACGGTGTGGGAATGAAAAATATTCAGGACCGCCTTAACATGTATTATGGACCCGGATATGGTTTAAGCGTGGACAGCAGGGAAGGGGAGGGAACGACTGTGACCATCACCATCCCTTACCGGCGTATGGAGGATGTGAATGAAGAAACATAAAAATGCACTATTAGGAATTCTGTTCTTAACTCTGGCTGTTTCCTTCCTTTCAGGCGTTTTTTTACTGGATGAGTTCGGTGAAAAGAAAACGGTTAAAATCGTCTTTATACCCAAGGTCCAGGACAAGACAAATGACTTTTGGATGTCCATGATATCCGGCGCAAAAAGTGCAGGTAAGGAATATCAGGCCAATCTTGTGATTCTGGCTCCAGGTGAGGAAAATGATTATGAGACCCAGAAAAGATATATTGAAGAGGCAGTGAAGATGAAGCCCGATGCCATCGCCCTTGCTCCCATACGGTATTCGGAGATGACGGACTGCGTAAAACAGGTGACAGATGCAG
This sequence comes from Lacrimispora xylanisolvens, assembly GCA_017084465.1. Classification (GTDB taxonomy): domain Bacteria; phylum Bacillota; class Clostridia; order Lachnospirales; family Lachnospiraceae; genus Lacrimispora; species Lacrimispora xylanolytica_B. The sequence continues at coordinate 985,845 of CP070896.1, read as the reverse complement.
GAATTAAACTCATTCTTATCGATTCCAAACTGGATCAGAATCTTGAGGAAACCTACATTGGTACAGACAATCGTAACGCAGGTCTTCAAATGGGGCAGAAGATGCGGGATTATGTGGGACCGGATACAAAAATCGCCGTTGTTTCCCATGTAAAAGGTTCTTCCACAGCCATAGAACGGGAGGAAGGGCTTCGGGAAGGGCTGGGGGAGGATCAGAGCAAGATCAAAATGGTCCTGTACAGCAATTCTGACTATAACCAGGCATATGAAAAAACAAGAGAACTGATGAAGACAAATCCGGACATCACGCTGATCGCCGGGCTTAATCTGTATTCTACTGTTGGGGTTGCAAGAGCTATCAGGGAGATGAATTTAAGCAAGAAGGTGCATGTAGTAGGCTTTGATAATGATATTGAAGGAATTCAGTATTTAGAAGAGGGGATTATTGATACACTGATCGTGCAAAAGCCCTTTAATATGGGATATATCGGGATTCAGACTGCGGTAGAATCCGTACGGGGGAAAAAGCCTGATAAAAATATATACTGCGATACGGAGGTGATTACTGCAGACAACATTTATACCGATGAGAACCAGAAGCTGCTCTTCCCATTTTAAGAAAGTAAAATCTTCTTCTTTTTTTGTAAGATCCTCTATATTAGAAATTTTCTATTCCGATATAATGGACTCATGAGAACAAAACAAAGTGTTCCAGACAAAAAGAAGCGGAGAGTGAGAATGTGGGCAGGGTTATGCTGAGAATGAAGGGAATTGACAAGTCCTTTCCTGGGGTACATGCTTTGGATCACGTAGATCTGGAGGTAGAAGCGGGAGAGGTTCATGCACTGATGGGGGAGAACGGAGCAGGTAAATCCACTCTGATGAAAATCCTTACAGGCATCTATTCTAAAGATTCCGGTACCATTGAATTTGAGGGCCAGGAAGTGAATTTTACCACTCCTGCCAAGGCCCAGGAAGCCGGAATTGCCATTGTCCATCAGGAACTGAATATGATGAATCACCTAACAGTGGCCCAGAATCTGTTTATTGGCCGGGAAATAATGAAAAGTGGATTTATCAGCGATTCCATGATGAATAAAGAGGCAAAGAAGTTGTTTGGGCGTCTCAATATTGAGATCGACCCCTCTGAGGTAATGGGGAATTTAACCGTAGGGCGGCAGCAGATGTGTGAAATAGCGAAAGCTATTTCCAGAGATGCCAGACTGATTGTATTTGATGAGCCGTCTGCGGCACTGACGGAAACAGAGATAGAGGAGCTGTTTAAAATTATCCGGGATCTGCGGTCCAAGGGAATGGGAATTATCTACATATCCCACCGAATGGATGAAATTAAAGTAATTACAGACCGGGTGACTGTCATGCGTGACGGAACCTATGTGGGCACATTGACAACGAAAGACTGTACCAAGGATGACATCATCAATATGATGGTAGGCCGGGTGATTTACGAAGAGCCGAAACAGGCTGGCAGTGTAAAAGGGGATGCCCCAGTCGTTTTAAAAGTGGAACATCTAAGCGCAGGCAAAATGGTAAAAGATGTGAGCTTTGAACTGAGAAAAGGTGAAATCCTGGGCTTTTCCGGATTAATGGGAGCGGGCAGAACAGAAACAGCCAGAGCTATTTTCGGAGCTGATAGAAAAGATGGGGGGAGAGATCTTCATCAATGGCAGAAAAGCAGAGATAAAGACAACAGAGGATGCGGTCAATCAGGGAATCGGATATCTGTCAGAGGACCGGAAGCGCTTTGGACTTGTGGTGTTTAAATCCGTTGCGGAAAACTCCACCATGGCTTCCCTCTCGTCATTCATGAAAGGCGCATTCATCGATAAGAAGAAAGAGCATCAGCAGGCAGAGCATTATGTTCAACTGTTAAATACCAGGACTCCCAGCGTAGACCAGTTGGTGGTGAATCTGTCGGGAGGAAACCAGCAGAAGGTGGTAATTGCCAAATGGCTGATTAAAAACTGCGATATTCTTATATTTGACGAACCCACAAGAGGAATTGACGTCGGAGCAAAAAGCGAGATCTATCAACTGATGAATGAACTGGTAAAACAGGGGAAATCCATCATTATGATTTCGTCGGAAATGACTGAAATTTTGCGTATGAGTGACAGGGTCATCGTAATGTGTGAAGGACGCATTACTGATGAAATCCCAATCGAGAAGGTGTCGCAGGAGCGGATCATGGCTTCTGCTACCATGAGAAATCAGGAGGTCAGCAATGGAAAAACTGAAAAATAACCCGCTAATCAAGGCGATAGGAACCCAGAGGCTGGTAGCATTGCTGGCACTCATCGTAATCTACCTGGTATTCGGAATCATGAATCCCAGATTTGCAACCTATAACACCATGGTAAACATTTTGATGCCTCCTATTATATTGGATTTATGGCAATCGGCATCTGTTTTGTAATTGCAACCGGCGGAATCGATTTATCCATCGGAACCGTGCTTACCATGTCGGGTCTGGTTGCAGGATACTTAAGCGTTAATATGGGATTTCCTATTTGGCTGGTGATTATTATCTGTATTTTAATCGGAACTGCCTTTGGTGTTGTAAATGGCCTTCTGGTGGCAAAGATGGGGCTTCCGCCCTTTATTGCAACCCTTGGAACCATGATGCTTTCAAAAGGAATCGGCTCCATTATCACAGGAGCCCAGTCTGTCACCTGGAAATCAGGTTCTGATCCGGAAGGCTGGTACCGCGCCATATTTAAAATTAAAACAGAGAGCGGACTTTTGATTCCAACCGGATTTATATTCCTGATTGCAGCTGCCATTGTGATGGCAGTGGTAATGAACAAAACCAAAGCAGGACGCTATATCCTATCCCTTGGAAGCAACAAAGAAGCAACCCGGTTATCCGGTGTCAATGTAGATAAATATTTAATCATTGCCTATATCATCAGCGGCACCTTTGCAGGAATTGCCGGTTTAGCCTATTCCACCATTTATTCCACGCTGCTGCCGGGAGGGGGGAGCCGGATTTGAAATGGATGCCATAGCCGGTGTGGTAATTGGCGGAACTTCCATGTCAGGTGGAATCGGAACCATAGCCGGAACCATGATCGGTGTATTTATTATTTCTGTATTAAAGACAGGGCTGCCCTTTGTAGGACTTCAGACCCACTACCAGCAGGTTGCCACAGGTCTGGTCATCATCGTTGCTGTATTTGCCGATGTGTACCGTAACAGGAGAAAGAGCTGAGCGCAGTGTAATTCGCAAGAATTCACATATAAAACAGGAGGAAGCAAACAATGAAGAATGTATGGGGCGTTTTAATCACAGCAGCTATGATGGCATCACTGACTGCCGGCTGCGCAAGCAATTCTTCTACCAATGATGTGAAAACCACAGCAGCGGCAGAAAGCAAAACAAAAGAGGCTGGTACCCAGGCAGCTACTGAAGCAGCAAAAGGCAAGGAAGAGATGACCGTTTACATGGTGGCAAAGGGCTTTCAGTCCCAGTACTGGCAGGCGGTTTATAAGGGAGCACAGAAGGCATCTGGGGAACTGGGCGTTCATCTGGAATTTCAGGGACCGGATTCAGAATCAGATATAGCACAACAGGTTCAGATGATGAACAATGCAGTTCAGATGAAACCGGCGGCAATCGGACTGGCAGCTCTTGATGTTTCAGCCCTTAACGACAGTATTAAATCTTCCCAGGATGCAAAAATACCGATTATCGGATTTGACTCCGGTGTTCCGGATGCACCAAAGGGTGCTGTTGTTGCCAATGCAGCTACAGATAATTACAAGGCAGGTGAAGTTGCAGCAGAAAACACCTATCCCCTCATTAAAGATTTAATTGCAAAATCATCAAAAAGCGTCCGCATTGGTGTACTGAACCAGGATGCCACCTCAGAGTCTATTATCAGCCGTGGTCTTGGATTTATTGACAAAATAACAGAATTAATAAAGGCAGACGGTAAAACCGTATGTATCACCGGCAATGATAAGTTTGTAACAGATTCTAAGACAGACAAAGGAAACTCAGCAGATGTCATACTTGACGTTGCCGTTCCTTCCAAGGTAGAGGCTTCCTTAATGACTACCGATGCACAGACCATTTTAAACAAAGAAGATACTATCTGTATCTTTGCTTCCAACCAAAAGACTGGTGAAGGTCTGATTACAGGCGACGAGAATTTAGGAAGATTAGGAAAAGATGTGATCGGAGTTGCATTTGACTCAGGAACCATGATTAAAGATGCAATCAAATCCGGTAAACTGGCAGGCGCTGTTACCCAGGCTCCAGTAGAAATCGGTTATCAGACCGTAAAACTGGCAGTTGCAGCTGCAAAGGGAGAATCCGTTGCAGATGTTGATACAGGAAGCCAGTGGTACAACAAAGACAATATGGACAGCAGTGATATTTCACAAAACTTATACGATTAATGATGCAGCGCTCTCCTTAACAGGAGAGCGCTCTTTGAGAAAAGGAGAAAAATATTATGTTAAAAGGAATTCCATCAATTATCAGCCCCGAGTTATTAAAGATTTTATGTGAAATGGGTCATACCGATGAGCTTACCATTGGAGACGGAAACTTTCCGGGCCATACATACGGCAAAAAGGTGATCCGTCTGGATGGCCACGGAGTGCCGGAAATACTGGACGCAATTTTACAGCTGTTTCCCCTTGATACCTATGTGGATCATCCCGTTACGCTGATGGGAGTGGTTCCCGGTGATGATGTAAAGACTCCGATCTGGGACAAATATAAGGAAATTGTGGCAAAGCATGATGAGAGAGGAGCTGCCTGCTTTGAAGAAATTGACAAATGGGAATTTTATGACCGGACAAAGAATCACTCCTCCGTTGTCATTATGACAGGTGAAAGTGAACTGTATGCCAATATCATACTAAAAAAAGGTGTGGTTAAATAATTAAATATTCCTGAAAGGATCTGCTTGCTATCATAGCAGAAAGGATTATAATAAGAATAAAAATTCCAATTCAGGAGGATGAGGCATGAAGTATCGGATCAATCCCAAAAATCAGGACGAACTTTCCACCCTGGGTTTTGGCTGTATGAGGTTTGGCAGGGATGAGAAGGAAGTGGAAAGGCAGATCATTTATGCAATCGAGCATGGCGTTAATTATTTTGATACTGCATATATCTATCCAAACAGCGAAGTGGTTTTAGGAAGGGTGCTTTCTAAGGGATACAGGGAACGGGTGAAGATTGCTACTAAAATGCCTCCTCACACCATTAAAAAATACGAGGACTTTGACCGTATCTTTTTAACTGAATTAGAACGGCTTCAGACAGATTATATCGACTATTACTTAATCCATATGCTGCCTGATACAACGGTATGGAACCGGCTGATAAAGCTGGGAATTAATGAATGGATTGAAGAAAAGAAGAAAAAAGGTCAGATCCGGAACATTGGTTTTTCCTACCACGGAGGGAGAGATGAGTTTTTCCGGCTGGTAGACATTTATCCTTGGGAATTCTGTCTGCTTCAGTATAACTATTTAGACGAGAACAAACAAGCTGGCATAGAGGGAATCCGGTATGCTTCCAGCAAAGGCCTCCCAGTCATGGTTATGGAACCACTGCGGGGCGGAAAGCTGGTGACAAATCTTCCAAAAGAGGTACAGTCCATCTGGGATAATGCCCATGTAAAGCGTTCACCTGCAGAGTGGGCATTTAAGTGGCTTTGGAATCAGCCAGAGGTCACGGTTGTGCTTTCAGGAATGAATTCTATGGAAATGATAAAGGAAAATATCAGAGTGGCTTCCGAGACTGAGGTTAACGCCTTTACTGATGAGGACTTTAATTTATTTAAACAGGTTAAGGAAATTCTGGACCGGACAATAAAGGTTCCTTGCACCGGTTGTAATTATTGTATGCCGTGTCCTATGGGAGTGGATATCCCAACCTGTTTTTCCTGTTATAATGACATGGAGATAGAGGGGAAATTAGCTTCCAAAGGCAAATACATCATGCAGACCAGCATTAAGAATGAACCCCGCAATGCTTCGCTTTGTGTCAAGTGTAAAAAGTGTGAATCCCATTGTCCCCAGCATATTAAGATCAGCGAGGAGATGACACAGGTGGCAAAGTCCCTGGAAGGGTTTAGCTACAAGCCGCTGCGGTTCCTGATTAAAAAGGTTATGAGATTTGATAAATAAATTACAAAGAAAACCGGCTTTGGATTCTATAAACAGAACCCAAAGCCGGTTTTCATTTTTTTTATTACACTCAACTTTAATTCAGCTTGACAATCTGTCGATATTATCATTAAACTATTTGAAATAGTCCAATGAAAGAATACGTATGATAGAGGTGATGGTATGCTTAGCCATATTCGAATGAAAATGCTTCTGATCGTTATTCCCGTATTATGTGTGGTCCTCATGCTGAGCTATAATGCCAGTGTAAAGACAGCAAAAAGGCTGGTTGATCATGAAACCAGCGAACGAATATCTGCAGAGAAAGAGATACAGAAAAACATCATCGAAAAGAACATGAATGATGCAGCTGAAATATCCAGTGTTCTGGCTGTATTTGCAGGGAATGGCTGCAAAGATTATTCACCAGATTATTTCATTAATATTTTAAAACCCATTGTCCAGGATAATCAGTTTATACTGGGGGCTGGAATCTGGTATGAGCCATATGCGTATGACAAATCTCAGAAATATATGGGGCCCTATGTGTACCGGGATGGCGACAGGATCATACCAACATTTGATTACAGTAATGCTGCCTATAATTACTTTTCCCAGGATTACTATGCTCTTGCGAAGAAAACAAATAACATTGTGTGGACGGATATGTACTATGATCAGACCATTAATCTGTATATGATTACCTGTTCCCAGCCTGCCTATGATAGTAGCGGTAAATTTATAGGTTGCGTAACTGTGGACGTAGGGCTGTCTTCCATGCAGAAATTTATTTCCGATTACACTGCCAGTCATGATGGTACAACCTATATTATCAATAGGGAAGGAACCTATCTTGCTGCGGAAAGTGAAGCTGCGGTAAAAGTAAAAACAGTGTATTCAATTCCAATAATCAGTCCTATCTTGCTGCTGTTTCAGAAGTTATTATAAATGACAATGGAAGAACCTCTTATATTAAAAATAAACAGGAGATTACACTGTTTTATAAGACACTGAATGATCTGGGCTGGAAGATTGTCTTTGAAATACCGGAGAGCTCCATTAATAAACCCATAGGGCAGCTGTCAAATACATTCATATGGATATTCGGACTTTCCCTTCTGTTTATGTCCCTCACCGTTTTTATTCTCACTGGCAGAATCATTGACCATCCGGTAAAAGCTATTTTAATAGAGATAAAAGAGATAGGAGATCGCAGCTTTGACCAGGAAGTCAGCAGGGAGCTGGTAAAAAGAACCGATGAATTTGGATTAATTGGAAAATCTCTCGATGAAATGAAGCAGCAGTTAAAACAAAGCAATGAGAAGCTGGAGCATTCTCTCAAAGAGAATGTGGATTCCCAAAAGCAATTAATCTTACAGAATCAGATTTTAACAGAGCGGGAAACCCAGATGTATCACAGCCTTAAATATGCCCATTCGCTGATGGAAGCCATTCCTGACACCGTATTTGTCATTTCCCGGGATGGGGTATTTTTAGACTGCATTGGAGATCTGGATCATCTGTTTTTTAAGAGGGAGCGGTTTATTGGTAAAAATATTACAGATGTAATGCCGCAATCAATTGCTAAAAAGGGCAGGGAGCTGATCGATCAGGTTTTTCTCACTGGAGAAAACCAGAAAATTGAGTATGAGTGGACCAGTGCACGGATTACAGAATATCATGAACTGCGGATTGTAAAATGGTTTGATGACAAAGCCATTGCAATTGCCAGAAACATCACAGAAACTCATAATTATATTAAGAAAATCGAAGAGATCAGTTATCATGATCATATAACAGGACTGCACAACAGAAGGTATTTTGACCAGGCATCAAAGGAACTGAACCAGCCAGAAAATTATCCCATCAGTGTCATTTTCGCAGATCTCAATGGACTTAAGATGGTAAACGATTCGTTCGGTCACGAATACGGAGATTATATGCTGAAGCGGTTTGCCGAAATCCTGGCGGATTCAGGAAAGAAAGGGGAATTAATCAGCCGTGTAGGCGGAGACGAATTTGCGATTATTTTAAGAAGGACAGAAAGAGGGGAAACAGACAGGTATATTCGGGAATTAAAAGAAAAATGTGCGAAGGAAACCATCAACGGAATCGAGCTTTCGGTTTCGTTTGGATATCACATGATTGAGGAATCCGGGATGGCGATTCAAAAAGCGGTAAAGCTGGCAGAAGATGAGATGTATCAGAATAAATTATATGAGGCCAGTAGCAGAAGAAGCAAAACCATTGATATTATATTAAATACCCTTCATGAAAAGAATCCGAGAGAGGAGCAGCATTCCCAGAGAGTGGCAGAAATCTGTGAGACAATGGCAAAAGAGATGGGGTTGCCTGACAGCGATGTAAATAAGATTAAGGCTGCCGGTCTCCTTCATGATATTGGGAAAATCGGAATTCAGGAAGAGGTGCTAAACAAACCCGGAATCTTAACGGATGATGAATATCAGGAGGTTAAAAAGCATTCAGAGATCGGATACCGTATCTTAAACACTTCCCCTAATATGTCGGAAATAGCGGAGATTATTTTATGCCATCATGAGCGGTGGGATGGCAAGGGGTATCCCAAAGGAAGAAGCAAAACAGATATTCCGCTGTTTGCAAGAATCATCACCATAGCGGATGCATACGACGCCATGACAAGTGACAGAAGCTACCGGAAGGCACTGCCTGACTCCTATGCTAAAAGCGAGCTGATTAAGGGTTCAGGAAAGCAGTTTGATCCGGATCTGGTTGAGTTTTTTGTGAACCATATGAAGGGATTAAATTGACAGCATCTGTCCCTTGTGTTAAAATCGAGAAAATTCAATATGTTTTGGGGAGCTGGTGACCCGGCTGAGAGGAAGTAAAGAACTTCGACCCTTATAACCTGATTTGGGTAATGCCAACGTAGGGACAGCCACTCTTACTAACTATCATGAGATATGTCTTTACAGGCATATCTCATTTTTTTCCCTCAAAACAGGAAAAGGAGTAAGGAAAATGTTTGAACAAATTATTACCAATGTAAGAAACAATGTTCCACTGGTCCATGCAATCACAAATTATGTAACTGTAAACGACTGCGCCAACATCATTCTGGCAAGCGGAGGATCACCGATTATGGCAGATGATATCAATGAAGTTACTGATATCACCGCTATTTCTTCCGCTCTTGTACTCAATATGGGAACCCTGAATGAACGTACCGCCATATCCATGCTGGCAGCAGGAAAGAAGGCAAATCAGTGCGGTCTGCCTGTTGTTTTTGATCCTGTGGGAGCCGGTGCATCGGCATTTCGAAATAAATTAGCTTATCAGCTTCTGGAAGAAATCCAGTTTTCCGTTATAAAAGGTAATATTTCGGAAATTAAATTTCTGGCAGCAGGAGAAGGAAGAACAGCAGGTGTGGATGCCTGTGAAGGAGATAAAGTGACGGAGGACAATTTAAAAAGTGTGGCAGACTTTGCAAAAGAGTTCTCAAAAAGAACTGGTTCCGTCATCGCCATCACAGGAGCCATTGATGTGGTTGCTGATGAAAATCATGTTTATGCAATCAGAAATGGTCATTTCATGATGAGTAAAATCACAGGAACCGGCTGTATGCTGGCTGCTGTTACCGGAAGCTATGTGGGTGCCAATCCCGGCAGTATTTTAAAGGCAACTGCAGCTGCCGTATGCGGGATGGGACTGTGTGGGGAATTAGCATATAAAAAGCTTTGCGAGCTTCACGGAGGCACCGGTACATACCGTATGCTGCTGATTGATGAAATGAGCAGACTGAATGAACAGATGTTGGAAGAAGGTGGAAAATATGAATGTATCTAAAGAAAATATGCTTTTATATGTGGTGACCGACCGGACCTGGCTTAACGGGAACAAACTTTACGAACAGGTGGAAGAAATTATTAAATCAGGTGCTACGTTTGTTCAGCTTCGGGAAAAAAATCTCGATTACGACAGCTTTGTCGCAGAGGGAAAAGAGATCAGAAGAATCACTGAAAAATATAAAATACCCTTTGTAATAAACGATAATATTCAGGTGGCTCTTGCTGTAGGTGCAGATGGTATTCACGTAGGGCAAAAAGACCTGGAGGCAAAGAAATGCAGAGAGTTGATCGGAGAAGACAAAATACTAGGAGTATCAGCTCAGACAAAAGAACAGGCAATTCTGGCTGAGAAAAACGGTGCAGATTACATCGGGGTGGGTGCAGTCTTTGAGACCTCCACCAAAACGGATGCCAATCCTGTTACCTTTGAGACTTTAAAAGAAATCTGTAACAGCGTATCCATTCCCGTAATAGCCATAGGCGGAATCAATGAGGATAATATTTTAAAACTAAAAGGAAGCGGTATTGACGGAGTAGCAGTTATTTCTGCAGTTTTTGCTGCAAAAGATAAGGAAAAAGCAGTAAAGACTCTTTTATCATTGGTGAAGGAGGCGGTATCATGAAAAAAGTATTGACGATTGCAGGCTCTGACTGCAGCGGCGGCGCTGGTATTCAGGCAGATTTGAAGACAATGACTGCACACAAGGTATATGGAATGAGTGTAATTACAGCGCTTACTGCTCAGAATACCACAGGTGTTACATCGATTATGGATGTGACTCCTGAATTTGTAGGACAACAGATGGATTGTATTTTTACCGACATTTATCCTGATGCGGTGAAAATCGGCATGGTATCAAACAGCGGAATTATAGAGATGATTGCCACGAAACTGAAGGAATACAAGGTGAAAAATCTGGTAGTCGATCCGGTTATGATATCAACCAGCGGTTCTAAACTGCTTTCAGAAACTGCAATGGATGCGCTGATCGGCAGACTGCTGCCTGCAGCACTTCTTGCCACGCCCAATATCCCGGAAGCAGAGGCTCTTTGCAATATAAAAATCACCAGCAAAGAACACATGGAAAAAGCGGCAGAGGCAATCTTTCAAAAGTTAGGCTGCGCAGTTTTAATCAAAGGAGGTCACCTGACGGAGACTTCTGACGATCTTCTCTATACTAAGGAAAATATGGTATGGGTTACAGGAAAACGCATTGACAATCCCAACACCCATGGGACCGGCTGTACGCTGTCCTCCGCCATAGCCTGCAGTCTGGCCAATGGCTGCACTCTGGAAGAAAGCGTTAAAAATGCCAAAGCGTATATTACGGGAGCTTTGAATGACCAGCTAAACATCGGGAAAGGCAGCGGTCCATTAAATCATATGTGGGGATTGACATAATCTGTAATCTGTTATAAAATAAGTAAACTACCAGTTTACTTATTAAAATGATGGGATACAGGAGGTATTACAATTGGGAGCGGAAGAACGAAAACAACAGGAAAAGGAAATTAAGAGAAAGGATATTATAGACGCAGCGGAAAAAGTATTCTTTGCAAACGGTTATGAGAATTCTTCCATGGATGCAGTTGCAAAAAAGGCGGAATTCAGCAAACGAACCGTTTATGTATATTTTAACAGTAAGGAACAGATCTATTTTGAAATTATGATCAGAGGTTACAGACAGCTGTTAAAAATGATGGAGGAAGGGTTTGGGAAAGAAAAACCAGCCGGTGCGCTGGATGAGCTTCACTGCATTTTTTATACCTTATTCTCTTTTCGGCAGAAGCATGCAGATTACTTTAAGGCAATCATGGAGTATGAAACCAAGGATGATGGGTATCAATGCGGCGTCACTGATGACTCGAAAGAAGAGTGTTACCGCCTGGGTGAGGAAGTTCTTTCCTTTCTGTTAGAGGCGTTGAAAAAAGGGAAAAACGATGGAAGTTTTAAAACGGATATGAACTGTGAGAAAACTGCATTAATTTTATGGGCATTTACAATCGGAGTTTTTAATGCAGGTGGAAGGAAAAAGGAATATCTGGAGAATTATCACCATACTTCCGTGGAGGATTTCTTAGAGGAATCCTTTCAGTTGATGATACAGCTTGTTTTGGCATAGGAGACTGAGTATGAAAGTATTTTTAAAGATAATTACCTGTGCAGGCAGTTTCATTATATTCCTGTTGTTTGTATTATTTATACTGGGTGGAGGTTTTATGAAGCAGTCATATTTAGAACCCTGGAACAAAAGTTATGCATCAAAGTTTACAGATCCCCGGGTGCGCCTGACTGCGGCCGGTCTGCTGGCAGCAAACAACCACAATATGCAGCCGTGGAAAGTGAAACTGGATAAAGAAGATCCCATGGTATTTTACTTATTTGCAGACAGCTTGAGGACTACCAAGGAGGTAGATCCTCTTTACCGGCAGATGATGATCACTCAGGGGACATTCTTAGAGTATGTAAGAGTGGCCGGAGAAAAGGAAGGATTTCAAACGGAGATTGCCATCTTTCCAGAGGGTGAATATGAGGAAAATGATATCTTAAGCAGTATGGATAAAAAGCCGGTAGCTAAGATTACTCTGGTACCTGCCAAACAGAAAGAAAGTCCTCTTTACAGTGGGATATATCTGGCAGATACAAACCGGGGAAATTATAAGATGGAAGCTCCTGATTCTTCCCAGATCTCCCAATTATTAAAATTACCGGATCAGGACAGTCTTTCCATAAAGCTATATACCGATCATGCTGATCTTAATAAAATTGGCAATTACGTTATGGAAAGTGCAACAATCGAAGCCGGGGTTACCAGGGCAATGGATGAATCCAATGCAATCTTCCGTGCAAACGAAAAGGAAAAAAACAAGTATCGATGGGGCTTTTCGGTAGAAGGACAGGGAGCTTCCGGCTTTAAACGGTATCTGCTCCAGGGATTAATCACCATGTTTCCATCTTTTAATGAAGGAAAAGGTGCATCTGATAACTTCATTCATTATACAAAAACAGCAGTCGATCATACTGCCGCCTATGCTGTCATAACAACCAGCACAAACACACGGACAGATCAGGTTCTCAGCGGTATGCTATACAGCAGGATGATTCTTACGGGCCATACCATGGGACTTGCCATGCAGCCTCTCAGTCAGGTGCTGGAGGAATATCCGGAGATGAAACAGCCCTACGATAATTTCAGAAACGATTATGCCGGCCAGGACCAGACCATACAGATGCTTTTACGAATTGGGAAACCGGAAACAGTTGCTCCAAATTCCATGAGAAGAGATGTAATGAGTATCATAATGGAATAAATTGTAAAATAAACAATCTCAATGTATAATAGATTTAATTTGTCCTTCCAAATTTGAATTGGCCAGGAAAAATTAATAAAATGATCAGGGGGGTAAGGGTTTGGAGTTTAGTGAAAAACTGCAGTTACTGAGAAAACAGAACAATCTGACCCAGGAGCAGCTTGCAGCCCAGCTGTATGTTTCAAGGACAGCGGTATCAAAATGGGAAAGCGGCAAGGGCTACCCCAATATTGATTCCCTTAAATGCATATCAAAGCTGTTTGGTGTCTCCATTGATGAGCTGTTAATGGGAGAGGAGCTCATTACCCTTGCTGAGGATGAGAACCGCAGAAATCTGGAGCAGATTTTTAATCTGGCCTATGGAATTTTTGATTTCATAGCAGTGTCTTTCCTGGTACTTCCACTTTTTACTCAGGAAGAAGGGGGACATTTTCTCTCAGTACCATTCTTTAAATTTACAGATAATCCTATATGGGGAATATTGCTGTCTGCCGGTTTTATTCTGTGTCTCACACTGATTGGCATAATTGAACTGATTGTACAGATGAAGGACCACGAGACATTAAGAAAGAGGATGAATCAGTTTTCCTTATTGGTCCATTCCATGGCAGTCCTCTTTTTTATCGCATTCCGCCAGCTGTATGTAGCGGCTTTTCTCTTCCTCTTACTCATGGGAAAAGTGGTGCTGTTAATAAAAGGCCCAGCCAGATAAAGTAGTATAAACCAGGTTTTAAGCCTGTGACACCATTCGTGTCACGGGCTTTTTCATTTAAGTTACGTCAGGTGTCTTGCATTTTTTGGCATAATAGAGGAAGATTGGGGATAGAAATAAAAAGGTAAAGCAGGAGGAATAAAACCAATGGGTTCCATTGTAACAGAGTTTTTTAAGGTTGTATTTTTAGGAATTGTAGAAGGAATTACGGAATGGCTGCCGATCAGCAGTACCGGGCATATGCTTCTTGTGGATCAGTTTTTGCAGATCAGTGGAAGTGAAGGGTTTAAGGAAATGTTTTTTGTTGTGATTCAGCTGGGGGCAATCCTCGCTGTAGTGATTCTGTTCTGGAATAAAATGTTTCCATTTCAGTGGAGTGATAAGAACAGCCCTTTCCTTATAAAAGAAACATTTCTTATCTGGATTAAGGTAGTAATTGCCTGTGTACCGGGAGCAATTGTAACCATTCTTTTTGATGATTATATTGACGCCCGGTTTCAGACACCACAGGTAATTGCAGCAGCTTTGATATTTTATGGAGTCGCATTTATCCTGATTGAAAACTGGAATAAAAGACGGACACCAGCTATCACTAAAATAGCAGATATTACTTATCAGACAGCATTTATTATAGGTTTATTCCAGGTGCTTTCCATTGTTCCTGGCACATCACGTTCCGGTGCAACCATAATCGGTGCTTTGCTCATCGGAGTATCCCGGACAGCCGCAGCTGAATTTACGTTTTTTATGGCAGTTCCTGTGATGTTTGGTTTAAGTGCTATCAAGATACTCAAATTCGGATTGACCTTTTCCGGGGAAGAACTATTTATTCTGATAACAGGAATGATTGTTGCGTTTGCCGTTTCCATCCTGGTTATAAAATTTCTGATGAGTTATATAAAGAAACACGATTTTAAAGTTTTTGGGTGGTATCGCATTATAATGGGTATGGTTGTTTTGCTTTATTTCTTCACAAGATAAATAATATTTTAACAATGAGTATCTATTTTCTGCAGCCCCTGGCATTGTGTCAGGGGTTTTTGCCTGTTTGAAATCATTAACGATTACACCTTTTTAATTTTTAAAAGAATTCCTTGTAATTGTTCCATTCATTTATTAAAATGGAAGGAGAAAAAATAGTATTGAGTACAAAATACAAAAACCTGTACAAAGTATGAATGGGACACGCTGTCAAAACCAGTTTGTCTGGAAAGAAGGGATTATATGATTAAAATACTAATTGTGGATGACTCTGTTTTTTCACAGAAAATCACTGCCAATATTTTAAGAAAGCATGTAGAACAGTCAGAAATCTATTTTTCTGCTGACGGCTGGGAGGGACTTAAAAAATATCAGGAGCTGAAACCAGATTATGTTTTTGTGGATCTTCTGATGCCTGGACTGGATGGGCAGAGCCTGATCAAACTGATTAAAGAGTCTGATTCTACTGCAAATATCATTGTAGTTACCGCTGATGTTCAGAATCATGTCAGGGAAGAAATTGAAAATCTTCATATCATGTCATTTATTAATAAACCATTTACCGATGAAAAAGCCCAGATTATCTGCAATATAATGAAGGAGAAGGACAATGGGTAACAGTGATATGACACAGGATATACTAAAGGAGCTGTTTAACATCAGCGTCGGTCGTGCAGCTGGTATTTTATCTGATATAGTCGGACAAAAAATACATCTAAACGTACCTAATGTTAAAATTTTAAAAGCTTCTTCTGAATCCTATGCGATTGACGAGTATATTTCCATGAAGAAAAACGGTACACTTATGGTATCCACTCTTTCATTTAAAGAAAATTATACAGGAAAAGCAAGCCTTATTTTTTCAGCGGAAAAGATGAAAACATTTATCAGTCTCTGTCTGCAGGAAGAGCAAAACGACAGTGACGATATGGATTTTAATGATGTTGATTTTGATATTATTAAAGAAATTGGCAATATTATATTAAACTGTATTATAGGTGAGACGGGAAATCTTTTAAATATCAGCTTTAAATATACGCTGCCTGAGGTCAGGCTTTTTAATGCCATGGAATATAAGTATGACTATCGGAATACAGACAATGTATATGTACTGATTTTATATATAACCTTTGTGATTGGGGACACAGAGATTGAAGGAGCAATTATCGTTGATTTATCCCTTCATTCAATCAATGATTTATTAACGAGGATTCACAAGCTAGAGGAATCACTATATGAATAAATTATTATATCAGGTACTGGACAACCTTAATGAGGGGATTGTTCTGTTAAATGAGGAACTGCAGATTATTTACTGGAATTATTACATGGAAGATATTACAAATCTAAAACGGTATGATATTCTCAATCAGCCGATTGTTGATATCCTGCCTAATTTTAGTATGAGATATTATCTGGATGCTTTTTATGATGTGATTGAGCAGGGAACGATCCGTTTCTTTTCCGGTGCAATCCATAAGCAGATGCTAAATAATTCCGATCATTTTAATCTGAAAATGAGCAGAATTGAAAATGAAGATAAACATTTTATACAGTTGGAATTCATGAATGTTACC
Source organism: Lacrimispora xylanisolvens (assembly GCA_017084465.1). Lineage (GTDB taxonomy): Bacteria > Bacillota > Clostridia > Lachnospirales > Lachnospiraceae > Lacrimispora > Lacrimispora xylanolytica_B. The sequence goes on along the minus strand of CP070896.1, from coordinate 969,287 downwards.
AGCCAGTTTAATCAGATTAAACAGTTAAAATCCTATGTAAATAAATTATGGGATACCAACAGGGAACTGAAGGAGAAGGAAAAGATCATACAAAAGCTGGCATATCATGATAAATTAACGGGTGCTGCAAACCGCAGCTTATTCTATGAAGTCTCAGCCAGCTTGCTTTTGCAGGCTAAAAGGAATAAGACTCTTTTGGGGCTGATTTTTTGTGATGTCAATAAATTCAAATCCATTAATGATACCTATGGTCATGAGTTTGGGGATAAGGTACTGATTCATATTTCCCAGCTGCTTGAGAAGTCAGCACGAGAAAGTGATATGGTATGCCGGTATGGGGGAGATGAATTTGTTATTCTTCTGCCTGAAATGAAAGATGTTGACAATTATAAAGTTGTTGCTTCCAGAATCGTTAAACTTACCAGAAAACCGGTGAAGATCCAGAACATAACCATCTCTCTGTCCATAAGCGGAGGAATCAGCTTTTATCCAATCGATGCAGAAACCATAGACCAGCTCCTTGTAAAAGCGGATGCTGCCATGTATGCGGCAAAGCAGCAGAAGGGAACAGAAACATATTTTTACCGAATGGAATAAAAAGGAAAATTCGGTCACTTCCTCTCCTGTGAGCATATATTATACCGTATATATAAATCGAGAGGTATCATATGGATCAGTACACAACCAGACCGTCAGATGAAGTACAAGTAGGCTATGTGCGTGTCATGCACACAGTTCCCAATGCACCGAATGTTGACATATACGTGGATGATGAGATGATAATTGATAATCTTGCTTATGGAGATTTTACAGATTACTTACCCGTACAGGAAGGAACCTATAAAGTTACTCTTTATGTGGCGGGAACTCAGGATAATCCCATTGTCGCCAATATGCTTCCTGTAGAGCCTGACATCATGCTCACTGTAGCAGCAGTGGGAACTCCTGATAATATCAGTCTGCTTTCTATCACAGATGGAGGCAGTGATATCATTCCAGGAAAAGCCATGGTACGTTTTATACATCTTTCTCCAGATGCGCCAGCCGTAGATATCACACTCCAGGACGGAACTGTGATCTTCCCCAATGTCGCATTTAAACAGATCACCCCCTACATCGCTGCAGATCCCATGGAACTTACTTTGCAGGTCAGACCGGCAGGGTCATCAGACATAGTATTAGAAATCCCCAATGTCCCATTAACGGAAGACAGTCTTAATACAATTTATGCAGTCGGGCTGCTTCAGGGAGATCCCCAGCTGGAGGTTCTCTTGACAATGGATGAAATTTAAGGTATAACTTGAATTAGTAGGGAAAAACAGATAGCTCTTTGTGAGTCACACATCAGAGTTATCTGTTTTTTTAGTAAATAAAGAACAAAGGAGTTAGGAAAATGGTAAGAGACTTTCAGGCGGAAGATTTAAACCGGATTATGGAATTATGGCTTGAGACAAACATACAGGCTCATGATTTTATTAAAAAGCTATTGGCAGGATCACTTTGATGAAGTAATGGAGATACTCCCAAACGCTTCTGTTTCTGTGTTTGAAGAAAATGGAAGCATAGAGGGATTTATTGGCCTGATGAACAATTACATTGCCGGTATTTTTATTTCCAAGGACAAGCAGTCCAGGGGAATCGGAAGACAGCTGCTTCATCATGTAAAAGAAAATCACAATGAATTATCGTTAAAGGTGTATGAAAAAAATCAACGTGCAGTGAATTTTTATTTAAGAGAAGGTTTTCTTGTGACTGAAAAACAGGAGGACAGGGAAAACGGAGAAGTAGAGTATGAGATGGTCTGGAACAGGGCCTGATTAAACTTTACTGGCAAAAAACTTTGTGTCAGAGTCCGGTTGAATTATGATCTTCCCGTATACAAAATTACGGGAAACTGGTATGATAAGAAAGACAAATCAGACAAGAAATGAATGGCACAAAGGATTCGTAAAATATTATGAAACAATTAACCATAGGAATACTGGCTCATGTCGATGCAGGTAAGACCACGCTGTCAGAAGGAATTCTTTATGCAAGCGGAAAGATCGGAAAGCCAGGAAGAGTTGATAATAAAAATACATTTTTAGATACCTACGAGCTGGAAAAAGCCAGAGGGATCACCATATTTTCCAAACAGGCAGTTTTTGAAATGGGAGATCTTAAAATCACCCTTTTAGATACTCCGGGGCATGTGGACTTCAGTGCGGAGATGGAGCGGACCCTTCGCGTGCTGGACTATGCCATACTGGTAATCAGCGGCGCAGACGGAGTACAGGGACACACCAGAACTTTATGGCGTCTTTTATCCATGTACCAGATTCCTGTTTACCTTTTTTATTAATAAGATGGATCAGCCGGCTGCTGATCAGGACAGATTGATGAGTGAAGTTAAAAAACAGCTTCATGACAGCTGTATCGATTTTTCTCTGTATAATACAGATGGCTTTTATGATCAGCTTGCCATGTGTAGCGAAAGCATGATGGATGAATATTTAGAGACCGGTCTGGTAAGCGGGGATCAGATCCGGCAGGGAATTAAAAGCCGGACTGTATTTCCCTGCTTTTTCGGTTCAGCTCTGAAGTTACAGGGAATAGAAGCACTGCTGAAAGGAATCAGCGATTACGCCCTGATACCGGAATATCTCCATGAATTTGGAGCAAAAATCTTTAAAATAACAAGAGATGACCAGGGAAACAGGCTGACGCACTTAAAGCTTACCGGCGGATCTCTCAGTGTAAAGAATACCCTGACCAATGGAGTCTGGGAGGAAAAAATCAATCAGATCCGCATCTATTCCGGAGAAAAATACGAGGCTGTGAATGAGGCTGCTCCTGGCACCATCTGTGCAGTAACCGGACTCACCCAGACCAGACCAGGCGAGGGGCTTGGTTTTGAATCAGCCTATGAATCACCGGTGTTGGAACCGGTTCTGTCTTATCAGATTACATTACCGGAAGGCTGTGATCCAAGGCAGATGCTTCCAAAGCTCCGCCAGTTGGAAGAAGAGGAGCCTGAGCTTCATATTGTATGGGATGAGCACCTACAGGAGATTCAGGCTCAGATCATGGGAGAAATACAGATCGAGATATTAAAAAAACCCTGATCTTGGAACGGTTCGGAGTGGAGGTTTCCTTTGACACGGGAAGGATTGTGTACAAAGAGACCATTGAAAACCCTGTGGAGGGTGTGGGACATTTTGAACCCCTGAGACATTATGCAGAGGTACATCTTTTGCTTGAACCTGGGGAACAAGGCAGTGGCATGGAATTTTGTTTAGCCTGCAGTGAGGATCTGCTGGCTAAAAACTACCAGAAGCTTGTACTGACACATCTGGAGGAAAAAAGTCATAAAGGTGTCCTCACCGGATCTGCAATTACAGATATGAGAATTACCCTTGTCTCGGGAAAAGCCCATCAAAAAACATACTGAAGGCGGAGATTTCAGGGAAGCCACATACCGGGCGGTTCGGCAGGGCTTAAAAGAAGCACAGTCGGTACTGCTGGAGCCCTATTATGGTTTTACCCTGGAACTACCGGAAAATCTGGTTGGAAGAGCGATGACAGACATCGAAAAGATGTCAGGAACCTGTGAAATTACCCATACAGACGGTGCAACCGCCGTTCTTACCGGCAGTGCTCCGGTATTTACCATGAGAAACTACCAGAAAGAGGTATCTGCATATTCCAGAGGTATGGGAAGGCTGTTTTGTACGTTAAAAGGCTATGAACCATGCCATAATCCGGAAGCTGTAATAAAGGAATCCGGTTATAATTCAGAAACCGATCCAGACAATCCCTCTGGGTCCGTATTCTGCTCCCATGGTGCTGGATTCGTAGTTCCCTGGGATCAGGTAAAAAGCCATATGCATCTGGAACCATTTTTAAAACTGACCCAGTCAGCTGTGAATGAGGAGACAAGAGACAGTCATACAGCCAGCCGGGAAGCACCCCTAATGAGTCTGGAAGAAATCGACCGGATTATTGAAAGCACCTTCTATGCAAACAGAGGGAAGCGGACAGAATGGAAGAGAAAACGGCCTGCGTATGAGGCGCCCAGGGAGCCTGTCTATCATGAACCAAGGCAGGCAGAGCATCGGGAAGAATACCTTCTTGTAGATGGTTATAACATTGTATTTGCCTGGCCGGAACTTGCCGAACTGGCAAAAGATAATATGGATGGTGCAAGAATGAAGCTTTTGGATCAGCTGTGTAATTATCAGGCCATCCGCAAATGCCGGATCATTGCTGTATTTGATGCATACCGGGTAAAAGAACACAGAGAAGAAATGATTGCCTATCACAATATCCATCTGGTATATACGAAAGAGGCGCAGACAGCCGATCATTATATTGAAAGATTTGCTCATGATAATAATGGAAAATACCGGATCACGGTAGCCACTTCCGATGGTCTGCAGCAGATGATCGTAAGGGGAGCGGGATGTGCCCTGTTATCTGCCAGAGAATTAAAGATTGAGATGGAAGCGGCAAATAAGAGAGTGGCAGAAGATTTTCAGGAATCCAGACCAAGTCAGCGTAATTATCTGCTTGATTCTCTGTCAGATGAAACAAAAGAACAGTTAAAAGAAGCGGGCAGGAAAGAATCGTAATTACATGGGCCCCTTCTGCAGATGAAAAATCGATTGTTGCAGAAAGGACCCAAAGAAATTCATTTATTTCGACCATTGGATGAGATAGAAAGTTCATATTGATCGCCCAGAATGCATACATCATCAGAAAAGATTGGTTCAGCTCCCTTGTAGCAGATCCGCTGGATGCATAAAAGAGCAGTTCCCGGCAAGACCGCCAGCATTTCTGATTCTGCAAAGTCGGCAGATTTTGCAAAGATTTTGTCGTCGGCAGATTCGATCTCCAGATGATATTGCTGCTCTAAAAATTCATAGAGACCGTTGAATTTGTTTGTAAACTGCTCTATATTGGGAACCAGAGCATAGGGTAAGTAATCTTTAATGATGGCTATTGGTTTTCCATTAATCAGTTGAATTCGCTGTATTCTGGCTATTGGGGTACCGATAGGCTGATTAAGCTCTTTCCCCAGCCTTTCTGTGGCGTGAATAACATCGATATACATGCTTTTGGTTCGGACATCAAATCCCCTGTTGCGAAGACATTCAGTGACTGAGGTGACTTTGTTTAACGATTGAATAGCTCTGGAGTCCAGTACGATTGTACCCCTCCCCTGCCTGATTTCAACAAGACCTTCATCCTTCAGGATTTCCATGGCAGTTCTGATAGTAGTGCGGCTCACTTTGTAAATCTTTTCAAGCTCTGGTTCTGTAGGAAGGAATTCTGAAACAGGATAGGTTCCATCTTTAATTTTCAATTTAATTAAATCATGAACAACCATATAAGCCGGAACTTTCCCCATAGTAAAGTAATTATGAAAATCACAGGGCAGCAATTGATTTTCATAATTCCTCCTTTCTTTTAACATATTCATTTAACTGACACTAATTATATCATATGTTTCATCTATAGGAAATAAATGTAAAAAAATTTAGTATATTAATTACTATTTTATGAATAAAAAGTAATTGATCCTATTTTTAAGGAGAATTTATGTGTATTAATAAGAAAAGAAAAAACGATGTATGGCTCCATGCAAAAACGGCAGTTTCAGTGACAATTGCATGGAGAGAGTTCCGTCACTGAAATAATGCCGGTTTTGCCTTCTGACTTAAATAATAGGAGGAAGCCAGCATGAAATATATCAATGCAAAGACAATTCTACCCGAAGAACTGATCAGGGAATTGCAGCAATATATTCAGGGAGAATATCTCTACATCCCTGCTCTTTGTGAACAGAGAAAACAATGGGGAGAGAAGACCGGATACAGAAACGAGTTAAAACAGAGAAATAGTGAAATCAGGACCAAGTACCAAACAGGCAGTTCCATGGAGGTCCTGGCAATGCAATATTGCCTTTCTCTTTCCGCAATCAGAAAAATTATATACGATTAATAAATAGACGGGGCTGCGGATGCGGCTCCGTCTATTTTATATAGAATAATACAGAAACAAACGGTGTATTGAATTCTTCAGAAGACGCGGATACAATAACTTTAAAAGCCGTAAGGGGAGGGAATAAATATGGAACCGACATATATGGGATATGAAGAGAGAATCATAACGCCGAAAAAATCGGTACAGATGGCAGGATATGATGCACGGATTGATAACTGCTCCAGGGGAGTCATGAAGGATTTAAAGGCTCAGATTCTTGTAATTAAAAAAAACGAAGAACGATTCTGCCTTATAACAATAGACAGCCTGGGTTTTACCGTTGAACTGGCCAGCTTTTTAAGAAGAAAAGCAGCAGAGATTCTGTCAGCTAAAATGGAGCAGGTCATGATTTGTTTTTCCCATACACACGCTGCTCCCAATGCTGCAGTTGAAAAGGAATATTATGATTTTGTGTGCCAGTCAGTTCTTTCAGGGGTGAAGAAGGCGGATGAATCCATGGTACCTGTATACGCAGGATGGGGAATTGCAGAAAACACGGTTGGAATGAACCGAAGAGAGAGTGATCAGCCAATTGATCCACGAATGGGAATCTTAAAGATATGCGGGGAGGATCAGGAAAAAATAAAAGTTCTTGTAGTCAGGGTAACGGCTCACTGCAATGTTCTGATGCCTGATAATTACCTGATTTCACCGGATTATTTTGGAGAGGCAAGAGAAAATCTGGAGAGAAGATATGGCTGTAATGTAATGATGGTGCAGGGGGGCTTCCGGAGATGTAAGACCCAGATACCGCCAGGAAAATGCAGATTATCTGGAAATCCATCCGGCGGAGGAACATTTAATGAACAACAGTGTTCAGATGAAAGAAAGATCTGACGCACAGAGCCAGAAGGCATTGAAGGATATGGCAGAAGCCATCTGTAAATCCCTTCATCTGGTCGTAAACCTGATAAAACCAGAGCCTGTCACCAGAGTATCCATGTTTTCGGTAAAATCCTCTTTTTGTGCTGATGTTCCCAAATTGGAAAGGGCAGAGGAAATCGCAGCCGAAGCATGGGAAATGGGGAGGATTGATGGTAAAGGGTGGTTAAGGGAAGTGGAGAGATTACTGAACAAGAGAGAGAAAAAGCAGAGAGCCGAAATTGAAATACAGTTTTTCGCAGTCAATGACGGCTGTCTCTGCGGTGTTCCAAATGAAGTTATGTCTGATATTGCAGTTGAAATCTGGAAGAGAAGCAGTAATCCCATGTTATTTTTCAATGGTTATACAAATGGATGCTCCAGTTATCTTCCCACAGCTGTTGAATATGACAAGGGTGGGTTTGAAGTTCTCTGGTCAAACCTCCTTTATTATCAGTACCATGGCAGAGTGATGCCCTTAAACCGGGATACTGCAAACCAGCTGGAGGATGAGGTCGTAAAGGCGTGGAAAGAGTTTTAGGAGTCTGATCAGACAGCAACTGCAGACTTTTGCAGATTCTGTCTCCGTCTTAGCTGATCTTTTTGTATTTCCTGATTCTTAGAAACAGATAAACACCAAACACAACCGTGTATACCAATACGGATAAAACATAGTTCACCTGATAGAGCATTTCCACACCAGAAGCCGGGTTCAGGGATTCCAGCATACCGGGAATTAACAGCACCATCAGGTAAACGTATAGAATGGCAAACCAGGGATAGGAGAGCCGCTGTACATTTTTCCAAACCCTGGGTTTCATCTTTTTTCTCACTGCCTTAAAAGATGTGACCATTAAAACAATCATAATTAAAAAGAGCGGTACTGTCAGAACTAATGCCAGGATCTGTCGAAGATCCAGTTCTTCCGGGGTCTTGAAAATAGCTGCTATGTAATAGATCCCGTAGGCAAAGGAATGTGCCAATGTAATCAGGCAGGCGATAATAGACAAATAACCTCTGATGGGCATCAGCGCCCGTACTATCTTTCCTTTTGGATTTAAAGCGCCAATATACATAACAATGACGAATAGTGCAGTGGAGAAGGCACCTCTGTAAAAGACAGAAATAATATAGAGGTAAGTCCATTCCGGAAATACTTGGTATAGGTTTAGTTTCGTGTAACATACGATAAATCCGATTACTGCTACAGATAGTACGTAGAATACTGCCGGATGTTTGCGAATGGCATTTTTGAAAAAGAATACAAATAGAATGGCTTCCAGTAACGCAATTAAAAATATCATGTAAATGTGCCGTTTAACCTTTCTTGGTAATGTTTAAGGTGGTGCAAATGGCTGCACCAAGGTTAGCGAAAACTAATCAACACGAACTATATCATAGGAAATAATAAGGTGTCAAGATTGCTTTATGGCGTTTTTTTCTCAAAGTTTTGTTTGGGGGAGTTAATGATAAAAAATTGCGTTTAAGGGAGAAAGGTGGTTAAGATTCTTGCATGTTGTATCAACTTAAATAAGATCTAAATAGTTGATTGAATTATCTTACCATTTGTCATAAAATAGGAATAGATGTTTGAAAACAATTGAAATCTAAACTAGTTAAGGATTTTTTATTATCAAATTACGAATTGGAGAAAAATGTTTATGAGTAATTTCAATCAATTAGAGACAAATAATTATGAATCTGGTCAGGTAGAGATTGAAATAGCAGGTATTGGAATGAGAATTGGTGCATTTATAATTGATCATTTAATAATAGTTGGGGTTTTAGTGTATCCATTAATATTATTTCTGTTTAGCCATATTCAAAGCGATCCTGCAAAAGAATGGAATATGTTTCCCGTTTTAATGTTAATTGCATTTTTCGTTTACTGTATAAAAGATATTATTAAAGGAAAAAGCCTGGGAAAACGTGCAATGGGATTAGCAGTAAGAAGTAATGTGGATACATCGGATATACGATATAAAAACGGAACAGAAACTTTATCATTTAGCTAAACGAGTGGCGGATGAAAAACTAAGCTCAAAGTTTTTAGAATGGAAAACCAGACCACATCTAACATTAGCTTGTTTTAATGACGTGGAAGAAGAAAAATGTATAAAAAAATTAATGGAATTCGCTCAAAGTCATAGGAAATTACCTGTACATATAGGGTCAGTAGGGATGTTTAATGATACTAAAACTATTTTTGTATCACCTGTAATGAATAGTAGTATGTATCAATTTCAGCGGGAATTACACGAATATTTAGATGATTTTGATAATAAAGGTTGGGAATGGTATTGTCCAGATCATTGGGTTCCACATTGTACTGTTGCCCTCACTGGTGAGGATGATGATAGTTCTTTTTATCATGCAAGTGATTTAATATTACATGAATTTGAAAAAATAAGTGGCGAGTTAGTTTCCATCGGATTAGTAAAAATAACATTTCCGGTAGAAGAAATTTATACAATTCAATTAGATAGCGATTCCTAAAGAGGTGTGATAATTATGACAGTGAAAGAAATAAAGAAAAAAATCTCTAAAAAAGCTATTATCTTTAAGACTGGAGGGAAAAGACCAACAGGTGAATTACTGGAAAGCTGGATTGGCAGTGTCCGCTGGCAGCGTGAAGGCGAAAATCTTCCTAAAGATAAAAGAGAAAATGATATGGTTCCCATAGCAACAATTTTCTTGAAGAATCTGCCTTTTATACCCGCTGAATTGTCTGATACTGAACTTGTTACAATCTTCATGTCAAACGATGTTTGGGATAACCTGGTATTAGAAGATTTGAGTTCATGGTTTTGCATTCGTACATACGGTTCATTAGAACATTTAGTTCCATGTAATTATCAAGCTGATATAATGAAACCATTTCCTCTTACGCCTGATTTGGTGGAGAATGATTTTCCATGTTGGGATGGTGGTGGGATTCCAGATGATATTGAAGATATAATACTTCATTTAGAGACAACGGAAGGAATCGAATATTTTAATGATATATGCGAAGAAATATATTCAGGACACAAGGTTGGTGGTTATCCCTCCTTTTGCCAGCCGGGGTTTTCTTTTGGTAATGGGTATGAGTTCGTTATGCAAATTTCTTCAGATGAAAAAGCTAAGTTCAATATTGTCGACAGTGGAAACTTCTATTTTTTCTACAACACTCAATTGTCCGACTGGAAAGTATATTGTGACTTCTATTGATTTTTGTAAATAATAAAATTATAGTCTTGAATTGGAGGTAATTATGACAATTGTTTATTTTGTACGACATGCGCAACCAGACCATACCTGGAATGAAGATGACAGTACCAGACCTTTGACAATAGAAGGTCAGCAAGATTCAAAAATTGTATATGAGTTTTTGAAAGAAAAGAACATAGATGTCTTTTACGGTAGTCCATATAAAAGAAGTGTTGAAACTATTAAGGATTCAGCGGCTTTTCACAAAAAAGAGATTATATTGGATGAACGGCTTCGTGAAAGAAAAAAAGGCACTGATGGTAATAATTATGGAATGTTTCAGAAGCGTTGGCTTGATAAGGATTTCCACGAAGATGGTGGGGAATCCATCAATATGGTTCAGAAAAGAAATATATCGGCATTAGAAGAGATAATCAGTAAAAATGAAGGTAAAACTATTGTGGTTGGAACTCATGGTACAGCACTTAGCTCAATTCTTAATTATTACAACCCAAAGTTTGGTTGTGATGATTTTCTCCGAATAATTGATTGGATGCCATACATTATCGAACTTCAATTTGATAAAACATCACTTATTAATTTAAAAGAGCAAATCTATATTCAAAAAGAATTTAAAGGAAAGAAGCGAGCTGATAAATCCTAATGGAAAAACTAAATATTGAACAAAATAAAGAACAAGGGACTAATGAATGAAATATAATTATCTGACAAATTTTGAAAGACAATTATCATTATATGATGGAATGTTAATTGAAACAGGTGGATCATTTGGAAAAGGAAGATTGGTGGGCGATGAATATGAAAGTTTATGCCTTGACACAGCCAGAAAATTTATAATGGAGGGAGGTAAAAAAGAAGAGTTATTAATTATTATAAATAACTATATATTACAATATAAAGATGATAAAGAATGGCGTTATCTTGATTTAGAAATGTCTTTTCTTAACAGTTTAAAAGAAAAAATAGAAATACTATAGATCACAAAACAAAAAATGAGATTACGAGGTAACCACATGAGAAAAACGCTTCCGGATGTGGCAAACTATTTAAAAGAAATAATGGTGCCTGGAACCAACGAAGCATATGCGATTAATCCTTTGTTTAAAGATGTTACAATGGATAAAAACCTATATGAAGGGGTTCTCGCGTTTAGAGCCTTTTTGGTACATCTTTACGATTTTTTATACCTCAAAGGTAATGAATATGACAATAGCAAAAAAGTTGCCCATGAATATGAAAATCGAACTACTCTTTCCGTGTATTATCCATTTTTGCACTATGTAAGAACTATACTTATGAATATCGGCTATTATGGCAAGTCAGATGATAACTCCAATTCCCTTATTTGTGAAAACAACATATTAGTTGATAAACTGTCCGTTACCAAAAACCTTGAATGTCTTCAATTTCTTACAAATTGCGGTATTTGTATTAACGGTATAGATTTAAACGATAAAAAACAAAACATCTCAAACATCAAAACTATAAAGATTACATATCCAAAAGATCCCATTATGCTCACAGGCCTAAAGGTTATGGCAATTGCCGAAACTGACTACGGTACTCTTGTAAATCAGGATATTTTTTTACGCTGTGATTACAGAATAATGAAAAAAGAAAGAACGAATGAACTTACCATCGTGCAGGATACGATAAAGCCTTTAACCGCAGACGTACGGGATTTTATTCTGCAATTGCATCACCGTTATACAGATAAAGGATTTACCTGCATTGTGGAAATAAAAGGATTTCATATCTATATAAAGTATTGTTATAAACGCAAAGATTTATGGGGGATTAACGCTTCTCTGAACAACGGTTATCATATCAATGTGAAACCCACAAAGACAGATGAATACGCAGACACCATAAAAACATTTTCTCCAATATTGCAGGAACTGATTGTAAAGGGGTATGGCTGCGGCAGAAAAAGAGAAATCATCGGACATTGTGACGGAGGTTGTCGTGGTATTCCCATATCGCTAAATGATTCTGTTTTATCGTTGCGAAATGACATTGTAACATGGTTTGATCAAGAAGTGTCATGCTTACAAAAGAAATGAATAAGAAATTGAGGGGGAGCTTAATATGGCATTGGATCATGCGGAAAATTATACTGACAATAGAAGGATAAGGAAAATTACAAACAACAAAAAGCAATATATAGATTTGTTATTGCTGGCCGACGAGCAGGAAGATATGATAGATAAATATCTTGAGCGTGGTGAAATGTTCGTTTTGGAGGATGATGGCATAAAAGCTGAATGTGTGATTACAAAAGAAGGTGATGGTATTTATGAGCTTAAAAACATAGCTGTTTCACCTGATTGTCAACAAAAAGGCTATGGAAAAAGTCTGATAGAGTTCCTGTTTTCCACTTATACGGATTGTAACACGATGTTTGTTGGGACAGGAGATGTTCCCTCTTCGCTTACTTTTTATAAAAAATGTGGCTTTACAGAATCACACCGAATAATAAACTTTTTTGTAGATAACTACGATCACCCAATGTTTGAAGATGGAAAACAGCTGGTTGATATGGTTTATCTGAGGAGGGATCGTTAAATGTTATCAGCCATTATAAACAGACGTAGTATACGGAATTATAAAAGAGCAGATGTACCCAGACACATGATAGAGGAAATTTTACAGTCAGGAATCCTTGCACCATCTTCTAAAAACCGACAGCCATGGAAATTTATTGTAGTAACTGGCAATGCCAAGAAGGATATGCTAGCAGCTATGGGGAAAGGATTAATAAGAGAGAAGGAGTTTCCGCTTCTTCCGGACAGCGCCCAGTATCTCAATAGTGCAGAATATACTTTGAAAATAATGGATCAGGCACCTGTTGTCATTTTTATTATCAATTCCCTTGGATTAGATATTTATTCTTCAATAAAGCCGGAAGAACGTATTTACGAAATCTGTAATGCTCAGTCAATCGGTGCAGCAATTGAGAACATGGCGCTCACAGCTTCTGAACTTGGACTGGGTAGCTTATGGATTTGCGATACATATTTTGCATACAGGGAATTAAGCGATTGGCTAAATGTTGAAGGAGAGCTTTTTGCTGCAATGACAGTAGGTTATGCAGATGAAGATCCTCATGCGAGACCAAGAAAAAGGTTAGATGATATTCTTGAATGGCGTGATTGAATTTATAGGTATAATGGGAGGTGAGGAAAATGTCTATAACTATTTATAATGATTGTGATGAACAAGAGTTTATAAATTCAGTTCGTATAAATGGTTTACTTAAGCACAATATGAAAATAACAAACGGTAAATTAAAATTACCAGATATAGAGTTTACGAATATAGCACGAAATGAAAAGGGAGTTATTGTGGGAGGTGTATCTGGATCAACTTATCTCTCCTCCTTAGAAATAGAAGTTCTTTGGGTGGAGGAAGCTTATAGAGGTCAAAAAATAGCATCACGTTTATTGGAAGTGATTGAACATCAGGCAATAAACGCTGGATGCCAGATTGCCCATCTTACAACATACTCTTTTCAAGCTCCACTTTTTTATCAAAAGCAAGGATATGTTATATGTGGGGAAGTCGACGGTTTTCCAGATGATATCAGACTATATACATTAAAGAAACAGTTATAATTCGGTTAAGGCATGGAGATTAATTATGAAAACAAAAAAAGTTTTAGTTGTTCCCTACAATGAAGAGTTGCCAAAAGAATTTGAAAAAATCAAAGCAGAAATTATTCAGGTCTTAGGTCAACTGACAGTATCAGTTGAACATGTAGGAAGTACCTCGGTACAAGGATTATGGGCAAAGCCTATTATTGATATTGATGTTGTTATTTCCGATAATAAACTCCTGCCTCAAGTCATCAATAAACTGGAAAATATAGGATACAAATATGAAGGAAACCTTGGTATTGAAGGGCGAGAGGCTTTCCGTTATGAAAATAAACCAGAATTCATGCTTCATCATCTGTATGTTTGTCCACAAAATTCAAAAGAACTAAAACGGCATCTCGCTTTCCGGGATTATCTTCTTATGCATGATGATGCTGTTCAGGAATATAGCAAAGTTAAGCGTGAAGGAGCAGCGTTGTATCCAGATGATATTGAAGGCTATATTCAATATAAAAATTCGGTTATAGAAAGAATTTATCAAATATTAAAAATATAGGAAGCTAGCGTGAGGTAAAGGCTCCAGGTGTCACCTAGCCTCTAAGGAATTAATGGAGACTACATTATTGTAAAGGAGAAAGCAGGAATGGAAGAATGCAATAGAAATATAAAGATAAAGCAATTTCAGATATTAACAGACATTAATTTAATTTGGAATTTCATGGTGGAAATCTATGGACGCAATTTCACCAATGGTGTAGCAGCTCCTTTTTTATGAATATGCCATCACATCAACATGGATGGACAATTCATATCAGTACTTAAATCGCATCTGGTTTGATGGAGACAAAGTAGTAGCATTTGTTTTCACAGAGTCACCTGTTACTAACATATTTTAATCTTCGTCCCGGATATGAAGAATTAGTGGAAGAACTATTAGATTACGCTGAAGAATATATGCCGAATTTCGATAATCAGAGACAATTTATTTTATTCAAAGGACAGGAATCTCTGATTGATGCAGTGGTAAAAAGAGGATATTGTAAGGTGTATGAAGAACACGACTTCATTTTCGACTTTCAAAATGAACTTTCCTATCAGCTGCCGGAAGGTTTCCATTTCGTAAAGGAGAGTGAGGTTGATCCCGTAAAACTGGCAAGGTGCTGCTGGAAAGGATTTGACCATGAGCAGGATAAAGGTCCGTTTGAAAAGTGGGAAGAGGCAGATTGCGGAACCAGCTGGAATCCACAAAAGGGATATAATGGTGTGAGGAAAGGTGTCATGTGTCCGGCGCCTCATGCAACTCCCCAATTTGATATAATCATTGCAAACGATGAAGATGAATATGTTTGTTACTCAGGTATGTGGTGGGTTAAGGAAAACAAGCTAGCTTATATGGAACCCTTATGTACAATACCAGAATATAGAAACAGGGGATTGGCAGCTGTTGCATTATCCAAACATTATGAACGAATGAAAATGCTTGGTGTAACTCATATGACTGGCGGAGGAAACGAATTTTATAAGAAAATTGGTTACTCTGATGGAATTGTATGGACGCATTGGAAAAAACCAACAATTATATAATAGGTAGAAAGAAAGGGGTATAGATATTATGTCAAATCCATATAAGATAATTGATGAAACCACTTGGAAAAGAGCTTTCCATTGCCAGGTATTTAGAAACAGTATAGAACCATCGTATTGTGTTACTTTTGAATTAGATATCACAAATTTCTTAAAGAAAGTGCGGAAAGATGATCTATCCTTTACCCTATCCCTTATCTACATAGTTTCAAGATGTGCAAATGACATTGAAGAATTTCGATATCGCTTTCTTGATGGCAAAATAGTGCTGTATGACAAAATTAACACAGCCTTTACCTATCTGAATAAAGAAACAGAGTTATTTAAAGTTATCAATGTTGAAATGCAGGACACACTGGAACAGTATAATTCGGTAGCAGCCAGGAAAGCGGTAGATCAGAAGGACTATTTCACCGGGCCGCTTGGAAATGATGTATTTCAGTTTTCCCCCTATGCCATGGGTATCGTACACTCATATTTCACATACAAACTCGGGTAAAAAGGATAATGCCACTCCTTTGTTTGATTGGGGAAAATATTTTGACAGAGATGGCAAGAAGATACTTCCTTTTTCCGTTCAGGTTCATCACTCGTTTGTAGACGGAATACATATTGGAAAATTGGTGGATTCGTTACAAAATAATTTAAACGGCTTAAACTAGGAGGAGGCATTATGGAATTCAGGATTATCTCTTTACCCCCATTTAAAGCAGCATCGTCTGGAGTTGATAAAAATTTTGATTTTTCTTCTAAAGGAGTGCTAGGCAAATTTAATATATACTTTTCTGCTATGAACCTGCCTGACAGAGACAGGTTTTTTACCAAGAGATTTTCTTTACTATGATGAAGAACAGCAAGGTATGGTATGGATGTTGGCATTAAGTGAAGACATGGATGATGGCGGAAATGAAGTGATTCATTTTGATGGTGGTTATTATTTAACTTATCATTACAAAGATGGAGATGAAGAAACCAACGGAAAGCTGTGTAAGGAAGCTCTAAAATATATTGAAAGCTCAGAATTTTTAGAATTAGATATCCGTCCAAATCATTATCCAATGGGACATATCATAACGCCCGCAGAAATTATACAAGTCCAAGGCTGGGCTCAGATGGAAACTTTTATTCCAATCAAGCTGAAAAATCATGTATTACAGGAGGGATTTGCATGAAATCTTGGGAAAAACATATTGAAGTATTCTACTCGATGATAAGTGCAGAACAGAAGCTGGTCTATGAGCCAATCATTTACCGCCTGATTGAACGTGGGTATACCCCTATGAAAAAGCAGACAAAGGGTTACATTCTCTCCTTTTCAAACCTTTCTCATAACAGGGTCATAGCCCGGTTTGGCGTTCGGGAGGGGGGTGCAGATGCATTCTTCGGGCTGCGTTTTTCTTCTTGCACCAATTACTCTGATAAGTTTGCCAATGTTATAAGGGACAGGATTTTATCTAGCAATAATCGTTTGGCAAAATGTGGGGAATGTGGATTTTGTAAAGGTGATGCGGAGCGTTTGTATTAGAAATACCTGATGTTACAACCAATGACATTGATGAAATTAAAGGGCTCATCGACCAGCAACACGCATATTTTATGGAATTTGCAGTATAAGCATTTTATTTTCATTTGGAGACAGGAAAGGATTACATGAAAAATTATTGTCAACAAAATAAGAAGGCATGGGAATATAATGCATATGACTTTTGGATAAATAACTCAGGTGAACCCAAAGAACGAGCAAAGAAGGATCTGGAAGACCCAAGGGGAATGCTGAAACGTTATGCTGATTACTTTGAAATTTATAAAGATATAAAAGTGGCCAATATATGCGGTTCATGTGGGAAGAAAGCAATCCCTCTTGCAATTCTGGGATCAGAAGTAACAATTTTTGATATATCAGAAGACAATAAAAGATACGCACTTGAGGTAGCAGATGCCGCAAATGTAAAAATTAATTTTGTTGTTGGGGATGTTTTGGAAATAGACATGAACAAATACGAAGCTTCTTTTGATGTGGTATTCATGGAGGGTGGAATCCTTCACTATTTTCATGATCTTAACCAATTCATGAATGTAATGTATCAGCTCCTTAAGTCAAATGGAAGGCTTATATGCAGTGATTTCCACCCTTTTCAAAAGATAGCGGATATGTTAGGGCTCGAGCAGCCTGCAATGAATTATTTTTCAACTGATGTATTTGAAGGTGAGATGGCTCATGCAAGATTTTTCCCTGATGAAATTCGGAAACAGATGCCTTTATGCAGTTATAGAAAATACACGATCAGTGAAATAATTAATGCAGTTATAACGGAGGGATTCACGTTGTCCCGATTTGATGAGCATCCTGCATGGAAAAATAAAAGTGTACCAGGAGAATTTACATTAGTAGCAAGGCGGTGAATCTTAAGGAATATACAATGATCAAAAGACAAATCAGGGGGAGTTTATGACGAAATATATTATAGAAACAGATCAGATTGCATTAAGAGAGCTGACAATGGCGGACTTTGATGCCTGGCATCAGATATTATCCGATAAAGAGACGATGCAGTTTTATCCAAGAGAATTTGATGAGGATCAGACCAGAAAGTGGATCAACTGGAACCTTGATAATTATAGCAAATATGGATTTGGATTATGGGCGGTTATTTTAAAGAAAACCAATGAGTTCATTGGTGATTGTGGTATTACCATGCAAAATATCTATCGTGATGGAAATTTGTTTCCAGAAATCGGCTATCATATTAATAAGAATTTCTGGAATAAAGGCTATGCTTCCCAGGCATCAAAAGCATGTTTAGTGTATATCTTTAAGAACACTGATTTTAACGAGGTCTTCTCGTATCAGAGGTCGACCAACATTCCATCAAGAAAAGTAGCCGAAAAGATGGGGATGTCATTACGTGAGGAGTATCCCGATCAGACCAACATAAAAACAAGTGTATATTCCATTACCAGAACAGAATTTTATACCGGTGGATCCCATATATAAAAAGTCATGGAGGTTTCATAAATAAAGTGAAAGTCATTTTTGATTTAGATGAAAAAGCTATCCTTGTTGCCGTGAAAAGTGACGGGGTGTGTTATGAAGGGATAAAAGAGCTATTGAGCACACTGAGAGCAGAAGGAGATAAACTATATATTTGTTCATCAGGCAATCTGGAATATATTAATGTAGTGACAGAAACGTTAGGCATAGATCATTTCTTTGAAAAAAAGTTCAGTTACAGAACCTATCCGGATAAGGCCGAGGCAATAAGGGAAATAAATGAAGATGGAGATTCTGTTATTGTTGTTGGTGATGCAGAAACGGATTATGTTGCTTCCAAACAGGTCAGGTCATCATTTATATTTTGCCGATATGGATATGGTGTAGAAGGTACATGGGATGACAACTATTTTACCGCAGACAGGCCAGCAGATATACTGCCTATTGTTCACAGATGCCGAATATACGAAACTATTAAAAAGAATATACAAAGGAAACATATAAGAATTATTGGTGTAAATGGCGTTGATGCTTCAGGAAAAACGAGTTTTTCAAAAGAACTATCAACATATCTGCAAGCCGTTGGGATTAAGAATACAGTAATTCACATTGATGATTTTCATAATACAGCAGTGAGAAGTACAGGAGAAAACGATATAGACGCTTATTATTATAACGCGTTCAATTATGACCAGTTACTTTCTGAAGTACTTTTTCCACTAATACAATTTGGGCATATAAATAAAACAGTGCAATGTCTGGATTTGGACAAAGATGAATACATAAATGAGATCACTTATTCCATTGACAAAGATACCGTTGTAATCCTGGAGGGAGTATTATTGTTTCGGGAACCGTTACTGTCTTATTTTGATCTGAAAATATTTATAGATATAAATTTTGATGAGGTACTTAAAAGAGCCCAAATAAGAGATGTACCAAAATATGGACCAGGTTTTCTTGATCGATATAGAAATAAGTATATTCCTATTCAAAAGAAGTACCTGGAACAGTGTAAACCAAAAGAAAATTGTAATATATTGATAGATAACAACAATTACCATATGCCTTTCATAATAAAAGGTGAAGATAAAATAGGTTAGGAGTGATATAAACCATGATTTCAAGAACGTGGCATGGAATGGTTCCTCTAAACATGAAAGATGAATTTGAAAAATACTAGGGGGAAATATAATGAGTACATTAGTAACAGAGGCTTTGCGCAATCAGTTTGATTCTACATTTCATATGGCAGTTATTCTTGTGGACATTTGTCCGGAAGAAATATGGGCTTCATCATATAATGAAGTACCCTTTTGGCAGCAGGTTTTCCATTATGTTTATTATATTGATTTCTGGATGCGTGAGAAGTATGACGACAGTGAATGGCGTACATTGATTTTTGATGATGCCTACACCACTGACTTATATGCAGATAATTATGATGGATTATTTATATCGAAAATAAAAATGCGAGAGTATCTTGATGCAATTCAAATAAAGTCAACAGGAGTATTTGATCATCTGAATGATGAAAAATTGGGGACTTCCGTTTTTGGCAACAACCCGCAATACACTTATGCAGATGTTATTATTGGGCAAATAAGACATATCATGTATAATATCGGCTACCTGAATGGCATTTTGCGTAAATTGGGCTTGCCGGAATCAGACTGGTATGCCTATAATGAGCCAGAAGGTTCATAAATAAAAATTACTTTATCAGGTGCATAAATTGACAGCTTAATATTGATATTAAGTAGTTCTGCAGCACTTAAAATTCTAAAAAGGAGATAGGTAAATATGAAAAAGTTTGATATAAAAAGTTTAGTAGCAGGGGTAATAATTGGTACATTGGGCATAACTACAGTTTATGCTGCAACAGGTATTAAGTCAGCCGCTTTAAGCAATACAAAAGTTACGCTTAACGGTGAAGCGCTGCCGCTTAGTAAATCACTAATTTCGGTAACATTGGAGAATGATCAAAACGATAGTTTATATATACCGGCAAATGAATTATTTGAAAAGCTTGGATATAACGTTAATTATGACAGCGTAAAAAATACGGTTAATTTAATTCCTGTTAACAACCACTCACAAGAAGCAGAAGCTATTGGAGACGTCGTTACAGAGGGAAGTGTGGCTATGAATTTTACCAATAATGCCAACCAGAAAAACATAGCGAAATCCGGTGCATTCCGTGTAAAAGATAATCAGACATTAACTATAAATATTACCTCTGATATTAAAGGCGGGGTGGTTGATTTATTCTTATTTGACCCGGATGGGAACGAACAGAAAATTACTTTCGGCTCAGCTATTTTGACAAAAAAAATAGCTTTGAAAGATGGAGTCTGGAAGTATAATTGTTCTGGTGTATTTAAGGAGGGAGGGAACATAAAGGTCGTAGGTGAAATCAAGTAAAAATATATTAAAGAAAATGAAAGAAGAATAAGCTCATGACAAGTACAATGCTAAAAATACTGGCACTCCTATTTATGTTTCTGGATCATGTTGCGGAATTCATTCCGGGAGCTCCAATTTGGTTACACTGGATAGGCAGGATCTCTGCCCCAATTTTCTTTTTTTGCATGGCATGGGGATTTTACTATACTTCTAACAGAAAAATTTATTTATCCAGAATGTACGGATTTGGAGTTATTATGGCGTTAATAAATTACATATGTAATAATATATATCCGGATCCTTATTGTTATATAAGTAATAATATATTTGTAACTTTATTTCTGATCGGTGTAATTTCATGGATATTAGAAATTCGTAAGAATGATAAAAAGGAGAGGAAATAAGTATATAATCTTCTTTTGTCTGTATCAGATTATTAGTACCATAATCTGTATTCTTGCAAAACAGATCATAGGTGGTTATGGTGTTTTTGAACTGGCAGGGGCATTAATGGGAAATATCATTTTTACGGAAGGAAGTATTTTGTTTGTATTTCTGGGGGTATTAATGTATTCTACGAAAGGAAATAAAAAGAGTCTGGCAACTGCTTACACAATATTTTGCTTAATCTTTTTTGTATTGACAGCAATAAATAACTTTAGTATTGAAGGATTATTTTATGAAAATTATCAATGGATGATGATTGGAACTCTACCATTTATGTACTTGTATAATGGGAAAAAAGGTAAGGGGTATAAATATCTGTTCTATTTATTCTACCCAATCCATATTGTGGCTTTATTCTGGATAGGAAATTTATGCTTTTAGAAATTCAGAATAAACGATAAGGGAAATAAAAATAAGTATAGGGGGAAACATGGTAGGAAAATACAAAGTAGTAACTCTTTGTGGAAGTATAAAGTTTAAAGAAGAATTTTTATAAATACAGAAGGAACTTACTTTAAAAGGGTGTATCGTGATTTCTGTGGGATTCTTTGAATTCAGTGAAAAAGATGAGGTTATGACAAAAGAAACAAAGGAATTGCTTGATGATATGCATAAAAGAAAAATCGATATGGCAGATACTGTTTTTGTTATTAATAAAGATGGATATATTGGTAAAAGCACAGAATCTGAAATAGAATATGCAAAATCAAGGTAAAAATATTGATTATCTGGAAGGTTGTGAGGGACAATCTTTGGAACGGGGAGAGTACATATGAAATATCAGGATTTAATAGGAAGTATGGAACGGTTTGGTTCAACGAAACGCGATATCTGTATTCACAGCATAGGAGTAAATCCAGACCAAATACATGAAAATGTAATTATCGCTCCATGGTGGGAACCAGCTACTTTCCCCAATTTCGGAAATTTTGAATATTTAAGTGAATCAAATTATTCTTCAATAAAAGTATGGAATCTTATGGTTGAAGACTTGAAGATCAGTTATATAAAAAACAGGAATAGGTGCACCTGTATTAATGGATGTTATTTTGGCATTAGGTATCACTTTATGCAAACAAATTATTTTTATTGGGTCTGTGGGAGCTTTGGATAATAAAATGGGTATTGGAGATATTGTGATTCCTGATTATTCCGTTTGTGGTGACGGCGCAAGTCGGTACTTAGCTTCGGAGAAACTTGCAGATGGAGATGTATTTGGAGAGAAACAATATCCAGATAAAATCATGCTTGATCGCCTGAAAGAAGCCACAAGCCATATATGTGAAGAAAACCGTGTAAAATGGCATGTTGGAAATAATTTTAGCACTGATACAGTATTTGCACAGTTTGTGCATATAGACGAAATCATTGGGCTGGGCTGTAATGTTATTGAGATGGAGACTGCGGCGGCTTTTCGTGCAGCCACATTTGCTGGCATACCAATGGCAGCGCTCTTTAGTGTTTCAGACAATACTGTGGTCAACAAATCTTTAGTAAGTGGTCGCACATCGGAAGAAATGGAATATCGAAAAAAGGTAAGAAGTGAACTTTTCCCCCCAAATTATTACAGAGCTCTTTCATAATAGATAATAGATGAGAGGTGAGAGGTACTTTTATGGCAATCAGTATTTTGACAAGTATGTTCCATAATGATTTTCCCATTAAGTTTGCAGAGCGGCTGAATGAAATTATTGTGAATCGTAAGAATTTTGTATTTATCGCATCAGAATTTAATGATTTTCAGGAGATTAATGAAAGATATTTCAAACTGTTTTTAAGCAAGTTTCAGAATGCAGGTATCAAGTTTTCTGACTGCTGTATTGTTGATGACAGGATGACAAAAGAGGAAGCACAGCGAGCGGTGAAAGATGGGGATGTAATTTGGATTTCAGGTGGAGACACACCGACTCAGTTCAAATATCTTAAAGAATACGGGTTGGACAAGGTACTTACTAATCACAAAGGGGTAATTATAGGTATGAGTGCAGGTGCAATTAACATGGCTAAGATTGCTGTTTGTACCACTACCTGTGATCATCACCAGCAGGAAATATATAGAGCACTAGGTCTTGTGGATATTTCAGTAGAGCCGCATTTTGATTATACTCATGTAACTGATGAATTACTGGAATTATCTAATGACTATTGTATTTATGGATTATGTGATGATGCGGCAATCATATGTAAAGATGGAGATGTTGAACTTTTGGGTGATATTTTTATATTAGATAAGCATGCGGTTAAGCAGATATCATCTTAAGAGCGAATAATAAATGAGTATATGAGGAGGAACAAAATATGTCAGCAAAAATAACAAAGGTTACCAAAGAGCACTTACCATCCCTTCGCTTTATCGGAAAACGATATACAAATGCGGACAGAATCGGTGGATTCGGACACAAATGGGGTGAGTGGTTTGAAAATGGCTGGTTTACGTCCCTTGAAAAGCTGGGAGAACTGAAAAACATTGAAAATGGTTATATTGGTTTCATGCGCTGCAACTTTTCCAGTATTGAAAATACCTTTGAATACTGGATTGGTATGTTCCTTCCGGAAAACACAGAGGCACCAGATGGATTCGCTTTTATAGATCTCCCGGAAAGTGATGTTGCCGTTTGCTGGATAAGCGGTAAAGAAAATGATGGGATTTACGATATGCATGGGGATTGTATATCTAAATTCCAGGAAGAAGGAATGGGAAACTTCAAAAGTGATTATGAAAACAGAGCCTGTTTCTTTGAACGATATAATTGTCCACGTTTTACAGAACAGGATGCTGATGGAAATATAATATTGGATTATGGCATCTATTTAGCAGACTAGGATTTTGACCCCAACATTTCATTATTGGAGGATCCACATGAAGAAAGATAATTATATTCATCCTGTTTTATTTGTTTTAACTATTTATTTAATATGCTTCTCGTTCAGGGCTCTTGAATATCTGCTTTTCCGAACAGACCAGACAATGTTTGGAGAAGCATTTATCCATAAACTGCTGGGGATTCTTGTGCTAGGGATAGCATTACAATATGTATCATTTAAATGGTCAGAGATTGGATTTACGAAACATGCAGTTGTAAAAAACATACTCTATGGTTTACTGCTTGGAGCGACTGTGTATCTGATCGCCTATGGTACCGAATTTTTCATGCAGACAGGGAGAAATAGCAGTCCTTCTTTGAATATATATGTGACCAGCTATGCGATTGATGGTAATCAGGGTATGCAGACCGGTATCCTGTTTTTCTTGTTTAGTATTGTTGGGAACATTATAAATGTGGTTATGGAAGAGGGAATCTTTCGTGGATTATTCGTCAGACTTCTGGAGGCAAAAAACTCTTTTGTAAAAGCCATGGTAGTTTCTTCTGTCCTCTTTGGCTTCTGGCATATTGCAGCACCTGTGCGGAGTTTGCTGGATGGAGAAATCAGCCCCATGGGGACACTTTTTACTGCTATTATTCTTGTTCTAACCACAGGTATCACCGGCGCAAAATTTTGTTTGCTGACTAAAATTACCGGATCACTTTGGATGTCCATGGCAGATCATTTTTAATAATACCATCATTAATCTTTTACATATCACAACAATATCCGGCGCAGATCAATTACAGGTAATTCGCATTTCCGTTGCTCAGACGCTCTCATTTTTAATTGTTCTCATTATTTACTTTAAAAGTGGTGCTGGCAAAAAAAAGACATTTCGTAATGAACAATGAAGCGGGTCAGATCTAATCATGGAGGTACTAAGATGGCAAAGATTGCAGTATTAATAGGCAGTCCCAGAAGAAATGGTAATACAGAAATTCTTGTAAATGCGTTTATTAACGGTATTAATAAACAGGAGAACAGCGTAGAAGTTATTTCTGTAATTGGAAAAAAGATTAACGGCTGCACAGGCTGCGATTTTTGCTACAGAGACGACAGTCATAATTGCGTACAAAAAGATGATATGCAGGAAATCTACGAGAGACTTGCTGATGCGGATGTTTTTGTAATAGCCACTCCCGTTTATTTCTATGGTGTCAGTTCCCAATTAAAGTGTATGATTGATCGGCTGCATAATCCTATACGCAATACGTTTAAAGTGAAAAAGCTTGTGTTGTTAGCTGTTTGTGCAGATGAAATACCAAGTGTTTTTGATTCACTGATCACGATGTATCATTCTGTACTAAGCTATTTTTCTCTGGAAAATGGGGGAGTAATCACAGTTCCGGGCGTAGCCGGAAAGGGAGATATTTTAGGACATGCGGCACTTTTGGAGGCACGTAAACTGGGGGAAAAGATTTGATTTTTTATGCTCTGAATGACTGTGTCGGCTGCTATGGTTAATGCTTCGTATGTGTCACGAGGATTTTCAAGACGCAAGAGAATTCTTTCGTCATTTATGTGCATTATTAGAACGAAAAAGTGCAGAGGGAAGTTTGCAAACTGAGAAAATTTTGTTGCTTAAGTCATGATCTTGTTCCCTGTTTTTTTATCTCATAAACAAGCTCATTATAAAGCCTTTCCGATGCTTTTTCCAGTTGTTCCTTTCTGCGGATAACACCAATCATCAGTCCGAATTCTATATTTGACAGTTTTCGCCTGACGGTCAGATCCGGGACTGGATCTATAGCAGCAACTGGTAAGATAGAACAGCCAATTCCAGCCTGAACGAACTGAATAATTGTTTTTCCATCGTTTATTTGTATCATGGATTTAAGCGGTATTCCAAAAGCGCTGAAATGCTTATCAACTTCATTCCGATAAGAACAGTAAGACTCGGTAAGAAGTAAATTTTCATTACTTAAATCCTTAAGGGTGATCTCTTTCTTATTGGCGAGCGGATGTCCAACAGGCAACAGCAAATCCATTGGTTCCAGGCAAATAGGTTCAAAGTAAAGGTTAAGATTCGATGGAGGAGCAAATCCTATTGCAATATCCAATTGGTTATCGACTATTTTTTGTGTAATAATTTCCGAGCTGTTAAGTTCAAAGGTCAGTTTCATGTCAGGGTACTTCTTGCAGAAAGCAATTACTTTTGGAATTAACAGAGATCTTCCAATGGTACTGATTGTCCCCAATCTAATATGCCCCATCTGACCAGTAACAAAATTGTTCATTGTCTGTTTAAAAAAATCTGCATGTTCAAGAAGAGGTTTGGCGTTGGTCCAAAAGAAATCGCCTTCTTTTGAAAGTACCATTCTCCGGCCTCTTTTCTCAAATAATTTAATCCCCAGCTCATCTTCCAATTGCTGAATATGTAGTGTGACGGTAGAGGGCACATACCCCATCTTTTCAGCCGCTTTTAAGTAACTTCCCTCATTCAGTATATTTTTAATTGTTTGAAGCTGTTTTAATTCCATATGTTCTCCTATTATTCATTTTAAATGAACAAAAGCCCTAATAACTTTATATTTTCAGCAGTATAAAAATATTTTATCATAAAAGGATAGAAATGAAAATTACATTGCAGGTAAAATTAAAGGAGACGAAATGATAAAATATTTAAAAAAAGGGCTTGGCAGCAGTTGTTTTAGTAATGATTATATTTAACACATTTGCATGTAACAGCAGGCATATAGAATCAAATGGATCAAGTTCTGATGATGGGGATAAAACCGGTGTATTAGTGATCAATAATATGGAACAAACTGAAAATGATGAAGGTAATGGCGAACAATTGTATTATGACAAAACAAAAGAATTAGAAGAAAATATTCGTATTCTGAATACCGTGTTGGAAAAAAAATATGGAAAGAGCTTCAAAATATTAGCTTTAGAAGACTATGAAAAGGGTGAGCCCTCTGACTGGACAATTGTTTTAAAAGATAAGAGAGTGGGGATTGATACATCTACTTGGAAATTTGACTATAATCCAGATTCGGATGAAAGTAAATATATGAAAGCCGTATTAAGATTTTTCACTTTCATTTGTGGTGAAGACATGGGAATGTCATTATGGCAGCTTACTGGAGACTTATTAGATGGCGGTGCAGATGAAACACGTTATGGATTTGTACATAACGGTAGTCAGGTGACGTATAAAAATGGCAGTGCAGCAATTTATGAATCTGGTATCAGACAGGATACTATGTACATATGGTTAACACCAGGTGAATACTGATGCAAACTCTACCTGGGTAGTGGGGAAATTTAATTTTTCTTCTTCAGATTTAGGGATTAAAAAATAAAATAATCATTGCATTATTTTAATGATAGGTATATAATGTTCATTGAACAGGTGGTGAATGAAATGAAATCAATAAAAGATGCAACAAATCTTACCAGCCGCGATCTTCAGGCAATTGAGAGAAGAGAACAGCTTTTGGAGTCAGCAAAAGAATTATTTGCGTTAAAGGGGTTCCACGCGACAACAACCAGAGAGATTACAAGAAACATTGGAATGGCAGACGGATTAATCTATCATTATTTTCCGGAAGGAAAGAAGCAGATGTTAGACATTATCCTGAAGGAGTTTTTAGATGACCGGTATTTATTAGTGGAAGCAGAGATTGCCGCATTAGAAGAAACGCTGTCACTTAAAGAACTGCTGATTTCACTTGGAAATATATTCTTTGCATATATTGCAAAGGATAAATATGTGCTTCAAATCCTTTTAAAAGAAAAAAGTGTATTCTCAGATGAATATACAGAGCGTTTCAGCCAGCATGTGAGTTTGCTTCTGGGACAAACCATGAAGCGGGTTCAAGTATTTGTTGACAGAAAAGAAATTCGTTCTTTTGATATCTTTATGATGGTCAATCAGTTTTGGAGTGCGATTTATTCCTACATTTTACAGGATGTATTTTTTGGTAATCACAGTTTTTATCACAGTGACCGGGAACACTATCTGATTCAGGTCGTTGAATACACACTTTTAACCTGGGAACTATAGCAATATAGGTTCCAGGTACTCATTATAAATAATAATTCACTGTTTGCTCAGTGAAAATATTATAGTCATATCTCAGGAGGAAATGCGAATGAAAGAAATAAGAACAGAGATACGAATTAATGCATCTGCAAGTGCAGTATGGTATGTTTTAACTGATTTTCGTGCTTTTCCCGACTGGAATCCATTTATGGTATATTTAAAGGGAAAACCGGCAGTAGGAGAGAGAATAGAAGTTAAGATGGTTCCGCCCGGTTCAAAAGGGATGGTTTTTAAACCTACAGTTTTGAAATTTCAGAAAGATAAAGAATTTCGATGGCTTGGGCACACCGGTTTTCCGGGATTATTTGATGGTGAGCATATATTAGAATTAATCGAGAATTCGGATGGCACTACGACATTCATCCAAAGAGAGAAATTTAATGGCATCTTATTGCCGATGTTAAAAAAGTCACTGGATAATGGAACAAAAGCGGGATTTGAAGCGATGAACAAAAAATTAAAACAAATTTGTGAAACAAAATAAAAAAAATATTTTATTCTATTCCTGTTTTATGATAATATAAAACTATTAAATCATATAGGTTAATAGGAGAAAAACATTGAAGGAATACAATGAAAAACTAAAAGAGGAAATAGCTGAATTCAGAGAAGCCGGACATAAGTTCGTGAATAAAGAAATTACGTCCGCTGAATTTAAGGGGAAATCCGGAGGCATGGGTGTTTATGCGCAAAGGGGCGGCAAAGCTTTTATGATTCGTTTGAGGATACCCTGCGGGATCTTATCATTTTCCCATTTGAAATTAATCCATAAATTTGCCGTGCAATATGGTTTAGAGAGAATTCACCTTACAACCAGGCAGGCCATTCAGCTTCATGATCTGGATATTGATTCTGTCTGTGATATCATGGAAACCGCCATTGACCATGGTTTGTATACAAGAGGAGGAGGGGGCAATTATCCCCGTAATGTCGCATTGTCTCCCCTGTCTGGTGTGGATAAAACGGAAGCGTTTGATCCCACTCCCTATGCGCAGCAGGTGAACCGGTACGTCATGGAGCGGATTATGGAATATCATTTGCCCCGTAAACTGAAAATAGCATTTTCCAACAACGAGGCGGATACAGCTAACTGTACCATCAATGATTTGGGCTTTATGGCAGTCATGGATCAGGGAACCCCTTCTTTTAAAATGTATCTGGCAGGCGGATTAGGCAACAATCCTGCAGTGGCTTTACCATATGATGAATTGATTCCCCCCAAATCAGGTTCTGTATCATGTGGAAGCTGTTACAAGAATATTTGCGGCAGAAGGAGATTATGAGAACAAGGGAAAAGCAAGACTAAGATACATCCCAAAAAGGATGGGGGAAGAAGCGTTCATGGATTGTTACAAAAAGCATCTCGCCCAGGTAAAGGAATCCATGGACTTAACTATTAATGTGGAAGCAGCCGGGATATGTAAAACAGAAGTTAAGGTGCAGTCAGCAGATATCCATACAGACAGCAGTAATCTGATCCCCCAAAAACAGGCGGGATTTTACACAGCTGTTATTCATCCCCAGTGCGGACAGCTGCCTGTAAAAGCCCTGGAAAAAATCATTTCATTTGATGGATAAACAGCAGGACATTCGCCTTAGTATGTCGGAAAGCATGTACATCCGCAACCTGTCCAGAGAAGA
This sequence comes from Lacrimispora xylanisolvens, assembly GCA_017084465.1. Lineage (GTDB taxonomy): Bacteria > Bacillota > Clostridia > Lachnospirales > Lachnospiraceae > Lacrimispora > Lacrimispora xylanolytica_B. The sequence goes on along the minus strand of CP070896.1, from coordinate 939,607 downwards.
AGGAGAAAAGCTCCTTGCAAGAATGGAAGAGATCAATAAGGTTACAAGAATTGGTATGAGTGTGAGCTGTGTGGGAGTGCCAACCTGCCAGATAGGCGTTTTAGAGAGCCAGACATTATTAAAAGAAATAAACAGGGCACTGATGGAACATAATATTAACACGGATTATCTGCCTTCTGTTTCCATATCAGGGTGTTTTAATTCCTGTTCCAGGCACCAGGTAAGTGAAATTGGATTTGCTGGCTGTAAAAAACGTATTTCCGATGCTCCGGCAGAGGCCTTTGAACTTCATGTAGGTGGAGCAGTGGAGAAAGATAAAACCCATATGGGGAACTGCATGGGTGCATTAAGAAAGGAAGATATTCCGGATTTTATGGTGAAACTCTCCCAGGTATTAGATACAAAAGGAATGTATTTTATGGATTATCTGAAAGAATACCAGAAAGAGTTTGAGGATTTGACGAAACCATATCTGATCAGCTAAATTGTTATCGCTGGTATTCTAAGGTAGTGTTCTTTGCAATAATAAGACTCAGGAGGCATAAAGTAAGGTAAGATACCACTGCGTGCATAATTCCTGAAGGGATGTCAAAATGGGATTTCTGGTCAGACTGCTTGAAAAAGGCAGCTTAAAAAAACCGCTTCATTTTACCCTGGATAAAATTGTGGAGGAATACATACCTGCCGGAGAAGTGCCTCCATATGCGCAAGAGCTGAAAAGTCTTGCCTCTAAGATCAATCTTAATTTAAAGGATATTGCGGAACTGGCTGTCTCAGTAAGAACTGAGATTGACCAACTGAAAGATGAAGTGGAAACCTTTGTGGTTGTCACGGAAAAGGCGAAACGAGTACAGGCAAATCTTAACTTATGGAATGAAATTCTAAATGAACTGACATGGGATTATTCCTATCAGGATGAGGTGACTGACACCGATACGTTTGTCCATTCAAAAGCGGTAGAGGAGATTCCCCGGATGCACCATGCCATAACCCAGCTTCTTGGGGAAAAAGAGAAGTCCTGCAGCTGGAATCACAGCTTGTTCTTCAGTTAGAGATTCTGCAAAGCAGCATATTTAACTTAGAGCAGACACTGCTTGCCATGATCCCCGAGATCAGGAATCTAAAAGAAAAGAAATCGAAACTGGAAGAAGAAATCAAAAGCTTTCAAAAAGATGCGGAAGAGTTAAAAAAAATAGGGGAAGCTGCGGATCCGAAGCGATCCACTCAATTATCGGAAAAAGGCAAGGCGCTGGTTATCAGAAAGAAGAATCTTGCAGCCAGCGAAAAAGAGATAAATGCCTATATGGAGGCAGTGCAGAAAACAGCGATCCAGATATTTTATGTCTTTAAAGAGGTATCCCGGTCTGCCGCAGAAGGGGTAAGAACTGCAATTAACAGGCTGACTGGGGAAAACAGAAAAGCATTAAGAAAAGCGGAGGATATACAGGGCTTTACCGAAGGGAGAAAAAAGCTGTCCCAGCTTTATACACTCCTTGAACTGCTCGATGACTGTATGAGGATTTATCAGAAATATGACCGACTAAAGTCATAATCTGACATTGCCGGTCTTACTGTTCTTCCAAGGATGAAAGAAGTTTCTTCAATAACTGGTCCAACTGGGCCAGTTCTTCTTTTGTCAGCCCTTTTAACAGGAATTCTTCTGCCTGGGTATGGGATATGACCGCCCGGGATATTAATTCATAACCTGCGTTGGTCAGCTGAACATAGATCGTTCTTCTGTCTTCGCTGTCGTGAACTCTTTTAACCAAATCTTTTTTCTCAAGTGTATCAATGCGGTTTGTAATGGCTCCCGAGGTGATCATAAGTGACTGATACAGATCCGTGGGTTTTAATTTGAATTCACCGCCGGAACGACGCAGTGTTGCCAACACATCAAATTCACCGCTGTTTAACTGATAAAGGGAAAAATTCTCTGCCAATCTCCTTTCTGAATACTTGACAGTTCTTTTAAGTCTTCCCCAAACCGCCATCGGTGACGCATCAAGATCCGGAAGCTCAAGAGCCCATTGATCGATTATTTTATCAACATTATCTTTTTTCATATTTTTAGTGTAACACCTGTAATAAAAAAGTACAAGGAAATTTTAATGTAAAGTTTCTTAATTTTAAATATCTTAACATTAAAATACTTGACAATCAAGATGACAAGCGATACACTTAATATATCTTAAAGTTAAGATACTTAAACGTGAGATAAATAATAAGGAAAAGAGGATAAAAAAATGAAGCAGATGAAAGATATATTGCTTACAATGCTGACTCCCATGCTATGGGGATCCACCTATATCATTGCCTCGGTATTGATCCCCATACAGCGCCCGGTGTTTGTTGCATTTATGAGAGCATTTCCCATAGGACTGATTTTGCTTTTATATTACAGGAAACTGCCCAAGGGAATCTGGATTTTAAAATCATTGATACTTGGTAGCTTAAATATTGGAATATTCTTTCTGTTTTTGTTTATTGCGGCTTACCGGCTGCCTGGAGGGATCGCATCGATCATAGGAAGCGTACAACCGGTATTTGTAATATTTTTCAGCTGGGTTCTTTTAAAAGAAAAACCAACCATGCGGTCTTATGCTGCAATTGTTATGATGGTGACGGGAGTCATATTACTTCTGTTTAAGCAGCAGATGGCAATTGATGTATGGGGCGTGTTAGCTGCTTTATGCGGTGCAGTGGTAATGGCCCTGGGCGTGGTGCTGACCAAGTACTGGGGAAAACCGGAAGGAATCAGCCAGATGGTGTTTACTTCCTGGCAGCTGTTTTTTGGCAGTCTGATTCTGATTCCGGCAGTGTTTATCATGGAGGGCAGCATACCCGCCCTCACTCCTGTTAATATTGCTGGACTTGCCATACTTGGAGTGGTTAATACCGGACTAGCCTATTACTTATGGTTCCGGGGAATCGAAATCCTTTCCCCTGTACGTGTATCACTTTTAAGTCCGGTGAATCCCTTAACCGCATTTGTTTTAGGCTATGTGGTGCTGGGGCAAAGCATCAGCCCCATTCAGCTTGTTGGTGTTGCAATCATCATAGCCAGTATTTTTGTCTCACAGAAAAAGACAGCTAAAGCAGGATGATTGCCTTTTAAAATAAGCCATGTTACAATGCAGATAAAGATTGCGAAATAATGCAAATAATATTTGTACAGGGGGTAACATGCAGACAGGAGATAAAATTTCGTTTGGGAACTACCAATGGCGGGTACTGGAACTACTGGAAGACAGGGCATTGATTATAACCGAATACATCATAGAACGGCGTCCTTACCATAATATTTATAAAGAGACAACATGGGCCGACTGTGCAGTTAGAGCGTATTTAAACGGTGAATTCCATGACAGATTCAGTGTAGAGGAACAATCCAGGATGATTCCTGTCCTAAACAGAAATCCGGATAATGAGTGGTATGGTTGTGAAGGCGGGGCCGATACCCGGGATACCATCTTTTTTATTAAGTATGGAGGAAGCAGCGTGCCGGTATTTTGGTGACAGCAGCTTAAAGCTCTATAATCCTGGAAGGAACCAAAGGTATTGGTTTGAACGAAAAGATAAGAACAACAGTAAGAGAATTGCCAGACGCGAGGGGGAAAAAGGCAGCGACTGGTGGTGGCTGCGTTCCCCAGGCCGTGTTGGTGTAAAGGCCGTATATATCCATGGTGATGGTAATATAGGGATTCAGGGCAACAATATATTAATTGGAAATCTAAGCGATGGCGAATGCAGAGGGGGCGTTCGTCCCGCTTTATGGCTAAAGCTGTAATACTGGTAATAAGCTGCAGACTAATAAAAAACCGGCACAGGCCGGTTTTTTTGTATCAAATAGGATGATAGGAAATGTGATACTTTTTTCAAAGGTTTTCATAGTATTTTATGAACATGCATTTTGGAAGGAATCAGGTGGAACATTGGCTGAAAACAGTGATGGTTTAAAAAATGGATTATGGGATGAGAATTCAGTCTACGATTACGTTGTTAATACAATGAAAGCCTATGCAGATGCCATGGTGCCCCATTCACCGGATCTGGCGGAACTATATGGAAGGATTCAGTTTTACGGAGCAGTGGAATCCTATACGGCGGAGTATTTAATCATGTCTCTTGACAGCTATCCTACGCCCTTTGCAGTGGCTGTGGCGGAAATATTAAATATGGCAGCAAAACAATATCTGATGGAAAAGGGAGAGGACCCGGATGTGCCAAAAGATTCAGGAGGACTTTATTTCTCAAAATTATCTCAGGAAGACAGGCTGAAGATTGTTGACCGGATCAGCAGCCCAGGCGGCATCATTTATGTACCTGCAGGTCTTACCATGAAACAGGAAGACATCGTTCCAGTCATGTCGGCATTAAACCGGCTTACTCTGATGGGATATTATTCTGAGTGGTCCGGCTACGGATCCACAAGATTTATGTCCCCGGATAAGCGCATGCTGGAATATAAGCCAATCGGCTGGGAACAGGTGGGGTATCCGGGACCTTCTAAGGGATACCGGATAGCAGGAGCTTTTAATTTTGCACAGAGAAAGTAAGGAATCGATATTGACTGGAGGTGCGTATGGAGAACGGATTTGATGCGGATGTAATTGTGATAGGATCAGGAGGCGGAGGCGCAGTCGCAGCAAAAGAGCTGGGAGAAAAGGGATTAAAGGTGCTGATTCTTGAGGCAGGACCCTGGTATGGCAACCGGAAGTGGCCGGAGCCCAATACCAGTGCAGGCGCTCAGGAAAGTTCAAGCAACGAAGATCTGGATATTCAGCTTCTTAAAACCAACTTTACTGATTTAGAGGATGACATGAATGACGCCATTACAGGAAAATTCAGATGGGGGCCAGCGGACAGAAGTACAAGTCCGTGGCGCAGAATCGTTGAGAAGGGCGGTTTTGTCTGGCAGAGTGCAGGCGTGGGAGGAAGCACACTTTTGTATTTTGCCAACTGTCCCCGTGCTTACCCTGCTGCATTTGAACGTGACTGGCCAATCAGTTATGAGGAAATGATTCCCTATTATGAAGAGGTGGAGCAGACTCTTCCAGTCCGCGAAGCTACAGCAACGTCAAAAGAAGATCTTTTTCTCTATGGCGCCAGAAAGATGGGATTTACATACACCGATGAGATAAATTTAACCAAGCCCGGATTTCGCCTTCAGCCTAACGGAATTCTTGGCATTAATCCCATGTTAAATAATCCGGATTTTGATCTGGAAAACAATCAGGCGGTGGGCTGTACTCTTCGCGGTCACTGTGTAAACGGCTGCTGTATTGGACCCAATGTGGGAAGTGTGGCAAAGCGTTCCACCCTGGTCAGCTATATCCCCTATGCTTTGGCGACAGGAAATGTTGACATTATGCCAAATTCTTTTGTGACTGCTATCCATACCGGCCAAAATGAAGAAGAGGGTTTGTTTGCCAGCAGCGTAACGGTCCGAAACACATGGACTGGAGAAATCAGGGAGTTTAAGGCCAAAGTGATTGTTTTGTCTGCCGGCTCCATTGAATCTCCCCGACTATGGCTAAATTCCGGACTTCCTGAAAATGAATGGGTAGGAAAAGGATTGACCACTCATATGATTGACTGTGTATCCGGAATTTTCGAAGAAGAGGATCTGATGAATATTCTGGGAATGTCTGAAGTAAAGCCTTATGTAGGTCAGAATTCGGCTGCCAGGATGGATTATCCCGGACTTGGAGCGTTTGAACCCTTTGGAACCAGTCCCGGTATCAATTCAACCATGATATATGGAACAAGTCAGAAGGGGTACTATTTCCAGAATCAGACCAGGGAAGAAGAAGCCTGGGACAGAGAAGGCATTATTGCAGGAGAACTATTAAAAGAATTTATGAGAAATTACAACAAGACTCTCAGTATTGTAGTGTTTTCCGACGACGATGTAAGTCAGAAAAACGGGGTGACACTGGATCCGGAGCGCAGGGATGAAAATGGCTATATACCGGTGATCAGCTATGAGATCAGTGATGCTGACAGAGAGAGAAGAGATCAGCTTGTGGGACTTGCGGCGGAAGTGTTAAAGAAAGCAGGAGCGAAGACCGTCAGCCGGGCTAACTGGCCGCCGGATGTGTGTGCTCATATTATGAGCACCATGAGGATTGGATTTGTTACAGATACGATTTGCGAAGCATTCCAGGTAAAGAGGCTGTTTATAGCAGATAACAGTGTTTTATGCAACGGACTGGGCGGTCCAAATCCCACCCTTACCACCCAGGCTCTTGCGGTAAGGACTGCACAAAAAATTGCAGAGAAATATTTTCCATCGGCAAAGAAAGCCTGAAGAACCATAAAAATGCGCCTTAGACCAAGGCGCATTTTTATGATTTTACTCAGCTTCCTGCATACATAAGATAGATAAAATGATTTGCCTCCCTCAGAAGGTGATCGGTATAAAGTGCAAGCATGATTGCCTGAATCTTGCAGGTAATCAGTCCGTTCGTGGTATCTGATTTAAAATCACTGATCGCAATGGCATCGGAAAGAATTTCCCGGTCAGAAGGGAAGGTATCCGGATTCATTTCGGCTGTGCTGAGCTGATCAAAGGTATTGGCAAACTGATTGGCAGCGTTAAAATATGAAGTTTCCGTGGGATCTAACTGTCCGCGCATTACCTTTGCATGATCAGCCATATTGTGCGACCAGAAAGATTTATAATCAGACAGGAGTGAATCATCCCGGCTCTGAAGCCGTTTCAGAATTTCAAGGTAACGTTTGGCTTCCATGAGAATATGTAAGATATCGCCTGTATACATCATGGTGAAAAGACCGCAGGATACACGTTTGTTTAAGAGATCTGCCTGAAACTGGACGAAGGAAGTGGTCAGGTTTAAAAGATTCTGGTTCAACATGAATACATCCTGTTCATTTTTGTTGGTTGCGGTATAGTCAGCGGTGCAGGGTACAATGTCATAAGCCATGCGGGTCAGCTGGGAATTGATTGTAATTCCGGTGTTAAGCTGTGCAAGTCTCTCTGCTTCTTCCGTATACTGGGTATAAAACTGGCCGGATTCAAGAACACTTAAGGGGATGACTCCGTTTGACAGCTTAATGGCTACTTCTAACAGCTGGTCGTATTGCTGTTTGTATGTATCTGCCTGATCTGCATATTCTTTTCCAGGCGGGGGCATAGTAGCCTCAATAAAGATGGCGTGCTCTTTTAATATGCGGATCCAGAAAAGATGGTACTGGAGTGAGCATTGTATATAGGATTCTTTCGAGGTCATAAGGGTTGCTCCATAATTTTTAAATTACTGCATTCTATGCTAATTGGATAAGAACTATTCGTCCATATCCATTCCTCATATTGTGAGACGCAAAAAAAGATGCTATAATTGCTCATAGCAAAAAGGAGGTGGCGTTTTGGACAGGCAGACATTTTCCCGCAGAAAACCCGGAATGGTTGAAGAAGAAAAGTACAGGAAGTATGCGGTTTTAATACCCGTTCTGACAATTGATGGAGCAAAGTATCTTCTGTTTGAAAAACGGTCCAGTAACTTAAAGCATCAGCCCGGGGAGATTTGCTTTCCAGGAGGGAAGCTGGAGCCGGGGGAGACACTGAAAAAATGTGCAGTCAGGGAAACCATGGAAGAGTTAAACGTCACATCCGGGCAGATTAAAGTGCTTGGACCTGGAGATATCTATATTTCTCCCTTCCGGCTGATTATTCACTCCTTTATCGGTGAACTAAGAGATTATCAGGATACCTTCAGTACCGATGAAGTGGAAGAAATCATAAAGGTGCCTCTTGATTATTTAAAAAGCATAACACCGGAAACATACGAAAGCATGCTGATTACGGAGACTCCTGAAGATTTTCCCTATGAATGGATTCCAGGAGGCAATCAGTATTCATGGACGAAAGGAACCCGGGATATTTTGTTTTACCGGTATGAGAACTGGGTGATCTGGGGGGATGACGGCGCAGATTCTCCAGTCGGGTCTGGAACTGATGAAGCAATATCATTTATTTGATTCTATGAAAGAAGAAAGGTGATACCATGAAAAAAGAGATCTATTTAGCAGGCGGCTGCTTTTGGGGAACAGAAAAATATTTGGAAAATATTCCTGGGATTTTAAATACAGAAGTGGGTTACGCCAACGGAACAACGAAAAATCCCACTTACGAGGAGGTATGTTATAACAATACTGGTCATGCGGAAACCGTGAAAGTGGAATACGAGGATACTGTCATAGGGCTTCCCTACATTCTTAAACTTTATTACGATGTTATCAATCCAGTCAGTGTAAACCGTCAGGGCGGTGATACCGGTACACAGTACAGAACAGGCATTTATTACACTGACGAAGGGGATAAGCCGGTAATTGAAAAATCAGTGGAAGAACTTCAAAAGAATTACAAAGAGAAGATTGCAATCGAGCGTCTGCCTCTTACCAACTATTACAAAGCAGAAGAGTACCACCAGAAGTATCTGAATAAGAATCCCCAGGGCTACTGCCATATATCCGGGGATAAATTTGAAAAGGCAAAGCAGGCAGTGGATAAAAGCAAAAAATTCCCGCCAAAATCCCAGGATGAACTTAAAAATGAACTAACAACAATCCAGTATCAGGTGACTCAGAACAATGCAACAGAAGCTCCTTTTCAGAATGAATATTTTGATGAATTCAGAGAGAGGGAATCTATGTGGATGTGACAACCGGAGAGCCTCTTTTCTTATCCTGTGATAAATTTGAATCCGGCTGTGGCTGGCCAAGCTTTTCCAGACCGCTGACACAGGATCTGCTGCAGGAACTTGATGATAACACTCTTGGCAGACACCGCACAGAAGTGCGAAGCACATTAGGGGATGCCCATCTTGGTCATGTTTTCACAGATGGTCCGCAGGAGATGGGTGGACTGCGCTATTGCATCAACAGTGCAGCTTTAAGATTTATTCCCAAAGAGCAGATGAAAACGGAAGGGTACGAAGCATATCTGCCATTACTCCATGCAGATGCAGCCAAACAGGATTGATATTTTCCGGTGCAGTGAATATAATAGTAAAAAATACCAGGTGAAGTGAATGTTTCGTGAGAATAACGGCAGCAGGATTCACTCTTGTAACGACGGCGATCCTGCTCCCAGGCGTTATTTAAACCCTGCTGATATTTATATTGTAAAAGGGTATGGGATAGAAGTGTTTTTAGAAAATCTCAATTCACCGGCAGGCATTGTTTTTGATGAGGAAGGAAGTCTTTATATTGCTGACTCCGGCCTGTCCACAGGCAATCCCCAGGTTTTGAAACTGGTGAATGGAGAGCTTGAACTGATAGCGGAAGATTTTGTTACCCCTATTTCCGGAATTAATTATTTAAATGGGGTTCTTTATGTATCCCACAGAGGTTTTGTCACCAGAATATTCCGGGATGGGCAAAGACAGAATATTATTATGGGTCTGCCAAGCAACGGTGATCATTACAATGGTCCGGTTGCCTTTTCACCGGACTATAAGATCTATTTTGGGCAGGGAACCGTTACCAACAGCGGTGTTGTTGGAAATGATAACGATTGGGTACCGGTTTCTCCATTGCTATGTGATTATACGGGAGATTATGTCATACTGACTGGTCAGAATTTTACAACAGATAATATTCTTACGGAAGCAGTTACTGATGATCCTGCCTATACTGGTGCCTTTTCTCCCTATGGGATTCCTAATATTGAGTTTGAAATAAGAAAAAAATATACCAAGGCGTCTGGGAGTATCTTACGGGCCAACCTTGACGGTTCTAATTTGGAACAGGTAGCCTGGGGGTTTCGTAATCCCATCTTTCTAAAGTTTAATAACAGCGGTCAGTTGTATGCTGTGAATAACGGGTTTAATCCGGTTGGTAGCAGACCCATAGAGAATGCAACCGATGATTTCTATTACATAACCCCGGATCTCTGGTATGGCTGGCCTGATTATTCAGGAGGAGAACCGGTAAATTCTCCAAGATTCACGCCCACAGGTGGTTATCAGCCCACTCTGCTGTTGAAAAATCAGCCAAACATTCCTCCAAGACCCTATGTAACCTTTCCGCCCAATTCCACTTTGATGAGTTTTGATTTTAATTACAATCAAAAATTTGGAGCATACGGAGATGTTTATGTGGCGGAATATGGCAGCACCATTAGAACAGCAGTTGGTGACGGATTATCCTATGCTGGTGCCGGGCACCGGATATCCAAAATTGATTTGAGGGCAAGAACCATCAGTACATTTGCCATCAATATGAGTGGATTTCCTGCGTCCCTTTCCAAGGGAGGAGGACTTGAGCGTCCGAGTCATCTGATGTTTGGTCCCAATGAATCCATGTATATCGTAGATATGGGTCTAAATATCGAAGGGGACCCCAATATCTTTGTTCCTGGAACAGGAGTGATCTGGAGAGTATTTCGTACCAATGATGAATGACTCATGTAAGGAGAAGGACAAAATATGTTAGAAGAGATACTGGAATACAACAAAGAATTTGTTAAAAATAAAAATTATGAAAAATATATCACCAATAAATATCCGGAAAAGAAAACCGCAATTGTGTCCTGTATGGATACAAGGCTGACAGAGCTGCTTCCGGCTGCACTGGGTTTTAAAAATGGAGATGCAAAGATCATTAAAAACGCAGGAGGGGTTATTTCCCATCCTTTTGGCAGCGTGATGAGAAGTCTTCTAATTGGGATCTATGAGCTGGATGTCAGGGAAATTCTGGTAATAGGCCACACGGACTGCGGAGCCAGATATACAGACAGCAGCAAGTTGATAGAGCTGATGAAGGGACGGGGAATCAGACAGAAGGATATCGATTTAATTAAGTATTATGGAATTGATTTTGAATCCTGGCTGGGTGGATTTAAAGACTTAGACCAATCCATCAATAAATCAGTGGAACTGATCCGAAATCACCCATTGGTTCCGGAAGAGATCCGGGTCTATGGACTTGTGATTGATTCTGTTACAGGTGAGTTAAGTAAAGTTGAGGAGAAGGGCCTATGAAGCTTGGAATTGTCGGTTCTGGAATTATTGTAAAAGATTTTTTATCCATTGCCCATCATCTGAAGCATACCACAATTTTATCTCTCTGCAGTACAAAAAGAAGCGAAGAGGATGCAAGAGCCCTTGCAAAGGAATATTTAATCGGGCAGGTTTTTACGGATTATGAAGATTTTTTAAAGAGCGAAGCGGATACGGTATATTTGGGATTACCCAATCATCTTCATTTTTCCTATGCATATCAGGCATTGCTGGCAGGAAAGAATGTAATAGTGGAAAAGCCATTTACTCCTACCATAGAGCAGGCCACGGTTTTAAGCCGGACAGCCAGAGAGAGACACTTATTTTTGTTTGAGGCTGTTACCACTTTATACCAGCCGGATTACAGGAGAGTAAAGGAGCTGATTCCTTCTCTTGGAAGCGTCAGACTGGTCCGGTGCAGCTATTCCCAGTATTCCAGGCGGTATGACCGTTTTAAAAATGGTGAAGTGCTTCCTGCCTTTGATCCTGCATGCGCCGGAGGTGCCTTGATGGATATTAATATTTATAACCTCCATTACGCTGCGGGCCTTTTTGGAATGCCTGAATCGGTTCATTATTTTGCAAATATAGAAAGGGGAATTGACACCTCCGGAGTGCTTTTACTGGATTACGGAAGCTTTCTTTGCACCCTGACCGGAGCCAAGGACTGCAGTGCACCAAATTCCTGTATTATTCAGGGGGACAAAGGGTATCTGATACAGGACAGTCCGGCGAATATCTGTGAGGGGGGCCGTGTGATTTTAAATGACGGATCGGAAGAGACAGTAGCGGATCATTCCTACAGTCATCGAATGATCAGTGAGTTTCTGGAGTTTGAAAAAATGATTCTTTCCGGTGATCTTGCCACCTGTTACCGCTATCTGGATCATACTCTTTGCGTATGCGAAATTCTGACTCAGGCAAGGAGAATGGCCGGAATTGTATTTCCGGCAGATGGACAAGAAGTGCAGTAATTATGAGTATAAAAAACGCGTCTGCCAGGTTCCGTTCAGTTGCCTGGTGAAGACGCGTCTTTTTATTTTATATTCCCCAATTTATGCTGCTTTTGATTTATGAATGCTTCTATAGACGAATGTGAGTCCAAGTCCGGCTAAAGAGATGACCATGGCTGTCAGGAATGCATTTTTATAGCTTCCGGTAGCAGCAAAGATCTTGTTTAAAATAATAGGTCCTACGGTACCAGCCAGAGCGAATCCGATAAACATGATTCCGTAATTGACACTGTTGTTTTTCGGTCCGAACTGATCCGCAGTAAAGCCTGGGAAAACACCCATGAAAGCACCGAAACAGATTCCAATGACAGAGATGGCAATATAGAATAAAACCACATCACCCTTGTCACAGAAATAAAGCAGGATCAGACCGATGACAGACATTACACAGGCAAGTGCCAGGGTGTTGATTCGTCCGATTTTGTCGGAGATAGATCCAGCCAGGATTCTGCCAAGGACATTAAATAATGCCAGGGTAGAAACGGCAGCTGTTGCTGAAACAACAGACATTCCCACGATGTTCTGAGCCAGAGGGGAAGCCATTGGGAATAAACATCAGGGCAGCAAATGCGCCGCAGGTAAGCAGTACAATCATAACGTAGAAAACCGGTGTTTGTAACATCTCTTTCCAGTTTTTATTCATGGCAGCCTGTTTGCCGGCAGAAGGAGGTGTATATCCTTCCGGAACGAAATCAGCAGGGCATTTTTCCATAAAGAAAGCGCCCAGACAGATAATCACTGTAAAAACAGCACCAATAATTTTAAATGCAGAAGTAACACCTGTTGTTGATATGATCATGGCAGCAATGGGTGGAATAATAACAGAACTGATTCCAAACGTCGCTGTGGTAAGTCCTCCTACAAGACCTCTCTTGTCTGGGAAAAACTTAATGGATGTACTGATGGTGGCGCCGTAAACCATTCCAAGGCCTAACCCCAGTAAAATACTGTATGTTCCGATTAAAAAATTAACGCTGTTGGCATAACCGGACAGGAACATACCGCCGCCAAACATGATACCTCCGATTAAGACTGCTAATTTCGGGCCCAGAGTGTGTCGTTAATGGTACCTCCGGTAATCATGGTAATAGGACCTACTGCATTGGCAATTACGAATACAATGGATAAATCTCTGGCAGTCAGTTTCATTCCTGTGATCTGACTTAAATGCTCTGCCATTGGTACGGAAAGAACGCTCCATGCATATAAGGAACCGATGCATAGGTTAATGAGACAGCTGGCGATGAGAATCAACCATCTTTTCTTGTTGTAGTTCATGCTACTCCTCCTAATTGTTATTATTATAACAATGTTTATATCATGATCAATGAAACATGTCAATATAAACATGTATATAATTCTAATATTTTATACAATACTGTTATATTGACATATTTTCCATTTTTGCTATAGTTATAACAAGAAATTAAGAAAATCGGGGAAAATGAAATGAGAAGTTTGAAATATGCCATATTAGGGCTTTTATGCCGCCACCCTATGACTGGTTATGAAATAGCAAAAGAATTTAATAGTGAGCTGGCAGAATTCTGGTATGCCAATCATAGCCAGATTTATCCGGAACTGAAAAAGTTAAATGACGAGGGACTTGTCAGCTATGACATTGAAATAAGCGGAGAAATCCTGGAAGCAAAACGTTATACCATAACGGAAGATGGCTATGAGGACTTTGCAAAGTGGCTGAATAAGGATGAAAAGATGCAAAAGACTCCCAAAGATATATTTCGTCTCCGGATGTATTTTTCAGGTAATATGAATGTGGAAACAAGACTCCGACTTTTGGAGAGTCAGCGAATCCAGCATGTGAAACGATTAAATACATTAAAAAAGAAAAATGAACCCTATACCGAAGTTCCGCCTCGCGAATCAGACAGGTTCGGGGATTTTCTTGTGCTTCAGGGCGCAATTATGCGGCAGGAGAATATTATAGCCTGGATTGATAAATGCATCAGTTATTGCAAATAGTATTGACAACTGAATTTTGTTGTGTTATAGTTTCGGAAATAGTGAAAAGGCAATGAAGAGGAATAGTACGTATACGGAGAATTTCAGAGAGAAGGTGGCTGGTGTGAACCTTTATTGAAGTATATGGAAGCAGTCTCGGAGCTTTGAACCCAACGGGAGGATTTCCCTAGTAGGCTTCAACGGAATTCCCACGTTACAGGGACGCGGTATGTCAGTACCGTATGGAGTGCAGAGGATTCTCTGAATTTAGGTGGTAACACGGATTGTATATTCGCCCTAAGCGTATGAACGCTTGGGGCCTTTTTTTATGCAAAAATCAGGAAAGAGGGAAATTATCATGAGAAAATTTGAAAAATCAAAAAAACTGGATTATGTGTGTTACGACATCAGGGGACCGGTTATGGACGAAGCAAACCGAATGATCGCCCAGGGAGTCGAGATCTTAAAGCTGAATATAGGAAATCCTGCTCCATTTGGCTTTCGTGCGCCGGAAGAGCTTCTGATGAAAATGAACAGTAATCTGGTCCATACAGAGGGCTACTCCGATTCAAGAGGGTTACTCTCTGCCAGAGAAGCAATTGTAAAGTATTGCCGGAAAAAAGGGATTGAGGAAGTGGGAACAGATGATGTTTATACAGGAAATGGGGTCAGTGAATTAATTACACTTTCCATGCAGGGTCTTTTGGACTCAGGTGATGAAATCCTGGTTCCTTCACCAGATTACCCCCTGTGGACCGCATCTGTAACGCTGGCAGGAGGTACTGCAGTTCATTACATCTGCGATGAAGCTGCAGACTGGTATCCGGATATCAATGATATTAAAAGCAAGATCACAGAACGCACAAAGGGAATCGTTGTAATTAATCCCAATAATCCCACGGGAACTCTTTATTCCAAAGAACTGCTGGAAGAAATCGTTAAGCTCTGCCGGGAAAATGGTCTCATAATTTTGCTGATGAGATCTATGACAGACTGGTTCTTGACGGTCTGGTCCATACATCCATTGCTTCACTTGCTCCTGATCTCCTTACGATTACGTTTAACGGTCTGTCCAAGTCCCATTTAATTGCAGGATACCGCTGCGGCTGGATGAGCCTTTGCGGGGACAAATCCTCGGCAAGGGGATATGTGGAGGGAATCAATCTATTGTCTTCCATGAGACTGTGTTCCAATGTTCCCGCCCAGTCTGTCATAGAGACAGCTCTTGAGATGGAAGAGGAGACAAAGAAGCTTCTGGTTCCAGGCGGTCGTATTTACGAGCAGAGAGAATACATATATGAGGCATTAAACCAGATTCCTGGAATTTCAGCAACGAAACCAAAGGCGGCTTTTTATGTATTTCCTAAGATTGATATAAAACGATTTGGAATTTATGATGATGAAAAGTTTGTTCTGGATTTCTTAAGAGATAAAAAGATTCTTCTTACTCACGGCGGTGGTTTCCACTGGGAGAAGCCAGATCATTTCAGGGTGGTTTATCTGCCGGAGATGGAACAGTTAAAATCTGCATGCAGCAGACTAAAGGATTTTCTTACTTACTACAGACAGGAATAGGAATAGAAAAAGGTCCTGCAGCATTCTTGCATGCAGGACCAGTTTTTACTTAGAACTTCTCATGGTCTGTGTCTCATAGGTTTTAAATTCATTATTCCAGGACACAAACCGGGGATCCTGGCGGTGATCGGTCAGGAGGTTTAAACCGGATAAGTAACTTCCCATATAGTCAGAAACTTTTTTTGCTCCGTAATAGTTGATATGATCTCCGCCGTCTCTGGTATCCGTGTTCCAGTCAATGGATAACTGGTCTAAAGACAGGTTAAAATCGATGTAATCAAGGTCATTTTTATCGGCAAACTGTTTTACTGCATTATGTTTTGCATAAGTCCAGCATTTTGGAGAAGGAGAGCTGTATAAGACCAGCCGGATTCCTTTTTCCTTACATAACTCGCTGATTTTTGTCAGATACAGATAGGGCTGATCCTGTATTACCTCAATCTCATCCGTCTCTTCTGTGTAAGGGCCTCCGATATAAGGTTTGCTGTTAATATTATATTGATAGCCCTTATATGCAGGAGATGGTTTTTCTGCCATATCAGCGCTTAAATTTTTCAACATATAGAAATGGAAATATCTCCAGTTGTTATGATACTGGTAAATGGGAAATATCTTTTTCGTTTTATCATCAATAATTGTTTCCAGGGCATTGATGTATTTAAAATCTCGAAAACAGGCATTGGTTTCCAACAGCACAACCTTTGGAGACTGTTTACTTAACACCTTTTCCAGAAGATAATAGGTATCCTGTAGTCTCTGTGCGGGTACGCCTAAGTTAAAGCCAGTATACCCGTAAGTATTCCAGATCTCCAAAGGAGAGATGCTGGTGGAACTTTCACTGTCTCCGATGGATAAGTATCCGATGGTATTTTTGGGTTCTTTATAGATTCCTCCGGCTTTTTTATAAAGTCCTTCTGCTCCGGTGTTTGCTGGAAGGAACAGAAAGGACATGATATATAAAAGAAGCGTAAGTCCGGTAATAAAGGCTAAAGTTCTTATTTTGTTTCCTGCATGCATTCCGTCACCTCTTAAAATCCGGCATAGATCATTTTTGCCGGTAAATATCCGTCGCCGTATGCACCGAGGACGATTACAAGTAGAATCGCACCATAATACAGAGTCCACCGTACCGGAATCTTATATCCTGATATTTTATCTCTTATGGAGATTCCCCGTTCGTGAATGATACCAACTGTCAGTACTGCCAGAAAGCCTAAAAATACGGCTGTATAATCAGCTAAAGAAAGCCCAAGCTGCAACAGTGAGCCGTCGGTCAGTACCTTTGTATCAAAGCCTGTAAATATAGACTGGAACATGGATAAACCAGCTGTCATGGTTTCCGCCCGGAAAAACAACTCACCGATGAAAACGAAGATTAAAAGCTTAACAGACTGGAAGATGCGGTATAGCACATTGTTCCGGTTAATCTTTAAGTGCTCAGCTGCTTTTATTACAAAAGGTTCCGTTAAGTTCTCCAGTAAGATCAGGACAAAGTAATACATACCGAAAAACAGATAATGCCAGCCTGTGCCATGCCAGAAACCATTGGAGAGCCATACACCAAAAAAGTGCCGGAGCGGAAGCAACTACCTGCCCCACATGCTTTCCTAATTTTGCCCTGGAATTTTTTCCGAATTTCTTCACCGGGGCGGTTAAGGAGATAGGATAAAAGACATAGTCTTTCAGCCAGGTACCAAGTGTAATATGCCAGCGTCTCCAGAATTCGGAAGGGCTTTTGGAAAAAAATGGCTGCCTGAAATTCTCAGGAATTGTAATTCCAAAGATTTCCCCGGTTCCGATGGTCATGTCGATGCAGCCGGAAAAATCTGCGTAAAGCTGAAATGTATAGAGGATGGCACCGAGAATTACCACAATGCCCCCGTATTGATTATAAGATCCAAAGACCGTCTCCACAAGCAGATTCAGCCGGTCTGCAATGATCAGTTTTTTAAACAGCCCCCATAGAATTCTCTGAAAGCCGTAGGTTACATTTTTGTATTCCAGAGGTTTTCCCTCAGTCAGCGCATTGGCTGTCTGGGAATAGCGGCATACAGGACCTTCCATTAATATGGGAAAGAAGGTCAGATAAAGAGCCAGTCTGCCCAGATGGTCGTCAGCCGGAATTTTTTCATAATATACATCTGCCAGATAGGAAACAGCCTGTAAGGTATAGAAGGATATTCCTATAGGTAGAGCAAATTTCATGGCAGGCAGCAGGTTCGGATAAGAGACTGCCTTTAACAGATGGTTGATATTATCACTGAAAAATCCGGAATATTTCAGTACTACCAGCATGCCAAGCTGAATTCCCAAACCCAGCCACAAGATTCTCCGCCGTTTGACGGCACAGGCTGCTTTCAGAGATTTTTTCTCTTCCGAAGAAACTCCTGTTAAATTCAGATCCTTTTTACAGGAAGAAAGCCACAGACCGATATGATGAACGGAAACAGTGGAGATCAGGAGATAAATAATTAATTTTCCGCTGAGGGAAAGAAAAACAGCCAGCTGGCCGCCAGTAGAACTTTATACCGGTGGCGTCCCGGTGCCAGCTGGTAAAGCAGCATGACACCGGGAAGAAAGATGAACAGGTAAAGGATAGAAGTATAGGTCATAGATTAATCCTCTTTCAGCCGGTTAATCATGGTCCAAATCGCATTTGCTGAATTAAAGTTAACAGGTATCATGTCAGCCGGAGTAATGGAAACCTCAAATGCATCCTCAAGCTCAGGAATCAGTGAGAGAATGGAAAAGGAATCCAAAAGAGCGTCGTCGATCAGTCTTGTCTCTGTCTCATAATCAATCCCCGGGTTAATCTCGTTTAAAATCTCTAATAATCTGTTCATATGTTTATCCCCTTTCTGAATGAAAAAAATTAAACTGGTCGGTTGCAAGAGAAGCTCTTGCAATCCGGTATTGCTCATGTTCTGAATAAAGAAGTACCAAAGGAAGATCCCGGCTTAAGAACATGGACATTCCTTCTGTAGCGGAGTAAGCACCTGTTTTTCCAAAAACAAGGTGGTCACCCTGATTTAAGTCTTTAAACGGGTACTGCCTTACCAGCACATCACTGGAAGTGCAGAGAGAACCACAGACGGTCCATTCCCTGACTTCGCCATTCTGGCTGCCGTAATGTTTGATAAAAGGTTTTTTCATAGCCAGCATCTGTCCGTAATAGTTCAGTTGATGAATACCTCCGTCAACGATGCAGTAAGACTGGTCATTGTTGGTTTTTAAGTCTACTACGCTGGTTGCGTAAACTCCGCAGGATGCGGCAATGAAACGCCCCATTTCCAGTGTGACCTGACCTTGAAAGGACAGATGCTCAATGGCTTGTGACAATGCAAGAAGCATGGCTTCTTCCTCATCTTTTTTCCCCTTCAAAGTAGCAAACCGGAAGGCCGGGACCGTATTCCAGTTTTTTTACTGTAAACTGATACTGATTCTTTAAATCTACACAAAGCTGGTCCAGCATCATCAATTCACTTTCAAGCTTCGCACCTGATTTTTTCTGGGTTCCTGAAAAATACTGAAGACCTAAGATCTCCACATACTCACAGGGTTTTTCCATGATAATCCGGCGGATGGATGACTCATCCATTCCAAACTGATTTCCGCTGGTGAGGCGTAAAAGTACCCGGATGTTTCGTTTTTCTTTCAGCGCACAGGAGGTAAGAATCTTCCAGTGTTCCATGGACTCCACGGTAAAGATAATATCTTTATATCTGGATATGGCATACTCCATATCCTCCTGTTTCTTATATACGCCTGACATCACAATCCGTTTTTCATCAATGCCGGCCCGTTCACAAATATGAAATTCTCCGGGAGAGCAAACTTCAAAATAATCCACATGCATCTCCATGTCCTTCACTAAAAAGGGATTCGCCTTCATGGCAAAGCAAATCTGGGTTTTGGGCGGAAGTGCTGATCGTATGTCCGCTATTCTGTTTGCAAGAATGTCTGTGTCAAAAAGATAAAATGGTGTTTTATAATTTGCAAGTGCAGTCTTGAGTTTTGATTCGTTTACTTCTGATTTCATAAACACATCTCCAATAATTTTTTTCTGTCCATCTTACCGTTTGCAGTAACGGGGATGTGAAGTACGGGAATGCACAGGCTGGGAATCATATAGGAAGGGAGTGTTTCCCGCATACGTTTTAGCAATTCCTTTTTATCTAAATCCCCGCAGTAAAATGCAGCAAGGCGGTTTTTTCGCTGTCAAATGCACAGCAGGCGCGGCTGATTTCCGGATAGCTGTTTAAAATCAGTTCAATTTCCTCCAGTTCAATCCGGTGTCCCATGTGCTTAATCTGAAAATCCTTACGTCCGGAGAAACAAAGTTCGCCGTGACTATTATAAAAAGCAAGATCTCCAGTCCGGTAAATGGTCTCAGGATAGAGATCATTCAAAGGATTCTGAACGAATGCTTTTTTTGTCTGCTCCGGATTGTTATAATAACCCAGGGCAAGAGCGGTTCCTGCCACGCAGATTTCTCCAATTTCCCCTTCAGATGTAATAAGTTCATCATCCGATCCCAGGAGAAATACATGTTCATTGGGAAATGACGTCCCAATGGGTATTTTCTCTTCCGGTTCAAATACTCTTAAAACAGGATAATACGTACAGTTACAGGTAATTTCGGTAGGTCCGTAAAGATTTACGAATCTGGCATTTGGAAGGTTCTTTTGCCAGATAGCCAGGTGGCTTGCCGGCATTGCCTCACCGCTGAATAAAACCTTATTTACATGTTCAGGCACTTTATATGTGAAGCCTTTTAACTGAGTCACCATACAAAGAGCTGAAACAGCCCAGATCAGTGTTGTAATCTGATACTCGCACAGGCAATCCAAAAGCATGGTGGGAATCGAAAAATATTTTTTTGGTATCAGAACAATGGAAGCGCCGGTTTTAAAGGCAGAATAGAGGTCTTTTACCGATACATCAAAGTCCAGCGGCGCCTGATTGCCAAGTATATCATCTCCTGTAATCCCAAACAGATCAGGAAAATATTCCATAAAATCAATCACAGACCGGTGGCTTACTAAAACTCCCTTAGGAACTCCGGTAGATCCGGAAGTAAAATTACAATACAAAGGCTGAGTATCCAGTGATTTCTCCCTGACAGCTTTTAATCTTTCCGGATCAGCGGGGGAAGAAATAAGTTTATGGTATTCCAAAATAGTGCCTTTAAATGAAAGCTGTTTCAGTTTTTCGTCTGTCTTTAAAAGAGTGATCATGCAGTCTGCTTTTAGTACATCAAGAATCTGGCCGATACGTGCAACTGGCTGATCGGGACTTATGAAAGTATAAAAACAGCCGGCATAGACGATTCCCATAAAAGAGGTCACCGCTTCCACGCACTTATCCATAAAGACCACAACAGGTTTTCCTGTTTTAGTATGCTCGGATAAAAAACTGCCGATTCGTCTTGCCCGGTCGTATAGTTCTTCATAGGTACAGCTGGTTTCCGGATCAATAACTGCCTTTTTTTGAGGAAATTCTTTTGCAGAATGTTCCAGATATTCTAAAATATTATTCATGATTGTGTTTCCTTTCCTGCCGGTTTTATGGGAAAAGTGGCGCAGGCTGTAAAAAGTGATTCCGTAGTGAGGATTTCAAAACTCCCGTCCATCTGCTCGGCGATTTTTCCGCATGTTTTCAATCCTATATTAGTGCTTTCCTGAAAAACCAGGTCAGTCCGGATTTCATTGGTAATGCTGATTATTAAATTATCACCGTCTCTGGCACCTTTTACTACAACAGGAGTGCCGTGACCAGCATATTTTCTCACATTGGAAAACAGGTTATCAAAGAGACGTTTTAAATACTGAATGTCAATTAAAATGGTGCAGGGTTCATTCATAAATTCAGTCTGTACTTCAAACCCAAGGCTGTTTAAGTTAAATACATGCTCGCTTAACAGCTGTTGAAGCAGAATTCTCGCATCAAAGGTTTCCATATTCATAAGGATGGTATCCTTACCAAATACCAGGAAGTACTGAAACAGTTTATCAGATAAATCTTTCAGCTGAATTGATTTTTCCTTACAGTTTTTAATGTATTTCTCCAGCTGTTCTTCAGAATGGTAATCTTTGGAATCTAAAATCTCAAGATATCCGATTAAAGAAGTTAAAGGTGTGCGGATATCGTGGGACATGGAGGTAATCAGCTCGCTGTTTGCTTCCCAGGCATCCTTTTCACTTTTGTATCTTGTGATAATGGAATTACGCATATTATCTGCGTTTTTAGCCAGAAGTGAAATTTCATCATTTCCTTTATGAAAAATCGGCTGTTCCAAATTACCCTGTTCAATTAAAGATACTTCTTTTGACAGAAGAACAATCCGGTGAATGATCCGTCGGTTATAAAGGATAATAATAATAAAAAATACAATAAAAAACATAATCCAGGAACAGTAAAGCACTACATCCAGCCATTTAATCTGAGAAGAATCGATGATGGATACGGAGTAGGTGCCGTCTGAAAAGACAATATCACGTTCCTTCTGATTGCAGCTTTCCACAATTGTTGTGGCAGTTTCATAGGAAGAATAAGAATCATTCCAGTAACCGGATTCATAAAGAATTTCATCCCCGTTATATATGGTCAGATATACATATTTATGATTCTTGACCCATCTGGAGATGGCTCTTACATTTTTTACCGATATTTTATTTTTTTTCACATAGTTTTCAAAAGAATTCTGATAGGAGTTTAACCGATACTGTACCGAGTCTTCATCCATGTGTTTCTTTGAAACCATGTAATCACCCAGGCTTCCAACAATCAGATATACGGCGAAGCTTAAAAATGCTCCGAACAGAAGTACAAGTATCTGCTTATAACGCAGTGAGGATAATGTTTTACCCTTCATCAATCTGATATCCCTTTCCCCAGACGGTGCGGATAATTAACGGATTATTAAAATCCAGTTCCAGTTTCTTTCTCAGCTTTAAAATATGAACCATAATGGTATTGGTGGAGGAAGGAAGAAACTTTTCATTCCATACCCCCTCATAGATGGCCTGAGCATCTTTTGCAGTACCTTTGTTTTTGACCAGATACATCAAAACCAGATATTCCGTATCGGTCAGCTCTATTTTCTGATTTTCCCGGTATACCCAGTGGTTTACCGTATCAATCACAATGTCCTGAACATGGACTTCCGAAAGATTTACGGAAGATTCCGATTTCCCTTTGTAGACAACGTATCTTCTTAAGAGAGACTGAATTTTCATAAAAAGTTCTGCCTGGGAAAATGGTTTCACCAGATAATCATCGCCGCCGTTTTCGTAAGCATCGTTTTTATCTGTCTCTTTTGATTTTGCAGTTAAAAATAATACCGGTGCGGAATGAAAGGTTCTAATTTGTGCACATGCCTCAATCCCGGACATACCTGGCATCATGATATCCAGTATAATCAGGTCGATATCAGGATTTTCTCTAACTGTATTTACCGCGTCGCTGCCGTTAGCGGCCTCTAAAACGAGATAGCCTTTGTTCTCCAGCTGTATACGGATCACTTCCCGGATATCCGCGTCGTCATCTACCACCAATATCTGCTGTATGGAACTCATGGACAGATGCCTCCTTGATTGATTTAATCAAGTGAATTATATCACTTATAGATGCAATAACAAGGCGATATAGCCTGATTTAAGAATTATTAAGAAATAGTGAGACATTATTTCCGTAATTGTTTTAAAATTTATTTAGATATTTATAATCAAAAACCGGATATGTCATTGGTTATGTGACATATCCGGTTTGGGGTTAATAAATAATGAAGTTGTTAACCCACTGGCGCCATGAGAATCTTGCCGGTTCCCCGGTAAACATTGACAAGGCCTTCCCCTGATACTGCGGAACCAATCAGGGATTTGGAGGAACGTTCTACCGTGAATTTTAAGGAATTAGACCAGGCAATTGCCATGTTTCCGTCAATTTTAATTTCATCGTCTTTTAATTCAAATTCAATCAGCTCTTCTCTGGGTACCGGGCTTTCTAAAACAGCAATTCCCTGTCCGGTCAGGCATAGGTTAAAGAACCCTTCCTTACCGGCAACTGCTGAAGTCAGTGTGGTTCTTGCAACTACATTCTGTTTGATGTCGGAATCACAGGCCAGGAATAATCCGTCTTCCAGCACCATACTTCCCCATTCGGAAACCTCCTCCAGAAGAATATGCTTGTAAGTGGGCTCCAGCATCAAAAGACCGCTGCCTTTAAATTCCGGCTTTGCAGAAGATTCTTTTGTTACCTTTGAAGCAAGTGCCTTACCCAGAAAATCGCCTACGCCCTTTATTCCGGAAGTCATGGATACGGAGCCGGAAGTCCACTGCATGGCACCAGCCTGAACGGTGAAGGAATTGCCGTTTAGTTCAATTAAAACCTGCCTTTTTCGGATATTCATCTTGGAAGCATAATAGGAAGCGATGGCAGAGCCGGCTTCAACACTTAAATCTTTCTGATGCTCAAATACCTTAACACAGCCACGTTCATTAATCTTAAGCATGTTTCCATTGTCATAAAGATTTTTGTAGGTTATCATATGTTTTCTCCTTTTAATATTTCTGATTAGAATGTCGTCAAAACTGCCTTATGTAATAAGAAAAAAAAGGGAAAAGATACGGAAAAAACATTTTTTTCATCACGGGGAAAAGCTATGGTACATAGGATAAAATATGAGAAGAGGTATTTCAGAACAATTAATATAGCAAAGTTATAAATATGCTGACGAAGGTTTTTGCAGAAGCCAGAAATTTATCTTAAGCATGCACATAGTACTGCCGGGCTGTTAATGCAGCCCGGCATTTTCTGATATGGGCAGGTTGCAACTGGAAAAATCTGTGGTATGATAAAATCTGAAAGTAAAAACATGGAACCGGAGGCGGATTTAAAATGAAACAGCAGTACATGGAAACCGCGAAAAGCGGAAAAGACTTAATTGCAGAAATAAATGAGACAGTACCAGGGGAAGGACAGGCAGCGTTCTGGTGGCTTGGGCAGCTGGGGTATGCAGTAAAGCTGGGTACGGTTACAATCTATATCGATGCATTTCTCTCTGAACGTCCTGACAGAAGAATTGCACCGCTCTTTGATCCCAGTGAGATAACCAATGCAGATTACATAATTGGAACTCATGATCATTTGGATCACATTGACCGCAACGTCTGGCATCAGCTTTCCGTCAGCTCGCCAAATGCCTTGTTTCTTGTGCCGGAGAAGCTGATCCCTGTACTCAGTGAGGATCTTATGATTGATAAAAGCCGCTTTCTGGGGCTTAACGATGGAAAAATCCAGATATTAAAAGATGGTATTAAAATAACAGGGATTGCATCTGCTCACGAGTTTCTGGATCAGGATCCGGTTACCGGTCAATATCCTTACACAGGAGTTGTGATAGAAGGAATGGGCGTTAAGCTGTATCATTCAGGCGATACCTGTATTTATGAAGGACTGTACGGCAAATTAAGAAGTTTTGGGGATATGGATGTGATGTTTCTTCCCATCAACGGAAGGGATGGAGTACGCTACCGTTCCAATATCATAGGAAACATGACGTATCAGGAAGCAGTGGATTTAGCAGGGGCAATGAAACCGGGGCTTACGGTTCCCGGCCATTATGAGATGTTTTCCAGCAATCAGGAAGACCCCGACCGTTTTGAAGATTATATAACCATTAAATATCCCGGTTTGCCATACTGGCTTGGAAGGCATGGGGAAAAGGTTATTTATTCATAAAAATACATTCAAAAATATACAAAAAAATCCAAAATATGTAGCATTTACCATTTCCCAGAATATATTTAATATAGTGAAGCAGGAAAGGAAATGCGAGATGGCAATTAAAATATTTATTGATCAGGGGCATAATCCCAGCGGATATTTTAACAGCGGTGCAGAGGCCAATGGACTACAGGAATCAGAAATTAATTACCAGGTGGGAATTTACCTTCGAGACCTCTTAAACAGTGATCCCAGGTTTGAAGCGAGAGTCTCTAGACCACAGCCGGATACCGTTCTGGGTACCAACAATACTACCAGCCTGGCTGCCAGGGTTGCAATGGCAAACCAGTGGCCGGCAAATTATTTTATCAGCATCCACTGTAATTTAAATCCTAATCCCGAAATTAATGGAACGGAAGTATACATCTATCAGTATTTTACCCAGGGACAGTGGCTGGCGGAACAAATTATGGGCGGGATTAATGATATGGTTGGAACCAGAAACAACGGAATCCGTGAAAATCCCTCTTTATATGTACTTAGGAATGCAGATATGCCCGCTAATTTAGTAGAACTGGGATATATAAGCAATCCATCGGATGCAGAAAAGCTTGAAAATGACCAGTATGGATTTGCTTACGGAATCTATCTGGGTATTTTACGGTATTTCGGATTTGCATAGGTCTGAAAAGCTTTTAAGTAATGCTTTCTTTGAGGTAAATGCTTCAAAGAAAGCATTTTTAAATGGAAGTTTTTATGAAAACATAAAACAGGTTGCTGAATCTGGGGCATGTGACTTATAATACTGATACATGCCTTCCCATTGTTGCATATCCAAACAGCGGAGAGACTTATGATGCCTGCTGTAAGACCTGGCATGGAGTGAAGGAGCCGGGGCAGTACGGACAGTGGGCAGCAAAGTGGTATGAGGCAGGCGCAGGTCTGATTGGTGGATGCTGCCGGACTACACCGGAGGACATTCATGAAATATTTACCTGGTATCAGAAAAACAGATGAAACAGGATTAATAAGAGGTGACTGGCAATGACATTGTTTTCCCGTCAGGTGATGGAACAATTTGGGGAACTGGACTACGAGGTTTACAATTATATATTAAGAAACAGTGAGAAGATACCGTATATGACAATCCGTGAGGTGGCGAAGGAAGCTCATGTGTCTACCACCACCATCACCCGGTTTTGCAGGAAAACCATGTGCAGCGGTTTTTCGGAATTTAAGGTGCGGTTTAAGCTGGAAAAGGAAAAGAAAGGATCTGTGAAAAAACGGTTTGATCTATCCTCCATTACAGATTTTTTTGAACGGGTCAATTCAGATGCGTTTCAAAAACAGCTGGATACAATCGCCGAAGTGATTGCAGGCAAACGGCAGATTATATTTATTGGATCTGGTAATTCAGGAATCATGGCTGAATATGCAAGCCGGTATTTCTGCAATATCGGAATATTTTCAACCGGGATTAACGGTCCCATGTTTCCCATTAATCTGGAATTTCCGGAAGAAAGTATTATTATTGTTTTGTCTGTGGAAGGGGAGACCAATATTATTATAGAGGAATTCTTCTATATTGAAGGAGAGCAGCAGCACTCTGGTATCCATTACAAACAGCAGGAACAGCACTCTGGCAAGAATTTCAGATTACAACATTTCCTATTATATTCAAAAAGAAAGAAAAGAGCTGGAAGAGATGAAGGTGGATATCACTTCTCAGATTCCGGCAGTTTATATCGTGGAAGCCCTGGCAAGGCTGACCATGGAAAAGAAACAGGGATAAAACACCCTGTTTTTTTTGTGGAACAAATGCCAAAACACCCTTGCTTGTTACCAAAGAAGGTAAATCCGTTCCCTTTCCGGGATTTTTGGAGTATGCTTTTTTTATCAAATACCTGGAGGTAAGCAGATGAAAGGGAAAATTAAAATAGTAACCATTGGAGGCGGGTCCAGTTATACCCCGAACTGATAGAAGGTTTTATTAAACGGAAAGAGGAACTTCCCATCGGAGAAATCTGGCTGGTGGATATTGAAGAGGGAAAAGAAAAGCTGGAGATTGTAGGAAACCTTGCAAAACGTATGGTGAAAGCAGCAGGTCTTGACTGGGAGGTTCATTTAACTCTGGATCGGAGAGCAGCTTTAAAGGATGCAGATTTTGTTTCCACCCAGTTTCGGGTAGGCCTTTTGGATGCACGGATTAAGGATGAACGGATTCCGCTGTCACACGGTGTAATCGGGCAGGAGACCAACGGTGCAGGCGGCATGTTTAAGGCGTTTCGTACAGTTCCAGTCATTCTGGAAATTGTAGAGGATATGAAGGAACTCTGCCCGGATGCATGGCTTGTAAACTTTACAAACCCCTCTGGCATGGTGACCGAAGCGGTGATGCGATACGGCAAATGGGATAAGGTAGTGGGTCTGTGCAACGTTCCCATTATGTGCAGAAAGATTGCGGCAGGAGCTTTGCAGGAAAAGGAAGAGGATTTGTTTTTCCGTTTCGGCGGCTTAAATCACTTCCACTGGCACAGAGTATGGAATCATGAGGGTGTAGAAAAAACAGGAGAAGTTCTTGAGTCAGTATATACAAAACCGGATGGCCTTAAAAAAGCCATGCAGGGGCTGAAAAGTTCCGGAGTTCAGAATATTCCCAATATCGCTTTTTTAGCAGATCAGATCAGAGATCTTGGAATCATTCCTTGTATGTATCACCGGTATTATTACATTACGGATGATATGCTGAAGGAAGAGCTGGAGGCGTTTGCAAAAGGGGAAACAAGAGCAGAGCTTGTAAAGAAGACAGAAGCAGAACTTTTTGAACTTTATAAGGATCCGGATTTGAATATAAAGCCGGTTCAGCTGGAAAAGCGGGGCGGTGCGTTCTATTCCGATGCTGCCTGTGAGCTGATCGCATCCATTTATAATGATAAGACCACCATGGTTGTGAGCACCAGAAACAACGGCGCAATCTCCGATCTGCCAGATGACGTGGTTGTGGAAGTCAGCAGCATTATTACAGCAGGCGGTCCGGTGCCCATCTCATGGGGCAGCTTTGATTCTTCCACCAGAGGATTGCTGCAGCTGATGAAGGACATGGAACTGACTACCATAAAGGCAGCAGTAACCGGTGATTACGGAACTGCACAGCAGGCATTTACCTTAAATCCACTGGTTCCAAGCGGTAAGATTGCGGGAACTATCCTTGATGAACTTCTAGTGGCTCACAAAAAAGCATCTTCCTCAGTTTCAGGAAAAGATTGCCCAGTTAGAAGCAGAGGGGAAATAATCAGCCGGACAGCCAGAGTGCCCTGTTGATAGACAAACTCATATCATACAGTATGAATCTGAATCTATGAGAAATGCTGGTGATAAAAGTGAGTTTATATAAAGATGGTTTAACGGGAGTAATTATTACTCCCTGCCAGAAAGAATATGAAAGCCAGGCAGGAGTGGAACCGGGCAGTTCAGAAATTCCCGGAGGTAATTGTTTATTGCAGCCAGATTTCTGATATACAAAATGCAGTACATTATGCAAGACGGCATGAGATGGGAATACGAATCCGGTCAGGCGGTCATCATTATCAGGGTTACTCCACCGGAAACGGGGTATTGGTGATTGATGTGAGCCAGATGAAGGACATCCGTCTTTCTGGTTCCGGGCAGTGTATTGTCATGGAAAGCGGTGTTCAAAACCGGGAAGTGTACAATTTTGCAGGAGAAAAGGGATATCCCTTTCCGGGAGGAACCTGTCCTACTGTAGGAGCAGCTGGTTATACACTGGGAGGTGGCTGGGGATATTCAAGCCGTTTCCTGGGGCTTGGCTGTGACAGCTTAAAAGCTGTGGAAATAGTTAATTATGAAGGTAAGGTCTTAACTGCGGATGAAACCTGTAATCCAGATCTGTTCTGGGCTTTAAGAGGAGCTGGCGGAGGTAATTTTGGTGTTGTTACCTCTTTAAAGTATAAGCTGCCGCCCAGGATAACAGCAGTAACTCTGGTGGATCTTGAGTATATCAAACCTGGTCTTGAGGAAATGGCGGGATTTTTAGGAGTCTGGCAGAAATGGCTGGTGGGTCTGGATCCCCGAATTACCATGAATATCAGTATGTACAATTCACCACAAGACGGACTTGGGATTTTCGGAAGAGGTTTGTTTTATGGATCTGCAAGGGAAGCCGCGACCATATTGGACCCTTTTGAAAGGGACGGAGCGGTTTTATCTTATGAGGAACTGTCGTTTTTTCAGGCTATGGAAAAAATACAATCTTCCTATCCGGATTCTGAAAAGTTTCAGTCCACTGGACGATTTGTTCAAAGAATGTACGGGGAAAAAGAGCGGATGCAGATTGCCGGCCTGATAGCAGAACGGGCGGAAGGCTCGGTTTATGCGGCAGTTACCGTCTATGCACTTGGCGGTAAGATCCGGGAGGTAAGCCCTGTCAGCACCGCTTATTTTTTCAGGGATGCGTTTTATATCATGGGGATTCAGTCTGTGTGGGAAAATGATTGCTATGGGGAGATTAACAGGCAGTGGCTTTATCCCAGGTTTCAGTATATAAAGGGAATGACAGAGGGATCCTATGTCAATTTCCCCTATAACCGGCTGCCAGATTATGAAGAGGAGTATTACGGCGAGAATGTCTGCAGATTAAGACAGACAGAGAGTCGGTATGATCCTCTTCATGTATTCAGTTTTCCTCAGGCGATCCGGTAACAGGCAGAACCCTTGTCTTGACGCACAGTAAAAACGGTGTTATACTTTTAACCGCATAGAAGACAGTTCATTAGTACCATCCTGTCTATAAACAAAACTAGGGCTGATTTTAATATTGTTGGAACGAAAAGTTATTGCAGTTATTATAGCTTTTTTTTCGTGCAGATAGAGAAAGCAGGCATAGTCATATGTCTGCTTTTTTTGCAATTTTACGGCAAAGTTAAAATTCCGCCTCCGAAATTCGAAAGGACAAAGAGACAATGTATTATCTGGAAACAGAACAAAGTTTTGACTCCGCTCATTTTTTAAAGGGCTATGATGGAAAATGCAAAAATATCCACGGTCACAGATGGCGGGTTGTAATTGAAATTGAAAGCCCTACACTTCAAAAAGAAGGACAGACACAGGGGATGATCGTTGACTTCTCCAGGCTGAAGCAGGATTTAAAAGAAGAAACCGATTATTTCGACCATTCTCTGATCATGGAAACAGGCTCGTTAAAGCCTGATACCCTTACGGCTCTTAAAAAAGAGGAATTTTTACTGGTGGAAGTGAATTTTCGCCCCACAGCAGAAGAATTTTCAAGATACTTTTATGAAAGAATGAGCCAAAGAGGTTATGAAGTGAAATCTGCCAAAGTGTATGAGACTCCTGCAAACTGTGCTTCTTACGGGGAGGATAGCCATGGCAGATTATAATGTGGCGGAAACCTTTGTAAGCATCAACGGAGAGGGGGTATATGCAGGTCAGCTGGCTGTATTTATCCGCTTTTACGGATGCAATCTTTCCTGCTCTTACTGCGATACCGCCTGGGCCAAAGATGCCCTGGTACGCGGAAAAACAATGAGTGAGCTTGATATTTATGAATACATAAAAGAAACAGGTATAAAAAATGTAACTCTTACGGGAGGGGAACCTCTGATCCAGCCTGGCATCGGAGATCTTCTTTCTCTTCTTTTATTAGACGAGGAACTTCGTGTGGAAGTTGAAACAAACGGAAGTGCAGATCTTTCAACCTATCAGAGAGAAACAAATGCACTTACCTTTACCATGGATTATAAACTTCCGGGAAGCAAAATGGAAACTGCTATGCAGCTTTCTAACTTTGATTATTTGAAACAGAAGGATACGGTAAAATTTGTTGCAGGAAGTATAACGGATCTGAGAAGGGCTGTGGAGGTAATAGACCGCTATCAGCTTTCCGGCCGGTGCCATCTTTATTTTAGCACCGTTTTTGGCAGTATTTCATTGCCTGATGTAGTGGAATTTATGAAACAGAACCAGTTAAATGATGTGACTCTTCAGCTGCAGATGCATAAAATCATCTGGGGATCCGATGCAGTGGGCGTTTAATCAGAAGGGAGAGGTGCAGAGTGGCTATTGATACAGATGCAATTCAGACCCATGTGAGGGGGATATTAAAGGCATTGGGCGAGGACCCGGACAGGGAAGGCTTAAAAGATACGCCGTCCAGGGTTGCGAAGATGTACGGGGAAGTTTTTTGAAGGGATCAATTACTCTAACCATGAAATTGCACTGATGTTTGGGAAAACCTTTGAAGAGGATATGGATACAAACGGTGCAGGAGATGACATGGTGGTGGTAAAGGACATAGAAGTGTTCAGCTACTGTGAACACCATATGGCGCTGATGTACGATATGAAAGTTGCTGTGGCTTATATACCAAATGGGAAAGTGATTGGATTAAGTAAAATTGCCAGAATTGCCGATATGGCCGCCAGGAGGCTTCAGCTTCAGGAGAGAATTGGTTCAGATATAGCAGAAATCATGGCAGAAGTTACCGGATCAGAGGATATAGAAGTTGTGATCGAAGGCAGCCACAGTTGTATGACTGCAAGAGGAATTAAAAGTTTTTCCGCCAGAACGAAAACAGTCACCTTAAGAGGACGTTTTAAGTCGGAGCCGGAATTACGCATATGAAAATTGTATAAGAGAAAAGAAACGGAGAGAACGATGAAAGCACTGGTATTATTAAGCGGGGGCGTTGACAGCGCCACCTGCCTTGGTATGGCAATTGAAGAATATGGAAGAAAGAATGTCTGTGGTCTGTCTATTTCCTACGGGCAAAAGCATGCAAAAGAGCTGGAAGCGGCTAAAAAGATTGCAGATTATTATGAGATAGAATTTATAAGTCTGGATTTAAGCAGAATATTTGCTTACAGTGACTGTTCCTTATTAACCCAGTCTCAACAAGAGATACCAAGAGAAAGCTATGCAAAGCAGCTTGAAAACAGCGAAGGCAAACCGGTATCAACCTACGTTCCCTTCCGCAACGGATTGTTTCTTTCCTCAGCCGCCAGTATCGCCCTGTCAAAAGGCTGCAGCGTGATCTATTACGGAGCTCACAGCGATGATGCGGCAGGGAATGCCTATCCGGACTGCAGCAGTTCTTTTCAGGAAGCAATGAGCCGCGCCGTCTACATCGGAAGCGGAAATCAGCTTACCATAAAGGCACCATTTGTGTTATGGACCAAAGCAGAAGTTGTGGAGCGGGGATTGATGCTTCATGTCCCTTATGAACTGACATGGAGCTGCTATGAAGGCGGAGAGGAACCATGTGGAAAATGCGGTACCTGCATAGATCGTGCAGATGCCTTTGCAAAGAATGGAATGAAAGATCCTGCTTTAAAGAGAGGAGAATAAGATGTCAGGAAGAAATTCAGAGGAAACTAAGGGGGTGACCCATTTGGGAAGTCAGGGAACTGTTTATGAAACGGATTATAATCCAGGAGTTTTAGAGACCTTTTTAAACAAGCATCCCAATAACGATTACTTTGTAAAATTCAACTGTCCGGAATTTACCAGCCTTTGCCCTATTAC
Source organism: Lacrimispora xylanisolvens (assembly GCA_017084465.1). GTDB lineage: Bacteria > Bacillota > Clostridia > Lachnospirales > Lachnospiraceae > Lacrimispora > Lacrimispora xylanolytica_B. Next base: position 906,747 of record CP070896.1, on the reverse strand, counting down.
CGGACAGCCGGATTTCGCCTCCATAACCATCTCCTACGTTCCAGGGGAACAGATGGTGGAGAGTAAATCCTTAAAACTTTATTTATTCAGTTTCAGAAACCATGGAGATTTCCATGAGGACTGTATGAATATCATTATGAAAGATCTGATTGCATTAATGCACCCCAAATATATTGAAGTGTGGGGAAAATTCACTCCCAGAGGCGGCATTTCCATTGATCCCTACTGTAACTATGGAAAGCCGGGAACCAGATGGGAAGAGGTGGCATGGGAGCGGCTTAAGAACCATGATCTTTATCCGGAGCGGGTGGACAACCGCTAGGATTAACTGCTGTGGTTTAAGATAAATTCCCGTTTGATCAAAAGGAGTCTGTGCAATTGCTTTAAGATGTAAAAGAGTATGGCTCTTGCTTCAAATTCTTCTCTGCTTATGGGGAGCTCATGATCTTTTAAATCCAGCAGTAGCAGATTTAAATCCTTTAAAAGCCCCTCCACGGAGTTATCTCTGTGGTAGCCCTGCTCGATTCTTGCTAACAGCTCAGAAACTTCCATTGCTTCTTTTGGAAGACAGGAAATGGACCGGATATTTTCATAGATTTCGTAAAGCAGGAGACTTTGCTGCCTGCGCATTTCAATATAATCAATTTCGTAGGTATCTTTTTTTTAAACAGAGCATTGTTATAATTCGTTAAGGCACAGGCTTTGGCTGTGCGGAGGGCCTTTTGCAGAGACAGAAGGTCCGCCGGTCTGCAGCTGTCTTTGTCTTCCGTACCAAGAAAACAGGACATCTGGCTTAAGGTGTCTTTTATGCGGGTATCCACTTCGTCAGAAAGCTTTTTAAATTCATCTTTCCTTCTTCGCAGGTGCAGATTCACTAAAATCCCGACTGTTGTACCGATCAGAAAGAGAGCTGCCTCATTGGCGACCAGCGCAGCAGTCATAGACCGCTCAGTCAGAAAATGGGTGATGAGTACGGAATCCATGGCTATGGCTTCGCCCCAGTCCGCATAGAAGCACAAAAGAGCGAAGAGAAATAAGTATCCCGCAAATGCAGGAAGGGTGAAGCCTAAAATTCCAAAAAGTAAACGGGCGATCAGGAGAGCACACACAAAAGCCAGTGTCCGGTTTCTGGCACTTTTTATGGTTTCTTTTTTTGTATTCTGAATGCTGAGCACTGTAATGATTCCTGCGGTAGCGGAATAACGAAGCCCCAGTTCCCCGGCAATTGCAATGGAGAGCACGGCGGCTACAGCAATTTTTAAACTTTTTATAATGGTATCCTTATTCATGGCTCCTCCTTTCTGGATTCCTTCCGTTAATATCCCCGTTCTTTCAGCTTATGTATCAGATCCGTATAGAATCCCATCACATCAAAGCCTTCTATGTTCTTGCGTGTTAAGTCAATGACATCTCCATGAGAGATTCCCTGCTTTCCTTTTGGTTTCAGAACGCCTAAATCGTTTCCCCATACCATGGAACTGGTTGAAACCAGACCGTCGTTCTTGCCTCCCCCAAGAATCCGAATGATCAGATAGCCCAGATTCAAAGGAAACATGGCACTTTTTTGCAGAACCCATCTGTGATCCTGTACTTTGACAGTATACACCGGGAGCATCAGTCATAACCCCATTGAGCCGGGCACATTCCCTGTCAGTTAAATCTCTTAATCCGCTTAAAAAGTCTGGATTGTCATCACCAAGAAGAGTAAACAGGGATTCATATTTTTTCCCGATGAATTTAACAAATTCAGGAGAGATACGGTCAAGAATCCTGCATACATAATTGCAGCCGTAGTGAGGGGTATTGATGGTTGTGATGGAGGCGACATACCCATCCATGCCAAGACAGCTGACTGCATACCGGCTGTCCAGCCCTCCTTTTGAATGGGCGATGATATTTACCTTCCCACAGCCGGTATCTTTAACAATCTTTAAAATGCAGGCTTTGATTTCTTCTGCACATTGTTCCACAGAAGCGGAAGACTGATGGTTGCTGTAAAAAATGGTGGCACCGTGCCGGATTAATTCGTCAGGAATCCTTCCCCAATAGTTAAAGTTTTTCCAGTCTCTGAAAAAGATACCGTGAACCATTAATATGGGGTATTTGGTCTTACATAATTCTTCTTCTTTCCATTTCTCGTAAAACTGTTGCTTTTCCATTGAGAAATCATATTCTTTACGCGAAACTTCCATGAAACTGTGAAGCAGAAACAGATTGAATCCCGGAATCCACCAGAACAGCAGGAGTGCAATCCTTTTGAAAAACCCAAGCTGTCCGGAACAGGTAAAGATCCGTATGATACCATTCATAAACAGTAAATAAAGTAGAATGGCACAGATGATTCCATTCATAATAAGAAGGCGTGCCGGTGTAGTTGTCTTAAAAATCAGAAATAGATAAATTGCTGTTTCAATCAGAAAAGTCACGATTGACGCAAGCACAAGCTCATAACCGCCATGGAGAATTTTAAGTCTTTGCTCCTTGCAGCTGGTATTCACAGGTTTAATATGGCAGTAAAGATAAAAAAGCATCAAACCGGTACAGGAGAGAACGCGTATCAGTTTGTCTGGCATCATGGGAGACAGCAGCACCAGATTATATAAGAGCATGAGGAAAAAATAACGGGTTGTTCGTTCTATGTAAGTCAAAGCATTTCCTCCTTTTTTTGACTTAGATTGTACCACATTTTCCCTGATCTGGATAGAGGAGTATGTTACAGGTTATTAAGCCTAATCAATACTGAATAATCCGGGAGAATATTGAAACACTAAAAACGAATCAGTCATGTTTAGAAGGAGGCGAATAATAATGTCAGAAAATCAGACGAAAGGTGCTGGAGCCGAACTTGCCATGATGGCTCTTGATGATATTCCATCACCCAAGGCAGATGCAAAGGAGATTGTTGCTCTGGTAAAAGAAAGCGGCCGGGTAACCGGATACCAGTTATCTGACGGCAGAACACTGAATAAAGAAGAAGGTGTCATGCTCGCCAGACAGGGTGAGATAAAGGGTGTCGGTGTGGCTTCCAGAAACGGTAACGAGTATTTAAAATCACTTCCTGACGGAACAGAGAATAATAATTTAAGTAATCTGCCATCTGTAAAAAATTAACAGAATGTCTGAAAAAAGGTTCAGCCCTCTGAGGGCATGGACCTTTTTTTCCTTTCGGTGTTAAAAATTTGAAAGGAAAAAAAATACTTATTGACACAGGAACTGGAGAAGAGTAGAATGATGAACGTTGGTAAATGTTAATAGTATTAAGTAATTAAAAGGGGATAGAAAAATTTGTTGGATGAAAAAGAAAAATACATAAAAAAGGTAAAAACCCACTTGGCAGTCATGATGGGGAAAGGGAGAAAAGTGGATAAAATCCTGCTGTCCCATGGACTGACCCGTCTTGAACTGTTTGCGATTCAGCAGATATATGAAGCAACTAACGCAGATCAGGAACAAAAGGGCATTTATGTATCGGCACTGGCTAAAAAAATGGATATTGTATTACCTTCCGCATCACGGACTTTAAATTCCCTGGAGAAACGGGGTCTGATATCCAGGGAGATTGATCCTGACAACAGAAGGAATATTTGTGTCATGCTTACGGAAAAGGGATATATCGTAAGAAAAAAGTGCCTGGAGAAAGTGAATCTGCTGGTGGGAAGAGTTGTGGAAGGAATGGGAATGGAAGATATGGATCAGCTGATCACATTGTGGAACCGCTTTATTGATCAGATGGAACGTGCAGTGAATGATATGACGGAAGAAATTGACGAAATGACAGATTGATGAAACAGAAAAGAGGGAACTGACTTGAAGGTATTTTTCCGATATTTCAAACCCCATTTGATATCTTTAGCAGTGGTTATGCTGCTGCTGTTCGGGCAGGCTGCCTGTGATTTATCCCTTCCGGATTATATGTCTGATATCGTAAATAAAGGTATCACTTCGGGAGACACGATGTACATAGTCAAAGCCGGATTTCAAATGATGGGAATCGCCTTTTTAAGCGCGTTCTGCACCGTAATCGTGGGACTGATCGGTGCGAGAATGGCAGCAGGCATCTGCCGGAATTTAAGGCAGGATGTATTTACCAGAATTGAGAGTTTTTCCAGTGCAGAGATGGAGAAGTATTCCACTTCTTCGTTAATCACCAGAACCACCAATGATATTACCCAGATCCAGCAGCTGATTGTTATGCTGATCCGTATCGTGTTTTATGCACCCATTCTTGGAGTGGGGGGTGTCATTCATGCCCTGGAAAAGGATAAATCAATGTCCTGGATAATCGCCTTATCTGTGGGATTACTGCTTGTGATGATTTTTCCATGATGATGGTGGTGATGCCCAGGTTTCAGTATGTGCAGAAGTTAATCGACCGGCTGAACCTGGTAGTCAGGGAAAGCCTTGACGGAACTCTGGTAATTCGTGCATTTAATACCCAGAGATTTGAGGAAAAGCGGTTTGATAAGGTAAATGCCAGGCTGACAGACACAAATTTATTTGTTAACAGAGTTACCTCCGGTATGATGCCGGCGATGATGCTTATTATGAATCTGACCAACTTATTAATCGTCTGGGTAGGATCAAAGGCAGTATCCAGCTTTAAGATGAAGGTAGGAGACATGATGGCATATATGCAGTATGCCATGCAGATTATTATGGCTTTTTTAATGATGGCAATGATGTTTATTATGATTCCAAGAGCCATTGTATCCATAAAGAGAGTAGTCGAAATACTGACTACGGATTCAACCATCACAGATCCCAAGATAGCTGCAGTTATCTCTGAAGCACCCAAAGGGACTGTGGAATACCGGGGAGTATCCTTTCAGTATCCTGATGCCGATGAAGCGGTTCTTCACGATATTACGTTTACGGCACTGCCTGGTCAGACAACTGCGTTTATCGGAGCAACCGGAAGCGGAAAAAGCACACTGGTCAACTTACTTCCCCGCTTTTACGATGTGACAGGGGGAGAAATCTTAATTGACGGCATTGATATCAGAAACTGGCCGTTAAAAAAGCTGAGAGACATGATTGGTTTTGTGCCCCAGAAGGGAATCTTATTTTCCGGAACAATTGAGAGCAATTTAAAATATGGTGACAGAGAGGCCAGCAAAGAAGTGGTGGAGGAAGCGGCCAAAACTGCTCAGGCAGAGGAATTCATCGATTCCAAGCCCGAGGGCTTTTTTAACAGAAATCGCCCAGGGAGGCCAGAACGTATCAGGCGGTCAGAAGCAGCGTCTTTCCATTGCAAGAGCACTGGTTAAGCGGGCACCGGTTAATGTGTTTGACGACAGCTTTTCCGCTCTGGATTTTAAGACAGATGCAAAGCTGCGAGCTGCGCTGAAAGATAAAACAAAAGACAGCGTCACCATTTTAGTGGCTCAGCGAATCAGTACCATTATGAATGCGGATCAGATTATTGTTCTGGATCAGGGCAGAATTGCCGGGAAAGGGCCACACCGGGAGCTGATGAAAACCTGTGAAGTATACCGGGAAATCGCGCTGTCACAGCTGAGTGAGGAGGAACTGAAATGAGTGAAGAAAAATCCTCAGGCGGACCCATGGGTCGGGGCGGCGGACTTGGCCAGAAGACTGAAAAAGCAAAGAATTTTAAAGGTACCATGCTCCACCTTGCCGGGTATTTAAAACATTACAAGGTTTCCGTCATTGTTGTAATCCTGTTTGCATGCTGTTCCTCTGTATTTTCCATTGTAGGACCTAAAGTATTGGGAAAGGCAACCACCAAGCTTTTTGAAGGGCTGATGGCATGGGCCATGGGAACCGGATTGCTTACAGATTTCCGCTATATCAGAAACCGGCTGCTGCTCTTAGTTGTCCTGTATCTTGTGTCGGCTCTCTTTTCCTATCTGCAGAGTTACATTATGTCAGGGGGTCAGTATGAAGATCACCTATGAGCTGAGAAAAAACATATCGGAAAAGATGAACCGCCTTCCGTTAAATTATTATGATACCAGAACTCACGGAGAGATTCTTTCAAGAATTACCAACGATGTGGATACGGTAAGCCAAACATTAAATCAGTCTCTGACCCAGATGATCACATCGGTGACTACCTTAATCGGTATTGTAGCCATGATGCTTTCCATCAGCGTACGAATGACTCTGGTGGCAGTTTTGGTATTGTTTGTATCCATGGGATTAATCGTTACCGTAGTGAAAAAGTCCCAGAAATATTTTTCCCAGCAGCAGAAAAGCCTGGGAAATTTAAATGGTCATATTGAAGAAATATATGCAGGCCATAACGTGGTCCAGATTTTTAACGGAGAGAAAGAAGCCATTGAGAAATTCCGGCTGATCAACGATAAACTCTATGGATCTGCGTGGAAATCCCAGTTTTTTATCGGGAATGATGATGCCCATCATGTCTTTTGTGGGTAATCTTGGATTTGTGTGTGTCTGTCTGTTAGGCGGATATTTAACAGTGAAAAAGGTAATTGAGATCGGTGATGTTCAGGCATTTATCCAGTACATGAGATCCTTCATGCAGCCAATCTCCCAGATTGCCAACGTTTCTAATACTCTGCAGTCAACAGCTGCGGCAGCAGAACGTGTATTTGAGTTTTTAGATGAAGAGGATGAAGTCAGTGAGACAGAAAGCCCCATTGTATTGTCTGAGGTTCATGGAAATGTGGAATTTAAAAATGTCTGTTTTGGTTATCAGCCGGACACCATGATTATCAATCATTTTTCTTCCAATGTTGAGGCAGGGCAGACGGTTGCCATTGTAGGTCCCACAGGAGCTGGAAACTACCATAGTCAAGCTTCTCATGCGCTTTTACGAGCTTAATTCCGGTCAGATTCTGATTGACGGCCATGACAGCCTTACATTTACCAGAAGAGATTTACGTGCCATGTTCGGCATGGTGCTTCAGGATACCTGGCTTTACAATGCCACGGTAATGGATAACATCCGCTACGGAAATTTTGATAAGACAGATGAAGAAGTGATAGCGGCGGCAAAAGCGGCTCATTGCGATGAATTTATACGAACTCTGCCGGGAGGTTATCATATGGTGATTAATGAAGAATCCAGTAACTTATCCCAGGGGCAGAAACAGCTGCTGACCATTGCAAGAACCATTCTGGCAGACCCGAAAATCCTGATTCTTGATGAAGCAACCAGTTCCATTGATACAAGGACCGAGGTCTTTATCCAGAGAGCCATGGATAAATTAATGAAAAACAGAACCAGCTTTGTCATTGCCCATCGTCTTTCCACCATCCGGGATGCGGATATGATTCTGGTTATGAAGGATGGCGATATCATTGAACAGGGAAATCACGAAACATTGCTTGAAAAGAAAGGATTCTATTCCGATCTGTATCACAGCCAGTTTGCAGAACAATCATAGCGGAGGATAATGATATGCAGGAAAACAAACACATCAATATTGAAGATCAGGAGATCAGTAAGGGATCAGGAAAACTGAAAAAAGTACTCATTCCCCTTTTGCTGGCGGTCATTCTTTTGGGAGGAGCAGCCGCAGGATATTTCTATTACGTTAGCACTAATTATTTTAAAACTGACAATGCCAGAGTGACAGCAAAGCTGTATTCGGTAAAAGCCGTAGCAAATGGTAAGCTTTTATCCTGGGAAGTGGAAAATGGAGATCTGGTGGAACAGGATCAGGTGCTTGGACGTGAGGAAACCCTTCCCTATATCACATCACCCATAACCGGAACTGTAGTGAAAAATGAGGGGGCTGCCAATCAGGCAGTTGCCATGGGCTCTGAACTGGCTGTGGTGGCAGACACCTCTGATCTTTATATCGGGGTAAATGTAGAAGAGACAGATATTATGAAGATAAAGCTGGGACAGAAAGTGGATATTAAACTGGATGCCTATCCCGGAAAACTGTTTAAGGGGCAGGTAATTGAGATCGATCCTGCAACCCAGACTTATTTTTCAGGAGGAACCAGTTTTACCACCAGTGGCGACTATACAAAGGTGACACAGCTGATACCGATTAAGGTAGCGATTGAAAATCAGCAGAATCTTCCTCTTGTTTTTTGGAATGAATGCTTTTGTAAAAATTCATTTAAAATAATAGTCTGATAAGGAGAAAACGGATGAAGAAGATAACAGCAGTTTTAATGGTAACAGCAATGCTTTCGTCGGCTCTTGCAGGCTGTGCGGGAGCTGGAAAACAGACAGAAGTAACGGTCGCTGCAGCGAAAGAAGGAAAAGATTTATCTGCCATGGTATGGCAGGGAACAGTAGAGGCTTTAAGCAGCGTTGATATCATTCCCGTTGCAAGCGGTAAGGTGACCCAGATCTTAGCCAAAGAAGGCGACCATGTGGAAGCGGGTGCTCCCTTGTTTCAGATCGACAATCAGGATGCCAGTCTGCAGTTAGAGCAGGCAAAAGCCAGCTTCCAGTCAGCCCAGGCTTCTTATGACAGCGCACAAAAAGCAAATCAGTTAAACACTGTGGTTAAGCCGGCCCAGATCACATTCACCACAGCAAGTGATAATTTTAACCGGATAAAAGTCCTTTATGAAAGCGGTGACGTATCCCAGGCAGACTATGAGGCAGCTAAGGCCCAGGTGGATGTGGCTCAGGTTCAGCTACAGGCAGCACAGAACAGCCAGGCAACCACCACTGAGGTGACAAAAGCCCAGCTTGAAAGTGCCAGGGCAACCCTTAATATTGCCCAGAAAAGATACGATGACTGTATGGTATCATCACCAATAAAAGGACTTGTGACAAAAATAAACGTGGAAGCAGGCCAGACGGTTTCACCCCAGATAAAGGCCGCCACTGTTATCGATGACAGCGGAAAAAAGTGGAAATAAAAGTTGCTGACATGGATATTGACCAGGTTAAAACAGGAACAGAGGTACAGGTAAATCTTCAGACTCTTGGGGAGAATTTAAAGGGCAGTATCAGCGATATCTCAGCAGTCAGTGATTCCAGTTCCGGAATGTTTCTTGTGACGGTCTCTTTGGGTGAGGAGAGTACAAACAGCGCAATCGGCCTTATGGCAGATATCCGGCTCTCTGATAATAAGGAGGAAAATTCCGTCTATATTCCAGCTAAGTCTGTTCAGTCCGATGATTCGGGAACCTATGTTTATAAAGCGGCAGACACCAGTGCGGTGAAAGTTCCCGTTACACTGGGAAAGAAAAAGAATGCTTATATTGAAGTGACCCAGGGACTTTCTACCGGTGACCTTGTTATTTTACAGAGCAGTAAACCATTGACAGATGGAGAAAAAATCAGTATATTGACTGTGAAGTAACAGGGTAAAACTGGAAAAGGGGATATTTAATATGAAGCTATTCTACGCTGAACCGGCGAGTAAGTGGGAAGAAACCCTACCAATCGGCAACGGAAGTCTGGGTGCCATGATTTGGGGAAGTATAAAGAGAGAGTGTCTTGGCCTCAATGAGGAAAGTCTCTGGTCAGGTTACCGCCATGACAAAAACAATCATCATGCATTTCCTTATCTGGAACAGTGCCGAAGACTGGTGGAACAGGAGGAGTACGTACAGGCAGAGGAATTAATCCGGAGTCATATGCTGGGAGAATATAATGAATCCTATCTTCCTCTGGGTAATCTGTATATGGACTTTGATCATGATGGGGAGCCTTCGGATTACAATCGTGTCCTGAATCTGGATCAGTCAGTGAGCAATGTAAGTTACAAGGTAAACGGAGCAAGCTATTCCAGAGAATACTTTGCAAGCTATCCTGCCAAAGCTGTAATGATAAAGCTTGATTGTGACAAAAAGGCAATTAATACGCTGATTTCTTTCGAATCCCAGGTGCCATTTAAAGCAGAGTATGAAAAAGAGGGAATTAAGATCAGCGGAAAATGTCCGGAGCATGTAGATCCTTCCTATATCGATTACAGCAAGAATCCTGTAATTCAGGGAGAAAAAGGAATGGAGTTTCATGCTGGCTTACATCTTCTTTCCTGTGACGGGGAAGTATCCGGTGAAAAGGAAGGGCTTCGTATTAAAGGCGCTTCTAGGGTAATACTGGCACTCTATGCAGTGAAAGAGCCTGCTTTCGACCATTCGGCAGCGTATGAAACCTTAAAAGAGCAGCATGTCAGTGATTATAAATCTATTTATGATAAAGCAGAGCTCTACCTTGGAGAGCAGTTAGAGATTCCAACCAATGAAAGACTGAAACGGCTTCGTGACGGGGAAACGGACAATGCACTTTACGGTCTCTATTTCCAATATGGAAGATACTTACTGATCAGTTCCTCCAGAGAGGGCAGTCTTCCCGCTAACTTACAGGGAATCTGGAGCTGGCAGTTAAGAGCTCCCTGGAGCTGCAACTGGACGACCAACATCAACGCACAGATGAATTACTGGCTTGCACAAAGCTGTAATTTACAGGAGTGCCTGGAGCCTTATTTTGAATTTGTAAAACGGATTTGTGAGGAAGGTAAGAAAACAGCTAAAGTCCATTATCAGTGCCGTGGTTTTGTACATCACCATAACGCAGATTACTGGTGCAACACCAACCCGGTAGGAATGGCTCATGGAGAAGAAGAGGGAGAACCGGAAAGCGTTACCTGGTCTATGTGGCCCATGGGCGGCGCATGGTTAACCAATGAGCTGTTTAAGCATTATGAATACAATCCGGACCGGAAATTCCTTGAGGAGACAGTGTATCCAATTTTAAAAGAAGCGGCTCTGTTCCTGGTTGACTGGCTGTATCTTTATAAAGATCAGTACGTAACCTGTCCATCCACATCGCCTGAGAATAAATATAAAGTTCCAGGCAGCGAAGACAGTACAGTGGCTGTGGCAATGTCAACGGCTATGGATCTTGAAATTATCCGGGAAGTCTTTGGAAACTTTGAAAAAACCTGTGAGATTTTAGGAATAGACGATGAAGTATTACCGGAAATCGCAGAAAGACTGAGCAAACTCACTCCTTTTAAAATCGGAAGCAAAGGCCAGCTTTTAGAGTGGCATAAGGAATTTGAGGAGCCAGAGCCCGGTCACCGCCATGTTTCCCATTTGTATGGATTGTTTCCGTCTGAGCTGTTTGAAGGAGACGAAGAACTGACAGAGGCATGTAAAACCTCATTGCTTCTGCGTCTGGCAAACGGAGGCGGATATACTGGCTGGAGCTGTGCCTGGATTATTAACCTCTTTGCTGCACTGGAAGATTCCGAACATGCCTATGAGTATTTAAAGACTCTTCTGACCAGATCCTCTTATGACAATCTCTGGTGTGCTCATCCGCCGTTCCAGATCGATGGTAATTTCGGAGGAACTGCCGGAATCGCCAACATGCTGGTACAGGAGCGGGGCGGCAAGGTAAAGATACTCCCTGCTCTTCCTGCTGAGTTTGAGAATGGCTACGTAAGAGGTCTTAGAATCAAAAATGGTAAGACAGTGGATATCAAATGGAACAATGGAAAATTAGAAGATTATAAAATATATTAAAACGATTCATGAACGCAGTTACTGCCGGTATATTCCGGTAGCTACTGCGTTTTTTTGTTGCATAATGGATTTTCACTTTTCTTTCTGGGAACACTTTTTTATGGAAGGAACAAATTTCCATTGCTATTTGTTCCGGGTGTATTGACAAATGCATTGCAATAAAATACAATAAAGTACAGTTAAGTGCAACAAAGTATAATAAAGTATAACAAAGTACAACGGAAAAGATGATTATGCAATAAGTATTTCATGAAAGAGGAAAATACCATGGAAGAGAAATATTATACCATCACCCAGGTGGCTGAGAAGCTGAATCTGCATCATAAAACCATACGGAATTTTATAAACAGCGGCAGACTGAACGCAACAAGGGTGGGAAAGCAATGGAGAGTAACACAGGAGGATCTTGATTTATTTGTACAGAGCAGGGAATCATCAGAGCAGAATGAATCATCGGATTCTTTTACGATACTTAAGCAGCCGGAGATATTAAGCGGGGGCAGATGCCGTGTATCCTCTGTCATCGATTTGGATGCTATTGCAAAGAATCAGTATATGAGAATATCAAATTTACTTTTGGCTGTTATGAACGGCAGGAGTCCAGATTTTCAGGATGCCACCATTAATATGAAATATTACGAAGAAGAGCAGAGAATGAGGATATTTCTCTGGGGCGGGCTGAAATTTATGGAAGAGATGTTAAATACAGTTGGTTTGCTGACTGAGGAGGAGAAAGGGAACGGTGAATAATATGAAAGCGAAAAGCGGATTTCGTAACCAGGAGGGGAAGAAAGAGATTTTAGATTTATATGATTCTTTTATAGAACAGTGGAAATTTCCCCACGAAGAACAGGTGGTAGAGACCCGTTTTGGTAAGACTCATCTTATTACAGCAGGTGATAAGGAATGTCCGCCTCTGATTCTGCTTCATGGTACAGGAATGAATTCGGCCATGTGGCTGGAAGAAATAAGAAGCTATGCAAAAGAATACCGGGTATATGCAGCAGATATTCCAGGAGAACCGGGAAAAAGTGATGAGAGACAGCAGTCACTAAAGGGCAAGGCCTATGCACTCTGGCTTTCGGATGTTTTAGACTCACTTCAGATAGAAAAAGTAATTTTGATCGGTATCTCACTGGGAGCCTGGCTGGCAGTGAAGTTTTCCATTCATTACCCGGAATATGTGGAAAAGCTGGTTTTAATCGCTCCGTCTGGAATCAGTCCGGCTAAAAAATCCTTTCTCTTTACTGCCCTGTATTATGGACTTCTGGGAGAGAAAGGAACAGAGAAGTTGTATATAAAAATAAACGGAGGCAGGAAACTGCCTGAGAAAATGATGGCACTTCAGAAGCTGATAAAGAAAGGCTTCCGATATCGAATGGAAGAGATTCCAATTTTCCGTGACGATGAGATTAGAAGACTTTCCATGCCTGTGGCTTTATTTGCGGGAGGAAAAGATATTATGCTTCATTCTTATAAAACTGCGGACAGGCTTCGTAAACTGCTTCCCCATTCACAAATTAACGTTTTACCCCGGGAGGGCCATTCTATTACCAGATTATCCGCAGAGATCATGAGTTTTTTAAAAGGAGATTAAGAGATATGAAGATCGATATCGTTACCCAAAATGGTGTTCCCATTGCAGTGATTTCAGGAGATGAACTGTTGATACAGGATGTTGGCTCAGCCCTTGATTTAATGGCACAGGTAAAATATGAGTCCGGCAGCAGCAGATTCGTGGTTTCAAAGGAAGCCATTTCAGAAGATTTCTTTTGCCTTAGCACCAGGCTTGCTGGAGAGGTCTTACAAAAGTTTGTAAACTACGGTGTAAAGATGGCTGTAATCGGGGATTTTTCCGGTTATACCAGCAAGCCTCTTAAGGATTTTATCTATGAAAGCAATCACGGTTCAGATTTTTACTTTGTTTCAGATCTGCAAAAGGGAATTGATAAGCTGGCGGCAATATAAAAACTGAGGGATCAATGCGAATGATGCACTGATCCTTTTTATTGCTTGATCTATATATAATATTTATAGATTAAGGCAAAACAATCAATTTGTTTTCTGATAGAAAACAATATATAATGAAAATATGTTATGAAATTAACAATCATTTTGAAATGTAAAAGGAGAGCGGATAATGTCAGCGAAACACCCAATAACAATCAGTTCCTGGACGTTAGGAGATCAGATTTCGTTTGAAGAACGTGTGAAAGCTGCCAAAGAGGCGGGGTATGAAGGAATTGGACTTCGGGCAGAAACCTATGTGGATGCATTAGCAGAGGGACTGCACGACAAAGACATTCTGACAATTTTGGAAAGGTATCAGATAGCCTGTACGGAAGTAGAATACATCACCATGTGGGCGGAAGAAAACAGAAGCTATGAACAGATGTATAAGGAGCAGATCTGTTTCCATATGTGTGATATATTTCATGTGGGTCATATTAACTGCGGTCTCATGGAGAATTACTCTGTGGAACATACCGCGCAGAAGTTAAAAGAACTCTGCCAGAGGGCAGGGGAACGTATCATCGGCGTGGAACCAATGCCTTACAGCGGGATTCCTGATCTAAAAAAGGCTTGGGAAGTGGTTAAGATGTGCGGCTGTGATAATGCTAAAATCATACTGGATACCTGGCACTGGGTCCGGGCGAACCAGCCCTTTGATCTTTGCGGTGTTCCGGGAGATGCCATTGTTTCCATACAGATCAACGATGTCCATGACAGAGCATATGCTACTTCCGTCTTAAGGGACGAATCCATGCATGACAGACTGGCACCAGGAACCGGTTTTGGCGATACAGCCGGCTTTATAAAAATGGTAAAGGATGCCGGCGTTTTGCCAAAGGCTGTAGGTGTAGAAGTTATTTCCGATTTCTATATTGCAAAGGGAGCAAAAGCTGCCGCTGAGGATACCTATGCCGGTGCAGTCAACGTTTTAAAAGAGGTATGGCCGGAACTACTTGACAACTAAAGGGGAGAGAAATACAGTGAAATTTGAGAATATGTTCACACCAGTTACCATCGGTTCTGTTACGGTTAAAAATCGTTTTGTAGTTCCTCCCATGGGAAATAATTTTGCAAATGGGGACGGAACCCTAAGTGACCGATCCAAAGATTATTATGAAGCCCGTGCTAAAGGAGGGTTTGGTCTTGTTACGGTAGAGGCAACCGTTATTGATAAGACAGCAAAAGGGGGGACCAAGAAAGCCCTGTCTTTATGACGACAGTGTGATACCCAGTTTTAAACTGGTGGCAGATGCTGTTCACGCCTGGGGGGCAAAAATATCCGTTCAGCTTCAGCATGCAGGTCCGGAAGGAAATGCAAAACTGGCGGGATATCCTATTAAAGCGCCAACTTCCATTGCCAGCCATACAGGAAAGGATGTTCCAAAGGAAATAACAGCTAATGAACTCTACGCTCTCATTGAGGACTACGGAGATGCTGCGCTTCGGGCTAAAAAAGCAGGCTTTGACTGCGTGGAAGTACATATGGCACACGGCTATCTGGTCAGCAGCTTTATATCCCAGAGAACCAATAAGCGTGTGGATGAATTTGGCGGAAACTTTGAGAACCGCATGCGCCTGTCCCGGCTGATTCTGGAAAATATCAGGAAAAAGACAGGAGACAGCCTGGGCATTATCTGTAGAATTAACTGCAGTGATGATACACTTGGGGGGAATATCACTACAGGATGCGGCAACAGTAGCCGCGTATTTAGAAAACTGCGGAGCCGATGCAATTCATGTATCCAGAGCAGTCCATATCCGTGATGAGTTTATGTGGGCACCAACCTGCATCCACGGAGGATTTAATGCGGATTTTGTTACTGAAATTAAAAGGGCAGTTCAGATTCCGGTTATTATGGTAGGACGTTTTACAGAGCCTTATTATGCAGAACTCATGGTGAAAGAGGGAAGAACCGACCTTGTGGCATTCGGACGTCAGAGCATTGCTGATCCGGAACTTCCGATAAAAGCATTTAGGGGAGAAATGGAAAGTCTGACACCGTGTATTGCCTGTCTTCAGGGCTGTGTAGCCAATATGTTTCAGGGAAATCCCATCGAATGTCTGGTAAATCCCAGAACAGGCAGGGAAGCAGAACTTAAAGCTGCAGCAGTTAAGAAAAAGGTTCTGGTGATTGGCGGAGGTGTTGGGGGGCTCTATGCTGCTTACGTTGCTGCACTAAGAGGCCATGAGGTGACTCTTTGCGAAAAGAAAGTGGTATTAGGAGGCAATATGCGACTTGCAGCCTATCCACCGGGAAAAGGTGATATCGTTGGAATGGTGCGAAATTACATCGTACTTTGCCAAAAGGCAAATGTAACGCTTTTAACCGGCATTGAGGTAACAAAAGAGTATATAGAGGTAAACGCTCCCGATGCTGTCATTGTTGCAACCGGTGCCAGCCCTCTCGTTCTTCCAATACCGGGAATCAGGGATTCTTCCATTCTCTCAGGAGATGATGTGCTTTCAGGGGAAGTACAGTGCGGACAGAAGGTACTGGTTGTAGGCGGCGGAATGGTTGGATCGGAGCTGGCGGCGTTCCTTGGAGAAGCAGAGCATGAGGTCACCGTGATTGAACTGAGGGATAAGATAGGAGCAGATGTAATCAGTGAACACCGGAAATATTTAATGAAGGATTTCAGTGATTACAATATTACTACTATAACCGGAGCAAAAGTCAGTGAAATTCATAAAGACGGAGTGTCCTATACACTGGAAGATGGCACCCGGAATTGCATAAACGGATTTGACTCAGTGGTTCTTGCCATGGGATATCGGAATTATAATCCATTTGGAGAAGATGTTGACAAGCTGGCAAAAGAAGTGTATGTTATCGGTGATGCAGTGAAAGCAAGAAGAGCGCTGGATGCCACAAGAGAAGCATACGAGGCAGCAAAAAATATCTGATAATAAGGAGAGCAGAATATGGATAAGAGAATTTCTGGAAGAACAGGTTTAATGGGATTAATTGGCTCACCGGTAGGACATTCCGGTTCCCCCGCTATGTACAATTACAGCTTTGAAAAGCTGGGACTGGACTATGCATATCTTGCTTTTGATATCAAGGTAGAAGAGGTAAAACAGGCAGTTGAGGCCGTAAAAACCTTAAAGATGAGAGGCTGCAACGTAACTATGCCCTGCAAAACGGAAGCATTAAAATACATGGATGAGCTGTCTGATGCAGCCCGTATCATTGGCGCTGTCAATACCATTGTAAATGAAGACGGAAAGCTGATTGGGCATATAACAGACGGACAGGGATTTGTAGATAATTTAAGAGATCACGGCGTTGAAATAAAAGATAAGAAGATTACCATATGCGGAGGCGGAGGCGCAGCGACTGCCATACAGGTGCAGTGTGCCTTAGAAGGGGCAAGGGAGATCTCCATTTTTAATATTAAGGATGCATTTTTTGAGAGAACTCTGGAAACTGCAGAAAAAATCAGACAGGAAAGACCTGGCTGTACAGTCAACGTATTTGACATTTCTGATATGGAAACCATGAGAGAAGAAATGAAAACCAGTGACATTTTTGCCAATGCTACAATTGTAGGCATGAAACCCATGGACAATGAGAGCGTGGTAAAAGATGTAACCATGTTTTACCCGGGTCTGGTAGTGACAGATGCGGTTTATAATCCAAAAGAAACGAAAATGCTTAGAGAAGCAAGAGAAGCAGGCTGTACCTGCATTGACGGGCAGGGAATGCTTGTCTGGCAGGGGGCAGCAGCCTTTAAGCTTTATACAGGACAGGAAATGCCTGTGGAAGGTGTAAAGGACCTGCTCTTTCGCTAACAGAAAGAGAGTTATAAATGAATAACAAAAGATACTATCCGACTGCATTTGCCTTATACTTTTCTTTTTTTATCCATGGAATCGGAGCTTCCATACTGAGTCAGTATAAGACGAATTTTGCCAAAGCCTGGGGTGCTGGGCAGCTGGCTGACGGAAGTTATGATGTAAGCAGGGTTGTTACCGTTATTGCAGCTCTTGGACTTGGAAGACTGCTGGCACATTTTGTGGCCGGACCTTTTTCAGACCGTTATGGAAGAAAGTTGAGCGGACTGATCGGGGTAGGACTATATGTCATATTCTTTGCAGGAATTATCCTGTCGCCTAACATGGCAGCAGCCTATTGCTTTGCCATTCTTGGAGGAGCGGCAAATTCCTTTTTAGATACCTGTGTCAGTCCAACCTGCATGGAGATTTTTGTAAATAACGGTTCCATAGCCAACATGTTTACGAAATTCTCTATGTGCGTCAGCCAGTTTCTCCTGCCTTTTTTCATTCTATTTGTAGGAAATGCAGGACTACCGTACACCACACTGTTTATCATCTGCGGTGCAGCGATTCTGGCAGACGGCTTATTAATCCTGTTACTCCCATTCCCGGAAAGGGAGAAGAAAGGGAGAAATGGTGTAAAAACAAAACAGGAGCGGATGAAATTTACGCCTGTTTCCATAGCTGCAATCTTAATCGGATTTACCAGCTCCTCCACGTTTATGCTGTGGTTAAACTGCAATAAAGAGCTGGGGCAGTTGTATGGTATGACCAATCCATCCCTAATTCAGTCCTACTATGCGGCCGGCACTGCTGTTGCAATTATCGTAACAGCAATTCTGATTAAAAAGGGGTTAGGCGAGAAGACGGTTCTGATTTTATATCCGGCTGTTTCTACCGTTATGCTGCTTTTGTGCTATTGGATCAGAACACCGCAGATTTGTATCATCGGGGGTTTTGTAATTGGATATGCAGGAGCAGGCGGTGTTCTTCAGCTGGCTGTGGCAACTACCATTCAGTTCTTCCCTGAGAATAAGGCAACTGCAACCTCCTTTGTGATGATTGCCTCTTCCGTGGCTAATTACACCATCTTGTCTCTGGCAGGATATTTAACGAGAATCGGAGGAAGCGAAGGACCCAGAATGATACTTCTACTGAATGCAGGTGTTACATTCCTGGGCGTTATACTTGCGGTTTTTGTAAAGGTAATGGAGAAAAGACAGAAAGTAAGATAGAGATAAGAAAGACTCTGTCAGGAGCAGCAATACAGCAGTTCCTGACAGAACCTGAAAAATGAAAAGTATGTGTTTAATTTCAGACACATTCTTTTTTTAACCTTAAATGTTAAAAAAATAACAAAATACAGGAGGTATTATGAATTCGGAGAAGAAAGAACTGGCATTTATTTCAATGGGGATTTTTAAACTTAGAATTCCTTTTATCCATTATAAACTGGAAAAGGTAGAATTCATTCAGGGTTTGATCGTAGGTGCGACCGCTCTCAGCGCGATCCCATATATGACAGAATATTTAGGGCTTCCATATGAACTGGCGTGGAGCTGCATTATTTTGGAAGCATTTTTATACATACTCCATGCAAACCTGGGCGATCCTGTAATTCCTGGCTGGATAACAGCAACGTTGCCTCTGACACTGGCTTATTTAACGTCATACGAAATGGGGGCGGAGAGGATTCAGGCGATGATTGCCCTGCAGCTGCTGGTTGGGCTGGTATTTATATTTATGGGTGTGACAAAACTGGCTGAAGGCTTTATTAAAAACATTCCTCCGTCTATCAAGGGGGGAATCTTAATGGCAACTCCCATCACAGTTTTACAGGGGCAGCTATCTCCTAAGGGGCAGCTTAGAAATTTCCCAATAGCTGTTGGTGTTGGTGCTTTACTTCTTGCAATCATCAGATTCTCCTCCTCTTATCAGGAGAAACGTAAAAAATACAAAGTCCTCGATATCATTGCCAAGTACGGAAACTTATTTCCCTATCTGATCGCTATGGTAATCGGAATCGCAGCAGGTGAGCTTGCCATGCCTCATGTGGAAATCGGCACATTTGTCAAAATACCCATGTTTAAGGAAATGCTTCAACAGGTAGGAGTGTTTGGAGTGGGTTTTCCGGGGATCCGGATGTTTTTAAGTGCACTTCCCCTTGCACTGATCTGCTATGTAATCGCGTTCGGAGATTTTGTAACGTCTGAGAGTCTGATTAAAGAGGCAAAGGCAGAACGGGACGATGAAATCATTGATTTTAATTCCAGCAGATCCAATTTAATCAGCGGAATCAGAAATATAATTCTTGCAATCTTTGCCCCGTTTCCCCCCACTGGCAGGACCTTTGTGGGTGGGAATGACGGTTTCTGTGAGCATTCGTTATAAGGAGGGAAAAGAGGCAATGAAATCTCTTCTTGGTGCAATGGGCTCCTTCCGCCTTGGAACGTTAATCAGTGTTATCTGCATTCCTGTGGTTACACTATTAAAACCGGTATTTCCGGTTGGTGCAGGAATCACTCTGATATTCCAGGCATTTGTCTGCGGAAGAATTGGCATGGAATACTGTGAGACAGATCTTGATAAAAGTATCGCAGCTATCATGGCAGTGGTTCTTGCCATGCAGGGTTCTGCCTGGGCACTCTTGGTTGGATTTGGGCTTAACATTGTCCTAAGCAACTGGAGCGTTCCGGGAGTGAAAAAAAGAACCGTAATTGAATAAATAAAACAGAGATGCCGGATGGATTTTTCCAACCGGCATCTCTGCTTTTTACAAGAACTCTTTGCGCTCCAGTGTATTTAATAAATTGCGTCCTTCCTGAATTCCGTCTATGATTCTTCGCGCCCGGACGCTGTCTCCGATGTTGATGATCTCTGCATCGGTATCATCAAAGGCCTGATGAAGTTCATTGATGACCGGCGTGTTGGCTCTCATGCCAAGGCAGACAAAGCCATAGTCAAAGGGAAGCTCTGTTTCCGTCCCGTTCTGGCTGATGAGGAAAGAAGACTCCCTGACTTCAGTCAGTGTGGCTCCTGTTAACGGAACTACTTCATATTTTCTCATCATTGCATTGATTCCGCTTTTTGAAACGGGGATCTAAGTCTTTTCCGATATCCGGCATCATTTCAACGATGAACACCTTTGCACCTCTGGGGGCCATATATTCCACCACATCAAGTCCAACGGCACCTCCGCCTATCACCACTACCTGTTTTCCTGTCAGATCATTGGGATAATCAGGAATGTGTCCGATCATACCGGTTATGGAAGAAATGCGGCTGTCATCTTTGTCTATGTAATCAAAGAGTCCTTTAATGGGTGGAAGAAGAGGATTGGAGCCAGTGGCGTTTACGATAATATCCGGATTCAGACGTTTCACCCGATCCACTACAGCATCTTCTCCCGTAAAAAGATACAGGTTATGAAGATTTTTGGCACGGTTAATTAAGTAAGTGGGGAAATCATTCAGTCTTACCTTGTCGGGAATTCTGGAGATCTCGGCTGCCAGTCCACCCAGATAATCCTTTTTTTCAATAAGAAAAACATTACACCCTACCTCTGCTGCAGTGCAGGCGGCCTCAAGACCTGCCGTCCCTCCTCCGATTACAACTACATTACAGGGTTTCTTTACTTTGTTTTTCTCATAGGATTCCCCTTCATTCACACTGGGATTAACGGTACAGCGGATGGGGCGGTTGATGCCGATGCGGTTTCCTGCACAGCCGATGTTACAGGAGATACATTTATTAATAAACTCTTCTCTGCCGGTATGGGCTTTGTTTGCCCAGGAGGGATCTGCAATCAGACCTCTTCCGATTCCAATTAAATCGGCATCTCCTTTTAGAAGAATTTCTTCAGCGATCTGAGGATTTCGTATGTTTCCCATGGTAATACATGGCTTGCGATACCGGTCTTTTACTGCTCTTGCCATATAGGAGCGCCAGCCATCCTTTAGGTAATTGGCATCAATCTGAAACTGAATGGAACCGTTTAAACCGCAGGATACATCATATACATCTACAAATTCATCAAAGTACTGTAAATATTCCAGTGTGTCTTCCAACGTGTTTCCACCCTCTAAAAGTTCATCAGCACTGATTCTTGCAAAGATAGGATACATAGATCCCACTTGTCTGCGCACTTCCTCAAACACCATCTGCGGAAAGCGTGCCCGGTTTTCTACTGAGCCGCCGAATTCATCTGTCCGGTTATTGGTGAGAGGGGAGAGAAACTGACTGAGTAAGTAGGAGTGGCCTGCGTGGATTTCAATCGCATCAAATCCGGCAATCTGAGCCCGTCTGGCTGCCTGTCCGAATTTGATCACGATATCATCAATCTCTTCCCTGCTTAAGGGGCGTAGTAATTCACCGCCTGTTTTAGAAGGAATATCAGATGCAGACACTGGCTGCATATTGGTTCTTGCAGACTGTGCGGAAGCTCCCGCATGATTGATCTGTATGGCAGCACAGGCTCCCTGCTTATGAAGTTCTTCACAGAGCTTATAATAACGGGGAATATAATTGTCATGATCAATTCTAATCTGGGTGGTTCCATTGGGAGCCTGACGGGTAATCTACGTTGGCATTTTCTACGATAATCAGCCCAGTTCCGCCCATTGCTCTCTGCCTGTAATAATTGATATGCAGAAAACTCATTTCTCCATTCTGCTCTCCATAGTTGGTGCCCATGGGCATCATGGCAATCCGGTTTTTGATTGTCATATTTTTAACAGTTAAAGGACTAAAAAGCTGTGAATATTTGGATTTCATATAATTTCTCCCTTTTCATATAAATAAAAGTGATCTTAGATTCTCCTTCTATTATAAGCGTTGGGGAATGAAAAAACTAATTGATGAATTTGTAAGTATATATAAAAAATATTTATGGATTTTTGATGGAATTTTCTCTGTTTTCCTTTATAAATTGGATAAAGCGGGAGACTACTGGTGTCTGATACTGATTTTTTAAATAAGCCATATAAAAGCGGCGTTCCCAACTGGGGTTTTTAATGGATATTTTTTTAACAGACAACTGGTTTAATTCAAACATATCCGGAACAATGGCAATTCCAAATCCTGCGGCAACAAATCCTGCAATTACCTGATCTTCTTCGATCTCCAATGCGATATTGGGTGTAGCGTTTATTTTTTGAAACAGGCTGTCCACAATGGAACGAAGTCCGCTTCTTGAGTGGAAAAAATCTGGGGAAAGGGCAGTGTTTCTGAAAGATCTGCTTCGGTCCGGTCTGCCAAAGGGTGGTCCTTGGGAACGATAAGAACCAGATCCTGGGCAGCCACTGGAACGAATTCAATATCCGGTTCATCCTTTGCATAGGAACAAAAAACTACGTCACAGGTTTTATCTTTCAGCATGGGGATTAGATCTGCAGTGATGCCGTCATGAAAATGAAAGGTGGCATTTTTCCCATCCTCCGTCTTTAAGTAGCTGGAAAGAGTGAGAGGAATGTAATTGATTCCCAGAGTTCTTAAAAATCCGATCTCAATCAGACCTTCTCCCCGCCCGATCAGCTGCATTTTTAATACCCCGGAATCCAGAATGGATAAGGAGTGTTCCACATCAGATAAAAAATCCTTTCCGCATTTTGTAAGGACAATATTCCGTCCGTCTTTTTCAAAGAGAGATACGCCTAGTTCGGCTTCCAATGATGAAATGGCATAACTTAAGTTGGGCTGGGTGGTGTTTAACTGTGCAGCAGCCTTTGTATAGTGTTCCAGGTGGGCAAGTGTAACAAAATAGCGTAAATGATAAAGGTTCATGGCATCCGTAATTCCTTTTCTGGCCATTGCCGGCCCGTGTCTCAAAATAGTAATAGTAATGGAATTATAACATAAAATTGACAAAACCGGGGATTTCTTCCCGAGTCAGGATTTAAAATATAATAATACACAAAAAGTATTTACATAATTGGATAAATATGGTAACATTTACTTAATTAATAAAGACTGTATTGATTTAAAAACAAATAAATAACTAGGTGTTACTGTATCAGCAGATACAGGCATGACTGGTGATATTTACATGTTTGCTTAGGCAACGTGTAAGTATGATCAGTTTTTTTAATTTTTATGGGGTATTAAAACCATGGAACCATTGGGGAGAAGGCCAATCCCGTAATGAGTATAAAAATTTAAAAGGAGGAAGTACATGAAAAAGATCAAGTGCACCAGAAGATGTCTGTTTTTATCTATGGTGCTGATGCTCAGTAGTACTGCATTTATAACTACTGCAAATGCAGAGCCTGATAAGGCAGTTACGGTGGAGAATGTCACTCTCCATACGTATGTGGGGGATGATGGTCAGGAGGTACAGTCCATCACCTATCGGCTCAAGGATATTTCGGCGTTAGGCAGCATTGCACCCAATGATTTTAGCATAACCATTGGTAGTGAAAGCTATATGGTCAATGATATTAAGATAATGGGTAACAATGTAAAACTTTATGTGGATCCGTTCCGGTATCTTGGTAAAACGGTATACGATGAAAAAATGCAGCCCACCCATTATGACTTTTTAATTAACAGTACCATTGATGGGCTGGACTTAAAAAAGGGAGATCCCTGTCAGATTAAAACAAGAACAGTAGATGATTTTGTGAAAGGGACGTTTAAAGGAAGTAACGGAATAGAACTGCCCTATTGGCTTTATATGCCTGCCGGTACTGCAAAAGTCCCGCTTATGCTGTGGGAGCATGGGGGTGGGGAAGTCCTTTCGTCCTCCTTTGAAGGAGCAAATATTTTAAATAACAGGGGAGCTGTTTCCTGGATAGAGGACGGATACCAGACGGCGGTTCTTTCCTTTCAGTTTCCAGAAAACTACAGTTTTGGAATCTCAGAAGAACCGGATCAGCTTAAGAAAATGCAGGATTATAATGATGTGATTCACGAGTTTATTCAGGATCTGATCAAGAAGGGAAAGATTGATTCAAAACGGGTTTATATCAGCGGGGCTTCGTCAGGAGGCGGTGCAGTTTTGCGTTTTGTTATGCAGTATCCTGACTTTTTTCGCAGCAGCCCTTCCCATATGTGCAAAGGATACACTAATACCTATTTCCAAGCCCTATGGCCTTGCATATAAGTTTGAAGGCAGTCTGGCGCTTACGGATCAGGACTATGGAAAATGCTATCAGGATATCTCTGATTTAATGAGTCATTCTGATATAACCAATGTTCCCATGTGGTTTGTGCAGGCGGAAAATGATCCGGTATGCACCAGCTATACTTCCAAAATTTTGTATCAGGTATTAAAGGATAAAGGAGCCCAAAATAATAGAATTACCATGTACAGTGATGAAGAAATGAAACAGGCGGGGCAGATGATATACCATAGTTCCTGGGTACCTGCATTGAAAAGCAGAGAAATCATGGACTGGGTTTACAATCAGAAAAAGTAGTAGGGATAAAACCTTACTAAATATAAAAAGGAGAAGGAAAATATGGCAAGCAAGTACGATGGATTAGCAAGAATCATTATTCAGAACGTTGGAGGAAAGTCCAATGTTATCAGTCTGACCCATTGCATTACCAGACTGCGTTTTAAATTAAAGGATGAGTCAAAAGCAAACACAGAGATCCTAAAAAACACAGATGGGATTGTAACAGTCATGAAAAGCGGGGGACAGTATCAGGTAGTCATCGGCAACCATGTACCAGATGTTTATGAGGTAGTCTGCAAAATTGGCGGGTTTGGGGAAGACTCCCAGGGATCAGACGAAGAGAAACCGGAAAAGCACCAGAAGCTGTTTTCTGCCCTGATTGATACCATATCAGGAGTATTTCAGCCGATCCTGGGTGTGTTCTGCGCAACCGGACTTATTAAGGGTATTCTGGCTATACTAACCTTTACCGGAGTGCTCACAGCAGAAAGCGGAACGTATCAGCTCCTTTATGCAGTAGCAGACGGATTCTTTTACTACCTTCCGGTAATTCTGGGATATACCGCTTCAAAAAAATTCGGTTTAAATCCATTTACAGGTATTGCACTTGGCTGTGCGCTGGTTTATCCTAAGGTAGTGGCACTTACTTCCAAGGATGTAATGGAAGTATTGTTTGCCGGAACCATGTTTGAATCTAATATTTATGCTACATTTATGAAGATTCCTGTGATTATGCCCAAAAGCGGTTATCCGTCTTCCGTAGTACCGATCATTCTTGCTGTATATGTAGCTTCTAAGATCGAGAAATTCTGGAAACGGGTGATTCCGGATGTAGTTAAGAACTTCCTGGTTCCTACACTGACTTTGATGATTGCAGCACCATTAACCTTTGTTGTAGTAGGTCCTCTGGCAAATTCCATTGCAGCGGTCATTGGTTACTTTACCCAGGCTGCTTACAATGCAAGTCCTATATTAGAAGGTGCCATTGTAGGTGCATTCTGGCAGGTACTGGTAATTTTCGGACTTCACTGGGGACTGGTTCCTGTTTATATTATGAATCTTAATACGCAGGGATTTGACAGCTTCATGCAGCCCTATTTCGCAGCTTCCTTTGCACAGACAGCAGTAGTAATGGCAGTTATGTTTAAAACAAAGGATAAGAATTTAAAGAGTCTTTGTATTCCGGCAACAATTTCCGGCGTTTTCGGTGTAACGGAGCCTGCTATTTATGGAATCTCTCTGCCAAAGAAAAAAGCCATTTATTATATCCTGTGTGGCAGCTTCCATTGGCGGTGCAATTATTGGAGCCGGGAATGTTAAGAAGTATATGTCCGGAGCTTTGGGAATTTTTGGTTTTCCTGCTTATATCAATCCAGCAAATAATGATACATCCAGCATACCCTGGGTAGCAGCTGGTGTAATCGTTGCAATGGTGATAGCATTTGCAGCTTGTTACATTCTCTACCGGGATGAGGAAACAAAGAAGGTTTCTAACTGAGTCCCGTAATATAACAGAAAGAAAGGAAAGATAAAAACGATGAGAAAAGATTTTTTGTGGGGAGGCGCAACCGCGGCCAACCAGTGTGAGGGCGGTTATTTGGAAGGTGGAAAAGGTATGGGTACAGTGGACGTTGTGCCATGGGGCGAAAACCGTTTTCCCATTATGTTAGGTGAGATGAATTATAAGGATCTTCCTGACGACTCCTATTATCCATCGAGAGAAGCCATTGACATGTATCATCACTATAAGGAAGACATTGCGCTTTTTGCAGAGATGGGCTTTAAATGTTATCGTTTTTTCTCTTTCCTGGTCCAGAATTTTCCCCACTGGGGAAGAAGAAATGCCAAATGAGGAAGGTCTTAAATTTTATGAGGAAGTAATTGATGAGCTGTTAAAGTATAACATCGAGCCGGTTATCACCATCTGTCATTTTGACGTGCCATTAGCTTTGGCAGATAAATATGGCTCCTGGAAAAACCGTAAACTGATCGACTGTTTTGTTCATTACTGTGACGCGATTTTCCGCAGATTCAAAGGAAAAGTAAAATACTGGATCACCTTCAATGAGATTAATATGCTTTTGCACCTGCCATTTATGGGAGCAGGAATACTCTTTGAGGAAGGGGAGAATGTAAACCAGGTCAAATATCAGGCGGCTCATAACGAATTGGTGGCATCGGCTATGGCAACCAGACTCGCTCATGAGATTGATCCGGAGTGTAAGGTTGGCTGTATGCTGGCAGCAGGAAATTTTTATCCTTACAGCTGCAATCCCGATGATGTGTGGAAAGCCATGGAAAAGGATCGGGATAACTATTTCTTTATCGATGTTCAGGCCCGAGGTCAGTATCCTGCCTATGCAATGAAATTTTTTGAAAGAGAAGGAATTACCCTCAATGCAGAAGAGGAAGATTACCGGATACTAAGAGAAAACACCGTTGATTATATCTCGTTTAGCTACTATTCTTCCCGCTGTGCCTCAGCAGATCCTGAGGTCCTTAAAAAAGTCCACAGCAGGAAATGTAATGAAGAGCATTAAAAACCCCTATTTAAAGGCGTCTGACTGGGGTTGGCAGATTGATCCACTGGGACTTCGTATCACCTTAAATACGCTGTATGACCGTTATCAGAAACCACTTTTTATCGTGGAGAACGGACTTGGCGCAGCTGATCTGATGGAAGCAGATGGCAGTGTATCAGATGATTACCGCATAGATTATTTACGGGAACACATAAAAGCCATGATGGATGCGGTGGATATAGATGGAGTGGACTTACTGGGATATACTCCATGGGGGTGCATTGACCTGGTAAGTGCATCTACGGGAGAGATGAAAAAACGGTATGGATTTATCTACGTAGATAAAGATAATGAGGGGAACGGAAACCTGAAACGCAGCAGAAAAAAATCATTTTACTGGTATCAGAAAGTAATTGAAACAAACGGAGCTTCTTTAGAATAAAGGGGCTGTGAAATAACTCTTCAATAAAATAGGACTTTCCGAAGCACGTTCGTGCATCGGAAGTCCTATTTTTGTGGTATAATTTAACTATGACGAAAAACAATACCGTAGATTATTTTATAACAAAACAAGCAACTTTGCCACTGTTTATTTCAGATTTTCTAGATATTTGTGATCCGGTTTTAACATTTGATCAATTCATGGAGGGAATTAATTTAACAAAGTACCTGAAATGCCTGCCTGAGTATGAAACAGGACGTATCAGATATAATCCGATTAACATGCTAAAAAACGGTACTCTTTGGGTTTATGACTCAGGGGTACATGTCACTTAGAGAACTGGAGGACAGCTGTAAAGTTAATATTAGGTTTATGTATCTCATGGATAATGAACATCCGACTTACCGTACCTTTGGATATTTCATTAACGAAATTCTCGCCAGTTCTATTGAAGAAATCTTTTATGATATCAATCAAAAGATCTTTGCAGATGAGCACGTGGATCTTAACCATATCTACATCGATGGCTCAAAGTTTGAAGCAAACGCAAATAAGTATTCCTGGGTATGGAAGAAGGCAACAGAAAAATCAAGATACCGACTTTATGAAAAGATAACTGCTTTGCTAGAAGAAATCAACAGTACGTTAGCGTTCTCAGGTCTTAAGATGCAAATGAATACGGAATACATTCCAGAAGAATTAAAAGAAATGGGATCTCGTTACGCTGATTTCGTTCAACTGGATCGTATAACATTTGTTTATGGGAAAGGTCATCGAAAGTCTGTTCAGCAGAGACAGTATGAGACTTTGTTGCAATACGCCTCCCAAACTGGAAGAGTATGTAGAAAAGGTGTTTATCTGTGGCCCTGATCGTAACAGTTATTCAAAAACAGATCATTCAGCTACGTTTATGCGTATCAAAACGGACTATATGGGAAATGATCAACTGTTACCCGCCTACAATGTACAGGTAGGTGTGGCAGATGAATACATAGCGGTCCTTGATGTGAATCAGTACCGTTCAGACATGGATTGTTTTATACCTCTTATGGAAGAATTCAAACGAACATACGGATTTTATCCGGAGTATCCGACTGCTGATGCAGGGTATGGATCTTATAATAATTACTTGTACTGCGAACAGCATGGAATGAAGAAATATATGAAGTTTCCAATGTTTAAAAAAGAAACTACCGATAATAAGTATCATGAAAATTTATTTCGAGCTGTAAACTTTAAAAGAAATGAACAGGGAGATTTAATCTGTCCAAATGGAAAAGATTTGTATTTTCTTATCGCAAGTACGTGAAAGGAAATCAGTATGGACGTCAAGAGGAAGTCTACACTTGTGAGGATTGCAGCGGATGTCCTTATGCAAAACAATGTAAGAAAACAGACAAAAACCGAACCATTCGATTAAATGAAGAATTAACATCGTTTCACAAAGAAGTGATTGAAAATCTCGAAAGTATCCATGGAGCCCTTCTTCGGATGAATCGATCTATTCAAGCAGAAGGAACTTTTGGAATCATGAAAAATGACAGATGGTATAAAAGAATCGTAAGAAAAGGCATTAAATCTGTCAAGCTGGAGATTTTTTTAGTTGCTATAGGTCAAAATCTTTACAAATATCAAAATAAGAAAAAGAGAATATCCAAGGCAGCGTAGCATAGAATTGCCCATCCACCTTGGGGTAGGGGAAATTATACTCATTTTTACTCATCTTGATCATTTGAAAGGAGGATCCTCTTCCAAGCTATCGCTCAGAAGAGAATCCTCCTTTTTCGTAGAGACTTATTTCACAGCCCCTTTATTCAGTAAATCACGGAAATCTGGTTTCTTCCTGCATTCTTTGCCTGATAAAGGGCAACGTCGGAACGTTCCATCAGACTCTCCAGGGTATCGGTATCCTGATGAAAAAAAGTTACTCCTACACTGATGCGAAGAGGAATCCGTTCTTTATTATCTGTATAAAATTCCAACTCTTCAATTCGTTTGCATAATAGTTCAGCTGCCAGCACAATATCCTCTTCATGAAAGCCAAGAACCAGTGCGGCAAATTCCTCTCCGCCAATTCGTCCCAGTAGATCCTGTCCTTTCATAAGTTTCTGGCATACTTCTGTTACCATGCAGATTGCCCGGTCCCCTATGTTATGTCCATAAGAGTCGTTAATGGCTTTAAAACGGTCGATGTCGATCATAAGAAATGCCGCTTTCTGACCGTTTTCTTTGATCGTTAAAAGCCTTTTGTGGGCTGTCTCCAGAAAGCTTCTTCGGTTCATAATACCCGTTAGCATATCGGTTCTTGCCTGAATTTTAAGTTCCTGTTCCGTTCTTTTGCGATCGGAGATATCTTCTAAAGTGGAAAGAAACTGAATGATTTCCCCATCTTCATTTAATATAGGAGTAAGA
This sequence comes from Lacrimispora xylanisolvens, assembly GCA_017084465.1. GTDB lineage: Bacteria > Bacillota > Clostridia > Lachnospirales > Lachnospiraceae > Lacrimispora > Lacrimispora xylanolytica_B. The sequence goes on along the minus strand of CP070896.1, from coordinate 876,744 downwards.
ATTATATTTTCCCAGATTAAATCCCCATTTTTTTTCTTATTAACGATTTCACTGCTCCACTGTTTTCCTGAGAGAATTGTATTCCATAAAGTATGATAAAACTCCCGATTGTGATATCCAGATTTTAAGATTCTTGGGTTTTTCCCTAAGACTTCCTCCAACTCATATCCCATAAGCTGTAAAAAAGTCGGATTTGCATATTCAATTTTTCCAGATGTACTGGTAAGAATAAAAGACATGGGACTCTGCTCCATAATTGCCTGAAACGTATCCTCACTTTTTTTCAGCTTCTGCCTTAATTCCTTATTCGAGGTGATATCACGGATCACACTGATGATGTATGTACTATTTTGAAATCGGGTAATCTGTGATGAAATCAGAGCAGTCAATTCTTTTCTTTCTTTGGTTAGAATCGTGATTTCCAGGTTTTTGCAGCTGCCATTCTTATTAATGATATCAAAAAATCGGTCTCTGTCACCAAGGCTTTTCCAGAATTTTAAATCAAGTGTTGTTTTCCCCAAAGACTCCTCTTTCGTATATCCGGTTAATAATGTATAGGTTTCATTTACATCGATTATCTTTCCGGTGGGAAGCTCAGAAATAAATACGGTATCAGGGATTGTTTTAAATATAAGTCCAAAACGTTCCTCTGCATACGTCCTGTCTGCATGTTCCCTCTGGACGGTCATGACAATGAAGCAATAAGTCCATAAAAGGATACCGGCAATGGAAAGAAAGTAGCTCATAAAGGAAAAGAAGGAAGAAAAGTTATAATTTCGTGTTTCATTAAAAAAGGTAAGTAAAGCGCGGATGACAAAAAAGGTTCCATAAGGAACACATGCTGCGGCGATGAGTCTGGTGGCAGGACGGACAGAATCAATGGCATGACTGCTTAAAATCTTCCCATTATGAAAGGAAACAATAGCGAAAGTGAGGCAAAATACAACAATCCGATAGCTTTTGTTTTCATAGAGAAAGGAAAACCAGAAATAACCGGCAAAAAACAGAATCGAAAGTAACAGCAGTTTCTTTTTTGCTACAGGTAAATCTAAAAATTTTGAAAAGCCAATGTTCAATGCCAATATGGAAAAATAAAAGAAAATATTGGAAAAGAATATCAATAAATTTCCATAGTGGGAAATGTACTGGTATGCATAAAGCAGTCCGCAGACGGCTGAAAAAATACAGCTGAAAAGTAAGTAATTCATTCCGGGATAATTTTTAATAATGCGGAAAACAAACAGCATAATCAGAACCTGTATGAAGCTGATATAAAAATAAACAATGGCGATTGTGGGGATATCCAGAATCATAGCTGCTGCCTCCATTCTAGTTTAACTAAACCAATTTTAATATGTTTTATTATAAAAAGCAACTGGATGTATGGTATTAAAAGGTTCTTAAATTCTAAAATTTCAAGTTCACGCATATGAATGGAGAAGGGGAGGTGGAGTAATGAAAAACACGTTAGTTCTATATGAAAGCAAATATGGGTTTACCAAAATGGCCGCCTGGCAGGCGGCTCTCGTACTGGGTCCCGGAAAATGTATGAGGTTTTATGAATTTAGCAATAATAAACAGGAATGGGATCTTATTGTTTTACTGATTCCGGTCTATTATGAAAAACTGGATGAGGAAGCAGTTGAGAACATAAAAAATAATCTTGACCGGCTAAAAAGAGGAAAAATAGTACTTTTTTGTACCTGTCTGGTGAAAGAATATGCAAAAAAATATCTGCAGCCGGTGAGCGACCTCCTTGGAAGCAGCGTTGTATTTCAGGAAGGAATCCCAGGAAATCTGATTTTAAAACAGCTGGATCAGGAAGATCGGGTCCGGACGGCATCATTTTTTAAAACAGCAGGACTTAAGGAGCAGGATTATCTTTGCTTTGATCAGAACTGGTATGTTGACACACTGCTTGGCATAAAGGAGTGGAAGGACAATCCCACAGAGGCAATGGATGAAAAAAAAATCCTTGAATTCTGTGAAGAATTCCTGTTAAACCATAATACCTGCTCATTATCAACCGGATATGGGAAAAGGGTTCGCGCCACACCCATCGAGTATCGGTATAAAAACGGATTTTTATATATTTTAAGTGAGGGCGGAGAAAAGTTTGCTAATATTCTTTTGAGTCCCAATGTCTCTGTGGCAGTTTTTAATGAGTTTCAGGGAATGAACCAGTTAAGAGGGATGCAAATCAAGGGCACGGCGGAAATAATAGAAACAGGAAGCGAGGAGTACCGTGATTTTCTCACTATGAGAAAATTAAAGTATGATAATGTGATGAAACTTCCTTCCTCTCTTTATTTAATAAAAATTGCAATAAAAAGAATTGAATTTTTGTGGTCTGGCTTTCGGGAAATGGGTGTTGACGTGAAACAGTTTTTAACCTTTTCTGATCCGTCTAAATAAAAATATACAATAAGTATATACTAAGAACAAACGATGAAGGATGAAGGAGGCAAAAAAGATGAAACAGTTAATTGACTGTGCAGACCAGTATATCAGACAGTGCAGAATCAGGGATTTTGCATTATTAAAAATTTGTCTTTGTGCAGTGGGCATAATAATCGGACTTTCCATACCGGAAAAAAAGAGGAAGTGGCCTCTTGCAGCGGCAGGTTTTGTATTCGTCATCAGTTATGTCATGCTTATGGCAGAATTCATAAAGATTTATATGGATGAAAGGTGAAAGGAATCAGACGGATAGCCGGTTATATTAGTTCTTAGGAAAACTGATGTAACCGGCATTTTCTGTACATATTCAGTAATAAATTTCCCGATGACCATCGATGCTTTCTGACAGGGAACGTTTTAAATAGTCCCCGGCCCCTTTAAAGTTCCTTTCCTCTATCATGGTACACAGCTCGTTTGTGTTTTCATAAAGAGCCGGGATTCCATATAAGGCACAGAAACGAAGCCAGAGAGTGCAGGTCAGAGATTTGAATGAGCGGAATATCAGTGGAAGAAGAGAATTCCCGGAAAACAGTGCCAGATGATGATGAAAGTCAAATGCGGATTCAGCCGCGTCCTGTGCACAGGAGGCTCTGCCAATGGCTTCCGTTAGACTCCGCAGCTCTAAAAGCTCTTCATCTGTGATATCTTTCGACCCAAGATCGATAGCAAGGGTATCAAGGGCAATTCTAAGCTCTAAAATTGACCGGATTTCTTCTTTGCGCAGCACCCCTCCATTGTAATTGACAATAGAAAGGAAGGTATCCATAGTTCCTTCTTTCCGGTAGTCTGCTATAAAAATCCCCTGCCTCTGGCGAATGTCAAGAAACCCTTTTTCTGCCAGAGCGATTACGCCTTCGTTGACCACAGATCTGCTGATCTGCATGGAGGCCGCCAGCTCCCGTTCCGGAGGCAGTCTGGTTCCGATTGGGAGTTGTCCGGATAGGATTTGAGATTCCAGCTCCTTTACGAACAGTTCTTTTAATGTAGGCGCATTCAGCTTTTTTAAATTCCATATTATAGTTCCCCCTGTTTGTATGTGATTGTTCCTGGTTCAGCCAGTAACCACAATTCTAATTATATGGTAATTTTGTATAAAAAGCAATGAAAATTACTGTGAAAACCTCTAGTTTTCAGTTAAATATTAGGAAGATTTTGACAAAAGTGAAAACAGAGTGTTAAAATATAGACAAAGAAATAAAATTAATTGGGGGTAGAAAGATGTTTGTATTTCAATCAGCGAAGGGTGGGATCCCTGTCACTTATCTTCTCATGTGGTTTTTGGTATTTGCTTCGCTATTCTTATTAAATGAGGTGTCACGGCGCTATAAAATGATTGGCCTGCTTTTCTTTTTCGTCATGCCTGCGGTATTATCCGTACTCTGGTTTACAGTGCTGAAAAAGAGTACATATACGGACTGGTTTCATCTTGCAAAGGTCTATTCTGCCACAGCAGGCTGCATTGGTTTCTGGTTAATCAGGCATTATGAAAACAAGAAAAGACAAAACCGTATTCCGCCTGTGTGACAGCCGGATTGCTCTTTGTTTTCCTCCCTTAATCCTGGCGGTTAATATTATGGAGGCAGTGACAAGAGATATAGAAGTTGGAATGACGTACCGTACCATAGCCCAGGATGCAACAGCGGATGTCTCCGTGCTTTTAATGGGAGGCCCCTGGAATTTTATGAATGCAGCGGCAGGAATCTTAAACATCATTACCATAACCGGCTGGTTTGGCATCTGTCTCAGGAAAGTGACTGAGAAAGACAAGAGTAAGGATATGCTTTGGCCTGACATGCTCTGGTTCTGGATCGCAGCTTACGATATATGGAACTTTGCTTATACCTATAACTGTCTGCCTCACCATGCATGGTACTGCGGACTGGCACTTTTACTGGCACCCACTCTTTGTGCATTTACGGTAGGAAAGGGAGCATGGCTCCAGCATCGTGCCCAGACTCTTGCACTCTGGTGTATGTTTGCCCAGACCTTCCCGGGGATTTCAGGATGTGGGACAATTCCGGGTGGACTCCTCTTATAAGCCAGGTATTTACTTTGCAGTCAGCCTGATTGCGTTGTTATGCAATGCAGCAGTGGCAGTCTATATGGGTATTAATATCTGGAAAAAGCACCGGAGTCCCTATGGACCTGAACTTTATTCAGATTTAAAATCCTATCAGGAAGTGAAAGCGTTAGCAGAAACAAGAGCAACCCTATAACAAATACAGCGGGAGGATGGGTATGCATGAATTGGGAGTCATGTCAGAAGTGGTCCGGATAGTGGAAGATTTAGTCAGGGAGCAGAATCTGACACAGGTTGAAAGCCTTGTGCTGCAAATTGGCGAAATGGCTTCTGTGATTCCCTATTATGTAGAACAGTGTTATCCTGCCGCTGTTAATGGGACTTTACTGGAAAACACCCGTCTTGACATTGAAATTCTCCCTGCCAGCGGCCGTTGCAATGAGTGCCATAAAATGTTCCATGTTACAGAAGATTATTACAAGTGTCCGTTCTGCCAGAGTTTTTCCTGGGAATTGTTAGAAGGAAGGGAATTTTTTTGATAAAGGAGATTGTGGCATTTTAACTCCATATGATTCACATCAGTAAGATTGTATTGGAATTTATACCTCGTTAAAATATTGACATTTCTTTGCGACAGGCGTATATTTGACGTAGCATAAACGATAAATTTTTACTGATTGATGAGAGGAGACTACTATGCTGAAATTAATGAGATCACCTTTAAAATACGTACAGGGGCAGGGGGCTTTGTCAGCCGTTTATGAAGAAACAAAGAACCTTGGAACATCATTTCTGTTTATCTGCAGCAACAGCGGATATAAGAACTGCCATGAAAAGATTGAAAAAAGCTTTGAGGGAAAAGAAGCTGAGTTGAAATTTGAGATATTCGGAGGGATCAGTTCCATTGGCGAAGTAGAGCGGATGCAAAAAATAGTCAGAGAAAATAAGATTGACTGTGTGGTTGCAGTTGGAGGCGGTTCTGCCATTGATACCGCAAAAGCAACGGCTCATTATGAGAAACTGCCGGTAGTAATCATACCTACCGTTGTGGCAACCGATGCACCATGTACTGGTTTGTCCGTAATCTATAACAATGACGGAAGCTTTTCCCATTACATATTTTATCCCAAGAATCCTGATGCAGTCATTGTAGATTCTGATATTATTGCTCATGCACCTGTTAAATTCCTGGTTGCAGGAATGGGAGATGCACTGGGAACTTATTTTGAAGCAAGAGCCTGTGAGAAGGCAAAAGCACCCAGTCTGGAAAATGGGGGGGAATTACAAAATCCGCCATGGCTCTTTGCAAACTTTGTTATGAGACTCTTTTAGAAGATGGATATAAGGCACTGAAGGCTTGTGAAAATCAGATTGTAACACCTGCCCTGGAAGCAATTATAGAGGCCAATACTTATTTAAGTGGTGTAGGCGCAGATAATGGCGGTCTGGCAGTATCTCATTCCGTATACAATGGATTTACAGCCCTGGAGGAATGTGAAGCCACCATGCACGGCAGTGTGGTAGCTTTCGGAACTCTGGCTCAGCTGGTGTTGGAAGATGCCCCGAAAGCAGAGTTTAATCAGGTGCTGGAATTCTGCGTCAGTGTAGGTCTTCCGGTTACCTTAAAAGAAATTGGTGTAACAGATAAAGAGAGAGTTCACATCGCTGCTAAAAATGCATGTGCCGAAGGCGAAAGCATTCATAATATGATCGGAGATGTAACTCCTGAGCAGCTTTATGATGCTCTCATTGCTGCGGATGTGCTTGGTCAGGAATATCTGGCAAAAAGAAAGTAAAAAATCAGATAGATTAAAAAAGAAGATCCAGCAGTCAGTCCCACAAGTAAAGGGCTGGCTTTGGATCTTCTTTTTATTTGAATATTTTCGATAAAAATTACCAACAATAAAAGTGCATTCAGGGTCAAAGAATGAAATCTGTCCCCGGGGACAGAACAGAAAGGAGTTATAACAATGGTAGCAGAAGTAGATAGAGAGGGCTGCATCGAATGTGGGCTCTGCGCTTCCGTATGTCCGGAAGTATTTCGTATGGGTGATGATGGTCCGGCAGAGGTATACGTTGACACCGTCCCAGAGTCATCAGAATCATCCGCGGTTGAGGCACAGGAAGGCTGTCCGGTCTCTGTAATTAAAGTAGAAGAATAATCACTGAAGGCACCTCTTTCTGAAACGAAGCAAAGAATCAGACTGAGGTGTTTTTATTACTTTGTTATAAAATGGAAAAGGAGAACTGCAATGAGTGAATACATCAATAACCGCCAGATGAGACAAAAGACAATCAAAGACATTATCCGGCAGCTTCATGAGGGAAAGACTGTAGACCAGGTGAAATCCCAGTTTGAACATGTATTTCATGGAGTATCTGCCACAGAGATTTCAGAAGCGGAGGGCGCTTTAATTGCGGAGGGGCTACCCGTGGAAGAAGTGCAGAAATTATGTGATGTCCATGCGGCTGTATTTAAGGGGTCGATTGAGGAAATTCATCAGCCAGAAGAGCCGGTACTGATTCCCGGTCATCCCCTTCAGGTACTGGTCCGGGAAAATAAGAAAATCTCTCACATACTGGAAAAGGAAGTCCGGCCATATCTGTCCCTGACAGCACTGGAGGGATCAGGGGCAACAGACCAGTTAAAGGCAGGTGTGGAACAGCTGAAGGATTTGGACATACACTACAAAAAGAAGGAGAATCTTTACTTTCCCTATATGGAGAAATATGGAATTACAGCGCCTCCCAAAGTCATGTGGGGAGTGGATGACGAAATCAGAGCCCAGGTGAAAGAAGTTTCATCCCTTCTTAACAATGATTCCATAGAAAAAGAAACTCTGATACAAAAAGCTCAGGATATGGCTGATAAGATTGAAGAGATGATATTTAAAGAAGAAAATATCATGATCCCCATGCTAATGGAAAACCTTACACAGGATGAGTGGAAGACTATAGCAGATGGAAGCGGAGAAATCGGCTATATAATTGAACATGTGCCAGAGTGGGAGCCAGGAGAAGTGAAAAAGGAAGAAGAAGTTTCTGTCTCTGCAGAAGATGGAGTGGTAAAGCTGCCTTCCGGGGAAATGAACACCGAAGAACTGACTGCCTTGCTTAACACACTTCCTTTTGATATCACATTCGTTGATAAAGAGGACAAAGTAAAGTATTTTTCAGAAGGAAAGGACAGGGCATTTCCAAGAACCAGAACGATTATCGGAAGAAATGTATCCAACTGCCATCCGCCTGCAAGCGTTCACATTGTTGAAAAAATCGTAGAAGATTTTAAAAATGGGGTAAAGGATCAGGAGGATTTCTGGATCAGAATGGGAGAAAAATATATCCTGATCCGTTATTATGCCGTTCGCAGTAGAGATGGAGAATACCTTGGAGTTGCGGAAGTCACTCAGGACATTGATCAAATTCAGAAAATTACTGGAGAGAAAAGATTGATGTCTGAATAAATGCAAAAAATAAAAGAGTACAAGCCGTATTTCGTTTGATAATTACGGGATGCTTGTGCTCTTTTATCAATTAAATAGGAGAAAATACCACAGTATATTTGGTACTGCGGTTACAAAAATATGTATTTTTCGACAATATATATTATATAACTAATATATATTGTTTGTCAAATAGGAAGTAATCATATAAATTAAATATTTAAAAATATAAAGTAAAATAATTGACAAAATAATCATTCTGTAATTTAGCTTATATACATAAGAACGCCGTCATAAATTACGTCATAAAAAACTATAGAAAACTGCCCCCATCTCTCTAATTAAGCTTCTCACAGGTATGAAGAACCGAGGATCATTTGGAAAGATCGCCGTCTCTATTTCCGTCATCAAGCTGCTAAATGCGTGTATACTCTGTATTTTCCATAGAAAACCGCAGTACCAAATATACTGCGATCAGTAGTCTGGTACTAGCTGCAAAAGATAAAACAGGGAGGAAATTAAATGAAGAATTTTAAGGATTACAGCATTTCCCGAAAACTGCGGACCGGTTTTTATGTCTGACTCTGATTATGCTTGTTGTGGGAGGGGCAGGAGTTGCCGGACTTTTCAGAATCAGTGCAATGGATACATATCTGTATGAAAAGCAGACGGCGCCAATTGAGAATCTGATGGAAGCCGTTGAAGGACTGTATCAGTTTCGAATTGATTCAAGAACCATGGTGATTGTAGCAGGTGACAATGGGGAACTGGATAAGCTGGAACAGCAATTTAACAGCGATAAGGAAAAATTTCTTACGAATATAAAAGAGTACCGGAATACACTTACTAATTCGGCATCTTTTGCACTTCTTGATGAATCAGTAGATCTTTTTAATAATTCTTTTGAGCCAGCTATCCAGAATTGTCTTGTAGAAGCAAGAAATGGAAAAAGTAAGGAAGCATATGCCGAACTTTTAAAGGAAACCGACAATATCCAGAAAATGTTTGATAATTTTGATCTGCTTATTGATAACCGCATGGCAGAAGCACATAAAACAAACAATGACAATCGTTTCACTGCTGATGTACTTATTGTGGTTTTGATCTTTACGGTTATATTTGGTGCAGGCTTCGGAATGTTTTTAGGAAACAGAATCTCCGGAATGATCAGCCGTCCCATCACCAAAGTTGTGGAAGCAGCGGGTCTTATTGCATTAGGGCATATTGATGTTGATCTGGGAAATATCGATTCAAAAGATGAGACCGGGCAGCTTGCAGATGCTTTTACCCAGATGACAGACAGTATTAAAAAACAGGTGAATGCAGCAGATGACATCAGCAATGGCGACTTCACCATAGAAGTTCCTCTTCGCTCTGATAAAGACGTTCTTGGTCTTGCATTACAGAAAATAAGAAACGATTTAAGCCGGACACTGCTCTCCATCAGTGTGGCAGCAGACCAGGTAAATGAAGGTTCTGCCCAGGTGGCATCCGCAGCTCAGGCACTTGCATCAGGAACCACAGAACAGGCCGCTACTGTGGAAGAATTAAGCGCATCGGTAAACAGCATAGCAAAGGAAGCAGAGCAAAATGCAGAAAATGTGAAGAAAGCTACGATTTATATTGCAAATACCGGAGAAGGTCTCAAAGAAGGCAATGTATATATGCAGAAGTTAAACACTGCAATGAAGGATATTGGAACTTCTTCAGAAAAGATATCCAGTATCACAAAAGTCATTGAAGATATAGCATTTCAGACCAATATACTCGCGTTAAATGCGGCAGTGGAATCAGCCCGGGCAGGAGAAGCAGGAAAGGGCTTTGCCGTTGTAGCTGATGAAGTGAGAAACCTTGCAGGCAAATCAGCAGAGGCTGCAAAGCAGACTGCAGATTTAATTCACGATTCTGTGAGAATTGTATCTGAGGGAGAAAAGCTGGCAGAAGAAACAGCCAGACTGCTCCTTGGAGTGGGAGAAAAATCGGAGCTTGTAGGACGTTCAGTTGGAGAAATTGAGCAGGCTTCTGCTAAACAGGCGCTGATGATTGATGAAATTAACCAGGGACTGTCCCAGGTATCTGCTGTCATTCAGACCAATGCAGCAACTGCAGAGGAAAGTTCTTCTTCCAGCGAGGAACTGGCGGCACAGGCTCACTTACTTACTCAGGAAGTGGAGAAATTCCGATTACAGTAACTGAATAATTTTTTAAGGAAACGGCAGTTTAACAGCTGCCGTTTTCCGTTATGATTTAGAACGTAACAACTTTCGGTTCGGAAGTGAATGAAAAAATGGTAGCAGTTGCATTCTTCAGATATAAAACTGCAAAGACTCCGTCGTCTACGGAATACAGGCGGCTGAGTGCAGCCTCATTGTCCTCCATCATGGCAGCTCTTGCTTCTCTGCGGTCGTCCCACACTGCTTCTGCTTCCAGTCTGATCCATGTTCCCTTATTCATAGCGGAAATTTCAATTTTAGGATTTTTCTGCATCTGATCAAAAACTTTTTTCTGATTGTTGGTTGTGATGTAAAGTCTGCCTTCAAATTCGCATACAGCACCAAAGGGACGGACACGGGGCTGATCTCCCTCTGTGGTTGCCAGGTAAAATGTTCCGCATTCTTTTAAGTAATTGAGGATTTCGTTCATCGCTCTTGCTCCTTTCGCGTGACCATGATATAATTTGTTTACGAGATTATTATATCGAGTATGAGATTTTTGTAAACTACGATATTTTATGATACCTAGTATCAAGGAGGATACCTACATGGATAAAAAAGATTTATTTGGACTGTGTCCTTACGTTACCACTCAGAAGATCCTCTCCGGCAAATGGTCCATATATCTTCTCTATTTATTAAAGGATGGACCGGTGCGTTTTAATGAACTGAAGCGAATGATGCCGGAAGAGATTACCCATACAACTCTTTCCAGACAGTTAAAATCCCTGGAAGAAGAGGGACTGATTGTCAGAAAAGAGTATTCCCAGATTCCGCCAAAGGTAGAATACTTTTTAAGTGAAATCGGCAATAAGTTTGATAAAGTTCTACTGGCACTGGGAGTATGGGGAGATGAATATATTGAATTTATAAAAGAAAAGGCGTAAGAATTGCTTTACAATCACCCTTAGCTGTATGTATAATGTAAAAAATTATACTAACGGATATTTTAGGGAGAAGCAAAATGAGAGAACTGAAAGAAATTAGAAACGATTTAAATCAATGTGACCTTCAGATTCTGGAACTTTTAATGAATCGGCTTTCCTGCATCGAGGAGATCATAGAGTACAAGAAAGCAAATGGGCTTCCCATTTTTCAGCCGGAACAGGAAGAGGTTCAGCAGGAGACTCTTATCCGGGCGATTGGTGAACATGGTTATAAAGAGGAGCTCCTTGGAATTTTCCGTCAGATTGTGGAAGAAAGTAAAAGTGTGCAGAGTAAGAGCCTGTTTCATTATAACATTGCCCTCATTGGTTTTATGGGAGCAGGCAAAAGTACGGTGTCCAAATATTTAAAAGACATGCTGGCTATGGATGAAGTGGATGTAGACACAAAAATCGTGGAAGATCAGAAGATGCCTGTTAAGGATATTTTTGCAAAGTACGGAGAAGAGTATTTTCGTAACTGTGAGAGCAACGCCATCATTAGTTTAAAGGACTGTCAGCAGACGATTATTTCCTGCGGCGGGGGTGCGGTGATCAGAGAAGAGAATGTGAAGAACCTAAAGAAAAACAGCAGAATCGTGCTTTTAACTGCCAGTCCTGAGACCATACTGGAAAGAGTGAAGGATAGTGATGAACGCCCCATTTTAAATGGAAATATGAATGTTGAGTATATTAAGGGACTGATGGAGAGACGGGCCAGCCTCTACCAGAGCGCGGCTGATATTATAATAGAAACAGACGGAAAAGATATTGTAGATATCTGTGAGGAACTCATTCAGTCACTGATGAAACTGGAAGCAGCAGTTTAAGAATTATTTCACGGGAGATAAGGAGGAATTTAGATGCTTTGGAAAGAAAAATATGAACTTGGAGTACCGTTAATTGATGAGCAGCACAAGGAATTATTTAAAAGAGTTGAATCTTTCATGCAGGTACTGCGTATGGCGTCTTCATGGGAAGACAAGGTGGAAAAAGTAAATGAAACCCTGGATTTTATGAATACATATGTAGTTGAGCACTTCCGTGATGAAGAAGCCTTTCAGCAGGAAATCGGGTATCCAGGTGAAGAAGAGCATAAGAAAGTTCATGCTGATATGGTAAATTACGTGATTGCCGTAACAGAGGAATATAAAAAAAGCGGATACGACGAACAGCTCATACAGAAGTTTGCAGGAAAGCTGATGGCCTGGCTGATTAATCACGTGGCATCAGAAGATCAGCGGATTGCTGCCTATGCAATTTCGAAAGGGGTGGACAGGCATGACTGATTTGTACACTCCCTTTTTAGAAGCCACCCGCAATGTTTCATCTGATGCTGGATATATCCAATATCTCTGACCGGATGGCAGAGGGGCTGGGGAATGAGGAAGAGTTAGATGTTTCCATCGGTTTTATCGGAGATTTAAAAGGTGAGGTTATATATCGCCTTCCTCATCAGACATCTCTTGGCATTGTAACCATCATGAGCGGCATGGAGTTTGATACAGTGGATGAATTTGTAACCTCTGCCATATCAGAAATAGCCAATATCATCAGTGGAAATGTACTTACCTTGCTTGCAGAGAAAGATTTGACCTGTGATATTCTTCCTCCTGTCTTAAAAAGCCCGGACAGCGGAGAAGATTATGAATTTCGAACAAACATATTAATCACTTCAGAGGTAGGGGAAGTCTGCCTGGATATCAGACTGGAACTGGCTAAATAATCAATCACTTCATATTGTACACGTGTATCTCACTTAAACCAATGAGATATGCGTGTTTTTTTTGTGTCCAAAAACCATCTACACAACTTCTACATATGCTCCTGTTATTCTTCTATCAGAAATGAAAAAGGAGGATGCGTAATGGGAAATGCAATCAGAACGAAAAAATTGCGTATCGGCGGAATGACCTGTATCAGCTGCCAGAATAAAATTGAAAAAAAATTACGTAACACAGCTGGAATCGAAAAAGCGGAGGTGAGCTATAACGCCGGAACTGCTCTGGTGACGTTTGATACGGATATTATTTCCTATCAGAGCATAACGGGAATCATTGATAATTTAGGGTATAGCGTGATAACGGAACAGGGGAAGGAAAGAAAAGATACATCCAGGACTGTAGGTATTTTAATGATTATTGCTTCCCTGTATCTTTTTTTAGAACAATCAGGTCTGTTAAATCTTCTGGTGCCCAGCCAGCTGGCAGATAAGACAATGGGATACGGAATGCTCTTTATAATCGGACTGATTACCTCCGTTCACTGTGTGGCAATGTGCGGCGGCATTAACCTTTCCCAGTGTATTCCGAAAAGCGGACAGGAAGAAATAAACCAGGGACGGCTTGCAGCATTTCGGCCTGCATTTCTTTATAACCTTGGGCGTGTTATTTCCTATACAGCCGTAGGTTTCCTGGCAGGAGGCCTGGGAGCAGCCGTAACCTTTTCTAATACCTTTCAGGGTGTTTTAAAACTGGCAGCAGGAATCTTTATGGTAATTATGGGCATCAACATGCTGGGAATCTTTCCCTGGCTTCGCAGACTAAATCCCAGAATGCCAAAGTTTATTGCAGTAAAGATCCAGAAAGAAAAATCAAAAAGCAACAGTCCGTTTTTTGTGGGCCTTTTAAATGGACTGATGCCCTGCGGACCACTCCAGGCCATGCAGATCTATGCATTGTCAACCGGAAATCCGTTTTCTGGTGCACTTTCCATGTTTTTATTCAGCCTTGGCACTGTTCCCCTGATGTTTATTCTGGGAGCTTTATCAACGGTTCTTTCAAAGAAATTCACAAGCAGAGTCATGACTGCCGGTGCAGTTTTAGTGGTGGTACTGGGACTGTCCATGTTTACACAGGGAGTCAGTCTGGCAGGAATCAGTCCATCTGCGATCTTACCTGGGCTGGAAGGCATCAGTGGAAATCAGCAGGAAAGTTCAGGTCAGATAAAAATAGAAGACGGTGTGCAGGTGATTAACAGCACCTTAAGTCCGGGTAGGTATCCCAATATTAAGGTTCAGGCAGGAATTCCTGTAAAGTGGATTATAGATGCACCTGCAGGAAGTATAAACGGCTGTAATAACCGGATGATTATAAGAGAATACGGCATCGAATATTCCTTTCATACAGGAGAAAACGTGGTGGAATTTACGCCGGATAAAACCGGAAAAATCCCATATAGCTGCTGGATGGGTATGATACGTGGCTCTATTAATGTTTCAAAAGAGGGAGAGACAGATGGCGGCCAGCAATCAGAAAGTCAGGGAGTTTTAAAAGAATATGCACCTCAAAAACCGGTTCCAGCCGGTTATACCATACCAGTTGATGATGTGGTTGTTGCTCAGGAATCCACAGATGAAAATGGAAAGCCCGTACAAAAAATCACTCTTGAACTCACCAGTGAGGGATTTAAGCCGGCGGTTGCGGTGGTAAAAGCCGGAGTGGATACGGAGTGGACATTCATTGATAACCGTCAGGATATGGACTACGGGACGAATCTTCTGATCCCTGATTTTGCTACGGAACTTTACCTTGAAAAAGGAGATAACACCCTTTATTTTATACCAGATAAAAGCTTTGACTTCTCTACCGGGGACAATTCCTTTTATGGATATATAAAGGTGGTAGATGATTTGGAGAACGTAGATCTAAACGCAGTAAAGGACGAAGTGAGTAAATTTCAGACGATGATATGGCCTGAGGACACGTTTCAGGGGGCCGGAGGATCATGCTGCGGATAATCATGCTATGAATAATCAGGTTCTGACAGGAATGGGAAAGGAGATTGATTTATGGGATTATTATATAGTCACTGGCACTGCATACTGCCGGCAGCGGCTCTGATCGCAGGATTGTTTTTTATGAGAAGAAATGAAAATAAAGGTGAATAACAAGGAGAATAACGATGAAGGCAAAAGGATTATCAATACTTAAAACAGCGGTGGTGGCTGCAATGTCATTGCTGGTACTTACTGCATGCAGCTCCAATGCTGCAACCAAAACACAGGAAACGCCAGCTTCAAAATCAGAAAACAACAGTAAAAGTGCACAGGCAGATACAGATCTTGTAATTCCAGTTTCAGATATCACAGAAAAGGTGAGCTTCTATCCGGTAGAAGAAGGTGGAACGAAGATGGAAGTTCTGGCAGTAAAAGCACCTGACGGTACCATACGAACTGCATTTAATACCTGTCAGGTATGTTACGATTCCGGGCGGGGATACTATAAACAGGATGGAAATGAGCTGGTGTGCCAGAATTGTGGTAACAGGTTCCCTATGAGCCGGGTGGAAGTGGAAGCCGGAGGCTGTAATCCATGGCCTATATTCGATCAGAATAAGACCGTGACGGATGAATCAATCACGATCTCTTCTGACTTTTTAAAGGAATCCAAACAAATATTTTCTAACTGGAAAAGAACATATTAAATTAATCAGGACATTTCATGGAGCAGTTTACGGTAACACCATTCTGTGTTAAGTAATCTGCTCCCCATTTATACATGGTCTCAAGAATGGGGCGTATGCTGTTTCCCAGATCGGAAAGAGTGTATTCCACCTTTGGAGGGACAACTGGATAAACGGTCCTTATAATCAAATTATTCTCTTCCAGTTCTCTTAACTGCTGGGTCAGCATCTTGGGTGTGGCCTGGGGAATCAGTTTTCTCAGTTCTCCAAATCGTAAGGTGTGGTCGATCAGATGCCAGAGAATCAGGGCTTTGTATTTTCCTCCGATCATATCCAGGGTTGCATCCACCGGACAGTTGTAGCCGGCACAATCAATTGGGGGCATAGTGATTCCTCCTTTAGTATCTTTTTGGGTACTATATCACTAAAAAGTGCATACTTGCAATAATTGCGATATCTGCCATAATAATATCATGAGTACTCAAAAACTTCAAGAGGCATCAGCCAATTAAAAGAGGTGACTAACTATTAAAAGTCAATACGTTTTTGAAAAATATTTGATTCATAAAAATGGGTAACTTTATTACACCTTTCCAAAGAGAGTATTTTTGAAAAGCTAATTAAAAACTATATTACCAATTGCCACTACTCAATCAGCGGAGTTTAGATGGATCAAAAGTTATGTCATTTTTCTCAAGAGTAAAGATAACACGAATTAATTTTTTTACAAGGTGAGAACATGCCACACGATGAGTTTTTCCTTCGGCTCTTTTCTTCACATAGTATTCGGCAAATATCATGTTATACTGAGTCAATGGAATACAAAGATTCATCAGAGTGAAACGAAGATGTGAAGAACCGCGTTTCACCATATGTCCGCCGTGCTCGGAGGTTCCTGATTGATAATAACCAGGTTCAAGACCGGCAAAGGAAAGCATCTGCGATGGTGAATCAAACTTTGATAAATCGCCATATTCAGCATAAATAACGGCGGCTGATAATGCACCAATACCAGGAATGGTTAGAGACTTTGGACTAACTTCTTTAATTAGTGAAAGGATCTGTGTTTCCAAAGATTCCACTTCTTGGGCTGCTTGCTTATATAAAGCCATAAGGCTGTTTAATTGAGAAACAAATATTTCATTATCTTCGCCAATAGTATTTTTCGCAAGTTCTTTAAGTTTTAAAAACTTCTGCAAGGTGAACTTACCTCTCGAAATACGGCGAAGATTATCATAAGATTGAGAATTCATGTGAGCCATTTTTTCAGCTGTTCTATAGTTCTCTAGTAGATAGAGAGCCGTTTTACTAAAGCGATTGCTAAAGAAAGGCTTAAATTCAGGAAAAATATGATCCAAGACATTTGTCATTTTTACAATATAAAAACTTCTCTGTTTTACAAGAGAATCACGTAAGCGAGTTAATGACTTAAGTGAATAAGTGTGATAAAATCCTACTGGATGGGGTTTGTATTCAACCGTCATTAACCAGCGGGCAATAGAAGCGCAATCTATTGCATCCGTCTTGGTACGCCTTAAAGACTGAGACTTGTTAAACTGAGTGAGAAGAAAAGGGTTAAATTCCATGAAGCTGTAGTGGGCTTTTTCGAGGAATAACTTCAGGTTTAAAGCATAATGACCAGTAGATTCAAACCCTATTCTTATTTCTACTTGGTGATCAAGAGAATTGAGAACTGTAAGAAGTTCTTCGAAACCATCATGATTGTTTTTTATGGTAAATGAGTTACAAACAACATGACCTGATTCAGTAGTGATGAAGCAGTCGTGTTTGTATTTGGAAATGTCGATTCCGACAAAGTACATGATAAATACCTCCTAAATAATATTTTGCACTGTTGTTTTCCACAAGGATTCCGGCTGTGTATTCACGTAAATATAAACGTCGATGCGTTAACTAACTAATTACCAGTGAAGACGAAAAACTGTGGTCTGAGTCACCTCGAAACAGTCAAAGCTGTAATAATATAGAAACAAATCCACAGTGCTTAATTATTATAACGGAGTAATATAGATTACCCCAACAAAAAGGTTGAGAGAAAGGAAAATAATCCAACCAGCCTCTTAAAGAGGATAATTGGATTATACGTGAAATATATGGAAAATAAAACTTTAGATATAAGAGGCATGACCTGCGCGGCCTGTGCCCAGAGAATTGAAAAAACAGTAAAGAAGCTTCCGGGAATCAGTCAGGCATCTGTGAACCTTGCAAGTGAAAAGCTTTTTGTAGAATATGACAGCAGCCTGGATTTATCTGATATTAAAGCCGCCGTTACCAAGATTGGATATGAAGCAGCAGAAAAAACGGAATATTCAGACGTAACCATTCCCATTGGCGGAATGACCTGTGCGGCCTGTGCCAGACGTGTGGAAAAAGCCGTCGGAAAGCTGGAGGGTGTGGAAAGCTCCTCAGTAAACTTTGCAACAGAAAAAGCAACCATCGCCTATGATCCCCGGAAAGTAAGATTATCCGCCATTAAGGCAGCCATTGAAAAGGCAGGATATCAGGCACTGGAAGTGAATAAAGCAGATGCTGCGGACGAAGACAGATTAAGAAAGCAGCAGGAGATTAAGACACTGTGGACGAAGTTTATTACTTCAGCCGTATTCTCCCTTCCATTATTATATATTGCGATGGCACCCATGATCAGCTTTATCCGCCTTCCATTTCCATCAGCCATTGAGCCCATGAACTATCCCCTTACCTATGCTCTGATAGAACTGGCTCTGACAGCCCCTGTCATTGGGGTTGGATATAAATTTTACACCATTGGTTTTAAAGCACTTTTTCAGAGAAGTCCTAATATGGATTCACTTATTGCAATCGGAACAACAGCAGCTGTTTTATACAGCATTTATAATACATTCCAGATCGCTGCAGGACATTTTATGGCAGTAGATTCTCTTTATTTTGAAACAGCAGGTGTTATTATTACCCTGATTTTACTGGGCAAATCCTTAGAGGCTGTATCCAAAGGAAGAACCAGTGAAGCCATTAAAAAGCTTATGGGTCTTGCACCAAAAACAGCCATAATTCTGGAAAATGGACAGGAAAAGGAAATCCCCATTGACGAAGTGGAAATCGGTGATGTAATTCTGGTAAAGCCAGGTGATAAGATTCCGGTAGACGGAACTGTTACAGGCGGACACACTTCCATAGATGAATCCATGCTCACCGGAGAAAGTATGCCGGTGGACAAAAAAGAAGGAGATCCGGTTTACGCCGCTTCCTTAAACACCACAGGTGTAATTCAGTTTAAAGCTGAAAAAATCGGAAGTGATACAGCACTTGCCCAGATCATCAAACTGGTGGAAGATGCCCAGGGGTCAAAAGCACCCATTGCCCAGATGGCAGACATCGTTTCCGGATACTTTGTACCAGTTGTCTGTGTCATTGCCCTGCTTGCAGGAATTGGCTGGTACATCGGTACAGGAGGAGATTTAAAATTTGCTCTTACCATCTTTATTTCCGTACTGGTAATCGCATGTCCCTGTGCACTGGGTCTTGCTACACCCACTGCTATCATGGTAGGTACGGGAAAAGGAGCGGAAAACGGAATCTTAATTAAGGGCGGAGAAGCTTTGGAGACCGCTCACAAAATTAATACCATTGTATTTGATAAGACAGGAACTATTACAGAAGGAAAACCAAAAGTAACAGATGTACTTGTGGCAGGCAGTATTTCAAAAGACCGTCTCTTACAGCTTACTGCATCGGCTGAGCGGGGCTCCGAGCATCCCCTTGGTCAGGCAATTGTACTTGGAGCAAAGGAATCGGGACTCACTCTTTTGGAAGCGGAGTCATTTGATTCACTGACTGGACGTGGAATTAAGGCCCGTCTGGAGGGAGAAGATATCCTTGCTGGAAACAGAAAACTGATGGATGAACAAAACATCTCCCTTGCAGGTATGGAAGAGATTTCAGACAGGCTGGCAGAAGAGGGCAAAACCCCTATGTATGTAGCAATCAATGGCGAACTGGCAGGAATTGTGGCGGTTGCCGATGTTGTGAAGGAATCCAGCCGTGCAGCCATTGAGAGGCTTCATAAGATGGGAATTGAAGTTGCCATGATTACCGGTGATAATAAAAAGACGGCTGCAGCCATTGCAAAACAGGTAGGAATTGACCGGGTTCTTGCTGAGGTTCTTCCCCAGGATAAGTCCAATGAAGTGAAAAAGCTTCAGTCAGAGAACCGGAAAGTAGCCATGGTGGGAGACGGAATCAACGATGCACCTGCACTGGCTCAGGCAGATATCGGAATCGCCATCGGTTCCGGTACGGATGTGGCCATGGAATCAGCAGATATCGTATTAATGCGGTCTGACCTGATGGATGTGCCGGCAGCCATTGATTTAAGCAAGCATACCATTCGTAATATTAAACAAAACCTTTTCTGGGCATTCGGTTATAATGTAATCGGAATTCCCATTGCAGCAGGTGTGTTACATTTACTATTTAACGGCCCTCTTTTAAACCCGATGTTTGCAGCAGCAGCCATGAGCCTTAGCTCTGTATCAGTGCTGACCAATGCGCTGCGGTTAAAGAGGTTTAAGCCAGACACAGGAAAGAGGTGACAGAACCATGTTAAAGAACAAGAAAACAATAACCGCAATTATCGCCGGTGTACTGGTGGTTGCAGCAATTATATTTCTGACAGTTGAAAGTGCCGGAGGTACCCTTGATGTAGTTGGTAAAAAGTCGGTACAGTCCTTTGATATGGTATTAAATGCCATTCCTGATCAGGTGAGTAAGGAAGATGGGGGCAAAGGCTTTGCCCTGACTGCGACCGACGGGGGAGCCCGTTTTATCTGGAGCGGAGAAACGGATGAAAGTTCCCGGTTTGACGTAAAACTTCAGGCAGATGCAGCTCCATTTATCCAGGCAGGTCTGGATATCGGAAAGCTCCCTGAGAGTTACGAGATAAACGACAATGTTATAACGGTAGGCGTGAAGCTGAATTCCGGAAGTTTCACTGGCGCAGAAGAATCCGCCCTTTCCGCCTATGAGGGGCTGGTGAAAAATGACCGCAGCCTGATTAATTACCATACGGATATGGATCATTTTGGAGTAAAGCTGGGCGGCGGAAATATGTTTGAATGGGCAAAAGACTTAGAGATCAATGTAACAACGAAGCAGGCACAGGATAAGGACATTGTATTTGTTCTTTCGCCGGAACCACTGATAGCGGCTGGTGTTGACCCTCAGAAGGTAGAAGGCTGGCTCTATGCACCGGTTCCTGTCATGGAAAACGGAAAGAAAATGCAGGTCAATAAGTTTTTAAAGCCTTTTAATATTAAATAATTATAATCATGGAGGAAATTGAAATGGCAAAGACAGTAATAAACGTAGATGGAATGGCATGTGAGCATTGTGTAAAAGCAATAACAGGAGCAGTAAGCGGGTTATCCGGCGTATCAGGAGTAGCGGTTGATTTAGCTGCAAAAACCGTAACTGTGGATCACAATCCTGATGAAGCATCGGTAGAAAAAATCAAAGCTGAGATTGAAGACCAGGGATATGATGTAGTAGAATAAAGAAAGACGGGAACCGGAATCTGGCCGGTTCCCTCTTTTCATACTGAAAGTTATTAAAATGAGGTGACAGGAAATGAACAATAACTGCAGGCACGTGCTGGTAGTGGATGATGAACCTAAAATTCTGGAAGTAGTATGCATGCTCTTAGAAAGCAAAGGATTTAAGACATTCCCCGCCGAAAATGGGAAGAAGGCACTGGAAATATTTGATACGGAGAATCTCTCCCTTGTCATACTGGATTTAATGCTGCCTGATATCTCAGGAGAAGAGGTCTGCTCCGCCATCCGTAAAAAATCACGGATTCCAGTCATTATGCTGACTGCCAGAGTGGAGGAAGAGGATGTGGTAGGCGGGCTGGAGCTGGGAGCCGATGACTATATCATGAAACCCTTTGGTTTAAAGGAACTGTATGCCAGAGTGGAGGCGGTATTAAGACGCACAGAAGGGGATCTGCTACCTCTTGTTAAACGAAATTCCTGGAGAGACGGAGATCTGGTAGTTGATTTTGAAAAAAATGAGGTAAGAAAAAAAGGATCAGGTCTGACACTCACACCAAGCGAACTGAAGATATTATCTGCACTCATTAAATATCCCGGTAAGGTATTTACCAGGGAGGAACTGATTGATACTGCTCTTGGCAGGGACTTTGCCGGTTATGACAGAGCCATTGACAGCCACATTAATATCAGAAAGAAAATAGAGGATGATCCTAAAAATCCCGACTATGTCTTAACGATTCCCGGGCTTGGCTATAAGTTTGGAGGCTGATGCATATGAAAACCTTGAGAAAACAGATTTCTCTGACCATACTTTTAACCCTTCTCATTACAATTGCATTAATCGGACTTGCCTCCAACCTGCTCATTAACCGGGAATTTGAAAAATACATTGCCAAAACAGGCCAGGAGCGGCGGGATAATATTGCAGATGAACTGGAAAGCCAGTATGATGAGTTTAAAAGAAGCTGGAAACTGGATTACGTTCATGCTATTGGTATGAATTCCTTATATGACGGATATATCATAAAGCTTTACGATGCAGATGGGAATATGGTGTGGGATGCAGAGAATCATGATATGAGGCTTTGCGGCCAGATTATGAACGATATTTCCGCACGCATGAAAGAGCGGGGTGCGAAAGGCGGTTTTGTCGATCACACCTATGAGCTGACTCAAAATGGGAAAAAGACAGGTTCCGTTTCCATTAAATATTACGGTCCGTTTTTCATGAATGAAGCAGATTTTAATTTCATCCGTGTGATGAACATCGTATTGCTCGTTATCGGAGTTTTATCCAGTATCTGTGCTGTTGTGGTTGGCTGTGTATTAGGAAGCAGGATATCCCGCCCAGTCACCAAAACTGCCTATATTGCCAAGCAGATCTCTACTGGAAATTACGAACTTAAATTTGAACCAGGTACCAGGATAAAAGAGCTTGACGATCTGGGCATAGCCATAAACCATTTATCCGGAGCATTAAGTGAGCAGGAGCGGCTGCGCAAACGGCTCACTGCCGATGTAGCCCATGAACTGCGGACTCCTCTCACTGCACTCGGCTCTCACCTGGAAGCGATGACAGAGGGGCTGTGGGATGCCACGCCAGAACGCTTAAAGCTGTCATGAAGAGGTAAAACGCCTTGGTACTCTGGTAGCTGATTTGGAACAGCTGGCAAGGATCGAAGGGGATAGCTTTTGCTTAAAGAAAGGTTCCATGGATTTATATTCGGCTGTCTGTCAGGCAGCAGAGAATATGACGGGAGAAATCAACAAGAAAAAGCTGGCTCTCAGTATAAAAGGAGAACCGGTTTTTGTGGATGGAGATAAAAACCGAATGGGACAGGTATTTTCCAACTTACTTTCCAACGCCGTTAAATACACGCCGGATGGCGGCAGTATCCGGATCAGCGTATCTGATATAAAGGGAAACGGAGTCGTAACCATAGAGGATACGGGAATCGGAATCAGAAAAGAAGAGCTTCCTCTTATCTTTGAACGATTTTACCGGACGGATCAATCCAGAAACCGGAAAACCGGAGGTGCCGGAATCGGTCTGACCATTGTAAAATCCATTGTGGAAGCCCATGGCGGTACCATAGTGGCAGAAAGTAAAGAGGAATCGGGAAGCTGTTTTACAGTCTCGATTCCTAAGTCAGGATCATAGTTTATAGATATCCTTCCGGTCCCTGCTCTTTTAAAGTAAACCGGTTCTTATTAAAATTCAGTATTTCTTCTGCCTGGAGTTTACTCAGTTCATTGGACAGGGCACTCCGGTCTACGGAAAGATAATCAGCCAGCTGCTGTCTGTTAAACGGAATATCAAATGTGGAAGAATTGCTCTTTAAAGACTCTGCGGAGAGATAGGAGAGCAATTTTTCCCTGATTGTCTTTTTTGACATGTGCTGCATCTTTTTCGTCAGAACCAGATTTCTGCCGGCAATCGCTGATAGAAAGTTCTGGATCAGCCGGGTGTGAAAACCGCAGGCAGAGGTGCATACAGTTAAAATCTTATTAAAATCCAGGAACATAATCTCGCAGTCAGAATCTGCAACTACACTCATTTCTATGGGAACGGATGAGATGCAGGCATAGGTTTCTGCAAACAGCGTTCCAGGCATCACTTCTGAGATTATACTTCTCTTTCCCCAGAAATCTTCCTGTATAATAAGGGCGGTTCCGGAAAGAACCATTCCAACGGAATGAATGTAATCACCACTTCTTATAATAAATTCATCTTTTTTATAACACTTCATTCGTGCAGATAAGCATTTTAACATGCCTCTGATTTCATCAGACGAGACACCCGAAAACAAGCTTGATTTTTTTAAAACAGGCAGAAATTCTTCCATATGATTGTCCCTCCTAAGTATGTGAATGGTTATTTCCATATATCCATTTTTTCCATTTTTAAATAATATTTTTAAAATGTTGTTAAAACAACAGAAATGATGATAATATTATATTATAATCGCTATAGAAAGACAAGAACAAAATAAGGAGGGAGACAAATGTCAGAGAAACTCTTAAAAAATATAGCACAGGAAGAAATTCTAAAGTTAGCAGATTTAGTTGAGATTCAAAGGGGCCAGATCGTAAGCAAGACTCTGGTACAGAATCAGTCAGTCAGCGTCACCTTGTTTGCCTTTGATAAAGGAGAAGAGATCAGTACCCATGAATCCAATGGAGATGCCATGGTTACAGTCTTAGAAGGAACAGGAAAGTTTACGGTAGATGGAACCGAGTTTATTTTAAACGAAGGGGAAACCCTGGTCATGCCGGCGAAAAAGCCTCATGCTGTGTATGGGCAGGAAAGTTTTAAGATGTCTTTGGTAGTAATATTTTAAAGAAAGGCAGTACAAAGAAATGGAAAATCAAATGTCCGGTTTATCAGATGAGCTGACTGGATCCCTCATCGGTCTGGCAAAAGCGTGTAAGATGAATATCCGCCAGACAGCCGTAACCAGACTTCTGATGGAAGGTTTAATCACAACTATCGCCGATGCAGGCTTTGATGATCAGGCCCTGTCAGACATGCTTTTAAGGGTCAGAAGGGAAAAAGACAGGATCGCACCGGGCTGTGCCGTTTGTAAAAGTGTCTGTGGTAATACTTCAGATTACGACATAAAAAACATCTGGGCAGCTGATGAAGACATTCGCTTTTTAAAGTCTTTGATTTTATCCTCTATCAAAGGAATTGCAGTTTATGCTCTTCCTGCCTTGGTAAAGGGAGATCAAAATGAAAAAATAAATGAATTCTTTTACAAAGCTTTGTCTATCATAAGCTATGACTTAACTATGGAAGATCTTATTCCGGTTGCTAAAGAAGCGGCAGAGATGAATCTTATCTGCAAAGAAGCAGACGTAAGCCAGAAAAGCTCCTTTATTATAGTACCGGATTATGAATCCATGGAGAAACTTATTACACGTAATATACTGGCAATTCTGGGAGAAGATCATAACATTTCCCTGATTCCCATGCCAGAGGAAGATTTAAGAAAAATAACCGAGAATTTAACAACATTCAATTAACAGGAGGAAGAAATAATGATAACGAAAGAAATGTATATTGGAGAAATTTTAAGAAGCAAACCGGAAGCAGCAGAAATTTTAATGGGTTGCGGAATGCACTGCCTTGGCTGCCCATCTTCTCAGATGGAATCCTTAGAGGATGCCTGCATGGTTCACGGACTTGATGCGGACGAAGTGCTGGAACAATTAAACAAATAGAGAAAAGAGGAATGAAATGAGTGCATTTTTAGGACCGATTCACACCTGGTTATATAATAAAATCCTGCTTCAGAACGCAATGACAGATGCAATTGCCGCTTACGCAGATGAAAAGAGCTGGACTAAGGGATTAAGTGAGAAGCTGGCTTCCAGATACGGGACTCTGGAAACAGGTAATTTAGAGGATAACATCAATACAGATAACATTCACGGATGGCTTCAGGAGCGGGTAAGCCTGGTGGAAAACCGCCTTGCTTATGCTGTTACAACTCTTTTAGAAGAAGATTCCACACGTCTTGATGAAATGAAACAGGCAGTAAAGGAATTCGGAAAGAACCACAGCGCAAGTGGGAATTTATCTGTAAAACAGGCCTATGATCATCTGGAAAATACGTTATTAAACGGTATGCCCTGTGACAGAGTGAATCAGCTTGTAAAGGAAGAACCGGATCTTCTGGCCTATCGTCACGCAGTGGAAATACACCAGCCATACTGGGATATGATCCACGGAGATGTAAGCAACTACTATGAACTGAGAGAAGCTCTGATCCAGGGAATGTTTGAAGGTTCAAGTGTACAATTTCATCATACTGGAAATCAGGAGTATGAATTAAGGAGCCGCTAATGAATGGAATCGATATTTTAATGAAGGAACATGAAAATATTCTGGCTTTCAACGGTTTTTTAAGAAAGATCTGTGCTGGTATTGTTGAGGGCGGAGAAGTAGACGGAGCTCTACTTAGAGAATGCATTGACTTTGGCAGAAATTATGCAGACAAGCATCATCATGGAAAGGAAGAAAAAATTCTGTTCCGTATTATGATGGAGAATATGGGTCCTGTTGCCGATAAGCTGATCCGTAACGGAATGCTGGTGGAACACGATCTGGGAAGACTCCATCTGACCCAGCTGGAAGCAGCAATCGAAGAATATGAAAAAGATCCTGTGACTGACCACAAGCTGGATATCATCTCCAATGCTATAGGCTACGGCGCATTATTACAGCGTCATATAGAAAAAGAAGATCAGGCTGCCTATGCCTTTGCTGCCCGCGCTCTTCCCGCAGATAAAATGAATGATGTGGATACAGAGACTGAGAATTTTGAAATTCAGGCAAGAAAAGACGGAGTACAGGACCACTACGAGAACTGGCTTCGCAGCAAGCTGGCATAATAGTACCCGGCTTCTATTATACAAAAGAGGGGAATGTTACCCATGGAATTAAAGCATTATTTAGAGCAGCATGACAGAATCAGAGAAGAGCTGGCAGAACTGAAAAAACTTCTGGCAAAGCAGGATCTGGAACAGAATGCCACAGAGCTGGCATTCCACGTCAGCGGCCTTGCCGGTAAGTTAAATATTCATCTGACTTCCGAAGATCAGTATTTATACCCTTCCTTTTTCCGGGGAAGTGATGAAAATCTGGTGAGAAAAGCCCATGAATACCAAAATGAGATGGGAAATCTTCTGGCTGTTTTCACAGATTTTAAAAACAGCTTTAATACAAAAATAAAAATACTCTCTGACAGAGATCGATTTTTAAATGAATCAAAAGGAATCATACAGTCCATCGAGCAGCGTATGGAAAAAGAAGAAAAAGATTTATACCGGCTGGTATAAAAAGCGGAGTGGGGTAAAATAACTGGAATCAGTTGTTTTATTCCATTCTTTTTTTGTGTTTAAAAATTCATGCTGCAATGGATTATTTTTGTTATAATGGATTGATACAGGAGGTAACGAAATGAAACGGAGACAGGAAAGCATCATCTACCAGCTGGCAGTCAGTGAAGGTCCGTTAACCACAGATGAACTGGCCAAAAGACTGTCTGTCAGCGCCCGCACTGTAAAGTATGAGATGTTAGAAGTAAAATCCATTTTGCCAAAGTATGGAGCAGAACTTTTTGCCAAGCGCAATGAAGGATATTCCATTCTGGTGAAAGACCGGGAATTGTTTGACCGGTATTTTGAACCTCTCTCGCTTCAGTCCAGTCTGACCAATAACTTCGGTTCC
Source organism: Lacrimispora xylanisolvens (assembly GCA_017084465.1). Lineage (GTDB taxonomy): Bacteria > Bacillota > Clostridia > Lachnospirales > Lachnospiraceae > Lacrimispora > Lacrimispora xylanolytica_B. Next base: position 849,494 of record CP070896.1, on the reverse strand, counting down.
GATGACAATGCAAGATTTCTTTATATTGCAAGAAAGCTGGTTTCTTCCTCCCGCTTTGCAAAGCTTGAGGACATTGCAGATGAGCTTTATTTATCAAGAAGTGCCATAAGAGAAGCGGTCAACAATGTAATGAATTTTTTGAAAAGCTATCACCTTGAGACGGAAAGTAAGCCTGGTCTTGGGATACGTGCCTTTGGTACGGAATATCACATGCGAATTGCCATGACTGAGTTGTTTGCTGTCCATTTTCATAAAGTATTATTAGACAATGCCGGAATGGAGTATGCCAAATGGACGGAGTGCGGATACGAGGAACGGCAGGATATCCGACACGTTTTTCTTAAAGTATTAAGAGAATCCCGGATCAAAGTGACAGACACCAACACCCAGCGCCTCGCTATTTATTTTATTATCGTCAGGAACCGCTGCAATGCAGGTTACCGTATAAAGCTGCCGGATGTCTGGAAAGAAGAGGTGAAAGGATCAGACGAGTTTGCAGTAGCCAGTGAGATTTACAACAAATTAAAAAGCAGCTTTTCAGGATTTGATTTACCGGAAGAAGAGACTGTATTTCTGGCAGTATATCTGATGTCCTGCAGGGATATGTGGAATGTTAAGCAGCCCCGGGAGGAATACGCTCTCTTTTATGAAGATGCCTTGAATATAATGAGAGAACTTGAGGATTATATGAAACATACCTGCGGGATTGATCTTCTTTGTTTTCCCTGGGCAGAAAAAGAACTGTTAAGTCTTTTGATCTCCCTTTTCATCAACATACACTTTGGTCTGGAGGGGCAGTACCGTTTCTGGTATGATTACGAAAATCAGGCGTTTAACAGCCCTGTATCAGCCGCACTGGCCTGTACAGCTGCAGGCTTTTTGCAGGATCGTCTGAATGTTACCATTTCGGTGTCGTTTTATTCCCAGATGGCTTCCCTGATATTTAAAATGGCATCTCTCACCGAATATGACTTAAGACCACAGAGACTGCTTTTAGTCAATTCCAATGGATTAGGCCTGAATGAAATTATTCAAAAAAGAATCGTAAAAAGATACAAACATCTGGTGGAGTCCTTTACAATCGCAGAACTATATGAGATACGTGGAATGAATCAGGAGGAGTATGATGCTGTATTAACGGATACCAGCGAGATAGCCTATCACTATGATCTTCCCTGCTGTGTCATCCATACCTTAAGCAGCGAGAAGGAAATGGACCAGCTCTTTAACCGGCAGTTAATCAGGGCATACCAGACAGAAGCACTGATTCCGCCTTCCAGTGAAATTGAAATCAACAAAAATTACCTTTATACCGATGAATTGCAATTCCTTCAGTTTCTTGCATTCCGTCATGGAAAAACTGCTTCAGAAAGGGAGAAGATTCAGGAATATTTAGAGAAAGCAAGCTTTTACGATACCGGATATTTGTCTGCAAAGTCTGTGATGCTTTATCTTCCTTACTCCCTTTGCGAAAAAGAGTGTATGGAACTGTACTGTCTGACTGAATCCGGTACCTGGAGAGGGAAAGAAGTGGAGTATCTGTTGTTCCTTTCTGCAGACTGGAAGGGTGACTGGAAGAAAGTGAAGGCGTATGAGAACAGTTTTAGAAAGTTGTTTTCAGAGAATTCTAATATGAAAGCATTTTCTGAACGGGGAAGGCCTGTATTGTTTGAGATGATTGAAAAATGCATCAAATATGAATAATAAATCCATGCTAAAAATTGCACTAATTCCGTTCGGTAATTAGTGCTTTTCACTTATTTGGAACAAATACGAGCATAGAAAAAAGGAAGTTTAAGTATTATAATAAAGCTATCAAAGGAGGAGAGAGAAGATGAAACTATTCGTATCGTCACATGGTCATCTGGCTAGCGGTTTAAAAAGTTCCATGGAGATATTGTATGGCAAATGTGACAACATTACTGTTTTTGACGCATATGTGGATGAACGTTCCGTTCAGGAACAGCTGGAGAAGTTTTTTGAAACGGTTAATGAAGGAGAACAGGTTTTACTTATCTCTGATCTTTACGGAAGCAGTGTGAACCAGGCCATGAGCCTGTTCCTTGACCGGCCGGATACCACGTTAATTGCCGGTGCTAACCTGGCGCTGATGATCGGGCTGGCTGGCAGAGAATGTATTTCAAGAGAAGAACTGAATGAATTGATCGCACAGAGCAGAGAAATGCTTTGTATTGTAGATCTGGAAAAAGAAACGATTTCCCAGGAAGAAGATTTTTTTTAAAAGGAGCGTGAAATTATGATCGTAATGATTAGACTGGATGAGAGACTGATTCATGGACAGGTAGCAATTAAATGGTCCCAGCATACGGGAGTGGACAGAATTGTGGTGGCTGACGATGAGGCAGCAGCAAATCCCCTGATTCAAAAATCCTTAATGATGGCGGCTCCGCCTACGGCAAAAACCGCAATTAAAGATGTGGACGCAGCCATAGAACTGTTAAAGAATCCCAAGGCAGCAGATCATAAGATACTTGTAATTGTAAGCAATCCCTCTGCACTTTTAAAAGTAGTAACACAGGTTGCAGATATTCCCCTTGTAAATGTAGGAAATTACGGAAGAGTTGCACCGAAAGTGGACGGAGAGCAGAGGAAAACCTACCGGAAGAATTTATATGCATATGACAATGAGGTTATGGATTTAAAGAAGGTGGTGGAAACAGGTATCAAATGTAATTACCAGACAGTTCCGGATGACACTCCGGAGGAACTATTAAAAGTACTTAGCTAAGGAGGGAAGGATTATGTCCGTTATGACAGTTGCAATCATTGGTACTCTTACGTATTGGTTTTTCTATGTTATGGATCCTTATATTTTATCATGGCAGTGTCTGAACCGTCCTATTGTGGTGGCTCCGATCCTGGGACTTTTACTGGGTGATTTTCATACCGGCATTATCATGGGAGCATCCTTAGAGTCCATATTTATGGGGATCTCAGCCATTGGAGGTTCTGTTCCGGCAGATGCGCTATCCGCCAGTATTGTAGCAGTTTGCTATACCGTATTAACCGGCTCTGATGTGGAAACCGGACTTGCCATTGCCCTTCCTATCGGAACTGTTATGGCTTCCTTATCAAGTATTTTCCTATCTGTCAGTTCCGCATTGGCACCTTATTGGGAAAGACTTGCAGTATCCGGGAAACCAGGAAGCTTTCTTGCTCAGAACCTTGTATTTTCCGGACTTATTTATCCGCTTCCCAATGTCATCATTATTTTCCTTGGCATTGCTTATGGAGTAACCGGTTTAAACCAGGCTTTAAATGCACTTCCTGCATTCTTTATGACAGGCCTTACAGCTGCTTCCAGTATGATGGTTGCAGTGGGATTTGCAATCCTGATTTCCATGATCTGGTCAAAAGAAGTAGCCAGCTTCTTCTTTGTAGGATATATTATGGCGAAGATTTTAAAAATGGATTCCTTATCAATTGCCATTATCGGCGCTGCCATCGCAATCACCATGTTCTTCTATGAAAAGCAGCTGATCGATATGAAAAATATGAGGGTGGCTGCCGAGCAGAAGCCATCTGAGGAAGAGGAGGATTTCTTCTAATGGAAAAGAGATTATTGGACAATACAGAAAAGAAAGTATTAAAATCCATGTTCATCCGTTCTCACTTAACCTTCCTGTCTTTCAATATGACAAAGATGGAGGCCAATGGCTTTACCACTACGATGCAGCCAGCCATTGAAGAGGTTTATAAGGACGATCCGGATGGGAAAAAAGAGGCATATGCACGCCACCAGAACTTTTTTAACACCCACGCAGTTCCTTTCTCCTTTATCGCAGGTTTATCCTATGCCATGGAGAAAGAGCACAAAGAAAAGAATTCTGTTGATGGAAAAACCATTGAAAGCATCAAGGCGGCTTTGATGGGACCAACGGCTGGTATGTTCGATTCCCTGTTCTTTAACTGTCTTAGAATCATTGCAGCCGGAGTAGCCATTGGACTTTGTTCACAGGGAAATTTCCTGGGAGTTCCGATTTTCATTCTCCTTTATGGAGTGACTCAGTCTGTATTAAAATATTTCTGTGTGAAATTCGGATATATCTATGGAACCTCATTTATTGACCAGGTTTTCAGCTCCGGATTAATGCCGGCTCTTAGAAAGTCAGCTTCTATTTTAGGAGTCATGATGGTGGGAGCCATGACAGCGGGAATTGTCAATGTTCCACTTAACTGGACGATTCACATGGGCCAGACTTCCGTAGTGGTGGCAGATGTGTTAAACTCCATCTTCCCAGGTATTTTAAGCATCATTCTGGTACTGTTTTTGATGAGTCTCATTAAAAAGGGAAGACGTCCGGTGCAGTTGATCGTTGGAATCTTCGCCATTGCCTTTATCGGAGCTTTTATTGGGATTTTCTAATCTAGAAAGGACAGCGAATGATAATAAAATCAAAACGAATTTATATGGAGGATGGCTTAAAGGAAGGCTTCCTTGTAATTGAGGAAGGAAAAATAAAAGAATTTGTGAAAAGCACTGACGCAGAGGACGTGATTGATTATGGAAACATGAGGATTATACCGGGTATTTTTGATACCCACAATCACGGAACCTGTGGCTACGGGCTGATGGATAAAGGAACAAGGGAAACTATAGCCGGATATTTAAAAGGCTGTGCATCCCAGGGGATTACCGGTGTATTTCCCACCGCCGGTCTTTCCATGATCTCTGCTGTCGCCGACGCGGCAGCAGAAAATTTAAAAGGAGCTCAGATACTGGGGATACACAGTGAAGGACCGTGGTTAAACCGCACGGGAGAAAAGGGAATTAAGACTGGCTGGCCTGAGGTGTCAATTGATACTGCAAAGCAGATGGTTACTGATGGGAAAGGACTGTTAAGGCTGGTTGCCCTTGCTCCTGAGATACCAGGAATAGATCCGGTGATCGAATATTTTTTGTCAGAAGGAATTACCCTTGCTCTTGCGCACAGTGACGCCAATTATGAAGATGCAAAAAGGGCTTATAAGAAGGGATTTTCCGTATCGACACATACAGGCAATGTTATGACCGGCATGCACCACAGAGATGTGGGAGGGCTGGGAGCAGCACTTTTAAATGATGACGTGGCAAGTGAGGTAATCTGTGACGGAATGCATATTTGTCCGGAGATGCTTCAGATTTATTTCAGGATTAAGAAACCGGAACATTTCATGATGATATCGGACTGTACGCCGTTTTCCGGTGCTCCGGAAGGAAGTTATCGTGGATTGGAACAGGGAATGACGATCAATGTATCAAAAGATGGGTTTGTGTTAACCGATACTGGCCGTCTGATGGGTTCCAGCCAGCCTGTTTTATTCGGGGTGAGTGTGCTGGTAGAAAAGTTGGGGATGCCCATGGAAACCGTTTGGCCTATGTTTTCCTTAAATCCTTGCATAACCTATGGCTTTGATAAGGAGAAAGGTTCCATAAGAGCAGGGAAAAATGCAGATTTTACAGTCATAACCGATGATTACCGGGCTGCTGCAACATTTGTCATGGGCAGAAAGGTATACGATATGGATGAAGGGCCTGTTTTTAATCCGGATTTCTTAAAGGAATGGGGACGGGAGGAGATACCGCATGAGTAAAAAACTGATTGTATCAGCTGATGATTTCGGCTTCAGCAAAGGTTATAACTACGGGGCAGTGAACGCTTACCGGGAAGGGATCGTTACGGTACTCTCTCTTATGAGCAATATGGAAGCAGCAATTCACGGAGTGGAGCTTGCAAAGAAAGAAGTACCGGAGGCAAATCTGGTTGTGCATACCAATTTTGTTCAGGGAAAGCCGGTGAGTAATCCGGATTTGATTCCATCACTTGTGGATAAAAACGGGGAGTTTTACCGCTCTTATAAATGGAAAAGGGAGGCTGAATCGGACCAGAAATGTCTGGGAGATATTGTAGTCACGGCAGAGGATTGTTATAAGGAAACGGCTGCCCAGATAAAACGGTTTGAAGAACTGACCGGACATCTGCCCAATCATTTTGAAGGTCATTCAGTCATTAATAAAACGTTTGCGAGGGATTTCATAAGGCAGCAGCAGAGTTCCAGATTCATTGCATGACAGAACCGGAGGTGGAGACAGAGCGGTGGTATCCGGTTCATGAGATTATGACGGGCAATCCTATGGCTATGGAAATTTTAAACAGAGGCTGTACGCCCCAGGATTTTATCGAAGACCGGTTTGGGATTCTGACAAGCCCCTTTGAATTTAACATCATTCATCTCCACCCGGGATATGTGGACGCCTACATTCTGGATCATTCTTCCCTGACAACAGCAAGATGCAGAGATTTGGAGACAGCCTGTGATCCTGCTGTAAAACAGTGGCTGAGGGATCATGATGTGGAGCTGGTGGATTTTACGGCTGTATATAAGTAAAGAAGAACGAAAAGAGATCATCTGCACAGAGGTTTCCTGCATTTATGGGGAAGCCTCTGTTTGCAGGTGATCTTAATTTATGATACCACTGGTTTTATTCATTCGATATTCCTGGTTTTATTCATTCGATATTCTTTGGGACTGCAGCCGTAGTGCTCCTGAAATTTTTGATAAAAAAAGCTGATATTCTCATAACCGGCTTCATTTGCAATTTCTGTAACTGACATATTTGTATTTCTCAAAAATTTAGCAGCGTATTTTAATTTCTGAGACTGTACCAGCTGTTTGTAGGTCATACCGGTATGTTTCTTAATAAGGAAAGTGAGATAGTTGGGGCTTAAATGGAAAAATTCGGCGACTGAATTTAACGAACAGCTTTTAAAATTTGTTTCAATAAACCGGATTATACTAAGGATAGAAGGCGTCTCCGATTCACTTTCCTCCTGAACCAGCTGGTTTTTATATACATTGATCAGCTCGGCTATAATCAAACTGAACAGATTCTTTATAAAATCGGTGGAATTGACAGAAGGGTCAAAGCATTCACATAAAAGTTCCTGGGTAAATAACTGCGTTCTTCTGCTGTTTTCCGATTGAAACAACAAGTATTTGTTTTCATGACTTTTTTCGTTCATGACATTAATAAAAAAGTGAGATAGGATACTGTCTGTGGAAAAATGATCCAGAAGATTTTCACGGAGATATTTTTTTGATACCATAAAACTGATCATGATATCATCCTCACCTGTCTCTTTAATGGAGTGGGGGACATTTGGCTCAATGATCAGCACCTGCCCTTTCTTTAAGGTGATATCCGCGTTTTTGATAGTCTGAGGGCAGATGCCGGAATAGACGTAGTTAATCTCAACATAATCGTGAACGTGTACTGGTACCGGAATAAACCGGGAATTTTTTTTAATGCTGATATCCAGAGAAGTAGATTGCCATCCGGATAAAACGCCCTGTTTTCCTAATCTGTTATTTTTTTCTTCAAAGTAGATGCAATTGACGTTTTCTCCGCCGATCCTGATTTTCGGCATGTGGTCCCAAAAGTCCGGAATGTATCCGTTCTTATATTTTTCCTCACTTGAGCTCAGGCTTCGAAGTGTCAGATCAAGGCTGCTTAAATCCATATGATTCTCCTTAAGGGTGACAGAATGATAAAATAGTGTACAGGACAAGTATATGCTCCATCGTTAGTTTGGTCAATAAACAAAAGTGGTTTCGTTATTATTATAAGCATTCACGTATGGTAGTATAAAAACACAAAGTACCCAGACACTATTTTAGAGAAAGAAGGAGAAGATGATTATGGGAAAAAACAGCTACACTCAGTTGGCATCAGATCTTGTCAGACTGGTTGGCGGCAGGGATAATATAATCAGTGTCACCAATTGCATGACCCGTCTGCGGTTTGTCTTAAAGGATGAGAATGCTGCAAAAACAGATGAGATAAAAGTAGTTAAGGATGTAAAAGGGGTAGTCCGGCAGGGAGGTCAGTATCAGATTATTATTGGCACTCATGTTAACGCAGTGATTGCAGATGTAAAAAAAGAGGCGGGGATCTCGGAGGGCGATGAAAAAACTGATATGAAGCTTTTAAAGGAAGGTAATGTGTTTGACCGGATTTTTAAAATTATCAGTGGTTGTATTATGCCCATGATCGGAGTTATGGTTGCTTCCGGTATGATTAAAGGTCTGCTTGCAGTTCTGACAACTGTTAAAGTGCTTGAGGCCACAGACGGAACATATCTGATCTTATACGCAGCTGCCAATTCTATCATGTATTTTCTGCCAGTCGTTGTAGGCTTTAATGCAGGAAAGGTATTTGGCTGCAATCAGTTTGTCACTGCAATCATCGGTGCTTCTCTGATTTATCCGGATATCATTGCAGCCCAGACAGCGGGCACAGCGCTGACCTTCTTAAAGATACCGGTTACTCTGATTAATTATAGCGGCAGCTTACTCCCTGTTGTGGCGGCATCCTGGGTTGCCTCTAAAATCGAGAAGGGAGCAAAAAGAATCATTCCCCAGATGGTACAGCTGTTTTTTGTACCGACAATTGTTCTTATGGTTACTGTGCCGCTGTCCTATCTGGTAATCGGACCTGTTATGACTTATGTATCCAATGTCCTGAGTGCCGGAGTGATGTTCATATTTAATCATGTTCCGGTTCTGGGTGGCGTACTGTTCGGCGCATTCTGGCAGCTCATTGTTCTTTTGGGATTACACTCTGCTTTTATACCGGTATTGATGAATAATTTATTTACTTTGGGAAGTGATCCCGTCAATGCAGTATTAGGACTTACTGTCTGGGCACTGGCCGGTGTATCACTGGGTTATGCGTTAAGGTCTAAGGATAAGGAGAAGAAATCACTGGGGTTTGGAAATCTTGTATCCTGCCTGTTCGGTATCACGGAACCCACCATTTATTCCATTGCGCTTCCCAATTTTAAATTATTTATTGCAGCTTTTGTCGGAGGAGGCGTTGGTGGCGGAATTATGGCAGGACTTGGAGGCAGAATGTATTCATTCATTGGGGATGGAATCTTTCGTTTTCCGGCAATGATTAATCCAAAAGGTCTGGATATCAGCTTTTATGGTTTTGCCTTATGTGCAGCCATATCTTTTGTAATATCAGCAGTCCTGGCATTTATACTGGCTGGAGAGGATACAAATAAAACGGATCGGAGTAAATGATCATGTACAGCAAAATATACGATATTTTAAATGGGAAGGTGGAAAACAGTTTTTATCCATTCTTCTGGCAGCACGGGGAAACAGAGGCTGTGCTCCGCCAATATATGGAGAAGATACAGGAAAGCGGAATGAATGCGGTGTGTATCGAAGCCAGGCCACATCCGGATTTCCTGGGTGAAAAATGGTGGACTGATTTAGATATTATATTGGATGAAGCAAGAAAACGGGATATGAAAGTGTGGGTTCTTGATGATTCCCATTTCCCTACAGGATATGCCAATGGCGCCATAAAAGAAAAATATCCGGAACATAGAAAATGGTATCTTTACATGCGCCGCTTTGATGCTCCAGGACCTGTGAAAGGAGCCAGAATTAACATCAGTTATCTGGCAGGACGGCCATGGGATGGTGTCAGTGAGGATATCAATCATGTAATTGGCGTTTACATGGCAAAACGTGTGAGCGACCGGAATACTGGCAAAGAAGAGATTATGATTGATACGCTGAAGGATATAACGGGTGCGTACAAGGACGGCATTATAACCATTGATATTCCAGAAGGTGCTTATCGCATATTTACAGTATATTATACTAGAAACGGGGGAGAGGAATCCACAGCTGATTACTTAAATCCACTGTCTGCGGCAGCCACTGAAGTTCTGGTCAAAACGGTTTATGAACCTCATTATGAAAAATATAAAGAGGATTTTGGTAAAACAATTACAGGATTTTTTTCTGATGAGCCAAGGTTTGGAAATAAAAAAGGATTTATGGCCGGCATAGGGCAGGATATGGTTCTTCCATGGAGGCTTGGACTTGAAAATGAGCTTCCTTTTGAAATGAAGTATCTTCCTTTACTGTGGGTGCAGGGGGAGGAAATGGAAGGGGAAATCCGCTATCAGTACATGAATCTTATTACAAGATTATATCACGAGAACTTCACAGGCGTGCTGGCGGCATGGTGTCATGACAGGGGTATCAGCTACCTGGGGCACAATATAGAAGACAACGGTGCTCATGCCAGGCTGGGATACGGAACCGGTCATTACTTCCGAGGGCAGACAGAACAGGATTATTCAGGAATCGATGTAATAGGAACTCAGATTGTTCCGGGAATGCCGTATCATCATGATTCTTTTTCCACAGGCGGTTGTGACGGGGAGTTTTATCATTTTGCCCTTGCAAAGCTGGGGGCTTCCGCTGCCCATCTGGATCCGGTGAAAAAAGGCCGTGCGATGTGTGAGGCGTTCGGTGCGTATGGCTGGAATGAGGGGCTGAAGCTGATGAAATGGATTACCGATCATCTGGTTGTGAGGGGGATTAATTATCTGGTTCCCCATGCATTTAGTCCCAGGGAATTTCCGGATTGGGACTGCCCGCCCCATTTTTATGCCCAGGGACATAATCCGCAGTTTCGGTATTTCAGTGTTTATAGTAATTATGCAAATCGTCTTATGAACCTGTTTCAAAATGGAGTTCATAAAGCACCTGCCGCGGTTTTATATCCGGCAGAGCAGGAATGGGCAGGGAACTATATGCCGGTGGAAAAACCGGTGCGGGAACTGTTGGAACATCAGATTGACTGTGATATTGTATCCGGGGATTATCTTTTAAATGCTGTGGTGGAAGATAATAGGCTGAGGATTCATAAGGAGTATTTTAAGACTTTAATTATTCCTTATGGTGAGGCGATCCCTGTAAACGTAGTGAGGAAAACGATGGAATATGCCCAGTCAGGATTGCGGGTGATATTTCTTCAGGACTATCCGTCAAGAACGCTGGGAGGAGAACTGTCAGAGGAAGAATGGCTTATGCTGAAGCAAGTCTGCCTGACGGGAGCTGTCGGTGATTTGGCAGACCTGTGCAGGGATCTGGCAGAGATAAGGCTTAAAATTCCATATCGTGAATTGGTGTATTATCATTATAAACAGGGGACAGAGAATTGGATGTTTTTTAATGAACACTTGTCAAGAACTGTTGATACAACGATAGAAATTCCGGATGCTGCTTATGCATACTCCTATGACGCATTTTCCAATTCGCTGTATCAATTGGAGAAGGAAGAAACCGGTTATCGGCTTAGACTGGCACCTTATGAATCCTGTGTCTGGATTTTTTCGGAAGATCCTATTGCAGATGCAAAAGAAAGAGTAAAACCGGCGTGCCATGGAAAACCGCAGCAATTGATGGCGGAGTGGAAGGTTTCTTTTGCAGACAGCTTCTCTTACCCGGATTTCAAAGAGACGCTGCCAGTCAGAGAAGCGGTTACTGTAAATACAATTGATGGATATGAGGATAAATGCGGGACTGTATCGTATGAGACGGTTTTTATAGTTAAGGAAGCGCCGGGTGAGGTGTTTCTGGATTTAGGGAGTGTTTATGAAATTGCGGAAGTATTTGTAAATAACAAATCTGCTGGGGTGAAATTGTGCCCTCCCTACGTATTTGATTTAACCGGATTGGTGGAACAGGGGGGATAACTTACTGAGGGTGGAAGTGACCAATACTTTGGGGACACAGATCAGGGATGGCTTGTCTCAATATCTGGTTATTGAACCATTTGGTATAGAGGGGCCGGTTATACTTTATACTTAGACTTAAATGGTTGGAAGGGTGCTGTTGCAAAATGACTGGTTTTGCTCTTGTGAACGAAAGCATCTATTATCAGATTTGTCATAACTTAATTATTTTGTTGGCGGGTGCTTGGCACCCGCCTTTCACTTTTTTACCCTTAAATTAGGATTTGCAGGATTTTTTATTAGTACTGAAATATACTAACGATACTGCAATATTGATAACAGACGTTACACAGACCAACCACACAGAAATTAGCGCTATCCCATGAGATGTATCCATAAGTGCCGACCAATCTTTTGCATTTACTAAATAACTGGTGCTAAAAAGCTGTGCACATATTGAAAAGGCACAGGATATAAAACTTGCCACCGTAAGAGCGGTATAAATTGGATAGTTGATTTTATTGCGTAGGGGTAGGATTGCCAAAGGAAGCAACAATGCGACAAATCCTAAAATAATACTTATTGAGCCAGATGTTTCTATCAAAGCGAATTCTCCTTTGCAGAATTAAAAAGTTTATTATCATTATAGCTCGCACTTGTGGAAATGTCATTATAGAAATTAGGATTTAACATTTTAACGGACATTGGAAACTTAATATTGATAGTTAATAAGTTTGGTGGTATTCTGTACCTGAAGGTAAAGATACGTCGATATTTGATACAAATTCAAACCAATAATTTAGAGAGGTGGTATTATGAGAGACTTTTATGATGTAATCAAATCAAGACAGACAATTAGAGATTTTGAAAACGCATACATAGATGATGAGGTCATAGAAAGAATTATTACAGCGGGAATGAAAGCGCCTACCAATGACCACATGAGAGATTGGCATTTCATTGTTATTAAGGATAAGAATACTGTATTTAAATTAATTAATAAAATACCAGAGCAGATATCTGATGACGAAGTCAATTCCATATTGCGAGACTGGAACTTAAATGATACTTGCCAACAAAATGCCTACAAAGATGCAATTCCAAAACAGTATCAAATGTTAGCAGAGGCAGCTTGTTTGATTGTTCCATTGCTTAAACAAAAGACGGATATATTGCATCCTAAAAATCTTTCTCACTTAAATGGTTATGCGTCTATTTGGTGTTGTATTGAAAATATGTTTCTGGCAATTACTGCTGAGGGATATGCATCTGCTTTACGCATTCCTTTAGGAGATGAAGGAGACTGGGCAAGAAAAGTCTTAAATTTTCCAGAGGATTACCTTATGCCGTGTTTTATAGCTGTGGGAAAAGAGAGTGCAAATGCTTCATGCGTAAAACAAAAAGAATACTCTGTAACCGAGAGAATACATAAGAATGCCTGGTAGGTCCCGGATGTAATAAATTCCATTTGGTACTTGCCGATTATGGGTAAAAGTAAGATTATTAAAAGTGAACATGAAAAAAACTACTAACTATCAGTATTAAGCTGGTAGTTTTTTTAATTCAGCAATTTAATCAAAAAACTGAAATTTGGAGGAGGATAAAAATATGATTACAATAGAAGAAGCAATTGAACATTGTGAAGAAAAAAATAATTGTACTGAATGCGGATTAGAGCATTGGCAATTAGGTAACTGGTTAAAAATGCTTAAAGGTATGTCGAAAAAGATACACAGAAACCAGTTACGCAAGGTTGTTTAAATGGTAAGAGCATATGTCCTAGATGCGGCGAACGCATGGCATTGGGTGTAAAAAACTATTGTGATATATGTGGTCAGGCAATTCGTTTAAATTAGTATTTGATGGATTACTGCACATTGAAAACTTAATATTGATAGTTAAAAGGGTTTGTTGTATTATTATATAAAGTATACGGGGAATCTATAGAGGAGAACATTTATGATTACTACAGATGTAACAAAGGAAATGATTGAAGAATGGATACAGATTTACAGAGATTACGCACCTTCAATACAACCAAATAGAAAAACAGGTAATGAAATTGATGAATATTTTCGAAACAATTATCACCATCAAATAATAAGTTCTCAAACATTCAAGCAAGTGGTCGAACTTAATATAATGGAAAATGAACACTCTCGTGTTAAATTACCAAATGGAATGGTCCCGCATGTCAAAAGTTATTGTGTTGGAGATGTCCTTGTAGGAATTGATTATTCAAGTGGAGAATTTCATATTGAAAGTCAGGATATAAATAAAGCAATACCAATTTATGATGATTTATTTGTATATCGTGGATTAGATGAAGATGACTTGAAGAATTATGTTATGGTCGCTCAATATGTGATGTTGACACAAAAATAAATTTGAATTTAATAATGTGATTATGACCTACTAACTATCAGTATTGAGCTGGTAGTTTTTTATTGCAACAAATCAGGTAAACTGAGATTTAAAAGATTTAATGTTCCTTGATAATTGAATATTGATAGCTGGTGAAATATGAGCTAAGCTGTATCATAATAAGAGTAATAATAATAGGATATGGAGGGGCAATATGGAAATTAAAATTAGAAAGTTCAAAGATTCAGATGCTGAAACGATAGCAACCTTGGTGCAGCGAAACTTTCGAGAAGTAAATATTCAAGACTATTCAATAGAGGAGATGGAAAAACTCGCGAAAGAATTTAATTCTAATAAAATACGTAAAACCGCTTCGTATGCAAATACATATGTTGCAGTAGATAAGAGTGATACAGTTGTGGGAACTGGCTCTATAAGTAGTTTCTTTGGAAGTATGACGGAGAGTATATTATTAACAATTTTCGTTCTACCTGAACTGCAAAGGAAGGGGATAGGAAAAGCAATTATACAAGCATTAGAGAATGATGAGTTATTTACTAGAGCCAGTAGAGTTGAGATTCCAGCCTCTAAAACGGCTTGTGCATTCTATGAGAAGATGGGATATCTCTATAAAAACGGGGTAAAGCAATTAGATGGAGAAGGACATTATAGAATGGAAAAGGTAAAGTAGCGTCAAAAGTATCTTTGTATAGAAATCCTGAAAGCAAGAAACGTATCGCCTCCTGGATAATTGAAAATATGCCAGTAGCTGTTGGATACAAGCATTCATAGTAAGGCTAAGATAATGCTTTCCGGATATGACTGTGAGCTGTATGAAAGGTATTTGAAAGGCTGGAGGAAAGTACAGATACCGGCCAGAGCACAGAACAGTCTTCCGAGGGTGAAGACGTTGTGGATGATTTTGAGCCGGTAAATTAGCATTTAACGTATTAGTGTACATTGAGAACATAATATTGATAGTTAGAAATGTTTGGTGTATTATTAAATAGAGTTTATCGAAAAATTGTATTTGTAGATTTATATTAATGGGGGTGTTTTTCATGGAACAATTTTCTATTCCTGGAGCAGGCGGGATAATAGTTAGAGAGATTAATGGTGAAGAAAATATACTTATGCAAACTCGTGTCAAACCAGAGGCCTTATATGAAGATGGACTTATAGAAATACCCGCCGGAAAAATACGGGCTTTTGAGAGTATTTTTGCTACGCTGAGAAGAGAGGTTAAAGAAGAAACAGGGCTTGATATTACTGAAATACAAGGGGAAAATTTATCGACAGTCTATAAAGGCAATTCATATATGGTCATAAATTTTATGCCTTTTTCTTGCTCTCAGAATTTAGTTGGAAACTATCCTATAATGGTCTTTGTGTTTATTTGTAAGGCAGAGGGAGAGATGCTTCCTTTTTCAGATGAGTCAAAAAATTACAAATGGACACCTGTTTCTGTAATAAGGAGATTATTAGAAGATTCACCAGAAATTTTTTATCCAATGCATATAGATACTCTAAAGAAATATATTAGCATAAGTGTAGGGAATCGACAGGATCGAAGAGAATAACCTTGCTAATAAAAGTCAAGTGAGCTATCATTTCCAAAGACTTTTCTCAATGATTTGCGGGATACCTTTAGGTGGCTATATTCGGAACAGGCGGCTATCGCTTGACGGAGCAGAAATAAAATCATCAAATGCTAAAATTATTAATATTGCCTTTAAGTATGGATATGAAACGCCTGAGAGTTTTCCCGGTGCTTTTTCCCGTTTCCATAATATTCTACCAATGATGGCGCGTCATGACGGAGAAATAAAGACATTCGCTAGAATTACAATTAAATCTATTTTGGAAGGAATGGATCGGCTACAATTAAGATTTTTTGAAAGTATTTAATAGGACAGAATGAGCATAATGCGAAGCCAATAAATTAAAAACTACTAGCTATCAGTAATTAGGTTTGTTGTAATTTAGTGATGTAAGCTGATATTAACTAATTACGGAACATTGAATTCTTAATATTGATAGTTAGTAGAAAATCCTGTATCCTAAGTGTATAAATCGAAATTTGTAAAAGTAAGGGTGGTTTAATTTGGAAGATATACTATTCCTGCTAATCGTGGGTGGAATTGGATTGTTATTTGTGTATTTAGGATTACTTCTATGGATAAAAGAGAAGATAAATATTATGCATGATTATCATTATACAAAAGTTAAGGAAACTGATAAAAAGGCATATACACGAATTATGGGAATTGCAATGATAGTGATAGGTATCGGATGCTTATTATCTGGTGTGGCAAGCCTGTTTATCGGCGGTGCAAAAAGTGTTATCGTGTTTGGTGGCTCCTTTACAATTGGTATCCTCATGATGTTATACGCGCAAATAAAATATAATCATGGATTATTTTAAATGCATCTTAGTCTGTTGTTGGGTAAATATAAAGTTTAATAATAAGAATACATAAGAAGCTACAGCTAAAACGATAATACCAATTTATAAATTTGATATCCTTGAATTTAACAAGAAACCGCCCCAGGCATTGCTTTCGGCGGTTTCCATCTGTGCTGTCCAATGACCGAAAGCCAGCCATTTTGCAAACGCCCCTTATTCATTCATTTCATGATTTAATAATACCATATGAAGGTGATCTTCCCATTTTCCGTTAATTTTTAAGTACTGTGGGGAAAGACCTTCTTCCTGAAAGCCAAGCTTTTGTGTCACCTTCAGGGACCTGATATTACGTGGCATAATATTGGCTTCAATCCGGTGAAGACCGTAGTCCTGAAACATGATTTCAATTCCTTTTTTCACAGCTTCTGTCATATAACCCATATTTATTTCATCTTTATCCAGGTTATATCCAAGAAAGCAGGAGAGGAATACTCCTTTTACAATATTGTTGAATGTCAGAGCGCCGATCACCTTATTTTCTTCCCCTTTTTTTGAGATCCACAGTTTTAATGCATTACTGTCTGCAATTTGGTTTTCCAGCTGTTTCTCCTGATATTCCGTGGTGTAATATTCCTCGGGTCTTACAGGTTCCCATTCCGATAAAAATTCCCGGTTTTTTATATAATAGTCCGTGATCATGGGTGCAAATGACAGTTCCGGTGTTCTTAGTAAAAGCCGTTGGGTTTCATAAAATTTTGACATGTTTTCCTCCTGTTGTATTAAAAATTCGGAGTAAAAGTATAGCATGACCGGGAGGATATGTCAATAAAATTTAAAAGATGACCGGGATTTCTTGAAATATTAAATAGAAGAAATGATACAACTATTCGATATACAATGGCTTATGTGTTAACATTAAAAATTAAAGAAAAGATGGTGTATCAATTGACTGATAATTTCGCACCGGTCATATTAAGATGATTTTATTATATGAAAGAATTTAAAGTATAATCTTTACAAGAATTACCCTTCCATATTGTGAAAAAATGAAATTTAGAGTACAATAGATAAGTATGGAGGAGAGTAGCAAATATGAACGAGAACATGGAATTTCACACACATAAGGCAGAGGATGGAACGGAATACACCCATTCCCATTTACCCGGACACCCCCATAAGCACACCAATACAAAGGTGGTTATGAACCGGCTGTCCCGTGCGATCGGACATTTGGAATCTGTGAAACGTATGGTCAGTGAGGAACGGGACTGCAGTGAGGTACTGATCCAGTTATCAGCTGTTATATCAGCGTTAAATCAAACTGGAAAAGTGATTATTAAGGATCATATTGAACATTGTATTGTGGACGCGGTGGAATCAGGAGACAAGCAGGCAATTGAGGATTTAAACAAAGCAATTGACCGTTTCATTAAATAAAACAAATTCCTGCCGGCAGGAAACCTTATCCAGTAAAAAATGAATTGCCCAAACACACTTTTCGAAGTATAATTACTTGAAGTGTGTTTTTTTATACCAACAGGCAGAAAATGTAGAAAGAGGTAGATTCATTTGTTAAATCAGTTTACCAGAACCCAGCTGTTACTGGGGGAAGACGCTATGAAGCGTCTGTCAGAAGCGAAAGTTGCAGTATTTGGAATTGGCGGAGTGGGCGGATATGTTGTGGAAGCTCTGGTAAGAAGCGGAGTCCGTTCCTTTGTTCTTGTTGATGATGATAAGGTATGTCTGACCAATATTAACAGGCAGATTATAGCCACCAGAAAAACGGTTGGCAAATATAAGGTTGAAGTAATGAAAGAGCGGATCTTAGAGATCAATCCTGATGCTGAGGTAGAGATGCATAAATGCTTCTTTTTTACCGGAGAATGCAGGAGATTTTTCCTTTCAGGATTATGATTATGTAGTGGATGCGGTGGACACGGTAACAGCCAAGCTTCAGCTTGTGATGCAGGCAAAAGAGGCGGGCGTTCCAGTCATCAGCTGCATGGGAGCAGGAAACAAATTAGACCCCACCAAGTTTGAGGTCGCTGACATTTATAAAACATCGGTTTGTCCCCTTGCAAAGGTTATGAGAAGAGAGTTAAAGAAGCGGGGAGTGAAAAAACTTAAGGTGGTTTATTCAAAGGAAATACCAACCAGGCCCATCGAGGATATGTCCATCAGTTGCAGGACAAACTGTATCTGCCCTCCCGGAGCTGCTCATAAGTGCACAGAGAGAAGGGATATTCCTGGCAGTCTGGCATTTGTGCCGTCTGTTGCAGGTCTGATCATCGCTGGAGAGGTTATCAAAGACCTTGCAGGCGGGCAGCAGAAAGCGTAAAAGGAATAGGAGATAAGGATATGGATTCAGAATACATGGATACTTGTGAATGCAGTCTGTCATTGCAACAGCTGGAGCAGATGGATCAGTCAGAATATGTTCTGGTGGATATCAGAGAGGAAAGAGCCTATCAGCACGGATTTATTCCGGGTGCCATTCACATGGATATGGAAGCAGTCTCAGCAGAAGATTGCGCCCTTCCCAAAGAGAAAAAATTATTTTGTATTGCTTAAAGGGTGTGATCAGCGAGGAAGCGGCAGAGACTTTAAGAGAAAAAGGATATACGGCCTACAGTCTGGCAGGAGGCTATGGAGCATGGCTCATTCAGACTATGAAGAAAGAAGAGCAGGGCCAGGGCAGGCTGGAAGAGATTGAAAAGAGTATCAGAAAAAAATTTCACAAGGAATTATTCAGTAAATTTGCCAAGGCGATCAATGAATATGAACTTGTTAAGGAAAATGACAAAATAGCCGTATGCATCTCAGGCGGCAAGGACTCCATGCTGATGGCGAAGCTGTTTCAGGAGATCCGGCGCCACAACAAGTTTCCTTTTGAACTGGTATTTCTTGTTATGGATCCAGGGTATCACGAGACAAACCGCCAGGTAATTGAAAACAATGCCAGACTTTTAAATATTCCCATTACCGTATTTGAAACACAGATTTTTGATGCAGTTTATGAAGTGGAGAAATCCCCCTGCTATCTGTGTGCAAGAATGAGAAGGGGGTCATTTATACAGCAAGGCGAAGGAACTGGGCTGCAATAAGATTGCACTTGGTCATCACTATGATGATGTGATTGAGACTATTCTCATGGGAATGATGTACGGAGGTCAGATCCAGACCATGATGCCAAAGCTGCACAGCACCAATTTTGAAGGTATGGAGCTCATCCGTCCGCTGTATCTCATAAGAGAGGATGATATCAAACGGTGGCGGGATTACAATGACCTTCATTTCATCCAGTGTGCATGCCGGTTTACTGATACCTGCACCACCTGCAGGACAGATGGAAATACCGGTTCCAAACGGGTGGAGATTAAGAATCTGATCAGTCAGCTGAAGGAGACCAACCCCTATATTGAAGGCAATTTATTTAAAAGTGTGGAGAATGTAAATTTAAGCACCATTATTGCTTATAAAAAGGATGGGGCTGTTCATCATTTCCTGGATGATTATGATGAGAAAACGACTGGTAAAAAAGAAAATCAGGAAGAATATTAGAAATAGGCTTGAAAAACATATTAACCTTGTGGTAAATTATGAATAGGAGGTTATGCATATGAAAATTTCAACGAAAGGCCGTTATGCCATCAGACTCATGATTGATCTGGCAGAGCACAATAACGGAGAATTTATCACGCTGATGGACATTGCCCAAAGGCAGGAGATATCAGAGAAGTATTTGGAATCCATAGTCTCTATTTTAAGTAAGAATAATCTCCTTATCTCTTTAAGAGGAAAAGGCGGCGGCTATAAGCTTGCCAAGGATCCGGAGCTTTATACTGTGGGAAGTATTTTGCGGCTTACAGAAGGATCTCTTGCGCCTGTATCCTGCCTGGAAGGGGAGACCAATAACTGCAACAGAGCCGGTCAGTGCCAGACTCTGGAGATGTGGGAAGGGCTTAATAAGCTGATTAATGACTACTTTGACGGGATAACCATTGCAGATTTAATTCATAAGAGCGATTATATGAATAATTATGTGATATAAGAGAAATGGGTGTATTCTTAAAGGATTTTGCGGGAGGAGTTTTATCATTGCTATATATGAGATAGCGGAAGACAGACATCGAAAGGTGTCTGTTTTTTGTGGTGTGCCAGGCATGGCACTAATCTAGCTAGTGAAAGTCTAGCCACGGGTATTTACCACCAAGTGTAGCGATCCACAAGCTGGTACCAGTAATGGTATGGGTGAAGGAAGTGGTGTAGCGAAATTCTCGAGCCTACGGACAGAAACTTGATCAGGCGATTAGGTGGGTAAGGTTGCCGCACAAACCAAAGCCCAAATGGTAAACGTAAACCGAAGTTGTAAATCAAGAGGTTGTGGAATGAAAGATTAGTGTCTTACCCTGGGAGGCCCTACCCACATATCAGAAAGATATGGTCGAAAAAGGTTTGGGGAGGGAGTCAGATGAAGTCATAGTAGGCATAGAAGCTGAAGGACGGAAGCGATTTATAGTACAAATCGCTACTTATAAAATAATACATGAGCCAGAAATCAGATGAATAAGAAGAGTAGGAACGTAACCGAGGGATATTGTTTATACCTGTAGGGGCGATGTGTAGGAATCTTATAGTAGAAAGAGGAGTAACAGCAATGGAATTAATGGAAGTGATACTAACAAAGGAAAATCTAAACCGAGCGTATAAAAAGGTAGTTGCCAACAAAGGCGCAAGCGGGATAGATGAAATTACTGTGGAAGAATTGGGAAGTTATATCAGAGAAAATCAGGAAACCATCATAAATTCTCTTAGAAACAGTACATATATTCCAAAGCCAGTAAGACGGGTATATATACCGAAAAGTAACGGTAAAAAGAGACCGCTAGGAATCCCCACTGCGTTAGACAGGACAATTCAGCAAGCAGTAGCACAGCCAATATCAGATATTTATGAAACGATATTCAGTGAATCCAGTTATGGATTTCGTCCAAATAGAAGCTGTCATGATGCAATCAGACAAGCGCTGGGATATTTAAATAGTGGATACGAATGGGTAATAGACATAGATATTGAGCAATTCTTCGATAAAGTAAATCACGATAAGTTAATTCAGATTCTTAGAGAACATGTAAATGATAGCAGTGTCCTAAACCTCATTCGCAAATATTTAGGAGCAGGGGTAATGGAAAAAGGAATTGTGAAAGCCACCAAAAGCGGAGTACCTCAAGGAGGTCCCATCTCAGTGATTCTATCCAATGTGTACCTTGATAAGCTGGATAAGGAATTAGAGGGGCGTAGTCTGCGCTTCGTAAGATACGCAGATGATGTGTTGATATTCACAAAAAGTGAAGCCGCAGCCAATAGAGTTATGAGTTCAATATCTAGTTGGATTGAGAGAAAGCTATTCTTAAAAGTAAATGCAACCAAATCCAAAGTAGTCAGACCGATGAGAAGTAAATATCTGGGTTTCACGTTCTTAAAGAGTGGTGGAGACTGGAAGGTTAAACCTACAAATGAGAAGAAAGCGAAGTTATTTCAAGTAATGCGAGAGTATCTCAAAAGGGGAAAAGCAATAGCAAGACCCTTAGTAGTTACGATAAGAAGAGTAAACGAAATCGTGATGGGCTGGATTAATTATTTTCGAATTGGAATGATGAAGCAATTTATGGAAGAGTTTGGAGGTTGGCTAAGACATAAAATAAGAGTAATAGTTATAAAACAATGGAAGAGGCCCAAGACCATTTATAGAAATCTGTCTTACTTGAATCGGAAATATAAGAACGGATTTAATAATGAAAATATCTATAAAGTGGCAAATTCAAGGTTAGGTTGGTATAAAAAAAGAAGTAGTATGGATGTGGTGAATTATATCTTGAATCCTGAACTGTTAGAAACAAAAAAATAAAGGACGGGCAGGCTTGCTCAATCCTTTAAATTATTATCTAAGAAAAGTTGGAATATAAATTGTAGAGCCGTATACGAGACCCGTACGTACGGTTCAATGAGAGGGAAATAATTCTTAGCAATTATTTCCCTACTCTATTATGCAGGAAAATTGGTACCGTTACAGTTAAAGCGATATTAAGGCTTTCGTGCAATTTCACAAAGTGATGCTAACCTGTTTTTGTCGAATTTTGGAAGCTAACATGTATAATTTTAGCACTTGGATTGTATTTTAAGTAAAAAATGCTATGGCTGGCAAAAAAGAAATCAGGAAGAATATTAGAAATCGGCTGAGCACAAAGAATCAATGATTCAGGGGAATTTCAGTGACGGAGATAAGGTAGATGGCAGGCTTGTATACTCAAGCCTGCCTTTTAAGTCCGGTCTAATCGCCAGTGATTCACAGTTTTATGGAATTCCGGCAGCACGAACCCTTAATTCTACTTCCGTTCCTTTTCCAGGCACACTATGATAGGTTAGGCCGTACTCCGGACCGTAAAGGATCTGAAGACGGCGGTGGGTGTTAAAGACGGCGATGTTTGTTCCGGTTTTGCTGGTCCCCTTTCCGGATAAAAGGCCGGAAAGCTTATCCTCAGGGATTCCCACCCCGTCATCGGAAATCAGGATTACAGCTGCATTCTCTTCCAGCCATCCGGTGATAACAATGGTTCCTCCTTTTGGAACTTTTTCCAAAAGGCCGTGGAGAATTGCATTTTCCACCACGGGCTGAAAGGTTAGCTTAGGAATGGTGCAGTCCATCATATAATCGGGCATATCGTTGACCAGATCAATGACCTGATGATACCGCATATTCTGGAGGCGGACATAGATATTTGCATGCTCCAGTTCATCTGCAATGGTGCTCAAGGTCTCTTTCCTCCTCAGTGTCAGTTTGTAAAAACGAGAAAGATCCACAATTGCTTCCGATACCTCATCGGTTCGCCCCTGTTTTGCCAGCCAGTTGATCATGTCCATGGTGTTATAGAGAAAATGGGGATTGATTTGAGCCTGGAGCGAGTGAAACTCGGCAAGCCTTAAATCTTCAGCGGCTTTGTTCTGTTCCGCAATCAATTGATTCATGGCTCTGGTCATATAGTTGTAGGTATCAATCAATCCACCGATCTCATCGTGATACACAGAATCAGGCAGAGGGGTGGGAGGACCGGAGCGGACTCTGGACATCTGAAGAATGACGGAGGAAATACGGTTGGTGATGGAATGGGATAGTTTGGTTGCAATTAAAAATGCAGTTATGATGCAAACGAGATAGATGAAGAAGAAACCTATCACAATAAGGACACTTTTCTGGATGATGGATTTGGTAGGAATGACGGCAACCATAAACCAGTTTGTTTTCTGTATGTGATAAAAAACCTGCATAAACATCTTCTCCCAGAATCTTCTTCATGATAAAGTTATCGGATGACATAAAATAATCCCGGACCTTGCCATAACTGAAATGATAAATCCCGGCAAGTCCATGATTGGAGGTGGCCACCGTGCTGTCCCGGTCATTGATAATATAGGCTACACTGGTATCCTTGGATAAATTGTTTTTCAGAAGACTTGTAAAAGGGGTCTTGGAATAGTAAATGGCAATATAACAGGTGCGCAATTCCTCATTATAAGGAATGGAAGCTTTTGTTATAAAGGCCATATCTCCGGATTCCTTTACCTCTATGGGACTTAAATAAAACTCAGGGCAGAAAAGAGAGCTAAAAGAACGGTTTCCCTGAAAAATACCATGCCAGTACGCACCTCTGGCTTCGCTCATAGGACGGAAGATTCGTCTGGTGTCTTTCTTGTAAAAGATGGGCTGGGAATTTGGCAGATCCATGTAAATGCGAATGTCGGTTATGTATTCTCCATCAATGGTTTTTTTCGCCAGTCTGCAAAAGTCTATGGCATCAGCAGAATCTGTGAGCGGGTCAGCGTTCTGGTAGTCCCTGGAATGAAACAGTTTTCGGTAATAGGGATGCCCTTCCAGGTCTTTTTGTGCGGTAAGAATAGTATCAATGAGCAGATCGATCTGTGGTATGGTCATTGCAGAGGCTGTCTGTTCTGAGCGGACGGTATAAGCTAAAACCATATTGTAGAGTTTTCCGTAAAAAAAGAGAAACATAACCAGCATGGGAATGGTGGTTATGAGCAGATGGGTAATGGTAAATTTTGTTTGCAGCATCATATTGTTGTAATAAGTCTTTGCCCTTCGTATCAGATGTCTCATTTCAGCATTTTCTCCCTGTAATCAGATGGTGATAAGCCAGTCAGCTTTTTGAAACTTTTACTAAAATAATTTCCGTTGCTGTAACCTACTTTTAAAGAGATATCGGCAATCTGATAACCAGGATCAGCCAAAAGTTCCTTTGCTTTTTTCAGCCGGTATTCCGTAAGATACTGATTGATGGTCTGCCCGGTTTCATTAAAATAGGTACATACATAAGAGGCAGATAAGAAAACCTCATTGCCGATATCGCGAACCGATAGAGAATCATTATGATAGTGAGTGTGAATGTAATCTTTTATCAGAAATATAGTGGAATTATCCGGCATATAGGACCTGGCTGCTTCAAAGAGCAGCTCTGCCTTTTGCGTCAGCTTGTCATGAAGCTTATTGAAACTAAAACAGTTCTCAAGAAGCTTCATGGCATTTTCCGGTTCTGTGGCCGGGGCCAGCCGAAGCTGCTGGCGGCAGTCTTCTAATACCATGAAAAGCTTATAATACAGGTCTCTTGCTTCATGGGGGAATATATTTTTCTGCTGATAAAATTCATGATGAAGCTGTAATAGCAAATCTTTAACCGTGTTTAAATCCTTTGATAAGACAGCCTCTGAAAGGAGGACGACATAACGGTTGTAAGAACCGTTACCTGGCTTTTCTGTGTTTACGGTCATCTTTTTTTCAGGGGTAAAATAGGTGCCTGAATCAAAGAAAAAACTGCTTTGCATAAGGGAAACTGCGCTGGCATAGGAGTCGTAGGCTTTCGAGATGCCGGTGTATGTCTCCCCTTTGCTGATATAAAATGCACATGTCTGCTGAAAGCATTTTTTTAAAAATGCACCGATCCGATCCATGGACGGGGAAGAAAGCGGTGCAGGAGACAGGATGTGAAAAATGTGGTATTGGATGTATTTTGAAATATAGTAAACTCTGTTACAGGAATAGGAAAGGAATATTTCTAAATCAGTCAGTATCTGATTCATGTGGTTTAAATCTGCCTGGCTTTGCTCCACTTTTACAACAAAGGAGGTAACGCTTAAGGAAGGCGTAAGTTTAATTTTCAGTTCCTTTGCCAAAGCAGCAATGGTTTCTCTGCTGACTTTATATGGCTGAGTCAGGGCAGCGGCAAAAGATGAGTCCCCTTCTCTGGAATAAAACAACTCATTTTTTACGGTTTTCATATTTTGTCTGACGCAGTGATAAGCCTCCTTTATGGTGGCGGCCACTTCTGCGGGATCCAGCGGTTTTTCTACGTAGTTTATGGCTTTCAGGCGTATGGCGGCCTTTAGATATTCTTTGTCGGAATAGCCGCTCATAAAGATAAAAGCGGAATTGGGGAGAAGCTTCTCCAGCCGTTCCACCAGCTCAATCCCGTTCATTCTGGGCATTCTCACATCGCATAAAATGATTTCCGGTCTGACTTCTCTGGCAATCCGAAGTCCGCTTACGCCGTCTTCGGCCTGGAACAGCGTAAAGATTCCCAAAGACTCCCAATCAATGGAATTGATCAGACCGATTCGTGTAAGCTCTTCATCATCAACAATCAGTAATTTCATTGCAGTACCCCCAACCAGCGATAATATAGTTCTATTTTAACTAAACAAAGAAAGAAAACAAGGAAAAATAGAAAAATAATACATGTTATATAAAAAAACTCAAAAAGAAATTACCCATATCAAAAAATAATACCGTTTGCCTTCCAGCCTGCCGATGATAAACTGATATCAGTTGAGAAGGGAGGAAAAAAAGATGTCCGATTATGTATTGGAATTAAAAGGGGTTACAAAAATATTTCCTGGGGTAAAAGCCCTGAATCAGGTTCATTTTAATCTGAGAAAAGGTGAGGTCCATGCATTGATGGGAGAGAATGGGGCAGGAAAATCCACATTCATCAAAGTGATTACAGGAGTCCATAAAGCGGAAGAGGGAACGATCTTTCTGGACGGTGCTGAGGTGGATTTTAAGGGACCGAAAGATGCCCAGGCAGCCGGGATCGCTGCAGTTTACCAGCACCCCACTTCTTATCCCGATCTTTCCGTAACGGAAAATATTTTTATGGGCCATGAAATGATAAAAAAAGGAATCATCCAGTGGAAGCTTATGAATCAGGAAGCAGATAAGCTGTTAAAGGAGCTGAATGCAGATTTTAAGTGTTCCGATGAGATGGGAAACCTAAGTGTTGCTCAGCAGCAGATGGTGGAAATTGCAAAGGCGCTCTCCACACAGGCGAGAATCATCATTCTTGATGAGCCGACCGCAGCACTGACAAGAAATGAATCAGAAGAATTATACCGGATTGTTGATAAGCTAAAGGCTTCCAAAGTTTCGGTTATCTTTATTTCCCACCGGTTTGAGGATATGTACCGGCTGGCTGACCGGGTAACAGTATTTCGTGACTCTAAGTACATCGGCACTTACCAGACTGATGAGATAACCAATTCTGATCTGATCAGAGCCATGGTTGGCCGTGAAATCAAAGATCTTTTTCCGAAGACGGAGATCCGGAGAGGTCCGGAAGTCTTGCGCATTGAACAGCTTTCAAGGACCGGATATTTTAAGAACATCAGTTTTAAGCTGCATCAGGGGGAGATCCTGGGACTTACCGGATTGGTGGGAGCAGGCCGGACAGAGGTGGTCGAGAGCATCTGCGGAATCACAAAACCGGACTCAGGTAACATTTACTTAGAAGGAAGACGACTGCTCATAAAAAAACCGGCTAATGCCATGAAGGAAGGAATTGTGCTGCTTCCGGAAGATCGTCAAAAAGAGGGATTGATCCTTAGTTGGGGACTTGGGCGCAATGTGACCCTTCCTGGTTTAAAGAAGTATTCCAGACGTGGTGTGATCAATGAAAAGATGGAAAATGAAACCGCAAAAGAGCTTCTGGAAGAAGTGGATACCAAGGCAGTTTCTATCTTTGATCCGGCAAGCTCCCTTTCCGGAGGAAATCAGCAAAAGGTGGTTGTGGCAAAAGCCCTGAGCCAGGAGATGAAGGTGGTCATTATGGATGAACCAACCAAGGGGGTAGATGTAGGGGCAAAAGCGGAGATATATCAGATCATGGGTGATTTGGCAAAAAAAGGCTACGGCATTCTTCTGATCTCTTCTGAAATGCCGGAGATTCTCGGTATGAGTGACCGGATCCTGGTGATGTGCAACGGCAAAATTTCCGGAGAATTATCCCGTGAGGAAGCGACTCAGGAATCCATTCTTCAGTATGCCATGGAAAAATCCGAAAAGGATACGGAAAGGAGTTTGGACTAATGGGAAAAAATAGCTTGATAAAAAAGGATCACAGGCTCCAGAGAGGCCAGCCTGCTCCTTGTTCTCATCAGTTTATGCATCATCATACAGATTTTAAGCCCTTCATTTCTGACCGCCAAATCCCTTCAGGATATGGTAAAGAATAACGCGGTCATTATGATCATGGCATTAGGAATGCTGTGCGTTTTGCTCATTGGTGGCATTGATATTTCCATTACCTCAACCCTGGCGGTTTCCGGTATGGCTGTGGGAATGCTTTTAAAGTATAATGTGATACATAATACATTCCTGCTGTTTCTCATCGCCATATTAATCGGTGCCGTGTGCGGTGCCGCAATCGGGCTTGTGGTATCAAGAGGAAAAGTGCTTCCAATTATAGCGACCATGGGATTTATGTATATCTACAGAGGCTTTGCTTATCTGATAGCCAAAAGCCAGTGGGCAAGTGCAGAGAATCTGGGAGACTTTAAAAATTTTGCCCTGGAAAAAGAACTTGGTCTTGGACTTTTAAATAACGTGATCGTCATTGTACTTCTATGCTATATCATCTTTTTTGCGGTGATGAAATGGTCGGGAACAGGAAGAAAGATCTATGCAGTGGGAAGCAATCCGGAGGCAGCGGCCATATCCGGGATCAATACCATGAAGATTAAACTGATCGTCTATACGGTTATGGGCATGCTTTCCGGTTTGTGCGGCGCTCTGTCGGTTGCTGTGTATTCCTCCGCTCAGCCAAACATGCTGTACGGAAAAGAGATGGATGTGATCGCCGCCTGTGTCATTGGCGGGGTTAGCATGTCAGGCGGCCGGGGAACCGTAGCCGGTGCTTTACTGGGATCTTTGATCTTAGCGGTCATAGCAAAGGCCCTTCCTCTGGTGGGAATTGATTCCATCGTACAGAATACGGTAAAGGGCGTTATAATCTTAGTCGTTATTATTTTAAATGTAGTGGCTCAGCGTATGATGCAGAAGAAAAATCTAAAAAGAAGGGAGATGTAGCAATGGCGGGAAAATCAGGCAGAAGCTTATCTGCGCAGTCAGATCAAAACTGGAAAAAAGGATTTTAAGCTGGGAAGGTGTACTGGTACTTCTGTTTCTCATGGTAAATCTGTTTTGTATGGTTATCTCACCAAGCTACAAACCGGTGAATGTACTTCGAGAGATGCCAAAGTATTTAACGGAAGTCTTCCTTTTGCTTCCTATGGCGTATATTCTGATTTTGGGTGAAATCGATTTGTCGGTTGGAGCGACGGTCTGTTTGTCCGCAACTACCGCCTGTCTTGCAGGCAATGCAGGGGTACCGTTTCCCGTGGTGTTGTTGATTGGAATCTTAACAGGAACCGCCTGCGGACTCTTTAACGGCATTGCTGTGACCCTGTTTACAGAACTGCCGTCCATGATTGTTACGTTAGCTACCATGATTATTTTCCGTGGAGTTGCAGAGATTGCTTTGGGCAGCGGAGGTTCTGTCTCTCTCAAAAACAATCAGGGCTTTCGCGCCATGGCAGGAAAAATCGGTCCCGTTCCTTATATCTTCTTTGTTGTTATAATTGCAGCGGTCATTTTCACCTTTCTGTTGAGCAAGACAACATTTGGGAGAAAGCTGTATGCCATTGGCAGCAACCGGAAAGCTTCTTATTTTTCCGGAATTCATGTTCAGAAAATCCGTCTTCTGGTGTACTCCGTTGCAGGAATGATGGCCGGCATCAGTGCCATGTTTCTTGTATCCGTACTGTATGGCGCTAATACCACCACGGGAAGCGGTTTTGAACTGGATGCAATCGCCATGGCTGTGTTTGGAGGAATCTCAACGGCCGGGGGAAAAGGAAAGCTGATCGGTGCCATCATATCCGCATTTATCATCATCTGTTTAAGAATAGGATTAGGCCAGATCAATATGAATCCTCAGGTCATTCTGGTGATCCTGGGAACACTGCTGATTCTGGCAGTCATGATACCGGAAATAGTTAAAAATGTGAAAAGGAAACAACTGTGATACAAGACACCGGGGGTGTTTTAGTATAAAACTATGATTAATAAAGGGAGGTAATCGTAAGATGAGAAAACAAATGGTTTGCGGAGTCCTGTGTGCGGCAATGGTGTTTGGAACTCTTGCCGGCTGTTCGGGGAAAACAGAGACTGGGGGAAATCAGTCATCGGTGGCTCAGGACGGAGGGGGAAGTTCCTCTGGAAAGACGTATGCAGTCATCACAAAATCTGCAGGAAATCCCTACAATGAAAAGATTGCTCAGGGATTTCAAAAGGTCATTGAAGCGGAAGGAGGAACTTGTATTGTAAAGCATCCCGAGTCTGCTACGGCCGATGCGCAGGTTTCCGTTATTCAGTCGCTGATTTCCCAAGGTGTGGATTCCATCTGCATCGCTGGGAATGATGAAAATGCCCTGCAGGCGGCCTTAGAGGACGCAATGGCAGCAGGAATCAAAGTTTCCTGTCTGGATTCCAAGGTCAATAAAGACAGCAGGCAGACGTTTGTCAATCAGGCAGGAATCAAAGAGATCGGTCAGGCATTGATGGAAGCGGTCTATGATATCTCCGGCGGTGAGGGAGATTGGGCCATTCTTTCCGCCACCTCTCAGGCCACCAATCAAAATGCATGGATTGAATCCATGAAAGAGGTTATGAAGGAAGAAAAGTATTCGAAACTCAATCTGGTTGAAGTGGCATATGGAGATGATGAACCTCAGAAATCCACAGATCAAACACAGGCTCTTTTATCAAAATATCCGGATTTAAAGGTGATCTGCGCTCCTACTACAGTGGGGATCAATGCAGCAGCTAAGGTCCTTCAGGACGAGAAATCAAAGGTAAAGCTAACCGGTCTTGGACTTCCTTCTGAAATGGCAGAATACATAGGGGATGATGAAGCACATTCCTGTCCATATATGTATCTGTGGAATCCTCTTGACGTAGGTTCTTTGGGAGCATATACCTCTATGGCACTGGTAGAAGGAAAAATCACAGGAAAAGCCGGCGACAAGTTTAAGGCAGGAGAAATGGGAGATTACCAGGTAATAGAAGCCTCCGACGGCGGTACAGAAATAATTCTCGGACCTCCGTTTAAATTCGATAGTTCCAATATCGCGGAATGGAAGTCTGTTTATTAGTATTGCTATAAAACAGGTCTGAAACGGTTTCTATGTGCTGCCTGTCAAGAGTATTTTGAAAGACGTCAACATTTGTATGGATTGCGAACGCTACGACCAAAGTAAGTTTGGTAGATACGGAAAAAACGGATATTTATATCAGATTACCAACCCACCAACATTGAGTGGATTACGAAATAAACATAAGCTTTGGGTAATTTCTTGACATAAAACAATCCCGTTTCTAAGAAGAGTTTTATAAGTAAGGCTAGAGGACATGGTGACATTGTGGAATGTTGCCATGTTTTATTATGTTCATATTAACACAAAGCGATGCTAACCTGTTTTTGTCGAATTTCGGAAACTAACCTGTACAAGAGGTTAGTTCATAAAAGATATGGAGTATTTAGATATTTTTGTAGTAATTTCATTTGCCTTATTAGAATTTTATTAATTTTAACGAAAGGTCGTTATGCCTAAAACAAGACATATGTATGTCCGATTCCTATGTTATAATGGGATAGGGGTGAGCATATGAAAATAGATCGTTTAATCGGTATCATTACAATCCTTTTGCAGAAGGGAAAAGTGACAATTTCGCAGTTAGCGGAGCGATTTGAGGTTTCATCCAGGACGATCCAGCGTGATATTGATCATATATGTAAAGCTGGTATCCCGATTGTGTCCATGCAGGGATATGGCGGGGGGCTTTCCATTGCAGAAGGTTATAAAATCAATTAGACAATACTGACGCAAGAAGAATTGAGTGCAATTTTTATGGGCCTCAAGAGTATAGACAGCATTTCAAAATACACTTATACTCAAAGTCTTATGGAGAAATTCGCGTATGAAAAGCGTGCTGTCCTCTCTCCGAACAAAATAGAATTATAATTGATTTAGCCTCATTTTATCAAGTGAGCCTGACTGAAAAAATTGATTTGATAAAACAGGTCATTAATAATCGGGAATTAATTAAGTTCCAATATTATTCTGAAAAAGGAGAAAGCGAACGTACGATAGAACCTTATTTCATCATATTTAGATGGTCTGCATGGTATACAAATCGTAATTTCTTACTCCAATGGATACAAAGCTACGGGGATGCCGTAAAGGTTATAGAGCCTCTTGATTTAGTCGATGAAGTTTGCCTGAATGCAAAAAAAGGGAGGAATTCTTTATGAAAAAGGAAATTTCTGTTTTTGAAAGGCCGGAGAGTCTTTCCGGATATGATACAAAGCAATACCTGGAGGCCTGTGGTAATTTGTCTTGGTATGATTTAGTGACAGCCATGCCGTCGCTGGTATTCGTCGTTACAGGTTGGAAATCCAACGGTAAAGAAAACGCCTGTCTGCATTCCTGGTCATCCTTTTCGGGTAGCGGAGCTGACAACTTCATCTGTATCATGGGAAAAGTTGATAAAGGTGGGCATATGTATCAGTCACTGAAAGAAACGAGAGAGTGCGTGTTAAATTTCCCTTCTAATGACATTTATGACCGCTGTATAAAAACGATAGGCAACAATGAGTTTGAAACAGATGAAATCACCGCATCTGGTTTAACGGCAGAGAAAGCCTCAAAGGTTAATGCGCCGCAAATCAAAGAGTGCTTTGAATATGGAATGTGAGTTTCTATGGGAACATGAGCTTTTCCAGGGAAGCAAAGAAATGGTAGTTGGATTGAAAGTTGTCAACATTTGTATGGATAGCGAACGCTATGACCAAAGTAAGTGTGGCAGATATGGAAAAAACGGATATTTATATCAAATTGACCAACCGACCAATCCAGAAACAGGAGAAATTGCGCCAATAAATTACGGAACAGTGGAACAGGGCGCTCACCTTGAGTGGATTACGAAATAAATATTTAATAAAGAATATTTCAAATATAATAGCTAGATTTGATAAATTTAAAAATTAGATTCCAGTAACAGGCAGGATATTAATTCCAGTACATAGATTTTTATGTTATTCGGCCAATTTCCAACTTCCGATCCATTTATTAGTAGTGCAATTATATTGTCTTCTATATAATTTTCCATCTATAACTTTGTAACGCCATTCGATTATATCAGATTGAACCCAAACCGATGCTGTATTAAATGAACTTGAGACGTAAGGACTTGCGAATGCTTGCATATTTTGGATACTTCCAAAAAAAATTACACACATTGTAAAAATAACAGGATATCTGAATATTTTCTTCATGATAATTCCTTTCTTAAAAAGTTATTTTGAGATAATTATCTATGTACTGGCAGTTTAACTAGACAACCAGGGATATCCTGCATAGTAACAACATACTCCCCCTTTATATATAAATCAAAAGTATTATCCTGGCGCTCAACAAAATAATCTGTTTTAGCATTGACAGTGAAAGTCCCTTCAACATTTGTCTGATTAATATTGTATGATTCAAATGTATAAAAAAATGAAAGTATCATTAAGGAAACAGTAAAAAGCAAAGGGTATAATTTATACTTTACTATTTTTTAACTGTTTGTTAACAAAATTAAACTTTAAAGCTGATTTTATCCGATATTCCAGCAAACTGTTTTTTAGTGAGAATGAGAGTGTTAATATAGAATTATCCTGCCTTTGGCAAATTATCCTGGATAACTTGATTAAGGTTTCTAAATAAGATAGTCTGGAATTATTTGAAAGGTTTTGTAATACTTGCGTATCTGCCTGCAATTCCAAAGCACGTAAAACTTCTCTGCGGAAAATCCACAAAACGGGATTCCACCAGTAAATGATGGTTACTACTTCTATGCAGTATTTTATAATAATGTGAAAGCTGTTCAAATGTTCTAATTCATGCATCAGAACAAATTTCTTTTCCGGCAGTGATAAATTAAAATATGGAAATACAATAATTGGATTTAAAAATCCCACAATAAACGGACCAGTATTTACATTCATTTGAATTAACTTTGGTTTTTTTCTCAAATGCTTGAGATTACATAACTCTGTTAATAATTGATTGAGCTCTTTATCTTCTGTTTCTTGAACCAGGGAAAGTATTTGTATTAGTTTTCGATGTTTAGATGTAATAAAGGTAAATAAGAGCAATGCAATGATTAACCAGATTATTTTTATTACATTACCAAGCTCATTATTATATATTGTAAATGCTTCTATGTTCTTTAAGAATGGAAGTATAGTTCGGGAAGCTATTGTATGTGTAAATGAATATTCATAAGGCAAAAGCATCTTTAAAAAGACTATAAATACAGCAATGAAAAGAGGAACGCCCTTTTTGTAAACCAAAAAATTGGGATATCTTAAAAGCGGAATTAATGATAATGCTGCAAGTCCACAGAAGAAACAATTAGTTAATATTAGGGAAGATGACATACTATTTCTCCCCCTCCCCCCTCTTGATTTTTATTACCTGTTCTAATTCATCTAATATATCTGAACTGCTATTATTTACTAAATGATCCAAAAAGTTTAATGTTGAAAAGTCTAAAGTATTTACTCTCATGGATTGAAGTTGTTCGGCAGCATATTGTTCAGCACTAACGATAGGTTTATATTCACGCGCTAATACCGTACCGCTATATGTTATTCCGTAAATTTCAATATACCCCTTTTTCAGTAAACTGCGTAACGTAGCCTGAACCGTATTTATACTTATACTTTTTCCATTTTCTGCAATATCTGAAGCAGTCATAGGTTTTCCCATGCCCCAGAGAACCAACATGATATCTTTTTTCTCGGCCGCTCAATTTAGGTAACAAGTTTATCATCAAAGTTCTCCTCGTATCAAATAGATTATATTAATATTATAACGGTAAAAAAATAAAGTGTCAATATTTTATGGCGGAAAATGATCGTTGACATGTCTTTTAAAGTGTATTATTGTTAAGTCAGTAAAAAAATACATAATTAATATTAAAATACATAGAAAGGAGATATCACCTTGAAAGAATGTGAGTGGATTTCTATTGCTGCAATGGATATTAATAGAGTCATTGGAAGTGAAAATAAGTTACCCTGGAATATTCCCAAAGATATGATTTGGTTTAATACTGCGACAAAGGGGCATATCCTGGTAATTGGCAGGAAAACATTTGAATCTATGAAAAAGATATACTCAGAGAATGAGTATTATATATTAACAAGAAATAAAAACTATGTTTCAGATAACGTAAATGTAAAGGTTATTCATCAAATTGAGGAAATACCGGATACTGGCTCTGGGGGTAAGAAGGTGTGGATTTGCGGTGGAAGTGAGATATATAAAGCGACAATTGCCAAATGCAAATATATTTACATAACACAGATAAAAAGGTCTTTTGAAGGCAATCGATACTTTCCGGAATTTGAAAGTAATTTTTATCCGGAGCAGGTATTTTATGAGGATGAGGAAATTAGTATTAAAAAATATATAAGGGTTACAAGGGGGATTTAGTCATGGATAAAGAACGAATACGATTTGCTGTAAGAGAGTTGCTGATTGCAATAGGCGAAGATCCTGACAGGGAAGGGTTGAGAGAGACACCAGAAAGAATCTCTAATATGTATTGTGAAATATTTGCAGGATTAGAGACGCCTCCTCAAAGTGTACTGAAGTATTTCGGTGAGAGTTGTACTGAAGAGATGGTGATTGTAAAGGACATACCATTTTACTCAATGTGTGAACATCATTTATTGCCTTTCTATGGAACTGCAAGTATCTGTTACATTCCAGCGCCGGGAAGACTGCTAGGGTTAAGTAAGCTTGCCCGTGTGGTAGATATGTGTTCCAAAAAACCACAGCTACAAGAACGGTTAGGAGCAGAAATCGTTGACATATTAGAAAACGATGCACAGGCAATAGGAGCAGCAATACTTATAAAAGCAGAACATCTGTGTATGAATATGAGGGGAATCAGAAAACCAGGCACTAAAACGGTAACCACTTGTTTTGCAGGGATTTTTAAGACGGATGATAAAGCAAGAAAAGAAGCATTGCAGTTATTATCACTTGAAACAGATTGATCAGTATCATATTTTCAAAACATACTGGGAGAGAATTACGATGGAACGCATCAGTAATATATTAAATAATAAAGTTTTTAAAGAATATTTAAGAAGAAATGAAATTGCTGAGAGAGAAAGAATGTTTTGTAAGCATAATCTAAACCACTCTATAGATGTGGCTAGAATTGCATATATTTTAAATCTTGAAAATAATTGTGGGTATGATAAGGAATTAATCTATGCAGCTGCATTGATCCACGATATAACAAAGTGGCGGCAGTATGAGGAGGGAATACCTCATCACATTTCGGCAGCTGAAATAGCAGATAGTATACTTGCTTCATGCAAATTTAACGTAAAAGAGATAGAAATGTGCAAGAATGCCATAACGAAACACCGCAAATTGGAAGATGAGAATGATTCCTTCGCAAATTTATTATATAAAGCAGATAAATTATCACGCCTCTGCTTTCTTTGTGAAGCTAAGGATATATGCAATTGGAGTCAGGAAAAAATGAATGAAAAATTAGTTTACTAAATTTTGGAGGTAGGGGAAATGATTATTGGAAACACGAAATTTGATATTGGAGCAAGAACCTATATTGTTGGTATCGTAAATTTAACGCCAGATTCCTTTTATGATGGAGGAAAACACAATTCAATTAATCAAGCAATATCGTATGCAGAAAAATTGGTTAGTGAAGGAGCTGATATTATAGAAATCGGAGGGGAATCTTCACGGCCTGGAGCAATACCAGTGGAAGAGGAAGTCGAAATGTCAAGAGTTCTGCCAGTTTTAAAGGAGCTGAAAAAACATATAAATGTACCCATATCTATTGACACAAGAAGAGCTTCTGTTGCAGAACAGGCTATTTGTTTAGGAGCATCAATGATAAACGATTTCGGCTGTATGAAAAAAGATGAACATATGGCGTCCGTGTGTTCTAAATACGATGTGGCATGCTGCATAATGCATAACAGAGACAATATGAATTATAACAATTTTATTATAGATGTTATATCTGATTTAAATGAGGCTTTAGATATAGCACTTAATGCAGGCATCCCTCATGATAAAATCATCTTAGATCCTGGAGTCGGTTTTGCAAAAACAGTTGCGTTAAATATTTCTGTTATTAAAAATCTGGAGGAATTTTCAAAATTAAAATATCCGGTTTTAATAGGTACATCAAGAAAATCATTTATAGGAAATATACTTAATTTACCTCTGGAGGAAAGACTGGAAGCCACTCTTGCAACGACGGCATTAGCAATATCCAAGCACTGTGATTTTATAAGGGTTCATGATGTACAAGCGAATAAAAGGGTATGTATTATAACTGATGAAATCGTGAGAGGACGCCATTAGGAGGTAATTGATTGGATACTATAAGTATAACAGATTTAGAGATATTTGCTCATCATGGAGTTTTGGAAGAAGAAAAAAAGTTGGGACAGAAGTTTTTTATATCTCTGCAATTGTCATTATGTGTCCGGAAAGCGGGGGTCAACGATCAAATAGACTTTACAGTAAACTATGCGGATATTTGCAACCTGGTTTCTGATATATTTGGCGCCAAATCCTATGATTTAATTGAAAGCTGCGCAGAAGTAATCGCAGAAGCGATTCTTCTTAAATATCAGATGGTTAAGGAGATAATGGTAGAAATAAAAAAACCATGGGCACCTATAGGCTGCATTGTAAATTATGTATCGGTAAAGATAAGGAGAGGATGGAGTACAGCATTTTTAGGATTAGGTTCCAACATGGGTGACAGGAACAGGAACATTGTTAACGCGCTGGAACTGATTAGTGATTCCAGAAATGTAATAATAAACAAATCCTCTTCCTATATTACTTCGCCTGTCGGAGGCGTAGAACAGGATGATTTCCTTAATTGCTGCGTAGAACTTAAAACATTACTGACAGCTGAAGAACTATTAGCCCATGTTTTGGAGGTTGAAAACAAATTAAAACGTGTTAGAACTGTCCACTGGGGACCAAGGACAATGGATATTGATCTCCTTTTGTATAATCACGAAATATATGAAAATGAAGACTTAATCATTCCACACCCCAGATTGCATGATAGAATGTTCGTTCTGAAACCACTTTGCGAAATGAAACCTAATTATGTACATCCTATTTTACATAAGAGACTGCAAGAAATAAAAGATGAATTGGAAAAAGAGCAGTTGGAGGGAATTAAATCATTAGAAATTATTACATTGGCGGATTAAAAGGGGGTTATTTAAAGCAATTATGGATTTATATAATGTGATAAATACAAACAGCCAATATCCTGTTGTTGTAAGCTTTCCACACAGTGGTACATATCTGCCTGATTCCATTAGGTACAAGATGAAAAAGTCAGCAGTGATGACTAATATGGATTGGTTTTTGCCAGAGTTATTTGATTTCTTAAAGGAATATGGGGTAACACAAATTATTTCCAATATCAGCCGGTATGTGGTTGATTTAAATAGAGCACCCAATCACTTTAAATCAGATAGTTATTTACAATCAGTTGTTTATGAAACCAATACCTTCGGAACACGATTATATGAAAGCTCTTTAAGCAAAGCGGAAATAACTGAGCGGATAGAAACATTCTACAAGCCTTATCATGAGGAATTGAAAAGACAGCTGGCTGAGAAGATTCTACAATTTGGAAAGGTGTATTTAATAGATATACACAGCTTTTTTCAGCAATATAATGATGATATTTGCATTGGAAATTCAGATGGAGCCACTTCTGACAGAGAAACCGTAAAAGTGTTTGATGAAAATCTGCAATTGTATGATTTTTCGACTAACACTGATTCAATATTTAAAGGTGGAAATACAATTAAGTATTATCGATCGCTGTATGGTGACGTATTTCAAGGGCTGATATTGGAAATAAATTATAGGGCGTATATAGATAACAGATATTTTGGAGAGGAGGAAGTTTCTGCCTATAATGAGACATTATTTAAGAATGCGAAAACCAGATTAGAAAAAGCTTTAGTAGAGACGTTTAATAGTTGGAGTAAACTTTGAAGGGTGGATAAAGATGATATATGAGGAAGCAATAAAATTTATACATAGCAAGTCATGGAAAGGAACTAAACTGGGATTAGACAGAATTATTGAGCTTAATGAGTTAATTGGTAATCCACAAAAACAACTAAAATTCGTTCATATCGCAGGTACAAATGGAAAAGGTTCAACCTCCAGAATGCTTGCTGATATACTAAATGAATCTGGTTATCGAGTAGGACTGTTTACTTCTCCATTTATATCTACATTTAACGAATATTATCAGGTTAATGACCACTGTATTACAGATTCTGAATTGATTGAAATTGTTGAATTTATAAAGCCTTTTGTGGAAAAAATGAAGGAAGGTCCCACTGAATTTGAGCTGATTACAATGATAGCAGTTGAATTTTTTAAACGAAAATGCTGCGATATTGTAGTATTTGAAGTCGGAATGGGCGGAAGACTTGATTGTACAAATTTCATTGAAAATACAGAGGTAGCTGTAATAACTTCAATTGGTCTGGACCACATGGAACAACTTGGAGATACCATTTCTGAAATCGCAAGGGAAAAAGCCGGAATTATAAAAAGAGATTGCCAGGTTGTTTTGTATCAGCAAGGGCAAGAGGTGGTTAATGTTGTGGAAGAAACCTGCAAAAAAGTAAATGCAGATTTATTCATTGCAGATTTCTCAGAATTAAATCCTGTAAGTTCAGATTTAGATGGTCAGATGTTTGATTATAAAAACATGAAAAATATTTATATTAAACTTTTAGGAAGCCATCAGCTTAAGAACACCGCTGTTGTTTTAGAAACGGTATGTGCATTACAAAAGCGTGGGTGGAGAATCAGCGAAGCTGATATTAAAGAAGGCTTGAAAAAAACAACATGGCCAGCCAGATTCGAAGTGATGCAGAAGGATCCGGTTGTGATTTTAGATGGCGGGCATAATCCACAGTGTTTTCAGGCTCTGAAAGAAGGTTTGATACAATATTTTTCGGGGAAAAAAATAATTTTTGTATTTGGCGTTTTAGCTGACAAGGATTACATTTCAATGATTGATATAATCGCACCATATGCAAAAAAATTCTATACTATAACCCCCAATAATACGAGAGCTTTAAAAGCAGAAGATTTAACCGATTGTTTAAGAAAATACAATTCCGCTATAGTAAATTGCGAAACTCCATTAAATGGAATAAAAACAGCGCTGGAAGGAGCACAAAAAGAGGATGTCATTTGTGTAGTAGGCTCATTTTCAATAGCGAGTGAAATACGTTCATTTTATGGACGTTAGGATGCAATATGAAAGCAAAGCAATATATTCGGGGTGAAAAGTATGAAAAAACATGTCAGGAAACAAAGGTTAAGAGTTTTTCTGTTAGCGGTTTTATTAATACTCTTTAATAATGTTTCTGTTCTTGCTAATGATGATGGCGGAGCCATCCGAAGCGGAGGGGTCGTTTCCAGCGCCAGCGAATATTCATCACAAATAGGGGTAGATATATTAAAAAAGGGCGGAAATGCTGTGGATGCCGCAGTGGCAGCTATTTTTACAATTGGTGTAGTCGAACCTAATTTAAGTTCAATTGGGGGGAGTGGTATTATGACAGTTTATATGAAAGAAAATGATCAGTGTATAGTTATTGAGTATATGGAAACGGTTCCGTCTAATATGAAAGCAGGGTGGTTCATTCCAAATACAGACAAAAATACTGCTAAAAATGCTGCCGTACCTGGTCAGGTGTATGGAATACTAACTGCGCTTGATAAGTATGGAACAATGAGTCGGGAAGAAGTAATGGAACCTGCGATTCAATTAGCAAGAAATGGATTCAGAGCTGATAAGAGATTAGCAGATTCAATTAAAAGTAACTATGAGGTCTTATCTCAAAACCCTGATTTTGCAGATGTTTATTTGAATAATGGAAAGCCAATTAAAGAAGGAGAAATAATCAAGAATAAATTGTTGGCAGATACCCTGCAAAAATTGGCAGAGCAAGGTATTGAAGGATTCTATAATGGTGAACTGGCGGATAAGGTTGTAAATGGATTACAGTCAGGAAACAATTTAATTACTTTAAATGATATGTCAAAATATAGAGCCATTGAACGAGTTCCTATTCAAACGTCATATTATGGCTATAACATTATAGTGCCTTCCATGCCATCCAATGGGGGAGAGTGGCTGTTAGAATCTCTTAATATACTGGAAAACTACGATTTAAAATCAATGGGAGTCAATTCATCTAAATATTTATTTACCCTAAATGAAGCATTGCGGTTAGGAATGGCAGATGCATTCACTTATTTGGGAGATCCGGCTTTTTTTAATATTCCGACAGACACCATTGTATCGAAAGATTATGCCAAGAAAAGACTGGAAAGTATGCCTGTTGATAAAACCATGACTAATCCACCACACGGAAACTTAAAGACAAATCCTGTAAAATCAGGTGGAGAAGACAGTAAGGAAACAAGTCATATTTCTGTAATGGATAAATATGGAAATTTGGTGTCAACAACCAATACCATTGGGAATGCCTGGGGGTGTAAATACATGGCTCCTGGTTTAGGCTTTTTTTATAATAGCCATATAAGTAATTTAGAACATGATCCTCAAAAAGCTGATAGTCCGGATTATGTTATACCAGGGAAACGGGTCAGAAGTACTATTACACCGGCAATTGTTTTAAAAGATCGTGAACCAGTTATGGCAATTGGCTCACCGGGCAACAGTTCAATTCCACCTGCAATATTAGCAGTTTTAAATAATGTATTGATTTTTAATATGAATATTCAGCAGGCTGTTGATTTGCCTCGCGCATTTGTTCTGGATTTATATAATCCAATATTAACAATAGAAGGAAGTTATTTCGATTCAGACGTAAAAAATGAATTATTAAGTTTGGGATATGAGTTTAATGATGTAAGCAGATATAGTTCCGCCTTAGGGGGGATTGCAGCCGTATATTATGATACAGATACACAAAAATACTATGGGGGTGCTGATCCGAGAAGGAATTATAAATCTATTTCATACGAAGAAGAGACGGAAGAAAATTCTGAAAATAAGGAACTGCGTCCAGCGGCTTAGAAAGAGAGGGAGAGAAATGCGTAACAAAATAGTGGTAACAGCAATGCTGACAGCCTTGCTGATAGTATTAAAGAGTTATCTGGCAATTACAACTCCTATCATGAGGATCAGCTTTGCCTTTTTCCCATTGGCTTTGACAGGGATATTGTATGGTCCGATGTGGGCAGGCATAGCTGGAGGTGTAGGCGATGTAATTGGGCTTTTGCTGTATCCTGTCGCGGGATTTCATCCAGGGCTTACTCTGTCAGCAGTTCTGTCAGGAATCGTTTACGGAGTCTTATTACATAACAAAACAAGGCAATTATGGAGAATCGTGTGTGCAGTATTCATTAACAATTTTATAATCAGCTGCGGCTTAAGTACCATATGGGTTTATCAAATGACAGGACAGGCAGTACGCGCTCTTCTTCCGATAAGAGTTGTTCAGAATATTCTTATGGCACCTATTATGATTCTTATGATATGGGTACTTGGATATAAAATTATTGCATTAAGATATAGCAAAAAGATAATTAGCGGAGATGAGTAAAATTGTGAGTAATGTAAAAGAAAATTTTTTGATATGTGATGATGTCTCGTTTTATTATAAAAATTCAGAGCAAAAGGAAAATATTTTAAATAATATCGATTTGGAAATACCCCCTGGAAGCATAATTGCCATTTTAGGACATAATGGATCTGGTAAGTCTACGCTGGCCAAGCATTTTAATGGAGTCCTGGTATCAAAAACCGGGGAGTTATATTTTAGGGATTCAAGAATCAGAGATATGCGTATAGAGATAAAAAAGCATATAGGTATGGTGTTTCAAAATCCGGATAATCAGATAGTAGCGTCAACAGTTCAGGAAGATGTAGCGTTTGGCCTGCAAAATTTGGGTTTGGCATCAGAAGAAATACGCATTCGCATTGATGAGGCACTTGAAGCAGTTTCTATGAAAGAATATATAAACTGGGACACCCATAAATTATCAGGCGGACAAAAGCAGCGAATTGCAATAGCGGGTATATTGGCTATGAAACCGGAATGTATTGTATTAGATGAGCCAACCTCTATGCTGGACCCGCAAGGCAGAAAAGAAGTAATGGATGTTATACAGCAATTACGTAAAAAATATGGCATAACTGTTATTTTAATTACACATTTTATGGAAGAGGCAGTGGAGTGTGACAGGGTAATAGTAATGAAATATGGAAGGGTATTAATGGATGATGTCCCTGCAAAGGTTTTTAACAGGGACAAGGAACTTAAAAATGCAGGTTTAAAAATTCCTCAGTCAATCGAATTAATGCAATTATTGAGAGAGGAAGGAATTGATATTTCTTTTGATTGTCTTACAGAAGCGCAATGCATTGATGAAATATACAAGCTTTTGGAGGTGTGATAATATGCCCATCATCAAGACGGAACATTTGAATTATGAATATTCCTCAGGAAGTGTTTTTCATAAGACTGCAATTTCAGATATTAACATAGAGATTGAACAGGGGGAATTTGTTGCATTAATTGGGCATACTGGTTCAGGAAAGTCAACTTTAATGAAACATTTAAATGGGCTTTTAAAACCTACATCTGGTAAAGTCTTTATAGACGGACAAGATATTTGGTCAGATCCAAAGAATCTTAGAAAATATAGATTTATGGTAGGAATGGTATTTCAATATCCCGAATACCAGCTGTTTGAAGAAACTGTGTATAAAGATATCGCCTATGGCCCGATGAATATTGGTTTACCGGAGTCAGAGATTAATGAACGAGTGATGAAATCTATTTCCTTTGTTGGACTGGATAAAACAATCTTATCTAAATCACCTTTTGATTTATCTGGGGGAGAAAAAAGAAGAGCAGCGATTGCTGGCGTTGTTGCAATGAATCCCAAAGTACTTATTCTGGATGAACCAACTGCAGGATTGGATCCGTTGGGAAGAGACAGGATATTAAGTGAAATAAACGAATATCATCGGAAAAATAATGTTTCAATTATATTAGTTTCACATAATATGGAAGATGTTGCAAATTATGCGGATAGAATATTGGTTATGAATGATACAAAAATAGTATTAAGCGGAAGTGCTTCAGATGTATATTGCCATTCAAAAAGGCTCAAAGAGATAGGATTATCTATCCCTCAGATTATGGAGATCTGCCTGGGTTTAAATGAAAGAGGAATTCCTATCGATCCAACAACAACCTCAGTTGAAGATGCTGTGCATCAGATAATTGATCTATTCAGACTCAAAGAAAAGGACGGACAAGAATGTTAAGAGATATTACGATTGGTCAATACTTTCCTGGTAATTCGATAGTTCATAAAATGGATCCGAGAGCTAAGATTTTAGTTGGCCTTATATACATCTTTATTTTATTTGCAGCGTCAAATTTTCTTTCGCTATTATCAGGCGTGGTTTTTATTGTTGGCGCTGTTATATTATCAGGAGTATCTTTAAAATTATTAAAAAAAAGTATAGACCCTATGATTCCATTATTAGGCATCTCACTTATTTTTAATATTTTTTTAACAGATGGCAATGTTTTGTGGAAAATCGGAATTTTAAAAATTACTGACAGAGGTATTTGGGCGGCTCTTTTTATGTGTATCAGACTTGTCTGTCTTGTTATCGGTACCTATATCTTTACTTATACAACATCTATAATGCAGATAACACATGGGTTAGAGC
The DNA here is from genome assembly GCA_017084465.1 of Lacrimispora xylanisolvens. Classification (GTDB taxonomy): domain Bacteria; phylum Bacillota; class Clostridia; order Lachnospirales; family Lachnospiraceae; genus Lacrimispora; species Lacrimispora xylanolytica_B. The sequence continues at coordinate 804,877 of CP070896.1, read as the reverse complement.
AGCTTTTAAATCCCCTGAATAAATTAAATTTTCCTGTCCAGGAGATAGCTATGACTATGACCATAGCTTTACGATTCATACCTACTTTGGTAGAAGAAGCGGACAAAATTATCTCCGCGCAGAAAGCGAGAGGGGCTGATATGGATTCGGGTAGTATAATAAAGCGGGTAAAGAGCCGCATTCCAATATTAATCCCCTTATTTATGGCATCCTTTCAACGTGCTGATGAATTTACATTAGCCATGAGCTGCCGTTGCTATGACGGCGGAAACACACGTACTTATTTAGAAAAACTTAAATATAAAAAATATGATCTTTTCCTTTTTATCTGTACAGGGGTAACAGGAGCTTTGGTTATCTATATAAACACAATAATACCTAAAGTTTTTTATTGATTCGTATACGAGGAGGTAACAGATATGACAAAAAAAGTCATTTCACTTTTTTCTGAAGACCGGCCCATTATTTTCATGGAAAATTTCATTGATTTCTTAGTACTTGGATTTTCAGATAATAGATTAGAGGTATATAACTCTCGATTTTTTGATAGAGAATATTTGGGATTCTTTGACTCCCGTAGCTTTTATGGGATCCGGAAAGAAAAACAAAAATTAGTTCTGATTTTTAAACATTATACTATTAATTTTTTATATGAAAATAATTGTTTGAAAATAGAACAAAATATAGGGAAAACAACTATACCACAAAATGAAATTTTAAAAAATGATGATGCAAACTGTGGAACGAAAATCAGGAAGCAGATATATATATCAGAGAATACATATATGAGAGTTTATTATGGGAATTCATTTGACATTTATGTGAAGAAGGAAGGAAAAGAGGAGAAAGCGTTTACAGGGAACCACACGAATTGGGTGACAGATGCCTGTATAGTAGGAGATAGTTTATTCACATCAGGTTATGATGGATATATCAGAAAGTGGAATCTGAAATCAGGTATTTATTCAGGTGCATATCCAGTGAAAAAAGGCTGGATATTGTCAATTACTTTTATAAAAGATAATTTCTATGTTGGTACAGAGTATGGTGAGCTTTACTCAGTTCCGTACAATGACATTGAAAAGATTCAAATAAACGGCGGGGCAATATGGAATCTCTATGTACATCAGAATATGTTATATTCTGTATCCGAGAATGGTGAAATTGTGGGATATAATATGACCGAAAACGTATCAGATTACCTGAAATGTTCAGTGGGGTGGCTTAATGCCATTGCAGCCGTTTCCCAGGATAATTTAATTGCAGTTACCAGCAGAGGCGAAATTATTAAAATAGATAATAAATTATTAAATACTGAACTGCTGGAAAGAGTAAAACTTTGGCTAAATAATTTATGCATAATAAATGCAACCGTATATGCTGTGTCGGCAGAAGGTATATTTTTATTATATGAACTGAATACCAGAAAAATAGAAACATTTAAGATCAGCTGCAATCAGTTAATTGATATTTGTTCTTTGGAATCACAGCAAAAAATAGCCATTCTCAGTGTCGAAGGAGAACTTATAATCTGGGATCGGCAGCAAAACCTGATCGAGAAGATTATAAAATGCGATGGTTATCATTTTACTTCCATGGCTTATAATTGTTTAAGAGATTATATCTATATTTCCACATTTGAAGGTACCATCCTGATCGTGAATATCAAAAGGGATTATGAAATTTGTTATAGGAAAGTAACAGATGGACGTATTTGGAAAGTATCTTATTGTTCAGATAACGGCAGACTGGCCTACATTTCTACGAGTATGAAGATTGGAATATGTGATGAGTTAATTCGAAATAGCTTTACTTCCATATCTGTCAATGAATTGGTAACTACCTGCCTTTTGACGAATGATTTATTATTTATAGGAAATGAAAAGGGAGAGATGAAACGATATCCAGTGGTTATAGAAGAACAGAATATGCTGTCACTAATAAGTGAGCCAGAGAGTATAATGGAAAATAATTTTTTTAAGGAAAATGTTATTCTATTTATAGATGACAGCAAAGAATGTACCCAATATTATGTTGAAAGAGACAGTATGCTATTGGAGCGATATAATCTTCCATATATTAAAATTGATCTTTCTAATAATGATGGAATGAGAAAAGCGGTAGTTAAAAGAACGGGGTGGAACAGGTTTCCCCAGATTCTGTTTTGGGGAGATTTTATCGCATCTGGAAGTGTACTGCCGGAAATGTTAGATTCAGGTACTTTAGATAACATGATAGAAGAAAAACTACAAGTTAAAGGAGGCAAAATGAGATGAAAGAAAAGTTTGGTCAGAAAATAGCTGTTTTAGGTGTTTTGTTAGCATTACAGATAATTGCGGGCAGGTTTTTAACTATTTCTACGTTATATATGAAGATTGGATTTGGATTTGTTCCTCTTGCGTTAACCGCAATTTTGTATGGTCCTTTCTATGCGTCAATTAATGCAGCTTTAGGAGATATTATAATAGCCATGCTTAATCCGTTTGGATATTTTCCGGGATTTACAATATCTGCATTGCTAAAAGGCGCTTTATATGGTTTGTTTTTGTATCAGAAACCCAAAAAGACATGGCGTGTGTTGGGGGTAGTAGCGATCGCTAATATTGCTGTTAGTATATTTTTAAATTCATTTTGGTTATATATGTTAACGGGACAAGGATACCTTGCTGTACTTCCAACCAGGGTATTCCAAAATGTAGTTATGATACCAATAGAAGTTATTGTAATTAGACTGGTTGTTTATCCTATTGCAGAATTAAGACAAAAGGCTGTAGCTAATCGATTAGAAGATTAAGTACCACCAGTACCACCTGCAATCAACATTTGGAGTTGAAATTATAGCCATGGCACTAACTCCATCAAAAAAACAACCCCGCAAGCCGTCAGGGAAACGAAAATTAACGACTTCCCCCTATAAGCCATAACCACAGCCGCCGCCAATGCCGCCGCCGCAGACCAGATACTCCTGGTAGCTGACAAAATTGCCGGAAACGTCATCACGGACAAGGTTACATAAGGAACGTAGAAGAGAAATGACCGTACCCATGTATTTTTTATTTCCCGCCGGATGAGAGTCAGAGGAAGTACGCGGATGGCGTAAGTAACAATTGCCATTACCAAAATGTATACATAGATACGGTCATTCATAACAATCCTCCTCTTTGGTTGGAAATGGAAATAAAAATGCAGCTGCTTCTGCAATTACGACTGTTAAAAGAATGAGCCTCATACCAGAAGAAATCATACGCAGCCATGGAAGCCAGGAAAACAGGAAACTAAGAATCATGGAAGCAGCTACCACCCACGCCAAAGTCCGGTTATCCCTTGCCGGGGGTACAATAATCGCCACAAACATGCCGTATAACCCCACGCTTAATGCACTAATAATCCGGTCTGGAAGCAGGCTTCCTGACACCGCACCGAAAGCAGTTCCAAGTGTCCAGCCAGGTACAGCTGCAGACAGGAGACCATAACAGTAGAGCGGATCTAATTTACCGGATTTGCAGACTGAAACACCAAAGACTTCATCTGTTACGCCATATCCAATAAGAAGACGGTGGTAAAAGGGAGTATCTTCTTTAAATTTCTGGGACAAGGAACAGGACATTAAGCTGTACCTTAGATTGATTACAAACTGAGCGAGAGCCAGTTCTCCAAGGGATGCCCCTGCTTTAATAATACCAAGTCCTGCAAATTGTCCTGCTGAGGTTAAGTTGGTAAGTGACATCACGATGGCCTGCCATGGTGTAAGACCCGTGTTAGCCGCCATGATGCCAAAGGTAAAGGATACTGCAAAATACCCAAGCCCAATTGGAATCCCGTCCTTTATTCCGGTAGTATATTGTAAGCTGCGCTGATTCATAAAAATCCTCCGTAAAATGGCCAGTAGCCCTTTGGTAAACTAAGAAAAATATACCACGGTTCTTTACATCAGTAAAACAAATGTTTATAATGGAAACATTAGGAAAACTGATGGATAAGGGGGCGGATGAATGAACCGGTACCGGGCAGTGGTTAAAATTGCAGAATGTGGGGGATTTACAAAGGCGGCCAGAGAGCTGGGTTATACACAGTCAGCTGTCAGCCAGATGGTTCAGTCTCTGGAAGAGGAACTTGATACGGTCCTTTTTGTACGGTCAAAAAAAGGTGTAACACTGACTCCGGACGGTGCAGAACTTATGCCTTACATAAAAAATATCTGCCATGCATACAGGGAATTGATGGAAAAACGAAGTGAGATAGAAGGAATTCAGAATGCATCCATCCGTATTGGAACATTTGCCAGCGTATCCTGTCACTGGCTTCCGGGACTGATGAAAGGATTCAAAGAAAAATATCCCTCTGTCAGCTTTCAGCTTTATCAGGGGGACTACACGGCAATTGAGGATCTGGTGAAGGAAGGAAGCGTGGACTTTGGTTTCATTAATCCCCAGGCAGTAACCGATCAGGAATTGAAAACCATTCCCTTAAAAAAAGATCCCATGCTTGCAGTTCTTCCTATCAACCATCCCCTTGCGGCAAAAGATAATATTCCTATTGAGGAATTGGCGCAGGAGCCATTTATATTGCTGGAAGAGGGAAGTATGAATGAGCCTATGGAATATTTCCAGCAGCATGGAATCAAGCCCAACATTCAATATATTGTTCATGATGATTATACAATTATGGCGATGATTGAGAAAGGACTGGGTGTGGGCATTCTTTCCCAATTAATTTTAAACAGGGTGGATTATAAAAATGCTGTAAGAAATATGGAACCACCGCTTAGCAGAACCATTGGAGCCGTATTTAAGGATCAGAGGATTCTACCTGCTGCAAGCAGGCATTTTCTGGACTTTTTGACAGATGCATACAGAGAATTGGAATGAGTTTGGAAAATACCTTTTTCCGGTTCTGGTAATCTGGGAAAATAGTTACCATGTATTACCACTGGAAAAATGGAAGTGAGAGTGCTATCATATTCTTGTAACACAAATGTAATAAATTTGTAACAAACCCAAAAGGAGGAAATAACATTGAAGAAACTAAAGGCAATTGGATTGATTACGTTAACCTTAACAAGCATGCTTCCATTAACAGCAAACGCAGCGGTGAATAACTCATACAAACAGTGCTATGGCGGAAGAAACGTGACTGCAATTTATGGCTCCGGTAATGCCAGTGATTTAAAGGCGAAGCTTCAGCAGCTTGGGATCAACTCAAACAATTTTGACTGGTCAAGTTTAGTCAACGGCAATGGTAATAATAATGCTAATTGCAATAATGGTAACGGAAGCAATACCAATAATGGAAATACAAACAATGGTAACACCAATAACGGCAATACCAACAACGGCAATACCAACAATGGTAATACCAACAACGGTAACACCAACAACGGTAACACAAACAATGGCAACACAAACAACGGTTCCACTTCCAACAAGACCTACACTCAGCAGGTTGTTGATCTGGTAAATGCAGAAAGAGCAAAAGCTGGACTTGCACCTCTTACCATTGATGCTAACGTAGAAAAAGCAGCGAATGTTAGAGCAAATGAAATTCAGTCTTCTTTCGAGCATGTACGTCCTAACGGCAGCTCCTTCTACACTGCATTAAAAGAGCAGAGCGTTAACTTCCAGGGCGCAGGTGAGAACATTGCCTGGGGACAGAAAACACCAGAAGAAGTTATGAATGCCTGGATGAACAGTGCCGGACATCGCGCTAACATCTTAAATAAGAACTTTACACATATCGGTGTTGGTAATTTACAAAACAGTGCAGGTACACAGTACTGGGTACAGTTGTTTACATATTAATAAAATAAGTCCTCACCGGACTCCATACATTAGGCTCTCCACCAGACTTTTGGTTTGGCGGGGAGTTTTTTTAATTTGCGGATTGAAATTTACTTTTCACCAGTTCCATAAAACGCAGCATTTCCGGGTTTAAATATTTATTTTGATGGTAGATTATCTGGTATTCCCGCTTCAGTTCAATTCCCTTAAGGGGCAGGGCAAGAAGTGTCCCCTTTTCTAAGTATTCAGCCACCTGGCGTTCTGGCAGTATGGCAATTCCAAGATTGGTATGAACTCCCCATATAATTGCTTCGTTGCTGGTGCTCTCAAGGGCAGGACGGAGAATGAAATCATGGAGGTGAAAGGCAGCTTCAGTCAGCTTTCTTGTCTGGCTTCCGTTTTCTCTCAAAAGAAAACGTTCTTCCCTTAAATCTGCCAGCGTAAGACTCTCCTTTTGGGCAAAAGGGTGAGAAGGGCTGCACACCAGCACTAACTGTTCTTTGGCAAACGGTTCCGTCAGAATTTTATCCGAGCTGCTGACTCCTTCGGTGAGAGCCAGATCCAGCTGGTTTTCCAGAATGGCAGTTTCTATTTTGTCTGAGGTGTCAACCTTTAAGTAAGGCATGGGAATCTGATTGTCTTTCGTGAAACAATGAATGAGCTCAGGCATCAGGCAGGCTCCGATGGTGCTTGAAAATCCGATGCGCAGCGGAGTGGTTTGATTCTGCTTTTTAAATTCCAGATCCATTTCCATATAAAGAGAGGTAATGTGAGACGCGAATTCGTACAGATGACGGGCTGCACTGGTTTTTTGAATGCCCCTTCCAACCCGCTCAAATAACTGGATGGAATACTCATTTTCCAGTTCCCGGATTGCAAGGCTAACGGCAGGCTGGCTGATATTCAGCTTATTGGCAGCAGCAGTAATGCTTTCTTCCTTATAGACGGTGACAAAGATCATCAAGGTTTTAATGGACATGACTTCCTCCTGACTGATATCATATTTACATACCGGTAATATATGATATATAAGTAAAAAAATATGGTTTTAGGGGAATAGATAAGGAAATTCTACCATATAGATAAAGAAAAAACAATAACATACTTTACAAATATGTAAATGGGGATTAAACTTCCAGATAACACACGGAGCATGCGGAGGTTCATAAATGAGAAAACGAGGAAAAAAGCGGGCAGCAGCCCTTGTGCTGATGATAGTGGCAGCAGGAATACTGGCAGGATGTGCAAAGCAGACGGATTCCGGAAAAGACGGAACAATTACAATTACCAATGTTTCTTATGATCCCACCAGAGAGTTTTATCAGGAGTACAACAAAATCTTTGAAGACTATTACAGGGACACCTATAAAACCGGAATAACGGTGGTCCAGTCTCACGGAGGGTCAGGGGGTCAGGCACGTTCCGTCATAGAAGGAGCAAAAGCGGATGTAGTGACTCTGGCTCTGGCTCATGATATTACCATGATTGAAAAGTCCGGTCTGATCGATTCCGGGTGGATTAAGGAATTTGAGGGTAATTCATCACCTTATACCTCTGCAATCGTATTTCTGGTGAGGAAAGGAAATGAAAAAAACATAAAAGACTGGTCTGATTTAATCAAACCAGGTGTTGAGGTAATTACTCCCGGATCCAAAGAGCAGCGGCGGTGCCTGCTGGAATTTCCTGGCTGCATGGCAGTATGCAAAGATCACTGATCAGGGAGATGAGGAGAAAATGAAAGCCTTTGTGGCAGATCTTTATAAAAATGTTTCTGTCATGGATTCAGGTGCCAGAGGAGCCACCACCACATTTGTGGAAAATGGCCAGGGAGATCTGCTGATTGCCTGGGAAAATGAGGCCATCAATACGGTGAAAGAGTATCCGGATCAGTATGAAATCATCACTCCCAGTATCAGTATTCTTGCAGAACCCAGCGTGGCGGTAGTGGATGAAAACGCCCGCAAAGACGGAGCAGAGAAAGCCTCAGAGGAATACTTAAAATACCTTTATTCCGATAAGGCCCAGAGGCTGATCGGAGAATATGGATACAGACCCTCAAATAAAAAGATTCTATCTGAATTCTCTGGAAAATTTGATCTTAATGTAAATCTTTGCACCATTGACGATTTTGGTGGCTGGGATGCTGCTTATGAGACCTTTTTTGCAGACGGAGGAATCTTCGATGAGATTTACACCAATTAGAGGGAGGAACCACACATGACGAAACAGTTAGATCGGGCAGGAAAAATCCAGCGTGTGATTCCAGGATTCGGACTGAGTATGGGGATCACTCTTTTCATGCTTTCAACCATTATACTTATTCCCCTTGCATCAGTCCTGGTATACTCCTTCCAGTTATCACCCCGGGAATTCTTAGAACTGATTACAAAGACCAATGTGGTGAATGCGTTCAAGACCAGCTTGCTATGTTCCCTTTTTGCCGCATTTGTCAATAGTGTGTTTGGCCTGATCCTCGCCTGGGTTCTTGTCCGGTATGAGTTTCCCGGCAAACGGATTATGGACGGAATCATCGAACTCCCCTTTGCCCTTCCTACTGCAGTAGCCGGAATCACACTGTCTAAACTGTATTCCGATACCGGGGTTATGGGCGGTTTCCTTGGACTGTTGGGGATAAAAGCGGCATATACAAAGGTGGGTCTTACCATTGCCCTGATTTATCGGAATCCCATTTGTGGTCCGGTCCATTCAGCCGGTTCTGGAGACGCTTGATCCACGGTATGAAGAGGCAGCGGCAATACTTGGGGCCGGTAAGTTCCATACCTTTCGAAAGGTAATTCTGCCTGAGCTTGGACCTGCGCTTTTAACTGGCTTTGGTCTTGCCTTTGCAAGAGGGGTGGGGGAATACGGCAGCGTGATCTACATATCAGGCAACAATGCCAGAAACCAGACACAGGTGGTTTCCTATGTGATCATGCAGAAACTCAATTATGTGGATTATCCCGGAGCAACGGCGATTGCCCTTGTGATGCTTTTTTTATCCTTTCTGGTTTTACTGTTAGTAAATATGGTTCAGGTACATCAGGCGAAGCGTACCAGTAGTTTATAGGAGGGAACATGTATGAAAATTAAAAGTAAGTGGATTCTCATAGGAATCAGTGGGGTGTTTCTTTTTTTCATGCTGGTTCTCCCTCTGATCTCAGTAATTACTAATTCTCTGAAAGAGGGAATAGGCTTTTACTTTCAATCACTGGCTACCCCTACTGTAAAATCAGCGTTTGGAGTTACTGTGCTGGCAGCTGTGATTGCAGTCGTCGTTAATACCATCTTCGGGATTGCAGCAGCGTGGCTGATAACCAGATTTTCTTTTAAAGGAAAACAGATTCTATCAGCAGTCATTGACATTCCATTTTCTATTTCTCCAGTCATTGCAGGGCTTGCTTTTTTAATGACATTTGGAAGAATGGGCTGGGCAGGCGGTCTGATCGCAAGACTGAATGAGGCTCTTGGAACCAATATCCAGATCGTATTTGCCGTTCCGGGAGTGGTGCTTGCCACTGTATTTGTCACATTTCCATTTGTATCAAGGGAAATTATACCCGTACTTCTGTCTGTAGGAAAAGAAGAGGAAGAGGCGGCGGCACTGATGGGGGCAGATGGTTTTACTATATTCCGGAAAATAACCTTTCCTCATATCCGCTGGGCCCTTCTTTATGGAATAATTCTCTGCACCGCAAGAGCACTTGGAGAGTTTGGCGCTGTCCATGCTTTGTCAAAAAACCAGAGGGGAGACATTTACCCTTCCTCTGGAAATCGATGCCCTCTATCTTTCCAATTCATCGGAGTCCATTACTTCGGCATTTGCTGTTTCATCCATTCTGGTTCTTATGGCAGTAGCAGTGCTGATCATACGAAATATAGCAGAGCATCAGGCAAAAAAGAATGAGGAAAACCATTAATGTGAAGTCAGGAGGGAGGTTCTTATGTACATAGAAATGAGAAATATTGAGAAATCATACGGAAATTTTAAGGCTTCCAAAGAGGTGAATTTTGGACTGGAAAAAGGAACACTGGCAGCCCTTCTTGGACCTAGCGGAAGCGGGAAAACAACAATCCTGCGTATGATTGCCGGTTTTGAAACACCGGATACCGGTGATATTATGATCGATGAGAAACGAGTCAATGATCTGCCTGCTGCAGACAGAGGAATTGGTTTTGTATTTCAGAATTATGCACTGTTTCGGTATATGACGGTCTATGAAAATATTGCTTTTGGTCTGGAAGTGAAAAAGATTAATAAAAGCTGATAAAAGAGCGTGTCATGGAACTGCTTTCATTAACCGGCCTGGAAGGGTTAGAAAAACGCTATCCCAATCAGCTCTCCGGCGGACAGCGACAGAGGGTTGCATTTGCCAGAGCACTGGCACCAAGTCCGGGACTATTGCTCCTTGATGAGCCATTTGCAGCAATCGATGCAAAGGTGCGGCAGGAACTTCGCAGCTGGTTAAAGGAGATGATTCATAAGGTGGGAATTACCAGCATCTTTGTCACACACGATCAGGATGAAGCGGTAGAGGTAGCAGATGAAATTATTGTCACCAATCAGGGGAGAATCGAACAGATTGCAAATCCGTTTGAGATCTATAAAAATCCCGCAACTCCCTTCGTCGCAGAGTTTATCGGGCAGTCCGCCAGAATGGAAGGATATCATAAGCTGAAAGGATTTGAAAAGGGTGATTTTACAGGGGCAATTATACGGCCGGAATTTGTGGAAGCATTTAAAAGTGACAATCTGAAATTTCAGGATGTCATGAGATGTTCCGAAGAGGGAATCATTGAAGATATTTCATTCCGCGGTAATTATCTGGAGGTTCGTTTGAATGTAAACGGAGTTTTACTCACAACCCGCAGATCTTTAGAAAGGCGTCCTGTTTCCGTTGGAGAAAAGATGCATGTGATTGTTTACCGGATTTATGCTTACGATGACAAGAAAGCCTATCTGCTGGAAAATTCACTGTTAAACGGAGCCAATATCGTCACATTCTGACATAGAAAAAAGAGATCTTACAGAGGAGTCAAAAATGAGTATAAGGTTAAAACGGGAAGTTATGACGGCAGATGTCCTGATTATAGGGGGAGGGACGGCTGGCTGTTATGCGGCGCTGACTCTTTCAAATCATTCGGATTTAAAGGTAATCGTTGCCGAAAAAGCAGGGATCAGGCGGAGCGGCTGTCTGGCAGCAGGGGTAAATGCCATTAATGCCTATATTACTGACGGGCAGACCCCTGAGGACTATGTGGACTATGCAATGAAAGATGCGGCTGGCATTGCCAGACAAGATCTTCTGTTAACGGCAGCCAGGAGATTTAACAAAGTGACGGCTGATTTAGAACGGCTGGGGCTTGTAATCCTAAAGGATGAAACCGGCAATTATGTGACCAGAGGAAAACGCAATATTAAAATTAACGGAGAGAATATAAAGCCCATTCTTGCTGATGCCGTATTGCAGGCACCATGTCACAGTCTTAGAGCACGTAAATATAACGGATCTTCTTGTGACTGACAATGAAGTAAGAGGAGCTGTGGGTTTTCACATAGAAGAAACGACTGCTTATGAGATCCGGGCAGCAGCAGTTATTGTGACTACCGGAGGTGCGGCTGGTCTTTATAAACCAAACAACCCGGGTTTTTCCCGCCATAAGATGTGGTACCCTCCATTTAATACAGGTGCAGGTTATGCCATGGGAATTAAGGCAGGTGCTGAAATGACTTCCTTTGAAATGCGGTTTATTGCACTTCGCTGCAAGGATACCATAGCACCTACCGGAACCATTGCTCAGGGAGTCAGAGCAAAACAGATCAATTCAAAAGGTGAGATTTACGAAGAAAAATACGGGATCACTACCAGTGAACGGGTCTATGGAACCGTAAGGGAGAATCAGCTTGGCAATGGTCCCTGCTATCTTCACACAGAGGGAATTGACAAAGATACAGAGGAAGATTTATTAAAAGCGTACTTAAATATGGCTCCCAGCCAGACGCTTCGGTGGCTGCAAAGCGACAGGACCCCTGGAAAAGAAGATGTGGAAATAGCCGGAACCGAGCCTTATATCGTTGGAGGGCACACTGCAAGCGGTTACTGGATTAATACCAACAGGGAAACCACTGTAACCGGTCTGTATGCAGCAGGTGACGTGGCAGGCGGATGTCCCCAGAAGTATGTAACCGGCGCCCTGGCAGAAGGGGAAATCGCAGCACTTGATATTATTAAAAAAGGCCGGAGAATGGATCCTTCCTATGAAGTTTTATCCTTTGCTGAGGAAACGTTCCAGGAGTATGAACGCATTTTAAATGGCACAGAGGCTGTTTTCACAGCAGAGGAACTGGAAGAAGCCATGCAGAAGGTGATGGATGAGTATGCAGGAGGGATTTCGGTCAATTATCAGTATAATGAAAAGCAGCTGAAGCTTGGGGAAGAAAAAATACTGGAAATCACCAAGCTGACCAGATATATAAATGCCTCCGACATGCATGAGCTGATGTTTGTCTATGAGCTGCTGGAACGCCTGGTTGTATGCCGGTCAGTGATTGCCCATTTAGGTTTCAGAAAGGAGACCAGGTGGCACTCCTTCCAGGAAAATCTGGATTTTCCCAGGTCAGATGAGGCTTACCATAAATTTGTTAACTCCACGATGAAAGACGGAGCACTGGTTTTAAGACTCCGTGACATAGGAAAGGAGACCGGTTATGAGCATACGGATATCTAAAGAAGCATGTGTGGGTTGTCTGGCATGCACAAAAGTGTGTCCGGGGAGTCTGATAAAGGAAAAAGGCGGGAAAGCATTTATAAAATATTCCAGAGACTGCTGGGGATGCGCTTCCTGTGTAAAGGAGTGTGGGTTTGGAGCCATTGATTTTTACTTAGGAGCTGATATGGGAGGAAATGGTACTGTGATGAACGTATCAGAACATGGTGATCTCCTTCTTTGGAAAGTCACAAGACCCGATGGTACCGTACGCATAATTGAGGTCAACGGTAAGAATTCGAATAAGTATTAGAGGAGAGATGATTATGAGCAGATTAACCCATCTGGATGAATTGGAAGCAGAGGCAATATATATTATCAGAGAGGTAGCCGCCCAGTGTGAGAAGCCGGTTATGCTCTATTCCATTGGAAAGGACAGTTCCGTCATGCTTCATCTGGCGTTAAAGGCTTTTTATCCGGAAAAACCGCCTTTCCCATTTCTCCATGTGAACACCACCTGGAAGTTTAAAGAGATGATTGAATTCCGGGGACAGAACAGCGGAGGAACTGGGAATTGAGCTGCTGGAATATATTAATGAAGACGGCGTTGCACGGGGAATCAATCCATTTGACCACGGTTCATCCTATACTGATATCATGAAAACACAGGCATTAAAGCAGGCATTAAATAAGTATGGATTTACGGCAGCCTTTGGGGGAGGCAGACGGGATGAGGAAAAAAGCAGGGCAAAGGAACGGATCTTCTCCTTTCGGAATGCTGCCCACGCCTGGGATCCTAAAAATCAGAGGCCGGAGATGTGGAAGCTTTACAACACAGAGATTTATAAAGGAGAGAGCATCCGGGTATTCCCTATTTCCAACTGGACGGAAAAGGATATCTGGCAGTACATAAAACAGGAGAATATTCCCATTGTTCCATTGTATTTTGCAGCGGAAAGGCCAGTGGTTTATCGGGATGATGATATTATTATGGTGGACGATGACCGTATGCGCCTATATCCCGGAGAGGTTCCCCAGCTTAAAAAGGTTCGTTTCCGGACGCTGGGCTGTTATCCCCTTTCTGGAGGCGTTCTTTCAGAAGCGGTTACCATAGATCAGATCATCGATGAAACATTAAGCTCCGTAGAATCAGAACGGACCAGCCGGGTGATTGATAAAGACGGTGGCGCCGCCAGTATGGAAAAGAGAAAAAGGGAGGGCTATTTCTGATGAACGGATTGCTGAAATTTATTACCTGTGGAAGTGTGGACGATGGAAAATCCACTTTGATCGGTCATATACTCTATGATTCCAAGCTGCTGTATGCAGATCAGGAAAAGCGCTGCTGCTTGACAGTAAGGTGGGTTCCAGAGGCGGTGAGATTGATTATTCCCTTCTTTTAGACGGTCTGATGGCAGAGCGTGAGCAGGGAATTACCATTGATGTGGCATACCGGTATTTTACAACGGAGAAGCGAAGCTTCATTGTTGCGGACACACCGGGACACGAAGAATATACAAGAAACATGGCGGTTGGAGCTTCTTTCGCCCAGCTGGCAATCATTCTGGTGGATGCAAAGCAGGGAGTTCTGGTACAGACCAGGCGCCACTTAAGAATCTGTTCCCTTATGGGAATCCGTCATTTCATCTTTGCAGTGAATAAGATGGATTTAGCAGATTACAGCCAGGAGCGTTTTGAAGAGATCAGCCGGAGCATCAGGGCTCTTACTGAGGATTTGTCTTTAAAACATGTAACTATTATTCCTGTCAGTGCTACGGAAGGTGATAATGTAACTGTAAAATCAGATCACATGCCTTGGTATCAGGGAGAAACCCTCCTTTCCTGTCTGGAACAGACAGAGGTTACCGAGGATGCTGGAAGCGGTTTTTATATGCCAGTCCAGAGAGTATGCCGGCCTGACCATGAATTTCGTGGTTTTCAGGGTCAGGTGGAATCAGGAACCGTCACGGTCGGACAAAGCCTTACGGTACTTCCGGGAAATGAAACTGCAAAAGTAAAAAAGCATCCTGGTGGGAGACCGGTCCGCTGACCAGGCGTTCGTTGGCCAGGCAGTTACCATACAGCTTGACAGAGAAGTAGATGTGAGCCGCGGAAACGTTCTGACGGATCAGGAACAGCTGCCTGTAAGCAAAGAAGTGAAGGCTTCTATTCTATGGATGGATGAAGCACCTCTTAAGGAAGGAAACGATTATCTGCTGAAACTGGGAACAAGAATGCTTCCAGCAGTGGTCAAGCGCATTGAGTACCAGGTGGATATTAATACAGGAGAGCATTTGCCTGCCCATGAGATTGGTAAAAATGAAATTGCGTCCTGTCTCCTTGAATTTTCCCAACGGATTCCGGTTGATGAATTTAAAAGAAATAAAACCCTTGGAGAGCTGATTTTAATAGACCGGGTCAGCCATATGACATCAGCCTGCGGAGTGGTGGAGCAGGTGGAGAACGGGGACGAAAAACCATACTTTGAAAAAGGCGGATTACGGGCTGGCGGATATATTTTTGAAGAATTCTATTTTAACCTGGAAAATGCGTTCCTCTCCAGACAGAAGACAAAAGAAACCACCTATCGTCAGGGTGACGTCGTTTCTGTTTCGGGAGACAGCTTCCATTATCCTGACTTTTTTGATGTAATATCTTTGGATGACTCCGTGGCAGTTCTTGTGCGAAACCAGACAATCCAGGATATCATAAGCCTTGATGATTATAGTTATTCAGGATTACCAATTCTCGATGAAAGAGGCTTTGCTTTAAATCAGTTCTAAAGAAGATCTGTCAAACTGTCTTGGTGAATTTAATGATCTGGGAGATGATGAAAAAATAGCTTTTCATAATAAATGGTCTAAATTCGAAACGTACAGACGGATTGTATGTAACGAAAATTTCTGGATTATTTAAGCTGCGAATTGCAGAGAGTAAAGAGACAGGATCAAACAGGATACTTGACAGCTCTTAAACCGGTTCTTTATAATAATATCACCAATAAAATCCGCAAGGAGGCAAAATGAAAAGAAAAGTGATAAAGCAGATCCAGGGCCAGAGAGCCGTTGACGGAGCCGGAGTTAGTCTTGTCCGTGTCATTGGATACAACGATGTCAAAGAATTTGATCCTTTTTTGATGATGGATTCCTTTGATTCAATTAATCCATCCGATTATGTGGCGGGTTTTCCCATGCATCCTCACAGAGGGATTGAGACAGTTACGTATCTGGTTTCCGGTCGTATTGATCACAAAGACAGTCTTGGTAATAGTGGGAGTATTCTTTCCGGCGAATGCCAGTGGATGACAGCCGGAAGCGGAATTCTTCATGAAGAGATGCCAAAGGAATCCGGCAGAATGCTAGGGCTTCAGCTGTGGATTAACCTTCCTGCCTCAGAAAAGATGGCGGAGCCTGCATATCTTCCGATTACAAAGGATATGATACCAGGAATTACAAATGGTAATGCAAAAATAAGAGTTTTATCTGGTAGCTATGAGGGTGAAACAGGAGTGAAGCCAAGACATATTCCTGTAAGCATCTACGACATTGAACTAAAAAAAGGCGGTGAGATTTCTCTGCCTGTGAAAGAGGATGAAACAGTTTTCATCTTTTTGCTGGAAGGAGACGGAATCGTTGATGGGAAGACCATAGCCTCCAAGTCAGCAGTTTTGTTCGGAGAAGGTGATTCCATAACGGTTAGTGCGACCGATGATTCCGATTTGAATTTTGTTTTCTTTTCCGGGAAACCCCTTCGTGAACCCGTTGCCTGGGGTGGTCCAATTGTAATGAATACTCAGGAAGAACTTTCACTTGCATTTGAAGAACTCCGTAAGGGAACTTTTGTTAAAACCAAATAATAATTAACAGCCTGCAAACTTAGAATTAACAGTTTGCAGGCTGTTTTAGCGTCTAAAAGTGCAAAGCCCTTATTGCACATTTTTTGATAGTTTTATTGGCTAAAATGTATAAAAATGGCGCAGTATACTTGATACTGCGCGATAAAAATTTGTGAAAATATGATATGTTTTTATTATACATCACACCAAATTATTTGTCAAATAATAGTATATTATGTAGAATTATGCATATTATTAAAAATAATACAACGTTCTCTAACCTAAACTGAGCTATTTTCCTAATAACATATTGTTAAGCCGTCAAATCCTGCGTCAGTTTAATCTGTAGTCTGTGAAGCAGGCTGCGTTGTAAACATGATAAGAGGTTAATATCCATACAAAGATATTAATTTATACTCCGTCGTTTCCGGCGTCTGTTATAAAAAATGTGTTGTCATTAAAAGGGTTTATCGAATATTACGCAGTATCAAGTATACTGCGAATGCATCAGACGTGCATTTTATACAGTGACTCCAAATGCAGTTTTACAATAAATTGCTAAAAGGCTGAAGGAGAAAAAATGCTGCGCGCCCAGAAATAAGTTGAAAAAAAGGAGAAAACTATGTCGGAGCATACTTCTGAAAAAAACGGAAAAAAGTTTCAAAAAGTTTCACAAATATGGTTTAAAAATCCTGCTGACTAAGATACTTTTTTTCAGGTATCATCAGTGGTACAATCCAATGCTGCTACTGCAGAGGAAAGCTCTGCTTCCAGTGAGGAACTGGCAGCTCAGGCACAGACACTTCGGGATGAAGTGGGAAGATTTAAACTTAGCTGAGAATATTACTAATGAGAGGATACATATGAAAAAATTTAAAAACTACAGTATTTCAAAAAAACTCATTACAGGGTTCCTGACCGTTACTTTAATCATGCTTTTAGTTGGTGCAGTGGGTCTCCTTGGTATGGCGCGCATTGATGCAATGGACACCTACATGTATCAGGTAAAAACTGCTCCCATGAATGATTTAATACTCGCTATCGAAAACTTATACCAGATAAAATCTGATTCCAGAGATATGGTAATCCAGACAGGAGACAGCCAGAAACTTAGTGAACTGGAGAAAAACTATAAGACACAAAAAGAAGAATTTTTAAATCATGCTGCAGCATACAAAATCCATTGATCCGGCGGATTCAGAATCTCATGGAATTATAGATGAGGGTGTGAAGCTGTTTACAGATATTTACGATCCGGCAGTCTTAAAGTGTCTGGAAGCTGCTAAGGGAGGAAATCAGAAAACGTCATCTGCCGCACTTACAGAGAGTTCTGATCAGATCCAGACCATTTATGATAATTTTAATACCCTGATCAGCAACCGTATGGACGGAATCCGCTCTACCAGTGAAAACAACGACCGTACTGCCGCATTTGCCTCTTTTGTTCTGATCGCTTTCGTAATCATGGGAGCCGCAGCAGCCATATATCTTGGAATGAGGATTTCCAAAATGATCAGTGAACCTATTGGTCATGTGGTGGAAGCAGCAGACAGAATCTCACTGGGTTATACAGATGTGAACCTGGGTCATATCGATTCAGAGGATGAGACAGGAAAACTGGCAGAATCTTTTAAGCGCATGTTAGAGAGCATCCGCAGTCAGACCGTTGCAGCAGAGAACATCAGCCGGGGTGATTTTACACAGGAAGTTCCCGTAAGATCAGAGGGTGATGTCCTGGGACTTGCACTGGAACGGATAAGAAATGATTTAAACCAGACACTGCTTACCATCCGCACAGCAGCCCAGCAGGTTCACACAGGAGCCGAACAGGTATCTTCCGGTGCCCAGGCGCTTGCTTCCGGTGCTACCGAACAGGCTGCTACCATAGAAGAATTAAACGCGTCTGTGACAGGTGTGGCAAGACAGGCAGAACAGAATGCTGAAAATGTGGAAAAAGCCACTGTTTACGTCCGGGAAGCAGGGGATGGTGTTAATGAAGGAAATATACATATGCAGAAACTCAATGATACTATGAAAGAGATCGGAGCTTCTTCTCACAAGATTTCCAGCATTACCAAGGTAATTGAAGATATTGCGTTTCAGACCAACATACTTGCTCTCAATGCGGCAGTTGAATCTGCCAGAGCGGGAAGTGCAGGAAAGGGGTTTGCAGTGGTGGCGGATGAAGTCCGCAATCTTGCGACCAAATCTTCCGAGGCTGCGAGACAGACGGCAGAACTGATTGAACAGTCTGTTAACAGAATTACAGATGGAGAAAAATATGCATCGGAAACAGCAGTGATTTTGAAAGTAGTATCCGAAAAAGCATCTTTGGCGGTTTCTGCCATTCATGAGATTTCAGAGGCCTCATCCAGTCAGGTTCTGGCCATTGAAGAGATTAATCAGGGTCTTACCCAGGTGTCCTCAGTGGTTCAGACCAACGCCGCAACTGCCGAAGAAAGCTCTGCTTCCAGTGAAGAGATGGCAGCACAGGCAGAAATGCTCAATCAGGAAGTTGGAAAATTCAGCCTTAGTGACGGTGAACCTGTAATAAACCGGTATGAGAGTCCTGCTTTTGTGACCTCTGCAAAGATTGATTATAGCAGCGACAAGTATTAAACAAGATGTTTGCTCTCCTCTGTTGATAGATCTTATCAATAATTTTGTCGAAAATTGTAAAACCATTTTGACACATTTGAAAAAAAGGAATATACTGGATGTAAAAAAGAAGGGGGAGTGATCTCCCTCTTTTTTGCTCCGGAGATTAAAGCACCAGGATGTTTACTCTCCGGATTATTTAACGGAGGAGGCGTAAGTATTTATGAAATACTTAAAAAGCAAGCTTATAGTTTTTGTTTCATTGTTATTAGTTTTAACAGTTGGATTTCTAACTGCCATCACTTCTATTTTTTATTATCAGAGTTCTCTTACAGAGGCAAAGTTAAATTCATCCTATCTGGCAGCATCTTATCAGCAGGGAATTGATTCTGTACTAGACATCTACCGGAACCAGATTAAGATTACAGCATCAAAGAGTTTTCTCACAGACGGAAAGACTTCTGCAGCAGAACAGAAGCGTCTTCTGGAAGAAGAAGCTCAAGCCTCTGGTTTTGCTTATATTACAATCGCCGATTCCAAGGGGACCAATGATAAGGGAGACCAGATTGGGGACCAGGAATTCTTTAAGCAGGCGGTTAACGGAGTTGCTTATATTTCCAGTCCGTTTGTCAAGGGAGATAATGATTTAGTGTTTTATATCGGAGCTCCCATTGGCAGCACTGGGAAAGTGCTTTACGGTCTTCTCCCTTATAAAGCGTTCAGCGATGAACTGACAAAGATCAAAATTGGAGGAAAGCGGATATGCATTTGTGGTAAATAAAGAAGGGAAAACCGTGATTCATCCAGATGCCGGCAACGTAAGTAATCCCAAGGATTACATGGAACTGGCAAAGCAGGATTCATCCTATGTGCCAACCGCTAAGATTTTTAAGGCCATGATGGAAGGAAAGACAGGAACAGGATTCAGTTATTACAAAGGGGTCCGCCGTCTGGTGGGATATATTCCTCTTAGCGGTCCCGAGGGCTGGTCTGTGGCAGTGACGACTCCACTGACGCAGATTGAAGGAAATGTCCGCAATACCCTGCTGATGAGTGTGATTACTGGTCTGTTTCTACTTTTGGGCTCTATTTTAATTGTAAGAGTCTTTGCACAGCGGATAACCAGGCCCATTCTTGAGGCAACTCAGCGCATTGAGCGTCTGGCTCATGGCGATTTGCAGGATGATATTGAGATTACCAAAGGAAAAGATGAAAGCGCCCGTCTGATTCTTGCGCTTCATAATACCATCAGAGAACTTCGGTCTTATATTTTGGACATTTCCCATGTACTGGATGCTGTGGCCAATAATGATCTGACTGTTACAAGTTCTGTGGAGTACATGGGGGATTTTGTTCCCATTCAGACTGCACTTTTAAAGATTCTATCTTCCCTTAACATCACATTAAAAAAACATCGCCTGTTCTGCAGATCAGGTAGGTGCAAGCTCCGCCCAGGTCGCTTTGGGAGGACAGAATCTGGCCGCCAATTCCACGGAGCAGGCAGCAACTACAGAGAGCTTAATTTCATCCCTGGAGGTGGTCTCCGGCCACATAAAGGATAATGCCCAGTATTCCCTTACCATAAAGGATATGACAGAATCCGCAATTCTGGAGACCAGACAGGGAGATGAAGAGATGAAAAAGCTTCAGGAATCCATGGCAACCATTGATTCCTCTTCCAAGAAAATTCAGGAGATCATACATATTATTGATGATATTGCATTCCAGACCAATATCCTGGCATTGAATGCAGCCATAGAGGCAGCCCGTGCAGGGGAAGCAGGAAAAGGATTTTCCGTTGTTGCAGATGAGGTGAGAGAGCTGGCTGGAAAAAGTGCGGATGCTGCAAAGCAGACAACCGATTTAATTCACAGCACCATGGAATCCGTTGCACAGGGAAAACGAAACACAGAGTCCACAGCTGAAGTATTTAAAAAGATTGTGGAACAGACCAATACAATCGATACCCTTGTTTCCAAGGTATCCCAGTCATTAAAAAGCCAGGCGGACAGTGTGGCTCAGTTAGAGGAAGGTATGTTAAAGATTTCCATGGTTACCCAGTCTAACTCAGCGACAGCAGAAGAAAGCGCTGCTACCAGCGAAGAATTGTTAAGCCAGATGCAGATGTTAAAAGAACTGATTATGCAATTCCAGCTTTCTGATACAAGTGACCAGCTTTAGATTCTTTCTGAATGAATAAGAGGTGCCCTGATAAGCGACTGATAGCTGCTTATCAGGGTATTTTTTTGTGCCAGCCATTTTCTGATAAAAAATAATTGACAAATAGTTTTTATCATAGTATTATACATATATAAATAGTATGTTTATAGGGAGAATGAAAATGAATCATTTATTTATGGTTGTACGGGAAAATATGAGGCTTTGTTGCTTTTGCTGTAGATGCTTCGCAAGAAGAGATACGGTTTTCCAGTGCGCGTATAAATATCTGATTTCCTGCAAATTCCTGTGACAGACCAGACAAGGAAAAAAGGGGGCAGATGGGCGTACATCTGCCTCCTTTTTTCATGAAATCAAAGGAGATACCAATATGGACTTTGAATTTATACGTGCGTATGCGCCGCTTTACGCCAGTGCCGCAGGCTTAACACTGACCATAGCATTTTTTGGAATTTTGCTGTCAGTTGTGATTGGTCTGCTGTGCAGTCTGGTAAAGATTTTTAAAATACCGGTATTAACAGCCATTGTGAACGGGTACATAGAGATATCAAGAAATACTCCGTTATTAATCCAGCTGTTTTTCCTGTATTTCGGTCTGCCTAAGATTGGAATTGTATTAAGTTCGGAGACTTGTGCCATTACAGGACTGGCATTCCTGGGAGGAAGTTATATGTCGGAGGCATTCCGTACGGGAATTGAACAGATTCCAAAGATCCAGACAGATTCCGGTTTAAGCCTGGGAATGACGGGGCTTCAGATATTCCGTTTCATTCTGCTTCCCCAGGCAATCGCAACTTCCGTTCCGGTGTTCTGTGCCAATATCATTTTCCTGATTAAGGAAACCTCTGTATTCAGTGCAGTTGCTCTTGCAGATCTTATGTTTGTGGCAAAGGATCTGATTGGTATTTACTATAAGACAGACGAGGCGCTTTTCATGCTGGTCATCTCGTATTTACTGATTCTTCTGCCAGTATCCGCTTTTTGTACCTTATTGGAAAGGAGGGTGCGGTATGCAGAATTTGGGAATTCAGATCCTGTTTCAGGGAAATAACTTTTTAAGGCTATGGGAAGGTTTGTGGGTATCATTAAAGCTTGCGGTTATATCAATGTTTTTTTCCATCTGCCTTGGTATGCTGTTTGGCATGGTAATGACCAGTACAAATAAGTTTGTACGGTTTCTCTGCCGCCTGTATCTTGAGACAGTACGGATCATGCCCCAGCTGGTACTATTATTTCTGGTTTATTTTGGGGCGGCAAAGCATTTAAATGTAAATTTTTCAGGAGGAACTGCCGCAGTGCTGGTATTCACCTTCTGGGGAACTGCGGAGATGGGGGATCTGGTGCGGAGTGCACTGCAGTCTATCCCTGTTCATCAGTATCAAAGCGGTTATGCACTTGGCTTTGGTAAAATAGGTGTTTATCGCCATATCATCATACCCCAGACCATTCGCCGGCTTTTACCGTCCATGATGAATCTTCTGACAAGAATGGTAAAAACCACATCGTTAGTGGTTCTGATCGGCGTAATTGAAGTGGTTAAGGTGGGAAAGCAGATTATTGACGCCTCCCGCTTTACATTTCCGGATGCAGCTCTTTGGGTATACGGCGTTATCTTTATTATGTATTTTGCAGTCTGTTACCCATTTTCCAGGGCAGCGGCTCTGTTAGATAAGAAATTGAGGGATTGATTATGAATGTGGAAGAAATTTTAAAAACGGAGCAGCTGAATAAATCCTATGAAAATGGATTAAAGGTTTTAAACGACATTACATTTTCTTTAAAAAAGGGAGAAGTGGTTGTAATAATTGGCCCTTCCGGCTGTGGAAAAAGCACCTTTTTACGATGTTTAAACATGTTGGAGCCAGTGGATTCCGGCACCATTCGTTTTAAAGACCGTGTCATTGACAGGGCGAATAAAGATGTTTATGAGTTGAGACAAAAAATTGGAATGGTATTTCAAAGCTATGATTTATTTCCTCATCTGACCATTCTGGATAATATACTTCTGGCTCCCATTAAGGTTCAAAAGAGGGAAAGATCAGAAGTGGCAAAAGAAGCAGAGGAACTTTTAAAACGGGTGGGTCTGTCGGATAAAACAAATGTCTATCCCAGACAGCTGTCAGGCGGGCAGAAACAGAGAGTTGCCATTGTGCGGGCGCTAATGATGCATCCGGAGATCCTTCTTCTTGATGAGATAACAGCTGCTTTGGATCCGGAGATGGTCCGGGAAGTTCTGCAGGTAGTGTTAGAGCTTGCCAGAGAGGGAATGACAATGGTGATTGTAACCCATGAGATGGAATTTGCAAAAGCAGTTGCAGACCGGGTTTTGTTTATGGATCAGGGCGTAGTGGTTGAAGAGGGAAGTCCGGAGGAGTTTTTTAACTCACCCCAAACAGAGAGAGCAAAGCAATTTTTAAATATGTTTCATTATGAAGCTCGATAGAAAAGGAGGATATTATTTATGAAAAAGGGATTATTAAGCGCATTACTTGGAATTACCATGGCAGCGGGGATTTTAGCAGGCTGCAGTCAGGCAAAGGCACCGGCAGGAGCACCGGCACAGGAAGCTTCTCCTTCAGCAAAAGCCAGATCTCTTGATGAGATTAAGAAAGCCGGTACCATCCGCATCGGTGTGTTCAGTGATAAAAATCCATTTGGATATGTGGATTCCAATGGTAAAATCCAGGGATATGATGTTTACTTTGGAAAAAGAATTGCAAAAGATTTGTTTGGCAGTGAGGATAAAGTGGAATTTGTCTATGTAGAAGCTGCAAGCCGTGTGGAATACTTAAAATCTGCCAAGGTTGATGTCATACTCGCTAATTTTACAGTGACTGATGAAAGAAAAGAACAGGTTGATTTTGCACTTCCTTACATGAAGGTTGCACTGGGCGTAGTATCACCAGATAAGGCTCTGATTTCTGATGTTTCCCAGTTAAAAGATAAAACCTTAATTGTAGTAAAAGGCACGACTGCAGAGACTTATTTCTCTCAGAATCACCCGGAAGTGAAGCTGTTAAAGTTTGATGAGTACCAGGAGGCATATGATGCTCTTGCCGACGGAAGAGGGGATGCATTCTCCACAGATAATACGGAAGTTCTTGCATGGGCGATTCAAAACAAGGGATTTACAGTAGGAATTGAATCCATTGGAAATCTTGACACCATCGCTCCCGCCGTGCAGAAAGGCAATACGGAACTTTTAGAGTGGCTGAATGGGGAAATTAAATCTTTAGCAGGAGAGCAGTTCTTCCATCAGGATTATAAAGAAACCTTAGAACCTGTATACGGAGATGAAATTGATCCGGAGAATCTGGTAGTGGAAGGCGGTCAGGTTTAGATCTGAATATTATTATTGAGAAAAAATAACCGGCAGGGCGTATTGACGCCCTGCATTTTTTGTATGATAATAACATCGTTATATAACAGTGTTATAAAGGAGAATAAATGGGTACTCAGGGAAATGGAAATGATACACGCCTCGCTATCCTGGAAGCGGGCAAACAGGAATTTTTAAAATATGGTTATGAAGGTGCTTCCTTAAGACGGATTGCAAAAGAGGCCTGTGTGACAACAGGAGCGATTTATGGGTATTTTCCAGGCAAGGAGGCGCTTTTCGAGGAACTGACCGGAGATGCAGCAGAGGGACTGATGGAAAAATACAGAGCGATGCATGAAGAGTTTGCCGCACTGCCCCCGGAGAAACAGGCGGAAGCCCTTGATGTGATCTCCGATGATAATGTTCCATGGATGGTGAATTATGTTTATGACCGCTTTGATCTGTTTAAACTGATCTTCTGTAAAAGCAGCAAAGAATACTGTGACAGTTATTTAGGTGAGCTGACGGAGATTGAAGAAGCCTCAACCTGGGAGTTTGTAGAGGCAATGAAGAAACTTGGGCATGATGTCATGGAGATTGACAGCACCATCATTCATATTTTAGCACGGTCGTTTTTCCAACAGCTCTGGGAGTTTGTAGCTCATGATGTTCCCAGAGAGAAGGCTCTGTCATATGGGCTGGTACTTGGAACCTTCCAGCATGCGGGCTGGAAAAAAATTATGGGGCTTTAATGCTCCATATTATTTTGAATTGAAATTAGCTTAAACTAACTAATGGTTGAATAAATTCAGCCAGAGGAGGAAAAAAGGTGGAAGAAAAAAAGAATCTGATGACAGAACTTCCGGTTACCGGGAAGGTCACGCTCCTTACATTTGCAGGGAATTACAAATATTTAACGTGGCTGGGGTGTCTTCTGTCCGGAATCAGTGCCGTAATCGGGCTGTTTCCCTATGTATTTATGTGGAAGGCGGTAAAAGCTGCGGTGACCGCCTGGCCGGATGTCCGGGCAGCAGGCGAGATGATTACTTATGGCTGGTACGCTGTTGGGGCAGCACTTGGCAGTATGCTGATTTATTTCGGTGCACTTTTATGCACCCATTTGTCCGCATTCCGTACAGCCAGAAATATGAAGACAGTTGCACTCCATCATTTAACAAAGCTGCCTGTGGGTTATGTGAAACGTATGGGCAGTGGAAAACTGCGCCGGATCATTGATGACGGAGCCGGGCAGACCGAGACCTATCTGGCTCACCAGCTTCCCGATCTGGCGGGTGCAATGGTGACACCAGTGGCTGTTTTATTTCTCCTGCTGTTTTTTTGACTGGAGATTTGGACTAATCAGTCTTTTGCCTATGGCAGTCGGGCTTTTGTTTTAACCAGAGTGCTGATGGGAGATATGGAAAATTCCATGGCACAGTACCAGAATGCACTGGAGGATATGAACAATGAGGCTGTGGAATATGTGAGAGGAATTCCGGTTGTAAAAAACATTTCAACAGAGTATTTTTTTTCCTTTAAAAAATTTTCATGATTCCATACTCCGTTATAAAAAACTGGGCAGTTAACTATACCGTTTCTTTGCGGGTTCCCATGTGTGCCTATACCGTAAGCATCAATGGTATTTTTGCTTTTCTCATTCCGGCAGGACTGATTCTGACAGCAGATTTAAGCTATGGAGTCTCTTATCTTAAAGTGGTTCTGGACATTCTGTTTTATGTTCTGTTTACACCGGTCTGCGTTACCATGATGGATAAAATCATGTGGACCAGTGAGAATACGTTAAAAGCAAAGGATGCCTTAAACAGGGTGATGCTTATAATAGAAGAACCGCCTTTAAATGAACCGGAACATGGGAGAATTCCCAAAGATTCCTCTGTGGAATTTAAGAATGTTACCTTTTCTTATGAAAAAGGAAAGGAAGCTGCTTTGCAAAATGTATCTTTTAAAATACCTCAGGGCTCCACTGTGGCAATTGTGGGACCTTCGGGTGGAGGAAAGACCACAGCAGCCAGTCTTATTCCCCGTTTTTATGACGTTGACAGCGGAAGTATCTGTGTGGGTGGAGTCGATATCAGGGAAATGAATACAGAAAAACTCATGGAGAAGATCAGCTTTGTTTTCCAGGACAGCCATCTTTTTAAAGATACCATCCTTAATAATATCCGGGCTGCAAGGCCAAATGCAACAAAAAAAGAAGTGGAACAGGCGGTAAAAGCAGCCAGATGCCAGGACATCATTGACAAATTCCCCGATGGGTATGAGACTGTGGTGGGTACCAGAGGCGTTTATTTATCAGGCGGAGAATGCCAGAGAATCGCCATAGCTAGAGCTGTGTTAAAAAATGCCCCCATTGTTCTTCTCGATGAAGCCACGGCATTTGCTGATCCTGACAATGAATATCAGATCCAGAAAGCATTTGAAACTCTGGTTAAAGGTAAGACAGTTTTAATGATTGCCCACCGCCTTTCTACTGTCCGCGGAGCAGACCGGATTTTAGTGATGAATCAGGGACGGATCGAGGAGGAAGGAAGTCATGAGGAACTGATACAAAAACAGGGGCTTTACGCCGCTATGTGGAAGGACTATCAGACCTCAGTTTCATGGAAAGTAGGTGAAAATCATGAGTAAGTATTTACAGAGACGGTTTGCTCTTAGTGAACAGGGCGGTAAAGATCTGACTAAGGCAGTATTTGCCTGTGCTGCTGCAAATTTGGGACTTATTTTTCCAATGGGACTATTAATTCTTTTTCTAGAGAAACTTCTGGTACCTGTAACAGGAGGAAAGGGAGTACAAATAGGACTTTTTGGATTTATGGGGCTTAGCCTGCTCTTTCTGATTCTTATTTTTATACTGCAATATATACAGTATAATAAAACCTTTCTTGCTTCGTACCAGGAAAGCGCTAATTTGCGTGTTAGGCTGGCGGAAAAATTAAGAAAGATTCCTTTATCCTTCTTTGGAAAAAGAGATCTGTCTGATTTAACCACTACCATAATGGGGGACTGCGCCTGGATGGAGACTGCATTTTCCCACTTTATACCAGAACTTATGGGTGCGCTGCTTTCCACCGCTTTAGTGGGACTGGGTATGTTTTTCCTGGATGTGAAAATGGCACTGGCACTTCTTTGGGTAATTCCTGCAGCATTTATGCTTTCAGCAGGTACCAGACCTCTCATTGACCGGATGGAGCGAAAGGAAAAAAAGAAGAAACTGGCAGCTTCCGATGGAATTCAGGAATGTATTGAAAATATTCAGGATATAAAAGCCAATAACCAGCGGGAGACTTATTTAAAGGGTCTGGACTTAAAAATTGTTGCGGTGGAGAAAGGGACTGTCCGAATGGAGGTATTAAACGGCAGCTTTGTAACGGCTTCCCAGATGGTATTACGCCTTGGAATGGCAACAACCGTTCTTACAGGTGCATTTCTAATGACAGAGAGGAATCTGGATCTCATGGTATTTCTTATGTTCATGGTTGCAGCTACCCGTATCTACGGTCCCCTCACCGGCTGCTTAAATAATTTATCAGCGGTCTATTCCACCCTGCTGCAGGTGGAACGTATGAGAGCCATTGAAGAGGAACCGGTACAGGAAGGGGAAGAAATCAGAAAACTGAGTGGATATGATATTGTGTATGATCATGTGGGATTTTCCTATCATCAGAATGATACTGTGTTGGAGGATATCTCCTTCTGCGCCAGACAGGGGCAGGTTACTGCACTGGTTGGTCCTTCCGGCGGCGGAAAAAGTACAGCCGCAAGACTGGCAGCCCGTTTCTGGGACGTGGAAAAAGGAAGCGTTACCATTGGGGGAATGGATGTAAAGGGAATTGACCCGGAATATCTCTTAAAGCATATCTCTGTGGTATTTCAGGATGTGATGCTTTTTAACAATACAGTTATGGAAAATATCCGGATCGGCAGAAAGGATGCAACTGACAAAGAAGTCATGGAAGCAGCGAAAGCGGCTCAGTGCATGGATTTTATCCAGCGGCTGCCGGAAGGTTTTCAGACCAGAATCGGTGAAAACGGGTCATCACTTTCTGGTGGAGAAAGACAGCGTCTGTCCATAGCACGAGCGTTATTAAAAGATGCACCAGTTATTATACTCGATGAAGCCACAGCTTCTCTCGACGTGGAGAACGAATCTCTCATACAGAGCGCCATATCAAATCTGATTCGTAACAAGACTGTTCTGATCATCGCCCACCGGATGAGAACGGTTGCCCAGGCAGATAAAATAGTGGTATTAAAAGACGGCAAAGTGGCAGAAGAGGGAAGTCCTGAGGTTCTATACAGGAAGAATGGAATCTACCGTCATATGACGGACTTACAGAATCAGAGCCAGAACTGGTCAATCGGATAGAGGAGGATTGTGTTGTAAGATTGTGGGATTTATGGTATAATTACCATGCAAAATCACAGCAGTCATAAGAAAAAGGAGGGTATTCACATGAAGTTTTTAAAGTGTAATCATTGCGGAAATATTGTAGCGGTTGTAGAAGAAAAAGGCGGTACAATTACCTGTTGCGGAGACAACATGCAGGAGATGAAAGCCAACACCACAGATGCAGCCACTGAGAAACATGTACCGGTTATCGAAATTGATGGCCAGAGCGTTACGGTTACGGTTGGTTCTGTAGAGCATCCTATGCTGCCTGAACATTTCATTGGCTGGATCGTATTAGAGACAAAGATGGGCAACCAGAGAAAGATCTTAAATCCTGGTGACAAACCAGTTGCCAAATTCATGATGTGTGAAGGCGACGAGGTTGTGGCAGCCTATGAGTACTGCAATCTTCACGGATTGTGGAAAGCAGAGAAATAAATAGAATTAAAAAGCTCACAGACCTTTGGTCCGTGGGCTTTTTGGTCGTATCCAAGGAAACAGACAGCGTTAAGACAGGAGAGTACCTTTCATGAACAAGAAAGAAGCAAGCGAATTAAAAAAGCTTTTTACCCCGGCGAACTGCGCCATCAGCCGGATCTGCGGCTGCTATGTAGATGCAGAAAAGAATAAAAGGACAGAACTAAAGGAGGCCTTTCTCTCTCTTCCAGAAGAGGAGGCATTTAAATATTTTACTATTTTTAAAAGCGCCCTTTCCGGCACATTGGGAAAAAATCTGGTAAATATGGAATTTCCTCTCCATACAGAAGAAGAGGGAGGAACTCAGAATTTTCTGTTAAAACTAAGGGACAGCCAGTTAAAGGATGACAACCTGATTGAAGAATTTTACGATAAGGTGATAGCAAGCTATGATTACGGCGAGAACTATTACATAATCCTGATTCACTGTGCCTATGATATACCGGCAAGATCTTCCGACGGGCTGGAGATGTACGATGCCTCTGATTTTGTCTATGAATTTATCCAGTGCACCATCTGTCCGGTGAAGCTGTCAAAGGCAGGCCTTTGTTATAACTCCCAGGCCAATGTTATTGAGAACAGAAACAGAGACTGGATCGTGGAAGCTCCGGAGACCGGATTTTTATTTCCTGCATTTACAGACCGCAATACCGATATTCATGGACTTGTCTATTATTCCAAGAATCCGGAACTGCTGCCGGAGCGCCTGATCGACGAACTCTTAGGCTGCGTGATTCCAATGACAGCAAAGAGCCAGAAGGAGACCTTTCAGACCATAATTGAGGAGACTCTGGGAGATAACTGTGATTTTGAGACAGTAAAGAACATTCATGATACCATCAATGAGATGCTGGAAGAGACGAAAGATGAACCGGCGCCCTTTACCATTGATAAATACCAGATGAAAAAGCTTCTGGAGAACAATGGCGCATCCCAGGAAAAGCTTGAAGAATTAGAGCAGCGGTTCACTCAGGAAGAACAGGAGAAAAATCCGGGATTCCTTGCTTCCAATATTGTCAATGCAAGGAGCTTTGAAATCAAGACCACAGATGTTAGTATTAAGGTGGCACCGGATAAAACTTATCTAGTAGAAAACCGGATGATCGAGGGGCGCCCCTGTATTGTAATCGGAATCAGTGAGCATGTGGAAATCAATGGAATCACAGTAAGACCAATCGCAGCCCAGCATTCTTACGAAGAAGAGGCAGAAGAATAGGGACAAAACATTTTGCCTATCTGTTATGGCTATGCTATACTGTAAGAAAACTACAGTGAGGAATGAAACGTGGCTGAGAGAACATTTGGCTGGGTACAGGAGGCCTATACCCTGGACAACTTAAAAAATGTGGTATCCGTATTTGTACCGGATTCCAGTATAAACCGGCTGCTGAAAATGGATAAGATTCCAAGACTCATTCAGGAAGAAGATAAAAGAGATGAGTTTATAAAAGAACTGGACCAGGAGGAAATCCGCATTCCCTATACCCATTTAAAAGGAAAAGGAACGCCAAAAGGCTATACCAGAAGCAACGCTCCCTGTTCCGGCATTATACAGGCAGTTTTGCCTGGGCAGAGAAAAGAATATCAGTCTGACTGGCCGGCTGATTCCTTTTTAAGATGGGCAGTCAGTATTGGTTTTCTGGACTATGACAGGACGTCTGATGAATGCTCTATATCTGATTTGGGAAGACAGTATGCGAAGGCAGAGGCGGGAAGCAAAGAGGAAGAAGAAGTATTAAAAGATGCTCTTCTTTCCTATCCTCCGGTATGCAGAGTGCTGTCTCTCCTGATGAAGGAAGGGCATATGACCAAATTCGAGATAGGTGCCAGGCTTGGTTTTATCGGAGAAGCCGGTTTTACCTCCATTCCCCAGTCCATGATTTTAGAGGGGCTTGCAGCAGCGCAAGAGAAGGAAGAAAAGACAAAGCTGCTTCAGGACACGGAAGGAACCAGCGACAAGTACGTCAGAACCATTTGCAGCTGGTTAATTTCTGTAGGCTGGGTTAGGAAAACTCCAAAAGAGATACCAGGTCTTTATGGCCGCAAGGAAGAGACAGAGGTAATTCCCCAGTCGTATCAGCTGACATTAAAGGGAAGAACCATATGCAATCATATAACAGGTGTATCCAGATACAAAAAAGTACCAAAGCGGGTAATGTGGGATATGCTGGCCACCAAAGCAGCAGACCGGGAATACCTAAGAAACCGGCGGGCTCATATTATATCGTGTCTGGAAAAATCGCCCCTCACCCCGTTGCAGATTCAGGAGTATTTAAGGCAGAAGGGGATAGAGGAAGAGGCAGAAACCATACTTGATGATATCAAGAGTCTGGAAAATATTGGGCTGCAGGTCCAAAAGACCAGAGATACATACCGGATTACAGATGAGATTACGGGACTTTTATTTCCGGAAACCCAGTCTTACCTTCCAGTTAAATCCCAGGTATCCATACTGAAGGATTATTTACGATCCTACTTGTCACATGTGGACCATAAGTATTTAATTCTGCTGGATTTAGGCTTTGACGGCACCTCCGACCGGGATTACGAGATACAGACAGCCCAGCTTCTTACTGCGGAGTTGTCTTTTCTCGGAGGAAGACTTGGAGACACCAGAAAGCCGGATGTCTGCATTTACTACGAAGACAACGGTCTGATCATCGACAACAAGGCTTATGGAAAGGGGGTATTCCCTTCCCATCAAGCAAGCCGATGAGATGTACCGGTATATAGAAGAGAATAAGGAACGAAGTGAGCTGCTGAATCCCAACTGCTGGTGGAACATCTTCGATGAGGGTGTGAAAACATTTCGCTTCGCCTTCCTGTCAGGAGAATTTACCGGAGGTTTTAAGGACAGATTAAATCTAATCTCCATGCGTTCCGGGATCAAAGGGGCAGCAGTGAATTCTGCCAATCTGCTTATTATGGCAGAACAGTTAAAATCAGGTACAATGAGCTATGAGGAATTTTTCCAATTGTTTGATCATAACGATGAGATTATATTTCCACACCTATCATTACAGGGAGGTTTGATACTATGACACTGGGAGATTATCTTCCTTTTTGGAACAAACTTACAGAGAAACAGAGAGAAAAGCTGTCCTCCAAATCCAAAAAATTAAGATTCCAAAAGGGAATGCTGGTACATGGGGAATCCGATGAGTGCAGCGGTTTTCTCCTTGTAACGGAAGGTCAGTTAAGAGTGTTTACCATATCGGATGAAGGCAGGGAACTGACTTTATACCGGTTGTTTGAACGGGATATCTGTCTGTTCTCCGGATCCTGTATGGTGAAAAATATTCAGTTTGATGTAACTGTGGAAGCAGAACAGGATACGGTAGTGTTCCAGATTCCAGCTGATATCTATCGGGATTTAATGGAAGAATCAGCCGTAGTATCAAACTTCACCAATGAACTGATGGCATCCAGATTCTCCGATGTGATGTGGCTGATGGATCAGGTGATGAACAAAAAAGATGGATGGAAGACTGGCTGCATTCTTACTGGAAGAGTGCAGGCTCAATGATACCATGGAGCTTTCCATTACCCACGAGCAGATCGCCCGCCACTTAGGCACTGCCAGAGAGGTGGTAACCCGTCTGCTTCGTCTGTTTCAGGGAGAGAGTCTGGTGAAGATTACAAGAGGGACCGTAGAGCTTCTTGACGAAAAAGGGTTAGAGGTGCTGGCTGCTCATAGTTTAAGATGAACTTGTATGGAAAAATAAACTTGCTTTCTTTTATCTGGAACGTTATATTATAAAAAGTTTATAAAAATTTTATAATAGACAAAGGATGAAGAAATGAAAGATTTGGTACCTCAGTTTTTTTTATCAATGAAGCATTATACGAAGGAGCAGTTTTTAAAAGACTTCGTTTCCGGAATCATTGTAGCTATTATTGCCCTTCCGCTTTCCATAGCCCTGGCATTAGCAAGCGGTGTTACACCGGAGCAGGGGCTTTACACCGCCATTACAGCTGGTTTTGTCATCTCTTTTCTGGGAGGAAGTAAGGTTCAGATTGCAGGTCCCACCGCCGCATTTGCATCTATCGTGGCAGGGATTGCAGCGAAAAACGGCTTTGACGGGCTGGTTATGGCAACTATTCTGGCAGGAATCTTTCTGCTTATTATGGGATTTTTGCGGATGGGAAGCCTGATCCGCTTCATTCCATATACCATTACCACAGGATTTACCACAGGAATCGCTGTTACCATATTCATTGGTCAGATCAAGGATTTTATGGGACTTACCTTTGGGCATGCCCCGATCGAAACGCTGGAAAAAGTCAGTGAGGTGGTACACAGCATTGGTACCTTAAATCCTATGGCTGTTGCAGTGGGATTTACAGCACTCCTCATTTTAATTGTATGGCCCAGATTTTTTAAAACCATACCGCCGTCACTGATTGCCGTCATCTTTACGGCGGGTCTTGTAAAAGTGTTTCATCTTCCGGTAAATACCATCGGGGATTTATACACCATATCATCGGATCTTCCCACCTTTCATCTACCTGTATTTTCTCTTGCCATGGTACAAAAGGTAATGCCGGATGCAGTGACCATAGCGGTTCTGGCAGCAGTAGAATCCTTATTGTCCTGCGTAGTTGCAGACGGAATGGTAGGAAGCAGACATAATTCCAATATGGAGCTGGTTGCCCAGGGCGCTGGTAATATCTGTTCCGCTCTTTTTTGGCGGAATTCCAGCCACTGGAGCCATAGCAAGAACTGCTGCAAACATAAAACGGCGGAAGAACGCCTGTAGCAGGCATGGTTCATGCAGTGATGCTTCTTCTGGTTTTAGTATTTTTAATGCCTTATGCCGCATTAATTCCCATGCCGGCTATCGCGGCAATTCTCTTTATGGTAGCTTATAACATGAGTGAGTGGAGAGTCTTTCTTTCTATCATAAAGACAGCACCCAAGAGTGACTGGTCCGTTCTGCTAGTGACCTTTGTATTTACTGTTGCATTTGATCTTGTGACGGCCATTGCAGTCGGAATTTTATTTGCTTCCCTGCTGTTTATGAAACGTATGGCTGACGTGACAGAAGTAAGCAGCTGGAAGTACTTAGAGGACGAAGAAAACAGCAGCGAATCCATAGACTTAAAACCTGTGCCAAAGCATGTTGCAGTCTTTGAAGTAAGCGGTCCCATGTTCTTTGGGGCAGCGGAAAAGATTTCCCAGCTGATTATAGAAGAGGGGAAACGGGTTCTGATTCTTAGAATGAGAAGTGTTCCGGCTATGGATGCGACTGCATTAAAAAGTCTGGAAAAATTAAATCAGAATTTAAAAAGAAAGCATGTGACCCTTATTTTATCCCATGTTAATGACCAGCCCATGTCCATGATGGAGCGGGCGGGCTTTTTTGGAGTCAGTGGGTAGGGAAAACCTGGCAGGATGTATTGATGAGGCGCTTTTAATGGCAAAAGCCATGTGATCATCATAAACCAGAGGAGTAAAGCAGAATATTCTGTCTTTGCATCTCTGGTTTTTCTTTATTCAGCTTTTTGGATGAAAACCAGTGATGCGATGAGAGAAAATAAAAAATAAAAAAAAGATTGACAACTTAATCAGATAAGATTATAATTCAAAGCATATTAACATATAACTTTAATAGGGAATGCAAAGGAGAGGTAACGAGCATATGAAGAATTCTGTAATTAATACAAAGAATTTTCAATTTACATATCAGATGAGTTGTTGTTGTAAAGCTGAGTTCGAGTGTAAGAATACAGTTTGTTTTTCTATGCATTAAAATACCTGAGTCCGTTACTGAGGGGGTGGCAGGTACTTCTATTGTACCTGTTTTTTTTATAAAAAAATGTTAATGAGAAAATCAGATCAACAACATTTGCATACCGCCCGGGGCTAACACCAGTCAACCATTATGAAATGAGAGAAGGTGATTCCTATACCCTATGCAGATTCATCAAAATCGGATAAAGATTACCTGCATCTGATCAATGAGATGGCGAGAGATGTAAAATATGGTTCCATAACCATAACCATTCAAGACGGGAAAATCGTACAGATTGAAAAAAATGAAAAAATAAGATTAAAGGACTGACTGGACAACCGGAGGTTCTGATAAGCAAAATCATGCATATCAGACGAAGGTTGTCTTTTTTGTTATTATTTTTTGAAAGTGAGGTAAAGATGGCTGATACATATCAGAAACTAAAAGTTTTCACCCATGCTTTGGAGGAAACAGAAACAATACCGGAAGGATTCATCTTCCCGTAAGCCCTGGTTGCAATATATCCTGTAAATTCTGTGACAGAAAGATCAATGATCATGAAGAACGACCAGGAGTAACGTCTCAGGTACTTACACCCCAGGAAGCAATGGGGGTTCTTGAAAAAGCATTAAAGCTGTGCCCAGAGATCACCGTTGCCGGAATAGCAGGACCAGGCGATACACTGGCTACGGATTATGCACTGGAAACCTTTCGACTGATCAGAGAGAAGTACCCGGATTTGATTAAATGTATGAGCACCAATGGACTTCTTCTTTCTGAACGGGCAGAAGAAATAATAGAAGCAGGAGTGGATTCTTTAACAGTTACGGTGAATGGGGTAGATCCTGAAATCGAGGCAAAGCTTAACCGCCTGATTATCTACCACGGTAAAGTATACATCGGAGTTGAGGCCGCTGCCATCTTAATCGAGAACCAGTTAAAGGGGATTGAAAAAATTGCGGCTGCGGGAATTACAGTCAAAGTAAATACCGTGCTGGTTCCAAACATTAACGGAGAGCACATTGAAGACATTGCCAGGGCTGTAAAAGAAAGAGGGGCACATATTTATAATCTGATACCGCTGATACCCCAGTCAGATTTAAGAAATGAAGAGGCTCCTGTATGCAGTCAGATTGAGGAGGCCAGAGCCCTGGCTGGAAAGCATATTGATGTCTTCCGCCATTGTCAGCATTGCCGTGCAGATGCGGTAGGGCTTCTGGGTGGAAAGGATTATGGAGATTTAATATATCAAAGAAGGATTGTGGGAAGTGATACATTTTCTCATGGCTGATAGTGAAAGAGGGTTGGATTTCAATGATTTACAAAATCGCAGCAGCATCGTCAGACGGAAAGGTAATCAATCAGCATTTTGGAAGAACAGAAGAATTTCACATTATAAAAGCAGACAGTTCTGACAGAACCTTTTGGTATCAGGAGACCAGAACGACGGCTCCAGTCTGCAAACAGCAGGAACACGATGACAGGGAACTAAGAACAGTGGCAGATTTACTGGGAGACTGTGATTATGTTCTGGTAAGCAGAATTGGTGAAGGAGCCAGATCCGCTCTTGCAGAAAATGGAACATGGGCCTTTGAATTGCCCGGACTGATAGAGGATTCTGTTCAAAGACTTCTTTCCTATATAGAAGTCCAGAATTTATTTAAGAAAGAAGAGAAAGGATAAAAGAGCATGAGTGAAAATTATTCAGGAATCCGGGAAAGCCGTCCAAACCGGTATAACGATCTGGGTTCTACAGGAAGTCAGGCAGAGAAAGATTTTAAAAACGGCTGTTTAAAAAAGGCAGACCGAAGCTTTGCCCAGGGGCTTCAATGTCAGCAGATTAACAGCATGGCAGCACTTATGTCACTGGAGGATTCAGTATTTATCGCCCATTCCCCTCAGGGGTGTGTGGGCTGTACCTCTCTGGCCGTGGACCAGTACCGGGTGGGGCAGGCGCACCGGGGAGTAAAAAACATCAAAAACCCACGGATCATCGTATCAAATCTGGATCAGAACAATGTAATCTTCGGAGGTGAAGATAAGCTTAAGAAAGCGGTTGCCGATGCAACCCTCCGCTATCACCCCAAGCTGATTTTTGTATTTGCTTCCTGTGCTTCCGGTATTATCGGAGATGATATTGATGCCATTTTAAGAAAATTGCAGGAAGAGACACAGGCTCTTCTCATTCCCATTCATTGTGAAGGATTTAAATCCAAAATATGTGCTTCCGGATTTGATGCAGCGTTTCTTTCCATTAACCAGTACATATTAAAAAAGGAAAAACTGGAGAAGAAAAAAGGATTGATTAATTTATTTGCTCCCGTATCCATCAGCTATTCCGATCAAAAGGAGATGGAACGTATGCTGTCCCTTCTGGAGCTTAAAGTAAACTATATTCCATTTTACAGTTCACTGGAAAAAATAAAGGAAATCCCTGCTGCAGAGGCATCTACCTCCATCTGTAAGGTTTTTGCAGATGAGTTTATGAAGACTCTTTATGAGGATTATAAGATACCCTATTCCCACACGGTTATGCCCATTGGTGTAAGAAACACGGATATCTGGTTTCGGGGAATTGCCGGAATTGTTGGAAAAGAAAAAGAAGCAGAAGAAATTATTCAGAGAGAACATGAAAGAATTCTTCCTTTAGTGGAATCCATAAAAGACCGGCTAAAGGGAAAACGGGTATTTATCTGCGGCGGAACAGGCCGGTCATTTGCAGCGGCGGCCTTGATTGATGATTTTGGTATGGTGCTGGTAGGGCTTGAGACACCGACCTACGATGAAGACGCACAGGCAGATATTGAATATTTAAATACCATACATTCGGACTATGTGATTGATATTGCCAATATGCAGCCCTTCGAGCAGGTGAATCTGGTGAAACGGTTAAAACCTGATGTCTTTATCGGTGTACCGGAGTGGGCAGCAAAGCTTGGGATTCCCACAACCCATGTTCTTGATATGAAACGTCCTACCATGGGCTATGACGGGCTTTTGTTTTTAGGAAATAAAATAGCAGACCAGCTTGAAAATCCAGGCTTTAACGTTAAGCTTTCCCAGCATGTAAAGCTTCCATATAAAGAGAGCTGGTATGAAAAAGATCCATTTCAATACATAATCGGAGGTGAATGAGATGTCTCAGGTGATAGAAAATCCCAGAGGGGGCTGTGTGCTGGCTGGAATCAATTCCGTTTTGGGAGCCCTTAACCGGGTATGCCCCATTTACCATGCAGGACCGGGCTGCTGTATGCAGACAACTGCTTCCGATCCGGGACAGTCCGGGAATAAAAGTTCCAGTTTTGTAAGCAGCGTTTCCATTCCGTCCAGTAATATGCTGGAGCGTGAAGTGGTATTTGGAGGAATTCAGAAACTAAAAACCACCATTGAGGGGGCGGTTGAAATTATCGATGCAGACGCCTACTTTGTACTGACTGGCTGTACGGCAGGTATTATAGGAGATGATATTATGAGCGTAACTACTGAATTCAGAGAAAAGGGTGTCCCTGTTTTTTCCCATTGAAACTCCGGGATTTGCAGGAGACAGCAATTTAGGTTATGAAGTAATATGGAATACCATGATTGACCAGGTGATTGAGCCGACGGAAGAAAAGGAAGAAAATCTTGTTAATCTGTTTGGAATTATTCCATACCACGATCCTTTCTGGAGTGGAAATTTAGAAGAGATTTCCCGCATTTTAAAAAAACTTGGACTTAAAGTCAATACTTTTTTTACAGAACAGCAGGGGATGGAAACCATAAAGTCCTGTGCAAGAGCATCGTTAAATATTATTATCCATCCCTGGATATTAAAAGGCCCTGCAGAACGATTTGAAGAGAAATTTCATGTTCCTTATATCCGTTATCCAGGACTTCCAATCGGAGCCAGCGATACCAGACGTTTTGTCTTGGCAGTAGCAGAAGCATTAAAGCTGGATGACCGGCTGGTAAATCAGGTTCTGGAAGAAGAGGAGATTTATGTTTACCGGTATCTGGCTCAGGCCATTGGAACATTGAGCTGGAAGAAATTTGCCGTAGTCGCCGACGGATCAACAGCAGTGGGAATTACCCGCTACTTAGCCAATGACTATAGTTTTACGCCGGTGCTTGTCATTATTTCAGAGCCTCTTTTCAGACAGGAAGACAAAGAGAGAATTGTCACAGAACTTATGACACTGGAATATGCCAAACCGCCCAGAGTTGTATTCTGTGCGGATCAGTATGAGATCAATCAGGAACTTTTAAAACAGGAGGATATTTCTCTGATTATCGGAAGCAGCAATGAAGAGGAGGTCAGTTCTTTAAAAGAAGTTCAGAATATTGTTGCAGCATTCCCCATTAAGGATCGTTTGATTTTTAACAGAGCCTATGCCGGTTACAGGGGAAGTTTAACATTAATAGAAGATTTATACGACAATTTATAATTGAGAACAGGAAAGAGAGGTCAGAGCAATGGGACAGATCAGACAGATTGCCATCTATGGGAAAGGGGGAATCGGAAAATCCACGACGACACAGAATTTAACAGCAGGATTGGTGGAACTTGGGAAAAAGGTTATGGTTGTTGGGTGTGATCCAAAAGCAGATTCTACCAGATTGCTTCTTGGGGGACTGGCGCAGAAGACGGTGCTTGATACCTTAAGAGAGGAAGGAGACGGAGTGGTTCTTTCCCGAATTTTAAAAGAGGGGTACGGGGGAACCAGATGCGTGGAATCCGGAGGTCCGGAACCTGGCGTTGGATGTGCAGGAAGAGGAATTATAACTTCCATTGGGCTGTTGGAGAATTTAGGCGCCTATACTGAGGATCTGGACTACGTATTTTACGATGTGTTGGGAGACGTTGTCTGCGGCGGTTTTGCCATGCCTATCAGAGAAGGAAAAGCAAAGGAAATCTATATCGTCGCCAGTGGAGAGATGATGGCACTGTATGCAGCAAATAACATTGCAAAAGGCATTAAGCGATACGCAAAAAACAGGAGGTGTCCGCATTGGAGGCATTATCTGCAACAGCAGAAATGTAGACAGAGAGCTGGATCTGCTCCGGGCATTTTCAAAGGAGCTTGGAACAAAGCTTTTGTATTTTGTTCCGAGAGATAACATTGTGCAGCATGCGGAAATTAACCGAAAAACAGTGATTGAATACCGGCCGGATTCCAACCAGGCCAATGAATACCGCAGTCTTGCCCAGGCGATTATCGATAATCAGGATTTCACCATCCCAACTCCCATGGAGCAGGATCGGTTAGAAGAGATTCTGCTGGAATTCGGACTAATGAATATCAAGGATGATTATAAAATCTAAAAACGTTTACGAGATCTGAAAGGAGAATCTATATGGCTGCCATACATCAATCAATTACGGAACTCATTGGAAAAACACCCCTTCTGGAACTGGTCAATTATGAAAAAAAGCTGGGACTGAATGCGAAAATTATTGCAAAACTGGAGTATTTTAATCCCAATCAGAGTGTGAAGGACAGAATTGCCAGAGCAATGATCGAGGATGCAGAGGAAAAAGGATTTTTAAAACCCGGTGATACCATTGTGGAAACAACCAGCGGAAATACTGGGATTGGTCTGGCAGCCATAGCGGCCAGCAAAGGCTATGGGTTCAGGGTATACATACAGGATCAGGTAAGTGAGGAGCGGTTTAAGAATATCAGAGCGTTTGGAGGAGAAACCATTAAGCTTTCAGAAGTAAAAGAAGTGAAAGCGGTTCTTGATGAAACAGGCGGCGATTTTGTGGCGGCGATTAAAGTTCTTGAGGAAAAAGTTTTGTCCAAAGAAAGCAATATTTTCTTCGTAAATCAGATTGAGAATCCAGCCAATCCGTTCGTTCATGAACAAACCACTGGTCCTGAAATATGGGAAGATACTGATGGAGCGGTGGATATACTGGTAGCCTGCGTGGGCACAGGAGGAACCGTGTCAGGAGCAGGTAAGTATCTAAAGAAAAA
The DNA here is from genome assembly GCA_017084465.1 of Lacrimispora xylanisolvens. Lineage (GTDB taxonomy): Bacteria > Bacillota > Clostridia > Lachnospirales > Lachnospiraceae > Lacrimispora > Lacrimispora xylanolytica_B. The sequence goes on along the minus strand of CP070896.1, from coordinate 763,885 downwards.
GAATCCGGATCTTAAGATTATTGCAATCCAGCCGGGGCCAGGGTCTCTTCCCAATGAGTCGGATCCGTTTCCTCCCGACATAACCGGTGTTCACCCTTTTGAAGGAGTACCGGAGGAACGGATTCCAAAGAATATGGATCGTTCCATCTACGATGAAAAGGTGGAGGTGGAAACGTACCAGGCATATGAAACAGCCAGAGACGTGGCAAAAACCGATGGGATTTTAGTTGGAACCTCTTCTGGAGCAGCCATTTATGCGGCGGTTCAGATTGGGAAAAGGGAAGAAAACAGAGGAAAGAATATTGTGGTCATTCTGGCTGATACCGGTCTTCGCTACCTGTCAACCAAACTGTTTGAATAAAGTATAAGGTTAAATGGAGGTTTAAAAATGGCATTTCAGTTATCAGGTTCCAATCTTGGAACCAGAGAGAACCGGTTGGGTTCCATAACCGGGTATGTGGGAGATTTAGAAGACCTTGCAAGTCAAAGCAAATGCGGGACCCTGACTGGATGCAGCCGCTGCTTTTCCCAGTCCAGCACCTGTTTATCCGGCTGCGCACTGGGCCAGCTTGGAGGAATCCGGGGGATGTGGCGATCATTCATCATGGCCCGGCAGGCTGTTCGGCAACAGCCAGTTCCCAATATATTGTCACCAATCAGGTCGCGGCAAAACGAGGCGTGGTTAACAGCTCTGTATACATTGGAACGGATATGGATGAGAATGATACCATCTTTGGATCCACGGATGCGTTGACGGAAATTATTCTTGAAGTAAACAGACGGTATCATCCAAAAGCAATTTTTGTCAGCAGCTCCTGCGCAACAGGAATCATTGGAGAAGATATTGACAGCGTGGTGGATGAAGTGAAAGAAGCAATTCCAGTGCCGGTCATTGCAGTCCACTGCGAAGGCTTTAAATCCCGGATATGGGCTACCGGCTTTGATATTTCCGATCACGCTGTTCTAAGCGGAATTGTAGAGCCTCCCAGAAAAAAGCAAAACACCATTAATTTTAAAAATTTCTATGAAAGTGCCAGAAACGAAATCATAGAAATGTTTCAGAATTTTGATCTGGAACCGGTTTTCCTCTATGCAAATGCTACGGTAGAAGAGCTGAAGCATCTATCAGAGGCGGTTGCAACCACCTGTATCTGCGGGACGCTGGGAAATTACCTGGGAAATGGTCTGGAGGAAGTTTATGGAGTTCCCTATATCAGGACCATTAACCCCCTTGGAATTACCGGATTTGAAACCTGGCTTCGTGAAATCGGAAGAGTTGCAGGAAAACAGCCTCAGGTAGAACACTATATTGAGGAGCAGAGAAACATTTATATCCCTCAGATTGAGGCGGTGAAAAAAGAATTAAAGGGCTTAAAGGCAGTTCTTGGAATGGGACCTGGTTATACCTTTGAAGTGACCAGAGTGCTGAACGAACTGGGGATAGAAGTGGTATGGGCACTGGCATGGCATTATGACAAACGGTATGAAAATGGGGAGATCCCGCCCGCCATGAGCTATCTTCTGGAAAATGATATTAATTTCGAAGCCAGCGTGGCAGATCAGCAGAATTTTGAAGTTATGAATATTTTAAATAAATTCCGGCCGGATCTATACCTTTCCAGACATCCGGGTTCCACAGTATGGGCAATCAAGCAGGGGACACCAGCTGTTTATGTGGCAGATGAGTATATGATTTTCGGTTATAAACATACTCTGGAATTTGCTCATGCAATTTTAGATACCATTCGCAACCGAAGCTTTGAACAGAATCTGGCAAAGAGGGTGAAGCTGCCTTATACCGACTGGTGGTATCAGCAGGAAGTTGGAAAATTTTTTAGAGGAGGCGATCAGCTGATGGCAAAAATTCTGGATAAACAAAGATATAAATGTGCAATGAGTGCAATGCAGACAGTTCAGGCAATTGAAAGAGCAATTCCTGTTCTTCATTCAGGACCCGGCTGTGCCCAGAAGCTATCCGGTTCCACCGGAAGCTCCGGGGATATTTCTCTCCCAATATTTATCCCTGTACCAGCATCAATGAGCGGGATGTGGTCTTTGGCGGAGTAAAGAAGCTGGAATCCACCATCCGCCACTCCCTTGAAGTGATTGATGCAGACTTATATGTCGTATTAACCGGATGCATTCCGGAGATTGTGGGAGACAACACAGAGGAAGTGGTATCTGGATTCAAGGATGAAGAAAAGCCTGTGATTTATGCCTTAACTGCCGGATTTAAGGGCAATAACTACAAAGGCCATGAACAAGTCATTGATGCGCTGACGGATCAGTATTTGGAACCATCTAAGATCAGAATTAAAGGGCTTGTTAATATCTGGGCAGACGTCCCTTATCAGGATGAGTTCTGGCATGGAAATTATAAGGAACTGGAACGACTGGTGAAAAAGCTGGGATTAACCCCCAACATTATATTCGGATACAATCGGGGAATTGAGAATATTAAAAAGATTCCTGCGGCTGAGTTTAACTTATTAATCTCTCCATGGGTGGGGCTTACCAATATGAAGAAGATGGAGCAAAAGCTTGGAATTCCATATCTGCATTATCCAACCCTTCCAATTGGTGCATTTGAAACCAGTAAATTCTTGCGTGAAATCGGAACATATGCGGGAGTGCCGGAAGAAAAAGTGGGAAGCGGTTATATCAGAGGAAGAGTCGTCTTACTATTACTACATTGAACGCTATGCAGATCTGTTTCTGGAAACCAGAGTCATGTCAAAGCAGTTTACCGTAGTGGCAGATGCCCAGTATGCGCTGGGGATAACAAAATTTCTGGTTAATGACCTGGGGCTTTTTCCGGCTAAGCAGTTTGTTGTAGATGATACACCCAGAGAGTATCAGGAAAACGTCCGCTCCTATTTCAAAGACTTAAATTACAACATAGAGGCAGAAGTCAGCTTTGATACCGATGGATTTAACATTCACAATGAAATTAAAGCCCATGACTATCATGGATACCCCCTGATTTTAGGAGGTCATTGGGAAAAGGAGGTCGCAAAGCAGACCAATGCTCATTTTTTAAATGTATCATGGCCGGTGAATGAACGGCTGATCATGAACAGCTATTACACAGGATACGAAGGCGGTCTTAAACTCATTGAGGATATCTATTCCGTTGCAAAAAACAAGATTCAACTAGTTTAAGAAGGGGAGGAAATGATATGTCCTATAAAATTGCAGCAGCCTCAGAAGATGGGGAACAGATCAATTTAAACTTTGGAGCGGCACAGCAATTTCTGATCTATGAAGTAAATGAAGATGGAGTATTGGCGCTGTTGGAAGAAAGAAGCGTACCGGAGGGACAGGAAGATGTTTCTGGTTGTGGCAGCCAGAGCTGCAGCGGCGGGGGAGGCGGCTGTCATGGATCAGGAGCTGTCAGTCAGAAAGTGGATCTCCTTTCAGACTGCAGATGTATTGTATGTAAAAAGATAGGGTTTCCCATACAGAAGCAATTTGAAAAAAAGACCATCAGTACATTTGAAATATCAGGAAGCTTAAATGAGGTATTGGATAAAATAACCCTTTATTTTTACAGATCCGATCATCATCAGACCTTAAAAGGCATCGCAAAACAGTAAGCAGTAAGAAAGGATGAGGACAATTATGAAAAGAAAGAAGTATGTTGCGGCAGTATGGATGCTTACCATATTAAGTGTGGCAGCGCTTGCAGGGTGCGGAAAAAAGGAAGCGGCATCTGAGAGCAAAGTGAAAAAGATCGTGGTGGGAACCGGCAATTCCTACGAGCCTTATTGCTATCTTGATGACAAAGGAAATCTTGCAGGCTATGAATATGAAGTATTAAAAGCAGTGGATGATCTGCTCCCCCAGTACGAATTTGAATATAAAACATCAGATTTCGCCAATGTGCTGATCTCTCTTGATGCAGGAAAAATCGATCTTGCAGCCCATCAATATGAGTGGAATAAGGAGCGGGATGAGAAGTATCTCTTTGGAAAGGAGCCTTACACCACCTATGTCACATACATCACTGTGGCTGAGAATCATCCGGATATCAAGTCCCTTGATGATTTACAGGGGAAAGAAGGTAAAGAGTTCTGCCGGTTCCAATACATCCTACATATTGGAAACTTATAACAAAGATCATAAGGATAATCCCATAAAGATTGAATATGTCAATAACTCCACAGATGAAGAGACCATAACCGGACTGTTAAACGGAGTGTGGGATGCTACAGTTATGACAAAGAGGGATGCAGATAAGTTAAATAAAAATTATGGAAAAACAGCTCTTAAAGTAACAGGTGATCCGGTTCAGACTTCTTCCACATATTTTGTTTTTTCCAAAAAAGACACCGAATTGCAGGGAGCAGTTGACGGGGCATTAAAGCAGTTAAAGAAAGACGGAAAACTAAAACAGTTATCCATTGATGTAATCGGCGGTGATTATACAGAAAGTGAGTAAGAGATATGGGGAAACTGTTTGAATGGAGCCGCTTTTTTGAAAATATTCCTAAAATACTTCCATATCTGACGGTGACCTTTTCCATTGTATTTTATGCGACCATCTTCGGAGTCCTTTTGGCGGTATTCATTGTGCTGATCCAGATTAAGAAAATACGGGTGCTTTATCAGATCAGTAAGATCTATATTTCTTTTATGCGGGGTACCCCCATGCTGGTTCAGCTGATGCTTATTTACTACGGTCTGCCCGCTATCATTGATCCCCTTTTGGGTACCAGTATCAACCGGGACTGGAGTGCAGTTGTGTTTGCTTATGTGACGTTTATTTTAAACCAGGGAGCATTTCTTTCTGTAATTTTTTACAGTGCGGTGACGTCCATCCCCTATGGTCAGACGGAAGCTGGTCTCAGTGTAGGTCTGACTCATTATCAGACATTTATAAGAATCATACTGCCTCAGATGATACGGGTTGCCCTGCCGCCCTTTGGTTCAGATCTGGTGGGATTGTTTCAGGGATCTTCACTGGTTTTTTTAATCGGTGTCACAGATATTATGGGAAGGGCTAAAACAATCGGATCAGCCACGAAGCATGTTTTGGAAGCGTATGTGTTTGATGTAATCATTTATATCATAATCAGTCTGGCAGTCCGGCTTTTGTTCTGGTACTTAAACAAAAGGCTGGATTACACAAATGTAAATAAAACAGGCGGAAAAGAGGGGACTCCATGGATTTCAACATAAATAACTTTATGGAAAGCTTTATTTACGGAATGAAATATTTCCCCAATACTCTGCGCCTGGTGTTTATTCCCCTTAGTGTGGGTCTGGTACTTGGAACGGTGGCAGCCCTGATACGGGTTTATAAAGTGCCGGTGCTTTGTAAAATCATTGCTTTCGTGATTACGGTATATCAGGGAGTTCCAATTATCGTAGCACTAATGATATACAATCTGATTTTTATGATGAAATATAATGATTTTGCAGCATTCCTGCATCTAAAAGGAACAATTGCAGATGTAGATCAGATCTGGATCGGAATATTCGCCCTCAGTCTGTCGGCAATATGTTCCGTATCAGAAGCCATAAGAGGGGCTCTGCTATCCATCGATAAAGGGCAGGATGAAGCCGGATATTCGGTAGGTCTGACAAAGATACAGACGATTTACCGGATAATCCTTCCCCAGATGATACCCATTGCAATTCCAATGCTTACCAATCATGTGGTTGGGTTAATTAAGGCATCTTCCGTAGTCATGGCAATCGGTATTATTGAAATCGTTGCAGGAGCTACGATTCCAAGCTCAAGAACCTATTCATTTTTTGAGGGGTATGTGGCGGCTGCGCTGATATACTGGATATTTACAGTCATGATTGAATATTTAGCAAAAATATTGAGAAAGCATACCGGAAGATTCAGGAGGAATCTTTATGATTGAAGTGAAGCATGTGAAAAAAGTATTTGGCAAACTGGAAGTTCTAAAGGATGTTTCTGTTGAGGTAAAAGATGGTGAGGTGGTAGTAATCCTGGGACCAAGTGGTTCTGGGAAAACCACACTGCTGCGCTGTATTAATTTTCTTGAGAATGCTGACAGCGGGGAACTTACTGTGGGAGATATCCAGGTTGACTTTAAAAAAGCCTCAAAAAAAGAGATTCTTGCCATAAGAAGAAAAACTTCCTTTGTTTTTCAAAACTACAATTTATTTGCAAATAAAACCGCAATTGAAAATGTAATGGAAGGGCTGGTAACAGCAAGACGTGTTCCAAAGGATATTGCGCAGAAGCGGGCAAAGGAAGCGTTAAACTGGGTAGGGCTGTCAGATAAATATGATTATTATCCTTCCCAGCTTTCCGGAGGACAGCAGCAGCGTGTTGGAATCGCCAGGGCATTTGTCCTGGATCCGGAAGTAATTCTCTTTGACGAGCCCACATCCGCCCTTGACCCGGAACTTGTGGGGGAGACACTTGAGATTATTAAGAAAGTGGCTGAAAAGGGAATTACCATGATTGTGGTGACTCATGAAATGTCGTTTGCTCAGGAAGTGGCTGACAAGGTCATCTTTATGGATGGCGGTGTTGTAGTAGAAGAAGGACCTCCAGAGGAAATCTTTACAAACCCAAAAGAAGAGAGGACAAAACAGTTTTTATCCAGAATCATCTCACTGGAACCCACTTATTCCATATAGTGGCAGGAAAAGTACCTGCCGAAAGAAAGGAGATATAAATGCTGCAGATTAAAACCCCTGATATTTATATAAGTGAACCCGGCGCCATAGAATTCCTTGGCTCTTATGTCTCAGAATATGGAAAGCAGGCACTCATTATCTGGTCGAAAACTGCCAGAGAGGTCACGAAGGAAGCTGTGACGGAAAGCCTGGAGTCACAATCGATTCACCTCACAGAGTATTTGTTCGAAGGTTATCCCACTCTGGAAAAAGCAGGTGAGCTGGCAGAACTGGCAAAAGAAAACGATATATCAGTATTCATAGCCATAGGCGGCGGTAAAGTCATGGATGTAACAAAAGCTGCCGGAGACCTGGCCAATATACCAGTCATATCAGTCCCCACAATTGCTGCAACCTGTGCAGCCTGGGCAGCGTTATCTGTTCTTTATACAGACGAAGGTAATTTTGATCAGTTCTGGCGTAATAATCATTCCCCCAAAGCAGTGATTGCAGATACGAATATTCTAGCCGGTGCCCCCGTCCGGTATTTAAGGGCTGGCATTGTTGATACCCTTGCAAAATGGTATGAGACAACAGTTTCTTATGACAGCAAAATCCTTGACTTTTCCTACATAAATTCCATTAATACTGCACGGCTGGCATTTGAGTTTTTGAAAGAATATGGAACAGTAGTAATAAAATGCAGAGGAAAATATCATTGATGATTACACCGTTAAGACTGTAGATGCAATCATCTTTCTTGCAGGAAATGTAGGAAGCTATGTGGGAGAAAAAGCATTTTCAGGATTTGCCCATCCATTTTACCACTCATCCCGTATCATTAAAGAGACCAGAGATACGCTGCATGGGGAATTGGTGGCGTTTGGGCTTATCATGCAGGCCATACTGGAACGAAAGAGTGAGGCACAAATTGCTGAAATTGTATCAGGATTCCAGGAATTAAAGGTTGCATTCACCCTGGAAGAAATCGGCATATACGAACAGACCGAAGAAAAGCTGCAGACCATATCGGACAGAATTTATGAGTTATTTGGAGGTATTCGTATACTGGCAGATTATGAGGATGAACGGGCACTGATTGATGCAGCCTATCAGGCTGACGGATATGTGAAAAAAGTATGGAAGGGAGGGGGCATATGCCAATGGTTAGAGAACGGTCCGGAGTGGATAAAATAGCTCCATATCAGGCTGCCAAGTCGCTGGAATCAATAAAAAGGGAGTATGGCCTTAGTCAGGTTATAAAACTTGCCGGTAATGAAAATCGTATGGGCTGTTCTGCCAGAGTGGGAGCAGTATTAAATGAGCTGAACAGCCAGTATGCTTTTTATCCGGACCCAAACTGTACCATATTAAGAGAACGGTTAAGCGCCCTTCATCATGTGCCATCTGAGAATCTGATTTTTGGAAACGGCTCTTTTGAACTGATTTCACTGGCAGCACATGCGTTTCTGGGAGAAGGGGAGGAGTCTGTGATACCAGATCCATCCTTTGGCTGGTATCGTAATGTTACGCTGCAGATGAATGGAACGCCTGTTATGGTACCTTTAAAGGATTTTATCATTGACACAGACCGTATTTTAGAGATCATTAATGAAAGAACCAAGATCATCTGGATCTGTAATCCCAATAATCCAACGGGTACTATTTTAGCCGAAGATCAGCTGAATGATTTTATTAACAGGGTTCCAAAGCATGTACTGATAGTCCTTGATGAGGCTTATATCGATTTTACCGAAGAACCTTATTTTAATACCGTTGATTTAATTAAGGAGCATAAAAAATATAATTCTGCTCCGCACGTTTTCAAAGCTGTATGGCCTGGCATCCTTTCGTATCGGATACGGAATTGGAGACAAGGAAATAATTGAGCGGATCAACAGGGTAAGAAGCCCCATCAATGTGAACTTTTCCGCGCAGAAGGCGGCTGAGGTAAGCCTTGATGATGAGGCGTTTAAAAATTCTGTCCTGAATAATAACAGAAAAGGCCTCAATCTGTATTATACAGAGCTGGAGAAACTGGGATTTCCCCTATATCCGGTCCAACGGCAATTTTTTACTCATTCAAACAGGGAAAAAGCCAGTAGACAACACGTTTTTGCAAAATGGAATTATTGTCAGAAATGCCGGTGAGTTTGGGCTTGATGGCTGGATCCGCGTCTCAGTCGGGACATATGAAGAGAATGAGAAAGTAATCGAAGTACTGAAAACAATAGCAGAGAGTCAGACTGGCAGGAGGATGAACGATTATGAAACAAGGATTTAGAAATGGACTATTGGGTGTTATGACGGCTCTGCTGGCAGTAGGTTTAACTGGCTGCAAAACTGCTTCTGCTGAATCAGTACCGGCATCTTCGGAAAAAATTCACCTCCGCTATGGAATTACCGGATGGAAAAACCACGAAGCATTATTAAAGGCAGCAGGACTGGATGATTTTAAAGGATATGATGTGGAGTATTTTGTTTTTCAGGGAGGGAATCTCTGCATGGAAGCATTGGCAGCCGATCAGATTGATTTTACAGGCACCAGTGAAATTCCCCCCATATCTGCCTCCATGGCACAGAACGGCGGTAATTTTAAAATTGTATTGATTAACAGCAGCAGTCCCCAGAATCAGGAAGTAGTTGCTCTGGAAAAATCAGGGATAAAGTCAATTGCTGATCTGAAAGGAAAAAAGGTGGGCTATATTAAAAATACAACGGCTCATTATTTCCTGAATGAAATGTTAAAAAAGAAGGGCTTTCCTGGAAGGATATTGAACCAGTTGAGATAACAACTGCTGATGGTGTCACCGCTTTGACAGGAGGCCAGATTGATGCATTTGCCAGCTATGGAAACTCTATTAACGCTTCAAAAGCCAATGGTGCAGTTACAATTGCCTCTGCAGTAAATATTCTGTCCGGTAACTTCCCTTTTGAGATATCAGATGCTGTGTTAAAAGATGAAGCAAAAGTGGATGCAATTGCAGACTATTTTGCAAGAGTGCAAAAGAGTTATGAATGGGCAGAGGGTCACTTGAAAGAGTGGGCTAAAATTCAGGCGGAGCCAACCGGAAATACGTACGATGAGGCTTATGATCTTTTAAAGAGAACCTATGATGACAGAGGTTATTTATATCATTTTGTGGGAATTGACGATCAGGTGGTGCATTCAGAACAAAACGTTGCAGATTCCTTTTATGAGCTGAACGTACTGGATCAAAAGGTTGACGTGTCATCATTCTACGAAAAAACATTTTATGAGAAATATAAGAAGGCGCTGGCGGATTTAAAATAAAACGGAGAGTGAATATGGACTGGAAAAAGACAGGAAACCTACTTAAGCCGCTGGTCCCTTGGCTGATACCGGCGCTGATTATTATTTTGTGGTATTTGACAACTTTGCCAGGCATGAATAATACACTGATGCCATCGCCGGATAAAGTTTTAAAACGTACGTTGGATATGATTGGAAACGGACAGCTTTTAGAATATATAACGGTCAGTGCAGGACGTGCAGGAAAAGGACTTTTGCTTGGCGGGTTAATCGGACTTTTGCTTGCGTTTATGACAGGATTAAACCGAGGATTGGACTTAACGCTCAACACAACCATTCAAATGCTTCGGACCATTCCGGTACTTGCCGCCATATCATTAATGATTATCTGGTTTGGAATAGGCGAAAGAGTCAAAGTTTATATGGTTGCTTTCGGCGTGTTTTTTCCAATTTACATCAATACCTATCATGGTATTAAGACAATTGATAAAGGGCTGATGGAGATGGGAAGGGTTTACGGTTTTTCAAAAGTTAAAATATTTACCGAAATTATACTCCCCGGAGCGCTTCCTTCCATATTAGTCGGCTTTAAGCTATCCCTTGGAACCATGTGGCTTTTACTGATTGCCTCAGAGCAGATTGCCACTGATGCAGGAATCGGTTATATGGCAATGTCTGCGCGGGAACTGATGCAGATGGATAAGATACTTCTTTCCATTATTTTGTATGCCATACTGGGAAAACTGTCTGATGCTGCAGCAGGATTCCTGGACCGGAAACTCATTCGCTGGAGGGAAGTATAAAATATGGAAGAAAAACAAAATGGATATGGAATTAAAATAGAGAAATTATCAAAAAACTATGGACCATTAATGATCCTTAATGACATTAATTTAGAGATAAAACCAGGAGAATTTGTCGCAATTGTAGGCAAAAGCGGCTGCGGAAAAAGTACGCTTTTACGGCTTGTTGAAGGTCTGGAAGTTCCTTCTGATGGAAGTATTACAGTCAATGGAGTGAGAAAAACAGGAGTGGACAGCAACATTCGGTTTGTGTTTCAGGAACCAAGGCTTCTTCCCTGGAAGAAAGTGTCAGATAACGTCCGCCTCGGAAGTTACGGGCATGACCAGGAATTAACGAAAAGGGCTTTAAGCAGTGTAGGACTAATGGATAAGAGTGACTGCTGGCCCCATGTACTGAGCGGAGGACAGAGGCAGCGTGTTTCACTGGCAAGAGCACTTGCCGGTCAGCCGAAGGTACTGCTTCTTGATGAGCCCTTAGGGGCATTGGATGCGCTCACAAGGCTGGATATGCAGCAGCTCATTGAAAAACTATGGAAAGAACTTGGATTTACCGCAATTATTGTGACCCACGATGTTGGAGAAGCAGTGAAACTGGCTGATCGTGTCATAATCATTGATGAACATAAAGTCAGGCAGGATATAAAAATCCAGCTGCCTCGTCCAAGAGTTACGGGGAATGACAGCAGTTATTATGAGAAAATCATTCTCTCCCATATTATGAACGAAGATGAGACGTCAAAAGATTATTCCATCTAAAAAAGGAATGGAGGTAAACGATACTCTAATAGAAAGGGTAAGGTTTACCTCTGTTTTTATTGCTGGGAACACAGCTCATCTAAAGACTTAAACTGATACCCCATTTCTTCCCATTTAGTCAGCAGCTCATCAAGAATCTGTGCATTGGTACTGGAAGTGCTGTGCAAAAGAACGATAGCACCGGGATGAATCCGTCCTAACAGCTTTTTAAAGGCTTCATCCTTTGAAGGCTGCTTATCCTGATACCAGTCCACGTAAGCCAGGCTCCAGAAAAAGGTTTTATATCCCATATCCTTTGCCATCTGAAGATTGGATTCACTGTATTTACCCTGAGGCGGACGGTAATACTTTTTCATCTTCTGACCGGTGGTCTGTTCAAATAAAGTTTCCAAATCTCCCAGCTCTTTTTCAAAAGATTCCTTTGAGCTCATCTTTGACATATCCGGATGATGATAGGTGTGGTTACCTACTGTATGACCTTCCGCAATCATTCGTTTAACCAGTTCTGGTGCAGTTTCTATGTAGTTGCCCACAACGAAAAAGGTTGCAGGTGCATGATGCTTTTTCAGTGCATCTAAAATCGCAGCAGTATTTCCGTTTTCATATCCGGCGTCAAAGGTGAGATATAAGACCTTATCCTGAGTTTTCTGTGCATAGTAGGCATTAAACTGCTTTAAATAATCCATTGTGGCATTGGCAACAGGAGGCTGCCCTTCCTGCTGGAAGCTTAATCCCCAGTTTCCTTCTGCAGCAGTTTCCACAGCGCGATGATGTTCCATCAGCATAGCTCCCAGACGCCCGGCAAAAAGGCACATAAAAGGAACAGAAATATCTTCAGGCCTTTCTTTCCATTTTCTGGCGAAATGGAAAATGTTCTGATTTTCTCCGCCAGTCTTAATCGGTTGAACCATTTCATAGTAATACTCCGTCGAGTCCGTTTGTTTCAATATATGACGGGGTTTCGGGAATATATGCTGTTGGATTAACATTCAGACCATTTTTCTCCCCATATCTTCATCTGATTGACCACGTTTTGTAAATCCATGCCTTTCTCTGTCAGTGTATAACGGACTTCAGGCGGTATGGTGGGGATGACTTCTCTTGTTAAAATACCATGGGATTCTAAAGAACGCAGGCAGGCGGTTAAAGTCTTGGGGCTGATTCCGTGTAAGCTCATTCGAAGCTCTCCAAAGCGTTTTGTACCGGCAAAAAGATTTTTTACAATAAGAAAGGACCATTTTCCACCGATAATGTTAAACATTTTTTCCACATGGCATTCCAGTGTTTTTGGTTTTATTTCTTTGTTTTTCATGGTTTTTCTGCCTCACAGTTATTCTTTTGATAGTTAGTATCTTTTGTGTAATTATATAACGGAAATGTAATTACTTGTCAAGAGAAACTCATGGCATTAAAATATAGAAAACAAGAAACAGGAGGATTATCCATGAAAAAAACATATAGGGTCTATCAGGTGGATTCATTTACCAGGGAGCGATTCACCGGAAATCCGGCAGGAGTGGTGACCAATGGGGAGGGACTAAGTGACAGCATGATGCTTAAAATAGCAAGAGAGCTAAATAATTCGGAAACGGCATTCCTGTTTCCCGGATCGGAAGGAGAATATGACGTTCATGTCCGGTTTTACACCGCTGTGCGAGGTGCCCATTTGCGGCCATGCCACAATCGCTGCTCATTATGTCAGAGCATTGGAAGAAAATATGGAATCCGGGGTGGTCATTCAGAAAACCGGGGCAGGAATCCTTCCGGTTGAAATCTTGTCTCAGGACGGAGATTATACAATTACAATGACTCAGGGAGAAGTGAAAGTGGGAGAGCCGTTGCCTTTACCTGTTCAGGACGGTATTTTAGCAGCTCTTGGGATTCCAGAAGAGAAACACAGAAGGGACTGTCCAATTGCTATAGCATCAACGGGACATTCCAAGGTAATGGTTGGTATAACGGAGGAATACCTGCTCCACAGCTTAAAGCCGGACCTTGCAAAGCTGTCAGAATTAAGCAGTCGCATCGGTTGTAACGGATATTATGTATTTACGCTTCATCCCGAAGAAAAAACGCTGGTACATGGAAGGATGTTCGCACCAGCCATTGGAATTGCGGAAGACCCTGTAACTGGGAATGCCAACGGTCCATTAGGCGCTTACTTCGTTACCTATGGGTTGTTTGGAAAAGATAAGGAGGAATTTTCTTTTGAAGCGGTACAGGGAGAGGCCATTGGACGTAAGGGAAAGCTTTTAGTTTCAGTAAAAATTATAGACGGAAAACCGGTTAAGGTTAAAATTACCGGTGAAGCTGTAACAGTTTTCAAAATGGAATTAGTTCTATAATAGAAAAAGGATTTCTGCCCTTTTTACAACCGGACAAAAATCCTTTTTATAGTTATGCTTCTGTTATAATAGTGCCTGCTTTTCCTTCAAGGCTTTCTTCTGCCTTTTCCAGGGAAGTAATGATCGCTTTCCGATTCCGTCCATGTTCAATGAAATCAAGAGATGCTTCAATCTTAGGAAGCATGGAAGAGGATTCGAACTGATTGTCCTCAATATAAGAAGCCGCCTCTGTTTTGCTCATAAGGCTGATGGGACTGGCATCCGGCTTTCCAAAGTTTAAAGTTACGTTATCCACATTTGTTAAAATCATCAGCACATCGGCATCGATTTCCTTTGCCAGCAGTCCGGCAGCCCTGTCCTTCTCAATTACAGCGCTGGCTCCTTTTAAGTAGCAGCCCTGTTCCATAACGGGAATACCGCCGCCTCCGCAGGCGATCACAATCTGATCTGCATCCATGACGGCTTTTATGATATCAATCTCAACAATAGAAACTGGCTTTGGAGAAGCGACGACTCTTCGAAATCCCTTGCCAGGGACTTCTTCTACATAGTTTCCCTTATCCTCTTCTTCTTTTGCTTCCTCTGCAGTCATGAAACGGCCGATGGGCTTCATGGGGGTATAGAAAGCCTCGTCATAAGGATTTACCATCATCTGGGTTAAAATCGTAGCAACGGACTTATATATGCCCCGTGTCATAAGTTCTGCACGGATTCCGTTTTGTAAGTCATATCCGATGTATCCCTGGCTCATGGCAGAACAGACAGACATGGGAGCTGAGGTATAACCGTCATGCTGTTTTCCGAATTCATTCATTGCGGTGTGGATCATTCCAACCTGGGGAGCGTTGCTATGAGTAACGGCCACCTGCCAGCCGGACTGGATAAAATCTGCAATTACTTTGGCAGTCCTGGCTACTGCCGTCTTTTGTTCCGGAAGGTTTGTTCCCAAAGCATGGTGTCCCAAAGCTATCACAATACGTTTTTTTGCCATATTATTTCCTCTCAGTTTCATGTAGTTTTAATCAGAAAATATAAGGATATTATATTATCAGCAGATAAAAAAAGCAACCGCTTTCGGGCAGCAGGGGATATGAGAAAAGATTTCATTTGTTTTTAGAAATAATTTTAAAAAAATTAAGTGGATATCCTGAATTCAGGTGGTATAATGTTTAAGAAGATACAGAAAATGAAAGGACAGGTACTTATGATAGTAATGATTCTGCATCTGATTCTTCCTTTGTTTACCTACACGTTAGCCACTACCTTCCTGTATTTGGCGGTGCCTCTTGAACCACTTCTGGCTACGGGAGTATCTGCATTACTGAATATTCCGGTTTTGCTGTGGTTTTATTCTTACGACCAGAAAAACAGAGGATCTTCCATGACAGAGAGTCTGAGACCTGCAGACAGTCTGATTGCGATCTGGCTGCTTGGCGCGGCTCTTTGCATTCTGGGAAATTCAGCTGTGGAAGTTATGGGACTGACCAGAATATCCAAAACTTACCAGGAAGCGGCCAAGGCACTGTATTCTCCGCCATTTGCGCTTCAGCTTCTGGCCTCCGGACTTATCATACCTGTAGCGGAGGAACTGATATTTCGAGGAATGATTTTTGCTTCCATCCGGGACAAGTTTTCTTTTGTTATATCGGCTGTCGTTTCAGCCGGCTTGTTTGGCCTTTATCATGGAAATCTTCCCCAGGGGGTTTATGCATTTATCATTGGTCTTACCGCAGCATGGCTTTATGAGAGAACAAAAGCCCTGTCGGCACCTGTTATGCTTCACATCTCGGCTAATTTACTTTCGCTTTTTATAACAAACACAGAACTGTCCGGGCTTCTGTTTCAAAGAGAACATACAGGAGTGACTGCAGCAGTGGTAGTGTTATCAGTCGTTGTAACTGTAATATGTATTATCCGGATTTATTGGAAAAACAACCTAAAGGAGGATATTGTGTGAAACTCTTATCTGTAGCAATTCCATGTTATAATTCAGAATCCTATATGAGGCATTGCATCGAATCCCTGCTTCCAGGCGGAGATGAGGTTGAGATCCTTATTGTAGATGACGGTTCCACAAAAGACCGTACAGCCGAAATTGCAGATGAATATGAACGGAATTATCCGGGAATCTGCAAGGCGATCCATCAGGAGAATGGCGGGCATGGAGAAGCAGTGAATGCAGGATTAAGGAATGCGTCCGGGATTTATTTTAAGGTAGTGGACAGTGATGACTGGGTGGATGAATCCGCTTATATGGAGATTCTTAATACCCTCAGACGTTTCGTTTACGGCGAAAAGACACTTGATATGCTGGTAAGTAATTTTGTTTATGAAAAACAGGGCTCCAATCGAAAGAAAGTAATGAATTACCGGACTGCACTTCCGGAGAACCAGCTGATTGACTGGGGGATGATGTGAAGGTTTTTATTCTGGGACAATACATTCTGATGCATTCTGTTATTTACAGGACAGAGCTTTTAAAGCAATGCGGACTGGAATTGCCAAAGCATACCTTCTATGTGGATAATATTTTTGTTTATCAGCCTCTTCCCCATGTGAAAACCCTGTATTATTTAAACGTAAACTTTTACCGCTACTTTATAGGCAGGGACGATCAGTCTGTCAATGAACAGGTTATGATCGGACGGATTGATCAGCAGATCCGGGTGACAAAGCTGATGCTTTCCTATTATGACGTAATGAAGATTAAGCAGCGCAAGCTTCGGCGTTATATGGTGCGGTATTTAGAGATTATGATGGTCATTTCCTCCATACTGGCTATTAAGTCCGGTACAGAGGAAAATATGGAGAAAAAGGAAGAACTATGGCAGAGTCTCAGAAAATTGAATTTAAAGCTTTATTTAAGGCTTCGCTACGGATTCTTAGGACAGGGAGTCAATCTGCCTGGTAAGAGCGGAATGAAATTCCCCATCGCCATTTATAAGATGACACAGAAATTTTTTGGATTTAATTAGAATCGGATGTGAAAAGACCTCCCCGGCAGGGAAGGTCTTTTTTTAACTGATTGCTTTTTCGGGATACCTTTTTTCTGTTAGGAACAAGGGAATCAGAATAAACAAACTGATACATGATATATGCCATAGCCAATGAGCCAAGTCCGTCAAAAGCAGAGTGCTGTTTTAAGAACACAGTAGCCAGACAGATTAATATCATTAAAATAAGAGAAGCTGTTTTTAACTGTGTGCTATTTTTAAGACGTTCACTTCGGCAGATGGCAATGTGGACACAAATGGAGTTATACACGTGTATGCTTGGAAATACATTGGTACAGGTATCTGCGGAGTAAAGAAGATTAACAATTGAAGCACAAATATTCTTATTGGCATCAATGACAGGCCTAAAGTCCGTTCCGTTCGGAAAGACAGTACAGATCACCAGGCTTATGGTCATTCCTGTAAAAAGCATGGTACAAAGCCTGTAGTATTCTTTCACATCATGAAAGAAAAAATAGGCGACAGAGACTGCCACATAACCAAACCACATCAGGTAGGGAATAATGAAATATTCATTAAACGGGATATAGTCATCAATGGCTATATGCATGATGTGATAGTTGCTTGTCACTGTTTTTTCAAGGTACATGAACCATGGTAAATAAATGAAGGCGTAGCTGAGGATCCAGGCATGCCTGTACTTGATAAAAAACTGTTTGATATTCATAAAAAGACACCCTTCTTAACTAATACGTGGGATTATAATAATCAACTTTTGAGGATTATATCACACTCGTTTTGTCAGTACAATAGTATTTCAGAAATGTTAATATTTTATTCAGGAAAGGTTTGGAATCATGTATGTAAATATAATCTTTTTATAAAATAGTTGATAGACTGTCCATCTTTGTGTATAGTATAAAGGCAGACTTTTATTATGAAAGGAATGAATGATGTTACAAAAATATATAACAGTGTTTTTTATTTCCATGGTTCCGCTTATTGAATTAAGGGGAGCGATTCCCTATTCTGCAGTAATGGGACTGCCTTTGGTTCAGTCTTATATAATTGCAATAATCGGAAACATGCTTCCGGTACCCATTATCTATCTGTTTGCCAGAAAAGTTTTGGAGTGGGGAGTAGATAAGCCGGTATTAGGCGGCTTTTTTACCTGGTGTCTGGAAAAAGGAAAACGCGGCGGAGAAAAACTGCAGGCGAAAGCCGGAAGGGGATTGTTCATTGCTCTATTGATATTTGTTGGTATCCCACTTCCAGGCACCGGTGCCTGGACTGGCACATTGGCAGCCAGCCTGCTTGATATTGATTTTAAATCCAGTATTTTAGCTGTGATGGGCGGAGTTTTATTGGCAGGAATCATTATGGGACTTGCCAGTGCAGGTGTTCTTGGAGCGCTTCAGTCCATTGTATTTTAAAAAACTGGTAGGAAGAAGGGCAGAATGGAACGAAAGAATGAAGAAGGGCTGACGGAAAAAGAGTTTCTTTTACAATACCGTCCGGGAGATTACGAACGCCCGTCGGTAACGGTGGATATGCTGATTTTTGCATATGACCAGGAAGAATCAAAGACAGATATTCTTCTCATTAAGCGGAAAAACCACCCCTGCATCGGTCAGTGGGCGATTCCGGGAGGATTTGTTAATATGGATGAATCCCTGGAGGAAGCAGCAGCCAGAGAACTGTTTGAAGAAACCGGATTAAAGGGAATCTACATGGAACAGCTTTATACCTGGGGAAGTGTAAAAAGGGATCCCAGAACAAGAGTGATTTCCGTTTCTTATTTAGCGGCAGTTCCAAAGGAAGAGTTAAACGTAGAGGCTGGTGATGATGCCGGCAAAGCGTGCTGGTTTGAGGTAAAGAAAAAGAAGCTTTCAGATCTTGAAAATGGAGCGACATATGCACTTACCATTGAGAATGAGGAAGAACATATATTTATCAGCTATCGGATTACGGAAACCTTTGAACGGGATGGCATGATGTGGAAGAGAGACATTGACATTGAACTTCTGCCTGCAATAGACATGCTTGACCAGGAGAAGCTGGCATTTGACCATGCGGAAATTTTAAATATTGCCATGGACAGGCTGGAAGAGCTGGAAAAAGAAGATTAATACAGTCGCTTTAGACGATGCATCACTTTTATGAGTGGTGCATTTTTGATTTGTAAGAAAATTTTAAGCGGTAATTACTGGATTTTATGATATACTGATGGAAGAACAAACTGGTAGAAAAATACAGGAGATAATTGGCTATGACAAAAAAAACTTGCAGATTAATCAGTCTTATCATTGGCTTTTCCATGTTGACATCAACGGTTGCTTATGCAACAGATATCCCTACGGTTTCGCCCTTCCCGGGTTCTACCCAGGAGACCAGAACAGCAGCTGGACCAGGTGCTTCTATAAGCGGACAGGCAGACCAGAACCCAGACAGCAATAAAACCGCAGCGGATTCCACAGCAACTACCACAGCGGGCACTACAGCAGCTACCACAGCAGCCACCACCACCACAGTAAGCGTGCCCCAGATCACTTCTGAGGGAGCTGTGTTAATGGATGCCGATACCGGAGCACTTCTTTATTCTAAAAAACAGTGAGACGAAGTATTATCCGGCCAGCATTACCAAACTGATGACTGCGCTTCTGGTTGCAGAACGGACGAACCTTTCAGATACTGTTACCTTTTCCAAGGCAGCTACTACCAATCTGGAAGCAGGGGCGGTTACCTTAAATATGACAGAAGGTGATAAGCTGACAGTAGAGCAGAGTCTCTATGGTCTTATGCTTAAGTCTGCCAATGAGGTGGCCAATGGTCTTGCTGAGCATGTATCCGGCAGCGTCGGCTCTTTTGCCCAGCTGATGAATGCCAAAGCCAGAGAACTTGGCTGTACCAATACAAATTTTGTCAATCCCAACGGTCTTAATAATTCCAACCATTATACAACACCCCATGATATGGCGCTGATTGCAAAAGCGGCTTTTCAAAATGGAGTGGTTAGAAAAGTGTGCTCTACTGTCAGCTACCAGATTCCGGCCACGAAGAAAGCAGGAGCCAGAACGGTAACCATGGGTCATAAGATGATCAATTCTTCCGACTCCCGTTATTACCCTGGAGTGATAGGAGGAAAGACCGGATTTACCTCTGCGGCTGGCAATACCCTGGTAACTTATGCAGAGAAGAATGGATCACGCTTAATTGTAGTGATTATGAAAAGCAAGTCCACCCATTATAACGATACCAAAGCGCTGTTGGATTATGGGTTTGCCTTAAAGGGGTCAGGCAATAGCAGTGTAAAAGCCAGTGCTTCCTCCGGCTGGGTGCAGTCAGGGGATCAGTGGTTTTATTACCGGGAAGATGGAACCAAGGCATGTAATTACTGGGTGAAAACCAAGGAGAAGTGGTATTATCTTGGCAGTGACGGCGCTATGTTAAAGGATACGGTAACACCCGATGGTTACCGCCTGGACGGAGCCGGTGTCTGGATATCCTAAGAATAACATAGAAAAAAGAGCCTTACGGCTCTTTTTCTATGCCAAATCCTCTGAAGGAAAAGCCTGTTATTTATTTTCCTCAGGGTCAGTATTACAGGTCACACTTGTTGCCTCACAAATATCGGCCCGATATTCCATAATTTCATCTACGCTGCAGTCTAAAATTCTGCACAGCATATCAATCGTATGAGTAGATACGAAATTGTTTTTCTTAAGCCGTCCGATTTGTCCGGCACTGACCTTGCAATATTTGATCAGATGATACTGGCTGACGTTTTTCTTTTTCATGGTTTCCCACAGTCTGTCATAAACAATCATGGTTAGTCACCTCACACTCTTATTAAACCGTGATTATCCAGTATTGCATATTATCCATAATTGGTTTCCATTATACAAGAGGGGAAGGTAAAAGAGAAAGCCTTTTACTTGACGGGGACAGGTTCTTCATTGTATGATGGAGGGACAGCAAAAGAAGGAATGAGAGAAGATGAGGTATAAACAGATGTGGTTTGCTGCCGGAGTTTTTTGTGCTGCTGCAGGCGCAGTATCCTTACTGCGGTCTGAATACGAAAGAGAACAGCTTTCCGTAGAGAGAACTGTTATTAAAAGCAGTAAGATCGGAAAAAACTTGAGGCTGGTATTCCTTTCGGATCTTCACAGTCATTGCTTTGGAGAAGACAATAAAAGACTTCTTAAGGCGATCGACCATGTGAATCCGGATGTAGTGCTTGTCGGCGGTGATATGATGGTTGTAAAGAAGACGGCAGATACCGGGGTCAGTTTAAAACTGATGGAGAAGCTGACAAATCGTTACCCGGTTTTTTACGGAAACGGAAATCACGAAAACCGGATGGATCGGGAACGGCTGTTCTATGGTGATCAGTATGATACGTATGAAAACAGCTTAAAACAGCTTGGAGTAATCGTGTTAAGAGACCGGACGGAATTATACCGGAAGGATATTGCCATTACAGGTGTGGATTTAAAAGAAGGATGTTATAAGGATTTTATTCCCGAACGCCTTCTTCCCCAAGAACTGGAACAAAAAGCAGGGAAGGCAGTAGAAGAGCGGTTTCAGATACTATTGTCCCATTCCCCCCTTTACTTTAACACTTACCGGGACTGGGGTGCTGATTTAACCCTTTCCGGTCATTTTCACGGAGGAACCATACGCCTTCCCTTTCTGGGTGGAGTGATGACTCCCCAGTACCAGTTTTTTAATCCCTATTGTGGAGGGACGTTTCAAAAAGATGAAAAATATATGATAGTAAGCAGAGGCCTTGGAACCCATTCCATTAATATCCGGCTGAATAACAAACCTCAGCTGGTAGTTGTGGATTTAAAACCCAAATCCTCAAATTGAACCTTCCATATATTTACAGATCGGTCTCAATTTGGTATACTGCTTTTTGGTATGTTTTAATCTGCTTTGGAGGAAGATATGGGAATCTCTTATAAACTGGATAATTTTGAAGGACCGCTTGATCTGCTTCTTCACTTGATTGATAAAAATAAAGTGAATATCTATGACATTCCCATTGTGATAATTACGGAACAGTATTTAGATTACATGAATCATATGGAGACAGAGGATTTAAATATTGTCAGTGAATTCTTAGTCATGGCGGCAACTCTCATTGACATTAAGGCACGTATGCTTCTTCCCAAAGAGGTCAATGAAGAAGGGGAGGAAGAAGATCCAAGGGCAGAACTTGTTGCCCGCCTTCTGGAGTACAAATATTTTAAATATATGGCATCGGAATTAAAAGACAGGGAAGTTGGAGCAGACCGACTGTTTTTTAAGACTCCTACCGTACCTGCCGAGGTGGCGAAATATGAGCCGCCCGTAGATTTGGACAAGCTCCTTGACGGACTTACCCTGGCAAAGCTGCAGGAAATTTTCCGTGCGGTGACAAAACGGACAGAAGACAGGGTGGATCCCATCAGAAGCCGGTTTGGCAATATCCGTAAGGAAGCGGTAAGCCTGGAAGATAAGATAAAATCAGTGATGGATTTTGCCAGGCGAAACAGGAAGTTTTCCTTTCGCAGGATGCTTGAGGGACAGCCTGACAAGATTGAAGTAGTAGTCACATTTTTAGCGCTTCTGGAACTCATGAAGATCGGTAAGATCACCCTGACCCAGGAGCATTTATTTGATGATATGATGATTGAAACCCTGGAGCCGGAAGGCGAGGAAGGGGAACTGGATTTTTCGGATCTGGGAGAGGAAGAAAAAGTTAATGGATAAAGTAACTCTGACAGCAGACGGGTCAGCAAAGAGCGCGAAAGAAGAAAAGAAATGGGAAGCGGTCATTGAGGCAGTTCTTTTTACCATGGGAAATTCGGTGGAACTTAGCAGGCTGGCTGCAGCCATTGAACAGGATGAGGAAACTGCCAGGGAAGCAGTTCTTCGTCTGATGAAGCGGTATGAGACAGGGAAAAAGGGAATGCAGATAATTGCACTGGAAAACAGCTATCAGATGTGTACCCGCTCGGAATACTACGAGAACTTAATCCGTGTTGCCTGCGCTCCGAAAAAGCAGGTATTATCGGAAGTGGTTCTGGAGACACTTTCCATCATTGCTTACAAACAGCCGGTTACAAAGCTTGAGATTGAAAAGATCCGTGGAGTAAAATCCGATCATGCGGTAAACAAACTGGTAGAGTATAATCTGGTGTATGAGGTCGGAAGGCTGGATGCACCGGGACGCCCGGCACTATTTGCAACAACAGAAGAATTTTTAAGAAGATTTGGCATTGGCTCCACTCAGAATTTACCGGCTGCAGATCCTTTGGTAACAGCGGAGATTCGTATGGAAGTGGAAGAAGAACTTTCCGGAAGCGGAATACTGCTTACGGAGGAAGAAAACAGCGACAGGCATCAGGAGGACATATAGTGACAGCGAATATTAAAATTAAATACTTTACAGACGAAATAGAAAGACTGAGATACATAGATGGCAAATCCGACTGGATTGATTTACGGGCGGCGAAGGAAGTGGAGTTAAAAGCAGGTGAATTTAAACTGATCCCTCTTGGCATTGCCATGGAACTTCCTGCCGGCTATGAAGCCCATGTGGTTCCAAGAAGCAGTACCTTTAAAAATTACGGCATTATTCAGACCAACAGTATGGGGATTATTGATGAGACTTACTGCGGGGACAATGACCAGTGGTTTTTCCCGGCTTATGCACTTCGGGATACCGTGATCCATGTCAATGACCGGATCTGCCAGTTTCGTATTATGGAGCATCAGCCAGCTATCTGTTTTGAGGCTGTTGACTCGTTAGATCATGAAGACAGAGGCGGACACGGCAGCACTGGAATACAATAACATTT
Source organism: Lacrimispora xylanisolvens (assembly GCA_017084465.1). Taxonomy (GTDB): domain Bacteria; phylum Bacillota; class Clostridia; order Lachnospirales; family Lachnospiraceae; genus Lacrimispora; species Lacrimispora xylanolytica_B. Next base: position 740,302 of record CP070896.1, on the reverse strand, counting down.
ATAGTTTTATTAAAAGTTGGAGATATTAAAATGAAAAGAAAAACCGGATATGGAACACTTTTAATTGTTCTGACCCTGATTCTTACCATGTCAGCGGGATGCGGCAAAAAAGAGAATCGCTACACTTACCGGGATAATGGAATTAAGGCGCTGAGTGAAGGAAATTACAAAGACGCCATACAGTCATTTGACCAGGCAATTGATACAAAAAAGGGCCTGGTAGGAAAATTTGATATGGATGTATTAAAATACAGGGCAGAAGCGGAGTATTTATCCGGTGATTATCAGGCTGCTGTAGGAACTTATGACATCTTAATCAAGGTAGATGGAGAAAAACCGGAGTATTATAACATGCGAAGTGCTTCAAAAGCCGGTGCAGGAGATGATGACGGAGCCATAGCTGATTATAACCGAAGCAATGAACTTGACCCGGATGGCAAAGCACCGGGAAGAATGAATGCTCTTATGGCAGCTGGTGCAGCCATGGAAAAAGCAGGATCAGCATCGGATGCCATGAAGCTCTATGAAAGTGCAGCAGCAGGAGGAGAGGCGGGACCCATGATCTACAATCGGATGGGATTATCCAAGATGGCGCAGAAAGACTGGGATGGAGCCCTGGAATCCTTCCAGAAAGGTCTGTCGGCACCTGAAGCGAAAACCGTACCGGAGCTGTTGTTTAACATTGCCGTAGTTTATGAACGAAAGGGAGAGTTTAAGAAAGCACTGGATACCATGGAACAGTATGTTTCAGCACATGGACCGGATGAGGAAGCACAACGGGAAATTACATTTTTGGAATCTAGATAGTTTGGAGAGGGAATGGCAGAGCTGATCGAGTTAAAAGAGATAGAAGAAAAGGTTATTTTAACAGCAGTAAGTACGGGAGACGGCACAGATGTGAGTGCCTCCTTAGATGAGCTGGAAGAGCTGGTTAAAACAGCAGGGGCTGTTACAGTGGATAAGGTCATTCAGAACAGGGAGAGGATTCATCCGGGAACTTATCTTGGAAAAGGTAAGATCGATGAGATCCGGGAGAGAGTCTTCCAGCTTGGAGCAACGGGAGTGGTGTGTGACGACGAACTTTCCCCTGCCCAGATGCGTAATTTAGAGGATGCCCTGCAAATTAAGGTAATGGACCGGACCATGGTGATTCTTGATATATTTGCAGCAAGAGCTACCACAAGAGAAGGAAAGATACAGGTGGAGCTTGCCCAGTTAAAGTACCGTTCTGCAAGGCTGGTGGGACTAAGAAGTTCCTTATCAAGGCTGGGCGGAGGAATTGGTACCAGAGGACCGGGTGAGAAGAAGCTTGAGATAGACCGAAGACTGATTCATGACCGGATCAGTGTTTTAAAGTCTGATTTAGAAGATGTAAAGCGTCACAGAGAGGTGGCCAGACAGCAGAGAGATAAAAATCATATGCCTGTAGCTGCAATTGTGGGTTATACCAATGCTGGAAAATCCACATTGTTAAACCGCCTGACTGATGCCGGGATCCTGGCAGAGGACAAGCTGTTTGCCACGCTGGATCCAACCACAAGGAATTTAAGCCTGCCAGGTGGTCAGCAGATTCTGTTAACTGATACAGTAGGATTTATAAGAAAACTGCCTCATCATCTGATTGAAGCGTTTAAAAGTACTCTGGAAGAAGCCAAATACAGTGATATTATTCTTCATGTGGTGGACTGTTCCAACCCACAGATGGAGATCCAGATGCATGTGGTTTATGAGACGTTACGGGAGTTAGGGGTTACAGACAAGGTGATGGTTACGGTATTTAATAAGATCGATGCTGCCCTGCCTGATACCACGCTTAAAGATTTCTCCTCGGATTTTCAGGTGCGGATCTCCGCACGTACAGGGGGAAGGGATCGACGAACTGGAAAACCTGTTAGAAACCATTCTTAGAAGCAGAAGGATTTATCTGGAAAAAGTTTATTCTTACAAAGATGCAGGAAAGATTCAGCAGATCCGGAAATACGGTCAGCTCTTAAAAGAAGAATACTTAGAAGATGGAATACTGGTCAACGCTTACGTGCCCGCTGAATTATTTGCAGGTCTGGCAGAAAACCGGGAATTTATTGACGAATGACAAAAACACAATATCTAGATTTTTGGACAAAAACAAAATCTAGATATTGTGTTTTCTTTTTTGTTCTGCTATAATACGTTTGTATGCTAAAAAAGTCATAGCGGTTTTTGTGAAAGGAGTAAAGGTTTAATGATCCAGGTAGTGAAAAGAGATGGGGAAGAAGCTGAATTTAGTTTGGGGAAGATCACGGAAGCCATTAAAAGCGTTTAAGGCAACCGGAAAGGAGTACAATAACGAAATTTTAGAGCTTCTGTCTCTGCGTGTGACGGCAGATTTTCAGGAGAAAATGAATGAAGGTATGATTACAGTGGAACAGATCCAGGACAGTGTGGAACATGTACTGGAACATGCAGGATATACAGATGTGGCAAAAGCCTACATATTATATAGAAAACAACGGGAAAAAATACGGAACATGAAGAACACCATTCTGGATTATAAAGATGTGGTGAACAGCTATGTAAAAGTTGAGGACTGGCGTGTAAAAGAGAACTCAACCGTTACTTACTCTGTAGGAGGACTGATTCTAAGCAATTCCGGTGCAGTGACGGCTAATTACTGGCTGTCAGAAATCTATGATCATGAGATAGCAGAAGCCCACAGGAATGCAGACATTCATATCCATGATTTATCCATGTTAACCGGTTACTGTGCGGGCTGGTCGTTAAAGCAGCTGCTATTAGAGGGCCTGGGAGGAATTTCTGGAAAAATCACATCATCTCCTGCTAAGCATTTATCCGTACTCTGCAACCAGATGGTTAACTTTCTTGGAATCATGCAGAATGAATGGGCTGGTGCTCAGGCATTTTCTTCCTTTGATACCTATCTGGCTCCCTTTGTAAAGAGTGACCAGTTATCCTATCCGGAAGTAAAAAAGTGCATTGAGTCCTTTATTTATGGTGTGAATACCCCCAGCCGCTGGGGCACCCAGGCACCATTTTCCAATATCACTCTGGACTGGACCGTTCCTTCTGATATGGCTGAACTAAATGCCATTGTGGGCGGAAAAGAGATGGCTTTTAAATATAAAGACTGTAAAAAAGAGATGGATATGGTTAACAAGGCATTTATAGAAACCATGATTGAGGGGGGATGCCAACGGAAGAGGCTTTCAATACCCGATTCCCACTTATTCCATCACCAGAGATTTTGACTGGAGTGACACAGAGAACAACCGCCTGTTGTTTGAGATGACCTCCAAATACGGAACCCCTTATTTCTCCAATTACATAAACAGCGACATGGAGCCAAGCGATGTAAGAAGTATGTGCTGCCGCCTCAGACTGGATCTAAGAGAATTAAGAAGAAAGACCGGAGGTTTCTTTGGATCAGGAGAGAGTACAGGCTCTGTTGGCGTTGTTACCATTAATATGCCAAGGATTGCTTATCTGGCAAAAGACGAAGCAGACTTTTATAAACGCTTAAACCGTATGATGGATGTGTCAGCAAGATCCTTAAAGACCAAGAGAGAAGTAATTACAAAGCTTTTGGATCAGGGACTCTATCCTTATACCAAACGCTATCTGGGAAGCTTTGAAAACCATTTTTCCACCATCGGGCTGATTGGTATGAATGAAGTTGGTTTGAATGCAAAATGGCTTGGAAAAGATTTAACCGATACAAAGACACAGCAGTTTACAAAAACAGTTTTAAATTATATGCGGGAACGGCTATCTGATTATCAGGAACTGTATGGAGACCTTTATAATCTGGAAGCGACTCCGGCGGAATCTACCACCTATCGTCTTGCCAAGCACGACAGGAAGTACTATCCGGATATTAAGACTGCCGGTCATGAGGGAGATACCCCTTATTATACCAACAGCTCCCATCTGCCTGTAGATTACACAGCGGATATTTTTGATGCACTGGATATTCAGGATGAACTTCAGACGCTTTATACTTCAGGAACTGTATTTCATGCATTCCTGGGTGAAAAGCTGCCTGACTGGGCAGCGGCTGCAAAGCTGGTTAAAACTATTGCAGATCATTATAAGCTGCCATATTACACCCTGTCTCCGACCTATTCTATCTGCGCAGATCATGGATATCTGGCAGGAGAACATCATGTCTGCCCGGTCTGCGGCAGGAAAGCAGAAGTTTACAGCCGTATCACCGGATATTACCGCCCGGTACAAAACTGGAATGAGGGAAAGACCCAGGAGTATAAAAACCGTACTACCTATAACATTACCGGTTCCGTTTTGAAAATGCCACTCAGGAGCAGAAGTCTGAAAAAGGAACAGATAAGAAACCGGAGATGCCTGCTGGTGCATATTTATTTACTACGAAAACCTGTCCCAACTGCAAGCTGGCAAAGCAGTTCCTTAAGGATGTGGATTATGAAACAGTAGACGCAGAGGAGAATGCAGAACTGGCTCATAAGCTGGGAATTATGCAGGCCCCCACACTTGTGGTCGTTAAGGATGGCCTGATCCAGAAGATTACCAACGCTTCTGATATCCGTAAATTTGCAGAGAGCATCCCTTGTTGATAAATAGTAGTCAGTCAAAAGATTCTGTGTTATAATAATACAGAATCTTTTGGCGTATCAGACAGAAAGGGGTATCGCAGATGGAATATGAGAATACGTGGGTCCTGTATGGCGATGGGGCAGCAGCAGCCAGAAAAAGTATTGAAGCAGAACATCACTATATCAGCCTGCAGATGCAGACGCATGGAGACGGTGTTTATATACTGGTAATAGAGGCTGGAATAGAAGCGGTGTCCGTAGAACTTAAGTCAGGAACACTAAAAGAAGCCTTACGGGAAGCCGATGAATTTGCAAGAGATTATTTTCGTGACAAGGCCCGTTTATTTGAAGAAATTGCAGACCGGATCTGACAGATAAATTAAAATCCGTTGAATTGCCAAGCTATGAAGCTTCTGCAATTCAACGGATTTTGTTGTTGATCACGGACTCGTCAGTCTTCTATTCCTTCCAGCCGCTTCTGTTCTGTGACAAGGTCGGCAAGTGTGATACTGTCCACCACATCAGAGATTGCCTTGTCCAGTTTCTTCCAGACCATCATGCTGGCACACGTATCAGCTTTGCTGCAGGAATTAATCTCTTCTTCCATACAGGATACTGGTACCAGACTGCCTTCCGCAATCCGCAGGATCATGCCTACAGTGTATTCGGAAGGGTCCTTTGCCAGATAATAGCCGCCCTGGGCGCCCCGTCGGCTTTTTACATATCCGGCACGGCTTAAAATGGTAACAATCTGCTCTAAGTACTTGTCAGATATGTCCTGCCGCTCTGCGACATGGTTGATCTTCGTGCATTCACCGGGGCGTAGTGCAAACTCAATCATCATGCGGAGTGCATAACGTCCCTTGGTAGAAAATTTCATCACTGTAAATCCCCCCCCTGATTATTCTTATCTGTTTAGTAGGATATTAAAATATTTTACACGATTGGGATGAAAAAGTAAACCTTAAATTATCCGGCTTCCAAATTGTCGAAAAAGGATGTATACTAATACTCATTGGGAGAATGGAAAAAAGTAGGAGGATTATTTGTGAGTAAAAAAATGCATGCGAATCAGGTGATCATGACAGAAGGTGTAATCTGGAAACAGCTTCTTGCCTTTTCCCTGCCGCTCCTGGTTGGAAATCTGTTTCAGCAGCTCTATAATACGGTGGACTCAGTCGTAGTGGGCAACTTTATCGGCAGTGATGCACTGGCAGCCGTAGGATCCAGCAATTCACTGATTAATTTAATTATCGGTATGTTTATGGGAATCGGAACCGGAGCAGGAGTTATAATATCCCAGTATTACGGTGCAGATGAAAAGCAAAAACTGCATTGGGCCGTACACACCACCATGGCATTAAGCTTGATAGGGGGCTTTTTGCTGATTGCACTTGGATTACTTTTATCCCCGCTTATCCTTGTTTTAATGGGAACGCCAGAATCGGTTATGCCAGGTTCTGTTGCATATCTGCGGATCTTTTTCTGTGGGTCTTTGTTTAATCTGGTATATAATATGGGGTCAGGTGTACTGAGAGCTGTGGGAGACTCAAAGAGGCCTTTGATTTTCCTATGCATTTCCTCTGTCATTAATATTGTTCTGGATCTTTTGTTTGTGGTGGTTTTTTCAGATGGGAACTGCTGGCGTTGGTTATGCGACTGTGGTTGCACAGGGAGTATCCGCTTTTCTTACAGTCAGAGCACTGGTACGGACCGATGACAGCTACCGGCTGGAACCGGGTAAAATAAAAATTGACCGGCGCATGATGGCGAGGATTTTAAAAATAGGAATTCCAAGCGGAATACAGCAGTCAATTATTTCCCTTTCCAACGTTATCGTTCAGGCCAATATCAACAGCTTCGGCGCTGCTGCCATGGCAGGTTTTGGATCCTATAGCAAGATTGATGGATTTGCCATGCTGCCGCTTCAAAGTTTTTGCATGGCAGCGACCACATTTACCGGACAGAACATCGGTGCTAAAAGTCCAGGCGTGTGAAGCAGGGAGTATTTCAGGGGCTTGTAATCAGTATGATTTATACCATTCTTATTTCCATCATTCTTTATCTGAATGCGGAACGTATTCTAAGAGTATTTTCACCGGATCAGGACGTAATCGCATATGGTTATTCCTCCATGCTGATTCTGCTTCCATTTTACTGGACTATGGCAATACACCAGATCTTAATGGGCAGTATTCGGGGAAGCGGAAGAACTATGGTGACCATGCTCATCGGAGTAGGAAACATGTGTATCCTACGAATGATATATATTAATTTGCTGGTACCATTTTTCCCCAGTTTTGAAGCGGTGATGTGGTGTTATCCTATAACATGGCTTACTACCATGGGAATGGACTGTATCTATTCATGGAAGGCAAAATGGATACCAAAAGGGAAAGAAGAACAGATAGGAGAAAAAAGTCAATGAAACATGGATATATCAGGGTTGCAGCTGCGACTCCGGATGTGAAAGTTGCAGATCCCCAATTTAACAGAGAGAATATTGTAAGGCTTATCCGGGAGGGGATAGAAAGAAATACAAAAATCATGGTATTCCCTGAACTTTGCCTTACTGCCTATACCTGCGCGGATCTCTTCGGACAGGATGCTCTGCTTACAAAAGCAAAAGAAGAGTTAAAGGTGATTGTGAAAGAGACCGAGGGCAGTGACTTACTTGTTTTTATCGGACTGCCATGGGAAAGAGACGGAAAACTTTATAATACGGCTGCCGCAGTACAAAACGGCAGAATACTTGGACTCATACCAAAGACAAATCTTCCTAATTATTCTGAGTTTTACGAACTGCGGTATTTTGAACCAGGAAACAAAAAGCCTGTTATGATCTCATGGGAGGGATATGAAATCCCCATGGGAACGGATCTGCTTTTTGCCTGTAAAGATATTCCCGGTCTAGTAATCGGAACAGAAATCTGCGAAGATGCATGGGTTCCAAATCCGCCTTCCATCCGTCATGCAGTTGCAGGAGCCACTGTGATTGTAAACTGCTCTGCAAGTGATGAAACCACTGGAAAAGATCTTTACCGGAGAAGTCTGATCACCGGACATTCTGCCAGTCTGGTCTGCGGTTATATCTATGCCAATGCAGGAGAAGGAGAATCCACCCAGGATCTGGTATTCGGGGGACAGAATTTAATTGCAGAGAACGGTCTTCTGCTGGCAGAATCAAAACGTTTTGGCAATGAAACCATATATGGAGATATGGATCTGGAACGGCTGATTCATGAGCGGAGGCGTATGACCACCTTCCCGGCACCTGACAGGGAGAATTATCTGGTGATTCCATTTACCATGGAACAGGTGGAGCTGGATTTAAAAAGAAGGATTGATCCAAGGCCATTCGTTCCCGATGGAGAAGCAGAACGGAACCGGAGATGTGAAGAGATTCTGTCGATACAGGCTATGGGCTTAAAAAAGAGACTGGCCCATACAGGCTGCAAGGATGTGGTAATTGGTATATCCGGTGGCCTTGACTCCACTCTTGCTCTGTTGGTGACTGCCCGGGCTTTTGATATGCTTGAAATTCCCAGAAACCGCATTCATGCAATTACCATGCCCTGCTTTGGAACCACAGACCGGACCTATCAGAATGCCTGCATACTGACGGAAAAGCTGGAGGCAGAATTAACAGAGGTCAACATCAGGGAAGCGGTATCCATTCATTTTCGTGATATCGGACACGATCCGGGTCAGCACGATGTTACCTTTGAAAACTCCCAGGCCAGAGAACGAACCCAGATCCTGATGGATCTGGCCAACCGGTTTGGAGGGCTTGTCATCGGTACCGGGGACATGTCAGAACTGGCACTTGGCTGGGCCACTTACAACGGAGACCATATGTCCATGTATGGAGTCAATGCATCGGTTCCAAAGACTCTGGTACGCCATCTGGTTCGTTACTATGCCGATACCTGTGAGGAAAAAGCGTTAAAGGAAGTGCTTTTGGACGTTCTTGATACGCCTGTAAGTCCGGAGCTGCTGCCGCCAAAGGATGGAGAAATCGCCCAGAAGACAGAAGACCTAGTAGGGCCATACGAGCTTCATGATTTTTACCTCTATCAGATTTTAAGATTCGGCACCCGGCCTTCAAAGGTTTACCGAATGGCCCTTGCTGCCTTTGATCAGCAATACGAACCGGAAGTCATTTTAAAATGGCTGAAGGTATTTTACAAACGATTTTTCAGCCAGCAGTTTAAGCGCTCCTGTATGCCCGATGGCCCCAAGGTGGGCTCTGTAGCAGTCTCTCCAAGAGGGGATCTGCGTATGCCAAGTGATGCAGTCAGCCGTCTGTGGCTTTTAGAACTGGATAATTTATAAAGAGAGGTACCATATGATAACAAGCAGTGCCAATGGGAAAGTGAAACAGGTGATGAACCTGATAAAGAAGGCCAAAGCCAGAAATGAAAGCGGTTTATTTGTGGCAGAGGGGCTTCGCATATTTAAGGAGATCCCCCCATGAACAGATTGACAGCATCTTTGTCTCGGAAAGCTTCTTAAAGGAAGAAGATAGAAAGCATCTGATCAGCGGAATGAAGTATGAAGTTCTTACCGATGAGGTCTTCCAGGTGATGTCAGATACAAAGACGCCCCAGGGGATTTTAGCTCTTGTAAAACAGCATGCTTATACCCCGGAGGATCTTACCCGTGTCCCCGGACCTGCTTTTTTAATGATACTTGAAAACATACAGGATCCGGGTAATTTAGGGACGATTATCAGGGCAGGAGAAGGAGCAGGAATCACCGGAGTGCTTATGAACAGCACCACTGCGGACATCTACAACCCTAAAGTGATAAGATCCACCATGGGTTCTGTTTTCAGAGTACCGTTTGTCTATACCGACAATTTGACTGATTCCATTCTTCAGTTAAAGAAGAAGGGAATTAAGCTGTATGCAGCACACTTAAATGGCAGGAATAATTATGAAAAAGAAGATTATACTGTTGATACAGGGTTTTTAATTGGCAATGAAGCCAATGGTCTTACAGAAGATACTGCAAGGCTTGCAGATGCTTACATTAAGATTCCAATGATGGGAAGTGTGGAATCTTTAAATGCGGCAGTGGCTGCATCTGTTCTGATGTTTGAAACTGCAAGGCAGCGAAGAAGTTAGTTTTTGAAAAAATCAGGCTTTTTACTGCGGGAATGTTGAGAAATGCCTGAACATATAGTATGATAGTGTCAACGGATAGATTTGCCGTGGTGCTTTGCCTATCATGGCAGGGAAGGGGATTGAGATAATGGCAGCGATCTATTGGCTTATAGGTTTTGTGGTACTCCTTGGAATTGAAGCAGCTACGATGGCACTCACCACCATCTGGTTTGCAGGAGGAGCACTGGTAGCATTTGTATTAGCCCTATTTGGTGTTAATACCCAGGTGCAGCTCGCAATATTTGTTATTGTATCTTTTATACTTTTGTTTTTTACCAGACCCTTTGCCTTACGATATGTAAACCGGTATACAGTGAAGACCAATACGGACAGCCTGATTGGTAAATATGCCAGGGTTACAGCAGAGATTAATAATCCGGAAGGGAAGGGCGCCGCAGTTTTAAACGGACAGGAATGGACTGCAAGGGCCCAGGATGATGATAAGATCTATCCGGTTGGGGTCATGGTAGAAGTAAAGGAAATTAAAGGTGTCAAGTTGATTGTAAGCAGGAAACAGGAGGAAGATTAAGATGGGATTTTTAGCGGTTATTGTTATTTTGATTATTATTCTGGCAGTACTGGCATCCTGTGTGAGGATTGTTCCCCAGGCCCAGGCACTTGTTGTAGAACGACTGGGAGCATTTCTTGAAACATGGTCCGTGGGCGTGCATATTAAACTGCCTTTCCTTGACCGGGTGGCTAAGAGAGTGAACTTAAAGGAGCAGGTAGCGGATTTCCCGCCCCAGCCGGTTATTACCAAGGATAACGTTACCATGCGTATTGATACAGTCGTGTTTTTTTCCAGATTACAGATCCAAAGCTTTACGCTTACGGCGTGGAAAATCCGATTATGGCAATTGAGAATTTAACAGCAACAACTCTTCGTAATATTATTGGTGATCTGGAGCTTGACCAGACCCTTACATCCAGAGAGACCATCAACGCCAAGATGAGAGAAACACTGGATATTGCAACAGATCCATGGGGAATTAAGGTAAACCGTGTGGAACTGAAGAACATTATGCCTCCGGCAGCCATTCAGGATGCCATGGAAAAACAGATGAAGGCGGAGCGTGAACGACGTGAATCAATCTTAAGGGCAGAGGGAGAAAAAAAATCAACTGTTCTTGTGGCAGAAGGTAAAAAAGAATCTGTAATTCTTGATGCTGAGGCTGAGAAACAGGCTGCAATCCTTCGGGCAGAAGCTGAAAGGGAAAAGAGAATCCGTGAGGCAGAGGGTGAGGCAGAAGCAACATTAAAGATTCAGCAGGCCAATGCAGATGGTATCCGTATGTTAAAGGAGGCTGGAGCGGACCAGGCGGTTCTTGTTATAAAGAGTCTGGAAGCGTTTAAGGCTGCAGCTGACGGTAAGGCAACTAAAATCATTATACCGTCTGAGATTCAGGGATTGGCAGGACTTGTTTCCTCTATTACTGAATTACCCAAAGAATGAGTTAACCGCAGCAGATGTCCTATGACTTCTTGCTGCGGTTTTTTGCAGACAAAGACGGGGATTTGGAGGTCTTTATGGAGCTTAAACTTGATTTGAACAGGGAATACGGGCTTGTTTTAGAAGGCGGAGGCGCCAAAGGTGCGTACCAGATCGGGGCGTGGAAAGCACTTCGGGAAGCGGACGTAAAGATAAAAGGGATAGCAGGTGCGTCCGTTGGATCATTGAACGGTGCCTTAATCTGTATGGATGACTTAGACCGGGCAGAGGAGATCTGGAAGAACATCGATTACTCCCAGGTAATGTCGGTCAGCAACGAAACCATGGAAGCTCTGAAAAAGAAGGATTTTAAATCTCTGAATTTACAGGAATTAATAGCAAAAGGCTTCCAGCTTGTTAAAGACGGCGGATTTGACATTACTCCTCTAAAAGATCTGATTGCCAATGTGGTTGGGGACGAAACGAAAATTGTTGATTCTGACAGAGAACTTTATTCCGTCACTTATTCGGTTTCCGACCGGAAAGAGCTGGTGGTCGATTTAAGGAAGGGAGAAATGGGTACAGTTAAGGATATGCTTTTAGCAAGTGCTTATTTTCTCGCTTTTAAAAATGAAAAGCTTGGTGGAAAACGGTATATGGATGGGGGTGGTTTTAATAATGTCCCCTTAGATGTGCTGATTGATCATGGGTATGAGGACATTATTGTAATCCGGATTTATGGCTGGGGGGCTGATAAGGAGCGGGTGGTGAAGATACCCGATGGAACCAAAGTATACCATATTGCTCCCAGACAGGATCTTGGGGGAATTCTGGAATTTGATAAGAAACAGGCCAGAAAGAATTTAACACTGGGCTATTATGACGCCAAGCGGTTCTTATATGATCTTGCCGGACGGATCTATTATATTGACGCTCCAAAGACAGAACCTTATTATTTTGATAAGATGATGTCAGAGATGGAACTTTTAAAACTGTATATGAAGGATATGATCGGTGAGGAAGGATTGGAGGCGCTCAGTGGATACCGGGTATTTACAGAGACGCTTTTTCCCAAGCTTGCTTTGGATTTTAAACTGAAAGAAGGCTGGGATTACAAGGATATGTATCTTGGACTTTTAGAAGACCTGGCAAAGCGGTTAAAAGTGAAACGGTTCCGGATCTATACCGTAGAAGCCCTTCTTTTTGAAATCCGAAAAAAGATTCATTCCCTGGGAGAAGGGGTTTCCTTTTAGTAAATTTGTATTTTTAAAAATATAGCTTGCATGATTATACATGATATACTATAATAATGAATAAAAATACAGTTGACGGAGGAAATCATATGAACCTGAAGGGAAGAAATTTTATAACATTAAAGGATTATAAACCGGAAGAGATTCAGTACTTACTGGATCTGTCTGCAGATTTGAAGGCTAAGAAGAAGCAGGGAATCACAGGAAGCTCTTTAAAGGGAAAGAATATTGCACTTATTTTTGAAAAACCATCCACCCGTACCAGGTGTGCATTTGTAGTAGCAGCCGTAGATGAAGGAGCTCATCCTGAATATCTGGGGAAAGATGATATACAGCTGGGTCATAAGGAAAGCGTGGAGGATACAGCCAGGGTTCTGGGCCGGATGTTTGACGGCATTGAATTCAGGGGCTTTAAGCATAAAACAGTGGAAGCTCTGGCTGAATATGCAGGGGTTCCGGTTTGGAACGGTCTGACAGAGGATTATCACCCCACTCAGATTCTTGCAGATCTTCTGACCATCAGGGAGCATTTTGGATACTTAAAAGGACTGAAGTTTGTTTATGCAGGAGACGGACGTAATAATATGGCCAACAGCCTGATGATCGGTATGAGTAAGATGGGAGTTCATTTTACCATTCTTGCACCGGAATGCCTGTGGCCAAACAAGGAACTGGTGGAACTTTGCCAGGGATATGCAGATTTAAGCGGAAGCACCATTACCCTTACAGAAGACTGTGAAAAGGTAAAAGATGCAGATGTTATTTACACCGATGTATGGTGCTCCATGGGAGAGGAAGAAAAAGCAGCAGAGCGTGTTGCACTTTTAAAACCATATCAGGTGAATCAGGAACTGATGAATAAAACAGGCAAGGATACTACTATATTTATGCATTGCCTGCCGGCGGTAAAAGGCAACGAAGTGACAGAGGATGTCTTTGAATCCGGCGTATCGGTAGTATTTGATGAAGCGGAAAACAGAATGCATACCATTAAGGCAGTGATGGTGGCGACGTTAGGAGAATAGAGATGTATTTACAGGAACGAGGAAAAAATTTGAGAAATGCTTCCATGATGGTGGATCTTGTACACATTGTGGTAGGAATCTTAATTGTGGTACTGGCGGTTATTTCTTTTTTGAATCCGGAAGACAATATGCTGATGTTCCCGGTCATATTTTTTCTGGCAGGAGCTTTGAACTTTATAAACGGGATTTACAGAATCAGGCTCAGTGGCAGGGAAAAAAGGAAGGCAGCTGGCATCGCCTCCGTAATTGCAGGGTGTTTACTATTTGCCCTTGCAGTGATCAGTGCAGTTAGCATCTGGTGGGGGTGATCACTTGAAAACCGAGATTTTAAAACTTTTAAAGGAAAGTGACGAATATATCTCAGGTCAGGAAATATGCCAGCGTTTTCATGTTTCCAGGACGGCTGTATGGAAGGTGATCCGTCAGCTTCAGGAAGAAGGATATCAAATCGAAGCAGTACGAAATAAAGGATACCATTTACTCGAATCCTGTGATATAATGACGAAAACAGAGATAGAAAGCTGTATCAGAGGTCAATTTGGCCGGATTGTGGATTTTCATGATTCCATTGACTCTACCAATCTAAGAGCCAGGCGTCTGGCAGAGGAAGGTGCAGGCAGCGAGACTCTTGTGGCTGCCGATGCCCAGGAAGCAGGAAGAGGCAGAAGAGGCAGAAGCTGGGTTTCTCCTCCGGGAAAGAATATATTTATGAGTCTGATATTAAGACCCGATATTCTTCCTGCAAAAGCTTCCATGCTGACTCTTGTGGCTGCATTGGCTGTTCGGGACGGTATTGAGTCCGTAACCGGACTTTCTCCTGTAATCAAGTGGCCTAACGACATTGTTTCAAATGGGAAAAAACTCTGTGGTATCTTAACTGAGATGAGTGCAGAGCTGGAAGGCATCCATTACGTGGTAGTTGGAATTGGAATCAATGTGAACCTGGAAGAGTTTCCTCTGGAAGTCCGTGACATGGCAACCTCCCTGTTTCTTGAAACGGGAGGGAAAGTGGTCAGAAGTCAGCTGATTGCAGCAGTTTTAGAAGCATTTGAGCATTATTATGAAGAATTTATCAGCCAGGGTGATTTATCCCGGCTGATAAGTGTCTATAATAAGAATATGGTCAATGCAGGAAAGGAAGTAAGAATTCTTGAACCATCAGGTGAATACAAAGGGAGAGCTTTGGGTATTAATGAAAAAGGAGAACTCCTTGTAGAGATGCCGGATGGAGAGGTCAGACATGTGATTTCAGGTGAAGTGTCTGTCCGGGGAATTTATGGATATGTATAATGAATCATTCCCTCTATGATAAATTACAGGTTTTAGAGCCGGCTGTAAAGGCTATGGACAGGGAAGAACGTCTGAGTGCAGCCGGCCGTCCCCTGTTAAGCTGGTATCATGAGCACAGGAGGATTCTTCCATGGCGGGAAAATCCAGAACCATATCGTGTCTGGATATCGGAGATCATGCTTCAGCAGACCAGAGTGGAAGCGGTGAAACCCTATTTCGACCGTTTTATGGAAGCGTTACCCGGAGTGAAAGCGCTGGGGGAAGTGTCAGAAGACCGTCTTTTAAAGCTTTGGGAAGGATTGGGCTATTACAGCAGGGCAAGGAACTTAAAAAAAGCGGCTGAGCTTCTTGTAGAGAAGTACGGAGGAAAGCTTCCGTCATCCTATGAGGAGCTTAAAGCACTTCCGGGGATCGGCTCCTATACAGCCGGAGCCATCGCCTCCATCGCTTTTGAAATCCCGGTTCCTGCCGTAGATGGCAATGTACTTCGAGTCATATCAAGACTGACCGGAAGTATGGAGGATATTACAAAGCAGTCTGTAAAAAAGGATATGGAAGAGCTGATAAAAGGCGTTATGCCAAGAGAAGACCCAGGATCTTATAATCAGGCGCTTATTGAGGTTGGAGCCATTGTATGTGTGCCCAATGGCGCTCCTCTTTGCGGCAGTTGTCCTCTTTTTTCCTTATGCGTGGCCAGGCAGAAGGATCTTACAGGAGTCATACCTGTAAAAGCTCCTAAAAGGAACGAAGAAAAGAGCATAGAACCATTCTTATTCTGACCAAGGACGAACGCGTGGCGATCCGCAAAAGAGATGATACAGGACTTCTGGCCTCATTATATGAGCTGCCGGGACTTGAAGGAAGGATTTCCCAGGAACAGATAAAGGAAGCACTTGGCGTGAAAGAGGCAAAGATTACGCCTCTTCCTGAGGCGAAGCATATTTTCAGTCATGTGGAATGGCATATGACTGGTTATCGGGTGGAACTGACTGAAGTACCCAAAGGTGACTATCTGTGGGTCACTCCCGAAGAAATAAAAAAAACTTATTCCCTGCCTGGGGCATTCAAGGCGTATACAAAGTTAATTAGGTGATAATAATGAAGAAGATGCTTTTTATATTTAATCCGCGTTCCGGAAAGGGTCAGATCAGAAATAAGCTGGTGGATATTCTGGATATTTTTACGAAAGCCGGTTATGAACTGACAGTTCATGTAACACAGCGTCAGGGAGATGCCAGGGAAGCAGCTTACCGCTATGGGAAAAACAAAGATCTGGTGGTATGCAGCGGTGGAGACGGAACTTTAAACGAGACCATCAGTGGCCTTATGAAGCTTTCACAATATCCGGAACTTGGCTATATTCCTGCAGGCTCCACCAACGATTTTGCCTCAAGTTTAAAGATCTCCAAGGATATGCTAAAAGCAGCGGATGCTGCTGTTTCCGGACTATCCTGTCCCATTGATATCGGTGGCTTTTGTGAAGATCAGTATTTTATTTACATCGCTGCCTTCGGAGCCTTTACAGAGGTTTCCTATCTGACTCCCCAGGATAAGAAAAATGTTCTGGGTCATCAGGCTTATATGATTGAAGGAATGAAGAGTCTGACCTCCATTAAATCCTACTCCATGCGGGTTGAATGTGATGAGCTTACGCTGGAAGGAGAATTCATTTTTGGCATGATTACCAATACCATCAGTGTGGGAGGCTTTAAAGGTCTTGTCACTCAGGATGTGGCTCTTGACGATGGTGAATTTGAAGTTCTTTTAATACGGTCACCAAAAACTGCTCTTGATTTTACCAATATCATAAATTATATGTTTTTAAAAGAAGAACCCAACGAATATGTCCATAAATTTCGGACACGGTCCTTGAAACTCATCTCCGATGAACCGATTGACTGGGTGCTTGACGGAGAATTCGGGGGTGCGAAAAGAGAAGTCTCGATCACAAACTTGGAAAAGAAAATCCATATTATGAGAAAACAGACGAAATAACAATAAAACTGCCTGTTTCGGAAGAAATATGTTGAAATATGGGGTCTGGTAGTATATAATGAAAAGTTGTGTGGGCTTTATGTATACTTCTTAGCGAAAGGACGTTATTAAGTGGAAAAAGATAATTTTTTAGATAAGCTGGGTAAACTAGTCGAACTTGCAAAAACAAAGCATAATGCTTTGGACGTTACAGAGATTAATAACTTCTTTATAGGAGAAGAACTGACTACAGAGCAGATGGATCAGATTTATACGTACCTGGAGAATCGCGGCGTTGACGTGATCCCGGTCATGGATGATTCCACTTTAACTGATGATGTGCTCATGTCAGAAGATCTCCTCCTTGATGATGATCTTGATGACGGTTTTATTAAAGATGTAGATGAAGAAGATATTGATTTAGACGCCATTGATTTATTGGAAGGCATCGGCACAGAAGACCCTGTCCGCATGTATTTAAAAGAAATCGGCACTGTACCGCTCTTAAACGCAGAGGAAGAACTGCGTCTTGCTAAGAGAAAAGCGGATGGTGACGGTGATGCCAAGGAACGTCTGATTGAGGCCAATCTGCGTCTTGTTGTCAGCATTGCGAAGCGTTACACAGGCCGTGGTATGAGTTTCCTTGACCTGGTACAGGAGGGGAATTTAGGCCTGATTAAGGGTGTTGAAAAATTTGATTATACCAAAGGCTATAAATTAAGTACATATGCTACTTGGTGGATTCGTCAGTCTGTAACCCGTGCTTTGGCAGATCAGGCGAGAACAATCCGTGTTCCTGTGCATATGGTAGAGACGATTAATAAGATGTCCAAGATGCAGAGAAAATTAACCCTGGAACTGGGATATGAGCCTTCTGTTGCAGAACTTGCAGAAGCGCTTGATATGTCTGAGGACAAGGTTATGGAGATCATGCAGATTGCCAGAGAGCCGGCATCCTTAGAGACTCCCATTGGTGAGGAAGATGATTCTAATTTAGGCGATTTTGTGGCTGATAATAATGTGGTAACACCGGAAGGCAACGTTGAGTCTGTCATGTTAAGAGAACATATCGACGCGCTTTTAGGTGATTTAAAGGAAAGAGAACGTCAGGTAATTGTTTTGAGGTTCGGTTTGGAAGACGGACATCCGCGCACATTGGAAGAAGTGGGAAAAGAATTTAATGTTACCCGCGAACGCATCAGGCAGATTGAGGCGAAAGCACTTAGAAAGCTGAGAAACCCGGTTCGAAGTAAGCGAATCAGAGATTTCTTATAAGACAAATAAAAGGCGCGGCTGGTATTTTATCTGCGCCTTTTTGTCATTTCTGAAGACGGCAGGGAGGAAGACATCATGAACCCAAGAAATTATCAGAAGGAATTGGATCAGATTATTGAAGAAATAAAAGTACAGAATAAAGTTCCCAAACTTCTGATACATAGCTGCTGCGCTCCATGCAGCAGTTATGTACTGGAGTATTTGTCCCAATATTTTGAAATTACTGTTTATTTTTACAATCCCAATATATATCCTCCACTGGAATATATAAGACGTGTGGAGGAACAGGACCGGCTGATTCAGGAGATGAATTTTGTTCATCCGGTTACCTTACAGACCGGTGCGTATGAACCTCAGGAGTTTTACCGGATTGTGGAAGGTCTTGAGAAGGAGCCTGAGGGCGGTGTACGATGCTTTCGCTGTTATGAGCTCCGTCTTCAGGAGGCCGCCAAGATCGCCCAGGCGGGCAGATATGATTACTTTACAACCACCTTATCCATCAGCCCTCTTAAAAATGCAGATAAGCTGAATGAAATAGGTGAAAAGCTGGGGAGAGAATACCGGGTGAATTATCTTCCTTCTGATTTCAAAAAGAAAAACGGGTATAAACGCTCTGTGGAACTGTCAAAGGAGCATGATCTTTACAGGCAGGACTACTGTGGCTGTGTATTTTCTCAAAGAGAGAGACAGACAAAAGAATCTTCCTGCTGACTGTGACCTTACTTTGGAAATATCTCAAAGACATGGTGTGTTTGGCTTGACACAAAATGGATATTGTAATAAAATTAACAGCGTGGAGTATAAAAATTTGAGGATAAAGGAGTGAATTATATGTTATCAAAATCACTGACTGTTGTAAATCCATCCGGACTTCATTTAAGACCGGCAGGCGTTCTGTCTCAGACAGCTATGAAATTTAAATCTGATATAATTATTGAATACGGAGAGAAGAGGATTGTTGCCAAGAGCGTATTAAACGTAATGGCAGCCGGAATCAAATGCGGCGCTATGATCAATGTGATCTGCGACGGCGAGGACGAAGAAGCGGCAATGAAAACCATGACCGAAGCAATTGAGAGCGGTCTTGGCGAGATGTAATCCGTATCTGTTTATCGTATAAAATTCAACAGTGAAAGGCCCTGGATCAATGCTGATTCCGGGTCTTTTTTTATTTACAGCAATTTATATAGCATTTCTATAATTCCTGAAACTGTTATAAAAATAAAGGAAACTATGGTAATTTCCAGTTGGATGCTTAATGAAAAAAATATGCACTTAATAATAATAAGCTAAGACTTAAATAAATTAGAAATTTATACCACTGGAGGAAAAATCAACGTTAATTGTACCGATGGAATAAAATATTGTTGTGTATGACGTAGAAATTCAGACAATTATATTTTGTGATTTAAATATTCAAATTATCTGACAATATAAAAAATAAAACACATTTTACAAAGTGCGAAAAATGTAGTATTATCAACTAAAATTACTATTACACTTTAGCACCTCAAAGCAGAGGAGCAGTCAGGAAAGGAAGAGATTATGGATAAGAGTTTACAATCCCCTAATAAAACAGGTACTCCGGGACTATATGATCCCCGCTTCGAGCATGATAACTGCGGTATCGGTGCAGTGGCCAATATGAAAGGGATAAAGACCCATAAGACAGTGGAGCAAGCTCTTCATATCGTGGAAAATTTAGAACACAGGGCAGGAAAAGATGCAGATGGCAAGACTGGAGACGGTGTTGGTATTATGCTTCAGATCTCTCATAAATTCTTTAAGAAAGTGACCAAACCATTAAACATCGGGATTGGTGAAGAGAGAGGAATACGGTGTGGGCATGTTTTTCTTCCCCCAGGATGAGCTTGCCAGAAACCAGGCAAAGAAGATGTTTGAGATTATTGTACAGAAGGAAGGCCTTGAATTTCTGGGCTGGAGAGATGTACCCATTCATCCGGAACTGATTGGTGCCAAAGCAGTGGAGCGTATGCCTTATATCGCTCAGGCTTTTATTAAAAAGCCTGCTGATGTAAAAAAAGGTCTGGATTTTGACCGGAAACTTTATGTATCCAGACGAATTTTTGAACAGAGCAATGATAATACCTATGTGGTTTCTTTAAGCAGCAGGACAATTGTATATAAAGGAATGTTTCTTGTAAAGGAATTAAGACAGTTCTTTACAGATCTTCAGGATAAAGATTATGAATCAGCGATTGCAGTGGTTCATTCCCCGTTTCAGTACAAATACCAATCCAAGCTGGATGAGAGCTCATCCAAATCGCCTCATCGTACATAACGGCGAGATCAACACCATTCGCGGTAATGTGGATAAAATGATGGCCAGAGAAGAGAACATGGAATCTGAGTATTTCAGCAGCGATATGCATAAGGTTCTTCCTATTATTAATCAGGAAGGCTCTGACTCTGCCATGCTTGACAATGCCCTGGAATTTATGATGATGAGTGGTATGGATTTACCTCTGGCAGTGATGGTAACCATTCCTGCACCGTGGGAGCATGACAAATCCATGCCTCAGGAGATCCGTGACTTCTATCGTTACTATGCAACGATGATGGAGCCATGGGATGGCCCGGCTTCCATCGTATTCAGTGACGGTGATTTAGTAGGAGCTGTATTAGACCGGAACGGTCTCAGACCTTCCAGATATTATATAACCGATGATGATCATATGATTCTGGCATCTGAGGTAGGTGCAATTGACATCGAGCAGAGCCATGTGGTGAAAAAAGAACGCCTTCGCCCAGGAAAGATGCTTTTGATCGATACGGTAAAGGGCTGCCTGATTACCGATGAAGAATTAAAAGAAACATATGCTCAGAGAAAGCCTTACGGTGAATGGCTGGATTCCAACTTAATTGAATTAAAGGATCTTCCTATCCCCAATAAAGGCGTCCCTGCCATGACCAGGGCGGACCGCGCGAAAATGCAGAAAACCTATGGTTATACGTACGAAGAATATAAAACCATGATCCTGCCAATGGCTTTAAATGGAGCGGAAGCAGTATCAGCCATGGGTGCAGACAGCCCCCTTGCTGTATTAAGCAAGAAGCATCAACCGCTTTTTAACTACTTTAAGCAGCTGTTTGCCCAGGTAACCAATCCGCCCATTGACTCCATTCGTGAGGAGATCGTAACCTCCACTACGGTTTATGTGGGTGAAGAGGGTAATATTTTAAAAGAAGAAGCGGAAAACTGCAAGATCTTAAAAGTAAATAATCCCATTCTTACCTGTACGGATCTACTGAAGATCAAACATATGAAGAGACCGGGATTTAAGGTAGAAGTGATTCCCATTACCTATTATAAGAACACCTCACTGGAAAAAGCCATTGACAGGCTGTTTTTAGAGGCAGACAGAGCTCATCGGGATGGTGCTAATATCATTATTTTATCAGACCGTGATATTGATGAAAACCATGTGCCCATTCCTTCTTTACTGGCAGTTTCTGCACTTCAGCAGCATCTGGTAAAAAACCAAGAAAAGAACCTCAGTTGCCCTTATATTAGAGAGCGGAGAGCCCAGGGAAGTTCACCATTTTGCAACACTCTTAGGATATGGAGCCTGTGCAATTAATCCGTATCTTGCTCAGGAATCCATTCATAATTTAATTGAAAATGGCATGCTTGACAAGGACTATTACGCAGCTGTGGAAGATTATAACTCTGCCGTTTTACATGGCATTGTAAAGATTGCCTCTAAAATGGGTATCTCAACCGTGCAGTCCTATCAGGGAGCGCAGATATTTGAAGCCATTGGTATTTCAAAGAAAGTGGTAGATACTTATTTTACCGATACAGTAAGCCGTGTGGAAGGTATTAACTTAGAGGATATTGCCAATGACGTGGATACTCTTCACTCTGCTGCATTTGATCCTCTTGGTCTTGATGTGGACTTAACCTTGGACAGCGTGGGAAGCCATAAAGAAAGAGCGGGACAGGAAGAACACCTTTACAATCCACGTACCATTCATCTACTGCAGCAGGCTACCAGAACAGGCAGTTATGAGACATTTAAGGAGTACACACACGCGTTAACGGAAGAAGGCCAGATGGTCAATTTAAGAAGCCTTTTAGAATTCGATTACGCAAAGACCAAAGAAGTGCCGGTTGAAGAAGTGGAAAGTGTGGAATCCATTGTAAAACGTTTTAAGACAGGTGCCATGTCCTATGGCTCCATTTCGCAGGAAGCTCACGAGGCTCTCGCCATTGCCATGAACCGGATTCACGGAAAATCAAACAGCGGAGAGGGCGGTGAAAGCCTGGAGCGTCTGACAACAGGACCAGATGGAGTAAACCGTTGTTCTGCTATTAAACAGGTTGCTTCGGGACGGTTTGGTGTTACTTCCAGATATTTAGTCAGTGCAAAAGAGATTCAGATTAAAATGGCACAGGGTGCAAAGCCAGGAGAGGGCGGCCAGCTGCCCGGACAGAAAGTATATCCATGGGTGGCTAAAACAAGACATTCCACAACAGGAGTGGGATTAATTTCTCCGCCACCCCATCATGATATTTATTCCATCGAGGATCTTGCCCAGCTGATTTACGATTTGAAAAATTCCAATACCAGTGCCAGAATTTCCGTAAAGCTGGTTTCCGAAGCAGGAGTGGGAACGGTTGCTGCCGGTGTTGCCAAGGCAGGTGCCCAGGTTATTTTAATCTCTTCATTTGACGGTGGAACCGGTGCAGCACCAAGAAACTCCATCTACAATGCAGGACTTCCATGGGAACTTGGTGTGGCGGAAGCTCATCAGACCCTGATTATGAACGGGCTTCGTGATAAGGTAATTCTGGAAACAGACGGAAAACTGATGACTGGACGGGATGTGGCCATTGCCTGTATGCTTGGAGCTGAGGAATTCGGATTTGCAACAGCGCCTCTTGTAACCCTGGGATGTGTTATGATGAGAGTCTGTAACTTGGATACCTGTCCGGTTGGAGTTGCTACTCAGAATCCGGAACTTCGCAAGCGCTTTAAGGGGAAAACCGGAATACGTTGTGAATTTCATGTACTTTATTGCCAGAGAGCTTCGGGAATATATGGCAAAGCTTGGAGTCCGCACAGTGGATGAGCTGGTTGGAAGAACCGATCTTTTAAAGAAAAAAGATCAGATTTCCAATGAAAGAGCGAAGAAAGTAGATTTCTCTGCAATTTTAGGAAACCCGTATGTGGGCGGCAAAGTAGCAGGCTACGACAAAAGCTGGTTTATGACTTCGAGCTGGATAAAACCATTGACGAGAAGATTATTTTAAAGAAATTAAGGCAGGCCCTCACAGCTGGTCAGAAGAAGGGACTTCAGATAGATGTTTCCAATACCGACCGTGCACTGGGAACCATATTCGGATCAGAGATAACCAGACTGTATCCGGAAGGACTGGCAGAGGATACCTTTACCATTAGCTGTACAGGAAGCGGCGGTCAGAGTTTTGGCGCATTTATTCCAAGGGGTCTGACACTGGAGCTGATCGGCGACAGCAACGATTACTTTGGCAAAGGACTTTCCGGCGGAAAGCTGGTGGTTTATCCGCCTCAGGGAATTAAGTTTAAGCCGGAAGAAAATATTGTCATCGGTAATGTGGCTCTGTATGGCGCTACCAGCGGAAAAGCCTTTATCTGCGGCGTGGCAGGAGAACGGTTCTGTGTTCGAAATTCCGGTGCGACGGCAGTGGTGGAAGGTGTTGGTGACCACGGATGTGAATACATGACAGGCGGCCGCGTGGTGGTACTTGGATCAACTGGCAAGAATTTTGCGGCAGGTATGAGCGGCGGAATCGCTTACGTATTAGATGAAAAGAGAGATTTATACAAACGCCTCAATAAGGAAATGGTTTCTTTTGAAGAAGTTACCAACAAATACGATGTTTTGGAATTAAAGGATATGATCAAGGAACATGTGGCTTATACCAACTCCGCAAAGGGCAAGGAAATCCTCGACAACTTTGGAGAATATCTGCCTAAATTCAAGAAAATCATGCCTCATGACTACAGACGCATGATGAATACCATTGTTCAGATGGAAGAAAAGGGTTTAAGCAGCGAGCAGGCACAGATTGAAGCATTTTATGCCAATACAAAGAAGTAAGGAGGAGCGAAAATGGGTAAGCCAACAGGATTTTTAGAATATAAAAGAGAAACAGGAAGAACGGTAGATCCCAAGACCCGTTTAAAGAATTATAACGAGTTCCATCTTCCCCTTTCTGAAAAAGAACAAAAATGCCAGGGTGCGCGGTGTATGGACTGCGGAGTACCATTTTGCCAGTCAGGAGTTATTTTAAATGGAATGGTTTCTGGCTGCCCCTTAAACAATTTAATACCGGAATGGAATGATCTTGTCTATTCCGGTACCTGGCAGCAGGCCTATAACCGTTTGAACCAACAGCTTTCCGGAATTTACTGCCCGGGTCTGCCCGGCTCCCTGTGAAGCTGCATGTACCTGCGGATTAAACGGTGACCCGGTTGCTATTAAGGAAAATGAGTATGCCATTGTTGAACGTGCCTATGCTTCCGGAATTGCAGGACCAAGACCTCCTAAAATCCGTACTGGAAAGAAGGTTGCAGTAATTGGTTCCGGTCCTGCCGGTCTGGCAGCTGCAGATCAGTTAAATAAACGGGGACACAGCGTAACTGTCCTGGAACGGGAAGACCGTGCTGGCGGACTTCTGATGTATGGAATTCCCAATATGAAGCTGGAAAAGCATGTGATTGACCGGAAGGTTGAAATCATGAAAGCAGAGGGAATCGAATTTCTTACTAACGCTGACGTTGGAAAGAATCAGAAGGCGAAAGACCTTTTAAAAGAGTATGACCGTATTATCCTGGCATGCGGAGCATCAAATCCCAGAGACTTAAATGTGCCTGGAAGAGATGCACAGGGAATCTATTTTGCAGTTGATTTCTTAAAATCCACAACAAAAAGCCTGCTAAATTCAGACCTGCAGGATAATCAGTATCTATCTGCAAAGGGAAAACATGTGATTGTAATCGGCGGCGGAGATACGGGTAATGACTGTGTTGGTACATCACTGCGCCATGGCTGTGCCTCTGTGACTCAGCTTGAGATGATGCCAAAGCTTCCTGAGACAAGGACAGAGGATAACTCCTGGCCAGAGTGGCCAAAAGTGCTGAAAACTGATTACGGTCAGGAAGAGGCGATTTCTGTATTTGGCAAAGACCCAAGAGTATATCAGACCACTGTGAAGGAATTTATAAAAGATAAATCCGGCAAGCTGGTGAAAGCAGTTTTAATGAGCCTTGAGGCGAAAAAGGATGAGAAAACCGGACGGGTAAGCATGGAGCCGGTAGCAGGCAGTGAAAAAGAAGTTCCTGCTGATTTAGTACTGATAGCAGCCGGTTTCTTAGGCGCTCAGAATTATGTTGCAGATGCATTCGGTGTGAAGTTAAACGGCAGAAGTAATGTTGAAACTGAAGCAGGCAAATACAAAACCAATGTGGATAAAGTTTTCGTGGCAGGAGATATGCACAGAGGCCAGTCCCTCGTGGTATGGGCTATCAGAGAAGGACGTGAAGTAGCGAAAGAAGTAGATATCAGCCTTATGGGCTATACAAATCTGATATAATAAGAAGGAAGAGAGGCAGTGTTTGTCTCTCTTCTTTTAATACAGTTTCTCTTGATTCTACCATTTAAAGATCCTCCTATTAAAATCAGCTATAAATTTGGCATAATTCTGTCTTACGAATAATATTCTGTCTATATTATACCATAAATTTATAATATACAATTAACTGATATAACTGTATTAATAACAATAATATACAACAATATTTAATATGCAACATTAATATTGAAAAAAACGTCGCAATAAGTTATAATTAGTAAAAAATAAAAGGAGGAAAACCTATGTATAATATTTTGATTGGTGGCGCTGCCGGACAAGGCATCGATACCACAGTCTCAATTTTAGAAAAACTGCTGAAGCATTCCGGCTATTATATCTATACAACCAGAGATTTCATGTCACGGGTGCGGGGAGGTCATAACTTTTCCCTTCTGCGCTTTGGGACGGAGGTCATTACCTCCCACAGTTACCGTTTAGATGGAATTATCGCTTTGAATGAGGAAACCATTGATTTACATAAGGATGAATTAAAGGAAGAAGGATTTGTCTTATGCGACAGCAGTTTTGATTATCCTGATACAGACTTAAGAGTCATGAAACTTCCCATGAACAAAATTGCAAAAGAACTGGGGAATGGGAAAGCTTCTGCAAGTGTGGCAGTAGGAGCGGTATTAAAGCTTTTCGGTGAGCCATTTACATATGTTGAGGAAATTATGGCTGATGTCATGAAGAAGGAAATTCTTGAGGTTAATGTAAATGCAGCCAAAGCTGGATACTCTGCTGTGGAAGCAAAATTCACCCATCTGGAAGGTGGTTATAAAGATTACATGCTGATTTCAGGCAGTGAGGCTTTGGGGCTTGGAGCAGTGGCAGGAGGGCTTAAATTCTATTCCGCCTATCCAATGTCTCCCTCTACGGCAGTTTTAGAATATCTGGCATCTGTAGGACATAAGGCAGGAATCGTGGTGGAACAGGCAGAAGATGAGATTGCTGCTGTTAACATGGCACTTGGTGCTTCCTTTGCCGGTGCAAGGGCTATGACTGGGACCAGCGGAGGCGGCTTCTGCTTAAAGGTGGAGGCGCTGGGATTTTCCGGTATTGCTGAGATTCCCCTTGTAGCCGTTGATGTTCAAAGGCCTGGTCCGGCAACCGGTCTGCCTACCCGTACAGAGCAAAGTGATTTAAAATTTGTTATTTCCGCATCTCAGGGAGAATTCCCCAGACTTGTGATAGCGTTAAGAAATCAGGAGGATGCTTTTTATCAGACATTCCGGGCTCTTAATCTGGCAGAGAAATACCAGATCCCTGTCATACTGCTCAGTGACCAGTATCTTGGAGATTCAACAGCTTGTGTGAAGCCCTTTGACATCTCGGGACTGAAACAAGTCAGTCATGCAAAGGAGGCAGAAGGAGAGTATCTGCGTTACAGGATAACGGAAGATGGAATTTCCCCCAGGCTTATTCCTGGACTTACAGACCATATTGTTGCTGCTGACAGTGATGAACATGACGAAAGAGGCTGGATCACGGAATCTGCAGAAGTCAGAATCCAGATGGTGGATAAGCGGATGAGAAAATTAAAGGGTCTGATAGAAGAACTGTCAGAACCAGAATTTATGGGAGAGGAGAACTGTGAAACACTTTTACTTGGCTGGGGTTCTGCTTACGGCCCCATCAAAGAGGCAGTCTCTCTATTAAATAAAAATGGGAAAGGAAGCTATGGCGCCCTGGTATTTGGAGATATTTATCCCCTTCCTCAGGAGAAATTAAAATTTTATGCAGAAGGCAGGACGTTAATCAACGTAGAACAAAATGCCACAGGCCAGCTGGCTTCCCTTATCAGAGAGCAGACAGGAATTGAGTGCCATAAGAGTATTTTAAAATATGATGGCAGGCAGATATCAGGTGAAGAAATTACAAAAAAAGTGCTGGAAGGAGGTTCCAGGTAAATGGATAAATTCAAAACTTATGAAACAGCATGGTGTCCGGGATGTGGAAACTTTTCTATTTTAAACAGTCTGAAAACAGCGCTGGAGGAACTGGACATTGAACCAAATAAAGTATTAATGGTGGGAGGAATCGGCCAGGCGGCGAAGACGCCCCAGTATTTAAATACCAACAGCTTCTGCGGGCTTCATGGAAGAGCGCTTCCAGCCGCAGTTGCCGCTAAAATCGCCAATGAGGAGCTTACTGTTATAGTGAATTCCCCGGAGACGGTGACTCTTACGGCGAAGGAGGCAATCATTTTCTTCACAATATAAGAAGAAATGTAAATATTGCTCATTTTGTTCATGACAATCAGATCTATGGTCTGACCAAAGGGCAGGCATCACCCACCAGCGGGGAAGGTTTTGTTACAGGAGTTCAGACCGATGGCAACTTAAATACGCCTTTAAATCCAGTGCTTCTGGCAATTGCTTCAGGTGCGGGATTTGTAGCCAGGGGCTTTAGCGGTGATTCAAAGCAGCTGGTAAGTATTATGAAGGAGGCAATCCTTTATCCTGGATATGCTTTCGTGGATATTCTTCAGCCATGTATCACCTTCAATAAAGTAAACACCTTTGCTTACTACAAAAATATGGCAGCGCCCCTTGGAGATGACTATGACCCCACCAATCGGCTGGAAGCCATCCGGATGTCAATGGAAGTAAGTGAAAAAATCCCTACCGGCATTCTGTATCGGGAAGATAAGCTGGATTTTCACAGGAAGAACGGAATTTTAAATGACGGCACTCCTCTGATAAAACGAGAAACACAAGATCAGGTTCTTAAGGATTTAATTAGCAGCTTTATATAATAAGACAAGGGCAGAAATCCATGCAATGGGGATTTCTGCCCTTGATTCTTTGGGGATTATACCTGTCAGGAATGTGCAGGTGATCCCTCTTCTTTTTAAATATTTCTTTGCCATGGGAATCAGACAACCGCCTGTTAAGTTTCCGGCAGATATTACCAGAATATATAAGAATGCTTTGGCACTCCAGGCACCTGCCATGGTGAAATAAAACATATCGGCAATACTGTGCTCATATCCGGAAAGGATGAATACCATGACCGGAAGAACCAGAGCGAAGTATTTTCCCACACCCTCCTTAATGGTTTGAAACCCGATAACTGCAATGCACATCATTACGCCGCATAAAATTGCCATGATAAAGGTGCTGAATAAAGTGTCCGAAAGCTTGATGCTGACAATATCCGCGGCGTGGGCTGTTAACTTGGAGAGTTTTGTATGTCTGAATATGGTACCCATTCCTGTGGTTCCCACAAAATTACCTATGTACACCAGGAGAACGGTCAGGAGATAGGAAGGTTTTTCCTCCACAATATAGCACACCTTGCCTGTAAATAGATGGAAGCCAAAGGTGTATATGGTAAATAACCCGATGGTAAATAAGAAAGAACCTGCAATATGGTTCTCCAGGGTTAAATAAATGACGCCCCCCGTGCTGATAGCGATCCCTGCAATTACTGCTTTTATTAATGTTTTCATCTGTGCGGTAACTCCCTTTTTTATTCTGTTATGTTTCGTATTCTGTCTGTCACTTCAGAGCCATGTCATATTATAACATAAGAAAAAGAGTTTACAAGAGCAATTAACATTTTGACAAAATTTATCAGAATTTGCATAAAAAAACCGCCGGTTTCATGCCGGCGGCAGTAACATATTTATACATTGAAACGGAATAAAATTACATCTCCATCTTTTACCACGTATTCTTTTCCTTCCAATCGTACCAGACCTTTTTCTTTTGCGGCGGGATAGGTTTTGCAATCCAGCAGATCCTGGTAATTAACTACTTCAGCACGGATAAATCCCCGTTCGAAATCGGAGTGGATCTTTCCAGCTGCTCCAGGTGCCTTAGTCCCTTCTTTTATGGTCCAGGCTCTGGTTTCAGTAGGACCAGCTGTTAAATAGCTGATTAAGCCCAGTAAGTGGTAGCTGGCAGCAATCAGTTTCTCAAGACCTGATTCAGTCAGTCCAAGATCTTCTAAGAACATCTTTTTTTCGTCTTCTTCCAGCTCTGCGATTTCCTGTTCAATCTGAGCACAGATGACAAAAACTTCACTGTTGTTTTCTTTTGCAAAGGTACGGACTTTTTCCACGTAAGCATTGGAAGCACCGTCATCGGCAAGGTCATCTTCGCATACGTTAGCGGCGAAAATTACCGGCTTATAAGTAAGAAGATTAAGACTGTTGATAAATACAGCTTCTTCCTCATCCTCTGTTTCCAAGCTTCTGGCAAGGTTACCGTCTTCCAGATGGGTTTTGATTTTCTTTAAGATGGTTAATTCTTTTGCCAGGGATTTATCATTCATTGCGCCCTTTGTCGATTTGGCAATTCTGCGGTCAAGGATATCCAGATCAGAGAAAATCAGCTCTAAATCGATGGTCTCAATATCCCGGAGCGGATCTACGCTTCCGTCTACGTGAATGACATTGGGATCTTCAAAGCAGCGTACTACATGGACAATCGCATCAACTTCACGGATGTTGGAAAGAAACTGGTTACCAAGTCCTTCTCCTTTGGATGCTCCTTTTACAAGGCCTGCGATGTCTACAAATTCGATGACTGCAGGTGTGATTTTAGCGGAATCATACAATGCGGCCAGCTGTCCTAAACGTACATCCGGAACAGGAACAACTCCTACGTTTGGATCAATGGTACAGAAAGGATAGTTGGCAGATTCTGCCCCAGCCTTTGTGAGTGAATTAAACAAAGTACTTTTCCCTACGTTCGGCAAGCCGACAATACCTAATTTCATATCAAATACCTTCCTAATATTGTTTATATTCATGGTTGATTTTTATCTACAACTAATATAGAATATCATATTATCCACGAAATTAAAAGAGAAAAACAAAAAGAACAAAGTGCTTGTCGAAATATAGTTGAATATGTCGGGCGATAATGTTTGATTTTTGTGTTTTAGCGGGGTAAAATAAAGAAAACATCGAAAGGAGAAGACGAATGGCAAATACGGCAGATATTAGTTTTGTGCATTTGGGAATTACCATTGACCACTTGCAAAACAGTATCTCGATATTTGGATTCCGAATTGCATTTTACGGTATTATCATAGGAATTGGAATCTTGGCAGGTCTTTGGGTTGCGACAAGTGATGCAAAACGCAGAGGGCAGGACCCGGATATTTATCTGGATTTTGCGTTGTATGCAATCATTATTTCTATTATGGGGGCCCGTATCTATTATGTGGTTTTTGACTGGGACACTTATAAAGATGATCTGCTTCAGATATTCAATACCAGAGCAGGAGGGCTGGCAATCTACGGTGGCGTCATAGGAGCTGTCATTACCCTCACGGTTTACACCAGAGTGAAGAAACTTTCCTTCTTTTCTTTGGCGGACACTGGTTGCTTGGGATTAATTACCGGGCAAATTATAGGAAGATGGGGAAACTTCTTTAATTGCGAGGCGTTCGGCGGATATACAGACGGCCTGTTTGCTATGAGAATCAGAAGGGCGCTTGTTAATGAGAATATGATATCTAAGGAGCTTTTAAACCACTTAATTGTAAAAGACGGTGTGGAATTTATTCAGGTTCATCCCACGTTTCTTTATGAATCAGTATGGAATTTATGCGTTTTAATATTTATGCTTTGGTATCGGAAACGCAAAAAGTTCGATGGGGAAATGCTTCTTATCTACCTGCTGGGCTATGGATTGGGACGAGTATGGATCGAAGGACTCCGTACAGATCAGCTGATCTTCTTTAGTACTGGCATACCGGTGTCTCAGGCGCTGTCATTGATTTTGGTAGTGATATCTACTCTTGTGCTCTTCTGCAAACACAGACAGATACGAATAAAGAGCAAAGGAGAATCATGAAATGATAATGTCAAAAGAAGAGTTAATACAGAATATTGAAGTTGCAAGGGAAAGATTAAATACAAGTATTGATCACGAGGATGGCGAAGTGATTTATCTTAGAAGTGTGGAGTTGGATAAATTAATTGAACAATATATCGAAGCAGGATATTGAAGAACGAATAGAAAGCAGTTGTTTTAAATCAAGTTTTTTCGGAGAACAGAATGTGTAGAGATACATATCCTGTTCTTTTTTGGCTTATTACTTTTCATCAATTTAATGAGGTGGATTATGAAAAACAGGCTTAAAAGCGTAATTCGACATTTATTTCATTCCGGCACCATATTTACCCAGCTTGTTACCTTTACCGCTGTTGTAAGTATCGTCCCCATCCTTTTTATCAGTTCTCTGATGCTTCGAAAGATCAGCCATATGATAACAGAGGAGCTGATTGCCTCCCATAACCAGCTGGTTGCCCAGTATACAACGTCTCTTGAGAGTAAATTAAATCAGTATCAGTACAGCTTAAAGCAGCTGTCCAATAATACCATTGTTTTAAACACCCTCCAGGGGAGAACCGGGGAGAAAAAAACCCCTACGTCATGGGGAATGCTGTCAGTATTGAGGTGAATAAATCCTTTCATCTGGACGGATATGAAGTCCGAAATTGCATGATTTATTCAAATAATCTGGATAATAAAATTTATGGAACCAGAGTTGCGATGATTACAGAGGCCAGCAAGGAAATCTGGTATATAAGCAAGGAAGCAGCCAACCAGTATTATTTTATTTATGCCACTGGTGACGGTAAGAAAAGCAAGGTACTGTCTCTGATTAAAAACATTGTGGATGTAGATGTGAACAATTATGAGAGCAAATACGTGGGTTTTGTAAAACTGGACTTGTATACGAAAAAGTTGTTTGAACCGGCAATCGGAGAAGATTATTCTTATGCCTATGACGTGATTGTACTGGACCGGAAAAATCAGATTGTATATTCTTCAAATCCATCGTACAATGACATCATACAGGAACAATCCTTTGAAGAACTGAAACAGAAGGGGAATTATGGGAAGAATACCATGATCGGTACCAGCACAGAGGAATATTATGGGCTGAAGCTGATTTTTCTCTTTAACAACAGCCAGCTGGATCACAAACAGCAGGAAATACAAAACTCCATATTGCCGGTACTGGTGCTGGTTATGCTGATTATTGCACTGACAGCTTTATTTACCAGAAGCTTTGCAAAACGTGTGTCACGATTAATTGATAAGATAAAAATTGCGGAAACCGGAGATCTTACCATTAATGAGGAGATTAAGGGCAGTGACGAGATTGCAGTCCTTGATAAGCAGTTTAATCAGATGCTTTTAAAACTGGACCGTCTGATTAAGAAAAATTACGTTCAGCAGCTGGAAAACAAGGAAAGCCAGGTACGCAATCTTCAGCTGCAGATTAATCCTCATTTTTTATACAATACTCTGGAAACCATCAGCTCCATCGCTGCTGTAAACGGAGTTTTTCTGATCTGTGATCTTTGTGAAAAGCTGGGTGAGAATTTCCGATATAGTCTGGGCAGAAATTACGGGGAATTTGTCACTGTGGAACAGGAGCTTTCCCATACTCAGAATTATATTTATATACAAAAAACCCGTTTTGGAAATAAATTTGAAGCGTATTATAATGTGGAACCGGGACTGGAGAAAAATCTGGTTTTAAGGTTTATTTTGCAACCCATTGTGGAAAATGCCATTGTTCATGGTCTGAGTGTGATGGAACAGACAGGAACTTTGGAAATCTCCATTTACCAGGAAGATGACTATCTGATGATTAAGATTGCAGATGATGGAATCGGCATGTCAGAAGAGATGGTGGAGGAGATCAGGGATCATATTGAGACCAGGGGCGATGAGGAGAGGAAAAAGCAGAGTATCGGAATACAGAATGTAAATCAAAGAATTAAGCTTACTTATGGTGAGGAATATGGAATCACCATTGAAAGTGGGGAGAATAAGGGCAGCATTTTCACCATATGTCTGCCTTTCATGCAATAGGAGGGGCATAAATGGATAAAAGGGTTTTAATTGTAGACGATGAAGACTTAATCAGACAGGGGATGATTGCCAGACTTCAGTATTTGAATCTGAAGCCTGTGCAATTGTATGAGGCGGAAAGCGGACTTGGGGCGATTGAAATACTTAAAAATCAACCAGTGGATATTGTTATTACAGATATCCGTATGGCAGATATGGATGGTTTGACCCTGATTCGGACGGTGAAATCATTTTTACCTGATATCCATTTTATTATTATAAGCGGCTACGCGGAATTTGAATATGCGGAACAGGCGATCCGGCTGGGAGTGACAGCATATCTTTTAAAGCCAATATCCAATGAGGCCTTAAAAAAAGCGGTAGAAGAAGCGGCAGACCGGATTGATGAAAAGAAGAAGGAAAGGCAGATGATACAAAAGGGCATCCGCTCTATGGAGGAGAACCGGACTTATCTGTTTGAAAAGACAGTGAATGATCTGCTTTTAAACCAGGAAACCATTGGTGCAGGCACTACTCTGGAAACAGCAGTGTTTCAGAAGTTTCCTCTTCTAAACCGTTATGTGATGGTGATGATCATTCATATTGACGGAGACAGCTATGGCCAAAATTATTTTGAATGTAAAGACATTGATCTAATCCAGTTTTCTATCAAAAATGTATTTATGGAGCTTTCTTCCCCCTGCGGGAAGCTGATCGTAAGCAATCTTGGCAATAGTAACCAGCTTTACGGGTTGACCAGCCATGAAAATAAAAATCAGCTTCGCCTGGAAACAGAACGGCTCCTTACCATATTTTCCAATGTCATGCGTAAAAAGCTTCGGATTTCTCTTACGGTTGGTGTCAGCACAGCTCTTTTGGAAACAGTGAAAAACGGGGTGGAAGAGGCGAGAGAAAGCCTGACTCAAAGAGTCATTCACGGAAATTCCAATCTGTATTTTTATGAAGATATCAGGGTTTTGTCTGCAGACCAGTTTCCTGTATCGGAACTGAACATGATGCGCCGGTATATTGAACGTCATGATGCAGAGCATATTGAAGTGATGATACAGGATATATTTTCAGATGAGAACATAAAGAAATATAATACTTCTTATGTGCGGATTCTATGGACAAGAATTACAAACATGATATTAAGTCTATCGGCAACCATGGATCCGGATAAGATCGAAAAGCTGGTAATGAAGCCGGAACTTATCGCTTCCTTTCACTCATTGGAGGATTTACGAAGGCATCTTTATCTGCTCATCATGGACTGTATGAATGCAGATGCCGACCCGGATGGCAATGCAAAAAACAAGGTGAAATTAAGCATTAAATACATCAGGGATAATTACAACAGGGATATTTCGGTCAATGAACTGGCTGAAAAGTATTCCTTAAGTCCCAATTACTATTCCACCATATTTAAACGGGAGACCGGGCAGACGACCGTTAATTACATAAAGGAGCTGCGTTTAAATAAAGCCTGTGACTATCTGGTGAATTCGGGAAAAAGTATCGCTGATATATCCAAAGAGGTGGGCTATGAGGACAGCCAGTATTTCTTTCGTGTCTTTAAAAAAACCACTGGCCTGACTCCTTTAGAGTACCGCAAAGCCCACCGCAGATAAATGCGGATTATCAGCCTGGTACAATGACAGGTGCCACCGCCACCAGATTTTCAATGGCTGTATCGTTTTGATACAGCTTCGGAATGAGAACAGACCGGGGATTGGAATCCAAATACAGTTCATTTAACGGGAGTTCCAATGACCGGCAGACCGGGAATTCTTTTACAACAGTTCCTGTCATGCTGCGCAGGATAAGGATATAACGGTCACTGTCTGAGTGTATGAATCCCGGTTTTTTTGTGTCGCAGATGGTGAATAAGATTGTCTGCTTCTGAGGGTTATACTGAGATTCTAAAATCGGCCCTCTTGAAACCCAGGTTTTTTGATGTCTGATGGCATCTTCCAGTTCTTTTTCAATATTGCCGCCGTCCACTCCTTCTATGAAGGTGGCATACTGATTGTTCATGTCCCACCTGCCGTGTAAATCCATACCGCAGGTGGCGGACAGCGCAAATCCTTTTAAGACAAGATCTTCCCACCACAAAAGTGCGGGCTCATTTACCTGGTGAAGGGGTTCTGGATTATTAAATATTTCGATGAAATCAAAGGAATTAAAATCTGTAATTGTCATATCAAACCGGCAGCCTCTGGCAAATGGGTGTCCATAGGAAAATGGATGGGCAATCCCAACCAGGGCTCCTTTTTCTTTCAGACTGTGAAATAATAACTCCGGTCGATGGTAATCTATGGATTCCCAGGAAAGGTATTCTTTTAAATTCAGGCACAGGATGTTGTCCGTAATAGGTGGTATACTCCATTCCGTAAATGGAAGAGATACTTTTTTTTTCTGTTCCAGCAGCTCTTTGATTTTACTATGGCCGGAAATGGTATTGTGGTCTGTGATTGCAAACCCATCTGCAAGATTCTCCTCCATAAACTGGATCAGCTGGGAGGGGTCAGTGTACCGTCTGATTCTGTGGTGTGATTGTGAAGCTCCAGTCGCTTATACATAGGCACCTCCATCTGGGGAAATTTGTGTTTCCTGATTTCCTGCGGATAACTTCAGGCGGTAGTTTGTTCCGTCAAGAAGCACATTAAAGACTGCCAGAGTTACCTTAATTACTCCGGAAATTTGCTCCTGGGGGATACAGCCGTCACTGGTGAAATCCTCTGAGAAAACCATGTGTCTTGTAGTGAGCTGTTTGTGTACACCTCCGATAAAGGTATCATTCATTGTAACAATAGTATGTATTTCAGTTTTCATTCCTCTCATGGCATCCACGAGTTCTTCATCCGAAGCATGTTCGTATTCAGTGCCGCTGCAGGACTCTCTGATTTTTTTCTCCATTTCTTCTGTGATAGTCTGATAATGCTGTTTGTCAAAGGTAAATTCAATGTCCATAGCGTCGTAAACTTTGTCCAGGCAGACAGTATAAGAGATCTGTCCTACGAAACCTTCGTTTAAAATTCCCCCTGTTTCATAGATTAATTCCATAAAAAACCTCCATTTTCTTCTGTGTTAAGCACACTATACTACTGCTGCAATCAGGAAGCAATACAGGTAGTTAAAGTTTAACAATTATCCACTAATAAGCGGAGAAATGTCCATTGTGGAGAAATGAATTTTCCGATATCCTTATATCAGAAACCAGGAAGGGAGTGTTTACAAGTGAAACTGGTTACATTTAATATCCGGTGCGATTATGGTCAGGACGAGGAAAACAGCTTCAGTTTCCGCAAACCGTACATTTTACAAAAAATTGAAAAAGAGTCTCCCGACGTAATTTGCTTTCAGGAAGTTCTGCCTCATGTGGCACTGTGGCTGAAAGAAAATTTAACGGATTACAACATCGTAGGCTGCGGGAGAGGGAAAGACTTAGAGGATGAGCAGACTGCAGTTGCCTACCGGAAAATGAAATTTGATCTCCTGGGACTGGATGTTTTCTGGCTTTCCAATACGCCTGAGGTTTTTGGTTCCCGCTATGAAAATCAAAGCATGTGTCCAAGAACCTGTACAAAGGTTTTGCTGTGGAGTCTTGAGGAAAGAAAGCTGATTCGCATTTATAATACCCATCTGGATCATGAAGGCAAAGAAGCGAGAGAGGCGGCTATCATGCAGATTATGAAAACAGTCAAAGATGACCGGCATCGCTGCGACGCCCCGGCTGTCATTACAGGAGATTTTAATGCCTGTCCGGATTCGGCGGAAATGAAAGTCATGAATACGGCTGTGGAATTTATTGATTTTACAGCAGGAATAGCTGGAACCTTTCATGATTATGGAAGGCAGGAACCGGAAAAGATCGACTATATTTTTGGGGACAGGAAAGTGAACTGCCGGGAAGTAACCATCTGGGATGAATCCTGGAAGGGCGTTTATCTTTCTGATCATTACCCGGTTTGCGTAAGACTTAAATTTGCGGCAGAAGAAAAAGGAGAGAGTTAATATGTCCATAACAAAGAAGTTGATCCGGTTCTGGCCTTTGTATCTCATGCTGGTGCCCTGCATCATTTATTATGTTCTCATCTGTTATGTTCCAATGGGAGGAGTCATACTTGCATTTAAGGACTATTCCTTTCGAAAGGGGATATGGGGAAGTCCCTGGGTTGGATTTCGCTATTTCCGCATGTTTTTTACCAGCTACGATTTTCCCAGATTATTAAGAAACACACTGATTGTGGGATTTATTAAATGTATTCTGGAATTTCCTTTTGCAATTATTCTTGCACTTTTGCTTAATGAGTTTAAGAATGAGAAATTCAAAAAGATCAGCCAGACCATTACGTATCTGCCCCACTTTTTATCTACAGTTATTATTGTGACCATGCTTCAGCGGATCCTGGCACCTAACATCGGTGTGTTAAATCAGTTTATCGGTAAACTGGGAGGGGATTCCAGTACATTTTTCTTAATGGAACCAAAGTATTTCTTTCAGCTGTTGTTCTCCATGGATTTATGGAGAAATATCGGCTGGGATTCCATCATATATCTGGCAGCAATCAGCGGCGTAGATGCGGCTCTTTATGAGGCGGCAAGCATTGACGGCTGTTCCAAGTTGAAAAAAATCTGGCATATTACATTGCCAGGAATTCGGGGAACCATCGGTCTGCTTTTCATTATGGGAGTGGGAGGACTTTTGTCCAGCGGATTTGAACAGATATACTTACTGCGGACCCCTGGAAACATGGCGGTTGCAGATACGCTTGATACCTTTGTTCTTCAGATGGGTCTTATGAATGGGCAGTTTGGCTATGCCACAGCAGTGGGACTCATTCAGGGTGTTGTAGGACTTATTCTGGTAATTGTGTGCAACCGGTTATCAAAACGATTTACAGGAGTCAGTCTCTGGTAAATAAAAGATGAAAAGAGGAGGTATTTTTATGAGGAAAAGTATTGGAAAGCGGCTGCTTGCGGGAGCATTAGTGGTGGCAATGGGCGCAGCGGGAGTCACAGGCTGCAGCTCGAAAGCAAATGAGGGGACAAAAGGGGAGGAGAGCAAAACTTCTGACAATTCCGGGAAACCGGATACATGGATTGCTGACCGTACCATTACGGTGCAGGCTTACGTTGATGATATCGGAAACAGTCTGCCAAAGGATCTGGCCAATACAGAAGTTATGAAGGAGCTGACAAAACGCACGGGAATTAAACTGGATATCCAGTATACTCCTGGTGATAAGGATTCCAATGTTATGGCAGCCCAGCTGGCATCTGGAACCATACCGGATGTGATTTTCTCTTATATGGATGATTCCACGAGAAAAGAATTTCCTATTCTTTTAAAGGCAGCAAAGGAAGGAATGTTTGCTGATGTATCCGGATTATTAAAGGACACAAAAGTTTACAGCCATTACCTGGAAGACAAATATTTACCAGATGATTCAAAGAAGAACATTACATTCCGGGAAGATTTTAAAGGTGCTGCTTATATTCTGCCTTTGTCGGTTGATTCCG
The DNA here is from genome assembly GCA_017084465.1 of Lacrimispora xylanisolvens. Taxonomy (GTDB): domain Bacteria; phylum Bacillota; class Clostridia; order Lachnospirales; family Lachnospiraceae; genus Lacrimispora; species Lacrimispora xylanolytica_B. The sequence continues at coordinate 701,326 of CP070896.1, read as the reverse complement.
AGGACAGATCTTTAATCTATGATCCACAGACAGCATACAGAGGCGGGATGTACATTCAAAAAGCGATCGTAGATAAGCTTGGAATTGATCCGTCTAAGATCAGAACACAGGATCAGTTCTATGATCTGCTGGTACAGATTAAAAACGGAGATTTTAAAGATGTTAACGGAAATTCTGTTTATCCACTTGGACCGAAATACTGGGGAGGATCTCCGGATACACTGCAGTATATTGTACCTGGATTTACCTGGGGTGTCAGCGATGTCTACAACTTAGACAGTAACGGCGTGATTAAGCACGAGGCAGACACGGATTACGTATTTGAAAAAATCAATTACTTAAGAAAACTTCTGGCGGAAGGCCTGATGAATCCGGAGTTCTTCACCATGGATGGAACCAGAGCGGAAGAAGTGTCCAGATCTCATAATTCCGCAATTATGGCAGATGTACACAATTATCAGGATATTATATACGCTTCCGAAGACTGGGTACCCCTTGGACCGTTAGATGATATTACTGGTAATAATGCGAAAGTAGTTCATGGAAAAAAACAGAACGGCGTGTGGGCTATTTCTGCAGATGCAAAAAAACCGGAAGAAATCTTAAAATTCTTTGATTATTTATCCACTCCCGAAGGCCAGCTTCTCTGCCAGTACGGCGTAGAGGGGAAAAGCTATGAGATGAAAGATGGAAAACCGGTACTGACTGATGAGGCGTTAAAGAAATTAAATGATGGTGACAAGGATTACCTGGTTAACAACATCGGCGCAGGCTTTGGATATACAGGCTGTGTATTCTTCAGCTTTGCTTTGACCAATTTAGACAACATGAATAATTTCGGCGAAAACCGGCCAGGTTCCAATTCCAGCACAACCTTTAAACGTGCGGTGGAGGTAGCAAAGGATTATCCTATTACCTACAGACTGGTTCCGGGACTGGATGCAACCGGATATTTATCAGCCGATTCCATGGCAGAAGTGAAAGCACAGATGTCTCTTCTTAACTATAAGGAAATGATCGTTCAGGCAGTTTATGCAGGAACAGACGACGAAGCAAAAAAGATTGTGGAATCGTTCCGCCAGCAGTTAAAAGCAGCCGGTAATGACAAGTTTGTGGAATATTTAACAGAGCTTTACAAAAAAGATCCTTCATCCATCGACTTTGACAAAAAATAAAATGCAGTGAGAAAGAAAGGGCAGGGTGCTCAGACATGAAAGCAAAAGAGGCTGTGAACAGACGCAGTAAAATAAAATCAGGCAGATCGGAACAGGTGATTCAGGTTTTAATCTATTGCGTGGTCATAGGACTGTGCCTTGCCATCATCCTGCCCTGTTTAAATATTGCCGCTCTGTCTTTTAATGACGGAAAGGATGCGGCAAAAGGTGGCATTTATTTCTGGCCCAGAATGTTTACCCTGGACAATTATAAACAGGTATTTAAGGATGGAACCATAACCAAGGCTTATATGATTACCATAGCAAGAACTGTAATTGGAACAGCTGCCAGCCTAACTGTTACCTCCTTTGCCGCATATGCGTTAAAGGAAAAGGAACTGCCGGGCAGAAAGATCCTTACTATGCTGATTACCTTTACCATGCTGTTTGGGGGGAGGGATGATCCCTACTTATATTCAGTACAACAGGCTGGGACTGGTGGATCATTTCAGTGTTTATGTTGTTCCTGGTCTGGTAAGCGTTACATACCTGTTGATGATGAGAACCTTTTTTGAAAGCATACCGGAGAGTCTGGAGGAATCTGCAAAGCTTGACGGCTGTGGATATTTTGGAATTTTCACCAGAATCGTATTGCCTTTAAGCAAGCCGGTCATTGCAGTCGTGGGATTATACACGGCAGTTAACCACTGGAACGACTGGTTTTCCGGTGCATTTTATATGAGAAGCAGCCGGCTGTGGCCGGTACAGACCGTTTTACAGCAAATGCTTACCAGAGCCATGGCAAACAAAGAGGTAACCTCGGTGGCTCAGGCAATTGCCCAGAATACCAATTCTGTCACCTCAGATTCTCTTAAGATGGCGGCAGTTATCATAACAACAGTTCCTATTTTATGTGTGTATCCCTTTGCGCAGAAGTATTTCACAAAAGGGGCCATGATCGGAGCTGTAAAAGAGTAAATCAGGCTGACAGACGGAGGGTTCCATGACAGGAAAAAAGTGGGATGTATTTATTTATGGAGATATAAATGTGGATATTGTAATACCGGGAGTGGAGCAGTTTCCCGGTGCCGGCCAGGAGCATGTGGTAGAAGACATGAATGTTTATCCGGGCGGCGGAGCAGCACTGTTTGCGTTAGGACTTGGAAAGCTGGGGTTAACCCCGGCTTTTCAGGGAAGTGTGGGAGCGGACTGCCATGGAGCATGGCTTCGTGAGGAACTGAAACGCAGCCATGTAGACTGTACCTTTTTTGGGTACATCGCAGAAGAATAAAACAGGAATCTCTTTAAGTTTTACCAATGAAAAGGATCGTTCCTTTCTCACCTACAGGGGAACCAATGAGGAATGGAACTTAGAGGCAATTGATTTTGAAGGAGTAAAAGATGCGGGGCATATTCATCTGACTTCTTATGCTGGCAGCCGCAATCACCTTCAATTTATAATGCTTCTTAAAAAGATCAGGGAAATCAGTTCTGCCACAGTCAGCTTTGATGTGGGATGGGATGAAACAGGGGAGTGGTATGAGGGTATTTATGAACTGCTTCCTTTCATAGATATCCTGTTTATGAATGAAACGGAAGCATATCATTATACAAGAGGGCTGAATGCCGAAGAGGCTGCTTTGGATTTTTCAAGGCAATGCGCCATGGCAGTAATTAAGCTGGGAAAGAGCGGGTCCATTGGTGCAAAGAATGGTGTGATCACAAAGTCTCACCCCTATATGGTAAGTGCAGTTGATACTACCGGAGCCGGTGATTCCTTTAATGCAGGCTTCGTTTATGGATTTTTAAAGGGCGAGACCATGGAACAATGTCTGAGGATTGCCAATGCCTGCGGTGCCATGTCTGTAACAGCATATGGAGGCAATACAGCCTTTCCAACGGAAAAGGAGCTGTATCATTTTATAAAACAACAGGATGAAAGGCAGGATGACTAAATGAAGATCACAGTAATCGGTGGAGCAGGAGTAAGAACAGTCATTTTTATAAATGGTCTTCTTGATCGTTATAAGAAATTAAATATAGATGAAGTGGTGTTATATGATACTGACAGGGAAAACTGGAGATCATTAGCCGTTTGTGCCGCCATGTTGTAGTTCGGCGGGGACAGGGGTTGAAAGTCAGTACCTCTTTTGATGCGGTTGAAGCAATTAAAGGAGCGGATTATATCGTAACGACAATCCGGGCAGGCGGAGATCATTCCAGAGTTGTTGATGAGGAAATTGCCTTAAATGCCGGAGTTATTGGTCAGGAAACAACAGGAGCCGGAGGCTTTTCCATGGCTGTGCGCACCATTCCTGTTTTAATGGAATACTGCGAACTGATTAAAACCCATGCTCCCCATGCCTGGATCTTTAATTTTACCAACCCTTCCGGGCTGGTAACACAGGCTTTGAAAAATGCTGGATATGAGCGGATCATAGGAATCTGCGATGCTCCCAGCAGCACCAAATTCCGTATGGCAAAGCAGCTGGGTGTGACTCAGGATCAGCTTTCTGTGGAATTTTTCGGACTGAATCATTTATCATGGATACAGAGTGTGAAAGTGGAGGGACGGGAGATTTTGCAGGAACTTCTGTCTGATGAATCTTTTTTTTAAATAGCGTGCAGGAATTCTCTATCTTTGATCCCGAACTTTTAAGATCAATGGGGTATTTGCCCAATGAGTATCTCTACTATTATTATCATAGGGAAAAGGCTCTTAATAACATAAAAAAGTCTGGTGAAACAAGAGGAAAGTCTATTGAATCGGTAAATTGCCGAATGATGGAGGAACTCAAACAAATGGATATAGAAAAGTCTCCGGAGGAAGCACTTCAGGTATTTCTGTATTACATGGCACTGAGGGAAGAATCCTATATGAGCATTGAAACCGGACATGATAAAAAGGAACCCATCAAAAAGGGAGAACTGGAAGTGCCGGATGGCATGGGATATGCCGGTGTTATGCTGGACTGTATTGAAGGTCTGCAAAGCGAAGAAGGACGGGAATTGGTACTGTCTGTCCCAAATAATGGCTGTATTGAAGGACTGGAGGATCAGGACGTTATCGAGGTGACCTGCCATGTATCTAAAAATGGGATCATACCTGTGCCTGTAGGAAAGGTACCGGAGCATTGCTATTTGCTGATCAGACTGATTAAAATGTATGAAAAACTGACGGTGGAAGCGATAAAAAATCATTCGAAGGAAACCGCAGTCAGGGCGCTCACATTACATCCGCTGGTTAATTCCTATTCACTGGCAAAGTTACTGGTTGAGGAATATGACTTAGCTTACGGAGGGATTTAGGAGGCTGCCATGGCATTTGATTTACACAACAGAGACCGGATCTGCCATCTCATTGAAGAACTGGCGGAGTTACGTTATAAAAATCTGAAGAGTTTTGACCATATTTTCTGGTATGAGGATAATGGGATAACAGGAAACAGAACGCCTGTGGGTGAACCCGTGGAAATTGAACAGGGGTTTCGGTGGAAAGGCTGGGATCAGTATAACTGGCTTTGCACCAGACTTACTGTGCCAGCAGAACTTATGGATGAAGAGGTAGTCGGCATTTTTGATTTTGGAGTTCCAGAAGGAACCGGTAATAACAGCCATTTTGAAAGTCTTCTTTATTTAAATGGAAAACCGTATCAGGGAGTGGACGGAAACCACAAAGAGGTCTTTTATCAGGTAAAAGAAAACGGAGCTTTGCTGGATTTAAAATTCCGCCTCTGGTCTGGCTTAAATGGAGGCGGAGTTCCAAAGGATATGGTTATGGAACTGGTTCGTGCCCAATACGGGGTGCTTGACCATGATGCCGATGATTTTTACTTTCTGGCGAGAAATGTGCTGGAAACTTATGATATTTTAGATTCTGGCAACGAGTATAGAGAGTGGATGCTGAATATGCTTGTAAAAGCCTTTGGTTTTATTGATTATACAGAACCGGGTACGGAACGCTTTTATGAAAGCATAAAGAAAGCATATGAATACTTAAACGGGAAGATGAAAGGGCAGGGGAAACCGGACATAAAGGTCAGCATGCTGGGACATACCCACATCGATGTGGCGTGGCTGTGGAGGCTTCGCCATACGAGAGAAAAGGCTGCCCGCTCATTTTCTACGGTAAATCGAATGATGGACCGCTATGACCATTATCAATTTCTTCAGTCCCAGGCTCAGCTTTATGAATTTATCAAAGAGGATTATCCGGATATATATGACTTCATTAAAAAGCGTGTTAAAGAAGGCAAATGGGAACCTGCCGGAGCCATGTGGGTGGAATGCGACTGTAACCTGGTAAGCGGCGAGTCCATTGTAAGACAGATCCTTGTGGGTAAAAATTTCTTTCAGGAAGAGTTTGAGTATGAGAGTGAATTCCTCTGGCTTCCGGATGTCTTCGGGTATTCCTGGGCGCTTCCACAGATTCTGAAAAGGCAGGAGTGGAAGCATTTATGACCACCAAGATCAGTTGGAATGATACCAACCGTCTGCCCTTTGATACCTTCCTTTGGAAGGGGATTGACGGGACGGAGATTACAGCTCATTTCGTCACCACTACCGATCAGGATTCCGATTCCTATACCTACAATGGAGATACCAGACCCTACGCTGTCAAAGGGGTATGGGATAACTATAAAAATAAAGACTTAAACCGGGATCTTCTTATTTCATATGGATATGGAGATGGCGGCGGCGGGCCAAACCGTGATATGATAGAGACACTGAAACATTTAAATAAGATTCCAGGGATTCCCCAAGTACAGTTTGAGAGTGCAACGGAGTATTTCAGAAGGCTGCGAGAAAATGTAGAACGAAATGAAATGGAAGGAAACCTGCCGGTCTGGGATGGGGAACTTTATCTGGAGTTTCACAGAGGAACCTACACCTCCCAGGCATACAATAAGAAAATGAACCGGAAGATGGAATTTTACCTTCGGAACACAGAGATACGTTCTGTTCTGGCAAAAGAGTGGGGCGGTATTGCCTATGACAGAGAAAGGCTGCAAAAAGCCTGGAAAATTGTTCTCTGCCAGCAATTTCATGATATTTTGCCTGGTTCCTCTATCAGGGAAGTGTATGAGGACAGCCATGTGGAATACGAAAAGGCCTGTCAGCTTCTTGCTGAGATAGAAAATGAGATCAGTCAGGCGCTGTACGTGGAAAAACCAGGGGTTTATACGGTATGGAATAATTCAAACTGGAAGAGGAGCTCTGTTGTCATGATTTCTGAAACCTCTGACGGCGACCGTTTCCGGGATGAAAATGGACAGCTTCTTGGCAGTTATACAAGGATGGGGTATCACAGGTTCTGGTTAAGGACATGGCTCCGTTTTCTTTTGTGACTCTGTACCGGGATACGGCTTCTTTGGAAGTGGATTACGCTGGTCAGGATTCCAGTCATATAAGCACACTGGATAGTTCCCGTCAGGCTGAAACCAGATATTACCGCGTTGCCTGGAATGAGTGGGGGCAGCTGACGGAAATTTATGATAAGGAAGCAGGCAGGGATATTCTTTCAAAAGGGAAGAGGGGCAATGTCTTGCAGGTATTTGAAGACAAGCCAAGATGCTTTGACGCATGGGAGCTGGAACCGACGTATGGAAATAAGATGGAAGAGATCAGGGATTTAAAAGAGGTTCGTACAGAAGTAAATCCACTTGGTATCTGGATTACATTCTCCTGGGGCTATCACAAATCCACAATCTCACAAACCATGTGTCTTTACCATGAAAAGAAACGGATTGACTTTAAAACCAGGATTATATGGGAAGAGCGCCAGAAACTGTTAAAGACGGCATTTCCTGTAGGCATCAGAAGCATTGACGCCAGATTTGATATTCAGTATGGAAACATCAGACGCAGAATAACAAGAAATGACAGCTGGGAAGCCGCCAGATTTGAAGTAGTTGCCCATAAGTGGATGGATTTCAGTGAAACGGGATATGGAGTGGCGCTCTTAAATGACTGCAAGTATGGTCATGATATCTATGAGGATACCATGCGTTTAACTTTAATTAAATCGGCAACAGATCCCGATTATGCCGCGGATTTAGGGTTGCATGAATTTACCTATTCTCTCTATCCTCATATGGAAGAATGGTACGATTCCGGACTGGAACAGGAATCCTTTGATTTAAACAATCCCATTATAGCAGTCTCTGGTGCACCAAAGATCACGGCAGGAAGTCTGTTTCATCTTGATAGTGACTATATTGTTGCTGACTGCATCAAACAGGCAGAGCATTCTCAGGATATCGTTTTACGGTTCCATGAATTTGCAGGGGCAAGAGTGAGTGCAGTACTGACAAGCGCACTCAATATCTCTTCCTGGTGCCAATGTGATTTAATGGAACGGGCCACAGAAGAATTTAAAAGCGGACCGGTCAGACTGGATTTTACGCCTTATGAGATAAAAACTATTTTAGTCAGATTTAATTAACAACCATAGGACAGGAGGCAGTATGAAGCTGGAAGAAAAACAGAGATTATTAAACCAAGCGGTGGAAGAGATTGCTGAAACTATTAAAAATAAGCAGCCTGTGAATGAGGATTTACTTCAGACTTTCGAGAAATGCTTTCAGACCACAGCCAAAACAACAGTCCGATTTCTGGAAAATGGAGAAGTGTTTGTAATAACCGGAGACATTCACGCAATGTGGCTTCGGGATTCTTCCGCTCAGGTGATTCATTATCTGCCGTTTTTGAAGAGATACCCCATACTGGCAGAACTGGTACGGGGTCTGATAAAAAGGCAGTTCCGTTATATTCTCATCGATCCATATGCCAACGCGTTTAATGAGGAGGCAAACGGGAACTGCTGGGATGAGGATATTACCGACTCCACACCCTGGAACTGGGAAAGAAAATATGAAGTGGATTCTCTCTGCTATCCGGTATGGCTGTTACATGAATATTTTGAAATGACCGGAGATCAGGAGATATTTACAAATGAGGTGAAACAGGGTCTCTTACAGATTGTTTCCTTATGGAAAAGAGAGCAGAATCATGACAAAGACTCCACGTACCGATTTGAACGAAGAAACTGCCCGCCTTCGGATACACTTCCGGAAGGAGGAAAAGGTACGCCTACGGCATATACAGGTATGACCTGGTCCGGCTTTCGCCCCAGTGATGATGCATGCAGATACGGTTACTTAATTCCTTCTAATATGTTTGCTTCAGTGGTACTAAAACATATAGAAACGTATTCCAAAAACATCTATCAGGATTTAGACCTTGCAGATTCTGCCCGCGGTCTTAGAAATGAAATAGAAGAGGGAATCCGCAAGTTTGGTATTGTAAAAGACCCTGAATACGGGAATATTTATGCATATGAGACAGACGGGTATGGTCATTATAACCTGATGGATGATGCCAATGTTCCCAGCCTTCTCTCCATTCCGTGGCTAAAGTTTGAAACAGAAGTAAGTGAGATCTATGAGAATACAAGAAGATTTCTGTTAAGTAGCAGGAATCCGTACTATTTTAAAGGAATATATGGACAGGGAGTGGGAAGTCCTCATACGCCGGACCGCTATATCTGGCATATCGCATTAATTATGGAAGGTCTGACGGAGAAGGATCCCAAAAAAAGAGAAGAACTACTGTCCCAAATTTTAGATACCCGCGGCGGCACCAGAGTCATGCATGAAAGCTTCTTTTGTGACAATCCGTCCGAATATACCAGAGACTGGTTTGCGTGGGCTGATTCACTTTTTGCGCTGTTCGTGATGAAGAACTATGGGGTGGAATTATGAAGAACTACACCTTTGATACTGTAATTGAACTGGATGTGCTTAAAAACTATCTCTCCAGAGCGGCATCGGCAGCCTTTTTAATTCATACCAAAACAATGAATGATGATTTAAGAGCCATTAAAAATCTGGGTATCAAGTTTCTTGGCAGGGCATCTGGTTACTGGTATCCGGATTTGGGATGAAGAAGAGCATTTCAGAAAGTCTGAGGAACTTGCGGAAAAGGTTCATGATATTGATCCGGAAATCATTCTGCAGGCCTGCATTTTTGAGGCAGTATACAGACCTTTAGAAACAATTCCCATCCCAGCTTGTGTTTTTGAAGCTTTTGGAATGGAATCTGAAAACAGAAGCTTTTCTTTCGAACGGATGCGTTTTCCAAAGGCCCCGGAGGGGTTCTGGTGGGAAGATGATGGTGCGCTACCGGATATTACCCAGCTGGAGACGAGACTGTGGTTTTATTACCGTGCGGTACGGTATATTGACGCAGGCTATGAGGCACTTCACATGGGTCAGATTCATTTATACACAGCAGATGACCGGGGAATGGTGAAAATGGGTGAATTAATGGAAATGATACGGGCCTACGCCAGAAAAAATGCCAGGAGGCACCTGGTGTTACTGGATGCACACAGCCATGGCATCAGCATAAGAGGGAAACTATTGCTGGATTATCATGCCATGCCCTACACCAGATATCCGGTGACAGACCGGGAGGGGGAAAGACTGGTACTGGTAAAGGAAGGGTTTAGTGAAGGCGGATTAAATCCAAACGGATTTGAATTAAAATCCATGCCATATCTCATGGAGTATGATAACTGGGGAGGAAAAGTGATAGACGACTTTGCCAGTGTGACGAAGGAGAAACGGGCATGGAGTGACTGGTGGGGATATGATCAGATTGGCTGGTTTGCCAACCAATCCCAAGAAGCCCAGAGTAAATTCCTGGAATATACCGCTTTATGGTCAGTTGTTAATCACGCTTTTTTCGAAATACCATTCCGCCGTACCTTAGATGCGGCAGCCGTAACCATGAAGCGGGGCGACAACGAGCAGATGGACGTGCAGGATTATTATCAGATCAATCAGAAAAGTCCGACTGCCCCATGGGATTTAGTCAGGAGGAGACAATAAAAGGATATGGGAATCGGAGGAAGCCTTGAAAGAGGTGGAAGCAAACCCGGAAAATTCCTCTGATTATGGGGCAAAAGATGTTTATGATGAGGAAACCGGAATGAAGCTTCCGGAGAGAGTGGTTGTTTACGGAAGTTTTCAGCCGTATGTGGGGGCGGTAAAAAATGATTCTAACAGCGAAGTCACCCGCATGTATTATATAGGAAATAACACCTATGCACTCAGCGTCGTGATTCCCTTTGCAGGAGAATATGATTATGCGGTTTCAACCTATGGAACATTGTCGGCAACATACAGTCACGATACTTATCCCAGAAGCGGGTCTTCTAATAAAGGTTTTATTTCGGTATTAAATGATAATACTGTGGTTCGGTTTATTTTTGATTTTATGAATCATACGGTTACCATCAGGCAGTGGCATCATAATCTTCTGTTATAGCCAGCAGCATTTAGCTTACAATCAGGTCTGTTACCCATAAAGAGCCTTCTAATTGCATTGCTAGGGGCAATGTGTAAGCTTGATATGGTTATTTATTATCCGGATTAAGTTTACCCAGTTTAAGTCGTGAAAAAAGTTACGGTAAAACGTAGCAAAAATGGCATAAAAACAGTTTGTAATTAAAAATGGTAATCACCCAAACTCTGCAAAACTGCAGTGTCTGGTGTGATTACCATTTTTGTCGATTTATGGAATATTATGGAAAATGTCCGTAAACCCCAGTAAATAAGCCAAATTAAATTGAAATTAATTCTAAAATATCCTTGCGTTTTTGAATCAAATGTACTAGAATTAGAGTACAAGTGGTGGAAAGTGGTACGAAGTGGTAGAAAATGGTGGGAAAGTGGTCTGATTTCCCCATGCTGCCAGTACATGCAGGTGATTAGTATGTTCATGGGTGAATACAATCATACGGTCGATGCGAAGGGACGTCTTATTGTCCCATCCAAATTCAGAGAGCAGCTAGGAGAAGAATTCGTCGTGACGAAGGGCTTGGACGGCTGTTTATTTGTGTATGACAATGATGAGTGGAGAGCCCTGGAAGAAAAATTAAAAAGCCTGCCGCTGACTAACACCAATGCCAGAAAGTTTTCCAGATTCTGGCAGGAGCCAGTTCCTGTGAAGTGGACAAGCAGGGAAGAATTCTGCTTCCGGCGGTATTAAGAGAACACGCCGGAATCGATAAAGACGCAGTATTAGTAGGAGTTGGAAGCAGGATTGAGATCTGGAGCAAGGATGCATGGACGGCAGCCAATACCTATGATGATATGGAAGAAATCGCGGAAGCTATGGAAGGACTAGGTATATGATGTTTGAACACAAATCGGTGCTGCTTTATGAAACCATCGACAGCCTGAATATAAAACCAGATGGGATTTATGTTGATGGAACCTTAGGAGGCGGAGGACATGCTTTAGAAGTATGCAGACGCCTGGGGGAACACGGAAGATTAATCGGAATTGACCAGGATGCGGATGCTATTGCTGCAGCAACTGAGCGGCTGAAAGAATATAAAGATAAGGTAACCGTGGTCAGAAGCAATTACGAAAATATACATGGGGTATTAACAGAACTTGGAATTGATAAAGTGGATGGAATTTATCTGGATCTTGGAGTTTCCTCCTATCAGCTGGACATGCCGGAGAGAGGATTTACCTACCGGGAAGAAGATGCTCCTCTTGATATGAGAATGGATCAGAGAAATCCACAGACAGCCGCCGATATTATCAATCAGTACAGCGAATTTGATTTATATCGGATTATACGGGATTACGGAGAAGATAAATTTGCAAAGAATATTGCAAAACATATTGTAAGAGCCAGGGCTGTAAAGCCAATTGAAACTACGGGAGAATTGTCAGAGATCATTAAAAACGCAATTCCTGCAAAGATAAGAGCGGTAGGGGGCCACCCTTCTAAGCGAACATTTCAGGCAATCAGAATTGAACTCAATCATGAACTGGATGTGTTGAAAAACTCTCTTGATACTATGATCGGGCTTTTAAATCCTGGAGGAAGGCTTTCCATCATTACCTTCCACTCACTGGAAGACCGAATTGTAAAGACCAGATTCAAGGATAATGAAGATCCATGTATCTGCCCGAGGAACTTTCCGGTCTGCGTATGCGGAAGAAAAAGTATGGGTAAAGTCATCACAAGAAAGCCCATTTTACCATCAGAAGAAGAATTATCAGAAAACAAACGCTCAAAGAGTTCAAAGCTTCGTGTGTTTGAACGAATCTAAAAAGGGAGGAAAAAAAGAGTGGCTGCAAGAAGAAATGTGCATTCCTATCGGAACTCTGCCTATGTGCAGGGGAATACGGTTCGTAAAACCATGCCGGTCAGCAGACCGGTTTCTACACCGGATGAAATTCGCCGTCCCGTGCCCCATCATGTAAGACGGAACCGCGAGAAAGCATTACAGATGGATTTACCTTATGTAATTATGCTGACGATTGCTGCAGTCATTACCCTTTGTTTGTGTGTGAATTATTTGCATTTACAGTCCTCGATTACAACCAGCATTCATGAAATTGAAACCAGGGAAGTACAGCTGGAGAAACTGAAAACCGAAAACGATGCATTGGAAATGAGCATTAACACTTCCGTTGATCTTGATCATGTGTATAAAGTTGCCACTGAGGAACTGGGTATGGTCTATGCGAACAAAGATCAGATCCTTCACTATGATAAAACGGAAAGTGAGTATGTAAGGCAGAATGAGGACATTCCGAAACAATAATAAAAACAGGAGCAAAAGAAATAAAGTATTTCCTCGTTATATGCAGGAAAAGCTGGCGATTACGGTATTGGTGATAACGCTGGCTTTGTTTGCATTGGTCATGATTCTTTATAATATGATGACGAAGAAAAAAGAAGATTATAACCAGATTGTACTGTCCCAGCAGGAATATGACAGCAGAGTCATTCCTTTTAAGAGGGGGGACGTAATGGACCGTAACGGTACCTATCTGGCAACCAGTGAGAAAGTATATAATTTAATCCTTGACCCAAAGCAGATCATGAGTGACCCGGAGGCCTATCTGGAACCAACCATCAATGCATTGACCGAATGCTTTGGTTATGACAAGACTGAAATCACCAATCTCATTCAGGAGAAAAAGGACAAGCAGTATATCCGGTATGCGAAGCAGCTGACTTATGATGACAAGGATAAATATGAGAAGTACAAGACGGAAAAAGCAGAGGAATTGAAAAAAACCAGAAAAGCCATAAAGGGAATCTGGTTTGAAGATGAGTATAAGCGTGTATACCCTTATAATTCCCTAGCAAGCAAGCTGGTCGGTTTCGCCAACGGAGACGGTATGGATGGAACCGGAGGCATTGAACAGTTTTACAATACCACTCTCATGGGGGTCAACGGAAGAGAATACGGCTATTTAAATGATGATTCCAATTTAGAGAGGGTAATAAAACCGGCTTCAAACGGTAATACAGTTGTATCTACAGTAGATGTCAATGTACAAAAGATAGTGGAAAAATACATAGCTGAGTGGGAAGCACAGACCGGAAGCAAGCGGGTAGGTGTGGTTGTAATGGATCCCAATAACGGGGAAGTTCTTGCCATGGCAGATGACAAGACCTTTGATTTAAATAACCCCCGTGATCTGCGCCCTGAGTTTACGGCAGATGTACTCAGACAGCTGGGGATAAAAGAAGCCATGGATGATTATAAAAGGAAGAATAAGGATGCCCAGCCTCTTACACCGGAGACAGTATCCCAGCACTATTCCGATGAACAGATCATATCTCTTGGCACTCAGGTAGCGTGGAATCAGACCTGGCGTAATTTCTGCATCAGTGACGGCTACGAGCCAGGATCTACAGAAAAAATATTTACGGTCTCTGCAGCATTAGAGGAAGGCGCCATTACAGGAAATGAAACCTATGAATGCAATAAGTTTCTGGAAGTAGGCGGACATAAGATCAACTGTGTCAGCAGATACGGACACGGACTCATTACTGTACAAGAAGGTCTTATGAAGTCCTGCAACGTAGTTATGATGCGGATTGCCCAGCAGATGGGAAAAGAGAAATTCTATAAATACCAGCAGATCTTTGGATTCGGTTCAAAGACCGGTATCGATCTGCCAGGAGAAGCGGATAATAAAACCGTTATGTATACGGCAGATACCGCAGGTCCTACGGATCTTGCGACTAACTCCTTCGGACAGAACTTTAACTGTACCATGATTCAGATGGCAGCAGCTTATTGTTCCGTTATAAACGGGGGATCCTATTACGAACCCCATGTGGTAAAACAGATCTTGAATGAACAGGGATCTGTTGTGAAAAAAGTCGACCCGGTACTGGTGCGTGAGACTGTTTCTGAGTCTACCACCAAGTATATTAATGAATCATTATTTAAGACTGTAAATGCTGAGGGCGGAACAGGCGGCGCTGCCAGAATTGCCGGATATAAGGTTGCCGGAAAAACTGGTACAGCAGAGAAGATTCCAAGAGATAAAACAAACTATGTAGTATCCTTCTGCGGATATGCTCCATCTGATAATCCACAGGTACTGGTTTATGTGGTTGTTGATGAACCTCATGTTGAGGATCAGCCTCACAGTACATACGCCAGCCAGATTTTTGAAAAAATCATGGCGGAGATTCTTCCTTATTTAAATGTATTCCCAGATACAGATACACAAGGGTCACTTTCTTCCGAAGATGCAGCTACTCTTCCTCAGCAGGAAGGCATTACCACTGAGACACAGCCGTCTTCTGAAAGTGGAGAGACTGGAGCAGAGACAACGGAACAAGAGCCTTCCAAAGAAACACCAACCATGGAAAATGGAGAGAAGGTTCCGGAAGAATTACTGAATCCCACTGAAGAATACGTAAACCGGCAGGAAGGTGAGGGCGCAGATTTACCAGCAGCCCTTCCGGGAGATACCGGTGGAGACTCTCAGGATACAACACAAGGGGACGAAACCCAGGCTTCAGAATAAACTTTAAGGCAAACTGACTCATAAAAAAAGCCGAATTTCATATACTGTAACAATGATGACGATGGAGCAGCTTATGAATTCCAATAAAACACATCACAGAGAGAAAATAGCCCTCCTGTTTTTCCTGTTGTTTCTTGCCATGACAGGATTAATGGGACGGCTTATTTTTCTAATGATCTTTCGCTCTGAGCACTACAGCGCCATGGCCTCCGATCTTCATGAGAGAGAGAGGACCATTAAAGCTGCGAGAGGTAATATTATTGACGCAAGTGGGACTGTCATTGCTACAAACCGCACCGTCTGCACCATATCGGTCATCCACAATCAGGTAAAACCGGATGAGGTGGTTGCGGTTCTGTCTAAGGAGTTAGGGCTGAATGAAGCAGAGATCCGCAAGAAAGTGGAAAAGTACAGTTCCAGGGAAATTATTAAAACAAATGTAGACAAGGCTATGGGAGACCAGATCCGGTCCTATCATCTGGCAGGAGTCAAGGTAGATGAAGATTACAAACGGTATTACCCTTACGATACCCTTGCATCCACCGTACTTGGATTTACAGGAGGAGACAACCAGGGAATCATTGGCCTGGAGGTAAAATACGAGCAGTACTTAAAAGGACTGAACGGTAAGATTTTAACCATGTCAGACGCAGCAGGAATTGAAATTGAAAATGAGGCAGAAGACCGGATAGAACCAATTGCAGGACAGGATCTGCATATCAGTCTGGATGTAAATATTCAGCGCTACTGTGAGCAGGCTGCCTATCAGGTAATGGAGAAAAAAGGTGCAAAGCGAGTATCCATCATTATAATGAATCCTCAAAACGGGGAAATTATGGCAATGGTTAATGCACCTGAATTTAATTTAAATGATCCGTTTACACTAAATACCACAACAGAAGTTCCCACAAATGAGAAGGAAAAGCAGGATCTGTTAAATAAGATGTGGAGAAATCCCTGTATAAACGACACTTACGAGCCAGGATCTACTTTTAAGATTGTAACAGCTGCAGCCGGTCTGGAGGCTGGAGTTGTAAAGCTTACGGATCAGTTTTCCTGTCCTGGATTCCGGGTAGTTGAGGACAGAAAAATCAGATGCCATAAAGTGGGCGGTCATGGATCAGAAACCTTCCTTCAGGGCATGATGAATTCCTGCAACCCTGTACTCATTGATGTAGGTCAGAGGCTTGGAGTGGATAATTACTATAAGTATTTTGAACAGTTTGGCCTGAAAGGAAAAACCGGAATTGATCTGCCTGGCGAGGCCTCCACCATCATGCATAAAAAAGAAGATATGGGACTGGTAGAGCTGGCAACCGTATCCTTTGGACAGTCATTTCAGATCACCCCCATGCAGTTAATTACAACGGCTTCCTCTCTTGTAAATGGAGGAAACCGCATTACTCCTCATTTTGGCGTGAATACAGTAAGCTCGGACGGAAAATCCGTGCATACGTTTACCTACCCGGTTAAGGAGGGGATTGTATCAAAAGAAACCAGTGAAACCATGCGTTATATTTTAGAGCAGGTTGTTTCCGAGGGAAGCGGGAAAAAAGCAAAGATAGAAGGATACCGGATCGGAGGAAAAACTGCGACCTCTGAAAAACTTCCAAGAAGTTTAAAGAAGTATATTTCATCCTTTATCGGATTCGCTCCCGCGGATAATCCTAAAGTAATTGCCCTTATCACCATTGATGAACCACAGGGCATTTACTATGGCGGAACCATTGCCGCACCAGTGATTGCTGATATTTTTAAGAACATTTTTCCTTATCTGGGAATAGAGCCAGAAGAGGAAAAAACTGTTTCTACGTTTCGAATCAGTGGTTGATTATTCGGGCAAAAGACGTATACTACTAACTGTGTACTTTTGATATACAAATACATAAATGATTGAGGTGTGACATGATTAACGAAACGATTTTGGCAATCATCATAGCTTTCGCCATCAGCGCAATGCTGTGTCCCATAGTAATTCCGTTTCTGCACAAATTAAAATTTGGTCAGGAGGTCCGTAAGGAAGGGCCGGAAAGCCATTTGAAAAAACAGGGAACTCCCACCATGGGCGGACTGATTATTCTAACCAGTATTATCATTACGTCCCTGTTTTACGTAAAAGATTATCCGAAGATTATCCCGGTGCTGTTTGTGACTGTGGGATTTGGTATCGTAGGCTTTCTTGATGATTACATTAAAATCGTAATGAAACGATCAGAAGGATTAACCCCTGCACAGAAGATGGCAGGTCAGCTTCTTATTACAGGAATTTTTGCTTTCTATCTGCTTCATTCCAAAGATGTGGGAACTGAGATGCTGGTTCCTTTTACAGGCGGATTTAAGAACGGAATCTTTTTAAATTTTGGTATCTTATTTGTACCGGCAGTCTTTTTCATTGTAATTGGAACAGACAATGGTGTTAATTTTACAGATGGTCTTGACGGTTTGTGTACCAGTGTGACCATACTGGTGGCAACATTTTTAACAGTAGTAGCAATAGGGGAAAGAACAGGAATCAGTCCCATTACCGGTGCGGTAGTGGGAAGCCTTTTAGGATTTCTCCTTTTTAATGTTTACCCTGCCCGGGTATTTATGGGGGATACTGGTTCGCTGGGGTTGGGAGGTTTTGTGGCCTCCAGCGCTTTTATGATGCAGATGCCGATTTTTATCGCTATCATCGGATTTATCTATCTGCTTGAGGTATTATCGGTCATTATTCAGGTGACATACTTTAAAAGAACAGGCGGGAAACGATTTTTCAAAATGGCTCCCATCCACCATCACTTCGAGCTTTGCGGATGGTCTGAAACAAGGGTGGTTGCTGTATTTGCCATAATTACGGCAGTTCTTTGCCTGCTGGCATATCTTGGATTATAGGAGAGAAACCATATGAGTCAGAAAATTTTAGTTGCAGGAAGTGGAAAAAGTGGGATCGCCGCCTCCAGGATGATTTTAAAAACCGGCGATGAAGCTGTTTTATATGACAGCAATGATGCTTTAAAAAAGGATGAGCTGTTAAGTCAGTTTGGTGAAACAGATAAAATCTCCGTAATTCTTGGAGAGCTGAAAAAAGAAGATTTAAAAGATATTTCAATTTGCGTGATCAGTCCGGGCATCGGACTTGATGCACCGTTTGTATCAGTTTTAAAGGAAGAGAATATTCCTGTCTGGAGTGAGATTCAGCTGGCATATCATCATGCAAAAGGGAAGCTGGCTGCTATAACGGGAACCAATGGAAAGACCACTACCACGGCACTGACAGGCGAGATCATGAAAGCATATTATGAGCATGTCTATGTGGTGGGAAATATTGGAATTCCTTACACCCAGGAGGCGCTGAAAACCACGGAAGATTCCGTGACAGTAGCGGAGGTCAGCAGCTTTCAGTTGGAAACCATCACTGATTTCCACCCGGATGTCAGCGCGATTTTAAACATAACGCCGGATCATTTAAACCGTCATAAAACCATGGAATGCTACATAAAAGTGAAAGAAAGCATCACCGTAAACCAGACAGAGAAGGATTGCTGTGTTTTAAACTATGATGATCTTGTGTTACGGGAGTTCGGTGAGTCGATGAAACCCCGCCCAATCTATTTCAGCAGCAGGAATTCTCTAGATGAGGGCTATTGTATAGATGGAGATGTTATTATACGCAATCACAGGGGAAATCGGGAAGAAATTGTAAACATTAACGAATTAAATCTTCTGGGGCGCCATAACCATGAGAATGTGATGGCTGCCATTGCCATAGCTTCCGAACTGAATGTTCCAATGGAAGTAATTAAAAAGGCTGTCTGTGAGTTTCAGGCAGTGGAACACAGAATTGAGTTTGTCGCTGAGAAAGCAGGAGTAAAGTATTACAATGATTCCAAGGGGACCAATCCTGATGCGGCAATCCAGGCAGTGAAAGCCATGCCAGGACCAACTATATTAATCGCAGGCGGATATGACAAAAAATTCCGAATACGATGAGTGGATTGAATCCTTTAACGGAAAAGTGAAACATATGGTGCTTCTTGGCCAGACCAGGGAGAAAATCGCGGAATGCGCGGCAAAACATGGCTTTACCAATGTGATGTATGCGGAGGATATGCAGGAAGCAGTAAAAGTCTGTGCCTCCTATGCAAACAAAGGAGATTACGTACTGCTCTCACCTGCATGCGCAAGCTGGGGAATGTTTCGTTGTTACGAAGAGCGGGGAGAGATTTTTAAAGAATGTGTCCGCAGTCTTTAAGTTTTACGGGCATTGGAATTTGAATGGCGAGGAGGAATGGTATGGCGGAAAAAAGGCCAGTAGTGAAAAAAAACAGGCCGCGCCGTTTTTATGACTACAGTCTGCTGTTCACGGTTATATTTCTGTCTGTTTTCGGTTTGATTATGATATATAGCTCCAGCTCTTATGCCGCTCAGTTAAAGTTTGGCAATGCCTCATTTTTTATGATGAAGCAGGCAAAGATCGCTTTGGGCGGATTTATCCTGATGATCATTATTTCGAAGATGGATTACCACTGGTATGGGAAATTTGCGGTGTTTGCCTACGTGCTTTCTTATATTTTGATGATCGCCGTCTCTCTGTTTGGTAAAAAATTTAACGGAAAGCGAAGATGGCTGGGAGTAGGAAGCCTGACGTTTCAGCCTACGGAGTTTGTAAAAATTGCTCTCATTGTTATGCTGGCTGTTATGATTGTACAGATGGGCAAAAACATCAACACGAAAAATGGTGTGGCGCTGATCATTGTAACAACCATTCCTATTGCGGGAATTGTTGCTGCCAACAACTTAAGCTCCGGTATCATCATTGTGGGAATTGCGTTTGTCATGCTGTTTGTGGCGTGTAAAAAAAAGAAATGGCCGTTTTGCCTGCGGATTTGCAGGAGTAGGGCTTTTGGCGTTTGCCGGCCCCATTGCCACGGTTCTTGAGAAGTTAAACATTCTTCATGATTATCAGCTGGGAAGAATCCTTGTCTGGCTGGAACCGGAGGCTTATCCTTCTACGGGAGGGTATCAGGTGTTGCAGGGACTTTATGCCATTGGCTCCGGGGGCCTGGTAGGAAGAGGCCTGGGAGAGAGCATACAGAAGATGGGATTTGTGCCTGAGGCACAAAATGATATGATTTTTTCCATAATCTGTGAGGAACTTGGACTTTTTGGGGCGGTATCCGTGATACTTATTTTTCTTTTCATGATATACCGTTTCATGCTGATTGCAGATAATGCACCGGATCTGTTCGGCGCACTTTTAGTGGTAGGCGTGATGGGACACATTGCCATACAGGTTATCCTAAACATCGCCGTTGTAACCAATACCATACCTAATACCGGAATCACACTGCCCTTTATCAGTTACGGGGGAACCTCGGTCCTGTTTCTTATGGCTGAAATGGGCATGGTTTTAAGTGTTTCCAATCAGATTAAACTGGAAAAATAGCTGGATATGAAACCATTCTCTCACTTATAACATAGGATAGTATATAAGAAACCATGGGAGGTACCGGTTTGTCAGTCATACAGGTCCAGGGGTTACGATCCTTAAAAGGTGAGATAAAAATTCAGGGTTCCAAAAATGCTGTTCTGCCGATTATGGCAGCGGCGGTTCTCCATAAAGGTACTACAGTGATTCATAATGTCCCCAGGATACAGGATGTGTTCTGTATGCTGGGGATACTTGAGCGTATTGGGTGTATTTACAGTCTTGACGGACATACGCTGACCATTGATGCTTCTGACATCAAATGTGCAGAGATTCCGGAAGAGTATATAAAGAGCATGCGTTCTTCTATTATATTATCAGGTCCCCTGTTAGGGAGGCTGGGTGATGCAGTTACCAGCTTTCCAGGAGGCTGCTCCATCGGGCAGAGACCCATTGACCTGCATCTGGCTGCATTCCGCACCCTTGGCGCAGTGATAGAGGAAAAGGATGAGAAACTGTGTGCATCTGCGAAGACACTTGTGGGCGCTGATATTTACTTTCCGTTTCCCAGTGTGGGAGCTACGGAGAATGCCCTGATGGCGGCTGTTTATGCGAAAGGAATCACTGTCATACATGGAGCAGCAAAAGAACCGGAGATCACTTCTCTCTGTGAGTTCCTAAACAACATGGGAGCAATTATTCACGGGGCTGGAACCTCCAGGCTTGCTGTGACCGGAGTGACAGGTTTACACGATTCTGAGTTTATTGTCGCAGGAGACCGGATAGTGGCAGGTACTTATTTAACGGCAGTGATGGCATCGGAAGGGAATGTGCTTCTGGATGGAATTCGTCCGGGTCATCTGACTGCAGCGCTCTCTCTGGCGGAACGGATGGGAGCTGAATTAAAGCTATATAAAAATCAGCTGGAGGTTTCCATGAGAGGCCGTCCTGACTGTGTGAATGTTGTAACCGAACCTTATCCTGGTTTTCCAACCGATCTTCAATCTCAGGTGATGGCAGTGATGGCATCGGGATCCGGCTGGGGAAGAGTGGAGGAAACGATTTTTGAAGGCAGGTTCGGGGCAGCAAATGAGCTTAAGAAACTGGGGGCAGATATTGTCATAGAGGGCAAACGGGCCATTATACACGGGCTGTATCCTCTAAAAGGCAACTGTGTAACTGCCCCTGATCTAAGAGGCGGAGCTGCCCTTGTGGTAGCTGGGCTTGCAGGCGAAGGCGTGACGGAGATTTCTGAATGCCACCATATCGAACGGGGGTATGAGGACATTTGCCGGGATTTAAGCAGTCTTGGAGCTGCAATCAGAGGTAAGGAATGAGAAACTTCAAAAAAAGCAGAAGAAAAATGATCGTTGCAATCATAGCAGTATTCCTTCTGGCCGGGTCGGCAGCTTTTTTGTCACTGCAGATCAGAAACATTACTGTAACCGGCAACAAGAAATATACTTCAGATCAGATCATAGACTTATTATTTAAAGATGGCTGGGACCGGAATGCGATTACCTGTTTTTATAAGGACCGTTTTCGAGAACACGAACAGATCCCTTTTGTGGAAGATTACAAAATCGTATTCCTAAGCCCAGTCAGCATAGAAGTGATTGTATATGAAAAATCCGTGGTTGGTTATGTTTCCTATATGGGCAGCTATATGTATTTTGATAAAGACGGGATTATTGTGGAAAGTTCCAGCGGAAAACTGACAGGAATTCCATGGATCACGGGGCTTAAGTATGGGCATATCGCTCTGCACCAGCCCCTCCCCGTGGAGGATTCCAAAGTATTTGGCCAGATCTTAACACTAACCCAGCTTTTATCAACCCATAAAATCCCAGTGGATGAGATCCGTTATGATTCCAGCGGGAATGCAACTCTTGTTATGGGGACCATCAAAGTGTACCTTGGAAGCAATGACCAGATGAACGGAAAGATCTCAGAACTGAATGATCAGCTTCCGGTTTTAGGCGGTCTGGCTGGCACTCTGTATCTGGATAAATATGACGAGGCGGAAACTGTCACTTCTTATCGGTTTGTGAAGGATAAGTGAATTTACATAATTTGTCTGGAATTTTGTTAAAAAAATGGTTGATATTTTTTACAAAATAAAATATTATATTAAATAGGTTTATACAGTAAGCTGTATATGGTTAAAGGAGGATATAATCTTGTTAGAGATTAAAATAAATGAGGCGGATAACGCTGCTAGAATTCTGGTAATCGGTGTAGGCGGTGCCGGAAACAATGCAGTGAACCGCATGATTGATGAGAATATAGCTGGTGTGGAATTTTTTGGAATCAATACGGACAAGCAGGCATTGCAGTTTTGCAAGGCTCCCACAGCTATGCAGATCGGCGAGAAACTGACCAAGGGGCTTGGTGCAGGTGCAAAACCTGAGATTGGCGAAAAGGCAGCGGAAGAGAATGCGGACGAGCTGGCTCAGGTCATGAAGGGTGCCGATATGGTATTCGTTACATGCGGTATGGGAGGCGGAACAGGAACTGGTGCAGCTCCTGTTGTGGCTAAGATTGCGAAAGATATGGGAATCTTAACTGTTGGCGTTGTTACAAAGCCATTCCGTTTTGAAGCCAAAACACGTATGTCCAATGCAGTGAATGGTATTGAACGTTTAAAAGAAAGTGTTGATACACTGATTGTAATCCCTAACGACCGTCTTCTTGAAATTGTGGACAGGCGTACCACCATGCCTGATGCTTTAAAGAAGGCAGATGAAGTACTTCAGCAGGCAGTTCAGGGTATAACAGATTTAATTAATGTACCAGGACTGATTAACCTGGATTTTGCTGATGTTCAGACCGTTATGACTGACAAAGGCATAGCTCATATTGGTATCGGTCACGCAAAGGGCGATGAGAAGGCTTTAGAAGCAGTGAAACAGGCAGTTTCCAGTCCCCTTCTTGAGACAACCATTGAAGGAGCAACTCATGTTATCATTAATATTTCCGGAGACATCAGCCTGATTGAAGCCAATGAGGCAGCAAGCTATGTTCAGGAGATGGCAGGAGATGATGCCAATATTATTTTTGGTGCCATGTATGATGAGAATGCACAGGATGAAGCAAGCATTACAGTGATTGCAACCGGACTTGATATGCAGCATGAAACACCGGTAGCCAAGGTTATGACTAACTTCTCCAATCCAAACTATAAGCAGCCCAAAGCAGCACCTCAGGCAGCAAGCCAGGAAGCGGCAGCTACAACTGCAGCAAATCCTGCATACAATCAGAACTTTAACCAGAATTATAACAATGCCAATAACTATTCCGGACAGCCTTACCCCAATAACCAGAATGCCGGAAATTACAGCAGCAATCCTAATTATAACAATCCAAATTACAATAAACAGCCTAATTACGGACAGCAAACTCCCCAGACTGCACCCCAGGGGAATGGACAGCCTTACCGTCCGACTGTGAACAAAGAAGTGCAGATCAATATTCCTGACTTTTTAAGAAATAAAAGATAATAGATACATAACAGGCAGGTTCTCATGAACCTGCCTCTTTTTGAAAGGAGCGCCTTATGTTAAAAGAAGAAAAAGACTGGGAATTATCAGAAGATTATTATACGGAACAGGACAGTGAGAAAAAGCTTTCTTTGGAGGATTTCATTACGGAGCATGATTTAGATGGGAATTCCCTTAACATTTCCCCCCAGTCTGACGAACTACTTAAAAAGACCATTGAAGACGTACATCAGGTTCTGGCACTGGCAAAGGATGGAATGAGCATCGAAAAAATCGCTGAATTAACAGGTTTGGATGAAAAATACGTTTATGACATCCAGGTTTGCGCACAGGGCTTCAGGGAGGATGACGAGATCGCAGTGGCTCACTTGGTTCTGGGTTAAGTTAGGGGGAAACAAAAGATGATGAGAAAGATTTGTCCGGTTTGTGATCTGCCGGTGAATGAGATCAATTACTGTCCCAGATGCAGGCGTGTTGTTAAAAGCCTGTTTACTGGAATACAGACTATTTATTAAATGAGAAGAGAAGCCAGCCGGCTATGCCGGTAAGTCAGCCGTCTGCTGCCGCAACAACCGTAAATCAACCGACTGTCCATACTCCATTGCCTGGAAAAGGACGATCCAATGTACTGCTGTTTGTTGTGATTCTGTTTATTGTGATCACGACTCTGGCCAGTGTGATTATCAGCTGTGCTGTGAATGCCACCTCTCTGGAAAGCAAATTTGACACAGCAGTGGGATATGATGACTATGGATATCGGGATTTAAATGAAGCGGAGGTAATAGCTGCAAGAGAGCATTGCAGCGGATTCGATCACTTTGATACGGACGGAAGAGAAATTTCCAGGTCTGTGATCCAGTTTATCGAAAAAGAGGAGTATGGCTACACCTTCATTTCCCAGGAGACTTATGGGGATAATTATGAGTTTAAACAGGACGGCGATCCGCTGACTTTTTATGAGACTGTGGAAAGCGTTTATCTGACTCCTAAAGCAGCCAAAGAAGCTGGTTCTGATGTGGATTCGTATGAGTACGTGGATATTAACTATGATACGGCTACGGGGGAACTCCACCGGTATGTTTCCTATCTGGAGGATCAGGAAGCGACTCTGGCATTTCTGAAACAGTTTTTTACTGGATACTGAAGCAGGGTGTATGGTTGAGGCAGACCAGAGCAGCGTTGACTCGATTATAGAACAGGCACAGGCAAGGATTAACCAGCGGGAAGGGGCCTACATCCTGGAAGGTATCTTTGATATAAACATCTATATCTATGAAGACCGGATACAGGTTTATGTATCCTATAACAATCCTGAGGCTGTAATAAATCAGGAAACTTAACCACTAAAACCTGCTATTGACAGTTAATAATCAATCTGATATAATAATGTCAATCGCAAAAGGGAGTAGCTTCCACCGAAAGGCTGGATAAGCGTGCGTCAGAACGATAAAGAGATTTATCCGCATTCTTATGAAATGTCAAGACTTTTACTGATACCGTCAGGTACCGGCAAAGGTCTTTTTTTATATCCTTTTTTGCGAGACACCCCCCAAAAAGAAAGAGAGGAAATAAAGGATGGAAACAGTTAACCCAAAAGGAACGGAGCAATTAAGAAAAATCCGGAAAGTGATAAAGAAATCCGGAATAGCGATTTTACTGGCTGTTGCGGTTCCTGTAATTGCATTTGGCTCTGTCTATAATGTGCAGGAGCAGGAACAGGCGGTAGTGACCACGTTAGGGATTCCAAGAACGGTTGCAGAGCCGGGACTGCATTTTAAGATCCCCTTTGTTCAGAATGTGAATAAGGTGAATACCACCATACAGGGATTTGCCGTCGGCTACGATCCCAGTGACAACGAGAGCAAGGAAGAAGATTCCCTGATGATTACAAAGGATTATAATTTTGTAAACGTGGATTTCTTTGTGGAGTATAAAGTCACAGATCCGGTAAAGGCAATCTATGCTTCCAGGGATCCCTTAATCATTTTGCAGAATGTATCAAGAAGCAGCATCCGAACAGTCATTGGCAGCTATGATGTGGATTCTGTGCTGACCAATGGAAAAAATGAGATTCAGTCAAAAGTTAAGGAAATGATCACAGCAAAACTGGCTGAACACAATGTGGGGCTGACGGTGATCAATGTCACCATACAGGATTCAGAACCGCCGACAAAGGAGGTAATGGAAGCCTTTAAGGCAGTGGAAACAGCCAAACAGGGAAAAGAGACAGCAATAAACAATGCAAATAAGTACCGCAATGAAAAGCTCCCCGAGGCAACTGCCCAGACAGATCAGATTCTTCAGGAAGCGGAGTCTAACAAGGCAAAAAGAATTAATGAGGCCAGTGCAGAGGTGGCGAAATTCAATGCCATGTACGAGGAATATGTAAAAAACCCGGAAGTGACCAAAAAAAGAATGTTTTATGAAACAATGGAAGATGTGCTTCCAAACATGAAAGTAATTATTGACGGTACGGACAAGACCAGTACCATACTCCCCCTTGACAGCTTTACAGGAGGAGCGTCCAGTGAAAAGAAGGAGAATCAGGAATGAAAAAGATAAAAACAGCCATAGGAATTGTGATTGCGGCAGTTGCCGTAACGGTGCTTTCCGGAGGGGTAGTGGTGACAAAGGAAAATGAATATAAGCTGATCAGACAGTTTGGAAGAGTGGAGAGAGTCATTGATTCTCCGGGAATCTCTTACAAGATACCATTGATCCAGACAGCGGATACTCTGCCAAAGCAGATCTTAATTTACGATCTTGCGGCTTCCGATGTGATTACCATGGATAAAAAACCATGCTCAGTGACAGCTACGTGCTCTGGCGGATTGAAGATCCTCTGAAATTTGCCCAGTCACTGAATTCATCTCTTTCTGGTGCGGAGAGCAGAATTGATACGGTGGTTTATAACTCAGTGAAGAATGTGATCAGCAGTATGGCTCAGAATGAAGTCATAAGCAGCCGTGATGGAGAGCTTTCTCAGGCGATTATGGATAACGTAGGAGAAAACATGGGACAGTATGGAATCCGTCTACTGGCAGTGGAAACAAAGCGCCTGGATCTTCCGGCAGATAATAAAACAGCCGTGTATGAAAGAATGATTTCAGAGCGTGCAAAAATAGCTGCCACATTTACAGCAGAAGGCCAGGCAGAGGCGAAAAAGATACAAAATACAACAGACCGTGAAATAGCAATCAGTATTTCTGATGCTCAGGCAAAGGCGGCATCAATCACATCAGAGGGAGAAGGAGAATATATGAGGATTATGGCGGAAGCTTATCATGATCCTCAAAGATCAGATTTCTATTCCTTTGTGCGGTCGTTGGAAGCAGCCAAAAAGTCACTTGCAGGAAATGGGAATACCCTAATCCTTCCGGGAGGCTCTCCCCTTGCCAGGATTTTTACCGGTCAGTAAAATTTGGAATACTACCTGTTGCGGGAAAAAGTTTTTTATGGTAAAGTGTTAAAATAGAAGCAGAGGACAGGAGATTGACAGAATGAAGATTACAGATATATTAAGCCAGGGAAAGCCGACCTTATCTTTTGAAGTGTTTCCGCCTAAGACAGAGGATAAGTATGATTCTGTTGAGAAGGCGGCTGCTGAGATAGCAAAACTGAAGCCTGCCTTTATGAGCGTCACATACGGCGCCGGCGGAGGAACCAGTAAGTATACCGTAGACATCGCTTCTGCCCTTCATCATGAATATCATGTTACGGCCCTGGCCCATCTGACCTGTGTATCTTCAACGAAAGAAAAGGTGCGTCAGGTGTTAGGTGAGCTAAAGGAAGCAGGGATAGAGAACGTGCTGGCATTAAGAGGTGATATCCCGGCAGATGCTCCGGATAAGCGGGAATACAACTATGCATCAGAGCTGATCCGGGAGATTAAGGAAACCGGTGATTTCTGCATCGGAGCTGCCTGTTATCCGGAAGGCCATGTGGAATCAGCAAACAAAACCATTGATATGGATTACTTAAAGCAGAAGGTGGAAGCAGGATGCGATTTTGTAACCACCCAGATGTTTTTCGATAATAACATCTTATATAATTACTTATACCGGATACGGGAAAAGGGAATTACAGTCCCGGTTGTTGCAGGAATTATGCCTGTAACCAATGTAAGGCAGATCATACGCAGCTGCCAGCTGTCCGGAACCTATCTGCCCACCCGGTTTAAAGCGATTGTTGACCGGTTTGGAGAAGATCCGGCAGCCATGAAGCAGGCAGGAATAGCCTATGCAACGGAGCAGATCATTGATTTAATTGCAAACGGTGTCAATGCCATTCATGTTTATTCTATGAATAAGCCTGATGTGGCCTTAAAGATCAAGGAAAATCTTTCTCAGATACTGTAATCCGTAAAGCAGCAGGTCCGTTTCTGTAAAAGAGCGGACCTGTTTTAACAGGAAAAATCGGAGGGATAAGGATGGAGATTAGCCGGAAGGAGATTCTTAGATATTTAGGATATGGAAATAAGGAAAGTGATGAACAGGTCAGCGCTTTGGTGGAGGAAGTATTGGAAGAACTTCTGGCAGCTGCATCACCAAAATGTATATACAGAGCATTTCCGTTAACACTGCTTCCTGAGAATGAGATTGATTTTACTGTCTTTCGTACTAAAAGCCGGAATCTGAGTAAAAATCTGGCAGATTGTGAGGAAGTTATATTATTTGCGGCCACACTGGGAACCGGAGTGGATGTGCTGCTTCACAAGTACACCAGACTGCAGATGAGCAGGGCTGTCATTATGCAGGCCGCTGCAGCTGCAGTGATTGAAGAATACTGCGACCAGGAAAACCGCAAACTGAAACAGGAATATGAGGCCAATGGTTTTTATTTAAGGCCCAGATTCAGTCCCGGCTACGGTGATTTTTCGCTGGAATGTCAAAAAGATATAACAACAGTTTTGGAAACACCCAAGCGAATTGGGATTATGCTTACGGAAAGCCTGCTTATGACCCCCTCCAAATCCGTGACGGCAGTGATGGGAGTCAGTAAGAAGCCTTACCGGTGTGAGATAAAAGGGTGTGAATCCTGTGGGAAAAAGGACTGTGCATACCGGAGATAAGATAGAAACTGAGTGGAGATGGAGGAAAGTATGAAAGCAATTTTAGAGAAATTGAAAGAAAGAATCCTTTTTGACGGCGGCATGGGCAGCCTTTTACAGGCCAATGGCTTAAAACCCGGTGAACTGCCGGAAACATGGAATGTAACCCATTCAGATTTAATCGTAAAGCTTCACAGAGAATATCTGGAAGCCGGAGCAGATATGATTAAAACCAATACCTTTGGTGCGAATGGTTTAAAATATAATAAGGA
This sequence comes from Lacrimispora xylanisolvens, assembly GCA_017084465.1. GTDB lineage: Bacteria > Bacillota > Clostridia > Lachnospirales > Lachnospiraceae > Lacrimispora > Lacrimispora xylanolytica_B. The sequence continues at coordinate 672,072 of CP070896.1, read as the reverse complement.
CAAGGAATTTGATTTAGAGCAGATTGTGTCAGCTGCCATGAAGAATGCCAGGGAGGCGGTGGATACTGCCGCATATCCCCCCTGGAAGGTCAAAAGGAGCCATAGCCCTTGATATCGGTCCTACCGGCAAACTTTTAAAGCCTCTGGGGGAACTTGATTTTGAAGATGCCTATGAGCTGTTTTCCCAGGTGGTAAGAATAGGTGAACGGGAAGGGGCAGACCTTATTCTCATTGAAACCATGAGTGACAGCTATGAAGCAAAAGCAGCGGTTCTGGCCGCAAAAGAAAACAGCAGCCTGCCAGTTTTTGTGACAATGATTTTTGATGACAAAGGAAAGCTTTTAACCGGCGGAAATGTGGAGTCTACTGTAGCTCTTTTAGAAGGACTGGGAGTGGATGCCCTGGGAATAAACTGCGGTCTTGGCCCGGTTCAGATGAAAGGCATTCTGGAAGACATCATGAAGGTGGTTTCCCTTCCTGTCATTGTAAATCCCAACGCCGGACTTCCAAGAAGTGAAGGCGGAAAGACGGTTTATGACATTGATGCCGATGAGTTTGCCAGAGTCATGAAGGAGATTGTGGAGGCAGGAGCCTGTATTATCGGAGGCTGCTGCGGAACCACGCCGGAGCATATTGAAAAATGGCGGCTCTGTGTAAGGATTTGCCGGTCAGACTTCCGGAAAGAAAGAACCGGACGGTGATTTCCTCCTATGCCCAGGCTGTTGTCATAGATCGGGATCCGGTTATTATTGGAGAACGGATTAACCCAACGGGAAAAGCTAAATTTAAACAGGCGTTAAAGGATCACAATCTGGAGTATATCTTAAAAGAGGGCGTTCTCCAGCAGGATAACGGAGCTCATGTGCTTGACGTGAATGTGGGACTTCCTGAGATTGATGAACCGGCCATGATGGTAGAAGTGGTGAAAGAACTGCAAAGTATCATTGACCTGCCTTTGCAGATTGACACCTCCAATATGACTGCCATGGAACGTGCCATGAGAATCTATAACGGCAAGCCGCTTATCAATTCCGTTAACGGAAAGAAAGAAGTGATGGAAGCCATTTTCCCTCTTGTAAAACGGTACGGAGGAGTGGTGGTGGCTCTTGCTCTTGACGAAGACGGTATTCCGGAAACGGCTGAGGGAAGAATTGCAGTATCGAAAAAGATCTATGATACCGCAGCCGGATATGGAATTGGAAAAGAAGATATTATTATTGACGCTTTGTGTATGACAGTGAGCTCTGACAACAAAGGTGCCATTACAACTCTTGAGACAGTAAGACGGGTAAGGGATGAATTACAGGGAAAAACCATACTTGGAGTATCCAATATTTCTTTTGGTCTACCCCAGAGAGAGATTGTCAATGCAGCATTCTTTACCATGGCTCTGCAAAATGGATTAAGCGCCGCCATTATAAATCCAAACTCAGAAGCCATGATGCGCTCCTACTACAGCTTCCGTGTGCTTGCAGACTTAGATCCCCAGTGCAGCAATTATATCAGCATTTACAGCGGTAATGTGGCTGTTCTTGGTGAAGTAAAAAGACAGGCAGGGGATCAGAAAGCTGCCGGGATAAGCGGAACTGATTTATCCTTAGGGGAGAGCATAAAAAAAGGCTTAAAGGACAGAGCGTATGCTGCAGTTTCTGAACTTCTGGAAAACAGGGAGCCCCTTAGCATTATTAATGAGGAAATGATTCCTGCCCTCAATGAGGTTGGAAAAGGGTTTGAGAAGGGAACGGTATTTCTTCCCCAGCTCCTGATGAGCGCAGAAGCGGCAAAGGCTGCTTTTGAGGTTATTAAGGAGAAACTGGCACAAAGCGGTGCAGAGGAAAAGAAAAAGGGAACTGTAATACTTGCAACCGTAAAGGGAGACATTCACGATATCGGCAAAAACATTGTAAAGGTGCTTTTGGAAAATTACAGCTATGAAGTACTGGATCTTGGAAAAGATGTTCCGCCTGAAACCATTGTAAAAACCGCCATAGAACGGAATGTGAAGCTTGTGGGGTTAAGCGCTCTTATGACAACCACGGTTCCAAGCATGGAAGAGACCATACGCCAGCTTCGGATCCAGGCGCCTTTTGCAAAGGTTATGGTCGGCGGGGCAGTTCTCACAAAAGAGTATGCAATGACAATCGGCGCAGACCAGTATTGCCGGGACGCCATGGCATCTGTCAATTATGCCGAGGATATATTTGAAGTAAAATAAGGTGCCTCATTGACAAATAACGAATGAATGGTACAATAAAACTTGATAATATATCTGGAGGTACAAAATGGGAAAGATAATTTTAACGGGGGACAGACCCACCGGAAAGCTTCACATCGGACATTATGTGGGTTCGCTGAGGCGCAGGGTGGAATTGCAGAATTCCGGCGAATTTGACGAGATTTTTATTATGATAGCGGATGCCCAGGCATTAACGGATAATGCGGACAATCCGGAAAAGGTTCGTCAGAACATTATTGAGGTAGCGCTGGATTATCTCGCATGCGGACTGGATCCCAGTAAGAGTACGTTGTTCATCCAGTCTCAGATACCACAGCTTACAGAGCTTAGCTTCTATTATATGAATCTGGTTACCGTTTCCAGGCTGCAGCGCAATCCCACTGTAAAATCTGAGATTGCCATGAGAAACTTCGAAACCAGCATACCAGTTGGCTTCTTTACCTATCCAATCAGCCAGGCAGCTGATATTACGGCATTTAAGGCCAACACGGTTCCGGTGGGAGAAGATCAGGAGCCTATGATTGAACAGACCAGGGAGATCGTACGGAAGTTCAATTCCGTTTACGGAGAGGCATTAGTTGAGCCGGATATCCTGCTTCCGGATAATCAGGCATGCTTACGTCTTCCGGGAACAGACGGTAAGGCAAAGATGAGCAAATCCCTTGGCAACTGCATCTACTTATCCGATTCAGAAGATGAGGTTAAAAAAAAGGTAATGAGCATGTACACCGATTCCAATCACCTGATGGTTTCCGATCCCGGACAGGTGGAAGGCAATACTGTATTTACCTATCTGGATGCATTTTGCAAAGAAGAGGATTTTAAAGAATATTTACCGGATTACAACAACCTCAATGAGTTAAAAGAGCACTATCAGAGAGGCGGTCTTGGAGACGTTAAAGTAAAGAGATTTTTAAACAGTGTACTGCAGGCAGAGTTAGAACCCATCAGAAAGAGAAGAAAAGAATACGAAGCAGATATCCCTTACGTATATCAGATCTTAAAAGAGGGAAGCCAGAAAGCAGAAGCAGCAGCTGCCGCTACCTTAAAAGAGGTTAAGGAAGCGATGAAGATCAACTATTTTGACGATGTGGAACTGATCGGAGAACAGGCTAAGCGGTTTAAAAACCAGGAATAGGGGTAGTCATGAAGATCGTGTCCATTCATGAGATACTGGAATGCAATCAGCTTTTAAAAGACAGCGGATTGGAATTTAAGATTCATTTAAGAGATGCCTGCGGGAAACAATCCTGCTCAGTGGAATCCCTGAGTGAAAGCAATGGAACAGCAGAGTATCAGGCGCTTTATGAGACACTGGAAACGTACTTTAAGAAACTGCGTTTTCAATTGGAGTATAATGAAGATAAGACAAACTTCTGGATGAGTTAACTCCGGAAACTGGAATGCCGGAGTGGCTGCAAAGGAGAAAAACCTTTGGGCTTCTCCGGCTTTTTCTAACTTAATAATAAAATAATAATTATTATCAATATTATTTATTGAATTTTCTGGTAATCTATGCTATGATTATACCATGAATTAGGAATAACTAACTCATAAATTTAATTGAAACAAGCCATATTAATTGAGTATAGCCATCAGGAAAGGAGATAAATTGTATGTCATTCATTGGAAAAGAGATCAGTGATTTTAAAGTACAAAGTTTTATAAATGGAGAATTTAAGGAAGTGGTTAAAAAGGATGTTCTGGGTAAGTGGTCCGTATTCTTTTTTTACCCGGCGGATTTTACTTTTGTCTGCCCCACGGAACTGGAAGATCTTGCAGATAAATATGAGGATTTTAAAAAGGCGGGCTGTGAAATTTACAGCGTATCCTGTGATACCCATTTTGTACACAAGGCCTGGCATGATGCTTCAAAGACAATAAAAGATTCAGTATCCCATGCTTGCGGATCCTACAGGCGCACTGGCAAGAAGCTTTGATGTTCTAATTGAGGAATCGGGCATGGCGGAGCGGGCAACCTTTGTTGTGAATCCGGAAGGAGTTATCGTAGCATATGAAGTGATAGCCGGTAACGTGGGTAGAAATGCAGAAGAACTGTTTCGAAGAGTGGAGGCTTCCCAGTTTGTTGCCAAACACGGAGATGAGGTTTGTCCTGCAAAATGGAAACCAGGTGAAAAGACATTAAAGCCCAGTCTGGATTTAGTAGGGCTTCTGTAAAGGCGGGATCCTATGGCTGAATTTTATGACGTAATTATTGTAGGCGCAGGTCCTGCAGGTCTCTCCGCAGCCATTTATGCAGCCAGAGCCAGATTTAAGGTTCTGGTACTGGAAAAGGAAAAAATCGGCGGTCAGATTACCATTACATCGGAAATAGTAAATTATCCCGGTATCGAGAAAATAGACGGCACAGAGCTGACAGAAAAGATGCGGGCCCAGGCACAAAGCTTTGGCGCTGAATTTCAGATAGCGAAAGTGACAGACTTTGATTTTTCCGGAGATATGCGAATTGTAAAAACCGATAAAGGTGATTTTAAGACCCTTGGAATTGTTCTTGCTCTTGGTGCAAACCCCAGAATGCTGGGGTTTGCAGGAGAGAAAGAATACAAAGGCAGAGGAGTGGCTTACTGTGCAACCTGCGACGGTGAATTTTTCACCGGAATGGATGTATTTGTAATTGGAGGTGGATTCGCAGCAGCAGAAGAAGCTGTATTTCTCACCAAATATGCAAAAAAGGTCACCATTATTGTCAGAGAAGAAGATTTTACCTGTGCCGCCTCCGTAGCGGATAAAGCGAAGAATCACGAGAAGATTGAAGTTCATTATCAGACAGAGATCGTAGAAGTTGCTGGTGACAGGCTTTTACAATCCGCCAGATTTCGGGATAATCAGACTGGAAGAGAATGGACTTATGAAGCGCCAGAGGGAGAATCCTTTGGTATATTCGTATTTGCAGGCTACGTACCGGATACAGAAATAGTGAAAGGGAAGCTGGAGCTTGACAGCCACGGCTATCTCATTACAGATCACAATCAGATGACGGGGATTCCCGGAGTGTACGGAGCCGGTGATGTGTGTGTCAAGAATTTAAGACAGGTGGTAACCGCCGTTTCCGACGGTGCAGTTGCCGCCACATCCTTAGAAAATATGTAGCAGATGTTTATGAGAAGTTACATTTGTCTCCACGGGAGCCTCTGGCACAAACGGATAACAAAAGTGAGAATAAAGAGCAGCAGGATGAATCAGGGGAAGAGAATTTTATTACTTCCGAGATGAGACAGCAGTTAGAAGTGCTGTTTGAAAAATTCCAGAAAAAAGTTATTGTAAAGGCACTATTGGATCAGAGTCAGCTTTCCGGTGAAATGAATTCCTTTTTACAGGAACTCTCTGGCATCTCAGACAAAGTGGAATGTCTTACAGAGCAGGTATCTGATAAGTCAGAACCGGATGAGACAATTCCCGCTCTGCTGGTTTTAAGGGAAGATGGTTCAGAAACAGGAATCCGTTTCCATGGAATTCCAGGAGGCCATGAGTTTAATTCCTTTGTTATCGGATTATATAATGCGGCGGGGCCAGGACAGTCTGTTTCTTTGGAAGAAGAAGACAGAATACACCGGTTAGACAAAGAACTGACCATTAAGATTGCGGTCTCATTATCCTGTACCATGTGTCCCACCACCGTTATGTCAGCAGGCAGAGTTGCTGCAAAAAACGGCAAAGTAAAGGCATGGACTTATGATCTTGCTTATTATCCGGAGTTAAAGAAGCGCTATCAGATTATGAGTGTGCCCTGTATGATTATCAATGATAAGGTTGTAGAATTCGGTAAGAAATCCGTAGAGGAGCTTCTGACCGTTTTGGAAAGTATAGAATAGAAAAGGAGAAATCATGATGAATTATCTGGAAATTGAAAAGGTCATAGGAAGAGAAATTATTGACTCAAGAGGAAATCCTACTGTTGAGGCGGAGGTTCATTTAGCTGATGGCACCATTGCCACAGGAACCGCACCAAGCGGTGCGTCTACCGGCGAGTTTGAGGCGCTGGAGTTAAGAGACGGAGATAAGACCCGTTATGGCGGAAAAGGCGTTTTAAACGCAGTTCATAATATTAATACCGTGATCCATTATGCATTGGTAGGAATGGATGCATCTGATATTTACGGAATCGATCAGGCGATGATTACAGCCGATGGAACACCGGATAAATCAAGACTTGGCGCCAACGCCATTCTTGCAGTATCCATTGCCTGTGCAAGAGCAGCAGCAGTGAGCATGGGAATTCCTCTTTACCGGTTCTTGGGAGGCATTACAGGCAACCGCCTTCCTGTTCCCATGATGAATATTTTAAATGGTGGAGCTCATGCCGCCAATACCGTAGATGTTCAGGAGTTTATGATCATGCCTGCAGGAGCACCAAGCTTTAAGGAAGGCCTTCGCTGGTGTACCGAAGTGTTCCATTGTCTGGCATCTATTTTAAAGGCAAAAGGCCTGGCAACCTCAGTAGGCGACGAAGGCGGTTTTGCTCCTGACTTAGAGAGTGACGACGCAGCGATTGAACTGATTCTGGAAGCGGTGAGAAAAGCAGGATATGAACCTGGACGTGACTTTGTACTTGCCATGGATGCAGCTTCCAGTGAGTGGAAAGGTGGAGGCAAGGGACAGTATCATCTGCCTAAATCCGGCAAGGATTACACTTCTGCAGAGTTAATTGAACACTGGAAACAGCTGTGTGATAAATATCCCATCTACTCCATCGAGGATGCACTTGATGAAGAGGACTGGGAAGGCTGGAAGCTTTTAACCAGGGAACTTGGAAATAAGATCCAGCTGGTAGGTGATGATTTATTTGTTACGAATACAGAACGACTGAAGAAGGGTATTACAGAAGGATGCGGTAATTCCATCCTCATTAAACTTAACCAGATCGGTTCCGTATCAGAGACACTGGAAGCCATTAAGATGGCTCACAGAGCAGGGTATACTGCCATTGCTTCCCATCGTTCCGGAGAGACTGAAGATACTACCATTGCAGATCTGGCAGTGGCTTTAAATACCTGTCAGATTAAGACCGGAGCTCCAAGCAGAAGCGAGCGTGTGGCAAAATACAACCAGCTGCTTCGTATTGAAGAGGAACTGGGTGAGAGTGCCGTATATCCAGGAATGGATGCATTTCATATCCGCCGTTCTTAATTAAGAGTGAGTAAGACCTGCAGGTCCAAGATAAGACTTGCAGGTCTTTTTTGTATTTTGCGAAAAGGGTTTGATGTAGGGAGAAATAAATGATATGCTTAAGTGATTGGTGGAATATCTGAGATACTTTCTCAATAGAATAAACAGTGATACCCGTTATAAAAAGCATTAAGGGGAATGGATGAGAAAGTGAGAGATGGATAGATGGCGGAAATAAAGAGGATCAGGTGCGGAAGTGAAAACTGTTATCTGATAGAAAAAAAAGAGAGAGCCATTCTGATTGACACCGGTAGAAAAGGCTTTGAAGAAAAGATTCTTAATCATTGTAAAAAGAGCAGGGTAGAACTCATTATTCTGACTCATGGTCATATAGAACAGGTACAAAATGCGGCCCATTTATCCAAAGAGTTAAAAGCCCCTCTGGCAATCCACAGAGATGATCTGTGGATACTTAAGGATAATTTTAAAGAACCTGTTTCTTATCAGGGCCTTTTAGGGATGGTAGTGGCCGATGTTGCTGCAAAAAATTTTGAAGAATCTGATATTTTTGATTTTACACCTGATATTTTTTTAAAAGAGGGAGACAGGTTGGATGAATACGGCATTGACGGGTCAATCATTGAACTTCCCGGTCATACCAGAGGCTCCATCGGGCTGGAACTGGAGAAACGGGCTGTTTTTGTGGGAGACGCCCTGATGAACTTATTTTATCCCGGACTTCCCATGATTTACTGTGACCAGGAAGCCATGATTAAAAGTGCGGAAAAAATCAGTGCTCTTGGAGCAAGAAAAATATATTTCTGTCACGGAAATCCGGCAGAGAACAGAACGTGGAGCCGGTTAGAAAAATAAACAGAGGAAATTTTAGTATGATAAAAATTTACGCGGAAGATTTTAATTTAGCAGAGGGTGAGAATAAACGGGAAACAGAACATCTTAAGGGGGAACTGCTCCTTCGAAAGGGATTAAAGAATAGTTATGGAATCGATTATGGTGAGTGTAATCCAATTCCGATAATAAAGGGAGTACATGGCAAACCTCAATTAAAGGAGTATCCCCATATCTTTCATAACATCAGTCATACAGCAGGACTGGCTGCGTGCGCAATTGGAGATGTTCCCATGGGGATTGATGTGGAAGAAATCCGCCCTTTTTCAGAGAATATTATCCGCAAAGTGATGTCAGAACAGGAAAAGGAGCAGTTTTATAAGCTTAAGGGAGAAGAACAGACTGCCTTCTTTTTTAAGATCTGGACACTGAAGGAGAGTTATGTAAAAGCCGGGGGCTGGGGGATTACCATTCCTCTTACGGAGTTTTCCTTTGAACTGGGTCCGGATGGGATTACATGCTCTGTTCCCGAAGTGGAGATAGTCCAGTATTGTCTGAAGGAAAGATTTATTTTATCTTTGTGCACGTTTAAGAAAACAGAGATCTGCGTTGATGAAATATTATAAGATGGGAATAAATGGGCAAGAATCTATGTAAGTGATTATCACTGAAATGGAGGAAGGCCCATGAAACTTATATCGGATCAATATTTAATTACGTATCTTCAAAGATTTGACCAATATCCGTTTGAAGTAAAACTTCACGGAAAAACCCATTTAATCGGTGAAGGGAATCCAGTATTTACTGTCAGTATGAAAGATGAGATTGACAGCAGTAAGCTGCTGTCCAGCACTTCCCTTGCGTTGGGCGAAGCCTATATGAAAGGAAATCTGGATATCGAGGGAGATTTATTCCAGGCACTGGATCATTTTATGGGACAAATGGCTGCTTTTACGGCAGATCAGAAAAAACTAAAAACACTTTTTTTTTCTTCTCTTTCCAAAAAGAATCAGGAAAATGAAGTTGCTTCTCATTATGACATCGGAAATGATTTCTACAGTCTGTGGCTCGATGATACCATGAGCTATTCTTGTGGTTATTTTAAGACAGAAAATGATACCCTTTATGAAGCTCAGTGCAATAAAGTGGAACGCATTTTAAAGAAGCTTTGTTTAAAGAAGGACATGACTCTTTTGGACATTGGCTGCGGCTGGGGGTATTTATTAATAAGGGCAGCAGAGGAATACGGTGTAAAGGGGCTGGGGATTACCTTAAGCGCAGAGCAGAAAAAGGAATTTGAAAGGCGGATCGAGGTTCTGGGTCTGTCTGATCGTATTACCGTAGAATTAATGGATTACAGGGATCTGACGAAAAGCGGAAGGACCTTTGACCGGGTTGTCAGTGTGGGAATGGTGGAGCACGTTGGGAGAGAAAATTATGATCTCTTTATTAAAAGTGCAGAGTCCGTTTTAAAGCCTGGTGGACTGTTCCTGTTACATTTTATCAGCGCACTGAGGGAATATCCCGGAGATCCCTGGATGAAAAAATATATTTTCCCGGGAGGCATGGTGCCAAGTCTCAGAGAAATGATTAATCTCTTAAGTGATCATAGATTTTATGTTTTGGATGTGGAAAGTCTCAGACGCCATTATTACAAAACACTGCGTCACTGGGATCAGAATTTTAATGAAAACAGGGATCAGATCGAAAAAAAGATGGGAACTGAATTTGTGAGAATGTGGGACTTGTATTTAAATGCCTGTGCTGCAACATTTCATAACGGAATCATCGATCTGCATCAGATCCTTATATCAAAGGGAATTAATAATGAGCTCCCGCTTACCAGGTGGTACTAACGTTAAATACCAGGGTTGCTCCTGCATAAAAAACATGGTATGATTCCATGGGAAGAACCAGAAAGGATCTTTATGGAATCAGATGAATAAGCGAAAGAAGAACATATTTCTGGTTTGTATCTATGCAGTTATGCTTCTGCTGTGTTTTCTCATTGTCCTGTTTTTACAGAAAGTTCATTCTCCTCATACAAAGGACGGAGACGATAACAAGGCGACGGAAAGCACAGCAGTACCTTATACAGAGGAAGAACCGGAGACGAAAGATAACAGGGAAACATTTTCTGCTGCTGAGACAGAGCAATGTACGAAAGAGGCCATACGCCCTTCTCTTCCCCGCCGCACTGAAATGGCAGTGGAAGAATCAAAAGAAGAGGAAAAACCGTACCAGCCTCCGGTCATTGTAATTGCATCGGATGTCCATTATTTTCACCGGAGCTGACGGATTACGGGAAAGCTTTCGATGAGCTGGAGAAGCTGGACGATGGTAAGGTAGTCCGCTATATTCCACAGATTATGGATGCATTTACAGACCAGATGGAGAAAAAGAAGCCTGCCGCGGTGATTTTAAGCGGTGATTTGACTTTAAATGGAGAGAAAAAAGGACATGAGGCGCTGGCCAAAAAATTAGCAGTTCTGGAAGAAAAGGGCGTAAAGGTTCTTGTGATACCTGGAAACCACGACATTAATAATCATGCGGCAGCATCTTATTTCGGTAAGGAAAAGGAACCCATACAGGAAGCAAACGAAAAGGATTTCTATGATATATACCGCAGATTCGGATACGATCAGGCCAGAAGTCTGGATCAGAACTCTCTTAGTTATGTCTATGAACTGGACGAAAAAAACTGGCTTCTTATGGTGGATTCTGCCCAGTATGAACCTTATAACAAAGTAGGGGGAAGAATTAAAGAAGAAACCCTTGACTGGATGAAAACACAGCTGGAAGAAGCGAAAAAGCTGGGTGTATCGGTTGTGGTAATTGCCCACCATAACCTTTTGAAAGAGAGTATTTTATATCCGGAGGACTGTACCCTGGAAAACAGTCAGGATGTGGTCCGTTTATTGGAGAGCTACCGGATTCCTCTTTACATAAGCGGTCATCTGCATTTGCAGAAAACCAAGACTTACAAACAGGAGCCAGGTGAAAAGGGGGCAGATTACCACATCAGTGAAGTGGTTGCAAACTCCTTTGCCATCAGTCCCAATCAGTACGGTGTCCTGACCTGGACCGCCGACAACCGGCTTATTTATACTACGGAACGAACCGATGTGGAGGACTGGGGTAAGAAAACCGGATCAACGGATGAAAACCTTTTAAGCTTTAGCGGATATGCGGAAAAAAGTTTAAAAGATGTGGTGTATGAGCAGGTGAGCAGTCAGATTAAGAATCTTCCAAAAGAACAAATTGAGGAGATGGCAAAGCTGTATGGGGATTTAAACAGTGATTATTGTGCAGGAAGACCCATCGATGCCAGAGAGATTAAGTCCACCACAGCATTTCGCTTATGGCAGAGGAATCTGCCGGACAGCCGGCTATTTGCCCAGATTGACCAGATATTAAGAGATACGGCTTCAGACCATAATACATGGGAGGGCAGGACAGAAGAAACGAAAGAGGAAGGCAGCGATGAAGATGACAGAGAACAAACGCCTTAAGCGGGGAAGTGTTCTGACCATAACTGGCGGAATATTATGGGGAATATCGGGAACCTGCGGGCAGTATCTTTTGCAGGTAAAAGGAATGGCTTCCGACTGGCTGGTTCCGGTGCGATTACTTTGTGCAGGAATTCTGCTGCTGGTTATCTGCTTTATGAAACAGGGAAAGCAGATCTTCGCACCCTTTAAAAACGGAACGGATATGAGGGATTTATTCATCTTTGGCATGGTTGGCATGTCCATGTGCCAGTATACCTATTTCACCGCCATTGGATATTCCAATGCAGGTACCGCAACGGTGCTTCAGTACATAGGACCTGTTCTGATTATGCTTTATGTTTCCGCACGGGCGGGAAAGATTCCTGAGAAACACGAACTGCTTGCGGCAGCTCTTGCCATGGCAGGAACCTTTTTACTGGCAACCCATGGAAAACCTGGAAGTCTTGCGATTTCAGACCGTGCACTGTTTTGGGGACTGTGCTCTGCAGGAGCACTTGCAGTTTACACCACTCAGCCGGGAAGGCTTTTAAGTAAGTATGGCTCTATGGTAATAACGGCATGGGGAATGCTTATTGGAGGAGTTTTACTTGGTCTGATTTTCCGACCGTGGGAGAAGACAGTTCTCCTTGATGGGGCGTCTGTTACGGCAATGGCACTTATTATTGTGTTTGGAACAATCATTGCATTTGCCTGCTATATGGAAGGCGTCAACTGTGTGGGACCTAAGAAAGGGAGTCTTCTGGCATCGGTAGAGCCAGTGTCGGCTACGGTGTTTTCTGTAATTTTTATGGGAGTTAATTTTGGCCTTATGGACTTTGTGGGATTTGTGTGTATTCTATCTACTGTATTTCTTCTGACGACCGGGAAAGAATAGTCCATGCTTTACAATTTATTTCATATCATATATAATGATGAAATAAAATTACATGAATTAGAGGTAAACCATATATGCAGGAAAGTATAAGTGTGTCCGGAGTTCTCTGCTCCTCCTATGATTCTTTTTTTGAGGCAGAGAAAAAGATTGCGGATTTCATTCTCTCAAATAAAAGTGATATCATAGACATGACAGTAGCAGAGCTGGCTCTGGCAAGCGGAACAAGCGATGCCACAGTATCCAGATTCTGCAGAAGATGCGGATTTAATGGTTTTCATCATTTAAAGATTAATCTGGCTAAAGAGGTGGCGGAGGAACGGGGCAATTCCATTGAAGTTTCCAATGACATCAGCCGTGATAATATCGGTCAGTCTCTCCAGAATATCCTGGCTAATAAGGTGGCAGAACTGACCCAGACCATTTCCATGATGGAACCGGCTGAGCTTGATAAAATCTTAACCATGATAGAAAAAGCCAGAACAGTCCAGCTGGTGGCAGTGGGCAATACCATCCCCGTAGCACTTGACGGTGCCTTTAAATTCAATCAACTGGGAATTGCCGCTGTATCTGGAACCATTTGGGAGACCCAGATGGCATATACCTGCAATATGGGGCCGGAGGATGCGGTCATCATTATATCCAATTCCGGTTTTTCCAAACGGCTTATGACTCTTGTGGCAGTAGCTAAGGAAAATCATGTTCCTACCATTGCAATCACCAATAATCCGTCTTCGCCTCTGGGACAGGCCTGCGATCATCACATCACTACGGCAACCAGGGAAAAGCTTCTTTTGGGTGAATTTTGTTTTTCCAGAGTATCGGCCACAACCGTAATGGAGATCTTATATCTCTTTTTATCGGTCAGCAGGAAGAATTCCCATGATCATATCAGACGTCACGAAATTGCAATATCCGATGATAAAAAATAAGGAGAACCGTAAGGTTCTCTTTTTTTTGATTCAAAGGGATGAATCTTAAAAGTTTCTTTGGGGAACAATGGTATATGGGGAAATAGCACAAAAAACAGGGAACCAAAAGGGTTGTTTTATCACTAATTGTGCAAAGCGACGAAATGATTTGAGAAATAATATTTCTTGCATAAACTTATTGACGAAATAAAGCAATCGTATTATAGTATAGACGAGGGGATGAAATAAAATTTTATATAAAGAAGGAGCAGTGATATATGATTTACACAGTAACATTTAATCCGGCTCTTGATTATGTCGTAAAAGTAGATCACTTCACACTGGGAACCGTTAACAGAACCGAGCAGGAAGACATTTACTGCGGAGGGAAGGGGCTGAACGTATCAACCGTTCTGGCTACTCTTGGATACGGGAATACTGCGTTAGGCTTTGTCGCTGGATTTACCGGAGACGAGATTGAACGCAGAGTGAAAAATCTGGGATTTCGAAGTGATTTTATTCATGTTGAACAAGGAATGTCCAGAATTAATGTAAAGCTCAAATCCGGTGAAGAGACAGAAATTAACGGAAGCGGACCAAAGATCACGAAAAAAGATGTGGAAAAGCTTTATGAAAAGCTTGACTGTCTTACAAATGGAGACATCCTGATTTTATCAGGAAGCATTCCTGCATCACTGAATGATGATATTTATGAACGGATCATGGAGTATCTGGATAAAAGGGGGATCCGCATTGTGGTTGATGCGACCCGGGATTTACTTTCAAACGTGCTTTATTATCATCCGTTTCTGATAAAACCAAACAATCACGAACTAGGGGAGATGTTCGGTGTAACGCTAAAAAGTGTGGATGAAATTATCCATTATGGAAAACTCCTTCAGGAAAAGGGTGCTGAGAATGTACTGGTTTCCATGGCAGGAGACGGTGCAGTTCTGATTACGGAAAAGGGTGAGGTCTTTACCATGGGAGTACCCTTTGGAACTGTGAAAAACTCAGTTGGAGCCGGAGATTCCATGGTAGCAGGATTTGTTGCAGGATACTTAGAAAACGGCAATTATGAACATGCTCTGCGTCTTGGAAGCGCCGCTGGAAGTGCCACCGCATTTTCCGATGGCCTTGCAGGGAAAGAAGATATCATGAAGCTTTACAATGAATTATTAAAGGAGGGGTTTTGATGAAGATTACAGACTTACTGAAAAAAGAAAGTGTGGAGCTTGGGGTTCATGTTTCCAGTAAGGAAGGGGCCATCGATCGTTTGGTGGACTTAATGGATGCTGCCGGAAGACTGGGGGACAAAGCAGCCTATAAGGAAGGCATTCTGGCAAGAGAGGCACTTGGCAGTACCGCAGTGGGAGATGGAATTGCCATTCCTCATGCGAAGGTAGCGGCAGTAAAAGAGCCGGGTCTTGCAGCAATTGTAGTACCGGACGGAGTGGATTATGACGCCTATGACGGTTCTCTGTCCACAATCATTTTATGATTGCTGCACCAGATGGAGAAGCAGATGTTCATCTGGAGGCACTGTCAAAATTATCGACTCTGTTAATGGATCCGGATTTTAAGGAATCATTGATTCATGCAGGTTCAAAGGAAGAGTTTCTACGTCTGATTGATGAAAAAGAAGCTGGCAGAACAGCAAAACCAAAAGAAGTTAAGAGCGGCTACCGTGTTCTGGCAGTAACAGCCTGTCCCACCGGTATTGCACATACCTTTATGGCAGCTGAAAACCTGGAACAGAAGGGTAAAAAGTTAGGAATTCCCCTTAAAGCAGAAACAAATGGCGCAGAGGGGATTGGAAATGCACTGACAAAGGATGAAATCGCTGCAGCTGACGGAATTATTATTGCAGCAGATAAGAATGTGGATATGTCCCGTTTTGACGGGAAACGTGTTGTGGTAGCCACCGTTTCTGAAGGAATTCAAAAAGGTGAGGAACTGATCAAACGTGCAGTAAGCAGTGAAACACCGGTTTACCACTATAGCGGTTCTGCAACTTCCGGAGAAGATACAAGACAAGAAGGAGTTGGTCGTTCTATCTACAAGCATTTAATGAACGGCGTTTCTCATATGCTTCCCTTTGTTATTGGCGGCGGTATCTTAATCGCACTTGCATTCCTGTTTGATGATTTTTCCATTGACCCTTCCAATTTCGGTAAAAATACACCGCTTGCGGCTTATTTAAAAACAATCGGAGAGCAGGCATTTGGAATGATGCTCCCGGTTCTGGCAGGATATATTGCCATGAGTATCGCTGACCGTCCTGGTCTGGCTGTTGGTTTTGTAGGCGGTTTGATTGCTAAAATGGGAGCCACCTTTGCAAATCCTGGCGGAGGAAGCGTAAACTCCGGATTCCTGGGAGCTTTGCTTGCTGGTTTTATTGGTGGATATATTGTTCTGTTTTTAAAGGGTGCATTTAAAAAACTTCCAAAATCCTTAGAGGGAATTAAACCGGTTCTTCTTTATCCGTTAATTGGTATCCTTCTTGTTTCCGTTGTGACCACATTTATCAATCCGTTTGTGGGAGCGATTAATGACGGACTGACCAGTCTGTTAAACGGTATGGGCGGAACAAGTAAAATTATACTTGGAGCAGTTGTTGGCGGCATGATGTCAGTGGATATGGGCGGCCCGGTTAATAAGGCAGCTTACGTCTTTGGTACAGCACAGCTTGCTGAAGGAAACTTTGATATTATGGCAGCAGTTATGGCAGGCGGTATGGTTCCTCCTATCGCGATCGCACTGTGCACCACATTCTTTAAAAAGAAATTTACAGACAAAGAGCGTCAGTCCGGTCTTGTAAACTATATCATGGGACTGTCCTTTATCTCTGAGGGTGCAATTCCCTTTGCAGCAGCGGATCCTCTTCGTGTGATTCCCTCCTGTATGATCGGCTCTGCAATAGCAGGCGGACTTTCCATGGCACTTGGATGCACCTTAAGAGCACCTCACGGCGGAATCTTTGTTCTTCCAACAATCGGCAATCCATTTGGTTATCTGATTGCAATTATTGTGGGCTCTTTTGCAGGCTGCCTGGTTCTTGCAGCATTAAAGAAAAAACTTCAGTCTGAATTATAATAGTGTTTAAATGCCCCTGTCAGTCACGACGGGGGCATTTTAGTTTCTGCCACAACGTTATCTAAATTCCGGTTAACTTCAACGGCAGGAAGGCTTTCCGGAGCTGCTTTTCTGATCTTGTACCAGTTTACGGTTGTAAAAACGGCAATCATTAAAAAAGCAAATGCCAGGATTAACCCGATTGCCCAGTATCTGTAATGTTTATTCATAATCGACTCCTGTTTTATTTGTAAGGGATATTGAAAGTATGGACGGATAAAGGCCTGATATACGAAAAAGTACGAAAAGTGTTGATTAAAAGCCGGACAGGAAGTACAATTTTTATATAGAAGAATGGAAAATACAAACGAAGTACTGCAGCCAGGAGGTATAACATGTATAAAAGCTGTATATTTGATTTAGACGGAACTATCATTGACACAATCCAGTCCATGACTCACAGCATCAGCCTGACTATGGGAGAATTTGGCTATGCTCCCATTGACGAAGCCCATACCAAAAAATTCGTAGGAGATGGATACCGCAAACTGGTAGAGCGGGCACTTTTATATTCAGGCGATAACCAACTGGTTCATTATGAGGAGGCACTGGTGATCTATGACAAGACCTTCCAGGAAAATTGCCTATATAAAGTGAAGGCATATGACGGTATGCCAGAGTTATTAAAGAGTCTGAAAGCAAAGGGGATTAAATTAGGCGTACTGACCAATAAAGGACACGACCGGGCAGTTGAATGTGTGGAGAGTGTTTATGGGAAAAACTTTTTTGATCAGATTATTGGAGAAGGAAATGGAATAAAGGTAAAACCTGATCCGGCCGGAGCTCTTTTAATGGCAGAACGTTTTTCACTGCAGCCATCGTCCTGTCTGTATTTTGGCGATACCAATACGGATATGAAGACAGGCAGAAATGCAGGAATGGATACGGTAGGAGTGACATGGGGATTTCGGGACAGGCAGGAGCTGGAAGCATTTGAACCTAAATATATCATCAGTCATCCCAGAGAGATTCAACATGTTTTTGAATAAAAATCCGAAATGATGGAAAATTAAGGGGAGATACGTAAATGGATCTCTTCTTTTTTTGTGAAGAGGATGGAGGAAACATGGCAAATTCAAAATATTTAAAGTGGGGATTGGTTATCATAGCTTCGGTCTGGGCTTCTTTAATCGGAACAATGATTGGATATGCATGGAACATCACTCATATGCCTCAAAAAACTGCCGGAAGTGGAAATGCCTAAAATTCAAAATACCAATATCAGCATTGAGACCCAGGAGAAAATGGAAGGATATTGGACTGTTGCCGTATTTGGAGTGGATTCCAGAGACGGAACATTGGGAAAAGGAACCAGATCTGACATGCAGATGCTGTTTAATATAAACCTGGGAACAGGGGAAATAAGGGCGGTTTCCGTTTATCGGGATACTTATTTAAAAGTAAATGATAAGGGGCGGTTTGATAAGATTAATGAGGCCTACTTCAGTGGAGGCCCCGCACAGGCCCTGGAAGCACTGACGGATAATCTGGATATTAATATTGATGATTATGCATCTTTTACCTGGAAAGCGGTTGCTGATGCCATTAATATTCTGGGTGGAATCGATGTGGATATCAGCCACGATGAATTCCGGTTAATTAACGGATTTATCACAGAGACTGTGGAATCAACAGGTGTGGGATCCCATCATTTAAAGAAGGAAGGTCCCAACCATTTAGACGGAGTTCAGGCGGTTGCATATGCCAGGCTTAGAAAAATGGATACGGATTTTAAACGGACAGAGAGGCAGAGAGAGGTTGCCAATCTGGCACTGAAAAAAGCCAGGGAGGCAGATTTGCCCACCTTAAACCGGCTGGCCAATGCCGTACTGCCCCAGATTTCCACAAGTATTGGAATGAAAGATATTATTCCAATCATGAAAAATATTAAGAGATTTCATCTGACGGAAAATCAGGGATTTCCCACTAAGATGATAGATGCTAAAATTAATAAGAGGGATTGTGTCATACCGGTTACTCTGGAGGAAAATGTGAAGCTCCTTCATCAGTTTTTGTTTGATGAAGACCAGTATGAGCCTTCGGAACTTGTAAAAAAGACGAGCCGGCAGATTCAGGTTAATATTAAAAAATAAGATATGATTACCTTTTCCTTTAGAAAGAAATGTGCTATACTATGCTGATGAATCAGCCGTAAGAAAGGAAAGGCAGCAACACAATCATGGATAAAAAACGAAAAAAACGTTTTAAGTGGAATATAAGCCAGACCCAGTATCTGGCTTACGGTTTCTTAGGTATTATTTTAGCAGGAGCACTTCTTTTAATGCTCCCTTTTTCCAGTAAGGACGGGCAGTCAGAGAATTTTATTAATTGCCTGTTTACGGCCACCAGTGCTACCTGTGTAACAGGGTTGGTTGTCAGGGATACATGGTCTCAGTGGACACTTTTTGGACAGATTGTGATTATGACCCTGATACAGATCGGCGGACTTGGTTTTGTTACGGTGGGAGTTTTTATTTCCATTGTACTGAGACGTAAAATCGGCCTGAAGGAACGGGGACTTTTACAGGAAAGTGTGAATACTCTTCAGATTGGAGGAGTGGTAAGGCTTGCAAAAAGGATTATAAAAGGTACCTTTATGTTTGAGAGTGCGGGAGCCATTTTACTATCAATCCGGTTTATTCCCCAGTATGGAATTTTAAGAGGGGTTTTTTATGGTATTTTTCATTCCGTATCTGCGTTCTGCAATGCGGGGTTTGACTTAATGGGACATATAGAACCTTATAATTCATTTGTATCATATTACGATGACTGGCTGGTTAATCTGGTTATTATGTCTCTTATTATTATCGGAGGTATTGGTTTTATCGTATGGGATGATATTTATAAGAACCGGTTACATTTCAATAAATATATGCTTCATACCAAAATCGTACTGGTTACAACCTTTACCCTTGTATTTGGTGGAGGACTCCTGTTCTATTTGCTTGAGAGAAACAATCTCTTAGTGGGAATGAACGTTAGTGGTCAGATACTGACTTCCCTGTTCAGCTCTGTAACGGCCAGAACGGCAGGCTTTAATACTACGGATACCCATGCTTTGACTGATGGCAGTAAGCTTCTTACCATCATTCTTATGTTTATTGGAGGAAGCCCGGGTTCTACTGCCGGAGGTATTAAGACCACAACTTTGTTTGTACTTCTTATGTGTGTTCATTCCAACATCAAACAGTCTTATGGAGTCAATGTATTTGGAAGGCGTCTGCAGGAGGAGGCTATTAAGAGGGCAGGAACCATTTTAACAATCAATCTGTTTCTTGCACTTGCAGCATCTCTGGTGATTATGGCTAATCAGTCTCTGGGCTTTTCTGATATCCTGTTTGAGACGTTTTCGGCCATAGGAACGGTGGGCATGACCACCGGAATAACCAGAGATCTAAGTACATTTTCCAGAGTTGTTATCATTTTACTGATGTACTGCGGAAGAATCGGCAGCCTTTCGTTTGCCCTTGCATTCGTACAAAATCACAAAATAGCTCATGTGGAACAACCCGCAGAAGCAATTAACGTAGGATAAAGAAAAGGAGTATATTCATGAAATCAATTTTAATTATTGGCCTTGGCAGATTTGGGCATCATCTTTGCATCAATATGGCAAGTCTGGGCAATGATGTTATGATCGTAGATCAGAAGGAAGAATGCTTAGAGGATTTACTCCCCTATGTGAAAAGTGCAAAGATCGGTGACTGTACCAACGAAGCCGTGTTAAGAAGTCTTGGTATTTCCAACTTTGATATCTGCTTTGTGTGTATCGGCACCAACTTCCAGAGCAGCCTTGAAATCACCAGCCTGGTGAAGGAACTGGGAGGCAGACGGGTAATCAGTAAGGCAAACAGGGATATTCATGCAAAGTTCCTTTTAAGAAACGGTGCTGATGAAGTAATCTATCCTGACCGTGATATTGCTGAGAAGACGGCGGTTCGCTACAGCACAGATCATGTTTTTGATTACATTGAGCTGACTCCTGAGTATTCCATTTATGAGATCCCGCCCCTTCCGGAATGGGTGCATAAATCCATCAGGGAAGTGGACATCCGAAACCTGTATCATATCAGTGTTCTTGGAATTAAGCGGGATGGAAGGGCACAGCTTATGCCGCCAGCAGACTATATTATTCAGGCGCAGGAGCATTTGATGGTGATAGGCAGGAGAGAACATATTGACAGTATATTAAAAGAGATGAAATAGGATATTCGGAGGTATGATGTCTGTTTGGCTGGCTGAGAACTGGGTAACGATTGTAATATTAATCATAATTATGGTACTGGTATTTTTTGCTGTCCGCAGCTTACGAAACAACAGAGGCGGCTGTGGATCCGGCGGCTGTGAAAACTGTATGGGTTGTAACGGGGGCAGGGGTAAGTATAAAAAGAGCAGGAAATAATAATGGATAGAAAGAAGGAAACGGGAAGAATAATTGGTTCCTGCCGTTTCCTTTTTTGTATGTTCTTATTTTAAGTCCAGTTTTAAGTCTCCAAATTGAATCCAGCCTGCTTTTCTAAGCAGTTCTCCAAGCACCAGTGTGATGATAGCTGGCAGAAGAAAGCAGACAAATAAAATACCCAGCCACATGCTTTTTCCACCGCCCATGGCTGTATAAACACCAATGGGGCCAACCAGTCCGCAGGTGCCCATTCCCGAGCCGGCTGGTATGTTTTTTAAGTGGAATACCATGGTTGCAACAGGACCGGTGATCATGGATGCCACAGTAGGGGGAATCCATATCTTAGGATTCTTCACGATATTTCCCATCTGCAGCATGCTGGTACCAAGTCCCTGGGCCATAAGACCGCCCACTCCGTTTTCCCGGAAGGAGAGAACGGCAAATCCAACCATCTGAGCACAGCATCCCGCCGTTGCAGCTCCGCCTGCCAGCCCGTCCAGGGAAAGGGCAATACAGATGGCCGCGCTGCTGATGGGAAGGGTAAGAGCGATACCGATGAGAGCGGATACCAGTATGCCCATGTAGAATGGCTGCAGCTCGGTTGCTGTTTTTTACAATGCTGCCAAACCAGTTCATAAATCCGGCTACACCCGGTCCCACAAACTGAGCTACCAGAACACCGGATATAATCGTAACGCCCGGTGTCACAAGGATATCCAGCCGTGTTTCCTTTGAAACCATTTTCCCCAGTTCCGTTGCAATCACTGTTGCTGCCAGCGCGCCCACTGGTCCGCCAAGGGTATTGCCCGCGATCCCTACAGTAGCTGCAGAGAACAGTACCAGAGCAGGGGCGTGAAGGGCATAGGCGATTGCTACACCCAAAGCTGCACCTGTGGCACTTTTTGCAAAATCTGAAATCACGTTAAACAGTTCTAAGTTGAACTGCTTGCCCAGGGTCCCGAAGATGGTTCCGATCAACAGAGACGCAAAAAGGCCAAATGCCATAGCACCCAATGCGTCAATGAGATAGGTCTGGACTGTGATAGTGACGTTCTTCCTTTTCAGGAATTCTTTTACGCCGCGTTTTTCCATGGTTAAAAATCTCCTTTTTGTTTGGTGCACACATTTGACCTTAAGCCAAAGCAGTTGCATGTATTTTACCATAGTATAACCAAAATTCAAGTTTTTTTTATAATTATATATAAAACTGATAAAACGTTAACAATATGCAGAGAAAAACCATGGGGCCTCTGCTTGACTTTGTCCTTTGTTTGTGACACAATAAGTAGTTGTAGTTCCTGTTAAACTCTGGAAAGAAAAGAGGTATTGATTCGTATGACAAAGATTGATATTATATCCGGTTTTCTTGGAGCCGGAAAAACGACTTTTATTAAGAAACTTCTGCAGGAGGCTGTATCTGGTGAGCAGGTTATCCTGATTGAAAATGAATTTGGTGAGATCGGAATTGATGGTGGATTTTTAAAGGATTCCGGCGTAGAAATCAGGGAAATGAACT
Source organism: Lacrimispora xylanisolvens (assembly GCA_017084465.1). Classification (GTDB taxonomy): domain Bacteria; phylum Bacillota; class Clostridia; order Lachnospirales; family Lachnospiraceae; genus Lacrimispora; species Lacrimispora xylanolytica_B. The sequence goes on along the minus strand of CP070896.1, from coordinate 649,513 downwards.
CCGGCTGTATCTGCTGTTCCCTGGTTGGTGATTTTGGACAATCCTTGAAAGAAGTACTTACAACCTATCATCCAGACCGTATTATCATTGAACCTTCTGGCGTGGGTAAATTATCCGATGTAATGAAAGCGGTTAAGGATGTGGCTGCTGAGATCCAGGTAACGCTTAACAGTGCAGTTACCATTGTAGATGCCCAGAAATGTAAGATATACCGGAAAAATTTTGGTGAGTTTTTTAACAATCAGATTGAAAATGCCGGAACAGTGGTACTTAGCCGTACCGATATTGCACCCGCTGACAAAGTGGATCTTGCAGTTGAAATAATCAGAGAACTGAATCCAAAAGCAGCAGTTATTACAACTCCCTGTGATGAGTTAACTGGAAAACAGCTTCTTGAAATTATTGAAAAACCAGATACCATGGAAGAAGACCTGTTAAAGGAACTGAAAGAGCATCATCATCACGATCATGATGAAGACGGTTGTGGCTGCGGAGGTCATCACCACGATCATGACCACGAAGAGGGAAGCTGTGGCTGCGGAGGCCATCACCATGACCACGATCACGACCATGACCACGAAGAGGGAAGCTGTGGCTGCGGAGGCCATCACCATGACCACGATCACGACCATGACCATGAAGAGGGAAGCTGTGGCTGCGGAGGCCATCACCATGACCACGATCACGACCATGACCATGAAGAGGGAAGCTGTGGCTGCGGAGGCCATCACCACGACCACGACCATGATCACGATCACGGAGAAGGTTGCAGCTGCGGCCATGACCACGACCACCATCATGCTGACGAAGTGTTCACCAGCTGGGGGCTTGAGAATGTGTCTGCTATGAGCAAGGAGACACTTGACCGGATTCTTGACGAACTTGCTTACGGCGATGGTTTTGGGGAAGTACTTCGTGCCAAAGGCATGATTCCGGGCATAGAAAAGGGAACATGGCTTTATTTTGATCTGGTTCCGGAACAATATGAGATCAGAGATGGTATCCCGGAGTACACCGGTAAAGTTTGTGTAATCGGAGCTAATTTAAAAGAAGAAGAATTAAAACTTGCCTTTGGCAAATAAATGGACTGGAGGAAATCATGAGTAATATCGACGAAATGGAAGATGATTTTATGCCGGTTTTCCTGATCGATGGATTTTTGGAGTCAGGTAAGACCCAATTCCTTCAATTCACTATGGAACAGGATTATTTTAAGGCGGAAGGGAAGACACTTCTCATTGTCTGCGAAGAAGGAGAAACAGAGTACAGTGACGAACTTCTGAAAAGAACAAAGACAGCAGCTGTATACATTGACAGTCTGGAGGAATTAAGCCAGGAGAGACTTTTGGAACTGGAACTTTTGTATAATCCGGAGAGAGTTTTAATTGAATGGAATGGCATGTGGAATTTAGATGATTTAAAGCTTCCGGATGACTGGAACGTTTATCAGCAGATAACGCTGATTGATATGTCTACCTTTGATCTGTACGCTGCTAATATGAAATCTCTTTTGTATGCAATGGTACGCAATTCCGAGATGATTATCTGCAACCGTTGTGACGGAATCGAAGATCTGTCTGGTTACCGGCGTACATTAAAGTCCATGTGTCCACGAGGAGAAATCGTATTTGAGGATTCAGAAGGGGAAGTAAATGAAATTGCAGAAGAGGACTTACCTTATGACATCAGTGCTGATTTAGTGGAGATATCACCGGAAGATTATGGGATCTGGTACCTGGACTGTATGGAGCGGCGGGATCGCTATGAAGGAAAGACGGTGGAATTTACCGCAATGGTTTTAAAAACTCCCGACTTTCCAAAGAATTACTTTGTTCCGGGCCGCATGGCCATGACCTGCTGTGAGGATGATATGACATTTCTGGGCTTTATCACCAAGTCAAGAGAGGCCAAAGATCTTGAGACAAAGCAGTGGGTTCGTGTGAAGGCCAGGATTGCATATGAATACTGGAAAGATTATGAAGGGGAAGGACCGGTTCTTTATGCCGAGTCTGTTGAACCTGCAAAGCCAGTGAAAGGGTTTGTACAATTTTAAAAGAGCTATATAGTTATTATAATAGATTGCAGTTGGAAAAAAGGTTTTCTTTTTCCAACTGCTTTTTTTGAATAATAATTGATAACAGGGCGATAATAATTCGAAAAGTAATTTGTAAACAGGAAGTGGAGAAGGAATGGAAGTTAAAGAGAAAATTGTGCAGGAGAAGGGTTTCGATCACACTTTAAAATTATTGGAAGAAGGATATCCTTTTATCAAAAACAGAATGGATCTTTATAAATGTAATATGTTTGAAACCCATATAATGGGGAAAAAAGCAATTTGCCAGGAATAACCTATGCAAGGCAGCCTGTTATTGGACTGGAGTTCCGTTGCCGGAATCTGATGTAGAAAACAGGGCAGATGATTTTTGCGCAATGATTGATGGATTTGGCGGAGTCGGGGCCAGGTACTGGAAAGGAAAGGCTGCACGAAATAGAACCGAGGCATGGATAGAAGCAATAATAAAGGATGTGAGACAAGGGAAGCTGACCGTTAAAGATGATTCGCCACTTTATCAAATGGCTTTTCACAAGGAGCCTGATGGCAATCAGATGGAGTTGCAGATGGCTGCAAAAGAGCTTATAAATGTAATTAGGCCAATTGTCGCTATTTCAACATATATCACATTTACAGCTTTAGCAATGTACGAACATCCTGAATTTCATGAAAAACTGGTGGGTGGCGATAACAGATATTTTGAAATGTTTGTGCAGGAAGTTCGCCGATACTATCCGTTTACTCCGTTTTTAGGAGCGGAGGTACACAAAGACTTTAACTGGAATCAGTATGAGTTTAAAAAAGATGTACTTGTATTACTTGACGTGTATGGTATGAATCATGATTCTAAAATATGGAATAATCCTGATGAATTTCAGCCAGAGCGTTTTGAGGAGCAAAAAAACAGGACATTTAGTTTTATTCCTCAAGGTGGCGGTGATCCTGGGAAGGGACATCGCTGTCCTGGTGAAGGTATTACGATAGAAATCATGAAAGCAAGTCTGAATTTTCTTGTTAACAAAGTTGATTTTGAAGTTCCGGAACAAGATTTAAGATACAGCCTTTCAAGAATTCCTACTTTGCCTGAAAGTGGGTTTATTATGAAAAACATTAGAAAGAAATGAAGCGGTATAATTACAAAAAAAGACTGACATACGCTGTTTTTAACTTAGCAGCGTGTGTCAGTCTTTGCATATCGACGATTATTTCATCGGCGGAACCGGCGTAGGTCTTGCCGGATCAAATACATCAGGTACATTAAATAAATCATTCAGGCTGTCAGGATAGTAAAACATCCGGTAACCATCTAAATTTCTTCTGGCCTGTCTGAAGTAATCAGGTCCAAGCTGCATCCACACAGGCTTGCTTGCATCTACGTTACAGAAGTAGCGAAAGCCTTTGGATTTTAAATATGTAAAACGTTCGTTGCTGTCTGTGTAAGGAGTCCAGCTTCCAATATCGCTTCCAAATGGAAACAGGATGATATCAGTAGGACCAATAATGGATTCCACATTGCGCTCCCATTTATCCGTATCTGTCTTAAAGTGATTCATGGAAATCTCACCCATGTTCCGGTGTCCCCAACTGTGGGAAGACAGTTCCCAGCCGTGATCCTTTAATGCCTGAGCAACCTTTGCAGCTTCCTGACGGTCTGCTTCATAGTTTGGGTTGGTATCTTTATAAGCTTCGTCAGTGCGATAGCCTAAGATTCCGTTGTATCCGGTAAAGGCTAGAATTCCCCTTGCTCCCTTATAAGAAAAACCTGGATGGGTTTTTATAAAATTCTCAAGGATTGGTACTAAATCATAATCACCTACAGAAACACTTCCGTCATCCATCTGCATCTCACAGGTGGGATAACCGTCCTCTCCAATTATGATTCGGGTGGCAAAGCCATCGCCTTTCATATATTCATAATAGCAAACATCATCCTGTGACAGTACAAAAGCCTTTTTTCCAGGAGGCAGCATAATGTCTCCGTATACAAACTTTGGATTACCGTTCTCATCTTTTTTTTCATACGCCAGATCATGAATTTTTTACAAGCACATAACCCTTGTCATACATGGATTGCATCATTTTTATAAATTCATCTTTCGTTGTCATCATCTGGTTATAGCCATCCTGCTTGGAATCACCGTCAAACGCTTTTGAGGTATCCATAATCAGTGAATGGAAAAATATATGGGTGACTTCCTGTGGATTAATACGGACAAGAGCAGCTTTGGCTGTCTCATAATCGGAAACCGCTTTCGTTACCTCTTCCTTTTCCACAAACCTGGTGTCTGATTTTAAAAGATTAATGGCTCCGTCATAATCGTATTGGGAAGCAAGCTGTTCTGCGTTTGATAAAATAGCCTTCAAATCTGCTTCCGATGTATCAGCTGGGGTAGTTTCCTCAGTAGAAGGCTGTGCCTCGCTTTCAGAAGAAACAGCAGCCGATGAGCCGGCAGGTATCAGCTTATGATGCAGCTTCTTATTAATTACAATTCCACAGAGTACCATAACCATTACAATCAGCAGACCAGTCAGGATAATTGCAAACATGTTTTTTGAGTGTTTTGGCCCTTTTCCAACATTCCATTTACGATAATCATTTTGATTCATAACGAAACCTCATAATTCTGTTATATTTTTGGTTGAATCTATTACTAAAATAACATTCCCTGTCCAAGTATAGCATACTTTGTAGAAAGATGAAATGAAAATGGGGTAATTTTTTTTGGGAAAAGTGGCATATGTATGGGAAGCAGTCCCATACAATGATATAAAGCTATAGATCAGAGGAACGTGTATAACATGAAAAGAGTTACAGCATTTATATTAAGCTTTTTTCTGCTATTTTCCTGTTTGTGCCAGACGGTGGCAGGGCAGGAGCCGGATATAGCGGTTGCCTCGGACATGATTGTAAAAGCAGAAGAGGCCCAGGCGGTTAATACAGAAGGCGGCCCGGCCCTGCAGTCTCCAAGTGCGATTTTAATGGAAGCATCTACCGGGCAGGTCATTTACGAAAAAGATGCGGATGAAAAAAGAAGTCCTGCCAGCATCACAAAAATTATGACGCTCATCCTTATTTTTGATGCTCTGGAATCAGGTAAGATCAAGCTTACCGATGAGGTTGTAACCAGTGCCCACGCAAAATCAATGGGAGGATCTCAGGTATTTCTGGAAGAAGGAGAAGTACAGACGGTTGAAACCATGATCAAATGTATTGTTGTTGCGTCAGGCAATGATGCATCCGTCGCCATGGCGGAGTACATAGCAGGAACAGAGGATGAATTTGTAAAGATGATGAATGAGCGGGCGGCAGCACTTGGGATGACAAATACCCATTTTGAAGACTGCTGCGGTCTTACAGAATCGCCTACCCATGTGACAACTGCCAGAGATATTGCAACCATGTCAAGGGAACTGATTAATAAGTATCCACAGATTCATAACTATTCAACCATCTGGATGGAAAACATCACTCACGTGACGAAACAGGGAACGAAAGAATTTGGTCTGTCAAATACCAATAAGCTTTTAAAAATGGCAACTAACTTTAATGTAACAGGATTAAAGACCGGATCTACTTCTATTGCAAAATACTGTCTCTCTGCAACTGCAGAAAAAGATGGTGTCCGTCTTATTGCCTCCATTATGGCAGCGCCGGATTATAAGGTGAGGTTTGCAGATGCCCAGACTCTCTTAAACTATGGTTATGCAAATTGTAAGCTATATGAAGATAAAGAGATGCTGCCCCTTCCGGATATGATTGTAGATAACGGTGTGGATGAGAAAGTTCCTTTGAAATACGGCGGTTCCTTTTCCTATTTAAGCTTAAAGGGAGAGGACTTTACTGCAATAGAAAAGAAACTGGAGCTTGTTCCGTCAGTATCTGCTCCTATTGAAGAAGGGCAGCCTGCAGGAAACCTTATATATAGCCTTGGGGGGAAAGAAGATTGGCGAAGTTCCGGTTCTGACAGCAGGAGCTGTGCGGGAAGCAAAATTTGGAGATTATTTAAAACGGCTTCTTCATGCGTTTAGTTTGTAGGTGAACTGGTTAAAAAGAGTGAGGAGCAGAATTTTCTGCTCCTTTTCTGACACTCATTTATTTTTTCGGTATTCTCCGGGCGTCATATGAAAGGTCTCCTTAAAAATCCGGTTAAAGTGCTCCGGATTTGTATAACCAATAATTTCGCAGATGGAAGAGATGCTTAAATTTGTAGTCTTAAGTGCCCGGCATGCTTTTTCCAGACGTATATCCCGGATAAGCTTAGTGAAGGTCTGGCCTGTATGTTCCTTGACCAGCTTGCTGAAATGAGGGACGGAAAAGCCGAAATATTCTGCGGCAGAGGAAAGCGTGACATCCATAAAGTGTATCTGAAAGTAATTCAGGATATCAGGAAGTGCAAGGTTTTTATGAGTGGTATTTAAAAAGCTTTCCAGATGCTTTTCATGCCGGCGCAGCAGGATCGCCCAGAATGTGAGAAGATAGCTGTCCAGTAGGGGGTCAGAGTACTTTTGATGTCCGTAGAATTCAATATAAATGTCTTCGATCAGATTGCAGATTACCTTATCGGATCTGGTATGAAACAGCAGGTAATTATTTTCCGTTTTTTTATACAAGGTATAGGCAAAAAAGTGGGACAAGGCATTGTTGTTGGCGAACAGCTCAAAAAAGGTTGAATGGAAGGCATTGGATTTAATCATGATATTAATCACAATACTGTCATCAAATACGGCGATGCTGTGTCTTGTTTTAGGCGGAATAATACATAAATCTCCGGTTTTGCACACTCTTTTTTCCCCTGAATGGTGTTGGCACAGGTGCCGGAGTAAACGTAAAAGCATTCATAAAATTCATGCTCATGAATAAATTCCGGAGTATAGCGGTTATGTTTATTGATGTAAATATTCTGTGAGGAGGATTTAAAAAATGCGTTTTCAGAGATATATGGATGCCAGATTGGGTGCAGGCAGGGAACATATATCTGGCGCCGTTCAATATATTCCTGGTCCAGCGAATTCACATATGAGGAAAAAGTCTGGGGAGAGCGTTGTTCCGCCTCAAAGAGACGGTGGTAAAATTCTTCATCTTCATTATATGAAAAAATAAATTCTTTAAATTTATTCTTGTATATTTTCATGACAGCTTCCTCCGATGGTAATCTTTTTATTAGTGTACCATCTTAAAAAATATCAAGTCAATAACATAAATTAGTCATTAGTCAAAATCTTTTCCTGGTGATAGTATACAACTATCAATAAATAAGGAGAGGTTGAGAAGATGGATACGTTCGAAAAAGAGATTAAAAAAAGCAAGTGGAGGCAGAGGATTGGTTATGGTTCTTCTGATTTTGCCTGTAATCTGATCTGGCAGGTGATTTCATTATATCTATTATATTTTTACACAGATGTGATGCATTTAAATGCAGCGGCAGTAAGCGTCATGTTTCTGGTAACTAAAATTTTTGACGGATTTACAGATCTGGCAGTGGGGATTCTTATTGACAGAACCAATACGAAATGGGGGAAATCCAGACCATGGATTTTTGCAGGTGCGGTGCCCTTTGCAGTGACTGCATTTCTGGCATTCAGCGTACCGGATATTTCACAGAAGGGGATGCTCATCTATGCATATGTAACCTATATGCTGCTATCTCTTGCCTATACCATTGTAAATATTCCTATGGCCTCCATACTGCCGTCTCTGACCGCTGATCCCCAGGAGAGAACCAACTTGGCTGCCAGCCGTGTGTTTTTCTCTTATATGGGTTCTACTGTAGTATCTGCCTTTGCTCTTAAGATGGTAGACCGTTTTGGCAACGGAAATGAAGCCGTAGGATTTCGAATCGTTATGATGATTTTTGGTATTGTAGGCTGCCTGGTATTCTTCTTCTGTTTTTATAACACAAAAGAGAGAGTGCGTATCAATGAAGATAAGGTAAGCCTGAAGGCCAGTATAAACTGTCTGATTCACAATAAGCCGTGGTTATTGTTTGCTGCCAATATTATCTGGTTTTTCGGCGGTTTTATTATTCAGGCAGGAGCCATTATATATTACTTCACTTACAACTTAAACAATAAAGAGCTTTCAAGTGTGGTGGCGACGATTACAACTTTAATCCCTGTTGCTACAAATCTCAGTGTTCCGTTTTTGGCCCGTATGACTTCAAAAAGGAATCTGATGATAACAGGCTCTGTACTTCACGGTGCAGGACTTCTGATTGTTTTTGCTGGAGGAACCTCAGTTCCCGTTGTGATTGCAGGCGTGACAGTTGCAGCTTTAGGATATGGACTGAAGGGAAGCATGCATTTTGCCATTCAGCCTGATCCGGTAGATTATGGTGAATGGAAATCAGGAGTTAACATTGCAGGAACCATGTCAGCCGTAAATGGATTTATTGGTAAGGTGGGAATGGCAGTGGCAAGTTCTGTGGCTGCAGCACTTTTGGCATCCAGCGGCTATGTGGCAAACGCACAGGTTCAGACAAACTCTGCTTTAAATGCCATCAGTGCCATGTATATATGGATCCCGCTTGCAACCAATATATTAACTATCATTACGTTTCTGATGTATGATCTGGATAAAAAAGCTTCCGCAGATCAACAGAGAGTTAGAGGAAAGAAGATTGGAAAAACGTTAAGAAAGGAACAATTATGGCGGCAGTCAGTATTGATTTGGAAATGAAGAGAGTTACCAATGAGGCATTTGTAGAGAAGGCAAAAAAGCTGGAGGGAAAGCTGATAGAAAATCTGGTGAAACCGACAGGAATTGTAACTGTAGATGATAAAGGGAAAATTCATCCGGGGGCAAAGCTTGAAGATTTACCCGGTATGTTACTAAAAAAAGGAGATTCTGTTGTTCTGGATTTTGGAGATCATCAGGTGGGCTATGTCAGCTTAACGTTAAAATCAGCCGGAAGTCCTCAGGATGCACCTGCATACTTAAGGCTGAAATTCGGTGAAATTGCTAAAGAATTAATAGAAAAATCCGAAGATTACAATGGCTGGATCAGCAGGGGATGGATTCAGGAGGAGTATATACATATTGATGTGCTTCCCGTATGCCTTAAGCTGCCCAGAAGGTATGCATTCCGCTTCCTTGAGATTTATGTGGTGGATACCTCTTTAAAATATCAGGTGGTGGTAGAGGAAGTTGTATGCAGAGCTGTTTCTGCAGTTAGTATGGAAGGGGTGGCGTGTGTTGCTGACCCGCTCATGAATCAGCTGGACAGAGTCAGCTTACGAACTCTTCAAAACTGTATGCAGTCTGTGTTTGAAGATGGACCCAAACGTGACAGGCGCCTTTGGCTGGGGGATTTAAGGCTGCAGGCACTTGCCAATTACGAGACCTTTAAAAACTATGATATGGTCAAACGATGCCTGTATCTGTTCGGCGGTCTTACAAGAGACGACGGAGCCATCGGTGCCTGTCTTTTTACAGAACCGGAGTATATTGTAGATGACACATTTTTATTTGATTATTCTTTATTTTTCATATCCACTTTAAAGGATTATTATGAGGCTTCAAAAGATCTGGAAACCTTAAAGGATCTTTGGCAGCCGGCTTACAGGCAGATCGAACTGGCAAGAAAGCGTTTTAATGATAACTATATAATTGAGGGCAGCGATACGTTCTGGTGCTTTGTTGACTGGAAAGAAGGACTTGACAAACAGGCCAGTGCTCAGGCAATCTATATCTATACATTAAATGCAGCGATTGAAATTGCTAAGGTTCTGGGAGAAGAAGAACTAGCAAAGCAATTACAGGAGGAAAAGGGGTATTGCATTAGTGCAGCTTTGAAGCATTTATGGGATGAAAAACTTCATGTGTTTATCAGTGGAGCCAAACGTCAGGTCTCTTATGCAAGCCAGGTATGGATGGTACTGGCAGGTGTAATAAAAGACCAGGAGGCCGGTGCGCTTTTAAAACATATTACTGAGATGAATCCTGATATGGGAATGGTCACACCTTACATGAATCATCATTATGTGGAGGCGCTGATTCTGTGCGGGGAAAAGAAAATGGCAGTGGATTATATGAAATATTACTGGGGTGGTATGCTCTCTAACGGGGCAGATACTTTCTGGGAACTGTATAATCCGGAAAATCCGGAAGAATCTCCTTATGGTTCTTCTGCTGTAAACAGCTATTGCCATGCATGGAGCTGTACTCCCGCCTACTTGCTGCGAAAACTGGAGAAGGAGGAAAAGACCAATGGAATTTCTTGTAATTGATGCAGGGGGTACATTTATTAAGTATGCTCTTATGAATGCAGACGGGGAATTTATTGAAAAAGGCAAGGTTAAGACCACGGTTTGTGAAAGTGAGAATCTGGAGAATTATTTAGAAACCCTGTATTCCATTTTTAAAAAGTATGAAGGCAGGGCTGAGGGGATTGCCATGAGTGCTCCCGGGATATTAGACAGCGAAACAGGATACTGCTATACAGGCGGGAGAATAAGCTGCGTGACAGGTCATAATATGGTTGAACTGCTTCAGGAGAAATGTAAAGTGCCTGTTACAATTGAAAATGACGGAAAATGTGCGGCTCTGGCAGAAAAATGGATGGGGAGTCTGAAAGACGTAAATAACGGAATTGTCCTTGTACTGGGAACTGCGGTAGGAGGTGGCCTGATTATCGACGGTAAGATCTATAAGGGAAACCATTTTTCAGCAGGAGAATTCAGCTACATGGCAGTATCAGATGAAAATCTGGATCAGATGAGCGGATATTGGGGAACTGCGGGAGGAGCGACTGCACTGATCAAAGCGGTATCAGAAGAAACAGGAATTCCCAAGGAAGAGCTTGATGGTATCCGTATCTTTGAGATGGCAGAACAGGGAAATCCGGAAGTGTTAAAGGGGGTTGGACCGCTATACAAGACAGCTTGCAGTCCGGATTTATAATTTACAGGTACTGTTTGATGCGGAGCTTGTGGCGATCGGAGGAGGAATCAGCAAACAGCCTCTTCTGATTGAGTATATCAGAAAACATGTGGAGAAATTCTGCAATGAACATCCTCTGCGGAAACTGTCTCCTTATTTACCAAGACCGGAGGTTGTTGCCTGCCGCTATTTTAATGATTCCAATTTAATTGGAGCCCTGTATCATTATAGGAAGAAAAAAAACATTGATTTTCTATTACACTGACCGGCTTTTAAAAGACACCTTTCACAGGATTTTGCGTGAAAGGTGTCTTTTATATTAAAGTATTTTTCTAATGGGTGTTGACAACTAATATTATATAGCATATAATAACACTATATTATACAACATATAATATAAATAAATAAATAATATTATAGATGAAAATTAAAAGTCAGAGGAAAGGTGGTCAATCGTGGGAGCAAAGCGTTTGTACCGTTCAGTAAAGAACAGAGTTTTATGTGGAGTTTGTGGAGGAATTGGTGAGTATCTGGCTGTGGATCCGGTTATGATAAGGCTGATATGGATTCTGCTTATGCTGTTTCAGACATGGAGGCATTTGTTTCACCTGGTAACCGGGGCATCCTTAATCGGCGGAAGTATTGCCATTTATATACTTGCAGCAGTGATCATACCAAAGGATCCGGGAGAAGGCAGAGAGTAAAGGAATACCCAGGCAGAAAAGATAGGAGTGGACGTATGGTTTTTTTAACACAGGAGCAGCATTATTGGACGCCATTGTCCTGGCAGTCGTATCAAAAGACCAGGAGGGAACATACGGCTACAAGATCACCCAGGACGTAAGAAATGTTATTGAGATTTCAGAATCAACGCTTTATCCTGTTCTTCGAAGACTTCAGAAGGAAGAATGTCTGGAAGTATATGATCTTGCATACGATGGAAGGAACAGAAGGTATTATAAGATTACGGAAAAAGGGCGGATACAGTTAAATCTCTATAAAAGCGAATGGGCAGGTTATTCGCAGAAGATATCCCGAATATTTGAGGAGGCACATATATGAACAGGGATGAGTTTATGAGAGAGCTGGAATATCTGCTGGCGGATATTCCTGATGAAGAAAAAGAAGATGCAATTGAATATTACAGAGATTATCTGGAAGAAGCAGGACCGGAGAATGAGGATTCTGTAATACGGGAGTTTGGAAGTCCGGAACGGATTGCAGCCATGATCCGGGCGGATATGAACGGACATTTAAAGGAAGGCGGAGAGTTCACGGAAAGTGGTTATCAGGATGAGCGCTTCCGGGATCCCAATTACCAGATGGCAAAGCGCTACGATCTTCCGGAGGTTACGGAGCAGCCAGAAAAAGACAGTGGGTTTTATAAACAGGAAAGTGAACCCGTCCGAAAAAGACGGGGGGATAACAGGCGTACCATTAAAATTATTTTGTGGATTGTTCTGATCATTGCAGCTTCTCCCATGCTTTTTTGGCATTGGAGGAGGGATACTGGGAATTTTGGCTGGTCTCATAGGAGTGCTGTTTGCAGCGGTGGTTGCAATAGGAGCGGTAACGTTTGCATTCCTGGCAGCAGGATTTGCCCTGGCGGTAGCTGGTTTTACTACCATGATCATTCATCCTCTGGACGGAATATTGCTGCTGGGTCTGGGGATACTGATTCTTGGCCTTGGTCTTGTTTCGTTGGCCGTTTGCGGTGTATTTTATGGAAAGTTTCTGCCGTTTCTGTTTCGAAGCTGTATCGATCTGTTTAACCGGTTGTTACACGGAAGGAGGGCGCGGTCATGAACAAATTTATGAAAAAATGTGTGATTGCAGGGATAATCCTTGTAGTTGCGGGCGGCATTATGGCTGCTACAGCGGTAACCTATGGAGCTGATCTTCGTGATATTGTTCCAAGGGGAAGCGGCTTCTGGAAAGATACATTTTCTGATTTCTCATTTGAGGATCTGGATTATGAAAACCAGCCGAAAGGTTCAGAAAATTATTATGATTTTGATTCAGATCTTGAAGTACCGGAAGAAAAAGGCCAGCAAATTTATACCACCGGTACTGCAAAAAGCCTGAGTGTAGATATCAGAGCAGGAAGGGTTTTTATAGTAGAGGATCCAGCTGTAAGTGAGTTAACCATCTATTGCAACAAAAAGGATGGGAACTGGAATTTAAAAGATGAGAATGATGAGATTGATCTGACAACCGGGACTGGGTTCCTGTCAGATGAAACGGATCTTGTGATGACGATCAGCGTGCCTAAGGGGTATCATTTTACAGATATGGATTTAGCAGTTTCCAAGAAGAGAGGGATGCATGGTCTGGATCCGATTATAGCCTGCCGGTCCATATCTGCTGATGATATGAGCCTTAATGTAAAGGCAGGTGCACTTTCCGTGAGGCAGGGTAATGTAGGCGATTTAGACATTAAATGCAGCGTCGGAGCCGTGGAATATACCGGTACAACAACCGGTGATATTAATGGAGAATGCAAAGTAGGTGCAGTCCTGATGCTTCTTTCAGGCAAAAAGGAAGATTATAATTATAAGATTCAGTCAAAAATTGGAGGTATAAAAATCGCAGATGAACAGATGTCAGCCCTTAACGGCAGAGATAACTGGGATTATTCCGCCAGCAAGGATATGAATTTAGATTGCAGCACAGGTGGGATAGAAGTAAAATTTTATGAATAATAGATTAGCCTGGTGACAACAAGAGAGGAGATTAAGACATGGAGAAAAAATTATACCGTTCTGATACGGACAAAATGCTGTGTGGTGTATGTGGTGGAATTGCAGAATATTTTGATGTAGACCCTACAATTATCCGCCTTTTATGGGCAATTCTTGCCTGTACGGGTTCTGGAATTGTAGCCTATATCATTGCAGCCGTGATTATACCAAAAAGATAACGTAAAACGAAGAAGAGAGAAGCTTTTTTTGCTTCTTTCTTTTTTGTTTTGGTAAAATGGAGTTTATTTCCATTTGAAACGGGCATACTCTTTTTAGATTTATGAAAGGAGAACGACAGTATGCCAAAAGGAAAAAAATCAGAACCCTTCGATCCCCGTAATTTAAAACCGGAGGAGGTACTTAAATTTGAAATAGCCACAGAGCTTGGTCTTGATGAGAAAGTAATAAAAGGAGGCTGGCGCTGTTTAAGTGCGAAGGAAAGCGGCCGCATCGGCGGTCTGATTACCAAGAGAAAAAGAGAATTGAAAAACGATGCATTGGAGAAAAAAGAGGAAGTATAGGTAAAAAGCAGGAAATTCCTTGCACCGGAAGCAAAAATCTTTTATAATATTTTTCGAAGAGGAAGAGAAATATGGATAAAAGAGAATTGCGATGCGGATTTACCACTGGTACCTGTGCGGCTGTTGCTGCCAAAGCTGCGGCAGCAATGCTGCTTATGGGAAACCAGTTACAACATATGAAGCTAATGACGCCAAAAGGGACGGAAGCTGATCTGCCCCTTTTTTCATGTTGTCATGAAACCGGACAAGGTATCATGTGCGGTGAGAAAAGATGCAGGTGACGACCCGGATGTAACAGACCAGGCGCTAATCTATGCGTCTGTGGAATTATTAGATGAAACTGGAGAAGGAGCATCTCCGGCCGGCTGTTCTTTTGTCAGAGAAAAGACCGGAGAATTCGGGCAGCTGATTTTAACAGCGTCGGAAGGTGTGGGCCGGGTAACCAAACCCGGCCTTTCTTCACCTGTGGGATATCCGGCCATCAATCCAGTACCCAGAAGCATGATTTTTGATGAAGTGGATGAAGTAAGAAGAACAGCGGATTATAAAGGTGCCCTGTTAATCTGCATCTGGATCCCGGAAGGCAGGGAACTTGCAGAAAAGACCTTTAATTCAAAGCTGGGAATTATAGGCGGACTGTCTATTCTTGGAACAACCGGAATTGTAAAACCTATGAGTGAAGAGGCCCTGACTGCCACCATTTCCCTGGAGCTTCATATGAAAGCGGTGGCTGGTCTGAAACGGGTCATACTGACACCGGGTAATTACGGGGAGTCTTTTATAAAAGATCAGTTAAATCTTCCCGACGGGGAAGGTGTTACCATCAGTAATTTTATCCGGCAATCCTGTACTATGGTGAAGGAAGAAGGGTTTGAACAGATCCTTTTTGTGGGGCATATCGGGAAACTGATTAAGGTCGCGGGAGGGGTGGAAAACACCCATTCCAGATACGGAGACCGCCGTATGGAGGTGCTCTGGGATTGTGCCGGAGAGTTTCTAGGCAGCGATAAAAAAGAAATGATTTTACAATCCAACACCATGGAGACGGCAGCTGGGATATTGGAAGAGATGGGAGTCCTAAAACCGGTGATGTCTGAGGTGGTAAACAGAATAAAGGCATATATGACAGAGTGGACAGGAGGAATTCCAGTGGAAGTAATCACATTTTCCAATACACTTGGTATTCTTTCCATGACGCCGGATGCTCTTAAAATGATAAAAAAATAGATTGTAATTGGACACAGGAGGATAACAAATGGCTGGAATCATGTATGGTATTGGGGTAGGGCCGGGAGATCCGGAACTGATGACTTTAAAAGCGGTACGAAGAATACGGGAAATGGATGTAATTGCCATCCCTCACAGCGATAAAAATATTTGTACGGCATACCAGATTGCAAAAGCGGCAGTTCCTGAGATTGAGGAAAAGGAATGCCTTTATCTGCCCATGCCCATGACAAAAGATAAGAAAGTTTTAGAAGACAGCCATGAATCTGCTGCAAAAGCGGTGATGGAACGGCTGGACAGAGGGGAGAATGTGGGATTTATTACCCTTGGAGATGTTACGATTTATTCCACCTGCAGTTATCTCTTAGAAAGGCTGTGGAAGGAAGGTTATGCCACCCGGCTGGAAAGCGGTATTACATCATTTTGCGCCGTTGCCGCCAGGCTTGGTATTCCTCTGGTAACAGGAGCGGAAGAGCTTCACATAATCCCTGCCTCTTATCAGATAAAAGATGCATTAAAGCTTCCTGGTGTTAAGGTTCTTATGAAAGCAGGAAGACAGATGAAAGCGGTAAAGGAAGAGATCAGTGCAAGTGGTTTTGAGGCTGTTATGGTGGAGAACTGCGGCATGACAGATGAGCGGGTCTATCATTCCCTTGTGGAGATACCCGACGAGGCAGGTTATTATTCATTGATTATAGTGAGGTAAATATGGTACATATAGTTGGAGCAGGTCCGGGAGCACCGGATTTAATAACGGTTAGAGGAAAAGAACTTTTAGAAAAAGCGGATGTCATTATCTATGCAGGTTCCCTGGTAAATCCCGCTCTTCTGGATTATAAAAAGTCAGACTGCGCAGTTTATGACAGTGCAAAGATGACCCTGGAAGAGGTGATTGAGGTAGTGGTACAGGCAGAGTCCGGTGGGAAAATGACGGTACGCCTCCATACAGGAGATCCATGCATTTACGGTGCCATCAGAGAGCAGATGGACGAGCTTGATAACAGGGGGATCTCCTATGAAATCTGCCCGGGTGTCAGTTCCTTTTGCGGCGCAGCTTCTGCAATGAAGATGGAATATACACTTCCTAAGGTAACTCAGAGTGTGATTATTACCAGAATGGCAGGACGGACTCCGGTGCCGGAACGGGAATCCATCGCTTCTTTTGCGGCCCATGGTGCAACCATGGTGATTTTTTTAAGTAGGTATGTTAAAGGAACTGTCAAAGGAACTGATTCGTGGCGGATACTCTCCGGAAACACCAGCGGCCATTTGTTATAAGGCAACATGGCCAGAGGAAAAGACTGTTGTTTGTACTGTAGCCACATTGGAAGAATGCGCCCAGAGGGAGCAGATACTAAAAACAGCTCTGATTCTGGTGGGAGATGCGGTGTCACAAAGCAATTACAGCCGTTCTCTACTTTATGATCCGTCATTTACCACTGAATTTCGGAAAGGAACCGGGGAGACGGTATGAGAATCGCTGTCATTTGCTTTACGGAGGCAGGAGCCAGCACAGCTATTACGCTGATGGAAGGTCTTCTAAAAGAGGGAGAGCTTTGTGAGGGCTTTGGAAAAGGACCGGGATTAAAGCCTCTGACTTTGTCTTTGGGAGAGTGGACAAAAGAGCAGTTTATTGATAAAGACGGAATTGTGTTTATTGGAGCCATGGGGATTGCAGTCCGTTCCATTGCTCCGTATATAAAAGGGAAAGCGGTTGACCCTGCAGTGGTGGTATTAGATGATCAGGGGAGATTTAGTATTTCCGTGCTTTCCGGGCATTTAGGGGGAGCCAATGAACTGGCAGAACGTAGTGCCGAAATTACAGGCGGTCAGGCGGTGATTACCACTGCTACCGATATACATGGAAAATTTGCAGCTGATTTATTTGCCAAAAGGCTGGGACTTGCCATTACAGAACTTAACCTGGTTAAAAAAGTATCAGCAGCTGTTTTAAGGGGAGAAACGGTTGGGTTTCACAGTGATTTTCCCATAGATGGAAGGCTGCCGGAGGAATTATGCTTAGATGCAAAAAACAGACACCGGCCTGTATATCACAATTGCAGATTCCGGGGAGAAGGGAAAAACGGATCATTTCCTCAGGCTTATTCCAAAGATTCTGATACTGGGAATCGGGTGCAGGAAAAACACCTCTGTTACTGCCATAAAAGACGGGGTAACCCGTGTATTAAAGGAACATAATATATCCTCTCTTGCCATAGCGGGGTGTGCAAGCATTGATTTAAAGAAAGAGGAAAAAGGACTCTGTGAATTTGCCAGAGATACAGGCGTTCCCTTTTATACCTATCCCGCAGAGATTCTCGCAGGAATCCAGGGAGATTTCACCTCATCTTCCTTTGTAAAGCAGATTACAGGTGTGGACAATGTTTGCGAGCGGGCAGCACTTTGCTGTGTAAAAGAACTGGGGGGCGGAAAACTGATCATTAAAAAAGAAGCGGCTGCCGGCGTGACAGTTGCTGCTGCAGTCTTAGATTGGAAGGTAATGATATGAAAACAACAGGTAAATTATATGTGGTAGGAATCGGCCCGGGATCCTATGAGGATATGACAATCAGGGCGGTGAATGCCTTAAAAGACAGTGAAATCATTGTAGGATATACGGTTTATGTAGATCTTTTGCGGGAACATTTTCCGGAAAAAGAGATGCTTACCACCCCATGCGACAGGAGCAGGAACGGTGCCAGATGGCTATTTTAAAAGCCCGGGAAGGAAAACGGGTTGCCATGGTATGCAGCGGTGATTCTGGTGTCTATGGTATGAGCGGTCTTATCCTTCAGTTGGCTGAAGAGTCACCAGATTTAGAAATTGAAGTGATCCCCGGCGTTACAGCGGCATTAAGCGGCGGAGCTGTACTTGGCGCTCCTCTTGGCCATGACTTTGCAGTGATCAGTTTAAGCGATCTTCTTACGCCTATGGAACTGATCGAAGACAGACTGAAGAATTCTGCCAGTTCAGATATGGTGATCTGTTTATACAATCCGTCAAGCAAAAAAAGAGCGGATTATCTGAAAAATGCCTGTGAAATTGTGTTGCAGCACCAGAAACCGGAGACGGTCTGCGGGCTTGTAAGAAACATTGGCAGAGAAGGTGAAGAGATGGAAGTTTTGACTCTTTCCCAGTTAAAAGATACCAATGTGGATATGTTTACAACCGTTTACATAGGAAATTCCATGACCAGAGAGATAAGTGGACGAATGGTCACACCGAGAGGATATAAAAATGTGTAAAATACTGATTTTTGGAGGTACAACAGAGGGGCGGCTTCTGGCAGAATTCTGTCATGAAAACCAGCTTGAAGCATGGGTCAGCGTTGCTACAGGATATGGGAAGATGCTCCTTTTGGAAAGCCGGTTTCTACATATTCACAACACTCCCATGGACGCAGAAGAGATGGGAGTATTTATCAGGGAAATGGGAATTACCCTTGTATTAGACGCCACCCACCCCTATGCAGCAGAGGTAAGCCGGAATATTCTTCATGCGTGTACTCAGACAGGGACGAAACGTTTAAGGATACTGCGGGAGTCGTTAAAAGACAGTGGAGATGGAGATCATGTGGTCTGGGTGGATTCCATGGAGGAGGCCATTCGTTTTTTGAACCAGAATACAGGCAATGTGCTGGCAACTACAGGAAGCAAGGAACTTGACTGGTATACAAAGGTTGAGGACTGGGAGGAACGGGTCTATGCAAGAGTGCTTTCTTCTTCCACCGTACTGGCTGCCTGTGAACAGCTGGGATTTAAGGGAAACCGAATCATCGGGATGCAGGGGCCATTTTCTCTGGAACTGAATCAGGCTATGATCCGGCAGTTAAAGATCCGTTATCTCGTTACAAAGGAGGCTGGTCATGCAGGAGGGTTTTTAGAAAAGCTGCAGGCAGCTTCTTTATGCAACATTACAGCCGTTGTAATCGGTCGCCCCATAGACGAAGAGGGTGTGGGATTAGATGAAGTAAAGGAAATTTTAATTAATGGGAAGTCCTCAGAGACCTCTTTGAGTAAAGGGGCCATTTATTTAATAGGAACCGGAATGGGCGGGCCGGAGCAGATGACGGTAAAAGCATTAAATACTCTTAAGAGCTGTCAGGTTGTATTCGGAGCTAAGCGGATTCTTCATGATATTGGAGACTTAAACCCTGAGATATTAAAGCTTCCCTATTATTTAAGCAAGGATATCCTTCCCTGGCTGAATGAACATGGAGAGTATCAGCGGATTGCCGTTCTTTTCTCTGGTGATGCCGGTTTTTACAGCGGTGCGGAGAAAATGGCAGCAGCCCTTTTAGAAGAGCCCTATTCCAAACTTTATAAGACGGAGATTCTTCCTGGAATTTCTTCCGTATCCTATTTGTGCGCAAGACTGAAAACCGGCTGGGAGAACGTACGGCTGATCAGCCTTCATGGCAGAGAATGGGATCTTCTGGAAGAACTGAAACACCACCAGAGAATATTTGCCCTGCTGGATCAGCGTAATTCTGTAAATGCTTTGTGCAGTCTTTTGGAGGAGAATGGATATGAGCATGTACGCTTATCTGTAGGTGAACGGTTATCCTACGAGGATGAGAGGATTACCACAGGTACACCTGCAACGCTTAAGAACCAGACGTTTGATATCTTGTCAGCAGTACTGATTGAGAGGTAAAAATGAGAGATGAATTGTTTATCAGGGGTGATGTCCCTATGACCAAATGCGAGGTGCGGACAGTCTGCGTATCCAAGCTGGAACTGAGTCCGGACTCCATTCTTTATGATATCGGAGCAGGTACTGGATCCGTATCCATAGAAGCATCGGGGTATTTAACCAGTGGGAAGGTTTATGCTGTGGAAAAGAAGCCGGAAGCACAGGCTCTCATAGAGGCGAATAAAGAGAAATTCGCGGCGGACTGCGTTACTGTCGTAAAAGGGACTGCGCCAGAAGCATTATCCGGACTGGAAGCCGCTACTCACGTATTCCTGGGAGGCACATCAGGAAATTTAGAAGATGTTCTAGATCTTGTTTTAAAAAAGAACCCCAAGGTTCGTATAGTTGCTAATTTCATTGCTTTGGAATCTTTATCTGAAATGTTATTGTGGCTAAAAAAACATTCCATAGAAGCAGAGATCGTTCAGATGCAGGTTTCAAAAGCAAAAACAGCAGGCAGCTATCATATGATGATGGGGCAGAACCCGGTTTACATTATTTCATTCGGAGGGGAAGGAGGATTGTCTTTTGAGTCAGGAAAATAAGAGAATCATGCTTGCTGCACCCAAAAGCGGCAGCGGAAAAACCATGATCACCTGTGGACTTTTACAGGCGTTACTTTTAAGAGGCATTTCCTGCCGTTCCTTTAAATGCGGACCAGATTATATTGATCCCATGTTCCATAAGGCCGTTCTTGGCATAGACGGAGGAAATCTGGATACATTTTTCCTGAATCAGGAATCGGCTAGAGAGCTTTTTCTCAGGGAATCAAAAGAAGCTGAAATATCTGTAATCGAAGGTGTCATGGGGTATTACGATGGAATGGGAGGAGACAGTACGTGGGCAAGCTCCTATGAAGTAGCCTGCGCAGTGAAAACACCTGTAGTGCTGATTCTTGACTGCAGGGGTGCCAGTCTGTCTCTGGCTGCTGTATGTAAAGGCTTTTTGGAATACAGAAATGACAGCCGCATTGAAGGCGTAATCTTAAACAGGATCTCACCTGTTATGGCACAGCGGCTGACTCCTCAGATAGAAGCGCTGGGAATCCGGGTCTTTGGATATCTTCCTCAATGTGACGAGGCGGATTTCTCCAGTCGTCATTTAGGGCTGGTTCTTCCGGGAGAAGTGGAAGGGCTGAAAGACAAACTAATAAAACTGGCATGTAAGATGGAAGAAACAGTTGATATAGACGGACTTTTACAGTTATCAGGAACTGCCCCTGAAATATCCTTGGAATCTGGAAATGAAGAATGGAAAGAACCAACCACTTACGGTGAGAAGATACCGGTGGGGATTGCCGTTGATGAGGCCTTTTGCTTTTATTATCAGGAAAACAGAAAGATGTTAGAGGATATGGGGGCACAGCTTATTCCGTTTAGTCCCCTTCGGGACAGACATCTTCCAGAAGGAATCTGCGGGCTGATACTGGGTGGTGGTTATCCGGAGCTATATTTAAAACAGCTGTCCGAAAATCAGAATATGCTTAAGGAAATCCGGGAGGCCAGTGATAATCAAATCCCCATACTGGCAGAATGCGGTGGTTTCCTCTACCTCCACGAGGAACTGGAATCACAGGAGCATGATGTCTTTTTGATGGCAGGGATTATTCCAGGCAGAGCATTTCCTGTAGGAAAATTAAAACGGTTTGGATACATAGAAGCAGCGGCGAAAGAAGATATGCCGTTTTTAAAAAAGGGTGAGTCCATCAGGGGACATGAATTTCATTACTGGGACAGTACAAACAATGGAGAACAGATGCAGGCACGAAAGCCTGGCAGGGATGTGAGCTGGGATTGTGTTCTGACCAGAGATAATGTAATGGCAGGCTTCCCTCATTTTTATTACCCTTCCAATCCCAGTCTTCCCAAACGGTTTTTTAGAAGCTTGCAGACAGATTATGACACAGCAGAGGAAGAAATCATGAAGGAATTTACCATAGTACAGGGAAGCTCAGAGGATATAGAGCAGATAGCAGAACTTTACGATGGGTAAATGAGTATGGAATCCCATGGTTTGAACTCTATGAAAAGATCTTAACCGGAGAGGCATAAAGAATGAATGAGGAACTAAAGGATTATTTATCAGCGATACAGCCGCCTGATAAGAAAGCAATAGAGACAGCACGTCTGCGCTGGGCTCATGTAGCCAAGCCATTAAACAGCCTTGGTGTGTTGGAAGATGATATTGTAAAAATCGCGGGAATCAGGGGAAATTCCCTGGTTACGTTAAAAAAACGGGGACTTCTGATTCTGTGTGCAGATAACGGAATTGTGGAAGAGGGTGTTACCCAGACCGGCATGGAAGTTACTGCAGTGGTGGCAGAAAACATGACACGAGGCAACAGCAGTGTGTGTATTATGGCAAAACGGGCAGGAGTGGACGTATTTCCGGTTGATATGGGGGTTGCAAGAGATCTGGTGTCCGGTTCCACCTATCCGTTAATAAACAAAAAAATTGCATATGGAACCAAAAATTTTAAAAAACCAATGCAATGTCCAGAAATGAAGCTGTGCAGGCAATCATAACAGGAATCGAACTAATGGGCGAACTCTCGGAAAAAGGGTATGATCTGGCGGCAACCGGAGAAATGGGAATTGGAAATACAACTACCAGCAGTGCAGTTGCAGCGCTTTTATTAAAGCAGGACCCAACGCATCTGACCGGAAGGGGTGCCGGGCTAAATGATGCTGGCCTGAGACAGAAACGAAAGGTAATTCAGGAGGCGGTAGCCAGATACAGTCCCAATTGTCGGGATGAAATTGATATCCTGTCAGCAGTGGGTGGTTTTGATCTGGCTGGTATGACGGGAATTTTTTTAGGAGGAGCCATTTACCGCATTCCTGTACTTTTAGACGGCTTTATATCAGCAGTTGCAGCACTTTTGGCAGAACGGATTTATCCAGGGTGCCGGGATTTTATGATCGCCTCCCATGTATCTGCAGAACCCGCAGGACGTATTCTTCTGGAAGAACTGGAATTGTCTCCTCTTATTCAGGCGGGTATGTGTCTGGGAGAAGGGACGGGAGCGATTGCGGCAGTTCCGCTGCTTCAAATGGCTGCTGATGTATATGGTACCATGAGCTCTTTTGAAGATATCGAGATCGAGGCTTATAAGCCTATGGAGGACCCGTCATGACTGCCCTGATTATCGGAGGAAGCGGGAGCGGAAAATCAGAATACTCAGAAAACCTGGCAGTATCTCTGGGCGGAGACAGAAAAGTCTATATTGCTACCATGAAACCGTGGGATGAGGAGTGCAGAAACAGAATCCTGCGACACCGGAAAATGCGGGAAAAAAAGCAGTTTGAGACGATAGAATGTTACCGTAGTTTAAAAAATCTGATTTTTAAATCCAGACCTTCCGTTGTTCTTCTGGAATGCATGTCCAATCTTGTTTCCAATGAGCTGTTTGGCCTGTGGGAAGAAGGAGACTTACCGGTTCTTGATAAAAGAACGGCCGCGGCAGAAATTGCAGAAGGACTCTTTAATTTAGAGCGTCAGACCGATCATCTGGTAATCGTGACGAATGAAGTTTTTTCTGATGGAGATCATTACAGCCCCGAAACCAATGAATACCGCAAGGTTCTTGGAAACATCAATCAGATTGCAGCAAACAGGGCTCAAATGGTGATGGAAGTAGTGGCAGGGATCCCCATAAAAATCAAAGAAGGAATTAATTGAAAAAAATCCTCAAGTATGTTATATTTATCACATAGTAGCATCCTGATACCAAAAACCAGTTTTGAGGTAGAAGGTTCGGCAATTGAGGAATTGTTTGTTTGCCGCGCCTGATTGGCGCGGCTTTTCTTGTTCAAATGAGAAAAGGAAGACGGAAAGAAGGGGGATAAGCATGGAAACAAGAATTGCGGTGATCGGTATTGTTGTGGAGGAGGAAGATTCTGTAGAAATTTTAAATGAAATTCTGCATGAATACCGACATTACATCATCGGACGTATGGGAATTCCATATCCGAAAAAAGGGGAGTGAGTGTCATCAGCATTGCGGTAGATGCTCCTCAGAGTACTATTTCCGCCCTTACCGGAAAGATCGGAAAGTTAAGTGGAATCAGTTCCAAAACAGCCTATCAGAATGTGAATGCTTAGAAGTAGAAAAAAACACTGACGGGAAAGCAGATGCTGACCCAAAAGAAAGGGTGAATTACTATGTATGATCCAAAATCGCTGAAAGCGGAAGAATTCATTTCTCATGAAGAAATTCTGGAAACTCTTGATTATGCGGAACAAAACAAAAACAATGTGGAACTGATTGATCAGATTATTGCAAAGGCCAGAGAATTAAAGGGGCTGACCCACAGGGAGGCTTCCGTTCTTTTAGCCTGCAATATTCCGGAAAAGATCAAAGAGCTTTATGATCTTGCAGAGGAGATCAAAAGAAGTTTTACGGTACCAGAATTGTTATGTTCGCACCTCTCTATCTGTCCAATTACTGTGTAAATGGCTGTACCTATTGCCCCTATCATTTAAAGAACAAACATATTGCAAGAAAGAAACTGACACAGGAAGAACTTGCCAGAGAAGTTGTTGCCCTTCAGGACATGGGACATAAACGGCTTGCCCTTGAAGCTGGGGAAGATCCTGTTAATAACCCCATTGAATATATCCTGGAATGCATTAATACCATTTATTCCATCAAGCACAAAAACGGTGCTATCCGCAGAGTGAATGTTAACATAGCAGCTACGACCGTGGAGAATTACCGGAAGTTAAAAGATGCCGGAATCGGAACCTATATTTTATTTCAGGAAACATATCACAAGGAAAGCTATGAAAGCCTTCACCCAACAGGACCAAAGCATAATTACGCTTACCACACAGAGGCCATGGACCGGGCTATGGAGGGCGGTATTGACGACGTGGGAATTGGAGTTTTATTTGGACTGGAACGGTACAAGTATGAATTCGCAGGCCTGTTAATGCATGCGGAGCACTTAGAAGCAGTTCACGGAGTAGGCCCTCATACCATCAGTGTTCCACGTATTAAGAGCGCTGACGATATTGATCCCAATGCTTTTTCTAACGGAATCAGCGACGAGATTTTTGCAAAGCTGTGCGCACTGATCCGTGTTTGCGTTCCATACACAGGCATGATCGTATCCACCAGGGAGAGCCAGAGTGTAAGAGAGAAGGTAATTCGCCTTGGAGTTTCCCAGATCAGCGGCGGTTCCAGAACCAGTGTAGGCGGTTACGAGGAAGAGGTTCGCCCTACTGACACAGAACAGTTTGACGTTTCGGACCAGAGAACCCTTGACGAGGTGGTACACTGGCTCATGGATTTAGGATATATCCCTTCCTTCTGTACGGCATGTTACAGAGAAGGAAGAACCGGCGACCGTTTTATGAGTCTTTGTAAAAGCGGTCAGATTCAAAACTGCTGCCAGCCAAACGCATTGATGACATTAAAGGAATATTTAATGGACTATGCTTCCGAGGATACACGGAAAGTAGGCGAGGCGTTAATTGCTGCCGAATTAAATAATATCCCCAAAGAGAAGGTACGGACGATCTGTGAAGATCATCTGGAAAAGATTGAAGCTGGAATCCGGGATTTCCGGTTCTGATACCCCGCAGACGACATATAAGAGGAGATAAACATGGGATTAAATGAGACGCCGTCATCTGAGAGAATTCATATCGGCTTTTTTGGCCGCCGCAATGCAGGAAAATCAAGTGTAGTCAATGCAGTAACCGGACAGGAGTTATCAGTAGTATCAGATATAAAAGGAACCACAACAGATCCCGTTCATAAATCCATGGAACTTCTTCCCATGGGACCGGTAGTAATTATCGATACACCAGGATTTGATGATGAAGGTACCCTGGGAGAGATGCGGGTACGCAAGACGAAGCAGATCTTAAACCGTGTAGACTGTGCAGTCCTGGTGGTGGATGGAACTGCAGGAAAGACAGAAGTGGACCAGCAGCTGATCGGATTGTTTAAAGAGAAGAATATTCCTTATGTAGTTGCGTATAACAAGTCGGATCTTGTGGGAGAGGGAGATTATGATGATGGTCTTTCTGTCAGTGCCCAGACGGGATTTCGGATTCATGAACTGAAAGAACGGATCGGAGTTCTGGTTAATACAGGAGATATGAAGATGCGGATTGTAGGCGACCTGCTAAAACCCTGTGATCTTGTAATTCTGGTTATCCCCATTGATTCTGCAGCTCCAAAGGGCAGAATTATTCTGCCGCAGCAGCAGACCATGAGAGACATATTAGAGGCCGGAGCGGTTGCCATATCTGTAAGAGATACGGAACTTAAGCAGACCATTGAAAAGCTTGGAACCAGGCCCTATCTGGTTATAACAGACAGTCAGGCATTTGAACAGGTGAATAAGGATACTCCGGATGACGTTCTCCTGACCTCATTTTCCATCCTGATGGCGCGGTACAAAGGCTTTTTAGAGGATGCGATTAAAGGGGTGGCGGCAATCAGCACCCTAAAGGATGGTGATAAAGTTCTCATATCAGAGGGCTGTACCCACCACAGACAGTGTGATGACATCGGTACGGTGAAACTTCCCCGGTGGTTGAAGGAATTTACGGGTAAGGATCTTGTGATTGAAACATCATCAGGCAGAGAGTTCCCGGAAGAGCTTTCTGACTATAAACTGATTATTCACTGCGGCAGCTGTATGTTAAATGAAAGGGAGATGGTATACCGCAGAAAGACAGCGGCGGATGCAGGAGTGCCCTTTACCAACTATGGAACTGCCATTGCTTACATGAAGGGAATTTTAAAGAGAAGTTTAGAGGTACTTCCGGATCTGGAAAAACTGATTTAGGCAGAATTATTAATAGGCTGCTGCATTAAGGACCAAGGTGTCTTTGAATGCGGCAGCCTGTATATTTTTAAGGAGTTGTTAAATGATTGGTTAAAAGCTGGCGGAATGCACTGATTTCATTTTCTGAAGCAAAAATACGTTTTGGTATTAAGGTGTAGGTACGCTTTTTCTGAATAATATAAAAATAGTCCTTGTTCTCCATATAGTGTTTGTAGATATCCCAGGATAAGGTAGAATGGATGCCATGAGCGTCAAATGTAATTTTATCATCTTCAAATAGCAGCTTATAGGGATGATGAAGTTGCTCATACTCCTGATAAAACATGTAAGGCCGAATGAAAAAGACTGCAACAATGACAAGATTAAAAAAATATATTACCAAGGCCAGCATGATATAAAACCTGGTAAAGCCATACTGGTAGAACAAATAGAACGGAATCAATAAAGAAAATGCCATAATAACCAGATCAAATTTCTTAATTACTTTTGTCAGGAAAAAAAATTTCCTCCAGCCGTCTGCATACTCCTTTTTTGTATAAGTGAATTCCAATAACATACATTTCCCCCTGTATAATTGATGATTTAAGTTTAGCATAAAAGATGAAAAAGGAAAAGAACCATGATTGAAAGTTGAAAAAGATGAAAAAGTTGAAAGCACTGCTGTTTATTTTGCCCCGTCGTTATGAGCGTGGGCAGAGATGACTTCTTTTCGGCTCCCCTGCCACGTATTCCTGACTTTCCGACCCCTCTAATCCCTAATTTTGGCATAGAAGCAATTGACTCTTTATTCTTGCCCCGCCGTCTTGCAGCTTGCGAGGCAAGACAAAGTCTTTTTTCTACACATGCCCTATATCCACATTTTTATTGTCCTTTTCTATACTATTTGAGGCATAGCAGCAGACAGTTCTCTTCCTATGCCCTATAAAGATATTCAAAACCTAAGCTGCACCCCTCTGAGCCTTTTCAGTCTAAACTGGAACATGATTAGGAAATGACATTTACCAGATTTTGTGATATTATATTTTTTAATGGCTGTAAGATCTAAATACTAAGTTGTTTAATAGAAAGAAAGGGGCAGTACCATGAATCTACCCGGCAGTATGATGATAGCGTTTTCCATGTATTCCAGGATTCCTGTGCCCCAGGTTCAGTGGACAAAAGAGCGGATGAAATATGCCATGTGCTTTTTCCCCCTCATAGGAGCTGTAATCGGTTTGATGGAATACGGTGCCATCCTCCTTTTTCGTACGATGGGATTCCCCTTTTTGGCACAGATACTGCCTGTTGTTATCCCTGTAGCGGTTACAGGCGGAATCCATATGGATGGATTGTTAGATGT
The DNA here is from genome assembly GCA_017084465.1 of Lacrimispora xylanisolvens. Lineage (GTDB taxonomy): Bacteria > Bacillota > Clostridia > Lachnospirales > Lachnospiraceae > Lacrimispora > Lacrimispora xylanolytica_B. The sequence continues at coordinate 621,253 of CP070896.1, read as the reverse complement.
AATTGATGCAAAATCCTCCCACGGCGAGACAGAGAAAAAACTGGAGATACTCAAAGACCCCCATACAGGAGCCTTTGCCATCATTGGATGCGGAATCTATTTTCTTTTATATCTGGCATTTTTTATGGAAATGAGACCAGTTATGATCCCTGCATTTTGTATTACATTTGTTATAACAAGAGCGCTAAGCGGGCTCTCTGTAGTTACATTTCCGATGGCGAAAAAAAGCGGACTGGCTGCGGCTTTTTCAGATGGAGCGCATAAGAGAGTGGTTGGAACTGTTATGGCTCTTTATCTTATAATTTCTTTGCTTGCTGTATGGTTTCTGATAGGCGCTCCGGCAGCTTTAGGAGTTTTTGCAATATCGTCTGCAGTATTTTTATATTATTATCACATGTCAAAACGGGAATTTGGGGGCATCACAGGAGATCTTGCAGGTTACTTTCTCCAGGTTCTGGAGCTGGCTCTTGTGATAGGACTGGCTATTCTGTCCCATATGAATTGATATCACCATCAGAAAGGAATTGGAATGAAATTAATTGTCGGAGGAGCATGGCAGGGAAAGCTTGACTATGCCCTGCAAATCGCAAATATAGAATCGAAAGACAGTGAAAAGGTTATAGAGGGCGCCACAGATCCATGTGAGGCAGCCCTTGAATGCACAATCATTCATAATTTCCACGAATACGTAAGAAGACTGTTAAAAGAAGAAAAGGACCCTGACCAATTAATCCGGGAAATTGTGGAACATAATCCGGATGTAATTATTACCATAAATGAACTTGGCTGTGGGATCGTACCCGAAGATCCATTTGACAGGCGGTGGAGGGAAAGCACCGGCAGAGCGGCAGTAAAGCTGGCAAAACACAGCGGCGAAGTTTACCGTATGGTGTGTGGAATACCCTCTCGTATAAAATAGAAGAGAAAAAGGACTGACTTATGTTTAAATATCATATAATAGCGGTTCTGATTGGCTGCTTTCTGGATGCGTGCTTTGGAGATCCCTTATTCTTGTGGCACCCCGTTTGCGGAATTGGAAACCTGATAAGCTGGCTGGAGAAAAAATTAAGACCCCGGTTCCCGGAAAATGAAGCAGGGGAAAGACAGGCAGGGGGTATGTCTGGTTTTACTGGTGCTGCTTGCAGCCGGGGGTAGTTCCTTCGCGCTCTTAGCGGTTTCTTATGGCATTTTCCCCATGGCTGGACTTGCTCTGGAAAGCATCATGTGCTACCAGATGATGGCGTGGCATTCCTTAAGGAAAGAGAGTATGAAGGTATACCGTGCATTTTTTAAAACAGGATACGGAAGAGGCAAGGCATGCGGTATCCATGATCGTGGGCCGTGACACGAAAACTCTCACAGATATGGGTATCACAAAGGCAGCGGTGGAAACTGTGGCCGAAAATACCTCTGATGGTGTGATTGCACCTTTGATTTTCATGGCCCTCTTTGGGGGAACTGGTGTATTCTTATATAAGGCAGTGAACACCATGGATTCCATGATAGGTTATAAAAATGACCGGTATCTCTGGTTTGGACGGTGTGCTGCAAAACTGGATGATCTGGTTAATTTTATTCCTGCCCGCGTATCCGCTTTTTTCATGCTGGCGGCAGGCTATATATGCCAGCTGCTTTTCGGTAGTAAATATAATGGGAATAATGGTTTCCGGATCTGGAAACGTGACCGTTTTAATCACAAAAGTCCCAACTCCGCTCAGACAGAATCTGCCTGTGCCGGAATTCTACAGATTGAACTGGCTGGAAATGCATGGTATTTTGGAACCTTATATGAAAAGCCTGTGATCGGAGATCCGGTGAGGGCGGTGGAGTATAAAGATATCGTAAGAGCTAACGTACTGATGACTGTTACTTACATACTGGCGCTGATTCCTGTTGGAATCCTGCTTTTAATCACGTTTTAGAAGATACACATAATTGGGAGAAATAAATATGGAATATCAGCATGGAGGAGATATTTACACCAACCAGGTTACCATGGATTATTCAGCGAATATCAATCCTCTTGGGCTTGCGAAAGGTGTTAAAAACGCATTATTACAGGCAGTTGAAAACTGTTCCTGCTATCCGGACAGCCGCTGCAGCAAACTGATTACAGAACTTGGAGCTTTCCATGGTTTTTCTGAAAAGCAGCTTATCTGTGGAAATGGAGCGGCAGATTTAATTTTTCAGATTGTACAGGTTATAAAACCCAGAAAGGCTCTGTTAATCGCCCCCTCCTTTCTGGAATATGAGCAGGCTTTAGAGACGGTTTTTGCAGAAATTGTATGGTATGATTTAAATGAGAGGGATGGATTTCACTTATCTGTAAAAGAAATAACCAGGTGGCTGAAAGAAAACGATCAGGAAATAGAAATGCTATTCCTTTGCAACCCCAATAATCCCACCGGGTTCGCACTCCCCAAAGAAGAGATGAAAGAACTTCTTGATGTTTGCTCAGAAAAAAGAATCTACTGTGTAATAGATGAATGCTTTAATGAATTTCTCGATGATCCGGAATCTTATTCCGTACTGGAGCTGATTTCAAAGGGCGGCTATGGCCATGTATTTGTTTTAAAAGCATTTACAAAAATTTATGCCATGGCAGGAGTCCGCCTTGGTTATGGGATAACCACAGATGAGAAAACCATAGAACTCATGAACCGGATCCGCCAGCCCTGGAGCGTGTCTGCGCTTGCCCAGGCAGCCGGTGAAGCAGCTCTTGGCGAAACGGAATATGTAAAAGAAACAAGGAAGCTGATTTCCAGCGAACGGGAATACTTAAAGGAAAACTTAAAAGACTTGGGCTTTCTGGTATATGATTCCATGGCAAACTATTTGTTTTTTAAAGATACAAGAAAGAACGCCGGTAATGTGGAAAAACTTTTATACAATGAATTGCTTGAAAGGCAGGTGCTGATAAGGTCCTGTTCCAATTACAGAGGGCTTGATCATACTTATTACAGGATCTGTGTCAAACAGAGAATGGAAAATGATGCATTTCTTGCTGTATTAAAATCCATACTGACAAAAGGAGAATGAGAACATGGCAAAGACAATTATGATTCAGGGGACCATGTCCAATGCAGGCAAAAGTCTGATTACGGCAGGACTATGCCGTATTTTTAAGCAGGATGGATACCGGGTTGCACCTTTTAAATCCCAGAATATGGCACTTAATTCCTTTATTACTGAGGAAGGGCTTGAGATGGGGCGGGCACAGGTGGTGCAGGCTGAGGCAGCAGGCGTAAAGCCAGTAGCAGCCATGAATCCGGTTTTGCTAAAGCCCACCAATGATATCGGTTCCCAGGTAATTGTCAATGGTGTGTCTATTGGCAATATGCCAGCAAAAGAGTATTTTGCCTACAAAAAGAAACTGATACCGGAAATAAAAAAAGCGTTTGATACATTGTCAGAGGAATACGACATTATTGTAATTGAAGGCGCAGGAAGTCCGGCAGAGATCAATTTAAAGCAGGAAGACATTGTCAATATGGGAATGGCTAAGATGGCGGATGCGCCGGTGCTGCTTGTGGGAGATATTGACCGGGGCGGAGTATTTGCACAGCTTTATGGCACTGTTATGCTTTTAGAGCCGGAAGAGAGAGACAGAATCGGCGGCCTCATCGTAAATAAATTCCGGGGAGATAAATCCATATTAGAACCTGGTCTTGACATGATAACAGAACGGCTTCACATACCCGTGGCTGGAGTGGTTCCTTATATGGATGTGGATATCGAGGACGAAGATAGTTTGGGAAATCATCTTTCCATAGCTGGAAAAACAGAGGGGGCAGAGGTAGAGATAGCAGTCATCCGTTTTCCAAGAATCTCTAACTTTACAGATTTTTCTGTATTCTCTACCATACCGTCTGTGGCTCTTCGCTATGTGGATTCTGTATCGGCTCTTGGAAAACCGGATCTTGTGTTTTTACCGGGAAGCAAGAACACCATAGAAGATCTTCTCTGGATGCGTCAGAATGGTCTGGAGGCTGGAGTATTAAAGCTGAGTTCATCAGGCGTGCCGGTGTTTGGAATCTGCGGCGGATTTCAGATGCTTGGAGAACAGTTAAAGGATCCGCTGGCAGTGGAGTCTGTTTCCGGTCTTTCCTCTGTACGGGGCATGGGGCTACTTCCCATACGGACTGAGTTTGGAGCTGAAACCAGAACAAGAGTGACTGGTTCCTGTACGGCAGTGGAAGGAATCTTTGAAGATTTATCAGGAATGAATATAGAAGGCTATGAAATTCACATGGGTCAGACAGAACGTGCGCTGCCGCCCTTATCCTATGTGATGGAAAGCCAGTCTGGTTCCCATCTGGCAAAGATGGACGGCTGTCAGAGAAAGAATGTATACGGAACCTATATTCACGGTTTCTTTGACAGTGAACAGATTGCAGATACCATAGTAGGGGCATTGAGAAAGAAAAAAGGGCTGCCCAGCCAGCCGGGCACAGCGTTCAGCTACCAGGATTATAAAGAAAAACAGTATGACAGATTGGCAGACCTTTTGCGGGAGAGCCTTAATATGGACCGGATTTACAGCCTGATGGGATTAGCCGGTGACAACGGAGGAAAGAATGGAATTTAAAGAACTGGAACGGGTTCGCCCTGAAGAAATAGAAAAAAGAAGCTTTGAAATCATAACACAGGAACTGGGAGATAAGAAACTGGACCCGGAGCAGGAACTGGTAATCAAACGGGTGATTCATACAACGGCGGATTTTGATTATGCCGATCAGCTGATATTTTCGCCCCACGCGGTTAAGCTTGGAATAGAAGCATTAAAAGAAGGAATTCCGGTAATTACTGATACCAACATGGGAAAAGCGGGAATCAATAAAAAAGCGCTGGAACGGGCAGGAAGCAGCGTCCACTGCTTTATGGCAGATGAGGATGTAGCGGAGGATGCGAAAAACAGGCAGACGACGAGAGCTCATGCCAGCATGGATAAGGCGGCCAGAATGTCAAAAGAATGTATTTTTGCCATTGGCAATGCACCCACTGCCCTGGTTCATCTTCATGAGCTGATACAGGAAGGAATCATAAAACCCAGATTAATCATTGGTGTACCAGTGGGGTTTGTCAATGTAATCCAGTCCAAAGAGATGATTTTATCACTTCCTGATGTGCCCTATATTGTGGCAAGAGGAAGAAAAGGCGGCAGTAATGTAGCGGCAGCAATTGTCAACGCAATGCTTTATCAGATTTCATAACAGCAAGGTTTCTTAAAGGGGTAAAACAGCATGGATCTATACAGTATTATTTTAGTGGATGATGAAGAAGAAGTCCGCAAAAGCATTATAAAGAAAATCGAATGGCAGTCAGCTGGCTTTAAAGTGGTGGGTGACGCAGAAAACGGGGAAGATGCAATTGAAAAAATAGAGGTGCTGGAGCCGGATGTGGTGCTGACGGATATCCGGATGCCTTATATGGATGGTCTTGCACTGGCAGAGAAGATAAGACAGCGTTATCCGTCTATGAAAGTTGTTATTTTTTCCGGATACGATGACTTTGAATATGCCCAGAAAGCAATTAAGCTAAATGTGACCGAATACATTTTAAAGCCTGTTAATGTGGAGGAGCTTACCTCTATTTTAAAAAGAATTAAAAGCAATCTTGACCGGGAAATTGAGGAAAAGCGGAATATTAACAGACTCAGGGGAAAATTACAGAAAGAGCCTTCCTGTATTCCGGGAGCAGTTCTTTAATGATCTGGTACACAAGAACCTTTCCAATGAAATAGCAGAGCAGAAGCTAAAAGAATACGATATCCCTATCGCAGGCGCATGGAAATGGATTATAGCAGCCGTTTCGGTCGAACGGGCTGAGGTAAATGATACCCTGAGTCTTCACAGTGAGGAGGAGCTGATCCCTGTATCCGTTATGCAGATTATCAGGGAAAAGCTGGAAGGATATTGCAGATTTGCGCTGTTTCAGTCTGTTTTGGAAGCCGAGATGGTAGTGGTGGTAGCCCTCGATGACGATTTCATCACCGGGCTGATCGATGTATTTGGAGATATCTGTAAGGAAACGAAGAGAATTCTTGAGGTTCCCGTTACCATAGGAATCGGTCACAGCTGTGAGGAATTATCCAATATCCCTTATGCATACCAATCGGCGATTGATGCTCTTGGCTATAAAGCCATAGCAGGAAAAGGCAGTACCATCTATATCAATGATATGGAACCGGTGGGAAGTGGAAAGCTGGTTTTTTGACAGTGTAATGGAGGCAGATCTGATTTCAGCCATCAAGTTTGGTCCTGATGGAAAGATTGAAGCTTCTGTGACACAGATTATTCAGAAAATGGAATCTGCAAAAGTACATTTCAGACAGCAGCAGGTTTATATGTTGGGAGTATTAAACAGTGTGATACAGTTGGTACAGCAGTATGATCTTGATCTGGAAGAAATCATGGGCTGGGATTTGGAATCCATGACATTCTTTGACAAGATGCAAAAAGGGGAATTCAGTACCTGGCTTTACAAGGCTGCAGAAAAAATCAATCAGGCGATTAACCAGGAACGTGATCTTACCACAAGGCAGGTGATTCAGGAGGCGAGACAGTATATTATGGATCATTATCAGAATCCGGATTTATCTGTTGAAATGATCTGCCGCCATCTTCATATGAGCCCGGCTTATTTTTCCACACTGTTTAAAAAGGAAACCGGACAGGCCTATATCGCCTATTTAACGGATCTTAGGTTAAACAAGGCAGTGGAGCTGTTAAACAAAACCGAGGATAAGACCTATGTTATAGCGGCAAAGGTGGGGTATCCGGAGCAAAACTATTTCAGTTATGTATTTAAAGAAATTTGGAGTTTCACCTACTAAATTTCGCGGAGTGAGGTAATGGAAAAGAAGAATAACAGCATTCGTTATACCATTTTCGTATATTTTACCATAACGGCCCTTGCCGCGGGCCTGCTTATTTCCCTTTCCTTATACCAGCGTCTTTCCTCTCAGGTTGCAGAGGTGGTACAGGAGGAAAATCAGAGCCTGATTAATCAGGTGGCACGGTCTGTGGAATCCTACTTACGGACCGTTATGAAACTATCTGATTCTCTTTATTATGGGGCTGTGAAAAATGCAGACCTTTCTTCCCAGTCCATTAATAATGAGATTACTCTTCTGTATGACAACAATAAGGACAATGTGGATAACATTGCCCTTTTCACCCAGGGCGGAGCAATGGTGGAGTCTGTTCCTGCAGCAAGACTGAAAAAGAATCTTAATATAACAGGGGAGAAATGGTTTGCCAATGCTCTTGAAAAAACGGAGAACCAGCATTTTTCCGATCCCCACGTCCAGTATATATTTGAAAACAATGAAAACCAGTACCGATGGGTGTTTTCCCTTTCCAGAGCAGTGGAGCTGACGGAAGGAACATCTACCACCCAGGGCGTTTTGCTTGTGGATTTAAGCTATTCCAGTCTGGAACATTTATTTGAAGGAGTCACCACCGGAAAAGGCGGTTATGTCTATCTGATCGGAAGCGACGGAGAGATCCTGTATCACCCCAGAATTCAGTTAATTGACTCAGGTCGGCTGAAGGAAAACAACAAAGCGGCATCCGGATATAAGGATGGAATTCACCGTGAAGTCTTTGAGGGAGATAACAGAATTATAACGGTTAAGTCAGTGGGCTATACGGGCTGGAAAATCGTCGGCGTTACGCCTAATAGTGTAGTTTCCTTAAATACCATCAAAACCAGGCTTTTTATCGTATTCATGATTACTCTTATCTTATTTATACTTGTACTGATCAACTCCTATATCTCATCTCGTATAACAAATCCTATCAAGGAGTTGGAAAAATCCGTAGGAATCCTGGAAGAAGGGGATTTGGAAACCGCAGTTTCCATCGGAGGCTCTTATGAAATTCAGCATTTGGGTAATTCCATTAAAAATATGGCAATTCAGATCCGCGTCCTGATGGACGACATTGTAACGGAACACGAGGCCAAACGAAAACAGGAATTTGATACCCTGCAATCACAAATTAATCCCCATTTTTTATACAATACTCTGGACATTATCGTCTGGATGATTGAAAATGAACAAAAGAACGAAGCGGTTAAGGCGGTTACCGCACTTGCCCGGTTTTTCCGGATCAGCTTAAGCAAAGGAAAAAGCATTATTACAGTCCGGGATGAACTGGAACATGTAAGAAGCTATTTAATGATCCAGCATATGCGTTTTAAAAATAAATTCTCCTATGAAATTCAGGCAGAGGAAGAATGCATGGAATTAACCAGTTTGAAACTGATTCTGCAGCCGCTGGTGGAAAACGCCATCTATCATGGCATGGAATTCATGGATGGAGAGGGGGAAATAAAATTATCGGTGGTGCGAAAAGGAGATAATCTGATTATCCAGGTTTCTGATAATGGTCTGGGTATGACAGAGGAACAGGTGAAAAGCCTCTTTTCCCATGAAGTTCAAGTAACCTCTAAAAAGGGTTCTGGTATTGGAGTGAAGAATGTAAACGAAAGAATCAAGCTTTATTTCGGGGAAAATTACGGGTTAACCATTGATTCCGAGCCTGATGAGGGAACCACCATTACCATTCTCCTCCCTGCTGTGACCTATGATTCTGTTTTAGAAAAGGAGAAACAATCATGACAAAACAGGAAAAAATTTTGTGGGTTATTTTGCCGGTAGTGCTTGTGATCCTGTTTCTTTTGTCCTCCACAGATTTGATCATTAAGGAAAAAAAGACGGTTATTTATCCGATTTCCATTATTATCAGCGATACCTCAGATGATTATTTTGCTAATTTCAGAAAAGGTGCGGATAAGGCGGCGGAAGAATATAATGTTGACGTCAGTTTCATTACCCTTTATGAAAAGGGAGATCAGGATCAGCAGCTGGAGCTGGTAAAACGGGAGATTAATGACGGAGCGTTAGCGGTTGTGTTAGTTCCGGTAAAGCCGGAAGAATGCGCCAAAAAAATGGATGATATGGTTTTAAACTGTCCTGCAGTCATTGTTGGTAACTTAATTCCCAATGAGAAGGTAAAAAACGGGATTGCACCAGATTTTGAAGAAGAAGGGCGTAAGCTGGGACAGGCAATTGCAAGGGAGAATTCTCCTGGTAAACCAGTATGGATCTTTATGGAAGGGTTAGACTATGGATACAACCGGGATATTTATGCAGGTGCTGAAAGTGAACTGAAAAATGCCGGTTTTACTGTGAAAGTTTATAAAAAGACCATGGAAGAGACCTTTCGCAAAGCCATAGAAGGACTGGTCTATCCAGGGAGCGAAAAAGTGATTATAGCAGCATTAGACACGAGAAGTCTGGATGAAACGGCAGAAATTATTGCAGGAAGTCCGGTTTATGGCAGTTATGTGGATGGTCTTTACGGGGTAGGAAGTACCACCAGGCTTTTGACTGATCTGGACAACGGGGTAATAAAAGGGCTGGTGGTAAGTGATCAGTTTGATGCAGGGTACAGGAGCATTGAAAAAGCGGTTGAGTCGGTCCACAGAGGATTTCAAAAGGAGCAGATTGTACTGGATTCTTATTATATCCGAAGAGAAGATTTAAGAGAGAGCAAATTCGAAAAAATCTTATATCCGATTGACTAAATGGGGGAATAGAAATGAAAAAAAAATATGGAGTGCTGGCAGCGGTTATTCTTTTGTTTATATGTGTTCTGGGCTTTTTTTATCAGAACTATAAATCCGGGAAAAAAGAAGGGAACAAAGCAGTTCGAATTGGGGTGACTTTATACCGGGGAGATGATTCATTTATTAATACCATAAGGGGAAAATTAGAAGATCAGGCCAAGGAATATGAAAAGAACACGGGGATTAAGGTTGTTATGGAAATTGTGGATGCAAAGGGAAACCAGAATACCCAAAACAGCCAGGTAGACCGTTTTATTTCTCTGGGATATGATGCAATCTGCGTCAATATGGTTGACCGGTCGGCTGCATCAAATATTATCGGAAAAGCAATGGATGCAGATACTCCTGTAGTATTTTTTAACCGGGAGCCGGTAGAAGAGGATATGCGGCGCTGGGAAAAGCTTTACTATGTAGGGGAAAATGCAAAAGAGTCCGCTACGCTCCAGGGAAATATGCTGGTAGAAGCTTACAAGTCTGACCCGACTTCTCTGGATATAAACGGAGATGGCAAGGTGAGCTATGTCCTTTTTGGAAGGAGAGAGCAGCCATCAGGATTCTCTGATCAGAACCGAGTGGTCGATTCAGACACTAAAGGATGGAGGGGTACCTTTAGAAAAGATTACGGGCGCCATAGCAAACTGGGACAGAAGTCAGGCTTCTGCCTGGATGGAGCAGTGGCTGACCCAGTATCCGGGCGAAATTGAGGTAGTGATCTGCAATAACGATGATATGGCACTGGGAGCAGCGGATGCCATTGAACGCAAAGGCAGCTCCAAGCCAATTAAGGTAGTTGGTATTGACGGAACTCCCCAGGGAATTGAAGGCGTACGGGAAGGAAAACTGTTTGGTACCGTACAATGTGACAGCGATGAATATGCCGGAGTGATTTTTAAAATTGCGGCAGCGGAGGCTCTTGGTAAAAATGTACAGGAAACAGTGGATTTAAGCCGGGATAAGTATTATGAATGCAGACAAAATACCCTGACTGCCAAATAGGAAAACAGGAAAACTGGCATTTATCAATAAAAAATTATAAAAAAACTGAGTAAATCATGAAAAATCTAAAAAAATCGATACATATACCAAGAAAATTATATGGAATAGTGCACAAAATAAAGTTATAATGTGCATGTCGATGAGGTAAATGTACCAATCGAACACAATTATATAATGATAAGGGAGGATTTATCATGAGATTACTCAAAAAAGTAGTAGCAGTAGGTCTCGCTTCTGCAATGGTATTTGCCATGGCAGGCTGCGGTTCCAGCTCAAAGGCCACAACAGCAGCATCTGAGGCAGCCACCACTGCAGCAGAAACAAAGAAGGAAGAGACCAAATCAGCAGAAACTACTGCAGAAGCCGTTAAGAATGCAGTAGGCGGGGATTTAGCTGATAAGAAAGTTGGTATTTCCATTTACAAATTCGATGATAACTTCATGACACTTTATCGTACAGAACTTCAGCGTTATTTAACTGAAGACCTGGGCTTTAAGAAAGATAATGTAGTAATTCAGGATGGCAAGGGCGATCAGGCAGAACAGACCAACCAGATCCAGAACTTCATTACCCAGAAATATGACGTACTTATTTTAAATCTTGTTCAGGCTTCTTCCGCTCCAGAAATCACAAATATGTGTAAAGAAGCAGGTATCCCTGTTGTTTACATTAACCGTGAGCCAGATACAGAAGAAGAGCAGAGATGGAAAGATGAAAAGATCAATGCAACTTATGTAGGATGTGATGCAAGACAGTCCGGAACCTATCAGGGTGAAGAAATTCTTGAAACTTCCAACAAGGGCGATATCAACGGCGATGGCGTAGTTAACTACATCATGATCCAGGGTGACCCGGAGAACGTAGATGCTCAGTACAGAACCGAATTCTCTGTAAAAGCACTGACTGACAAGGGCGTAAAAGTAAAAGAGCTCTTAAAGCAGCGTGGTGACTGGGATCAGGCAAAAGCACAGCAGATTGCTCAGGATGCTCTGACACAGTATGGCGATCAGATCGAAGTTATCTTCTGTAACAACGATGCTATGGCACTTGGTGCACTTCAGGCAATCGAAGCAGCTGGACGTACTGTAAACAAAGATATCTATTTAGTAGGTGTTGATGCGTTAACAGAAGCTGTTCAGAACGTTATTGATGACAAACAGACCGGTACCGTATTTAACGATCATTTCTCACAGGCTCAGACAGCAAGCGATATGGCTGTTAAGTTCTTAAAGGGTGAATCTGTTGAAAACGTTAACATGGTAGACTATATCAAGGTTACCAAGGCAAATGCACAGGATACTCTTGACAAATTAAAAAAATAATATCCAGCAGCCGAAATTGCGGGTGTGTCGGTAAGGCACACCCGATTTTTAAAAGTTAAATGAAATACCTTAACAGGTATCCCTTTATGTCCGGAAAAGCGGACAGATTAATGAAATACCTTAACAGGTATCCCTTTATGTCCTGAGAAACGGACGAATCAATGAAAGGAGAAGCGGGATGGCAGAGAATTACAGACTGGAAATGGTTGGAATCAGCAAATCCTTCCCTGGCGTCAAAGCGCTCGATAAAATCAATTTAAAAGTACGTCCCGGTACCGTTCACGCTCTGATGGGAGAGAACGGAGCAGGTAAGTCAACACTGATGAAATGCCTGTTTGGCATATACAAGATGGATGAAGGTGAGGTTCTGATTGATGGTGCGAAGGTGAGTATTGCCAATCCGGATGATGCACTTCACAAAGGCCTTGCTATGGTACACCAGGAACTTCAGCCGGTACCGGCTCGCTCTATTGCAGAGAATATGTATCTCGGACGGTTTCCAATATATAAAATAGGACCGCTTAAAGTAATTGATCATAAAACCATGAATGCAGAAGCAGAAAAGTGGTTAAAAGATGTTAAAATGACGTTCAATCCCAAAGCAAAACTTGGGACCTTATCAATCGGACAAATGCAGTCAGTAGAAATTGCAAAGGCAGTCAGCCAGAATGCAAAACTGGTGATTCTGGATGAACCTACTTCATCACTGACTGATAATGAAGTAGAAGCACTGTTCCGTATTATCAGGGACTTAAAGTCCCGCGGAGTTTCTATGATATATATCAGCCATAAAATGGCAGAGATCAGACAGATTGCAGATGACATCACCATCATGCGGGATGGAACTTACGTTGGTTCATGGGAAGTGGCAGATATCTCTGACGAAGAGATTGTTAAACAGATGGTAGGAAGAGAACTGGGAAATGTTTATCCTCCAAAGGATGATTACCGGACGGATGAAACCGTTTTAAAGGTAAGCCATTTAAGCAGTATTCATGAACGTTCTTTTCAGGATTGCTCCTTTGAACTGAAAAAGGGAGAGATTCTGGGTTTCGGCGGTCTGGTAGGAGCTCAGAGAACCGAATTAATGGAAGCCATATTTGGAATGAGGAATATTTCCGGGGGAGAAGTTGAAGTCCTTGGAAAAAAAGTTGAGATTAAATGCCCAAAGGATGCCATCGGCGATTCAGTGGGAATGATTACAGAAGACCGAAGAGGAAACGGTATCTTTGGATGCTTAAGTATTTCTGACAATACAGCCATTGCTTCTTACCGCAATTATACAACAGCGGGAGTGATTCAGAAGAAGAGAGTCGCATCGGTTGTGAAGGACAGCATTGCAAAGCTGAGTATAAAAACTCCCAACGACAGGACGCAGATCCAGTCCCTTTCCGGTGGAAATCAGCAAAAAGTAATTATTGCCAGATGGCTGGCAAGTAATCCTGAAATTTTAATCATGGATGAGCCGACAAGAGGTATCGACGTAGGCGCAAAGTATGAGATTTATCAGATTATGATTGACCTTGTAAAGCAGGGCAAATCCATCATCATGATATCATCTGAAATGCCGGAGTTAATCGGTATGTCTAACCGGATTATTGTAATGTGCGGCGGACGAATCACAGGAGAAGTAGAGGATAGTGAGGCAACCCAGGAGAAAATCATGGCATATGCCACTAAATTCGATATAAACAAAACGGAAAATAATTCCAAACAGGAGGTTAAGTCATGACAGCTAAGAAGATAAATATGAAGGATTTCCTTATAAATAATGGAATCATCGTTGTCCTCGTCCTGCTTGCCATTTTTACGGCAATAAAGCAACCATCATTCGCAACACCTGACAATCTAAAAAATATCGCCTTAAATGTGGCACCCCGTTTCATAATTGCCTGCGGTGTATCAGGCTGCCTGATTACCAGAGGTACCGATCTTTCTGCAGGACGTATTGTAGGCCTTTCCGCCTGCCTTGCAGGGACTCTTTTACAGAAACCGGGCTACAGCGGCAAGTTTTTCCCCAATCTTCCGGATTTTGGTATCTGGTGGGTATTTGTAGTATTGTTAATCTGTATTTTAGTTGCCTGCCTGTTTGGTCTGATCAATGGTCTGGTGGTTTCCTATCTGCAGGTTCCTGCTTTTATCGGAACATTGGGTATGCAGCTGATTGTATACGGTGCCTGCCTTGTTTATACCAATGCAACACCCATCGGTGGTTATCGTCCGGCCTATACAGAAGTGGCAAAAGGAAGACTGTTTGGTTTCATGCCTTACCTGTTTTTAATTGCCCTTGCAGTAGGACTTGTGATCTGGTTCGTTTATAATAAGACTCCTCACGGAAAATACATGTATGCCATCGGCGGTAATGAACAGGCAGCAGAAGTTTCCGGTGTCAATACCAAGAAGACAAAGATTATTATCTATGTGACAGCTGCTGCACTTTACGCACTGGGCGGCTTTCTTGTAGGTGCAAAATCCGGCGGATCTTCCGTTAACATGGGTATGGGCTGGGAGCTGGAAGCAATTGCAGCATGTACCATCGGAGGTGTATCTGTAAACGGTGGTATCGGTAAAGTATCCGGCGTTTTAATCGGTGTTCTTGTTTTCGAAATCTTAAAAACCTGTCTCCAGTATTTAGGAGTTAACACCAACTATCAGTACATTGCTCAGGGTATCGTTATTGTAGTTGCCATTGCTCTTGATATCAGAAAATATATTGCCAAGAAATAAATACTTAAAAAAGCGTCTTGTCCGGCTAATGCCGTTCAGGACGCTTTTTTCTATATTCGTGACTGTTTAAAAATTACGGCATCTGGCTGAGCCGGCTGTTCTGGTATTCTCCGGATAAGGTAACATCTTTTCCAAACCAGGAAGGAGGAGTAAAGGAGTGCGCCTCTTCCAGGCTCTCAAATTCAACCTCAGCAAGCATCAGCCCTTCATAGCGGCCTTCAAAAACATCCAGTTCGATGGTGAGATGATCGCAGTGTTCCACAGGAATTAAATATCTTCTTTTTGTAAGAACACAGCCGTCTGTTTTGCTGATTAAATGATGATAGGAGTCTTCATTTAAGGGAAGATTGTATTCCTCTCTTGCTAAAAGACCTTTGGATTTATAGGTTAGAATATAGGACTCATCCTCTTTTCGGACCCGCACAACAGGGTCTGTCGATAAATATCCCTGTTCAATAAAATGATGGGGAAATGACTTATAATTTTCCGGCGGGCTGGTGACCAGATATTTGCGCTCGATTTCCATGAAAAACCTCCTGATTTCATGTATTGGACTATAAAACAGGGTTAGTATACCACAATAGGATAAAAAATAGAAGATAGTGGCAAAAAGAAGAAAAACGTGGTAATATGGAAAATACAGTAAAAATCAGGAGATTAATGATATGAAATGCTTGATAAGGCGGACAGCTTTCTTTTTTCTGGTATTGGCAGTGGTTTTTGCAGCAGGCTGCGCAGGAAAAAGTGCTGAGCCAAAATCTGGGGAAAGTTCGGACAAGGAAGCTGGTACGGAAGGAATTGAAGCAGCAGAAGGCCCTAAAATCGGCATCAGCATCTATCGCTACGACGACACATTTATGAAGCTTTACCGGTCTGAATTAAAACAATATCTGGAAGAGACCTATCATGCCCAGATCATCATGCGCAATGCAGGCGGGGATCAGAATGAGCAGAACCGGCAGATAAAGGAATTTATAGATAGTAAGTGTAGCGGAATTATAATTAATCCTGTGGAGACCACCGCAGCAGGAACGATTGCAGATACTTGCAGCCAGGCAGGTATCCCGCTGGTTTTCATTAACAGTGAGCCGGATGAATCAGAACGAAAACGGTGGGAAGACCGTCATATGGCAGTTTCCAGTGTGGAAACAGATTCAAAGCAGGCGGGAACCTATCAGGGACAGATTATTCTTGAAACTCCAGGTAAGGGTGATAAAAACAAAGATGGAATCGTCTCATATGTGATGATAAAGGGAGAAGCAGGCAGTGATGCAGCCCGGTACCGGTCCGAGTACTCCATCAAAGCACTGACAGAGGCGGGAGTAAAAACAGAAGAGCTTTTTTCTGGTGTGGGAAACTGGAACAGGGAAGAGGGGAAAAAGCTTGCTGCGCAGGCTTTATCAACTTATGGTCCCAGAATTGATGTGATTTTTTGCAATAACGATGCCATGGCAAATGGAGCGCTGGAGGCGGTTGAAGAAGCGGGTATGATACCGGGAAAAGATATATCTCTGGTAGGCGTGGACGCACTTTTAGAGACCGTGGAATATATAAAAGAGGGTAAGATCACCGGAACGGTTTTAAATGACCATCAGGGACAGTCTCAGACTGCTGCCGATACGCTGATCCGGTTGATTCGGGGAGAGGATGCAGAGACAAGGTATCTGGTGGATTATATAAAGATTACCATGAACAGTACATTTCAAAATTGGAAAGGAGACGATTGATATGGGGAAGGTTTATGCGTTTTTTAGCAGATGGGTCAGAAGAGGTGGAACTGCTTGCAGTCGTTGATGTCCTGCTCAGAGGGGGGCAGGATGTAAAACTTGTTTCAGTTACTGGTAAAAAGAATGTGACTGGATCACACGGAATTAAGCTTCAGGCAGATGTTTTAATGGAACAGACCAATTTAAAAGATGCAGATGTGCTGTTTCTTCCGGGAGGTATGCCGGGAACCAGGAATCTGGGGGCCAGCCAGGAATTAATACACGCTCTCAACGAAGCGAATCAGGATAATCGCAGAATCGCTGCGATCTGTGCGGCTCCAAGTATTCTCGGAAGACTTGGAATGCTGGAGGGGAAAAAAGCCACCTGTTTTCCTGGATTTGAAGAGGAACTAAAAGGAGCTGACGTAGTAAGACAGGGTGTTGTGACTGACGGTAATATTACTACAGCCAGAGGGCTTGGATATGCGCTTGACATGGGCATTGAGCTGTTGGCTTTGCTGGTGGATAAAAATCATGCACGTAAAATAAAAGAGGCAATTCAATACGACCAGAACCCCATGTAACAGGCAGGTGAACTTATGAAAAAGAATTGGATAGTACCAATCGCTTTCGTTTCCTGCTTATTTTTGCTTGCCGGATGTGAGAAAAAGGACCCTTATGGACTCTCTCCCAGGGATCCTGTTACGATCTCAGTCTGGCATTATTATAATGGTGTCCAGAAAGAGGAATTTGACAATCTTGTCAGGGCATTTAATGAAAATGAGGGCAGGGAAAAAGGAATTGTGGTGAAAGCTTATAACAAAGGAAGTATTGATGAACTGAGCAATACCATCAATGAGAGTATAGAACACAGAGTTGGTTCTGATCCCCTTCCTGATGTTTTTTCTGCTTACGCAGATAAAGTTTATGAGGTGGACCGAATGGGTCTGGCTGCAGATTTAAGTGATTACCTTACCTCCGATGAGATATCTGAATATGTGGATGCTTACATGGAAGAGGGGAGATTTGGCGATAGTGATTCTATTAAAGTATTTCCCATTGCCAAATCCACAGAGATATTAACTGTAAATAAGACTGACTGGGATAAGTTTGCTGCTGCTACTGGTGAGACGGAAGATGCATTCTCCACCTGGGAAGGGATCACCAGAGTATCCCAGTCTTATTACAAGTGGACGGACAGTCTGACAGAAACTCCAGGTGATGGAAAAGCGTTTTTTGGCAGAGATGCATTTGCCAACTATATGATTATTGGAAGTCTGCAGCTGGGGCATGAGATATTTTCTGTGAAAGACGGAAAAACAGTTCTAGACTTCGACAAAGATGCGATGAGAAAACTATGGGATAATTACTATGTCCCGTTTGTAAATGGATATTTTGGGGCTTACGGCAGATTTAGAAGTGATGATGTAAAAACCGGGCAGCTTGTGGCGTTTGTAGGAGCTACCAGTGGAATCTCTTATTTTCCCACCTCTGTAACCCTGGAAGACGGAACAAACTATGAGATTGAGAGCAAACTGTATCCTCTTCCCGGATTTGCAGGCACGGTTCCCTGTGCAGTTTCCCAGGGAGCAGGAATGATGGTACTAAAATCAGAGGAAAAGCGGGAATATGCAGCTGTCTGTTTTTTAAAATGGTTTACCGACACCAGTCAGAATATGAAGTTTGCCATTGGCTCCGGTTATCTGCCAGTAAAAAAGGCAGCGGCGGAGCAGTCACTTCTAAAGCCCTTTTTACAGGAGGCTGGAGAAAAAAGTGCGGTGTCACAGAACCTGATCATTGGGCTTGATACAGCGAACAGGTACAGACTGTATACATCCAAACCCTTTCAGGGAGGGGATCGTGCCAGAGAGATCCTTCAGACTTCCATGGTTTCAAAGGCAAGAGAAGATTACCAGAAGGTTGAGGCACTGGTAACCCAGGGGACTGACAGAGAGAGGGCGGTTGCTGATTTCGTAACAGATGAGAATTTTAATCAATGGTACGAAGACACCAGACTGCAATTGGAAACAGTCATCGGAGAGTAATTTATGAGAGAGAAGAAAAGTGAGTCCATACGAACCCGTTTGCTTGGACCGCTGCTGATATTGCTGGTTGTGCAGGCTGTAGTGATTGCCGGTACAGTGCTTTTCGGCGGAGTTTCTGTTAAATTAAAAAATAATGAAATCCACATATTAAGCCAGAATACAGAGAATATCAGGGTTGACTTAGAGAAGGAGACTCTCTATCACTGGATCGTTATGCTGAACCATTCATCCTTTGTTTCTGATGAAGTAGAGCAGATTTTGAAGAAGAACGGGAGCAGTCCCCCTGATATTTCAAAAGATTACAGGCTGAACCGGGAAATTGTGGAACAGATCATAGAAAAATCCATAGATATGCTCCATATGAGTTATGCGACCGGAGTTTATTTTGTTCTTGACGGTCCGGCAGCAGCCAATAGTTCCAATGATATAAAAGCGGGATTTTACATAAGAAATTCCAATACGGGAGGATATTTAACAGACAATTCTTCTCTCTTAATGGAGCGGGGATTACCCTCTGTGGCAGAAAAATATAAGATGCCACTGGATTCCTTCTGGGAAATAGGTTTTAGTAACGGAGGAGATTTAAAAAACAGTGAGTTTTACCAAAAGCCTCTTAACCTGGCTTTACAAACAGGAACCAATAAGGTCAATGCCTTAAATCTGGCTTATTTAAGTCAGCCTTTTCGCTTAAGTCCCAGAGATATGCCCGTTATCACCTATTCAGTTCCGGTTATTTTAAACGATGGGACTGTTGCGGGAGTATGGGGGCTTGAGATGACCTTAAACCAGCTGGGACAGATATTATCGGAGAAACAGACCAACAGCAGCTTTGAGGAATGCTGGCTTCTTGGAATGCGGGATAAAGAGACAAATACAATTGTTCCGGTGATTGATTCCGGTTATCTCTATAATCAATATTTTAACGATGTCAAAAAATTATCTTATACAGACAACGATAAGAAATCAGTCAGCGAAATAGAATCCTCTGATGGAACAAAGTGGTATGCCAGCATTAAAAGCCTTGATGCTTATGCCAATAACGGAGTGATGGAAAAAGAAGACTGGGTGCTTGTGGGAATGGCAAAGCAAAAGGATCTGCTTGCATTTTATAATGCCATCCGGCGTATGTTGTTCAGTACCATGCTGGTTCCCATTTTATTCAGTTTTCTGGGAACGTTTGTTATTGGTAAGATTGTAACGGAACCTATCCGCAGACTGTCTTTCGAGTTAAAGGGGAAATCCGGCAACAGAGGACTGTCATTAAAGAGGGTTTACATACGTGAGATCGATGATCTTACGGAAACTATTGAGCAGTTAAGCCATGACGTGGAACAATCCTCTTCAAAGATTTCCAGCATCCTGCGTCATGCCAATGTTATGATTGGAGTTTTTGAATACGCCAAAGGAGACGGACTGGTTTTCTGCAGCCAGTCTCTGTTTGAGATGCTTGGCTGGGGGAATATAGAGGAGCCGTACCGGTATCTGGAAGTTGACAGATTTGAGAAGCTGATGGAACAGACGTTTACCGGAGTGAAGATGAAGGGGGACCGGGTGATTCAAAGCTTCCAGATGAATGGCAAAACACGATGGGTACAGGTTATTTTAGATGAGTCAAAGTCAGGGACCATTCTGGGAGTCTGTTCAGATGTGACTGCAGATGTGCAGGAGAAGGAAAAGCTTGAATGGGAACGAAATTTTGATTTGCTGACCGAATTGTATAACAGGAGGGCATTCCGGGAACAGGTGGAATCCATGATGGCATCCCAAAAAGAGAAGTACGGTGCAGTCATCATGTGGGATCTGGACAATTTAAAGTATATCAACGATACATATGGGCATGATGAAGGAGACCGTTACCTGATTCTGTTTGCAGAATGTTTAAAAAACAGCTTTGCCGGAAGAGGGATTTTAGCCCGTTATTCCGGTGATGAATTTGTGACCTACTTACATGGAGATGACAAAGAGAAAATCCGGAAAGATGTCCGTGATTTTATAAAGTACATTCAAAAGGCAGCTCTTACCATGGAAGGTGGATATATGCTTCCAGTCCGTGTTTCAGGAGGATTATCCTGGTATCCTGGTGATGCGACAGATTTTGAAACCCTGTTTAATTATGCTGATTTTGCCATGTACATGGTAAAACACAGTGTGAAAGGCAATGTAAGAGAGTTTGATTTTGAGGAATATTCCCAGAATTCTTATATGCTGACAGGCAGTGAAGAACTGAACCGAATGCTGGAAACCGGAGATGTAAGCTTTGTATTTCAGCCAATCGTAACAAGAGATGGTAATATTTACGGATATGAGCTTTTGATGAGACCTCATTTCACAAATTTAAAAGGGATCGGTGAAGTCTTAAATCTGGCAAGATCTCAGGCGAAGCTGCCTCAGATCGAATCACTGACCTGGTTTGCAGGCCTAAGAGCTGCGGCAGCCGAGAAGGAAAAAGGGCATTTAGGAGAGTCAGAAAAGCTGTTTATTAACTCCATTGCTTCTGTGTGTATTACCGAAGAGGAGCAGGGACTGCTGGAAGATAATTATGGCGATCTTTTAAGCCGGGTTGTTATTGAGATGACAGAAGGGGAGCCTGCCAGCCGGGAATATATGGCCCGAAAGATGGAGATGGCAAGAAAATGGCAGGGACAGACGGCTGTGGACGATTTTGGTACCGGATATAACAGCGAATCCGTTCTTCTGCATATGCGGCCGGAGATTGTAAAGATGGATATGAGTCTGGTCAGACAGATACACAAAGATGCAAAAAGGCAGATGATATTAAAAAATCTCCTTGAATTTGCTATAAACAACGATATCTGTGTGCTGGCGGAAGGGGTGGAAACGGAAGAGGAACTGGTGTTTTTACTGGATTGCGGCATCTTTTTATTCCAGGGATATTATATCGCCAGGCCCCAAATCGAGATCCGTCCCCTCGATCCTTACATTGCCGGGAAGATGAAGACGCTTGCAGGAAAAACCTGATTTTATCGTAAATAATACTGGAATTTAGGGGACGAGTATGGTATAATGCTAAATTGAAGTGTAACGCCCTGTCGGTAAGGCGGTTCACATATATCTCAAGGAGGAACCCATTAATGAGTTTACAAGTGGAAAAATTAGAAAAGAACATGGCAAAATTAACGGTTGAAGTGCCGGCTGAGGAGTTTGAGAAGGCTCTTACCGCAGCTTACAATAAGAATAAGGGCAGATTTAACATCCCTGGTTTCAGAAAAGGCAAAGCACCACGTGCCATGGTAGAAAAGATGTATGGAGCAGGTGTCTTATATGAGGACGCTGTTAATGAAGCTCTTGATGCAACATATGGAGATGCTGTAGAGGAAAGCGGACTGGATATCGTTTCCAGACCAGAGATCAGCGTTGTTCAGGTTGAAAAAGGTCAGAACTTAATTTACACTGCTACTGTAGCTGTAAAGCCAGAAGTGACTTTAGGCGAGTATAAAGGAATCGAAGTAACCAAAGCTACTGCTGAAGTTACAGAAGAGGACATTGAAGCAGAGTTAAAGAAAGTACAGGAACAGAACTCCAGACTTGTTACTGTAGAAGACAGAGCTGTGGAAGATGGCGACCAGACAGTCATCGACTTTGAAGGCTTCGTTGACGGAAAACCGTTTGACGGCGGCAAAGGAGAAGATTATCCACTTACCATTGGTTCCCACTCCTTCATCGATACATTTGAAGAGCAGCTGATTGGAAAGAACATCGGAGAAGCATGTGAAGTAAACGTAACATTCCCTAATGAATATCATTCCACTGAGCTTGCTGGTAAACCGGCTATGTTTAAGGTGACAGTTAAGGAAGTTAAGAGAAAAGAACTTCCAGAGTTAAACGATGAGTTCGCTGGTGAAGTTTCTGAATATGATACATTAGAAGAATACAAAAATGACATCAAGGAAAAAGTTGCTGAAAGAAAGCAGAAAGCAGCAGCTACTGAGAATGAGGATCATGTTGTAGAGAAGGTTGTAGAGAATGCAGCTATGGATATTCCTGAGCCAATGATCGACAGCCAGGTAAATAACATGGTGAATGACTATGCAAGAAGAATGCAGAGCCAGGGACTTTCTCTTGACCAGTATATGAAATTTACTGGAATGACTATTGAGACATTAAGAGACCAGATGAAGCCACAGGCATTAAAGACAATTCAGACAAGACTGGTTCTTGAAGCAGTTGCCAAGGCAGAGAACATCGTTGTTTCTGATGAAGCAGTAGAGAAAGAAATTGCAACTATGGCTGAAAGCTACAAGATGGAAGTTTCACAGATTAAAGAATATCTTGGCGAAAGCGGCATTGTTCAGATGAAAGAAGATCTGGCAGTACAGGAAGCTGTTGATTTCCTGGTAGCAGAAGCGAAATTAGTTTAAGAGTTTTATTCCCGGTAGATTCCAGACATCCTGTCCGGAGTCTATTCGGTTTTGAGTGAGAAAGAACAGACAGGAGGAAGAAAGATGAGTTTAGTACCTTATGTCATTGAATCAACCAGTAAGGGGGAACGCTCTTACGATATTTATTCCAGACTTTTAAAAGAGAGAGAATTATTTTTCTCGGTGAAGAGGTGTCTGATGTTTCGGCAAGCCTTATTGTGGCACAGCTGTTATTTTTAGAGGCAGAGGATCCCACAAAGGATATCAATCTTTACATTAACAGCCCGGGTGGTTCTGTAACTGCAGGAATGGCGATTTATGATACCATGAACTATATCAAATGCGATGTATCTACTGTCTGCATGGGTATGGCGGCTAGTATGGGAGCATTTCTTTTATCAGGCGGAACAAAGGGCAAACGTTTTGCACTTCCCAATGCTGAAGTTATGATTCACCAGCCTTCTGGCGGAGCAAAAGGTCAGGCAACTGAGATTCGCATAGTTGCAGAGAATATATTAAAGATTAAGAAGCGTTTAAATGAGATTATGGCAGCAAATACCGGTCAGCCTTACGAAGTGATTGAACGTGATACAGAGCGTGACAATTACATGACTGCTGATGAAGCAAAGGCTTATGGACTGATTGATAACATTCTTTACAGTCACGACCGTTAAGATTGAGCATGAGCCATTAACAAGGAGCACCCTTCGGGTATCCCTTTATGCTCAAAAAACGTGAGCCATTAACAAGGAACACCCTATGGGTATCCCTTTATGCTCAAAAAACGCGAGCTATCAACAAGGAAAGTATGAGGTGTGTATATGCCGGTCAGAACAGACGACAAGATCCGATGCTCTTTTTGCGGGAAAACCCAGGATCAGGTAAAAAAACTGATTGCCGGTTCCAATAATGTCTATATTTGTGATGAGTGCATTGATTTGTGCGCAGAGATATTAGAGGAAGAATTTGACGGCCATGACGAAGAGGCACCTGATTTCAGCAATATTAATCTGATGAAGCCAAAGGAAATGAAAGCTTTTTTAGATGAGTATGTCATTGGGCAGGACGAAGCAAAAAAAGTGTTGTCCGTAGCAGTATATAACCATTATAAGAGAATTACATCCGGCAAAAAACTGGATGTGGATATACAAAAGAGCAATATTCTGATGTTGGGGCCTACCGGTTCCGGTAAAACTTATCTTGCGCAGACTCTGGCTAAGGTTTTAAACGTACCTTTTGCCATTGCAGATGCTACTGCCCTTACAGAAGCCGGTTATGTTGGTGAAGACGTAGAAAACATCCTTTTAAAATTGATCCAGGCAGCTGAGTATGATATCAGCAGAGCAGAATTTGGAATCATTTATATTGATGAGATTGATAAAATCACCAAGAAATCGGAGAATGTGTCTATCACCAGAGATGTTTCCGGTGAAGGTGTTCAGCAGGCTTTGTTAAAGATTCTGGAGGGTACGGTTGCCAGTGTTCCGCCTCAGGGTGGAAGAAAGCATCCACATCAGGAACTTTTACAGATCAATACCACCAACATTTTATTTATCTGCGGCGGAGCATTTGATGGCCTGGAAAAAATTATTGAACGCCGTTTAAGTGCAGGATCCATTGGTTTTAATGCTGAGATAGTAGATAAGAATAAGACAGATATTGATGATCTCTTAAAGAAAACCCTGCCTCAGGATCTGGTTAAATTCGGGCTGATCCCTGAATTTATCGGACGTGTTCCAATCACTGTATCATTGGAACTGTTAGACCGGGCAGCTCTGGTTAAGATTTTATCTGAGCCGAAGAACGCACTGATTAAACAATACCAGAAATTATTCGAATTGGACGATGTGAAGCTTGAGCTGACCGCTGATGCAGTGGAACGGATCGCGGAGCTGGCTGTAGAAAGAAAAACCGGTGCCAGAGGCTTACGTTCCATTATGGAAAGCGTTATGATGGAATTGATGTATGAGATACCATCAGACAGCAGCATCGGAATCTGCAGAATTACCAAAGAGGTTGTGGATAAAAATGGAGAGCCGGAACTGGTCTATCGGGACACGGCAGTTCCCAGAAAATCACTGGCTCAGAAATTGAGAAAAGATAAGACAGGCGAGATCGCATAGATCCCTGCATGAGTCGGGAAGGTGTTACAGCGAATCAATCTGCTGGAACACCTTTTTGAATGCAAAGGAGAGAACCAAATGGTAGATAAGACAATTACAATGCCGGTTATTGCCCTGAGAGGTATGACTGTTCTACCCAAAATGATGCTGCACTTTGATATCAGCCGGGAGAAATCCATCGCGGCGGTTGAAAAAGCCATGGTAGGGGATCAGAAGGTATGCCTTGTAACCCAGAGAAATCCGGAAGAAATCGATCCTGGAATAGAAGACTTATATCAGGTAGGAACGGTTGCTTTAATCAAACAGCTGGTGAAACTTCCCAATAACGTGATCCGTGTCATGGTAGAGGGCCTGGAGCGGACAGAGCTTCTGACTCTTGAAAGTGAAGAACCTCTTCTTGTAGGCGAGATTGAAGAACTTCAGGTGCCCATGGATATATTAGATCCGGTTACCATACAGGCAATGGCTGAGATTGTAAAAGAAAAGCTGGAAGCCTATGGCAAAGAAAACCAAAGGATTGCTAAGGAAGTTGTCCCTGGCTTGCTGGTTATTCCGGATTTAGGGGGAACTTCTGGATCAGGTGGCAGTTCAGCTGTCCTGGGATTACCGCCTCCGCCAGCAGGTACTTGAAAGTGTACTTCTGGAAGAACGGTATGCACTGGTTATGAAACACCTGATTACTGAAATTGAAGTGACCAAGGTGAAAAAGGAATTACAGGCCCATGTGAAGGAACGGATTGACAAGAATCAGAAGGATTACATTTTAAGAGAGCAGATGAAAGTGATCCGGGAAGAGCTGGGAGAAGATAATCCGCTTTCAGACAGTGATGAATATGCAAAACGCCTGAAAGCATTAAAAGCAGACAAAGAGATAAAAGAAAAGATTCAAAAAGAGATCGACCGCTTTAAATCCATGCCGGGAGGAAGCCAGGAAGCCAATGTTGTCCGGATGTATCTGGACACAGTTCTTGATTTTCCCTGGAAGAAGATGTCAAAGGATAACAACAGCATCATTCATGCACAGCAGGTTCTGGATGAAGAACATTATGGCCTGGAAAAAGTAAAAGAACGGATTTTAGAATATTTAGCAGTCCGGATTCTTACAAAAAAAGGAACCAGCCCCATTTTATGCCTGGTTGGACCTCCTGGAACAGGAAAGACTTCCATTGCAAGATCTGTGGCAAAAGCGCTGAATAAAGAATATGTAAGAATCAGCCTGGGAGGTATCCGGGATGAGGCAGAGATCAGAGGACATAGAAAAAACATATGTGGGCGCTATGCCTGGCAGAATTGCAGAGGCCGTCAAACAGGCAGGCGTAAACAACCCGCTGATGCTTCTTGATGAAATTGACAAAGTCAGCAGTGACTATAAAGGTGATACATCTTCCGCATTGTTAGAAGTGCTTGACAGTGAACAGAATGTAAAATTCAGGGATCATTATATTGAACTTCCCATTGATTTATCCAACGTTCTTTTTCTTGCAACAGCTAATACCATAACAACCATTCCCGGCCCTCTTCTTGACCGAATGGAAGTGATTGAAATAAACAGTTATACTGAGAATGAAAAATTCCATATTGCCAAAAACTATCTGGTGAAAAAGCAGCAGGAACGAAATGGCCTTACAGGAAAGCCAGTTACCATAACGGATCAGGCGATTGAAAAGATCATACACAATTATACCAGAGAAGCCGGAGTCAGAAACTTAGAACGGCGGATCAGTTCTGTTTTCAGAAAAGCAGCCAGAGAATTTTTGGAAGACAAAAGCCGTGTCATTGAGGTGACAGAGTGTCAGCTGGAAAAGTACTTAGGGAAAGAAAAAGTATCCTATAACAATGTTAATGAGGAAGACCAGGTAGGAATTGTGAGAGGTCTGGCATGGACCAGTGTTGGTGGTGACACCCTTCAGATTGAAGTAAATGTAATGCCAGGAAAAGGAACTCTTCAGACCACGGGTCAAATGGGAGACGTTATGAAGGAGTCGGCACAGACAGCTTTAAGCTATGTCAGGTCAGTAGGACCGGAATATAACGTGCCCGATGATTACTTTGAGAAACACGATATTCATCTTCATATCCCGGAGGGAGCAGTTCCAAAGGATGGCCCCTCAGCAGGAATTACCATGGCGACTGCCATGCTTTCTGCGGCTATCAACAGGAAGGTATGTGCAACCGTTGCCATGACCGGAGAGATAACCTTAAGAGGCCGGGTTCTTCCAATCGGAGGCTTAAAGGAGAAAATTCTTGCCGCACGTATGGCACATGTGAAAAAAGTTCTGGTTCCGGATAAAAACCGTCCGGATATTGCAGAATTATCAGAAGAGATCACAGAAGGCCTTACAATTGTATTTGTAAAGGAAATGCCGGAAGTATTAAAAGAGGCTTTCGTCCAGGAATAGAAAGGAAATTACATGATTATTAAAACCGTAGATCTGGAGACTGTATGCGGAATTACCAGCAAGCTTCCGGAGAACACAAAACCGGAATTTGCATTTGCAGGTAAGTCAAACGTGGGCAAATCCTCTCTCATCAATGCACTTATGAACCGGAAGTCTTTTGCAAGAACTTCATCCTCTCCAGGAAAAACGCAGACCATTAATTTTTATAATATTAATGACTCCCTGTATTATGTGGATCTTCCCGGCTACGGTTATGCAAAGGTATCCGTAGAAGTAAAAGCAAAATGGGGAAAGATGATTGAAAATTATCTTCATAATTCTCCTATGCTGAAATGTGTGTTTTTACTGATTGATATCCGTCACGAGCCATCAGATAATGATAAGACCATGTATGACTGGATCATTAGTAATGGATATCAGCCGGTTATTATTGCCACCAAGCTGGATAAGCTGAAACGAAGTCAGGTAGCAAAGGCATTAAAAGTAGTGCGGACCGGACTGGGAATCGGAGCGGATGTGACTGTAATTCCGTTTTCAGCGGAGACAAAACAGGGCAGAGAAGAAATCTGGGATTTGATTGATGAATCTGTAAATAGTCTTGACAAGGAGTAAAAATCTTTTTATAATGAACCTATTTATTACATAGAGTTCATTATGGTAGAAAGAGGAGAAAACAGTTATGAAAAAAACTATGAAGAAAATTGTATCAACTCTCATGGCAGCAGCTCTGGCAGCGGCAGCATTGACTGCCTGTGCAGGCGGTAACTCCACAGCGGGCACTTCCGGTACAGGAAAAGAAGCAGGAGACAAAAAAGTATTAAAAGTTGCCATGGAGTGCAGCTATGCTCCTTACAACTGGACTCAGCCAACCGATGCGAACGGAGCAGTGAAGATTTCCGGAGGCTCTGATTATGCATATGGTTATGATGTGATGATGGCGAAAAAGATTGCGGACGAGCTGGGCTATAACCTGGAGATTGTGAAGCTGGACTGGGATTCTTTAGTACCTGCTGTTCAATCCGGTAAGGTTGATTGTGTCATCGCGGGACAATCCGTTACTGCAGAGCGTATGCAGTCCGTTGATTTCACAAATCCATATTATTATGCAACCATCGTAGCTTTGGTAAAAGCTGGCGGTAAGTTCGAGAATGCAAAAAGTGTTGCTGACTTAAAGGGTGCAGTTGCTACATCCCAGTTAAACACCATCTGGTATGATAACTGTCTTCCACAGATTCCAGACGCTGATATTCAGCCAGCTCAGGAATCCGCTCCTGCCATGCTTGTTTCTTTAAGTTCTGGAAGATGTGACGTGGTTGTAACTGATAAGCCAACTGGTCAGGCAGCTTTAATTGCATATCCTGATTTCAAACTTCTTGATTTCACCGGTACAGACGGTCAGTTCAAAGTTTCTGATGAGGATATTAATATTGGTGTCTCTGTTAAAAAAGGCAATTCTGAATTAAAAGATGCCATAAACGGAGTACTTGGCAAGATGACCAAGGACGATTTTAACAAGATGATGGAAGAGGCAATTAAAGTACAGCCGCTTTCAAAATAATAATACGATGAATCGGAGCTTGCAGGCACGGAATGGGAGTTTTTCCGTGCCCCTTGTTCTGTTTTAACCAAGCTGTGAAAGGGAGAGGGTAATATATGTCTTTGCCGTCAGATTTTTTTGGAAGAATGGTATTTATTCTGCAAAATTATGGTCCGTCCTTCTTAGCAGGGGCTGGCAAAACAATGGCAATTGCCATTGTAGGCACATTGATCGGATGTGTAATCGGATTTGCAGTAGGAATTATTCAGACCACTCCGGAATCAAAGCAGGATAATCTGTTTAAAAAGATACTGATTAAAGGAATTAAATTTATTTTAAATGTTTATGTAGAGGTTTTCCGCGGAACCCCCATGATGGTTCAGGCCATGTTTATTTTCTATGGTTCTTCCGCACTTTTTTGGAATTAATATGTCCATTGTATTTGCCTCCTATTTTATAGTCTCAATCAATACAGGAGCCTATATGGCAGAGACGGTCAGAGGTGGAATCCTTTCTATTGATCCGGGCCAGACAGAAGGTGCAAAGGCCATTGGTATGACCCATTACCAGACCATGCTGAATGTTATCATGCCCCAGGCACTTCGTAATATCATGCCCCAGATTGGCAATAACTTAATTATTAATATTAAGGATACCTGTGTACTTTCTGTGATCGGAGTCGTAGAACTGTTTTATGCGACAAAGGGTGTGGCAGGAGCTTACTATACGTATTTTGAAGCATTTACCATTACCATGGTCATTTACTTTGTCCTGACCTTTACCTGTTCCAGAATTCTCCGGCACTGGGAGAAAAAGATGGATGGTCCAGACAGCTACGATCTGGCTACAACAGATACCTTGGCCTATACCAGTGGAATGGTGAAATTTCCGGACCCGAAAGTGAAGGAGGATAAATAAATGGCTGATAGCAATGTGTTAAAAATTCGTCATTTAAGCAAGACATTTGGAACCAATGTAGTATTAAGAGATATTGATTTCAATGTAAATGCCAAAGATGTGACCTGTATCATCGGAGCATCCGGCTCAGGTAAATCCACTCTTTTGCGCTGTATCAATCTTTTGGAAACTCCCACTACCGGTGAGATTTTATATCATGATGTGGATATTACAGACAGAAAGATGAATGTTCCCGAATACCGTACCCGAGTTGGTATGGTGTTTCAGAATTTTAATCTCTTTAATAATATGACTGTGCTGGAAAACTGTATGGTTGGTCAGGTAAAAGTATTAAAGAAAGACAGGGAAGAAGCCAGAAGGAAAGCCATGATGTTTTTTAGAGAAGGTTGGAATGGCGCCTTATATCAATGCCAAGCCAAGACAGCTTTCAGGTGGTCAGAAGCAGAGGGTAGCCATTGCAAGAGCACTTGCCATGGAACCGGAGATTCTTCTTTTTGACGAACCCACATCCGCCCTGGATCCTCAGATGGTAGGAGAAGTTCTTGCAGTTATGAGAACACTTGCAAAGGAAGGACTCACCATGATCATCGTAACCCATGAGATGGCGTTTGCAAGAGATGTGTCCAACCATGTGGTTTATATGGCAGGTGGTGTGATTGAAGAAGAGGGAGCACCAGCTGATATATTTGGTAATCCTCAGAAAGACTCAACAAAGGAATTTTTATCCCGGTTTATGCAGGGTTAGAAGCAGACGGAGCTGTCGCAAAATAACTGAATGATCAGTTGTGGAGCAGGCTCCTTTTTGATATACTGGTAACAAAAAAGTAGATAACGAAAAGGGGGTACATATGAGAATCGTCTTTATGGAAACGGATACTTTGGGTGATGATGTGGATTATACACCGTTTTATAATCTGGGAGAGGTGGTAAAATATAATAAATCAGAACCAGAATATAATCAGGAGCGGGTAAAGGATGCGGATGTGATTGTGGTTAATAAGATTCCCATGAATGAGGAAACCCTAAGGTATGCCCAGCATGTAAAACTCATCTGCCTGACAGCTACCGGAACCAATACCGTTGACTTTGATTATGTCAGAAAAAAGGAACATCGCAGTCACCAATGTAAAAGGATATTCCACCCAGTCTGTGATACAGCATACCTTTGCATTGTTGTTTTATGTATATGAGAAGCTTTCCTATTACGATCAGTTTGTGAAGTCGGGAGAGTACGCAGCCAGTGATATATTCAGTAACTTTGATATAAAGTTTAATGAACTTTTCGGGAAAACCTGGGGAATTATCGGACTTGGAGAGATTGGGAGAGGAGTGGCAAAGGTGGCAGAAGCCTTTGGCTGCCGTGTAATCTATTATTCCACCTCCGGTAATAACAGTAATTCTCTCTGGGAGCGGGTTGAATTTGATGCTTTATTAAACCAGTCAGATATCATATCCATACATGCCCCGTTGAATTCTGCTACAGAATATTTAATTGATGAAGATGCATTAAAGAAGATGAAAAAAACTGCTGTTCTTCTGAATCTGGGAAGGGGAAATATCATAAGAGAAGAAGCGCTTTTAAAAGCTCTGGAAACAGGAGAAATCGCGGGAGCAGGACTGGATGTAATCAGTGAAGAACCCATGCTGCCGGATAATCCCCTTCTTAGGATCAAAGACAGTACAAAACTGATCATTACTCCCCACATCGCCTGGGCTACGGTTGAGGCCAGAAAAAGGTGTCTGTATGAAGTGTACGAAAACATCGTTTCTTACCTTCGCGGAGAGGAAAGAAATCGAATAAAGTAAAAAGAGGCGGCTGATGACAGCCGCCTTATGTGATCAGTCCTTTCATTCATTACGGGAAAAAATATCACGTATCTTGATCCGTAAAAATGTACGGAGCACTTCGGCTCCCAGCACCAGAATCAGAAACGGCAGAAAAACAGTGAGAAACAACTTGGCTTTTAGCCGGAACATCTTCTTTTTGTGCTGTAATTTTAAAGTCTGATAATGGTCTGATATAGAATGATACCATGTTTTTTTTACCGGAACTTTTTTCAAACGAATTCCCCCTTACTCC
The DNA here is from genome assembly GCA_017084465.1 of Lacrimispora xylanisolvens. Classification (GTDB taxonomy): domain Bacteria; phylum Bacillota; class Clostridia; order Lachnospirales; family Lachnospiraceae; genus Lacrimispora; species Lacrimispora xylanolytica_B. Next base: position 589,385 of record CP070896.1, on the reverse strand, counting down.
TGTCTGCTCACAGCATTTCTAAGACCCGCTCATCAATGATTTCATGGCAAATGCATAGATTTCCTGACTTTTTAACTTCCAGTGGTCACACATGATTTCTGCCTGATCTTTATCGGGAACAGATAGTTCCAGATTAATCAGACAGTTCTTACCTTCCCTTACTTCGCAGTGAACAATGTAATCCTGAGCTGTGGACTTATAGTAATCTGCTGTTACACCAACTTCGTTGCGGAGACGGAACTTGTTCTCTTTTAAATATTCATCCATGTCATGTATAATGGCTGGTGATATCTTATTGCCAAAGAAAGAAAGGGTCTCTTCCCCTTCTCTGGTGATGTCGTACCGGCTGCTGTTGTGATTGGTCTCCACATGCAGTAGTCTTGCCTCTAACAGTTCATTCAATGCCTGATTCAACGTAAAATATGTGGTATACTCATGCTCCAGAAAAAAGTTAGATAATTGTGCACTGGTCAGGGGAAAGTTTACCTGCTTCAGCATGTAAAGAATCATCAGCTTATATAGTGTCATAGGTTCTGAGAGCATCGGATAACCTCCATCTTTCTATTACCGGATATGGTCTTTTACCGCCCGGCTGACCATATCTGCCACACGGGGATCAAAAGCCTCAGGCAGAATATTGTCTTCATTTATTTCCGAAGGTGCTACCAGACCGGCAATGGCCTCAGCAGCAGCAAGCTTCATCTCTTCTGTAATAGCAGCAGCTCTTCCCTCCAGTGCACCTTTAAAAATACCTGGGAAAACTACTACGTTATTCACCTGATTTGGAAAATCAGATCTTCCCGTACCAACAACTCTGGCGCCGGCCTTTTTTGCCAGATCCGGCATGATTTCAGGTACCGGATTTGCCATGGCAAAAAGAATGGAATCAGAATTCATGGAAGAAACCATCTCTTCTGTTACAATCCCTGGAGCTGATACTCCGATGAAAATATCGGCACCCTTCATGGCATCAGCCAGGTTTCCTGTCTGACCTTCCAGGTTGGTGCAATCCATCATCTTTTCCTGCATCCAGTTTAAGCCTTCCATTCCTTTAAAAAGGATACCTGCCCGGTCACAAAGGACGATATGCAAAAATCCGTAAGACAGGAGAAGTCTGGTAATAGCAATACCGGCAGAGCCTGCGCCGTTTACTACCACCCGGCAGTCCTCTTTCTTTCCCTGTTACTTTCAGGGCATTGATCACTCCGGCAAGAACTACAATGGCAGTCCCGTGCTGGTCGTCGTGAAAGACCGGAATAGAAAGCAGCTTCTTTAACCGCTCTTCAATCTCAAAGCATCTTGGCGCTGAAATGTCCTCCAGATTAATTCCGCCAAAAGCAGGAGCGATGGCAACGACGGTTTTAATGATCTCTTCCGTATCCTGAGTGTCTAAACAGATGGGAATGGCATTGACTCCCCCGAATTCTTTAAATAATACGGCTTTGCCTTCCATAACCGGCATGGCTGCAAGGGGACCGATATTACCAAGCCCTAAAACAGCGCTGCCATCGGATACAACAGCAATGGTGTTGGATTTTATGGTATATTGATAGGCGGCTTCCGGATTGTCCGCAATTACCTTACAGGGCTCCGCTACTCCGGGAGTGTAGGCAAGGGCTAAATCTTCCCTGCTTTTTACTGCTGCTTTGGAAGTAATTTCCAGCTTTCCGCCCCATTTTTCATGAAGCAATAATGCTTTCTCGTTGGTTGTCATAATGAGTTTGTCCTTTTTTCAACAGTTTTTATTTATCATACCAATTTTAGGGTTTTAAATCAATAGAAAATATGTTAGAATATAGAGTAATTCAAATGAAGCAATTGAAAAACATAAGGAAATTGAAGATACAGGTGGTACTATGAGAGAACGAATCAACAGGCTGGCAAAGGGCATCATTGATTCAGAAATTCCAAAGATAAAGGTTACCCCATCGGGAATTGATGATGTGGTGCGTTCGGGTGGAGCCACGAGACGGGAACTTGTCGTTACCAGTGAGAATAACCTGCATATAAAAGGGCTTGCATATTCCTCTGATTACCGCGTTCGTATGATAAGCGGGTCGTTTGGAGGTACATACAACCATCTGGTCTATGAGATTAACAGTAGTTTCATGGAAGATGGGGACGTAATTAAGGGATCTTTTTTATCTGGTTACCAATGGCGGCGAGAAGGAAGTCCCTTATTCGTTTCGGGTGGAGCTTGGCACGTCAGGGAAAGCACTGAGTGATTTAACGACAGCAGAGAATTTTGCAGATACTGCAAAAAAAGATATGGATACGGCTCTTCGCTTGTTTGAGTACCGCGATTTTGTTACGGCTCCGTTTATGAAAGACCTTCATGTAAGGGCAATTTATGACGGATTAAAGGGCCGGCCTGACAGAAGAAAGGAACTGGAAGAGTTTCTTGTGGCGTTAAAGGTAAAAAAGCCGGTTGAATTATCGGTGGATACCGGAGAACGCAGATATGGACAACTGGAGGATGTTGTTAAGGACTGGGTTGAGTTAAGGCGAAGCAGCTGGGGCTATATCAATCTGGAAGTGACGACAGACTGTGAATTTATAGAGCTGCCAAAGAAGACCATTGGCGAGCAGGATTTTGTAGATGACAGATATGAGCTGCCCTTTGTTGTGCACCCGGATCGTATGCATCAGGGAGAAAATTATGGCAGAATTCAGATAAACGGAGTGGAAGAGTGTTTTTTAATACCAGTAACATCGGTATGTAACCCCGGAGGAGGAATATCGGCGGAGGACGCCTTTGCAAAAGAGGCATTCGGCCGATTTTTGCGGCTCCGCCTGGAAGCAGAGACAGGAAAGAACCGGCTGATTCCCTGTGCAAAGAGATGGAGAAGGCACTGGATGAAATCGAACTGATGAAGGGAGAGTCAGGCCTTATTAAACTGCTTCGTGCAGAATGCCGTCTGTTTGCAGGAGAGAAATCAGAAGCTGCCCTTTTCCTCGATGAAAGCCGGGATGAGATTCTTTCACAGAGACAGGAAAAGAAAGAGATTTACTGTTATTACCAGTATTTAAGACTTGAGATCCAGCCCGATGAATACCAGAGGGAATCTTTAGTCCGTCTGATGAAGAAATACATGGAAGAAGATCAGCATCTGTTTTATCTGTTTGGACTTCTGACAAAATCAGACAGCCGGATGCTTGAGAATCCTCCGGCATTACTGGCAATCCTCAGGCGTCAATATGAAGCAGGGGTAAGAAGCCCCTTTTTCTATGTGTGGGGATGTCATGTTTTAAACAGTGCTCCGGACCTGATGCGTGCCATTGGTCCCATGGAGCTTCAGATCCTGTTTTCCTCTGCAGGAAAAGGGATTATAGAGAAACGGCTGATCACACAGATCTGCAGGCTCACTCTCACAGCCAAGCATTATAACCGGCTGCATTACCGGATGCTTTGCAGACTGTACAAAGAGACATCTGAAAAAGAGGTGTTAGAAGCCATCTGTTCCCTGTTAATCAAAGGGGAGTGCCGTAATTTAGAGGCCTTTTCCTGGTATGAGAAGGGAATCAGGGCGGGAATCAGCCTGACCAGGCTTTATGAATACTATATTTATGCATTGCCAAAGAACTACTGCTATCTGCTACCCAAGGAAGTGCTTCTTTATTTTTCCTATGGTGGAAGCGAGCTGGATCTTTACAGCAGAAGTGTTTTATATAAGAATGTTCTCGTGTATTTAGAGCCGGTTGACCCTCTTTATCAGGCTTATGAACGGGTCATTGAAAAGTTTGCCACAGAGCAGCTTTTTGAATCCAGAATTGATAATTACCTGGCTGCCATCTATGAGCGTATTTTATTAAAGGAAGTAGTGGATTTATCCATGGCAAAAGTGCTTCCTTCTATTCTGCGCTCTTACCGAGTGGAATGCAGCAATAAAAAAATGAAATACGTAATTGTCTGCTACGAAGAGATGACACAGGAAGATGCATTTCTTTTAAATGACGGAGTTGCCTATGTACCCCTGTTTTCCGAACACAGCATTCTGCTTTTCCAGGATGCCTATGGAAACCGGTACGCCAACATTCCATATAAGAAAGATCCGGTGATGGAACGGACTGAGCTGGAAGAACGGTGCTTTGAACTGTATCCGGAGCATTCCATGCTTCGGCTTCGTGTTTGTGATCAGATTCTGGCTGACGGAGCCAAGGATGCAAAAGAGGTTCAGATTCTGGAAAGCACACTGGAAGATCCCAATCTGCGTCCGTTTTACCAGAAACTGCTGCTCTCAAGAGTGATTGAATATTATCAGAAGCAGTCAGAAACTGCGCCGGAACAGGGAGAGGGAGCCGGATATTTATTAAAGCTTGATAAAAAAGGTACTTACCAGGCAGGAACGGGCCGGAGTCTGTGATACGCTGATCCGCAACAATTACATGGAAGAAGCTTACAAAATGATCCGGGATTTCGGCGCGGAAGAAATCAGCACCAAGCAGCTTCATAAGCTTTGCACGGAGATGATTCTTAAGAATCTCTTCTGTGAGGATGGGCTTTTACTCCATCTGGCATATACCGCTTTTTTAGAAGAGGAGAACGACAGTGTTCTTCTGGATTATCTGTGTGAACATTATAATGGTCTCAGCAGCCAGATGTACCGGATTCTGCTGCAGGGTGTGTCTCTTCATGTGGAAACCTATGACTTAGAAGAGCGTCTGTCCGCACAGATGATGTTCAGCGGAGACACCTTAAGACTGGATAAGGTATTTCATCTGTACCAAAGCAGAAAAGAGCCAGGTGAGAGCATTGTAAAAGCATATTTTACCATAAAGTGCACCGACTATTTTATGAATGAGAAAGAGCCGGAAGAGTGGGTATTTTCGTATCTGGAAGGGATTATACAGACGGCAGCTCAGAAAGGCCGTTTTCCAACCATCTATTTACTGGCTCTGACCAGATATTATTCTCAGCTCCCGGCCATTGATGAAGAGCAGAAAGAATTGTTAAAAAGCATGGTATCCCTTTTACTGGAAGAACGTCTGGTATTTCCATACTATAAAAAAAACTGGCAAAGTATATGGCCATGCCAGAGGATATCATGGATAAGGCCATGATTTCACACTGTGCAGAGCGGGATTCAAAAATTGAACTTGAGATCAGGATTCTTCCTGATGAAGAAGAATATCACAGTGAGGATATTACCCGTATGTATCAGGGCGTTTTCGTAAAACATAAGATACTGTTTGAAGGCGAAATCATGGAATACCGGGTAAAAGAACTGATTGACGAGGAATGGGTATTAAAGGAAGAGGGAAGCGTCAGCTGCGAGGCAGGCGTGACACCGGAAGATTCGGACAGCAGATATGCCTGCTTAAACGAAATGAGCCTGTCTCTTAATTTGAAGGACGAGACCGGGCTTAAAAAACGGATGCAGGAGTATTTAAAGAAGAATGCTGCTGCAGAAGAAATATTTTCACTGATGTAAGATAAGGGGATGTCAATGGACGGACTGATAATAGGGCTTGATCTGTGTGATGCCTATACCCGGATATGCTGCCATGACAGAGAAAAATCATGGAGTATACCTACGGTTATCTGTAAGAAAAAGGATGAGGAAGCCTGGTACATAGGAGAAGAGGCATACGCCTATACTCTTGTGGGTGAAGGCATCATTGTGGACAAGCTGATAAAGATGGTAAGGAAAGACGGTACTGCAACACTTGGCGGTACAAAGTATGAAGGTCTTGACTTGCTGAAGCTATTTTTGAAAAAAATAATAAAGCTCCCTATGGAAGAATTCTTCTGTGAGGAGATTAAAGAGCTGGTAATTACCATGCAGAAAGTGGATACAAAACTGATGGATGCGCTGATGCATTGTGCGGACTCCCTTGGGATTGAGCGGGAGAAGGTTCATATTATCAGCCATACGGAAAGCTTTGTTTACTATGTCCTGAGCCAGAAAAAAGGAAGTCTGGGGCAATCAGGTGGGCGTATTTGATTTGTCGGAAGACTCCTTTCATTATCATGAGCTTAAGGTCCAGAGAGGACTTCGGAAAATGATGGTGATTGCAGAGCATGAAGCTTTGGAAGAAAGCTTTAATCTGGATATATTAGATACCCCTTCCGGCGGGAAGCTTGCAGATAAAATCTTAAGCTCCTGCGCAGACCGGCTTTTGCAAAAGAAACTCTATTCTTCTGTATTTTTAACAGGGAAAGGGTTTGAACGCCATGACTGGGCAAAAGATTCCATGAAAGTACTCTGCTCCAGAAAAAAGGTTTATATGGAGCCGGAGCTGTTTGCCAGAGGAGCTGCTTTTAAAGGTATGGATTATCTGCAGGATAACACCGCCTATCCGTTTATCTGTATCTGTGACGGCCATCTTCATTCTACGGTATCCTTACGTGTACTTCATAAGGAACGGGAGAGTCAGCTGGTAGTTGCAGCAGCAGGGGACAACTGGTATGAGGCAAAAAGCAGCGTTGATTTAATCGTAGACAAACAGGATTATGTAGAGTTTATGGTAACACCCATGGATCCCAAGCAAAAGAGGCTGGTAAAGATACCCCTTGAGGGATTCCCCAACCGCCCGGACCGGACAACCAGACTGGGAATCAGTTTTGGCTTTTTGGATGAGAAAACCATGGCGGTGGTATTAAAGGATAAGGGATTTGGAGAATTGTTTCCTGCTACCGATACGGTAATCAGGCAGGAGGTTATGCTATGAGCCTGATTTTGTGCCGGCAGGAACCGGTAAAGCGGCCTTTTTATTTTGAGTATCTGGGAGTGCGTATTTTTTCTTCCCAGGAACTTTGTTATGTGATATATAATCACCCCCTTCTAGTTCTGGACGGCTTTGTGGATGAAAGCCTGCTGGAATTCATCCGGGAAGATTTAGATATGGGGTTTTTTGCAGCAAAGCTGGAAAAATGGCAGAAGAGCGGAGAAGAGGAAGATGAGCTTCTGGCGATGATTCTTCACGAATGTGATTATTACAGCGCAACGGAAGTGGGACGGTTTCGTCAGCAGCTGGCTGCATTTCGAAAATTACCCCAGTCTGAACTGCTAAAGCAGAAGGCGGATTTCCTTTTTCAGAAGAATCAATACGGCAAGGCGGTTTCTATCTATATAAGAATTCTTGATATGGCGAGAGCGGAACGGGGCAGTGACAGCTTTACCGCAAAAGTTTATAACAACTTAGGCGCTGCCTATGCCCGGCTGTTTCTGATGGATAAAGCATGCAAAGCCTATGAAAAATCATATGACCTGGTTAACAATGAGGAAGTATTAAAAAAGATCTGCCACTTAAGCCAGTGGAACTCATCTGTAATGCCAGGAGAACGATTTATGTCTTTGATGACGGAAGAATTAAAGGAAGTATGCAAAGATGAACGGGCGGTGGCAAACGAAAACGCAGGGAAGGCTAAAAGCCTGCTTGAACTGGAAAACTTATTCCAGAAAGATCCCATCAAGCGTTTCCAGGGAGCAGGAGAACTGGTTTCTAAGTGGAAGAAGGAATACCGCAATATTATGTCTTGACAAAACAGCAAAAAACTTCTATCATATACTAGATAACAGGAAAAGGTATTGATGAAGAGGAGTACGCACATAACCCTGAAAGAGAAAACCGTTCACTGGCTGAAAGACGGTTAAGGTAGTGTTTGCGGAAGGTAGCTTCGGAACTGGAAAGCTGAAGTTTTATTATACAGTAAGCTTTCACGCGTGGCCCCGTTAAAGGCCGTAAAGATATGGCAGAATCTGCCATAATAAAGGTGGTACCGCGTTTATACGCCCTTTGTGTCTTCGGATGCAGAGGGCTTTTTGTTTTCCCAAATAACGAGCTGACAAAAGGAGTAGATTATGAAAGAGTTGGAAAAAACCTATGATCCGTCAGGGATTGAAGGCAAACTTTATCAGAAATGGCTGGACAAAAAGTATTTCCATGCCAAACCAAATAAGGATAAGAAGCCATTTACCATTGTGATGCCCCCACCCAATATTACCGGTCATCTTCATATGGGACATGCCCTTGATAATACCATGCAGGATATTTTGATCCGCTATAAGAGGATGCAGGGCTTTGAGGCCTTATGGCAGCCGGGAACGGATCATGCAGCCATTGCAACAGAAGTAAAAGTAATTGAAAGCTTAAGAGCCCAGGGAATTGAGAAAGCAGATCTGGGACGGGATGGCTTTCTGGAAAAATGCTGGGACTGGAGAAAAGATTACGGAAGCAGGATTATTAACCAGCTTCACAAGATGGGATCTTCCGCCGACTGGGACAGAGAGCGTTTTACCATGGATGAGGGTTGTTCCGAGGCAGTACAGGAAGTTTTCATCCGGCTGCACAAAAAAGGTTTTATCTATAAGGGTTCCAGAATTGTAAACTGGTGTCCTGTGTGCCAGACTTCTATTTCTGATGCAGAGGTAGAGCATGAAGACCAGAATGGCTTTTTCTGGCACATAAACTACCCCATTGCTGGTGAAGAAGGCAGATTTGTAGAAATTGCAACCACAAGACCGGAGACCCTCTTAGGCGATACGGCAGTTGCAGTCAATCCCGATGATGAGCGTTATCAGGATATGGTTGGTAAGATGTTAACACTTCCCCTGACTGGAAGAGAGATTCCAGTTATTGCGGATTCCTATGTTGACAAAGAATTTGGGACTGGATGCGTTAAGATCACTCCTGCCCATGACCCTAACGACTTTGAAGTGGGAAGAAGACATCAGCTGCCTGAACTGACAATTATGAACGATGATGCTACCATTTGTCTTGCAGGAAGCAAGTATAACGGTATGGATCGTTATGAAGCCAGAAAGGCAATTGTAAAAGACTTGGAGGAACTGGGACTTTTAGTTAAGGTAGTTCCCCATGCTCATGCAGTTGGTACCCATGACCGCTGTAAGACTACAGTAGAGCCAATGGTAAAACAGCAGTGGTTCGTGAAGATGGAAGAGATGGCGAAACCGGCAATCGAAGCATTGAAAACTGACAAGCTGAAATTCGTTCCGGAACGTTTTGATAAGATCTACCTTCACTGGCTGGAGAATATCCGGGACTGGTGTATCTCCAGACAGCTTTGGTGGGGTCACAGAATTCCGGCATTTTATTGTGATGAGTGTCATGAGATTATTGTTTCCAAGGATTCCCCTGACGTATGTCCAAAGTGCGGAGGCACTCACTTTACACAGGATGAAGATACCCTTGACACCTGGTTCTCCTCAGCCCTCTGGCCATTCTCAACCCTTGGCTGGCCCGACAATACAGAGGATTTAAAATATTTTTATCCTACCAGCGTTCTTGTAACCGGCTATGATATTATTTTCTTCTGGGTAATCCGTATGGTATTCTCAGGAATTGAGCAGACTGGGGAGCTTCCCTTCCATACTGTACTGATTCATGGACTGGTAAGAGATTCCGAGGGAAGAAAAATGAGTAAATCCCTGGGTAATGGAATCGATCCTCTGGAGGTTATCGATAAATACGGCGCAGACGCTCTTAGAATGACACTGATTACCGGAAACGCACCTGGAAATGATATGCGTTTTTACTGGGAGCGGGTAGAGGCAAGCAGAAACTTTGCCAATAAAGTTTGGAATGCTTCCCGTTTTATTATGATGAATATTGAAAAGGCTCCTGATGCAAAGGCAGAACTTTCTGAGCTTACCATGGCTGATAAATGGATCTTGTCAAAAGCCAATACCCTTGCCAGGGATGTGACAGAAAATCTGGATAAATATGAGCTTGGAATTGCTCTTTCCAAAGTTTATGACTTTATCTGGGAAGAATTCTGTGACTGGTATATCGAGATGGTAAAACCAAGGCTGTGGAATGAAGAAGACACCACAAAGAATGCTGCTGTATGGACCTTAAAAACTGTTTTAATTAACTCCCTGAAACTTCTTCACCCCTACATGCCGTTCTTAACGGAGGAGATTTTCTGTAATCTTCAGGAGGAAGAAGAGTCAATCATGATCTCAAACTGGCCGGAATACAGGGAAGAATATGCATTTGAAGCGGAAGAGCTGGCGGTAGAAACCATTAAGGAAGCAGTAAGAGGAATCAGAAATGTGAGAACCTCCATGAATGTTCCACCCAGCAAGAAGGCAAAGGTATATGTGGTTTCTGAGAACCAGGAAATACTTGATATCTTTGAACACAGCAAAGTATTCTTTGCAACCCTTGGTTATGCAGGTGAGGTGTTCATTCAGAAGGACAAGTCAGGAATCGGCGAGGATGCGGTTTCAGCAGTGATTCATCAGGCTGTCATCTATATGCCATTTGCTGAATTGGTTGATATTGAAAAAGAAATCGACCGTCTGAAAAAGGAAGAAGAACGTCTGGAAAAGGAATTGTCCCGTGTGCGTACCATGTTAAGCAACGAAAAATTCGTAAGCAAGGCGCCTGAGGCCAAAATCGAAGAAGAAAAAGCGAAACTTGAGAAATATGCTCAGATGATGGAACAGGTGAAGGAACGTCTTTCCCAACTCTCTTAAAGCTATTAAAAAATCGACAATTTAATTTTGTATGAAAAAACAGTCGAACACGAAACTTAATCGTGTCCGGCTGTTTTTTTGCTGTCCGGGATTGGTTTAGAATCATTCTCAGCCCTGCCGTTCATTTCCAAATAAGTGAGGGTAAGACAAAAATATCAGATTGGGACTGTAAAATACTGTCGGGAAGTGACACAGGGGGGTGGAAAAAGACGATGAAAAAGTGGAATTTTTTCCGTGGTTTTGACAAATTCTGAATGGATAACTGGCTATAATGTTCCTACAGGGCGGGAGGTGAACGCAGCAACGGAACTTAACCTGTACATAGATGTATTGTTCTTTATTAATTTTACCATGGATTTTCTGGTATTGTCTATCGTAAGACGTGCAATGAAGTACCGTCTGATCCGATGGAGGCTGATTCTGGGGGCAGTTTTAGGAGCAGCGTGGGCCGTGTTTGCCGCTGCTTTTCCATATTTGCCTGTTTTGCTTGAGATGGCAGTTACTTATCTGGGAGTCAGTACCCTGATGGTAATGACTGCTTTCGACTTAAAGAGACCCAAAGATATCGGAAAAGGATTAATAGCCCTTTATCTGGCTGCTGTGGCTGTAGGAGGATTTATGGAGTTCCTATATCAGCATACGAAGGCTGGCTATTATATAGAACAGATTCTTAGAGGAAATACAGGCAAGGCCATACCTTTTTACCAGTTGATTTTTTTGGGAGCCGGATCCTATTTTGGAATCCGGGTCATGCTTCGATGGCTGCCGGGACTGTGGAAAGCAAAGAGTAATTTATATGAAGTCACCATGCATTACAGAGGAAAGGAAAAGAAGGTGACTGCTCTTCTTGATACAGGAAACCGTCTTTTTGAGCCGGTAAGCCGACGCCCAGCCCATGTTGTGACCTACGAAGCCGTCCGGGAACTCTGTGAAAGCGTTTCAGAAGTGGTCTACATTCCATTTGGAAGCGTTGGAAAATCAAACGGAGTCATGCCCGGTATTTTTTTAGACGAGATGGAGGTACGTCAGGGAGATGATGTGAGAATAATTGAAAAGCCTCTGATTGCTGTCTGCAAAAAGGCCCTGTCCTCAAGCGGAGAATATCAGATGCTGCTGCACGATGAGTGATTGTTTGATGTAAAGGAGAGAGTGTCGATATGATTATAAAAGTGTCTGTACCAAATCGTTTTCAGTTTAAAGCAATTCCTACATTCAGAACATTGATGATGCCGTCTCAGGGGGAAATCCATTACATTGGAGGTGCGGATATCCTGCCAGCACCCCTGGATAATGAGAGAGAAGCCCAGATTATTGCGCTTCTTGGAGGAGACGACGATCAGAAAGCGAAATCAGAATTGATTGAACACAATCTCCGCCTGGTGGTATATATAGCTAAAAAATTTGATAATACCAGTGTTGGTGTGGAAGATTTAATTTCCATCGGAACCATTGGATTGATTAAAGCAATTAATACCTTTAACCCGACTAAAAATATAAAACTGGCTACTTATGCTTCCCGTTGCATAGAAAACGAAATACTCATGTATTTAAGAAGAAATAATAAGACAAAAATGGAAGTTTCCATTGATGAGCCTTTGAATGTGGATTGGGATGGAAATGAGCTCCTTTTGTCCGATATTCTTGGCACAGATGAGGATGTAATATATAAAGACTTAGAAACAGAGGTGGAAAGAAACCTTCTTAACTCAGCAATCAGCCGTTTAAGCCCCAGAGAGCGCAAAATTGTGGAACTGCGGTTTGGTCTTTCCGATGAGGACGGGGAAGAGATGACCCAGAAGGAAGTGGCGGATTTGCTTGGCATTTCCCAATCATACATATCAAGGCTTGAGAAAAAAATCATGAAGCGTCTGAAAAAAGAAATTGTGCGATTTGAATAAATGTGGTTAAAATAAGGGGGCTGTGAAATAAGTCTCTACGAAAAAGGAGGATTCTCTTCTGAGCGATAGCTTGGAAGAGAATCCTCCTTTCAAATGATCAAGATAATTAAAAATGAGTATAATTGCCCCTACCCCAAGGTGGAGGGACAATTCTATGCTACGCTGCCTTGGATATTCTCATTTTCTTGTTATGATATTTGTAAAGATTTTGACCTATAGCAACTAAAAAAATCTCCAGCTTGACAGATTCAATGCCTTTTCTTACGATTCTTTTATACCATCTATCATTTTTCATGATTCCAAAAGTTCCTTCTGCTTGAATAGATCGATTCATCCGAAGAAGGGCTCCGTGGATACTTTCGAGATTTTCAATCACTTCTTTGTGAAACGATGTTAATTCTTCATTTAATCGAATGGTTCGGTTTTTGTCTGTTTTCTTACATTGTTTTACATAAGGACATCCGCTGCAATCCTCACAAGTGTAGACTTCCTCTTGACGTCCGTATTGATTTCCTTTCACGTACTTGCGATATGAAAATACAAATCTTTTTCCATTTGGACAGATTAAATCTCCCTGTTCATTTCTTTTAAAATTTACAGCTCGAAATAAATCTTCATGATACTTATTATCGGTAGTTTCTTTTTTAAACATTGGAAACTTCATATATTTCTTCATTCCATGCTGTTCGCAGTACAAGTAATTATTATAAGATCCATATCCTGCATCAGCAGTCGGATACTCCGGATAAAATCCGTACGTTCGTTTGAATTCTTCCATAAGCGGTATAAAACAATCCATGTCCGAACGGTACTGATTCACATCAAGGACCGCTATGTATTCATCTGCCACACCTACCTGTACATTGTAGGCGGGTAACAGTTGATCATTTCCCATATAGTCCGTTTTGATACGCATAAACGTAGCTGAATGATCTGTTTTTGAATAACTGTTACGATCAGGGCCACAGATAGACACCTTTTCTACATACTCTTCCAGTTTGGATGCGTATTGCAACAAAGTCTCATACTGTCTCTGCTGAACAGACTTTCGATGACCTTTCCCGTAAACAAATGTTATACAATCCAGTTCAAAGAAATCAGCGTAACGAGATCCCATTTCTTTTAATTCTTCTGGAATGTATTCCGTATTTATTAACATCTTAAGTCCTGAGAACGCTAACGTACTGTTGATTTCTTCCAGCAAAGCCGTTATCTTTTCATAAAGTCGGTATCTTGATTTTTCTGTTGCCTTCTTCCATACCCAGGAATACTTGTTTGCATTTGCTTCAAACTTTGAGCCATCGATGTAGATATGGTTAAGATCCACGTGCTCATCTGCAAAGATCTTTTGATTGATATCATAAAAGATTTCTTTTATTGAACTGGCGAGAACTTCGTTAATGAAATATCCAAAGGTACGGTAAGTCGGATGTTCATGATCCATGAGATACATAAATCTAATATTAACTTTACAGCTGTCCTCCAGTTCTCTAAGTGACATATACCCTGAGTCATAAACCCAAAGAGTACCGTTTTTTAGCATGTTAATCGGATTATATCTGATACGTCCTGTTTCATACTCAGGCAGGCATTTCAGGTACTTTGTTAAATTAATTCCCTCCATGAATTGATCAAATGTTAAAACCGGATCACAAATATCTAGAAAATCTGAAATAAACAGTGGTAAAGTTGCTTGTTTTGTTATAAAATAATCTATGGTATTGTTTTTCGTCATAGTTAAATTATACCACAAAAATAGGACTTCCGATGCACGAACGTGCATCGGAAAGTCCTATTTTATTGAGGAGTTATTTCACAGCCCCTTTTTTTTATAAACCTGAAACTTTTACTGCTTATCATTCGTCTAATAAACAGAAGACGAAAAAGGAGGAAGAGATGAAACAAAAGATTGAAGAACAGGCAGAGAGTCTGCTTCTTAACAATTATGAGAAATATTACAGGCTGGCATACAGCTATGTAAAAAATGAATCCGATGCTTTGGACATTGTCCAGGAGAGCGCTTATAAAGTGCTGAAAGATTTAAATAAGTTAAAAGACCAAAGCCTCCTTTCCACCTGGATTTACAGGATTGTAATCAATACTTCCATTGATTTTTTAAGAAAGCGGAACAATGAAACGGTAAGTATTTATGATTTGGAAATTCCTCATGAGGATCAGTATCAGGGTGATGATCCCAAAGAGATGATTGCGTTTCTAAATGAAGAGGAACGAACCATTGTCATATTAAAATTTTTTGAAGACTTGAAACTGGAAGAGATCGCAGATGCACTGAATATGAATGTCAATACGGTAAAAACCAGGTTGTACCGTGCACTGAAAAAGATCCGGGTTACACTGGAAACAGAACACGTCTGATTAAGAAAGGGGCTGTAAATTTGGAAGGCAAAGACAGACTGAATGAATTAAAAGAAGAATATTTTACTATACCAGTACCAGCTGCGGCATACGACCGCATGAAACAGGGAATGAAAAAAGCAAAAGAAGAAAAAAGAAGGAGAATCATTATGAAATCATTGAAAAGAACAGGGGCTGCAGCAGCAGCAGTATTACTTACCGTTGGAGTTATGGCTAATTTAAGTTCTGTGACAGCCAGCGCCATGGAGGATATTCCCGTTTTAGGTGCAATCGCAAAAGTTGTGACATTCAGAACCTTTGAAGATGAAAAAGGTAATTACGATGCTAAAATAGATATTCCAAAGGTATCAATGGGAAACAATGACAGCGGCCAGATAAACCGTTCCATTGAAGATTATGCAAACCAGCTGATTAAAGAATATGAAAAGCAGGTAACAGCTGATCTGGCGGGAGACGGGCATTACTCCGTAACATCTTCCTATGAAGTAATAGCGGATAATGAAACGTATTTATCCCTTCGGATCAATACTACTGTTGTTATGGCAAGCGGTGCAGAGTCTGTTAAAATATTTAACATTGATAAAAAAACAGGAAAAGAAATCACCCTTAAGGATTTGCTGGCTGACAAGCCGGGGTATCAGGAGGCAATAACAGAAAGTATTAAAACACAAATGAAAGACCAGATGTCGAAGGATGATTCACTGACCTACTTCGTGAAGGAAAAAGACGGAGATGGATTTGACCGGATTACAGGAGAAGAGAATTTTTATTTTAATAAAAACGGAGAACTGGTCATTGTATTTGACGAATATGAAGTAGCTCCCGGTTATATGGGTTCTGTGGAATTTACCATACCGAAATCTACAGTAGAATTTTAACTATGTAAGCTAAGCCTGCCTTAAAAAAAGGTGGGCTTATGCCATTTGAGTCACACATAAAGCTTTATGAAAGATAATTCTTCATAGTTTTAAGAGCATTTTTTTCCAGACGGCTGACCTGAGCCTGGCTGATATGGATCTCTTCTGCAACTTCCGTCTGGGTCTTGCCTTCAAAGAAACGCATATCAATAATATGCCGTTCCCGTTCCGGAAGTCTTCTCATGGCCTCGTTTAACGAGATATCCTCTACCCAGTTTTCCTCCAGGTTTTTCTTATCACTGATCTGATCCATGACAAACAGAGGATCTCCTCCATCCGAGTAAACCGGTTCATATAAACTTACCGGACTTTGAATTGCATCAAGTGCATAGGTAATGTCTTCCTTGCTAACCCCGATTTCATCTGCAATTTCCATAAGTGTAGGTTCTTTTAAGTTCTTTTTCATCAGGTTTTCTTTGGCGTAGATTGCTTTATAAGCAGTATCACGCAGGGAACGGCTGACGCGGATGGAGTTATTATCCCGAAGATATCGCCGTACCTCACCCAGAATCATAGGCACTGCATATGTGGAAAACCTTACATTCTGAGTGATATCAAAATTATCAATGGCCTTGATCAGGCCGATGCAGCCGATTTGAAACAAATCGTCCACATTTTCACTGCTGCCGGAAAAACGCTGTATTACACTGAGAACCAGTCTTAAGTTTCCCCTGATGTAATCTTCTCTGGCCTTTTTATCTCCGTTAAGTATCCGCTTGAAAAGAACTTCCTTCTCTTCGTTGCTCAGAAGAGGCAGTTTGGAAGTATTGACGCCGCAAATCTCTACTTTGTATCCAGACATATCTTTCCCTCCGCATCATTTTAATCTCTTACATAGAAATGATGTACTTATTCGAGGGCTTTTATACGATTGCCGAATTAAAATTTATTTCCAGTTTTTGGGCGGATCTTTTTTACCTGTTTTTTTCGTATAAAATCTGCAGACCTTTTAACAGCAGAGCATCGTCATAGTGAATTTTGTGGCGGCAGAGGGAGACAACGGAAGAAGCCAGACCGCCAGTCGCCACAAGACTGGCTTCCATTTGGATTTCTTCCTGCATCCGGTCAATAATACCGTCAATCATGGCGGCGTTGCCGTAAAGAATGCCGTTTTTCATGCTGTCGATGGTGTTTTTTCCAATAATTTTTCCGGGCTTATCCAAACCGATATAAGGAAGCTGGGCGGCACGGCTGCTTAAGGAATCAAGAGAAACCCGAAGTCCGGGGAATATGATCCCTCCGGTAAAATCCCCGTGTTGATCGATGACGGATACGGTAGTGGCAGTTCCCATATCAATGACGATAATGGGAGGTGTAAAATCCTTTAACGCAGCAACTGCATCTACAATTAAGTCACTTCCTACTGACTTGGGATTATCCATTTTAATATTTAAACCGGTCTTCATTCCTGATCCGACGAGAAGAGGCGTGGCGCCAGTCAGTTTTCTGACTGCAGAAAGAATGACCTCTGTGAGAGGTGGAACCACGGAAGAGACAATGGATCCTTCTATTGAAGAAATTGAAAATCCGTTAATATCCATAATATCCTTTATATTTACGGCATATTCCAGTTCTGTCTTTCTGTGATTGGTGTTGACCCGTTCCACAAAATATGTTTTGCTGCTGTCTATGCCTCCTATGACAATGTTACTGTTTCCAATATCGATGGCTAAAATCATGGAGAGAACTCCTTTCCAACTTTTTTTTCTTGTGTTATACTGTAGAGTATCATATTTTTAAAGGAAAAACAACGGGAGGCGATTATGCTGAAAGGAAAAAATATAATTCTGGGTGTTACAGGAAGCATCGCTGCTTATAAAACGGCGGGGCTTGCCAGCATGCTGGTGAAACAAGGCTGTAACGTCCATGTAATCATGACGGAGAATGCCACTAATTTTATAAATCCAATTACATTTGAATCACTGACCGGCAATAAATGCCTGGTGGATACCTTTGACCGGAATTTTCAGTATCAGGTTGAACATGTTTCTATTGCCAAGTTAGCTGATGTGGTGATGATTGCTCCGGCCAGTGCCAACGTAATTGCAAAGCTTGCCCATGGTATGGCAGATGATATGCTTTCCACAACGGTTTTAGCATGTAAGTGTAAGAAGATCATTGCCCCTGCCATGAATACAAATATGTATGAAAATCCCATAGTACAGGATAATATAAGAATCTGCCAGTCCTACGGCATGGAAGTAATTACTCCTGCAGTGGGTTATCTTGCTTGCGGGGATGTGGGGGGCAGGCAAGATGCCGGAACCGGAGACTCTTTTTGAATACATTGAAAAAGAAGCTGCCTATGAAAAGGATCTGGAAGGAAAGCGGATTCTTGTTACAGCAGGACCAACAAGAGAAGCACTGGATCCGGTACGGTATCTCACCAATTTTTCCACTGGTAAGATGGGATATGCAATCGCTAAAGCAGCAGCTCTAAGAGGAGCCAGCGTCACACTGGTGACTGGAAAAACGGAGATTAAAAAGCCGTCCTTTGTAAAAATCATAGAGGTAGAAAGTGCTGCAGATATGTTTGAGGCTGTGATAAAAGAAGCCAAAGAACAGGATGCAGTGATCAAAGCGGCAGCAGTTGCGGATTATCGTCCCAAAGAGGTAAATACAGAAAAGACTAAGAAAAAAGACGGAGATTTAACGATTTCTCTGGAACGGACGGAAGATATTTTAAAATGGCTTGGAGAACACAAAACAAAAGGCCAGTTTCTCTGCGGATTTTCCATGGAAACAGAGAATATGCTGGAAAATTCCAGGGAAAAATTAAACCGGAAAAAAATTGATATGATCGTAGCCAACAATCTAAAGGTGGAAGGGGCCGGATTTGGAACTGACACCAATGTAGTTACCATCATTACAAAGGACAGAGAGATTGCTCTCCAAAAGATGACAAAAGAAGAAGTAGCACACCGCCTCTTATCTGAGATTTTTTAGGCACAACAGGAAAAATTCCGTATTCCAACTGCCGATGAGAATCTTGACTTATGGTTGGAATCATACTACAATAGACGAGACCCAGACGTATAATTGGAGGAATTATTTTGTGAATATTGCAGAAGAAATAAAGAAGAGAAGAACATTTGCCATCATTTCCCATCCAGATGCGGGAAAGACCACACTGACAGAGAAGTTTCTTCTATATGGAGGAGCCATTAATTTAGCAGGCTCTGTAAAAGGAAGAAAGTCATCAAGGCATGCGGTTTCCGACTGGATGGAGATCGAAAAGGAAAGAGGTATTTCCGTAACCTCCTCCGTGTTACAGTTTAATTACGACGGATTTTGTATTAATATTTTGGACACCCCCGGACACCAGGATTTCTCTGAGGATACGTACCGTACTTTGATGGCGGCAGATTCTGCAGTCATGGTTATTGATGGTTCCAAGGGTGTGGAAGCACAGACGATTAAGCTTTTTTAAAGTTTGTGTGATGAGACATATACCGATTTTTACCTTTATAAATAAGATGGACCGGGAGGCAAGAGATCCCTTTGAGCTGATGGACGAGATTGAAAACGTTCTTGGTATCAGAACCTGCCCGGTGAACTGGCCTATTGGCTGCGGCAGAGAGTTTAAAGGTGTTTATGACAGGTTTAAGGGCACAATTACCACCTTTAAGGCATCTATGAATGGACAAAAAGAAGTAGAAGCCACTGAGGTTCAGTTAGGAGACAGCCAGGTGGATGACTTAATCGGAGAATCCTTCCACAGACAGCTGATGGACGAGATAGAACTTCTAGACGGAGCCAGTGATGAACTGGATATGGAACGGGTTGGCAGAGGAGATTTATCTCCCGTATTTTTCGGCTCTGCGCTGACCAATTTCGGTGTTGAAACATTTTTACAGCATTTTCTTCAAATGACCACCTCACCTCTTCCAAGACTGACCACCACAGGTGTGGTTGATCCTTTTGATGAGGATTTTTCTGCGTTTGTCTTTAAGATCCAGGCAAATATGAATAAGGCCCACAGAGACAGAATTGCTTTCATGAGAATCGTTTCCGGTAAGTTCGATGCAGGAATGGAAGTAAATCATGTTCAGGGAGGAAAAAAACTGCGATTATCCCAGCCCCAGCAAATGATGGCCCAGGACAGAAAGATTATAGAAGAGGCATATGGCGGAGACATCATCGGTGTATTTGATCCAGGTATTTTCTCCATCGGAGATACCCTCTGTAAATCCAATGAAAAATTTGAATTCGAAGGAATCCCTACGTTTGCACCAGAGCATTTTGCCAGAGTGCGTCAGATCGATACCATGAAGCGCAAGCAGTTTATTAAAGGTGTGAATCAGATCGCCCAGGAAGGTGCAATCCAGATTTTCCAGGAATTTAACACTGGAATGGAAGAGATCATCGTAGGCGTGGTGGGAGAACTGCAGTTTGAAGTTCTTACCTATCGTCTGGAGAATGAGTACAACGTGGAAGTGAAGCTTGAAAAGCTGCCATATGAGCACTATCCGCTGGATTGTAAACAGCACGGAGATTGATGTGGCAAAAATTCAGGGAACATCTGACATGAAACGTATTAAGGACTTAAAAGATAACCCGCTTCTGCTATTTGTAAACAGCTGGAGTGTCGGAATGGTTCTGGACCGTAATCCGGATCTCAAACTTTCAGAATTCGGGCACAACTAATTGAATCAGCAGAATCTGGTCATGTATAAAAACAAGGAGGCAGCAGACAATGAGTAGAATTGATGAAGTAAGACAGGCGATGGTAGAAGCGATGAAAGCAAAGGATAAGCAGAGAAAAGATGCGTTATCCATGCTTCTTTCCGCTCTTAAGAATTTTGAGATTGATAAGAAAGACCATACGCCTATTACGGATGAGGAAGCAGATGCAGTTGTGAAAAAGGAACTGAGACAGACTCAGGAGACCTTTGAGCAGGCTCCGGCAGACCGTACTGACATAAAAGAAGAGGCTACTTTCAGAATCGCAGTATACAAAGAGTTCGCTCCAGAGGATATGGGTGTGGATCAGATTAAGGAGATCATAAGCGGTGTGCTTACGGAACTTGGAATTGAGACACCCACTGCTGCGGACAAAGGAAAGATCATGAAAGTTCTGATGCCTAAAGTTAAGGGAAAAGCAGATGGCAAGGTAGTGAACGAGACACTGGCTGCCATGATGAAATAAAAAGACAGTAAAGCAGAAAGGGGTGTGGATTTATGTATAAGAAAGAGATTGGCCAGTACATTGATTCTCATAAGGAGGAAATGATTGAAGATATCTGCAGGCTTTGCAGAATCAACAGTGAGAAGATGCCTTACAAAGAAGGGATGCCTTATGGTCCCGGAGCATTTCAGGCGTTGGAGGAAGCGCTTGATATCGCGGACTCTTATGGTTTTACCATCACCAATTATGATAACTATGTGGGAACGGCCGATATAAATGATAAGGAACACCAGCTTGATATTCTGGCCCATCTGGATGTAGTGCCGGCAGGAGAAGGCTGGAAAGAGACAGAACCCTTTGAACCAGTTGTAAAAGGGGATAAATTATTCGGAAGAGGAACTTCCGATGATAAAGGACCAGCAATGGCAGCTCTTTACGCCATGCGTGCAGTGAAGGAATTAAACATTCCGTTAAAGAAGAATGTACGCCTGATCCTTGGAACAGATGAAGAATGCGGCAGTTCCGATATTGCCCATTATTATTCCATCGAAAAGGAAGCACCCATGACCTTTTCTCCAGACGGAGCATTCCCAGTTGTCAACACGGAAAAAGGCGGATTAAACGGTCATTTTACAGCTGACTGGGAGCCGTCGGCTGCACTTCCAAAGCTTGTAAGCGTCAAAGCAGGCGTTAAGGTAAATGTTGTGCCGGGTAAGGCCAATGCTACTGTAGCAGGCCTGGACAAAGAGGTATTAACCAGCATCGCTGCAGAATGTGAGCAGGAGACCGGAGTTGGTTTTGAACTGACTTTCGAGGGCGATCTGGCTCATATTACCGCTGTGGGTGAAAGTGCCCATGCCTCCACACCAAAAGAGGGCAATAATGCATTAACCGGTCTTTTGGTTTATTTAACAAAGCTTCCATTTGCAAAATGTCCTCAGATCACCATGATTGAACGCCTTCTTGAGCTGATTCCTCACGGTGACACAGAAGGAAAAGCCCTTGGTATCGCCATGAGTGATGAACTTTCAGGTGGATTAACTCTGGCATTCAGCCTTTTGGGAAGTGACACAGTCCGGCCTTTCCGGAACCTTTGACAGCCGCTGCCCTATCTGCGCAACAAAGGAAAATGTCCTTGATGTAGTAAAAAAGAATATGGAAGAAAAGGGATTTACCCTGCATAATGATTCCATGCGCCCGCCTCACCACGTAGACGGAAATTCAGAGTTCGTAAAGACCCTCTTAAATGCCTATGAATCCTATACCGGTTTAAAGGGAGAGTGCATTTCCATGGGAGGTGGAACCTATGTTCATGAGTTGAACAACGGTGTCGCCTTTGGAGCCTCTCTGCCTGGAACGGATAACCGTATGCATGGAGCCGATGAGTTTGCTGTCATAGACGAACTGCTGGTGAGCGCAAAGATCTTTGCACAGGTAATTGTAGATCTCTGTTCATAAATAATATTTCCGTATATCAAAAAAAACTATTGACAAATGAGATAATAGAGCGTAAAATACGCCTCATAAAGATATACCTACTATCTCTGTAGGGATTAGGGAAAGGAGCGGCTGCCATGAGACGGTTAACAGCTATGCAGATGAATATGGATCAGATGAACGGCATGTGTATGATGATGTGTTGTTTCTCTGAATGCGTAAAAAACCGATAAAGGAATTCATTTGTATAGATTGTGATAGGAGTTCTCTGGAAACCGCATATGCGGAATTTTCAGGTCGCAGGTCTGTGCATGGCTTGCGGCCTTTTTTGTACATAAAAAGAAAGGAATTGACACATGCAGTCAGAAGAACCTATTATACAGCTGGTTGGGCTGGGAAAAGAATTTTTCACCTCAAACGGTCCCATTAAAGCATTGGACGATATCAATCTCTCTATTGAACGAGGAGAGATATTTGGAATTATTGGTTTAAGCGGTGCTGGTAAAAGTACCCTTGTCCGTTGTATCAACTATTTAGAGGTCCCCACATCCGGTGATGTGTTATTTGAAAATCAGAGTCTGGCAGCCATGAGCCCCAGAAAGCAGAGACGGGCAAGGCAATCCATGGGTATGATTTTTCAGCAGTTTAATTTACTTGCACAAAGGAATGTACTGCAGAATGTATGCTTCCCCCTTGAAATAGCCAATGTACCCAAAAAGGAAGCAATAAAAAGATCCATGGAACTTTTGGAACTGGTTGGTTTAAAGGAACGGGCAAAAGCTTATCCTTCCCAGCTTTCCGGAGGTCAGAAGCAAAGAGTGGCCATTGCAAGAGCCCTTGCCACAAATCCAAAGATTCTTCTTTGTGATGAAGCCACCAGTGCCCTGGACCCCAACACAACGAAATCCATACTGGGTCTTTTAAAAGAAATCAATAAAAATATGGGAGTTACTGTAGTAGTGATCACCCATGAAATGTCGGTTATAGAAGCCATCTGCGACAGAGTTGCAATCATCGATCAGAGCCACATTGCGGAAGTGGGCTGCGTCGCTGACATCTTTTTCCGGACCAAAGTCCAAGATCGGAAGACAGCTGATTCTGGGAGATGCGGCAGAACAGGCCATACGGTTTGGCAGCAACAGAAGAATCCGCATATCCTTTGACGGACGTTCTTCCTTTGAACCAGTTCTTTCCAATATGATACTTGCCTGTAAAGTACCGGTAAATATTATGCACGCGGAAACCCGTGATATCGGGGGAACTGCCATGGGTCAGATGGTGATTCAGCTTCCGGAAGAAGAAATTGACCAAAACCGTATTTTAAATTATTTGAAAACAGCAAACATTAATTTTGAGGAGGTGAAGGATTATGACCTTTGATGCTGCAACCATAGCGATGCTGAAATTAGGTGTCTGGGAAACCCTGTTCATGACTTTCACATCATCCTTTTTCGCTTATTTAATCGGAATACCCTTAGGAATCATTCTGATTGTTATGGATAAAGATGGAATTTACCCGATTCCCTGGCTTCAGAGAATTCTGGGACTGATCATCAACCTGCTTCGGTCCGTACCGTTTATCATTCTGCTGATTATGGTAATGCCCATTACCAAGATTATTGCTGGCACGACGCTGGGAGCAAAAGCTGTAATCCCTCCTCTGGTAATCGCATCTGCACCTTATGTTGCAAGAGTGGTGGAATCTTCCTTTAAAGAAGTTGACGCCGGAGTGATCGAAGCGGCGAAATCCATGGGAGCTTCCGCTATGCAGATTATTTTAAAAGTGCTTCTTCCGGAAGCAAAGCCTTCCCTTTTAGTGGGAGCCGCTTTATCCGTCACCACCATCCTTGCTTACTCCGCAATGTCTGGTTTTGTAGGCGGTGGCGGTCTGGGTGATATCGCCATCAAATATGGTTATTACCGGTATCAGACTGTGATGATGTTTATTACAGTTGCCATTCTTGTTATCATTGTCCAGATAATTCAGGAAGCAGGCATGAAGCTTTCCAGAATGAGTGACAAGCGAATTAAATAGTAACTGCCACTGGCGTTATTAAATAAATTTTCAGGAGGAAAACATTATGAAAAAATCTTTTTATGCTTTAACCGCAACCCTGCTTTTGGCAGGAGCACTGACCGGCTGCGCAGGAAGCAAAGAAGCACCGGCTACCACTGCAGCAGCAGAGTCCAAAACGGAAACCACTGCAGCTGAGACAAAGGCAGAGACAGAGAGCAAGACAGAGGCTTCCGGCAAACTGGAGAAAATTGTGGTAGGAGCAACACCGGCTCCTCATGCAGAGATTTTAAATGCTGCAAAAGATATTTTAAAGGAAAAAGGATATGAGCTGGTAGTGAAGGAGTATACTGATTACGTTCAGCCAAACGTAGCACTTGACTCCGGCGACTTAGATGCTAACTACTTCCAGCATCAGCCATATTTAGATCAGTTTAATCAGGAAAAAGGAACCGATTTAGTCAGCGCAGGCTCCATTCATTATGAGCCATACGGAATCTATGCAGGAAAGAGCAAATCTCTGGATAGTCTTGCAGACGGAGCACAGATCGCTGTACCAAATGATGTATCTAATGAAGCAAGAGCATTAAATCTTCTGGCTGACAAAGGACTGATCCAGTTAAAAGAGGGTGTGGGTCTGGAAGCAACCAAGAATGACATTGTTAAAAATGATAAGAACTTTAAAATCGTTGAGGTAGAGGCTGCCCAGCTTCCCCGCTCTCTTGGTGATGTAGATATTGCAGTAATTAACGGAAACTATGCAATTGATGCAGGTTTAAAAGTTTCTGATGCACTTGCAGTAGAAGATGCTTCTTCAGCTGCAGCAACCCGTTACAGCAATATCGTTGCTGTTCGTAAGGGAGATGAAACAAATGAGAAGACAAAAGCCCTTGTTGAAGCATTAACCAGTGATACAGTGAAAAAGTTCATTGAAGATACTTACAACGGAGCGGTTGTTCCTTCCTTCTAATAAGTAAATAGGGATAAAAACCATTGTGCAGCAGGGATTAAAAGCCCTGCTGCATTTTTTTTGTGCAAAATGAAAGAAAAACTTCATTTTACATACAATGGAAAATAATGTATAATTCCTTTATTATGATTAAAAGGAGATGATAATTCATGGATCAGGATAATCAAATAAATTTGGATGATCTTTCTACATACCAACAGCCCCTGAAGAATAAACAGAATAATATGGCACTTGCCTCACTGATAATGGGAATTATCGGAATCGTCACTTCCTGCTGTTGCTTTGGAGGCCTTATCTTTGGAAGTCTGGGAATTGTATTCGCCCTGCTTTCCAAGACCCAGGATCGCTTTGAAGGAAATGCATTGGCAGGACTGATTACTTCTATCATTGGTCTGGTGTTTACTGCAATCGTGTTTATTCTGTTTGTAGGATCGGGGCTGATGGAGGAACTTGTTGCAGGAGGTGGATTTTAGTGAAAATTTCATCAAAAGAATTGAAAAAACGTGCAAAACAGAAACTGCAGGGCAATTACGGACTCTGCGTTGGCGTTCAGTTAATTGTAAACGCTATTATATCAATCGTTTTCGTAATCATGTTTTTTGCAAGCCTGATTGCCGGAATTCTGGGATCTGGCAGTATATACGGTTTAAGCGGCAGTATGGCGGAATATATCATCATCATAGCAATTGTGGTGGTATCCATGATATTTTTGGTCGTTCTTGTGTCCCTGTTTACACCTGGAAACTTAAAGATCTATTTAAATATAAGTGAGAATAAGCCGGTACATATATCAGATCTGCTTTATGGTTTTAAAAACAAGCCCCATAAATTTATTGGTCTGAATCTGATCATGTTTTTGATTGCAATGGTATGGTCCATTCCTTATTATGTGGTAATGGTGGTGGCAGAAATTACAAATTATATTCCAGTTATGATCGTTCTCCTGATTATCACCTATCTGTTGCTTTTAATCGGAGTTACGATCACATCTTTGTATCTGTCCCAAGCTGCGTTTATATTTGTGGAAGCGCCGGATAAAGGGATTTTTAAATGTTTTATAGAGAGTGTAGAGATGATGAAAGGGCACAAGGGCAGTCTTTTTTATATTAATTTAAGCTTTATGGGACTGGTTTTACTTGGATATTGTTCTTTTGGAATCGCATATCTTTGGATTATGCCGTATATTACTGCAACATTAACTGAATACTATAATGAACTGAAACCGAAGCTGATTCCCAATCCTGAAGTGTATCTTTGCGATTCTTCTTATGAATCCCTTAAGAAACAGGAATTTTAATTTGAAACCGTGTCACAGGATTTGCATGCGCATAGAATACACTATAGGAGGTGTGTCTTATGCGCATTTGCGATCTGAAGCAAAAAGAAGTGATTAATATCTGCGACTGCAGACGTCTTGGTTTTGTAGGAGACGTGGATTTTGATATGGAAACCGGCTGTCTGCTGGCTATCATTGTGCCAGGTCCCGGATGCTTTTGCGGCTTTCTGGTACGGGAAAGAGAATATGTAATTCCATTTTGTGATATCAGACAGGTAGGTCCGGATATTATACTGGTTAACGTGGATTTGGAAAAAGCAACGGAAAAATGCGGTATTTAATGGAAGATGGGCTTGCGAATCTAAGGATTGTAAGTTATGATATACATAATAAAAGTTACAGTCCGAAAGACAGGAGGATCCGAGGCGTGAAATGTCCATTTTGCAACGAGGCAGATACAAAGGTCATTGATTCCAGACCGGCAGACGACAACAGTTCGATCAGACGCCGCAGACAATGTGAAAAGTGCGGTAAGAGGTTTACCACTTATGAAAAGCTGGAAACCATGCCGCTTATGGTTATAAAAAAAGATAATTCCAGAGAGGTTTATGACCGATCCAAGATAGAATCAGGAATTCTTCACTCCTGCCACAAAAGACCGGTATCTTCCCAGCAGATTGCTGCCATGGTAGATGGGATTGAAACCCAGGTATTTAACAGGGAAGAAAAAGAAGTAGAAAGCACCGTCATTGGAGAGCTGGTTATGAAAAAGCTTCAGGAAGTGGATGAAGTGGCATATGTGAGATTTGCCTCTGTATACAGAGAGTTTAAAGATGTGAATACCTTTATGGAAGAAATAGGAAAATTATTAAAGAAATAGGAGAGCCATGTTTCAGAAATTTTATCCAGATGAAGACGTAAATTCCACGTATGAAATACCCTTTGAGGATTTTTATAAAAAAGGAATCAGGGGTATTATTTTTGATATTGACAATACCCTTGTTCCCCATGGGGCACCGGCGGACAACCGGGCAAAGAAGATGTTTTTAAGGCTTCATGATCTGGGAATGGAAACCTGTCTTTTATCCAACAACAAAGAACCGAGAGTGTCCGCTTTCGCTAAGGATACAGGCAGCCTTAATTTTATTTTCAAAGGAAGAAAGCCCGGAGTGGAAGGGTATCAGCGGGCCATGAAGCTTATGGGTACCAATTCTTCCAATACAATTTTTGTAGGAGACCAGCTTTTTACCGATGTATTTGGCGCAAAGAGGGCTGGGATATACAGCATTCTGGTCAGCCGGATCCATCCAAAAGAAGAGATTCAGATCAGAATTAAGAGGCTGTTGGAAAACGTTGTTCTGCATTTTTACCGTAAAGATAAAAAGAGAAATGTTTAAAAGGCTGCTGACTGGATAGACGGGTAGTTTTAGTCTATTCCGGTTATAATACCTGATGAGAAAATTGTTCTGCTGGACATGCAGATCTCTTTTTTAAGCCGCAATTGATTATATTGCTAAGAAAAAAGGAGTAATTTGCAAAAAACGGTTGAAAATGAATTTATTTTAGTATAGAATATAAAAGGTTAAGAAGAGAATTCAAGGAGGAATATCATTTATGATATCAGCGGGTGATTTTAGAAACGGTATCACATTGGAGATC
Source organism: Lacrimispora xylanisolvens (assembly GCA_017084465.1). GTDB lineage: Bacteria > Bacillota > Clostridia > Lachnospirales > Lachnospiraceae > Lacrimispora > Lacrimispora xylanolytica_B. The sequence goes on along the minus strand of CP070896.1, from coordinate 561,265 downwards.
GATGGTACTGTATATCAGATTATGGAGTTTCAGCACGTGAAACCTGGTAAAGGTGCTGCTTTCGTAAGAACAAAGATTAAAGATGTGGTAAACGGCGGCGTTGTAGAGCGCACATTCCGCCCGACAGAGAAGTTTCCGCAGGCTAGAATCGACAGAGTAGACATGCAGTATCTGTATGCCGATGGAGATCTTCATAACTTTATGGATACCAGCAGCTATGAACAGGTTGCATTAAGCGATGATGTCGTTGGAGATGCATTAAAGTTTGTGAAAGAGAATGATACAGTAAAGGTATGCTCTTACAGTGGTAAGGTATATTCTATAGAGCCTCCGTTATTTGTGGAACTGGTTATTACTGATACAGAGCCAGGATTTAAGGGTGATACTGCTCAGGGAGCAACCAAGCCAGCTACCGTAGAAACCGGTGCAGTGGTTTACGTGCCTTTATTTGTTGAACAGGGTGATAAGATTAAGATTGATACACGTACAGGTGAATACCTGTCCAGAGTTTAATCAGGAAAAAACCGCATTGCCCAAGAGTAGAGTATGTAGAAATACATACCCTGCTCTTTTTATGTCTTTTTAGCTAGTTATATTATTATAAATTTAGCTTAATCTTACCTTGGTAGAGATATGCGTGAAGTATGATACGTTTGCCTTATTCACAAAGCGCTTTTGCTATCCCCGCAGCTCTTTCAAAGTCTTCTTCCCGTGGATTCCATAAGCATTTGGCTTCATCCTCAACTACTGAAAATCCTGCATCCGTCAGCTTTTCACGAAGAACCTTAGTACCTTCGCCGCTCCAGCCGTAGCATCCAAATACAGCAGCTTTTTTTTCTTCTTTGAATCTAAGCTCTTTTAAGAAATCCAGCCAGCCGCCTACGGAAGAAAGAATGCTGCCTCCTACAGTCGGGGAACCCAGCGCAATGGCTTTTGACTTAAATACTTCGGTCATAATGTCATTTTTATCCGCCTTGGAAATGTTGTAAATCTTTACTCGGGTCTGAGGGGAAAGCTCTGCGATTTCCGAACTAATCTTATGGGCAAGCTGTTTTGTTCCTTCCCACATAGTATCATAAACAATGGTGATCTGGTCTTCCTGGTAATTCTGAGACCACTCATAGTATTTTTCCACGATCTGTAAGGGATTATCTCTCCAGATACAGCCATGGCTGGTGGCAATGATGTCAATTGGAAGATTAAGCGCCTGAATTTCTTCCACTTTCTTTTTTCACAAGAAGTGAAAATGGAGTTAAAATATTGGCATAATATTTAAGCGCTTCTTCCCAAAGTCTGCACTGATCGGCCTTATCATTGAATAATTCTTCTACGGCAAAGTGCTGTCCAAAAGCATCGTTGGAGAAGAGGATGTTATCCCCGGTTAAATAAGTAGCCATGCTGTCTGGCCAGTGAAGCATCTTCATCTCAACAAATACCAGTTTCTTGCCGTTTCCAATGTCCACCGAATCCCCTGTTTTCACAACCTGGTAATTCCACTCCGGATGGTGATACTGTCCCGTAAGGGATTTCACTCCGTTGGCAGTACAGTAAATCGGAGTATTCGGTATCTTCTCCATCAAAGCTGGAAGGGAACCGCTGTGGTCCACCTCCCCATGGTTGGCAACAATAAAGTCAATTTTACTAAAATCAATTTCCTTTTCCAGATTGTCGATAAATTCTGTGGAATGAGGTTTCCATACGGTATCAATCAACACGGTTTTCTTCCTGGATTAAATATGCATTCTGGCTGGAACCGTGGTTGATAGAGTAGTCCGCCCCGTGGAAGGATTCAAGCTCCCAATCAATAATACCGACCCAGTTGACATTGTTCTTTACAAGTTTTTTCATCTTAACGTCCTCCTTCATATTTTGAAAATAACAGTGAGTTTTCTGTGAATATATGGTTGTAAATATCTTTGATCAGCTCATGAAGCTTTTGAAACAGCATGTGATAGGAGGTGCAGCTGCCAGCCGGAACCGTAAAGTCATTGGTGCAGGCAATGATATCTTTGATCAGGCTTCCGGCTGCATCGTGTTCATCTTCCAGTTCTTTTACATAGCCTCCATCGCTTTTTTTGTTATAGCTCTGTTTCATATATGGAAAGACAAGCTTTTCTTCCTTGGCAAAATGCTCTTCCAGTTCCTTCTTTAAATCAGAGAAAAGTCCATGAAGGGGTATCAGCTGATCCTTATGATAGGCATAATGAGCCAGAAGCACCTTATTTGCAAGGGCATCAATTTCTGAAAGAAGGATCCGCTCTTTTCCGTGATGGGTATCAATGATGTAATCAATAAGTGCCGGAACTTCCATTTCCATAAGACGGTAAACGTCTAAAACTTCTGTGGGAGCAAGTTCTTTTGTCTGTTTTTCCATCTTTTTATTTAATACATCTATAAAACTTTTGGAATCAATGGAAAGCTCATTTAAGGCATTTTCCAGTGTATCATTGCCTCCGCAGCAATAATCAATGTGAAAGTCATTAAAAATATCAACGGCCCTGGGATAAGCTTTTACAATTTCGTTTAATTTCATTTTATTTGTAATCATCTATATCCTCCCTTTCGAGTTCATAACTGTTTCGGTAAAGTTAGTATAACCCGGCAAGAGAAAGAAAAATGTGATTTAAATCATTATTTGAAACTTTTTGAATTTTATTTTGTTTTCTGGCTAAATATAGTTTTCAAAGATATCTCTTAACAAATCTTTGTTTAAAATCCGTACCTTTTGATTTCCTTCCAGAGCAATGGCTCCGTCATTGCGAAGTTCTCCCATCTTTCGGCTGATGGTTTCCCGGCGGACGTTGATGTAGGCTGCAATGTCTTCTCTGGTCAGTTCAATGGTGTCTTTGTTGATCCGGCTGCTTCGGAACAGAATAAATCCTGCGATCCTTGCCTTGGCATCGTTTACGGATAACAATTGAACCAGTTCGTTGGCAAGGGAAAGCTTTTTGCCGATCACATTTAACAGCTTGATCCCGATCTCCGGTCTTTTTAAGATCATATTTTGAATATCCTTTAAAAAAATCAAGCAGACACCGCTTTCTCCCATGGAAACAGCGTTTGCTTCCAGTGTTTTTCCTCCAAATATATTCTGCTCTCCGTAGAAATCTCCTTCATCAAGAATATCAAGAACATACTCTTTTCCTTCCAGGGAATAGCGGTTGATTTTGATCTTGCCGTAACGGATGACCATAATTTTATCTGCCGGATCCTTTTCATGAAAGACGGCATCTCCTTTCTGGAAATCCAGATGCTGTGCTTTTGATATCAGTTCCTTTTGTTCATCAAAGGAAAGGGATTCAAAAAGTGAGATACGGGAAGTGCATAGTTGATTGCAACAGCTGCATTGATGTGCCATAAGGCTCCTTTCCAGGCAATTGTATCCTTTTTGTTTCTTCTTAACTGAATCATATATCATACCAGATGAGAATTGCAATCATTATATTTTAATTTGTTGTTTTATTGATTGGGGTTTATCAGATGGAAAATAACGGGAATGCTTTTAGACTTACAAGCAAAAATACACAACACACAATATTAAAAAAAAATATAGAATCTAAATAAAAGAATGGTGGAGAGGTCATAAAAAAAAATTGATTTTTAATACTACTTGTAATATAATTAGTATTTAGCTTAGAAATATATGAAGTAGAAAAAGGAGACAAGAAACCGATGAAGAAGATTCTTGATTTAATTACGGCAGAGATGAAGACAGCTTTTGCAGATAGCGGATACGATGAAATTTATGCAAAGGTGACTTTATCCAACCGTCCGGATCTTTGCGAGTACCAGTGCAACGGAGCCATGGCGGCAGCCAAAGCTTATAAAAAGAAACCGTTTGATATCGCATCGGAAGTGGTGTCAAAACTTTTAGCAAGTCACGCTTTTGAAACTGTGGAAGCAGTGATGCCTGGATTTATTAACTTAAAGATCAATGCCGGTTATCTGGCAGAATATATGAACAAGATGGCAGGAGAGGATCAGTGTGGCTGTGCAAAAACAGATGAGCCTATGACCATTGTAGTAGATTACGGCGGCGCCAATGTGGCAAAGCCTCTTCATGTAGGTCACCTGCGTTCTGCTGTTATTGGAGAAAGTATCAAGCGCATGGGCCGTTTTCTGGGACATAACATCATCGGTGATGTTCATCTGGGTGACTGGGGTCTTCAGATGGGCCTGATTATAGAAGAATTAAGAGATAGAAAACCGGAACTTCCCTACTTTGATCAGTCATTTGAAGGAGAATATCCAAAAGAGGCCCCTTTTACCATCACAGAGTTAGAAGAGATTTATCCCGCGGCCAGTTTAAAATCCAAAGAGGACGAATCTTTTAGTAAGAGAGCCCATGAAGCAACCTTAAAGTTACAAAATGGATATGCTCCCTATCGTGCCATCTGGCAGCATATTATTCATGTTTCCGTGGCTGATTTAAAGATGAATTACGGCAGCCTTAATGTTACCTTTGATTTATGGAAGGGCGAAAGCGATGCAGAACCCTACATTCCCCAGGTGATTGAAGAGCTGACTGAAAAAGGACTTGCCTACGAAAGTCAGGGTGCCCTTGTAGTTGATGTGGCTATGGATGGAGATTCCAAGGAACTGCCTCCATGCATTATCAGAAAGTCCGACGGAGCAGCGTTATACTCCACCTCTGATCTTGGTACGATCATTGAACGGGAAAAAGTGATAAAGCCGGACTGGTATATTTATGTAACTGACAAACGTCAGGAACTTCATTTTACCCAGGTGTTCCGTGTGGCGAAAAAAGCGGGCTTTGTTGATGCCGATAAAAAGATGTCTCATCTTGCCTTTGGTACTATGAACGGCAAAGACGGAAAACCATTTAAGACAAGAGACGGCGGTGTGCTGCGTCTGGAAACTCTGATTTCCGATATTAGCCAGGCCGCCTATGAAAAGATTATGGAGAACCGTTCTGTTTCCGAGGAAGAAGCAAGAGAGACTTCTAAAATCGTGGGCATGGCAGCTTTAAAATACGGGGATTTATCCAATCAGGCTGCAAAGGATTATATCTTTGATATGGACCGGTTCGTATCCTTTGAAGGAAATACAGGTCCTTACATCCTTTATACCATTGTGCGTATCAAATCCATTTTGGCAAAGTACCAGACTTTGGACGATAAGTATCAGGGAGAGGAACGGATTCTTCCCGCTGCCTCAGATGCAGAAAGATTTAATGCTCCAGCTTTCCAGATACAATGAAGTGGCAGAAAACTCTTTCCTGGAGCTGGCTCCTCATAAAATATGCCAGTATGTCTATGATTTAGCCAATTCATTTAATCGCTTCTATCATGATACAAAGATCATTACAGAAGAGAATAAAGAACAGCAGGCCTCATGGATTGGTCTCATTCGTCTGGCAAAGGATGTGCTGAATAGCTGCATTGGAGTACTTGGTATTGAAGCACCGGAACGTATGTAAATGGAACGGATGTGAGGCGTTATGAAAGTATCACAGATAACTGCCAATGCTTTTTGGAAGGGTGAAACCGGAGTTAAGGCATTAGTAGAAGATCAGGGAAAAGAATATAAAGCAAGTCTTCATATCAAGGGTAGTCAGGTATTTGACTACTCTTGTTCCTGCGCTCAGGGGAATTCCTACCGTGGGATGTGCCCTCACTGTCAGGCCCTTTTTAAGGCTTATGAAGAACAGGAATCAGGGAATCAGGGAAAGCCGGTTACCACTTCTGCCCAGGCAAGGGCCATGATCCGGGAGTATACCAACGGGGAAGTTGCCAGAATTATGAGTGAGGGCCAGGAAGAACAGATTTCACTTCTGGTATCTGTTCTGGTTAACCGCAGAGAGGTGAAGCTGGAAGTAAAGCTAGGCAGAGACCGCCTTTATCTTGTTAAGGATTTAGCGGCGTTTGCAGATGCCATGGACCATGGAACTTATGTGGAATATGGCAAAAATCTTGCTTTTTATCATAACCGGTCTGTCTTTGTAACGGAGAGCCGGCCACTTCTGGACTTTTTGCTGGAATCCATTAATGGATATTGCGAACAGTATGAGCAGATGCAGAAAAGCTCCTTTTCTGCACGTCCGGTCATGCGTTATTTAAACTTAAGCAAGACGGCAAGAGACCGGTTCTTTGAAATTATGAAAGGCACGACTCTGGAATTTGAGGATCACAGAGGGGATAAAAGACAGCTGAAGATCTCAGGGCGTAATCCGGATCTGACTGTAACGGCGGTCCGTGAGGGAAGAGATGGAGTCCGTATATCCATAGACAAGAAGCTTCTGGTTGTGAAGGGGGAAAACCGTCTGTACCTTGGAGATTTAAAAAATCTGTCTTGTTGTGACCAGCCTTGCAGTGAGACCCTTGGCGTTTTTTTAGACCAGATGATGAGTGGTTATGGCATGGAGTGTGAAACCGTAATTAATAATAAGGACATGCCACTTTTTTATGAACGGGTATTAAAAAGGATCGCTTCTTACTGTACCATTGATTCGGGCAGTCTTGATCTGGAATCATTTAAACCGGAGGAACTAAGAGCCAGGTTTGATTTTGACAGTGATGATCCCAGTAAACTGATTTTACGTCCCACCCTTTCTTATGGCACCTATTCCTTTCAGCCTGTTGAGGATGAAAAACTGCCCCGAACCGTCTGCAGAGATGTTCCGGGGGGAATTTCGCATCAGCCAGATGATCACAAAGTATTTTAAATACAGGGAATATGAATCAGATTATCCGGCGATCAAGGATGACGAGGAAGCAGTATACCGTCTTCTTACAGAAGGAATCAGAGAATTTATGGCTATAGGAGAGGTTTATTTTTCTGAGTCATTTAAAAAACTGAAAGTGCTTCCGCCCCCTAAAATTTCTGTGGGTGTAAAAAGTACAGGAAACTGGCTTGAGCTGGATGTGGATGCAGGTGAATTAACGGGTCAGGATTTAGCCAGGCTTTTATCTGAATACAGCAGAAAAAAGGAAGTACTACCGGCTAAAAAGCGGTGAATTCGTTAATCTTGAGGATAATGGTCTCATTACCATCGCAAAACTTGTTGAGGGACTGGGGTTAAATCCAGGCGAGCTGGAGAATAAAAATTTCCGCCTGCCGAAATACAGGGCTCTGTATCTGGATGGTCTTTTTAAAGAAGAAAGCGGCATAACATTATACAGGGACCAGCTGTACAAAGCAGTGGTACGGGGAATGAAATCCGTAGAGGACAGCGATTTTGAGATACCGGATTCCCTTGAATCTGTGCTCAGAGGATACCAAAAGACGGGATACCGCTGGCTTAAGACTTTGGACAAATATGGATTCGGCGGAATACTGGCTGATGATATGGGACTTGGAAAGACCATTCAGGTCATAGCATTAATCCTTGATGAAGCCCAGAAAAATCCGGATGCCAGCTTTCTGGTCGTCTGTCCGGCGTCTCTTGTCTATAACTGGGAAAATGAGATCCATCACTTTGCACCGTCTTTACAGGTAATAACCGTTACTGGTACGGCACCAGAGAGAGAAGAACAGTTAGAGAATTTAGAGAAGGGAACTGTGGTCGTTACTTCCTACGATCTTCTGAAACGAGATATAGACCTTTATGAAGGGATTACTTTCCGTTTCCAGATCATTGATGAGGCCCAGTACATCAAGAACGCATCTACCCAGAGTGCAAAGGCCGTAAAAAAACAGTAGATGCCGTGTGCAGGTTTGCCCTGACCGGTACCCCTATCGAAAACCGCCTTTCTGAACTTTGGAGTATCTTTGATTTCCTGATGCCTGGTTTCCTTTTCCATTACCAGAAGTTTAAGAAAGAGTATGAAATGCCGATTGTAAAGAACCACGAGCAATGGGTACTGGAAAGCCTTCACCGCCTGATCGGTCCTTTTATATTACGAAGACTGAAAAAAGATGTATTAAAAGAGTTGCCTGACAAGCTGGAGACTGTGGTATACTCTGCTTTTGACAGAGAGCAAAAGGATTTATATACAGCCAATGCTTATCGCTTAAAGACAGAACTGGAAGGCAGGGAAGGCAGAAGCGGAAGAGATAATATACAGATACTGGCAGAGCTTACAAGGCTGCGTCAGATCTGCTGTGATCCCCATTTATGCTATGATAATTACAGAGGAGATTCGGCAAAACTGGAAACCTGCGTTGATTTAATTAAGAATGGCGTGGAAGGAGGACATAAGATCCTTTTATTTTCCCAGTTTACATCCATGCTTGAGATCATCGAAAAAAGACTTAAGGGAGAAGGAATTTCCTGCTATATGCTCACAGGGGGCACGCCCAAGGAAGAACGGCTTCATATGGTTAATTCCTTTAAAAATGATGAGATTCCCCTGTTTCTTATTTCCTTAAAAGCAGGTGGAACCGGCCTTAATTTAACTGCTGCAGATATGGTGATTCACTTTGATCCATGGTGGAACGTAGCGGCACAGAATCAGGCTACAGACCGGGCTCACAGAATCGGTCAGGACAAACAGGTGACGGTATTTAAGCTGATTACAAAAGGAACAATTGAAGAAAATATTTTAAAACTGCAGGAATCCAAACGGGATCTGGCAGAGCAGATTATAACAGAGGGTACAGTTTCCTTAAGCAATCTGACAAAAGAAGATTTGCTGGGGCTGCTGGATTAAAGAAAGGACAGGGTGAGTCATGAAAGTATTACTGTTAAATGGAAGTCCTCATAAAGAGGGCTGTACGAATCGGGCCCTAGTTGAAGTGGAAGGGGCATTACATGCAGAGGGAATTCACACAGAAATGGTACATTTGGGCAATAAAGCCATCCACGGCTGTATCGCATGCGGAACATGTATGAAAATTGGCGCCTGTGTATTTGAGGATGATCCAGTCAATGAATTTATTGAAAAGATGAAGAAGGCGGATGGGCTTATCGTAGGCTCACCGGTTTATTACGCATCTGCCAATGGAGCTTTATTTTCATTCCTTGACCGTCTCTTTTATGCAGGGGGCAGAGAGTTTGCTTACAAGCCGGGAGCAGCCATCGCTTCTGCCAGAAGAGCGGGCACCACTGCAACCCTTGATGCCTTAAATAAGTATTTTACCATTGCCCAGATGCCTTTGGTTTCCTCTTCCTATTGGAATATGGTACATGGAAGAACTCCTGAGGAAGTGGAGCAGGATTTAGAAGGTCTTTATACAATGAGAACACTGGGAAAAAATATGGCATGGCTTTTAAAATGCATTGAGGCTGGAAAGTCAGCAGGAATCAGTCTTCCGGAGAAAGAGGAAAAGGTCTGGACTAATTTTATCCGTTAAAATTCCAAAAATCTCCTTTACATTTCTTCTGGGTGGTGTATAATTAAAAAGCACTATATGTAGTGTGGAGAGAGAATAATACACAAAATATTGAATAGGTTAGGGTGACAGGAATGATAAAAGTACAAAAGCGCGACGGCAGAATTGTGGAGTATGACAGAGATAAAATCATCAAGGCGATACTCAAAGCGAATGCTGAGGTGGAGTTTACTGAGCAGGCTGGCGAAGACATGATACATGCCATTTTAGATGATGTGGAAAGCCATTCTGAAGATGTGATGAATGTGGAAACCATTCAGGACATGATCGAAAGCGGTCTTGTAAACAACAATAAATATACATTATCTAAAAAGTATATCATTTACCGTTACCAAAGAGCATTGTTACGTAAGGCCAATACAACAGACGAATCAATTTTAAAACTGATTAAGAATGAGAATAAAGAACTGGCTGAGGAAAACTCCAACAAGAATACCATTCTTGCATCGACTCAGAGAGATTACATTGCAGGAGAAGTGTCCAGAGATTTAACAAAGAGAATGCTTCTGCCGGAACGGATTTCACTTGCCCATGAACAGGGCTCCATTCATTTTCATGATGCAGATTATTTTGTTCAGCCGATTTTTAACTGCTGTCTGATCAATATTGGTGATATGTTAGATAATGGCACCGTGATGAATGAAAAGATGATTGAAAGCCCCAAGAGCTTTCAGGTGGCTTGTACCGTTATGACCCAGATTATTGCGGCTGTTGCCAGCAATCAGTACGGAGGCCAGTCTGTGGATATCCGTCACCTGGGAAAATATCTGCGGAAAAGCAGCAACAAATTCCATAAACAGATCAAAGAAGAATTTGGTGATTCCGTATCGGAAGAGATGATAGAGAAGATGGCTTCCATTCGTTTAAGGGATGAACTAAAGTCTGGTGTTCAGACCATTCAGTATCAGATCAATACTCTGATGACCACCAATGGCCAGGCACCTTTTGTGACGCTGTTTTTATGCCTGGACGATCAGGATGAATATATTAATGAAAATGCCTTGATAGTGGAAGAAGTTCTCCGCCAGAGACTGGAAGGCATCAAGAATGAATCCGGTGTCTATGTAACTCCCGCATTTCCAAAGCTGATTTATGTTCTTGATGAGAACAACTGCTTAAAGGGCGGAAGATATGATTATATCACAAAGCTTGCAGTACAGTGTTCCTCCAAGCGCATGTATCCGGATTATATTTCTGCGAAGAAGATGAGGGAATACTATGAAGGCAATGTATTCAGCTGCATGGGCTGCCGCAGCTTCCTTTCTCCCTGGAAGGATGAGAATGGAAACTATAAGTTTGAAGGCAGATTTAATCAGGGCGTGGTAAGCTTAAACCTTCCCCAGATTGGAATTGTTGCAAAGGGAGATGAAGAAACCTTCTGGAATCTTTTAGAAGAGCGGTTGAATCTTTGCTATGAAGCGTTGATGTGCAGACACAAATCACTGGAAGGAACCGTGTCTGATGTAAGTCCGATTCACTGGCAGTACGGAGCCATCGCAAGGCTGAAAAAGGGAGAGACCATCGATGCTCTGCTTCAGGGCGGGTATTCCACCATTTCTCTTGGATATATTGGTTTGTATGAGACTACAAGGCTTATGAAAGGGGTCAGCCATACCACACCTGAAGGTGAGGAGTTTGCCCTTCGCATCATGAACCACATGCGGGAGACGGTTGACAGATGGAAAGAGGAGACAGGTCTTGGTTTCGGTCTTTACGGAACTCCGGCAGAATCTCTTTGCTATCGTTTTGCCAAGATTGACAGAGAACGTTTTGGCAGTATTCCTGATGTGACGGATAAGGGTTATTATACTAACTCCTATCATGTAGACGTAAGAGAGCATATTGATGCTTTTACGAAATTTAATTTTGAAAGCCAGTTCCAGAAGATTTCTTCCGGCGGCGCTATTTCCTATGTGGAAGTTCCTAACATGCGTCACAATTTAGAAGCCATGGAAGATGTGGTTAAGTTTATCTATGATAACATCCAGTATGCTGAATTCAATACCAAGTCAGACTATTGCCAGGCATGCGGTTATGACGGAGAGATTATTATTAATAATGATATGGAATGGGAATGCCCTCAGTGCCATAATAAAGATAAAAAACCGCATGAACGTAACAAGAAGAACCTGCGGTTATTTAGGAGAAAATTTCTGGAATACAGGAAAGACGAAAGAAATTAAATCCCGAGTACTGCATCTGTAGGAGGCCGCCATGTACTATGCGACAATAAAACCCACCGATGTTGCCAATGGACCTGGCGTGAGAGTGTCCTTGTTTGTCAGTGGGTGTACTCATTACTGTAAGGGCTGCTTTAATGCAGAAGCATGGGATTTCCACTATGGAAAAGAGTATACAAAAGAGACCAGTGACCAGATTATCCGCAATTTAGATCACAGCTATATAACAGGGCTCACCCTTTTAGGAGGGGAGCCCATGCATCCGGAAAACCAGGCAGAAGTCCTTAAACTGGTAGAAGAAGTACGCCGCCGGTTCCCCGATAAAACCATCTGGTGCTATACAGGATATGATTTTGAGACGGATATTTTAGGCGATATGGTTAAAAATATTCCCTACACCCGTCCGATATTGGATTGCCTGGATGTATTGGTAGATGGTAAGTTTGTGGAAGAAAAAAAAGATTTGAAACTTCGTTTTAAAGGATCCTCCAACCAGAGGATTATAAAGGTCCCGGATTCACTGGCTCATCAGGAAGTCATATTGTGGGAATAAAAAACAGGGTGCCATCTAACGTCCCAAGGACATTGGATGCACCCTGTTTTTGACAGTTATCACTCCGCTTCTGGCTGAAGGACACTGCCAGTAAGATGATACTCCAGGCAGACTCTGCGGATTTCAATAATGCCAATGATAAGAGCAAATAATCCGGTGCAGATATTGCTGACCGCCATAACCACACCAACACTGGAACTTCCCATTTTCGTAAAGTTCTGCAGATACCAAAGAACCGGAATTCGGAATACAAATACCCGGCAGAAATTAATGGCCAGTGTAATTTTTGTCCTTCCAAATCCGTACAGCAGCGCAAGAACGGATGCATTAATACCAAGAGGTATTGCTCCATAGGCTTCAAACCGGTAAATCGATGCAATCATATCTGCAAATTCTCTGTTATCACCTGCAAAAAGCCTGCTGATCTGTCCTAAAAAAATCAGGGATAATGACATTAGAAAAGCTCCCAGAAGTACATTAATTACAAATATACAGCCAAATGCTTTCAGGGCACGTTCTGGTTTGCCAGCCCCCATATTCTGACTGATAATGGCGGAACCGCCCTCCTGAAACCCGTTTTGGGGCATGGTAGTGATTCCACCGATGTTATTGGAGATTCCCAGAGCTCCCACAGTCAGTGCACTGTAAATTGTACTCATGGAATTAATAACAACTTTTCCAAGAGAAAAAGCGATTTTCTCTATAATAACCGGTATGGACAGTGTGAGCATGGGTACAATCACTGCAGATCTTAAACTGATGCTGTGAAGGGAAAGGCCAAATGCATTGTCTTTCTGGTTCAAATTTTTTATTGCAGCTGCCAGGATAAAAATCTGGGAAATAATAGTTGCAACGGAGATCATATTGATTCCGCCTCCCATCACATAAACGAAAAAAGCAGTTAAAGAAAGTTTAATCGCAATGACACCCATATTTAAGTTTAAGATTCTGCGGGAATTTCCTCTGGCTCTTTCAATGGCAATATAAACGTTGTTAAAAAAGCTGATGACCATACCGATCAGTTCCAGGCGGAAGTACTGGGTGCCTTCTGTAATGAAGCTCTCAGGCGTTTTGGCAAGCTTAAGAAACTGAGGAGCAGCAGGCATTAAAACAAGAAGAATGACTGCTCCTAATAAGCCGCACATGGCAAACAGGCTGCTGACTCGTTTTTTTACCAGGTCAAAATCTCCTGCACCGTAAGCCTCACTGATTTTTATACTGGATCCGATTGCAAGACCGCCGCCCAGTGCAGAAAGTGTTAAACCGATTTGGGAAAGATAGGCGACTGCGGAAACGGAGGTTGCGCCGATATGGGCAGCCATCATGGAATCAAATATTTTAAAAAGCTGATTTAAGCTTTGATAAAGGGCCAACGGTGTTCCCACATAGAGAACCACCCTCCACATGTTGGCATGAAGTGCAAAATTACGAAATTTTTCATCTTTTGCAGATAATGTTGCTTTCTCTGACATGGTATATCTCCTCTTTAAGTTCAATCATTTTTCGCGCTCTATTAGCATAAGGCAAAGAAAAAATAAAATCTACTAATTTTATGATATATTTAGCCAATACTACAGATTTTTTGTTCACTTTCGGCTGCTCTTTGTTTTCAAGCAGAAAAGATGTGATATAGTAAGCTTTGGAAAGGCAGGTGATGGAACTTGTTCCTCAATAAATTGGAAGGACAGATGTCGGAAGCTGTGTCAACGGGAATTATACTTACGTTGTCCGGCGGCTTGCAGGATGCATATACCTACTTTTACAGGGGAAAGGTATTTGCCAATGCCCAGACAGGCAATATTATCATTTTCGCCCACAATATCATGAATGGAAGCTGGCGGACAGCGTTTCGCTATCTGATGCCAATTCTGGCATTTGTTGCAGGAATCTATGTTTCTGAGGTAATCAGAGGAAAATACAGAGACAGTGAGAGAATACACTGGAGGCAGATTGTAGTAGTTGCGGAGATGGTGCTTTTGCTTCTGGTGGGATTTTTGCCAAACTCCATGGATCTGGCTGCCAATGCCGTGGTATCCTTTGTTTGTGCCATGCAGGTAGAGGCATTTCGGAAGATGAAGGGCAGTGCCTTTGCCAGTACCATGTGTATCGGCAATTTAAGAAGTGCGACTGAGATGCTCTACCGGTACCGTCAGACCAGAGATAAGGAGAATCTTGAAAAATGTCTCCGTTATTATGGTGTGATCCTGTTTTTTGCCGTGGGAGCTGGTGCGGGTAGTTTTCTGGTACCTTTATTTGCAGAAAAAACCATTTGGTTTTCCTGTATCCTTTTAGTTTTTGCATTTGGTATTATGTTTGTGAAAGAGAATCATGAAACAGTTGAAGCAGATGAAACAGACAGGAGGTAAATAGATATGGAATACAGAAAATTTGAACATACATTTGTAATTCGGCTGGATCCGGGAGAAGAGATTTTGACCAGTCTGACCCAGCTTTGTAAAAAAGAAGAGATCAGGCTGGCATCGGTAACCGGTCTGGGCGCAGCCGGCACCATTCAGCTTGGAGTTTATGACACGGAAAAGAAACAGTATTACAGCCATGAGTACAAGGGACTTTATGAGATTGCATCTCTTATGGGCAGCATTACTGAAGACGGAGAGCCTTATCTCCATCTTCATATGGTGATAGGAAATCCACACAATGGAGAATGCCACAGCGGTCATCTGGGACGTGCAGTCATCAGCGCCACAGGAGAGATCATCGTTACGGAAATTCCCGGTCGTGTTGGCAGAAGAGCGGATGAAACAGTGGGATTGAATTTATTTGAATTTATGAATGAGGATTAATAACCCCAATATTCCCCGGCCAATCGGATGAAATACTTAGATGCCCTGGTTAAGTAGCTGTTTTTCCGGTAAGCAGCCACTACATCCCATACGGGGTGGGAGGGGAGTGAAAAGCATGCAATTCCTTCCTGCTTCGTCCGGAAATAGGACACGGGAATCAGCCCGCAGCAAAGGCCGGCCTGAATCATGGTGATAATTGCACTGGTGCTGGAAGTCTCAAACAATACGTTGGGGTTAAAACCTGCTTCCTGAAAGATCCGGTCTATGAGATAACGGATGGTGGATTCCTGGTACATGAGAACGAATGGGTCTTCTGACAGAAGCTTGATATCCAGTTCCGGATACATCTCCTGGCTGTTTTCTTCCAGGCTGCTTAATGGGTGTTTTTTGGGAAGAGCAAGAAGAATTTCTTCTTTTCCCAATTCTATATATTCATCGCCGGTTCGCTGGCTGGGACATAATGTCTGAAATCCAATATCCAGTTCCCCTTTTACAATCATTTCCTGCTGGTTTTTCACACTGCGTTCCACAGGAATGATATGAATGCCGGGGAACTTTTGGTGAAATTTGGGATACATTGCAGAAAACATGGCGATTCCTCTCCCCGGTGTAAGCCCCACTGAGAGAGTGCCCTCTTTATCTGATACCATATCGCCGATGATGCGGTAGGTATCCTGTTTAATCAGGAGCATTTTCCTGGCATTTTCAAGATAGATTTCTCCCGCCTCAGTGGGCCGCCAATTGGTTCGTGAACGGTGAAAAAGCTGAGTGCCCAGCTCTTTTTCCAGGCGAAGAAGCTGCTGGTTTAGTGCCGGTTGGGTGAGGAAAAGCTTTTCTGCCGCTTTTGTAATGTTGTTTTCTTCTGCAATTTTTAATATATATTCAATCTGTTTGGTATCCAAGCATATACCCCCTATATCAAAGTTGTATAGTCAGTATAGACTATTTCCCTAAAAAGCACAACGATTACTCAAAGAAAAATTTAGAGAATTCTTAAAACTATTAATTTTACAAAACCATCCTGTGTAATTAAAATAAAAATAAACGGAAATAACCTGTTTTTTGTGTAATATTACAATGGAAAGGATCAGTAAGGAATGAGTAAACCGCTGTTTGTTAAAATGAAAGAAGAAGATAATGTGGCAATTGCAGTTAATGATATTAAAGCAGGCCAGGAGATTATGCCAGGTGTGGTTGCCAGACATGAGATTCCACAGGCCCATAAGATTGCGCTTTTGGACATTGAAAAGGGCGGGCCTGTCATCCGTTACGGTGTGGTGTTAGGCTATGCGTCAGATTCGATTAAAAAGGGAGACTGGATTAATGAATATATGCTGGAGCTTCCCCAGCCGCCGGATGTGGATCATATGGTTTTTTCAACTAATTTGGTAACAGATCTGCCAGAGCCGCCGGTTACCACATGGGAAGGGTACGTAAATCCATGGGGAGGTCCGGGAGGAACCCGTAACATTCTGGGAATCAGTACAACGGTACAGTGTGTGACCGGTGTTTTAAACGTAGCAGTGGAGCGCATGAAACGGGAACTTCTTCACAAATATCCCAATGTGGATGATATTGTACCCATCAATCATGCCTATGGCTGCGGGGTTGCCATCAACGCGCCGGAGGCAAAGGTTCCAATCCGCGCCCTTCGGAATTTATCCAAACATCCGAATTTTGGCGGACAGCTGATGGTGGTAGCATTAGGCTGTGAAAAGTTTACAGTAGAGATGCTTTGCGATTCTGCTGATATTAACCCGGACAATGTGATCATTCTTCAGGAAAAAGAGGGCTTTGAAGATATGATTACATCCCTGATGGAAATGGCGGAAAGAAAGCTTCAGATTTTAAATGAAAGAAAACGGGTGACGCTGCCCCTTTCTGATTTGCTCATAGGAATGCAGTGTGGCGGAAGCGATGCATTTTCCGGTGTTACAGCCAATCCGGCAGCAGGATTTGCCTCCGACATGCTGGTGAAAGGCGGAGCAACTGTGCTGTTCTCCGAAGTGACTGAGGTAAGAGACGGAGTCTATCTGTTAGCGGAGCGGTGCATCAATGAAGAGGTTGGAAAGAAGCTTGCCAGTGAGATGAAATGGTATGATCATTATCTCCAGGAGGGCGAAGTTGACCGCAGTGCAAATCCCACACCAGGAAATAAAAAGGGAGGGCTTGCCAATATTGTGGAAAAAGCCATGGGATCCATTGCAAAATCAGGAACTTCTCCCATTGTGGAAGTGCTGTCGCCTGCTGAGAAGCCCAGCAAAAAGGGGTTAATCTATGCCGCCACGCCGGCAAGTGATATTGTCTGCGGTCCCTGTCAGCTGGCAAGCGGAATCGGGCTTCAGGTATTTATGACGGGGAGAGGGACTCCTTATGGCCTGGCGATTGCTCCTGTTATCAAGGTCTGTTCCAGAAATGATATGAAGGCACAGTGGCAGGATTTAATTGATATTAATGCAGGCACCATTGCATCAGGAGATTCCACCATTGAAGATATTGGAACCCAGCTGTTTCATGAGATCATCGATGTTGCCAGCGGCCGTAAGCAGACCTGGGCTGAAAAGTACCGTCTCCACAATGATTTGTGTATTTTTAATCCTGCACCAATCACCTGATAAGATTTTCATCAGCAATATTCACAAAAAGCTCCTGTTGTGATAAAATAGAAATCAAATATACATGACAGGAGCGGAACATGGCTGATTATCCCAACAAGAGTGAGAAGACAAAATACCGGCTTGCTGATTCCATCAAAGACTGCATGAAAACCAGACCGGTGGATAAAATCACGGTTCAGAATATTGTAGACGGCTGTCAGATGACCAGGCAGACATTTTATCGGAATTTTAAAGATAAGTATGATTTGATTAACTGGTATTTTGACAAACTGGTGCTGGAATCCTTTGCCCAGATCGGAGTGGACAAGACTGTCTGCCAGAGCCTGAATGAGAAGTTCCAGTTTATTCAGACGGAATCGGTGTTCTTTACCGGGGCATTTCGTTCCGATGATTATAATTCATTAAAGGAACATGATTTTGAACTGATTATGGGTTTTTATACAGATTTACTGATTCATAGAAGGCAGGAACCTTTATCGGATGAGATTCTATTTCTATTGGAGATGTATTGCCGCGGATCTGTGTACATGACTGTTAAGTGGGTTCTTTCCGGAATGCCTCAGCCACCAGCTGAGATGGCCAAAAGTCTTGTAGAGGCCATGCCTCCCAAACTGTTTGCAGTTTTTGAAGAAGCAAGACTTGTTTAAAATATGGTACTTATGCACATAATTGAAGTTACAGTTTAAAGCTGATGTAACATTTGTTACAAAAGCATAAAACTGTAACTTTATTTTTTTAGGCCGGGTTGTTAAAATTATAACAGCATGAAACGGCTTCCTTCTATGGGAGAAAAGAAAAGGAGAGATTACCATGGCAAACAGAATTATTTTAAATGAAACATCTTATCACGGCGCAGGTGCGATTCAGGAGATCCCTGGTGAAGTGGCAAAAAGAGGGTTTAAAAAAGCATTTGTCGCATCAGATCCTGATTTAATTAAATTCCAGGTAACATCTAAGGTGACAAAAATATTGGAAGATAACGGTCTGGAGTATGAAATCTATTCTGATATCAAGCCAAATCCCACAATTGAGAATGTTCAGACCGGAGTAGCAGCTTACAAGAAATCCGGCGCTGATTATATCATTGCAATTGGTGGAGGTTCTTCCATGGATACCTCCAAAGCAATTGGTATTATCATTGCAAATCCGGAATATGAAGATGTGAGAAGCTTAGAAGGTGTTGCACCAACAAAGAATCCCTCTGTACCGATTATTGCAGTGCCCACCACAGCTGGTACAGCAGCAGAAGTAACCATCAACTATGTAATTACTGATGTGGAGAAAAAACGTAAATTTGTATGTGTTGATCCTCATGACATTCCTGTTGTTGCAATTGTGGATCCAGATATGATGGCAAGCATGCCAAAAGGCCTGACTGCAGCTACCGGTATGGATGCACTCACCCATGCAATAGAAGGTTATATCACAAAGGGAGCCAATCCCATTACGGACATGTTTAATTTAAAAGCGGTGGAGCTGATTGGGAAAAGCTTAAGAGGCGCTGTTGATAACACCCCGGAAGGCAGAGAAGGAATGGCTTTGGGACAATATATTACAGGCATGGGATTTTCAAACTGCGGTCTGGGAATTGTACATTCCATGGCTCATGCACTGGGTGCCGTGTATGATACTCCTCATGGAGTGGCCAATGCAATTCTCCTTCCTGCAATTATGGAGTTTAATGCAGAAGCAACGGGAGAAAAGTATCGCGATATAGCAAAAGCCATGGGAGTGGAAGGAACAGAATCCATGAGCCAGGAAGAATACAGAAAAGCAGCTGTTGCAGCTGTTAAAAAGCTTTCCGAGGATGTAGGAATCCCAGCTAATTTAACCAGCATTGCAAAAGAGGAAGATATTCAGTTCCTTGCTGAATCTGCAGTCGCAGATGCCTGTGCTCCCGGTAACCCAAAAGAAGCCAGTCTGGAAGATATTATCCGGTTATACCAATCCCTTATGTAAATTTAATGACTATGTGGGGCTGTTGCAAAAATAGATGAGAAATCTATTGGAGCAATAGCTCCACTTTTTTAATTGAAAATAGAAAAAGGAAGTTATTGACATTATTTGAATGAATTAGAGTATTAAACAGGGCATTTAGCGGCACCCTCGTTTTGTTTGCATTGAGATTAAAAAACAGGATGCAAAATAAGAGTAATCATGCTATGATTAAAAAAGTGCTAAAAAAAAGCATAATCTATCACAAAGGGGGTGAGCAGATGGCAGACACGAAAAATGACTTCTCAAAAGGCAGTATTGTCGAAAACATAATGAAACTGGCAGTGCCCATGACATTTGCCCAGCTGATCAATGTACTTTATAATATTATTGACAGGATTTATATAGGCAGAATCGCTGAGGATGCAACACTGGCACTGACGGGACTGGGGCTCTGTCTACCTATAATTTCTATGGTTATTGCCTTTGCTAATTTATTTGGTATGGGAGGAGCACCTCTTTGCTCCATTGAAAGAGGCAGGGGGAATAACGAAGAAGCGGAAAAAATTATGGGAAATTCCTTTTTTCTTCTTGTAATATCCGGAATCATTCTAACTGCTTTGGGACTGTTTTTTAAAAAGCCCATGCTGTATCTGTTTGGTGCCAGTGATAATACATATCCGTTCGCCAATCAATACATCAGTATATACCTGATTGGCAATATTTTTGTTATGATCGGACTTGGGATGAACAGCTTTATCAATTCCCAGGGGTTTGGAACCATAGGCATGGTAACAGTTCTGGTTGGGGCGGCAGCTAATATTGTGCTGGATCCCATCTTTATTTTTGCCCTGGATATGGGGGTAAGAGGAGCTGCACTTGCGACAATTATATCCCAGTTTCTCTCAGCACTCTGGATTGTGCTCTTCTTAAGAGGGAAAAAGACCATACTACGGCTGAAGTTTTCCACTCTCCGCTTAAAAAAACACCGGGTTCAGGCAATTACGGCTCTTGGGATGTCTGGTTTTACCATGTCCATAACCAACAGCCTGGTTCAGATCATGTACAACTCATCTCTTCAGCGCTATGGAGGTGATCTGTATGTAGGAATTATGACAGTCATTAATTCTGTCAGGGAAGTAATATCCATGCCAGTCCATGGACTGACCAATGGGTCACAGCCGGTAATGGGCTTTAATTACGGTGCCGGTGAATACAAACGGGTGAAGCAGGCAATTAAATTCATATCAGTTGTAGCCATTATATATACAACTGTCATGTGGGGGCTTGTTCACATCTTCCCGGAGTTTTTCATTCGGATATTCAATCAGGATGGGCAGCTTTTGGAGGCTGGAATTCCTTCCATGCGAATTTATTACTTTGGTTTCTTCTTCATGTCGCTTCAGTTTGCGGGTCAGTCTGTTTTTGTGGCACTTGGAAAGGCCAGACGGGCCGTATTCTTTTCTATTTTCAGAAAAGTAGTTATTGTGGTTCCTCTCATCCTGTTTCTTCCTGTTATTATGGGAAATGGAGTAGATGGAGTTCTTATGGCAGAGCCAGTTTCCAATCTAATCGGAGGAGGCGCCTGCTTTATCACCATGCTGGTTACGGTATGGCCGGAACTAAGCCAAAAGACAAAACCCGGAAAGGAAGGGTAAGATGAAAACTATAACCAGAAATTATATTACCCACATACTGTCAAAAGACAATCCTCCCTGCGGACAAATCAGGGCAGGAGAGACAGTTACATTTGAGACATATGACTGTTTTACCAATCAGTTCCTTCCAGATGAAGCAAACTTTGAAAATGTAATCCGTAAGCCTGGGAATCCGGCAACAGGACCACTTTTTATTGAAGGTGCCATGCCTGGAGACATGTTAAAGATTGATATTCTGGATATCGTGCTGGGACCTGTGGGAGTTGTTATGCTGGGACCGGGAAGCGGCAGTGAAAAAGAATTTTTTCCACAAAAAATATTAAAGCGGATTCCTGTAACAGACGGATTTGCCCATTACAGTGAGCAGCTGAAACTGCCCATAACACCAATGATCGGAGTGATTGGTGTGGCTCCGGGCGGAGACGACGTCTCCACCATTACTCCCATGGATCATGGCGGCAATATGGACTGTACACAGATCAGAAAGGGAGTCACTCTTTACCTTCCGGTTTTTACAGAGGGAGCTCTTTTATCCCTGGGCGATTTTCACGCTATTATGGGTGACGGTGAGGTGGAGGACTGCGGTCTGGAGATAGAAGGAAAAGCAGTTCTGCGGGTTGATGTTGTGAAAAACAAAAATTGCGTTCCGTATCCTATGATTGAAACCAGTGAAAAGCTGATTACCATTGCTTCAGCGGAAGACGTTGAGGCTGCATGGAGAAAAGCGGTCAGACAGATGTATGGCTTCCTGAAAGAAAAGATCGGCCTTGATGATAAGGATGCCGGAATGCTTCTGACCATGGCGGGAGACCTGGTGATCTGCCAGACTGTGAACCCTATGAAGACGGTAAGAATGGAATTCCCCCGTTATATAACCAGAAGTTATGGATTTGATTCCATTTCGGCAGACTAAAACAGGCTGAAAAATCTTGACATCAGCGGGCTTTTGGAAGATAATGATAAACAAATTATAAAAGCTGACGATATGCCGGTATGGGAAAGGAAGAGTATAACATGCAGACTATAAGAATTGAGAGAACCGCTTGCCCGAAAGAAAAACCAGGCAAAGAAAATCCTTTGACATTTGGTACCATATTTACGGATCATATGTTTGAGGTGGATTATGAGGAAGGAAAAGGCTGGCACGATCCAAGAGTTGTGCCTTACCACAAGCTGGAACTGGAGCCCTCCTCCATGGTATTCCATTACGGTCAGGAGATGTTTGAAGGATTAAAGGCGTATAAAACGGAAGAGGGAAAGATCCTGTTGTTCCGTCCTGACAAGAATATTGAGAGGGCAAACAGAAGCAATGACAGACTCTGCATTCCAGAGATTCCGGAAGAACTCTTTTTAGAGGCGCTTAAGACAGTTGTAAGCGTAGATCAGGACTGGATTCCCACAAAGCCTGGAACTTCTCTTTATATCAGACCTTTTGTGATTGCCACTGATCCGTTTCTTGGAGTGAGACCATCTCATACTTATAAGTTCATGATTATTCTGTCTCCGGTAGGTGCTTATTACGCCAGTGGACTGAATCCGGTTAAGATCTGGATTGAGGATGATTATGTAAGAGCGGTAAAAGGCGGAATCGGTGAAGCAAAGACCGGCGGAAACTATGTTGCTTCCCTGGCTGCACAGGTGAAGGCCCATGAGGAAGGATACTCCCAGGTACTGTGGCTTGACGGTGTACATCGCAAATACATTGAAGAAGTGGGCGCCATGAATATTTTCTTCAAAATCAACGGCGTTGTTATTACCCCGGAGCTTAATGGTAGCATTCTTCCCGGAGTTACAAGAGATTCTGTTTTATCTCTGTGCAGAGAATGGGGAATTAAGGTTGAAGAACGGAAGATTTCAGTAGACGAAATCGTGGCAGCAGCCAGATCCGGAGAGATGGAAGAGTGCTTTGGAACCGGTACGGCGGCAGTTGTTTCACCTGTTGGCGAGCTGCGCCTGGAAGATGAGAGAATGTCAATCGGGGGGAGGAAAGATCGGAGAACTCACCCAGAAATGCTACGATACCATTACTGGTATACAGCTTGGCAGGTTAACAGGACCAGAAGGCTGGAGCGTAGAGGTAAAATAATAAAAAATGATTGTCCGGCGGGGCTTCTAAGCACCGCCGGCAGTTTTGCGTAGAGACAAAAGGAGTATTTATGACGGCAGTACTAATGAGGGCGGTAGCCTTTGTGGCGATTATTATAATGGGCTATTTACTGAAACGGGCAGGCTTTTTTCAGGCAAAAGATTTTCAGCTTATTTCCAGAATTGTGATTAAAATAACCCTTCCGGCAGCTATCGTTTCTAATTTCAGTAAAATCACCATGGAGCGTTCCCTTCTTGCCATGTGTGTCATCGGAATTCTATGCAATTTTGTAACAATAGGCATCGGTTATATAACCAATATTTCCCGATCCGGAGACAGTAAAGCATTTGCCATGCTCAATATGTCCGGCTATAATGTGGGTAATTTTACCATGCCCTTTGTACAAAGCTTTTTAAGCCCTGTAGGCTTTGCGGCGACAAGCCTCTTTGATGCGGGAAATTCCGTGATGTGTACGGGGATGACCTATTCCCTTGCCAGCATGGTCGCAGGAGGTGAAGAGAAACCAACTGTTATGAGGATGGTTAAAAACTTTTTTCTTCCATTCCTTTTGATGCTTATGTAATCATGACTGTATTAAGTATCCTTTCAATCCGGCTTCCGGGTATAATAATCAGTTTTGCTGACACAGCGGGAGCTGCCAATGCATTTCTGGCTCTTCTGATGCTTGGAATTGGATTTGAAATCCGCATGGATAAGGAGAAAATAAAGAAAATCATTCAGATACTTCTCATGAGATATGCCATAGCGATTGTAATGTCAGTCGGTTTTTATTATCTGGCACCCTTTAGTCTGGAGGTTCGTCAGACTCTTGCTATCGTTACCCTTGGACCGGTCGCGTCAGTAGCGCCTGCATTCACAGCAGAACTGAAAGGCGATATTGAAATGGCGAGCGCCATTAATTCCCTGTCCATAGTAACCAGTATTGTGGCAATTACGGCAGCACTTCTTCTCCTTTTGTAAGAAAATATTTTATGACGCTTGACAAAACGTTTTTGAGTGCTATAATTTAGGCATAGAAATGCAAATAAGATAAAGCGGTGACAAGACCAGTATCCTGACATGAGAGCTCAGAGAGAGGCACATACGGTGAAAGTGCCTTGCGGGAATATCAGGAGAAGACCAGCTTGGAGCGTCCCTTAATCGGGAACGGTGATTCCGTTATCATCATTATAAGTGGTTTGAATGAGTGAATCATTCTTTCAAGTAGGGTGGAACCGCGATTTATTATGTTAGAATCGTCCCTTTCTGTATGGAAACATATGGAAAGGGGCTTTTTTTATTTGATCCATGATTTCAAAAATTGGAAAAGGAGATTAGAACAATGAAGATTACGTTAAAAGATGGTTCAGTCAAAGAGTATGATCATGCAATGTCAGTCATTGATATCGCTTCCGATATCAGCGAAGGACTGGCAAGAAATGCCTGTGCAGGCGAGATAGATGGAGAGGTTGTTGATTTAAGGACTACCGTGGATAAGGATTGCAGTTTAAGCATTTTAACAGTCAGTGATCCTGCAGGTCTTGCAGCTTACCGTCATACAACCAGCCATATTCTGGCTCAGGCAGTGAAGAGACTTTATCCTCAGGCCAAACTTGCAATCGGACCTTCCATCGAGAACGGATTTTACTATGATTTTGAAAATCCTTCTTTCTCCAGAGAAGATTTAGATAAAATCGAAGCAGAGATGAAAAAGATCATCAAAGAAGGAGCAGCCATTGAGCGTTTTACCCTTCCAAGAGAAGAAGCAGTTAAATTTATGGAAGAAAAGGGTGAGCCATACAAAGTAGAGCTGATTTTAGATCTTCCGGAAGGAGAGGAGATCTCGTTTTATAAGCAGGGAGATTTTACCGATCTTTGCGCAGGCCCTCATCTGATGAGCACAAAGTCCATTAAAGCATTTAAACTGACTTCATCCTCTGGTGCTTACTGGAGAGGAAGCGAGAAGAACGCCATGCTTGCCCGTATTTACGGAACAGCTTTCTCAAAGAAAGACGAATTAAACGAATATCTGGAATATTTAGCAAATATCAAAAACCGCGATCATAACAAGCTTGGCCGTGACATGGAATTATTTGCTACGGTAGATGTAATCGGCCAGGGCCTTCCTCTTTTAATGCCAAAGGGTGCCAAAATCATCCAGACAATGCAAAGATGGATTGAAGATGAAGAGGAAAGACGTGGTTACATGAGAACCAAGACACCTCTTATGGCAAAGCGTGATTTATATATTATTTCTGATCACTGGGATCATTACAAAGAAGGAATGTTCGTTCTTGGTGATGAGGAAAAGGATGATGAGGTATTTGCTCTTCGTCCCATGACATGTCCGTTCCAGTATTATGTATATAAACAGAGCCAGAAATCTTACCGCGATCTTCCATGCAGATATGGTGAAACATCCACACTGTTTAGAAATGAAGATTCCGGAGAAATGCACGGTCTGACACGTGTTCGTCAGTTTACTATTTCCGAGGGCCATTTAATCGTTCGTCCTGACCAGATTGAAGATGAATTTAAAGGCTGTGTGGATCTTGCAAAATACTGCTTAACAACTCTTGGTCTGGAAGGTGATGTAACTTACCGTATGTCCAAGTGGGATCCTGACAATGCCAGCCACTATCTTGGAACTCCTGAGATGTGGGATGAAGTACAGGATATGATGCGTAAGATTCTGGATCACATTGGAATCCAGTATACAGAAGCAGTGGGAGAAGCAGCGTTCTATGGTCCGAAGCTGGATATCCAGGCGAAGAATGTATATGGCAAGGAAGATACGATGATTACTATTCAGCTGGATATGTTCCTGGCAGAGCGTTTCGATATGAGCTTCGTAGATAAAGATGGAACAAAGAAACGTCCTTATATTATTCACAGAACTTCCATTGGCTGCTATGAAAGAACTCTTGCATGGCTGATTGAAAAGTACGAAGGTGCGTTCCCAACCTGGTTATGTCCGGAGCAGGTTCGTGTACTTCCTATTTCCGAGAAGTATCATGAGTATGCAGCAAAAGTGGCTGATCAGCTGAAAGCAAACGGAATTCTTGCCACAGTAGATGAGCGTTCTGAAAAAATCGGCTATAAGATCCGCGAAGCACGCCTTTCCAAACTGCCGTATATGCTGGTGGTGGGACAAAAAGAAGAGGAAGACGGTGTTGTTTCTGTCCGCAGTCGCTTTAACGGAGACGAAGGACAGCGTCCGATTGCAGACTTTATTGACGATATCTGCAAGGAGATCCGTACAAAAGAAATTAAGAAAATCAATGTAACAGAAGAATCCAAGTAATCATGTACCATTCTGTGGGAGAGGAAATATCTTTGAGAATATTTTCCTCTCCCACAGTGCATAATACCTCCTGAAAGAAAATCTCAATAAGAATTCCAGGAGGAAATAAATATGACAAAATTGGACTGTAATGTAACCAGTTGCCTGCATAATTCTGATAATTACTGCTGCAAATCTGCAATTATCGTGGAAGGTTCTCAGGCCAAGGATACCGTTGATACCTGCTGTGGCAGCTTTGATGAGAACAGAGACGGTTCTTTCCACAACTTATTCAAAACTCCGGAGAGCAGACTGGAAGTGGACTGTGAAGCAGTTAACTGTGTGTACAATGAAGGACGTCATTGTTCTGCCGAGCATATTGGCATCGCAGGTGATGGCGCCAGATCTTCAGAGCATACGGAATGCGCTACATTTAAGACAAGATAAGAGTAAAAAAGACAAAGACAGGCTGACAGGAATATGGCAGGTCTTTGTCTTTCTTCTATATTAATTATAATATCATAAAAAATGTGCCGGCTGTAATCAGCAGGATGCCAATCAGCTTTTTCCATACAATCTGTTCGTGGAGGATGAGAAAAGCCAGAATGATTGTGAAAACAATGCTGAACTTATCCACGGGAACAACTCTTGATACTTCTCCCAGCTGCAGTGCCCTGTAATAGCAGAGCCAGGAAATCCCGGTAGCGCATCCGGAAAGAATCAGAAAAATCCAGCCTTTTGAACTGATCTGGCGGATTCCATCCTGGGAGCCTGTTATAAAGACAATGAACCACGCCAGAAGAACCACGACAATAGTGCGTATTGCAGTGGCAAGATTGGAGTTAACTCCTTCCATTCCCAGCTTAGCCAGAATGGAAGTTAATGCAGCAAAGATAGAAGAGAGCAGTGCGAAAACAAACCACATAATAAAATACCTCCCGGGGCAGTTTTACAGTTTTACTTTTTGTAACTAAATTGTATCTCTGATTTCATTGATTCGCAACTGGCATTTTACAGTATATGTAAATAAAAAGGGGACAGACAGGCAGCATCTATTCTGATATAAATTAAAATGAAAAAACATTGACATATCACAAATAGTGTAGTATTATAATAAAAGTTGTGGAAGCAACAGACAGGAAAGTAGGTATCCGCCTCACCACGGCACGAGTAAGTGTCCCTGGTTCATAGCCTTTGATACATAGGTGTACTGTGTAGAGACTTTGGTGGTGGATAGCGTTTGTCTATCTACTTTTTTTTATGCCTAAAGGCAGCAATGTAATTCCGACCAATACACACAATATAATGGAGGTGCACGACAATTAGCGATTTAATGATTAATGAACAGATCAGAGATAAAGAAATTCTGTTGATTGGTGAAAACGGAGAAAAGCTTGGGGTTATGTTAACCAAAGATGCCATGCAGATGGCAAAAGAAGCAGAGCTTGATTTGGTTAAAATTGCTCCTACCGCGAAACCACCGGTTTGCAAGATCATCGATTACGGTAAGTATCGTTATGAGCTTGCAAGAAAAGAAAAAGAAGCTAAAAAGAAACAGAAGGTAATCGAAATAAAAGAAGTTCGCTTATCTCCCAACATTGACACTAATGATTTGAATACAAAGATGGGCGCCGCAAGGAAGTTCCTCGAAAAAGGAGATAAAGTTAAGGTAACCTTACGTTTCAGAGGTCGTGAGATGGCGCATATGTCAAAGTCCAGATATATTTTAGAGGATTTCGCTGAGAAATTGTCCGATATCGCCACAATTGACAAACCATCGAAAGTGGAAGGAAGAAGCATGGTTATGTTTTTAACCCCAAAACGCTAAAAGAACATTATCAAGGAGGAAAATACAATGCCTAAATTAAAAACAAGCAAATCAGCTGCAAAACGTTTCAAAGTTACAGGTACAGGAAAGCTTGTAAGAAATAAAGCTTACAAATCTCACATCTTAACTAAGAAATCTACTAAGAGAAAAAGAAATCTTAGAAAAGATATTGTTACTGATGCAACCAATGCAAAAGTAATGAAAAAGATTTTACCATATTTATAGAATTCTAAGTTGAGAAGGAGGAAAGACCGATGGCAAGAATTAAAGGCGGTATGAACGCTAAGAAAAGACATAACAGAGTGTTAAAAATGGCTAAAGGCTATAGAGGCGCTCGTTCCAAACAGTATAGAGTAGCAAAGCAGTCCGTAATGAGAGCTTTAACAAGTTCTTATGCAGGCAGAAAAGAAAGAAAGAGACAGTTCAGACAGTTATGGATTGCTCGTATCAATGCAGCAGCACGTATTAACGGCGTATCCTACAGCGTATTTATGCATGGATTAAAGTTAGCTGGTGTTGATTTAAACAGAAAAGTATTAGCTGACATGGCTGTTAATGATGCAGAAGGCTTCGCAAAATTAGCTGAGCTTGCAAAATCTAAAGTAGCTTAATCGCATATATAAACCTCGGAAACCTCGTGTTTACGGGGTTTTTTATATAATAGGAAATTCTTCTGGAATTCTTATTTATGTAAATAAATATCCATGCGAGAGCAGACGTGCATACATCTGGAGGCAGCACAAGCCGCCTTATAATAATATGATTACGAAAAGAGAGAAATTAGAAATGAATAAGCCAGGATATTTGGATTATATATTAGATCAGACGCAGAAGATTCTTTCCATAGATAGTCCTACCGGATTTACAAAAAATGTTGCAGAATATGTAATGAGAGAATATAAAAGTTTAGGGTATTCACCAAAACAAACCGTTAAGGGTGGAATACTCTGTGAAATGGGAGAAGACGCATATTCAAAAGATGCTTTATGTTTAGAAGCTCATGTTGACACTTTAGGCGGAATGATATCTCAGATCACAGACTCAGGACGTCTTATATTAACTCCTCTTGGAGGTCTTGAACCAAATAATACGGAAACTGAGAACTGTAAAATTTATACACGTTCGGGTAAGATATATAGCGGAACCATGCAGATGAAAAATGCTTCGGTACATGTGAATAATAAATACCGATCTACAGCACGTGAATTTGATACAATGGAAGTTGTTGTTGATGAAAAGGTGAATTCTAAAGAAGATGTTCATTTACTTGACATACGTGTTGGTGATATTGTCTGCTTTGATCCTCGTACGGTATTAACGGAAAGTGGTTATCTAAAAAGCAGATTTTTAGATGACAAAGTTAGTGTTGGAATTTTACTTGGTTTTGCCAAATACGTAAAAGAAGAAAATATTAAGCTTCCTCGTAAAGTATATATATATTTCACTGTATTTGAGGAGGTAGGGCATGGCGGATCCGGCTCCATTCCTTCGGATGTTACAGATATAATCTCCGTAGATTTAGGTTGTGTCGGCGAGGGATTAACCTGCACAGAGTATCAGGTGTCAATATGTGCTAAGGATAGTGTCGGCCCATACCATTATGATATAGTAACCGGATTGATCGAAGCGGCTCAGAATGGTAATGTGGATTATGCCGTTGATATTTATCCCCATTATGCTTCTGATGTTGATTCTGCATTGACAGCTGGACATGAAGTGAGACATGGGCTGATTGGGCCAGGTGTATATGCTACCCACGGATATGAAAGAAGTCATAAGGATGCTATTCTAAATACTTTTTTGCTTTTGACAGAATATTTAAAATAAATTGCTTTTGTGAGAATCATTTTAAAACCCCCCGCGAACATATTGTTTGCGGGGGGACTGTTTACCAGGAACATGTAAACATATCGATGCGATTTAACGATATTCCTGTGTATGACCAGCCAAATCGTCTGTCCCAGCGGAAGCCTGACACGCTGTCACGCCAGATCTGAATTGGGAAGAACCAGAACTCCTGTCCGTTGCTCAACCATACATAGGTAAAGCGTCCGATACAGTTTTGCATGGAGCCTGGGCTGACCATTTTGGTAGCTGATCCAGAACGGGCCTGTGTGGGCTTTGGCGGCGCGGACGATGGTGGAGGACCCATAGGCATTGGACCGCCTGGAGGGTTGCCGTAAGGTGGGAATGGGGGCATATTCTACACCCTTTCGTTTTATGTTATTATTATTATATGAGATTTATGGATTGCAGTTAACAAAATCTGAAAAGGATAAAAAGGGGCGGAAGTCTACAGGAGATTGAGACTTCCGCCCGGAAATGCGGGTGCAAAAGAAGCACCTAAGTACCACCTTGACAGGTATGTACAGTAATATATATGACTGAATATGAAAAAATATGTTTTTCAAAAAAGACAATAAAAAAATCACACATAAAGTGTGATTAAAAACTCCCCGAGTAGGACTTGAACCTACGACCCAACGGTTAACAGCCGTTTGCTCTACCGACTGAGCTATCGAGGAATATACGACCTATTATACTCTAAAAGAAAAATATGTCAAGAGAAAACTCTCTTTTATTATTGAAAATGCGGGAGATGGGACTTGAACCCACACGATCATACAACCACAAGATCCTTAGTCTTGCCTGTCTGCCAATTCCAGCACTCCCGCACAACGAAAGTAATTCTACCATCTTTATGAAGAATTGTCAATATTATTTAAAAAATATATACAAAAAAATAATTTTAAAAAAAATTGAAATTCGTGTTGACAGAACCAGGCTTGTATACTATAATAGCTATTGTCGCTGAAAGAGATAACGACGAAATGCAGAAGTGGCGGAATTGGCAGACGCGCACGGTTCAGGTCCGTGTGGTAGCAATACCTTGAGGGTTCAAGTCCCTTCTTCTGCACGAATCTTATAGAGTGTCATGGCTATAAGGTTTTATATAATATGACATGCGGGAGTGCTGGAATTGGCAGACAGGCAAGACTAAGGATCTTGTGGTTGTATGATCGTGTGGGTTCAAGTCCCATCTCCCGCATTGAAGAGCAGTTTTTCACTGATGAAGAACTGCTTTTTTATTACAATTTATTATTTTAATAGAATAATACAAAAAGTGCTTGCTTATTTTGGAAAAGTATAGTAATATAATTGTACGAATTGATTCATCAATTTGTGCAATTGTGAAAGCAGAAGTGGCGGAATTGGCAGACGCGCACGGTTCAGGTCCGTGTGGTAGCAATACCTTGAGGGTTCAAGTCCCTTCTTCTGCATAATGAAAATGTCCTGCATGAAAACTGCAGGACATTTTTTATTTACTCAATATTCGCCATGGACATCCCGGGTTCATAAACCGTATACTGGTTTCTGCCATGCTTTTTCGCCTGATACAGTGCGATATCTGCTTTCTTATATAATTCTTCAAACGTGACCCCGTCCTCCGGGTAGGCGGCAGTTCCTAAGCTTCCAGATATATGTACTTCCGGTTCCAGAGCGCTTCCAATTAAACTGCAGAGATTCTCCAGTCGGGAATATAGATCCATGCTGTAAGAAACATCTTTCAAAAGAATGATAAATTCATCGCCCCCTAAACGGCCAAAGACGTCATCTCTCCGGAGCGCAGATTTTAACCTTGATGCAGCCCGATGAAGGGCCTTATCTCCAAACTGGTGACCATAGTTGTCGTTTAACTGTTTAAACTGATCAATATCCAGCATAATCAGGATATGATGTCCTTTCCCACTGTTTAAGATATGACGGATTGCCCGGATAGCAGCGGATCTGTTTAGCAGTCCCGTCAGACAGTCCTGCTGGGACAGCTCATGTAAAGTCAGAGCTTCCCGCTTTGAGGCATCAATATCTTTAATTAGAATAAAAGCCTTGATGGTGTCCGTATAAGGGTCAGTAACAATCTGTACCATACCAAGAGTCCAGCAGACGCTGCCATCAGCCCTTAAACGGCGGTGTTCCAGCCGGAGAGAGCGGTTTCCCTGATAATACTGGAAAAGCAGGTGCTCTTTATTAAAGAAACTTAAATAAAGCTCTTTGTCATCTTCGAAAATTTCATGCTCAGCAATATAATTCATGATATCAGCAAAAGAATTTTTTGCTTCATCCGGAACATTGCTGGTCATTTCTCCGATTATCTCTTCAAACAGATCTGACTTGGTATTGTACTCGTAATAACCAATACAGTCTCTTTTCTGCTCCCGCATATACTCAGCCCAACGTTGATATGCCAGCTCTTTTTCGTATTGATCTGTAATATCCTGATAGGAAATAATTCCACGCAGTGGCTTTTTTTCTTCCGTATATACCAGTGAAAAATGCTTGGAAAACCAGTGATATTCCCCGGTTCCGGTTTTTAGCCTGACCGCGCATTCGCCTTCCGGAGTACCCCGCTCCATTTCTTCATAAAAGTCCAGAAAATCTTTAATGCTTTCCTTATGTACAACGCCATTTTCGATTAAATATTCCGGGGAAAGGGGCGTGTTAAATGGGGCCGGAAAACATCTGGTAAATTCTGAGGAAGGAGAAAGGATTCTGTTTGGTATATCGTAGATACATACAATACAGCCGGAATGACGGCTTGCAAGGCGGTATTGCTCCTCCTGCGCTCTCAGGCTTTCCATACTCCTCTTCAGGCAGGTGATATCCGATACAGAACAATAGAATAACTCTTCTTCTCGTATAAAATTAAAATCCATGGAGTACCAGCTGTGGGTATCCATTGCTTTGGATCTGAATTCCAGCCTGAACGTACTGGATTCCATTTCCATATGATTGTGAATTCTTTCTTCCATTTCACTGAACTCAGAATCACAGATCATATCCTCAAGACAGGAAGGTGACTGGAACCAGTTCTTAATCATTTCATTTGAATAAGAAACTGGAAAGTTTTCTTCTGCCTTAAGCTTTAGTATGCCGCATGGTATGCGGTCTAAAAAAACATCTCCGTCCATTGTTCACTTTCTCCCATAAGTGCGTTAGAAAATAGAAATATCTATTATTATAAGCATATGAGGCAAGCATAGAAAAAATTACTTATTTAACAAAAATAATAAAATAAATACAAAACATGTAATTCGTATAGGGAAAAAGGATAAGGTGTTAACAGAAAAAAGAGTAGTTGAGAAAATATATCATGAACAGAAAAAAGGCTGTTTCAAGCTGACTCTGTGTTGTCAGCTTAAAACAGTCTTTTTTTCTGCAATTCCCTGATATTAAGACCGGTACAGGTAGAGGGGTCTGCCATCTTTTATGATCCTGTCTGGCTCACCCTGAATTAAAGGCAGGGCATAGGTAAGAAAATCTTCTGTAACATTGGTACCATGATCGCAGATCCAATGGGACGGGAATAACTTTTCTTTGTTGCATACTTCATTTACATCAACCGTAACGCATTGGATCTGATAAGGGGAATCAGAAATACGCTTGAAGGCCATCATAATACCTGTGGCTCCGTTTAAGGAAGCTTTGATTCCTTCTCTGCCGGCTGCAACCGCCTCTTCGATATCAGTTGCCGATGCAAGCATGCCGCTGCAGCGCTGATTTACGTTAAGCTCTATAGAACGAACCTTTACACCAAATCGATTACGGACAAAGTTCTCTAGCATTTTACCGCTTCCAGTCAGCATCTTATGGCCAAATGTATCAGTACGGACTTCGTCTGCATATTCACAAATAAATTTCCCATTAGCATCAGAAATTCCTTCAGAGATGCAGACAATAACGGAACTTTTTTTAGACAAAGCCTTTTCTACATCGTTTGCAAATTGTTCAAATTCAAAGGCTGCTTCCGGAAGATAAATCAGGACAGGATTATCTCCTTCAAATTTTCTTGCGAGAGAACTGGCAGCGGTGAGCCAGCCTGCATGACGTCCCATCAGTTCAACGATCGTCACAGACTTTTGCTGATAAACACAGGAATCCAAAACAATTTCCCGAACCGTGTCAGCCACATATTTTGCAGCACTTCCAAATCCGGGAGTGTGATCGGTATGAATCAGATCATTATCAATGGTCTTAGGAATACCGATAAATTTAATGCTGCTTTTGTGATGAGAAGCGTACCGGGAAAGCTTGCTTACGGTATCCATGGAATCATTACCGCCAATATAAAAGAAATAACCAATATCCATTGCACGGAATTTTTCAAACAGTGCAGGGTAGAATGGTGATGACAAATCATCGGGCAGTTTATAACGGCAGGAGCCAAGGTATGCCGCTGGTGTCAGTTTCAGCAGCTCCAGTTCCTCCTGTGTTAAATCATTGGTCAGATCCATATAATTCCCGGACATGAAGCCTTCTATGCCATTGATCATGCCGTAAACCCGGCCGATCTCTTCGTGAGCCATTCCTTCTATTATAACGCCGTAAAGGCTTGCATTAATCACAGCGGTCGGTCCGCCAGATTGTCCTACGATTACATTTTTCTTCATGTATAATTTCCTCCAAATCTGCATATGCCAGGTGCACGTTTCCTATTCTATAATAGAAACTACATCTTTGCAACCCAATTTAAAGGATATAAGGGAATTGGAAAGGAATGGAAATGGAAAAAAGAGGATAAAAAGGGAGGAGCCGGTGAAATGTGGGTTTCACCGGCGAGTTATGAAAAAAAGTTTTATAAAACAAGTTTGGAGTAGTTCTTGTTTCTATAAATTAGTATATAGGAGAGATGTGAAGTAAGTTTGTAGAAGATGTAAATAATTTTTGTACGGCTTGTGAAAAAACTGTGAATGAATAATGGTGGTATTTTTTAGGCGATTATAGCTGATATATGTATATTAGCTGTTTATAAATGAATAAATATTAATAAAATGCAGTTTAAAATAGCGTTGATAGTAACGTACTATGCAACAAACTATACAACACTATACAACAAGATATACAACATTACAAAATCTTCTCGATTTCTTCTCTAAACCATTCTATATCCATATGTGTATAAACCCTATCAGTTAGATCCTTAATGGCATGACCCATAATTTTTTTCCTTGCAAATTCATTAATACCATATTTCTTTGCTTTAGTTGAGAATGTATGTCTACCGTCATGCAGCACATGTCCGGAAATTCCGAGCTCTTCTTCTTTTTTTAGCAAGGAATGTCTAAAGGAATTTTCAATATATCTATAAGAACCATGAAATTGTTTTGTACGCCCGAAGAGCATAGGACGACCTATATCAATAGCTTCGTAATAATACTTTTGTATTATAGGTAAAATCTTTGAATGAATAGGGACTATTCTATTAATACCATTTTTAGTTTTAATTCCACCAGTATATGTTCTGTTTTTTAGATCGATATTATTTACAGAGAGAGTTATGACTTCACCCGGACGCCAACCAGAATAGCATTGAACAATTGTCATGTCAATAAAAATATCTCCAATATTATCCCATAGAATTGCTAACTCCTCATTGGTGTATGGACGTCCTACTCTTGACGTTTGATTAGATTCCTTGCTGGTGTTTATTGTAAATGTGCGAGCGTAGTTATCAGATACTATACGGCGAAAGACAGCATAATCAAAGAGAAGATTAAATAATATTTTCATGTTGCTTTTTACAGTGGAAGTGGCAGCTATTCTTTTACCAGTTTCAATGCCCCTATCGCCAATTTTGTACGCATTCTTTATAAGATCTTCAATCATAGCTGGCATGAAGTTTGTAACTTTAATATCATAAACTGGCTCACAATATTTGAAAATCGCATCGTAGGCTTTACGCCTATTATCATCTAAGTTATTGTCCTCTATGTATTTGGGTAACCATACATCGTATAATTCTTTGATAGTCAGGTCATTTTTCAAATCATATGGATTCTCCTGAAAGTTTAAAATTGCTTTATAAGCATCTATCTTTTCCGGAAATGACCCCAGAAAATCATATGTGTAATAGCTTTTCCCTGTTTCCTCATTAAGCGTGAGCTTAGGATTGACCATTGCTGCGAAAGGTCGACGGCGATTACCTGGCAATGCTTTTATGGTTCCATATCCATTTGGCAAACGCATTAATGATTGCTGAACTGATTTCTTTGGTCTGCCTCTCTTGCTTTTATTGTGTTCTACCGGGAGAATAGGGTACCCACAGTGAGGGCATGTAGTTGCCTGTGTGCTTATTTGTCCTTGGCATTCTGGACATTTTACTAACGACATAAAATCATCCTTTCCTGAAAAAGAGTATAAAAATAACACTATACCGGTTTACAGTTTAGTGCCAGGATGATACAATATCTTTGCAAGAATAGTATGTATCGGCACTGCCGGTATAATCTCTATGTGAAGCCGTTCGGTACTCCAATACCGGGCGGTTTTTCAATTTATTGTAAAACTGAATTCTGAATTTTTATTCATAAGAGAAATACACTGTTTTAACAAATATTTGGCATCCTCTTCTGAAAGCTTGTCTAACAGTTCATTCCGCTTATCTCTATCTTCTTCGCAAATAATTGTAGTTGCTCTTTTTGTAGAGATCATATTAGTACCTCCATATATTAAAATACTGATCCATGTAAATGAAAATATTCTGTATTACTATATATATATTCCTCCCCTACAATAAAACGGTGAACTTTTAGAAAGTCAGATTCATTATCATAATAATCTGATTCTTTTTCTGTTGCAATTTTGGTGGTTGTGTGAGTGTATGGAAAAAAACAATCGCGTATATTTTTATGTAAGTTTTTATGTTCCCACAAGGGGAATATCTTATAGTCTGCTAATATTCGGTTTGCTGCCATGCATGACACATTAAAAGTCTCACAAATATCTTTTACTGAATTAAAATGTAAATGCCAAATAATAGATCTGGGAGCCAGTATATTACTCGCAAATAGATCTGCCTCTTTTTCATTACCAAAAGACTCCCCTTCGTGATTAAGAACAATATGGCCAACCTCATGCATCAATGAGAAACGTTGGCGTTCTTTATGAGGGAATTTATCATTGTAAAAAATCACTCCCTGAAGAGTAAAAGCATCATTACTAACCTGTAGGCATTTCCTGATCTTCGCTTCTGGTAGATCTGAATACCTATATAGTGGAATTCCAAGACCGGTAATGATTTTAAGACAGTCAATAGGAAAAGTTTTCACATCACATTTCTTAAATACTTCTAATGTTTTCTCAATTATTTCAATTTGCTCCAACAGAGTTTCTCCTTAGTCATCGGACAATAGAGTTCTAATAATGTCCTGTTTTTGTTCGAGCGTGAGTTTCTTTCCATTCCTGGCAATAAGGCTTTGGATATCATCATAAGTGGGTTCATATGTGCTTTTTCGACTACTGTCATCAAAATCATCTAAGGATAATCCTAATACACGAGCTATTGCCTTTAATGTTTCTAATTTAGGATCTTTCGTCGCACCACTTAATATCTTATTTAAGGTTCCGATGGGAACACCGGATTTTTCAGATAATTCTTCGGTTGTCATCCCTAATCTCTTCTTGTATTCGTTTATCTTTTCTAATCCCATTTTTTCATCCTCCGTTACGGTAATATTTTACCGCTTAATAGCAGAAATGTCAATAATAATTTTCCATTAACGGTAAAAATATCTAAAAAAGCGTTGACTTTTACCGTTAAAGGATATATAATTGCATTACAAATAACCGTTAACGGTAAAAGAGAGGTGATCATATTGTATTATCGACTGAGAAATGAAATTGATAGAAGAGGCTATACAATAGAAAAGTTTGCAACCTTAGCAAATATGTCTGAAAAAAGTCTCAGAAACAAGCTTAATGGAGTAACCGACTTTTCTTGGTCAGAAGTTCTCCTCATTCGGGATTTGCTTGACCCGGATTTGTATTTAGAAGAACTTTTTAAGCGAGAAGATAAAATAGCGTAACAAACACACGTTCGATTCCTATGATATACCACTGGAAAGATAACGTGTCAATAAAAAGGGGAGATAAGTAATTTTAAAAAATCACGGAGGTGAGAAGCATTGAAAAAGAATCGTGTTAGAACTGCCACGGCAGCAAAGATAGTTGGTGTAGACCGGGCATTTTTCATTGAAAAGGTACGAACAGGGAAATTTCCAGGCTCTTATGAAAAATGGTAGCAAGGCTAATGTTGTAGTACTTGCCGTAGAGTTGGCGCAATTTCTTGGAAGAAGTATAGAAGAAATTGATTCAGCGGTTGAAGAGATAGAAGGGAGGTGAATAAAAGATGATGACTTTATCAGCAGCAGAGCAAAAGGATGTTAACTTGGTCCCCGTTTTGGAAATTGACAGGCAGATTGTGTCTGGTAATTGGTATCCGGTGTGTATTAATGATGGTCGGATCATTGGAACAGAAGATGAATAGTGAGGTGCTCAAGATGGACAAGCGGAAAGCAGCTGAGATCATTTTACAAGCCATTTATGATCACGGCCCAGTCCAAGTTAATTGGAATATGGAAGATCATTGGATTAGTGCCATTTTAAGAGGCCTTACCCTGGTTGACTTGGCTGAACAAACAGAAGCCCCAGGAGGCACAACTCCCAGGGAATCAAAGTGATACTAAATAATTACACAACCCTAGTATAAGGGATTCGCAGGAGGAAATCAAGATGGAAGAATTATTAAAAGCTATTTTATTGGCATCTTTGTCTGAAAGGGAAAGAGCAAAGATGGAAGAGCCTGTAATTGTTTCTATAAAAAAGGAACCGTGCTTGAATGGTGAAATCACAACTGAAATTAACGGTCCAGCGTTATTACATGCTGTGTTATCTTACTTTCTAAAGTCGTAAAAGCGAGATCTCCACAGTGTAAGGTAATACAAAAGGAAACTCTTGAAATGATTTATACAATGGTTGCTGAAAAATTACAGCTTAAATAGGAGGAAAACACTATGGATACACTGCAGAACAATACAGTTGCTTTAATCGGAGAGATTGTCTCCGGATTTACTTTTAACCATGAGGTATTTGGCGAGGGATTTTATTCAGTAGATTTGGCTGTTACGCGGCTCAGTGAGCAGGTGGACATTATCCCTTTTTATCATCTCAGAACGGCTGCTTAATATTAATGAAGTCTCCATGGGCAGCACAGTAGAAGTTGTCGGACAGTTCCGTTCATTTAATCGGTTCGTGGAAGATAAGAAAAGACTTATTCTATCTGTATTCGTTAAGGAAATATTCTTAATGGATCAGAAATTTACAGACTATACTAAAACGAATTCTATTACGCTGAATGGGTATCTGTGTAAACCGCCGGTATATAGAAAGACTCCGCTTGGACGTGAGATTGCTGATCTGCTTCTTGCTGTGAACCGCCCATATGGAAAATCAGATTATATTCCCTGTATTGTATGGGGGAGAAATGCAAGATATGCTATGGGGCTTTCTGTCGGTTATAGGATGGAAATATATGGAAGAATACAAAGTCGGAATTATGAGAAGAAGATTTCCGAAACACAGGTGGAGTACCGCAGGGCATATGAAGTTTCAATTTCCAAGTTGGAGGTATATGACAAATGATTAAAGATAGGGCAAAAGATGTGTTAATAAATATGGGTATGCCGGCTTCCATACTTGGTCTGAAATACATAACAGAAGCAATGGATTTATTTGATACTGGACTTGAAGATGTCAAAATTATCGCCTTATATGAAGAAATCGGAAAGAAATATAACGTATCCGGTAGCCGTGTGTAG
Source organism: Lacrimispora xylanisolvens (assembly GCA_017084465.1). Lineage (GTDB taxonomy): Bacteria > Bacillota > Clostridia > Lachnospirales > Lachnospiraceae > Lacrimispora > Lacrimispora xylanolytica_B. Next base: position 521,372 of record CP070896.1, on the reverse strand, counting down.
AAAGGGCGATCAGACATGCATTTGGTGTTGTAATTAACAAAGGTAAACTGTCTGAAGTTGAGAAATATTTATCTTTCAACTGCACAACCAATTCTAATCAGTTAAATCTTCTTTATTACCGGTTGAAATGGGAAGAAGAACAAGAACTGGGTAACAAGGTAGCGTCAAAAGTACCAGAGGATAATAAAGCCAATGGATTTTCTGATCCATATCAGACTTTGGAAGATAATATGGTTTTGGCTGTCCAGAAATTTATAAAAGAATTAAGGGAGGTAAATTCAGATGCATGTAGTAAAGTTGGTTAGCGCGCATTGCGAGAACTTTAAAGGATTCAAGAACTTTGATATGCAGTTTGGGGACAAGATAACACATATTAAGGGTGCAAACGGCCTGGGTAAATCAACCGTTGCAGAGTTGCTCATGTGGGTATTCCATGGCGTAGGGTACGATTTGACCAATAACCCTAAGGTACGCCGGGAAGTTAATCAGGTCCCGGTTGCTGATGTTCCTGTTATCGGTGAAATTACCATGCAGGTTGATGGAAAAGAAGTGATTGCGAAGAAGGTCCAGAAACGGTCTATTAAAAAAGACGGTAGCTATTCAGATGATAATACATACTCCATCAATGGGTGTGATAAAAATCTAAAAGATTTTAATGCCTACTTTGATTATAGTTTTGATGATCTGCTTATGTGTATGAATATCGGAGCATTCATGGCAAAGAAACCTAAAGATATGAGAGATTTCCTTTTTAAGTTGCCGCAGGATATTTCCATTAATGATATTGTGGCAAAGTATCCGGAATTTACGGAACTGGTGCCGTTACTTGAAAAGTATGATATGGAAGAAATTTCTTCCATGAATAAAGCGAGCGTTACAAAACTGAATAAAGAGATTGCTGGTTATCCTGGACGTATAGACGAGGTTAATCGACAGATTGTTGAAGATGTAGATACGGCTGAACTGGAATTACAGAAAAAACGAGTTGCTGCGCCAGATTGCAGGCATTGAGAAACAGGAAGAAGATTCTCTTGCGCAGTCAAAACAGTTTGATTCTATGTCCAAAGATATTATGGAATTGCAATTTAAACGTTCCGGTATTGAACAGTCGGCCAATGCAACGTTGGTTGAGCAGAAGAGAAAAATTCAGGAACGCATTGATGAAGCTGAATTGCAATTTCGGCAGGCTATGAATAATTCTTCCATGGCGGAAATGGATAAGCAAAGATTACAGGAAGCTATAGACCGGAAAAAAGAACATAAAGCCAGTTTACTGGAGGAATACACTAATACATCACAGAGAGTCTTTCCTCAGTATGTGGCGCTTCCTAAATTTGAATCAGATAGTTTTGTTTGCCCAACCTGCGGACAGGATTTACCGGAAGCTGTAAAGATTCAAAAACAAGAGCAGTATGAAGTAAACAGTCATAATCACCATAAAAAGTATGAGAATGACAAGATGGAGTGGGAGCAACAGAGAAAAGATCTTTTAACTTCTATTTCTGAAAAGGGTCGTACATTAAAAACGGAGATTGAAAAACTGGAAAGTGAAGAACTTCCAACAATCGAGAAGCGTATTAAATTCGCAAATGAACAGAAAGTTTCTGCCAACGGCATGAAAAATAAGGCACTGGAAGAATTGAGTACTCTTCCAGTACATATGGACTTGTCAGACAATCAGGAATATGAAGCCCTTTGCCAAGAGATTCTTAAAAAGGAAGAGGCTCTAAGATCTGTGAATACTGGCGCGGATTATCGATCAACCCTCCGGTTGCAAAAATCCGAGTTACAGGCTGAGTTGGATTTAGTAAAAAGAGAAGATTTCCAGAACGGCTAAGAACGTGGAACTGGAAGAGAGATTGACTTTTCTACGGAATGAACAGCTACAGAAAGAGCAGTCGAAAGCTGACTGTGAGAAAATTCTTGACTTACTGAATCAGCTCGACCAGAAGAAGAACGAACTTTTAGTTGATTCAATTAATAGCTATTTTGGCGGTAGGGTGACATGGGATTTATTCGCATTTGCCAAGAATGGTGGATATAAGAAGGATTACTGCGTTCCAAGAATTGACGGCTTTGAAATCCACGACAATACAGCGAACCATGGCAGGAAGATTGAAGCCATGATGATTATCGCACTAACCATTCAGAAGATTGTAGGCATTCAGTGCCCAGTAATTCTTGATGATGGAGAAAGCCTTGACCCCTGGCGGCTGCCAGTGTGTGATAGTCAGTTAATTGTCATGAGCAGGGCAGATAACAAAGAGTTGATGGTTGAGGTTGCATAATGGACGCTGATAGTCTTGTGCGAATTACGGAATTCATACACTCATTAAAAATATTTATTACAGCGGCTAAACGTCTAAAAGATGGAGATATGAGATATTTGAAACAAATAGTAAAAATAATGGAAAAGGAAATGGAGGGGAATTAATGCAAATTATCAAAGTGCAGTTTTTAAAGGGAGAAGTCCCCAGTGGTAAATCCTATACATATTTTTCGGAGGAGGCGGTCTCTATTGGGGCTTTGGTCCAGATTAATTCTTCTGCAAGGGGAGTTGTTACCGAAGTCAATGTACCGGAAAGTGAGATTAAAGCATTTACACTTAAGGTAAAAACAATTGTAGGGAAAGTTACAGAAAAAGAACCGATGGCTGAATTACAAGAAGCTGCTGAAAGTTTGGAGAAATACAAAATTATTGGAATCTACCATAAAGACGGAACACCAAGAAATGATGGTAGATATCCGTTACGGATCGGACGAATTTGTGAAGAACCAAAGGCACACTTTGGGCTTCCTATGACCATTAATTACATTGCTAAAGCTGATGGTACCGATTACCGGGGGTTCTTTTTGAGAACGAGTCCTGTAGCAGACATTGGTAAAAGAGAAAATAGGATTCAAATTGAGACCATGAACAGTATTTATGAGTTCGAGAGAGTGAAGGGGTCATGAAACAGAATCCTTGCAGGTATTGTGCTCTGAGTTTAGAACTTAAAGGTAGGCATTTCCCGACTTATAATGCTCCCTGTCATGACTGTGAAAATCTCAAGAAGCATAGGGAATATTTAAAATCTCAAAGGAAATTTGAAATAGGTCAACTTATATCAGATTTTAAGGAACTTATGGAACAGGAATATGTGTTTGTCGGAATGGCAGAGACGCCAAAGCATATTGAGGTTATCAAAAGCTGGCAAGTGAGAAGTGTGCTTGGAATTTTAGAAAATAAACATTTCTATAAAGCAATCAGAAAAGAAAGTGAGGAAAACAGTGAACCAGGAATTAGTTGAAAGATTTGAGAAGTTGTTATTGGAAACAAAGCGTCCAGGAATCGAAGCTCTCCTTGAGTTTATCCGCAAGAGTGATTTTTATGCAGCTCCTGCAAGCACCAGATTCCATGGATCGTATGAGGGCGGCTTGCTGGAACATAGCCTTAATGTCTATGACTGTCTGGCAAATAAGTGGGAATTGGATAGTGGGGCATGGCATGAGCATCTTGAAAAAGTAAAGGAGGAATCCATTGCAATTTCAGCATTGCTCCATGATATTTGCAAAACGTATTACTATACCACCGAAATGCGTAACAAGAAAGATGAATCCGGCGTCTGGGTACAGGTTCCATTCTATACAGTGGATGATAGGATCCCGTATGGGCATGGTGAAAAGTCAGTCATGATGATTGAGGAATACATAAAACTGTTGCCTGCTGAAAGGTATGCCATTCGCTGGCACATGGGTTCATACGAGCCAAAAGAACTTTGGAATACCCTGGGAACAGCCATGGAGAAATATCCGCTGGTTCTTGCATTGCATGAAGCGGATATGGAAGCAACTTATTTATTGGAAAAGGAGAAATAAACATGGCAGGAGCATTAAAGCATAAGCAGAGAAGTCACCGGAGTTTTTATGAGAATCGTAAGGTTTTAGGAAGTGTAGCAACAGCGACGGCGTGCCGCAGTAATTCAAGAAATATGGTCCGGCAGGCGACAGGTGTGAATTGGCTGGAAAGATTCAAGCAGATATTCAGGAGTCAGAAAGGGGATAAATAATCATGGCAAAACAGGAAGTGGCTACAACGGCAAATCAGCAGGCAGCATTAATAGTAAATAATGCTCTTATTGACGGTTTAAATGCTCAGTTGAAACAGAAACAGGAATATGGACTTACATTCCCGGCAGATTACAATCCTACAAATGCTTTAATGGGGGCATATCTGATTTTAAAAGAGACCAAGGACAGGAATGGTAAATATGTTTTGGAAACCTGTTCACAGGCCAGTATTGCCAATTCGCTTATGGATATGGTGACAATGGGATTGTCAATGCAGAAGCGGCAGTGTTATCCGATAGCCTATGGCGGAAAGTTACAGTGTCAGGTTTCCTATCATGGTCACAAAGCCATGGCACATAGATACGGGGCAAAAGATATTAATGCCGAGGTTATTTATGAAGGTGATACATTCAAATACCATATTGAAAATGGTCGAAAGATTCTTGATGAACATACACAGGATTTTGAGAATATCGACTTGACTAAAATCAAAGGTGCCTATTGCATTGTTATCCTAGCTGATGGCAGTACATACATGGAAGTGATGAATATCAATCAGATTAAGACCGCATGGAAAAAAGGATATGGTTATAAGGAAAATAGCGGAACCCATGCCGAATTTACTGACATGATGGTGAAGAAAACGGTCACTTCCAGGGCTTGTAAACAGATTGTTCAGCAGTATGGTGATGTGTTTGCCATTGAAGCAGCTGACAAGGCAGAAGATATTGATTCGGCAGATGTTGTTGCAGAGGATGTAGCCTACGATGTTCAAAGTTATGCCAACGCCCAGGAGTTTCCTGTGCCAGAGGAATCTGATCCGGTTGAACAGGATGAAGCACCTGCAGGTGAAGTAGGGGTTCAAGAACAACAGGCTGAACCCGAACCGCCATCACCACAACCGCAGAATCCAGATTGGGCATAAAGGAGCATTAATGACAGATAAGGAAAAGATTGAATATATCGCTAATATTTACGGCTTAGATAAACAGCTCCCTATTCTGGTCGAGGAATGCTGTGAACTGGGACAGGCAGCTCTTAAATTGACCAGATACCCATTTGACCCCACATACAAAAATCATCTATATGAAGAATTGGCAGATGTAAAAATCATGGTTGAACAAATTACTCACTTAATGGGATCAGAGAACATTCAGCCGTACATAACAGCAAAACTGAATCGCCAGATAGAAAGGATAAAGGGATAGATATGAGGATTGTTTCACAGAACGACAAGATTGATGTTCCCTACGAAATGACTGCCTTACATGCAACATATAATCATATCCTAATGTGCATGTCCGGAGATCCCGGAAAAGGTTCAGAAAGCTATGGAAATGATACATAGGAAATATGTTGGCATAATGTCAGGCCTTATTATTTTAGATCATGGTTTTGATCCGGTTGATTTAGAAGAATTTAAAAAATCGATGGTTGGTGGTCAAATTACCAGAGCAGGTCAGGAAAGTGTTGAATATCATATGCTCCCGCGGATATTCCGGTTCCCAGCTGACGAGGAGATTGAGGTAGAGTAATGAAAAAAGAAGATTTCCATAAAGGCCAGACAGTTTATTTGCTTCTTTTAAGTAATGCCGCCCGGGGAAAGCATGGTGAGGAACTTATAATGGAATCCACTGTTACCGCAATAGGGAATAAGTATATCACTGTTTCTCCTGGCTATTATCGGGGAAGTGTTCGATTTGAGATAGATGACAATTTCAGGCAACATTCAGATTACTCGCCGGAGCATAAGCTATTTCTTTCAAGACAAGAAATTGTAAATCGCATGGAAAAAGAAAAATTGCTTTGTTGGTTCAGAAATTCTTTTAGGATTTTTTCTCAAAATAAAGATTTTAGCTTAACCGCACTTCGGGAAGCAAAGGAGATATTGGAGAAAAGCGAGGTGGAAGAATGATTAAGGCATATATGGAATCTAAGGGGGTGATTCAGTGTTCTTGAAATGTATCTCCTCTGGTTCAAAAGGTAACGCATATGCATTACAGGCAAAAGATGAAATTCTCCTGTTGGAATGCGGAAAGCCTTTCGCTGAAGTGAAAAAGGCCATTGACTGGCAAATTCTAAAGATTAAGGGTTGCTTACTATCTCATGAACATGGTTAGGCGACCATTCTAAAAATACTAAAGATTTTCTAAAAGCCGGAATCCCGGTATATACCAATGAAGAAACGAAACAAGCTATTGAAGATATACCAGGAACACAGTTTTACAGCGTGCCAGAGTTAAAAGTGGTTCATATTGGAGGGTTCAAAGTTATTCCTTTCCATGTCCCCCATAATGGAACACCGAACTATGGATATCTCATCGAACATAAGGAAATGGGAAGATTTTTATTCGCTACTGACTATGAGTTCATACCATACAACTTTAAAAAGCAGCAGATTCAGCACTTTCTTATTGAAGCGAATTACCAGGAACAGTTCATTGATAAGAATATCCCAAACTATGAGCATAAGCTCCTGGGACATGCTTCTCTTGAGACTTGTATCGGAGCCATTAAAGCGAACAATTCACCAAACCTTAGGAACATCATAATGTGCCATCTGGGAGCCGGTTCAAGTTCTGGTAAGTATTTTATCAATGAAATGCAGAAAGTGACTGGCAGAAGTATTAACGTGAATTGCGCGATACCAGGACTTGCAGTGGAATTGGATAAAAGTCCATTTTGATGAAAGGAGTTTTATGAAAGACGTAGCAAGAGTAATCGTTACATATTACTGCCCTCGTAATTGTCCGAATTGCTGTAATGAGCATATCAGTGATGTACCGGTGGTTAAATTTGAGGATTTATTAGAATATAAAGAGCTTGTTATTACTGGCGGTGAACCTATGGGGATTGCTCCCAGAGTGGTGGAAATGATTCATCGGCTCAGCGAAAGTGGTTATAAGGGAAAGCTTTGGCTATACACTTCCTGCCTGAAGACTGCCAGATGGGCTGATAGGGCTGTCCTACAAGAGATGAATGGAATTACATATACCTTACATCATAAGCCATCACAGAAAGATTTAAGCGATGTCCGGAAATTGAACAAGTATCTTCTGGATAATCTTGATAATCGGGCGCATGACCGTTCAGATCGCTTGCTGATTGACAGCCGGTGCTATACCGAGGAGGTGCTAAGCATTATCGGCTTATATGATACTGGCACAAAGCATTGGTCGAACATTAAGTCTCTGGTATGGAAAGATGATGAATGCCCAATCCATGATAATGAGGAGTTGATCTATTACGATTTGGAAAGAGAATAAAGCAATCCCTAAGTTTTCAAAAGCTGAAAATTCAATTGAAATATTATGTTCTATGAGCCCTGTCGAGCGCCGCGAAAAATTAATCACGAATAATATAAGATTGGCTATTTCCGTAGCGCAGAAGTTCAGCTTTGAAGAAGACTATGAATCTATAGCGATGATTGGATTAATTAAAGCAGCTGACAACTTTGATATTGAAAAAGGTATCAACTTTGCTACATATGCTACAAGGGTGATTCACAATGATATTTTGATGTATATTCGTAAAATCAAAAGATATTCTTCAAATATATCTCTTGAAACAATAGTTCATTGTGATCAAGAGGGTAATCAATTAACAATAGAAGATCTTTTGGAATATGAAGATGATTCGTTTAACAATGTAGAAAAAGAAGAACAGGTTATTAAACTTTATAAAACATTAGATTCTCTTCCGGATAGGGAATGTAAAATAATCTGCTTGCTCTACGGCATAGGAGAGGTGCGGCGTTATAAGCAACATGAGGTTGCTGAACGATTCGGAATTTCTCAATCGTATGTAAGCCGAGTAGAAAAAAGAATACTTAAAAAGATGAAAATAATGTTGAGAAATTACAGATAGATGGGACCGCAAAGTCCCTAAACTATAAGACGTTTTTAACCCGGGTTGAAATAAATGTAACTTGTCAATAAGTGCCTATGGAGGAAGATATCGTGGCAGAAGTAAATTTAAAAGAGTTCGCAGGCGGTGCCCTGCAGGAGAAGTTTGATGCAGCTATGGGAAAGGTTCTGGAGAATATGCAGGATCCCAATACCCCGTGGAAAAATAAGAGGGCTATCACTGTTAAGGTCACCTTGCAGCAGAATGAGGACCGTGACGATGCAGAAGTTGATGTTTCCGTTGAAACCAAAACGGCTCCGGTTGCTCCAATTGCTACCAGAATGGCAATAGGTAAGGATTTGAAAACTGGTGAAACATTTGCCCAGGAATATGGGAAACAGCTTCGTGGACAGATGTCCTTGAAAGACTACCAGACTCCGCAGGGAGATTTAAAGGTCGATGGAAACCGTTGATCCAAATACCGGAGAAATCAAAGAAGAATCAGATGGCAAAGTAGTTGATTTGAGAGCAGCCAAACAGGCTTAAGGAGGATATGAATTATGGATATGACAAGAGAGGCATTACAGTATGTAGTTGGATTAAGTGAAGCAAATCTTCTTACGATTAATGGAGATACATATACCGATAAGGACGGAGTAAAAGTCTACACCACAGATGTTGTTGTTGAAGAGCAAGAATTTGCTGATGGTAAAAATGCTTCTTCTTGCGGCGGAAGTCAGCCGGCAAATGCGCCAGGAACTTCTGGTGCCATTGGTAACGATTTTGTTAATATCCCAGATGGTGTTGAGGATGAAGGGTTGCCTTTCAACTAGCGAGTGAACCCCATGGAAATATGGCGTGAAATAAAAGGCTACGAGGGATTCTATTCCATTAGCAATTTAGGGAATGTGAAAAATTTAATAACTGGGAAAATTCTTAATCCTGCTTTAAAAAGTAATGGCTATTTATCTGTTGATTTAAGATACGAAAGACCCAAAACAGTGTCGATTCATAGGTTGGTTGCTGAAGCCTTCATTCAAAATCCATTAGGTTTGCCATACGTGAACCATAAAGATGAATTCAAAACTAATAACAGGGTTGAAAATTTAGAATGGTGCACAGCAAAATACAATGCTAATTATGGTTGCGGAGCATTAGTAAAAAACACACCGGTTCTTCAATTTGATATGAACGGAAAATTTGTTAAAGTCTGGACAAGTATAAAAGAGGCCGCTACTACGTTGGGAATTAAATACCAAGGAATTTCACGGGTATGTAGAGGAGAGAGAAAATCCTCTGGAGGTTACATTTGGAAATATTTGATTGAATTCAAAATATGTGACGAGGAGGCCTGCTGATGAAAAAGAAAAATAAACCGAAGCCTTCCGATGTGATAAAAGATTTTCTTGATTACTTGGTAAACTGTCAGAAAGAGTATCAGGCAGCATGTACAGAAATGTTTGCAGAAGATAAAAAAGTACAAGATTTTCTTCATGCAATTGAATTCGAGAATGACTGCAAAGAGCGTAACAAAATCACTACTCGTTGGCATATAAGCCGGAACAGGCGCAGAGCTGCAAAGGATAGATCTCTTGAACTTGAGCGAGTCGCAAAATTTTATACTGACAAGGCCAATAAACCATTCATTGATAAATTACGTAGCATGGTTAAGGACCAGAAGAAAGAAGAGGAATGGCTTGTAAGTGAGCGGATATATAAACAGAGGGGAAGTGAAGAGAATGATACTGCTTGAAGATACCAGGCAGCAGGAGAAGAAACATGAATTAAAGCATCAATATTTCCGGGCAGTAGGAGTTCATTGGAATCGCACTTGTTTATATTGCGGAGATTACACTCTCCCTGCGAATCAGAGTGTTTGTATAGATACCAAAAAGGATATTCATGAGCTTATCGGTGATATTCAAGTTAAGCAAATGCCAAAAAAAGAAGTTAAAGAAAAAGTTTACGAAATCTGTAAAAATGAGCGAATTTCTTTTGATCTTGCTGATGAAATATATCATGCAATTTGTGACGATGACACAGATCGATTTGCTGAAAAAGATATTAATGAGGTTTGTTACAAATATGCTTTATCTGAAAGCATAATAGCATCATTACAAGCACTTTATGTTAAGAGGCACGGATTCTTCCATCGGGGACTTAAAAGGGCACAGAATAGCAAAATACGGCTATACATATTGATTGAAAATGAGGACAAGGTTACTTCCACAGATGATTTATTCCATTGGCATAATCCTCGGCTTGATATTCTGGTTAATAGTAATCAAATGATTGGATTCAATAGAAGTGGTAGGCCCAAATATAAAAAGGTCAGGAAATATCCTTATGCAGCGACCGGAGAATGGCTGGCAAAAGCCTGCCTGACAATGGAAGAAAAATACGGATGCAGGTTTCTTTTCTGTAGACCGGAAGAATCAGGAGCGAAGATTTTGAAACTGTTAGGAGTGAATGATTATGCAGAAAAGACCTCCTAAATGTTGTTATCCTGATTGCTTTAATTGTCCATACGTCGATTGTAGAAATGACCAGTTGGAAGCAGAGGATTTTTCAGAATCTAATACTCGAGATTATGAACATTACGAAGCCTGGAATGATGAGAAATTGCATAGGAACGCTGGAAAAGATTATCACATTGGCCGTCAAACGGCGGCCAAGCGTGGTGTAAGACCTTACGTTGACCGACATGAATATAACCAATCTTATTATAAGCGTCGCCGGGAAGAAATTCTGGATAAAATAAAGGTTAATTATGATACGAATAAAAATACCAAAAGATGTCGGAAATATGTAACGACTCATTATAAACAAACGAAGCAGTATCAAAGTGATTATTACAGGAGAAATGCTGAAAAGAAACGAGAATATGCTAGGCTGAGATATCTTCAAAGGAAAGCTGAAAAAAAGGTAGAGAATGGAGTGTGAACATGGCTCAAAAAAGAATGTTTACGATGAAAATTGTAGATAGTGATGCATTTTTAGATATGCCGTTATCTACCCAATGTTTGTATTTTCATCTGAATATGAGGGCAGATGATGATGGTTTTATTGGGAATCCAAAGCGAATACAGCGAATTATTGGAGCGAGTGAAGATGATTTTAAATTACTGGTAGCTAAGCACTTTGTTTTAATATTTGATAATGGTGTCATTGTTATTAAACACTGGAAAATGCACAATTATATTCAATCAGACAGATATGTTCCCACTCAATATCAGGAAGAAAAATCTCTACTATATGAAAAGAAAAACAAGTCATATACTTTGGATTATGAAAAAGGGATAGATTTTATTGATGAAAAAGAAGAGGAATCTAAATGTATACAATTTGATAACAATATGGAAACAGAATGTAAGCAAAATGTTTCCGCAGATATAGATATAGATTTAGATATAGATAAAGATTTAAATAAAAAACATATCGTGCAGGAGTCCCATGCACTGTTTGAGAATTTGTGGAAGCATTACCCGTTAAAACGGGGAAAAGGACAGGTTTCTAATGCTGCAAAAAAGCGTTTACTTGATATCGGTTATGACCAAATGGAGAGAGCCATTAACCGTTACAAGGCTGACTTGGAGAAAGAGACATGGAGAAAACCACAGAACGGAAGTACTTTCTTTAATTCGGGCTATGTTGATTATTTGGATTGCAATTATCCTTCTGAATCGCAACAAAAAGAGAAAGTTGTGGAGGGAGAAACATGGCAATAGGACAGAAATTATTTGAACCGGATGAAATACGCAAAACAATCAATGTCATTAAGCCAGAAGGTGAATTGTTTGAGGTCCGGTGTCTGGAAGCTAATGGTCGGAAAGTTTACAGTGGATACTTTAAATCTCCAGAATCATTGGTTGATCAGCTTTGTAAGTTGAATTCTACAGACAGTAATATTTACATAACCCTGGGCAAGGTGAAGGAAGAATGCTATTCCCGGGAGCAGCGAGAAAAGTTCGTTATGAATGCCAAAAATACAACTAATGACAATGATATTGTGGGATATAAATGGCTTTTCATAGATGTTGATCCACAAAGGCCGGCAGGCGTTTCCAGTTCTGAAGTTCAGCTGCAAAAAGCAAAGGAACGTGGTAATCAAATTTATGTGTTCATGAAAAATCTTGGATTTAATGATCCGGTAACAGCTTTAAGCGGTAACGGTATCCATCTACTATACCGGATACAGATTGCTAATAACGAGGATAATAAGACGCTGGTTAAAAAGTGCTTGGCGACACTGGACATGTTCTTTAGTGATGATGAATTAAAAATTGATACCACTAATTTCAATCCTTCCCGGATCTGTAAGCTATATGGGACCATGGCTCGAAAAGGCAGCAATACGGAACAGAATCCGCATAGGCTCAGTCATCTGCTCTCAGAGGGCAGTCGGGAGCCAACTGATAGAATTTATCTGGAAAAGTTAGTGGCCATGATACCGGAAAAAGAGGAGAAGCCGCAGAAGTATAATAACTATAATCCAAAGGAATTCGACCTGGAAGATTGGCTACAACGGTACATAATAAGATACAGAAAAGCCGGGTACAGTGACGGGACTAAATTCATTCTGGACGAATGTCCATTTGATAGCAATCACAAAGGCAAAGATGCCTGTATCTTTCAGACTCGGTCTGGAGCCATAGGATTTCACTGTTTCCATAATTCCTGCTCCGACAAAACATGGCAAGATGTTAGAAAATTATTTGAGCCAGATGCTTATGAAAAAAGGCAACAGGAGTATGAGAGAAAAATCTACTCTCGGCAACCGGTAATACAGCGACCAATACAAAGCATAGTTCCTGTCCAGGGGAATCCGGTTTTTTTTACAGCCAGGAATATTTTAGACCTGCAGGTGCCGGAAGAACGGTTTGTAAAAAGCGGTATTGCTGACATTGACAAGAAACTGAGCGGTTTAAAAAAGGATATGTGACTGTTATGTCTGGCTTAAGAGCTTCTGGAAAGTCAAGTGTCATCTCCGAGATAACTTTGGATGCGGTAGAGTCTGAAAATAATGTGGGAATATTCTCCGGAGAATTGGCTCCAAAGAATTTTATGAGATGGATGGACCTGCAGGCAGCCGGTAGAGGATATACGGAACCTACACAGTTCGAGGGATATTACAATGTCTCTCGAAAATATAAAGAGCAAATCGCAGAATGGTTAGGGCAGCATTTCTTCCTGTATAACAATGATTACGGCAATGATTACCGGGCGGTAGCAGAACAGTTTGAAAAGGCAATTGAGGAAAAGAAACTGGACTTACTGATTCTGGATAACCTGATGGCTTTCAATATCCTTTGCCTATCTGATAACAAATTCGAAGCGCAGACAGCATTTATTCTGGATATGCAGCGGATTGCTAAGAAACACAATGTTCATGTGCTATTTGTAGCACACCCAAGAAAGGCAATGGGCTTCCTCCGTCTTGATGATATCTCTGGTACCGCAGATCTGGGTAATGCTGTTGACAATGCCTTGATAGTTCACAGGGTTAATAATGACTTTAAAAGGCTTGGTAAGCAGATGTTTGGATGGAATGATAATAATCCGTTATTTGAATCCACCAATGTAATTGAAATTGCAAAGGATCGAGACGGCGGCACAATGGATTATTTCGTTCCTCTACACTACGAAATAGAAACTAAGCGGTTGAAAAATTCGCCTGCTGAAAACAAAATCTATGGCTGGAATAAATCTGATGATGGATTCCTGAATGTGGAGCAGGGCGAGATACCTTTTGATTGAGAGGAGGTAATGTATCGTGACATTAAGCACTCAAAAGCCAACACGGGAAGAACGTGCGGCTATGACCAAAGATGAATTGCTTAGAGCAGTGTGGCTTCTTGATGATGTACTTGAATCTTTAAGGTGGATTCCAATTAAGGAAAGGCAGCCTAAATATGACGGGGAATATGAAACTACAGTGATAACCTTGCCTGGATTTAAGGGTATTTCGCCTGGTGTCGTACAGAATATCCGAATGGTTTATGTGTCAGGTAAATGGAAAAGTCAATGGTTTCAGGAGATTCCTTATTATCAGATATTGGCTTGGCGTGAAGTTGCAGAGCCGTTTAAAGGTTGAAACATAACCTGCTTAGGCAGAAAGGGTAATATGAATACATATTTGATTACTTTATCAAGATATGATAGACCGGTAACTGCTTGTGGTGAAACGCCGGGAAAAGCTAAGTATAATTCCTACTTAGAATTGGGAGATTTATTTGATAGCTTTGCTGAGTTTTTGCGATTTGTAAAAAGCATAAAGTTGATCCATAAATTCAGACCATGCGATTTATTTGGTGATATTGAACAGTTCGAGCGAATGAAAGAATGTCGTAATATACCATTCGCTTTTATGGGAATGAAGGTGATTTTAAAATCCAGAAGCAGAGGAAATATTAAAGGAGTCATTGTAGGTTCAAATGACAGCATGAATTTGGATATCTGCTTTGATAGGACCTGCCATAAAGAGAACTGTCACCCACATTATGAATTGATCTATTTGGATAATAGCGGGGACATCGTAGCCGAATTTTAATTGGAATTTAATGAATCAGAACAGAGAGGAGTTAAAACATGACGGAATATTTAGCAGAAAGAACCCTCGCAAATATGAGGTTTGGTTTGTCCATAACAAGACCGGGAATAAATGCAGTAAACGAAAAAATGGCTCTTGAAATAGCTATAAGTGCTTTGGAAAAGCAGATTCCAGTTAAGCCCATAGAAGACGGTGCGTTTGGGAAATGCCCGGCTTGTGGATATGAATTTAATTCGGAGCTTCTGAGTGAGTACAAATTGAAATACTGCTTAAATTGTGGAAAGAAGATTGAAAACTCTTAACTTGGATTCTTAGGAGGAATGTATGATAACAGCAAGAACATCCAGATGCAAGATATGTGGAAAAGAGATTATTACAAAGGGAAATTGGTTTAATCAGATTTATATTAGACCCTTAAATGATCTTAAATTTGAACTTCATGCGAGAAAGGAACATAAAAAGAGATTCCTTAGATACACGATTTTATTTCTTTGTTTGATGGAAATAGCATTAGGTAGTGTTTTGCAGGTAATCATGGCTATATTGTGGTTATTGACATTACCGTTTTGGGTTGTACATGAATTTTGTACGTGGAGTTGATAAACAAAACCAAAGTTTAACGCAGGAAAGGAGTAATATGTTTGAAGCGTGAAACAGTATTAAAAAAGTTAAGAGGATATGCTAAATCATTAGCATTTATGGAACAAGATAGCATTGCACAGAAAGAATCTGTAGATGCAGAACATTACAAAGTTGACAGATTGGCTTTTGAAGAAGCAATTAAGATTATTGAAAGGAGTAATACCTAAATCCTAGTAGACTAGGTTTGTATAAGATTAGAATGGTGAATTATACAGTGAAATAGAGCGGAGTGGCTGTGCCTAACTAAGCACTTAATAATGCATCCAAGCCGATTGCCTTATTACCATTTACCGATTTTGGTAAGTGGTTGGTATGAAAATTTGTTGGTTTAGTTGCGGTATATCTTCTTTTGTGGCTTGTTATCTGTCAAATGATATTGACCAGATTATATATACCCATGTTGAGGATCAACACCCTGATAGTATTCGGTTTCTGCATGATTGCGAAAAGATATTGGGTAGAGAAATACAAAAAATACAATCAGATCGGTATACAGATGTGAATGATGTAATTGACAAGACCAAATACATAAATGGTGCTTACGGTGCAGCTTGTACCAAATGGTTAAAGAAGCAAGTCCGTAAGGATTGGGAAAAAGAAAACCCAGGATTCCATACCTATATTTGGGGATATGATATAAACGAAAAGCACAGGGCAGATGCAGTCATTGAAACACTTTCAGACTATGACCATGAGTTTCCTTTGATAGAGCAGGGATTGACAAAGGCAGAATGCCACGGGATAGCGGATAAGCTTGGGTTGAAACGCCCTGTTATGTATGATCTGGGGTATCCAAATAATAACTGCATTGGCTGCGTTAAAGGCGGCATGGGATACTGGAATAAAATAAGGATTGATTTTCCAGAAGTATTCGAACATAGAGCAAAGCAAGAAAGAGAGATTGGTCACAGCTGCATAAAAGGCATTTATTTAGATGAGTTGGAACCGGACCGGGGGAATATGGACATGGAAGTTTTTGAAGATTGTACAATAGCCTGTCAGTTACTTACCTGGGGTAAAGGTAATCAACTAAATTAATATTTAATGAATTAACGTACATTGAAAACTTAATATTGATAGTTAGTAAGGGTAGTGGTATTCTATTCATGAAGATTATTTATATAATAGGAGGGTGAAGCGATTGGAGCAAATTAAATTACAACTTCCTAAAACATACCATAAAGAAGCCGCAGAAGATTATAAGAATGAATTCTTCAAATATAATGAATTCGTTATTAACGGAAGTGCATTATTTGACCAAATGAAATATGAACAATGGCTTGTTAACACCACAAATAACAGCAAAGAAAGTACAGTAAGGGCAGATTGGGTGGTAGCAAGTACATTTTTTGCAGTCAGACAGTGCGATAATAAGATTATTGGAATGATAGATATACGCCATACTTTAAATAACGATTTTTTAATGCAATATGGTGGACATATAGGTTATTCAGTGAGACCAAGTGAAAGAAAAAAGGGCTATGCAACAGCAATGGTTCGGCTGGGGCTTAATTATGCAAAAACACTTGGCCTTAATAAAGTGATGTTGGGGTGTTATGCAGATAACGTTCCCTCAATACAAACCATTAAAAAGTGTGGCGGTATATTGACTGAAATAAAACCATATTTAGATGGAAAATCAATTCATATATATTGGATTTATTTACAGTAATTCTACTAAATGAGTACAATACGATTGAATTAAATATGTTAAGAAAACTACTAACTATCAGTATTAAGCTGGTAGTTTTTTAGTGCAGAAATTTAATTAAGCAAACTGAAATTTTGCGAAACGTGAGTAAAAAGGCAACCATAATTGTGGGAAAATAGTTGCCTGAAAAACTCATTGTTATATACCAAATAACGCCTTTATAATGACAGCCGGTGCAATATCTTTTAAAACATCATAAAGTGCAGGACCAGTTACTGAAGCTGCCTTGTCAACTAGTTTTTATAACGTATTAGGGCAATGTTTGTTTTTTTAGTTTCTGATATGAGATCAGGAATACATTCACAAAACTGTTGAATTTGTTCTTCGGTTAATAGTTCATCTTCTCGTATAATTGCCTCCGCAGTTTCAATGGTTGCTTTGGTCCAAGGATAAGGTTTGCCACAATTATAACAATATGCAGTTACTTCAACTGTTTTAATGTAATATGGGTCATTAAAAGCACCACGCAATTTAGCGTTACAATTTGGACAGTTTGTTATAATTTTTGAA
Source organism: Lacrimispora xylanisolvens (assembly GCA_017084465.1). Taxonomy (GTDB): domain Bacteria; phylum Bacillota; class Clostridia; order Lachnospirales; family Lachnospiraceae; genus Lacrimispora; species Lacrimispora xylanolytica_B. The sequence goes on along the minus strand of CP070896.1, from coordinate 504,063 downwards.
CCACATTTTGAACAGTAAGCTTGTTCTGATGGGTAATCTTCAAAAGATGATGAAATTAGATGCCCATTTAGACATATTTCAGCAGTATCATAGTACGACATTAAAAACCCCCTTAAATATGTATATTATGTTTTGTATTTATAAGTGTATATTCTCACAATAAACTCAATAAGTCAATAAATGCGCAGAAAACAGTATTTTTAATATGTAGAAAGGTACAGAAAACTAAACAGTTTTAACAACATCAAGAAAGGAGTCGGAACCTTTCCGGAAAATAGGCGCGCCGGGTTCCTTTCAAAAAAGATGAAAGCAGTTATGAAATATCCAGGAAGTAAATGGAGTATCGCAGATTGGATCATAAGTTTCTTCCCAGATCATCACAGTTATTTAGAAGCATTCTTTGGTAGCGGAGCCGTGTTATTTAATAAGCCACGATCCAACATTGAAACAGTGAACGATCTGGACGGAAATGTGGTAAATCTTTTTTGAGTGGATTCGTAAGGACCCGGAAAGACTGGCCAGAGAAATATATTTAACTCCTTACGCAAGACAGATTTATGAAGATGCATTTAAAACGGTACCAGAGGACAGCTTCGGTAAGGCAGTTAATTTCTACATAAGGCTAAATATGGGTCACGGGTTCCGAACCACTGGCGAAAAGGTAGGCTGGAAGAATGACGTACAGGGGAGAGAAAAGTCTTATGCTGCAAATGATTGGTGTATGTTACCAGAAAAGATAATACAGGTAGCCGAACGGATCCGGGGAGTACAGATTGAAAACCGCTCAGCTGCAGAGGTAATAGAACGGTTTAATAATCCAAAAGTATTAATTTATGCCGATCCTCCGTATGTGTTGAGTACAAGGCATGGAAAACAGTACCGCTATGAAATGGACGATAAACAGCATAATGAATTAATAGACGTACTACAGGCTCATAAAGGCCCAGTACTTCTAAGCGGATACGATAGCAAATTATATAATGACCGCTTACAGGGGTGGTACAGGGAAGAAACAACATGCTATTCACAGGTTTCAGGTAAAAAGCGAGAAATATTGTGGATGAATTTTGAGGGTGCAAGGCAAATGCGCATTTCAGATTTTCAGGAGGCGCCATGATGAAAAGAAATTGGTCTCATGAAGATGAATCTTACCTTGAAGAAAAGTGGGGTACCATATCAGTAAAAGGTATTGCAAAAAAGCTGAACAGAACGGAAACCGCTGTTGTTTTAAAGAGTCAGCGAATGGGTTTAGGAGCCTTTCTTGATGCAGGAGATTATGTTACTTGGAACCAGCTGCAGACAGCATTGGGGCTCGGAAAATCAAGTAGTGGATACAAAATGATTTCGTGGGTAAAGAACAGAGGCTTTCCTATACATACGAAACGGATCAGAAGTAATTCTTTTAAGATAGTCTTTTTAAATGAGTTCTGGATTTGGGCAGAGAAGAACCAGACTTTTCTTGACTTCTCCCGGTTTGAACCTTTTGCTTTGGGAGAGGAACCTGGGTGGGCACAAGGGAAACGTCGGCATGATTGCGAAGAACGAAGACGGATAAAAATTATACCTTGGTCCGCTGCGGAGGATGATAAATTAATCAGACTGGTTAAGAAACAGCAGTACGGAGTACAGGAGTTATCTAAAATCATGGGACGTACTGAGGGGGCAATACAACGCCGCCTTATAGATCTTAAAGTCAAGGATCGTCCAGTAAAAGCAGATAATACCGTTAAGTGGACAGCTGACGAATTTACGCTTTTGGGTGAATTGATCATTGCAGGAAAGAAATATGAGCAGATGGCAACAGTTATTGGTAAGTCAGCAAAAGCCATTCGCGGGCGGGTTTATCAGATGTATTTAACCGAGAACCTGGATAAGGTGCGGAGCATGATTGAATCTGGACCTTGGGGAGCTGGTCGTCCTAAGCGAAAGATTAGACATTATCTGCAAATGGATGAAAACGAGCGCCGGCAGACCAAAGAATTAACAGCAAGATTAGCAGCAGTTTTCCAAGCAGTATCTTTTGACATAGAAATGAAGGGAGAATGAAATTTGAAAAAATGGGTTAAGTGGGTAAGCGTAGGTGTTGCAGTTTCCGTGGGAATTTGTATTACAAAGAACCCTAATTGCTTATGGGCATTCTTTATTCTGATCTTTTGCGATTAATGGAGGTATATCGGTAATGAGATATAACTTACATAGGCTATTGCGAAAGATAATAACATGGCGTTCGGGGAAGACCTGCGGTACTTGCAAACATTATGATGGAAAATTTGGCGATGAGAGTTGCTTTTCTTGTGAGCGAAGCATAAAGGCGGTGGGATATGAGCGAAAGTAGACAATACACAATTTATGCTGTTGATTTTGATGGGACCTTATGTGAAAGTGTCTGGCCCGGAATTGGTAGTCCAAACACGGCACTGATTAATCATTTAATTAAAAGGCGCAGAGAGGGAAATAAATTAATTCTCTGGACCTGCAGATGTGGGACCCGTTTGGAAGAAGCTGTTTCATGGTGTCGAGGTTTTAATTTGGAATTTGATGCTGTGAATGAGAATTTATCTGAAATGGTGGAATTCTATGGAAATGATTCACGAAAGATATTTGCTGATATTTACATAGACGATAAGGCAAAAATTAAAGCTCGGTATTGTATTCCTTTCAAGGCGGTGTAAACGATGGAAGAGAATGAACTTAGAAAATACTGGTCCGCTTATACGGACTCATGGAAACTAATGAAAAATCGCCAGATGGTTAAGCCGGAGCATGTAGCACAGATGATAAAGAAACATGATAATCCTACAATGGGTCGGCTATTCTGTCTGGTTGTCTGGCAGGAAATAAAGCGCATTAAATCAGGTGGCATTCCTCTTCAGGATAAACAGTATGAAGAATGCCTTACTGGTGCATGGAAGTTGTTTAAGAAGTACAGCGATCCGAATGATTTAGATCAATATTGGAATGGTCTTGTTGATATGATCGGAGTCATGTCCAAAGAATATGGTAATTGCAGTTTTATAAGCAATCTCCTGATCCATGTAACTCTGGAAGAACTGGAACGGATTTGGAGAACAGGGAAACAAAAAATAATGAAAGGAGCCAGCCTCCGGCCGGGGCAAGGGTATACCGGGCTTCTTTTGGAAAATGAGAGACTTAATAATAGACTGCTTCGCCGGTGGAGGTGGAGCAAGCGTTGGAATTGAAATGGCGTTAGGGCGTGCTGTTGATTTTGCAATCAATCATGATCCTTTTGCAATAAAAATGCATTTGCGGAATCACCCATGGACTTATCATTATACAGAAGATATTATGAAAGTAACACTCGAGAATAGGCTTAGACATGACGACATTGTAAGGTTTATGTGGGCGAGTCCAGATTGTACACAGCATAGTAGAGCTAAAGGAGGAAAACCAGTTGAGAGAGGTCTAAGGATACTTCCTTATGGGGTCCGCCGATTGTGTGTTCAAGTTAAAAATATTACAGGACATCTTCCGGAAGTAATTATCATGGAGAATGTTTCAGAAATTCAAGATTGGGGTCCATTAGATGAAAATGATAAACCAATTAAGGAACGAAAAGGAGAGGATTATAAGAAGTTTATTAATTCTATGAAAGCCCTTGGATATAAATTTGAATGCCGGGAACTGGTAGCTGCCGATTACGGAGTCCCCACTACAAGAAAAAGGTGGTTTGCAATATTCAGATGTGATGGACGACAAATAGTCTGGCCAGAGCCAACTCATTGTAAAGACGGCACTAATAAGCTAAAAAAATGGGTCCCAGTTAGTAACGTATTGAATTTCAATGATTTAGGAAAATCCATTTTCGGAAGGAAAAAACCATTAGCAGAAAAGACAATGAAACGGATAGCTGGAGGGATGGAAAAGTTTGTATTTAACAATTTCAAACCTTTCCTGGTAACCGTTAATCATGGTGGTGATAATTTCCGTGGACAGAGTATTGACAATCCGATGCCTACAATAACTCAAAAAAATGGTGTTGGAATGGTAACACCATACATTACTCAGATAGGTTATGGTGAAAGAAAAGGGCAGTCAGCTAGAGTAAATAGCATAGATAATCCATTAAATACAGTTGTGTCCGGTGGAAATAAACACTATTTTACTTCTCCATTTATAATCCAATATCATTCAGAAACCAGTAGCCAACCACGAGGACAGCATGTAAAAGAGCCCATTCAAACCATTGATACAAGTATCAGATATGCTCTATTAAGTTCATTTTTGACTAAGTTCTATAAGACTTGTACCGGGCAAGAACTATCTTCTCCGCTCCATACTATAACCACAAGTCCTGGGCATTTTGGACAAGTTACGATAAAGGCCATTGAGTGGAAAAAATTAAAAGAAGCTGGTATATCTGAAGAAGTTGCTCAAAAAATGTACATGGGTATCGCAGTTTATCATGGAATATTATGGTTGCGGAACTGGACAGAATTTAAGTGATCCATTACATACTATTGTTACAAAAGATAGATTTGCCTTAATTACTGTTCTTGGAAACGAGTACTGTATTGCAGATATTTATTTACGTATGCTTTCACCCGAAGAACTGAAACTTGCACAGGGATTCCCTATTGACTACTTAATTGATACTTATTCGGACGGGACTGCAGTAACAATTTCAGAACAGGTAAAAAGGATCGGAAATAGCGTTTGTCCAGGATTAGCAAAAGTACTGACTGAAGCTAATGTACCGTATTTGAAAGTCGGAGAGCGAATGCCAAATTTAAGGATTGATGACAGCCATGCACAACTTAGATTTGCTTAGTAAAACCATATTTAAAAAAAAATTTTATTGTTCCTTGATAATTGAATATTGATAGCGAGTGGAAAATGTTGTATTCTTATATAAATAAACAAATGATTAATTATCAATATTTTAAAGGAGTGAAAGTATGAAAATGCATAATAACTATATTTTTTTCTTTTAAAAAAGGAATTCTCAAAATAAGTCAATAAATGCCCAAAATCATGATTAAAATGTAATCATAGTAGACACTCCTGTAGAATTTAGAAGTATACTTAATAAAATATTTGAAATAGGGCCTAATGAATGGGAAGTAAAGAAAAGCTATTTTCAAAATATTGTGTCATTTGAATTACTTTCTGAAAATTTGAAAACTAATATTACATTTGAAGTCTTTAATGTTCAGGGAGATCGCTATATGAATGTTGAAGTCAATGGTAATACTAAGAACCATTGTGCTAAAACATTAGAAATAATTAATTCCAAATTATTTGATAGTGTAAATAAATTAGAAGAACAATATATAATTATTTTAACATATGATGCGGTTTCTGAATATTATTGTAATAAGATTTTTTTTCAAGGTTTTCACGCTTCGAAAGATTGTTTAGAAGGCTTCTTTTTTTTAATATATATATTTTAAACTACGGCAGAGAATATTATGAAAAGACCATACGTAAAGAAATTACCGAAAAGGCAAAATCAAATATACGTACCACAAAGAGAAATAAAGAAGAACAATATTTAAAAGAATATTTTTATTCACTCGATTATAGTGATTTACAATCTATATTATTTACACAGAATTGGACTACTGTAGATGAGGAAGAAATAAGTAAATTTCTAAAAACACATGACAATTTATCACTTATTCCAGAGGATGTTTTACGTAAATTTATACAAGGTATTGGTGCCAAGAGTGATTGGGAACGTCTTTTTAAAAGTAAAGTTGGTGTATCCTCTATTAAGGAAGATATAGATTACATTCGAAGACAGCGAAATAAGGTTGCTCACAGTAAATTGTTTACATATGAGGATTATAAGGAATCGTTAAAAACTTTAAATAAATTAGAGAAAACAATAAATGAAGCAATCAAATATACTCAGGATAAAGATTTTTTAGATAAAAACTCCGAGCTTTTCAAAGTAAATATGCAAAAAATTATTAAATCAATTAGGGGACTTTCAGAGCAGGTAGTTGATTTGTCAGTACCACTAAAGCAAATGCAAATGCGAATTACTGAAATAATGAAACCTGTTAATGAAGCCATGTCACGTTTACATGAAACATTACCGCCTTTTTTAGAATCAATTAAAAATAGTTCACAGTTTGTGGGTGATTACGAGTTTGAAGAAGCAGACTCTGATGATAACAATCTATCTGATGTAAATGAAACTGAAGAAGATTGATTACATTAAGAATTCTTAAAAACCACCACAATTAAGTTAGTAGTTTTCATATTAAAAAAAGCATTTATTAAATAAGCCGGGGCATAGACCCCGGTAAAAAAATAGCTCAAAAAGAACATACATTCGAATTACGAACAATAAACAAGCGGTAGAGTCCCTGACCAAAGTTCTTCTACCGCTTCACGCTTAAGGATATTATAAAATAAATTATCTCCTTAAGCAACTGAAATTTAAAGAAAAGGAGATTACATATTATGAATGGGCAAACCATAAAAGCACAGGTAATTAATAATATCATTGTTGCCATGGCAGAGCATTTGGCTAAGGATGTCTTAGATATTCTTCATCAAACAATTATAAAAGAATTTGTCAATGTCAATATGGAGGAAATAACCACTCTTCCGGTAGAGTACCAGAATGACACGGACCAGAAAAATAAGTACATCGTTCAGCTTTTCATTGTGAAGAAGAAAATCAAAGATAATACTAAGCAAGCTTATCTTAGTTCAGTAAAACGCCTGATCACCTTGATTGATAAGCCGCTGGATAGGATAGAGGAATCTGATATCAGCTATTACCTTTCCTGGTATGAGAAGCGGAATATCAATGCCGGCGGCAAGAAGAATCAGGCCATAACCGTGAATAATGAAAGACGTTTCCTCTCTGCTTTCTTCACTTGGATGCGAAAGGAAAAATTGATTGGAGAAAATCCGGTCGAGGCAACGGATCCGCTCAAAGCCATCAAAAAAGCCAATTGACTATTTTAAGCCTGAAGAGATGACCAAAATGAAAGACGCATGCAAGAGTTGTCGAGAGCGTGCTTTAATAGAAGTGTTACGCAGCACAGGTGCCAGAGTAGGGGAGCTGGTAGAGATAACCCTTGATCAGATAGATTGGAATACCGGTGATATCATGATCCTGGGTGAGAAGAGCGACAAATACCGGCCGATATTCTTAGATGATGATGCCAGGTATTATTACCGGAAGTATATGGAGTCCCGGAATGATGATAGCCCCTTTATGTTCCCTCAGTGTAAGGCACCACATGATCAGATGACGACTTCTGGAATCAGGAGCATACTTAAAACTATTGGAAAGCGCGCCATGGTGAAAAGTAGGGTGTATCCCCATAAGATACGCAAGACGCTCGGAATGACACTTAAAAACAAAGGTGTGGATATTGGAACAATACAGGAGATTATGGGTCATGGAAGCCCGTCAGTAACGGCTATTTATTACGCTCAATCTACACCGAATACATTAAGAAGTGTGAGAGAGAGGTGTTCTGCTTAATGTAAATAAGAGGAGAGATTAATTATAATATTAAATCTCTCAGATCAGATATAAGAATGTTTAGCACGAAAGTGTCAAATATTGTAAAATTGTGAGCAAAAGCCAAGAAACCTATTTATATATTAAAAAAAATAAATGCTATTATAATATATACGGAGGGATAATATGTTAAACTTAGAGATGTTATTAGAAGAAAATCAATTTGTGAGTAATGAAATTGCTAAACATATACATTTTAATAAAGGAACTGCATATTATAATATGCAAACTGAAAAGTTCGATGGCCAAAGTTTACAAAAAGTGATATATGTAATTAGTTATATAACAAAGAAGTATTCTGGAAATAGATTTCCTATAGTGCTTAATTTGGGGAAATTTTATTTTTCTGATAAACTAGTGTATATATTGCTCGAATGCTTGTGCTATTATATAATAAATTACAGAAAACAGCAGATTATATTAAATTTCAATGCAACACATACAATAGCATCTGAAGGTATTCAATTTTCACCTCTTATTATGTTAGGCGTTGAAAAGGATTATAATACATTTAATAAAAAAAATTAAATTCGACATACAAATGAAACATTTTAGAAAATTAATTGACAAAAAAAAACTAGAGATAATTCTGAATATTTATCTAAATTAATGCATGATGTGAAAGGATTTTTTAAAGTTTAATAATGTAGATACTAAAAGTTGTGATGAATTATCTGAAGTTATAGTAGAATTAGTTGGAAATGCTGGCGAGCATGGTAAAACAGATTGTTTATTTGATTTGGACATAACTGATAATAGATACAAGTTTTACAAACAAGAGCAGAATAAATATTTTGGTTTAAATGTGAGTATAGTTAATTTTTCAGAAAAGTTATTTAATGAACTTCTTATGGAGAGAATGAAGACGGTTCATAATTTACCAGAAAGATATAATTATATTAATCAGGCAGAAAAAAAGTACATAAAGAATATTTTAATGAGAATTATTCATTAAATGATTTTTTATACGATTGCATCTTTTCAACATAAGATATCTGGAAGTTTAATAAAACGGGACACTGGAGGAACTGGATTAACATCTTTAATTAAATCATTGGAGGAGAGGTCAAAGGGGCATTATTGTTATATGTTATCAGGAAACAGGATTATGTTTTTTTCATCAGAATTAATGAAATATGATGATAAAAAAATTTATAGGTTTTAATAAGGAAGGGAATTTTTTTTGACTCAACCTCCAGAGATGACAATTTTTCAATCTATAGAAACTTATTTACCGGGAACTGCTTATAATTTGAGCTTTGCTATTGAAAGGAATATATAACAACATGGAAAACGGAGTGAAATTGGATTTTAAGAAAGATATTACCAATCTGGCAGGATATGAGTTTGGCCAATTGATTTATATGAATCAAGTAAAAGGAAGGATAAATTTGAATAATGAATTTGAAATTATATTTCCGGATCATGTTACAGCAATTGCTTCATCATTTGTTCAAGGCTTTTTCTCGGAAATAGTTGGAGTATTGGGGTTATTAGAAACTGAAAGAAATGCTAAAATAAAAGCATCTACGGAAGATCTAGCTAATTCTGTATTAGAAAAGCTGGAATAAGGGGAGTTACTATGAATGTGTATGGAACTGAAGAGATAGTTGCGATAACATCCGCAGCAATAGCATTTATATCAATGCTGATTACGATAGTACTTTTTTATTTTAATTACAGACAGGTCTCTAATCTTAATAACGTTTCCCTGAACTCAAAATATTTTGAAAAGATATTTGATAAACATCTGATAGATTTGATACCAAATACGAGAAAATATATTAGGTTTCAAAATGATAAACTTGTAGATACAAGTAAGTTAGTGGACGAACTTAGCAAATTAAGAGTGGATGCATTATATTTTAAATATTCAAACAAGGAGTTTTATTCAAGTATAAAAGTATTACCCAAGAAATAGAAAATTATTTGATGGAATGTGGTAATAGTAGATTTGAATCTGAAGAGCAAGCAGATGTTTATGTGGAGATACATAAGAAAATTTCAAGATTATATAAAATAATTAATGATGCATATCTGGGTACCAAATAAAGTTTAGGCTGAAAATGGTAGATTTTATTAAAAACCTAGCTGAAAAATTTTCCCTGAGAATTTGATACCTCCCTGGAATTGAGATGAAAATCTGAAAAGTTCATTTTGAAGTTGTGAAAATCAGCGTTGAAATCTGATTCAGATTGCGAAGATATTCCAAAAAAATCCGGTTTGAATCGTCCAATATTTCGCACTTTTTTTAATGGTAAGCAGCTGTCCTTGCAATGTGCAAGCATTGTTACTACATTGCTTAAGTCATGAATAGGACATTGTATTTGCACCGTGGTGAACATTAAAACGAAACATGGTATTTATCGCACTTTGAGATCTGAACTCGTATAAAGGCTATTTGGTGCTATGATAGCATATGCAGGCAGGGACTTCAAAGGTTAAATCTAGAGCCGTCAGAATGGTGGCCCTCGTTGCGTAGCCCTGTTTAACATTGGCTTGTACCTCCTCACTTTGTTTTGCATACCTCAAGCCGCGCCCGTCCACGTTCTGCCCCGTGGCTTATAGGGCGTTGCTTGATAATATGCAGGGTGCTATCGCGCAACCATTTAAACGCCGGATCACGCCACCGGGACGGTGTAGGGTGGATAGTTGCCGGCTTGCTCCAGACGGTAGACAGGTACGGACCTTTTACAAGTGCTTAATGGCCTCCGCCGGAATCGAACCGACGATACTCCAACGGCCTATAGTTGATGCCAGCTATCAGAACAACGATACATCGCAGACCTGGCAGCATCGAAATTCTTATGTACTGAATCTTTTATCTTCTTACCTGTTTGAAGCCGCACAATCAAACGCGCGTCCTCTGGGCGGTGTAATATGGTAGCGGTGCAACCGTAAAAGTCCTTATATTGTTTTTTCATTGAATCACCTTCTCCCCTTATCCCTGGGGGCCGGGAAATAAAAGAATAGCGGCGGACCGTACCGCCCACGGCTAAACCGTCACTGTCACAATATTTAAGCCAAAATTTCCACCCATGCGACCCGCTGAAGATTATCCTCGACTGTTCCCATGTTAAAGGTCCTTTTCATGTATTCATTGTAAATGTATTTCTTACAAGCGTTTATGCGTGTTGTAAATGTGTCATCATTTTCAAGGTATACCTTAATTTCATAAGTGGGATTATGCGTTATGATTGCCTTTTCCTTCAATGGGAAACGCCTTTCAAGACCGCAAGGCTGATATATTTTACTGGAATCATAATATACTTCTTTCCTGTCATTTACGACATCTTCAATTTCTAATTTGTAATATTCGTTAGTGCTGAACAGATCAGCAACGAATACTCCGGGCATGGTGCAATAAAAATCAATTTGATGCTCTACTAAAAAGTTTGTGATATAGCCATTCATTGTTCCCTTTTCAAAATTAAACCCAAATAAAAAATTTCTCATGTGCTTGTCCTCCGTTTTTAATAAAAAGGCGGCTATTATGCGGAATAATAACCGCCACTGCTGTTATGCTGTTAATGCCTCTTTAACACGTTTCAAACTGTATCTTGCATTGTCTGTGAGTTGCCGTTGCCATGCTCCATGAGATGGCGCCCATTTGAAGCCGTTCTTTTTTAATATATTTCTGGTTCTTTCGTCTGGCTTTCCGTCAAAGAATAATTGTAAACGCATGATTTCAGTGTTTTCTAAAACCTTGAAAAGTTCAATTCCTTCCTGATCTGCTGTTATTTCCTCCTTGCTTTCTGATGCCTTGGTCATCCTTAACTTGTCAAGTCGTGCTTTATATCTTCTAATGTTGGCAGTATCATTGCAGACGATAAAGGGAGGAAAGAAAGGATTACGTGTTATAAAATCCTCTAGTCTATCAATTTCTTTTTCTGTCAGCCCTTCGCATCCTTTAAGCGTTCCATGCTTTTTGTAATAATTGTTGCAATATAATTTATGCTTGTGTTCCTCTTCCAATTGGTTAATTTTAGCTTCTAACTGTTCTATTACGTCTTTATCTCCTGATAAAATCGGCTGTTCCTGAGTCAGCAAATGATTGATCTTTTGGGCATACTCCTTTAAATAATTCCAGGTATTATTTAATGTCTCACGTCGGCTGTTCTGTTTATTCTTTTTGTTAACTGGGAATTTAGAACCACCTGAAATCATGATAGAAGGGCAGGAGGCTTCATTTCTGTAATAGTCGTTGTAGTATTCCGCTAATTTCCTGCAATAACGATCTGTCATTGATTCGGCTTTTTTAGCTAATTGCGGCCTTTGCTCCCTGATCTGGTCCAGAACATCATAAACCTTATTACAATAATGCTTATATGTTTCGGTAGCTTCTCCGTTTTTGTAATCTGAGAAGCTATTTATTTCTTTTGCCCATTTGGCGGTCTTTTCATTGATAGAGTAATATTTTCTTTCAACAATTTCTGCTTTAGCGGGCTCCTTTTCTTCTGGCTGTTCATCTTTTCGTGTTTCAGGCTGCAGTTTATCATCTTCGCTGATAGTGTGGTTTCCAGGTGTTTCTGTGCTTCTCTGTTCTTTTGGTTCCATTTCAGCAACTAAAGAAAAATAAAATTCATAAATTTCTTTGTCGGTGTCGGTTTGACTGCATTCGCCATAATATAAAATATCGCGATCATATTGTTTTTTGGCTATATTTGCCTCGTTTCTGAAATGTTCAACAACTGCTGTATTGTCTATTGTGAAAATAACTTCTATGGTTGCGTTTGCCTCGTTCCACTCCCTGCATTCCCTGTTTTTCTCTCTGTTGTTTGTAAATGCACTTAATGGCCAGAATGCGATATTTTTTGAACTGATGCTGATCTTCCCATTTTTGCACATTTTACGCAGTGAATAATCGTTACCGCACCATGTTGGATCACCTGGGGTATGGGCTATAAAATAGATCCCATTATCAATTTTAAAGAAAGCGTTTTTGACTTCTACAATGTCCCCTGTTTTCATTTCAATACCGTTAATGTCTGTTTTCTTCATGTGTTTATCCTCCTAAAATTTGATAATCCGGCGGTTGCTTTGACGCTACGGCTTTACCGCCGCCGGTAAATTAAATAATTGCAATTCGCTTGTCACCACCGTCAAGGGCTTCCTGAAGCTTATTAGACATACTGGTTAAGTTCTCCGCTTTGAGATTTAAAAGACCCTTTTCAATGGTGCTTGCTTCGGTGGACGCTGCGGCATTTGTATTGATTGCTGCATTCCTATCAAGTTCTCCAATAATCCATGTAATTTCAGTTGTGGTTAATTTAATCATTCTGTTACCTCCGATTTTTTGTTTTCCTCCACTCTGCATTTACCAGGGCTTGTGTGACCTGCGGAACTTGTCCGGCTGCATTAGAGGGGCGGCAGTTGCCGCCTAATAAGCGAATTTTGAATTGAAGATGATCGACATGTAATGTGATTTTGAAACTCTTACCGGTCGGAAGTTCAGGCAACCCACTTGCTGGGCTATGTAGTAGTGATTGCATTTTGAGATTTTGCAGATCCAGATTTTATTTTGATTCCAGTTGTCTATCCTGTGTTCTGTTTTCATGTGGAGCTCCTTTCATTTTATGAGTTAAGGCTAAAAATTGTATTCAGGGTAAAGCATATCAATGTTAAGACCTTCTTCATACCAACCATCTGTGTTTGTTTTGGTTTCCGTCACGATGATATGGTCTTCGTAAGTTTCCTTCACAATCCCATTATCAAATTTTTGTAATGAATCAAAGTCGTCATTTCTGATTTTTAATTTCTGTCCTACGTGAAATAAATGCGCTAAATTTGCCATTGTAAAACCTCCTTATTTGGTTGTAATGTGCGTGCATCCCGACCGCCGGCAGGCGGTTTCGTCTTAATTTTCAAAGACTCGTCAGGGGATTTATTTCATGTGGAACGCAGAAAAATATAGTTTCCGTTATTGTCTTGAACTATTTTTACTTCTGTAAGGTTTTCAAGAGCTTGCGACATTGGGCTTCCGTAAGTTCCCACTATATAGAGACCCGATTTTTCAGCCATTTTAAAGAAGCAATTTGTTTCGATACCCTTCGCAAACTCTGGAAGCTTTTTAAATTTTGCTTTTATAAAATTTTCACACCATTCAATTTTTATTTTCTTATTCATATTTCTACCGCCTTTCGATTTGACTTTTTGTGTTGCTTGCTATGTCATTATATTACACGATAATAGAATTAAAATCAAGGATAAATTACACGATAATAGAACTTTGATGTATTACACAAAAATAGAATGTGATCACGGTTGATTTATTGTTGAGTATGTACATGATAATAGAATGTTGACAATTACACGATTTTAGAATATTATTAGATATAAAATAATACACGATAATAGAAAGCGGTGAGACAGTGGCAAACTACGGAGAGAATGGTATTATTGACTTCGAAAAGTTTTGGACTTTGATGGATAAAAAGGGCTTAAAAAAGCAGTGGCTTATTGATAATGGAATCCATCGGGCCACTGTTTATAAGTTAGTGAAAAATGAGAATGTTACCTGTGAAGTCATATGTAATTTGTGTAAGCTTCTCAGGTGTCAGCCAGGGCAGATAATGGAATATAAGGAAAAATAGAAATTGCACGATAATAGATAGGAAAAAGCAATTTCTGACGAGGTGAACCTGAGAAGGATAAGAATTGGACTAGTATAATCACTTAAGATGTGCTGGTTTATCAGCTGGCAAGGTAAAGAATAAATTTGAATTTGTAGAGGAAATAGAAAATGGCAATCACAATAAATATTTATTACAGTGGGAAAAATGGAAGTGCAAGAAAGTTTGCAGAAGAAATGGTTGAAAGTAATGTCGTAAACAATATTCGTGCAGAGTATGGAAATATCAAATATGAATATTTCTTTCCCATGGATGACAAGGAAACGGTCTTATTGATTGACAGTTGGAAAGACCAAAATTCTATTGATTTACATCACTCCTCTCCCATGATGGAACAAATTATAAAACTTCGTGATAAGTATAACCTTCATATGCGAGTAGAAAGGTATGTATCTGATGAAAGTGGAATACCGAACACGGATAAAAGATTCATAAAGGAATAACTTGTAAAAATCTAATTTGAGATTGAGGTAGTAATTAGATAGATAATTCATTTTCAGGAGGAGCTTTTTCCGGCCGGAGGGATCGGCAGAAACAGCAAGCTAATAAGTATCGCAAAAAGCAAAATGCATTTACCTTTTTTGTCTTATCCATTGGACATTTTCGCACAATGGATAGTACGGGTTTGCCAAATGTTAAAGGATGTATTATATAATAAATATATATATACAGATAATAAACCAGATATAAAACCAAATAAAGATACAGTATAAGAATACTGTTCGTAGCACTTGCCTTGTTTCAGAGTGCTTTGTCATGCCTTTACGAACGGATCGTATAATCCAGCCCTAATATATATTAAAATACTATATAGGGGATAAAATAAAAAATAATATCCAGATATTGACAGATAGTTAAATATCTGCTAGAGTGTAAATAATTAAATATTAAAGCGTGTATATGCTAGCCTGGTTGGTCTTGACCATATACAATGTCCCCGTAATAGGCGGGAAAGAACCAATGACTTCCAGTTCTTGTGTTGTACGGTATTCACTCCGTATAGCGCAGGGACTTTTTATTTGCCCGTAAATCGATTTGAAATTGACAGGTAAGAAAATGCCCACAGAAGACATTTGGAACGGCATATGGGGCGAATTTGAATGTCAGAATGGATTTTAATTGCATTGATGATAGCACAGATAGAACAGAATCAGAATGAATCTAAAATCAAGGAGTTGATAGCATGCAGGGAATAAGTGATAAATGCGGCCGGGAAAGCTGCAGGTTTAATGACACTGGGAATGCACCAATACGGAGCAACGGAATGAATGTCTGAAACTGTTGAATCAAATCATTCCCGATCCTGTTGACCGTATAACCCTGGCATTATCAGATCAGGTAATTAAAGATTAATAAATTTGTGATGTCTACCCAGATAATAAATATATAAAGCTTTTATATGTATCTGTATGATACCTGTATAAGAGCCAGAAAGGAGATATAAAACATTATGTCAGATAATATTAATTACACTACTGTAGCTGATACTGATGGGAATACAGTAGATGTCTTTGAAAATGAGATATCTCTATTTCTCCAAGAATACATAGATGAACGGAGAATTGATGACATGCGTAAGGAACCCCAGAGTCGTTGGAACGCTGCTCTTATATATATAAATAAAGCTTTATTTGGAACTAATAAAGATAAATTAATTATTGATAGCAGAGTAAGTAACGCTTATAACATAGACCTTATTAGTAGTATATGTGATGTATATATAACTCTCTGTTATGAATATGACAAGGAGATTAGTATTATAGGTTTCTCTAAGCTTACTGGTATTAACCAAGATACTTTCTATTCTTGGGGCAATAATGAGACACAAGTCGCTTCTGGTGCTTCCGAGATATACAAAAAACTTAACGCCGAAAGAGAAGAGAGTTTGAGTAACAAATTGATTTCTGGTGGCTCAAATCCCATGAAAATACTTCCGGCGCTCAACCGACATTATGGGTGGAACATGGGACAGCCAAGAGGAGCAGACGGAACGGCACGCATATCAGTGAGCCGTGAGGAGATAGAAGCCAGGGCTCACACGGTGGACCTGCTGCCGGAATCGGCTGACGAATTACCAGATTAACATATCAAATATTCTGACAATATCTAAACTTACCCAAACAAAAGACAAAACTTAATATGACATGTACAATATGCATAGAAATCATCAAGGATTTTGTGCAGTATTAAGGCTCAAGACTGCGTTAAACGGTAATTTAACGAATAGTTGAAAAGGCAATAACGATCTGATCCTACTGTTTTGTATAATTCGCTTAAAAAACTCATGCTAATTTTGTGCAATATTCAAAGATTAATCTTAGGGTGTGCTTGGTAGTTATATAGGCACCCGGGAGGGGGTATGTATGAAAGCCTTTCAGGAGCCAGTTAGCCGTTTAAGTTCCGAAAAAATTAAAAAAGGCTTTTCTTGAAAGGATACCAAATGGAAGAGAGCTAAATCGGGTCCGATCACGAAGATGGATTTCAATTTTTCTTAAAAAATAAAAAAGGGTTGTTTGCTATGAAAAAAAAGCTGTACATGGCAGTAGAAACCGATGAATATGAGTTGCCGCTTTATGTGGCTGACACTTCAAGAGAACTGGCTGACTGGTCTGGATTCAGTATTGGATACGTCTTGAGCGCTATATCACATGGTTACTCTGGAAAGAAAGCTGGAATGAGATTCTTAAGGGTTGAGGTGGAATTGGAAAAAGATTTTAAGTAAAAAGGCAACGTAAATAGCAATTTAACATCATTAAGTACTACTGTAGGTTTAAGCAAACCAAGCCGATTTAAGCAAAATCCATTATCTGAAATCTTATGTTGTATTGCCAGTCAACACTAATTATGTAGACATTGACAATGCCGATTTTACAAGTAACACCATACCTGTAATAGCCCAACGATGTAAAACTGAAAATGCACAAGATTTATATATTGTTTCAACTCATGTCCCCACAACCGGAAAATTAAGACTTATTTTTAACAAGACACTTACGTCTGATTGGGGAATTGATTTTTCTTTAACTTACTATAAATGATCATTTTAAAAAGCAGTATTGATTACTTTGTTGGTAGGATATGTAACACCTCCATCTGTTGACTTGAAAATGGTTAATGCTCCATTATTGTTTAAGTATAAACTATATACCGTACTCCCGGATACTGCTTGCAGTGATGTAAAGCCCGTACTGCCTACAGTTAGCCTGGATTTTATACTTGTTAAATCTCCACTTACAGTATTTAAATTGCTATTTAAGGAGATCCATAAATGAAAGATTATAATATTTTTATAAACATAACAAAAGAGGTTTTAGATTTAGTGAAACCAGGTGATTTGGTAAAGGTCAACGACTGGAAGAAACCGCTAAAGGTAATAGCCGTATCAGAAAATTATTTTGCTATGGCTCGGAAATTGTTTGGTAAATGGGAGTATTCAGTCTGTGAAAAGAAGTTATGGGAGGGCGTAAAATACAACTCCATGATAGGCGGCAAATTCCATGTTGGTACAGATAGCTGGGTATTTGGTTCTCCGACATGGTTGGATTTTGATTGCGAGGGATATGATTTTGATAACTTGGAAGCATCGCAGGCATACATAAAATCTTTTGAGTTGCCTGAGGGAGATATTGGACATTCTTGTATTTCTCCGCGCAATGCTGTGCCGATAGCCAGTATTTGTATTAAATCAAACTAATCTGCGGGTTCCAGCGTGCATGGGAAGCTGGATCAAATGTGGTCAATCAGGTGGCGGCACCTGGGCGTAAAGCAGCCCGTAACTGAAATATGAGGAGAATAGAATGAGCGTAAGTAATGATTCTTATTATAAACCAGAGGAGGCATTGCAGGAATTAATGCTTCAGGAGCGTATTCTTTGTAGTGCTATTGATATTCAGGCCCTGCTCGGACTTTTGGTGGACAAAGGGATTATTACGAAGGAAGAGATTGATATATTTAGGGACAGGGTAAGGAATCTTCCAAAGTATAAAAACTCTATTGAGGAAATAGAGCGGTTGAAAAAAGGATTTTCGGCTGCAAAGGATAATCCGGAAGCATATTTGAAAGCAATTTTAAATGCAAAGCTGAATGGAGAAATAAAATAGATTATTAAATTGGGGAGATTATGATATGGCGATAGTTGAAATTAAAAGCGATAAATGTATCACCTCTGTTCTGTTGAACGGAACAGATATAAGCAAAACCTTATCTGGAGTTGATTTAAGGTTAGAGGCTGGCAGACTTCCAGAAATGGTTTTACATAGTGTCCCAGTACCAGCCTTAAAATCAACACTGAATGATGTATCTGTAAAGAGTTCTCCTGATTTGCTCCAGATAGCGGCAGAAATATTGCGAACTGAATTCCTGCAGAAAGGTGACTGGTACAATGCGTTGGTTTCCTCTATCCTTGGATATCTACAGGAAACCGATGGCTCAATTCCTTATGATAAGATGGCTGTGGAATTAGCAGACCGCATTATCGGTATTGAGACGGAACAGGATGAGGACAGTATCGAAAATCTGAACCTTACAGTTCGTACATATGTATGCTTGAAACGTGCCGGTATAAACAGTGTGATCCAGCTCCGGAATATGCTCGTCGAAGATCTTATGAAAACAATAAATCTCAATCAGCAGGGTATTGATGAGATTAGGAAGAAACTGTTATGAGTTTTGAGGAAAGGGGATTCACATGAACAAGAAAGATTTGGCACAATTAATAAATGATCGAGAATACGGTTATGGGATTTTCAGAGACGTGCGCCGCGCTGCCATAGATGCCGGTCTGGTTATCGTAAGTGGTGCTTCTGATGACTTGATCGAGTTTGATGGAGCAATTTATGATGAAGGCGGCTGTTTTGATGGTGGAAAGGTATTTTTTGACCGGACTGGTGTATCTCAAGATGGTTTAAAACTTGCAAACTGTATTGAAGCCTTCTGGTGCGATAAAACCGCATTAGATGAAAATGGGAATGTGATTACATGGACATATAAAACGGATATTCCCCATGAAACATTCATGATTTATGAAAATGGAGAACCGTATTGCCGGGGTATCGTGTTTGATTTATTAGATGTGAAGTAGGAGGTAAGATTTTGGAAGTTTTGAAGTGGATTGTAACAGTTTGGAATGTATTCATGGTGATTTTCATTCTTTGGTTTTCCAGGGGACTGATCTGGAAAAGAGATAAGGCAACCACAATTGGATTTGGCATTATGGCAATCATGTATGTTCTGGCTTTGGGGCCGATATGGAGGTAACTGATGGATAAAACAAAGATTGATTGGTGTGATAGCAGTTGGAACCCGGTTACGGGTTGTCTACATAATTGCGAATATTGTTATGCAAGAAGCATTGCTAACCGTTTTGGATTCCATGCAAACGAACCGGATATAAATGAAAGAATCTTAGAAGAAATTCCGATAAGTAGAGGTAAGAAAGTCCCATACCTATTTGATTTTCAGCCGACTTTACACAAATATCGCCTTGATGAGTACCTGCATAAAAAAGGCAGAAACATCTTTGTCTGTTCCATGGCTGATCTATTTGGCGAATGGGTTCCGGATTCTTGGATTAATAAAGTTATGGGTGGATGCCAAAATGCTCCACAGCATAATTATTTATTCCTTACAAAGAACCCGGCTCGATATGCTGAATTGGTTGCGAGGGGACTTCTTCCGAAGAAAGATAATATGTGGTATGGATTTTCATGCACAAGGCCTGGATATACAGGGTGGTTTAACATGGGGTTCCATACATTCGCAAGCATTGAGCCGTTATTGGAACCTTTAGAAATCCCGATTGTTGATTGGGTAATTATTGGTGCGGAAACTGGCAGGCGAAAAGATAAAGTCATTCCCAAGCGTGAATGGATTGAAGAAATTGTTAGTCAGTGTGCAGAATCTGATATTCCTGTATTCATGAAGTCTAGTCTATCAGAAATATGGGGAGAGCCTTTAATTCAGGAGTTTCCAGAGCGGTTAAGGAGGTCGGTAATATGATGTATTTCACAGAACAGCAGAAACAAAAAGTAGTTCAAACAAAAATACCAGTAATCGAATTCAAGCAATTGCTCAATAGAAATTGTGAATCATTGAAAGATGTATTTACTGTTTTGAAAAGTATATTGTCACAGATTGCTGAAAAAATTTCCAAAGTTATACAGGAAATTCTTAAAGAATATCGTAACTTGTCTTCAAAAGAGAAATATAAGACGGTCCGCAAACTGGACAAGTGTGGATTTACTGAAAAAGAAATTAACTTGATGGTATGTGGTGCGTACCATTGCCGGAATAATTGTTAGGGAGGATTTGAAAAATAGTGATTTTATGCAAAAGTCAAATGAGCAATTCATTGGAGAATTGAAAAAAAAGAATGCCAGTATTAAGCCGTTAGAAAGCTATAAAGGCAGTAGGATACATATAAAAGTTAAATGTTTAATTTGTGGTCATGAATGGTTGTCAATGCCAACAAATTTACTGCATGGATTTGGTTGTAAAAGATGTGCTTCCTCAAAACTTCAAAAAGACAGAGCAAAGACGTTAAAAGAATTTGAAAAAGATTTGAATGTGTTTAACCCGGAGGTGAAGGTTTTAAGTGGTAAATATGTTAATGCACATAGTAGGTTAATGTTTAAGTGCAAATTGTGTAATTATGAATGGCAGCAGACACCAAACGGCATTTTAAATAATAGTATTGGCTGCCCTAAATGTGCACTTAAAATACGGGCAAATAGAAGAAGAAAAAGTCAAGAGGACTTTATACTGGAGTTGTCAAAACTAAGATTAGACATTAAACCTCTTGAAAATTATATAAATGCGAACACTCCCATTGAATTTGTTTGTAATCAAGGTCATCATTTTTACAGAGCACCCCAAAATATTTTTTCAAGAAAAATAGATTCATGCCCGATATGTAGTTATAGCATTGGAGAAAAGAAAGTCTGTGATTTTCTGGATAAGTACAATGTAGAGTATTTTTATCAATATTCTTTCCCGGATTGTAAATATCATTACAGATTGCCATTTGATTTTTATATTGAATCTGCAAATATGTGTATTGAATTTGATGGTATACAACATTTTCAACCAGTGGATTTTGCAGGAAAAGGCTTAAAGTGGGCAAACAATAATTTTAGAATGATACAGATTAAAGATAATATCAAGAACGATTATTGCAAAGAACATCATATTAACTTAATAAGGATACCTTATTGGGAAGAAGAAAATATTGGAGAAATATTAATAAAGGAATTAACGTGTTCATAATAAATAGAGAAAGAGGTCCCCATGATTTTTACATATTTCGGAATTATCCTATTCTTTATTGCTGAGTGGGTTAAATTCATTAAAACAGAATTACTGGCTATATCAGAAAGGCATAGCGGTGCCTGGGTAATAGACAGCTCGAGGCATCCCGTTTAGCAGGTGTCTGTATTGAAGAAAAGTGCTGAAATTTATGATAATACCGCTTAAAGCAGTGAGTAATTAATACAGACGATGGCAACGCATCAATGACGGTAAGTTGCTGAAAAATCTGTCACATTGCAATCTCCCCCATAGCTGAATGCTTATTAAGGGTCGTCGCTGGCCCGTGGGGATTTGCCCGGATACGGGCATTGGCGTATTAATCCTTTCACCTCATAGCTGTTTGCTACTAAGGCGGAGCGAATCCACCGTGAGGTTTTTATCCTTATCTCCACTTAGTGGGATTTCCTGCATGGAGTCCTGTCGATGGGAAATGTATGGATAGCAGGTATTAGTTTTATGATGGTTAAAACAGGCTGAAGCGTATGTGAAGACATGCAGGTTCACGTACATACGTCAGGAAGCAAGACGTGCGGTTCGATTCCGCATATACCTGTTGGAAATAATCTGGCTTAGCCGGTCAGAGAATTTCAAGTAAGAGGTTGCAAACTCTTGCGTGATTGCGGTGGTGGTTCAAATCCACAATCCTGTTATATGAGTATGTGTGAGGCTAACATTGAAAGTATGACAGGTAAGGCGTAGGATAATCGCAGGTTCGATTCCTGCCGCCGTAATTTGTACATTGTAAATTGAATATTGATGGTTGAAGTGATATAATAAAAAATAAAAAGGGGTTTACTATGCGAGCTGAACAACAACTGAGGATTGCAGTTTTAATTGACGCAGAGAATGTCTCAAACAAGTACATAAAACTGATTATGGATGAGATAAGTGACTATGGTATTGCAACCTATAAAAGACTTTATGGGGATTTTACAATACCCAGTGCACAAGCTTGGCTGGAAATTACTAAAGAGTATGCAATTACTCCTGTGTTTCAAAGCAATTATACTCATGGTAAGAATGCTTCGGATTTTGCTTTAACAATAGACGCTATGGACATATTATATTCTGACAAAGTGGAGGGGTTTTGCATTGTAACTTCTGATAGTGATTTTACCAAATTAGCTATTAGATTAAGAGAAGCAGGTATGGCTGTTATTGGTATGGGGGAACAAAAAACCCCAAATTCATTAGTATCAGCATGTGAAACGTTTAAATTCCTTGACTTATTATATAAAGAGAATGAACCTGCTAAAGAGGAGAAGAAAAGCCCAATAAAGAAAAAAAATAATAATAATCAAACAATAGAAGTTATTCCGAATACGATACCAAGTCGTGAACAAATTGAAGAGGAAATAATGTCTATAATAAAATTAAAAAATGAAGAGTGGGTCAATTTAGCCGAAGTCGGAACCAATCTCCCTAAAAGGGTTCCAGGATTTGATCCCAGAAACTATGGGTGTACTAAACTGAAAGAACTGGTTGAGGGTTTTAATTCTTTTACTCTACGTGTAGAAAGTAATCCTAATAGCAAAATTTTAAAAATTGTATATGTATCCATAAAAAAATTAATAATATCACATGCCAACCATCAATATTCGGTGGTTGGTTTTATTAGTAAAAAAGGTGAAAAATTAACATGAGTAAAGTAAATAAATCAAAAAAAAAACATGATACATTCAGCCGGGTCATGAATCCCCGGAAGATGGATTTGACGGGCAGGCGGATATAAAATTGGGTTGGATTATTTGCCCTTATTGCACGAAAAAGCAATTCAAGGTTAATTCAGATACGAGGATTGAGAAAATGCCGTATAAGTGCAAGAATAGCAAGTGCCAACGAGAGTTTATTGTAAATGTATAATCCAATTTCAATAGTCTGATTTAAATATAGAGCCTTATGAGCCTTCAGACCTTTGTTAAACACAAGGGAAAGGAGGCTTTTTCTATGGATTTCCATAAACACCGGGAAATAATCAAAAAATTAAAGCGGCAGATTGAAACGCCGCCGTCTTACGACATTCTGAACATTCTGTTATCAGAACTCCAATATACAATGCAAGATAATCCGGATTTGCCAGTTGATGACCGGGATTTTATCATGGCTTATTCCGGGTTTATAAAGAAATGGGCGGTCACAAGGTTTGTCCAAACCATGGATACCAGATGGGATGATCTTTATTGGAAAACCTTACATTTCGAAGCTCCATATTTATTTGAATCATATCTGATTTACCTGGAGAAGAACCGGGAAGCAAAGGACCGCTTTTATTTACCGAAACGCAAGCAGCTGAATAAGCATGGATTGATTCAGGCCATGCAGGATCTGGAAGATGATAGGCTTGACATCTTAAGCATATCAATGCCTCCGGGCACGCAGAAGACGACTTTGGAGAAGTTCTTTGCTTCATGGGTGATTGGTAAGCACCCAGATGATTTTAGCCTGTTTTATTCTCATAGCGGCGACATCACCCGAATGTTCTACGATGGTATATATGATATCACTATAAATTCAGACGAATATACCTGGAGCGAAATATTTCCAGATGTAAAACTTGAAAGTACGAATGCCAAAACAGAAACCATTAACTTCAATAAATACAAGCCTTTCCCCAATATTCAGTGTACCTCCATTGGATCCAAGAATGCCGGTAAAGTTAGGTGTAACCGATATCTGTATTGTGATGATCTTATTGGCGGCATTGAAGAAGTGTTTTTTTTGCAACCCCAAAGTGTAACAAAGTGCAAAGAAAAAGTGTAACACCCTAGAGAGTTTATTTAGTTGCTGAATCTTTCATCAGTGAATGTTCAAATCTCCAGCTGTCTCTATCAAAAACGATGAGGTGGCTGTGATGCACCAGACGGTCGATAAGTGCCGCTGTCAGCTGATCATCATAGAAGATTCCATTCCATTTACTGAATTCTATATTTGTTGTAATAATCAGGCTGCGTTTTTCGTAACAGTCTGCAATTACCTGAAATAATAACTGGGAACCTTCCGCGTCAAACGGAAGATATCCCCACTCGTCACAGATTAGCAGATCAAGCTTACTGAGACGTTTTAGAAGTTTGGTAAGTGAACCGTCCGCTTTTGCATCTGTCAATTCATTTACCAGCGTGGCAGTTTTGTAGAACCGTACTTTTCCCCTGCATACAGGCTTCTACGCCTACGGCAGTTGCCATATGGCTTTTACCGGCTCCATTCCTGCCATAGAGAATCAGATTTTCATTTCGGTCCATAAATTCAAGTGTTTTGATTCCATCAATACTTGTTGTGTTTGGAATGATGATATTACGAAAATCATATCCTTCAAATGTTTTTATATTATCAAATCCTGCCTGCTTTAGATGCAGTTTTTTTCGCTTGTTGTTACGGTAATCAAGTTCAGCCCTCAAAACTTTGAGGAGATAATCCTGATAGGTATCGCCAGACATGGATAATGCGTTTTCAGCGAAGGTTATGCTCAGACGCAGTTCCTTACAGCATTCATAAATCTGCTCTTTCACAAGGAACATACCTCCTGTCGGAAGAGGTCATCATATCTTGCATTATTTGTTGCAAAACTAGGCATGGATAAGATATCTGCATTTAATTGCATTGGTTGCAATTGCTGCACTTGCGACGTGAGAGACCTATATGCAGCAAGAATACTGTCTGCATCATTTACTCCATTGCTGATTGCAAATGCAAGTGCACTCTCAGCCGTACGCATATCGTGCTTCTGCAGCATTGTATATAAAGAGGTCAGGCCTTTTCGCTTGCCCTCGGTATTCTGTTTTCCAAGATATTTCTGCCAGTTGTCTGGTAACTCCTGATAGAAGGTTGTATATTTTATGGCACTAGGGCGTTTGGACATTAAATCTATGTACGGAAGCCACTTCATTGATTGAAGACCGTTTCCATAAAGCCTTTTATGTTCCATGATGATTTCATAGGATTGGTTCAAGATCCACACTTTGTCACTGGAAGCTTTTATGTATACATTTTCCTGTGCATACTTAGGTGAAGATGAGTAAAGATTATTGTCAAAGGTCACCTTTGCATAATTATCAGCTTTACGTGGTTCGATCAGGAAGATTTCATATGGGACTTCATTAAGTGGAAGCATCTGTGCCTGATCTTCTTGAAACAGGGATTCGATTGTAACACTTTTAACATAATGATTACGCTTTGCATCTTTGTTGCATACTTCAAAAAAAAGCTGATTAAACTGGGAAAAATCAAGGATTGTTGGAACTGGTACGAACATGTTTCTGCGTTCGTAACCAACTTTGTTTTCGACATTACCTTTTTTCCCAGCCAGCAGCGCCGTTACAAAATGCTGCCTCAAACTTATAGTGTGCCATAAAACGCTTGAAACCTTCTGTCAGCACTCGGTGGTGGCCCTTCCCCATATGTGCTACTGCACTGGAGAGATTGTCAAATACAATCCTGTAAGGAACTTTGCCCATGTATTCAAAGATATTTCTCATTCCCTGGAGCAGACATTGCTGGTTCTCGCCACCAAATATCTGACAGTAGGAATGATTGCTGAAGGAAATGACATCGTCAGTTTCAATGCATCCGTCATTTCTCCAGAATTATTGATATAAGAGAAATGTCCAAAGTCTATCTGTGCTTCACCTGGTGGATGATACAGCGGAAGATATGCTTTCTGCTGTGATTGAAATAATTCCTTTTTTCTTTTGTGATACATAATACTGAACCGTGCGGAGTTTTACCTCAAGCATTTGTGGGTATTCAGCCTGCAACCGTTCAAACACACGCTTTGCAGTATGACGCTGTTTGCGTGGTGCTTTTAAATCATCAAGGAGCCATTGATCTATGACAGGCTTCAGCGGATCCAGCAGAGAGGTTGAATCCTTTGGTGGATGAAGAGGCTCATTGAAGTCCTCCATATCCAGATATTTTTTGACAGTTTCATAGTGATAGCCTGTCCGACGCATGATTTCCCGGATAGAAATCCCTTCACTTTCATAGAGACGTTTGATATACTTAATATCATCCATTGATAACATTCCTTTCTTCCTCCTTAAGTTCTCGACAAACATAAGGATAATGGATTTGGAAGGGTGTTACAATGGATTTTTCGATGCAGGGAGTGTTACACTTTTGGATTGCATTTCGTTACAGTTTTATTTTACACTAAACAAAGAAGCTCTGAATAAGGTTCGGTTAGATAAACTCTGGTCCTTGTACAGCGTTGATGGCAAGCAGAGAAAGATGGACGGCTGTAAGGAAATTCATATTGCAACAAGATGGTCAGTCCATGATGTAATTGGCAGAATAAAGAATTTGTATAACAAGAGTGACAGGGTGAGATTCGTTGAGGTTCCTGATATTGATCCAGTGACCGAGAAATCAAACTTTGATTATGAATATAATGGCTTCTCGGTTAAATTCTTTAATGACCAAGCGTTGGCTATGGATGATATTTCTTACAAATGCTTATATAAAAGCCAGCCAATTGAGCGTGAAGGTCTTTTATATCATGAAGATGAATTAAGGCGATACTTTACTCTTCCGCAAGGAGAACCTGACGCTCTTCTTGGTATTTGTGATACAAAGGACAAAGGTACTGATTACATGTTCCTTCCTTGCGCGGCCCAATATGGAAATGATTATTATTGCCTGGATTGCATCTGTGATGATAATTCCGACTATGGCGTCCAGTATGAAAGGTGCTCCCAAATAATAGTGGACAATAAGCTGCAGCAATGCCAGTTTGAGAGCAATAATGGTGGCAGCCGGGTAGGATACGAAGTAAATAGGCTGGTGGAGCAAAAACATGGTCGTTGCAATATTACCACTAAATTCACTGATAGCAACAAGGAAACGAAGATTATAGTAAATGCGGACTGGGTAAAGAAGCATGTTTTATTCAAAGATTCTTCCCTTTATAAGGCCAAAAGTGACTATGGAGTAATGATGAGTTTTCTGCTTAGTTATTCTGTAAAAGGAAAAAATCTTCATGATGACGTTCCAGATGGCTGGGCCCAGTTTGCATTGTTCACACAGAATATGGGTGGCGGTAAAGTGACCGTCTTCCAAAGACCATGTTAAGGAGGATTTGATTATGAAATTGACAAGAGAATATCTGGCAACTTATACATACCTGGAATCTGAAATAAAGCGTCTTAGGCGCAGGATAAAATATTATGAGAATAATCCGCTGACTTCTGAATATGGAATTGTAAAAGGATCCCTGAAGCAGTTCCCGTTCACGGAATGCCATTTTGTAGTTTCCGGAGCAAATGTAAAATCGAATGAGGAAAGGGAAAAGATGGTCCGGCAGCTCTTGATTGATTTGAAAGGCAATGAGCAACTTTTTGAGGATATGAAACTAGAGATAGAGTGCTTTCTTGAAAATTTGGGACCGGAGCAGGTGGAGATTAAGCAGATTCTGTATTATCGGTACGTTGAGCGTTGGTCTTATGACGAGATTGCAAAAGAGATGTCCTATGACAGGACAACTATTCAGAAGAAAATTGAAAAAAACTTAAATTCAATAGAGAAATATTAATGAGTAGCAGTTTCCTTTTATGGTTAAATATGGTAATATATTTTTATAAATACAAAGGGGAAATATGATTATGCAGAATAAAAAGGATATACCAGTTTCACGCCCACAGCAAAGACCAACAAGTCATCCTACTTTTGATCATGGAAACTATGGAGAAAGGTCAAATCCTTCAGGACGCACAACAAAAACAGGTTCTGCAAACCCACCGGGGCATAAGTAAAAATGAGTAAAAAAAGCAAATGCATAAAACAGGCTAAGCACATAAAAGAAAATAAAGCTATACAAGGAAAGACGACCAGAACGAAACCGGTAAATCCTCCTGGGCATAAGAAAGGATAGTATGTAGATGACAGCAAAAGATATATCTGAAATTATAGCAGGTATTCCGTATTACATTACATACATTTACCCTGGGTATTTAACCATGTATATGTATTTCTTTTTAAGAGGTAAGACCTTAAAAGATACAAACTATATATTCATTAAAGTTATTGGTATAAGTTATGTTTATTTAGGTATATTAGAATGGATAAAAAAAGTAGACTTCACTTGGCTTCCTTTGCCGATTCAGTTAAAACAAGATATAGCGCTGATAGTAATTTCATTATTAGTTGCATATTTTTTCCTATAGAATAGTTAGATCAAAAAAGAGTAATAAAAATTTTAGATACTTTGAAGATTAACACGACATTTTACGAAAATGAGATTGATGTATTATCAGATTTTGATCAGGGTGCATGGCTTTGTGTTTATTTAAAAGATGATAGTGTGATTTATGAAGGGTCTTTAGGATATAAGGAACTTGATGAGGATAAAAGGCAATATATTTGCTTGGATTCATATTATAAATATTATCTTGACAAGAAGGGCAAACCTAAAGAACCATACATAGAGGATTATGGAAATAATCCAAATGAATCAGTATTAATATTTTATGATAGCATAAAACGGATTGAAAAAAAAACGGTGTAATTACAGAAGGAGAAAAAAAGAATGACATTTTCAGAAAAAATTGTATTAAAGAAAAAAATTGTTAATGAAATTGATAATTATATGAAAGAACTCCAGAGTGAAATAAGGGATAATCAAGATTTTTTATATTAATCGAAAAAAAACGGCATATTTCGTTTTGAAGAGATAACTGATGAAGGTACCATAGATTTTGAGGTAGATATAAAATCTATATACAAAGAATGTGCTGAACTAAAGGATGAAACTAACGTAAGAGAATGCATTAGCGATTATTTGTGTCAATGTTATTACGAAAAATATACTGAAACATCAGATGATGGTAAGAAAAAATGGAAATATAATTAAAAACATATAACATTATTCCCACATTTCCCATATCCAATATGTTAAAATGATATCGTGGTATAAAATGAAAAGAAAGCGTTGTCTTAGAGATGGCGCTTTTTCTTGTGTCTGGAGGTGGAAAAGGTGGCATTCGAAGGCTGGCTATTGAAAATAAATGGAACAGTGTTTCCGAATGAACTAATTGCACTGGAATCCTATAAGTGCACGCCGGATCAGATAATGGACCTGGATCCTTATCGAGACGGAAACGGAGAGCTTCATCGCAATGCCTTACCTCATACAGCCACCTCTATGGAATTTTCCACCACGCACTTATGGCTAAAAGATGTTGATAAGCTGAATGCCTTTGTACCACATGGGAATAGAGTAAAGTGTCAAATTGAATATTGGAATCCAAACACGTCCTCGTACAAATCGGGGGCGTTTTATATTTCTGATATTCCCTATGAAATCGTGAATGTAGATGAGAAGAAAAAAGATATACTCTATAAGCCGATTAAGATAACGATAACTGAGTATTAAGGAGGTTTCGAAGTGCTGAATATTCCAGAAGAAATAAAAGAGCTGTTCAGGGCTGATAACCTGGGTGCTGCCACACAACGGCATATAAAACTTCGTTTCTTTGATGAAGAGATAAAAATGCTTTATCCAGATGATATGCTGTTCCCTTCCGATGATTTATTCCCAGTTGATCAGGAGCCGGTGTATGTGATTGATAACAGCCAAATAATATCCGAATCTATGACGATAACAGAAAGCGTATGCTCAAGCCAGAATCTAACTTTTGGCGAGTGTTGCGCTTCAATGTTTGAGGTCACGGTAGCAGATGTATTGATGGATCTGACTGGGAAAGAATTTATGGCCACGGTTGATGTTGGCGGTTATGAAATGGCTATGGGAATTTACAAAGTAGATAGCTTTGTCCGGGAACAGGCAGACCGTCGCCGGAAGAAAATAACTGCTTATGATCGTATGCTGAACTTTGATATTGATGTGGCTAACTGGTATCGTGGATTGACCTTTCCATTGACATTGAAGCAATTTAGAGATTCCCTCTGCAGCTATGTGGACGTTACACAGGTCATGACAGAATTACCCCTGGACGATATGCAGATAACAAAGACTATTGAACCGGAGCAGTTAGATGGTAGAAAAGTATTAATGGTTATCTGTGAGATAAACGGTTGCTTCGGAAATTTCGATAAGACTGGCAGGCTGACTTATAAGTTTCTGGGTACTTCCGGTTTGTTCCCCTCTGAATCTTTATATCCAGATGATGAATTGTACCCCTCGGAAATGACCAATGCGGAAACGCTGTCCTACTACAAGCAATCAGAGACACACTACGAAGATTATGTGGTGAATCCGATAGATAAGGTACAGATCCGGCAAGAGGAAGGGGATGTAGGTGCTTCTTATGGTCCGGGTACAAATTGTTATGTGGTTCAGGGAAATTATCTGGTATACGGGAAGTCAGGGCAAGAGCTTCTTTCGATTGCTGCCAATTTATATGAACAGATTTCAGGAAGATTGTACAGACCATGCCATATCGTTGGTCCTGCTCTTCCTTGGGTAGAAGTTGGAGATGGAATCATATGCTATACTACGGACGATGTAATTGAAACCTATTGCCTTGAGCGAACCACGAAAGGGATTCAAGGCATGACGGATACCTATGAAGCGCAAGGGAGTATTGAACAAGAGCAGCGGACAGGATTAAATGAACAGATTATCCAGCTCGAAGGAAAGACCGCTGTTATAAAGAAATCTGTGGAGGAAGTATCTGTCCGAGTGACGGATCTGAAGGAATACACGGAAGCCCAGTTTAAAATAACAGCCGATCAGATCCTTGCAGAAGTGACAAGGGCGAAAGATGCAGAAGCGTCACTGAATATCAGAGCGGATGGGATTGTTGCTTCGGTGACAAATCTTAAGAATGATACAAACTCCAAGTTTGAACAGACAGCACAGCAGATATCTTTAAAAGTAAGCAAGGGTGAAGTATCTTCACAGCTTTCAGTAGAACCAGATGCCATTACGATTAAAACAAATCGATTATCATGGGAATCTGATTTTTCCAGTATGACCAGTGACGGAAAGCTGACATGCCGCAACATTGTTGCCATAAATGGTTCTTTCTCAGGAAATTTATCATCTGCGAATTTTTATTCGAATGGTAGTGCTGTGGGATTTGGAGACTATTATGTCAGCGCTGATGGAGCAAATGTGTTACGGTCAAATAATGGGTGGTTTAAGGTAAATTCACAAGGACCACCGGAAGGAAGCCCAGGTGGGAGTTATTCTTCTTTATATGTTGGTGGAGAGGGTTACGGAGGTGTGACGATAAACGGAATTGGCGGCATAGAATGTGGTGACATTGTTGCGCTTAATTGTGATTTAGCACATGGTAGTAGTCGAGTCTGGGCATTGGGAGAAACAATTGACTGGTTTTGGGAGCAGTTTCAAGAATTGAAAGACAGGGTTGACAACCTTTCATGAATATCATATCATTAATATAACATACTAAGGATAAACGTTTTGAGTGAGAGGAGGATTGACAATGGGGAAAAAAATAAAATTAAAAACTTTTATAATTGCATTAATAATAAGTTTATTTTCTTCATTCGCTGCACTTGCAAACGAAGGACTCAGTATTATACCTAGTAGATCGGGTGACGATTCAAAAGCATGGAAATATTTTAATGAAGATAATACGAAAGTTGTGAATCAATGGAAACAAGTAAATGAAGATTGGTATTATTTTGGAGAAGATGGCATATCGAAACAATCAACTTGGTGCCGGATAGATTCTAAATGGTATTATTTTGATAGTTTCAGTAAAATGCTTCATGATACCATTACTCCAGACGGTCACAAACTTGGACCTGATGGTGCATGGATACCAGCAGACGGTGAAATAGCCCCAGTACAAGATACAACAACGAATAATTAAATAAAAGATTGCAAAGGGCAGGGATTTGTTCCTGCTCTTTTGTTGAATAATTCTCCTATTTGTGGTATGTTTTTATTAAATCACACATGGGAGGAATATGGTATGAAGAAAGTGCTTTTATTTTTACTTATGGTTTTAATGTTAAGTGGTTGTTCAGTGGAGAAAAAAGTTGAATTACCAAATGCTGAAAGTCTTTTGACTGAATTAAAAGGGAAAAATACAAATCTGGATAAAATTCAAGCTTTCACAGCGGAGACAGACCCGAATGAAAAATTGGGCCGACCGGGTAACTATATCAGTAAGGCGGATTTTTCCGATATGCGCTTAGACCAAGAAGGATCGGAATATTTAGTGGGCGGTACACTGGAAACCTTTTCATCAAAAGATGATTGCAAGAAAAGGGCGGAATACTTGAACAAAATGAATGATCAATCTTTAGGATTTTTAGCATTGAATCAATATGTATATCCGTATGACAAAGTGTTGTTTAGAATTGATTACAAATTAACATCAGAACAAGCAGAAGAGTACAAAGGCCAATTTGATGAAATCATGAAACAATATCAATAGATATAGAGGGCGAGGGTTGATTCCCCGCTCTTTTAATATGTCTACGTTAGTGTTTGCCTGTGTATACTTTGTAAAAAGGTGTTTGAAAGGTTGATTTAGATTATGGGTGGTGATAATATAATAATACCAAATATAACGGTCATATACGAGGGGGATAAAATGAAGGTAGAAAGCTTAAATATAAAAGGAATCGGTGGAATAAAAGAACTATCGTTGAATTTTAACGAAGGAGTAAATGTGATATGTGGAGCTAATGGTATAGGAAAGACTACAATCCTTGATGTTATTGCCGATGCTTTTTCTATTGGAACAAGAAATATCAGAAGAAATGTCTCGGTTCCTGAGGGAGAGTATATAATAAATTTTGATACAACAAGTCTAGCGACTCGAGAAATTGTAAAAGCATTTTCACCTACTGAATATCCACAGAGATTAGGTGGCATGCGAGAAGCGAAATATCTTTTAAATTTCTCAACATTGAGGGATATAAAATATAGAAAATTAGAAGGAATTCCTGGGGATGTAACTCGCGCGAGTCATGATATGGCCAATATGGCGGTTTCTGGTGTACGGGCAGATGATATTAAAGGCTGGTTTACAAATAGGTATGTATTTTCTCTTCAAAGTCAGGGATTTTCAAAAGTCATGAGAGAAAATTTAGATATTGCAATTCAAGTATTTAGTATTATGGATAGTACTATAAACTTTGAGTATGTAGACTCTCATTCTCTCGACATTATGATTAGTACACCAAAAGGAACTATTTATTTTGAATATTTATCTTCTGGATATAAAACTTGTATTTATATAATACTCGGGATATTAAAAGAATTAGAATATAGATTTTATGATTCTCCGATAACTTATAATGACTTTGAGGGAATAATTCTTATTGATGAGATTGATTTGCATTTACACCCAACATGGCAGGCACAATTAGTCAAAGCTCTTAAAACAATTTTCATTAAAGCTCAGATAATAGCAACCACGCATAGTCCGAGTATTTTACAAAGCCTTAATAAAGATGAAATAATTGCAATGGGCTTAAATGAGAATGGGAATACCATAGTGAAAGATTTGGAATTAGGCGAATATGGACTGCAGGGCTGGACGCTTGAAGAAATTTTGCAAGATGTAATGGGTATGACAAGTACGACATCAGAAGTTTTCCAGAATACCATGGCTGCCTTTGATAAAGCCATGATGGAAGAAAATATTCCTGAAATAAAAAAGAATTATGAATTATTGGATAAAATGCTCCATCCAAATAGTACGCAACGGAAGCTCTTGAAAATCCAAATGGCAGGTCTGGAGGAGTAGAGATGATTAAATTAATACGACCAGAAAAACCTATTGAATTAACAGAAGAAAAGGAAAAAGAATTAATTTTAGATTTTAAAAACACTAAAAAAGCAGTATGGAGGCAACCTTATATAGTAGAAAGATTATTGAATATGTCTCATAAAAAGTGCTGTTATTGTGAAACAGCATTAGAAACTCAAGGTAGGCCAATGCATGTTGAACATTTTCATTGCAAAGATGATTATCCAGATGAAGTAGTCAATTGGAATAATTTGTTACCATCTTGTAGTCAATGCAATTCCAACAAAGGAACTCTCGATACTAAGCTTTATCCCCTGTTGAACCCAACAGTTGACGATCCAAAGAATTATTTATATCTTAATCATTTTTATATAAAAAGTAAAGATAATGCCTTGGATAGTATAGGACGAGAGACTGTGGAGTTGTTAGACCTAAATAATCGTGATAGACTACTAAATCCAAGATTATCAATAGTGGATATGATGAGATATAAGCTTAATGATATTCATAAAAAAGCAGTGGAACTAAAAAACAGAGATGATGGTAAACAGTACAATAAAAGTAGAATAGTGAATGGAATCAAAGATATTTTAAAAATGGCACAGCCCACAGCAGAGTATAGTGCATTTATGGGAGCTATTATCTTAGATGATGAAGATTATTTTGAAACAAAAGAAATTTTAATGGAATTAGGTCTTTGGGACGCTGAGATGCAAGGTCTTCATGATGTGGCTGATTCCATAAAATTAGACACACACAAATAATTCATAATTTAAAGTAATTTATTTAGAATCATAGTTATATAATAGATAAGTCAACTAAATAATATCGCAGCACAGAGTGGCGGATATATGGAAGAAAGCATAAATGAGCAAACCTCTCCTGTTAACATCGACAGCTATGCCAAGCGTTGAAATGGAACGTGATGGAGCCTTGACCGATTTTTGAAGATTATTTCAAATTCTGGTCATGGCTCTTTTTGTTTGAAAATTCCAGGTTTAATTCCTGTGAATATATAGGGGTGGAACTCCTTTCCGGGTATGCTCCGGGAACGCCCCGAAATAATTTTACTGGATCTACGGAATGTAGAGTCGGAAGTGAAAATTTAGGAGGGTACGCTTAGATGGGCAGAGCCGAAATTTTTTACAGAAGATAATACTGGATTTACATTAAGAGGAAAACAAGATTTCATGGGGAAAGAGCTCCCGGTAGTACTTGGTGGCTTTGGTGAAAAGAAGAAATGTGTTTCCGATAAGACGATTGCTGAGATTCATAATCAGCCTGTGCCAGAAATAAGAAAATCAATTGGAAGAAATATTGAGAGATTTAAAGAAAACGTTGATTTTATTGATCTAAGGCAACGTAGTAATGAAATTACCACGTTGAATTTTCTTCTCAGTTTGGGCTATGCTAAGCAGTCTATTACACAGGCGGAACATATCTACATACTATCGGAACGAGGGTATGCAAAATTGATTAAAATTATGGATACAGACTTGGCATGGGAGATTCACGATAAGTTAATAGATGAATACTTTGAGTTAAGAGATGGTAATTCTACAAAGACTCAGGCTGAAATTATTCTGGAACAGGCGCAGGCATTAGTAGCACAGGAACGTCGAATGATGAAGTTAGAAGATGCCAATAAAAAGCACGAGCAGCGAATAGATGAAATTGAAGCTAAGTTGATTACACATTCCAGTGAATACTATACGATTGCTGGATATGCAAGTTTAAAGAATAGGCGTATAGATGTTACGCAAGCAAATCTTCTTGGGAGAAAAGCGGTGAAACTTTCCAAAGAGTACGGATATGATATAGATAAGATTAATGATCCTCGTTTTGGAACTGTTAATGCTTATCACATTGATATATTGGAAATGGTATTTAGAAATAAGTGAATATGCTAAGGTGGATTTTCCTCTTAGCATAGCTGACACCCAAATGGGTGTGACCAATATAGTTAAGAATAATAGATAGAGCGTCCTTCATCGGGCGTTCTTTTTCTATGTCCGAAAGGAGGATTTATGAAAAAGATAATCATATACACCGAGGATCAGGTAAAACAGATTGTTGGGCTTTTAAACTGTGTCTCAGTATCTGGTATACAGAATTCCAAGCAGATTGCTGCAGTCGCTCAGATTTTAGATTCAGGAATGCCGGGAGAGATCATGGAGCTTAATAAGAGCGATGATGCAAAAAATGATTATGTCCCTCGCAAGTGGGAAACAAAGCCCGCAGGAAACGTCCCAGTATGTAAAGAAAAAAAGAAAGAGGGTGCCGGTTAATGCCTTATCAATCAGATTATCAAATAACGGATTGGGAAAACCTTCCTTCACAGAAGACAGCTATAAATAGAACCAATTTACTTCATTCTGAAAATGGAATAAAAACTGCTTTTAATCGAATATCGGATTTAGATTCCAGGAAAGTAGATGAATCCACGGTTAATTCTTTGGTAAAGGACGTTTCTGTAGATACTGCAACCGGTATAATTACAATCACTCTAAAAAACGGGTCAACAAAGTCTTACGATTTAGCTATTGAAAAAGTTGTAACAAATTTTGATATCGATGATAATAATGAGCTCGTCCTTACGTTGGCAGACGGAACGATAAAAACCATAGACATGACTCGATTTGTTTATGATGTGACAAGTACAGCCACTATTTCCATGACGATAATTGATCGGGTCATGAGGGCGGTCATTGTAGATGGATCTGTGACTATGGAGAAACTTGACGCTGCCATACAGACGGAATTTCGTCAGTATATGCTTGATGCACAGTCGGCCCGTGATGCCGCACTCAATTATCAGAAGTTTGCAAAGCGCTATGTCTTCGGAGATCAAGAGTTTCCAGGCAGTGAGAACGATTGTGCAAAGTATTACTATGAGCAGGTAAAAGAGGATGCCACAACGTCCGGAGAGAATGCTCAGCTTGCTGCAGACAGCGCAGCAATATCAACTACACAGTCGGGAATAGCTACCACAAAGGCAGCAGCGGCCACTGCTGCAGCAAATCAGACAGCGGCAGACGTTTTAACCACAACTCAGAAAGCAGCGGCAGCAGGTGCCAGTGAGCAGGTAGCCACGCAGAAAGCGGTAGCAGCAGGAGTAAGTCAGACCGCTGCGGATCAGAGCGCAGCAGAGGCACAGGCCAGTGCTTTACAGGCGAAACGCTATGCAGTAGGCGGTGTGATGCCAGAGGACCCGGAAGATAATGCAAAGTGGTATTGGCAGCAAGTGCAGATTTTAAAAGCTCAGATTGATCAAGCGGCCAAATTGGTAATCCCACAATTTTATATTGATACTGAAAAAATGAAATTCATGAGTGATACAGAGGCTAAAGGTATGCGTTTCTGGTATGAAAACGGAAAATTCTATGGAGAGGAGATAACGGCATAATGGCAGCAGTTGAATACGGAATTATCGGGATTCGCCCCATGGGTGAATGGGATCCGGATACCAAATATGATTTATTAAATTTAGTTACACAAAACGGCAGTAGTTATGTGGCACATACAGATCCGCCTTTGGGCAGTCTGCCTACGAATGCGGCGTATTGGCAAACATCAGCCCAGGGAACCAGTAAAGCCACGGCTGACAGCGTGGGTACAGTTAAGCCAGACGGTACAACAACGGAGGTAAGTACTGAAGGCAGTTTAAGCGTTAAGACAGCCTCGCAGAACACCTTGGGATTGGTAAAGGGAAGCAATGGGATTAAGGTGGGGACTGATGGGAGTGTTGATATAAACACCCTTTTTGAGCAGGCTACGGAACTGGCCAACATCATAGCTGGGGAGGCTATTGCTTCTGCGCTTGGGAAGATATCAAAGTCCATAGCAGTTACAATGAACCTGGATCAGAATGCTCTGCTTAAAAATATGCTGACCAATATGGATGCAAATGATCAGAATAAAATCCCAACGTCAGCATTTGTGCATACCCTCTGGGCGCGGATCGGCATGGGAACGGAGCTGACTGCGGGGGCAAATTTGACAGCGGTGGTTGAAGCACTAAATAGCAATTTAGGCGCCAAAGCAAATGCGACTGATTTGGCAAAAATACATAATTTAACCGATGTTAGCTTTGTGACTGATTTTAATGGCGGTGGACTTGCAACAACTCCAGGGAGATGGAAGGTATATAACGCATCTGGCACAGCAGCCAATGCTCCATATAGCGGAGCGGTAAGTGGATATGTTGAGGTTGTAATAAATGGAAACATTGCAACTAATGGCACTTTGATTTTTCAAACACTACACGATTATAATGGTGATGTTTATACAAAAGTAGTTATAACTGGTTCTGGATATGGCACATGGAAAAAATTAACACCATAAAATTGCTATTTGAGTAAGCAAATAAACTTTTAAAACAGTCCCCTTTAGGGGCTTATTTTATTCCACCAAATCGGAAGAAAGGGTCACCATGATGCAACTTGTCAGTGAGAAACTCCTTGAAGCAGAGATAAGGGAGCTAACAGAGAAAGAAGATTTAAGCAATTCGGAAGAATTGATGCTTTTCCTTTGTCAAAAGGAACTTAGTGTTATCAGTAAGCTGAAGATCGAAGGAATAGATATGACTGGCACTGTTCAGGAAGTGGATGAGCGTATTGAAAGCCAGTCAATCTATTTCATGAAAAAGGTTGACTTCGATCAGATGAAGGAAAAGGCCGATCGGTTCGATGCATTGAAAAGATTAATGTAAACAAATGGTTCCGATAGGGACTTATTCTTATGCCCAGGAGGCGGAAAGGAATTGAGTTATGAATAATATCGAAAAAATAAAGTTTGGGGATCAGCTTTTTGATCTGGTCCCAAACGGGGTAAAACTGGGAGAAACCGGTGGAACAGTTACTTTCCAGAAAGGAACAGCTTCCTTTGATCAAATCAAGGCTCTTCTGAAAGCCAATGTTGAAATCTCTCAGATTGCTTTATCCGGTAATACTGATTGGGCTCGTGAAGATTTGGTATATGCGAAAAGATTAACAGAAGAGTCTGATTATGTGATCGGTAAGGATGAGGACGGAGTAGCGGATAGAAAGGCGGATGTAATAATTGCCTATTTTAAGACTCCAGATTTACAGGAACGAGTTGCAGCTTTGGAAGCAGAGAATGCAGAAATTAAAAAGGATAATGAATCTTTAAAAACAACCGTTGGTACTTTAGTTTTATCAAGTCTGGAGGTGTAAGTATGTTTGAAATGTTAATGTGGTTATACGACTGTGGTATGGGTAAACTTACGGTTACCATGCTGGCAAATGCGGTTATAAAGGGGTGGATCACTGATGCAGAAAAGCAGCTGATCCTGGCAACTAAAATTTAGGAAAGCGTGAGGTGGATATATGCCTACGGAAATCATGGTGGCTCTTATAGGATTGGCAGGAAGTGGGATAGGTACTTTTGCAGGAATAGTGGCTTCTTCCAAACTGACAAATTATCGTATAGGGCAGTTGGAAAAGAAAGTTGACAAGCATAATACTGTAATTGAGCGCACTTTCAGACTGGAAGAGCAGATGAAAGTTGCAAATCACCGCATAGCGGACTTAGAGGAAAAAGGAGATTAATATTATGGAACAGATTATGAATTATGTAAAACCGGAACTTATCGTAGTGGCAGTGGTGCTTTACTTTTTAGGGCAGGGAATTAAACAGAGCCAGACAATCAAAGACAAACACATTCCTATGGTAAATGGAGCTGTTGGAATTGTACTTTGTGGAATTTATGTGTTGGCTACAAGTGGTTGTCAGACAGGGCAGGAAATAGCTATGGCTGTGTTTACTGCTATTACGCAGGGAGTTCTTGTGGCTGGCCTAAGTACATATGTAAATCAGATCATTAAGCAGAATGGAAAAGCTGAATAAATCCGATGCGGGAATTCCCGTTCGCTTGTATGTGACAACTTGGGACCTGGGATAATCCTGGGTCCTTTTTCGATTGGAGGGAAATAATATGCAGATCAATAAATTACTTACACCATACAACCTTACTGCAGGGGAGGTTGATCGTATCAAGTATTTGGTAATCCATTATGTCGGAGCGTTGGGAGGGGCCGAGGCAAATTGCAAATACTATGCCTCACAATATATTGGTGCCAGCGCCCACTATTATGTTGGCTTTTCTGGTGAGATCTGGCAGTCTGTTGAGGATAAAAATATTGCATGGCATTGTGGCACTAAGAGTGGATATAAGCACCCAGAATGCCGGAATGCTAATAGTTTAGGCATTGAGCTGTGCGTCCGGAATAAAGGTTCTCTGGCAGATACAAGCCTAGATTGGTATTTCGAAGATGCAACAGTGCAAGCGGCCATTGAATTAACCAAGGAGCTCATGGCAAAGTACAACGTACCTGTTGATCATGTAATCCGGCATTATGATGTGACTGGTAAGATCTGCCCCAATCCTTACGTCTATAATCATACAGACCACACATGGGAGGCATTTAAGGGTAAATTAATTGGAATAGAGGTTAAGAAATCTTCCGGCTGGGTGCAGGCATCAGATGGGTGGATGTATTTTAACGGTGATACCGGCCTTTCGGTCCGTGATGGCTGGGTAAAGGATCAGAACAAGTGGTACTGGTTCAATGCTGCCGGGATCATGGTCACTAATACCTGGTATCAATATAATGAAGCATGGTATTACTTGGGACCGGACGGGGCTATGTGCCAGTCACAGTTAGTTGAGTATTCCAGTAAGATTTATGCCGTGGACGCAGACGGTAAGATGATAACGGAGCCGGTAACGCTCACACCGGATCAGGATGGGGCGCTGCAGTATCCGGGATTAAAAAATCAGTAAATTAAAAAGGTGGGTATCCGGCACTCCGGGCCCACCTATAAAAGATACTTTGCAATCTGCCAATAACACAGGTGTTTTAATCCTTCAAGTATTAAAAGGACAACTTCTGGATGTAATATTGAGTATTAATAATAAACCACATTTGGGTATCAAATCTCATAATAGTCCAGAGAGATAAACCTTGAAGATCATATTCTGCTACCAGCCCGGCTCTTGCCTCAAAACTTCTCGCATCATTAAACCACACTAAGTGAAGAATCCCGTCACTATCCATATAATAGAAAAAAGGTGACTGTGCTGCTTCATTAAATTGTATTGGTATATTATTATCTGCTGCAATCTGTATTGCATTATTGTTTGCTATAGCTGTTGCTTCCGTTGCACCCGGAACATAGGGTAGTGTCCAATCATAACCGAGTGTAGTGATTCCTAAGAATAATAATTCGGGTGGAATAATACTGGTTACGTAGTCTAATAGTTCTCTTAAAATATTAACTGGGAAAATTGAACTTGGATAACTATAAAATCTAGCCCAATCATAAGATGCAAATAGAATTCCATCTACATATCCAGATAATCGTGAATAATCCAACTTTTCAAAGCTGACAATAGGCCCCTGAATATTCATAATTGGCGTAGTGGTGACTAGTACTCTATAACCTTCAGGACGAAATATAGCTGAAGCCTTTTTTATGTATTCTACAATACTACTTATGTTATCCGGTGTAATATCTTCGATATACATATTCACTCCATAATAACCCTTTGTTTTTATCATTTGAAGAATGTTGTCAATAAGACGATCTTGCACAGAAGAGTTATTTAAAATATTCTGAGTTACTTCACGAATAATTGTTCCCTCTTCCGTAATCGTAGAAACAAACATCATGGGCGCAACACCATAAGTTTTAGCCAACTGAATTACATCAGCATCGTCAGCAATAGTAATAATTTCTCCTTCACTTGTAGCCCTATAATTGAATATAGTCAAATATGTTAAAAAAGGAAGCGTTTTTATTAAAACAGATTTATCTATATATGAAAAAGTATAACCACTAGTGGCAATTGTTCTTATTTTATTAGTTTGATAGCTTATGACTATCGTTTCACCGACATACAAAAATTCTCTGTCGGAAAGATAGGGATTATTTCTTAATATATCCATTGACGTAGTACCGTGCTGCTCCGCAATACTCTCCAAAGTATCGCCAGGCTGAACGGTATAGAGTGTTTCCGGTTGAACGATCACAATGGTTTGGCCAATTGCTAAATTGCCAGGGTTTGTAATTCCGTTTTCCAATATTAATCTGTCAACAGGGATTTTGTAATAATCTGATATTGAATTTATGGTTTCACCGGGTTGGACAACGTGTATGATCATGGTTTCCCTCAAATGATCTTATTGATACTATTATATGCTAATCTTACATGTTCATAACATCATAATGTAGATATAATACTAGCGGCCTGGGCGGGCAGCCAGGAGCATACCAAGCCATCCATTATTGATTTTTCGAACGTTCGTGCCGATTCCAAATACTCCCATATGTTTTCCTATCTATTGTAATACTGCTCAAACCATCGTGGTTTTCTCATATATTCAGCTTTTTCTTTCGTTTCCTTACCAGACTCCCTAAAAAATCCGCAGCTTGTATGATCGGCTCCGCAACCTTCTTTATCTCTAATGTAATGGGGGCAATGGTTAATGTCCTCCGCGAGCCCACAATTTCCTAACATGCTAACACCTCGATTGTCTGTTCTGTTAATGGTGGAAATAAAAGGAGGGAAGCACTGTGGCTTCCTAATTCTTGTTAATGAATGCCTACTCTGAATAATCCAATTACTTTTCCCAATATTTCCACCCTGTTTACGATGATTGGGTCCATTGAATCGTTTTCTGGCTGCAGGCGGTAATGACTCTTTTCTTTAAAAAACCGTTTTACTGTAGCCGAGTCATTGACCAGTGCAACAACAATATCCCCATTATGCGCAGTTGCTCGGTATTCTACGATAATCTGATCGCCTTCAAGAATACCTGCGTTTACCATACTATTTCCTTTAACTTTTAACATAAAGGTCTCTGCATTTGGAAGTAATTCAGCTGGTATGGGATAATAGTTCTCAATGTTTTCCTCTGCATAAAGAGGCAGTCCGGCCGCAACGGTTCCGAGGAGCGGAACGTTCACAACCTCCCGGCGTGTCAGCTGGAAACAATCGTCTATGATTTCAATGGTTCTTGGCTTAGTTGGGTCTCTTCTTATGTATCCCTTTTCCTCGAGAATCGACAAATGAGAATGGACGGAAGAAGTTGATTTTAAATTAACTGCTTCACATATTTCTCGGACCGATGGGGGATAGCCATTCTTCAAGATTGATTCTTTAATATATTCTAAAATTTCCTTTTGGCGTTCTGAAATGTTCACATATAACCCGTCCTTTATTTTGTTTTACTCATAATAGCATACTTAGATGCAAAAAGCAAACATTTGTTCGAAAAAGACTATACACGCAAAGTAAATTGTAGTATCATTATAGAAAAGGTAGGTGATTAAGATGATGGATACTATATCCAAGGATTTATATAGTAAAGTTATGAAGGCCCAATATCAGATGATTGGAGCTTTTTTAGATTATGTGAACTATGAAGATGAAATAGCAGACGGTTTGACAGGAATGTCATATATATTATTTTGTGAGAATATTCCCTTTTCTTTTGATGGGCAATGCATAGCGGTACCTGACTTTGGTTTAAAAATATCTTCTGGTGAAAAAGAGAAATTACATGTTGAATTGGAAAATGGAAAGAAATCCGAATATTATCCTGCGGAGGTCTATAATAAATATTTAGAAAAGCGAAAATAGCAATTTAACTGATTTAATTGATGGTGAAAACTGGGTGTCAACTACTTACTTTTATTATAAGATGTAGGGGAAAACGGTATATTTAAGACGTAACGCTCAGATAAATTTTATGGCAAATAGTGAATTTATTTTAGGTACACTTCCTCCAGCTTATACCCCTGCTTTTCCTATTGCTAAAGCTTATGTCAATTATGCAGGCGGTACAGAGTGGATCTATTATCAACTTATAATTGAAACTAGTGGAATTGTAAGAGCATACTGTTCAAAAACTACTAATTACATTGTGCCATTTGAGCTTTCGTTTATAATTAATTAGCACTTAAATGATCATTTACTGTTTTATGTAACAACATGAAAAAATAGGTACAGTACCGCTAGCTAGTTGTTGGTCAGGTATAAAGGTTAACTTTCCTAAACTGCTCATAAATATAATTCTAGTAAGAGAGGTAAAACTACATGATGCAGTTATTCCGTTAGCCACAGTATTTATTGGTAATGGAAATCCTGTAATTTCATAAGTTGACCCGGCATTTAATATTTGGTTAGTAGCAACACGTATATTTACTACGACTAAATTACCTATTGTTGTATAACCGCCAAGGCCTATAGTACCCCAATTAAGAGATAATCCAGATGATGTAACGGTCTGGTTATTTAAATTGCTATTTGGGAACAGTGTTCTGCTCGACATTGTTTTAAGATTCCCACATTTCCCATCTATAATATGTTATTATGATATCAGTGAAAAGTATATCAACATGCGCTTGGCTTCGGCTGAGCGCATTTTTTCGTGGGTGAATTTATGGTAAATAAAACTGATAAGTCTTTGAAGAATAAAAAAGAATCTATATGGAGAGACCGGAACTCCCAACACCCTGAATGGAAGTGTTCCAGTGGAATGGTTTTTAAAACTAAGAAGGTGAAGAGCGGATGAACAAGGTTAGTTTCATAGATATTTGCAAAGGCTCATTTGGGCGCAAGGTGGCTTATACCGGTGCTTCAATTATCACACCAGAAAATGTCTTAAAAGTAGTTGGAAAAGCAGTCAGCGTTTTAAATTATAACAGACCGTTCATTCGTTATCTCCATGATTATTACATGGGAGATCAACCGATTTTATACCGAGAAAAAACGGTACGTCCGGA
Organism: Lacrimispora xylanisolvens; assembly: GCA_017084465.1. Classification (GTDB taxonomy): domain Bacteria; phylum Bacillota; class Clostridia; order Lachnospirales; family Lachnospiraceae; genus Lacrimispora; species Lacrimispora xylanolytica_B. The sequence goes on along the minus strand of CP070896.1, from coordinate 459,118 downwards.
AATTAATAATAAGACGGTTGAGAATCATGCTTTGGAAATTGTTCGTTTTAAAGCAGGCCAAACATACGGAGAACCCATACAATATGTGAGCCGCAAAAAGGATGAAAAAGTTAATAAAGCTGTGGACACTTTTAATGATTACATGAGAGACGCCCATAAGCAGGCAAGGGACATTGAACTTGGCACATGGCAGAGTTCCGTAGGTACTGCTTATAAGGCAACCTTAAAGGCTGGGAAAAACAATCCTGTTCCTTTCAGGATTCACGTACCTACACCGATGAATACGATTATCGTGTATTCATTGGAAGATGGTCGGGATATGCTTTCCATCCAGCAATTAAAGGATGAGAATGAACAGCAATATTATTCATGTTTTTCAGAAGATAAATATTTCATTATAAGAAATGGACGAGTTACGCAATCTGGCCCTAATGGATTCGGAGGGATACCGATAACGGAATATCCTAATAATCCAGACCGATTGTCTGATATTGAGATTGTCATTACGGCCCTGGATCAGATAAATAAAATGCAGTCCGACAGAATGAATGGTATAGAACAGTTTATCCAGGCGTTTATGCTTTTCAAAAAACTGTGAAATTTCAAAAGATGAATTTATCGAGATGAGCCAGTTAGGTGCAATACAGGTTAAGGATTCGGGCAATAACAATCAATCAGATGTAAAACTCATGACTGCTGAACTTAATCAGGAACAAACCCAGGTTTCAAAAAAGATGATGTGTACCGTCAAGTGCTTGTAGTTGAGGGGATGCCAGATCGTCAGCAAAATACCGGTGGCGATACGGGGCAAGCAGTGTATCTACGTAATGGTTGGGATTTTGCGGAGCAGCGTGCAAAGCTTGACGAACCGTTTATCATCGAAGCAGAAAAGAAACATTATTTATTCCGGTATTACCTGATCCCTATGGAATTGTAATTGCAACTGTTTTAACCGGTTCTGGAACGCTAGGGACATTGACAGTTAATTCCGTGGCAGGTACAGTTTCTGGTGATACCAAGGTAACTGTTTCCCCGGTAAAGGCAAGCGGAAATCTTTATAAATACAAAATTGCTGATGCAGCTACCACAGTAATTTATGGTCAGAATGTTCAGACGTGGTCAGCTTGGGACGGTAGCGCGGATATCACAGCTACAACTGGTAAGGTTATTACAATTGTTGAATGCGATTCTACCTATAAAGCCATTAAGGCTGGAAACGCCACAGTAACAGCTAAAGCTTAAGAAAGGCGGTGTGGTGAGTGGAAACGGATATTTTGGCTGACGTAAGTACATATCTTGGTGACGAAGTAAGCGAACAGGATAATCCAGTTCTACTCATTCTCATCAATCGGGCGATTCGCAAGGTATGCTCTAAGCGTTATCCTTATGGGTATACTGACGCGCAAAAGGAAGCGGCGGTTTCAAAGTATCGGGATATGGTCTTTGATGCCGCTGTTTATTATTGGGCGAAGCAGGGAAGTGAAGGGCAAAGTTCCCACTCTGAAAATGGGATTTCCCGGGGATATCAGAGTGAAGATGACCTTTATTTTGATGTAGTGCCTATGGTAAAGACTTTATTATAAGATTTCAAGACGGTGCGTGTCTGGCTAACCTCCCGGCCAGACGCAGGGTGCATATCAGAATAATGGTGGTGGGCAGATATGCTTAAGATGTCTGGGAGAATGAAGGGGAGAATAATCATGACAAAAATAAGAACTCTTTGCGGAGTATGCAAAGGTAAAAGATGAAGTTTCCAATATTACGCTGTTTATTCATATGCCGACTGGCGAAACGGAGATTATTTCTAATCCACGTGTACTGGAGAATATGGCGTACATTGACAAGACATACAGTGATAATTTAGTTATTCCAACTGTGATGAAATCCATATTGAAAACTATGTCTTTGAAACACAGGAAGCAACCATGGATTTCGGTTCCGCAATTCTGAATAGAGGGTCATAAGGTTGCGCGTAAAGGCTGGAACGGTAAAGGAATCTTCATTGAGCTTCAGGTTCCGGACAAATTTAGCAAAATGAACGCACCCATATATCTACATTGATACAATGGATTGGAAACAGATAATCCAGACGTACCTAAACGCTGGGTACCATGGCTTGCAAGCCAGACTGATATGCTGACAGAAGATTGGGGTGTTGTTAAATAGCGGATTCCAATAATTTCCTTTTTGTCGTATAATGGCGTTAAGGAGGAGCGTGGTATGGAAGTAAAAGAGGTATTTGAGATTGCTGGTGCTGTATTGGCTAGTTTAGGAGGTGGTGCAGCAATTGTTTTTGGGCTTTCTAGCTGGCTTGGAAAGGTATGGGCTAATAGAATTCTTGAAAATGAGAAAGCAGAGCATATCAAGGATCTGGAACAATACAAAAGAGAGCTTTCAGAGGAATTAGAAAAGGTAAAATCTCTTAATGATAAGGCGCTTTATGTATCCAAAGCTCAATACGATAATGAATTTAGAATTTATACAGAGATATGGTCTGCATTACATGAGGTTATAATTTTCTCAAAACGACTTTATCCTTTTTATGAAAGCAGGCCGGAAGATGAGGCAAAATACTATAGATACCAGCAGGGAAAGTATGATAACTTTGTTGAAAAATATAACTCATATTCTATGTTGATAGATAAATATGCGCCTTTCTACAAAAAAGAATTTTATGATTCTTTTAAAGAAGTTCGGAATTGGTGCCACAGTTTAGGTAGTAAATTTAGTATTTATGAACTTGAATTTGACACAAAAGAAACAAAGCCAAAAGATGTGTGTATGGAAATATATTTTGATATTCCAGAAAGTTTAGATAGAATTGAAGATGAGTTGCAAGGGAAGATACGAGAATATTTACTTGGCTTACAATTAAATTTATGAATTAGAAGGAGCGGACTGGGTTCGCTCTTTCTTTATTTCTAGGAGGTATCGTAATGAGGGGCTTAAAACGCAATCAGCGAACCTTATACTATCAACTTTACTCAGAGCATATCCCGGTCTATGAAAAAGACTTGGACGGTAATATAATCTATGACCCAGTGACCAATGAACCGCTCCTTACTGGCGATTATACGGTAGGGTATGCGGACCCAGTGAAGTTTAATGCAAATGTATCCCCAGCTCGATCAGAAGCTCAGACAGAGCCTTTCGGAGTAAACACCGATTATGATAAGGTCATTTGTTCCTGTAACCTTACTCTACCGATTGATGAATTATCACAGGTATTTGTTGACCGGAAGCCAGGGGAGAACAAGGGAGCAGATTATAAGGTTGTCAAAGTCGCAAAGAGTTTAAATTCCTTGCTGTATGCTATTAAGCAGTTACCAGATGGAAGTGCGAAAAATGGCTATGAAAGTTTTTAGAGGAAACTTTTCCTCAAAAGGAATACAGGACATAATTAATCAGCTTGAGCGGTATAAAGTTGATTTACACCGGAAAGCAGAGTTGCTGTGCCAGCGTTTGGCAGAAGTCGGCCAGACAGTTGCCTTGCAAAGCATTAGTGAATCCCCGTTAGGCAAAACCATAACGCTCCGAGTGAAGATGGAACCAAGGAATGATGGTTACAAAGCTATTCTGGTTGCCGCCGGGCAAACTAAATCCAATGACCACGGAAGCATAAATACATTACTTCTTGTTGAGTTTGGAGCAGGCGTTCGGTTAAATCCGAATGAAAATCCAAAAGCTGGAGAATTTGGCATGGGTGTTGGTACATATCCCGGGCAGATTCATGCGTTTGACCAGAATGGCTGGTATTATTGGGGAGACGATGAAAAGTGGCACCATACATACGGTACAAAAGCTACGATGCCTATGTATAACGCTTCCGTGGCTATCAGAACACAGGTGGCGGCTATTGCAAAGGAGGTGTTCCGGTAATGCTTGATATTTCCTCTTTGGTTTACACTCGGCTTGTTAATGATGCGCGATTAAAAAAATATCTTTCAGGAAGCGGCACTACTAGAAACGATACTCCTCCCGCCTTCCCTTACCTTTATTTTAAGAGTCTGGGACAGCCAACAACGAGCAGTTCCTTGCAGAATAAGCAGTGTTCCATATCTGCTGACTTTGAAATTACCATGTATGATTCCAGTTCAACCAGCAAGGCAAAACAATTGAATTTCCTTGCTGCTGACATAATGACAGAACTGGGATTTGTTTTAAAATACGGACCGTTGGAAGTGGACCGTTCAAGCACATCAGAAGCGTATCGCTGGATCGCAAGGTTCCATAGAACCTTTTGTGAGGGCGATATGATATAAAATTATTGTAGAACTTTATCTATACGGAGAGGTTCTTTTTTTATTTAAAAAGGAGGACATGAAATTATGGCAACAGCAGTAGATTTGAGTACCGCCGGCATCCATGTGGGATATGCCATTGAAGCAACTGCCGGAACTAAGCCTACGGCATTTACTGACCTTCCCAATCCGAAAAGTATCCCAGATTTTAATCCGGAAACGGGAACCTATGATGTAACTTCCCTGAATGATACAGTTTGGAAGCGTTACATTGATGGATTAAAGGATCCAGGAGGAGCGATTGCAATCACCTTTGGCATGACTCAAGTGTTCCTGGAAATGTGGGAAACAATTTGTGATGAGTATGATACAGCTAAGGCTACCAATAAGCGGATGTGGTTAGAATTTTATCATCCAAGATTAGATAAAGCTTTTTTCTTCACGTGTGTTCCGGCAAGAATGGGCTGGGCGGCTTCTGACGTTGATAGCGCCTGGGATACCAGCGTATCTGTTACACCAACTGGAGAAATTGGTTGGGCTACAGCTATTGAACCTACTGAAGCGGCTTAGTGAATTAAATGGGAGGTATTAGGATATGAAGATTTTAACGATTGGCGGCAAAGATTACAAAATAGAATTTTCCTTTGAGGCCGCTGAATATAAGGATTGTGTGGACAGAGTCTTTAAGATTGTGTCCGGTAGTTACCTAATGAAAAATGGGCCATCTGAAGAGGGTGAAAAGGTATCCATGGCAACAGCAATTATGGACGGAACATCTGACATGGTTTCCGACATTCCTAAAATTGCCGTTACAGCCCTTTATGCCGGCTTGCTGGAAAACAATCCTGTAGAGAATGAACAGGAGGCCAAAACTCTGTTTAAGCAGTTTGTCAAAGAGAATCCAGATGATGAGCGCGCATCTTTCTGGGGAATGTATGATTTCTTAAGGGAATGCATGGAAAATGATGGTTTTTTCAAACTCACCGGAATGGACAAGGTGATTGCCAAGATGAACGAAGCGGCAGAGGAAGCGGAACAGAAGTCCAAATCCGGGAAGATTCCACAGGATCGCAAAAGGAAGTCAACTTCCACAAAATAATTTGGGAACAATATCTTCCTGAAGCTTTATTAATGGGTGTGCCTTATGATCTGTTCTGGCACCTGAATCCCCAAAAGCTACTTCCATTTGCTAAAGTATATAGAAGAAAAAAACAGCAACAAAGCGATGAAATGTGGCTTATGGGACAATATGTAGCATCTGCATTAGATGCTACTGTGTGCAATGCAATGCCGTTTATTAAACGGAAACGAAAAGGTAAATATTTAGAGAAGCCAATAAGGGTAATTCCCATGACAGACGAAGAGAAAAAAATTGAAGAAGAAAAAGCATTGAATCAGTTCTTATCTTTCTTCAATGGAATGGATAGTGAAGCAAACAATAAACGATCAAAAGGCGAGTGATGATATAAAATTCACTCGCCTTTTTTTATATGCGCAAAGGGTGGTGAAACCATGGCTGATGTAATTGATGATCTGAAAGTTCAAATAGATGCCAGTACAAACAGTGCTGATGCCAAAATAGATAAATTCATACAAAAAATGATATCTTTGCAATCTGCTATATCTGGGATTGAAATATCCGGTGCAAGTCAGGTGGCATCTGGAATCAATCAGATTGCTTCGTCTATCCAGAACTTCAATGAACGAACTAAAACAGCAGATTTTTCAAGAGTAACTAGGGGGATTAAATAAACTGGGAGCTGTTGATATTCAAGGAGTAAGCAATGCTTCCAGAGCAATGTCAACTCTGGCGACTAATTTGGGTAATATGGGTACAATTTCCTATGATTCACAGGGGATAATTAATCTTGCTTACTCCATTTCCAAGTTGGGTGGAAAAACAGTTACTCAAGCTACCCAGAATATCCCTTTGCTTAAAGCAAATCTGCAAAGTTTTATTCAGACAATGAATGGACTTAATTCAGTGACTTTCGATGCTTCCGGTTTAAATTCACTGGTAGGTTCTATTTCCAAATTGGGTAGCAAGTCAGCGGGAAATGCCATTCCCAATATTCAGGCTCTTGGAGTTGCATTAAAAGCAATGATGCAAACATTGTCTGGTGCGCCGGCGGTAAATAAGAATCTCATTCAGATGACCAATGCGCTGGCAAATCTGGCTTCCAACGGTTCAAAGGTATCAAGTGCCAGTCATGCTATGACTAACAGCCTAAATTCTTATTCTGTCAGTGCTGGAAAGGCCAAAGGAAGTACTAAAGGTCTTGTTTCTCAAATTGGTATGCTTTATGCGAAGTATTTTCTATTGGTTCGTGGAATTAAGGGACTATGGAAAGCAACAAAATCTTCCATGGACTACATAGAGACACTTAACTACTTTGACGCTGCATGGGGGCAGGTTGCTGACAATGCGGTAGATAGTTGGAAGCAATCTGGTTACGATTCGGCAGAAGCCTACGCTGATTCCTTTAGCAAACGAGCCCAAAAATTAACTGGAAAGATGTCTGGTTTTATGGCTGATGACAATGGCAACTTAGTTTCAACAGGTATGCCAAGCTTAGGTATTGATCCTGACAAGGTCATGAACTATCAGGCTACCTTTGGGCAAATGGCATCTTCCATGGGCGTAGCTTCTGAGACTGCCTTGCAGTTGTCTAATGCTCTTACCATGATAGGAGCGGATCTTGCTTCCGTTAAAAACCTAAATTTCGAAGATGTTTGGAATGACATGGCCTCTGGCATGGTTGGTATGAGCCGGACACTGGATAAATACGGCGTTAATATACGAAACGTGAACTTGCAAGAGAAACTGCATGAACTGGGAATAAAGACAAAAATAACAGCTTTAAATCAGCAGGATAAGGCATTATTAAGAACCATGATCCTATTGGATTCCACCCGTTACGCATGGGGAGATTTATCAAATACCCTAGGGCAGCCTGCAAACCAGTTGCGATTATTACAATCCAATTTCGCCAATCTGGCTAGAACAATCGGTAACTTATTTTTGCCTATTGTGGCGGGGGTACTTCCATATGTCAATGCATTGGTAATTGCAGTTCAAAGACTGTTTTCATGGATAGGTGGCCTTCTTGGTATTAATATCGGATCTCTTGGATCATCTATTGGTTCAGCTGCTGTTGACATGGACGGATTGGAAGAGTCTGCCGACGGTGTGGCTGACAAGATGGGGGACGCTGCAGATAAATCTAAAAAATGGCAAGTAATCTACAGGATTTTGATAATTTGAATGTTGTAAGCTCAAGTGACAGTTCTTCCGGTAGCGGTAGTGGCGGTGGAGCCGGCAGCGGCTTACTTGATCAAGCTTTCTTAGATTCTTTTTCTGAATATCAGGCAGCATGGGACAAAGCCTTTTCCAATATGGAGAATTCTGCCCAGAATATGGCCGATAAAATTGAAAATGCCTTTAAGAGAGTTTGGGAAGCAGCAGAGCCCACAAGAGAGGCTTTGAATCGATTATGGAATGAAGGATTTGCACAACTTGGAAACTTTACATGGATCGCCCTCAAGGACTTCTGGAGTGAGTTCTTAGTGCCGCTTGGTAAATGGACATTGGGGATTGGACTTCCTATGTTCATTGATTGTATAAATAACTTTTTGATGAAGATTGATTTTCAAGCAATTAACGTCGCATTAAAGAATTTCTGGCAAGCGCTGGAACCATTTGCAGAAAAAGTAGGAGAAGGATTAATTAGATTTTTCGGTGATCTATTATCATTTGGTGCTGACTTTATCAATGCAGTGGTACCAGGAGGACTTAACAGAATTGCAGATGCATTAAGAAAAATAAGCCCGGAGCAGGCTGAAAAGATAGGATATGCCTTGGGAGTTATTGCCACCGCTTTAACTGGACTGAAAATTATTGGAACAGTGGCGACAGGAATTGAAACAATTTCTAAGATATTTGGTGGTTCATCATTAGCAAAGGGAGCCGGCATTGTAGGCAATTTAGCACTAAAATTACTGAATTTGCTGGGAGTGGGAAAACTTCTTTTAAAATTCACGCCGTTTTCCACATTGGCAACTGATATGGCTTTGACTGGCGCATCTTTGCCTACACTTTTAAAGTCATTAATTTTAACGCCAATTATTACTTTTTTCACTTCTACATTGCCGACCGCTTTTGCTGGCTTAGCCGGCTCGATAGGAAGTTCATTAGGATTAACTGGAGCTGCAGCTGTAACTGCCGGTGGCGCCCTCATCATTGCAGCTGTAGTTGCAGTAATAGCAGGAATTATTTATGCAGTTACACATTGGGATGAGATAAAGGAGTTTTGGACTCAGAAAGTCCCGGCGTGGTGGAACGGAACTGTATTACCATTTTTTGAATCAATCCCAGAAAAGCTTACTGGGGTATGGGATAAAGTAAAATCTACAGCTTTTTCAGCATGGGACAAATTAATTCAGTATTTGACTGGGATTCCGGAGAGGATTGGAGCCATAGTCGAAAATATAGGAAATTGGTTTAGCGAATTGCCAGGGAAAATAGGATACGCTTTGGGATATGCGCTGGGAACTATAACCAAGTGGGGCATAGAAGTAGCTGATTATATGGCTGAGAAAATTCCTGAAATTATATCTTCAGTAGTAACATGGTTTGCGGAAATGCCTGGAAAGATATATAACGGGATTATTACTTTTGTAACCAATGTTGCTACGTGGGGCGCTGAGGCTTATGCGGCTTTTAATAAAAAAGTATCGGAAATTATAACCGGAGTAGTAATCTGGTTTACAGAGCTGCCTGGTAAAATATACGATACAATAATCAAAATCAAAGATAACATTACTACTTGGGCTAATAATACTATACAATTTTTTAAGACTGAGGTCCCTGTAATAATTGAAAAAGTAGTTGGATTCTTTGAAGAATTACCAAAGAAATTAATTATTGTAGGGGAAAATATGATAAAAGGTTTGTGGAATGGTATTGCAAACTTAACGGATTGGATTGGAACAAATATAGCTAATTTCTGTGATGGTGTGATTAAAGGATTTAAGGCAGGATTTGATGAGCATTCACCTTCAAAAGAAGCGTTTCAAATTGGTGATTATTTTACTGTTGGACTTATGAATGGTATTGAAGATAAGTTTGGTGCTATTTATTCCAAAGTCGATGCCTTTGCAGATAATTTGACTGATTATCGTATCGTACTTCCATCAGTAGATAGTAGCATACAGGTCAACCGAAAGTTTTTTGATATGGTAGATACAAAAGCTTCAGTTTCTTATGACACCCCTTCTTGTGATTTCAAAGCTGGTATATCTGCCGAGTTAAACGCGGCGTTGTCCGGTATTGTTGACTATGACCGCTTAGGAAGTGTTCTGGCCGAGAAACTTGAGGGTGCTAAAATTACTGCAGAGTTGGATTCAAATAAAGCTTACAATAATGTAAAGGATAACTGGAGCAAGGAATACTGGCGAAATAAAAAGGCTCCTGTCCCGATTTAGAATTTATCAAAGCCGCCAGTGGTAAATAATTCTGGCGGCTTTGATTATGTTTCAATGATAAATAAACGATATTAAAATATTTTTATTTATAAAAAATATGAACGTACTATACAACAAATCCAAATAAACCATTGATTTTAAAGCATTTCACTAATTTGTGAAAAAACTGTGAATGAATAACGATGGTATTTTATAAGCGATTATAGCTGATGTATGTATATTAGCAGATTATGGATGAATAAATATTAATAAAATGCAGTTTAAAATATCACTGGTAGTAACGTGCTTTTTAAATTAATATCCAGCAAAATACTAACTGCTAATTGCATCTGCTGAAATTTAAGTAATAAGTAGCATTAAGGAACAGCTAAGTAAAATAGACGAATAAAAAGAATACGTAAACAAAACTACTAACTATCAGTATTGGGCTGGTAGTTTTTTTATTGTAGTTAATCCAGTAAACTGAAATTTTATTGCTCTCTAAATTATTACAATGTTAAATCATGAGGCTACAAAGAAAAATGCCCTCAAGATTAATATGAGGACATTTTTCTAACTAAGGTTTAAGCTGTCAACAATACTTCATTAACAACCTATTGTTATTTCCGCATTGCCATCCATAACTTGACACCTTCGTCTATAATGTTGTGTTCATTGATGAACACAATATTATTATGAGCATAATCTATAAAAATATTATGGTAATAACAGTAAATGAAAAAGAGAAGTAAACTATAGGAAATGGTTGAACCAGTAACCTGAAATTCGCTCACGTATTTTTTGGATTTTAACTATTTCGATTTTTTGCTCCCCAATCACATAACTCTTCTAAAATGGGTAATAAAGTTTGTGCTCTATCTGTTAGACTGTATTCAACTTTAGGAGGAATCTGGGGGTACTCTTTCCGTCTCACTAATCCAGCTTCTTCCAATTCTTTTAATTGGGAACTTAGTATTTTATAAGTAATAGTTACTATTTGTCTTTGCATTTCATTAAAACGAACTGGTTGGTTTTCGGCTAAAAGGTATATAATAACCATTTTCCATTTCCCACCAATCACTGACATCGTATAGCCGAAAGGGGTATCTTGAATATTTTTAACTATGCCATTAAAATCAGCCATTCCCATACTTACACTATCCTTTCAAATAGTACCTTTCAATAAAGTACGTACTTTTTTTATGTGTGAACTTAGTATATACTAAGCTCACTTTAAAGTAAAGGAGCGATAATTATGACTGGTATTAAAACTTATAATCACGGCCTACCATGGGAAGGCGAGCATGGTATTGCCCAGGGTTACTGCGTTAACCATATCTTATACATCTCGGGACAATTCTCCCATGATATGCAAGGCGCATTTGTTGGAGCGGGAGATATAGAGGTGCAGACAAATCAAGCATTAATGAATCTTGATCGAGTGCTGGCAGAATTTGGCGCCACAAGATCAAATATTGCGGAGGTGGAGATTTTTCTAATAGACCCACAAGAACATTTTGAAAAATGCATTAAAATTTTTAAGGAATATGTGGGTGATTACCGACCAGCTGGTACTCTTGTGGGTGTATCAAGTATGTCGTTCCCCGACCAGCTGATTGAAATTCGTGCAGTGGCACATGTTAATTGATTTTTTTTAGAGGTAAAAAGGCGGGTATCCGGTATTCCGGACCCGTCCTTAAGTCTTTGGCTATGTCAGTTTGCTGCATATCAGACTCCCAACGCTCTGAATGGAAGCGTTCCAGTGGAATGGTTTTTAAGACTAAGAAGGTGAAGAGCGGATGAAAGTCTTTAGTAGCAACTGATTTTTTATTTCATATAATTTTAGTAGTTACTGTTAAAATTCCGTGCGCCAGAGGGCAAAGAGGACTATTAAATATGAAATATAAGGTAGCAATTTATTGTGACAAGCTTTATGCAGGCGATATCTTATGGGGATTTACTGCAGCAGGTCATGACGCGCAAATAATTACACCGACTTCTATAGAAAATTTTGATAAATTAATGGAATTAATAAATCCTGATTTATTAATTCTTTCTTCTTATATGGGTTATTTTCAACATTCTATGCTTAATCATATCGGTTCCAGAAATTCACCAAATTATAAGTGTGTTTGCTGGGATACCGAAGGAGTTGGCCAATACGTTTTACAGATGACAGGTTTTGAATTATCAAAGCCTGATATGGTATTTTCGATTTGTCCTGAAATGCTTGAAAAGCTTAAAAGTAAAAGTATTCCATGTGAGAGACTTGATTTTGCTTATAATCCGACCATTCATTATCCAAAATCAATATCTGAAAATAAAAATAATACCATTAGCTTAGTTGGAAATGCATGGTTATGGTATTCAAGTCATTATCCTGAGCATTTCCGCTATAGTAAAGCAATTCCTATTATATTAAAACCATTAATTGAAAATAATTATAAAATAGATTTTTATGGTACTACAGAATACAAGCAGGTTATAAAAAATTTCCTAAATCTCGATGTACCAATTGAATGGTTCAATGGCACGATTCCCTATGAGAAGACCTGCGATATTTATAATAATTCCTTTATAAATTTAATCACACAAAATCATGATCAAACTATAACAAGACGTACCTTTGAAATTTTAGGCTCCGGAGGTTTTGGTCTTACTTGTTATAATACTGCTATAAATAATATGTTTGGAAATAGCGGTGCAATAGCTATAGCTAATACTTCTGATGAGACTCTTGAGTTATTAGAATATTATAGTAAAAATATAGATGAATATATAAAGGTTCGTAAAAATGCTGTTATAAGCGTACAAAATCACACTTATAAAGAAAGAGCTGAAGAAATAATCAATAAGATATTTATAACAGCGAGCTAGATGAAACGAATCGGAAATACCCAGGAAAACTGGGCCCATCAGGGCAGTCACGGCATTAATTTTCAGTTCCTTCAATCACAATTCCGGGCCGCGCAAGTGCTCCGCCGTGAATTAAATGGCTGACACTGCTAGGCGGGCTTTTGTACATGATAAATCCGACAGTCAAAGGGCCTATTCCCATTCCGATGTTACAAAGTTGCATCTTGAAAAAACATATACTGAAAAGTTAATGCCGTTATAAAGTATATCAACGTGCGCTTGGCTCCGGCTGAGCGCATTTTTTGTGGTTAAGTTTATGGAAAATAAAACTGATAAGTTTGCAAGTAAAATTGTTGATAATTCAAATTTTCAGTAAGGTAAAACTGATATTATGATATAATGGAGTATAGGGATGAACAATAGGGGGGGCTGTACTATGAAAAGGTATCTTTTAACAATATCTTTGGCTTTTGTAGGGTTTTCAGATTCAAATGTAAAAAATTTAAAAGATCTGGATGAAGAAGTCTGGCAAGCAATCAAACAAAAACAACTTAAATCAAACTGAGCATTGATAGTTGAAAGAAACAGACATATACTTATATTTAGTAAAAAGTAACGGGAAAGGAAAGATATAATGAAAAAAGTAGTATTGGGTTCGATGATGTTTTTGGCAGGACTATTATCATGTGCAATTCTGATAGCTGGATCCGCATTGAAAGACATAACGATTAATGGGGGTTATTCATTTCTTTGGAATTTATCCAGTCTTGGTCTTGTCCCAGTAACAGTTTTATTTAGCGCTATTGCATTAACAGGTTTACTGATTGCCTTGTGGGGGGTATTCGAAAAAAACAAATAAGTATTATGCTGATTACATTTTCCTGGACTACCATGGAGGTGGACAAGACAGTTCAAAGTACCCGTGTATAATTTTATTTTGTATTGTCAATCCTAATTTCATTATTATGAGAGAAGGTAGTAATATGAAAGCTATTGTTTATGAGGGCGTGAAGCAGGTTAATGTGGCTAAAGTAGATGACCCAAAGATTAAAAAAGCAGATGATCTTATTTTAAAAGTTACTTCCACAGCAATTTGTGGATCGGATTTACATTTAATACATGGCATGATTCCTAATATGCCCCATGGTTTTATTTTAGGACATGAGACTATGGGAATAGTGGAAGAAACGGGTAAAGAAGTAACAAAAATTAAAAAAGGGAGATAGGATAATTGTCCCATTTCCAGTTTCTTGTGGCCATTGCTGGTTTTGCAAGCATGATTTATGGAGTCAATGCGATAATTCCAATCCGAATGGTGAAGCCGGTGGAATATTTGGATACAGTAATACTTATGGTGGGTATGATGGTGGTCAGGCAGAATATCTCAGGGTACCTTATTCAAATGTAGGCCCAACAATAGTACCGGAAGAACTTTCAGATGAACAGGTGTTATTTTTAACAGATATATTGCCAACATCTTATTGGGGAATAGATATTAGCGGCATGAAAGATGATACAGTTGTTATATTAGGATGTGGCCCAGTAGGGCTTTTATCTATAAAATGGGCTGCCTTTATGGGTGCCAAGCGAATTATTGCCGTAGATAATGTTGACTACAGATTAAAACATGCAAGGCTGTATGGTGTAGAAACTATAAATTTCGAAGAGTATGATAATACAGGAGAGCATATTAAGGAAATAACACATGGCGGAGCAGATGTTGTTATTGATTGCGTAGGTATGGATGGTAAGAAGAGCACAATTGAAAAGGTAGAAACAGTACTAAAGCTACAAGGAGGATCTAAATCAGCAATTGAAATAGCTTCTCAGTCAGTTAGAAAAGGAGGTACTGTTGTTTTAGTCGGCGTCTATGGTTCTAAATATAATATGTTTCCTCTTGGCGATTTCTTCTCTAGAAATATCACACTAAAGATGGGACAGTGCCCTGCCCACGCATATGTTGACCGCATAATGAATCTTATTAAATCAGATAAATTTGATGCTACAGATATTATAACCCATCGACTTCCCTTGAGTAAGGGCAAGCAAGCTTATGAAATTTTTGATAAAAAGATAGATAACTGCATTAAAGTTATACTAAAACCTGGTTTATAAATATTATGTTTTTATAATGCCAAGTAAAGTAATACGATAAAAATATACCGGGGTTTATACCCCGGTAAAAAAAATAGCTTAATCACTCTTTATCCGTGGAAAAGCATACCACATGGGCATATATTTAAAGCTTTTGAATGTAGTATTGAGTATTTATAACAAACCACATTTGTGCGTCAAATTTCATTATTGTCCAAAGAGATAGACCCTGAAGATTGAATTCCGTAACCAACATAGATCGTGCGTCAAAACTTCTCGCGTCTTTAAACCATATGACGTGTAAAGTTCCATCACTGTCTTTATAATAGAAATAGGGAGATTGTGCCGGTTCATTAAACTGTATTGCTATATTGTTATTTGATGCTATTTGAATTGCATCATTATTGGTTACTACTGTTGCCCCTGTAGCTCCGGGTATATAAGGAAGTGGCCAATCATAGCCAACCGTAGTGATTCCGAGAAATATTTTTTCAGATGGAATAATACTCACTGCATAATTTAATAATTCTTTCTGTATATTAACTGGAAAAACCGAGCTTGGATATCCGAATGTTCTTGCCCAATCATATGAAGCAAATATAACCCCATCAACAAATGCTGATAATTTTGAATAGTCCAGCCTTTCCAGTGTAATACCAGAATTATCAATGTTGGTGACTGGCGTTATAGTAACCAGTATTCTATAACCTTCTGAGCGGAATATTTCAGAAGCTTTTTTTAAATACTCTGAAAGGTCGTTAATGTTGTCATAATTAATATCTTCAATATATATGTTTATACCATAATATCCTTTTGTTTTTAAAATTTGAAGAGAGTTTTCAATTAGGCGGTCTTGTATGGAGGGATTATTTAAAATATTGTAGTTCACTTCACGATTAACCAACCCATCTGCTGTAATGGTAGAAACAAACATGATTGGTGCAACTCCATAAGATATTGCAAGCTGGATTAGTTCAGTATCGTCTGCAGCAGGGACTATTTCACCCTCTTGTGTAGCCCGATAATTAAATATTGTAAGGTATGTTAGAAAAGGAAGAGTTTTTATTAAAACTGATTTATCTATATAAGAAAATATATATCCGCTGGTAGCTACGGTCCTTGTTTTGTTTGTTTGATACTTTATAACAATCATTTCACCTGCATTGAGATATTCCTGATCTGAAAGAAAGGGATTATTCCTTAATATTTCCATGGGTGTAACATTGTATAATACTGCAATACTTTCCAATGAATCTCCAGGCTGGATTTTGTAGGTGATCTCAGGCTGTACAATTAATATGGTTTGACCAATTGCCAAATTTTCCGGGATTAGTGATTCCGTTTTCAATTATTAATCTTTCAGCAGAGATATTATAATATTCTGATATTGAATGAATGGTTTCACCGGACTGAACGACATGTATAATCATGGTTCTCCTCAAATGATACAATTAATGTAATTATATGCTGTCCTAATCTCTTTTTATGACCTAGCAATTATTTCCCTACTCTATTAGAACAGATAAACTGAGATCTGACGTAATATAGTTCTTTGGTGATTGAATATTGATTGTAAGCATGATATAATGAAAAGAACACCAGTTCTGTATTGGAGAAGGAGATTATAGTGTGAAAGAAAGTAGAGGTCAGCCGAAAAGTGGCGCACTTAAACAAGCTGTCAAAAATGGCAACTTTTAAAAGTGGATAATTAATGATGCTTAGGAAGCCTGTGGTTCTTTTGGTGGAGGATATAATCCTTCTCGTTCTAATAACTTCAGTGCTTGTTTGATGGCCTTTGCTTTTTGTTTTTCAATTAAAGCTTCAGGCATATCGACTTTGTATAAATCGCTGGGATTCCACTCTTCGCCTGTAGACAACATTTGGTGGATTGCAGTAAGAATCATTCGAGCGATAGCAACAATGGCTCTTTTTTTGCCACGGCGTTTTGTAAGAGATTCATATTTCTTTTTGTAGTAAGGAGACTTTTCGGATTTAACGGCTGCATGAGCACACTGTACTAATGCAGGTTTGAGATAAACTCCAGCACGTGTAATTCGAACAGATTTCTTCTTACCGCCAGATTCGTTACTGCCGGGGACTAAACCAGCCCAGCAGCACAAACGTTTTGAGGTAGAGAATTGAGACATATCAATACCTATTTCGGAAATGATAGTGATTGCACTATCACGTTTAACACCCGGAATAGTCATTAGAAACTGGATAGCATTTTCAAAATCAGTATCAGAAGAAAGTAAAGATTCTAACTCTCGGTCTATATCATTTATTTCAGCTGTGATATAATCCATGTGTGCGCGGACGAGGTGCATGCGATATTTTTGGGAATCAGTCATCTGATATCCTTCAATGGATTCAATTACAGCATCTTCTTTAGATTTGAGAGACCTAAGAAGTTTAGAAGCGATTACTTCATGATTGATAGAATTGTCTGACTGTTCAAGCAGGTAGTCAATGATGGATGTAGATGACTTCCCAAAGATATCGGAAACAACTGAATCTAATGCAACATTACACACAGTAAGAGCATTCTGATATCTATTCTTTTCACTGGAACGGCAGGAAACAAGCTTATAGCGATACCTTGTAAACTCTCGTAAAATACGGATTTTCTTACAGGGAATATAACTGCCTTTTACTAGTCCCAGACGGAACAAATCTCCAATCCACTTAGAGTCCTTGGTGTCATCCTTGTTACCTTTTACAGCTTTTACCCACTTTGGGTTGGCTATTGTAACATTGATTTCATCTTCAAGAAGGTTAAAGACAGGAACCCAGTATTTACCAGTGGATTCCATGCAGACATAGCGGCATTCATTGTCAAGAAGCCACTGCTTGAATTCAAGTATAGAGTTATTAAAGGTGGAAAAGCGTTTCTTTTGGTAGTCAGGTTCTACTCCACCAGAAGTTTTAATAATTGTGGCAACGAGAAACGATTTGTGAACATCGACACCACAACAGTTTTGATAAGTAACTTTCATGGTCGAACTCCTTTCTTGAGTAAGATTAAGAAGCCATTGACTGAACTGCCACACAATTTAACCAAGGCGTTAAAACAATTCTTAGTGTACGGACTGGTAGTACCACTTATTTGTGCTTGAAAAGGCAGGACTTACACTGATTAAAATGCTGTCTAAAACGAGAAAGAATTTACAACTCCTCCTTCCGTGCTTTGTAGTGTAGCTTCTTAAAGCTATTATCTCATGGAGTAGAGGTTTTGAAAATCTTTCATTACTATTTGTGCCGCGCCCGAAGGCGCGCGGAATGGAGATTAAAATGATTAGTAGAATGCCAACCCATTGTGGGGATGAAACTTGTTCGTCATGTGTCGTTGCTGGAGATTACATTTTCCTGGCTCACCATGGAGGAGGACAAGACAAAGAGGATATTATTTACCAGATGAGACACACGTTCGAAGGTATGAAAAAAACGCTTGCTTCTGTTAATGCAACTCTTGATGATATGGTTTAGATAAATCTATACCTCAGAGATATTTCTGATTTTAGGGTAGCAGCGGATGTTTTTCTAGAATATTTTAAGAATGGGGCGCCCGCAAGAATGACAACAACAACAGAATTTGTTGGTAAGACTTGCTTGTGCCAGATGGATGGGATTGCATATAAAAAGTGCAGTAATTAAATTATTTATATAGCCAACTTCATCTGGCTATGCATAAGGGGGAAGATTCAATGGAGTTTAGTAAATGCATAAAAGATTCATTTGTTATTATTGGGAAAGAAGGCACTACAAATGATGGAAGTGGATTTATACAAAGACTTTGGGATTCCGCTAATTCACATTTTGATGAAGTAGAACATCTGGCAAAAAAAGATGACAAAGGAAAATTGTTAGGAATTTGGGGCGCGATGTCTGATTTTTCGCACGCATACAAACCCTGGGAAAACTTCTCACAAGGACTATATCTTGCTGGAGTCGAGTGCTCAGATGATTCTGAAGCGCCCAACGGCTGGACCAAATGGGTGATACCAGGATACGAATATATTTATATCGAGAATAAAAAAGACGGTACTTTCCAAGAGGTCATAGCGTATCTGAAGGAAAACAATATTTCTCTTGCAGGTGCGGTGAATGATTTTAGTTGTCCCGATACAGGTAGAAATTATATGTATTTTCCTATTCGTAGATTGTAGAGTAATCGAATTAACTGTTTTAAATTAAAATACTAATATTTAATGATATGTAGACTTTGGTAAATTTACAATTTCTATGGTATAACCTTATTTTAGAGAACTTATTTATATCGAAACATAGAAGCTAACATTCCTATACCAATTGCATAAATAGTACTTGTTATAAATTCAGGCTGGTTAATTGATTTCAATGATTTATATAAAACATACAGGCAACAAAAAAAAAACGGTTAATAATAAAAAAAAGTAGTATGTAAATTTATTAAATCGCTTTGCAAGTTTTACAGAACACTTAAATACACCATTAATGTAAACAATACCACCAGTAACTAAAAAAATAATTACATAATGCATTATTATACCTTCCATTTCTTAAAAACTCTATAGTTTGGGCAAGGCTTTAAGGCTCTTGCCCATTGACGGCTAAAATATATTAATTATAGCATTGTTTTAATATTCAATTTTATCTATATATACATAAGGAATAGTAATCGTTCCGCCTAAAGTTGACTGATAAGATTGAAGGCCGTAGGAGGTTCCATAAATAGTTATGACATCATCTTCCAATATTCGTGATGAAATGATTTGGCTGGGATATTTCCCATATATTACAGTATCATAATCTTTATTTACAGCCAGACGAATAGCTGGATCACTTGCTATAGATCCTTCCATGACCTGAAGAACCTTACCGGTAAATTTTACTTTTTTGCTCTTAAATTCATCTGGGGTTCTGGCAAGCTGATCATATGTGATACCCGTCTCATATCCTTTTGCTTCTTCTGCAGCTTTTGACGCGGCGATAGCTTCTTCCTCAGCAGCCTTTGAAGCGGCAATGGACTCTTTCTCAGCGGCTTTTGAAGCATTAATGGATTCCGCTTCAGCAGCTGCAGAAGCTTTACGTGCAGATGCCTCTGCCTCAGCCAGATCCTCATATTCTTTCATGGATTCCTTATATGATACATACTCGGAACTCATGGATTCATAAGATGCATTTAATTCTTTATTCTTACTATTAATTTCATTTACCTGCGACTCGGCCTGACTTGCCTGCGCTTCAAGACTTTGATAAGCTTCCTTTGAAACTCCGGCTGAACAGGCGGTTAATAAAGTTACAGTCATTAAAACGGTAGAAATTAGAATACGCTTTTTCATAAACAGATACCCTCCTGGTACAATCATTGTATTGTGTGGCTACATTAAAAATTATAAAATAATCATGAGATATTTACAACAATAAAACGGAATTTAAATAATTTAATTCAGAATATATCAGATAATATCAGTAAATAAAAAACAACCGCTTCCTTATGTAAGAAGCGGTTAGTACTTTATTATATTTAATCTTGTGTTTTAGTAAGCTGAGTATTTCCGTTATGGTTTCCGCAATAAACTCCTTTTTTTATTGGAGCAAATATAAAACCAATAATGATACCTAATAATAATGCTGTTGATACGACGAGCTTTTTGTCAAGAATATTCCATTCCTTATTAAAAAAATCTTTCATAGCAAGCTCCTTTCTATTCATTAATAACTTATTATATCATAAAACTTTTAAATTAATAAGTGGTTTTTCTATTGTATTAAATATTATTAGTTTGTATAATCCAATGTATTGAGTATATGAGTTACTGTTTTATTATTTCATTCTGTAATCTAAAATAACGAAAATAATCAGGTAAAAAGGGAGGTAATTATGAAAAATAAGAAAGTCGCGGTTGTTACAGGCGGAAGCTCGGGGATGGGACTGGCTATTTCAAAAAAACTTCAAAATATGGGGATGCATGTTATAGTTTTTGACAAACAGATCCCGCCAGAGGACTTTGAATTTTATCATGTTGATATAAGTAATGATGAGGAAATCAAAGCAGCGCTGTCCCACATCCCACATTTAGATATTGTTGTAAATAATGCAGGTATCTACTTTGAAAAGTATCTGGAAGACACTACAAATGAAGAGATAGATACAATGGTGGATATTAACATTAAAGGTACTTATTTAATGACGCGTAATGCAATAGAAAAAATCAAGGCTTCAAAAGGTACCATTGTGATTATTGCCTCCTGCCTGGGACTTGTGCCGGAATTATCCTCGCCACTCTATTGTACAACAAAAGCAGGACTTATTATGCTGACAAAATGCCTTGCACAGCAATATGCCGAGCTTGGAATCCGGGTTAATTGCGTCTTGCCAGGACCGATTAACACCCCTCTTTTACAGAATAGTTTTCCTGATCAGGAAGCAGCCGACCGCTGTTCTAACCGCATTCCGTTAAAACGAATTGGAGAGCCGGAAGATGTAGCAAATATGGTGGCTTTTCTTGTAAGCGATGAGGCGGGTTATATAACTGGAGGGGCTTTCCCGGTTGATGGGGGAGTATCCTCTACCAGCATGTATTCAAAATAAATTGAAAAAGCAGAAAGGAGCGTTTTATGAATTATATGGGAGATTCCGCCTGGTGGAGAAACCGGTTTAAAAGCAGAAAGCTGGAAATTATGGGTCATGAAGAATGCCTGGAAGAGGATATGTCTTATTTTCCTTTAAAAGGGAAAATCCTTGATATTGCCTGTGGAGATGGAAGAAATTCCATATATCTGGCTCGTTTGGGTTATGAGGTACTTGCCGTTGATTTCTGTGAAGAGGCGATAAACAGATTGACATACTTTGCTAATAAAGAAAATCTTAATATCAGAACCAGAATAGTAGATCTGTCACAAGACAGCTTAAATCCATTAGAGGAAAAGTTTGATGCGATTATAATCAATCATTATAAACCAACCCACCGGCTGTTAAAAGATTTTGAAAATATACAGAATAAAAATGGATTGCTGTGGTTAAATGGCTTTCGATCAATACCATTTGATAACCCTGATGTAAAAGAGAGTGATATTATGCTGGACGAGGAATTTGAATTATTGGATAAGAACGTACTTTTAAACAAAAAAAATTATGAAATAAACAAAAGAGAATTTGTCAGATATATTTGGCGTTTCCAGTAGTAAAACTGGTGCGGATATTCTCTATATACTCATAAAAAACTACTAACGAAAAAAGTTAGTAGTTTAATTTGCTAAAGCATTATTCATTTATAGTACTGCTAATTACATTATTGTTCCAAAGATTGTCCTGTTATTTCGCACCCAACCGTTTCAATGCAGGACTTTATCAAATTTTCATCTGCTGATTGATTGTATCCAACCTCAATGGAGCCTCGCGCAACATCTATATTTACCATAGATACTCCGTTTATTTTATCTAATGCATTCTTAAGCTGGGTTTTGATTTCGGAATTCTGTATTCCTGATGTTTCATAATGAATTCTATTCATGGAAAACTCCTTGTAATTTTAATCATTTTTCTGGACATTTAAGGCACTTAAGCCTTTCTCATCCTGTCTGATGTCAAAGTTAACAGACTCACCTTCGTGAAGGTCCTTATTATGAGTCTTTTCTTTTACCTGTGAATGATGTACAAAAACATCCTGACCATCATTGGTTGAGATAAAGCCATAGCCTCTTTCGTTATCAAACCATTTAACAACTCCGGTGTAATTAGACATGGTTAAATCCTCCCATTATTATCTTTTTGAGTTATCTTCTTTTAAACCAAATACAGCTCTGGCGCTTTCTGCCTGAGGATTGTGATTGATATGTTTGGAATGAAAGGTGCCATCTTCTTTTTTGTGATTACTTGTGCTTTTCTTAGAATTATCTCTGCTCATAATTTTTCTCCTTTTCTTGATGTCTTTTTTAGTATGCTACAGATACCACAATAAAATCATAAGATAAGCCACCATATAATGGCAGCAATTCCAGCTCCGATCATGCAGCAGATTGTGTCGTTCATAGTATCCACAAGACCGGCTGGTTGAATTGCATTTTCTGGCATATGATTTACTGAGGCATGAATTTTCTGCCAACGCTGGGCGTTCCCGTGTGTCAGACAATCACTTACATATTCAAGGACTTCCCATATTACATGGAGTGTAACGGAAAATGTAAATCCAAACAGTAGAGATATAATTTTTTTTGAATCGGGATTTATCTTAATTATCGCTATTCCAAATCCTGTAAATCCAACCCCGGAAAGAAAATGAATGGTTCGGTCCCACCACCAGTACCGATCGTAATAACCCAGGCTACTGCCAAGATATAATGCCATAAATAAAACAATCAGGTAGATCATGGTACTATAGGGATCTATGACTATCCCCAGAAACCGATTTGCCATACCAGGCAGATAAGATAATACAAACACCAATATTAGAGAACCAATTATTTTGTATTTTTTCTTAATTAAATAGTATAATGCCAAAGCAATTGATAAACAGCGGAAGACAAGCTGGATTAAATTTATAATATGCATATAGTCACGTATAATCCAATTATCTTAGATGGTAATTGGATTTTTCCTTTCTCCCAGATTCTCTGGGCATTTTAATCCATCTCTGATATATTTTGAAAAGGCACTGTGGATCTGTACCTATATAATTACAGCTTTGACTGTTCCGAGGTGACTCAGACCACAGCTTTTCGTCTATTACTGTTAATCAGTTTGTTAACGCCTGACGTTTCTATTTACGTGATTACACAGCCGGATTCTCTGTGGAAGACAACAGTGCCAATATACATATCAGGAGGTTTCACTCTATGTCCATGTACTTTGTTGGAATTGATATTTCCAAGTACAAACATGATTGCTGCATTATATCTGCTGCTGATCAAAAGATTGTTTCAAAATTTACTGTTAAAAATGATAAGACAGGTTTTGAGCAGCTACTCACTATTTTTAATTCTCTCTCCAATCCACAGGATATAAAAATAGGGTTCGAATCAACAGCCCACTATGCCCTCAATCTCGAACTCTTCCTTGAAAATGCCAATCACAGCTTCATGGAAATTAATCCAGTTCTCATCAAGGAATACAAGAAATCCACATCTCTAAGGCGAACCAAGACCGACTCTATTGACTGCGAATCAATAGCCCGGTGGTTAATGACTGTTGAATACAAACCCCATTCAAAGGATTTTACCACGCTTATTCCTTAAAGTCATTAACTCGTTTGCGTGATAGGTTAGTTCGGCAGCGTTCTTTTATCTTATAAAGATTACCAATGTGCTAGATCACACCTTTCCTGAATTCAAGCCTTTCTTTCATGAGCGTTTATCTAAGACCGCTCTGTATCTGCTTGAAAACTACGGTTCCGCTGAAAAGATGGCAAGAATGAATTCAGTATCTTATGACAAACTTCGTTCTATATCAAGAGGCAAGTTTTCTCCTCAGCAGTTCCTGGAGTTGAAGGAACTTGCCACAAATACTGTGGGAGTAAATAATTCTATCTTTGATGTTGAACTGAACAGCTTACTTACTCTTTACAAATCTCTTGTAAAAGAAATAGGTACTCTTGAGAATGAAATCAATAAACTAATTGAAGAGGTCCATCCTCATTACATGTCAGTTCCGGCATCGGTCCAATATCTGCCGCCGTTATTTACTCTGAATACGGCGATATATCGAACTTTTCAAACCCAGGTCAGATGCTTGCCTTTGCTGGAATAGAACCAGGCATAAATGATTCTGGAACAGAATCACACGGTGGTAGAATGGTGAAGCGTGGATCATCTCAGCTGCGATATGTTCTTATTAATTGTTGCCTTCCATTAATCCGTTTCGATATAACATTTGCAACTTATTATGCCAAGAAACGCGGAGAAGGCAAACCACATCGAGTAGCTATTACTCATGTGGCGAAGAAGCTTGTTAGAGTCATCTATGCATTGGAGAGGCAAGAAGTAGACTATAACATTCAAAAACTTCGCTAAAACATCTTTCTAATAAAATTTTGTATTCATCTGAAATACGGTGTATTCAGATGGCTTATTAAAGTTACTCTTTTTTTATATCAAAAAATTTGTATAAAACCTCTTGACTATTTATAGTTTGTCACCTCGAAATGAAGTATGTACGATTGTAAGAGGAGTATGCAAGTTGTTTTTAAAAAAGATGGAGTCTTCTTATAGAACAGACTGGTATTAAATACAATTTCCGGAACATAAAATGATATGATCCCAGTACATTGCAAAGGTGAGGCTGAGCTGTTATGAATTATGAAAAAATGAGCGCTTGTGAAAAGCGGGAGGCCATAGAACTCCTGGGAATCATAGTTGCAGCAGTGTTGTTATTGTATTTACTTATCTCTTTTTATTTTACCAGTCATTTCTTTTTTTCTACGACCATAAACGGAGCAGATGTATCTTTAAAAAATGAAAGACAGGCAGATCAAAGTATAAGAAGATACACAGAGAATTATAAGCTTGTTCTGATTGAACGAGAAGGTAAATCGGATGAGATTACCGGGCAGGAAGCAGGACTGGAATACAAGAATAAAACATATGTAAAAGAAGCACTTAATGAGCAGAAAGCACTTCAATGGATTGGATCATTATTTAAAAAACAGAAATTTCTTTCGGAAGATTTATTTTTCTATAATGAGAACAAGCTTAATTTAACGTTGAATCAGTTGAATTGTTTTAAACGGTTAAAAATAGAACCTGAAAATGTGTCTTATCAATATACAGACGGACATTATCAAATGGTAAAGGAAATTTACGGTAATCGAATTGAAAAAGAAAAAATGCAAGCTGCCGTAGCAGACAGCCTTTTTAAAGGAGAAACAAAACTTGATCTGGATGCAAACTCCTGTTACATAAATCCCGTATATACCATGAAATCCCCTAAAGCCTATAAAACCCTGAGACATTTAAATAAATGCGCTTCTACACATGTCACTTATCTTTTTGGCAGTAAAAGAGAAGTGGTTGATGGGAATGTGATACAGTACTGGATTGCAGTGGACGAGAATCTGGATATTATACTGGATAAAGATAAAGTCAGAGCCTATGTGAAAGCTATGGGTAAGAAATATGATACGGTAGGCGTGAAAAGAAGTTTTAAAACCTCTCTCGGGACAATGGTGGATATAGAGGGGGGAATCTATGGCTGGAAAATTGAGCAGGAAGCGGAAACATCGGCACTGGCGGAAAATATTAACTCAGGACGGGTTCTTATAAGAGAACCTGCTTATATTCAAAAAGCGGTATCCAGAGACGGAAATGAAATCGGAGAAACATATGTGGAGATAAATATAACCAGACAGCATATGTGGTTCTATAAAGATGGCAGACTCATTGCCCAGGGTCCGGTGGTTACGGGGAACCCAAACAGAGGTAATGCCACAGTAACCGGAGCTTACATGCTTAATTATAAACAGGAAGGTGCAGTATTGTCCGGGCCTGGCTACGAAGCCGGTGTCCAGTACTGGATGCCCTTTTATGGAAATATCGGAATTCACGACGCGAAATGGAGGCGTGTTTTTGGGGGAGAGATTTATAAAAAGAATGGAACACATGGCTGCGTAAATGCCCCCTATTATCTTGCTAAAACAATATATAAACACATAGAATCCGGTATCCCCATCATTTGTTATGAGGAGAAATAATGAGTGTTCTTCATTCTATGTAGACTTCTAACCCGGTCTATGATAAAATGCAACTGGCGGATTAACGCTTTTACTTCATTTAAGATAAAGGGGATAGAGATGGCTAAATTATATTTCAGATATGGGGCGATGGGCAGTTCAAAGACAGCAAACGCACTGATGACCAGATATAATTTTATAGAAAAGGGAAAACAGGTACTGCTGGTAAAACCGGATATTGAAACCAGAGATGGGATAAACAAGATCCGATCAAGGATTGGCCTGGAGGCTGAATGTATTGTATGGTCTGAGTTGGAGAAATATGATTCGGAGCAGCTGAAAAAATCCGATGTTATTATCATAGATGAAGCACAGTTTCTTGCTGAAGCAGATATTGATAAGCTGGCTTATATCGTTGACCAGTATGAGATACCTGTTTTCTGCTATGGACTTCGAACGGATTTCACTTCACATCTTTTTCCTGGCTCCAAACGTCTCATGGAACTGGCTGATGAGATCACGGAATTAAAGACCGTCTGCTGGTGCGGCAATCGCGCAGGAATGACGGCAAGGATCGATGGAAGCGGAAAAGTTGTGAGAAACGGAGAACAGATCCTGATGGGAGCTAACGATAAATATGTATCTCTGTGCAGGAAACATTATAATGAAGGAAAAATCAAGCCAGAATGAGAGAGAGCTGGTTTATGGGTCGCTATTTTAACAAATCATAGAAACTCCTGATATCGGGATTATAAGTATCTGCCTGAAATAAAATCATGGTTTCTTCCAATGAAGAAATTAAGGGGATAAAAATAACCCAGAGAGGTATGTACCCCAGAATAACAGCCACGGGGCATGCAAAAAAGAAGATTATTCCGGATAATTTATTTCCTACGGTATGGAGGATACCTGGCATACCGAATTTTTTTCTTGTGATATACAAATTAAAAAAACGGATTAGTGCGATCAGGATTGTTCCTAAAATAATGGGCGCCGGTATCGTGAGTCTGTAAGAAAGCAGCATTCTGAAAAATGCGGCAAAAAAGAATATAAAATCAGCCAGGCTGTCCAGTCTGGCTCCTGTTTTGGTTTGCCACTTAAATTTTCTTGCAAGAAATCCGTCAAGGATATCGCTTATTCCGCAGACAAAATAGATTACTAGAAAAAGAATCCAGTTATCCGTTATAAAAAATAAAAGTGCGGACAGGATCAGGCGGACCATTGTAATATAGTTTGGAATATTTTTCATCATAAATCTCCATAGCAGGGAAAGTAACTTTCATCTTAACTATGGCACAGAACGCTTTTGTTGTCAATCATATGGATAAACGAAGCCTGATGATATGTCAGGAGTCGTTTATCCTTTGCTATTTCAGCATATTAGTTATTGTCTGGAATACATCTGCTCCATCCCATGGATCTGAGTGACCAGCATAGAGTTGCAGGGAGCAGTTATTTTATACTGGCTTCCCAGATCGGCAACAACACCATTTATTCTGTCAATTTCAGTCATTCTCTGATTCTGTCTGTCCTGATACATGCTGGCATAACCATTTGCATCATTGATACATACTTTTGAGACTGCCAGAAGAGCTTCCTTTCTGTCAAGATAAGTGCCATCTGCTTCTGCGATTAATACACATTCATATACAATTCTTTTGCATAAATCCCATAAATAGGGATTGGTATATATTTCTCCGATCCTGCACTGCATCAGTGTGCTTAAGGCGTTAATGCCGCAATTTATAACCAGCTTCTGCCATAGGACGTACTGGATATTTTCTATGATATTTACGGAAAGACCGCTTTCTTCCAGAGCCTGTGCTGTTTTTTTAACATCCCGTAAGGATTCTTCACAGGGAAGATCTGGTCCGATGTTTGTAGGGCCGCACCCGGAGTGATAAAACTTACCAGGCTCAAGGGAAACACTGTTGTGGCTGCTGGTACCTACTATAATCCGCTCTCTTTTAACAAACTGTGCGATGTCCCGGTTATTGCCAGCACCGTTTTGAAGCGTCATGACGATTGTATCCGGTCCTAACAGAGACTGGTTGTTTTTTATGGCTTCATAAGTATGAATTCCTTTTACAAAAACAATAACCAGATCCTGATAGTCAAGACTGGTTCCGCTTAATACTGCTTTTACCTGAAATGGGATTTCTGTATGGTCATGGCTGACTTTAATCAGTCCTTTTGTATTAATGTGTTCTACTAAGGAGCGTAGCTGTCTAATAGTGTAACTGAATGATAGGGCGCCAGATAGCTGGCATAGAGGCTGCCCATGGCTCCTGCGCCAAGTATTGCTATGTTCATTATGTCCTCCGTGATCGGTATGTTTTTCTTGATTTTACCATGAATTATTTTCTTAATATAATGCTAAAATTTCAATAGTATCATGAAAGATATTCATGTATAATAAGAGAAGGTAAAAGCAGAGAGGATAACAATATGGATGTAAATAAATATATGCTGTTTGTAAAAGCAGCAGAAACCGGGAATCTATCCAAGGCAGCAGCACAGCTTAGTTATTCACAGACTGCGGCCAGCCACATGATTTCTTCCATGGAAGAGGAACTGGGAATTAAGCTGCTTTACAGAGGAAGAAATGGGGTCTCGCTAACGGAAGAGGGGGAGAGAATTTACTCGGCAGCGAAGGAATTGACAGAAAAGGAAGAAATTATAAGGCAGCTGGCAGGAGAGGAAAACATACAGCATGGCAAGATCCGTATTGGCGTTATCACAAGCGTTGCAGTCAGATGGATGCCTCAGATAATTATTGAATTCAGAAAAAAATATCCTCAGGTGGATGTGTTCTTAAACGATGCCATCAATTACGAAATTATGAAAGACTGGTTCTCGAAAGATGTAATTGACTGCGCCATCTCTGCAGAATCAAACAAAAAAGAGAATGAGACCCCATTGGTAAAAGATCCTTATTATGTCATTTTGCCAAAGGATCACCCTCTTAGTGACTGTGAAACCATTACTCTCACTCATTTAAAAGGGGAAACCTTTATTATACCAAGCGAAGGAACCAGCTATTCCGTGGGGAAAATGCTCCGTCAGGCAAAAGGAAATTTAATGGAGCATAGTGGTTTTTTAAGCGATCAGGCAGCCATATCCATGGTATGCGGTGGCTGCGGAATCAGTATTTTACCAAAGCTGGTTCTGGATTCTTATGGCAGCGGAGGGTATGTAAGAAAAGCTCTGGATCCGGAAGTTTACCGTATCATCTATTTTATCGTTCCTTCTGGCAAGACGCTGCGTCCGACAGTCAGGATATTCTCATCTTTTGCCAGGGAATGGGTAAAAGAGAATGCGGAAAATGTAATCATAAACTGATATACAGGTATATTCTGACAAAATTTCACCAATCCTAAAAGTCAGACAGGAGTAAGAATTTTAAGAAAAGAGGAATGTTTCTATGAATAATAAAAAGTCAATTACAGCTGAATTCAAGGAATTTGTTCTGCGGGGAAATGTAGTGGATCTGGCAGTGGGCGTAATAATTGGCGGAGCCTTCCAGGGAATTGTCAGTTCCCTGGTGAAAGATGTGATCTCCCCTTTAATCGGTGTGATAACAGGAGGTGTGGATTTTTCCAATCAGTTTTTGCTGCTTTATAAAGTTCCGGAAGGAACTGTCATTCATACCCTTGCGGATGCTCAGGCACAGGGCCCGGTTTTTGCCTATGGCGCCTTTATTACTTCTGTAATAAATTTCCTCATTATGGCCGTGGTAATATTCCTTATCATAAAGGCGATTAATGTTTTAAGAGGAACGAAACAGGCGGGTGGTTCAGCTGCTGCAGAGGATAGAAAATGTCCTTTTTGTTATCAGCCTGTTGATCCCAAGGCTACCCGCTGTCCTCACTGCACCAGTCAGCTGAATTCTAAAAATCAGACATCGTAAAAAGAGAATGATGATCTTTGTATAATACTGGGATCATCATTCTCTTTGAATTATAGGAAACTTATAAATTTTTATAGAACTGGTTAATAATACGGTAAACATCAAGTATCCCATAACCCCAGATATTATTTGGATAATGGTAGGCAGGGCTTCGCTGCGCACTTCGTATTAAAAGTTTGTTTGCCTGTTCTCCAGTTATAGAAGTCAGATTTCCTTTTCCCTCCGACCATTCAAACAGAATTGCCATTGCGCCGGCGGCCTGTGCAGCAGATGCGCAGGTACCCGTTAATGTTCCGTATTTACCGTTTGGAACAGCACAGGTGATATTGTAGCCTGGAGCTGCCACGTCCGGCTTTACCTGACCGTTTCTTGTGTATCCCCTGCTGGACTCATTTAAGATATTACCTGTCTGCTGATTATAGGCGGTTACTGTAAATACATTTTTTGTATTACCCGGTGAAGTAATGGTCGTATCAGGATCAGGACTTAAAAAGAATGTGTTTTCAGTAATTAAATTTCCTGAGGGAAGCCAGGCATTATAAGAGAAACGCTCGTTTTCCGTACTTCTTAGATGAAAGCTCCATGTACCGGGAAGGGGATTTTCAAAACGCAGTAAGATAAGCTGATCTCCGGTTTGCTGCTCAAATGTTATATTATTAATCCAAAGTATGGTTTCACTTTCCTGGAACTGATATTTTACGCAATCATTAAAGGAAGGTTCGGTATGAGGAGCCTTTTCCATATTGGGGGAAGTAACCTCAATAGAAAGCTGCCCTGGGGGCTGGGACCATATTTCCATGGCAAATTTCAATTCTCCCTGACCCACGTTTAGCTGGAAATCTCGTGTATAAGGCAGTGAAACTACAGAGTTAAAATGATGTCTTCCGTTATTTCCTTCGTTACCAGCCGATGTAACGATTCCAACTTCTGGTATTTGAACCAGATCATCAATATACCTGGATAAAACCCCTTTTCCGTCATGACTTCCCTGGCTGCTTCCAAGAGCAAGGCAGATCACGAGAGGGCGCTTTAACTTTTGGGCAAGGACAACCAGATAGCGGATACCAAGTATAATGTCACTTTCCTGGTAGCACAGCCTGTCATCGGGAATTGCATATAGCATTTTTAAATTCTGTTTTGCTTCCTTAAGCTTAACAACTGCCAGTTCTGCATTTGTAACAATTCCCTGGAAAGGAGGATCCTTACTCTGGCTTCCGGCAATGATACTTGCGACAGCAGTTCCATGCCCGATAAAATCCTGGGTTGGAACTGTAAGTAAAGGGTCATCAGAACTGAGAGCACTGTTAATGGCTGCTTTTGTGTATTCCGTGCCAAATGTAAAACTCTGTGGAGCAGGACCGCTTTGAATGGTCTGATCCCAGACAGATAGAATTTTTGTTGTTTTATCCCTGTTTAGGAAAGCGGAGTGCTGATAATCAATTCCTGTATCCACGATTCCTATGATCGTTCCCTGTCCTGAGAGGGAAAAATCAGGAGGCTGCTGGGTATAACGCAAAGGGCCGGAGTAATGCCGGCCGATGGCTGATGTAAGTGTATAAACAGAGGGAAAGAAATGATATGGATTTACTCCAAGATCACAGAGATCTTTGTTTTTTTTTGATACATGGAGCAGGGAAAAATATCCATTTAAAAGAGTGATATCATCACCAGAGCCGAAATTGGGCACCATGTAATTATTAATTATCATATCATAATAATTATTGTCCAGTATTTTCCCCATAAACTGTTCTCCTTTATTCCGTTTCTCCAGGCATATGTTATATCTTATGCAAAAGTCTTTCCATTATGAGTGGTCTGCTGCCAACACAACTCATAATAAGTGCCTTTTAGCATAAGATATATCATATGTACTTCAAGTGATAGACAGGGAGGCCTGCTTATGCAAATACTGGATGAAAATTATTATGATATCATTATCAGTAACGTGATGAGATCCACTTATGATACAGGAGATAATATCACTTATATGAATTTAAGGCATTCCCTGGCTCACATACCCATCTCCAACATTCCGCCGGATCCATGCGATTTAGGAACCTATCCTTATAATGCTTTTCCCTCTGTGCTGACCCTTAGTTCTACGGTCAGTCTGGAAAAATCAGGAATAGGAACGGTTCAGAGAAATCCATATCTGGCTTTATTTGGGAGAGGGGTTATAGTAGCGGTCATAGACACTGGCATTGATTATCAGCACCAGGCGTTTCTTTTTAATGATGGAACAACCCGTATCCTGTCACTTTGGGACCAGACGGTTCAGACAGGAACTCCTCCATCAGGCTATACATATGGGTCTGAATATACCAGAGAGTACATTAATGTGGCTCTCCGGTCAGAAAATCCCCTCTCAATTGTACCTTCTGAGGATACCAACGGACATGGTACTGCAATTGCCAGTGTTCTGGCAGGCAAGCCAAATGCAGCCCAGTCTTTCAGCGGTGTGGTACCAGAGGCAGATCTGGTGATTGTAAAGCTGAAACCTGCAAAAAATACTCTGAAAAATATATTTTTTGTCCCTGAAGATGTGGAATGTTATCAGGAATCTGATTTGATAATTGGAATCAGTTATGTAACAGAACTTGCCAAGAGACTCAACCGGCCCATAGCTGTATGTATCGCTATGGGAACTAATCAGTCAAGTCACGATGGGCGGGGTGCAACCAGTTATATTACCAATTTTCTGGCTGAACAGCCCCAGACCGGAATCATAATCTCAGCAGGAAACGAAGGAAATAAACGGAGACACTATTTTAATAATACCGTTGCAGATCCATATATAAATGAATTTGAAATGCGGGTGGGAGAAAATGATAAGCTTTTTTCTATGGAAATCTGGCCGTTTGCTCCGGCAAGGCTATCTGTTGAAATTACAGTGCCAAACAGAGAAACCACCGGACAGGTATTTCCTACACTTGGGGAATGCAGAAGATTTTCTTTTGTATTAAATGAAAGTGTTATATACGTAAATAATTATATTTTTGAAGAAGAGACGGGTGATCAATTGATACTGATCCGTTTTCAGAATCCAATACCAGGAATATGGACCATTAAACTGCAGAATCTGGAGAATGAAGCTTTCTCGTTCCACTCCTGGCTGCCATCGGGAAATTTAATCAGTGACAACACGTTCTTCTTAAATTCCAATCCGGATACAACCATAACCGCTCCGGGTACGTCAACCCATCCTCTTACCGTAACCGCATACAATGGGGAAAATGACAGTATATTACCGGAGTCAGGAAGAGGGTATACAAGAACCGGATATATTAAACCGGACATTGCAGCGCCAGGATATCAGCTTACCTGTGCGGTACCAGGAAATCAATATGGCACCATAACGGGATGTGGGTGTGCAGCTGCTCAGGCCGCAGGCATAGAAGCTATGGTTTTTTGAATGGGCGGTACCAAGAGGAAATTATACAACCATAACAGGGAATGATGTAAACCGGCTTCTGATCAGAGGAGCCAGACGGAATCCATCTAATACATATCCAAATAATGTGTGGGGGTATGGACAAATTGATATTAACACTCTTTTCGAACGGCTCACCAATATTTAAATTCAGGACATCCCGTTGTCCAGAATTAAGGGAATGCCGGATTTTATGGAAATAATAGTTGAGGTCAGAGGGTTGTTCCTGTATAATCAAAAGTAATGCAAAAGAAAGGAATGGAGATACGGTATGGAGCATGAGGAAGAGATTGGACTGGAATCCTTAAACGGTCTGGTGACAAGTGAACTGAAGTGGTATGTATTTGATCTGATTATGGAACGGTTAAAACTGGATAAAATAGATGAGTGCAGATACAGTGTGGAAAAAGAAGAAAAAGATAAGACCAGCTTTTATATTAAGGATGGAACCATTCTGGTTTCTGGTAAAGATGGTGGGGATTTAAAAGTCTATGAAAATTTATACCTGGCAGTCTGCGATTTTTTCAATCGGGTATATCAGGATGAGGCAAGGACAGAGGAAGCCATTTCCCGTTTTCTTACCAGGACACTTGATCTTCCGATCCTTATGAAAAAGCCCAGCCGATCCTTACTTCAGGAACAGATAAAGGAATGTGAGGAACGGATTGCAGCACTTGATGAGCAGCTGAAAAAGGAAGACGTGAAATCCTTAAGGTCAAAACGCAAACTGGATGGAATCTATCTGGAGGGGCTGAAAGCAAAACTTTCCGGACTTTATTAAAATTAAATTGATTTATGTGAATAAAAACAATGGTATGGGTGATAATAGAATTATACCAAAGATAAGTGAATACTTATCCTCCCCTTTTTAATACCCCATGTGCGGCAAAGGCGTCGCATGTGGGGTATTTTTTATGCGAAAGGCAAAGATGCTTGAAAAACAGGAGGATAACTGATATACTCTGACTAAAAATGCCAATTACCGTGCATTACATGTATGAAAGGTAAATGAAATGAATGAAAAAAAAACCAACAGACTGCGCTGGTTCTGGGGCACCCTGTCCCTTCAGAAGAAAATAAATTATATTACAGCCAGTGGTGCAGCTGTAATCATACTTTCAATTCTTGCTAATTTTATGGTGGCAGGATTTGGTATGAGGGGATTTAGTTCTGTTTTAAGGAGCAACTCACAGAGCCTGGCATTTTGGTCAGCCATGGAAAATGAAAAGAATGCATTTGCTTCCTATATAAGAGAGGAAACGAAAGACAGCCGTGACGTATACGAGAAAGCCTGTCAGGATACAAAAAAAGCAGTGGATCAGCTTCCTTATAATTACAAAAAGACAGGCCGGTATCAATATGCAAAAGTATGGTCCATTCGTAATATGTATGAAAATTACTCTGCGTACCGGGACAAATTTCAAATGCTTACCAGGGAGGACCCGGACTATACAGAACAGCTTTATACCATTTACCGGTTACAGGGATATTTAACAACTCATGCAGGACAACTGGAGCAGATGACTGTAAAGCAGGGGAGTGAGAGCTATGAAAGAAACCGTTATTTATTGGTAATCGTTCCAGCAGCAAGCCTTTTGTGGGGAGGAGCATCTCTGCTGTTTGTGAAACTTCTAAACAGTTCCATTCATCGAAGCATTATAAAACCTGTGGTGGAGCTGGCAGAGGATTCGTCCCGGATCGGTAAAAAACGATTTTTCCGGTGAGGAAGTAGAAACGGAAGGAGATGATGAGATTGCCAGGCTGGTACGTGCTTTTACTGCCATGAAATCCTCAACCCGCGGATATATCAGTGCTCTGACTGAGAAACATGAAATGGAAAAACAGCTTGACGAAGTCAGACTGCAAATGCTTAAAAATCAAATTAATCCTCATTTCCTTTTTAATACGTTAAATATGATTTCCAGCATGGCTCAGATCGAAGATGCCTTAGTCACAGAAAAGATGATTTCTGCCCTTAGCAGTCTGTTCCGTTATAATTTATCCACGGATTCAGTCATGCCTCTGGAACGGGAATTAAAAGTTGTCCAGGATTATATGTATCTGCAGCAGATGCGTTTTGGGCAACGCTTTCAGTATATGACCGATATAAGCCCTCAGACACTGGATATTCTTATTCCTTCTTTTTCACTGCAGCCTTTGGTTGAAAATGCGGTTTTGCACGGACTTTCCAAAAGAAGCAGGGGAGGGAAGATACTGATCCGAACCTGGTTGAAGGATAAGAAACTGGTAATTTCAGTGGCCGACACGGGAGAGGGAATTGATAAAGAAAGACTGGAAGAGATCCGCAGCTCATTAAGAGACGGAGAGGAAAAAAAGAATGGAATCGGTGTGGGAAATATCTATCGGAGAGTTCATGGGATGTATGGGGATGGGGAAGTTTTTATATTCAGCACTCCTTTAAAAGGAACAGCCGTACAGCTTTCCTTTACACCGGATTACCATAAGAACTCATAGGGAGGCAGAGGTATGTATCGTATTTTACTGGCAGATGATGAACAGATTGAACGTATGGCACTGGCAAGAAGGCTTACCAGGCATTTTGGTGACAGTATAGAAATCAGTGAAGCGGTGGATGGAGCAGAAGCAGTGGCTGTATTTAAGCGGGAAAATTGCCAGATCGCCATACTGGATATTGCCATGCCGGAATTAGACGGTGTAGAGGCAGCAGAGCAAATCAGGCATCTGAGCAGGGACTGCGTTATTATTTTTCTTACTGCTTATGATGAATTTTCTTATGCAAAACGGGCCATTGTTATAAGAGCGCTGGATTATCTTTTAAAGCCATGCGAAGAGGAAGAACTTCTTGCTGTCATGGAGGAAGCCATGCGCCTGGCAGATCAGCAGGATAAGGGAAAATCTGGTGCAGATAGAGAAAAAGACAGTTCTGAGTTTTCAGAAACAGATTCCGAGTTTTTAGAACTGGCGGATGGAGATCCCAAAAGCGAAGTGGCAGCACGAATACTGGAGTTTATTAAAAATAACTATAGTAAGGAAATTTCCATGCAGGACGCGGCACGGATGCTTCATTATTCAGATGCTTATTTTTGTAAACTGTTTAAGCAGTGCTTTGACCAGAATTTTACCACTTATTTAACAAAAGTCCGAATCAATGAAGCAAAAAAACTACTTATGAACAAAAACGCCAGTGTAAAAGATGTGAGCATGCAGGTGGGATATTACGATTCTAACTATTTTGCTAAAGTGTTTCGCAGACTGACAGGACAGCTTCCTTCTGAATTTCGTGACAGTCAAAACATACAAAAATAAGTCGCTCCAAGGAGGATGTTAAAATATTCTCCCTGGAGGACAATTCTCTTCGGTACAAAAAAAAGCTTCAGGTTATATAATTGAGAAAGCATTAAGGCAGGCATTGCCCCTTTGTTGATTTACTCAATCATATAACCCGGGGCTTATTTTTTTGCCGTAATCGATCTTAAATGAGTGGGAAGGAAGAAAATTATATGAAGAAATTCTTAAAAAGACTGGCAGCAGGCATTCTGGCAGCTGCGATGGCAGTTGGACTTAGCGGTTGTAGTACGGCCACTTCTGGCAAACGGATCATCAGGATCTCTCATGCCCAGGCTGAAACACATCCGGAGCATTTAGGTCTTCTTGCTTTTAAACAGTATGTGGAGGAGCGTCTGGGAGACAAGTATGAGGTACAGATTTTCCCCAATGAGCTTCTAGGATCTGCCCAAAAAGCAATCGAGCTTACTCAGACAGGAGCCATTGATTTTGTTGTAGCAGGTACTGCAAATCTAGAAACATTTGCTGATGTTTATGAAATATTCAGTATGCCGTATTTATTTGATTCCGAACAAGTGTATCGCTCTGTTATGGAAGATACGGACTATATGGAGAAAATTTATGCTTCCACAGACGAAGCCGGATTTCGGGTTGTTACCTGGTACAATGCAGGAACCAGAAATTTTTATGCAAAGACGCCAATTCGCACTCCAGATGATTTAAAAGGGAAAAAGATACGTGTTCAGCAAAGTCCTGCCAGTGTAGCGATGGTAAACTCATTTGGAGCGGCAGCAGCGCCTATGGGATTTGGTGACGTATATACAGCGATCCAGCAGGGCGTTATTGATGGAGCGGAGAATAACGAGCTGGCTCTGACCAATAACAAGCATGGTGAAGTAGCAAAATATTATTCCTACAATAAGCATCAGATGGTACCGGACATGCTGGTAGGTAATTTAAAGTTTTTAAACAGCTTAAGTCCTGAAGAATATCAGGTTTTTGAAGATGCAGCCAAATATTCCACAGAGGTGGAACTTGCTGAATGGGATAAAAGCATTGATGAAGCAAGGGAGAAAGCAAAAACAGATATGGGTGTGGAGTTTATTGATGTGGACGTAGAGGCATTCAAAGAAAAGGTGCTTCCGCTTCATGAAAAAATGCTCAGTGAAAATCCAAAAATCAGAGATTTATATCAGCATATTCAGGATGAAAATAATAAAAATAAAGGAGGACAATAGAATGTCAGTAATGCATCAGGTAAAAGACTGGATTATGAAGGCTCTGGGAGCCGTCATTATTGTTCTTTTTTGCAGCTATGACGGTAATTGGCAGTTATCAGATTATTACCAGATATTTTTTTAACAGACCAAGTACTATTTCAGAAGAGCTGCTGACTTATTCATTTACGTGGATGGCATTGTTCGCCTCTGCCTATGTATTTGGAAAACGGGATCATATGAGAATTGGATTCCTGGCCGATAAATTAACCGGTACTCCTAAGAAATTGTTAGATGCTGCCATTGAAATGCTGGCATTTGTCTTTGCCGGAGTCGTGATGGTATATGGCGGTAGTTCCATTACAAAGCTTACAATGATTCAGACAACAGCATCCTTACAGATTCCCATGGGATATGTGTATGTGGCAGTCCCGGTTACAGGTGTGCTGATTATGTTATTTTGCCTGGTTAATGCAATCGATCTGCTGCACGCGGATTACGAAAAAAAGGAGGAAGCATAAATGAATATTTCCATACTTTGCGGACTGATTATTTTAGTGGTCCTTGTGGTCCTGCTTTTATTAGGCGTGCCAGTTGCCGTTGCACTTGCCGTTTCATCCATATGTGCCATTCTGCCCATCTTAAATACCGGCGCAGCAGTGCTGACAGGAGCTCAGAGGATTTTCTCCGGAATCTCCATATTCAGTCTTCTGGCAATTCCGTTTTTATACTGGCAGGCAATATTATGAACAAAGGAGGCATAGCAATCCGCCTCATTAATTTTGCAAAACTCTTTACAGGAAGAATACCAGGATCCCTTGCTCACACAAACGCTGTGGCAAACATGTTGTTTGGCTCTATCTCAGGATCCGGAACGGCTGCCGCCTCTGCGATGGGAGCAATCATTGGTCCCATTGAGGAAGAGGAAGGCTATGACAGAGACTTCTCTGCAGCTGCAAACATTGCCACTGCACCAACCGGACTGTTAATTCCACCAAGCAATGTTATGATTACGTTTTCCCTTGTCAGCGGTGGAACCTCTGTTGCAGCCCTTTTTATGGCAGGCTATATTCCAGGTATCTTATGGGGACTTGCCTGTATGGTGGTTATTTATTTTCTTGCTAAGAAAAAAGGTTATCAAAGTAACAAACGCTTCACAACTCAGGAAAAAATCCGTGTATGTCTTCAGGCAATTCCCTGCCTCCTTATGATTGTAATTGTAATTGGAGGAATTATCGCAGGAGTTTTTACGGCTACAGAAGGAAGTGTGGTATCCGTAGTTTACAGTTTAATTTTATCTTTATTCTTTTATAAGTCATTAAAGCTTTCAGAACTTCCAAAGCTGTTTTTGGAAAGTGCCCAGATGACAGGAATTATTATATTTTTAATTGGTGTTTCCAGCATTATGAGCTGGGTTATGGCATTTACCGGCATACCAACTGCAGTTTCAGAAGCAATGCTGGGTATCAGCAGCAATCGCTATGTTATCTTATTCATTATAAATATCTTACTGCTTCTGGTAGGAACTTTTATGGATATGACCCCTGCCTGCCTGATTTTCACACCCATCTTTCTGCCAGTCTGCCAGGCACTTGGAATGAATACCATACATTTTGGTATTATGATGATCTTTAATTTATGCATCGGAACCATAACACCTCCTGTTGGAACAACCCTGTTTGTGGGTGTAAAGGTTGGAGAGACAAAGATTGAAAATGTAATTAAGACTTTACTGCTTTATTTTGCGGCAATCTTCATCGTGCTTCTTATGGTATCCTATATTCCTGCACTGTCCTTATGGCTGCCGGGACTTCTTGGATATGTATAAGAAATGATAAGTATAAGCTGCCTTCTATTCCATTTTCTTCAGGAAAGAAGGCAGTTTGTATTTTTCTTAAAAGCTGCATTGCAAAATTTTTCAATATGTTATATACTGTTTGATGGAGTATTACAAGAAAGAACAGACAAAAGGATGGTTTTAATCATGACTATTTTAGAAAATTGGAGAAATCTGGCATACGGCGAAGGTCTGGATGATAAAGAAAAAGAAGAATTATGGACCCAGTATTTTAAGGTTGAAAAGGGAATTTACGAACATATTCTGTCTAAGCCGGAAGAAGTAGTGGAAGGAACCGTTGAAGAACTGGCTAAGAGATATGGCACAGATGTGCAGACTATGACCGGATTTTTAGATGGTATTAATGAAAGCTTAAAGGGTTACGAGAATCCTGTTGAGACGATGGACGAGAATACCGTTGTTAAAATTGAGATCGATACCGAAAAGCTTTATTATAATATGGTAGAAGCAAAAGCTGAATGGCTCTACAGCCTTCCCCAGTGGGATCAGATCCTGACAGAGGAAAAGAAGAAAGAACTCTATAAGACTCAGAAAGCTTCCGGAACCATTGTAAAGGGTGCTAAAATCGGAAGAAATGATCCATGTCCATGCGGCAGCGGCAAGAAATATAAAAAAGTGCTGCGGACAGAACCTGTAATTGTAACGGTTGCTGTGATTGCAGTGAGACAATGAGACAGGAAAGCAGGTACCTCTCCGGGGCTACCTGCTTTGTTTTTCCATTGGGAGAAATTGGGCTTTAAAGAAAGGAACTCATAAGTGGAAGCGTATACAAATTTTGCGGAAGTCTACGATCTGTTTATGGATAATATTCCATACGAAGACTGGTGCAGTTATGTGACTGGCCTTTTAAAAGAGCATGGGGTGAAAGACGGCCTGGTTCTGGATTTGGGCTGCGGAACAGGAAGTCTTACAGAGCTTCTTGCAGATGCAGGCTATGATATGATTGGAGTGGACAACTCGGAAGATATGCTTCAGATTGCCATGGATAAGCGGGCGGAATCTGGTAAGGATATTCTTTATCTGCTGCAGGATATGAGGGAGTTTGAACTCTATGGCACTGTGAAGGCTGTTTTAAGTATCTGTGACTGTATCAACTATATTCTGGAATACAAAGATCTGGTGGAGGTATTCCGGCTGGTAAATAATTATCTTGATCCCGGCGGCGTTTTTATCTTTGACTTAAATACTGTTTATAAGTATGAATCAGTGATGGGAGATACTACCATTGCTGAGGACAGGGAGGAATGCAGCTTCATCTGGGATAATTTTTATGATGAGGATACAAAAATCAACGAATATGATCTTTCTCTTTTTATCAGAGAGGAAGAGGATCTGTATCGGAAATATATGGAAACCCATTACCAGAGAGCTTATACCATCGATGAAATTAAGAAGGCATTAAAGGAAGCCGGACTGGAATTTATACAAGCATACGATGCTTTTACCAGGGAACCGGTTAAGGATACCAGTGAACGAATTTATCTGATTGCGCGAGAGCAT
This sequence comes from Lacrimispora xylanisolvens, assembly GCA_017084465.1. Lineage (GTDB taxonomy): Bacteria > Bacillota > Clostridia > Lachnospirales > Lachnospiraceae > Lacrimispora > Lacrimispora xylanolytica_B. Next base: position 417,637 of record CP070896.1, on the reverse strand, counting down.
GGAAAGGAGCAAAAAAATGGCTGATTATATTGTAAGGGCAACAGCAGGGAATCATCAGATCAGAGCTTTTGCAGCGACTACCAGGGATTTGGTGGAGCATGCAAGACAGGCTCATAATACCAGTCCTGTGGCAACGGCTGCATTAGGAAGACTTTTAACGGCTGGCGGTATGATGGGTATTATGATGAAGGGAGAAGAGGATTTACTTACAATTAAGATCCAGGGCAGCGGTCCCATAGAAGGTCTGACTGTAACTGCGGACTCCAGGGGAAATGTAAAAGGTTATGCGTATAATCCCGGCGTTATGCTGCCTCCCAATGAGTTTGGAAAACTGGATGTGGGCGGTGCTGTTGGAGAAGGCGTTTTAAGCGTGATCCAGGACATTGGTTTAAAAGAGCCATATGTGGGACAGACCATATTGGTTGGCGGAGAGATCGCAGAAGATCTTACCTATTATTATGCCAATTCAGAACAGACACCTTCTTCCGTAGCACTTGGCGTTTTAATGAACAAAGATAATACGGTTAAGCAGGCAGGCGGTTTTATTATCCAGCTTCTTCCTGGAGCAACAGAAGAGATGATTGAATTGCTGGAAAAAAGACTGGGTGAGATCCATTCAGTGACTTCTCTTTTGGAAGAAGGGAAAACTCCGGAGATGATACTAACCTATATTCTGGGCGGACTTGGACTGGAGATCATGGAGCAGACACCGGTTCAGTTTACCTGTAACTGCGATAAGCAGCGGGTTGAAAAGGCGTTAATCAGCATTGGAAGAAAAGAACTGGAAGAGATGATTGAGGACGGAAAGAGCATAGAAGTAAACTGCCATTTCTGTAATAAACATTATGAATTTACAGTGGAAGATTTATCAGAGTTATACGAGAAAGCGAAATAATTAAAACCATAGAAGCGTCAAAAAGAGCCATCCTAGGATGGCTCCAATCGTAATCATGTGAAACAATATAACTTCTTCCTATATTGAAAAAGGTACACTGATAAGTCAATGATTATATTTTGATAACGTTTGTAGCCTGAGGACCCTTAGCTCCATCTACTACATCGAACTCTACAGCAGCGCCTTCATCTAAAGACTTGAAACCATCCATGTTGAGACCTGAGTAGTGAACGAATACATCGTTACCCTGTTCGTCGGAAATAAATCCGTAACCCTTTTGGTTGTTAAACCACTTAACTGTACCTTTCATTATGATACCTCCAAAACGACTATAAATTGTACTGTTACAGGATATCTGTAACTTCCCTAAGAATAGCATAAAATGGGTAAGGTGTCAAACATTTTCCACCATAAAAAACAAGAATTCTCTTAAAAAAAAGAAACCGAAAAATATGTGGTAAAATCATAGGTAATTGTGATAAAATGGGTGAAGATTTTACGTTGGGACAGGAAGGATAAATATGAAATTTAAAAACTTTTGGGGACATTTTTGTACCATTCATATACACAAAATCCGGGTCATGAAAAATTGCTTCCGGGTAGGGCTGATTAAACAGGGTCTGCTTCACGATCTTTCCAAATACAGTCCGGAAGAATTCATACCAGGTGTCTTATATTATCAGGGAAACAGAAGTCCCAATGCTGCAGAAATTGAAGAAAAAGGCTTTTCCAAAGCATGGCTTCATCACAAGGGACGAAACAAGCATCACTGTGAATACTGGATCGATTTCTCCATGGATCCGTCAAAAGGGATGATTGGTTATAAAATGCCTCTTAAATATCTGGTCGAGATGGTCATGGATCGGATTGCAGCGTCTAAGACCTATAAGGGAAAAGATTATACGGATGGATCTCCATGGGAATATTACGTACAGGGGAAGGCTTATATGATCGTTGCGCCTGAGACGGAAAAACTTTTAGAAACCCTTCTTATCATGTTAAAAGATGAGGGGGAGAAAAAAACATTTTCCTATATCAGAGAATTGTTAAAAAAAGGGGACTATTAAAGAAATTATGGAATTTCAAATCAGCAGGACAAGACGTCCTTATGAATTTAATATGTGGAAAAGCCATTGGCACCCTTATTACGAACTGTTCTACCTGGTATCGGGGCATTGTAAAATATTTATTAATCACAGCTTATATTATCTGGAACCAGGTGATATGGTATTTATCATACCTGGTGAAATCCACCGGACCACTTATTATTCCAGTCCGGTCAACGAAAGGATTACCCTGAGCTTTGATAAGGAATATTTAAATGACATGACTCAAAGCTGCGGTTCCCATCTGACCGATTCTTTATTTCAAAGTTCCAAAGTCTCCATACCGGCAGGCAGCAGGTCCTACGCAGAAGAATTAATTCAGAAGATGGTTTATGAGGGAGCCGGTCAGGACGGATATTCTCCCATGATGATGAGAAATTATCTGTATGAATTACTGATTTTTCTTTCCAGATGTCAGGAAGCCAGATCGGATGCAGGAAAGATGGAGATTGGAGAAAAAGCCATAGAAGAAGCGGCGGAATATATCTACCATAACTACGGAGCACCCCTGACTCTCAATGAAGTCGCAGAAATGATCCATATGAGTCCTGCTTATTTTTCCAGAAAATTTAAATCAGTCACCGGATTTGGGTTTAAAGAGTATTTAACCAATATCCGGATTCGGGAAGCTGCCCAGCTGTTAATAAATACTGGAAAATCTGTGACAGATATCGCACTTGAATGCGGGTTCGGTGACGGAAATTACTTTGGAGATGCCTTTAAAAAAATTAAAGGTGTATCTCCAAGAGACTTCCGTAAAATGCAGGGAATCCGATAAACGGCTTAAGAAGAAAGATGATCGAACAGATGGCGGATATAAGCCTTTAGCTTCTCCTGATCCTGAAAGAACTCTGGATCATAGGCAAAATAGGTAATCTTATCTTTCCACTGATACTGAAAAACGGGCGTCCATAAAGGAGAAAACTGAGGTACATAACAGCCGGTCTGCCGGATATAGCAGTTTTTTGCAGCTGCCTTCACCCGTGCTTCTTTGTCCACGTATTCTGCCACACTTTTATGAATGGCTCTGTCTTCATATATGAGATAATAATAATTTTTATAATCCGGGTAAAAGTATTTCAGCTCACCTTCATAAAGGTCGATGAGAAGGGTGAGCTCTCTGCCGTCTGCTGTTGCCCTGACCATGGAATTGGCTTTTGAAAATCCGACAGGTACAGAAAAACCGTTTTCAAGGGTCAGCTTAAGAAGATGCTGCTCCCGTCCCAGTAAATCAGGATTGATGATAAGCTCCTGGTTTGACAATGAAAAGTCATGCTCCAGAAAATCAGGGTAGTTTAAAATGGGGAGAATTAACGGCATACCTTTTAAATCGTCTTCATTATGTAAGATCAGCAAATCAAAAAGGTACTGATCTCTGGAGATTAAGTAATCTTTATAAACTTCAATCAGCTGTCCGCCGGAATAAAGATCCTTCCGTTCCACTCCCAGGAATGCTTCAATGGCTTTCTGCTTCATGCTTGAAAGACCTAAAAGATTCCGGTATGGACGGATTTTTTTATAGATGTCCAGACTTTCGGTGCCTGAAAAATTATAGTGAAACCCGTAGGCACGGCAGCGCTTTAACAGATAAGGAATATCAAATCCATCCCCGTTAAAATGAATTACCTTTTGAAAACCTTTAAGAAATTCGAAAAATGTTACAAGAAGCTCTTTTTCCGAATCCAGAGTATCGGCAAACCATTGGACCAGATTCCAGACCCCGTTCCGGTAATAGACACATCCAATTAAGTAGAGAGTGGAATACTCCCCTGAAAATCCAGTGGTTTCTATATCAAAGAACAGAAGTTCCTCCCGGTTTCCCAGACGGTGAAGAGGATAGGTTTCTTCAAAGGCTATTTGTTTTTTTAGAGTGATCATCAGCAGTTTCGTCCTTTCTTTTCGCTTCTTATTATAGCCAAAGCTGTCTGGTTCGTCAACGGAGTACAGAATATTTGTTCGATCAATTACTTGCATATCAACTGGCAGTATGCTATGATAAAAATCAAAGTAATGGTTTTACAAAAGTATTTGCAAGGGATAAAAGGAGAACTGCAGAGTGATTTCTTTCGTAAAAGGACCGATTGCCGAGATGACAGGAGACTGTGTCGTAATTGAATGCGGAAACGTAGGATATGAAATTTTCATTCCCCTGTCTGTATTTGAGAAGCTTCCAGGTGTCGGCAGGGAAGTAAAGTTATATACATATTTCCAGGTAAGAGAGGATGCCATGTGTCTTTACGGCTTCTTATCCCGCCAGGATCTAAAGATGTTTAAGCAGCTGATCAGTGTGAATGGGATTGGCCCCAAAGGAGCACTGGGAATTTTGTCTGCCATGGATCCGGATGATTTAAAAAGGAGCGGTGATATCTGGAGATGCAAAGGCTATTTCCAAGGCGCCTGGCGTAGGTGCGAAAACTGCTCAGAGAATTATTCTGGATTTAAAAGATAAGATTGACATAGAAGATATGATCCCAGCCGCCTTTAAAGAGACGGTCAATGATCTGGGAAAAGAAACCGGAGTCACTGGCGAAGCCATTGATGCGCTCACTGCACTTGGTTACTCTCCTGCGGAAGCCGGACGTGCGGTGCGTCAGGTAGAGGTAACGGACACCATGTCTGTGGAGGATGTCTTAAAGGCTTCCTTAAAGCATTTGGCATTTATATAGAATATAACAGGGTATGGCGAAGATGGAGCGTAGAATAATAACCACAGAGTTAACAGAAGAGGATAAAAAAGATTGAACCGAATTTAAGACCCAGAAGTCTGAATGAATATATCGGACAGGAGAAGATCCGGACCAATTTAAAAGTATATATTGAAGCGGCAAAAGCCAGAGGGGAATCCTTAGACCATGTATTGTTCTATGGACCGCCTGGACTTGGAAAGACCACTCTTTCCGGTATTATTGCCAATGAGATGGGCGTGAACATGAAAGTTACTTCAGGACCCGCCATAGAAAAGCCAGGTGAGATGGCAGCTATTTTAAATAATCTTCAGGAAGGTGATGTCTTATTTGTGGATGAGATTCACCGTTTAAACCGGCAGGTGGAAGAAGTACTTTATCCTGCCATGGAGGATTTTGCCATTGATATCATGCTTGGAAAAGACTCGGCAGCCAGATCCATCCGGCTGGACCTTCCTAAGTTTACCCTGGTGGGAGCCACCACCAGAGCCGGGCTTTTGACGGCACCCCCCTTCGGGATCGTTTTGGAGTAGTTCAAAAGCTGGAATTTTATACACCAGATGAATTAAAGATTATTGTATCCCGATCCGCAGATGTTCTGGGGGTGGAAATCGAGGAAGAGGGAGCAGTGGAGATTGCCAGGCGTTCCAGAGGGACGCCAAGACTGGCAAACCGTCTGTTAAAGAGAGTGCGGGATTTCGCCCAGGTGAAGTACCATGGAGTGATTACCAGGGAAGTGGCAGATTTCGCTCTTGATATACTGGATGTGGATAAATTCGGACTGGATTACAACGACCGCGCAATTCTTACCACAGTAATTGAAAAATTTGCCGGAGGTCCCGTAGGTCTTGATACCCTTGCTGCCGCTTTGGGTGAGGATGCAGGGACACTGGAAGATGTATATGAACCCTATCTTCTGATGAATGGATTTTTAAACCGTACGTCCAGAGGACGGGTGGCGACGGAACGTGCTTATGGGCATCTTGGTATCCCCATGGAGTCGTAACTGCCTGAATTTTAGAACTTTCCTAACTGTGTAAAGTATGATATAGTAAAGAAAGAGCAAATGATAACAGGGAGAGAACAACATGGATTCCAAGCAATATACAGAAGTTTTGATTGATGGCAAGATTTATGCACTTGGCGGCAGTGAAGAAGAGGGGTATATACAGCGCCTTGCCAGCTACATCAATGAGATGATCATAACTTTAAAACGTCGGGAAGGATTCACGAAGCAGAGTGCAGAATACCAGAACGTTATGATAGAGTTAAATATGGCAGATGATTATTTTAAAGCCAGAGAACAGATAGCAAGGCTGGAGCAGCAAAAACTGAGATGGAGAAGGAAACCTACAGTTTAAAGCATGAGTTGGTTGCAACTCAGATGAAGCTGGAGGCAGTGAAAACAGAACTGGCTGGATTAAAGAAATCTTCTGGTTCAGACAGGAATGAATAAGGCAGGAGGGGGTGTTTCATGGATTTTCCGTGACCTCCTCCTTTTTATCAATCAGATTTTAATTACTGAGAATTTTGGAGGCAGATGTGAAAAAAATAGTTGAGATCCTTGCTCCGGCAGGCTCGTTTGAAAGCATGAAGGCTGCAGTAGCTGCAGGCGCAGATGCAGTATATATTGGAGGAAGCCGGTTCGGAGCCAGAGCATTCGCAGAAAACCCAGGAGAGGACAAGCTGCTGGAGGCAATTGACTATGTTCATCTTCAAGGTAGAAAACTCTATTTAACTGTCAATACTCTTATGAAGGAACAGGAGATGAAGGAACTTTTTGAGTATCTTCTACCTTACTATCGCCATGGACTTGATGCTGTTATTGTACAGGACTTAGGAGTGCTTTCCTTTGTAAGGGAATATTTCCCGGATCTTCCCATTCATGCCAGTACCCAGATGACCATTACCGGAGTTTATGGAGCCGGGCTTTTAAAGGAGCTTGGTGCAGAGCGGGTTGTAACTGCCAGGGAACTGTCTTTAAAAGAGATCCGGCAGATCCACCAACAGGTTGATGTAGAAATTGAAAGCTTTGTCCATGGGGCTCTCTGCTATTGTTATTCCGGCCAGTGTCTTTTCAGCAGTCTCATCGGAGGCAGAAGCGGGAACCGTGGAAGATGCGCCCAGACCTGCCGTCTTCCATTTGATGTAAAAGATAAGGGAAAGACTCTTGGGAAAAAAGAGGAGCGCTACTGCTTAAGCCTGAAGGATTTAAGCACACTGGATCTGATACCCGATATGATTGAGGCCGGAGTCTATTCCATGAAGATCGAGGGAAGGATGAAAAGTCCCAGATATACGGCAGGAGTGGTAAGCATTTACCGCAAATATGCAGATCTCTATCTGGAAAAAGGCAGAAGCGGTTATAAAGTAGAAGACAGAGACAGAAAAGTACTTCTGGATCTGTTTGACAGAGGCGGACAGACAGACGGTTATTATAAGAAACATAATGGCAGGGATATGATAGTATGGAAGGAAAAACCGTCATTCAGGGAGGGGAACAATCAGTTATTTGATATGCTTGACCGTGAATATGTGGAAAAGCAGTTAAAAGTGCCCGTTACCGGTAAGATTTTGCTTTCAGAAGGAGAAAAGGCTTCCCTGATCCTGACGTCACAGGAACATCGCATTGTGATAGAAGGAGATCTGGTAATGTCGGCTTTAAACCAGCCCATGTCAGAAGAAAAGGTGTTAAAGCAGCTGAATAAAACAGGGAACACTCCATTTTTATTTGAGAACCTGGAGGCAGAGATTAAAGGCAATGTCTTTGTTCCTGTTCAGGCACTGAATGATTTAAGGCGCAGAGGTCTGGAAGAACTGGAGGCAGAGATACTCCGGGAATACAAAAGGGAATACCCACAAAATGAATCTTCTGGTAAAGGTAATGATGTTTTAAAAGTCCCTGTATCTAAGACTGCAAAACTTACTGTTTCTCTGGAAAAACCAGAATGTTTTGATGCAGTGGTCTATAATCCCAATGTAAACAGACTTTATATAGAAGCAGCTCATTTTGAACCGGAACGGTGGAATCAATATGTAAATCTGTGCCATGAAAAGGGAAAGGAGTGTTATCTGACCATGCCTCATATTTTTCGTACAGAAGCCCAGCTGTTCTTTGACCGTCATCAGAATTATTTAAAAGAAGCCGGATTTGATGGTTTTTTAATCCGATCCATGGAAGAACCGGGCTATTTAAAGAAGACAGGCATAGAAGGAAATCTTATTTTTGATTTCGGCGTATATGGAATGAATAACCAGGCACAAAAGATGCTTAAGAGCCTTGGTGCAGATGAGATCACCTGGCCAGTGGAATTAAACAGCAGAGAATTGGAAAAGCTAGAGATTCCAGGAGAACTGTTAATCTACGGTCGTCTTCCAATGATGGTTACGGCACAGTGCATTCACCAGGGAATGGATCGGTGTGATAAGACACCGGTGGAATTAAATATAAAAGATCGTATGGGAAAAGAATTCCCTGTAAGAAACCATTGTGCATTTTGCTACAATTCAATTTATAACACAGCACCCCTTTCTCTTTTGGGATTAAGTGATACCGTGAGTTCTTTGTCACCCGCCTCTTTAAGACTTCAATTTACAACTGAGGGTCCAAGAGAGACAGAAACGATTGTTAAGGCTTTTTCCGACGAGTTTCTAAGGGGGAAAAAGGCAGAAATCAATCTGCCGGAATTTACAAGGGGACATTTTAAACGCGGTATTGAATAGGTGATTTATGATTAATCTGATAATAGATGTATCCCGGTATCTGATGATACTGCTGATCGCTTTATACACATATTTAAATTTTAGATATTTTTCTTTTCAGGATGATAAGAGAAAAAACAGCATTTGCAGGCGGCAGAACATTTTGATGTTTCTGATTCATCTTCTGGCGTATGGAATCATCTGGCTGGAGACAGAAGATGAGCGGATGCTTGTTTTCTATGGAGCACAGGTCCTGTTCTTTTTTGCTTACCTGTTTTTATACCGGCTGTTTTACAGAAACCGATCAAAACTACTGGTCAATAATATGTGTATGCTTCTATCCATAGGCTTTATTATGCTTACCAGATTGTCATTTGACAAAGCGGTGAAGCAGTTTACCATTGTAGTTGTGGCGGCGGCAGTAACCTGTATTATACCATTTATCATTGACAGGGTATGGCAGCTAAGTAAGATTCCCTGGGTTTATGGCATAGGAGGTGTGATCCTTCTTGGAATCGTGTGTGTCGCTGGAACTACAAGTTATGGAGCCCAGCTTTCCATCGGAGTAGCTGGATTTTCCTTCCAGCCGTCTGAATTTGTAAAGATCAGCTATGTTTTTTTTATCGCCACCATGTTTTACCGCTCTGTCAGTAACCGGACAATTCTTTTAGTCAGTGGAGTTTCTGCACTTCATGTGCTGATACTGGTGCTTTCCAAGGATTTAGGCAGTGCACTGATATTCTTTATAACCTATGTGTTTATGCTTTTTATAGCAACTGGTAAATGGCGATACTTACTTGGAGGAACGGTGGGGGGAATTTTAGCATCCACATTTGCATTCCAGTTATTTAGTCATGTAAAGACCAGGGTTGCTGCGTGGCTGAATCCGTGGTCTGATATTGCTGGAAAAGGATATCAGATCAGTCAGTCCCTGTTTGCCATTGGAACAGGCGGCTGGTTTGGGATGGGGCTTTACCGTGGAATGCCAAGAAAAATCCCGGTTGTGGAAAAAGATTTCATATTTTCTGCCATATCAGAGGAAATGGGTGGAATTTTTGCCCTCTGTGTCCTCTTAATATGCCTTGGCTGCTTTACAGTTTATGATGATTGCAGGGAATATGCAGGCCGTGTTTTATAAGCTAATTGCCTTTGGGCTGGGTATGATCTATGCAATTCAGGTCTTTTTAACAGTAGGAGGAGTGACCAAATTCATCCCTTCAACTGGTGTCACCCTTCCTCTTGTCAGTTATGGGGGAAGTTCGGTGCTAAGTACCTTTATTATTTTTGGAATTATCCAGGGACTTTATATTCTAAAGCGCAATGAAGAGGAAGAGGACCAATATGAAAGCTAATGCGAATCCAAAAGCAAATCATCAGATCTTAATTCTAACCTATGGAATTGTTTTGTTATTTATAGGTCTGGTGGTTTATTATGGATACTTTCTTCAGGTGAAGAGCGACAGTGTAATAAATAATTCCTATAATGCCAGACTGGACAGCTTCGCAGACCGGGTAGTAAGGGGTGAGATCAGGAGCAGTAACGGCCAGGTTCTTGCCCGGACTGATGTGGACGGGGAAGGGCATGAGACCAGGGTTTACCCATTCGATTCCATGTTTGCCCATTCAGTGGGATATCCGGTTAACGGAAAGACCGGGCTGGAGGCCCAGTCTAATTTCTATCTGCTTACCAGCCATGTCAATATCATTGAACAGGTGATTAATGAATTGTCTTCAAGGAAAAACCAGGGAGATAACGTGGTGACAACCCTGGATGTGGATCTTCAGAAAAAGGCGTATGAAGCACTTGGAAAAAGAAACGGGGCAGTTGTAGTCATGGAACCTGATACAGGTAAGATTCTTGCCATGGTATCAAAGCCTGATTATAATCCCAACACGATTTTAAGTGACTGGAATAGTCTGGTTGCAGAAGAAAATACATCAGGACAGCTGTTAAACCGGGCAACCCAGGGACTATATCCCCCAGGGTCCACATTTAAGATTGTTACGGCCCTGGAATACATCCGGGAAAATCCTGAAAATTATAAAGATTATGTTTTTGACTGTGACGGGATTTATGAAAATGGGGATTACTCCATCAAATGCTATCATGAGACCGCCCATGGACATCAGAATTTTACCCAGGCATTTGCCAACTCCTGCAATGGAGCCTTTTCAAATCTTGGCCTTATGGTGGATTTAAATGGTTTAAGGAACACTTCGCAGCAGTTGCTGTTTAACACAGATCTTTCCTTGCCATTTCCGTCCAACAGAAGTTCTTATATTATGGCACCAGGAGCGGATACGTGGCAGATACTTCAGACTGCCATTGGACAGGGTCAGACCCAGATTACTCCTCTTCATAATGCCATGATTACTGCAGCCATTGCCAACGGGGGAACTCTGATGAAACCTTATTTAATTGACCATGTGGAGAATGCCGGAGGAGATATCATTAAGAAATTTGTGCCCCAGGCTTATGGGAATATCATGACTGCGGAAGAATCAGCCAAAATGACAGAACTGATGCAGGCTGTGATCACGGAAGGAACCGGATCTGCGCTTCGGACAGATGCCTATACAGTGGCAGGAAAGACGGGGTCAGCGGAATTTGACAAAAACAAAGAGACTCATGCGTGGTTTGTGGGATATGCTCCTGCAGAACACCCAAAGATAGCCGTCAGCGTCATTGTAGAAGAGGGAGGATCTGGGGGAAAAACTGCTGCACCCATCGCCAGATCACTTTTTGATTTATATTTTTCCAGATAAGGACAGCGATTACACACTTGCATATCATTATAAAAAGAGGTATACTATAGCCAGTCTGTGAGACACACCAAAATCGGGATCCGCATGGATTCACGGTTTCACTCTGGAGGAATTGCAATGATAGAAGCAACGAGTTGTGGCGGTGTGGTTATTTTTCGAGGTAAAATTCTGGTTTTATATAAGAATTACAAAAACAAATATGAAGGTTGGGTTTTGCCAAAGGGAACAGTAGAAGCGGGTGAAGAGTATAAAGAGACGGCGCTTCGGGAAGTTAAGGAAGAAACCGGAGTAAGTGCGTCCATTATCAAGTACATTGGTAAGAGTCAGTATTCTTTCAATACGCCTCAGGATATGGTGGAAAAGGATGTATACTGGTATCTCATGATGGCCGACAGCTATTACAGTAAACCACAGCGGGAAGAATATTTTATTGATTCAGGATACTATAAGTTCCATGAAGCGTATCATCTTCTGAAGTTTTCCAATGAAAAGCAGATTTTGGAAAAAGCATACAATGAATATCTGGATTTGAAGAAGAGCAACCTTTGGGGTAATAAAAAGTATTTCTGAAAGAAGTCAGAGTTGTTTTCCTGACTGTAAAAAGAGCCGGAAAAGCTTCTGCCAAAACTTTTCCGGCTCTTACCTATTTGATTTGTTAAAATGTTAATTCCAGATCTCTGAATTTAGCCATCAGTGTCTCAGGATTAAGTTCAAAGATCAGTCCTTCCCGTTTTTCACTTTCCATAACTCTGCCTAAATAGGAACAATGATTAACCATAGGGTCTTCGTGACGTTCGGAGATAATATCCAGATCCTCAACTGCCACGATTTCGTCTACAACCATACCCCACTGGACACCATCAAGTATTAAAACCATCTCTTTATAAATAGTAGAACGGAACAGATCCTTTGTCTGATCCATGAGTTTTAAAATAACCGGCATGGATTCGCCTTTTACCCGCTTTAAGACCGTTTGCAGACATTCGGATTCCTGACAGTTTTCACAGTCTCTTTTGCAGTCTTCTGCCTCAGCAGCCGCCTTATGGAGTTTCTCATGAGGCTCTTCGATTTTTTTTAAATGATTGGCAATTGACTGATTATCAGTAGTAAAATTATCATACCATTTTCCAAATGCACACTGGTGGGAGTCTTTTGCCAGCGTAAAAGAGCCTCCTTCTTTGATATATCTTTCAAGCTCATTGACCCAGTTGATATGATCCTGTTTTCTGGCATCAATCATCTGTTCAAAGTCTTTGCATTCTTCTACGATGGGCTTTAAACCAAACGTAATGCGTAAATCTATCATATTTATGACCTGGTTCCGGTACTTAAACATTCCGGTGACATTCGCTGGTGCGGCAGGAATGGTGCTGTATTCCGGCAACTGTAAAATTGTGGATATGTATTTGCTGTTTATGCAGTATAAAGAACCTGCAATTTTAAATATAATGTAGGGGCATTTAATCTCTTTTTCCATTCTCTTACGTACCTTACCTTTTTTATTTGCTGTTAATGTTTATTATAAATCTTATTTCCCTATACTTCAACGGGTTTTTGGAAAATATATGTTAAAACTTGGTGAATGTACTATGAATAACTGGAAAATCAGGGTATAATGAGTTAGGATATCTGATTAGATAAGCTTGGAGGAGAGAATTATGCTAAAGTATTTCAGCGGAGATATCTTTAATTCCGATGCGGACATTATCTGTCATCAGGTGAATTGCCAGGGAGTATTTGGACGGGGAATTGCCGGGCAGATTAAAACGATGTTTCCTGAGGTAGAGAAGACATATCGGATTATTACAAAACAGTGGCAGGAACAGGCCGGCGGAATTACCTCCGGTTTATTAGGCAGAGTTTCAGCACAGCCGGTTGAGTTAAATGGCCGGTGGTTTCTGATTGCCAATCTTTACGGACAGGATAATTATGGGAAGAATGGAATTTATACGGATTATAGAGCGCTTTTGAAGGCTGTAACTGAGATCCGGGATTTTGTAGATGTCAGAGGTAAACTTGAAAAAGTTGCATTTCCCTATGGTATCGGCTGTGGGAATGCGGGTGGAGACTGGAATAAAGTGGAAGAGATTATTAACAGCTGTTTTTCGGATTACCAGGGCGAAGTTCAGATTTGGAAAAATGATTCACAATCATAGATTTATCATTGCAGCATAAAGTCAGCAAAAATATCCGGGAGGAACGAATATGGCAAAAGTCAGCTCTTTAAGCCGCAGTATCACTGCTTTTTATGTGGAATGGAGTGCGCTCAATCACTATTTATCATCTTATGAATGCGATAGAAATGGTCTGCCCTATGTTGGATTTTCAGACCCCCGCGTTCAGAAGCTGTGGAAGGGATTGTCTGCTCAGGAGCGGAAGGAAATCATGAAACGGCTGGGCGCAAAGAATGAAACGGAATTGCAGAATTATTTTACTTAATTCCGTCTGGAACGGAAAAGAATGGAGTTTATAGATGTCAGAAAATAAATTTGTGGTTGTAGATGGCTCATCCATGCTGTCAACCTGTTATTATGCAGTTTTGCCCAGGGAAATCATGTTTGCCAAGACAGAAGAGGAAAAACTGAAGCATTATGATAAGATTCTTCATGCAAAGGATGGAACGTATACCAATGCTATTTTTGGCATGCTTAAGATGATAGTTTCCCTTATGAAGAAACAGCAGCCCGACCACATCGCCTTTGTTTTTGATAAAACCAGAGATACCTTTCGCAGAGAACTGTATTCCCAGTATAAAGGGACAAGAGGGTCAACACCGGATCCGTTAAAAGAACAGTTTGCGCTCATGGAACGAATTTTGGAGGAAGCAGGTTTTAAAGTACTTTACAGCGATGAGTATGAAGCAGATGATTATGCAGGAAGTCTGGTTATGAAATTCAGGGAGCAGATCCCCATGGTTGTTTTAACCAAGGATCATGACTATCTTCAGCTGGTAAGCGATGAGCATAATGTCCGTGCGTGGATGGTTCAGTCCCGCCAGGAGAAAGCGGACGAGCTTTATAAAAAATATTATTCTTTTTACGGCTTTGGGAAAGAAGAGATTAATCTGCCGGAAAAAGTATTCGAATATACATCGGATACGGTTCTGCGTGAGGAAGGCGTGATGCCGGAGCAGATTCCGGATTTAAAAGGAATACAGGGTGATGCTTCTGATAATATTCCAGGTGTGAAAGGTGTTAGCAGTGCAGCGCCCTTACTGCTTCAGGAATATGGAACTGTAGAGAATATTTATGCGGCCATACATGAAGCAGAATCAGACAAAAAGCGGTTAAAGGAACTTCAGGATTTCTGGAAAAATGATTTGGGTATTTCAAGATCTCCTTATAAAGCTATGACGAAGACCAGTGAAGAGGAACTTTGCGGTGAAAAGGCGGCATTACTGTCCAAACTACTTGCTACCATGAAAACAGATATTGAAATTGACTTTCAATTAGAAGATTTTAACGTTTCTTTTTATATGGAAGAAAAGATCCGGGAATGGCTGAACAGGCTGGATATAAAAGAAGCATCCATCTTTGGTAACGGAAAGTAAATCCTCTCCGGTATTTTTTTAAAGGGTTTGGAGACAATCATACAGAATGTCCCGATTTTTTGTAAAGGAGAAATAAAAATGAATAAAACTTATGAAAATTTGTCTTCCGTATTAGAAAAGACAATGGCTCTGCAGACTGCTCTCGTTCTTTTTGAGTGGGATAACGAGACACTGGCTCCGGAAGAATCAGGATCTTATACAGCCAGAGTGATTGGTACTCTTTCTGAGGAATATTACGGTTTTATGACTGGTGATGAAATGGGAGATGCCATAGCAGCGTGTGAAAAAGAATCTGATTTATCAGAAGTCCAGCAGGCAGTTCTTAAAGGTGCAAAGGAAGCCAGAGAAGAACTGATCTGCATCCCAAAAGCTGAATATAGAGAGAATGCCCAGCTGATAGCGGAGGCTGCAAGAGTGTGGGTTAAGGCAAAAAAGAACGAAGATTACGATTCATTTCTGCCTACGTTAGAAAAGGTAATTAATTATAAAAGAAAAGTCGCCTCCTATCGGAAGAAAGAGGGTCAGAAGCTTTACGATGTCCTTCTTGCCGAATATGAGAAGGGCTTTGATACAGAGCTTTTGGATGAATTTTTCGGCAGACTCAAGGAAGAGATCATTCCTCTTCTAAAAGAAATTAAAGAGAATGGAAAAGAAATTGACGATTCCTTTCTCACTGGAGGCTACCCCGAAGAAAAGCAGGAGGAGATGGCTCGTTTCCTTGCTGAGTATATCGGGTTTGACTTTCACAAAGGCGTATTGTCTGTAAGCGCCCACCCATTCACAACCAATCTTCACAATCACGATGTCCGCATCACAACCAGTTATCATGATAAGATGGACAGCTCCATGTTCTCTGTGATCCATGAGGGCGGTCATGGGCTTTATGAATTGGGAATTAGCGATGAGATTACTCAGACGCCAGTGGGACAGGGAACTTCTATGGGTATGCATGAATCCCAGTCCAGATTTTATGAAAATATCATTGGCCGTAATCCCAACTTCTGGGTTCCGCTTTATGATAAATTAAAAGAACTCTATCCTGACAAGCTTGATTCTGTGTCCATCGATCAGTATACGGAAGCCATTAATAAAGTTGAACCCGGATTTATCCGTACAGAAGCAGATGAACTGACTTACAGTCTCCATATTCTGATCCGTTACGAGATGGAAAAGATGATTATGGAAGAAGATGTTGACTTAAAGAAACTGCCTGAGATCTGGGCTGATAAATACGAAGAATATTTAGGGATCCGTCCGGAACAGGTTTCAAAAGGTATATTGCAGGATATTCACTGGTCACAGGGACTTTTTGGTTATTTCCCCTCCTATGCATTAGGCAATGCCTTTGGAGCACAGCTTTATTTCCATATGAAGAAGGAAATGGATTTTGATCAGCTTTTAAGAGACGGGAAGATGGATGTGATCAAAGAATATCTGCGAAGCCATGTTCATCAGTACGGAAAGATGAAGACAAGCCGTGAGATTCTAAAGGCGGCAACCGGGGAGGACTTTACTCCGGAATACTTCATTGATTACCTGAAAGAAAAGTACCGCAAGATTTACGGTTTATCATAATAATACATGCCTGCAGATAAAATATAATCAGGACACATACGCGGGATCTATAAACGTATGAGAAAAGAGGTTGATTATGGGAAATATCAAAAAAAGTGCTATGGAACTCATTGGCAATACTCCTTTGCTGGAACTTTCCAATTATGAAAAAGTGCATGGGCTGAATGCTTGTGTCATTGCAAAGCTGGAATATTTTAATCCGGCAGGCAGTGTGAAAGACAGAGCAGCATTAGCCATGATTGAGGCTGGAGAAAAAAATGGTACAATTAAACCAGGTGCCACTATTATTGAACCTACTTCCGGGAATACCGGGATCGGAATTGCCAGCATTGCTGCCATGAAAGGCTACCGCGCAATCCTTACTATGCCAGAGACCATGAGTGTAGAAAGAAGGAATCTTTTAAAAGCGTACGGGGCTGAAATTGTGCTTACAGAGGGAACAAAAGGAATGAGAGGCGCAATTGAAAAAGCAGAAGAGCTGCAAAAGGAGATAGAGGGTTCAGTTATCATGGGACAGTTTGATAATCCTGCTAATCCAAGAATACACCGTGAAACAACCGGACCTGAAATATGGGCGGATACAGATGGAAAAGTCGATGTATTTGTTGCAGGAATTGGTACTGGAGGAACAATCACTGGTGTTGGGGAATTTTTAAAAGGCAAGAACCCGGATATCAGGATTATTGGAGTGGAACCGGCAGGATCACCCATTCTTTCAGGCGGAAAGCCAGGCCCTCATGGAATCCAGGGGAATTGGAGCTGGTTTTGTTCCAACCGTACTCAACAAGGATGTATACGATGAAATTATACCGGTAGAGAACAACGATGCATATGAAACCGGAAAAGAGATTGCTAAGACAGAAGGAATTCTCGTGGGTATCTCCTCTGCCGCAGCTGTATGGGCTGCAAAAGAAGTAGCCAAACGGCCTGAATTCCAAGGTAAAACAATCGTAGTGCTTCTTCCTGACACAGGTGACAGATATTTGTCAACGCCCCTTTTTTCTTAGATCGCCCGTATCAAAAAGCCAGGGATTCTTAAGGGAATCACTGGCTTTCCTAAATTATACTCCATCTTTCCAGTTCTCTGAATAATAATAATTGATTTCGGCTCCGAAAAACAGGATGGAGATGCAGGAATAAAGCCATAACATTAAAAGGACGATGGCAGTCAGGCTTCCGTACATCACTGAATAGTTGCTGAAATTACTAAAATAGATAGAAAAAGCAAAGGAGAAACCGATCCAGCCAAGGGTAGAAAAGACGGCACCCGGGAGCTGCTTCATAAATTGCTGTTTCTTTTCTGGTACATAGGTATAAAGCATGGCAAAACACAAGGTGAGAATAAATAAAAGCATGGTGCGAAAGCTGATAACATATCGGGTGATCTCACCAAGGATAGGAAAATGGTGGTTCATAAATGACTGTATGGAACCTCCCAGTACCAGAAGTACAAGCGTCAGAAGACAGATAATGATGAATACAAGCGTATAACAGGCACAGACAAAACGGGTCATTAGATAGCTCCGCTTGTTCTCCTGGCCGAAAACACGGTTCAATCCACGCTCTATGCTCAACATGCCTCTGGAAGCGGACCAGATAGCGGCAATGGCAGTGGCAGATAAAATTGCCGCAGGAGTATGAGTATAAAGATCTTCAATTACGGTAACGATGACGCTGTCAATCTCTAAGGAGCTTGGAATGATTGTGATTAAAACCTGGAGCAGGTTCGCTTTTGTAATAGATGGGATAAACTGAATCATTGCTAATAACAGCATAATAAACGGAAAAGCAGCAATTATGGTAAAAAATGATGCCTGTGCTGCATAGACAGTCATTTCATCTCTGGTAAATTTGTCGTATATCTGCTTGCAGCGCAATAACAAACGTATCATAATAAACTCTTCCCTTCTTATCTCGTATAAGCATATTAACATGGCAGAAAGAAAATATCAAGGGATCACCTTTTTTGGCAGAAAAAGAAAGAGAGGACGGATGCATGGAACTCATTCCTGCAAAAACAATTGTAACAAAAACAAAGGATTCCGGGTGGTTCGGGATTGATTATAATATGAATATTTACAGGGGCTGCAGCCATGGGTGTATTTACTGTGACAGCCGTTCGGACTGCTATGGAATAGACCGGTTTGATCAGGTTCGGGTCAAAGAGGATGCCCTGCGAATTATCCGGGATGATTTAAGACGAAAGGTAAAAAATGGAGTGGTTGGCACTGGGGCTATGAGTGATCCCTATAATCCATTGGAAAAGGAATTGGAACTTACCAGACATGCTCTGGAATTAATTGATGCCTTTGGCTTTGGCGCAGCGATTGCCACAAAAAGCAATCTGCTTAACAGAGACATTGATATACTGGAAAGTATAGCAGATCATTCTCCTGTACTGTTAAAAGTTACGGTTACAACCACTGATGATGCCCTGGCGGCTAAATTAGAACCAAGAGTATCCAGACCTTCTGACCGGTTATCTCTGATTGCGGCGTTAAAGGATCGGGGGCTGTTTGCAGGGATTCTCCTCATGCCAGTGCTTCCTTTTTTAGAGGATCATGAGGAGAATATACGTTCAATCATAAATGCCGCAAAAGAAACCGGTGCCGATTTTATCTATCCGGCTTTTGGGGTTACACTTCGTAACAATCAAAGAGAATGGTATTACGACCGCTTAAGGGAGTTGTTTCCCGGGGAACATCTTGACGAAAATATATGAAACAGTATAAGAACAATTATCATTGTACCAGTCCTAAAGCCCGCAAATTATGGCAAATATTTTCTGAAGAGTGCGAGCGCAACAGGATTCTGTATAAAATGCCGGATATCATTCATGCTTATAAGAAAAAATACCAGATAACCCAGTTAAGCCTGTTTGATTAAAGCAAGCCGTTCTGACAACCAAAACTATTTACAAATTCTCTGGCTATGTTTGAAACATAGCCATTTTTTTTATAAACTGCAGCAATCTGAGTGACTGTATCAGGAGAATCAATCTCCTTAAACATAAGGTTATCCTGCACCTTAATATCACAGATGGATTGAGGCACCAGTGCGATCCCAAGTCCGGCTTTTGCCCATTGAAGACAGGTTCTGGCATCGTCATTACGGCAGAATATATCCGGTTCTATGCCGCTGTTTTGAAATGCAAGAGATATGATGGAATCAAATCTGCGGTAATAAATCAGAGGCTTTCCCGTTAATCCGGTAATTCTTACTTTATCATCTGATATCTCCGGAAAAAATTCTGGAATTCCCACTGCCATAATCGGTTCTTTGTTACCATAGACACATTCCAGACCTTCCGGATTAAAAGGTGTCCTAATAATAGAACACTCAACCAGTCCGTTTTTCATCTTCTCCAGCAGCTCATAGGTGTTTCCTTCTGTCACTTCAAACCGGACACCTGGATGATCAGCTGTAAAATGTTTCAGAAAATCCACAAGAACTGTTCCCGCTGAGGAGATGACACCCAGCTTTAAAAGGCCTCTGGCAGAAGAGGGGAAGTGTTTTAAATCATCTGATACGGAGTCCATCAGAGACAAAATATCTCTTGCCTTAAAATATAAATAAGTGCCTGCTTCTGTAAGTTCTGTTTTCTTCGCTCCCCGTTCAAAAAGTTTAACTCCCAACTCCTCTTCCAAAAGCATGATCTGCTTGCTTAAAGGCGGCTGGGATATTCCCAGTTTCTTTGCGGCAGCTGTAAAACTGCCGGTTTCTGAAATGACTGTAAAATAATAAAGCTGTTTTGAATTAATCGGAACCATATGGTACATCCTCTATTCATAAGATTTTCAATTAGTACTTGTATTATTATATCAAAATGGTATAATAATACAAGGCATTATTCTAAAAAAGTATTGATTACGGAGGAAAAGGAAAATGAAAAAGCTCCTTAAATATCTAAATGAGTATAAGCTGGAAAGTATTCTGGGGCCTTTGTTTAAACTTCTGGAGGCCAGCTTTGAGCTTTTAGTGCCTTTGGTTATGGCCAGAGTCATTGATATTGGAATTAAGAATCACGATCTGCACTATATTCTTTCTATGGGCGGATTGCTGGTGCTGTTAGGCATTATAGGGCTTGCCTGCTCCATTACTGCCCAGTACTTCGCGGCAAAGGCAGCTGCCGGATTTGGTACCTCACTGAGAAATGATTTATTTGCCCATATCAACAGCTTGTCTTATCAGGAAATTGATACCGTAGGGACTGCCACACTGATTACACGAATGACCAGCGATGTGAATCAGGTTCAATCAGGGGTCAATCTGTTTTTGCGGTTGTTTCTCCGTTCCCCCTTCGTGGTATTCGGTGCAATGATCATGGCATTCACCATAGATTTTAAGGCTGCTCTTATATTTGTGGTTTCCATACCTGTACTTTCTGTTGTAGTATTTGGCATTATGATTATAAGTATGCCTTTATATAAGAAGGTACAAAAGCAGCTGGACCGGGTTCTTCTGACTGCAAGAGAAAATTTAGGCGGAGTCCGTGTAATTCGCGCCTTTAACCGCCAGAATGATGAAATCAGCCGGTTTGATGAAGAAAATGGCATGCTGGTAAAATTTCAGGTGTTTGTAGGAAAGATCTCTGCACTGATGAATCCTCTTACTTATGTCATAATTAACCTTGCGATTGTAGTTTTGATTAACACTGGTGCAAACCGGGTTGAATCGGGTATTATTACCCAGGGTCAGGTGGTGGCTCTGGTGAATTATATGTCTCAGATTCTGGTGGAACTGGTGAAACTGGCAAACTTAATTATCACCATATCAAAAGCGCTGGCCTGTGCCAACCGGATCAGTTCCGTATTTTCCATGGAACCGGGAATCAGGGAGACAAATCACGATATTGTGAAAGAAGAAGCAGATGTACCCAAGGTGGAATTTGATAATGTCAGTCTTTTTTATCAGGGTGCAAAAGCAGAATCACTGGCCGGAATTGAATTTCAGGCTATGAAAGGTGAAACAATTGGAATTATAGGCGGAACCGGTTCGGGTAAAACCACACTGGTAAATTTAATTCCCCGATTTTATGATGTATCTAAGGGAAATGTTAAAGTGGGAGGAATTGATGTTAAAAATTATTCTCTCAGCCAGCTGAGAAATATGGTTGGAATCGTTCCTCAAAGAGCCGTATTATTTAAAGGAAGCATCAGGGAAAACATGCAGTGGGGAAAAAGAGATGCTTCTGACGAAGAGATTTACCGTGCTCTTACCATTGCCCAGGCTAAGGATTTTGTGGATGAGAAGGGTGAAGGTCTTGACTTTATTATAGAGGCAGGAGGTAAGAACTTATCCGGAGGACAGCGTCAGCGTCTTACCATAGCCAGAGCAGTTGTCAAAGATCCTCAGATTCTTATTTTAGATGACAGCGCTTCCGCTCTGGATTTTGCCACAGATGCCCGCCTTCGTAAAGCAATTAAAGAAGAAACAAAAGACATGACAGTATTTCTGGTATCCCAGAGAGCTTCCACAATCAGAAATGCTGACCGAATCGTGGTTCTAGACGACGGGCAGATGGCAGGCTGCGGAAAGCATGGTGATTTAATGGAATCCTGTGAAGTCTACCGTGAAATCTGCCTTTCCCAGCTGTCTGAAAAGGAGGTGCAGTAATATGAACATAAAAAAGCACAAGTCCACAATTAAGCGGATTTTAAATAAGATTGCAAAGTATAAATGGAGTGTTATGGCATCTCTGTTCTGCGCATTTCTTACCGTGGTTTTCACCTTGTATGTTCCCATATTAATAGGACGTGCAATTGACTGTATTGTAGGGGCAGGAGAAGTAGACTTTAGCGCCATGGGAATGATACTTTTGCAAATTGCTGTAGTTATACTGATTACTGCTGCAGCACAGTGGGTGATGAGCCATATTAACAATCAGATCACCTACCGTGTAGTAAAGGATATCAGAACTCAGGCATTTAACAAACTGGAGATTCTTTCTTTAAAGTATATTGATTCCCATGCACATGGTGATATCATCAGCAGAATCATTGCTGATATTGATCAGTTTTCAGACGGTCTGCTCATGGGATTTACCCAGCTTTTCACTGGAGTTTTAACAATCCTTGGAACATTATTCTTTATGTTTTTTATAAATCCGGTGATTGCTGCCCTGGTTGTGCTAGTTACACCGCTGTCCCTGTTTGTGGCCAGCTTTATTGCAAAAAGAACTTACAGCATGTTTCGGATGCAGTCTCAGACCAGAGGAGAGCTGACCTCACTGGTGGAAGAGATGTTAGGCAATCAGAAAGTGGTGAAAGCCTTTGCTTATGAAGACGAAGCCCAGAAGAAATTTGAAGCCATCAATGAAGACCTGCGTATATGGGGGCTGAAAGCCACATTTTTCTCTTCCATCACAAACCCGGCGACCCGGTTTGTAAACAGCCTTGTATATGCGTGTGTAGGAATTGCAGGAGCATTTGCCGCAGTCAATGGCATTTTATCAGTGGGGCAGCTGTCCAGCTTTCTAAGTTATGCCAATCAGTATACAAAGCCGTTTAATGAGATTTCAGGAGTGGTAACAGAGCTTCAGAACGCACTTGCATCTGCTGCCAGGGTTTTTGAATTAATTGATGAAGAAATAGAAGTACCAGATGACAGCAATGCGATGGTACTGGATGATGCAAAGGGTGAGGTTGTACTGGAGCATGTTGACTTCTCCTACAATCCCAGTGTACCTTTGATTGAAGATATGAATCTTCATGCAGGGCAGGGAAAGAGGATTGCCATTGTTGGTCCCACAGGCTGCGGAAAAAGTACTGTTATAAACCTGCTTATGCGTTTTTACGATGTCAATGCAGGATCGATAAAGGTTGATGGAAACGATGTGCGGCACATAACCAGAAAAAGTTTAAGATCTGAATATGGAATGGTTCTTCAGGAAACCTGGTTAAAGACAGGTACCATAAGAGAAAATATTGCATACGGGAAGCCGGACGCTTCGGAAGAAGAAATTATTACAGCGGCAAAAGAAGCCCATGCCCACAGCTTTATTTCACGAATGCCTCAGGGATATGATACAATCATATCAGAGGACGGAGGAAATTTATCCCAGGGACAGAAGCAGCTTTTGTGCATTGCCAGAGTTATGCTATGCCTGCCGCCAATTCTCATTCTTGATGAAGCCACTTCATCCATTGATACAAGGACGGAATTAAAGATACAAAAGGCTTTTGCGAAAATGATGGAAGGGCGCACCAGTTTTATTGTTGCACATCGTCTTTCCACAATCAAAGAGGCAGATGTCATACTTGTCATGAGAGATGGTCATATTATTGAACAGGGAACTCATGAGGATCTTCTTTCTAAAAATGGTTTTTATGCTCAGCTTTACAATAGCCAGTTTGCGGTATAATTCGGCAGGATAATTACAAATAAGGCACCGGGAAAATATGAAATTTGTATTTTTCTGGTACCTTTTCTTGTATTATTGACATATTTCTTATAAAATAGGAGAGATAGTACGATATCTAATAGAAAGAAATTTAGTAAGAGGGGAAAAAGTATGTTTGAAATTGCTATTTGTGATGATAGTATCGGCGACAGAGTGCGTTTAACAGAACGAATTGAAAAAAACATGTCGGAAAGCGATAAATTCCGAATCCATGAATACAATTCAGGAATCAGCCTTTTGGCAGCGATAAAGAACATCAGATTTTCTATTATATTTCTTGATGTTCAGATGAACGAAATGAATGGTGAAGAAACGGCAGTCAGGGTTCGTCAGCTGGATAATAATGTGATACTGGTTTTTTATACGGGTTTTGCGGAACCTTCGCCGCGTAGTTTTGAAGTTCAGCCATATCGTTATATTATGAAGAATATGACTGATGAAGTCATGGATCGTTACATAAGGGATTCTCTTGATAAAATGATCGAATTGGGACAGGCACCCCTGCTTTCTGCCAATGTAAACCGGGAGCGGCTGTTTCTAAGAGCAGATGATATTGTTTACATTGAAAAATATAAGAAAAACACCAGAGTCCATATCTCTGAAAGTTCAATCAGAATCTATGGAATAAAAGATTTAGATAGCAGTGACGTTCCGGATATCCGCGTTTCAGAAAGACTGGAAACAATTTACGAGCGCCTTAAAAAATATGGTTTTGGCTATCCACACGACAGCTATATTATAAATTTTAAATATTTGATCTACTGCACCAGTAAGATATTGCGGCTGAAGGATGTTGATACCATGTTTCAGATAACCAGAAGCAAGGCGCAGGAGTTTCATATGCTGAAAGAAGAATTTATGTTATCAAAATATAAGGATGGCATTTGATATGGGAAATGATTTGTTGTCAATAAACAGGCTTTTATTTTGTGGTGCAGATGTTTATATGATGTGCAGATTTTTTGCCGCCATATATCCTTTTAAAACTTTTGGTATGAAGCGTCATATAATTAGTTTGGTTATAACATTATTGATTTTTGTTGAAAATGCAATTGGCAGTGTGGGCCTGAATTTTATTACAATTCCACTTTTTTGTTATATTTATGCTTTGCTATTATTTAAAGTTTCATTTACAAATGGAATTGCTTATACCATAATTTATTTTGCTTTTGTGGGAGGAAAAGAAGTTCTTTTTGAACTATTATATCGTTTCTTTTCATATAATCTGCCTTTTTATATACCTCCATGGTTCACATCAGGTGGAGTATATTTTTTTTAATATTAGAATATATTGTAGGTATTCTATTTTTTTAATTTATATTGAAAAGTATATTAAAAAAAAAAACATAAGGAATAATAATGGATTTTCGTGGTATTTACTGATTCTGCCAATTTTATCCCTTGCTATTTCAAGCAGCTTTTTTATATATGGATTTTCCTAAGACTATTGTTTTGCAATTTTTTATGTGCGGTGGAGCGGTGTTGTTATATCTATCAAATGCAGCTATATTTATCATCCTGGAGAGATATACGGATATGATGAATAAAATAAAATATGCAGAACTTTATTCGGTTAAAAGAGAGATGGAAAATGATCATTTTCAGAATATTTTAAAATAAATGACCATTACCGCTGCTTTATGCATGATGTTCACTCTTATTTTAACAGCTTTCGTTTATTAGCTTTAAATGGGGAAAATAATAAAATAGTTGAAATTATTGATGAATTAAAGGGTAAAAATACAAGAAGAGATTAATATTGTAATTTATAGCAGCAATCCAGTATTTAATGCTATTTTATCTGAACGTGTTTCAAAGGCAAAGGAACTTGATATACAGTTATCTATATTTATAGAAAAAAATTTAAATCTGGATTTCATATCAGATTCCGATATGATTTCAATGTTTGGTAATCTGCTTGACAATGCGCTGGAGGCAGCTGCGAAGTGTGAGGCGGGAAAGCGAATTGTAAATATAAAACTATTTATGGGAACTAATTATTTTCTGATATTCCATATTGAAAATAGTTTTAAAGTGAAAGTCAAAAAGGAGGGGGATAAACTGCTGTCAACAAAAGAAGATTCAAAACATCATGGTTTGGGAGTAGGAATCGTAACATCGTTGGCAGAGAAGTATGGAGGGTCATTAAATCTTTCTCAAAAAAGATAATTTATTCGATACAGTATTAACGATTTCTGCGTTTTCGTAAGGGCTGTGTGCAAATTTTGGCACTCAACGTGTATAATTTTGGCACTTGACTTGAAAAACGTAAATTACTGTTATATTATGAAAGAAAAAAGGAGGTCTCAAAATGAGAAAAATGTTAAATGCTTTAAAAGGAAAAGTATCAATGGTGAAGGTGATGAACACATGCGCATTACTGGTTGCAGCTTATACAATTAATGTAACCTGTTTCTGGGCTCATCATCAGCCAGAAGTGCCAGAAGAGGCTAAGATGCTCAGGAAGTTCTAATGTTACAACGGATTTCAGAAGACATAGTCAGCTGGCAGATTAAAAAGAATCTTTTAAAAGATGATCAGCGCGCTTTATATCTTTACGCCTATGAGGTATTAATTAACCAGATTATAAACATAGTCGTGGCTGTGTTCATAGCGGTAATCATGCGTGCACCTATGCCAGTGTTTGTGTTCCTTGCCAGCTATATACCATTAAGGTCATATTGCGGCGGGTATCACGCAAGAACCAATGGAGTCTGTACTGTAGTTTCAGCAATCCTTATTCTGATTGTTTGTCTGCTTGAGAAGTACATAGTCGGGACAGTGGCTCTTATATTGCCAATTGCAGGGTTTCTTATTTCTGGAATTCTGATCTTTAAGTTTGCACCTGTTCCTGACAGGAACAAGCTTCTCGACGAAGAGGAGACAAGCCGTTACCGGTCAAAAAAGCAGACAGTTCTGGTTAACGGAAGTAATTGTAGGTGCGATATTCTGGTTTGTTAATATGAGAGTCTGTGTTGTACTGGCAATAAGCCATATGCTGCTGTCCGTTATGCTTGTATATGGAATGCTGAAGAATAGTAAAGTGAACTAGGAAAACGAGACTGTTGCCTGGCAGCAGTCTCGTTTTTCTATTATAGATTTGATTCGAATTCCAATCCCTAAGACATCATTCTCTTTTTTGTATTTCTTATATTATCATTATAATTCTGAAATCTGGTCAATTGAGACGGTGCTCAATGCCGCCTCAGCTTCTATCTTCTCAATCCCTTAAATAGAACATTATAAGCATAATATTTCTTACTATTCTTAAATAAAAAGCTGTTTCAACAGGTCCCGCATGCAAATTTTGGAGCTCAATGTGTACAATTTTAGCACTTCGGTTGAATTTCTTTCAGTTATATGTAGAATGTAAATATAAGTGATATAGTTCTCGGAACGAAAGGAGGGCTGATGGTGCAGAATAAAAGAAACAATGAAAGCTATTACCAATACAGAGCAAGCTGCTCAATCCGTAAAGAGGATGGAACAGAGGAAATAAAAAATTACGAATTGGAAACAGATATTTTATACGGAGATCTCCATTTTTGGAATCGTTTATATTATCTGAAAAAAAGTCAGAATATGCTGTTTGACTTTGCATCCCGTGAACCAGGAATTGTAAAATGCAGAATCTTACAGGAAAGGCTGGTTTTAATACCAAGATTTACTTATAAATCGCAAAAGACTGTATGCAGAAAAGGATCATTAATCAAAAGACTGCTTCTCATAATTGAAGTGATTGTATTACTGCTTTTTGTTATGACCAGAGCATCTGCTGCAGGAGAGCAAGAACAGGGTATTTACGCAAAGGGTCAGGAACTGTCTTATATTGCAGGCCATGGAAAGGAGAACATGGGGCAGTATATATTAGATAAAGATTGAACAAACCAGAGAGGAAGAATCATGTGTGAAGAAGAGAAACTGATTAATGACAGGCATCTTGAACGGATTAACCGGTTTACCAGTATTGAAACAGGGATTTATGTGGAGGGAGAATTGCTTCAGTTTTGTGAAGCAAAGATGTTTGATAACGAAGTGGGCATTTTTCTTCCCTCCACCTTTAAGGATATGAAACCGGAGGATGCAAAGAAAAAGTATTTTTCTGAGCAGCGTCCTGAAATTATAAAAACAAATGAAGATGGCACTGTTAATTTCTCCTTCAGTATGGTAGAAAGAGAGATTAAGCCAGAACAGCTTGCGGATGTAATACAGGAATTTTATCTTGTTTTAAAGCGATTTCAACCAATGAGTGTTTGTCTGGAAGATGGGACGGAGTCAACCCATAATGTGCCTTTTGCATGGATGGAATTTATCAGTACAGCTCTTGATGATAATCTATTTAATACATTGATTATTTACCCGGTGGGCAGAAAGCTGCTGATGGTGATGTTTAGCTGTCCGTTTGAGAAAAGGCTGGACTGGAGCCGCTGCTTAAGCGAAATCCGCAAGAGTATTACGATATATAGTAAGGAGAATGAAATTGGAGCAACTTAGAATCTATTTGGATTCCGGGGAGATGTTTTATCCGACACAATGTTTTATTGATAAAAGAGTAAATCAACATTTTACAGCTGTTGTAACCGGAGTGGTAAATTCAGATAAAGATAATCTGATACTTAGAGAATCAAAGGAGGTTTTGCTGACTATAACTTTTGTGAATGAGGAAAAGAAAGAAATACCCATTTTCAAAGGCAGAATCGAAAGAAGATACGAAATTGAGGGGGATGGAAGTGTTTATTGGAATCTGTTCGCAGTGTCCCTGACTATGGATCTTGACAGAGAAAAGCATATAAGGACGTTTCAGGGTGAGGGACAGAATTATCTACAGATAATTGGATCGGTGCTTGACGGATATGAGAATACGACTGTGGTTTTAAGTAAAGAAATGCGGGAAACGTCTGATGGCCTGGCTGTACAGTATATGGAGACAGACTGGCAGTTTTTAATACGTCTTGCTGCAAAGAAAAATCAGATTCTGGTGGCAGACAGTGTTCATAATAACATCTGTTTTCATTTTGGAAGAATAAAAAGAAAAGGCAGAAAGTGTTTTAATTCTGACCAGTACCGAATTAAATGTTACGATGACTATGAAAAAGGTGAGACTGTTGAATATCTGATTAAAAGCAGAAAGTGCCTGCACTTATGTGATTGTGTGATGATAGAAGACAGCGCTTATTACATATACTCCATGAGTATGAATTTCAGCGGAGGTAAGGTGGAATTTGATTATGTACTCCGCACCCGGTCGGGTTTTCTGGTTCCGGCCAAGGAGCATCTAAGTCTTGCAGGACTTATGATCATGGGGAATGTTAAAAATACAGGAGAGAACGCGGTTCAGATAAAGCTGCTGAGTGAGAAAGATGAAACCTATGGAAAGCCCATTTGCTTTCCGTTTTCTTCTGTATATACGTCACCGGAAGGAATGGGCTTGTATGTTACGCCCAGACCAGGAGATCCCATTCGGTTATATTTACCAGATGGCTGGGAAGAACATGCGTATGCAATTGGTTGCGTTCCGGCCGGAGATACGGCTGAAGAAAGGAAGGAGATTATATGACAAAAGATCAGACGTTTCAGGATCTATACGGATATTTTTTTGGAATGATAAACAGAGGAGATCTGGATGAATTATATGTAAGGGCTTTGGAGGCAATTCCCTCCATTGTTTCCCTGGATGAGATCAATGATGTTAAAAATCATCAGGTGTCAGCAGTTTAAAAAACTAAACAGCGCGTCCCTTTGTACCTCAAAATCCCCGTACTTCTGCACGGGGACAATGAAATGATCTGTTATAAAAGATTTGTTTGCGCCTATTTTGACTGAAGCCGGTTGATCATGGTTAAGATCAGCAGTAAATCACTTTCCGGCAAAGATTTAAGCTTGTCTATTGTATCCCTGACTAAGGGCGGGTTGGGATTATCATTATCGAAAAAATCTTTCGGCGTTACGCTTAAGTACTCACAGATTGCCAGAAACTCCGCCATGGAAGGGAGACTTCTGCCACTGGAGATACTTTGTACGTAACTTCTGCTGTGCCCAAGCTCCAGGCTCATCTTATGTTCTGCCACTCCCTTTTTAAGACGTAATTCTGTAATTCTTTTATTGATATAGTCCTGATCCATTATAGTCACCTCTCGTACTATATTTTATGATAATAAAATTTGTAAAATACACGATTAAAATATGTAAAATTCATATATTGCATAATTTGAATACCAATAGTATAATTAAAAACTGTTAATATTATGTAAAAAGTGCAGGGAGGAAAGGAGTTTGTATTAATATAAAAGTTCTGATAATCAGTTTATATGTACATAAGTAAAAATGCAATAGAAAAAGCGGAATCAGGCATACATAATATTGACAAAAGTAATTAGTAAATTTTACCTTAGTGTGTTATGATGTTTTTTAACTAAAATGTCGAAACATGCAGTATGAGGTCGAAGTCCGAACTACAGGAGATAAAATTATGAAAAGAAGAGTAGGAATCAGAAGCATTGGGATAAAGATGCTCCTTGGCATTTTACCCGTCGTAGTGCTGGCACTGGCACTATTAGCGAAGCTCAGTGAATCTACAAGCAGAGAGTTGATTGAGCAGCAGAGTAATTCCACTATGGAATCAGAACTGAAAGCGAATGTAAACGGCATTGACAATTATTTGAATGCGGTAGAGACCACAGCGATGAATATTTCTCATATAGTAGGGGCCTCTTATCAGTCTACTGATCTTGATACATACGGCAAAGCGATAGCAGATATTATATCTGGCAATGATTTAATACTTGGCAGCGGTATCTGGTTTGAACCAAATGTATATGATCCCCAGCAAAAGTATGTAGGGCCTTACTGGTATAAGGCTGGGAATAAGGTGACTTTAACCAATGAATACAGCAATGAGAGCTATGACTATTTTAATCAGGCGTATTATAAATCCGTATCAGGAGGGACAAAGGATGCAATTATAACAGATCCTTATTTTGACCCCACGCTCAACATGATGATGGCAAGCTGCACAGCTCCTATTTATGACAGCAGCAACCGTTTCATTGGAGCAGTTACGGTAGATATGCAGCTTAGCGACATTGACGAACTGATTAAATCGATTAAAGTTGGTAAGAACGGAACTGCAGTACTAATTTCCGGTGAAGGTGTTTATCTTTGCGGCGCAGATGCAGAAAAAGTGAGTAAAGGTGTGAATATGACTCAGGATGAGAATGCCTCACTTTCCGCAGCAGCAGCCCAGATGGTAGCAAACGACAAAGGAAAGACGGTTTATACAGAGGGTGGAGAAACTTATAACCTCTATTATGATACGGTTCCTGGTGTGGGTTGGATCATCATGATTAAGATGCCTCAATCTGAACTGGCAGAACCCATTGTTGCCTTAAATGAAAAGCTGGCTAAAATCAGCGCAGCAGCTTTGGTTTTATGTATCATTGCAGTTCTGTTTCAGGTTGGAAGTATTACATCAGGCCTTAAGAAGGTCCGCAAGTTTGCAGGTTCACTTGCAGATGGTGATTTTACAGTACAGCCGTTAAAATCCAGACGTAAAGATGAACTGGGACAGATGAGCAGCTCATTAAACAATATGTTCCAAAGTAATAAAGGCGTGATCGAGCAGATTTCCGACCAGGCAGGTGATATTACCGATGCCAGCATTCATTTAAATAAAGTATCCACTGGTCTGCTTGTTCAGTTCAGCGATGTGAAAACATATATGAGTGATGTAGATAAGGCGATGATGTCTTCCAGTGCAGCAACAGAAGAGCTGAATGCATCACTTGCAGAGGTTAACTCATCGGTAGGAGTACTTGCCAGCGAGACAGAAAAGAGCAGCAAGATGGCCGGCGAGATCATGGAACGGGCAAAAGACATTGAGAAAAAAAGCAGGGAAGCTTATGACAATGCCATTGTGATTTCACAGGAACGAGAGCAGGATCTCCAGATGGCTGTCCAGCATGCTAAGGTGGTGGAACGGATCGGCGATATGGCTCGTCTTATTTCCAATACGGCATCCCAGATTAATCTTCTGTCACTTAATGCCTCGATTGAAGCGGTAAGAGCAGGAGAACAGGGCAGAGGCTTCGCAGTTGTTGCCAGAGAAATCGGTAAACTTGCCAAGGACACTTCTGAGATTGTAAAGGAAATAGAGGGCACCATAACAGATGTCCAGAATGCATTTTCCATGATGTTAGACGGATCACAGTCTATGCTGCTGTTCTTAAGAGATACTGTGACTCCTGATTACGACAATTTTGTGAATGTAGGTCAGCAATATGGCAGGGACGCAGTTACTGTTGAAGAAATCTCCAATGAAGTGGAGGAGATGGCAACCAACATCAGCCAGGTAATGCAGGAAGTGCGGGATGCCATACAGAATGTATCCGAATCCGTCCAGACTACGGCAGGCAACAGCAGCATGGTTCTTAGTACGATTGAAAAAGCATACGAAGTTGTACAGGACATGTCAAAGATGTCAGAGAAGCAGGAGCGGATTGCAGAGGAGCTTAAGACGGTGGTTTCCGGATTTAAATTAAAATAAAGTTTTCATATTATTATTTTTCGACATAATGGGTATCCTTTTCCTATGCAGTTGTTTATCAAACAATTGAAAAATGAGGGATACCATGGAAGTGAAGAATAATTATATCATCATCCCGGCTTATGAGCCGGACTGGCGTTTGATTCATCTGTTAAAAGAACTGAATGAACGGCTGAACGCAGTGTTTGTTGTTGTAAATGACGGGAGCAGCCGGGAAAAAGACGAGATATTCTGCGAAGCAGAAAACTTTGCTGTTGTGTTGCACCATGATAAAAACTACGGAAAAGGGAGAGCGGTGAAAACCGCTCTGTCTTTTATTAAAAATCAGGAATATGCAGGAAGAATAGTCATAGCAGATGCTGACGGACAGCATACTCCGGAAGATATCGCTCTTTTATTGGGAGTGAAAGAAGGAGAGAGGAATGTGCTGATTACAGGCAGCCGCAGTTTTCAGGGCGAGATACCTTTTCGAAGCAGGCTGGGCAATCAGTTTACAAGAGCTACGTTCTGGCTGCTGTCAGGAAAATGGCTGAAAGATACCCAGACCGGACTAAGAGCATTCCACAGCAGCTTAATTCCAATGTTTCTGGAAATATCAGGAGACCGTTATGAGTATGAAACAAATATGCTTATGACCTGTGTAAAGGAGAATATCCGGATAGTGGAAATTCCCATTGAGACTATATATCTGGAAGGGAATAAATCTTCCCACTTTCGGGCGATCAAGGACTCTGCACGTATTTATATGACCATGTTGAAATTTGTCTCATCCTCGTTTCTCAGTTTCTGCATGGATTATCTGCTGTTTGGCATTTTTTTATCCCTGACTTCCGGGCTGGGAGATATAACTGCAGATGCTGTCAGCAACATCATGGCAAGAATTGTGAGCGCTTCATTTAACTTCTTTGTAAACCGCAATTATGTATTTCGTTACAAAGGAAGCCTGTTGCAGTCTGCCCTGGGCTATGCCGCGCTGGCTCTTTCCATACTGGCTGTCAATACCGCCATGCTGTTGTGGCTGGTAAGAGATTGGGGAATGGGTGGATTAGAAGCAAAAATTGTGGTGGAGGTCTCCATCTTTTTTGTGAACTTTCTGGTTCAGAAATTTTTTATTTTTAAAAAGAGACCGGTTCATACCGCTTTATAGGAGGAACAGGTTTAAAAATGTCTTGACATTTTAATTTTATCTTATTATAATGGTGACAATATTACATTAAAATATGAAATGCTATGAAAGTGCAAGTAGAATCTTAATTTCTATCAGAGAGAAGGGGTCACCGGCTGAAAGCCCTTTTAAGTTCAATTAAGAGTTCGAATTTCCCACTGAAGCAGCATGGCTGAAACCTGTGAATTTATTTAATATGCAGGCGTGTAGGTCATGACGTCCGTACACGTTACGTATGCCGAGTGCCTGCTTTCGATGCAGGAATCAGGGTGGTACCGCGAACACAGCTTCGTCCCTATACAGGGATGGAGCTTTTTTTAATGTATCAGGGAATGAATCAATGAAGGAGAGCATGATGAAAGATCAATTAGAAAAAATCAAACAAGAAGCGTTAAAGCAAATTGAAGCTTCCGATGCGCTGGAGAAACTGAACGACATTAAAGTTGCTTATCTCGGAAAAAAGGGAGAACTGACCAGCGTGTTAAAGAGCATGAAGGACGTTACTCCGGAAGACAGACCTAAGATTGGGCAGATGGTGAATGAGGCCAGAGAGGCAATTGAAGGTAAGCTGGATGCAGCCATGACTGCGCTGATGAAAAAAGCAAGAGAAGAGCAGCTGAAGAAAGAAGTAATCGATGTCACGCTGCCGGCGAAGAGGAACCGGGTTGGCCATACCCACCCTAACACCATCGCATTGGAAGAGGTGGAGAGAATCTTTGTGGGCATGGGTTATGAAGTGATTGAAGGCCCGGAAGTAGAGTATGACCATTATAACTTTGAAAAGCTGAATATTCCGAAAAATCATCCGGCAAGAGATGAGCAGGATACTTTTTTATATCAGTGACAACATTGTTTTAAGAAGTCAGACTTCTCCTGTTCAGGTTCGTACCATGGAGCAGGGAAAGCTTCCCATCCGTATGCTGGCACCAGGCAGAGTGTTCCGTTCTGATGAGGTAGATGCAACCCATTCTCCTTCGTTCCATCAGATTGAGGGACTGGTAATCGATAAGAATATAACATTTGCAGATTTAAAAGGAACCCTGGCTGAATTTGCCAGAGAGTTATTTGGACCTGAGACAAAGGTGAAATTCCGCCCCCATCATTTCCCGTTTACTGAGCCAAGTGCGGAAATGGATGTTACCTGCTTTAAATGTGGAGGAAAGGGCTGCCGTTTCTGTAAAGGATCTGGCTGGATTGAGATTTTAGGCTGCGGAATGGTACACCCCAACGTGCTTGCCATGAGCGGAATCGATTCCAATGAATATTCCGGATTTGCATTCGGAGTGGGCTTGGAGAGAATTGCCTTGTTAAAATATGAGATTGATGACATGAGATTATTATATGAAAATGACATCAGATTCTTAAAGCAGTTCTAGAAACAGGAAGGGAGATAGATTGATGAATACACCATTATCATGGGTTAAAGCATATGTACCGGATTTGGAAGTGACACCTCAGGAATATACAGATGCCATGACACTGACCGGAACGAAGGTTGAGGGCTATGAATGCCTGGATAAAAATTTAGAAAAGATTGTAGTTGGTCATATCTTATCGATTGAACGTCATCCGGATGCAGATAAACTGATTGTCTGCCAGGTGAATGTAGGTTCTGAGACCGTTCAGATCGTAACCGGCGCATCAAACGTTAAAACAGGAGATATGGTACCGGTTGTTTTAGACGGTGGAAAGGTTGCAGGAGGCCATGACGGCGGTCCTCTTCCGGAAGATGGAATTAAGATCAAAAAGGGCAAGTTAAGAGGCATTGAATCCTGTGGAATGATGTGCTCCATTGAAGAACTGGGATTTACAAACGAAATGTATCCGGATGCTCCAGAAAGCGGAATCTATATTCTTCCAGAGACTTCCGTACCGGGAAGTGATGCAGTAGAGCTTCTTGGCCTTCATGATTCTGTATTTGAATATGAAGTAACATCAAACCGTGTTGACTGTTACAGCGTGATCGGGATTGCCAGAGAGGCAGCAGCTACATTTAACAAAACCTTTGTTCCTCCTGTAGTAACTGCTACAGGCAACGGTGAGGATGTTCACGATTATCTGAAAGTAACCGTAGAAGACAGCCGTCTTTGTTCCCGTTACTGTGCAAGAATGGTAAAAATATTAAGATTGCCCCTTCACCTGTCTGGATGCAGAGAAGACTTGCAGCCTGCGGAATCAGACCAATCAATAACATTGTTGATATCACCAACTATGTAATGGAAGAATTCGGTCAGCCAATGCATGCATTTGATTATGAACAGCTGGCAGGTCATGAGATCGTTGTCAGATGTGCAGAAGATGGAGAGACCTTCCAGACCTTAGACGGCCAGGAAAGAAAACTGGACAGCACCGTTCTCATGATTCGTGACGGGGAGAAGGCAGTGGGTATTGCCGGTATCATGGGAGGAGAAAATTCTAAAATTACCGATGAAGTTCAGACCATGGTATTTGAAAGCGCCTGCTTTGATGGAACCAATATCCGTCTTTCCTCTAAGAAAGTTGGTTTAAGAACCGATGCTTCCGGCAAATTCGAAAAGGGCCTTGATCCCAACAATGCAAAGGCTGCAATCGACCGAGCATGCCAGCTGATTGAGGAGCTTGGCGCAGGTGAAGTAGTTGGCGGAATGATTGATATTTATCCGGGAGAAGAGAGAGGCAAAACGTGTTGCATTTGAACCGGAGAGAATGAACCGTCTTCTGGGTACAGATATTACAGCAGAGACGATGCTTGAGTATTACAAGCGTCTGGAACTGGAATATGACGAAAAAACCGGTGAGATCATTGTTCCTACATTCCGTCAGGATTTAGAATGTATGGCGGATCTGGCAGAGGAGACAGCAAGATTTTATGGTTATGATAAGATCCCGGTTTCCCTTCCTACCGGTGAAGCGACGACTGGTAAACTCTCCTATAAATTAAGAGTGGAGGAGCTGGCAAGAGAAGTAGCAGAATTCTGCGGATTCTCTCAGGGAATGACATATTCCTTTGAAAGCCCTAAAGTTTTTGACCGTCTCCTTCTTCCTCAGGACAGTGTTCTTCGGGTTACTGTGAATATTTTAAATCCCCTTGGCGAGGACTTCAGTGTAATGAGAACAACTCCTCTTCACGGAATGTTAAATTCACTGTCTACAAACTACAACAGACGTAATAAAAAATGTCCGCCTTTATGAGCTGGCTAATATTTATCTGCCAAAGAGCCTTCCTCTTACTGAACTTCCAGATGAAAGAATGCAGTTTACTCTGGGCTTTTACGGAGATGGTGATTTCTTTGATATGAAGGGTGTCATTGAGGAGTTCTTTGAGAAAACCGGTATGAATTTAAAGCCTCATTATGATCCAAAGGCAGGAAAGACATTCCTTCATCCGGGAAGACAGGCAGACATCATTTACGATGGAGTAAATATCGGATATTTAGGAGAGGTTCATCCGGAGGTAGCCGATAATTATAAGATCGGAGACCGGGCTTATGTGGCAGTGATCGATATGCCGTCTATGATCCCATTTACAAGTTTTGACCGCAAATACACCGGAATTGCCAAATATCCGGCAGTTACCAGAGATATCAGTATGGTAGTACCAAAAAATATTCTGGTAGGTCAGATAGAAGAAGTCATTGAACAGCGTGGAGGCAAGATATTAGAAAGCTATGAGCTGTTTGATATTTATGAAGGTGCACAGATTCTGGCTGGCTTTAAATCAGTTGCCTATTCCATTACATTCCGTGCGGCAGATCATACTCTGGAAGAACAGGAAGTTTCAGGAGTTATGAAAAAAATACTCAACGGTTTACAGGCACTTGGTATTGAATTAAGAGCATAAAAATTTTTTGTAAAAAGATGTCGGGAGAAAAGCAGAACGCTTCCGGCATCTTTTTTTGTTTGCCTGCATGGAACTGAAAAATCCCGTCAATCCTTACGGTAGAGGAATGTTTGAAAACAGGGAGGCAATACAGATGCTTGATGATCTTGATATTAAACTCATAAGAGGGAGAATGCTTTTAGATTCTGGAGGAGATCCGGCTGTGGAAGCCGAAGTAATCCTGGAAAACGGTGCACAGGGAAAAGCTGTGGTTTCGGTTTTTGATGAAATGACCGGAGAGGAAGAAGCAGATTATATCAGAGAATGGCTGTCGGAAGCAATTTTATTTGAAGATGCTGCAGAACAAAAAAATATCGATAGTCTGCTGATGAAACAAAGAGAGGCAGACGATCCAGATCATAAAGAAAACGGCAGAGGAAAGGCCGGAGTATTAGCACTGTCCATGGCAACAGCAAGGGCGGCCGGGGCAGGCCTTGGACTTCCGCTATACCGCTATTTAGGTGGATCTACGGCTCCTGTCATGCCAGTTCCGGTCATGAGTATGATTGACGGGGGAGACTGGGGAAAAGGAATTGATTTTAAAGAGATTATGATTATTCCCTTAAACAGGACTTCTTTTGCAGAAGGACTGCGGATGGGCGGGGAAGTATACCAGACATTAAAGCGGCTTTTATCCTTAAACGGGATTGATACATCAGTGGGGGAAAACGGCGGCTTTGCAGCAGATGTAAAAAGTGCAGAGGAAGCGCTTCATTATATAATGGATGCAGTCAAACTATCCGGATATGATCCGGAAAACGATGTGGCCGCTGCTATTTCCGGGTATGCAGACCATCTTTATGTAAAAGAAGAAGGTATTTACCATTTTGATAAAGAAAGTCTGAACAATGGAATTCTGGTACACAGAAATCAAAAAGATATCATTTCCTATTATTTAAGGCTGGCAGACGGATTTCCTCTGGGACTTGTGACAGAAGGACTTTGGACAAAAGATCTTGAGGGAAGAAACCGGATGTATCAGATGTTTCAGCATCGTTTCACCATAGCTTCCGATGACTTTTTTTTGCATCCAATGGCGTGGAGATTCAGTTGAAGAAAGCAGGTACGGTAACTGCTGCACTGGAAATGGCTGAGAGAGCAGGAAGGCTTGGGTATAAAGTGATCTTTTCAAACAGCCATAAGGAAACAGAGGAAGTGTTTCTAAGTGACATGGCAGCGGCAGTTGGTGCTGATTATATAAAATGCGGTGCACCCTGCAGGGGAGAATGCACGGCAAAATACAACGAACTGCTAAGAATTGAGGAATTCTATAGCAGACAGAGGTGAAAAATAGAAAAAAATATTGTATTTACTGAAAATTTATGGTATGATAAGCGTTGTTTGACTTAAGGAGGTGGGAAAATGATCCGGATTATATTATCAATTGTGTTCGTTATTATATGCGTTGCTTTATCAGCGATTATCCTGTTACAGGAAGGAAAGAGTCAGGGTCTTGGTTCTATCGGTGGTATGGCGGATACTTACTGGGGCAGGAACAAAGGACGTTCCATGGAAGGAAAACTGGAGAAGTTTACAAAGTACGGAGCAATCCTGTTTTTTATCCTGTCATTAGTACTGAATCTGAATATACTGTAGCGATTAAACACTCTTGTGGTATAGCAGCAAGGGTGTTTTTTTCGCTTTAAGGAAATTCTGTCATACCATCAGGTTAAGTGCAGATAATAAAACTATAAATCAACTTGTTAGAAAAATTGTGAAAAGAGAGGAAAATAATGACAGAAGAACAGTTAATGCAGCGGAAAGCCATGTTTATGGAACTGTTTTCGGATCCGACTTATAAACCGATGAAATTAAAGGAACTTTCCATGCTATTTGGGGTTCCTAAACATCAGAGAGATGAATTAAAACAGGTGCTTGATGCTTTAGTATCCGAAGGAAAAATCGGAGTATCCCAGAAAGGAAAATACGGAAAGCCAGATATCGGTTCCATGGCGGGAGTATTTTTCGGACATCAGAAGGGCTTTGGTTTTGTATCGGTAGAAGGTTTTGAAAAAGATATCTTTATCCCGGAAGATAAGACTGGCGGCGCTCTTCATGGAGATACGGTTCTTATATCTGCGGAGGCGGAAGGCTCTGGCGGTAAGAGAGCAGAAGGCCGGGTTATTAAGGTGCTTCAGCATGCAAATGAAGAGATTATTGGATTTTATCAGAAAAATAAAAATTTTGGTTTCGTCATTCCGGATAACCAGAAGATATCAAAGGATGTCTTTATTCCCCAGGGAAAAGACATGGGAGCAGTAAACGGACATAAAGTAGTGGTGAAGATCACCGATTTTGGAGGAGAAGGGAAAAAGCCGGAGGGCGTGATCAAGGAGATCCTTGGACATGTTAATGATCCGGGAACTGACATTCTTTCCATTGTGCGTGCTTACGGACTTCCGGAGGAATTCCCTGACAGTGTGATGAAGCAGGTAGAGTCAGTCCCTGATTCTATTACCGGTAAGGATATGCAGGGGCGTCTGGATTTGAGAGAATTACAGACTGTCACCATAGATGGAGAGGACGCAAAGGATCTTGATGATGCCATCACCATTTCAAAAGAAGACGGGACATATACTCTGGGAGTACACATTGCTGACGTAACCAATTACGTAACAGAGCACAGCCCTCTTGATGAAGAAGCTTTAAAAAGAGGAACCAGCGTCTATCTGGTGGATCGTGTTATCCCCATGCTGCCCCACAAGCTGTCTAACGGTATCTGCTCTTTAAACCAGGGAGAGGATCGTCTGGCGCTGAGCTGCATCATGGAAATCGACGGAGAAGGAACAGTAACCGGACACAGGATTGCGGAAACGGTGATCAATGTGGACCGGAGAATGACTTATACGGCGGTAAATGCTATTATAACCGACCATGATGAAGCAACCATGAAAGAATATGAGGCCTTTATTTCCATGTTTGAACAGATGAAGGAACTGGCTGATATTCTAAGAGAAAAAAGGAAAAAAAGAGGTTCTATTGATTTTGACTTCCCAGAAACAAAAGTAATTCTTGATGAGCGGGGAAAGCCATTAGAGATAAAACCTTATGATAGGAATTCCGCTACTAAAATCATTGAAGATTTTATGCTTATGGCAAATGAGACAGTTGCAGAGGATTATTTCTGGCAGGAAATCCCATTCCTTTACCGGACTCATGACAACCCGGATCCGGAGAAGATGAAAAGTCTGGCTACACTGATTAACAATTTCGGTTATTCCATTCGTTTCCATAACGGAGAGGTATATCCCAAAGAAGTTCAGAAGCTGCTTGCCAATGCAGAGGATACTCCGGAAGAGGCATTAATCAGCCGTCTTGCTCTTCGTTCCATGAAGCAGGCAAAGTATACGGTAGGTAACACCGGGCATTTCGGTCTGGCTGCCAAGTATTATACCCACTTTACTTCACCCATCCGCAGATACCCGGATCTGCAGATCCACCGTATCATCAAAGAAAATCTAAGATCCGGACTCAGCGAGAAGCGGGTCAGCCATTATGACAAGCTCCTGATGCAGGTGGCCGTTCAGTCCTCTTCTCTGGAGA
The DNA here is from genome assembly GCA_017084465.1 of Lacrimispora xylanisolvens. Lineage (GTDB taxonomy): Bacteria > Bacillota > Clostridia > Lachnospirales > Lachnospiraceae > Lacrimispora > Lacrimispora xylanolytica_B. Next base: position 376,848 of record CP070896.1, on the reverse strand, counting down.
GGCGTGCAGATGAAGCAGAGCGGGAAACCATTAAACTGAAAAAATGTGAGTATATGTCCAGGTATATTGGGCAGGAGTTTGAGGGAGTTATTTCAGGAGTAACAAACTGGGGGCTTTATGTAGAGCTTCCCAATACGGTGGAAGGTCTGATCCATGTCAATGATCTTCAGGATGATTATTATCATTTTGATGAAGAACATTATGAACTGGTCGGAGAAATGACCAGGAAGACTTTTAAACTTGGCCAGCCCATTCGGGTAATTGTATCGGGTACGGATAAACTGCTTCGTACCATTGACTTTATTTTGGGAAGAGATTTTGACGAGGAATAACATGTAAAATAAAAACGAGCTTTACTTATTATGCTACAAGTAAAGCTCGTAAAAAAAACGATAATTTTATCTGTAAATGTTCATTATAGATATTGTATAAACTGAAATTTGCATTATAGTATAAAATTATTTATGATTAAAATAATTTGAATTATACCCATTATTATATTAATAAGTCCCAGCATATTTTTTTTCTTTATATCATTATAACCTAAAATTATTAAAATTGGAGCTAATATAAAACTCTGTAAATTCCATATAGAAAACCCATTAATATATCCCTGACTTTTAAAAGAAATAATATATAAGATACTTAAAATTGAAAATGTGGTGCTTATCAATTTATCTGTTTTATTCATTATAGCCCTCTTTCATTAAATTAAACCAAATATGTATGAAGAAATATATGCTTAATTATATAAACAGAATCTCCCTGTTATAATTGTATTGTAAAAGATTATAACAGAGGAGATTCTATAAAATTCTTTAATAGATTTTATTAAAAAATTTCTTATATTAATACCACTTTGTATAAACATATGAATACGCAGTACCTGCATAATCGTTATGAGCCTGGTCTAGATAATAATCATATTTATAGTAGTATTCCTGTTTGTCAGACGAATGATATTCTGTTCTTGTATAATAAATTTCACTCATGCCAGAAGCTTGGAGTACTGTAACTAAAGTTCCATATGTAGCAAGAACTTCTTTGGCTGGTATACCAGCTATTTTTCCAACGGCAGCAGCAGCCAAAGCTAAAGTTGACATGTTCTGAGTTTTTGTTCTGGATACTGATTTCCCTTTTATAAATCCGTCAATTGGACCTGTGTATGGTAAAGTGGATTTTACTTCACTTATTAAGTCATTAGAGGTATGTAAGGATAATGATTCTGATTTTGCATATACAATTGATGTAAAAGAAAGCATAGAAGTAAGAAATAATGCCAGGGTAAAAGCTATAAGTGATTTTAGTTTCATAGTTGTTCTCTCCTTTGATAAGAATGATAATTGGTTAGAAAAATAAGACGATGTTAAGTTAATAACCCTTTAATTATCATGGGAATCATCTTCTTCCATCTTTATGAAATAAGTATACTTATTACAATAATAATAACATATATAAAATAAAATCTGCCAAAGTGCCAAAATTATACACGTTGACTGCCAAAATTAACACTATATTATAATTTGATTGACTCAGTTTGGTTTGACTCAGTTGTATGTCGTTACCTCTACACCAGAACGATTAGCTTTACAAAAAATAATAATATATCAATTATATTGTTAAATTAAAAAAGCATTTACTTATCCTTTACGAGATATAAATAATGTAGTATGATTGTGTAAAGTTTCAATAAGGGAGATTTATTAATATGGAAGAAAAATTTAAATTAATCGCCAATAACAAAAAGGCGTATCATGATTATTTTATCGATGAAAAATATGAAGCCGGTATCGAGCTGTTTGGTACCGAAGTAAAGTCTATACGTATGGGAAAATGCAGTGTAAAGGAGTCTTTTGTCCGGGTTGACAAAGGTGAGATTTACGTATTTGGCATGAACATCAGTCCTTATGAAAAGGGGAATATTTTTAACAAAGATCCACTGCGTATCAGAAAGCTCCTCCTTCACAAATCGGAAATACAAAAACTGGATGAAAAAATTGCGCAAAAGGGATATACTCTGGTTCCTCTTTCCGTATATTTTAAAGGCAGTCTGGTTAAGGTGGAGATCGGTCTGGCAAGAGGTAAAAAACTTTACGATAAAAGGGATGATATCGCTAAAAAAGACCAGAAGCGAGAACTGGAACGTGATTTTAAAGTACGCAATTTAAAGGTGTAATGCTCTGTATGACGTGGGATTGCCCGTCTGTACAGAGCATGGATTGGATGGTAAAATAGGGGTATAAAATAATGGGAGGAATCTGCGGATGGCACTATATGATTATGTAGGGGCATTAAGAAAAGGGCGAAGGCAGTACCAGGCATCCGTATCAAGGGGAGAGTATCCATATCTGCCAGTACTTGATGATATCTTATCTTATTCAGATATCGTTTCTGAAGTCAATTTGGGAATAATGGATATTCCACTGGAGAAGATAATCGGTACCAAGACAGAAGGACGGACTAATGCATTTGCCAGTAATTTCATGCCCCTTTTGTCGGAAAATCCGAATTTGGAGCGAAGTGGGCTTACCTGTATGATCATCAGATTCAGGAAGGAATTCATGATCCGATTGTTGTTTATGAATTCATGAATCAGTATTATGTACAGGAAGGCAATAAAAGGGTCAGCGTATTAAAGTATGTGGGAGCTTTCAGCATCGCGGCCTCAGTAATCCGGATGATTCCAAGGCGTACTGATGATTTGAACAACCGGCTTTATTACGAATTCCTTGATTTTTATCAGGTATCCTTTAACTGTGATATCTGGTTCAGCAAGGAAGGCAGCTATGACAAGCTTTTAAAGGTAATGAATAAAATCCCGGGAGAACAGTGGAGCGAAGAAGACAGGCTGGTGTTTAAGTCTGCATATGACCGCTTTTCCAAAGCATTTCACGCATTCGGCGGTGATGATTATGACATGACCTGTTCCGATGCGTTTTTTGGTCTATGTGGAACTGCTGGGATATAAATCGGTTAAAGACCGGGTGGAAAAGCAGATAAAGAAGGATCTGGTTAAGATTAAGGATGAACTACTTCTGTCTTCCAGAGGCAATAAGATTGCGCTGTTAGAGCAGCCGGAGGAGGCTTTAGAGGGATCGGATAACACCACAATGAAGCTGATCAACTGGCTGCTTCCCAATCCAGGTCTTGACCCTTCCATGCTTAAAATAGCATTTATTCACGCAAAGACAGCGGAAACTTCCAGCTGGACTTACGGTCATGAACTGGGCAGGATGTATCTGGAGCAGGCATTTGACGGAAAGACGGAGACCATGGTCTTTTTCCATGCAGACTCGGAAGCGGAGACGGCCAAGGCATTTGATGCTGCCATTGCAGCCGGCTGCAACATGATTTTTACAACTGCTTCCCAGATGATTAATTTAAGTGTAAAGACTGCCATTGACCATCCGGAAATCAAAGTGTTCAACTGTTCGGTCAATATGTCCTATTCTTCAGTCTGCACCTATTATGGAAGAATGTACGAATCAAAGTTTTTAATGGGAGCGTTAGCTGCTTCCATGTCACGGGGATGATAAACTTGGTTATATTGCTGATTATCCCATATACGGAACCATTGCCAATATTAATGCATTCGCTTTGGGAGCAAGGATGATTAATCCTTATGCAAAGGTTTATCTGGAGTGGTCAAGGATAACAGGGCGGGATGCTCAGGCGGAGCTTGAGAAAGAAGGAATCCGCTTTATATCCGGTGATGATATGATTACTCCTCAGGCACCTACAAGAGAATACGGTCTTTATCAGAAAGCTGCAGATGGAAGCCTGAGAAACCTGGCTACTCCCAATCTGGCATTGGGGTAAGTTTTATGAAAGAATCGTGAACCTCACCTGCCACGGTTCTGTTGACAGGAAAGAAATGAAAGGGAAGCAGGCGATTAACTACTGGTGGGGCATGTCTGCAGATGTCATAGATGTGATCTGCTCCCAGAATCTCCCTCACGGCACAAACCGGCTGATTACATTTTTGAAAAATTCCATTCGGGCAGGAAGCTTCCAGCCATTTGTTGGAACCATTTACTCTCAGGATGGCATAATTCAGTGTGAAGAAGGGTTAAGTCTTACACCGGAGGAGATTACTACGATGAACTGGCTTACGGAAAACGTTGTAGGGCAGATACCTGATTTTGAAGAGTTAACGGAAGAAGCCCGGTCATTGGTTCGTCTTCAGGGTCAGACAATATACGAGAACATGGATACGGAGGAACTTCAGCGTGAAAATTCTGGTACTGGCGGATCATGAGTCCAAGTCGCTCTACGAATTCTATACACCGGAGAAGCTAAAAGATATTGATTTAATCATTTCCTGCGGAGATTTGAGAGCAAATTATCTGACGTTTTTTGCCACCTGTTCTCACGCGCCGGTTTATTACGTAAGGGGAAACCATGATTGTCAGTATGACAGATGTCCTCCGGAGGGGTGTGTCTGCATTGAAGATGAGATTGTTACCTTCAATGGAGTTAGAATTTTGGGGCTGGGTGGTTCCATGGAATATATTCCGGGTTCCCCCAACCAGTTTACAGAAAAAGATGGAACAGAGAATTAAGCGCATGTGGTGGAAGTTAAAGAAAAATAAGGGGTTCGATATACTGGTAACCCATGCGCCTGCTTTTGAACTGAATGATCTGCCGGATCTTCCTCATCGGGGTTTTTCCTGCTTTAAGATGTTAATGGATAAGTATGCTCCCAGGTATTTTCTTCACGGCCATATCCATGCTAATTATGGCAACGCTTTTAAGAGAGAAGATCAGTATGGAAGCACCGTTGTGATCAATGCTTATGAATATTGCATTATTGATTACACGTAATATGGTAACTTTTACAGCGATACGTTCATATCCTATTACAGAAGCCCGTTTACGGGATTAAACTCATTGCACTGCACATGACTCTACAGTACAAACTGAGCAGGCGTCAGCTTTTAACAGCTGTAAGCCGGGTTGCTTTTGCAACAGCAGATGATTTGAAAGCATCTGTGGGACAGTAGTTAACTCTAATTGTTCCACAGGTGCATTTTTTATTTATCAGCAGCTGGAAACTGATCAAACTGGGGGGATAGGTATGAAACGTATCACTGGATTAAAGAAAGAAAAGGATGGAAAAAGTATTGCCATGCACGTATCGGTGGTGAGCATTGTCATTAATTTAATGCTTTCTGCATTTAAACTGGCAGCAGGTATGCTTGGTCATTCTGGAGCGATGATTTCGGATGCAGTTCATTCTGCTTCTGATGTATTCAGCACATTTATTGTTATGATCGGTGTGCAGCTGGCAGATAAAAAATCAGATAAAGAGCATCCCTACGGTCATGACCGGATGGAATGCGTTGCTTCTGCCATCCTTGCTTCTTTATTAATGGCTACAGGCGTTGTGATTGGCATCAGTGGTTTTAAAGCTATAATAGGGCTCAATGGAAAGACAGCAGAAATACCCGGATTAGTTGCTTTGATTGCGGCAGTTTTATCAATCGTCGTAAAAGAATGGATGTACTGGTACACAAGAGCAGCAGCCAAAAAGATCAATTCAGGTGCCGTTATGGCAGATGCCTGGCACCATCGCTCTGACGCGTTGTCTTCTGTGGGAGCCATGATCGGAATTGGCGGTGCAAGAATGGGAGTTCCTGTTTTAGATCCTCTGGCCAGTATTGTGATCTGTTTTTTCATTGGTAAGGCAGCTATTGATATATTTCGTGATTCCATGGACAAAATGATCGATAAATCCTGTGATGAGGATACGGTTCAAAAAATGAAGGAATTTGCAATGTCAGTTATTGGGGTAAAACGGATTGACGATATCAGGACCAGAATGTTTGGTGCAAAAGTATATGTGGATATCGAAATTGCAGCAGAAGGAAAACTGGAACTGGTAAGGTCACATGAAATAGCAGAAAAGGTGCATCTGTGCATAGAAGAACACTTTCCTGATGTAAAGCATTGCATGGTTCACGTGAATCCCGTACTTGATATGGAAGAAAATGATTAAATATGTCTATAGGTATAACTCCAGATTATAATACACATTCCTATTATTTAGTTGACAAATAACAGTTACATTGTTATCATTTAAATATTATACAAAAAGGCAGGGATGTGAATGGAAAGAATCGTATTATCATTGTTGGTTGATAACACTGCCGGCGTTTTAAGCCGTGTAGCCGGACTGTTCAGCCGCCGTGGCTATAACATTGAGAGCCTTACGGTAGGAGTAACTGCGGATGAGAGATATTCGAGGATGACAGTGGTTTCTGTGGGTGAACAGGAGATCTTGGATCAGATTGAAAAGCAGCTGAGAAAGCTGGAGGATGTCAGGGATATTAAGGAATTGAAGCCCGGACGTTCTGTTTACCGTGAACTTATTCTTGTAAAGGTCCGCGCCAATGCCAGTGAGCGTCAGGCGATCAGTGCCATTGCAGATATATTCAGGGCTACCATCGTTGATGTGGGAAGAGATTCTTTAACCGTCATGCTGACAGGCGACCAGTCGAAACTGGACGCGCTGATTAACCTCCTTGGAGATTATGAGATTTTAGAGTTGGCAAGGACTGGTCTCACAGGACTTTCCAGAGGATCAGACGATATCCGCTATCTGCCATAGGCAGTCTTTTGTTGTTAGCTAGAGGTGTTGCCAAAGGCGGACAGTGAGTCGTCGGCATAGTTCCTTTAACAAAATATATTATGAGTCAGTATATGAGGAGGAAAGAAAGATGGCAAAGATTTACTACCAGGAAGACTGCAACTTATCTTTATTAGAAGGTAAGACAATTGCAGTAATTGGATACGGAAGCCAGGGTCATGCCCATGCGCTTAATTTAAAGGAGTCCGGATGTGATGTCATCATTGGACTTTACGAAGGAAGCAGTTCCTGGGCGAAAGCAGAGGCTCAGGGTTTATCCGTTTATACTGCAGCTGAAGCAGCAAAAAAAGCAGATATCATCATGATTCTGATCAATGATGAGAAACAGGCTGCTATGTATAAGGAATCTGTAGAACCTAACTTAAAGGATGGCGACATGCTGATGTTCGCTCACGGTTTTGCAATTCACTTCGGACAGATCGTTCCTCCTAAGAATGTTGATGTTACTATGATTGCTCCAAAAGCACCAGGTCATACAGTTCGTAATGAATATCTGGTAGGCAGAGGAACTCCATGTCTTGTAGCAGTTCATCAGGACTATACCGGTAAGGCAATGGACAAGGCTCTGGCATATGCATCTGCAATCGGCGGTGCAAGAGCAGGCGTTTTAGAGACAACCTTCCGGGTTGAGACAGAGACAGATCTTTTTGGTGAGCAGGCTGTATTATGCGGTGGCGTATGCGCACTGATGAAAGCTGGCTTTGAGACATTGGTGGAAGCAGGATATGCACCAGAGAACGCTTATTTTGAGTGTGTACATGAGATGAAGCTGATCGTTGATCTTATCTTTGAAAGCGGTTTTGCAGGTATGAGATATTCAATCTCCAATACAGCTGAGTACGGTGATTATATTACAGGACCAAAGATTATTACAGATGAGACCAAAAAGGCTATGAAGAAAGTACTGACAGACATTCAGGATGGTACCTTTGCAAAAGACTGGCTGCTTGAGAATCAGGTTGGCGGTGCTCACTTTAAAGCTATGAGAAATGCAGAAGCTTCTCATGAATTAGAGAAAGTCGGAGCAGACCTTCGTAAGCTTTACAGCTGGAATAACGGCGGAAAACTGATCGATAACTAAATATAATTTTAGAATATGTTAAAAGGCTGATAGAAAAGAGAGTGTGGTTAACACGAATTCTCTTTTCTATCAGCCTTTTTATGCGTATCAGCCTCTGATTCCAGCTTTCTGCATTGCTTCAAAGAAAATTTCCATTGCTGTGGATACAGATCCCGGGTTATAGGCAAATCCAACTGTTCGTTTCTTTATACCAGCTATCATGGGGACTTCAATCAGTTCTTTTTTATCCAGCTCATCCTGGACAAATTCTTTAATCACACAGCCGATCCCCAGACCGATTTTTGCGAATTCTATCAGCAGATCCATCGTAGTAATTTCCAAGAGTTGATTGGGAATGATCTGATTTTCATTTAAATATTCGTCAATATACTTCCTGGTCATGTTATTTTTATCCAATAAAAGGATGTTGCCGGTTTGAAATAAATCTGCATTTTTTCCTTCTCTCAGATATAAATTTTCCAGATAGGCACTGGTCGATACAAAGATGTCCTGAATCTCCATAACCGGATTAAATAAAAGGGGACGGCGGTTGGAGGGCTCAGCGATCAATCCCAAGTCTATCTGCTGTTGCTCTAACATGGCAACCGTATGGGTGGTGGACTGACTTTCTATGGTAATTTTAATATGAGGATACTTTTCAATAAATCCCTTTAAATAAGGAAGAAGAATATATTTACACAGGGTATTGCTCACACCGATTCTTAAGTGCCCGATATTAAAATCCTTTACTCTCTTAAGTTCCAGTTCCCCTCTGTTTATGGCTTCGAATGCTGTTTTTGTGTGATGAAACAGAAGTTTTCCCTCTTCCGTAAGCTGGACGCCTCTGGAATTTCGGGTAAATAATGCCACACCTAAATTGTCCTCCAGCTTGCTGATGGACTTGCTGATTGCGGGCTGACTGATGAAAAGTTCTTTCGCAGCTTTGGATATATTACCAGCTTTTGCTACTTCATAAAAAATTTTATATTGGGAAAGATTCTGATCCATATTAAAAATCCTTTCATTTTATAACCATTCATTATAATAATACACAATACTATATATTGATATTATATCAGGAAAAATATCGGAATGTAAAGCAGGAAAATCAGGGAGGCAATTGGTCTGGCATGGAAGGAAAGACTGCAGAAGCTTTTGCTGGACAAACAGAGTTTTTCTTATTATGATGTATTTCATAAAACAAAAGGACAGGAGTGATCTGATATGATAAAAACAAATGTGATGAGAATGCTTGATAAAGCGGGGATTTCCTATGATACAAGGGAGTATACCGTTGATGAACAGGATTTATCAGGAAGCCATGCAGCCGATATGCTGGGTGTGGACCATGGAAGTGTATTTAAAACTCTTGTATTAAAAGGAGATAAAACTGGTTATTTTGTCTGTTGTATCCCTGTTGACGCTGAGCTTGATTTAAAAAAGACAGCAAAGCTTACAGGTGATAAAAAAGTTGAAATGATTTCTGTAAAAGATTTACAGTCTGTTACCGGTTATATCAGAGGCGGGTGTTCACCTGTGGGAATGAAAAAGCAGTTTCCTACATGGATTGATGCTTCTGCGGAAAATTATACTGATATTGTAGTAAGTGCCGGGATCAGGGGGCAGCAAATTGTCATTGCTCCACGGAAACTGGTTGTCTTTATTAGAGGTAATTTCGCCTCACTTATCGTGAATTAGTTTACATAAAACATTTAAACAGGTAGACAGGCCAGTAGTGTGCAGGTGAATAATTAACAGAAATGTAATACTATTGTAAAAAGTTAACACATGTTTAATACAAAAAAATCACATAAGTACAAGTAAAAATAGTATATAACTAACAAAAAAATAAAAATGGAAAAAAATTAAGAAGTTAAATTATCACAAAAATGTTAAATGACCATTGACTTTTTTAACGGGATTCTTCTATAATTACGGACGACACAAAGAAACGGGTACGGAACGGTCCGAAGCCCACGCAAATGAGATTAGAGAAAGAGGAGTATTTATGCTTACACTACGCTCTATCCTTCAGCAGATTAGTCAGTTCTTCAGAGGAATGTCCGTAAGGGTCACGAAGCGAATGTATCGTTCCTCAGCAGTTTTTATGGCAGGTGCCGCAGTAATTACAGTGATTGCTTTTACTTCCACAGGTTTTGGAAGCAGCGGAAAAAATGCATTAACGGCATTTGCAGAAACACGGGCTTTAGAAGACGCTACAGATGATGAGAACGTTGAAGAAGAGGAAACAGCTTCACAAGCAAAAGTACAAATTAACCTTACCGATCCCAAGATGCAGGCACAGCAACTTGCTGGAAATCTGTTGGAAAAAGAAGTCATACAAAAGCAGGAACTGGAAAAAGAATCCTTTACCAGAATCCAGCGCATGAATGAACAGATTGCACTGGAGGAGGAAGCAAAAAAGCAGGCGCAGATAGCCGCGGAAGAAGCCCAGAAGGCGAAAGAAGCGGAAGAAGCAGCTGCCAAGAAGGCAGAAGAGGAAAAAGCAGCACGTGCCACGTCTCTGTCGGATGAAGACTATAATGTCTTGTTAAAAATTGTGCAGGCAGAAGCCGGAGTTTGTGATGATGAAGGAAAGATTCTAGTAGCAAATGTGATTTTAAATCGTGTAAAAAGCGGTAAATTTCCAAGTACAGTGAAAGGAGTTGTTTATTCACCCTCCCAGTTTTCCCCGGTATCCAATGGAAGCATTAATTCCGTAAAGGTTACCAGCAATACCATTGATTGTGTGAAACGGGCACTGGAAGGTGAGGACTATTCAAACGGAGCTTTGTATTTTATGAATCGAAGGGGTTCAAGGAGCGGTGCTATCAGCTGGTTTGATTCCCATTTGACTTATTTATTCCAGCACGGAAACCATGAATTTTTTAAATAAAAACATTGTTAAATATTCTGTTTTTGGTGTATACTATAGTTTAAATAACTATACTGATACATAAAAGGAGAGTATTCAAATGATTTTTGACACAGCAAAAAACCTTGATTTTTACAAAAACCTTGGTGTGGAAGACAGATATGCCAAGGCGGTAGATTTTCTTAAGAATACTGATCTGGAGAAATTGGAGCCAGGTAAATATGAGATTGACGGCAAGAACGTTTTTGCCAATGTAGTAGAATATACAACAATTCCATGGGAAGAAGCGAAATATGAAGCTCACCATAATTATACAGATATTCAGTATGTGATTTCCGGTTCTGAGATTATGACCTACGCAAGAATTGATGAACTGAATGAAAAAGTACCATATAACGATGAAAAAGATGTTGTATTTTACGACAATGAAAACCCAGGCTTAAAAGCGGTAGTAAAGTCTGGAGAATATATGATTTTTAATCCCTGGGATGGCCATAAACCAAAAGCTGCAGCCGGAGAACCAGCTCCAATTAAGAAAGTAATTGTTAAAATCAAAGAAAATTAAAAAAACGGGATTCTGTTCTTTTCTAAGGAACAGAATCCCGTTTTTTAAAACTTCCAGCCGTCAGAACCGGATAGTACGGCATCCTTTGTATATTTGGCAAGATCAGTATTCTTCAGTCTGTAAATCCAGTCGGGTCTGTGATCTAAGTCTCCTTTGGGTCCGTAGCTTCCATATTCGGCATAGAAGGCATTTTTATGAGCGCCCTCTTTGTTCCAGTCATGCCAGCCTTCCCGGCATATGTGGTCGCCAATGTAGCAATTAATCAAAACCGTCTTTGCAAATTCTCTCCACGGACGTCCCAGGTAAGCATTATCGGGAGGGCAGTTTCCTTCAAAACGGCAGTTTTCCATTACATAACCGTATTCCTGGCCTTCCGGAGTCGATGCGGCAGTTACATAGCTGCTGATTTCTTTTCCGGTATATTTGGAAAAGAATGTGCAGTTCTCAAAGTAGGCAGTAGCACTTCCAAAAACGAAATCAATATCACCCTCCAGATAGCAGTCCTTATAATAATGCCTGCCATTGATTCGGGGAGCGTGCTGCTTTGGTCCGATAAATCCGTTTGGCTCGATTTCCTTTGGCGGCAGCGGACCAGTAAAGATGGTGTCCTGATTGCCAAGGAAACGGCAGTTATCAAAGGAGAGACGATCGCCGTCTGCATAAACAGCAAGAGCCTGTCCTACATCAATTCCTTTTCCGGCACTATTTTCAAACGTAATATTTTTTGCTGTAAAATCATAAGTATCGATTAAACAGGAATAGGTTCGAAACGTTCCCCGCTTCATACCGTCTTCCATAGGCATATGGGCATATAAGCCATATGTTAAAATAGTTTGATTTTTGTCTTCCCCAAGAAAGGTTACGTGTGGGGTGGTGATTGTGATCTGCTCCTCATAAACTCCTTTGTGTATAAAAAGAGTATATTCAGCTGTGCCATTCTGGGGCAATGAGTCAAGCGCTTTTTGTATGCTTTCAAAATCTCCGGTGCCATCTTTGGAAATGTGTATCATATTTGACCTTCTTTCTAGTTGTTGTATACATGATGCATAATGCACATTAAATATAAACAATTTTTGTGGAAAATGCAATAGAAAATATTGACTTTTTCTTAACAAAATGAGATAATGAAAGCAAATTTGAATTTTATAAGGAGGATTTTTATATGTCAACAAAAGCTTATTACCCAATTAATGAAATTGGAAAAGGAAAGCCTGGCTTTGCAACGACACGTTCAATTATCGAGGCACCATTCTATGGGAATAACGTTATTAAAGTTAATACGCTTCGTGAGGCATATGAATTGGCAAAAAACTCACCAGGAACGATTGTCACAGATATGCCGGTTTATAGAGGAGAAGAATTCGGTCTGGATAAGGATGCAAAAGTACTTTTGTTTAATGATGGTGCAATTACCGGACGGTATGCAACAGCCAGAAGAATTGCAGGGGAACCTGGAGTAAACTGTGCTGCTCTTGACAAAGTTGTTATGGATGCTGTTTATGAGACACGGTGGAAAACCATGTATCATGCAGAGGTATACGCTGGCCTTGATCCGGAGTATATGGTAAAGGCGCATCTTCTCATTCCAGAAGGCGAGGAGAATATCTTATATAACTGGATGCTGAACTTCCAGTATATGTCTGATCAGTATGTCAACATGTATAAGGCTTCTAAACCGGTAGGAGATGGCAAAGAGCCTGATATCTATATCTTCTCTGATCCCCAGTGGAATGGTTCTGACCGCCCTGGTGTAGATCTGTCCTGTTTAAGCGATCCTAAATGTCTATGTTATTTTAACACGGAACAAAACTGCGCTGCAATTCTCGGCATGAGATATTTTGGAGAGCATAAGAAAGGTACGCTTACCATGGTATGGGCACTTGCCAATCGAAACGGCTATGCTTCCTGCCACGGCGGACAAAAGGAGTATACCCTTTCTGATGGTTCCAAGTATGTTGCATCTGTATTTGGATTATCCGGATCCGGTAAATCCACCATTACACATGCAAAACATGGTGGTAAATACGGCGTAACCGTACTTCATGACGATGCATTTATCATTAACACCGATACCTGCGCATCTGTTGCGATTGAACCTACATATTTTGATAAGACACAGGATTATCCTACCGGATGTGAGGACAACAAGTACTTACTCACTGCACAGAACTGCTCCTGTACTCTGGATGAAGACGGAAAGATCCAGCTGGTAACAGAAGATATCAGAAACGGTAACGGACGTGCAATTAAGTCTAAATTATGGTCACCAAACCGTGTGGATAAGATTGAATCTCCTGTTAATGCGATCTTCTGGATTATGAAGGATCCTACCATTCCACCAGTAGTTAAATTAAAAGGATCATCACTGGCATCTGTTATGGGTGCAACCCTTGCAACCAAGAGATCCACTGCAGAGAGACTTGCTCCGGGAGCAGATCCTAACGCGCTGGTAGTGGTTCCTTATGCAAACCCATTCAGAACCTATCCTCTTGTTAATGATTATGAAAAATTCAAAAAACTGGTTGAAGAAAAGAACGTAGACTGTTATATTATTAATACCGGTGATTTTATGGGCAAGAAGGTTCAGCCTAAGGATACACTTGGAATTCTGGAAGCAATTGTTGATAAAAAGGCAGAGTTCAAACAGTGGGGACCATTTACAGATATTGATATCTTTGAGTGGGAAGGATTCGTTCCCGATCTGAATGATCCGGCTTATGCAGAGCAGTTAAAGGCTCGTATGCAGGATCGTGTAAAATTTGTTGCCAATATGTCAGTTGCAAAAGAAGGATACGATAAGCTTCCTGATGATGCGTTAGAGGCAATCCAGAAGGTTGTTGATCAATTGAAGTAATTGTCACAGAGACGAAAAAGGAGAACTTTTTCGTCTCTGTTTTTTAAGTAAGTGGAGGAGATGTTATGAAAAAAGATTATTTGCTGTTTGATTTAGATGGAACGCTGACCGATCCCAAAGAGGGGGATTACAAAATCGGTCCGCCATGCTCTCCATGCTTTTGGAATCGAAGCGGAAAATCTCGATGATTTATGCTGTTTTATCGGACCACCTTTAAAAGACAGCTTTATGGAGTACTATGGTTTTACAGAATCAGATGCCCAAAAGGCAGTGGAGATCTTTCGGGAATATTTCTCCTCACAGGGAATCTTTGAGAACAAAGTATATGAGGGAACCGGAGAGTCTTTAGAAGCACTTGTGAAATCTGGGAAAAAACTTTATGTTGCTTCATCAAAACCGGAAGTCTTTGTAAGAATGATATTGAAGCATTTTGAACTGGATTCTTATTTTGAGTTTATGGGAGGAGCGGATTTTGAAGAAATCCGAGTGAAAAAAGCAGATGTGATCCGTTATGTGCTTGATACCTGCGGAATCCGTGATATATCAAAAACAGTGATGATCGGCGACCGAAAACATGACATTCTGGGTGCAAAAGAGTTTGGAATGGAATCTGTGGGGGTATTGTATGGATATGGGAGCAGGGAGGAACTCACTAAGGCAGGAGCAGATTTTCTGGTAGAATCAATTTTTGGTTTGCAGAATCTTTTCTAGTGTGCTATACTAGGTCTTTAACAGGAAACAGTCCTTTTGATATCGGTATTTGGAAGACGAAGCACCAGCGGAAGGAGAATTATTGTGATTGAATTGGAAAGAGATGAGAGACAGATTGTAAGAGAACTTTGCAGCATGAGCAAAGAGGTGATACCCTCTGCTGTTGCAAAAGGGCGTATCGGAAAAGTCTGGGTCCCGGAGCGGGATAATCCGTCCTTTTGTTTGATTCATTCGGGTAATTTTGTATATCTGGCCGGAATTTGTCCCAAGGGAGAGCAGGCTCTTGAGCTCAGGGAACTTTTAATTAAAAAACTGCAGTAAGGGTTTTATTACCCCTTCCGACGAACGCTGGTCTGAATGGCTGGAAGAGACGTTTGGAGGCAGTTGCCGGATGATGTCCCGTTATGCCATGAGAACAGATGAAGATCTTTTCTCTAAGGAGACTCTGAATAATTATTTGAACTCCATTCCTGAAGGAATTCAAATTACTAAAATGAATGAGGGTCTTTTTTAGAAAGCCATGAGTTCAGAGTGGAGCAGAGAAATCTGTTCTGATTTTGAAACCCAGAAGGATTTTATCCATCGCGGTTTTGGATTCGCAGCACTGGACGGTGAGAGACTGGTTTCCGGTTGTTCGGCCTATCCGATCAGTGAAGAGAAGATTGTGGTAAAAGTTGCCACACACAAGGAATATAAGCGCCGGGGTCTTGCTCTGGCATGCAGTGCAGGATTAATCTTATCCTGTTTAAAACAGGAGATTTTTCCAACCTGGGATGCGGACAACATTCCTGCCGCCGGACTGGCGGAAAAGCTTGGTTATATTTTTGAAAAAGAATATCAGGTATACAGACTTGGAAATCTGGAGAATGGACTGTATTAGACGCAAGAAAAATCAGGAGGATTACAGCAGATGAAAAAGGTTAGAATCGGTTTTTGGGGCATGGACTCCATATTGGAATTTGTGACCATAGCCGGTAAACGTAAAGAAAAGATGGAATTGATGAATGGAGACTGCATTGTGAATGCGAAATCACTTTTATCTGTTCTTTCCCTGGTAACTGCTGAAGCGGTTGAACTGATTATACAGGAAGAATCCTGTGATTCCCTCCTAAACCGGCTGGATTTATATGTGGAACACGGAAGACTTCTTGGCGGTAAGAATATTGTTTTCTGATTAGTGAATTAAAAAACTGACAGGAAAAGGAACTTGAAAATTCTCTGGAATTGTTGTATACTGAAGCCATAGAAAATTAAGACTGTAATTCCTGAGATGTGCGATAATCTTACCTTTTTTGAACCTACATTATGACATAAGGGATTCCAATATTTTCAGGCGGATGTCAGGCCTCCGTTGTAGTGGAAGGCAGATGCCTGAGTGAGGTTGCCCACCTAGCTTAGCTAGGCGTCAATAAGTAAGAACCGGCATTTTGGGGTTACAAAAGAAAAAAGCAGCGAGAAATCGCTGCTTTAACTTTATGGTAAAATATGGTAAAGTATGATAAGACATATATTAATTCCACCATATAGGAGATGAACATGAAGGATTTTAAATACCGCAGTTACGTTTGCTTGGGAGTAACCGCTCTTGCAGTAATTGCATTAAGCATTGCATTTGCTTTTTTTATTTCCCGGTTTGAATCGGTAAAAGGTACGATTGGTTTGATTTTGGAAATCTTAATGCCTGTCATTTATGGCGCAGTTCTGGCATATCTTTTATTGCCGGTCTATAACAAAACAAGAGATATGGCAGCCCGTATGCTGAATTCGGTGTTTCATAACAAGAAAACAATTCGCTCCATTTCAAGAGCTCTGGCGACTCTTGTCAGCCTGATTTTTTTGTTTGTGATTGTCATAGGACTTTTCTCAATGATTATACCCGAAATTTATACAAGCATTATGGGGATACAGAATAATTTCGGGGATAACATCAACAATATTGCACTTGGACTACAAAAGATGTTTCAGGATAATCCTGCTTTTGAAAAAGCCATAATCCCTATCTATGATCAGGTTGCCAGCCGGCTTCAGAACTGGATGGCCACTGATTTAGTCCCCAATATGTCTTCTTTAATCGGCAGCTTATCCAGCGGTCTGTTAAGTGTTGTACTGGTTTTTAAGAATATATTAATCGGTGTAATTGTTATGGTTTATATTCTTAATATCAAAGAGACGCTTTCTGCTCAGGGGAAAAAAATCATTTATAGCATATTTTCCTTAAAAACAGCGAATCAGGCAATTGAAGAAATTCGTTTTGTACACCGTGTATTCGGTGGATTTATTACTGGTAAGCTATTAGATTCTTTAATAATCGGAATTATGTGCTTTGTGCTGCTCAATGCAATGAAGATGCCCTATGTACTATTAGTCAGCGTAATTGTGGGCGTTACCAATGTAATACCATTTTTTGGTCCTTTCATTGGGGCAATTCCCAGTGCATTTTTAATACTCTTAGTCAGCCCGGTAAAGTGTCTCTATTTCCTGATTTTCATTTTGCTTTTGCAGCAGTTTGATGGTAATATACTCGGACCTAAAATTCTTGGACAATCCACCGGACTGCCCAGTTTCTGGGTGCTGTTTTCCATTCTTCTGTTTGGCGGATTGTTTGGATTTGTGGGAATGATTATTGCCGTGCCCACATTTGCCGTGATATACAGTGTGATTACCAGACTGGTGAACGGGTCACTTTCAAAGAAAAATCTGTCTTTAAAAACAGAAGATTATCTGAATCTGGATCGGATTGAAGAAGAGAAAAAAACATATATGAAATAAGAGGAGCGCATGAATAAAAAGTCATTGATCGGATTTGTCGTCGGAATTCCTCTCCTGGTTATCTTTCTCATTATCATTATATTGATAAATGAGCCGGAACCAGAGGGGATCTCAAGGGGGTTGGCATGCAAGTCAGCAGCTCTCCTTCTTACAGACAGAGAAAGCTTGGAAAAAATGCCGGAAAATCAAAAACAGCAATATTTCTCCAAACAGGATCAGAGCCTCTGGTATGCGAAATATATGGATTACCTATATGCCAATGGCTATCTTGATGCTGGGCTTATGCCTGCAGACAAAGAAACTGCACAGGGTTTTTTAACTTACCAGGAAGCAGAAAGCCTGGCAGAAGCGCTGGTTCCAGGTTCTGGAACCAACATTCATGCAGGAAGAAAGAATAAGAGCAAACACATAACCGCTGATGAATGGTGGAATCTGTTTGACGATTTAAAAAAAGCACTAGATAAAGAAAATCAGATAAAAACAATGGATGTACTACTTTACGGAACGCCTTCGAACATAAATCCTTCATCTGTATGGACTGCTTATACCAGTGAAGGCACATTCGGGTTTGAAGGAATCAGTCTGGATTCCTATATTGACTGGGAAATAAAGATTCTGGTAAAGGGCAGTGAGATCATTGCACTAAAAGAAGTAGTAAGTGATTCTGTTACATATAAGAATGTCTGGCTGACCGCTGGGGATAATCAGACATTCCAGGTACACTTTGGTTCTGTTATCAGAACGTTTCCTCTTGATACATCATTAGGGCAGACGGAGGATCTGGTTAATAATCTGGCAGATATCAGTCTGAAACGGGGAAATCTTGAAAAAGTTACTTTGAAGAAAAAGAGAATATCCGGGAAGGTACTAGCCATTACCGATTCTTATATAGAAATTGAGAATTATGGAAAGCTGAAGTTTGATAAGGACTTTAAAGTATATCGTCTGTATGGCCAGTTTGAAGAACGGGCCGTTACCGATATTTTAGTTGGCTATGACATTCAGGATTTTGTAGTAGCCCATGGAAAGCTTTGTGCAGCTTTGCTTGTACGTGAATTTGATGCAAAGACCATACGGGTGCTTTTAATGAACACAAATTTCCAGTCCATCTTTCACCCATCGGTTACACTCTCTTCTGAAACAGGTCTTACACTGACTTACGATAAAGAGACTGTTCAGGTACCTCCAAAAGCAGAAGTGATCATTGAACCATCCGATGAAAGGTTAAAGAGCGGCAGAATAGTAGCAACTCCTCTGGAAAAAGGCGGGTCCATAGAGGTGAATTCCATAAGCCGTTCCTATGGGACACCTTCTTATGGCGGAAGCATTGAGATCAGAAAAGATTCTGATGGATTACTTCTGATTAATGAACTGTATCTGGAGGATTACTTAACAAAAGTTGTTCCAAGTGAGATGCCGGACAGCTATGAAAAGGAAGCGCTGAAGGCACAGGCTGTGTGTGCAAGAACCTACGCATACCGCCAGATACAAAGTAATACCTACAGCAAATATGGTGCCCATGTAGACGACAGCACACGTTTTCAAGTGTACAACAATCTTCCTACTGCGCAAAAGACAGAAGATGCAGTTCGGGAAACTTACGGGAAACTGCTGTTTTATGGAGATACTCCCATTGAAGCATTCTATTTTTCCACCTCCTGCGGCCATACCACAGATGGCAGTGTGTGGGGAGGAGATCCGGCCCAGTTTCCTTATTTAGACGGGAGTCTGCTTCAGGATGGAGGGGCAGTGTTAAATCTGTCCACTAATTCTGATTTTGAACAATTTATAAAGAATAAGGATTATCCTGCTTTTGATTCCTCATTTCCCATGTATCGGTGGGAGACGACAGTAACCAACCGGCAGCTGGAAGAAGAGATTACTGAGGTAGGCTCCATCTTAAACATTACAGTGGTTGAAAGAGGAGTTGGGGGGTATCGTAAAGAAGTTAAGAGTCGAAGGTTCTGAGGGCGTTATGACCATAAGCGGAGAGGGTCAGGTCAGAGCCAAACTCGGTAATAAATATATGACACTTACAAAAAAAGACGGAACCCAGATGAAAAATTTTGATTCCCTTCCCAGCGCTTATCTGGCCATAGAAAATCAGGGAGTTGATGAAAAAAACATCACTACGTTTCATATCTACGGAGGCGGATTTGGTCATGGAGTGGGGATGAGCCAGAACGGAGCCCAGACTATGGCAAAGGATGGAAAATCTTTTGAAGATATCCTGCAGTTTTTTTATCATGGTGTACGGGTATGCGAGGCAGACAGTGTAAAGGAATGAGAGAGAGTCTTCCTGCGTACAATGTAAAAAAAGCACAGGATGTTGTATGCAGGATCAAAAATTGGAGAATCTGCTTAATCTCGCTCTCAGTTCCACTCCGGAGGAGCGGGAGAAGTCAGGTAACTTGAATGTAGGATATAATCCGGTGGAAAAAACATGGGATGTCATTGTAAAGCATTCCGGAGATATTGGTTTTCTTACGGAGATAGGAATCAAGGTGGAGCCAATGTTAAATGAGTATGCCATCTTGAATGTACCGGAGTCCCTGATTGACCAGTTAAGTGATCTTCCCCAGATTGAATATGTGGAAAAACCAAAGAGGCTGTTTTTTGCATAAATCAGGCAAAAGCGGCCTCTTGCGTCAATCTGGTCCAGCAGGGAACGAATAATCTGACCGGGAAAGGTGTTCTTGTAGCCATTATTGATTCCGGAATTGATTATTACCATGATGATTTTCGAAACCCGGATGGAACCACCCGGATTGTAAAACTGTGGGATCAGACCCTGGACAGAGTATTTACAAAAGAGGAGATTGATGCGGCTCTGGCAACGGGAAGCAGAGCAGAGGCAAACAAACTGGTTCCATCCGTTGATATTACCGGTCATGGAACTGCGGTAGCCTCCATTGCAGCGGGTAACGGCAGGGAAAACCGGGGGCAGTACAGAGGAATTGCATATGAAAGCCCACTGTTGGTGGTGAAGCTGGGAGTGCCTCAGGAAAACGGGTTTCCAAGGACTACAGAACTAATGCGTGCAGTGAATTTTGCAGTAAAAGAAGCAGTTGATAATCAGATGCCGGTTGCGGTTAATTTAAGCTTTGGCAATACTTATGGATCTCATGACGGAACCAGTCTTTTGGAAACATTTCTTGATGATATCTCTAATTATGGAAAAACTGTAATTGTAGTTGGTACAGGAAATGAAGGGGTTGGTGCCGGACATATTTCAGGAACGTTGACCATGGCAAGTCCCCAGGAGATAGAACTAAGTGTGGGGAATTTTCAGCAGAGCTTCAGCGTCCAGCTTTGGAAATCCTATGCGGATTTGTTCGATATCAGCATTGTGACTCCATCCGGAGAAGTGATAGGTCCTATCAGCAGCCGTCTTGGTCCCCAGACCATCCGGTACGGAAATACCCAAATCCTTCTGTATTACGGAAAACCTGGACCATACAGTGTGGCACAGGAAATTTATTTAGACTTTCTTCCTGCAGACACGTATGTTGACAGTGGAATCTGGAAATTCCGGCTGACGCCCAGACAGATTGTTGAGGGGAAATACGATTTATGGCTGCCCTCCTCTGGTGTGTTAAATCAGTCCACCCGTTTTTTGCGGGCAACTCCGGAAACCACATTGACCATTCCTTCCACAGCATCAAAAGTTATTTCGGTGGGAGCATACGATGATACCTACCAATCATACGCTGATTTTTCAGGAAGGGGTTTCACCAGAAGAACCAATCAGGTAAAGCCTGATCTGGCTGCACCGGGAGTAGGAATTATTGCCGCATATGCAGGAGGAGGTTATGATTCGGTTACAGGAACTTCGTTTGCCACACCTTTTGTCACTGGCAGCTCCGCACTTCTCATGGAGTGGGGGATTGTGGATGGAAGAGATCCGTTCCTTTTCGGGGAAAAAATAAAAGCATATCTGATCCGCGGGGCAAGAAAGCTTCCCGGAATCACCCAGTATCCCAATCCGGAACTGGGATATGGGGTTTTATGTGTCAGTGACAGTCTTCCAGTGTAATACAAAAGAAAATCCGTTGGAAAACAGACAAAAATGTTTTATAATGGATACAGTACTTTACGGAGGTGTGAAATGGAAATCAGGCATGAGCTGGTAATTCCCAATAATGATCTTCCTTTCCGGCTGTTTATTTTCGAAGGCAGGGAAGGGAACTATAAAGTGACAAAGCATTGGCACCATTCGGTAGAGATTTTTCTGGTACTGGAGGGAGAGATTGATTTTTATATCAATAACAATCATCTTAAGCTTACCAGAGATGAGTTTGTACTGGTCAATTCCAACGAAGTGCATTCCATCGAATGCCCCAATCCCAATATTACCATTGTCCTGCAGATTCCGGGAGAGACCTTTGAAGATTACATGGGAGAAGATTCCTATGTGAACTTTGAAAGAAAAGGAGAAGAGGCAAACCGCAGGCTGAAGGATCTTGTGACTTCTCTTTTTTTTACTTATGACAAACAGGAGTATGGATATAGCTTTCAGGTAAAAAGCCAGTTCTATCAGCTTTTGTATCTTCTGGTAACAGAGTTTAAAACAGAAAATATGGATAAAGAGATCATTCGCCAAAAAAAACAGCTGGATAAACTCTCTGATGTAACCCAGTATATGAGGGAAAATTATGATCAGGATTTAAAACTGGACTCGGTGGCGTTACGCTTTGGATTCAGTCCCACCTATTTATCCAGAATTTTTTTAAAGTATGCGCAGGTTAATTATCGTACCTTTTTAATTGACCTGCGTGTCAAATATGCAGTTCGTGAACTCATGGGAACGGATCATGAGATCGGGGAAATTGCCATGAGGCATGGATTTCCTGACAGCAGGGCATTTGCCAAGGCATTTAAGAAACGATATGGCTGTCTGCCCAGTGAATACAGGAAACACATCAGCAGCACCAGATGAGCACAGTGCAAATAATTTAATATAGGGTGTTAAAATTACTGAAAATATGATATAATGTACCATAACTTTGCGAAGGATGTGATCGAATGAATATCAGAGAATCCACTGAACAGTGGGAGGAAGCTTATTTAAGTCCTTATGCTGCATTTAGCAAGAATACCAAAGGCAGAGAACGGGAAGAAGTACCCTGTGATATCCGCACCGCTTACCAGCGGGACCGTGACAGAATCATTCACTGTAAAGCATTTCGAAGGCTGAAGCACAAGACTCAGGTGTTTCTGGCACCGGAAGGTGACCATTACCGGACAAGACTCACCCATACACTGGAAGTTTCCCAGATAGCAAGAACCATTGCCAAGTCCCTGCGCATGAATGAGGATTTAACAGAGGCGATTGCGTTGGGGCATGATCTTGGACATACTCCATTTGGCCATTCCGGAGAAGCAATTCTTAATGAGATCTGCTCCCAGGGGTTCGCCCATTACAGGCAGAGCGTACGGGTAGTTGAAATCCTGGAAAAAGACGGAATGGGTTTAAATCTCACATGGGAAGTGAGAGATGGTATCCTAAATCACCGGACCAGCGGTCATCCCTCCACGTTAGAGGGCGCCATTGTCCGGCTGTCTGACAAAATTGCCTACATTAATCATGACATCGATGATGCAATCCGGGCAAAGATGTTTGTGGAGGAGGATCTACCCGGCTGCTATACGGATATTTTAGGACACAGCGTCAGGGAGAGACTGAATAATCTCATTCACGATATTATCAATAACAGCTATGAGAAGAATGAGATCATCATGTCTTCAGATATGGAAGCAGCCATGCAGGGACTTAGAACCTGGATGTTTCAGCATGTTTATAAGAATGAGATTCCAAAAGCAGAAGAAGGAAAAGCACAGAAGATGATCGCCATGCTTTTTGAGTATTATATGGATCATCCGGATAAGCTTCCCCAGGAATACCGTTATTTAATGGAAAAAGGTACTGCAGATAAGGAGCGTGCTGTCTGTGATTATATTGCCGGTATGAGTGACAGCTATGCCATTGACCGGTTTGAAGAACTGTTTGTACCAAAGGCATGGAAAGCAATTTGACAAATAAGCATTTTATCATAAATCTTTGTGAAAGGAGGATGATGGCTTTATGCGATATTCGGAAGACATAATTGAAGAAGTCCGCGTAAGGAATGACATTGTGGATATCGTATCAGGGTACGTGAAACTGCAAAAAAAGGGCAGCAATTATTTTGGCTTATGCCCGTTTCATAATGAAAAGTCTCCCTCCTTTTCCGTGTCACCGGCCAAACAGATGTATTACTGCTTTGGCTGCGGTGCAGGCGGTAATGTTATTACCTTTGTTATGGAGTATGAGAATTATTCCTTCTCAGAAGCGTTTAAGATGCTGGCAGACCGGGCAGGAGTAAAACTACCGGTGGAAGAATACAGCAAAGAGGCAAGGGAGCAGGAAGATTTAAGGGCCGCTCTTCTGGAGATGAATAAGCTGGCTGCCAGCTATTTTTATTATCAGCTGAAGAAGCCTCAGGGCGAAGCAGGTTACCGGTATTTAAAGGACAGGCAGTTAAGTGATGAAACCATAGTCCGCTTTGGACTGGGATACTCCAATAAAACCAGTGACGATTTATACCGATATCTAAGAGGCAAGGGGTATGATGATTCTGTATTAAAGCTGTCAGGACTTGTGACGATTGAGGAAAAGGGAAGTCATGATAAGTTCTGGAACCGGGTGATGTTTCCCATCATGGATGTGAATAACCGGGTCATCGGTTTTGGCGGAAGAGTTATGGGGGCCGGTGAGCCTAAATATTTAAATTCACCGGAGACAAAGCTGTTTGATAAAAGCAGAAACTTATATGGACTGAACTATGCCAGACTGTCACGGGAAAAATACATATTGATCTGCGAAGGGTATATGGATGTAATTGCCATGCATCAGGCAGGCTTTACCAATGCGGTGGCTTCCCTGGGAACGGCCTTTACCACCCAGCATGCCCAGTTGTTAAAGCGGTATACGGACAAAGTGATCCTTACCTATGACAGCGACGGAGCAGGTCAGAAAGCGGCACTGAGAGCGATTCCTATTTTAAGGGATGCGGGAGTTTCCATTCGAGTTCTGAACATGGAGCCTTATAAGGATCCCGATGAATTTATAAAGAATCTGGGAGCGGAAGAATTTAAACAGAGAATTGAACAGGCACAAAACAGTTTTCTCTTTGAGATTGA
Source organism: Lacrimispora xylanisolvens (assembly GCA_017084465.1). GTDB lineage: Bacteria > Bacillota > Clostridia > Lachnospirales > Lachnospiraceae > Lacrimispora > Lacrimispora xylanolytica_B. Next base: position 352,183 of record CP070896.1, on the reverse strand, counting down.
AGTTCTGAGAAAGAATTACAAGATGGATGATCCGGAACAGAAAACAGAGTTTTATAATCAAACGGCAAGAAAGCTTCTGGAATTTCCGGAAGCGCTTGAGCGGGAAAACTATTTAGAAGCTGTTTCCAGAGAATTTTTCATTAATTACCAGGATTTAAAACGCCTGGTTAACCGGCTGGGAGCCACACTTGGACCTGTCCGGTCCTCAGTAAGGGGAGAAGAGGAAGAGAACGGGAAGAATCAGCGGAAAAAAGAAAAAGAAGATGGGGTCATGCAGTCTCAAAGACTGCTGCTTACCTGGCTGATTGAAAATCCTGTACTATTTGATAAGATTAAAGGGGTCATTACTCCTGATGATTTTATAGAAGAACTGTATCATAAGGTGGCACAGATGGTTTTTGACGGACACGCTGCCGGAACACTGAATCCGGCCGAGATTTTGAATCATTTCATCGATGATGATGATCAATACCGGACTGTCGCAGGTCTTTTCCATGCGAGCTTAAAAGAGTCTCTTGATAATGAAGAACAGAAAAAAGCGTTTTCGGAAACAATAATGAAAGTGAAAAAAAACAGTCTGGATCATGCCAGCCGTCATGCAGCAGGGATAGAAGAACTGCAAAGAATTATAAAGGAACAGGCTGCGCTGAGGGATTTGAATATTTCGCTGGATTAGGGTGTACACTATAGGCAGGCTGTGGAAGGATGGAAAAACATGGACGAGAATGTTAAGAAGACAGCAGATAAGATGGTGGGTTCAGGAAAGACAGAAGAGGAACAGGTTTTTGGCAGCAGGCAGGAAGAGTCAACAGCGGCGTTTGAGGAGAAGTTAAGCCAGCTTCTCTTATTGGCGAGAAAAAAGAGAAATGTCCTGGAAAACCAGGAAGTACTTGATTTCTTTATTGGAGAAAGTTTGGATTCAGACCGTCTGGATCAGATCTATGATTTTCTGGAGAGCAGCAAAGTAGATGTGCTTTCCATGGGCGGAGAAGAACTGGATTTAGACGAAGATCTGTTTTTGGAAGAAGACATCGAGGAAGAGGAAGAAATCGATATGGAAAGCATCGATTTATCTGTTCCGGAAGGTGTCAGCGTAGAAGATCCGGTCCGCATGTATTTAAAAGAGATCGGTAAAGTCCCCCTTCTTTCCAGTGAAGATGAGATTGAACTTGCGAAAAAGATTGAGCTTGGGGATGAAGAATCAAAGCAAAGATTAACAGAAGCCAACCTCCGCCTTGTAGTCAGTATCGCCAAGCGCTATGTGGGGCGTGGTATGCAGTTTTAGATCTGATACAGGAAGGAAATTTAGGACTGATTAAAGCGGTAGAAAAGTTTGATTACCGGAAAGGCTATAAGTTCAGCACCTATGCAACCTGGTGGATCAGACAGGCAATTACCAGGGCCATAGCAGATCAGGCTCGTACAATCCGGATCCCTGTTCATATGGTGGAGACCATTAACCGTCTGGTACGTGTATCCAGACAGCTTTTACAGGAACTGGGTAGAGAACCTGTTCCGGAAGAGATTGCGGCAAGAGCAGATATGCAGGTGGAGCGGGTACGGGAAATTATGAAAGTTTCCCAGGAACCGGTTTCTTTAGAAACACCCATCGGCGAGGAAGAAGACAGCCATTTAGGTGATTTTATCCAGGACGATCAGGTGGCGGTTCCGGCAGATGCGGCAACATTTACCATGCTTCATGAACAGCTGATGGAAGTTCTTGATACTCTGACAGAGCGGGAGCAGAAAGTGTTAAAACTTCGGTTTGGTTTAAATGACGGGCGCCCCAGAACCTTAGAAGAGGTTGGAAAAGAATTTAATGTTACAAGAGAGCGGATCAGACAGATCGAAGCAAAAGCTTTGCGTAAACTGCGCCATCCCAGCAGAAGCAAAAAGCTGAAAGATTATCTGGACGACTAAGAAATAATACGGAGTTTACTATGAAATTATCAAAACGTTTGGGAATGATCGCTTCATTTGTACCTGGTGGCAGCCGTGTGGCTGATATCGGTACCGATCATGGTTATATCCCGATTCATTTAGTACAGGAAGGGATTGCAAAATCTGCAATTGCCATGGATGTGAGAAAAGGGCCTCTTTTAAGGGCCCAGACTCACATAAAAGAGGCAGGTCTTACCGATCTGGTTGAAGTCCGTTTAAGCGACGGGCTTTTAAAGTTAGAGAAAAATCAGGCTGACTGTGTTGTTATTGCTGGCATGGGCGGAGAACTGATCATACATATATTGGAGGAGGGACGGCATTTATGGGACAGTATCTCATACTGGGTTCTGTCACCTCATTCGGAGCTTTATAAAGTTCGTAAGTTTCTTGCAGAACATGAATTTTCTATCGGAAGAGAGACTATGATAAAAGAAGACGGGAAATATTATTCTGTCATGGGTGTTACCAGAGATTCTATGATTTCGGAAGATAGGGATCCGGAACTGGTATACCGGTACGGAAAAGACTTATTAGATTCAAAAAATACGGTTTTAAAAGAATTTTTACAGAAAGAACAAATACAGATTGGTGAGATTCTAAAAGGACTTCAGTCAAGCGGAACAAAAAACGCAGAGAGCAGAATCGAAGAACTGGAACTGGAACTGAAGTGGAATAAGGAGGCACAAGATGCAATGCAGCAAACTGATTGAAATACTGGAACAGCTGGCGCCTGTTAAATGTGCCTGTGACTGGGATAATGTAGGACTTCTTGTGGGACGGAATAAAAAAGAGATAAAAAAAGTATTTATCGCGCTGGACGGGGATGAGAGAGCAATAGAAGAGGCAGTGCAGTATGGAGCTGATCTTCTTTTGACCCATCATCCCCTGATTTTTAAGCCTGTAAGCAGAATTACCGACAGTGATTTTATTGGTGAAAGACTGATGAAGCTGATAAAGCATGATATCTGCTGTTATGCCATGCATACCAACTTTGATTCAGCACCTGGTTGTATGGCGGATGCTGCCGCGGGAATGTTAGGATTAGAAAAAACCCAGGTATTGGAACAAGATGGAATTATTCCGTTTGAAACACCGGAAGGTATCAAAGAACTTCCATATGGGATTGGAAAGACCGGTTATTTAGAACAGCCCATGACAGTGAGAGAACTGGCTGGTCTGGTAAAAGAGCGGTTTAAACTTCCATTCGTTACCATATACGGAGAACAGGATATAAAAGAGCCGGTAACCTTTGTGGGAATCAGCCCGGGCGCTGGTTCCAGCATGATAAAACCTGGGTTAAAAGCAGGAGTGGAAGTACTGATTACCGGTGATATCGGTCATCACAGCGGAACTGACGCAGCAGCAAATCATATGGCAGTGATCGATGCAGGCCATTATGGACTGGAATATCTTTTTCTGAATTTTATGGAAGATTTTCTAAAGGCTAATGCAGGGGAAGAACTGGAGATTGGCAAGGCAGATGTGAGATTTCCTGAGACATTTTTATAAGGAGGAAAAGAATGGCGATTGTAACAATAGATGGAACTAAGAAACAATATCCAATTGGAACGACTTATCAGGATATAGCAAAGGAATATCAGACCCAGTTTGAAAATGAGATTCTGCTGGTTGGGATTAACGGTAAATTAAGAGAGCTTCATAAGACTGTTCAGTTTGACTGTATACTCCAATTTTATACCGGTAAAGATCAGCCGGGAATTCAGACTTATCACCGAAGTGCAATTTTTCTCATGATGAAAGCATTTTATGATGTGGCTGGTTCCGAGAATATTGAAAAAGTGACAGTTGATTTTTCCCTGGGAAAGGGCTATTACATTCAGCCCCATGGAACCGTAGAACTGACGGAAGAACTGTTAAACAAAGTACTGACACGCATGAGGGAATACGTGGATCAGAAGATTCCCATTATGAAGCGAAGCGTCAATACAGATGATGCCATTGAATTATTTCATAAGCACCGGATGTATGACAAAGAACGGCTTTTCCGCTACCGCAGAGTATCCCGCGTGAATTTATACAGCATCGGTGGCTTTGAAGATTATTTTTACGGCTATATGGTACAGAATACAGGATATATTAAATATTTTGATATCATTCCTTATGATGAAGGATTTATGCTCATGCTCCCTCAGAAGGAAAATCCAGAGGAAGTACCTGTTTTTGAGGCAGAAAAAAAACAGAAGCTTTTCACCGTGTTAAAGGAAAGCGTTAAATGGGGAGAACGTCTGAATGTTTCCCATGTCGGAGCATTAAACGAAGGCATAGCAGCAGGTAATATCAATGAACTGATTCTGATTCAGGAAGCATTGCAGGAGAAAAAGATTGCTGAAATCGCAGCACGGATTGGTTCTGACAGAAGCAAAAATTTGTTATGATAGCAGGTCCGTCTTCCTCTGGAAAAACTACATTTTCTCACAGATTATCCATACAGTTAAAGGCCCAGGGGATGATTCCACACCCCATAGCAGTGGATGATTATTTTGTGAACAGAGTTAACAGTCCGAAAAATCCTGACGGAAGCTATAATTATGAAGTGCTGGAATGTCTGGACATCGATCAGTTTAATAAGGATATGACGGCTCTTTTAGCTGGCGAAACGGTTGAGATGCCAAGATACCAGTTTAAAACAGGGGAACGGGAATATCGGGGAGATTACTTAAAGCTGGGCAATGACGATATTCTGGTAATCGAAGGAATTCACTGTCTGAATGATAAGTTATCCTATTCACTTCCAAAAGAAAGTAAATTCCGTGTCTATGTCAGTGCACTGACCCAGTTAAATATTGATGAGCACAACCGGATACCGACAACCGACTGCCGCCTGATCAGACGCATGGTGCGGGATGCCAGAACCAGAGGTGCATCAGCCCAGGATACCATTCGTATGTGGCCCACTGTGAGAGAGGGTGAGGAAGCCTATATTTTTCCATTCCAGGAATCTGCAGATATGATGTTTAATTCTGCCACAGTATATGAATTATCCGTTTTAAAGCAGTACGCAGAACCGCTTTTGTTTGGAATACCAAGGGAATCCCCTGAATACATGGAAGCGAAACGGCTTTTAAAGTTCCTGGATTATTTTTTGGGAGTTAACAGTGAAGACATTCCGCGTAACTCCATTGTACGGGAATTTATTGGAGGAAGCTGTTTTAAGGTGTAAGTAAGCGGGGTTAGTATGGATACACTGATTAATAAAAGAGTTACAGCAATACTGATTGTCTGGCTCATTTGTGTCGCAGTTTCTGTACTTTACGTAATGAATTATGTGGTTAAAAGAAAGCAGACAAGAATGGAACATGCGGGATATGTGGCATCGGAAGAGATTAATAAACTCCAGTATGCCATTGACTCCCGTATCGTAAAAACAGAAATTCTTCGGTTAATATTGATTGAGCAAAAAGGCACCATGAATGACTTTAACAGCATTGCGGAAAAAATATATGCCGATGATCCTTCCATACGCAGCATACAGCTGGCGCCCAATGGAGTGGTAACTAAAATTGAAATTGCTGCCCGGATGCGTGGACAGATAGGTAAAAACGATATGGCCTTTCGAATTGGCGGGGATGAATTTGCCATACTAATCCGGGAGAAAAAAGAGAAAGCATATTATGAATCCTTAAAAAAGTCCATTAAAGATGCCATTGGCGAGCCGTTCGTTATGGAACCGTCTATTCTTTATCCCAAGGCAAGCTGCGGATATGCCAGATATCCGGAAGATCAGTCGGATGGAGAGGCATTAATTAAGCAGGCGGATCAGGAGATGTACAATGCAAAAAATCAGATCAGTTAAAAGGCAGCTTTACAAATGGCTGGAACTATGATAAACTTATATGGTTTTGAGTAAGACAAATGGCCGCAGCTGCAAAGCCGAAAGGCTGCAGGTGAGGAAAGTCCGGGCTTCACAGGGCAGAATGCCAGATAACGTCTGGCGGAGGTGACTCCAGGGGAAAGTGCAACAGAAATAAACCGCCGCATCTGCGGTAAGGGTGGAAAGGTGGTGTAAGAGACCACCGCTCTTCTGGTAACAGGAGGGGTCCATGTAAACCCCATTCGAAGCAAGACCGAACAGGAAGCATAAGGCGGCCCGTCTGCTTCCGGGTAGGTCGCTTGAGCCTGCTGGCGACGGCAGGCCTAGATAGATGGCCATTCAATGACATAACCCGGCTTATCGTCTTACTCAAAGCATTTAATATATTAATATCAGGATGATTATACACCAATAATCCGGTTGAAAACAGACCAAAAAGAGAATGACTCTAAGCAGAGCAGTAGGATTAATATTCCTACTGCTCTGTTTATTTGTGTGACAGTAAAAAATAAACCCCCTGCTATGCAGGGGGAGGGCTGATCTTTAGATATAAGTTACTCCTGTGCTAAAATAAATGTAGGTCTGCAAACCACAAATAAAAGCACAGGAGATCCATAATGGACATTAATAGTTTAGCCCATACTAAATGGGAATGCAAGTACCACATAGTCTTTGCACCAAAATATAGAAGGCAAGTAATCTACAAAGATATAAAGGCAGATGTTGGTCAAATTTTAGGGAGTTTATGCCGGAGAAAAGGAATCGAGATAATGGAAGCGCAATGTATGCCAGATCATGTACACATGTTAATACGAATTCCACCAAAATACTCAGTATCAGAAATAATGGGATACTTAAAAGGAAAAAGTTCGCTAATGATATTTGAAAAGCATGCGAATTTAAAATATAAATATGGAAATCGGCATTTTTTGGTGTCGTGGATCTTACGTCGATACAGTAGGAAAGAATACAGCTGCGATTAAGGAATACATACAAAACCAGATAAAAGAAGATTTAGAATACGATCAGATGTCACTAGTAGAGTATATAGACCCGTTTACGGGTGAGCCGGTGAAGAAAAACAAGAGATAAGACTCTTAAGAGTCAGTTAGAAATCAAAGCAAACCAGCAAGCCCCTTTTGGGGCTGCGCCGGAGTAAGGCAGCTCCGATTAAGCCCTTTTAAGGGCAGCTGAGAATGTGGTGCAGTAGGCAGACTTTCGGAGCGCCTTCCGGGCGCAAGCAGGAAATAAACCCCTTATAGGGGTTGAGCAAGCCACCGGCTAAGCCGGTGGTATTGACTTCTTGCTAACTTCCTTAATACAAATATTCTGGTTTTTATTATTCCTTTCCATCTGGATTATAGGATTATTTATTGTAGATATAAAAGATCAAGTATACTACAGACCAAGTTATATAATAGAGAATATGATTTGTAAATCTAATTAGTGATTAAAATTAATAGTTGTTTCATAAAGCAGTGTATAGAAAATGAAAGTCTATACGCTACTTTATTTTATTTTAGAAGTCTGATATAATTTAAGAAATTAATTCGTGTGGAGGGTATTATTATGGTGAATGAAAAAGAGAAAGGTATGTATAAAATAAGCAAAGAGGAAATAATTCGTGAACTAAAAGATTCCGAATATAGGAATGACTACCAAATATATAAGACTAAACTTGGACAAGATGAAGATGGATGGAAATATGGAAAACACCACGAGTTTGAGATGTCATTAGTAGATGGCGGCTTAAATTATTTTGCATATATCAAGTTTTATTTAGATAACGGTCAAAAGTATGCTTTAGTGGCTGGGAAAACCGGATCATATAATGTTAATGGTAGTGGGAGTGACGTTAGATTCCGTATTTATCCGTATGAAGGTGCGGCTAAAGAATGGCTACGTGATAATAACAAGGAGTGGTGTCAAACAGAGATATTAGTTATAAAACCAAAGAAAGAGGATAAAAAAGGTAGTGAAGAAGAGGCAAGAGAGATTGAACGATATTTAGTAAATACTTTTGGGCTTTTGGAAAGTTAATTAACTGATTTTCATGAATACGGAGGTATTATTATGAGCTATGATGAAAACTATACTACTTTGCGGATACCCAGCGAAACAGGTTTATCAATTGTATTAGAAAATGCACCTTTAAAGCCAAGCGAACAACAAAAAATAAATGAAATGATAAATAAATATGGGATAGATGTATGTTTTCTTGAATATAGAGCTATTGTTAATTCGGTTTTTGACTCCATTCCAGTTTTTTTAAATCCTGATATTACTAATTTACTAATTAGCGGTTTCATGATGCCGGCAGTTTATGATGTATTCAAAGAATGTCTCCATTACATGGTTATGAAAATATCATCCAGGAAACATTTAAAAGAAAAGAACGAAAGTGGAGTAGCATTTAGACTTAAAATCAACAATGCCGATATCTATGCGCCAATACCGAGCGGATTAAGTGATACTCAGTTTTCCGCATATATGGATATGATAAAAAACTCATTTATGAAAGTTAACAAAGAACAGAAAGAAACGAAAACCGATTATCAGCAGTTATTCTTAATGTATGACAGTGAAACGGAAAAGGTGGAGATAAAGACAGTCCAGGATTATGCTAAAATGCAGATGGAAAAGAAAGATGAATCTAAGTAAAAAAAAATTATTAATTTATCAATATGCTGGTTTTAGTTGAAGAAATATACATATATGAAAAAAGCTGATTTATAAATATGCAATATCTTAATAAGCTTGTACAATAAAGAGGAGGGTGTATGAATAATATCAAAGAATTAAACGATGATATCAATAAGACTGAGAAATCTCTTGCAATGTCTGAGAATACAGCAACTGGAATTATTAGAATAGACTAGGTAACATTCCGATTATTAGTAGTATTAATGATATTCACGATATGGTAAATAATCAAATAAGGGAATATCAGAAAGAAAAGCTGCAGCTATTGTTCGATATCATTAACGCCTCCCAGCGAATACACGATTTTGAAGTATTAAAGAGTAATGAAGTCATTATGCAGTTTAAGAAAGCTGTTACTGCAGTTTTAAAATTAGAAAAAAGTGATAAAGTATTTTTTATAGGAAATTTATTCAAAAATGAATATGTAGAACCGGAGGTATATGATGCAGATGAATTTAACGAGTGGCTTAATTTGATAGAGACTTTATCCTATCGGGAAATTTTATTGTTAAAAGATATGTATGAAATTTGCAAATCTTATAGGGATATAAAAGAAACCGATACATATATGGAATTGGAAGAAATATATATGCAGAAGATATCCAGTAAATACGGGTATAGCAAAGGATTTATATCTGGAAAATTAAGCGCTTTAGTGAGCACAGGATTGCTTTACAGTGTTGAAATTAATTTTCCTGGCACTACGCATAAGGTATTTTCTATTACAGCTGAAATGGAGAAGTTTGTTCAGAAGATAACTAATGGATTAGATTATTACTAACCTGTCATTATCATACTTCGATCCTTTGCTTTTGTTTACAGGTCATAATAAGGCAGAGCCTGTCCTGTATATACTTATACTACCTATAAATCAATCATACTATCTATAAAAAAGAAGGAGTATATGATAGTGAGATTGAATAGTATAGATGAAATCTTAACATTACCTAACACTATCCAAAACTGTACGGTACTAAGGCATGATTTATTAAAGGATGTCTATGACAACAAAAACAATGAAGACTGTGCACTTGACGTGGACAAGCTAAGAAAAATTCTAATTATAAAAAACGGGAATTCGATCCTGAAGTTGTCATGAAGAGAAGAGAGATAGATCAGATAACAAAAAAGATAATATAGAAAAATAAGTATTCATAGGAAAAGTTATCAAAAAAGGGCTGGACTAGCTCTTTTTTTGATATAGAAATTAAAAAATAATTTAATATAATGCTTTTTTAAATAACCTATGATAAAATATAGTATATCTTTAAAGAGAATATTTTATGAATTCAAAGGAGCTGATATTGATGGAAGGGACTCATGAAAAGATTGATGCTTCATCAAATAAAAATGTTCAGATACTGCAAAAAATATATTAATAGATTTGGATATGTGAATAATGAAAGAAATAATATTGGAAGCTTTGCGATTAAAATAGATAATCGCTTTAACGATTTCTTTAACAGTTATAATTATTAATATGTAAAACATGAAGTGACGTATCCTATTTATCAAATTTTAGGCTGGCCTTATTATGATGGAAATGACAAATATTCTTATCAACTTTCGCTTTTGCATGATTTATTAAAAGTCAGTAGTGATAAGTGTAAACTACTTCCCGTTTTAATGGCGTGTGAACTTCTTTTGCAATATATTGAAAAGAACAAAACATTAATGGAATACGAAAGTCGAGTAACTTTTATAAATGGCATAGCAGAAGATCTTTTAACTTCCAATATTAATGCAGCATTATATAAAAAATTCTCTGGTTATGAATTTTATCCGGCTACAGAACCTCTATTTGACGAATCTGTGATCATGGACGTTTTAAATTGGCTTAACGATTATCCACGGACGAAGGAACAATATGATAAGACATTAAAGATGATATTAAATCAAGCAGCTCCTAGAGACTCGATTGACAATTTAAGATTGTCACTTGAATTATTTATGAAAGAATTTTTTTAATAATGAAAAAATCACTAGAAAACCAAAAGAGTTTAATAGGAGAATATTTAACATTACAAAATGTTTCAAAGCATTTTTTTAAATATGTATACCACACTTTTTACCTATTATACAACGTATAATAATAATGAAGCGAAACATAATAATACTGCAGAGGAGCAAGAAATTGATTTTTTGCTTTACTTAACCGGTAGTTTTATAAGATTTCTAATTAAGTTAAAAAGGGATGAGGTAAAGGTATAAAATAATTGTAGTGTGAAGCTTTTTACAATAAGGAGATGGATATGGGAAAGCATGAAGGAAATTGTCACATATGTGGCCGATATTCAAATTTAACTTATGAACACGTTCCTCCAAAAGCCGCATTAAATTATGCGCCAGTAAAAAAGTATTCAGGAACAAACATTATAATGCAGCAACAAAAAAAGATCACTCCAGACACATATGGGCTGGAATATCGGAATCAGCAGCGAGGTTCAGGTGGATATACTTTGTGCAGTGAATGTAATAATAATACCGGCTCGTATTATGCGGATCACTATAATAGCTTTGTTAACTCATTGTACCAACTGTTAGAAACAGAATATACCGATTACAAGAATAACAAATCTATGGAGAAAGGCTTTTATCCTAAGCTAAAATTAGTTTCAAAAAAGATAAAACCATTGGCAATATTTAAACAAATAATTTCCATGTTTTGTTCTACATCAAGGGTTGATACTTATGGAGATGAATTCCGCACATTTTTGATTGATAAAGAGAGTTTGATTTTTGATCGTAAAAGATGGCTGGTCAGTATTTACATAAATACCAGTTCCAGGTGTGGATCAACGGGATTAACTAAAGTTATATTGAAAAATAACGAATACCTTAATGTGGCGGAAATTGTAACATCGCCACTTGGTATGATTTTATATGATTTATATTCACCCTGTAACATTGAGCCGTATTTGTTTGGCTGTGGTTTGACAAATTTTTCCGAGATTCCGTATGACAGCGAGCAGAATGTAATTATTGAACTGCCTTTTAATAATGGAGCGAGATTTGTCCCTGGTTTTTCTAAGAAAGTATAATACTTGGACATTATGCTATGTAAATAAGTATTGATTTATGACGTAAAATGATTGCTTTATTTAGGCTATAGCATTAAGCTTAATTAATTATTTAATGGTTTTATGAGTAGTTTTTTGTATAGAATTAATATTTACCACTTCTTTTGTAGAGTTTCTATAATTTAACACGAAGCTACGGTCAATATCCCATTTAGCGACAGCCTCCTTATATTGAACCAAACTATCTTTTTGGGCAATAAATGTAGAAAGATATGAGGCTATTTTATGAGGACTTAAGATACCATTTGATACAATATTTTCAAGTATGACTTGCCTTTGTATTTGGGTTAAACCATTATTCTTCTTAACATTATAACCGTTTCTCATTAAAACCGATTCACCATTTGTATAAGAATTGCCAGGAAGTCCATTTTTGTAGTATTCATCTTTTTCAAGTAATTGGCATAGCAAACGACCTTTTGCGGAAAGCTTATCAAATTCACTTTTTAAAATATAATAATAGCCACATTCTGGACAGCGTGTTGCCGGAACTGTGTTTTCTAAAAGTTTTCCCTTGGGCGTGACAACAAAAATGTGACCTAGTATTTCTTCTAACATATGAGTGTTATTTATACAACGGAAAATAGAGGTTTTCACTATAAAATCTTTTTGGGTAATATTATAGTGCTTAACGCCTATATCTTTCTTTTTTTATATTTTAGTATTGCTGGTAGTTTTGTTTGCCGAATCAACAGAATGTTTCATAATTGCTTGGTATAATTCGTTATGATGTATTTTACTATGGCGTTGAGGGATGGATTTATCAGATGCAGATAATTCGCTATGGGTTACCCAGTTTGCGTCTGCATTTTTGTATGCAATTAAAGTAAATGTATATTTCACGCCTGAAAGATTTGTTGAATAGCGTTGGTTGATGTCTCTTGGCAAATGCCTGTTAACTTCTACTTTCCATATAATGGCGCCATTTAAAGTTGAATCTATTAAATGTCTGATTTTGCTGTTTATTTCTTTTTTTTCTTGGAGACTAGTGATGGGAACTTTTTTTATATTAATTTTAGGAAAATGCGATTCATTCCATTTATTTGTGATTAACTTTTTCTGTTCAACAAGAGAAGAAGTATTATGCTTTTGTGCATCTAAAAATACAATAATCTCAGGAATAATGTAGTATCTACTGTCTTTGCTACCATTGGTAGAGCGCAAAAAAATATATAGAAATAGAAATCAATAAGAAATAAATCTAAGATAGAACATTGTCTTGTAGTATAGCGTTTGTTTTCGAATTTATAAATAGTATTTAGACTATTAATAATTTTATGTTTCATGGGCACACCTCCATAATTTTATTATAGCAAATTAACTACAGAATACAAGAATTATGTTGCAGACTTTGATCTATTAAATGGCTATTTGAAAGTTAGACTAGAATTGTGTCTATAATTTTATTAACTAGAAATTTATATTAGGAACTATTTGTCACTATTCTCTTTTATGTAGTTAATAGGAGGAGTTTGCCATTGAGAATATTATTTTGTAACATAGCATGGATGAAATCTTATAAAGGTGCAAACCCTGATGACGTACCAGTAAATGGTGGTTCTCATGTAAAAAAGACCAAAACGGCTAATGAAGAATTTAATTTTCTTCCGTTAGAGGATGAGAATGGAGATTATTTTTGCTATGGATCTGTTGAGACAAAATCAACAAATGGGAAAAATCCAAATGAACTACATATAGAAAAAATACAAGGTTGCAAAAATTTGGAAAAAGAAGAATCTGTCGATGATGTTCTTGTTGTTTTTTGTGCAAGGCCTGATAGAGGTAATGAGAAAAGTAATACTAATGTTGTGGGTTGGTATTGGCATGCAACCGTTTACAGAAATTATCAGTACATTACATTGTGTACCGAGACTGAAGAATTTGAACAAGCTTTTAATATAACAACTAGAAAAGAAAATGCAGTTTTGCTTCCAGGTGGATTAAGAATGCGTCGTACTCTTTGGTGGGCTCCTAGGGCAAATGAGCAGGGTTATGGTATTGGAAATGCAAATGTGTGGTTTCCGGTTAATTTAAAATCAGATGAAGCCAAAAATTACATCACTAAAATAGTTAAACAGATAGAAGAATATGATGGAGAAAACTGGATAGATAAATATGAATGATTCATTGTACATAAAAGCAGCATAATGCTCACTTTCTTAAAGCTGATCTAAGAAAATATAATGAGGCCAAAAACTGATATTTATTGGGCTGAAGTGGCAGCAGGATAAAAAGTGAAAATGTGCAGGAAGAAATACAGGAAAAAACAATAGGAAAAATAAAAAACAAAGCTGAAAATGAAAATAATGAAAAGGAAAGTGATAATAAAAAATTAATAGGCTGTTTTCGGAAAGATTTTTGGGTGAATTTGGATGGGACGCTGACAAATTGGATTGTCAACAGTTTTCTAGACAACTTTTTTAAGGGTAATCATTCTATACTTCATCGGTGTCAAATATCCTAGTGAAGAATGAATCCGGTGGTTGTTAAACCAATTTACATAATCAGCCAATTCAATCTGAAGATGGTATAAGCTGCTAAAGGTCTGGTTCCTGACTAACTCTGTTTTGATTATTTTAAATGTTGCTTCTGCGACTGCATTATCATAAGGACAGCCTTTATGGCTGAGGGAACGTTGAATTTCAAATGCTTTCAGAGTTTCATCAATCGTTTGATTCTTGAATTCGTTACCACGATCCGTATGAAATATCTGGATATCTTTCAGATTTCCCTTTACGGATTGAAATGCCTGTTTTACAAGCTCTGCTGTTTTGTTGCGTCCGGCACTGTAACCAATTATTTCTCTATTAAAGAGGTCAACAAGGACACATATATAGTTCCAGCTCATGCCGACCCTGACATATGTTAGATCGCTTACAACACTATTTCTATATGGTTGTTTATTGAATTGGCGGTCAACGACGTTTTCAATTTTTGACTCGTTGCAGGTATCTTTCTGCGGACGGAACTGGGCAGTCGTATAACTTGAAACAAGTCCTTCCTGCTTCATAATTCTTCCGATGCGGCGGCGGGAAGCAATTAGATTTCTATCCTTTAGATCGGATTTTATTTTCCGCGTTCCGTAATTATTGCGGCTCGCCTTAAATATATCAATTATGTTTACTGTCAGTTCAGATTCGTCTTGCTTTGCTTTTGCTTCGTAATAAAAGGTGCTTCTTGGAATTTGTAGGACTCTACACATTGCTGACACAGAGTATTTGTGGGCATTTGCCTTGATCACATTTACTTTCGTCCTAAGATCAGCGCTGCTTGTTTTAAAATATCGTTCTCCATCTTAAGCTGCTGGTTTTCTTTGCGAAGCCTGATCAGCTCTGCATCTTCTGTAGAACGGTTATCTTTTTCCTTAAAGGAACCACTGTTATCTGCCTGGGCAATCCATTTATCAAGGAGTGAATTTGCAATATCATATTCCCTGATAATATCGCATTTTCTTTTTCCACCTCGGTAGAGATCAACGATTTGTTGCTTTAATTCAGGTGTAAATGTACGACGTGGTCTTGGTTCTTTGTTTTTAGACATAGGGGCATCATCCTTTCCTTATTAAGACTATCATATATGCCCTTAAAATTTCTGTCTAGTTAATTGTAGCCGATCCAAATATTTAGACAATTAATTAGAGGGTACCACCCTATCACATATTCGGTGATTTTGGCGTTACCCTCTGTTCTGTTATCTGCTGTATTTTTCTTCACAATACATGCAGCGGTATGTTTCCTTTTCAGCATCTGAGAGATAAAAAACATGGGGAAGCCCCTGCTCGATGGAAGTGATGCAGCGTGGATTTTTGCACTGTATGATGTTGGTGATCTTTTTTGGAAGGCTGAGAGACTTCTTTTCTACAATTTCATTATCCCGGATAATGTTTACTGTGATGTTGTGATCAATATATCCCAGGATCTCCAGGTTAATATGATCCATGCCGCCTTCTATTTTAATAATATCTTTCTTTCCCATTTTATTGCTTTTTGCATTTTTTAATAATAGCTACCTGGCAGTCCAACTTGTCCAGTCCAAGATTATAGTAGATTTCCAGACTCTTTCCTGCTTCGATATGGTCTAATACGATACCTTCTTTTAATCCGCCGATATTTAACATGGTTTATTTACCTCCAGTAATGTCATGATAAGAGCCATACGTACATAAACACCGTACTGTGCCTGTTTAAAGTAGGCGGCCCGTTTATCATCATCAACCTCTACAGAGATCTCGTTGACTCTGGGAAGGGGGTGAAGAACATACATATCTTCCTTTGCCAGCTTCATTTTCTTCTTGTCCAGAATGTAGCAGTCCTTTAAACGGATGTAGTCTTCTTCGTTGAAGAAACGTTCTTTCTGTACGCGTGTCATATACAGGATATCAAGATCCGGCATGGCATCGTCAAGACTGTCCATTTCAATAAATTCAATGTTGTTGGCCCTTAGGACATCTTCCCGGATGTATTCAGGTACCCTCAGTTCAGGGGGGGAAATTAAGATGAATTTGATGTTTTCGTATCTAACAAGAGCATTGATAAGAGAATGAACAGTACGGCCAAATTTTAAATCACCGCAAAGACCAATAGTTAAATCGTTCAGACGGCCTTTTAAGGAACGAATAGAGAGTAAATCGGTAAGTGTCTGTGTTGGATGCTGGTGTCCGCCGTCTCCTGCATTAATGACTGGAATACCGGAGTAGTTTGCAGCAACTAATGGTGCGCCTTCCTTGGGGTGTCTCATTGCACAGATATCTGCGTAACAGGAGATGACCCGAATGGTATCAGCGACGCTTTCTCCTTTAGAAGCAGAACTTGAATCGGCAGAGGAAAAGCCAAGTACGCTGCCTCCTAAATTAAGCATGGCAGCCTCGAAACTCAAACGGGTTCTTGTACTTGGCTCATAAAAAAGTGTCGCTAGTTTTTTTCCATTGCATACATGAGAATATTCCGGAAGATTATCTTCAATATCTTTTGCCAGATCAAGCAGTTGTCCGGTTTCTTCCAGACTGAAATCTAACGGGTTAAGTAAATGTCTCATAAGAATCTCCTTTGTCCACTGAGTTATGGTTTAAAATTCTATCCCATTATAAAGCATAGTTTAAAATATTTCCACTCTTTTTTAAAATATTTTTTACGGGTTTGTAAAAGACTTTTGGGCGTGTAAGGAATATGTAAGGAAGATTAAGAAAATAAAGAATATCGGATTTTCCAATCCTGTTGTATAATGTGATTGCGTGAATATTTCAAGGAGGAAGCTGCAGTGGTGGAAAACAAAACACCCATGATTCAGGTTAAGGATCTTTATAAGGTGTATAAGGTGGGGGATACCAAAGTCTACGCACTGAACGGAGTAGACTTTACGATATATAAAGGCGAATTTTGCGCCATAGTGGGCCCGTCAGGCTCGGGAAAATCCACACTTTTAAACATGATGGCGGGGTTGGAGAAACCGTCAAAAGGGGAGATTGTCATTGCAGGCAATCACATCGAAAAGCTTTCGGAGAATCAGCTGGTTGCATTCAGAAGAAAGCATGTGGGTTTTATTTTCCAGTCCTATAATTTGATTAAGACATTGAATGCAGTAGAGAATGTTGCACTTCCCCTGTCATTTCGTGGTGTACCAAGAAAGATCCGGAATGAAAAAGCAAAAAAATACATAAAACTGGTAGGCTTGGAAAAACAGATGAACCATATGGCCAATGAGATGTCAGGAGGCCAGCAGCAGCGGGTGGGAATTGCCAGAGCACTTGCCGTAGATCCCAAGATTATTTTTGCAGATGAACCAACCGGAAATCTGGATTCCAAAACCACAAAAGAGGTTCTTTCATTGATGCAGAAGATTGTAAAAGAGCAGAACCAGACTCTTGTCATGGTAACTCACGACAATTATATTGCCAAGTTTGCAGACAGACAGTTCCACATAGTAGATGGAAAGATATTTAAAATTGAAGAACAGCACCACGAGGAGACTAAGGGGGATATGGAAAATGTACAGATTTAAGAGAAAGATTGTAGGGCTGCTGGCTGTAATTATGGCGGTTACTGCCATTCCGGCAACAGTGTTTGCACAATATGATCTAAGTAAAAACACATATATTGATGTGAAAAAAACTCCATCTGGAAAGACTGGGGAGAATATTACCATCAATATGGTTTTTACCAATAATACAGGTAATGATTTAAAGGATGTTGCTGTCAGATTTGACAGAGATATACCGGAACAGGAGTACAGAGCAACCGAAGATGCAGAAGAGACCACAACATACACCGGATCTGTTTTTCCTTTCGAAATCTCTTCCAATACATTTGACAATAAAAAACTGGGCGATGTAAAGAGCGGAAGCTCTAAAACCTTCAGCCTCACTGCCAGGATCCGGAGAGATGTATCCGAGGGATATTATCTGGTACCGGTAGAAGTTGTTACTGATGCAAAGAAAAAAGATGATGGTGCTCATGCATCCTATGAAAAGGTAAATATCTGGATTACAAAATCATCCGCAACAACCTCTTCCGGAGCCAATGAAGGAACCATCAGTTTCGAACTTGGCGAGGGTCAGAACACTCCTTTCGGAACTTATCCAGAAGTGATGAACTATAACATGAATGTCCGTAATTCTTCTAATTTAACTGCCTTTGACGTCAATGTCCGAATGGGAGTAAACCAGGACAGCACAAAGTTCCCTTTTGATATTAACGATGGAAATTATACCAAACACTTCGACCGAATCGGAGGCGGGGAGACGATTTCCATTCCTTACAGCATGATGATCCGAAAGGATGTGTACAGCGGTTATTATCCCATTACATTTAACATCGAATACCGGGACAGCAGCGATGGAGACATTCAGAAATCCGAAGAGACGTTTTTTGTAAAAGTACAAAACAAAGAGAAGGAAGAGGCGACCAAAGAGTTTAACATCAATGACAGAACTAAAGCCAGGATCGTTGTTGACGGTTTTGAAACCATTCCGGAGAAGGTTTTTGCCGGCGAGGAGTTTGAACTTATCCTGCACATGAAGAATGCATCAGAAAGCGTTCCTGCAACCAATATATTATTTAATCTGGAATCTGAGAAGGTAACGGATAGTGCCGTGTTTACAACGGATGAAGGTAGTTCCTCCGTTGTTGTGAATTCCCTTGGAGCAGGCCAGACCACAGATGTCAAGGTTAAGCTTCGTGCCGGTGCATGGGTGGATCAAAGAACCTATGGGCTGACAATTAATGAAAAATTCGACAGCCCGGAATATAAAATGCAGAAGAAAAAATAACTGTGAATATTCCGGTAAAACAGGTGGCCCGTTTAAATACAGGTACCATCGATATCATGCCGGAATCAATTGTAGCAGGTTCAGAAACCAATATTATGTTCCCGGTTAACAATACAGGAAAGGTTCTTCTCTATAATGTCATGGTGTCATTTGTGGGAGATTCCATACAGCAGTCCAGTACCTACATAGGAAATATTAAGCCTGGAGAAACACAGAATGTGGATGCCATGATTACCGGAACCACACCAACTGCAGATGACGGAAAAATAAAGATTTTAATTACCTATGAGGATGAAAACGGAGTAGTTTCTGATCCCATAGAAAAAGAAGTCACATTGATGGTAACGGAGCCGGAAGAAACAGGAGCTGATAACGGGAATATGGGCGAGGAGCCTGTAGATGTACAGCCTACAGGGTTTGCAAAGTATGGTAAGATCCTGATACCTTCTGTTATTGTCCTGCTTGCGGCAGGCGCAGGTGCAGCCTTTTTTATCTGGAAAAGAAGAAAGCAGAAGAAGCTGGCTGCCCT
Source organism: Lacrimispora xylanisolvens (assembly GCA_017084465.1). GTDB lineage: Bacteria > Bacillota > Clostridia > Lachnospirales > Lachnospiraceae > Lacrimispora > Lacrimispora xylanolytica_B. The sequence continues at coordinate 332,834 of CP070896.1, read as the reverse complement.
AGAGGAAATAAACGATGAAATTTAGTGATTTGCTTTCCATGAGTGTGAACAATTTAAGACGAAGAAAGATGAGAACATTTTTAACTGTTCTTGGAGTTTTAATTGGTACTGCTTCCATTGTTGTTATGGTATCTCTGGGAATCGGTTTTAATGAACTTACCATGGAACAGTATGCCTCTTATGGAAGTCTGACTGAGATCACTGTGTATTCCAATCAATCCTACGGGGGAGAAGGGAAAAAAGAACCTAATTATATGACAGATAATGTGGTTGCCCAGTTTGCCGGCCTGGATCATGTCAAGTCGGCCTCTCCGCTTTTACAGACAGACACAATCATGAGCCAGGGGGCATATCAGGGCAATATCACCGTAATTGGAGTAACCCCCGAATACATGGATAATATATCACTAAAACAGGGGCATCTTCCCGATAAAGGGACGAAAGAGCTTCAGATGGTAGTAGGAAATATGGTGCCCAGGCAATTTAGTAATCCCAAAAGCAGAAATCAGGATTATTACGATGACCCAACCAAGATTCCGGATATTGATTTTATGAACAGACCTGTATTTGTGGTATTTGACACCGAAGCATATTATCAGTCTCAGAACGGTGGGACAGGAGAAGATGGAAAAACTCCAGTGAAGCCGCCTAAAAAATATCTGCTGAAGACAGCAGGGCTGGTAGCAGGAGGTGTAGAGGACTGGAGTAATTACAGCTACAATGTCTATGTTGATTTGGATGCACTCAAATCCCAGTTAAAACAGATATATAAGAAAAAGCCGATTCCCAACCAGCCTACCAATAAAAAAGGCAAGCCTTATAACTACTTTATCTATGATCAGGCAGTGGTAGAGGTGGACGATATGGCGAATGTAACCGCGGTACAGAAGGCGATTACAGATATGGGATATCAGGCAAACAGCAATATGGAATGGCTGGAACAATCCCAGAAGCAGGCAAAGATGGTTCAGGCTTTGCTTGGAGGAATCGGAACAGTATCTTTATTTGTCGCAGCCATCGGGATTGCCAACACGATGATGATGTCCATCTATGAAAGAACCAAGGAGATCGGAATTTTGAAGGTACTGGGGCTTGATATGAATCATATCAGAGACATGTTTCTAATTGAATCCGGATTTATTGGCTTCCTTGGCGGCATCACGGGTATTACTTTCAGTTACGGGGTTTCTTTTCTTATAAACCGGTTTCTGGCAGGACGTTTTATGCCCGATATGCCAGGAGATTTATCCAGAATACCATTGTGGCTGTCTTTGGCTGCTGTAGGATTTTCTGTTTTTGTAGGTATGGCTGCGGGATTTTTCCCTTCCCTCAGAGCCATGAAGCTCAGTCCTCTGGCTGCCATTCGCAACGAATAAAAACTGGAACAATTAAAAAAGAGCTTGCAATTTTAGGGAGAATCATATATTATTTTAGACATGGTACGTGCAACTGGCGGATAAGTGGAGAAAACCACGGGGAGCACGTTACGTTTTGAAGCCGACCGCCTGGGCACCGCTATGGGATGCCCAGGCGGTTTTTTGCGTCTTTATTGAGAATGGAGGACTGAAAGTCATGAATTTGGTTTCTTTGAAGGATGAATTAACAAACAATTCCTATCCTGGAAGGGGGATAATTATTGGCAAAACCCCGGATGGAAGGAAGGCAGTAACTGCTTATTTTATCATGGGAAGAAGTGTGAACAGCCGTAACCGCGTATTTGTGGAAGATGGGGATGGAATCCGTACCCAGGCTTACGATCCTTCAAAATTATCAGATCCCAGTCTGATTATTTATGCTCCAGTGCGTGTGCTGGGCAACAAAACCATTGTAACAAACGGAGATCAGACGGATACCATATACCAGGGCATGGATATTCAGCTCACATTTGAACAGGCTCTTCGCAGCAGGGAATTTGAGCCGGACAGCCCCAATTATACACCCCGAATCTCCGGCATTATGCATGTGGAAGATGGAAGATTTAACTACGCCATGTCTATATTAAAGAGTAATAACGGGGATCCGTCCTCCTGCAACCGCTTTACCTTTGCCTATGAGAATCCTGTGCCTGGAGAAGCTCATTTTATCCATACCTACATGCATGACGGCAATCCTCTTAAAAGCTTTGAAGGGGAGCCAAAACTGGTGGAAGTCTTAGGGGATCCGGATGAGTTTATTACCCTGATCTGGGACAGCCTGAATGAAGAGAACAAGGTATCGCTGTTTGTACGTTATATTGATCTTGAAACAGGTGCCTTTGAGACCCGTATAATAAATAAGAATGAATAGCAGGAGTACAGAAGATGAATGAATTAGAGCTGAAATATGGGTGTAATCCCAATCAAAAACCATCAAAAATCTATATGGCAGACGGATCAGATCTTCCTATAACCGTATTGAGCGGAAAACCCGGTTATATTAATTTTCTGGACGCATTAAATGGCTGGCAGCTGGTAAAAGAATTAAAGGAGGCCACTGGATTGCCAGCGGCAGCTTCCTTCAAACACGTTTCTCCAACTGGTGTGGCAGTTGGACTTCCTTTAAGTCCGGTTTTAAAGAAAATCTACTGGGTTGAAGATATGGGAGAACTTTCCCCTCTTGCCTGCGCTTATGCCAGAGCCAGAGGCGCAGACCGCATGTCTTCCTTCGGTGATTACATTTCCTTATCTGATATTTGTGATGAAGATACAGCGAAAATCATTAAGAGAGAGGTTTCAGATGGTGTGATTGCACCTGGCTATACCCCGGAAGCTTTGGACATATTAAAGTCTAAGAAAAATGGTAATTATAACGTCATTCTTATTGATCCGGAATATACTCCAGAGCCCATAGAGAAAAAACAGGTTTATGGAGTTACGTTTGAGCAGGGAAGAAATGAGATTAAAATTGGTCGAGAAGTGTTGGAAAACAGAGTAACTGTGAACAAGGAGATTCCTGAAACTGCTGAAATCGATTTAATCCTCTCTCTGATTACATTAAAATATACCCAGTCCAATTCCGTCTGCTATGCAAAGAATGGACAGGCAATTGGAATCGGAGCCGGACAGCAATCCCGTGTTCATTGCACCAGACTGGCAGGAAGCAAGGCGGACAACTGGTATTTAAGACAGGCACCCAAGGTGCTGGAACTTCCATTCCTTGATGATATCCGACGGGCGGACAGGGATAATGCCATAGATGTTTATATTGGTGAAGATGATATGGATGTTTTGGCAGATGGCAGATGGGAGCAGGTATTTAAGGAGAAACCTCCCGTATTCTCAAGAGAAGAAAAAAGACAGTGGCTTGATCAGCTTTCTGATGTATCTCTTGGCTCCGATGCGTTTTTCCCATTTGGGGATAACATCGACCGGGCATATAAAAGCGGCGTGAAATATGTTGTTCAGCCAGGAGGTTCTGTCAGAGACGATCAGGTGATTGAGACTTGTAACAAATATGGTATGGTAATGGCATTTAATGGAATCCGCCTGTTCCACCATTAATAAAATATGAGATGTAAAGGATCGGACTGTTGTCCGGTCCTTTTTTATGGTGGGAGTTACTTTACATAAAAATATTATGTAAAGTAATAGAGAGAATTTTGTAAATAAATAAGTACCAGCTAATATTTTTTGTAAAAGCACTATAAAGATAAGGGCGGCATAAAATAAGAGTAAGTAAGTTTAAGGTGGCTTTCTTTGAAAACTTTTCCCAAACCTTTAACTGCGCGAGAGGAACGAGAGTGTCTGGAACGATACCAGGAAGGGGATCAGGAGGCGAGAGCCACACTCATCGAGCGTAATATGCGTCTTGTAGCCCATGTGGCAAAAAAGTATCAGAATACAGACTATGATATGGAAGATCTTCTGTCAGTAGGAACTATCGGTTTAATCAAGGCTGTTAATACCTTTCATCCAGACAGAGGATCAAGGCTGGCCACTTATGCGGCGAAATGTGTGGAGAATGATATACTATCATAACGGCTTTTGAAGCCCATTATGCCGGTCTCTGTATTGAGCAGGTGAAACCCCCATGTTTTTCCTAAAAAACCTTTGAGAAATAATTGCTGTTGGAATATCCGCATTCCGTCGCTATGGCCTCAAGACCCATTGACGTATTTAGAAGAAGGGATAATGCATGTTCCAGGCGCAGACTGGTTAAATACTTTATGGGAGAGAGCCCTGTCTGCAAATGAAACTGCCTTGTTAAATGGGGAAGGCTCACGTCAAGCTCCCGGCACATATAAGAGAGCCCCATCTGATATTTATAGTTTGTCTGCATCCACTTTGCGGCATCTTCCACACAGGCATTTTTAACTGATTTTATTGGGGTTTCCAGTTCTCTCATAAGAATGGTAAGGAATTGGTATAAAAAGATCCCACTGTCATAACGCCCGTATTTTTTCCCTGATTTCACTGCCTGGAATTCCTCTAAAAACAGTAAGATGGCCTGACTTGTATTGGGGATGGTAAAGGTTTTTCCCGTCATTGCCTGTATCCGCTGAAAAAAATATTGCCCCATTTCGCCGTCAAAATGTATGTAAAAGTATTTCCATGAATTATTCTCAGCCAGATAGTATCTGCTTCTATCTGGAAATGTGATAAAAAAAGCATCACCAGGAGAAAGAATGGTTGTCTGCCCCTCTGATTCAAACATTCCCAATCCATCTAATGTGTACTGAATCAGAAAACCAGAATAACTGCCTCGATTATTATTTTGAAAATCATAGGTTTCATTTTTTCTCTGCTCCAAGCCAAAATCCAGGAGAAACAGTGGTGCATTCCATTGTCTGTCAAGATCCAGAAAACCAAATGTCTGGCAAGATCCGTTAATCAAAAAATTACCCTCCCTGTATCGTGTTCTTACTCTTGTAATAGATTGTTCAGTTGCTATAATGATATCAGATTAATCAATAAATTACCAGGAAAGGATATCAGATGAGCAGATATTTATCATCAGGAAGACCCCCTATGGGGTGGAACAGCTATGACTATTATGATACGGCAGTAACAGAACAAGAGGTTCGGGCCAATGCTGAATATATGGCGCAGAATTTAAAAGAATATGGCTGGGAATATATTGTGGTTGATATACAGTGGTATGCTCATAATGCCGGAACCAGACGACAGGAGTGCCAGTATATTCCCTTCGGTCAGGTTGAAATAGACGAATATTCCAGACTTTGGCCGTGTCCGGATCGCTTTCCATCTTCTGTGGGCGGTCATGGTTTCAAACCACTGGCTGATTATATCCATGGGCTGGGTTTAAAATTCGGGATTCACATCATGAGAGGGGTTCCACGTATCGCAGCTCATAATAAGATGAAGATATGGGGAACAGATCGTACTGCCGATTGGATTTCAAATCCTTATTCCATCTGCTCATGGAATCCGGATATGTATGGGGTGAACCCTGAGGCAGAGGGAGCACAGGCGTATTATGATTCTATTTTCCAGCTGTATGCCCAGTGGGGGGTGGATTTTATCAAATGTGATGATATCTGCCGCATGGATGCAGCGTCTGCAAAAGAAGAAATCCGTATGCTACATGAAGCAATCAATAAAAGCGGAAGGCAGATGGTACTTAGCCTTTCACCGGGACCCGCCCGGCTGAAAGAGGCATGGCATTATGAGACTTACGCTAATATGTGGCGGATTACCGATGATTTTTGGGACGACTGGAATTTGTTAAAGCAGATGTTTGAACGGTGTGAGCATTGGCAGAACCATGTGGGGCAGGGAAATTATCCGGATTGTGATATGCTTCCTGTGGGTATGTTGGGGAAAGGCTTTGGAGAGGAACGTCAGACCCGGTTTACCAGGGATGAACAGATTACAATGATGTCACTCTGGTGCATATTCCGGTCTCCTTTAATGATTGGAGCGGAGCTTACCCGGTTGGATGAATGGACAAAAACTCTGCTTACAAACCCGGATGTATTAGATCTTCTTAGTGATGACTGCAAAGCAATTCAGCTTGCCCGGGATGAGAAGCATTGTATCTGGCACAGCAGTAACCAAAAGAGTGGTACTCACTATTTGGCGGTCTTCAATTTATTAGAAGAAGAGAGAGAAATTGTTATTTCAGCCGGTTTGCTTAAAAAAGAAGATTGGAACGGTATTTGTTTCACAGAACTCTGGACAGGTGAAATGTTCACCAATACATCAAAAGATCTGGTATTAAAGGTGCCCGGACATGGGGCAAAGATCTGCCGTTACGAGGAAACCTGATTTTAAAAGACATGGGAGTGTGAATAATCCCATGTCTTTTTCATATATTTAAAAAATAGGACAGGGAGGGATGAAGAACGAAACTGATCGCTATTGGCAGCCGGCTGATGAAGGATGACGGGATTGGACTTTTAGTCGCAGAAGAACTTGAAAAACGGTTCCTTCGCAGAGAACTTGAAATAATCTATGGGGAAACGGATAGTGAGGCGTGCTTTTATTCTCTGAATCCCGATGATTTTATACTGATTTTGGATGCCATGTCATCTGGGGACCGGCCGGGCTCTGTTAAAATCTTTTCCTTAGAGGAGATTATGGAGCAGGTATCCAATCCCATTATGCAGCATGATATGAGTTTTCTTGACATGATAAGACTGTACCGTTTTCCTGTAAGAGGATACTTAATTGGAATTGAGGCTGCCATAATTGTACCAGGCTGTGAGCTAAGTACTGTGTTAAAAAGGCAGTTTCCCCATATTTGCAGAAAGACAGAAGATATTATAAGAGAAATTTTGTCAAAAGAATTAAAAAAAAGTAATTAGATCGGGCTACTTTTATAAATGCCCTGGAAAATGGGCTTAAAAACCAGGCTTGCTCATATATTCTAACAGATTAGCTAAGGAGGTTACATTATGGATTTGGATTTACTCATGACGTATCTTGGCAGCAGTTTAAAGAGATTAAATGCTGATGTGGAAAAGCTGCGCTCCAATTTATACAACAGCAATGATGTGCTGGATCATTTAAGCAGTGAATTAATTATGCTTCAGAATCATGTTTATTATTTCGGACAATTAAGCCAGATGCAGGAAAACGGGCAGGGGCTGGCTGCCAGTCAGATGAATGATCAGACAGGCGGCAGAATGGGAGGCCCCACCGGAGGAATCACTGGCCCCACCGGAGGAATCACTGGCCCCACCGGAGGCGTAACTGGCCCTACCGGAGGCGTAACTGGTCCTACCGGAGGTGTAAGCGGTCCAACCGGAGGCGCAACGGGCAGTCCAACCGGTACGCCACAGCCGGAGGAGGGTGGGCAGCCACAGCCTCTGACCTATTTTACTCTGGAGCAACTGGCACAATATGATGGGAAAAATGGTGCCCCGGCTTATGTTGCAGTGAATGGAGTGGTTTATAATGTCAGCAATAACCGTTTATGGGCAGGAGGCAATCATTTCTGGGGGCTTTCAGCAGGCAGAGATTTAAGTGCAGAGTTTGCCTCCTGTCACCCTGGCGCAATGGTACTGAGTGTATTGCCTGTTGTAGGATATATGGTTCAGGAATAGGGGGAGCGATTACCTTTGGAGAAAAAGCGTGCATTTTGTCCTTTTCAAGAAATGAAATGGAAGGAAACCAGACAGCTGGTAACCAGAGCAATGGAAGAAATTGAAACTCAGAAACGTACCAAACCCAATCTGGTATGGCTGGAATTAAACGGGTGTACAGGAAATACCATTTCCATGCTGGATGGTCAGGATCCGGATTTCCAGTACCTTATGACTCAGATGACCAACTTTATCTACAGTAACAGCCTGATCGCATCCGAAGGGGATCAGGCGATGGATCAGCTGTTTGATATCATTGGAGATGAATACATATTAGCAGTAGAAGGTGCTGTTTCCAGAAGGGACAACGGACTCTATCACATCATCGGACGTCATGAGGGAAGAGAAATAACAGGCCTTGAAGCAGCAATGAGGCTGGGAGAACGTGCTGCCCACGTGATATCAGTTGGTGACTGCGCCTCCTACGGCGGAGTATCGGCGGCAAGACCGAATCCGTCAGATTGTACCGGGATTTCAGATGTTGTCAACCGGAAAGTAATCAAGCTTACCGGATGTCCCTGTCACCCGGACTGGCTCATGGGAACCGTGGCTTATTTAATTCTGTATGGGGAACCTCCCCTGGACGAAGTGGACCGGCCGCTGATGTTTTATGGCATAACAATTCATGACCGTTGTCCAAGAAGATCCTATTATGATTCTGGAATATTTGCAACAAAGCTGGGAGAAGAAACCTGTATGTACATGCTGGGATGCCGGGGACTTGTGACACAGACAGACTGTCCTATCCGCAAATGGAATGGGCACGTAAACTGGCCGATTGGTGACGATACGCCCTGCATTGGCTGCGCCCAGTTTGGATTTCCAGATGCCATGGAACCATTCATCACTTATGATACCATGAGGAAGGAGTAGTATGGCGGACACAATTATCATCAATCCAGTTACAAGAATCAACGGATTCATGGAGATAGCAGCAGAAGTAGGAAATAATGTTATTACTGATGCACGTACCAAAGGCCTTATGTTCCGGGGCTTTGAAAAAATGCTGACAGGCAGAGCACCGTTGGATGCAGTTTATTTTACACAGCGGATCTGCGGAATCTGTTCTACTGCCCATTCCATGGCTTCCGCCCTGGCCCTTGAAGACGCTCTGGGGATTGTACCCTCAGAGCAGGGAAGATATTTAAGGGATCTGCTTCATGCATGTGAATTTCTCCAGAATCATTTAAGGCATCTCTATCAGTATACACTTCCAGACTATATAAAGCTTCCGGAAGGCTACCCTCTTTTTAAAACGGATCACAACGATTACCGATTGCCTGACAATGTTAATGAACGTATGGTAAATGATTATTTTGAATCAATGGAATATAGCAGGAATGCACATAAAATGCTGGCAATTCTGGGAGGAAAGGCACCTCACAATCATGGCGTTTTTATAGGAGGAATCACATCACCTGTAACGGCAGATATGATTATAGCCATTAAATCCATACTATTTGGGATAGAAAAATTTATTACTGAAAAAATGCTGCCGGATGTATACGAAATTGCGGCTTACTATTCGGAGTATTATCATTTTGGGGGAGGTAATAGAAATCTTTTAACCTATGGCTGTTTTCAGCATTATAAGGAGCTGGGGACTTTATATGTAGATCCGTATATTTATACAAATGAACAGTATTCCCATTTTGATCCGGACCTCATAACCCAGTCAGATGAATATGCCTGGTTTAATGAAGCCAATGAGCCAGACAGGGAGAAACCAGAAGCTTATTCCTGGATCAGGGCTCCCAGATACAACGGGGTCCCTTTTGAAGTGGGTCCGTTGGCAAGACAATGGTTGTCAGGAGAGTACAGACATGGAATATCTGTCATGGACAGAACCATTGCACGGGTTCTGGAAGCGAAAAAAATAACCCAGATCATGAATACTCTTTTGGAGAATTTAATTCCAGGTGTACCCATGCAGCAGGAATATGTGGTACCAGCTCAGGCGAATGGAAAAGGACTCGTTGATACTACCAGAGGAGCACTGGGACACTGGCTGACAATTGAGGATGAAAAAATCCTGTTCTACCAGATTATCACTCCATCTGCGTGGAATTTATCCACTCAGACAGGAGAGAGAAAAGGAACAGCAGAACAGGCGCTTATGGGCGCACCGGTGAAAGATGAATCTATGCCAGTTGAAATAGGAAGAATTATCAGATCCTTTGACCCTTGCGTTTCCTGTGCCACTCATGTAATCATCCCCGGAAAAACCACTAAAATTATTCCGGTTGTCTGACTGCCTAAGTGCTTTCTGCTTTTATTGCATCTAAAAGTAATTTCTTTTGGTCATTTGGGCAGTGAAGCAGGCGGACTGACTGCATTAGCACCTGATTGTGAATGACGGCCGCCCTTCTGCCCAGTTCTTTTTTATCTTCTTCCGTTTGAGGATTATATACGATCATGTTCATAGAGAATACCTTGAAATTCAGGGTTACTATATTTGTATGTTATTCTGCGTGTCCGGTATGTTTGAGGACGCGCTTTCCATGTGAAAACAAGGAGGATTTGTGTGATGGAAGACAGAAATCAGCCGTTTGCCATATATTCAAGAAAATCCAAATTTACCGGAAAAGGGGAAAGCATCGGCAATCAGATCGAGCTTTGCAGACAATATATCTTAACCCATTACGGAGAATCCTTTGCAGACAGTGCCCTGATTTTTGAGGATGAGGGTTTTTCCGGTGGAAATTTAGAGCGCCCCCAGTTTCAGCAGATGATGAAAGAAGCAAAGAAAAAGAAGATTTCAGCGATTGTATGCTACCGTCTTGACCGGATCAGCCGTAATATTGGAGATTTTGCCAATCTGATCGGAGAACTGAACCATCTGGAAATTTCATTTATTTCAATTAAAGAGCAGTTTGATACATCATCTCCTATGGGAAGAGCTATGATGTATATTGCTTCTGTATTTTCCCAACTGGAAAGAGAAACCATTGCAGAACGGATCCGGGACAATATGCATGAACTTTCCAAAAGCGGAAGATGGCTTGGCGGAAATACCCCAACCGGGTATCAGTCGGAACGGGTAACTTCCATAACCATTGACGGGAAGCAGAAAAAGGCATATAAACTGAAACGGATTCCCCAGGAGGCAAAGCTGGTAAAGCGGATTTATGAAAAATTTCTGGAAACCGGTTCCCTGACACAGACAGAGACTTATCTCATACAAAATGGATACAAAACAAAGCAGGGACGTTTATTCAGCCGTTTTGCAATTAAGGCCATACTTTCAAACCCGGTGTATATGATTGCAGATCAGGAAGCCTATCAGTATCTGAAAGAAAAAAAAGTAGAACTTTTTGCTGACCCTGCTGATTTTAAAGGAACCCATGGTATTATTGCATATAACCGGACGTTACAAAAGCAGGGAAAGGCCCATGAAATGAAAGAGATGGAAGAATGGATTGTGGCAATCGGTAAACATGAGGGGCTGATTTCTGGAGCGGAGTGGGTCAGTGTCCAGCGTCAGCTGGAGCGGAATAAATCAAAAAATTACCGCAGACCCAGAAGTAATGTGGCACTTCTTTCCGGTATTCTTGTCTGCGGAAATTGCAATCACTATATGCGGCCCAAGCTTTCCGGCAGATATAATGACCGGGGAGAGCAGATCTATTCCTACCTCTGTTCCATGAAAGAGAAAAGCCGTATGAAGTGCTGTGCAATAAAAAATGCCGATGGAAATCTGTTAGACAGACTGGTGATTGAAGAACTAAAAAAGATTTCTGAAGACAAAAAAGAATTCACCAGGCAGTTAGAGGAAGGCAGAAAGCTGCTTAAGGAAGAAAAGCAGGATTATGAACAGGATGTCAGCCGCCTGGAAGAGGAATTATCTCTAACTGAAAAAGATATTGATGGTCTTGTGACGTCAATCAAGGTTGCCGGGGGGAACGGCGGCATACGACTATATAGTCAGACAGATTGATGAACTGCACAAAAAGAAAGAACAGATCCTGTCCCAGATTGAAGTCTGTAAGGAAACTGCCATGGGGAAAGAACTGACTGATCTGGAATTTGATCTGCTGAAAGAGACCCTGTCCATTTTTGAAAAGACTGTGGATTTTATGGATGTAGAACAGAAACGGGCCGCAATCCGGATTCTGGTAAAACGGGTTGTCTGGGATGGAGAGACTGTCCATCTCTATCTGTATGGCTCTAAGGAGCCACCTTGTGACTCTAGCAAATGAGATCCTAATGCTCCTTCGTGCTAATAAAAAATATTCAAAAGAGGTGTCTTTATATGAACCCATCGGTGTAGACAAGGATGGAGAAACGGTAAGCCTTCTGGATGTAATCGAGATGGAGAATAAAGAGACGTTAGAGACCATCATACTTAAACAGGACATCAAGGAACTTTATGAAGTTTTCGATTCCTGCCTGAAAGACAATGAAAAAACAATTATAGGGATGCGCTATGGACTTCATGGCGGCAGGGAGTACACCCAGAGGGAGATCGCAGATCTCATGGGAATTTCGAGATCCTATGTATCAAGACTGGAAAAAAAGGCGCTGGAAAGGCTGAGGACAGAATTAAAAAGAAATGGGATATAAACGTTGATTCTGCCCTGTCCATTTGGTACAATAATAAAAAACAGTCAAAGGAAAAAATATGAGCGTAAAAAAGGACAGTAAAGTGGAAGAGCCTCTTAATTTAAAGAGGGAGCTGTTTGAATGGCTGAAGATTATTGTCATTGCAGCAGCGATTGCATTTTTTATTAATACGTTTCTTATTGCCAACAGCAAGGTGCCAAGCGGATCCATGGAGACCACAATTATGACAGGTGACCGTTTAATTGGATCAAGGCTGGCTTACCGGTTTGGCGGTGAACCCCAAAGGGGTGATATCATTATATTTGATCACATGACCGGCCCTGGTAATGAAGAGATTCATCTGGTTAAGCGGATTATCGGATTGCCGGGAGAGACTGTAGACATTAAAAATAACCATGTTTATATCAATCAGTCCCAGACCCCTCTTGAAGAACCATACTTAAGGGAACCCATGGAGTCAGAGGATTATCACTTCACCGTGCCTGCAGGATGTTATCTGATGCTGGGGGATAACCGGAATAATTCTGCCGATGCCAGATACTGGAGTGATCCCTATGTACCGGAAGATAAGATACTTGCAAAAGTTTTGTTCCGCTATTATCCAGGAATAAAAAAAATCAGTTAGTAATTATAAGGTGCCAAACCAAAAGCCTTTGAATATATTAAAATAAAAAGGGTAGTTCGATAAAATATGCGTAATATTTTCATTTTGGTTTTGGCGCTGAGTACAGATACATTTGTTGCCAGCATTGCCTATGGAGCAAACAGGGTAGGCATTTCATGGATAAAGGTAATTGCGGCTAATGCAATCTGCAGCGGCTGTCTGGGTGCAGCCCTGTTATTCGGCAACGTGATCGATAATTTTGTGCCGGAAGTGTTCGCAAAAGGAGTAGGATTTACCTGTTTATTCTTTTTGGGAGTAATGAAGCTGCTGGACTATACCATAAAAAAATACATTAACAACCATGTTCATGTTCACAAAGACCTGACTTTTTCTATTTCGGGACTTAGCATTATTATTAACATATACGGCAATCCTATGGCAGCTGACTGGGATGATTCAAAGACCCTGTCATGGAAAGAGATGATTATGTTTGCATTTGCCATGTCCATTGACAGTCTGGTGGCTGGCGCCCTGTCCGGTTTTCTTATGATTAATCCGGGGTATGCAACTCTGGCAGCGCTTTTAGTGGGAATTGCCGTGATGTATGCCGGACTTTTCCTGGGAAAGCGGCTTGCTGCATTAAAAGGCTGGGATTTGTCCTGGCTCAGCGGCGTTCTGTTTTTATTTCTTGCATTTAGTAAGCTTTAAACTTATTGACAACATAAAAAAAATTTGCTATAGTTAGGTAAATGAATATTAATTCGGATTGTTACTGGAAAGCAGGCAAAACCAATTTTGATTGAGAAAATAACATGTTATTTTCATAGTCAAAGTTGGTTTTTTTATTGATAAGAGGTAATTTATGAATATTGATAAAGTTATTAATAACAATATTGTAACTGCAATTGAGCCGGATGGCAAGGAAGTCGTCATCATGGGCAGAGGAATTGGTTTTGGCACAAAGGCGGGACGCCCGATTGCAGAGAACAAAATTGAGAAAACCTTCCGGTTAGACAGCCAGAACAGTCTGGATCAGTTTAAAGAACTGCTTGTGAAGCTTCCGCTTGAACACTTAAAGGCATCGGCTGAAATCATTGCCTATGCAAAAAGTGTACTTAACAGAACTTTGAACCAGAATATCTATATCACACTGACGGATCATATTAATTTCGCTATCCACCGTTTTAAGGAGAACATGGTTTTTTCTAATCCCATTCTTAGCGAGATTAAGACATTTTATAAAGAAGAGTACTTAGTGGGCGAATATGCGGTTGCGCTGATTGAGAGAAGTGTGGGAGTACGGCTTCCCGTAGATGAGGCCGGATTTATAGCAATGCATATTGTAAATGCAGAACTTAATACGGCTATGAATAAGACGATGGATATGACAAAGCTGATTCAGAACGGAGTCAAAATAGTAAAAGAATTCTTTTCCATGGAACCGGACGAGGGATCTTTAAGTTATCAGAGGTTTATCACCCACCTGCGATTTCTTGCCCAGCGCATTCTGACAGGAGAGTTGTTAAACAGCGGAAATACAGAATTCAGTAATATTATAGCGGGAATGTATCCGGAAGAGTATGAGTGCAGTCTGAAAATCAAAGAATTTATTTTAGAATCCTATCATCATGATGTAACAGAAGAAGAGACTGCATATCTGGCAGTCCATATCAAAAGAATGAGGCTTTAGAAGAAAGGGGTACCAGTCGGCATGTTTGAAGCGTGGAAGAAGTATTTAAAAAGAGGGGGCGGTAACAAGGAGGAAATTCTGGCGCCTGTGGAAGGATTGGCAGTTCCGTTAAGTGAAGTGAAAGACCCTGCGTTTAGTCAGGAGATCCTGGGAAAAGGAATGGCTATCATTCCTTCAAAAGGCAGAATTGTGGCACCGGTAAGCGGAGTGCTGTCAGTGATGTTTGAGACAATGCATGCAGTCAGTATTACGGCAGATAACGGAGCGGAAGTAATGATCCATGTAGGCCTTGATACGGTAAAATTAAAAGGAGAAGGGTTTCAATCCTTTAAAAAACAGGGGGAGCGGGTAAAGGCAGGAGAACTTCTGCTGGAATTTGATTTGAAAGGGATTCAGGCAAAAGGGTATGACCTGATTACTCCGGTCATTATTTTAAATACCATGGAGTATCCCGATATGAAATGTCATGTTGGAAAGCATATTATGGAGCTGGAACCAATCATTGAATTGTAGGTGGCTGAATGAAAGAGTATCGTTATGTAGTGGAAGATCCGATGGGACTTCACGCCAGACCCGCTTCCGTGATTTTTATAGAAGCAGGGAAATACACGTGTTCCATAGAAGCTTATTGGAATTTACAAAAAGCCGATTGCAAAAGTCTTCTGGCCATCATGGGACTTGGAGCAAAAAAAGGGGATGAAGTCATCTTCCGATTTGATGGAGAGGATGAAGATGCTGCATACTACGCAATACGGTCTGTTTTAGATAAAAAGTGATCGTAACCTGCTTACATGCAGGTGAGGATAAAAAATGTCCGGCAGGACAAAAAAAGAAAGGGGTTTCTTTTTATGATGAAGTATTTGCAAAACTAGGTAAGTCGTTGATGCTTCCGGTAGCGTGTCTGCCGGCAGCAGGGATCCTGATGGGAATTGGTTACTGGATTGACCCAACGGGATGGGGGGCAAACAGCGCCATTGCTGCCTTTCTGATTAAGGCAGGCGGAGCCATTATCGATAATATGGCGATTCTATTTGCCATCGGTGTTGGTGTAGGCATGTCAGACGATCATGAAGGTACTTCCGCTCTGGCAGCCCTGGTATCATGGCTGATGATTCAGACAATTCTTTCTCCAGCAGTAGTTGCAATGTTAAAAGGTATTGACGTTACTACTGTGAATCCGGCATTTGGAAAAATCAATAACCAGTTTATTGGTATTGTTTCTGGTTTAATTGGCTCCAGCTGCTATAATCGGTTTAAGAGCACAAAGCTCCCCGATGCACTGGCTTTTTTCAGTGGAAAACGTTCTGTTGCCATAGTTACGGCACTGTTTTCCCTGATTGCCTGCCTGGTACTGTTTTTCGTATGGCCGGTAATTTATACCGCATTGGTAATATTCGGTAAAGGAATACTGGGTCTTGGTGCAGTAGGAGCAGGTATCTATGGCTTCTTTAACCGTCTTCTTATACCATTTGGTCTTCACCATGCTTTAAACTCTGTTTTCTGGTTTGACGTTGCCGGAGTCAATGATCTTGGAAACTTCTGGACCGGAAAAGGTGTGCTGGGTCAGACTGGTCAGTATATGACAGGCTTCTTCCCAGTTATGATGTTTGGTCTTCCGGCTGCAGCTCTTGCCATGTACCATACGGCGAAACCGGGAAGGAAAAAACAGGCTTATGGTCTTTTGCTGGCAGCAGCAGTCTGTTCATTTTTCACAGGTGTTACAGAACCGCTTGAATTTGCATTCATGTTTCTTGCACCCGGATTATATTTAATCCATGCAATCCTGACTGGAATATCCTTAACCATCTGTGCAATGCTTCCGGTACGTGCCGGATTCAATTTCAGCGCTGGATTTGTTGACTGGTTTCTTAGCTTAAAGGCACCTATGGCTGTTAATCCTCTGCTTATTATTCCGATTGGTCTTATCTATGGTGGGATCTACTATGCAGTGTTCCGATTTGCTATTTTGAAATTTAATTTTAAAACACCAGGACGGGAAGATGATGATCTGGATGAGTCTGCAGCTGTATTAAAGAACAACGATTTTACATACGTTGCTTCTGTTATTCTGGAAGGAATCGGCGGTAAAGAAAACGTTGTAAGCATTGATAACTGTATCACCAGACTCAGACTGGAAGTAAAGGATTATACTCTGGTAAATGAAAAGAAGATAAAGTCAGCAGGTGTAGCCGGAGTAATCAGACCTGGAAAAACCAGTGTGCAGGTTGTGGTTGGAACTCAGGTACAATTTGTTGCAGAAGAATTTGAGAAACTTTGTAAATAAACATAAAAAACGGGGATGCACTGCATTCCCGTTTTTTATGTTTAATGGTAATGGCAATTATTGATTCGTATTTTCTTCTGTATCAGGGAAAGAACCATGGAAAACAGTCTGTGTAAGATCCAGACGCTCATCATGTAATTTGTTGGGTTCTGCATCATCTGCCGGATGTCCCATCAGCAGGATTGAAACAGGCACAATGTGTTCTGGTATGTGATAAGTTTTTTTCACTTTTTCCGGATCAAAATATCCAACCCATGTAGAGCCAATTCCCAATTCAGATGCCTGCAGCATCATATGGGTTGTGACAATGGCGGCATCGATTTCCCCTTCATCTTTTTCATCAAATTTCCGTTTCCAGCTTACGTTTTTATCGTAACAGGTGAGAAGTGCCAACTGATGGTTGAATTTAAAAGGCATACAAAGACTGAGCCCGGCCAAATCAGTTTCATTATCAAGCACAAGAATCCGGTGTGGCTGGTAATTGCAGGCGGTAGGTGCAGTACGGCCTGCTTCCAGGATAAGATCCAACGTCTCTTTTTCTACTTTCTTATCGCTGAACTTTCTGACAGAGTAGCGATCCTTTGCCAATTCTAAGAATTTCATATTAAACCTCCGTTGACTGATATTTGACATTTACATGGAAAGTATATATGATTATATTACATACTTCAAGTATGAACATTTATGTTATATACTAAACTTTTGGTTAGTATTGAGGAGAAGACATGGATTTTAATAATAAATTTGGAAATTGTCCAATATATTATACAATATCAAAAATTGAAGGAAAATGGAAGTGGGTTATTCTATATAAACTTTGTAAATCTAACGTGCTAAGATACAACCGGTTATGGGAAGAACTACAACCCATCGCCCATAGAACCTTAAGCAAACAGCTTAAGGAGTTAGAAGCGGATGGATTAGTCCATCGGGAGCAATACAATGAAGTTCCGCCCAGAGTGGAATATTCCCTTACCAAAGATGGGGAAACTCTTGCCCCTATTTTGAATCTGATGTCAGAATGGGGAGCGCAGCGCATCAATCAGGAAATTCTGGGATTGGAGTAGATTATGCAGTTTACAATACCTCACTATTATCATAGTTTCCGGTGTATTGCAGACCGGTGCAGTGACACCTGCTGTGCAGGCTGGGCAATTATGATAGATGATCAATCGATTAAAAAATACAGGGCTCAAACCGATGCCCTGGGTGAAAAACTTTTAAATGGAGTGGATTGGAAGAAAGGTTGTTTTAAACAGAAGTCTGGCAGATGTGCTTTTTTAAACGAAGCAAATCTTTGTGATATTTACTCCGATGCTGGACCTTCCATGCTTTGTAAGACCTGCAGACAATACCCCAGGCATACGGAAGAATACGAAGATGTACGGGAGTTTTCCCTGTCAATGTCCTGTGAAGAAGCGGCCAGGCTGATTCTGGGGCTGAAAGAACCGGTTCGTTTTCTTACAAAGGAAGATGACCGGGAAGAAACTTATCCTGAATTTGATTTCTTTCTTTTTTCAAAGCTTATGGATATAAGAGAGGAGGTTATTTCTCTTTTTACAGAACCGAAGCAGGGACATCCCCTTAAGAGCGTCTATGGTTTTGGTTCTGGTCCATGATTTACAAAGAAGGATCAGGGATGGGAAGCTGTATCAGACAGAGGAACTGATTGCCAGATACAGCAATGCTCCGTGTGAAGAGTTTTTTGGTATGAAAAGGCGGGAATATAGGGTTTCTGGCAGGGAACGCTATGGTATAGTGAAAAACTGGTTTCCTCTATTAGACAAGCTGGAAGTTTTAAACCAGGAATGGCCGGTTTATATTGGGGAGTTAAAAGCCTTGCTTTTTGATAAGGGGCCAGAGTATTATGGAAAAACAAGAGAGAATTTCTATGAATATCTGGATTCTGAGCCAGAAAGAAAGAGGGAGTGGAATCAGTGGATGGAGCAGCTTCTGGTTTACTTCATATATACGTATTTTTGCGGAGCTGTTTACGATGAGCAGCCTTATGTAAAAGCGAAGATGACTGTTGTCTGTACCATATTCATAGCAGAACTGGCTCAGGCAGTTTATATTCAAAACGGAGGCAGTCTTACTTTTGACGAGTTTGTACGGCTGGTTCATCGGTTTTCCAGGGAAATTGAGCATTCGGATCAAAATCTTAATGCACTGGAGAACGCCTTTCGGACAGAAAAAACCTATGGGCTGAAAGAAATACTCAGGGTATTATAAGAATCATATAAGATAAGCTTTTTGTTCGCCCAGTCTGCGAAAAGTATGGAGAATTAATCTTTTTTGCAGCGGGCGATTTTACTGGAATTGCATAGTTAGATAAAATTTGCAAAAATAGAAGCGAATACAACCGTACAAAGCCCGGAAGTGGCGATGGCAAGACTGCTCATGGCACCTTCAATTTCACCAATTTCCATTGCTTTTGTAGTGCCTACTGCATGTGATGCAGATCCGATGGCAATACCTACTGCAACCGGATCTGTAATTTTAAACATCCGGCATACCGATTCTGCGATAATGCTGCCTAAAATACCGGTTACAATAATACTGGCAACCGTGATTGTTACAAACCCTTTCATCTCCTCTGAAATTCCCATTGCAATGGCAGTTGTTATGGATTTTGGTAAAAAGGTTACATATTCCTGGTGGTTTAAGCCAAACACTAATGCAAGAAGCAATACGGTACACATAGTGGTGAGTACGCCTGTCAGCGTTCCTGCTATAATTGCTTTGGAATGTTTTTTTAACAGATTTAACTGACGGTATAATGGCACAGCCAGGCATACGGTTGCGGGAGTTAACAGATAACTGATGTATTTTGCACTCTCATTATAGACCGTATAATCAATCTGAAAGACGGACAGGAATGCCATTACAATTAGAATTGAGATTAACAGGGGATTAAAGATGGCCAGTTTAAAACGTTTCTTAAGCTGAACCCCCATTTCATAGCTGACAAGGCTTAAAACAGAGCCGAAAAATAAAAAATCACCGATTGTCTGATTCATGATCCGTTCCTTCCTTCTTTTTATCGGTTTCAATAAAAAACTGAGTTACTTTTCCTGTCATTATCATAACAATAACCGTGGAGAAAAGTGTTATAACCAGAAAAGGTATGAGAATTGGCCGTAGGGAGCCCCACGAATCCAAAAGTCCGACTGCCGCAGGTATAAATAGCATGGGCATAATTTCCAGTAAAAAATCACTGACATCCTCAACTGCTTCAAGGGGAATCAGTCCGGTTTTTAAGCCTAAAAGCATAAGAATAAGACCATAGATACTGGCAGGTACGGGAAGTGGTACAAACAGATGGATCACTTCTCCTGCAAGTGAGATAAATAATATAATGCCGAATTGTCTTATGTGTTTCATGACAAAGCCTCCTGTATTTCCTGTCGAAAATTCAACTATGCTTAATCCTATACGCAAATCTTTCCGTTGTCAAATGATTTTAGAAAAATTAAGATTGTAAATAAATGTGGGTTTTTCCATAACAAAGCAATTTGGTAGATAGTCAAGAAGTATTTTGATTTGTTTTTCATACAGAAAGGTAACTTTAATAGACCTACGGCTTTCATAACAAAAAACGTAGATTAGGAATGAGATATGGATTACCTACTCTTTTCCGGAGAGTAGAGTTGGCCCTTGTCCAGCAGACCATAGAGCAGACGTATAAATTTACGGGAAGTCAACGCGAGTGCACGTTTGTGCTGATGGTTTCTTGTTTCAGCATATTTCTTATGATAAAAGCGTTCATATTCAGGACAGTGTCTTATAACACTTCCAGTTGCTTCAATGATGTAATACCGTAGGTAACGGTTGCCAGCCTTACTCATATGTTTGTCTTCTGATTCAAAATCGCCTGAATCATTATCGTTCCAAACAATACCGCAGTATTTTGCGAGTGAGTCAGCACTTTGAAAAACTTTAGCAGAACCAATTTCAGCAAGAATTGCAGCAGAGTAAACCTTGCCAATTCCAGGAATAGAATTAAGCACTGTATATTCCTCGGGATTTAACCCTTGCACAGTTTGAAGGATTGCTTTATCAATTGCTTTTAATTCCTTCTCAAAAGAGCTGATGCAGTTAAATGAGGAAGCAATTGATATCGTAAGCGGCTCATATAGGCATTTATCCAGCCTGTATGAATTACGAGCTGCAGCCTGTATTATCTTAGCTGTTTCTTCGGGATCAGCGATGCGCCCTTTGCTTTTAGAGCTAATGAATGCAACAAGGTCTTCAATAGAGGAATTTACTATGTCCTCATTTGTTGTGAACTCTGTAAGAATAGCCTCGGCTGTAGCACCATATTTATTTGAAAAAGGATGCTCTCCATTGCGTAATAAGGCATACTCACTGAACTTCAGAAAGATGTTATTTAGCATGTATGTTTTCTCTCTGGCAATACATTCAGTGATGTGCATACGATGTCTGGTAAGGCGCTGTAAGGCAAGGTATTGGGAACCACGCCAAGGCTTGCTGCTGATACGCCCTACACGGGCAAAGTCAGCGATAACAACGGAATCAATGCCATCATTTTTTCCAATATCATTGAAGGATTTCTTGTAATTTTTCACTTCCTTCGGATTGAGGCAATAAACACGGACAGAAAAAGGAGTTAAAAGTTCACTGGAGGAAAGGAAATTGGCCAGATGAACTCCATAAAATCCAGTTGATTCCATGCCGATTACAACGTATTTGAACTGATGATTTGCAGTAAGGACATCAACAATCAGACTTTCAAGAAGAACTGCACCTTCCTGAGTATTTTCAACAGATTTCATTTTTATAAAGTACTGCTGATTAAAATCAAGTGCAGAAATAACATGAATACGGGATGCAATATCAATCCCAACAAAAAGCGTTGAGAGGTAATCGATTTTTTCTTTCACGGATAGTCACCACCTTTCATAGCAGAATAAAAAGAATGTAATCATGGCTTGTCCCAGATCACTACGCGGGCCTAACCCTCGCGTTATTAGCATTCTCCGGTAAGAAATACCCTGCTGGTGGCTAGATACCGGGATGCAGCATTTGTGTAATAAGTCTTAGCGTAGTATTAGGGCTGCAAGCTTTTTTTGGCAATAACAAAATGTTTTGCTGGAGTATTAGAGCAGTGACCACAGCTACAGTTCTTGTGAACTTAATTGTAACATCTGGGACCATGACTATAAAGCAACTTATTAACAATGTAGGTATGACAAGATGACCAACAATTCATCTAATACCTATATCATTAGAAAAAAATAAGTCTATAGCCTCTATGATTAAGGTCTATAAACTTATAATACGAGGAGTATGAAACGATGCTATATCAAATAGAATTTGCTGTTTTATATGCACTGCAGTCTCTGCATAATCCATGGCTTGATCCGGTCATGGTCCGCATTACAAGTCTGGGAGACCATGGATTTATCTGGATTTTAATTGGTGTGGTACTGTTTTGCATTCCCAAGACCAGAAAAATGGGAATCGGGGTATTGCTAAGCCTGGGGGTAGGACTTCTCCTTGGAAATATGATACTGAAAAACCTTGTAGAAAGGCCCAGACCCTGCTGGATTGATACCTCCATACCTCTTTTAATTCAGAACCCCAGAGACTTTTCCTTTCCTTCCGGTCATACACTGGCTTCCTTTGAAGGAGCAATCAGCATCTGGCTCTATCATAAAAAGCTTGGAATTCCTTTTCTCATCCTGGCTGTACTGATTGCATTTTCAAGAATGTATTTATTTGTTCACTTTCCAACCGATGTGCTTGGAGGCGCTGTTCTTGGGATTAGTATTGCCTTATTGGTACACCACTTAATAGAAAGAAATACTTGTGTTGAAAAAAACATTTGATTTCTTAAGAATGTATGTTATACTGATGGCGATACAAAACTAAATAAAAGTCGCAGAGTAGACTTGTGTGCGTTAAGTGCCAGCTGAACAGGGAGTTGTCAGCAGGACGAAAAGATTTTCTTGCGGTACACGAGTCGCATCCCGCTGCACCAGAAGATAGGTGTCTTATCTCCGGTCGTAGTCTGAGGTCTGCAAAGGAGGTATTTTTTTTATGAAAAAATTCGTCACTTTGTTCACCGATTCTTACAGAGAGCTGAAATCTGTAAGAACAATCACTGCCGCAGCCATGTTTGCCGCAGTTGCCATTATTTTGGACATGTTCTCCATTCAGCTGGGAAGCTACATTAAGATTACGTTTTCATCTATTCCCAATGGAATCATTTCCTACTTATTCGGTCCGGTAGTGGGCGGACTGTTTTCCGGAAGCCTTGATGTGCTGAAGTATTTATTAAAACCCACCGGCGCCTTTTTTCCTGGTTTTACCCTGGTTACTGCCCTGGCAGGAGTCCTGTACGGCATTCTGTATTATAAGAAGCCAATTACCTTAAAAAGAATTCTCATATCCAAACTGGTGGTCATGCTGATCTGCAACGTGATATTAAACACCCTTTGCCTCTCTTTGCTGTACGGAAAAGGCTTTATGGTGTTGCTGCCGGCAAGAGCGCTGAAGAATCTGGTTATGTGGCCCATCGATTCCATGATTTTTTATACCTTACTGAAAACCATGGATTCCATTGGTATTTTCAGAACCATTCGGAGTGTACATCTGATTCATACAAAATAACCACAAAAACCCCGGAGTGTCAATGTGATGCTACGGGGTTTTTCTCAGGCAAAAATGTCATATTTTGTAGCCTGAATCAGATAAATGGACATAGGCATTGGTAAAATACATAGACATAAGACCAATTTCGTAATATAATCTTAGGTATATGTCTGTAAATAACAGTTTTAACAGGAGGAATGAATCATGAGTGAGAGCTGTACTCATAATTGCAATACTTGCGGTGAAAGCTGCGGGAGCAGGGAAGAGGCCCAGACTAGTTTTTTAGAGCCGCTTAATCCTTCCAGCATAGTAAAAAAGGTAATTGGAGTAGTAAGCGGAAAGGGCGGCGTGGGAAAATCGCTGGTAACTTCCATGATGGCAGTAAGCATGAGTGGAAAGGGATATAAAACGGCGATCCTGGATGCGGATATTACAGGACCTTCCATACCGAAGGCATTCGGTTTATCAGATAACGGTGTAGGAATGACACCAAACGGACTGATGATCCCTGCAGTCAGCGCAACAGGAATCGAAGTCATGTCAGCTAATTTAATTCTGGACCAGGAGACAGATCCGGTTATCTGGAGAGGTCCGGTCATAGCAGGTGCAGTAAAACAGTTCTGGCAGGAAACTCTTTGGGAGAATGTGGATTATATGTTTGTTGATATGCCTCCGGGAACCGGCGATGTACCACTGACCGTATTCCAGTCACTGCCTCTTGATGGCATTATTATTGTAACCTCTCCCCAGGAACTGGTTTCCATGATTGTTGGAAAAGCAGTGAATATGGCGAAGAAGATGAATATTCCCATTCTTGGGCTTGTGGAAAATATGAGTTACTTAAGCTGTCCTGACTGCGGAAAGCAGATTGCTGTATTTGGTGAAAGCCATATCGATGAGGTGGCTGAAAATTACGGTGTCAAAGTGCTTGCCAGAATCCCAATTGATCCTAAGATTGCTGCTTCAGTGGATGCAGGAACCGTAGAGTATTTAGAGGCGCCATGGCTGAAAGAAGCAGTTGACGCAGCAGAGGCGGTTTAACCGGAACTGCTTTTTGAGGTATAAGAATGAATATTAATATGAACCCTAACAGTGAACTGAATCAGTCGATTGTAAAAGTTCCCAATCTGGTTTCAGTTCCAGACCCCCTTATGAAGCAGGCGTATCAGTTCCAGGAAGCGATGATGATGTATACCTGTGCCATTCGAGAGGTTAAGACAAAGCTGGAAGTATTAAACGATGAACTGTCGGTTCGTAACTCCAGAAATCCCATTGAACTGGTAAAATCCAGAGTAAAGAAGCCGGTTAGCATTGTTGAAAAATTAAAGCGAAGAGACCTTCCTGTTTCTCTGGAATCCATGATGGAAAACTTAGACGATGTCGCTGGTATTCGAGTCATCTGCTCCTTTTTAGACGATATTTATGCAGTAGCCGATATGCTTGCAAGGCAGGATGATGTCCATATCATTGCTATTAAAGATTATATCAGTCAGCCTAAAGTCAATGGATACCGCAGTTACCATATGATCATTGAAATTCCTGTTTTTTTCTCAGATCAGAAAAAATGGATGCGGGTGGAGGTTCAGATTCGCACCATGGCCATGGATTTTTGGGCCAGTCTGGATCATCAGCTGAAATACAAAAGGAAATGCAGGAATATTCCCAGGAGATCAGTGATGAGCTGCGGGAATGTGCCGATGTAATCGCCCAGACCGATGAGAAGATGCTTAATATCAGAAAGCGGATTGAGGAACAGGGGCTTGCTGTAACGAAATAAATGGAATAAAGATAATAAGGGTCAGGCTGTTACGGTTTATCATCTCCGTAACAGCCTGACCCTTCATTCATTGAATATGAGAAATGACTGGTAATGTAACGGTAAATCTGGTTCCGGTTTCTGCACTGCTGGCAACACTTATTTTTCCTTTGTGCCGGTCCACAATTGTTTTTGCGATAGAAAGTCCCAGACCGTAGCCGCCTTCTTTGTGGACTCTGGATTTATCGGTTCTGTAAAACCGTTCAAATATGTGCTCTTGTTCGGTTGGAGATATGAGTTCTCCTGTATTAATAATTGTAAGTACTCCGTGACCGGACTGTTTTTTAAGAAAGACGGATACAGAGCCATTGGCACCGGCATACTTGCAGGCATTATCCAGAAGAATGGTTATTAATTGTTTTAACTGAGCTTCCATTCCTTCTATAAAAACATCGGTCTGAATGTCATTATCCAGAGTAACCTTACTTTCAAAAGCTACCGATTCAAAGAGTAACACACCATTTAAAACCAGTTCACTGAAATCAAGAGGGAGCTTTGAAATCCGAACTGCTTCTACGGATTCCGTATCCGAACGGGCAAGGAAAAGAAGTTCTTCCACCAGCTGTTTCATCCGGTCCGCTTCCTCCTTTGTATTTATCAGCCATTTTTCCTGCTCTTTGATGGTGCGTTCTTTATGGGTTGAGAGAATCTGTAAATTTGCCAGTATCACAGTAAGCGGTGTTTTTAATTCATGAGATGCATCGGCTATAAACTGATTTTGCTGATCCCAGGCTTTTTTTACAGGCTTTAAAGACAGATGAGAAAGAAACAGGCTTAAAATGAAAAATAATATGATGGTTGTAAGGAAGACCAGAATGCAGTTAACAACTAAAACCTCTAAGGCATCCCGTTCATAGCTTAGATCTGCAAATCCGATTTCCATTCCGTTCCTTCCAGGCATTTTCATATATCGGAGGGAGTAATCTTTTAAAACGCCTTCCGTACTGTCTGTTTCATTGACCAGCTTTATTAAGGATGAGGCTAATTCATCAGATACTGTAATATTATTTTCCTCTATTTTTTCAATGGCATTATCGGATTTCAGTGTGATTACAAATGAGGGAATGAGAGGAATGGGATTTTTTCTGGGCCGCCGGCCAAATTCCACCTTGTCTGGCGGCATTTTAAAACGTTCATGACTTAAGGACTGAATGAGAGCCATGGAGGTATCCCTCATGATCCGTTTCCGGTTTGAGACGTAAAAGGTACCCATCACTACGGCAAGTATACTGATAACAAAGCACATATTAGTGAGTATAAACTTGATTCTTAACTTCTTAATCATTTGGATTCCTCCAGGCGGTATCCTACTTTTCGTACAGTCGTAATCTCTGCTTTTGAACCAAGAAAATGAAACTTTTTGCGTAGAAATGAGATATAAGCTTCCACGTTATTATCTTCCGCATCAGAGTCAGATCCCCATACCCGGTTGATTAAAGTATCCTTTGATATAATTTTCCCGATATTGCTCATAAGGATTCTTAACACTTCAAATTCTTTATAGCCCAGATGAATGGATTTGGTTTTACACCACAAATCATTGGTTGACAGATTTAATCTTAGATCTCCAAACACCATTTCTTCTACAATTACTTCCCCCTGTCTGCGGGAAAGCGCCCGGATACGTGCCAGAAGTTCTTCCGGAATAAATGGTTTTGTCATATAATCATCGGCACCTTTATCCAGTCCGGTTACTTTATCGCTTACGTTGTCACGCGCAGTAAGCATCAGGATGGGAGTCTGTATTTTGGCTTCACGAAGTTTCTCAACAATCTGAAAACCATTCTCACCAGGGAGCATCACATCAAGAATTATCACATCATATTCTCCTGACAGACCGCAGTATAAACCGTCTTTTCCGTTAAAAACCAAATCAGTCTGATAATGCTGTTCCTTCATAATCTGTCCCATGGCTTCTGCCAGTCTGACTTCATCTTCCACAATTAACAGCTTCATGGTTAATCACTCCTTCCATTTGATTATTATAGCCTTTAAAGTTTATTTAAGCAATCAAGGATCTATTTTTATTATAAACGTAATGCCTTAAAATAAGCTGAAACACGGGGCACTTTATTTCAGGTTAATTTCAGTTTACCATCACAAAGCCATCACAACGATCTGTTAAGATATTAAGAAATCTTATAAAGGAGAGGAGAAACTTAAATGAATGCACGAAGAGCGGCGGCTTCACTTGCAGTTGTTTTGGCTGCGACGGCGATTACACCGATGAGAGCAGAGGCATCAGCCAATTTTGATTTAAGAAAAAAAGTCATCGGTATATCGGGTATTATGAATACGACCAATACAGCGATGTCTGTCACACGCGGAGAATTTGCCGCCATGCTGGTAAATGCTTCTTCTTACCGAAGCACAGTAAGCAGTTTAAGCAATACTTCTGTATTTGCGGATGTGCCAAGAGACAATGAATATTCGGCTCAGATCCGGATTGCGGCAGAACAGGGGTGGATGAATGGTTATCTGGGAGGCGTATTTAAACCGGATGATTACATAACACTTCAGGATGCAGTAAAAGGGGTTCTGGCATTATTGGGATATAAGAATTCAGATTTCACAGGTGACCAGACTGGATCCAGACTTTCCAAATACCATTTTCTAGAACTGGATGAGAACATTAATAAGGAAGCCCTGGAAGTAATGAAAAAGGATGACTGTATCAACCTGTTTTATAATCTGCTGAAAACAAATAATACCTCAGGGTCCATGTATGGAAAGATTTTAGATTGTGAATTGACTGAGGATGGTGAAATCAATCCGTTTACCATGGTGGATAACAGCTTAAAGGGACCGAAAGTCGTTAGAAGCAAGAGCAGTCTTAACAATTATCTGCCCTTTAAACTTAAAGATGCCAATGTGTATCTGGATGGGGAAGCAGTGTCCAATTCCAGTGATGCGATTACTGTGGCACTGGAAAGCTCGGATGGAGTACTGGTTTATTATCATTCACTGTCCAAAACAGCATGGCTTTATACGGTTGGAACGGAAAATGAAAGCGGGCGGTCCGCGGCATTTGGTGAAATTACAAACATCGTTTACAATTCCACGGATTTAATGAATCCAAGTGCCATCATTCTTGATGATGGAAATACCTATACTCTTACCAGCACCGAAATGCAGTTTGCATTTTCTTCTTATGGGGATT
Source organism: Lacrimispora xylanisolvens (assembly GCA_017084465.1). Lineage (GTDB taxonomy): Bacteria > Bacillota > Clostridia > Lachnospirales > Lachnospiraceae > Lacrimispora > Lacrimispora xylanolytica_B. The sequence continues at coordinate 304,574 of CP070896.1, read as the reverse complement.
TGAGAGTCGGAGATACCGTAAATCTTGTTTATACACTTTCCACCAATAGCAACGGTGATGAAACAAGGACTGTTATTGATTATATAGAAGATTAGCGGGAGAGGCCGGAATGAAAAAAATCATCCAGAAAATTTTAAAAAGTGATCAGAAAAAAAGAAATGGAAAGCGGAAAAAGGTTTTCATTCTTGTGCTCCTGATCGTTACTGCATTTGCAGGGATTTTTTTTGCTTTTTCATACAAAAAGAGCAAGGAAGCAAATGCCCAGGCAAAAAAAATCAAAACCGCTGTTGTAACAAAAAGAGACATTTCATCAAAACTGTCTTCTTCCGGAACCATTTCCCCCAAGGATACTTATGATATCACTTCGCTGGCGGAAGGAGAGGTGACGGAAGCCAATTTTGAAGAGGGTGATGAAGTGGAAAAGGGCCAGGTTTTATACCGGATTGACAGCTCTTCTGCGGAAACTCAGCTGACCTCAGCCAACAATTCTCTTGAACGGGCACAGGAAAGTTATCAGGTGGCACTGGATAATTATAATGATGCTTTAAAGGATTACAGTCAAAATACATATAAATCTACGGAAACCGGATATATCAGTTCCTTGTCTATTAAAGAAGGAGATAAAATCAGTGATAAAACGGAAATAGCCTCTATTGTAGATGACAGCATTATGAAAATCAAGCTTCCGTTTCTCTCTGGAGAGGCAGCTCAGATACCGGTCGGAAGCACAGCAGTTTTAACTCTTTCAGATACAGGCGAACAGGTAAATGGAACGGTTGTTTCTGTAGGAAACATGGATGTAACCCTGACTGGAGGCAGGATTGTCCGCTATGTCACCATGGAAGTCCAAAATCCCGGAGGTCTGACAAAGGATATTTCTGCTACGGCAACAGCAGCAGGTTTTGTATGCACCATGGAGGGAACATTTGAAGCAAAACTTGAGACCACAATGAAAGCGGATCTTCCATCTGGAGTTGAGGTAAGTGCATTGCTTGTGCATGAGGGTGACTACGTGACCAAAGGAACTCCTGTTTTTACCATAGAAAGCAAAAGTGCGGCAGCCCTCATCCGTACCTATAAGGATGCCATGGATAAAGCACAAACATCTCTTGAGTCTGCAAAAAATTCACTGGATAACTCCCAGGAAACCTACGACAATTATACGATTACTGCGCCTATATCAGGTAAAGTGATCACAAAAAGCATTAAGGTGGGAGATAAGATTACAAAAAGCTCCAGCGGCAGCACCACACTTGCAACAATCTATGACATGTCCAATTATACCTTTGAAATGAGTGTGGATGAGCTGGATGTCAAATCAGTGGCAGTGGGGCAGAAAGTGGAAATTACCGCTGATGCTGTAAGCGGAAAGACATTTTCAGGTACAGTTACCAATGTAAGTCTGAAAAGCACCACAACCGATGGAGTAACCAATTATCCGGTTACCATTACGTTAGATGATGGCATGGATGACCTGCTTCCCGGTATGAATGTGGATGGAGTCATTGTATTAAAGGAGGCTTCTGACGTGCTTACCATTCCGGCCGATGCACTGATACGGGGTAATAATGTTTATATCAAGGATGATACCGTAAAAGAGGCAGATGGAGCGGTCCCGGCAGGATTTAAAGAGGTTGAAGTAAAAACCGGATTAATTAATGATGATTATGTGGAAATAACTTCGGGTCTTGAAGAAAATCAGGAAGTTTATGTGGCTCAGACTACAGTAACCAATACCAGTAAAACTACCGGCATGCCAGGTGAGATGGGAGGTCCTCCGGGAGGAATGGGCGGTTCCATGGAACGAACAGGACGAAGCGGAAGTGGAAGTGGAAATAATAATAGCAGAAGCAACAGCGGAGGCGGTCAGTCCCGTTCAAAATAATGAGGAGGAATGGAATGTGGCAGAGCCCTTGATTGAATTAAAGGAGATCTACAAGGTATATCAGATGGGAGAGGAAGAGGTACGCGCTAACGACGGAGTGACCATGACCATATATCGGGGAGAATTCGTTGCCATTGTTGGAAAGTCAGGAAGCGGGAAATCCACTCTTATGAATATTATAGGTGCTCTTGATGTTCCAAGCGATGGTACATATCTCCTGGGCGGTGAAGATGTGGGAAGTATGACTGACAATCAGCTGGCTCAGATACGGAATAAAATGATCGGATTTATTTTTCAGCAGTACAATCTGCTTCCCAAATTAAACCTTCTGGAAAATGTAGAGCTGCCCCTACTCTATGCCGGAGCCGGAAATGAGGAACGAAAAGAACGTGCCATGGCGTCTTTGGAACGGGTGGGACTGGCAGACAAGTGGAGAAATCTCCCAAACCAGCTATCCGGCGGACAGCAGCAAAGAGTATCCATAGCAAGAGCTCTGGCGGGAAATCCCTCTCTGATTCTGGCAGATGAACCGACGGGTGCCCTGGATTCCAAAACCAGCCGGGATGTACTGGATTTTTTAAAGGAACTAAATGATGAGGGCAATACCATTGTAATGATTACTCACGACAGCAGCATTGCTTTAGAAGCACGGCGGGTGATCAGAGTACACGATGGTAAGATTAATTTCGATGGAGACGTAAATGAATATTCTGCAATCCTTTAAAATGGCTCTGAAAAGTATCTGGGGGAATAAGATGCGTTCTTTCCTCACCATGCTGGGTATTATTATAGGTGTGGCATCGGTGATTATTCTGGTCAGTATTGTAAACGGTCAGATGTCTTATATGAAGGACAGCTTTACCAGTATGGGTACCAATCAGATGACGGTCCGCTTAACCAACTTAACAACCAGATATGCAGATGTAGATGAAATGTATCAGTTTTATAACGATAACAGGGATTTATTTTCCCATATGACACCCAGCGTATCGGTAAGTGCCAAGTTGAAATATGGAACTGAATCTCTGGAAGATACCACAGTAACAGGAGTCAGTGAGGATTATCTGGGTATGAAGGATCAGACTCTTGAAGCAGGACGTTTTATTTCCTATTCTGATATTGCCTCCAGACAGAAGGTATGTGTGGCAGGGTATTACGTTGCCTGGAAATTATATGGAAGCGTAGAGAATGCCATAGACAAAACAATTAAAATGAATGGCAGCGCTTACCGGATTGTGGGAGTGATATCAAGACAGGATGAGGATGAGCTGGAAGCGGGAGGAACGGATGATATTTTGTATCTTCCATACAGCAGCGCTGCAAAAAATGAACAATACGGCAAAAATCAGCAACTACGTGTTTTCCACATCCGATACAGACTATACGGCAAAAGCCAAAGAGTCTCTGGAAACATTTTTATTGGGAATATATAAGGATGACAGTCTGTACCGGGTTACCGCCATGAGCGAGATGCTGGAATCTTTAGATTCCATGATTGCCATGATGTCCATGGTCCTTGGCGGAATTGCCGGAATTTCACTTCTTGTTGCAGGTGTGGGAGTCATGAATATTATGCTGGTGTCAGTATCGGAACGAACCAGAGAAATCGGAATCAGAAAGGCTCTGGGAGCAAAAAAGACACATCATGCAGCAGTTTGTAATTGAAGCGGCTGTGACCAGCTCTCTTGGAGGTGTGGTTGGAATTGTAGTAGGCTCCGTAGCAACTACCCTGGTGGGAGCTGCCATTGGAATCAATGCAACACCTACGCCGGGCGCAGTAATTGTGTCCTTTAGCGTATCAGTTGGAATCGGTCTTTTGTTTGGATACATGCCGGCCAGCCGTGCTGCCAACTTAAGTCCCATTGATGCACTTCGAAGTGAATAACAAAGGAATAATTTCTTGCAAATGTGTCATAGGAGTGATACTATTTGCATAGGTACCAAAGGAGTAGCTCTTTTACGGCTACTCCTTTTCGGGCGTAAGAGAATCTTTGTGATAGGAAAGGATATAGAAAATGAATGTTGCAGATATGCATTGTGATACCATAGCGGAGCTTTATTACAGAAGACAGGCGGGAAAAGAAGGTTCTATATTAAAAAATGATTGCCATATTGATTTGGAGAGAATGAAAAAAGGGAATTACTGTCTGCAGAATTTTGCCCTGTTTACAGAACTGACAAAGCACGAAAGACCGTTTGAATACTGTATGAAGCTGCTGGACTTATTTTATACCGAACTGGAACTGTATGGGGATTTAATTGGAATTGTCAGAACATATGAAGATATAGAGAAAAACCGGAAGGAAGGGCGGATGTCTGCCATGCTTACCATTGAGGAGGGCGGTGTCTGTCAGGGGGAAACGGCATTTTTACGTAATTTTTACCGCCTGGGAGTCCGTATGATGACGCTTACCTGGAATCACATCAATGAACTGGCTTATCCCAACCGAATCCGCATTGAGAAAGAGGAAGCATTTTTTGAACCGGAAACCGAACACGGACTTACCGAAACGGGTATTGTTTTTGTGGAGGAGATGGAGCGGCTGGGCATGATCATTGATGTTTCCCATTTATCCGATGCAGGTATTTATGATGTGTTCCGTCATACGAAAAAACCTTTTGTGGCAAGTCACTCCAATGCAAGAACCATAGCATCCAATCCCAGAAATTTAACCGATGAGATGATAAAAATGCTTGCAGAGCGGGGCGGAGTTACAGGAATTAATTTTTGCGGGGATTTTCTTCATGACTGGAAGAAAGGGGAGAAGTCACTTAGCCGCATTCAGGATATGGTCTCACACATAAAGCATTTAAAGAAGATCGGTGGCATTGGCTGCATTGGTCTGGGATCGGATTTTGATGGCATCGGAGGAGAACTGGAGATGAAATCTCCGGAAGATCTGCCGCTTTTAGAGGCATGCATGAAAAAAGAAGGCTTCTCCGATTCTGAAATTGAGGCTGTTTTTTACGGCAATGTTCTCCGTGTATATAAGGAAATTTTACAGTAAGACAAAATTTTACATAAATTTTACAATTGCATGCATAATACTTTACATAGATTTGATATGATACTTACATAACATGACTTGTCATGAAATACAGGAGGATGATATGTCAATTACAGATATACAAATGCTGTTTCAGTTTATCGGGGGGCTGGGAATGTTCCTTTACGGAATGGATGCCATGGCTGATGGACTACAGAAATCTGCAGGACATAAGATGCAGCAATTGCTTGGAGCATTAACCAGCAACCGGCTGATGGGTGTTTTGCTTGGAACGGGAATTACCGCTATTATTCAGAGCAGTTCTGCCACTACAGTAATGGTGGTTGGATTTGTCAACGCGGGTATCATTAATCTTCAGCAGGCAGTGGGCATCATTATGGGTGCAAACATTGGAACAACTGTTACCAGCTGGATCGTCTCCATGAGTGAATGGGGAGAGATGTTAAAGCCTGAATTTTTTGCCCCTGCATTGGTGGGCGTTGGCGCTCTCTTTAATTTATTTGCAAAGAGTGAAAAGAAAAAACAAATCGGTCAGATTTTAGTTGGTTTCGGTGTTTTATTTATTGGTCTTACTTTTATGTCCGTATCCATTACTCCTTACAAAGATGCTCCCATATTCGGACAGGCATTTTCTGTACTTGGCAGAAATCCCATCCTTGGAATTCTGGCCGGACTTGTGGTAACCGGCATTATACAAAGTTCTTCTGCTTCTGTGGGTATTTTACAGACACTTGCACTCAATGGAATTGTTAACTGGCAATCCGCTATTTTTATTACATTGGGGCAGAATATCGGTACCTGTGTAACTGCACTTCTTTCCAGTTTGGGAGCCAATCGGACTGCCAAACGTGCCGCTGTCATGCATCTACTGTTTAATGTGACAGGTGCCTTTATTTTTGGAATTATCATGTTTGTTTTATTTAAACTGAATCCGGTACTTGCATCTTCTTCCATTACCAGCGTAGAGATATCCATATTTCATACCATATTTAACGTAACCAATACCATTATCTTATTTCCTTTTGCCGGGCTTCTGGTAAAAGCCTCCGGAATTTTTGTGCGGAGTAAGGAAAAAGAAGAACAGCCTGATTCTGAAAGCGAAATGAAACGCCATTTAGATGAGAGAATTCTGGAAACGCCATCTTTTGCCATTGAAAATGTAAATCAGCAGGTGGTGAATATGGGATATGCTGCACTTGAAAATTTTGATGTTGCAGCAGATGCACTGCTGAGCAGTGACATATCCGAAATTAAACAGGTGGAGAAGCTGGAACAAAAGATTGATCATTATGAGAAATTGCTGACAGATTATTTAATAAAAATCAATAATCAATCCTTAAATGAAGAACAGCATATGCTGGTTAAAAACCTCTTCTATACAGTCAGTGATTTTGAACGTGTCAGCGATCACTGTGAAAACTTATCAGAGCTTGCAGCGGAAAAAGCCAATCGTAAGATTATCTTTTCCCAGGAAGCAGAAAGTGAAATGAGAGAAATGCTGAAAGCTGTCCGCTCTTCTCTGGAACATGCTGTGAAAGCAAGAGAAACTTCTGATATGTCAGAAGTGCGTGCCGTGGTTCAGAGTGAGGAAAATGTAGACAGCCTGGAGGAAGAATTAAGAGAACGTCATATTGAACGGTTATCTGCCCAGGCTTGTAAACCGGAAAACGGAGTTATCTTTTTGGATGCATTAAGTAACCTGGAGAGAATTTCTGACCATGCACATAACATTGCAGGTTACGTAAAGGAAGAAATATAAGAAACATACTTAAACTTTTTTAGACAGAAAGGAGAATGTATGGAACGAATCTATGTAGTAGAGGATGATGACAATATCAGGGACTTAATAAAAATTGCCCTGGAAGGCTTTGGATATGAGGTGTCTGCACATGAACTGGCAGAGGAAGCCTTAAAGAGTATGGAAACGGACAAACCCGCACTGGCTGTATTTGATCTGATGCTTCCTGGTATGGACGGATTGTCGGCTATCCGCAAAATCCGGAAAAATGATTCATTAAAAGACATTCCCATTCTTGTCCTCACTGCGAAAGACCGGGAGTTTGACAAAGTGGCCGGTCTGGATGGCGGTGCAGATGACTATATGACAAAGCCTTTTGGTGTCATGGAGCTTGCGGCGCGCATCCGCAGTCTTTTGCGCCGGAGTACGAAAAATCAGGGATCTGAGGATGAACTGGATCAGTATTGTCTGAACTTAAACAAGAAGACCAGAGAAGTTTATTGTGACGGAGTAAAGGTTGAACTTACATTAAAAGAGTTTGAATTGCTGCAATATCTTATGGAAAATCACAATAAAGTAGTGACCAGAGACGAACTGCTGAATCACATCTGGGGATATGATTATGATGGAGAGACCCGGACACTTGACATGCACATCCGTACGCTGCGGCAGAAGCTGGGAGAAAACGGCGGTTCCTGCATTAAGACGGTTCGGGGAGTGGGCTACCGCTTTATTAAAACCGAAGAATGATGGAAAAAAACAGGCGGTATAAAATGACAGAGGGAGGCACTATGAAACAGGCGATCTTTTTAAAGTTTATTCAGATTATTCTTGTAGTACTGGTGTTAAGCAGTTCTATCTTTTATATTGCCTCCAGCAGTGCTCTGCTTAAAAATTCCAGAAAAGACATGAAATATACATTAAAGGCTATGGATGAGGTTCTTGATTACAACGGAGATTTAGAAAAGGAAATCGGAGACCTAAAGCCAACATTAAGTGAAAACCGTAGCCGTTTCACCGTCATTAGCCTTGATGGAACCGTAGCGGCCGATACTGGAGAAGTACCGGTCGCTTCTTTGGGATAATCACGGAGACAGGGAAGAGGTGAAGGAAGCACTGGCAGGTGGGACAGGAACTGCCAGACGTTATTCAAAGACCCTTAAGGAGAGTATGCTTTATGTTGCCATCCGCTCTTCCAAATCCGATTACATTCTGCGAATGGCAATTCCCTATACCGGTATGAAAGAAAATTTAATACTTCTTCTCCCTGCTGTATGGCTTAGTTTTCTCGCTGCAATCATGTATTCAGCTTTTTCAGCAGACAGTTTTGCTGAGTCAATCACCCGGCCTCTTAAAGAAATTTCCCAGGAAATGTTAAAGGTTAACGGCGATTATACAGATCTTTCTTTTGAACGATATCAGTATCCGGAAATTAATATCATTGCAGAAACCACAACCAGGATGTCAAAGAATGTAAAAGACTATCTGACTCAGATTGAACGGGAAAAGCAGATCCGACAGGAATTTTTCAGCAATGCTTCTCATGAATTAAAAACTCCCATTACATCGGTACAGGGCTATGCGGAACTTTTGGAAAGCGGGATTATACAGGATGAAGCCCAAAAGTCAGATTTTATAAAGCGCATTAAAAAAGAAGCGGGAAATATGAATAACCTGATAAATGATATTCTTATGATATCCCGTCTGGAGACGAAAGAGGCAGAGGTTTTAAAAAGCGATGTACGCCTTTCCATACTGGTGGAGGATATCATCGAATCCTTAGAACCCCTTGCAGCTTCCCACGAAGTTCTTCTTCATATGGACTGTAAGCCGGTCTGTATCTATGCTAACGGCCAGCAGATGAAGGAATTAATTGGCAATCTGGTCAGCAATGCGGTAAAATATAATAAACCAGGCGGAGAGGTCTGGATCACAGTTCGTGAGGAAGACCGCAATGTGATAATCCGGGTAAAAGATAATGGGATGGGGGGATTCCAAAAGAATCGTTAGGGCGTATATTTGAACGGTTCTACCGGGTTGATAAGGGGAGAAGTAAAAAACAGGGCGGAACCGGTCTTGGTCTTTCCATTGTAAAGCATATTGTAAACTTTTATCATGGCACCATTACGGTGGAATCAACGATTGATGTTGGAACGGAATTTATGGTTAAAATTCCGGTCCAGGGAAAAACACTATAAAAAAGCCGTTTCAGGCAGGAGGTGTACGGGTATGGGAAATTTTGTTTTAACCTGTTGTTCCACGGCAGACATGAAAAAGGAATTTTTTGAAAGCCGCAATATTCCATATGTCTGTTTTCATTACACAATCGATGGGGTAACTTATCCGGATGATTTAGGGGAGAGTATCCCGTTTGAAAAATTTTATGAGAGAATTACCAAAGGGGCAGCACCTTATACCTCTCAGGTTAATGTTGAGGAATACTGCAATTTCTTTGAACCGATCTTAAAGAAGGAAAGGATATTCTGCATCTTACCCTGTCTTCCGGGATTTCCGGTACTTATAATTCCGCCTGTGTGGCAGCAAGAGAGATGCGCCAGAGATATCCGGAGAAGACCATTATCATCCTGGATACACTTGGGGCCTCCTCTGGTTATGGACTTTTAACCGATGCAGCGGCGGATTTACGGGATAATGGAGCCACATTAGAGGCGGCAGCACAGTGGGTTATGAATAACCGGCTTTCTGTTCACCATTGGTTTTTCTCTACAGATCTTACCAGCTATAAACGTGGAGGAAGAATATCTGCCACCTCTGCAATGCTTGGAACTATTTTGAATATCTGCCCTCTCATGAATATAGATGATACCGGACATTTAATTCCAAGACAGAAAATAAGGACAAAAAAAAGAGCCATTCAGGAAATGGTAAAAATGATGGAACTCCATGCCCAAAATGGTTCCCGCTATAACGGAAAATGTGTGATTGCCCACTCTGCCTGTGAGGCCGATGCAAAAGAGGTGGCAGCGCTCATTGAGAGTCGCTTCCCCATGCTGTCAGGAAAAGTGATTATTAACAGCATTGGCTGCGTAATCGGTTCCCACACAGGTCCTGGAACGGTGGCGCTATTCTTTTTCGGAGATAAAAGAACTGATTAGTTGTTTAATTACCCATAATCTGGGCAATCATACGATTGGGCAGGCAGACAATGCTTTCTCCTGTCTGTTCAATTGTGCCCTGATGGATACAGATTTTATCGGGACAGGTTGCATCGGAGACGTGCACCTTTCCGCCTTGAATTACTATTCGGTTGGTTCCGCTCTGATATCCGTTTACTAAAATCTCTGTATCATGGTTTAAATCCAGCTTTTCAACAACTTTCCCATCTACCGTGATCTCAAGATATCTGGCAGGCTTTGAAAAGATGATTTTGTTCACAATAAGGAGAATGCAGGATATTGCTACAATAATAACAATTAATATGACTTCTTTCTTATGCTTTTTAATTTCCATTCTTACAGATCCTCTTACTTATTTTCTTTCATTCATAAACAGAATGGCTTTATTACAAGCCCTGTTTCATTATAACATAGATTCCCCATTCCTTCCAAATATAATTAAAATTTCATAAAGTCGTTGCCGTAACCGTTAAGAATGTGTTAAAATAAAGTCAAACTTTATAAAACAGGAGGAGATATGAATAAAAGTAACGCAAATGCTAAACGAAATGGATTTATTGGGTTAGGAGCCATGATTATACTGGCTGGCGCTACTGTTTTTGGAACAGATCCACTTTATAAGGCGATTGACAACAGTGTTAGACCCGAAATCTATGTTCCGGGTACCTATACAGGTACTGCGAGAGGCTACGGCGGGATTGTCACCGCAGATGTAACAGTATCAGGAAAGACCATTGACTCCATTGTTATAAATGGAGAGAAGGAAACTCTGCTTAACATGGTATTGCCGGGGTTAACGGATTCCATACTTGGAAAGCAGTCCACAGAAGTGGATGCAGTTTCCGGGGCTACACTTAGCAGTAATGCAATCAAGGAAGCAGTGGATCAGGCTCTTGCCAAGGCCAGGGGAGAAAAGCCGGAAGATGTTCCGGAGACAACAGAAGAGGCATCTGAGACTTCCGCTTCTTTAAAGGATGGAACCTATACTTATGAATCACCGGAATTTGATGAGAACGGTTTCAAAGACCAGGTGAGTATGACCGTTAAGGGAAATGCAATTACAGCCCTTACCTGGGACTGCATTAAGGAAGACGGAACCAAAAAGAGCCAGCTTTCCATGGATGGAAAGTATGTAATGACCGAGAAAGGTCCCAAGTGGCATGAACAGGCAGAAGCAGTGGTAGGTTATGTTTTAGAGCACCAGTCCCTGGACGGATTGGTGAATGAAAAAGGCTATACCGATTCCGTATCATCTGTCAGCATTAACTTAATGGGATTTGTAAACGGAGTAAAAGACTGCTTAACTCAGGCCGCCGGTGAAGGTGAGAGCCAGGCAGGGGCGTTAAAAGAAGGAACCTATACTTACGAATCACCTAAGTTTGATGAGAACGGATTCAAAGATCAGGTTAGTATGACTGTTAAGGGGAATGCAATTACAGCCCTTACCTGGGACTGCATTAAGGAAGACGGAACCAAAAAGAGCCAGCTTTCCATGGATGGAAAGTATGTAATGACCGAGAAAGGTCCCAAGTGGCACGAACAGGCAGAAGCAGTGGTAGGTTATGTTTTAGAGCACCAGTCCCTGGACGGATTGGTGAATGAAAAAGGCTATACCGATTCCGTATCATCTGTCAGCATTAACTTAATGGGATTTGTAAACGGAGTAAAAGACTGCTTATCTCAGGCAGCCAGTGCAGGTGAGAGCCAGGCATCAGAGTTAAAAGAAGGAACCTATACTTACGAATCACCGGAATTTGATAAGAATGGATATAAAGATCAGGTGAGTATGACTGTTAAGGGGAATGCGATTACAGCCCTTACCTGGGACTGCATTAAGGAAGACGGATCCAAAAAGAGTCAGCTTTCCATGGACGGAAAGTATGTAATGACTGAGAAAGGTCCCAAGTGGCATGAACAGGCAGAAGCAGTGGTGGGTTATGTGTTAGAGCACCAGTCTTTAGATGGCCTTGTGAATGATAAAGGTTATACCGATTCCGTATCCTCTGTCAGCATTAACTTAATGGGCTTTGTAAACGGCGTAAAGGATTGTTTAACTCAGGCCTCCAGTGAAGGAACGAGCCAGGCATCAGAGTTAAAAGAAGGAACCTATACTTACGAATCACTGGAATTTGATAAGAACGGATTTAAAGATCAGGTAAGCATGACTGTTAAGGGAAATGCGATTACAGCTCTTACCTGGGACTGCGTAAAGGAAGACGGATCCAAAAAGAGCCAGCTTTCCATGGACGGAAAGTATGTAATGACCGAGAAAGGTCCCAAGTGGCATGAACAGGCAGAAGCAGTGGTGGGTTATGTGTTAGAACACCAGTCCCTGGACGGATTGGTGAATGAAAAAGGTTATACCGATTCCGTATCCTCTGTCAGCATCAATTTGATGGGATTTGTTAACGGAGTGAAAGACTGCTTAACCCAGGCGTCAAAATAGTAGAAGTGTATAATCCCGGAAACCGGCAGGAAAAGCCCTTTTCCGGGATTTTTCTTTTTACACAGGTGGGCAAGTGTGGTAAGATAAAATCTGCAGGTTAAAAAAAGGAGATTTGAAATGAATAAAAAGAAATCGGCACACATGGCCGCACTTTACGGAATGCTGATTGCGCTTGCCTTTGTTCTCAGTTTTGTTGAAAGTCTCATTCCTATTTCCCTGGGCATTCCGGGAGTAAAACTGGGACTGGCAAATCTGGTGACTGTTGTGGGTCTTTATACGGTGGGAACCACAGGAACTGTAGTCGTTTCTCTTCTTAGAATCGTGTTGACAGGATTTACGTTTGGTAACTTATTTGCCATGCTCTACAGCCTGGCTGGCTGGGGACTGAGCATTGTCATTATGATTCTTTGCAAAAAAAAGAAATGGTTTGGAACTTCCGGAATCAGTATCCTTGGGGGGATCGGTCATAATATCGGGCAGATTACAGTTGCTGCATTTGTGGTAAAGCAGGCGGGAGTATTCTTCTATCTTCCAATGCTGTTAATAGCAGGTACGGCAGCTGGGCTTGTCATTGGCATACTGGGGGCTATGATTATCAGCAGAATTAAAATTGTTATAAAAAAATTGTATTAAATCGAAAAGATATTATATTGTGTTAAGGCTTTGTCAAAGGTATAATGGGAGAGACAAAAGATGGAATGAAATCCAGGAGGAATAGCAGAATGATTGATAAGGCAATTAAGAAACTGGTAACTTATGGGCTGGATACAGGGCTGATCAGTGAGGATGACCGTTATTATGCAGTAAATCAGATTCTCGACGTATTGTGGATGGACGAGTATGAAGAACCCCAGGATGAACCGGGGGATATAGATTTGGAGGAGGTATTAGCCGAACTGCTGGACTATGCCTTTGAAACTGGTATCATTCCTGAAAACAGCATTACATACAGGGATTTGTTTGACACCAAGCTGATGAACTGCCTGATGCCAAGACCAAGTGAAGTGGAAACCAGATTCTGGGGATTATACAATCATCAGTCACCTCAGGCAGCTACTGAATATTATTATAAACTGAGCCAGGATTCTGATTATATCAGGCGGTATCGGATTAAGAAGGATATGAGATGGGTGACTGCTTCCAAATATGGAGATCTGGATATCACCATCAATTTATCAAAGCCGGAAAAAGATCCCAAGGCAATCGCTGCAGCAAAGCTTGCAAAACAAAGCGGTTATCCCAAATGTCAGCTTTGCATGGAGAACGAGGGGTATGCAGGGAGAACCGATCATCCAGCCAGAAACAATCACAGAATCATTCGTTTAAAGATCAACAACAGTCAGTGGGGATTTCAATATTCTCCATACGTTTACTATAATGAACACTGTATTGTTTTCAATGGAAAACATACACCAATGAAGATCGAAAGAGATACCTTCGTAAAATTATTTGATTTTGTAAAGCAGTTTCCTCACTATTTTCTGGGGTCCAATGCAGATCTTCCCATTGTAGGAGGATCCATTTTATCCCACGACCATTTCCAGGGTGGCAATTATGATTTTGCAATGGCAAAAGCCAGGGAGGAAGAACTGTTTTGCATCAAGGGGTTTGAACATGTGACAGCCGGCATTGTAAAATGGCCCATGACTGTTTTACGTACAAGGAGCAAGAACCCGGAGGACTTAATAGAACTTGGAACAAAAGTGCTGGAAGCATGGAGAGCCTATACCGATGAATCTTTGTTTGTATTTGCAAACACCGAAGGGCAGCCTCATAATACCATTACTCCTATTGCAAGAAAACGTGGAGATGAATACGAACTTGATCTGGTACTGAGGAATAATATTACAACGGAAGAATTCCCTTACGGAGTTTATCATCCTCACCAGGAGCTGCACCACATTAAGAAAGAAAACATCGGTTTAATCGAAGTAATGGGACTTGCTGTACTACCGTCAAGACTGAAGGCTGAGTTAAATCTCATATCAGAGTATCTGCTTGAAGGAAAAGACATAAGAAGCAATGAATTGATTGAAAAACATGGGGAATGGGTTGATTCCTTCCGTGCAGGGTACCAGTCTTTTACAAAAGACAATGTGGATGAGATCTTAGAAAAAGAGGTTGGCCTGGTCTTTGAGCGGGTGCTTGAAGATGCAGGTGTGTTTAAATACGATGAGGCAGGAAGAGCCGGATTTAAGCGTTTTCTCACCAGTATGGGATTTCAATCTGTGTCACAATAGAAAGACTGTGAGACTATCAGATAGAATCATGTTTGTAATTATCCTCCCTTTGAGTTATATTCTAGTGGGAACGGATGGAAAATCTCCGTTCACTGAATACGGAACCGGACTGATGAGCCGGAGGGGGGACATATTAACAGTCATGAAGCAGATAGAAAATAAAACACTGAGAACGCTTACGGAGTATGGACTGATTACGTTCAGTATCTGGATTATGGTGGTGGGGATTTACTTTTTTAAATTTCCTAATAATTTTGCTTTCGGAGGTGTGACCGGGCTTGCGACTGTGATCAGCGCATTAACCCATTGGTCAGCAAGTCAGTTTACGACGATTGTCAACACAGTACTGCTTGTGCTTGGATTTCTGTTTTTGGGAAGAAGTTTTGGTGTTAAGACTGTTTATGCCAGTGTCCTGATGTCGGTTTTCTTATATATTCTGGAAAAGGTTTGCCCGATTACCGGACCACTGACAAAAGAACCGCTGCTGGAACTGATTTTTGCCATACTTTTGCCAAGCGTTGGAACTGCGATCCTGTTTAACATCGGAGCATCCAGCGGAGGTACGGATATTATTGCGATGATCCTAAAACGATATACCAGCTTTAATATTGGGACAGTGTTATTATTAGTGGATGTAACCGGAGTGATTATGGCTTATTTTGTTTTTGGGCCGGAAACCGGACTGTTTTCTTCCCTGGGACTGATGGCAAAATCACTGGTAATTGACGATGTCATTGAGAATATGAATCTTTGCAAATGCTTCAGCATCATCTGTGATGATCCAGCTCCCATTTGTGATTATATTATTCATGGCCTCAATCGAAGCGCTACGGTATATGAAGCACAGGGGGCTTTCAGCCATCATAAAAAGACGGTGATTCTTACAACGATGAAGCGCTCTCAGGCGCTGAAGCTGAGGAATTATATTCGAAATGTGGAACCGTCAGCATTTGTGCTCATTTCTAATTCAAGTGAAATTATTGGCAAGGGGTTTCTTGCCAGTTAAAAGATAAAAAAAACCGAAGGACGTATGTTCTTCGGTTTTTTTTGTATAATAAATGCTGCTTATATTAGTGAAAATAAGTTAAAAATGACGAAAATGCACTTTAGCACTTTAAAACACATAAATTTAAAGTAATAAAATTGACGGAGGTTATTTTTTTGTAGTATGATACAAATTAAGTTCTTAACAGGACTAGTTTTAGAAGGAAGAGGAGAGAAATTATGAAAAAAGAAAGCGAAAGCATTATCCCTGGCTCTTGCAAGTGTTATGATGTTATCTCTTGCTGCATGCTCCGGTAAGGCGCCGGAAAAAAACGGAGACAACGGCTGGCACAACTGCAGCACAGAGTTCTGAAAAAAAAGCAAGCGAGGCTACAACCACTGCAACTGCAAAAACAGCAGATGGAAAACAGTATAAGATCGGAGTTCTTCAGCTGGTTCAGCATACGGCTCTTGATGCTTCTAATAAAGGATTTATTAAAGCCCTTGATGACGCTGGATTAAACTATACCGTCGATCAGCAGAATGCTTCCGGTGACCAGCCAACCTGCCAGACCATTGCAAGCAAGCTGGTGAATGATGGAGATGATTTAATTCTTGCCATAGCAACTCCCGCAGCTCAGGCTGTAGCAGGCGCAACCAGTGAGATTCCGGTTCTCATAACTGCTGTAACCGACCCGGCTGCTTCTGACCTGGTTGAAAGCAATGAAGTGCCTGGAGGTAATATTACCGGTACCTCAGATCTGACTCCTGTAAAAGAACAGATCGCATTATTAAAGAAGATTCTTCCAGATGCCAAGACAGTGGGTGTTCTTTACTGTACTGCAGAATCCAATTCTGAAATCCAGGCAAAGATGGCAAAAGAAGCAATTGAAGCTGCTGGAATGACCGCAGTTGATTATACGGTTTCAAGTTCCAATGAGATTCAGACCGTTGTTACCTCCATGGTTGGAAAAGTAGATGCCATTTATGCTCCAACAGATAACACCATTGCAGCTGGTATGACTACGGTAGCGATGATTGCCAATGAAAATAAAATTCCTACAATCTGCGGAGAAGAAGGAATGGTAAAAGCAGGCGGACTTGCTACTTATGGTATTGATTACTATGAGCTTGGTTATTTAACCGGCAAGCAGGCAGTGAAAATCTTAACCGAGGGTGGAGATGTTTCTAAAATGCCGATTGAATACCTTCCCCTTGAGAAGTGCAAACTGTCTGTAAATGAAGAAACAGCAAAGACACTGGGAATTGATTTATCCGGTCTTAAATAAGAAGAATAATAATAGATGGAAGAATTGAGCAGGCGGTCTGGAAAACGACCGCCTGTAATCCATAGATGCTTTACATAAAAGATGAATCAGACATTTTTTATGTAAGGCATTTATGCCTGTGAAAAGAAAATATGCGGAGGAATAATAGATGAGTGGTTTACTGGTATCCCTTCAGGACGCGGTAGTTCAGGGAGTTTTATGGGGGATTATGGTATTAGGAGTTTATATTACTTATAAGTTGCTTGATATTGCAGATTTGACGGTAGACGGAAGCTTTGCATTAGGCGGCTGTGTCTGCGCCGTAATGATCCTCAATTTTCATGTAGATCCCTGGATTGCCCTGGCAGTAGCGGCGATTGCAGGAATGACAGCTGGTGCAGTAACAGGAATGTTACATACAATCTTTGAAATTCCTGCTATTTTGGCTGGTATATTAACCCAGATCGGATTATGGTCCATTAATCTTCGGATCATGGGAGGGAAGAGTAATGTTCCCCTTTTAAAAACAGATACAATTATGTCCAGATTTATTGATTTTACCGGACTGAATAAACAGATCGCTTCTCTTGTGATAGGCATTGGAATTGCAGTGATCATGATAGCGCTTCTTTACTGGTTTTTTGGAACGGAAATCGGCAGCGCCATGCGTGCAACCGGAAACAACGAATCCATGATCCGTGCCCAGGGCGTTAATACCAACTGGACCAAGCTTCTGGCTCTTGTTATCAGCAATGGACTGGTGGGAATTTCAGGCGGACTGGTCTGCCAGAGTCAGAAATATGCAGATATCGGTATGGGTACCGGAGCCATTGTTATCGGTCTTGCTGCCATTGTTATCGGTGAAGTACTGATGGGAAGGCTTCGTTCCTTTGGAAGTAAGCTGACCTCAGCCGTGGTAGGTTCTGTGATTTATTTTGTAATCCGTGCCGTGGTATTAAGAATGGGTATGAATGCCAATGATATGAAACTGTTGTCAGCAGCGATTGTTGCAGTGGCTCTTTGCGTGCCTGTTGTGGTGAGAAAACTTCGTTTGAAGAAATCTTACACAGAAGGAGGAGAATAATCATGCTTGATATTAAGAATGTAAGAAAGACCTTTAATAAGAATACAATTAATGAAAAAAAGGCGCTGAATGGCATTAACCTTCATCTGAATGAGGGGGATTTTGTCACTGTTATCGGCGGTAACGGAGCTGGAAAGTCCACCATGTTAAACATGGTTGCGGGAGTATATCCCATTGACTCAGGAAAGATAGAAATTGATGGAATCAACATCTCCAGATATCCGGAATATAAAAGAGCACAGTATATCGGCAGAGTCTTTCAGGACCCTATGATGGGAACAGCTGCCGGCATGGAGATTCAGGAAAATATGGCACTTGCTTACAGAAGAGGGAAGGCAAGAGGCCTATCATGGGGAATCAAATCGGAGGAAAAGACATTTTATTATGAAGCGATTCAAAAGCTGGGGCTTGGACTTCAGGACCGCATGACCAATAAAGTGGGACTGTTATCCGGAGGCCAGAGGCAGGCGCTTACACTTTTAATGGCGACCCTCCAAAAACCAAAGCTGCTGCTGTTAGATGAGCACACAGCTGCACTGGATCCCAAGACAGCAAGAAAAGTTCTTGATATTACCCAGGAGATTGTAAAGGAACAGAATCTTACTACACTCATGATTACCCATAATATGAAGGATGCCATTTCCATTGGCAACCGGCTGATTATGATGCATGAAGGCCGTATCATCTATGACGTTTCCGGAGAGGAAAAGAAAAAACTGGAAGTGGAAGATCTGTTGAAAAAATTTGAAGAAGCAAGCGGAGAGGAATTTTCCAATGACCGTATGATTCTGGCAAAATAAAATGATTAACAGGACTCAGTGGGGTGAAATTCACTGATCCTGTTTTTTAATTGGTTTGTAACACAATCTTAATAATTTTTTGAAACTCTTCTGTCGCAAAATGTAATAAATTGTGATATACTGTAGCAGATAAGCTCATAATCTGAGTCGGTAAACCGATGAATATATGAGGATGGAGAGAGAATACAGAATGGAAAATAACAACGAGAAAAAAGATTACATAATCCGTTTGGATAAAGCCAAAAAAAACCGTAATAAGAATGATTATAAAAAGATTTTAATACTCGCAGGTTCTGCAATTCTCCTGGTGTCTGTTGCAGGTGCAGCAGGAATTACTGCAAACAGGCAAAAGGGTGCAAAGCCGGTAGCAGCCACAGGTTCGGAAGCACTTGCAGTTGAAACAAAGGCTGCTGATGATACAGCGGAAAAGGAATCACAGAAGAGCGCAGAGGAAGCAAAAGAGAAGGAAGATGTTATTAATTCTTATAAAAATCTTGGTATCGTCCAGGTAAGCGGATATTTAAACGTCCGAAAAGAACCAGGGACAGAGGCAGATGTAATTGGAAAGCTGCAGGGAGACAGTGCCTGTGATATTTTAGAGGATACCAAGCAGGGCTGGTACCGGATCTCCTCCGGCGGTATTGAAGGTTATATTACTTCCGAGTTTGTAATTACCGGAGAAGAAGCTAAGAAGAAGGCACAGGATCTGGTAAAATTAAGAGCAGTGGTGCAGACTGACAATTTAAATATCAGAAAAGACCCGTCTAAGGACTCAGATGTAGTAGGACAGGCACTGACCGATGAACGGTATGAAGTAGTGGGTCAGACCGATGGCTGGGTGCAGATTCCCACTGGATATCTGTCTTCCGACTACGTAAAACTGGAATACTCCATGAATGAAGCCAGAAAGCTGGATTTAAAGGCCATGGTCTTTAACTTTTATAAAAATATCGGTATCTCCGATGTGGATAATTACTTAAACGTCAGGGAAGAACCTAGTGAGAACGGAAAGATTATTGCCAAGATGCCAAGTAAGGCGGCCGGCAATATTCTGGAGACAACCAGTGATGGCTGGTATAAGATCCAGTCCGGAAAAGTAACCGGTTATGTGAAGTCAGATTTTATTCTCACCGGTCAGGCAGCAAAGGATGAGGCCATGCAGGTGGCTGAACTGATGGCAGTGGTCAATACTGACATGCTCAATGCCAGAACAGAACCATCTACCGATGCCAAGATCTGGACACAGATTTCCAACAACGAGAAATATCCTGTATTAAAGCAGATAGATGGCTGGATCGAAATCGAGCTGGAAGAAAACAGCAGTGCTTTTGTATCTACCGATTACGTCGATGTACGATATGCGCTGCCGGAAGCAATCAAATTCTCGCCTCTGGAAGAGAAAGCCAATGCCCAGTCTTCCTTACGAACCCAGATCGTTAATTATGCCCTTCAGTTTTTAGGCAATCCCTATGTATGGGGTGGAACAAGCCTGACCAAAGGAGCGGACTGCTCTGGATTTACCATGTCTATCTATTCAAAATTTGGCGTAGGTCTTCCTCATTATTCCGGATCCCAGGCAGGTATGGGAAAAGCGGTTAAATCAGCAGAGATGAAGCCTGGCGATCTGCTCTTCTATGCCAGCAGCGGCGGAAAGATTAATCATGTTGCCATGTATATCGGTAACGGACAGATTGTTCATGCTGCCAGCAGGAGAAGCGGAATAAAGATTTCCACATGGAATTACCGTACTCCTGTGAAGATAAGAAATATGGTGGGAGATTAATAGTATCCCGGAACGAATTTATATTCGTTCCGGGTTTTTTGCGTCTTTTTCGGGTTTACAAATATTTTCCAATCAATTATAATCAGGATAGCGTAATGTTTTTAAAAATATAACGGTAGGAGGAATTAATTTGAAGACAGGTGCTGTTATTACTGCAGCAGGCAATAATCATTCTGCCAATGGATTTAGTCCGTTGCTGCCAATTGGCCATACTACAGTGATCAGAAAGATCATAGTGACATTAAAGCAGTGCGGTGTTGATCCCATTGTGGTGATTACTGGCCAGGATGCCAGGGAAGTAGAAAAGCACATTTCCAAATTACGGGTGATATGCTTAAGAAATGAGGAGTACGAAAACTCCCAGATGT
Source organism: Lacrimispora xylanisolvens (assembly GCA_017084465.1). Taxonomy (GTDB): domain Bacteria; phylum Bacillota; class Clostridia; order Lachnospirales; family Lachnospiraceae; genus Lacrimispora; species Lacrimispora xylanolytica_B. Next base: position 283,833 of record CP070896.1, on the reverse strand, counting down.
TTGACAGCATTGAAATGGGTCTTCGCTACATAGAGGATCTGTGTGACAGAATTTTAATTCTTCCACCTAAATTCCCATTGCTTCTTCCCGATACAATTAAAACTATTATGAAATGCAATGGGAAAGCCTCTTGTCCGGTATATGATGGAAGAAGGGGACATCCAGTTATGATTCATAAAGAACTGATTCCGGCCCTGCTCTCATACCGGGGGGGGAAAGAGGACTGGGAGGGGCTCTGAGACAGGTAAAAGTAGATGGACTGATGCAGGAAATCCCGGTGAACGATAAAGGAATCATCGAAGCGGTCGAAACACATATCGATGCTGTCAGATATCCAGCTGTAGGACAGACTGTGGTCCATCCCGCAGTCAGTCTGTCTTTTGAATTAGATGAAGCGTTTTTTGGCCCCGACATGGCGCAGTTTCTCAGGCTGATTGAGCATGCCGGGTCAATGCAGACCGCATGCCGCCAGATGAATATGTCTTACAGCAAGGGTTTCAAACTGTTAAAAAACGCAGAAAACCAGCTGGGGTATCCGCTTTTAATTACACAGTCAGGTGGATCAGAGGGGGGATTTTCCCAGCTTACGCCCAAGGCATTGGCTTTGATGGAAAACTATATGGCACTGGAAAAAGAGTTAAAAGAAAAGGCAGAAGAACTGTTTCTAAAATACTTTAAGGAGGGCTTGTAATGAAACAGGGAAAAAGTCTTTTTTTAACTGGAGATTCGGGAGAGGGCAAGACAACACTTCTTTCAGTGTCTGAAGCCATATCGGGCTGCTACAGGCGGATTTTTTTCCCAACGGCTGGTGAATAAAAGTGGGGATACCGTCGGTTTCCGCCTGGCATCTGCAAAAGAGGAGTGGGAACCTAAAGTGTGCTATGAGGAAGGACTTACCAATATCTTTCTTAGACGTACAATAGAAGGAATGGTGTCATATCCGGAAGTATTTCAAAAGGAAGGCAGAAAACTCCTTACCAGCCATGGAGATCATAAGCTGATTCTAATGGATGAGATTGGTGGAGTGGAACTTTTGATTCCTGAGTTTATGGAAGCGGTTTACGCCTGCATAAATGGATCAAAGCCCTGTATTGGGGTTATTAAGAGCCGGAATAATTTTGCAATGATGATGGCCCGCAATGGTGGAAACCCTTTTGCTTTCCGTTTGCGTGATGAGCTGGAAGAATCTGTTAAAATAAGTCCCCACAATCAGCTGTTGACCTATCACCGTAAGGATGAGGAGGCAGTCAGGGAGAAAATTCTAAAATATCTAAGAGAAGGGATTTAAAAAGTGGAAGGCAGGGAGAAACGTTATAACAATCGGCTTTTTATGATTGGTGTGGTTTTTGTGGTTAGCTTTTTTGGTTCGTTCCTTCTGGGACGTTATCCTGTTTACCCGGCGATACTGGTGAAAGTCCTGCTGTCACGGGTTTTTCCCATTGAAGTAACCTGGCCGTCACAGGTCGAAACGGTTATTTTTAATGTCCGGCTCCCGAGAGTATTGATGGCGGCACTGATTGGTGCAGGACTTTCCTTTGCCGGAGCAGCTTATCAGGGTATCTTTAAGAATCCTATGGTTTCTCCAGATGTCCTGGGAGCATCATCAGGCGCTGGATTTGGGGCGGCTTTCGGATTGTTTTTTTCTCTGGGATATGGAGGCGTTTCCTTATGCGCATTTATCTTCGGTTTATCTGCTGTTGGGATTGTGTGCATTGTAAGCAGCCGTGTTCCTTATAATCAGGTATTGGGACTGGTGCTTTCCGGCATTATGGTTAGTTCTCTTGCCAATGCAGCGGTCTCCTTCATCAAGCTTGTAGCAGATCCCACCAATACACTTCCAGTGATTACATACTGGCTTATGGGAAGCCTTGCGTCCATTCGCCAGAAGGATGTTTTCTTTGCGGCTCCATGGATTATATTGGGCATTATCCCTATTTATCTTCTCAGATGGAGAATCAATATATTAAGCCTGGGGGATGAAGAGGCAAGGAGTATGGGCATTCATACTGGGCGGCTCAGGCTGGCAGTTGTACTTGGAGCCACCCTCATTACATCTGCATCCGTATCCGTAAGTGGTTTAATCGGCTGGGTGGGACTGGTAGTCCCTCATCTGGCCCGTATGCTGGTTGGCAGTGATTACAGGAGACTTTTGCCAGCTTCACTTTTAATCGGAGGAAGCTTCCTGCTGATTGTAGATAACGTTGCAAGACTGATTACAACCAGTGAGATACCCATTGGGATTCTGACCGCGTTTGTAGGCGCACCATTTTTCCTGTATCTGATTTTAAAGGAAGGGAACAGGCTTTAAAGGGAGGAAATTATGGAACTGATGATTAAGGATCTGGAATTTTCCTATCAAAAGCATCCGGTTTTAAAAAGAACCTCTTTTACACTAGAAGGGGGACAGTTAATCTGTGTTCTTGGAAAAAATGGGGCAGGCAAGAGTACCTTGTTTCGCTGTATCCTGGGTTTTTTAAAGGGCTTTCAAGGGAGAATTCTCATTGATGATATAAGGCTGAACGATTATTCGGAACGGGAGCTTGCTAAAAAAATTGCATATATTCCACAGAATCATAATTTTGTATTTTCTTATCCAGTGATTGATATGGTCATGATGGGGACCGCAGCATCGTTGTCCCTGTTTGGCTCTCCTGGAAAAAGGGAGAGAGAAAAAGCCTTAAAGGCACTGAAAATGATAGGGATTGAAGGGTTAAAGGACCGGATTTACAGTCAGCTGAGCGGCGGTGAGCAGCAGCTTGTGCTGATTGCAAGGGCAATTACTCAGGAAGCCAGAATTCTTTTGCTGGACGAACCCTGTGCCAGCCTGGATTATGGGAATCAGATCAGAGTTATGAGAGAGTTAAAGAATTTATCTGAAAAAGGTTATCTGGTGGTAATGTCCACTCATAATCCGGAGCACGCCTTTTATTTTGCCCACCAGGCCATGGTTATGATGGATGGAAGTGTGAAAGCTTTGGGAGAACCTTCTATAGTATTGACAAAAGAACTTCTTGAGAGCCTTTATCAGGTACCGATTGATATTTATAAGGATGAAGGCAGTGGCAGAAAGATATGTATGCCTGGAAAGGAGGACCAGAAATGTGGGAATTGTACGACTGTCTCATAGAGCCGATCCCGGACGATGTAAAGGTTAGCGATTATCTCACTGGAACTTACTGCACGCTGGTAACAGCAGGAGGGGGGATGGGCGCAGCAGCTACAAACCCTTTGTGTACCATTAAAAGCACGGGGAATGATGTGAGAGAGATGTCCTGGAAAGAAGCGGCGGGCTTAATAAAATCCTGGAATTTCACAGAGGCCAGTATTGGTGCAGCAGCTATAAATGCTTATTACAATCAGCAGGAATCACTCAAGCATCTTGAAAATACAGGTAAGATTACCATGCTGTCCGGTGAAGATACATTTTTAGCACATAAAACAGATTTCAGGGGTAAAAAGGTTGCAACCATCGGACATTTCCGTTATGCCGAGGAATATTTAAAGGAAGCCGGTACCTGCATTGTTCTGGAGCGGGATCCGTTAGAGAATGATTATCCCGATACCGCATGTGAGTTTCTGCTTGAGGACATGGAATACGTTTTTATTACCGGATTTACACTGGTAAATAAAACATTGCCAAGATTACTTTACTTAGCCCGGAATTCCAAAATAATTTTAGTAGGTCCAAGTATTCCCCTGGCACCCAGGCTTTTCGATTTTGGTGTCAGCGAGCTTGCAGGAACTTTAATACGGGACAGAGAAAAGCTGGAAGATCTGGTAAAAAACAAAGAGCGAAAAGCAGTGGTCCGCGCCGGTAATCCGGTTCGTATCACCGAAAAATAAATATTGCCTCAAAGGCAGAATGGAGGATTTATGAGAAAGTATAGAAGGGGTTTGGTTCTGACAGCGGCACTTTGTACCACGTTCCTGATTTATGGCTGCCAAAAGACAGAAATTAAGGAAACAACAGCTGCGCAGACTGAAATCACTGCCACGGCACCATCATCAGAGAGCACCGGAGAAAATACACGGGTGTTTACCGATTCTGCAGGGCGGAAGGTAACGCTGCCGGAAGAAATTCAGAAAATTGCACCTTCTGGTCCGCTGGCTCAGATCGTCCTTTACACAGTTGCTCCTGATAAGCTGGCAGGTCTGGCATCAGATTTTTCAGATGGTGCCAGGAAGTATATTGATGAAAAATATTGGGGGCTTCCCAAGTTCGGGCAATTTTATGGGAAGAATGCCAATCTGAATATGGAAGCTTTGATTGCAGCAAAACCGGATGTGATCATCGACATCGGAGAGGCAAAAAAGACTGTAAAGGAAGACATGGACACATTGTCCAAACAGCTTGGAATACCTGTGGTATTTATCGAAGCAGACTTAAATTCCATGAGCTCAGCCTATCAGATGCTGGGAGAAATCACAGGTGAGACGGCTCAGGCTGGAAAACTCGCTGATTACTGTGACAATACATTGAAAATCGGAAGAAGTTAAAGAATCCTTAGGATCAAATCAAAAGAAATCCGTTTATTTTGCAAGCGGAGACAATGGACTTCACACCAATGCAGAAGGATCTATACATGCCCGCGTAATAGAACAGATCGGAGCTGTAAATGCTGCTAAGGTGGAGAAAGCATCAAGCGGAGGCGGAAGTGAAGTGTCCATGGAACAGCTTCTCCTCTGGCAGCCGGATATCATTCTGGCAGATTCAAACGCTCTCTATCAGACCATCACAACGGACTCAGTCTGGTCAGAATTAAATGCTGTGAAGGAAGGCCATGTTTATCTCATTCCCTCAGCACCTTACAGCTTCATGAGTAATCCTCCTTCCGTCAACCGAATGATCGGTATTCTCTGGCTGGGCAATCTGGTTTATCCGGAGCAGTATCAGGAAGATATAAAGGGTGACATAAAAGGATTTTATGATCTTTTTTATCATGTACAGCTTACCGATGCCCAGGCAGAGGATATTGTAAAAGCAGGATATTAATTTAAAAGCTGGTCAATTTCTATCATTTGTTCCTGGGTGAGCGCACCAAATTCCATGGCTTTGGCATTTTCCATTATCTGTTTCGGCGTTTTAAAACCAGGGATTGGAATGGTCGCGTTACTTTTTGCCCAGATCCATGCGAGAGACCCCTGCGCCAGGGTTCTTCCGTTGCTGGTAAGAATTTCCCGTACTGCACTTAGTTTCTCTAAAACTTCTGGTACAGGCCTTCCATTTTTAAAGATATCTTCAGTCCAGGAATGGCCTGCACCTCTTACATCATCAGAGGTGAGGACAGAGTTATTATTAAATTTTCCACTTAAAAAGCCCATGGCAAGAGGACTACGGTTAATACTTGCAAGATTTCTTTCTTCACAAAGCCGGAGCATTTCAGGGGAATCCTGAAGGATATTTAACTGATGCTGAATGGCGGAACAATTTAAGTTTTCTGAAAAAAGCCTTGCTCCATTTACTAAATCAGTACTCCAGCCGTACGTTCTGATTTTTCCTTTCTCAACCATACGTTCCAGGGTTTCTGCGACACAGTCCATCTCTGACAATCCGATTTCCCAGACATGAAGCTGATACAAATCAATAATATCTGTTTTTAAACGCCTCATCGAAGCTTCGCAGGCTCTTTCAATATATCCGGGAGCCACATTATAACCTTTCAGCGTTCGGGTGGCTTCATTTCCCATATAACCGAACTTTGTGGCAAGAACCACCTGATTTCTTCTTTCTTCCAATGCCTTTCCAATTACTGTTTCACTGTGACCAATCCCATATGCATCCGATGTATCAATAAAATTGATGCCAAGATCCAGTGCAGTCTGAATTGCCTTTATGGATGTTTCGTCGTCTGTCTGCCCATAGCCGTCAATTTTTTCATCCATATAAAACTGACCTCCGATTGCCCAGCTGCCAATTCCCATAGGACTTACCTTAATACCTGATCTTCCTAAAAATCTTTGTTCCATTGAATTACCTCCTTGTTAATATACCAAATGGTTGGTAGGTTGTATGATAAAAATAAAGGGGCTATTCACCCTTTTATTCCATTCCAAAACACATGAAAGCATAAATCCATCTGGCTAAGTCCCTGCTCTAAATTCATTAAACCACTGGACAATGTGATACAGGTGACCAGATAGTAAAAAGTGGTTGCCATATCAGCCGGATTCAGAGGCTGAAGTTCTCCGTTTTTAATGCCTTTTTCCATAACAGAAGTCAATTCAGTAGTAAAAACATCAAAACTGTCCTGAGTAAAATGAATAATTTCCTCTTTCATCTGTTCCGGAGGGTAGTAGTAAATCATGTTCCAGAAATCCATCTCTGTATTACCCCAGTGATATTCCAGATAGTCTTTATATAGAGAGGACAGAAGCTGTCTGGAAGGCAGATCCTGATATTTGCGAAAAATGCTGGTTAAATAAGCATAATGTTTTTTTACAATGATATCAAAAAGTTCCCGAAACAGCTGTTCCTTACTTTTAAAATAAAAATAGAGAGAAGCCTTATTAATTCCTACTTTGGATGCGATTTTTTCCATACGGGCGCCTTCAAAGCCATGAAGAGAAAACTCTTCTAATGCCGCCTGCATAATCCGTTCTTTTGTGTCTGCTCCCTGACCCATGGTTCACATTCCCTTCTAACTAACTAAACTAACGGTTGGTAGATAAAATATAACACATCAAACTCATACTGTCAATAGCCATAATTAGGAAAGGCCGCTGCTTACAGGAAAGCGAAATCCTGCAAGCAGCGACCCTATAAATTATAACTGGCTGCTTTTGTTTCTGTTGTAATTAATGAGACAACCGGCTTTTACGATTTCCCGTTCTTCTGGTGTCATATCTGCAATATGAAGCTGGATTTCATGGATTGGATTTCCTTCTTCATTCTTTACCACGTAAGCTGGTATACGATCCATAGCACCGTCAAGAGCAGTACGGATATCTGGTACATAAATAAAGTCACCGATATCAAAGGAAGGATCTTCATCCAGTAAAAAATGGCAGCATACCCCAGTTCATTACATTGGAACGGTAACGCTTGGTAGCATACTCGTTTGCAATGTTGGCAAGACCGCCAAGAACTCTCTGGCAGCTTGCAGCCTGCTCTCTGGCAGAACCGTCTCCGGGCTTTACCGCGTAAATCATACTGCCGATCTCTGTTTCACTGGATTTTAAATCCGGCTGCTTTAAATATTCCTTTAAAGCATGAAATGCACTTTCCAGTTCGTGATCTGCCTTAAGAGGGCAGGCACCGGATTTCCTTACCTTTTCAAGCTCATTTACTTCCTTGGAACGTCCTACGTATTCCGGATCACGGCGGGATAAGGTAAATTCCGCAAGTCCCAGAGGATTGGAACGATAAGAGGAAGTCTCACCGGAAGGAATCAACTCATCGGTGGTTGTAACAGGGTCCATGATCTTAGAACATACCCGTAATAAAATATTGTCAGTAAGGGCACTCATGGAAGGCCAGTCTTTGATATTCGGTCCTAAAATTAAGGATTCGTCTTCCTTTGCCTGTTTGTATCCCTGATAAACACGTCTGTCATAGGAAGAAGAGTCAAATTCATAAGCTGGAACCGTATAGTCATCTGCAAAGTATTCGGCTGAAGTAAGATAACCGCCGTTTGCAGCAGTGGCTGCGATAGAGCGTGCATCCATTAATGCCACACAGGATATCTGGCCGTTACCAGGCTTGGAACCTTCCCGGTTGGGGAAGTTTCTGGTAGTATGACGGATGCTTAAAGCATTGTTTGATGGCGTATCTCCTGCACCGAAGCAGGGGCCGCAGAATGCGGTACGTACCGTTGCACCGGCAGCCATCAGCTGGGAAATGGCACCTTTTTTCACCAGATCCATATAAACCGGCTGGGAAGACGGGTATACGGAAAGGTTAAAAATATCGTTGCCGCAATCCTTTCCTGACAGCATATGAGCCGCCACCATGACGTTGGAATAATTACCTCCGGCACAGCCTGCAATGACACCCTGCTGAACCATCAGTTTTCCATCTATGATTTTATCCGTAAGGGAAAGGCTTGCTTTCGCTGTTCCGAGAATGTGAGCCGCTTCCTTTTCCACAGTTCTTAAAATATCTCCCAGATTATCATTCAGTTCATCAATCTCATAGGTGTTGCTTGGATGGAAGGGAAGAGCAATCATAGGCTTAATAGTACTTAAATCCACATGAACAACGCCATCATAATAAGCTACTTCTGCGGGATTTAACTGCGCATAGTCAGATTCTCTGCCATGAAGTTTTAAATACTCCCTTGTATCCTCATCTGTAATCCAGACAGAAGAAAGGCAGGTTGTTTCCGTAGTCATGACATCCACACCGTTTCTGTAATCTGTATCCATGGATGAAACACCGGGGCCTACAAATTCCATAATCTTATTTTTTACATAGCCATTTAAATACGGCTCCGATAATGGCTAACGCCACATCATGAGGACCTACGTGGGAAGCAGGAGCACCGGTTAAATAAATAGCTACCACTCCAGGATAGGCAACATCATAGGTATCTTTTAACAGCTGTTTTACCAGTTCTCCGCCGCCTTCCCCGATTGCCATGGTACCCAGGGCACCGTAACGGGTATGGCTGTCAGAACCCAGAATCATACGTCCGCATCCTGCCATCATTTCCCTCATATACTGATGAATGACCGCGATGTGGGGAGGAACGAAGATTCCTCCGTATTTCTTTGCTGCAGAAAGACCAAATACATGGTCATCTTCATTAATCGTTCCGCCAACAGCACAAAGCGAGTTGTGGCAGTTGGTCATTACGTATGGAATAGGAAATTCTGTAAGGCCTGATGCACGGGCTGTCTGAATAATTCCTACAAATGTTATGTCATGGGATGCCATGGAGTCAAAACGCAGTTTTAAATGCTCCATGTTTCCGGATGTATTATGTTTTTCTAATATGGAGTATGCAATGGTACCCTTTTTCGCCTCTTCTCTTGTAATGGGAGTACTTCTCTGGGCGTTTACTTTGGACAGTTCCTCTTCAGGAATCAGCTGAGTACCGTTTACAAGATATGCTCCTCCGTCATACAACTTTACCATAAGTTATCGTTCCTCTCTCTTTTTATAGGGAATGGTTTCCCCCCACGTATTTTGTAGCCGGACGCATGATTCTTCCGTCGTACATCTTATTCTCAATGTTATGTGCCAGCCAGCCGGCCATACGTGAGCACACAAATAATGGGGTGTACATGTCTTCGGGTATCTGTAACATATTATAAGCGAAGCCGCTATAGAAGTCCACATTGTTTGATAAAGACTTGCCGTTTCCAGCAAGACAAGATTTGGCAACCTTTTCAAATTTTGTCAGGAATTCATATTCGTCTTCTCTGTTTTTCTGCTTTGCAAGATTTTCGCAGCAGATTTTTAATAAATCTGCACGGGGATCAGACACGGTATAAACCGCATGACCAAGACCATATACCAGACCGGAATTATCATAAAAATCCTTTGCCAGTATTTTTTGGATGACCGATTTCATCTGTGCTTCTGTTGCTTTTAATCCAATTTCTTTTTTCAATTGCAGTAATCATCTCGCTGCAGCGGATGTTGGCGCCGCCATGCTTGGGGCCTTTTAATGAACCGATGGAAGCGGTACTGGAGGAGTAAATATCGGTACCGGTAGAGGAAATAACAACATTTGTAAATGTGGAGTTGTTTCCACCGCCGTGATCTGCATGAATCATCAGCATAATATCTAAAAGATCAGCTTCCTGCTGGGTAAAGGATCCGTCTTTCCTTAACATATAAAGAATGTTCTCAGCCATGGAGTATTCCGGCTTTGGATAATGGATTACAAGACTCTCCCGGTCATAGTGATGAATTTTGCACTGATAGGCATAGACAGCAAGGGACGGAAGCTTTGCCATTATATTTATTCCCTTTAACAGAGTCTGATATGGGTCAGTGTTATCCGGATCCTCATCATAATCATAAAGAGCAAGGATGCTTTTTTGCAGGCTGTTCATTAAATTGCGGGATGGAGTACGCAGCATGTTTTTTTCGAGAAATTCATCAGGTAGGTTGTAGTGCTCACCAAGCAGGGTAGTAAATTCACGCAATTCCTTTTTCGATGGGAGATAACCAAAAAGAAGTAAAAATGATGTTTCCTCAAAGCCAAAACGGGAATTATTCTTTCCGTTTACCAGATCGCTGATTTCAATACCGCGATAGAATAGCTTTCCTGGAACATTTACCTTTTTTCCATCCTCAATTTCATAGCCAACTACGTCGGAAACGCGGGTAAGTCCTACTCGGACTCCGGTACCGTCTTCATTGCGGAGTCCCTTTTTTACGTTGTGTTCTTTGAATAAGTTGTTCGGAATGTCCGTGTAGTTAGAGGATTTACCAAACGTCTGTGCAATGAAAAAGTTGTTCATGAGATAAGTTCTCCTTTTTTCAGATTTAACCACAGGGATTCGTTTAGACAAAAGCAGCGCATAGGGATCTCTCCGGCGCTGCCTTCGTTGGCAATGGAATGTGGTTTTTTATTGTTTCGTAGTTTATCATGTAAAAGCATCAAAGTCAATACCTTGTTGCAATCACAATAAAAATATTGTTACTGACAGTGGAAAATAGAAAAATCACAGTTGTACGTTTGGTTTGCAAAATAAGGCATATTTTTACTGTTTTTTTCACATCATATGAAAGCGATTCAATATTATCAGCAAACAGGAGGTTTTCTTACGTGAAAGAATCTGAAGATAGAAATAACCGTCAGGAAGAGAATGAAACAGCAAGTGCAGAAGTAAAAAATACAGAAGGAACCAATGCTGGAGGAACCAGAAAAGAAAATCTGGAAGAGAAAAAAACGGAAAAGGATATTGAACAAAAGGAAGATCAGAAGCTGGAAGAATATGGTCAGATGACCCTTGATGATAATGAGGGAAAACGTAAAATTCATCTGCTGACCATTATCGGAGAGATTGAAGGACATGAGAATCTATCCAGTAACAGCAAAGCCACCAAATACGATCATGTCCTCCCAAAGCTTGCAGAAATAGAAGATGATGACTCAGTGGAAGGATTATTGGTTCTTTTAAATACTTCAGGAGGGGATGTAGATGCGGGATTAGCCATTGCGGAGATGATTGCATCCTTAAGTATTCCCACAGTCTCACTGGTTCTTGGAGGCAGTCATTCCATCGGAGTTCCTCTGGCAGTAAGCACCAATTATTCCTTTATCGTTCCCACCGGAACCATGATGATTCACCCGGTGAGAATGACCGGTATGGTAATCGGAGCTTCCCAGACCTATGAGTATTTTGAAATGATACAGGACCGGATTTTAAGCTTTGTCTCCAATCACGCAAAGATTGCTTATGATCAGTTAAAAAGGCTTATGCTGAATACGGAAATGCTTACCAGGGACTTAGGTACGGTACTGGTGGGAGAGGAAACCGTTAAGGAAGGTCTGATTGATGAAGTAGGCGGAATTAAAGATGCGTTAAAAAAATTATATGAACTGATGGAAACTGCTTCCTCTTAGCCGTTGCAATTCTCCCGTTTTTTTTGTATACTGATACCAATGGATAGAAGGGGGAAGTATTGTGCCTGAGACAACAAAGAAGAAGACAACAGCTAAAAAAGGGACAAAAACAAAAAACGGGAGAGCAGGAAACACCAGATCAAGGAAGAATGTGGTTTTGCCGGAACCGGAATTTATCCACTCAGAAGTCGTGATTATTATGTCATTTGCCGCTGCGGCCATTTTGTTTTTAAGCAATTTCCATTTATGCGGAATGGTAGGTGATTTTTTCCGCAGCGTGCAGCTTGGTATATTTGGCGGAATTGGATACATTGCACCGGTACTGATGTTTGCAGGAATCGCATTCTATATTTCAAACCAGGGAAACCCGAGAGCAGTATTTAAACTGGTCTCATGTGTTTTGGCGCTGGTTTCTTTGTGTGGATTTTTGCAGCTGCTTTTTGGTGTGAATACAGGAGAGAAAACGGGACTTTTAAATATTTATCTGGAAGCTTCTGTCAGCGGAAAAGGAGGAGGCCTGATCGGCGGTTTACTTGCAGAGGGGCTTGTTTCCATAATCGGAGTGGTGGGAGCTTATCTGGTTACTCTGGTGCTGATCATCATTTCACTGGTCTGTATTACAGAAAAATCCTTTGTGAATATTGTTAAGACAGGAAGCGGAAAGGCATATCACCATGCGAAAGAGAACATGGACATGCATATGGAGATTCATGCACAGCGCCAGGAACTTAGAAAACAACTGAGAGAAGAGCAGAAACTCCGTGGGGTCAATTTAGATGCCACCAGGCTTAACGCTGTCCAGGAAGAGAAAATTCCGGACAAACCAGATTTTGAGCGGGATCTCTTTGAAGAAGAGGAACATACTGGTATCAGTGATATTGCCGATGAGATTGATTCACAGACCAATAAGCTGACAGCGGTGACAGCGCTTGAAACAGAAGAACCAAACCCGGCTGATGTATTCAGAGGAAGCATTTCGCCGGAACCGGATGAGGATGACGATGATTCTGTTCCTTTTTGAACCAGATGATATTGTGGCTCCGTACAAACGAAGTTCCGATGAGGCTTCCTTCTATATGAAGAAGGATGTCAGAACTCTTAAGGAAATGGAACTTGTGGATGACGATTTCTATCCGGAAGAGCCAGAGATGGAAGAACAAGAGACGGAAGAACCGGCAATCAGAGAGACATTCTCCATACCGGAGGAGCCCAAACAGGTGGTAACTGCATCTGGCAAGATTATTGAGACAGACACAGAGGCTCTTCAGAAAAAACTGGAGAAGAAACGGGAAGAATCACAAAAAGACGACGATTTTAATGTAAATAAACAAATTATTCAAAAAAAGGAAATTGTGAAACTGGAATATAAGTTTCCACCTCTTTCGCTGCTTAAAAAAGGCAAAGCAGCGGTTTTTTCTGACCGGGAATATAAAGAAACTGCCATTAAGCTGCAGAAAACACTGCAGAATTTCGGTGTGGGAGTGACTGTGACCAATATCAGCTGCGGCCCTTCCGTAACCAGATACGAACTCCACCCGGAGCAGGGAGTAAAGGTAAGCAAAATCGTAAGTCTTGCTGATGATATTAAGCTGAGTCTTGCAGCTGCGGATATACGTATCGAGGCACCCATTCCTGGAAAATCAGCAGTGGGAATTGAAGTGCCCAATAAAGAAAATAATATGGTGTATTTAAGAGACATTCTGGAAGCGGATGGCTTTCAGAAGCATTCCTCCAATATTGCTTTTGCAGTGGGCAAGGATATCGGCGGACAGGTTGTTGTAACTGATATTGCCAAGATGCCTCACTTACTGATTGCAGGAGCTACGGGCTCCGGTAAGTCTGTCTGTATTAATACCCTGATTATGAGTATTATTTTTAAAGCGGATCCTGACGATGTAAAGCTGATCATGGTGGACCCCAAAGTGGTGGAATTAAGTGTCTATAACGGAATTCCCCATCTGCTCCTTCCGGTTGTGACTGATCCGAAGAAAGCATCGGGGGCTTTAAACTGGGCGGTTGCGGAGATGACAGACCGTTATAATAAATTTGCCCAGTATAATGTCAGGGAAATTAAAGGCTACAACGCGAAAGTGGAAAGCTTAAAGGACATTGAGGATGAAAACAAACCCCAGAAGATGCCTCAGATCGTAATTATAATCGACGAGCTTGCTGACTTAATGATGGTAGCTCCAGGGGAAGTAGAAGATTCCATCTGCCGTCTTGCCCAGCTTGCCAGAGCAGCAGGAATCCATCTGGTAATTGCCACACAGCGTCCGTCTGTTAACGTTATTACCGGTCTGATTAAAGCGAATGTGCCGTCAAGAGTGGCGTTTGCCGTTTCTTCTGGTGTGGATTCCAGAACCATCATTGACATGAATGGTGCGGAGAAGCTTCTTGGAAAGGGTGATATGCTGTTTTATCCTGCCGGTTATCCAAAGCCCATGCGTGTGCAGGGGGCATTTGTATCCGATTCGGAAGTTTCCAAGGTTGTGGACTTTTTAACGGAACAGGGAATGACACCGGATTACAATCCGGAAGTGGAGAACATGATTGCCTCTGCGCCAACAGCTGCAGATTCCAAAGGCGGCGGAAGTGACCGGGACGAATATTTTATCCAGGCAGGCAGATTTATCATTGAAAAAGACAAAGCTTCCATCGGCATGCTGCAGAGGATGTATAAAATCGGATTTAACAGGGCTGCGAGAATTATGGATCAGCTTGCAGAAGCTGGCGTGGTAGGAGAAGAAGAAGGGACCAAGCCCCGTAAGGTGCTTATGACCATGGAAGAATTTGAAGAAGCGTTTTAGCAAGACGGGAAAGTAAAAAACCATTGCTTACATATAAGGAGGATGATACGTATGAAAACAGATATTGAGATCGCACAGGAAGCAACGATGATACCAATTAAGGAAGTGGCAGCATCCTATGGGATTGCAGAGGACGATTTAGAGCTTTACGGCAAATACAAAGCAAAGCTTTCCGATGAATTATGGGAGCAGGTAAAGGACCGTCCGGATGGAAAACTGGTTCTCGTTACAGCGATCAATCCCACACCGGCCGGAGAGGGGAAAACTACCACTACGGTTGGGCTTGGACAGGCATTTGGAAAGATCGGCAAAAAGGCGATTATCGCATTAAGAGAGCCATCCCTGGGACCCTGCTTTGGAATTAAGGGAGGAGCTGCCGGCGGCGGATATGCCCAGGTTGTTCCCATGGAAGATTTAAATCTTCATTTTACCGGAGATTTTCATGCGATTACCTCTGCAAACAATTTACTTTCCGCCCTTCTTGACAACCACATTCACCAGGGCAATGCTCTTGGAATCGATACAAGGCAGATTCTCTGGAAGAGATGTCTGGATATGAATGACCGGGCATTAAGAAATATAGTGGTAGGACTTGGCTCAAAAGCGGAAGGATTTGTAAGAGAGGATCATTTCGTTATTACGGTGGCTTCTGAAATTATGGCAATTCTCTGCCTTGCAGATGATATGAATGATTTAAAAGAACGGTTGGGACGAATTATTGTTGCATATAATTATTCCGGAGAGCCGGTGACTGCAGCCCAGTTAAATGCAGTAGGTGCCATGGCAGCCCTGCTTAAGGATGCGCTGAAACCAAATCTGATTCAGACTCTTGAGCATACCGGTGCAATTGTTCACGGCGGTCCATTTGCCAATATCGCCCACGGCTGCAACAGCGTGCGTTCCACTAAGACAGCTTTAAAATTAGCGGATGTAGTTGTAACAGAGGCTGGTTTCGGTGCGGATTTAGGTGCAGAAAAGTTCCTGGATATCAAATGCAGAAAAGCTTCCTTAAAACCGGATGCCATTGTTCTGGTAGCAACTGTAAGAGCATTAAAATACAACGGCGGCGTACCAAAAGACCAGCTCAAAGATGAGAATTTAGAAGCTCTT
This sequence comes from Lacrimispora xylanisolvens, assembly GCA_017084465.1. Classification (GTDB taxonomy): domain Bacteria; phylum Bacillota; class Clostridia; order Lachnospirales; family Lachnospiraceae; genus Lacrimispora; species Lacrimispora xylanolytica_B. Next base: position 268,394 of record CP070896.1, on the reverse strand, counting down.
AAAAAAGGTATTGTGAACCTTGAAAAGCACATTGAAAATATGCAAAAGTATGGCGTTCCCGTAGTCGTTACACTGAATTCATTTGTGACAGATACAGAAAACGAATATCAGTTTGTTAAGAATTTCTGTGAGGAAAAAGGCTGCGAATTTGCTTTGTCCCAGGTTTGGGAAAAAGGCGGAGAAGGCGGAATCCAGCTGGCAGAAAAGGTGCTTGAAACACTGGAAAACAAGACCAGTCATTTTGCACCCATCTATCCTGACGACATGAGTCTTGAGGATAAGATCAGTACAGTTGCCAGAGAAATTTACGGGGCAGACGGAGTGACTTATGCGCCATCTGCTTTAAAATCCATTAGAAAGTTTGAAGAGATGGGATTTGGCAGCCTGCCGGTGTGCATGGCTAAAACACAGTACTCTTTATCTGATGATCAGACGAAACTGGGCCGCCCCCAGGGGTTTGAGATTAATGTACGGGATGCTTACGTCAGCGCCGGTGCTGGATTTGTTGTTGTTTTAACAGGCGCCATTATGACGATGCCTGGTCTGCCGAAGAAACCGGCAGCTGATAGTATTGATGTAAATAATGAGGGAGTAATCACAGGATTATTCTGATTTGGAGGTTTTTATGAAATTTAGTCAGTGGCTTAAGGATCTGGATTATGAATTATTGCAGGGGAATCCTGATGTGGAAGTGGAAGATGTGGTATATGACTCCAGAAAGGCCAGAAGCGGTGCAGTGTTTGTCTGCACCGTAGGCACCAGAGTCGATTCCCATGATTTTATAACGGAAGTGGTGGAAAAAGGAGTGACTGTTCTTGTTCTGGAACGCAGAGTGAGCGTGCCGGAAGGAGTGACTGCCATATTCGTACATAGTGCCAGAGAAGCACTGGCTGTTTTGTCTGCCGCCAGATTTGATTATCCAGCCAAACGTATGGTAACTATCGGGGTAACCGGCACAAAGGGAAAAACTACTACCACCCATATGATAAAGGCCATTTTAGAGGCGTGCGGAAAGAAAGTGGGTATGATTGGAACCACAGGGATTGTCATCGGAGAGAAGGTGACTCCCACGGCTAATACCACACCGGAATCTTATCAGCTTCACCAGGCGTTTTATCAGATGGCAGAAGAAGGCTGTGAGTATATGGTTATGGAAGTATCCTCCCAGGCGTTTAAGATGCACCGGGTGGATGGCCTGACATTTGACTACGGCTTATTTACCAACATTTCCCCCGATCACATCGGACCGGATGAACACGAGAATTTTGATGAATATCTATATTACAAGTCATTGATTTTTCAGCGTTCCAAAGTGGGCATTATGAACGGGGATGACGAACATTTTAAGGAGGCTGTTAAGGATGCGTCCTGTAAGCTTTATTCCTTTTCCCTTGACCAGGAAGGAACCAGCTTTAAAGCTGAGAATATCCGCTATGTAGCCCAGTCTGATTTTGTAGGACTTGAATTTGACGTAAAGGGAATTTATGAACTGGCTGTCCGTGTCAACATTCCCGGCAGATTCAATGTTGCCAACGCTCTGGCTGCAGTCAGCGTTTTAAGCTTTTTAAATCTGCCCAAAGAAAAGATCTGTCATGGACTGGAACATTTAAGTGTAAACGGAAGAATGGAAATCGTTTATTCCTCTGAAAGATGTACCGTAATTGTAGATTATGCCCATAACGCAGTCAGCATGGAAAGTCTTTTAAAAACACTGAGAGATTATAATCCAAAACGTCTGGTCTGTGTTTTTGGCTGCGGAGGAAACCGCTCAAAAGACCGCCGCTATTCCATGGGAGACAGTGCGGGCCGTCTTGCAGATTTTACCATTCTGACAGCGGATAACTCCCGCTTTGAGAAAACAGAAGACATCATTGCAGATATCAGAAGCAGTATTTCAAAAACGGAGGGAACTTTTATTGAGATTCCCGACAGAAGAGAAGCCATTCGTTACAGCATTTTACATGCAATGCCTGGCGATATGATTGCTGTGATTGGCAAAGGTCATGAAGACTATCAGGAAGTGAATGGGGAACGCCATCATTTCTCTGACAGGGAAGAAATCTTAAACGTTGTGCAGAGTACTGATTTTCTTGACAGACAGAGGTAATAAAAATTGCCATAAGAAAAAGAATGCCGGAGGCCGTTGAGGAAATGTGGCTTTCGGCTTTTCCACGGAAGATGGCAGGAATGTGCGCAGGAAGCGTACATGGAACGGAGGAATCATGGTAAATATGACAGTAAAGGAAATACTTGCAGCTACAGGCGGAACACTTCTTTGCGGGAGGGAGGATACGGTTTTAAAACACATCAGTATCGATTCCAGAACCATGAAGGGAAATGATTTATTTGTACCAATTATCGGGGAAAAGGTGGATGCCCATCGTTTTATAGATCAGGCTTTTGAACATGGTGCAGCAGCTGTTTTAACCAGTGAGCATGATGTTGTGGAATCAGAAAAGCCATGGATACGGGTTGACGATACGAAAAAGGCGCTTCAGGCAGTGGGGAGTTTTTACAGAGATCGTTTATCTCTTCCCCTCATCGGTATTACAGGAAGCGTGGGTAAGACAACTACCAGAGAGATGGTGGCATGTGCGCTTTCTTCCCGTTATCAGGTTTATAAAACTCCAGGTAACAGCAACAGCCAGGTTGGGCTTCCCATCACTCTTTGCGAAATCACACCGGAAGATGAGATCGGCGTGATCGAACTGGGAATGAGTGAACCGGGAGAACTCACCGTGATTGCCAGAATCGCCAGAATCCACATGGCTGTCATTACCAACATCGGAGTGGCACATATTGAACAGCTGGGATCGAGGGAAAATATATACAGAGAAAAACTGACTATCCAGGATGGCCTTTGTGAAAACGGAATTCTCTTTTTAAACGGAGACGACGATATGCTAAAAGATACAAAAGCAAAGGACGGCTGTAGAACGGTGTTCTATGGAACTGGAGAAAATTGTGATTACAGAGCGGTTGATATTCATTTGGAAGATGGATTCCCTGTGTTCACGGCAGTGCATAACCAGCAGAAAGTCCCTGTGCGGCTGTCTGTAATGGGAAGCCATAATATTCTAAATGCCATGGTATCTTTGGCAGTTGCGGCAGAAAACGGTATTTCCATGGAAGAAGCGGCAAAGTCCCTGATGAGCTTTCAGGGATATAAAAACCGCCAGCAGATTTATGATACTGGTACATTCACCGTAATTGATGATACTTATAACGCCAGTCCGGTTTCCATGAAAGCGGGGCTTGAGGTTTTAGGTTCTATTACCAAAGCAAAAAGAAAGATTGCAGTACTGGCTGATATGAAGGAGCTGGGAGAACGTTCACCGGAATATCATTATGAAATCGGTACATATATTGCAGCACATCCGGTTGACTGCGTGGTGACACTGGGAGAACTGGCGGGAGAAATTGCCAGGGCAGTAAGGGAGAATGCACCAGAAATCACAGTAAAAGAATTTATGGAACAGGAACCACTAACAGCTTATTTAAAGGAAGAATTAAAGACGGGTGACTGTGTGCTGTTTAAAGGCTCTAACAGCATGAAACTGGGGCAGGTAGCAGAACAGTTTCATTAACCAGTCCGCCTCTGGAGGAAATAAATGTCAGAAACATATGCCAGGATCATTATTGATATTTCTCACGAAAAAAGTAGACAGAACCTTTGATTACCGGATTCCCCAGCATTTGCGTCAGGAGATTACAGTAGGAACCAGGGTTCTGATTCCTTTTGGCAAGGGGAATACCATGCGCAAGGGATATGTGGTGGGAATTACGGCCAAGGCCAGTTATGATCCGGATAAGATAAAAGAAATCGGGGGAATTGTTACGGATGGGGTATCGGCGGAGTCGAGGCTGATCACTCTTGCGTGGTGGTTAAAAGAACAGTATGGCTCAACCATGAATCAGGCACTGAAAACCGTGCTTCCGGTCAAACAGAAGGTAAAGCCAAAAGAAAAGAAAATCATAAGAAGTCTTTTAAACCGGGAACAGTTAAGCCGTGCATTAAAGGAAGCGGAAAAAAAGAGTTACAAGGCAAGAGTCCGGCTTTTTTCTGCACTGCTTGATAATCCTGTGATTCCTTACGAAATCGCAGTAAACCAGATGAACCTTTCTGCATCGGCTATAAAGCCTTTGATTGAAAAGGGTGATATTTGTCTTGAATCGGAAGAAATTTACCGAAATCCCATTCAGATAGAATGCCAGGAAGAAAAAGACTCCGCTTAAATACTGGGCAGCAGATCATTGTAGACAGTTTTAACCGGGACTATTCTAATGGCAAACGGGATACGTATCTGATCCATGGAATAACCGGCAGCGGCAAAACAGAAGTCTATATGGAATTAATTCAGCGCGTTATTGAAGACGACAGACAGGTTATCGTTCTGATTCCTGAAATCGCACTGACCTATCAGACGGTGATGCGGTTCTACGGCAGATTTGGAAACCGGGTTTCCATTATTAATTCCCGTTTGTCAGCAGGAGAGCGTTTCGATCAGTTTGAACGTGCGAAAAATGGCGATATTGATATTATGATCGGTCCAAGATCTGCTTTATTTACTCCGTTTTCCAGATTGGGACTGATTCTTATTGATGAAGAGCATGAAGGTGCATATAAAAGCGAGACAGTACCAAGATATCACGCCAGAGAGGTTGCTGCGAAGCGGGCGAAGATGGAGGACGCATCTTTGGTGCTGGGTTCGGCAACCCCTTCTCTGGAAGCTTATACAAGGGCCCTGAGAGGGGAATACCACTTATTTCGTCTCACGGAACGGGCAAAGAAGGACAGCAGCCTGGCTGAAGTATCAGTTGTGGATCTGAGGCAGGAGTTAAAGGAAGGAAACAAGTCCATATTCAGCAGAAAATTGCAGATGCTGATGGAAGAACGGCTAAGGAAAAAAGAGCAGATCATGTTGTTTATAAACCGCAGAGGCTATGCTAATTTTGTTTCCTGCCGTTCCTGCGGAGAAGCCATACGATGCCCTCATTGTGATGTGACGCTGACACTGCATAACAACAGCCGGCTTGTCTGCCATTACTGCGGACATACCATTCCCATGCCGTCTAAGTGTCCCTCCTGCAGTTCCCCCTATATTGCAAACTTTGGAGTGGGAACACAAAAGATCGAGCAGATGACGAAAAAGATGTTTCCCCAGGCCAGAATATTGCGCATGGATCTGGATACCACCAAAGAAAAGGGCGGACACGAAGCCATACTGTCAGCCTTTGCCGAACATGAGGGAGATATCCTCATTGGTACCCAGATGATTGTAAAAGGTCATGATTTTCCTGACGTGACCCTGGTGGGGGTGCTGGCAGCTGACTTATCCTTAAACACGCCGGATTACCGGTCTGGAGAGCGGACGTTTCAGCTTCTTACCCAGGCGGCCGGCAGAGCCGGCAGGGATGCCAAGGCAGGAGATGTGATCATTCAGACCTATAGCCCGGATCATTACAGCATTGTTACTGCCGCCAGCCAGGATTACGAGGCGTTTTATAAGCAGGAGATGGCGTTTCGCCGCCTGATGAAATATCCCCCGGCAAGCGGTCTTTTAACCATTCAGTTCTCGTCGCGAAATGAGTCTGTTCTCACGGAAACAGCTGCCGCTGCAGGGGCATTTGCAACTGCAATAGGGGAACCGGAACAGGTTCAGCTGATCGGGCCGGTAGAGGCATCTGTATACAAAATTAATGATATATATAGAAAAATTTTATACTTGAAACAAGAAAACTATGATATACTAATTAAAAATCAGGGATCAAATTGATGGTTTTTCAGAAAATCATCCGGAATTGTTTGAACAAGTCTTGATCCAATATGATTTTTCGTAAATGAGAGGACAAATAAAATGGCGATTAGAAAAATTAGAACCATTGGAGATGAAATTTTAAGAAAAAAATGTAAGCCTGTGAAGGAGATCACCCCAAGAATTATCGATTTGATCAAAGACATGTTTGAAACCATGTATGAGGCCAATGGCGTAGGTCTTGCAGCTCCCCAGGTAGGAATATTAAAGCAGATAGTCGTCATTGATGTGGAGGATGGCAATCAGTACGTTCTCATTAATCCGGAGATTATTGAGACAGACGGAGAACAGACCGGACCAGAAGGCTGCTTAAGTGTGCCTGGAAAATCCGGAACTGTTACCAGACCAAATTATGTGAAAGTTAAGGCATTTGACGCCGATATGCAGCCATTTGTGCTGGAAGGAGAAGAACTCCTTGCCCGTGCGATCTGCCACGAATGCGATCATTTAAGCGGTGAGCTGTTTGTGGATAAGGTCGAAGGAGAAATTGAAGACGTGACTCTGGAAGAAGAGGAAGAGGAGGTTGAGGAATATTGATGAAAGTCATATTTATGGGAACTCCTGATTTTTCGGTTCCTGCCCTTTGCTCACTGGTAGAGGCAGGGCATGATGTGATGGCTGTAGTGACCCAGCCGGATAAGCCCAAGGGAAGAGGGAAGGAAGTTTCGATGACGCCTGTAAAGGAAAAGGCGCTGGAATATGGAATTCCCGTTTATCAGCCGGTGAAGGCAAGAGATCCCGAATTTGTAAAAATCCTGAAAGATTTAAACCCGGATGTGATGGTGGTCGCCGCTTTTGGGCAGCTTCTTCCAAAAAGCATTTTAGATATTCCCAAATTTGGCTGTATTAATATCCATGCGTCCCTTCTTCCTAGATACCGTGGTGCATCCCCAATTCAATATGTGGTAATAAACGGGGAAGAGGTAAGCGGTATCACCACCATGATGATGGCAGAAGCTCTGGATACTGGAGATATGCTTGATCAGGAAGTTGTTGTTTTGGACAAAAAAGAGACTGGCGGAAGCCTTCATGAGAAACTGAGCCATGTGGGTGGAAAGCTTCTTATTAAAACTCTGAAAGATATAGAAGACGGTACTGCTGTTTTAAAAAAGCAGGATGAGTCACAAATGTGTTATGTGGGAATGATTAAGAAAAACATGGGTGATATCGACTGGTCTATGGATGCCGTCTCTATTGAACGGCTGATCCGTGGATTAAACCCCTGGCCGAGTGCTTACACAGACTGGGATGGAAAAGTAATAAAACTCTGGGATGCAGATGTGGTGGATCAGGAATATGAAGGCGTCTGCGGCCAGGTGGTGGAAACCGGAAAGGATCATCTGGTGGTGAAAACCGGCAAAGGCGGACTATCCATTAAAGAACTTCAGCTGCAGGGAAAGAAGCGGATGGAGATCGGCGCCTTTTTACGGGGTTACCAGATTGAGAATGGAACTGTTTTTAAACATATGTAAGGAATACAGACAGTATTTTCGGGAAAGGAGAATCTGATTATGTATTATGGTGGAATGATGGGGTATTATATGGACCCCACCTGGATTTGTAATCATTGGTGCGTTGTTATCCATGGCTGCATCTGCCAGGGTGACCAGTACTTTTAACAAGTATTCCAAAGTAAGAAGTATGTCTGGAATGACAGGGGCAGAGGCGGCAAAGCGTCTTTTAAATTCCCAGGGTATTTATGATGTGCAGGTAAGACCTGTCAGCGGAAGACTGTCTGATCATTATGATCCCAGAACGAAAACCGTTAATTTATCCGATTCGGTCTATGATTCAACTTCAGTTGCAGCAATCGGTGTGGCGGCTCATGAATGCGGACATGCCATGCAGGATAATACGGGATATGTGCCTTTGAAGTTACGGGGTGCCATTGTTCCCGCCGCTAATATCGGTTCTCATGCTGCGCTGCCCGTTATTTTACTGGGATTCTTTATCAGCGGTGCAGGCTCACCTTTAGTAAATATCGGTTTGATTCTGTTTTCGCTGGCTGTTTTATTTCAGCTGGTTACACTCCCTGTTGAGTTTAATGCATCAAGGAGAGCGGTGGTTTTACTGGGACAGGTAGGGATTCTGGGAGATGAAGAACTGTCTCACACAAGAAAAGTGCTTGGGAGCAGCAGCTCTTACCTATGTGGCAGCACTTGCGGCAACGGTACTTCAGCTGCTGAGACTTGTTATATTATTTGGAGGAAGAAGAGATAATGACTAAAGACACAGACAGCAGGGAGATTGTACTGGATGTACTCATGGAAATATTAGAGCATTCAGCATACAGCCATTTAGTCCTGCGTCAGGCCTTAAATAAATACCAGTATCTGGATAAAGCAGAACGTTCCTTTATAACCAGAACTGTTGAAGGAACAGTGGAATACTTAATACAAATTGATTACGTCATTGACTTTTTCTCTTCAACAAAGGTAAAAAAGATGAAGCCGGTCATCCGCAGCATTCTGCGGATGTCGGTTTATCAGATTTTATATATGGACCGGGTTCCGGATTCCGCTGTGTGCAATGAAGCTGTGAAGCTGGCTGCCAAACGGAAATTCGTCGGTCTAAAAGGATTTGTAAATGGTGTTTTGAGAAACATTTCAAGAAATAAAGAAACTCTGGTCTGGCCGGATGACAGCGTTCGTTATTCTGTTCCTGCCTGGATTGTTTCCATGTGGAATCAGGATTATGGTACGGAAACTGCAAACACTTTTATGGCCTCATTTTTAGAAAACAGTAAAACCATCGTACGCTTAAACAGTTCAAAAGCAGGGAAAGAAGAGATTCTTTCCAGTCTTAGGAAACAAAACGTACAGGTGGCAGAGTCCGGGATTTCAGAGGATATGGTCATTTTAGAAAAATTTGATTATATGGAAGGTCTGGAAGCCTTTCAAAAAGGATACATTCAGGTCCAGGATATCAGCTCTGCTCTTGTGGGAGAAGCGGCAGATCCCAGAGAAGGGGATTTTTGCATTGACGTCTGCGGTGCACCAGGAGGAAAGAGCATCCATCTGGCAGATAAGCTGAATGGGACTGGTATGGTTGAAGTAAGGGATTTAACGGAATATAAGGTGAGTCTGATACAGGAAAATATTGACCGTTGCGGTTTTGACAATATCAGGGCAAAGGTATGGGATGCCCTGGTTCCTGATTCTGATTCCGCCGGGAAAGCGGATATCGTGCTTGCTGATCTTCCCTGTTCCGGTCTTGGTATTCTGGGAAGAAAACCTGATATTAAGTACAGGGTCAAGCCTGAGAATTTAGACGAACTGGCTTCTCTGCAAAGGGAAATCCTCTCGGTTGTACAGTCATATGTAAAACCAGGCGGAAAGCTTATATTTAGCACCTGTACCATAGATAAAAAAGAAAATGAAGAAAATTTTGCATGGTTTTTAGAGAACTTTCCATTTCAGGCGGTTGATCTGGAGGAGAAGTTCAAAAACCAGTTTCAGATAGATACCTTGAAACATGGATACATGCAGCTATTGCCGGGAATTCATCCATGTGACGGATTTTTTATCGGTGTATTACAAAAAAAGGTAGAATAAGATGGAAAGAACAGATATTAAATCTCTTAATCTGGAAGAACTGACGGCTTTCCTGGTGTCTGCCGGAGAAAAACCCTTTCGTGCGAAACAGCTGTACGAATGGATTCATCAGAAACTGGCGGCCAGCTACGATGAAATGACAAACCTTCCAAAAACTATGAAGGAAAAACTGTCTGAGATGGCAGAGCTTCCTTCTCTTACTGTTGTAGAAGAAAAGATCTCGCAGATAGACGGTACGAGAAAGTACTTATTTGGTCTTTCCGACGGCAATGTGATTGAAAGCGTACTGATGAAATACAAGCACGGCAATTCCGTGTGCATCTCCTCTCAGGTTGGGTGCCGCATGGGCTGCCGCTTTTGTGCATCCACACTTGACGGGCTTGAGAGGAATTTAAGCCCGGCTGAGATGCTGGATCAGATTTACCGGATTCAGAAGATTACTGGTGAACGGGTATCCAACATTGTAGTCATGGGTTCAGGAGAACCACTTGACAATTATGAAAATCTGGTGCAGTTTATCCGCCTTCTCACCGATGAGAATGGCTTAAACATCAGTCAGAGAAACGTAACGGTTTCCACCTGCGGAATTGTGCCTGGAATTTTAAAACTGGCTGAGGAGAAGTTTCAGATCACTCTGGCTCTTTCTCTTCATGCGCCAAATGATGAGGTGCGTAAAAGCCTGATGCCGGTAGCCAACCGGTATCCTCTTGCTGATGTACTTATGGCGTGTCATACTTATTTTGAAAAAACAGGAAGAAGAATTACATTTGAATACAGTCTGGTAAGCGGCGTAAATGACAACTTAAAAGAGGCCTCTGCACTGGCATCTCTTTTAAAAGCCCAGCATGGACATATCAATCTGATTCCGGTCAATCCCATTAAGGAACGGGATTATGTGCAGTCTGACAGGAAGGCAATTGAGGCATTTAAAAATCTCCTTGAAAAAAACGGAATTAATGTTACTATTAGAAGAGAAATGGGCAGGGATATTAATGGTGCCTGCGGTCAGCTTAGGAAAAGTTTTTTAAATCAGGAGTAAAAGGAAGTGAGAATATTACGATGAAGGCTTGTGCTATGACGGATACCGGAAGAGTCCGTTCGGCAAATCAGGATTATGTTTTTTCCTCAATTGAGCCTGTGGGTGTGCTGCCCAATCTGTTTCTTGTTGCAGATGGCATGGGAGGGCATCAGGCTGGAGATTATGCTTCCAGGTTTATTGCCGAAAATCTGGTGGCTCATTTTAAGATGGCAAAAGACACCGGTACGGTTGCGGTACTGAAAGACGGCATTGAAAAAGTAAATCAGTTACTGTACCAGGAATCTAAGAAAAAGCCGGAATTAAACGGTATGGGTACCACTCTGGTTGCTGCTGTAGTTGAGGATTCAACCATGTATGTGGCAAATGTGGGAGACAGCCGCCTTTACTTAATCCGCAATCAGCTGAAACAGATTACAAGAGACCATTCTTATGTGGAAGAACTGGTATCATTAGGTCAGCTGGAACGGGGAAGTAAGGATTATCGGGAAAAAAAGAACATTATAACCAGAGCTGTTGGGACGGAAGATAAGCTGGAGATTGATTTTTTTGAAGTCAGCCTGGAGCCGGGAGATTATATACTTTTATGTTCTGACGGGCTTAGCAATATGCTGGAAGATGCTGAAATAGAGGAAATCATATGCTCGGAACTGGAGCTGCCGGAGAAGGCAGAGAAATTAATTACAGTAGCCAATGATAATGGGGGGAAAGACAATATTGCTGTTGTTTTAATGGAACCTCAGCTTGGCAGGGAGGTAAGCTTATGATTTTGAGACCGGGGACATTTTTACAGGACAGATATGAAATACTGGAACAAATCGGTTCCGGAGGTATGTCAGATGTGTATAAGGCCCTGTGCCATAAATTAAACCGCCTGGTTGCCATTAAAGTATTAAAGGAAGAATTCAGTTCTGACAGTAATTTTGTCGGTAAGTTTAAAATGGAGGCCCAGTCAGCGGCCAGACTTTCCCATCCTAACATTGTTAATATTTATGATGTTGTGGATGAGGGTGATCTTCATTTTATTGTAATGGAATTAATTGAAGGAATTACGTTAAAAAATTATATTGTGAAAAAAGGCTGTCTTGATATGAAGGAAGCCATCGGCATTGCCATGCAGGTTGCACAGGGAATTGCAGCAGCCCATGAGCAGGGGATCATTCACCGTGATATCAAGCCCCAGAATATTATTATTGCACGAGATGGAAAAGTCAAGGTGGCAGATTTCGGTATTGCCAGAGCGGCGTCTTCCCAGACTATGAGCGCAACAGCGGTGGGATCGGTTCATTACATATCGCCGGAACAGGCGCGTGGAGGTTACAGCGATGTGAGAAGTGATATCTATTCACTTGGTATCACATTATATGAGATGGTTGCCGGCAGAGTGCCCTTTCAGGGAGATAATACTGTAACAGTAGCTCTGGCACATTTAGAATCTGTGATTACACCGCCCAGTTATTTTAATGAGTTGATTCCGGTGGCATTAGAAAATATCATATTAAAGAGCACAGAGAAAAAGCCGGAATATAGATATTCTAATATGTACGAAGTAATTTCAGACCTGCGCAAGGCTCTGGTTAATCCAAACGGGGATTTTGTACAGAACCATCCGCCTTTGGATGATTCACAGACCGTCATTATTGGAAAACCGGAACTGGAGCAGATCCGTTCCGGCCGCAAGCCTCAGACAGAGCAGCCGGTAAAACGTGCTCCCAAAGGACAGGAGTACGGTCAGAAATACCAGTCATCGTCCAATTACGACGAACAGCCGGGATCTGGCAGAAAAAGAAGGAATAATAATGACGAGGATATCAATCCCAAGATTGAAAAGCTTTTAACTGCGGCAGGAGTGGCGACTGCCATTATTATTGTTGTAATTCTGGCAATCGTATTTTCCAAAGTGGGCGGATTGTTTCGTTCCGGATCTGGAAAAGAATCGGTTGCAACTACAGCCGCCCCTACGGAAGAGACTCTCAGCGAAAAGCAGGTGAAAATGCCTGATGTCAGTGGTCTTGATTCTGAAACCGCAGAGAAGAAGTTAAAGGACAACGGCGGTCTGTATATGAAAATCAGTGAATATGAGTATTCGGATACAGTGGATAAGGGAGATGTGATTTCCCAGGATCCAAAGGCGAATACAATAGTGGATAAATACTCTGCTGTCTATGTGGTAATCAGTAACGGTCCAGAGAAGGCAAACATTGACCTTAAAAAACTGGAACTTGAATCTATGGATACCGCATCTGCAAAGTCTCTGCTGGAAGGCAAGGGACTGGTTGTCAATGTAGAACAGAAAAACAGCGATACCGTAGCGGCAGGTAAGGTAATCAGCTATAGCCCGGGTGAGGCAATAGAGGGAGAAACCATTACCCTCTTTTCCAGCAGCGGCCCGGCTCTGGTCAATCCGGTTGTTGTGCCAAATCTGGCAGGACAGACACAGGAGGTTGCAGTAGAGATGCTTGCTGACGCCCAGCTGGTTCAGGGAACAGTTACCGAAGCTTCTTCTGAGACAGTGGCAAGAGGCAATGTCATCAGTCAGTCTGTTGCGGCTGGGACTCAGGTGGAATCAGGAAGTGCTGTGAATTTTGTAATCAGCACAGGAAACGGACAGGAATCCAAGTATAAATATCTGGCTTCCATTGACAAATCCTTCTCCCTCCAGAATATCATTGGTCCGGGATCAGGAAGTACCCAGCTGACATTAAAAATCCAGCTGAGACAGTCAGTAAATGGACAGGATACCGTTCGGGAACTTATGCAGCCCACAACTTTAAAAGGGGATCAGATGCTTCCGGTTTCGTTTAAAAATATAGAGGGTGCCTATAATGTAACAAGCGGGTCAGTAGAAATTGTAAATGTGGAAACAGGTGAGGTGGTTAATTCTTACGCAATCACCTTTGTAGCTGTTCCACAATCCTAAGGAAGCGTATATGACAGGAAAAATATTAAAAGGGATTGCTGGATTTTATTATGTCCACAGTAAAGAAGGGAATCTTTACGAATGTAAGGCCAAGGGAATATTCCGGAACAGAAATGTGAAACCTCTTGTAGGAGATGATGTGGAGATTACCGTTCTTGATGAAGCAGAGCAAAAAGGAAACATTGAAGAGATTTTGCCCAGAAAAAACGCCCTGGTGCGCCCTGCGGTTGCCAATGTGGATCAGGCACTGGTTGTGTTTTCCATTACTCACCCGGAACCTAATTTCAATCTGCTGGATCGTTTTCTGGTTATGATGGAATCTCAGGATGTGCCCGTTCATATCTGCTTTAATAAAATTGATCTGACAGAACATGAAAAAATGGCAGATCTGCGTAAGATGTATGAGGCAGCCGGTTATCCCGTTTATTTTACAAGCATTTATGAGAATAAAGGAATTGGTACTGTGAGAGATATTCTTGCAGGAAAAACCACGGTTCTGGCCGGACCATCCGGTGTTGGTAAGTCATCCCTGACCAATCTGCTTTATCCGGAAGCAGAGATGGAAACAGCACGGATCAGTGAAAAGATCCAGAGGGGGAAACATACCACCAGACACTCGGAGTTATTTGGAATTGGCAACCAGACCTATATGATGGATACACCCGGCTTTAGCTCCATGTATTTAGAGGACATGGAGTGTGGCCGGTTAAAGGAATATTTTCCTGAATTTGAACCCTATGAGCCAGACTGCCGATTGGGCTGTGTGCACATTGGCGAGAAAGTCTGCGGCGTAAAAGATGCCGTCACAGAAGGAAAAATCAGTCAGAGCCGTTATGATAATTACCGGCTTCTGTATGAGGAACTGAAAGAAAAAAGGAGATACTAACATGCTTATACTTGCCCCCTCAATCTTAGCGGCAGACTTTAAAAATCTTGGACAACAGGTGACCGATACTGCAAATGCGGGAGCCCGGTATATTCATCTCGATGTAATGGATGGCGCGTTTGTACCCAGCATTTCATTTGGAATGCCGGTGATTGCCAGCCTTAGAAGCTGCACAGACCGTATATTTGATGTTCATATGATGGTGGAGGAGCCGGGGCGATATATTTCAGATATCAAAGCGGCCGGTGCAGATTTAATCTGCGTTCACGCGGAGGCATGCAGGCATTTAGACAGGACGGTTAACCAGATTAAGGAGGCCGGACTAAAGGCCGGGGTTGCGTTAAACCCTGCCACCCCGCTGTCTGTTCTTGATTGTATTTTGCCAGAACTTGATATGGTACTGATCATGACTGTGAACCCGGGATTTGGCGGACAGAAATTTATACCGTACACATTGGAAAAGGTAAGAAATCTGCGCTCGATGATAAAACGGCGGGGACTGGAGACTGATATACAGGTCGATGGTGGTGTTACCTGCGATAATGTAAGAGATCTCATTGAAGCAGGTGCCAATGTTTTTGTAGCAGGATCTGCTGTATTTAAAGGTGACGCAGCAGCCAATACCAGAAAATTTTTGGATATTTTTGAGGAATATGAAAGGTGAAAGAACGGACTGGATTAATCGTTACGGGAGGAACCATAGATTTTGATTTTGCCAGGACTTTTCTGGCAGATCAGACCTTTGATAAAATCATTGCAGTTGATGGAGGTCTTACAGCCCTGTCACAGCTTGATTTAAAGCCGGATGCGGTAGTGGGTGATTTTGACACTGTGGATGAATCGGTTCTTTCCCAATACCGGAGTTCTTCAGGTGAGATCACATGGGATATACACAAGCCGGAAAAGGATGAGACAGATACAGAACTGGCCATCTCTACTGCTATGAATTTAGGGTGCAGGAAGCTTGTGCTTCTGGGAGCAACCGGAGGCAGGCTTGATCACTTTATGGGCAATCTTCATTTGCTTTATTTCTGTTTAAAGCAGGGAATAGATGCTTCCATAGTAGATCCTAAAAACTGGATTACGGTCTTAGATAAAGGAAGAGTTTTCGAAGCGGAAAAAATGTGGGGCACTTATATTTCCTTTCTTCCTCTGAGTATGGAAGTAAAAGGAATTACTCTTAATGGATTTAAATACCCACTTACGAAAAAAGATATTTCCATAGGGACTAGCCTTTGCATCAGCAATGAACTGACAGGAGAGTCCGGTTCCATTGAATTTGATTCCGGTGTACTGATCTGCGTGGAATCCCACGATTAGACTGGTATGGTTTAATAAGTCAAAACTGGATATTTATATCACTCCACTTGCGTGCTAAGATTAAGTGCAATAAAAGCAGCAAGGGAGGAATTATCCATGAATCAGACAAATAAGACCATTCACAAAGTTTCACTGACCGGGCTTTTTGCAGCCATGTCTTATGTGGTTTTCACATTTCTTCAGTTTAAAATAACACTTCCGGGAGGAGATGCCACTTCCATTCACTTAGGCAATGCGGTCTGTGTACTTGGTGCACTGCTTCTTGGGGGATTATATGGCGGTCTTGGCGGTGCAATCGGGGATGACCATCGGTGATTTATTCGATCCGGTTTATATAATTTATGCTCCGAAGACATTTGTTTTAAAATTGTGTATCGGACTGATTACAGGATTGGTTGCCCATCGGATTGGTAAGATCAATGAATCAGGTAACAGCAGGCATATCTTAAAGTGGACCATACTGGCGGCAGTTGCCGGACTTTTATTTAATGTGATTTTTGACCCTGTGGTGGGATATTTTTACAAGCTTCTTATTCTTGGAAAACCGGCAGCAGACTTAGCTCTGGTTTACAACGTTGCTTCCACTTCCATCAATGCGGTAACTTCGGGGATTGTGTCTGTTCTGATTTATATGCCCCTTAGAAATGCATTGGTGCGGTCAGGGTTATTTTCCAGAATATCTTAGGAGCATTCGTATGACAAAAGAAAGTAAACAGAAAAAAATAGCTGCAATTCATGACCTTTCAGGCTATGGCCGCTGCTCCTTAACAGTGGCCATGCCAGTTATATCTGCATTAAAGGTGCAGTGCTGTCCGGTTCCAACTTCCATATTATCCAATCACACCGGTTTTCCAACCTGCTTTTTCGATGATTACACCGATAAGATGCCTTTGTATCTGGAGCAGTGGAAAAAACTGAATCTTGATTTTGATGGTATTTTTACCGGGTTTTTAGGTTCCGAGGCTCAGATCGATATCGTTACTGATATGATCCGGAATTTTAAGACAGAAAAAACCATGGTTATCATTGATCCCATTATGGGAGATAACGGGAAGGCCTACCAGACCTATACAAAAGAGATGTGCAGCCGCATGAGAACCCTGGTGGAATCCGGTGATATTGTAACTCCAAACCTGACGGAAGCCTGTATTCTTACAGGAAGACAGTACCGACAGACTGGCTGGACCCGAAAAGAACTGGCTGATATGGCGCAGGAAATAATAAGCATGGGCCCTGACTCGGTGGTCATTACAGGAGTGAGGGAAGGAGCTTTTGTCACCAACGTGGTGGCAGAAAAGGGCTTAGAGGTTAAGTATCTAAAGTCTTTAAAAGCTGGTAATGACAGACCTGGTACCGGCGATGTATTTGCCAGTATCATAGCAGCCCAGGCTGTCAAAGGTGTGCCTTTGCCGGAAAATGTAAAAAAAGCAGCCCATTTTGTTAAAAAGAGTATTCTTGTTTCGGATGAGCTGAACGTACCCATAGAGAATGGAGTTTGTTTTGAAGAGATCCTGTCTTTGCTTATTCGTCAGTAAAATCGGAAGAGAGATGGGGAATTTTAGGAAAAGGGCTTTTCTTTGCCCTTTTTTTGTAGTATAATCAACGGCAGATTATTATGCGGATTGGATTCGCAGAAAATATTGAGGAAAAACCAGGAGGAATACCATGTTAGATTTAAAGTTTGTAAGAGAAAATCCTGAAATTGTAAAGCAGAACATCAAAAATAAATTTCAGGACAGCAAGCTTGTGCTGGTTGATGAAGTCATCGAACTGGACGAGCAAAACCGCGCAGCAAAGCAGGAAGGAGATGCTTTAAGAGCGGAACGCAACAAACTTTCCAAACAGATCGGTGCCTTGATGGGACAGGGAAAGAAAGAAGAAGCAGAAGAGTTGAAGCGGTTGGTAACTGATGCTTCCGACCATCTGGCTGAACTGGAGAAGAAGGAAAGCGAACTGGATGAAAAGATCAAAAGATCATGATGACCATTCCAAACATTATAGATCCCAGTGTTCCAATTGGTAAGGATGACAGCGAGAATGTGGAAGTGCAGCGTTACGGTGAGCCTGTAGTGCCGGAGTTTGATATCCCATACCATGCAGAAATAATGGAAAGCTTTGATGGAATCGACCTTGACAGTGCAAGAAAGGTTGCAGGCAATGGCTTCTATTATCTGATGGGTGATATTGCAAGACTTCACTCCTCTGTCATTTCCTATGCAAGAGATTTTATGATTGACCGGGGCTTTACTTACTGCATCCCTCCTTTTATGATCCGCAGTGAAGTAGTGACCGGAGTTATGAGCTTTGCTGAGATGGATGCCATGATGTATAAAATAGAAGGAGAGGATCTGTATTTAATCGGTACCAGTGAGCATTCCATGATTGGAAAATTTATTGATACCATCCTTCCTGAATCAAAGCTTCCTCAGACACTTACCAGCTATTCTCCATGCTTTAGAAAAGAAAAGGGAGCTCATGGACTGGAGGAGCGCGGTGTTTACCGTATTCATCAGTTTGAGAAGCAGGAGATGATTGTTGTCTGCAAACCGGAAGAGAGCATGGACTGGTATGAGAAACTGTGGCAGAACACTGTTGATTTATTCAGAACTCTGGATATCCCGGTAAGAACTTTAGAGTGCTGTTCCGGCGATCTTGCCGATCTAAAGGTAAAATCTGTGGACGTAGAAGCATGGTCTCCAAGACAGAAGAAATATTTTGAAGTTGGAAGCTGTTCCAATTTAGGAGATGCACAGGCAAGAAGATTAAAGATCCGTGTATCTGGTGAAGATGGTCAGAAATACTTTGCCCACACACTGAATAATACGGTTGTGGCTCCCCCCAGAATGCTTATTGCTTTCTTAGAGAATAACTTACAGGCAGATGGAACTGTGAAGATTCCTGAGGCATTACAGCCATATATGGGCGGTATGAAAGCACTTGTACCAAAGAAGTAATAACGTTTAGTCCGGCTTTTTATAAGGTCGGACTCTTTTTGAAAAGGAGAGAACCGTCATGATTACCTTCAATCACTTCAATTTTAATGTACTTGATCTGGAAAAAAGTCTGAAATTTTATAAAGAAGCACTTGGTCTCTTTCCGGTACGGGAAAAGACGGCTGCAGATGGGTCCTTCCGCCTGGTTTATTTAGGAGATGGTAAAACTGATTTCACACTGGAACTGACTTATTTAACGGATCGCACGGAACCTTATAATCTGGGCGAATGTGAATTCCATCTTGCTTTTCATACCGATGAATATGAAGCCTGCTATAAAAAGCATAAGGAGATGGGTGTAATCTGCTTTGAGAATCCAGGAATGGGAATTTATTTTATCAGTGATCCGGACGGATACTGGCTGGAAATAGTTCCTGCTAAATAAGGAGAAATCAGGTGTTTATAACAGTAAACGGGATCCGGCTTCATTATGAAGTATCGGGCAAAGGACCGGCTGTGATTCTGGTCCATGGAAACGGGGAAGACCACAGGATCTTTAAAGAGACTGCAGATCTGCTGGTAAATGTTTTTACAGTATATGCCCTGGATTCCAGAGGACATGGAAAAAGCTCCGGAAAAGAGAATATCAGTTATGATAAAATGGCAAAGGATGTGGCGGAGTTCATCCGGCTCTTAGAACTGGACCGTCCCATTTACTGTGGATTCAGCGACGGAGGAATCATCGGGCTTGTGGCAGCTGTAAAGTATCCCCGGCTCTTTTCCAGAATGGTAATCTGCGGTGCCAATGCCTATCCGGAAGGGATGAAACGCAGATGGTTGATTCTGTTTGGACTTCTTGGGTTTCTGTTTCGTGATCCCAAGGTGTTTATGATGTTAAACGAACCACAGATCTCCGGTAAGGAACTGGAACAGATTACTGTTCCAACTCTCATACTGGCTGGTGAAAGGGATATGGTACTTCCATCTCATACAGAGTATCTGGCATCAAAGATTAAGACCAGTTTTTTAAGGATTCTGCCTGGGGAGACCCATGGAAGTTATGTAATTCACAGCAGAAAGCTTTATTTTTGTATGAAAAGATTTATCATGAACCGGGAGTAAGGGGAAACCCGATTTTTTTTGAAGGGTGTAAAGAAAAAATACTTGACACCTTAAAAAAAGTATTGTATGATATCACAGGTGATGATATGGAGAAGATAGCAAGACAGGGACTTTTGTATGATTTCTACGGAGCTCTGCTGACAGAGCATCAAAGAAACATCTATGAAGATGTGGTATTGTACGATTTATCCCTCAGTGAGATTGCACAGGAACAGGGAATCAGCCGTCAGGGCGTTCATGATCTTGTAAAGCGATGTGATAAGATATTAGAGGGCTATGAAGAAAAGCTTCATCTGGTAGAAAAATTTGAAAAAACCAAGAGACTGGCAAGAGAAATCCGGAATTTGACGGCACAGTTTGCCGATACAAAGGATATGAGTCTGATCCATCGCATCGAAGAGATATCGGGCGAAATCATCGAGCTGGAAGCTCATTAGGAGGGCGTTAGATGGCTTTTGAGAGCTTATCCGATAAGTTACAGAATGTATTTAAGAATTTAAGAGGCAAAGGACGTTTGTCCGAAGCAGATGTAAAGACAGCCTTAAAGAAGTTAAGATGGCTCTTTTGGAAGCAGATGTTAACTTTAAGGTAGTAAAACAGTTTATCAATGCTGTGCAGGAGAGAGCCATTGGACAGGATGTCCAGAACAGCCTTACTCCCGGCCAGATGGTAATAAAGATTGTTAATGAAGAACTTGTGAAACTTATGGGTTCTGAAACAACAGAAATAGAACTGAAGCCCGCAAGTGAGATTACAGTCATTTTGATGGCTGGTTTGCAGGGTGCAGGTAAGACAACGACTACAGCCAAGATTGCCGGTAAATTAAAGGCAAAAGGAAGAAATCCACTTTTGGTTGCCTGTGACATTTATCGTCCCGCAGCGATTAAACAGCTGCAGATCAACGGTGAAAAGCAGGGCGTTCCCGTATTTTCCATGGGAGAAAACCAGAAGCCGGCTGATATAGCCAAAGCTGCGATGGCTTATGCAACAAAGAATGGCCAGAATGTTGTGATTCTTGATACAGCAGGCCGTCTTCATATTGATGAAGACATGATGAATGAGCTGATTGAAATAAAAGAAAGCGTTGAAGTTCATCAGACGATTCTGGTTGTTGACGCCATGACAGGACAGGATGCCGTGAATGTAGCCAGTATGTTCCATGATAAGATTGGAATTGACGGTGTCATTATAACAAAGTTAGATGGCGATACAAGAGGCGGTTCCGCATTATCTATCCGTGCTGTTACAGGTAAGCCGGTTCTTTATGTTGGTATGGGTGAAAAACTTTCCGATTTGGAGCAGTTTTATCCGGACCGTATGGCTTCCCGAATTTTAGGCATGGGAGATATCCTTTCTCTGATAGAAAAGGCAGAAACCCAGGTAGATGAAGAAAAAGCCAGAGAACTTTCCCAGAAGCTTAAAAAAGCAGAATTTGATTATAACGACTTTTTGGAGCAGATGACCCAGGTGAAAAACATGGGCGGTATGGCAAGCATTATGAGTATGATGCCTGGCATGGGACAGATGAAGGATATGGATATTGATGAAAAGGCCATGGACCGGGTGGAAGCGATTATCCTTTCCATGACGAACAAAGAACGGACCAATCCCGACTTAATGAAGAACGCATCGAGAAAACAGCGGGTTGCAAAGGGTGCAGGGGTTGATATCAGTGAAGTGAACCGGATTGTAAAGCAGTTTGATCAGATGAAGAAGATGATGAAACAGCTGCCCGGAATGCTTGGGGGAGGAAAACGCCGCGGTGGCGCAGGACTCCTTGGGAAACTGAAATTACCGTTTTAATATTACTTTGATGTTAGCAAGGCAGATTCCTGCGTCGCTATATATAAGTTTTACAATTTAAGATTTAAGGAGGTGAATTAAACATGGCAGTAAAAATGAGATTAAAAAGAATGGGTCAGAAAAAGGCTCCTTTCTATAGAATTGTAGTTGCAGATTCCAGATCTCCCAGAGATGGCAGATTCATCGAAGAAATTGGATACTATGATCCTACCACAGAACCAAGCGTAATCAAGTTTAACGAAGAGAACGCTAAAAAGTGGTTAGCAACAGGTGCTCAGCCAACAGAAGTTGTAAGCAAGCTTTTAAAGATCGCCGGTATCCAGTAGTGAGAGGTGAAGCATATGAAGGAATTAGTAGAAGTAATTGCAAGAGCACTGGTTGATAATCCAGATCATGTTGCTGTTACGGAGACTGTAAAAGACGATGAAATCGTCCTTGAACTTACGGTAGAACCTTCCGATATGGGTAAGGTAATTGGCAAACAGGGCAGAATAGCGAAAGCCATCCGCTCTGTTGTAAAAGCAGCAGCTTCCAAAGAAGATAAAAAAGTTACTGTTGAGATACAGTAGCTTTTAAAAGACCGCCGACCTGTCGGGAAGACGGTCTTCTTTTGCTTTCATAAACAATGGTTTACGAAGCAGCGTCCAGAATTAAGCCGGATAGTAATATCCGGTTTCTTTTATATGATATGGAGAGACAAATGGATAATTTACTAAGAGTCGGAGTGATTTCTTCCACCCATGGGGTAAAGGGAGAAGTAAAGGTATTTCCAACAACGGATGATTCCGCCCGTTTTAAACAGTTAAAGAAAGTGATTCTCGACACAGGCCGGGAACAGATTGATTTGGAAATTGAGGGAGTAAAATTCTTTAAAAATATGGTGATCCTGAAGTTTAAGGGATATAATTCCATTGATGAAATTGAAAAATACAAGGGTAAAGATCTTTTGATCACAAGAGATCTGGCAGTAAAACTGGGCCCTGATGAAAACTTTATTTTTGACCTTATCGGCCTTTTGGTGGTAAAAGACGATGGGGAAGAGCTGGGGACATTGACCGATGTAATTAAGACAGGAGCCAATGATGTCTATGAGGTCAAGATGACGGATGGCAGAGAGGTACTGCTGCCTGCAATTAAAGAATGCGTTCTGAATGTGGATCTGGAGAAGAAAGTTGTAACGGTTCATATGATGGACGGGCTTCTGGACTAAGGATAGGAGTAGAAATAAAGAATGAATTATCATATATTGACGCTTTTTCCTGATATGGTCTTAAACGGTTTAAATACCAGCATTATCGGCAGAGCCGTAGAAAAAGGTCTGTTGTCCATAGAAGCAATTGACATCAGAGACTACTCTACAGATAAGCACCACAGTGTGGATGATTATCCCTATGGAGGCGGCGCCGGAATGGTGATGCAGCCCATGCCCATATGCGAAGCTTACGACGATCTGTGTAATAAGATCGGCAAAAAGCCCCGTGTGATTTACATGACCCCCCAGGGAACAGTATTTAATCAGACCATTGCAGGAGAACTGGCCAAAGAAGAGGATCTGGTTTTTTATGCGGTCACTATGAGGGAATTGATGAGAGGGCATTGAATCTTGTTGCAACGGACTTCCTTTCCATCGGAGATTATGTGCTGACTGGCGGGGAACTTCCTGCCATGGTGATGATTGACTGTATCTCCCGTTTAGTACCAGGCGTATTAAAGAATGAGACATCTGCCGAATTTGAATCCTTTCATGACAATCTCCTTGAGTACCCCCAGTATACCAGACCAGAGGAGTACAGGGGATTAAAGGTTCCGGAGGTTTTGTTGTCCGGACACCATAAAAACATTGATATCTGGAGACGGGAGCAATCCATTAAGCGGACTCTGGAGAGGAGACCGGATCTTTTAAAAGAAGCGGTACTGTCAAAAAAAGAAGTGGAATATTTAAATAAGCTTTTGAAAGAACTGGAAAACGGGGAATAACCAACAGTTTTAATGCGGAGAATGCTGTAATTTTCAGCAACTCCGCTTTTTTTATTATGGAAAAATCAGGAAATGATTACTGCACTTTTCCTTTTATACTTAATATAACATTATGTGAGACCGATATCATAAAAGGAGGCTTTAGTAAATAAATAAAGGAGTTTAGAAATGCAGGAAGAACCAAATGTACCAGAAATAAATTACGGACAAGAGGACCAATGGGAAGCTGAAAATCGGTGCGGAGCATGCGGGCATGGGATGATAGACCGTTCTGAAAATACAGATTCCGTATTGTGCAGTGCCTGCCGGGAACGATTCATCCGCTACCCGGTTCCGAAACTTTTTATTGTTTTTCAGCTGTTATTGTTGTTTTGCTGGGATTCGCTTTTATCCGATTTCCCAAAGTTATAAAATCATATAAAATATATGTAAAAGCAGAAGCCAAAGCTGCCAATGGGGATATCGTCGAAGCGATCCAGGGCTTGCATACTGTTGTGGAGCAATATCCAGGCTCCGTTCCTGTTGCAGTCCGGTTGACTGATATTGCCATGGAAGGTGGATTTTATGATGACGCATCGTATGTGATTTCCAACAATTTATCCGGGAAAAAAATAGAGGCAAATACCGTTGCCAGATTGAACCGGTACATAGATAAATTAGACAGGTTCTTTCACACTTATGATACTGTTCAGAATATGCAGTCTCAGCTGGAGGAGGCCAAGTCTAAGGAAGAAGTATTACAAACAGGCTATAATTATTTAAACCAGCTGCTGAGTGATCCGGAACAGGATAAGGCGTTGGTTTATTACTACATGTCCATGTTTGCCGGAGATGCTGGACAAGCCAGGAGCTGTCTTGAGAACTCCATTCAGGAAGATGATAACATGTTAGATGCAAAGGTTCAGTTAGCCACTCTGTCTCGGCGTCAGGGAGATTTACAATATGCTGAAAACTGCTATAACCAGGTGCTTCTCGCGGATAAAACCTACAGCTCAGCTTCCCGTGGACTTGCAATTATCAGGCTTTTGGAAGGAAAGAAAGAAGAAGGTCTTAATCTGGCATCATATGCATATGAGCAAAATGCGGAAGGGGATTATGTGTGGGAAACTTATTTGATTGCGCTGAAAGAAAACGCAAAGAACACGGATGCGGATGCACTTGTTAAAGAGTATGTTTCTAAGGGAAATGAATTAGATGCAGATATTAAGAGTTATCTGGATGGGAACTTATCTCTCCATGACTATTATATAGACGAATAAGGAGGAGGCCTTGCTATGTTTTTTGTTCCAGGTATCATTGTATCAGTTGTCACATTTCCAGGTGTGATTATTCATGAACTTGCACACCAGATTTTTTGCCGCCTGATGAGGGTTCCGGTATATGAGGTGAAATATTTTCAGTTTTCTAATCCTTGTGGATATGTGATGCATGAAGCAACACAGGATCCGCTCAAAACCTTTTTAATCTCAACGGGACCGTTTTTGATCAATACACTGATTGGTATGATTATTTTATCACCGGCTGCCATAGATTTAATTATTTTTAAAGATTACTCAAATCCACTAAATCTAATATTGGGATGGATCGGATTTTCCGCTCTTATGCATGCATTTCCCAGTACTGGTGATGCTAAGGTATTGGTAAATAATATACTGAAAAATAAAAATGTAAATGTGCTGGTTAAAATGATTGTAGCACCTGTAATCGGGCTGATCTATGTGGGAGCAATTGGCTCCGTTGTATGGTTAGATGCTATTTATGCTGCAGCCATTGCAATGATTATTCCCAACCTGTTTTTATTGTTTTAAACAGAATAAATCTGTAACCACCTGGTATGTTTAACCACATAAACTTAAGGGAATAATAATCAATAAAAAGGTTGCATTCGACAATCCTTTATGTTAAAATACAAAATGTTGTGATGAAAAGGCGATGGTCCTCTGTTACGGATTCCAGTATGAAGTATTAAGAACATCAAATAAAAATCAAGGAGGTTCACACAATGAACGAAATTATTAAGAATATTGAAGCAGCTCAGTTAAAGCAGACCGTACCGGTTTTCCACGTTGGTGATACTGTAAAAGTATACAACAAGATCAAAGAGGGAACCCGCGAAAGAATCCAGATTTTCGAAGGAACCGTTATCAAGAGACAGAACGGCGGAGCTAGAGAAACCTTTACTGTAAGAAAGAATTCTAACGGTATCGGCGTAGAAAAAACCTGGCCATTACATTCCCCTTCCGTAGACAACGTTGAAGTTGTAAGAAAGGGTAAAGTAAGAAGAGCAAAACTGAATTACTTAAGAGACAGAGTTGGTAAGGCTGCTAAGGTCAAAGAACTGGTTAAATAATTCCGGAACATTTGAGAGGGACAATGTAAATTGTCCCTTTCTTTAGTAGGTGGGGTATCATAATGGATTTTTATCATAGTGAAGATAATAACAGGCTCCGCCATTTTGTCAACTGGATAGTTGACATCGTTGTAGTGATTGCATTTGCATTGTTTCTGGTCTATGCTTATGGAACTCAGATCGTTGTTGCGGGACATTCCATGCTCCCACTTTTTGCGTCCGGCGATGTTGTTTTAATGGATCGCCTGTCTTATGATTTCGGGAAGCCGGACCGGTTTGATATCGTTGTGTTTCAAAGAGAAGACCAGAAGATGAATGTAAAGCGTATCGTTGGACTGCCTGGAGAAACAGTGCAGATTAAAAACGATGAGATCTATATCAATGGCGAAAAATTAGAAGAGCCGGCAGGACTTGGCCGGATATCCCTGGCGGGACTGGCTGAAAAGCCAATGAAGCTGGGTGAAGAGGAATATTTTTTATTAGGAGATAACCGGGACAGCAGTGAAGACAGCCGTTTTTCCAATATCGGGAAAGTAAGCGGCAGTCAGATCAAAGGGAAAATATGGTTACGTATGCTGCCCCTTGTAAAGTTGGAATTAATTCGTTCGAAATAGAGGAATGTTATGAATATACAATGGTATCCAGGTCATATGACCAAAGCCAAAAGGGCAATGAAAGAAGATATCAAATTAATTGATTTGATTATCGAACTGGTAGATGCAAGAGTGCCTTTAAGCAGCCGGAATCCGGATATTGATGATCTGGGAGCGGGAAAAGCCCGTCTGGTACTGCTGAATAAATCGGATCTTGCAGATGAACGGTGTAACAATGCATGGGCGTCTTACTTTCAAGAAAAAGGCTGCCATGTTGTAAAAGTGAATTCAAAAAGCGGTGCAGGCTTAAAATCAATCAATGGTGTTGTTTTGGAAGCCTGTAAGGAAAAGATTGAGCGTGACCGGAGAAGGGGAATTTTAAACCGACCGGTACGTGCCATGGTAGTTGGAATCCCCAATGTGGGAAAATCTACATTTATAAACTCGTTTGCAGGCAAGGCATGCGCAAAGACCGGTAATAAACCAGGTGTCACAAAGGGGAATCAATGGATCCGCCTGAACAAAAGCCTGGAACTCCTTGATACACCCGGAATCCTGTGGCCAAGATTTGAAGATCAGCAGGTGGGAATCCGTCTTGCTCTCATTGGTTCCATCAATGATGAGATTTTAAATAAAGAAGAGCTTGCCATGGAACTGATCCGTTTTTTAAAGAGCTCTTATCCTCAGGTATTGTCGGAACGTTACGACCTGTCTGCGGAAGATCCCCTGGAGGGTCTGATGCAGATCGCCAAAGCCAGAGCCTGCCTTGCAAGAGGCGGAGAATTGGATTTAAACCGGGCATCCAATCTGCTGATTGAGGATTTCAGAAGTGGTAAATTAGGACGTCTCACTCTTGAGACTCCGCAGCAATCATAAGAATACATCAATGGGCCGGCTCGTTTTCAGAGCAGGTCCATGTTTTTAATGAAATTACTGGAGAGAATAAGATGAGAAAATTAACGGAAGAGAAACGGTTAGAAGAACTGAAACGTTTGGAAGTGATGAAGGAATTTGAACGGGAATATGAGTCTCATATACTGGTTTGCGGAATTGATGAAGCCGGAAGGGGACCTTTAGCCGGACCTGTGGTTGCAGGAGCGGTTATATTGCCCAGAGATTGTGAAATCCTTTTCTTAAACGATTCAAAAAAGCTGTCTGAAAAACGCAGGGAGGCTTTGTTTGAAGAGATACAGGAAAAAGCACTGGCAATCGGGATCGGTGTGGCAGGCCCGGACCGGATTGATGAGATTAATATTTTGCAGGCAACTTATGAAGCCATGAGAACAGCAGTATCCAAACTGGGAATGCTTCCAGAGGTTTTGTTAAATGATGCGGTGACCATTCCAGGTCTTGACATTCACCAGATTCCCATTGTGAAAGGGGATGGAAAAAGCGTGTCAATCGCAGCTGCCAGTATTATGGCAAAAGTAACCAGAGATCATATGATGGAAGAGTATGATAAACTATTTCCCCAGTATGGTTTTGCAAAGCATAAGGGATATGGTACAGGAGCCCATATCGCGGCATTAAAGGAGTTTGGCCCCTGCCCCATACACAGACGGAGCTTTATTAAAACTTCGTGTCTGGGGAGAAGTGTGAATAAGAGAGAGACCGGATCCAGGTTTGAAGAGATCGCTGCGGATTATTTACAGGATGCCGGCTATGAGATTCTGGAGCGTAATTACCGGGATCGGTCAGGAGAAATCGACATAATAGCCAAAGATGGAAGCTATTATGTTTTTGTAGAGGTCAAATACCGGGAAAATGCAAACATGGGTGACCCTGCCGAAGCGGTGGATGCCAGAAAGCAGCTGAAGATCAGGAACACAGCGAGACGGTATTTATACAGGAACCGGTTAGGGGAATCGGTCCCTTGCAGATTTGATGTAGTGGCCATCTTGGGTCAGAAAATCCGATTGATTTCGGATGCATTTTAAAGGAGGTGCTGGAATGAGTGTTATATGGACGCGTAAAAATATAGAACCGGGAATGAATTATATGGAGTCAGATCCGGTGCCTTATTTATCCTTTCCTATGCTGGAAAAGACAGGAATGGTGATCCAGGGATTTTCTACAAAGCTTGGGGGAGTCAGTCAGGGTAAATTTGCAACCCTTAATTTTACATTTAAAAGAGGAGACAATCCGGATCACGTAATGGAGAATTACAGGAGAATGGCGGCTGTACTTGGGGTGGATGAAAAAACGTATGGTTTTGTCTTATCAGACCCATACCACCAATGTCCGTCTTGTTACGGAGGAGGATGCCGGCAAGGGAATTGTAAAGGAAAGAGATTATAAAGATATAGACGGACTTATTACCAATGTCCCGGGCATTACTCTGGTCACTTTTTTTGCAGACTGTGTTCCGTTATATTTCCTGGATCCTGTACACAAAGCCATCGGACTCAGTCATTCAGGCTGGAGAGGTACTGTAAGCCGCATGGGGGCAGTAACCATTGATAAAATGAAGGAAGCTTATGGAACCAGAGCAGAAGATTTACTTGTCTGTATTGGCCCCAGTATCTGCGGGGACTGCTATGAGGTGGGGGAAGAGGTTGCCCTGGAATTTAAAAAGGTATTTGCAAACCAGAACTGGAATCAGATTCTTCGAGAAAAAGACAATGGCAAGTTCATGCTGGATTTGTGGAAGGCCAATGAGATCCTGTTAAAAGAAGCCGGAGTGAAACCGGAAAACATACAGACAACCGATATCTGCACCCACTGCAATTCAGATTATCTGTTTTCTCACCGTACCTGCGGAAACGAAAGAGGCAATCTGGCAGCATTCCTGAGTTTAAAAGAATAGAGATATAAAAATCCGGAAGAATATTTGGATTCTTCCGGATTTCTATTCCATAAAACAACAGGCTTATGCTTTGTATTTTTTTCAGCAGCTGCTGAATCTTATCCGTTGAGGATAATGCTGTACTAATAGATACATCGTGGTTTAAGGAATTTACAATTGCGGCGATATACTTGCTGATGTCGGCTTCTACATACCACTCTCTGTTAAACAGCTCATTGGGACGGTAATTTAAGTTTGTGGTCACAACTCTGTCGATGTATCCTTTTCTGTAAAAGTCATCAAACTTATCAAGACCATTGGTAAACAGGCCAAAGGTGCAGCATACAATGACCTTGTCCGCTTTACGCTCTTTTAATTCCCTGGCGGTATCTAACATGCTTTCTCCCGATGAAATCATATCATCTACGATCAGCACTGTTTTTCCCTCTACAGAAGCTCCAAGGAACTCATGGGCTACGATGGGGTTGCGTCCGCCTACAATCTTGGAATAATCTCTTCGTTTGTAGAACATACCCATATCCACGCTTAAGTTGTTGGCAAGGTATACGGCACGGTCCATGGCACCTTCATCAGGGCTGATAACCATCATGTGTTCTTTGTCGATCTTTAAATCAGGGTATTGTCTTAATACCGCTTTAATAAACTGGTATGTCGGCATGAAATTGTCAAAGCCGTTTAATGGGATGGCGTTCTGCACTCTGGGATCATGGGCATCAAATGTAATAATATTGCTTACTCCCATATTCACCAGTTCTTCTAATGCCATTGCACAGTCAAGGGATTCCCGTTTGGTTCTCTTGTGCTGGCGGCTTTCATATAGAAATGGCATAATTACGCTTACCCTGTGGGCTGTTGCTGTACATGCACCGAGAATACGCTTTAAATCCTGAAAATGATCGTCAGGAGACATGTGGTTTGTATATCCGTTCACTGTATAGGATATGCTGTAATTAGTTACATCTACCATCGCGAAAACATCAGTACCCCGGACGGATTCCTTGACGATTCCTTTCGCTTCGCCGCTTCCAAAGCGAGGACACTCGCAACTTAGAAGATATGAGTCGATATCGTAACCGCGGTAATGAAGATCTGCCTCACGGCGCTTTAATTCCTCGATATCGTTTCTGCGAAAACCGACAATATGGTCATTTACCTTCCTGGCCAGTTCCCCGCAGCTTTCCAGCGCTGCGATCTTTAGGGGGAGCAACAGGTAGCTGGTCGTTAAATACATAATCATTTGCCATGACAAAGATTCCTCCATAATAAATGAACAGCCAGTCGTAAGACTGCCTGTTTTATAATCTTACATCTTTTTATACCATTGAATGACAGAATGCGTCAATAGTCTTTCCAGTATTTCAGTGAAAAAAACAAAAAACGCTTCCTTTACAAAGAGTAACAATCTTGCTATGATATAAAAGATAGCTGCAGAAAGGTAAATATAGAAATGAGCAAAAGAGGACATGTTATTAAAGCTGTAGACACCGGTTCTATTGCAGAAGAACTGGAACTGGAACCAGGAGATGAAGTTCTTTCCATCGACGGACATGAACTGGAAGACATCTTCGATTATGAGTATTACGTAAACAGTGAATCCATTCTTATGACCGTAAGGAAGAAAAACGGGGAAGAGTGGGAATTAGAAATAGAGAATCAGTATGAAGATTTAGGACTTACTTTCGAGAATGGCCTGATGAGTGAGTACCGTACCTGCAGGAATAACTGCATTTTCTGCTTTATTGACCAGATGCCTCCTGGAATGAGGGATACCCTTTATTTCAAAGACGACGATTCCAGGCTTTCATTCTTACAGGGAAACTATGTCACTTTAACCAACATGAGTGAACACGATATTGCGCGGATCATAGAGTTTAAGCTGGCACCGATTAATATATCGGTACACACCACAAACCCCGAGTTAAGATGCAGGATGCTTCATAACCGGTTTGCTGGAGAAGCCCTTTCAAAGATTGACCGGCTGTATGAGGCAGGGGTATCCATGAATGGGCAGATTGTTCTCTGTAAAGGGGTGAACGACAAAGAAGAACTGGAACGAACCATAAGTGATTTATCAAAGTATCTTCCCCACATGGAAAGTGTCTCCATTGTGCCGGTAGGCGTGTCCAGATTCAGAGATGGCCTGTTTCCATTAAGCCCCATTGAGAAAGAGGATGCCGTATCCGTTTTAGAGATCGTGGAACGATGGCAGAAAAAGCTTTTTAAAGAATATGGCAGCCATTTTATTCATGCCAGTGATGAGTTTTACATTTTGGCTGAGAGACCTATGCCGGAGGAAACAAGATATGACGGCTATATTCAGCTGGAAAACGGCGTGGGTATGCTGCGGCTTTTAGAGACTGAGGTGAAAGATGCCCTGAAAGAAGAAGGGGCAGTCGATACCACAGAGGAGCTTTCCATTGCCACTGGAACCCTTGCGGCCCCATTTATTGAACAGCATGCAAGAATGGTTTGTGATAAGTTCCCTGGAAGGACCATTCATGTCTACCCAATCGTCAATCATTTCTTTGGCGAGCAGATTACCGTTGCAGGTTTAATTACAGGTCAGGATCTAATTGCCCAGCTGAAAGGAAAACCTCTTGGGAAGAGACTTCTCCTTCCTGAGTGTATGTTTCGCAGCGGAGAAGAGGTATTTCTTGATGATCTGACCCGTCAGGATGTACAAAATGCTTTACAAGTACAGGTAGATATTGTAAAATCAAGCGGTCAGGATTTCGTTAACGCTGTTTTAGGATACGTAAATAATAAAAAACCTTCTTATGACGGATATGAATTAAAGGAGATATAATATATGAGTAAACCAGTAGTAGCCATCGTAGGCCGCCCGAATGTGGGAAAGTCTACGTTGTTTAATGTTTTAGCCGGTGAGACCATTTCCATAGTAAAGGATACACCGGGAGTGACCAGAGACCGTATTTATGCTGACTGTACCTGGCTGAATATGAATTTTACCCTGATTGATACAGGCGGAATTGAACCGGACAGCAGCGATATCATTCTTTCCCAGATGAGGGAACAGGCAGAAATCGCCATTGCCACAGCAGATGTTATCGTATTTATTGTGGATGTACGCCAGGGTCTGGTAGATGCGGATTCAAAAGTAGCAGATATGCTTCGCAAATCAAAAACCGGTTGTCCTTGCAGTGAATAAGGTAGACAGCTTCCAGAAGTTCGGTAATGATGTATATGAATTTTACAATCTGGGAATCGGAGATCCCATTCCGGTATCAGCAGCTTCCAGACTGGGATTAGGTGATTTGCTTGATGAGGTTGCCAAGCATTTTGGCACATTTCAGTCAGAAGAGGAAGATGATGACCGTCCAAGAATTGCCATCGTGGGAAAACCAAATGTTGGTAAATCTTCTATAATTAATCAGCTTCTGGGTGAAAACCGGGTTATCGTATCCAATATTGCGGGAACCACCAGAGATGCCGTAGATACGGAGATCGTCCATAATGGTACGGAATACGTATTTATTGATACGGCCGGACTGAGAAGAAAGAGTAAAATCAAAGAAGAACTGGAGCGATACAGCATTATCCGTACCGTAACAGCAGTCGAGCGGGCCGATGTGGTGGTAGTTGTAATCGACGCAGAAGAGGGCGTTACCGAGCAGGATGCCAAGATCGCAGGAATTGCCCATGAACGGGGCAAGGGAATTATTGTGGCTGTAAACAAGTGGGATGCCATTGAGAAGAATGACAAGACCATTTATGAATACACCAAAAAGATTAAAGATACTCTTTCCTTTATGCCTTATGCGGAATTTATCTTTATCTCAGCTAAGACCGGACAGAGAATGAGCAAATTGTTTGAATTGATCGATATGGTCCGTGAGAATCAGACTCTTCGTGTAGCAACCGGAGTTTTAAACGAAATTATGACGGAAGCAGTCGCCCTTCAGCAGCCGCCTTCTGATAAAGGCAAGCGTCTCAGACTTTATTATATGACCCAGGTAGCCGTTAAGCCGCCGACTTTTGTCATCTTTATAAACGATAAAGAACTCACCCACTTCTCTTACACAAGATATCTTGAGAACAAGATCAGGGATGCGTTTGGATTTAAGGGAACCTCCTTAAAATTTATTTATAGAGAGCGGAGCGGAAAGGAACAATAATTATGGAAAGAATGATCTGCCTTATTGCAGGATACCTTTGCGGACTGTTGCAATCCGGTTATTTTTACGGGAAAACACATAAAATTGATATCAGAAAATACGGAAGCGGAAATTCCGGTACCACCAATGCACTGCGGGTTATGGGACCAAAAGCAGGAGCTGTGGTCTTTTTCGGTGATTTTTTAAAGTCGTTGCTTCCCTGCCTGGCAGTCCGCCTGGTGTTTCAGAATCAGCCGGAGATGATTTATTTATTGATTCTGTATACCGGTTTTGGTGTCATTCTGGGTCATAATTATCCCTTCTATCTGCAGTTTAAAGGTGGAAAGGGAATTGCGGCTACAGCAGGTCTTATTATGGCGGCAGATTTAAGAATGACGCTCCTGTGCCTGACTTCTTTTATATTAATTGTGTTAATTACGAGATACGTATCTCTTGGTTCACTGATTGTAGCAACTATATTCCTTATCTGGATGTGTGTGTTTGGATCCATGGGCGCATACGGAATTGGTCAGAATCTTCTGCCGGAATTTTACATAGTTGCGGCTTTGATCAGCGGTCAGGCGTTCTGGCGCCACCGGGCGAATATCGGCAGACTGATTCATGGCAAAGAAAATAAAATATCTTTTGGATCCGGAAAAACAAAATGAGGTGAGTCATATGGCTAAAATTGGAATCATCGGATCAGGAAGCTGGGGTATGGCATTGTCCGTACTTCTATATAATAATGGACATGAGGTAACGGTGTGGTCTGCTTTGCCGGAGGAAATAAGGGAGATGCAGCAGACACACCGCCATCATACGCTTCCAGACCTTGTGCTTCCGGATCATATGGTATTTACAGAGGATCTGGAAGAAACCATGACAGGAAAAGATCTGCTGGTTACAGCAGTGCCTTCTGTTTACGTAAGATCAACGGCAAAGCGGATGAATCCGTTCTGCCGTTATGGCCAGGTGGTTGTGAATGTAGCAAAAGGAATTGAAGAATCCAGTCTGATGACACTATCAGAGATTCTGGAAGAAGAACTGCCTATGGCTGACGTAGCTGTGTTATCCGGCCCAAGTCATGCCGAGGAAGTAAGTAAGAGCCTTCCTACTACCTGTGTAGCAGGTGCAACAACGAGAAAGACAGCCGAATACATTCAGAGTCTCTTTATGAGTGAGGTGTTCCGGGTCTATACAAGCCCTGATATTTTAGGGATTGAGCTTGGGGGATCTTTAAAGAATGTAATTGCGCTGGCAGCGGGTATCGCAGATGGACTGGGATATGGAGATAATACGAAAGCTGCTTTAATTACAAGAGGCATCGCTGAAATTTCAAGACTGGGTACGGCGATGGGAGGAAAGATTCAGACCTTTGGTGGTTTATCCGGCATTGGAGACTTAATTGTAACCTGCGCCAGCATGCACAGCCGTAACAGGAGAGCAGGTATTCTCATGGGACAGGGAAAGACCATGGAAGAGGCGACAAACGAAGTGAAAATGGTCGTGGAAGGTATTTACTCCGCAAAGGCCGCTCTTGCCCTTTCTGAGAAATATGAGGTGTCCATGCCTATCGTGGAGCAGGTAAACGCGGTGCTTTTTGAGGGCAAGTCTGCATCAGAGGCAGTGCGTGATTTGATGCTGCGGGATAAAACGATTGAAAGTTCTGATATTCCGTGGGAATAATCCAAAAGTAGACTTTATTTTATTATTTTAAAACAAAATTAGATTGACATTTTTTAAAAGCCATTCTATTATAAAGACTATGTATACGTTACAACGTTAATGTGTCGTATATAAAATTGTTTCATGAGGAGGAATGGATTGTGAAAAAATCTATGAAAAAGTTACTGAGTCTTGGTTTGGCAATCGCCATGGCGGCATCTTTAACTGCCTGCGGAAGCGGTAAAGCTTCAGAGGGCACAACCGCAGCTGGAACAGAAACCAAGGGTGAAGCACAGACCACCGCAGCCGGCGGCGCAGCAACAGGAGAGGGCACAATTAAGATCGGCGGGATCGGCCCAATCAGCGGAAGTACTGCAATTTACGGACAGGCTGTAAAGAATGGCGCAGAGCTGGCAGTGAATGAAATCAATGCAAACGGCGGTATTAACGGAGCAAAGATTGAATTCAATTTCCAGGATGACGAAAATGATACAGAAAAATCAGTGAATGCTTACAACACCTTAAAAGACTGGGGTATGCAGTTACTGGTAGGAACAGTTACTTCTGCTCCATGTATTGCTGTTGGAGCTGAATCAAGCAACGATAATATGTTCCAGTTAACACCATCCGGATCTGCAGTAGACTGTACCAAGTTCGAAAATCAGTTCCGTGTATGTTTCTCAGATCCAAACCAGGGTGCTGCTTCCGCACAGTATATCGGTCAAAACAAACTGGCGACTAAAGTAGCAGTTATTTATGACAGCTCTGATGTTTACTCATCTGGTATTCATGACAAATTTATATCCGAAGCAGCAAATCAGGGCATTGAAATTGCTTCTGATGAAGCATTTACGGCAGATAACAACACAAACTTCTCTGTACAGCTTCAGAAAGCACAGGATTCCGGTGCAGAACTTGTTTTCCTTCCTATTTACTATTCCCAGGCAGCTTTAATTCTTGCCCAGGCGAAACAGATGGGATATGCTCCTGCATTCTTTGGCTGTGATGGTCTTGACGGACTTCTTACAGTAGAGAACTTTGATACAAAACTCGCTGAGAATGTAATGCTTTTAACACCTTTTGCAGCTGATGCAAAGGATGATCTTACTCAGAAATTTGTAACTTCTTTTAAAGAGAAATACAATGAGACTCCAAACCAGTTTGCAGCAGATGCTTATGATGCAGTTTATGCTGTAAAAGCAGCAGCAGAGAAAGCTGGAGTTACAGCAGATATGGATGCTTCCGCAATCTGTGATAAGTTAAAAACTGCAATGACTGAAATTTCTATCAACGGTCTGACCGGTGAGAATATGAAATGGTCTGCAGACGGAGAACCGGATAAGGCTCCAAAAGCAGTAAAAATTGTAAACGGCGTTTATACAGCAATGTAAAATGACCCGCTGGAGGGCCGTCCAAGGGACGACCCTCTTCTTTGATATAATTTTCTTGAATAAAGACGAATGAGGTGCGTTGGTATGATGAGTTTCATATCCTATTTTATTAATGGTTTAAGCCTTGGCAGTGTTTATGCTATCATTGCTCTTGGATATACCATGGTATATGGCATTGCCAAGATGCTTAACTTTGCTCATGGCGATGTTATTATGATTGGAGGATACGTGGTGTTCACAGTTGTCAGCACGATGGGCTTAGGTCCTGTTGCGGGCATTCTCCTTGCGGTTATTCTATGTACTGTACTGGGCGTGGTCATTGAGGGCGTCGCTTATCGTCCTTTACGTATGGCGAGTCCTCTGGCAGTTCTGATTACGGCAATCGGTGTGAGCTACCTGCTTCAAAACATCGCACTGCTTGTTTTTGGTTCCAATCCAAAGTCCTTTACTTCTGTTGTAACAGTTCCGGCATTAAAGCTGGCAGATGGAAAGCTTACGATCTCCGGAGAGACCATTGTTACAATTATCAGCTGTGTAATCATTATGATTGGTCTGACTACTTTTATTAAGAAGACAAGAGCAGGACAGGCCATGCTTGCAGTATCCGAAGACAAGGGCGCAGCCCAGCTGATGGGAATTAATGTGGACGGCACCATTGCACTTACCTTTGCTATTGGTTCTGCACTGGCTGCCATTGCAGGTGCACTTCTTTGCTCCGCTTATCCTACCCTTACCCCGTATACCGGTTCCATGCCTGGAATTAAGGCATTCGTAGCTGCTGTATTTGGCGGAATCGGTTCTATTCCCGGCGCATTAATCGGAGGCCTGCTTCTGGGCATTATTGAAAACTTAAGCAAGGCTTACATTTCATCCCAGCTTTCCGATGCCATCGTTTTTGCAGTTCTCATCGTTGTCCTTCTTGTGAAGCCTACCGGCATTCTCGGCAAGAAGATCAACGAGAAAGTATAGGTGGACGAAATGGAAAAAAGTACAGCAAAAAAGCTTCATATTGATAAAACATTTAAAACAAATTTAATTACTTACAGCATTGTAATTGCGGCATTTATTATTGTACAGATGTTAATTTCTGCCGGACAGGTCAGCAGTCTGATGAAGGGTCTTTTAGTGCCTCTTTGTATCTACAGCATTATGGCGATTTCTTTGAATCTGACTGTTGGTATTCTGGGCGAGCTCAGCCTTGGTCATGCAGGTTTTATGTGTATGGGAGCATTTTCCAGCTCTATATTCTCCATCTCCATGATGGATTCCATACCGAATGCAGGCGTACGTTTTTTCTTCGCAATTCTAGTGGGCGCAGCTGCAGCTGCAGCTGCCGGTATTGTTGTGGGAATCCCTGTTTTAAGGCTCAGAGGAGACTATCTGGCAATTGTAACACTGGCTTTTGGCGAGATTATTAAGAATGTTGTAAATGTACTTTATCTTGGAAAAGATTCAAACGGATTTCATTTTTCCATGAAAAATGCCATGGCTCTTAATATGGAAAAAAGCGGAACAATCATATTAAATGGCGCACAGGGAATTACCGGTACACCAAAAAATTCCACCTTCGCCATAGGTGTAATTCTTACCTTGATTACCCTCTTCATTGTTCTTAACCTGATCAATTCCAGATCCGGACGTGCAATCATGTCTGTCCGCGATAACAGAATTGCAGCTGAATCCATTGGAATTAATATAACCAAGTATAAACTTATGGCATTTACCATCTCTGCCTCCCTGGCAGGAGTTGCAGGTGTTTTATACTCCCATAACCTTTCTTCCCTGACAGCCACTCAGAAGAATTTTGGCTATAACCAGTCCATTATGATCCTGGTGTTTGTAGTACTTGGAGGAATCGGAAATATCCGCGGGTCTATGATTGCGGCAGTTATTCTGACGCTGCTTCCTGAGCTGTTAAGAGGATTAAATGCTTATCGTATGCTGATTTATGCCATCATCCTGATCGTCATGATGATTTTTAACTGGAGTCCCAAGCTGATCGATTTCAGAAAACGTTATTTTCATTTGAACAGGGCGAAGAAGGAGAGGGTATAATCATGGCTTTACTTGAAATTAATAACCTTGGAATTTCATTTGGCGGTCTTCGGGCCGTGGATAATTTCAGCATTACCATAGAAAAGGGGCAGCTGTATGGTCTGATCGGACCAAACGGTGCGGGGAAAACCACGATTTTTAACCTTTTAACCGGAGTTTATAAACCAAACGCAGGTACCATATTGTTGGATGGCAACAATATTACGGGAAAGAAGACGGTAGATATTAACCGTGCCGGAATTGCAAGAACATTTCAGAATATCCGTCTTTTTAAGGATCTGACAGTTCTTGATAATGTAAAAACAGGTCTTCACAACAGTCATCCCTATTCCACCGTTGCCGGAATTTTAAGGCTTCCTAATTATTATAAAGTTGAAAAGCAGATGGATGAAAAAAGCAGTAGAGCTTTTAAAGGTCTTTGATCTGGATAAAGAGAAGGATACCCTTGCGTCCAATCTGCCTTATGGAAAGCAGAGAAAGCTTGAGATAGCCAGAGCGCTTGCCACTGGTCCAAAGCTCCTGCTTCTTGATGAGCCGGCTGCAGGTATGAATCCCAATGAAACCACTGAACTTATGGATACCATACGTTTTGTACGGGATAATTTTGATATGACCATTCTGTTAATAGAACACGATATGAAGCTTGTCTCCGGGATTTGTGAGCGTTTGACGGTGCTGAATTTCGGTCAGGTGCTTACCCAGGGTAAAACAGCGGATGTGCTTCATGATCCGGAAGTCATCAAAGCATATCTGGGAGAATAAGGAGGCTTTTCTACATGGCAATACTTGAAGTTAAAAATCTGGAAGTATATTATGGCGTCATTAAGGCGTTAAGATATTTCCTTTGAAGTTAAAGAAGGAGAGATTGTTGCACTAATCGGTGCCAATGGTGCTGGTAAGACAACCACTCTTCATACAATAACCGGACTGATTAAAGCAGCATCCGGTAACATACAGTTTGATGGTCATGATATAACCAAAATCAGAGGGGACAAAATCGTAGGCATGGGTATGGCCCACGTTCCGGAAGGAAGAAGGGTTTTCGCAGCTTTAAGCGTTTATGAGAATCTGAAACTGGGTGCCTATACAAGAAGAGACAAGAACGAGATTGAAGAAACTCTTCAGATGATCTACAAGCGTTTCCCCAGACTGTTAGAAAGAAAGAACCAGCCCGCTGGTACATTAAGCGGAGGCGAACAACAGATGCTTGCCATGGGACGTGCTCTCATGAGCCACCCCAAGGTTATCGTACTGGACGAGCCGTCTATGGGACTTTCACCAATTTATGTGAATGAAATCTTTGATATCATACAGGAAATCAATAAATCAGGAACAACCGTACTTTTGGTAGAACAGAATGCGAAGAAAGCATTATCCATCGCAAACCGTGCTTATGTTTTGGAAACAGGCTCCATTGTATTAAGCGGAGATGCCAAAGAACTGATGAATGATGATTCTGTTAAGAAGGCATATTTAAGTGAATAAAACAGGTTAAACAGATGCTGCAGCAAGGCTTTTCCTTGCTGCGGCATTTGTTTTTGTGGCTCATAGAGAAAAAGTGAATTAAAGGAGGCCCTCTATGATGGAATCATTTCTAAAAAAGAGTATCGAAAAATTATAAACACCGGTAAATCCATCCTTAATCGGTTGGAAAATAAAAGGGAATAATCTTTTCACCCCCGCATATTATGTAACAGCACAGAAGGGGGAATCTTTATGGACAATTATAACGTATACAATGATATCAAAGCCCGGACCAACGGAGAAATCTACATTGGAGTTGTTGGCCCCGTCAGAACAGGAAAATCCACCTTTATCAAGCGTTTTATGGAATTGATGGTACTGCCGGGCATGGAAGACGAACACCAGAAAACTCAGACAAGGGACGAACTGCCACAAAGCGCAGCCGGCAAAACCATTATGACGACGGAACCTAAATTTATTCCCAAAGAGGCTGCAACCATCCGCCTGGGAGATGAGATTGAAACCAAGGTCCGCCTGATCGACTGCGTGGGATTTATGGTAGACGGAGCAGCCGGGCATATTGAAAACGAAGAAGAACGTCTGGTAAAAACACCATGGTTTGATTATGAAATTCCATTTACAAAAGCTGCGGAAATCGGAACCAGAAAAGTTATCAACGATCATTCCACCATAGGAGTGGTTGTTACCACAGACGGTTCTATCGGTGAACTGAAGCGCCCCAACTACATAGCCGCAGAAGAACGTACCGTTACAGAGCTTAAAAATCTTGGAAAACCATTTCTCATACTACTGAATTCTGCAAAACCATATTCAGAGGAAACCGT
This sequence comes from Lacrimispora xylanisolvens, assembly GCA_017084465.1. Lineage (GTDB taxonomy): Bacteria > Bacillota > Clostridia > Lachnospirales > Lachnospiraceae > Lacrimispora > Lacrimispora xylanolytica_B. Next base: position 227,743 of record CP070896.1, on the reverse strand, counting down.
TGCATTAGCAAACGATATGAATCAGAAATATGGTGTGACAGTAATGCCCATTAACTGTGAGCAGTTAAAGAAAGAAGATGTAGGAAATATTCTGGAACGGGTATTAAAAGAATTCCCTGTAACGGAAATGGATTTTTACATTCCAAAATGGCTTGAAATTCTTCCTGCCACTCACTGGTTAAAGGCTCAGGTAATTCAGGCAGCGAAAGATATGGTAAAAAAGGTTGCACAGATGAAGGATGTATCTTCCGGGTTATTTAACGGAGAAACAGAGAGTATCCGGGGGATTAAAGTCCAGAACATGAACATGGCAGACGGCAGCGTATCCGTTGATATGGATGTGGATGACAGCTATTACTATCAGATTTTAAGTGATTACGTGGGAATTCCCATTGAAGGGGAATATCAGCTGATGCAGACCTTAAGTGAGCTTGCAAAAATGAAAAAAGAGTATGAAAAGGTCAATCAGGCAATGAGCCAGGTCAGACTGAAAGGTTATGGAGTTGTTACTCCGGAACGTTCGGAAATCATGCTTGATGAGCCTGAGGTGATTAAACATGGAAATAAGTACGGCGTAAAAATGCGTGCGGAAGCTCCTTCCATTAATCTAATCAAAGCCCATATTCAGACTGAAATTGCCCCAATCGTAGGCAGTGAGCAGCAGGCAGAGGATTTAATTGCCTATATTAAGGAAAATGCAAGAGAAAGTGAAGACGGTATCTGGAACACCAACATCTTTGGAAAATCCATTGAACAAATTGTAGAAGACGGAATTCAGACAAAAGTATCTCAGCTTACGGAAGATTGTCAGATGAAGCTGCAGGACACCCTCCAAAAAATTATTAACGATAGTAATGGCGGTATGATTTGCATTATTATCTAAATTAATGGTATAATAGGAAAAACAAATACAAAAGGAGGGCTTTTATGAAATTGACATTCATCGGCGCAGCCCACGAGGTAACCGGAAGCTGTCATTATCTGGAAGCGGCAGGGTTAAGGGTTCTTGTGGACTGCGGAATGGAGCAGGGGATTGACCGATTTGAAAATGCCAGCCTGCCTGTCAGCTACGCTCAGATTGATTATGTGCTGCTGACACACGCCCACATTGACCATGCAGGGCTGCTTCCTTTTATTTATGCCAGAGGCTTTCGGGGAAAGGTGATTTCTACCGATGCCACAGCTGATCTTTGCGCAATTATGTTAAAGGACAGTGCCCACATTCAGGAGTCAGAGGCAGAATGGAAAAATCGGAAAGCAAGGCGTGCAGGTCTTCCGGAAGAAGAGCCCCTTTACGGAATGAATGATGCCATGGGGGTATTGGAACTGTTCCGGTCCTATCAGTATAACGAAAAAGTAGAACTGGAAGATGGCTTCACCATTCGGTTTACCGACGTGGGTCATCTTCTTGGTTCCGCTTCCATTGAAACCTGGATCAGAGAAGAAAACTGCTCCAGGAAAATTGTTTTCTCCGGCGATATCGGCAACAAGAACAAGCCGTTAATCCGCGATCCGCAATATATAAAGGATGCCGATTATGTAGTGATGGAATGCACCTACGGGGATCGTCTCCATGGCAAAATACCAGATCATGTAAGTGTGCTTGCAGGCATTGTCCAAAAAACCTTTGACAGGGGCGGAAATGTGGTAATACCTGCTTTTGCTGTAGGAAGAACCCAGGAGCTGCTTTATATGTTCCGGCGGATTAAGACCGAGAAACGGATTACAGGACACGATGGATTTGAGGTATACGTTGACAGCCCTCTTGCCGTTGAGGCAACACAGATTTTTAAAGACAATCTGGCAGATTGTTATGATGAGGAAACAAGAGATCTGGTTATGAATGGAATTAACCCCATATCATTTCCTGGTTTGAAGCTTTCCGTAACCAGTGAAGATTCCAGAAACATCAATTTTAATTCAAAGCCCAAAGTTATTATATCGGCTGCAGGAATGTGCGATGCCGGACGTATCCGGCACCATTTAAAACATAATCTGTGGCGCCCGGAGTGTACCATTGTCTTTACGGGCTATCAGTCCATAGGGACGCTTGGCAGAAGCCTGATCGATGGAAGCACCGATGTAAGGCTTTTTGGTGAAACCATACAGGTGGAGGCCCATATTGAACAGATGGGTGGGATGAGTTCTCACGCAGATATGGAAGGATTGATTGCCTGGTTGAATGCATTTGAAGAAAAACCGCGACAAGTATTTTTGGTTCATGGCGATGATCTGGTCTGCAATTCCTTTGAACAGCTTTTAAGAAAAGAGTATGCTTACGAAGTGAGCGCACCCTATTCCGGCTCCATATATGATCTGGCTCTTGGCAGATGGGTGGATGAAACAGAAGGAATCGCAGTGGTCAAAGCGCCTGAAACTGCTAAGAAACCAGTGGGTGTTTACGGCCGGCTGTTTGCTGCAGGTGAGCGTCTGCTGCAGGTGATCCGTCATAACGAAGGCGGGGCCAATAAAGATCTGGCTAAATTTGCGGATCAGATTAATTCATTGTGTGATAAATGGGACAGATGAGAATAAGGAGAACGTGAGAAATTGACAAAGGTACAATTATTTACAGATGGAGCTGCAAGAGGAAATCCTGACGGACCGGGAGGTTACGGCGCGATTTTGCAGTTTACAGATTCCACAGGGCAGCTCCATGAAAAATCCATGTCTGCAGGATATGTGAAAACTACGAACAACCGAATGGAGCTGATGGCGGCCATAGCAGGTCTGGAAGCGCTAACACGCCCATGCCAGGTGGAGCTGTATTCAGATTCCAAATATTTAACGGATGCATTTAACCAGCACTGGATTGATAACTGGGTGAAAAATGACTGGAAAAGAGGTAAGAGCGGTCCTGTAAAGAATATTGATTTATGGGAGCGCCTGCTGAGGGCAAAAGAGATGCATCAGGTGACGTTTCACTGGGTAAAAGGACATGCTGGTCATCCGATGAATGAAAGGTGTGATGTTCTGGCAACCAGTGCAGCTGACGGACATGATCTGCTTACGGATGAAGGCATTTCCTAAAGAGATAAAGTTGTGATAAAACTTACATATCTCTTACAATCTCTTACTAAATCCAGTTTCCTATTTTCTTTCTTTTTTATTTGTGATATGGTAATTTTATTAAATCATGTTAGGATGAAAAGTCATGAATAGAAACAGAGGGATTTGGATTGTAATAGGAAGTATACTGGTCATCGGTATATTGGTGACCTTTGCTACCTTCAGCTTTGTTAAGAGTAAAGACAGCACAACGAATTCTTCCGTAGTTTCAGGATATTCCGAGGACAGCCCGCTTTCAAAAGAAGAAAAAGCAGCAGGAAGCGATACTGTCCGGCAGATCTCTCCGGATATCATGATGCAAAAAGAAGTACAGAAGAAATCAGCTGCCGTTGAAACGGAAGCATCTTCGGAATCAATCACCTCTGAAGAGAATAGCGAAAATGCCCAGCTTCAGGATACCCAGGGACCGATGATGAAGCGTGCACTTATGGCGGAGCCGGCTGCAGGAGATACAGAACCATCCGAAGAAAGTGAAACCCAGTCAGTTGGACCGGAACCAGTCATTACACCCATTACTCCGGATTCAAAGGCCAAGGTAGCTCAGGCGGCAGCTCCTGATGAAAGCGCCGATTATTTCAAAAAGCATTTCAAAGAGCTGGATGCCCAGATTAAAAAGATGAGGGAGGATTCTGCAGACTCAAACACCTATTCCATGAAAGCTCTGGCTGACAAAGAACTGAAGTTATGGAACCGGGAGCAGAATACAATATATGAGGCGATTTCTGAAAGCCTGCCCGAAGACTCAAAAAGAAAGCTGGAAGCATCACAGCAGTCCTGGATTAAAGACAGGGATTTAAAAGCAGAGGAAGCTGCTAAGAAGTACAGCGGCGGTTCTCTGGAAGAACTGGAATACACAGCTTCTCTTGCGGAATCCACCAGAGAGAGAGCTTATGAACTGGTCACAGAGTATGAGGAATTTCTTACTCCATAGAAGGGATAAAAAGTACGGTTTTTGCCGTACTTTTTCTATTGTGTAAAAAAAATAACAAATGAATATCTTGCTAAATAAAATCCCTTGTGATAGGATAATAAAATGAGCGATATTATAATAACTTTCGGGAGGAAAAAATAATGACAGAAATATTTGCAAGTTTCCTGGGAACCGCTATTAAATTCCTTATTTTCCTGTTTATTTCCTGGGGAGGAATTGTATGCGGAAAGAAATACAGAGATCATAAAGACGCCATCAGTGCCGCAGCTGATGCGAATGAGACTAAATAACAAACGGAGGACAGTAACGTGAATAACTACGGTGTGAATGAACTGAGGAGAATGTACCTGGAATTCTTTGAAAGTAAGGGACATTTAGCGATGAAAAGCTTCTCCCTGGTTCCACATAATGATAACAGCTTGTTATTGATCAACTCGGGTATGGCACCCTTAAAACCTTATTTTACAGGTCAGGAGATTCCTCCAAGAAAACGAGTAACAACCTGTCAGAAGTGTATCAGAACCGGTGATATTGAGAATGTTGGCAAGACTGCCCGCCATGGCACATTTTTTGAGATGCTTGGCAATTTTTCATTTGGAGATTACTTTAAGAATGAAGCAATTCACTGGTCATGGGAATTTTTAACTGAGGTAGTCGGACTGGATCCGGACAGGCTGTATCCTTCCGTATACTTAGACGATGATGAAGCATTTGAGATCTGGAACAAAGAGATCGGTATTGCGCCAGAACGTATCTTCCGGTTTGGTAAGGAAGACAACTTCTGGGAGCACGGAGCCGGCCCTTGTGGTCCTTGTTCTGAAATTTATTATGACCGCGGCGAAAAGTATGGCTGTAAAAAGCCAGGCTGTACCGTAGGCTGTGACTGTGACCGTTATATGGAAGTATGGAATAACGTATTTACCCAGTTTGAGAACGACGGCCAGGGAAACTATGAAGAATTAAAGCAGAAGAATATAGATACAGGCATGGGTCTGGAGCGTCTTGCAGTAGTAGTTCAGGATGTGGATTCCATTTTCGATGTAGATACAATTAAAGCGCTTTTAAACCGCGTTGCAACACTTGCCAATACAGAGTATAAAAAAGATGGGGATGTTGATGTATCCCTTCGTCTCATTACCGATCATGTTCGTTCCTGTACTTTTATGATTTCCGATGGAATTATGCCATCGAATGAAGGAAGAGGATATGTACTGCGCCGTCTTTTAAGAAGGGCTGCCCGTCACGGAAGACTGATTGGGATTGAAGGCAAATTCCTTGCCGATTTATCGACTACTGTGATTGAACTTTCAAAGGATGGCTACCCGGAACTGGAAGAGAAAAAGGCCATGATATTAAAGGTTCTGACTCAGGAAGAAGATAAGTTTAATAAGACCATTGACCAGGGTCTTGCTATTTTAAATGATCTGGAAGAGGATATGGTAAAAAAAGGAATCAAGGTTCTTTCTGGAGAGGATGCGTTTAAGCTTTATGATACCTATGGCTTCCCTCTTGATTTAACTCTTGAGATTCTGGAAGAAAAGCAGTTTGGTGTGGATGAAGCAGGCTTTAAGGCTGCGATGCAAAAACAGCGGGAAACTGCCAGAAATGCAAGAAAAACCACCAATTATATGGGTGCAGATGTAACGGTTTACCAGTCCATTGATCCATCTCTTACCACTGAATTTACAGGTTATGACAGTCTGGTTTGTGATACGGTAATCACTGCACTTACCAGTGAAAGTGATCTTGTGGAAGCTTTGACAGATGGAGAAGCCGGAACAATTGTTACGGAAAAAACTTCCTTCTACGGAACCATGGGCGGTCAGCAGGGTGATACCGGTGTGATTGTCTGTGAAACCGGAGAATTTAAAGTAGAAGATACCATTCACCTTCAGGGCGGCAAGGTCGGTCATGTGGGAAGAGTTGTAAAAGGTATGCTTCAGACCGGTGATAAAGTTACCTGCAAGGTATGCGAAAAGAACCGTCAGAATACAGGAATGAACCATAGTGCAACCCATCTTCTTCAGAAGGCATTAAGAACCGTGCTTGGTAACCACGTAGAGCAGGCCGGATCCTTCGTAGATGGCGACAGACTTCGTTTTGACTTTACTCATTTTTCGGCGTTAACACCAGAGGAGATCCTTAAGGTTGAGACTCTTGTGAATGAAAAAATCAAAGAATCTCTCCCTGTACAGACAGAGATCATGACTCTTGAAGAGGCGAAAAGTCTGGCGCCATGGCATTATTCGGCGAAAAATATGGTGACAGTGTCCGCGTAGTAAAAATGGGTGACTTCTCAACAGAACTTTGCGGCGGTACTCATATTTCCAATACAGGAGTGATCGGATCCTTTAAGATTCTGTCAGAAACTGGTATTGCTGCTGGTGTCCGCAGAATTGAAGCATTAACCGGTGACGGCTTAATGAACTATTATAAAGAGACAGAATTAACTCTGCATGAAGCAGCAAAAACTGCTAAAACCACACCTGCTTCTCTGACAGCAAAGATTGAATCTCTTCTGGAAGAGATCAAGGCTCTTCATTCTGAAAACGAGAAGTTAAAGAGTAAGCTGGCCAATGATTCCCTGGGTGATGTTATGGATCAGGTAACAGAAGTTAAGGGTATGAAAGTTCTGGCTGTAAAAGTTCTTGATGTAGATATGAATGGCCTTAGAAACTTAGGCGACCAGTTAAAAGACAAACTGGGAGAAGGCGTGATCGTCATCGCATCTGTTCAGGATGGAAAAGTTAATTTAATGGCTGCTGTTACAGATGAAGCTCAGAAAAAAGGAGCCCATGCAGGCAACTTAATTAAAGCCATTGCTTCCCTTGTGGGAGGAGGCGGCGGCGGACGTCCAAATATGGCTCAGGCTGGCGGAAAGAATCCGGCAGGAGTAGATGCATGCTTATCCAAAGTAGCTGAAGTAGTGGCTGAACAACTGAGTTAATAGCAGGATTAATTGAAAAAATATAAAAAATTTTTCTTGACGTATTGTAGAATTATGCTATAATCATATCAGTGCTATAAAATACCCAAACAGTTGTATTATGCACAAGTACACAACTGGAGGGAGGTTAGGTGTGAGCTATGTCAAATGTAATCGTTAAAGACAACGAGAGCTTAGATAGCGCTTTACGCAGATTCAAAAGAAACTGTGCAAAAGCAGGTATCCAGCAGGAAATTCGTAAGAGAGAGCATTACGAAAAGCCAAGCGTAAGACGTAAGAAAAAGTCTGAAGCTGCAAGAAAACGTAAATATAACTAATTCTTAAAAGATGAATCCCTGGTCTCTTTTCGTGACCAGGGGTTTTTTCGTCTTTTTTTGAGCGATAGAATTTTCCCTGTCTCGATTGCATATAGTAGAAAAGAAGAAATCAGAGAGAGGCGAAAAAGTCATGCTGGAGGAAACAAAGGTAAAAGCAGCTTCCGCCTTAAGACTTCCAAAGGATGTGGTTCTTGGAGAGGTGCTTGTGTCGTTTTTGGGCCGCCATAGTGTTGTGATCGAAAATTACAGAAGTATTATTTTATATACCGACTGTTTAATCAAGATTCAGGCAAAAAACTGCCGGGTTATCATCGGTGGAAGCCGTCTGATGATCGAGTATTACACCAATGAGGAAATGAAAATTAACGGTTACATTAAGTCCCTGGAATTTGATTGACCGGGAATAATGGAGGTGTAATTACGTGCTTATATGGTTGAATCATCGCTTTTTTGGATTTCTTTTGGTTGAGATGACCGGTTTTTCTCCGGAGCGCTTTTTTAATATGTGCAGCGCACATGAAATTGAGGTTTGGGATGTAGTTCATACCGGGCATACTTATCGGTTCTTTATCACGGTACCGGGATTTCGTAAAATCAAGCCTCTTGTCCGTAAATCGAAGGTCAGACTTAGAATTTTGAAAAAGTTTGGACTTCCTTTTTTTTTATACCGAAACCGAAGAAGGAAATTTTATGTAGCTGGATTTTTGGGCTTTGTAGTGATTCTTTATGCTCTGTCCCTGTTTATCTGGGATATCGAATTTGATGGGAATCAGATGTATACATACGATACTCTTTTGAAGTTCTGTGAATCAGAGGAGATCCGTTATGGAATGAAAAAATCTAAAATTGACTGTGATGTGCTGGAAGAATCTTTAAGAACCCGTTTTCCAGAGATCACCTGGGTTTCTGCAAGAGTATCAGGCACCAGACTTTTGGTTAAGATAAAAGAAAATGAGGTACTCTCTGATATTCCGGTCAGAGATGAAACTCCCTGTGATCTTGTTGCCCAGAAAGACGGCACGATCACCTCTATGATTGTCAGAAGCGGAGTTCCCAAGGTAAAAATCGGGGATCAGGTGAAAGCCGGAGATGTGCTGGTCAGCGGTACACTTCCCATCATTGGAGATAATGAAGAAGTTGTAAATACCCATTATGTACACTCTGACGGGGATATTACGGCAAGAACGGAGTATCATTATAACAGGAATATTCCCCTTTTTAAAACCATTGATGTAGAGACAGGAAAAGTGAGAAAAGGACGATATGTAAAAGCCTTTAAGTTTTCATTTCTTCTTATGAGACCAAGACCGGAAGGAACCTCGTGGAAACGTACCATGGAGGAAACCCAGCTTCATTTATTTGAAAATTTTTATTTACCCATCTATGTGGGCAGGATAACCGGGAAAGAATATATATCATATGAACGTCCTTACACAGAAGAAGAGAAGAAAGAACTGGCTGATCAGATGAATCAGAACTTCCAGAAAAAATTATTGGAAAAGGGGGTACAAATTCTGGAAAATCATGTTAAAATACTAGATAATGAATCTTTGTGCCGGTTTACCATGGATTTTGTGACGGAAGAACCATTAGGAAAACAGCAAGCACTGGAGATGCAGACAACTGAGGAACCGGAGGAGACAAATAATTCAAATGAGCGTAATTGAAACTATCATAGATATCCCCATTGAACACGAGAAGAATGTATGCGGACAATTTGACAGCTACTTGAAAAAAATAGAACGAACCCTTCATGTTACCATGATTGCCAGAGATGGGGCACTTAAGATTATCGGTCCGGAACAGATGGTACAAAGAGCCAAGAGTGTATTCAGCAATCTGATTGAGCTCTCCAAACGGGGGAATGTAATCGCAGAGCAGAATGTGGATTACGCCCTTTCCCTTTCCTTTACAGAAAGCGACAATCAGATTCTTGAGATAGATAAGGACATTATATGCAGAACCATTAACGGTAAACCGGTTAAGCCGAAGACTCTTGGTCAGAAACAGTATGTAGATCAGATCAGAAAAAAGATGGTGGTATTCGGAATCGGTCCGGCAGGAACCGGCAAGACTTATCTGGCCATGGCGATGGCAATTCAGGCGTTTAAAAACGGTGAGGTAAACAGAATTATTTTAACCAGACCTGCAATTGAAGCCGGGGAGAAGCTGGGATTTTTGCCCGGTGATCTTCAAAGTAAGATCGACCCTTATTTAAGACCGCTTTACGATGCACTCTATCAGATCATGGGTGCTGAAAGCTACCTCCACAATGCAGAAAAGGGGCTGATTGAAGTAGCTCCTCTTGCTTATATGCGCGGCAGAACCCTGGATAACGCATTTATCATCCTTGATGAGGCTCAGAATACCACACCAGCCCAGATGAAGATGTTTTTAACCAGAATTGGTTTTGGTTCCAAGGTGATTGTTACCGGAGACCAGACCCAGAAGGATCTTCCGGCAGGAGCTGTTTCAGGTCTTGATATGGCCATGAGAATCTTAAAGAAAATTGATGACATCAGCTTTTGCCAGCTGACCAGCAGTGACGTAGTCCGCCATCCGCTGGTTCAAAAAATTGTACAGGCTTATGATGAATTTGAGTCAAAGAAAAAGACCAGTGACAGAAGAGTAAAGCCAGTCACAGGTAGAAAGGCACATTATGACGATTAATATAGAATACGAAGCGGAGAAAAAGCTGAAAATTCCCTATGAAGAGATTATAAACAATGTAGTAGAAGAAGCTATGGATTATGAAAACTGCCCTTATGAGGCAGAGATTAATGTTTTAATTACAGATAACGAGGATATCCGACAAATCAATCAGGAATACCGAAACATTGACAGTCCTACAGATGTACTTTCCTTTCCCATGATTGAATATGAATCACCATCTGATTTTGATCACCTGGAAGAGGAATCATATGATTCATTTAACCCGGAGACAGGAGAGCTCCTTCTGGGAGATATTGTGGTTTCCGTTGATAAGGTTGAGGAGCAGGCTGAAAAATACGGGCATTCCATAGAGCGGGAGCTGGCATTTTTAATTGCTCACAGTATGCTGCATTTATTCGGTTATGACCATATGCAGGATGAAGAGCGCCTTGTCATGGAAAAAAAGCAGGAAGAAATTTTAAGTCGGAGGGGATACGTAAGATGAGAAAAGGGGTATGGTTTGGTTTTGCGATAGGAATGCTGTCTGCTGCCTTGTTAACTGGCTGCAGTAAAAAAATACGAGGAAGTATCTGTTACAAATCTGCAGTCAGAATCACAGAAAGAACAATCGACAGAAGAAATCCGCATAAACAGCAGTACAGAGCAATCCTCCGGTGAAGAGACAGAATCCGGTGAATACTATACCAATGAAGAACGTATCGAGAAAGATGGTAAAATACGCAGTTACTTAACCGGGGAGATGGTGGATGCATCAATTGGAAACCGGAGACCGGTAGCGGTGATGATGAGCAATGATAAAGAGGCTTTGCCTCAATATGGAATCAACCGAGCAGGAATTGTATATGAAGCTCCGGTAGAAGGCGGAATGAACCGGTATATGGCTATTATAGAAGATTATGATAATCTTAAACGAATCGGTTCGGTCAGAAGCTGCAGAACATATTATACATACTTTGCACGTGAATTTGATGCTGTTTATGCCCATTTCGGGCAGAGCACCTTTGCAAAACCTTATTTATCCAACTTAGATCATATCAATGGTCTTGATGCCATTGGCTCTGTGGCTTATTTTCGTTCCTCTGACCGGAAATCGCCTCATAATGCCTATACCAGTGGAGATCGGTTAAACAAGTCCATAGAAAAGCTGGGCTTTAAAAAGGAATATAATTCTGATTATATGGGACACTACCGGTTTGCTAAAACAGGTCATGAGGTTACCTTACAAGATGCAGAAAGTGTAAAGGATGCTTATAAGGTTTACCCTGGTTATGTTTATAATAAGCCATGGTTTGAGTATCATGAGGATGATGGGCTTTATTACAGATATCAGTACGGAAAAGCTCATCAGGGAGACGAAGGGCAGATCAAAGTGAAGAATATCATACTGCAGTATTGTCCCTCTGCTCATTATGCAACAACCGAATATCTTAACATTAATGTTCACAATGATTCGTTCGGAATGTATGTGACCGGGGGCCGGGCTATTCCGGTGAAATGGTCTAAGGATGGAGAATTCGGGCCCACACATTATTACGATATGGAGAATAACGAGATCATCCTGAACCAGGGGAAAACCTGGGTTTGCATTGTTTCGGCACAGGATTCTCCCAAAGTAGAAATTTATGGAAAACAGTAAGACAGGCAGAAAAACAAATAAAAGGGGCGCTTCCAACTTCCTTGTTCAGGGAATTATACTTGCGGCTGCAGGTATTATAGTCCGGATAATCGGAATGTTTTACCGGATCCCCCTTGCAGATATTCTGGGAGATGAGGGAAACGGCTATTATAGTTCGGCTTTCTCCATCTACTCCATTTTATTGATTGTCTCCTCCTACAGTCTTCCCACTGCAGTTTCCAAGATGGTTGCTGTAAGGCTGGCGAGAAAGGAATATATTAATTCCATAAAGGTGCTGAAAGTATCTTTGTTTTATGGAACGGTGGTAGGGGGTCTGGGAGCCGCAGTTTTATGGTTTGGAGCGGATTTATTTGCCAATGACTTTTTAAAGATGCCCTATACCAGCTATGCCTTAAAAACATTGGCTCCCACGATTTTAATTATTGCGTATCTCGGGGTCTTCAGAGGATATTTTCAGGGGATTGGCACCATGCTTCCAACAGCCATATCCCAGATTTTTGAGCAGATTGTCAACGCAGTTATCAGCATCTATGCAGCTGCCATGCTCTTTCAGGAGGGATTGCGTTCCAATGCCCTCTACGGATCTACCCAGTATTCCTATGCGTTTGGTGCGGCAGGCGGAACCATAGGTACTGGAGCAGGTGCACTTGCCGGGCTTTTATTCCTTTTATTTATCCTGTTCAGCTACCGGCCTGTTATGAAACGGCAGTCAAGAAGAGATCATACCGGATATTTGGAGACGTATGGCAGTTTGTCCACAGTACTGATTATGACGGTTCTTCCCATTGTATTTAGCAGTGTAGCGTACAATATCAGCATTGTTGTTGATAACAGTATTTATGGTATCAGTATGGCTTCTATGGGAATGGGAGCACCTGAGATTGCTGCTAACTGGGGAATTTATTCCGGTAAGTACCGGCTTCTTTTTAATATTCCGGTGGCAATAGCCAATTCCCTGGCTTCTGCCTTAATCCCATCCCTGTCACAGGCGGTGGCAGAAAGAAGCAGAACCCAGATTATCAGAAAGATATCCATGGTGATTCGCTTTTCCATGATCATAGCAATTCCTTCCACAGTGGGACTGACTGTCCTTGCAGGACCGATCTGTAATCTATTGTTTAGCAGAAGTGATAACGTCTCCCTGATTCAGATGATGATCTATGGTTCCTCAGCCGTTGTATTTTTCTCCCTGTCTACGGTGACCAATGCAGTTCTTCAGGGAATTAACCATATGAAGACGCCTTTAAGGAATGCAATTATTTCCCTGATTCTTCATGTGGGAATCCTTTGGGTGATGCTGTATCCCCTTAAGATGGGGATCTATGGAGTTTTACATTCCAATATATTGTTTGCACTGACCATGTGCCTGCTCAATGGCTTTTCCATCCGGAGATATTTAAATTACAGACAGGAGATTAAAAAGACATTCTTTCTTCCCACTCTGGCAGCGGGAATTATGGGCGCTGTCTGTTATGGTGTCTATTTCCTGGTACATGCTGTCTTAAAACATAATATACTGGGAGTTTTAGCAGCTGTTGCTGCAGCAGTGATTGTATACGGAGTTTTGTTGTTAAAATTCCAGTGTGTTGATGAATCAGAGTTAAATGGCTTTCCAGGAGGGAGAAAATTGGCAGGTATTGCAAGAAAATACCATCTTTTGTGATTAAAATGTAAGAAGAAAGCAGATACTATACTTACGTGAAGGAGGTATTAACTCATGAAGAAGTATATGTTCTGCTTTCTATTATTTGTTGCGGCATCTGCGATCTGTCTGGGGGTTGGCTTTGCCATTACCAAAGACAGTGTACGACCGGAGGAGGCCCTTCCTGGGGCAACCATAGAAACCGAAACTGTGACGGAAGCGCAGATAGTCATAAATCAGGAAGAGGCAAAGCCTGCCAATGCTGAAAGTAAGGATAAGTATTATCTTGTATCAGAGGATGGGTATTTGCTCGTCCTCTATCAGGATAAAACAACCATCTGTCTTTATACCCATATGCCGGTGACAGATTTTCCGGAAGAGGAAAGAGGAAAGCTGATGGATGGAATCTGGTTTTCTTCCATGGTTGAAGTATTTAATTATCTGGAATCCTATACCAGTTAAATGAAATGTGATTGATATTTTACCATAAAGCAGATACAATAGGTCTGACTGAATGTAAGGAGGACAGGATGAAACAACAGATCATAATTATAGGGGCTGGAGCTTCTGGTCTGGCAGCGGGCATTACAGCAGCCAGAGAGGGAGCTTCTGTTACAATTATGGAACATACAGCCAGGCCGGGAAAGAAACTTCTTTCAACTGGCAACGGGAAGTGCAATATTACCAATCTGCAGTTTCCCAAAGATGCTTACAGGGGAAATCAGCCGGATTTTGTATTTCCGGCACTTCATACAGTTACGGTAAGCCAGACCATGGATTTTTTTAAAGAACTGGGAATTGTTCTTACTGAGCGAAACGGATATGTGTATCCAAACTCTGGACAGGCTTCCACTGTTTTGGAGGCAATGCTTTTTGAACTGGAGCATCTGGGTGTCCGGATTATGACAGAGTGTCCTGTGAAAGAAATTAAAAAGGATCTGACTGTGATTACAGATCATGGAAAACAAAGATGTGACAGGATTATTCTTGCAGCAGGTTCCATGGCAGCTCCCAAAACAGGATCTGACGGCAGCGGTTATAGCCTTGCCAGAAAGCTGGGGCATCATATAATAGCGCCTCTGCCGGCCCTGGTTCAGCTTCGCTGTAAGGAAAAATGGTACAAACAGGCGGCGGGTGTCCGAACCGATGCGCTTGTAACTCTTAAGATAGATGGGAAAACGGCGGCCTCAGACAGAGGAGAACTTCAGATCACGGATTATGGAATCTCCGGAATTCCTGTTTTTCAGATCAGCAGATATGCAGCAAAAGCCCTGAATGATGGAAGACAGGCTGCAGCAGAACTGGATTTTCTTCCGCAGCTATCCCTGACTGACTTAGAGAAGCTTCTTTTTACCCGGTACAGGCAATTTGGATACAGACCGGCGGAGGAGTTTTTACATGGTGTTTTAAATTCAAAACTGGCAAAGAACCTTTTAAAAGAAGCTGGTATTGGCAGAGAAACCTGGGTAAAAGAGATAACGGAGAAAGAGATCAAAAATCTGGTACATTGTATCAAGGAGTTAAAAACAATCATCGTTTCTACCAACACGTTTGACCAGGCGCAGGTATGCAGCGGAGGTGTGGATACAAGAGAGGTAGATCCAAATACGATGGAATCAAGACTGATCAGAGGACTCTATTTTACGGGAGAGATTCTTGATGTAGACGGAATTTGTGGCGGTTATAATTTACAGTGGGCATGGTCCAGCGGAATTACGGCTGGAATCAATGCAGGAAGAGGATAAAGAAAATATGATAAGAATTAGTCAATTAAAACTTGGAGTGAATCATACGAAAGAAGATTTACTGGTAAAGGTTTCGAAATTACTGCGAATTCCTGTAGCTGGGATGACATCTTACGAAATAATCAAACAATCAGTTGATGCCCGTAAAAAAGATGCAATTCGTTTTATCTATACCATTGATATTGAGACAAAAGACGAAGAATCAATTGTACATAGAGTGAAAGATGCCAATGTGACTCTGGCAGTGAAAAAGGAATATCAGTTTCCCCAGTGCGGCACAGAAACTTTGGCAAACCGTCCGGTTATAGTAGGGTCAGGTCCTGCAGGACTGTTTTGTGCAATTATGCTGGCAAGAAGCGGATACCGTCCCCTTATTCTGGAACGGGGAGAAGATGTTGATAAGAGACAGCAATCAGTGGATGGTTTCTGGAATGGGGGAGTATTAAATCCTAACAGCAACGTACAGTTTGGAGAAGGTGGAGCAGGAACTTTTTCTGACGGAAAATTAAATACTCTGGTTAAGGATCCTGTGATGCGAAACCGTAAAGTATTGGAACTGTTTGTGGAATTTGGAGCAGATCCATCTATTTTATATGTGAACAAGCCTCATATTGGTACGGATGTACTAAGCAGAATCGTAAAAAACATGAGAGAAGAAATTATTCGTCTCGGCGGAGAAGTCCGTTTTAACAGTCTTGTTACTGATATTCTGATGAAAGACGGGAATATCTCTGGTGTCATGGTAAATGAAAAGGAAGAAATTCCTGTGGATACTTTAATTCTTGCCATCGGACACAGTGCCAGAGATACATTTCATGTACTGGAACGAAGAGGGGTACCTATGGAAGCCAAAGCATTTGCTGTCGGACTCAGAATCCAGCACCCCCAGGAAGAAATTAACCGTTCCCAGTATGGGAAAGACGCTCCGGAGGTTCTTGGGGCAGCGGATTATAAACTTACCCATCAGTGTAAGAGCGGAAGAGGCATCTACACATTCTGCATGTGCCCAGGGGGGATACGTGGTAAACGCTTCTTCAGAAGAAGGACGGCTGGCAGTCAATGGAATGAGTTATCATAAGCGGGATGGAGAGAATGCAAACAGTGCGCTGATTGTTACTGTAACTCCTGATGACTTTGACAATGACTCTCCTCTTGCAGGAATTGCTTACCAGCGGAAACTGGAAGAGGCGGCTTATCAGCTGGGTAAGGGTAATATACCAGTTCAGCTTTACGGAGATTTTAAGAATAATTGCAAGTCAGGTACCTTTGGAGATGTGAAACCGGCGTTGAAGGGCGGGTATGAATTCACCAATATGAGAGAAATACTTCCGGACTATATATCGGAATCCATTATAGAAGGCGTTGAGGCTTTTGAAGGAAAAATCCGGGGCTTTCGCAGACAGGATGCCATACTGGCAGGTGTGGAAAGCAGGACTTCATCTCCGGTCAGAATTACCAGAGACGAGGCATTTGAAAGCAGGATCAGAGGAATTTACCCGTGCGGCGAAGGAGCTGGCTATGCAGGGGGAATCACATCCGCTGCAATGGATGGGCTAAAAGTTGCAGAAGCCATTGCCAGCCGGTATAAAAGCTTTTCTTTCTAAATTGACGTAATTTAAAAAATGATGTAAGATATCAGATAAAAGTAATTTAGAAAGCGGATGAAGAAGATGAATATTGAGGAACGAATTAAGCTGAAGGATAAAAATCGAATTGTAATTAAAATCGGATCTTCTTCCTTAACCCATACTCATACCGGAGACTTGAATCTGATGAAGATAGAAAAGCTCATTCGGGTAATTTGCGATTTAAAAGGACAGGGGAAAGAAGTGGTTTTGGTTTCTTCCGGTGCAATTGCAGCTGGACGGCAGGCTCTGGGCCGTCACACAAGACCTGTTACCATATCAGAGAAGCAGGCATTTGCGGCAGTGGGGCAGGCAAGGCTTATGATGGTGTATCAAAAGCTGTTTGCAGAATACAACCAGATAGCAGCACAGGTGCTTCTTACCAAGAATACCATGGTCAGTGAAAACAGCCGTTTTAATGCACAGAACACATTTGATGAACTTTTAAAACTGGGAACGATTCCGGTTGTGAATGAGAATGATACTGTTTCAACCTCAGAGATACCCCTTGTGGATAATTTCGGTGACAATGACAGGCTCTCAGCAGTGGTAGCTGCCTTAATCGGAGCAGATCTTCTCATCCTTTTATCTGATATTGACGGACTTTATTCCGATGATCCCAGGAAAAACCAAGATGCCAGATTCATCAGCCTCGTAAGAGAAATCACACCGGAGCTGATGGATATGGGAAAATCATCATCAGGCAGCGATGTTGGTACAGGAGGAATGTCTGCCAAACTGGCGGCAGCCCGGATTGCAACTGACAGCGGCTGTGATATGGTGATTGCCAACGGGGATCATGTGGAAATCATCAGCCAGATTTTAGACGGGCAGGAAAAAGGAACATTGTTTCTGGCCCACCCCAATCATGATTTTGATTTAATGACCTATATTAATTACGAGTATTAAGGAGAGCAGGATGAATCAGGATAAGATCGATCGGATTAACACACTTTATCATAAATCAAAAGCAACCGGACTGTCAGAAGAAGAAAAGGCAGAACAGGCAGCTTTAAGAAGAGAATATATAGAAGCCATACGAGGCAGCTTACGAGGAAATTTAAACAATATCTCCATTCAGGAGGCAGATGGTACTGTCACAGATCTGGGAAAAAAATATGGTAATGTCGGAGAAGAATGAGATTCGTAAATGGGTAAAGGAACAGCGCAGTGGTCTTAGCGTGTCACAGGAAGCCAGGTGGGATGATGAGATCTGTCTGAGACTTCTGGAACTGGAGGAGATTAACAGAGCTTTCTGCATTTACTGCTATGCTTCCATGCGTCATGAAGCTGGTACCTGGAAATTCATGGAGCATTTATTAAAACAGGGTAAATGCGTGGCTGTTCCCAAAGTATCAGGAAAAAATCTGGATTTTTATATTATTACAGGAAAAACAGATCTGGAAGAAGGCACTATGGGGATTATGGAACCCAAGGCTACCTGTTTAAAAATCAATGATACCCAGGCGCCCATGGTAGTACCGGGAATTGCTTTTGATAAAAACAATAACCGGCTGGGGTACGGAGGCGGATATTATGACCGGTTCTTTGAAAAGGAGCCGGATCATAAGAGAATCTCCATTGCTTATGATTTTCAGATATTTGACAGGATCCCTGCAGATCCTCATGATAAAACAGTAGATATGATTATTATTCCTTAAAAGAAAGGCAGGTTCTTTATGACTATAACTGAGATTGGCAGACAGGCGAAAGAAGTGACAGGAATTATAGGAATCATTGGCTCTGCGAAAAAAGAGGAAGGACTGAAAGCGGCTGCAGCCGCTTTGCTGGAAGGAGAGGCGGAGATTCTGTCTGCCAATCAGGATGATGTGATCAAGGCAACGGCAGCAGGAATGAGCCAGGCTCGTAGACCGTCTGGAGCTGACTCCAAAGCGGATTGAAGATATGGCAGAGGGACTTTTGGCAGTGGCAGCTTTAGAGGACCCGGTTGGAGAAGTTATTTCCATGAAGATGCGCCCCAACGGTCTTACCATTGGCCAGAAAAGAGTTCCCCTTGGTGTTGTTGGAATTATCTATGAGGCAAGACCCAATGTGACGGCCGATGCCTTTGGACTCTGTTTTAAATCTGGCAATGCAGTGATTTTAAAAGGCGGAAGTGATGCGCTGGAGTCCAATAAGGCCATTGTAAAGTGGTTAAGAACCGGGTTATCCCGTGCAGGACTGCCAGAGAATATTCTTCAGCTCATAACAGATACGGACAGAGAGAAGACTAAAGAGTTCATGCGTCTTCGGGAATATGTAGATGTGCTGATACCAAGAGGCGGAGCAGGACTTATAAAGAGCGTTGTGGATAACAGCACCATACCAGTGATTGAGACCGGTACAGGCAATTGTCATATCTTTGTAGATGAATCGGCAGACTTTGACATGGCACTGGACATTATCTTCAATGCCAAGACCCAGAGAATCGGTGTTTGCAATGCCTGTGAGTCCCTTTTGGTACACCGGGCGGTTGCGGAGCGGTTCCTGCCCCTTTTAAACCAGCGCCTTTCAACAAAGTCAGTGGAAGTCAGGGCAGATGAGGAAGCATGTAAGATTATTAAGGAATTTGTACCTGCAACGGAAGAAGACTGGGGAACGGAATATTTGGATTATATTGTTTCCCTAAAGCTTGTTGATTCTGTAGAGGAAGCTATTTCTCATATTAACCGTTATAATACCAAACACTCAGAGGCGATTATTACAAATGATTATAACAATGCCCAGAAGTTTTTAAATGAAATTGATGCAGCCGCTGTTTATGTGAATGCTTCGACGCGGTTTACCGATGGATATGAGTTTGGATTTGGGGCTGAGATTGGAATCAGTACTCAGAAACTTCATGCCAGAGGCCCTATGGGATTAAAGGAACTGACTACAACCAAATATATTATTTATGGAAATGGACAGATTCGTCCATAATATAAAATAGCACTATTGTTTGACAATTTAATTATTGTATGATAAACTACCGTCAGAAGAAATGGAAGGGGTGAAAGGATGAAGAAATAATTCTTGTAAAGTAACTGCATGATGATCAGGATATGTTTATATCTTTTTTTATTGTGCCTGTTTTTTGCAAGAATATTACTTCATTCTCCAGCCTTTTTTTGTGTCCGGAAATAGACACCATCTGCAAGAAGAACGGCCGTGCCTGTTCTTTTTGACCGATCCGGCTGTGAGAAATATAATTCTTGCAGCTGTTTTTTATGCAGAAATTTATTTTCTGCTATATTTGGAGGGATGTCTATGTCATTGATTCAGGTTACAGATCTTTCATTTACTTACGAAGGAAGCAGTGATCCAGTATTTGAACATGCTACATTTCAGCTGGATACAGACTGGAAGCTTGGTTTTACAGGAAGAAACGGGCGGGGGAAGACTACATTTTTAAATCTTCTTATGAACCGGATGGAATATACAGGAAGTATTGTATCAAGCGTTACATTTGATTACTTTCCCTATGAAGTAGAGGACAAGGAAGCACAGACCCTTGATATCATCAATTCCATTCTGGACGACTGTCCATACTGGGAGATAAAAAGAGAGCTGACAAAGCTTAAGGTTTCAGAGGATGTGCTTTACCGGCCCTTCAACACTCTGTCAAACGGAGAACGGACCAAGGTTTTACTGGCAGCGTTGTTTGCGCGAGGGTAATTTCCTTCTGATTGATGAACCCACCAATCATTTGGACAGGGAAGGAAGGGAATTGGTCAGTCAGTATTTAAACAGCAAAAAAGGGTTTATTCTTGTATCCCATGACCGTAAGTTTTTAGATGATTCGGTAGACCATATATTATCCATTAACCGGGCTGACATTGAGGTTCAAAAAGGCAACTTTTCTGTGTGGTACGAAAACCGCCAGAGAAAAAATCAATATGAACAGTCGGAAAATGAACGTTTAAAAAAAGATATCCGGCATCTGGAAGCAGCAGCCAGACAATCCGGAGAATGGGCGGATAAAGTAGAATCCACAAAAATAGGAAAAAAATCAATGATTCATGAAAAGTCCATTGATACAAGAGCCTATGTGGGAGAAAAGTCAAGGCGCATGCAGATGCGCAGAAAAAATCTGGAGCGCAGACAGAACCAGGCGATTGATGATAAAAAGGGGTTGCTAAAAAATATTGAGGAAGCAGAAGATTTAAAGCTGTATCCATTAAAGCATCATTCCGGCAGACTACTTGCTTTAAAGGAGGTTGTCCCATTTTACCAGGGACCGGTGTGCGAACCGGTCAGCTTAAGCTTGGAACAGGGACAGAGAGTATCCCTTCAGGGAAAGAACGGCTGCGGAAAAACATCCATTCTGAAACTGATTATGGGGAATCAGGCAGCGGGTGATCCTGTTGATTACCAGGGGACAATTGAAACCGCAAGCGGAATGAAGATTTCCTACGTTTCACAGGACACCTCCTTTTTAAAGGGAAGTCTGACAGAATACGGAAAACAGTGCGGAGTAGAGGATTCCCTGTTTAAAGCACTTTTAAGAAAACTGGATTTTTCAAGGGAACAATTTCAAAAACCCATGGAATCATTTAGTGAAGGACAAAAGAAAAAAGTACTAATTGCACGCAGTTTATGCGAGCAGGCTCACCTTTATATATGGGACGAACCATTAAACTTTATCGATGTATACTCCAGAATCCAGATTGAAAACCTGATACTGAAATTTCAGCCGGCCATGTTGCTGGTAGAGCATGATGAGTTCTTTACACAGAACGTGGGGGCAGAGCCTGTTACGGTTTTGTCTTCTTACTAAAAAGACCGTTGGCTGCAGTCTCAAAAAATCGGGAGAACTGTCTGGCAAAGTTGACATTTTATGGTGTTTCATGTAAAATGCTTTTGATAAAGGGTTTAAAAACAGAACGAATGAAAGGGATTTTTTCAGATGCAGATTGATATAGATCAGATCGATTTAACAGGGGAAGTACCGGTAAGAGAACCTGAGAGACAATATTATTTTATGGCAAAAGTTAGCGGGTATGTAAAACGCCGGAGTGAAGAGCTCGGACGCCCCATGACCTTTTGCACCCAGACATTTGGCTGTCAGATGAATTCCAGAGATTCTGAAAAGCTTGAGGGAATTTTAGAAGCGGTGGGCTTTGTACAGACAGATACCGAAGAGGCGGATTTTGTTCTTTATAATACCTGTACGGTAAGAGAGAATGCCAATCTGAAGGTTTACGGAAGACTTGGAGTTTTAAACAGCCTGAAAAAGAAAAATCCTGATATGATAATTGCTCTTTGCGGCTGTATGATGCAGGAAGAGGATGTGGTAGAAAAGATTAAAAAGAGCTACCGGTTTGTAGACGTTATTTTTGGTACTCATAACATCTATAAGCTGGCAGAGCTTTTATACCAGCGTCTGGAAGCCAAAAAGATGGTGGTTGACATCTGGAAGGGAACAGACCAGGTGGTGGAAGATCTTCCGGCAGACAGAAAATATTCATTTAAGTCTGGTGTTAACATCATGTTTGGCTGTGATAATTTCTGCAGCTATTGTATCGTACCTTACGTAAGAGGAAGAGAACGCAGCCGCAGTCCCAAAGACATTATTACTGAGATCAAAGGACTTGCAGATGACGGTGTGGTAGAAATCATGCTGCTGGGACAGAATGTTAATTCCTATGGAAAAACACTGGAAAAACCTGTCAGCTTTGCGGAGCTTCTTTCCCAGGCAGATGAGGTGGAAGGTTTGGAGCGCATCCGTTTTATGACGTCCCATCCAAAGGATTTATCCGATGAGCTGATTGAGGCAATGAAAATTCTAAAAAAGTATGCCGTCACATTCATCTGCCTCTCCAGTCCGGAAGCAGCCGGATCTTAAAGCTTATGAACCGGAAATATACAAAGGAAAGATATCTGGAACTTGTGGATAAAATTCGTACTGCCATGCCGGATATCTCTATTACCACTGATATAATTGTAGGGTTCCCAGGGGAAACTGAGGAAGACTTTTTAGAGACCTTAGACGTAGTGAGAAAAGTACGTTTTGACAGCGCGTTTACCTTTATCTATTCCAAACGTACCGGTACACCGGCAGCGAAAATGGAAGACCAGATTCCGGATGAGGTCGTAAAGGACCGGTTTGACAGATTGCTGTCCTTAGTCCAGCAGATTTCATCTGAAGTTTGCGGCAGAGAAGTTCATACGGTTCAGAAGGTTCTGGCAGAGGAAATAAATGACCATAAAGAAGGCTATTTAACCGGACGGTTAAGCAGCAACACAACGGTTCATTTTAAGGGAGATCCTTCTCTGATCGGAACAATAGTGGACGTATATCTTGATGAATCAAAGGGATTTTACTATATGGGAACGTTAAGACCATAAACAGAAGAAAAGAGGAAACAAAAGAGAATGGCTGGATTATCGCCAATGATGGCTCATTATTTGGAAACAAAAAAGGAATACCCGGGATGTCTTTTATTTTACAGACTGGGTGACTTTTATGAAATGTTTTTTGAAGATGCGATTACGGTATCCAGAGAGCTGGAAATAACTTTAACAGGTAAAGAATGCGGATTAGAGGAACGGGCACCTATGTGCGGCGTTCCTCATCATGCTGTAGAAACCTATTTAAACCGTCTGGTTCAAAAGGGATACAAAGTCGCCATCGCCGAACAGATGGAAGATCCCAGACAGGCGAAGGGACTTGTAAAGCGGGAAGTAATCCGTGTGGTAACTCCCGGAACCATAACCAGCGCGCAGGCTCTTGATGAAACAAGAAACAATTATCTGATGGGAGTTGTTTACATCGGAGAAGCATTTGGAATTGCGGTGACCGATATCAGCACTGGAGACTTTCTGGTGACACAGGTGGAATCCGATCGGGAGCTGATCGACGAGATCAATAAATTTACACCTTCTGAGATCATTTGCAATGAAGCCTTTTACGTGTCAGGCGTGGACATTGAAGACATAAAAAACCGGTATCAAACTGTTATTTCATCTCTGGATCATCATTATTTTTCCGACGAAGTCTGCAGAAAAATTTTACGTGAGCATTATCAGGTAGGCACCCTTACCGGGCTTGGGCTTGATGATTACGATATGGGTGTAATTGCAGCCGGTGCAGTGATGCAGTACATGTATGAGACCCAGAAAAGCAGCCTGTCTCATATCACAACGATCACACCTTATTCCACCGGGCAGTACATGATAATCGATACTTCTACCAGAAGAAACTTAGAGCTTCTTGAAACCCTTAGGGAAAAACAGAAAAGGGGAAGCCTTTTATGGGTTCTTGACCGCACCAAAACAGCTATGGGAGCCAGAATGCTGCGTACCTATGTGGAACAGCCTCTGATCCATAAATCTGAGATTATCGGGCGTCAGAATGCCATTGAAGAGCTGAACATGAATTACATATCCAGAGAAGAGATTGGTGAGTATTTAAATCCCATCTATGATCTGGAACGTCTGATTGGAAGAATCAGTTATAAGACCGCAAATCCAAGAGATTTAATTGCATTTAAGAGTTCACTGGAGATGCTTCCCCATATTAAAGCGCTGCTGAAGGAATTTACCAGCGAACTTTTAACTGATTTATACAATGAACTGGATCCCCTTGATGATATTAAGGATTATATCGAGCGTGCAATTATAGAAGACCCGCCTGTTTCCATCCGGGAGGGCGGAATCATCCGGGAAGGTTTTCATGAAGAGGCGGATAAGCTTCGCAGTGCAAAAAACAGAGGGAAAAACCTGGCTGGCGGATTTAGAGGCAAAAGAAAAAGAAAAAAGCGGAATCAAGAATCTGAAAGTAAAATATAACAAAGTATTTGGATACTATTTTGAAGTGACCAATTCCTTTAAGGATCTTGTTCCTGATTATTTTATCAGAAAGCAGACGCTGGCCAATGCAGAGCGTTATACCACCAATGAGCTGAAGGAACTGGAAGACATTATTCTGGGGGCTGAGGATAAGCTTTTTTCTTTGGAATATGACCTGTTCTGTGAAGTACGCGATACCATTGCTTCCAAGGTACTGAGAATTCAAAAAAGCGCCAGAGCCATTGCAGGCATTGATGTGCTGGTTTCCTTATCCTCTGTTGCAACGAGAAACAATTATGTAAAACCCCAGATTAATGAAAAAGGTATCATTGATATTAAAACGGACGTCATCCGGTAGTAGAAAAGATGCTTCGGGACGATATGTTTGTATCCAATGACGTTTTTCTGGACAATGGCAAAAACCGTCTGTCCATTATAACCGGACCTAACATGGCAGGAAAATCAACTTACATGAGGCAGACGGCTTTGATTGTGCTGATGGCTCAGATTGGCTGTTTTGTCCCTGCTGATGAAGCCAACGTAGGAATCTGTGACCGGATCTTTACCAGAGTGGGAGCTTCTGATGATCTGGCCTCCGGTCAGAGTACCTTTATGGTGGAGATGACAGAGGTTGCCAATATTCTTAGAAATGCCACTAAAAACAGTCTGATTGTCCTTGATGAAATCGGAAGGGGAACCAGTACCTTCGACGGTCTGAGTATTGCATGGGCGGTAGTGGAGCATATCAGCAACCAAAAGCTTCTTGGTGCAAAGACACTGTTTGCCACTCACTATCATGAACTTACCGAACTGGAAGGAACCATGAGCGGGGTCAATAACTATTGCATCGCTGTGAAAGAACAGGGCGATGACATTGTTTTCCTTAGAAAAATTATTAAAGGCGGAGCCGACAAAAGCTATGGAATCCAGGTTGCGAAGCTGGCTGGCGTTCCCGATACTGTCATAATCAGAGCCAAGGAACTGCTTGCAGAGTTAAGTGATGCGGATATTACAGCAAAAGCGAAAGAAATTGCGGAAGCAAATGGCGGCATAACCCAGCGAAAGGCTGTTCCAAAGCCGGATGAAGTGGATTTACAGCAGATGTCACTGTTTGATACGGTAAAGGATGACGATATTATCCGGGAATTAGGGGAACTTGAGCTGGGCAATATGACACCCATAGATGCCCTCAATACGTTATATCGTCTGCAGACCAAATTAAAAAATCGCTGGCAATAGGAAAAAAGGAGCAGGTGCCATGGCAAATATAACCGTACTGGATCAAAATACGATTAATAAAATAGCAGCAGGAGAAGTGGTTGAACGCCCTGCTTCTGTGGTAAAGGAGCTTTTGGAGAACGCAATTGATGCAAAGGCAACAGCTGTTACGGTGGAAATCAAAGAAGGGGGAACCACATTTATCCGTGTGACGGATAATGGCTGCGGTATCCCAAAGGAAGAGGTTTCCCTTGCTTTCCTGCGCCATTCCACCAGTAAGATTAAATCCGTTGAGGATCTGTTTACTGTATCCTCCTTAGGCTTTCGCGGTGAGGCTCTTGCCAGTATTGCTTCTGTTTCCCAGGTGGAAATCATTACGAAAACCAGTGTGGGATTAACCGGTACCAGATATCAGATTGAAGGCGGAATAGAACGTTCCATGGAAGAAATCGGGGCTCCTGAAGGAACAACTTTCATTGCCAGAAACTTATTTTTTAATACTCCGGCAAGAAAGAAGTTTTTAAAGACTCCGGTTACGGAAGGTGCACATGTGGCTGATCTGGTAGAGAAGCTGGCATTATCCCATCCGGAGGTATCCATACGTTTTATACAGAATAATCAGAATAAGCTACATACCTCCGGCAACCATAATCTGAAGGATATTATATATACGGTATTTGGCAGAGAGATTGCTTCTAACCTTTTAGAGGTTTCCGTAAAAAAGGGAGAGGTTGCTGTCCATGGTTTTATTGGAAAACCGGTGATTGCCAGAGGTAACCGCAATTATGAAAATTATTTTATCAATGGAAGATTTATTAAAAGCAGTATTATTTCACGGGCCATTGAAGAAGCTTACCGTCCGTTTATGATGCAGCACAAGTATCCATTTACCATGCTTCATTTTACCATAGAACCGGAACTGCTTGATGTGAATGTTCACCCAACCAAAATGGAACTTCGTTTCCGTGATGGAGAAATGATTTACCATATGGTTTATCAGGCGGTGGCCAATGCTCTTGCCCATAAAGAATTGATTCCGGAGGTCAGCCTGGCTAAAAAAGGGGAAGAAACCAAAGAGGCAATGCCTGGTAAGAAGTTTCAGCCCACACCGGAGCCTTTTGAAAATCACAGGCTGATGGCGTTAAACCAGACGGCTGTTTCTCAGGAAAAAAAGCTTTCCGAAGGAATCCCTTTTCCTAAACGATTAATTCCTCCACAGCCTGAGGCTGTGAAAGAAGCAAATACGCTGGAAGAAAACTGGCTTGCACCACCAGCTTCCGTGTCAGAAGAAATCCCTTCTGTGAACCAGCCGGAGCCTGTGAAGCAGAGTGAAATGATACATGGTTCGCAACAGGAACAAAAGCAGGAACAAAAAGCAGAACAGCTGGATTTATTTGACGGTAAGCTACTGGAAGCAGAGTCCCGTAAAAAGCATAAATTAATCGGTCAGGTGTTTGATACTTACTGGCTGGTGGAATTTTCTGACCAGCTTTATATTATTGATCAGCATGCAGCCCACGAAAAGGTTTTATATGAGAAAACCATGGCAACACTTAAAACCAGGGAATATACTTCCCAGGTGATCAATCCTCCCATTATTCTGACCTTAAACCGGAATGAAGAACTTCTCCTGAACCGGCATTTATCCGTTTTTACAGATATGGGCTTTGAAATAGAACCGTTTGGGGGGAGAGAATTTGCAGTAAGAGGGGTACCGGCCAATCTGTTTTCCATTGCAAAGAAAGAACTTCTGATTGAAATGATTGACGGTTTGTCCGATGATATGTCATTTAACAATCCGGGTATTATTTATGAAAAGGTGGCCTCCATGTCCTGCAAAGCGGCAGTAAAGGGAGGAAATACCTTATCAGCAGCAGAAGCCAATGAACTGATTGACCAGCTTCTGAAACTGGAAAATCCCTATGCCTGCCCTCATGGAAGACCGACCATTATTTCCATGAGCAAATATGAACTAGAAAAGAAATTTAAGAGGATTGTCTGATGAAACCATTAATTATTATTACCGGTCCTACCGCTGCAGGCAAGACTGATTTGTCTGTTCGTCTTGCACGGGCAATTGGAGGGGAGATTATCAGTGCTGACTCCATGCAGGTCTACCGCCATATGGACATTGGATCTGCCAAGATCACAGAAGAAGAGAAAAGAGGAGTTCCCCACTATTTAATTGACGTCTTAGATCCAGATGAGGAATTTAATGTTGCAGTCTTTCAGAAAATGGCCAAGGATGCGGTGAATACAATTTATTCTCATGGAAATATTCCTATTGTGACAGGCGGTACCGGTTTCTATATTCAGGCACTTCTTTACGATATTGATTTTACCGATAACGGGGAAGACTCCTCCATTCGGGAGGAACTGGAACAGATGGGAAATGAAAAAGGCGGCGAATACTTACATGAACTCCTTCAAAAGCTGGATCCCGATGCTGCAGGTGAAATTCACCCCAACAACAGGAAACGGGTAATCCGGGCTATTGAGTTTTTCCGGCAGACCGGAGAAAAAATTTCAGAGCATAACCGCAGAGAGAGGGAAAAAGCTTCCCCCTATGATTTTCTTTACTATACTGTAAACATGGACCGGGAGACTTTGTATCACAGAATTGAC
This sequence comes from Lacrimispora xylanisolvens, assembly GCA_017084465.1. Classification (GTDB taxonomy): domain Bacteria; phylum Bacillota; class Clostridia; order Lachnospirales; family Lachnospiraceae; genus Lacrimispora; species Lacrimispora xylanolytica_B. Next base: position 199,542 of record CP070896.1, on the reverse strand, counting down.
CGGCGGGTGGATTTGATGATGGAACAGGGCCTGGTTGAAGAAGTAAAAAGGCTGAAGAAAATGGGTTGTACCAGGAATATGGTGTCCATGCAGGGGTTGGGATATAAGGAAATACTGGATTATCTTCAGGGAGACTGTACCCTTGAGGAGGCGGTTTATATTCTGAAGCGGGATACCAGACATTTTGCCAAACGGCAGATCACCTGGTTTAAACGGGAACGGGAAGTCAGGGATTTATACCTTCCTGAATTTGACTATGACTTAGAACAGGTGTTAAAAAAGATTATGCAGGACACAAATGAGATCATTGGATTGGAGAACGATTAGATCATGGAAATTGACAGTATATATGAGGAGCTTGGGATCAGCCGGAATGTGTTGGATTTTGGAACAAAAATTGAAGAAAAATTAAAAGCCAGATTTGAAGAGATTGATAAAAATGCAGAATTTAATCAGATGAAGGTCATTAAAGCCATGCAGGAAAACCGGGTCAGTGACATTCATTTTGCTGCAACGACTGGTTACGGTTACAACGATCTGGGCAGGGATACGCTGGAAGCGGTTTACGCCAGTGTTTTTCATACGGAGAGTGCGCTGGTAAGACCGAATCTGATCAGCGGAACTCATGCACTTTCTATTGCATTATCCGGAAACCTTCGTCCTGGAGATGAACTGTTATCACCTGCCGGTAAGCCTTATGATACTCTGGAAGAGGTGATAGGAATCAGGGAGAGCACTGGTTCCCTGAAAGAATACGGCGTGGTATATCGTCAGGTAGACCTCCTTCCCGACGGAACCTTTGATTATGAATCCATTGAAAAAGCAATTAACGAAAAAACACGTCTGGTTACCATACAGCGTTCCAAGGGATATGATACCCGTCCCACATTTTCCGTTTCACAGATCGGCGAGCTGATTGCATTTGTTAAAAAAATCAAGCCGGAAGTCATCTGTATGGTAGATAACTGCTATGGTGAGTTTGTAGAGCGCATGGAACCTTCTGATGTGGGAGCCGATATGATTGTTGGATCCCTGATTAAAAATCCCGGCGGCGGTCTTGCTCCTATCGGCGGATACATTGCAGGAAGAACCGACTGTATTGACCGTGCGTCTTACCGTCTCACTGCGCCCGGGCTTGGAAAAGAAGTTGGAGCCAGCCTTGGACTGAATCAGTCATTCTATCAGGGACTGTTTCTTTCTCCGACTGTAGTAGCAGGTGCGTTAAAGGGAGCTGTTTTTGCAGCCAATGTGTATGAGAGCCTGGGCTTTCCGGTGGTACCTGACGGCAGCCAGTCACGTCATGATATTATACAGGCAGTCACCTTTGGAAATCCGGAAGGCGTAATCGCTTTCTGCCAGGGAATCCAGGCAGCTGCACCGGTGGACAGCTTCGTTACTCCGGAGCCATGGGATATGCCCGGATACGATGCCCCTGTCATTATGGCAGCCGGGGCCTTTGTACAGGGATCTTCCATTGAATTAAGTGCGGATGCTCCAATTAAGCCTCCGTATGCAGTTTATTTTCAGGGCGGTCTTACCTGGTATCACGCAAAGCTTGGAATACTGATGTCACTCCAGAAGCTTCTTGATGCAGGTTTGATTGTATTGTAAAAAGGGGTGTACACAGCTGTAAAATTATGCTAAAATATTTTGACAGGTATGGGCAATCCTGCCAGGAAACAAAAAGGAGTATCATAACAGATGAGAGGTAAAAACTACTGGGTAATGCTTCTTCTTATGCTTGCCGGTGTTGTGCTTGGCGGCTTTGTCGGAGATTTAACTAAGACAATCCCATGGCTTTCCTGGCTGAATGCTGGTCAGTCATTTGGGTTTGATGCTCCGTTAATTGTTAATTTTGGTGTTCTGGTCATAACCTTCGGCATTAACATTAAAATTACCATGGGCGGCATTATTGGAATGGCTGCAGCTCTGGTAACATATCGATTGATTTAAGATTCTACATATGTCTGTTGCGTACCTGGAGAGTAACCGTAGGAGGCATATGGAACGTATAACGATGAAAGACATCCCAAAGGATGAAAGACCCTGTGAAAAGTGTCTGAGAGAAGGACCGGAAGGTTTAAGTGATGCAGAACTTCTGTCCATTATTATCCGGACAGGTTCCAGAGAGGACAACTCTCTTGCACTGGCACAAAAGATACTGGCCTTAAACTATCCGCGGGAGGGTATTTTAGGGCTTTTGCATCTTTCCATGCAGGAACTGATGCAGGTTAAGGGAATCGGCCGTGTGAAAGGCGCCCAGTTATTATGCATTGGAGAATTGTCCAAACGTATCTGGAAGCGGACGGCGAGTTTAAAAGGAACCGATTTCCATCGTCCACAGGATATTGTAAATTATTTTGTGGAGGATATGCGCCACAGAGAACAGGAGCTGGTATTTGTCATGCTCTTAAATACAAAAGGTGCCCTTATTAAGGACATTATGATCTCTCAGGGAACAGTGAACACATCCGTTGTTTCTCCCAGAGATATTTTCATTGAGGCGGTTAAGTACCATGCAGTCAGCCTGGTTCTGGTTCACAACCATCCAAGCGGAGATCCGGCGCCCAGCAGAGAGGATCTTTCTATTACCCGCAGGGTGAAGGAAGCAGGAGATTTAATTGGTATCAGACTGTTAGATCATATTATTATAGGAGATAATTCCTATATCAGTTTAAAAGAACGGGGAATCGTATAGATGGAACCAAAACGCAGTAAATATATTCTGATTGCATTAACAGTTTTTTGTGTCCTGCTCATCGGACTGACATCCGTTCATGATGAGTGGCTTACTCCTCTGCGTACAGGCGTGGGATATGTTCTCATCCCCGTGCAGTCCGGAGTTAATTCGGTGGGGTCGGCTATTTACGATGAGTTTAAGGATTATTCCAAACTCAGGAATGCAATGATTGAAAATAAAGATATGAAAGATCTTATCAATCAGCTGACTGAGGAAAACACCAGGCTGCAGTCAGAGGAATTTGAGTTAAAACGATTAAGAGAACTTTACAGTCTGGATCAGCAATATGGTCAGTATACAAAAGTGGGCGCAAGAGTCATCGCCAACGATTCAAGCAACTGGTTTAAAGTGTTTCGAATTGACAAGGGTTCGAAGGACGGAATTGCCACAGATATGAATGTAGTGGCTGGCGGCGGTCTTGTGGGCATTGTTACCGACGTAGGTGCCAATTATGCCACGGTACGGTCCATTATCGATGACTCCAGCCGGGTCAGCGGTATGGCCATGCAGTCTGGTGACAGCTGTATCGTTGCCGGAGACTTAACCCTCTTTAAAGATGGCAGGTTAAGAATTACCAACGTATTAAAAGACAGCGATTTAAAAGACGGAGACAAGATTGTAACCTCCAATATCAGTTCTGTATATTTACCTGGAATTTTAGTGGGATATGCTTCCGATATCACCAACGATACCAACAATGTGACTAAATCCGGTTATTTAATTCCTGCCGCAGAGTTTGGCAGCCTTCAGGAGGTACTTGTAATAACCCAGTTGAAGGCTGATATGATGAAGGATGGGGAGTCTGCTCCGGCTGCAGAAGGAGGAGACACTGCAGAAACCACAACCCAGGCTGCAGAGAGCGAAAGCGCTTCCCAATAGTGAAAAGGAGTAACATGAGACGGATTTTATTCAACGTACTGCTTATTATACTGGCATTTACCATCCAAAACTGTATATTTCCCCTGCTTCCGTTTCTATCGGCCACACCCAACCTGCTGTTAATTCTCACTTTTTCTTTTGGATTTATACACGGGAAAGAAGCAGGAATGTACTATGGTCTGTTAGCAGGTCTTCTTATGGATTTGTTTTACAGCGGCCCCTTTGGATTTTATACCCTGATTTTTATTATTATGGGCTATGTTAACGGAATCTGTACCAGATATTACTATGAAGATTATATAACACTGCCATTAATTATGAGTGTGCTGAATGAACTGGCCTATAATTTTTATATCTATGTGTTCCGCTTTTTGATTCGTCAAAAATTACGGATCGGTTTTTACTTTATTAATCTGGTTTTACCTGAGATTATCTTTACTGTTGTGACCACGCTTCTGTTTTACCGGGTATTCCTGATTATGAACCGCCATTTGGAAGAGATTGAAAAAAGAGGTGATTCTACGATTGTTTAGGGATTTAATGAAGATCATAAGAGATGTATTCAGGAAAGCTGCTTCATCCCGTCTTTTTATTCTTGGAATCATCTGTTTGGCCATGTATACCGGACTGGTTCACACACTTTTTAATATGCAGATTATTAATGGCGAAAAAGCCTTAAGCGATTACCTGCAGCTAACAGAGCAGACCATTACCACTGCAGGAACAAGAGGTAACATCTATGACAGAACCGGTAAGGTGCTGGCATATAATAAACTGGCTTACACGGTTATGGTACAGGATAACGGTGCCTATAAAAAAACAGATGATAAAAACCGCATGTATTTAAGACTGGTGCAGATTCTTAAAAAGCATGGAGAAAACGTAGAGGGTAAATTTGAAATAGCCGTTGATTCCAATGGTGATATGGTTTATACCTCTACATCTGAATCTGCAAGAAAACGCTTTCTCAGGGATTATTACGGACTGAAGAAGGTAGAGGACTTAGATGATGCAAAAGGTCTCTATCCTTCTAATTTAAGTGCCAGGGAACTGTTTGATCGGATCTGTGAAGATAACGGCTTAAAGAGTCTAAAAGATTCTGACGGGAACCTCGTTGCCCTCACTGACCAGGAGGCACTGGATATTATTAATATTAAATATGCCCTCCGTCTCATGCTGTACCGAAAGTATGAAGCGACTGCGGTGGCCACAGAAGTATCGGAGGATACGGTAGCCGATATCCTGGAACATATCGGAGATCTGCAGGGGGTTACCGTGGAAGAAACCACAATCCGGGCTTATAACGACAGTATTCCCTTTGCACCTGTGATCGGATATACGGGAAAGGTTCCAGAGGAACAGTTGGAAAATTTACAGAGCCGGAAAGATGACTACGATATCAATGATATTGTAGGGCGGACAGGCATTGAGTATACCATGGAGCATGAGCTTCAGGGAACCAAGGGAAAGAAGACTATTTATAAAGACAGTGTGGGAAGAATCCGGGAAACCAAGGATGAGACGGATTCACTTGCCGGCAATGACGTTTACTTAACATTGGATGCAGATCTGCAAAAAGGTATCTACCATTTGATTGAAAAGTCTCTCGCTGGAGTTTTGATCAAAACCATTGTAAATGGAGATTACCAGACGGGCAGCACGACAGACGGATCCAATATGAAGATTCCCGTAAAAGATGCATATTTTCAGCTGATCAATAACAATGTCCTGTCTTTAAAGGGGATTGAGTCAGAGGAAGCGTCAGATACGGAAAAGAACATATACCGGAAGTATGAAGCTTCAAGGAAAGAGATATTAGATCAGCTTCGCAGTGAACTGATGAGTCCTCATGCAACAGTTATGAAAAATCTTCCGGAAGATATGAAAGCCTATATGTTTTATATTTACAGCTATCTTTCCGAACCTACTGTGGGAATCGTAAAAGCAGAGGCCATAGACGCATCCAGTGACGAATTTCAGGCATGGAAATCAGATGAAATAAGCCTGAGGGATTTTCTTTATTATGGAATTGCAAACGGCTGGATTGATACCACAAAACTGGAAACAGACGTCAAGTATTCCAGCGCAGATGATACCTTTGAAGCGTTGGTAACTTATGTTTCAGTCAGGCTGGAACAGGACAGAAGCTTTACTAAGAAGATCTACCGGTATTTAATTAATAATGATACCATAACCGGGCAGGAATTATGTCTGGCTTTATACGATCAGGGCGTAATAAAGGAAAATGAACAGGACATTGCCGAATTAAGAGCGACTGGTGATGCTTATACGTTTCTTATAAAAAAGCTGTCTGCACTGGAGATCACTCCTGCTCAGTTAGCCCTGTCCCCCTGTAATGCAGGAGTGGTAGTGACCAATGATAAAACCGGAGAAGTACTTGCACTGGTTTCTTATCCGGGGTACGATAATAACAGGATCGGGGATGGCTCTTATTTCAGCCAGCTACAGGCGGATTTATCCCTCCCCCTTTATAATAATGCAACACAGACGCGAAAAGCACCAGGGTCCACATTCAAACCGATTACAGCAGTTGCGGCTCTTGAAGAGCATGCGATCACCGCCGAGGAAACCATTAACTGCTCCGGAATTTATACTGATGTGGAACCTCCCATCAAATGCTGGATCTATTCCGGCCAGCATGGTCCGCTTAACATTGTTGGCGGAATTGAAAACTCCTGTAACTATTTCTTTGCAGATTTAGGCCACCGTCTTTCTACAGATGGAAACGGTATTTATTCTCCGGATTTAGGACTGGAGGTTTTAAGAAGCTATGCAGCAAAATTTGGACTGGATCACAAATCCGGTGTGGAGATTGGTGAGCTGGATCCACAGATTTCAAAAGAAGCGCCGGAACGTTCCGCCATGGGACAGGGAAGCCACGCTTATACCAATGTCCAGTTGTCAAGGTATGTTGCTGCCATAGCAAACAGGGGGACTGTTTTTGAACTCAGTTTACTTGATAAAACAACGGATTCTGAAGGTAATCTGATTAAAGATTATACCCCTGAGATTTCTTCTCATATTGACGCGGCGGGCTCAACGTGGGATACTGTACAACAGGGAATGAGAGAAGTGATTGCTAACGGTTCGACTAAGAGATTATTTGCGGATCTGGAAGTGGAAATTGCCGGTAAGACCGGGACAGCCCAGGAGGCCCGCAATAAGCCGAATCATGCGTTCTTCATTTCTTATGCGCCATATGACAATCCGGAAATCTGTGTAACAGTGAATATTCCGTATGGCTATTCATCATCGAACGCCGCTAACATTGCGAAGAATGTCTATAAGTATTATTATGGCTATATAGACTTAGAATCCATTGTAAACGCAGGCGCCCTGGATGCAGCGAAGGTCAACATTCGCGATTAACGAGGATAAGAGGTGATATGATGCATGATACCGTAGTAATAAAAAGCAACAAAGCAGGTATGACTGTTATCCTGGATCCGGACATCCCCTTCCCTCAGCTTCTTTCTGACATTGGGAAGAAATTCGGAGATCATGCCAAATTCTGGGGATCCGCACAAATGACTCTGACAATTGAAGGCAGAGAGGTTACTCCTGCGGAAGAATTCTCTATCATAAACCAGATCACGGAAAATTCCAATGTGGAAATTATTTGTCTGGTGGATACAGATGCAAACCGCATGAAGCGATGTGAAAAAGCACTGAATGAGAAGCTGATGGAACTATCCTGCCAGACGGGACAGTTTTTCAAAGGCAATTTACAAAATGGAGAGACTTTGGAATCAGAAGCGAGCATCGTAATTATCGGAGATGTATTAAAGGGTGCAAAAGTCCTGGCAAAGGGCAATGTAATCGTTCTTGGCAAACTGTCCGGCACCGTTTGTGCAGGCGTGGCAGGGAATAAAGGCGCACTGATTACAGCCCTGGAAATGGCACCTTCCCAGCTTCGGATTGCAGACTGCACTTCAGGACTGGACGGCAGAAGCCGCCGTCTTGGGCGGGGACCAATGAAGGCATATCTGGAGAATAATAAAGTCCTTATAAAACCAATGAAAAAAAGTGTGGAAATATTCCGAAAATTAAGGTAAAATAGAATGAGGTATAAAAAAAACAGGAGGATATAGTATGAGCGAGATCATCGTAATCACTTCTGGAAAAGGCGGGGTAGGCAAGACGACAACTTCTGCCAATGTTGGTACCGGACTTGCGATTCTGGGTAAGAAGGTAGTCCTGATAGATACTGATATCGGACTTCGGAACTTAGACGTGGTTATGGGTCTGGAAAACCGCATTGTCTACAATCTTGTGGACGTGGTAGAGGGAAACTGCCGTATGAAGCAGGCCCTGATTAAAGACAAAAGATACCCGAACTTATTTTTACTTCCATCAGCCCAGACGCGGGACAAGACCGCAGTTACACCCGGGCAGATGGTAAAACTGGTGGATGATTTAAGAGATGATTTTGATTACATTCTGTTAGATTGTCCGGCAGGAATTGAACAGGGCTTTCAGAACGCAATTGCAGGTGCTGACAGAGCCATTGTTGTAACAACTCCGGAGGTGTCCGCAATCCGGGATGCAGACCGGATTATTGGTCTTTTGGAAGCTGCCGATATGGGCAGCATAGAACTGATTGTTAACAGGATCCGGGCTGATATGGTAAAAAGGGGAGATATGATGTCTCTTGATGACGTCATGGACATTCTGGCCATTGATATTATCGGTGCTGTTCCAGATGACGAGGATATTGTCATTTCCAGCAATCAGGGAGAGCCTTTAGTAGGCATGGGGACTCCAGCCGGACAGGCCTATATGGACGTATGCAGGAGAATTATCGGTGAGAATATCCCGATCCAGAATCCGGCAGTACGGGAAGGTCTTTTCTTTCGACTCTCGCATCTCTTAAAGAGAGCATAGGAGGGTCTGATATGAACCTGTTTCCTGTATTCCGTAAGAAGAATTCAGGAGAAATTGCAAGAAATCGTCTGAAACTTTTGCTGGTTGCGGACAAGGCTGACTGTTCTCCTGAGATCATGCAGATGATAAAAGACGATATGATCCGTGTTGTTTCACGTTACATGGATATTGATTCCGACAGAATAGAGATACAGATGAAGAAATTAAAGCAACCGGATTGTGAACGCTTTACACCGGTGCTTTATGCAAACATCCCTATTCGCGATGTACCTGATAAGGGGATATACTGACTATGTTTTCTGACTACAATTTTAAATATTATAATTATCGGTTAGTTTTGTACATGCTGTCACTGGCAGTGATAGGAATTTTAGTGGTGGCAAGCGCCTCCAATCAGGATTCCGGGGATTGTAACAAAACAGATTATCGGAGTAATGGTGGGATTTGCAATGGCAATCGGTCTTTCCATCATTGACTATCGTAAATTAGTAAAACTTTATGTTCTTGTTTATGGACTTTGCATCCTGTTACTGGGAGCAGTTCTTGTCATGGGACATACAGCAGGAGGCGCCACCAGATGGATATACATCCCTGGATTAGGTCGGATTCAGCCTTCTGAATTTGTAAAAATCGGGCTTATCGTATTCTTTTCCTGGTATTGGAACAAATACCAGGAAAAGATGAATACGCCTGTTATGGTGGGACTGGCTGCTTTGCTGGCGGCGTTCCCCATAAGTCTTATTTTTGCAGAACCCAATTTATCTACCAGTCTGGTTGTTACAGTCATCATACTGTGTATGGTGTTTTCAGCCGGTATCAGTTACCGGTGGATTGGTGGCGTTCTGGCTATTGCAATACCGGCAGGTATGCTGTTTATCTATCTGCTGACTAAGGGCTTAATTCCGTTCATACACGATTATCAGGCGCGGCGTATTCTTGCGTGGATTTATCCTCATGCGGAACAGTATGCGGAAAACTTATACCAGCAAAAGAATTCAATTATGGCAATCAGTTCCGGACAGCTTCAGGGAAAGGGACTTTTTAATACAACCATTGCTTCTGTGAAAGACGGAAACTTTTTATCAGCCGGTGAAACGGATTTTATCTTCGCCATTATCGGTGAAGAGATGGGATTTCGAGGCAGTGTGATTGTCATTGTTCTTATTGGACTGGTTGTATTTGAATGTCTTTATACTGCATCTAAAGCAAAAGACATGTCCGGCAGACTGATTTGCACCGGTATGGCAGCCCTGATCGGGTTCCAGGCTTTTTTTCTAACATCGCGGTGGCGACACAGATCTTTCCTAATACAGGTCTGCCGCTTCCCTTTGTCAGTTCGGGAGTGAGCTCTCTGACCAGTATTTTTTATGGGAATGGGCCTGGTACTGAATGTTGGACTGCAACGCAAAATCGGTAATTAAAAGGAGGTATATCGTTATGAATATAGGATTAGTTGCCCATGATTCAAAGAAAAAACTGATGCAGAATTTCTGCATTGCGTACAGAGGTATTTTAAGTAAGCATATGTTATATGCGACAGGAACAACAGGACGTTTGATTGAGGAAGTCACAAACTTAAATGTTCATAAATATCTGGCAGGTCATCTGGGAGGAGAACAGCAGTTGGGATCTCAGATCGAGCACAATGAGATTGACCTTGTGATCTTCCTGCGGGATCCTCTGACACAGAAATCGCATGAACCGGATATTGTGAATATTATGAGAACCTGCGATATGCATAATATCCCTCTTGCTACCAATCTGGCCACAGCAGAGTTATTAATTAAATCTCTGGAACGCGGCGATCTGGAATGGCGAGAAATGTATAAATAGCAGAGGTAGATATAAGTGAAAAGAAAAGTTTTTGTGACATCAGGCTGCATCATCTTAAGCGCATTATTCCTGACGGGCTGTGCTGGTCTTCATAAACTTGACAATCCTTATGAATTTTCTGAGAGGACCGCCCTTTACCAGTCCGCTTCTGTGGCTGGTAAATCGGAAACCTTTGCTCATGATCTTTGCGTGGTATCGAAAGATACTGCTGATTCGGATAGTTCAGTGACAGCAGAAGCTGCCGCTGTATTTGATTTATCTGATAATAATGTGATTTTTGCGAAGAATCCTTTTGAAAAATTATATCCCGCAAGCATTACCAAGACAATGACTGCACTTTTGGCAGTTAAGTACGGAAATCTGTCCGATGAGGTAACAGTGACCAAGGATGCTGTAATTAAGGAGTCAGGTGCCAGCTTATGTGGTATAAAACCAGGAGATAAGCTGACCATGGAACAGCTTCTGTATGGACTTATGATCCCATCTGGTAATGATGCAGGTGTGGCCATTGCGGTTAATATGGCGGGAAGTGTTGATCAGTTTGCCCAAATGATGAATGACGAGGCAAAAAAGCTTGGAGCGACCGGGACGCATTTTGTAAATCCACATGGTCTCAGTGATGAAGATCACTATACCACGGCTTACGATCTGTATCTGATTTTTAATGAAGCTTTGAAGTATCCGGGAATTTCGTAAAATCATCGGTACGGCTGAATATAAAACCTCTTATCAGGGCGGTAACGGGAAGACAGTAAACGCAACCTGGAAAGGTACCAACTGGTATATGACAGGAGAGCGCAAGACCCCTGATGGACTGACGGTATTAGGAGGTAAAACCGGAACCACTCTTTCGGCAGGAAGCTGCCTGATTATGGGTAGTTCTGATACATCAAAAAATGAGTATATTTCAGTGGTTTTAAAAGCCAGGGATCATGCCGGACTATACGATAACATGTCAAATATCCTGAATAAAATTGTAGAATAGTGATTGCCTTTCTTATGAATTTGTACTATAATTATATTAATCTGAATAGACTTTTTATACAAATCATATAACGCAAGGAGGAGAGTGCTATGGTGCAGATAATAGCAGGAAAAAAGGGTAAGGGGAAAACAAAGCATCTGTTAGACAGAGCTAATTCCGCCGTAAAAAACTCAAAAGGTTCTATTGTATATTTGGACAAAAGTTCGAAGCACATGTATGAGTTAAGCAATAAGATCCGCCTCATTAACGTCAATGAGTATCCGATTACTTCAAGCGAAGGATTTATTGGTTTTATCTGTGGTATCATATCTCAGGATCATGATTTGGAGATGATGTTCTTTGACAGCTTTTTAAAGCTGGCATGTCTGGAAGGGGAAGACATATCAGAAACTATAGCGACTTTGGAAAAGATTGGTGAAAAGTATCATATTACCTTCGTTCTCAGCGTTTCTGAAGATGCGGAGAATATACCGGGGAACACCAGGGCTAATGTGGTTGTTTCATTATAATCATAGATAGGAATAGGGGACTGGGTGCCAGTCCCCTATATTATTTTGCATAAAATAAATGGAAGGCTGTACCACACCTTCCATATTATGCTTGAATTTTTTAAATTTTCCTTTTATAATAGCTAGAAGGGAAAGGAGGCGTCAGGTTGGCTAAACGAAAGGCAACACAGCCATCAAAGAAGGCTGTACATCCTAAAAAAAGCAAAAAGATCATCCGCTATCGGCGGCCTCTGAACATCAATGTTGGTATGATTATTTTTGCCCTGATTTTCATCTATATGGTCTTTAGCGTAATCACTTACGCAAGAAGAGATAAGGTACAGTTCTATGAAGTACAGGAAGGCAGTATCGTTAACAGCAAGGACTATACAGGGATTATACTCAGACAGGAAGAAGTAAAGAATGCAGACCGTTCCGGCTATGTGAATTATTATGTGCGGGAAGGAAAGCGGGCAGCGACCGGGACAAGGGTTTACTCCATCGATGAAACCGGAAGTATTACTTCGTTTCTTGCAGACCATTCACAGGACAATGTAACATTGACTTCAGAAAATCTGACTGAATTGAAAAAACAGCTGACCGCATTCAGCCTTACTTATGACAATAATCAGTTTCGCTCAGTATATGATACAAAATATGCTCTGGAATCTGAAGTAATGGAATATATGAATCTTAACGCACTGGATAATCTGGGCAGTATGATGGATGAAGCCGGGATCAGTTTTGAACAGGTGAAAGCAGATCAGGCAGGAATTGTATCCTATGGTGTGGATTCGTTTGAAGGTTTGCAGCCATCGGGTATTTCCGAGACCTCATTTGACCGCAGCAGCTATGCAAAAAGCAAGACTCAATCAGGGAAGCTGATTGAAAAAGGGGCACCAGTCTATAAAACCATCACCTCTGATCAATGGTCAGTAGTATTTCCCATGTCAGAGGATGATATAAAAGCATATGGTGATAAAAAGAATCTGACCGTGGGATTTTCAGGCCGTGATTTAAAGGCAACCGGAAGCTTTTCTGTCATTACGGGGACCGATGGAAGCTTTGGCAAGATTGATTTAGACAAATATATGGTACAGTTTGTTTCGGATCGTTATGTGAATTTTGAAATTGTTTCCGATCGGGTAGACGGGCTTAAAATCCCTGTGACAGCTGTAACGAAGAAAGACTTCTACCTTGTTCCCATGGACTATATGACTCAGGGCGGTGACAGCTCTAGTACTGGTTTTAACAAGGAAGTCTATTCGGACTCAGGGACCTCCGTGGTATTTGTTCCCACGGAAATTTATTATTCTGAGGGGAATAATTATTACATAGAGATGGATCAGGCTGATGGATTTAAAGCTGGCGATTACATTGTAAAGCCTAACTCTACAGAACGGTATCAGATTGGAGCCAGCAATTCCCTCCAGGGAGTTTATAACATCAACAAAGGTTATGCTGTCTTTAAGCAGATTGATGTTTTGGTTTCCAATGATGAATATTATACTGTGAAGAAGAATATGACCTACGGGCTTGCTGTATATGACCATATTGTCCTCAATGCACAGACTGTTAATGAGGGAGAATTAATTTATCAATAAGAGGTGATAAACTTGGTGAAAGAAAATCTTTTAATCGTTGAAAACAGGATAAAAGAAGCCTGTAAAAGATGTGGGCGGGATCGCAGTGAGGTTACTTTAATCGCGGTCAGCAAGACAAAACCTGCTGATATGATTCAAGAGGCCTACCAATGGGGAATCCGGGATTTTGGAGAGAATAAAGTTCAGGAAATCTGTGATAAATATGAGCTGCTTCCCGATGATATACGCTGGCATATGATTGGCCACCTGCAGCGCAATAAGGTGAAGCAGGTAATTGATAAAGCTGTGCTGATACACAGCGTTGATTCAGTCAGACTGGCAGAACAGATCGAGGAAGAAGCAGCAAAGAAAGGGATCTGTGTGGACATCCTTTTAGAGGTAAACGTTGCAGACGAAGAATCCAAGTTTGGCTTTCGTCTGGAAGAGACAGAACAGGCTATCCGTGATATTTCTGTTTTTCCCCATATAAGTATAAAAGGACTCATGACTATTGCACCTTTTGTAGAAAATTCTGAGCAAAATCGTCCTGTTTTTAAAGAATTAAATCAATTTTATGTTGACATGCAAAGGAAAAACATTGATAATGTTAATATGAATATGCTCTCAATGGGTATGACCGGAGACTATGAAATTGCCATAGAGGAAGGAGCTACTCTGGTAAGAGTCGGTACCGGAATTTTTGGTACAAGATATAAGATTGGAGAGAATGAAGTATGAGCATTTTAGGCAAATTGATGGATAGCATGCGCTTGAATGATACAGATGATGAAGATGATTACTATTTAGATGACGACTATGAAGATGATAGCGATAAACATGCGAAGAAACCCCTCTTTTCAAAAAAGACAGAAGATGAGTACTACGAGGAAGAGGAGTATGAACAAAAGCCACGTTTCTTATCACGCTCTCCTAAGGTCGTTCCCATGAAGCAGTCTCGCACAATGGAAGTTTCCATGGTTAAGCCTACCTCGATTGAGGATGCCAAAGAGATTTGTGACCACATGCTTGCCGGTAAGGCAGTTGTACTCAATATGGAAGGTATTCATACTGAGGTAGCTCAGAGAATTATAGATTTTACATCCGGTGCTACTTATTCCATGAATGGTAATTTACAGAAAATATCCAATTATATTTTTATAGCAACCCCGGAATCAGTAGAGCTTTCCGGTGATTTTCAGGATTTATTAAACAGCGGAAGTCTGGATATGGGCGGAATGAATTTACGCCTATAACAGATTTTTTCAAAGAAATATTGGTTTCTCTTAATGGGACAAGCAGGCATTTTTCCATATCAGCATCTTCTTTTTGCTGACAGTGGAAAATTGTTTGCTTTCTTCCTTATTATCGTCCACGCTTTTTGGACATAAAGGGGTGCCCGAAGGGTGTTTCTTATTATCGTCCACGCTTTTTGGACATGAAGGGGTGCCCGAAGGGTGTTTCTTATTATCTATATTGAAAAGATGCAATGGAGGAAAAGCAGCATGGGAAGCAGAATGCCGGTACATATGGATGGTACCTTTATTTACGATATCGTGATGGAAACTTCGTTTGATGGGCTGAAAGAAGAACTTGGTAAAATGAACTTAGGGGAGCGTAAAGTTTGTATTGTTACAGATACCAACGTAGCTCCTCTTTATCTGAATGAAGTTGAACACATTATTTCCAGCTGCTTTCGCAAAACTGAACATTTTATTTTCCCTGCAGGAGAAGAACATAAAAATCTCAATACAGTAAGGGATTTATACGAAACACTTATTATGAAACAGTTTGACAGACACGATTATCTGCTGGCATTAGGCGGCGGAGTTGTGGGTGATCTTTGTGGCTTCGCAGCCGCCACTTATCTCAGAGGAATTTCCTTTATACAGGTACCTACCACCCTGCTTTCTCAGGTTGATTCAAGCATTGGCGGAAAAACCGGAGTTGATTTCGATGCTTATAAAAAACATGGTTGGTGCATTTCATATGCCAAAGCTGGTTTATACCAACGTAGCTTCCTTAAAATCATTATCAGAGGAGCAGTTTTCTTCCGGAATGGGAGAGGTTATTAAGCATGGTCTGATCAAGGATGCTTCCTATTACCAGTGGCTGACAGAACATGGCAGTGAAATACAAAACCGGAATCTGGATATTTTAAGTGAGATGGTGACTGTCAGCAATCGGATCAAGCGGGATGTGGTTGAAAAAGATCCTACCGAACAGGGAGATCGGGCACTTTTAAATCTTGGACATACACTGGGACATGCAATTGAGAAACTCTCTGATTTCAGCCTTTTGCATGGACACTGCGTTGGTCTGGGATGTATAGCCGCTATGGCTGTCTCCGTGAAACGGGGATTTCTCCACGAAGATCAGATCCCAGCACTGTTAGATGTGATGAAGCTGTATCATATGCCGGTTACTGTATCTGGTTTAACCCCAGCTGAAATAGTAAAGACTACAAAGAGTGATAAAAAAATGGATTCGGGAACCATACGCTTCATTTTACTGGAGCAGATTGGCAAAGCCTATGTTGATAAGACCGTTACTGATGAGGAAATGGCAGAAGGGCTGTCCCAAATTTTAATCTAAGGAGAACTCATGAAACAAAAAACAAATTTAATCATTGGAATGTTCATCGGCTTTTTTTGTGCCATAGGATTGGATCAATGGACGAAATTACTTGCAGTGAGACATTTAATGGGTCAGAACCCCTATTCTGTTTGGAATGGTGTGTTTGAATTATACTATTCTGAAAACCGTGGAGCTGCGTTTGGCATGCTGCAGGGGAAAAAGTTGTTTTTTCTTTTGATTGCAGTATTGGTGCTGGGCTGTGCCGTTTATAGCGTCAGCCGGATGCCTGCTACAAGAAAATATATTCCGTTACACCTGGTTGCCATGTTTTTATCAGCAGGTGCAGTGGGAAATATGATAGACCGGTTCACCAGAGGTTATGTGGTAGACTTTTTGTATTTTAAATTAATCGATTTTCCTATTTTTAATGTGGCTGACTGTTATGTTACGGTTTCCATGTTCATTTTTCTGCTCTTATTTTTATTTTATTATAAAGAAGAAGACTTACAATGCCTGTCTTTTCATAAAAAGGAGGAACAGGCTTGAATCAGGAATATTTTGTAGAAGCGGGCGAATCAGCAATCCGCATTGACCGGTATTTAAGCGAACGAAACCAGGACATATCCCGGTCTTATTTACAAAAGCTTTTAAAGGATGAAAAAGTTCTGGTAGATGGAAAACCAGTAAAAAGCAATTATAAAGTAAGTGCCGGGGACAAAATCCAGCTAACCATTCCAGATGCGGTTGAGCCGGAGATTGAAGCAGAGGAAATGGATCTGGACATTCTTTATGAAGATAAAGATATTATTCTTATAAACAAGCCCAAGGGCATGGTGGTCCATCCGGCTGCAGGACATTTTAGCGGTACGCTGGTAAATGCTCTGATGGCTCATTGCCGTGATGATTTGTCAGGAATTAATGGAGTCATGCGTCCGGGTATCGTTCACCGCATTGATATGGATACCACAGGCGTTTTAATTGTGTGCAAAAAATGACAACTCTCACAATTCCATCGCACAGCAGTTAAAAGACCACTCCATTACAAGAAAGTATTATGCAATTGTCCATGGTGTGCTAAAGGAAGAGGAAGGCACTGTTTCTGCCCCCATCGGGCGTCATCCGGTTGACAGGAAAAAGATGAGCGTGAATGAAAAAAACGGAAGAGAAGCAACCACTCATTTTCGTGTTCTGGAACGCTTTAAACAGTTTACCTATGTGGAATGCCAGCTGGAAACGGGACGTACCCATCAGATCCGCGTACACATGGCCAGTATCGGTCATCCCCTTTTAGGAGATGTGGTTTATGGTCCCTCAAAAAGTCCTTACAAATTAACTGGTCAGACTCTGCATGCAGGAGTGCTGGGGATTGTACACCCCACCACAGGGGAATATATGGAGTTTCATGCACCATTACCAGATTATTTTGAAGATTTATTGCGAAAATTGCGTGCCACCTAGATCATATGATCCAGGTGGTTTTTTATTTCGATAATAACTGTTAAATATGGTTGAAAATATGGATTTTTCAGAAATTTAGTTGTATAATAGTATTATAAGATAACTGGAAGGAGTGATCGATATGAGTGAAAACTTAGTGATTGCGATTGGAAGGCAGTGCGGAAGTTCTGGTAAGGTTATTGGTGAGAAAGTGGCGGAAGCCCTTGGTATTAAATGCTATGATAAGGAGTTACTGGCACTGGCTGCCAAGAACAGTGGATTATGTGAGGAATTATTTCAAAGTCATGACGAAAAGCCCACCAATAGTTTTTATATTCTCTGGTTATGGATACATACAATGTTGGATTAACAAGTTCTGGTTATATGGATATGCCCATTAATCACAAGATTTTTCTGGCACAGTTTGATACGATTAAGAAGCTGGCAGAAGAAGAATCCTGTGTTATTGTTGGAAGATGTGCGGACTATGCATTGGCAGATGATCCAAATCTTGTTTCTGTATTTATCACAGCAGATGACAAAGATAAGATACAGTCCTTAAAAGAGCTTTACCAGATTGATGATGCAAAGGCAAAAGAAGTTATGGTTAAGACAGACAAAAAGCGTTCCAGTTATTATAACTACTATTCCAATAAAAAGTGGGGAGATGTAAGAAGCTACGATTTATGTATTAATCGCAGTGCCATTGGAGTGGATGGAGCAGTAGATATGATACTGAAGTATATTGAAGTAAAAGGTAAGGGAAAAAACTAAGCAGTAAATAATAATTTTGAAAGCGGACATTTCTTTGAACAGAGGAAATGTCCGTGTCAAGCGTTTTTGAAAATGTCCCGTAAATTTTAAATTATTAGCACCGGTTTTCCGGTGCTTTGGTTTATTAACAAATACTTTTACTTTGTTGTGATACGAATTTTTTCCATTTACTTTCCTCTTCTCGAAGATAGAGGTAAAACTCCTGAGAACGCCACGGGTGCTTCCTGTTGGGGATATAGACCTTTCGTGGTTTTTCCTCTGCCTTGATGTTATCAAATACTTTAGAAACCACTGCATGCTTTGGTATGATATCTAGTCCATATATCACATCGTTAATGCAGCAGTAAAGATTCCCATCAAAAGCTTCGATCACAGTGCCCTCTGTTTTAGGCCTATGATATATTTGCCGTCCTGCACTGTTAACAGGTATATAATACTGGTTCTTATATTTAAAACAATGACCATGATCAATAACTCTCTTCCGTATTACAGCCAGTGTAAGGTTGATTTCGTTATTAGTTGGTTGCTTTTCGTATACAGATTTGTTATGATTAAAAGGTAGAGAAAAAGATTTGATTGAATTTCTGTATGTATGATATTAGAAATTCGTTGGCTTCCTGAATGCTGGTAACATTCGAGAGCCGTAGTTCTACCGGAAGGCGGGATTGAAGGGTGTTAAACATCCGTTCAACCCGCCCTTTCGCTTGTGCAACGCTGGAAGTTCTGATTTCCACTCCGAATTGTCTGCAGGCATAGCCAAACTGAGTGAGTGTATTATGTTCAAGGTTCACCTCTTCATTTCTTTTGTATTCAAACACAGTACGGTTGTCAGTGAAAAACATGGCCGGAATCCCATAACCTGTCAATGTCTGTTGAAAAACATGATAGTAACCGGAAAGAGTCTCCTGTTGATCAAACCAGGCTCCTGTAATCATTCCCGTGCAGTCATCAACAGCGATGTGAAGGTGTGAGGTGATATCGGCGAACCAATTGTGGGGGGAGGCATCCATTTGTAGCATCTCACCTGCATATGCACAGCGGGGACGTCTGGGGTGTGCTTCGTCGAGATTCAGTATGGAAGTATGAAGAGCTATTTTTTTCTTCTTCGATGGGGTTTGATCCATCAAGTATTTGAGTTCTTTTTTAACGGTCCGTTTCGTAGCCTTGTGTGCCTTTGGAGAAAGGATACATTCCTTTCGGAGAAGCTTTCTGACGGTGCTGGGAGAAACATTAATCCCTTCTTGTACAGCAAGCAATTCACAAATGAGTAAAGTTAGAATCGAAATACTTATTGGAGTAAAGGTCAACAATTAAGAGCTTTTGAGTATCGGATAATGAATGTGCAGGCCTGCGTCCGTTGTTTCCATGACGAAAAAACTTCTTTCCCATGAGAGTTATAGCCACAAATCAAACGATTAATATGTCTCCTGGAGCAGCCAAGCTGTATAGCCGCTCTGTTCTTGTTACCGTTGGTTTCTACCAACTTTTTGATAATCTGATATTTTTTCTGTTCGTTCAATGATAAAATCACCCTTCTGATAATAGTGTCCTCCTGATAAAATAGTAAGGCACTATTATAACACATGATAATTGTGGGACATAATCATATCCCATTCAATAGGACATTATCATAAACCAATCATACATTTCTTTGAACAGAGGAAATGTCCGTTGACATTTTCCTTTGGATGTGATAATGTTTGAATATACAAAATAATGTAAATTGATGAGAGAGTGATTGGATGAATAAAAAGAACCTGGGGTATGGGAGTTTATATCAGAAAACCGGAGTAACAAAAAGCCTTCTGGCTCTTGATTTAATGTCCAGAAATGTGGGAGACAGACTTCTTCCCATATCAGAGTATCAGGAAAAATTCGGAGTTTCCCGTGGGACGATACAGAATGCGTTTGCTTTTTTAAAGGATAGCGATGCGGTTGTTTTAGAAAATCATGGCCATCAGGGAACTTATATTACATCACTGGATCATAAGAAGCTGCAGGAGAACTGTATGCCCAGAGGGGTTATGGGTATTATGCCTCTGCCTTATTCCGTAACGTATGAGGGTTTGGCTACGGCCATGTATGAACAATTTTCTTCGTTAAACTTTAACATGGCTTATGCAAGAGGAGCAGTGGGACGTATAGAACTGGTGGAATCAGGAACGTATCATTTCGCACTATGTTCCCAGTTTGCTGCTGAACAATCTATAAAAGATGGAAAACAGATTGAAATAGCAATAAACTTTGGACCTGGAAGTTTTCTTTCCAGGCATGTACTGCTTTTGGCTGATTCCAGATATGACAGTATCCAGGATGGAATGAGAGTGGCTTATGACAGCAATTCTCTGGATCAAAGCTGCATTACAAGAAATATCATTCATGGCAGGAATGTGACGCTGGTTCCCATCAGAACACAGCAGACTTTAGCAGCATTAAAAGAGGGAATCATAGATGCGGGTGTCTGGAATTATGATGACATTCTGGAGAATAAGCATGATTCTGTTAAAGTGGCATTTCTTGCAGACTCTGATTACAATAACCTGTTTTCCACGGCGGTTCTTGTAATTGGAAAAGAAGAGGAGTACTTAAAAGCAATGTTATTAAAATATATTCATGCAGCGCAGGTTACCGCTATTATCCGTGATGTTAGAGAAAAGAAAAGAGAACCCTTTTTTTAATTGGGTTTTTTATTAATCAATATACAAAATAATGTACATTAAACTTGGGGGAAATCATGAATCTAAATGAACTTTTAATGAAACGTCTGAACATTCTGGAAGAGAATCATGTAATTTGTAAGGAGGCAGCTAATTTCTCTAAAATAGCCGTGGTGCGTATTCTGGCTGAAATACCGGATTTGGAAGAATCAAAAGCGGTGATGTTCGTTACCCATCTTGCTATGGCAGTACAGAGAATTTTAAGTGGTGAGGATGAAATTCCGCTGGACAGTCAGGTTTTAAAAAGTGTGATGGATGAGCCGGTTTTCAAACAGGCGGAGGAACTTAGGGATGAACTATTGCAGGAAACCGAAATTCAGTTTCCACAATCAGAAAAGGATTTTTTAGCCGTTCATCTTTGTAATCTGCTTACATAATAAGGTGTGAATGCGAAAACGCATTTATATAAAGGAGAAAAAAAGGAGGTAGCAAAATGAAAATTGTGGTTGGGGGCCAGATTGACAAGGAAGAAATCGCTAAAATTGTGAGTCAGCTGATGAATGGAAAAGCTGAGACCGAAATTAAGGGTGACCTGGATGGCGCCATGGGAATCAAGGAAGGGAAATATGATTATTATGTGGGGGCTTGTAATACAGGAGGGGGCGGAGCCCTTGCAATGGCTCTGGCGCTGTTAGGCTCTAAAGCCTGTTCTACTATTTCCATGCCGGGCCAGATTAAAAGCGAAGCATTTATCCGGGAAGAGGTTGAAAAAGGGAAAAAAGCCTTCGGTTTTACAGCTCAGCATAAAGATGAGGTTCTTCCGGTTCTGTTAAAGGCAATCTGCGAAAAAGAGGGGGTATAATTATATGAAATATATTGTAATTACATTAATCGGAGCATTGGCTTCTGTTCTTTCTAACCAGGGAATTGCAGTATTTAATGATGGTTTTCGACCCATTGCAGGACAGTATTTTAACGGAGAAATCAGCCGGAAAGAATTAGCAGCCATGAGTTTTGCCATCAGCTTCGGACTGGTTATTGGATTTGGTATTCCCACTTCTATTGCAGCGAGTATTATACTCATTCACTGTTTACTGCTGACCACAGATATGATTGGTTCCTTCTGCAACAACAGCAGAAACGGCATGATTCTTTCGGCAGCAATCGGAGCGGTTTATGGTGTTGCCATACTGGCAGGACTTGAATTTATAGTAAAATTCTTTGGTTATCTTCCTTACAATTTTACAAGTGATTTAGGAAGTGTATCTGGCTACATAACAGTGGCATTTGCCATATTCCCTGCAATTGGTATTGCTTATCAGCATGGATTTAAGAAAGGTATGACAGCTGGAGGGGTAACGATTCTGGTTTATTATCTGATCAAGAAGTTTGGAGTTTTTACACTAGGAGCTGGTAAGGTCACTTTAAATGCAGAAGGCATGGCAATGTTAGCAGGAATGATACTAATGATTGTTTTTGCGGCACAGCGCAAAGGAACTGAAAATACCAACGAGGTACTTACCCAGGGCTTTGAAGGCAATATTCTCCGGATTCGTAAGAAATGGCTGCTTCTTGCAATTATGGGCGGACTTCTTGCGGCAGGAACCAGTCTTTCCATCGTAGCAGGTGATCCGGCTTCCCTGGCACTGTTAGCAAAACAAGAGTACAGCAACGCCGGTCTGACTGCTCTGGCAAGAGCAATCGGCTTTATTCCACTTGTATTTACCACTGCAATTGTTACTGGAGTGTATGGCGTGGCAGGATGTACATTTGTTTTTGTGATTGGATTGTTTTTCCATGGCAATCCCATTGTTGCTTTTATTCTTGGTTTCGCAGTTATGGTCGCTGAAATTTATCTCATTAATATATTTGCAAAGGGCATGGATCGTTTCCCAGGCGTGAAAGACATGGGTGAATACGTGAGAACCTCCATGAATAAGGTGCTTGAGGTTTCTCTGCTGGCAGGAGGAATCGTGGCAGCTGAAAAAATGTCTGTGGCTGCCTCAGGCTACACAGGAATTGGAGCACTGTTTGTAATAGGGGCATTTCTGTTAAATAAGAAAGCGAAAAAACCAATCGTAGATCTTGCTGTTGGTCCGGTGGCATGTATCGTATTTGGTATACTGATGAATCTGCTTTTACTGATTGGACTCATCGCAGTTCCTGTTGCGAAGTAAGGTCGTTTTATGGAAAAGATTGAACATTATGCAAAGAAGACATTTCTTGCCCTGAAAGATCCCTATCATACGGTTATTACTGTAAAACCAGGTATTATTGACAGAGCGGCTTCTTTTTTGGAGAACCAGGGTGAGGTCTGGTATACGGGTATTAAGAATACAGACGCCATACCGGCAGAACTAAAAGAACGGCTGGAAGAAAGGGGATTTCTGATTCATACTACGGATCAGATGGCTTTAGGAGGAAGAGCAATTGATTTACAGCTTATTAATCCCATCACCGGAAACTGGATGACCGGATCCAGCAGCGGTACTGCCTTAAATGTATTTTATGGAATCAACGATGCAGGTATTGGAACGGATGGCGGGGGCAGCGTGCTTGCCCCGGCAGCCGCTCTCAATCTTTACGGTTTTATATCTCCTTTGATCGAGCAGGAGAAAATGATCCGTTATCATAGAACTTCAACAGACGGAATCGGGTTTCAGCCTGCCATAGGCGCCATTACCAGAGATCTTGATACCATGGGGAAGCTGTTAAACCCTCTGTTTGGATACGACATAACCAGGTTTCAGCCCCAGGAAGATGCTTACTCAATAATTGAGACGGAAAAAAGCCATAGCCTGCCAGACATTTATGGAAGCCGGGAACCATTGATTGAATATTTAAAAAGTGTTGTAAAGTCCCGTACTGTTGTTATATCTACGGAAGGTCCCGTCGATGTGAATGCTCCTGGTGACAGCATATTCGGACATTTCGATGAAGAAACGGCCAAATGTCAGAGCCGGTCTGGCAAAGGGCTGATGCGGGTTGTTAATATGAGCGGAAAATCAGCACTGACCGTTCCTTCAAAAGGGCTTGGCCGCTGCACGGTTCTTATCTGCGAAAGCAGGCCGGAGGATATCGTTTACATGTTCCAGCTGGCAAGAGCATACCAAAATCAACCCTCCCCATTAATTCAACGGTATTTCATGAATTTTGATATGTATTTTCAGCAGTAAAGAAAGGAGGAGCTTATGAAAAAAGGATATACACTGATGCATGAACACATCACCATAGATTTATCCGGAATCAAGAATGATGAGGACTGCCGTCTGGACTGCTTTGAGGAGTCACAAAAAGAGCTGAGCAGACTTTATGAGCTTGGGGTAAGAAGAATCCTCGATGTAACCAATATCGGTATGGGACGAAACTCCGATTACTGCCGCCTGATGGAAGAAAACACCGGAATACAGATTCTTTCAGCGACCGGGTTTTATAAGGAACCCTTTCTTCCGGAATTTGTTTATAACATGTCTGTCAGGGAACTGGCGGAGCTTGCGGTAAAAGAAATCTCAGAAGGGATTGTAAATACAGGAATTAAGGCAAGTGTAATCGGGGAATTCGGCACCAGTAAGGATACCTTTACTGAAATGGAACGGAAAGTTTTTGATTCCATGGCTCTTGCAGCCGTACAAACCGGTGCAGTTGTCACGACCCATACGACCCTTGGGACCATGGCTTTGGAGCAGGCAGAATATTTAAAATCCGAAGGAGTAAAGCCGGAGAATATTATTATCGGGCATATGGATCTGTCCCAAAATCCAGATACCATTATTTCGGTATTGAAGGAAGGCGTAAATATTGGATTTGATACGGTAGGAAAAAATAATTACTGTCCGGATACATTCCGCGCCCAGATGTTAAAACAAATTGCCAATGAAGGTTATCTGGATCAGGTGGTGCTATCCATGGATATTACCAGAAAGTCACATTTAAAGAAATGGGGAGGACCAGGCTATGCATATTTGATTGAAACATTTCTTCCCATGCTTCTGGAATACGGATTGTCTGAGGAGCAGACCCAGCAGTTGATGATTGATAATCCAAACAGGATATTAAAACAGGAGGCTTAACATGAATACCAGTCCACTTAACAGCTTATCTGTTCAGGAAGCAGCCAGACTACAATTTAAAATCATTGACTGCATAACGAAAAGATTTGAAGGTCATGAAATATTAACACAGGGAGATTTAGGAGTTATTCCAGGCATCAATAAACCTGTCATAACTCAGAAAGCAGAACAGGTAATTGCAGATATTTTTAATGCAGAAGCCTGTATTCTGGTGAGAGGGGCAGGAACTGGAGCTATTCGCATGGGACTTCACAGTATGTTAAAACCAGGTGATAAAATACTGGTTCACAAAGCACCCGTTTACAATACTACATCTGTTTCCATGAAAATGATGAACATTACGGCGGTAGAGGCAGATTATAATGACTTGAGTAAGATAAAGCAGGTAATAAAGGAGAACCCGGGGTTAAAAGGTGCACTGATCCAGTATACAAGACAGAAACCGGAGGATGCCTATGATATGGCGCAGGTGGTAAAAACAATGAAAGAAAGCGGCAGTCTGCCAGTCATCACTGATGACAATTATGCAGTCATGAAAGTCAGCCGGATTGGAATTCAGTGCGGCGCCGATCTTTCCTGTTTTTCAGCCTTTAAACTTCTGGGACCGGAGGGGGTCGGCGTAATCGTAGGAAAGTCTGCCTATATTGAAATGCTGGTGAGAGAAAATTATTCCGGTGGTATGCAGGTGCAGGGACACGAGGCACTTGAAGTACTCCGTGGTTTTGCATATGCGCCGGTGGCTCTTGCCATACAGGCAGAGGTAAACGAAGAATGTGTAACACGGCTGAATTCAGGTGAGATACCTTGTGTAAAGCAGGCGTTTCTTGCAAATGCACAGTCAAAGGTTCTTCTGGTGGAGTTTAAAGAAGAGATTGCTGAGAAAGTTCTTATAGAAGCAGAAAAATTAGGAGCAGCGCCTAATCCGGTAGGGGCAGAGTCAAAATATGAGATCGTACCCATGTTTTACAAGATATCCGGGACGTTTCAGAGTACAGATCCAACACTGAAGAAGCGTATGATTCGTATCAATCCCATGCGTTCAGGAGCTGATACCATTTTACGTATATTAAAAGAAGCAGCGGAAAGAGTGATATAGATGTTTTTAGAACAGACAGTAAAACGAAACAGGGATTTAGCAGAGGTTTCCTTTCAAATGCATCAAAGCGGACTAATCCAGCCGGATTCCTATGTGATAGACGTAGATACATTTCTGGATAATGCTGCTCTGATGCTTAAGGAAGCAAAAAAAACAGGGATCCGGCTGTTTTTTATGCTGAAGCAGGTGGGAAGGAACCCATACCTTGCAGGAAAACTGATGGAGCTTGGCTTTGAAGGAGCAGTGGCAGTTGATTACAAGGAAGCCAGAATCCTGATGAATCATCGGATTCCCATAGCGAATATAGGGCATCTGGTGCAAATCCCCAACTCCCAGATTGAGGAGTTTGTGGCCTACCATCCAAAGATGATTACGGTTTATTCGGAAGAGAAAATCAGGCGGATACATGAGGCAGCCGAGAAGCTGGGATTGATTCAGAATGTGCTTTTACGTGTTTACAATGACTCAGATATGATATATTCCGGGCAGACGGCAGGATTTCATCTGAATGAGTTAGAAGCGCTTACTGAACGGATAAAACGTTTGTATCCCAGTGTCACTATTACAGGTGTAACTTCTTTCCCCTGTTTTTTATATGATGAAACTGCCGGAGATCTAAGAGCCACCAAAAATATGAATACAGTAAAAAAGGCTGTTGAAATCCTTTACAGAAACGGGATAAACTGCAGTGTTATTGATACTCCTTCCGGAACCTGCATTCATGCTTTGGAAAAAATAAAGGAGCAGGGAGGTAACTGCGGAGAACCAGGTCATGGGCTTTCTGGTACAACACCAATGCATGCAATAAAAATGATGCCGGAGATACCATGTGTGACATACGTAAGTGAAGTATCCCATAATTTTATGGGTCAGGCTTATTGTTATGGAGGAGGTTATTACCGGCGTTCCCATTTACAGAATGCATTGGTTGGCGTATCTCTTGAAAAATCGGAAGATATGGGCGCAACCCCTCCATCTGATGAAAATATTGATTATTATATTGGATTGGAAAAGGAGTGCGCAGTAGGGGACACTGTTGTAATGGCTTTCCGTTTTCAGATATTTGTAACCAGGTCTGATGTGGTATTGGTAGAAGGATTAAAAGAGAAAAAACCGTATATTGCCGGGATCTATAACAGCATGGGGATGAAAAAATGAAAAAAAGGTTTATTGTTATGGTTTTAGATGGATTTGGCATCGGAGCCATGGAAGATGCTGCCAGAGTCAGACCGGGGGATGAAAGAGCCAATACTTTAAAAAGCATTTTAAAGGATTACCCTGATTTAAAGCTTCCAACCCTTGAAAAGCTTGGCCTGATGAACGCGTATGGGGAAGAAAGTGCACGGATGAAATTTTCTCCTGAGGCAAATTACGGCAGCTGCCAGCTGATGCATTTTGGGGCGGACACTTTTATGGGACATCAGGAAATTATGGGGACACTTCCAAAAGAGCCCATGATTCATCCGTTCCAGGAGAAGGTGGATGAAATAAAAAAAACCACCTTAAGGCAAGCGGGCATGACGTTCAGATTATGGAAAATCAGGGGCTGCGATATCTTCTGGTGGATCAATATGTAACAGTAGCAGATAATCTGGAAGCAGATCCTGGTATGTGCTACAATGTAACGGCTCCACTGGATTTTATATCATTTGAGAAAGAATACGAAATTGCCCGAAAGGTGAGAGAAATTGCCTTAGTTGGTCGTGTCATTGTATTTGGTGGTAATGGAAATACGATGGAGGATCTGTTTCAGGCTGAGGAAGTAAAGCAGAATCGCTTTATTGGTATCTCCTCAGTAAAATCAAAATCCTATGAGCGTGGATATCAGTGCAGACACTTAGGATATGGAGTCGACCAGAACGTACAGGCTCCTACAATTCTGACAAACCAGGGATATTCCTGTACCTTGATTGGGAAAGTGGCGGACATTGTTGTAAACGACAATGGGTTAAGCATTTCCTGTGTACCTACAAAAGAGGTTATAGATCTGACAATCCGTGAAACAAAAGCCATGACTGAGGGGTTTGTCTGTACCAATGTACAGGAAACAGATCTGGCAGGTCACTCTCAATCTACCAAAAACTATAAGGAGATTCTGGAGATTGCTGACAGGGGAATTGGAGAATTGATTTCTGATCTGACATCGGATGATATTCTTGTAGTAATGGCTGACCATGGTAATGATCCTTTAATTGGTCACAGCAGACATACGAGAGAATGTGTCCCTCTTCTGGTATATAAAGAGGGTGTGACTGGCAGAAATATGGGTAGAAGAAAAAGTCTTTCCGATGTAGGCGCATCTGTCTGTGATTTCTTTAATACAAAGAAACCGCAAAATGGAGAATCATTTCTATATGATCTCTTACAAAGAAAGTAAGAAAAAAGGCTGGAATTTCCATCGTCCATGGAGATTCCAGCCTTTGGTATTTTTTCTATAATTCTATTCTACAGTCACGGATTTGGCCAGGTTCCTGGGCTGATCCACATCTAAATTTTTCCCTACAGATGCATAATAAGCAATGAGCTGTAAAACCACTGCAATGGGAAATACCGTGAAACGATCCCCGATATCCGGAATATTAATCTGGATATCTGCGATGCCGGGCTCGACATTCATACTTTCCTTTGTAAGCAGAATTACAAAGGCCCCTCTTGCTTTTACTTCCCTGATATTGGACATGGTCTTTAAAAAGACATTTTCCTGGGTTGCGATGGCAATCACAGGCACCTCCTGTGTAATAAGAGCGATAGTACCGTGTTTTAATTCGCCGGCAGCGTAGGCCTCCGCATGAATATAAGAAATTTCCTTTAATTTTAATGCTCCCTCAAGAGAGAATGCGTAATCAAGTCCCCGGCCAATGAAAAAGGCATCCGGCTTATTGATTAAATGGGTTACCAGTGCTTTCACCATATCCCTTTTTTCTATCATGGCTTCCATGGCGGGAATGGAGTCAAGGAGCTTCTTCATGAAGTCCTCAGCTTCAGCTACGCTGTATTTTTCCCTTACAAGGGCCATACGGCAGCAAACCATATAGAGGGCAGCCAGCTGAACGGAATAAGCTTTTGTGCTGGCCACTGCAATTTCAGGGCCTGCGTGGGTATAGAGTACAAAATCGCTTTCTCTTGCAATGGTAGAGCCTTTTACATTAACGACTGAAAGGGTTTTGGAACCATAGCTTTTAGCCAGACGAAGAGCTGCCAGAGTATCGATGGTCTCACCGGATTGGGAGATAATAATAACCAGAGTTTTGTCATCAACCAGTGGATCTTCATACCGGAATTCCGATGCAATGGATACTGTGACCGGAATTCGAAGAAGAGGTTCCATTAAGGCTCTTGCAGCCATACCGGCATGCATGGCAGTCCCGCAGGCCACAATCTGAACCTGATTACAATCCTTAAATACATAGTCAGGTATCTGGTCATCGGTAAAATCGGGCAACCCCTTTGCCAGACGGGGGAGTATGGTGTTTTTTAACGCATCTGGCTGTTCGTGAATTTCTTTCAGCATGAAATGAGGGAAACCATTTTTCATGGCAGCATCCATATTCCAGTTTACTTCCAGAATTTCCGGCTCCTGCTCCTTTAAGTCCAGGTCATATAAATGGACTTTGTAGGAGGTGAGTCTTAAAATGTGATCCTCAGGTACCACAAAATATTGTCTGGTATAAGGAATCAGAGCTGTCAGATCCGATGCTACAAAGGATCCTGAGTGGGTATATGCAGCCACAAGAGGACTTACATTCCGGATTGCATAGATTTCCCCCGGATGATCTTCAAACATCATACAGAAGCTGTAAGAACCTTTTAAATGGGTAACCAGCTTTGCTATTGCTTCTGCTGGATTTCCGTCATAAAGACTTTCAAGGACCCAGGCTGCCACTTCGCTGTCTGTTTCAGAGAGAAGCTTTCCTTCCAGATGAAAGTCATTGGTGAGCTGATGATAGTTTTCAATAATGCCATTGTGAACCAGTATTACCCGTCCTGCTTTGTGAGGATGAGTGTTTTCTGTAGTGACACCACCGTGGGTTGCCCATCTGGTGTGTCCAAGTCCACAGTGAGATACCTGGCTTATATCCTCACAGCCCTTTTTCAGATTAGAAACTTTTCCGGTATGACGTACCAGCTGAATCCTGGAATTTTCCATACAAAGAGCAATTCCTGCACTGTCATATCCACGGTATTCCAGTTGTGAGAGTCCTTCCAGCAATATTTTCTTTGAGTCCAAAGGTCCTGTATATCCTATAATTCCACACATAATATAATCTCCTTTTTCAATGTTCTATTAATTTAACGATCTGAATCTTTCAATTACGCACACAAAAACAAGCTGTCTTCCATCGTTTGTAAAAACGGACAGCATTTTGTCTACAAGTTTTTCTCCTGTATACACCGGTTCCAGAGTGGTTGTTTTGCAGTTACCTGCATATTTCACAATGGATACACGCCCGGCTGGCATGGAAGGGCATCCGCCGAATATTCGATAACCCTTCACCTCGTTAACCCTGGATACCGTTTTCTTACGAAAACGCTCACGATCGTATCCCCAGGTGCATGGCGCTTAGCTTTGCTATTTGTATTTATGCCTCCTTCATAAATTTAGTTTATTATAACTTTTCTTTCTTTGTGCGTCAATAGCATGATTTACATTCATTTTACTAAAAGATTCTTTTTCATTTTACATGGGTTCTCTAAAATGAAGTCAGGACACAAGAAAGGAAGCAGCATCATATGGCAAGTCTATCTTTGGTGAATGTATGCAAAACATTTAAAAATGGTCAGATTGGGGTGAAGAATTTCAATCTGGATATAAGAGATCAGGAATTTCTGATTCTGGTAGGTCCATCGGGGTGCGGGAAATCTACCACATTGCGGATGATAGCCGGACTTGAAGAGATATCATCCGGGGAGTTATGGATAGACGGAGAATTAATGAATCTGACTGTTCCCCAGAAAAGAGATCTATCCATGGTGTTTCAGTCCTATGCTCTTTATCCCCACCTGACTGTTTATGAGAACATGGCGTTTAGTTTACGAGTACGAAATGTTGTAAAAACGGAAATTGACCAGCGAGTGAGAAAAGCCGCAGATGTTTTATGCATCAGCCACTTATTGGACCGGAAGCCCCACGCTTTATCCGGCGGCCAAAAGCAGAGAGTAGCAATTGGGAGCGCGATTGTCCGTGAACCGAAAGCTTATCTGATGGATGAGCCTCTGTCCAATCTGGATGCAAAGCTGAGAGCACAGATGAGGGTTGAATTATCTAAGATACACAAGGAGCTTGGG
Source organism: Lacrimispora xylanisolvens (assembly GCA_017084465.1). Lineage (GTDB taxonomy): Bacteria > Bacillota > Clostridia > Lachnospirales > Lachnospiraceae > Lacrimispora > Lacrimispora xylanolytica_B. Next base: position 168,235 of record CP070896.1, on the reverse strand, counting down.
GCGACCATTATCTATGTAACTCATGATCAGGTAGAAGCAATGACTTTGGGAACGAGGATTGTGGTCATGAATTCCGGGGTTATATTACAGGCTGCTGAACCAAAAGCTCTATATACCAATCCCATCAATAAATTTGTAGCTGGCTTCATCGGATCTCCTTCCATGAATTTTATTCCAGTCTGGGTAGAGAGAAGAGAAGAACGGATTTGTGTGGAGTTTTCAAAGAACAGATTATTTGTAAATGAGGAATGCGCAAAAAGGCTTATGGATGGTGACTATCTGGGGAGAAGAGTATATCTGGGTATTCGTCCCGAGGATTTGCATGAAACTGGTTCCAAAGATCAGGAACTGAAACTGAATGTAGAGATAAAGGAAGTTCTGGGATCAGAAATCCTTCTTCATGGAAAAATAGGAAGAAGCCCGGTATGTGCCAGACTGAAGCCGGATTTTCCATCTGAAGGGGGAAAGGAAGTATCCATCTTTGCGGACATGAGCCGGATTTTGCTGTTTGATATGGAGACTGAAGAAAACATATTATACCGATAAGGAGCTATCCAATGAATTATAAAATAGTTACGAGAAAATTAAGTCCATATGGATACATCGCTCCTGCCATGGCAATTTTTACACTTTTTCTGTTTTTCCCATTTTTCAAAACTATTTATTTAAGCCTTTTTAAAACAAATAAAATGGGGCAGGCAAAATTGTTTGTGGGTGCAGGAAATTATTCCGAACTTTTAAGTTCAGCGTCTTTTTTTAACAGCCTATTTGTAACGGTTGTATTTGTACTGATTGTAGTAAGTGTCAGTATGCTTCTCGGTCTTATTACTGCCGTATTATGTAATCAGTCTTTTCCAGGGATTCGGATATTCAGCACTGCTTATGCGCTTCCTATGGCAATCGCTTCCAGCTCAGCCGCCATGATATTTAAAATCATGCTTCATCCGGCCATTGGAATCGTTAATAAGATCCTGGGATTACATATTAACTGGATCAGCGATCCCAGATATGCATTGATTTGTGTGGCACTTTTAACAGCATGGCTTAACAGCGGCATTAATTTTCTTTACTTTAGCGCTGGTTTAAGTAATATTGATGAAGTTATTTATGAGAGAGCATCGGTAGACGGAGCCAATTCATTCCAGAAATTTTTCCGCCTGACACTTCCGGGTTTAAGTCCGATTCTGTTTTATACACTGGTTGTTAATATTATTCAGGCGTTCCAGTCCTTCGGCCAGGTTAAGGTATTAACCATGGGAGGACCGGGTGAATCCACCAATTTAATTGTTTACTCCATTTACCGGGATGCATTTTTTAATTACCGTTTTGGCAGCGCAGCAGCCCAGTCTGTGATTTTATTCGTCATTATTATGGTTCTGACTTTATGTATGTTTCGATTGGAAAAGAAAGGAGTACACTATTGATGGAAACTGTTATTTCCAGGGCTGTAAAAGATATCAGCAGAGAAGAACTTGAGAATCTGAAAAGAGAGGCATTAAAGAGGGCGGTCTTTCGCCGCAGGGTTGCCAGGTTTGCTTTGACCGGTGTTAATTTACTAATGGCGCTGTTTCTTCTGCTACCGCTTTTATATGCCATCAGCATCGCTCTGATGCCTTCCGGTGAACTGTTTACAACCAGTATGAACTTAATACCGGCAACACCAACACTTGATAATTTCCGTCAGGCAATGGTTAAAATACCGTTAACCCGATTTATTGTGAATTCATTTTTAGTAGCAGGCTGTATCACTGCAGGACAGATCATATCCTGTTCACTTGCGGCATTTTCCTTTTCCTTTCTGGAATTTAAGGGCAAAAATCTGTTGTTTATGCTTGTGATGGCGACCATGATGATACCTGGAGAAGCGACAATTATATCCAATTACTTAACGGTAAGCGGATTTCGGTGGCTAGACAGCTATAAGGTTTTAATTATTCCTTATCTGACATCTGCTATGGGGATCTTTTTATTCCGGCAGTTCTATAAATCATTTCCCATATCATTATACGAATCGGCCCGGATTGACGGATGCTCTGACTTAAGATTCATTTACAGCATCCTCATACCTCTTACCAAGTCGGCCATTGGCGCTATGGCGGTATATACGTTCATAAATGCCTGGAATATGTATTTGTGGCCCCTTCTTGTTACGGGTTCAGATAAAATGAGAACGGTTCAGATCGGAATCGGGATGTTAGACAGTGTGGATTCCCAGTCCATATCCATGATGATAGCCGGAGTAGTAATGATTATCATACCATCGATTTCCGTATTTATCTTAGGACAAAAACAGCTGATCAGAGGAATGTTTTCAGGAGCCGTAAAAGGGTGACCTGATTCAGAATAAATCTTACATAAAATTTGGAGGACAATCATGAGAAAGAGAGCAGTTTCCTTTTGTATGGCGGCTATCATGGCTGCAGGACTGTTATCCGGCTGTTCCAGCCAGACCGGATCCGGAAATACCGCTGCATCTGAAACGAAAGAAGAAGTGACGACCAGTGCAGCACCTGTTGCCGCAGAAACTTCAGGAAATACACAAAAGACTTCCATTACATTCTGGCACTCCATGGGCGGCGTCAATGGAAAAGCAATTGATGCACTTGTAGAAAAATTTAATAAGGAAAATACTTCAGGGATCACGGTTGAGGCTCAGTATCAGGGCAGCTATGACGATGCCATTAACAAGTTAAAAAGCGCTCAGATCGGTAACATGGGTGCAGATCTTGTACAGATTTACGACATTGGAACCCGATTCATGATTGATTCAGGCTGGGTTGTGCCAATGCAGCAGCTGATTGATGAGGATAAATGGGATCTCTCTCAGGTTGAACCTAATATTGCGGCATACTATACAGTAAATGGTACTTTATATTCCATGCCCTTTAACTCATCGACTCCTATTCTATACTATAACAAAGATATTTTTAAGAAAGCCGGAATTACAGAGGTCCCAGACAGCCTTCCGGGAATTGAACGGGTGGGAGATGATCTGCTTAAGAAAGGCGGAGCCGGAGAGGTTATTTCTCTTGGGATTTATGGCTGGTTTTTTGAGCAGTTTACCTGCAAGCAGAAGGCCAACTATGCAGACAGTGGCAATGGAAGAGAATCAGCAGCAACTGCCGTTGATTTTGATAAAAACGGATCCGGTGTAAAACGCTGACTGCATGGAAAGAATTATCAACCAAAGGATATGCACCAAACGTGGGTAGAGGAGGAGATGCAGGGCTTGCAGACTTCAGTTCTGGTAAATCTGCCATGACACTGGGTTCAACTGCATCCTTAAAACAGATCTTAAATGATGTAAATGGAAAATTTGAAGTAGGAACCGCTTATTTTCCTAAAGTTAGTGACGATGATAAGGGTGGCGTATCCATCGGAGGCGGTTCTTTGTGGGCATTAAATAATAATGATGCAAACAAACAGAAAGCGGTATGGGAATTTGTTAAGTTTCTTGTTTCGCCGGAAAGCCAGGCATTCTGGAATTCCCAGACAGGATATTTCCCAATCACCACTGCAGCTCATAATGAACCAGTTTTTAAAGATAACATAGCAAATTTCCCCCAATTTCAAACCGCCATTGATCAGCTTCATGATTCCACACCACAGTCAGCAGGCGCTTTATTAAGCGTATTTCCAGAAGCAAGACAGATGGTAGAAACAGAAATTGAAAACATGATTAACAACAATGGTACACCAGAGGATGCCGTTAAGAAGATGGCTGATAGCATTAATAAATCCATTACAGATTATAATTTATTAAATAAATAGCTTCAGAAAGGATATTAGCAGATGAAAACAAAGGTTTGGGCTCACAGGGGAGCTTCCGCTTATGCGCCGGAAAACACACTGGAAGCATTTGAACTGGCAGTCAGGCAGCAGGCAGACGGAGTGGAGCTGGACGTACAGCTTACCAAAGACGGGAAACTGGCAGTAATCCATGATGAAACAGTTGACCGAACCTGCAACGGTACCGGCAATGTAAAAGATTATACCATGGCTGAGCTGAAACAATTTTCCTGTAATAAAACACACCCGGAATATACCGCTGCAGTCATACCAGAGTTAAAGGAAGTTCTTAAGCTGTTAAAGCCAACGGATTTAACTGTTAATATCGAACTGAAAACCGGTGTATACCGTTACAAGGGAATTGAGGAAAAAGTATTAAAGCTGGTTAAAAAAATGGAGATGGAAGAGAGGGTAATCTATTCCTCCTTCCATCATCCCAGCATTATAAAAATCAAAAAGCTGGATCCGCAAGCAAAAACGGGTGTTTTATATTCGGATGGCTGGATTCATGTGGTCGCTTATGCAAAGCTGATTGGAGCAGACGCTCTTCACCCATCTATTAATAATCTGCGGTCAGAAAAACTGATCAAAGAATCAAAAAAGAAGAAGATTCCTCTTCATGTATGGACTGTCAACGAGGAAGCGTTAATGGAATATCTTGCAGAGCAGGGGATTGGAGCAATTATAACCAATTATCCTGACATCGCAAGAAGAATAGTGGATAAGAAAGGATAAAAAATTATATGATACGATTAGTAGCCTCCGATATGGATGGAACATTGTTAAACCGTTATGGTAAAATTTCTTTAAAAAAACAGGCTGCTGTTCATGCATTGAACAGAAGAAATATTGGTTTCGTTGTATGCACAGGGCGAAATTATACAGATGCTTATGCGCCTTTGGAGGAAGCAGGAATATCCTGTGATATCATTTGCATGAATGGCGCTGCTGTTTACAACAGTATGGGGGAACAAATCCGCAAGCAGACGTTATTTAAAAGTCAGGTTAGCCGTATTCTCTCCATATGCCGACCATTTTCCGTGCTATACGATTTTATGACGGATGAGGGCAGTTATACCACCTCAAGTTTTAGGGAATTTAAGGAAAGCTTCGAGAACAAAATTTTTCTTTCCATGGTTTCCGATGAACATACCTTCGAAACCATTGTGAAACGCTTTCAGTTTGTTTCGGAAGAGACTCTCATTCAATCTGATACTGATATTTATAAAATGTCGATTGTACATGAGGATCCTAAAGTTCTTTCTTATATCCGTTCCTGTCTGGAGAAGGAAGAAGGAATATCCATTGCCTCCTCAGCCGCTACCAATCTAGAAATAACACATTTCTATGCTCAAAAAGGAAATGCACTGCTTGAATACGCCATTAATAATAAAATTCACCCCAGGGAAATCCTTGCCATGGGGGATAGTGAAAATGATTTATCCATGCTCATTCTTCCATTGGGTTACACCGTTGCCATGGAAAATGGATCTGAAAGAATCAGGAAAAGTGCACGGCTCATTACCAGATCCAATGAAGAGGATGGAGTAGCGGCAGCAATTGAAGCGCTGGTTTTGTCGGATGCAGCTTTAGCAACCGGTTAATAAACGTTTATCATTCAAATAATCATCTGATATCATATCTGAACCCTCATCTTTTCCCTTTTATTCTACCATTCAAACTCATTTCTGAAACATTCAATTTCTACTTCACCCCGGTTTTATCCGGTTCTTTTGAAAGATTATTGATTGACCGATAAAATTAAGAGAAAAGCAAGAAATAAGAGCTGAATTTCTGTTAGAATATGTGGGGTTGTCTAAGACAACATGGGAAAGGATTGAGGACAGAGTCATGGATCATGAGGATGAATTAGATCGTATGAGGGCCCGGAAGAAAAGAAGCGATAACGGCAGAATGCGTGAGAAGCCTATACAACATACACCGGAAAGAAAAAGTCAGGCACAGGAGCCAATACAGGCTTCCCATGGTGACAGAACTTATTATAGTGCTGGTGATGGCAGGAATCCACGGGCAAGATACAGTGGTCAGCAGACTAGTGCAAACCACAAAAAGAAAAAAAGGCATCATAAGAAGCACAAAATTGTAGTTAAATTAGTTATCATTGCAGCATTGCTGATAGCAGGAATATTTCTTTTTAAGCAGAGAACCCATCAGAAGGGTTATTGGACAATTGCCGTTTTCGGCGTGGACTCCAGAGATGGAAACTTAGACAAGGGCGCCTTGTCGGATGTGGAGATGCTTTGCAATATTAATAAGGAAACTGGTGAAATCAAGCTGTTGTCTGTTTACCGCGATACCTATTTAAAGATTAACAGCAAGGGCACTTATCATAAAATCAATGAAGCATATTTTAAGGGCGGACATAAACAAGCCATGGAAGCTCTTAACGAGAATCTGGATTTAAATATTGACGATTATGCAACATTTAACTGGAAGTCTGTAGCAGATGCCATTAATATCCTTGGAGGAATTGATCTGGAAATCACAGACTCAGAATTTGCTTACATAAACGGTTTTATTACAGAAACAGTTAATTCCACGGGAGTTGGTTCCCACCAGCTGAAACATGCCGGAATGAATCATTTAGATGGTGTACAAGCAGTTGCTTACGCAAGACTGCGTCTGATGGATACTGACTTTAACCGAACCGAGCGTCAGAGAAAAGTCGTAAATCTGGCTATGGAAAAAGCAAAGAATGCAGATTTTGCCACCAGAAAAACACTGGTAGCAACAGTTTTCCCCCAGATCTCCACCAGTGTGGGTATGAATGATATTCTGGCGATTGCAAAGGGCATCAGCAAATATCACATTGGCGAAACTGGCGGCTTTCCATTCTCACGTACAACCATGAAAGTTGGGAAAATGGACTGTGTAATAGCAACCACCCTGGAGAGCAACGTAGTGCAGCTGCATCAGTTCCTCTATGGTCAGGAAAACTATGCACCGTCCTCCGCTGTGAAAAAAATCAGTGCATCGATTTCAAAAGAAACCGGACTCACAGAACCCGGTAAAAATACCCCTACTGGAGGCAGTTCCAGCGGTAAAAAGAGTAAGAAACAAACGGAGGCTGCTGTAGAGACAGCTCCGGCACAGACAGAGGCTGTTGTTGAAACGACAGAGGAAACCAAAGAGACAGTAAAGGAAACAACGGTAGCAGAAACAAAAGAGCAGGAGAGTGGGAAAGCACCAACCAATGAAGACGGTAGTCTGATCGGACCTGGAGCAAAAGTTCCTGATACAAAAGAAGAAACAAAGAAAGAAGAAACAACAAAAGAAACGAAAAAGCCAGTCAGTTCAGAAAAAGCTACAGAAGAAGAAGTACCCACGGAACCAGAGACAAATGCAGGACCAGGGGCATAAATAAAATTAATTTTATAGATTATATAATTAAAAATGACAAAACGTTAAAATGCCAAAATAAAAGGGCAACGTTTTGTCATTTTTTATTTATGCAAATAATATTACCAAATATTTGTAATTTATTTTGCCGTATGATATATTTAAAGAAAATAGGTAAGGGGGAAGTATCATATGAGTACAGAGAAAAAAATCACCAAAAGAAACTCCGGATTAAAGTTAAAAAGAGGGAAGAAAATCGCATTGTTTCTGGCTGCATTCCTAATTCTTGGTTGTACGCAAACAAAATACGGAAATAACGTAATAACCGCCCAGGCACATTCCGGCAGGACAGATTCACAGGGAGGGCACCGTGACAACAAAAACAAAAGCGGTTTAGGCAGTTACCATTATCATCATGGATATTCTGCTCATCTCCATCCAGGCGGAGTATGTCCCTATGATAATAATAGCAACAGTAATGCTACATCCACAAAGCAGAATTCTTCTGCACCTGAGACAAAGTCTGAAGCTGTATTAAAAGTGGAAGATTATAAATTGATATTTGAATCCACGTATTATTATAATAATAATCCTGACCTTCAGACCACAATTGGAAGCAACGGACAAAAGTTATTGGAGCACTTTGTAAACAATGGTATGGCAGAGGGAAGGAGAGGTTGCAGTACCTTTGACGTGAAGGTTTATAAAGATAATAATTCGGATTTGGCAGCTTTATATGGAGATGATTTAAAGAAATATTACGAGCATTATATGAATTGTGGGTACAATGAGCAGCGTGTGGCCTATTAATGGTGACAAAGTGGCAGCGGAGAGTTGAAAAGCGCTTAATAGTGGGAACATTCATTCATATTTATTAAAAAATAATTGTAATGAAGAATTTATTATGATATTATGGAAAAAAAAGGAGGTTTCATGTATGAAGGGGTTTTTTAGAGCTATATTTGCAACAATTATACTTGCTGGTTTGATGATTATACCTGCAAGCGCTGCAGAAGACCAGGCTGTTAACTGGGGAGATGAAAGATATCAGATTATGGTTCCAGGCTTTATTGAAACAAGAGACATGACAATAAACGGAGAGACTACAACAGTAGTCGTTGTTCAGAAACCAGAAAAAAATGCTGAGAATAGGTATCGTTTTTTCGATATTGTGACAACTGATACAAATGCAGTATCCATAACTTCAACTGTTTTAAAGGTAAATCAGGAATATGCAGGCGATTTAATGACTGATCTTGAGAATGGCCGCGTCAGCTACGTTCCATTTTTAGATGGCGATATTGAAGACTTATCTAAAGAGCCATTGTATTTTGGATTCACATTTAGGGATAATAAATGGAATGAAATTTGTGATTTCCCACTTTGGGTAGTATTTGAAGATAAGAAATAGATTTTTATAAATATTGTTATTTTGGGGCGGGACTATTGGTAAAGTAGAGAAATCTATGGTAACAAATAGTCCCATTTTTATATTCTAAAGTAGTGGGATAAATTAGTTGATATTAAGTTTCGTATTGATTGAGATCTTGATAAAGCAAAGTTTATGAAAGGGGGAAATATGGGTACTAAATTTGAGCATATTCAAATCAAATTTAAGGATGAGCAAGATATATATCCTTATTTGGCGCCAGGTGATACAATATGTCACGTAGCAGAGGACTGGCTGGCGATATTACCAGAAAATATGAATTATACAGTAACACCTAGTCGAGCGAAACTGTCTAAACTGCTACCAGAACAGATAGTCATCTATACTGCATATTTTGATGATGATATCTTTGAGTTATCTGTCTTTCTTTCTGGCTCAATAAAATGCGCTTACCGAAGCAATGAGCAAGGGAAATTCGTAATTAAGCCAGCCCAGTGGAAGCAGCTATTTAATCTGGACGCATCTGCTTATTATGCCTTACGCTGCCTTCCAAAGACGGATCAGATAGTAATGGAGGATTTAATTATTATCCAGGCGGTATTAAAGACTCAGTTATGGCTGTCTGAGATATCTGATATTGTGCAATTTAATAAACTAGAAAGAGAAAATGAAGTGGCACTGCAAGAGTTCAATATGACACAGAAGATGCTTAAAAAGGTCTATAACCAGACTAAGGCGACACTGATAAACGTACAGCCAGGTTTTTTGGACAGGGCAGATATAAAGGAAGAGCAAATGGTTTGGCGTCTGATAACAGTAGATGCATGGGGGCTTTATGATATCTATCAAATCCACTGCTATCGCTTGTTGGAAACAGGGGAAGCGGAAGAGTTTTACAATTACCGGTATCCGAAAGAATACTATGATCCTGATTGTAGGCGCATACATATGACGTGGAAGGATGATAAACATATTGAGGTTATGCTTAATGAGGCGGAAATGATTGTAATCAAAGATTATCAAGTCAATGGTGACGAATTTGAAAAATTACTATATCGGGAACATATTTCGCTTCTGACAACTAAATGGACTCCCTCCAAAGAAGGGTATTATAAAGAACACTTAAAAGGAGGAGCGACAGTTGTAAAAAAAGATAAGAATGGCAAAATCTGTGCCAGTTTTATATTCTCCGAGTATATCAATGACTTTTCTCTTTATATCAATGGAGTAGTTGACACCGGAAGCTATGTTGTTTGTTTTGGTGAGATGAGTGGAAATGAAGAGTGTCACATGATTATATTTGTTCTTAATTACGATCTGGAATTGCTCCGTCAAACCTTAGTTCCAACCAGGTTAAGAAACAAAGAGTTCTTTGCAGACAAAACTGGACGGGTGATATATATGCATGATTATGGAAATAAAAATATCAGCAAATACAATATAGAAAAGGACTTGTTTGAGAGTAATTATCTGGGAGGCGGGGGGATATTTCTGTGAGATGAGTCCGTGGGGGCATATCGTGCTCAGGGAGAGTTCAGCCACTCTTTTATTCATTGGAGAGGATATGAAAATAGCTTCCAGACACCGGTTTAAGGGAATGATCTACCAAACCTGGATAAGTAAAACAGGTGATTTTTATGTGTTGACTACGGACGAATATCAATATGACCTAAATGAGCCCAATCCGCCTCTTAAGACATATGTGTACCGTATAACTCCGAACGGAGAGTAGGAGAGACCAATTAATATATTTCATATTTGCACCGGAGATGAAAAAACAGGATTACCTATTTTAATATAAAGGAGTATCTATATGAAATTTATACAGAAATTATGCTTTTCAGGAGAGGCAGAGGAAGCCTTGGAGAAATACAAGAAAGCCTTTGGATGTACGATAAGGAATCTATTACATTATTCCGATGCCGTAATAAACGGGTGGGAACGGCCAGATGAAGAAAAGGAATCATTGGTGTATCATTCCGAGATTATGTTTGGCGATCAGGAGGTAAGGATGAATGATCTATCCGATGAGGCGGAAGTGGAACTTACCAGAAAAGTAATTCATATTATCGGGTTTGATACAGCAGAAGAAGTTGAAAATGCCTTCTCAGTACTTAGTGATGGGGGGAGAGGTAATAAGGCCACTCGAAAGACCACCGTACATGGTAATAATTGGTACTGTAAAGGATCGTTTTGGAGTTATATGGGAGCTGATGTGTGACTTTTAATTGTGAAACTTCAACGGACTATTTGCGAAAGGAGAGTAGAAGAATGAAAGTTTACGTAGTCAGACACGGGGATAAAGCAGAAGGTGATTATTTTAACGAATATTTTAAACATCAGGATGAGCCGTTAAGCGAATCAGGTGAAGCAAAAGCAAAAATGTTATGTACTTATTTTAAAGATATAAGTATTACCCAAATTTATACCAGTGAATATCTACGTACAAAGCAGACTGCAAAATACGTGGCTGAATTGAAGCGTATAACTCCTATAGAGGATAGGCGGCTGAATGAAATAGACAATGGTATAATTGAATCTTTAAGTGATGATGAAATCAAAAAGCGATATCCTGAGTTTTGGACAGACTTTTTTAGCTATTCTAAAGATGTTAGATTTCCAGATGGAGAAACGGGTGAAGAGGTTAAGACATGGCAAAAAGAATTATTTGATGAAATTCTTAAATATGGACAGGATGTCCAACATAAAAAAGAAGAACGGAAGAATGAACTGGGGCAATCATCAAATTCCAGGACTGGTTAAAAAAATTCTCCCCTGAAAATAACCTATTAATTTAACCATTGACCTTAACTATACTTATATTACAAATCGAATATTTCAACTGACTGGGTCATTTCCCCATACTGTACAGTGCTGATCTTCTTAAACTTTGAACATTCCCCAAGTTCATCGGAGAGAACGAAACGGGCAGTGCCGTCCATGTGAAACACCTCTTCCAAAGGTGTCAGCAGGTTTCTGGACGACCAATAACGCTTGCGACCAAACGAGGAATCGCATTGCCTTGAAAGATCAGGATATGTAATCACCTTAACGTTATAAGGTTCCATCAAATCACCTCAATTCCTTAATAACAAAATAACGGTTTAATACAATACAAAAACTACCAACTAAATATTGGTAGTTGGTAGTTTTTGTATTTGTACGATTTCTTTAAGTTCTTCTACAGTTATAATCCTGTCTTTTCTTCTATGAATCATTCTGTGGCAATTAGAACATACAGGGATTAAATCTGTTTCGGGATTTATTTCAATCTCTTCAGTAAGGCTATAGAGTGGTTTTTTATGATGTATCTCTATATATTCTTTTCCAAGTTCCCCGTATGAATTTTTAAAATCAAATCCACAAACAAAGCACTGATATCCATGTATTCTTAAAGCGTCCATTCTACAACTATGATTTCTTTCGTATATTGTTGAATAGTAGACCTTCCTTTTACCTTCAACATAACATTCTTGATCAGCTTGTTTTGCTTTGTAATCATAACTACCTATGTTATCATATTTTTTAATAATCTTAGCACTATAGCTATTTTCATTAAGCTTCTTAAAAAACGAGAACTACATTAAAATTCAATGCATACTTAATAAGAATACCATTTCCACACTTTACTAATTCAGAAATTTTCTCCTGAAGACGCAATGAAATACGGTTAATACCTATAGCAGATTTAAAATCATCATTCCATAATAACCTAACTCTTCCGGCTCTCTTTTCTATAGTTGCCGAATACTCTTTTCCTTTAACAATAAATTTTATAAAAATTTTTTCACCTTCACTTAATGTATCCGCATTCCAATATTCACATATTGCCTTTGGTATTTCTGTACTATTATAATCTTTTGTAGATTTGTCAATTTCTTTGTAAGCACAATTTCCACTTACAGTCCATGAAAATGAATTAATTTCCATTATATCTCCTTTCAAAACTCACATAAATAAATCATAATACTTACAACTCCAACTATCAATATTAAGTTTTCAATGTACGTGAATTTATCAAATATTAATTATACGATTTTTACCCCTGTTTTTATCAAAAAGTTCCTTAAGTGTTTATACTGTCAAGTAATGGTAGCGTCGCGCCGGGGGCGCTTACGCTTAGACCATATTCCATGAATGAGCAGACAGTCCCCAGAAGAGCAGAAGAGCGGATTATAATTTGACCCCCAACAGAGATAACTATCGTACCACTTTTGGAGCAAAGCCTTGTCTGGACAACCGCTGAACCTCTTCATATGTATCATAGGATTCCCTAAGTTCATCAGTCTGTATAAATGAGCGTATCCAACGCTTGGGAAGCTTGAATTTCTTCTCTGGACTGTAATTATCTATAACAGAGCAGTAGTCATCCGCATCATAGCATTTTACCCGTGTCCAACGGCCAAAGAATGTATGGCACTCCATGACATCATAGCATTGCTCCCAGAGTGGTTTTGCAACACGGGTAAACACCTGTGAAGATGATAAAATGGTAATTAATCCCAACCCAAATGCCCCGAAAAGTGAAGCGTATCATCTTGAAAACTATACCCCCCATAAGTGACAACAGGCGGAGAGTAGAACGCAAACATAAGATAGTCTGCATAGTCTTTTTCATGGAATACGATACCGTATTCTTTATAATCGCATAACTTGCATAGCTATCATTTTTCGGCAAATCCGGAATATCATAACCCTTTATTAGAGCATTGGAGGGAGAAGCCGGGAGAGCCGAAGAAGCGTAACAGGGAAAGCAGAAGATAGCGGAGATCAGGACAGCCAAAGCCAAACGAACTGACATAAACACCTCCATACACCAATGAAGCAAAAGAGGGACTTCCGACAATCGAAAATCCCTCACAGCCATTACAGAAACTTGTAAATAATACGGGGAATCAGTCCAATACCAACCATGATCCCCATGATCGTCAACCCAACAGGAATTAAAACGGTTGTTTTCCTCCTTTCTAAAGCCGTCACCTTAAGAAGTAAAACACTGGCTTTATGATGATATATACAATAATCAGAGCAAATCCAACGGTAACAGTGAATCCAACGTATGTATTGATTTGCGTCAGGTTATTGTTAATCGAATAAAGTAATTCTTGGGAGGTCTGGTCAAAATCCTCGGAAACCTCCAAGTCCTGAAGCGATTCCCATTCCATGTCAGAGGTATCTGCATCAGAAGCAGTAGCGATGTAGAACTGCATATAAATTTCCTCCCGAATATAAAAAAAACCAACAACTTGTAAAAGGTGTTGGAATCATGATATAATAGTATGTGACGGTTTCAACTATTCGCGAAAGTCTAGTTAATTGCGAATAGTTGCTAAACCGAAAAAGTCCAGACATAAATTATATCAAAAATTCCCGTTTTTCTCAAGTAGCAGTGAGAGAGCAAAAACCAATCTCAAGATTAACCTTTTCTTTGATAGCCGTCAAAACGGCTGTTTCAGCTTCCAAATTCCCGATTTTCCGCTGTTTCAAAACAATGTCGTCCGAATCTCCAAAGATACGGAGATTCTTCTGGAGACCTCTGTCAAGAGATTCCAGACGCTCCACCAGAAGTCGGCGAAGATAGAGCAGTTCCAATTCTGATAATTTCATCTCATGTACCCCCATAAAACAGAATCCGTGTGAGCGGTCCCCCCGGCGATGCCCCCACTCACCGAACAACGGTAACGCATTCCAATGCGGTACAACGGTAATCAAGGAGAATGCAAGGTATTGATTCATACTGGAAGAAGCCGGGGAATCACTATAGCCGGGTATTACTTTCCAGAAGCAATAGCAGAAGCTTTGTTAACAGGTGCCATTGTAACAAGGTGCATGGAGTACCGAACTTCCTTTGCAACCGGGTTGTAATCAAGAACAACTTCCACATCAGAATATGGAGGAATGTCCTTGTATAGATTAAATTCAGTCGCGTCAAGATACATACGCAAACTGTCCATACCTTGAGCCAGACCAACGACATAATTTGTCTGTGACGGATCTTTAAAACCAGATTGAGATTCAACACCCATTAACTTAAAAATACCAGTAACTTTCATAAAATTTGACCTCCTTAACGTATTTACTATTTTTTATGTAAAGATTCATAAGCATCTACCCATTCCACCATTTCCACTTTATGAGCAGAACTTATAGAACCTTCTAACCAACGAATATCAAAAGTACCATCAGGATTACGCCCTATAACTTGAAACGAAGTCACCCAGCCATCACGAACAGCCGAATAATAAGTACCATCACTAAAATGCATTTAATTCCCCCTTAACTTTTCGAAATCTTCAAGGGAATCAACCCGCAACATAATACCTGCAATCCTATTTACTATATCAAGTTCCGTAATCAACCAGACTACATAATGATAATAACGAGAAGCATCGGAAAACGGCAAAACAAATGTTCCGGAATATGCCGAGCCATCATAAGCCAAAATACGAAGTTCATCAACTGGCAAACATTCTGAAATATCACCCAAAGTCACTTTTTTCATGATATCAACCTCCTGAACAATAAAAACACCACCAATTAACGAGATTCACAATATATACAAAAATCCGAATGTATGATAAAATGGACATACTCCTATGCTATATACCATACATTCAAATTTTCGGACTGGACAAAGGCAAACCTTTCGGCTTTATGCTAAAATAGCAGTGGTCTATTGCCTATACACCCTACCGAGATTTTCCCGGATATGCTTATGTCCTTACGCATTCCGTATACAGACGGTTTCCAATGCACCGACAACGACCGAGCCATCAAAAAGGGATTAAAGGTTACTCCCTTATATTAACCAAAATATCACAAAAGGGATTAACTGTCAATCCCCCAAAATAGAAGGAGTTTTTATTATGCCAACAAATAAACCAAAAGTCCAGATAATACTTGACGAAGATATATATATAAAATTAAAAGAAATAGCTGAAAAAGACAAAAGAAGCATAAGTCAAATGGGCGGAATAATCATTGAAAAGTACGTAGAAGAGTACGAAGCCGAGCACAAAAGAGAAGAACGGAAAAATAGCTTGGGGAAATCATCAGATTCAAGGACTGGTTAAAAAAAAGAGATAGGAGAGGAGCAATAGCTACCAAACCTATCTCTTTTAGACATTATGTACAAACAAAATCATCTGCAGGCGCTCTGATCAGCACCGTACTAACAGTCATTCATTGTGAAATCTGCACAAGATTGAAATACCTCTAAACAATTCCAAATTATTAATTTAACCATTGACAACGCTTAACTTATTAACTATACTTATATTACAAATCGAATATTTCAACTGATTGGGTCATTTCCCCATATTGTACAGTGCTGATTTTCTTAAACTTTGAACTTTCCCCAAGTTCATCGGAGAGAACAAAACGGGCAGTGCCGTCCATGTGAAACACCTCTTCCAAAGGTGTCAGCAGGTTTCTGGACGACCAATAACGCTTGCGACCAAACGAGGAATCGCATAATTCCTTTGTTATGTACTTTGTGATGTAGGAAGTGACCCTTTCTTTTTCTTTTACCCTAGTTGCGGTCATCCAACCTAGTCTATAACTCCCAAACCTATAAATCTTTTCATCAGTTCTTTTAAAACGACTACGCCCAAGCCCCTTAATTCGCTTTACAACGTATTTTCCAGTCCATACTATCTGTTTATCATCTAACCCACTAAAAAGCCCATGAAAGTGATATGCACCGTCTTTGTGCTTCTCCGGGACAACCAGATAAGAAAGACCAGGTGAAGCACGTCTTACATTATCCAACCATGGTTTAAGCTTTTTAATACATTCATCATAATCATACCTATTTACCTTTTCAGGCGAAAAAGTGAGAGTTACAAACCAATCCCAATTATTGCACCTTGCATAATTGTATACCTTGCTTTTTGTACGCTTCATAGAAACTTCCGCCGTATGCTCATAATGCTTTTGAAGATCGCCCTTAATAGTTTTCGTCCATTTATCATCAAAAGGATTCTTAAACCGATTCTCCCGATAATAGCCCTTATAAACAACGTCCCTATAATACACCCTATACTGCCTTGAAAGGTCAGGATATGTAATCACCTTAACGTTATAAGGCTCCATGAAATCACCTCAATCCCTTATTTAAAAAATTTCAATTTAGTTATATTCGATTAAAAAATTATCGAGTATAAAATCATTAAGAATGGAATTGAGCAATAAAAGATATACAGTAATTTATAACCAAATAATTCAAATGTTTCAAATTCAGAAAATAGTATATTATATAATTCATATGCAAAAGTGATATGAATGCATAAAATCATAAATAAAACCAGAATTAAAGTTTTATTAATGCTATGACCATGCATAACATTATTTATTTCATCTACTTTTTTTATTATTAATTCCATACATGATACCTCCTTAAAATTTTAATTTTACGATTTTTACCCCTGTTTTTATCAAAAAAAACGCTTAAGTGTTTATACTGTCAAGTAATGGTCTAGCGTCGCGCCGGGGGCGCTGACGCTTAGACCATATTCCATGAATGAGCAGACAGCCCCCCAGAAGAGCAGAAGAGCGGATTATAATTTGACCCCCAACAGAGATAACTATCGTACCACTTTTGGAGCAAAGCCTTGTCTGGACAACCGCTGAACCTTTTCATAGGTATCATAGGATTCCCTGAGATCGTCAGTCTGGATAAATGAGCGCACCCAACGTTTCGGAAGCTTGAATTTCTTCTCTGGACTGTAATTATCTATAACAGAGCAATAGTCGTCTGCATCATAGCATTTAACCCGTGTCCAACGTCCAAAGAATGTACGGCATTCCATGACATCATAGCATTGTTCCCGGAGAGGTTTCGCAACACGGGTAAACACCTGTGAAGAGGATAGAATGGTTATTTTCTGTTTACGCTGCATCGTAATTTCACTTAGCAGAGTTTCCGGGAAATCCTTTGAAACAGCAGAAGAGAATTCGTTCTGTATCTCATCAAGGGCAAATATAATACCATCATCACCGTTACGGTATTTTAACAGGTCATTTAAGCTTTCTAATGGCGCAGTTTGGTACTTGTACGCGAAATTGGTATAAATACACGCTTTAGGGTATTTCTTGCGTAGATTGTCCAAATACCAGACCATAGCCATGGTTTTCCCGGCTCCTTGTCTGCCACAAAACATTTTAAGCCCAAAGGGGCGGAAGACGACAACACCTTGTTTTTTCAATTTTAATTCCTTTCGTAAATCGATCAATTTCCACCTGATGAATACTACAAAATGACCAAACCAGACAATCATGGCCGGAAGCTTAAGGCAGAGAAATACGAAACAGATAAATCCTATAAACATTTTTAAAATTATCATAATACCTCCCAAAAGTTTGATTTAAGTAAAAGGCAGTAACCGCCAGACGAAGAGAACTAAGCCTATCCCGATCTTGATCGTTGTCCAGGTAAAAACACAGGTAGCAAATAATAAAAGAAGATCAGAACCGACAATCCAACTTCCATACGCTGATACAGTAGAAAGTGCCGATATCATGTCGATCGGCAACGTGACCATAGAAACAGTACTGATAAGAGTATCTAAAAAAGCCACGAACATATTGATAAAAAACTCAACGATCACTCCATCACCTCCTATGTATCCTCTGATCGTTCCATGTGGTTCTTAATCCCTATCAAAGCCCCCAAAGTAATAGGAGCCTGACCAATAAAAGCTAAAAACTGATTGATGTTGTAGAAGAGAAGCAGGAGAGTAATGAACCCACGTATGACTTTCCGAAACTTTGTCAATGCTTCAATCACGTAATCCATATTTACAATTGTGGCAGTAGTTCCGTATATTGTAACTGTTATATCAGACAATTCTTTTTCTGATGAGAACACGCTTGACATATCATACGGAGTTACGGAAAAAGCTCCTTTAAAGCGATCAACAAGATAATTGATTTTTTCTTCTAAATATCCATCAGCCGGGATAAACAATGATTTTAAAATATCAAGAATCGCATTGCCAATTTTACCGGGAAGAGAGGAGATCGCATTCACTACATTACGCAGACCAGAAATAATACCGGGACTTGGATCATCATCACCGCCACCAGAATTATCCCAATAATCCGAGTAAGCGGAAAAGTTCGCTTTTGCATGTTCTGTAAATACCGTGTCGGAAGCCGAAGTGTACTTAACTGTACCAGAACTTGTCATAATATCTCCGTTAGCTGACAGATAAGTTAAATACCCAAATATTGGGGAAAGAAGATAACTGCTCCCAATTCTCAGAAGTTCCCGGAGTCCAAATAAAAGCAACATATGTACTGCTAGTGGAAGCGTAAACAATGGAAGTCGGAGAATAAAACAAATAGTAGGAAGAGTTATTGCTCCGGTAAAACAATGCGTAATACTGGTAATATTCTGCATTCATGTTAGGTCTAGCCGGGATCTGTTTCACATCCGCATAAGACGGAAAAGTCATGACAAGAATCATACACAGTAAAATTAGAAATCGTTTCATAGAACCCCCTTTCTGAGATAAAAGAAAACAACTCTATAAATTATCTTCAAGACAATGCGGATACTGATAATAAGGACAATTACAACAATAAGAGAGATCACAACCCTATAAATAAGCTGAATCAGATCGGAAAACATAGGTTGTTGTTCAAACGTGGAAGTTACCGGAAAATAATAATAAAATACCTTAAGCCTATCCTTATAAACGATTGTTGTAGTACTCATAATAAGCTTATCTCGCTCTAAATCATAATTATTGAGCAGACCATATTCACCGCCAAGTTTTACCCATTTTTCCAAGGAAAGAGAGTACATAAAAGCGTCATAATTCCAACCCAGATGTCCTGTAAAGTGAAGCGTATTATCTTGAAAACCATATCCACCATAAGTGACAGCAGGCGGAGAGAAGAACGCAAATAAAATATAATCCGCATAATCTTTATTCGTGGAATATGAAACCGTATTCTTTATAATCGCATAACTTTCATAACTGTCACTTTTCGGCAGATCAGGAATATCATACCCCTTTAATAAAGCATTGGAGGGGGAAGCCGGAAGAGCCGAAGAAGCATAACAAGGAAAGCAAAAGAAAACGGAGAGTAAGGCAATCAAAAGAAAACGAAAGTCCATAATACCTCCCAAATATCTGATAGCAAAAGAGGGACTTCCGATAATCGAAAATCCCTCACAGCCATTACAGGAACTTGTAAATAATACGTGGAATCAGTCCAATACCAACCATGATTCCCATGATCGTCAACCCAACAGGAATTAAAACGGTTGAATTACTGGTGATTGACGTCACGATCGGTTCCAACATGGCTTCTGTGATAACAAAAGAAGCACCAGTAGAAGCAGCAGCTAACATATAGTTTTCCTCCTTTCCAAAGCCATCACCTTAAGAAGTAAAAAACTGGCTTCATGATGATATATACAATAAGCAGAGCAAATCCAACGGTAACAGTGAATCCAACGTATGTATTGATTTGCGTCAGGTTATTGTTAATCGAATAAAGTAATTCTTGGGAGGTCTGGTCAAAATCCTCGGAAACCTCCAAATCCTGAAGCGATTCCCATTCCATGTCAGAGGTATCTGCATCAGAAGCAGTAGCGATATAGAACTGCATATAAATTTCCTCCCGAATATAAAAAAACCAACAACTTGTAAAAGATGTTGGAATTATGATATAATTATGCGTGGCGGTTTCAAGAGTAAGTGACGGTTTCAACTATTCGCGAAAGTCTAGTTTAACGCATAGTTATATAGAAATCAATATATATCATGTATATAATTAATACATGCCAATGTAAATCTTCAATTCCTATATTATCTTATTTACTACATCACTGCATTTACATCACTGCTGTTATATGTTTTCAACTGTAAATGCGGTCTATATGTTATAATGATTATATTCGGATTTTATAGGTTTTCCTTATTTCTGCATAGACTCTGTGAAAACAAAAATAAGATCTTATTTAATAATTAATAATTAATAAGTAAATAAAACAAGAGGTGATTTCATGAAAGCTACACTCTCCTACCATCAGCAAAAAGATATTGAAAATGTAAAGCATCTGCGTGAGCTGATCAAAGAGCTTCCTCATTTCTGCGGTGATTTCTTTCGTGGCATTGAGCCGCGTACATCTTCACGCACCAGGATCGCCTATGCTTATGATTTAAAGGTGTTTTTTGACTTCCTTCAAAAGGAAAATCCTGTTATTCGTAAAATTGATATGAAAGAAATTCCGTTGGATTTTTTAAATACCCTCAGAGTTGTTGATATCGAGGAATATATGGAGTATTTAAAATACCGGTTTAATGATAGAAATCAGGAAGTAACCAATAAAGAGCGGGGAATTATGCGAAAAATCTCCTCTTTAAAAAGCTTCTATAATTATTATTACCGCAATGAACGACTTCAAAACAATCCAGCAGCATTAATTCAGCTGCCCAAGCTGCATGAGAAAGAAATTATACGTTTGGATGTTGATGAAGTTGCTCTGTTGCTTGATGAAGTAGAAAAAGGCGAGTCTTTAACAGAGAAACAAAAGGCCTATCACGAAAAAACCAAGGTTCGGGATTTGGCGTTATTAACTCTGTTACTTGGTACTGGTATCCGGGTATCTGAATGTGTAGGCCTGGATCTTAATGATATTGATTTTAAAAACGGAGGAATCCGGATACATAGAAAAGGTGGTAAAGAAGTTACAGTTTATTTCGGGTCTGAAGTAGAGGATGCTCTCCTGGATTATCTGGAAGAACGTAATCAGATGATCCCTGAAGGCGGTAGTGAAAATGCCCTTTTCCTCTCCATGCAGAAAAAGAGAATTGCCGTACGCAGTGTTGAGAATCTTGTAAAGAAATATTCCAGGCTGGTTACTCCTTTAAAAAAGATTACTCCACATAAGCTTCGCAGTACCTATGGTACCGCACTTTACAAAGAAACTGGTGATATCTATTTGGTGGCGGATGTTCTGGGACATTCAGATGTAAACACTACAAAGAAACATTATGCTGCATTAGAAGACGAGCGTCGCCGCAGTGCCAGAAATAAAGTGAAATTGCGAGAAGAATAAATAAAAGAAAATAAAATTACACTCCTCACCACTGCCCCTTATAGAATGGCAGAGATGGGGAGTGTATTATTTTTAACTGATGATGCACTCTCCGCTCCATAAAAGGTACTGCATTTCATTCCCCTTTTTCCAGATACTGTGCACACTTTTTTCCTATATACAAAATTGCATTTACCGGACATGCATTAATGCATCGCATACAAAATATACACTTACGGCCAAATACTGGTTTATTCTGAACCATCTTTATATTCTTTTTTGGGACAATTGCAGGCACATATTTTACAACCGATACATTCCTCTGAAGATGAATATTTCATACCTGCAATAGGCATAAATTTTGTAAATACCACTGCAGTGAAATGGTATAGAATGCTTCTGAACCAGGCTACTCTTTCTTTACACTCTTTTCCAAGAAAAAAATCGTCTAACAGCGGATCAATCTGTGACTTTAAAATCCTCTTATTTTCCTTTAAAACCTCCGGAGTGGTTGAACCAAACATAGAAAAAATCAAAAGATTGTTGGCATAAGGAAGACTCTTCGATGTAATCAGGCGGTGATTCTTTTTCCTTAATAATCGTTCTAATCCTGAAAAGTCGGTTAAGGAATGTCCTGCCTGTGTGCAATACGCCAGGGTTGGAATGACCTGTCCTCTCTTCTTTAAATTGTGATCTAAATAATCCAAAGCATAAAGTACAGGATATTCATAATATTTAGGAAAGCCTACGATCAAAAAGTCATATGGATATATTGCTGGATTGAACTTATCTTCCATTGAATGAACTTCGACTGAATAATCCCTTAAAATCAAAGCATGATAAAATTCCTCTGCAACTGCTTTTGTATTCCCTGTTCCACTAAAGTAAAGAATTAAGACATTCATAATCAATCTCTCTCCTGTGATAGAATGACAGCTTGCTTAGAAAGGATGGAACTTCATAATTAATTTAAGCCTTCAATGATCTCTTCTTAAGTTAATAATATCAGCTGAGAGATATAAATTCAAGTCACCCTTTAAGCATAAATACGGGATTGATACAGAGCCAGGTTACTGATCCTGGCTCTGCACAAAATAAGCTACCGTCAGATACTGTCCGGAATGAATGGTATCTTCCCTTAATCTGTTCATACTTCTTAATTCCTGTACATATTGGGCGGTGGACATTCCGCTGTTCTCCACATACTGATCTGCAATGCTCCAGAGACTGTCTCCGTTCTTGATCTCTATACTGGTATAATACTTTTCTATCAGGGGAGTTCCCACCTCGCCGGCCAATGAATTCATAAGGGAATGTCCGCAAAAATAAGCTCCCGACATGACTGCCAGGGTTAACATGATCAACTGTTTCATATTATGCATACCTCCTCAAACGTAAGAACATATGTTCCTTTTTCTGGATTTATCATATCACTAAGAACATATGTTTGTCAATCTGTTTTGCATTTTTTCGAACAAAGGTTTGCATTTTTACCGAACATATGTTACTATAGTTTTAATGAATAGGAAT
Source organism: Lacrimispora xylanisolvens (assembly GCA_017084465.1). Classification (GTDB taxonomy): domain Bacteria; phylum Bacillota; class Clostridia; order Lachnospirales; family Lachnospiraceae; genus Lacrimispora; species Lacrimispora xylanolytica_B. Next base: position 145,112 of record CP070896.1, on the reverse strand, counting down.
GAGGAGGCTGTGATATGGCGCAAGAAAAAATTACACCCAAACAGCAGGAAATTTTAGAATATATAAAAGAGACTATTTTGAAGAAGGGATATCCGCCCGCAGTCAGGGAGATTTGTGAAGCGGTCCATCTTAAATCCACATCTTCTGTACACTCTCATCTGGAAACGCTTGAGGAGAAAGGATATATAAGAAGGGATCCGACCAAACCCCGTACCATTGAGATTATTGATGACTGTTTTAACCTTACCCGCCGGGAAGTTGTGAACGTTCCCATACTTGGAACGGTTGCTGCCGGACAGCCTTTATATGCAGAAGAGAATATTGAAAATTACTATCCTATTCCTTCCGATCTCCTGCCTAACGCAGAGACTTTCATGTTAAAGGTAAGGGGCAATTCCATGATCAATTCAGGTATATTAGAAGGGGATCAGATTATTGTGGAGCACTGTTCCACTGCCCAGAATGGGGAGATCGTTGTAGCGCTGGTAGATGATTCCGCTACGGTAAAGCGCTTTTTTAAAGAGAACGGACATTATCGTCTTCAGCCTGAGAATGATACTATGGATCCTATTATAGTCGATCATGTGGAGATTCTTGGAAAAGTAATTGGTTTGTTCCGTTTAGGGATTCATTAAGAAGTAATCAGGCTTAAAGTTTACATAATTATTTTATGTTAACTTTAAGCCTGAAAAAAACGGCTCACAATATTTGTTAAGCCGTTGATTTTTAATTTAATTATATTAAAATCTATTTTACATCTAAATCTTCTACAGAGATTGTCTTTCCATCTCTCCAGATTCGTTCCAGATCATAGAAAAGACGGTTCTCTTTATCAAAGACATGCACGATGATATCGCCATAGTCCATGAGAATCCAATTGGCAGTCTGATAGCCTTCTACCTGCTTGCATACATATCCCTTTTTACCCAGTTCCTCTTCTACGTTGTCTACCATTGCCTGTACCTGGTTTGAGTTAGTACCACTGGCAATAATAAAGTAATCAGCAAGAACTGATACGTTACGAATGTCAATGACGCTGACATCCTCACCTTTTTTATCAGATAAAGCTGCATAAGCTGTTTTTACCATATCCATGGATTGATTCATCTTGTTTCTCCCTTCTTTTCATTGTGAACCTGTTTATAATAAGCATATGCCTGGTTAGAAACAGAATCCACAAAACTTCCTTTGCTTTCCAGATATTCAAGAGTATTCTTAAGAATCTGATAAACACATTCATCCAAATCTGTAAATGCAAGAGAACGAATATGAAGCAGATCAGGCGCACGCTCCCGCCTGGGTTCAATATAATCTGCCGTAAAAACGATTTTTTCAAGCAGGGACATTTGGGGTCTTCCTGTTGTATGCCACCGAATGGCACTTAAAACCTCCTGGTCAGTTACATTATATTTATTCTCCGCCAGCCATGCCCCGTATTTGGCATGAAGCACGACTGGGGCCTTAAGTTCATCATCAGTTAGTTGAATATCCTGTTTCCGGCATTTTTTAATGATTTCTTCGTTTCCGTAATGCTTTGCACAATCGTGAAGCAGACCTGCAAGCTCTGCCTGATCTAAATTACAACCGTATCGCATGGCCAATGCGGTACAGATAAAAGATACACTTAATGTGTGTTCAAATCTTAAAGGGTTCAATTTTTCCTTTAAATCATTTCTCAATTCCACTATAACATCTATCATGCTTTATCCTTCTCCTGATACAAGCCTTGATCTTTAATATATGTCAGTACCTTTGAGGGTACATATTCTGAAACAGAAAGACCGCCTGCAATTCGTTCCCGCAGCATGGCGGAGGAAATATCCATCTCTTTACAATGAAGAATGCGGATATCTGCCTTGTACCTGGTGCCCAGGCAGGCAATCTGCTGTTCCATGGAAAGGTGCGCATCTTCATATTCCCGCCGAGCGGCTAATATCACGGCTTGAGACAGAACCTGATCCGGTTCATACCAGTGTTCAATTTCATAAAGCGAATCAGCTCCAATGATAAAAAAGTATTGATGCTGTGGATAAGCTTCCCGCAGCAATCTTAAGGTCTGAGCGGTATAGGTACTTCCGTTTCTTCTGACCTCAAAATCAGAGCATACCAGACCGGCTTTACCCTCAATGGCAAGTTGTGTCATCGTAAGGCGGATGTCTGGATCGGTTATTTTCTGATTTTTTTTGTGAGGTGGATGCCCGGATGGCATAAACCAAACCTCATCCAGCTGGTATTCTTTATAAGCCTGTTCTCCAAGCATCAGATGACCATTGTGGATCGGATCGAATGTTCCGCCCATAATCCCTATATTACCCATAATTATCGACTCCCTGGCCTAATGATAAGACCTGTTATTTAGGAAGAGCAATTTTTCTCTTTGTTTCGTCTTTTGCCTGTTTATAAAGGACGATTTTTCTTCCAATGACCTGAACTACTTCAGAACGTGTCCGTTCAGACAAAATAGAAGCAATACTGTTACCATCATCGGCACAATTTTAAAATAGTTATTTTAATTAATTCTCTTGCTTCCAAAGCCTCTGCGATCGCATTTGTGATCTCAGGAGTCAGGCTGGATTTACCAATCTGAAAGATTGGATCTATATTCATCGCTAATCCTTTTAAATAGGATCTCTGCTTACTTGTCATATTATTCTCCTTGTTACTTGTAATAGTCAAATTCAAGACCATACATGCGGACCGTATCGCCTTCCTGAATGCCGGCATTTTCCAGTTCTTCCAATATACCGTTGTCTTTTAAGAACTTCTGGAAGAAAGTAAAGCCCTTCTCAGATTCCAGATTTGTATAACCAAGCATCTTTTCAATACGGGGACCTTCTACCACATAAACTCCGTCTTCCGTTACTTCTACTGAATAAGGCAGCATTATGCTTGACAGACTCTTTAAGTCGAATTCTTTTTCAAAGATCAAAGGACTTAAATTAACGGTTTTAAGAAGTTCATATACTGCATAAAGCAGCTCCTTAACGCCCTGACCGCTTACTGCAGAGATGGGGTAAACTTTAATGCCCTGAGGTTCAAATTCAGCTTTCAGTTTATCGATTGGACTCTCACCATCTTCATAAATGGCATCAATCTTGTTGGCAGCTATAATTTGAGGACGCTTGATTAATTCAGGATTATAGGCTTCCAGCTCTTTATTAATGGCTTTAATATCGGCAATGGGATCCCTTCCTTCTGTGGAAGCAGAATCTACAACATGAACCAGTACTCTTGTCCGCTCAATATGGCGAAGGAAATCATGTCCAAGTCCTACCCCTTCAGAAGCACCCTCAATCAGACCCGGAATATCTGCCATGACAAAGCCTTTTCCTCCATCAATATCAACTACTCCAAGATGGGGATTTAAAGTAGTAAAATGATAGTTGGCAATTTTAGGTCTTGCATTGCTGACACGTGATAAAAGAGTTGATTTTCCTACATTGGGGAATCCTACCAGCCCCACATCGGCAATTACTTTTAATTCCATCTGCACCCAGAGTTCCTGAGAAGGCTGTCCAGGCTGTGCGTATTTCGGCGCCTGCATGGTAGGGGTTGCAAAGTTCATATTGCCCTGTCCGCCTCTGCCGCCTTTTAAAATAACTTCACGGCGGTTATCTCCTGACATATCAGCAATCACTTTTCCGGATTCAAAATCCTTTAAAACAGTTCCTTCCGGTACTTTTATGATTAAGTCGCCGCCGTCTTTTCCGTGACACCGGCGCTTTCCGCCTGGTTCTCCGTCCTGTGCAGTATACTTGTGAATGTGTCTGAAGTCACTTAACGTATTAAGTCCTTCATCCACTTCAAAAATAATATTACCGCCCCGGCCGCCATCGCCGCCGTCAGGACCGCCGCAGGGAACGTAAAGTTCTCTCCGGAAGCTGACATGACCGTCGCCGCCCTTTCCGGATCTTATATATATTTTTGCTCTATCGGCAAACATTCATTCACCTGTTTCCTTTCTTGTGATAAAAAAACGGAATCCCATTATTCTATGTTCAGATTAATGGGCGTATCGTAAAAAACGGCTCCATACGTCAAGGTATGAAGCCGGTCCAATTATTCGTTAATTGCTTTTGGATAAACAGAAACCTGCTTTTTGTCTCTGCCTTTTCTCTCAAATTTCACAACGCCATCCACTAAAGCGAATAATGTATCATCACCGCCGCGGCCTACGTTGATGCCTGGATGAATGTGAGTTCCACGCTGTCTGTAAAGAATGTTGCCAGCTAATACGAACTGTCCATCAGCTCTCTTGGCACCTAATCTCTTAGACTCGGAATCTCTGCCGTTCTTTGTAGAACCAACACCCTTTTTTATGAGCGAAAAATTGAAGGTTCATCTTTAACATCACTTACACCTCCTTAAATCGGATTTTAATATATGGTTCTCCATATTCTTCCTCAATATCCTGTAATCCGAATACCAGAGAATTCATTAGGAGCTGCGACCCAAAACTTATGTCAGAGGTAAACCGAAACTGAAAAGATCCTGTCTTTTCCTCCTGGTTTACTTCGAAAGAATCCTCTGTGAATTGCTCCACACTGTTGGCCATATTAAAAGCCAGCGCTGAAACAGCGGAACAGACAAGCTCTTGTCCATCCTGATGATCATCAGCCAACCCTGCATGTCCTAACATATCAATTCCTGTATAACGTTGTTCTGAATCAACAAATACGGTTACTCTTATCATGATTAAGCGTTGATCTTTTCGATCTTAACCTGAGTATAAGACTGTCTGTGACCATTCTTCTTATGGTATCCAGATTTTCTCTTATACTTGTAAACAATAACTTTTTTAGCTTTGCCTTCTTTAACAACTGTACCTGTTACGGTAGCACCTGCTACTGTCGGGCAGCCTACTGCTAATTCACCATTGTTTACAACAAGAACCTGGTCAAATGTGACAGCTTCACCAGCGTCAACACCAAGCTTTTCAACTTTAATGATATCGCCTTCCGCTACTTTGTACTGCTTACCACCTGTTGCAATAATCGCGTACATATGGCACCTCCTATTATCATTACTCGCCAACTATGGTGCTCTGAAAAATCAGAAACTTTTTAACCTCATTGTGCGGCATACTGTATAAATATAGCATTCCTTAACGGTTATGTCAATAATTTTTTCTGGAAATTTATTAGAAAAAACAGGGGTTTTATGACTTCTCCTTGTATTTTTTCATTTCTCTTAGTATAATGGTCAATGTTTGATCATAAAAGGGGGGTAATACCAATGAAATCAGATCCAAGAAATTCAATATTTATCCGTTGCTGCTACGGATATGCTGTCAGCGGTATGGCTGTTTTAGTAATAGGAGCCATACTTCCATCCATTATTAAAGAAGCTGGAATCAGCTTTCTTGCAGCTGGAGGACTTTTATCAGTCATGGCAATCGGCAACCTGTCATCCAGCTTTATTTTTCCTGTTATGGTTCCTGTTATGGGAAAAAAGAGGGCTATCACTCTGGTTACACTATTTGTGCCGACGTCTCTGATGGTTTTAAGTCTATTGCCTCCTCTTCCAGTTATGTACGCAGTTATGCTGCTCTACGGTTTTACCAGAGGATGCATTACAATTTTAAACAATGCGGCAGTCAATGATATTTATGGTGATTCTGCCACAGGAAAGCTTAACATTCTTCACTGTACGTTTGCAATCGGTGCATTTCTTGCTCCTTTACTTACGGCAATGATGATGAAACTGGGATTTGGATGGCGAGTGACACTCTATATGATTGTAGTTCTTACTATTATATCCGCAATTTCATACGGAACCATGAATTATAATTTAATAAACCAGGCTCAGAAAGAAATCGAAGAAAGGAAAAGCAGGACGAAAAGCACAATGGCTGGAAACAAAGGATTTCTTCGTTCTTTTGCATTTTACTGCATTGCCTTTATTTTGTTCTTCTATCTTGGAGTAGAAAATTGCATTAATGGGTGGTTTGTCACTTATCTTCAGAATACAGGTGTTATGAGTGCGGAATTTGCCACAACTCTCGTTTCACTAACCTGGCTTGTTATTATGGGTGGTCGGTTACTGTGTGCAGCCATGTCTAAAAAAGTACATAGAAGCACTATATTACTGATTAACTCCATTGGCAGTGCTGTCTGCTTTTTTATATTAATCAAAGTTAACAGCTTACCTCTGGTTACTGCTTCTCTCCTTGGACTTGGTTTCTTCCTTTCAGGTATTTATCCTACCTGTATCGCCAATGCCGGACCTCTGATTCAGGGTTCTACCCTGGGAATGTCTCTTCTCACAGCAATATCTGCTATGGGAGGAATCATAACACCCCCAGATTGTAGGCGGTGTGGCTGATCGTGTGGGAATCGTTGCTGCAATCAGCATCCTGGTATTTAATGTGATATTTGTAATAGTTCTTTCGGCAGTTAATTTTAAGGTCTGGCATCAGAAAAAGAAAGCCTGATTTCTGCTTTTATAAGATTGCAAAGCCCCCGGAGTTTTCTCCGGGGGCTTTTTATAACTTAGCTCTTCTTCCATGTAGATGGTGCAAATAAAAGAAGCATAGGGAATATCTCCAGTCGTCCTGCCAGCATATCAAACATCATGACATACTTGGATAACGGTGAAAACAGGGAAAAGTTTTTAGCTGGACCGGCACCTGCCAATCCAGGGCCAATATTATTAAAAGTTGCCGCAATCGCAGTGAAATTTGTGGTAAAGTCAAAATTATCCAGACTGACAATTAACACGGAAAAGATAAAAATAACAATATAGGCACCAAGAAACGTATTAATTGATCTCATTACCTGATGCTCTACCGGTTTGCCCTCCAGTTTTAAAACTTTTACACTTCTTGGGTGAAGGAGAGAATCCAGCTCTTTTTTAACAGCTTTTAATAATACAACAACTCTTGATACTTTAATACCTCCGCCCGTACTGCCGGCACAGGCTCCGATAAACATAAGTACTACCAGAATTCCCTTGGAAAATTCAGGCCATAAATCAAAATCAACCGTGGAGTAACCGGTGGTTGTAATAATGGAAGCTACCTGGAATGCAGCATGGTGGAATGCAGCAAAGACACTTCCCAAATCCCCGATAAATGTTGATTGTAATTAATAATATGGAGACGCCGATGATTCCTAAATAAGCTCTCGCTTCTTCACTGAATAAGGCATCTTTTGGATGGCGTGTTAATAAAAGATAGTATACATTAAAATTCACACCGAAAAGAATCATAAATACAGTGACAATACCCTGTAAATAGTAGCTGTTATAGAATGCCATACTATTATTTTTTATACCAAATCCACCAGTACCGGCTGTACCAAAGCTGATCGTCAGGGAGTCAAATAATGACATTCCGCCGATCATAAGCAGTACTACTTCCAGCGCCGTCATAAACAGGTAAATACCATATAGAATCTTGGCAGTAGTCCTGACTCGTGGAACCAGTTTACCCACGGAGGGTCCCGGGCTTTCTGCTTTCATAATATACATATTGTAACCACCGGCCAGGGGCAGAATGGATAAAATAAATACAAGAACCCCCATTCCTCCGATCCAGTGGGTGAAACTGCGCCAGAATAGCATGCATTTGGAAAGAGACTCCACATCAGGAAGAATGCTTGCACCAGTTGTGGTAAAACCGGATATGACTTCAAACATGGCATCTTCAAATACTGGAATTTCTTTACTAAAATAAAATGGAAGGGCTCCGAAAAAACTGAGAACGATCCAGCTTAACGCTACTGAGACAAAACCTTCTTTTGCAAAAAACACCATATTAGCCGGTTTCCTGCGGGTACATAAGAATCCGATTCCACCACATACCGCAGCTACTAAAAGGAACCAGATGCCGCTTGTCTCTTTGTAAATCAATGCAACCACACAGGGGGGGAGCATAAATACTGCTTCGATGTTTAAGATCCAACCCAAAACATAAATGATAATTTTTTTATTCATTACTCTATCGCCTTTTCCTACCTTAGTATATCTTTCAAATCATTCAGTCCGGTTACCGTTGTAACAACGATGACCCTGTCCCCCTCTTCTAAGGTATCCTTTCCGCGTGGACTGATAAAACGTCCTTTGCGCATGATATAAGCTACCAGAAGATTATCTTTTAGTTCCAGCTTTTCCAGAGGAATTCCTACAATGCATGGTTCATTAACCACTTTAAATTCCAACGCTTCCGCCCGGTCCGCCACAATTTTATAAAGTGTTTCCACATTGCTTCCCATGGAATTCTGCATGGCGCGGACATACTGTAAAATGGTTTCTGCAGTAATCAGCTTTGGATAAATAATACTTCCAAGATTCATGGAATCTATAACATTTTCAAATGCAATCCTGTTTATTTTAGTGATCAGCTTGGCTTTCGACTGGCTGGCTGCATAAAGGGACAGCATAATATTTTCTTCATCGAAGCCGGTGAGGGATGCAAATGCATCAGTCTGGCCAATCCCCTCCTGCAAAAGCAGTTCCTGGTCAGAAGCGTCGCCATTTATTACCATGGCCCTTGGAAGCAATTCACTGAGTTCGTTACAGCGTTCTGCATTCTGCTCCAGGATCTTCACTTTGATTTTTGTGTTTTCCAGCATTTTAGCTACGTAATAAGTAATTTTGCCTCCGCCTACCAGCATGGCTGTTTTAATAACATTGTTGTCAATTCCAACCTGTTTAAAGAATTCATTGGATTCGACAGGAGATGCAATGAAAGATATCTTATCTCCTGCACTAATTATGGAGTCTCCTCCTGGTATAATGACCTCTGCATTGTGCTCAATGGCGCAGATCAGGACATTGCACTTAAGTCTTACCAGAACATCCCTGACTTTCATATTATTAAGAACCGAATGATCAGGAACAATGAATTTTAAGATTTCTTTTTTCCCTTTTGCAAATGTATCAATCTTAATTGCAGAAGGGAACCGCAGCAGTCTTGCAATTTCCATGGCAGCCGCCATTTCAGGATTAATCGCCAGGGAAAGGCCCAGTTCTTCACGAATGTAGCCGATTTGGGAATCATATTCAGGGTTTCGGATTCTGGCAATTGTATGGCAGTTACCTGCTTTTTTTGCAATCAGACAGCACAGCATATTCAGTTCGTCAGAATTTGTTGTAGCTATTAAAAGATCCGTATCTTCGATCCCGGCCTCCATCTGTACCTTATTTACTGCACCGTTCCCAACAACACCCATAACATCGATTCTCTCCGAAATGGAATTTACCACGCCGGCATTTTTATCGATAATGACGATATCATGTTGTTCTTTGTTTAACTGTTCTGCCAGGGTTGTCCCAACTTTTCCGCAACCCACGATTATGATTTTCATAATGAAATCTTCTCCTTCATCTGTAACGCCTGCTCGCAAAGGGGCTTTCTTATTTTTTTTCTTGTAATTTCAACCAGATTTAATTTGGTTATTTCAACAACTGTGGTTTTAACGGGATCTCTTGAGACGATTTCCTCAAGTCGCTTTAAAAGGAACTTTTTATCTTCTTCCCGTTCCATATCAATAAAATCTATGACAATAATACCTGATAAATTTCGAAGTCTGATCTGGTGTCCGATTTCCTCGGCGGCTTCCAGATTAATTTTCATGATGGTTTCACGAAGTGCCTTTTTACCTGAGTATTTACCGGTATTTACATCAATCACTACTAAAGCTTCTGTAGGTTCAATGACTAAATATCCTCCGGACTTCATCCAGACCTTTTTTCCAAGGGCTTCACTCATGGTTTTTTCAATCCGGTACAGCTTTTTAAGAGGAAGCAGTGAATCTTCATAATAAGTCAGCAAATGGAGATCTTCCTGTTGGTGTTCACTTAAGTATTTTTTTATTGCGTCATAAATATCCTGCTCATCGGTTACCACCGACTCTAAAGATGACTGAAAGCTGTCACGCAGACCGCTTAAATAGGAGGGTGCGGAACCGTATAGTAAGCTATAGCAGGTCCTGTGTCCGGCATGAGTAAGGATATCAGATAAACGTCCTTTTAACAGATGCAGTTCCTCTTTTAAGGAATCCATGGGAGCGCTGTAAGCGTTGGTCCTGACAATGATACCCCAATCCGCTTTTTCACTTTCTAAATATTCCTTCATTTGCTGTTTCCAACCTAAATCCTGGATTTTAGCTGAAAAACCAATCTGCTTTTTTCCTGAAGTGAGAACAAAGTATCTTCCGGTAATATTTAAATTCCCCGTGAGAACCGGAGCTTTCGTCTTTACCGCATCCCGCTCCACCTGAACAACAATTTCATCTCCCTGGCGGAGTTTCCCGTCAAATATACGGCCATCGGCAAAATGAACAGATGAGTCACCAAGACTTAAATAACCCATCTGCCCGCTTCCAATGTCTACAAATGCAGCATTGATATTTTTCACAATGTTATTTACTTTGCCAATATAGATATTTCCTAGGAAAGAATGGCTTTCTTCCGGCTCAATATCAATTTGCAGGGTTTCCTTCCCTGACTGTAAAAGAGTGATAATACACCCATTCCATCTGGTAATGATCAATTTATTCAACGGATTCTCCTATGAGACCCAGAGGGACAAGAACAGGATTAGCTTCATCACCTGTATTCCCGTAAACTTCTTCTCTCTGGATACAAAATGCAAATTCAGGACTGGCTTCCCCTCTCCACTGGTCATAAGCTTCCATTACCAGTTCGGGTTTTAAATTATCTGCACTTCCTGCTGATATTTTCATAAAAATTTGATTATCGGAGACAGAAAGCTGGTAGATGTAATTTTTCAAATCTACTTCTCTCTCTCCCTTTTTTGATTTTTTCACAATCAGTATGTGATCCTGCTCTTTAAACTTAAGAAGCCCCTCAAAAAATCCATTTATATCTTCTGGCTCTTTTCCTTCCCGGAATGTGACTGTGTAGTCAGCGGCAGCAACCAAAGACATGGCATTTTTTGGCATTATCATTTAACAGGTGGCATTCAGTAACACAAATACCTTCCGCCATTACATCGTTTAACTGCTTCATCAGGGTGTCACAGTCTGTCATGGAATGAACCTCTATATCCATGTATTCCCCATTGCTGGTAAGACCGACTCCAAGAGGTGCTGCAAATGACATGACCTGATGAGGGCTGAAGCCTTCGCTGTATTTAATATCCACGTCCGCTCTTCTCATAGCTTTCTGGAAATAACGCATTACGTCAAGATGACCGATAAATTTAACTGGCCCCTGTTTGGTAAATTTAATTCTGATTTTCATAGCAGACACCTCCTTTAAAGCTCTTGGCACCACAGCCAATACACTGCATACGGCAGTTGGGGGTGACTTTCTCTCCAATGGCATTTTGCCATTCTCTCTTTAAAAATTCTTTGGAAACTCCGGCATTGATAAAGTCCCAGGGGAATGTTTCATCTAAGCTTCTTTCCCTTATGGTATAGAAATCCGGGTCCAGCCCGCAGGTTTCAAAGGCTTTCATCCAGACATCATTTTTAAAGTGCTCAGACCATGAATCATAGAGAGCACCATTTTTATAAACTTCTTCAATGAGAGCGGATATCTTTCTGTCACCTCTTGCAAGAACACCTTCCAGAACGGTTAAGTCAGCCTCGTGATAATTGTACTTTAAGCTCTTCTGATTCAGCATGGTGCGGAATTTATCTTTCACAAGATAAGCTTTCTGTAAAAACTCATCCTTGGTGCTCATTCTTGCCCACTGAAAAGGTGTGAAAGGCTTTGGTACAAAGAAAGAAGAACTGGCAATGACCTGTACTTTTCCGTTTCGCTGGTCCTTGGGGATCTCATAATAGACTTCTGCCACTTTTTCCGAAAGTTCTGCAATTCCTTCCATATCTTCTACGGTTTCTGTAGGAAGCCCAAGCATGAAATAAAGCTTAACACGGTTCCAGCCGCCCTGGAATGCTTCGCTGGCACCTTTTAGAATAATTTCTTCAGTCAGTCCTTTGTTTATTACATCACGAAGTCTCTGAGAGCCTGCTTCTGGTGCAAAGGTCAGACTGCTCTTACGAATATCCTGAACTTTACTCATAACATCCAGAGAAAATGCATCAATTCGAAGAGACGGAAGGGAAACGTTCACGCCTTTCCCCTTGAATTCATCGATGAGGAAGGTAACGATTCCTTCCAGTTCGCTGTAATCGCTGGAGCTTAAGGAACTTAAGGAAATTTCTTCGTGACCGGTATTCTTTAGCAGCTTATAAGCATAATCTTTCAAATATTCCAGGCTGTGTTCCCGCATCGGCCGGTAAACGTTGCCTGCCTGGCAGAAGCGGCAGCCACGGATGCAGCCTCTTTGAATCTCTAAAACAACACGGTCCTGTGTTGCTTTTATAAATGGAACAACCGGTTTTTCAATGTAGGTAGCATCATCCATATGAACAACCAGCTGTTTCGTTACGGTTGCCTTTGCATGGGGATTGTTGGGAGTCATGCTTTTGATCGTACCATCTTCGTGGTAGAATACATCATAAAAAGAAGGAACATAGATTCCTTCAATCTCAGCTGCCATCTCAAGAAATTCTCTCCGGCTTCCTCCCTTTTTCTTATTTTCCTTATAGCGGTCCATCAATTCGAAATAAACCGTTTCTCCCTCTCCAATATAGAACATATCGAAAAACTCTGCAAGAGGCTCAGGATTATAGGCACAGGGACCGCCACCGATAATAATCGGATCGCTCTCCTGTCTTTCGCTGGCATGAAGGGGAATCTGACCAAGATCAAGGATCTGCAGAATATTTGTATAACACATTTCATATTGAAGTGTGATTCCTATAAAGTCAAATTCCTTAATCGGATCCTGTGATTCCAATGCAAAAAGAGGGATCTTTTTTTCTCTCATGATCTTATCTAAATCAGTCCATGGAGAAAAAAATACGTTCACAGTAGATATCCTCTCTTCTGTTAAACATATCATATAGAATCTGCATTCCAAGATGAGACATTCCAATTTCATAAACATCAGGGAAACACATACCAAAACGGATGTCTACAGAATCAGTGTCCTTTCTTACCATATTGACTTCATTCCCAATATATCGGGCAGGCTTTTCAATACTTAATAGTATTTCATCAGATAAAGCTAATTTTTTCATAATTATTCCTTTTTGAATTGTGCCAGATGCACATTATTGTTAATTCTGTGTGATTGGAATAGCATGTGTAAAAAAGAAAAAAATCAACAATCACCACAAAGCTTAATTATAAAATACTTTATAGGATTAAGCAACACTATTTACTAAAACTGCAGAAATTGGAACAAAATCTGACATTCTGCGCCATATCTGCCAGAAAGAAGGCGTTGATCCCCAATAAGAATCAACGCCTGAAACTATTCCAGATTAAGTTTTTTCTTGAAAATATAATCGGTAATCCCGAAAAGGATTATCTGAGTGAAGACAGCCAGAAGGATGGTTACTGGGAAAAAGAAATTCACAAAAAAGGATAGCATGGAGTTTGCCGAATCACTGACCCTGTCACCATAAAAACCAACCGGTACCATTAAGATAACACTTATAATCTGTGAAACAACCTGGATAATAAAAAATCCGATTATGGAACCTAATATTTTGTTCTTGCTGATTACCTGACCAATTGCGATAGAAGCATAGTAAATCAGAGGTGCTGTAAATATCCCCAGTATTACTATAAAAATAATTTCTATAATAAGCAGGGCCATCAGTGAACTGTTTACTGAAGCATTAAAATAGAACCAGGCGTATGAAAGTTTATCGATTAACAGGGATAAACGATCTGGTGTAAAAAACATGCCGAATATTGAAATAAATATAACAAGCCAACTGCTGACGGTCCATATACTTGCTACGGTCAGTTTGGATAATATATGGCTTTCCGAAGAAACCGGGAGTGTATGCATTAAATACCCCTCGTCAGTTACCATGCTTTTATAAAAACGATAAATAATCAGCAGTATACTTGCACTGGCAACCATTATCAGGGAAGCTACATATACAAAAACAATAACAGTTGGGATGAATTGTAAAATCTTAGGGTAATTTCCGATCCAGAGTGTAAATCTGGTGATTGGCGTCAGCACAATTGCAATTAAAAACAAGGGTAAAAAATAGCGTGCAGTTGCCTTTAGTTCGTGTTTAATTAATTTTCCTAACATTTATATACCTCCCTGAAATATGCATCAACAGATTTGCCTTCTTTCATACGGATATCATCCACTGACGACTGAAGGTTGATGCGTCCATTTTGAATGAAAATCACTTCATCCAGTACGTTTTCAACATCTGCAATCAGATGAGTAGAAATGAGGACGGTTGAATTTTCATTATAATTGCTGATAATGGTATCCAGAATATAATCTCTGGAGGCAGGGTCTACACCGCCGATTGGCTCATCCAGAACATATAGGTCAGCATTGCGGCTCATAACAAGAATTAGCTGTACTTTCTCTTTTGTGCCTTTGGACATTGTCTTTAAAGAATCATTGGGATTGATATGAAGTTTTTCCAACATGTCATAGGCACGCTTCTTATCAAAATTATAATAAAAATCTTCAAAGAAATTCAACAGATCTTTCACTTTCATCCAATTGTTTAAGTAAGTCTTATCCGGCAGATAGGACACTACTTTTTTTGTCTCCGTTCCAGGTGCTGTTCCATTGATTAAAAGCTGGCCCTTTGACGGAACCAGTAATCCGTTAATAAGCTTGATTAATGTGGTTTTTCCACTTCCGTTGGGTCCCAGAAGACCTACGATTTTACCTCGTTCTAATGTCAGATTGATATCTGATAAAGCAGTTACATTGCCGTAGCGTTTGCTTAACGCATTGCATTCAAGTAATGGATTCATACTGATTACCTCCCATATATGAATTTGATTTACTGTACCGATTCCAGGATAAATGTTTTAACCTCTTCATCGCTGAAACCCAGTTTTTTTAATTGTTCCATAAAGTTTTCCAGCTGTTCTTTTGCCAGATCCAGCTTCATTTTTTGTATCATAGATTGATCCTCCGTAATAAGACGCCCACTGGTTCGATTGGTGACAAGCAATCCGCTGTGCTCCAGTTCCGAAAGTGCTTTTTGCATCGTATTAGGATTAACAGAAGCTTCAGCAGCTAAATCCCTGACACTAGGAAGCTTGGAACCGGATTTGTATTCACCGGATATGATCCGAAAATGAATCTGCTCAATTAATTGAATATAGATAGGGCGATCATTCTTAAGTTCCCATGACATTCTTTGTTCCTCCTCTACGTCAAATTGTATTACTGTACTAATGACATAATACAATAATACAGCTGCAAATTTTATTTGTCAACTATTTTTTATAAAAAAAGAGCTGCTGTACCAGTAAATTAATTATTTACCCTTACAACAACTCTATTCATATACATTTTACTAATCACAGCAGATTATTTCTGCTGCTGTAAATATTTACTCACAGTCCGCTGAAAGATCTTCATGCTGCTGTCCACATTTTTATTTTCCTGCAGTATTTTAGAGACCTCTCCATCTGCCAGATTCATCACCTGCTGATACTGGAGAAGCTTGGGTTCAATGATTCCGTTTTCAATGACATGGCATAAGAGTGTGCTGCTTATAACCTGTTCCCCTTCATCCATGTCTTCCTGAAGGCAATCCACCCCTTCCTGGGAAGAGGCCACTGCTCTCAGAGCAGGCACTCCCTGGGAATAGCGGTAAACATCCATCTGCATTTCACCGGTATAAGTCAGTTGTTTTAAAAACTCCCAGGCAAGGGCTTCATGTCTGGTTTTGCTGCCGATTCCGATTAGCAGAGCATCTACCTTGGAGGTATTCCCGCCCTCTTTATCTGCCGGAAAGGTGATACAGTCCCATTGAAATTTGGTATATTTCTTAATCCGGTAGGGATAGGTTTTGTAGGTTCGGTACTCTGCAAAGGTGAGAGGCATAAAAGCCACTCTTCCAGCATTGAAATCTTCCTGTGTTACACTCTGCCCCTGATTAATATCATTCAGGCGTTTGATGTATTTAACTGCATTTAAAACCCGGCTGTCAGTAAAGGATATCTGAGCCTGATTGTTCTCGTATAGCTTGCCCCCGCACGTATATAAGGCATCCCGCCAGCTGTAATTATAAGTTCCGAACTGATCCAAAAGCCCATCCTGATCCGTATCCTTTGTAACCCTCTGGCAGATCTCAGCCATATCTTCCCAGGTCCAGTCTTCCTTTGGCATATCGATTCCTTCTTTTGCAAGAAGAGACTTATTTACAAACATCAGGGTGGGAACCACTTCATAGGGAAGGGCATACTGATGCCCCCCGTTCCGTCCGGTATCCAAAGCAGTTGTAAAAAAATCCTCTTTGTGAAAACTGTCATCAGAGGACATTAAATCTTCCAGATTCTTCATCACTCCAAGAGAAGTAAACTTATCAAAATCAGAGTCTAATACCATGAATACATCCGGTGTTTTTCCTTCTAAAAGCTTTCTTGCACACCACTCGGAGTAATCCTCTTTTGCAATTCCGCTGTAATAGTGAATCTTCACATTGGGATGATTTTTTTCAAAATCTGCAATGGCCCGGTCGAATATTTTAAAGCTGTTGGCACTTGCAACATCCCAGTTGCTGCCGGTAAACATACCAAATTCCAGAATAACGGGACGGCTGTTTTTTTGGTAGAGAAAAAAGCAGGCCAAAAGCAGAAACAAACCCATCAGCCCGCTTAAAATAAAGCGCCTTTTTTTCATAAAGCCCCCTCTGTTTCCAATGGCCGCCCTTCCACCTTATTTCTCACGTTGGTCTGAACTGCCCAGATTGCAAGCTGGGTCCGGTCTCTTAAATTCAGTTTGTTTAAAATGGTACTTAAATAATTTCGTACGGTTCCCTCTGATAAGTTTAAAGTCCGGGCGATTTCCCGGTTGCTTGCTCCTTTTTCAACCTGGGCGATGATCTTCCATTCTGCTCTCGTCAGCTCATCCATATTCTTTTCTTTTACTGTAATGGAGTAATCTGCTTTTGCCATCTGGGAGAACAGCCTTAAAACCTTTGCTGTTATATCCGGATTAATCATTGCCCAGCCGTTGTAAACAGTCGTAATCGCATTGGCCAGTTCTTCCATGGAGACTCCTTTTAGTAAATATCCGCTGGCACCGTATTTCAGGGCATTGTATACATATTCATCATCGTCAAAGGTGGTCAGAATAATGATTTTAATCTGAGGACAGCTTTCCTTAATGAGTTTTGTGCATTGCACCCCATCCATTTTAGGCATACGCACATCCATTAAGATCACGTCCGGTTTATTTTTGCGAATGCACCGCATCACTTCCTGGCCGTCTGCCGCCACATCGGTAACGGTCATATCTTTCCTGCTGTTTAATACAATCTGCAGACTCTGGCGTATCAGTTCCTGATCATCGGCAATCAATACTTTAATCATAGGTCTCTCCCCTCCCCGGATCGGTATTCTTGCATTTACGATAAAACCATCACTTCCATCAAATGTAACAGCTCCGTTCAGCATACGAATCCGCTCTTTCATATGCTTGGTGCCGAAACCGCTTTTCATTTCTTTACACCCAATTCCATTATCTTTAATCTGTATCAGAATATCTTCTTTTTCCATTTTCATGGTTACCCAGATCTCTTTTGCCTGCCCATGGCGTATGGCATTGGTGATCCCTTCCTGAACCACACGGTAAATGGCATTCTCCTCGTCCTCACCGAATTTTAAATTACTTACCCTGCAGTCAAAATAGACTCTTGTTTCGGATACTGCATTGATGTCAGTTACCATCTTATTAATGGCAAATTCCAGGCTGAAGCGGTCCAGGGCATCGGGTCTTAGTTCGCTGACAGAACGGCGGATGTCCTTAATCCCGTCTCTGGTGACTTTGCTTATCAGCTCCAGCTGCTTTTTTGTCTGTTCCGGTGAGATGCTGATGATCGCTATACAGGCATCAATCCCGGCTGAAATCCCAGTGAGTGTATGCCCCAGCGTATCATGAATTTCCCTTGCCAGACGGTTGCGCTCTCTGGTCTCCGCCATTTTTTCTGCCATAAGGGAATACTTTTGCAGCTGTTCGTTCACATCGTGGAGTTTTTCATTTAATCCGTGTATTTCATCGATATTTCCCTGCTGCTCGTTGATAATATTGACACAGTAAGCAACAAACAGGATTACATTCAAGGATATGAAAATGTTATAAACACTGAGAAAATACTGCTGTTTCGAGGCGCTGTAAAAAAGCGATATAATCCTGTATGGAATACAGTCTGTAAGAGATTGACAGCAGTTCATAATCGGCAAGAATAAAACTTCCGATGGCAACGGCTGCCAGTATATATCTGGATTTTCCATTTTTCACATACAGAATAACATTGGAAAAGACCAGTAACAGGATTCCGTTATAGTTAAAATTCAGTTCGATAATGATGGCAAAGCAGGCAATAAAATCTGCAACCAGACTGGTTAAAATAACCTTGCTGTTATTGGGAAACAACCGGTCTCTGATTACCATGCTTAAGGTCAGAAAACCTAATAACAGGGCACAGAGCCAGATTTTTGCATAGGGGTACCAGACGATGGCCTGAATTTCATTTAAAAATTCTCTGGCATCGTAAGCTCTTCGGATTTTTTCAATTGTGGCGTATATAAAAGTGCTGATCCCCATTACGGATATAATATTAATTACCAGGATTGCGTTCTGTAAAATCCTGATTCTGCCGTTAAATTTATTATCTTCCATCTCTCACCTACTGCCAGCCGTCAATTTCGTATTCAGCCAGATTATCCTTTGTAATGAAAGTACTGGACAGGCTGATATAGGGGTCCACCGGTTCTCCGTTTAAGTACCGGTAAGCGGTTTCAGCAGCAACCCTTCCAATGGCTTTGGGGCTTTGGGCACTGGTTCCGGTCACATACCCCATATCCAGAATCGCCTTAAAGTCGGGAGAACCGTCTATTCCGTAGATCAGGACTCCATCTTCCTTTCTGGCCTGCTGAAGTGCTGCCAGCGCACCAAGAGCCGTAGGGTCATTGCCCCCCAAGAACCACATCAAACCTTTTATTCTGGTTTAAAAATTCCTCCATGACTTTGGACGAAACCTCGATTTCTCCTGCTGCCGCATGCCGGTATACCACCCGGTAACCCGGATTACCTGCAATGGCATCGGTAAACCCCTGTGCCCGGTAGGTAATAGACATTTGAATGGGATTATCCAGTATTACAATATCCGCAGATTTTCTTCGCTTCATCATATCCAGAGCGCAAAGCTGACCTGCCTGATAGTTGTCCGTTTCTATCACAGATATAACCAGATCCCGGTCCTTCACCACAGTATCCACGTTAATCACTGCCACGCCTGCTTTTTTACAGGCCAGTAAAGCCGGACGGACCTCTTCCCAGTCCACCGGATTTAAGAAAAGCATACTGATTCCTTCGTCGATGAGTTCCTCAATCTGTTCATTTTGCTTCTTCTGATCCTGCAAGGGATCTCTGGTTAAAAGAATATCTCCATTGGCTTCCACCACTTCTTCAATCCCCTGTCCCAAAACATTAAAGTAGGGATTATTCCGCGTCATATAGGTGGCACCAAATATGAGCGCTTCGTGAGGAGGTGCTTCGTCCTTCCTCCTGCTGCAGCCGGCAAACAAAGCTACAGTCAGTGCAATTAAGAGAAATACCCCAGCCTTTCTCTTCATGTATAAACACCCCCGTGTTTTTTTATTTATTATACCACAAAAAGCGTTTCACTGTTAAGGAAACGCTCCCTGCTCTCTTATGAATTCTAACCCTTTTCTTGTTCCGCAAATAGTCTACAAATACTGCCAATAAAATGACAATACCCTTTACCACATACTGCCAGAATGAGTTGACATTCAAAAGATTCAGTCCATTATTTAATACACCAATGATCAGTCCTCCGATAATGGTGCCTCCGATTTTACCGGAACCGCCTGCCATGGAAGTGCCTCCAACCACAACTGCCGCAATGGCGTCCATTTCTGCTCCGTCTCCTGCTGTGGGCTGGCCGGAATACATACGGGAAGCGAGAACAACACCTGCAAGGCCTGCCATAAGTCCGGAATAGGTATGTACCAGTAATTTTACTTTTGCCGTACTGATTCCAGAGAATCTTGCGGCCTGGGAATTACCTCCCACTGCATAGATGTGGCGCCCCAGCTTTGTCTTATTCATAATAACTGCAGTAATGATTAACACAAATACCAGAATAATAACAGGGGTGGGAACGCCTCCAATATAGCCGGCACCAAGAAACTGCCATTTCTTCGTAACGACTCTTACGGGAGAACCTCCAGTATAAACGTAAGCCAGACCTTTCGCCACATTCATAGTGGCAAGTGTAACAATAAACGGCGGGATGGTTGTTTTGGAGATAACCACGCCGTTTGCCATACCAACGGCAGTACCGATAAGAACGCCGATTATTATAGCTGCAAATATGGGAAGATTATAGCGTGCCACACAGCCTGCTGCCACACAACCGGACAGGGCTATAATGGAACCTACGGAAAGGTCGATTCCTCCTAAAATAATTACCATGGTCATTCCGCATGCAAGGAATAAGTTGGAAGAAATCTGCCTCAGTACATTAAATATATTTTTATGTGTCAGAAATACACCGCTGGTCTTTGGAAATATGGACAGGAAAATACACAGAATCAGCAGTGCACCGATAATTCCGATGTTATCTTTTAAATACTGTTTTACATTTTTTTGAATTCTTGTTGTCATCTGATTTCTCCTTCTTTCCTACTTGGCTGCCAGCTTCATAATCTGTTCCTGGGTTATGTTTTCGCTATGGTGGAAACAGCCGGTGGTTCTTCCGTCACACATGACATATACCCGGTCGCTCATGTTAAGAATTTCCGGCAGTTCGGAAGAAATCATGATAATTGACATTCCCTCTTTGACCAGTTCATTCATGGTTGCATAAATTTCGGATTTCGCCCCTACATCCACGCCTCTGGTCGGCTCATCAAGAATCAGGATGTCAGGAGAGGTGGCCAGCCATCTTCCGATCATGACCTTCTGCTGGTTTCCACCGGATAAGTTTCTAATCAGCTGTTCCTGGGATGGAGTCTTTGTATCCATCATTTCAATATATTTTCCGGTTATTTCTTCTTCTTTTTTCTGATTGACCAGTATGCCTTTAATAAAAGATTTAAGCACTTCTATTGTAGAGTTAAAGCGCACGCTCTGTACCGGATAAAGGCCTTCCTGCTTCCGGTCCTCCGGCACCAGTGCTATTTTGTAGTTCATGGCATCTAAAGGAGACTTAATCTTTGCAGGTTTTCCATTTACATAGATTTCCCCGGTCAGACATGGGGTCAGACCAAAAATACATTTCATGGTTTCACTTCTGCCTGCTCCCACTAATCCGGCAAAGCCGATGATCTCGCCCTGACGCAGTTCAAAGCTGGCTCCTTTTACCATCTTACCATCTGTTATGTTTTCGCATTTTAATACAACTTCACCCGGTTCTTTATAATCCCGGGTATAATATTTTGTCAGTTCCCGCCCCACCATCATGGAGATTAACTGATCTCTTGAGGTGTCCTTCACAACTTTTGTTCCTACATAGGTGCCATCCCTTAAAACAGTCACCCGGTCGCAGATCTGCTCCAACTCATCCATTTTATGGGAAATATATATAATTCCCACACCTTTTTTGGTCAGCATACGCATGGTCTGAAACAGGAATTCCACTTCTTTATCCGATATGGAGGAGGTAGGCTCATCCATGACCAGTATTTTGAACGGTAGGAAATGGCTTTTACGATTTCCACCATCTGCTGCTGGGCAATGGTTAAATCCTTGACAAAGGCTCCCGGAGAGATGCTCATATGATAATCATCTAAAAGCGTTCCTGCTTCCCGCTCCATTGTCTCATGATCTATAAAACCGCCTTTCCCAGGTTCCCGCCCAAGAAAGATATTTTCTGCCACGGTCATATGAGGGACCAGTACCAGTTCCTGATGGATGATGGAAATTCCGTTGGCATGAGAAGCATTTACTCCGTCAATGACCACGTTCTGTCCTTCAATGAAAATTTCTCCCTCTTCTGCAATGTAGATTCCGCCTAATACCTTGATTAACGTGGATTTTCCGGCCCCGTTTTCACCAAGAAGGGCATGAACTTCCCCAGGGAAAAGTTCAAAATCCACTCCCTGCAATGCATTGACACCCGGGAATGATTTATGTATGTTTTTCATTTGAAGCAGAATTTTTTTACTCATATATTCACCTGCCTGTTCGTTATCCATTTATGATGTCAGTCTGGAAAAAAGGCACCGCCTCCCGGAGCATGTAACACGCTTGTTCCAGGAGGTATGGTTCCTCTTATCTTTATTTACTGCCAGCCGTCTGTGCCATAATCCTTTACATTCTCAGATGTAATGAGGAATGTTTCTACGGGATACCGGTCAGCGACTTCTTCCCCGTTTAAGTATGAGTACATAATGTTAACTGCAGACTGAGCAATTTTTACTGGTGACTGAGCGCCGCTTCCTTCAATAAGAGAAGTGCCGGAGGCCATTTCTGCCTTAATATCAGGAGAACCGTCTACCCCATAGATTTTGCAGTCCTTAATTCCTGCTGCGTTAGCAGCTGCCAGTGCGCCCAGTGCGGTAGGATCATTTCCGCCGAAGATGGCAACTACATTGCCATGAGCCTGAAGTAAATCTTCTGCAATTCCCATGGAGACCTCTAAATTTCCCTTTGCATCCTGCTGGGCAACAATATTGAAGTTGTGGTTTTTAATGGCATCCAAAATCCGTTTGTTCTGTCTGTTACGGAATTCATGGTTGGGGAATCAAGAACAATGATATCTCCGCCATTTGGACATTTCTTTACTAAATCTTCTCCGCATACGAAACCTGCATTATAGTTATCTGAGCCGGTGTAAGAAATCAGATAGGACATATCGGCTACTTCTGTATCAAAGCCTACTGTTGGAATCTTTGCTTCTTTTAACTGATCCAGAGCGGGAAGGATTCCTTCTGCTTCTGCCGGATTCATAAACATGGCATCAATTTTCTGTGAGACCAAATCCTCAACCTGGGTGATCTGAAGAGTTACATCATTGGCGGGATCCACTGAAACCAGTTCGTCTCCCTGGGCTTCAATCATTTCCCGCATGGTCTTTTCGATTGTTACAAAGAATGGATTGGTACCGTCCATACAGGTATATCCGAATTTATAATGCTTACTTGGATCTTTCTTTTTTACATTTGCGTCTGCCATGTTTACGGCAGATTCTGATTTTACAGCAGCTTTGGTTTCTGTTTTTGTCTCTGCTTTTGTTTCAGCCTTTGTTTCCGCTTTTGTGGTTTCCGCTGCTTTGGTTGTTTCAGGTGCCTTTGTTTCTGGTTCCCCATTGCTGCAGCCTGCCACAGACATTCCGGCAAGAGCTGCGCACATCAGAATTGCGGCAAGCTTTTTTGTGCTTTTTTTCATGGTAAATCCTCCTTATACATTTTACAGTTGTGTTATGTGCTGCATAAATATCATATCACCCTGCTGTTTTTAAAACATGTGCACAATGTAATTAGTTTTTCATTACATTTGTCATATTTAATATGCTGTATTAAGAGAATCCGGATTGCCCATGGCTGAATTTTCATCACATTGCACAATTACTTTGCCTTGGGGTATTCGTTGCAAAGGAGGCGGTAAGGGAGCTGGTCTTCTTCTATTTTGGGGAAGCGGCCGATTGGCTGGTAAAATCGATTATCCTCCTGATCATCGTTACACATGGATACTTCACCAAGCAGCACCGGGCCGGAATGGGGTTCCACATGAAAGTCATGGTAGAGGTTAGGATAAATGGTAATACTCTCCCCAGGGTGCAGTGTTACCACAGTTCCGGCAGGAACCATATAACTTCTCCCATCACTATTAACTGTTACGTCAGAATCAGAAAAACCACCGTCTGGGCTGGATTCGTAAACACGGATCTGAACGTTACCTCCCCCTCTGTTTATAATGTCCTCCATTTTTGTCCAGTGAAAATGCATGGCAGCTGACTGACCTTCTTTTAGGAAAAGCAGTTTTTCCGCATAGGTTTTTGTATATTTCTTTTGCTTTACATTACCATTTCGAAGTGTAATCAGTGAAAAACCGGTCTGGTCAAAATCCCCAAGTCCGAAATCCGTAATATCCCAGCCAAGCATATTGTCACGGATTTCATCGTAGTCATGTCCTTTTTCCCTCCATTCCTCAGGAGTAAAGCTGCAAAAAAGGCGGAAGGGAAAATCCACATGTCTGAATCATTTGTTCCATTTCCTTTAAGGCTTTGTTAACTTCAGAACGTTTCATAGCAATCAGCTCTCTTTCTGTTCCATACCAGAAAATACTTTAATGGTATGAAGCACGTCTTTTTTCATTGCCTCCACTCCCCAAAGGGTCACATCATGGTAAAATACCACATCCTCTGCATTAGCGGTTTTTTCCTTTACATACATGCCGCCGGCCTTTGCCAGGTAGGTATAATAATTAATCTTACGGACCCCGCGTTTGATGCACTGATAAAAATCTTCATCGCTGATCCCGGAACCTCCGTGCATGACAATGGGGAGAGCCACTTTGTCCCGAATCCGGCTGATTCTGTCAAGGTCCAGATTGGGCTTTTTTAAATAGAGTCCGTGTACAGTGCCAAAGGAACAGGCCAATGCGTCAATTCCGGTAAGTGAAGTAAATGTTTCCGCCTGATCCGGATCTGTGTAGCAGCTTTCGGCCGCTTCATTTCCTTCGCCTTCTCCCACGCTTTTGAATTCTTCTCTGCCCATTGCACCGATTTCGCCTTCAACGGAAGCTCCATATGGGGCCGCAAGTTCTACTGCAATCTGAGTACCCGCTGCATTTTCCTCAAAAGACAGGGCGGAACCATCGTACATAATGGAGGTGAATCCCATGTCCAGGGCCTGTTTTAACTTCTTAAAATCATCTCCGTGATCTAAGTGTACTGCTACGGGAACGGCTGCATGTTCTGCCATCATAACCATGATGGGGCCCATTACAGAAAGGGGGGATAATTGTTTCATGGACAGGTGCAAACTGTAAAATAACTGGCTGCCTTGTTTCCTCCGCAGCTCCTAACACTGCCTGGATTCCCTCCAGAGAAGTAATATTAAAGGCACCTACAGCAATGTTTCTGGCTTCTGCCAGGTTGAGAATTGATTTCATGGTAACAAGCATATGTAATTCCTCCTTTTCATTTATGGCAGGATTCGTTTCTGTTCTTCCCACCCGTTTTTGATTTTTTCCTCTAATGTTTCAAAAGGCAGCAGCCCGCTTACTGTATCATAAGCTGTCACACAGGAAGCACCTGTTGCCGACGCAAGTTTCACACATTCTTCCGGAGAACGTTTCTCCAGCATGGCTTTAATAAATGCGGCAATACTGGTATCTCCCGCTCCGGTGGCAGAAAGAATCCGGTCTGGCAGAAAGCTGTTTTGGAAGTAAGAAATATCTGCCCAGCCTTTTAAGAAATCCGGTCCATCTGCAAACGCCTGTTTTGAAGCTGTCTTTAAGTACATTCCGGCTGCACCGCATTTTAAAAGAACTGCCTTTGCGCCCAGCTGAAGGGCCTCATCTGCAATGGTTTCCACGTCTTTCTTTAAAGAGAGAATGGAGGTAATATCATCACCGTCAGCATTTTCCTGCCATTTCTCATAGAGGGGACGGTTTAACAAAAACCCCAGTTCTTCAATACTGGGTACAAAAAAGTCCACATAGGGAAGCACGGAACTAAAAATCCGGTCCCAGCGGCAGGAGGCAGCTTCCGATTCCGGATCCACTGCCGCTAAATCCAGCGAAGTAGTAAGTCCAAGCTCTTTGATGCGGTAAAAAAGCTCTTTTAATTCCTGTCCGTCATTCTGGTAGAACCGCTTCATCAGTGTAGGATAACCAAAATGAAAATGAGCTGCTTTTGCCGCTTTACTAAAATCCACATGTTCATAGCCAAAGGTGTCATTACAACCGGGATTATGAAGAAATAAACGGTCAACCTCCTTTGGTGCCAGAACAATCGTGTAGGATGTATCCTCTCCGGGAATAACCGTAATGCAGCTTTCACACCCTCTTTCCTGTATCTTTCCTTTTAGGATCTGTCCAAAGTCATCATCCCCTGTGTTTGCCATCAAAAGGACATCGGCTCCCAGCGCATGGAGCCCAAGCCCTGTGTTAAAAACCGCTCCGCCTCCGGATATGTTGGCGTTTCCCACTTCTAAAAGTTTACCTGGCTGGAAGGACTTTAGAATTTTCCTTCCGTCACTGCTTTTAAAGACCGGTGTAATATCCAGGGAAATGTGTCCGGCGACAATTATTTTTTTATTTCCCGCCTCATCTGGCATATAAATACCCCCTTTCCTGTCTTCATCATAACAACCGCAGGAGGAAAGTCAACAATATTTATGCATATATCACTACACAACTTGTTTATATGACAATTGTCATGTGAATATTGCACAATGATTATTTCTGTTCTACTTAAGATTCTAAAGATATAAAAACTTTTTCATTTTACTGTTGACAAATGAATACAAAATCCTTATATTAATTGTTAATATAAAAACTTCATACGAAATATATAGACGAAGACGTTTCCTGCCAGGAAATTCCCTTCGTCTTTTTTATTTGTTTTTTCGTTTGTGAAGCTGCCGGAAGGAGGTATATGGTTGTACAGTATTGGCGTGGATATCGGAACCAGTACAACGGAAATTATTATCAGCAATATTAAGATCTCAACCAGAATGGGGCCTTCCCTTCTTCCCACCACTAAAATCGATGAGACTGAGGTTATCTATCGCAGTCCGGTTATCTTCACACCACTGATTTCAAGAGATACCATAGATTTTGAACAGATCCGGGAACGGGTAAAGGCAGCTATGAAAGAAAGTGGAATTGATAAGGAGAACATAGAAACCGGAGCCGTTATCATTACGGGGGAAACAGCCAGAAAGGAAAATGCCCGGCAGGTGAACATCTGGTTATCAGAGTATCTGGGTGATTTTGTTGTTGCTACCGCAGGACCCGGGCTGGAAGCGGTTTTAGCCGGGAGGGGAGCCGGAATTGGCGAAGAATCAAAAAGAAGGAGCAGAAGAATCATTAATCTGGATATCGGCGGAGGAACCTTAAATGCAGCTGTATTCGATTGTGGAACCTGTATGGATTCTTTTGCAATGGACATTGGCGGAAGGCTGATTAAACTGGATGACACTGGCAGCGTAACCTATATTTCAGACCGGATTGTCCATATAATAACCAGTCATAAACTGGCAATCAGTCTGGGAGAAACTGCTGATATCAAAGTGCTGGAACGTTTCTGCGATTATCTGGCAGACAGCTGCCTTCAGGCACTTGGATTACGGGAAATGAATGAGGATACTCTCCCGTTATACATCACCGATTTCACCATTCCAAAGAATCTTGATTTTATATCCATATCCGGCGGAGTGGGCGAATACGTGGGATTATTAAACGAAAGTATAGACCAGGCAGAATTGTTTCAGTACGGAGACATCGGTCCTTTACTTGGAATCAAAATCACTCAGGCTCTTGCCCCCTATAAGAGCAGACTTCTCATTCCAGAAGAAAGAATAAGGGCAACCGTAATCGGAGCAGGAAGCCACGCTCTGTCCGTCAGCGGAAGTACGGTAGGTGTTGACCCCTCTATTTTACCTATGCGGAATATTCCCATAGTAAAATGCCCGGCAGCTGCCAGCCAGTGGGAAGATGTATATAGAAGTACCAGATCTCTTATGGAGCTTTATGAGGATGAGGTTCTTGCAGTGAGTATAAAGGGGGAAAAAAGTCCCGGATACGGAGAACTTAAACTTCTTGCAGATCAGATCGCCAGACTTTATGAGGGATTAAAAAGCCCTGTAATTGTGCTTTTAAAAGAAGATTTTGCAAAAGCACTGAGTCAGATGATCCGGATTCATACGCCGTGCAGCAAACCAGTTATCTGCCTGGATCAGATTCAGGTTGAGGACGGTGATTACATAGATATCGGATCACCGGTTGGTAGCGCAGTACCCGTTGTGATTAAAACATTAGTGTATCAATAAAATCAAGAAAAATCAGGAGGATTCCATTATGGAAGAAAAAAATTTGAACAAAGCTCTTACACCGGTTAAGCTATGGGCGATTATTGTAGGTGCAGTTGTATCCGGTATGTATTTTGGCTGGAATTACCTGTTTGAAAAGACTAATTTTACAGGAGCTTTAATCGCAACATTCATTGTCACACTTTTCTATGTCTCTTTTGTATTTTGTTACTCAGAGCTGGCAACAGCCATCCCCTCTGCAGCTGGTCCAACCGCATATGCAGAAAAATCATTCGGCAAGTTCGCTGGTTTCCCTGGTGGTTTCCCAGGCCTCTCTTTTGTTCCTGGCTGCCATTGTTTATGCTGCAGCTATTCTTTATTACCTGGTAAAAGACAAGGTTTTTGCAAATGGATTTGTATCCACAGAAAATGAAATGGAAGCATAGGAGGCCGAAAAGGTGAAATTAAAGACAAGATTATTCGGTAAAACCTACGAATTTCGAACTGTCAGGGAAGTCCTGGCAAAAGCGAATGAAGAAAAATCCGGTGACACACTAGCTGGAATTGCCGCGGCAGATGCAGCAGAACGCATTGCTGCCAAAGTTGTACTTGCTGATTTATCCGTTTCTGATTTACGAAACCATCCGGTAGTGGATTATGAAACCGATGAAGTCACAAGAGTCATTCAGGATGGAGTGGATGAGGAAGCCTATAAAAAAATCAAATCCATAACCCTTGGAGAACTGCGGGAATTCATTCTGGCCTCTCCTGCTGCTGCCATTGAAGAAATTCGTGATGGTCTTACTGCCGAAGTGATCGCAGGTGTGACAAAGCTGATGAGCAATCTTGACATCATTGTGGCTTCTAAAAAACTGATTGTTCCGGCTACCTGCAATACAACAATCGGTCTTCCGGGAACCCTGGCCTCCAGGCTGCAGCCCAATCATCCCACAGACAGCTTTGAAGGGGTTATGGCATCTGTGTTTGAAGGGATTTCCTATGCAAATGGCGATGCATTAATCGGTTTAAATCCTGCCATAGATACTGTGGAGCAAACGGATAAAATTTTGAGGGCTTTCCGTGACTTTATGGATAAATGGCAGATTCCCACTCAGAACTGCGTTCTCTCCCACGTTACCACCCAGATGGAGGCTTTGAAAAAAGGCAGTCCTATGGATTTAATGTTTCAATCCATAGCCGGTTCACAGATCTCGAATACAGCATTTGGAATCAGCACTGCCTTAATGGATGAGGCTTATGAGCTCATGAAGGAAAAGAAAAGCTCCAAAGGTCCCAACTTCATGTATTTTGAAACAGGTCAGGGATCTGAACTTTCTTCAGAAGGTCATCATGATGCGGATCAGCTGGTAATGGAAGCACGATGCTACGGATTTGCCAAGCGCTACCACCCTTACTGTGTCAATACCGTGGTAGGTTTTATCGGACCGGAATATTTATATGACGGAGCTCAGGTAATCCGGGCCGGACTGGAAGATCATTTTATGGGAAAACTCACCGGTATCCCCATGGGCTGTGATGTCTGTTATACCAATCATATGAAAGCCAGTCAGAATGACCTGGAAAACTTAGGTGTGCTCCTTGCCAGCGCAGGTGTTAATTATGTAATGGGAATACCGGCAGGGGATGATATTATGCTGATGTATCAGTCATCCAGTTATCATGACGCGGCAGCCTTTCGGGAAACAAGCGGAAAACGACCCATGAGAGAATTTGAAAAACGCATGGAGGAACTGGGGATTATGGAAGACGGACAACTGACGGAACGCGCCGGTGATCCCTCTATATTCACACAGGAGACTAACTATATGAAGTCAAGAAATTTTTGATGCTTTTTTATAAAAAAGTATACAACAAATAGAGCAACGTGAGTTGCCCTATCAAGAAGAAAAAAGTATTAAATTTTTGAAACAAAAGCAGTGTTGTTTTTTAGCAGGTAAAAAATAACACGAAGAAGTTTTTTTCCAACATGGCTTCTGGCAACATTGAAATGCTTCCCTTCTGAGCGTTTTTTTGCCATATAGGCTGCAAAGGTTGCATCTCTCATTGAAACTAATCTAGCTGCTTGCATAACAGCCCAACGAAGATAGGTAGATCCCCGCTTAACCATAGGCGTTTTGGTAGAACTGTAATTTCCTGATTGATAGGTGGCAGGCTCCATACCCGCAAAAGCAAGAAGCTTTGCTGGTGTTGAAAAATGAGTGATATCACCAATTTCAGCCAACATAATAGCTGCAAGGGTATAGCCGATACCAGGAATTGTAAGAAGGGGCGAGTTAATCTCCATAACAATGAGTTTGATTTGTTTATCTAAAACATTAATTTCAGCTTGAACTGATTGTATAAGCCGTATGGTCTGCTGTAATTCAAAAGCGGTAGAACGATTGGAAGTTCCAATTGAGTTACGGGCCAGCTCTTTTAAAAAAACAGCCTTATCTTTATCATACTTACCATGAGAAGCTTTATTAATCAGATTGGTGAGCTTGGTAAGATGGCAGTCACAAATATCTTTTGGAGTAGGAAGTTCCAATAATAAAGAATAGCTGGAATTTTGGTGTATGGACCAAACACAATCCGGAAGTTCAGGAAATATAATGTCAATCAACCTTGTAACAGACAGCTTGAGTTTGGAACGATAACCAATCATCCGATATCGATGTCTGGTTAGTGACTTTAGCTCGGAAATCTGGTAAGATACTGGTGAATAGGATTTTGAATCATCAGTAAAGAGCATAGTCGCAATGACCTTAGCGTCGGTCTTGTCTGTTTTCGTTTTCCGAAGGGTACCAGCCTTACGGAAAAGATTCGTAGCTAAAGGATTTAGGATATGAACCTGAAAACCTTTGGAAAACAGATAGTTAGTGATATTTGTGCTGTAATGACCTGTAGATTCAAGTCCTATTTTTTTACGTGCTCCAGGTTCCTGGAACCAAGAATGGAAAGGATGGAAGAATAGAGAGAATCAAATCCTTTCTTTGAATTTGTAATACGTAATGAGTCGGTGTGAATTACACCATCAGAATCGATAATGCAGCAGTCATGTTTGGATTTGGCAACATCAATACCAACAAAAAAATCATAGTAAGAACTCCTTTAAAATAATGTACGCTGTGTTTCCGCAAGCTCTATGTTGAATGTATCCTTGCTATATATAAAACGTCGTGCGTTATCTAACTAATTAACAAATAAACATAGAGCTGTGGTTAGATCCTCCAAAGGAAACAGTCAGCTATATAGGGAAGCTGCCGTAGGTAAAAAAACTAATCCACAGCGTCTATAAAAGATTATACAGAAAATAATCCAGAAAGGAAAAGTATAGTGAAAATCCCTATGTGTTCATTATACAAGGTGAAGTAAATGGATCAGGATCTCGTAAGGGATATCTCTTCCCTTGATTTAACAGAACGGGTTACAATTAACCAGCCGGCTGACCTTCAGTCCTGTGTCAATTTAAAGAAGACGACGGCTGCAAGAATCTGTGTGGGCAAGGCAGGGACCAGGCTGAAAACAGAAACCTATCTCCGATTTCGTGCTGATCATGCTGTCGCCATGGATGCAGTCTGGTCAGAGGTGGATGAAAAAGTGGTGGATCAGCTGGGATTTTTAAAGGTTCAGAGTTTATGCAAAAATAAAGATGAATATATAACAAGACCGGATCTTGGAAGGCGTTTTTCCGATGAAACCCTGAAGATAATCAGTGAAAACTGCAGACACGATGCAGATGTGCAGATTATCGCAGGTGACGGTCTCAGCTCTCCTGCAATTACCAGTAATCTTCCGGATATTTATCCCATGCTTATGGACGGGCTGAAGGAAAAAGGTTATAAAGTTGGTGATCCAATTTTTGTTAAATATGCAAGGGTTGCGACTATGGACCGGATCAGTGAAGCATTACATTCAAAAATCACCATTATTCTCATAGGAGAAAGACCTGGTCTTGCAACGGGAGAAAGCTTAAGCGCCTATATGGCATATGAATCAAGTACGAAGAAGCCGGAATCCCAGAGAACAGTGGTTTCCAATATTCATAAGAACGGAATGCCGCCGGTAGAGGCCGGAGCACAGATTATATCGATTGTAGATGCAATGATGGAAGCAAAAACAAGCGGGATTGATTTAAAATTATAACTACATGTCAGGCGGGGTACGGATTCCTTTTATGGAACTCATACCCCGCCTGACTTTGGGATTATTGTAAATAGTCACGAATGCCCTTCCAGGCACCTTTTAAATGAAACTCAGTCTGTTCCTGGCTCATATCGTCTGACTCCTGTTTTTTATACTTCTGTAGATGAAAACCGTCTTTTAAAACTGCAGAGGTTAAGATTCCTGGTTTCAGCACATGAACCGGACAGGAATAGATGCATCTTAAGCACAAAATACAACGAAAGCCGAATTTGGGAATTCCCTGATTCATTTTAATATTCCGGGTCGGGCATTTTTGTGAACATTTCCCACAGTGAGTGCATTGTGAGGAGGGGTGAATGGAAGCGCCGAATAATCTTGCACCCAGATGCTCTCCTTTTCCAAGCATTGCAAGGAAACGATCCTTGGGCTTTGCCATCAGAAAATGATGTTCTCCGTTCAGAATTTCTTCAATCATTTCTTTTGTTTTTTCCGGTAATATACGTATTAATTGCTCATTAATTTCATCCCCCGCATTGGTACCGAAATTAGACGGCATTACAATCATTTTTTCATAGATCAGATGATACCCCTTTTTCTTTAACATCCGTCTGCTAAATATGGTGCATGCTGTATTGGGTGAGATATCCCCTCCTCCCGACACAGGTACGATCACAACCATGGTGCGGCTGGATCCTGGAAGTCCTTTGACCCATTTTTCAGTAATGGAAGCCAGGCGGAAGGCATATACAGGTGAGAATATTACCAGGAGATCCGGCGGTTTTAAATTTCCCGGATCATGATTTTCCAGACTGATAGTTTTGCTTTCCAATCCTTTATTTGCCAATTGTTGTGCGAAACACAGACAGACTTCTTTTGTACAACCAGTCCCTGAAAAATAAGCCAGGGTGATTTTTTTTGGTTTTAACAATGGTATTCCCCCTCTGCGAATCAAATTTTTATGAATTCATCATACTATCTGGGTGAAGAAAAAGATAGTGCCTTAACAAGAAATAATATCAAAACTATTTGAAATAAGTTGTTTTTACAACAAACAAAACAGAGAAACTATGATATGATAAACGTAATTTCAGAAACCAACTTACAATTAACATAGAGAAAGGAACTATTATGTCAAATTATTTTAAAGCTTCTGATACGATCTTTCATATCACGGAAACCTATCCGGAAACCATTGAAGTATTTATTGCCAATGGTTTTGAGAATTTAAGCAATCCCGTTATGCGCAGAACTCTTGGTAAAACCATTTC
Organism: Lacrimispora xylanisolvens; assembly: GCA_017084465.1. Lineage (GTDB taxonomy): Bacteria > Bacillota > Clostridia > Lachnospirales > Lachnospiraceae > Lacrimispora > Lacrimispora xylanolytica_B. Next base: position 111,702 of record CP070896.1, on the reverse strand, counting down.
TTTAGAGACAGCATTGGCTATGAGAAAGGTAAACCAGGAACTTTTCATAAAGAAACTGGAGGAAGTAATCGGTCAGAAGGCGCCCAGCCTGACGGACGGTCTCACTCCTGCACAATCAGAGAATAAAGGGGATATCCGTATTGAAGGCGTACTGCCCTGCCCCATCCGCATACCTCTTTTAGAAAAATTCGAATCCTGGCTTGAAGAAAATAAGGACTCCCTTGGATATGAGGTGGAGTATCATTTAAAATCTGCAAACCTGGGACTCGATGATGTAAAGGATCGGGTTATTTTAGCAGATGGAAATCCTGACGGTCTGTCAGACCTTTATCTTTCAGCAGGATTTGATTTATTCTTTGACAAAAAGATGATTGGCGGTTATCAGGATTTAGGCGTATTTGAAGATCTTTCCGGTATTGATCATTTAAACCCTGATCTTGATAATGAGAGCTTATCACTGAAGGACCCAAAAAACCAGTATGCCATTATCGGTATTGTTCCTGCAGTTTTCATGGTTAACACCAATGTGTTAGGAGACCGCCCATTCCCTGAGAGCTGGGCAGATTTAATGAAGCCGGAGTTTGAAAACAGCATCAGCCTTCCTATGAAGGATCTGGATATGTTTAATGCATTCTTGCTTCACATCTACCGCTTTTATGGGGAAGAAGGAATCGAAAAGATGGGGAAAGCCCTCTTACAGAGCATGCATCCGGCTCAGATGATTAAATCCCATAAGTTAAAGGACGGAAATAAGATTCCAGCCATTACAGTTACACCCTATTTCTTTGCAAGCATGACAGATGAGAAAAGCCCTATGCGCCCGGTGTGGCCAAAGGATGGAGCCATAATCAGTCCGATTTTCCTGCTGGCAAAATCAAAGAATAAGGATAAGGTAAAACCTTTCGTTGATCTTTTATATTCAAAAGATATTGGAGATATTCTTTCCTCTAACGGAAAATTTCCGTCTACCAATCCCATGGTGGACAATCAACTGAAACCCGACCAGAATTTCATGTGGATCGGCTGGGATTTTATACACAACAATGATATTGGAGAATTAATTAAAAAAATAGAAAAGCTGTTTTTTGCAGCCGCTCAGAAGGAGTTCTTATGAATCTGATTGTATTTTCAGGTCCGCCCTCTTCCGGTAAGACATCGGTCATTTTAAAAACAATTTCATCCTTTCGTGATAAGAACATTAAAGTAGGCGTGGTGAAATTTGACTGTCTTTATACAGACGATGACGTTGCCTATGAAAAAGCAGGAATCCCTGTGAAAAAGGGTTTATCCGGTGCTTTATGCCCGGATCACTTCTTCGCTTCCAATATTGAAGAGGTGGTTAACTGGGGAAATGAGGAAAAACTTGATCTGCTCATCACAGAATCAGCAGGTCTGTGCAACCGCTGTTCCCCTTATTTAAAAGAAGTAAAGGGAGTTTGTGTGATCGACAACTTATCTGGTATCAATACCCCTAAAAAAATCGGTCCCATGTTAAAATCCGCTGATTTCGTGGTAATTACCAAAGGTGATATCGTTTCCCAGGCAGAACGGGAGGTATTTGCTTCCTGTGTCAGCTCTGTAAACCCAAGAGCCATTACCATGCATGTGAACGGACTGACCGGACAGGGAGCTTATGAGCTGGCAAGCCTTCTTTATGATGAAAACCAGAACATTCAGACTGTTCAGGGAATGCAGCTTCGTTTTCCAATGCCTTCAGCCCTGTGCTCCTATTGTCTTGGCGAAACAAGAATTGGAGAAGCCTATCAGATGGGTAATGTAAAGAAAATTGATTTAGGCGGTGATAAAAAATGACAAATATAAGCATAAAAAAACTGCTGGAGGAATATCCCTTTGCTGCTGCATATTTTGAACAGAATAAGCTTACGATCGCTGGATTTGAAGATCAGACATTTGAGGAATTTTTAAATCATTTCTCAGAGGAAGAACTGGAAGATCAGGCGATTGATAAAGCAAAGCTTTTGTCAGATCTGCCTGTGTATCTGGATCAGATGCGTCAGTTTTGGGAATGGAAAATGACCGGCTGGTTCATTCTCTGACTATTTTACCAGGTCATGATAAATCTGGAACAGTGGAAGGATTTAAGGAACTGACCGTAGAAACATCCCAGATTATATCCATAGTGGGTCCTACTGGATCAGGAAAAAAAAGCCGGCTTTTAGCAGATATCGAATGGACGGCTCAAAATGACACTCCTACCGGACGCAGTATTTTAATCAACGGCGAAGTCCCTGATATGAAGTGGCGTTACTCCTCAAATAACAAGTTGGTGGCCCAGCTTTCTCAGAACATGAACTTTGTTATGGACTTAACGGTAGTAGACTTTTGCGTATGCATGCGGAAAGCCGTATGGTTCAGGATCCTCAGTCTGTAATAGACCGAATTATTGCCGCTGCCAATGATCTGGCAGGAGAAAAATTTGAACTTTCCACTCCGGTTACCAGCTTAAGCGGCGGACAGTCCAGAGCGCTTATGATTGCAGATACTGCCATATTAAGCTCCTCTCCCATTGTCCTGATAGATGAGATTGAAAACGCCGGAATCGACCGGAAAAAGGCATTAAAACTTCTTGTGACTTCAGATAAGATCGTATTGATGGCAACTCATGATCCCCTTCTTGCTTTAATGGCAGATAAGCGGATTGTCATTAAAAATGGTGGTATTAATCATGTAATTTATACCAGTGAAGAAGAAAAACAGCTGCTTGATAAATTGGAAAAAATGGATTCCCTTATCCAGACTGCACGCCAGGAGCTTCGGTCAGGAAATACACTTTCTCCCGACCTGCTGTCAAATTAAAAAGATATTGTTAATCCTCCAATCAGGTTTCAAACAACCTGTATTGGAGGATCTTTTTTGATTTAACTCTCCATCCCGCGGATTAAATTAACCATCTCAATGGCTCCCGCTGCGCAGTCAAACCCCTTGTTGCCTGCTTTCGTTCCAGCCCGCTCAATTGCCTGTTCAATATTTTCTGTGGTCAGGACTCCAAACATGACGGGAATTCCACTGCTTAAGGATACCTGGGCAATGCCCTTGGAGACTTCACTGCAAACGTAATCGTAGTGAGTGGTGCTGCCCCGGATAACCGCACCCAGACATATGACAGCATCATATTTGCCACAGCCTGCCATCTTGGAAGCGATCAGTGGGATCTCAAAAGCCCCGGGTACCCATGCTACTTCCATATCCTCCTCACTGATCCCATGCCGTTTTAAACAATCCACAGCGCCTCCCAGAAGCTTTGATGTTATAAATTCATTGAAACGTGCAGCCACAATGCCAATCCGAATTTTCTCTGATACCAGTGCTCCTTCAAAAACTTTCATTATAAATTCTCCTTTATGATTAATAGTGTAAAATGTGTCCCATTTTGTTCTGTTTGGTTTTTAAATAAAACAGATCATGATCATTTGCCGGAATTTGTATCGGAACCCGCTCTGTAATTTCCATACCAAAGCCAGATAGTCCATACACCTTATCCGGGTTATTGGTTAGCAGGCGCAGGGTTTTAACCCCCAATTCTCTTAATATCTGGGCACCGATGTAATATTCTCTGGGATCGCCTTCAAAGCCTAAAGCAAGGTTGGCTTCCAAAGTATCCATGCCTTTGTCCTGCAGGGCGTAAGCACGCAGTTTGTTTACCAGTCCGATGCCTCTGCCTTCCTGGCGCATATATAGGAGAATGCCCCTGCCTTCCTGTTCAATCTGGGTCATGGCTGCAGCAAGCTGCTGTCCGCAGTCACAGCGCATGGAGCCGAACGCATCTCCGGTCAGGCACTCAGAATGAACACGGCATAAAAGGTTTTCTCCATCACCGATATCGCCTTTGACAAGAGCGACATGATGCTCTCCGTTTAATTTATTAATAAAGCAGTAAGCTTTAAAATCTCCATATTTTGTGGGCATGTCGCTGATTGATGTCTGCTCCACCAGTCTGTCATGTTTTTTGCGATATTCCTGTAATGCAGCGATGGTTATAAATGGAATCTTCCACTTTTTTGCCAGCTCTATGAGATCAGGAGTCCGCATCATGGTACCATCCTCTCCCATGATCTCGCAGCAAAGTCCGCATTCTTTCAGCCCTGCCAGACGCATGAGATCCACGGTGGCTTCTGTGTGTCCGCCACGCTCCAACACTCCATTTCGTTTTGCAAGCAGTGGAAACATATGGCCGGGGCGTCGGAAATCTTCCGCTTTCGCTGTATCATCCACACATTTCATTGCAGTCAGAGATCGCTCCGCTGCGGAAATCCCGGTTGTGGTGTCCGCATGATCCACAGATACAGTAAAGGCAGTGGAATGATTGTCGGTGTTTTCAGAAATCATCTGAGGCAATTCCAGGCGGCGGCACAACTCCTCATTCATGGGCATGCAGATCAGCCCTTTCCCATGGGTAGCCATAAAGTTAATATTTTCGGTGGTGGCAAACTGGGCGGCGCAGATGAAATCGCCTTCATTTTCCCGTCCCTCATCGTCTGTTACAAGGATGATTTTTCCCTGCTGAAGCCATTCAAGGGCCTCTTCTATGGTGTTATATTCAAACATATTACTCCTCCTAATAGCCAGATTTTGTTAAGAATTCTCTTGTGATACCCCGTGGCTTCTGTTCTTCCTGGGTAGCTGATAAAAATCTTTCCACGTATTTCCCCATCAGATCATTCTCCAGATTAACCATATCACCTGTTTTTTTGAATGACAGAATAGTGGATTTTACTGTATGGGGTATGGCAGATATGCGAAACTCTGTATTGTTAACTGAAGCTACCGTCAGACTGATGCCATCCACTGCAATCGAGCCTTTCTCCACAATATAACGGAGTATCCTGTCCTCAGCGGCAATGGTGTACCAGATGGCATTGTCATCCCTGACAACGGACGTAATGGTTCCAATGCCATCAATATGTCCTGAGACAATGTGCCCGCCAAAGCGTCCGTCTGCCGCCATTGCACGTTCCAGATTTACAAAATCTCCGGGATGCAGCTTTCCAAGACCGGAACGGTTTAAGGTCTCATGCATCACATCTGCCCGGAAGGTATGGGAAGAAAGCCCGGCAGCCGTTAAGCATACGCCATTTACCGCTACACTGTCCCCGATTCCAAGATCATCAAAAATCACACTGCCCTGTATAGTCAGCAAAGCGGACTGTGCTCCTTTTTTTACCTCCTTCAGTACTCCTATTTCCTCAATTATTCCTGTGAACATTAGGTTTCACCTCGCTTTTAATTAGTATATCTTCTCCCAAATGTGTCACTTCTATGTTGGTGAGAAAAAAACCATCCTCCGGACGGGGAACGCCTAATCCTGCAACCGGTGTTTTCCCGCCTGATCCCCCAAAAAGCTTTGGCGCAATGTATGTCTGCACTCTGTTTACGATGCCTGCCTGCAGTGCCGACCAGTTAAGAATACCGCCGCCCTCCAGTAATATGCTGTCGATTTTCTCTTTACCAAGCTTTGTCATGAGTTCAGACAAATCTAAATGTCCATCCACTTGTTCAAGTGAGAGAATCCGGCAGCCAGCTTTTAAATAGGGCTGCTGTGCCTGCAGATCCTTACAGGAGGTTGCTATTAAGGTGGGAACCTCATTTGCGGTTGCAATGATCCGGGAAGTCAGCGGAAGCCTCAGGGCTGTATCGCAGATAATGCGAAGCGGGTCACGCCCTCCTTCAATGCGGCAGGTAAGAAGCGGATCATCTGCGAGAATTGTACCAATTCCCACCATTATTGCACTGTAACGGAGCCGGTCTTTATGCACGTTTTCCCTTGCAGCTTCACCGGTAATCCATTTGGAGTCACCTGTATATGCTGCTGTTTTTCCGTCCATTGTCATGGCGTATTTCATGACAACGTATGGTCTTCCTGTCTGGATAAAATGGAAAAATACTTCATTGAGCCTGTCACATTCCGCCTTCAGTATCCCTTCCGTGACTTCAATTCCTTTTTCCCGCAGGAATCGGATTCCTTTTCCTTTGACCAGAGGGTTAGGGTCCGAACTTCCCACTACAACTCTTCGTATTCCTGCATTTAAAATAGCTTCTGTGCAGGGGGGCGTCTTACCATAGTGACAACAGGGTTCCAGCGTCACATAAAGAGTCGCTCCCTCCGGGGATTCTTCACAGCCGGCAAGTGCATTTACTTCTGCATGGGGAGCACCATACCGCTTGTGGTATCCTGTGCCAATTACCCTCCCCCTCCTTTAGAAGTACAGCACCAACCATGGGATTCGGATTTACAAAGCCGCATCCTTTTTTTGCAAGCTGCAAAGCCAGAGACATACATTCAATATCATTCATATCACACCGCCTTTAAAAGAAAAATGCCTTGAACACAAGGCTCAGGGCATATTTTCGGCAATCCGTCCATTATTTATGACTGTTAACACAAAAAGCTCTGAAATGAATGATCATTCCAGAGCGTGTTAATCAGCAGATGTTTCATAAATATGAAAAAAACTGCATCTTCTTTCATCCAGACTTTACTGTCGGCTTCGGAGTTACACCGAATCATGCCTTGCGGCTCGTGGGCTATACCACCGGTAGGGAATTACACCCTGCCCTGAAGATTATTGTTCAATTGGTGCAATAATACTCCAATATCAGAGTTATGTCAAGAAAAAACATAAAATTTCTTACATTTACTGCTTCCACATATTATCCAAACTGTTCTGAAATTTCAAAATTTTCATTATGATTATAAAAAAATAAAAATCAGGCTTGCATTTCATACCAAATAGGTATAGTATGAAAGCACAAAGACATGTTAGTAAATACTAACCATTAGATTCCCATTCGGGGAATAAAGGAGGTTGATATATATGAGTCATACATTACTGGAAATTAAAGATCTCACTGTATCTGTGGAGGATAAAATAATTTTAAACGGCATTAGTCTCACCATAGGTCCAGGGGAGCTTCATGTCCTCATGGGACCAAACGGAACTGGAAAATCCACTCTCGTATCCGCCATTATGGGGGGATCCCCGGTATCAGATTGAAAGCGGGCAGATTCTTTTAGATGGGAAAGATATAACAGAAATGAAAGCGGACGAAAGAGCCAGAGCCGGTGTCTTTCTCTCCTTTCAGGCTCCGGAGGAGATTCCGGGCGTTACCCTTGAGGACTTTCTCCGCACAGCCAAAGGATCCCTGGAAAAACGTCCTCTAAAGATACTGCAGTTTAAAAAGGAACTGAAAGAACAGATGAAAGCTTTGGATATGGATCCTGCTTACGCAGAACGATACTTAAATGTCGGCTTTTCCGGCGGTGAAAAAAAGAAAACGGAAATTCTCCAGCTTCTTATGCTTCAGCCCAGACTGGCTCTTTTAGATGAAACAGATTCCGGTCTTGATGTCGATGCGGTACGTACCGTTACAAAGGGAATCCGTGCCTTTAAAAACCGTAAAAACGGGCTTTTTATCATTACACATAATGCCAGAATTTTAGAAGGCCTTGATGTGGACGTGGTACATGTACTGGCAGGAGGAAAAATCGCTTATACCGGCGGACGGGAGCTGATTTCAAAAATCACGCAGGAGGGATTTGGTGTTCTGGGAAAGGAGGCTTTAATCCATGAAAGACTTTAAACAGGAAAAAACCAGAGTCGACCAGGCCGACCGCACCATTTATGATGTGAAAGACAGGCTGGACCCGGCCTTTCTTACGGACTCCGGTATTACTGCGGAGATAGTGAACCAGATATCAAAGGAAAAAAACGAACCGGAATGGATGCGTCTGTTCCGCCTTAAATCATTAAATACTTATAAAGAAATACCGCTGCCTTCCTGGGGACCCTCCCTTGACCAGCTGAATATGGATCAGATTGTTACTTATGTCCGCCCGAAATCAACCATGAAAGCGAAATGGTCCGATGTACCGGATGATATCAAACAAACCTTTGAGCGTCTTGGAATTCCAAAAGCAGAGCGAAAATCTCTGGCAGGTGTAGGGGCACAGTACGACTCCGAAGTAGTTTACCACAATGTCCGGGCAGAAGTTGCTTCAAAAGGCGTGGTCTATACGGATATAGAAAGCGCTCTTACAGGTCCTTACAGTGAAATGATACGAAAGCATTTTATGAAACTGGTTCCTCCGTCCGACCACAAGTTTGCGGCTCTTCACGGAGCGGTCTGGTCCGGAGGTTCTTTTGTTTATGTGCCGGCCGGAGTTACGGTTGATATTCCCCTCCAGTCCTATTTCAGGCTTAATGCACCAGGAGCCGGTCAGTTTGAACATACGCTGATTATCGTGGAAGAAGGTGCCTATCTTCATTTCATAGAGGGCTGCTCTGCTCCCAGATATTACGTCGCAAACCTTCACGCAGGCTGCGTGGAACTGTATGTGGGTAAAAATGCAAGGCTCCGCTATTCCACCATCGAAAACTGGTCAAAGAATATGTACAATTTGAATACAAAGCGCGCTTCGGTAGAGGAAGGAGGAACCGTGGAATGGATCTCCGGATCGTTCGGATCTCATATCTCCTATCTTTACCCCATGAGCATTTTAAAAGGGAAAAAGGCACGTATGGAGTTTACAGGCATCACATTTGCAGGAGAAGGCCAGAACCTGGATACCGGCGCAAAGGTACTTCATGCCGCACCGGATACCACCTCTCATATTTCTACGAAATCCATATCAAGGGATGGAGGCAATTCCACGTTTCGAAGCCTGGTAACTGTTACGGAAAATGCAAAAGGAAGCAAATCAGCCGTTTCCTGTGAATCACTGATGCTTGACAGTATTTCCCGTTCCGACACCATACCGGTGATGGATATCTCCTGCAATCAGGCAGATATCGGCCATGAGGCAAAAATCGGCAGAATCAGTGAATCCGCAATCTTCTACTTAATGAGCCGCGGTCTGTCCGAGGATGATGCCAGGGCTTTAATTGTAGGCGGGTTTGCAGAACCCATTGCCAAGGAACTGCCGTTAGAATATGCGGTGGAAATGAATAATCTCATTCATCTTGAAATGAAGGGAAGCATCGGCTGAAAGGAGGAACACAAATATGAATACACAAATCAATCGACTCCCGGTTCCTACCTGGAACCGGACAGGAGTAAACTGGCTGGATAAAAAAGCGCTGCCTCCTGACATAGAATATTCACAGGGAGACCACCTCCCTTATGATGGCGGCCTTCCTCATGGAATCAGTCTCATGGACCGCATTCCGGAAGAAATTGCCGCAATTCCAAGCGGGATGGGTGAATGGATGAATGAGTTTATCCTGAACGGCGCAGACAAAACCTGCTACTTATTGGGAGAAGGATCCCCCAGTGATCCTGTTATTATCACCCAGACTCTGGATCTTACCCATCCGGTTATCAGAGCCCATTATACTATAAACGCAAAGCCTGGAAGTAATCTCACGGTAGTTCAGATTAATCGCGGGGACGCAAAAGACGGTGTTCTTGGTAGCTTAACACAGATTGATGCGCAGGAAAATTCCGTTGTCCGTCTGATTTCTGTCCAGCTGCTTGGGCGAAACAGCCAGAGCTTTGATGCCGTAGGTGCACGCATTGGAAAAGGTGCAAGGGTAGAACTCGTTCGGGCCGTCCTGGGTGGAAAAACAGCGGCATGCGGTTCCCTGGCTCATCTGGAGGGGCAGGCAGGCAGCTACCAACAGAATACTGCATACTTTACTGATAAGGAGCAGATTTTTGACTTTAATGACATTGCCCGCCACGCCGGCAGAGAAACGGAAAGCGAAATGCATACAGCCGGAGTTCTTGCAGGCTCCAGCAGTAAGATTTTAAGAGGAACCATTGACTTTAAGGCAGGATCCGCACACTCTGTGGGGCACGAAAATGAAACCGTGCTTTTGCTAAGCCCCAGCGCCAGAAACAGGACCGTTCCTTTAATCCTGTGCGGAGAAGAAGCTGTGGAAGGACAGCATGCGGCCAGCTTAGGACAGTTTGATGAAAAACAGCTCTACTATCTGTGCTCCAGAGGGCTTAGCCTGAAGGAGGCAAAGCGTATGCTGGTAGAAGCCCGCTTTATGCCTGTTTTTCATAAAATAACTCCGGATGATCTGAGAATGGAGATTTTAAATGTCATTGAAAGGAGGCTCGATGAACATGAAAACGATTCGTGATGAGTTTCCCATTCTTTCCGTACCGGAAAATGGAAAGAGGCTGATATACTTAGATAACGCAGCGACTTCATTCAAGCCTCTGTCCGTTTTAAAAGCGGTGGATGATTATTATCGCATGGATAATGCCAATCCCCACAGAGGCGTTTACACCTTGGGCGTCCGTTCCACCGATATTCATGAAAATGCCAGGCATACTGCAGCCCGCTTTGTAAATGCCGGGCCGGAGGAAATTATTTTCACCCAGAATGCTACAGAAGCTCTTAATCTGATCGCTTACAGCTACGGTATGGAGTTCTTAAAAGCAGGGGATGAAATTCTTATCTCCGTAGCAGAACACCACAGTAATCTGGTTCCCTGGCAGAGAGTCGCAAAGGTGACCGGTTCCAGGCTGGTTTATCTTTATCCGGGGCCAGACGGGCGGATTACAGAGGAAGAACTGGATCAGAAAATAAACCCGCGAACAAGGCTGATTGCCATTGCCCATGTATCAAATGTACTTGGAACGGAAGCGCCGGTAAAATCCATTGTGGAACGCGCCCGTTTACATGGAGCTGCAGTGGTTTTAGACTGTGCTCAGAGTGTATCCCATATGCCGGTTGACGTCAAAGAACTGGGAGTGGATTTTGCAGCATTTTCCGGACATAAGATGTATGCTCCCATGGGTATCGGTGTTTTATATGGCAAAAAAGAGCTGCTTGAGAAAATGCCCCCGTTTTTAAGCGGAGGTGATATGATTGCAAGCGTCCATGAACAGATCGCTTCCTATGCAGAAGTCCCACGCCGGTTCGAGGCGGGAACGAGAAATGTAGGCGGCGAAGCAGGCCTTGCGGCAGCCATGGAATATATTAATTCCATAGGCTGGGAGACGATCCGTAATCACGAGCCCGCTCTGATGGACCAGATGCTGAAAGGGCTTAATGCTCTGCCCTATGTCACTGTATACGGCAGTACAGACAACCGTGACCGTTTTGGGGTTATCTCCTTTAATGTGGACGGGGTTCATCCCCACGATACTGCAACCATTCTGGATTCAGATGGAATCGCAGTCCGTGCCGGTCATCACTGCGCCCAGCCATTAATGGAATATCTGGGAATTGGCTCCTGTGTCCGGGCAAGCATTGCCATCTACAATACAGAGGAAGATATTTCATTATTTTTAAACAGCTTAAAACAAGTAAGGAGGTGGATGGGTTATGGAGCTTAATGCTTTGTACAATCAGATTATTGTGGAAAACAGCCGTTCCAGTCAAAACCGTCACAAGGTATCAGAGGCAACAGCCAGTCTGGAAGGAGTCAATCCCAGCTGCGGTGATGACATTGTTCTGGAACTGCGAGTGAAAGACGGAATCATTGAAGATGCCGGATTTACCGGAGAAGGCTGTGCCATTTCCCAGGCGTCCGCGTCACTAATGATTGACCTCATTCTTGGAAAACCGGTTGAGGAGGCCCAGAATATTCTTCAAACCTTTCTGGGAATGATTAAAGGAGAAATATCAGATGAGGAACAGCTGGATTCACTTGAGGATGCGATTGCCCTGAAGGGAATCTCCCATATGCCGGGCAGAGTTAAATGCGCTGTCCTTCCCTGGCATACATTAATGGGAATCCTTGAAGAACCGGAAACCGCAAAATAAACGAATAATACAGCAAAAAAACGTCCGGAATTGGTTTTGACAGTATACCATCAAAACCAATTCCGGACGTTTTAAGTTTTATTCTATAAAATTACTTTTCAGCAAACTTTTCAACAATTTTAAGAAGCAGCTTCACAACCTTTTCCATGGACTGAACCGGGATAAATTCAAATTTTCCATGATAATTGTAACCGCCGGTGCAAAGGTTTGGACAGGGAAGTCCTTCGTAGGATAAGCGTGCTCCGTCTGTACCACCTCTGATCGGAGTAACAAGCGGCTCAATTCCCAGATCTTCCATTGCCGTCTTTGCAATATCAATCAGGTACATATGTGGTTCTATTTTTTCCTTCATGTTAAAATAGCTGTCTTTTAAGATCAGCTCTACTGTCCCGCTTTGATATCTGTGATTTAAATAATCTGCCACACGGGTCATAAATTCTTTCTTTTCTTCAAACTTCTTTTTGCTGTGATCACGGATAATATAATCCAGTCTGGCTTCCTCCACGCTTCCGGTCATGGAATCCAGGTGGTAGAATCCTTCGTACCCTTCCGTATACATAGGGTTTTCAGCAGCTGGGAGCATGTTATGAAATTCCATTCCCATTAAAAGTGCATTTCTCATTCTTCCTTTGGAAGAGCCGGGGTGGATGCTGGATCCGTGGATTAAAACTCTGGCAGAGGCAGCATTAAAATTTTCGTACTCCAGCTCTCCTAACCCACCGCCGTCCACGGTATAAGCAACATCGGCCGCAAATCCTTTTACATCAAAGAAATCTGCCCCTCTGCCTACTTCTTCATCCGGTGTGAATCCGATTCGGATAGTTCCGTGAGGAATCTCCGGATGGGCAAGTAAGTATTCCGCCATAGCCATGATCTCAGCCACACCTGCCTTGTCATCTGCACCTAACAGGGTTGTCCCATCTGTAGTTATAATATCCTGTCCGATATATTTTAATAAATCCGGAAAATCTACCGGGCTCATGGTAAGTCCTGTATCCGCATTCATCAGAATATCCTTACCATCGTAATTCTTTACGATCTGCGGCTTTACACCTGCACCGGAGTAGGCTGGAGAGGTATCCATGTGAGCGATAAATCCCAGTACAGGGACTGCTTTGTCCATGGTAGCCGGAATGGTAGCATAAACATAGCTGTGCTCGTCAATTCTTACATCTGCAGCCTTCATGGCCTGCAGTTCTTTCACCAGTTCTTCTGCAAGTATCCGCTGCTTTGAAGTACTTGGAACAGCGTCAACCTCATCCTTTGACTGGGTATCATAGGATACATATTTTAAAAAATGATTGATCACTTCAGACATTGTTAATCGCCTCTTTTTCAATATATTTCTGGTAACGGCATGTAGAAATTCAGCCGGGGTCCAGTTCTCCTGAAGGTTCTGTATATTCAGGTAGTATTCTTCGGATCATCCGAAAAAATTACCAGAAAGGACCATTTGGATTTCCTTATTATACCATATGGGGCTTTTAATGTCTACGTAGCCTGAAACAACCATATTTGTATCGTCGGTTTCTATTGTATTTCATCATCATTCACTGCAATCAATTCAGAATTATTGGTATTGCCTTTCCATCCTTCACACTACTTTCTTTGCAAATTCTGACAGCTTGTCAAAATTCCAATCCCCGCACCTTATCTTTGCCGCATACCCTACTGCTGCCGCCCTCATTCCGCAGGCAACCGCCGCTTCAATTCCGGCCTCAGAATCTTCCACCACGATACAATTCTCAGGAAAAATCCCCAGACGCTTTGCTGCCAGCTCAAACACCTCCGGGTCCGGTTTGGAGCGTTTGATATCATTGCCATCCACAACCACATCAAAATAAGTGCCGCAGCCAATCCGATCCAGAATCAGCCGTGCATTTTTGCTGGAAGATCCAATGGCTAACAAGTATCCATGCTTACGGAGACTAGTTAAGGCATTTGCCGTATCCTCTGTAAGGGAAGCGGAGCTTAAATGTTCCAGATATTCTTTATAGTAGCTGTTTTTCTTATCCGTCAGCTGTAATTTATCCGTCTCGGACATCTGACGGCCCTGGCGGGATAATATAATGTTTAAGCTTTCCAAGCGGCTGACCCCCCGCAGGGCAGAATTCATATTTCGGTCAAAATATAGTCCTGTTTCATCAGCCAGACGTTTCCAGGCAAGGTAGTGGTATTCATCCGTGGAAATGATTACGCCATCCAGATCAAAGATAACCGCTTTTATCAAATTCGAATTCTCCATTTCACCCTCCAAATTGTTATTTCAATCTCACATGCTTACAATGCCAGCGGCACATCAGAAGTCTTTTCCCAAGACCTTCCTCATGTGCCGCCGCTACTGATTGTTAATTTTTATACAGCCTTACATCATCAATGTGTACCGTGGTACTGCCATTGGAAGAACAATAGAATCCAACGTCAATGGTACCACTTGTAACCTGAACGTTGCCGGCTTCTATTCTGTGCCACCCGCTGCCAGACTTCGGCATATCCACATAAACCTCATTGCCGCCGTAGCTTGTGATCTCCATGCGTCCCACGTCCGGAGATGTATTTTCCACCTTTACAAAGGCTTCTACCCGATAGCTTCCTTTTTCCACCTTAAGCTTCTGGTGAATGCTTTGCTTATAAGCGGATGCATTGTAAAAATATGCCCGTCTTTCGCCTTTCAGCGGAGATTCCGGCGGATTCATGCCGGACCCGGAATCAACACCATAAGCTAGAGCCTGGCCGTTCGGATGCCACTCCGTCCAGTTGGAGGGATAGGGATCGGGACGTTCGAAATCACCATTGTCCAGAAGATTTTCCGGATAAGCGCCGGAATCGGAGGTGGACAGGGTCAACTTGTCAAGGTTGATGTTGCCGGTATTACCTGCATCATAGCGAAGAGAAATTCGGTTTCTTCCCTGGGAAAGCGCCAGATTTGTACTTACGGTCTGCCAGCTGTTCCAGCTTCCGTCTACACCGGCAAATTTCAGGTTGCCTGCATAGGTTCCATTTACATATAAATTTAAATCCTTTGTACCTGGGTTCCCGTTGCTGTAACGGAAATCTGCATGATAGGTCCCTCCCTGCTTTGCATCGACCTCAAAAGCCACTTCCGCATTCTGGGAACCCATAGAATCCACAAAACCGCTGCCGCTGTAGAACCAATGATTCTGGTTTGTCTTTGCAGTCCCGTAAAGAGGGGAATTTTCCGCTTCTACTACTATGCGTCCCGGCTCAAAGGGAACCGCCAGGTAATCAATATTTACAAAGCCTGTATCCCCTGCATCAGGATTGTATTTGAAGGTAATGCTGTTGCTGCCCGCAGTAAGTGGAAGGAGAACTTTCACATCTTCCCAGGAATCAAAACTTCCGGTAGAAGCGATGTCCGCCTGGCCGCAGTATGTGCCGTTGACGTATGCGGATAAGGTTTTTGCAGTCTTTGCACCGTTTGCGCAACGCAGGGTCACCTCATAATCCCCCGGATTTGCAGCCTTGGCATAAAATGTTACTGCTGCCTGGGATCTTTCCATACCATTTACAAAACCAGTACCGGAAAATCCTGCGTGATCCTTGCTTACCTTCGGCTGGTCTGCCACTGCTTTACCGGAAAGAGAAGCATATTCTGCCTCGTATTTCTGATTAGGAAGAGAGACTGGTGTGTTGCCTGATAAAACCAGTGTCTCTGTATTTAAGAGACCTGCCTGGGTTTTAATATAAGTAACTTCCCCGTAAATGTCCCTGGATTTTGCAAATCCCCCGCCGTTAGCGGAAATAAGGGCATTTAAGTCGGCGTATTCCTGCAACTGGGCAGCATTTTTCGTCACCTGTCCGGCAGCATTGCCATGTACAGCCAGATAATAGTAATCCACACCGTTTGCGTAGCTTCCGGATTTGGCGGATATGCCAACCTGAATCTGGCCGGAATTATCCTGGCTGGATATGGTCTGGGAGAAATATTTTCCGCTTTCGTAGTCATAAGTAAGGCCATCGTCATCATAATACCGGAATTCCGTCTTCTGGGGAGAGGGGAATATATCTACGAAAACCCGCTCCGTTTTCTTCTGTCCCACATAATCCTGTACATCCTGTGAAGGGATAATGGCTCCTTCCTTCACAAAAAGAGGCAGATCGGACCAGGACTGGGTATCCAGGCTGTATGGAATATACTGACCGCCATGATAAGTAGTTCCCCTGTTGTAATCAATCCATTTCCCCTCTGGGAGGTAAATCCACTTGCAGGACTGCCCCCGCTCGGTAACCGGAGCCGTAAGTAGCCAGTCACCCACCATCCATGCATCGGAGTAATCCTTTACTTTGTCATCTTTGGGATAGTCAAACAGCAGCGGGCGTACCAGACCCAGACCGCTTTCATATGTCTCTCTTTCATAGGAATAGAAGTAAGGCAGCAGAGAATAGCGTAAATGAATGGCTGATTTTACATTTTCTTCTGCCGTATAGCCGTAAAACCAGGGCTGGCGCTGCTGGTTTACGTTGCCGTGCACCCGGAAAACAGGCACAACGGATTCAAACTGGAGCCAACGGGTGTAAAGCTCTGGACTAGGGTTTTCAATATGTCCGGAATTTTGATTAAAACCACCGCCATCTGAACCCCATTTAGGCTGTCCGTTGTTTATGGTAGAGAGCATGGCTGCCTTCTGTTCGTTTAAGCCGGCGGCCCAGTTAACCCGCTCCCCTTTGTAAAACTGGGCGCCAACGTCTCCCGACCATATGCTGGTGGCATAGCGCTGGGTACCCGGATAGTAGTTTCTGCCTGTCTGCCAAACACGTACCTTATCCTTGGTATATTCCCGCTGTCCCTCATAAACGGACTGGGCAAGATGAAGAGTATTAAAGTTTCCGAACCAGTACTCAGCCCCATTAGATGAAACCTTATCGGTTTCATCATTCCACCAGCCCACAATACCCTTGTTAAATGCGTCAATGGAGTTGTTCCACCACCAGGCCCGCTCACCGGGTTTGTAAGGATCAATGCTGCGTACGGTAACTGGATAGAAATAATCCACGTATTCATTGTGCCCCGGATAGAAATACCCGTTCTTTTCTGCCTCCTGGCCCTGGACGGTAGCTTTTCCGCCGTTTATTTTTGTTACAATTCGCGGCTTGGTAATGCCGATCATTTTCACTCCCTTTGCATCCATTATGTTTTTTAAGGCTCCGCTTCCGGCAGAAGGAA
This sequence comes from Lacrimispora xylanisolvens, assembly GCA_017084465.1. Classification (GTDB taxonomy): domain Bacteria; phylum Bacillota; class Clostridia; order Lachnospirales; family Lachnospiraceae; genus Lacrimispora; species Lacrimispora xylanolytica_B. The sequence continues at coordinate 94,777 of CP070896.1, read as the reverse complement.
AATTCCCTGTGTTCCATTTAAATTCCCCATAGTTGTCCTGCCCGTAAAGCTTCCAGTCATAGTCAAAAGCATAGCTGTCCAGGGGAATGTTCTTTGCCCGGTAGGTATCAACCATTTCCATCATTTCCTTCTCATTGATACCCCACTCAAAGTTGGAAAATCCCTGTGCCCACTTGGGAAGCATGGGAGAGGTTCCGGTAATCTTGGAATAACCTTTCATAATCTCTTTGGGCTCTCCCAGCAAAATGTAATATTCCAGGTTGTTTTTTTCATATCTGCGACCTTCCTCCGGAGTTCCTCCATAGTAAAATTCCATTTTCTTATCCTTGGAATTGGTATAGGGATAGCCGCCGTCCGAATCTACTAACAGACCATAGCCTGCTGTGGACCAGAGGAAGGGGCCGCCTGAATTCCCCTGCTGGCCTGCCCTGGCCGCCTTCGAATTGTCATTACGAAGCAGATTGCCATTTTCTTCAAAACAGTCAAAGCTATGAATTCCATATAGGTTGGAAGAATCCTGACGGACAAAACGAACGCTTCCTTGGGAAACGCCTCCGCTTTGAGGTTCCCAAAAAAGGGTAGTCCCATCGGCCTTTTTAACCGTCATACGGCAGGGCTTTTTGTTGATTTCTACCTGCATTTCGTCCGTCTTTATAGTTATGGGATCGGAAGACGTATTGATGACAGCAGCACTTGCGTCCCATTTCAGATCAGGATCAATGATGGGGGTTTGTTTACTGGAAGGGGCTCCGTCAGGCTGGTAGTTTACCCGCAGAATGTCTTCATCACAAACCTCCAGCGTTAATTTGTCCGCCGAGGAGGAACCGCTGTCCACAGTAAGGACCAGCGTGCTTCCATTTACCTGTGCGCCAATGACATTGCCTAAAGCAGATACTGCCGCCCTGGCCGTCACCGGCTGGGCGGCCGGCCATAAGGCGGTAAATAATAAGGCAAATACTAAACTTAATGATAGAAAACGTTTTATCTGTTTCATACTGCTCCCCCTTATTTAACCAGAATACAGTCCAGATTAATACCGACGAAATCCCCGTTTTCATAGGAAATCCGTATGGTATTTCTGCCACTGTTTAAGTTTATGGGAATGTCTGCAGTATTCCAGGTGTTCCAGCCAGAAGTTGCAGGCAGTGCCAAAGTTCCGGTCTTTTCCCCGTTAACCGTTACCGTCCGCTGTGCTGCGGCCATTCCCGCAGAGTAACGGACTGACAGGGAAGCCGTGCGTTTTTCTTTTGAATATACCTCAAATTCCACCCAGTCACCATTCTCTGCAAACTGCTCCACAAACCCGTCCCCATAATAACCGCTTTTCTCTGAGCTGGTTGAAACATGATTCAGGGATGCGTGTTCCGCTTCATAAGGGGCCTTGTTTACAACCTTCACTTCGATCTTTTCCGCAGAACCTGGAAGGGTTTTGATATAGGTAAGCTTTTCGTTTTGGCTATAGTAGTATCCGCTCTGGGCTTTTATAAAGCTATCCAGAGTATTCATTTCCTGTAATGCCTGACCATTTCCATTGACTCCGCGGGGTCTGGTTCCAAAAATCTGGGTAGTGATAGGAATCTGGCTGGCCGGTAAATCAACGGTAACCGTGCCTGCCGCAAAATTCTCGGCTGCCCGGACGGTCATAGTACTCCGGTCACTGTGTGATAACGTATAAGTGCTTTCTCCTTCCGGATAGATACGGAAGGTAAGGTTTTCGTAATGTTCCATATCATTGCCGATGGAGCCGCCCATTTCATAGTTTTTATTTAAATTAAGGGGCAGAATACTGCCGGACTTCACGTAGACCGGAATCGAGTTCACATCTGCATAATAGTCTTTCGTCACCCCACCCGGAGTCATGGCGTTGTACCAGAAATCAATCCATTCCCCTTCGGGTAAGTATACGCTTTTTACTGTCTGTCCCTCCTGGACAACAGGAGCCACCAAAAGGCTTGAGCCAAACATATACTGCTCTTCCAGATCATAGGTATTGGTATCCTTCGGATTGTCCAAGAACATGGCCCTCATCATAGGAGTTCCCGTATGCGCACTGTTTTGCGCCTCACTGAAAATATAGGGCAGCAAATTCATGCGGGTGTTGGTGTATTTGCGGAACATAGGGATGATACTGCTGTCACCCGTACGGCTCTGAACGTTCCAGGGAGAGCGTTCCTCACTGGGAGAAGGATTGGATTTCTCAGAGTGGAACTGCATAATCGGAGAAAAAGCAGCCATTTGAGTACTGCGCTTATAAAGCTCTGCAGAAGGGAAATTCCCCGTAAACCCGGCCAGATCCCAGCTCCAGAAAGGTACTCCTGAAATTCCGGCACTCAAACCGGCACTGAGAGCCTCCCGGAAAGCGGAAAAGCTGGAAGCCTGATCTCCTGCCCAAAAGACCCCTGTGGTCTGAACCCCTGAGGTTCCAGACCGGCTGAAGGTGATCCCCTCTCCTGTTTCTTTCTTAACAAAGTCGTTATAGCCCTTTATGTAGGCGTTGGGATATGCGTTTCGCATGGAAAGGTTCGTGCCGCCGTTATGAAAGGAAGTATTCTTACGCCAAACCATCTCTCCGCCGTCTGTTTTTACACCATCTATCTTAATGTCATTGAAAAGGTATGCCCGCTTGTTCATCCACCATGCCACTGCTTCAGGATTGGTGAAATCCAGCAGCAGACTGTTTCCGAACCATCCTGATTCCGGTATGCGGTAGGCTCCGTTATGACCGTCGGAAACTGCATATCCCTTTTGGAGCATATAAGCCTCATCATTGTCTTTCTGCGCATAGGCATAAGGTGTGTATTTTAAAACAGGAATCTGCCACAGCACCAGTTTTAAACCATTTTCGTGAAGAGTGTCTGCCATGGACTTTGGATTTGGCCATTTGGACCCATAGGTGAAATCCGAATTTTTAAGGGCAGCTGAGCCTGAAACAGGAGTATAGGAAGCATCATTCCAGACGTAAAAGGTATTTTCATCGCTCCACTGCTCCAGCACCAAAACCGTGGCAGGAATGTCGTTATTTTTAGACTGTTTCATCGCTCCCAGCGCTTCTGACTGGGTGTCCCATTCATTGGCAGACATCCATAGGCCAAAGGCCCATTTGGGAAGCTCCTGGGGCATACCGGAAATTGCATTATATTTTCCCACCACTTTCGCAGGTGTATCTGCACTGATCAGATAGTAATCCAACAAGGGGGAATCCACCTGTTCCGTGTCCGCTTCAAACACATACCGGTCCTTATTGGCGGCAGCCATATCGAACCTGGAATAACAGGTAGTATTCAAATAAATTCCGTAGCCTTTGCTGGTAACGAAAAATGGAACCGCCAGATAGGTCTTGTTTCCCTGATTCTGATACTGGTTATAAACGTAGGTTTCCACTACACCCCCCCGTTTTTCCGTACCGTTGTAACGCTCTCCGAAACCGTAGAAACGCTCATCGGAAGGAGAAAGATACCCATCCCGGAACTGCCCGATCACGTCTTTTCCGTCGGTCAGCCAGGACATCTCCTTGCCCGTTCCTCCGTTAGAGGTCAAAACCCTGTTTTGTTCGCAGCTGTATACCTCCAAAGCATATGGATTCTTTGTGACGGTGAGCCGCAGCTTTCCGGTTTTTATTTCTACTTTTTCAGCATCTTCTGTTACTGTGTAGCCGGAAATACCGGAGGCAAATTTCCCGTCTCCCCTTGGCGATAGCTGAAAACGAACTGTTTCCTCGTCCGTAAAGCTAAGAGCCAGCTTGGGCGAGAAATTCCCCGTATCAGCCTTCACATCAAAAATCACAGTCCCGTTATGATCGGAATTCAAAGACACGGATTTAACCTTTTCCCAGTCAGTCACGTGAAAGGTAAAGGGACCAATGGTTTTGGCGTTTTTGTCGTTTGCGTCTGCATGAACCGTATACTGCACAACATCCCCTTTTGCAAAGGAACCTAAATTCGCCTCCCAGTATGAATTATTTTCGCTGTTATAAGACCAGCCAGCCCCTACATCCGTCTTTTTGATACCATTGACAGTGTAGGAAATCCAAACCTTTTGTCCGAATTCCACAGGCCAGGTGGTGCTGTGTATCCGCACAGACTGGCCTGCGGCCGGATTCCTTGGTGATCGCTCCGTAGGTTCTATTTCATAAATATCATTTAACCCATAAGGATCGTGCCACGTTCCTTCCAGTGCAAAGGCTGTTGACACCTGAAGCAAAATACAACATATACTCAGTAAAACCGCCATAAGCTTTTTACTCATATTACCCCTCCATTTAGCATAAGTGTTAGTTCCCAGTGAAATGGTTTCTTTTTTGGTCGACCTAGTTCAAATACCAGACCAATATTTCTCCTTCCCGACATTCTTTGTACAAACGGCATGGACCCACTGTCTGTTCCCCTGTCCAATAATTAATCCAGTTTCCTTTTGGCAGATACACCTGCCTTCCTATCACTCCTTCCTCTAATACCGGTGCCACTAAAAGCCGGGAGCCGAACATATACTCATTGTCCACCGCACAGGCTTCCTTATCCTCCGGCCAGTCAATCACCAGTGCAGCCATGAGAGGGCGGCCCGTATCTGCGCTTACCTTTGCTTCCTTAAGAATATAAGGCAGCAGCCGCTCCCTTTCCTTTGTGTACCTGCGGCAAATGTCAAGGATCTCCGGCCGGCCGGTTACCCTGGCCATGTTCCACGGGCTTCTGTCGTTGATTTTTTCTTCCGCAGCGGCCAGAAGTTCGGAAAACTGGCCGGAAGCCGGTTCTGAGTGCCACTGCATGACCGGGGCAAAGCAGGCCAGACAGAAGGATCGCAGGTATAATTCGGCGGAAGGCAATTTTCCTGCAAAGCCTGCAAGGTCAAAGCCCCAGAAAACCAGACCCGACAAACCCGCGTTTAAGCCCGCCGTCACCACATGGCGAAGTTCAGCCCAGGTGGACTGCTGGTCCCCGGCCCAGTGAATCGGCGTAGTCTGGGCACCTGTGTAGCCGGCCCTGGAAAAGAGAATCCTCTCATCTCCTATAAAGTCTGTATACGCCTTAGTGTAAACCATGGAATAACCATTTTTCATTTGGCTTCCGATCCGCCCGTCAAAGAAGCGGGCGTCATCGTCATATACAAACTCTCCGCCGTCGGTCTTAAAGCCGTCCACTCCCATGTCAAGTAGATATTGCCGTTTTCCAAACCACCAGTCACAGGCCGCCGGATTGCTGAAATCCGGTATCATGGAACCGCCGAACCAGCGTCCTTCCGGTATCAGATAGGGGGAGCCATCGGCATTGGTGACAACAAAGCCCTTTTGGACCGCTTCGGCGCAGTCTGCCTCGTGCTCCGGACAAGTTCTCCCCGGCTCCAGCTTTTTCAAAACCGGAACCTGCCAGAGAATAAGGCGGATTCCCTTATCGTGAAGATCCCGGATCATTTTTTCCGGATCTGGAAAACGCTCTTTGTCAAAGCGGTAAAAGGTAGCTTCATCACTCCAGGCTTCAATCACCACCACAGAGGGCTTCATCCCCTGCCTGATAGCCTCTTCCACCATTTCCTCCACCACCTCCTGACGATCCCAGCGGTTAGCAGACATGAAAAGGCCAAAGGCCCAGTCCGGTGGCATCCTGGGCCGTCCCGTGAGTTTAGTAAATTCTTTCAGAACCTCTAAAGGCTTCCCCATAAATGTCCGCACTTCGTATTGGTCCGGAAGGGTAAAGACAATCCCTTCATCGGTTTTTTCCGTAACAACCGTAAACTTTTCCAGTGTATCCACGTAAAGTCCGCCGCCCCCGTCTGTTAAAGCAAAGGGAATGGGCAGATAGGTGGAAGCCCCCTGATTGGTAAAGGTTTCATATACGTGGTTTTCCCGGGCAAGGCCCTCCTGATTCAATGCGTCAAACCGTTCTCCAAATCCGTAAACAGACTGACCGGCAAGTAAATATTTCATCCTTTCACACCTCCTACCTGTAATCCTGCTGCAAAATACTTTTGTGCAAAAGCATAAACCACCAGAATCGGAAGCATGGAAACCAGGGCTCCCGCCATGAGTAAGTTGTATTCACTTTTGTACTGTCCGTTTAAGGAGCTTAAAATAATTGGCAGGGTAAACTTTGTCTTTGTGGTCAGCATGACCAACGGCAAAAGATAGTCATTCCATGCGTCCATAAAGCATATAATTGCCAAAGTGGCCAGACTGGACTTGCACATGGGGCAAATGATCCGTACAAAAACAGTAAAAACTCCCGCGCCGTCAATGGCTGGCGCTTCTAAATAGACGCTAGGAATCGTCATCATGCGCTGGCGCAGCATAAACACGGCAAACACCTTGAACACGCTTGGCAGCACCAAAGCCCCAAGGCTATCCACCAGTTTCAGCTCTCCCATCAGTAAGTAAAGGGGAATGAACAGCACCTGCGAAGGAATCATCATGGTTGCAAGGTAAAAAAGAAAAACAGCGTTTTTCCCTCTAAAATCCAGTTTTGCAAAGGCAAAGGCCGCCATGGAAGAGCTTATAATCGTCACGACTACGGAGCTGATGGATACCACAAGGGAATTAAATATGGAAACGGTCAATCCCTCTTTGCTGAATAAATCCGAGAAATTCTTTAAAGTCGGATTTCGGGGTATCCACTGGATGGGCAGAGCCATGATCGCACCGTAGTCCTTAAACGAAGTAGACAGCATCCAGAAAAATGGAAGCAAAGTCACAACCGATAGCAAAACAGCCGTTAAATGGTATAAGACTCCTGGTACCGCTTTACGTATCATAATATACCCACTTTCTTTGCAGCACGTTCTGCAATGCGGTAAAGGCAAAAATAATAACAAACAACACCCAGGACCAGGCCGCTGCATAGCCCATTCGGCCAAACTTAAAGGCGTATTTGTAAATCCGCTCCACCATAACCATGGTGGCCCCATTGGGCCCTGCATCGCCGTTCTTGGTCATGACCATGATCTGGGGGAAAAGCTGAAAGGCATTGATCAGGGACAGCATGATAACATAGAACAAAATCGGTGACAGCAGAGGCAGGGTAATGCATTTGAACTTATGGAAATATCCCGCCCCGTCAATGTCAGCTGCCTCGTAGTACTCCGGATTTATAGCCAAAAGACCGCTAAGCAGAATCATTCCGTAAAATCCCATATCCTTCCATACACTGGCCAGGACTATGGAAGGCATTGCCCATACCTCGCTTTGGAGCCATAAAGGCCCCTTAATCCCCAGGCTTGCAAGGACATTGTTAATTGGTCCGTACTCCGGACTCAGCATCCATTTCCAGATCAGTGCTCCCGCCACCCAGCTGGTCAGCACCGGTATGTAATAAAGCATCCGGTAAACTGGGGCTATGCGGCTCTTCTGCTGAATGATCAGGGCAACCAATAAGGAAAACAGCAGAACCAGCGGAAGGTACAGCAGAATGAAATAGGCATTATGTTTCAAAACCGCCCAGAATTCAGAATCTTTGACAAGCTGGGAATAATTGGATACCCCTACGAACTTGTCGCCGACAAATTGGAAAAACCCGTGGAACAGCCTTACCCTGCTCATGCCCGACCAATCGGTGAAGCTAAGCAGCAGCGAGGCAAAAATCGGAATCAGATTAAACAGTACAAGGCCGGCCAAACTGGGCAAAAGAAAGAGAAAGGCCTTTATCCCCTGTTTTTTATACATTTCAGTTCCCTCCTGTCAGGCACAATAAACGTCACTCCAAGTTGATCTTTTGTTCCAGCTCCGCCTGACACGCATCCAGTGCATCTTTAGCGGAAACGTTCCCGGAAACGGCGTTGTTTAAGTGCTTTGTGATAATCTCCTGCATTTCAGACTGCTGTTTTACCACCGGAGGTGTTACCAGATAGTCCAGAGATTTAAATACAGCTTCCCGATTCTCCGGCGGAGTGACTTTTAAATAGGAATCCCAATACGTCTGAATAGGTAACAGGCGGCAGCTCCCAGCTTGAATCCACGCGGATCTGCGCAGCTTCCTTACTTCCTGACAGGAAAGCAGCCAAAGCGGCGGCGGCCTCAGGATTGGCGGTTTCTTTGTTTACCACGTACGCATTTGAGAAAAAGTGAGTGGCTTTTGTCGTATTGCCCGGTTCCATTGCTACGTCCCAGGCAAAATTGCAATTATCCGCAAAGTCACCGAACGCCCAGATTCCGGTTATAATCATACCAAGACGTCCTGATTTAAACAAATCCCAATCGCCCATACCGCCCATTTGTGCATCTGAGGGCATAATATTGCTGTCCTTCACCCAACCGGACATAATTTCCAGTGTTTCTACATTTTGCGGTAAATTGACCGTAAATTTCTTGCCATCCTCGCTTAATAAGTTTCCGCCATTCTGCTTCACCCCTTTGTAAAATTCATGGAAGCTTATGGGACGGTACAAACCGTAGGTGTCCTGGGAAAGGGCGCGGACTTTCTTTGCAGCCTCTAACATCTCCGCCCAGGTCCAGTCATCGGTGGGATATGCAGCTCCTGCCTTGTCAAATAAGTCCTTGTTGTAAATGAGCACCACGTTGGAGAAGGAATTTGGAATTCCAAGCTGCTTTCCCTTGTACTGAAAGGCTTTCAAAGCGGTTTGATTAAAGCCGGAAGAATCCCCCATTAAACCGCCCACGTCCAGAAGCACGTCTTCGGATGCATAGGCTACGAAATTTTCAAAATTCAGTTCAAATACGTCCGCCGCACTGCCGCCGACGACCTTGGACTGCAGCTGAGTAAAATAGTCGTCATAGCCAAAGCTTTGCAGTTCCACCGTGACGTCCGGATGCTGCTCATTGAATTTTTCAATCATCTTTTTCAGTGCTTCCTCAGACTCACCGTTGCCGGAAAACTGATCCAGCCGGATTGTAACGTTTTCTCCGGAAGCGGGCTTTTCTGCAGTATTGGAACTGCAACCGGAGAGCAACACTGATGCACATACCATTGCACTTACCCACCATATACATCTTTTTGCTACCTTCATCATCATAAACTGCCTCCCTAATAGAATGAATGGATATTGCTTCGTTTTCGAACAAGGATCATCGCACCGATCCTCTTTCTACCAAAGTTAATGGAAATACCCTGTTTTGTAATGTGTGGTTCTCATTGATCAGAAGATTCACCGCTTCTGCGCCTTTTGCCGCCACATCCTGATGTATGGTGGTAAGAGGCGGATCACAGGCCTTGGAAAGGAGGGAATCGTCAAAACCTATGACGGAAATATCCTTTGGAACACTTACGCCCTTCTCTCGCAGTCCAATACATAAACCAAGCGCCAGAATGTCCGCACAAACAAACACCCCCTCAGGCCGTTCGTCCAGTCCCGCCAGATATTCTCCCATCTTACAGCCGTATTCAAAGGACACCTCTCCCGACAGCAGCAGGGACTTCTCTGCACTCATTCCGTACTCTTGCAGGGCCTTTTCATACCCTTTATAACGCAGGAAATTCACCCCACTGTCGTTAACATGCCCGGTCACGTGTGCAATTTTTCTAATTCCCTTTTCCAGCAGGTACTTCGTAGCCATGTACCCGCCCTGCAAATCGTCCACGCTGACCCTGTGGAAGCCGGATGCTTCGCAGTAACTGTCCACCAGTACCACAGGGATGTTTAAATTTTTCAATTGGCGGCATTCCTCGTCATCATTCATTCCCACTACGATCACCCCATCTAATCCCCTGGTTCTGGCCACCTCCGCATAAGTCCGACCGGATTCAGCACCGGATATCATAATGTGATAACCGCTTTTACGGGCGGTATACTCTGCCGCCGACATGAAATCCCCGTAAAAGGGATTGGAAAACATTAATTCCTTTCCTGATTCCGTCTGGGGAATCAGCACTCCTAATAAGTTACTTTTGTTGTTCACCAGGGTCCGTGCCGCCAGATTGGGAATATATCCCAGTTCCCTTATGGCGTCGTTCACCCGCTTAATCGTTTCAGCGCTTAAGCTTTGGGAGGGCGTATTATTAATCACATAAGACACCGTTGCAATGGAAACCCCCGCCAATTCAGCCACATCCTTTAAACCGGGACGCTTCATAAAACCACCTTCCTTTTTATCCCTTTTTCTTTTCTTCTGTTTCTATTCTTCCGCCTTTTTTGTCAATGACTGCCAGATACCGATTTCCTTTTATAAAAAAGTGAAACGATAAACGTTCCCAGTCCTTTGGAAGCCTGGGAGACAGCTTTGGCTTGCCGTCCTTTCCCAGCGACAGCCCCGCGAAACCAAAAACCAATGCCTGCCAGGTAGCGCCTACTGCTGCCAAATGAATGCCTTCCCGTCCTGTATTCTTCATCCGGTCTTCCAGATCCAGAAACAGGCTTTTGTCAAAATAATCACAAGACTTCTGCTCCAGGCCTAAATAAGCAGCCGCCCAGGCATGAATCCCAAAGCTTAAGCTGGAATCATGAAGTGTAAGCGGTTCGTAAAAGTCCCATATAGCCCTTTTCTGCCGTGCTGTAAACAATTCCGGCTTTAAGACCATGAGCAGTACCAAATCCGCCTGCTTTATTACCTGATACCTTTGGAGCCAGTCGAAATCGTACTGGTGGTAAGCTGCACTTCCGTCCCCGGCCTTTTTCCCGGGAAATTCTTCCAGCCGGAGGAAATTGTCATCCTGTATGTATAAATACCTGTCAGAATCATATTCCACCTGGCTTTTTTCTATGATGTCCTGCCATTTTTTCATTTCCTCAGCGCCGGCTTCTGCTTCCTTTCTCTGGACCGCCTCCAATGCCAGCTTAAAATTATGGCGGGCAAGAAGTACTGTATATGCATTGTTTCCCGAGACGCCGCAGTATTCATCGGGGCCCTTAACAAAGAGCAGGTTATAAACGTCTTTTCTTTGGTCATAGGAAAATCTTCCGGCCCAATACCTGGCGGTTTCCACATACAACTGTGCCGACCGGCGCATTAAAGTTTCATCTCCTGAAACCTCTAAGTAATTTTCAACAGCATAGGCCACGTCTGCGGTAATGTGAATCTCACAGCGCCCGATGTCCCAGCTTTGGCATTGTTCTATGCCGCCTATGGAGCACATCCATGGATATCTTGCTCCCGGCAGGTTCAGTGCCTTAGCGTTCTTCTTTGCATCCGGCAGGGTGTTTAGGCGAAACAGGATCAAATCTTTTGCAGCCTGCGGATCCGTGTACAGATAAAACGGAAGCAGGAAAATATCCGTATCCCAGAAGCAGCAGCCCTTATACCGTCCATGGGTCAGACCCCTTGCACCAATACTGACTGTGGAATTGCCGTAAGGGCAATTCTGAATAAGCTGAAATATGTTGTACCGCAGAGCGGACTGAACAAAACTGCCGTTTCCTTTTTGGGTGACCTGTATATCAGCCTGCTCCCAGCGGGATCTCCAGGCAACCTCGCTGTTCTTTAGCAACTCTTCAAAGGAATGGTTGATAACGTGGGGTGTAAGTCCTGCCCAACTTTAGGAAGTGTCTGCGAATCCTCGGAAGCTGCTTCCGGATCTTTAATAACTGCTTCCGTATACAGTATCTTTTCGATCCTCACCATATCCCCTTCTGCTAGAGGAAAGTTCAGTTCTTTCGCAGGGCAGCCAGTCACCGAAGCGTCCTTAGCCGTGCCCTTGCTCTGAACCATGCGGGCAGTAATGGCTACCTGCAGGCGGCCGGATGCTTTGCTGTCAGCCTTTAAAAAACAGTAATTCTCTCCAGTCTCCGTTTCTGAAATAGAGAGCAGGGACACGGTATCCAAGTTTTCCTTGGTCTGGTCGTCATCTACAGGCAGGTTCACGGTATTACCGTCTATTCCCATGATAACTGTCACATCTCCGCTGTAGTTTAAGGCCGTAACCTCCAGAGAAAGAGCCGACACGTGTTTGTTATCCATGCTGATAAAACGGGAAATGTTGATTTGTGTCTCTCTTCCTTCCTGATCTTTCCACACCGACCTTCTTTCAAAAAGGCCGTTATGCATATCCAGGGATTGGGAAAAGGATAAGTAATCCCCGGTTCCCAGGGAAAGCTGAAAGTGAAACAGATCCGGCAAATTCACCATATCCGTAACACCGGGACTGATATATTCAAAGCCACCTGCCAGATAATTGCAACGCTCATGGGCTTTTGCTCCATCTATGTAAAAGGCACAGCGGGAACCCAGATAACCGTTTGCCTGGCTGAATATGCTTTCCAAAAGCTTTGGGTTCTCTCTTCCCTCACAGCTTATCTTCCATGGCTCATATTGAATCATGTTCCACACCTCCCTCACTTAGCCCTTCCATTAAGCAATAAGCCAAAAATCCGGCACAGGTTGCAAATGCTGCTCCCGTGGTGCATTCGCCGGTCATTTCATCCACACTTTCACAGGCAATTCCATTGTCCATGGAAACCCTGCGCAGAAAATCTAAAGACGCTTCCTTCCTGCCGCTGATCAGCCCGTTGGAAACACTCAGTATCCAGGGATGGGGCGCATGGGGACAGCCAATATCAGAAAAAGGCTTTCCTGCAAAAGAATATGCATAATCCGGACTCCGCAGGATCTCAACTGTGTTCTGCCAAATGGGGTCTTCCCTGGTACAAAAGCCTAAAAAGGGCAAAAGCTCCAGGCTTCCCGGCGGTTCGTCATACACATCCCAGTTTCCTTTTTCATCAACGGACCAGACAAATATCCTTTTTCCCTGATACTCCTTAATGCAATGGGTGCAAATGGCATGAAACAAACCTGAAGCTTCCTCTTTCAGCCACTTAAGCGTTTCAGTAGACCATAAATTCCGGTACAGTTTTTCTAAATCCCGCAGACAACGCCAGGTCAGAACATTGTCATATGTGCCATAGGGATAAACCCGCATATCGTCTGTTGGCTGTAAAAAGGTTTCATACAGATGAAGTGCTTCACTTCGCTTGGTCTTTAAAATCGATAGGATTTTTCTACTCCTCGCTCAATGTGGCTTTCCTGCAAACAAGCAGTCTCTCCTGTAGCGTTAACATAACGGCTAAGAGCCATTATGGGAGCGCACAGTTCATCCAGTTCAAAGCCCGGTTCCAGCACTGTCCCGTCTATGTAGCGGCTGTGAATGCCAATTTGTTTCATCTGACGGGTAAATACGTAATCCAGAAGTTCCTTTGCATACTGCGGATCTGCCTTCAGAATGGAAGGAAAGCTCCACAGCAGGCTGTCCCTATCCCAATAAGCTGCGCTGACGTAATATCTGGGGCTTCTGGAAGTGACCATAACCACTTCCTCCGTATCCATGGTCATACCCGTGGCAAAAAAGAAATTGAAAAACAGGTTCCTGTTTAACAGGGAATCCACATCCGGCATGCCCACAGTTTTCCGCCGCTTACGAAGCCAGCACAGAGTTTCCTCATAAACCGCATCAAAACTCTGCCGCAAAAGCTCCTTAGCCGCCGTGGCCGCAGAAACCTCTTCAAAACCCACTCCCCAGAAAATGTCAAGCACCGCCGATTCACCGGATTTTAACCGGCAATCATGGATCCCCTTGTAGGATATTTCCTCTCCCTGTTCAAATTCCCATTTCACAGGCAAAGCCGCCATGGGTGCAAATGCTATAACCGGCATTCCAATGGATAAATCAAAGATCGGGCCGTCATTCCAGACGGAGCTATATATCGTTCTCTGCCCCACAACCGTCTTATCCTCATTGACACTGTGAGTCACTTTTGCCCAAGCCCCGCTGAAGCCACAGGAAATCTCCCGATCTTTGCCGGAATGATTCGTGATGGCCAAGCGTATGGCAAAGGCCTTCTGACCAATGGGAGTCAGAAAAATTCCCTCGGTACAAATGCCATCCTTCTCCGATTCAAACCTGGGAATCCAGTCACATTCCCGCTTCCATTTCAAATCACAGAGCAAGTCTCCTTCCTCCGCCTGCACAAAGGGCCGCATAAGAGGTTTGCTTTCGCCGCCACAAAAAGCCAGCATCCCCTTGTAACCCATATGTAGCACCGTAAAACTTTCTATGGACGCTGTGGCCTGGTTCAAGGTCGGCAGGCTGACGAATTCGTTCCCCGTAGGTATATAGCAATCTTGCATAAAAAACACCTCCCTTATTTCTGCTGAAACGTTTAAGTAAACAGTAAAATACTTTTGTATTGCTATTGCATAGTAATTATATACTGTGATTTCCTTTTTTGTCAATGTTTTTTAGTGATTATTTTTCAATCGAAAATTGAAAAAGTAAATTCCACCCCCATTTACTCTGGTAGAGTTTACCTCTGCACAGTTTATATTTACTCTTTTATACATACATGATATCTTTATAACTCCTTCTGACAGCAGTAGAAGGAGATTTTATGAGTAAATATATTCCTGGTAACCAGAAGCACCTCACTCTGAAGGATCGTGTTTTATTGAGAACTATTTAAATCAAAATCATACATTTAAAGATATCGCAAAATACCTATGTAAAGATCCGACCACCATCTCTAAGGAGGTCAAGGCCAGGCGTTCCTCTGACTGGTATCATAAAGGCACCTTTTACAATGCCAAGAACTTCTGCATTCACAGGTTTAGCTGTCGAAAAGTAAATGTCTGCAGAAAGATTCTTGCATGCGGTGTCAAATGCACTTCCTGTCCGACCTGTAATCAAACCTGCCGGGATTTTGTGAAGGAACGCTGTTCACGACTGGATAAAGCTCCCCACGTTTGCAATGGCTGTGACAAGAAAATCTCTCACTGTACCATTGCTCACAAATACACATACAATGCACGGTTTGCCGACCGCAAATATCGTGAGCTGCTCACCAATTCCAGAAATGGTATCTGCATGACAAAGCACGAACTACATCAAAAAGATATGATTGTTACTCCTCTAATTGAGCAGGGGCAGTCTCCCTATCAGATCTCCGTAAATCATCCGAACTGGATATGTCTGTCCGCACAATCTATACCTACATTGACAAGGGTCTGTTCTCCGCCAGAAATGTAGATTTAAAGCGTAAAAACCTAAGTTCAAACCACGTAAATGCCACAAGACACAGATCACAGATCGCTCTGTTTTTGTCAACAGAACCTATCCTGATTTTCAGTCTTTGGACCTTGAATACTTTGCAGAAATGGACACGGTTCATTCTTCCCGTGAATCTAAAAAGACTCTGCTGACGTTCTACTTTACCAAGGAAAAACTTTTTCTTGCATTCCTGATGAACCGATGCACCAAAGGCGCCGTAAGGCTTGTATTTGACCATCTTGAGAAACGACTGGGAACCTATGAATTCGTTTCCTTATTCGAATACGTATTAACTGACCGTGGCTCCGAATTTGGTGATCCTGTAAGTCTGGAGACTGGGATCAATGAAATTCAGCGCTGTAATCTCTACTACTGTGATCCAATGCGTAGCGGTCAGAAGGGGGGCGTAGAAAATGTCCATACCATGCTTCGCATGGTGCTTCCAAAAGGAACCAGCTTTGAATTTCTAACTCAATGGGACGTGAATCTGATTGTTAATCATATCAATTCCACACCGCGGGAGAGTCTGGGTGGTGAAACACCATATAATCTGGCTCTAGAATCATTTGGCGAAGACACTTTAAAAGCACTTCAGCTTAGGCGCATTGTCCCTGACGAGGTCAATCTGACACCTAAGCTGATTCGCTACAACCGTTAACTAACTTACTTAAATCTGCTGTCGGACTGGAAGTAAACTTTTCACATTTTTTGAATGTGGCCGGTGGAATTTAGTCTAGCACACGAAACTCCAGTGGCCTGTTTTCTCTGCCCTAAAACATGGATTTTTGTAAGAAGTTAGCTTAATTATAGCAGAAATCTTAAAATAGTGCGCGAAAACCTCTACCATTTATGACAACTTTTAAAGGGTGGTGGAATTTAGTCCTGCACCGGAATTTACTTTTTCAAGTCAGCATCCAAATATAGCTTGACCTAACCAGGCGTTTTCCTTACCAGAAACTATAAAATTTTCTGGATTTTTCTTATCATATTGTATAATCACCTTTTCCCCTATATGAATTGCGCTTGATGATCCTTCACCAAATGGAAATTCCGATTGATATGTAATACTATTTACTTCATATTGGTAAATAGGATAATATGCATATACTTTATTCAATCTATATTAATGATAAGATTCTTTGATGCTAATTATTTCACCCTCCGTTCTCCTTCATAATTATGAGCTTTTTTATTAATAAAAAAGAGATACTAAAAACAATAATAAAAAAAACATAAAACAAAAAAATAAATAATAATCATAAAAAATTCTTCTCTTTCTAAATTAATTACCACATAAAATCACTAAATTCTCCTGTCTTAAACATACCATCTTCATATATCTTATAATTTATTGTTGTTTTATTATATGGGTTTACAATTAGGCATATAATCTCCTTCAATATCCCCCATAATATTATACTTACCCTTAAATTGATATTCTTCACAATATGTTCTAACAGTAACTTTTATTTCACCTACAAAATTCGCATAAGAATTGTATAAAAGATCCTGTATTATACTAAACACTGTCGCTGCATTAGAATATTGCGCAAGAGCTGTACCAACTGTTTCATATACTACGTTGCCGACCTTTTTTAGTATTAATGTTTGAATTATGATATATAACATTACCAATCGCTTCTATGGAATTCACATTGTCCAAAGTCAAAAAAATTTCTGATTCAATGATATCAGCCACAGATAAAACAATAGTTAAACCGACTCCAATCCATGCATAAGGACCTGGAATTAAGGTCATTGCGTTAGCTGCTGCTTCCCCATACTTTGCCTGTTTCAAGGCTTCCTTAGCCGGTCGAATCGTAATCTCCACATGTGGTGCAGGCTTTCTTGCCTTTTCACATTCCTCATCAATGATATATTTGGCTTTGCTTCTTTTAATCCTGTTGCTATAAAATAATTCCATGAACAATATTGAATGCTTTAATTTTAGAAAACCGCTGATCACGATCAGAACTTTTTATATAATCCCTATATATACGATCCTCAGCAAACCTAAGCAAATCTATAATATTACCCTCTATCTTACTGTTTTTAGATGGTATGTATCTACTAATATTTACCATTATTCGACATTAATTTCAACCCAAGTGCCAAAATTGTACACGTTAGCTTCCGAAATTGTACTTTGCATATAATTTTAATCTTGTAATTAGGAGTTAAACCCATTTCCCTCTACTGAAAACCCCCATGAGATACATACGGTAGAATAGATGGATTGTATGTGGAAAGAGCCAACCTTCCATTATAATGAAAGTTGACTCTTTCCACATAGTTTCTGAATCTGTAGATCCCAGGGCATGTATTCTTCCGGTCTAAGTTACGTATTGGCATTGATGCCCATACGGTACATCTGCTGCACTCCTACGGCTCTGATGTCCTTAAGATGATAGACCGTCATCAGCTCCTGCCTAATCATGCATATGCATTTCATATGCTTTTGAAACAGCTTTAAATGCATTTATTCTCCCATGACCGGTATAATTATCAAAACCTTTAGCGCCAATGTCATCTGCAGTATTTCGGATTATTTCTTCGACTTCACTTGCTTTTAGTTCTGGAGCAACGGAAAGCACAAGTGCTGCAACTCCTGCAACATGCGGGGTCGCTGCAGACGTACCGTTAAAATCTTCTACGTAATTATTAGAACTATAGCCGTCCTTTTTCATAATATCAGTTGTGAAAATATGAACACCCGGGGCTGCTACATCAACTTCCGGTCCATAATTACTACCCCACCAATATTCGCCGTCTTTACTTGTCTTACTTTTTCTTTCACCATACTCATTACATGCTGCAACAGTTATAACATTATTTAGACTACCAGGAAAAGAAACACTGCCATTATCATTGCCAGCTGCAAAACAAACAACGCAGCCTTTTCCGTTTCGGCCATTTCGTTTGGCATAATTTATTGCATTTGTAATTGTTTGGCTGTCTTCTCCGCCTCCCCAGCTGTTACTAAGGACATCCGCCCCTCTGTCCACAGATTTAACAATTCCATCTGCAATTTTTGCATCATCAGTAACCCATAATCTTTCGCCTCCTTCCATAACTCCATATGCAATTCTTATCCCCATTATTTTACATTCCGGAGCCACGCCTGCGATTCCTTTATTATTATTACTTTTTGCAGCCGCTATGCCTGCACAAGCAGTTCCATGGGCATCAGCACTTTTAGGAGTTGGATCATTACGCTTGTAACAGGCATCATACCCGGTTACCAGTTTATCAGATACATTTAAATCTTCATGTTTGTAATCCACACCTTCATCAATGATAGCAATAATAATATCTTTATTTCCTTTCGTAATTTTCCATGCTTCTGAAATATGGATGTCTTCACCTGGAATTCCTCCAGTCTGCCCAGTATTGTTAAGAGCCCACTGCTTATTTACATATGTATCATTACTTATTGCTGCCATAGGCTTTAGCAACCGAACAAAATTAGGCTGTGCATATATTACCTTATCGTTTTCATGATAAGTATTTGCCATCTCCAATGCACTTACTGCTTTACCATCTGTGTTTTCCACAAGATAAGAATTCTCCTCCCAATTAATGCTTTCGATAATTTTAACATTATTAGTATCATTAATCTTATCAATTTCTTCTCTTGTCACATCTGGTTTAAACTGGATAATAAATTGATTTGTAAGAATCATTGGTGTTTTATCTTCTGCTTCTAATACCAGAAGATCATCTTCTTCTCGCTGCGTTTTGCTTGAAAATGAAGTGGTTTTTGAAACTTGACTAATTGTCTCTAATATAATTCCATTTTTCAGATCAGTCAATTT
The DNA here is from genome assembly GCA_017084465.1 of Lacrimispora xylanisolvens. Taxonomy (GTDB): domain Bacteria; phylum Bacillota; class Clostridia; order Lachnospirales; family Lachnospiraceae; genus Lacrimispora; species Lacrimispora xylanolytica_B. The sequence goes on along the minus strand of CP070896.1, from coordinate 76,053 downwards.
AGGTTTTAGGTTAGAGGTTAAAGATTTGTATTTACTTTCCATATAACCATTCTCTTTAGATGCCCGATATGATTCAGATTTTTTTTTAAGTTATTTTTTTTCCATTGCTCCAATAATTAAATTCCATAATAATTCTCCTTCTATTATTTTTTGAATTTGCAAATTCAATAGTAAGAAAGGAAAATTTCATTATATTTGTAAACTAAAAACATCTTTAAATTGTAAGTATTGGTATAATGAAGAATTTTAGAGATATGAATAATTTTGAATCCATTGTATTTTTTTTTTTCTATTTCCATTGATAAAATTCTAAGACTAAAAAAAATAGATATGTGACTCTCATCACACAACTATTTCTCATTGTAATCCCATTAATATACATTTATAATAGTTATACAAAATCTGTACATACATTGCATAGCAAACCACGATTTAATCCCTTATGATAGGAATTACGGAGGAACGAAACATGAATAGCAGTAAAACTTTTGATGATGTAATACAATACCTTGAGAAAAGCATTACCGACGGTTCTGAAATCGATTATAACGAGATTTCCAAAATAGCCATGAGTCCGGCAGCTCTGTTCCAGCGCATTTTCATTTTCGTATCAGGTATCAGCATTGCCGATTATGTGAGAAAACGCAGATTAACATTAGCCGGATATGATTTAAAAAACAGTGATATAACTGTTTTGGATGTAGCGATTAAGTATGGCTTTCACTCCCATTCTGCCTTTTCACGGGCATTTAAAGAGCACCATGGAATTACACCATCAGAAGCCAAGTCTGATACTGCTAAACTGAATAATTATCTTCCGATTAATTACCTGGAAATGAGATTTATAGGAGGGAAACGGATTATGGCAGATATGAAAAAGATTATTTACAAGGAAACAAAAGAACGCCTGATGGTAGGTCTGGGCCGGGAAACATCATTTTTTGAAGCAGGGAATGTATGGAAAGAATTCTTTGAAGGGGGTGCAAATGAAAAACTAAGTTCTCTTTCCGATTCGACATGTTGCGAAGACATTGACCCCAATGTGGGTATCGGTATGATGTATAATTTTAAAGATATGAATAATTTTGAATTCATTATTGGAGATTTTATAAATATAAACGCTGAAATTCCAGAAGGTCTGACCGCGAAACATATTCCCGCAGGTTTAACTGCACACATTCAGATTGAAGGAAGCAATGTTGCAGAAATACTTGATTCCGCATATTTACTAATCACGGAAGCCATTGAAAAAACCGGTAAACAAATTGATCAGGAACATTTCTACTGGTGTGAAGTATACACAAACGAACGTTATTGTGAGCCTTTAAACCGGGGTGAAAAGGTTATTATTGATTATATACTTCCAGTCATATAAAACGGTAAATGGTACCTTAACAGGTTCGCCTGATACGGTACCATTTACCCTTATTGATCCCTTACTAACGATTCGCCAGTTCTCTGGTAATATCCTCCCAGGTCACTCCCTTTTGCGCCATCAGAACCATCATATGATAAAGAAAATCAGAAATCTCATACTTCACTTCTTCGGAATCAGGATTTTTCGCAGCGATAATTATCTCAGTCGCTTCTTCACCCAGTTTTTTTAAGATCTTATCAATGCCTTTGTCAAAAAGGTAATTGGTATAAGAGCCTTCCTTGGGATTTTCCTTTCGGTCAAGAATGACTTCAAAAACCTCCTCAAACACTTTTAGCGGATTGGAGTCCTGGTATTCTTTCTTTACCAGTTCCTGATAAAAACAGCTTCTGGAACCCGTATGACAGGCAGCCCCGATCTGATTTACTTTGGCAAGAAGGGTGTCGTTGTCGCAATCCAGAGACAGTGATTTTACATACTGATAATGACCGGAAGTTTCTCCTTTCAGCCAGAGACTTTGACGACTTCTGCTGTAATAAGTCATCAGTCCGGTTTTTAATGTTTCTTTAAAAGCTTCCTCATTCATATATGCCAGCATGAGAACTTCACCGGTCCGGTAATCCTGGGTAATAACAGGAATGAGTCCGTCTCCGTTTAATTTAAATTCAGAGAATTCTATGGAACTTTCAAATGTTTCCACTGGGATCCCCTGTATCTTTAATTCCTGTTTCATCTCCATACAGCCGGTTTTTCCATCTGAAATGCTAATAATCCCTACAATGTTCTCTCTTTTTAAAGCATCCGCCAGGAAAAAAGAATCGTCACTAAGTCCGGTGATAATAAATTGCTCTTCCCGTGAAGAAATATCATCAAGCCCATTTTCCGAAAGAGCCCCATCTCCTAAGATCATAACAGAGGCTCCAAGCTGTGCGTATTCTTCCGTATGAGACAGATAGGATATGTCGGGTAAATATGCATAAATTTTATCGTCTCCAAAACGGTCGGAGGCTTCCTTCATCATGTCTACATTTTCTTCCAGACTCACATCAAGAAAGGCCGCTTTGGAACCAGCATACAAATATTTTTTCACATCTTCCAGACGTTTTACCTTTCCGCCTGCAAGGACAGGAATATCTGAAACTCTTCCAATCTCTTTCATCAGACCGATAGTGCGTTTATGATCTGCTTCCGTTTCTGAAATGTCATAAAGAAAAAGTTCATCTGCGCCATTATCTCCAAAAAAGCAAGCCAGAGAAAGAGGACGTTCCTCATAACAGACAGTTAAATCATCAAGTCTCCATGCTTTCCCTTCCCGTATTCCGAAACCTGCAATTAATTTTTTACATTCCATCATATTTCCTCCCTTGATGGTCTTTACAGTTCAAAGATCTTAACTGCCTCCGAAAGATCAATCCGCTTTTCATACAGGGCTTTTCCGATAATTGCGCCCTGAATGCCGGCCTCGTATAATTGTCTTAAATCTTCCATGGAAGACATGCCGCCGGATGCGATTACATCAAGACCTGTTTCATCCGTCAGCTTCTTTGTATATGCCACGTTAGGGCCAGAAAGCATTCCGTCCCTTGAAATGTCAGTATAAACTATGTGGCGGATGCCGTATTCCTTCATCTGGGAGCAAAGACTGGAGGCTGTGATTTCGCTTACTGTTTCCCAGCCCTCTACCGCTACCATTCCGTCCTTGGCATCCACTCCTAACACGATCCGTTCAGCCCCAAACCTTACAATCATATCACGTATAAACTCCGGCTGTTTTACTGCTTTCGTTCCGATAATCACCCGGGCAACCCCTAAGGAAAGCATGGAAGCAATGGCCTCTTCACTGCGAATCCCGCCGCCGATCTCTACAGGGATCGAAACCGTGTTCACAATTCTGCGTATTACTTCCTCATTAACCGAATGTCCGGCCAGTGCACCGTCTAAATCGACCAGGTGAAGATAGGTAGCGCCCTGTTCCTGCCACAGTGCTGCTATCTCTTCCGGTTTATCAGAATATACGGTAATCTCTTTAAATTCACCTTGCTTTAAACGAACACATTGTCCGTTCTTTAAATCGATTGCTGGATAAAGCTGCATATGGGTTCTCCTTATAATGTACCTTTTGTAGACAAAACTCCGGTAATCCGGGGATCCGGTAAAGTGGCATCGTCAAGCGCCTTGGCAAATGCCTTAAATACCCCTTCAATAATATGATGATTGTTATCCCCTGAAAGCTTTCTGATGTGAAGATTCATTTCTGCAGAATAGGATACAGCATAGAAAAATTCCTTCACCATCTCTGTTTCAAAATCTCCTACCCGCTCCGCAGTTAAAGGAACTTCAAACCCAAGATAAGGCCGACCGGATAAATCCACTGCACATAAGATTAAAGTCTCATCCATGGGCAGTATGATATTTCCGTAACGTTTTATAGACTTTTTATCACCCAGAGCTTCCTTAATTGCTGCACCCAGGACTATTCCTGTATCTTCAATGGTATGGTGGGTATCTACTTCCAGATCTCCCTTAACCGTCAATTCCAGATCAAAAAATCCATGGCGTGCAAAGCTGTTTAACATGTGGTCTAAAAAACCGATACCTGTATGAATATTGGCGATTCCGCTCCCGTCAATATTAAACTTCATCTGAATATCGGTTTCTTTGGTTATTCGAGATATCACTGCACTTCGTCCCATATATTTTCCCCTTTATTCCTGGATTTCATCCTCTTCAAACCGTATTTTTACCGAATTGGCATGGGCTGTCAGCTGCTCTGCCTGAGCAAAGAAGTCAATCTCCTTATAAACATCTGCCAGTGCCTCTTTGGAATAGTAAATAATACTTGATTTCTTAATAAAGTCGTCTACGCTGAGAGCTGAGAAAAATCTTGCGGTACCATTAGTCGGAAGAACATGATTTGGTCCTGCATAATAATCTCCCAAAGGCTCAGAACTGTATTCACCGATAAAAAATGGCGCCTGCATTATGAATCCTTGTCATATCTTCAAATGGATTCTTCGTAACAATCTCAAGATGCTCCGGGGCAATCTCATTGACTGCTGAAACCGCATCCTTCATATTATCCGCCACAAGAATACAGCCGTAATTGTCCAGTGATTTATTAATAATCTCAGATCTGGAAAGCTTTGAAGCCTGCAGTCTCGCTTCTTTTGAAACCTTTTCGGCCAGTTCCATGCTGGTTGTTACAAGAATCGCAGAAGCAAGCTCATCATGCTCCGCCTGGGACAACAGATCCGCTGCCACGAACCTTGGATTCGCACTTTCATCTGCAAGAACTAAAATCTCACTGGGTCCTGCGATGCTGTCTATGCTGGCATGACCGTAAACTGCTTTTTTCGCCAGTGCCACGAATATATTACCAGGACCTACGATTTTATTAACTCTTGGAATGGACTCAGTACCAAAAGCCAGTGCAGCAATTGCCTGGGCTCCGCCCACCTTATACACCTCAGTCGCTCCTGCAAGATGAGCAGCCGTCAGTGTAACCGGATTTACCTTTCCATCCTTTCCGGGAGGCGTTACCATAACGATCCGTCCCACGCCCGCCACCATGGCTGGTATAATATTCATTAAGACTGACGATGGATAAGCAGCCTTTCCACCCGGAACATACACACCCGCGCTCTCAAGGGCTGTTATCTTCTGGCCGAGAATGGTTCCGTCCGGCTTGCTGTCAAACCAGCTGTACTGTCTCTGTTTTTCGTGGAACAGACGGATATTATTCATGGATTTTCCATAACTTCCAAAAGCTTCGGATCCACTGACTTTACCGCTTCTTCAATTTCCTCTTTTGTTACGCGGATGTTTGTCTCGTTCACTTCTGCTTTGTCAAATTCTCTGGTATAGGCAAAAACTGCTTTGTCTCCCTCTTCCTTTACCCGATCTACAATCTCCTGAACGGTTTTGGCATACGAATCGTATTGGTTTGGATCTCTCTTTAACAATCCGGAAAGAATATTCTGTTTGGATGTCTCATCTAATTTTACAATCTTCATTGGTTTTCCTCCTGCAGCAAAAGTCTCAAATCACGAATCAGCTTTGTGATCCTGCCATTTTCCCGCTTCATGCTCACCTGGTTCACCACCATACGGGCAGAGAGGGGGCAGATTTCTTCCAGTACCGTAAGTCCGTTCTCCTTTAAGGTCGTTCCTGTTTCCACAATGTCAACAATGACTTCAGAAAGACCAACAATAGGAGCCAGCTCAATGGAACCATTCAGCTTAATGATTTCCACAGTCTGATGCTTTTTATTGTAAAAATAATCCTTGGCGATGGCCGGATATTTGGTTGCTACACGGATTCGCTCATGGTGCTTTAGGAGTTCACTGGCTGACTGGGGGCCGCAAACGCACATACGGCAGTTTCCGATTCCCAGATTCATCACCTCATAAAGCTTTCGTCCCTCTTCTAAAATCGTATCCTTTCCGACGATGCCGATGTCCGCTGCACCATATTCTACATATGTGGGAACATCACTGGCTTTTGCCAGGAAAAAACGAATCTTAAGCTCTTCATTGGTAAAGATCAGCTTACGGGAGTCCTTATCTTTCATCTCTTCGCAGGTGATTCCGATCCGTTCGAACATTTCAAGTGACTGCTTAGCCAGACGCCCTTTTGCCAGGGCAAATGTCAGATATCTCATACGTACCCCCATTATTTTAAGTATTCTGAAAGCGGAACCACATCCATACGCTTTAAGTCAAGATTGATTACAGTTACCGATATTCCTTCCTGATCCAGATACAATAAATTCTTTAAGTCCCGCCGCATGGCATATTCTTTATAAGCTTCTATAGACCGCTCCGGCTTCTTACACTGCAGCTGAACCGGAACCTTTAAATTACGAAAATGTCCGGCAAGAGATATGGCATTTTCTCTTGACTCCTGCTCATAAAGAATCATTGTATTTGTCATGGAAACCTCTGTTTCAATCTTCTGTCTGCTTAAAGCCAGCAAAAGTTCATCCACAGAAATACCAAACCCCACAGCTGGGGAATCCTTGCCAAATTGTTTTAAAAGGCTGTCATACCGGCCTCCGTTTACAATATAATCCCCGGTTCCATACGTATAGGCCTTAAATATAATTCCAGTATAATACTGATACTGGCTGAGCATTCCAAGATCATAAGAAACGTAGTCAGACAGCCCATAATGTTCCAGAATCCGGTTCACTTCTTCCAGACGACTGATCGCTCTTAGCGCCCGCTCATTGGAAGTCAGCTCCCTGGCAGCCTGTATCTGCTCCAAAGAACCAAAGAGCTCAGGAAGCTTTAAAAACACCTGTTTTAACTCCTGGGAAATAGGCTGGGTCATAACTAGTTCTTCCACACCAAAATAATTCTTATTTTCAATCAGTTCCCGGAGAGTTTCTTCCATCTCCTCATCCATTCCTGCTTCTTCCAACAGCCCTTTAAAGAAATCTACCTCTCCCAGTTCCACCTGAAACTCAGTCAGTCCGGTTGATTTCAGTGCCTGAATCACCATTGCCAGGATTTCTCCATCTGCATCCGCTGAATCATCACCAATTAACTCAACACCTGTCTGGCTGGCTTCTTTCAGTCTTCCCTGATAGCTGGAATTGTTGATAAAGGTACGCTCCACATAACAAAGCCTGATTGGCATATCCTCATCCAGAAAATACTTGGCTGCACATCTGGCAATGGCTGGCGTTTCATCGGGCCGAAGTACCAGAGTGTGGTTATCCCGGTCAAAAAACTTGAACATTTCCTTTGCCTTCACGCTTCCCCTGGATTCATTAAAGATATCAAAAAATTCAAAGGTAGGAGTTTCTATATCCTGATAACCACAAAGGTGAAACTCTTTCAACATCTTCTCCTGTATAACTGCTTTTCTCGTACACTCTATTCCATAAATATCCCGGACACCATCCGGCGTATGTAACAGTTTATTAGCCATAACAACCTCCAACCGTTCAAGAAATTATATTTCATGTAAATCAAATTCAGTTGACTTTCATATAGTAAAGTGATAATTTAATAACGTGTAGTTTATTATAGGCGAGAAATATATTCTTGTCAATCTCTTCTGTCCAAATCTTTTTGAATCAGTTCCAGATAGTGAATCAGAATATCCCTGCAGCTGGATATTTTCCAGGTCTTATCCAGTTCCTCGTAGGTAAAGCTTTTTCTTCCTCCTGCTTCCATTCTTTGAAAATAACACTGAATCTGGTCAAAGGGAAGGTAATAAACTTCATTTTTATGAGTATAGGATACGATAATAAATGCGATTCCGCCCTGTTTTTCAAATTCCTCCATAAAAGTAACCTGATGGGGGTGAATATTCTGCAGCGGAAATGTTTCAGAAGCACATTCCTTTGCATCAAAACAGACAGGAATTCCCTGAACTGCACCAATATAATCCACCGTACTTTTCTGATCAAAATAGGCAAGAGTAATATGTCTGCTTTCTTTATCAATGGAAATAGGTGTAATGGGCGTGGGGATTTTCTGAATCAGAGCCAGCCCTTTTTCCCGATAACTGTCATTGCTCCGGTTAATCAGTTCCTCTAACGTGGAACCTCTTAACCCTCTTGTTTTCCAGGTACCCATCTTTATTCCTGCCTCCATTCCCTGCATATGGCAGAATAAACAGGAGGAAGGGGGGCGGTAAATTCCTTTCCTGACAGATAAGATAGGGGCTCCGGAAGCTTGGGCAATACCAGCTGATAAGAATGAAGAAGCTGTGACTGTACTTTGTAAAGCCTCTTCGCTTCTTCATTTACCCGTTTATCTCCGTATTTATAATCTCCTACAATTGGATGCCCAATGGAAGCCAGATGAGCACGGATCTGATGGGTGCGCCCAGTGATCAGCGTCACCCTTAACAGCGTAAAGTCGCCGTAATAATCTATTGGCACATATTCCGTTGAAATTGGCACACTGTCTTTAAATTCGCTGGTTCGGACAGTGACCTGATTAGTCTTTTCATCCTTTGAAAGAAACCCGGTAATCATCTGTCTCCCAGCCACATGCCCTTTCACCACACACTGGTAATACTTGTGAATGGACCTGTCCTTAAACACCTCTGACATGATCTGGAGACCAGCCAGGGATTTTCCTCCTACTACAAGACCGCTGGTATTCCGGTCCAGCCGGTTACAGACAGAAGGACGGAAACTTTTTAACTGTTCTGTGGTTAACTCGCCTTTTGAAAGCAGATAATCAATCAGATATTCCACAAGGGATTCATCGGAATCCTTTGCTTTTTGTGACAGCATTCCTGCAGGCTTATTAATCAGAATAATATTTTCATCTTCATATATGATACTTAATTTAACCTTACTTACCTTGGGAACCTTAACCTGGGAAAATTTTTCAATGGTCTCATCGGAAAGAAACAGTTTGATTTCATCTCCCTGGGAGAGCTTTTCAGAACCGTCGCATTTTTTCCCATTTAAAGTGATGTTCTTTTTCCGCATCATCTTATAAAGAAAGCTTTTCCCTGCAAGATTTAAATATTTGGACAGCAGCTTATCAAGCCGCTGTCCTGCTTCATTCGTTGATACAATCACAGACTGCATAATGGTTCCCTCTTTTACTGAATTTTACATGGACAGACTCTTTAACAGGGTAACTGCCTGGTCAGATCTGTCGTTTTCTTCATTTTTATCTTTTGGTTTCAGACTGCTTAAACGCTTAAAAAATGAATTTTCATCAAAAATCACTTTTACATTATAATCCAGCTTATGCTGGCTCAGCATCTGTTTTATATATTGTTCCGCTTTATCAGAATCTGCCTTATTAGCAGTGCAGTAAGCATAGACGTCCCCCCGGCATAACCAGTATCACATCCATTGGCAGGAGCTGTTCCTTCGATGAAATAATAAGATCATACAAAAGGACTCCTTTTTCTTCATAGGCAGAAGCCTTTTTTTCAAGCATTGGGGATAAAGACCGGTACTTGAAAGAGGCAAGCAGAGGTGCTGCTATATTAGCCACTGGCAGGACGGAAAGGATTGCCATCACAGTTAACGTATTCTTTAAAGCAGTACTTTCAGCAAATTCTCTTAATATTAACTGAATGATGATGAGAGCTGCCCCGATCAATACCTTTAACAGTTCTTTCTTTTTGTGGTAATCCCGGTAACCTGACTGCCCTTTTAAGCATCGTTTCACTTTCGTAACCCTCTTTCTTTATCTTCGGTTGTCCACTACCCGCATAAATCCTTTCATGAAACGGAGTATAATGGAATGGGGAACTGTCTTACATAAAAGCCGGAAAAACTTCATGGTCATTCCGTATACAGAAACCGGCCTCCCCATCATACTGTCACGTAATGCCAGTCGCACTACCTTTTTAGGATCAGCCATTACGATCTTTTTATAGAACGGAATTCTGCCAGTCGCCTCTGCAACATCAAAAAATTCTGTTCTCACAGGACCAGGGCACACGGCTGTAACAAGAATTTTCCTTGGCTTTAATTCCTCATTTAAGGCTCTGCTGTAGCTTAAAACAAAGGCTTTCGTTGCTGCGTAAATGGCAAAGCCAGGCTGGGGCAGAAACGCAGCCGCAGATGCAAACTGTATGATTCTGCTGTTTTCTGACATATAGGGAAGTACCATATGGGTCACTGCACAAAGCGCTCTGCAGTTTAAATCCACCATTCCCAGTTCATCATTTAAATTAATGGAACCTGCAGCCCCGATCTTTCCATAACCGGCAGCATTGATCAGCCACTTTACCTCTGGTTTTTCTTCAAATAAAACATCCTGCAGACACTCCAGTCTGCTGTCATCTGTTAAATCAATGGCAACTGATCTTACCTTCACCGGAACAATAGGAGATAATTCTTCAATCCGCTCCTGTCTTCTGGCAATTGCCCAGATCTCTCCGATACCGCCAAAGCGGTCGGCAATCTGCATGATAAACTCTCTTCCCATACCGGAAGACGCTCCTGTTACGATAGCTACCTTCATCATGATCCCTTCTTTCAATCAGACATCGTTATTATTTTTTAGTTGATTTCTTATGAACATTGCGGATGGTTTTTTTCTTTCGGTCCTTCTGACCTCCCGGGCTTTCCGTCCTTTTCCCATTTCCATTATCTTTTCCCGTTTTTCCCTGGGGAAAACCAGGTTTAAAACCAGATTTAGGGCGAATCAGGCATTTCTTATCAAATCCAATTAAATCAGTTCTGCCAGCTTTCGTTAATGCCTCTTCCACCAGTTCATAGTTTTTTGGATTCCGGTATTGGATTAATGCTCTCTGCATCGCTTTTTCATGGGGATTGGTGGGAACATAAACCGGTTCCATGGTTCTGGGGTCATAGCCTGTGTAATACATACAGGTGGAAATGGTAGATGGCGTAGGATAAAAATCCTGAACCTGCTCCGGCATGTATCCAAGATCCCTTAAATACTCCGCAAGCTCAATGGCTTCCTTTAATCCCGATCCCGGATGGGAGGACATTAAATATGGAACCAGATACTGTTTTAAACCAAGACGTCCGTTCATGTCGTTGTATTCCTTTACGAACTTACGATATACATCATTTCTTGGTTTTCCCATTTTGCTGAGAACATTGTCCGCTACATGCTCCGGTGCTACCTTTAACTGACCGCTGACATGGTATTCACAAAGCTCTTTTAAGAATTTCTTGCCCGGATCTGCAAGGACGTAATCAAAACGGATTCCTGAACGGATAAATACTTTCTTTACTCTGGGTAAATTTCTTAACTTTCTCAAAAGCTCAATATAATCGGAATGGTCTGCCCTTAAATTCTTACAGGGTTCCGGGAAGAGACACTGCTTATTGGGACAGGCTCCTTTCCCGATCTGCTTTTCACAGGCTGGATAACGGAAATCCGCGGTGGGACCGCCTACATCATGGATATAGCCTTTAAAATCCGGTTCATTGGTCAGCCATTTGGCCTCCTCAATCAGGGAATCATGACTTCTGGCCTGTATAATCCGTCCCTGATGGAACGTAAGGGCACAGAAGCTGCAGGCTCCGAAACAGCCGCGGTTGCTGATAAGACTGAACTTGATTTCCCTGATCGCCGGTACTCCGCCCAGTTCTTCATAGGAAGGGTGATAATTTCTCATATAAGGCAGAGAATAAACCTGGTCCATCTCCTCTGTTGACAGCGGTTTTGCCGGTGGATTCTGAACCACGTATAAATTGTCCTTGTAGGGTTCCACAAGACGCTTTCCAATAAAAGGATCTGTATTGCCATACTGAATATAATAGCTCTTTGCATACTCCAGCTTATCTTTTTTCATGCTGTCATATGATGGAAGAACCAGTGCATCATACACCGATTCCAGGCTGTCTGTTTTGTAAACCGTTCCTTCTACAAAGGTAATATCCCGGATGTCAATGCCGCTGTTTAAGGCATCTGCGATTTCAACAATGGATTTCTCCCCCATTCCATAGGAGATTAAATCTGCCTGAGAATCAATCAAAATGGAGTGTTTCAGTCGGTCTGACCAGTAATCATAATGAGCCAGACGCCTTAAACTGGCTTCAATTCCACCGATTATAACAGGTGCTTTCTTATAAACAGAACGAATGAGATTGCAGTAAACCGTAGTGGCATAGTCCGGACGCTTTCCCATGACTCCTCCTGGAGTGTAGGAATCCTGCTGACGTTTTTTCTTGGAAACGGAATAATGATTCACCATAGAATCCATATTTCCGCCGGAAACTAGAAATCCAAGCCTTGGTTCACCAAGAACAGAAATGCTTGATGGATCCTTCCAGTCGGGCTGTGCTATGATTCCCACCTTATATCCATGTGCCTCTAACAGACGGCTGATTATGGCGTGTCCAAAAGACGGGTGGTCTACATAGGCATCCCCTGTTACATAGACAAAGTCACATTGTTTCCACCCCCGGATATTCATGTCCGCCCTGGTGATCGGTAGATAGTCGTGCATCATGATTGAACTCCATTTCTTTCTAACAGCTGGTAATAATCGTAAATAAAATAATCGGCAAGTTCCCGTTTTTCTTTTTCCATTGCTTTGGAAAATCCGTCATCTATGGCACAGACTGTCATTCCGGCACGTTTCCCTGCAAGTATTCCTGCCGGAACATCTTCAAACACCAGACACTGTGACGGTATGACGTTAAGCTCCTTTGCCACCTTTAAATAAATATCCGGAGCAGGCTTCCCTGCCGCAACCTCACAGGAAGTAGCTACTACATTAAAATACTTCCCGATTTTTAAGGAATCAATCACCGCCTCCACCATCTCTCTGCCGTTGCTGGTGGCAATTCCCATGGAAAGACCCTGGGATGCCAGATAAGCCAGAAATTCTCCTGCTCCAGCTTTTAAGGGTACTTCATTCTTATATTTATCCAGAGACATATCTGTCCAGATCCCCTTGATCTCTTCCAGAGATTCTGTAAGCTTAAAACGCTCTTTAAAATAAAAAGCAGTTTCCGTAAAGCTCATTCCTTCAATCTCTTTTTCTAAATCTTCGGGACAGGCAATTCCCCTGCTTCCTAAAAATTCTATATCAATGGATTTCCACATCCACATGGAATCCACCAGGGTTCCATCCAGATCAAAAATCACGGCTTTTTTCTCATTTAACATCTTTTGTTTTTTCTTCCTTTCCATGGCTCTTTAATAAGTCAATCTCTTCTCTTGTAAGGGGGCGGTAATCTCCCGGCTGTAAATTCTCATCCAGTTTTAAACTTCCCATAGAGAGTCTCTTTAAGTATACCACACTGCACCCCAGCGCTTCAAACATTCGTTTTACCTGATGGAATTTTCCTTCCCTGATGGTAAGACGTATGGTGGATGGATTTCCGTATTCCAGAATTTCAAGACGGGCAGGCATGGTTAAAGTCCCATCTTCCAGTTCCACTCCCTCCTCCATGCGCTTCGCTGCATCTGCAGGAATCTCTCCGTCTATTTTTGCATAGTACACCTTATCCACATGCTTTTTGGGAGATAAAAGCTGATGAGCCAGATCTCCGTCATTGGTAATAAGAAGAAGACCTTCCGTATCAATATCCAGTCTTCCTACCGGGAATAAATCTCCCCGCTTTCGATCGGTGATCAAGTCAATCACCGTCTGATACCGTTTATCTTCTGTCGCTGATACAACCCCCTGAGGCTTGCACAGCATATAATATTCTACTTCTGCGTAGGAGATGGTTCTTCCGTCAACAGCAATGACATTCTGGTCCGGAATAATTTTGCGTTCCGATTTTTTCTCTGGAATCCCGTCAACGGTAATTCTGCCTTTTCTTGCCATCTCTTTGATCTGACTTCTTGTTCCTTCTCCCATTTCAGTTAAATATTTATCTAATCGAATCTCTTTCATCACTGCCACCGCCATCCCGGATAGTATTTATTTTTAAGGGTATCGCCATTGCCTTTTGCAAATCCCAGAGGAAATCCGTCTACGCAGATTAAGCACCAGCCCTTTATTCGTTCTTCCGTTTCTGTTAAAAAAACAGTTTCTCCTTTTAAATACCGGATCACTCTTTCATCTTCTTTTTGAAATGAGAGAGTTTGTTTAAATTCTTCCATTTTTAAAGACTGTGCCAGCGCCTGAGAAGGTTCAAACCGTTCTTTTTTCATCTCACCAAGGCAAAGTCCTGTTCGAAGGTAACGGAGTTTTCCTCCGTTTTCCGGAAAATATTCCGGAAGATAATACACACAGTCATTTTTTATCTCAATGCGGGAGCTGATGAGAGGTTTTGATATCAGAGAAAGAAACTGGGAAAGTTCTTTGGGCAGCTCTTTTTCCTTTTTCCTTCCGGTCTTTGCCTCTTCTGTCCCAACAGATCCGCCCTTTTTCCTTAAAAGTGCCATAAAATGGCCCTCTCCCTTAATTTTATGAGGAAACAGACGAAGGCAGCCTGACAGACCGATTCCATCGCAAGCTCCTTCAAACAGCGGCAGCTTTACCAATTCCATATCAGTATAATTATCCAGGATGAGGCGGATAATATCTTCGTTTTCACAAATGGAGAAGGTACAGGTTGAGTACATCATAAGTCCGCCGGGAGCCAGCATATCCACCGCATGTCCAACGATTTCTTTCTGAATTGCGCAGTAATATTCCGGCCCATGCTCTTCATAGCTTTTTACCATGTCCGCGTCTTTTCGAAACATCCCTTCTCCGGAACAGGGTGCATCCACAAGAATTTTATCAAAGAAACCAGTAAATGTGGTTTTTAACTTTTGAGGTTCCTCGCTGGTAACACAGATATTTTCGATTCCCCACAGCTCCAGATTTTTTAACAGTGCACGTGCTCTGGAATTACTGATATCATTTGAGACCAGGAGCCCCTTTCCCTTTAACTTTGCCCCAAGTTCCGTGCTTTTGCCTCCCGGAGCAGCGCAAAGATCCAGAACCTTATCTCCCGGCGCGATTGGAAGCATATGTGCCGGTGTCATGGCGCTGGGTTCCTGCAGATAATAAAGTCCGGCGTAATAATAAGGATCTTTTGCAGGACGCTGTTCTCCTTCATAATAAAATCCATTGTTAATCCATGGAACAGGATGAAGCTTTAACGATGTCATTTTCACAAACGCTTCGGGGGAAATCTTCAATGTATTGACCCGCAGTCCATACAGCCGTTCTTCCTCAAAGCTATTTAGATAGGCCTTATAGTCCTCTTCTCCCAGCAAGTCCCTCATTCTGTTTAAAAATTCTTCCGAAATCTTGATTTCTTTCACTTTTTTACTCCCATTTCATCTCTATGTAAGCAATCTTAATATACTAATATGAATATTTCAACCGGT
This sequence comes from Lacrimispora xylanisolvens, assembly GCA_017084465.1. Lineage (GTDB taxonomy): Bacteria > Bacillota > Clostridia > Lachnospirales > Lachnospiraceae > Lacrimispora > Lacrimispora xylanolytica_B. The sequence goes on along the minus strand of CP070896.1, from coordinate 60,930 downwards.
ATTTCTCCAGATATTTTAATACCCAGTAGGGGTTTACACTCATCTCTTCGTTGTTGTCCGTCCGGATATAGATTCCCAGATGAAGGTGGACATCAAAATTACCGGTAGTACCTTCTACTTTACTGTATCCGGTATCACCCATAAATCCCAGCAGCTCTCCTGCAATCACCTTATCACCTTTTTTCCACTCTTTGCTGTAACTGTAGAGATGGGCATAATATAAATATGCCCCTCCAGGAGCCCGTATCCCCAGCCGCCAACCGCCTTTTTCCAGCCAGCCCACCTTTTCCACCACTCCGTCGCTGATACTGATGACGGGATAGGTTCCTCTTGGTTTTGTGTTTCCCATCACATCACAGCCTTCATGTCCCCGTTCTCCTCCATAGCTGCGGCTTTCCATCCAGCCGTTTTGGAATTTTACATCAGGAAAATCAGGATTGGCATTTTCCGGTACGGGAAAATACTTTAAATCACCCAGTATGATTTCATATGCCTTTTTTAATTTCCGATACTCTGCAGGCTTTATTTTCAACAGTCTGTCGGTATGTACGGTTAAATCCTTTACTTTTGTTAAATCATACTGATGCTCTACCATCAGGGAAGTCAGGGTATCGTAGTCGATGTCCTCTAAGTCAGCAACGATAGTTCCAAGCTGCATACTTCTGAAATCATCACTTTCCCAGGTATAGGCATTCAGCTGATAAAACGTCGGATTATTATACAGATAATCAATCATGGTCACATGAAATACAGAAAGGATCAGGATTAAAAAAACAATCACCATCATATCAATCTTGCCTTCTCAATATAATTGTATAAAACAATCTATTCAGGTGCGTATGAAAAAATCCTTTTTCCGTTTTCTTTCTGTAGCCGCACTCTTTGCGCTGCTTCTTTTTCATGATACCGCATTTGAAGGAGCCAAAAGCGGACTGATTCTCTGGGGCAGTGTGGTAGTTCCCACTCTCCTGCCGTTTATGATCTGTTCCAATGTAATTGTTTCCCTAAATGCCATACATATTCTGATTTTTCCCGTCAGACAGCTTCTGCAACGTTTCTTCTGTCTGTCTGATGCCGGATGCTATACCTTTGTCTCCGGACTGCTCTGCGGCTATCCCATGGGCGCTAAAACCTGCAGTGAATTTATGGATGCCAACCGGATTACACAAAAGGAAGGTAAATACTTATTAGCAATCTGCAACCATCCCAGCCCCATGTTTCTTTTGGGATATGCAGCCTCTGGGCTGCCAAAGAGTGTTCCGGTCTGGATGCTCCTGCTTTGCATTTATGCCCCAGTCATACCAGTAGCACTGGCAGCCCGGTTCTGTTACAAGGTGGATCGTCCGTTCCGATCCATGCCGGTTTCAAAAGAATCTGTAAAGTCCTTTGATGAAAGCCTTATGAGCTCCTGCGAGGTAATGGTAAAAATCGGCGGATATATTATGCTTTTTTCCATCCTGGCTTTCTATATTACAAAGCTTCCTGTGCTTTCTCCCGAATACAAAGCTGTACTTCTTGGTTTTGTGGAAATCACAACAGGAATCCAGGCTGTCTCCCATGTATTCACTGGTACTATGGGCGGTTTATGGATCAGCGGGGCTACTGCCTTCGGAGGTTTATCCGGTGTATTTCAGACAAAGAGTGTCATAAAAATGCCGGATTATCCATCCGGCACTATGTAGCATGGAAAGCAATACATACTCTCCTGACAATTCTACTGTTTATTCTGCTGACCCGTTTTCCACTCCTTCTGCCGTCTGCATAACAGCTCCTGTCAGTTCCTGACGGTTAGAAGAAACGATATCGTAGCTTGACTGCATGGAAGTCATAAAAGCGTCAAAACGCCCCTGTGCGCCCTCCATGGAGTGACTGATGATCGTCTGAAGACTCTTTAACATATCATCTGTATATTGAACAGAGCTCTGGCGAATGCCGTTCGCATCGGCAACAGCCTGTTCAACAATCTGCTGTGCCTGAACCTGAGCCTGTTCGATAATCTCATTGGCCTGTGCATAGGCTTTTTGCATAATCTCGTGTTCATTTACCAGTTCATTGGTCTGGGCGTTGGCCTGGGCTAAAATGGAATCTGCCTGCTGACGTGCTTCGCCCATGATGGCATCCCTGTTGCTGATAATCTTCTGGTACTGCTTGATCTCATCCGGAATTCGAAGGCGAAGCTCCACCAGCAGCTCTTCCAGTTCATCTTTGTTTACCACAATCTTGCTGTTAGAAAGGGGCTGGTACTTACAACTGTCAATATATTCTTCGATTTCACCGATTAACTGTTCAATTCTGCTCATCATAATACGGACACTCCTTGCTTTATTTCGTTCTATCTTCTATTTTTTTCCTTACACGTTCTGCAATCTCTTCCGGCACAAACGCGTTTATCTCACCGCCATAAGAGGCAATCTCCTTCACAATGCTGGAACTTAGATAGGAATACTTTAAATTCGTTGTCAAAAACACAGTATCCACCTCTGGTGCAATCACCCGGTTTGTCTGTGCAATCTGCAATTCGTATTCAAAATCTGTTACAGCGCGAAGTCCGCGGACTACCGCATCCGCCTGATTGGCTCGTACAAAATCTATCATCAGCCCGCCAAAGGATTTTACTTCAACATTAGCAAAATTACCAGTCAGGCTCTTTAACATATTAACACGTTCTTCTACAGAAAACAACGGAGTTTTTGAATAATTATTTAAAACCCCGATAATTAAATGGTCACACATTCTTGCCGAGCGCTCAATGATATCAAGATGGCCAAAAGTCACCGGATCAAAGCTTCCCGGATATACTGCTTTTTTCATATTGTTACTTCCTTTTATTTATTCTTTTCCTGTTCTTTTAACATACACATGCTTATTTGTTTTGTAGTTTTTCTCCTTCATAATCTCGTAGCCCATAGAGTTAAGATAATCAAAATCAGTATCCAGGGACGCTTCAATAATGATGGTGGTTTCTTCTCCAATCAGAGAGGAATCAGTGAAATATTCCAGGACCCTCTTTTCCCATTCCATGCGGTATGGGGGATCCATAAAGACTACATCAAACTGATAGTCTTTTCCTTCCAGCCGCTTCATTGCAGTCAGTACATCGCAGTTCATCACCACGGCATCGGTTTCCAGCCGTGTAGTCTTTAAGTTTTCCCGGATGCATTCTGCCGCTTTGGGGTTTTGTTCCACGAAAACTGCCAGCTTCGCTCCCCTGCTTAAAGCTTCTATTCCAATTGCTCCGCTTCCGGAGAATAAATCCAGAAAGCAGCAGTCGTAAATACTGTCATGTATCATATTAAAAAGTGTTTCTTTTATCCGGTCGGTTGTCGGTCTTGTATCCAGACCTTCTATGGTCTTTAAAATAAGCCTTCTGGCTTTTCCAGCAATTACTCTCATATACTACGTTCCTCACATTATTTTTCCAAACTATTATAGTATGAATACGGAAATTATACAACAAAAAAAAGAAAGGAGCTACAGCCCCTTTGTAATCAAATGAATGATTACTGGCTGTAGCTCCTTTTGAATTGTTACAGATTATTTGCCTGCAATCTGTCTTTCATAGGCTTCGATCATTTTCTTAACCATATATCCGCCTACGGAACCATTCTGTGCGGAAGTTAAGTTACCGTTGTATCCATTTGTTAACGGTACTCCTAATTCGTTTGCTACTTCCATTTTGAAACGATCCATTGCTTCTTTTGCCTCTGGTACATTTGTAGTGTTAGATTTTCCTGACATAATTAAATGCCTCCTTTTCATCTATTCACCATGTTCGTAAATCTTTTTTCATGGTGTGTTTTGTGCTACACTCCTATTATGGCTCTAATAAGGTGAAATACACTAGAAGGTTTTTCGTAAAATGTTATTTTCAGGAAAAAAATGAACCGCTTCATGTTATTTATGATGCTTAAAAGGAATTTAGCCCTCGTTTAGTATCTTTTCTATATTTGTTTTGACCAGCTGGAAGGCCACTTCATTCATGCCGCTGTTAATAATTACGTCAGCCAGAGGCTTTGTTGGTTCAACATAAAGATAATGCATAGGCTTTACAGTGGTTAAATACTGTTCCACAACTCCTTCAATATCTCTGCCCCGGTCTTTTACGTCACGGATCACCCGGCGTAAAATTCTCTCGTCTGCATCCGCCTCTACAAAAAACTTAATATCAAACATATTTCTTAAGCGCTCATCAGCAAAAACTAATATTCCTTCGACTAAAATAACCTTTTTAGGCTCTACTTTAACGAACTTGTCAGAACGATTGTGTTTGGAATAATCATAAATCGGACACTCCACTGACTCTCCGTTTCGCAGTGCGGCCAGCTGATTGAGCAAAAGTTCTGTCTCAAATGCTTCCGGATGATCGTAATTCATCTTTTTTCTTTCTTCAAAAGGAACCCCATCCTGCCGCTTATAATAATTATCATGGTAAAGAACTGCTATATTATCACAAAATGCATCTTTCAACCGGTTGGTAAATGTTGACTTTCCTGAACCGGTACCTCCGGCAATTCCTATTATAATACAATTCATCTTCCGCAATCCTCCACTAATCTGGTTCTGTACACACAAAAATTATTTTATCAGAAAGGCCGGATGAATTCAATGGTCTTTTATTTCATTATAGTAATTTGCCAGGGTTACAGTCATATAGGGATATACATAAATATAAGCAAGAGTACAGGTGACAATTGCCAGCAGATGCCACAGGATGAAGGACAATTCCAAAACAAAATATTCCCATAATCGCCCGTCCATCATATCTTTGCTCTCTTCAATGCACTGGAATATACCTTTTTCCGGATTTTCAACCATAATAAAGATTGCCTGAGAATACCTTAGGGAAGCTATAATACCTGGAATGATGAGCAATAGAGACCAAAGAGTTACAAACACTCCTATCATAAAATAAAGACCAAATGCTTTTAAAAAATAGGCAGCACTGGAAAATAAATCACCATAAGACATGGATTCGTCACGTTTTGACACTTTTAAACAAAAAGACTGATAACCGAATTCCAACAATGTATTAATAATTAAATATACGATTAAGAAAACAATACTAAATAGGATATAAGTCCGCCACTGATCGGCTCCTGCGCCACTGCTTTCCAGTATTTTCTGCCATTTATCCAGAAACATCTGAATAACTGATAATACCGTAAGAATGATACCCATAATTACAGTAACCAGATATGGGCTTATTAATGCCTGTTTCATGGCATTTTTAGCATCTGCCTTTAACGCTTCTCTGTTCATACTGCTGCCTCCTGATTCATTGTTTAATTTCATTAATTACAAATTCAGCCTGTCGTAACTTTTTTCTAAATATTCACTGAGCTTTCTGCTCAGTTCTGTATTCTCCTCTTTTTCCAGATCAGGATCTTCTGAAAAAATGTGTTTTACTTCCTCTGATACCGTCTTTAATAAATTGGCATCGGTAAAAATATCGCCTAATTTAAATTCCATTTCTCCGCTTTGACGGATACCAAAAATATCACCAGGTCCCCTTAATTTTAAATCTTCGGAAGCAATAAAAAAACCGTCATTGGACCGGTTTAAGATATCCAGCCGTTCCTTTGTTCCATCCTGATCCGATCCATTTACTAAAATACAGTAGGACTGATATTTGCCGCGCCCCACCCGGCCTCTTAGCTGATGAAGCTGTGCAAGTCCGAACCGCTCCGCATTTTCTATCATCATAACTGTAGCATTAGGTACGTTAACACCAACCTCAACGACAGTGGTGGAAACAAGAACAGAAATTTCCCCGGAGGCAAACCGTTCCATAATGCTGTTCTTTTCTTTTCCTTTCATTTTGCCATGAAGATATTCAATGCTTATTCCTGGAAGTGCTTCTTTTAATGCTGCAGTATAATCCACCACATTCTCTGCTTCGATCATCTCGCTGGCTTCCACCATTGGACAGATCACGTAAGCCTGACGTCCGGCTGCAACTTCTTTTTTAATAAAATCATAAGCTTTCTTCCGGTACCCGGTATCTACCACACAGTTTTTTAATGGGGAGCCGGTTGGCAGGAAGTTCATCAATTACTGAAATATCCAGATCTCCGTAAATAATGATGGCCAGGGTTCTTGGAATGGGAGTTGCACTCATTACCATAACATGGGGTTCTTCTCCTTTTTTCCCTAACAGCTCTCTTTGCCCTACGCCGAAGCGGTGCTGCTCATCTGTAATTACAAGAGCAAGCTTATCGTAAATAACCTTATCCTGAATCAGCGCATGAGTACCTATTATAATGTCAGCCTCGTGGTTTGCTATTTTCTCATAAGCAATCCTTTTTTCCTTAGCAGTCATGGATCCAGTGACAAGTACCGGTACCTTATTAATCTGGTATTTTAAGAACAGCTCAGTCATGGATTCATAATGCTGCCTGGCAAGAACCTCCGTAGGCACCATGAGAGCTCCCTGATAACCGTTACAGGCTGCCTGGAGCAATGCCAGTATGGCTATAATTGTTTTTCCTGATCCAACATCTCCCTGTACCAGCCGGTTCATAACCAGACCGCCAGTCATGTCTGCATAAACCTCATCAAGTACTTTTTGCTGGGCAGCTGTCAAAGAATACGGCAGTCTGCTCTGAAATGTTTTTACTTCCTCTGATAACCGGATTGCAAACGGGCTGGTTTTATTTTCTCTGTTGTCCTTTAAACGTCTGACAGCCATTAAGAAAAGAAAAAACTCATCAAAGACCAGTCTTTCTGGCAAACAAAAGTTCCTTTCTGTCTGACGGAAAATGAATATGTTCAATTGCAAAATTATATTCTGCCAGTTCGTGCTTCCTTCGCAGATCTGCAGGCAGATAATCCCTGATTATAAGACGGGCACTGAGTGCCTGCTTTTGTGCACGGACAATGGTCTTATTACTTAAACCCTTTGTCTGACCGTAAACAGGCTGCATGGAATGAATGATCTCTCCATAAGCCTCTGCCGTATAAACTTCAGGCTGCTCCATGATGAGACGGCCGCTTTTCTTAATAACCTTTCCGCGAAAAACTGCCCGCATTCCAGCTTTTAACGTAGCATGCAGATAAGGCATGTTGTACCAGATTAGCTGCATGGTGCCAGATCCATCTCTTAAAACAGCTGTAACAACCTGTACACGACTGTATCGTTTTACATCCGGTGTTCTTTCAAGCATCCCGGCAACGGTCATAACGCTGTCCGGTTTGATTTCAGCAATTGGTGAGGGGTCCTCATACGTATCATATGCCCTTGGATAATATTCCAGAAGATCTTCAATTGTGTCCACTCCAATTTTTTGAAACAGTTTCCCGGTTTTTTCTCCAATACCTTTCAGGGATTCAATGGGTTTTTGGTTCATCCGTTCACCGCCTCCTTTCATTTTGTTTCTCCGAATATTAAAAAAACGGGCAGACGAGAGTCACGTCTGCCCGGAATCATACAGCTTCGACTCCTTTTTATTCCACGGAAATCAGATAATAATATATCGGCTGACTGCCGCAGTGAAGCTCCACTTCACAGTTTGAAAACTGTTCTTCTGTTTTCTCCTTCAGTGCTGTGGCATCCTCTTCACTCACATCCTTACCATAATAAATGGTAATCAGTTCTGATTCTTCTTCTACCATAGCTTCCAGTGATTTCAGCGCAGTAGCTTCAATCTCTTCCCCTACAGCAAGAATGCCATGGTCTCCAAGAGCCATGATATCGCCTTCTTTAATTTCGATATCATCGATGGTGGTATTACGGACTGCATAAGTAATCTGTCCGGTCTTTACACGGCTCATCTCTTCCGTCATATTTGTTTCATTTTCCTCAGGAGATAAATCAGGTGCAAAGTTAATAATTGCAGTAATACCCTGTGGAATAGTCTTGGAAGGAATGACGATAACTTTCTTATCCTCTACCAGACTTCTGGCCTGTTCTGCAGCCAGAATAATGTTCTTGTTATTCGGCAGAATGTAGATTGTATCTGCATTTACCCGGTCAATGGCATTTAACATGTCCTCAGTACTGGGGTTCATGGTCTGACCGCCCTGAATTAAATAATCGGCTCCGATACCGCTAAAGATCTCATCAAGCCCCTCACCTGCTGATACAGAGATAAAGCCATAAGCCTTTCTTGGCTCTGATTTCTTTCCTTCTGCCTTCTGCTGTGCTGCCAGCTTTTCTGATTCCTTAATCAGTCTTTCCTGATGCTCTTCCCTCATATTATCAATCTTCATGCGGGACAGAGATCCAAGAGTAAGTGCCCTTTGAATGGCAAGTCCAGGATCGTTGGTATGAACGTGAACTTTTACAATATCATCATCGGATACAACGACAAGGGAATCTCCAATGGATTCTAAATATCCTTTGAATTCCTGCTCTGTTTTTTCGTTATAAGGCTTTTCTAAATTAACAATAAATTCTGTGCAGTAGCCGAATTTTATATCAGCTTCTTTCAGTGCGCTTCCTTCCATGGAGACAACCGGCTCCACACGTACTGCGGCTTCTACGGTTAAGTCAACTTCTTTCCCTGAGAGGAAGTTAAAAGCACCCTTTACTACCTGCATCAGACCCTGACCGCCGGAATCCACAACACCTGCCTGCTTTAATACCGGAAGCATCTCCGGGAGTCTGGCTTAATACGTAATCGCCCTGTTCTACAACCTGGCTGCAAAATTCAAGAATGTCTTCTGTTTCAGTTACAAGCTCAGCCGCTTTCTCTGCCATTCCTCTTGCTACTGTCAGAATGGTTCCCTCTTTGGGTTTCATGACTGCCTTATAAGCTGTCTCTGTGGCTCTCACAAAGGAATTAGCCAAAATAGTAACGGTCACCTGGTCAGCGCTTGCGATCTCTTTTGTAAATCCTCGGAATAACTGGGATAAGATAACGCCGGAGTTTCCTCTTGCGCCTCTTAAAGAACCGGAAGAAATCGCTTTTGCCAAAGATTCCATGGTTGGATTCTCTATGGCAGCCACTTCTTTTGCCGCTGACATGATGGTCATCGTCATGTTTGTTCCGGTATCTCCATCTGGAACTGGAAATACATTCAATTCATTAATCCAGTCCTTTTTGGCTTCCAGTCCTTTTGCACCTGCTAAATGCTTTCTGCAGCATCTTTGCGTCTATATACTTCATACCCACAGGTAGTTTCCTCCTTAATCAATCACTCTTACGCCTTCGACAAAGATGTTAATCTTATCTACCGTCATACCGGTGAATTCTTCTACTTTGTATTTTACATTTTCAATCAGATTATCGGCTACTGCAGAAATGCTGATTCCGTATGCTACGATCACATGAAAATCAATGGTGATATGGTTGTCCTGAATTATCACATTAATTCCATGTGTCAGTCCTTCCCGTTTTAATAACTTAACGAGTCCGTCTTTCATGCTGACAGCCGCCATACCGACAATACCGAAGCACTCAACTGCTGTGGTTCCGGCGTACATAGCGATAACATCAGGGCTTACCTGGATCTCGCCCAGTTTATTATTGATATAACCCTTCATAGTCTCTACCTCCGTTCTTTCTGTCTGTAATGATTATACATGATTTTTCCAAAAAAAGAAACAAATTTTTATTTTTCACTTGCAAATCGCTGTAATTTCTGTTATCATACACTTGTTGTGGATTTTTCAACCAATAAAAAATCCAAGTTACTTTTAAGGAGGTGCAATCATGGCTAAATGTGCAATTTGTGAAAAGGCTGCTCACTTTGGCAACGCAGTGAGCCATTCCCATAGAAGATCCAACAAGATGTGGAAAGCAAATGTAAAGTCCGTTAAAGTTAAAGTAACAGGCGGCGCTAAGAAGATGTACGTATGTACTTCCTGTTTAAGATCCGGATTAGTTGAAAGAGCTTAATCGTAGGAAACTCCTGGCTGATATCAGTCAGGAGTATTTTTTTTATAATTATGAGACCCGGTTGATTCAATCGGGTCTCAATGATAGCAACAGTTTTCGCTGTCAGCAGCAAAACAGATTATATCCCAGTACCAGGCATCCAATTATAAACAGAATTGTAACGATCGTCGCCGGGATAAACAGTAGGATTGCCATACCTGCTCCAAAACAGAACAGCATAAGTCCACATACTCTTCTCATATCATCCCTCAATCCATTCAGGCTATATAATATCCTATGCGGCTTATCCCTTTCTTATTCTTCTGCTTTTTCTTTCTCTGCTGCCGCAGCCATCTCCTCTGCCATTTTAATCGCTTCCGGTGATACATCTTTGTTTCCTGATGTAAACTTATTAACAAAATCCGGAACCATGTCAAGGATCTTTGTTACTGCATCCTGCTGCTTGATGTTGACCAGCTTTGTCACACCGTTTTGAATAATCAGTATGGCGCTTGGGCTCATCTTCGCATGCATACCACCGGCACCCTTTTCCTTGGCATTTTCCGAAAAGGATCCGGCCGCCATTCCACAGGTCACATCCACCAAAGGCAGAATAATGGTATCATCCACCTTAACCGCATCTCCTACAACTGTTTTTGTCGCTACAAAGGCATCCATACCTTTAAACAATGCCTCTACTGTAGACGTAAAATAATTATCTGCCATTGAACGCAATTCCTCCTTTATCGTAGCCATCTCTTTAACAGAACTCTGAAATTTTTATCAAGAAGCATCCGTATGCCGATGATCAGAACTGTTCCCAGGCGTATTCTTCCCCGAAAAGCTCCTTCTGCGTGAAACACAGATTCATCAAAAACCGGATATAGATTCCAATATTTATGAATGAAGGGATACAGTACACTGGCTGCCATAAGTACCTGTCCCGTCAGTGCCGGATCTTCAAAACCAAATGTCACGTTACCATGCCCCTTAACAGGGAAAATATGACGGATCAGACGTTTCACCTGTCTGTAAAGCAGCTTTGCGGTCTTCTGATTTTCGCTGTTGGAAAGAAAAGCCTGTATTTCATCCTTCTTCTCTTTCATGTTCTTCAGTGTATCACAAAATTTCCGGTATAAGTACTTAATTTTTTCCAGAATATGGATTATTTTCTTCTTTATCTTAATATAAAAACTCTGAAGCCAGGAAATATGCTCTGATTGTGTTTGTTCTGTCTGTCTGCTCTCTTTTTGTACTGGCTGCCGGGACAGAGGTTCTCCCTGGACAGTTCTTTTCACATCCTGACCTAATTGCCGTGCTTCTTTTATGGTCTCCGGCTCTTTTATTTCCATTGCCTGAACCATGATTTCTTCTGCCTCTTTTAGCTCTTCATCCATTTTCTTTGGTCTCATAATTTGAAATCCAAACAAGCGGATCACAATGACAACTTCTTCTTCATACCGAACCGTGACAGAAAGGATATGTAGCAGCCAGGAAACTTTCATATTTCCCTTCACTTTTTCAAAATAAGATCCTTCTCCACGGTAACGGACCGGTACAAACAGCACCAGAAGAACTGCCAGAATAATAAGTCCTAAAAGGATCAGGATCAGAATTCCCTAACAGCTTTAAAATAAATAAAATTACATGAAGCATGAACACCTCACATCTTACCGGTCACTTTTCAAAAAATCAGACAGATTAAATCCTTCTGTTTTCCGGTATAAATCATGAATCACACGTCCAGCCACTTCCATTGCCTCCCAGTAATCAGAAGCAATGCCAAGGATAAAAAACTCTTTTTCCTTATAAAATGGAGATATTATTTCAGCAGCTGGAAAGATATCAAGTATATTATTCCCATTTGAGGCAGGTGTAATCACATAAATATCCAATCCGGGTTTCCCCTTCCTGATTCCCTGAATGATCCGGTATCGTTTCTTCTTCGCTTTCTCTCCGACGTATAAACGGTTATACCAGCTTATTTTCATAATCCATCAGCTCTTCCAATAATTCCATGCATGTTTCTTTTTCAGCGCGATCTAAGCAGCTTGAAAGACTGCCTCTTACGTATTCCTGGATTTCATCAATCGAATTAAAGTAAACAGGCAGATCCGATAATATCTTGGCCATGACAGCTCGAACCACCGGTTTGGGTGCCTCTGCGAATAGTTCTTCCAGCTCCTGAATATAAGCTTCTGCCTGCTGATCTAAATAAGACTTATCAACGATTGCGTTTTCTTCCCCAGAAAGAGTCTCTCTGCCTTCTTCTATTATAAGATCAGCAAAGCTGCTTCCAGATAACAGCCTGTCTACATTCATGGAACGAATATAGTCCCCATCATCAGCAGACTCTTCGTTTAAAACTTCTACTTTTAAATAACGTTCGTAGTAAACTTCCTGTCTGCCTTCTAACTGGGTAAGCTGGTGGAGAAATTCATCTTCTCCCAAGGGTAAAATCTTCCTGATCCAGTTTTACCTGAATACTGCTTATTACAGATCGGTAAAATTCCTCTTCACTGACATCAATGACAGCATCCTGCCTGGCAAACATCAATACACATAAATCATTAATCACATCCTGAACCATCACATAAAAACCAGACTCATCTGTAAGCACCTGACTTGCATAGGACAATTTTGCAGAAGCTTCTTCGTAGCTTTCAAAGGTCATATCCCGGTAATCCATACGCTTAAACTGCTGTAAAATTTCATAAATGTCCTTATGACCAGCATCCATACCTTCTGGAAGAGAAACCATGGACTCCGTCCTTAGGGTATACATCATATCCCGTAAATTCTCCCTTGGAGAGCCAAGATAAACAGAAAGCCCATCCATAAGAAGACTGTAAAATTTCTGTTTTGTCAGCCGGACCGGGAGCTGTCCCATAATCTGTTTGATCCGTCCGTTCATAACAGCGGAGTCACTGGTGTCAGTAATAAATCCCATCAGCCTTTTTAAAAATGCTTCGTCTCCGTCATTTGTTTTGCCGGAAGAAATAAATTTTCGTTCCATGCGATTTAAAATATACTCAAAAATCTGAAAACAGTCGGCATAGGAGGTCAGTACCTCTACTTCGCGAGTCATGTCCTTCCTCAGCGCCAGCAGATCCTTGTTTACTTCCTTTCCGGAAATACATTCTCCTATCAGGCTGTTTAACCGTTTTAAGTAATCAGTCATCTGCTGGGTCTGGGGTGCTTCTTCAGCAACGGTCTCCAGTAATGTATAGTAGTTTAATACAAGCCTTACATAAGAATACTGATAAGCAGCAGTCATCTGCTTTTTCATCAAACGGGTTTCCACGTGTTATCTCCTCTCGGGGGTATTAATGATAATTGGATAAAATAGATCTCCTCAGGAAATCAAGAGCCTTTACCACAGACTGCTCCCTGATTTTTTCACGGTTACCTTTAAAATGGTATTCTTCCACCTTTACTTTGTCCTTCATATAGCAGGCAATATAGACCAGTCCTACAGGCTTTTCTCCATCTGCGTCCGGACCGGCAATACCAGTCACTGCGATACAGGCATCTGCATCGGAAGCAAATACACCACCGGTTGCCATCTCTTTGGCTGTCTGTTCACTGACTGCCCCATATTTTTTTAAGGTGCCCTTGCTGACATCTAAATATTTTCTTTTTGCTTTGTTGGAATAGGTAATAAAGCCTTCCCTGAAAACCTCTGATGCACCTGGGACATTAACCAGTCTGCCAGCAATCAGACCGCCTGTACAGGATTCCGCCGTTGTAACAGTCAGTTCGTGCTTCTTTAAAAGCCGCACAACTGCCATCTCAAGGGTTTCTTCTTCCTTGGTTGTGTATACAGCATTATCAAACCGGTTTTTTATCTCTTTTACAACAGGTTTAAGAAGGGTTTTTGCTTCCTCCTCATTGGCAGCCTTAGCAGTCACTCTTAAATGAACCTCTGCTGTCTTGGCATAAGTGGCAATGGTAGGATTGGTCTGGGTATTAATTAAATCAATCAGCTTATCTTCCACCTGACTCTCACCATAGCCGCATATTTTAACCATCTGGGACCGGATTACTTCCGGCTGGCGGCTTTGCAGGTAAGGGAATACCTGCTCGGTAAATAACGGCTTTAACTCATTAGGAGGTCCTGGAAGCAGTATGGCTGTTTTCCCGTCCTTCTCCATAATAAGTCCCGGGGCAGTTCCGTTGCTGTTATCAAGCACTGTTGCCCCCTGGGGAATCATCGCCTGTTTCCAGTTATTATCCGGGATTTCTTTATATATATTGTTTTTAAAATATTTACTGATCCGCTCTCTGGTATGTTCATCTTCAACCAGATCAAAGCCCATTACCTCTGCGCATACTTCCTTGGTCAGATCATCTTCTGTTGGTCCGAGACCACCGGTAAGAATTACCACATCAGAACGATTCAGTGCTGTCTCAAGTACTGCAAAGAGCCGTTCCCTGTTATCTCCAACCGTCACCTGATGGTACATGGAGAGTCCCAAAAGGGCACATTTTTCTGCAAGATACTGGGTGTTTGTATTAACGATGTTTCCAAGAAGAATTTCTGTTCCAACTGAAATCAGTTCAACTACCATGGTTTACATACTCCCTTCTGTAAGTACGCGATAATTTTTTGCTATATAATCAACAAGTGAAACCACTGTGAGTATTGCCGCAATCCAGATAAAAGCATTGGTAACAATCGATAATGCAGGTATGTTTAAAATCAGCAGAACCGACATCACCATCTGGGAAGCTGTCTTAAATTTCCCCCAATAGCCTGCCGCAATCACAACTCCGTTATCGGAAGCAACCAGGCGGAATCCGCTGATAATAAACTCACGGCTGATAATTACAATCACGATCCAGGCCGGAAGCTGTCCAAGTGCTGTGAAGCAAACCAAACCTGCACATACCAGAAGTTTATCCGCAAGAGGATCCATAAATTTTCCAAAATTAGTTACCAGATTATACTTTCTTGCAATCTTGCCATCCAGCAAATCGGTAAAGCTTGCAACAATAAATACAGCCGCAGCTATATAGCGGTAAGTCACGTTGTTACCGCCGTCAAGCAGTAAAAAAAGTACAAAAAACGGAATCATGATAACCCTTAAAACAGTCAGTTTATTCGGTAAATTCATCTTCCAACTCTCCTATTAAGTCATACTCCATCGCTCCGGTAACACGGATTTTTGCAAAATCCCCAGACATCAGTTCCTCACCTGTCTGAACAAAAATCATACCATCCACTCCCGGGCCATCCATATAGGTTCTTGCTACATATGCATTCTCGTCAGCAACTTTTCCCTCAATCATTACTTCCAGGGTTTTTCCAACCATGGACTGGGAAAGGTCAAGGGAAATCTCCTGCTGAAGCTCCATAATCGCATCTCTGCGATCCTCTTTAATCTCCTGTGGAACCTGATCAGGAAATTCTGCTGCTGGTGTATCTTCTTCTGCGGAATAGGCGAATACGCCAAGACGTTCAAACTCCATCTCATCCACGAATTCCATCAGTTCTTCGTGATCTTCCTCTGTTTCTCCCGGAAATCCGGGAGATCAGTGTAGTCCTCAGTGCAATATCAGGAATTTCACTGCGAAGCTTGTTAATGATGTCCTTTAGCTGCTCTTTTGATGTTCTTCTTCCCATGCGTTTTAAGATCCGGTCGCTTGCATGCTGAATCGGCATATCTAAGTAACGGCAGATTTTGCTTTCTTCTTTCATAACTTCAATCAGCTCGTCTGTAATCTCCTCTGGATAACAGTACTGGATGCGAATCCATTGAATCCCTGATATCTGGCAAAGTTTCTTTAATAATTCAGGAAGAGATTTTTTTCCATATAAGTCCACACCGTATAAAGTGGTCTCCTGGGCTACTAAAATCAGTTCCTTTACGCCCTTATCAGCCAGTTTCTCTGCTTCTTTAATCAGATTTTCCATGGGAACACTGCGATAATTGCCTCTTAAAGTCGGG
This sequence comes from Lacrimispora xylanisolvens, assembly GCA_017084465.1. Taxonomy (GTDB): domain Bacteria; phylum Bacillota; class Clostridia; order Lachnospirales; family Lachnospiraceae; genus Lacrimispora; species Lacrimispora xylanolytica_B. Next base: position 45,161 of record CP070896.1, on the reverse strand, counting down.
ATGATACAGTAAGTACAATGCTTGTCACATCCTTCTGCAATTTTTAAAAAGGCATAATGGCCTCCCGTGGTAAGGATTCTGTCTGTTTCTGTCTGGGGAAGTAAATCCAGTTCATGGAAACAGGATACGGATCCCTCGCCTCCCAATGCCTTCTTTAAAACATTGGATATCTCGTCATAGGTTGATGTTCCCAGAATACCATCTACTTCCGGTATCTCATCAATAATCTCCTGCTTATAACGCTGTGCCAGGCAGCCTGTAACAATCAGTGCCTTACAGTTGCCGTCTATTTTCTCTGTGCCATCTCTAAAATGGTATTGACACTTTCTTCCTTGGCATCGCCAATAAAACAGCAGGTATTGATAACAATGACATCTGCCTCATATTCGTCATCCGTAAAAGTATAACCGTCTCTATTTAAAAGGCCTAACATCATCTCCGTATCTACCAGATTCTTATCACAGCCCAGTGATATGCATAATAACTTCATGTTTAAACTCCTGTCATTCGTTTTTCCTGAAAGAAAAGGCCATCTACCATAACGGAGACGGCCCTCTTCTTAATTATCGTCTTCTTCTGTTGCGTCCGCTTCGCTTAAAATCTTCACTTTGCCCTCATATAACTCTTCTACGGCAACTGAAAGCGGCTTCTTGCCGGCTCCCGGAATCTCAGTGTCAGAGCCTCCGATGATCTGTCTTGCTCTCTTTGCTGCGGCAATCACGATAGAATAACGGCTCTGTACAACCGGAGCATCTCCCGGCTCAACCTCACTGTTTACTACATTAATCAAATCTGAATAAGATGGATGTAACATCTTCCATTCCCCTTTCTCAAACCAGTTTATATATTCTTTAATTCTTCCCGGATCTGGGATAAAAATGCCATATTATTGGAAGCGCGCTTATGCTGTACCTGGATCATAAGATGCATCTCCTCCACGCAGGTGTCGATCTCATCATTAATTAAAATATAATCATAAGCCTCCATGCCCTGTGCTTCTTCTGAAGCCCTGCGAAGTCTGGCATTAATTACCTCCATACTTTCTGTACCTCTGCCGATCAGACGGCGTTTCAGCTCTTGTGCATTAGGAGGCATGACGAACAGCAGGATTGCTTCCGGAAACCGTTCCTTTACTTTTAGCGCTCCCTGAATTTCTATTTCAAGAATAACATCTTTCCCCTTTTTCATCTGGTTTAAAACATATTCCTTGGGAGTGCCATAAGAATGATTGACGTACTGTGCATATTCAATCAATTCTTCCTTTTCAATCATATCGTTAAAATGTTCTTCTGTAACAAAAAAATATTCTTTTCCATCCACTTCACCCGTTCTGGGCGCTCTTGTGGTTGCGGAAATAGACAACGCATAATTCTCATACCGGTTCAGAAGCTCTTTCATAAGTGTGCCCTTTCCGGCACCAGAAAAACCGGATACAACTACCAGCATGCCATGTTCGTTCATACTGCGATTCTCCTACTCAATATTCTGGATCTGTTCCCGTACTTTCTCAATTTCAGTCTTTAATATAATTGCCTTATCTGAAACCTCTAAATCACTGGCCTTTGAAAGAATGGTATTGGCTTCCCGATTCATCTCCTGGGCGATGAAATCCAGTTTTCTGCCCACAATTCCTCCAGCTTCCAGTTCTGACCGTGTATGTTCAATGTGACTTCTTAAACGAACCGTCTCTTCATCCACACAGATCTTATCTGCATAAATGGTTACTTCCGAAGCAATTCTGCCCTCATCAATGGCAGCTCCTGCCAGAAGCTCTTTCACCTTATCTTCCAGCTTTGCCCTGTATTCCACAAGAATCTTTGGAGATCTCTCTTCAATAAATTCAAGAATATCATTCATCAGGTTCAGCTTACCAAGAAGATCCGTCTTTAAGTTTTCGCCTTCTGTTAATCTTGTTTCCACAAAACGCTTTGCAGCTTCTTCTACTGTTTCTGAAAGAAGCTTCCACATCTGATCCTCATCTTCCGGTACTTCTTCCATAATAAGTACTTCCGGACATCTGGCGAGTGCAGAAACCTTGATATCGTTCTGAATTCCGAACTGCTCTTCCATCTTTGCAAAATATCCCATGTATTCAGCAGCCAGCGCACTGTTATACTTTAAACACAGCTTGTTTTCCGTATAATCTTCATAACTGATAAAAACGTCTACTTTACCGCGCTGAATATAATTCTTTAACAGATTTCTGATCCCTGCTTCAAAGAAATTAAACTTTTTCGGCATCTTTATGCTTAAATCCAAATATCTGTGATTTACAGCCTTCATCTCGACGGAAATTTTATATTCATCCGTGACGGTTTCGTACCTGCCGAAACCTGTCATGCTCTTAATCATTACAAATGCCTCTCTTTCGCCATAGATATAAACCATTATAAGTCATAATAAAAAACAAGTCAAATGGTTTTAAATTTTACATAACCGTGTTTCTGTGGTATACTATCTCCATCTATAAACCTTACCGGAGGACACAAACAATGGCATTTGATGGAATTGTTATGGCAAATCTCACGGCAGAAATGAAAGACCGGCTGGAAGGCGGAAAGATCTCTAAAATCGCCCAGCCGGAAAAAGATGAACTGCTGTTTACTGTTAAAAATCAAAAAAATACATGGAAACTTTTAATTTCAGCCAGTGCCAGCTTACCACTGGTTTATTTCACGGAAAACAACAAGCAAAGTCCTCTGACTGCTCCTAATTTCTGTATGCTTCTAAGAAAACATATTGGCAATGGCAGAATCATGAGAATCAGCCAGCCTGGTCTGGAACGAATCCTTTGCATGGAAATTGAACATTTAGATGAACTGGGCGACAGACGGACGAAAAAACTCATGATAGAAATTATGGGAAAACACAGTAACATCATCTTCTGCAATGAAGATGATATGATTCTGGACAGTATTAAACACATCTCTGCCCAGGTAAGTTCCATTCGTGAGGTATTGCCCGGGAGAAAATATTTTATTCCCCAGACCATGGACAAGAAAGATCCCCTGACCATTACCGAAGAAGAATTTATTTCTACTTTCAGGCATGCGGCCGCACCAGTACAAAAGAGTCTTTATTTAAATCTGACCGGTATCAGTCCCATCATTGGCCATGAACTTTGTCATCTGGCTTCTATTGATGGAGATCACTCTGCCAATGAGCTGTCAGAGACAGAACTCTTACATCTTTACCGCATGTTCTCTTTTATGATAGAAGATATCAAAAAAGGATCATTTAAACCAAATATTGTTTATAAGAATGAGGAACCGGTAGAATTTGCAGCTGTTTCACTCACCTGCTATGAAGGAAGCGATTACGAAGCCAAAACCTTCGAATCCATCAGTACTCTTTTAGAGACCTACTATGCTTCCAAAAATGCAGTAACAAGAATTCGTCAGAAATCCGTTGATTTAAGGAAGATTGTACAGACGGCTCTGGAACGTAATTACAAAAAATACGATCTCCAGGAAAAGCAGTTAAAAGATACGGAGAAAAAGGATAAGTATAAAGTATATGGAGAGCTTTTAAATACCTACGGTTATGAACTGACAGGAGGTGAAAAGAAGCTCACCTGCCTTAACTATTATACCAATGAGGAGATTACCATTCCCTTAGACGACCAGCTTTCTGCCAGGGAAAACGCTCAGAAATATTTTGACAAATACAATAAATTAAAACGAACGTTTGAAGCCGTTACAGGGCAGATCAGTGAAACCCGGCAGGAAATTGACCACCTGGAGTCCATCAGTGCAGCACTGGATATTGCTTTGCTGGAAGAAGATCTTGTGCAGATTAAAGAAGAACTTATGGAGTATGGCTATGTCAAGCATCGCAGAAGCGGAGACAAAAAACCGAAAATAACCAGCAAACCTTTTCATTATATTTCATCTGACGGCTTCCATATGTATGTAGGAAAGAACAACTATCAGAATGAGGAGTTAACTTTTAAGGTTGCAAGTGGTAATGACTGGTGGTTTCATGCCAAAGGAATTCCCGGCTCCCACGTCATTGTCAAATCAGAAGGAAAAGAACTTCCCGACCGCACCTTTGAAGAGGCTGGTGCTCTGGCTGCTTACTATTCTAAAGGAAGAGAAAACGATAAGGTTGAGATAGATTATATACAGAAAAAACAGATTAAAAAAGTTGCGGGAGCCGCTCCCGGTTTTGTAATCTATCATACAAATTATTCTATGGTGGCAGAACCAAAGATAGATTCGGAAGCAGTGAATAGTTAAACCTTAAAAAGCAGATAAGAAGAAAGCTTAACTCTCTTCTTATCTGCTTTTTAGTACTTTCCGATGTATTATTCTTGATAAACATCTAAATGTTCAATAACAACCCGCCGTTCAGGAATTGTTGTTATTACTTCTATTAGATATTCCCTTGGAATGATCATTCTCTTACTGTCACTTGATGTATCATCATTAAGAACAGAGTAATGAGGAATTTCACGTTCCAATCCAAGAAATTTTCGAAACATTTTTGTTTTCATCTGTACTTTCTCCCAATTAATCATACGCACAGTAAAACATTTAGATATATAAATTTCAATATATTAACACTCATAGATGACCAATTCATATGATATAATTACGGTCATACTCCCCTGCCTAATGACAATAAAATCACATGATTGAGATTATAAATATTAGGCTAATAAATAGTACTACGAAAGAAACATTTAAATTTAGTTATTCTTTGCCTCAGTCTCATGTTTTTTCAGAACAGCTTTTGGAATTTCTCTTTCATACATAGTTGCTGGAATGCTTTTTTCAACAGAATTAACAGAAACCTTAAGCAAAACCTTTTGTAATCCTTTAACAATTTCTTTCTTCATTTTTTAAATCTCCTTTCATAACATCTTTATTTGGAGGAAGTAATGTTAGTACTTCCAAAGCAACCGGATAAATGATCAACTCTCTCAGATTTTCATTGTAAATAGCAATCAATACTAAAGGGTTAACAAAAAAAATTGATATAATTTTTTTTCTTTAATATAGCTGAGCGAGTAAAATAAGTAATATTTTTGCTTTTCGGTACCAGACATATAAAAATAATCAGGCTAAACACATAGATAACCAGTACATTAAATATGCTTAATTTGAAAACAATTGTTCCTGATAAAGACAGAACCCAAACTGTCACCATACCAAAAAAACAACCTGCATTTGTTTTTGCGTGAATTCCCCCAGCCTGCAGACGCAAAGAACAAAATACAAATAAAATTATGAATGTTTCAACTCCCATACCGAATAAAAAACCTAGAAGCTGAATGAACAAAAGCTTTAATAAATTATCTAATATCAGCTCAACTCCATATTGTATTGTAATATTATCATCTTCATCTCTGGGATTAACCTTATTTAATAAGCAACAGAGAGCAGCTGAAAATCTCGAAATAATCACTTTATCACCACCAAACAATGCCATTTTACCATAAAATCTAACTTACAAATGTTTTTGCAATTAACGTTGTTTTTTTATTCCTAAGCGTCAATTTCTTGACTTTTGAATACAATTTCACTTTACTTTTTGTCATATGAATTGTAGAATAATAGTACCCGGCAGATGAGGTGGCATAATATGACTTACTTAATTTATTCATTAACAGGAAGCCTATGCAGTTATTTTTCATGCGTTCATTTACTTCCTCATAAACTTAACATTTTTAAGAAACTGATTTTATTTTTATACTCATTCCTGACAGTATACCTGTTCAATCGAATGTTTGGTCAAATAAGCACTTTTTTAACTTATGGAGGAATACTGATTATAGCCATGGTCTTTTCTAAATTTGACTTTTTCTCTTCCTCATGCTTTCTTTTTGGTTACTTATACTCAGTCACTTTTAATTATATTATCATGTGGCTGACAAGTTATTTTCTTCGTATGGATATGGCAGAATTATTAGTACGGGACAATCTGACAATTATTTTTTCAATATTTTACTGTGTATTTTGCGGAGTAACTACTAAAATGCTGGGTTGGTATTTTCATAAAAAGCTTAATTTGTCAAAGTATTTAACCAATCGTCATCTTTTAAAGGCCATCTTTACTGACCTTTTTATTTTAGTGTTCTTTTATATTTTTAATTTTTCATACGGTGAACAATTAGGATACAATTATGGTGTAATTGCTTTGAATGGAATACTATTTTTATTGCTGTTTGCAATCACTGTTTTTTTAATGTATTCCATCTATAAAGCAACTATGGGGGAGCTTTCCTATAAAAACCGTATGTCGCAATTTGAAAATCTTAGAACTTATACAGACAGGCTTGAAATGTCCTATGGCACAATGCGAAAGTTCAAACATGATTATATGAATATTCTTATAACAATGTCCGGATTTATGGAAGATAATGATTTGCAGGGATTGAAAAAATATTTCGGAGAAAAAATAATACCAATCAGTCATTCTTTCACGGAATCAGATACAAAACTTGGCACTTTATCAAATATAAAGGACACAGCATTAAAAAGCCTCCTTTCCTCTAAATTTATTTATTCCATGGAAACAGGAATTAAAGCAGAAATTGAATTAACAGAACCAATTACTAATTTGTATATGGATGCTCTTGATTTATCCCGGATTATTGGCATTTTTTTGGACAATGCCATTGAGGCAACTGCAGAAACAAACGAAAAAGAGTTGCATTTTTGTATGTTTTATAAAGAAGACGATCTTTATATTGTTATTAAAAATACTGCTCTTCCTCCTGATCATTCTTTATATAAGCTCCGCGAACAGGGGGTATCAACAAAAGGTGAAAACAGAGGCGTCGGTTTGTATAATGTTTCCATGGTACTGAATCATTATGATAATGTGGTATGGAACACAATTTATAAAGAACCATATTTTACTCAGGAACTGATTCTGATGCATTATGGTAACAAGGAGCAATTATGATTCATATATATCTTTGCGAAGACGATAAAAGACAATTATTACGCTGGACATCTATTATAGAAAAATATTTATTAATGAACTCAACGGAGTCATTGCTATATTGCGCTACATCTTATCCGGATGATTTATTAAAGGTAAGAAAAGACTCTAATATTACCGGCCTGTATTTTCTGGATATAGATTTAAGAGCGAATAAGAATGGAATCCAATTGGCAGAAGAAATCCGCAAATATGATCCACGTGGATATATTGTCTTTGTAACAACACATAGTGAAATGGCATATCTGACCTTTCAATACAAAGTAGAAGCCATGGACTTTATTGTAAAAGATAAAGTAAGCGATCTTCCTGAACAGATCTATTCCTGCATAAAGAATGCGGAAACAAAATATCGGAATCAATTAGATTCATCTGACCGTCTTTTGTCCATAAAGGTTGATAAAGCATCATTGGTCATGGATCAGGATGATATTGTTGCCATTACTACAAGTGAAGAGTATCACAAAATAATTATTCATACTTTGAATGGTTTCCGCCAAATGTCTGGTTCCCTCAAAGAACTGAGTGCTTCTTTGAACTCACATTTTTGTCAATGCAACCGATCCACAATAGTTAATTTAAAACATGTGATAAAATATTCAAGAGAAGATGCACTTTTGTATATGAATAATAAAGAATCTTATTCAGTATCTGTACGACTGCTGTCCAAGGTACATAAATCACTAAAATGTCTATAATAAAAGAAGCAGAACCGGAGTACGTCCAGTTTCTGCTTCTTTTTGTTTCTTTCATTAGTCCCCATATGTTCCTTTAGATTTCACCAGCTTTGGCCGATACCCCTGAGAAGTAAGAGCTGCCATTATAGCATTCTTATGATCTGTACCAAAAGCTTCCAGTGTAATTCTTAATTCTACCGCTGTATTCCGGTTAATGCTGATAAACTGGTTATGTTCCAGACGGATGACATTGCCCTGCTCTTTTGCAAGAAGGGCAGATACTTTAGCCAGCTCTCCTGGCTTATCGGGAAGCAGAATGGAGACGGTGAAGATACGGTCTCTCTGAATCAGTCCCAGCTGTACGATAGAGGCCATTGTAATGACATCCATATTTCCGCCGCTTAAGATAGATACAATCTTTTTATTATCCACATCAATATGCTTTAAAGCGGCGACCGTAAGAAGTCCGGAGTTTTCAACCACCATCTTATGATTTTCCATCATATCTAAAAATGCTACGATCAGTTCTGAATCTTCAATTGTTATAATACTGTCCACATTTTCCTGGATGTAGGGAAAAAGTTTGTCTCCAGGACATTTAACAGCTGTACCGTCTGCGATTGTATTGACAGTTGGAAGAGATACTACTTTCCCCTGGCGAATTGACTCCTGCATGCAGTTTGCACCTGCAGGCTCCACACCAATTACCTTAATTTTGGGATTTAACATCTTTGCCAATACGGAAACGCCTGTGCAAAGACCGCCTCCTCCGATTGGAACCAGAATATAATCAACTGTAGGAAGTTCTTTGATGATTTCCATTGCTATGGTACCCTGTCCGGTTGCCACATCTAAATCATTAAACGGATGTACAAAGGTAAGTCCTCTTTCTTCTGCCAGCTTATAGGCATGATTGCAGGCTTCATCAAAGACATCCCCTTCCAGAATCACTTCTGCTCCGTATCCTTTCGTCCGGTTAACCTTCATCAGAGGAGTTGTTGTAGGCATGACAATGGTAGCGGGAATCCCGGCAAGCTTTGCAGCATAGGCAACACCCTGTGCATGATTGCCGGCAGAGGCAGTAATCAAACCTTTGGATTTTTCTTCCTCTGTCAGAGTGCTGATTTTATAATAAGCACCTCTTACTTTATAGGCCCCTGTATATTGCATATTTTCCGGCTTAAAATACACTTTATTACCAGTCTGAGCTGAAAAATACTCACTGTATATAAGCTTTGTTTCCAGGGTAACCTTGCCAACGACTTCTGATGCTTCCTCAAACTTTTCCAATGTCAACATAATTTACGCCTCTTCTTTCTCTTCTACGTGAAACAATGCATTTACAAATTCTTTTGCATTGAATTTCTGCAAGTCATCAATCTTCTCCCCGACACCAATATATTTCACCGGAATTCCCAGCTCGGACTGAATTGCTACCGCAATCCCTCCTTTTGCCGTACCATCCAGCTTAGTAAGAATAATTCCGGTAATATCAGCCACTTCCATGAACTGTTTCGCCTGCACAAGAGCATTCTGGCCGGTAGTTCCATCTAAGACCACAAGAGTTTCCCGATATGCTTCTGGATATTCTTTGTCAATTATCCGGTTAATTTTTTTCAGCTCTTCCATCAGGTTCTTTTTATTGTGGAGACGTCCTGCCGTATCACAGATTAATATATCCGCCTGTCTGGATTTTGCTGCAGCAACTGCATCATATACAACTGCCGCCGGGTCAGAGCCTTCCTGCTGAGCAATAATATCCACGTTTGCCCTTCTCGCCCATTCTGTCAGCTGTTCAATTGCAGCTGCGCGGAATGTGTCGGCAGCTGCAACGATCACTTTTTTTCCATCGTCTTTCATTTGTCCTGCCAGCTTACCTACAGAAGTGGTTTTACCCACTCCGTTCACTCCGATTATTAATAAAACGGAGCGACGACTCTCAAATTCATATGCATTTTCTCCCAAATCCATCTGTTCCATGATACTGTCCATAAGAAGCTGTTTACATTCTGACGGATCCTTGATGTTTTTTTCTTTTACTTTTTTCTCAAGTCTTCCACAATTGATGTAGTCGTCTGGATACCCAGATCACCCATAATCAGAATTTCTTCAATTTCCTCATAAAACTCATCATCAATGGCCGAAAAACCGTTGAAAATGGAATCCACACCTGCGATAATATTATCTCTTGTCTTTTGCAGTCCAGCTACCAGTTTTCCAAAGAATCCCTTTTTTTCTCCCATTGTCGGCCTCCTTAACTTTCTAAATCTTCTTCAATCAGATTAACAGATACAAGCGTCGAGACGCCTTTTTCCTGCATGGTGATACCATACAGACGATCAGCAGACACCATGGTACCGCGCCTGTGTGTAATAACAATAAACTGTGTAAATTTTGTTAACTTATGCAAATATTTTGCAAAACGATCCACATTGGAGTCATCCAGCGCGGCCTCAATCTCATCAAGAAGACAAAACGGAGATGGCTTTAAATTCTGAATTGCAAAAAGCAGTGCTATGGCCGTCAGTGCCTTTTCCCCACCGGAGAGCTGCATCATATTCTGAAGCTTTTTGCCAGGCGGCTGGGAAACAATCTGTATTCCCGCCTCCAGAATATCCTCATCTTCCACAAGTTCAAGTGCACCACGCCCGCCACCGAACAGTTCCTTGAAAACTTTATCAAACTCCACTCTGATTTCCCGGAATTTTTCTTCAAACTGTTTTCTCATTCCAGTATCAAGCTCATCGATAATTTTTAATAAGGTTCCCTCGGCAGTAATCAGATCGTCATGCTGTGTCTTCATAAATTCATACCGCTCTGAAACTTCTTTATAATCTTCGATCGCATTTACATTGACATTGCCTAGCTTTCGTATCTCTTCTTTTAAGGAACCGATCATCTTCTTAATGTCCGGCAGAGAGGTCCATTCTTCATTTCTTAAAGCTTCCGCTTTTGAAAATGTCAGTTCGTACTCATTCCACATATAGTTTACGTGGTTATCCATACGCTCTTCCATTTTCTCTTTCTGGCTCTGAAGGCGGAACAGTTCCTTATCCAGCAGACTGATACGCTGGGTGAATTCTTCTCGTTTTTGGAACAGTTCTTTCTGCTCTTTTGATTTCATCTCTTTTTTAGCCAGTTTCTCATTAATTGCCTCATCCAGTGTTTCTCTGGCTGAACTGATCTCTGCAATTCTGGCTTTAATAGATTCTATTTCCTTTTGTTTTTCTTCAATAATCAGGCCAGATCCGCTGGATCCCTGAGACAGCTTAAACAGTTCCTCTTCTAATCTACTAATCTCATCTTTTACCCGTCGGATATTTTCCAGCTCAAAATCATCTTTTTGCTTCAGACTGGAAGCTGCCAGCTGGGCTTCTGACAATTCTCTGGAGAATTTTTCTCTGTCGGCTTTTGCTTTTTCAAGATCAGCATTCAGACTCTCTAAGTCACCGTCTATATCCTGGCTCCGAACTGCAAGCTTTTCCACTGCAAGGATTAATTCCTGCCTGTTTTCGCCAATCTCTTTTTTCTGTACCTCGAGCTGGTTATTTTCCAGTTCTAAATCACCGTAGGATTCTATAATCTCTGCTTTTTTATCTTCAATCCTGCGCAGATTTATTTTAACCGTATTCTGTCTTAAATAAAGCTTCTGCTTCTCACTTCGGATGGTTTCAAGCTCTTCTTTACATTCACTTAAAAGCCCTTCGTTCATGACCAGCTCTGTCTCAATCTGCCCGGTTTCTTTCAGCGCCTTTTCACAGGCTGCTTCCAGTTCCTCCATTTCCCGCTTTCGTCCCAGTAAATTGCTGGTGTTTTTGAAAGCACCACCAGTCATGGAACCTCCGGCACTTAACAATTCTCCTTCCAGTGTAACAATTCTTAAAGAATACTGAAATTTCTTAGCAAGTGCGATTGCATGGTCAATGGTATCTACAACAACCACTCTTCCAAGAAGATAGTTTAAAAGTCCCTGGTACTGAGAATCCGCTTCAACCAGAGAATTTGCAAGTCCTAAAACTCCTGGTTCGCTAAGGGCTTTTTCCTGATTGAAACCGTTTTTATTACCAATGCTGGTAAGAGGGAGAAATGTAGCTCTTCCGTATTTGTTTTTCTTTAAATACTCAATCAGCTGCTTTGCTGTCTGGTCTGAGTCGGTAACAACGTTTTGGATACTTCCACCCAGCGCTGTTTCAATGGCGACTTCATACTTTTTAGAAACAGTAATTAAATCCGCCACAACACCGTGAATTCCATGCACCCGGTCCTTTACTTCCATGACCCGGCGTATGCTGCCTCCATATCCTTCATACCGTTCGGCAAGATTTCGAAGAGATTCCAGCTTGGTAGAATTGGTGTGGTACTCCTGCTGTCTGTCGTTTAAATTCTTCCCAAGACGTTTAACTTCATGCTCCAGTTCCCCGGCTCTGCTTTCGCTTTGTTCCTGAAGTTCATTGTACTTAAAAATACCAGCATCAATTTCATCCGCTTCTTTTTGAAGAACCAGTAGCTGTTGATCCTGTTCTGATTCATCACTTTTATATTTGAGGAGTTTTTGGAGTACTTCAGATCTTCGTACATTTACCTGCTCAAGCATGGTCTCATAACGCTGCTGTTTGGCATTTAAGGTGGCTTTTTTCATTGAGAAGCTCAATAATGCTCCCCTTACCAGATTCAATCCTTTGTTCCAGAAGATGAATTTTTTCGTCTTCTGCTGAAAGTACCGTTTCTCCCTGCTTTAACTGCTCCATAGCAGTCTTTACTGATTCTGCAATGACAGAACGTTCCTCTTCATAGGAGGACGCCTGGGATTTTTTCATATCTATCTCGGAGTGAATGGACCTCACCCTGCCTGCAATGTGCTCCGCATTCATCTGTTCTGTATTGATCTGCTCTTTTAGAACATTGATGCGTCCCTGCAAGTTTCCAGTCTCTATATCAGAGTTGTTTTTTTCATTGCGGCTTACTAAAATAGATTCATCCAACTGGGATAAATATGTATCAAGGGTCTCATACTGCTCTCTGATGCCCTCTGATGCGTTTTTAGCTTCTTCCAGATCACGGCTGACAATTACTTCTTTCTCATCCACTTCCTTCATCTGAAAGCGCAGTCCTTCTGTTTCCATCAGGAACTGATTTACATCATACTTTTTCAGTTCTTCCTTTAATCTTAAATATTCTTTTGCTGCCTCAGACTGTTTTGCCAAAGGACCAACCTGTTTTTCCAGTTCCGAAAGAATATCACTGACACGAACCAGATTCTGTTTTTCATCCTCCAGTTTTTTCTGGGCAATGGCTTTACGGCGTTTAAATTTAACAATTCCCGCAGCTTCATCAAAAAGCTCTCTGCGTTCTTCCGGTTTTCCGCTTAGGATTTTATCAATCTGACCCTGTCCGATAATGGAATAACCTTCCTTACCAATACCGGTATCATAAAAAAGCTCATTAATATCTTTTAACCGGCAGGCACTTCCATTGATCATATATTCGCTCTCGCCAGACCGGTAGACTCTTCTTGATACTGTCACCTGATCATAGTCAATGGATAGGTGGTGATCCGAATTGTCAAGCGTTATGGCCACATAGGCAAATCCCTGGGGTTTTCTCATTTCCGTTCCCGAAAAAAAATAACATCCTGCATACTGGAACTTCTTAACTGCTTTACTTTTGTTCACCCAGTACCCAGCGTACCGCATCAGCAACATTGCTCTTACCGCTTCCGTTGGGGCCTACAATGCCTGTAATTCCATTGTGGAACTCGAATACTATTTTGTTGGCAAAAGATTTAAACCCCTGAATCTCTATACTTTTTTAAATACATACTCCACGCTGACAGCCATCACCAGCTGCCCTTTCTTTTCCATATTATTGTCCACGTTCTTTGGACATAAAGGGATACCCGAAGGGTGTTATCTTATTATTGTCCACGCTTTTGGACATAAAGGGATACCCGAAGGGTGTTACCTTATTATTGTCCACGCAGCTTTAATATTCCGTGATAAGCTGCAACCTGCTCCGCAGCTTTCTTTGTTCTTCCAGTTCCCTGTCCGATAATCGCATCCCCGATTTTTACCTGCGTCTCAAATATCTTATTATGATCCGGGCCTTCCTCTTTTAAGAGTTCATACGTTAACGCCTCTTCCGTCTGGCTTTGTACAATCTCCTGCAAGATAGTCTTGCTATCAAAAAAAAGAGCTGCTTATGTTCCAGATCATTCATGATGAAACGAAGGATAAACTCTTTTTGCATTAGCAAAACCACCATCCAGATAAATGGCTCCTATCAGTGCTTCCATTGCATCCGAAACAATTGAAGCTCTCCCTCTTCCCCTGTTGCTTCCTCTCCCCGTCCTAAAAGGAGATATTCCCCAAGCTTTATCACTTCTGCACAATAAGCAAGGGTAGGTTCGCAAACAATGCTGGCACGAATTTTTTTGTTAAATCTCCCTCTGGCTTTTGTGGATATTTATGATACAGACAATCACTGGACACCACTTCCAGAACCGAATCACCTAAGAATTCAAGTCTCTCATTACATTCCGTTTTATTCAGTCGGTGTTCATTGGCATAGGAGCTGTGGGTCATGGCCTGTGTCATAAGATGCTTGTCCGAAAAACGATAACCGATCCGTTCTTCCAGTTCTTTCATACTTCTGCTCATCTCATTCCTCTTTCCTATTTCCTTATTATTGTCCACGTATTTTGGACATAGAGGGGTACCCGTAGGGTGTTCCTTATTATTGTCCACGTATTTTGGACATAGAGGGGTACCCGATTACCCCCTATTATGAAAGAAGGTGCTGCGGTCAGACCAAACGATCCTAGCAGCACCCACATCTATTAATTTAATGCATTCTTGACCTGTTCTACTGCGTCGCTGACACTTACAATGTTCTCTGCCACTTCAGTTGGAATCTCAATATCAAATTCCTCTTCAATGCCCATAACGATCTGAAACACATCAAGGGAGTCAGCACCCAGGTCATCCACGAATGTGGAGTTCATAGTAACTTCCTCCGGCTCAATATTTAATACCTCTGCAATAATTTTCTGTAATTTTTCGAATTCCATTTGTTTTCCTTCCTCTCTCCTATTCTTGATTTTCTTCTTTCATTTTAAGACTTTCTCTTATCTTATCATTAATTCCCTGTTCTTTGAAGGTTACGCATTGAAGTATGGAGTTTTTTATTTCTGCTGCTTTGGAGTTACCATGAGTCTTTACCACCAGACCATTCAGCCCTAAAAGCGGAGCGCCGCCATACCGGGAAGAATCAAATGATTTTAAAGTCTCTTTCAAAGCAGGTTTTACAAGCAGAGCACCGATTTTGCTCCTGAAGCTACCCATCATACCACTCTTTACCTTGTTAATCAAGGTCGCGCCCACTCCTTCATACAACTTCAGGATTACATTGCCCACAAATGCCTCACATACTATGACATCTGCACCGCCATGCGGAATCTCTCTGGCCTCAATGCTTCCGGTAAAATGAATATCCTTACAATCCTTTAACAGCGGAAATGTCTCTTTCACTAGCGCATTTCCCTTTTCTTCCTCTGCGCCGATGTTAACAATGGCAACTGTTGGATTCTTAATGCCTACAACATGCTCCATATATAAGGAGCCCATTTGGGCAAACTGTACCAGATGAGAGGGTCTGGCATCCACATTAGCGCCGCAGTCTATCAGCAGGGAAACGCCTTTTTCTGTTGGAATAAGGGGTGCAAGCGGTGGTCTTTCTACACCCTTGATCCGTCCGACTATCACCTGTCCGCCAACCAGTATGGCGCCTGAGCTACCGGCCGATACAAATGCATCCGCCTCTTTTTGTTTTACCAGATTCATTCCCACAACGATGGAAGAATCTTTCTTCTTACGTATGGCGTTAACCGGAGGTTCTTCCGTCTCGATTACCTCTGTCGCATTCACAACTTGTATCTGATCCTTATTAAATGTGTATTTTGCAAGTTCATCAGATATCATCTGTTCCTGCCCTACTAAGAGAACCCGGATCTCTTTATTCGCGTTTACCGCCTCTACGGCACCTGCTACCGTCTGTACTGGTGCATAGTCACCGCCCATGGCATCCACAGCTACTTTTATCATCATGATTCCCCTTTCAAGTGTTTCCTAAGATAATCTATTACATAATATACTAAATATTATACTATAAATCAATAATAAATTTAGAAATTTAAAAGCAGAAAAAACAGCCTTAGCTGACCAGCTTTTTCTCAACCTTTTTTATAACGTAAACATAAGATATTCCAGTGAACAATGCAGCGCTCAGCCATGCTGCAGGGTCACAGGCACAGGCAAGCGGGAAGCTTACAAACCTTATTGCAAGCGTAGCAGTAACCAATCTGGCTGCCAGTTCCACTACACCGCCCAGCATGGGAAGTAATCCATATCCGCATCCCTGCATGGTATTTCGGAAAATAAAAATGGTTCCCAGAGGAATGTAAAAAGAGGCGCAAAGATAACTGTAGGTTTTTGCCCATGGAAGAATCTCCGCCATATCTACATTACCGGAAAAGAACAGCCTTAGGGCAAAAGGAAGGCCCAGAATCACAATAAAGGAGCATACAACGGCATAAATTACTTCTGTTGTAAGTGCAAGGCGGACTCCCCGTTTAATTCTTCCTATATCACCTTTTCCATAATTCTGTCCCGAATAAGTAGCCATGGTTTGCCCCATTGCCATCATTCCCTGAATCACCATACTTTGAAATTTATTGGCTGCTGTATTGGATGCAACTGCTACGGAACCAAATAAATTGACTGCAGACTGCATAATCATCGTTCCCGAAGCGGTGATTCCAAACTGAAGAGCCATGGGAATCCCCACAGACAGCTGGATCTTTGTATCATAGCCATGCAGCTTCCAGTGATGCTTTTCCGGCGTGAGAACAGGTACTTTTTTTGTAATATAAATAATACATAAAAGAGCGGATATTCCCTGAGATACATTGGTTGCCCATGCAGCGCCCGCAACTCCCATCTTAAAATTAATAACAAAAACCAAATCCAACACGATATTTAAGCAGGCGGATAGCACCAAAAATAGAAGCGGTATCCGGCTGTTACCCACAGAACGAAGAAAGGAAGAGAACAGGTTATAAAATACATTTGCAAAGATTCCTATGCAAATAATAGAGATGTAAGTATAAGCATCTTCCATAATATTCTGGGGGGTATTCATAATTTTCAATAATGTTCTCATGAATGTCAGACTGATCAATGTCATAAATACAATAACAAATAATGACAGGAAAGTTCCATTTGCCACCGACCGCTTCGTCCCGTTTTCATCTCCAGCCCCAAACCTCTGACTGGTAAGTACTGTAAATCCCGTACTCATTCCCTGTGAAAAACCAATTACCAGGAACATGATGGTACCTGTTGATCCCACAGCTGCCAATGCATCCGCTCCGACGAAACGACCTACAATAATAGTATCCACCATATTATAAAACTGCTGAAAAATATTTCCGATTAATAACGGAAGTGTAAATTTTAAAATGATGGGAAGAGGATTGCCTCTCGTCATGTCGGTCTCCATAAGCCTTCACCCTTTGCTGTTTTATTATTCTGCCATACTTTACCATGTGGCACAGACGTATTTTACCATGTTATCAACCACTTGTCACGATTCTTTTCAAACAGTAAGCAAAAAATCTGCTGTCAGAAACCGGAACATCAGGGAATCTGACAGCAGACTGTATCTGTTAAGTTTATTCTTTTGTAACCAATCCGTTTACATTTTCAGAAGTAACCAGCTCATTATCCAGAATAACATATTTCTCTACTTTCCTTCCTTCCAGATAGTCATAAGCTGTTTTTAATATTGCTTTTCCAAGGAAAAATGGGGGCTCCGCAATGGTTGCTTCAACTTTACCAGCCTTAATTGCCTCAATGGTGTCATCAATGGCATCACAGCCGATCATAGTGATTTCATCTAATCGTCCGGCTGCTTCAATTGCTTCTAATGCCCCAAGAAGCATTTCATCATTTGCAGCATACAATCCGTCAATGTGATCATTTGCCTGTAAAATATTCTCCATTACACTCATGCCCTTTGCACGGTCAAAATCAGCCACCTGGCATGCCACAATTTTCATATCTGGATTCTGGCTTATGATTTCATTAAATCCTTTGGAACGGTTCTGGGCCACATTGGTGCCCATGATTCCCTGGAGTTCTACAATATTTCCCTTTCCGCCAAGAGTATCTGCCAGATACTGTCCTGCCAGCTTTCCTGATTTAATGGCATCATATCCAATATGAGATACCACTTCTCCTCCACTGGCTTCCCTGTCCATGGTGAGAACCGGAATTCCAGCTTTATTACAGTCCTCAATGGATGAGACTATGGCATCTGAGTCACAGGTGTCAATAATAATGCAATCAGGCTTCTTTGTAATTAAATTCTCCACATCCTTCATCTGGACAGCGGGATCGTCCTGGGCATCTGTAATGTATAACTCTACGCCCAGCTCATCAGCGGCTTTTTGTACCCCATCCTTAACATCCACAAAAAATGGATTGGTCTGTGTGTTCATTGCAAGACCAATTACATATTTTTTACTGGCTCCTGCATCCGCTTTTGCTGTTGTCTCTTCTGACTTTGTTACAGCAGTTTCTTTCTGGGTTGTCTCCTTTGCAGTTTCAGTGGCTGTTTTTGTACTGCAGCCAGCCATCGAACATACAACAAATCCTGCCATCATTGTAGCTGCAATTCTCTTTTTCATCATAATTCTTCCCTTCCCTTCTCAAATACATTAAATAGTTTCTATTTATTCCGCTTTTGCGGATAAATCCTTGACTTTTTTATCCACCAATACTGCAATCAGTACCACAGATCCTTTTACAATGCTGGTTGCATGAGGATTGACGTTCATCAGAGTAAGGATATTATCGATAATTCCCATAATCATGGCACCCACCACCGTAGGAAGTACAAATCCGGTTCCTCCGCTTAAGCTGGTTCCTCCAAGAATAACCGCTGCAATTGCATCCATTTCAATTCCCTGTCCGCTGGTGGATTGCGCCGATCCAAGCCTGGCAGTCAGTACAACAGCGGCGATTCCACTTAATAATCCATTCATGATATAAGCGGTCCATTCTGTCCTTTTAACTGAAATTCCCGACAGGCGGGCGGCTTCCCGGTTTCCTCCAACAGCATAGATGCTCCTTCCAAATGGGGTTTGTGTCAATATGTAATGTGCTGCCAGAAAAAGAAGTATGAGAATGATTACAGGTACCGGCACACCAATGACAGAACCCTTTCCAATAAATTTATAGACCTCAGACTTTACCGGAATAGGCGAACCCTTCGTATAAATCAAAACACAGCCCCGCAGCAAAGTCATGGTACCCAGTGTTGCAATGAATGGCGGAATTCCGCAGTGAGAGATAAAAAATCCGTTGGCAGTCCCACAGACCGTGCCAATGGCTAATGCTGTGGCTACAGCCAGGAATGTGTTTCCCGTAGAAGCCAGTACCCCGGAAGCAACCACGCCGGAAAGTCCAAGTATGGAACCAACAGATAAGTCTATTCCTCCGGTCAGAATTACGAAAGTCATTCCGCAGCCAATAATACCGGCCACCGTTACCTGTTTAAATACGTTAAAAAGATTGGATATATTTAAAAAGCTTTTTGACAAAAATGCGGCAAACAGGCATATGATCAGCAGTATTAAAACCGAACGGTAAATATTGATCTGATTGATCAATTGTTTCTTAGCTTTTTCATTCATTTTCTTTCACCCCTCCAGATGCATGTGCTAAAATTATTTCCTGGTTCATGTCCTTGCCTGAAATTTCCAATACCATACGCCCTTCCCGCATTACAATTACACGGTCACTGACTCCGATCAGCTCGGGTAAATCGGTGGAAATCATAAGAATGCTTTTCCCCTTTTGCGTCAGCTGGTTGATAATTGCATATATTTCCGCCTTCGCCCCCAACATCCACGCCTCTTGTGGGCTCGTTTAATATGAGAATGTCGGAATCTGCCTCCAGCACCTTTGCAAAAACAATTTTCTGCTGATTGCCTCCACTGAGTTTACCAGCCAGTTGGGAAGCTGAGCTAATCCGGATATTCAGTGACTGAACCTGTTGGTTGACCCGTTCTGTTTCCAATCTGGTATTTAAATGAATTCCTTTTGTAAGCTTCTTTAAGGAAGACATGGAAATATTCTCCCGGATGTTTCTTATTAATACCAGCCCCTCCTGTTTCCTGTCATCAGAAACAAAACCGATTCCCGCTTTCAGCGCTTTTACAGGTGCTGAGCAGTCTTTTTTCATCCCATGTACGAAGACTTCACCGCTTACCATTGGTATGGCACCGTATAACAGCTTTGATAATTCAATGGTTCCTGAGCCCAGAAGTCCGGTTATGCCAAGTATTTCTCCTTTATGAAGCTTCAGATTCATATCATGCACATTCCTGCTGTTTATTTCTTTGGCTTCAAGCACCACTTCCTGAGCCTTGTAATTACGGACAGGATACAGGTTAGAAACGTTTCTGCCTACCATCATGGATACCACATCATCATAATCTGTCTCATTAATTTCTTTGGAAGCCACATATCTGCCATCCCGGAATACCGTCAGCCGGTCTGATATCTTAAAAATCTCATCCATACGGTGAGAAATATAAATAATGGCAATTCCTTTCTTAAGTTCTTCAATAATCCCAAACAGTATTTTTATCTCTTCCTCGGCAAGCGCAGCAGTCGGCTCATCCATAATAATAATTTTGGCGCCTATGGTAAGGCATTTGGCGATTTCTGTCATCTGCGCCTCGGCTACGGAAAGATTCTTCACTTTGGTTTTTGAACTGAATTTCAAACCCAGATGGTTTAGATTATCCTGTGCTTCCTCAAACAGCTTATCCCAATCCACCTTTTTAAAGTTGTTTACAGGAAGCCTTCCAAGATACATATTTTCAGCCACTGTTAATTCCGGCACCATATTAAATTCCTGATAGATCATGGCAACTCCCGATTTTTCTGCTTCCCTGGCAGAGTGAAATACCACCTTTTCCCCATTTAAGTACATGGCTCCCGATGTATAGGGCTGAGCTCCCGCAATAATTTTCATCAGAGTCGACTTTCCTGCTCCGTTTTCTCCGCACAGAGCATGAACCTCGCCTTCATATAGTTCCAGATGAACTCCGTCAAGAGCTTTTACACCAGGAAACGTCTTAACGATTGATTCCAGTTTTAATACTAACCTTCCTCCCATTTAAATTCCCCTTCCCCTCGACGGGTCTTAATATGCACAGCCTGAGATCAGTATTACATTGGTATAACCTGTAAACTCACCTGTGAGAATAATTGCTTTTGCTCCTTCTGTCATTTTCTTTAATTCCGTATGGGGGATATACTCCACAGGGATTCCTGCCGGTAAAAGAGCCAGTGCTTTTTTATGTAATTCCCCGCTTACTACAAGAGCTTCCTGAGCAAAAAACTGCCTTTTCCGTAACCATATATTTTTCAATTTCTTCCAGCACCTCTAAATAGCCCGGATTTCCCTGTTTCCATCCTAAATCCACCCGTTCCACTCCCTTTGGTACAGGGAGTCCGGCATCTGCTATTACAAGCATATCCATATGTCTGATCTCTGCCATAATTCTTGACAACTGTGGATGTAAAATACCAGTCTTTAACATGACTGTTCCTCCATTTCATGGGATTTGATAAATGCATCGATTTCTGACCGGTCAGGCATGGCAGGAGTGGTTCCAATTCTCTGTACAGAAATCGCTGCCAGTGCATTGGCAAATTTTGCTGCTTCCCATATATCCTTTCCTTCTGCCAAAGCGGCTGCAAGGCCCCCGTTAAATGCGTCTCCTGCTCCGGTGGTATCTACTGCATCTACCTGATAAGCAGGTAATAATCCTCTTCTTTTTCCGGTTGCAATATATACTCCCCTGCTTCCCATTGTAATGAGCACATTTTTTACTCCCTTATTTAGAAAATAATCCGCTGCTTTTCCGGCACTCTCTTCTTCTGTTACTGGTATGCCAGATAATATTGAAGCTTCTACTTCATTGGGAGTTATCAAATCCACACGGCTTAAAATACTATCACTGACAGGCTGTACCGGGGCCGTGTTTAAAATAATTTTAACGTCCTTGTCATATGCCATTTCTACCGCCTTCCTCACGGAAGAAATATTGGTTTCCAGCTGAATCAGCAGATAATCTGACTGATCTAAAAGATCGGAAACAGATTCCACTTCCTCATCGGAAATCGTATCACAAGCGCCCAGGATCACTGCGATTTCATTCTGACTGGTATTTTCATCTACCATGATTAATGCGGTGCCTGTCTCTGCCTGTTCACTGCAAAATACCCGTTTTGTATCCATCCCCAGTCTGGTCATGGTTTCAATGGCAAGATCGGCAAAGGCATCCTTACCAACCTTCGTTACCATGGTTACGTCAGCACCTGCCTTGTGAGCGGCTACCGCCTGGTTAAACCCCTTTCCCCCCGGTCCCATTTTAAAAAGGCTTCCTTTCACCGTTTCCCCCGGAACCGGCAGATGGGGGCATCTTCCCATTAAATCCACGACAAAACTTCCAAATACTGTTATCTTTTTTCCCATAAGCATCTCCTTTTATTTATAGAAGGGTAATTCCATTTCCGGCACCAATCCGGTCTGCTCCGGCTAAAATCATTGCCTCAGCCTCCTTTGGCGTACGGATCCCGCCGCTGGCTTTCACTTTCGATTTTTCTCCCACAGTTTTTTTCATAAGGGCAACATCTTCTGCTACTGCTCCACCAGTACTAAATCCTGTGGATGTTTTTACATAATGGGCACCCGCCTCCATGGAAAGCTGGCAGGCCTTTACAATCTCCTCCTTTGTCAAAAGACAGTTTTCCAGAATTACTTTCACTAATCTTCCCTGGCATGCATCAACTACCGCTCTGATATCTTCTCTGACCAGATCATAATTCTTATCTTTTAATGCTCCGATATGAATAACCATATCCACTTCATCTGCTCCAGCTTTTACTGCCTCTGATGCTTCAAAAGCCTTGGCAGATGTGAGCATGGCTCCTAATGGAAAACCTACTACACAACACACAGACACGCTGCTATCCTTTAATTCCGAAGCTGCCAGAGGTACGTTACAGGAATTTACACAGACAGACGCAAATCCATATTCCTTTGCCTCCTGACAATATCTCCTGATAATTTCCGCTCCGGCATCTGCCTTCAGCATTGTATGGTCAATCATGTTTGCTATACTCATATCCATCCTCCATTGTAATTTTTAATATGTAACCGGTTACATATCAGGTTAAAAATAAACTGCCTTACTGCAGCTTATTTATCTTTTCTGAACCGCGAAGCACCATCTGATATGGAACGAAAATCTTGCGGCCAGAGCTTTGACTTTCCTTACGGGTCAGTTTGTCGATCAGCATCTCCATTGCCTGATATCCTTGCTTTCTTGCATCCCGGTCAATGGTTGAAAGACTGTAATCAATGATTTTAAGAGACTCAATCTGATCAAAGCCTACTATGGAAATATCCCTGCCAATTTTCAGCTTATGCTCTGTTAAATATTTGAGTACACCCAGGCTGGTCTGGTTGTTAGAAGCAAATATAGCAGTTGGCGGATCCGGAAGTTCCAGTAATTCCCTGGTCCGCTCATAAGCCTTCATAATCTTAAAATCGCCTGATACCACATAATCTTCTCTTAGTCCAATCCCGTAATCCTTAAGAGCTGCCTTGTAGCCCTTCAGACGGTCCTTTCCAGGCATAGAAGTGTTGGGTCCTGTAATCACTGCAATCTTTTGATGTCCATTCTGAATCAAAGCCTCAACAGCCTTGTAGGCAGCGTCATAGTTCTCTACAAACACGCCATCCAGACTGGAATTTCTGATGTTGCGGTCAACTAATACAACTGGAATCCCTTTGCTTTCAAATTGGATCAGCTTATCCCTGGTCACCTCATCAAGCTCTGAAATAGGAGTGATTAAAAGCCCTGACAGACGCTGGCTTTCTGCCATCATAAGACATTGATGTTCTCTCTCTCCAGAAGTTCACCAGTATCAAATAAAACGATATTATACTGATTATTGGCAGCTCTTTCGCCTATTCCGCTTATGATGCCCGAAAAAAACTCATTGGCAATATCCGGGACAATCACTCCAATACTGGAAGAATCACGTATACTGAGACTTCTGGCTATGGCATTGGGTACGTAATCAGCCTCTTCTATTGCCTCTAATACTTTGCGCTTTGTTTCCTCTTTCACATATCCAGATTCATTAATGACTCTGGAAACAGTTGCGGAAGAAACGCCTGCTTTTCTTGCTATATCCCGTATGTTCATTTCAAGCTCTCCTTATGTAACCGGTTACATGTATGATATTAACATAAAATTCACATAAAGTAAAGGCTTTCTGTAAATTTCAAACAATAAAGCTATAACACAAATACGGACTATCAAAAGAAGCTGATAGTCCGTATTTGACCGTGGAATCTAGATCTCTGCCGTCAACTTCACCGGCTTACATCCCATAAGCTGTATGCTTGTTTCATCTGGTTGGCTAAAGCCTGCATATAATTCGACGTGGTTTCCGTCTTTAACATACTCCCCATTTTCATTTACAACCATAAAAGCCCGCTGATCCAACTTTATTTTTACACTCTTTTTCTCCCCACAATTCAGTGCACCCTTTTAAACCCGCAAAGTCTGGGATGCAGGGGTGCATATTCTGAATCCATAACTTTTACATAAACCTGAATAACCTCTTCAACCGCTCTGTCACCTATATTTTCAACGACAGCCTCAATCTCCATTTCTTCCATTGCTAAATTAGCATCACACACTTTAGCCCGACCATAAGTCAAACCATACCCAAAAGGATACTGTGGCTTACTTTCCAAATAACGGTAGGTTCTGTTCTTCATGGAATAATCCGTAAATTCCGGCAGATCGCATTCCGGGTCATAGAACGTCACGCATAATTTACCAGATGGAGAATAAAGGCCGAATAAAAGCTCTGCAAACGCCTTTCCTCCTCTTGCACCCGGATACCATGCCTGTATAATTGCGTCGTAATTCTCTTTGGCAATGCTTAAATCAATATCACTGCCTGCCATCATACACAGCACTACCGGAGTACCGGTATGAGACAATGCTTCCATTAATTTTCTCTGAGACTCAGGAAGCAGCAATGATTCCTTATCTCCAGAAGCATACTGATTGCCCTGATCGCCTTCTTCTCCTTCCAGGAGTTCATTTAATCCCAGACAGAGAACCACCACATCGCTATGCCCAGCTACAATCACAGCCTCTGAGATACGGTCATGATCAAATGCCAGTGCTTCCGTCTTAGGACTGCTGATATGGCAGCCGTCTGAATAGAGAACCCTGATCTCATCTTTCGCAAACGTTTTTATCCCTTCCAGAATCGTAATGTATTCTGAGGAAGTACCATGATAATTACCAATAAGAGAAGCCCTGCTGTTTGCATTCGGCCCAATTACCCCGATTGTTTTTACCGCTTCCTTATCCAGAGGCAGAATCCCGTTATTCTTTAACAGAACCATGCTTTCCCTGGCAGCCCGTTCTGAAAGCTCCAGATGCTTTTTACACTCCACTTTCTCATAAGGAATGGAATCAAATTCATTGTCATCAAACAATCCCAGTAAGTATCTGGTTGTAAACAGACGTGTACAGGATTCTGTAATTGTCTCCTCGCTTACCAGCCCGTGTTCGTAGGCATTTAATATATGAAGATAAGTATTACCGCAGTTTAAATCACAGCCTGCATTGATTGCCATGGCTGCAGATGTTTTGCATCAGGGCTGATTAAATGGCGTTCATGAAAATCGCGGATTGCCCAGCAGTCAGAAACGTAATGTCCCTCAAATCCCCATTCCCCTCTCAAAATATCCTGCATCAGGGTTTTGCTGGCACAACAAGGCTCTCCATTGGTTCGGTTATAAGCTCCCATAACCGCTTCTGATTTTCCTTCTTTTACTGCAGCTTCAAATGCAGGCAGATAGGTCTCTCTTAAATCCTTGGGGGAAACTTCTGCATTAAATTCATGACGCAGAGCTTCCGGTCCTGAATGAACAGCAAAATGTTTCACACAGGCAGCAGCCTTCATGGTCTCTTTCTCACCCTGAAGTCCTTTTATATAGGAAACACCCAGCTTGCTGCTTAAATACGGGTCTTCCCCGTAGGTTTCCTGACCTCTGCCCCATCTGGGGTCCCGGAATATATTTACGTTTGGAGACCAGAATGTCAGTCCTTTATAGATATCCCTGTCATCCTGTTTTGTAAATGCATTGTACTTGGCTCTTCCTTCTTCTGCTATGACCTCTGCAATTTCATGCACCAGATCTTCATCAAAAGCAGCTGCTAAACCAATGGCCTGAGGAAAACTGGTTGCTGTCCCGGCTCTTGCTACACCATGAAGCGCTTCATTCCACCAGTTATAAGCTGGTATATTAAGTCTGCGTATAGGCGGTGCATCATATCGCAACTGGCTTGCCTTCTCTTCTAATGTCATGTTTGCTACTAACTGTTCCGCTCTTTTTCGCGCTTCTTTCCGATTCACTTGTCTTTCCTCCTGAAAAATGATGTCTTATCCCTTTACTGCTCCTGTTGTAAGTCCGTCTACAATCTGGTTGCTGAAAATGCTGTAAACGATAACTGTTGGGGCAATTGCTATGATAATTGCTGCAAACATCTGTACATAGTTTGTAGCATAGGGACCTACGAAATAAGTCAGAGTAACGGGAAGTGTTTTTTTAGCTACGTCAGATATAAATACCATTGCTAGCAGCAGCTCATTCCAGTTGCCGACAAACGTCATAATACCTGCCACGAACATCCCCACTCTGGAGAGAGGTAATGCGATTCTGATAAAGCAGCCATAGATGGAACAGCCGTCAATACACGCTGCTTCAAAAATCTCACCTGGCATGCTTTTAAAGAACCCTGTCATTAAAATATGGTCATTGGAAGAGAAAACGTAATATATGGAATAATCAGTCCAATGAGCTGATTGGTCAGATGCCAGTTGGAAAACCGGACGAAAAGCGGGATCAGTACACAATGTACAGGTATCATCATTCCAATCAGAAAATACTGCATCATGTACTTAAGAAAGCCCAGTCTCATTCTGGCGATGGCAAATGCCGCCATAGCTCCGATCAGTAAACTGATGATCAATGCGGTAGTACACACGATTACAGAGTTTAAAGTTGCCACTCCTAACTGCCCGTTGACCCATGCAAATATGTAGTTGCCCAGCTGTAGAACACTGGGAGGTGAAAATGGTGAAGTCAGTACTTCCCTGTTGGATTTTAGAGAAACGCTGAGCATCCAGACCAGCGGAAGTAAATAAACAAGAGCAAGGGCAAACAGGAATGCATATAAAAGCACACCGGTTACAGTGATCTTTTTCTTTTTTTTCTGGTTATCTTCTATTCTCATTATGTTCCTCCCTCTAAGACTCGTACGTTTCAACTTTTATGCATTTACTGATGAGGAATGTGGTAAAAAGGCATAAAATGAGTAATATCATAGAAATCGCACTTGCATAACCGTATTTATAATACTTGAATCCCTGGGTATATAAATGGGTTGCCAGCACATCCGTACGATGGTTTGGTCCTCCCTGAGTCATATTATAAATCAGGTCAAAAAATTTAAGAGAACCAATGCAGTTCAAAGAAAGAGTTGTAATCAGCATAGGCTTGATTAACGGTAAGGTTATAAAACGAAACGACTGTCCTTTGGATGCCCCGTCAATATAGGAAGCTTCATAGATATCTCTGGATATCCCGCTGATCTGAGCCATATAAAGCATCATATTCTGACCGACGTACTGCCATAAAGCAACACAACCGATCACCCACATGGGAAGAGGGATAAATCCTTTGGTGTCAAAAAGCCAGTTGGGTCCCTGGATACCAAATGAACTCAAAAGATTATTAATACCTATTTTAGGATTAAAAAGAAACGCCCATAAAAGTCCAAGCGCAGCTGATGAAAGTACACAGGGAAGGTAGTAAATATTTTTAAATAAGTTCCTGCCTGCCTTAATATTGGTCAGTAGAACCGCCAGGAATAAACCGACGATCTGCTGGGTCACACCAGAGAAAAGCATAAAAAATATGGAGTTTTTCAAAGCGATTTTCATGGTCTCATCACTGGTGAATAAATCGATATAATTTTTCAATCCGACAAAATCCGGTTTCGTTAGTCCCGTATAATTACACAGGGAATAGTAGATAACCTGGATAATTGGAACAAATAAAATCAGAGTAAATAAAAGGAATGCCGGCGCAATAAATATAAAAGCCGCTTTTCTATCCTCCAATAGCCTGTTCATATGGCTGCCTCTCTTTCTATAATGAGGGTATGCAAAGGCGTTTATGCTTCGCATACCCTCATCATTCTGTCAATTATTTTTTCCAGACGTTTTTATTATAGAAATCCTGTACTTTCTGAAGTGCCTGCTGTGGTTCTGCATTACCGAGGAATACATCTACCATGGCTGCATCAAAGGTATCTCCTGCTTCTACGCTTGCCAGTGATTCATTATAAAATCCTAATGTACCGGTTACATTCTTTAAGATATCATTGATATAGGCAAACTGCTTTGGAGCTTTGTCATAGTCAATTGCCACTTTGGTAACCGGAATCTTACCAGCTACTTCAGCCGTATATTTCTGAGCAGTGTCATCGGTGAACATCTTCATAAGTGCAAGGGCTGCTTCTTTATGCTTTGTGGTTGAACTCATAACAAGATTATCTGTTTTTTACGATCATACGGTTAGGATCTGATCCACCCTCAATAGCCGGGAACTGGAATACGCCGCATTTATCTTCGAATTCAGGATTGTTTCCGTTGATCTGAGCAATTGCCCATGATCCCTGTACCAGCATGGCTGCGTCTCCATTATAGAAGTTTGCAGTTGCCTGATCATTGGAATCTCCAGCTGCAGTGTCCTGGAAATACTGGGAAAGTTCTTTTAATTTGGTTGCTGCATCAACAAAAGTTTTACTGGTCCACTCAATTTTACCTGCATTTACATCAACCAGATTATCCGGTCCGCCTTCACGGTCGCAGAGATAACCAGCTATCATGGAAAGGCACCATGCAGTACCTGCAGAACAGGAAATTGGTGTATAACCTGCTTCTTTAATTTTTTTACATGCTGCAAGAAGTTCGTCATAGGTTTTCGGAACCTCAACTCCTGCCTTTTTAAAGATGTCTGTATTATAGAATACACAGGCAGCTGCAAAGTTAGTAGGAATTGCCATTATCTTTCCGTCATATGTAATACGTTCAAAGATACCATCTGTAAAATTACCATACCACTGTGATTCCTGATTTTCAAAATATCGGTTAAATCTGCTGCTGCACCAGATTCCACATACTGAGTTAAATTAGGCCCTGGATTACAGATAAATACATCGGGTGTATTGCCTGAAGTAACCAATGCATTTAGTTTTGTCGGGTATTCCTCCAGATTGGTAGTGACAACATTGCAGTAATATTTCCCCTTATACTGTTCATTAAACCGGTCTATAACCTGTTTGTACCCCTTGCTGACTAAATCTTCTGTAGCATTTAAATCGTCCCAGAACATCCATGTTATCTGCTCTTCTTTCCCCGTTGCAGTAACAGATCCGGAAGTAGTCTCTGTGGTGGCGCCTGATGATCCTGCACCTCCGCCAGTATCTGTAGATACTGAACATCCAGAAAGTGACCCCAATACAAGTGCAGCTGCCAAAAAACCCGAAACAAATCTCTTTACCATACCTTTCCTCCTTAACAATCTTCACATTATTTGAAGCAATTATGATATGTATTAACTCTATCAGAATTTTGTCCGTTTTTCTTTATAATTATTGCCTGTCTATTATCAAATATTGCTATTTGTAAATTTTATACATATTCTGCTTTTGAACGTAATATACATAATACACTTTTTTTTTTTAAACCAGGCTTTTTTTGTATTATTTAACTACCATAAAATTAAAATATGCCTATTTTACTATTTTATATTGATATTTATTGTAGTATATTTTATAATTTTTACATACAACAAAAAGCAATTATTCATTATCATTAATATTATGGGGAGGTTTTACTTTGATTGAAAATCTGAGAGGTACTCATGAGACTGTAAATTATAAAGAATATACCAATATACGCCTATATGACAACACCCAGGCGGAAGACTATCCTTCCCACTGGCATACACCCCTTGAAATCATTATGCCTCTTACAGGCAAATACACCATCGTTTTAAGCACCCACACCATTGAATTAAAACCGGGTGATATTATTTTGATCTGTCCGGGAGTCATTCACGCCTTGAAAGCGCCCAAATCAGGACGGCGGATTATATTTCAGGCTGAACTTCCCATGTTTCATGAAATCAAAGAGCTGGAATCCATACTTACGCTTTTAAATCCTACGTTCCTTGTTACGCCGGAACTTTATCCCTCTATACATGACCAGCTCCATCAGTATATGCTGGAAATTTTTGAAGAATACAGGAAAGACATGCCTCTCACAGAAACAAAGATTTACTCAAGGCTTCTGGAAATGTTTGCTCTGATCGGGCGCAACCATACCCAGCAGGTCAGCTCTCTGGATATTGGCAACATTCAGCAAAAAAAATATGCAGAGAAATTCATTTACATTTGCAATTATATCAGCAGCCACTGCACAGAGGAATTAACCTTAGAGGAAGTTGCATCTCTTCTTGGCTTCAGCAAATATCATTTTTCCAGACTGTTTAAACAATTTGCAAATATTTCATTTTATAAATATGTCAATAAAAAGCGGATTGCTGTTGCCGAAACGCTGCTGATTAACCCTCAGCTTTCTGTCACTGAAGTGGCACTGCGCTCCGGTTTTTCCAGCCCCTCCGCCTTTATACGTATGTTCAAAATCATTAAATCCTGTACACCTACAGAATTTCGCCAGATGTATATACAGGATTAATCAAAAAAGTGGACATGAAGCGGTCCAAAGACCGCGAAACGGTCAGAGGCCTTATGTACGGAAGAAGCATATATCCCTACAGTACAGCCGGTGAATCCACCGGCTTTTTGTGAGCAGAGATCCCCTATATGAAAGGGCTGACCTGCGATCTGATTATCAATTTCAACAGACAGTGTCTGGTTATGCCCTAACAGCTTAATTTCATGAATCTTGCCGGTAATTTCTGTTCTGCCTATCTCCTCCCAGTTATCCCCTTTTCGAATAATCGTTACCGCTTCTAACTGTCCTTCTCTTTTACAAATGACAACTTTTACATAATGGGTTTCATTATAAAAATAGACAAGCCCCGCTTCCTCTAACTCTTTCGGCTCGGACTCAATCTTTACCCTAATATCGAAAGTTCTGGATAAAAGCCGGATCCCTAAATAGGCAGGAACAGATAAATCTTCTATGGTTTCAGGAAGATAAGGAAGTTGGAGGCCGCCAGCCCCTGTGATTTTTAAAGGCAGCTGGGCTGGGTGATCTCTTAAACCAATAAAACGCATGTCAAGGGGATCTGTCCACTCAATATAGGGCTCAGACGGTAAAACCTCCTGCTCTTTATCCGAAGAGGAAACTTCCAGGCACTCAGGCACCTTTCCCAAACAGGGCTCACCACCGGCCACCCATCTTCCCATATTACATCTGCAAGAAATGTCTCTCTGCCTAATTCAGCACAGCCATTTAAGGGTCTTGTACCAAGCATCACCATAAACCATTCTTTATCCGGAGTTTCAATCAGATCTCCATGACCGATACACTGTATCGGGTAATTATGTCCCAAATGACGGTGGGTTAAAATCGGATTATTAGGGCACGCCTCATAAGGGCCATAAAGGTTTTGGCTTCTGGCAACCGTTACACTGTGATTAAACTCCGTCCCTCCCTCTGCTAGAAGAAGGTAATACATACCGCCAATTCGGTACAGATGAGGTCCTTCCGCCCATATCGTTCGTTTCATACTTCCATCAAACAATACAACTGGTTGTTTCACCAGCTTTTTCTCCTTTAAGTCAAGCTCCTGAATCCATATCTCACAATCACCGTAATAAGCCGGTTGTTCCTTTGTACGCTGTCCGATGTAATAGCAGGTATCCTCTTCGAAATACAGACTGGGATCGATTCCTGGCGCATTCTCCAGAAAAACAGGGTCTGACCATGGGCCTTTTGGATCTGTGGCAGTAACATAGAAATTACCGCCTGCGGATACATTCGTGGCAATTACATAGAACAATCCCTTGTGGTACCTGATTGTGGGCGCATAAATCCCTTGGGAAACTCTGGCACCGGAAAGCCGAAGCTGCTCCTTCCGTTCCAGAACGTGTCCGATTAAAGTCCAGTTCTTTAAATCACAGCTTTTGAATACAGGAATACCAGGTGCATATGCAAAGGTGGAATGAACCATGTAGTAATCACCAGAAACCCTGCATATGGATGGATCAGGATAAAAGCCTTTTTGTATTGGATTTATTATTTTTACCATGGCAGCCTCCTATATAACCACAGCAGCAAATGGTTTAACAGGAAGATCTGCTTCATTAAACAGATTAACTTCACAGTATCCCTCTTTTGCAAACCTGATCTCAACCGGCTCTTCTGACAGCGTTTCGAAATTCAGCAGCAAATCCTGGTCCAGTTTAAAATCCTTAACTCCAATTAAAATACCGCCCTGTTCTACACAAAGGCTATTAATAACCTTCCCGTTTACATGCAGTTTTAATCCAGTATGGGAAAAATGCAGACGGATCTGGTTTCCTTCCCGCTCTCCCCCTGTAAATTCCGGAGATTCACATAAGATGTCTTCCCCGTAGATCAATCCTCTTGCCAGAAGTGCCAGTCGTTCCCCTACTTCCTTCTTTCTTTTGGGATGGATATCCTCATACATTCCCAGATCCATAATAGAAATCATACCTGTACCCGGTACGTTTTTTAATACCCGTTCCTGGCTCTCCCTTACCACCGGATAATCTTCTCCTCCGATTCCAAGCCATTTACCAAATGGTGCCAGCTGAACATAGAGAAAGGGCAGTTCATCCTGCCACAAGTCTCTCCAGCAGCGGATTAGAGAAGCAAAGGTTTTATCATATATCTCCCCATGTCCTGCATCTGATTCCCCCTGATACCATAAAACTCCCTTCACAGAAAAAGGCGCAAGTTCTTTCAGCATCATTTCATACAATCCGGAAGGCCGGTAGTGATGATAAGGCCCCAATGGGAGTACGGGTGCATCCGCAGTTTCAGCCATCCAACGCTCCTGATCCTGCTGGTTCATGCCATACATCATTGCTCTCCAGGCAACCTGATGAAGGTAGGAATCCTCATATTCCCAGGCCTCAAGGCTGAGCCGTCTCATTTCTTCTTCATCAACAGCCCCCACAGCCTCCTCATATTCTTTGTTAAATACAGACAGAGGCGGATCATTTAAATACGATGCTTCCATCCATGCACAGGCTGGAGTTCCGCCCCAGTTACAACCGATAATCCCAACCGGAACACCAATCACCGGCTGAATGGACCTGGCAAAGGAATAGCCTGGGGCAGAAAACTCTCCCACTGATATTCATGTTCTTTAAACCAGCTTCCGCATTCAGGAATATCCCTGTTTTGACCGGGATAAGCAATCCTTTTGCAGTTAAACATGCGGATCATATCATTTCGCTCCCACTGCTTTATCTCATTCCAATGGGCATCGTATCTTAAATAATATTCCATGTTTGACTGACCGGCTGCTATGTAAATATCACCAATACAAATGTCATCCAAAACGACAGCGGGTTCCTTGCTTTCGTCAGCAAAAATCTCTATTTTTTGACCATATGCCGCTTCCTTTGCCGCTAATTCACAATAAAACTTCCTATCTTTTATATCTGCAAAAATGCTGTCACCACATAAGGTGATTCTCAGCTTGTCCGTTCCCTCTGCTTCTCCCCATATTTTAATCGTCTTATTCCGCTGAATGATCATTCCATTCTGAAAGATTTCCGGTAATTTTATCTGTGCCATATTATACCCCCATAAGCTGGTCATTTTTCTTTCAGTATAGCATAGAACCCAATGATAAAAAACAAAATACTTGCGTCCTTATTATCAATATTAGCTGTATCGCTCACCTTTTCCCCACAACAAGAAAAGACAAGGACCTGAATAATCAGATTCCCTGTCTTTTTATGTTTTGAGCTATTTCCATACTGAAATTATTCAGCAACAGAAATGATTTCTTTCTTGTTATAAGAACCGCAAGCTTTGCATACTCTGTGTGGCATCATAAGCTCACCGCACTTGCTGCATTTCACTAAGTTCGGAGCGCTCATCTTCCAGTTTGCTCTACGTTTGTCTCTTCTAGCTTTAGAAGATTTATTCTTTGGACAGATAGACATGGTTACACCTCCTTAAACTGTTTAATATCCTGGATGACTGCCATTCTCGGGTCAAGCGACCTAACATCGCAGTCACAAGTCTCATGATTGAGATTTGTTCCACATCTATTACAAATTCCCTTACAGTCTTCACTGCAGAGAACCTTCATAGGCAGATTCAGTATGAGTTCATCACAAACCAACTGGTCTACATCCAGACAATAACCAATTACATATGGCTGTTCTTCGAGATCCTCTTCACTCTCGTCTCTGGTTTCACTTAAATCAACCATTCGAACGACATCAAAACTCAGCTCATTAGGGACAGGCTCCAGACAACGATCACAGGGAATCAGCAAAGTGAGTTCCACTTTACCTTCCAGCTCCAGTTTCTTTCCACCCAGATTCATGATCCGCAGCACTACCGGTTTGGCATCTGCTATTTCATAATCTCCATAGGGTCCATGATAAGTCTTCATCTCTATGTCAAGTGTATAGGTTTTCTCTTTCCCTTCCAGGGTAAACAACTCGGTTAAATTAATAAGCATATTATAGTCTCCTAATACGCACCTATGTAATTATACATAGGGGCGCACTATTTGTCAACAAAATATTTCCATATTTCACATTATAAAAACTATAATGTGCTAATATTTAAGGAATTATACCAAAGCTTTTGTTTCTCTTGCAATTGCAAGCTCTTCATTTGTAGGAATTACACATACTTTTACCTTGGAATCAGGTGTGGAAATTATCATGCGCTCGCCTCTGTGGCTGTTAGCTTCTGCATCGATTTCTACGCCAAGATAGGATAAATAAGAACAGATTCCTGCACGGATCGGCTTATCATTCTCACCTACACCTGCTGTAAATACGATTGCATCTACTCCGTTCATGGCTGCAGTATAAGCGCCGATGTATTTTGCAACACGATAGATATATGCATTAATTGCTGTATCAGCCAGGTGATTACCCTCTGCCTGTGCTTTCTGAACATCACGGAAATCGCTGGAGATTCCGCCAGACATACCAAGAATACCGGATTTTTTATTTAAGATATCCAGTACTTCGTTAACTGTCTTACCTTCTTTGTTGCAGATAAACTGAATCACAGCCGGATCAATATCACCACTTCTGGTTCCCATAATAAGACCTTCAAGAGGAGTAAGACCCATACTTGTATCTACGCACTTGCCTCCGATGGAAGCAGAGATGCTTGCGCCGTTTCCTAAATGGCAGACAATTACCTTGCCACTGTTGGAATCAAGTCCGCAAAAAGCCCAGTGCTTCTTTGGAAACGAAGCTGTGGCTTGTTCCATGGAAGCCGTAACGGCGAATGCTGTATTTTTCATAATATTCCATAGGGATTGCGTAAAGAGAAGCCTTCTCCGGCATACCCATACCAAATGCAGTATCAAAAACAGCTACGTTTGGTGTTCCTGGCATAGCTGCTTCACATGCCTCAATACCCATTAAGTTTGCAGGGTTATGCAGAGGTCCTAAATCGAAACAGTCACGGATTACTTTTTACATCTTCATTTACAACGATGGAATCACTGTAAATAGTACCGGCATGGAGAACACGGTGTCCTACTGCAGAAATTTCACTGGTATCTTTGATTACTCCATGCTCAGGATTAACCAGGGCATCCATAACCAGCTTGATTGCTACAGTGTGGTTAGGCATCTCTTCTTCTAATTCGAATTTGCCAATTCCTTCTGCTTTGTGAGTCAGTTTGGATCCGTTAATACCAATTCTTTCGCATAAACCTATTGCTAAAACTCCCTCGTTTTCCATATCAATAAGCTGATACTTTAAGGAAGAGCTTCCGCAGTTGATAACTAAAATTTTCATAAAACTTAATTCTCCTTCAATTATTTTACAATTTCGCCGTACTGTTCTCTGCCGCAGCCTGCTGCGTTAGATTCATCCGTATCAATGTGCATAGCCAGAGCATAGGACTCGCTTACACGTACAACTACATCTCCGAAAACAAGACTTCTGCCATTTGTATCAATTTTCACAGAAACGATCTCGCCGTTTTCAACTCCCAGCTTTTGTGCATCTGCAGGCGTTGCGTGAATATGACGCTTAGCTGCAATTACACCCTCTGTGATATCAATCTCACCTGCCGGTCCGACAATCTTACATGGTCCGCTGCCTGCAATATCTCCGGATTCTCTTACTGGTGCGGCGATTCCTGCAGAACGGGCATCTGTCAGAGAAAGTTCCACCTGAGTCGATTTTCTGACTGGTCCCAGAATGGAAACTCCTTTGAACTCACCTTTTGATCCCACAACAGTAACTCTCTCCTCGCAAGCAAACTGACCTGGCTGGGATAATTCTTTCTTCTTGGTTAATTCATATCCCTGTCCAAATAAAATCTCAAGATGTTCCTGAGATAAATGTACATGACGAGCTGATGTTTCAACGATAAAATTCATACTTATCTATTCTCCTGTTCTAATTGATCAATGCTTCTTCTTGATTCTCACTCTATTCTATGAGCATTCCTGAAAATTTTCAAGTGTTGTGACAAAATAATTTGCATTTTTTGCGAAACAATAGCATAATATAGGTTGAAATAAAGAAAAAGGACGTTTTTTATGATAAAAGAGAAAAAATTGCATGCTGTAGGTATTATCGCTGAATACAACCCCTTTCACAACGGCCACGCCTATCATATCAGAAAAGCGAAAGAACTGTCAAATGCAGAATTTGCTGTGGTAGTCATGAGTGGAGATTTTGTACAGCGGGGAGCTCCTGCTATTTATGATAAGTATACAAGGACTGCCATGGCGCTTTCCTGCGGAGCCGATCTGGTATTGGAAATTCCGTCTGTCTTTGCTTCCGGAAGCGCGGAAGACTTTGCCTCCTGCTCTGTGGCATTGCTAAACGGCCTGGGGGCAGTTGATACCGTGTGCTTTGGCAGCGAAAGCGGGGATATGGAAAAACTTTCCGCTATTGCTACTATTCTCGCCAACGAACCTGCTGTTTATTCAGATGAGTTGCGTAAAGAGCTGAAAAAAGGGGCTACTTTTCCAGAAGCAAGAAACACCGCTCTTGTCACCAGCGGAGCTGTTGGGGAAGAAGATGCCTCGATTCTGGCCTCTCCCAACAACATTTTGGGGATTGAATATTTAAAGGCCATTTATAGACAAAAGGCTTCTTTAACACCTTTGACCATTGCAAGAAATGGAAGTGGCTATCACGATCCTCTTCTTACACCCCATCTTTTTTGCTCCGCAACCGGACTTAGAAAGGCATTAAAGGAATCAGGAGAAAATTGCAATGAGGCAGGGAATTCAGTCTTTAATTATGTACCAGATCCGGTAAAATTAAAAATACAGGAAAGCAAACCGCTTTACTGCGACGATTTCAATCTCCTTTTAAATTCCGCTCTCTTAAGGCTGTCTATGGAAGGAATCCCATTTAATAATTTTTCCGATGTATCAGAAGAAATGGCTGCAAGAATTACAAAACAGCTTCCTGATTATGATTCATTTGAAGAAAAGATCAACCAGCTAAAAACCAGACAATACACCTATACAAGAGTGAGCCGTGGTTTGCTCCATATTATGCTGGGGACAACTGGTCAGCTGACAGAAGATGGCCGGCGGGCAGGCTATGCTCCTTATGCAAGAATTCTGGGTTTCAAAAAAGAATCCGTATCCCTGATGGGAGAAATAAAAAAGAGAGGGAGCATCCCTCTCATCGCCAAAACTGCTGGTGCAGAAACCAATTTAACGGGAGCAGCTGCCGCTATGCTCCGGCATGACTTCTATTCTTCTCACGTTTATCAGACAGTATTACAGGCTAAATATGATATAAAAATAAAAAATGAATTTACACAATCCGTCGTCATATTATGACGGCGGATTGATAAATTCTCTGATCCTGTCTTTATATAGAAGAAACCGGGATTTGGGTACTACAATTCCCTGCTTCCACAGATCAAGAAGCTCATCAAAAGTCACAAGCTTTGCGTCCACAACTTCCTCTGCCTGTAACTTAAGATCGTCTTTCGAGACATTCTGCCTGTTGATATAAGTATCCACAAACCGTTCCCTCTGTCTGATGCTGTGAATCAGCGTTAAATCCTCTTTTTCAGCATGAATTCCGGCTTCTTCCCAAAGTTCTCTTATAGCCCCTTCCACTGTGGTCTCGCCGGCAAGAACCGAACCGCCGGTACACTCCCCACATTAAGCCGTAAGGCTTATTCGGATGCCGTCTGGTCAGTAAAATCTGATTCCTGTGATTTACGGTCCAGATATCAGCAATCAGATGATATTCCCCTTTCCCAGCGGAACTCCCCGGACATGAGTCCTTCCAGTTGCCGCTCTGTTTTCATCGTAGATATCCCAAAGCTCCATAAGCCGCTCCCTGTCTGACGTGTCAACAGTTAAATTTAGAAGTTTGCTCCATTCCAGCCCCAGTGTTCTGCTTCTTCGTATTTAATATAGATTTTATCCTGGGCAATTCCAAGTACTTCTTTAAAAAATTCTGGAAATCTCAGCAGTTAAATGATCCAAATCCCGGTCAGAAGCATGCCCGAAAATCTTAACTTCTACAAAAGCAAGCTTCGTATTGTTCTTTCCTTTAAAATAAAGAGAATAGTTATCTTCAAAACCAACCATCAGCCAGCTTTCTGACTTTCCCTGAATCAGACTGATTGACTGGCCAAGTTTATCCTTTATCAGTTCTTTCTCTTCTTCGGATAACGCAACATTTACTTTTGAATTAATAAAAGGCATGGATTTTCCTCCTTAAATTATTGCTTATATCATAACATATATGACAGCAAATTTCACTTATAATTTTATATTATTTATTCTTTGTAAAACAAATCATAAAGAGTCAGATTTCCATGAAGAAACTCCATAATTTCATCAATTTGGCTTCGGTTATTTTTCTTTTCTCCCTGCTTAACAGCACGGATTAATATGTTCTTTGGTGTATGCTCCATATCAATAAATTCCAGAATCTGTGTTCTGTATCCCTGGTTCTCCAATATCTCTGCCCTAAGGGCATCTGTATACAGAGCTGCCATTCGTTCTTTTATAAGACCATACTGGAAAACAGGTGCCATCAGACTGTTCTCTATGTGCTTGTTGAGTTCATGCTGACAGCACGGTACGGATAATATGACAGATGCCCCCCCACGAAACCGCTTTGGCCAGAGCAAAATCAGTGGCTGTATCACAGGCATGAAGTGTAACTACCATATCCACCTGATTAACGCCCTCGTATGATGCAATATCACCGTGATAGAATCTGAGTTTTTCATATCCATAGCTCTCACTTAACCGGTTGCAGTTGTCAATTACCGTCTGCTTTAAATCAAGACCAATAATGCGGATGGAGTATCCCTTCTGCACATGAAGATAATAATACATGGCAAATGTTAAATAGGATTTGCCGCAGCCGAAATCAATAATTACATTTTCCCTGTCTTTGTGAAGTCTGGGAAGTATATCTTCAATAAATTCAAGGAACCGGTTAATCTGGCGGAATTTGTCATATCTTGATTTTATGATCGTTCCATTTTCCGACATAACTCCCAAATCAACTAAAAATGGTATGGGTGTTCCTTCTTTTAAAATATAATTTTTTTGTCTGTTGTGGTCCGTTACTACAGGAAGTGCTGTAATTTTTTGGGGAATACGTTTCATCTTAATACCAGGAACTCCTTTTTTGCTGATCAGAACCCTGACCTGGCCTTTTGCTGATTCCAGTTCCAGCTGACGAAAGGTTCCAGCCAGTAAATCTGCAGCATAGTCTGCACATTCCTCTTTTGTCAGATTTATGAAATGCCTGGTTTCCAACCAGCTCCTCGGCCTGAAACAGTAATAAATCCTTTTGCTTAAGAGGACGGATTTTCACTTTGGACATTCCCTGTTTCTCAACCGGATTGCTGATGATCATACGGATTAGATATTCATCAAGAAATTCCTGGAGTGCTTCCGTCACTTCTCTTTTATCGTTCTGTTCCATGGCTAATTCTTAAAGCTGTGTATAGGCGCAGGAATTCTTCCTCCGCGGTTTACAAACTTTTCACAGGAGTACTGATTGACCGGCATAACAGGAGCGTATCCTAAAAGACCGCCGAATTCCACGGTTTCACCAACAGTCTTACCGATTACCGGAATAATACGAACTGCGGTTGTCTTCTGGTTTATCATACCGATTGCGGATTCATCTGCAATAATTCCGGGATATGGTGGTGGCAGGAGTATCTCCAGGAATGGCGATCATGTCCAGACCAACGGAGCAGACACAGGTCATTGCTTCCAGTTTTTCAAGGTTTAATGCACCCATGGCCACTGCATCAATCATTCCCTGATCTTCGCTGACAGGGATAAATGCACCGCTTAAACCACCTACATAGGATGAAGCCATAACTCCTCCCTTTTTCACCTGGTCATTGAGCAGAGCCAGGGCAGCCGTTGTACCTGGGGCGCCAACCCGTTCCAGACCAATCTCTTCCAGGATTTCAGCTACACTGTCGCCGATTGCAGGTGTGGGAGCCAGAGACAAATCTATGATTCCAAATGGAATATTAAGTCTTTTGGATGCTTCCTGGGCAACCAGCTGTCCTACACGTGTAATCTTAAATGCAGTTTTCTTAATGGTCTCGCAAAGAACTTCAAAGTCCTTCCTCTCGCAGTCTCAATCGCACGTTTTACTACACCGGGTCCGCTGACACCTACGTTAATAATTGCATCTGCTTCTGTAACACCGTGGAATGCACCAGCCATAAATGGATTATCATCCGGCGCGTTGCAGAATACCACCAGTTTTGCACAGCCAAGGGAATCATTATCTTTGGTCTCCTCCGCTGTTTCCAGAACAATTTTACCCATAAGAGCAACTGCATCCATATTAATTCCTGTCTTGGTAGAACCTACATTTACAGAACTGCAGACACGGTCTGTACAGGCCAGAGCTTTTGGAATAGAGCAGATCAGATTTTTATCAGCCGTTGTCATTCCCTTGCTGACAAGTGCAGAATATCCGCCAATGAAATTAACACCAACTTCTTTTGCTGCGCGGTCAAGGGTCTGTGCTATGGTAACAAAGTCATCAGGAGTTTTGCAGGCAGCAGCTCCTACCATTGCAATCGGGGTTACGGAAATACGTTTATTTACAATGGGAATTGCAAAATCTTTCTCTATCTCTTTTCCTACAGATACCAGATTTTTTGCAACCGTGGTGATCTTGTTGTAAATCTTTTCATTCACCGCTTTTAAATCACTGTCGCAGCAGTCAAGGAGACTGATACCCATGGTGATAGTGCGCACATCCAGCAATTCCTGCTCGATCATCTTATTGGTCTCATTTACTTCAAACATATTCAACATATCGATAACCCATCCTTTTCTTAAGCCTCACTGCAGTAATCAGATCCGATGCATTTTAGTAAAAATTTCTTCTCTCTGGCATTTTACCTTTACACCAATCTCGTCTCCAATTTGTTCCAGTTCATCCGCAAGCTCTCCAAAAGGCTTCGCTGCTTCATTGATGTCAACAATCATCATCATATTAAAATATCCCTGTACAATGGTCTGGGAAATATCCAATATGTTTACCTGGTTATTTGCCAGATAAGTGCAAATCTTTGCTATAATCCCTACTGTGTCCTTGCCAACTACTGTAATAATCGTCTTATTCATCATGCATCTCCTCTTTATATAGTGATAATTTCCGACATCTGATCCCGTTTTGCAACGGCTATGGAAAAATCAGATGCCTTAAATGGATTATCTCCTTCTGAGATTTCAAGCTTTACGGTTTCATAAGCAAGCTCTTCGTAATTATTTTCCTTGCTTAGATGGCCCAGCAGAATCTTCTTTAAGTTTTCGTGAAGAATGCAGCACAGCAGACGTCCTGCATTTTCATTGGATAAATGTCCATGATCTCCCAAAATCCTTCGTTTTAAGTAATAAGGATAAGGTCCTGCCTGAAGCATATTCACATCATGGTTGGATTCTAATAAAAGAGCATCCAGTCCCTGGAGATGCTCGATAATGTACTGGTTGTAATGCCCCATATCCGTTGCTACCGCAACAGATTTATGTTCATGCTGTATCCGGTATGCTACCGGATTTGCCGCATCATGGTCAATGGAAAACGGTTTGACCTCTAAATCTCCAAGGAAAAAATCCACATCCGGGCGAATGGCACAAAACAATTCCCGGGGATATTCTCCCAGATACTTCTGCTTGGAAATCTCCTCCAGCGTCTCCTTTGTTCCATAGATGGGAACTCCATACTTTCTGGCCAGTACTCCAAGCCCTTTGGTATGGTCAGAGTGTTCATGAGTGATTACAATTCCTGTGAGCTCGCTGCCCTTTAATCCAATTTCATTTAAGCCCTGTTCAATTCTTTTATTACTTATTCCGGCATCTACCAGAAC
Organism: Lacrimispora xylanisolvens; assembly: GCA_017084465.1. GTDB lineage: Bacteria > Bacillota > Clostridia > Lachnospirales > Lachnospiraceae > Lacrimispora > Lacrimispora xylanolytica_B. The sequence goes on along the minus strand of CP070896.1, from coordinate 2,718 downwards.
ATGAGTCGTATCAGAACCTACATAAATGCAGTTTCCGCTGCTCCCGCTAGCAATGCTTACCAGTCTCATCGTTTTCTATCCCCTGCTTTTTAATATTTCCGCCAATTGATCCTCTAAATCCTTAACAGAACCATGGTTTTCGATTATCCGGTCACAACGCCTTGCATATTCCTGTTCCGACGCCTGGCTTCTGATCATTTTTTCCGAATGTTCTTTTGAGTAGCCCCTGTTTTTTAAAAGCCGGCTCATTCTGACTTCTTCTGATGCATGTACATACCACATCTCATCATAGATATCTTCCGCTTCTTCACCCATAATTGCAAATTCTACCACAATAAGCCCGGCTTGGGAAGCGGAAATTTTTTGTCTGATTCTTTTCCACACCAGGGGATGAATCATTGAATTAATCTGTTCTCTGGCAGATTCATTGTCAAAAATCACTTTTCCCAGTGCAGTACGGTTAATGGTGCCGTCTGAATTAAGAATGGCTTCACCAAAAGTTTCCCTGATCCGCAGATATCCTTCTTCTCCAGGTTCCATCAGTTCATGGGCAACTTTGTCCGCTTCCATCACTTCTGCATTATATTTTGTTCTTAATATGGTGAGAACCAGACTTTTACCAGCCCCCCCACTCCGCCAGTAAGTCCAATTACTTTCATACGTTTCACCATCCTATTATTTGGCATCAAACCAGGATTCCCCAACATTGGCATCAACTTCCAGCGGTACAGCAAGACTGGCAGCACTCTTCATCTCTTCCCACCAACAGTTTTTTTTCACCTGATCAAGTTCTTCCAGCCGGGTCTCTATTAAAAGTTCGTCATGAACCTGAAGGACTATTTTTGACTGCAGACCCTGTTTTTTAAGGGCACGATCAACCCGAATCATGGCAATCTTCATAATATCTGCCGCTGTTCCCTGAATCGGAGAATTCATCGCTACACGTTCTCCAAAGGAACGCTGCATAAAATTAGATGATTTCAGTTCAGGGACTGGTCGGCGCCTTCCAAACATGCTGACTGCATACCCGGTTTCTTTGCATCTGCCACCAGTTTGTCCAGGAACAGTTTTACCCCTGGATAGGTTTCAAAATACTTTTCGATATATTCGGTCGCTTCTTTTCTGGTAATACTTAAGCCTTCACTTAAACCAAATGAACTGATTCCATATACAATCCCGAAATTGACCGCCTTGGCATTGCGTCGCTGCAGGGAGGTTACTTCCGTCAAAGGAACATGAAAAACCTCTGAAGCAGTGATTGCGTGAATATCCTCGGCCTGCTGATAGGCACCGATCAGCCTTTCATCTCCCGACATATGAGCCAGTACCCTCAGCTCAATCTGGGAGTAATCGGCGTCTACAAAAACACAGCCTTCCTGTGGAACAAAAACTTTTCGGATCTCTCTTCCCAGTTCCATACGGATGGGGATATTCTGCAAATTAGGCTCTGTACTGCTGATTCTGCCGGTAGCGGTAATTGTCTGATTAAAGGTCCCGTGAATCCGTTCATCGGAGCCAATATAGGCGGCCAGTCCATCGGCATAGGTGGAATTTAATTTAGTCAGCTGTCTGTAATCCAGAATCTGTTCTATGACCGGATAATCAGGCGCCAGCTTTTCAAGCACATCGGCAGCTGTGGAATAACCGGTTTTGTTTTTTTTTCCACCTGGCAGTTTCATCTTTTCAAACAGGATCTCACCCAGCTGTTTGGGCGAATTAATATTAAAGTTTTCCCCTGTCTGTTCATATATTTTCTGTTCTGTTTCCTTAATCCGGATCTTTAATCTGTCCCCGTATTCTTTCAGCCTGTCCCTCTCCACACGGATTCCTGTTTCTTCCATAGTAAATAAACTATATACCAGGGGCATTTCAATCTCATAAAACAACTGATCCATCTCAGCTGTTTTGAGTCCTTCTTTTAAAATGCTTCCGCACATAAAAGAAACATAAGCCATGGAACACATACAGGTTACTGCCTGGGTTTGATTTTCAGAAAGTGCCTGGATTATCGTACGTTTCCCCAACAATTCTGTTTTGGAAGAAAGGGATAACTGGAGATAATCCTGTGCCAGATCATTGTATTCATAGGAGCTTTTAAGGGATCAATTAAATAAGCCGCCAGGGAAGCATCAAACACTGCTTTTTTTTTCATCAGACACATTCAAAAAAATGGAAGCTGGCTTTTTCAGATCAAGAACGGTAACATTTGCTCCGTGTCTTATGACTTCTTCTGCCTTTTCTTTCAGGTATTCTGACGTTAAATTCCCCTGGGCAATCAAACACCAGCACTCCTCTTTTGACAGACATAAAGCCAGGGCAGTGATTTTTTTGTCAGCTCCTGCCACCTGCAGACCAAGGCTCGTACCTGCAGCACATCTTGAAAAATCGCCTCTGCATCAGCAAGCTCTGTAATCGCTTTTCCCATCCAGCCATCAGAAGAAATCTCCTCCGCTTCTTCCGGGAAACTTGCAGGTTCAAAATCCATATCCATGATTTCTTCAATTTCTGATTCTGCAATGGATCTGACCTCATTAAGATGAACATCATAATCTGTTTTCAGGCAAAGGAATTGCGCTTCTTTGTTGATCTGCTGTTCATACTTCGTTAATGCTTCCCGGATCTGACCAGACTCAGGTTCCTCTTTCTGTTCATAGATTGCCTGCAAAGAACCATACTGTGAAACAAGACGGCATGCGGTTTTTTTTCGGCCAATGCCTG